>NZ_CP035758.1:0-5670308 GCF_004208415.1 Ktedonosporobacter rubrisoli | reverse complement strand
GCACTTCGGGCCGGTTGATCGTAATTTTAGCGATGCCCTCGGCCTTCTCAAAAATAATGTCGGTGTAATCGCGAACTTTTTCCCAATTGATTGACATCCATTTATCTCCTTTGATGATATAAAATACTATGAGATTCAGTATCTATCATAGCACTGTGGTACAGAAATCTTGTACCAGCTGAACGAAGGTCCCAGGCTGCTCCAGATGGACAGTGTGCCCAGTTCCGGCGACGATATGTAATTGCGCTTGTGGAAGGCGCTGAGCCATCAGGCGAGCAATTGTATAAAACTTTGGGTCAAGCGCGCCAGTGATAAGCAAGACTGGCAGATCGAGCTCGCTTAAGCGTTCGTGGAGAGCTGGTTGCACTCCTGTACCTATGCCGCGCAGACTGTTAGCCAGGCCTTGAGGCCGATTATTGAGCCGTTGGGCGTGCAGGGAGGCTCGCCGCTCAGCTGGCAGATTTTTTTGGCTGGCAAATAAAGGGATTTGTTCCCAATAGGCCACAAAGGCCTCGATCCCTATCCGCTCGATGCGTTCGGCCAGGGCCGCGTCGCTGCGCTGCCTCTGTTCGCGCTCTTCAGCCGTTGCCAGGCCCGCTGAAGCGCTTTCCAGCACAAGCGCGCGGAAAAAGTCCGAAAAAGCGCAATACAGAGCAATGCGTCCTCCCATCGAATAGCCAAGCAGGATCGCCGTCCCTGGACTCACGCCGAGCTCCTGTAGCACTGCTATAATATCTGCCTGGCAATGCTCCATGCTGTAGCGCTCAACTTCTTTCGGGGCATCCGACAGGCCATGCCCGAGCATATCAAGAGCAATGACGCGCAGGCCAGAAGTTGAAAATGCCGTGAGTAGCTCGCCCCAGCCGGCCGCACTGCCCGTGAAGCCGTGCAGCAGTACGAGCGTCCCGCCCTTGTCGTTTTGACGACCATCACATACCACGGCCCCGAAGTGCTGGCCGTGTATCTTGAGACGTTGAGTCCGCATCGGTTGTGACTACCTTCCGTTTGCTACGCTTGCTGCTTGCAAGGCCTTCTCAACTGCTTGCCAGAGCTGGCGGTGCATCTGTACATTGCTGCTACGCTCAGTAGGAACCTCGACAATGTGCAAACCGCCGCGATCAATTCCCTCGTTGATAGCCTCGCGGAACCCTTGCCAGTCCTTGACGCGTTGAAACTTGCCCCCATACATCTGCGCGGCCGGGCGAAAATCCAGTCCGGTCGGTGTGCCGAAAAGCTGTTCAAAGTGCTCAGGGTGCGCCGCCTGCGGTAGGAACGAGAAGATACCACCACCATCGTTATTGACAAGGACAATGGTAAGGCTGAGCTTGTGTAGATGGGCCGCAATGAGCCCATTGAGATCATGGAGGAACGAAAGATCCCCAATGACCAGCACGCTAGCTTGCTTATTCCTAGTGGCGGCACTTGCACCCAGGGCGCTGGAAACAACGCCGTCGATCCCGTTGGCGCCGCGATTGCCCAGGCAGCGTATGTGGCGTTGATCCGGCCAGAAGAAGGTATCGAGATCGCGCACCGGCATGCTATTGCCCACGTAGAGCGTGCTCTCTGCGGGCAATAGTTCGGCGAGCTCGCTAAAGATACGCCCCTCAAAGAGCGCTGGAAGATCGTGCATACTTGTCAGCAGGGCTTGCCGCGTGAGCTGGTCCGTGTGCTGCCAACTGGTGAGCCAGGCCTGTTTGGCTTCAGCCGAGCTCTCAGCTCCATCCATAAGCAGATTAGACAGTGCTCGGCACAACGTGGGCGGGTCGGCATGAATAAACTCACTGGCAAGCTGGGTCGGATCGTTCCAGCCACCATGTTCGTCGATTACGATCTGCGGGCACACGGCGTAGCGCTTCATATAGAGGAGCAAGGGCTTGGAGGTTGGCATAGCGCCAAAGCGTATGATCAGTTCTGGTTCGGCCTGGGCGATGAAGCTCTCGATGCGCAAGAAGGCATCATAGCTAGTAAGTACAGAACTTTGCGCGGATGGGTCGCCGCGTAGCTGGGAGAGCGGATCGGCCAGTACGGGATAGTGAAGCGTATGGGCCATCTGTAGAAGCGGCTCAGCTAGAGCAGGATTATCGCAAGGTCCAACCACAAGGAGCCCGCGCGGCTTTGTTCCTATAAGTGCAGCCAGGCGCGTAAGCTCCTCAGCGGCCAGGGCTCCTAGAGGAGTATCGCTTACTCTCACGTAGGGCGCATGCTCAGGACGACCATGCCAGGCGAGAGGCGAGCGCTGACTTACCTCGGGCAATGGCTGATCTGGTAGTGGATCGGGTGTCAGGGGCTCACGAAAGGGAAGGTTTAGATGCACCGGACCGGCAGGAATCGCCATTGTAAGGGCCGTTGCACGATTGGCGATAGTGCGAATATAGCGCAGCGCCGCCGCGCTGGCCTCGGGAAGCGCGACATCCATAAACCACTTTGTGTGAGAGCCGTAGAGCCGGTTCTGCTCAATAGCCTGAGGAGCTCCACAATCGCGCAACTCGTGAGGCCGATCGGCCGTCAGGATCAGCAGCGGGATATGGGTAAGGTTGGCCTCTACAACTGCTGGAAGAAAATTCGCAGCTGCCGTACCTGATGTGCAGAGAAGGGCCACAGGCTGGTGGAGTTGTTTAGCCAGGCCAAGCCCGAAAAAGGCCGCCGAGCGCTCATCGATATGCATCCAGATGCGCAAGGCTGGCTGTGAAGCCATTGCTAGCGCAAGAGGAGTTGAGCGTGATCCGGGACAGATAACAACATGCTGGATGCCAGCACGCTGCAATTCATCAATAAATGCACCTACATAAGCGTAGGTGGGATTAGCAATATCCTCTTCCTGGGTAGGTATGCCTGACATATTTTCCCCTCAATCCTTACTGCCTAAGCCGCGCAGCATAACCTGGAACTTCCAGCAGGACTCAGTATATTCGCCAGGAGGATTAGAATCGGCCACAATTCCACAGCCAGCAAAGAGCGTGGCCTCGTTGCCCTTGACCAGAGCCGAACGCAGAGCAACGGCGAACTCGCTATTTCCGTGCGTATCGATCCAACCAACAGTTCCAGAGTACCACCCGCGATCCAGATCTTCATGCTCGCGAATAAATGCAAGGGCCGCCTCGCGCGGAGAGCCACCCACGGCAGGCGTTGGAGCCAGACTTTCAATAGCTTCAAGCGCTGAGCGATCGGGATGCAGAGTACCAACAATCGGCGTTATCAAATGATG
This sequence comes from Ktedonosporobacter rubrisoli, assembly GCF_004208415.1. Taxonomy (GTDB): domain Bacteria; phylum Chloroflexota; class Ktedonobacteria; order Ktedonobacterales; family Ktedonobacteraceae; genus Ktedonosporobacter; species Ktedonosporobacter rubrisoli. The sequence goes on along the minus strand of NZ_CP035758.1, from coordinate 5,667,103 downwards.
AAGATTTTTGAGTCGCAGTAGGCGAGGGGTGCCCTCCAAACGTATCTCTGAGCAGAGTGCAGAGAGGGTATCGCGTATCGTGGCCACAACGATCTTATGCTCAATCTGGTTCTTCTCGCTGTTCAGCAGTTCCTCCCCAATCTGCCTGTCTTCCTCCTCGGTAGCTCCGCGCGGTGCGGAGCCAGCAAGAGCCATGGTGAGTAACTGCTCATGCTGCGTTTGCAGGAGGCGTTCAGGCGTAGCACCGATGAAGGTCTGTTGACCACGCTGGAAAGCGAAGATATGCGCTTCTGGATAGGTTTCGCAGAGCTGCTGTAACGTCGTGCTGAGATCGAAGTCCCCCTCCTTATTGACAACCTGTATGCCGCGGGCCATGATGACTTTCTCAAAAGCCCCCTGCCTGATGCTCTTCACCGCCTCCGCTACCTTGTTAATCCATACAGGGGCTGGCAGGATATCCTGTGCAATAAGTTGTACATCTGGCCCATCCGTACTCAGCTGTGATTCCGCAATGTCAGCTATGGTAGCGTGCAGACCCTGTAATTGCCCCACGATCTCATCAGCCAGGAGCTCAACATCGTCATATGCGGAAACAAGTTGATTGAGCGTAAGTGCAGCTCTAGTGCCGGTGTAGTGGAAATAGAGGTGGGGCAAGACCAGAAGCCCGTCAGGGAAGTTAGCCCAGAGTCGCGTGCGAGGACGTAAAGGATCAAAGGCAAAGCCACCAAAAAGCAAAGGGCCACCAATGTCAGCACATTGGGGGCTATACTCAATTACGGCCTTGGCCTGCAGATCGCGCCATGCACATGTTGCAGACTGGAAGCGCGTTGCACCTGTCGTCTCTATGGCGAAGGCAACGCCTGACCCCACGAAGGCTCGTTGTTCCTCGGGACGGGCCCAGAAGAAAGTTTCTCCCAACCTCATATGTTTAAGAGCTCTAAAAAGCAGCAGAGCATTTCCTGAAGCGAGGGGAAGCGTGAGACTGGCAAGCACCTTGTGGTGCAGCATAGCGGCTTTCTGTGAAGCCTGGCGCAGGATGGTGAGCAGTTGTTCGCGATGCTGGTAAGCTGACCACAGTCCGGCAACATCGCTTGTCTCCGGTGTATCAATAAAAACTATATCCATACTCTTTACACGTCCCTAAGCAGAGATCGATAACATAATTTGCGTAAGGGCTGAAAGCTGACCCAGGGGGCTATGTGCAGCGGCAATGGTGAAGAGCCAGGAGCCGAAAAGCAAATGCCTATACTATTATAGCACGACGCGCCAATGGCTTTCAGGGTCCTCACTAAGTATCCTCGGCGCGTCGAGAAGAGCCCCTCATAGCAAATTTGGCTGTACATAGTGCCTGCAAGGGAGCCCTCAGAGATCTCGCTTTTAGCGTGATAAGCAGCGAGGGTTCTCCCCAGGCCTGTATAGAATGGGCAGAGCCGCGCGGACGGTCCCGTACGCTATAGCGAGTGATCCCCAATAACGATATGCAGAAGCAGTTTGCCAGGTCAGCTCTGCCTATTCTAGCGCAGATCGGTAGACATGGCCACGACATTTTTATGACATTTTTCCGACATTTCCCCGTGGCCCAGGCGTTTTGCGCACTGCTGAAAGAGACGGCTGCGCTTGCTTGACGAAAGAGCGAGCTCTGAAAACTGGAGATGGGCAGCTAGAACTTGCCTTAGCGGGCCCGGAGGCGCCACTCTAGCCTGGCCACCTCAAGATCATCCTTACCAGGACTCAGTTTTAAATGTTGATAGATATCAATGATTCGCTGGAGATTAATACTCGAATTAATCCCCTGAATCTCAGGGAGCGCCGTTGTGGCCAGGAATGCAGCATAGCTATATTCATGCTTTTGTAGGTATGCTTGAGCCAGGAGAATGTCCCGATAGGCGGTACGGCGCTTAAAGGTTGGGTTATCAGCTACACATGTTAATTCATCGATGGCATCCTGAGGATGGCCCAGGGCAATGAGTGCAGCCCCTTTGTCGATGTGGCAGCGTTCGCGATCGATCTTCAGGCCATAGGGATCGTCACCCGGACGTGCTATGCGCGTAGCCCGATCGATCATCTGCAAGGCTCTTGTATGCTCTTGTTCGCTGCTGGCTATGAGTGCCAGGGCGTGGCCGCCACGCAAGAGAAGAGCCCCCAAAACTGAAGAAGAGAGATGGGCTTCATAGCGAAGAGCCTCTTTGTAGTTGTCGGCAGCCTCGATATATAATTGCCTATCGCCTGTTACCATGCCCTTGTCGAGCAGCACCGTGCCGCGCCGATCAAGGGCGAGCGCACGTAATTCGTAACTCTGGCGGCCCGCTAACTGGCTTGTTAATAAGAGAGCCTTGTCTAGATGGGGAAGCGCTGTTGAAAAGTTTTGCATGTCCCGCAGCAAGAGCGCCAGAAATTGATGATAGTTGCTTAACACAATATATCCTTGCTGCTTCTCCGCTCCTGAGAGGGAAGGGATAGCGTTTTGTAGCTTGCTTATGCGCATAGAAAGTTCTGGAATTGCCCCCTGGGCGCTAAGCGCATGGTCGGTGTTCTGATGCTTTCTTAGCGCTATTTGGAACTCCTTGAGATCGATAGTGCTTCCTAGAGAGTGTAGAACTGATGAGTGCTGCTGGGGAAATTGTTGTCTTTCAATATGCTCTAAAATTTCTTCAAGCGTGATAAGGCCATACAGGGCGGCCGGAACTCCAAATAGTCTGGCCAGAAAGCGCCGTCTCTCCAGGGTAAAACCTGTATCGCGATTCTCCATATTGCCTACTTCCTGTACTGAAATCTCCAGAACATATGCTAAATCTTTCTGCGTCCACGGTCGCTCATCACTGTGTAATTTCAAGTAGCGATAGTGCTTGGTGACCTGCCCCGGGCGTGGGAAGCCATCCTTGCCTTTTTCAAAGAGCAGGAAGCACTCTTCAAACTGCGCAGCGACCTCCTCCAGCGTGACTATGCCGTAGAGCATAGTGGGAATATGGAACTGTTGCGCTAGAAAGCGCCTTCTTTCTAGCGTAAAGCCAATATCATGGCTCTCCATGTTGCCTACTTGCTGGACTGAAATGCCAAGAGTGTAGGCCAAATCTTTCTGCGTCCAGGGTTTCCCATCCGCGCGTTGCGTCTGCTGGCGATAGTACCTGGTGACTGGTCCCGGGCACGGGAAGCCATCTTTCCCCTGGGGGAAAGGTGGAAAGCCTAGCTTGATCCACCAATGATTTTCTTGCATATGTTCTCTCAAACACCACTTATCCTCTTTAGTCAGAGTGTACGTATTTATTACATGTGTTGCAACAAGCAGACACTAATATGATTTGTATATAAAAGCTATCAATATTTGACGATATTATAGTGTTATTTATGATTAAAATGATAGCAGGTAAGTGGAGGATAAAAACAGGTAGGCGGAACTAGCTATCTATTGGGAGTGTTGCACAAGATTCCGCTTGCTCAATTGATACTCCTGCCAAAAGTGGAATGTGCAACGCTGGCTATGGATTGAAAAAGGCTAATGGAAAGGAAACGAGCCATGCAGGAAAGCGAAGTTGCGCGTGTACGTCAGCAGATTGAGGAGGAATGTGAGGCGCTACATAGAGCCCTCAGCGGCTTTGCCGTAGCCTCCAGGCATGATATTATCCACTCTCGCTATAAACAGCTTGGAAATTACCAGGAGCGGCTGGAGAAACTGATGGGCGAGCAGGCGGCCAGAGAGACCATCGTAGAGATATATCAACGCCTGATTGGATAGCAAAGAAGACATATTTCTCAACTGGTTTTTGCTATCTATTTCGACACGACAGCATTTCCCTGTGGATCGCTGTCGGAGGATAGATACATAGAGCCCGCGACAAGCGAGCATCTGCGGATATCACCCTTTCAACAACTTTGAAACAACCTGGTAGTGAAGGTAAGGAAATTATATGCCTAAACGTAACAGCACTGATCATGAAGTCAAGAAGCCATCAAGAGAGCAGACACTTTTAATCCTTGATCAGCTCAACCAGGCAAGACTATTGCAGCAAATGACATCCACACCTGGCGAAAAGCGCCTCGCGGATAATCTTTTTGAGCAATGTGTAAACTGGCTTCAGCACAACAAAATACCCTTCTATTATGATGAACGAGAGCATCTTTACCTGCTAGACCTGCGACAAGCGCACCCATAAAAGCCCATAATGCCGAAAGACGGCAGCAGCATCTAGCCCACATAGAGAGAGATCATTTTACCTCGGCTGATCGGCAACGAATCCAGCGTGGCTGAATATTCTCAATTGGCTGATCGAACAAGCCAGGCTGGCCGTCAAGGCGAAAGAGCTGGGCAAAATCGTCTGGGGCAAAGGCTTTACGCAAGCGTGCGGCATAGGACGTCACGAGGACTTGCAGATAGTGGTCGACATCATAATCGCGGCGCTGAGCCACCTCGTCATGAGATGGCAAGGCATTCTGTCCCTTTTCTTCCTGCCAATCGTTATAGGTAGCGGTCTCAGCCGTCTCTTCTGGAAGCCATATATAGCGCTTGCCTTTGGTCCGATAGAAGCGTACGCGCTCGCCGGGGTACCATTGCGTGCGCCTGGCATTAAGCAGCGCCTCGTAGGCTGGCTCGGGATGATTTGCGCGCGCGGCCATATACGTTTCGGGAGTTTTGGAAAGGCGCACGCGGGTAGCCAGATCGGTAGCTAGCAATTTGCGTTGGCGCAGAGCATAGACGATTTCCAGATAGATGTTGTGCAGATTCACGATATCGCCAGTCATCGCGCAAGTGAGGGCCTGGCGTAAAAAACGCTCACCAAAGGGTTCCGTGCGGCTGGAGCGCAGAGCCACGCCGTGAACTATCAAGCGGCCACTGTAGGTAAGCAAGGCATAATTTTTCACCTCGTGGCTGAGCATCGCACGATAGCGCCCCTCATATTCCAGCCGAATACCATTAGGAAGCTCTTCCCCAATCTCCCTGACCAGACCCCGCTCCTGCTCCTCGCTCCAATCAGATGGAACGGCGAAATACACGCCATCAGTATCGGCCTCAATGAGGGCCATACCGCGCTGGCGCAGCGCATCGAGGACCTGTGTGAGGATCTCGCGCCCGCGTCGCGTGACCTCACCGGCGGCCCGGTTATCGGCAAAGAGCGCCATAGAGCCAGCGCCCATATAGCCATAGGCAGCGTTGATAAGAATCTTCATTGCGGCCTGGGTCGCCTCGTGGTGTCTTGCCTCGACCGAGCCCTCGTCTGCAGTGCGTGCCGCAGCCTTATGCGTCAGGCGGAGATCGGTAAGGCGCCCCAGGATGCTTAACAGAACGCCCAGGTGATCGCTGGCCGGGCCGATCTGGAAGGTGCGCATGAGCGAGGGATACAGCGAAGCCACGTCGGCCTTAACCACATGCTCAGCGATGCCAGACTCGAAAAGATGAACCGCACCTCCGGCATGCAAGTTCTCATCGGTGGGCTGCTGCCCGCTCTGGCAGGGCAAGGCCGTATTTGTGTGCAGATAGGCGCGCACAAGCATTGGTTCGAGAATGCCCATCGCCGGACCAGCCGAGGCCAGGCGCTCGTAGCGGCGGGGAGCCATACTTGCCAGGGAGAAAGGAGCTCCGAGCAGGCGCAGGGAGAGACCATCCACCTCAGCCACGTCATCTAGAGCATAATGTTTAACCATTTCAGGATTGCGGCGATAAGTCTCGAAGATAGCGCTGCCCTCGATATACACGCGCTCGGCTGAGGCGATGCCGAAGTAGCGCGCAACATCTTTGAGGCTATAGCTGGGCATATCGCGCACCACAAAGTCGTGGCGACGCACAGCATCAAGCGTATCGATAAGCTCGCGACCCGCCACACTGTAGCGCGTTCGTTTGCGGGCTTCGGGACCGATTGCCAGCGTTTCCTGATAGCGCTCCAATGGCAGTGGAGCGCCGCGCCGACCGAGCAAGAGTGGAACGCCAAGTTTGCTGGCGCGCTGCTCCAAAAAAGGCAGGTCGAAGCCAAAGAGATTATGATTCTCCAGCACATCGGGATCTTTTGTGCGTATCAGCTCGCACAAATCAACAATCAGTTGCTTCTCATCTTCGGGTCGCGGCGCTTCCAATATGCTTTCGAAGCCGTGATTATCGCGTATGGCAACCAGGAAAATGCGCCCGCGATGGGGATCGAGAGCCGTGGTTTCCAGATCGAATTGGAGCCTATAGAGATTCTCGTAGGTCAGCCCACGGAAATAGACGCACCCGGTCTGGATAAGATATTGCTCCACCGGGCCAACTCGATAATAGGTCTCGGTCAGGCTATTGATGCTTTGCACAGGCTGGCCCAGGCGGCGGGTTGCTCCGTCAAGTACAGCGCGTTCCAGCCTGCGCCCATCGTAGGAAGAGAGCAAATAGCGATAAGAGCCCTCTGGGCCAGTTAAGCGCTGGTAGCTGATGCCGGCGCGCTCGTTATCCTCTTGCAAAGCCGGTCCCAGGTGCGCGAGATCTTGCAGGTGTGTAGCGAGCAGCCAGGGGCGAAAGCGAGCCGTAGAAGCGTGAACCTTCTCGCCGTCACGCCTCCAGATGATGGCGCGACCGTCGCGCTGGGCCCAGACCGAGACAATTCCCGGCGTTGGGTCCCAGCCAAAGAGCCACTCCTGATCTCTATGTGCCTGGCTGTCAGCGGAGGCAATTGACGAAAATGACTGCATGCAAGCTCCTGATCTGTCTTGAAGATAAGAACATCTCTTCTAAGCATACCATGTGCTTGCGCATTTACTCAAGCAACGCTGCCCCGGCTAAAGCTTTTCCCTATCAGGTTCCTTTGCCCAGATCGGCAGGCGGATTGCGCAGTGGGCTCCAGAGTGGATAGGGAATGCCTGCCAGCCGGTTAATCGCGATAGCCTGTAAGGTAAGTAGAAGCACGGCAATCATGAGCAGTAGCAGTTGCCAGGGCTCCTTGAGGATACCAAGCGAAACGATCAGCGTGGTAGCGCCAGCGGGAGGGTGAGGCGACTTGAGCAGAACCATAACGCCAGCCGTGAGCCCGAGCGAGAGTGCTGCCGCAAAGACGCGTGGCCAGGTAACCCCGACCGAGAGCGCGGGTCCTGCCGTTGTCAGGCCGGTAATTATCAGGCTGAGATAGCCTGCTAGAGCGCCAACGGCGTGACCAACCAGCGTATTGCGTGGCGAAGCGCTGGGCGCGGTTGGCGTATAGAAAAAGAGGAATGCAGTAGGGCCGAGCGAGGGAAAGATGAAGGGCGAGCCGGTAATAACAGCAAGAATGGACATCAGTCCGATACTGATACAGCCATTGATGAAGCTAAAGATGGCAAGCACGGCGACCTGCGAGTGATGCTGGAGCAGCCAGGGCAAGCGTGTTCTCGTAAAGAGGCCCTGTACGATATCCGACATCTGGCCTCCAATAGGATGCTCGCGATCAATGCGAGCATAGCCTGGGGGTAAAGGAGATGTCGGTTTCGCTTGTGTTGGCTGTGATGGTGGGCGGGTCTCTGGGTCCATAGCATTTCCTTTTGGCAAAAATAATACCCTTTGCTCTTTTCTTAAGGGACGCTCAAACGTGACTATCGCAGGTTTGTTTCTGCATACCCGCGATAGTCAATAGCGGGGCTCGTTATAGGCGATGTCGAGCCTTACGATCCCTCGATGCTTCGCCGTGGCCAGAAAGTTACAAGCAAGGCCAAGGCAAAGCCTATCGCACTTACCAGGGTCAGCCAGCCCAGCGAATCTGTCCGCCCCGAAAGTAGCTCATACAGGGCATCAGTGATAATCCAGAGCTGTGCGATGAGAATGATCGCCACGATAAAGACTTGCCCCTGTACAATCGCAATACGCCCGGCCAGACCCAGATAATTGGGGCCAGGCAAGGGACCCTTGGGTCCTTGCGGCGGTTTTTGCACCGGCGGATCATCGGGGTTGGCGACTGGTTGATGGATTTGGATGCGTTTGCTCATCTTGGCACCACCTTGACGGCATAGATCGTATCGCCCTCAATTGCCAGCTCGATAAGGGGCAAGGGACGCGTTGGGGGACCGGCCAGAACGTTGCCTGTACTGGCATCGAAGAGACCTTCATGGCATGGGCAATGCAGGGTTCCGTTTTCACGGTAGACCACCGCACATGAGAGATGGGTGCAGACATCGCTATAAGCTACAAGTCCTTTGCGCGGTAAATTGATAAGAATGCCCTGGGCATACTGATCGGGAAAATCAAACACCTTCCACTCGTTCTCCTTAAGCTCGCCCAACTTGGCTACCGGAACTGCCTGGACGTCAGGCCCCTTGGGCAGATTGCCTAAGATAGCCAGAATGCCAGTGGCGGCAAAGAGCGCCCCTGAGCCGCCAAGTAAGAAGCGCAGCGTATCGCGTCTCGTCACAATCTCGTCTTCATCCCAGGGATAAGGGAACTCTTCGCGCCATTCTTCATTGCGCCGAGCAGGCGGATTTGCCTCCCCTGTGGACCTGCGTTGTTTCGTGGCCTCCGACTGTGGATCTACTTCTTGTATCATCTTGTCTCCTTCATTAAAAGTTCGTAGGCACACGCACTACTGAAATGGGTTCTGCTACTCTATTGGTCGAATGACTGGGCACCGGCTCGCGTCCGGGTTGCGGCTCAGGCGTGCGTGGCGTCCAGGGTTGTGGTGGTGCTGCCCGCTCTGGTATCCCGGCAGTCTCGGCGGGGACCCATTCTTCATAATTGTCGTTGGCAGTCGGAGCGGGCAGGTGCATGCCCTGACCTAGATTTGCCTCTTCCACCAGCGCGAGGAGGTCTAGCCCTTCATCCTCTTGCGTCATGACCACGTAGTTGCGCGTGCGTACTCTCTGATGACCGAAGTAGAAAGTATTGACTGGTTTGGCTCCCTGCCTACCGCGGCCGGCCTCAAGCCAGTCCTCATATGTGCCGTAGAAGATTGCCTGGGTAGGGCAGACTGTAGCGCACATGGGACCTTTCCCCTGGCTTGTGCGGTCGTAGCATAGATTGCACTTTTGCATATAGTGGCCTGCCATGTTAAATTTGGGAATCCCAAAGGGACAGGCATAACCGCAGTTTTCGCAGTAGATACAACGCGTCTCATCGGCTGACTGCACTACTCCATCGGGGCTAACCAGAATGGCTTGTGCCGGGCATACCTGAGCACAGGGTGCCAGGGGATCTTCGCAGTGCATACACAGCGACGGCGAGGTGGCCACTGTGTTGTGGCGCTCGACATAATCAATATAAACCATGCTCTCGCCCTTGTGCGTGTCGCATTCGCGGCAGGCTGCAACACAAGAGCGGCATCCTATACAGCGTGAAGGATCAAGGAAGATCCTTTTAATCGTATCAACCATATTTTTTACTTAACCTTCTTATCTCAGGGCGGGCGAGCCGTTGGGGCAAAGCCAGAGCCTTGTATCCCGGCTACCGACATCTTTGCCCTCTGCTCCTGCACAAGCCGCATCAGCCTTGCTGCGACTTATACATATCTATAAAAGGCCTGATCTGCTCTTCCCGAGATGCTAACGAAACGTCGGGACCGGTTTGTTTTGCGCCATCGGCAATTCATGCCGATGTTTGCGGGCCTCAATGAGCTCATGGACGTCTATATCTTTAGCCCAATCCGGCCTCTGGCTGGCCCGAACTGCCTTTGCGGCACATACTTTGTATTCAGGAATCTTCAGCATCGGCTCCAATACAGGATTAGTAAGCTGATTAACTGCTTGCGTATGCCCGTAGTGATAAGGAATAAACAGCGTATCGGGGCGAATCGAACGCACGACAAGGGCCGGGGCCGTCATTTCGCCCCGCCGCGTGCTAACCGTAACCCAATCGCCATCGTTGATCTCTAGGCGCGCGGCCGTCAGCTCATGTATCTCAACCCAGGGATACGGCGCCATCTCCTTGAGGAATGGTGTGCGGCGAGTCTGGTTGCCCGAGAGGTAGTGGTAGATCACGCGCCCGGTAGTCAGCACCAGGGGATATTCGGCGTTGGGCTCTTCGGCCGGCGGAATATAGGGAATTGGATGGAAGCGTGCTTTGCCATCAGGGAAGCCGAAGCGCTTTTCGTAAAGGCGCGGCGTGCCTGGATGGTCCTCGCTCGGGCAGGGCCAGAAGACCCCGTTTTGCTCGGCAATCTTCTCATAAGTGATGCCCCAGTAATCGGATTTGGCCCCTTTTGTGCACTTGCGGAGCTCGTTAAAGATGTCGCGCGCCGAGTGAAAATCAAAGTACTGGCCTTTACCCAGGCGCCGCGCCAGGTCGCATACAATCTCCCAATCAACCCGTGCCTCGCCGGGAGGCTCAACGGCCTTGTTATATTTAATGACACGCCCTTCCAAGCTGGTCACGGTACCCTCGTCCTCGGCCCACACGGAGCCTGGCAGGACGATATCGGCAAGCTCGGCCGTCTCCGAAAGGAAGAAGTCGGTGACCACAAACAGATCGAGGCCGCGCAGCGCGCGCTCGACTGTATGTTGATCGGGCAGCGAGACCATCGGGTTTGAGCAGATCATAAAGCAGGCGCGTATCTCCTGGCGCAGCATGGCCGGGATCATCAGGGTCGCCGGATAGCCAGAATGGGGCAGATCCTTCTCATCAATGCCCCAGACGGAGCAGATGTAGGCCCGATCCTCCGGATCTTCGACGTCGCGTTCGCCTGGCAATTGCGAGGCCTTCTGGCCCATCTCGCGCCCACCCTGACCATTGCCCTGGCCGGTCAGGGTGCCGTAGCCGGCACCTGGGCGACCAAAGTTGCCGGTAGCCAGGGCCAGATTGGCCGCCGTAACTCCGTTATCAACCCCTTTACTCTGGTGCTCAAGGCCGCGTGCCGTGTAGATCAGCGCCGCATTGGCTCGTCCGTACATGTGCGCCGCCTCAACGATGGCTTCGGGCCGCAGGCCGCAGACTTTGGCCACGCGCTCGGGCGGATATTGCTCGACCAGAGCCATCGTCTCTTCCCAGCCGTTTGTGCGCTCGCGAATAAAATCTTCGTCGATAAGCCCCTCTTTCACGATCACGTGCAGCATGCCATTGAGCAGAGCCGAATCGGTACCTGAGCGCAAGGGGAGATAGACATCAGCGGTACGGGCGATTGGCGTCTGGCGCGGATCGGCGACAATCAGCTTGCAGCCGCGATCGCGTGCTTGCCATAGATAGCTTGTGGTGATCGGGAAGCATTCACCGACATTGGCCCCGATCACGAAGATACAGTCGGCGTGCAGCATGTCGCTGATCGGATTGGCCGCGCGATCTATGCCCAGCGAGCGCTCATTGGCCCCGGTAGCCGAAGACATACACAGCCTGCCGTTATAGTCTGTATGGCGCGTGCCTACCGCAACACGGGCAAACTTGCCCATGAGATAGCATTTCTCGTTGGTCATTGAAGAGCCACTGTAAATAGACACAGTATCATTGCCATATTGGGCCTGTAGTTCACGAAAGCGCCTGGCGATAGTGTCGAGGACCTCATCCCAGCTGGCGCGTTCCAAAGGGCTGTCTTTGCCATTACGGCGCATTAGAGGGTATGTCAGACGGTCAGGGTGGTTCACTGTCTGATAAGCGGTTGAACCTTTGGGGCAGAGCATGCCATGATTGAGCGGGAAATCGGCCCGGGGTTCTACGCCAACCACTTTGCCATTGGCCACTTTAAGATACATACCGCACTGCACGCCACAATAGCAGCAGTGGGTTGGGACATAACGGTCTATCTGCTCTTCCGACTTCCAGTGTGCCGGTCGCTGACCTGAGTGAAAGTCGAACGTCTCCGCTTGCTTGTTTCGACGGAAGATACCTTTATCTACACTCATATGGAATTTCCAATCTAAGCTGGCAATCATCGCACAGGCCCAATCAGACAAGCTCGGGCGAGATTGTCCTGGTGTTGGTTTGTTACAATATCGGGATATATGCCTGGCCCATAAAGCTGCTGAAGTAGGCAAGACATATATAACTTCATTACACTGCAGGCGTTATAAAAACTTGTTTCCCTCGCGTCCAAGGGCTGCGAGATTTGCTTGCCCACGCATCACCCGCTTGCAGCTGGGACAGAGATCCTGCCACCACAGCTTACTCGTCTCGCGTTCCAGCGGCGAAGCGTTGGCGGCTAGCTTCTGTTCTGGCAAGGCAGGAGTATCGCGCAACGTGTAGTTCTCGCCAACTTCGTAAAGCGTTTTCTTCAGGTCCTGAATGAAGCGTACAGGCGCGAACTCCTGGCCGCAGCGTGCACAGTGCTGCTTCTCAGTCTCTTCGCCGGTGCGCCAGTAAAGCTCGATACCAACTGTTGCCGGTCGCTCGATCAGATGAAAGAATTTTCCGAATGGGAGCGAAATCAGCCAGAGGACAACGACGGCCTCGTGGACCAGTGAGATATACCAGTAATAGGAGCCGCGCAGCCATGAGCTATCTGCAGTGAGAGCCAGGCCCGTGACGGCGATAGCCATCAGGAGCGCCAACGGAACCAGATCGAAGCGGAAGCGTTGAACGGCAATCAAGGCAAGATCGTGAAAGCGTCGATGAAAGGCCAGAACCAGACCTACAAAGAGGATCAGGGCTGTGATATCCAGCGCGTGGTAGAGCACAAAGCCCTGTACCGAGGCCACTGGAAATACAATCAACGGAAAGCCAAAGAACCAGACCTGATAGAGTCCGGTAGTAGTCTGCGTAAAACGCAGCCAGCCAAAGGTCAGCGGGAACGTGATAAGACAGGAGAGTATAACGCCCCAGAAGATACACTGGTGCGTTAGCCAGCGGTAGAGCCCACGTCTACGAATAAAGCTCTGGACGAAAAGATCGCCTATCGCTCCTGGAATCAGTGTGGTATAACGCCGAAAGTTGGCATAGGAGAGAAATAGTTGCCAGCTTCTTTTCCAGTAGCGGCCTGTGGGAGGGCGCATGAGCCAGAACGAATACTTATAGGTGACGGCGGCAACCGCGAAGACTGTCGCGACTGCGTAGCCGATCAGCGCTGCATCAAACCAATGGAAGCCACGCGACCCTATGGCGATCAGCGCTGTAACAACAATTGCCGCCAGAATGCCATAGAAAATAGAGCGCAGGCGCAGGTTGCTGCGCCGTTTGCCGGGGCTCGGTTGAGCCGCGCGCGTCTCTTGCATGGTGGCCTGTACAGAGGATTGTGCCATATTACTTATTCCTTCCAGTTTCTAGAGAGGAGAGTATTGTTGTTGTCTTATTTCCTATCATCTCCATGATAGCAAGCTAGATAGTATGACTTTTGTTCTTGACAGATATGCTTTGACATCGCATGATAGAACGATTCACGTTGCTGCACAATACATATATCACGACGTTTCATATGAAATAGTAGCTTGTAAACATAGGTGAATGCAAACCCAAGGGTGATTTTAAGGGATTTTTAAGGCGATTTCCGGGTTGAGCTGTGGGCTAGGTGGAAGGGTTAATTATGGTGCAGTTTGTTGGCGGCATGGGGCCCAGTTTTGGGAAGGAGTGAGCCGGCTCTCCCCAAAACTGAGGATCAGGCTAATGAACCTGACTGAGTAGCTCCCGCAGCACGGCAGCGTTATTGTGAGCGCTATCGTGCGCGGCATATACGAGAGTAAGAGGTTCTTGCCGGGCTATTGCGGCGAGCTGGTCGAGTGCTTGCTGGCCCTGGCCGGCGCTGAGTTCGGCGGTATAGCGCCGGCGGAACTCGGCGAATTTTTCTGGCTCGTGGCCAAACCACTTGCGCAATTCGCTGCTAGGAGCTACCTCTTTTAACCATAAGTCGATGTGAGCCCGCTCTTTAGAGAGGCCGCGCGGCCAGAGCCGATCAACGAGGATGCGCTTGCCATCTTCTGTTGCGGGCTCATCGTAGGCGCGCTTGATTGCAATGTGTTCGCTCATAGTACTCCTCAGCGTTTCTTGCTGCAGTAGGAACTTTTGTGACTTAACGCTCATTACCGCGTTTAAAATTGCCTGTCAGCTTCGCCATGATAAGCTGTTGCTCTGTTTTTTCGGCCCCGGCGATCTGGCGAAGAAATTTCTGAGCTTCAGGTCCTTTTAAGGTCTTGACATGTTTATTGTACCAGAAGAGAAAGACCTTATTGTCCTTAGTGAGGCGATAAGTAAAGACTTCCTCGTCAAATACGTTTCTTTTGTCAATCATTTTTCTGTTCCTTATACCTCATTAAACATGATTATGCTACAATAATAAAGAGTTTTTGACTTCACTTCAACCCTGAGAGGTTTCTCCACGATTTCCTGACAGACGCGTTGTAGTTAACTTTTCTGAGGCACAAATGAAGTTGGGAGATAGAGCTAGCAAGATTATGTAATGCTTCCTCGCAAAATGGGCTAGTGTATCATCATTATATAGTAGTATAGCAGAGAGGAACAATGGGCAATTCTGCCTTCAGAGCCGGGATCAGGCTTTTTGGGGCGGCGGTCTGGCCTGCCTGAACAAAAAGGGGGTCATGCTTCGTAGACGCGGTGTGCTCAGGTGCTTTACTATATAGCTGAGTCGTTAAAAGAAAGAAGTCCGTAACAAATGTGTAGTCAGAGAAGCATGGATGCTTATTGCCTTGCCTCTTCGTTGCACATAGCTCAAGTATGCAACATCTCTATGGGGAGTATCATGCAAAAATCCTGGTTCCTGGTAATGTCATTGTATTGGTCAACTAAATATGCCGGCGAGGAAAGGTACGATGGAGCACGAGCAGCAGTTTATGGGTCCTCCCGGAGAAGGGGATGATGCGCTTTCAGATCAAGCGGCCATATCCCAGAGGATGAGCCCTAAACACAGCGCTGATCGCTTGCGCGCCCTGGCTGCTGCGACTGCTGATCTGCTCTGGTTTGTGGCGGAAAGGCAAGAGGCGCAAGAGGATAATGCAGCCTGGCTGGCTTTCACAGGGCAAGCCAGCGAGTCTATGTGGAGCTGGTTGGCTGCTGTACATGTCGAGGACCAGCAGCGAATCAAGGAGGCCTGTACTGCAATGGCCACGGGGGCTGATGCGGAAGAGATTATAGAGTGTCGAATCCGACGCTACGATGGGCAGTTCCGCGTTTTTCGCGTGCGCCTGTTGCCATTGCGCGAACCGGATGGCGAGCTCTATGAGCTGATGTGTGTGGGGACCGATATTACTGACGAGCAGCAGAAAGGGCGCGCATTGGCGGAGCGCGTTACTCTGCTTGAGGCAGTCTTTGAGCATATGGACGATGCTGTCTATGTCTATGATACTTTGGGCCAGCCGATTTATGTCAATACGGCTGGCCGAGAGCTATTTGCCGGGGAATACCTGCCAGGAATGCCTTTTTCTATTGATCCGGGAGGTATCCATGTCTGCGCCTATGATGAGCAGGAAAACCTCTTGCCGTCTGAGCGTTGGCCGCTGGTGCGCGTTTTCCAGGGTGAGGAGCTTAATCCTGGCCAGTTGGTGCATATCTATGCGCGCAAGGGGCATGAGGATCCGCGCCATGTGCATATCTCTGCCAGAGCTATCATAGATAATCAGGGCCAGGTGCTTGGGGCCGTGGTGGTCTGTTGCGATGTGACGGAGCGCTATCTTCTTGAGCAGGTTGAGCGTCGGCGCGCGCAGGAGAATGATGCGCGGCGGGCTATGTTGCAGCTGATCCTTGATGAGTTGCCCTATGGCGTGTATCTCGTGCGGGGACAGGATGCTCGGCTGGTTTTTATTAATCGGGCTGCTGCCGAGCTCTGGGGGGCGCTCTGGCAAATCGGGCAACCTATGCAAGAGTTCCTGCAGCAGCAGCGCCTGGCTGTTTTTAAGCATGATGGCAGCCAGGAAGATAGGGAACAGATGGCGGCCTTTCGCGTCATTCGTAGCGGTCGGCCTGTGCATGACCATTGGGTCGCGATCAGGCGTCAGGATAATAAGTCTGTTCCGGTGCTGATAAACGCGGTAAGACTGAGTGGAGAGTTGTTAAGCCTACTGATAACCGATGAGCCTGAGGAGGCGGCTAATGAACTGGATGTGGCAGCGCTTGTCGTAATGCAGGATGTAACGACCTTGCATGAGGGAGAGCAGCTGAAGGATCAGTTTATTAGCTTGATTGCTCAGGAGCTGCGGGAGCCATTGGGCCTCGTGAAGGATTTTGCACAGACGCTGGTGCAACAGGCTGTACGCGAGGATAGCGTTGCCTTCACCGAGTGGCAACTGGAGGCCATACGTAGTATTCTGAATGCCTCGGTCTATCTGACTGAGCTGACCGATGATCTCTTCGATGTGACGCGCCTGGAAGCTGGCCTGTTGACCTTGCAGCGCTCGTCAGCCGATCTGGTGGCGCTGGTTCGGCAGGTGGTGGCTCGCCTGCAGGATTCGACGAGCCGTCATACATTGATGATCTTCACTTCGTTGGAACGTCTGTTTGTTTCGGTTGATCCTGTGCGCATCGAGCAAGTCTTGAGCCATTTGATCGGGAATGCGATTAAGTATAGCCCACAGGGCGGTCCGATAGAGATAACGCTGCGTAAGGATGTCAGGGCTAATGATGTGCTAATCAGTATCCGCGATTATGGGATTGGTATTCCGCAGCCATCACAGGTAGATATCTTTGATCGCTTTACGCGGGCGGCTAACGCGCGGGCGTATGGCATTGCTGGTACAGGTCTGGGCCTCTATCTTTGCCGAGAACTGGTAGAACGCCATGGTGGGCGGCTCTGGTTTGGGGCTACCGAGGGCCGTGGCTCAACCTTCTTCATTACGCTGCCTGCCGAAAGCTCATAATCGCACGCAGAGCGTGAGCACGCGAGAGCCCCAGGCCCCGCGTGCTGCCAATGGGGAGATTGGCTTTTGTTCAGTCTGCAATGTATAATGACTACTGTCTCACTCAAGGAGGTCTATTGTTCAATGACGTTTGCTACCTGGTGGCGTGGCGATCCCTTGCCTGATCTTGCGCCGCTGCCAACTTTCTCTGCGCATCTTTCAAGCGATATCCACTTAATCTCCCAAGTTACCAATCGCCCTCTAGAAGCTATTACTCCTCGCCTGCAGGAGGGAAATCGGCCCTACCTGGCCTTTATGGGCGAGGCGCCCGTGGCTTATGGTTGGGTAGCAACGCAAGAAGGGAGTATTAGCGACCTGGGGATGTACTTTGCGCTTCCCGCAGGCAATTGCTATCTCCATAGTTTTCGGACGCTTCCCGCCTGGCGAGGGCAGGGAATTTATCCGCGTTTGCTCCAAACCATTATTCAGCAGGAACAATCCTTTGAACGTTTCTGGATTGGCTACATGCCCAGCAATATTGCCTCCGGTCGTGGTATCCAAAAGGCTGGCTTTCATGTGGTAAGCGATCTGGCTTTTGTGAAGGGCCGTGTCTGCGGTATTACGCTTTTTGAGAAGAGCGAGCGCGCGCTTGCCAGTGCAGCAGTCTTTCAATTGCCAGTTGTCTCTACAACGTAGCGCAGCTTGCGCATTCACCTCTGCATTGCAAATACAATCCTTCTTGACTCTGTGGCTTTTTGTTAATTGTGGCACTCATTGCCTATAAGCAGCTACCACGCCTTTACTGATAAATTAAGGTGAATGGCAGCTATATAGTGTATAATCAGGACATACGTGTTCGCTGGTCAAGTGAGCCTTAAGGAAGAAAGCTATGGAAAACAAAGAAAGGCTAAAGCCCCTGTGTCTATTTTCTCTGTGCTTGATGGTGAGCCTCTCAAGCATGCCGAACATGCGCACATTTTTAGCGAGATAAAGACGACACGCTTGCTACTGTGCCGGGTGCAGCAGGATGATAGTGAGGCGATGTTCGCTCGCGCCTGAGCTGCGTTTGGCCAGAGCCAAAGTACTGACCAGAGAAACGTTTGATCTTATCCGCAGTTTCACTCTTTCTTCAAGGAAGGAAAGTTATGCATGATGCAGAGTCGAAAGTGCTGACCAGAGAAACGTTTGATGCCATCTTTGCCGCTGATCCTAATAGTCCCACGCGGCGGCGGATTTGGCGTGAAGTCTATGGCAGTGACTATAGTGAGGAAGTCGATCAGTTCAGTTTTACGACACTGCCGTTGTTGCGCCGCATCGCCAAAGCGTTGTGTGTGGGGCCGGGTCAGGTATTTGCCGATCTGGGATGTGGACGGGGTGGGCCTGGGTTGTGGGTGGCACGCGAGACAGGGGCGTCATTGACAGGAATCGATTTCTCGCAGGTGGCTCTTGAACACGCAAGGCAGCGGGCCGAGCTATTTGGCGTGAAGGATCGCGCGACCTTCTTGTTACGTGATTATGCTAAGACAGAATTGCCAGATGCCTGCTTTGATGCTGTCATGTGCGTCGATGCTTTTCGCATGGCGCCAACCGGCGCAGCGGTAGCGCGGGAGATTCTGCGCCTCTTGCGACCTGGAAGGTGCTTTGTGGCAACTGTCTTTGTCGGGCATCGGCCTGGCGAAACTTCAACTCCGAGTGGCCCTGAGCAGATCTTTACAGATGCAGGTGGCGTGGTTGAAGTGATAGAGCCGACCCCTGATTTTCAGCCTCGAAGGCTGGCAATCTATGAGGGCATGCTTGCAGAGCAGGAAGCTTTGAAGGCAGAATTGGGAGAACAGGTGGCGGAGTTGCTCCTGAAAGAGGCGAGGATGGGACGCAATCCGTCAGTAATCACCGAACAGATGTTTGTAGTGGTTCGTCGGCCTTGACAGCAAGGATGGGGAGACAAGCAACTTTGCTTGTTAATTTACACGCGTGAAAGTTGCCAGATGCCATATTGGATGTGGTTAGCGCAGAGAGGTGAGTGTTTAAATATGGGTACACAAGGAGCGATAGAGGCAAGATCGTCTATATGGCACTTTGTGTACCCACGTGTGCATAAAAGTGGACGCGGCGCGTTTTAGAGAGCGTGCAGGAAGCTATGGAGCTGGGGCACAACCTGATCTTTGTGGGTGGCGAAGAACATATGGCCAGCGCCTTCGACCGCGACAAAGCGAGCCTGGGGCACTTTTGAAGCCAGCCATTGTGCCTGAGCAAAGGGCACGCTGGTATCGGCGGTTCCCTGAGCGATAAAGGTTGGCATTGCTAGCTGCTCGACGGGATAAATGTCCATGCTGGCAAATTGCTGCATGTCATTGTCGTAGCCGGGACGGCGCAGGGAGGGCAGGGAGAACGATTTGAGCATGTCCTTTGTCTCGGGATGCTCGCTTGTGGAGACGAGATCGGTCAAGCCTTGCAGGATGTAGATGCAGGCATTGGAGAGAAGTGCGGCATCGGTCAACTGGTTGAGCAGGCGTTGATGAAGGGCCAACTGTGCATACACCTCGCTCTCGTTATAGCGCTGCGTGACGGCGCAGAGGGTAATCAGGGCACGACAATGCTCGGGATGGCGCAAGGCGAATTGGAGCGCGCTGGGACCACCACCAGAGATGCCTAGTACAATGGCCGTCTCGATATGCAGGGCGTCGAGGAGGGCCGCGCAGAGATCAGCCTGGGCTTCGGGGCTGCGACCCGAGCTGAGTGGCGTGCGCAAGTAGCCCGGTCGCGAGGGGGCCAGGATGCTGAAGTTTGTCAGGCCCAGCGCTGGGCCAAGATTGAGGGCCTGGTCATAGCCACCAGGCGAGCCATGCAAAATTAGGATCGTCGGACCGCTGCCTGAACTGGCAAATTCTGTTGGGCCCAGGGCGGTTTCGATAAGCTGGGAACCGGACTCCAGGCGGGCCAGCTCGCTGCGCTGCCATTGCTGATAATTCTCTGTCACGGTCAGGGCTCCCAGACCGGTCAGTGTGGCCGCGCTCAAGGCCAGAAGAGCTTTCTTTTCCATAGAGTAGAAATTCCTTAAATTGCTTTACTCAGCAGTTTGCTGCTCTATGCTCTTTACGAATGCGGCTGGTGTGCGGTTGTAGGGCAACTTTCCTGTAAATACGCTAAAAAAACTTTGCTCTTGTCACAATCTGGCTTCGCAGGTGTCTTACTCTTTGTAAAGAATTTGTTCAGCATAAACTATGCTGCTTGCGTTGAAAAGTGAAAAAGAGAGGATTGAATAGTGGAATATGATTTACTTAAACACACGCTTGAAGACTCAGTAGAAGCAGCAAAAACGGGAGACCGAGCAGCTTTAGAAGCCGTAATTGCTAGTATTCAAGATCGTATTTATGGGATTGCTATGCGTATGCTCGGTCATCCACAGGATGCGCAGGATGCCACACAGGAGATTCTTGTCAAGATTGCGCTCAGTCTGCGTAGTTTTCGGCAGGAAACTCTTTTTTCCATCTGGGCATATCGAATAGCCATAAATCACTTGATTACAATACGCAAACGGCGAAACAAAATGTCGGCCCTCAGTTTTGAGCAATTTTCACAATTTTTGGAAGCGGGACTGCTAAATTCAAGTTTGGCGCCCGCTTCGGTAGATCAGCAGCTCTTGATGGAGGAAGTGAAAATAGGTTGCACGCAGGGAATGCTTCTCTGCTTAAATCAGGAGCTTCGAGTCGCCTATATTCTTGGGGAAGTCTTTGAGGTCAATAGCCAGGAGGGGGCCGATATTCTTGACATTACGCCGGAGGCTTTTCGTAAGCGCCTTTCCCGTGCGCGCAAGTTACTTCGAGGCTTCATGTATAAGAACTGCGGCATTATCAACCCGGCTAACCCTTGTCGATGCCATAAACAGGTTGGCCCGGCTATACAAGCGGGACTCATCAAGGAAGATAGCCTTATGTTTGCCTGCCATCCCACGCGCGTTTCTTCCACTCGCACTCAGGAGGTTCGGGAATTGGAAAAGCTTGATCGAGTTGCCGGGCTCTATCGAAACCATCCTGACTATGCAGCTCCTGAAGCGTTTGTGATCGCGATGAAAGAGCTTTTGGCTTCAAGGCAGTTTGCACTACTCAGCTCAGAAGAGGAAAATGCGCAAGTCGAGAATATATCTTCATAGCGCTTGTCACACTTCGTACTTCTTGTTGTCTCTATCTATAAGCACCTTAAATGAGATGCGCTTAGATAGGACAACGCATATGAAGGAGTAAAGCGAATGCCAATGATTGATTTAACCCTGCCTGAAGGGATATTAAATGCTCAAGGTAAACAAGATCTTATGGCGCATTTGAGCAGCATTATCTTGAAATGGGAAGGCGCTCCAGACACCCCTCAGGCAAAAGCGATTGCCTGGATATATGTACACGAGATCAAAAAAGAGGAGATGATGGTTGGGGGCGCGTTTCCTGCGCATCCGCGCTATCGAGTGATAGCAACGGTTCCCCAATGGTCGCTAGACGACGAGCGCAAGCAAGGATTAGTTGAGGAGGTGACCAGAGCTATTCTTGATGCTGAAGGGGCCAGCTGGGACGCCGAGAATCGTGCGCGTGTCTGGTGTATTGTGCAAGAAGTGGCTGATGGGAATTGGGGAGCAGGCGGCCAGATTTTTCGCCTACGTGATATCGTGAGATTAGTTGGAGGAGACCCGGATAGTGCCCGTTTTCGCGGTTTGCCTATCTCGTAACGCAGCATTTATAGTAAAGGATGAAAGGGCTATCCGCCTGGCTTTCTGAAGCTACGGTCCGTTATCCCATCCTTTTCCCGTCATCCTGGCTTGTCGTTTTAGAAAGTAGGTGATCCGGGCAATTTGTGGCCCGGATTTCCTCCAGTTGATTACTGATGGGCGGTAAGGATGTATGGATAGGGGGCAAGATCGAGCCACTGCTTACGCGTGCCGCTGAGCGTTACCTGGACCGGCGAGGGAGCTGCTGGCACGGTCAGGGTGGGCAGCCAGGGTCGGCCAATCTTAGTTACGACGAGTTGCCCCGTGATATCGCCCATAAAGGCAAAGCCTTCTGAGACGGGACCGCCATAGGGCTTGAGTCCTAGCGTTTCCTCAAACTTTGTGGCCAGAGCTGGAACATCCTCTACCGGCAAACCAATCTCGCTCACGTGCAGCACGTCGGCCGGGCTGAAGTCGCCATCTGTTTCTCGCGCAAGATTGTAGTGGACGATAAATTCCAGGATGTTGTTGTCTGGATCGGGGAAGTAGCAGGAGCGGGCATTGATGTTGTCAAAGAAGATCTCGTCTTCACCATCTTTGCGCAAGAAGGGGATCTGTTGGCGGACTAGCCAGTCTTTGGCCCTGGCAAATTTATTTCTGGGGATAGTAAAGGCAATATGGTAGAGAACGTTCTGCTTCGTTTCATGGAAGCTCAAGCGTGTGAGACCGGCCTGAACTGTGAATGAATCTGGCCTTTCATCCACTAAAGATAGACCCAGCGCCTGGCTATAGAACTGTTTCTGGCTGGCTAGCGAAGATGTATAGAGTACAAGTTCCTGTATATGCATAAATTTTTGCCTCCCCTAACTGTTTGCGATATCTAGCTGTATTTCTGCTACTCATAGTATTCCTCCATCGGGCCTGTCTCCACACTGTCCCATTGGCCGGATTTTGTCCTGTTCAGAAGGCCAAGGCAATCTTAAGTAGAAGAGACTGCCTGGCAAGTCTGCACCTGTAGGAAGCTGGCTGTAACCAGTTTATAGCAAGCAGGCGATATAATTTCTAGTGCCTCAACCTATCAGAAAAATCGAAGATATTATTTGAATACTTTGTCTTGTTCGATGGAACAGAACACGCTATACTCGTGAGGAAAAGTTTAGTAAAGACAAGTCAGGAGA
This sequence comes from Ktedonosporobacter rubrisoli, assembly GCF_004208415.1. Taxonomy (GTDB): domain Bacteria; phylum Chloroflexota; class Ktedonobacteria; order Ktedonobacterales; family Ktedonobacteraceae; genus Ktedonosporobacter; species Ktedonosporobacter rubrisoli. Next base: position 5,644,618 of record NZ_CP035758.1, on the reverse strand, counting down.
AAAGAGGATGAAGGTACTACAAGTTCTGACAAGAATCTTTCTGAGCAGAGAGCAGCTGGAGGCTAGTGTGAGCTTCTACGAGTCCCTCTTCTCTACCCAGAGCAGTTTGCGTGAGAGCTTCGAGGGAGGCATAGAAGCTGTACAGGTTGGGCCGCTACTGCTGATCGCGGGCCCTGAGCAGGCGTTGGGAGCCTTGAAAGCCACGCAAGCTAATTTTCTTGTGGACTCGCTGAGCGAATGGCAAGCATACCTGCGCAAGAACGGAGCAACGATCCTGGATGGACCAAAGCAGGCTCCGACAGGGATGGAGATGCGCGTAAGGCATCCAGATGGGACCTGGATCAAGTATGTTCAATATGAAGACAGTGTGTACAGCTGCTAAGTTGGTCGGTTATGGCTCCGCCTGGCCTGTCTTGAGGCGTCCGCCAAAGAAGACCCGATAGAGCAGTTCGCGATCAGGCACCTGGCGCTGCTCAAAGGTCTGAAAAATCTCGTGATCGTCGTAGCTAGTTGCATGCTGCTCAAGGCTGTAGTAGCCATTATGAAAAACCAGGGTGGCATAACGTGCGAGAGCTTTTGCGAGTTGCTTGAGAACCGCCTGCAGGGCTGGCAAGTTTGCATGCACATCGGTGATGACCAGCCAGTTTGAATTGATTCATAGAGGCTTTCCTGGTCCTGTAACGCCTATAAAACGAGCCCTCCAAAGAGGGGAAAAAATTCTTCCTCTTTGGAGTCATCTCCTCGTATCTTAACGCGCAGGGATAGAATATCCCTGACCCTAACACGGTTAGTGGCTGTCTATCAAAGCTAGTGAGATGATGAACTTTTCTCTTCGACGATCACCTGATAGAGAGCCGGATAAGCCGTGAAATGCATATGCTGTCTGACCTGAGCCATGGCTTCGCTCCTCATGGCTGCCTGGAAATGCTGTGGCGACTCCCACTCAGCTACGTTGATGAAGCGAAATCTTGCTTCTTTATCAAGGCTCTCATGAAGGCGAGTTGAGATGAAGCCCGGGGCCTGGCGCAGATGCTCAGCGGCAGCCTGCCAGCCTTGGCGAAAGTTTTCCTCCTGGCCCAAGGGGACCTCAAACGGATTAATCAGAACAATAGACATTGGTGTATCTCCTTTCATTGATTATGGAATATGCATAGATGCATTTCGCGGCTAGAGGCTCTTTTTCTGCTTCGCTATGGTAGCGCTGTGCCTCTTAAAGAAGGAGTGACCAGCTTACGCAGGCGCGTCCACTGCCACATCAGCAGGCCTGTTACGACGAGCAGTGGAAGCACCGCAAAGCGCAAAAGTGGCGCCAATCCCGGAGCACCATCCAGGGGGCCGTAGACGTAGAACAGCAGAACGAGAGCGGCTATCAAATGGACAATGCGTTGAATATCACGTATCTGCTTATTTGAAACTTTTCTGGCAGGCATGTCTAAGTAGTCCTTTCTTGTTGATGCGCCAGGGCCTCTTCCAGCGACACGATCATCCGGCGTAAAAGAGTAAACAATTGATTCTTCTCGGCCTCACTTAAACCGTTGACCGAGATTGCATTGTTGGCGAGAGCGCCGGGAATAAGTTTGTCGCGCAATGCTCGACCTTTCTCGGTCAGGAAGATATTAATCTGGCGCCGGTCATGGTCGTTGCGTACTCGTCGGACTAATCCGTTACGTTCCATGCGGTCGATGGAACTTACCATTGAAGCCTCATCAATAGCTACCTGGCGACTGAGCTCTCGCTGGGTCTGGCCGTCCTTGACCCACAAGTACATCAGTACTCCCCATTGTCCAAGATGGACGCCATGAGATGCGAGGTAGGCTGTATGAATCTGAGAGAATAGCCTGGCTAGATAGTTCACAAGATAGCCCAGGCTTTCCTCAATGATAAATATTTGAGCAGGATCGCCCTGACTCTCCAGATCCTTGAGATCATCACGCGAGCGCACAATCTGGTATGATGGTGACTCTCTCTCTTGCATATTAAGCCTTCTTAGAAAATTACTTGTCTAACTAATCATTAGCTAACTAAGTAATAACATGGCGAGAAGCATTTGTCAACCTCCTCGCCAGTTTTTTTGTTTTGCCATATCTACCCGTCTATAGTTGTAGATGTGTATCCCACTGGCCAGCTATCAAGCCTTTAGCTCTCCTCATCAGAACTGATTTCCTGGCGTTGGATAGCTGTAATCGGTCAATGTTGAGCGCCAATGGGACAACTTTAGCCTGTTCTCTTACTCTAAGGCAAGCTATGAGAAGAGAGTTCTTCGGCTAGTAGGCCTGCGCAACAGAAGAAAAAGCTACTTTTCCGGGTCAATTAACAAGAATGTTTTTCATCTGGTCCCAATTATTGCGCACAATATGCGCTTTAATCCTCTTATAGGCGAAAACCTTTTGCTTCCTTTGATATTGAGAATTGTAGCTAGACAGGAGCCGCCTCACGAGGGCTTTACAAGATACAGGAGCGTAGCATGAGTCAGCAAAATCAAAGCTCTGGAAATCAACAGAATGGTCCAGCTTCCCCTAACCCGCCTGCGACAAATACGAATATTATTCCCTGGTTTCAGCTACTGGTTGCCATCATTTCCAATATCGCCTATATCAAAATTAACGCCCCTGATTTGTTTTCACTTTTGCTTTTTAACGTAGTGGCTCTGGGTGGAATAAGTTTGTACAAAATCCATCCTGACACTATCAATAACATAAATGGGTGGATTGATAACGCCTTTGGAAAGGTGTTTGGGCCCGTGAAGAGAAGATTTAGCAAGATGTTTTCAGGGACGCAGACAACTAGCCAACTAAGAGCCAGGAAGCATTTCACTCATGTCGTCTTATACCTGGCATATATCCTGATAATCATAATTTTCTTGTTCCAAAATTTCTTTATAGCTAAGCTGAGTGCCGCCGCAGATTATGCATGCGTCAAAGGTGGCGTACAGCTATTCTGCGCCCCTGGCATAGGGGTGAGTTCGCTTATGGCTCCCGATCATACCATGGTGAGGGTTGGACTGATTAGCAATACAAATGAAATGGAGCTTCCTTTTGATTGGACCGGTTCCAGCGGGGCTGACCAGGAAATAGAGGTAGAGAAAAAAATTCTGCAAGAGCAGAATATTCAGAACCATGCTTGCTCGGGTAAGCATATCACCCTGGCTGTGGTCACTATATTGAGTCGTACCGTCTCCGACTCCGCACTGTCTGCTGATGTGGGCCTTGAAGACCTGCGAGGGGCCTATCTGGCTCAGCAGGATTATAATAGCCGACCAAACGTTGATAATGCCAGGCTTTGCCTTGTGATTGCTAATATTGGTACGCAGGCTACGGCCCAGGAAGCGCTTCCTGGGGTTGTTCGGCAGCTCATCCTCTACGCCAAATCCGACCCCTCTTTTCTTGGCATTGTTGGCGTCCCTTTCAGTGCGCAGGCCGATCAGGCGCTTCAGGCCCTTAACAACTGGGGACAAGGGGCAATCCCTATTATTTCCCCATCCGTGACAAGCGATGATTTTTCCCATAAACCCAACTTTTATAGGATTGCTGCTCCTGATGAAGTGCAAAGTGACATGATGGCAAAGTTCATTAAGCGCTATTTTGTTTCGGGGCCTTGTCCGCAAGTAAAGCCAACGATTGCAGTTTTCTATGATATCAACAAAGGCACGAATCAGCCCGACCAATATAGTAATAGCCTGGCAAGTGCATTTATCAATGCCTTGCAGAACAATGGGGTTTGTGCTAAACCCGTTTCTGTGCCGTATATTATCGGTGATAACACGGTGATTGAAGCAAATGTCCAGGATGCTATTGTGAATAAGGCTGCAACAATGATTTTCTTTGCCGGCTATGCCAATGATATCGATGCTGTTGAGTATGGTGTGCAATTGGCTCAACAGCAACAATCGCCCGCCGCAAAGGTTTCGATCCCTATATTCGCTGGAGATGCGGTCTACGACCTCACAAGGTATGTCGATAATACCTACTCTATTGTCTACTCTACGATTTATGCGCCTCCCCTTAACCGCCAGAGCGACTTTGTAAGAGCGTATTATCAAGCTTTTCCGCAGCCTCTTCCCACCTCAAAGGTGGTTACGTTGAATGCATATACCTTGCTTCCTCCGCATGCCATCTTATCCTATGATGCTACTAAGGCATTTTTGCAGGCGTTTGAGAATACGAGAGACAAGACCGATCAACAAGATTTTGATAAACATCTGGCCACCGTTGAATTTACCGGGGTTAATGACGAAGACATTGTGTTGCAAGGCAACAATTCAAGTAATCCTGGCCATAAATCTGTCTACATTCTTTGCACTGACCATGCCCATGCTATTCAGGTGGCTGCAGCCAGCGATGGCTCTTATCCCTCGTTAGGAGATGTGCAGCGCTGTACTAAGTGACGATAATAGACAAAATTGCCTTTCTCTATGCTAGCCTGTCCTTTTGTACAGATAATTTCTGACCGGGATGACGATGCGCTTCCAAATAGCAAGATGTTATCGTTATACCTGCAGAATTGCAGCTTGCGTAGCGTTTACGCAAAAAATCTATGCGATATCTGCTCTTCATGGATAAAAAGGAGTACGATGAGTAAGTTTACCGAGGCAGAACTAGCATATCTCAAGTCCCAACACCTGGGAAGGCTAGCTACCGTCAATCAACGCGGCGAGCCAGAGAACAAGCCAGTAGGTTTTCGCTACAATCCAGAACTTGATACGATCGATATCGGAGGGCCAAACCACAGTCAGAGCCAGAAGTATCGTAATGTAGCGGGCAATGGTCTTGTCTCCTTTGTGGTGGATGATGCCCTTCCGACAGGAGAAGGGCGCGGAATCGAGATTCGCGGGAAGGCGGAAGTCTTTCCAGAAGGGGGAAAGGAGATTTATTCCTGGTTTAGCCCGGAGATAATCCGTTTGACCCCTAAGCGCATTATCACCTGGGATCTGACGGGCAAGGTTCTTCCCGTCGCCAGGCGCACTATTGAATAAGGCGTGTCTCTTGCCATATCTATTATAAGGCTTGCCTCTTTCCCGGCGGATTGTGCTTAGAGGAAAGAGGCGATTTTTGGCAACCCTCCGCAAAAGTGAAATGTGTCTACTCATCTATTCCGATGCGCAAAGCTGGCTGTCAGGGCTGGTTAACAATATTGCCAGCAGGTCCTAAAGTGGCCTGTGAGGCCGTTTTGCGCTTTATAGGGTTGTGATAAATTGCTACCAAAAAGGGCAGGCAAATTCGCAGTTCGGTTTTGCTTTAGCTTTGCCTTCAAGAAGTTTGCTGAGGGTTGCTGAGGGTTAAAACCATCCATAATCGCATGGTTTACTAATAAAGAGATAAACTTCTATCTCTGGCAAAATCATTTTCGCGATGACGGCTAGAACCCTCAGCAACCCTCAGCAAGATCGAGATCGCTTAATGTATCTGCACCTTGCTATTAGCATATAAAGCGGCTCTAGAAGCCATCTCAGACCATATTGCAAGAAAGCAAATTTCTGCGGAGGGTTGCTGAGGGTTGCCCCATATTTTGAAAACTGCTGAGGGTTGCCTGAAAATCACCAGGCTCGCTCCAGTCATCTTTACTAACTAGAGTATTAAGGGTAGTTGGCGTGTACCGCTAAAGAGTGGTATAATTTAGAGAATAAAATGCAATTGGCACGATATCTTCTAGAAAGGAATACGAAGTATGTCGATGGAAATAAAAAAGCCAGTTACCCTCTATTTGAGTTATGCCCAGCAGGACAAGGTGCTCAAGCAGGAATTCGAGCCGCACCTTGCCAGTTTGCAACAGGTCGGACTCATTTCGCAGTGGATAGAGCGTCAGGTTCAACCGGGAAATGATTGGTCACAAGTGGTTGATCCACGCCTTCTGGAGAGCCAGCTTTACCTGGTACTTCTAAGCCCCAGCCTGATTGCTTCTGGCTATTGTTCTGGCGCGGAAATGCAGGCGGCGATCGAGAGAAGCGTAAAGAGGGTAGTGAGAGAGATGCTTATTTGCCCAATTATTCTGCGCCATTGTGGTTGGGCTGATCTGCCTATAGAGCGATTCCAACCTATGCCTACAAATGGTAGACCTATTGCTTTCAGGCCTGAACATGAGCGAGAAGATATCTGGTGGGGTATCTATCGGGAACTCCGTGGGCTAATAAAAAATCATTTGCAGAATCAAGAGTAATAAAGAAAAGCTTGTTGCTGGCAAAGCGGTTCTCAACGGCGGCGTTGTGGGCCTGGGAAGGGCTGCAAAATAGCAACCCTATGTATGGCGGGCCAGGCTATGGAGCCAGCTGTTTCGCCATCCTGCGATCGAGCAGAATGCAAATTGGCAAGGTGAGCCAGACGAAGAATATGATAGAGATGATGGGTACCGAGCCAAGCGGCCAGGAGGCCTCTGCCCAGTTCGTAGATGGCCGACCTTGATAGTTCAGGAAGTAGCCGCGCACCAGCCAGCTAAAGAAAAAATTGACGATGGCAAGTAAGGATGGCGCGGCGAGGCCACAAAGTGCCCCGGCCAGGGTCGCCCGCAGCAGCGTTGTTGGGCCGGGCACGAGCGTGAATAGCCACCACAAGAGCATATTGAGCAGGCCGATAGCCAGCGCCCCAGCTATAGAATTTACGACTTCCCCGTTTTCAAAGGGATTACCCCAGTGAAGCACGAATTGAATGCAAAAATCGATAATGAAGACGCCAGCATAGATGCTTAGCGCGGTTAACGCGCTGAGCATGGGTACGCTCCAACGTCGGGAAATTCTGGGAAAGCTTGGAAACACAAGCATAACAGCTCTCCTACGCTTTGACTTCACAGTATGAACGATGATGCTTAAATGATATATTTGATGTGTAGAGATGGCGTGGGGCAAATGCCCTATATCGCTGAGTCGGGTTGCTCAGGCTTATCTCAGCTGACTGGATAAGCTGTACTACTGGCCCTGAATCTTACCTGTGATTAGGATAACTGGAAAGATGAGAAAAAAGAAAGAAAGCTTCAGGCATTACAAGCTGCAAAGAAACATGAGCTCCGGCAGGAATGTGCTTTCAGCAGAACAGCGTCGTCTGCGTTGGAAGCTTTGGATAGGAGGGGGCGCGATACTTCTCACTTCCTGCCTGCTCAGCCTGATAAACCTCCATTCGCTCTTCGTGTACCAGACCTATCAACAGGGGATGTGCACAATTGAAAGCTCGAATATCTATAAGGATAGAAGCCACTATACTCCTGAGTTTACCTATATCTTGCATACAAAAGATGGGCATCAGGAAGAGATCACTGACGAACCTAATGGTCCTCATCCCATGATGCAGGATGAAACGCTCTATGATGCAGAATTTAATGCCCAGGTCATTCTTGATAGGTATGAAGTAGGCCAGAGCTACCCATGTTGGTATAATCCCGCGAACCTCGGAGGAAATACGGCTGTGCTCGGCCATCCCAGCTACACAATCGACCGCTTGCTTGGTGATTGTTTAGGCACTTTTGTGGCGTCTTTAGTCATGCAAATAATCGTCATTGGATCGCTTGCCTGGTTTAAAAGAGCTGGCCCTTTCGGTAAGATTGGTGCAGCTATGCTTTGTGCCTTCGTGGTGCTTGTGGGGGTCTCGGGCTTGTTTTTTGTGTGGACAGGAGTCTAGGATCTCCATTCGCCAAGCAGAACCCTGATGGTATACTACAAGAATTGATTTCTTCTGGATGTTTGAAAATCTATGTAAAGGAGATAAATAACTTGGTTGCTACTACAGAAGAGGAGAGAGAAGGATTACGAAGAGCGAATCGTGCAACGGCGAAGCTCTTGCAGGATCTCGCCAAGCTGGCACGGCCAGGAGTGACGACGGGCGATCTCAACGATTATGCTATGGACTACATTGCTCAGCTAGGAGCAACGCCTGTTTTTGCTACGGAAGAAGGTTTCCCTGGCTGCATTAATACTTCGGTGAATGATGTTGCCGTGCATGGAGTACCGGGTAAGCAGAAGTTGAAGATAGGAGATGTGCTGAGCATTGATGCTGGCATGCTTTTAGATGGGTATGCCGGCGATTCGACGATTACCGTGGCTATTGGGAAGATCAACCCCAAACATCAGCGCCTCATTGAGATAGCGCGCGAGGCCATGATGGCGGGTATTCAGGCGGCGCGACCGGGAAAGCGGATTGGCGATATCGGCTATGCGATTCAGAAGGTGGCCTGGTCACACGGTTATGACGTGGTTCGTGAATACATCGGGCATGGCCTGGGTCACGTTATGCATGAGCGGCCGGATGTCCCAAATGTTGGACGCGCCGGAACTGGTCCCGTGATGCCTGAAGGTTTGGTGATTACTATTGAGCCGACCCTTGTCGAGAAATCTGCACGGATGAGAGTTGACGCCGATGGATGGAGCGTACGTACGCGAGATGGCGGCTGGGCTGCGCAGTTTGAGCATACCGTGATTGTGTCCCAACAGGGGGCAGAGATTTTGAGCACGCTCTAGCCTGTTTGCTTGGCAATGTTTGTATGACCTGAAGGTTGAGTAAAAAAGATGGGTTCCGCTTTAGCTCTCCAGGGAAAGAAGAAATGAGAAGGTACTGTGCGTTGCGCTGGCGGTATGGCTCTCTGCCGCCAGCCAGCGCGCTAGTGTATTTTCAATGAGCGTGGTGTAAAAAGTAGAGAAATATGTGAAAGAGGATCAGTATGACATCTGAAAGTTTACCTCTGGATTCCTTGTGGAGAACCGCCCTGTGGGAGCAATTTGGCGCGGCTATCGAGATGCTCGAAAATGCTCTGCTCGCCTGCCCTGCTACGCATTGGGATGGGCATCTGTGGCCCGATCCCGTAGATCGCTCACAGCCCGATAAAACTTCTGCATTCTGGTGCGTTACCTACCACTGTCTCTTCTGGCTAGATTTATATCTGACTGGCTCAAGCGAAGGCTTCGCTCCTCCAGCTCCCTTTACCCTGAATGAGTTGGACCCCGCAAGTGAATTTCCCCACCAGCCTTATAGCAAGGATCAGCTCCATACTTATCTACGACAACTACACGAGAAGTGCCGGACAACGCTTGCGGAGTTATCGGACGAGAGAGCACGCCAGCAGATTGATTTCAGTAGCTTCGTGGGAAAGCCGGTGAGCTATTTAGAGCTACAGTTGTATAGTATGCGTCATGTGCAAGAACATGCCTCCCAGCTGAATCTATTTCTGGGTGAGCATACTACTGCCGAACCTTCTGATTGGGTGGGTATTGCTGGCGAAGGCCGCTGAAGGAGCTGTGTAAATGCATGACTAGCCGAGTTTCTTTCTAAAGAAGAACAAAGCGACGAGGAAACGCAAATGCTGATGAAGCAAGCAAGAAAGGAGAAGTATGCTTAACGGAGCACATATTATCCTCTACAGCGCAGATGCGGAGGCTGACCGAGCTTTCATCCGCGATGTGTTCGGATTTGCTGGCGTCGACGCCGGAAGTGGTTGGCTGATCTTTAAGCTTCCTCCAACTGAGATCGCTGTGCATCCTACAGATGGGGTAGGTCATTATGAATTCTACTTGATATGCGATGACATCGAGAAGACACTGACAAAGCTAGCTGCTCAGGGCGTTACGATCTCTCAGCCGATTAGCGATCGACGCTGGGGCTTGATTGCCTCGATCAAACTACCAAGCGGCTCTGATCTGCCGCTCTATCAGCCACGACACCCTACAGCATATGATCTAGAGAACTGATATTAGAAGCAAAGCTGTAAAACCCTGCAAAGGACGATGTTCATCGACATCCTATCTACCGATGAATATCGTCATGGCAAAATTTTCTCGCCCGAGCAGCCCTTGAGCCAGTATACTCACGCTTCGAGTGTCGGGCAATTTCTATAAAGATGTTTGGAATTGGTCAAATTCGGGGGAAAAGCTGTCCCAAATCGGCCTGGTCGACCCTCTTGCTTTGTGAAGGTCACAAATGGTGATCTTCCAGAAGAACATGCTAGAAAGGAAACACCCATGACGAATCCAACAAGCTGGTTCCCCCGGAGTTGGTTCCCTCGGAGCTGGTTCCCCCGCTCCCGCTAAGGAACAGAATACCCCTGGGTAATTGCTGTTATCTCAGGGCTCTGACGGCCTGAACGTCGTCAAGGGCTTCTGGCGCCAGAAGACCTGGGGAGGCGTAGAGAGGATGCTAGTCACTTCTTGCGTTCTCCCCTTGTTTACGCCCAAAGCCTTCGTTTGGTGCTCCTCGCTTTCTACTGTTTGCCCCTAACGAGTGCCTTGTACGGTGTAGTGATTTCTGGCATGATCATCTATTCTGGTAAGGTGCTCGTTTCCTCCAGGCCTGCTCTGGCGGATGTGCAGACGTTTGCTCTATTCCCAAATGTGAGGCAAAACGTCAGGTTGAGTGATGGCTGTTTATCTTGTCAGGATGGCTGATGCCTGATCAGGCTTCTTATCTATGCTGGAGATGGGTAGGAGAAGGCATGGCCATTTGTGATATTTCTTCTGTGCCTCTCGTTTCGCCAAGTCTAAAAACTCGACACCATACGGAAAGCTCAGGGATGCGGCTCTGTTTCCCCGCAAGGGGAACTAGCGGATGGTCAGGTTTGCTTGTAGTGTAGATCGATTTCCGCTCATCAGGGGGCCTGGCGAGAGTGACCGCTCTCACCAGACCTTTCGACTCCTTGATTTTTAGAAGGACCGATAGGAGATGTCTGCCGTCAATTGTTCTACGGTTGGCGGCTCAGCTAGCCAGCTTTTGAATTTCGCAGCGAATGCCTGATATTCCGGCAGGGCCAACAGCGGATTGTCTACTCCGTCGTCAGTGATGACAACCGTGACAAAGTTTTCCCCGTTGGGGAACGGGCAGACGGCATACAGAAAACCTTGCGGCCGTTCTCGTTCAAGCGCCTCCAGCACGCGCTTGCCCGCTGCATCGATTTCGGCATGCTGCTCGGGCTTCATTTTGGTATAGGAAATCACTACTTTCATGGGAACATTCCTTTCTCTCGTGTAAATAGTTTGTTGCACATATCTGATGGCCGGTACTCTCAACTGGCCATCGGTGCGTCTCAATTTTGATATGGTTGTCCCGTTAGCAGGTCATCGGAAAGTGTCACATCCGTGAGGCTTCCTTCGTCATTACCTCGACGAAATAAAACAAAGGAATGTGACCGATGGACGAATATACCTTGTTAGCGCAACGCTTCGAGGCTGAGCGCCCCAACCTGCGAGCTGTGGCTTATCGGCTACTGGGCCGGCTTGACGAGGTGGACGATGCCGTGCAGGAGTCCTGGCTGCGCCTCAGCGGCTCCGATTTTAGCAGCATCGTGAACCTGGGCGCATGGTTGGTGAGGGTGGTCGCGCGGGTGTGCCTGGATATGCTTCGTGCTCGTCAGGCGCGGCATGAGGAGTCTCTGGAAGCCCAGGTACCTGAAATAGTGACGGGCGGTGAACGAGCGATCGACCCGGAGCAAGAGATGGAACAGGCCTTTTCGGTAGGCCTGGCTCTGCTGGTGGTGCTCGATACGCTGGCTCCCGCCGAGCGCCTGGCCTTTGTCCTGCACGACATCTTCGCTGTGCCTTTTGACGAGATTGCTCCCATCGTGGAACGCTCAGAAACAGCTACCAGGCAGCTCGCCAGCCGTGCACGCCGCCGGGTGCGGGGAAGAGCACCCAGGCAGGATGCAGATCTGGCTGCCAGCCGCGAAGTGGCCGAAGCCTTTCTCGCCGCTGCACGTGAAGGAAACTTCGACGCGCTGCTTGCCGTGCTCGATCCTGAGGTGGTGCTCTGGCGAGAGCAACTGTCCCTTCCTGCGGGTACACCAAAAGAGCTTCATGGCGCAGCGGCTGTGGCGAAACAGTTTATGGGAGGTGCCCAGGCCACACAACCAGCTCTGGTGAATGGCTCCTTGGGAGTCGTAGTGGCCCCGTACGGGCGGCTGCTCGGTGTCCTTGATCTCACGATCAGAGGAGGCAAGATCACCGCGATTACCGTGATTACCGATCCTGCACGTCTGCGCCAAATTCATCTCGCAGTCCTTGATGACTGATAAGCAGTTGCCAGACGTGCGCACGTAGGCGACTAGCTGTTCGCCGGTTTCGCCAATCCTCTCCGGCGCAACAGATGGAGCGCAAGGGACCGCAATTCACTTGGAGGCGTTGCAACATCGGTTCGCGGCGGCCTGCTGAGTCGTCGGCTTGCGAGGAGAGGCACGGCGGAAACCTGCTGGATCGAGCAGAAAATGCCTGGATCGCTTTTGCCATTGATGACCCAGGTATCGGTTCAATTCATGAGTTATGTTGGCTCTGGCCGATAGTGGCAGTAAAACACGGGATAGTCAAGGGCCTTCTCGAAACCTAACTTCAAAGCTGTTGCTATAGATGGCGTGTTGGTGGTCCAACAATCCCAACCAATTTCCCTCGCTCCCTGGGCAAAGGCGTATCTTATAACGGCTTCTGTGAGATGGGTAGCAATACCCTGGCGCCGATGGGTTTCGATAGTCTCAATCCCCAGTTCATAACGATCATGGTAGTGATATTCGGCAAGACACCAGCCGACGAGCGTGTGACCATCCTGGGCACAGAAGCCGAAATTGTGGCGGAAAAAGTGCTCAAGCGAAGGACTCTCTGAATGGATCTCATCAATCAGCAGTTGCCTGTTCAGCAGCGTCGCGTCTCCTACTATGGCCTCATCGATGCGCGCTATGCTGAGCGTTTCTGGAAGAGGCTGGCTGGAGGGCGAGGATAGTTCTCTCAGGCGATAATACGCTCTAGAGCCAGGAACGGTTTCTTGTTTTTTCAGCGCGTGCTCAAGGGCCTGTTTCCAGGGGGCTGATACGTCGTAGACCACAAATCCATAGCTCTGCGCAAGAGACGCTTTGAATTGCCTGTCTATGACGTCAGCAAGCAGGCGAGATGAGGGCTCACCGCTTACATAGACACGCTGCTGGTTGGCTGGAATCAAGATAGCAGTTTGTGGGTTAGCAGGATCATCGACATAGACCTTTCCTGGTACTATTCCAGCCAGGACGGTCAGCACGGCAAGATGATGGGTCATTTCCTGAAACAAGGAATGGACGGATGGATAGTTGTCAGGTTCGAGCAAACAAGGCATAGGGATTCTCCTCTTGATGTTGAGACGAGCGCCAAACCGCTTGAGCCCTCTCGTTGTTGACTGAAAATAAGGAGAGGCGAGTCAGATGAAATGCCCACATCGCCTCCTCAGGGCAAGAATGGACCATTTTGCGCTTTTTCTCCTTCCTGGCTAGTTTACCAATGACAGGATACCATATCGTAGGCCAGGTATGAAGGCCATTGACGTCTGCTCGCTACAGACTCCCACGAATCGCGCAATTCGTGGGAGAAATGGTGGTGTAACGGTTCCAAGATCATGGCCTGGTAACAAACTGTAATGTGAAAGTAACACTTTGTTACGTACGAGTAATGATGGGCAATAGAATGTATCTGTGAGGTATACTACGGTTGTGCCTGTTGGCAGGAGAGAAATATATGATGCTCCCCGCCTGGCTCAACAAACGAGGGCACCAGGTACCTGGTTTGGCGACTTGATATACTGGAAAAAGAAATGTTTGAGCGAGGGAGAAAACAATGGTACAACCGATCAATAGCTTTACGGAGTTTCAGAGCGTGATTAATAGTGGGAGACCGTGTGCCATCGATTTTTGGGCCACATGGTGTGCCCCTTGTAGAGCGATCTCACCCATTTTTGAAAAATTCAGCGGTATGGCAGAGTTTAGTATGATAGATTTTTATAAGGTCGATGTAGATGCGCAAGAGAAGATTTCCCAGGAGGTCGGCATACGAGCCATGCCCACTTTCATAGTTTTTAAGAATGGACAGAAGGTAGGAGACCTGGTAGGAGCAAATCCTAAAGGATTGGAGAATCTTCTCAAGTCTGCACAAGCACTGGGTTAAGACAAGAGCATGCGGCGAGGATGATCGTGACCCGCTTCCGCCTTGCCAGCGCCGCGTAACATCCAGTAACAAGATGGAATGTGCAGGTAACAGAATGTAACTGTGCATTCATACGTAATCATGGCCTGTTAACAAACTGTTACGAGGAAGTAACAAAGTGTTACGTGTGGGTAACAGTCTGGTAACAATCTGTAATCGTGGCGTAATCAGTGAAGCGGGTCAAATGTGCTGATGCTGGGGAGAAAGGGAGGCGTAGAGAGCATGCCAGTCACTTCTTACGCTCTTCCCTGGTTTACGCGCAAAGCCTCAGTTTGGCGCTCCCCAATTTCTTTACTTCATCCCATAATGGTAGCCAGGCTCAAGCAAACCTATAGACGATTTTATCGCCTGCTTTACGCGCTGGCCGAGGCTACACTGACCAACTATCAGAGCAAGCAGGATGCTCTACTGTAAGTTCACGGGAAGCTCCACAAGATGGCGAAAAGAGAGTACTGGATGCCATTGTGGGGTTTGGGAAGTGAGTTGAATTTTGGGGAAACGTGTAAGCAGCGTGGTAAGAGCGATCTCTATTTCTAGGAGAGCCAGAGGAGAACCCAGGCAGAAATGGATTCCATGCCCAAACGCGAGATTTCGTGAGGCAAAGCGCCGCACGTCAAGCTGGTCTGGCTCCTGAAATTGGGCTGGATCATGGTTGACAGCCCCCAGGTGAACTATGAGCCGATCCCCAGCAGCGATCTGTCTATTCCCAAGCATAAAAGCTTCTCTGGCTTGTCTGGAGGTGACTTGAACCGGGCTCTCATAGCGCAAAAGTTCCTGCACGGCTGCTGTCATCAGGGAAGGATCGCTTTGCACAGCACGGAGTTGATCCGGGTGTTGGAGCAGGGCAAAGAGTCCGTTACTGATGCCATAGATCGTGGTCCCATGACCGGCGGCGAATAGTAACAGGCAGTTTCCAATGATCTCTTCTTCGCTCAGCACTTCCCCCTGCTCTTCTGTCACGAGCAAGGCCTGTATCAAATCGTTCTGTGGAGCATTACGGCGCTCGGCAATAAGATGGCGAAAGTAATCAAGGAAATCCGCAACCAGAGAAAGCGCTTGCATCATCTCTTCCTCCGTATGAGGTGAACCATCCAGCAATACTCCAAAAGCGTCGGTCCAGGTCGCAAATTGTTTTTGATCATTGGTCGGGACTCCCAGAAGTTGGGCGATAACGGTTGCTGGAATTGGAAAAGCGAAGTCGTTAACAATTTCGACGTGCTCTTTTTCCTGGAGGGTGTCCAGGAGTTGGTTAACCAGTTGTTGAATGAATGCGCGCATCATCTCGACTCTCGCAGGTGTAAAGGCTTTGTTGACCAGCCTGCGCAGGCGCGTATGGTCAGGTGGATCAATAAAGATCATTTGTCTGGAGAGGACTGAGAGGACTGGCGCCATCTGCTGCAGGCGTTGCTCAGACATGCTCCTGAGGGACAGGAGCGAACGTTGCGAGGAACAGCGAGCATCGCGTAAGATCATCATGGCGTACTCATACCCTGTGATAATCCATGCATGTGTTTTGTTATCCCAATAAACAGGATCGTTCTCGCGTAAGCGCTGATAAATGAGATAGGGATTATCGAGATGTTGAGGAGAGAGAGCGTCTTGTAAGCTGGGTGGAGTTGATATATTCAAGGCTATCACACGAATCCTTTCTGTGTGTTAGGACAAAGCTTGTATTCTGTTTGTTTGCATGCTTTGTATAGTATATTTTATATAGTTGCTTCAATCAAGATAGCGCTAAGAGATAGTGGTAAAGAGTATGGGTAATCCTAATTAGATTGGCTAGAGTTCCTTAGCAGGGGGACAATCGAGCGCGTTGGAGAAAGGATCAAGCGTGGCAAAAGTGCAAGTAGTAATTTCTTTGGTAAACCCGCTTCGCTATTCTCCACGCATTGGGGGAAGCTGTTGTGGGTAGTGTGCTTGTGGAGTTTCGAAAGAATCTTGTAGGATTGGCTGTTGTTGCACTGGATCGTGCAAATTGGCCTGATACCCTTGTTCATAGGATTGTTCTTCGCTGTACATATCTTGAACGAACGGTTGGCGACGACGCCGAAATGCTCGCTTCACATTTCCTGCCATCAGCCCCAGGCGATGAAGTACAGACGGAGGAGCAAGCAGTAAGAGCGCTAACGGTATCGTCAGCAACAGTGCTAGCCACAGCAGCCCAAATGCTCTTTGCAAGAGTGCGACGCAGCCGAGTATACAGAAAAGGGCGATCACATAATAACCTGGGGATCGCTTTCGTGGCATTTAGCCTCTCCTTTCATTTTTCCACTTTCTTTCAACAGATATCATCTTCACTAGCTCTCTTCTTTTGGTATTTTATATACAACTGCCTCCTTTGTTACATTACATCTTTATCCACTGTTTCGTCAAGCTCATGAAGAAACAGCTTTTTGCTTTCTGCAGATTGATAAGGAACTTAATAGATATTTCTATTACTAACTTTTTCACTTTTTGCCTGCTCGCCTTTCCAAGGGCTCTGTCGAGGGCAAAAACAATTGCACCAAAGCGTTGATGTGACAAGCCTATGGGTATCGCAATTTTCAAAATCCCTGCTTGCCAATTCTGAGCAGCTATGATGGTGAGTAATGAACCCATCCATCACTCTTTAGGATGATGAGCCTGTAATAAAACAGCCTGTTATGCTTCAAAGAGCAGAATAAGTGACAGAAGTCTTCTTATCTGCTATACTCATATCTCACATATTCTCTTGCATGATCCAGAAAGGATAAGTATGGGCGATACGCATGCACCACATTCTTCCTCGCCTCCGGCTTTCACACGTTTGCAGCGCCTTGTCATTGTTGGTGTGGAGGGTTCTGGCAAAACCACGCTGGCACGGCAACTGGCGCGACGGCTCGGTCTGCCACATGTGGAGTTGGATGCTCTGTACTGGGATGCCAATTGGACAAGAGTTTCACCGCATCTGTTTCGAGAACGGGTTGCTCAAGTGCTCGATGCAGAGTGCTGGATCACCGATGGGAATTACGACGCCGTACGCGATCTCATCTGGGGGCGAGCGGATACCGTCGTGTGGCTTGACTACCCTCTACGAGTGGTTGTGCCGCGCCTTGTCTGGCGAAGCGTTCGTCACAGCTTGACTGGCGAAGAACTCTGGAATGGGAACCGGGGAACGCTTGTGAGGTCCCTGCTGGCTCGCGATTCTCTTCTTGCCTGGGTGATCAAAACCTCTTCAGAAAGGCGCAAGAGCTACCTTGCGGCACAGCATGATCCAACCTGGGCACATCTCGATATCATTCGCTTGCAGACTCCACGGATGACTCAGGTGTGGGTTTCCCAACTGCCAGCCAATTGGCAAGAAGCCGTTCAAGCAGACTGAGGGTAGTGGCGGGTAATAGAATGTAAGTGGAATTAGTACTACGATTGAGCTGTTGGCAGGAAAGAAATATACGAAGCTCGCAGCCCAACTCAACAGTTGGGAGCGCAAAATACTTGTTATGAGGGCTGAAAGTGGGCGCATGACACATTGGTATGGGAGCGCAGGTTACCGCCTCATTATGCAGGTGAGGAGCGATTCCCATCCTCGGAAGCAAGAAGGCGTACGATCTGTTCGTGAGCTTTGTCGTAGGAGATACCTAGCTCGTTCAAGGCACGCCTGGCCAGGGCATTGACACGAAGTAATGCCAGAAGCAGATGTTCTGTTCCGACATAATGATGGCTCAAACCATTGGCTTCTTCTACGGCTAAGGTGATTACCTCTTTGCTTTTCTGACCTAATCCCGCTGGTGCAGGCGCTGACTCCTCTCCTGCAGGCGAGAGCTTTTCTACGTGCTGGCGGATCTGCTCGGCTGAAATGGTCAGTTCTGCGAGGGCTTTTGCGGCAACACCTTCCCCTTCGGAAACAATGGCAAGCAGAATGTGTTCTGGGCTAACCATGCGCTGGTGATAGCGTTTTGCTTCTGTGCTCGCTAGCGACAGAACCTGACCAGCACGTGCGGTGAAGCGCTCAAAGGGACCTTTGGAATTTTTCTGTAGCTCTTTCTTGCCCATAACGCGTTGACTCTTGACGAAGCTTTCGACATCTTCCTTCATGAAGCGATATTCCCCGGCGATCCGGTAAGCTACCAACTGTTCGCGGCTCACTAGCTTTCTCACCGTGGCAACATCGAGGCGTAGGAACTCTGCAACCTCTTCAGTGGTCAGTAATCGTTGTTCCATGATCTCCTCCTGATAATATATGGTATTGTTTAGTTGCTATAAATTGAATCTAGCATATTTTAGCATAATTTACAATAGTTTGACTTGATTAAGATGATTTCAGTTACGAATAGAGAAGTATAGAAAATATTTGTGTTCGGTGCCGCGCTGATGAATTGGCCTCCCGTCTATAATCCCGCTTTTCTGGTGTGATTTGACAATCGGGTTCATACACAGCTTTGGTGAAAACAGCGATTGCTTGCTTATCTTGCTCTCCTTTCAGACTCAACCGAGAGCAAGGGTTAAAGAGTATGGAGCATACATTGCCGTAGCAGCCGGAATAAAGCGCGTCCATAGCCCTGCCTCTTGATGAGTTTGAGCTTATTGACGAAGCCCTCTACCTGTCCATTGGAAAAGCTGTGTGTCAGCCCTGCCAGGACTTCCGCCTGATCCCGTTGCAGTCCGCTAGCGAAACGTTTGATATGACGCAAAGAACTCTCTCTCACCTGTTTCATCCAATCTGCGAGCCGATGCCCTTCTCGCCCGCGAACCATTTTCCCAAAGGATTGGGCAAGGAGAGAGAGTGTTGCTAGCTCAGGACTTGCATGACACAATTCCTCCAGATCGGCCTTCTCATCAGCCTTGAGACTTTCAGAGGGACGAACCAAGAGCCAGGTTGCATTCTGGATAGTTACTCGGCTAGTGACTCTAGGTGGAGGATGCGGCAGGGGCATAAAGTCTTGACGCAGAGGCTTCACAAATCGATAGACAGTGCGCACAGAACCTGAAAAGCCTTGTGCTTGGATTTCCTGGAAAATGCGGTCGACAGACCATTCCCCCTGCTGCCAACGAGAGAGAACATAAGGAGCATAAGGACCGAAGCTGCCGCTCCGTTTTCTCCTGGGTTGATTGATCGTACCATCGACTCGTCTTTTTTGCCAGCGTCGCACCGTTCGCTCACTTATGGCAAGTTGCTCGGCAATCTCTTGATTTGAAAAGCCTGCTGCCCGCAACTGATGTATGTGCTCGCATCGCTCCAGGAGGTCAGCACGTTTCGTACGTTTTACTTCACCCGCAGGATAGTCCTCTCTGGCTTTCCAGTGATAGACCCGGCGTACTGGAATGGCAAATTGTTTGGCAACCTCTGCGGCTGAATGCCCATGTGCTAGGAGGTCTTTGACCTGTTCAAACATCTCTTGTTTATTACCTGAAAGGTAATCTGCTTCGTCGCTATCGGAAGTTCGTTGCCCTGAGTTTGGATCTTTTAAATCAGGAGAGGGAGCCTGTTGAATGTACTTGTAACAGCGCTCAACTTCTGCCTCGACAGCTTTGACAAAGTTTTGCATGAGGTGAAAGCGATCCGAGATTTGGGTTGCCTGCGGTGCTCCTGAATTCGCGCCTTGCGCGTAATCCTTGCCACGGTCCCGACTTATGTACTGAATTTCTGGATAGCGACGCAGCCATTCAGCAGCACTCTCGGCAGAGCGTTCCGGGAGCAGGTCGATCACCTGGTGAGTGCTTAAATCCACAAGAATGGTCCCGAATTTGCGCCCACGTTTAAACGAAAAATCGTCGATGCCCAGAGTTGTAACCGAGTGGGGATCAGGCGTCGCAAGAGCCATAACGCGGCGCAGAATGGTCATCCATGAGGTAGCAACTCCCAACCGCGAGGCAAGCCGTGCTCCTAGACTTCCCGATGTAGCTAGCCCAATGGCTTGAAGTGCTTGAACCAGACGGTATGTCATCTGCGCCCAGGGTTCCACAAAGTTAGGCAGGCGCTCTGTGAAAATATGGCGCGAGCACTGCTGGTTCTGGCAAAAGAACTTACGGACTCTCAGATGGAGGCAAACCGCCTGCCCGCCACAGGGGACATCCTTGAGTCTGCGTAGATAGCGGCTATGTACTGAAGTTGACTCCTGCCCGCAGAGTGGGCATCGCACTCGTGCCTGCTCTGAAAGCACCTCAACAATCAATACGTTTTCCTGATGACGAAGCTCTGTCATTCGCAATCCTTCGGGAAGAGGGAGCAGTGTTGTCCCTTCCATCGTCAACTCCTCGTGCATGTGAGCGATTTTTCACGAAGAGTATATCATTGCTTCTCTATCTATCAAAAGCAAGCAATCGCTGTTTTCATCAAAGCTGTGTATGAACCATCTCTTTGTCCTCGCCAGTGACACATATGCCGTCCACCATCTGGCTCTCATCCTTGCTTGACGTTCCTCGCAAAATCAAGTCAGTCCTCGTTTTGACGCATATCTGTGTGTGGCACTTTCTTTGAACCATAATGTGTCCTGTGGTCCATTTCTCGAACATACGGCTCTTTTTCACAGAAAATGGCGGACTATCGATCTTGGATATGGGTCAAAACTAGGTTTTTTGCCTTCTCTGTGGTCCACTTTTCGCAAGACATTTCCGTGAGGGAGATCATACCCATGAAGACATGCTCGGTTGTATTAGGGTCTTGAAAGACTGGTTAGTGAGAGCATTGGCAGCAACCATCGCCGCTGGGCAGACCAAACTCCTCTTTGAGCGGATTGCCGAATGCGCCCTCCCCATTGCTCAATGTGAAAGTATGGCCCTGGAGGCAGCGGCTGGCGAACAAGAACTGCATTACACAGCGAGTCGGTGGCAACACTTGTGGGCGTTACTGGGGATGAATATGGATGGAGCAACTGTCCAAGAACAAACAGTGCCAGCGCAGGCAGCGTCGGAGATGACCCAGGGATCTCGCATCGGCGAACAACAACCAGTACGGCTTGAAGTCGGTGAACAGCTTCGCACAGGGAGTACAGAGAACTGCTCCTTCTCAGGGGCTGTTATGGCACTTCGGCCTGCGCAATTAACAGCGACAAGGGTTGAGAAACTCCAGTGTCCTGAGTGTGGTGTCACTAGAAAAGCCACGGTTCGAGGGGAAACCATTTCGTTCCCCTCTCACACGTCCCTCCGCATCAAGCGTGCGTCAAAAGGCTCCTGGTGGATCGGGCAAGGGACAACCTGGGCAATACACACATGAGAGTTCGAGCGTCGTTCTCTTTCACCCTGTTTGCTCCATGTGAGCGGTGTCAGACAAGGACACCATCACCAAGGCGTACTGACGTAAACGCGGTGGCCCCGGCACAATTCGGCGCAGGACTCCCTGAGCGAAACCCATAGCCACGCGAGGCTTTCGGAGCATCGCCTGGAAATCGTGTTGGGTTTGGAACTGCCCGACATTCACCGCGTGGAATCCATCCAGGCTGATCAGCAGATTCGAGGAGATATATCCTGGTTGCACCCGCACAATGCGAGAGAGATGCTGAAAATATTGGATGAACTCATGGCGTTTCCTCGGCGTCAGGCGGAAGACATTGATGAAGTGAAAAAGCCCATCCTCTAGAGCAATACGTGAAGTCCGTTGGCCGCTGATATGATCATTCCAGACGACCTGGTACAGATCCTGCTCAGGTGGCTTGAGGAGGGTCGGCTCGGCCTGAGTGCAGGCTCCCTGGCTCAGCCATTGAGTCAACACTGCCACATCGCCTTTGCCAAGAGCACGAAAGATGGCGCAGCCCTGGATGCCTGCATGCGCTTTTCCCTGCCTGGCGGTCACTTCTGCGACCTGAACTAGGATGTGCTGGTGTGGTTGATCAATCTGAAAGACACTGAGACCCGTCAACTGATCGCCTGGTGCAAGGGTCAGCACATGTCTCTCTCTCTCTACTTTCGTTTCGTCCTGCATGGGTATTCCTCCTCTAGCGAACATATCCGATCCATCGGGCAGATTTTCTGCTTTGATCATCGCTCGCCTGTTCACAGCTTGCACGACAGGTGCAAGCATGATAGACTGTACCGAATATCCGGTCTGTCGTTGTATTGTAGTACCGGATATCCGGTACAGTCAAGTGTCGGACGAAGGATGTTCTGGAGAACAGTATGAGTGAGACAACCAATGCACGCGGGGCTATCCTCACGGCAGCGGAACGCGTGATCGAGCAGTTGGGAGTGAAGCGCCTCACCATTGCGCAGGTAGCGAAAGAGGCTGGAATGAGTCGAGGAGGAATCCTCTATCATTTTGCCAGCAAAGAAGCTCTCATTCAAGGGATGCTCGCACGATTCCTTGAGCAATTTGAGCGCCTGTTAGCAGAGGACGAGGCCAATGACCCGGAACCACAGGGTCGCTTTACACGAGCCTATGTGCGTAGCAGCTTAAAAATGGATGAAGAAGCAACGGTCATTTTTTCCGCCTTGCTGGCAGCCATTGCCTATGATCCGCACCTCCTTGATCCTCTGCGCGCCCATTTAGAGAGTTGGCAGCGCAGGACCGAAGAGGAACTCGATTTTACCACCGCAGCGATTGTGCGCCTCGCCTCCCATGCGTTCTGGCTCAATGGCCTCTTCGCCATGAACACCTTTACGCTTGAGGAGCGCCGTCGTATCGTGGGGCGACTAGAGGAACTCACTCGCCCGACGTGACTCCTGAGAAGGAACGGTCTTCACCAACGCGAGAAAAGCGTAAGAATCGGTAATGGAGCCGACTTCATGCGCAAGATTTGTAAAGATGGGCACCTTTCTAAAATTGACCCAGATCTTGTCCAGATTCTTTTTGACCCATATCCTGTCCAATGAGGACAAACTGGCTGGCAAACCACATCTGGAATGGACAATGCCGCTTCGCCTTGAAGGGGCATGTTTATGTGCAAGGAAAACTATACCTCCTTTGGGAAACGATTGCTGAAAAGAGAGCACTTTTTCCCTATCTGTTAGGTTTCAGCTTGTAATCAGCTCTGGCTTGATAGCGTTACGGCGAGGTAGCATTTTGTTACGCGCGGGTAACACCGGGTAACGAAATGATAACAGTTTGTAATCGTGGGGTAACAGAATATTACTGCGCAGTTATGCATATTCGTGGTCTGGTAGCATTTTGTTACGCGCGGGTAACACCGGGTAACAGTCTGGTAACAATCTGTAATCGTGGGGTAATCGGTGAAGCTGGTCAAATGTGCGAAGGTTGGGGAGAAAGTACGGCATGCAGAGATAGCGAGGGGCATCTCCAGGGAAAGGCGCTCTGGATCTGGCTTCTTTCCCTGGCGCCTGCTAAACCGGCGCTATGGATGCCAGTCGTTGAGTAGGTCGAGCGAGATGTCCCAGAGCTGCGAGGCCAGCCCGGGATCAATTGCATAGGCTGCGACGCCAGTTTTGGTGCCAGGCTGATGCAGGCCGGCTTCGTTGCAGTCCTCAAAGTAACGGCCGCCGATTCCCGCCAATAGGGATGATGTAGCTACGAAGACCGACGTGGCCGCCCCCTGCTCGGGCGTTTTCCACGAAAACTCAGCAAGATTGATGCCAGTTGTGTCTATGTGACTTGTGAGGTTTGTTTTGATCGCGCCGGGATTTATGGCGTTCGCCGTGATGCCGGAAGTTTTCCAACGCTTCGAGGCCTCAACGGCGAATAGTACATTGGCAGTCTTGGACTGTCTATAGGCGTCATAGGGATTGTATGGACGGGATATGAAATGGATATCGTTGAAGTCTACTGGCGAATACAGATGCCCGCTCGAACTGACGCTTACAATGCGCGAGGTACCTGAAGCTTCCAGAGCACTGTGCAGGCCCAGCGTCAGAGCAAAATGGCCAAGATAATTGGTCACAAACTGCTGATCCCAGCCCTCAGGCGTACGCGGCTCAGCTGGAGCGAAGATCCCGGCATTGTTGACTAACACATACAATGGTTTGTCCCATGCAGCAACGAAGGCGGCGATGGAGGCCCGATTGGCTAAATCGAGCTGGGCAACGTGAATGTTTCGGTTAGCAGTAGTGGCCATGATGCTAGAAGCAACTCTGGCTCCCTTATATGTGTTCCGCACAGCCAGCGTGACATCTGCACCAATGTTGGCCAGCGCTCGCGCCGTTTCTATACCGATACCCGATGTGGCTCCCGTAACGATGACCTGCTTGCCGGACAGGTCAATGCCTCGGGAAACCTCGGCGGCTGTGGAGTGAGGCCCAAACGGCGTGATAATGAGTGCCATGAGATAGCTTCCTTTCTTAAACAAGAAGACGATGATAGCTAGCCAGGGTGCGGCGGTTGTTGATCTGTTAAATGAGTGACTAATTACTCATTTAATGAGAAAATTTTTAGGGAGCCGTTACTGCATTCCAGAAAGCTGTAAAGCCAGCATCCCAGAAACGCTCTGCCTCCGAGGGATGTTGGGCGATGAATTCAATGGTCATGTTCATGAGTGATAAGAGTAAGGCCGTGCCAAATTCAAATGGCTGATCCTTGAGAGCCCCATAGGCAAAGAGCTCTTGAATCATTGCATGGACGGCCTCGTATCCTTCCATGCCCCGGCGCTTGCTCTGTTCCCAAATGTGATGGGAAACGCTAAGCTGGGTGATGACTTTGTATTTGTCGGGATGGCTGATGCCTAACCTGACATATTGATCCCAGAGGTGACGAGCACGAACCTTTAAATCTGCCTGGGCGGGATAGTTGACAAGCATGTTCGCGCGCACTTCGGCCTTCAATTCCAGGTACAGTTCATTGAGCAGCGTGTCTTTAGTCTCGAAGTAGGTGAATAGTGAGCCTTCCGAGACTCCGGCCACCCTGGCGATTTTGGAGGTAGGAACGCTCAAACCCTGCTCGGCAATAACTTCGATTGCCGCCGCAAGGATGGACCTTCGCTTATCTTGACTTTTGGGTCGCGCCATATGATCTCACCTACTAGAATAAAAGACTGAGTACTTACTCAGTATAAGCTAAATGAAATAGTATTGCAAGCTTGAGTTTTTCCAAAGTTGGCAGCAAAGCAAAAACAGGGGGCAAGCAGCACTTTCCCGCTCAGGTAACTCTTAAAGCTGGCTGGTTGCCTACCTTTATGGCAACTCAATCGCATATGTTGTGATAGCTTTTATGGGCGCATTGTTAGTTGAGGCCCGAAACTGGTAGACGTCACAGAAAGCTATAGTCTTTCCATCTTTGAACTTCAGGAAGCCATTGGCTGCGCCGTGGTAGCCGTGCGTGACGATGGTCGTGATGATTAGTTCCGTAACCTCAGCACTCCTCAAGCGTTGAAGTTCTGGAAGAACTTCCTGTTTCCCGCTGATGTTCCGGCTGCCTACCAGGTTCCAGCAAATATCGTCGGTAGTGTTGCGGGTAATAAAATCGCTGTCGTTTCTGACAGCGGCGACGAGAAAATCTTTTAAAAATAATTTCTTTGGCGCGTTGCCGCAATCTTCATGAACAATAATATTAACCATGTGCTTCGTGTACCTCATTTTCTGTGAGCTGATATTGTACGCCCGGCAAGATCCGAACTTGCGATCACCTGGCTCGAAGCCAGATATGCTCATTCTCGCTTTATTAGACAGATTGGAAAGGGGGGAAAGCTGCTAGCCCTGCAGCGCATTTACCAGCGGATCAGGCGTGCATAAGGATCGTACGACTGCTATAGTGCGCGCTGCTCCAATCCAGCACGTCGGCCAGCTCGCGCCGAAAAGCCTCTAGCTCCTTTTCGCGCGTCTGCTCATCGGGCATGATCGCGCCTCGCCAGACCAGCTCTATCTCGATCTGGCCCGGCCTGTCGTCGTCGCTTGTGATGTAGCGTGCAATCGTGCCCGGAAAATTATAGCTGCCAGCCTGCTTGATCGCTGCCAGCTTCTCTTTCAGGCGCTCCATCTGGCCCGGCTTGAGCTTTACAGCGATAATCATAATGTGCATCAGATTATCAGCGGGCGGAATGCGCCATCCAGGTGACTTTTTGCGCGGACGTCCGGAGATATTGCGCGTAAAGTTTTCTAGCTCTGCTGTCGGAATCAGGATGAAATTTGAGACCCTTACTGCTCGTAAGTGCCCTTTCTGAATATACGTGTATACGCGCTTTGAAGGGACGCCAATCTGCTTAGCGGCCTGCTCTACTGAAACAAGACCAGGATAATCAGGAATTACCACTTCTTCTTCATCCATAATTAAATAGTTTAAAGTTGTCGTGTCTTATAATACAGAAGTCTAATGTTCCCCTTACATTAAGGTGGGAAAGTATGTTATACTGTTCACATCGGCAAAGATCCATGAGTTTTCAGAGGTAGCACTGAATTCTGGGGCTCGCGCCCCAGGCCCTCGGTTAAGGGCGAATCCGCTAGGTCGCGGCCCCCTTAACAATCCCTTTTTGGAAAGCACTGGATCATCGTCACAGTCAACAAAGCGATACAGTCAAATATGGGTAGTTTGGAAAAGGAGCATATGCATGGCTATCAAGGACGTTTTGCATGAGGATTGGAAAGACGAGGCTAGCAAGCATACTGACGACGAGATGACTGGAATTGAAAACGATGATATGGACGTAGAACCGCCGAAGCTATTTTACACCATAAGCTGGGAGCGCTGGATGGAACTGCAGAGCCAGACCATTCAGGCGCTATCCTGGTTCCAGCACGCCGCCGAGCATCCCAACGCGCACTCGCTAGTGCATGCCGCCGAAGACTTGATGACCGTGGCCTTCGAAGTTTTGCGCGAGGCCGCGCTTTGGGTTCCCTATCAAGATATTCCCTATTGCGAAATCCCTGAAGAGTTTAGCATCCACAAAACTTATCGCCGGAAAAAGTGATTGTAGTTTGAACTTTTAGCATAGATTCATGCCTGCATGGGCATAACGTGAGTAAGAAAGTTTGCCCGATACCTTGCTGAGACGAGCAGGGCATCGGGCCGCCATTTGTGGTCAACTATGTAATCCCTAAAACCAGGTGGTTAGTCTTTGTCCGACTGGTAGACAAGAGCAAGGGTCTCGGAACTAAGCCTCTTGCTTTCGACAAGCTGTAGTTTCGTCGGAGGCATCCCGTCTGGGAAGAAGCGTCTTCCCCTTCCCATGGTGTAGGACACAATCAAGAGGTGATACTCATCGATGAGATCAGTTCCCATCAGCGAGTGGACAAGCGCGGCACTGCCATCGATAATGATATCTTTGCCCGGCTGCTCTTTCAGCTTGCGGATTTCTTCCACCACATTTTCTCTGATGATGGTGGATTCCTTCCAGGGAGCGCTTTCAAGCGTGGTCGAGACCACATATTTTTGCATGCTGTTGAGGATTGAGCCAACTGTATCGGTTTGGGTGGACCAGGCCGGCCAGAGCATTTCATAGGTGGTCCGTCCCAGCAGATACGCATCGCCTTTGGAGTACTCTTCAGTAATGTAGTCTGTCCTCTTCGCATAATCCGCAGCAGTCTCACCCTTTGGAGGCCACCAGTGATCCATCGTCTCCACATCAAAGACTCCATCCAGGGTCAGCCACGCCTTCACCCAAAGCTTTCTCATGTTTGTTCTCCTTCTATGAATACTACTTGCTTACCTGTTGTAAGCAATAATACACTCCACCCAGCACGCGAAAACCTCTTCTTCTATCTTGCTTTACTGGTAGTAAGCACGAAGAGTGATTGCGTTACACGTGACGAGTGAACACCTCAGCTATTGATGTTTGCTCAACCAGCGAAAAACGAGATACCGTCTTTGGAAGTGAAGACGGCCAGCATATCACGCGGGAACCTGCTCGTCTCCATCATCTCTGGGCTTGCAATCGACTTCAGCATTTGGCGTGATTGGCAGAAAACTATAGAGAAAAGCTGCTCATGTGCTGTCGATTGCTCACTCTTGGCGGCTCCGACCTGCTTAGTCTTCGTGCTGATTGCCAGCTCGTTTAGCCGCACGCTCAACCGAACTGGGCGAGCGCGTTTCAAAGTCCAGGAGTCCAACCCAGTCGGGATGGATGAAGAAGCGTGCCATCTGACGATAGATGCGAGCCGCTTCCTTGAGCAAAGCCTCTGCGTCTTCCTGGCTCATCATACGGTGGATCAGGGTTGTATACTCTGGTGCGATGCCGTCAACAGTGTCGGCACGGACCGTCCCACGAATGAGGAGAAGCTTGGAGGCCGCAAAGTCCTGGCCGATGCTCACTGCCACCTTTGCGCCGGTGGTGAGCACCTTCGTTTTGGGAGAATGTGCCTCGCTTGCCATCACGATTTCCTGTCCGTTCCAATGAAACCCCATGGGGATGACGCGGGGCGTGCCGTCGCGCCAGTTGTAGGCAAGATGGGCCGGACCCTTTATCTGTAACAATTGCTGGGCAACCGGCTCTAAAAGCAAGCTAACATCTCCTTGTTTACTTGGCATCATGGTCTCCTTCCATGCTTGGGTAGCATTCCCATTTTTCTTCTGATGGGTTTCCTTCTGTTTGCTTGCAATTTGCAAGTGATTTGAGGATACGCCTCATGCTAAGAAAAAACTTCTCGAATCTTGCTATCTTTTCGCGTGCGAGAGCAGAATCGTGCAGAGGTTTACTTGAATATCAATAGCGAGTGCAGGAGATCACACAGAAACCAGCTAAACCACTTTTAGAATAGCTGAAATGGCTCTCAATTTTCGTAGTCCTTAAGGCTGATTGCATTTGCCGCGACCTGGGTAGTTCTGGAAAGCTTCGCGGCCACAAATCCCTTTCCGGGCAGATGCGGCAGTATCCGGGTGATCTGGTTGCGCAGCAAGATCTCAAGTTGTGTATGTGGGAAGGAATCTTTGGCACCCTGAATACCTAATTTCTGATTCGCCTCGACATAGCTGTGCATTTCGTTTTCATAGCGCGCGAAGGCCAGCCGATAATCACCAGCGGCGGCGGCAAGTTCTCCCGCGAGCACGTAGGCTCCCACCAGCGCCAAACTTGTGCCCTGACCGGAACCAGGGGACGCACAGTAAGCAGCATCGCCAACAAGGACAACCCGTCCTGTTGACAAGTGTTGAAGATGTATCTGGCTCAACGAATCGAAGTAGAAGTCAGGCGTATCCCCAAGAGCTGAGAGCAATTGTGCTGTCGGCCCGCCATCGCCCCTGAAGCGCTCGTACAGGATCTTTTTCTGTTGCTCGCTGTCGTGATAATCGTAGCTGAGCTGTGGCGAAGCGAAGTAGAAGAAGCTTTTGGCATCAGCGCCATCACCAGCATATATGCCAACAACCTTTCCCGGCGTGTAGTAGTACAACTCCTGATGGTCGAGATGAAAAAAGTTGGGAGTGGTGAAGATCGAGACATAAGCTCCCAGGTAGTTGATGAACTTTGCCTCATCTCCAAAAGCGAGCATTCGCACGTTTGAGTGCAGCCCATCGGCGCCGACCACCAGGTCGAAGGTGCGGGGAGCTGCATGTTTGAAGGTTACCTTAACACAGTCCTCGTTTTGCACAAGAGAGGTGATCGAATCGCCAAAGAGATACTCAACATCGTTGTGCGTTTGCGCATAAAGAATACGCGAGAGCTCCCCGCGTACAATCTCGTCGTCGCGTCCCTCACGATAGTTGAGTAGATTAGCAGGCAGAGTAGCAATCGGCTGATTCTGGCTGTCAACGATGGTTCCTTCGCGCATATTGCAGCTGGCTTGCCAGATAGCAGGAAGGATGCCCATGCGTTCAGCCACATCGATGGCTCTGCCGCGAATATCGACCTTGTATCCTCCTGTACGTAGCGTTGGCGCAATCTCCACAATGGTCGGCTGGAAGCCATAGCGGCTCAGCCAGTAGGCGAGGGCGGGTCCAGTGATGCTAGACCCCGAGATGAGAATTGATCGATTCTTTTTTGTTTGCTCTTTCATCTTGTTTTCCTTCTGCTGTATTGTGAATCTCTACTTGACGAGTGTCCCGTCTTTGCTTGTTTCACGCCTCGCATCAAGCAGGCCACGCTCCTAGCTCCTCTGCTCTGGCGCGGGAAAGACTCCATACAAGGTCATTTCAACTACCTTTTGACAGAGGTCTTCAAGCGTTTTCTTTCGTGCAATTTCTTCCATTTCAGCAGCGGGTGGCAGAACTGACATGTGCGCGGCGCTCAGCAAAAACATATTAGCGATGATCTGGCGCACATCAAGATTGGCTCGCAAATGGCCTGCTGCCTGCGCCTTTTGCAGAAAGCCAACCGCTGCCTCGCCCCACTGCACCTCTTCACCTGTTGCCGGTATATTTGGAAATTGGCTCATGTTCGTGCCTATTTGCCAATCGAGGAGCCGGAGAAGAGAAGGATGCCGACTTGCTAAGTAAAAGTACCAGGTGCAGCATGTTTCGAGAAAGGTGCGAACCTGCTCTGGATCATGGGCGGCAGCCTCATTGGTAATGAAGGGTTCGATCGCCTGTCCCAGGGAGACGCTTTCCTGAGCGCGGAGCCGCTCGATAACAGCTCGATAGATCCCTTCCTTGTTCTCAAAGTAGCGATAGAGTAGGGCAATATTGTATCCCGACCGCTTCGCAATCACATCCAACCGTGCCCCCTCAAAGCCTGACTGCGCAAAAACTTCTTCGGCAGTATCTAAGAGCGCCTCCTGCGTGCGTGCGGCATTGCGCTCGCGCTGAATGCCCCGTTTCTCTTGTGACGACATCGACATCTCCTTTTCTAAGTAAGTAAAATTTTACTTACTTAGAGCTTAACAGAAAATAGCGCAGAATGCAAGAGGGGTGGGTACGGTGAGCCTGTTTATTTTATGTTGAGGTACATTACTCCGGCTCGATCTCTGCTTCATTCATCAGCTGTGCATATTTAGCAAGCTTCTGAGCGTACTTGCTCAGCGCAATACGTAATTCCCGGGGTCGATGGATAATGAATGGCATACCCAGGCCTGCAAGCTTTTGCGCCATCCATGACAAATCTGTAGCCTCGCCGCGAAAGAGAACGCCGTCGCTCTTCTCCTCAAAAAACGTCTGAGGAAGACGCAGGGACCGTTGTGCCTCTGGCAGCGTCGTCTTCAACCACACTTCGAACTGCCACTCGTTGGGGACAGCGGCAAGTGCCTGCTGCACTGCCTCACGCACATCAAAGTTCTCTGGAAGGGAGAACGTTTCGTTAGCTATTTCGAGCGCTACGATGCGGTCAAGGCGAAAGAGCCGCTGTCCCTGGCGCAAGTGACAGTAGCCAAGCGTATACCAGATTCCGTTGCGCGAGACAACACCATACGGGTCAAATCCGCGCGCAGTGACTTCGCCCTGCCGAGAGCGATAGTGCAGTTGTACCCGCCGACCGGCCTGGCGCGCCGAACTAAGTGTTGTAACTACATGCAGGGAAGGAGGAATGCGGAAAGAATCATCATCAAAGAGAACTGCCTGCTCTACCGCCTGGACCTGAGTACGCGTGGCTTCGGGCAGCACACGCAGCACCTTCGCGAGTGTTCCTTCAAAAGCTGCAGAAGCCCGTGCAAACTCCTGTCCCCTCGCTATCAACAGCGAGAGGGTGAGCGCAAAGGACTCGTCCTCAGTGAAGATTAGTGGGGGAAGTTTGTAACCAGGGCGCAGCCGATAGGCTCCATAGCGGCCGCGTTCGGCTTCTATGGGAATGCCCATGTCACCGAGCATCGCGATATATTCGCGCACTGTGCGAATATTGACCTCAAGCCGTCGAGCAAGTTCCGCACCCGTCATACGTCCACGTGACTGCAAGAGTTCGAGCACAGTGAGGACACGCGCTGTTGGACGATACACCACTTTTCTTTCTCCTCCAGCAAATGCTTTTCAATTAGGGCCAATTTTATCATCTTTACGGCGTAGACTCCAGCTATCACAAAGTTGCAAGCACATGCGATGTGATTTTGGATCAAACTTAGGATTGAGAAAGGGAACATTTTTATGAGCATCGCCCCATTTACTATCCACATCACACCGGAAACACTGGCGGACCTGCAGGAACGCCTGGCGCGCACTCGTTGGACAGACGAGGTAGCGGGCGCGGGCTGGGAGTATGGAACAAACCTGGCTTATCTGAAGGAATTGCTAGACTATTGGCAGCACCACTTTGACTGGCGAGCGCAAGAACGGGCCCTCAACGCATTTTCCCATTTTCGGGCTCGGGTGGATGGCTTCGGACTTCATTTTATCCACGAGCGAGGCAAAGGCGAGCATCCGTTGCCACTCGTTCTCCTGCACGGCTGGCCGAGTTCTTTCTGGCAAATGCTCCCGATCATCCCCCTGCTCACCGATCCTGCCAGTCATGGAGGTGATGAGACCGATTCTTTTGATGTGATTATTCCTTCGCTGCCCGGCTATGGCTTCTCAGATCGACCCGGCGAAAAGGGCATGGGCCTGGGGCGTGTTGCAGACCTCCTGGCAAAGCTGCTCATAGAGGGATTGGGCTACGAACGCTTTGCGCTGCGTGCAAGCGACCTGGGTGCCGGCGTCTCCCAACAACTCGCCTTAACGCAGGCACAGCGCTTGATCGGCCTTCATCAGAGCGGAACCAACTCTTTTATCGGGCAGATTCCCGACAACTTGAGCCGGGCAGAGCAGGAGTTCATAGCCAACGCAGAGCGTTGGAATCAGCAGGAAATGGCCTACGCGATGCAGCACTTCAGTAAGCCACAAACGCTGGCATATAGCTTGAACGACTCGCCGGCAGGGCTGGCGGCCTGGATTGTCGAGAAGTTCCGCGCGTGGAGCGACTGCGCTGGCGACATCGAAAAGCGCTTCGGCAAGGACGACCTCCTGACCAATCTTACCATCTATTGGGCGACCCAGACCATCAATTCCTCGATGCGCCTCTACTATGAGATGGTACGCAACCCGGGAAGTTGGGGACGTGTCGAGGTGCCAACTGCTATGCTCATGTCTCCCAAAGACATGTTTCCCACGCCTCGCGAGTGGGTCGAGCGGTCCAGTAATGTGCAGCGCTGGACAGAGATCTCGTCTGGGGGACATTTCCTGGAGTGGGAAGAGCCAGAACGGGTCGCCGAGGATCTGCGGGCCTTCTTCCGCCCCTTCCGACAAACCCAATAAGTCGTGCCAGGCTTGGCAAGCCTGCTTGTCTCATGTGGCTTGCAGTTATTGCGGAGAGGATCTTGCCAATGTAATGGGAACAGAGCAAGCTATTCGTTAAGGTGAGCTTCCGGCAAATGTTCAGCCTGTAACGAGGTATCGCGCATGAATGAGCGGCGAAAACGGATCTTGTTTCTCTGCGTGCGGCGGTCAGTCCGCGCACTCATGGCTGCAAGCTTATCGACTCTTTGCTGAACGCGATCACAAAAAGATTGTCTCCTGGCATGTCTACGACCGAGGCAACCATTTTGCTACCAGACGGCCCCTGATCTGCTCATCAACGACTTAGGGGCCTTCTTTGAGAAACTGCGCGAGCGGTGAGAAGATTGAGCAGGCTTGAGAGGAGAATGCATCCCTCTCAAGCGCGCTACCGAGGTCTTGCCGTGGGCAAATGAGCCCTTTGTCAGAAGTTTAAGCAATAATTCTCCTTGCCGATTCCCGGGGAGTGCATAGCTACTATGCTCCTGGCTGGCCAGTCCATTTTTATGGTATTGCACAAGAAAACAAGTAGAGAGATCGATAAATATAATACTGGTTTCTTGTTGTAATATAGGTAATCGAAGCCTATACTGAACGTAAAAGAATGGTGCATTCCTTTTGTAGAAGAGCACCTTGCCAGGAGAAGCTATGTATTTTGGAATCGATATTGATGGCACCATTGCTGTAGATGCCTATGGCCGGCATGGTGCGCGCTATGTTTCCGAGCAGCTCGCGCTTGGAATCTCCAGGGCTGCACTTGCGCGCATACGCAGTTTTCGGGAATTTTGCGAATTGCCAGCTGTCCAATTCTACCGCCAGGAACATGAGGAACAATTTCAGCAGGCCTGTAACATGCGGCAGGATGTGCTTGAGCTTCAAACAAAACTTGTGCCGGTCGCCTCGGCGGCCCTTGGCGTCACATTTCTTGCCCGCTTTGGGCGCATTGCCTATCTCTCCTGTCGAAGCGAGCAGCGCACACCAGGGACGCTGGCACGCACGCGCGCCTGGCTGCGGCGGTACGGATTTCCGGAGCCGGATCAGGTCTACCTCTGCCAGCATTACCCATATAAGTTGTTAGAGGCCTACCAGCTTTTGGATGATGAGGAACCGCTCATCATTATCGATGACCATGCCGATAAGCTGGCAATGTATTCGCGCGTGCTCCAGGTTCCCAGAAGGACCCGGCCCATTGCCGAGGACCTCTTCAAGCGGCTGGTGCTGGTCAATTTTGCCTGCGATGCGCCTCCTGTTGTGGATTTTCCAGCGCTATTTCCCCTGGAGGCGCTCCCATCATGGCAGGAAAAGGATCTACTTATGCTTATGCAAACGGTTGCATCCTTTACGCATGCATTGTACAGTTCTCTCGGCTAAGCGCCTGTGAAGGAGAAAAGAGCCTTTCGACATATCCCGACAAGACGCGTTGCATGCGCTCGATCCGCGACTTCGAAAGGCCTCTGCTATTCATCTCTACCCCTCATACCCAAGAGCATGTTCCGTACAACCAGATGTTTATTTTTTGTCAGGCTGGTAGACAAGAGCCAGGGTCCCGCCACTGAGCATCTTACTGCTCACAAGCCGCAGCTTCGTCTGGGGTGTCCCCTCGGGGAAGAAGCGCCTTCCCCTTCCCATGATGTAGGGCACAACCAGGAAGCGATACTCATCGATAAGATCAGTTCCCAGCAGCGAGTGGACAAGTGCGGCACTGCCATCGATAATGATATCTTTGCCCGGCTGCTGTTTCAGGTTGGTGATTTCTTCCACTACATTTTCTCTGATAATGGTGGAGTCTTTCCAGGGAGCGCTTTCAAGCGTTGTCGAGACCACATATTTTTGCATCCCGTTGAGAATTGTGCCTAGCCTATCGGTTTGGGTGGACAAGCCAGGCCAGAGCATTTCATAGGTCGTCCGTCCCAGCAGGTACACATCGCCTTGCGCGTACTCGTCAGCAATGTACTCTATACGCTGCGCATAATCCTCAGCCGTCTCACCGGCCGGTGGCCACCAGTGCCCCATCGTATCTGCGTCAAAGACTCCATCCAGGGTCAGCCATTCCTTCACCCAAAGCTTTCTCATCGTTGTCTCCTTCTCTAATATTATAGATCATATTATCCTTGCAATTTACAAGTAAGTATACTCTCTTCTTCCAACAGGATAACAGAAAAGCGGCAATGGTGGAAGAAGCTCCTGCTTCCCAGCGTTTGGCATAGCGGCAAAAGATATGGTAGTAGCAAGCTTTCATAAGTAAATACGCTTATAAATTATTGGATATTTATAGTTATCAACGCACACAGCCAAAAAATTATATATATCGTTATTGAAATTATCATATTTGTGCTACACTTTTACTATCGGGTCATTATTGAAAGATACGTAGTGAGTGAATTGGAGATGGGAAATATGACCATACCGACTGTACCACAACTCGCATATCAGCCCCAGGAAGTGGAGAGCGAGCTTCCTACCATGGACTTGCAGACCTATCCCCTGTTGAGTCAGCGAGAGATCGCGCGTTTGTTGTTGCAGCATCGTCTCTTAAGCGAACTGCTAGGAGGGCCATTGCCGCCCATGCTGGATATTTCGCGCATTCACCAGGTACTGGATGTTGCCTGTGGCATTGGCTGCTGGGATCACGAGATGGCCTTGCGCTATCCAACAATGCAGCTTACAGGCATCGATAAAAATCCGGCCTCGATCATGCAGGCCCAGGCCTTTATGAACGAGGTGCGCAACGTTACCTTGATGGTCCAGGATATTTTAACACTGGATCGCGGGCCTTTTGTGCCAGCCTCATTTGATCTTATCCACATTCGCTTTATCGAGGCTGACATCTATTTCCAGGACTTTGCGCGCCTGGTCTATACCCTGGCCCGCCTGGGACGTCCTGAGAGCTTTCTGGTATGGCGCGAGAGCGAATTGCCGCTGACCAGCGGAAACGCCTGCGACCAGTTGGAAGCCTTGCTCTTGAGCGCGATGCAAAAAGCTGGCCGCGCCTTTGCTCCGGGCATCTCTCTCTCGATGGGTATCGCGGCCTGGATGCGTTATTGGATGCGGCTAGCCGGCTATCGTATCTTGCAAGAAAAGGCCGATTTTATCGATATTTCCTATGGGAGAAAGACCCACGAAGCTTTTTATGAGCAGGCAGTGGCCTTCTGCGAGCAAGCGCGTCCATTCTTATTGAAGACTGGCGTGATAACGGCTCCTGACTATGAGGAGCTCTTTAAGCAAGTACAACAAGAGATGCAGGAAGCCATGTTCTGCGGCGTCTGGCCTATTCGCACTTTGATAGGCGTCAAGCAGGCCTAGCCGTAAGGGGGAGCGTGTTTCTGGCCCGCTCCCCACGGCATGCATGAGATGTCCCGAGCGCGCTGAGGGCCAGTATGAAGCTGATAAAGCAAAAAGGCAATGCCTGCGGTAACCCTGGCGTTGAAGTTGAGACCTGCCAATAGCGAAGATGGCTGTCAGCCCTTCTATCTTATACCTCGTTGCTTCCGGCCATAGCGGCGGAAGATCCATCTGTCAGTAGACCAAAGGGGCGAAGCAAAGGGAATTGGGACATGCTATGCTGTTTGTTTTGCCGCATAAGTCCTTACAAATTTTAGAATATAGCATAATAGGATATAGAATCTAGAAAATCGCAAAGTTATGCAACTCTGTATAGGTAAATCCGTAAATGAAGGAAGAACATCTCAGGTAGGATAAACAATTAGCACTTATCATCAAAAAGGAATGAGAAGCGATGAGAAAGAAACATCCTTTACAAATATTTGCCGTGTGGGCTTGCCTCATGCTGCTTGGGGCACCCGTTATATGGCTGCTGCTTGGATTACTCCTGAAAGCACTGAATTTCGGAGCATTCTATTCGACTGTTTACTCGATCTTACTTTGTGCTGTTAGTCTGGTAATATGCCTGGTCCTTTGCGTTGCCATAAGACAGCTTATACGCTGGTTAGGTCTGCGCACTGCACTTGTGGGAGCGGTGATTTTCCTGCTGGGTGTGCCGCTTGCTGCTATGCTCTCAGCACTCATTCCCCTGCAGGACCTGGTAAATCATGTGCTACTTCTCAATCCCTGGATATTTATTGAAGCCAACTGGGTAATCACTTTCTGGTTTCTTGGCCTCTGGTCGCTTCTGAGCGGGCTACTCACGCGAAGCGCGCGCATGATGTATGTAACGCTCCACTTTTTCAACTGGCTCCTGTGGCTGGGTATCATTAGCAGGCATAGCGGGCTTCTTTTTGAGTTTCTGATCTTCCCACTGTGTACCACGCTCCTGTTGCTGGGTTTCTATAAGCCAATTACGAGTTATCTGTCTTCCCTGCCATTCTTTCAAAAAAGATCCCAGCCAGAGGCGGCACCAAAGCCAGCTCACCCCCAGGATTACGAGCAAGGCTATCGGCCAGCATACCAGGAGGGAGAGAATATGTACGCCTACCCCCAGGAGGAAATACCTACCATAGTCTCTCTACCAGAGGGGATGCAACAACAGCAGTAAGGTGTCCTGAACAAGCAAAGGACACAAATTTTCCTTCTTCAGCGTTGCCAGCGTCAGGGTATGGTTTTCTGTTCATACCCCGGAGCTTCCTGGCGTTTCCGAGGCATAAGGTGCGAGAGTAAAGCGTTGCGCCTGGCTTTTTCTCCATTTCCTATCGTTCTTCAAAAGTTCAGAACGGGCTCTAGGATTATATTTTCAAATTGTTAGGGCTAACAGTGCATGCTCCTGGGCGAAGAGAAAAGCTTGTCTTTCTGGAAAGAAAGCTGCTTTTCTTCGTCTTAACAATGCCAAATTTTTTCCAGGATAGCTATGCTTCTCGCTAGATAGTGCGGGCTCTTGCTACGATTAGACCTTGCTCTCTTTTCGGGACTCCAGGCTTTGTAGCGCATAGGAGGCAGGACGAATTGAACCATGCCATACTATATTCTGGTCCCACGCGAATTATCCGTGGCTGCGGGCAGTTGCACAAATGTATACAATGTAAGCCTGTATTGTAGGGATAAAATGTAAATTGAAGAGTTAAGAATGTGGCAACTTGCAAAAAGTCCTATATCCAAATGGTAGTTATGTTGCAGATTGCGTAAAAGTATGTTACAACGTTTGGCGTAGCAAATGTAGAGCATGAAGAATGATGAGAAGCGTGTCTAGCGGTATAAGACAGCTAGCTTGTGATAAATTGTAAAGGGGACAAAACATAAGGAAAGTGGCCAAAATATGTGCTAAATGTGGCAAGCTCATATGCTTTGGTACTACCTTAGTACTAGCCGACCTGCTAAACATGCAGATCTAAAAATTATCTTATACTATCTTTTCTGTGTACCGGTATGAAAAGGTATAAGACAAAAAGGCTTTTCAAGATTCTTTTGCGAGGACTGAAAAGCGCTTAAAAAGACATCGCGATGTTTCAATGGATGCTTGGTTAGTGCGCGGAGGCAGGCGGTCGGTGATGGAGTGCCTACCCACTACCAGAACGGCCCTTGCCGAGGCGAGAAGGGACTGATTGACGAGTAGCAGTATGGCGAGAAGTGATATACTCTGGCTTAGCTGGTCGATCGGTCCGGTATAAGACAAAGACGGGCAAAAGGGCGTCGGTAATCTCGAAATATGCAAATATTGCAAAGCACGGAACCCCGCCCGCACACGGTAACATTCAAGGCTCCATGTCTGGCGAAATGCGCGAGTGGCATGGATGGGAAACATAATTCTAGCCTGGGTGGGCATTCAGGCAACGGCACCGAGCGAGGGGCAAAGTGCCGAGAACTGGAACTGATAGCAAAGAAAGCGGCAAGCATGCCGACGAGACTGGGCATATGTGAGGGAATCTGGCACGATCGCGCGCATTGCTCTGTTTGAGCAGGCACATTCCATACGGGCGAACTATCTGCGATCAGGCGAGATTTGTAAGTCCAATACTCAACTATACTTGCTATCAACTGGATGCCCGGGCAAGGCCTTGAGGCTATGAGATGCTTCAAGGTTGGCAGGACGCAAGCAGTGTTAAGATATTTTCGGAGCGCGGGGAGCGCTGAGCCATGGCCGGTAGGAGGGCCGAGCATGGCGAGATGGGCGTAGCACATTTCTAATTAAGAGCGTACTCACCGGCTGCCATCCCTAAATAGAGATGAGCAGCGATCAGGAGACGGATCTCCAGCAAATCTGACCAATGGCCTCTCCGCATGAGAGAGAGCGTAAGATATTTGCTCTTTGATGCTGGCATAGAGAGGCTTGAGAAGTGCCGGGGATAGGTTTGCGCCATATGGCACGGGCGGCGCAGACTGGCCGGCGCGCCGAGACGCTCTTAGTGAAATGGCCTGGAGGCTATGCCCACCGATTGACCGGCGTGGCTCTGCTCACCGGCTCCGAAGGAAGGAAAGATAAGGATGTTTAAGCGCTATATTCGTTGGATTCTACCGTTGCTGGCTCTCACCTTACTCGTGGCATTTCTAGTTATCTCTAATGGTCTGGGAGCTCACGCCGCGCCGGCACACCATAATTCGCACCATGCAGTTACAACCGACGCCACAATAACGCCGCTACCTGCTAACACGTTGACACCAGACTTTTGGCATGACTGAGGCGCAAAGCAGATAATAGTACCGGCTTCGTAGAGTAGGCAGGCTTTAAACTACTCTACGAAACCTCTTATGCTTGTATACTGTTTAGCCACTCTCTAACTTCTTGGGCGCTATGATGTCCTATTGATGTCAATGCATCCGCACTTGCTCTACCAAGTTTATGTGCTTCTTGCAAATCGCCTCTTGCCGCTGCTATTCGGGCTAAACCATAGTTTGCGAGAGAAAGCAGCTCTTGATCTCCTTCACTGACTAACGTCTTCATCTCAAGAAAATTCTCTTCTGCTAATTCTAGTTGAGCTTGATCGAGGTGAAGTTTGCCATATTCGTTTAATGTAGAGCAAGTAATCCTTGGCCTCCCAAGGCGTCGCGCTAACAATAAACTTTCTTGCAAATAGGTTTCCGCTTGCTTATGGTGCCCTTGCTTATGAGTGACCATTCCCAGATTGAGTAGAGAGATACTGATCCACTCACGGTGTCCGATTTGGCGTGCGAGCAATAGACCTTCCTGAAAATATATCTCTGCCTGTGGATAGTTTTTCAGCTCATAGTATGCTTCGCCAAGATTGCCCAGCAAAATACAGATACGTTCGCGATGGCCAATCTGGCGAGCGAGCTCTAATCCTTCTTGGAAATATATCTCTGCTTGTGCAAATTTTCCTTGTTCTCCTATAGTTGCACCGAGAT
The DNA here is from genome assembly GCF_004208415.1 of Ktedonosporobacter rubrisoli. GTDB lineage: Bacteria > Chloroflexota > Ktedonobacteria > Ktedonobacterales > Ktedonobacteraceae > Ktedonosporobacter > Ktedonosporobacter rubrisoli. The sequence continues at coordinate 5,604,545 of NZ_CP035758.1, read as the reverse complement.
TGCTGAGAAGAATACATGCCAGCTCCCGGTCTCCAATCTGACGTGCAAAAGTGAGCCCTTCCTGCAAGTAGGCTTCTGATTGGGCATAATCTCCTCGATTAGCCGCAACCGAACCAAGGATTCTTAGCAGACCACAGATACGCTCTTTATCATTAAGCTCGTGAGCCAGGGTAAGCCCTTCTTGCAAATAAGCCTCAGCCTGTGTATATTCTCCGCGCTTCCATGTTAGCGAACCAATATCGGTTAGCAGTGTACAGATAAGCCCTTTATCATAGATCTTGCGAGCCAGAGTAAGGCCATCCTGGAAGCGGGTCTCGGCTCGCGCATAATCGCCCTGGCGCTGGATAACCTCGCCCTGGTACATCAGCAGGCTGGCCAGCCCGCGCTCATCATTAAGCACGCTGGCGGCCTCGTGGGCCAGTTGCAAGAAATGTTCGGCCTGGGGATAGAGCGCGCGCAGCAATAAAAATGGCGCGAAGCCTATCACGCCTCGCACCAGTTCGGACCGCTTTTCTAACGTGTGAGCGCTCTCTAGCGCGGCCAGAATAGTGTTGCTCTCCAATTCTAGCAGCTCGTAATCTTTACGGTGCTGCTCTACAAAGTTCGTCATATATTCGATCAAGCGGATCGGAGCTTGCGGATCGTTAAGATGGAGGCGCGCGTAGTCAGCAACGATCTGGTGGAGCGTATAGCGTCCTGTGCCATTGCTTTCTAACAGGCCCGAATCCGTGAGGACGTCGATAGCCTCTACCGGGCAACTGGCCACGGCCAGCGCAGCCTCCTCGGAGAAACTATTCGGCTTGGGGGGGAAGACGGCCAGCGCATACAAAGCCGCACGTGTCTGTTCGTCAAGTTGTTGATCTGTTACAGCCAGAACCGATTGCAAAGAGAGCTGCGTCTCGCCTGGCAAGCTTGGATGCAAATCTACAAGCGCGCGCGGCTCGCTAATGCTCAGGCGCTCGTGGGCATCGCTCAGGCGCTGTAGAGCCGTTGTAATGCGGCGCACCTGGCCGGTATAGGCCTGCTTACGCAGATAGTTGCCCATCAATGTAAGGGCCAGGGGTAGACCACCCACAGCCTGCACCAGCTCGCCAGCCCGCTGGCTCTCATGCTCCACAACGCCGGGAGCCAGCATACGCAGCAAAGCCATGCTCTCTTCTTCGTTCAGCTCGTGAATGATTGCCGCGCCGTCAACCGAGACGTAAGCGGCAATCGCCGGAAAGCGTGTAGTCACCAGGTGGGCACAGTTTGGGCCACCAACCTTAAAGGTAAGCGCATCCTCTACCTCCCAGGCATCATCGATGACCAGCAGCATATGCCGTTCGCCAATCGCATTGCGCAAGGCCTTCGTCCAGGCCTCATCGCTCTGATTCGCCTCAATCTCGCTTACCGAGATGCCCAGCAAGCTGCCCCAGCGGCGCAGCAGGCCAGAAATATTGGGCGTTGGACCCAGGCCCGCCCAGAGCACACCATCGCGAAACTGGACGCGTATCTCCTCATCATGGGCCAGCGCGATAGCCAGTGCCGTCTTGCCCACGCCGGGCAGCCCATTGAGAGCCGTCAGCGCCACACTACCTCCAGCGCGCAAGCGAGCCCTGAGCTGAGATAGATCTGTATCGCGTCCAACCAGGCGAATTTCCGGGCGCAAGGGAATGGCCGGATCATAAATAGGCTTTGGCAGAGCATAGCCAGGTGTCTCGGTGGGCGTGCTACGGGCCTCTGGAGTGCTGGCGACGGCGGCCTGTGATGCGCCCGCAGCCGGCTCGGCCGTCCTCTCCGGCTCCTCCTCGCCCTCATTACCCTGTGTGATATGCAGATCCAGCTCTTCCTCAGTCTTGCCGAACAGCTTGCTCAGCTTACGCCGAAAAAAAGGACTGGGCCTGGTGATGCCACGTTCCCAGCGGCTGATATTGACGTGCGTCGTTTCAATCAGATCTGCAAGCTCCTTCTGCGACCACCCACGATTTTTCCGCGCCTCGGTCAAGCGTAAACGCGGCTGATCGGTAGTCTTTGAAGTGCGCATCGTCCTTATCCTTCCCGTTAAGGCGTTTGCAAAATTGGAAGCGAGAGAGCCGATAAGCAAAAAAGCTAGTTACAGCTCAAATCTTCCCATCGCGCAGAAAAATGATAAATCTGTATAAGAAAATGATATCACAAGTTCTTTTCTCTGTATATGGTTATTAGGCATAATTAAGGTAGGAATGAACCCGATATTTAGTGTACACAGTAGGTACAGGATGACCAATCTTTCCTACATAAAATGCAGAAAGGAGTACGCAGGACAGATGAAGCAAGAGCCGATAACTGACATCAGCACAATTCTGAGCGAGCCCGCGGATGAAATAGAGCTTGATAGCATCAGTAATCGAAATTCTGTCAGCGAGCAGAAGCGCGAGCTAAGGGAGCGAAAAATGCGTACTGCCAGGCTGCGAAAAACATCGGGTCAGTTGCCCCGGCGACAGACCGCCCAGTTGACGAAGATGCGCCGGCAGACAATGCCTTTATCGGCTCAGACCACAGGCGTGCGGTACGTAAACCAGGACCCCTGCATTGCTACCATTCCCTTCTCTGAGCACGATACTGAGCCCTTGACTGCCGCCCTGCGCAGACGCGAGAAGATACTCTATTATCAATTGCCAGTAACGGAAGAGCCAACCTTGCCCGCGCTTGAAACGGTCTCGGCCTCGTCCGCTGACCTGGCCAGTGCCATTCGGCGAGAGTACCACTGGGACCCGGTACTGTTTATCCTCTTTGGGCTACTTATCCTGGGTATCCTGGGTGGGATAGGCTTTGGCTATCTGCTCTCCCTTTATCATATGCCTTTACCTGCATTTTCAGGAATTCATACGGAATCGTCAATCATAGACCGTCTTTTTATGTTGTAGGTAAGCCTGGGTTAAGGAGCAATTACCGTGCAAAAACTCTATCTACGAGAATCAAGAACTCTTACACTTCCTTTAAAGCAAGATGATGAAAATATTCTGCACTTTTCTCTACAAGGTGCTTTGCCTGAGGGACATACATTGGCTGTCAATATTCCCTTTGGGACCTGCTCTTATCTGGCCTCTGATAACGGGCGCCCCTTATTGTTGATGCAAGAGCAGTTCACTGGTAGCGAGATGAGTGTATTGTTACCTTTATTAGAATCATTTCCATATTATTGCCCTTATGAAGTCATGTTTGCGCGCTTCTATAATGGGAATGTCTCGGAGCGTGTGGTTGAGCGTTGTCGTCGCCATCTACAAGAGGCCCAGGAAGCAGGCCTGTGGGATCAAGAAATGCGGCCCGTGCGTAGCGCACTCTCGCGCACGCGTATCAAGCTGCGGCCCTTCGGGATCGACGTCTCCTCGATTCTGGCTACAGGCTACATCCTGATGTTGGCGGCTATACCGGCAGGAGTAAATGATTAAGGATAAGTAAGATAAACTCTTTTGCCCCTTTTTGTCGTGACGGATTTCCCGGACGTATGCTCCAGCGTTCGGGAATTCCGTGTCTTAGTTTTGCTCAAGGTGATACACAAGACTCTATGGACGGACGTTACTGCTCTTCGACATTGGTAGTAGAACTTTACCTTTTTTCTGTTTAGCTCTAGCAGATCTCCTCTGCCAGGTAAATCTATACCATTTCATCACCATAGGAATTAAAATACTAGTAAATGGTACGTCTAAACAATATATATCTACCTGCAAGTTGTTCATCGCCAACGCCAATGTGAGAAATAGAGGGCTAGGAGTAATTGCTAGGCCGCCACGCGCAGCTAGATCGTGGCGTGCGCCAATACCTCTCTCCCGGCGAGGGTTGCCTGACGTTGGTGTTGCCCCTGGACCCTGAAGAGGGTTACACTGTTTGGTATAGATCTGCTTGCTATTCTTCTTTTTGAAAAAAATTGATCTCTTGGTCGGGTCAGAGGATAGAATCCTGAAAGTGATGGTTTATTGGAGGCAGAATGGTCAACAACATGGCGGATATGCAACATTCCGCTCCCCTCTGGAATGTGCCCTATCGGCGCACCCCGTTCTTCACTGGCCGTGAAGACTTGTTGGCGCAACTGGAAGAAGAAATTGCAACCTGGAACTCTGTAGCTCTGAAACAGCCTTACACTTGCGCTAGCCTGGGAGGAATAGGCAAGACGCAGCTAGCCGTAGAATATGCTTACCGCTCCCGGCCCCTCTATCAAGCCATTTTCTGGGTGCGGGCCTCTTCGCGTGAGAAGCTGGTGGCTGATTTTGTCAAGCTAGCCAGGCTGTTAGCCCTGCCAGACCATGATAGCACAGATCAGCAAAGTGTCGTGGTGGCCGTGCAGCGCTGGTTTACTCAGAATCGCAGCTGGCTGCTGATTCTTGACGAGGCCGATGATCTCACCTTGTTGACTGACTTTCTGCCAACGGGCGGCGACGGCCACCTCTTGATTACCACGCGTGCATCCGCGACCAGCAAGATTGCTCCGTTTGTTACAGTTGATAAAATGAACCAGGACGAGGGAAGCTTGTTCCTGCTGCGCCGGGCCGGTTTGCTTGCTCCCGGACGTTCCCTGAGCACCGTCAAGCCTGCTGTGCGCACGAGTGCCAGGCTCATTGTCCAGGTCCTTGAAGGCCTACCACTGGCGCTAGCCCTGGCTGGCGGCTTTCTGGCTATGACAAAACGCAGCCTTGCCGAATACCTGGAGCTCTTCAGGCAGCAGCGAACAGCTTTAGTGGCCCAGCAGAACAATGCTATCCCTGCCTATTCTGCGGCTGTAGCCTGCGCCTGCATGATCAGCCTGCGGCAGATCGAGAGCATCAGGCCGCAGGCGGTGGACCTGTTGCGCCTGGCTGCTTTTCTTGACGCGGATGCTATCCCGCAGGCGTCGCTAATCCAGCAGAATCAAGTAGCCTGCCCTATTCAGGCCGCAGCTGATTCATCCCAGAGGCAACAAGCGCTGCAGAGCTTGCTTGACTATGGCTTACTGCTTCCGGGTGCTGCAGAGGGCGTCCTGATCTTCCATCGTCTGTTGCAGGCTGTCCTCAAGGCTGATATGGATGGCGCACTTCAGCAACGCTGGGCCGTGCGGGCGGCGCAACTGATGCCGCCTGCACCCTAGCAGATGTGCGCAAGCGATTTGGATATATAAGTATACTGAAAAGAGAAGGGATAAGACTTCTTCAAACAGTTCGGGGGGACTGAAAGTAAAAACTGATTATGGTAGTTTGTAGAAGCTATCAACCATCCCTTTGTGTGTGAGCATCTCTTTCGCAGGTGGTTAACAAATGTCTGCGACTGGAGGAGGGCCGCAGTAATACGGCAAGCGCAAGCACTTGTCTGATACAAAAGAGCATGCTAGCCAAACTCCATAATCAGTTTCTAGTATAGAAACGCCAATTGCCGCCAAAATTAGTGGTTAATTTAGCGAATATTCTCACACCTTCTATTATGGCCTGCCATCAGATCCTACCCTTGAAGAGATCTAGCAATTCCACCGGCTGCTTCAGGGCATAATCGGGTTGCTCAGCGAGAACGCTTTGCGCCGGAAATATACCACCCCAGAGCCCACCTACTGCCAGCATCCCCGCCGCTTTGGCCGCGATCACGTCGCCTGGATAGTCACCAACATAGGCCAGTTCCTGGGCGGAAATGCCAAGCCGCTCGGCCCCCTTAAGCAAGGGCGCGGGATGGGGTTTACGCTCAGCCGTATCCTCTGACGTCACAATAATATCCACAAGTCCTGTCAGTTCATGATGGGTCATATCGGCACTCATGCGCGGCTTCGTTGTATTGGTCACCACGCCCAGCGCGTAGCCGCGTTTGCGCAGCTCTTGCAGCGTTGCGTGCATACCATCGAAGACACGCCCGTGCTTATATCCTTCGTCCCGGTAGTACTGGATGTAGCTTTCAGTAACCGCCGCCGCGTGCTCCCCTGCATAGCGTGCGCTCGTCTCTGTCAGGCGCTGCGGAATGATACGCCGATATTCCTCCTCATCGCGCGGAAAGAAGATCCCCACATGCTGCCTGTAGGCGTAACGCAGGGAAATAAGCATGGACTGAAACGAGTCAACAATAGTGCCATCCCAGTCGAACAAGATACCTTTAAGATTGTCTACGGTTTTTTGCACGTTGATAAGTTCCTCTTCAATGCTATGCTTGGCGACATCTCTGCGCAGGATCGCTCAGACCCTATCCCTCTTATCTTATCTCATGGATACATGTTATCATAGGTTCATGGAGAGTATTTCAAATGCCCTTGTGCCAGAATTGAGTATCACCGATTTTGCCAGAAGCCTGGATTTCTATGTGCGAATCTTAGGTTTTGTGCTGGTCTACCAGCGTGAGGAAGAGAGTTTTGCCTATTTGAGCTTAGGACAGGCTCAGCTCATGATCGATCAGATTGGCAAAGGAAGGACCTGGAAAACCGCCGCGCTAGAATATCCTCTAGGTAGAGGCGTCAACTTTCAGATTGCTGTAGAGCGGATTGATCCACTTTTAGAAAGATTGCAGCAAAATAATATCGAGCTTTTTTTGCCAGTCGAGGAAAAATGGTATCGAAAAAACAATGTAGAGGTAGGGAATAGACAATTCTTAGTGCAAGATCCTGATGGGTATTTGCTTAGATTTACTGAAGATCTTGGGGTTAGATCTCTTAAATGAGGTGCATGAGGATAACGCTGCAGTAAGTTTGAACCTTGCCAGGTTTAAGGAACAGATCAAGTCTGTTTCGCTAGTCCCTGGCCTTATTCAGATGAAGAGCAACAAGAATCCTTCACCGTCGCCCTGATCCTATCAAGCAAGCGTTAACCCCCCTCTTATTTTTGCATATTTTTGACGCTCTTACTCTCACCAGCTCGGACTTTCGGGTCCCAAACCAGCTAGCTCGGTGCTCACGTCCCAGACTTTTTGTGCCGTGGCCTGATCGTAGGAGGCCGGCGACGAGGCCACTATCCGGCAACGGGAATCTACATACTTGCCGGTAAACTTCTCGGCCTCTTGTGAGGATGCCAGGTAGATAGAGCTTTTGGCTGCGCGCTTCGAGGTGAAAACGCGTGAGCCGATAAAAATCTTTAAGCGGCCGCTCAGGCTTCCGGCGTCAAGGGCTTTTTTGGCTAGATCCGTATCGGAAGCAATCCCAGGATCGGCAGCATTGATATGAATAGGTCTATTATTGAGCCGCCGCGCCAATTCGTAGGAAGTGAGCAGATTGGCAAGCTTTGCCTGGGCATAGGCACGCAGCTCATCGTAGTTCTGCCTTGACTGAAGGTCAGCAAAGTTGATGTGCGCAGAGCGATGGGTGTAGGAACTGACATTGACGATGCGTGCTGGCGCATTGGCCTCAAGCAGAGGAAGCAAGAGGTTCGTCAGGAGGAAAGGGGAAAGGTGGTTTATCGCCAGGCTGGCTTCTAAGCCCTCGGCAGTTTCCTCGCGTTGTGCATAGCGCGCCCCGATATTGTTCACGAGAACATGCAAGCGGGAATACTGTGTGCTAATATACTCGGCCAGGCGGCGCACCTCGGCCAGCTCCGCGAGATCTGCTTTGATAAAAGTGCAGGCAGTATTGCCCGTGAGTTGCTGGATGCGCGCGATTGCGCTGGCCCCACGATCTGCCCGACGACCAACCACGATTACCTTTGCGCCAAGGGCTGCCAGACCATATGCCGTTTGATACCCGATACCTCCAGTTCCCCCGGTCACCAGAACCGTCTTTTCTCGCATATCCCAGCTAGTGCTCATCATATGTGAAACTCCTTTTTTCCTCGCCGCAGAGGAGAGATGATGCGGGCAAGTTTAACGTGAAACCCTCTTTTCTCTCGTCTGTACAGAAGTGATATACTTATTTGACAATCTCATCACTACTGAACATCTTGTTCAGCAACTTTGCTAGTTCAGCCTATCACTAATGGAGGAAAGAATTCAAGCAAAATGCGGTTGCGCAAGTTTTCTCGAACAAAATCGTAAAAATGTTCATTATTGAACAGGGAGGAAACGATGGAGGACCAGCCATTAGATCGGCGTGTTCAGCGCACGCGCCAATTGCTTCGTGATGCGTTGTTTGAATTGGTCCTCGAACGTGGCTATGAGGGCATTGCCGTAGGAGACATTACCGAGCGCGCCAATCTGGGACGAACTACCTTTTACCTGCATTATCGGGACAAAGAAGAGCTATTGAAGGCAAGTATCAAAGCACTTATGCAGGAATTGCAACATGCCGTGGCCCCGCGCGCCGAGGAAACGTGCTCCTATCTCATGCAGAGCACACGGATTTTTCAGCATGTCGCGCGGCAGCAACAGTTGTATCGAGCGCTCTTAAGCGAAAGTGGACCCGCCCACGTTGGAGATCTGATAAGGAACTATTTCGCGCGACTATATCAACAATACATTTTTGAGGTGCTCAATCCCGCGGGTAACGCGCCCTGGTCGGAGGAACTTGTGGCCGCCCACGCTGCCGGCTCTTTGTTCGGCCTGATCTCCTGGTGGCTCAACCATGAAAGCTCGCTCTCGGCCGAAGAAATGGGGGAGATATACTGCCAGTTGCTGGGTATTGCCAGAGAAGAATGACGGTGAAGGGCTTATGCGGCCCTTCACCATCCCAGCGAAATTGTCTCACTGAGCGTGGCCCGCTTTACATCTCCTCACGTCGCGCTAGGCCTTCGTGCCCCAGGCGCTGATAGGTAGCAACAAGCCGCGGAAGTCGGCCTTCTGCATCTCAAGCGTCATGCGTTTATAGATCTTATCTAGCTCCTCCTGCGTCGCGATCTGCATCTTCACCACCGTTGGCTGAAATAATTTAAAGGCAACCGCAGCATCGCGGCGAAAGATTTCGTAGAGCTCGGTTCCGGCCGAGAAGTCGATCACATAGGGAACTTGCGTGATATCAGTGCAGCCGGCTTCTCGTAAGAAGCGGCCGAGCAGGGGCAAAACTCCCGTGAAATACCCGGTACGTGAGCGTTTGTACTGCTTTTTAAGCGCCTGAATTACCAGCGCATTAAGACTTTCCAGCGCGGGACTATTAGTAAAATACCACCACTCGCTCTCCGTTAAACGAATAATCCCGCCGGGCCTGGTAATGCGTCCAAGCTCATGCATGAGCCTGGTCCAGGACTGAGCGGGAAGGAAATTCAGGAAGCGCGCATTGACCAGATCAAACGTATGGTTGGGAAAATCCAGATGCTGTTGTAGATCCATGACGAGGAAATGCGCATTGCGTAAGCCCTGGCTGCGAGCCTGAGCGCGCGCAAAATTGATGAGCACACGGCTGGTATCGAAACCGACAGCCTCGATGCGCGGGTAAGCCTGTGCTACTTCATGTACCCATCTGCCACATCCGCATGCTACATCAAGCACGCGCTGCACTCGCGAGGGATCAAGCTGCGCCGGTAGCACGCCTGTGCCCTTAGTGAGTAGATGGTCCTGAGCAAAGGGACGTGGGAGCTCGCCACTTGCTCTCGCAGAAACATACACAGATTTGAACCCGTGTCCGGGCGGATCAACTGATGTTGTCATTCGGACTCCTTATCTTCTTTACATGCCGCATAGTTCCTTACTACCAAATGTGATGAGGAGACGCTTGCCGTGCCACGTGAGTGGATATGTTCGGTTGTGATTTGTCCTGGTTAGCAGCCAGGCTTTGTCCCATGAGGCTTAGAGGCGCTTGTCCTTTTGCGACGCACAAGCGGAAACTGAAACCAGGAGCTTGTAGATACAGCCTCCTCCGCCACTTTACCCCATAATTGAGGCTATCGTTGCCTCTGCTGTACATTGTAAGATAGCAACCAAGCGTATTTATGTATGCTAAGATAGCAACCGGCAAATTTTATGTATATCTACCCTTCAAAGAGGTGCAGCGCTGGCGATTGCCGATATAAAAATATCCTTGCAGGCTTGTAAAGTGCCGCTGACCGCTTGCCCGGCATAAGATTGTATACTATTAGATGGGTGGTAAGGGGGCGGGCCAGATGGCCCAGATCTGGTTGCGCGCTATTCCTGGAGAATATACTTTTGCAAGAGGAGCTAACTTATGCATATCGGTTTTGAGATGCCAGAAGGCATATTACATCAACTGCTTGATCCTGTAGCTATTCCTGAGATGGCGCGCGTACGCAATGTTGCGCCGACCGCAGCTCCTATTGAAGATATCGGTGCCGCCGTCCATGAACAAATGTTGCGGAGCAACGTAGGGGTGCGCTTCCAGCCGGGCCAACGGGTTGCCATTGGCGTCGGGAGTCGTGGTATCGGCAAGCTCGCGGAGATTGTCGCGGCCCTGGTCAGTGAGCTGCGCGCCCTGGGAGCCGAGCCCTTTATCTTTCCGGCCATGGGCAGTCATGGTGGCGCTACCGCCGAGGGCCAGCGTGAAGTTCTGACCCATCTGGGCATCACTCCTGAGCGTGTAGGCGCCCCTATCGAATCGCAGATGGAGACCGTGGAGGTTGGCAAGGCTGCGGATGGAACCTCTGTACGCCTGGATCGCCTGGCCCTTGCCGCCGATGGGATCGTATTTGTTGGACGCATCAAGCCGCATACAGCCTTTCGGGGCACCTATGAGAGCGGCCTGGCCAAGATGATCGCCATCGGCCTGGGCAAACAGGAAGGAGCAGCGGCCTGCCATGCCAGAGGCTTTGGCGAGATGGCTCGTATGGTGCCTCTGCTGGCTCAAGTTGCCCTGGCCAAAGCCCCGATCCGCTTCGGTCTGGCCGTGCTGGAAAATGCTCATGATCAGCCCTACAAGCTCCTTGTCGTTCCGGCTGAGCAAATTATGGAGCGCGAGCCCGCCTTGCTCGAAGAGGCCAAACAGGCCATGCCGCGCATCGCCTTTAAGCACTTTGATGTCCTGGTCATTGACGAGATTGGCAAGAACATCAGCGGCGATGGTGCCGATCCGAACATCACCGGGCGCTATCCCACGCCCCACGCCAGCGGTGGTCCCGAGGTGAACAAACAGGTAGTTCTCGACCTGTGTGATGCCTCCGATGGCAACGCCAACGGCATCGGCACTGCAGACTTTACCACCGTGCGCCTGGCGCACAAGATGGATCTGGGCCGCACCTATCCCAACGCCCTGACCTCCACAGTGCCGCGCCCCGTTGCGCTCCCTATGGTCCTGCCGTCTGATCGCCTGGCTATCGCCGCTGGCCTGCTCACCTGCCATGCCGTAGGTAGAGAGCCCCGCCTGGTAAGGATCAAGAATACTCTCAGCCTTGACGAGTATTGGATCTCGCGCAGCCTCCTGGCCGAAGCTGAGCAAGAAGCAACCCTGAGCGTCATCTCCCAGCCGCAACCCATGGCCTTTGATCAGGCTGGCAACCTGCAGGATCTACAGGCCAAGATCCGTTAGCCTGTTGTGATCAATGCAGGCCAAAGGCTCCAACAAGGAGCCTTGCCCAGGAGGTGTGAGCGTGTTCTTGCGCTTAGACTAGCTTTGTAGGCCGAAGCCCTGAAACTCTAAACTGAATATATCCGCTATTGAAGGAGCTGATGAGGAACAGGAGAAACTCAAACAGCATGTGTACTAGCATTGCTACAAACAAGCCATACTGAAACATGAGTAAAAACAGATAAAGCTTGACGGGCCAGAAGACAAGCCAGGACGCATATAGCCGGCCATATACCCTGGGCAGTGCATTCCCAGAGACCAGGATAACCGCCATACCTACAAGCCAGCCCCAGCCGTTATGGAAGAGGATGCTATGCAAGCTACCAAAGGTTACAAAGTCGATGATGGGGCCGAGAATATGCAGGTAGAGCCAGGCTAACAGACCGCTGAGCAGGAAATTGAGCGCGCTGAGCAAGACTATTATCACCGGCAGCGTCATCCAGCGGTAAATGATCTCTTCGCCAATACCTAGCCAGAGAATTTGCCCGAGACCAAGCATAGGCGAAGGCTCTTCGCCAGGAAGGACAATTCTCGCAAAGCCCTCGTTATCTACGATCAAAAGCTGCTGACCTGTGTATCTATCAAGGCCTATTCTATAGATGGGAGTTGGCCCGAGTTTCGAAATCATAATAATAAATGCAGGTATGCCCCAGGCAAAGATAGGCCAGGAACTCGCAAGAACTTGTGGAAATGTGCCGTGCCAGAACCAGTAGCCGAAGATGTTAAATGGCACTAGCGAACGCCAGAAGATGAGTACGGGAAGAAATGATAAGGCTACGAGGAACACACGTTTGCTGAACATAAACCATAGACAGCCGGCTCTGAAGGATATATCCTGCTTTCTAAGTAGAATGAAGCAATAAATAAAGCAATAAATGAGGAATAAGCCAAGGATGAACAAGACAACTTGCATGCCTATAGTCCCTTTCATGCGCGAACGAGGCGCGATAATTTGGCTTGAGCGTTGTTGTAATGGCTCTCTTTTGCTGTTGTGAAGGGTTGTTCTAAAAGCGCCTGCCTGAACCAGTTTGTTCAAACAAGGTAGCGTTGCGGCGATACTAAGTGGGTGACGTGGCATAGCTGCTGAGCCTTGCCTGCTCGCGTTGTTCGATCTAACTGCATTTCTATCCCCCAGATTAGGAAATGCTTGCCTGGTTGGTAGAACTTCTGGCGCCACTAAGTATGTGAGTATGGGTAAAAGAAGAATATGTATAAAGCAGAGAGAAAACTTGTATCCATTATACCATGGTAAAGCAGCCTTGTCACGTATTACGGCAATAAATTTGCTAGCCTCTCCTGCACGTTCGGCGCTGAGAGAGCTGGAGCGAGCGTAATAGGCTTTCCGGCTGAATATGCCGCGTAGACCGGCTCTCGTCCAGTGGGGAAAGAGAAACGCGGGAGCCAAGTCCGACCCAAAGCGGCGAGAGCCTATTGCCGTTGATGGGCCGGCCGGCTGAGTATAACTCGAACCAGGCTCCATTCGCTTATATAGCCTGGCCCAGGCGCCGGTAGCGCGCCTCGACCAGCGAATACGCTCCATAGGCCATCAAGCCTAGCGCCACTATGCCCAACACAACTGCTCCGAAGGGCTGATGCGCCAGCTCCTGCAGGGCACTGTCCAATCCCTTGGCTTGCCCAGGATTATGCTGCAATGCCGCGATAATCAAAAACAGCCCGATGATGGCGAAGACAACGCCATGGGCTGCGTTGCCAAAGCGCCCCAAAAAGATTGCGCTTTTTCTCACCTTGTCGTCAACGCTGGCAAGATTCAACTGGCGTTTGAACTGGGCCTTGTAGGCTCTGAAGAACATAAACCCGGCCAGGCCCAGGATAAACAGGCCGATCAGCACGACAAGGGCAACGCCAAAGGGCTTATCAAGCAAGAGCGCTGTCCAGCTCTGTGTAGAAGCTGTTGAGCCTTTGGCGTCGTTGTGGCCAGATAGAACCAGCTGGAGCGCGCCAAAGGCCAGGGCGGCATAGGAGATGCCCACGCCCGCGAAGCCTATACGCGCAAAGATGCCTTTCATATCGCTGCCCTTGTTGTCGGCATCGAAGATCGCTTGGATAAAGCTCCACAGAGCAAAGCCGATCAAGCCAAGCGTAACGATGGCCAGCAGGATTTGTCCAAAGGGTTGTGTGTAGAGCGTGTGTAATGCGCCCTGGCGATCAGTTGTGCTGCCACCCTGGCCTATCGCGAGCTGTATGGCCAGAAAGCCAATCAGGATGTACACCACACCCTTGGCCGCGTAGCCCATACGAGCAAGGCGTAGCAGCCAGGTATTCGTAGTTGCTGTATGTTCAACCTTACGCCCCGCCGTTTTTACTTGATCTTGTACGTTTTCGGGAATATGAGAGTGGGAATTCACGCCTATTTCCTTTCAGCATATTTGTAAAAGCATATAAATTTATTGCTAAGTGCTACTAGAAAATGTCTATAAGTTTCTGCTATTGGCAAAGATTTTTTCACCTTTAATACTCTTTGTATTACGGAAGATGAGCCTGAGATGGATACGCCGATGCTGCGTTGCTGAGTAGCTCTGTTTCTTGACATTTGCTGCGGGCTGTGGTAGCTTGCATACGGAAAATTACGTAAGCAGTTATGGGGATGGCTGCGTCAGCGCGACGTAGCTAAAGAATGGGGAAATCCGGTGCAAGTCCGGTGCTGTCGCGCAGCGGTGAGGTAGCCAACCTGCCAAGCCCGAATACCCAGATATGAGAATCCTGAGTGCCAGTGCCCTTCGCGTCAAAGGGTCAGGTATGAGGTAGCGTCGTTAAGGCCAGCGGGCCGTTAACCAACGCTTCAACAAGCCTGACTTGATCCTGCCAGGGGGCAGGATTTTTTATGCCCAAAGTCCCCTCAATCCTCGCTGGAAGCAATGGGAGCCAGAAGCTATACCCTTGACTATAGGGCTTATCAATCAATATATTGATTAGAAATATAGCTATGACACAATATATTGGGGTAAAGGGATTGAAATTACCAGCTTTTGCCTGTATACTAGATAGCGAGTGAAAAACAACACTACTTTGCTTTAAGAGACAAAGTAGCAATAGATAACTTTTAACAATTTTCAGGATTAGAGGAATATTTAGAGATGTTGCAACAAAAAGAGCCTGCGGTAGGACTTGTTCAAGACGATGCGGTGTATGTAGCAACGCGCTCTCAAGAGCTAAGTAAGGGCGAAAACATCAGGCACATTCTAGACGAAGTGTGCCGCGATTGCGGAGCGGATATCGATGCAGCTCGCCTGCTAAAAGAGGTCAAGTCAAGCATTTATAGCGGCTTATCCGATGCCGAGTGCTGGCAAGCCATGATCATGGCGGCGCGCTCACTTATCGAGCTGGAGCCGGAATATACCTTTGTCGCAGCGCGCCTCTTACTGATCTCGCTCTACAAAGAAGCGCTACGGGCAAACTATCCACAGGACATGCGTTTGTCTAGTCTCAGCAGCGTCTACAAGCAGCAGTGGTCACGTTACTTTGAGCAAGGTATAGCGGCAGGCCTGCTAGACGAGCGGCTCCTCTCTTATGACCTTTCCGTCCTGGTCCAGGCCATCAGACCCGAGCGCGATTTGCTCTTCAGCTATCCCGGCCTGCAGACGCTCTATGATCGCTATCTTCTGCAGAGCGATGGGCAGCGCATAGAACTGCCTCAGCTTCTTTGGATGCGTGTAGCGATGGGGCTTGCCCTCAACGAAGAGCACAAAGAGGCGCGAGCCATCGAGTTCTACGAGACTATTTCCCAATTTTATTTCACCCCGGCGACGCCGACCCTCTTCAACGCAGGAACGTGCCATCCGCAGCTCTCTTCCTGCTATCTCACCACGATTCAGGACGACCTGCAGCACATCTTCAAGTCTTTTCAGGATAACGCCCAGCTCTCCAAGTGGGCAGGTGGTCTTGGCAACGACTGGACGAATGTGCGCGCTCTAGGCGCCCATATCCGGGGTACAAACGGCAAGAGCCAGGGCGTCGTACCCTTCCTGAAGGTTGCCAACGATACAGCTGTCGCCGTAAACCAGGGTGGCAAGCGTAAAGGTGCGGTTTGTGCCTATCTGGAAAACTGGCATCTGGATATAGAAGACTTCCTGGATCTGCGCAAGAATACCGGTGACGATCGCCGGCGCACCCATGATATGAACACAGGCTGCTGGATCTCCGACCTGTTTATGCAGCGTGTGCAGCGAGGCGAAAGCTGGACCCTCTTCAGTCCCAACGATGTTGCCGATCTGCATGATCTCTATGGAGAAGCCTTTGCCCGCCGCTACTGCGAATATGAGCGCCTGGCCGACGAGGGCAAGCTCAAGCTCTTCAAGCGCATGCCAGCCGTTGAGCTCTGGCGCAAGATGCTTACGCGCCTCTTCGAGACCGGCCATCCCTGGCTCACCTGGAAAGATCCCTCGAACGTGCGCTCGCCCCAGGATCACAAGGGTGTCGTGCATAGCAGCAATCTTTGTACCGAGATCCTGCTCAATACCTCGGCCGAAGAGACTGCCGTCTGTAACCTTGGCTCGATCAATCTCTCGGCGCATATTGCCGATGGTGCAACTGATCTGCAGCGCCTGCAAAAGACCGTGAGCACGGCAGTGCGCATGCTTGATAACGTCATCGACATTAACTTCTATCCCACGCCAGAAGCGCGTAACGCCAATGCCCGCCATCGTCCCGTGGGTCTAGGCATGATGGGCTTCCAGGACGCCCTCTATAAGCTTGGCATGAGCTATGCCAGCGAGCAGGCTGTAGAGTTTGCCGATCGCAGCATGGAAGCGATAGCCTATTATGCCATCCTGGCCTCAACCCAATTAGCCGCCGAGCGGGGGACCTATAGCAGCTACGAGGGCTCCAAGTGGCAGCGCGGCCTTCTTCCTCTTGATAGCATCGAACTGTTGCAGGCCGAGCGCGGCGAAGCCGTCGAGATGGATCGCTCAAGTACCCTTGATTGGGATGTCGTGCGCGCCCAAGTGCGTCAGCATGGCATGCGCAACAGCAATGTGATGGCCATCGCCCCGACCGCAACCATTGCCACGATTGCCGGCGTCAGCCAGTCGATAGAGCCAACCTACAAGAACTTGCACGTAAGAAGTAACCTCTCAGGCGAGTTCATCACGATCAATACCTTCCTGGTTCAGGATTTGAAGCAGGCCGGACTCTGGGGGCCTGATCTGCTTGAGGCCCTTAAGTACTACGATGGCTCGCTACAGGATATTCCCGGGCTGCCCGAGCCCTTGAAACAGCGCTACCTGACAGCTTTTGAGATGGAACCCTCCTGGCTGATCGAGAGCGCGAGCCGTCGCCAGAAATGGATCGATATGGGGCAGTCGCTCAATCTCTATCTCAGTGAGCCTAGCGGAAAAAAGCTGCACGAGACCTACATGCTCGCCTGGAAAAAAGGCCTTAAGACCACCTATTATCTGCGCACATTAGCGGCTACCCAGGTCGAGAAGTCCACTGTGGATATCAATCGCTGGGGCATTCAGCCGCGCTGGATGAAGAATGCCAGCCCATCGAGTGAGGTCCAGGTTGCGCGCGAAGTGTTGGCCTGTAACCTTGGTGAAGATTGTGAAGCATGTCAGTAAGGCTTGAGCGAGACAGCAAAGGGAAAGAAGAGAAATAAGGATGAACCTTGAATTTGAAGAAGCGCAGACGCCGGGGGCACAAAAGAGACTCATCAACGGCTCGTCGGTCGATGTCAATCAGCTAATGCCCTTAAAGTATAAATGGGCCTGGGAGCACTATCTCAATGGCTGCGCCAATCATTGGATGCCCACCGAAGTGCCAATGGCCAGGGATATCGAGATCTGGCGTTCAAGCACGCTAAGCGCCAATGAGCGCCTGGTCATCATGCGCAACCTTGGCTTTTTTGCCACCGCTGAGAGCCTGGTGGGCAACAACCTTGTGCTCTCCATCTTTAAGCAGATAACCAATGCCGAGTGCCGTCAGTATCTGCTACGCCAGGCCTTTGAGGAGGCCGTGCATACGCACGCCTTCCTCTACATCGTTGAGAGCCTGGGGCTCAATGAGCGCGAAGTCTTTGGGATGTACCACGATATCCCCGCCATTGCGCGCAAAGACGACTTTGAGATGAAGCTCACCTCAGCTCTGCTTGATCCCAACTTTTCCACGGAGACCCCCGAGGGAATTCAGACCTTCCTCAAAAATCTGATCGGCTACTACGTCATCATGGAAGGCATCTTTTTCTATAGCGGCTTTGTGATGATGCTCTCCTTCCATCGACGCAACCTCATGACCGGTGTTGGTGAGCAATTCCAGTATATCTTGCGCGACGAGACCATTCATCTGAACTTTGGTATTGATCTGATCAATGGGATCAAGGCCGAGAATCCAGATGTTTGGACGCCAACTTTCAAGCAGCATATCAGCGAGCTGATCAAGGAAGCTGTAGAGCTGGAGATTGCCTATGCTCAAGATTGCTTGCCGCAGGGAATATTGGGCTTGAACGCCGAGGCCTTTCGCCACTACGTTCAGCATATTGCCGACCGGCGCCTGGAGCGCATCGGCTTGCCCGCACTCTACCATGCTTCCCATCCCTTCCCCTGGATGAGCGAGACCATGGACCTGAGCAAAGAAAAGAACTTCTTTGAGACCCGTGTCACCGAGTATAAATCGGCCGCGACCCTGCAATGGGACTAGGCTATCAATAAACAGATTGAGGCTGCCCATTGCATGGAGTGAGGTGTAGCGCGAGACCGGCTAAACGTGGTCTTGCCTGCACCTCCTGTTTGTGGAATGCATAGAGCAAAGTATCTGGCTGCCTGGCAGGTAGAGTGGTCTGGAATTGATATTAGACGACCTGCACAAAGATTGTCTGGTGTAGAGGCTCAAAGCCATGCGCGTGGACAGTAATCGTCAGCGACCAGGGACCCGACATCGAAGGGCGGAATAGCGTTTCGTAGCTTCCGTCGCCCTTAGGCATAAGCGGCTGCAAATTTTCTCCCATATCCATATTCGTCATGTTCGTACTTACCATGGCCTGGGCTTGCTGGATGGGTAAGCCTTGCGTATCGGTAAGATATACTTTGAGCCCTGTTGTTTCGTTAACCAGCGGCTGTTGTTGCTCTAAATGCACCTGCATGGAGGCCGGGGGATCGGTCTTCACGAGTACTGCCAGCGTTATTGTGATCGCGCAGGCGATAGCAAGAAGCAGCCAGAAAAAAGGGCGTACATGCAGGAACGTAGCTCCTTTTGTCACGTGTTTATGACCTCCTTTGTAGCATGAAATGGGAAGACTGATGTCATTAGAAGTATCCAGTGTGAGCAGAAAGAAATCAATAGGATAACTACCTATTTTTTACTGTAAGGTATAGACACATCTTTGAACTAGTTGCCCTCGATCCCTCAGGGGTCAGGGATAGGGACAAGTGTATTGGGCAAGTCTTTTTGTTCAGTTTTTTTGCTGAAGATTGCCTGTGAGAGGCTGATGTCTCTCAGTCTCTCACAAATATATGTTGTTAGCACTTTCTTCAGGTGCTTAGGGTCTGGCTAAGGGGCCTTGTTTACTTTTCAGAAGATGACGGATGAATCACTTCAAACGTCCACTCCATCATTAGATAGGTATCATCAGGTAAGTTTGCCCAGGGGCTAAGATCAAATAGGAAGTTCTCACCTTTAGCTAAAGGGTGGGATAAGGACCCTTGGAGCTGGTTATTCCAAAGCTGTTTATATTCGCCGATGGTCATGGGCCGTGGAAGCAGGACACCAGTTCGTGGATGTGTTTGATCAATCCAATCTTGAGGTGCTACATCATATACAGTTAGAAATAACTTAATCGGACGGTCTGTTTGTGCTTGAGAATCAAAGACACTAGAAGTTCCGAGGGTAAAATTTTGCTTGGGCATATCCATATCTCCTTGGCAAAAATTTAGGTAAATGCTGCAAAGCCATCACAGCTGTCTTAAGCCTTTTGAAGTTAAGCTGATCTGTAGTTAGCATGCATTTCCTGTATCGACGGGCGGGTTTTGATATGATGGACAGTTTTTCCATTACGGTCGTCAGAACAAAGTTCAAATTCCCATATTGTTTTTTGTCCTCTACAATACGGATCTGCACATACACTTTCCCAATGACAAGTGACTTGATCAGAATCTGCGCATGGAACATACGTAGGATTATACGCAAATGCATTATGTGGGTTTGCAAGATACGCTCCTGCCGGTATAAAGGCAAAGAGACCTGCTACGGTCTTTACCAGAGTACGCCGAGATAATCCGCTTATCCCGGGCTTATGTTGCTCATCTTTCATGTGGAACTTCCTTCCTTAGCAAAATATTGTCAAATTCTCCAAAGGACATCGTTAGAGCAGAAAGTGTAGCCGGAAAGGGTATTCAACAAAAGAGTAGATGCTACTGAGCTTATTTGCTTGCTAGGGATGTGTGTATAACCGTATCAGCAGCTGGTGCTTCAAGAGATTGCTCGGTCGTTTCATCTGCATCAAGTGTATTCCTCCTCTCTGAATACAGCAGAATAAGAAAGCTAATTACTTTGAGCTAGTAAAGCTTGTCGCCGCTTCCATATTTGGAACAAAAACCAAATATAAGATCCGATAAGCAGCCCAAACCCCATCAGGTAGCACTGCCATAGAGGGGATGGAGCAGTGTAGATGAGAAAGAGAAGGAAAGAGAGAGCTGCAATCTGTATGATGAGAGTCAGAGTGCTTTCCAACACATTTTGTTTGCGTGTAATCTCGCCATAACAGCCACAATTAGATTGCAGGTGACTTCTTCGGATTAATACAATCTTGCAAAGAAGAAATAAGAGAAAAATGAAGATTATACTCCACGTAACAATCAGCCTATAGAGTGGAAGAGGTACCAAGAGCGAAATTGCAAGAAAAATTTCAATCCAAGGAAATACTTTTCCTAGTGTGTTAGAGATCCATTTGGGAAATCTGTAATGATGTTGAAGGATATGGATAAAAGATGCATAGTTGTTTATTTTGATTAGTCCTGCGATTCCTAATGCTAATCCAAAGTAAACATCTATTAACAGGCAAACAATCTGTGAAAGCTGCATAATACACTTCCCTAATTTAATGATATAATAAGAGTATCATATGCTAAAATTAATGCCAAGGTTGAGAAGAATAAAAACGTTATATAGTAAATAAAAGAATTAACCATGCTAATATAGATTTATAGGTTGTAAGATGTAAGAAATATTTGTGATTAATTATATTGATATATGGGCTAGAATAATAAATGGGTGTGATAGGTTGGTAAAGACTTTTAACTATAAGCATATATTAGATTAATAAACATGCTCTATGCTAATATAGTTGCGTATGATACAGATAGGGCTCTATTGAACTGATTGCTATTATTATTAATAGCAAAGATCTGGCGTAGTGCTGGAAGGCGCGTCATCAATTTGGTTCTTGTGTTCAGATATTCCGCGGAAAGGGCGCGCTGTTGATTAGCCACCAGTCGTAACGCTTGGTGAGGCCATCAGATCTCGCATCGTGCTGATCAGGTAGAGAATACCAAAGAATGTGCAGAGGGCTAAGCATTTATTTTGATGGGCTTTCTGCTCTGGCTTTTTTCTTTGTGGAGTGTTGCCGCGTATAGTCTTCCAAACTAGCTGAGTTGAGGATAGTCGGGCAACGGGCTGCCTAGCAAAGGCTGGGCGTAGTCCTGGAAGGCGCGCGTCGTCATTTTTGTTGTTGTATCTAGATATTCAGCGGGAAGGGGGCGCTGCAGATTGGCTACTCTAGATAGCTCAACAGTTCCCAGGTGGCATTGATAAGGGACGTGCTTCTCACGGATGAGCGTAATCATCTTGTCGCTCTCGCCTTCTAACAATTGCTCTATAGCTTCCTTTCCGGCCAGCTGAGCTTCCTCGCGATCTATGCGTGAGATGCTACTCCATTGTAAATCTCCGTAGCTTTCGCTATGGGCGCGCACATGGAGTCGCTGCTTAATGATTTTGGCCAGTGTAGAGGCGGCTCCATAGAAGAGAGGATGGCCAAAGGCATCAGCTGCTGTGGGGTCCGTCTCGCCTACTGGCTGGCCCGCTGCATCGCGGAGTGCCTCCGAGGTCACCACAACCGCGTAGCCCAGACGGCGATAAATCTCTTCAAGTTGTTCTAAGAACTGCTCCTGCACAAAAGCTTGCTCCGGCACAAGCAGCATATGGGGCGGATCGCTAGCTTTGTGCTTGCCGAGCGTAGAGGCTGCCACCAGCCAGCCGGAATCGCGCCCCTGCGTCTCGATCACCTTTACCGCAGGCGCCAGCTCAGGTAGGGAGCGCATGTTAAGTGTTGAGTCTAGCACAGCCTGGGCGATAAAGCGCGCCGCGCTGCCATAGCCCAGGGTATGATCGGTGCAGGGCAAATCATTATCAATAGTCTTGGGAATGCTGACAGCCCCGAGCTCATAGCCGCTGTGTTGCGCTGCCTGAGCCAGGCGATGAACAGTGTCGGCCGAATCGTTTCCGCCAATATAAACAAGATAACGAATATGATAGCAGCGTAGGAGCTCAATCAGCCTGGCCTGATCATCTTCCGTAAGCTTGTAGCGACAAGAACCCAGGGCTGCCCCTGGCGTATAGAGCAAGCGGTGCCAGAGATCCGGTGGCTGTTTGCGTAGATCTAGAAGATCCTCCCTGAGGAAGCCCTCAATGCCATTGTGCATACCGTAAATCTCATCAATACGTGCATCAGCGCAAGCAGCTTCAAATGCTCCAACCACGCTTGCGTTAATGACCGCAGTTGCTCCGCCAGACTGGCCGATGAGCAGATTATTGTGCGCAGTTGTTGATGTCATCGTAGAACTCCACTTCTCTGATTGACTCAGGCAAAAATTTGACTTTAACTTCTTCTATCCTGAATATTGCCGTAGTTCTAGCGGGAGTATCTTGCTTCGTATGAGCTTTCCTGGGAGAATATACTCTTTTCTATAGAAGAGCTCTATCTTACCTCTTGTCGCTAAAAATATAGTAACATATTCTGATTGAGTTTGCTGCCGGGAGGCAGTAGGTAAGCCAGCCAGCTCAGTTTTCCACAAGGCTGGTTTACAGACAAGCTTGTGATCGAAGCTCTTAGTCTTGTTCTCTGTTGTACTGCCAGGTAGAGATAGAACAATGTACAAAGCTAGATCAGATAAGCAAGAGTTACCGTAGGGCAAGGACGCGCCTGACTCCTTCGCTGGCTTTATTACGTATTCAAAGTAGAGAATTAATCTCATTTCCGGTTTCCCCATGCGGGCCTTAAAAGGTCCGTTTTCTCCCCACATGCGAGAGGAAGTTACAATCGGAAGACCTTATAGGGTCACATAAACATGTATTAGGAGTAAAAAAGGATGAAACGTGTCTGGCATCTGCTAAGAAAGGCCTTGCAGGTGCTTGGTCCTGGCCTGATTACCGGCTCTTCTGATGACGACCCCTCTGGTATTGGAACTTACAGCACGGCAGGAGCTGGGTTCGGCTTTGCCACGCTCTGGACAGCTCTGATCACCTTTCCCCTGATGGCTGCCGTGCAGGTGATTTGTGCACGCATAGGGCTGGTAAGCGGTATGGGCCTGGCTGGCGTAGTGCGAAAGCACTATGCACGCTGGCTGCTCTATCCCATCGTATGTGGGCTAGTTATTGCCAACACCATTAATGCGGGCGCCGATATTGGGGCGATTGCTGCTGCGATCAATCTGCTGGTTCCTATTCCAGCTGTCTTCTTTGTGATACCAACAGCCCTGGCTCTGGTTGGTCTGCAGATCTGGGGCTCCTATCGTTTGATTACGCGCATCTTCAAGTGGTTAACGCTTTCGCTACTTGCCTATATTGCGACAGCTTTCTTTGTTAAGCCGGATATGTTAGCTGTGCTCAAAGGAACCTTTGTGCCGACCATCCAGTTGAACGCTAACTTTCTCTCGACGCTGGTTGCCATTTTGGGCACTACCATCTCGCCGTACCTGTTCTTCTGGCAGGCCAGTTCGGAGGTTGAGGATCAGGAAAGTAAACAGAAACATTCAATCTTGCAGCGCCGCGGGACGACCGCCAGGCAATTGCGCCATGCGGCCTGGGATGTGGATATTGGCATGCTCTTCTCGAACCTGGTCATGTATTTTATCATACTGACCACAGCTGCTACGCTCTTCAAGGCCGGGAAAACGCAAGTTCCTTCGGCGACAGATGTGGCTCTGGCTTTACGCCCTCTGGCAGGCAATGGCGCTAGCATTCTCTTAGCCCTGGGCCTGATTGGAAGCGGTATGCTGGCCGTCCCGATTTTGACCGGATCATCGGCCTATGTGATGGCCGAGGCTTTTGAGTGGCCCGGCGGGCTAAATAAAAAGCCGCATCAGGCGCGACGCTTTTATATAGTTATCGCACTGTCTACTCTGTTGGGCATGCTTATCAACTTTTTTGGCTTTAATCCAATTGCCGCTCTTTTCTGGACCGCGCTCATTAATGGTCTGCTGGCCCCGCCGTTGATGCTCGTGATTATGCTCATTGCGAATAATCGCAAGGTGATGGGCGACAAAACGAATGGCTTCTGGCTCAACTTTCTGGGCTGGATCGCGACGCTATTGATGTCTGCGGCCGCTATCGTCTTTCTCTTGACAGCCGGCCAGGGCTCGTGATACTACTTCATAGAGGCTGAAATGCTTTCTTATAGTCGTGTTGTGGGGTGAGGAGCGCATATGATTCGCATAGGGACTTCGGGCTGGGTATATCCGCACTGGGTGGGGAGTTTCTACCCGCCCGAGCTGGCGGCGAGCGAGTATCTCGCATATTATGCTCGTCACTTTCCAACCGTGGAGATTAATCGCAGTTTTTATCGCTTGCCCACGCGTGAGCAATTCTGTACCTGGCGTGAGCAGCTGTGGGAGCACCCGGGCTTTTGCTGCGCCGTCAAGGCCAGCCGTTATATCACGCATATGAAAAAGCTACAGAATGTGGAGGAAGGCGTGAGCCGGCTCTATACGGCGGCCCAGGGCCTGGGTGAACTGCTTGGCCCGTTTCTCTATCAGCTTCCACCGCACTGGCATGCTAATCCGTCGCGCCTTGCCCAATTCGTAGCCTCGCTGCCTCCTCACCATCTGGCTGCCTTTGAGGTGCGCGACGCTACCTGGTTTCAAGGAGAGAATCCTGAGCAGCTGCGTAGCATCCTTGACAAAACGGGTCTGGCCCTGGCTATCGCCGTTGGTGGCTCATGTCCCACGCCGCTTGATCTGCCCACCATTGGCTCATTCGACTATGTACGCTTCCATCATGGTGCCCATAGTATTGGCTTGAGCGAGGACGAACTGAATTTCTGGGCCAGAAGGTTGGCGCGCGCGAGTAGTCACGGGCGGGATCTCTATATCTACTTCAATAACGATCCTCATGGGTATGCCATTCGCAATGCCCAGCGCCTACGCGAACTGCTGCAAGAAGGCGAAAGAAATTCTTGTTTATCCTGAAAGAACAACTCCTGCCATCTCGAACTTACGCCATTTGTTTCGCCGCCTGCTATGAGAACTCATCAATCGTGAGCTGGTCTGCCCGGAGATTGCGCACCCAAGGGGATTTCTTTGCTCAAGCCGGGTGGCCAGAGAATAGTGTCGATGATATGGATTATGCCATTCTCGGCTTCAATATCGGCTTCGATGATGTGGGCGTCCCCGATATGCGGTGCTGTCGAGAGTTCGATAGTCAGCGTTTGGCCGGAGACTGTGGGTAAGAGCAACGTGTTCTTCCCATCTTCCTTACCGCCATCCTCCGCAGGAGTGGCAGCCTTTCGCATATCATCGAGCGTTAACTTTAAGGGAATGACATGGTATTGGACCAGTCTGCTCAGCATTGTGACATTTCCAAACAAGGGGAGATCCTCTTGCGCGCGCAGCTTCTCGAAGGCTCTATCGTAAGGGGCCAGCAGGGTCAGTGGATGCCCACCCTGTAACAGATATTCCTGGCCGCAGGTCGTAATCGCTGTGTGCAGATTGATGAGAGTAAAAGGCGCTGTTCTCGCCTGCAGAATCTGTTCGATGTTTGACATAAAACGTTCCCATTTCTATTACATCCAACAAACTTATGATTTTCCGCTCTGCTAAGAACACGCCAGGGAGCGCAAAATGCATACAGCAAATGTGTGCCCCCTGTGTCGCTGCCCTCTTATTTTTCTGACGTGCTTGCCTCGGGTATCCTGAAGGCAAGCGCTTCGGTCAGTCCCATGCTTTCAAGCAAGGCTCGTTGGGCCTGGGCTTTCGCTTCGTTGAGCGTAGTTAAGCCTGAGTCATATGCCCCTGGGATAGTGCGCAGTGAACGCGTTCCGCGTGGCTGGGTGATGAGATTGGCCACCACATCAGCCACAATCTGTGGATCCTGGGCAACTGGCCCTTCCTGCATTGCTGCCGTATTGCGCAGTATCTGAGCCGGAATATCCTTGAGCGCTCCATAACTAGCCAGCCTCTCCTGATCCTGGGGATCTTGCTGACTCTTCAGGAGCTCGGTGGCGAATATGCCAGGTTCTATAATGATCGATTCGATGCCAAGTGGAGCAAGTTCATAGTGATAGGTTTCGGCTAAGGCTTCGAGAGCCGCCTTGCTGGCACTGTATAGTGCTATAAACGGGGTAACCAGTCCCCCGGAGAGCGAGCTCATATGGATCAGCAGTCCATTGCGCTGCTGACGCATGCGGGGAAGAACCGCACGGTCCACCTTCAGGGGGCCAAAGAAGTTGACATCCATATGCGCCCGGGCCTGCTCAAGCGTATATCCTTCGGTGATTCCGGCTGAGGTTACACCTGCATTGTTGACAACAACATCAAGGCGTCCAGCCTGTTCCAGCACTGTCTGAACTGCCTGCTTGACTGAGGCCTCGTCAGTCACATCAAGGTTGAGAACTGAAAGCGCGAGGTGTTCCCGTTGCGCAAGATCACGTAATTCAGTTGCGGCTGAGGCGTTGCGTCCATTGATCGCACGCATAGAAGCGAAAACTCTATGACCCTGCCGGGCCAGGGTTTCAACTATTCGGCGGCCAAAGCCGCTGTTGCTGCCTGTGACAAGAACGATTTGTTGAGAACTCATGGTAGGCTCCTTTATTTGCATAGAAAGTTCTAGCATCATGTCAAGGCTTTGTACATAAGCCCAAAAGTATTTTTAGGTGTGCTAGAATTATGCAATGAGCATAAAGATGGAACCAGGAGCCAAATTATGCTGGTATATAAATTAATAGGATAGGACGAATGCAATGGATGAACAGGAGCGAAGAGCAGAATTAGCCAGATTTTTACGAACCCGGCGCCAGCGTATTTCCCCCAGTCAGGTTGGCTTTCCCGAGGGAAAGCGCCGCCGAACGCCAGGACTGCGCGCGAAGAGCTAGCCCTGCTTGTGGGGGTAGGCGTGACCTGGTATACCTGGCTAGAGCAAGGACGGGATATTACCGTCTCGGCTCCGGTATTGGAAAGCCTGGCCCGTGTTCTGCAGCTCAACGAAGACGAGAAAGTCCATCTTTATATTCTGGCGCGGGAACAGATTCCGGTCACTCCCTTTCCTGCGACGCCAACAGTTACCCCAGCTCTCCAGCTCATTCTTGAGACGATGGGTGTTCATCCTGCCTATGTGCTCTGCCCGCGTTGGGATGTCATTGCCTGGAATCAGGCAGCTGCGCGGGTGTATGCCGACTTTGGGGCGCTCGCGGAGCGGGAACGTAATCTTATCTGGCTGTTCTTTACTGATCGGCGGCAACGTGAGCTGTTCGTCAATTGGGAAGCAGAAGCACAACATGCTCTGGCCTCCTTTCGGATTAGCACGCAGCGCTTTATTGGAGAGGCCTGGTTAACACAGCTTACCTCCGAACTGGAAGAGGCAAGCCCCGAGTTTCGCGCGTGGTGGCCGCGTTATGCTCTACAGGGATGCAAGCCTTGCCCACGACAGCTCGAACATCCTCGCGTGGGCTCGCTCTTTTTGGAGACAACAACCTTCCAGCTTGCAGCTTATCCCGGCTTGCAAATGATTGTAGACACACCGGTACCGGGAACAGATACTGCGGCAAGATTGGCTGCCCTGGCAGAAGCTGGCTCAAAACCCCAACATCTTGCTGCCGTCTAGAAAGCCTTTGGCTCGTCCTTTTGCTGCCAGTTCGCACAAAGAAAGGGTGCCGCAAATCAGCAAATCGCGGCACCCTTTGCTCTATTCGAGCTTACATTGTAGGCTTGATCAGGCCATGCGTTTTGAGAGCGTGGCCAGAAATTCCATATTGTTCTCGGTTTTAGACATCTGTTGGAGCAGAGCTTCCATTGCTTCCAATCCTTGCTGCTCGGCCAGGGCCGCGAACATCCTGCGCATAACGATAACTGCGCGATAGGTTTGTGGATCGTAGAGCAGTTCTTCGCGACGCGTGCTAGAGAGCACCACGTCGATGGCCGGGAAGATGCGTCGCTCGGCGAGCTTGCGCTGGAGCACTAGCTCCATATTGCCAGTCCCCTTGAACTCCTCATAGATAACATCGTCCATGCGGCTCCCCGTATCTACGAGCACAGTGGCGATGATCGTCAGGCTACCGCCCTCATCAAGCTTACGCGCAGCGCCAAAGAAGCGCTTGGGTTGGACCAGCGCGCTTGGATCAAGGCCGCCAGAGAGGCTACGGCCGCTGGGCTCAACTGCAAGATTATATGCCCGGCTCAAGCGCGTCAGACTATCCAGCAAGATAATCACGTCGCGCCCGCCCTCAACCAGCCGTTTGGCGCGTTCCAGGACCATCTCTGAGAGATAGGTGTGGGCATAGGTTGGCTCATCGAAGGTAGAGCTGATAACTTCAGCCTGTACTGAGCGCTTGAGGTCAGTCACCTCTTCAGGGCGCTCACCAATGAGGGCAATAAGTAAGTAGGCGTCAGGGTGGTTCTTGGCGATGGAGTTGGCAATAGACTTGAGCAAAACCGTCTTACCGGCTTTAGGTGGAGCAACGATCAGGCCACGCTGACCACGGCCAATGGGAGCAATCAAGTTGATAAGGCGACCCGAGAGGTTGGCCGGATCGGTCTCCAGGTTGAATTGTTCGCGCGGGAAAACGGGGGTCAGGGCATCAAAGTGCGGACGACGTTTAGCAACTTCAGGATCAAGGCCGTTTACGCTCTCGACGCGCAGCATTCCGGCGTACTGCTCGTGATCCTTTGGCGGTCGAATCAGGCCCGCGACGAGATCGCCAGGGCGTAAGCCGAAGCGCCGGATCTGTGAGGCGGATATGTAGATATCCTGTGGTCCTGGCAGGTAGCGCTCTTTGCGCAGGAGCCCAAATCCGCCTTCGGCGATATCGAGTATTCCCGATCCCGGAAAGGCCATGCGCATATCTTCGTTCATCGTTGGGGAATCTGGGCCCTGCTGCCCGTGTACCGGGATGTCTCCAAACGGTGTGAAGGATGGAAGATGCTCTCGAATTTCTAGTGGATTGTTCATTGTTGGTAGTGTGGTATTTGGCATAGTGACTGTCTCAAGGTGAAGCGGCTCTTGCCTTAAGAGCCGCTCCCCTCCTTTCAAGGCTAGATATGCTTCCAGTTAGCAAACATGCATCAATATATAGCGCATAAGTGACTCATGACGCTGGGAGATGATGCTCTGTGAACAGAAGAGATGAAACATTGATTGTGAAGATAAGGGTAATCAGGTATCAATCTTGTAGAATTTCGCCTGTCTCATTTACAAGAACACATGGATGGGTGAATATATTCCAGGCTACCCATCTTTTTTGATTTTTCTGCATGCTCTGTTGGCTCTTTCCCATACACCTTTCTTGTAAAAACTTTGCTTGCTCTGTCAGGCTTTACAGCTGCAATTTCCCCCGGATAAGCGCTTTAAACTTTGTAGATGTGTGTAAGGCCTCGACGATGGCTCGCTCAATCGCATCGTAGCTTTGAGTAATAACAACAGACGTCAGCAATTCATTCCCTCTTTGAGCCTCAGCTATATTGCTGCGTAAGCGTAAATCCTGGCACCAATAAGCTTGCTCGACCGGCTGGCCAGCTTCCTCTAGTTGTGCGGAATTGACCGGCTGGCCAGTCTCATGTTAAGAGTAGATTTGTAATACACGCTTTGACAGGGCGAGAGGTGACAGGAAAGATCAGCCAGAACCTTTGCCGCGTGCAGATCGCGCCTGGCGGAAAACGCAGGCATCTTTGCTTGTCTGTATGCTTGCCCCAGGAAGCTTGAAGTGTTGTAGCCTTTGCCAGGGTCACAGCGTGTACTGCGGTGTGGATATCGGCTTGAAAATGTTAGCGAATGGCGGTGAGTAACATGGAGACGAATAGGCAAATGCGTAAAGGGCGCGTGGCGATTCTTGTCGATAGCGATTTCGCGGATACAGAGTTTCTCGTTCCCTATAACGCCCTCAAACAGGCTGGGGCAGAGCTCGTAGTGCTCGGTTCGCGCCGGCATGTGAAGTATACGGGCAGGTGGGGAGAGACCTCAATTACCTCACAAGCCAGCACGACAGAAGCGTTTCCTGATGCCTTTGAGGCCATCATCATTCCTGGCGGCCTGGCGCCCGATAGCATGCGTACAGATATGAAGACTGTGCGCTTTGTGCAACGTGCAGCCCAACAGGGAAAACTTCTGGCGGCGATTGAGCGCGGCCCCCAGCTATTGATAGAGGCAAACCTCTTGCGCGGAAGACGCGCTACCTGTTTCCGTTCGATTCGCAAGGATCTGCAGAACGCAGGAGCCCATTACCTGGATGAGCAGCTTGTCGCCGATGATAACTTGCTGACCGCGCGCCGTCCCGGCGACCTGCCTTTTTTCGTGACGACCTTGCTAAATCGGCTCAACCTGAAACCTGCCAATATGCGCTTACCAGATGAGGGTAAGTTGCAGACTGAAGGGTGGCAACTTGCCGAACAGTGGGGCGGAAGCAGTAAAACGCTGATCGTCGAAGCGCTTAATAGCGTGCAGATGGGCGAGCGTTATGGCCTGGCTATGTGTGAGCGGCATGCACAGAAAGCCGCTGATGAGGAACTAAAGACTGTCTTTCAGCAACTTTGTACAGATGCCCAACAGCACATCCAGGAGCTCACAGCTCGCCTGCAGGATTTTGGCGCTCCTGTGCAGCCATCGGCGGCCGATGGAGCCTCGGCGGCCCAGCAGGACTGGAAGCAATTGCATGATAAAGAGCTGATATTGCTCCACGTGCTAGATCACTTGCAGGCGCGCATTATCAATGTCTATCGTCTCTGTAACTCTTTGACCGATCCGGCAAGCGTGGATATCCTTGATCGCATGGAGGTTACGCTTGCCAAAGAAGAGCAACATTTGGCCGATCTCTATCATCAGAAAATGCTTGTTAGCTAGGGCACATTCGAGCATCCATGTGAGGAACGTGTCCACCTGCAAGCTCACCGGCTGCTGATGAGTAAGCTTTTGTGAGGAGGTATATATGGATCACGATGCGTTTATTGGACAGGTTCAACATCGTGCTCATCTCAGCTCACGTGGTGATGCAGAGCGCGCCACCCGCGCGACTCTACAGACGTTGGGCGAACGCTTGGCTGGAGGGGAAGCAAAGGATTTAGCCTCACAGCTTCCTCCTCAACTGGCTCAGTACACGCTGTCTGGATTGCCCGGCCTTGGCGAGCGCTTTCCGCTTGATGAATTTTACCTGCGCGTGAGCGATCGCGAAGGAGCAAATCTACAGGATGCGACGCACCATGCTCAAGCCGTGATCGGTGTTCTGCAGACAGCTGTCTCGAAAGGGGAGATTGACGACATATTAGCGCAGCTCCCTGCTGAGTATAACCGTCTCTTTATAACTGCAGCCCCTGGAAATACCGGGTGGTAAGCTGTTGAGAGTATTGGGAACGCGGCTTGCTCGGCAGGCTTGCGTTCCTTGCTTTTGTGCCATATTACTACTATGTGCCCTGGATCATTGATAGCACCTGGCACATCTGTAATTTACAGGTAGTGAGATTGTGGGGCAGAGCAGAAATAGAATATATGCATATTTCAGGAAAAAGATGGAGAAAACGTCTCGAACGGGAGATTTGCCTGATGGTAGCAAGCAAGTGCCGCCAGGTGGCCTAAAAGCCCATGTAGTATCCTGGATAAGCGCCCTTATGCGGGCCTGGCGCGAGGCTGTGCGTGTGGATCGCTCGCAACTTACCCTGGCCGCTTCCCTGCGCAGTACTATCGGCTTTGTGCTCCCCCTTATTTTAGGTATAGCAACCGGCCATATAGTCGCAGGCGTATCTATCGCCGGTGGGGCAGTCGGCGTGGGAGCTATCGGGCTGACCTATACCTATCGCGCGCGTACTAAAGCCATGCTTTTTGCTAGCCTGGGGATAGCTATTTCTGCCTTTGTCGGAGGGATTACAGGAGATATAAGCTGGCTGGCGATCCTGGTCGCGGGCATATGGGGATTTGGCGCCGGTATGCTCGTAGCGATTAGTCAGACCGGTATGATCATCGGCCTGCAGTCGATGATTGCTCTGATCATTCTTTCGCATTTTGCCCTGCCTCCCGCGCTGGCTCTGGGCCAGGCCTTCTTGATGCTCGTCGGGGCGCTCTTTCAGACCTTGCTGGCCATTATTCCTTATCCCTGGTACAGATTTGGCCCGGAGCGTGCCACGCTTTCGGCTGTCTATCGCGCAATCGCTGATTATGTGGAGGACCCTGCGGATTCGGCGATCAATCAGCGGGCTCGTGGCTCCCTGCTTAAGGCCGTTGACACTATTGCTGATAGCAGCTTGCGCAATCCGAAGGCCAGAGCCTTCGATAGCCTGTTAGAACTGGCCGAGCATATCCGCCTGAATCTGGTTGTGCTCGTGAGCATACGTCGGTATTTGAAAAATGAGGGCGAGGCTCAGGTTAACGCGATACAACAGTTGGAGCGCATTCTCAACGCTGCCTCGACTATATTGTGCAAGATAGCCGATGATATCAAACGCACACGAGCTTCAGAAGCCCTGACCGAGCCTTATTGGCGCATGGAAGAAGCGATAAGTGAACTGAAAAAGGCCACGTCTGAAGATGAAGGAAATCTGTTGCAACAGACCTTGCCGCATTATGAGGCCCTGCTGCGAGATTTACGCAAGGCTGAGGATATTGCGCGCTTATGGCAGGAGGCGAAGAACGATCTGTTACCCGAGGGAACGCGGCGCATTATAGTTGGTCAGCGCGATCCGCTAGAGATATTGCGTGCTAATCTCACTTTGCGCTCAACTACCTGCCGCCATGCTATTCGTCTGGCCGTGGGATTGGCCATTGCGACAGCACTCTATCATATCTTTCCTCTGACTCGTGGCTACTGGATTCCCCTGACCACTGCGCTGGTGCTTAAGCCCGATTTCTCGGCCACGTTTACGCGTGGTGCTGCGCGTTCCCTTGGCACTATCCTTGGGGCCGCATTAACTACAGTGATCATTACTATCCTGCAACCCTCGCACATTATTCTGGCCCTTCTTGACGCCATTGCGGCTTTTCTGGCTTTCTCAGTGCTTATGGCCAGCTATGCGCTTTTCTCTTCCTTTGTGACGGCAGAAGCTATCATTCTCATTACTTTTGTCGATCCTCACACCTTTACAAATATCCTGGGGCGCATAACTGATACGGTGATCGGTGGGATATTGGCTATGTTGATCTATACCCTCTGGCCGACCTGGGAAAGGGCCCG
The DNA here is from genome assembly GCF_004208415.1 of Ktedonosporobacter rubrisoli. GTDB lineage: Bacteria > Chloroflexota > Ktedonobacteria > Ktedonobacterales > Ktedonobacteraceae > Ktedonosporobacter > Ktedonosporobacter rubrisoli. Next base: position 5,571,627 of record NZ_CP035758.1, on the reverse strand, counting down.
CGTACCGTTTAATGTGGCCGAGCGCCTTGATGTCCAGCGGCGCTATTTAGCGGGAGTGATGAAAGCCTATGCTGATCCGGGGAGCATCAGTATGGGCGAGTTGCAGCACTTGCGCCTCGAATCTCGCCTGGCCTATTCAAATGCCGGCGCTTCGGTTGAGCGGGCCCTGACTGAGCCAGTGCAGCAGCGCATTGATCCCGGCATCGCACGTGGCTTACTTCTGAGCTCTGATGGGATTGCCCGCAGCCTGCTGGCCCTTGAAGCTTATTTGCATAACATCCCTGCCCATTATGCAATTCCGGCGCTCAGACCTTTTGCCGACGAGGTTGATGTCCTCCTGGGCTCTGTGATCGGCATGGTACGCGAGAATAAAATGACAGAGAAGCCGCCGAAGTTAGATAGAGCTCGCCGCCTGCTTGAGGAGATGAAGCGGGCTAATAGTGAGGTTGAGGGCACGAATCCGGATCTAGTCTTTGTGCTTTCCATGGCTGAACGTATCGTTGACAATCTGGCTACAATGCTTCATCTGCTGGTGGCCCAGTACAAAACTACAAGCAGTATGCCGGCCCTAAAATCGGCCTCACCCGATGAAAGCTGGCCGTGAAAAAGGGCTCTGGATGCTCAATATTCAGCTTCCAGAGCCCTTGCGTTGCCCTCAAAATTTTACGGGAAAGGCTGGCTTATTGTGTCTATTGTGAGCTATATCGCCAGCGTGACCTGCCCTTCTTGTCGCTTCCTATACCAGGGCTGGAGCGCCAGCCAGGCTAGTAAGGTCGGAATATTGCCAGATGCCCCCGTGTTTGAAAACTAAGGAATGAATATGTGGATTCTCCCGCCTGTCAAGATAGATGATCTGTTTAGCAAACTGCGAACTCCACTCATAACCGGCAATCAGTGTATTGCTGGCGCTGGGCGCATTCGTAACCTGTTGCATCAGATCTCTATGTTTCCACTGACCCGCCTGGTCCATTTGAAGCTCCTGAACGCGCTGATTTTCTGCAACATAGACAACTTGTTTAGTATTGCCTGTCTCCCAGGCAAAGGCAGAGAGAGCCGAGCCGGCGGCCAGCGGCGCACCTGTCTGGCTCATAAGATCGGTATAAGTCCAGGCATTATCAAGCCCCGCGCTTAACTCATAAATGTTGCCGTTGTTGCCCATATACACAACCTGCTTGCGGGCGCCGCGCTCCCAAGCGTAGCCGATAAGCGTATTGCCGACTGCAGGAGGAGCTTGTGCGATCTCCGTAAGATCGCTATGCTGTCGTGGTCCACCGTCAACCTTTATGAGCTCGTGTATGTGTCCATCACCGCTGAGATAAACCACGTGTTGCGAGCGCCCCGTGGCCCAGGAGAAAGCGCAAAGAGCATCCCCCTCAGACGGCGGTGCTCCTGGCGTCTCTCTGGTAAGGTTGGTGTGTTGCCAGGTGCCGGTCAGGCCAACGGCTAATTCATGAATGTGGCCATCGCGCGCCGTATATATGACATGCTTCGTGCCATCGGCTTTCTGGCTATAAGCTGCCAGGGTCATTCCATCAGAAGGTGGCGCTCCCGTTGGCTGCATCATCAGATCCTCATAGCTCCAGGGATGGTTGTGTAGCTGAACAAGCTCATGAATATGGCCATCACCCGTAGGGCTAACGTAGGTGACCTGGTGAGTACGACCTTCTGGCCAGCCATAGCCGGTCATAATTGCGTTCTCCAGGGTGGGCGCACGAGTGGTGCGTGTAATATCCATATCACGCCAGGTCCCGTCCGATCGTCCTACTAACTCACGAATATGATTATCGTTAGTTTGATAGGCGATATGTGCGCTCCCATTTAATTGCCACTCATAAGCTGTAATGTTGCTGGGCATAAAACACACTCCCATTTAATGCCACTCTTAAGACAAAACCTTTATTGCCAATCCATCTCGTGTGGATAGAGAGAACAGAGCTAGAAACAGATAAGCCTATCTGCATGTACATTTTGCGCCGCCTGGATAAGACTAGCAGTCTATCAAGGTTTATGTATGAGTGAAATCGGCGGGATTGTCAAGCGTCAAACGACGTCTGACAAAGCACTAGCCAGATGTAAGCGCCGCGTATGGTGCATCAGAAAGTATCACGAAAATAGCCAGGAAAACGTGACTCTCTTTGGTTGGGCGAGGTAGAAGCTGATGAAAAATCAATGAAACTATTGGTATTGCTCATTCGAGATGCTGTATATGAGATCATCTTCGTGTAGAGATATCTGACGCTGCTGTATTCATACATGCCTGGAAGCGGAGTACGTCAAGAAAAGTGAAAAGTTAGGGAGAAAGTGTTATGGTTTATCTTGCTTGGAAGGCGGGACCTGAGCAATACCCGCCAAAGGAACTTCTCGAATATGCCATTGCTGCTGAGCAGGCAGGCTTTGATGCGATAGATGTAAGCGACCATTTTCAGCCGTGGAGCGAGGCTGGGCAGGCTTGCTTTACCTGGACCTGGCTTGGGGCTGCAGCTGCAAGTACTAACCGTATTCAGTTGGGACCGGGTGTCACCTGCCCGATTCTGCGTTACCATCCCTCTATTATTGCCCAGGCGGCAGCCACTGTCTCTGCTCTGGCGCCAGGCAGATTCTTTCTGGCGCTTGGTACCGGCGAGGCTTTGAATGAGTATGCCGCCACCGGTTTCTGGCCTGGCTATGAAGAGCGCCAGGAGCGCTTGAGAGAAGCAATTGAACTTATACGCGCGCTCTGGAGTGGCGAACAGGTTACGTACGAGGGCAAATATTATCAGACGCGCAAAGCTAAGCTTTATACGCCGCCAAGCTCTCCTATTCCCATCTATATCTCTACGCTTTCTCCGCAAAGCGCTGCCTTCGCTGGTAAGTATGGCGACGGCCTGATCTCTGTTGGCGGGAAGCAACCACCAATCTACAAGCAAATCATGCAGAATTTTGAGCAGGGAGCCAGGGAAGCTGGCAAAGATCCGACGAAGATGCATCGCATGATCGAACTGAATGTGGCCTATACAGAAGATATAGAGGCGGCGATTAAGGAGCAATTGAAATACTGGGCCGGCACTTATATCCCAGCCCTTTTCGATCAGAAAATCTACTCACCGGCCATGTCGCAGGAGAATGGCGAAGTAATCGGGCCTGATACTGTCAAAAAGACCGGTTGTTTCTCATCTGATCCGCAAGCCCATGTCAAATTTGCCCGGCAACACCTCGATCTAGGCTTTGATTACCTCTTCTTCCATGCCGCCGGACCCGATCAGCTGGCCTTCTTAAAGGGCTACGCGCGGGACGTCTTGCCGCGCTTGCGCCAGCCGGAGGTAGAGATGAAGAGTACTCTGAGCGATGCCACACACCAGGTGGTTTGAGTAGAGGTCAAAAACCTTAGGTTTGCCAGGGCCACAGCCGGTACTCCTCTCAATATAATTGCCGCTCGTCGCGCTCTTCAAGGAAGGTGAGCACCGCTTGCCTTCCTCCCTAAGCTTACCATTTGAACAGCTGAGCTAATGCTGTTGCTATCCTCTTCCCCTTTTCTATGTTCAGAAACAGATCAATACCTTTACTGAAGAAGCCCTTCCTGCTGCAATGCCGTCTAGCTATGGCGTAGGCTATCCGGTGGTGGCTAGCATATAATAGAACTCAAGAACGCATGGCCGTAAAGGGAGGAATGCATGTCGCAAATTGCCAGACGCAAGCAAATCTTGAGCGAAATAGATGCTATCGTTGCGCGAGGTATACAAACAGGGGCTTTTCCAGGGGCTACGCTCTGGATAGGTTGGCAGGGCGAGACCTTAAAATGCACGGCTTATGGCAAAACAGCTGATCAACAGTATGGGGCCTATGAGCCAGTTCCGGTGACGACTACGACACTCTACGATTTAGCTTCTTTGACCAAAGTGGTTGCCACAACCTGTGCGATCATGCAGCTTGTCGAGCGCGGTGTACTAAGGCTGAGCGATCGCGCGATTGACTATCTGCCCCGGCTTGGCAGCGATCCGCAAAAGGCATCAATTACGCTTGAACACCTGCTTACTCACACCTCGGGCCTGCCTGGACCCATGAGGCTTTATCAGTTTTGTTACGATAAGCAGCAAATTATGGAAGGGATCTATCGCCAGAAGCTAGCCTTTGTGCCCGGTACAGCCTGCCTTTATGACGATCTCAGCTTTATTTTGCTCAGTGAGATCCTGCAGGTAGTTACCGCCCTGGATCTGCATGAGTACACACAGAAATACTTGTTTGGCCCGGTTGGTATGCGCGATACAATGTTTCGACCGCCGGCCGAGCTTAAGCCGCGCATCGCTCCTGCCGAATATGCAAGGCGTGGAGAGAGCTTAATTCATGGGGAAGTGCACGATGAAAATGCCTGGACGATGGGTGGAATTGCCGGACATGCAGGCCTGTTCTCGACAATAGAAGATCTTGCAAGTTTCTGTCAGCTACTCCTGTACCCCGAACTCAAAGATATTCTGAGTGTGGAAAGTATCAAGGCTATGACAACGGTACGTGTCCCTGATCCAGATGAAGCCCTTGGGCTGGGCTGGATAATCAATGCTCCCTACTTTATGGGAGAGCTGGCCAGTGCTTCAACATTTGGGCATACAGGCTTTACCGGTACTTCCTTGCTCATCAATAGAGAGAGACAACTGGCTCTGGTCTTTCTCTCTAACCGGGTCTGCCCTACGCGCCATGGCCCCAATCTTAATCCCTATCGGGTTGACCTGGCGAATGCTCTGGCCCAGCTCATTCAGGTTTGAACACCCATCAAACGCGATATTCTGGCATGGTGCCTGAATACCCCGAAGCGCCAGCAGTTCGTCATGTTTCCAGTATTGCTGTGCGAAACTCCATACCCACGTTACAGATTTTTAGCTGGCGCAGTCCAGCTAAATTAAGGTAGGTGGCCCATTAGCATTGCTTTAGATGAAAAAATATTCATGATTTATGGCTCTAGACGAAGGACTATACTCTTCTCCTCTTCTAGGTGAAGACTATCTTATGCTTACTCTATTCAGCTCTAGAGTGGTGCTGGGGGTAGCCGCGTTCGTGCCAACCTCTCCAGTTAAGAGGGGACACAGCGGCCCAGCGTCCCCTACTCTTACGGCTCGCCAACCAGAAATACAATCATAATCGTGGTGCCAATCAGGAATACCGCCAACCAGGGGCTGTACCAGCTGGCTCCTAACCAGGTAAGATTGATACGTGCAGCATAAGGAACGTTGAGGTAAGTAAAGAGCGCGAGCACGCCGCCCAGAATGAAAGAGCTTACATACGTAAGAATAAGCGATTCCAGGGGCTTTTTAATGCTGCGTATGCCTCTGCCGAGAAGATAGCCGATGACAGCCAGCACAATCATCGTAATAATTAGAGAAAGGATATTTACTATCCCCAGGCCGGTGGTTGTCGTGGAGATGGCAAGGACCGGAAAGGTGATAGCGCCTGCCAGGGATAAGACGAACAAAAGCACGAGAATGAACACCGACCTTATAGCTAGTTGTCCAAAGTTCATAGTACCTCCTGTAAGAATAAGCAACTACCCATCGTGAGTAGAACTGTCAAAGGGCCTGCTACCGGATATTCTTCTAGAAGAAGCTTACTAGAAATTGCCTCAAAAATATATTTAGCTCTCTTAATAATGAACAATGCCAATATGTTTAAAGGTAAATGTTCCGATACCAGGAAGAGCTTTTATTTAGAGTTACTGCTAAATAGTTGTCAGACGCATATGCGATGCGTAGGCCTGGGTAGCTGGGATCGTCGTGAGCGCGATCAGGAGGAACCATCACGGCGATCAGCTCAACTTCAGGTGCCTCTTCACATATACGATCCGCAAGCATTTTTGCTGCACATTTCTAGTGTATTTTTGTTTTTCGTCATGCAAAGACTGAGAAGTGCAAAGGCGAAGTTGCTCCATATTCTGACCTCCTGGCTTGTCGAGAGCACGTAAAAACGAACGCGTTGTCAACGGTGAGTTGTGCAGATACATCCTTGCCTGCCGAAGAGTGTGAGCTTACTAAAGAGAAATAGCGTATCCATGAGACAACTCAAGAGATAATTGCAAAGCGTTCGTCGATGCACTCGTAGAGATTCCTTCCAAAGCCTGTGTTCTCTCTTTTATTGTCTTATTATAGCATCTGTTTAAGAGATAAAGGGGCCTGAAGGGCGCTGAGATCAGGGCCTTGTCAAAAAATCGTCAAAATTCTTGTCATTCATTTGCAATATTGTCTCGCTAAGGCACCAGTTTCCCAGCTGTATGTTGAGGGAAGTACGAGGAACTCCATCTGTTTTGACACAATCCTCGCCTTTGCCAACGTGTTATATAAGGCTTGCCCTGGAGAGAGGATTTTTTCTTTTCGCCACTTGAGCTTACGAGAAAGAGTTATAAAAACGATTCGCTGGCAGCCGAAGAGGCCACATTGTGTGCTGCCAGACCGAAAAGGGGGTTCATATTATGGAAGCAAATCAAGCACTGGTCAAGCGTTACTATGAAGAAGTTTTGACAAAAAGAAATTTGCAGCTTATCGATGGGTTATTCGCGCCAGACTACGTGTACCACTATAGTGACGTTCCACCTGGTCTGGCACCGGGATTGGCTGGCTTCAAGCAACTTGTCTCGCGGCTTCTCAGTGGTTATCCCAACTTGCAATTCAGTGTTGGCGAGCAGACTGTTGAAGGTGATAAGGTTATATCGCATTTCACGGCCAGGAGTAATCCGCCTATTGGGCCAGTGATGACGATACCAGCCGATCCGAAGCAGGTTGCTGGCTCTGAAACGATTAAGGGAACCAGTAGGGACCGTATCGTCAACGGTAAGATTGTTGAGAGTTGGGTGCACTTCGACATGCCACAGCCCTTGCCCCAGGTCGAAGAACTGCCTCCCGAGGAGGGGAACAAATAGGCGCTGCCTGCTCGCTGTTTCCAGCACAAAAGAGAGTGAAGTGGACCAGATAATGTGCCTGATCCACTTCACTCTAAAAAGTAAACAGGAGGGAGGAGAAATGCTGAATATGGTCTTCTTGTATAAAAAAATGGGCATGGCAAATCGCTCTTGGGCTCGTCAGGCGCGAGAGCCTGGCGAATAAGAGGATCGCCAGCTAGCTCTGCTCTTATTCGCCGACCAGGAAGACAACCATAATCGTTGTCCCGATCAGTAGCATTGTTAACCAGGAGCTATACCAGTTAGTTCCCAGCCAGCCGAGATTGATATGTGCAGCATAAGGAACGTTGAGATAAGTAAAGAGGGAGAGAATGCCCCCCATAAAGAAAGCTCCCAGATAAGTCAGAATAAGAGCTTCTATCGGCTTTTTAAGCCCCTTAATCCCTCGTCCCAGCAGATTGCCAAGAATAGAGAGAATAAAAACTGCGACCAGTAGCGAGATCAGATTGACGAGCCCGACCGCAGATGTGCCTGTGACTACGGCTAGGACGGGGAAAGTAACGGCTCCTGCCAGGGACAAGAGGAATAAGAGTGCCAGGATTACCAGTGACTTGATAGCGAGTAGACCAAAATTCATAAAACCCTCCTATCTAACGTAAGCGATCACTCGTTATACGAGATTTGCCTGTTTCTATTAAGATAATACTATATTCTTCAGCATTTTTCATTATTTCGGGGAACTTCATTTCAGGTTTGTCTTGATTCTTCTTGCCATTTTTATGCTTGAATGATTGCTTGTGTAGCTGCTGTCGTCTTATGAGCGCTTGCCACAAGCTGCGTCCAGATTGGCGGAGAAGATACCCGATGAAAGGTTCAAATGAGGGGCGTTCTATCGTGTGAGTGTGGCTAAACCACACTCACAGAGAATGTTTCCGAACTGAGCAGCTTTGTTTTCTATTGTAGAGAAAAGGGCGGGTTAGAAGAGATGAGCTAGAAGGAAGTAAACAAGAATGATCATTGCTGGTGGAGCAATTAATGTCAAAATCAGGCAACCCAGCCCTGGAGCTTCTCCGTATTGAGCCTTGGTATCCAGTGCCTTCACGAGCAAGATGAGATTGAGAATAAGCCCGGGAAAATATCCAGCCCAATATAAGAATAAAACAAGGACCGCTCTCCAGGTATAGCTAGGGGGTGGGACTAAGTAGTAATTGTTGTTGATTGGCGGCGGGGTCTGCCAGTTCTGGTTGTACTGTTGCATTTTACTCATATCCTATACTTGCTATAGATAACCTGCTACAAATCACTTTTTAGTATAGAAGATAGATGGGATAGCTAGAGCATACGCAAATAAAAGATGTGACTTTTGGGTCAATGATATTGAAGAGATTAACATGTAATTGGCTATATAGCATCCTATAGTATTTGACGTCAAGTCAATTTGGCGTATGATGTGTCAAAGGCCAAGGGGACTTGAGGAGAGCGGGAGATTTTTCGCTGATATTGCAAGGTGTATTTGATAATAAGGGAGAAAGTAGTGATGCTACGCAGATTAAGCTGCCAAGCGGGCCGAGAAGAGAAAACAAAAACGTCTCAAGCGGTTGTACATACGGCTTGAGACGTCATCGTAAAAATACGGGGTGCCGAAGGGGGGACTCGAACCCCCACGCCCTTTCGAGCACAACGCCCTGAACGTTGCGTGTCTACCAATTTCACCACTTCGGCTTATCGCTGTGGTTCTCTCGAACACGGCCTATAATACAGCATCTCTTGCGACCTGTCAAGAGGTCACAGCGCCACTTTGCTGAGATTTTTAAAGATTTGTAAAGAGAATGTTATAAGAAGACTCCCTCTTGTAGGCTCTTACGTGTTATAATTAGTAACAACATCCCTGTTGATCACAATGAGTGCGTCGATCTGCGCGTCTAAGGGCAGATTGTGTTTTTTACAGCTCATGCTGTGCTCAATGGCTTTTCTCAAGGGTTGGAGAGACCTTCATGCAAGATCAAGTAGCGCCTGTCCGCGCAGCAATTGATGTTGGCAGCAATACAATCCACATCGTTGTTGCCAGTTGTCTACCTGACGCGCTAACGATTCTGGTAGATGAAGAAGAGATGGTTCGTATTGGTGCGAGTGTAGATGCTACTGGAGCTATATCCCCACAAAAAAGTGCCGAGGCTATCGCGGTTTTGCGTGCCTATAAAGCTCTGGCTGAGCAGCATCAGAGCGAAGTCATTTTAACGATTGCTACGGAAGCCATTCGCAAGGCTAGCAACAGCGCGGAATTTATTGCCGATGTACAGCGACAGACAGGCCTGGATGTACAGATTATCGAAGGTACTGTCGAGGCTGTCTTGACTTTCTTTGGCGCGACCTATGAACTGCAAAAAGAGACACACGATGCAGGCTCTCTTGGCGTAATGGATCTGGGTGGCGGGAGCATGGAACTTGTAGCGGCCAGAGCCAGGCAGATAAGCTGGCATCTCTCGCTACCTATTGGCTCCGGCTGGTTGCAAAGACGCTACTTGCCGGCTGATCCGCCTACAGTCGATGATCTGGATGTAGCCTCTACATTTCTGCATACTTATTTGAGGGGGATACGGATCAAGCCAGTTCCTCCTATCCTGGTTGCTACCGGCGGGAGTGCGAACTCGCTGCTGCGCCTGGTGCGGCATACCTTTGGGCCACAACATCCGGCGATCCTGACGCGCGAAGATCTGGCGCATTGCGAAGGCCTGCTGGGCACCTTGACGGCGCAAGAAATCTCCGAGCGCTATGAGCAGCAGCTTGCGCGGGTTCGGGTTTTGCCGGCAGGTGCCTTGATTATTCGCTCAGTGATGGAGCGTTTGGGCCTGAAAGAGATCCATGTGAGCTCGCACGGAATCCGTGAGGGGGCTTTACTGGCCCATACGCGCTATGGAGATCGCTGGCTAGAGCAGGTGCAACGTATATCTGATGCTTCAAGGAATCCCAAAGGTGTGGCAGAGGTCACCGAAGATCGTCTCTTGATGGGTACTCAGGATGAAGGATTTGTGCGTTATGGACGCTATTTGCTGGCCGAACGAGCCAGGAAAGTCGTCGAATGGCGAGAAGCAGTTCTCAGGCATGAAGATATCGAGGATGTGCATAAGATGCGTGTCGCCTCACGTCGGCTGCGGGCCGTCCTCGATGCTTATGAATCAGCCTGTGAGCAGCGAGCCTTTAAGCGCGCGTATCGTAAGGTCAAGAAGCTTGCTGATGTCCTGGGCCAGGCTCGTGATACCGATGTAATGATCGAGAATTTGCAGCAAATGGAGCAGGCTCCAGAAGCTGAGCGCTTCGGTCTGCTCTGGCTCATTGCCCGCTTGCGCGAGTATCGCCGGCAGCATCAGAAGGCCCTTGAGGCATACCTGGGCAAATTTGATGATGAGCTCTTTGTCAGCCAGGTAACTGCCTGTCTGCCCAAAGGAGGGCCCGACTGATGGCGAAAGCGAAACCAATTGCCGGCCTTGTTGCCGATGCGAGTGTAGGAACTAATGCGCGCATCGTATGTCGCGCCCGCCTCGAAGAGGTATATGCCTGGGATCAATACGTTGATGATCCTTATCGCAAGCGCGAGTTGCACGATTTGCGCATTGCTATCAAACGCTTGCGCTATACCTTAGAAATATTTGCGGAAGCGCTCCCCGCCAGTTGCCAGGAGGCTCTTAGTGAGCTAGAAAAGTTACAGGAAGAGCTGGGTACGCTCCATGATAGTGATGTCATGATTGCCTTATTGCGGCTTTGCCTGGGGAGCCAGGATAGCGGCACAGGTTATGAAGTGACATTGAGTAAGGCCGGACAAATACATGCCGAAGGCAAATTTTTAATTAAGCCAGAATTGGTAGCCCACGTCGTCGATCCCAAAGTTGCGCCCTCGGTTGAAGAGCGGCAAGGACTTGAGACATTACTGAAGAATGTATTGGGGCGTCGAGAGGAGCAGTATACAGTATTTTATCGGCACTGGTCGAGCTTGCGCGAACAAAACTTTCGGCATACTCTGCTTGATGTGCTCGGTGCTTGATGTTAGCTGGATTTCAGGCGACGGTTTTATATCTTGAATTGATCGAAATATGTATATATCCTTGTGCGTGGTAGTACTTTGAGGAGGAACCTGCAAATGATGACAACGGATTTGATTGATGAGGAGGGATGGTGTCCGAATGCGCAACCAACGGCAGAAGAACTTTATCGAAGCGGGGGCTTACAGGTAGAGGATTGGCCGCATGCGCGCCAGGTCATGTCACTTGCAGCTCAGCTATTTGAGGCGACTCGAAAGCTGCACCGTTTGGGCGAACAGGAACTGCGTTTACTCGAACGTGCCGCGCTTTTGCATAATGCAGGGATGCTCATCGAGGAACGGCGCCATCATAAGCATTCGTTTCGCCTCATTAATGAGACAAATTTGCCCGATTTCAGTGAGGCCGAACGTTATGAGATCGCTTGTATTGCTCGCTACCATCGCAGGGCTTTGCCCAACAAACAGCATCCAGAATTTGCCAGCCTGAGCCATGCCGCTAAGAAGCGCGTCTCCATCCTCTCTGCTATCCTGCGTATCGCTGATGCGCTCGACTATAACCATGATGGACGCGTGCTGCACTTGAACGCCGATCTAGAGCTCTGCGATGCTCGGACCTGGGTTATTCAGCTCCGCGTGCGTACCCTGGCCGACCTGGATGATGAGCTGGAAAATGCTTATGCTAAGGCAGATCTTTTTGAAAGAGTATTTAAGCAAAAACTCCGCTTTACAATCAAAGATTGAGATCTATACTATAAAGTTTATCTACCTGCTAAAAATAAGAAAGGCGACGGCATAACCGTCGCCCTCCGTCATAAGCCTGCTTTTCTTAACCCCGCGAATGTACTGGCTCACGCTCTTCGCGCGCTCGTCTCGTCACCGGCCGTTCCTGGCCACGATTCAAGCGCCACAGACCCAGCTCGCCATGCTCCCAGATTACTAGCAACATACTTGCGTTGAAGATCGAGGAGTAAGTACCACTAAAGATACCAATCAAGAGGGTCAGGGTAAACGTATGGATGTTGGTACCAATACCGGTAAAGAGCGTAAGGGCTAACAGCGTAAAGAGTACTGTAAGCGATGTGTTTAACGAGCGGGCCATCGTTTGTACCAGGCTCGCGTTTACTACATCCTCAAACGTCTCGACGGTATGACGCTGCATGTTTTCACGGATACGGTCAAACACCACGATTGTATCGTGTACAGAGAAACCGACCACAGTTAGCAGGGCCGTGATAAACAACGCGTCGATCTGCATATTGAAGAGCCAGCCAAGGATCGAGAAGATACCGAGAACCACAAGAACGTCGTGCAGCATGGCGATAATGGCACAGGTACCGTAGCGCCAGGCTTTGGCTATCTTGCGGAAAGAGAACCAGATGTAGATCAGGATAAAGGCCGCAGCCGCCAACACTGCCAGGATAGCGTTACGTGTAGTGTCAGTCGCGACGGATGGTCCTACTTCGGAGTTGCTAACCACTGAGGTATAGGTGCCACCCTTGCCATTCAAGAACGCTGATTGAATAGCGGAAATGCTGATCACATTAGGCTCATTCGCCGTAGTGATAGTGCTACGCGTCAGGAGCGAAACGGTCTGTGCTGTCTGGCCTTGCTTGATCTCCTGTACGCTTACCGGGAGAGTAGCTGCCGAATTTGTGTTGTCAGTGCTGTTGGGCGTAGTCGAAGCGTTGGGCGTGCTGCTTGCTTTGGGTGTAGCCTGAGTCGACACTGTTCCCGTTGGCGTAGCGCCAGCGGTAGCCTGAGCGGTCGGCGTAGCCGGACTGGGTGGCGTTGTCGTCGACATAGGGCTCTTAGTCGGATCAGTAGTATTTGGTAGCTTGCTTAGTAAACTTTGTATATCGCTAACCTGTGGCACTTGCTTAAAATTAGTGAGAACCACCACAGTAGCAAGATTTTTCCCATCTGCGCTTGTGCTGATATTGCGGATATCGATTTTGGCCTCAGGATATTTGGCCTGGACTGCATCCTGAATGCTCTTTTGTACATTGCTATCAATCTGCGTATTCAGGCGTACCCAGAAGATATTGTTGGGGGCCTCCTTGGTGGAGGTGCTAAAAGTCACCTGCAGGTCCTGTAGCTTAAGCGGTGCCAACAGCTCTCTTACCTGTCCGGTCGTAGTTATCTGCTGTTGAGGCCGCAGCTCTACACTTGAGCCGCCGGCGAAATCGATACCCAGCTTTAGCCCGTTGACGAACAACGAGATAGTGCCAGGTATGATCACGATGAGTGAGACAATCAGGAACCAGTAACGATATTTTACAAGATTAAACACGACATCCTCCTCTACACCGTGCTGTTCCGTCGCGCCAGAGAGGTCGTCATAACAGAATCCGCCGGAAGTCCAAAGAGGGCGGGATGATTGATAACGCCGGTTGGCACGAGCAAGTTAAGGAACGTGCGCGTGACGATAATTGCCGTAAACATACTGACGACGACGCCAAGGAACAGGGTCGTAGCGAAGCCAACGATAATAGTTGCGCCAAAGTTGCTTCCAAAGAAGTAGAGCACTGCGCAAGTGATCATAGTAGAGAAGTTTGAGTCACGAATAGAAGGCCATGCGCGCTTCCAGCCGATATCGATAGCTGAGGCTAGCAACCTTCCTTCGCGTAGCTCTTCTTTGACGCGTTCAAAGATGAGCACGTTGGCATCCACTGCCATACCGATAGAGAGGATAAAGCCTGCGATGCCAGCCAGCGAGAGTGTAACGCCGATAAGCTTAAAGATAGCAAAGGTAAAGATAGAATAGAGAACCAGCGCGATATCTGCAAGAAAGCCAGGCAAACGATAGTAAAGCAGCATAAACAGAACTACGATGGCCAGGCCGATACCTCCGGCCAGTAAGCTTTTATTGATCGTGTCTGCGCCGAGTGTCGCGCCAACCGTCTCTTCACTTCCAATCTTTAGCACAATAGGGAGAGCACCATATTTCAGCACGTTGACCAGCTGCTGAGCTTCAGTGAGAGTAAAGCGGCCGGTAATGATACCTGAACCTGGAAGCTGGCTCTGGATACGAGGTGATGAGACGACTTTCCGATCCAGCGTGACGGTAAGAAAATCGTTAACGTGGTCAGCTGTAAACTTACTGAGCCCCCCAACGGCATCGCCTTTCATGGCAAAATTAATGACGTAACCATTGGTCTGTGGGTCTTGCCCGACAGAGAGAGAAGCAGGATCAAGATCTTTTCCGGTAAAGAGGGCTTTGCCACCGGGGTTGTATTGCGCGTAGTCGGCCGGATTGAATGGAGCACCTTCCTGAAGACTATTTGGGCCTGTATTCCAGAACTCAAGGTTACCGGTTTTCAAGAGCGTGTCTATGGCTTGCTGCTGATCACCGGCCAGGCCAGGCAGTTCAACGGCAATGCTTGGTTGCCCATTGATAGTTTGGATACGGACGCTCGGCTCGTTGACGCCCAGGCCACCGTTCACGCGTTGTTCGATCTGTGTACGCGTGGCGGCTATGTTGTCCTGGACCAGTTTGGGGTCCTGGCCATCGGCAGGAACGAGTACGACTTGTATGCCACCTTGCAGGTCTAGCCCTTCTTTAATTGTAAATGGGTTGCTGATGCCGTTCCAGGGTTTCCCATTAGTATTATTGGGCCAGAAAACAACATACGATGCGCCCAACGCTAGCAAAATGATAAAAAAGAGGAGGGTTAGAGTTCCTCGACGCATATGCTGTGTTTCCTCTCACTCAATTGTTGTGCTCTAATATGCTGAAGTGCATGAGTCTGGTCTTCTTCTACCGTGGAGCGCGATCCATAACATTCCCATAAGCGAGATGTAAAAAGCGCTGAATGATTCCAATGCAGTATAGCATAGTTAACCATGATTGGCTATAACGCATGCGACTGTAATTGAATTACTTATCAAGCTAGCTCTCATCTCGCTGCAGACCAGGGAAGAGATCATGCGCGATTCATTGAGAACTATTCGTCTATGAAGCTTTATCTGGTTGGGATGCCCATCCGGGTACCTGGGGCAAGGAGCTGTCACGCTCTGCGCTGGCTGCGCTAATTTGTCTTGCCTATTGATACATATTGTAGCACCAAAATATATTATCTCTGTAGTATAGATCTCATTTTCTGACTTGAGTTGATTTTTCTTCTTGTTTGAAGACTATTATTTGTTGTCTACGCTATCCCCATAGCACCGGCATGAACGCTGTATTGTGTACGGACAAATCGAATAGCCTCATGTTGTGTAATCTCAACCGAATAACCACATTTATAAGCATAACTTAACAAAATTATCCCCAATCCTATAGGTCGTATGAGGCAGAATAATGAGGAAACTCTATAAACATCTCTTGGTCATGATTATACACGTTGGCGCCTTCTCTGGCCAGACCATCTGGCTGGTTTGGGAGGCGCAGGGCGCGCTTGTCGCCCGGTGTGGGATCTGTTGGGAAGAGATGCTCAGAAGAGTTACCGGAAAAAAAGCTAGTACAACAAACCAGTCACCTGTCAATACTCTCAACAGGAAGGTTGGCAGCGTGCTGGCCTTATCAAGGAGGAATGCATGAGCGATCAAATTGGACTACAGGAGCGAAATATGGCCGAGAGGGAGATTGTCCCTCCAGTACTTCCTTTGCACCATCAGCTTGTGCAGATCTGGGAAGAAGTGCTTCATGTACACCCTATCGGGATTACAGAGGACTTTTTTGAGTTAGGTGGTCATTCGTTGCTGGCTATCCAGATGCTTAATCGGGTCAGGCAGGTCTGTGGCAAACAACTTCCTCTTGCTACACTCTTTTCAGGGGCTACTATAGAATACCTTGCCAGTGTGCTGCAGGAGGAGAGTAGCGAGGCGCGAGCGCAGAAGGACCCGCATTGGCGTACGCCTCTTGTGCCTATTAAAACAGATGGGTCACTGCCTCCCTTCTTCTATCTGCATGGAGATTGGAAGGATGGCTCATTCTATAGCATTAAGCTGGCACATGGCCTGGGACCTGACCAGCCCTTTTATAATCTGGAACCATATATCTTTGAGGATCAGTCAGTGCCGCCTTCGTTTGAGGCGATTGCCGCTGCCTATATACAGGCGATGCGCGAGGTTCAGCCAGAAGGACCATATCGCCTTGGTGGTTTTTGTAATGGGGCTCTCATCGCCTATGAAATGGCTTGCCAGCTCTACGAGGCCGGCGAGGAAGTTGAGACCCTGCTCTTGATCAATCCGGCCCGGCCCACGCCGCACAGTGGCATATATACAGCTCTGCGCCGCTTTGGGAGTCTTGTTCGCCTGCCCGAGGCTACTCAGGTAGATCTCTTCCTGCTCAGTCGACAGCTCCAGCGCTTGCAGCAACAAGCTTTGAGAAGACGGCGCGTACGCAGTGGAGATAGCCTGGCTCTGGAGGAAGAGCAGGAGCGACAGAAGATAAAGCAAGCTCAGAAAGAAGCTGCTCAGAAACCAGGCTCGGCCACAAAGCTGTTAAGGGCTGATTGGTCCAGTCTCTATGATTGGACGATCTTAGGCGCTTCTCTATACCGTTATCCAGGCAAAATCACGCTGCTCTGGTCCCAAGGCGAGCAAAGTCAGGCGTTATGGGAGCAGATGACCAGGGCGAATGAGCGAGCAATCTACGATATTCTTGGCACGCACCGCAGCTGCCGAACCGTCCACCTGCAGGCCTTGATCGATCAGGTCAAAGCGTGCCTTGAGCAGGATGATAGCGCCAGTAGCGAGGCTGCCGATGAAGAATGGCGTTCTATGGCTACAGTCTAACTAATGCAACTGCTATACAGATTTTCCGCAGGCGATTGCTTTATAGAAGAATTGTTGAACTATGTTCCGACAGGTTTGCAGGAGAAATAGGCAAGGGAACGTAGATTTTGAAAGCCAAGGCGAAGCTGGACATTTGTTGAATAAGCTTTATCAGGCTACCTGAGGATGTACAAAGTGTGTAGGGATGTATAAATATAAAAATATGGTGAATCTAATAGTTCTGGTCCTGTTGAGATAGGGTGGTTGTTCGCAGGTGGATAAAGAAAGGATGCGCATGTCTATTACAGTTTTTCACGACGCGATGACGCGGGACGCCAGGAAAATTTCGCCCACGTCTTTTTCGCAACAGGGACTCTGGTTCCTTGATAAGTTAGTGCCCAATAGCTCTATTAATACTCTTTCTGCTATTGTTGCCATAAACAAATCGCTTTCACCGACTGCACTGGAACAAAGCCTCGCCCGGCTAGTGCAGCGTCACGAGATATTACGTACCACTTTTGCTATGCAGGATGGACAGGTAGTACAACTTATTGCCGATTACCTGCCAGTTCCTCTATCGATGGTAGATTTGCACGAGCTACCAGAAGATCAGCAACAAACTAAAATGAACACCCTGGCCGACGCCCAGGCCGGGCTACCTTTTGATCTGCAACAGGGGCCGCTTCTGCGCTGCACACTTGTGCAGCTGGCCCCTGAGCGCTTTCGCTTACTTTTAACTTTGCACCGGGCCATCTGCGATGAGCGGTCTGTAGGGCTACTCATCCGCGAACTTGCCAGCTTGTCGGCTTCTGGCAAGGATGAGCAACCTTCCTCTTTACCTCCGCCAGCCGCTCAGTACGCGGACCTGGCGCAGGCCCAGCGCGAGGGCCTGGCCGGACAAGGCTTTGCTTCCTCCCTTGATTATTGGAAGCAGCAGCTGGCCGGGGCTCCTGATGCCCTGGAATTGCCCATTGATCATGCGCGGCCGGCTGTCGCAAGCTGGCAGGGTTCAACTCATCGAGCCATGTTACCGGCAGAGCTAAGTCAGGCCTTGCACAGCTTGAGCGAGCAGCTAGCTGTAAGCTTTGATGTGATCCTGGTAGCCGCGCTTGAAACCCTGCTCTATCGCTATACCGGGCAGGAAGATCTTCTTCTCGGGACTGTAGCCCCCGCGCGTCGCCTGGCCGGAAGCGAAGACTTGATTGGTCCTTGCGAGAATCTCCTGCCCTTGAGGGCCGATCTGGCTGGCAATCCCCGCTTTAGCGATTTGCTCAAACGCGTGCATGCGTCTCTTGAAGAAGGGCGCGTGCACGAAGCTCTCCCATTTGAGGCTCTGCTCAAGCAAATCTATCCCACACGCACGCTTAACCATAATCCTCTCCTGCAGGTGTTGTTGCGCCTTCCGCAGCTCCAAACCACTTTACCGGCGGGCTGGACGCTGGAACAGCTAGAGCTAGGGAAGGAGGCAGCTCAGTTTGATGTGACGCTCCATATGCAGGAAGGGCCGCAAGGACTGAGCGCCGATTTCATCTATAGCCGCGATGTGTTTGATGAGGCGACGATTGTGCGCATGGCTGGCCATTGGCAGTCACTATTAGAGGGGATTGTCGCGGATCCAGAGCAGAACTTGTCTCACCTGCCCCTGCTGACTGAACAGGAACGCAGGCAGCTGCTCGTGGAGTGGAATGATCTGCAGAGACCGTATCCAGTAGATCAGTGCCTGCCCCAGCTCTTTGAGGCTCAGGTTGCGCGCAATCCTGAAGCTATCGCTGTAGCTTGCCAGGGCGTAGAGCTGAGCTATCGCCAGCTCAACCAGCAGGCCAATCAGCTGGCCCACTATTTGCGTGACTGCGGCGTTGGCTCTGAGACTCTTGTTGCTCTGTTAGGCGACCGAGGTATCCCCTTACTTGTGGCGATCCTTGCAGTTTTCAAGGCCGGAGGGGCTTATCTGCCGCTGGACCCGCGCCATCCTGAGGCTCGCCTGCGCTGGGAGATTGAGCAAAGTCAGTCTCGCGTGGTCTTGAGCGAGGCGACCTTTGTCGGCATGATCTCTCAGGCCCTGGCTGATATGCCTGATGAAGCTCGTCCGCGCTGTGTAAACCTGGAAGATGTTCTGCAGTCGGCACAATCGCCAGAAAACCTGGGCCCGTGCGGTAATCCGCAAGACATGGCCTATGTGATCTATACCTCGGGCTCAACGGGTCGTCCCAAGGGGGCCATGGTCGAGCAGCGAGGTATGATCAATCATCTCTATGCCAAGATCGAGGCTCTGGACCTGAAGGCTAAGGATATCGTGGCGCAAACAGCTCCGCAGTGCTTTGATATCTCGGTCTGGCAATTCCTGGCGATCCTGCTGGTGGGTGGTCGCGTGCAGATCTATCCCGATGCTGTGGCCTCAGATCCGGTGGAACTGCTCAGGCAGGTTGAGCAACATCAAGTAAGCATTCTAGAAACGGTACCCTCTTTGCTGGGGGCTATGCTTGATACCTATGAGAGCGTGGGAGTCGAGGCCTTGCCGCTGCACGCGCTGCGCTGGCTTATTCCTACCGGTGAGGCTCTACCCGTGGAGCTCTGCCGACGCTGGCTCAAACGCTATCCCCATATACCTATGCTCAATGCCTACGGGCCTACCGAGTGCTCCGATGACGTCACCCACTATGCGATCAGCCAGCCGCCCCCTGAAGAAACTAGCAGCATATCGATTGGTAGCGCTATTCCTAATATGCAGCTCTATGTACTGGATCAGCATCTGCAGCCTTTACCCATCGGAGTAAGCGGCGAACTGCATGTGGGCGGCGTTGGCGTTGGCCGAGGCTATCTTGGCGATGAACAGCGCACGGCCAGAGCTTTTGTGCGCGATCCCTTTAGCCGCCGTGAAGGCGCGCGCCTCTATAAGACGGGAGATCGCGCCCGCTATCTCCCCGATGGCAATCTGGAATTTCTTGGACGCCTTGACTTCCAGGTGAAATTACGCGGCTTGCGTATCGAGCTGGGTGAGATTGAGTCGGTGCTCAGCCTGCATCCAGCCGTGCACCAGGCCGTGGTAATTGCGCGTGAAGATACGCCCGGCGACAAGCGGCTGGTGGCCTATGTTGTACTGCATCCTGAGCACAAAGCAACGGTTGAAGAGCTAAAAAGCCAGGCCATGTTACAGATGCCAGCCTATATGGTTCCCTCAGCTTTTATGCAGCTTGACCGCTTGCCGGTCACGCCTAATGGCAAGCTGGACCGCAAAGCCTTGCCGGCCCCCAGCTGGGCCGGGGATAGCTATGTTGCGCCCGTGTCTCCATTGGAGCGAAGGATGGCCGAGCTCTGGCAAGAGCTACTGGGCGTGCAGCGCGTGGGCCTCAGGGACGACTTTTTCGAGCTGGGTGGCGATTCTTTGTTGGCAGTGCAGTTCTTTGCGCGTATGGAGGAGATATACGGCAGGAAGCTAGCCATCTCTACGTTGTTTGCCGGGTCCACGATTGAGTATCTGGCCAGGGCACTGCAGGAGGAAGCCCAGAAGGATTCGCGTGTGCCGCTGGTTACTGTGCGGGCAAGCGGAACCAGGCGTCCGTTCTTCCTTCTGCCCGGCGAGTGGAGCGGGCAGGATTCCTCGGGACAGGAGCTAGCTCGTTATCTGAGCCCTCAGCAGCCATTATATCTGCTTGAAGCGTATAGGCTCGATGGACTTGTGCTGCCGCCTGCTCTGCCTGTAATGGCTGCCGAGTACCGTAAGATCCTGCGTAGCGTGCAGCCAGAAGGCCCTTATCTCCTTGGCGGATACGGCAATGCAGGACCTATGGTCTATGAACTGGCCCGACAATTGCAGGCCCAGGGTCAGACCGTCGATTTGCTCCTTTTGCTCGATCCCGATGTGCCTGGACACCATAAAGTGATTCGTAGCGCGATAAGTCGCTTTGCCCAGATGCGGAATATCAAACAGGAGAAGCAATTTGACCTATTCATGCGCTTGCGGCATATATACAAATATACAAAATTCTCTCACTATAGACGTCTAAAAAATTCCGCGTTCCTGAAAACCGTTGAGGCAGAGCAGAACCTTGCCAGGCCCGAAGCTGCGGGCTCAACACCTCTGAGCCTCAAGCTCAAGGCCCTGGTTCCTGATCTTGAAACTTTGCGCCAGGATCATCTCAACCTCTATGACTGGCCAATGTCAGATTACACCCTTGGTCTGTATGCAGGTAAGATTACATTCTTCTGGACAAGCGAAGAGCCCCGCCGTGCGGCTGGATGGCAGAAGGTAATGAGGGCGAAGGAAAGAGATGTGGAGATCCATATGCTGCCCGGCAACCATGTAACCTGCAGAACCGAGTATCTCCCCGTTCTGGCCGAATATCTGCGCAGATGCTTATATAAGGCCCAAAATACTGCAATGGATGCAAAGAGATGAGTGTGATGATTTCTCAGCCCTACAGGGTGTCGAGAAGGCACAAGAAAGTATGAGGAGGATTTGATGGAGGCCACAGCAATTGCGGATCTCGCCCCTGTCGAGTTAAATAAACTGGCCCAACGCTTGGGCAATACTCCATTGGAGCCCATATATCTGGTCATAGATGGTATTCCGCGCAAGATCCATCTCAAACTGGAGAGCGAGAATCCAACCGGTTCGGTAAAAGATCGAACCGGTTACGGCCTGATCCAGGCCATGGAGACCCGGGGCCTTTTAGGAAAAGGCTCAATCGTTATAGAATCGACTTCGGGCAATCTTGGCGTCGCGCTTAGCTTCTACTGTAAATTAAAGGGCTATAGCTTCATTGCGGTTGTTGATCCCAAGACGACGCAGGAAAATCTTGCCAAGATGCAGGCCCTGGGTGCCAAGATTGAGATGGTAGATCAGCCTGATGAGAATGGCGGCTATCTGCTGACGCGTCTGGCGCATATCCAGGAGCTATGCGATAGTTCAGCGGCGTATGTCTGGACCAATCAATATGGCAATCCGGCCAATCCACATATCCACTATCTGACAACGGGACCCGAAATATATCGTCAGATGCATGGGAAGATAGACGCTCTGTTTATGGCCGTCTCGACAGGTGGAACGCTGGCTGGTGTGGGGCGCTTTTTTCGTGAAGCCAGCCCTGCGACAACCATTGTTGGAGTTGATGCTTATGGTTCAATCGTCTTTGGGGGTCCGGCCGCGCCACGTAAATTGACGGGTATCGGTTCATCCAGGGCATCAAGCTTTCTGACGCCAGATCTCTATGATACGCATATGCTGGTGAGAGATGAGGAAGCCTTTGCCTTTTGTCGTACGCTCTGGCAGAGCGGAGGGAATAAGGTTGGAGGATCAAGCGGAGCGGTGCTGGCGGCCTGCGCAAAGTACCTGCAGGCTCATCCCGAGGTGCAAGATGTGGTTTGCGTCTGCGCCGATGGCGGCGAGAATTACGCAAACTCCATTTTCAATGATGCCTGGCTGCAGCAACAGGGGCTGAATGTGTCGCAGGAGCATCTGGGGCCCGTGCAGGATATTCTCTATAAGCTACCTTTTATGCGCTGAGCAAGAGCTAGTTTTCTGTCAAGGTTTCTGTGATGCGTGAACCAGCGGGATTGTCAAGGGGGCGCCGCGAGCTAGCGGATTGCCGCCCTTGATCTGGGGCTTGGAGGCTACGTCGCGATCTAGCGAATTGCGCCCAATTCTCCCCTTTTCCTCCACCGCCTGCAGGCGGCGCACTCGTCACACGACGTCTGACAAAGCGCTAGTTTTGCTAAGATCCATCTTTCTATGAGAAACTATGCGAGCGGCTATTGCCAGGTGGGATGGCCGCTCCTCATGCAAAGCAAAAATTGTGTTTTTTAAATAAATGGAGGCATGTTTAATGGCCAGTAGAGAGGATAAAATCCTTTATTTAAGTAGGAGAGATGTGGAATCAGTATGTGAGGGTATAGATGTTGTGGGGGCTATTCGCGATCTTTTCAGGCTGCACGGATCGGGTCAGACTGTCTTGCCGGAAGAGGCCTACCTGGGCTGGAAAAATGATCTTGGTGAGCAGGTAAGAAGCTTAAATATGCCTGGCTATGTTGGTGGCTCACTCAACATTGCGGGCACAAAGATTATCAATGGCAATATTGCTAATCCCTCACGTGGCTTGCCGCGTGCTAGCGGCTTAACGATGGTGTACGATAAAACCTCAGTGCGCATCAATTGTGTTATGGAAGGTGCCTATCTATCGAGCCTGCGCACAGCCTGCGTGACAGCGCTTTCGGCTGACGTCTTTAAGGGCCGAGAGATCGAGCAGGTAGCTGTAATTGGCGCTGGCGTGCTGGCCCAGGCTCATATCGAGTTGCTGGCCAAACGTCTCCCTCATCTAAGCTCCATTCGCATTTTTGATATTAGTAGCGAGAGGATAGCATCCCTGCGCGCTGAGGTAAGTGCGTTGCTGCAAGCAAAAGGCGTAGAGCTGCGAGAAACGGCGACGGCCGAAGAGGCGATCAGGGCCGCACAATTAATCATTCCTGCCACAACTACCACCTCCGGCTATATCCCGTTTGCTTGGCTGCAGCCAGGGGCTATTCTTGTCAATATTTCCCTTGACGATCCTTTGCCGGAGGTGGTCTTCAAGGCAGCTAAAGTTGTAGTGGATGACTGGAAACTGGTAAAAGATGATCCCCGGCGCCTGATTGGCCGCATGTATCGCGCGGGTCAGATTATTGGACCAGACGAGCCGGCGGATGAGCAGAGCGCAGAGGGGCAACAGAGACGCCGCATCGATGCCGAGCTTGGCGAGGTGGTCGCCGGGAAGAAAGAGGGGCGTCAGCATCTTGATGATATCATCCTGATGAATCCCTTTGGTATGTCGATAGAAGATGTAACGCTGGCGGCTCATGTATATCAGAAGGCCCTGGAAATGAATATAGGGGTCTGGCTGGAGCGCTAATAAGCAAGCGAGAGCTGCTGGCCCTTCCGGAATAGGGGTCAGCAGCCTCTGAACAGATAGCTTTCCTTTCTTGTCCTGTCTCTTGCCCTTGCCGTGGTCTGTCTGGCGTCTGCGAGCCTGTCGACCACGGCAGGAGTAAGAGATGGCTTCCTCTCCATCTTCCTGATGCTCCCCAAAATAACTGCATGTAACTTCCCGAAGTACATAGAGTTGAGAGCTGAAAAAGGTGCCTCCCCAACGTCTATGTAAAAGAGAATGTTTGATTTATGCGCGTTTAATTGGGTGGGTGTTATGGTTTTATGTTGCATCAATCAACATATGAATACTCCAGGTAGAATATGGTGTACACGGTGTGAAAGCTTGCTAGTCGGGGCAAAGGTTGGGAGCAGTTCTATTACCTCCTATCTACGACAAGGTAGCACCAGCATGGTCTATCTGGCCGAGCAATCGACTGCCGGCGAGCGTAGCAGCGTGGTGATCAAAATTTTGCGCTCCATTGGCTCGCAAGCCACCGCCGAGAATTTCCACCAGGAAGCCGCGCTCTTATCGTCATTGAGGCATCCCAATATTTTGCCTATCTATGATTATGGCGTTATTGGTGCGCGCCTGTGCCAGGCTGACCCGTACTGGCCATATATAGTTTTGCCCTACGCGGCTCAGGGATCGCTTGAGGATATTTTTGTGCGCGAGCGGATTTCCTATTGGGAACCCGGCCGCGTGGTATCAGTTATAGAGGCAGTAGCCGAGGCTCTGGACTATGCTCATGCGCGTGGCGTATTGCATCGCGATGTGAAGCCGGCAAACATCCTGCTCCTGGATACTCAGGTAATGTTGGCGGACTTTGGCGTAGCCTCACTTATCGATGCTGAAATGACACATCTCGATGCTCTATGGGTGGGCTCGCCTGCCTATATGGCCCCGGAGGTCTGGCAATATCGGCCGGGGCGCTATTCGGATCAATATGCCCTGGCTGTGACCTGCTATCGCTTGCTTACCGGCTGTTATCCCTGGCAGCCTGCCAGTGGGGTGCAAAACTGGTCGTATCTTCATAACTATGTAGAGCCATATACGCTGGATGTCTACCGGCCCGATTTATCCGGTGCGCTGGATCTGGTCTTGCAACGCGCCCTGGCTAAAGATCCGCATGAGCGCTATCCAACGCTGCGCGCTTTTGCTAGCGATCTGGGGAAGGCCGCGCGCGAAGCGACGGCCTTGTATGCCGACGTCAGAATAGAATCTGAACAGCCTTATGCTCTTCCCGCCAAGCCTGTTGCTCTAGTGGCTGAGCCCGAAGAGATAGTAGCGCGACCGGCGCCTGTGACACCTGCTCCCGCTGGGATCTGGCCCTCAACGCCAGTTGAGCCTCTTTTAAGCCAGGCTCATGTGTCGAGAAACTCGGCTTTTCAACAAGCTACTGTGCTTAGTAAGGGAGAGGTATTCTGGGGCGACAGTGTGCATGGCTGGTTTGATAGGGCCTTCAACAGCTCATGGATAGTCAAGGCCTGTGTGTTGAATCTGCTTATCTGTTGTTTAATGGCGGCCTTCGTTGGTTGGCCTTTAGGCGGCCTGGCCCTGGCCGGAAGTTTTCTCTTAAGACTTTGCCCAAGCCTGCTGACTGGCATGTTTGTGGGCTATTTATTTCAGCGTCTGGACCTGCACTCCTACTGGCAAGGCTTATTCTGGGGGCTGCTTTTTGGTCTACTCAATGGAGCTTTTTCCTCGTTGGCCTGCTATGGCTGGTCTGCTCTCTTACGAACCTTGCCACATTGGGGCTATGATTGGCTGGGGCCGGGAGATGGTCCGCGTATTTTTCTTGAGCAAGCCGTAGCGCTTGCTCCCGTGGCCCTTGTCGTAATGGTGCCTTGTCTTGTACTTTCGTTAGCTGGAGGCGCTTTTATCGGTATACTTACGGCCCAATCTCAACAGAGGCAAGCCACAGCCCTGCTTTGAAAGCAGCACTCATTGATGTTTCTCAAGATACTTGGGTCTGGCACAAACTTGGTGATGCTCGGTTGCTTGAACTTCATCCATTCATTGGAATATGCTTACCATGAGGGTAAAGGGCTTTTTGAAAAAGAAAGGCTCGACAAGATGGAGGGAAAGACTGTCCTGGCCCTGCCAGAGGGATTGGAACTCATTGGACTTGAGCAGATGGATGGCCTGCTTGTGGTAACGGCGGCCTCGACGCAATGTGCTCCCCGCTGTCCTTTATGTGGTGTGCCAGCTCGATGGGTGCATAGCCGCTATACCCGCTGCGTGGCTGACTTGCCCTGTGGAGGACAGCCGATCCGCCTCTTGCTCCAGGTCCGCAAATGTTTTTGTGAGCAAGGCGATTGCCCACGCAAGATCTTTGTGGAACGCCTCGCGCGATTGGCGACCAATCAAGAACGCTTCGACTCCATGATCGAATTGCAGAAGCTCGGTATTCCACAAGATGAGGTCGCTCGGCGTCTCGGAGTCACAAAGCGAACCGTGCAAAATTGGAACAAGCACGGTTCGTGTCCTGGCAGTAGGCGGCGTCACAAACAGCGAAGTCTCTTCGATCCCTATGCGGCCTATGTGCTCAAAAGATGGAAGGATGGATGTAAAACAGGGTCAATCCTCTATCAAGAGATCAAAGCGCAGGGATATCGTGGATCAGATCAGCAGGTCTATCGCTTTCTTCGAACGCTCAAACAGGAAAAAGTTGAACTTCCTGAACTCCCCATCCTCTCACGGCTCTCCGTTCGAGAGTCGCTCTGGCTTCTTGCTCGTCCTTTGGATGATCTCGAAGCAGATGAGCGTGCTGATCTTGAAGCGTTATGCCAGTTGAGTACCGAGCTGACGGCACTACATCTACTTGTTCAAGCATTTGGGCAGATCGTGCGCAAGCGCGAAGGGCATCGCTTAGACGAGTGGAAGCGGCAAGTGGCTGAGAGCGGCATCGCCGAGCTACAACGTTTTGCCAAAGGGCTGAAACGAGACAAAGAGGCGGTCGAAGCCGGGCTTACGCTCGTTTATTCCAACGGAGTCGTCGAAGGAAAAGTCAATAAGCTCAAACTGATGAAGCGCATGGGATATGGCCGTGCCTCGTTTCCTTTCTTGCGTCAGCGTATACTTCACGCTGTGTAGCGGAAAGGGGTATTTTGGCTATTCGGCTTTTGTTGTGTTTGAACACAATGTATGTCGATTGTAGAAACATTTTCAGGATGTGCTTCTTCAACAAATAGAGAGGATAAAGATGCCAAGCGACTATGTAAAAGATCTGATAGATCACAAACAGCGTGTAGCTGGATATATGCAGATTGTTGCAAATGAATTATTCAAGCGAGCGACTGGACATGACAACTCAAAGTTTTCTGAAGAAGAGTTTGAGTTGTACGAGAAAGCTTTTCCAGAGCTTCAGAAGCACGCCTACGGATCATCAGAATTCAAGGCCGCTCTCGATACGATCAAGCCTGCCATCCAGCACCATTATGCTGTCAATGACCACCATCCCGAATTTTTTGAGCAAGGTATCTCTCAAATGAACCTCATCCAAATCATTGAAATGATGTGCGACTGGATAGCGGCCTCGGAACGCAGTCAGAGAGATTTCCTTCAAGGGCTTGAAATGAACAAAGAGAGATTTCACATTGATGACCAACTGTTCGGGGCTTTAAAGAATACGGTGATGAAGATTGCACCCGGAAAACTACCTGTCAGCGATCCACTCGTTTAACAATTGAGTGTGGTAAACCACAACAAAAGCCGAATAGCCATTATTCTCTATGATAAATCATGCTATCTCAGAAAGCAACCGAGCACCACCAAGTTTGTGCCAGACCCCATATCTTTTCGGTGTCATGCGGGACAAGATAGAGAGAGCGTAACGCCCAAGCACGTATGAAGCAAGGGCTGTTGTGGATCAGCAGCCAGTCAAGGGAGCTGATCCCCATGCATTTCAAGAGAAGATTTCTCCTTGCTTTGTGTTCCTGCGTATCTCAGCAAACTGGAGGATGGCATCGGTTGCACGCTGATAGCCTCCCGCTTCCTGGGCGATGCGCTGCATCTGCGAAGTAGCCGAACGCCAGCTGGGTTCGCGCGCGACTCGCCCAACTGTCTCGCGTAGTGTCGTGGCATTCACCGTCTCCTGGTCGAGGGCGATGCCCAGTCCTCTCTGTGTTACCTCCTGCGCCGTCAAGAACTGGTCGCCCATTTGAGGAAGAACCACGAGAGGGACACCAGAGAAAAGACTTTCCATGACGCTGTTCATTCCGCCGTGGGTGACAAAGACGCGCGCACGAGAGAGGAGCGAGAGTTGGGGAGCCTGTGCGCAGACCAGAAAGTTGTTTGGGATGGGACCGAGCATGGCAGGGTCAATGCGCCGACCATGTGAGAGGACCACCTGATAGTCGCTTGCACCAAAGGCTTCAAAACACTGCTGAAAGAACGCGAGTCGATCATTCCAAACGGTACCCAGTGAGATGTAGAGCAAGGGTCGGCTCTCGTCGAGCCTGTCAAGCGGAAAGTCGATGGGTCTGATGTGGGGCAAGATCGAGGGGCCAACAAAGAGATAGCGCTCGTCGAACGTATCGGCTCGTGGTTGGAAAGCTCTGGGCAGAAAGACGATATTGAGTGGTTCGACCTGTAGAGCCGCGCTCTGGAGATCAAACGGAGCCACATGATAGGTGGTGCAGATTTCTGCTAACCCCGCCTTGATCTGAGCCCAGATCTCCTGCATGCCAGGGACGTGCTGATTGAACAGGGAGAACAAGTTGAAGTGCTCATTGATGGCATAGCTGGAGTGCAGCGCAACAGCAGGAACCTTGAGGACTTCGATCACGATGCGTGCCCACAGATATGGCTCATATACTATCACGTCTGGTCTCTCCGCAGCAATATGATCCAGCACTTGCCCCAAGACGTGACGGCACTCCTCAACCATCACCGTTGGATGCAGATTTTTCATCAGCTTGGAGTCGTAGGGACGAAAGAGCGCTCCAGTGGCCTGCACCGCCTCTTGAAATGGCTCTGGAAGATAATAGATCACCTCGTGACCACGTTGCACGAGTTCATGGGCAATAGCCAACGTTGGGTTCACATGTCCAAAGCCGGGTGGAGGTAAAAAGATGTAGGTTGTCATGTTGTATCCTTTCACTGCTGGAAGTTGCTCAGGCTTCGCGAAAAGCTGGCCCTTTGCCAGAAATGTTTGGCGATGGGCACTGCTACGTCAGTCTTCGACCACTTTCCATATCTCTTCCCACTCTGTCCAGCGCCGTTCTCCCTTTGGAGGAGGAGTTAAGCGCCTCGGATGCGATGGAAAGTGAGGCCGATCTTTGGGAGATTTGAGGGTACGGCGTGCGCCGCAAGTCGGGCATTCCACACAGGTCGTGCCAGCTTCTTGAAATTGGCGGCGTGTCACCTCGATGATGCCTAAATAGGTGCATTTGGTGCTCGGTGTAGTGACGACCTGCTCACCCACCAGATCACGGTAAGACGCCAGTTCAATACGGAAGGATTGGTGAGACGACTGTACGGGCGAAGGACGAGCTTGCGCGCTGGTGGACGATGGGAGATAGGGTGATGAACTAATCGGTACAGTCGAAGGCTTGCCCAGGAGACGCTGAAGCTCTCGTTCGCTTTCTTTCTTTGCCTCTTCAATTTTGAATTTGCCGGTGCGTGCTTCCGTTTCCAACTTCAAGCGTTGTGCTAGTTTTAAAGCATGTTTTGCCAGTGCCTCCAGGGTAAGCGCCGTTTCTCCCGCGCGGCAGAGCGTGGACGCCGTTTCTACCACCCAATCGCTGAGAATGCCAATACAGCCGATACTCCATTCGCCAAACCATTTCCAATGCGTCAGCATTTCTGAGATATTCACCTGGAGTGGGACCTGCTCTAAGAGCACCTTTAACGCGCTGGTAAATTCCGCTGCATCGGCCCGGCTGTCCAGGTGATAGCGGCAAAATTGCTCTTCGCGCACGCGCCTGGCGAGCTGGCCGTTCAGGTGACAGAAATCGTACAGCGAGAAGTTCCCCACCAGGATGTAGAGCAGATTACTGCGATTGGTGAGCGATTTGAGCCAGTCCAGTTGAATGGAAGGTTTTTGCGCAGCATCGGCTTGCATGAGATGTTGAGCCTCATCAATGCAGACCGCTTTGACCTTGAGCAGGTCGAGAGCATACGAGACAGCATCACGCATTTCGAGCCATTCCGCCGGGTCGGTGCTCTTTTTGGCTCGAACGCTCGCCAGAGGCAGATTCAAGATGCGATCCCGCACTGCCACATGCCCACGAAGTTGCTGAAGTACCTGGCGGTAAAAATCCAAACGGGCTGCTGATCCGACGTCTTCAGGGGATGCTTGCACCACCACCACAGGCACACGTGCTGGATCTGGTTCCTCTTCACGGCGACGCTGTACGATCCGCCTCATGACTGTCGATTTTCCGACCCCACTGGGTCCATACAGAGCCAGGATGCTGTAACTGGTGTGCTCATCAATAGCATTCATGAGCAGGTCATCCATCTTTTCCAAAGCAGCATGTTTGATCTTGTACTGCTGTAATGCCGCTAAGCGGGCTGCCAGAGCCGGGTGAAGTGTACGCATCAGCGATACTCCGAAAGCGGACGAAGTTGAGAAAAATCAATGGTAATTTCGGCAGGAACCTCGTCCGAACGCGGAAGCTCCCGATGAGGTCCCAGGCAAGGCCGCCGAAGGGCCTGCTCTTCATACTCACGCTCGTGCTGAAGTGAGAACTTCTCTTCTTGTTCAACGTTTTGCAAAAATTGGGCGAGCAACGGGCCATTAAGCGTGACGCGCTTCTGCGCATGTTGGCGCTGCGCGACAAGGAAGCAGTTGTTGCTGGGCTGACCCTTCCTTTCAACAACGGTCTTGTCGAAGGAAAAGTAAACAAGCTCAAGCTGCTTAAAAGGATGGGGTATGGACGTGCAAGCTTTGCATTGGTACGCCAGCGTGTGCTCCACGCTCTTTAAGCACGATATATTATATTTTTATCATCTATCACCAAAAGTGGGACAGATCCATTTTATCTGAGAAACGTCACTCATCCATAAGGTTTAGCTTCTACTCTATAGCCAGCCCCGCCTGAACATTCTAGAGTAGAAGCCATCCCGCTTTGTCGGGCTCTCTCTTAGAGAGGTAGCAAAAGTAAAGGAATCTCCATCTCTTCAGCCGTCAAACCACCGTGGTGTCCCTGAAAGTGCATCTCAAACCTGCCTTCTTCGTACCACCAGACCGTCTCATAGCGATAAGGGAGAATTACCACGTTGCCCAGGCGCGAGCGTAATGCTGGCGACGGCTCATGCAATCCAAAGAAGTGTTGCTCCAGGAGCTCTTGCGTGGGATAGACTTCGGCGCGGCCAGCCAGGCGCCGGCGCAGTTCGCCAACCGCCTCGTCGAGGCATTCCTCTTTAATATGCAGAAACATATCTCGTGGCGAGCCAGCAGGCACGAGAGGAGCGCCTTTCTGATTGGTTTTGAGATAGCGTGTAAAGCCTGGCATTTGCCTGTTCAGATAAAAAGTAGTCTGAGGATCGACTTCAACCTGTCCATGATCAGCGGTAAGCATAAAGAGTGTATTGCCAGCCTTGCCCCGAATATTCTTATAGAAGAGATGATCCATCAGGGTAAATAAGCTATCAGCAACCTCTGTGGCTTGCCGCGAGTAGGGACCATGGTTGTGGCTGGCAGTATCTATGCGATCAAAGTAAAGAAAATAGTAAGTAGGTTGCGTTGGGCGCGCTGTAACCAGCGCTACCAGTAGATCGAAAGCTTCCTGAATAGTTTTATAAGGATGAACGCTGGCTCCTCGGAAAACAATATCAGAATAGGTTGAGGGTGTATAGGCTTGATACTGCAAAATATGCGAAGCAATGCCCTGCTGCTGTAAAGTTTGATAGAACGTCTGCTTAGGAAAAAAGCGCTCGGCGGGGATAGCAGCACGCTTCACTGTGTCTCTGACAACTTTATCCCTTGCATAAGAGAAAAGTAAGGGTGTGATAATATCATCGACCAATGGTTCGTAATAATTCCACTCGTAAATGCCGCTCTGACCGACGTCAAGGCCCGTATGAATACAGGTTACGTGCGCAGCCGTGGTCGAAGGGAACTGTGAGGTCATTTTTGAGATGGCCCCTTCAGTCTGAATCGCCTTAAGAAAGTGAAAACGCTCGGAAACTCGCTCAAAGAAGCGCCAGCCGAAAGAATCGATGAAAAAGAAGATAACGTTAGTGTAGTTCCTTGGCAAGTCCCCGAAGGCATCGAGTGGAAGCATCTGCTGCTGCTGTTTGCCAGTGAAGAGGAACTCGATGGTTGGGGGGAGATTGGCAAAGCAGTAAGAGTCGTAGCGCGGCCTGATGAATCGCTGCGAAAACCTCGCTTCATTGACCGCGTGCAATGAGGCTGAGTTGATCATGCTAGTTCCTGCTTCCTAATATATGCGGGGCTGTTATCAACAAACGGCGTTGGAAATGTTGCTTAACAGTATATCACGAAATTTATAAGTACAGCACAACTTTTTTCTGACAAGAATAAATTTCGTGAGTGCTATGAGTATAAGCTGTGCAGATCATGGCGGAGTGTATTCTCTCTGCTCTAATACTCCAGGAAGGTTAGCACGCAAACTGTGCAATGAGGCATAAACTGGGTCGCGTCTCCAGGCTTGATCAAGCTGGCAAAATAGCTGTGCATTCTCAATATGAATGAGAGCCTTTTCTCGTTACAGACCTATCGATAATAAAAGCGAAAATTGGGTGGATTATCAGTTGATAGCTTGCGTTATGTAAAGTATAGCGGGCTACCTGGGTCGTAAGCCAGGTAGTTCGGGAGCCGGAAAGATCAGGTTTTTGTCAGGAGCGTAAAAGCGCTAAGGAACCGAAATGGCCAGAGGTGGGGCTGTAGATCTCTCATATTCCCATGAAAAGGTCTACAGCCAGTATGAGTGTAGTGTTTCTGTAAGGCTGGATGCGCCTACAAGCTCGGCAGGGCGCGAGCGTCCTGCTGCTCGCTGGCGCATCAATATAGCTTAATGATTTATGTCTCCACATACGATCGGATCAAAGCCTGTCTGCGTCGTAAGGTTCGGGCTGCGATGCACGTTAACGTACCAGCTGTTCTGGGGGACCTTTTGAACATGTCGAATGGTAGTTGTCGAGGTCGCATCGCCATTCTTGTTGGCGGTCAGCGCGTGGAGCGGATAGACGATGCTGCCTGGCACTTGATTTTCGCAGCGCCCGGCATGGATATGGGCTGGATGGGTAGAACCGGGCACGAGACCATGTACTGTGACGATGACGGTGAGCGTATGCCGCTCTAGCTTGAGCTGTGCATGGCCGAAGGCCGCCTGGTTGGGAGCATCCGTACTGTCCAAAATAACCGTGGTATCTTGTTCCTGGTGCCTGGAAGTCCGGGTATTATGCACGTTGCCGCAGGCAATCGGGATAGCCTGTTCCGGTGTCGAAAGATTGGGGCCGTTATGGACGTTGATATACCATTTGTTGGCAGGGATGCCATTCTTCACATGGGAGATAGTTGTGCTTACCTCGGCCTCTCCACTGGCTCCGGTGACCACCTTGTTAAGCGTATAGAGGATCTTGCCATTGCTGTTGCAGTCGCCCAGGTGAATATGAGCTGGATGCGTACTATTTGGGGCCAGGCCGACTAGCTTGATGGTTACGTGTAGGCTCTGAGTCTGAGGATTCCAGCGTAGGCTCGCTGCGCCATAGGGGGTGTGCCGTAACTGCACATTCACTTGCAGCGCAGCATTATTGCTTGCCAGTGCTGCTGGAGTGCTGGCCAGGCAGAGCGTGAGTAGCATACACAGTATGCCGGGGAGCAGGCTTACGCGCCTAATGATAGACATTTTGAATTCCTTCCTTGCCAATTTGTTTGGCTCAGCGCTATATCTAGTGGTCTGTCAAAGTTTCTGTGAGGCGTGAAACCAGCGGGATTGTCAAGGGCGGCCAATCCGCTAGCTTGCGGTGCCCCTTGACCTGGGGCTTGGGACTGCGCCCCATTACTTCCTTTTCCGCCGCCAGCAGGCGGCGCACTCCTCACACGACGCCTGACAAAGCACCAGGGCATATATCTGTTTGAGGTGATATGGCCTCTATAGTTCAGCTTACAGGAAGGCTGAAGACATAGGTATAAATGGAGCTATCTATGCCATATGTCGCTTTGGCATTGCTTGAATGGCTGCATCTGAGAAATAGTGAAGAGCGCCCACGCAACATATTAAAAATGACGTGCAAGCGAGGCTGTTATCCACAAGGAAATGGTGCGCTTGGCGATAATCTGACTGGAAGCTTTTTTGTCTGTTCAGATCCATACAGTATGCTATAAAATATGTTTGGGTCAAGTGGTTGCTCATATTTTTGTTGGCAAGTGCTAAAAAGGAGATATAAGAGCATATTTTTGCTCTGAAAGCGCTTCTCAAGCCGAAACATCTTCTTTAGCAGAAGTGAAACGGCTGTGAATAGAGGCGCTAACAAGGCGTAGTTGAGATAGGGGAAACGAGAAGTAGAGAGTCTGGGGATCTATCCATTAAGCAAGGTGCGAAATCTACATAAATGTGTTACGCTAAAAGACTATGTAATTCCTTAACGGATTTTTTGCGTCTTGATTACGAATGCTTAAAAATGTATTGTTATGATGATGTAGTACGTCTATTCGAACAGGAGAAGAGATGAAATTGGAACGCGATCTTATACTGCAAGAAATTAGCGTACCTAGAGTGACCCGTCCTCCTTCATCGCGCTTGCGGCGCTGGCTCTCGACAGGGCAGGCATACATCTATTTACTCCCAATCTTTATTATTCTTGGTATTTTCTCGTATGCCCCCTCCATCTTTGTCTTTTACATGAGCCTGTTTAAGTGGAATTTTTTAAACCATGGTGAGCAGCCGTTTGTTGGTCTGGCTAACTATGTTTCCCTGGCTCACGATCCCAACTTCTGGCAATCGCTTCAGGTGAGCGTAGTCTATGTGCTGATCTCTGTCCCGGTACAGCTCTTTCTTGCCCTCTTTCTTGCCTTGCTCTTGATGTCAGGGATTCGCGCGCGCGCCTTCTGGCGCTTAGCGATCTTTACGCCCTTTATTACGCCGATGGTAGCCACATCTGCGATCTGGCTCTGGATATTTGATAACTATCATGGGCTCTTGAACGGCATTTTGCGCTTTATGCATATGACGCCGATCGATTGGCTGGGCGATCCACACTGGATACTTTTTAGCGTGATTGTCTACACTACCTGGAAGTCTGTGGGCTTTAGCGTAGTGATTTTTATGGCCGGCCTGGGAAACGTCTCGCCAACGCTGGCCGAGGCCGCCTATGTGGATGGCGGGAATCGCTGGCAGATCTTCTGGCATATTACCTGGCCCTTGCTTCGCCCGATTACCCTGGTTGTGCTGTTGCTCAGTACTATCGAGGCTTTTAAAATGTTTCAGCCTGTCTTTCTCTTGCTCCAGGGGCAAGTCACGGGCGGAGCCGGGAATGCTGGGCGCACGCTGGGTCTCTTGATGTTCTCGCAAGCCTTTGCCGGCAATACCCACGCGGGCCTTGGTTCGGCCATCTCGGTAATTCTTTTCTTGCTTGTTTTCACGATTTCGGTTGCCCAGTTTGGCTTGAGCCGTCGAAACGATGTCGTGGTGGACTGATATTCGTTAGTCAGGGAGCAGAGCATGTCTACTATTCATATCCCTTCGTCAACTGAAAAGCGCACTTCGCGCCTGCAGGCTCGGCATATCAGGCTGATCTTGCTCTATGCAGTCGTGATCATTGCCTCAATCATTGCTATTTTTCCGTTGTTCTGGGTTTTTATTACCTCGCTGCTAACCCAGAAGAGCGCCTTTGACGTGAATCCGCATTTCTGGCCGGACTGGCAATGGGCAAATTATGTAGCGGCCTGGAAAGCCGCGCCCTGGTTGCAATATTTTACCAATAGCATTTTTATCTCGCTTGTGACGGTAATCCTTGCCTTGATTACCTCGTTGCTGGGGGGCTATGCCTTTGGTACCATGAAATTTCCGGGCAGTCGGGTGCTGTTTGTGGCAATTCTGGCCCTGGTAATGGTGCCTTTTGAGGCGACCTTGATCCCCAACTATTTGATAGTTTCGGCCCTCGGCTGGGTTGATACCTATCAGGCGCAGATAATTCCATTTGCTGTTAGCATCTCGGGCATATTTCTGCTGCGACAGTTCTTTTTGTCGCTGCCTGTCTCTTTATGGGAGGCGGCACAGCTGGATGGGTGTTCGCGCTTTGGCTTTCTCTGGCGCGTAGCTGCTCCTCTGGCACGGCCCGCTCTTGTCGTTGTGGCCTTACAGGTCTTTATTGGGAGCTGGAACGCCTTCCTCTGGCCTTATCTTGTGACCTCTTCGGATGCTTCCCGCCCGATTGAGGTTGGCCTACAAGCGCTGGTAGGTGCCGAGGGAGGGACAGATCCGACGACGCTGGCGGCGGCGGCTGCCTTCACCACGCTTCCCATCCTTGTAGTTTTTCTGATCGCGCAACGTCAGTTTATCGAGGGCATATCGGCTGGTAGCACCAAAGGCTAGCCCGCTAATCGATAGGTTCCAGTATGGTCAACTCGATGCTCAAAGCACTCAGAAGCTGCCAAAAGCACCTGGCAAAACCTTGCGGCTGACCTGTGTCTGGCAACAAAGAGAGGGGAATTTGCACATACTTAGGGAGTTTGAAAAATTTTGCTGATAACTCTGCAGCCAGAAAGGATTTATTGCAGGTTATATTTTATAGATTTTATTTTCCTAATAAGGGAGGATTTTATGCGTAGTAGATGGCCGGGAGTGGCCTATCTTATGATTCTGGCAGCTATGCTCTTAATGACGGCCTGCGGCGGCACGTCGGGGAGCAGTAGCAGTAATGGGAATACAAGCACGAGTAGCAACCCAGGTGTGCTTGATCCCAACAAGAAGTATACAGTAGATTTCTGGGAAGCATTTGGTATAGGAGCCAATAAGACGGTTATTGAGGATTTGACCAAGCAATATATGCAGGCACATCCCAATGTGACAGTCAAGCTGCAGGCCTTTGATTCCTACGATACTCTACAGACCAAGCTGACGGCTGCCATCGCTGCCAACAAGCCGCCTACCATGGCTCAAATCTATGAGAACTGGGCCACGCAGTTCCAGCAGTCGAACGCTCTGGCTTCATTGCAGCCCTTTATTTCTGGCAAGAATGGCTTGAGCCAGCAAGACCTTGCGGATTTTTATCCCGTGCTGCTTAAGGATGGGCAGATTGGTGGCACTCAGTACATGTTGCCCTTCAACAAGAGCGACCTCGTATTGTACTACAATGCCGATATGCTGCAGAAGGCTGGCGTACAGCCGCCCAAGACCCTGCAAGAATTTGCCCTGGATCTCACAAAACTGACTAAGCCCGATGGCTCACAGTGGGGGCTCTCGTATACGCCAGATGTCGATGGCTGGTCGGTACTTTATAAAGCGCTGGGTGGCGGTGACTTCACCTCGGCCGATGGCAAGTCCGCCGCCTTTGCCGATGGGCAGAACAAGCAATATGCTACGCAGGCGCTTGGCCTGCTTGCGCCGCTGGCCAAAGCGGGCGCCGTGCATGTCACCAAGTCATATAACTGGCAGAACGATTTCATCTCGCAGAAAGCAGCCTTTGGGATTAGCACCATTGCCACCTATGCCTTCCTGGCCAAGCCCATTGGTAACACCTTTAAGTTTAATGAAGTGCCCTTGCCGGCTGGACCGGCGGGTCAGTTCACAGTCCTCTTTGGCACTAACCTTGCCATTTTTGCTAATGCTAACACCGATGCGCAGACGGCAGCCTGGGATTACATGAAATTCCTTACTAACACGCAGTCAAATGCTACGTTTGTGAAGGGCACAGGCTACATGCCGATTCGGCAATCAACCTTTAATAGCTCCGATTTACAGAGCTATTATGAGCAGGTACCGGCGCGCAAGGTTGGACCTCAATCGATGGGATCTGCCTTTGTGGCCTCGGCCGCGCTAGGCTGGTCACAGTGCCGTAACATCATCACTACAAATTTTACAAGCGCGATAACCGGGCAGCTAACGCCTGATGCGGCTATGAGCAAGATGGCGCAGAGCTGCAATTCTGCCCTGTCTCAAGCTTAGTACCAGATGTTCCACCTGAAAGGCTGAGTTTCCACTTTGGAGTGATCTATGGAACAAGCGGGAGAAAATGCTCCCGCTTGTTCTGTAATCTTGACTCTTCTTCACCACATTGTTGGCTAGAGCTTCTTGCGCTATTCACCCTTCTTGTGATGCTTTTCCTTATGCTGTTTCATGACCGTACGCGCCGCAACTTCTTCGGCGCGATCTCCATAGCGTCCACTTTCCTCGGCCGAAGCTTTTATGTGCTCATACTGGCGCTCTTCCTTGTTGCTGACGCCTTTCAATGGTTTCTTTTTCTTATCGTCCGGCATACTTGCGTTACCTCCTATGCCATTATTTAACAGCTGCTCTTACAGAGCGGTTTATCCTTGCCTCTATCGTTTCGTAGTGTAAACTACCGCTGAGCCCGCCTTGTCTGGGTGGTGGCGCAAAGCTCATCCCGCTGCTTATCCTGGCCTGCCGTGATCTCAAGGCAGCTTGACGGCCTGCTAGAGGCATTGCTTTCTATAAACACGGATAGCCTGTAAAAAAAGGTTCAACAGAGCATATCCAGCTGCCAAATGCTATACTTATATTGCCTCTGGCTATAGTAATATACTCTTGAAAGAAAGTTAGCAGAGCTTGCTAGATATAGTTCCTATAAACTCAACTTTTAAGAAAACCTCATTGGAGAGCACCAATAGCGCTCATGTTTTTTGAGCAGTTTGCAAACAGGGAAGTTACAGAAATGGCAATGCCAGCACGGCCCATCTGCAAAAAGTGTGGGCAACCTATCTATGGAAGATATCTTACAACTTTGGGCGCTCAGTGGCATCCTGAGCATTTTATCTGCGCTGGCTGTGGCCTTCCAATTCGGGAGCAAGGCTTTCAAGTACATGCGCAGCAGCCCTATCACGAGACCTGCTATATCAATCAAGTGTTGCCGCGCTGCGCAGTGTGTGGCCAGCCTATTCAAGGTCGCGCAATATCTATCCAGGGCGATACTAGATCTTATCATCCTGCCTGCTATGCTGAGCACGCAGCCTCTCGCTGCGCTTATTGCCATAAGCCCTTGTTAAACGGATATCGTGTCGATTACTGGGGAACAAAGTATTGTGATGAGCATGAAAAGCAGTATCCGCACTGCGTTTATTGCTCGCGCCTGGTGCCGCCGCAACAACAGAGGCCGGGAGAGCAAGAAGTGCGCTGCACCCTTTGTCGAAGCGAAGCCATTGAGACTGTGGATGAAGCCCGACCCATTTATATGCGTGTCAGACAATGGGTCGGAGCGCAGGGCTTGCGCTATAATAATCTTCCTTTGAGCCTTGAACTATGCGGGCCCGAGAAGCTGGCGACTTATTTTCCCAATCAAGCACGCAAGCACCTGGGCGCTACGCTCAGCGCCTCCTCAACGTTTGGCGAGCAGATTCTAAGCACCGAGGTTACTGGCGTAGCAGTTCTGCAGGGGCTGCCATCCAGCCTCTTTGCCGGTGTTGCTATACATGAGCTCGGGCATGTCTGGCTGATTGTGCATGGGATCGAGCATCTTCCCACCTGGGCTGTGGAAGGCTTCTGTGAACTCCTCGCCTATCGCTATTATCGCGAGCTGAACAGCCTGGAAAATCGTTATCAAGCAGAACAGATTGAGCGTAACCCTGATCCAATTTATGGAGAGGGTTTCCGGCGTGTGCGTGCGCGGGCCGAAGCGCTCGGCTTTCCACGCTTTTTGGAACAGCTGCGTACCACTAAGCGCCTGACCTGAATACTCAGTGAGTCGCTATCCACGCTGGACGCCGGATAAAGCATCTATTAGCGCTCAGTCATATGCGGATCGAGCGCATCGCGTAATCCGTCGCCTACCAGATTACAACTAAGAACCGTTAGGAAGATAAGCAGGCCCGGAATAAAGACGAGCTTAGGATCGCTATCGAAAAAGCCCTGTCCGTCATTGACCATACTTCCCCAGCTTGCTAGCGGGATCTTGATGCCGAAGCCAAAATAGCTAAGCACCGATTCTAGAATGATGTTATTGCCAACCTGCAAAGTAGCGTTAACAATAATCGCTCCGGCCGCGTTGGGCAGAATGTGGCGGAACATCAGGCGAAAGCCACGCGCGCCAATCGTTCTGGCCGCCAGCACGTATTCGCGCTCCTTGAGGGCCAGAAACTCGCCGCGTACCAGGCGCGCGGCGCTAGTCCAGCCAAAAATTGAGATCAGGATGATCACGCTGGCCGGCGAGCCATTGGTAAAGGAAGCCGAAAGTACAAACAGGAGCAGATAGGAAGGGATAGCCAGAACTGTATCGGTGGCGCGCATCAGTACATTATCGATGATGCCTCCATAATAGCCGGCCAACGCCCCAATGCCAATGCCAAAAACGATTGCCACAATGGTAGAGCTCAGGCCAACCAGCAGAGAGATGCGGCCGCCGGCCATCGCGCGCGCAAACTCATCGCGTCCCACATCATCGGCTCCTAGCGGATATTGAATGGAAGGGGCCGCAAAGGGCGTCTGGGCGTTAACCGTATCTGGCGCATTATGCCCGGTAATGAAGGGACCCGCAAAACAGAGAATAAACAGCAGAATCAAGAAGATCGCCCCCACCACGGCGGCCTTGTTGCTGATAAAGCGATCGAAGATAATGCGGGCCTGGCTGCGTCTCTTCTGCGCTAACTCTGGCGTGAGCTCCTGGATAATCGTAAGCTCTTCCTCGGGACTAATAGCCTGTTCTGAGGTATCCATAGTGTATCCTTTCCAGAGTATTTAGGCGTAACGAATGCGCGGGTCCATAACTGCATAGAGAATGTCGGCAATGATATTGAAGAGAACCACAAAGACGGCCCCCAGCATTAGCGTAGCCAGCAAGATCGGGAAATCGCGCTTCTCCAGCGAGACAATAAAGAGCGATCCCATCCCTGGCCAGGCAAAAACCCCTTCGGTAATCGTGGCCCCGCCGGCGACTGAGCCAAAGTCTATCGCCACAATCGTAATGAGCGGAATAACCGCGTTGCGCAGCGCGTGCCGCAAGAGAAGCGGAACTGGGGCCACACCCTTAGCCCTACCCGTGCGCATATAATCTTGCCTGGTTACCTCGATCATGCTGGAGCGCAGATAGCGGCTCCATTTGGCAGTAAAGGTAATTGCCAGCACCAGCATGGGCATTAAAAGATGGAGGAAATGGTCAAGGAAAGCGTTAAAGGGATCAAAAAGGTAGCCCGGCGTCGACATACCTGATGTTGGCAGCCAGTGCAGAGAAGTGCCGAGAATATCTTGCAAGAAGAGGCCTAATAGGAAGATGGGCATGGAGATCCCAAAATACGAGATCGTTGTAATTGCATAATCTGTGATACTGCGCTGGCGAACAGCCGAGATTATGCCCAGGAAAATAGAGACAATGAGCGCGAGCACAAGGGCAGAGGCAAAGAGCTCTAAGGTTGGCGGAAAGTGTGACATGATCACATCTGATACCGGTTGATTGGTAGCAAACGAGAAGCCAAACTGACCATGCAGGGCGCTGCCTATCCACTTGAGGTACTGCACGGGCAAGGGATCGTCAAGGCCAAGACTGGCGCGCAGGGCCGCTCTGCCTTGCTCATCAAGATTGGGGTTATAGAGCGCTGCTTCTGGGCCACCAGGCAAAAGATGGATCAAGAGAAACATCAAGATCGAGATAAGAATGAGCAAGGGAATAGCTTCTAATAGTCGTCTGATAAGATACTTTCCCATACACACAACCTCCGCTGAGAAACGTGCAGGTAGCACCAGTCTTATAAAAAGTGAGGGTCTCTACTTCTCAGCATATATTTCAAAGAAAACAAGGTCTCTGGTTAGCCGAAGCTAGCCAGAGACCTCCATGCTAGATAGCATGGAGAAGATGCTTGACAACGACTAGGCGCCACCGCCAGATGGGCACTTTCCGCCATCACACCACCAGTTCCAGATGTTGACAGTCTCAGTCGAGCCGAAGGGGCCTGGCTGGTAGTTATGCGTGCCCTTTTTGGTAATCTCGACATC
This sequence comes from Ktedonosporobacter rubrisoli, assembly GCF_004208415.1. Lineage (GTDB taxonomy): Bacteria > Chloroflexota > Ktedonobacteria > Ktedonobacterales > Ktedonobacteraceae > Ktedonosporobacter > Ktedonosporobacter rubrisoli. The sequence continues at coordinate 5,530,047 of NZ_CP035758.1, read as the reverse complement.
TTTCAAGGCGTACAAACCGAAGATGTCGAAATTCTTGAGCATAACCTCGTGGATCTGATTAAAGATCTGCTGGCGCTCTGCTGGATCGGCTGTCGCCTGTTCTTTGGGGAAGAGTGCGTCGAGCTCCTGATCGCAATGGAACATATAGTTTGAACCATGGGGAGCCAGCTGCGCGCACGAAAGGTTAATCGCATCGTCTCCGTCATAGACATAGCTGCTGGCCCATTCAGCCAGGTCGTACTTGCCGGCTTGACCGCCGCCCAGGAAGGTGCTAAAGAAGGTGCTCGAAGGGTAGTTCTGGATGTTGATCTTCACGCCGATCTTGGCAAGATTGGCCTGGTTGAGAACCTCGTCTTCCTGGCGCCAGGGATTGCCGGCCGTGGTGGAATACTGGAACTCCAGCCGTAAGTTGCCTTTTGCCCGGACACCATCGGCACCCTTGCTCCAACCGGCCTGGTCAAGCACTTTATTTGCACCATCGATATCAAACTTCGGGCATGGAGCATCCTGCTGAAAGCCCGGATTATAGGCAGACGAGTGATCTGTGCAATTTACAATACCCTGATCCTGGCGAGCGATTTTCACAAGTTCATCAGGATTGATAGCCATGGCGATAGCTTTACGGACATTTACATCCTGCAGCGCAGGATTATTAAAGTTGTAATGGAGCGCTTCGACGCTGGCCGATGGATTGGTGACAATCTGATAGTTTGTGAGCGCTTGATAGGCTTTCATCTTACTGACATCCAGGAACCAGGCCGAATCGATCGAGCCAGACTTCAGATCGTTGAGAATGGTGTTCTGGTTTGCCACAAGACGGAAGACAACTTTATCCAGGTATGGCAAGCCTTCAGCGGCCTGGTAATACTTGGGGTTGCGCTGAACCGTAAAGTGATCGCCGGGCTTGCTTTCCGCCATCATAAATGGTCCGCTGACGATCTGCGGATTGAGGTTATCCATAGACTTCTTTATGCTCTCAGGGGCCATGCTAGAGAAATGGTGAGCCGGCATGGGAGCGTGATAGCCATCGGTCCAGATAGAGGGAAATGCGGCGTAAGGCTTGCTGAGATGGAAGGTGATCGAAAGCTTGTCAGCCGAGACCTCAGAGCCTGTAATCAAGGAGTAGCCTACATTGCTGGCTGCGGCAAACTTTTTGTTTGTCCACAACTTCCAAGTAAAATCTACATCATCAGCGTTAAGCGGCTGGCCATCGGACCAGACGAGGTTTGGCTTAAGATGGAAGACCCAGGTTTTGAGATCGGAACTGATGCCGCCATTTGCTGTGGTGGGCATTTCGGTCACAATCCCTGGATTGATCTTACCAGATGAGTCGCCGGCAAAAAGTGGCGCATAGAGAGCTTGATCAACCATATAGGCAAAAGTTTGCACAGAAGCATTGGGGAGCAATGAATCTGGCTCATTAGCTAAGTCGTCAATCCATATACCACCCTTGACCGGCTTGCCATTATCGCCTGTGCTCTTGATAGGTGTTCCTGATGCGCCGCAAGCGCTGAGCAAGAGGATAAGGATTGCAAGCAAAGAAAAGGATGCTACGGGGGGCCGAGGCCTTGATTTGACCACCATGCTGACCTCCTGGGAAATAATAAAGTACAAATAAAAGAAATTGGTTTCCGCGTGATGTGGGCTTAAAATGCTACAATACGCCATTTATAGTACGTATCTTCAGTTCTATTTCTCACGTTGCGGTCCTTGATGCTCTGCTAATTTATAACACTGAAGCTGCGAAAAAGGCAACAAGATTTCTACCATTTTAGGATGCCGCTGAAGCGCTCTCAATAGTTATGACAGGCCGATTCGTATAAATATGACAGCAGGTCTATGGAGACGGGCAAAACAGCCTAAGAGATCAGCATTTAGCTATTGTGAAGTGCCGGCCCCCATGCGGTAATACGCTCGGGTGTAAGCATAATGATGGGATAGAGCTCCAGGGCCATCTGCAGATACTGGCTATATCTTTCTCGTAATAGTTGTACTGCCGGCTGATGCAGAGCATCCTTGGGCTCAAGTAGAGCAGCGTGCCCGTAGACCAGCACATAGCCCAGTTGAGACCAATCCTCCTCGTACTTATCGATGAGCAAGGAGGCCTCGTGGCGCGCTTCGATATTGCGTACTCGCCGCAACTGCCGGCCCTTAACGCTTTTGGGCTTCTCATCGAGCGGTGTATAGAAGCGCTGGCCATCAAAGGCGTAGCAGACGGGAATCAGGTAGGGGCTCCCGTTCTCGTCGGCAGTCGCCAGGCGGCCGACCCGCTGCTTATGGACAAAATCGCGTTCTATTGAGGAAAGCGTTGTTCTGTGCGCCATGATTAACTCTCCGTGCTCCTGGCTAAACGATCCGCCGCAGTAATCGCTTCGCGCGCTTGTACAATCCTGCTATCTCAAAAATCAAGCGGTTCTAGCTCAGCCACATAAATTATTCTCTATAAGCCTGGCCTCTGGCTTACAATTATACATCTACACTCTTTACCTGCAGTCAGTATATCTCAGGCGGTGCTGGCACAACAAGGACAAGCCTGATGTATGCTGATCTGACTGCCTGACTGGAAGCAGCACCCTGCTAGCAAACAGGCAGCGAAGCTTGACAGATGAGGCGGCACATTGTATCGTTGTTAAATATAGTTTTTATATATTTTGTCCCATCTGCTATTCCATTCCTTCAATGGAAAGCTAAAATTGTTCCACAGCAAACACACATGGCCTCTTGCTCTGTGTATTTGTGAAATCGCCGCACGTATTATCATACAGAATACATATCTTTTTGGGTAGGGTCTCAATGGCGAGGCGAAAATGTATGGTAAGACATGGCAATACCCTGAAATATTTAGGAGGGACCGCTTATGAGGGACCACTTCGAACAGCTTTCATGGAAATTTTCTCCCCGTTATTTATGTGTAGCTGTCGTCCTTATTCTGTTTGTATTTCTCGCAGCTTGTGGTGGGGGAAGTCCTGGCCCATCCTCATCTAGCTCCGGCTCAAAGGTTGGCGGTGATATCAGTGTGGGTTTAAATGCTGATGTGGTCACGCTTGACCCCGTGAAATCGACGGCCCTGGTGGATCGCCAGGTCATGTTAAACTTGTACGATACATTGGTAAAGCTCAATGCGCAGAATCAGATTGTGCCTGATTTAGCCAGTTCCTGGACGTATAAATCGCCAACGCAACTGGTCTTTACCTTGCGTACAGATGTAAAGTTCCAGGATGGCACCCCCTTTAACGCCGAGGCCGTCGTCTTTAACATCAATCGGATTCTCTCCGATGCAGCCTCGCCAAGGCATAGCGAGATCTCGGATGTAAAAAGCGTGCAGGCAGTTGATGCTTCTCACGTCCAGTTTGATTTGAAAGCTCCCTTCTCTCCCCTGCTGGCGACCCTGACTGACCGCGCGGGTATGATGCTCTCGCCGGCGGCTGTCAAAAAGCTCGGGGCAAAGCTGGCCATCGCGCCAACTTCGGCCGGAAGCGGGCCATTTATGTTTTCCGAGTGGGTAAAGAGCGATCATCTAACGGTCAAGCGCAACCCCGATTACTGGCAGAAGGATAGCCAGGGCAATAAGTTGCCGTATCTGCAGTCTGTACGTTTTCGTCCAATCACCAATGGAAATGTAGAGTTCTCGAATCTCCAGACCGGCACAATCAACGTTGCCGATACAGTCGATCCTAACTACGTTGCCTCGGCAAAATCGAATCCCAGTCTTGTCTATAAGCAGCAGCCTGGCTTGAGCTTCTATGGCATCATGCTCAATACGAAAGTAGCGCCCTTGAACAATGAACACGTGCGCCGGGCTATCGAATGGGCTACGAATCGCGAAGAGATCGTGACGAGTGCCCTGAAAAATGTTGGCGTAGTGGCGAACGGGCCATTCTCGTCGGCAAGCTGGGCCTACGATAAGGATTTTGCGCCTTACACGCACAATACAGATAAGGCGAAGGCCGAGCTGACCCAGGCCGGTATCTCTGGTACCGTCTCTTTCTCGCTGCTGATTCCCGGTAACTCGCCGCTCAACTCGCAGATTGCTCAGTTTTTTGCCGCTCAGCTGGCCAAGGTTGGCATTACCGCTACGATCAAGCAAGAGACCTTTGCCGCTCTGCTTTCCGATACCCAATCCCACAATTTCCAGGCGGCCTTGCTCGGCTGGAGCGGACGACCTGATCCTGATGGCAATATCTATGCCTGGTTCCATACTGGTGGTGGCTTCAACGATATGCAGTATTCGAATAGCCAGGTGGATACCCTACTTGAGGATGCGCGCGCCGTCAGCGATCAGACCAAGCGTACTGAAGACTACACAAAGGCCCAGCAGTTGATTATGCAGGATGCTCCCTACGTCTTCCTCTATCACGGCGTAAACATCCAGGCGACAACTACCAATATCCAAAATTTCACCTTGTTGCCGACTGGAACCCTGGATTTCTCCCAGGTCCACATCTAGACTGTTCGGCTGTAAGAAATGTTAGAAAGCCCTCATTATGACAGATGAGGGCTATATACGAGATCAACTTGCAACCCCGCTTGAGAGGGAAACAGGAGAAGCTTTCCTGTTTCTCTCAATAGTTGTTTATGGATAAGGAGCGCCATCGTGGCTCGCTATCTTGCGCGACGCATTCTCTTTATCATTCCAGTTGCCCTGCTTGTTTGCTTTATCATCTTTATGATTATTCACCTGGTTCCTGGCGATCCTGCGCGCATTCTGTTGGGTGAGGAAGCAACACCAGAGGCGGTGAGGGCGCTGCGCCAGCAATTGGGCCTGGATCAGCCCTTGCTGGTCCAGTTTTTCATCTGGCTCTGGCAGGCCGTGCATGGCAATTTAGGGCAATCCATCCAGCTCCAGCAGCCTGTATTGCAGGCGCTCTGGCAGCGCGTCCCTGTCACCCTGGAGCTCGGGCTGGCGGCGCTGCTCTTTTCGCTGGTTCTTGCAGTTCCACTGGGCATTTATTCTGCCACACACCGCAACTCATTCCTTGACTGGCTGGTTAACATCTCAAGTCTGATAGGCACCGCCATACCGGTCTTTGTCCTGGGCCTGCTGCTGATTTTCTTCTTTGCTGTGGGTTTGCGCTTTGTTCCGCCGGGCGGCTATGTGCCATTTAGCGATGATCCGCTGGGCAATTTACGCGATCTTATCATGCCCATGATCACGCTGGGCGCGGGGTCGGTTGCCGTCAATATGCGCCAGATTAAGGCGGGCATGGTTGAGGTGCTCAGCCAGGACTATATACGCACGGCGCGGGCCAAGGGTCTGGCGGAAAGGCGGGTCTATTATCTGCATGCTCTGCGTAACGCTCTGATCCCCGTCTTGACGATTGTGGGCATTCAGATCGGTTCGATTCTGGCCGGGGCAGTTGTCGTAGAAACTATCTTCCTCTGGCCGGGCATCGGTCAACTTGCCGTGACAAGCATTATGTCAAAGGATTATCCAGTTGTGCAGGGGGTGGTTTTGCTCTCGGCCCTTTCGTATATGGCCGCCAATTTGCTGGTTGACATAAGTTATGTGGTGCTTGATCCACGTATTCGCCTGGAAAAGTAGGAGCGCAGGAGTGACGTATGGACTATAGTAAAGATGCTCAGCCGACTGAGCTTGGATCTGTGGGAACAGGCTTAAGATGGCTGCGGATAATCCGCAAGGAACTGAGGCAGGACCCGCGTTTCTGGTGTGGACTGATTCTGCTTATCCTTATTGTTGCCGCGATCTTTGCCCCTGTGCTCAGCCCTTACTCGCCAACCGACTATCAGCCGGCCGTGGCCTCGCAGGGTCCCAGTATGGCTCATCTGCTGGGGACCGATTCGTTGGGGCGCGATCAATTGAGTCGAGTGATTTATGGGACGCGTATATCGTTATCAGTAGGCCTGGCCACCATTATTATGGGGGGTATATGTGGTACGCTGCTGGGCTTGCTGGCTGCCTATTTCCGTGGCTGGGTGGATCAGCTTGTCTCGATCATCACTGATGCCTTGTTATCCTTCCCTTCGCTGATTCTGGCCCTGGCCATTGTGGCAGCCCTGGGACCGAGTGTTATTAATCTAGCCCTGGCTCTGGCTCTGGTACGTGTACCGATCTATGCCCGTATCGCCCGTGGTCAGGCCTTGCAGGTTGCGTCACTTGACTATGTTTCGGCGGCACGGGCCTGTGGTACAGGCTCATGGAAGATTATGTTGCGGCATATCTGCCCCAATATTGTTAGCCCACTCTTGGTTCAGGCCACCATCTCAATCTCGCTGGCCATCCTTGATGAATCGATCTTGAGCTTTCTCGGCCTCGGTGTTCCGCCACCCACCCCGGAGTGGGGAGCGATGGTCAGTGAGGCTCAGACATTTCTGCCTATCGATCCCTGGATGATGGTTGGACCGGCTCTAGCCGTGGTGATTGTCGTGTTGAGCCTCAATATTCTTGGCGACGCCGTGCGCGATCGGCTTGATCCGCGCGACATGACGCGGATTAGCGCTCCATCGCATAATCCTTAGAGATGCTATGGGCTTGCCGCTGTAGCAGTGACGCTCCCATTTGCTCTGCAGAGAGACGGAAGCCATCATATGCGAGACTGGGGCAAGTTAGACGCTTGCCTGTATGGGGACGTATGGCACTGACAGTCGCGGCCCGAGGAGCAGCAAGCCAGGCCGCAAAATTTTGCCATCTTGCCTGCAGGGCTATTCGTCATAGTATGATAGTGGAGTAGGGCTATTTTATTTTTTGAAGGAGCTGAGTATGGAGCTTGCTTGGAAAGTTGCAGAAGGTAGCGAGGTGAGGCTGGCGGATTATGATCCTGATTATACCGCGAAGAATACAAGCCATAGCGAGGCCAAAGAGGAGCTTGATAAGTTAGGCGCAGAGCTGGATGGCCTGCAAGAATTGATGTGGGCCGCACATCACCATAGCTTACTGCTAATCTTGCAGGGCATGGATACCAGCGGCAAGGATGGGACTATTCGACATGTCTTTTCGCATGTGAATCCCCAGGGCTGTGCAGTCCAGGCCTTTAAGGTGCCGACCGAGGAAGAGGCCAGCCATGATTTTCTCTGGCGCGCTCATAAGGTTACGCCGGGCAGGGGTGCGCTGACGATCTTTAATCGCTCATACTATGAAGATGTGCTGGTTGTGCGCGTGCATAACCTGGTGCCGGAAGAAGTATGGACAAAGCGCTATAAAGAGATCAAACACTTCGAGAAGCTATTAGTTGATAATAAAACTATAGTTTTGAAATTTTTTCTGCATATCAGCAAGGATGAGCAAGAGCAGCGGCTACTGGCTCGCGAAAAGGATAAAGATAAAGCCTGGAAGGTTGCGGTCGGCGATTGGAAGGAGCGCGCGTATTGGGATGAGTACCAGAAAGCCTACGAGGTGGCACTGAGCAAGTGCAGCACCGACAAGGCTCCCTGGTATATTGTGCCCGCCAATCACAAGTGGTACCGTAATCTGGCAATTGCGCATACGCTAGTTCATGTCTTGCGCGGCTATAAGGACGAATGGCAGGCCGATCTAGAGAAGCGTGGTCGCCAGGCCCTTGCGGAACTGCGGCAGATGCGTAAAGAAGCGCACAAGTAATTGGTTATTAATCAGGCATGGCCCTGGGGAGCCGCGCGGCGGGCCTGCTCACGGGCCTGCAATTCCCTGCGCAAGATCTTGCCCGAAGCAACTTTGGGAATCGCCTCAATAAACTCAATGGCGTGAAGCTTCTTATAGCCCGCTAGCTTGCTATTAACAAAGGAAATGAGCTCTGCGGGGCTGGCCTGCTGGCCGGCGCGCAGAACTACAAAGCTCTTGGGAACCTGCCCCGCCTCATCGTCGGGGATGCCGATCACTGCGGCGTCCTGGACGGCGGGATGCTCAAGCAAGAGCGACTCTAACTCGGCGGGGGCGATACTGAAGGCCTTATACTTGATCATTTCTTTCTTGCGATCCACAATATAGGTCTGGCCATCAGCATCTACGTGTCCAATATCGCCGGTATAGAGCCAGCCATCGCGCAATACGCGCGCCGTTTCCTCGGGATCTTTCCAGTAGCCAAGCATCACCTGTGGTCCGCGTACCACAATCTCACCATCCTCGCCGGGAGGCAATTCGCGTTCGCCCGTCTCGATATCGACGATTTTCTGCTCGGTATTATGCACAATCATGCCCGCGCTATCCAGACGGATGCGTGCCGGGTCCAGAGGAGAAAAATGCGTATCGGGAGAACTCTCAGTCAGGCCATAGCCCTGGACGATAGGAATGCCTGTGCGTTCTTGAAATTTGCGCGCTGGATCGACGGGAATAGGCGCCGCGGCGTTCATGAGATACTTGACGCTGCGCATACGGCTCAAATCAGTTGTATTGGCCAGGCCTAGAATAATTGGCGGGACAGCAAAAAACCAGGTCACGCCATACTGCTCACAGAGCTGAAGGGTGCGCTCCATATCGAAGCGTTCAAGTAAGATCTGTGTGCCTCCGGCGGCCAGGAAAATGCCTGTCAGCATGACACCGTAGATATGATACATGGGCAGGAAAATGATAGTCCTGTCGGTTGAGGTAATACGTGTGGCAGTAAGAAATTGGAGATGATTGGTAGTCAGGTTGCGATGGCTGAGCATTGTGCCCTTAGGCAATCCGGTCGTGCCTGATGAATAGGGCAGGGCTAACAGATCGTTGCCATGAATCTCGACAGCGGGTGGCCGCTGGGGTGAGGAAGCGCGCAAAAGCTGGCCAAAAGGAATAGCCTGCGGCATGCTCTCAGGTACGTTATTGCCGGTCACGATGATATGCTGTAAGTGCGGGAAGGTCTTCTGGCTTAAGACATGCTGCAAGATTGGCAGCAGCTCGCGATAGACCACTATAGCTTTGGCTTCGCAGTTTTCGAGCTGATAACTGATCTCGCGCTCTTTGTACGCTGGATTCATGGGGCTGATTACAGCGCCAATGCTTGCTGCCGCGTTGAGCGTAATAGTGTATTCTGGCCGGTTCACGGTAAATAAGCAGATAATATCGCCCTTGCCCAGGCCCAGCTCGCGTAATCCATTGGCGATGCTGTTGACCATCGCTTCAATCTCGCGGTACGTCAGGCTCAGGTCGTGATAAATAATGGCCACATGCTCGGGGTACCGTTCGGCCGAGCGGCGTAATAAGTGATCATAGGGGATCTCGGGGAAAGCGATGGGTGGGCGAAAAAGTTCAGGTGCAACCATTTTATCAGACATGTCAGTGTCCTTTCTGGTTTAACTCGCCTTTGAATAGTTCTGGAGGTTGTTGGGAAGTCTTAAAACACTGCTTGTATTTGTAGTTTTCATTATACTGCTTTTCTTTAGCTCTATCCAGAGCTATCTCTATCTAGAGGAGAGCAGGCAACTATGGCTCACTTGCTATCGCCATCATTGCGTTTGTATCATTGAGTTAGGATTATATCAGACGAGCAGCTTTCTGCTTGTCCTCAGGAAAGGATGGGCTATGGCTACGGTTGTCTTGCTTGGCACCCTTGATACAAAGGGTGTTGAGTATGAATATATGCGCCAGCATATTGTAAACGCTGGCTGCGAGGTGATCCTTATCGATGCTGGCATCAAGGGAAAGCCCTTGACGAAGCCCGATATCACGCGCGAAGAGGTGGCGAAGGCCGTCAACACTGATATCGCGAAGCTGGTGGCGCTGGGAGATCGCGGTATTGCCGTCGAGACGATGGCGCATGGTGCGACGGCGATTGTGCGCAAGCTATATGCGCAGGGTCGCTTGCATGGTATTTTGGGTCTTGGTGGCTCGGGCGGCTCGGCGCTGGCGACCGAGGCGATGCGCGCTTTGCCCGTTGGCGTGCCAAAACTTATGGTTTCTACTCTGGCCTCTGGCGATACGCGGCCTTATGTAGGAGCCGTGGATGTCACCATGATGTATTCGGTAGTCGATATCGCCGGCATCAATCGTATTTCCGAACGCATTATGTCGAACGCAGCAGCGGCTATCGCTGGCATGGCTCAAAACTATTCATCCTTTCAGCCAGCGCCTAACGCAAAGCCGCTGATTGGGGCCACCATGTTTGGCGTGACTACGCCTGCGGTTACCGAGGCCCGCCAATATCTGGAGGAGCGCGGCTATGAGGTGCTCGTCTTCCATGCAACCGGCACGGGAGGCAGATCGATGGAAGCTCTTGTTAACGGCGGATTCCTGGCCGGGGTTCTGGATATCACGACTACCGAGCTGGCCGATGAACTGGTTGGCGGTGTATTGAGCGCGGGACCCGATCGCCTGGAAGCGGCGGGCAAGCATGCTCTTCCCCAGGTTGTCTCTCTGGGCGCCTTGGATATGGTGAATTTTGGGCCGCTGGAGAGCGTGCCCGAGAAGTTTCGTCACCGCAAGCTCTATAAGCACAATCCCACGGTTACTTTGATGCGTACCACGCCTGCCGAATGTGCAAAGCTAGGCCATATTATCGCCCAGAAGCTGAATCAGGCTAAAGGGCCGGTAGCCCTGTTTATTCCCTTGCGCGGCGTTTCCCTGATCGATATCCAGGGGCAGGCCTTCTACGATCCCGATGCCGATCAAGCCTTAATCAATGAGCTCAAGGGTGGTTTGAAGTCAAGTATTGAAATTCATGAGCTGGATATGGATATCAATGATCCACGTTTTGCCCAGGCTATGGCCCAGCGCCTGATCATGTATATTCATGAGCGCGCGGGACAGGCGCAGCAAACAGGAGGTAGCAAGTGAACAGAAAAGAAGCTCTAGACCGGCTGCAGGCTACAGTGAGCAAGGGAGGCGTCATTATCGGGGCGGGGGCTGGTACAGGTCTTTCGGCCAAATGTGTCGAGGCCGGCGGGGTTGACCTGATCATCATCTATAATTCCGGTCGCTATCGCATGGCCGGGCGAGGTTCGCTGGCAGGCTTGCTCCCTTATGGCGATGCCAATGCAATTGTCGTAGAGATGGCTAATGAGGTGCTGCCAGTTGTCAAACTGACGCCGGTGCTGGCCGGCGTGTGTGGGACCGATCCGTTCAGAGTGATGCCCTATTTCTTAAAGCAGCTCAAAGAGATGGGCTTTGCTGGCGTGCAGAACTTTCCGACAGTTGGTCTGATGGACGGTGTGTTCCGGCAGAATCTTGAGGAAACCGGAATGGGCTTTGGACTTGAAGTCGATATGATCCGCCAGGCTCATGAGCTGGATTTGCTCACAGCGCCTTATGTCTTCAACGAAGAGGAGGCGCGCGCTATGGCTCAGGCCGGGGCCGATGTTCTGGTGCCACATATGGGCCTGACTACCAAGGGCTCAATAGGAGCACATACGGCGCTCACTCTGGATGAGGCCGTGAAGCGAGTCCAGGCCATGCATGATGCCGCTAAGCAGGTGAAATCGGATATTCTTGTGCTTTGCCATGGTGGCCCGATCGCCGAGCCCGAAGACGCAGCTTATGTGCTACAACGTACGCGCGGCGTGGTGGGCTTCTTCGGAGCATCCAGTATGGAGCGCCTTCCTACAGAAGTGGCAATTACTGAGAATACGCGCCGCTTTAAACAGATCAAGCATAGCTAAATTGTATCGTCGGCGAGCAGGCTGCATATTTTGCTTGCTCGCTGGCTGCCTCTCCTTACGTTTTCCTTGACACATCTATGCTCTCTCGCTATAATCGTAACTATCTGGTTACAATAGGAGAGGAGAGGAGAATGGAGATGCCGGAAACAGGCAAGCGGAGGAGCGAGAAGACGCGCGCGGCCATTCTCGCGGCGGCCGAAGCTGTCTTTGCCGAACATGGCTATGATGGTGCGCGCGTCGATACGATTGCTGAAGTTTCGGGCTACAACAAGACCCTGATCTTTCGTTACTTCGGCGATAAGCTTGGTCTCTACGTTGAAGTGCTCAGGCGCGCCGATAGTGAAGTAAGCGCGCTACAGAGAGGCGTCTATACCCGCTTGCTTGAGGACGAAAGCATGCTCGTGGAGGCCGATAAATTCAGGGCCTTGCTCAAAACTGCAGTTGGAACGATGATCGACTACATGCAAGAGCATCCGCGTATCATGCGCATCATCCTCTGGGAGCATGCCGAAGGCTGGCAGACCATGGAAAAGATCATCTCACAATTTGAGCCAAATGATATCAGGCAAATGGAAGCGATCTTCGCGAGGGCGCGCAAGGCTGGTCTGCTGCGGCCCGATCTCGATGTAACGGCGCTACCGCTGCTAATGATACAGATCTGCTGGTCCTATCCTACTATGCTCCCTTTATATCAGCAAGCGCTACCGGAGAGAGACTATTCCTCTGTTTCCGGGCGTGCGTATATGCGCGAACAAATAATTAATTTCATTGTGAACGGCATAATGCTCGATTCTGCCGACACTGCGCCGTAAATACGGCCTGAGCTTTTCTATTGGTTACCATCGTTGTTAGCTTTCTTCCTGGAGTGGCCTGCATCGGTGCAATCAGACAAATTGAACTGAAGATCGGATCTTGACTCGCGACCTGAGACTATGCTATCCTCAACACATGAGCCACTATATAATCGATCTGGCAGATTATCAGCAGGTCGTTGATATTCCACATAAATACATGTCACATGGCATGGCCGCATAAGCCTGGCGCTTCTGCTTATGCGGCGAAAAGTAGCGTCGAACTGTATGTCGTCCTTACCCGCGCTGTCGGGAATAAGGGCACGACTGCTATGCAATTCGAGCTGCTTTTTCCCTGGCTCCTTTGCTCCCCTTCTTTTCCCTTTTTTTGGACGTCGGCAGGATGCGCACTTCTTCACTGCGTAACGCGTGCTGCGTCAGGTTTGACCCTCTTCCGCTCTATTCCGCTGTGTAAGCTTTGCCGCTTTGCTTTGTCATCGAGACCTCTCGCGCCGTAGCAGCCCTGGAAGGAAGAGGGTCGGAAGGGAGAGATAATCTTCCCTGGATGGCAGGTCTTCTCTCCCCGCAGGCTGGTCCCGATAAAGGAAAAGGAGAGTGAGCACATATGCCACATAGTATTCTAAGTTTTTCGCATGTCAGCAAAGATTTTGGCGGTAATCAGGTCTTTAAAGACGTAGATTTGGAGATTGAAGAGGGCGAGCGTATTGGCCTGGTCGGCGAGAATGGCAGCGGCAAGTCAACGCTGTTCAAACTGGCCCTGGGCCTGGAGACGGCCAGCGCTGGCACAGTTACGCGGCGGCGCAATCTGACAATTGGCTACCTTGTACAGGAGATCGATGCGGCGATGCTGCCAAAGAGCATCTTCGAGGCAGTTTCGGAAGTATCCGAGGAACTGGTAAGCCTGGCCGAGCGCCTTAAAGAGCTCGAAGCTAAGATGGCCGATCCCGAGATAGCCGCCGATCCTGAAAGCATGAGCGCCGTGCTTGATGAGTATAGCAAAGTACAGGAGCGCTATGAGGCTCTGGGAGGCTATACGCTTGAACACCGCGCGGCGGCTGTCTTGAGCGGATTAGGCTTTGCCGAAAGTGAGCATCAGCTCCCTCTTAGCTCGCTCAGCGGCGGTGAGAAGAAGCTCGTCAATCTTGCGCGTATCTTGCTGCAAACGCCTGATTTGCTCTTGCTTGATGAACCTGATAATCACCTGGATATGCGAGCCAAAGCCTGGTTGGAGCAATATATCCAGAATTACCCCGGCACCGTGATGATCATCTCGCATGATCGTCACCTGCTGGATAGGGCCGTCAAGAAGATCTTTGCCTTGGAAGATGGCCAGATCCAGCCCTACGCGGGCAACTATAGCTACTATGCCGAAGAGCGTATGCGCCAGCTGCTCAAGCAGCAGGAGCAATTTACCATCCAGCAGAAAGAGATCAAACGCCTGGAAGCAAGCATGTATCGCCTGAAGACCTGGGCAAAACTAAATAGCGACTTTGCGACGAGAGCCCAATACATGGCGAAGCGCGTCGAGAAGGCCAAACAGGATGCTGTCGATAGGCCTGTGCTGGAGCGCGATAGGATTAAAGTCGATCTGGAGGCCGAACGCAGCGGCAAGAAAGTGCTTGAAGTGCAGGGCTTGAGCAAGGCTATAGATGGCTATGTCCTGTTTGAGCCTTTTGATCTGACCGTACTCTATGGTGAGCGTATCGGCGTCGTCGGAGCCAATGGCAGTGGCAAAACCACACTGCTCAAGACTATGCTGGGCCTCTTGCCGGCTAGCAGCGGTTTCGTTAAGATCGGAGCCAGCGTGGTGAGCGGCTACTACGCCCAGGAGCAGGAAACCTTGCCCTTCGAGAGCACACCGCTGGATTTTGTGCGCCGCTTAAAGAAGATGACCGAGCCGCAGGCCGTGGCCTTTTTGAGTCGCCTGCTCTTTTCCTACAATGACATGCATACCATGATTGGGAGTATGAGCGGCGGAGAGAAGAGCCGTTTGCAGCTTGCGCGCCTGATGTTGACCGAGGCAAATTTCCTGCTGCTTGACGAGCCGACGAATAATCTAGATATCGCCTCGATTGAAGTGCTGGAAGAGGCCCTTGAAGAATTTGAGGGCACGGTTCTGGCCATCTCGCATGATCGCTACTTTCTTGATCGCATCACGACGAAGACAATTGCCATTGGCGTCGATGGAAAGGTACGCCTGTATCCTGGCAATTATTCATATTATGCCGAAAAGAGCCTGGCCCTATAAGGCCACTCTTTTCCTGGGCTGATTATAAGGAAAGGATAGAGCATGTTATTAGCTGGCTTACCTCCAGCTTTGCGCGCTTTGCTGGAGAGTGGCGCTAGCTGGCAACCTATTACCATTGGTTGTTCCGGGGCTAGCGTGTTTCGCATCGGGGATCGCTACCTGAAAATCGCTCCTCATGGCGCTGCGGATAGTTTGTGCGAGGAGGAAGAGCGCCTGCAATGGCTCTACGGGCGGTTGCCGGTGCCCGAAGTATATTACTACGGCCGTGATGCTGAGCGCGAGTACTTATTGATGAGCGAAGTTGTCGGCACTATGGCCTGTGAGGAAGTCTTTAAAACTGATATGGAGCGCCTTGTAGTGCTCATGGCGCAAGGATTACACATGGTCCACGCCGTCGAAATTGCGGATTGTCCCTTTGATCAGCGCTTGTCGATACGCCTTGAAGAGGCGCGTCGGCGTATGCTGGCTGGCCAGGTGGATGAGGAAGATTTTGATGAGGAACGCCGTGGATTAGGAGTTAGACAGCTCTATGCACAACTGCTGCAAGCAAGGCCGGCCAGCGAAGATCTCGTCTTTACCCACGGAGATTTTTGCTTGCCAAATATTCTCATCGATCGGGAAGAGATGCGCGTCAATGGCTTTATCGATCTGGGACGCTGTGGCATTGCCGATCGCTATCAGGATATCGCCCTGGCCTGTAGAAGCCTGGCCTTCAACTTAGGTCCTGAGTGGATTCCGCAATTCTTAGACGCCTATGGCTTGAGCTCAGTTGAGCAGGACAAGGTGCACTTTTATCAGCTGCTTGATGAGTTTTTCTAGCCGCTCCTGGTGGAGCGCCCGGAAGGAATAGAGGCAGGTAGGACAGTCGCTCGTATCCTTCATTTGTGGTATTTGTTAGTACTGATGCTAGGAAAATGCCAGAATGAACAATAATGGCGTAAAATATAGAGAGGATATCGAGAGTTATGATTATTCAGGTAGTAAGGGAGTCGAATGTAATGGGATCGTATCAAGAGCCGCTGATGGCTCTAGAGGCCACTCCTGCTGAACTTGCCGCTTGCGAAGAAGCTATCGTCGTGTATATTCGCCTTCTGGAAGCAACCATCGAGCCGTCCCTAGAACGCAGCGAATTGATAGATATGTTGCACTCGTTCCAGAAACGCTATCAGGGTATGCATCAGGCTCAAGTTGTAACAGTGAAATTTCTCGCCACCTCTAATGAATTGATTGCCCTGGGAAGTGCTATCCTTGGCTATACCCATCTCATCAGTGTAGAAGCTGCTGCAAAGACCAAAGCAGGCCTGGCGAAATATCGCACAGTTTCCGCCCGCCTGCTTTCGTTTCAGCAGCGCTATGTCGCTGAGCTGCATCGCAAAAAGTGAGCAATAGAAGCTTGCGCAGCCGCTTCCAGGCAGCTAGCGCAAGCCTCCCTTGAGGAAGAGCAGATCTTTTTGCGTGAGCCGCGATTTTGGCCAGCTAGTCGGTCGGAGCGACAGCAGGAGTGGTCTCCGTGGTAGCTCGTTCGTAGCGGAAGACAAGGACCATAATGCCAGCCACTACGAGTGCAATGCTCAGCAGGACGATCCCGGTAAGGTTCGAGCCGGTTGTGGCGATAAAGTAGCCGATGATGAAAGGACCAACAAAACCGCCAAGGTTGCCCAGTGCGTTGATCAGGCCCATACCAGAGCCAATGGCCTCCTGGCCAAGAATCAGCGGTGGTAAAGTCCAGAAGACACCCACATACGGCAGTAAGAAGCCTTCGGTGAGAATCAAGAAGATGATGCCGAGCAAAGGAGAAGCGGGACCAAGCAGGCCAGATAAGAGCAGGGCGATGCCGCCAATGATCGTTGGGATGGCCACGTGGAGCTTGCGCTCGCCCGTGCGGTCCGAGTGGTTGGCATTGAGATAGAGACCAATTACGGCGGCAACATAAGGCAGGGCGGACCAGATGCCGACCAGGCCAAAGTTTTGTTTGGTGAGGCCTTTAATCATCACCGGCAGCCACAGGCTCACACCGTAAAAACCAACCTGAATCAAAAAGTAGACGATGACCAGCCACCATACCTTCGCATTTTTGAGGCCTTCTTTCCAGTCGCCCTTATCCTGGGGCAAGGCATTGTGGCGATCCTCGGCAAATTTCTGCTCCAGATAGACCTTCTCCTCTGGCGAGAGCCATTTTGCATCCTCTGGCTTATCGGCAATCATGAACCACCAGAGAACCGCCCAGATCAGTGGTGGAATGCCTTCGATGATAAAGAGGGTGCGCCAATCGGCCCAGGTAAGAATCCAGCCCGAGATCGGCGACATGATGATAGAGGCGACCGGCAAGCAGAACATCCAGTAAGAATTGGCCCTTGCCCGCTCATCAAGGGGAAACCAGTTGGCGAGCAGAACGAGGGTAGCGGGCCAGACGCCTCCTTCGGCCACGCCAAGAATAAAGCGCACAATGAGTAGCTGGGTGGCATTCTGCGCCAGCCCGGTCAGGACTGCAAATACGCCCCAGACGATCAGGGAGATTGTCACAAATTTGCGCGCGCTCCAGGTAATTGCCAGGTGGCCGCCGGGGATCTGCAGAAATAGATAGCCGAAGAAGAAAATGCCGCTGGCCAGTCCGGCAATGGTGGCATCGACGCCCAGCGATTTTTCAATGCCGGGAATGCCAAAGCCAATATTAATGCGATCCATAAAGGCAATCGTATACATAAGGAATGCGACAGGGATGATCCGAACCCAACGCTGACGAGGAATTGCGACGGCTTGCGTTGCCATAAATGCTCCTTTCTTGCCAAACAAGAGCAAGATGAAATATGGTGCAGTGCTGCCTGCCTCTTCCGACTATCTCTCCTTTAAGCTGCAAGCTCTTCCATTAGAGGCGCTAGTGGGCATTGCTAGCTCTATCATGATGATACCATGAAAAAAGCTAAAATATCTACAATGGCAGGTACATAGATATGAAAAAATATTTTATCGAGTTCCAGATTAAACTCTACCTATGAGGTATAATTGTGGATAAAAAATGAACATGAAATGGTTGAGCTCTGTGATCGCTTACTTGCCCTGCAAGAGAGGGTGAACTTCGAAGCAGGGCAAGCAATTATGCGTCGGAGCGTCGAAAAGGTACAGGCACAGTTGACGACTGCATTGACAGGAAAAGAGAGAAAGTCCATGATGAAGCTGAGGACTCATCGCTTGTCCACCCTGGCAAGCCATCTGAGCAGAAAATTGTGGAACCGTTATAACCAGAGAGTGACGAGACTCGGCATGGAGGATCGGCAAGAGCCTTCTTCGTTCTTTGCGCGGGCCGGGTTTCGTCAGCATCTTCGCAAGAAGAGCGAAGAACCGCGCGCTGCCGGACTTCGGAGCCTTGTCAGTTTGCCAGTTATGTTCAAGCATGATTTAAGAATGACGGAGGTAACTTATGACTCTTTTGCTCAAAGCAATTGTATCGATCATAATAAGCTTTCTATTGCTTGCTCTGGCTCTGTTTCTTCCGGCGGGCACACTTCTGTGGCCTGCTGGGTGGATCTTCTTGATTCTATTATTCGGCTTCACACTGCTGAATATTGGGATGCTATTTACATCCAGTCCCGGCTTGCTGCAAGAGCGCCTCAGCCTCTCCCAACCCAATCAAAAAACCTGGGATAGGGTGTTCACTCCTTTGTTCTATCTGCTCTGTTTGGCCTGGACCATTCTGATGCCACTGGACGCAGTGCGCTTTCACTGGTCATATGTGCCTCTTTTCCTCCAGATCATAGGCGCTATTGCCTTGATAGGCTCGTTCCCGCTCATGCTCTTGACCTTTCGGGAAAACACCTTCCTCTCGCCGGCAGTGCGTATTCAGGAAGAAAGAGGACATACGGTGATCTCCACTGGCCCCTATCATTATGTGCGCCATCCTCTCTATGCTGGTGCGCTTCTCCTCTTTCTCGGAACGCCCTTGCTGCTCGGATCGTGGTATGGCGAGCTCTTCGCCCTGATTCTTATCGCTGGGATGGCGGCGCGAGCCATCCTGGAGGAGCGGGTATTATGTGAGGAATTGCCGGGGTACAAAGCCTATATGGCACAGGTCAAATATCGCTTCATCCCGTATATCTGGTAATTGGGAGCGGATCGTGCTCGCAAGGAGCTGGATATATCTTCTCCTTCCGAGTGCGAGATGTTGGAGAGAAAAATGAGATGGCCGGATAGAAATAGGTAGCTAAAACTAGTGATTAAGCTATAATCTTAGCAGACAATATTTTGCGTATGCCTCAGCCGGGGCATATGAAAAGAGGAGCTTAGATTATGCGTTATCATCGGATTGCACTGCTACCAGGAGATGGCATTGGACAGGACGTGATTGCCGAGGGCGTGCAAACTCTTAATCTGCTGGCATCCTTAGCCGGGGATTTTCGCCTGGAGACGCAGAGCTTTGATTGGAGCTGCGAATACTATCTCCAGCATGGGCGCATGATGCCGCCCGAGGCCTTGAATACCCTGCGAGAGTTTGATGCGATTTATTTTGGCGCCGTTGGTTTTCCGACAGTACCCGATCACGTCAGCTTGCATGGTATGCTGCTGCCAATCCGCCAGGAATTTGACCTCTATGTCAACCTGCGCCCCATCCGTCTGTTGCCAGGCCTTGAAGGTCCCTTGCGCGGACGAACCACTGCCGATGTCAACTTTGTCTGTGTGCGCGAGAACACCGAAGGCGAGTATGCCCGCTCCGGCGGTCGCATTCAGGTCGGGACGCCCCAGGAAGTTGCCACCCAGACGGCCATCTTTACCCGCCAGGGAACCGAGCGCATCATTCGCTACGCCTTTGAGCTGGCGCGGCGCGAGGGACGCCATAAAGTCACGAGCGCGACCAAATCCAATGCCTTGCAGTATAGTATGGTTTTCTGGGATGAAGTGTATAGCGCCGTAGCCGCCGAATATCCCGATATCACTGCCGATAAGTGGCATGTAGACGCCCTGGCCGCCCGTTTTGTCACGCATCCCCAGACTTTGGATGTTGTGGTTTCCTCAAATCTTTTTGGCGATATCCTGACCGATCTCGGTGGCGCCTTGCAAGGCAGCCTGGGCCTGCCTCCCAGCGGAAATATCCATCCCGTTGCCGAGACGCGGCGCGGCCCTTCCCTCTTTGAGCCAGTGCATGGCTCGGCACCGGATATTGCCGGCAAAGGCATTGCCAATCCAATTGGCGGAATCTGGTCCGGCCAGATAATGCTTGAGTATCTTGGCGAGCGCGAGGCTGCCACACAACTTATGCGCGCGATTGAAGCGGTGACCGCAGCCAGAGAAGTGTTAACGCCCGATCTGGGAGGCCGCGCAACTACTGTTGAGGTTGGCAAGGCGATTCGCACCGCATTGCGCAAGCTCTACAAATAGGCTGCTAGGGAATTGTGGCCCGCAGAGGAGCAGGCTGGAAAAGCTTCCAGCCGCTCCCCCTGGGGTGGGCGTGCTTAGCTAGAGAATTGATATTGCTTGTAGAGGTCTGCGGCATTTTCGGGCGTGACCGGAGTCGTGCCCAGGGTTAGATGGTGTTGTACCTGCTCGTGATGGACGATCTTCTCCACATAATCCGCGGCCTCTTTGGCGCAGGTGGGATAGATAAAGGTTCCGGCCAGCTCGCCTAGCTGTACTGCCCGAATACCACCATCGGGAATGGCCAGGCCATCGGTGCCGATAAACTTCATCTGTTTCTGGCGATTGACGGCTGAGGCAGCCAGATAAGCTCCAAGCGCCATCGGATCATTCTGACCATAGACAAGATCGATCTTGGGATATTGCGAGAGCCACTGCTGCATAATGGTCGTGGCATTTGGCTTGAGCCACTTGGCCTCGCGGTCGGCAATAATTTTGATCTTGGGATTGCTAGCGATCCCTTCGCGGAAACCTTTGTCGCGATCGATCTGAGGCTGATCGCTCAAGATGCCTCGCAGCTCGACAATGTTCCCCCCATCAGGCAGAAGCTTGGCAGCTAATTCACCGGCCCGGCGCCCAATCAACACATTATCCCCGCCGATAAAAGACGTATAGCAGTCTGTATTGACCGAGCGATCAAGGATAATTACCGGGATATGTTGCGCACAGGCCTGCTCAATTGGCGCCGTGAGGGGAGCCGGCTCATTAGGCGAAACAATCAACGCGTCGACGTGTTGAGAGATAAAGTTCTGAACCTGGCTCACCTGGGTTGTACTATCCTGGTGCGCATCGGTGATGGGCAAGAGCTTTAAATCAGGATATTGCTTGATGTAGTGCTCAAGCTGCAGATTAAGCTGAGCGCGGTAGGGCTCGGCATTGTTTGACTGCGAATAGCCCACCACGAAGACTTTTTTGCCTCCGCTGTTGCTGTTGCTATTGCCGTTGGTGGCTGTGGTGGACCCGCCGCCACAGGCAGTTAGCGCGATAACGAAACAGAGAAAGATGCCGTAGGTGAACGCTCTCAGGACGCGATTCTTCATAGAGTGATCCTTTCTTCAGCGTTACAGCAAATAATAAAATCATGCTCTGTGATACGAGCCTTACAACCTTGTTAACTGATCATTTAGAATCCCGTTTCTGCCTCCTTTCCGGCTGGATGCCTGCGATAGCCGGGCGTATAGCAGCAATGATAGCTGTAAAGAAACCGGGGCGCTGTAAGACAACCGCGATGACCACAATGAGTCCCTTAATAACGAGTTGCAGATTATCGCTAACTGCATTCAAACCTAAAACATTATCGAGCAAGGTCAGGATCAAGGCGCCTACCAGAGTACCAATGATCGTGCCCTTACCGCCCATCAGATTGGCGCCGCCAATGACCGCCGCAGCAATCGCATCAAGCTCGAAGGTCTGGCCCGCCAGGGGATCGGCCGAAGCGCTGTAGGCGGCATCGATTGGACCAGCAAAGCCTGCCAGCATGCCGGCCAGCGTGAAGACAATGATCGTTACAAGCGTCACATTAACGCCCGAGAGCCTGGCCGCCGTCTGGTTGCCGCCCACGGCATAGATGTGCCGGCCAAAGCGCGTTCTGGATAGAATGACCTGAAAAACGATGCAGGCGATGACAAAGGCCAGGACCGGATAATAGATACCTGCATTGCCAATAATAGGCAAGGAGATGTTAGAGAAGAGGTTATGGCCCGGGGTGCCCAGCAATTGGAAGGCCGCCGAGTTGGGCGTAAGCTGGCCGTTGGCCCCGACAATTTGCGTGCCCACGCTAACATTGTTGCTTAGCTCGCGATCAAGCCCACGGGCAATGCTCAGCATCGCCAGGGTTACAATAAAGGATTGAATGCGCAGCAGCGAGGATGCCAGGCCATTGAATAAGCCGAAGGCCGCCCCAACCAGCATCGAGACTACAACAATCGCCGCAGGATTCAGGCCTGTCTTTGTCAGCAGAAGCGCCGCGGTCATCGAACAGAAGCCCATCACCGAACCAACCGAGAGATCGATGCCTGCTATCAAAATAACTAGAGTTTCTCCCACGGCCAGAATGCCCCGCGAAGCAAACGCGCCAACGGCGTTAGTAAGGTTGGTGCTATTGAGGAAGATATCCCCTTTAGAAATAATGCCGTAAGCCACGATAAGAATAAGTCCGATATATCCCTGAAGCGAACCGAGCAAGGCAAGAATTTGTCCCAGCCTTTCCTTGCGCGTTGGAGTTGTACGGTCTTTGGTCGCGGGATCGCCGATTCCTACGCCCATAATCCCTTCACCTCTTATTTTCTGTATTGAAATAATGCCCAATTGCCTGTATGTGGATAGTGCAGTATTCAGGCTTAGCCGACGCTGCTCAGCGTGCTCTCGCGAGTGGTCGCAGCCTCTAGAATCATCTCCTGTGTGGCCTGGCCATGGCCGAACTCGCCGGTAAGCCTTCCTTCGCAGAGGACGAGAATGCGGTCGCACATTGCCAGGAGCTCCGGGAGCTCAGACGAGGCCATGATGATGCCCAGGCCGTTAGCAGCAAGCCGATTCATCTGTTCATAGATCTCGGCCTTGGCGCCTACATCGATGCCGCGCGTTGGCTCGTCCATTAACAGAATGCGCGGGTGGGTAAGCAAGCACTTGGCCAACACAACTTTTTGCTGATTGCCACCAGAGAGATTGTTGACAATCGCCGTTGGACCAGGCGTTTTGATACGCAACGTACGGATATAATCGATAACCGCAGCCCGCTCGTCAAGCTGCTTGATGAAGAGCCAGCGGGTAAATTTCTTGAGGGCAGAGAGGCTAATATTGAAGCGAACCGAGAGCTGCGTAATTAAGCTCTGGCCCTTGCGATCTTCGGTAATAAAGGCAAGGCCGCGCTTAATGGCCTGCTGTGGGCTGCGAGCGTCAAGCAGGCGCCCTTGTAGGTAGACATGCCCCTTGAGCAGGCGATGCGGATGCACGCCAAAGATGCTCTCAAGTACCTCGGTGCGCCCTGCTCCCATCAGACCGGCCAGGCCGATGATCTCGCCAGCTTGCAGGCTGAAGCTAACATCGTGCAAGGGACGGCGGCCACTGCTGGCGTCGCCGCTGAGGCTGAGGTGCTCAACGCGTAAAAGCTCCTCATCATCCTTGGTCAGGCTATCACCTTTGGGGAAAAATTCCTGCAAAGGGCGGCCCACCATCATTCTGATCAGGTCGGCGCGCGAGACCTGGCTGAGCTCGTGCGTGCCGATCAGCTCGCCGTCGCGCAGGATCGTCACAGTGTCCGCGATCTCCTGCAGCTCCTCAAGGCGGTGCGAAATATAAATAACGGCAACACCGCGCGCGCTTAACTGCCTAATGACATTAAATAAGCGATGTACCTCAGCATCTGCCAGCGCCGAAGTCGGCTCATCCATTATCAGGATGCGCGCGTTAAGCGAAAGGGCCTTGGCTACCTCGATAAGTTGCTGCTCCGCGATACGTGCCATACGCACTGGCCGCGTAGGTGGAATCGTAAGATCGAGCTCAGCCAGCAGGCGCACCGTCTGAGCATGCATACGCTGGCGGTCAAGCATGCCCCAGGGCGTGCGTAGCTCACGGCCCAGAAAGATATTGTCGGAGATCGATAACTCGGGCACCAGATTTAATTCCTGGTGGATCATCGCGATGCCCTGATGCTGAGCATCACGCGGGGAACGAATAGAGACAGGCTGGCCGGCGATGCGAATCTCGCCGTCATACTCGGAGAAGACGCCATCGAGAATGTTCATCAAGGTCGATTTGCCCGCACCGTTCTCTCCCAGCAGAGCGCGCACCTCGCCAGGCTTAACGCTCAAAGACACGCCTTTAAGCGCCCGCACGCCTGGGAAGCTCTTACTGATCTCAAGCATTTCTAACAAAGGCTTGCCAGTAGCGCTAAGAGAAGCGGCAGGGGAGACATTGCCCGATTCGCCGTTGTTGACGCCATTCGTTATGCTCACCAGTACACGTGCTCCTTTGCTAAACGGGGTACACAGGTGTAAAAAAGCTTTTCAAAGGGCGATAGAATATAACGATATGGTTATTGAAAAGGTTTTCAGAAAAGCAATCCTCAGGAAAATAATACACAGAACAGGTGTATTCGTCAAGAGGGAGGCAAAGGTAAAATAATGACCATAATCAGCATGCCAGACAAATTTTTTGCGTCTTGACAAGTGAACTATCCCTACTCTATACTCGTCCTAGTGGTGCTATATTAGGACCGATCTCAGAGGTAGTTGTGAAAATATTTTCAAGCAAACGCTTTTGAGCCTCGACTCGACAAGAAAATGATTTCATATCTATGTTAGCCCAGGGCGTTGGCATCGGAGCAGAGAGCGATGGTAGGAAACGATGGCAAACATTCAAGATGTGGCTAAACGAGCAGGGGTTTCTATTTCCACAGTATCGCGCGTCTTTAACGGGACGGCCACGGTAAGTGCTGAGATTGCTTTACGCGTGCGCAATGCTGCCCAGGAGTTGCAATACCAACCGAGTAGAGCGGCGCGGGCGCTACGGGCGAATCGCTCAACAATCATTGGCTTGCTGATTAGCGATATTCAGAATCCCTTCTTTTCTTCACTCATTCGCGGCGTCGAGGATGTCGTCCAGAGCAGTGGTTATAGCTTGATCCTGTGCAATTCGGATGAGAATCCCGACAAAGAGCGGCAGTATGTCGAAGTGCTCTGTGCCGAGCGGGTAGCCGGCATTATCATTGTGCCCACGCGCGAGCATCAGCGCTCGCTGAGACTATTCCGGGATCGTGAAATTCCCGTGGTGGCAGTTGACAGGCGCGTCAAGGATCATAGCACCGATGCCGTGCTTGTCGATAACGTACGCGGCGCGCGTGAGGGCGTGGCCCACTTGATCGCCAACGGCTATCAACGGATCGGCGTGATTACCGGCCCGGTAAGCACAACGACGGGGCGTGAGCGCTTGCTGGGATATCGCCAGGCCCTGGAGCAGGCCGGGATCGTGCATGATCCGTTATTGGAGCGCTGCGGTTCTTTTAAGGAACACAGCGGTCAGCAGTTAGCTGATGAGCTATTAGATCTGGAGGAGCCGCCTGATGCGCTCTTCGTCTGCAATAATCTCATGACGCTCGGGGCCCTCGAAGCTCTGCATATGAGGGGCCGGCGCGTCCCTGAAGATATGGCGGTAGTGGGTTTCGACGAGATGCCCTGGGCTGCTCTGAGCTCTATTTCTCTAACCACAGTGACGCAGCCGGTCTATGAGCTGGGTAGCACTGCGGCTTTACGGCTTTTCCAGAGACTGAAAAGTCCCAATATATTTACCCGCCAGGAGATTGTGCTGGCTCCCATGTTATGCGTGCGCGGCTCATCGCGGTCGCGCTCGGCGCCTATGCCTTAGGACTGGCCAGCTCTCAGCGTGAGTAGATTTTACAGCGTTTATCTTCGATAGGCCCATTACCAAAGGAGGCAAGATTTGGCTCGTATCGGAATAATTACTTTCTCTGATGGCAGAGATTTTGTCCATCGTGACCTGGCAGAATTTGACCGTGGCGTCGAGAATAAGATTGCGCAGGCGCTCACTGAGAAGGGTCACGAGGTTGTGCGGGCTGAAGAGGTCGTATGGACCAATGAGCTAGCGACGAGAGAAGCGCGCAGAGTAGCTGATATGCGCCCGGATCTGACTATTTTTAATATCCCGGTATGGGCCTTTCCGCACTTTGCGATGCTCGCAGCGCACGCGACGCCTGGCCCTTTACTCCTCTTCTCAAGCTTGAGCCCGCAATATCCCGGCATGGTTGGCATGCTGGCTGCGGCCGGCAGCCTTGATCAGATCGGACGCGTCTACGGCCGCGCCTGGGGCAGCATTGAGGAGCCGGCAGTCTTAGAGCGTGTAGAGGTCTTTGCACGTGCGGCTGCGGCGGTGCGCTCGCTTGATGGGAGCATATTTGGGCGCATCGGCGGGCGTCCTATGGGCATGTATACGGCTGTATCCAGCACTGACCAGTGGATGGAAAAGTTTGGAGTTGACGTCGAAGAGATCGATCAATGGGAGCTGGTACGTCGGTCCGAGACGATTGAGAAGAGCCGCCTGCGAGCTGCACGTGAATGGCTTGAGAAGCACGCCGCTGGCGTCCACTACGACGGCAAGCAGTTGACGCCCGAATTGCTTGAGCGCCAGATTGCCTCCTATTATGTCATGCGCGAGCTGATTGAGGAATGGCACCTCGATTTCTCTGGCATCAAGGCCCAGCCAGAGCTGACCACGCACTTTGCGACCATGGATGTGACCGAGGCCTTTTTGAACGATCCCTATGATTGGGATGGTCCCAAGGAGACGCATGTCTGTGCGACCGAGGCCGATATGGACGCAGCCCTGACCATGCAATTGCTCAAGGGGCTCTCGCATACGCCAGTGTTGTTCGCCGATGTACGCCATTATCACACTGATCGCGGCATCTGGGATCTGTGTAACTCGGGCCAGCATGCTACCTGGTTTGCCGCCCGCAGCGACGACCCGGCCGAGAATATGAAGCATGTCAATCTCTATCCTGAAGGCTTCTATTTCCGCGCTGGCGGAGCCTCCGTGCATCATGTGGCCGCGCCTGGCGATTTCACCTTTGCCCGCCTTACACGGCTCAAGGGGCGCTATCGCATGCATGTCATGCTTGGCAGTCTTGAGCGCTATGATCAGGCCACCAACGATTTCCTTATGAAGCAATCGGATTATAACTGGCCTCACGCCTTTGCGCGGATGGAGGCCAGCGTTGAGGAGATCCTTGGCCGCTATGGTTCAAACCATATCCATGCAATCCCTGGGAACTATGTCGAGGATCTGCGCATCATCTGTAAATTGCTGGATATCGATTATGATGGTTTTGGCAGCGCAGCCTAGACGCATGAAGTCTTAGCGTAGCACAAACCAGGCAATATAAACGCATGCCACAAGGGCTATAATTGTTGAGCCATAACCCCGGTTCTGGCCGCTATTTGTAGCCCTTGCTTTGTTGTCATCCGTATTATCTATAGAACAATGGATAGAAAAGAGTGCATAGCCCACGAGGGATCTGGCTACAGTTGTTCACCTGAAGCCTGGTAGGATCATAGCTCTGAAGCTGGCTTTATTGGCAAAAAGCGTGCTCAAGAAGACGCAGAGTAATACCCTCTGTGGTGGACAGGAGAAAAGCACATGGATGACAGAAACAACTTGATTTCCCAGATGCACGTTGTCACGGTCTCGCGCGAGTACGGCAGCGGCGGCGGTGAGATCGCTCGGCGCATAGCTCAGCGTCTGGGGTGGCGACTGGTTGACCATGAGATTGTCCTGAGAGTAGCGCGGGAACTTGGCGTGAGCGAAGAAGATGCGGCGGCCCGCGATGAGCGCACAGAAGGTTTTGTAGCATCCCTTTTAAGTAGTATGCAGGCCGTAGATCCCTCGTTAATGGTCTTGACGCCTGTACCAAGCGTAGCCGATCCCCAGGCCTACCCCAAGGCCTTGAGCAGGGTGGTCCAGGCCGCGGCCTCTTCTGGTTATACGGTAATTGTTGGACGGGGCTCGCAGGTTCTTCTGGCCCAGAGGCGCGACGCGCTACATATCCGCATCGTCGCTCCCCTGGAGCAGCGCATTAGATATGTCATGCAGCGTGAGGGCCTTGACTATAATGCGGCTCGTTCGCGTATCCAACTTAAAGATCATGATCGCCAGAAATACCTGCAGGCAGTGCATCATCAGCGCCCCGATAATCCAGGTCTCTATGACCTGGTAATTAATACAGGCGTTTTGGATTTGGATAGCGCAGTAGACCTGATTGCCCTGGCCCTACAGCGTAAGGCCACGCGCCTGGAGCTTCCCGCCGAGCAACTTGGACCGGGGGCTGGGCTCCCGCCTTATCCTGGCCATCCGCACGATTTGCGTCCCCCTGATAACTTCGCTGGCGCATAGAATAGTGCAAGGGCAGCAGTGTATGGCCTCGCGCTGCTGCCCTGTTGCTTCATTTTCTGGCCCTGAACTTTTTTGTCAGGTTTAGATCTCGATGGGAACCCAGCGATGTTCCCTCATCGAGCGATAGGCCGCATCCATAATTGTATTGATGATCAGGCCATCGGTGAAGGTCTCGCGGGGCTGCTTGCCCTGGGCCACGCACTCCACGAAGTGCTTCATTTCTTCGTGATAACCATACACGCGCGCCTCATCCGGGAGGGGAAAAATCCAGCCAGTATTTGATTCGGCTTTTTCCAGCAGATAGGCGTTAGTTGAGCGCACAAAGGCATTGATCGGCGTAGAGCGGGTTACATCGGTAAAGATGCTGCCTTCGGTGCCGTAAACCTCATTGCGCAGATCCAGCGAGCCGCGCGCCGTCCAGCTTACCTCGGTCTGGCCAATCGCTCCATTCTCAAAGCGCAGCAGGACAATCGCATTGTCCTCGGCTGTTGTCTTATCTGTATGCACCATCGTATCGCCCCAGGCCAGCACCTCGACAGGTTTGATATCCTTCCCGATGAAATAGCGTGCCGCCTCGATGGTGTGGCAACCCATGTCAAGGAGCGCGCCGCCGCCAGCCTCCTCGGCATTCCAGAAGTGGGGAGCATGTGGGCCCGCGTGGGCCTCGCGCGAACGGACGGTCAGAATCCGACCGATCGAGCCCTCGTCGATGAGGGACTTGGCGCGTATGACTGCCGGGCTAAATACTTCAGTCTCACCATAGCAGTGAATTATGCCGGCCTGCTGCACAGCTTCAAGCATCTGGCGTGCTTCCTCGGCATTGCGGGCCAGAGGTTTGGTGCAGGCTATATGCTTTTTATGGCTAGCGATAAGCCGGGTCGCGGGCAGATGTAAAGCGTTGGGTAGGGCGATAATGACAAGATCGACGTCCTCACGAGCCGCCACAGCTTCCATATCGTCGGTGCTTTCGGGAATATTCCAGCGCTGGGCGAATGCGGCGGCCTTGCCTTTATCGCGTCCATACACGGTCACAACTTGCTGATTGGGCACTTCTGCAAGCCCTTGCATATAAAACGTTGCAAGGAAACCACATCCGAGCATACCAATGCGAACCATAAAATAGCTCCCTTCTTGCTGTTTGCTTCATAATTCTCTTTTTTTCCGCTCTCGGGCAGGCGGTGGTTCTGGTATAAGAGAGGATGGTGTGGGTAGTTACAAAATACCTTGCCCGGCTAGTGCCGGGCTAGCTCCACCTTGAGTTATAATGATCTTTGATCATCATACACTATAGATTATGATAAATCAAGGCAAGGGAAACGCTAAAAATTGCGGAGATCCGATCTCCAGGGCTAGTGGATTGGCGCTTTAATAGTCGGCATGCAGATCATGTTTGCGCGGAAGGCCGCTGACGCGATACTCATAGCGATCGGCCCGCGAGACGACGGTTGCCGCTACCACTGGCTCATCGTTGGGCAGATACGTAACGCGCGTCACGAAGAGCACGGGGGCCCCGGGCTCGACGCCGAGCAAGCTTGCCTCAAAGTGGGTGGCGCGGCGTGCCGTTACCTTATCGCTGACCCGCGCCAGATCGAGTCCGTAGCGCTTTTCTAACGTCTCATAGAGCGATTCGCCCTCCAGACCTTTTTCGGCTATATCCGGGCTAAAGCGCAGGCGCAGATAATCGACCATGAGCGAAATTGGCTCTTCATCAGCATAGCGCAAACGCTGGATGCGCAGCACGTTTTCTGGGGCGTTAAGATCAATCTGCAGGGCCTCGGCGACCCAGGCCGGAGGAACAACCTGGAGCATCTCACAATCGACAGTGTGCGGCTCTAAGCCTAGCTCGCGCATACGCTCGGTCCAGCTATGCAGTACGCCCAATTCCTGGGTTACCTTGCGTTGTGCTACAAACGTGCCGCTCCCCTGGCGGCGGACCAGTAAGCCCTGATGTACCAGCTCATCGATGGCGCGGCGAACCGTAATGCGACTCACACTAAAGCGCTGCTCCAGCTCTGCCTCCGTCTCAATGGTCTCGCCGGGCTGCAGTTTTTCCTCGATCTCGCTGCGCAGCGTATGGGCTATCTGCTTATAGAGCGGCCCGTCCTGGCCGACTCTGGCTATATTCATTGCTGCCTCTTTCTCCTCCGGTTCCATGCCTTTTCCCTCTGAACTGGGTAGAGAGATGCGCTTCGTTAGTAATGATCTGACATCTCTGGCAGCCGCAGGAAAATATGTTATAATGTTTTTGTGTTAAAGTTGATTTGTAGTGCGGTATCGTAGCTATGATCATAATGTATATGCCGTAGGTATTGTACCACAAAGGCGGCCCTGTACTGTATCGGTAGGACAATATGCTAGCTGATGTCCTTTGCTTCGGCAATCTGCAATTAGATATCCTCTGCCGTACCGTCACTGCTCTGCCTCCGCCGGGAGGTTTGCAGATGATTAACGCGATTGACTTTGCCTTGAGCGGAAATGCTGGCAATGTGGCGGCGGTGCTGGCGCGTCTGGGGATCGGGGTAGATCTTGCAGGTTATATCGGTGCCGATATTTTTGGTGAGCAGTTTCGGACAATCCTGAGCCAGATGGGCATTGGTACCGAACTGCTGCAGTGTCACGCTGCTGGCGGCACCGGCACATCCGTCATCGCGCTCTCTCCCAGCGGCGAGCGCAGTATTCTTTTCGTCAACGGTGCTAATGCGCTCTTTGATCTGCATGCAGTGCCTGATAGCTGGCTGCAAGGGCGGCGCGTTGTCTCGGTGGGTAGCGTTTTTGTGCTACCGCAATTTACGGGGGAAGCCGTCGCCCATCTATTTAAGCGTGCGCATAGCTATGGGGCAAAGACTGTGCTGAATATTTGCTGGGATGGTCAGGGCCAGGGATTGTCCTTTCTGCTCGCTGCCCTGGCGCAGACAGATTATTTCGTCCTGAGCTATGATGAGGGACGCCAGCTTACTGGGCACACTGAGGCCCGAGGCATTGTGGCCAGGTTACAACCCTATGTGCGCGGACAGGTAATACTGACGCTGGGTTCCGCAGGATGCTGCCTCTTTGCTGAAGAGCGCTTGCAGCATATTCCGGCCCTCCCTGTAGAGGCAACTGATTGCACAGGGGCGGGAGATGGCTTTACGGCCGGGCTGATTGCCGGCCTCGTGGAGGGACTATCCCTCCCGGATGCTGCCGGCCTGGGCTGTAAAGTTGCCTCCTTTGCCGTAACCGGTCCGGGAGCTTATCCACGAGTTCCCTCATTGGCCGAAATGAAGATAGGTTAAATATCTGGTTTTTAAGATAGGAGTCAAGAATGGAGAATACAACCTATCGCTATGCAGGCTTGCGGCGCGCCAAAGCGCCGGGCCTCTCGGTAGCTAATGCTGCGGAACGCTTACGCCGCTTTGCTTATGTTGAGCAACGCTTGATGCGCTTGCTTGCTTCGCGAATCGTGAGCATTCCGACACGCGATATAAAGGTGCTTCTTGCGCGTTTGCAATATGAAGATGCTCTACACGCTGAAGCCTGGCGCGGTCGGGTCGCTGAGATGCGCACCAATAAGAGTAAGCTAGCCGGCGCGCCTGATCCGGCCCTGGAGATTCTCTTTGATGAGGCTGAGCATGTGCCCGGCAGCTATCCTTTTCTTGCCGTGGTTACTCAACTGCTCAAGCCAGCTTTAGTGGCGGCTTATCGCGCTTATGGGGCTGAGACCAACGATCTTGCCGATTACCCTAGTATACGCCTGTTGCGCCAACTCCTGGCAGATGAGGAGGAGCATAGCCGTCTGCTCACGCTGGCTTTGCAGGATATCCGGCCGAGTGAGCAGGAGTTGCAGCAGGCTAGGGCCTGGAAAGAGAAATTGACTGCATTTCTGGCGGCGGCCGGCGGTATTGATGGGACGGCCCCGAGGGGCGAGCCGCGTCCTCGTGAAGCTTCAGTGCAGCCTTACAAGCTTCCCCGGGGGCTGACGCGTGATGAATCCTTGCCGCGCGTCTGGGATTTTGTCAAACCTCCATTAGAAGAAGTTCCCGCCCACCTCGACTACATGATGGCCATACGCCTTAGCGAGATTAACGTTGCCGAAGGCCTGGCGATTGTTCTATGCGAGACGCCCGCTATGCCCTGGAGCTTTTATCTGGATATTTCGCGCCACTGCTGGGATGAGATGCGCCATTCGCTCTTTGGCGAGGCGGCCATCGAGCAGACCTATGGCGATCGGGCCGCTTTGCCCTTGCGCGATTACGAAGGGGTATATGCCAACGAGGCCTCGCCGCTTGAGCAATATGCCGTGCTCGGTCTGGAGATCGAGGGGCAGAACATGAAGTATCCTCCCGGAAAACGTCAGGAATGGGAGTTTGCGCGCGATATGGCCAGGCATCCCTTGATGACTACCCTGCAAGATTTCGATTGGGCTGATGAAGTATTACATGTTAATATTGCCCGTCGTCAGCTTGATTCCTGGTTTGATGGGGGTCTGAAGGCCATCAGTTCGTTCTCGAAGGGTGGTAAGGAGCGGCGTACTGAGGTCAAGCAGCGTAACGCGCCTACACGGGTCCAGCCAGCGCCAGGCTCGCGATAATTGATCCATTAAGAGGCGAGGTGCACACCTCTGTTCTCGGCGGTATGTTTTTTCCTGATCAATAGATTTCTTGCGCGTATAAGCCTGTTCCCGCTGGAGGGATGAAAGGCTCAGGCGGCGGCATGAAGCTAGCCGGAACTACGTATCCCCGCCTCTATATGTTATAATCTATCTCTATATCCTACCAGTATTTGAGCTTTTCGATCTTGTAGTACATGAGTATTTGTGCTATCATAAGCCACCAACCGTGCAATAGGTTATACACTCTCACTCGCACATTTTAATTAAGCTTTTGCTCTTTCTGTTATTGTCAGTGTAGTGCTACTTTTTGTAGGTGCATCGCAACGGGGTGATGCATAAGTCTGGCTGGCCCAACCAGACCTTTATTTAGCAATGGAGGTAGCTGTGGCTAAATGCACGCAATATTTTAAGTATGCTTTATTGCTGGTGATCCTGGCGCTGGTGGTACCTCTTGTGGCCGCCTGTGGTGGTAGCGAGCAGGGTAACAGCGGCAATGGTGGCAATGGGGGAAGCTCAAACGGTCCCTTTACGATTGGCGTTTCCAACGGCTTTGTGGCAAGCGAGTGGCGTACGCAGATGATTCAGGATATGCAAGGCGTCAATGCCGAATACAAGAAGGCCGGCCTGACTAAAGATCTGGTCGTGCAAAGCGCCGATGTTGACGTCAACGGCCAGATTCAGCAGATCCGCAATCTTATCAATCGCGGCGTCAATGCAATTATTATCGATCCCAATTCTCCCACCGGACTCGATTCAGTAATTAAGCAGGCCAAAGATGCCGGCATTACTGTAATCTGCGTTGATGAGGCCGTATCCTCGCCGGAGGCTATCAACGTGGTAATTGACCAGACGGAATGGGCACGCATGAGTGCGCGTTGGTTAGCCGAGCAGTTGCATGGTAAGGGCAACGTTGTGGTGGTGAACGGCGTCGCGGGCCATCCTGCCAATGAGGCGCGCTACGATGGCGTCAAAGAGGTCTTCAAGCAATATCCGGGAATCAAGGTATTGAACGTGGTGAATGCGAACTGGGATGAGGCCACCGGACAGCAGAAAATGGCCGACCTGCTGGCTTCGCAGCCCAATATCGATGGCATCTGGGTGCAAGATGGTATGGCCCAGGGCGTCTTGCAGGCAGTTGATGCGGCTAATCCCGCGAAGTGGCCTGTCATCGTTGGTGAGGCGCGTGCGGGCTACTTGCAGCTCTGGCAGAAAGTCAAACAGAAGCATCCTGACTTTACATCCTACGGTGTCGTCAATCCTCCTGGCGCAGGTGCCAGCGGCTTGCGGGTCGCTCTGGAGCTCTTGCAGGGCAAAAAATTTAAGGATGGCACGCTCAAAGGCGACGCTCATAACACCCTCTTTGTGCCCATTCCAGGCAAGGTAGATGCCAGCAATTTTGAGCAGCAGTATGCGCAAGTCAAGGATAAGCCGGGCACTTATACGTTGGATGGCAGCATCTCAGAGGCTGATGCTAAAGCTTTCTTCCAGTAGGAAATAGTGATGATCAAGATATCTCTTGCTGCTCAGCACCTTGTGAAGCGCTACGGAGGAGTAACGGCCCTCGCGGATGGCGGTTTAGAGGTCCGCGCAGGTGAAGTGCTGGCGCTGATGGGAGCCAATGGGAGCGGGAAGAGTACGCTTAGCAAGATTATCACCGGCGTGGTTGCCCCCGATGAGGGGCAACTACTGCTTGATGATCGCGAAGTGGTCTTCTCATCTCCGCAGGCGGCCCAGCGCTCGGGTATTGTCGAGGTCTACCAGGAACTTAGCCTCATTCCCGATATGAGTGTGGCTGAGAACATCTGGCTGACCCATGAGCCGGTAACCTGGCCGGGTATTGTACGCAAGCGCGAGTTGCTGGCGCGCACAAAAGAATTGCTCGACCTGTTTGCCGGTACAATCTCATCCTCATTGCAGCCGGATGCTCCGGTACGTACCTTGCCTCCTGACGAAAAGCAGATCGTGGAGATCCTAAAGGCCCTGAGTTTGCAGCCAAGAATTATGTTCCTCGACGAGGCTACAGCAAGCCTTGATAGCCGCCAGGTCGAGCGTCTCTTTGAACTGATGGCCCGCTGGAAGGCTCAGGGAATGGCCCTGGTCTTTGTCTCGCACCGCATGGAAGAGATATTTCGCATTGCGGATCGGGCGACGGTCTTGCGCAGCGGAAAAACTGTCGGCTCGGTGGAGATCGCGCGGAGCAATGAGCAAGAGCTCGTTGATATGATGATTGAGCGTGGGGCAGTTTCGCGCTATATTAAGCGCTCAGCCGAGCGGGAGCCGCGTTCCACCGCGCCCGCGCGTCTGCGTGTAGAGAATATGCGCACTGAGGTGTTGCGGGATGTGAGCCTCTCCCTGCACGCTGGCGAGCTGCTGGGCCTTGGTGGTCTGCGCGGCCAGGGTCAGAATGAGATTTTGCTAGCCATCTTTGGCGCAATCCCCTTCAGTGGAACTGTAGAGCTTGCCGAGCAGCGCGTCAATTTTACCCATCCCAGGCAAGCGATGCGCAAAGGCGTAGCCTATGTGCCGGGGGATCGCAGCTCCGAAGGCCTCTTGCCGCTGCGCTCTATTCTTGAGAACCTGCAATTGCCATCCTGGATGCGCTATGGGCCTGTGCTCAAGCTGGGCAAGGCCAGGGAGGATGCGGCCAGGATCGCTAAGGATCTTAACGTTGTGATGGGCTCCTTAGATGCTCCGGTCAGCAGTTTAAGCGGCGGCAATGCGCAGAAAGTTGTTCTGGGCAAATGGTTGCTGCGTGAGCCGCAGGTTCTGTTGCTGGATGATCCGACGAAGGGCGTGGATGTGGACGCCAAGGGTGAGATCTATAAGATCCTGGCCGATCTGCGCGAGCGGGGAACCGCCATTATTCTGTATAGCAGTGATGACGAAGAGCTGCTGGGGCTCTGCGACCGCGTTCTCGTGCTGCACGATGGTAAGGTGCAGGCTGAGCTTGTTGGCTCCACGTTAACGCGTTCGGAGCTTGTGACCGCCAGTATGGGAACGGAAAGAAAGAGTAGCGTATGATAAAGTCTTCAACAGCGTATACTCCGGGGTTGCTGCGCACGATTTTTCGCCAATCCTATCTAGTTTCGCTCCTTTTGCTGATTGGGGCTGTGCTGATAAATTATGCCCTGCAGCCGAATTTCTTTCGCCCGGGCGTGCTCAATGGGAACTTGCAGACCTTCTTACCATTGATGTTGCTGGCGGCGGGACAGGCTGTGGTAGTAATTGCCGGTGGGATTGATCTCTCTGTTGGGGCGATTATCTCGCTGGTTAATGTGGTAATTGTGCGTTTGTTGGGAACGCATGCCGGTCCAACCGAGATCTTGCTGGCGATTGGCGCTGGTTTGCTCTGTGGCGTCCTGGCTGGAGCTTTCAATGGGATTTGCGTTGCCTACCTGCGCTTTCAGCCCATCGTAACCACCTTTGCCTCAAGCTTTGTCTTCTCAGGGCTGGCGCTGTGGATCATGCCAAGCCCTGGCGGCAGCGTGCCCTCAGCTCTGATGGACGTTTTTCAAGGTCGCCTGTTGGGAATACCATCCGCGCTCTTGATCATTGTCGTTATTCTCCTGCTCTGGAACCTGCTGCGCGCCACGCGTTATAGCCGCTATCTCTATGCCGTGGGAGGGCAGGCGATGTCCGCGTATATAACTGGCGTGCCGGTAACGCGCATTCGCCTCAGCTCGTATATGCTCTCGGGCCTGATGGCGGCCTTATCAGCCCTGGCCTTAGTCCTGGGCACCGGGACCGGCGATCCGCTGGTGGGTAGCCCTATGACCCTGACTTCCATTGTGGCTGTTGTGCTGGGCGGAACGCGCTTAAGCGGTGGGCAAGGCGGCGTTGCGGGTCCAATGATTGGAGCGGCTATCTTGAGCATTATCTTAAATATTATTGCCTTTGCTAACGTGCCAACCTGGTGGCAAACGCTTGTGAATGGGCTGATTGTGATGATCGCGCTGGCCGGACCCGGCCTCATTGCGCTGGTGCGGAGGCAGCCGGCATGAATAAGAGTTTGAAACTAAATCCGGCCTTGATCGCCCTGCTGCTGGCGATTGGACTATTTGTGCTGGGTGGCTTGCTGCGTCCTGGTTTTGCCAGCTATTCTCTTGCCATAAATATTCTACGCCTGGCCGCCTTTCTGGGCATTGTGGCGGCGGGACAGACGCTGGTGATTATTGGCGGCGGTGAGGGTATTGATCTTTCCGTGGGCTCGGTGGTCACGCTGGGCGCGATCCTTGTCTACCATTTCTCTAATGGTCAGGATGCCCTGGTTTTTCCGGCCCTGGCCGGAGCTATCGCCGTTGGCTTTGGCATTGGCGCGCTTAATGGTCTTGGGGTGACCCTGCTGCGCATCCCGCCCCTGGTTATGACGCTGGGCATGACAGGTGTTGTGCAAGGGCTGATCCTGGCCGTGACGCAAGGCGCCTTGACTGGTGGCTCAGCCCAGCTCATGGTCAACCTGGTTTCCAGCCCGCTGATCTTTGGTGTACCCGGCGTGGTGCTGCTCTGGCTGCTCGTAGGGGCCGTGCTCTGGGTTGTTCTCACGCGCACTCCTTATGGTAAGCAGCTCTTTGCCATCGGGGTTAATCGCACCACCTCTCGCCTCTCGGGAGTGCGCGTGCCGGCTGTACTCATCCTGACCTATGCGCTCAGTGGCGCTCTCGCAGCTCTGGGCGGCTTTGTCTTGCTGGGCTATACGCAGCGCGTCTTTCTCAATCTCGGTGCGGCCTATACTTTGCCTTCGGTGGCGGCAGTTGTGGTTGGTGGCACATTGCTAGCCGGCGGCGAAGGAAGCTATCTTGGAACGATGGCCGGCGCGCTGGTCCTGACGATCCTGACCAGCCTGCTGACTACTATGGAATTGCCGGAATCCATGCGCCAGATCGTCTATGGCTTGACCTTGCTTCTGCTCCTCTCGGCATATGGGCGACAGCGCAAATTGCGTGGATAGCTTTGCTCAGCAGATATATTGTAGCTCTGGAAATAGGCTAGCGCATCCTTTTGTGAGAGAGAATATCGGATAAGGGTCCCTTCTGCTTCAGAGAGTGGAAGGGGCTCTTGTTCTAATTTTCGCTACGAAATTGTAACATATTTGTCACATCTATTTTCTATACTTCAAACAATGAATATGCTGCTTTTAGCATATATATATCCTCCGTGCTAAGCATTGCCTTCCTTACTTATTGCCAAAGCCTTTTATGCAAAAAATATGAGTAATAGAGCGAAGTAGCAAGGCCGGAAACATAACGAGGATATAAATCTTATTGGTTCCCAATGAGGAGACTAACCCTGTCATGCAAAAGCAATTGTCTAAGCCGGCTAAACCGTCTGCCGCTTTCTCCTATATATGGCTTGGTATTGGCTTTATCTTGTCCCTTTTTACTTTCGGAAAATTGAATATTCCTCTGGCAGCCTGGCTCTATCCTCTGTTTCTCTTGCGCTTCGTTAAAACCCAACATCCTCTGACTGGCTTTATCGGCGTATTGCTAGTCTACGTTATAGATGCGCTTTACTGGCATTACCAGGTATTCGGTAGCCTGTTCAGCTTTTTTCTTGTCGTCCTGCTCATCCTGGCCATAGTGCAGCCGCTGCCTTATCTGTTAGACTGGCTTCTGAGTTCGCACTGGTCAAAAAGCTGGCTGGGTACACTGATTTTTCCTTTGAGCTGGGTACTTATCGAATACCTGAGAACGCTTGTTTCGCCTGTAGGGAGTATAGGCACGTTGGCCTATAGCCAGTATGGCAATCTCCCCCTCTTGCAGTTGCTCTCAGTTACCGGACTCTCCGGGGTTGTCTTCATTATGACCTGGCTTGCTTCTATGGTTAACTGGGCCTGGCAAAAGCAATTTGCCTGGAGGAGCACGCACGGTGGCCTGCTGACCTATAGCAGTTTGCTGGCGCTGATTTTGTTCGCTGGAGGGTTGCGCCTTGCCCTTTTCCCACCTGTTGCGCAGACCGTACGTGTGGCAAGTCTCACTATTGCGCCCCATGCGATGGGCCAGGTACAGAGACAGGATGGGGATGCTATCCAGGCAATGATAGATGGCAAAGGGAGCTTGGGGGACAGGCAGAAAGTACAGGCAGCATATGCGCCTCTGCAAGATGAACTCTTCACACGAAGCCAGAACGAGGCGCGCAACGGGGCAAAGATTGTAGTCTGGCCGGAGACAGAGCTCTTTGTGCTAGAAGAGAACCTACCGAAACTTAAGGCAAGAGCGGCACGAACAGCGAGCCAGTCCGGTATCTATCTTGAGTTAGGCGTTGGGGTCTTCATAAAAGATGCGCCATATACGCGTAATATAGCCTTGCTTTTTGATCCGCAGGGAAAGCTTGTCTGGACATATAGCAAGACGCACCCCGTGCCCAGCCTTGATAATAGTACTCCTGGCTCTGGTATTCTGCCCTTCGTTGATACGCCTTATGGGCGCATCTCTAACCTCATTTGTTATGATGCAGATTTTCCCTCCCTGGCTCTGCAAGGGGGACAGAAGCATGTTGATCTCCTGCTAGATCCGTCAAGCGATTGGGCGGGCATTGATCCCTGGCATACGCAGAATGCCACGTATCGTGCCATTGAAAATGGCTATTCGCTGGTTCGCTCCACGGATGGAGGCCTTTCGATTGTTGTGGATTATCAGGGGCATGTGTTAGCGGCTGAGGACTACTTCACCTCAGATCCTGAGGGAATTACTGCCTCCGTACCGGTCAAGGGAACCCTGACCATCTATTCGCTTGTTGGCGATCTCTTTGCCTATCTTTGTATGGCAGGATTGGCAGGTTTGATTGTTTTCTCTGTGCTTGATACCCGTCGACGCCAGCGGGCTACTGCATAAGTCAAGTTAAAATCTCGTTATAGGAAAGGGGCTGCTAAGCGCGGCCCTTTTTTATTGGCTCTGCCCCGGACTGCCATATTCTGCGCCGAGGAGAGAGAAAATGAACCAACTTACCAGCTATGCAGTATAGAGCTTAGAGGATCTATTAGTGCAAAGATTGAGAACGTGAATGGACTCCGACGAAGAATTGTTTCGCCAGTGGCAACGTGGAGATGCCAGCGCGCTAGAGACGATAGTGCAGCGCTACCATCGTCCCTTGCTGGCGCACCTCTATCGCCTGACAGGCAATGTTCAATGTGCCGAGGATCTTGTACAGGAGGCATTTGTAAGGCTAGTGCGGGAGGCCCAATCTTACCATTATCCTCGTCCATTTATGCCCTGGTTCTATACGATAGCCCGTCGCCTGGCACTCACTGAGCGGACGAGTGCCTATCATCGGCACACTGAGTTGAAGGCCGAACTGCCCGAACCTGCGCAGCACGAGCCTGATCCGGCTGAGTGGGTAGAACGTTGGGAGCAGCAACGTGGGCTGCATCTGGCCCTGGCTCGCTTGAGCTTTGAACAGCGGGAAGTGCTTAGTTTGCGCTATGGTCAGGAACTGAGTGTCAAGGAGACGGCTGAGCTACTGGGTATACCACCAGGGACGGTGAAAAGTCGTACTTTTACTGCGTTGCGACTCTTACGGGAAATGTTAGAGCTGGAGACGCTTTCTTCTGCTGAAAAGCGAGGAGATCAGCACAATGGATAAGCAATATCGACCTGGGGATAAGATGGGCGAGGAGCCAACTGCTGAGCAAGAGCAGGATATGCCTGCAGAGCTGCTACGGATTGCACGCCTCTATAGGGAGCAGCCTCTTCCTTCCCCCTCGCCGGAGGCCGCGCAAAAACTTTTTGCGCACCTGATGGCAGTGGAATCAAGCAGGGCCGGCTTGCATGTTCAGCGCAGGCTCTCGCTAAGCCATACCTTACGCCTGGCGGGCTGGCAAATCCGCTTTCTGGGTCCCTGGTTCTGGATCTTCTGTGTACTTTTGCTCTCGCCATATTTGTTGATAATTTCTACCTTGCCCGATCAAGCGGTGGGAACGCTCATTATCATGCTACCCTTGACAGCCCTGCTGAGCGTCGTTTATGCCTTACGCCAGCTCAAGCGCGAGAGGCGCGAAGTAGAAGAGTGCTGCCCTACTTCGCGGATAGAGATCATGGCAGGGCTGGTCCTGGCTATCGTCTGCTTCGATGTGCTCTTTGGTCTGTTCGCGACTATAGTTGTGACTATGGCTCATTGGGCGCCTTTTGCCCAATTGTTCGCGGCCTGGCTCGGTCCCTTGCTCCTGCTGGTCGGGATTTCCTTTCCCATCGCCTTACGTTATGGTGTGCCGGCGGCCTTTGCCGTTGGTGCCGGACCCTGGGTATTGCTGATAGGGTTGTCTCTGCTGTTCCCGGGCCTTAATCTTGGTCAATTTTTTGCTGTGGGACAAAGCCTTGCTGTGTTTTGTATCCAGCTTCTGGCTGCCGGGCTAGGAGCGTTTATTCTTGGTCACATGCTATTGCGCGGTTCGCGCTGGCAAGACAGATTGCAACCTCACTAAGAATGTGCGGATCGCAATATTGTTTATGAGTTGATGAAGGAGATGAGGAAGGTGCGTAGACGGCGGCTGAAGATTGCTTAAAGTTGCTGTTTTGGCTGTTTCGAAAGAGATAAATAGGAGATAAATAAAATGCGACAACTATGGATGATTGTGCGTCTTGAGCTGATCTTGTTCTGGCGGGGAAAAGTGAGCTGGTTTATTATGGCTTTTATCCTGGCCTGGGGCTTCATCTTTGTCTTTGCAGCTGCTCACCATGAAATTGATACATTATGGATCTGGGTCAGCGTTTATTCTCATATATTAACGCTGGCACTCGTATTTACAACGGGCAATCAGATCCAGCGCGATCGCGAGTGCCAACTAGAAGGAGTGGTGCTGAGCACGCCGGTGAGCACAGTGCTCTATGTGTGTGGCAAGTGGCTGGCTGGACTGATCATCTTGCTGGGATTTGCGGTTTGCTATCTGCTCTTTATTGTAGGGTTGGATCTAGTGCTTCCCGCTCGCCCCTACTTCAGCCCGGGAGCGCTACCCTATGTGTTGAGCTGGCTCTGGCTGATCCCGGTTCCGCTGGCCTTTGGGACAGCGTTGAGCTTGTGGAGCATGGTGCAGACAGGCGGCAAGCGGCCGATTAACTCGATCATCTTGCTAGTCTTTTGGCTAACTTCGTTCTTTAATCTGCCAGATTTAATTAATTTGATGGGAGGCCTTGCAAAGGACCCGGCTTCTATATGGACCAGAGCAAATGTGCCACACGGCACAATTCCGTCTGGGGCTCAGGTCCAATATATTGTTGAGTTGGTGAAGAAAACGATCCCCTATGTGCATATCACGCCAATCTTTGAGCTCAATCGGCTTCTCTTTCTGGGCCTGAGCGTTCTACTGCTCATACTCACCATTCTGTTGATGCATCGACAGCGGCAGGAGCTTGCTTAGTTGCTGATTTGGGAAACAGAAACATTTAAGGCGAAAACAGATGTATCGAAAGGAAGACAGATAAGCTATGTCTACAATCTTTATAGATCAGGTGAGCAAACAATATAAAAAGGGAAAGCAGGCTCTACAAGATGTGACCTTGCGTATGGAAGCTGGGGTCTGGGGCCTGGTTGGTCCCAACGGCGCTGGCAAGACAACCTTATTGCGTATCCTGGCCAGCTTATTGAAACCTACCTCGGGCGTGGTAAGCTGGGATGGTGAGGATATCGTCGCGTATCCGCAGGCTCTACGTTGCGAGCTTGGCTATCTGCCGCAACACTTTGGGGTCTATCCGCAGCTCACGGCTTACGAGTTTCTGCGCTATATCGGCGAATTAAAAGGCCTGACGGGCTCACTTTTGCGCCATCGTGTGGATACAGTTTTGGATCTGGTTCATCTGACCAATGAGGCCAATCATCGTTTGCGCACCTTTTCCGGTGGCATGATCCGGCGTATTGGAATCGCCCAGGCCTTAATTAATGATCCACGCATTCTGGTCCTCGATGAGCCAACTGTTGGGCTTGATCCAGCAGAGCGGGTAAGCTTTCGTGAAATTATTGCCTCCTTACAGGGTGAACGCCTTGTCATTCTCTCCACCCATATTATTACAGATATCGAAGTGATGGCGACTGAAATTGCGTTACTGCGCGATGGTCGTTTGTTCTGGAACGGCACATGTGATGCGCTCTTAGCTGATGCCACCAATACGGCTTGGAGCGTAACGCTTGATCCAGCCGCATTTGAGCGGCTGCGGGCCACTTATCAAACCAGCCAGGCTATTCGGCATGGCAAGCTTGTAGAAGTACGCCTGGTTGCACACACCTGTCCCCATCCCGAAGCTGTGCGGGTTGAGCCCACCCTGGAAGAGGCCTATCTTTCACTGCTCAGCCTGGAAGGCCAGGAGGCTACGTTCTCAACGCCATCGTGAGGCCCCACTCCAGGGAAATTACGAAATCGGATTTGTTTTACTAAGACATTAAGATAGGATGAACGTTCATCATGACAAACAAGCAAGAAATAGCAAATAGTGACCCTACTCTTTCTTGCTTTTGCCAATGATCGTTGCCAAACCGACTCGTAAGAGAAGAGTCATCAAAAAACCAGCTTTCTCTTACGAGTTGGCTATCTCCCTATGATCAGGGGCCGGCTGTTATGCTCAAATAGATACTTTTGTGCATCAGGAAGGCTCCAAATGAGCCTTTCCCACGATTTCGCTCTCCCTGAATGGGATGAGGCGATGGCTCATACAAACTTGCGACGAACGAGCGTTTCTTTTAGAAAGGCAGCTGCCAGCAGACCGGAGAGGAAGGTGAGCACGCTTACGACGCCAATGGCGAAGGAGATCCCCAGCAGGTCAGCCAGAATACCAGCGAGCAGGCCACCGACCGCATAGCCGCTATCGCGCCAGAGGCGATACACCCCAACAGCCGTGGCACGATAGCTCGGATGGACGACATCGCCTATTGCGGCCAGGAGCGTTGGATAGACACAGGCAGTACCCACGCCGAGCAGTACTGCGCCTGCCAACCAGGGCCAGAACGTATGAACGAGCACGATGAGCCCCAGTCCAAGCGCCTGGATGAGCATCCCTGCAACGATCAGCCATTTGCGCCCAACTCGATCTGAAAGTGCACCTGTTGCCAACTGCCCAATTCCCCAGACTGCCGGATAGGCTGCAACCAACAACCCGATCTGCTCTGCTGAGAGTCCTGCTGCCGCAAAATACAGGGGGAATAATCCCCATGAGAGGCCATCATTGAGATTATTGACCAATCCTGCCTGGCATACGGCAAACAGCGTGCGGTTTTTCCAGGACGTTTGCGCCACGATCTCGACAAAAGAAGGATGGGCAGATGGTGCATTCTCCACAAGGTTCGATGGGGCGGATTGCATCTGGAGAGCTTCCAGGGCTGCATAGTCACGCGACTCGCGTACGCCGAACCAGGAGAGGGCTAGCCCTGCTCCGGCGAATACAATGCCCAGGATAAAGGGTTGAGGGCGCAGCGCGTAAGTGGTTGCCAGGTAGCCGGCCGCGAGCGCTGCTGCCGAGACAGCCAGATAACCAGCCGCCTCATTCAGACCCATCGCCAGACCGCGCTGTTTTGGTCCCACAAGATCAATCTTCATAATGACAGTTGTAGACCAGCACCAGCCCTGATTGATCCCTAGAAGCACATTTGCGAAAACTACCCATTCCCAGGAAGGCGCAAAAATAATCAGCAGCGGGACCGGCAAACCAATCAACCAGCCAAGCACCAGGATGCGTTTGCGCCCAATGCGATCCGTCATCCGCCCGGCAAAGAGATTAGCCCCGGCTTTCACCAGGCCAAAGCTGACCAGAAAGGAAAGGATGGCGGTCTTGGAGGCGATGCCAAAGCTCTGCTCGGCCAATAAGGGCAGGATAGAGCGCTCCAGGCCCACCATACTACCAACAAAGGCATTAATGATGACCAGCAGACTGAATTGCCGCCAGTTTGCGCGCAGGCCGAGTTGCAGGGATTGCACAGGTGATCTGGTATTAGAAGATAGCACAGCGATTGGCTCCGGCTTCTAGCTCGCTGACAGGCTGATCGGGGAGCAAGCCTTGTTCATTGACGCGTATGATTCGTTCGGCATTGGGTGGAGGAGCAGGAAGCCTGGAGAGCACAGCGTGTACAAAGTCAACGCGCTCGGCATGCAGGAGATCGATTTGCGCATCGATCTCGTGAAGCGTGGCCATCAGGGGCCTTTTATCAAAAGGGACAGGTGTACTGGTATGACCGGGAAGAATCAGCCTATCGGCGGGCAATGCCAGGAGTCGATGCAGGCTTTGATAGAGCGCATGCGCCCGAAGCGTTGCTTCCCCCTTATCGGCTTGCAGATCGGGGCGCCCAATACTAGCAGTAAAGAGCGTATCCCCGGTAAACAATATATGCCCGTTGAGTAAATAGCAGGTACTTTCCATGGTATGCCCGGGAGTATGGAACGCCTTGAGATGCAGGGGTGGGATTGCTAGTGCTTCTTCATCATGGATGGCAGTAAAGGGAAAGCTCACGCGCTTTTGCTCCGGTAGCAAGAGCATAGCCCCGCTCTGTTGAGCGAGCAGACGTGAACGTGAGATATGATCCGCAT
This sequence comes from Ktedonosporobacter rubrisoli, assembly GCF_004208415.1. Classification (GTDB taxonomy): domain Bacteria; phylum Chloroflexota; class Ktedonobacteria; order Ktedonobacterales; family Ktedonobacteraceae; genus Ktedonosporobacter; species Ktedonosporobacter rubrisoli. Next base: position 5,485,090 of record NZ_CP035758.1, on the reverse strand, counting down.
GAATATGTGTTTCCAGGACATGGGTAATACGCCAGCCGTGCAAGGCCGCCACATCGAGATAGACCTCCGTATCCAGCGAGGCATCAATCACTACAGCTTCCTCTCCTGTGCCGATCAGGTAAGAAAGGCAGCCTTTGCCCGTCCTGCGTATCTGGATCACCTGTATGGAATGGTCGGGAAGTGGAATATGTGCGCTATTCCAGGCAAGGCTCCACGCTTGCATACCCCCTTCCAGGGAAAAGACCTGCGATAGCCCACGGGCACGCAATTGTTTGGCGGCTATCTGGCTGGTTTTCCCGGCGGCGCAGACGGTTACCACACGTTGAGAAGCGGGGATCTGCAATTCAGCTAGTGCTTCTGGATCGTGGGCTTTGAGAGCCTCATAGGCGTCAATATGCAGGCTGCCGGGAATGGACCATTCCTGGCGCTCGGCGAGAGGACGGACATCCACGATGCAGACCTCGCCCCCTTCGTCAAGCCAGGTGCGCAATTGTTCAACAGTGATGGTGCTCATCTTTCCTCTCCTTTTCGACAGGATATGGATGAAAGCCTCGTCTGAACGGTCTGAGCCAGGAGGCGTGCCGCCTGCTCGACCTCTGAGCCAGTGGACCAGCGTCCCAGCGTGAGGCGGAGAGCTCCTAACGCGCGAGAGCGTTCTATTCCCATCGCAAGTAATATCTCAGATGGGGAAGTGGAGCCAGCATGGCAGGCCGAACCAGTTGCCGCAGCAATCTCCGGTGTGCCGGCAAGTACCTCTTCTCCGATGACGCCATCAACGCTCACATTCAAGGTATTGGGCAGGCGTTCGCTGGGATGGCCGTTGAGATGGATCAGGCCAGGGAGAGATTCACAGAGCTGTTGAAAGAGGGCATCGCGTAATCCTGTCAAGCGTTTCTGTTCCTCTTGAAGGCACGAAGCCGCTAACTCGCAGGCAGCGCCAAGCGCGACGATAGCCGCAACATTCTCTGTACCAGCCCGCAACCCGCGTTCCTGGCCCCCTCCTGGCTGTATGGGCTCAAGCTGAACTCCTCGCCGGACAAAGAGGGCTCCGATGCCTTTGGGGGCATATAGTTTGTGCCCGGCGACTGTGAGCAGATCCACCCCGGTCTCGGTCACATCGATGGGAATTTTGCCTGCGGCTTGCGAGGCATCTGTGTGCATCAAGGCACCATGGCGGTGGACAATCTCAGAAACCTGGGCGATGGGTTGAAGCGTTCCAGTTTCGTTGTTGGCTGCCATGATGCTGACCAGTGTCGTCTGCTCATCAATGGCCGCTTCAACCTCTTCAGGCCGTACACGCCCGGTGGCATCCACTGGGAGCACAGTCACCTGAAAGCCTTGCAAGCGCTCAAGCTGGCGATAGACCTTTAGTACAGCGGGATGTTCTGTCGCTTGCGTAATGATATGTTTACCGCGCTCACGATTAGCCAGAGCGACGCCATACAGCGCAAGGGCATCGCTCTCAGATCCCCCGCCAGTAAAGATGATTTCAGCAGGGGTACAGCCAAGCAGACGGGCAACCTGCTTCCTGGCTGCTTCGATAGCTGCGTGGGGCTTATGGGCATAGAAGTGCGTGCTGGAAGGATTGCCAAAGTGGATCGTCAGATACGGCAGCATGGCTTCAACGACCCGTGGGTCAACCGGCGTCGATCCATTGTAGTCGAGATAGATAGGGCCCTGGGCCAGGGCGGGATGGGGAGGAACTTCTCTTATCATATGTCTTCCTTTTGATATGTTATCTCACAATGGGTAATCCGAGCATTTGCCATTCAAGAACGCCTTCTTCCAGCCGACGAGCGGCGTAGCCTTGTGCTCGCAAAAAAGAGACTGCTTCATCGGCAAAGACACAATACGGACCACGACAATACGCCACGATCTCACGCTCCTTTGGCAGTTCAGCAAGCCGTGCTTTCAATTCGGCTACTGGGATGGAACGCGCCTGGGGAAGGTGGCCTGCCTGATACTCTGCCTGCGGGCGCACATCCAGAAGGATCACGCGCTCGTCTTGCATCGCCTCACGAAGTTCAGCCACCGTCATAGGATGAAATGAGGCACGATCTTGCAAAAAGATAGTGACAAGCTGGTCTACTTCAGCCAGATGCTCTTCCCCAACATGACGCAGGGATAACCAAAGGAGGCTTACAGCCTCAGAGGCCAGCCGATAATAGATCGAGACACCGGCCCGGCGGGTCTCGACCAGGCGTGCCATGCGTAGGATCTGCAGATGCTGAGAGGCATTGGCGACCGACATCCCTGTTTCCTGGGCCAACGCCTCCACAGTGCGTTCCCCCTGTGAGAGAACATCGAGCAGTTCGAGGCGATGCGGGCTTGCCAGAGCTTTTCCCATGCGAGCAAATTGTTCATAGAGCAGAGTTTTAAAACGACGTTTCTCTCCAGGTTCCATCTCATGTCCTCATCTTTCTATTCACTTATTCAATAGAATACTTGAATAAGTGACCTGTGTCAAGCTGGTTGCAAAACCTTCTCTTTGCGTGGAGAGAGGCAAGGTGCAAATGAAAAGCTACAAAAACACAAACAGCTCTCTTTTTTACAAGGAGAGCTGTTCAGGCTTAACTTGCCTTATTGTGAGACGGTTTCCAGACTCTTGCCTGTGCTGTTTGGACCCAGGAGGCCCACATCGAGACAGAGGATCGCCATGATCACGGCGGCGCCGAGAAAGACCGTCACGGGACCTGAGGACTTCAGCACCGGAAGGGCAATAACTGGCAAGAGGGCACTGGTGATGCGGCTCAGACTGTAGGCCAGTCCCACGGCTGTTCCACGCATGCGTGTCGGGAAGATTTCGGCCTGATAGATATGGAACGAATTCGAGAAGATATTGCTGGCGGTGGTCAGCAGAAAGCCCGAGACAATCAGGATGGGGCCGAAGTGGCGAAGCCAAAGCTCAAACCAAAGAGCGCTATCAAAATGGCCGCGCCAACAATCAGCCATTTGCGCTCAAAGCGTTCCACCAGAGGAATAGAGATCAGCGAGCCCAGCGGATAGCCGGCGAAAATAAGCGCCGTGTAGCCGAGAGAAGAGACAACGCTAAAGCCTTTGGCAGTGAGCACGATAGGAGCCAACGAGCCAAAGCCATAATAGCCAACCGTCTGTAAGATCTGGAAGATCCAGAGCATGGTAGTGCGTTTGGCATATTTACCGCTAAAGATCTCAGAGATAGGCGCCTTTGTCTGTGGCTCAACAACTACCGGCTCAGGAGGAGGTAGTTCGCTCAAGTTATGCTCGCGCTTGACTTGCTCTTCAATCTTGCTCAAGGTAGCCTCGGCCGCCTCCTGGTTATTGCGGATCTCATACCAGCGTGGCGATTCGGGCAGGTTGCGGCGCAGGAACCAGACGATAAGGGCTCCCAGGGCGCCTATGACGAGGAGCCAGCGCCAGCCGTCGATTGAGAGAAAATTTGTCTTCACGACAAATCTACCTACCAGGCCTGCCACGGGGACGCCAAAGAAGCCAAGAGTATAGGACCAGGCAGTATAGCGTCCGCGGGCATATTTGGGGATCATCTCGCCGATATAAATATCGGTGAGTGGTGGTTCGGCGCCAAGGCCCAGACCGGCGATAAAACGGAAAATAACAACCCAGATATAGCCGGGAGAGAAGGCCGCAGCCAGGGAGAAGAGGGAGTAGATAAGCAGATTGACCATATACATGGCGCGGCGACCAATATAGTCGGAGACAATGCCAAGTGTGCTCGCTCCCACAAACATTCCAAGAAAACTGGAACCGATGATAAGTGCAGTCTCGAAAGAGTTAAGATGATAGAGCGGAGTCAGGACAGTTCCAAGCAGGCCACCAAGAAAAATATCATAGAGATCGAAAAAGGTGCCAATGCCCAGGACAGTGTTGAGCCTGACATGTAGAGAAGAGAGCGGTAGCCGATCGATACGTGAGGCCACTGTAATCTGGCGGCTGGTAGTTGCCATAGTTTTTCCTCCGTTGTAAGAGAGTTGGGAAGATATTGCCCCTGGTAGATGGGTTGAGGCCGAGATCCGAGCAATATCGTTGTATGGCTGCATGATTGAAGAGATGATTATTATGGTGGCAATTTATACCTCCTTGCATTATCTGCGGAGCTTATAATGCAAAATAGCTAGAGAGGCCAGGATAAGCCTCCTTTTGGTATTGTATGAGGTAAAAAAAGTTTAGCATGCTTTCCACTATAAAATCAAGATGTCAGCGCAAACCAGATGAGCAAGCGGGCGTAGAATCTATTCGATATGGCTGGCTCTTTAGATTTGCCATACCCTGGCATTACGAAATAGCAAGGTCGTAGTATGGGCGGTAGTGTCGGCCATAACGCCGATTTGACCATGGCTATAGCTCTTGTCAGTAACACTGGTGATGAACTGATCGTTGACATATAAGTCAAATTTCTGCTGACGAGCTACTACCGCCAACCGATTGGCTTGCTGGCCCTTGTGAAAGAGGAAAGCCGGAAGCTTGTCCCGTGCCAGGACAGTTTTAATATCCGGTCCCGGTGAAAGCACAAAATCATAGCTCCCATCAGCTTCAAGGATAAGATGATAATCTTGGCTGTGGACCTCATCATCGCGCAAAATGATGCCGCCGGCATCGCCAGCCAGAAAGGTCATATCTATCTCAAAGACGAAATTGCTCAAGTCAGTATTGCGCGCAACGCAATTATAGAGGGATTGGATTCTGGCTTCCTGAACACGATAGGCTCCGTCTTGAAACTGGCAATATTCATCGTTCCCATTATAATTATCCCAGCCGTAGCCGCGCGAGGCGTCTTTAAGAGGATCGTTGAGGACTAAGCGCCCGGTATGTGGCGGGTAAGGATTGGGGTTGGCTGCGCTGGCTGTGGCAATTGAATGTGCTGTGGCTGCCGTACTTATAGCCGTTGCGGCCCTGACCGTTGCGGATGCTGCCAGCTGTAAACTATAGGCTTTATAGCTGTTAAGCGCATATAATATTCCACTGCTGACGACAATCAGCAAGAGTGCTAGCCCAATGAGCAAGAGAGACCTGCCTCGCAGGAAACCCCGGCCGGCCCCTGAGCGAGAGGGCAAAATTTGCTCCTGAATGGCAGACGTATCGGGTTGCAAGCGATCTGCCGCTTGTGGGTCCTGGTGAACCGAAGTGGAGGGCGGAGAGACGGATTGGGCAGGATGGCTCTGTACTAGCTCCATGTGGGCCGGCGAGTATGCTTCTTGCTTGCTCATTGGGATTAGTGCTGGGCGCGGCGAGCCAGGCTGCGTGGCTTGCTGGAACGCCTGCGCAAAGGCTGCCACGGAGGGAAAACGCTCATCCGGCCGTTTGGCCAGGGCTTGTAAAATAACCGCATCCAGCGCGCTGGGAACGTGGGAATTATATTTGCCGGGTGCCTCTGGTTGGGCCGTGAGGTGCTGGCGCATCAGATGCTCGGAGCGACCGAGAAAGGGCAACCGATCAGTGATGAGCTGATAAGCCATGATTGCCAGCGCATACTGATCAGTAGCCGGGACTGGCTGCCGGCGCCACTGTTCGGGAGCCATATAGGAGGGTGTGCCGCGGGCCGGCTGGCTAGCATCGGCATCGGTCGTGTGGAATCTGGCAATGCCAAAATCGGTAAGGAGCAAGTCTGGACGATCCGGAATATCTCTTCTTGCCCTGATCAGAAAGTTTGAGGGCTTAACGTCCTGGTGGATTACCTGTCGATCATGAGCATGCTGCAAAGCAGCCGCAGCTTGCTGTATAAAGTGAACGATGATATCCAACGAAACATGCTCGGTAGAGGGGAGTTGCTTGTGCCAGTCGCTCAGGGTCCCTTCCTGACGAAAGGGCATGACCAGATAGGCCAGGGCCGTACCCTCGATATTTACCTCTCCATAGTCATATAGCGGAAGAATGTGGGGGTGATCGAGCCGCGCAATTGCCGTCGCCTCATGCAAGAAAAGGGCCATATCGCCCCCTTTCGAAGCGTCAGTTCGTATGAGCTTGATAGCTACGCTCTGCTCGATATGCTCGTCAATGGAGAGATAAACATCCCCCATACCCCCACTGCCAACGCGCCGGATCAGGCGATAACGGTCAACTTGCTGCCCAGCCAGATTCATAGCTTCCACACTTTAATATCACTATAGGCTACCTTGATAGGACTGAAGAAACCAGAGGCTATAAAACTTATCTGCCCATGGCTTAATGTATTATCGGTAATAGTAGTAAGATGATGGTGGTTGACATATAAGTCAATAGCCGGACCACGGGCAACGACAGCAAGCAAGTTGGGATGCTTAATGCCTTGATGGAATATGCTGGCTGGAATGGTTGCATGATCAGGCGTTAGTTGGCTGGAATGAGCCATTTGTCCGTCTCTATAGAGATAGAGAAAGTATTCACCATCGGAAATAACCTGAAAATAGTAGAGGCGACTGCTTGCGATATCGGCGCGAAAGAGGATACCGCCAAAGCCTTCGGTCAGAAAAGTCATCTGGACCTGTAGCACAAAGTTGCTAAAGTTCATATTCTGTGCGGTGCAGGCAGCTAAGGCTTTGGGCTGTAGCTCCTGGACGAGGTAGGCATGGTTGCTAAAGTGACAATCGCGAGCCGGGTGAGTCAGCTCTTCCCAGCCATAATTTTTTGAATTATCTTGTAAGGGGTCATTGATGATTAAGGTTCCTCCACCGGGTGGATAAGGATTGAGGTTGGCGCGTGCTGAGGCCATAGCGGCTATCCTGGCTGTATTCGCGTTACGTTGATTGGCGGCATTGTTGATGAGCAAGAGACCGCTGCCCGCGAGGATAATCAGCGCAATCAATCCGCCTAGAACAATAGCTTTGCCTCTGCTAAGTTTGCCAGGTAGCGAGCGAGGGACGAAGGTTTTGTTAGAATAAGCCTGCAGAGCTCTAAAAGGGGTATGCAGGTGTTCCACAATGCCGGAGAGCGCTGCTTTGCGTGGCGCTTCTTGCACAAGGATAGTCAGGATAAGCGAGTTTGTTGACATTGGCGTGCCTGAAGGCGAGCTTCTCTGAGGGTAAGGAAGACGAAGGATTTGTCCGTTGCTGGCTCCGGGTGGCACAACTACCTGTATTTTGTGGCCCAGAGCCAGTGTGAGGGTGCGGGTAACTCCCGAACGCGCTTCAGCAGGTGTGATGGTAAGGGTGGCCTGGATATTTTCAGCGCATGAATCCACGTTTGCCTGTGGAGCTTCTTCAGTCAGAGGCGTGACAGGTGAGAGCGGGCTAAGCGGGGAAAGCTCAACCGAGGCGCTCTGCGTCACGGCAAGATAAAAGGCGCGTGCGAAAGCGCTAACCGAGGCGAAGCGCTCTTCCGGCTTCTTGGCCAGGGCCAGGGAGAGAACGATGTCAACTTCTCGGTGTAGAGCAGGATTGCACAGGCTTGGACCCTTTGGTTGCTGCTCAAGATGCTGGAGCATCAGTTGCTCCAGGCTTCCGCGAAAGGGCAACTGACCTGTCAGGAGCTGGTAAGCCATGATTGCCAGTGCGTATTGATCGGAGGCTGGAGTTGGATGTCCATTCCACTGCTCAGGAGCCATGTAGGCAGGAGTGCCGCGGATAGATTGGCTAGTTTGAGCGCTGGTTATATAGAACCTGGCGATGCCAAAGTCGGTGAGCTGAAGATCTGGCTGATCGGGTCGGTCTGAGCGGCTGCGCAGCAGAAAGTTTGAAGGCTTGATGTCCTGGTGCAGCACTTGCCGATCATGAGCATGCTGCAGGGCTGAGGCCGCTTGCTCGATGAAATGAAGCACATCGTCGATGGGAGGTTGCTTTGAGTTTACGTACTGTTCAAACCAATCGGCCAGCGTGCCTTCCTGACGAAAGGGCATCACCAGATAAGCAAACTTTATACCTTCTATGTTCTCTTCACCGTAATCATAGAGTGGGAGAATATTAGGGTGGTCAAGTCGTGCAATAGCTTTTGCTTCGCGCTGAAAGTGACGTTTCTCGGTCCCGCTTAGGGCCTTATTCTCAGTCTCAATACGTATGAGCTTAATCGCGACCCTTTGGGCAATGCGACTATCTTCCGCAAGGTAGACCTCCCCTGCTGAGCCATGGCCAATGCTCTGGAGTAGGCGGTAGCGATCAATTTGAGAGCCTTCCAACATAGAATGTACCTCTCACACGCGTTTTATCGTGTGAATAGTATAACATAGCTCGATATGACAAGAAAAAGTAGGAAAGATAAACTCACCAAAAGTACCCGGCAATGTTTGCCCGTGCGTGTGCATGATATGAATAGGTGCTATGCAAGAATAAGCCAGATATTGCATACAATCGAGCGTTTAGCAATATCTGGCTTATTGGCCGGGATGTAGGGAATTTTCAACCTGGCTCAGAGAGCTTCCTCTTTGAGCAGGAACTGCTTAGTCCGTATGGAAGACCTCTTTCATGTTAGCCCACCACTCGCCCTCCTGGCGCTCTGATAGTGGCTCCTGCATGGGATCACAGATTTTCCACCACTCGATGGTAAGCGGGTCTTGCTTCATTCTTGCCATATCAGCCTCATAGTCATCACCAATGTATTCGAAATAGGCGAAGAGCAGATTTCCATGGCGAAAGATAGAGTAATTGCGGATGTTACATTCATGAATCGTGGCAAGCACGCCGGGCCAGACAGCAGCATGGAGCCGTTCGTACTCATCAATATGCTCTGCTTTGATGCCGAGAAGCTGTCCGAAACGTTGCATCATCTTCCTCCTGGTACAAATAAATTTAGGCTTGCCCTGAAACTCTTCGTGCCTGCCTTATACTGACTTGAGCGGACCCTCGGGACGTGGAGGCGCGCTTGTCTGACGAATGACGATAGTTGGCGAAAGCAGGGTTGTCGCGGTTGTCTGCATGCTATCGTTGAATAAATATTCAAAGGCCAGCTTGCCCATTTCCATGATCGGTTGGGCTACCGTCGTCAGCGAAGGTGAGACCATGCGGGCCATCTGAATATCATCATAGCCCACCAGCGAAAGCTGCTCAGGAATGATTACGCCGGACTCGTGAAATTTCTGCAGCGCCCCAATGGCGATGAGATCGTTGCTGGCCACAATAGCTGTAGGAGGATCGGGATTTTCGAGTACCTGCTGGGCCATGGCATAGCCGGCCACCGCACCAAAGCCATTGCTCAGCACTGAGAAGCTATTCTGGGCAATGCCATAGCTGGCCAGCGCAGCAGAGAAGCCGCGCAACCTTTCAAGGGAGGTTTTGAGGTAAAGCGGCTCTAAAAATATCGCCAGTTTGCGATGTCCAAGCTGGATAAGATACTCAGTAATTTGGTAGCTGCCTTGATAGTGGTCGGTTGCCACAGTTGGATAGGGAGAATTGGCAATAATGCGGTCGATAAAGACCACGCGCGCTTCCTGCTTTTTCAACATATCCAGTGTCGAACTATTAATACCCTCAGAGGTCGCGATAATAATGCCATCAAGTTGTTTGCGCAGGAGCAGATCCAGTTGTTTGCCTTCGCGCTCCGGGCTGTTATCTGTACTGCAGACAAGCACCGAATAATTCTGGAGCAAGGCCACATCTTCAATAGCCCGAGCCAGCTCGCTATAAAATGTATTGATAATATCCGGAACAAGTAACCCTATACTATAGGTCTGATTCCTCTTGAGAGCACTGGCTATGATACTCGGGCGGTAATGAAGGTCAGCGATGGCCTGCTCAACCCGCGAGCTAGTGACCTTGCTAATGCGACCGTTACCGTTTAGCACTTTCGAGACAGTGGCCGTAGAAACCCCTGCCCGTTTAGCGACGTCGTAGATTGTCACCTTTGGCATAAGGTTTGACTCCTCATAAGCCCCACTCCTGCTACCAACTTTAAGCCTTTACGTATAGTAGAACCGGGAAATGATGCCAGTGCCGACTGCTATCAGAAACAGCCTGAAAGGGCAGTTAGGCGTTCCGGAGAGGCAATGGCAAAGAATGGCAATGGGACTATTGCTATTCTATAGGAAGTCGCCTTCAAGTTCAACCTATCTGGCATATATAGTTTTACCAGCCGATCGGTTTGGCAACTTGCCAGGGCAGAGAGATATATGCTCGACCAGCCTCCTGTATTTGCTTAGCGCGGCCTATCGTGAACTATGCCTCTGCAGTCGCAATGAGTTGCTGAACCTCAGCTAAGGTTGGCATGGCCTCTGAGCAACTGTGCCTACTGACCACAATGGCGCCGGCGGCATTGGCGAATTGTAAGCGCTGACGCGTATCCCAGTTGTTGAGGAGACCATAACAATAGGCAGCCGCAAAGCCATCGCCGGCTCCCAGGGTATTCATGACCTCTGTGCGAAAAGCCGATGTCTTCACAACCTCACCGGCTGTAAAGCTCAGGCAGCCAGCGGCACCGCGCTTGGCGACAACTTCCTTAACCCCAAAGCCGAGCAGGTGGCGTGCCGCCGTCTCCGGATCTGTAGAGTTGCCGGCAAATGCTAGTTCTGATTCATTGGCCAGCACGATATCCGCCAGGCGTAAAGCGCTGTGATAGCAGACGCGGGCCTCTTCCACGCTCGGCCAGAGCGAGGGGCGCCAATCGATATCCAGTACGTTGAGGCCTCCGCTCGCCCGATGCTCTTCCAGAGCAGCCAGGGTAGCCTCTCGGCTCGGCGAGGCGCAGAGCGAAGTGCAGGCCACTTCTAGCAGGCGAGCCTGGCGCAAGGCGGCAAAATCGAGATCGGCAAGGCTCAAATGAATATCGGCGCAGGGCTTGCGATAGAAAAGCACCTCGGAATCGGCGGGCGGAAAGAGCGCGGCGAAGGCCAGGCCAGTCGGATTCTGCTTATCAGTGATGACCATGTGATGATCAACGCCCTCCTCTGCCAGGCGCTCGCGCAGATAGCGCCCGAAATCGTCGGCGCCAACACGGCTAATCAGGCCACATTGCAGGCCCAGGCGGGCCATGCCAACTGAGACGTTAGCTGCCGAGCCGCCGAGATACTTTTGGAATGTTTTGACCTGGCGCAGGGGCACTCCGATGTCGTTTGCATAGAGATCGACGATGATCCTTCCAAGTGTATAGGCCACAGGTGTACCCATCCGAAAATACCTCCTTTAGGCTAACAGTGCAGGCCTAGACCGGCGAGATATGCTAAGGCTTTACGCATATAGAGCGCGGGATTGGCAACAGCCGGGTCCTGCTCGGCCTCAATGACCATCCAGCCCTGATAATCGGTTTCAGCCAGATAAGCCAGGATGGCGGGAAAGTCGACGCAGCCATCTCCTGGCGTAGTAAAGATGCCAAAACGTACGCCCTGTAAGAATGAAAGCTGTTGAGCATAGAACTGCTGCATGCGCTCCTGACGGACATCCTTGAGGTGCACATACTCTATGCGTTGGCGATACTTCTTGAGCACATCCAGCGGATCGCCCCCGGCCAGCTGAATATGTCCAGTATCGAGCAGAAGGGTCACATACCTGGGATCGGTGAGCGCCATTAATCTGTCAATTTCATCCTCAGTCTGCACATTTGTGCCCATGTGGGGATGGTAGGCCAGATGGAGCCCATAGGAATGGGCAATATTCCCGGCTTCGTTGAGCCCACGCGCAACATTGTGCCATTCTTCGTCTGAAAAGGGGATTACAGAAGCGCGATCTCCTCCCAGGTCCCAATGCACGCTGCCTCCGCCCTCGCACGTCACCACATGGGAGGCCCCCATGGCTTTAAGGAAGCGTACATGCTCACTAAACTGGGCAAGCTCAGCAGGCCACTGACGCTGATTGGCAAAGTGTACTGTGTTCCAGGCTGAGGAAAGCACCAGCTGATGGGCGGCCAGAGCCGGGCGCAGCGTCTGTGGATCGCGCGGATATTTTCGCCCCATCTCCGTTCCCTGGATGTGCAGGCGCTCCATATCAGCAAGGATATCCTCAAAGCTATATTCGTCGCCAAGATCAGTCATGTCGTCGTTGCACCAATTGATCGGCGAGGCCGAGAGGCGCACATTGTAGAAAGGCTTCATGGTGAGAAGGCATCCCCCTTACGTGTCTTTGGCTATCTCGCGCCGTGTAGCGTCAGATACAGCAGGTCTCGTGCTTGATATAGACTGCATGAGTTATCGGTTTCTCCCGGCAAATAACGTCTCGGCTTGCGGCTCAATTCAGGCTGTTTGGCCAGATATGTTCCCGCGAAATCTCTAACTTTCTGTGGCGAAAAAGACTAAATAGGCGGGATTTGCTTGTAGGGCCAGTTAAGGTAACCGATTACTCTACAGCCAAGTATAGCTGGTGTTTGATTTGCCTGTCAAGGTTGGAGCTCTGACTTTTATTGACGAGTTTCTGTATTCCTGCACTTGCTACTAGCATAGCGCGCCTGCGTAGTTTATGATTTAGATGAGTAATTAAGCCATCTTGCCGGGCAAGAGGTTTAAGGGATGAGATCATAGCTGGAGGAAGAGCGATAAGCACGAATGCAGGTGTAAGGCGGCTCTGGTTGGTGCGGCATGGGCTAACGCGCTGGAATAGTCAGCAGCGCTTTTGTGGGCATAGCGATATTGCACTCTCGTCGCAGGGGCGAAGCCAGGCGCGCTGGCTGGCCAGGCAGTTACGTTCTGCACCTATTGGCGTAATTTATAGTAGCGATTTACTGAGAGCGCGTGAGACGGCAGAGATTATTGCTGCCGAACACGCGGTCCCGCTCAAGTTATCTGCTGCCTGGCGCGAGATCCATTTTGGGGCCTGGGAAGGCCTGACCTATGCGCAAATTAGTGAGCGTTTTGTGGAGCAGACAGCTTTCTTTACAGATCCGCTGCGCTATGCACCGCCGGGCGGAGAGACGCTAGCGAGCTTATGGCAACGTGTGCATAGTGGCGTGCAAGAGATTATGTTGAGCGATATTGCCGCGTCTGCCGAGCAGGAGGCGGCAGGTCAGAGCGATGTGCTCATTGTGAGCCATGGCGGCCCGCTGCGCCTTCTGCTATGCTATGCTCTGGGTCTGGCCCTGGAGCAACAGTGGCGCTGGCGGATTGATCCCGGTTCATTGAGTGCTCTTGATGTGTTGGTCGGTGGCGAAGGAACTTCGTTTCAAGCCATCCTTTCTCTGCTCGATATGCAGCGTCCCAGGCGCAAAGCTAGCGCCATCTGAGGCTCATTGGAAACGCACGCAATTCTTTCCCGTTTAGCCGAACTTCATGGTATTGATAGCTTTTTCAAAAGGGGGGCAATAAGATGTCCGAGGAACCTAACGATAGGCAGCAGCAATTTCGTGAGACCCTGCACAAAGCGTCTGGCTATTTTCAGGGAGCGTTTGCGGACCTGCGTAAGCGTGTTGACAAGATCCAAAGTCAAAGAGGCGGTTCTTATATACCAGATGAAGAGGAGCTGCCACCCACGACCGGGCGGCAAGTTAGTGTGCTGGAGCAGTATCGCGAGTTTGTGGCGGCTGTGCGCTTTCTCACCGTGTTTCCCTGGCCCGAGAACAGGCCTAACCTTTCAGCCAGCCAGGCGAGCAGTATTATGCCGATCAGCGGCGCTGGCTATTTCCCTCTGATCGGGCTATTTCTGGCGCTGCTCTTATGGCTGCTGAAGCTGATCTTTAGTCCCCTGCTGCCTTCCCTGGCTCTTGTGGCTGTGCTAGTTGTGGCCTTGATCGTGCTGACCGGCGGCTTGCACCTGGATGGGCTGATGGATGCTTGCGATGGACTCTTTGGAGGAGCTACGCGCGAGCGCAAGCTAGAGATTATGCGCGATAGTCGGGTAGGCAGCTTTGGCGTCCTGGGTGCGCTCTGTATGTTATTGCTCAAGTTTGCTTTCCTGGCCAGCCTTGATGTGCGCTGGTTACCACTGGCATTTCTTGTGGCCCTGCCATCTTCGCGCTGGGGCATGGTGCTGGCCGTACGGATCTTTCCGGGTGCGCGCGTGCGTGGCCTGGGAAGCAATTTTCGGCAGACGGTAACAAATCTACAGCTCGCCCTGGCCATTGTGACTTCTCTGGTTGTGGTCCTGGTTGCCGGGCACCTGGTTGGGCTTCTCGTCTGGGTTGGCGTCACATTAGCAGCTCTGGCGATTGGCGCCTGGGTTACCCAGGTTTTAGGCGGCTTGACCGGCGATACTTATGGCGCGATTGCGGAGATAACCGAGGTCTTTGCCTTCCTTTTACTATTGCTCATGCAGCTCTGGCTCTGAGAAATTTCTTATAGTCATTTGCATGGAAGAGATATGCTAAAGCGAGCTATACCCAATAATGTGCTGGGCATAGCTTCTTTGCAAGAGATTCAATTTGGGTAAAGAGACACATTTGTACGGGTAAATGTTCGCTGAGAATAGAAAGGTAAGGTGTGGAGATTCATGAGTAGGAAACAGGAGCATATAGAAGCTTCAGCACAGTCAGCTCCGCAACTTATTCTGGTCTTGGGCGGTGCGCGAAGTGGCAAGAGCAATTTTGCTGAACAGCTAGCTGATCGCAGCGGGAGCAAAGTAGCTTTTATTGCCACGGCTACTGCTGGTGATGAAGAGATGCGTGATCGCATTGCGCGTCACCAGGCAGCCCGGCCACAGGGGTGGCAGACGATTGAAGAACCTCTGGAACTGGCCAGGGCCGTGCAGCAAGCTGCCAGCATTGCTGATGTAATCGTGCTGGATTGCATGACGCTCTGGCTCTCTAACTGGCTCGCATCTCGTGATGGCGCAGATTTTGATGAGGTACCAGGGCCGCACGAGGAGCATCGCCGGGATGCCGGACAGGAGATTGAAGCACTCCTGCACACCTTCGCCTCCCAGGAGCCGCAGAAAACGCTCATCGTCGTCTCGAATGAAGTTGGCTTAGGGCTGGTTCCATCTTATGCCCTGGGGCGACTTTATCGCGATGTTCTGGGGCGCATAAATCAGCAACTGGCTGCCGCGGCCAGCCGTGTGTATCTCATGGTAGCCGGCCTGGGCGTTGACGTAAAGCGCCTGCACGAAGAGGCAATGCTCTAGCGAAGTTGACATCGATAAATACTCATGAGTATACTACGGGTGGAAATAATAAATTTGATTTGCCTCACCAGGTGGCCTGACATATTTTTCAGGCATAATAGGGAAGCCGGTGTAAATCCGGCGCAGTCGCGCTACTGTAACTGGTAAGCGCTTCATCCAGGTGAAAACCGGCCACTATTCTGCAGACAGTTGTGCATAAGAATGGGAAGGTCAGCGATGAGAAGCTGTTAACCAGGAGCCAGGAAACCTGCCCGGTGAGTAGTTGCTCATGATCCTTCGCGTAACTAAGGAACGAGCTACCCGAGACAGTATCCTCAGCGTATCTTTTTGTCTTTGGTTGTTCTCCGTTGCACGCAAAGGTGACTGCGAGCGTTGACCTGATTTGGAGGTACAACTAGATGCGCTCTCGTGTCATCTCTTTCCATCTTTTTCTGCTTACACTTTTAGCCTCATTTGTCCTATTAACTGCCTGCGGCCAGGCTTCATCTACGGGAACCGCGGGCACAAACCCTGACAAGCAAGCGACTCCGGCACCCGTTACGCTTGATGCGTATGGCACCCCAATTGTGTTTCCTAGCAGCGCGCCTCAGCGCATTATTTCTATTTCTCCCAATGTAAGCGAAATGCTAGGCGCTCTCAATTTGCAGAGCCGTGTCATTGCTGTAGACAACTATACGACCTATCCGCGTGAACTTGCTGCGCTGCCCAAAATCTCAGATGTTCATGGCACGCTTAATGTCGAGCGAATCGTTGCCCTAAAGCCGGACCTGGTGCTGAGCTTTAGCGATAATAGCAAAAAGTACGATCCGCAATTCAAGAGTCTGGGTTTGCACGTAGTAAGCCTGCCATCCGGCAATCTGACGCAATGCATAGATGATTTGCTGATCGTGGGTCGTTTGACCTTTACGCAGGATACAGCGACCAAAGTAGTGGATCAGCTTAAGCAGCGTGTAAAGCAGATCAAGGCTGCGGTGGCTGGGACCACAGCGCCAAAGGTGCTGATGGAAGTGGACTATAGCACCCCTGGTAAGCCCTACGTCTTTGGTGGGAGCTCCTTTGGTGATGAGATGCTTGAGGATGCTAATGCCATCAATATTTTTCATGCCGATTCGAACAATGCCGGTTATCCCCAGGTAACCGATGAAGCTGTGATTAAGGACGATCCGCAATTTGTGATCTTGACTGAGGACCCGGCCTATGGCGGCAATCCAGATGCGGTATACAAGCGCGCAAACTGGGGAGGCATTGATGCGGTCAAGGCACATCACGTCTATCATATTAATGTAAATATTGTGCAGCATCCCGGCCCGCGCCTGGTAGATGGGCTACAATGCGTGGCCCAGATCATACATCCTGATAAATTCTCAGGAGCCTTGCCCGATTACTGTTCGGGAACTTACTAATTTTTTCCTGTCCCTTGCCCGGTTTTGGCCCCTATGGCGCATAGATATCAGGTTACTGAGAATTTAGTGAGCAAGGCTGGAAAAAATAGCAGATTTTGTTAACCTACTTCTAGAGTAGAAGCAGCGAGATTGCTGATCAGGAGACAGTAGTTCTTTCACTACTTCTGCTCTAGATTTGTCAGATCTCTAATCAGTTCAAAGCAACATTTTTTAGTTCCTGATACTTTTTAAACAGAGGGTGCAATGAAGCATTGGTTTCACCCTTCAAGTGTTGGTCAAAGAATGCTACTGTTACAGCTTGCGTGATTTCGAGGCATTTTGTCGGATCTGTTTGCCCATGTATCCCTATGAGATCGCGTAGCTGGCTACTACCAAAGAAGAGGCCAATATCTGTAAACTTCATATGGGCGCTCCCTTCAATGGTATATAAATTTTCCGAGGCCTGCAAAACTTTTTTCAGTCCTGAGATGCTTTGTAAGGCTTTTTCGTATTCCTTAGCATATGCCTCTTTACTTCCGTAAATTTCAAGCGCTTGTTTTTGCTGCTCATCAGTCAGATCGGCGAACTTTTTCAGCAGCGGCTCTTGCTGCTGGATCGCCTGGATATGGTTTTCGTCGTTTGCTAGCATGAGAAAGGGAGCCACATTTTTCAGGCCAGCTTTTGGCGTGACATAAACTGAGCCATCTAAATTGATGGCTGCCTTTACTCTTCTATCATTGATGGCCAGGTTATAGGCTACTGCACCCCCAAGAGAATGACCTATGACGCCAATGTGCTGAAGATCGAGCCTACCCATAAAAATAGAGGCAATTTTGCCTTCGTTCATTTCTGCCAACTCATCCATGACAAATCGGTCATCTTCGACCATGATTTGATCGATGATATCCGCTGGATCGGGCGAGTTGAATTGGGTGGTAGCCTGGCGAGCCGAGACGATTCTATCGGGAAAAATGCTTCCTGCTGATATGTAGGTGTGGTCAATTGCTACAACGATATAGCCGTGGCTTGCCAGATCCTCGCATTGGGATGTATGAACTTCCATTGTTGTACCTCCTCCGTGGGAAAACAGAACCACTGGGTAGCTAGCCTGCTGATCTGAGAGCTGCAGATCATCCCTGGTGTAAGTTTTCACCAGCCTGAGATGCTCCAGCATGAAGTCAGGCATGCTGTAGGCTTCTGCGAACAATTTTAGGAGTTCAGTTGAACCGTGAAAGTAAGGAGAATAAGGCTTTGAGTCATCTTTCTTGCCAGGATAATATATCTTTACCATCAGCTCACGCTTTTTTTGCGATTTATCCAGGAAAGGTTCGTTACGCTTCTGATCGACCAAATGGAAATATTTAATGCCTACGTCAGTGCTGCCCGTAGGCTTTGGCAGTGTAAATACAGGAAGGGCATATGCTAGCAAGGAGGTAAACGCAAGTAAGATCAAGGATAGACTTATTGTGGTGACCTTTAAAGCTTTCGGAAGCTTTGCGGCAGAGAACTTAGTGCCGGTTTTTAGCAGGGCAAAAATCACAAGCAGAACGACGAACAGGTAGGAGAAAACCATCTGGTAGCGAAAGCCTTCACATAAAATTTGAAGCAAGAGGGTGAAGAGATTTATACCAGCGACCCCTAACCAGACTCCCTTTGGCGGCTTTTTAAGGCTAAGAAAGAGGGTCAATACATTAAGTAAAATTAATATTATCTCAAATGTTCTCACAAGAGTGCTCCTGTAGAATAAAGATTTGACCCTCATGGTAAAAGAAAATTGTCAACAAACGGTAAACATATACCTGTTTCTGATCGCCTCAGGAGAAAGTTTATGTTATCTGCAAGAATGCAAATGGCAGGTCAAGCGAGAGCTCAGGATACACTTCATCGGCATGTTGCTGCGGCTTTGTTGGAGAGGATGGGCTGGGATTTGGCTAAAATATGCTCTAATTTGTTTGTGATTTCACTTGGGCTGGGAAGCTTATTGTGAGGAAAGTTTGTTTTGTGCAGTGTGGATAAGTAGGTTAACTCTGCAGCGGGGCGGCGCGCAGGCGTTTGTTCTGGCTTGCGTGCCGCTTCTCTGCTAGTCTGCGTTCGCGGCTTGCGGCGCTAGGGCGCGTGGGACGACGGGGGGTTGGGACACGCTGGTGTTCTACTAAACGGGCAGCCATGCGTTCAAAGGCTGCTTCACGATTGGCATACTGCGAACGTCGCTCGGTGGCCGTTACGCTGATGCCGCTCGGGCGATGGAGCAGGCGCACACCTGTCTCTACTTTATTGCGATGTTGGCCACCGGGACCGCTGGCAATAAAGAAATCCATGTCGCAGTCGCGTTCAAGGGCTGCCCGATCTGTTGGGTAGCTGATTGCCACGATGATTTCTCCTTTTTACTCTTAAGTGTTCTCTAGATTATATTTTTCTAACCGCTGCAGGGAAGCCCGCAGAGCTTCCACTTATTTAGAACACTCATTTGCTTAAAAATCATCCTGGCACGTTGGAAGTACTATGTGCATTGAATATCAGGCGCTGGCACCCACAGCGCTAGCGCCTGGCAGTTGCGCTACACGCTATTGAGGTGACGCTGCTAAGCTTCAGGTCACGATTGGTGGTGACAGTCGTGTGGGGCTGTAGCGGCAGCACTGGCGCCGAGATCGTCGGAGCGTCCAGCTTCCAGCCGGGACCATTGGGCGCTGGGTCGTCCGTTCGTGCGGAACTGTTCGCCGGTGTTTTCCCAATGTTGCGGCCAGCCGGCGGGCGAGTCTTCCCAGGTCTCTTGTCGACCGTAGACCGTCATGTCCAATAGCCCGTAGCTGGGAGCCATCGGTTCCACGCCGCGCCCGGTACTCCAATAGGTCTCGAACACGCGATCGCCGTGTCGCAGATAGCATGCCAGTGTGCCGAACTCGCGCCCTGCGAGCAGAGCCTCGGCGGAGCCTTGTGCCGAGTACCAGGGAACATCCCAGCCCATAAAGTCACGGTAGCGGATGCTCTCCTCGTAGGGACCTTCGCAGAAGGTGGCATAGGTGACATTGCGAGAATGCAGATAAGCCAACTCGCGAACCTGGCCATTGAAGAAAGTGCAGCCCTCGCATTGGCCAGCGGCGGGCTGATCGGCATGCCACATGTGGTAGTAGACGATTAACTGCTGGCGGCCCTCAAAGACTTCCAGGAGCGTAACCGGTCCGTGTGGGCCAATCAGCGTGATCGTCGGGTCTACCTCTACCATCGGGAGCCGCCGACGAGCTGCCGCGATCGCATCGCCTTCGTGTGTATGGGCTTTTTCTCGCACAAGCAGCTTGTCAAGTTCCGCCTGCCAGGCGGCTCGATCCACCACAGTAGGCAGTGCAGAGGTGTCGTTGTCTGCGGTAAAATTGTGCTGAGCACGTGAGTTCATAAGGGTTTCCTTCTTTCTGCTTTCTCTTGCCTATGGCATGGCTTGTATGAAAAATAGAATAGTTTGCAATTTGCAACAAGATCTATTCTATTCGCAGATAAATAACAAAACTTCTCCAATCTTGCCCAAATCTGCGGCCAGGCTCTCGCCAGAAAAAATAAGAACACCCATTTGCCTAAAAATCATTAAGGGCTTTGGAAGCCCTATATCTCTAGAAGCATATCAGCCATCTCCAGCAGGCTCGATCGATGTGTAATTAGCAGCACCGTACGGTTCTGACGCAGCGCCTGCAAGGCCTGCAAGATCGATTGCTCGTTCAGGGCATCTATATTCGCGCTTGGCTCATCCAGGATCAAGAGTGGAGCATCTTTTAAGAAGGCGCGCGCGATAGCCAGGCGCTGACGTTCGCCAGCGCTTAAGGTATGCCCCTGTTCCCCTATTATGGTTTCCAGTTTCTGTGGGAGTGCCTGCACAAAATCGTGGAGCTGAGCCTGGCGTAAGGCATTATATAACTCTTCTTCTGTGGCTTGAGGGTTGGCTATGCGAAGGTTGCCGCCAAGCGTGGTGTTGAAGAGAGTTGTATGCTGTTCAACAACGCTGATATGCTGGTAAAGATCCTCACGACGGTAGCTACGTAGTTCGTGCCCACTAAACAATATGTTCCCTTGCTCGTACTCCCAGTAGCGCAGCAGGAGCTGAACCAGAGTGGATTTTCCCACTCCGCTGGCCCCTATGATGGCCAGACAACGACCTGCTGGAATTTTCAGCGTAAGGTCATGTATGACCTCAGGCTCGTGAGGAGCGTAGCGAAATGAGAGATGGCGTACCTCTAATGTGCTATCATGAACCAGGGGCGAGCCTGGAGGATCTATCACGCCTGGCAACGTGTCCATAATCTCAAATAGGCGGCGCGCAGCTTCCTGGCTGCTACCAAGGTATTGAAAGGCCATTGGCAACGATTGCACGGATTCGAAGCCGGCAAGCGCGGCGAGCACGACCAGGGCAAGAGAAGTTCCAGCCAATCTTCCTGCATGGACGGCAGGCAAAGCCGTTGCTAAGAGCAACCATGCGCAGATAAAGGCGCAACCGCTACTCAAGGTCTGCTGTAATCCGCTGATACGGGCCATAAACACCTGCACTGTACCCAATTCTTTCTGCTGCTGACGTATGCGCTCTAGATACCACTCTTCCTGACCGAAGGCGAGCAGATCGGCGCATCCCAGCACGCCGTCCAGCAAAGCCGCGTGCAAGATTGCACGCAGCCTGACCAGGCGACGGGCCAGCCGCTGGCTGAGCAGATACGAGAGCCCTGGTACGCCAGCTCCCGCTAGAAACAAACAGATGAGAAAGAGGAGAGCATAAATTCCGCCAAAGCGGCCCAGGAACCACCATAAGATGCCGCCCATCAGAACAGCAACCGCTGGAGGGGCGATAACCCGCACATAGAAGTGTTGAAGCGTTTCGATATCCTGCACCAGACGCTGTAGCACATCGCCGCTACTTCTTTGCGTAACCGCGTTTCGGGCTGAATTGTGCAGATATGCCGGAAGCAGCGGCTCCAGAGCTTCATAGAGAGAACCGCGCAACTCGGCTAACAGACGAAATGTTGCCCGATGAGAAATCAGGCGCTCAAGATAGCGAAAGACGCCACGCGCCACGCCAAAGAAACGTACGCCCACAATTGGGATTGCTAATGTAGAGATTTCAGGATGCAGCGCGGCTGCCGAGATCAGATAGGTCGAGGTGGCTAGCAGGCCTACCCCACAGGCAATGGTCGCGCAGCCCAGAAGGGCAGTTAGCATTATCCAGCTCAGACCTGGCTTAAGCAGGTGTAAAAGACGACGATATATGCTCATAGGACCACCTCCAGATTGCTGAGCGAGGCTTGCCATAATTGCTGATAGAGCGCCGAGCGTTGCTGTAGTTCTGCGTGAGTACCGCTGGCCACAATACGTCCTTCGTTGAGGAGAAGGATCAGGTCGGCCTCGCGAATGGTTTGCAGCCTGTGGGTGATCATCAGGATGATGTGGGATGGGCGCCAAGCCTTTAAGGTTTCCAGCACCTGTGCCTCGCTGGCTGTATCGAGGGCCGAAGTGGCTTCGTCTAGAACCAGGATGGGGGCTCGTTTTAAGAGCGCCCGGGCCAGGCTCAAGCGTTGTATCTGGCCGCCAGAGAGACGTGCCCCGCGCTCGCCCACTGGCGTATCATAGCCCTGCGGCAGCGCATTCACCATCTCATGCAAGCCAGCCTTGCGAGCTGCTGCTATGATTTCTGCTCGTGATGCTCTCGGACATCCCATAGCAATATTCTCGGCGATGCTCATATTGAAAATCCAGGGATGTTGTGGTTGCCAGGCAAACAGCTTGCGCCACTGCTCAAGCGGGATTGTCGAGCTCGCGTGACCATCCAGGCTGATCGTGCCTTGCCTCGGCTCAGCAAAACGTAAGAGCAGATGGGCCAGCGTACTTTTTCCTGCTCCGCTGGCGCCGATGATAGCCACTATTTGTCCTGTGTGGGCCTGAAAAGAGGCATCCACAAGGGCGGCTGATCTATTTGTTCCTGGATAGGAGTAGTGCACCTTTGCGAACTGCAAGCTCTGAATTGGTGGGCGAAGCTCCTGGCCCGCTTCCCGCTCATTCCGACAAGCGAGCGGTGTATCCAGCAAGGCAAAGATGCGCTGCAAGCCAGCGGCACTCTCCAAACTGGCATGAAACTGTGGTCCCAGAGCACGCAATGGCTGATAGAATTCGGGTGCCAGTAAGAGTACAAGTAGGGCCGGGGCAAAGAGGAGTTGTGCTGAGAGCAGGCGTATTCCCACCTCAACCGCAACCACTGCTATGCTTAAGGTAGTCCCCATTTCCATAGTCAGGGCCGAGAGAAAAGCAATGCGCAGCACTTGCATGGTCAGATGGCCGAAGCGCTCGCTTACCTGCCTGACAATCAGGCGTTGCGCCGTGCTGCGCCCAAAGAGCTTGAGCGTGGTATTTCCCTGCAGCACATCTAGAAAATGGGCGCTCATCTGCGCAAGCTCTTGCCAGCGTTGGCGCGTGACCTGCTCGGACTGCTTGCCTATCAGGATCATAAAGATAGGCAGCAAGGGTAGCGTGACCAGGAGAATGAGGCCAGAAGGGATATCGGTCAGCAAGACAGTCGCCAGTACAATAATAGGCACAGTGAGTGCCGTACACAATTGTGGCAAGACCTGGGTAAAGTAAGCATCCAACGACTCTACGCCGCTTGAGAGCGTATGCAATAGTTCTCCACTTTGCTCGGTTTTGAGCTGCGCAGGTCCCCTTAGCAGTAGATGCTTGAGGAGCTTCTCACGCACGAGAGCTTTCGCGCGCACCGCCATATGCCCGGCCAGTATCTCGTTAAGCCAGGGAATGCTGATGCGCAGGAGCATTAGCACTAGGAGCCAGAGGAGAAGCGAGAAGACTTGTTCAGGCTTCTGTCTTCCAATGAACACGCGTGCGATAATCTGGGCCAGCAGATAGCTTTGTCCCACGATTAGTATGGCAGAGCCGAGAGCTAGAGCGGCTTGTAAGGTAAGAAACAGGCGTATTCCCGGTACAAAGCCACTCAGGCGCAGCCCGATAGCGAGCAAGGCATTTCTTGATGATTGAAGCGCATCGGCTGATTGTGTCATGTCTTCCTCCTTGAGGGCTTAGAAGTGGAGCGGGCTCTGTTCATTCAGTCGCTTGCGAAAAAGCCAGTGGCAGAAGGACTGATAGCCGATTACTATAGGTAATACAACAAGTCCACACCAACTCAGGATGACCAGGCTACTAGAAGATGCACCTGTATTCTCAATCGTCAGATTCCAGGCAGCTTGCAAGCTGGAAGGGAGTACTGTTGGGAAAAGGCTCAGCCCGAGGGCCAGTGCCGCGAAGGCCATCGCCAAGCTGGTGAGCATAAGGGCCTGCATCCATTGCTGACGCCGCAGTGAGAAACCGGCGAGAAGGAGGGCTAGCAAAACCAGCAGGCCAAATGGGGCGATCCAGGGTGTTACCAACAGATGTTGTAGTGCTATTGAGGAGATGCTCCCGACTATAGCTAGAAGCACGATCAACAGGACGACCGGTAGCCAAAGCATACGGGCGGCTCGGCTTATGCGTTGGGTGACAGATGCATCGAGGCGCACGCTAAGGAAAAGCGCGCCATGCAGCGCAAAGAGCGCCACAAAAGTAAGGCCCCAGATCAGCGCTAGTGGAGAGAAGAGTTGCCAGAACGTCCCTGTATAGTGTCTATGAGCATCGAGTGGTAAACCCTGGAAGACTGCGGCCGCGATAACACCCCAGATCAGGCCTGGCAAGAGACTCCCACCAAAGATGATCCAGTCCCAGAAGGCGCGCCAGCGTGGGCTTCTGTGATGATTGCGAAATTCGATCCCGGCTCCTCGCAGCATCAACGAGATTAAGAGCGCCACAATGAGCAGATAGAAACTGCTCAAGAAGGTGCCGTACCAGGCTGGAAATGCCGCAAATATTGCCCCTATAGCCGCCACTAACCAGGTTTCATTGCCGAGCCAGAATGGACCCATGGCATTTAAGAACAGACGGCGCTCGCGGTCATCCCTGCTGAGAAAGGGCAGGAGAATGCCAAGGCCATAGTCGTACCCCTCAAGGATAAAGTAGCCTGTGAAGAGCGCGCCTATGAGGATATACCAGAGTACATGCAGATCCATACGTTTCCTCTTTCCTGCATCCTTGTTGAGGTTAATATGCAATAAATGCGCTATCCTGAGCCTGCTCTAGCTGGGCATCCTGCTCAGTGCTATCCCCTATGCCGCGTCGTGCATAGCGCATGAGGAGCAGACCATCGATAGCCGAGAGCGCGACATAAACTATTGTGAAGGCCGTCAGCGAGATGACAATAGTCGAGAAATTCAGAGCTGGAGAAAGCGCGTCAGTGGTTTTAAGCACGCCTTGAATAACCCAGGGTTGCCTTCCCATCTCGCGCAGGAGCCAACCGCTAATATTGGCCAGATAGGGCAAAACAATCAAAGGTAGTAAAAGACGTAAAAACCAGCGCTGGCGCAGTATTGCGTTTTTGATCAGTAGTAGGCATCCAAGCAGAGCGATCAGGCCCAGGAAGAGACCAATGCTGACCATGATGTAAAATCCACCCTCGACTACGGGAATGAATGGAATATAATTGCCCGGCCCATATTGCTGAACGTAATGAGCCTGTAGAGTGGGGATGGCACTCATTTTGCCAAACATTGCTGCCTGCTTCATGGGCTGAACCTCGCCTACATGATCGATCTGAAACTTGCCTACCAGAATGATTCCAATGCAACCAATCAATCCGGCAAGCAGGCCCAGGCGTAAAGAGGATAGGAAGACCTCTCGTCCTTTTGAGCGCTTGAGTAGATGCCAGGCGCTAATACTCGTGACGAAGAAGGCTCCGGTAATCAGGCCACCAGAGATCACATGGCCAAGCGCGATTAGAAAATTAGGATTGCTTAACAAGGCCGAGACATTAGTGAGCACCAGCACACCCTTCTGGATTTCATATCCCACTGGCTGCTGCATAAAGTCGTTGGCAATGAGAATCAATATTGCTGAGGAGTAGACACCCAGCGCCGTAAGCCAGATGAAGGAAAGATGCATTTTCTTGGAGACGATATTCCAGCTTGCCAGCCACATGCCAAAGAAGGTGGCATCCAGAAAGAATGCTAGAACTGTCTCGATTGCCAGAGGGATGCCGAAAATGTTGCCGACCACATCGGAGAAGACCGACCAGCTCATACCGAATTGAAATTCTTGCAGCAGGCCGGTAAGGAAGCCCAGCGCATAGTTAATGATATATAGCTGGCCCCAGAACCGGGCCATATGTTTGTAGTTCTCGTTGCCACTGTATACGTAGATAGTCTCCATCAGTGCCACCAAAAGCACCAGGCCCAGGGTCAAGGGAACAAAGAGAAAGTGATACACCAGGGTCAAGCCGGATTGCCAGCGAGCCAATAACAAGGTATCCATATGTTACTCCTGTGTTTTATCTTGAGCCTCTACCTGCTTTTCCCTGGCTTGCGTGATAGCTCGCTCAAACCAGGCCAGCTCAGCAGAGAGCATGTGAAGGCGGTAATCAATCAATTGGAGAATAAAGGGAAGCTCAGCCTCGCGGATCTCTTTTCTCCTTTGCATATGTGCACGCATCCGCTGATAGAATAGCTGTAGCGCTTGTTGCGATTTATGGTAGCCCTGTAGAATGAGTAGGCGCTGCTCTGGAGTAAGGTATTCGAACTTTGTTAGCTGCACCGCAAACAGGTCGGGATGGTAACTGTGACTCTGGGGCTGTTGCATCAGTGTAAAGAAACGCTCACGCCCGGCCGGAGTAATGGCGTATATGCGGCGTGGCTGGCCGCGCTCATGGGTAGGAAAATCCGTGGCCCGCTTCTCAACGCTGGCCGTGATCAGTCCCTCGCGTTCTAGGCGGCGGAATAGAGGGTAGAGCGTTCCCCAGCTTAGTTGCTGATGAGGCCCAATAATGCGATTAAGGATCTCATTGAGTTTATAACCGTAGGTGGGGCTAGACATCAATTCGCCAAGGACAAACAATTCGTAAATGGGATTAGAGCGTCGCGTCTCAGACGACGAAGCCTGGCGCCCAGCCTCTGCGGGCTCTTGCCCTGGAAACGGTTCATTTGGATCTATCTGCGGTGACATCTCTCACTCCTTTACTATCGATACGATATAATTATAACGAATCGTTAATAAAAAGACAAGGTTCACCGGCAAGAAATCTTCAAGGTGCTCTTAACTTCAATTTTGCTGCTAAATCCTGCTTACCTCTTTACCCAGGTCATCCACAATCCTCAAAAGCGTGTGCATCACATAGCCATGAAAAAGGTAAGTTCCATATTGACAAAGATTGGCCAGTATGTTACAAGACAATGAAAGATAACGAAACAATATGAAATTAGTGAGAGATAAAGCTATGCGTATTGATGAGGCCAAAGTTTCATTGGCGGGGGAGTCGTCAACGGGTACGGCGCTCTTTACCCAGGAGCGGAGGCAACAAATTGCTCATCTTTTGATTGAGCAGCAACGTGTCACTGTGCCAGAGCTGAGCCAGCTTTTCTCAGTCTCTGAAGTGACGATTCGTAAGGACCTGGCGTGGTTAGAGTCGCATAAGCTTGCCGTACGCACGCATGGAGGCGCGGTCCTGGCGACGCCAAATACTTCCGAAATGGGCTTTGATGTACGTGAGCGCATCCTGCATGATGAGAAGGAGCGCATCGGAGAAGTAGCGGCGAGCTATGTGCAGAATGGCGAGACAATTGCCCTGGATGCTAGCACAACCGGGCTGGCCATGGCCGGTTATCTAAAAGACAAGCGAGAATTGACAGTCGTCACCAACGGTCTGCGTACCGGGATGAGCTTAATTAATACGCCGGGCATCTCGGTCCTGATTCCTGGCGGTATGTTGCGACAGGAAGCCTTCTCGCTGGTTGGCAATTGGGGCAAGTCTGTTCTGCAGCAGATCCATATTAGCAAGGCTTTTGTGGGAGCCTGGGGCTTGTCCTATCCGGAGGGCCTGACAGATGTCAACGGCGAAGAAGTAGAGTTAAAGCGTGCCCTGGTGGAGACGGCAAGAGAGGTCATTGCCCTTGTAGATCATAGCAAGTGGGGCCTTGTGGCTTTTGCTACTTTTTGTCAGCTTGAGAGCCTCAAGTTGATTATCACTGATGAGAAAGCGCCTCCCGCAATGGTTGAACAGATACGGCGCAAGGGTATCGAAGTGCGGATTGTGTAAGGCTTGTATGCCTCGCCCAAAAACTCTGGGTCAAGGCCGGGATCGTTGCCATACTACAAAAGGTCGCAGGATCGTGGAGGAACGCTAACCCTTTTCCTCTCTTTGGGGCTGTCCTTCCCGATCCAGCCTGCTTGACGTCGTACCGACGTGGAGCTTTGACAACTTTCCCGGGACCAACAGATCTATTAGTTGTCTGGTAGAGAAGGAGCTGGTATTTCCTATGAACGATTCTGCATACGCTCTTTTTGTGCAGCAGCAGACTGACCGCGGTATCGACCTTGAGCAGGTAAAAACGCGCCTGAAAGCCTTGAAGATCGAAACTCCCTCCTGGGGATATGGCGATTCGGGCACGCGCTTCAAAGTATTTCAGCAAGTCGGCGTACCGCGCAATCCCTTTGAGAAATTTGAGGATGCGGCCCAGGTTCACCGCGTGACGGGTATATGTCCATCGGTAGCGATTCATATTCCCTGGGATAAAGTAGAGGATTACAAGCAACTGCAACAGCACGCTGCTAGCCTGGGATTGACTATTGGGGCCATCAATCCCAATCTTTTTCAGGATGACGACTATATTTTTGGCAGCCTTTGCAATTCCAATCAGGCCATTCGTAAAAAAGCCACAGAACATATGTTGGAGTGCGTTGCCGTCGCGCGCGAGACCTCTTCCTCGCTGCTGAGCCTCTGGCTGGCGGATGGCACGAATTATCCCGGCCAGGCCAGCATTCGCCAGCGCAAACACTGGCTGCTAGAGGCCCTGAACGAGGTCTATCAAGCTCTTGAGCCCCAGATGCGCTTGCTTATCGAATATAAATTCTTTGAGCCCGCCTTCTATCATACGGATCTTGGCGATTGGGGCATGGCCTATAACACTGCCCTTAAGCTTGGCAAACAGGCCCAGGTTCTTGTGGATACAGGCCATCATGCTCAGGGAACCAATGTCGAGCAGATCGTGGCCTATCTGCTTGATGAGCAGTGCCTGGGTGGCTTCCACTTCAATAGCCGCAAGTATGCAGATGACGATCTCATCGTAGGGGCGATCAATCCCTACGAGCTGTTTCTTATCTTCTACCAGATTTTAGATGCCCTGAGTGACGCTGAGGCCGGCGTACGGCAGACCGCCGAAAACATTGCCTATATGATCGATCAGAGCCATTGTATTGAGCCGAAGATCCCTGCCATGATTCGCTCGGTGCTCAATGTGCAGACACAGTACGCCAAGGCGCTCTTGATTAATCTGGCTGAAGTGCGCGCAGCCCAGGAAAAGCAGGATGTGCTGGCCGCCGAAAATGCGGTAAGAACTGCCTTTGAGCTCGATGTTACGCCCCTGTTACAGGTGGTGCGCGAAGAGATGGGCGTCCCTGTCGATCCAATGGCGGCCTATCTGGCCAGCGGCTATGCTGAGAAAATTCGGGCCCGTGGAAAGGGTGGTGCGAGTTGGTAAGCACCCTGGCTTTTGATCTGGGTGCGAGTAGTGGGCGCGCTGTGCTGGGTAGATATGATGGCACGAAGCTGACCATCACAGAGATGCATCGTTTCCCTAACGATCCCGTGCGCATCCATCAGCACATGTATTGGGATGTGCTGCGCTTGCTGCATGAGATAAAACAGGGCCTCATTGCTACCCGCCTGCAGGGTCAGCGGGATATCCAGAGCATCGGTATCGATACCTGGGGCGTCGATTTTGGCTTGCTGGGTATGCACGGTGAACTGCTCAGCAACCCTTATCATTATCGCGACGATCATACGCTGGGTATCAAAGCTGAGGTGTGCCGGCTGATCTCGCAAGAGGAGCTCTTCACGCGCACCGGGATTCAGTTCTTGCAGTTTAATACTATTTTCCAACTCTATGCCCTCAAAAAGGCTGCTTCTCCGCTGCTCGATAGAGCCGAGAATTTGCTGATGATGCCCGAACTGCTCAGATATTTCCTGACCGGCGAGCGCCTGAGCGAGTGGAGCATCGTCTCCACGACCCAGCTTGGCAGCCCTTATACGCGTACATGGGATAGGGAGCTTATCACTAAGCTTAACCTGCCTGCCCACCTTTTTCTTGAGCCCATGGCGCCCGGCACACGCGCTGGCACGTTGTTGCCTGCGCTTTGTACGGAAGTAGGGATGGAAGCCATACCGGTGATTGCCGTAGCCGAACACGATACGGCCTCGGCTGTGGCTGCGGTGCCAGCCCTGGAAGAAGATTTTGCCTATATGAGCTGTGGAACCTGGTCATTGCTGGGAACGGAGATCTCCGAGCCGATTATCAATGCGCAGGCCTTGCAGGAGAATGTTACCAACGAGGGTGGCGTCAATGGAACTATACGCTTGCTCAAAAATGTGACCGGGCTCTGGCTCATTCAGGAGTGCCGACGCGCCTGGAAGAATGCAGGCAGGCAGCTTCCCTATACGCAGGAAATACAGTTGATCGAGCAGGCGCAGCCCTTTCGATCCTTTATTGATCCTGACCATCCAATGTTTGTCAATCCGCTCGATATGCCCGGCCAGATCCAATACTATTGTCGCCAAACAGGCCAGCCTGTTCCTACCAATGAGGGGGAAATATTGCGCTGTATCGTGGAAAGCCTTGCCTTGCGCTACAGTTTTGTGCTAGAAAGCATAGAGAAGCTGGTACATAAGCGTTTCACCAGGTTGCATATCGTAGGTGGTGGGGCGCAGCATAGCGCCTTATGCCAGTTTACCGCGAATGCCCTCGCACGTCCTGTATGGGCAGGTCCCCGAGAAGCAACAGCTATAGGCAATGTGCTTGTGCAATATATCGCGCTTGGCAAGATGCAAGATCTGCGCCAGGCCCGGCGTGTAGTTCATGACTCTTTTCCTATAGTCGAATATGAACCTGTCAATACTGATAGCTGGGAACAAGCCTGCGAGAAGTGCTACCGAATTACCCGGCGTTACACCGCACTCTATTAGTGTAGCGCGAGCTTCAGGGATAGGCCCAGAACCTATCCCTTAATCTATAAATTGGAGTGCATAAATGTACTATTTGTTTGTAAGTAAGGCAGGGAGGTCAGTGTGACGATTCGTATTATTCAGGCAGGTTTAGGCGGCTGGGGAAGAAATTGGGCAAGCAATGTAGTTCCCAAAAATAAGCACTTTGAGGCCGTAGCATATGTGGATAGCGATGCATCTATGTTGCAACTGGCTCAAAAAGATGGAGGAGTAGCGCCAGAGCGCTGCTTTACCACCTTAGAGGAGGCTTTTTCCGCGTATGAAGCTGATGCAGTGCTGATTACGGCCAGCCTACCGGCCCACGTTCCCCTTGCGCTAACCGCGCTTAATGCTGGCAAGCATGTCTTATTAGAGAAGCCATTTGCGCCCACTATTGCGGAGGCCCGGCAAGTCGTAAAGACGGCCGCGGAGCGCAATCGTGTCTTGATCATCAGCCAGAACTATCGTTTCCATCCTGCGGTACTGGCCGTAAGCGAATTGCTGCGCAGCGGCGAGCTTGGTCGCCTGGGCGCTGTAAATATTGATTTTCGTCGTT
Source organism: Ktedonosporobacter rubrisoli (assembly GCF_004208415.1). Lineage (GTDB taxonomy): Bacteria > Chloroflexota > Ktedonobacteria > Ktedonobacterales > Ktedonobacteraceae > Ktedonosporobacter > Ktedonosporobacter rubrisoli. Next base: position 5,454,187 of record NZ_CP035758.1, on the reverse strand, counting down.
ATGATAATACTGCCCCTGATAGTCATATTCACTATAAAATATGGGAGCCATTACTGGCAGATATGTCAATCCATCATTTTGATCTTATGTGCGTACTCCTGGGAGCTAAACCGCGCGAAGTTGCCTGTCAGAGCTGGAATACGCCTTGGAGTAAGTATATTGAGCCAGCAACGGCGACGGCGACAATTAGCTTTGAAAATGGGGCTGTGGTTAGCTATCGGGGCAGCTGGACAAGCACTGGACCCCAGACCAGCTGGGCTGGCGAGTGGCATATGGAGTGTGAGAAGGGCGAGATTATCTGGACGAGTCGCGACGATGATGTGCCTGATAGTGTAACAGTACACCTCATGGGCGAGCAGGCGCGCAAGCTGACCTTACCGGAGGTGCCTCTTATCGATCGCCATGGGAGCCTCGAAGCATTCGCCCAGGCTGTTAACACCGGCAAGATTTCCGCACCGGCTTGCTCTGGAGAGGAGAACTTAAAGACCCTGGCTTTGATGTTTGCGGCGATTGAGGCTGCCAGACAGCATGGGCCGGTTGCGCTAGCTCAATAGGGACACGAAAGCTCAGCTTTAGACTTTTTGGCCCAGGGCGTGCGAGATATTGTCGGCCTCGGCACGCAGGCGCGGACCACAGGCTTGCAAGGCTTCTTCACCAAAGCGTGAGGCAAAGCCAACGATCCAGAGCAGCGCTATCAGTGTGTTATCAGGACCATAGATAGGCGCAGCTACTGCGTTGACGCCGGTCAGGTATTCTTCATGATCTATACCGAAGCCGGCGTGCTCTGTCTCTGCCACCGTGGCCAGAAATTGCTCAGGATCGCTGATGGCGTGGGGAGTAAAGCGCGGAAGTGGGTGCTTCTGTAAAAAGGCCCGGCGTTGATCCGCTGATTTGTTTGCCAGCATAACGCGTCCAAGGGCTCCAGCCAGCAACGGTACGCGCATCCCTCGGGGTGCGGCGATATGCAGGGCCAGCGACTCGCTCTCGCCTCTCAAGGATTCAAGGATGCGTACGCCCTTTGGCTCAACACGCCCTAGAATAACCGTTTCTGCACTCTCGGCGGCCAGGCGCTGCATAGCAGGCAAGGCGAAGTGGCGTAGGCCCGCACCACGCACATAGGTCTGTACGAGCTCATAGAGGCGTGGGCCGGGAATATAGCGGCGCTCCTCCGACTGTTCGATGACGCGGCTGTTCTCCAAAGTTTTGAGCAAGCCGTGCAGGCTGCCTTTGCTCATGTCCAGGGCGCGGGCCAGGTCCGAAAGCGTCAGGCCTTCCTCGGACAAACTGAGCACATCCAAGAGGCGGAAGGCCCGCTCCACCATAGGCGCGGGTGTAGTTTCGGCTTGTTCTTTATGCCGAATAATTCGTTCTGTCATATGAACAGTATAACTAAAGGCGAAAGATCTTGTCAACTGTGGCAAAGGCCACGAATGGAGCGCTAGCCAGGTTTTGCGCCTGGCAAGACGTTGCATCCTACTGACGCTTTTAGACGCATATCAATCTGGAGCGCCGGTCAAGTAATGAAAAGAAGAATGAACAAAGTAAAAAAGCATATACATTCAACAAGAGGAAGAAAGCACTCCGAAGTTCTAGTGAACAGGAATCATTGCCAGGTGCTCGCTTCCTTGAAGAGTGAAGATGCAAGGAGAGAGCAGCGCTGGGCCATTTCTTCGGGAGGATAAGGTCTTTCCTGTGCAAGCCACCAGGTGATGGCATCAACATACAACCCGGACAGAAGCGTTGGCACAAACCCTTCTTCAAACGCCCGATTCCCTTTGCCTTTTTGGGCATGGACGTGCTCTTTGGTCATGTCAGCCAGAGATGTACGCATCTTCGTCACCAACCAGAAACTCCCCTTCCCCCCAAGGAGTGCGCGGTAGAGTCGATCGTATTCAGCAAGATGCGCAAAAAGCTTCACCCAATGTCCCTGGAGTTGTGCTGGGCCAGCAGAGCCAATGGCCATCATCAATGGCTGCATGGCCTCCTCAAAGATCTGTTCGACCAGATCATACTTATCCTGATAATTGCGATAGAACGCTGCTCGACTCACCATCGCACGTTGGGTCAACTCTCCGATGGTCAGCGCATCGAAACCCCGCTCCTCAATCAACTCGACTAACGCTTCCCGTAGCAGCTTCTGCGTGCGTCTGACACGTACATTTCGCATTTCTTGAGACATGTTGCGATCCTTGTCTCCTTTGGGACACATCTCTCTGATTGTGCTTGTTTCTCTCGACAGGCCAGACTACACTTGCGAGAAGACAGCCCTGGCTCTTTGAGCCAGTATGTCTCAACGTGAAAACTTTGTCAACATGCAGTCATCCTTTCAGAAGAGGGAGAGACGAACAGCATGGGATGGGTTGTTTCCATTCAGGACTTCCATATCCTTCTTGAGGAGATACTTTATGCGTATTGTACAAGCTCACCAATTTGGCCCACCAGAGGTGTTACAAGTGGTGGAGAAAGAAGATCCACACGCCGAACCTGATCAGGTCGTGATCGAGGTACAAATTGCGGGAGTAGCCTTTGGCGATACCATCGTGCGCAAAGGTCTCTATCCTACTCCACTTCCCTTTGAACCAGGACGAGAGGTAGGGGGGCGGATCACGCATGTTGGACGGGATGGCGACCAGTCCCTGATTGGGAAACTTGCCGTGGCAAATATCAATGCGGGAGGCTACGCGGAGCGCGTTGCGGCTTCGAGGCGCAATATCTTTCTCATTCCACCTGCGTTATCCGTTGAACAGGCGGTGAGCGTCTTCCGCGCGGGACAAACCGCTCTTGCTCTCCTGGAGGCGATGCATATTCAACCAGGTGACACGGTGCTGATCCTGGCCGCAGCCGGGAGCATTGGATCTTTGATGATCCAATTGGTCAAGAGAGCTGGAATCTCGATGGTGATCGGAGCCGCACGAGGAAAAGAAAAGCTTGCGATGGTCTCTCGGTTGAGGGCTGATGTGGCTATCGACTACAGTGAGAATGACTGGGCCGAGCAGGTGCGAACCGTGACTGGTGGGAAAGGTGCCGATGTCGTGTTGGATGCTGTGGGAGGAACCATTGGGCGCCAGGCTTTCGAGACTCTGGCTCCTGGTCGCGGTCGGATCGGAATCTATGGCTTTGCTTCTGGGACCTGGACGCAGATTGAGACCCGCGAGTTGGCGAGGCGAGGTCTTACCGTGATTGGCCCTTTGGGCATCGCACTTACCAGGACAGAACAGGAGTGGCGCGCCTTCGCCGAGTCCGCGTTGGCGGAAGCGGCAGCCGGGCGACTCGTTCCCGTGATTGGACAGACCTATCCACTGGAACAAGCGGCTTTGGCCCATGCAGCTCTCGAAGCTCGTCAGACAACGGGCAATGTCCTGCTCATTCCTTGAGCAACATATCCTCAAACTCGCTCATCATGCGAGTCTGAGGATGAAGAAAGCTGGAGAAAAAGAGCATTTCTTGGTGAGCAAGCGAGGAGTGATCGCGCCATCCCCGGTGGAACTCGAATCACTACAGTTTCACATCATTCATGACCAGAGAGATCAGCGCTGATTTGGAACAACAAGGAGCATGTTTAAAAGAACTCCATATCGATCGAGCCTGTTTAAGCAGCCAGTGGCCGGGACGGCGGGCGCGCTATCGCGGCATTCGCAAGGATCTCTTCGATCTCCGCCGCTGTGGCGTCGCCCATACCCTTCATGTTCTGGCTCGCTCTCAGCCGCTTCAAGCTGATCTTCAGATCCCCGCGTGATTACTTGACTGGTGCTCTACGCGTGCCTCGCCAGCCTGCGCGCGGCCAGGTTGCCCAGGAATTGAATGCCCTGCACCATGATAATGAGTAGAACAACCGTAACAATCATTACATCGGTCTCAAAGAGCTGGTAGCCATAGCGAATGGCCAGATCGCCCAGGCCGCCGGCGCCAACCGCCCCGGCCACGGCCGAGTAGCTCAGGAGACTGATAATTGTAATCGTAATCCCGAGAATCAGAGAGGGCAGCGCTTCAGGGATCAGCACTTTAGTGATAATTTGCCAGAGCGTGCAGCCCATCGCGCTTGCCGCTTCAACCACTCCCTTGTCGACTTCGCGTAAGGAGGTTTCCGCAACCCTGCCGAAGAAAGGAATGGCCGCTACAGTCAAAGGCACAATTGCCGCAACCGTGCCAATCGTCGTCCCCACTACCAGGCGCGTAAACGGCATAATTGCGACAAGCAGAATAATAAAGGGAAGCGAGCGACCAATATTTACAATGACGCCGAGCACCTGGTGTAGCGCGGGCATGTGCCGCAAGCCATCCTCATCGGTAATCACCAGCAACACGCCGAGCGGCAAGCCAATCAGGGCCGTTAAAAGTGTCGAGATCCCAACCATCAGCAAGGTTTGTAGGGTAGCCTGCCAGAGATCTGGCAGCAAGGTACTCCAGTCAGTTGTCATCTAGTCACCTCTACGCGCAGCCCTAGCTTTCTTATATAGGCCAGCGCCTCTTCAATCTGGCTGCCGATGAGCTCGGCCTGTAGCTGGCCGATGCGCTGCTCTCCGATGGTTTCGATGCTCCCTCCCAGAATATTGACATCTAGCTCAAACTTGCGCACCAGCGTCGTAAAAACCGGCTCATTGGCCGAATCGCCGGCGAAGATAATGGTAGCCAGCGTAGCGCCAGGGTGAAGTTGGGGATTGCGTATCCGGGGAAAGAGGGCCTGCGATAAGCGCGAATCTGGTCGTAGGGCAAGCTCATTCACGCGCCCTTGTTCAACGATTTGTCCGGCCTCAAGAATGGCTACGCTTGAACAGATCTGTCTAACCACACTCATCTCGTGCGTAATCAGCAGGATAGTCAGCCCCATACGACGATTGAGATCGCGCAAGAGCTCTAAAATGGCGTAAGTCGTTTGGGGATCAAGCGCGGATGTTGCCTCGTCTGAGAGCAGGACGTCGGGGGAACCGGCTAAGGCGCGGGCGATGCCCACGCGCTGTTTCTGGCCGCCGGAAAGCTGGGCAGGATAAGCCTCGAATTTACTTTCCAGGCCAACCAGCTCTAGTAGTTCTTTCACACGAGACTGGCGCGCGGATTTGCTAAGTCCTTTCACTTCGAGCGGAAAGGCCACATTTTCCGCTACCGTGCGCGATTTAAGTAAGTTAAAGTGCTGGAAGATCATTCCCATACGCTGGCGAGCCTGGCGTAAGGGGGGCCCGGAGAGAGAAGTTATCACCTGATCGCCAACGGTAATCTCTCCAGAAGTTGGCAGTTCCAGAAGATTGACGCAGCGAATCAAGGTGCTCTTTCCCGCTCCGCTCTGGCCCAGAACACCGAAGATCTCGCCGCGTGGGATCTCAAGGCTGACATTATCAAGAGCCTTGACCGCCTTGTCTCCCTGGCCATATATCTTGCACAAATTGGTGATTGTGATCATTATCTATCTTTATACCTGCCAAAAATCGGCCTCCTTCGCCAGGCCACAACTATGAAACGCTGACGGAAGGAGGCGCTAAGCGCAGGAATTGCTCCCGCTTGAGTATTTAGAAAGCTGGAATTACTGAGCCCTGATATTTCTCCTCGATAAATTTCTTCACCTCGGGCGAAGTCAGCAATTGAGCCAGCTTTTTCACAGCCGGATCGTTCTCATGCCCTTTGAGCACGGTTAGCACATTGGCGTAGGGATTGTTCTGTCCCGCTTCAAGGGCAAGGGCATCTTTGCTGGGCTTGAGTCCCACGGTAAGGGCGTAGTTGCCGTTAATGACCGAGAGCGTGGTGTCCTCCAACGAGCGGGGAAGCTGGGCCGCCTCTAGCTCTTTGATCTGCAGATTCTTGGGATTGCTGGCGATATCGTGAACTGTGGCCTCGACCTTAGTACTTTCTTTGAGCTGGATCAGGCCGTTAGCCGCCAGCAAGTGCAGGGCGCGTCCGCCGTTGGTCGGATCGTTAGGGATGGCAACGACGGCATTATTCGCAACATCCTTCAAGGAAGTGATCTTTTTGGAATAGATGCCAAGGGGCTCGATGTGCACCTTGGTCACTGCTACCATGTCGATGTTATGCTCTTTGCCAAATTCCTGCATATAGGGCACGTGCTGGAAGAAGTTGGCATCGATCTGCCCATCTTTAAGAGCCATATTGGGCTGAACATAGTCGTTAAAGACCACGATCTGTAAATCTAGACCCGCTTTTGTCGCGAGATTATCTTTGATATATTTGAGTATTTCGGCATGTGGAACTGGCGAAGCTCCTACTTTAATGGTCAAGGGGCCATTAGAGTTGGCCGAGGCGCTGCCCGTAGTGTTGCTCTGGCTGCCTCCGCAAGCCGCAAATACAACTGTGAGCAGAGCAAGGACAAGCGTAAGTTTTAATTTGCTTAAGTGCATGGGTCATAATCCTTCAAATAGCCGGCCTGATGTTTTGGAACAGGCAGCATGATACAATAATTGCTTTAATATCTGGATAACAGGCAGCGCATAGGCCGGATCATGTGCATCTTTCAGGGAAATGTGGACAATGACGACTACTAGCTGCCAGGTAGTTTTGCAGATGTTTAGCGCTGGGGAGGACAACAACACATCATGTGTTTGTTCATCATAAGAGAGGACATGTGATACATTGAATAATGCCGATGTATGCGATATTGATGGGTACCCACTTGCGATAAGCCTCCACGAGTGCTGAGTGAGATCTTACAAAAATTGGCATCCGTCACTTTCTTCTTTACAATGACGGCTGCTTCTAAATAATATCATAACAATCCTTATCTACTTTGTCAACATTATAATCAAGCTTTTAAATGTGCCTCTTGCCTGTTTCTGTCCCTCTTCTCTAGCGACCATGAGTTGAAATGAGGCAAAGAAAGCTGTCCCAAGCAGGAACTTTTGACCTTCTTTATTTATGATGACGCTAGCATCTTGTTTTTAAAGAAGGAAAAGAAACTATGGCAAAAACGTATCGTGCACCCTGGTATGTCCGCCTGGCAAATGTTATGATGACAACTCAGCTGCGTGCCGGCTTTAAAGTTAAAGGCTTCAAAACATATAGCTTATACTTACTCACAGTTCGTGGGCGCAAAAGCGGGCAGTCACGTTCGATTCCACTTGCGCTTCATGAATACAATGGGCAGCGCTATGTAGCTGCTAGTGGAGTAACCGATTGGGTGCTCAATCTGCGTGCAGCTGGAGGCGTAGAGGTTCTCACGCGTGAGCGCCATTCAGAAACGGTTATCGCGCGCGAGTTGACTCCCCAGGAGGCTGCACCCATTCTACAGGAGGAGATCAAGGATGGCCGTCACCCCTTTGCTAGCCAATATGGCGTTACGGCAAACTCTTCGCTAGAGGAGTTTGAACAATCGCTAGTTGGTCGCCCTATGTTTCTATTGCAAAGCGTTGGCTAATGCTCTTTGCGCATAGGCGGGGCGTTACTTATTCTCTTAGGAGAATAGGCGAACTTGTAGTACATGCTGACAGAGCTTTCATTCCTCTACATGGCGCGCCCGAAAGGCCGCCACATTATAGCGGTTCGCACAGCGCTCTGAGCAGAATCGCCGCGAGCGATTGCGCGATGTGTCGAGAAAAGCATCGCGGCAGGGTGCAGCAGCACATATGCGCAGTCGCTCTTTCCCGTAGTGCGAAAGGCCAAAGCTAAGTCCCAGCGCAGCCTCGATTTCTACCCGCCGTTGAATTGATATATCCGTGGGAAGCATGAGCTCCAGGCTATACTTGTGGTCAGGACCTGCCGCAAGCCGAGGCGTGACCTGACTATGGGCGAATAGTTCGTTGAGTATTTGGGCTGCGTGCTCTTCAGCTACAGCTTCATAAACCGCACGTAGCTTGCTCCGTAGCCTGTATATTTCCTCAAGTTCGCTTTGTCCTATGGGCTGTTCGGGACGTATTCCCCGTTCTAGCAGAAAGCTATGCAGATCCTCGGGAATCGGGAGGTGCTCCGGCTCTGCGAGAAACGTATCATAGCTATTGACAAGATCTTCGGCCAGCTGTAATCGCTTCTCCTGTAATCCTCTATTCACTGTTGACTCCTTACATAGTGATGTGGTAATGTAAGTGTTGTAAATAATTATACCACTTACATGAGGAGCGTGACTATGGCCGGGCCTCGTTTTGCGCGATGGAATAAGAATTTCTTGATGCTCTGGCTCGTCAATGCGGCGGGGAGCCTTTCGGACGGAATGTTTAAGCTAGCCTTACCGATTTTTGCAGCTTCTCTCACGACCTCAGCGGTTCTTGTTGCTGGGGTCAGCTTCGCCTTATCCTTGCCCTGGTTGTTATTCGGTCTGCCAGTTGGAGCGCTGGTAGATCGTCTAGATAGGCGGCAAATCATCTTCTGGGTCTGTCTGATTCGCGTGGGGACATTAGCAATCCTGGCCCTGGCTACCATCATGCGGCTCATCTCCTTACCGCTCATCTATATTTGTGCGCTTATTCTTGGCGTTGCCGAAACCTTTGCCGACTCGGCCGCAATTAGTATGGTTCCTGCAGTCGTCTCCAGGGAAAAGCTGGAGCAAGCCAACGCCAAGTTTATAGGCACCCAGACCATTATGTATGAGTTCCTTGGACCCACCCTTGGCGGCGCCCTGGCCTCGCTAGGGCTGGCGCTGGCTCTGGGGAGTAGTAGCGGGCTCTATCTGCTGGCCCTGCTTGCTATGTTCTGGCTGAAGGGCTCTTTTCGGGCCGAACGCCAGGCGCAGACAAAGCTTGGAACCGATATTATAGAGGGTCTCAGCTTTCTATGGCAGAACAAATTGTTGCGCACATTGACGGGTATCGTTACCGTGATGAATCTGGGTTGGAGTGCCTGGCAAGCTGTACTTGTGCTCTATGCAATTGCTCCGGGACCGTTGGGGCTAACAAAATTTGAATATGGCTTACTGCTCACAGGGATTGGAATTGGAGGCGTTATGGGAACCGTAGTAGCGGGGCCTATCCAGCGCTGGTTGGGGCAGCACTTGACGATTGGGGCCGATATCCTGGGTACCTTTGTGATGGTAGGTGTGCCCGCCTTGACGACGAATGCCTGGCTGGTTGGTATCGCTGCCGTGATCGGGGGCGCAGGCGCGACTATGTGGAGCGTGACCGTCAGATCCCTCATGCAACGCATCGTCCCTGACGCGTTTATGGGTCGTACCAATGGGGCCATCCGCGTGCTGGGATATGGTTCACTTTCTTTGGGCGCGGCCCTGGCCGGGATAATTGCTCAATTCATGGGTATTCGCGCGGTCTTCTGGCTCGCTGCCCTGGCAAATATCTTGCTCTTTATTCCCTTCTTCCTGGTAATAACCAGAGATAATATCGCAGCCGCAGAAAAGTCGGCCCTCGTTCTGGAGAAAGTTGGCTAGGCTGACCTTGAAATATTTTACCGGCAAGAATGCAAAAAGACTGGAGAAAGACATGGATGAACAGTGGTATCAGAACTATGTTCTGCTAGCCTTGCGCCTTGATAAGATTCTCAGGAGTCAAAGCGCGCAACCTTTTGTAGATGCTTACTATGGTCCCTCTGCATGGAAAACGCAAGTGGAGAGCGAGCGAGAGGTCCCTCTTGATAATATCATCAAACTCGCTGCAGATTTAAGAACTTCTCTCTCGTCTCAGCAATATACAGCCGCTCATCAAAGGCACCTGGAAAAGCAGCTTCGGGCTTTAGAAACAGTGGCCCGCAAGCTAAATGGCGAAGATTTCACCTTACAGGAGGAGGTACAAAATTGCTTTGATATTTCTCCTCGTTGGATACCTGAAGCAGAATTTGAACAGGCACATAGCTGGCTTGATGAGATCCTTCCTGGCGCTGGCGATATCTCTACGCGTGCCCTGGCCTGGCGCAAACGCTACGAGTTGCCACAAGAAAAATATTATCTCCTCCCTCAGCTTGTAGAGCTAATGATTGCCGAGGCTCGTGCACGTACCTCGGCCTTTGTAGATCTTCCGCCAGAGGAGAAGATAGAGGTTCGCGTCGTGAGAGGCAAGCCTACGGGAGGAGCTTGCTGGTATCTAGGCAATTATCAATCCCTGATCGAGATAAATGCAGATCTGCCTATTGCTTTGAACACGTTGCTCGATCTGATCTGCCATGAAGGCTATCCAGGCCATCATACCGAAGCTACGCTCAAAGAACTTCACCTCTACAGAAAACAAGGCTATCTTGATCAATCAGTGCTTCCACTCATTAGCCCGCTTTGCCTTATCGCTGAAGGAATTGCTACCCTGGCTAAAGAAGTTATCTTCTCAGCAGAGGAGGCCGAGAAATGGCTAGCTCAACATATCTATCCTCAAGTCGGCCTCACTATTGAGCCGATAGATGCTGAGAAATTTGCTCAGGCCAGCGATATATTGGAAGGTGTGAGGGGAAACGCAGCATTTCTTCTTCGCGAGGGCCGTTCTGAGGCAGAGGTGAGGCAGTATATCCAGAAATATATGCTTGTATCTGAAGATAGGGCAGATAAAGCACTACAGTTTTTAAAAGTTCCTTTTCTTGACGCCTATGTCTTTACTTACTTCTATGGCAAAAAATTGATGAGGCCCTGGCTAGAAGGCCCTGATAAGCTAAAGGTTTTCAGGCGTTTTCTTAGCGAGCAGATTGTGCCCTCGGACCTCGTAGCCCTTTCTTCATGATAGGCAGCATATATATCTTTCCCGCAAGCTCAGGCTAGCAATGCCTAAAAAATGATCGGTTCGCAGGCTCAGAAAGCTTTTTATTCTGGGCCTTTTGTTCAGTCGTTATCCGTCAAACATTGATGAGGTGCAAGTGTTATGAAGCCACTTCCTAACAGAAAAGAAGCACCTCTTACCCCTGCTCTGGAGCCATCGTTAAAAATGAGCGTTGTCGCCACAGCAAATCTTCCCCATAGAGCAAGCGATCAGTAGGGCCTTGCAGAAATAGCACTTGAGGCATAATACACGATTTCAGAAGCAATACTGCATGTGCATCCTGCATTTTTGAGAGAAGGTGGGGCACCTCATCTTGAGGGACAATGCGCCCGGAACCCTGAATGTGGACACGCCAATGGGTCCCACCCCACGTTTCATACATGATCCATGCTTGCTCTGGGTCTTCGATGAGCGCAAGCACATGCTGATGAATCGCCTGTCGATCTACCACAAGGGAAATGGTTTCCGTCTGTTGGTGCTGGGAGGACCCGACTATCTTTTTTCTATGTTTAAATGTGCCGCTCATGTTTTCCCCTTATCCTCTCTCGTAGAAGCTCATAGGTCGGAAGCGTGCCGAGATATGCATATCCCGTGAGGAACTCGACAGCGATGCATACTTGCCTGGCATTAGCCGCAGTAACCGGCAAGTCAGACCACATTCGCCACACGATGATGACTCTCACACCTGAGAGCCGCGCCACAGCAACCCAGGTCAGGCGATGTCGCTCCATATAGGCGCGAAAGGTATCGTATAACGGCAGCGGGAGCGTCTCTTGTTGGCTGATATCAATCTTCATCATCCCTATCCCTCCCTAATCATGCAAGCATAGGCACATCATCATGTTGACACACTTCTGTTCCTCCCTTCTCACCTCATTTCCCTCCTGCACAGAAGCATCACAGCCCATTCAAGGAGGGAGATCTTGAGAAGAGTATGCGCGCACGATGAGTTGCACTGCGGCATCAGGGCCAACCTGCTCTATGATCTGCTCATGTAATGCTTGCAGGTTCTCTAGCCGCTGATTAATAAATTCATGTCGCGCGACTCCATACGCCAGTCCCGTCAATGCCCTCTGAGTCGCCTGATATTCCTGATCTATGCGCTCTAAAAGCTGTGCCACTTCGCTGATATTTTCGTTCATTTTTCCTCTCCCACATTGAAAGAGCATAGAGTAGTTGGTTGCTAATCTTTGTTTGACAAACTATAATATGCACGAGACATCTACAAATATTGTGAGGTATAAAGCGCATTTGTGTAAAGGACATACTATAGGCTCTTGAGTAACAGAAGAAAAATAACTGAAAGGGACATATAATGGTACAGGAACCTCGTCAACCGACATCACCATTAGCGAGAGCTCTGAGAGAGTATAGAGAAAGATTTAAGGTAACACAAACGCAGTTGGCGAGTGACTTAAACGTTGACGTAAAAACTATAGGACGCTGGGAAAGGGAGGAGACCACGTTAAGTGACGTACGTGAACTAAGCCGGCTTGCCAGCATGCTCGGTATCGAGCCGGAACAGTTAGGGGTTGTATCCTCGATCTACGTACCACTTACCTATGAGCAGGTGGACGAGACAATAGACCATATATGGAATCTTGCAAGGCAGTCGCGTTACTTTGAAGCTAGCCCTTTGGTTGAGAGATTTTTACAGGGTCTCATACCTCAAATAAAAACCGACGATCATGCTATGCTCAATCGCCTTGCTCGCGGCTACCACATCGCTGGCCATGTTACCTCTATTCTGTGTCGGACAAGTGAAACAGATATTGCCCTTCGACATTATTATGAGATGGAACAAGTTGCCCGCACTATTCAAGATGATACCCTGCTTAATCTTGCCTTGACTTACGAGGGTGACATGTACCGTCGTAAAGGAGACTTATCTAACGCAATTAAGTATCTCCAAGCTGCATGCGATACAACCCCGCATGCAAACAACGCCGCGCGTGGGAACGCAATACAGTTACTTGGACGTGCATATGTACAGGCTGGGAATAAAAGTGGATTTGAACGAGCTATGGCAGAGGCAGAAGATCTTACTTACCAGATCAGTGCAGAAGAAACCGCTAGTATAGTACATGGCCTGTATAATCTCGGAACCGTGTACGAAGATTATAATAGATCTTACACCATCTTGGGAGAGACACAAAAAGCGTTAGAATACCTTGAGAAGGCGGAAAAGGCACTCCGCCCAATAACGATCCATTGGCAAACGTTGCTTGCTACAGCCAGAGCAGCTACCCTAGTACAGGCAGGGGATATCACTGCAGGCGTGGATGTTGCTATAGAAGCGACACATCTTTGTCTCTCTACCGGAAATTATCGCTTGTTAGAACGCATCTATGCAATACAAAGCACAATAGAAAGTTTAACAAGAACAATGGACCAGGCGAATTCAAGGCTGAGAGAAGCCCTAAGTGGTCCTGTAGAGTATTAATAGCAAGCAAATGGTAAAAGGCATGAAATCTGTTTTCCTGCCCTTTTTCTAAAAAACACAAAAGTAAGGGATTTATCATTTAGTACATCTTCCAAAGAAGTAGCAGCTTATTGCTATTCATTTCTGGCAAGAGATTATGCAACATTTGGAGATGAAAAGAGGTTCATTCAGGCAATTAATACAGCCATCGCGTTAGCAGACAATATGCAAGGCGTACCAGTAGTAACTAAAGATTATGTTTTTTATGCATATAGCGCTTTACTAGAGGAAAAGGTAAATGGTTTGATATCATTAAAAGACTATGAATCGTTGAGAATACATAATAAGGTAATGAGGCATCTAGATCAACTAGACGCGTTAGGCTATGCAAATTTGCCAGCAGTCAAAAATTTTAGAAGCATGTACTATGAAACAAACAGCAAGACTGTTGTAGAATAATTCATTGATCTTTTACATCCTTTGCTCTCAATGTTTTAATTTCTTCAATAGAAATTTTATCTTTATGATATGTATAAAGATACTTCTGTAACTCTTCATCTGATATCTCCTCTGGTATTAACGGCAGTGCATTTTCATCAGACCAGATAAACCTATCTGCTAATATACGCCAACTAGTCTGATTATGTTGTTCATTCATTACAAACCTCTCTTTCTAAATCACTAGAAAACATGCTCTAATAAATACCTATTTTACCATAGAGTTAACACTAAAAACTAGCTTCGATACTAACAAATCTTTTAAGGAACGCTACGCGCCTTTAAAGGCTAGCGCCCGCCCTAACGTGACGTTACGCGTTTTGCATGCTCTCCCGCCGGCTCATCAGGCTAGCTTGCTGGGGAAGAGCTTCTTCCCTAACCTCATCTCGGGACCGTTCATGGTTGGCCTGCATGTGGTATTCTATCTGGCAATGGCTATGTGCGTAGTTGCGGCCATCGCTTCGCTCTTACGCGGCCAGCGCTACATTTATGGACAGCAGGGAACGTTAGAGCCGGTGGAGGAAGATACGGCCAGGGGCGACGGCATAACCTCGCCATCCCGCAAAGCCGAGTAAGGGCCGGGCCGATTTGCTCGCCATGTTTGAGCTATGCGCCAGAGCAAAGTTTGCCTGCCATCCTGAGCCGAGTCTGCACAGCGGCCCAAGCTGAAGAATGTAACTGACGTTACTGGACAAATAGATAAGCTATGAAGCATACTAATAGAGGAGTAGTGCTTGCCTGCCTGGAGAGTGCCCGCAGCTCTTAGCCCGGACGCCAGGCGTGCATAATACATAAATACTCGCTTGCATGAGTGCTCCGGCACCTGTCCGGAGCACTGCTATATAAGATTGATTTGACAAATCCCGTCAGTTGAAGCTTAAGGCTTTGTCGACGTGGAGTACGCAAGACAAATGTAAGAGCTTAAGCTTCGTATCGGAGGCCGCGTCCTGCCTCTCTTGGAGATCAGTCGCTCTGGCTGGCCTCCCTGGCGTAAAGATAGGAAATCTCTCCTCTGGATACGAGCGAAGGTCAGACAAGGAGCAATCAGTGAGCTTTCTCGCATACCCTGTAACTGAGACCCAGAAGAAACTTCTCGCCATGGCTGGGGAACTGGCCGATATTTTTGCCGGGAGAGCGGCGAAGAATGACTGGGAAGGTCGTTTCCCGCTCGAAAATTACGAAGATCTCCGCCAGGCCGGTTATCTTAAGCTGACAGTGCCGAAAGAATTTGGCGGCTGGGGAGCCTCGTTGCTCGATGTCGCGCTTACCCAGCAGCGTCTGGCGCAGGGCTGCGCTTCGACGGCCCTGGCCGTGAGCATGCACCTTGTCGCGATTGCACGCCTGGTGCAGAGCGTAAATGGGCCAAATGAGCTCTTTACGCGCATTTGTCATGCCGTGGTGCAGGATGGCGCGATGTTTAATACCATCGCCAGTGAGCCAGCGACCGGAAGCCCGAGCCGTGGTGGACGCCCCGCAACGACAGCACGCCGTCAGCCCGATGGCTCGTGGCGTATTAGCGGCATGAAAACCTATACTACGGGCAGCTATGCCCTGGGCTATTATCTTGTTGCCTGCAGTATAGAGGATGAAGCAGGCGACGCCGGGCTTAAGCCTTTGCGGGCCGAGAGAGGAACCTTTCTGGTCCCGGCCTCTGCCCAGGGTGTGCGCATAGAGGATACCTGGCGCTCGTTGGGAATGCGCGGCAGTGGGAGCAATACCATCCATCTAGAAGATGTGCATATCGACGCGCTTTCCTATGTAGATGAGCAGATCCCGGCCAGCCCATTGGCCCAGGAACGTATGCAGGCCTGGACGTATCCTACCGTTGCTGTCTACCTGGGGATTGCGCAGGCGGCTCGTGACGCAGCTGTAAGCTTTGCGCAAAAGAGGCGCCCCAATTCGCTCAATCAGTCGATTGCTAGCGTGCCCCACATTCAGGAAAAGGTAGCGAAGATGGATCTGGCCTTGCTGCAGAGCAAAGCTGTCTTCTTTGGGCTTGCCGAACAATTTGATAACGATCCTGCGAGCACGCGCCCCAGCCAGTTTGCTGCCTCTAAATATCTTGTCACTAACCATGCCGTCGAGATCGTCGATCTTGCCATGCGCCTGGTAGGCGGGGCCAGCCTCTCCCTGGATCTGCCCTTACAGCGCTACTATCGTGATGTGCGTGCCGGCCTCCATCACCCACCCATGGATGATACAACCCTCTCGCTTCTGGCCCGCGATGCGCTAGAGATCCAGGATTGAGGTCCTGCCCTTTCCCAGCCCAGTGCAGAGCTGGAAGAGCAGGGCAGCGCATGAGCCTTGAAAAGCCAGCTGATTGCAGGTATAATTAATAATAATGAAACATAGCAATGCAGTACCTTGCATTCCTGTCACTGAGAATTGACAGGCCAACAGGATCTTGACTAAAAAACTGAAGATATACTAGGACAGTGAATTGAGAAGTCCTAAGTCTCCTGGCGAGGCTTAGGATTTTTTTATTGGTCCTGGCGAGCTGGCTCCAGTTGAGTTGATCCTGAAGGCGCTGCCCGATGTTTGTATGTCGCTGATATCGATGAAGATAGGAGAGAGAGAATGACCGAATCCGCCTTTGCTCATCTCGGTGAACAACGCTTTGATGTGGCAATTATCGGTGGTGGCATTATCGGGGCGGGCATTGCCCGTGATGCAGCCCTACGGGGCTTAAAGGTAGCCCTCTTTGAGAAAGATGATTTTGCCTCGGGCACTTCATCTGCTTCGACGCGCCTGGCCCATGGCGGTTTGCGCTATCTAGAGCTCTTTGATTTTGGCCTGGTACGCCAGGATCTCGGCGAGCGCGAGATCCTGTTGCGCATTGCACCTCATCTGGTCAAACCTCTACCGTTTGTTGTGCCGCTGTGGTCGCGCAGCCTGTTTTATAGACTGAAGCTGAAGATCGGCATGGTCCTCTATGATGTGCTCTCTTATGATAAAAGCTTGCCCAACCATCGCTTTTGGAGCCGCGAGGAAACGCTGAGGCAAGAGCCAATGCTCAACCCCGAAGGCCTGCAAGGGGCGATGTGTTATTACGATGCCCAGGTGCCCTCAACCGAGCGGCTGGTGCTGGAGAACATCATAGACGCCCGCGAGCATGGGGCGGAGATCTGGAATCATACGGCTGTGCTGAGTCTGCTAGAAGAGGGCCAGCTTGTCAATGGCCTGAAGGTAAGGCACGAGCCCAGCGGCGAGACAGCTGATGTTCACGCCCGCCTGGTCATTAATGCAGCCGGGCCCTGGCTGGATAGCCTGACCACAAGGTTGCTGCATGAACCGAGTCGGCGTGTGCGGATGACAAAAGGAATTCATTTTACCTCGCCTCCTGCCTCTAACAATGCTCTTGTCCTGTTTTCTAATCAAGATAACAGACTGTTCTTCGTAATCCCTTGGCAAGGGTATGCCTGGGTGGGCACAACCGATACTGATTATAAAGATTTGCCGGAACTGGTAAGGGCTGATGGGGCTGATGTACGCTACTTGCGCGAATCCGTCGAGGGCTTCTTACCCGAGGCCGATTGGAACACCATCTACTACACAACTGCCGGGCTGCGCGCCCTGGTGCGTAAAGAGGGCGTGAGCGAGTCGGCGGTCTCGCGCAAGCATGCCCTGGTAGACTATGCTCGCGTAGAGGGGCGCGAAGGTATCATTGCCGTCGTCGGTGGCAAACTTACGGCCTATCGTGGCATTGCTCAGGAAGTAGTAGATATGGCCTGTAAAAAGCTTGGCCGCAGCGAGAAATCGCGTACTGCGCATGAGCCCTTACCGGGCGGACGACTGCCCAGGAGCGGGAAAAAGCCGCGCCTTGATCTGCTGTATTTTCGTAAGCAATTGATGCAGGAGAATACAGGCCTCGGTCTCTCAGCCGAACAGCTCGATCACTTGCTCGAACTGTATGGTGTAATGACCCTCAAACTACTTGCGCTGGTGCGTAAGCAGCCCGCGTTGGCTACCCCTATTCATCTCGACTATCCCGATATTCTGGCCCAGATCCATTATGCCATCGAGCAGGAATATTGTCTCACCGCCGCTGATTTTAACTTCCGCCGCACCGTGCTTGGCTTTACAAAGGACCAGGGAGCCGCAGCATTGGAGGCCGTAATTGACGAGATGGGCAAGATCTTGAACTGGTCGGAGGAGATGCGCGCCGAACAGCGAGAGCTCTATCAGCGTACAGTGGCCAGGAGTCAGGCTTTTCGCGTCGAACTGAACTGTGTGCAAGCCGAGCCTGCACCTGCAAAAGATGTCACGGAGCCTTCTATACTCAATTAGCGTGGCCTTGGGAGCAGAGAAGGCTTCTCTGCTCCCCTCTTGTGCACAATAAAAGAGGCGAGATGCCAGAAGATGCTCTGCCATCCCGCCTATTGTGGGCGCCCCGCTGATTAGCTTTCAACAACCTCCTCACGCTCGCGAACCGCTTCGCCCTGTGTCTCTGTATTGCCAGATTGTCCCAGCCCTTTCGCTGCGAGAACCTTGCTAATCGTGAAATCGTAGATAAAGGCACCTACTGCTCCGCCGGCCAGTGGCGCAACGATAGGAATCCAGGTGTATTCGTTTAGGGCGCCCAGGCCGCCACCAGCGATTGTCATCCACAGGCGTGGCCCAAAGTCACGCGCCGGGTTGATAGCATATCCGCTATTCAGGCCGAAAGAGGCCCCAATGGCCACGATCAAGAAGCCGATAATCATTGGATTCAGGTTGGCCTGTACTGGCTGGTTGCGTCCATCGGTAATAGCCAGGATCAGTCCGACAAGCAGCGCTGTGCCAATGAACTCATCTCCGAAGGCGCCAAATACACCGACGAAATCCTTCCTGCTTGTATAGAACACTCCCCCAACCTTACTCACGTTCTCGGCCGAAAGGGCAGCTCCCCCAAGCGCGTTATCGATAGCCCCCTTGTACACAAAGTACAGAACGGCTGCAGCCACCAGAGCCCCCAGCACCTGAGCGATGATATAGGGAGCAACCTTGCTCCACGGCATGCGTTTAGTCACCGCCATGGCAAAGGTTACCGCCGGGTTAAGGTGGGCCCCGCTGATCGCTCCAGCCACATAAATACCCAGCATGACCGCAAAGCCCCAACCAAAGATAATAACCACCCAGTTGTTGGCAAAGGTGCCAAATTTGTTGAAGAGGGCAAAACTTGCTACACAACCGTCGCCAAAGAGGATGAGCACCAACGTGCCGAAGAACTCGGCTAGCGATTCGCCCCAGGTACCAGATAGGGCAGAAGGCTTGCTAATTGATTGACTTGCCATAAGATAAGGACTCCATTCTACAATGATGGGGTGAGATAGCAAAAGCCGTTGCTACCTCTCTGTCACAATCTACCCTAAAAACCGCATCCTTTTTGGCCAGAAGGAGGTGAGGAAAGGATCACCTCCAGGTGGAAAGGGTGCGAAGAGACTATGCTTGCTCCCAGTTTAGCGAGCGTTGGACAGCGCGTTTCCAGCCGGAATATAGGGCCTCGCGTTGATCCGCGCTCATCCTTGGCTCGAAGGTGTGGTCGACTGCCCAGTGGTCTGAGACTTCCTGCGGGCTGCTCCAGAAACCTGTGGCCAGGCCGGCCAGGTAAGCCGCGCCAAGAGCTGTGGTTTCTGCGACCTGGGGACGCTGTACAGGTACGCCAAGAATATCGGCCTGGAATTGCATCAGTAGATTATTGACAACGGCACCACCGTCAACGCGCAAAGCTTTGAGATGGACGTTGCTATCGGCAGTCATGGCTTCGAGGACATCGCGCGTTTGATAGCACATGGATTCCAGGGTGGCGCGGGCTACGTGAGCGATGCTGGTGCCGCGCGTAAGGCCGATAATTGTGCCGCGAGCATAGGGGTCCCAGTAGGGTGCGCCAAGGCCCACGAAGGCAGGGACCAGGTAGACGCCGCCGTTATCATCTACTGTACGGGCCAGAGCTTCTACCTCGGCACTGCTATGGATTGCCTTGAGCCCATCGCGGAGCCACTGTACAGCCGCGCCGGTCACAAAGATACTGCCTTCCAGGGCATAGGTGATCTTGTCGCCAAGACCCCAGGCCAGCGTTGTGAGCAGACCATTTTGCGAAGGTACGCCTTTGTCGCCGGTGTTCATCAGCATGAAGCTGCCTGTGCCATACGTATTCTTGGCCATACCTACTTCAAAGCAAGCCTGGCCGAAGGTTGCCGCCTGCTGATCGCCGGCAATACCAGCGATTTTGATCGGGCCGCCGAAGAATTCCGCGTCGGCCTCGCCGTAGATTGCGCTGGATGGCATAACTTTGGGGAGCATGGCGCGTGGAATGCCCAGCTCTTGCAGGATAACGTCGTCCCAGGTGTGCTCATAGATGTTGTAGAGGAGCGTGCGAGAGGCATTGGAATAATCGGTAACGTGTACGCGACCTTTGGTCAGGCGCCAGATCAGGAAGGTGTCTACATTGCCGAAGAGCACCTCGCCGCGTTCGGCTTTCTCGCGAACTCCCGGAACGTTATCGAGAATCCATTTAACTTTTGTACCAGAAAAATAAGCGTCTGTAACCAGTCCTGTGCGTTCACGAATTTCCTTGTCAAAGCCTTTCGCCTTCAATTCGTCGCAGATAGGCGCTGTGAGTCGGCTTTGCCAGACGATAGCGTTAAAGACCGGTTTGCCGGTAGCCTTCTCCCAGACAATAGCTGTCTCGCGCTGATTGGTGATGCCCAGGGCCGCAATGTCAGCGGCTGTAGCCGCAGCTTTTTTTAGGGCTTGTTGGGCAACGCTGAGCTGGCTTGACCAGATCGCCTCCGGATCATGCTCGACCAGGCCCGGAGCAGGATAGATCTGGGGAAATTCCTGCTGCGCGATGCTCACGATAGTGCCTGCATGGTCAAAGAGGATGGCGCGCGAGCTTGTGGTGCCCTGGTCCAGGGCTAAGACGTACCTTGCCATAGGTGATACTCTCTTCCTTTGCTTAGAGTGACAAAACAACTGTGTATATCATCAATGCAAGCAGCTATGCTTACAGAGTAACCTCAACAGCGATGATCTCTGCTCGTACGAGTGCTAAATTATTTCTGGAAATATCGAGCTTGCTTGCTATTGAAGCATTTATTAAGACCATAAATCGGGAGAACTCACAGCAACTCCTTCGGCTCCAGCTAGTAGTGTTGCCTCAATCTGTTGGGCTGTATAGAGCAATCCCGATGCAATAAAGGGCAGCGGGGAGCGCATTACCAGATGAGGGAGCACTAAGGCAGGAGAGATATCAAGGAGATCGACATCACACGTATTGACCGACTCCAGAGACATTTCTAGTCCCGTTGAGTCAACGGCGAAAATACGCTGGATAGTCTTTAATCCGCATTGCTTGCCCAGCGCCAGCACGCGGGCATGGTTAGAGACTATCCCGTGAATGTGAAAGTGATCGGCGAGGTAGGTAAGACCCGCTTCGTCAGGATGGATACCATCTATCTGGTCAACATTGACATAGGTGGTAATCTCTCGCTGCTGAGCGCGCTGCAAAAAGGTAGTGAGCTCAAACAGATTGCAGTGGCGTAATAGCAGCGTCCTGATGTGTGGAGTTTCGAAAACACGCGCAAAGTGCAAGCGATTTTCTACGATTGGTATGATTTTGTATTGTAATGAGGAATTAAGCTTTGCTTTGCTGGTTTGAGTACGCATGCCGCACCTCTCGCCGGACAGTAAAAAACAAACACTAAGCCTACCAGGTGTGTTGGCTCAGGACTTTTCATCTCACTGTCCTGCGCACAATGCGGTTGCTTGAACATCTCATGCAACTAACAAATGTAACGCCCTTATATGTCTGTCATCTCTAAAGACATACACGCGAACTGGTATTGTATTGTAAATCTAATTGTACAATACCACATCGGTACGTTATAATATACTCTATACCTTCCTGTTTGTCAAGCGTTGATGATATTCGTAAAATGAATATATGGTGTACTCTATACGATATTTGTAGTTACAGTGGAGATAGATACTTAAGATTCTCAAGATGAGATAGAATGCTTGAGGTTGTACCCTGGCCAGCGAACAAGCCCTGAAAATTATAATGGTCGCTTGTGGTAACCTTGTCCATTGTGAAGTGATATCCAGGTATTGGAGGAGTGGGCAGGCCGATGAAGATGGGGACCCATGGTAGGAAAGCTCTATGACAAAACAAGAATTTTTGCGCTTAGTTCGCCTCTATCCGGTTGCGGCTGCTATTAAGTCTAACGAGGATATGCAGATAGCCCTCGATTCGGATGTAAGGCTGCTCTTTTTGCTCAAGGGCAACGCTTTCCAGTTTGCCCCTATCGTGGCCCGTGCCCATCAGAGTGGTAAAGGTGTGGTGGCTCATGTGGATCTTGTGGGAGGGATTGGCAAAGACCGCGTGGGAATTCAGCATCTCCATCAGATGGGGGTTGATGCGATTATTACCAGTAAATCTCAATTGATCGCGGCGGGGCGCGCTGAAGGCTTGATCACTATTCAGCGTCTCCTCTTATTAGAGGATTCGGCCCTGGAGAAGGGGGCCCGTACAATTGCGCATGCCGGGCCCGATCTGGTAGAGGTGCTTCCCGGTATCATTTTTCCTGAAGTGGCTCCCATGCTCTTCAAATTGTTGCCGGGCCCCTTCATCGCAGGCGGGTTTATCCGTACCTCTACCGATGTGGAAAAAATGCTGGCCGCCGGCGCTATCCTGAGTAGTAGTAGCACGCGCGAGCTCTGGCAGCGCTCAGTTTAATAATAGTCTTGTCTGTGGTGATGGTGATGCTCTTCTCGGCGCTCCTCTTCGTTAAGCTCGCGACGTAGCTCCTGTTCCTCCCGGCGCACCTGGTTGAGTTCCTGCTGCAGATTTTGGTCCTGATAACCCTGGTTGGGATAACCTTGATTGGGGTAGCCCTGATTGGGATAGCCCTGGTTGGGATAGTTTTGATCATAGCCATATTGTGGCTGACCGCCATACATAGTATTTTGATGATGGGTGAGCATGTGCTTGGCAACCAGGCCAGCCAACCCTAAAATGCCTCCCATTAAGAATGGATGGCTTAAGATACGCTGCAATAAGCTGGGCTGCTCTCGACCCATACGTAAAAAGCCCTGAGCCATTGACCAAGGATTATTCGGGTCCATGTAGTATTGAGGCGGAACTTGCTGGGCAAGGAATGTGCGTTGCTCGTAGGGCATCTGCGCAAAGTGTTGCTGATAGATCTGCTGCTGCATATCTTCGGGTGCGCTCTGCATGAATTGTTGCATGTATCCCCAGGCCTGATTGTGGTCCAAGCCGTAGTAGTTACCGCTATCATAAGCCTGTGCATATTGTTGATACATCTGCTGATTATTCTGATCAAATGGCCACATATATATACCCCTTTGCTTGCTTCTCTTTTCGGACGCGTCTATCTTGCTCAAGGTGCAGTTAGAAAACTACGAGATACTTCGCTTCGGTTAAGAGTTCGCTAAAACTGCTGTATGATTTGCTATAGATCTGCATATATCTAAGCAATAAAGCAGGAACTCTCTGCTAAAGGTAGCATAAGTCTTATGTAATTGTCAAAGGTACACGAGGACATGTATGAGCACAAAGCACCTTATTCGCGGCAAAAATTCTACTAAATACTTCATTGTCTCTGACCTCAATACGAAAAGTAGAAGAGAAGATAGCTTGATCGGGGGGCACTTTTACGTGAAGCGCGGAAAAGCTTGAAATGTATATTGACAAGGGCTACTTATCTAAGTTAAGATGCGCTTGAATAAAACAAGTTTAACTTGAGGAAGTTTTCCACATATTATCATAGCGAGGGAGCAACACACGAATGCCTGTGAAGTGGACTCTGAAAAAATGGCTGGCTGTAGAGCATAATATCTATCGTCCCTCTCAATTGCAGGTAGTGCTTGCGCAGAAAGCCGGGGTACAGCTTTCTCTACAGGCTATTTCTTCTTTGCTCAATAGCACGCCAAGCGCTATTCGCCTACAGACTATTCAGGCCCTGTGCAATGCGCTGCATTGTTCGCTTAGCGATTTCTGCGAAGTTGTGCCAGATGATGCCACTGAAGAACGAGCCCGGCGCGTCGCTGAAGAGCCAGTTCAGTATCGAGAACAAACAGCCACTCTATCACCAACTGTTAGCCATGGGATAGAGCAGAAGCTGGAGATTGAGCCAGAAGTCAGAGAAATAATTATGCGCATCCTCAGAGAGCAAGGACTTATTCCGCGCGAGCCACCAGCTTTCACCTCATCGGCAAGCGTCGCCGAGCGCAAAATGATTGGTATGTTGATCCCTTCATGGCTGTGGTCGGTTACTCCTGATCTGACGCGGGGCGCCGTCGAGTGCCTGGCACAAACAAATTATGACCTGGTGCTCTACAGCCTTGATTGGGGCGAGCTTGAGAGTGGACGCCGCGAAGTAATCGACAATCTATTGACAACGCAGCTTACGGTAGGGCTGCTGGCTGCCTTTCCCGGTCAGGCCTCGCACCACCTGACGCATCTGCACAATGATGGGTTTCCTGTGGTGATTATCGATGATCAGAACGAACAGGCTACGCTCTGGGTGGGGGCTGATAATACGGCGGGAGCCTATATGGCCGTGCGCCATTTGATCCAGCTTGGTCATCGACGTATTGCGCATATTAAGGGGCCCTCTGCCTATCTCGTCTCTCGTGAGCGCTATCTAGGCTATTGCCAGGCCTTGCTAGAGGCTGGCATTGCTCCCGATTTGTCGCTTGTGCTGGATGGAGATTTTAGCCCACAAGGCGGTAAAACTTGTGCTCACACGCTGCTGGAGTTGCCGGCAGAGAAGCGGCCCACGGCAATCTTTGCTTCCAGCGATCAAATGGCCTATGGCGTGCTCAGCGCGGCCGAGGCGCAAGGACTGCGCGTACCACAGGATATTGCTGTGGTGGGTTTTGATGACGATCCACCCTCTATCCATATGCGCCCCGCGCTTACCACTGTGGCCCAACCCTACTTTGAGCTGGGGCAGCAGGGCATGCGCTTATTGCTCTCGGTGATTGAAGGGAAAGGAGCTGGAGAAAGCGAGCCAATCAGCCCTGCGCGCATGCTGCTTCATACGCGCCTGGTTGTGCGCGAAACGTGTGGTGCTGCTTATAAGAATAAGCTGTCCTTATCTTCCGATGCGCCCGCTGTTTAAACACCTGGGAATTATTAGCTACTTTTGCGTCTGCTCTCGGGAAATCAAGCCCATAGGCTATGCTTGCCGGCACTTTCATCTCCAGACGGCAGTATAGCTCTTTAGTGGTGCAACGTGAGGAAAAGAAATATAATAGTGGTAAACATATATTTGGCCACGCTTTGGAAGGCAGAAAAACACTCTAGAGAGGGAAGATAGATGCACTATGTACTGGGCGTCGATGGCGGGAATACGAAGACTATCGCGCTCGTGGCAGCTCTCGACGGCACTATTCTGGGTGCGGGCCGTGGAGGGTGCGGCGATATCTATCGGGCTCCGCTCAGCGCTGAGCATTCCGATACAATCTCTGCCGCACTTGCCAATATCGAATATGCGGTAACGCGTGCTTTGCGGGCCGCGCGGATCGAGAGGACGGAGCTTGCGTCAGCTATGTTTAGTATGGCCGGCGTGGATTGGCCCGAAGATGCTGAAGTGCTACGCGAGGCCATGCAGCAGCGCGGCTTTGGACGCAAGATCCTTGTGCAAAATGACGCGCTCAGTGTGGTGCAGGCAGGCTTTTTGCATGAGCCTGCGGTCTCGCTCATTTGTGGGACGGGTGCGGCGACGGGGGCGCGTAACCCCGATGGGCGTAGCTGGTGCTCGTGTAACTGGCAGGACCAGATCCAGGGCGGTGGCCAGCTTGGCCAGAAAACCCTTGATGCTATCTATCGTGCGGCGCTAGGTATCGAGCCGCCAACCTCGCTGACCCCTCGCGTGCTTGAGGCGTTTCAGATGCAGACAGTCGAGGAGGTTCTGCATTGCTGTACCGGCCGTAATCGCAAGCCTCCAATCAGCATCCATCGGCTGGCGCCCATTTTGCTGAGTGAGGCCGAGGCCGGAGATGCGGTGGCCAGGCGCATTGTGTTGGAGCATGGCCACGCCCTTGGCGATTATGCTCTGGCAGCGGCAAGACATGTGGGGATTGAGGGAACGGCGTTTGCGCTGGTGTTTGCGGGAGGAGTTTTTCGCCATCCCACTACTATTTTGCTCGATGCAATTGTTGAGCGCGTGCGCTCGACTTCACCTGATGTGCGCCCGGAGCGCTCGCGCTTCGAGCCGGCGATAGGTGTGCTGCTGGCAGCTTTACAGGCGTCTGACGTTGCTATCAATGATGAGGTGATAGAGAAGCTTATTGCGACCCTGCCTGATACTTCTTTGTTTGCTACTGTCTGAGATCGGTAATCGTCGCTTCTTAGATCCAGGACGGCTGGGCGGGAACTCGCCCTTCATATAAAATTGGAGATACAGTCAACTACTGGATAGACTGCCTACCAGAATTGCCCTTGCTTTCTGACGAAAAAAAACATAAGATAAAGTATATCTATGCGCTCATTAGCGAAGATTAGTAGGTATTATGATTATCTTGAAGCTGTAAATAAGGATGTGTATGTTCACAAGCAAGGCAGGAGGATGTCATGGCAATTGCGACGCAGCAGTTTGGCCGTAGCGGCCATATGAGCACACGAGTAATCTTTGGTGCTGCAGCGCTATCAGATGTCACGCAGGACGAAGCTGATCGCACCCTTGATGTGTTGCTCAAGTATGGTATCAATCATATCGATGTGGCGGCCAGCTATGGTGATGCTGAGCTTCGCCTAGCTCCCTGGCTGGCGAAGCTGCGCGCTAAGTTTTTTCTGGCGACCAAGACCGGGGCGCGCACAGCCCAGGCGGCGAAAGAAGAACTGCACCGTTCCCTGGAACGCCTTGGCGTCGATTATATAGATCTCTGGCAACTGCATAACCTCGCTGATCCGATTGAATGGGACGAGGCGCTCAGCCCGGGAGGCGCGCTGGATGCTGCGATTGAAGCCAAACAGCAAGGCTTGATACGCGCAATTGGCATAACGGGGCATGGCTCGCAGATTGCGGCTACCCATCGGCGCAGCCTGCAGCGCTTCGATTTTGATTCGGTGCTCTTGCCCTATAACTACATCACTATGCAGAATCCTTACTATGCCGAAAATTTCGAGGCCTTGCTCGCAACCTGCCAGGAGCGCAAGGTAGCTGTGCAAACTATCAAGTCGATTGCTTATCGCCATTGGATGGGGCGTGAGCAAACCTACTCAACCTGGTATTCGCCTTTAGAGGAGCAAGCAGATATTGACCGCGCGGTTCACTGGGTCCTGAGCCGTCCGGGAATATTTCTCCTCACGGCTGGCGATACGCGCTTGCTCCCGCGCATCCTGGAGGCCGCCAGCAGATTTGCGAGCGGCCCGACAGATGATGAGATGCAAGCCATGGTCACGCGCTTAAATATCGAGCCGCTCTTCGTATAGCCATAGTAACATCTTGCAGAAGCAGGCAAGATGGAGATTAGGAGAAGTGCAGCAGTTGCCGTATAGCGCTACCCTGGGCCAGGCGATCGAAGCCTGTATTGATTTCTTCCAGCATGATAGCTGGGCTCAAGAGCTCATCTACAGGTAATTTCCCGGCGAGATAGAGATTGATCAGGCGGGGAATATCGCGGCGCGGCACTGCTGAGCCCATGAAAGAGCCTAGCACGGCTTTCTCCAGAGCAACCAGCGAGATGGCTTGAAGTTCGAGTTGCTGCTTTGGATGAGGTATACCAATGCTGATGGTCTTGCCGCCCGAGCGCGTCGCACGATAAGCCTGGGTCAGGACCCTGGCGTTACCCACAGCTTCGAAGGCATATTCAACGCCGCCGCCCGTGATATCGCGTATCGCGACAATAGGATCAACTTCATTGGCATTGAGGGTAAAATCTGCGCCAAGCCGTTTGGCCAGCGCAAACTTGGCAGGCAGTACGTCAACAGCAATGATTGGCGAGGCCCCGGCCAACCTGGCTCCCATTAAGGCGCTCAGTCCAACGCCACCCAGGCCAAAGATGGCCACAGGCTCCCCAGGAGCTACCCTGGCTGTATTGATGACCGCACCCACACCTGTAAGTACGGCACAGCCAAAGAGGGCTGCCTTGTCCAGAGGAACCGACTTTTCGATCTTGATCAAGGATTCCTGGGCAACTACAGTATATTGGGAGAATGCGGAGACTCCCAGGTAGTGTAATATGCGCTGGCTGTCTGGCTTGTGGAAGCGGACGTCGCCACTCAAGAGGGTTCCGGCCATATTTGTTCTGGACCCATTTTCGCAGAGCGCCGGTCGCCCGATGGCACAATAAAGACAGTGGCCGCAGGAGGGTACAAAGGAGAAGACCACATGGTCGTCCTGCTGTAGATCCTTAACACCAGGTCCAATCTCACGTACAATGCCGCTGGCCTCATGGCCTAGAATCATGGGCAGGTAGCGTGGAATCGAGCCATTGATCGCCGAGAGGTCCGAATGGCAAAGACCAGCCCCCACTATTTCTACAAGCACTTCACCGGGACCTGGCGGATCTAGCTCTACCTCTTCAATGACAAGGGGCTGCGAAGTAGCATATGGCTCGGGTTTCTCTATTTCATAGAGCACGGCTGCGCGTGTACGCAAAAGCTCCACCTCCTTTGGAATAGGGCACGACTTTTCCATATGAGCAACGAGCTGTATGGCTGCTCCTGACGTGTTTGGGTCATGACGATATGCCTAAAGCATAGCATATGCCGCTGGTCTTTGGGGACATATTTTACTGCATTTTTACCTGTTGTTCAGCCCGCATGCTGGAAATGTAGAGCTATATCGGCATAGTCCTTGCCGGTTTCCTATGTGGCATAATAAGGCTAGCATTGTCGGAGGATAAATTTTCTCTCCCCTTTAGGCATTTGAAGCTTGAAGATAGTTTGGAGGAGTATTTCATGACCGTGGCAGATCAACTGCGTGTGGCAGCCCGTCAGCAAGTCGAGGCGGTTGTTGAGCTGGCTATGCGTATTTGTAAGGTTCCTGCGCCTACGGGTAGCGAACAGGAGCGCGCCAGCTTTGTAGCCTCGCTCTGGCGGGAGCGGGGCTATACGCCAGAGATAGATGCTGTGAACAATGTCTATGTCCGACGCGGCGCCAGAGCTGATAAGCCGGTCTTAATGTTGCTGGCCCATACAGATACGGTTTTTCCGGCCTCGACTGCCCTTGTGGTGAAGCGCGAGGGAGATATTGTCTATGGTCCGGGGATTAGTGATAATAGTGCCAGCGTTGCGGCAATGATCAAGTTGCTGGATATTCTTGATGCGCTGCAGGTCGAGACAGCTGTCGATATTGTGGCAGTGGCGAATGTGGGAGAGGAAGGCCTGGGCAATCTGCGCGGTGCACGGGCGGCTGTAGAGCGCTACCGCAAGCAACTCGGGGCTGTGATTGCGATTGATGGCAGGCTGGGCAATATCACGCATATCGCAGTAGGCTCGAAGCGTTGGCGCATCACCGTGCGTGGCCCGGGAGGACATTCCTTTGGCTCGTTTGGTACGCCAAGCGCTATTCATGGCCTGGGACGCATTATTGCGGCTCTTGCCGATCTTGAGGTTCCGCAACAGCCTAAAACAACCTTTAATGTTGGGATGATCGAGGGCGGCACGAGCGTTAATTCTATTGCAGCTTCTGCAAGTGCGCTTCTGGATCTGCGCTCGATTGATGTGGCGGCTCTGGACCGCCTGGCTAAGCAGGCGCGTGCTATTATCGAGCAGCGGGCCGGTCAGGGTCTGCAGGCGGAGATTGAGGTGCTGGGAGAACGTCCGGCCGGTGCGCGCAGCCTCTCCGACCCTCTGGTAACCTTAGCTGCTGAGACGCTCAAGGAACTGGGCATCAAGCCCCAATTTAGTGCGGCCAGTACCGATATCAATATCCCTATTAGTCTTAATATTCCTTCTGTTTGTGTGGGGCTTACACATGGAGAACGTGCTCACACGCTCGAAGAATATCTCCAGGTACCACCGATTGCTGATGGGCTCGCGCAATTGTTGCGCCTGTGTATCGATAGCAGCAGACAGATCGCCAAGCGCGCTTAAGCTGCTCCTCTGACTTCCTGCAGCCAGCCATAGGATCGGCATGTCTGCTCTGGCTGCGGGATCTGCTTTGCCCCGGTTGCCAACCTTCTTCCCGCTTTGGCAATATTTTTGACCCTCCAACACAAGGATAGAATTGAGGCCTTTCTATCCCTTTTCTTTTATATGTATCTAAATCCATATTGACAAGTATATTTCGCCAGTGCTATACTGTGTGCGCTTCGTATATACGTAGCAAAAATAAATTAGATGCGTATATTCGGCGAGTATTTTGTCTTTTCGAGAGATGCAAGAGGAGAGAAATGATGAGCCAGGCAACCCCTTATCCTGTACGTATTACCCATATTGGCGGACCAACCGCTCTCATCGAGATTGGATCATTGCGCTTTCTCACCGACCCGACCTTTGGGCAGGCCGGCCCGCAATCAATTGTTAGCCCAACTTTCGGCGCATATACACTAGAGAAAAAGGCAGCTCCCAGCGTGCAGGCTTCCGAGCTTGGAGAAGTTCATGCAGTCCTGTTAAGTCACGATCAGCATATTGATAACCTTGATCTGGAGGGACGTGCGTATTTGCCGCAAGCTGGGACCGTCCTGACGACTCCTGTCGGCGCTCAGCGCCTGGGTGGTAATGCTCAAGGTGTGCCAACCTGGGAGACTGTCACGCTAGCGGGCGCTGACAAGTTACGCGTGCGCGTGACAAGTACACCGACGCGCCATGGACCCGTGGAACTGGCTGAGATGATGGGGGACGTTACGGGATGGGTTTTGGAGTGGGAAGGGCAGCAGCGCGGTGCACTCTACATTTCAGGGGACACAGTGCTCTTTGAGGAGCTGCAAGAGATTCCTCGCCGCTTCAAGATTGGAACCGCACTCCTTCACCTGGGCGCTGCTGCTAATCGCCGCGTGTTAGGGACAGATAGCAATCTGACATTTACCGCTCGTGAAGGTGCGCTGTTTGCGAAGGAACTTCCTGCGGCTACGATCATTCCAATCCACTATGAGGGATGGTCCCATTTAAGCGAGGGGCGTGCCGAGATCGAAAGTGCATTTACTGAGGCCGGCTTAGAGAAGCAGTTACGTTTTCTGCCCTTTGGCCAGCCTGTACTCATTGAGGCATGATTCATTCCTGCAGCCGGGACCTGTCACAGGGTCCCTGGCTACCTGGCTGACCAGTACTATTGGCCTGGCTCTCCTTCTGTTTAATCGCCACTATATTCCTATTCAACTGGCGAAGCGCTTGCCGGCGGCCAATCGGGATTGAAGCGGCTGCTGACCAATTCAGGCGTGATTGCTACAACTCTCGATGCAAAAAGTAAGCAAGCGTTTAATGAGTAAATATTAAACTATGCTTCGCTATCTTGCAAAAAGGGGATGATTTAACGTATAATACAAACGATTTATTTTAAGATAAAGTCATACAAACGGCTTTTTAAATCTTCATTACCGGGCATTTGGAAGTTAGAAGGGCATTGATGAGACAAGAGCACACGAATGACCCCCAGCGACAACCAGATTCCACTAAGGAACAGCACCTTTCCGCTCAGCAGATCAATCTCTACCGCGAAACAATCGTAGCCTTATCCGAAGCCACTCCTTTTGGTGCGACTGCGAGCTATGTAGCGGTCTGGGAAGACATCATTGCGAAATGGGAAGCGCATTTGCAAAGTGCAAATTTTGCCGAGAATATTTCCCCTTTGTTTATATCAGCGCTCAGCGCGGCCGGCTTGAGCTATTTCCATCGTTATCGCCATAAAAAGGAGATCAAAGATCTGGATAGAGCCCTGGAGCTCTGGTGGCGAGTGATACAGATCCTACCGGCGCAAGATCCTGATTTTCCCAAACACTTGAACATTTTATGTACCGGATTAAGCCAGTATTTTGCAGCCTCTAAGGATGTAGCATATCTTCAACAAGCAATCGACTTATTAGAACAGGCTCTAAAGCTGACATCAGTTGGTTCAACTGAGCATCGGCAAACCTTGAATAACCTGGGCGGAGCCCTATGTCTGCGCTATAGGCAGACGAACGAGCGCACTGATCTGGATAGAGCCATTTTGCTCTATGGGCAATTAGTAGAGCACACGCCGACAGATGATAGTAGCTTGCCTCAGCATCTGCACAACCTCTGTTCAGGCCTTATCGAACGGTTCATGAGTATAGGCAATATCTCGGATCTGGATCGCGCTGTTCGAGCCTGGGAGGAGATGATAGAATGCACGCCTTTCTGGTCGCCTCTCTGGACAATTTACCTGAGTAATTTTGCGCGCGGCCTGGCTATGCGCTATAACCTGACCGGCAGAAATGCCGATTTGAGTCGAATGATCGAGATTCTGCAAATGCTCATAGGCCGCCTTAGCGAGCGCGATCCGCTCTACCTGCCTTCCTTATTGCAGCTAGATAAAGCTCTGCGCGCGCGTTATAGCGTAAGTGGCGAAAAAGAAGACCTTGAGCAATCCATCAAATATCTGCAGTTGTTGATCAGTCACTTGCCCCTTGATTGTCAGGAGAGGGGCGAATATATGAACGCGCTAGGGGATGCCTTGATCATGCGCTATGTGCTATCAGGAGATCTGCTTGATCTCGAAATAGCCCTGCAGATCTGGGAGCAGCATGTTGCGGAGTCATCCACGGAGTCTCCTGATTTTCCAGTCCGTTTAAATTATCTCGCCCATGGCTTACAATTGCACTATATTCATACAGAGGATGAAACTAATTTGATCAGGCTTATCAAGATGCAGGAGCAAGCGGTGATCCTCTCTCAGCCGGGTACCTCTACTCACATTCACAGCCTGAATAATCTGGCCAGCGGCTTAGGGCTGCGCTACCTTTTGACGAAGGAGCTGGCCGATATTAATCGAGCCATTCAGTTGCTAGAGCAAGCGCTAAAAGAAGTTGGGGCAGAGGCCCTGGAGCGCCCCCAGATCATAAAGAGCCTGGGCAAAGCCTATCAGGTACGCTATGAACACACAGGAAATCCTGAAGACCTGGAGCGTTCCCGCCACTTGCTTGAATAGTGAACACGGGTCGCTCTTTACCTCTTCTATAGATTTGTCATTGGGTATGCTCTCCATTATAATTGGCCCAACTTCACTAAAGACTGATTGAGAGCGAAAAAGTGCATTTCATAGTACTTTGTTGTAAAAAAATAGAAAGCATATTTCCAGATGAACATGTTAATATGTGCAAAAGGCAAAGAATCCAGGTTCAATTTGTCATAACTTTTGATACAATAGTATAGGCACTTAAGATAAGTATTAAACAAGGAGTAATGATGGACGGAACATCTCCTATCAGAAGCCCATTCAGAAATGAACAAATTTTTGTTCCCCGTGTGATTGAGTCAACGCCTCGTGGAGAGCGCGTGTGGGATATCTTCTCACGCTTGCTGGAAGACCGAATTATCCTCGTTGGCGCTCCGATAAACGATGCTGTGGCCAGTACTATAGTAGCGCAGTTGCTTTATCTTGAAAGTGAAGATCCAAACAAAGAGATCTTTATGTATATTAACTCGCCTGGAGGCGAGGTGTATTCTGGACTGTCTATCTACGACACAATGCAAACTGTGAAGGCCGATGTCGTGACGATTTGTGTTGGGTGGGCCATGAGCTTTGGGGCCATACTGCTGGCTGGTGGAGCTAAGGGGAAGCGCTATTGTCTCCCTCACTCTACCGTGATGGTGCATCAGCCTCTAGGTGGTGTCAAGGGTCAGGCCGCAGAAATTGAGATTGAGGCGCGTGAGAGTATTCGCTTGCGCCGCTTGCTCAATGAGATCCTGGCGCGTCACACGGGCCAGACATATGAGCGCATCGCACGGGATACAGACCGCGATTACTATCTCTCTGCGGAGCAGGCAGTTGAGTATGGGCTTGCCGATGAGGTAATGCTGCCCCAGGATGTAAAGGTCTTAGGCCAGCGGCCCGAGTAGACATGCATATGTAACCAGTTTAACGCCACATCAAGAGAGCCAATTGGTGTGGCTATTTTTCTATACTACTGAAAGTCTCGTGCTTCTGGATGGGGAGAAGGAGATTCATGGGGAGGCGTTGAATTTCTGGCCGGCGTAACATAGAAAGAGGATAATTGTCGATGATCACACGTTTTGACCATAGTGTTATCGCTGTGCGTGATCTGGAAGAGGCTATACAGCTCTATACAGCCCTGGGCTTTGAGGTCAAACCGGGAGGGCGGCATAACGTAGGCACCTACAATGCTCTCATTCGCTTTGGCCTTGATTATCTGGAGTTGCTTTCTGTCTTTGATGTACAACTGGCTTATCGGAGCGAATTCGCCGGCAGAACACTGCTTGATTTCTTTAGCAAGCGTGAGGGAGGCCTGGTAGGCTATGCGCTGGCTACCTCGGACATTCAACAGGAAGCCGGCCAGTTCCAGGAGGGCCCTTTGGAGACCGTTCCCTTTCCTATGCAGCGTAAGCGGCCAGATGGCAATCTGCTGACCTGGCGTTTGCTGGTACCTGGCAATGTATCCTGGAGGCGGCCCTGGCCTTTTCTTATTCAGTGGGATGTGCCGGATGAGAAGCGCCTGGCCTGGGAGGGTGTGGGGACACACGCCAATGGCGTCACCGGTTGGCGTGGCATAGCTGTGGCAGTACACGACCTGGAGCAGACTATCAAGCTCTATACGGCCAGCCTTGGCTTGCGACTGCATTCAAGGGATGAAGCCCTTCATTTCTCTGCTCGCCGTGCCACTTTCCAGCTTGGCCCTTACCACATCGAATTGCTAGAACCGGTGGGTGAGGGACCAGTACAGCGCATGCTGACAGAGATAGGCGAAGGGCCTTTCGAGATAACCCTGATCAGCAAAGATCTGCTGCAGACGCGTAACTACCTGGCCCAGGCAGGTATCGCAGTGGAAACCCATCCCGGCAATGCTGATAGGCTTCTGCTTCCCGTCCAGCAGACGTTTGGAGCGCGTATAGCCTTAACGCAACAGGGATAACGCTTGTCTTTGTTGGTTTAGCGCTGCTAGGC
Organism: Ktedonosporobacter rubrisoli; assembly: GCF_004208415.1. Classification (GTDB taxonomy): domain Bacteria; phylum Chloroflexota; class Ktedonobacteria; order Ktedonobacterales; family Ktedonobacteraceae; genus Ktedonosporobacter; species Ktedonosporobacter rubrisoli. The sequence continues at coordinate 5,419,613 of NZ_CP035758.1, read as the reverse complement.
GACTAGTGCAACGGGTCCCACTAAGGGACCCGCTACAATCTTTACTCCTTGAGAAATGGAGTGCTGTCCACAAGCTGTCCATTGGGTTCAAATAGTTGGATACGTTTCTGAATCAGCAAAAAGCGTAGAGCCTTACGAATCCTCTTTACTTCAAAGTTAACATCCATATCTGCATCGAGACAGATCTCTTCAAGGCTCCTCTTGCCATCTATACTATCATAGAGGCGCTTGGCCTGCTTGTCGGGGATAACTGCATTGCCGACAAGTGGATTGTTGATAATATTGATAGTCTGCTCCGCATGGCGTGGAATAAGATCAAACAAATCAAGCTGGGTCTTGATAGCCCGCTGGCCGGTTTTACCCTTGAGCGCGGATTGTAACGCTGAAGCGGGGCGAGATTGGTCAGGTTGTTTAGGCCTGGCCGGCTCGGGCGCTGTGGGTTGCTGCCTGGCGCTTGTGGGAATAGTGTGAGCAGGCGGCGGCGTAGGAGGCTTGAGAGGCTGTGTCGTCATAGGTGCAAGCCTGGGGCGAGCAGGTGGTGGCATAGGTGTAGATGCTGGTTTGGGAGGCTGAGATCCCATTACTGGCATAGGTGAAGTTGGTTGATTTGAGACAGAGGCCGCTGGCTGGATGTGCTGAGGAGGGGTAAAAGTAGGCATCAGGGCAGAGAAGTTTGCGTTTCGAGGCGTGACAGGTTGGGCCGGAGCAGAATTGCTGGGTGGAAATGGCGTAAAGGATGTCTGCGAGTTTGGAGGTTCGGAGGGCACTGATGTTGGCGTAGCTGCAGATGTATTCATGGGAGTAAGCAGACCATGGCTTTCGGCGATGGCTACAGCTTGCTCCAGCACCATATTGATGGCTGCTAGCACGTTCTGCGAGATGTTATGCTGCGTAAATAGTAATAACGTGGCGATCAGGGGCGTGGGGATCTCGGATGGTGCAGCATTTGGTCTGGTAGGGACGAGTAGCGTTGGCTTGCGCAGAAAATAGCAGGCGCAGTAATACATGCCGTAGCGCGCAAAGAGGTCAGCCTGGTTGGCTGAGAATAAGCGATTAACTCCCAGATAGAGAAAGTTGTTTTGCGAGGTTTGCAGATGCTCAATCATGCCTGAGATATGGTCGTTGAGCACAACATACTGGGGAATCGCCGTGTTCTGGTACGCCATGCTACGTAGGCGCGTGGCATACTGGCCTGTGCGGTAAGCCTGTAAAGACCACCATTGGACGCCCTGGATGTCGAAAAGCTGAAGCATGGCGTGCGAAAGCCAGAGAAACATGTCGTCGATATGAGACATAGATGCGATTTGCTTGTAAAGCTGTACTGTAATGGCTAGCTGATTTCTGACTATGTTTGCCGAGGATGTATCTCCCATTTCATGACTACTCATAGTCTTTCCCCTTTGATACTGTGGGTACTGCTGATCATTTGGGATTACGTTGTTACCTTGCGCATGACGTATGCGCCCTAAGTAAATTGTGCTGTACTACGCCCTGAAACCGCCTGGTAGGATATGTGTTGCGGGGACCCGGTAGCCGGAAAAAGCAAGCCGCACGCAAGTAATTTCCTGATCAATACAATGTGCGTTGATGCACGGCAAGCTATCGGTTCTCTTATTCAAGAGTTTAAGCAGCAAATATAAATTATGTCAAGCTGCTGGCCTTTTACTGCTATTTTGATCTGCGCTAGTGGAAAATTTCTGGGAAAAATGAGCTAATAGTCTTCTAACGAAAAAAGTACAGCTATCAGCTAACTCTGAAGTTGCCACACAATCATAACTCTCATGCGTGGTTTTGATTGTTAAAGCAGAATTTAAGTTAGAGTAGTATGGGTTATTGCAGCATGATGAGATACTCACAATAGAAGCTATATTGTGAGTAAGAGCCTATCAATTGTGGTTCTTATGTATGAGATGACCCACAGAATTTAGCTGAGAGCCGAAATATTTCGGGCAATCCAGTGCTCAATCTGTTCTCCGTAAGGCAAAACAAGGGGTTGCTCATCCGCAGTTGGCGGCTCCATGGCCTCCAGAATAGCTGCAAAGTCTGCATCTGTGACGTTGCGCCTCGCTGGGTTCTCCCTGTTGGCGAGCAAGCGCTGCTGGGCAACAGCTTTGGGCGTATCCACAAAAATAGTCACTAGCTCGGCGTTCTGGCTCATAGCTATACGCCGGGCCAGTTCCCGCTCTTGCTTCGTGAAGTAGCGCGAAGCATCGACGACGCTCTTGCCAGCTTGAAGATAGTGCTCGATGCGCTGATCGGTTTCTGCGTAGGTGCGCTCCCAATCTTCGGGACGCAGCTCCTCATCCTGAATAGCTGATCCGTAAAGTTCGTATTTAACCTCATCCACATCGACTTCAGGATAGTGGAAGCGCTCGGTGAGAGCCCTGGCCAGCGTAGATTTGCCAGCAAACGAAATGCCGCAAATGATCAATAGCTTCTTCATAGGGAACATTCACTCCTTGGTGGGTTTGTTGTGCCAGCTTCCTGCTGAGTAGAGGGCCGGGCTTTTGCGTAATGCGACGCATCGTTGGGTAAGTGTAGCGGATTTTTGGCTCAATAGCAAGGCTTGTAGTTGCTGTGTAAAGAGCATTCCACAGGCTTTAGCGGCGAACCGGGTTTTAAAAAAGCCCTTCTGGCATCCATGATATAATGATAGGATAGTTATAGCTCTACCTGGGCTGCCTGCCTGGTACTGCACTGACCAGGCTTGCGCTGTTGATGTACTTGAAGGTTGGTCTGCAATCATCAATAATTTTATGGAGTAAGTTACATGTCCATACCCGCGCGCCGCGTAGAGACATTTGGTACCACTATTTTTACGGAGATCAATAATCTTGCCCAACAATATAATGCATTGAATCTGGGCCAGGGAAAGCCAGATTTTGATGCTCCAGGAGATGTTGTTGGAGAGATGGTCAAGGCGTTGCAAGCTGGAAAATATAACCAGTATGCGCCTGGTCCGGGTACTCCCTCTCTGCGCAAAGCCGTTGCTGATCATGCTGCACGCTTTTACAATCTGGATATCGATCCTGCTCGTGGCGTTATTGTCACGGCGGGAGCAACCGAGGGCGTTCTCTCGGCCGTACTGGGCCTGGTTGATCCTGGCGATGAAGTGATAGTTATCGAGCCCTTTTATGATTCGTACGTGCCGGATATTATTATGGCCAATGCCAGGCCGGTCTATGTACCCCTGCACCCACCGACCTGGACCCTTGATCCAGATGAGCTCCGTGCGGCTTTTAGTCCCAGGACGCGCGCGTTGCTCCTGAATACTCCGCATAACCCGAGTGGGCGCGTGTTTAGCCGCGAAGAATTAACCTTTATTGCTGAGCTCTGTATTGAGCATGACGTGACTGTCATCTCTGACGAAGTATACGAGCATCTCCTCTTCGGCTCAGCGCAGCATATTCCCATTGCCACCTTGCCAGGCATGTTTGAGCGTACAGTCACCGTAAGCAGCTCCGGTAAATCGTTTAACGCAACAGGCTGGAAAGTTGGCTGGGTCTACGGGCATCCCGATCTGCTGGAAGGAGTTGCGCGGGCGCACCAGTTTGTAACTTTTGCCGTCCATCATCCCGCCCAGGAAGCCGTGGCCTATGCACTTGGTCTGCCTGATAGCTATTATCAGGAATTTCAGGCGATGTACCAGGCCAAACTTGCCTTACTGACCGATGCGCTGGATAGCAGCGGCTTGCAGTATCGCGTTCCCGAGGGAACCTACTTTGTCATGGTCAACTATGCCAGGGTCTTTGAAGGTACGCCGCTGGAGTTTACCCACCACCTCATTAAGGAGATAGGGGTAGCCTGTATTCCCCCGGAATCCTTTTATAGCCAGGAACATGTAGCGATTGTACAGGGCTATGCGCGCCTCTCCTTCTGCAAAAATGATGATACCTTGCGCCAGGTGAAAGAGCGCCTGGTAAAGCTACAGCGCTAAATAAAAAAGGCTAGCGGTTCTCTTATAAGTTAACGCTAGCCTTTCTCTGTAGGCAGATAAAAAATATTGTCAAACCTGGCTGCCTGCCTCCCCTTTGAACGAAGCAGTAGTCTCAACGCTTGAGATAGAGCTGTTGCCGGTGCTTATTCTGCGGGAGGCCAGGTTTTTTCGGAATGGATGGTGATGCCGTGGCGGCGCAATAAGGCAGTAGTAACGCCGTTCCCAGGCTGCTGGTTGCCAGAAAATGTGCCATCATAAATATAGCCACTGCCACAGGATGGGCTGCCTTCCTTAAGAATAGCTTCGTGAGCGCCTACAGTCTTGACGAGCTCCAGGACGCGCTGGGCACCGGCTACAAATTGTTCTGTGACATCATCTCCCGAATCGTCAACGATGCGGGCCTTACCATCCAGCACATCCTCACCGGTTCCACCCACGATCTCGGCGGGACGGCGCGGCGTCGAGAAACCGGCCAGCAGTTCGGGGCAGACCGCGATAGCCTGGCCCTCCTGAACTAAGGCGCTGATATGCTCAACTGGTTTGGCCACACCATTATAGCGACAAGCGAAACCGGCCATACAGGCGCTAACTAGTTTGACTGGATGGCGCTCTGGCTGCTCGTCTTTGGCGCACTGAGAGCCCTCAAGCTGCTCGCTCTCTTCTCCTGCGCATTCAAATGTATCGTCCTCTGGCCAGGCTAGAGAATTTATAACAGGTAGAGTTTTTTCAGTAATGGGAAACGCCCCTTTCGTTGTGCAAGTAGTTGCGCCGTATTGTAGCATGTTAGCATGAGGTGGATCAATGGTTACTTTTAAGTAAACCGATTGCTCTACAAAAAGATAATGGCGAGTACACCCCAAAATGATAATAACTCGCTTACCACAGCAAATATTGACGGTCAATAAGGCGTATGTTACACTTTTTAAGGGAGAGAAACCGGTTAATCAACGGTCTCTCTGACCGGGCACCTGATATCATGTGTTGACAACGAAAGGGGTATAGAGCAGAGACATGGCTGAGAAAATTAACTGCGCCGTCCTGGGTTTAGGAAGATTGGGATGGCTGCATGCCGCAAATCTGGCGGAGCGCGTCGCGGGGGTCAATCTTCTTGCAGTAGCCGATGTTGTTGCGGAACGAGCCGCCGATTTTGCTGCCCAGTATGCGGTTCCTCTGCATACTGCTGATATTGATGCAGTCATTGAGCATCCCGATGTTGAGGCTGTGGTGATTGTCACGCCAACAACAACGCATGCGGCATTGATCCAGAAGGCGATTGCGGCCAGAAAAGCTATTTTTGTCGAGAAACCAATCACGCTCTCCCTTGACGAAGCGCGCACGATAGATCAGCTGGTTCAACAAGCCAATGCCTACTGTCAGGTAGGCTTTATGCGCCGCTATGATCCTGCTTATTATGCCGCCGCTGAAAAGATCAGGCGTGGCGATATTGGGAAACCTCTTTATTTCAAAGCTGTAAGTCGCGATCCTCAATGTCCGCCCGAGGCCTATATTCGGGATAGCGGACGCTTATTTCTAGATATGAGCATTCATGATTTCGATATTGCCCGCTTTCTGATGGCCGATGAGGTGGTAGAAGTAACGGCCATGGGTGCGGTTGTCAAGAATGCATTCTTGCAGACCTATGCCGATGTTGATCAGGCCCTTACCTTTGTGCGCTTTGCCAATGGGGCAACTGGCGATATTGAAGGGAGCCGCAATGCTGGCTATGGCTATGATATTCGGGCCGAAGTTGTGGGAACTGAAGGGACTATCCAGGTTGGGGCGCTGAGCCAGCATGCACTACATATCTTCAATAAACGGGGTGCGACGCATGATATCTTCCCGGGCTTTATTGAGCGCTTTGCCAGCGCCTATGTATTAGAGCTTGAGGATTTTATTGCGCGGCTGCAACGCGGCGATGCTTCGCCTGTGACGACTGATGATGGCTATAAGGCTGTGGCTATTGCCCTTGCTGCAACGCGCTCCTTTGATGAGCAGCGTGCTGTAAAGCTAGATTACCAGCCCGTGTGAGACTGTTGCCACAGATAAGAAGGAGAAAGATCGTTATGGCTTTACTCATCAGGCCACAAGAAAAACAGGAAGGGACGGATCTGCACTGTTCCATCGAGGTGACGCCCGCCTCGGCTGGATGGCGCTATGTCTCGTTCGCTGTCTATCATCTGCGTAAAGGGCAGCTGCTGACGGGAGCGGCTGAGGGCCAGGAAAGCGCTCTGATTGTGCTCTCAGGGATCGGTGAGGCCCACCTGAATAATCAATCAGTGGGCCAGATTGGCGAGCGCCTTAGCGTGTTTGAGGAGAAGGCGCCTTACGTTCTCTACCTTTCTGAGCAGGCGAGCTATAGCCTGCGCTGCTCGTCGGAGACGATGGAGGTGGCTATTGCGAGCACGCCGGCCAGTGGACGCAAGCTGCCAGCGCGCTTGATTCGGCCTAACGAGATTGGGGTTGAGGTGCGAGGCGAGGGGAAGACCTTGCGCCGCGTGCAACACCTGTTGGATACCGATCAGGAGGCCGATCGGCTGATCCTTGTTGAGGTAATCACGCCGGCTGGCAACTGGTCAAGCTTTCCTCCGCATAAACACGATACCGAGAATCCTCCGCACGAGTCCTATCTTGAAGAGACCTACTATCATCGCCTTCAGCCTGCCGATGGCTTTGCTTTTCAGCGCGTCTATAACTACGAAGGGCTGGATGAGACGCTCACGGTGCACGATGGCGATCTTGTGCTGGTGCCGAAGGGCTATCACGTGGTAGCGGCCATGCCTGGCTGCGACCTCTACTATCTCAACGTGATGGCCGGTCCTACGCGGCTCTGGAATTATCAGGTTGATCCGGCATTTCGGCGCCTATTGCCGCCATCCGGCAAGATCACTGGCACCATTAGCAAACCACAATAAGCTAACTGCTCTTCATGAGGGGAGCTGGCATCCGAAAAAACACAGAATGCCAGCTCCTTTTGTTTCCTCTCTAGAAGAAAAATCTAGTCTTTAAGCGTGATGGCCCCGCGTATAAAGGCCGGGTAAGCTAATAGGCAGACTGCCATGTGCCTGCTGCTCGCCGAAGATAACCCGAATAGCGCTCTGCAAAGCAGGCAGCGTATATTCGTAGGTGACCAGGCAGGTAGGGAGCTCGGGGAAGGCCAGCAGATCGTAGGGATTGTAGACAGCAAGGCCAATCACCCGTTTTCCCGTTGCTAGCAGCTTCTTCATAAGCTCTGCTTGCTCGGGATCGAGATTGGCATTTACGGTGAGCACAAGCAAAAGATCTGCCTTGTCGGCAGCCTGCAAGATCTCCTCGCGTCCCTCAGCCGTGAGGGGCAGCTGGACCGCAAGATGCTCTACATGGGCATGGCGCTTTTGGAGATCCTCGATAAACGCCTCGCCGACGTAATGCCTGTCGATGACTTTAGAGAGCTCCTTTTTCTGCGGTGTGAGTACCAGTAGCCGCTCATCAGGGCCAAGCTTGACAGGGATAAGGCCGCTATCGTTGCGCACAAGCGTCGTGGAGAGCTCATAGGAATGTTGCTGTAGCTGAAGATGCGCCGGGCCGCCTACCCACTCAGGAATCTTAGGCGCTGGTAAGTTATCCCAGGAAAGATAGCGCGCCTTTAGCTGGGCCACGCGCTCTACCGCCTGGTTTATGACCTCCTGAGTCAGCTCGCCTTCCTTAACCGCGCTGCGTATAGCCTCAAAGGCAGCGCGCTGCCGCTCATACGTATGTGAGACCAGGATCAAATCGGTGCCGGCCTGCAGGGCCAGTACTGAAGCGCGCGAACTGCCGATAGTATCAAGGATAGCATGCATCTCCAGACAATCCGAGATAACAACTCCCTTAAAGCCTAACTGTGTACGCAAAAGCCCGTTGATAATAGAGGCTGAGACAGAAGAAGGGATATCGGCTTCCGGCATGATCTGGGGAAGATAGAGGTGTGCTATCATCACCGTATCTGCGCCCGCCTCAATGGCCGCCTTAAACGGAATTAATTCCATGCTTTCAAGGCGCGCCATATCATAGGGAATGCTGGGGAGGGCCAGGTGAGAATCTACGGCAGTATCTCCGTGGCCTGGGAAATGTTTCAGGTCGGTGATCACGCCGGCCTCACGGTAGCCTTTTACGACGGCAGAGCCGAGCCGCGCAACATAGTGCGGGTCTTCTCCGAATGAGCGCACGCCAATGACTGGATTAGCAGGATTGTTATTGACATCTACAACGGGGGCCAGATTCATATTAATGCCAAGCGCCTGAAGCTCGCGTCCGGTAGCCAGAGCCGTTTCATAAGCGATCTGCTCCGACCCAATCGCGCCAAGGGCCATATTGCCTGGAAATACAGTTGAGCCTCGTCCAAGGCGGCTGACGAGCCCGTTTTCCTGATCAATCATAATTAGCAATGGGGAACGATGACCCGCGTCTCTGGCGATTTTCTGCAGGCTCTGCGTCATATCGAGAACTTGCTGGGTATCGCGTACATTGCGTGTAAATAAGATAATGTTGTTCACGTGGTAGTTCTGAATCAGGTCGATGATTTCAGGGGTAGGGGAAAGGCCCCAGAAGCCTGCGACCAGCAGATGACCAATCTGTTCTTCTAGAGACATACCATCGGTGTAGCTTTGCATTACGCTCCTGCTCTTTCTAGACTGTTTCCCAACGTTTCTCATCTGCGGCATGCGCAATGTGGGCAGGTAGTAAACCGTTTGCGTCCGCAGTTTTCTTTAGGAAAAAGAAATACCTCCTTTTCTGCTATGCTTGCTCTATGAAATAAAGTACTCTTATAGGCTAGTGCTTTGTGAGATGCCGTGTGACGAAGCGCTGCCGGCGGCGGGAAAGGGAGGAATGAGGCACAGCCCCAGGTCAAGGACTGCGCCCTTGACAATCCCGCTGGCTTCCCGCATCACGTAAGCCTTGACAGATCACTAGCTTGCGGCTCTGCAGGCCTGGACCAGCTTTGTTCGAAGCTGATGTGCCTGGCCGCCAGTGCGGCACTGAGGGCCGGTTCCTCGACGAGCGCGACTTGCTTTAGCGCTAGCCGAGAACGCAAGCGACGCACTACACGAGTACGGAAATCGGTTTCGTTCATCAACAATCCGCCGGCCAGAGCGATAGATACTTCTCGCTCAGGGAAGTCAAGCGCATTAAAGGTAGCCATAGCGGCCAGCACCAGTTCCTCAACTGCCTCCTGGACAATCTTGCGGGCCACCTGATCACCTGAGCGTGCGGCGGTAAAGACAAGCGTTGAGAGGGCGGCAATACGTGCGGTGCTGCCAGCCTGGGTGTAGACCTGGCCTATCATATCGTCGGGCGTAGAGAGTTGCCAGGCTGCGAGAATAAGCTGAAGAAGAGCGGTCTGTGGACCCCGGCCATCGGAAGCGCGAGCTGCAGCTTGCAGAGCCTGGCGGCCCATGCTGTAGCCGCTACCCTCGTCGCCAATGATATAGCCCCAGCCTCCGGCACGTGTGATGGTTCCGTGCCGATCGCGACCCAGGGCAATTGAGCCGGTCCCGGCAATCAGCGCCAGACCCACGGATTCTTGTAACGCGCTTAAAAGGAGCTCTGCATCATTGGTTAAGCGGACGGTCTCGGCCAGAGGCTTGAGCTGAGGATAGAATTGTTCGTAGTCGCTGGCTCGATCTATGCCGGCCAGACCCAGCCAGGCTGAGCGAAAATGCGCAGGGCAGCCAGCGATCTTAGCGGCAGCCTCAACAGCTTGTCGGATACTGCTAAGCGCTTGCTCAATACCGACTGAAGATTGATTGGCACTGCCGGCCTGGCCGCGCCCTAATTCATGACCATGCGCATCTACGATAACTGCTAGCGTTTTGCTACCGCCTCCATCGATCCCTACATAACATAGATCAGCGGCGATACTCTGTTCTGAAGCTGCAGCCATTGCAGTGACTTACCCTTCTAGCGAGCGGGATCGCTAACTTGTTGCGGATGCATATCAGGGAAGCAATTGTTCCCGATTCATACGCGTATAGAACGTGTATTTGCTGCCACAATAGACAGATTTCGCGTACTCGATTGGCTGATTGCGTTCGGTATAGGTCGTGCGGCGCGTAAAAAGCACCGGGCTGCCCACAGGAATGCGCAGGACCTGGGCCTCATCATTGCTGGCCAGACCGGCCTCTAGCTCCTGTTCAGCTTCAATGGGAGGGAGACCATATTTTGTCTCCAGCAATTGGTAGAGGGAGTTTTGTTCCAGATCGTCTTCAAGCAGCTTTTCGCAGCCAATGAAGCAGATCAGGGAAGTCTCAATTGCCAGTGGTTCGTCATCGGCAAGGCGTAGGCGATGGAGCCGAAAGAGCTGTCGCCCTTGCTTCACATGCAGGCGCTCGGCCGTAGCTTCGTCAGCAAGAACCATCTGCGCCGAAAGGGTTTTGGTGCTCGGCCTCTGGCCACGGGCCTGAATGTCTTCAGTGAAGCCGGTCAGGCGAATGAGTTGCTGCGTAATTTTGTGGCGACTGACAAATGTGCCCTTGCCTTGCTCGCGATAAAACAGACCTTCATTCACGAGCTCAGTAATTGCCTGACGGGCAGTCATTCGGCTAATGCCATACTGTTCACCTAGCTCACGTTCGGAAGGGATAAGATCCCCAGGCTTCCATTCGCCGCTGCGGATCTTTTCTCGCATAACCTCTTTCAGTTGGTAGTAGCGAGGTAAGGGACTATTCCTGAAAATAGCTCGCATGTATCTCGTTCCAATCTTCTCCACGAGGTGCAATATAGAAATAGTACTAATAGTTGAGAACGTAAAAAGGTCTGCAATTGGGTATAGCAATGCACCCCATGGGTTTCTAGACTCCCACTGATTGAAGTATGTGCGCCTTCTTACGTGAGAGAAACCTTGCAAGTATGGTATAGTTAGTATATTGTATATACCACCCTACGTTCGTATAATTACATACTTTTGTATCCCCTGTCAAGCCTAGTGGGGATATATGACAAAATATAGCAGTGAAAGCTGTTGCTGTATTCACGGCTCTAGCAAGGAATAGAAGGCCAATATGCGTTACTGTAGGATTCCCGATAACTTGACAAATTCAAGTATGCATCGGTCTAGTGGTCTAGATGTCTTGACAAATGACCAAAGAAAAGGTACAGTAGTCTACGTATATTCATCTGAGAGTTTTCGAGAGATTAGCGGCGTAGTCTAAAGCAAGAAAGGAGTTTTTGCTAGCAAGGGGATGTAGATAAAGAGAAAGGCGGGCCATGACGTCGAAGTAGTCGTCGGAGCCTGCGCCAGCACTTTTTCGATTTCATTTCTTCGAAATATCCCTGGTATTGTAGTGATTCATAGCAACGCGTTGAAGCGAGGAATTCCAGGCTCAAGGCAATGCAGCTTTGCAGCATTTGAGAGGCGTTTCACCAGGAGCAGCAGCCGGAGTGAACGCTACTCAGCCCATTGGCTACTATGTTGTTGAGCCAGTTTTGTATTTTGTGGATCGACGTAATAAAGAGCCGTTGATCCAGCTATTTGAGGAGGTTCGTATGTCTCCCAGCTCTTTGGCATCTGCAAGAGCAAAGTTTACATCTACCACGCTCTTACTTTCTCTCTTGACCGTCTTCACTGTGCTTCTTGCGGCCTGTGGTGGCGGTTCTAACCCCACCACCACGAATCCGGGCAAGAAAGCTGTTCTCAATGTTGGCTCGCATGTGGGCTCTGATTTTAACAAGGCCTTCAGTCCCTTGGATTATACCGTCAACCAGGCCGATTCTGGTGTTCTGGGCATGATTTATGAGACGCTCTATTTCGTCAATGGAATTGACAATTCGAGCTCACCCTGGTTGGCCAGCAGCTATAAGTGGAGCAGTGACGAGAAGCAACTGACCTTTACGCTTCGTCCCAATGTCAAATGGAACGATGGACAGGCCTTTACTTCGGATGACGTCGTGTTTACCTTCAATCTGCTCAAGCAATATCCCGCCGCTGACCACAATAGCCTGTGGACGATCAATGGCCTGACAGGCGTAACCGCCCCTGATGCTAACACAGTGACGCTTACCTTTAGTCATCCTGCCGGGCCTAATTTCTTCTATATTGCCCAGGTCCCAATGCTTCCCAAGCATGTCTTCTCCAGCGTTGGCGATCCTACCAAATATGCCAATGAGAATCCAGTTGGCACCGGCCCTTATAAGATGACAAAGTATACCCCGCAGCTGATTGTCTATGACAAGAATCCCAGCTACTGGCAGGTCGATAAGATCAAGGTTGACGAAGTGCGCTATCCTGCCGTGAAGGATAACGATACCCTGTTCTTAAAGATGTCCTCGGGTCAAGTTGACTGGGCTGGCTTCTTTGCTCCCAACCTGGATCAGACATATGTGAGTAAAGATCCGCAGCACAACCATTACTGGATGATTCCTGACAACGAATTTGCCATGTATGTCAACCTGCAGAAGTACCCCTTGAGCGAGCCCGCAGTGCGTCAGGCCATGAGCCTTGCCCTTGACCGCGATCAGCTCTCCAAGCAGGCTGAGTCTGGCTACGTCGATCCCGCCAGCCCGACCGGCGCGGTTCTGCCCAACCAGAAGGATTACCTTAGCCCTGATCTGGCCAATGTTACCACCAATCCTGACACTGCCAAAGCCGTGCAACTGCTACAGGGCGCAGGCTTTACCAAGGGCCCTGATGGCATCTTTGTTGATAAGAACGGTAAGAAGCTCTCCTTCGGCCTCAATGTCGTCAATGGTTGGACCGACTGGGAAAAGATGACAACGATCATTCAGCAGAACTTGAAGGCCATCGGTATCGACATTAAGATCAACGATATCCAGGAAAACGCCTACTATGATGCGCGCAATAACTATACCTTTGATCTGACTATTGGCGGCGTCTTCACTGGCCCAACACCCTACTATCACTTTGACACGCATCTCAATAGCGGCAACCTTTCTCCCAAGGGCTTCAACTGGAGCCGCTGGAAGGACAGCAAGACCGACGAGCTATTGAAGCAATATGCTACATCGACTGATCCGAATGCGCAGAAGCAGGCGATCTATGGGCTTGAGAAGATCTTTTCTGATAACCTGCCCTATATCCCTCTGGTGAATGCGGCCGACTGGTATGAGTACAGCACCAGAAACTTCACCGGCTTCGCTTCTAAAGACAGCCAGTATGCCATGGGATCTCCGTTCAAGTTCCCTGATAATCTGGTGACTATCACGCACTTACAGCCGGTGCAGTAAGCGCTTGTAGATACCGTACAATAGCAGTCCCTCTGACAGGAAGTAGAGACGGAGCCACAAACCTCTTCTACTTCCTGTCAATCAAGCGCCTTTGTTGGTATCCATCGCATCTATCGGGCACGCAGAAACAAAGAGCGCAAGCCTGGTTTCTGCACGTCAGACTCTCCTGAGCCCGGAGAGTCGTTTAGTATCTTCTTTTCGGCCTGGAGAGGCAGGGGCTACATCCGTATGTCGATCCACGTGAGGATACTGAAGTTTTTAGTTGTGTATTATGCAGAAGGATAAATCCAATGCGCCATATGCTTCGTCGCATTTTATTCTATCTTCTGGCTTTATGGGCCGCGGCCACGCTAGATTTTGTTATTCCGCGTCTGGCCCCTGGCAATCCTGTGCAAATTATGCTTGGACGTTTGCAGCGTAGCGGTGTGGCTATCTCGCCAGGTCTGCAGAAGGCCATGGAAGCACAGTTTGGCTTGAATACAAGTGATCCAATGTGGTTACAGTATCTTAAATATCTGCAAAACTTATTGACTGGCAACTGGGGAATTTCGCTCACCAATTCTTTTACCCCAGTCAAAGATGTTATTGGGCAGGGCTTGATGTGGACGCTCTCTCTGGGCCTGGTAGCTGTGCTCATCAGTTTTGTGCTCGGCTGCCTCTTTGGGGTGATTGTGGGCTGGAGGCGCGGTGGGGCGCTTGATAGCATATTCTCTCCCGGCATGGCCTTTCTCTCGGCCATCCCCTACTTCTGGCTAGCGCTCATTTTGGTCTATCTCTTTGGTTTTACGCTAAGATGGTTCCCATTTGCCGATGGCTTTGATACCACCCTGGATATCGGCTGGACCACTGATTTTATCCTGAGCGCGCTCTATCATGCTATCCTGCCGGCGATTACTCTGATTGTTGCCTCGCTCTCTGGCTGGATGCTGGTTATGCGTAATTCGATGGTGACCACGCTTTCCGAGGATTATGTCTTGATGGCCATGGCCAAGGGTTTGAAGAAGGGCCGAGTCATGTTTTCGTATGCGGCTCGTAACGCTATCTTGCCGAACGTCTCTGGCTTTGCCATCGCCTTGGGCTCTATCGTCGGCGGTCAATTACTTACTGAAATCGTCTTCTCGTATCCTGGGATTGGCTTCTCGCTTTTTAGCGCGGTGAAGAACCTGGATTATCCGCTTATACAAGGGATCTTTTTTATGATTGCTCTGGGTGTGTTAGGAGCTAATTTCCTGGCAGACCTGGCTTATGCGCTGCTTGATCCCCGTGTTCGCCAGGAAAGGAGTGCCTAGCAGTGAATCGATCTCCAGCGCTTACAACAACACTTCCTGGCGAGAAGTCTGTGCCGGCGCGAATTTTAGACATTCTGCATGCAGTCTGGCGTCAGCTGACTATCAATAAGAAGGTTGCAACGGGGAGTGTGATTGTGGCCATTTTCGTCATTGTGGCGATCATTGGACCTTTCTTTGTGTCTCAAACACCTAACGCAATCTCGCATGTGGCGAATGCGAAGCCCTCGGCTGAACACCTGTTAGGGACAACGGATCTGGGCCAGGATATCTTTAGCCAGTTGGTGGCCGGCACGCGCAACTCTATCTTCTGGGGTTTTGTGACGGGCCTGGCGGTAACTATCATTTCGATGGTCGTAGGCCTGGTAGCCGGCTATTTCGGCGGTATCGTTGATGATATTCTCTCCCTGCTCACGAATGTCTTTCTTGTCTTGCCTGGTTTGCCCCTGGCCATCGTTTTTGCCTCATATTTCCCGCATGGGGAAGTAACTGTGGCTCTGGCTGTCATTCTGACGAACTGGGCCTGGGGGGCCCGTATGCTGCGGGCGCAAACGCTCTCGGTGCGCAGTCGCGAATTTGTGACGGCAGCGCGTTCCTGTGGTGAGTCTGCCTGGCGTATCATCTTTTTTGAGATCCTGCCAAATGAAATCTCTATTATCGCTGCTAATTTTGTAAGCACTACAATCTTTGTCATTCTTGCCATTGCCTCGCTAGAATATCTGGGCCTTGGCGATTTCAATACGGTGAGCTGGGGCATGCTCCTCTATGAGGCTCAGGTGGGCCAGGCTCTTTTCGCAAATGCGCTCTGGTGGTTTGTGCCTCCCGGTCTCTGTATTGCACTATTAGGTGCTGGTCTGGCGCTCATCAACTTTGGCATTGATGAAATTGCTGACCCTCGCCTGCGTACGGAGCCGACGCTCAAGCGTATAAAGAAGAAACTGATCCATCAGTCATAATGACTTCTTTTAGATGTGTAAATATGTTACATTATGATTAGATAGGCAACCGAGCGGGTGCTTGGCATCTACGACGGCAGCTAGATACGAAGTGGTGTCTGGGTGGCTATCAAGAAGGTGTGGTAGCATCTTTTTCAACATACTTTAGGAGGCATAATGGTAACGAGCGCAGGTACAAATAAGCTCCTTGAAGTCAAGCATATGTGTGTCGATTATATGGCTGCCAATGGAACCGTCCACGCAGTTACCGATGTGAGTTTCACGTTAGAGCGTGGAGAAATTCTTGGCCTGGCCGGTGAGAGCGGCTGTGGTAAATCGACACTAGCTTATGGCATCTCGCGTCTATTGCGTCCGCCTGCCGTGACTACTAATGGTGAGGTACTCTACTATCCCCGACCGCGCGAGAATGGGCGCCGGCTGGAAATAAGCTCCCTGAGAGGCGCGCCTGTGCGCGAAGATGGCGCTATCGATATTTTGCGGCTGTCGCCGGAGCAGTTGCGTACGTTCCGCTGGAGCGATCTGGCAATTGTTTTCCAGAGCGCAATGAATGCGCTCAACCCGGTTATGAATATTGGCACACAGATTATGGATGTGCTACGTACGCATCGGCCTGAGATGGGGCCAGATCAGCGCAAGCAGCGCGCTGTGGAGTTGCTTAAGCTTGTGGGCATTGCGCCCGATCGACTGCGCAGCTATCCGCACGAGTTAAGCGGCGGGATGCGGCAGCGCGCTATGATCGCGATAGCCCTGGCGCTGACGCCCGAATTGATTATTATGGATGAGCCAACGACGGCTCTTGATGTTGTGGTGCAGCGTGAAATCCTTGAATTGATTATGGATCTCTGTAAAGAGTTTGGGATGACGCTTATCTTCATTACCCACGACCTCTCGCTTCTGCTGGAATTGGCCGATAAGATTATCATTATGTATGCCGGGCGTATTGCCGAGAAGGCAAGCAGCCAGGATCTCTATCTGCACCCGCGCCATCCCTACAGTTATGGCCTGCTGAATTCATTCCCTACACTGCATGGGCCACGCCGCAAGATGATTGGTATCCCGGGCTCTCCGCCCGACCTGCGCGATGTACCATCTGGATGTGCTTTCCATCCACGCTGTCCGTTGGCCTTTAGCGCCTGTAAGTCGGCCCTCCCCGTTTTGCAGCCGGCGTTGGCTGAGATTCCCGGTCAGCTGGTGACCTGCCATCTTTACAATCAACAATATAATTCGGGGCGGACGCCAACAACGGCCGACCTGGCGGCGAAGTACGATGCCCTGGCTGAAGGGAGTGCGGTCCGATGAGTGTGATCAATCAAGAAGTAACTGCTCGTAACTGGCAGGAGGCAGCTGCCCCTGTGCTGGAGGCCATCCATCTGCAGAAGCACTTCCCTGTGCGCCAGTTCAATCTCTTTGGCGAGAAGCAAGTTGTGCATGCTGTGGAAGATGCTAACCTGGCGCTTTATCCTGGGCGCGCAACGGCCCTGGTTGGTGAAAGCGGCAGCGGAAAGACAACGATAGCACGTATGCTTGCGCGTTTGTATGATCCAACGGGAGGCGAGATTCGCTTTCGCGGCGCGCCGGTTAAATTAGAGAAGGGGCCGGCTGCTCTGCGGGCCTATCGCCGGCATGTGCAACTTGTCTTCCAGGACCCGTTTGCTTCGCTGAATCCAGTCCATGATATACGCTATCATCTCAGCCGCCCCTTGCGTATATTTAAGCACGCACGTTCCAACGTTGAGGCCAATGAACAAGTGCTGGCACTGCTAAGACGCGTCAGCCTGACGCCGGCCGAACAATTTATTCAGAAGTTTCCTCACCAGCTCAGCGGAGGACAGCGCCAGCGTATTGCTATTGCGCGTGCGTTGGCTGTCCGCCCCGAGGTCTTGCTTGCCGACGAGCCGGTTTCGATGCTGGATGTCTCTATCCGTATGGATATCCTCAACCTGCTCTTGCGCCTGAAAGAGGAAGAGCATCTGGCTTTGCTCTATATTACGCATGATATCGCGAGCGCGCGCTATTTTGCTGATGATACTGTGGTCATGTATGCCGGGCAGATGGTTGAGGGTGGCCCAAGCGAGGAAGTGACGCAGCGGCCAAAGCATCCTTATACGCAGTTGTTGCTTTCGGCGGCCCCTGACCCTGACCGCATTGGACCCGATGGTAAGAGTAAATCGACCTTGCCGGCTCGCGGCGAGATTCCTAGCCTGATTAAACCGCCTACTGGCTGTCGCTTCCATCCACGCTGCCCGCATGCTATGCCAGTATGTAAGGAGCGTTTCCCCAAACGCACTGAACTCGGTGGTGGGCACTGGACTAACTGTTTCCTGTATGGAGATGGCGGGGATGCTCCTATACCCTCTACACAGGCCGCTCCGCCTGCCGCGCCTGCCCAATAGGTAGCGAGTAGGCGCTAGAAATATTGGCTTTCGTCTGGCTGGTCGTGCTCTGGCCTTGAGTAAAAGTAGCGCGGCCAGCCAGATGCGCAGCGTTTATGTCTTAACCCTCTATGCTATTTAGCCAACTTGCTCTTCGTTACCTGTTGCCTTCAATTCCTGCCGGGAGAGCGCGGGGCCTGCCTGATACGCTCTGCACATCCCTGGCTATTGACCTGGAAATCCGCTTGTATGATACTAGTAGCTATCAGTTTTCCTATATTCGTGACCTGTCTGAGCGGGTCCGGCACGCTGATACGAAAACGTATATTTGCTGGTGTGGCACAATAATTACAGGCGTCGCCTGTTAGTATGGTCTCAGCTTGCTCTCTACTAACGAAAGCAGGATATGTCTCTGCCGAGAGACGACAGGAGGAATTCCTGATGGAAGAAAAAGTCTATCGAACTGAGCTAACACCCGTAAGTTTCCTGGAACGTAGTGCCCTTATTTTTCCCGAGAAGACCGCGATTGT
This sequence comes from Ktedonosporobacter rubrisoli, assembly GCF_004208415.1. Lineage (GTDB taxonomy): Bacteria > Chloroflexota > Ktedonobacteria > Ktedonobacterales > Ktedonobacteraceae > Ktedonosporobacter > Ktedonosporobacter rubrisoli. The sequence goes on along the minus strand of NZ_CP035758.1, from coordinate 5,401,334 downwards.
GCATGGCGAGCGCAAATATAGCTATCGCCAGTTTGCTGAGCGCGTCTATCGCCTGGCCTCGCATTTGCGCACCTCTGGCCTGCAGAAACATGATCGCGTGGGGTTTCTGTGTCCCAATACTCCGGCCCTGCTCGATGCCCACTATGCAGTTCCGGCTGCCGGCGGCATTCTTGTCGCGATCAATACGCGCCTGAATAGCCAGGAGATCGAGTTTATTCTGCAGCATTCGGGCGTAAAGTTTCTCTTCGTCGATGCTGAGCTTTATCCCCTGGTTGAGCCCTTGTCCTTGCAAGGGATGCAGGTTGTACGTATCGCTGATACGGGCTTGCCTGACGATCCATATGAAGTATTTCTCGCCCAGGGCTCTCCTGAGCCTGTAGAGAGCTGGCTTGAGGATGAGGAAGAAACTATCTCGATCAATTATACTTCGGGTACGACTGGCAATCCTAAAGGCGTGATGTATACCTATCGTGGGGGCTATCTCAATGCCTTAGCCGAGGTTATGTCAACGGGAATGAGCAGCGAAAGCGTCTATTTGTGGACTTTGCCTATGTTTCACTGCAATGGCTGGTGCTTTACCTGGGGCGTGACTGCCATTGGTGCGACGCATGTCTGTCTGCGCAAGCTCGATCCAGGGACTATCTGGGAGCTCTTCGAGCGCGAAGGTGTAACACATTATAATGGTGCGCCAACAGTGCATATCTTCCTGGTGAATCATCCCAATGCGCATCGTCTCTCGCGCCAGATCACTGTGACGATTGCCGGAGCGCCGCCTTCGCCTACGCTGCTGGGACGCTTAAAGGAGCTCAATTTTCGCCCGATCCATGTCTATGGCCTGACAGAGACATATGGTCCCTATACGATCTGTGAGTGGCAGGAGGGTTGGGAGGATTTGCCGGCGACTGAACTTGCGCGCTTGCTGGCTCGCCAGGGTCAGGGCAACGTTGTGGCGGAGCGTGCGCGCGTGGTTGATAGCGCTATGCGGGATGTGCCGCGCGATGGGCAGACGATGGGCGAGGTTGTGATGCGAGGAAACAACGTGGCTAAGGGCTACTTTGCCAATCCTGAGGCCACGGAGAGGTCTTTTGCTGGCGGCTGGTTCCACTCGGGCGATATTGGGGTCTGGCATCCCGATGGCTATATTGAGCTGCGCGATCGGGCTAAAGATGTGATCATTTCGGGCGGCGAAAATATCTCGACGATTGAGGTGGAGCAGGCTGTGGCCGGGCACCCGGCGGTGCTGGAGTGCGCGGTTGTCTCGATGCCTGATGAGAAGTGGGGCGAGCGCCCGAAAGCCTTTGTAACGCTTAAGGAGGGCCAGAGTGCTAGCGAAGAGGAGATCATTGCCTTCTGCCGCGAACGTATTGCGCACTTTAAATGCCCGGCCAGGATAGAGTTTGGGGATCTGCCCAAGACGTCTACTGGCAAGGTCCAGAAGTTTGTCTTGCGTGAGCGTGCCTGGGCAGGTCATGAGAAGCGTATCAATTAGCTGGGAGATGGCCGGGCAACCACACAGGCTGCCCGGCGCTGAAAGGGCCGCTAGCTGGTCCCTATGACGGCCATGGCCATCTCGATGCCAAAGATACTGCCAAGCTTGCCTGGATCGCTGGAAGGGTTGTAAGCGGCCAGCGAGAGGGCTTTGATTGGTAGGAGATGCCCAAGCGTAGCGGCGGCCTCAAGCAGGTTCTGGCGCGGAGGCCAGTAAGGGGCCGGCGTAAGTGCGCCCGGCACTACTTCGGGGCCGGCAACGTCAAGGTCGATATGCACGTACCAGCCGGCAGCCTCGTTTAGGCGCGGCCTGAAGGCTTGAGCGACGCGCTCGCTTACGTTGGCGTGCGTGAGCTCATGGGCGTCGAGGTGGAGGATCGGATGGGTCTGTAGCGCGGCGATTTCGCCTGGATCAAGATCGCTGGTCCCGAGCAGGGCCGCAGCCTCCGGTCGCACAGGTGTGTCCAGGCCGGCCGCCTCGCGCCAATCGGCAAATTCCCAGCCCAGCGCTACGGCGTAGGGCATGCCACCGATCATGCCGCTGGTAGTTGTCTCCATTGTGGCCATATCGCCGTGGGCATCGAACCAGGCCACCCCTGCACTGCCACAGGCCTGCGCGACTCCTCCGATGGCTCCCGGCGCATGGTTGCAGTCTCCCTCAAGTACTAAGGCGATTCTATCCGGATTGTGCAATGCTGCACTCACTTGCTCGGATGTGTAATGGGCGATGCGGCCAAGATTCGTGATGGTGTCGCGCGTGCGCTCTTTGTTGGGCAGCTCAATCCAGACCGGATCGATGACTGTATGCCCGGCAGAGCGTAGCCTGTCGATAAGGCCGGCATTCAGATAGGCTTGCGGTCCGAGCGCGCAGCCCCAACGTCCGACATCGATTTGAAACGGTACACAGATAATCGAGATTTCCAAATGAAAGCCTCCTGTTCTGTTGCTATCTCTGTGGAGAGGGTATAAGGAGCGCATGTAGCGTGCGCTCTTGCGGCTGACCCTCCTGCTACAGTTTGCTTTGTGCATGAAGCAGAGGACGATAGAAGGGTTCTCAAAATAGAAATTGTTACCTCTCTTTCCTGTAGGGCTAGCCGCGTGGGCAAATGCGAGCAAGGAATGAGAGGCATCAATTCAAAGTAAGTAGAGCTTGGGTTGTGGCCTGCAGCAGGCGCTCTTGCTCACCATGTAAAAAGAAATGATCTCCTGGGAAAATATAGAGCTTGAATGCCTTTGTAGTTTGTTCATTCCAGGCCATCAGCTCCTGACGGCTGACTGTGGCGTCCTGCTCGCCTCCGAAGGCTGTGATAGGGCAATCCAGTGGAGTTTCTGCTATATACGCGTGGGTCTCGTAGAGCTTGAAATCGGCTCTGAGCGTTGGGGAGAGCAATTCCATGAGCTCGGCATTCTGTAGAACCGCCTCTGGCGTGCCTCCCAGGCTGGCCAGCTTCGCAAGAAATTCTGGCTCCGCCAGGTCATGAATAGCCTCATCGCGATGAGGGAGTTGAGGCGCGTGCGCGGCGGCTATAAATAAGTGTGCAGGACCTGGCTGCTGTTGGCGACGCAGAAGGCGCGCCAGCTCAAAGCTAATGTGGGCTCCCATGCTATAGCCAAAGAAAGCAAAGGGCAGATCCAGGTAAGGTGCAAGGACCTGTCTCAAGGTCTTGACCAGTGGCGAAAGTTGCGTAAAGGGGGGCTCCTGTATTCTATTTTCGCGCCCGGGAAGCTGGATTGCACAGACTTCGATATCGCGTGGCAGCTTGTTAAACCACTGACGGTATATAGATGCTCCGCCGCCCGCGTAGGGAAAACAGAAGAGCCGCAAGCGTGGCTGGGCTTTAGAGCGCACTAGCCAGGGGACTGTTGACATACTCGTCATGATCCATCCTTTGTGCAAACTGAGACCTTCAGGCTCGGTAACCTCATGCCCCTACTGCTTGCCAGTAGAGGCATGAAGCATGGCTGTTTAGAAGTAGTAGGTGGCACAACCTACCTGGATACCCGATCCAACGCTGATAATCAGGCCAATATCTCCCGGCCTGGCTATCTGCTGCTCACGTACATGCTGCAAGACGTAAGGCAGCGAGGACGTATAGAGATCGTGCTCTGGATGCAGGTCCACCAGCTTCTCTTTATCAACCTTTAGTATATCACCTAAGCGGCTCGTGAAGTCGCTAGAGATCTGTTGCGGTAGCACAACTTTGATCTGCGACATATCGAGCTGCTCAACGCTGAGCAGTTCCTTGACAGTTTCCTCAATGCATTGCAGGTAGTAGTCCTGAAGCCTGGAATCCGTCTCGAAGCGCATGGTCATTTTGCCTTTGCGCAGCTCGCTATGGGCATCGAACGCCTCGATATAATCGGTGAAGTACTTGAAGACGAAATTGCCAAAGCCTGTCTTGCCATCGGGGCTTTCGTCGAGAATAAGGGCAGATCCGGTTTCCTCAAGGCCCAGCAGCTCTTCAGGAATGATATCGCGGTTATTCTCGATCTCGGCAGTAACGAGCAAGGCGCGATTGGCCTTATTTGCTTTGAGCATACCAATGGCCGCATAGCAGGCATTGAGCAAGCCAAGCGAGCCGTTGAAGATATCGAAGGCGAAGGTCTTCTTCTCTGTGGGCAGCTCAATAGCGTCATTGATGCCGAGATCGCCCTCTATAATGGCCGCTAGCGCTGGCTCGCAGATCAGTTCATCGCGGTAGACGCCTGCGTACATCAGCAGGTCGATATCCTCGCGGGCATGCTCCGAGTTGGTGAGAGCAGCCTCGGCCGCCGCCTGAGCCAGGGTCAGCACCTCTTTCTTCACTTCCGCGCCAGCGGGAATAGTCCCGACGCTCTCAACGCGTATGCGCTGTTGGGAAGGGAGCAGCGGACGTTGCCAAGCGGGATCGTGAGCTACTTTTTCTGGCTTATACTCGCCAGCTTCAACGCGCCTGATGCGTTCAGGCAGATCGTCAAAGGTGTAGATTGCGGCCCCGATAGTTGCGCCAGAGCCAGTGATGCCAAAGACCACATTATCGCCAGAATTGATGCGACCCGAGCGTATATGGTCGCCGAGAGCTACCATCTGGGTCGTGGTGGCCGTGTTGGCGCGCTCAGCAATGTTGTTGATGACATTATCCTGGGTGCAGACCTCCTGCCCATAGTAGCTATTAATTTCGCGCGCGGCGTCGCGAATGGTTGTGTTAGAGGTCTGGTGAATGATAATGTGCTGGAACTCTGAGGTTGGCCAGCCAGTGCGCTGGATAATCTGCGCGGCATGCGCGACCGCATACTTCATATTCACGGCTGAGACCCTTACCGCGTCGGTATACATGATGGCGCCACCGTGCTCTCTATCAGTGGCTTTGCCGATGCAATCCCGACTATAGTGGCCAAGCGTGAAGAGCTCGAAATCGTGGAAGCCGATCTTCTGATCTGGCGCTTTCTCCAGGATCACGGCCGCACCTGCGTCGCCGACTGTCAGACAGGCCATGCGCGAGTCCATGAAGCCTTCTAGCTCTTTCTGCGCTGTATCGATCAGGTGCGTGATGTATTCGCCGCTGACCGCCAGGCCGCGCCTGATCAGGCCCGCCTTGAGGAAGGCATCAATGATATCGATGGCCGTAAACAGTCCCGTGCAGGCATTGTCGAGATCGAAGACGATGGCATTGGTAAAGCCAAAGTAGCGCTTGAGCTGCACAGAAGTGCTTGGCTCAAATTCGAAGCGCTGATTAGGTCCGTTGCAGCGCGAAATGTTGCCGCAGATCAGGAGGTCGATATCCTCCGGATTGTACTTCGATTTGGCCAGGCAGTCGGCGATGGCTTTCTTGGCAAGATCGATCGAGAATTCGGTCTCACCGGCCATGCGCCTGTTTTTGATACCGGTCAGGCGAGCCAGCGGGAAGCGAATCGGCTTGACGCAATTCTTGACGATTTCGTCGGTAGAGACGATCTTCGGTGGCAGGTAAACGCCAAGGCTCTCGATCACAGTATTGGCAAGGGTTGGCTGCATCACGTTGACCGGTTGCGGTGCTTCCTGGCTAGCAGGTGGTGCGGGCTCTGGCTCTACTTGAGTTTGCGCGCTCGGCATAAGCGGGGCTGAGCTTTTTTGCTCGATAGCGGCGGCCAGCTCGGCGATGGTCTGGAATTCAAAGAGCATCTCCAGCTCAAGCGGGAGGCCTGTCTCGTTGACTTTGGAGATGATTTCCAGGCTCTGGATCGAAGCTCCGCCCAGATCGAAGAAGTTGTCGTGAATGCCAACCTTCTCGATGCCCAGCACTTCAGCCCAGATGCGGGCCAATTGCTGTTCCGTGGGAGTCTGGGGAGCCACAAAGGCGTTCTCCAGCTCGGGACGCGAGGTATCGGGAGCCGGTAAGGCCTTGCGATTTACTTTGCCGTTGGGCTGCAAGGGGAAGCTATCCAGGAACAGAAATGCTGCGGGCACCATGTAGTAGGGTAGCTTATCCTTTAAGAAGTCGCGCAAAGCTTCGATGGAGAGGCCAGCTTCCTGCGGATTGAGCTGTACAGGCGTGCTGTCGCTCTGCTTCCCTGTGGCCCTGGTCTGGCCGCTGGGAACCAGGTAGGCGACGAGGCGCTTATTGCCTGGTGTATCTTCGCGTGCCATCACTACAACTTCTTTGAGGGTCGGATGCTGAGCCAGCACGGCCTCAATCTCGCCCAACTCGATACGGAAACCGCGAATCTTGACTTGATGATCGATACGCCCCAGGAACTCTATGGCCCCATCGGCGCGGTAGCGGGCCAGGTCTCCAGTTCTGAAAAGGCGAGCCTGCGGGTCCTGACTGAAGGGATCACGCACAAACTTCTCGGCTGTCAATTCGGGGCGGTTAAAGTAGCCACGAGCCACGCCAACGCCGCCGATGTAGAGCTCGCCGGCCACGCCAACGGGGACCGGGTTCTGGGACTGGTCAAGGATATAGATCTGGGTATTGGCAATCGGACGGCCAATCGGCACAATCAGATCGCGACTGCCGCGCTGACAGGCCCAGTAAGTAACGTCGATGGCAGCTTCGGTCGGACCGTAGAGATTGTGCAATTCGGCATCAAGGCTGGCAAAGAAGCGCTCTTGCAGATCAAAGGGCAGCGCCTCGCCGCTACAGATGACGCGCTTTAAGCTCTTGCCGCGCTCGGCCAGCTCTGGCTCCAGCAGGAAGGCTTGCAGCATTGAGGGTACAAAGTGCAGCGTCGTGATGTGCTCTTCGGCAATGATTGAGGCCAGGTAAGCCGGGTCCTGTTGCCCGCCTGGACGCGCTACGACAAGCGCGGCGCCGCTCAGTAAGGGCCAGAAGAACTCCCAGGCCGAGACGTCGAAGCTGAAAGGCGTCTTTTGTAAGACGCGATCCTCTGCCGTAAGCTTGTAGGTTTGCTGCATCCAGTAGAGGCGATTGCAGATGCCGCGGTGCGTATTCATGACGCCCTTGGGCTTGCCTGTAGAGCCAGAGGTATAGATCATATAGACAAGATTCTCTGGTCCGACAGAGCTGCAAGGATTCTCCTCCTGGGTAGAGGCTGGCACTTGCCAGTTCTGCCAATCCTCATCCAGACAGAGCTGTTTTGCCGCGATCTCGGGCAGCTCGCGCGCAATATGCGTCTGGGTTAAGAGTACGGGAACCTGTGCATCCTGCAGCATATATGAGAGCCGTTCCTGGGGATAGGCAGGATCAAGCGGCACATAGGCCCCACCGGCCTTGAGAATGCCCACAAGAGCAACAACCATTTCAAGAGAGCGCTCCATGCACACGCCGACCAGCGTATCTGGTCCGATACCCATGGCCTGAAGTGTGTGCGCCAGGCGATTGGCCCGGCTGTTTAATTCGCGATACGAAAGGATCGTGCCCTCAAAGATCACGGCCGGTGCCTCTGGCGTGCGCTGAACCTGCTCCTCGATAAGCTGATGGAGGGTGGCATGCTCGGGATAAGGGCTCTGCGTGGCGTTCCACTTAAGTAGGATCTGCTCCCGCTCAGCCTCGCTCAGTAGGGGAAGATCCTGCACGCGTTGCGTAGGTTGTTCGACGATGCCGTTCAATAAAGTCTGGAAATGTTCGGCCATGCGGGCAAGCGTGCTGGCTTCGAATAGATCGGTATTGTAGCGAAAATCGGCGGCCAGAAAATGCTCGTGCTCAAAGATCGTCAGCGTCAGATCGAAAGGCGCTCCCTGTTGGCCATAGGCGAAGGGTTCCAGGCTGAGATGCTGACCATTTTTGCCGTTATGGCCATTTTGTGCTGATTGCACAGGTTCGCTGGCAATGCGCATCTTATCCCAGATAAACAGTGTCTGGAAGATCGGCGAATAGCTGGGATCACGTTTGGGTTGGAGCTGCTCGACAAGAAGCGGGAAAGGATAATCCTGATGTTCAAGCGCGCCAAGCACAATGCGGCGCACCTGGGCGAGCAGATCTTTAAAGCTTGGATTGCCGGCGAAATTGGCGCGCAGGGCCACGGGATTAGCGAGATAGCCCACCACCTTTTCCAGCTCGCTGCGGTTACGCCCGAGCGCCGGAGTGCCGGTAATCAAATCTTCCTGGTGTGAATAACGGAATAATAAGGTCTGGAAAGCTGCCAGCAGCAGCATAAAGAGCGTCACCTGTTCGCCGTTAGCCAGCGTACGCAGGCGCCTGGAAAGCTCCTCGCTGAGCGTAAAGCTGTGGGAAGCTCCGCGATAAGATTGAACGGGCGGACGAGGACGATCGGTAGGCAGGTGGGTTACCGGTAAATCACCTGCTAACTCCTCCAGCCAGTAGGCGCGCAAGCGCTGGCCCTCGGGACCGGCCAGCATCTCGTTTTGTTTGCGTACGTATTCGCTATACTGTGGCCCTGGCGCTGCTAGCGGCGAGGGAAGCCCCAGGCTATCGGCCGCATAGAGCGCATAGAGCTCCTCAACGAGAATGTCGAGCGACCAGAAATCGACAGCGATATGGTGAACAGTCAGGGCAAGAATATAATCTTGATGAGAGCGAGCAAACAATTTTACGCGTAATATGGGTCCCTGTTCTAGATTGAAGGGGCGATTCCCCTCTTCTTCCAATTGCTGTCGCAAATACTCCTCGCTCCAGCCGGCGGCCTCGATAAGCTCGACATTGACTGCCTGCTCTGGATGGAAGCGCTGGATGGGTTCGTTCTCCTGCATGCCATACGTAGCAGTAAGGATAGGGTAGCGATGAATCAAAGCTTGTACCGCGCGCCCAAGCGCCGCAACATCCAATGTTGAACGCACACGTGCCGCATACAAAAGATTGTATGCGGCACTTTCTGGAGCGAGTCGGTACAAAAACCACAAAGCCTTTTGATCGTGGGAAAGGGCCGACCGGTCTTGCGGCTCCTTTGCCTCCTGCGCCTTCTCCCGCAATAGCTGTGCTAGAAGTGCCCTCTTTTCCTCTGGAGAGAGGCTGGCTATTCGTTTTGAGGCGTCATTCATAGGTTAAGTTCCTCTTCCTGCAACATGCGGTTGAGCAGCGAATCCACCTCCTCGTCGGAAAGTTGGTCGAGCTGAGTGAGCAACTGAGCTGCGTCACCCTGGTTGACGAGAGCAACCTGCTTATCCGCTGCCTGACCTTGCTCTGGTGTTTCGGGAGGAGCTGCTGAATCGGCGGTTGCCAGCTGATCGAGTAGCTGGCGCGCGAACTGGGCGATGCTTGGTCCCTGAAGGAATGTCACGATAGGGATGCGCACGCTTAGCTCGTGTTCGAGCCGATTCTTTAATTCGATAGCCATTAAAGAATCAAGCCCCAGGGCTGTCAGAGGCTGTAAAACATCGAGCCTGGATGCAGGAACTCGCAGTACTCCAGACACCTGTTCACAGAGATAGCCTTCCATCAACTGTTGGCGCTCCCCCTGATTTGCACCAAGAATTGTTTGGATAATCGCACTTTTTCCTGATAGTGTAACACCTGCATGGGTCTGATTGCTAGTAGGTGCTTCAACCAGGTTTCTTACCAGGGGAAGTTGAGCAATTTGAGCATAGAATTGCTGCAGAAGATGCCAATCGAGCTTCATCACGCCAACCTGAGCCGCTGCTTGCGGAATAAGCAACTCCAGGGCTTCCAGCACATGTCTGGGGGTAATACGCTGAATGCCGTGCGTTTCCCAGTACTCGTGGACGCGTAGTCCCTCGGGTGTGGCGCCAAAGCCGGTCTCGGATACAGCTCCCCAATCAATGCTCAGAGCTGGCAGGCCCAACGCTCGTAAATGATGAGATAAGGCATCAAGAAATGCTCCTGCTGCTGCATAGTTGCCCTGTGCAGCAGAGCCAATCAGCGAGGCTCCTGAGGAGAATGAGACGAAAAAGTCAAGCGTTGTGCCTTTGAGCAAGGTGTAGAGCAGCCAACCTCCCCTGACTTTGGGGCGGAAGACGGTTTCTAAAGCTGTAATATCGAGATTGGCTAGCGGCCCTACCAGCGAGCGGCCCTGCGTGTCTTGCCAGACTGAGGCGGCGTGAATGACGCCTCTAATAGCCGGGTAGCCCTGGCGCTGGAAATCCTGCAGGAAAGCAGCTAAGCGCTCCTCGTCAGCGACGTCAACCGCTGCATAGTGCACATGGCTGCCCAGCTTTTCTAGCTCGCGTATTCCTGCGATCTGGCGGGCGAGTCTGCTGCCATCCTGTACTTGATCCCAATGCTCGCGAGCCGGTAATACGGTGCGACCTAACAGGATGAGGTGCTGAGCGCCTTTCTGAGCCAGCCAGCGCGCGACCTCAAGGCCGAGTCCCCACAGACCACCGGTAATCAGATAGCTGCTATCGGTGCGCACTGTCAGGTTCTTTTTCTGCCAGTCCTGGCTACGCACCAGGCGGGCGACGTAGCGCTGTCCCTGGCGGAAGGCTAATTGATCCTCACCATGCTCGCCACTAATTGCGTTGAGCAACTGCTGAGCCGTATTTTCTAGCGACTCTTGCGGATCAAGATCGATCAAGCCACCCCAGAACTCGGGATGCTCCATTGCGCAGGTTTTGCCCAATCCCCAGACTGGCGATTGCGCGATCGCGAGCGGTTCAGGCTTTGCGCTGACGGCCTGGGCTCCCCGCGTGGCTAGCCAGAGGCGCGTTGTTTCGGTTGTTCCGGCGTTGATAAGAGCCTTGATTACATTCAGCACGCTACTGACGCCGGTTACCTGATCTGCTTCCAGTGAAGCCGCACTGGTCTGCTCGACTGCCGTAGCATCAAGATTCCAGAGATGGACAATGCCGCGCAGTGAAGCTGATTTGAGCTGGTCCTGAATGACGTGCTGCACATCCTCTGCCTGGGCAGGGTTGAGCTGATAATGGTGAGGCGCCAGGCGTTGATAAGTGTCGGCTGCTACCACAGTACAGACAGTATTGCCATGAGCTTCAAGCAAATCAACAAGTTTCTGGCCAACTCCGGCTTGATCCATAAAGATCAGCCAGCGTCCAGCCTGTGTCGCTGTGCTTGCGGCGGCCTGAGTTTGGGGAGCGGGCTCCCAGCGCAGCTCATAGAGCCAATCGTTGAGCTGGCTTTGTTCTTCTGTTGCCGCGACAGGTTCCGAGCGTTGCAATTGCAGCCCACTGGCCTCGATCAGGATCTGGCCCTCATCATCGAGAATATAGACATCGCCCTCAAAGGCTGCCTGCGCATGCTCCGAGCTCGATTTAAGCACTGCGTGGCTCCAGACCTGTTTGCCGGGCCGCTGGTGAACTTGAAAGCTTTGCAGGCCCGTAGGCAGGTAGAGTGCAGAATCATGGGAGATAGCTGCATCGGGTAACGCGGCTACCAGAACCTGGAAACAGGCATCCAGGAGAGCCGGATGCACCTGGTAGAAGGAGCTATCTCGATCCAGGGTTTCAAGAATCTGGATATGGCCCAGCGCCTCACCATCCCGGCGCCAGAGCCGCTCGATCCCCTGAAAGCTAGCGCCGAGCTGGATACCTCGGTCGCGCAGCCGATTGTAGAAAGCTGAGATAGAGACCTCTTTCTGGCAGCGTTGCTGAATATCCTTCAGCCGGTTTTGCGGAGCAGAGGCCTGCGCAGCTCTCGTTGTGCCGTTATGTTCCTTGACAGGGGCATTGCCGTTAGTGTGTATGTGCAGCGAGGTGTGTTCGGCGTGCGGCAGCTCCAACACCGGGTGCGATGGTGCTGGAGCTGCCGCATTGCTAAGCTCCTTTAGCTGATTCAGGTAGGGCATATTGCGTAGCACAACATCGATATCTACACCGAAGTCGAGCTGACAGGCAATCTCATTGGCTCCTGCCGCGCGCAATTGCGTGACAAGATTTAAGCAGGACTCAGGAGTACCAAATAGCACACGCTCTGTTGAGATAAGTCGCTCATAGACGAATTGCAAGTAGTCGTTGAGATCCTGCTCAGAGAGGCTATTGATATCAACTTTCTGTCCTCTGCTATAAGCTATTGCATTAACAAGATAAGAGGCCGATTTCAGATACTCGCAGAAGGGATCTTGAACCTGTTTATGGACGGCCTCAAGACTTTCCGCAATAAAGGTGTGCAGCATAACCGAGACCAGGCCGGTCTGAGGATCGAAACCGTGTTGCGCACGTGCCTCACGGTAGATACTGATCTTTTCGGCCAATTCCTCGGGGGTCTGGTTATACATATGCGTGAGCAGATTGGCGCCAAGAGCTCCCGCGCCGGCAAACGTCTTGGGATTGCCAGCGGCCGTGACCCAGATCGGTAGCTCAGCTTGTATGGGCGTGGGATAGGTACGTATCTCGACAAGATTGCCATCCCCGCTTTTGACCTTGATGGCTTCTCCACGCCATAACTTCTGTACTGTCTCGATACCGCGATACATCACTTCGTTACGGTTGGTGTAGTTCTCTGGGAAGAAAACAAAGTCGTTGGGATGCCAGCCCGAGGCAAAAGAGATACCAACTCTACCCCCTGAGAGGTTGTCTACCATTGCCCATTCTTCGGCCACCCTGATAGGGTCATGCAGAGGCATGACCACGCTACCGGCGCGCAAGCCGATCTGCCTGGTCTCGCGCGCCAGGGCCGCCAGCAATATGGCCGGGTTGGGATAGAGCCAACCATCCCTGGTAAAGTGGCGTTCGGGAATCCATACAGATGAGAATCCATGCTGGTCAGCGAATCGTGTGCTTTCGATGACCAGGCGATATTTATCTCCGCTAAAAGGAGCCTCACTACTGGAAAAAAAGATGAGTCCGAACCCTATCCCCTTACTATGATCAGGGGTTATTATAGATGACACGATATCCTCCTGAATGAAGTCACAACTTCCTCTAATTATGACTGATCTTTCCAACAGCATGCAATGTCCACAACTTGCGCGGTTGGTCCGGCACACCCGCGGAATGACTGTAGACCTGGAAAGATACCTGTTCATTCGCGTCGGAAGAAAGGACTACCTGGACCTTTTGGGACCCTTGCTCGGGCAGGAGGAGCAGCTTCTTTAGCTCAATGCCTGTCAGAACATGGGTTCCTGGCCCAAAGACTTCCACCGTAGCGGCCTGGGCCATCTCAACATAGACCGAGACCGGAAGAGCCATTGCCCCCTGAATACGGTGGTCGTTTAGATATGGTAGGCGGTGTTTGTCTAGCTCAATTTCCCAAATGTGAGTTTCTGCTGGATGTACCAATTCCATATGGGTGTCAAGGAGTGGATGCCGTCCCGTAGCAGCGCCCTGGCTTATAGATGGAACTGGTGCTTCCTGGTATGAACGTGTATCTGCCTCGCTAATCTCGATCCAGCAGTGCTCGCGTTCAAAGGGATAGGTGGGCAACGGAAGGCGCTGGCGACTATAGTCGCTATCTAGCCCCGACCAGTCTAACTCTATTCCTTGTATATAGAGCGTGGCGACACTGTTTAGAAGCGCTTGCCAATCATTCTGGCCTCTGCGTAGAGAATGCGTCCAGGTTCGCGTATCTTCTGGCAGGCAGCGTTTGCCCATACCCGATAACACAGGAGTGGGGCCAAGCTCCAGGAAGAGATCAAAGCCCTTTTCGGCTAGCGCCTGCATGCCTGCCGCAAACTTGACTGGCTGGCGCGTATGCTGGCGCCAGTAGCTGGCGTTAAGCGTTTCTCCCACGGAGAGAATCTGGCCCGTCAGGTTGCAAACCAGCGGGATGCGCACTGGGGCGTAGTCTATCTGGTCAGCTACCCGCTCGAATGTATCCAGCAATGGTTCCATTAAGGGCGAATGGAAAGCGTGAGAGACGGTCATGGGATGCGTTGTCAGACCCTTTGCCTGCAGGCGTTGTACCAGGGCCTTGACCGCTTCGCGTTCGCCTGAGATGACAGTATTTTTCGGCCCATTGATGGCGGCAATTGAGATCTTGTCCTGGAATGGCTCCAATTCGCTCTGCAACTGTAACTGCTCAGCGAAGATCACAACCATCTCGCCCACCTGCGGCTGTGCTTGCATCAAGCGTGCGCGCATCGTAATAAGCTTGAGCCCATCTTCAAGACTAAACATGCCAGCGACGCAGGCTGCTACATACTCGCCCACGCTGTGGCCCATGACAATATCAGGTTCAATGCCCCATGAGCGCCACAACTCAGCCAGCGCATATTCTAGCGCGAAGAGAGCAGGCTGTGTATACTCGGTCTCGTCGAGCGGAGACGTCGTATTTGGCGCTGGATAGAGCACCGAAAGCAGCGGACGGCTCAGATAAGCTTGCAAGATCTCGGCACAGCGATCAAGCGCTTTCCGGAATGTTGGTTGGGTCTCGTAAAGCTCGCGTCCCATTCCTACATATTGTGAGCCCTGACCGGTGAAGAGGAAGGCAATCTTGCGCCGTCCCTGCACGTGAATATGTCCGTACTGGCTATTCGCCGATGATTGGCCCTGGGCATATGCAGTCAGCTGCTCTTGCAGTTGTGCCGCGTCGGCTGCGGTGATGGCCAGGCGATGCGCGAAGTGCGTGCGTCCAGTATTGGCGGTAAAGCTGGCGTTTGCAATAGAGACTTCCGGATGCTGCGCCAGGAAGGCCGCGTAGTTTTGCGCCTGAACGCGCAAAGCTTTCTCGCTCTGGGCTGAGAGCGTCAGCTGATGGAGGGGACGTTCCAGCGCGCTGGTAGCTTGCTCGCCTTTAGGAGCCTCTTCAAGGATCATATGGACGTTTGTGCCGCCAAAGCCAAAGGCGCTCACCCCAGCCAGGCGCGTGCGACCTGCGGGCCAGGTATGCAGGCTGGTCGGAATCTCGAAAGTCGTGCCTTCGAGAGAGATATGCGAATTCAGCTTCTTCAGATGCAGGTGAGGCGGGATCTCCCCCTTATGCAGACTCAGAACCGTCTTGATCAAGCCTGCAACGCCGGCGGCGGCCTCAAGATGGCCAATGTTGGTCTTGACCGAACCCAGCAAGCAGGGTTGCTCTGAGCTGCGCTGCTGCATCAAGACAGCCTTAAGCGAATCGAACTCGATAGGATCGCCAAGCGGCGTGCTCGAACCATGGGTTTCCACATAACTAATCTGGTCGGCTGTAACGTCTGCATTGCGCAGCGCTTGCCGAATAACTGCTTCCTGCGAAGGTCCGTTAGGCGCGGTCAGACCGTTGCTGCGTCCGTCCTGATTAACCGCTGAGCCACGGATCACTGCCAGGATGTTATCGCCATCTTGTAGGGCCTTAGAGAGCGGTTTAAGCACTACAATACCGCAACCCTCGGAACGGACATAGCCGTCTGCCGAGTCGTCAAAGGTCTTGCAATGGCCATCCGCAGACATCATATGCGCCTGCGAGAAGGTAATCGTCAGCTCTGGGGTGAGAATGAGATTGACGCCGCCGGCCAGGGCCATATCGCATTCGCCGTTGCGCAGGCTCTGGCAGGCCATATGGACGGCAAGCAGCGAAGATGAGCAGGCCGTATCCATGGCCATACTTGGTCCGCGCAGATCGAGTAGATAAGAAAGTCGATTGGCTGCGATACTATGCGCATTCCCGGTGCCTGCGTAGGCGTCGAGGAGCGCAGGATTGCTAAACTGGATCTGGGAGTAATCGCTACTACTAATGCCGACAAAAACGCCAGTCTGGCTTCCTGCAAGCTTATTGGGAGCTATGCCCGCGTATTCGAGGGCTTCCCAGGCTACCTCAAGCAGAAGTCGTTGCTGGGGGTCCATGCGCGAGGCTTCGCGCGGCGCGATGCCAAAGAAATAAGGGTCGAATTGGTCAACCTGCTTCAGGAAACCGCCCCAACGCGTATTCATCTTGCCGGGAGTTGCCTGCTCTGGAGCATAGAACTTTTGCAGGTCCCAACGCTGCTCAGGAACCTCACTAATGCCATCAAGGCCGTTGCGCAAAAGCTGCCAGAACTCCTCAGGGCTCTCTGCTCCTGGGAAACGGCAGCCCAGACCAACAATGGCAATTGCATCGGTTGTTGTTGGCCGCTGGCTCTCCTCGCGAGCTGGAAGCTCTTGAGGCTCCCCTGCGAGATGGCGGGCAACTGCGGCAATGGTGGGATAGTCGTAGACGAGGGTTGGCGAAATAGAGCTACCCAGCCAATCTTCCAGGTCGCCGGCGATACTGATGGCCTGCAGCGAGTCCATACCATAGTGGGCGAAAGGCAGATTTACATCGATCTCGCTGGCTTTTACCTGCAACAACTCAGCGATCTGTGCAATCAGCCAGTTCTGTATCTCCTCTGCCGTATGTCCTGGCCTGGCCTGCTCTATTTCAGGAGAAGCCGCCTGCTCCTCGGAGATAGCTTCGCGCTCGGCCATGGGCTGTTGATCCGCCTGCCCCAGGCGCCATTCGTACACAGTATCCAGTGTACCGTTGAGGAAGGCTTCGCGGGTTGAGCGCCTTTGTACCTTGCCACTAGAAGTCTTATGAATGCTGCCAGTTTTAATCAGCGCCACAGCATAGGGCTGCAATTCGTGGCGTTCTGCCACAGCCGCGCGAATGGCAGCGACAATCTCGTCAAGATTGGAACGCAGATATTGCCGCTCAACTTCCTGCACGAGAACCAGGCGCTCTTCCCCCTGCACCTCGACGGAAAAGGCGACGCCACAGCCAGCGCGCAAGCCGGCATGGCTGTGTTCAACCGTTAGCTCGATATCCTGTGGATAGTGGTTGCTCCCACGAATAATAATCATGTCTTTCAGGCGTCCGGTAATAAATAGCTCGCCATCCTTCAAGAAACCCAGGTCGCCCGTGCGCAGGAACGGCCCTTCGCCAGTATCAGAGATGTGGGCATTGAAAATACGCTCGGTCTCTTCGGCTTTTTGCCAGTAACCTTTGGTAATGCTGGGGCTTGAGACCCAGATCTCACCAACCTCGTCAGGCTGACAGCTGGCCAGAGTGTCAGGGTTAACGATGACAACTTTTTCATCGTGCGCGATCCAACCACTGCTGACAAGGCGGCGTGGGTTTTTATCCTGCTCCGTGGCCACAACTACCCGATTCTGTTCGAGTGCCTCTTCCTGAAACGTCGTGAAGATGGGCGATTGCCCTTTATGGTTGCCCGAGACCACCAGTGTGGCTTCGGCCAAACCATAGCAGGGGTAGAAAGCCTCGCGGCGGAAACCGCACGAAGCAAAGGCCTCAGAAAAGCGCTCAATAGTTTCGGGGCGCACTGGCTCAGCGCCATTGGCCGCCACTTCCCAGTGACTGAGATCCAGTTGTGCCTTCTGCTCAGGAGTAATCTTGCGCACGCAGAGATCATAGGCGAAGTTTGGGCCCCCGCTGATAGTAGCTTTGGTGCGAGATACGGCCTGCAGCCAGCGGAAAGGGCGCTGCAGAAAAGTTGCTGGGGACATAATGGTAGACTCATATCCGCTATATATCGGCTGCAGGATGCCGCCGATAAGGCCCAGATCGTGATAAAGCGGAAGCCAGGTCACCCCATGCGCCGTTGCGGGATGCTCGCAGTAGCGGGCCACTACAGATGAGTTATGCAAAAGATTTCCATGCGTCACCATTACCCCTTTGGGCATTCCTGTAGAACCCGAAGTATATTGAAAGAAAGCCAGCGCATCGGCGCTAATCGCCGGCATTTTCCACTGTTCCTCCATATCGAATGGAATGGTATCAGTGATAATGATTTGCGCCTTCTGGATTTCCGGGCTCTGGGCAAGTAAGCCTTCGACTCTTGATGAGAGCGAGGTAGTAGTTAGGACGACAGCAGGTTCCACGTCGTTGGCGATGGCCCGAAACTTAGTAAGGGTTCGGTCCGAACGTGTAGCCGAGGGTGGATAAACGGGAACAGCTATAATTCCACTATATAAACAACCAAAAAAAGCTGCAATAAATTCTAATCCAGAAGGATAGATTAATAATGCACGCGCTCCACTCTCAGCGCAGCTCTGAAGGGCAGCAGCTACAATGCGAGCTTGGCGATCGAGATCCGCGAAGGTCAGGTATTCTTTCTCTATTTCCCCATCGGTAAGAAAGCTAAAAACGCGCCGGTCTGGCTGTTGGGCTACCCGCCAGCGGAGAAGATCGATCAGTGTAGAAAGCTCAAAATCTGGAGTCGAAATACTTTTACTCAAAGTCCAAAGTTTCCTGTAAAGAAGGCAATAACACCTTCTTGCTACTATACTAGGGAATCGAGTGGGGAAACATATTTAATGTTCACATTTTGATTATACATTCAATCGGGTTATCTGTCAACCACTTAAGCTTGATCGCCATGTGACACACGTCACTGTTTTCACTCTATCCCACCCTTAGAAAATTAGCCTCTAGAATGGAAACAAATATAGCTCTGCTGGCATTCCGCATAAGCACGATTCGTTGTACACAGCCGTAATGCGCTCTCTTTGTGCTGGCACTATAAGCCATACCAGACATATGAACAGCATGAAACGGATTTCAGTTACATTTCTCATAAACAGCTCGCGCTGTACAAGTACAGGAATGTATATATGCAACAACGTATGGAATGCAGAAAAGTAGCAGCAGGTATCCCGGGCTCGACTGGAGAGAAGCATCCAGCGTAGAGCGACTTGAAGCCGCCCACTGCCGGGAAATGCCCTTTCCATTCTTCTGCGAGTTCAGGCAGCTAGAGCTACGCACCATTATAAGCTATGGCTGCCAGAAAGTGTAACAGGTGTCACTCACAGCTCTAGCACAATTTCGGCTTTTCCCTGTTGAACTTAACCTCCATGCTCGGTTTACAGTTGATCTCTAATTCTTTTTACTGGCGACCTGATCGGTAACCCGCGAATAGAGCATCACAGGCGCTTCCAGGACAAATTCTCGGGCCCACTCTTCACGATGAGTGCCTGTGCTTTGTTCACTTTTCCTCTGCGCTGTGAGATAGGTCCGGGTGCATAGAAAGTGTTAGCTCAAAGGCTATTTACTACATTTGCTGCTCTTTCTATGCAAGAGAATATATCGAGAAATTATTGACAAGCAAGCTACCATATGACACACTTACTCTATTGTGGATATAGTCCAGTTACTGTGTTAGACTATAGTCCAGGAATTGCCCCAACCTAACTGCATTCGGTGTAGCTGTGTTTCAGGATAGCTGGCAGATCATGGCATGTGAAAAACTCTTTACCAGAAAATGTATTTTGCAACCCGGGCCATGATTTGTCAAATGCATATTGCTGAACGCTCCTCTAGCGGCGTCGTTCTTGAGGTATTTTTATGTAAGCATCGCAGCCCACAAGCCCGGCGGTTCACGCGCAAGGGCCGCGCAATCCATTCATCAACTTTTTTGGGCGCCTGGTCGCCGCTTTACTTGTGCATTAGGCAGTAGTGTTCCCCATGAAAGAGTATGGGAAGCTTCTCTAACAGCTTCCATACTTTGTTTCTAGAAAAACGTAAAGTAGTAAATTTGTCCTGTAGAGTTATCTACCGTAGGATAAGGCATTGTAATTCGCTAAAAAGGGATTATGATGTGAGAGTCCGCAAGATCGCGACGTAATTCGCTAGCTCGCGACGTGATCCACATTTTCTTTTCAGTTTGCTGTCCTCAGGCAGAAAAAGAAGACGAAAATAGGGAAAGTTAAGGAGCATAGGAAAGTAATGTTACGCTTATCTCCCACAATTTAGTACTATATTTTGCGAACATGATTCTCAAAAATAAACATATACGTAAGTATTAAACAGAGAAGCAGACAATATCTTGTGGAAGAAGATCAGAGGGCAGGTAGCAGGCGCAAGCAGAAGGTTTTGTACAGTCTGGGAACCTTCTAAGCGTGAGGGAAAAGTGCAAAGCGCTGGAGGAAAAAGGGAAAACTTGCACATAGAGCGAGCTTATAAGCGTGCTAAATAACCAATGGCAACAGGGTTTACTTATGTTATCTTAGCCTTCAAATGGCTCGCTCCTCAATAGCCTATGTAGCAATGTAGGTCATCTGCAGACGAATAAAAAATATTCCAGCGTTTATTTCTATAACCGCCTGGCTGCTACTGGGAATAAAGAAGAAAACCTGTTTTTGTTTTCCCAACCCCATGGGAGTTTCGTAACATTTCCGCGTTTGTTGCTCTGTTTCTTTACAGACGGCGCACAATATAGTACAATGTGTGTACAATGTCGCGGTATGTATTATTCGTATACAGTGCTCAGTGCAGCTTTTACCGGTGACGTTGTTTTTTCTAAGGTTAGTAAAAATAAGCTTCGTTGCTGTGGAGCCAAAGAAAGGGAGTAAAACTAATGAGTGACTTGTTAACCGTATCTGAAGTAGCCCGTATTCTCCGTGTAGACGACACGACTGTACGACGCTGGGTGAAACAAGGGGCGCTTGAGGCTGTGATTCTGCCTCATGTCAACGAAAGACAGGCCTATCGCGTGCGCCGCAGTATTGTGGAGAAATTGATCGGATCGCCGGTGGAACTGGCAGAGGTTGAGAGCAAGTAACCTCTAGGACGATGCCTTACCTGAAGGGGAAACCTTGAGGGGACAATAGCATGGCATTAAAGCGGGAGTGCTTGAAGGTATGTAAAGTAAAGGCCCGCGAGTCCTGTGTGCATGGTGAGGCTGTTTTGTCGAACCCGAGTTTCCAGTAGTGGAAGCCTGCACTC
The DNA here is from genome assembly GCF_004208415.1 of Ktedonosporobacter rubrisoli. Lineage (GTDB taxonomy): Bacteria > Chloroflexota > Ktedonobacteria > Ktedonobacterales > Ktedonobacteraceae > Ktedonosporobacter > Ktedonosporobacter rubrisoli. Next base: position 5,380,944 of record NZ_CP035758.1, on the reverse strand, counting down.
ATCGCAGCATACCTGAAGCGATGTCACTGCAATACACATCTTATGCGATAGGATGGGCGATTTCGGATCGCCAAAGCTCTCTGCAGTGAACGGGGAGTAAATAACTCTCTTAAGGAAACAAATGGGCACCTAAACACACTTTATGTCCGACCACAAGAACTGTGGGATGGCCTACGGGTGGCGACACCTATGGTCACGGAACCCCCATAGTAGTCTGAGCGCAGGAAAGCTGCGTACATGGCGAAGGGGCACCTCTCTAACGAGAGGGAGAGCTTCCCGCTGACAACGGGGAGCAGGGTAGGTACCGACGAGTCTTGCATAGGAATGGTACGCGAGATGCGAACAGCCGAAACTATTCGAGGGCTCATTCAAGAACGAGGTAAAAAAGGGTTGCCGTTGGAGCGGGTCTACCGCCTCCTCTTCAATCCAGAGCTGTATATCACGGCTTATAACAACATTTGCCTACATAAAGGGACGATTAGACCAGAAACTACGGAAAAGCCTGTAGCTGATGTGTCACTGGAGCAAGTCGAAGCCATCATTGAGATTTTGCGCAATGAACGGTACAGATGGAGGCCCGCATTGCTGGCCTCTATGGGGGGGAAAAGCTTAACCTGTACAGAGGGGAAAAACGCAGTCGGGCAACGCATGCCTGATTTACCTGTTTGGGCAGATGTTGTAGTCATGGAAGTCATGGGAATGATCCTGCAGGCGTATTATACGCCCCAGCCAGGTGCATATTCACATGGCTTCCAGCCAGCCCATGAACGCCAGAAGGCCTTACAGGAGTTGCTGTCTACCTGGTCGGCGCCTGTCTGGTTTGTTGAAGGGGATATTTCGCCTAGCCTGGCTAATCTGGATCAACAGGTCCTCTTAGCCTTGCTCAGTGAGAAAATAAAGGATGGTAGATTTCTACGGCTCATCAAGTTGTGGTTAGATGCTGGCTATCTGGCTGATGAACGCCTGATGGCTGTCCTGGGGGGTAGTCCGCAGCTTGGCACACTGCTGATCAGTCTCTATCTCACTAAGCTTGACGCGTTTGTAAAATGCGAACTCGCGGTTGTGGAGGGGAAGCAAGCCGCGACTGTTCGAACGAAACAAGATGCGGAGCGGGCCGCAGCCTTGTCGTCGCAGCCTAATGTAGCCATCAGGAGCGTATCACGCTTAGCGGGTGGAAAGGCCAGTAGCCCTGCCTTTCACACAAGTAAGTATGTGCGCTGTGGTGGCGAATTCCTTCTGGGTTTGCAGGGGACAAGGCAGGAAGCTGAGGAGATCAAAGCAAGGGTGAGTCTCTTTCTCAAGGAGGTTCTTAGGTGCGAGCTCTCCCAGGTCAAGCTTTGCGTTACGCATGCTCGTAAACAATCTGCTCGCTTCTCTGGCTACGCGGTCCAGGTTGGTGGGGGAAGAGCAGGTCAGACGGGGCGCAATGAGAAGGTGGATCATGCTCTCAGCTTATGTATTCCGGCGGAGGCTCTCAAAGCCAGATGCCAGCGATATATGAAAAATGGGAAGGCCGTTCATCGTGGGGCGCTTGTCCATAAGAGCGATGCCGCGATCGTCAGGCTCTACCAGATGGAGTATAGTTCATTTGTTGCATACTATCAGCTGGCCCATAATCGCTATAGCTTGAAAAAGCTGAAGTGGATTATGCAGCAGTCGTTAGTAAAGACGCTGGCCTATAAGCATAGAATGCCAGTTGCTGCTATCTATGCCAAATACGGAGCAACTTTTCGCTCCGGCTCGCGGGTTTTTGCAGGACTGCAGGTCGTTGAGATCAGAGGTAATGATGAGCTGTCAGTCGCCCACTGGGGCGCACAGCCTCTGTAGAGGAAGTAGGTAGGCAATCCTTTTAATGCGAATCGAAAGATTTGTATTGGCGAGTTTTGCCTGATGCGCTGGCCTGGAAGATGAGCCGGCGCCTGCTGCACCTATGGCTAAACCAGCAGTGCAGCAAATAATGTCTGTTTCTTGAAAGTGCGGTACTGGAGAGCCGTATGCGTTGAAAGGCGCACGTACGGTTCGGGGAGGGGGTGCCGGAAAAGGATCTCTTGTGATACCTCGCTGGCATTCTACTCTACATTAAACGTGAAACGTTAGATAGGGTACTGGAAGGTAGCGGGCCCCAAGAAGATGGCATCCAACAAGAAGCGGCGCTCTGATCCGTTTCTTTAAGGGTTCCGCCGCAAATAAAGTACACAAGGTTTTAACTGTATATGAAACACCAGGTTTTTACCTGCTAAGAATGTTTCTTGAAACACCCTATTAAGAGCTTCTGGATTTGATTAAGAGGGCTATCTGGTCCCTGGTTATCAGGCTTTGCTCTGGTACACAGTGGGCCAGATAGTTCGTTTTTGGGGGAAAAATTGTCTGCTCTATCCTGAAGGATAAATTTATCAATACGCCGCGTAAAACCCCTGCCTTGAGACCTGTCTTTTATACAGATTTTACAAAGGGTTAGAAGAGGAGGATGAACCCAAAAGCGATTCTGAACCCAGAAACCTGGGACAAAGAGACCTTTGGACCGTGCCACCTGAAAGACCTCCGTCGGAGAGGCCGTGCGGTCAAAATTGCTGCTCGCATGGCCAACGATGCTTCGGCCTCGTTGCCCGCCCAAATGCAGACGTGGAAAGAGACGATAGCCTTGTATCGACTGCTCGCGTGATCTGGATGTGACCTTTGAGGCATTGATGCAACCACACTTCCACCACACCCGCGAACGGGGAGAAAAGCAGGCCGTGGCCCTGTTGGTTCAGGATACGACCGATCTGGATTTCACGCATCGCCAGAAGATGGAGGGTTTGGGTCAGATCGGCAACCAGAAGGGACGTGGATTGTTCCTGCAAACGGTGCTGGCCGTGGTCCCCCACACGAGGGAAGTGCTGGGGTGCGCCATGCAGGAACCCTTTGTGCGCACGCCCATCCCAGAAGGAGAAACCCGCAGTCAGCGCCACCAGCGCAAGGAGCGCGAGACAGATGTCTGGATGCGCATGGTCAGCCGGCTGGGTCCGTTTCCTGCAGAGATGATCGTCGTCCATGTGGGAGATCGAGGAGCCGATCTGTTCCCTTTCTTTCTGGAATGCCAGGCCAACCACACGGCGTTTCTGGTGCGGGTGTTTGAAAATCGGCGCGTGGAGCCAGAAGTGGAGCCACAACAGTAGTTGTTGGAAACCATCCGCTCCAGGCCGGTTCAGGCCAGCCACCCCTTTCTGGTTCCGCGAACTCATGGGCGAAGAGCACGCCAAAGCGAAGTGCAGCTTTCCTTTGGCTCGATCTGCGTGATGGCGCCTCGGTGGGAAAAGCGGTGCGGCACCGAGCCGCTCCCTCTTTGGGCGATCCGGGTGTGGGAAGAAGACACGCCTGCCGACGAAGAGCCGTTGGAATGGCTCCTGTTGACCAGTGTGCCCACGACCACCATCGCCCAAGCATGGGAGCATGTCCAATGGTATGCTTGCCGTTGGACTGTCGAAGACTCTCACCAGTGTCTCAAAACGGGCTGTCGCATCGAAGAACGGCAAGTCCAATCGGTGGCACGCCTGATTCGCTTGTTGGGTCTGTTGTCGCCGTTGGCCGTTCGTTTGCTGCAATTGCGCAATCTCGCTCGTTGCGATCCTCAACGCCCGGCCCAGGAAGTGGTCGAACACGATGTGCTCGCCCTGGTCGCGACGCACACGGATCGCATTCCAGGGGAAATGAGCACGGCAACCTTCTGGAAAGCTGTTGCCCAACTGGGTGGCTATTTGGGTCGCCGTGGCGACGGGCCTGCCGGCTGGAAAACGCTTTGGAAAGGCTGGCTCCGTGTCCAGGCATGGCTGGAGGGCGTTCATCTTGCTTTTCATCTCCTTTTGTAAATTGTGTATAAAAGACAGGCCTTCTAGGCACGGGGTGCTTCACGTGACATATGACCTATAGACGTTTGCCCTTCTGAAGCGTCATAATAGACAGATAGAAAAGCTCTAAAAGCGAAGAAAGGCAATATGCTGTGGATACACGCTTTTATCAATCTCCTGATCTCAATATTGAGCGCCTGGCGCGCGATCTTGAAGAGACATTTCTCATACAGGGCTATCAGGTGCAGCACCTGGGCAATAGTGAACGAATGATTGTACAGTTGAAGAAGGGCGGCAGCCTGGAGACGCTCATCGGCATGAGCGCGGCCCTTACACTTACTATCCAGCGTTCGGCCGGTGGGGTAATGGCTATGGTTAGCGAGCAGGAATGGATAGATAAGGCGGCGGCAGGTGCCCTGGGCATACTGTTCTTGTGGCCTCTGGCTGTGACTGCTGGCGCTGGCGTCTTGCGCCAGGCTGTGCTGGAAGGGCAGCTTTTAAGTACGCTGGATACGCTTGTGATGCGGCAGCGCGCTGATGTGAAGATTGGGCCTTTGCCGCCAGAAATGCAGGCGCAAATGCAGAGGCAGGCACCGCCGACCGGCAATCCCGCCTCGGCGTCTCCGCAATCTGCTACAGGACCCAGGCCCGGACCAGGACAGATTCAATGCCTCAATTGCCAGGAAATAAATGAGGCTGAGGATTTCTATTGTTCACATTGTGGTAAACCGTTGTCTTTGCATAAACGACTCTGCCCTCAGTGTAAGGCTGAGGTTAAGGCTAATGCTGCCTTTTGCACAAAATGCGGTACTTCCCTGGCTGCTGACGCTTAACATGGAAATAGTTGCCAGGGTTGGCAAAGTAACCTGGCCTGGAAAGGGGAACAATTGCACCTTTCCAGGCTTGCCGCGCAGGGAGCGAAATTCTTCAATATTGCAAAAAAAGTGGCTTACCTCTGTTGACAAATGATTGTACCTTTCTTTACAATTAAATAAGAAGTAACCTCTCTTCACACGTGCGTTCATAAAACACTCAGGTCGAACAAAGATTTCATAGAAAAGGCATGAGATCTGTCAGGTTGTATGGATGTATGCGAGGCAAGTAAGAGATGATGCTTTGCCGGGCTGGCCGCGAACTTTTAATCGGGAGAAGTTTAGTAAGCCAGCTCTGGATAGGATGCATTAGCTGATCCCGAAATGGTAATTAAGCAAATTTTTGGGAGATTGCATCTATGAGACAAAATCGACGAATTTCGCCTGGAAGAGCTTTCAGGGATTTTGCTGAGGCCTTTCCTCGCTGCCTGCAGTTGTTGTCTGCTTCTGACCTGGCAAAATCCCCTCTTTCTCTGCTTCTGGGATCACTGCTCTGTCTGAAGACTTTTAGTAGTGAAAATGGCACTCTCGCGCCCGCGACGATGATGATTAACGCTCGCCCTCTCTTTTGCTCCTCTACCCACGCTCCAGGATTCCATCACTAGCACCTCCATTAATGACCTGCTATAACCAGGCAAAAACGCACAAAAACTTTAAAACTTCATTTCTTGTGGCGTTCTAGCTCTTTATTGCTGAGCTTTGCCTGATCTGCTGTTTGAGATCTTATCGGCAAGCCTGTTACTTCTTGTATTCAACTAAAAATGAAATCAAGAAGCGGAAAATGCTTGCACCTATGAATTATAAAAGCAACGCTTAATCTAGTTCAAGCCTTCATGATGGTGGCGATGCTAAGATCTCATGTCTCTTCTTATGGCCAAATCTGGTTGTTAACAAGGAGCAAAGCGGGATGTACGTGCACGAAAAGCCCACAACAGATCTACCTCTTGTCGATAATTCTGGCTATAGTTTGCGGAAAGGCAAGCTTGATCTGATTATTCTCAGGTATATGGCCATTAAGCTCTATATAATGCTACATTCGCCAGGCGTGGCAGAAGAGCAGGGCTTGCCCTGGCTTTACACGCTGGAGGAACGGCATGCGCGTTCACATCGTATCGTTATTTATGGTCCCCAGGAGCTATTATCTAGCAACGAATTGTATTTTGTTGGCTTTGTCAGCTGTAAACGCACCCCTGTTGATGCGCATGCTCTTCATGAGATGCAGCGCATAGATACAAAGCTCTTGGGCGAAATTGCCCAGGTTACTGATATTTTAAGCTATTCTTCGCTTAAATTGCATGCCGACAACTGGTTTAATCTCGTGTTGCTGAGGAGTAGCTATACACGGGCACAACTCAAAGAGCTTGCCACCCATCGTTACGCTTCCTATGCCTTAGCGCCATTGTATTATGAGTGGATACGTTTGCATAATGGTATATTGCGTGCAAGCGGGGCTCAGCCTGAGCTACGATTGCAAACGACAAAGTACTATACTTTTCCAGAAGGGCAAGCGCCCACTATGCGCCTGTTTGAACACAAAATGCTAGCGCCGGCAAGCGAGTTTTCGTTTGTTGAGCAAGAGAGGGGGAAAGGCAGTAATGAGTAAAAAGATCAAGGATCTGGTGATTATTGGTGGTGGTGTGATGGGTTTGTTTACAGCTTATTATGCGGCCGAGCTGGTTGACGAGATTACTATTCTCGAAAAATCGTATGTGGGCAATCCGTTGACAGCCTCGTTCAGTCGTACGCGCTCAATTAGAAATGACTATCTCGATCCGTTCTATGCGCGGCTGGCCTATGAGGCGCGCCAACTGTGGCTGGAGTTCCAGCGCGCTGCGGCTGAGCCTTGCCTGCTTGAGTGTGGTTGCCTCAACATTGCTAAAGAGGATGTTACGCCTGCCTTGGAGGAAACATATGCCATCAAGAGTTTTCGCACCTTAAGCGAGCTGCATCTCAGGTCGGAAGCATTGGATCAGGGAGCCTTGAAAGAGCGCTTTCCGCAGTTTGTGGCTGATTTGGGACGGCTGGATGTCGAGGCTGGCCTGCTCTACGTGCCGGCGGTGACGCAACGCTTGCAGGAGGTTCTGCGTGAGAAGAAGGTGCGTATCGTCGAGCATGTCGAGGTTGAGAAGATCGAGCAGCAGGCCGAGGGGGTGACGATCTCTAGTAGTGCTGGTGAGTACACGGCCAGGAAGCTGGTGGTTACCGCCGGACTGGGCACAAATGAGATTCTGCAGCGCATGCCAGGCTGCCGGACGCATTTTCCCTTGCAGCCGGATCGCCCCAGCCAGTGTAAATATTTTATCCCGCCTGAGCACAAGCGGGCTCAGTTTACCTCCGATGTGCTACCTGTCTTTGCCTATCTTGATGTGGGTATTTACGGGCATCCCATCTATGCCGGGAAAACGCCGGGCGTCAAGATCGGCTTTTACAATCCGCCGGACATTCAAAAGTTGAATACGCAGATTCGCGATGTCCATAGCTTTGTGGAGGCGTGCATGCCAGAGCTGCAGGACGCCGAGGCCGTCGATGTGCAGGACGTTGACCAGTGCTTCTATGATCTTGTCGCCGATGATAATTTTATCCTGGGCGAGGTGCCGGAGTACGAGAATGTTTACGTTGGAGTTGGCTGGCGCGGAACCGGCTATAAATATGCGCCCTGGATTGGCCGCGTGCTTATGCAACTGGCCCTGCAGGCGGGAACAACCTATGATATCAGCAGTTTCTCGCCGGCGCGTTTTCGGTGAGGCAAGCGTCACGTTTTAGGATGGACAAGGCTGCTTAAATCTTTATTAGCGAGAAGGGAAGACAACTATGCAACGAGCAACGAGCAAAGGTATCTTAGAGCGCTTACGTGACAATGGGGTAGTGCTGGGCGGCGAAGGTTATGTATTTGAGTTAGAGCGTCGCGGCTATATCAAGGCCGGGCCCTATGTGCCCGAGGTGGTCCTGGATTTTCCCGAGGCGGTGAAAGAGCTGCATCGCGAATATTTGCGTGCCGGCTGCGAAGTCATGGTAGCGCTTACCTATTATGCGCATCGCGAGAAGCTAAAGGATGTGGGTCGTGAGAATGATCTTGAGTTGATGAATCGGCAGGCCGTCCGCCTGGCCAACGAGGTTGCGCGTGAGGGTGATGCACTTGTGGCCGGCAATATCTGTAATACCTGGGCCTATGATCCGCAGAATGTCTCGGAAAGCTCCAAAGTCGTGCGCGGTATGTACGAGGAGCAACTTGGCTGGGCTGTGGAGGAGGGAATTGATTTTGTGATTGCAGAAACTAATGACTATCTTGGTGAGGCCTTGATTGGCCTGGAAGTCATCAAGCAGCTGGGCTTGCCGGCAATGGTAACCCTGGCGACCGTGCAGCCCGACAAGACGCGCGACGGCTACGATTATGTCGAGGCCTGCAAGATTCTTGCCGATCATGGCGCTGACATCGTAGGTTTAAATTGTGATCGTGGGCCTGCGACCATGCTCCCGCTAATTGAAAAGATACGGGCCACGGTGCCCGGCTATGTCGCGGCCCAGCCAGTGCCGTACAAGACGCACGAAGGTGCCCTTACCTTTGAATCTTTGCAACTGGAGAATGGCGCGAGAGCCTTTCCCCTGGGATTGGAGCCGTTTTTGCACAACCGTTTTGAAATGGCCGACTTTGCGCGGCGCGCCAGAGCGCTTGGCATAAACTATATTGGCATATGCTGCGGCGGATCTCCGCATTATGTGCGCGCTATGGCCGAGGCCCTGGGACGAACACCAGCGGCGAGCAAGTATTCGCCAGCCATGGACCTGCACCCTATGCTAGGCGCACAGGTGGAAGAGAAGGATAAAGTCTTCCTTGGCGATTGGAAGGATTAGCTCTGCCACGTTTGGGATAATAGATAAGGGCTTCAGCGCTGCCTATGATGGGGAGCCTGGAGCCCTATTTGAGCTAAGGAATTGTCCAGCTTTGCCGATAGTTATGCTCTGATAGGAAACGTCCCGACAATTTTGTATGTTGAGTACACTGTACTTAGTGCTAGTGGTATGACAAGGTATGCTCAGCAGCGTAGAGGGCGGGTTTGTGTAGTGCGGTCAAATAAACGTGTATGTGGTGTTGAGTCATGCAACCTCTGTGTCAAACTGTGCAGGTAAATTATCGTTATGCAGTGCATTTTACCAGCCATCTCTTCGCTTGTGAGAATGCTCTTCTGCGCGAGGTAATCGGTGCCGGCGAAGAGCATGCGCCGCAGAAGATATTGTGTGTCATAGACGCTGGCGTCTGTCGCCATCATCCCGCTCTTTCCGAGGCTGTTGAGGCCTATTGCCTCGCTTCTTGCCAAACTTTGCAACTTGTTTGTCCCCCGCTACAGGTGCCGGGAGGAGAAGGCGCAAAGAATGATTTTGCGAATGTGGCGCTTATTCAGGAAGCTATCCATCGCTATGGTATCTGTCGCCATTCCTACGTGCTGGCGATTGGAGGGGGAGCGGTTCTGGATATGGTAGGCTATGCGGCGGCTACCGCGCATCGTGGAGTACGGCTGATACGGGTGCCAACAACTGTTCTGGCCCAGAATGATGCGGGGGTAGGAGTCAAGAATAGCATTAACGCTTTTGGTAAGAAGAATTTTATCGGTACATTTGCACCCCCCGTCGCCGTATTCAATGACGAGCATTTTTTAACGACGCTTTCGCAGCGTGACTGGTGTAGTGGGGTTGCCGAAGCTGTGAAGGTGGCTCTTCTCAAAGACGAGCGTTTCTTTGCCTATATCGAGGAACAGGCACGCCGGCTGGTTGAGCGCGATATGCAGTCCATGCGCTGGACCATCTATCGTTGTGCGCAACTTCATCTTGAGCATATCGCCAATGGTGGCGATCCTTTTGAGACAGGTTCATCCCGACCGCTGGACTTCGGCCATTGGGCGGCTCATAAGCTGGAGCAGCTATCGAGCCATAGCCTACGCCATGGAGAGGCCGTCGCGATTGGCATTGCCCTTGACACGACGTATGCCTACCTGATAGGTTTGCTGCCAGAGCAGGACTGGCTACGTATCTTGCGCGTGCTGTCATTGCTGGACCTGGCTATCTATACCCCTGAGTTGGATCAGTCTCTGCACGATTGTCAGAACTCCCGCTGTATCCTGGCTGGCCTGGATGAGTTCAGGGAGCACCTGGGAGGCCAGCTTACCCTTCCTTTGTTGGAGCGCATTGGCCGAAGTACCGAAGTGGGTGCTCTTGATAGAAATGTATTGGGGCAGAGCATTGCGCTCCTCAGAAAACGTCAGTTGTTCCGGTAAGAGAGTCAGAAAGGAGACGTGCTTGTTCCGAATCCCTCAAGCTATTACGGACGTCAGGCCTTTTTTGGACTTGTAGCGTTAACTCTCGCCACCTTCTGTAGGATAAGGCTGTGGGCTTGCCATTTTCCCACGCTGAGGGCTGCCAGCAACGTAAAAGGGCGGATCGATGCTTGAGGCACTTCCGGGAGCAGGTACTGCGCAAATATGATGAAAAAATATGAGGGCTCGTGTCGGCTATCACAGCAGCAACTGATAGATGAATACTTTATGGATGTGCGCGCGAAACTGCTGGATGTGGCAGCTTTTTTAGATCGCATTGATCGCTCTGTGGAGTGCAATGCCGAAGAGGATTTCAGAATGATGGCGATGCGCGAAGGGCTACAGGCACTCTGTACCCGAGCGCCTTATCGCGTGCGCACAATCCAGATGATCTTTAGCGATCCCACCAGGGAGCCATTGTCAGAGCTGGATCGTAAGAGCGCCTTTGGGGCCTATGATTATCATAGAGATAAGGAAGGGTTACGATGAAATATATTGACATGCACGCTCATATGGTCTCCAGGACGACAGATGATTATGAGCAGATGGCGCTCAGCGGTTGTGTAGCGCTCACCGAGCCGGCTTTCTGGGCGGGCTATGACCGTCAATCTTCGCTCGTCTTTGTTGACTATTTTAATCGTTTAACCGATTTCGAGCCAACGCGTGCCGCGCGCTATGGTATTCAACATTATTGCTGGCTGTGCCTCAATCCTAAAGAGGGCGAGGATAGAGAATTGGCCCGCGAGGTATTGGAGATCATCCCGCGCTTCCTGGAACGGCCAAATGTGCTGGGCATTGGAGAGATTGGGGTAAATCGTGTAACGCATAATGAGCTGGCTACTTTTATTGACCACGTAGAGCTAGCTTTAGGCCATCAGCAACTGATACATATTCATACGCCTCACCTGGAAGATAAATTCAAGGGTACCAGGGCCATTGTTGATGCGCTGCTCGCCGATGGTCGTCTTGAGCCGGGCAGAGTCATGATCGACCATGCCGAGGAGCATACGATTGAAATGATTCTTGCGCATGGCTTCTGGACAGGCTTGACGCTCTATCCGCAGACAAAGACGTCTGCGGCCCGGGCTGTCGATATGATTGAGATGTACGGGAGCGAGCGGCTCTGCGTGGCCTCTGCCTGCGATTGGGGCCCGAGCTTGCCAACGGCTATCCCTCATTTTGTGCTGGAGATGCGTCGGCGGGGCCATTCTGAGCAATTGATTCGCAAGATAGTGTATGAAAACCCGATAGAGTTCTTGCGCCAGTCAGCAAAATTTCGCCTGCCGCTTGAGTAAGCAGGCAGCTGCTATCTGTCAAGATTGACGCGGTGAGGGAAACCAGCGGGATCGTCAAGGGGGCACCGTTGTCAAATGAAGTCAGAGGAAGCACTATCTAAGCGGAGCGCTAGAGGTCTTTCAGGATTCCTGTGGTGAGGGAAACCAGCGGGATTGTCAAGGGAGCGCCCTTGACCTGGGGCCTGGGGCTGTGCCCCAGCTTCTCCCTTTCCCACCGCCGCCCGCAGGCGGCGCGCGTCAAATGAAGTCAGAGGAAGCACTATCTAAACGGAGCGCTAGTGGAGGGACGGAAGCATGTATAAGTATGGAGGAACAGGATATCCTTTTCATCTGACATACTGCACTAATATTCATCCTGGCAACGGATGGAGCGAGGTGTATGCCAACTTGCTGCACTATGTGCCGGCGCTTAAGGCGCGTCTGGCTCCACATAGCGATTTTGGTCTTGGCCTGCGTCTATCGGCTACGGAGACGCATGAGCTCTTACAAGGCGAACATTTACCGCAATTCCACTCTTTTCTAGCGCAGCATGGTCTTTATGTGTTTACCTTGAACGGCTTTCCCTATGGCGCATTTCATAATGCACCTGTTAAGGCTGCTGTCCATACGCCTGACTGGCGCAGCGAGGAGCGCGTGGCCTATACTTTGCGCCTGATCGATATCCTGGCCTTTTTATTGCCAGCTGGGCTTGAAGGCAGTATCTCGACCAGTCCACTTTCTTATAAGCCCTGGATTGCTGAGCAGGACACGGCAAGCTGGCGTCTCTTTGCCCAGCAGCTTGCCTGTGTGGCGGCCAGGCTCGTGCATATCAAACAGCAGCAAGCTAAACTGCTCTATCTGGCGCTTGAGCCGGAGCCCGATGGACTGCTGGAGAATAGCGCTGAGGTGGTGCGCTTCTATACCGATTGGCTACTTCCATACGGGGGGCGCTGGCTAGCTGAAGCGCTGGCTATCTCTCAGGAGGCGGCACGTGACTATCTCCTTGAGCATATCAGGGTCTGCCTGGATACCTGTCATATGGCCGTAGCTTATGAAGAGCCGGAGGAAGTTTTACAGAACTTTGCGCGCGTGGGTATTAAAGTTGGCAAGGTGCAGCTGAGCTCGGCGCTAAAAGTAGTTTTTCCGCCTGATAAGGCTACGCGTGCGCAATTGGCCCACCTGCTGGCTCCATTTGCCGAGTCGATTTATCTGCACCAGGTCGGGCAACTGAATTGCGATGGCAGCTTTGTGCGTTACGCTGACCTGCTGGATGCCCTGCCTCATATCGAGGACAGCCAGGCGGCTCAGTGGCGCATTCACTTTCATGTACCTATCTTTATGGAGCGCTTCTTTATGCTACAATCGACGCAGGAAACCTTGCTGGCAACCCTGAAGCTTCTTCAGCAGAAACCCTTCTGTCAGCATTTGGAGATAGAGACGTATACCTGGAGCGTTCTGCCAGCAGCTTTGAAAAAAGATCTAGAGGACTCGCTTGCGCGTGAGTACGCCTGGGTGTTGGAGTATTTGCGATGAGAGGGAAGCTTGCGGCTCGACATCCCTGGCTACAGTCCTTGCTTGCCCATCTTATGTTGGCGCGCATCTCGAATAGCCCCACGGTGGTTAGCAATGTGCTGGTGGGAGTTGCCCTTGCCGGCTTGGCAGTACCTGATGCCAGGATTATACCCATCGCCTGTAGTATGGTTCTGCTCTATACAGCAGGAATGTATCTCAACGATGTGCTGGATTATGAAACCGATTGTCGCGAAAGGCCCGAACGGCCTCTCCCAGCACGCTTGCTCTCTCGTAAGCAGGCTTTGCTTGGAGCTGGCATTCTGTTTGCTTGCGGCGCTCTGTTGCTATTGTGCGCTGGTTTGCTGGCCTTCCTGAGTGGGTTGCTGCTGATCCTGTTGATTATTGCTTATGATGAATGGCACAAGGGAAATTCCTATGCCCCCTGGCTGATGGCCTTTTGTCGTGTCATGGTATATGCTACGGCTTTCCTCGCCCTATCTTCTTTCCCGCTGGCGAACCTTTTCTTGCCAGCTCTCCTCCTCTTGCTCTATATCGTGGCCATTTGTTCCGTGTCGAAGTTTGAGCACGAGGCAAATTCAGCCCACACAGGTATAGCGGCTCTCTTACTCCTGCCTTCCGGGTATTTCTTTGTGCATGTGACGCTTTTAAGCTGTGCTTTAGCTTTTGCTTTTATTATCTGGGTGACGTATAGCGCATCCTTTGCCTATCATCGGCAAAAGCGCCATATTGACCGCTCAGTAGGGCTCTTACTTGGGGGAATATCGCTCTTTGATGCGCTGGTACTGGCCGTTGCTGGCTGCTATCAGATGGTCATTGTGGCTTTGCTTATGTTTGGGTTGACTATCTATGCGCAGCGCCATGTACGGGGGACATAAGATGCATAAGACTGTGGTTATCAATGTCGTGGGTCTGACGAGCGCTATGCTAAATAGCACGATGCCCCGGCTCACGGCTTTTATGTACAGAGGAGCTCTTGCCAGCATTAAAACCAGTTTGCCAGCGGTCACTTGCTCTATGCAGACTACTTTTCTGACCGGCTGCCAGCCAGGTGAACACGGTATCGTTGGGAACGGCTGGTATTTTCGGGATGAATGTACTGTCAAATTTTGGCAGCAAGCGGCTTCTCTTGTGCAGCGTCCGCGCATCTGGGAACAGGCGAGAGCGCTGGATGAAAACTTTACCTGCGCTAACCTTTTCTGGTGGTATAACATGTATGCGCCGGTTGAGTACATGGTCACGCCGCGCCCGATGTATCCCGCCGATGGGCGAAAGCTCGCGGATATCTATACGCGGCCTGCCGATTTGCGGGGCAGGTTACAGGCGGCGCTGGGTCAGTTTCCGCTTTTCAATTTCTGGGGCCCTGGCTCATCCCTGGCTGCAAGTCGCTGGATTGCTGAGGCCGCGCAAATGCTAGAGAAGTATTATGATCCCACCCTCACGCTGATCTATTTGCCTCACCTTGATTATTGTCTGCAGCGCTACGGCCCGCATGCAGACTGTATCGAAGGCGACTTGCGCGAGCTTGATGCGCTCTGTGGCGAGTTGCTGGATTTCTATGCCGCGCACGGAGCACGTATCATCTTCCTGTCCGAATACGGCATTATGCCTGTAGCCAGAGCCATTCATCTGAATCGCGAACTGCGTAAGTACGGGTTGCTGGCGATACGCGAGGAGCAGGGGCATGAGCTGCTCGACGCTGGCGCCAGCGCGGCCTTTGCCGTTGCCGATCACCAAATTGCCCATGTCTACGTCAATGATGCGCGGCGTATGGCCGAAGTTGGGAGGTTGCTGCGTAGTATTGATGGCGTTGAGCAAGTTTTGGATGTTGAGGGCAAACGCGCCTTTGGGCTTGAGCATGCGCGCTCCGGTGATTTTGTCGTCGTGGCTGCGCCCAATGCCTGGTTTAGCTATTACTACTGGCTCGACGATAAGCGGGCGCCTGATTATGCGCGTACCGTGGATATTCATCGCAAGCCCGGCTATGATCCAGTTGAGCTCTTCGTTGATCCAAGCTTGCGCTTTCCGCGCTTGACTATCGGTCGCAAGCTTTTGCAGCAAAGGTTGGGCTTGCGCTCGCTGCTGGATGTAATCCCCCTGGATGCCTCGCTCGTGCGCGGCTCACATGGGCGTGTGGCCGAGGCTCCTGAATATATGCCAGTCTTGCTGACCCAGTTCCCTGAGCTTCTAGAAGAGCCTACGCTTGAGGCCACGCAGGTTTCCAGCCTGATTTTACAGCATCTCTTGCATGAGCCTAAAGCAAAGCCCGTGCCGATCCGACTAAAAGCCGATATCGCCTGAGGCCGAGCCTCTCTTGAAAATAAAATCGGGGCAAGGAAGAACGCTCCCTGCCCCAGTACGTTTTATGCGGGATCGACGACTTCGATGCGATCTTTGCCGCCGTAGAAATCCCACCAGGGCTTGGCTCCCTGACGTAGCACATCATTAAGAGCCTGGATATTGTGTACGCCCTGATCCTCAAGCCATTTGCGTAGCTCTTTAGCCCCGCCTTTAGCATAGATAGGAATGCCATCCTTCCAGGTCGCGCGCCCACAGAGCACGCCGACAAATGGCGTATTGGCTTCGGCGGCTAGCTGCAGGGATTCCAGGAAGACCGGGTTGCTCACTCCGGCGCTGAGATAGATGAAGGGGAGACGTGAAGCTTTGGCCGTTTCAACGAAGTATTGCCTGGCCTCATCCTTTGTGTAAGCTACCTGGCCATCGGTATTGGCCTGGGAGCCTTCGACATAGCGCATGTTTACAGGAATTTCGACCTTCAGAACGTCTACTCCATATTGGGGCTTGGAGAATTCCTGCATGTATTTCTGGACCTTGAGGGGTTTCACTTTGGCAAATTCGAAGCTGCTCTCAGGACCAACCTCATCGCTATAGGCTACGATTTCCAGGAAGAAGGGAATATCGTAGGCGCGGCACTCGGCGCCGATGCGCTCAATGAATGCATGCTTGGTGGTGTTGATGTCAGCGACGTCATCTGGATCATAATACATGAGAATCTTGACAGCGCTAGCCCCTGCCTCGGCGATGCGCCTTACCGACCAATGATCGAGCAGGTCGGGCAAGCGGCCCTTGGTCGTAGTATCGTAGCCAGTCTTCTCATAGGCCAGCAATACGCCTGCATGCTGGGCTCGATGCTTGATTGCTTCCAGACCATACTCTGGGTCGAGGAGAATGGCGCTGGCATATTTTGTGAGCACTTCGGTGACCTGGATCTTGAACTCACTCATTTCGGCCGGCGTTGTGGGGCTACCTTTATCCTTAGCGATAGCTTTTTCCAACGAGCCGCGCTGATCCATAGCGGCAGCCGCTATGACGCCTCTCTCGTCTGCCAGTGTATTGATCCCATTGAACTTTCCACGGGTTATGCGTACTTTTGCTTGAGAATCTCGTTCTGTCATCTACTTCATCCTTCTTCAATACTTCTGTGCCGTTAATGTGCACAAGGAGATACGACATTGTATCTACGTACAGTTCAGCTAACTGCACAAAACCAGCCTCATCGGCTACTCCCGTCCATAGGCATTATATCTCACTTTGCCCTAGCTTGTCTTCCTGGACGGCCTGCAGGCAAGGGCATACAAGGAAATCGGTAGCTAATAGCTCTCAGCCAGAGAGCCTGCGCTAGATATGAAGGAAATGGGGGATTGGGAGGAAATAAAAGAAGCTTTCAGGTCTCAAGGCGCAACAGCCCATGTTCCAGGGCAGCTGTCACCGCCGCTGTACGATCCGAAACATTCAGCTTCTCAAACAGATGAAGCAGGTGCGACTTTACAGTTGCCTCGCTCAAGCGCATAGTGCGTGCGATCTGCTTGTTGCTGGCGCCGCGCGCAACAAGCGCAAGAATCTCCTCTTCGCGGGCGGTGAGGGTGATCTGAGCAGGGGTGCGCACTTTGTGAAGGAGCCAGGTTGTCACAGAGGGGGCAAGGATTGCCTGTCCCCGGGCTACTGTACGAATTGCTGAGAAGAGTTCTTCTTTCTTTGCATCTTTAAGTAAGTACCCGGTGGCGCCAGCCTCGATGGCATGCAGGATATCCACACTGCTTTCATAGGTGGTCAGGATCAGGACCGAGGTTTTCACCTCCAATGCGCGGATCTTTGCTGTGGCGGCAGCCCCATCCAAATCTGGCATACGCAGGTCCATCAGTACGACATCCGGCTGTAGCTGGCTCACTAGCTTAACTGCTTCGGCACCTGTACTTGCCTCACCTACGATTTCGAAGTCGGGCTGGTTACCTAGCATTTTTTGCAGGCCCTCGCGCACAACTGGATGGTCATCAGCAATCACTAATTGAATAGGTTTCATAAGTGTTTCCATATGCGATCTTAGCGGCTGTTTATCATTGTTCTGCCTATTGCAGGCAGCGTCAGAGCTATTGTCGTTCCCTCGCCTGGTGCGCTCTCGATCGAGAATGTTCCTCCTAATAACTCAATACGTTCGCGCAACGCTTTGAGTCCGAAACCACCGTGAGGCTGATCGGAGGGTGAAATGTGCAAGCGATCTAGCGTGAAGCCAATACCGTCATCCTGGATATCAAGAGCTACCATATCTCCGATATACGAAAGTGTCATGGTGATTGAATGCGCCTGTGCATGCTTGCGCACGTTCGCGAGCGCCTCTTGCGCAGCCCTTAGCAGGGTCACCTCAATTTCGGGGCGCAGGGGCGCTACTATTCCTGTGACGACTGTGTGCGCAGAAATGTTGTTTTCCTCTGTCCAGCGTTGCGCCAATGAGATCAGTGTATCGGAAAGCGAAGCACGCTCTAGCGCTTCAGGCTGCAAGGCCCAGAGAACGCGACGCGCTTCGGTCAGATTTTCATGGGCTGTCTGTCCTATCCTGCTCAAGACCTGGCCGACCTCCGTATTGCTAGCGAGAGCGGTAGCATCAAGCGTCTCAATCTGCATTACGATGCTGCTGAATCCCTGTGTGAAGGTATCATGGATTTCGTGGGCCAGGCGCTGCCTCTCTTGCATGATTCCGGCCTGCCTTTCGGCTTGCGCAAGTTCCTGCCGCGTTGCTTGCAGCTCGTCTATCAGGCATGCCCGTTCTCGGCTCTGTTTCAAAATGGCATGAATGAACAGTGCCAAAACCATACCCACAATCCCGGTACCAAGTGTGAAGAAGAAAACTGTATCCCAGCTGCCATGCCGCCAGAGAGCGATTGCTAGCAGCATAAAACTACCGCAAATATTCCAAGGAACTTTCAGCAAGAGATACATCTGCGGAAAAAGCCCGATGAGAACAAAGAAATACGTTTCTTTCAGCCCGGCCAGGAAAAACCAGATGACCCAGCCGATGAGCAGATAGCCCAGGGCCAGTAATGAATGGCGCCGCCAATAGATGGGAGGAAGCAAGACACACACCACATACCAGATACCTAAGAGCAGCGAGAGCGTACAGAGTGCCAGCAACTCCTGCAAGGTGAAGGAATCTGTAGTTAGTGTAATGCCCATAGTAATTATAAGGGATACATAGAACACTGCATACCAGAAAATCGTCCAGCGCTGATCTATATCACGATGAGATGTTTCTAGCGCCTCTTGCCGCGAAAAGATGGCCATGTATACAGACTCCTATACTGCTCGCTTCCTGGCTCTGACATAACCCACTTTCTTTTTCTTAAGAATATTGTGGGAAGCGTGCTGGCGCTGCGCAGGTCTCTCTATTTCCCTTCAACAATGGAGAACAGTTTATCTGTAGTATAGCAGACCCCTGGCTAAAAGGACACTTCCAGATGGTTATAATTGGGTCCACCGAATGGGCGTGAAAAACCATTAAGATTACTGATGACGCATGTAGGGCCTCTATGGTTTGATAAGGGCAAGAGACCTCAACAAGAAAGGAGCCAGTTTCTATGAGTCTCAGGAATGTTCTCAGTGGCCTCCTCGCCGCTTTTATCGCTCTACCAATGTACTACATGCTTTACGAGATCTTTAACAAAGGCTTTGAGGTAAACACTTTCTTGGTTGCCCTCATTATCGGGGTTGCCACCTTTATCGTCACATTAGCAATTATCCTCCTGGTTAGCCGCGTTGTAGAGCGCTCAAAACAAGCGCTCTGAGCGTGGGCCCTCAAAAGTCTGCGTGTGCTCTTTGGGTGTTGGGGGCCAGGTCACATGCCGTCTAGGATCTGGGCCCCACTTACTCCTATAGTCCGAAAGTCCGGCATTCGTCGCTAGTAAATCGCACTATTCCTACCCTGCCGCGTTGAGCGCGGTGAGCACTCTTTCGGGGGTCATCGGCTGTTGCGTCACCCAGACGCCCACGGCATCATAAATCGCGCTGGCTATCGCCGGAGCCAGGGAAACCAGCGGCATCTCAGCGATACCGCGCGCGCCGTAGGGTCCATTCTGCTCGGCCAGTTCCAGGATAACCGGGATGATCGTTGGCGGCATGTCAAGAACTGTGGGGAGCAGATAGGTGCTCAAGTAGGGGGTGAGCACATGGCCATTGCGAACCTGGAAATGCTCAAGCAGCGCGTAGCCGAGCGCCTGAGCCAGGCAACCTTCAATCTGACCTTCCACCTGCTGGCGATTGATCGCCTGACCGACATCGTGAGCGCTAATGATCTGCAAGACCTGAACCTGGCCGGTCAGGAGATTGACCTCGACCTCCACAGCCTGGGCGGTATAGCCATAGCAGTAGTTGGGCAATGCGGCGGCGCCAGTGACAGGATCGAGCGGATGCGTGGTGCGTGCCCTGTATTGCTTCGTTGCCACTACATGCGTATCATCGGTAAAACTCCACTTCTCCCTCGCCGCTGTTGCGGCCTCGCGAACAGCATTGCCTCCCATAAAGGTCATGCGCGAAGCTGAGGCGCTACCGGCGTTAGGAGCTTCGCTGCTATCGTCGCAGATCATCGAGACCTTATCTAGGGGCAGGTCAAGGGTCTGGGCCGCGATCTGACGCAAGGCCAGATGTGAGCCCTGCCCGACATCGGCGGCGCCAACCCTTACAATGGCCCGCTCTAGTTCGGCCTCGCCAAAAAGCTCAACGGTGGCTGTTGCTTGCTCGGGGAAACCAAACGAATAGCCCAGATTTTTGATCCCGCTGGCAATACCTATGCCACGGCGCAGATGAGGCGCCGCTGTCTGGCGGCTAGCTTTATCCTTGCCATAGCCCAGGCGCGTTCTGGCCTCCTCGACGCAGCGCTCAAGAAGGGGCAAAGCGCTAACCCCGGGCGGGATCACGTTTTGCGTTGGCTCAATGCTGCCTTCGCGATAGAGATTCTTGCGCCTGATCTCGACAGGATCGAGCCCGAGAGCGTGGGCAAGTCGCGTGACCATGCTCTCGCTGGCAAATTGCGCTTGAGGAGCGCCAAAGCCGCGAAAGGCTCCGCAGGGAATATTATTGGTATAGACGACGTAGCCATCGACAGCGATATTCGGAACTTCGTAGCAGCCGCTGGCAAAGAGGACAGCCACCTTGAGAACTTCGACACTTGTCGAGGCATAGGCGCCGCCGTCAGCAATGACCTCGGTCTCAACTGCGGTGATCTTACCATCTTTGCGGGCGCCCCAGCGCGTGCGAATCTGCATGGGATGCCGCTTATGATGCGCAATAATTGACTCTTCGCGGCTCCAAACCAGTGCGACGGGGTGGCGCATCTTCCAGGCGGCCAGGGCTAGAAGATGCTGGATAGAGAGATCTTCGCGTCCGCCAAAGGCGCCGCCGATGGCTGCGTAGCGAATAATTACCTGTTCCTCGGCTAGTCCGAGCATGCGCGCGATCTGGCGCCGATCCTCGTGCAGCCATTGGCCGGCCGACTCTACCACGACGCGGCCCTGTTCATCAAGATAGGCAATCCCTGCTTCGGGCTGAAGAAAAGCGTGTTCCTGCCAGTTCGTCGAGAATTCACCTTCAAGCACGACGTCGGCCTGCGCAAAGGCCGTGGCAGTATCTCCCTTGCGCAGCGGGATGTGGCTCAACTGGTTCGTGCCGCGGCTGGCATGAACTAAGGGCGCAGCGGGGTCCAATGCGGCCCGTGGATCGGTGACTGCCGGTAGTTCTTCATATTCGACGGTAACGAGCTGAGCCCCGGCCACAGCGGCCTCCTTGCTTTCGGCGACGACAAGGGCTACTTTATCGCCCTCGAAGCGCACTTCGTCGCTACAGAGCACGGGCTGATCTTCTTCGATGAGGCCGAAGGCGTTATGGGGAATGTCAGCGGCGGTCAGGACTGCCAGCACACCGGGATGCTGCAAGGCCTTGCTGCTATCGAGTGAAATGATGCGCGCATGCGGACGGTGGGCAAAGACAACCTGCAGATGTAGCATGCCGGGTCGAATCAAGTCGGCTGGATAGCGCGTGGCTCCTGTGACTTTGCCAGGAGCATCGGGACGGCTGGGAGATGTGCCAATCAGATTTGTCATGCGCGACCTCCTGCGCTTAATACAGCATCGAGAATTTTGCGGTAGCCCGTGCAGCGACAGAGATTGCCACTGAGGGCGATCTGGGCAGCTTCGAGATCGGGCTGTGGGCACTCATCCAGGAGCTTGGCCCCGGCCATGAGCATGCCAGGAATACAATAGCCACATTGGACAGCCCCCTTCTCAATGAAGGCTTGTTGGAGCGGATGGAGCTCCGTACCGTTGGCCAGGCCCTCGATGGTTGTAATGCTCGCGTTATGAGCCTGCGCTGCCGGAACCAGGCAGGACATAACCGCCTGGCCGTTGAGCCAGACCGTGCAGGCTCCGCATTCGCCTTCGGCACAGCCCTCTTTGGTCCCTGTCAACTCTGCATTGTCGCGCAGGGCATTCAGGAGCGTTTTGCTCTGAGCATCCTTAAGCTGGTAGGACTTGCCATTAATCAGCGTGGAGATCTCATCATGAAAGGGTTGCCTGCTTTGCTCTGCTGTTGTGGCGGATGGTCTTGCCGTCGTATCCAACAGGATAGGCTGTTTGCTCCAACTTGAGCGCTCGTTTCCGGCGGCGATGAGCTGCAGTCCGTGCGTGATAAAAGAGGCAAGCGTGGCCCGACGATAAGTAGCTGAGCCGCGTAGATCGTCGATAGGGGAAACGTCCTCGTTAGCCAGGTGCCCGGCGCGCTCGCAGACAGTTGGGCTCAAGCGCTGGCCCTGTAGATAGACCTCGGCCGTGCGCGCAAAAACGACGGTGGGAGCCAGGCAGCCCATCGTAATGCAAGCCTCGCTTATGTATTCACCGTCAAAAGTGATGACGATTGCTACGTTAATGACTGAGATCGCCTGGGCGCGGCGCAGCCCTAGCTTGAGGAAAATTCCACGCTGATTTTCGGCAAGGACAGGCAGGCGAATTTCGCGTAATAGCTCACCGGGCTGCATGGTTGTGCGCCGTACGCCTGTATAGAATTCGCGCAGCGGTACAACGCGTTTGCCATGCATGCTACTCAGTTCGACTTCCGCACCCATGGCCATAAGTGGTGTGATGGTATCGTTAGCGGGCGAGGCGGTAATCAGGTTGCCGGCGACAGTTGCGCGGTTGCGGATCTGTGGTGCTCCTACCTCCCAGCAGGCCTGGGCCAGCGGTAGCGCGTGCTTGACGCAGGCGGGCGAGGCAATCACGTCGTTATGCGTGCTGAGCGCACCAAGGGCAATAGTTTTTCCTTCGTGGCGGATGTACTTCAGTTCCGGTACGGCTGTAATATCAATCAGGGTCGTTGTGGGTTTTACCCCGCGCTGTAATTCAACCAGGACATCTGTACCGCCTGCAATGAGACGGGCCTGTCCACCATGCTGCTGCAGCAACTCCAGCGTTTCTTCAAGGCTGGTTGGTTGCAGATAATTTTGCCACATAAGTAATCAGCCTTTCTGTGCCACATACCGCCAGGTGCTAGCAGCAAGGGCAGCATCCTGAGCTGCATATATGTCCATATGTCTTTGTCCTGTTTAAAAGCTTGCTCGTGTGCTATCCAATACATCTCTAGACGATCTGCCATGAGAAAAGTTTGATAGATCTGAACATGCCTATTCTCGCCTGGCCTGCCCAATCTCCAGAAATAGACTTTTCTGGTCAGGCAGAAGCTTATTATATTCCTGCACGCTCAATCTGAAAACATCCATGAAAAACAAATCTTGTTAGCACGTATGTTATGCAGGTAGAGAAGATGGTTTAAGCAGCTTTCCTTGCGGATTTGCCGCGGGCTGCCCATCCTGAAAGACAGTAATACCACGTACAAGAGTACTGACAATAGCTCCTCTAAGCGAACGACCAAGATAAGGGCTGCGCTGGTGCCTGTAAAATAAAGCCTGTTTTTGCAAGGTGTGGCGCTGGCGCAAATCTACTAACACAATATCGGCATCTGCGCCAATCGCTAAACTGCCCTTGGCCGGAGCAAGGTCGAAGCGGCGCGCCACGTAGCCAGCTGCGAGTGAGGCAATGAGCGTAAGTGGCAGATTGCGCCGCTCGTAGCCTTCGGTCAGGAGGAGCTGAAGCAGGGATTGGCAGCCGGAAATACCGCCCCAGACGCGGAAAAAGTTGCTATCAGTTTTCATTTCGGCCGGGGCCGGTGAATGATCTGTGGCGACCATCGGCAGGCTGCCGTCGAAGATATGCTGCCAGAGCGCGCCCTGCTCCTGGGCTGAGCGTAGCGGTGGCGCACATTTGGCGACTGCTCCCAGCGTCTCCATATCGTCCTCGGTAAGCGTGAGGTAGTGCGGGCAGGTCTCGCAGCTTACGTCAAGGCCGCGCGCCCTGGCTTCCGCCACCAGGCTGACGCCGCGTCCGCTGCTGACATGCACGATATGCAGCGCACAGCCCGTCTCACCGGCAAAGAGAACGGCGCGCTGGATAGCCTCAAGCTCGGCCAGGATCGGGCGCGAGTTGAGATAATCGCGTATCCCGGTTCGTCCCTGGGTCTGAGCGCGCCGGGCCAGGGCGCTGGTAAGCTGCTCACTTTCGGCGTGGACGGCGACGATGCGGCCCAGGCGTGCGGCCTGAGCCATGCCCTCGTAGAGCGTGAGATCGTCAGCGGCGGCAAAGTCGTCGATACCACTGTTGCTCATAAAGGCTTTAAAGCCAATCACCCCGCGCTCTGCTAGCTCTGCCATCTTAGCAAGATTGCCGGGTACCAGGCCACCCCACAAGCCAAAATCGACAAGTGACGAGGCCTGAGCAGCTTTGCGTTTGAGCTCAAAGCTTTTCGCATCAAGCACGGGCGGCGAAGAATTGAGTGGCATATCAAAAAAGCTGGTAGTGCCGCCGGCAGCCAGGGCGCGCGTCCCGCTTTGAAAGCCTTCCCAATGCGTGCGGCCCGGTTCGTTGAAATGTACATGGGCATCGATTATGCCGGGGAAGACAAGTAATTCGCGCGCATCGATCTCTTCTTTACAAGTTCCACTCAGTTCGGGCTCTAGCGCAACGATGTGTCCATCGCTGATGGCCAAATCGGCCTGTACTGTATCATGGGGCGTAACCAGGATGCCCCGGCGAATAATGAGATCATACTTGCTCATGGCTGCCTTTTCTCCTGGGCTAATAAAAGCAGGAAGCGCTCTAACGCATCAATTGCTACGGCGACATCTTCCTTCGTGACAGCTTCGGCGGGATTATGGCTAATGCCACCCTTGCAGCGCACAAAGAGCATGGCAATATCTGTGAGCGTCGAGATCATCGCTCCATCGTGTCCGGCTCCGCTGGGCAGTGTGACTACTGGATGCTTTAGCTCGCTGACTGCCTTGCTCAAGAGCTCGCTCAGGTGCTGGGAGCAAGGAATGGTCCCGTGCTGGTGGAACTCTTCCCATTGGCAGGCTACATGGCGAGCCTTGGCGATGCTATGGGAGCGCTCCTGCAGCAGACGGCAGGCCTGCTCTCTCAAACTATCGTCTTTGTGGCGCACATCGAGGCTGATGATTACCTGGCCCGGAATGACATTGCTGGCTCCTGGCTGTAATTCCAACTGGCCCACAGTCGCTACCATTTCAGGTATACTGCGGGCGTAGCTCTCGACGGCGACGATAAACTCGGCTGCGGCGCAGAGCGCATCGCGACGTAGCTGCATGGGGACAGTCCCCGCGTGGCCAGCCTCTCCCGTAAAGGTAACGTTGAAGCGGTTCTGGCCCGCGATAGCTGTTACGATGCCAACCGGAAGATTGAGGCTCTCAAGAACTGGACCCTGTTCAATGTGCACTTCGCAGTAGCCCAGCAGATCGTCGGTACTACGCCTGGCCTCACTGATCTGCTCAGGATCGCCGCCAAAGTTGCGCAGGGCTGTGGCCATGCTGATGCCATCGTTATCGGGATATTGCAAAATAGCCGGATCGAAGGTGCCGGCAAAGGCCGAGCTGCCCAGATAAGCTGAGTGGTAACGCAAGCCCTCCTCATCGGCAAACCCTAATATTTCAATGGCGAAGGGTAAGCGCAGCTGGCGTTGATAAAGCCGTTCAACACAGGCCAGAGCAACCATCACACCCAGGGGACCATCATATTTGCCAGCGTCGTAGACAGTATCAAGATGTGAGCCCAGCAGAAAGGTGGATGCGCCTTTGCTTTGCGCTGCGTAGCGCCCGATCAGATTGCCGATCTGATCCTGACGTACGCTCATGCCCGCAGCTTGCATCCAGGTGGCGACGGTTTCGTTAACCTGGCTCATGGGCGGCGTCGCAAAACGCCGCGTCAGGCGACCACTCTCCTCACTGTAACTTCCCAGGATCTCGCATCTCTGCATAACGGTGCTGGCAGAAGATTCGCTGTTCATAAAGTTAACTCCCTCGGTATGTACTGTAGGCCCAGGGAGAAGTGAGCAACGGAACATGGTAATGGGCGTTAACATCGGCAATCCTGAAGCGCACAGGAACCTCATCCAGGAATGGCGCCGGAGCTCCAGTCAGGCCCTGCTCGATAAAGTACGTGCCTATCGCAAAGAGCAGTTCATAAGTGCCGCTTTGCATCTCCTCGGCCGCCAGAAGAGGTTCGCCGGTGCGCCCATCCTCGTTAGTCTTGACGGTTTTGAGGTGCCGACGATCGGAACCCTCAAGCCGCCAGAGCGAAATGACAAGTTTTGCCGCTGGACGCCCCTGGGCAGTATCCAGGACGTGGGTAGTCAGGCGACCTGCCATAGTATACTCCTCCCTCTGCACTATTGATGACGTTACTGCTTACGCGTCAAGGTTAATTTAATTAAACCATAGGCTGGGAAGGGATCGCTATATACTTTTACGCGGCTATCGGTCTCTGACTCTCCAAGCGGGTCGCGGGTCCGATTCTGGGCGTCAAAAGAAACTTCGGCCATCTGCGGAAAGCGTGTCAGGAGGCGCTGACCCATTTCATGGACCAGGTGCTGAATCGATTCGCTGACAAACTCGTGGAAAACTGTCAGGATGACGTCGCGCACCTGCTCGGAAGGAACGTAGCTGCTCAGCATAGCGGCGGGATCGCTGTATTTCCAGGCCACATCAAGATAAATAAACAGGGGGCGGTCAACGCGTTCGGGCAGGGTTGTATAGGCATCGCGCACGAAACGCGTAAAGGAGCTTCCGGTAACCTTCAAGAGTTGGAGACCCATGCGACTACAAAGATGGTCGCTAATCAACAGCGTATTGTCGGCGCGTTCGAAGGTAAGGCTGACCTGCGTAAAGTCGTCGTTTGTGCGCTTAAATAAGACGTCGCTTTCTCCAAAGCCATGCTCTCCCTGGGGCACACTGGCCGCGGTAAAGGGTAATTCGCGTCCCGTGAGCCTGATTCGCTCCATCTGGACATAGGTCTTGAGAAATTGACGACCAAGCTGATCGAGAAACTCCTCAAGCGTAGCCCCCTCAAAGGTGAGGGCGTGGCGCAGAATGAAGTTCTTCATGCTATCTGTGGCGACGACGTTGGTGTTGTCTCCCTCGGTATAGGCCGGCAAGAAGTTCTGTCCAAAGACCTCTGTATCGATCTCGGCGGCAAAGAGGATGTTAGGGCGACCCGTGAAGGCGGATTCGGGAATAGGTGGCACGTTTGTGAGGGGTTTGGCATAAACGCGATAAAGAGGAACACGCGCTTTCCCATAACTGATAAGGTAGTTGCTCTCTGTATGCATAGCTGGCTCCTTATGGGGATATCAACGGGCAGATGAGCTGCCAGAAAAATGATTGCATGTCTCTTCAGGGCACGAAAAGGCGCTTCTTTATAGCAGAGCAGGGTTTGGGATGTTAGCGAGCTGCCAATACGCTACTTTGACCTCCTTGCTTGTCTGGCTGAGCAATATTCCACAGGCGCTATGAAGCCTGCATTTTTTGTCAGCTAGAAAAGTTTTTCCACTATGTAGAATTATAAATATCGTTCTAGAGCTTGTCAAGTACGCTCATGGCTTGCCATGTAGGGAGAATTGCTAGCTCTATTGAGGCTCTTCTCCCGGGCTGAAGCTAGCCTATCAGGCCTCTTGCCAGGCCGAGGCTTCGGCGATCCGCTTAAGTTGGTCAGCAGTCAGGGTGAGATCGAGGGCTGCCAGGTTGGTTTGCAGATGCCTGGGAGAGCTAGCGCCGATGATGGGAGCTGTGATGACGGGCTGGGCGAGCAGCCAGGCCAGCGAGACCACGGCCGCTGTACTGCCTGTCTCTTGCGCTATCTGACTGACGGTCTCAAGCGTGTGCCAGGCCTTAGCGTTATCATAGCGTCTCATCACGCTAGCTGCCCGTGCTCCGCTGGCTGCCTCGCCCCGCCTGTATTTGCCGCTGAGAAAGCCGTTGGCCAGCGGGCTATAGGGCATCACGCCGAGCTGATATTGCTCACAGATCGTCTTGAGGTCCTGCTCAAACTCCGCTCGGTGGACAAGATTATAGTGCGGCTCTAGCGTATCGTAGCGCAATGTATGCCCGGTCTCAGCCTTCCACAGAGCCTCCATAAGGCGCCAGGCGGGATAGTTTGAGGCGCCCACGTAGCGCACTTTGCCTTGCCTTTGTAGATCGTCGAAGGCGCGCAAGGTTTCGTCGATGGGCGTTTCGGCATCGAAGGCATGCGCCTGATAAAGGTCGATGTAGTCGCTTTGCAGGCGGCGTAATGACTCATCTACTCCTTCGATGATGTGTTTGCGCGAGAGGCCGCGCTCGTTTGGCCCATCGCCCATAGGCTGATAGACCTTGGTGGCAATGATCACTTGCTGGCGGTTCTTGCGCGCCTTGAGCCAGCGTCCAATCACTTCTTCCGATTCGCCTCCCCGGTGGCCGGGTATCCAGCGCGAGTAGAAATCAGCGGTATCGAAGAAGTTGCCACCGTGCTCGACAAAGGCGTCCATAATGGAAAAGGCTGTTTGTTCCTCTGTGAACCAGTTCCAGCCCATCGTTCCGAGGCAGAAAGCCGACACTTTTAAGCCAGTGCGACCCAAGCGACGATAGTGCATAGTGTACCTCTCTAGCCTGATGGCAAAGTATAGAGCCGCCCACGATCCATCAGGGGCCGCTTACATTTTGCTCGATATTCACACTTTACCACATAGGGCTTTGAGTTTGAGGAGACCTTAGCGGGTCAGTTGCCGGATGAACGTTGTCTGCAACTGGTGAGAAAGCGAAGGAGCGCACGCATTGGAAACGCGCGGGGATTTGGCTTCTCGCTGACGAATGAAGATGCTTACTATCCTTGACGGATAAACACAGAGAGCATCAAGGACCCTACGAGCTCACACGAGAATGTCTTAGGGTATTGTCTGAACACCTCAGATATTTTACTAGCGGACTGCTAAAAAATAGGTGGTAACCCCCACTATTATAGTACTTTAGCAAAGAAAGCAACGCTTAGGCAAGAGCTTAATGCGCACAAATGGATCTCGATAAGGCCATGAAGCGGCCTGTCAGGCCGTTCCATACTCAGATTAATCTGAGTATGGCCAGGACAAATCCGCAGAAAAGTTCAGGTATATGCCTGAGTACAATGCTCTCTTGTCACTGATGCTAGCTCGGATTTCATCAGAAAAAGCTTGAAGTATAATCGGGTTTACAATCAGGTGAGCCATTGATGTGCAGAGGATAGACGGCGTGGCATACTGTGAAACGAGGAAAGAGATTTAAGGAATAAGGTAATCAAAAGTTCACAGTCGAAGGGAAAATCGCGTGGATGCTCTCACATTAGCTCGCTTACAATTCGGTACGGCGATTATATATCACTTCTTTTTCGTGCCCTTAACGCTGGGTCTAGGGCTGCTCATTGCTATCATGGAGACGCTCTATGTATGCAGCGGCAAGCCTGTGTATAAACGCATGGCGCGCTTCTGGGGCAAGCTCTTCCTGATCAACTTTGCCATGGGCGTAGTGACCGGCATTGTGCAGGAATTCCAGTTTGGCATGAACTGGTCGTCCTATTCGCGTTTCGTCGGCGACATCTTCGGGGCGCCGCTAGCCCTAGAAGCCTTGTTAGCCTTTTTTATGGAATCTACCTTCCTGGGTATCTGGGTATTTGGCTGGGATCAATTGCCAAAAAAGCTTCACCTGGCGATGATCTGGGGCGTTGTCTTTGCCTCGCATCTTTCAGCCTTCTGGATTCTGGTTGCCAACTCATTTATGCAGGAGCCGACAGGCTTCGTTATCCACGATGGGCGCGCGCAGATGACTGATTTCTTCGCTCTGCTCAAGAATCCACATGTCTGGCTGCAAGTGCCCCACGTGGTGATGGCAGGCTTGGTCACTGGAGCGTTTTTCGTCGTTGGCATTAGCGCCTATCATCTGCTCAAGAGGAGTGGCGATCTTGACTTTTTCCGCCGCTCGGTGCGCATGGGCATCATTGCTGCCTTGATCGGGAGCATCCTGGTCATGGTAGTGGGTGATCTGCAGATGAAATCTCTGTTTCAGACGCAGCCGATGAAGGCAGCTTCAGCCGAGGCTTTGTGGAATAGCGAGGACCCGGCACCGCTTTCGCTCTTCAGTATTATTGATGAAAAAGATAAACAGAACACTTTCTCGATACGCATTCCTAACCTTTTGAGCTTTCTAGCCTATGACTCCTTGGATGGCAAGGTAGAGGGAATCAATCAGCTGCAGGCGCAGTATGAGCAGCAGTATGGTCAAGGCAACTATGTTCCGCCGGTAGTAGTGACGTTCTGGGGGTTCCGGGTGATGGTGGGCTCAGGTCTCTTGCTGGCTGCACTCTCGATGCTCGGACTATTCATGTTGTGGCGCAAGCGGCTTGAGCAAAAGCGCTGGCTGCTCTGGGGTCTGCTGGCAGCCACGGTTGTACCGTATATTGCCAACTCTGCGGGCTGGATCTTGACCGAGATGGGGCGTCAGCCCTGGTTGGTGTTTGGCTTGCTCAAGACTGCCGATGGCGTCTCGCCAAACGTAACCCCGGCGATGATTCTCACCTCGCTGCTTGTGTTTGTTGGCGTATATGGAGCGCTGGCTGGGGTAGATGTCTACCTGCTGGCGAAACATAGCAAAGAGGATACGCCGGAAACTCCGATAGCTCCCGAGCGCATCGCGATCGCTGTGCCAACGGGTCCGCTGCCACCAGCGTAGGGACAGGGCTTTGCCCCAGTTCCACATCTTTCCTGACCGTCGCAGGCGGCGAAAACAGCTTGCATATAGGGTCAATGAGATTGAGAAATAAAGAGAAAAAGCTATGGACTTACATATACTCTGGTTTGGACTGATAGTGATCCTATTCTGTGGCTTCTTCCTGCTCGAAGGGTTTGATTTTGGCGTGGGCATGCTCATGCCGTTCCTGGGCAAGAACGATGTCGAGCGGCGCACAATCATTAGCGCCATCGGGCCTTTCTGGGATGGCAACGAAGTCTGGCTGATTACGGCAGGTGGGGCCATGTTTGCAGCTTTTCCCGATTGGTACGCCACCTTGTTTAGTGGCTTCTATATAGTTATGTTCCTCGTTTTGCTGGCGCTCATTCTGCGTGGCGCGGCCCTGGAGTTTCGCGGCAAGGACAAGTCGCGTAGCTGGCGCCGCTTCTGGGATTGGGCGGTGATGCTTGGCAGCGCGCTCCCCGGCTTTTTGTGGGGCATCATCTTCGCCAACTGCTTGCTAGGTGTGCCCATCGACGAAAAGATGAACTTTGTGGGCAATTTCTGGCAGTTGTTCAATCCGTATGCTTTAGTGTGTGGGCTGGCCGTGACAGCGATGTTCTTGCTCCACGGTGCCATTTTCCTTGATCTCAAGCTTGAGGGCAAGCTAAGGGTACATGCAGGGAAGATGGCGCGCCTGCTCTGGCTGCCAACGATCTCCCTTGTCGTCGTATTCGTCAGCGCAACCTATCTATTGACGGATGCCCTGGCCCGGCTCAGCATAGCACAGGTAGCTGTGACCCTTGGCGTCGCTAGCGCCCTGATTGCAGTCTTCTGGCTCCTGCAGCGCGAAAAGAGCGGCTGGGCCTTTGTGATGACCTCGCTGGCGCTCATTGGTACCGTGCTGGCACTCTACCTGCAGCTGTTCCCGCGCATGATGGTCTCCAGCCTCAACCCGGCCTGGAGCCTGACCATTTATAACGCTTCCTCCAGCCAGTATACGCTCACGGTCATGAGCTGGGTGGCCCTAACCTTTATTCCGTTTGTGCTGGCTTATCAGGCCTGGAACTACTGGGTCTTTAGAAAACGTATAAGCGTGCACGCGTCAAGTCATTATTAGAAGAGGCAACCGGCAATGAACATAAGCAAGCGCCTTATGAGCCAGGTGCCACATATGCGCGGTTATATGCTTGGCATGATTGCTCTGGCTATGCTGGCCGGGACCTTCGTCGTGGCTCAGGCATTCTCTATCAATCAGATTATCACTGCAGCCTTTCTGGCTCACCAGGGTTTACAACAGGTAGCCTTATTGCTTCTGTTTCTCTTGCTTGTTATACTAGGAAGAGCGCTACTATCCTGGGGCAATGAAGTAATCAATAATCGGGCTTCTGTGCAGGCCAAGACCTATCTGCGTCAGCGACTATTGGGTCAGCTGTTAGCTCTGGGACCAGCCTATACCAGGCAGGAGCGCAGCGGCGAACTGGCGAGTACGTTTGTTGAGGGAACCGAGGCCCTGGATGCCTACTTTGGGCAGTTCTTGCCGCAGATCTTTGCGACCGCCTGCATCCCGGCGATTGTGCTCGTGGCTGTGTTCGCGACAGATGTGCTCTCGGGCGTGGCTCTGCTGCTGATGGCTCCTGTTCTGCCTATTCTACTGGCTCTGATTGGCAAAAAGGCCAACGCCTTGAATAAGCAGCAGTGGAAGCAGCTCAGCGTGCTTAGCGCACATTTCCTTGATATTATGCAAGGCATGGTCACGCTCAAGCAATTTGGCGGCAGCCATGCGCAACGCGATACTGTGAAGCAGGTCAGCGAGCAATTTCGCAAAGTGACCATGAAGGTGCTGCGCGTGGCTTTTCTCTCGGCCTTTGTCATGGAGATGGGCGCAACGATTAGTATGGCCGTGATTGCTGTAGAGATCGGGATGCGCTTGCTGGCTGGCCAGATGTCTTTTGCGACGGCTTTTCTTGTCTTGCTGTTGATGCCAGAGTTCTATCAACCTTTGCGTATGCTTGGCACGCGTTTCCATGCCAGCATGGAGAGTACAGCGGCGGCCGAGCGCATTTTTGCCATACTGGATGAACCCCTTCCAGCTTCCTCGGGTGCGGCTTGTGCCGCGACTCCTGCACTGCGGCACGAGCTGCGCTTTGAGGATGTTTCCTACACATATGGAAGCGGTGCCGAGGAGCGCCCGGTCCTGCACAATGTGACTTTCACGCTCAAAGCTGGCAAGAAGGTGGCCCTGGTTGGGCCAAGCGGCTCGGGCAAGAGCACGCTGGCTGCACTCCTCCTGCGCTTTATGGAACCGACTGGCGGCACTATCCTTGCCGATGACGTGCCCTTGTCGCAAATGACGGCTCAAGCCTGGCGGGAACTGGTCTCCTGGGTACCTCAGCGCCCCTATCTGTTTAATACCACGCTCGCCGAAAATATTCGCCTGGGCCGGCCCGATGCGCCAATGGATGAAGTAGTTGCGGCGGCAAAGCGGGCCCGTTTACACGAGTTTGTGCAGAGCTTGTCCCAGGGCTACCAGACAGTGATCGGCGAACGCGGCCTTAGCTTGAGCGGGGGACAGATCCAGCGTTTGAGCCTGGCCCGCGCCTTCCTCAACAATACTCCCTTGCTTATTCTCGACGAGGCTACGGCGAACCTTGATAGCGTTAACGAGAAAGAGGTCCTGCAAGCGATGGAAGATCTGATGCGTGAGCGTATGACCTTGATTATTGCCCATCGCTTACACACGGTGATGCAAGCCGATCAGCTCGTTTTGCTGGATAAAGGCCGGGTTGTGGGGATTGGCACGCACGAGGAACTGCTTGCGAAAGCGGGACTCTATCGACAAATGGTTCTGGCCTACCAGCGTAAGGAGGTCGCATGAAAACGTTCTGGCGCTTGCTCAAACTGGCCGGACCGGTGAAGGGCTCGATGGTCCTGGCCGCGCTTACCGGCTGTATTACTGTGGCCTGCGGCGTAGGCCTGATGGCAACTTCGGCCTACTTGATCTCGATGGCGGCCCTGCATCCGTCCTTTGCTGCGCTAAGCATTGCTATCGTTGGCGTGCGTTTCTTTGGCATCGCGCGGGGCGCGTTCCGCTACCTGGAGCGCCTGGTCTCGCACCAGGCTACCTTTCGCCTGTTGACCAGCATTCGGGTATGGCTCTACGAAGCCCTGGAGCCTCTGATGCCGGCGCGTGTGCTGGATTTTGCCCATAGCAAAGGCACGGGCTTGCGCAGTGGTGACATCTTGAGCAGAATTGTAGCTGATGTCGATATGCTGCAGAACGTCTATGTGCGCGTGCTGGCCCCGCCGCTGGTGGCTTTGCTTGTCGCGCTTGGCATGTGGTGGCTGCTGGGTGCCTTTAATCAGCTGTTCGCTCTGGTCTTCACTGCCTTTTATCTGCTGGCCGCAGTGGGGATTCCCAGCCTGGCCTATGTGCTTGGCCATAAAGCGGGAGAGCAACTTGTTGAGCGTAAGGCCGAATTGAGTGCGCAGATGGTGGATAGTATCCAGGGTATCGCCGATATTGTGGCCTTTGGTCAGGAATCGCGTCTGTCCACGAGCATGCGACAACTCGATGAGGCCCTTGCGCGCCTGCAGATGCGCATGGCACATATTAGTGGGCTACAGAGCCTGCTTAGCAATCTCTTTCTCAATCTGGCAGTGTGGACGATGCTGCTTGTGGCAATACCGTTGGTGCAGCAGGGACAGCTTCATGGTGTCTACCTGGCTTTGTTGATCCTGGCCACGGCTTCAGGCTTTGAGGCTGTCCAGTCCTTGCCCGAAGCTTTCCAGCAGCTAGGCGGTACGTTAAGGGCGGCAAAGCGCCTGTTCGAGATTGTGGATGCGCGGCCCGAAGTCTGTGATGAGCCTGGAACATCTCCCCAGCCAGCGTGCTATGATATCGAGCTGCGGCATGTCGGTTTTAGCTATGTGCCGGGTCGAGGACGGGCAGTTAAGGATGTGAGCTTTACGGTGCCTCAGGGGCAGTGCCTGGCTCTGGTGGGACTGAGCGGTGCGGGCAAATCGACGCTTGCCCAGCTTTTGCAACGTTTCTGGGAGTATCAAGAGGGCCATATCAGGTTGGGAGGTTATGAGCTGCGCCGCTATCGACAGGATGATTTGCATAAGCTGATCAGCGTGGTGACGCAGGATACGCATCTGTTTAATACAACCGTGCGCGAAAATTTGCGCCTGGCCAAACCTGCTGCCAGCTTTGAGGAGCTCGTTCAAGCGGCGAAACAGGCCCGAATCCATGAAGTGATAGAGGCTTTGCCCCACGGCTACGATACGCAGATCGGTGAGCAAGGCCTGTTGCTAAGCGGCGGCGAGCGCCAACGCTTGGCCATCGCGCGGGCGATCTTAAAGGATGCTCCCATACTGCTTCTTGATGAGCCAACTGCCAATCTTGATGCTCTGACTGAACGGGAGGTCTTGCAAGAGCTGCGCACACTGATGAAGGGGCGCACAACGCTTATGATTACGCATCGGCTCGTGGATATGGATATTGCCGATGAAATCGTGGTGCTGAACGAAGGCAAGGTGGTGGAGTGCGGCAAGCCGTATGAGTTGATGCAGCTAGAGGGCTATTACTGGAAATTGTGGAATATGCAGCGACAGGTGCTGGTGTGAGCTCTGGCGCTGAGCTATGAACGTTGCAAGCTCTTGCCAGCGCTTTAGCTCGGGAGCCACTTGCTACAAAGCCTTAGCAGGCGTAGCACTACTCGCTGGCCAACGAGCCAGCGGATAGCGCCACGCTTGTCTGTACGTTTAAGCGCTGCCTATAGCTTATTTAAGCCCTCCAGGCGTTCACTAGTAAACGCGATAAAGCTTTGTGATCCCGTTTCCTCGGCAAGCAAGACAGCTTTCTGAGCATGAAGCAGAGCCTTAGCCGTCTCCCCTTTGGCCTTGTATATGTCGCTGAGCAAGAGGTGATCGAAGGGCAGATAGGGCTGGAAGTTGGCGGCTTCACGCAAAGCTAGCGCTTGCTGGGCGTAGGCGAGTGCTTCATCCAGATCTTTTTTCCCAAGAAAGGCATACCAGGCCAGATGGCGAGTTGGCTCGGTCCTTTCATAAAGGTGGCCATATTGCTCGGCTAGCTGGATGGCTTGTCTATAATGCTCCCTGGCCTGCTCGCTCTGCCCCCAGCGCTCATGCACGAGGCCGATGAGAAAGTGCGACTCGCTCATTCCCCGTGTATCGTGCAGCGCTTCTCTGAGCTCAAGCGCTTGCTGCTGATGAGTAAGAGCCTCGGCATAATCTCCTTCAGCTTGAGAGCAGTTGGGCGATTTACCACTATCTATCCTGGCCGAGAGTGTGGTAGTATAATGAGCTTGTCCAAGCACGCTCAGGACATCAGCGCGTTGTTGCTGATCATTGAGCGTTTCGGCAAGCTGGTTTGCTTCCCGAATTGTCGAGAACAGCAGTGCGGCATCCTCATGAGTCTGGTGGTGAGCTGTTGCCAGAATGCTGGCGTATTGCAGCAGGAACTTGCAGCGATCTTGTGGCTTTACCTCATCCCCTTCTAGCAATTGCTGTGCAGTGTGAAGAAAATGCAAGGCCTTGGCTGTTTTTCCTTGCTCAAAAAAGTATGTTCTGGCTATAGTACAGAGCGCATCAATGGCCGCAGTGTAACTTTGAGATAGCCTATCAGCGGTAAGTATTGGCGATTGCATGGTAATTTCCTTTTTCTTAACTTTTTCTTGCGAGTTTAAGAATTCAGCCAGCGCACCCATATGTCAAGGTTTGCTGGCTTTTAGAACGATTGCCAGGCTGGCATATTTTCTTTGCTAGCCCGATTCCAGATATGTGTAAATGAGGCGTTAAAGTGACCCAGACCTGTGAGTTAAGCGCGCAGCTGGGGCATCACCTCTTGCGCAAAGCGGGCAATCTGCTCTACTCTGTCAGGCCAGCGCGGGACCATGAATTGCAGGGCGAGATGCTTCACTCCAATGCGGCGGTACTCTTGTAAGGCTTCTACCAGCTGTTCCGGCGTTCCGCGTAGGTGCCGTTCGTCCTGTGGGACCGGCTGAGCGGTGAGCTCGATTGGACGGCAACAGGTCAAAAGGATCTGCTCTGGATTGCGTCCAGCTTCTCGTGCCTGCGCCTGTACATGGGCGTAGCCGGCCTGCAGTTCCGCCGGGGTGATCGTGACAAAATAGGGAAACCAGGCATCTCCATACCGCGCGGCTCTTCGTTGCGCCTGCTGGCCCTCGCCACCAACCCAGATGGGAATGCGAGGCTTTTGGAGCGGTTTCGGGTGGAAGGCAAGGTCCTGAAAATTATAATACTGGCCAGTAAAGTTGATATGCTCTTGCGTCCATAGCGCATCAATTATCTGCAATTGCTCATCGGTCATACGTCCGCGCGCTTTGAAGGGGACGTCCAGAGCAGCAAATTCCTCTTCCATCCAGCCTATTCCAACTCCCATGATCAGGCGGCCGCGAGAAAGCCTTTCGATCGAAACGGCAACGCGTGCCCAGTACAGAGGATGGCGATAAGGCAGCACCAGAACACTAATGCCCAGGGTTATCTTCTCTGTGCAGCCGGCCAGGAAGGCCAGACAGGTGAGCGAATCTAGAAATGGACGATCGGGAGGAACTATAAACTCGTGGTTTTCGCTATAGGGGTAGGAAGTATTGATCTGCCACGGCGTTACCACACGATCCGCGGACCATACTGCATTGAAGCCCTGAGCCTCCGCACTGCGAGCCGCCTCTATGAGTGTATCAGGTCCGCTGGCGCGCCCTGAGATCGGCAGGAAGATACCAAACTCCATGGCTTTGTTCTTCTCCTCTTCGTTGCTGCGTCTGACGAACATAGTGCATTCTCTAACCAGGCGGATCGATTGGCAGTGCTTACCGGAGAAGCTCCTGTACTTAAGAGAGGCATGATTTCCGGCCCGAGAAATGACCTCCCGGGTGACTTTGACTGAGCATGCAGCGGAGCCGGATAAGAATGCTTGATCGATCCTCCATTGCCTGCTTCTATAATAGCACAGCAAGTGTTGATTGAGAGAGCTAGCAAGCTTAAAAGCATTTTTTTATCCCTGCTTACTTATTATCTTGTGTATATTGCCTGAATATGGTATTTTTCTCCTAAATTTGTGGGAATGACTTATGCTCAAAAAACTGTTTTGGTTATGCTGTGAACAAAATACTGCTATATTTTAATGAATGCTTGCTGTAATTTAATTCGGCCTATGATTCTGTTAAAACGTAGGACCCGATTTATCTTTGATATTGATCTAAAGCACTATTAATCGGATGTCGCCAGGCCTAAGGCCGGAGTTAGGAAGAGATCCCGGGCACAAGATGGAGTGACTTGTATGCCAGAGCAAAGGGGACTGTGACGGATCGGCTTGATAGCGTCATGCCGGTATTTTCAGCATATTTAAAGGAGTAATAGTGATGAGTAGATTTATTTTTGATCTGGAGGGAACTACAAGCTGCAGAAAAGTGCTGAAGCGCCGAGAATTTTTGCTGGGAGCAGCCGCTTTGGCAGGCGGAATAACCCTCGCAGCATGTAGCAATGCTCCGAGCGCGTCAGGCGCTAATTCCTCGAACCCGTCTGCCAACAAGAATTATAAGATTGCCCTGATCGTGGGAATGAAGGGCGTTCCTTTCTATACGATGATTCAGAAAGGGGCGCAGGACGAGGCCAAAACGCATGGCGTAACCCTCCTCATCGATGGGCCGGCCAATTACAGTTCAGCTTTACAGGTGCCCATTGTCGATGCCTTTATTGCTAAAGGGGTTGATGCGATTATCATAGCTCCTTGCGATAACCAATCCTTGATTGCACCCTTGCAGAAGGCCAATGACAAAGGCATCAAGATCATTACTGTGGATTCGTTTATTGGCGATGGCGATTATGAGCATGGCCCAGTAAAATTTCCCGTGGCCTATATTGGTTCTGATAATACACAAGGAGGCAGGATAGCCGGTCAGGCCCTGATCAAAGCGATTGGGGGCAAAGGGAAAGTCTATTTGCAGAGCCTGCAGCCGGGCGCCAGCACGACGGACCAGCGTGAGCAAGGTTTTAAGGCAGCGATCAATGAGACAAACGGGGCGGTAACGCTGGCTGGCACGAATTATGATGGTGGCGATATTTCCAAGGCAACTCAGCAGACTGCAGCCTTTTTGCAGAGTAAT
This sequence comes from Ktedonosporobacter rubrisoli, assembly GCF_004208415.1. Taxonomy (GTDB): domain Bacteria; phylum Chloroflexota; class Ktedonobacteria; order Ktedonobacterales; family Ktedonobacteraceae; genus Ktedonosporobacter; species Ktedonosporobacter rubrisoli. The sequence goes on along the minus strand of NZ_CP035758.1, from coordinate 5,342,575 downwards.
CCCGATGTTGTTGGAATCTTCGGCGCCAATGCGTATAGCTCGGAAGGTGCGGCGGCGGCTGTAAAGAATGCGGGTAAGAGTGGGATCATCAAGGTTGCCCACTTTGATTCATCGGAGCAGGCGATTGTGGATTTGCGCAAAGGTCTGGTTGACCTGGTTATCGGACAGTTGCCGCGCACTATGGGGCAAATAGGCGTGCAATATGCCGTCAAGGTTCTCAATGGCGATGCCTCTGGTTTACAGAAACATGTAGCTACAAACTATGTGGTTATCGATCGTAGCAATGTTGATACACCAGAGGCTCAGGCGGCTGTCTATACCAATTGATGTATTTGCGGCTAAAGCCATGTTCCAATAAGGACTCCAGGTAGGGGCTAAGCTGCCCGGAACCCGGCCAGGACAAGGGAAGGCAAGGTTATAACGCTTACTCATAAATTAGCAGGCCGGCTAGTGCCTGCACAGCCCGGAAAGAGAGCTCGATGTACGGATCAAACACGGCCCTGCGTAAGCGCGCCAGACGTGTAGTCATACGTGCCTCGCTTGAGCACGTGAGCAAAGCCTGGTCATGGTTATTTTTATTGCTCCTGTTGCTCGGCTTCTCGCTGGCAAATCCGCGTTTTCTTGATTTTGTCAACCTACAAAATATCGTTACCAATATGGCATTTGTGCTTTTGTTGGCTCTGGGCCAGACCTTTGTGATTATTACTGGTGGCCTGGATCTATCTACGGGCTATGTGATGGGTCTGGCTTCGGTAGTTGCGGCAACTGTGGTGATGCTGATTGGCGCCAGCGTGCCGTTGTTCCTGACCGTTTTAGCCGCCTTGCTCTGTGGCCTACTGCTCGGGCAGCTTCCTGGCCTGATCAATGGCTTGATTATTGCGCGCCTCTCTGTCCCGCCTTTTATTGTTACCCTTGGCATGTATGGTATTGCCTGTGGGGTCGGTTTTCTGCTTGAGCATGAGCAGCCGGTGACTGTGACGCTGGAAGGCGTGAATACGCTTGGCAATGGCTATCTCTTCTATATTATTTCGGGGATGGGGATACAGTTCTGGCAAGTACCAGTGAAGCTGGCCAAAGCCCATGTGCTTCAGCCCCTTGGCGTTTTGCCCTTTCAGCTTCTCGTAAGTATTGTGCTGATCATAGCCTGTTACTGGCTGCTCGCACAGACGCGCTTTGGTCGGCATACCTATGCAATCGGCGGAAATGCTGAGGCGGCTCTGCGCGCTGGTATCGCTGTTGCACGTCATAAAATCTTGATCTATATGCTCTCGGCAGGCCTGGCCTCGCTTGCTGGTGTGCTCTATGTCTTTCGCTACACGAGCGGCACTGCTGATGGGGGCAATCCCTTACTTATCGATTCTATTGCGGCTGTCGTGATTGGGGGTGCGTCTCTTTTTGGGGGCGAAGGAACGATTATGGGGACGGTGATAGGGACGCTGATCATAGCCGTGCTGCAAAATGGACTTGTCATCCTGGGAATCAATGCTTACTGGCAGTTTATCGCGACAGGTCTGGTGATTATTCTAGCTGTGCTGGTAGATCAGCTCAAAGGGCGCTTTGCCGCGTGATCCATCGGGGCCCGGTAGAGCCAGACTGGCAGGCCTGGCTCTGGGCAACTGCAAAGAATAGCTTACTTTCCGAAGCGTATTGTGTAGCGTAGCGTCCCGCTGTAGGCTTTGCCGGCCGGTACTTCGAGCAGATGGGCGGCCTTCTGCAGCTCTGGCCCTTGATTGTGCAAATTAATGGCGTCGGTTGAGCAGGTTTGATGCTCAAGGCAGAAGTAGGGTTGCCCTTGAGGGGTATAGATTACGGCGTGGGTGAAGTCTTCGGTTGCCGTAATATACAGTTGGAGGTCGTTTTTCCTATAGTCAATTATGGCGGGCTCGTGGGGATGCAGCGAGGTATAGACGTGATCGAGTTGTAAGTTGCCTATAGCGGTAGGCTGGCGTAGATCATACATCGCATACATGATTTTATCTACGGGGAAGATCCTGCCTGTCGGCAATAGCTCGTCGTCAGCTTCCATGACTTGATCGGCGGGAACGCTCACCAGAGTATCATCTTTGCCTGAAAGCAAGGAAAAATAGGGGTGTAAGGCAAAGCCGAAAGGTAGGGTTCTTGCGCCGCGATTATAAACTGTATAGGTTGTGCTGAGGCCGTGCTGGTCTAGGCTATAGGTCAGGGTGAGCTTGCTATCAAAAGGATAGGCGGCATACCATGGGCTCTCTTCATTGATCTCTATGAAGGTCGTGACATGGACGCCGTTCGGTTCGACGATAGGCTGCATGTACTGCCAGGGTCTATCGAAGACCAGGCCATGAATGAGCACTGCATTGCCCTGCTGCCTTTTGATGTCTGCCAGCGAATAGTTCTGTCCCTGATAGGTGTAGCGTTTATCCCTGATCCTGTTTGGCAGGGGCCAGAGCACAAAGTTGCCGGTAAAGTCCTTGCGTTTGAGTAATTCGTGCTCGCAGTAGATGAGGTCATGCGATCCCACGCGGAAACTGAACATATTGCTCCCCAGGTCAGGCGCAATGGCTACCGTGAGATTGCGGGCAGGATTCGCCGGGTCATGGTAAGAGAGCTCGATAACTGTTGTATGAAGCTCTGGATCTTGCCGAATATCGGCTGCATAGCGCTTTGTGGAGGGTGCAGAGGCCGAGCCCTTATCGGGTTCAAATGTCATTTAATTGGTTCCCTTCATGTTGGATTAGCAAGAGCTGCAAAAATACGCGCAGGTTGCTGTAAGATTATTATAGCCATACGACTTTGACAAGGGCTACAAGAGATTTGCTGGCGCTCTATGCTTGATCATAAGTCGCGGTTGTAGCTATGAGCCAGATTATCCACTATCTCCTCTCACCACTTGATAATTTCCCTCATCTTGACGAGTTGCCTTTTTGTACTCTATAATAAAACCGACCAGTTGGTATTATTTGGGTGGAGGATGGATAGCCATGTGGCTAAGGTTTTCGGTCCGGACTTTCGGCCGAGAGCTGTCCTGTAAGAACAAGAAAAGTTTCTGAACGCTTGATGACGCTCATCAAAAGAGCCGAGATGCGCTTTGGATAGTCGATGAACTTTATGATTTGAAAGAGAGAACTACATGAAATCTTTGGCGAGGATCGCGGTATATGGAGCGGCAGGCTATACCGGTCGACAAGTGGCCGAGGAACTCTTGCGCCGCGGCTATACTCCTGTTCTGGCCGGGCGCAATGAACGGGCTCTGCGGGCGGTAGCTCATGCGCTCGGTGGAGAGATTGAGGTATGTGAGGTACAGATCGATCAGCCGCAAGCGCTGGGCAAACTTCTGGTGGGATGCCAGGTGCTTATTAATTGTGCCGGACCATTTGGGGTTACGGCCGAGCCCCTTGCGGCGGCAGCCATTAAGGCTGGCGTTCATTATCTCGATATCGCGGCAACTGAGCAGCGAACGATCCAGACGTTACTCGAAGGCTTCGATGCGCCAGCGCGCAGTGCCGGCGTAGCGGTTGTGCCGGCCATGGGTTTTTTTGGGACCCTTGGAGATATGCTTGCTCATCTTGTGGGCACGGCGCTTGCTCCCCTCGATAAGCTTACAGTTGCCTATGCTATTGAGGGTTGGGTATTTACTGCTGGCTCGCGGCAGACCCAGCAGCGCCTGCAGGGAGAACATTTTGTCTACAAGCATGGCCGCGTTGTGCAGGGTAGCGGAGAGAGGAGCTTCTCTACATTTTCCTTTCCGGCCCCTATCGGCCCGCTCAAAGTCATGGAAGGTTATCCATTGGGCGAGATCCTGACGATTCCAAGGCATCTGCAGACCCAACAAATTGAAGCCTTGATGGCAGTTGCGACGCTTCAGGAAATTAACAAGCCTGAATTGCCTCAGTCAGAGGCCGTGGCCGCAGATCTTCGCTCTCGCTCCAGCTTTACTATTGCTGTCCAGGCAGCCGCCGGGAGCCAGGAATGCTTCGGCGTTGCGCGCGGCGTAGATATCTATGGTATCACTGCTCCGATTATCGTTGAGGCGGTACAGCGCCTGCTTGCGCCAGGGGCTGGACGCGTGGGCGCTCTCGCTCCAAGCGAAGCATTTGAGTCAGCCTTATTTCTCGATACGCTACAGCCCTGGGACTTCTCTTACAACATTTCCCCTTGTCAGGACACGGCCCCTGTTGAAAGTGAAGGTAGATTATGAATAGCGAGAATAGTTCACGCTTGCAGCGGTTAGCCATGCGTTATGGTGAGGCCTGGAATAACCATGATCTTGCCGCGATTATGAGCATGCATGCTGAGAACACTACATATCATTTGCACGGGTTTGGCGAGCCGTACCGAGGCTGGCAGGCCGTGCGCGATAGCTTTGCCGAACAACTGGCTTCCTATCAGGCGCTGACTTTTGAGATTCGCAGCCTGCATTGTGGCGAGGCTCATGCTGTCTTCGAATCGCTGATTACGGGAACTACCGTTGCCGGCTCGTTTGTCTCCTTTGAGGCGATCGACCTGTTGACCATCCATAATGATCTTATTCTCACAAAGGATTCCTATGTTGTTCTGCGCCGCCAAGCGACCGGTAAGGCTACAGAATGACTGGCTCGTGGATGAGGGAAGGTGGGACGAAATGGAAGCGGCAAGATGGTAGGCCGCGCTATTAAGCCTGCCTTCTTGCCGTCCTCAGTTTATTAGGGAATGGAAGGCTAGAGATAGCCTTGCTGCTGTAAATGCTCGTGAAAGTTATAGCGTGGCTGGTAGCCTAAGAGGCGCTCGGCCTTCTCTATCACATAGACCCGATCAATGCTCTGGGGAAGGGACCAGTCCAGCCGGGCAAAGGTGGCTTCTATATCGGGTACTCTATGGCGGAGAACTTCAGGTGCATTCCGCAAAAGCAATGGCGTATCGCTTTTCTGGAAGGGTGAGCGCGCGGCGATATTGAAGATATCGCTGCTAAGGTCTGGTTTTGTCAGGGCCAGTACATGGGCTGTGGCTGCATCGTGAAGATCCACGCCACGGTAGAGGCGATGAATGGCCTGGGTACGTGGCTCTTCGGGAAAGAAGCGCGAGATGCGCAAGCAGGTCACAGGTATATGCAGGCGCGCGGCCAACTGCAAACAGAGCTTTTCCGCAGTGATTTTTGTAGAATCGTAGATATCGCGCGGCCTGAGCTGAAGCTTCTCAGTAACCCAGACTGCCTCATTAGGATGAGCCAGGGCATGCCCATAGAGTGAGGTAGTACTTGTATAGATGAAGCGCTGTATCCCGGAGGCCGCCGCAGCCTCTATCAGGTTGTGGGTTCCCGTTACATTGATAGCTATAAACTCTGCTGGCGAATGCGTGGCCAGCTGGGGCTGATGTAGCGAGGCTGTATGGATAATCGCATCGACCTGCTTCACAATCTGAGCGATGGCCCGCTTGTCTTGCACGCTGCGGACATAGTGGGTCCATGGGCCTGCTACGAGATCGAGTCCAATCGGCTCATGCTGGCCGGCCAGGCGAGCCGCAATTGCGGCTCCCAGGCGACCTGAGCTACCTGTAATAAGTACGCGCATAAGTTTTTCCCTAACTGGCAGCGACGGTACCTAATTGCCAGGCGTGCTGATAGGCAAGCTGGCTCTCATTTAAGGTATCGAGCTTGATGCCCAGGGCTTGTAGTTTGAGCTGAGCTACGCGCTCATCGATATCCGGTGGAACATCATAGACGGCGGGTGGTAGCTGTAGATCAGGCTGGAGCAGATAGCGTGTACTGAGGGCCTGATCGGCAAAGCTCAGATCCATGACTGCGGCCGGGCTGGCTTCAGCGGCGACCTGGCCCACAAGCCTACCTTCGGCCAGCAGGTAGAGCGTACGACCATTAGACAGACGAAACTCGCTGAGATGGTCGCGAATCTCTGTAGTGCTGGTAGCAAGCTTGCGCAGTGCTGCCACATCGACCTCGATATCGAAATGGCCTGAATTGCCAAGAATGGCTCCATCCTTCATCTGGCGCAAGTGTTGCTCGCTGATCACTCCTGACATCCCTGTGGCCGTAATAAAGATGTCACCCAGCGGCGCGGCCTCGGTCATGGACAAGACCTGGAAGCCTTCCATAACTGCTTCTAAAGCTCTGGTGGCGTTAATCTCGCACACGATAACGCGTGCTCCCATACCGCGAGCGCGCAGGGCGATACCTCGGCCGCACCAGCCGTAGCCTGCGACCACAAAGGTGGCTCCGGCAAGAAATATGTTAGTGGCTCTTAGAATACCGTCAATGGTGTTCTGGCCGGTTCCATAACGATTGTCAAAGAAGCGCTTGGTGGGTGTGTCGTTGACGGCGATAACCGGAAATCTGAGCAGTTTCTGCTCGGCCAGGGCTCTGGCACGTGTGACGCCCGAGGTAGTTTCTTCGATGCCAGCAACTACACTGCTTCCCTGTGAGCGATTATGGACTTCGACGATCAGGTCTGCCCCGTCATCCATGACGAGATGAGGGTCAAGCGCGAGCGTCTGCTCAATATGCTGTTGATAGGTAGTCAGGTCCTCACTATAACAGGCATAGACTGCGATGCCGCTTTCGGCAAGGGCCGCACATACGTCGTCCTGCGTGGAAAGCGGATTAGAGGCGCAGAGGGCGACCTCGGCTCCGCCGGCATGTAGGGCTGAAAGAAGCGCGGCTGTCTCCGTGGTGATGTGTAGGGAAGCGGCGATGCGTCGCCCTTGAAATGGCTGCTCGCGCGCAAATTCGTCCTTAATTTGATTCAAGACTGGCATGTGGCGCGCGGCCCAGGCAATACGCTGGCGCCCGCGCTCGGCAAGTGTGATATCGCGAATATCGTATGACATGCTTAAACATTGTCCTTTCATTGAACTGATGCGTCTCGCGCAAGGCTCAGGCGACGCGATCAGCTTTGCTTATATCCCAGAGGTGACGCTGCTTGCGCGTTTCCCAGGCGACCCAATCGCTATCAGCTGCCTGGTTGTTCTGGCGAAGCGCGCGCTGACCATACTCGTTGAGGGCCGCAACAAGAGCCGTGTTGGTGCTAACAATGGCCTGAACTGGCTCTTCGGGGCCGATGCTTCCAAGCAAGGCCTCATGATTGTCGCGTAAGAGAAGTATGCCTTCAGCTTTGAGAAAGCGCTGATCGGCGCTTGAGAATTGGCGGATAAGACATCTGCGGCTGTCGGCCTCCCTGAGCAGCTCGGCCAGCTCTGTTGAGACGCTGGCTGGCAGCGTGAGGAGAAGGGTGGATTGGGCCGCTTTGATCATTGCCTGGAGGCGACTAAGAATGTTCTGCTCGCCACGGATGACCCAGAACTCGTTCATAGTGTTTGGACGAGGAAGCGCTGCCAGTGAGATTGTGAGGGCATTGAGGGTAGCTTCAATCTCGCCACGCACTTTGGCCAGGAATTGTTGAGGGTCCTGAGCGCTGTAGCGCGGAGGCTCCCCGGGCTGGAGAAGTGCCAGGCCCTTCTCTACCAGGCGTTCGAGGATTTCATAGCTGCGCGAAAGTGGGACTTGCGATAATTTGCCTACCTCATAGCCGGTGAGCGCGCCGTGCATAAGCAAGGTATAGTAGGCCTCGGCCTCGTATTTATTCAGTCCGGTTTGTTGGAGCAATTCAACTGTACTCATCATAGGCTTCCTCCCTAGTAACCACTATAGTGGTTACTAGTATATCCTATGGACAGATTGAATGCAAGGCCTTGCTTTTAAGCAAAGAGCTGAAAGTTTGGGACGTATTATCCACACTTATTTTTGCCCAAACCTTCAGCCAAATTATTCTGAAAAGGTGCAGGGACTATGCCATTCCTACCAATTGCAGAAAGCCGTTAAAATTAGCTTTGACCCGAATATTCGTGCTGCTCGCGATGGGGATAGCAGGGCCACCGGAAAGGCTACCAACTATGATGGCCTGCTGTTCGCCTTTAGCCGAATCCGTTTGTAGCACGGCGTAGGATAGATAGTTGCTGGCGATTTGCGGTGACAATTCCCTGTAATCGAGATCCCGGCATTTCTCGTCTTTTGCACTCGTGAGGCGCATGAGACCACTGCCATCGGTATTGATTTTCCATAAGCCGTTCTGGCTCAGATCACCGGTATTGTTCTCAACATACAAAAGCAATATATGGGCGCTGGCTGGATGCAGAGCCAGGATGGCAAGACTCTGGCTGGAATAGATGACATGCGTAGAGCCGCCAGCGCTCCCCGTGGCCGTGAGGGTCTCTGGACCTTGCACCGCTGGTCCTCGGCAGACCAGAGGGTTAGTTCCTACCTGGGCGAATGAGCTGGTGAATAGTTGCGAGCCATCAGGGCTCGTGGCGATTGCGCCGTAGACAAAATTGCCCCAGGTAGGAAAAGAGGCAATGGGAGTGAGACCGGCAAGCTTCTGCTGGCTCCCTTTGTTGGTATCCAGGAGAAAGAAGTTAGCGCGGTCTTTACTGGTTGTTTGCTCAACAATGAGGCGATGATCGTCCAACCAGAGGTAAGGAAAATACTGACCTGAGAGAAGCGTTTGCGCTTTTCCGCTCGTCAGGTTCAGTTCTTCAAGGGTAGAAATCGTGGCTGGCTGCTGCTGATCGTACTGCTCTTTCGTCAGAACTATTCGCTCGCCAGCTGATAGCCAATGGACAGACGTTATGGCACTCGTTTCTGAAAAGCAAGCCAGAGTCTGCACCTGCGTTCCATCCGTGCGAAGCAGTTGCAAGCGGGTGATGTCATGCCTATCCGCATTGCTGTACGCGAAGAGGAGCCAATGCTTATCTGGCGAGAGCTCGAACTGAGGCCAGGTGCCAAGGGTGATGCCGGGAAAGGAGAGGAGGGTAGTGGTTTTGTGCGTTGTCAGATCATAACGCATCAGGCCCGTTAGATGAAATCCTGATTGCACACCTCCCCATTCGGTAAGGTAAAAGACGGCCGGCTGCGCCGGGCCTGTGTCAGTGGGTAGATTTACGGTGCGAGTGGTGCCAGCCGGCGGACAATCGGCGGGAAAGGCGCTTGCTGATGAGGAAGTAGGAACTGTTGTGGGGTTTGTCCTGGGAGAAGCCGGGCTGGTAACAAGGGATGTTTGTCCGCTTTGCGGGGCTGAAGGAGCAGATTGCGGGCTGGAGCAGCTGCTCAGCAGGGCAAAACAAGCATAGGTGAACAGCAAAAAGATGTTGGATATCTTTCTGCAAGTCATAAAGGCTTCAAATTTTCTCATATGTCTGTATATCTCCATTTCTAAGGCTTTGCAAGCAGTTCTGCCTTAAGTTTTGTCCATATTCATTTTGCACTCTACCTGATCATTCACATCATGGCTACACATATTACTCATCAAATCCTCATCGATTCCTTAATTCTTGCCTGATATTGACCTTATAAAAAGCATTAAATGGAGATATGGGTGTAATGAAGCATGCTAAATTGAAAAAATGAGTTGCAATAATGGAGAAAAGATGGGGTGGGGTAAGGTAGTTAACATAAAAAATCCAGTAAATCTCTTGATGGACATGTCGTTAAGGATGGCTTGTCCGCCAGGAGATTTATTGGAGCTCGATCGTTTTCGTTGGCTCTTTTAAGGCCGCAAATCAATCTAGGAAGCGTGCGAACTAGCTTCAGTCGCCTTTACTGGCGCGGGGCGACTGCTGATTACTCCAATACCAGCAACGATAACCGCCAGAGCTGCCAGAACCAGGAAGAGCGGCAGCGTGTTGAGCGCCGTGAGGCCAAAGAGGGCGTCGAGAGAGTAGCTGCCGGGTCCCATGATGCCAAAGGCCAGGGCTACAGCCAGGTGCAGCAAAGCATATTCATATCCGTGCTTCTGACTCCAGAAGCCAGCTTTCCAATGGGTCTTGAAAATCGCTATCGTCATAGCTCCTATAATACCCGCCGCTCCTAGAGGCGTCAGGAAGCCCAGGGCCAGCGAGAGGCCGCCGCCCAGTTCTCCCACAACGGCAAGACCTGTCCACAATGCTGCAGGTTTGAAGCCCTGCTTCTGGAGACCCTCTTTCATGCCGCTAAAACCAGGGCCGCCCGCCCAGGGAATCAACTTTTGCAGGCCATGAGCAGCTATCGTCAGGCCCGCAACCAGGCGCAGGAGAAGTAGACCTGAGCTGAGTGCAAGTGTCATGAATAATGTTCCTTTCTAAACTAATATCAAATATGGCGCGAAAAAGAATGACTACAGATTTTTTCGTTTCTCTTTTCTTCTTACTTTCCTTTAGAAACTAAAGGTAACATGTAAAGCTGATGTTGTCAAGTTAGTTGTTGTTCAAAAAAAATTGTGCTATACTAGGAATATGGAAATATTCGATGAGGAGTTACCAGCAGAAATATCTCAGGCCTGTGCGACCTCTCCCTTGAGATCAGCTATCTGCTTTATTGGCGATATGTGGATATTGCTGATTGTGATGCATCTTCTGCATGGTCCTATGCGTTTTAATGCGCTAAGAGAGTCTATGGGGCATATTAGCTCAAAGACGCTCTCTCAGCGGCTCAAGATGCTTGAGGAGAAGGGGTTTGTGCAGCGCGAGGCGTTTCTGGAGATTCCGCCGCGTGTTGAGTATCGCCTCACTTCAACGGGGCAGGAACTTGGCGATGTGATCAAGGCCATTGATCAGTTTGCCGAGAAGAATTTTTCCGCTAAGTAAAATAGCTCCGGTTCTCTGATGAGAGATTTCCCCTTGATGATACAGATACCAGAAGAAAGGCCGGCCCTCCTTTTGTGATGCAGGGTTAGAACTTATGGCAACAAGCAAATAAGCTGACGTCAGCAGCCTTGAGCGGCTAGCGTCAGTCACTTTATATTGGCCGCGAAAAAAGCTCACCTGGAAGCTGCTAACGCTCTTGCCGATTGCTGCGCATGTCGGGAGGGCGCACGATTAAGAGCGGCAGGCGGGTGGATTGTAAGACCCGATCGGCAATGCTGCCTACCGCACCGTGTTGCCAGCCACCATAGCCGTGGGTCGCCATGGCTATGGCGTCGTAACTATGTGGCACATTATCATCTTCCGAACGCGCGCCAGCTTCGGCCTCTTGAATGATGGCGCCCGCAATATCGTTATTAAGGGCTACCGACCAGGATAGGGCTTGTCGAGCTGCATTGGCCGTACCGTCGCTTTGCTGGACTGTTTCGGCTGCAGTTTTGAGGTACTGCTCAGCCTTATCGATAATTTGTTGCTGCTCGGCCTGTGTATTGCCTTGCTCGGCTGCAAGCGGCTTAACCACACGCAACAGATGAAGCGCTCCTTGCTCGGGCTGAGATAGGGCAGTCACGAGACTGGCGGCCGGTTCGATGGCGGCTTTGGACCTGGCAGAGCCATCCAGGGGAACCAGAACGCTAAAGCGGCGACCCGGCGTGTTCAGCTGAGGCCCGTCCTTGCGCAGAACGAGGACCGGCGTCTCTGAGTGCCGCACAATTTTTGTGGCCACGCTACCCATGATCCAGCGCGTTACGCCTGTGTAGCCGTGGCTGCAAAGGACAATAATATCTATATTTTGGCTTTGTGCTGTCGCGAGAATAGTTGGAGCCGGTGAGCCAAGAGGAGTTATAATCTCGGTTGGAATATCTTTTAGGCTTGGCGAAGCCGCTATGTCTGCCAGATATTGGCTGGCTCCCGTCCTGGCTGCCTCAACGACTTGTTGGTCGTTTTGCATTGGCATCGTGGCTGGCAAGTATTCGCCAGGTGCCGTCCACACTTCTGGTTGAACGCCGACTACCTGAACCAGGCAGATAGAGCCTCCGTCGCGGGCTAGCATGGCAGCTGTGGGAAGCGCACTTTCTGCTAGCTTCGAGCTATCTAACGGAACAAGAATACGTTTGAACATTGCCTACAGCTCCTTTCTACTGGCCGGGACTCGGCCATTGGAGACGCTCTTCGCTACATGTTCGGCTGAACTGGGAAGCCGTCAGCTTACGTGGTGAAGCATAATCGCGCTTCACAGGGCTGATGGATGCATCTCTATCTCTCTCACGATTAATTGCCAGTTGTGGATGAAGGTACTGTCTTGCTTATGCCTGGAAGAGAGACATAGATCTGCTCAGCTTTGGACTAAAAAGCCTGCTCTGGCCAGATAGCATGAGCTATTGTAGACAGGCAGGCGCATTGTGTATTCTTATCACGTTTTCTTTGAGCCAGGTGCCAACTGGCTACTCTTGCGTATCTTCGCCGATCTTATGATTGGCCAGATCTTCCAGATAGGTAAGCAAGGCCGAATGGTCAAGATTGCCACGCCCGTGGACAACGAGCGAGGAAAACATCTGATCGACCAGGGCCGTGACGGGAAGCGAGACATCATAGGCATGGCCAGCCGAGAGGGCGATGTCTAGATCTTTGCGATGCAGGTTGATGCGAAAGCCGGGCTCAAAGTTGTGGGATAGCATGTTGGGCCCGCGCATCTCCATGACCCGATTGCCAGCCAAACCGCCGCCGAGTACCTGCAGGATTTTGGCAGGATCTACGCCGGCTTTAGAGCCCAGTACCAGAGCCTCGCCAACAGCCTCGATTGTGAGCGCTACGACAATCTGATTGCAGGCCTTGACGATCTGCCCGGCTCCGTGCCCGCCCACATGTACAATAGTCTTGCCCAATTTCTGAAATATGGGCTGGCAGCGCTGAAAAACTGCCTCATTGCCCCCAACCATGATCGAGAGTGTGCCGGCAATAGCTCCCTTGTCGCCGCCGCTAACTGGCGCATCAAGCATCTCAACTCCGGCGGCGTCCAACTGCTCGGCCAGGCGCTGGGTAACGATGGGCGAGATTGTGCTCATGTCGATGACGGTTAAGCCTTTATGCGCTCCTTCGAGAACACCTTGAGGACCAGCCAGGACTTCTTCTACCTGTGGCGAGTTGGGAAGCATGGTAATCACAATGTCGCTCTTGGCCGCGACATCGCCGGGACGTTGGGCCGAGCGCGCTCCCTGAGCCACAAATTCATCGGTCACTTCCTGATGACGGTTAAGGACGATGAGCGAATAGCCTGCTTTAAGCAGATTATGGGCCATTGGCTTGCCCATGATGCCCAGGCCAATAAAGCCGATAGTTTCTGGCATAATGTACTCCATTCCGGTATAAGAAATTATATTTTCCTTCTTCTGGAATTTGCCTTAGATTTGTTAGCCTGTCAAGCCGGGATTCCACATCTGGCAGTATTTCACCCGTGGCATGAGCTTGCCCAGCCAATGTGGCATGGTAAGGAAGAGCTGTTCCCGCCTGCTTTTTTTATTGTATCCCCATTTGTAGCTTAAGCTGAAGTACACTAAGGTTTTTGGGAAAGTTTTGCCTAATAATGCCCGAAGCGAGCAGGCGATAAATCTCTTTTGGCTGTGTCGGGATAGCAAAATAGCCTTAGAGCTGAAAAAGATAAGCCAGCTTGCTGCTTGAAAAACTTGACATTTGCTGGAATGAGTAGTTATACTCCATTTTAACGGAATTTTGTTTCCGCCATATAGAAAGTTACCAGTAGAAGCCTCTTATAATGCGCCGGGAACCAGAGCGAGCAGAGTGCAGGCCTGCTTGAGATCAGGGACTGGCCAGCTTAGCGAGGAGCCGTTATGAATGCACGACAAATCACTCTACACGAGATGAATGAGCTTGACCAGGAACGCTTTGTTGCCGCCTTGAGCCCACTGTTTGAAGGCTCGCCCTGGATCGTAACTCAGGCCTGGAGTGAACGCCCCTTTACTAGCCGTGAGCAGCTCTACCAGGTACTTTGCAAGATTATGTATGAAGCTCCCACTGAGCAGCAAGTAGAGCTGTTGCGCTCCCATCCTGATCTCGTAGGACGGGCCGCCCTGGCTGGTACCTTGACTCCTGAATCCACCGGTGAGCAGGCGGCTGCCGGTTTAAATCGGCTCTCGCCAGAGGAGATCGCTACTTTTAATCGTTTGAACCTGGCATATCGCAATCGCTTTGCTTTCCCTTTCGTAATCTGCGCCCGCGAGAACAAAAAAGAGAGCATTCTTGCCGGTTTTACCACGCGCCTCAAGCATACGCGTGAGCAAGAGATCTCTATTGCTCTTGGCGAGGTTGCCAAAATTTGTTATCTCCGCTTGCTGGACCTGCTTCCTTCCGCTGATAGCAGCTCTCTATAGGCGTGGGAAGTAGCGAGCGCCCAGATTTGGGAACATACTTCTTTCCTTCATGCATAGATCTTGCGGCCTTGCTTGCGTCCGGCAAGCCGTAGGGAAGCTCAAGAAACTTGTGGTGACTCTATCTTTCAAAGACGTTAAGAAGGCAGCTTCGTAGTTTCGACGATCAGGCCCGGCAAATCCTATGGGCGGCTGGATCAGACATGCCCGATGAGCGAAATTCTGCTAAAGGAGTGTATATCATGACTATGCTGCGTATTACCGCAGGCCCCTTTGTATTTACTGCGCGTATGGAGGAAGAAAATGCGCCTGAAACCTGCGCAGCCTTCAGCAAGCTTTTGCCGTTCCGCAATAAGTTGATTCAGGCGCGCTGGAGCGGCGAGTCAGATTGGATTCCTCTTGGTGATTTTCAGGTCGGGGTCGGCTTTGAGAATCATACCAGCCATCCCAGCCCCGGCGAGATTCTGCTCTATCCCGGAGGCTATAGCGAGACCGAGATCCTCTTTCCCTACGGTGCCACGTGCTTTGCTAGCAAGCTGGGACAGTTGGCCGGCAATCACTTCCTGACGATCGTAGAGGGACGGGAGAATTTGCGCGAACTGGGGCGTGTCGTTCTGTGGGAGGGAGCTCAGGATATCCTCTTTGAGAAGCTGTAAGCATTTGGGCAGGATGCCATAAGCTGGCCAAGGCTGCTTTCTTTACGATTAAGGATGTTTTCGACATGGAAAGGACTGTTATCGGTCACATGGCTAAAACATCGCTACGGACGCCCAGCCGCTTTAAATTTTGCTGGTAAGGTTATGCTATGCTCGTCATGCGGTATCGTATTTCGCCCTGTATTTGTGCATCGGCGGGCAGAAAGCCCCTGGTGCATCGGTAAGTGGATTGCATATGGAGGTCAGTATGCTGAGAAATGGCCCGGACGTTGCAAAAGAGCTGCCATCGAATGTTCACCCCGTAGATCAGAGACTTCCAATTGGCCAGTTATGCATTTATGGCTTGCAGCATGTCTTAGCCATGTATGCCGGAGCTGTAGCGGTTCCACTGATTCTTGCCGCCGCGCTAAAGCTCAGTCAGGAACAGCTCATCTATTTGATCAATGCCGATCTTTTTACCTGTGGTGTGGCAACGCTGATCCAAACCCTGGGGCTGGGCCGCATTCCGGTAGGGATCAAGCTACCAGTCATTCAGGGCTGTACGTTTGCCGCCGTCACGCCGATGATTCTGATTGGGCAGGCGCATGGCCTGACCACGATCTATGGCTCAATTATCGTGGCGGGCCTGGTAACGCTCCTGATCAGTCCCTTTTTTGGGCACCTGGTGCGCTTCTTTCCGCCTCTGGTTACCGGCATCATTATCACGATCATCGGCCTCTCTCTGATGCCGGTGGCCGTCTCCTGGGCTGGTGGTGGCGATACTGCCTCGCCGCAGTTTGGCAATCCCGGCAGTGTGGCCCTGGCCTTTATCGTGCTGGTGGCGATCTTACTTATTTATCGGCTCTTTAAAGGCTTTATCAGCAATATTGCCGTGCTGCTGGGCTTAGTCGTTGGCACGCTCATCGCTATTCCCTTTGGCATAGCCAACTTCTCCGGTGTGTTCTCGGCGGGCTGGATCGGTATCACTACGCCCTTTAAGTATGGCTGGCCCACCTTTGATCTGGCCTCCTGCGCTTCCATGACGCTGGTTATGCTGGTCACAATGGCCGAGACGACTGGTGATATCATTGCAGTAAGCGAGATTGTTGAGAAGCCGCTGACGACTTCGGCCCTGACGCGCGGCTTGAGCGCAGATGGCCTTTCGACGGTGATCGGTGGTATCTTAAATGCTTTCCCTTATACAGCCTTTGCGCAGAATATCGGGCTGGTTGGTTTAACTGGAGTCAAGAGCCGCTTTGTGGTCTCGGCTGCCGGAGGGATCTTGATTTTGATGGGCTTGTTTCCGAAGCTGGCAGCGGTTGTGGCCTCTATCCCAGCACCGGTGCTGGGAGGCGCGGGCATCGCGCTTTTCGGGACCGTGGCGGCGAGCGGCATCAGGACGCTGACCAGGCTCAAATTTAGCGGCAACCACAATTTAATGGTGATTGCGGTCAGCCTGGGTGTTGGCTTGGTCTCGCTTGGCGTGCCAAACTTTTATCATCACTTCCCCTCTTGGATACAGATCATCTTCAATAGTGGGATTACCTCGGGTGCGATAACTGCTATTGTGCTCAATGTTCTGCTTAATGAGCTTGGCGCCAGGCCGGCGAGCGCTCCTGAGCCGGAGGTCGAGGCAAGCGGAACCGGCGAGGCGGAATATATTCAAGGCTAATCCAGGACAAACCACGTAAGATCAGGCTCTCTAGCATGTTGCCAGGGAGCCTGAAATTATGATGAGGACTAGTGAAACAGACGTGGGCTTTTGACCCTCATAAGTGCCAGTTCTAAGCTCACACTAAAATCTTCGTAGGGATGACGCTCTTTTAGTCCCTGGAACAAGGCTGTCACCGGTTTCAAGTATTTGTATTGCCCCGTTGCCTCAAGTGTGTTCACTACTTGCTCAGCCGTTGCCGCCGCGATAGGATCGTAGCCATTGTCATGGTAAATCTGGGCCTGTATCAGGTCGGTATCCTGCTGACGGCAAATATTCATGAGCTTGCCACTTATTTTTCGCTCTTGTTCTACCCTCAACAAGCATTCCTGAGCCCGCTCGGGCGCGCGCAGTTTCTTATCTACGGGCCGCATAAGCGCCGCAGCTCGATCTAGCAAGTAGCGCTCTCTATCGTAAGAGACAAAGAACAGATAGTTGCTAGTTATTGCCGTTCTCGTGAGGTTTTCGGCCTCATCGAGGTAGAGGAGGGCATTTTTTTTCTCATCCTCGCTTTGAGCGGCTGCGGCCTGGGCACGGGCGGCAACAGATAAAGTTGCACCTCGTAATTGAGCCGGAATACGCCACTTATGCTTGTTTTGTTTAATTTGCTCTAGATTGAGCAAAGCTTGCTCACGATCTCCCAAATCATCGAATAATATTTCACGCCGGTACAATACGATGGGTAACAGATCCGTGCAGGCTTTCTCACGGGCTAGAAGCAGAGCATTTGTTAGATAGCTTTTCGCTGCCTGAAAACTTCTTTGTTCTTTAGCTATTTCTGCAAGCTGTATCTGATATCCACACAAGAGCCGTATTATCTCTGGTTTTTGCTGGGTACGAACATAGAGCGCAATATCGTGGAGCCGATCAATACGTGTCAAAGTATCATCTACTGCCGCTTCCAAGCCATTTGGATAGCCCTCTGTCCAGTAGCTCTGTAATGTTGTGTAATACTCTTCTACGTCGATATGCTTGGAGGCCGGGCCGGGAATGGTGGCCTGCTCTGCTTGCGATTCATCAGCAGAGAGAAACGAATCGAGGCCTACAGCGGCCAGCAATACGGGGGGAATGTTTAAAAGTTTTGCCAGTACAACACGCCTTTTCGGATCTTTAGGAAAGAAACCATCTGTTTGTTCCATATGCTGTAGCGCCTTCCTAAAACTGGCTGCCTTTCTGCTACTTGTGCTATTCTCATCCACGAGTGATGAGCCATTTGCATTTATCACTCTGAACGTTTCTCCACACACAGTACTCTTAAAATGATAACTATCGATTGCGTCGCCTTAAGTATGTCATTACCTTGTCTAAAAAAGCAAACGCAGGTAAGTCTAATAGAGAAGCATTCCATCTGCTTAGAAGGATCTTATAGTGAAAAAGAGGAACGAAGAATAGAATATATCTATGGCTAAATCATGGCAGGAAACGCAAGATAAGGCTCTCTAGCATGTTGCCAGGGAGCCTTTTCAATGCCCTTATTATGAAAGGAACAGGTTAGGGCGTACAGCTCTAAAAGCCCGACCGAATTGTTTTATCTCCCTATCTCTTCCATGCTTGCTCTTTTCAAGATCCTGCTGAATATTTGCCAGACGAGCAAGGTTATACTCGCTCTTTACAGCTTGTGAAGCATTGAAGGCACTTTTAACATATGTAACAGCCTCATCTAAATCGTTCATGCCTAAATACGCTCTGGCTCTGAGAGCATCAAGGTAGGCAAAGCGCCGTGGAAGATTGATAGGGGTTACCTCTTCTGCAATTTCTAGCTCGCCCAAACTTTCTGAAAACATTCCCATGGCAATGAGCGCTTCTGCACGGGTGAGATAGTACCAGCCGGGACTAAACCTGACAAAGTTTGGATCATCCTCCAACTGAGATACAGAGAGATTGTTGTAGCTCTGATCGAGCCGTTTCATCACCAGGCTCTTATCAGTTGCCGTTGTTGCGGTATGCGCCTGGACCAATCCCCATTCCAGCGCTATAAAACCTTTCATGAGAGGCGTAGCTGTCTGTGCGTAGCTGAGTGCTATATCTATATCAGGCTGCGCTTTCTGTATAGCTCCCCATTGCGCTGCTTCGTGAGTTATACCCTGCTCAAAGAAGGTGATGCCGCGCCGATAATAAGATATTACTAGTAAATCTGCATCTGGCTTAGCCTGGCTACGAGCATATTGTATTGCTTTATCGGCATGAAGCAATGCGTGCTCATAGTTTTGCTGCTCTCTAGCGGCATTAGTTCCGAATTGATGATAGCGGGAAAGAAGAGCAAGCCCGGGTTCTCTGTTATTCGCGTTTGTGTTGGCAAGCAGCGCAGCTAGATTCTGGGTGGTGTATGCTACATCATCTAATGCTGCTTGCCCATGACGGTGATAATAGCCGTCAAAGTACAGCTTTAGGGCTTGTTGGTGCTCTTCAATAGAATAGTGATCTAATGACTGCTGTTTTGAATTCCTATTGACCGGTTTAGGCGTATGATCTAGAGCCTGGGTAAGCGGAAGTTTCTCTAAGCTCTCGTGCAATCCCAAAAGGGCATAAGGGATGCCTAGAATGCCTGCAAGAACCCTACGGCGGGTAATGTCTGTTGGTATGGTATTATTTTTTTCCATGTGCAAGATCGCCTCCCTGGATTTTGACTTTTCATGAAGAGCTGCTCCATAAAGCTCTCCCAGTTTCTTTGCTCTCATCTTCTTCACTGCCACACGAAAATGACGCACTACTTCGCCCTCGTTAGGATAGCCAGCTTCATTCATGCTAAAAGGACCATATTTCGTCCCGTTCACCAGCCAATAGTATTGCATTGCTTCCACTTCTTCCCCCGTATGTACTAGATGCGCGCCCCTTAATAACCTGTATATAAATATTATAGTTGTTAGTTCGAACCTTATCTTGTGTATGTAATGTTGTAGGATTACATGCCGTTAAAACTGTTTTATGGCCTCATGCTATACTTCTCTTGCTTGTAGTGATAGTGATTATCTTTAATCTTCCACATCACCAATCTCTACGTCCACAGGCTAAATACTTGAAGAATCATTTCACTACAAGCTCCATTCCCTGATTGGGAGAGGATAAGCTGAAAGCGTATGTAGTGCTGCAGTGGAGTTATCTGCTATAGAAGTGTTGTCAGTGAGAAAGAGGGACAAATGAGCGAGATAACAGAGATACGAAAACGGATCGAAGAAAATTATGAGGCCGCGTGGAGAGCCCTCCATGCACCTGCTATGGTAGCAAGCCATACCATTATCAGTCAGAAGTTATCCCAGGTACAAACATATCATGAAGAGCTCGCAAAACTTATGGGAGAAGAACAGGCCCATGAAATAGTCCTATCTATTGGGGCTAAGGCACAACAAACTGTAGTAACTGCCCTGGCAACCAAACCAACCCTACGACAAGTACTCACAGAGTCTCATATCCAAGCGGACAGGCTAGCGCTTGTAGCTGGAACCGGCGCCAGTATTGAATATCTTGCCGAAATTGGGGTACCCATCGCAGAGAAGCACGCCAACGCCTTGCTAAGGGCCCTATCTCAGCTCACCCACAAAACATACACCTTAAACGATGTAGCGATCAAGATCGCTTCCATGCCTGGCGGCTAGAGCATGAACCAGCATATGTGCAAATTGGTCGGTGGGAGTTCAGAAATATTGCGAGGAAAGGTGGGATACACCTATGGGCGACGGTAGAGGAAGTAAGGTACTTCCAATCAGACTGGAGCTACGTCCCTCTCAAAGGCATTTATTTCAGCAGTTAAAGAATCTATTTCCGGCCCTCGAACCGGATATGCGGAACATAGAGCAGAACAGCTATTGTTACTTTGCAGCAATCGACCTGGCCGCACCGGGCTTAGCTCAGGCCGCCTTCTTGCAGCAACACCAGATACATTACACAGATCTGCATAAGGAGCGCGAAGAGCTCATTCAAGCCAGCTTTCAGGGTATAGAGATAAACGGCGTGCTCATTCAAGCCGTGACCTGCGCGACGGATTCGCAAGGCCAGGTGATTGCCTATCTTGAAGGGAAAGAGCGAGATGCGCGCGCCTTGCCAGCCGCTCCTTACTGGCAAGGAGAAGAGAGCGGCGAGCATATCTTTATAGTGAATTTCCCTGCCAATTGGTATCTCAAAGGGGTGAGGTAGAGGTTATGGAGAGAAAGTTGGGATTGTTATCAGCAAGTGAATTAAGCGAGCAGACACAAATAGAGCTGCTGGATCTGGAACGCTGCATTGAAGAGCTCTCTCTACGCGCCAACTTACAAGGCTATACCGAGCAAGTCTACACAGAACTCCTGGCTATTGTTATGCGAGCCGATGTACATATGAGGGAGCTTAAAGTTGGCGATCTCGTCACGCATGAATGGATTATGACGCGGGAGACCATTTCACGTGAGATAGAGAGCAGAACTGACGGGCAAACAACTATTTCCCGGGGTTGCTAGCTTTGCAGACAGTCCTTTCCGTTTCCCCCGTTGGATCAGGTACTTTCGGGCGAGTACCTGATCCTTTTATTTGCCTGCTTTACCGTCAGGAACTTACTGAAGCCCTGGCAAATCTCTGCTAGCAAGAGTGGATATCAAGCGCTTTTCTCACCCTCTAGATAGAGCATGGGCACGCTCATACGAAGCTCGCTCTGCGCCTGAGCTAGCTGGTTGAGCTTATTTTCAAGATGGGCAAAGATCTGCTCCTCGTCTTCTGGCTTGACGGTTTGTCGCCATCCGCCCAGGAAGCCAATTTTGCTTAGGTGATGATTGAGAAGGGCGCTCCCATTGAGATAGCGGAGCTGGAATTGCTCCTCTTTCACATTGACGATGCGGAAATCGTTGCTCTGGAGAAGCTCCACAAACCCTTCTTTGGTCCCTCGATGGGACTCATTTTGAGCTAAGCGTTCCAGATAAGCGCTTTTGCCCAATTCGTGTAGGGTAGCGCGAAAAGCTGTATAAAATTCGGCCATATGCCCAGAAAGGTTAGTGGTCATGACGAGGCGCGCTTTGGGTCTGGCCACGCGCATGCATTCGGCCATTACGGCATCTGGATTGGCAAAATTATTGATGCCCAGGTTGGAGATGATGAGGTCAAAGCTTGCATCGGGAAGTGGAAGGTGCCGGGCATCGGCCTCTAGAAGCTGCACGTTGGCCAACTGGTAAAATTGTAATTTGGCCCTGGCCCGCTCTATTCCGCCCTTCCAGTTGTCAACGCCAGTAATCTGGCAAGTGCTGCCAAAGCTATGAGCTAGCTCAAAGAGCGGAAAGCCGGTTCCACAGGCCAGATCCAGGATCTGCAAGTTGGGGCGCAATTCAAGATTATTCAAGAGCAATAGGCCAAATCTTGCGGCCCATAGCGAGCATTCGTCAAAGAACGAGGCTGTTTCAGCACTTTCGGCATCGTAGGTGAAGCGTAAGTAATCCTGCATCTGGAATCCTTTCTCGCGTTTGCCTCTCCGGGATTCCAACGAGACAAACTGTTACATAATTCTCTAGCAGAGTTTAGCATATGCTCCATCTACGTCGCTTGGCCAAGAGCGCTTCCAGGCAGGCCAGGTAGCTTATATCTGGCTTTCAGCGTGCAGATATCTTTGCTGAAAGCTGAGGAGAAAGCCTTGCAGAGCTTCGCGCTGCACAACATAGTAGATGCGCTTCCCATACCTTTGTTCGTGTATTAAGCCTGCCCGTTGCAGCTCGCCTAAATGATAGGATAGCTTCGAGGCCGCTATTGTTTGTAATTTATTTAACAGATCCTGCGGGCACATCGCGCCAGTAAACTGCGGATGGCGCGGTGCCTCACAATCCTGATCTGGTCCCGCGACAAGCAAATCAAGGATCTGTAAACGTGTTGGATCGCTCAATACGCCGGCTATGAGGGCAAGCGCAGGCTGCGGTTCTCTCGTGTTCATGCCCTCTAGTTTAGCACAAAGACGACAATCATTGCAATTTTTGTTGTAATGATTGCTGGCCCGGTGCAGGATAAAGTCTCGCTAGCTCTGGCGGCCTGGTTTCAGCTTAGCGCGGGCCGCTTCTGGCATAATTAAGGCCACTTGTTCTTGATGGCCGCGATGCGTGTCTGGCCCATGGGATCGTGAGCTAGCTGGCTTGCTTTGACCATTGCTACAGAGAAGCCCCATTGTCTGAGCTGTTCATTGATCTTGAGCTCAGGAGAGGCCGTATGTTTGCCCAGATATTCGGCTACCAGTAAATATCCGCCAGGGAGTACATAAGCCTCTAAGAGACGCTGCACGAAAGCTTGATGTAGTGAGGCCGGAATGTAATCAAGCGTGGTATTCACATAATCAAAACGCTGCGGAGGCGACCAATTCCAGGCATTGCCGACAAAGATCTGTCCTGCATATTGGGGCAATCTCTGGCGTGCCAGGGTGGCCAGCTTCTCCGAGAAGTCAAGGCCATAGGGCGTAATCTGCAAGTTGCGCTCCTGGGTCCAGCGCAGAACACATTCCAGCAAATAGCCATTGGCACAGCCGATATCCAGGAAGGTGCCGGAACTGCTGATGCAATCGGCGATAGGGCGGCGCAATACCTCCCAATCCTGCGCTGTACGCGGTGTGCGCAAGCCAACACCCGATTGTTGCCAGGGCTGGCTTCCTGCCAGATAGGCAGTTTCTAGAACGATTCTATTGTTATCAAACCATCTATTAAGCTCTGCCTCATCCATTGTATCTATTATTCTTTCCCTAAGGACACACTCAATAAGCTGATGGTAAAGCACTTGAGCCCTTAAGTGTGCCATAATGCAGGACTTGATGTCAATTCAGGCAGGCGATGGGCTGTCCCGCTCTATTTAAGTTCGAAGGGTTTCAGAACTCAACTGGCGATCGACGGGCCGCTCTGATATGCCGCGTATGCGCTCTTTGGGCGTGTGGACCACTTGTTTGCTGGGCCACTATGGACCCCCGAGCTCTATTACTTTCTCCGCTTCACATGACGCACGATTTTGTGGGGAAAGCGCCGACGTACATGCGTTTCCGCTTGAGATCCGGCCTCGACATAGACTGGCTCAACCTTTTCCTGAAGAGGTTTGACAACTGTTTGTAGATGCCCTTTGCGATTCCTGAGGTATGGACCAATCACGTCTTCTCCTGCCGGACAGACCGCCATACAATAGGCAGCTTTGTAAT
This sequence comes from Ktedonosporobacter rubrisoli, assembly GCF_004208415.1. Classification (GTDB taxonomy): domain Bacteria; phylum Chloroflexota; class Ktedonobacteria; order Ktedonobacterales; family Ktedonobacteraceae; genus Ktedonosporobacter; species Ktedonosporobacter rubrisoli. The sequence goes on along the minus strand of NZ_CP035758.1, from coordinate 5,319,094 downwards.
TGGGCTGAAAGGCAAGGCTCTGCCACATGGACATGGTTTCTGCCGGCGTGAATTGCTCGCGGTAGGCGCTTACATCGGGACTCTCAATCATGGTCTCGGCCCATTCAGTGAAGCCGCCGAGAAATTCGCGATAGTTGTGCGTCATGCAGGCAGTGAAATTGAAGTGCCCATCCGGGCTGATGGCTCCCACAGGACAGGCGGCCACACACAACTTGCATTCGAGACAGGGATTATAAGCTACGGGATGGCTCTCTTCTGCGATATCGGCGTCTATGATTACTGTCCCCAACAGAATGAAGTTGCCAAAGGTTGGATGAATGACGTTCCGATGGATGCCCATCATGCCCAGGCCAGCGGCAACTGCCACAGGTTTGTGGGAAATCAGCCAGCTTTTTCGCTGCTCAGTGAGACGTGCCACTTCCATCGGGAAACCCGCTGCTTCATTCATGGCGCGAATACCGTGCTCCTGGAGCCGGGCGGCGATGGTATGACTGACAGTTTTCACGTAATCGTTCACTTCGTGGAACTCGACATTGGCAACAGAACGCGCAGGCGAGCGGATAGGCTCGCGATTCATCTTGCACACAAAGCTAATCAATGTACGTGCAAAAGGCGCGTGGGCGAGAATATCGGCGCGTTGATCGTCGAGCTCGGGTCGGGCGAGCGAGACAAAGCCGACATCATCGGCGCCGGACTCCAGGCAGAGCTGTCGTAACCACTTTACGTCAAGAGGACCTGACGACATAGCTTCTTGTTTCTCATGATCCTGCTGATAGGCGTGCTGTACTGTTGGGTGCGTGCGCATCTTGAGTGGCAACTCTTGAGGATCGGGAAGGGGCATCGCGGGCATAGTTTCATCCTTTCATCTATCGTTGATCTGATTTTATATGATGACCATCATATAAAAAGAATACATGATGATTGGCGGCGTGTCAAGGGAAGAGCGTGGAGAGGAACTGGTGAGGAGCGAGACTACTCGTTCTCCATAGAAGTTTTGCCGAAGGCCTGAATAGCATAGTCGCGATTGCTGCGCAAGATGCGTTCGCTTAATGCCGGATCATTGACAGCTCGGGACAGCAGCAATGAGCCAACCATCTCCGAGAGCAGGGCTATGGCCCTATCATATCGCTGCTCATCGGTATCTTCTGGCAAAACGGAAACAACGAGCTGAAGGAGCTTTTCGTATCCTTCCGTAAATGCAGTACGTACTTCTTCCGGACGCCGCGCAACATCTGCAGCCAGGGTTGGCATGATACAGCCGGTAGCGGGATTATCACGATGATAAACGCTAAGATAGGCATCTAGCAGGGCTGAGATTTTTTCGTTCGCTGGCGCATTGTCGATAGCCTGCGTAAGCCTCTCCAATGTCTCGGCTATTCCCGTGTGGCAAATTTCGGCGAGCAGGGCATCCTTGTTACGGAAATGGGCATAAAAGCCTCCATGTGTCAGGCCTGCTTGCCCCATGAGATCAGCGATGCCAACGCCATTAACGCCCTCAACGCGGATCTGTTGGGCAGCGTTCTTAACGATGCGTTGGTGCGTTTGCTGTTTCTCTTGCTGGGAGCGCTTCATTTCCTTTCCCTTTCTTGGATCGCTAACGCGTCTCCAACTCGTTGGAGCATGTTTCCTATCTTCTATAGAAGATCTATAGCGCCGGTCCTCTCAAGTGCATATGATGATTATCATATAAACTAGGAAGGGATATGTCAAGGGAGGAGCGTAAAACGCTGGTCATGATGTCGGCTCTAATAGGTGTTGAACTGGCTGTCCCGCTGTTTCGACAGTAATGATATAAATGTTAAAGAGGATGCTAGAATTGTGGGGAGTATCTTTGCGCCTGCAAGCGCTTTCTATCAAGAAAGGGGTTATTTGAAAAGCTTATGTTACGCTTCGATGTGAATATATCTATCCTGCTCAAAGAAGTGCCATTTCTGGAGCGAATTGCCTATGCCGCACGTCTGGGCTTTGGCGCCGTTGAGTTCTGGTGGCCGGGCGAAGAGAATCTTGACGAACTGGCTAAATTGCTGCGCGCGCATGGGCTTAAGGTCGCCTTGATGAATTTTGCTGCCGGGGATATGGCGGCGGGAGAACGTGGCTTCCTCAACGATGCCAATCGGCACCAGTGGTTGCGTGAGCATGTACCCCAGGCCCTGGAGTTTGCTAAGCGTATTGGCTGTCAACAATTAAATGCCCTGGTGGGTAACAATCTCGAAGGCGTAAATCGGGAAGCGCAGCTAGAGCAGGTTCGCGAGAATCTGGCCTGGATAGCAGATGAAGCGGCGCGAGCCGGACTTGGCGTCGTCGTCGAGTCGCTTAACAGCTTTGAGAATCGACGCTATCTGCTTACCAACACAGCCGAGACCCTACACTTGCTGGCGCAAGTGAAGCGGCCTAATCTTAAATATCAGTACGATGTTTATCATATGCAGCGTATGGAAGGCAACATCATTGCCACCTTGCGCGAGCATATTGCGCAGATAGGCCATATCCAGCTCGCGGACTCCCCGGGCCGCCATGAGCCGGGCACCGGCGAGATTCACTATCCCCATGTCCTATCAGTCATTGACGAGCTTGGCTATCAAGGCTACATCGGCCTGGAATATAATCCGCAAGCTGGCTCAGAGGCTAGTTTTGGCTGGTTGCCTGCCGAGCGGCGCGAGGCTTTGGCTGTCAAGGATTTACGGCTCTAACCTGAGCTCTTTAAGCATATTTATCAGCTTTACAAGCGGCGAGAACTTATAGAGAACTCCCACAATGCCCTCTATAGGACTCTCGCCGCGTCCTTCTGGACACGCTTAGCAAACCTGCCGACTATCTATAGCGTCCAGACCCTGGCGCTGGTATAGGCTACATCGGTGGGACCTCCGGTGGCAGTAACGCCGATGTTGCCCTGCTTATAGGTTCCGTTACTCAGGCCTAATACATGTTGCTTGTTAATGTAAATATCAAGTTTGTCACCTTGGGCAATCACTGTAAGCTCGTTATTCTGATCGGCGCGAAAGGCTGAGAGCGTGCTGTAAGTGAGAAGCTGTGAATCTTTATCGCTCGTATAGATTAAAAGGCTATAAGATCCATCCTGATCAATGCGAAAGAGATATGCCTTACCGGACGCTGGATCAGCACGAAAGACTACTCCACCTCCTTGCCCTTTGAGAATCTTCATCTGTACATCAAAGACAAAGTTGCTGAAAGATGAGGCATTGGCATAACACGCATTGGTGAGGACAGAACTGTTTTCTATCACATTGTAAGCTCCTGACTGAAAATGGCATGCTGCATTTGCATTGTCTCCATCAGTCCAGGCGTTGCTGCTGTTATTGTGAAGCGTATCATCAAGTTGCAAAGTACCGTTATGCGGTGGGAAAGGATTGCCCGAGGCCGCAACTGTGGCGGTCGCATCTGTAATGGTCGCTGTGGCCGTAGCCTGAGCCATGGTGGTAGCCGTTACCGCCGCCATGGCCACAGCTGTGGCTTTATCCCTCTTGCTGTGGCTTGCGACAAAAGCCGTAGAGATCGTCTTAACGCGGGTAGCTGCCTCGGTCTTGATCTGGGCCGTGGCTGTGCCATCGAGCTGCACGAAATTGAGCAACTCAATACTGGCAATGAGCAGCAAGGCGACAAGCCCGATAAGCCAGCTAACTTTGCGCGGAGGCAGGTGTTTGAACTGCTTCAAGAAACCTGTGGGTTGCCTGTCTGTGGGTTGCATAAGCCTCTTTGCCCTCCTTAGCTATATGTTCCAGACCTTGACGTTGTTAAAGTCTGCGGTCGTGGTATCGCTGGCATTATCGCCGGCCGCAACTCCTATCTGGCCCTCGGTATCGAGAGCATCGCTTACGCCGTCCAGGCGTTGCCCATTGGCATACAGGTCGATCTGTCGGCCTTTAGCAATGACGGCAAGGGTATTGCTCTGGCCTGTCTTGATGGCCTGGTTAGGGCCGCCACTAAGAATAGTGATGAAGTAGTTGTTTTCAGTGTTATAGAGCAGAGCGTATCCGCCTTTAGTGTTAATGCCAAAGTAGTAATAAGAATTTTTTGTGTTGTTAAAGCGAAAGATTATACCTCCAAAGCCGCCTTGAGTGAAAGCTATCTGCGCTTCATAAGTGAAATTGTGGAAGCTGCGGCCAGCTGTGCAAAAGTTAGAGCTTTTGGCGACTCCCTGCACTTCATACGTATTATTGCTAAAGCTGCAGCCTCCAACATTGTTCCAGCCGTTGGAAGCATTGCGCGCCTGTAAGGAATCGCTGAAAACAAGCATACCATTGTTGGGCGGGTAGGGGTCATGAGCTGTGGCCGCCGTTGCGCTGGCCTGGGCCGTATATGTCGCAGCGTAGGCCGTCGAGACTGATTGGATCTGGGCCGTGGCTGTGGCATTCACTCCCTGCGTAACGAGCGTATTAACGCGGGTAGTATAGAATATGCTCCCGCTGAGCAGTAGAATGAGGGCGATCAGCAGCATGAGCGAAATGTCCCTTATCAATGGCCTCTTCCAGAGCGGTTGAGCCGTATTGCCGCGTAGCGTAGTCGTCAAATGGGAAATGCTATTAAACGTGCGGTGGGAGCCCTGCGAGATAGCCGGAAGCATGGCTTGTTTGAACTGATAAAGCTTGCTAGTGATTGGGCTCAAAAGCTGATTGCTAGGCCGACCTTGTTTAATAGTAGGCTCGTCCTCGACTGAAAAAGGTATGCCAGCAGGAGTATTCCCCTGGATGTTATCGAATGGGATAGCCGTAATAGTTGGTAATTCCTCGATATTATCCTGTGGATATTTGCCCGTAGGAAGTTCTTCGATTTCTCTCCGGTAATTTTGCGTTGGGAGCTCTTCAATATCGGGTGGCTGGCGGGAGGCAGTGATTATCTCTTCTGGAATGATTGGAATAGGCGTGGTATCTTTCCCAGGCTGCTTGATAACGATGGTAAGAATAAGATCGCCTCTTGGGCCCTCAGGAGAGGCCTCTCCCTGTCCCTCCAGATATAACATCTGTCCATTTATGCTGCCTGCGGGAAGCGCCACCTTCATTTGTCTGCCTTCTGGCAGGTAAATGGTTTTTGTTGTGCCGGTGCGGGCTTCCTGCGGGCTAACATAGAGCGTTGAGCGTAGATCGCGTCCAACGCGTGCAGCCTCGCTAAAGGCGTTGGCGAAGCTGATAATGGTGGGAAAGCGCCCCTCGGGTTTGCTGTTGAGCGCATGTAAGAGTACGCCGTCGAGTGCGCCCGGCAAGGAGGAGTTATGCTTGCTGGGTGGTGTTGGAAGTTGTAGTCTATCTGAATCCTCGGCAAAGGGTAAGGTATTGGTGAGGAGATGATAGGCTATAGCTGCCAGGGCGTATTGATCTGTGGCGGGCAGGCTCTGGCCCGTCAGTTGCTCTGGGGCCAGATAAGGGTCTGTGGAGAGCTGATGCTTCAACCTGGCTCTGGCCGCAGGGGTGATGATAGCGAAATCAACGATAGCGATATCTGACAGCGGCGATGCCTGGCTATCGTTGAAAAGGATGTTAGCAGGTTTGAGGTTTTGATGGATGATTTGCTGCTCATGAGCAAATTGGAGTGCATCAGCGATCTGGGAGATGACACGGGCAATTTCTAGTGGAGAGCGAAGCTTGACCGTGCTATCTGTATCGCTTGGAAGCCAGTTTTTAAGGGAGCCGTTTTGATAGTATTCGGTTACCAGATAGGTATAGTCAGTTCCATTAATAGCCTTCTCCCCGTATTCATAGAGCGGGGCGATGTAAACCTGATTCAAGTGCGATAGCGCCTCGGCCCTGGACAGGAAGAAGGCCACAGCCTCCTGGCTTGGCATCTCATTGAGTTGGGCAAGAGACTCTACACGGTATGCTTTGAGCGCTACCTGCCGGTCGGTGTGCGTGTTTATAGCTAGATAGGTCTCGCCATTGCTACTACCAATATGCTGGAGGAGATGATAGTGATCAATGTTTTGTCCTGCTAGTAACATCTTTCTCTCCTTGTTACGGGTAACACCCTTATAAAGCTCGTGCAGGTTTAGAGGCAATGGACAGATCAGAAGTTGGCCAGGCAGTGAGGAAGATTTCTGCCTATCTATCCTTTGCTCTGACCGCCGAGCCACGAGAAAAGTTTGTCTATAGCTTTAAATGAAGATGGTATAGGTCCGCTTGAGCCATAGATTATAGAATATTGAAAGATTGGGTCAAGCTGGAAGCATACCTAGAAAATCCCCTTTCTTTAAAGAAAAGGTAACATATAGAAGGTATTAACTGTATTTTGAGCATGAATGTCACAGTATGCGTTAGGCTTGCAGCTTATTATGAGCTGCTCCGGAAGATTGAAATGCTCTAGATCTCAACTTTTGCTAGCTACTTTGCCTCATCCTGTGGCCATAGAGCATATGGACTTATTAAGTATAACACAAATTTTTAGATTGGTAGAGGGAATTATGTATATGGTGCAAAATTTATATTTAAACGGTTATAAATAGCGCTACAAAAATTGATGGGGCTAACCCCAGGTTTCTCTTCAGGGAGCCTGGGGCTATTTGGTATGCGAGAGCGAATGAGTGTCTTTACTACGGCTGAAGCGAGATAGAAGAGGCTGAATGCGCAATTGCCATAGCTGAAGCAGCAAGACTTTTAGTTTAAGGTATACCAGAAGCCAGAGGCAGATAAAGCCCCCTTCAAGTAAATATCCTCCCACCACATCTGTGGTCCAATGGTCGCCTAAATAGACGCGGGAAGGGCCGATAAAAAGTATAAAGAAGGCCGGGATGATGATAAGTAAGTAGCGCCACCAGGTCCTGCCTTTCAGGACGAACAGGCTAAAGAGCATGATAAGTCCCAGGGTCGCAACATAGCTCGTCACATGTCCACTAGGAAAGCTTAAGCCGTTTGCTTTCTCTATGATCATGACGTTTGCCATGGTAGGTCGTGGGCGCGCGATGAGGTTCTTGATAAAATGGTTAAGATAATCTGAGCTCTCAGAGACCAGGACGATAAGTACGCCTTCCAGGGGGCGACGCAGCAGGCAGAAGAAGAGGGCAGAGGCGCCGGTGAGAATTGTGAAGAGATGGCCGATGTTGCCTGGCTCGCTGGCAAAGATTAAGGGCTGACGTATCCAGAACTCCTGATGACTCTGCAGAGCGCGGGTAAGTTGAATATCAACCGACCAGAGCAGGTGCCCATGAACCCACCAGGCAAGCAAACCAAATAGGGTCCATTGAAGGATGGCAAGTACTGTCAGTAGGATGGCACTTTTCGCTTTAATGAACTGCATGAGCGTCGAGCGCGCAGGCCGGTCTGCGCTATGGTTTGTTTCGGACTGGGGATGGATTGCCTGCAGCGGCTCCGGGGGAGCTTTCTCTAGTGTCTGTACTGGTTTTTCGCCAGCTGGCTGAACCTTGGAGATACTTTCAGTCTGTGTGCGTAGAGCTGGCGTTGGTATGGCGGAAAGTGTTTGGCCGCATTGCAGGCATTTTGATTCTTTACGTGCTGCAGTAAGGAGCGATCCGCAATTTGGGCAAGGCATAGTTCTTCAAATCCTGTCTTTAAAATATCTTGCAATACATGCAAATTTTTGAATGTTTTGAAGTGGGAAGCTTTTTCCCAGATGCTTACTGCCTATTTTTGTTGGGAAAGATTAAATGCAGATTAAAAATATTTATTGATATTTCTAATCATACTGTTGGTGATGGTAGCATAACAAAAGTTAGATTAGCAAGAGAATGTCCCTATTAACCTATAAGGATAGGTGGGTATCTTTCTCCAATGCGAAATTCCGCATACCAGGAAATTTTGCGCTGAGCCCCCAAACGGAAAAGAGAGATCCACTGATCCTGAGCGACTCCCCTCAGCAGAAATGCTGGCTTTAAATATAGAGTATGTATTTATACGCTGGTAATCTATTTGTATATCTGGAAATTTATGACATGCTTAGTTGCTCCGGCAATTCATGTCTTGGCAAGATTGATCCGGCCTGATCATAGAGTGTCTGCGCGGAGAATCCCAGCAGAAAGCCGGTCAGGGTTCTGAACCTTAGGCTGGCTAAAAAGGTGGCCGCTAAAGCAATGCGGCCATGGCTGCAGGAAGAAATTGGTATCGGATGGATTGCTAAGCTATCTCTCCTGAACTGACAGGCGTCTATAGGCGTGTCTTCTGCCATTTCAAGTAACGTGTTAAGGCAACGATGACTAGCAGAGCTATGCCCAATAGAATGAGTATGCTTGCGATTCCCTGCCAGAAAGTGGCATGGATTCCTTTTGTATCGAAACCTGCGCCTCCGAAGATCCCAAAGGTTATATAGATGCCAATGGGAGAGATGAGCGTCCTTCCCAGGGTAAAGAGCTCGGAACGAAACCAAAAAATGTTGCCCCATACCCAATAACCAATAAAGAGGAATTGATATGCAGGTACCTTCATAAAGGCCGGGCAGTCAAGGGAAAAGGAGCTGATAAAGATGCTGCCCGGCATGATAATCAGCAGAAAAGTCAGCATGCCAAGCAGAAAAGTCAAGGGATTACCAGAAATGCAGAGAATGTAGCAGACACCAGAGATATAGAATAAAAACAGAGGAGTGAGTGTCGCAAACATGCTACCCAGATATTTGCCCAGCAATCTTGCCTCTAGCGAAGCTGGTAACGTCATCAACAGCTCGTCAATATTGTGCTTGCGGTCGCGTGGTAGGCGATCGGCGAGCAGGATGCCAACGCAGATCGGCATATAGGTGTTGATATAGAATGACCAGAAGACCAGCACGGTTGTCAGAGAGTTGTGCGTGAGAAATGTTGGAATGTCTTTGAGAAAATCGGACATTGCAAAGAAGAGCCCAAAGAGGGTGAAGACGATAGAAAAGGTAATCCAGAGCGCGCGACGCCGGATCTGCATGAGAAATTCGTAGCGAAAGGAACCAAGAAAGCTTGCATAGCGATTTGCCATCCTTGTCTCACTCCTTGCATTTGTGCGTGTTTTCTATTCGCCTCTGCGCTGGCTAATCTTCAGAAATTGCTTGCAGTATGCCTTCGGTATTGCGTAAAAGTAAGCAGCCTGGCAGAAAAAGTACGAGTGCGCTGGCGAACACATCGATACGGGTAAAGAGCCAGTACAGGATAAAATTTGAGCGGGAAATCTGCGGGAAGAGGGGATAATACATAAAGGTCGGGAAGAGCAGAAAGGGGCGCAACCAGGCATTTTCTGCGATAAAGCCGCTAGACGCAAAATCAATGAGCCAGACTATGCCTAACAAGGTTCCACAAGCTGCCATGCTCCTCGTAAACAGAGCCAGACAGAGCGCGAGCATGGCAAACCAGAGCAGCGGTGCCAGCCAGATCAATTGAGGGAGGAAAAATTGTAGGCTTGCTGGCCAGGATCGGGTAAAAGATGGCATGATAAGTAATTTGCAGGCTAATAAGATTTCCAGGAAAGAGAAGGCGAGAGTAGCCGAGTTGATCAAGACGAGAAAGATTCGTAGCAGAACGGTTTGCTGATAGCGCCGGGGCATGCTCAATTGCAGCTCTAAGGCAGGCTCTTGCGTGATAATGCTAGCAATAATCCCGCCGACAGCCGGCGGTAAAAGCATCTCCAGGGCCGAGAGGCAGAGGCGAGAGGGATCGCCATGAAACAGATGGAGAAGAAATGCTATGAAGGCAACAGCGACGATCAGGCATGGGGTTAGCAGAATTGTGCCCCAGCGTAATCTAACTTCGTAAATGAGCCTATCTAATACCATAAAGGACTCCTTCTATGTGCTGACAAAAACCATGCTTACCTGGAAGGGCTAGACTTGCTGGCGCAAGTTGAGGAGCTCTTCATAAGGTTTGCTTATTCCGAGCTCGAACTTGTATAGAGAAAAGGGCTAGCGCAAAACAGGCAAGAGCGATGAGCAATATTTCTGGATTTGTCTGCCATAGGTGTGTACTAAACCCGATGCTTAATTTGCCAGGGATCAGGTTCAGGGTCTGGCTGATACCCACTAAAAAGGTCAGTAGTACCGAGATCCAGGCGCTCAGAATCAAAACCAGCGTAAACGTCAGGGAAGAGGCAAGAAACAATGGCCCTAGCCACATCTGCATGATGCTCCAGCACGCTTGCTGATAGAGGAGGGCGATAATTGTCGAGGCCAGAGCTGAGAACAGCACATGTAAGCCAATAGCTATGAGATAGCGGCTGCACAAGATGGTTCGTAGCGATGTGCTCGTCGAAAGGGTAATCTCGATGCCTCGATCGTATCGAAGGTCAGTAGTGAAGGCAACCGCAATCGTTGCCGAGAAGGTTGTTACCATCGCCAAAGCCAGCGAGATAGAGTAGATAGTATGGCGAAGCGGCCCCAGCGCGGTGATGAGAATCATCATATAGCCAAGCAAGAGTACACCGAGGCTAGTGAGCCAGTAGCCTCGCATGGTTATGAGTTGCATACCACATACAATCCAGAAGCTGCGGATGCGCTTCGGCCAGCCGAACAAATGCTGCCATAATCCTGGCTGAACCCTCTGAAGCGTACATATCTTCTGGCTCTGAGCAGTGGTAGCTGTCTTATGGCCTGCCAGGGCTTCCCGGGCGGCCAGGCGTACGGCTGGATGGGGGTCGCGAGCAGCCTTTGTGAGTAGGGATTGCGCGCTCAACCCTTCTAACGTTCTCACCACGAATACTGCCCGTTCGCGTACCTCCCAGGCGGGATCTTCAAGTGCTTGCGTTAGCGCTACAATGGAAAGAGGCTTCCCGAACTGCCCCAGAGCCTGAACCGCAATGGCGCGCACAAGAGGATGCTCATCCTGTAAGGCCTGTAGGATCACTTCGCTGGAAGCTACATCTTGGAGTCCATGCAAAGCCGCCGCCCGTACCTCCCAGCGCGCATCGTCTATTCCTGCAAGCATCTCCTGCTCAGGACGCTGAGCAGTCAGGTAATCATGCGCTATTTCGATACGCTGCAGCACTTGCGCCTGTAAAGATTCTGGGGCGCGATATTCCTGCTCCCTGGCTTGAAAGATGGATTGCCTATCTTGTGGGCCCTTAAAGTTTGAAGCGTCCATATCCCTTTTCCCCTTTCGGCTGATGAGTGTAGCTGCTGGCTTTAGTGCGCAAAAGCTTAATAGCTCGCGAAATCGTAGACTTGACAGTGCCCAACGGCTGATCGAATAGACTGGCTATCTCTTGATAACTCAGGCCCGCGAAAAAATAGCAGAGAATAGCCACGCGATAATGTTCGGGCAGTTGCGCAAGCAAGCTTTTTAGATCCTCGCGCTTCTCAATGAGCGTCTCTATATCTTCCTTCCTGAGTTCTGGAAAAGTTGCAAGAACATGCTCAGCAGAAAAATCGAGAGAGATAGTATTTAAGCGCTTGTGATATAAAAAATGATGAAATTCGTTTAAGGTGATTTTATAAAGCCAGGGACGTAATTTCAGCGCCTTAACGCGTTCTTCTGGATAGGTTGCCAGAGCGAGATAGGCATGTACGAAGGCCTCCTGTACAATGTCCTCGGCATCCTGAGCGCTGCCAGTAAGGCGATAGGCAAAGGTATAGAGTTGATGCTGGTATTCCGCCACCACATCGTTAAAATGTATATGTACATTTTCTGCCAGTAAGGCTGAAAGTTTACTATGTACATGCTTCATATCTATCCTTCCATTGGTATTCATCATCTTCTATTCATAGAAGCTTGAAAGCAGGCTTCAGGTTGCAAAAAAACTGGCAAATTCTTAAAAAGCCATGCGGCTCGCCAAAAGAACTATGTGGCTCGTGTTCTGTTTTCTTCAAGCTTGACCACAAGAGGCAAGTAACGTTGCCAGGCTCTAAGCCTTTTTGACAGCTTGACAAGTCAACTATTCAGGAGAGTATACTAGCAGAGAGCAGCTTATAGACCAATTGTTTAATCTTCATTGTTTATAAGGGTTGAGATGAGTCATATTTTGCTGCTTGGTAAGAAGCGTAAAATAGGTAGATGATTGATTAAGGTGCACGTGTTTGTCTGTTGCCAGGACGGATACGTTGTCCAGCAGCCCTTTAAGCCTGCCCAGGCCGCCGGGCTGCTAAGCACTATGGGCTTTCAGCAACTCCTGTTGGGCAGGGCCTGCGCTTAGAGATGGAGGTGCAAACATCTCTTGAGGTTGAGTTTGCGGGAACGAATAAGCGCATGATCCTTAGTAGTCAGATCTTCTTTGGCTGCGGAAATTGAGATGGTCAGAGAAAGAGAGGATTCCTTGTACGATTTATTGATTCAGCACGCTCGTGTTGTAGACGGTACTGGCAATCCGGCCTTCAATGGGGATGTTGGGATTGTAGGGCAGCGCATCGTTGCCCTTGGGGCTGATTTGCCGGTAGAGGCTCAGCGCGTCATCGATGCACAGGGGCAAGTCGTGGCGCCGGGATTTATTGATGCACACACGCATGACGATCTGGTTATGCTGCGCAAATCCACGCTGCCTCCCAAAGTTTGCCAGGGCGTGACGACGCTGGTTACAGGCAATTGTGGCTTTGGCATGGCTCCTATGGTTCCCGCGCATATGGAGGCTATGAAGACATATTCGGCGGCGATTCTGGGCAAGGATGATTTGCCCTGGGAATGGCCCACGCTTGGTTCTTTCCTGAAAACCATGAGCACTACGCCGCTTGGGCAGAATGTCTGTACTTTGCTAGCGCATGGGCCACTGCGCGTGGCAGTGCTGGGTTTTGCAAAGCGGGCAGCTACAGAACAAGAGATCCAGGCTCAAGAAGCCCTGGTGGCTGAAGCTATGCAGGCCGGGGCGGCTGGCATGTCGTTAGGGCTTGCCTATATTCCCGGTGCCTATACGCCAACCGCTGAACTGGTCAGGTTGGCGCAGGTGGTCGGGCGTTATGGTGGCGTGCTGGCCTCGCATATGCGTGGGGAAGGCGATACTTGCCTGAGCTCGATCAATGAGATGCTCAATATCGCTGAGCAGGCAAATGTAGCTGTGCATATCAGCCACCTGAAAATTACCGGCCGTAAGAACTGGGGTACTGTGCAAAAGGCCCTTGATCTGATTGCTGAGGCGCGCGCACGGGGCCTTGATGTGACGATTGATGTCTATCCATATAGTGCCAGCTCTACGACGATTACCCAACTTCTGCCGTCCTGGGTGCAAGAAGGTGGCACGTTGGCTATGCTGGAACGCTTAAAAGATCCGGCCATTCGCCAACAGGTGCGACAGAACTATGCAGAGGGAATCGAGGGCTGGGAGAATGCGATAGCGGCTAATGGCTGGGATAGATTTTATATTTCTTCTGTGCAACAAGAGCAGTTCAAGGCTTTAGAGGGCCTCAATATTGCCCAGGTGGGCGAAGCGCTTGGCCTTTCTCCTGCCGACGCCCTCTTTCATCTGGTATTGGAGGAGCAAGGGCAGGTCTCGGTTATTTTATTTAATATGGATGAGCGCGACGTCGATCAGGTCGTGCAGGCGCCCTTTGCTATGCTTGGCTCTGACGGTTTGCCCATCCTGTCAGGTCGTCCCCATCCTCGGCTCTATGGCACCTTTCCCCGCTTCTTTCAGCGTTACGTTCGCGAACTGGGGAGTATAGGGCTGGAGCAGGCTGTATATAAAGCCACAGCCTTTCCGGCATCTCGCTTTGCCCTCAAGGATCGCGGCGTGCTGGCAGTCGACAAGGTTGCTGATCTTGTGATCTTCGATCCGGCGACGATTAGCGATAGAGCAACCTATGATAAGCCTCAGGTCTATCCTGAGGGGATCACTGCGGTTATCGTTGCGGGCCAACCTGTTGTGCTGAATGGGCAGCTGCAAGAGGCCTTGCCCGGCCTCCTGCTCAGGCCTTCGGCTCGCTAAGATGTACACCTTTTTTGAGAAGGCATAGGTAGTCCACAGCGAGCAATCCAGTCAGGTAGTGACTTGACTGGATTTTCTTTTTACCCTTATACTCATTATGTGAATATTTATAAAGTGAGTAATGGTTATGAGAATTTGGCTAAGGAGGTCGGTATTGAAACCTTCTCTCAGTAAACTATTTCTGCTCCTGTTGTTATGTGCTCTCTGCGCCGCCTGCGCCAGGGATGGAGCCACGGCCGCTCCTGTGGCGACGGCCAGCCCTTCTGCCCACGGCGGCCAACCTTCTACGGCTCTACAATTGAGTGGTCTGCTTAAGCAACCTGCTTCCCTCTCTCTTGCTAATTTGCAGAGCTTCCCGAAGGTCTCGGTGAGCGTGAATGCCAAACCCATTGGGGCGCATACCTTTGCCGGGACTCTGCTCTATGACGTATTGCAGCAGGCAGGCGTGGTGACAGAAAGTGCGCGCAAGAACGATCTGCTGCGCAAGGCTGTTGTGGTGACCGGTAGCGATGGTTATGCCGTGGCTATTGCCTGGGGCGAGCTTGATCCAGCTTTTGCGCAAAAAAAGATCCTGCTGGCATATGAAGAGGATGGCAAGCCATTGCCGGCGGCCGATGGTTTTGCGCGCCTTGTCGTGCCTGGCGATCTGATGGCCGGTCGCTATGTTTCGAATGTCGTATCTGTGCTGGTACGCGATCCAGGGGTCTGGCCTGCTCCGGCTCAGCGTCAGGCTACCAGTGCTTTTTTTCTGGTGGGGCAGCTCAAAACGCCTGCTCGTTATGATTTAGCCGCGTTAAAGGCCCTCAAAACCTCGGAAGTGATCATCAAAGGTGTGACCTATAGCGGGGTTTTGCTTGACGATTTGCTCCAGCACGCCGGCATGCAGCTTAAAGCCAAAAAGAATGATTTTCTGCACAAAGGGATTGTGGCTGTCGGTAGCGATGGCTATAGCTGTGTGATTGCAGATGGAGAGATTCAGCCCCATTTTGGGAATGTGCAGATCCTTGTGGCTTTTGCCGCCAACGGAAAGCCACTTGCCGAGAGCGATGGCTTCGCGCGTATCGTCGTGCCAGGCGATCAAAAGATGGGGCGCTTTATCTCTAACTTGCAGGAGCTGCAGGTTGTTGAACTGGCTGCCTGATTCCTGCTAAGCTCTTAGTGCGTGAAAGATTGTGATTGGGTCAGCTTCTAGCTTGTCCCTAACGCCTTTGTAGGAGAGGAAATAAAAGGAATGCGTATGGAAGGTTATGTTGTCTCGCTCTATATTGCCCAAGAGGCAAGTGCTCCAATGACATCTATTCCAGTCGCTCACCTGGTGCCCGGACGCGGGATAGAGGGTGATCGCTATTATTTCCGCAATGGCTCGCGTGTTCCTGAGGATAAAGGAGGCTATGAGGTCTCGCTGGTTGAGCAAGAGCTGATGACGGCCGTAAGAAAAATGTTAGCGCCGCAAGATCCGGGCGCCAGCGCCAGGCGCAATATCGTGGTGCAGGGCTGCGCTCTCCACCAGCTTGCCGGCCAGACCTTTCGCATTGGCGAGGTGCTCTTGCGGGGCCTTACCATGCATGATGCCATCTGCAGCTTTCCGCAAGAGGTGCAGCGCCTGGCCTGTTCCGGGCTGCAGACGGGCTGGCTGGGTGCCCAGATTTTGACCGAGGGTCTGGTGTACGCGGGGGATCGTATAGAGCGAGTCGAGGCCTTGTCCGGTCGCGCCTCTGAGCAGCGCTAAATACTTCTTCCTGCCCGAGTCCTGTTAACGCCTTCTTGATAGCTTTCAGCGGGCGTCCAGGCTTCGGGCTGGCTAATTGAGGTCTGTCCTTATTCCTTCAACAAACCCGGTAATTGCGGGACTTAGCGCCCTGAAGGCGTATTGGTTTGGCGCGCGCTGCTTAGAGAGACATGGACCTGCAACACCTCGCACTTTTGTTCGCGTAACACCTGTAATAGCTGCTCAAGATGGTCATGGTTGCGCGTCTCTACCATCAGCGTCACCTCGTTTTGCGGCAGGGGAGCCGGCTGCAAGGTTCGATAATAGGTCATCTCGCGTACATTGATATCCAGATCTGCAATGAGCGTGAGCAAACGCTTTAACTCGCCAGGACGGTCATCCAACAGGGTGCGCAGCGTAGTAATACGTCCCTGGGCTACCAGACCGTATTCGATAAAGCCGCCCAGCAAATTGATATCGATATTGCCGCCCGAGAGCAAGAGCACGACATTTTTCCCGACAAGATTCAATAGGCCTGGATGGAGAAGTGCGGCCAGGCCCACCGAGCCGGCCCCTTCCACTTGTAACTTACAGCGTTCCAACAAGAGGAGCAGTGCGCTCACAATCTCCTTGTCATCCACAGTCACGATCTGGTCCAGGTAAGAGCGCAGGATTGCAAAAGGTAATTTGCCCGGGCTATTGATGCGAATGCCATCGGCAATCGTGTTTAGCTGAGGTAGGGTTATGATCTTGTCAGCTTCGAGCGAGCGTTTAACCGCGTCAGCACCCGCAGCTTGCACGCCAATGATCTGTACGTCGGGACGCAGTGACTTAACCGCTACCGTGACCCCTGCGATCAGTCCTCCGCCTCCCACAGGCACAATAATTGCATCAACCTGTGGAACCTGTTCGAGGATCTCCAGGCCCAATGTCCCTTGACCGGCGATCAGATCGTGATCATCAAATGAGTGAATGAACGTTGCTCCCGTCTCCTCCTGGAGCCTGCAAGCAAATTGATAGGCATCTTCAAAGGTTTCTCCGTGTAGAATGACTCTGGCGCCATAGCCTTGCGTGGCCATCACTTTTACTAATGGTGCACGTTCGGGCATAACGATAGTTGCCGGAACGCCGAGCGCGCGAGCCGCGATGGCTACGGCCTGGGCGTGATTGCCCATCGAGGTCGCCACAACCCCACGAGTACGCTCCTCTTCGCTAAGGCGCGAAATCTTATAAGTAGCGCCGCGCACCTTAAAGGAGCCGGCTTTCTGGAGGTTTTCTGGTTTTAAATAAACGTTGGCTCCTGTCATCGTGCTAAAGGTCTGCGAATGGAGCAGCGGTGTCACAGAGACAGAAGAGCTAATTACTTCGCGGGCACGTTCAATGTCCCGGATGGTTGGTGCTCCGGGAACGGGTTCAAATCTGGTCATCTTATCTCCTTTTGAGGCAAAAACAGCATTGTTACGGCATCCAAACAGCCATCTTACGGATGCAATTGTATGATATCAGCTTTTGGCAAGCAGTGGGGCCCGACACGGGAGCAAGTGAGCGTTGTGGAAGGGAGACTCGCGGGCACCAATGAGCGGAAACGAAAAAAGCTTGCCAGCAGTATTACTAGTATGGGTATTCAGTTGCATGTAACGGTGAAGGAGGAAGTCTTTATGAGCACTACCGATATCCTGGAGAAGAGCCATACATTGGCCCTGCAGAGCATCGAAGGTTTGCCTGAGGCTGAGTGGGATGTCCCGGGAGTCTGCGGAGATTGGTCGGTAAAAGATATTCTGGCGCATCTGGCAACCTATGAAAAGCTCCTTGTCGAGGTGTTCAAAACGTTTTCTGGCGCTCCTCCAGGCGCGTATATTGCGCGCTGCCGTGCCGATCAGCAGGCCTTCAATGCTGCAGAGGTAGAGGCGCGCAAATACCTTACGGCCCAGCAGGTTGAGAACGAGTATAACGAGGGACAGATCCAATCGACAGCCTTACTGGCAAAAATTCCTGCCGAGATGCTCCAGAAAACTGGCACGCTATCCTGGTACGACCCGAATAGCTGCCTGGCAGATTTTCTGCAGATGATCTACCAGCATACCAGCGAACACTGTTCCCAGATTGCTCTCTTTCGGGAACGCAGGCACGTATAAGGGGCCAGCGGCGGCAGAAGATGCTCCGAGTGGAGGCTTCTGCCTAGAGCTCGATGAGCTTGCCATCCTCGGCCAGTTCAAAAGGCGCGCTCTGACCTCTTGCGAGCATATCCTGGTGCATATGGGTCAGGATAACGCGCCTTGCCTGCAGCTCGTCCCGGTGGGCGAGGAGCGTTTGCAGATCCAGATGGTATTTTACGCGCTTTTCAAAGAAGTAGGCCTCGGCGATAAGGAGATCTGCATCTTGCGCCGCCGGGATAAGCGTATCAGTCCACTGCGTATCGCCAGTGTAGGTGATGGTTTTTTGCGCGCAGGTGATGCGTAGCGCTAGCGAGGGAGCTCCGCTGGCGTGCTCAACCGGGTAAGGTGTAACGCTGAGATGGGGCAGAACATAGGTCTGTTCAGCTGTAAGCTCCTTGATTTCAAGCGAGAATTTCTGTTGGGTATGCGCTAAGCCAGGGAAAAGCGCCTCCATAGTAGTGAACAAACGTTGCCGCGTACCGATCGGGCCAGCAATGAGCAGAGGGTCTTTGCGTTTGCTATTTAGCTGGGCGTCCAGGATGAAGAAGGGAATGCCGGCAAAGTGATCGCCGTGTAGATGCGTGAGCAGGATTGTATCAATGCTATTGGGGGCGATTTGGCAGCGCTGCAGACCTATCAGCGCCGAGGCCCCACAGTCGATTAAGAAGCTACTTGACTGGCTTGCCACCGCAATACAGGTTTGTAGGCGTCCTCCGCTGCCAAATATATCTCCGCTGCCCACAAAGGTCAGGCGAAGCGTATTTTCCTCTGCCCGGGTTGAGGCTTGCGTATCAGTTTGAGGCATAGCTCAACAATCCTTTACTGTATCTTTAAAATTGCGCTCGGTAGCTATCCTTAAGCGTCTCAAGCATTCAGCGTAAGCATATTGTACAACAAGATCCCTTCATGAAGAGCCTGGTTGTGTGGCATACTAGAGAGAGATGTGCTTGCATCGTCATGCTGCCGCCCTCCTGGCTACTTTGTGCCTATGAGAGTCGGCGCAAGCAAGAAGGGAGCTTAGAGATGTCTATTACTGGCAGGTCTATCGCTGATATTGATACTCCTGCACTGCTCGTCAACGAAGAGCGACTTGAAGCGAATATTCAACGCTATGCAAATATGGCTGCTCAGAACGGTGTGCGCCTGCGGCCCCATATTAAAACGCATAAAACGTTAGAGATAGCTTCCAGGCAACTGCGTGCCGGTGCCGGGGGAATCACCGTAGCAAAGTTAAGCGAAGCTGAAGTCTTTAGCGCAGCGGGGATTCGCGATATATTTGTAGCCTATCCTGTGATTGGACGAGAGAAGGCTGAGCGAGCGGCCAGGCTGGCGCGGGAGTCTCATCTTATTGTGGGCGTAGAGAGTGCTGTCGGCATCCAGCAGCTTTCAGAGGCCGCAGCCTCGGCAGGTGCGACTATCTTTGTGCGTGTCGAGATCGATTCGGGCTTGAAACGAACGGGGGTAGCGCCTGAAAAAGCCGAAGAATTATGCAGACAAGCTATGGCCGCACCAGGGCTGGAGCTAGATGGCATCTTTACCTTCCGCGGAGCTTCCTTTGCCGGCGCAACCTCATCCGATCCGCAAGTGCTGGGCCGGCAGGAAGGTGAACTGATGGTGGCTCTGACCACCCGCTTGCGCGAGGCTGGTATACCGATCAAAGAGGTGAGCATAGGATCGACTCCCACCTCTTCCGGAGCCGTTCTGGTTCCTGGCGTGACCGAGGTGCGCCCCGGAACCTATGTGTTTTTTGATCGGATGACCACCGGAGCTGGTACCAGCACGTATGCTGAGATTGCCTTATCGATTCTTGCCACAGTTGTGAGCCGGCCCGCGCCCGATCTGGCAGTCATAGATGCGGGCTCGAAGACGTTCTGTGGCGATGTGATCCCTGAAAAGGTCGGCCTGGAGGGCTATGGTATTACTACCGATGGCAAGAGCGGCCTGGTTGAGAGAATGAATGAAGAGCATGGCATTGTGCGCCTGGCGCCAGGTTTTTCGCCTCAGATTGGTGACAAGCTTACCTTTTTCCCTAATCATGTATGCACATCGGTCAATTTGTCTGATGAACTGCTTGTTATACGCGATGGATCGGTAAAAGACGCGTGGAGCGTAGCGGCTCGCGGTCGTCGTCAATAGTAGTTGGTGCAGAAGGAGAATTGAGATATGTCTTTTGAACAGCGTGTTAAAGAGTTGGGCCTGACTATTCCGCAACTGCCAGCCCCTGCCTATACCTATGTGCCTGCCGTACAGACAGGCAATCTTATTTTTGCCTCTGGCCAGACCCCAACCGTAGATGGCAAATTGACCATTCAGGGAAAGCTGGGGCGGGACGTCTCGATTGAGCAGGGCCAGGAGGCGGCTCGCCTGGCCTTGCTTAACTGCCTGGCCGAAGTGCGCAGCATCACCGGCTCCCTTGATGCTATCAAGCGCGTTGTCAAACTTAACGGATTCGTGGCCTCGGCCGAAGGGTTTGTCGATCAGCCGCGCGTGATAAACGGTGCTTCCCAGTTGCTGGAAGAGATCTTTGGCGAGACTGGTAAGCATGCGCGTTTCGCTATTGGGCTTGCCGAGTTGCCCGCTGGCGCTCCGGTAGAGCTGGAGATAATTGTCGAAGTTTAAGTATAACAACTTGCTGCATAAGGCGCAAAAATTTAGAAGTGCGTTAATTTAAACTGCAATTTCTGCAAAGTGACATGGCTTTGGGCTGTGTCACTTTCTTTCTGTTGCAAGCGTGAAAATGGCAGTAGGGACCGATGACTCTCCACTTTATCTTATTATAGTTTGCGTCCGAGCCTGCTTTCGCATGCTTACGACGTTGATGCCCCTTATAACCCTACGGCTCTAGAGCGTGAGAGCTGAAGGAGGAATGTGATGGCTGAAGAGAAAAGTTCCATTGTAGTAGGAGTCTTTATCGATCGCAATCGTGCCGAGAGAGCAATAGACAAGCTCCATAGAGCTGGCTATCGAGAGGCTATTTGCTGGCTGAAGCAGAAGGAGGGAATTGCCAGAATAGCAAGCAGGATGGCAGCTGATGCCAGGCGCAATGAGGATATGATAGTTATCGCCAATGATGATATATCTGAAGCTCTTTTAGCGCTGGGCATGCCGCGTGAGGAAGTGTATTACTATTGTGAGGAGATTGCGGCCCGACGCATAGTGATCGTCCTGGATACTGAATTGCGCTCCATGGAGGCCAAAGATATTCTTCGTCGCTGCGGTGCATACGATATAACTGTGCCTCGCTGTGACCGGCCGTTTATCGTCAATCCAGTTGATGCAAGAATTGGGGTCCGTGACGATGCGTATAGCCCAAATATTCCCATGATGGGCGACAGATAACCTATTTTTGCGCTCCATGGGAAAAGCGGAGGAACGAAGCTAAGCCCGAACGATTTCCGGGCTTAGCAGTTTATGCCTGCGCCTGTCCAGGCTCATCGAGGCGGGCAGGATTAGTGACCTGGTTAAGCCGATTCCAGAGCACGTAAGGAGCATCCTTCTTGGCGACATAAAGATTATTCGAGCCAGATACCATGCTGGCAGTTGCCACAAAGTCGCCTTGCTCCAGATGCTGTAGATCGATATACCTTGATCCTTGTTCCAGGCGTGTGCCAACCGGTAAGATCTGGATTTGTTTAAGCTCATCGTCTGTCAGGTCAGCAAGCTTGGTATGGAGCTCCTTGATGTCCATGGCCGAAAGTGTGTCGCCGGGCACCTCTGCTTCGCCCAGGCCGAGATCGCCAGCTGGACGCTGAGCTACTTGCAGATCATAGCTATAGTTTACGCCTTCGGGATGTGCTGCTGGTTGCTTGCCCTGAGCGCTCTCGTGAACCCTGGCTGCCTTGCGTGGGTTGCCCGCGTTGGATTCTGTTCCGCTGCGCGATTCGCGATCCTCAAGCCGGGCCTGCGAATCGCTCTTATGGGTCTGACCGGGATGGGGATCTCTTTCAGGATGAACCCTGCTCGCCTGGGCTTGCTTCTCTGGATTCTCATGTAAGGCCGCTTGTTCCTGGTAGGTCTCAGGTTTCTTATATGGTCCAGTCGTGATAACTGTGCTTTTCTCGGGATTATTACGGCCTGCTGCTTCTCTGGCGGGTCGCTGCTGATGTTTCTTGGCCATAGCTGACACCTCCTCCAAACGCCTGCCTATGTTTTCAATCTATTGTTTCAACTCAGGAATTTCTCCTGCATTCTGTACGTTAAAGAGCTGGGCGATATCCCTTGGGAGCTGAGCCCGCAAATGCTCTACCTGGCCTACAGTAATAGCCTCGGCCACTACGGCGGCCACAGCTCTGGCATGGAACGTTGCAGCCTGCAGGCCAATACCTTCGCGCTGGCTCACGCGCTCGAAGAATTCTGCCAGGGCAAAGCGCTCGGCTACGCCTGAGAATGGCTGTTGCATGTAGCTCGCCAATTCAGGCGGAAGTTGGGCCGAAAAATTCTCCGCCTCTTCTGGCGTTAAATGTTCGGAGATCGTTTCAAGCGTGGCCCGAATGGCGTTCTCAGCCTGTATGCGTGAATTAAGGCCTGCCCGATGCATCACTTCCTTCACTAATTCTGCTGTTTTCATCGTCTCTCCTTCGATGGGAAACGTCAAACTTGCCGTTATGCCCGGCCTGCTCTAACATGCTTTCTAAGAGCCTTGGCTGCCTTGGCTTCTGACGTTGTTGCCTCCCTGCTGACTGCCTCAGTAACGTTCATTTTCCCTACTCTTGCACAGACACGTCTCGTAGCACAGGAAAGTAACAGCGCCGCGAATATGCTGCCCATCCTTGTGAAACGCCAGGTTATTGAGCCGGAATTGCTAAGAAAGAGAGATAGCGGGTGTCACAGGTAGAGCGCGCGCTGCGTGTTTTTATTGCCGGTAGGGTTGGGGAGAAGAGAGCCCTGAACGGGCCGGGAAAACGTATCGAACCGAGAAGCAGAGTTTGTTCAACAGATAAAGGGAGAGAAGCTAATGCCAGAGACTAACTGGGATCTCGTTGTCGTTGGGGGCGCATATATTGACTATGTTGTGCGCGGAGAGCGCTTGCCAGAACAGGGCGAGACGGTAGTTGGAGATGATTTTCTTATGACTCCAGGGGGAAAGGGAGCCAATCAGGCGGTGGCTGCGGCACGGCTGGGTGCCCGTGTTGCTCTGGTGGCCCGCGTTGGCCAGGATAAGCAGGGCGATGAGATTATCGCTAGTTTCAAGGATGAGCATGTTGATACGCGCTACATTGTGCGAGATAAGCAGGCATCGACGGGGATGTCCTTAATTCAGGTAAATCCGCATGGACGCAAGCAGATGATGGTGGCCCTGGGGGCCTGCCATAACCTTACAGTTGCTGATGTGCAAGCTGCTCACGAGGCCCTGCAGACGACGAGATGCTTGCTGACGCAACTGGAAGTGCCTTTGCCAGTAGCCAGAGCTGGCGTGCAGATTGGCTACGAGGCCGGGGTCCGCGTGCTCTTTGATCCCGCGCCTCCAGTCCCTTTACCTGATGAATTGTTATCCATGGTAGATATTATCAAGCCAGACACCAAAGAGGCCCAGGTTATCACCGGTGTTGCGGTAAGTGACCGCGAAAGCGCTAGTGAGGCAGCCAGGCAACTATTAGCGCGTGGGGTAAAGATAGCCGCAGTGCAGGCTGGGGAGCAAGGAGATCTGTTGCTGTGGCGGAATGGCGAGTGCTGGCTGCCAAGAATACCTGTCAAAAGCGTTGATGCAACCGGGGCAGGCGATACTTTTGTAGCAGCCCTGGCCGTAGCGTTGGCTCAAGGCCATAATTTAAACGAGGCCGGCCCCTTTGCCAGCGCTGCCGCAGCCCTGGCCACTACGAAGTTTGGGGCACGCCCGGCCTTACCCAGGCGTGAAGAAGTTCTCGCTTTATGCTCTCAGCAGGCCGCCAGGCGCTAAGTGCCACTAACGAAAACTTTCTCGAATATGAGTAAGGGGCAAGAGGCAAAGCTAGTCTTTAACCTCTTGCCTTTTGTCGCCTGGAAATCAGCGCTTTTGGCCGCCGCTAAGATTGGGCTGAGCATGAGCGAAAGCCATGGCCTTCGTAAGCGCATCCAGGTAGCCGAGAACGATCATGGGGAAAAGGAAATTTTTCCGCACATGTTCGTGCGCCTGCTGTCCAAGCTTGCGCCATAGATCGCGATCCTGGAGGAGCTTGAGGGTATAGTCAGCGCTTGTCTGCGTATCATCAACAATATAGCCAGTTTGCTCATGAATGATCTGACTGCGCAGGCCTGTCGAAGATGTGCCGATGACTGGCTGCTCTTTCCACATCGCCTCGGTCGCCGTCAGGCCAAAGCCTTCGCGGCTGGAGCGCTGCAAAATGACGCTTGAGTAGCGCTGGAAGGCGTTCACTTCCTGATCGCGGATCATGGTAGGATCGTGCAATAAATGGATATCGGGATCACCCTTGGCATATTTGCGCAGATCTGCCAGCACATCATTTGCCTCTATATCATCTGCGGCTTCCATAGCTCCTACAAGGGCTACCTGCACATTTGGGATATGTTGTTTTACCAGGCGATAGATGTCAACCACCTGCCAGGGGTTTTTCCAGCGACCAAAGCGAGAAACCTGAGTGATAAGCGGGCGCGTCGGATCAACGCCACAGCGCGCTATGGCCTGCATACCTTGCTCACGCGTAATATATTTATTCTTGTTTTTGAATGGATCTATGCCAAGCGTAATGACCTGGACATGCTCTCTGGGTAGCTCTTTGAATACCGAGGCCTGAGAATTAAAAGCACAGACATTATAATTGTTCAAGAAGCGTAATATATATTCTTTAGCATATTGATTAGGATTAGCTGTATCGATATGGCAGAACCATATAGCCGGCCTTAGCCACGGAAACAAGGTGGTAAGCGGCGCAAGCTGAAAATCATGCACAAAGTAAAGATCGGCCTGGCTGTCTTGTGGACGGCTCAGGATAGGCGTCTGGGCCAGAGTATCAAGAAAAGCCTGTTGATCTTCAGCCTCTAGCTGACCAGGAATATTGCCCTGGAGCATATCTACAAGATGTGCCGTAAAGTGGTTAGATGTATCATCTAAGGGAACTACTTTCCAGGTATGTTTGATGCCAAGATCCTCTAAAAGCGGAAGAAGGCTTTGTAGGATCTCGGCCACGCCTCCTCCACGTTCTGTTGTATTAAAATGCATAACGTGCAAGCCAGAGAGTGCACGTACTTTATCATAAATCTGTGAAAGCTGATCCTCCCCTATGAGATCCTTGTACTGATCCAGTTGTGGTACTGTTATCATTGGTCTCGTTCTCCTTGTACACTAAAGCAGGCACGCCCTACTTCTCGCGCACCTCTGCATCTTATGTCTATTCATCGCTAAAAGTAGATTATACTAATATACACGCATAAGGAACCTGAATAGACGCTACTTTTAGTCTTCAAGTTCCTCAATCGCTTGTCTATATCTCACGGCGGTATGTTTGTCGGCTTGGCGGGATAAAGGAAAGAGAGCTGCCGGAACTAAGAGCCTCTCAGCGCTCTCTTTTATCGTTTTTACCCCATACGCGAGTGGCGTGGAGCGTTAAGGGCTTCAGCCATTCCTCATAACACGAATTGGATGACCAATTGGTGTCTCTTAGATTTGCCCAGCGCATTGTGAGGCGACAATTTTGCGCCCTTCAAGATGCTGTTTATGCTAGCGCAACCGCGTCCCTTTGCTAGCAGATAAGAAACATAAAAAAGTTCTTATATTTTAGAAACCGTAGCTTAGTTTATGATTATAAAGTCACTACAGAAGAGATTAAAAGTGAAAAATATATTGAATTTAATGGAATATGGGAATACGCTATATACAGAGAATATGAGATTGAGCAAATGGTTCTAGATTAAAGAGGTTATTTACCTATGGCTATACATACGTATGAACTTAATTCGTTAACCGAACAGCCTGACGCCATATTGGCTAAGCAAGCTATTAACGGCGAGGAAAAGGCTTTTGAAATATTGGTGCGCCGTTACCAATCTCCTATCTTTAGCTTTGTATATCATTTTGTGAAAGATTACGACTTGACCTGCGATATCACCCAGCAAGTATTCTTGCGCTTCTATAGCACGCTGCCGAACTTGAAGACGGAAGAGCCATTTAAGGGCTGGCTGTTTCAGGTTGCCCGCCATTGTTGTATTGATGAGATGCGGCGTAAGCATCGGCAAGCTATTCCCTTCTCGCGTCTTGACCTGGAAAAAGACGACGAAGGACGCTTCTCCCTTGATGACATTCCCGATTTTCATGCTTTGCCAGATGAAGAGGCGGAGCGCCACGATTTACAGCGCCGGGTCTGGTATGCTATTGGCACGTTGCCGCCCAAGTTTCGCGCCGTAGTTGCCTTGCGCTATGCCTTCCAGATGAAATTTTCTGAAATTGGCAAACAGCTAGGCATGCCAGAGCCGACAGCCAAGACCTACTTTTCGCGCGCCAAAACGCAGCTCCAGCGAAAGCTCTATACAGAGACGCGCATGGCCAACGTATAGAAGCGTGAACGCAGAAAAGATCCCTGCACTGTGCAGGGATCTTTTTTTGCTTATGGCCCATATGTAAAGACAAGCGATACTCCTTGAAGTATTACCTGCCTATAGGTGACGCTAGTGTATTCTCGGCCCTACTTGTTCAAGCAATTGTTTGGCGCGATTAGCATGCTTGTTGTAGTCTTGCTGGACATCACGGAAAAACTGAACAAGCTCCTGCTGGCCCGACTGTTGTGCATCTCGCAAGTATGAGTTGGAGGTCTGAGCGGACTCAAGAGCATGATAAAGGACACTTACCAGGTCGTAATAGGCGTTACTGATGGTTGTTGTTTGTGGTTCCTGCACTAGACTGAGCTCCTTTCATATCTTTCTGATCTTTTTCATTGTTAATGAGAGTTGTTTCTCCAGTCTAAGGACACGAGTGTCGGGCCAAAAAAGTTTAGGCTCTGCTTAGCGCTCATGTTCGATTCTTCCGCGTCCTGAAGCAATGATTGGTTACGCACTTGTGATCTGCTTAGCTGAGAAGAATTACCTGCTATCTGGCTACAACACCCGTTAATTAGCTTTTAGAAAGCAGAGAGTGCACTGTTGTAAGCAATTTATCGAGGTCAAAGGGTTTTTGAAGAAAAGCCTGATCCTGATCTAGCAGCCCTGATTGTTGTAAATAAACTTGCGTAAATCCGCTCATTACCAGCGTCTGGGCGGAGGGCCAATAGTTTTTGCTCTGAGCTAGAAAGCTGTTAATATCCATTTTGGGGATCATTACATCAGTTATAATAAGGGCTTTCTGCCCCAGGTGTTCCCGGCATAAGGCTAGTCCGTCAACTCCATTGTTTGCCTGAAGAACTGTATAGCCTTCTCCACGTAGGATTTCGCCAAGTAAATATTGGATATCTGGATCATCTTCCACAATAAGAATAGTGCCAGTAGTTGTGTCGGTGGAATAGACTAACTGTAAGCCTGTGGGCTTATCTTGCTCAAAGTTTTCTTCCGTTTGGGCAGGAATTGAAGATTGCAGAGGCAAGGAAAGCGTAAACGTGCTCCCTTGTTCTGGAATACTATCAGCCTCTATCCATCCTCGATGCTCTTTGATGATGCGCTCTACAATAGCAAGCCCCAGACCTGTACCGTTTGACCTGGTGGTAAAGAAGGGATCAAAGATATGAGATAGCACCTGAGCGTCCATGCCTTTGCCTGTATCTGTGATCTTCACTTGCGCATATCTGTCAGCTGCAAGCTTTGAGCTTTCTAATGGGTGATGCTCGATCAGATGCGTACTGATAGTCAGCATCCCGCCTGCCGGCATAGCATCGCGCGCGTTGAGACAGAGGTTCATCAGTACTTGCTCAAGCTGGACAGCATTGCCCACAATAACAGGAGCCTCCGGCGATAGCTTAAGCTGAAGCTTGATGTTTGGACCCAGGGCTGAGCCGACGAGCAGTTGTATAGTATCGATGAGCGAATTCAAGTTAATCTGGGTACGTTCCAGGGAGCGACCTCGGGCAAAGCTAAGGAGCTGCCTGGTAAGGCGGGTAGCCTGTTCAATTCGCTGTTCAAGCTGTTGTAAGATAAGGGTTGTGGGATGTTCTTCACTGAGCTGGCTATAGGCGCGCTGTACCTGACTTTTGATGCTCGTAAGAAGATTATTGAAATCGTGGGCTACTCCGCTGACAAGAAAGCCGATGCTTTCCATGCGTTGTGCTTGTTCTAGCTGGGCTTCTAGTTGCTGGCGTTCAACCATGAGATGGGTCATGCGCTGGCTCTCTAGCGAGAGCTGGCGGGTGCGTAGCAAAAGTTCCAGACGAGCCCGTAATTCGGCCTGGGCGATAGGGACATGGATTACCTCATCAATTGTTTGCCAGAGTTCTTGAGCGATTGTTTCGATCTCTGGTTTACGGGTAAGGAAAACCACGGGGAAAAATACAGGATGTAGTTTTCTGCGCAGGGCTTGTAATTCCTGTCGGTAGCGTATCAGCATAGGAGCGTCAATAAGGCAGAGATCGTATTCTTCGTCTGGCAGAGCATCCCTTGCCATTGTTGGCAAGTCCACCTCATAGTAGCGCGTGAGCCAGTTTGTTAGCAATTCACGATTAGCTGGTTGTTCTATAAGCAGCAAAAAACGCTTTACGGGTCTCTCTACTTTTTCCAATGTGCTGATATCGGCTGCTCGATTTGCACTCATTTTATTGTTCCTCTTTGTCGGGGGTAATAATCTGCAGATGACCCGTTAGAATGCCTTGTAGCCCAGTTAGGGGCTTGCCTACGCTAATGCCGTAACGCGTTAATTCAATTTCACGCATAGTTGACTCAAAACTGGTAAGGCGCTTCTTGAGCACTCCAATGGTACGACGCAATGCGCCCTGTACTTCGAGGTACCGTAGGAAAATGATGTTATCGGCCAGGTAGCTTACGCCTATCTCAGTGGCGCGAAAATCGCCAGTGATCATTTCGACCTCATTGATAAGCAGGACTGCTACTCCCATATTCTGCAGATATTTACATAATGCATGAAGATGCATAGTTAGATCTTCACTACTTAAGGAGAGCCGATAGCCAGCAATGCTATCGAGCATGACTATGCGCGCCTGGTGTCGTTCTACCTCCTGGCGCACCTGCTGCGCAAATTCATCGGGTGTGTAGTATAAAGGTTCAATTTTTTTGAGGGAGAGGGTACCGCGCTTTAACATAGCACGCACAGGAATATTGACAGCTTCGCAGCGCTGGAGCATGGTTTCCTGCCATTCCTCAAAAGCAAATACGACCGAGCGCTCCCCACGTCCGGCAGCCTCTTTCATAAATTGCAGGCCGAGGGTAGTTTTCCCCACACCAGTTGGGCCGGTTAGCAAATTTATGGTTCCCCGCTCTATGCCCCCGTGTAACAACTCATCCAGGGCGGGAATGCCAGAAGAAAGCGTCTCTTTGGCGAAGCTTGTGTGATGCTCGTCAGGCAGCAGGCGTGGAAAGACTTCCATGCCATGGGAGGTCAGGCGAAGGGAGTGAGGTCCGATGGAAAAATCGGAGCCGCGGAATTTGCTTACCTGAAGGCAGCGTGTTCTATTTCTATTCTCTAGTAAGATCACTCCGTCACTAATGAATTGTAGATCTTCATCTGGAAGCTGTTCACTCATCTCGGAGGTGAAGAGTACTGTCGCTCCTTGCTCTATCAGGAAGCGCAGGAACGAGAGGGTCTGTTTACGAAACTGGAATGCATCTGAGGCCAGATAGCGCAACTGTGTCATCGCGTCAAGAAAGACGCGCTGCGGCTGCAGATGTTCTACAGTAGTGACGATATGGCGCGTAAGGGGGTCTCGCTCTACGTCTGCAGAGGAGAAGATATCGTAGCTCTGATTTTTGGTGAAAAAATCGATTTCCGGTGATAGATCGAGAAATGCGACATGCGCGAGATCGAGTCCGAGCGCTGCAGCATTCTGCCGCAAGGTTTTCTCGTTCTCTCCAAGCGTAATGAACAGGCAGCGCTCATCGTTGGCAGTTCCGGCAAGCAGGAACTGGAGTCCAAGGGTCGTCTTACCACAACCAGGGCCACCGCGCAAAAGATAGGTGCGTGCTGGTATCAGGCCACCATGCAGGATTTCGTCTAAGCCGGAAACCCCGGTAGAGATGCGAGAGCAAGGGAAAGGCAACGATCGATCTATCTGCAGAGGGACCAGTGGTTGTGATTTGTGAGTGCCATTATGCATCAGTTCTTCCTGTTCCTGTGTCACAATATATCTCCTGATGGTTAAAGATAGTATTGCCCTGCACGGAAAAGAGGAGAAAGATAGGGAGGACTGGCTAAAGCTGCATATAGAGAGTCTGCGCATGAGGAGGCGATGGTTACTTGTATGAGCCCTGCCTGGATGCTATGGGCTCGCCAGGAAATGATCCTTTCTTCTATCTGTACATCGCTGTTCTGATAGCGAATATTGCCGGCCTTATCTGTTACCATAACTTCCTGATACGTAGATGCGATTTCTGGTTCCCCGACCTGTTCGGCTCTACGTATGAGAAACCCAGGCCAAAGATGTATTGCTCCTTTTGATGATAGGCCAGGATGATCTTTCCTGACTTCTTACTTTCTCCTCCTTTGCCAATGTGGCAGTTAGTCCTTTAGAATCACTATACCAGCCGTTGCCATTTAGAGCAATATTTTCGGTGAAAACCGTAGCCTCGCATTGAGTCTTAAGGCATGCCAGACGAGGGTTCAGGCGGTATCGCTGTGGGGCAGACGTATAGGCGAGCTCGCCTGGCTTTGACTCTTTTTTGGCTAGTTCTACGTATTATCACTGGATAACCTGAAGTGTATATGGGCCAGTGGCTTCATCTATATTAACTGCAGAAATTCTATTCGTTACTTGTCTGTTTTATGTATGAGGTGAATGAATGCTCTAGCTTGCAATGAAAAGATCTCGCCTTGGGATAGATTGAATGCCTGAAGTGTAGGGGCTCTTTCTACAGCTCTATTTCATCTGATTGGAGGTGAGAACTGTAAAAGAGTTAGAACGTAAGGGAGGTAAATATGGATTTCTTTTACGCTCAGAGCAAGCTGACCGAGCCATTGAACGCTTCCTGGCTATCACAGGGCATCCTACGCGTCGGGCTATTCTGGAATTGCTTGCTTATGTAAAAAAAGAATCTGCCCGTTTTCCCTATGGACTTTCTACTAGCGATATTGCTCAGCAACTTCCTCTCTCGCTTTCGGCGACGTCTGAGCATATGCGAGTTCTTTCGAAAGAGCGCCTTGTACGCTCGCACAAAAAAGGCTCGTCTGTCTATTATTCTCTGGCAGATGATCCTCGCTTACAGGCATTCTGGCATTTGTTACATGTGTTAGAGCTAAATAAGCATCTTTAGAAATAAGAGTAGGGATATCCTGGGACATCCCTACTCTTATGCTTTTGGCTGCGTTCTCCCCCAAATAGTATCTGGCCTGGAATAGAGAGCTTGTTGCAACAAGCAGGCGAGGATGTGGAGCGCGCTCAGCAGTGTCGGTAGTCAGCAGGATTGCAGGAGTTCAAGAGAGAAATACATGACTCATTGGCCGGGCTCCATTCGTGGGAAATTTAGAGAGCAGTCACTGTTTTGTCGAGTAAAGAGGAGCTCGTAGAGGAAAAGAGCATGAGTGAGCAACGTAATATAGGGAAAAAGCAAGTGATATCTGGCTTCGTGCCTGATGTTTCTAAAATAGCTGTTGTGCGCGCCAATGCCCTTGGCGACTTTATATTTGTGCTGCCGGCCTTAGAGGCTTTGCGGCAGGCATATCCTCACGCGGAGATCGTATTATTGGCCAAAGATTGGCATGCGGCTTTCCTGCATGGGAGATCAGGGCCTGTGCAGCGCGTTCAGGTGATTCCTCCTTGCCGGGGAGTCAGTACGGAGGCCGAGGGTGAGGAGGACCCGCTAGTCTTAGAGAGCTTTTTTAGCGAGATGGCCCGCGAGCATTTTGATCTGGCCCTACAACTTCATGGGGGCGGCCACTATTCCAATCCCTTCACACTGCGTTTAGGCGCTAGAATGACCGTAGGCTTGAAGACGCCAGATGCAGAGCCGCTCGATCGCTGGCTGCCCTATGTATATTTCCAGCATGAAGTTATACGCTACCTGGAGGTGGTTTCGCTTGTGGGGGCCAACACGGTCGGATTTGAGCCGCATATCACCTTGAATGCGCAAGATATGGCCGAGTCAAATCGTGTACTAGCAGAAGGCCGAAAGTCGCTGGTAGCGCTTCATCCTGGCGCCAGTGATCCTCGGCGGCGCTGGCCTATTGAGAAGTTTGCTGCGGTAGGAGACGCGTTGAGCGCTGCAGGCGTCCAGGTCGTTATCACCGGAACTGCCGATGAGAGAGAGCTCGCGGCGGCTGTACGCAATACCATGCATACACGGGTCCAGGATCTCAGCGGGCAGCTTTCGCTAGGTGGCCTGGCAGGCTTGCTCTCGCGCTGTCGTCTTGTTGTGGCTAACGATACGGGACCCCTGCACCTGGCTGCCGCCGTAGGCACGGCAACTGTGGGCATCTACTGGTGCTTCAATATGATCAACGCCAGCGTTTTGACGCGCAGGCGCCATTATCCATTTATCTCCTGGCAATTGCTCTGTCCTGTCTGCGGCTGTAATTATGCTCACGCGCACTGCGCTCATGAGTCCTCGATGGTCCAAGAAGTCCCTGTGGATGCGGTGATTGCGGCGGCCCAGGAGCTATTGGCCGACGCTTTTTGTGCGTAAATACTTATGTGCGGAAAAAATCTACTTTCTTGAGAAAAAAATAGAAAAAGTAGCTCGCTCTGAGATAACCTATGGTACTATTATTGTATCCACTTTCTACGTTAAACTCGTGTAATCAGAGAGATAGGATTCATGAGAAACGCTAAAATTCTTCGCTTCTTAACGGAGATGGTAAATGGAGCAAGCTGAGTTAGTTCGCCGTATTTACGCGCCCCTGGGGGGTATTGGACGCATTACTGCTAAGCATACATTAGGAAAGATCCCGATTACGACTGTAGATGAACCTGATCGTGTTTGTGGCATGGCGCGCCGCGTTGGCTATACAGGGAGAAATAGTACAGATCTGGCAATCTATCGCTTGAAGATTCAAGTAGATGATAGGATCATCACTCTGCCTATGCTTTTCGTTGTTGATGGAGGTGTGTTTATAGAGTATGAACAGTGGTCCAGACGCGATTGACCGGTGTACAAGTGGGCGGGATGGGGCAGACGGCTTTGTTGAGAGGGAACCTTCTATCTGCATGACCTCTTGCGCCCCGTACAAAATTGCTTATCGCAGCTCTTGATTCGCGAGGGAAGGAGAGGTGTGTTGCTATGAGCGCGATCCTCCTGGCGATGGTAACTTTCTTCTCGACGCTACTGGGAGGCCTGGCAGGAATACGCTATCGCACATATCTGTATGTGCTTATGGGTTTTACTGCGGGTGTCCTGGTGGGAGTCGTGGTCTTTGATTTGCTGCCCGAGATTTTCCAGCTTGTGAGCAAGTTACAACTGGATATTACCGGACCTATGCTTGCGCTCATGCTTGGTTTCCTGGTATTTCATATAGTCGAGAAGACAACGCTGATTCATTTCTCACATGAGAATAATTATGCCGTGCATTCGCATCCCTTAGTCGGGCTAATCTCAGCTATAGCTTTGTCCTGTCATAGTTTCCTGGATGGTGTAGGCATCGGTCTCGGGTTTCAGGTTAATACCGCGACTGGCATTATGGTAGCAATTGCGGTCATTGCGCATGATTTCTCTGATGGCCTCAATACCGTAACGCTTATGATTGTCAATAAAAACACGTCCCGCAGAGCCTTTTTCTTGCTCCTGCTGGATGCTATTACGCCAACGCTGGGGGCGATCTCTACACTGTTCTTTACGATCCCTGATTCGCTGCTGGTGCTGTACCTCGGCTTTTTCGCAGGTTTTCTGTTGTATATCGGGGCAAGCGATATTTTGCCGCAGGCCCATAGCGAAAAGAGTTCGGCCCTGACCGTGCTCTTAACTGTGGTGGGGGCTGCTTTTATCTTTCTTGTGACGCGCTTTGTGTAGAACTTCTATGTAGCCCGGGAAATGCTGGCAGCGGATAATGGGATATCTACGGGGAATACCCAGGCCTCATAGTTGGCCCGCAGGGACGCCAGGGCCAGGAGCTCTTTGCCCCTGGCTTGCGAGATGCTTCGGTTCGGCCTTATCTTCTGGCCAGCCTGCCTTAGTGTTCGCGGCACTCCGAGCAGCGTCCAAAGAGGGTGAGAGAGTGGCCTTCAATCGAGAAATCGGTTTTTCTGGCAATGGCGCTAAACTGATCAGCTGGCAAGCAAGCATCGACTTCTACAACGCGATGGCAGCGTGTGCAGGTTAAATGGTGATGGTGGCTACCTCCGCAAACACGATAGTGGTGCGTGCCATCGGCGAACTCGATGCGATCCAGCAAGTTCATATTCACCAGCATCTCGACCGAACGGTAAACAGTGGCGCGCCCCAGCCGGGGCTCTTCCTGCCTTAGCTCTTGCCAGAGATCGTCAACAGTAAAATCAGCCCCACTTGCTGCGAGCTCTATCAGGCGCTCGGCAATCAGGCGCCTTGGACGTGTACGCCGCTGGCTGGTTTCATCAAATGCTGCCCGAATTTTATCCGCTATCACTGATATTTCGCATCCCTTCTGGCTTTATTGTGAATTTATAAATTTGCTAAAAATGTGCGAGGTTCAGCTTTGCTAGCCACGGGATCTGAAACCCGCTTGTCGTGGCTACCTCTGGAAATTTCCCCTATCACTGTAATGCACAGGTGAGCGATTGAGGATAATACTTAGATTATACAGCTACTTATACTAAGGCACTTCTCATTGCATAAGAGGATAGAAAATTTGCCTGACCTCACAGATGCAAGCTTTATCTGGCATAGAGCTTCATATCGACTTATTTGTATTATTGATACCTTATATCATATCATAAAAGTAAGAAGACATCCAGGCACAGCGCTCGCTTCCAAGGTGGCTGGCTGCTTTCCTCTATGCCAGAAAAGTGTAGTCCGCTAAGAATATAAGTATACTATCTTTTGTAAATTTTAACTATGGAGCAGAGCTATGAGCGAACATATCGACTATGAGCATATCTTTACCCCGCAAGGCATGCTAGGGGAAGTCTCAAAGCATCCCAATCTGGATTTCCTGATGAATATTTTTAATATTCCGCGCGTGTATAGCGTCTCGGGCTTTGGGACCTGGAATGTAGGGCAGCATACGGTAGCCGTAGCGTTCCTGGCTCTCTACTGGTCGGCGTTTCAGGGCTACCCACAGGAGAAGCGGGATCGACTTGTCACGCTGGCCCTGATGCACGATGTGCACGAGGCAGTTATTGGCGATATCTTGCCCTTCTTCAAAACTGCGGCCGTTCGTGAGGCGATAGATTCCATCCAGGGCGATATTCTTAGCGCTTTTGCCATTGAGGAAGACCAGACCTTGCGCGCCGAATTAAAGCTGCTTGATCTGATAGGTTTCCTTTACGAGATCGGCCAGTCTTCTCCCCGTGGCATCGATCCCTCCAAGCGCGAGCTTATCGAACAGATGTATACGCGCCAGAAGACCGAGATTCTTGCCTATGCCGAGCAGGCGCAGATAGATCGGCAGAAAGTCGAAGAGTTTCTCGCATCCATGCAGCTTTAGCGCCCTGCTTAAAGCTCAGGCCGGGCCAGGATACCCGGCTAGAGCTAGTGCAGGCGTGGTTCAGGAGACGTGCGCCTGGGCGTAACTTTCCTCTTGTAGCAGCGAGCCGTTCTGATAGACGAGGACGCGCTGGAAGATATAGCGGACTTGCGCCTCGACGCTGATATCATTGGAGATGAAGGAGCGCAGATTCCCGGCTGGCGTCTCCAGGACCAGTTCTTGATAGTGGCCGCGTGGAATGCGCTGCTTAACCTGGGCCAGCGCGCCCCCGTTCTCCACAAGGCGCACATCCTCCGGCCGCACAGCGATATCGACTTCGCCTTCTACGCGAACGGGTATGTGCTGGCAGGGAACAAGCTGTCCATTGAGCAAAATGCCCTCGCGACTGATTGAGCCGCGCAGCAGATTCATGGCGCCCACAAAGCCTGCCACATAAGTGGTTAAGGGCTTGCGGTAAAGCTGGGCGGGAGGATCATATTGGACAAGCCGGCCCTCGGCCAGAACTGCCACATGATCGGAGATAGACATTGCTTCGTCCTGATCATGCGTGACAAAGATCGTCGTAATCCCTACGCGACGCTGGATCTCCTGAATTTCCTCGCGGACCTGTTCCCGTAGCTTAGCATCAAGATTACTCAAGGGTTCGTCAAGCAGCAGAAGCTGGGGCTCTAGCACGATAGCACGCGCCAGGGCCACGCGCTGCTGTTGCCCACCCGAGAGCTGCGCCGGGTAGGAACGCGTAAACTCCTCAAGCCTGACCAGCTCCAACGCTTCTTGCACACGTTTCTGGATTGTCGCCTTCGACAACTTCCGCAATTTCAGGCCAAAGGCTATATTGTTAAAGACGTTCATATGGGGCCAGAGCGCATACTGCTGGAATACCATCGCCGTAGGACGGCGTTCGGCTGGCAGGTTTGTAATCGGGGCACCATCAAGCAGGATGCGACCCGTATCGGGCTGCAGGAAGCCAGCAATCATGCGCAGCGTGGTAGTTTTTCCACAGCCTGAGGCGCCCAGCAAGCAAACCATCTCACCTGTTCTCACTTCAAGATTGAGATCATTGACCACAAGTTTGTTGCCAAGGCGTTTTGAGATATTTTCGAGCACGAGTTGTGCCATGGATGTTCTCGCTTTCCAGTATTAACGAATGTGGAAACCTGCTGCCAGAGAGCCGCCGATGACATAACGTCGGACCAGGATGAGCAGCACGCAGGAAGGAATGCTCAGAATGATAGAGAAGACTGCCGCCGCCTGCTGAGGATAGTTCGAGACAAGCGTGTACATCTGGACGGGCATCGTCATATAGTCGGGCGCGCCGACCAGGAAAGTACCTTGCGCCTCATCGAGAGCCGTCAGAAAGGCAAGAATCAGGGCCACAAGAATGCCCGGCAAGGCCATGGGTAGGGTCACCTTCCAGAAGGTAGTCCAGGGACCTGCTCCGGCATCGCGCGCCGCCTCTTCGAGGGCTCGCGGCACAGAGGCAAAGGCCGCCGAAGGAATCCAGGTCATCACTACCAGGGTATTGAGTAGCTGCACCAGCACAACTCCCCAGAGCGTATTCATGAGCTGAAAGGCGTATAACAGTCCGGCCATGGTAATGTAGAGCCCCATTTTGGGGAAGGCGTTAGTCGCAAAGAGCGAGATCAGAAAGAAGCGCCGCCCGGGAAACTCGTAGCGCGCAAAGGCATAGGCGGCCGGCAAACAGATTACGGCCGAGAGCAGAGTAACGATAGGGGCAATGATAAAGCTGAGGGCTATTGAGTGTCCAATATCACCATTGAGTAAGATCTGCTGCCACCAGTCAAATGTCCAGGTTTGCGGCAATAGGGCCGGGAAAAACCATTCCTTAGCAAAGGCCCAGATGCACAAAATGACTAAAGGGCCCAGAATAAATATGCCCAGGGCAATAAGAAGTAGGGTAAATCCGAGCGTCCTGAGCGCTTGCCCGAGCTTAAAACGGCTGCCGCTGGCGCCACCGAATAAGATGCTCGGCTGGGGCTGATCTATTTTGACTGTACTCATAGATGTGCACCTGCTTTCCGGTCGCTGCGAATATTGGCCCAGATATAAATAGCGCCCAACCCGGCGGCCAGGATAAAGACTATCACCGCCATAGCCTCTGCCTGCTGGGGCTGATTGAAGGATTGGTAATACTGATCCATTGTCACGCCGAGCATATTCGGCGCTGTGGGACCAATAAGGTAAGGAATCGTGAAGCTACCAAGGACGCCAATGCCTGTGAAAGTGCCAACAATTACCGTTGGGAGCATATTGAGCGGTAAAATCACCGCAAGCAGGATACGCAGCGTGGAGGCTCCAACGTCGCGCGCCGATTCGATCAAGGCGTCGGGTACAGCCTGCAGCCCCGAGGCCAACAGGAGAACCGCGAACGGCAGGTTTACCCAGATCTGGCCGATGACAATCCCAACCAGCGTATAGCTAAAGCCGGGAAAATGCGTAATCCCGAGCTTAACTAACATGGCGCTCATATAGCCGTTGGCATTCCAGAAGGTCACCAGCGCGTATGAGGCGATCACGACCGGGATAAAAAGCGGGACCAGGTAGATAGAGGAGACGATATGGACGAACCAGCCATGGGCGAAGCGCATATAGATCGCCAGTCCCCAGGCAATCAATAAGATAAGGAACACCGAGCACAGCGTCACCAGAACCGTCACCCACAGGCTTTGCTGAAAAGCGTGATTCTTGAGCAAATCTGAATAGACTTGAAAGGTAATACCATGGTCAGCTCTGACAACGTTCTGCGCGATCAGCGTGATCATCGAATTAGGACCGTCAGTATAGCCAAGCGAGAAGGCTAGAGCCATCAAGGCCGGGATACCGATAAATATCGCGATAACAAGAATCGGCATTAGCGCCATGCTCATGGCGACCAGGCGATTTTTTTGCATACATCTAACTCCGTTAGTTCGGGCCGGGGCGTGAGTTTGGAATTTATCTCAGCGGAGGGTGCCCTGTCATGCCGCAGAGATAAATGGAAGCATGGCGATGGCTAGCCCAGGAGCTAGCCATTCCCACGTTTCCTTAGCCGGCAAGTTTTTGCTGCTTATTGACCGGCGACCTCTGTTTGCCATTGTTTATTCACATCTGCCCCGAACTTTGTTGAGAAGCCGGTGCCATATGATCGCGCTATCGAGGCATACTTATCGCGTACCTGTTGCGAAACATAGGACCATTGCACGCCGGGATAGCCATTAATGGCATCGATAATGGTAGACTGCACATCTGCACTGAGTATCCAGTTGACCAGCGTATAGACCTGAGCAAGATGTTGCGTAGTGCGCGGAATGCCAAGGAAGGCAGGCCCTCCAGAAAATGGTGGGTCGAGCTGGATGAGCTTCACCGAATCGGGCAATTGATGCTCAGCCAGGTAGCTAAGGGCCATATCTGACCACACAGGAGCAACATCAATAGAGCCATTGGCCAGCAACTGTAGGACTGCTACATTTCCATTGGGATAGAAGCCCTGGCGATAGACGGAAGGCGAGAGGCTCTTCAGCTCTTTCATGCCGGCGTCCCACTGGCTTTCCATCGCGGGATCATAGCTCGCCACAAATTTCTTCTGGCTGTCGGCCGAAAGGTGCGAGTTGAGTATAGCTTCCACAAAAGCATGCCCCGAACCGCCGCTGTTTGGCGTATTGTAGGTAAACTTGCCTGGATGAGCCTTGATCCAGGCTAGCAGATCTTTGAGCGTTGTCGGCGGATTGGCGACCGTCTTGGAGTTGTAGGCCAGCACCACTGAGGAGGCGCGATAAGGGACGCCAAAAGAATGAACCTGTTGTATCAACGACGGGTCAATATGAGCCATATTTGGCACATCTTTGGCTGTCATAGGAGCCAGCAGATGTGCATCGGCTGCCTGCTCTACCGGGCCCGAATCGATAAGATCAATGCCTGGGTCCTTATTGGCATTGACTGCTGCATTGATCCTGGCCAGAATAGACTGATCACTAACGCCATGCTCGGCAAAAATAAGCTTGAGATTGATCTCTGGATGGACTTTCTTAAACTGCGGAATTAAAGTGTGGTTCCAGAGATTCTGAACATTTACGTCTCCGCTCGAATAGATCGTGAGCGTGCTGCTCGGCGCGGCTGCGCTCTGGCTGCTCTCGCCGCAACCGGCTATCAGGGCAGCAAGCAAAACTGCCATGAGCAGCACAAATAGAGGACGAAACTTGATACGAGAAGCCATATAATACATTACCTCTTAGATGAAGATTGCAAGACTACATTGCGAGCCCCTCTATATGGGGCTCTATGTAGAATTAAGCGCATGATCATGGACACTTTATTTAGGGATTGCTACGTTAAGGAGTATAGCCCCGGATTGCTAAGTTAATTTTAAGGATATGTTAAGATTCTGGGAAACCGGTTTCTTAAGTTTTACATGCTGAAAAATTTGCACATTTTATAGCTAGCTGTATAGAAAAACGTCTCATAGAGGGAGAGCCTGAACCCTGCTGTAGTCCAGGTCCTCTCGTTGTTGGTCTGTCAATGTGTGTTGGCGTCTAGCACAATCCAGTCCTGCGCTTTCCCCGATTGCAAAGGCGCACCTCAGGTATACTCTTGAAAGCTTTGGGGCTCGTCAACCCAGAAGTACCTTCCTTCTGTGGATTTGATCCTCCCCATGTGTGGGAAATGTGCAACAACGACAAGAGCCTCATCTTGCAGGATATGTTCTGCAATTGTCGCACGGCTTCTCCTCATTTGTTCTTGTTCCGCCCAGATAGGCATCCACGTTGGATGTGAAATTTCGATAGGATGATGGTAGAGGTCTCCCAAACAGTAGAGACTTTGCCCGCTTGTTGATAAACTAACCACTTGATGACCAGCGCTTTCTCCGGGAGCAGAAAGGATATGCACTTCTGGTCCCAGCTCGTATTCTGTATCTACTAATCGCAAAAGCCCTTGCTGGGCAAGCACTCCCAGGGTATGAGCTTCGAGAGAGGTTGGCGTAGCGAGAGCTGTTTGGACCTCTGCGGACTCCCAATCTTTTCTCCCCAGGTAATAGTGCGCTTGTGGAAACGTTGGCACCCATTTCCCATCTCGATTGAAGGTAGTGCCGCTAAAGTGATCAAAATGTGCGTGAGTAATGACGACATGTTGAAGCGTTTCAGGATCGATACCAGCCGTTCGGAGCTGCTCAAGAAGAGGCGGAGGCGGTACGGAGCCAGGAAGTATATAGGATGTATCGAGAAAAGATTCATAGATGCAAGCATCTACAAGCACTGATGTATTGTGAGTTTGAATATGAACGCACCACATTGGGACGATAATAGGTTGGGATAGGAGAGCTTGATATTCAGCATTCTGCTCTTCGCGAGGAACTGACATTTCTTGTGCCACATCCAATTGAAACAGGCCTAGCTGCATTAGTGTGATGACCGCCTCGCCAAGCCGAAAAGAGATCGGTGTTGTAGCCATTGAAGATTCTCCCCTAATTTTGCTATAGTAAACTAAATAAACGCTATAGTAAAGCCATCATAGCATAAACAATTCCTACGGTTAGAAACAGACGATTACCTGGTCAAGCCTTTTGATCGAGAAGAGCTGGTAGTCAAGGTAAATACTCTCTTGCGGCGCTATCTAATCAATGCCTCAAAAGTAATCAAGCTTGGTGAATTATCCACCAACCGCAAGACCTATGAGGTAACGCTTGGCGCTGAGCAATTAAGGCTTCCGCTCAAGGAATTCCAGCTTTTATTCCAACTGGCCAGCTATCTGGGGAAGATCTTTGGGGCTATGACTTTCAAGGCAACGAGAGGACGTTGGATGTTCATGTTAAGCGCTTGCGTGAGCGCTTTGCCGTCCGTGAAATTTCTTTTAAAATAACGACCAAGCGGGGCCTGGGCTATCGCAGAGGTATCGTCGCGAAAAAATGTAAGCCATATCTTTATGCCGAAAGCTCACATGAGCATAGATGCAAAAAGACGCTGGGAAGAAGAAAAGCTAGAGCAATATCGTCGAGTGGCTCCCTGCACGAGCCGGCGCGATATTGCTCTTTGCTTGCCTGGCTTATTTGAAGCCGGCGGATTTGATAGATTCCACAAGCTGGCGCTGAAAGATGAAAAACAGGAGAAGCGTTGGTAACGCCGCAACAGTCGCCGCAGCCATAATATAGTTCCAGGACGCGGCATATTGGGTCTGGAAGTTAGCAATGCCTATTTGCACCATCCATAAGTTAGGATCGTTAGTGATCGTCAAGGGCCAGAGGAAGCTATTCCAGTTAGCCAGGAAGAAGAAGACAGCCAATGCCGCCATAATCGGCTTGCTCAGGGGCAGAATGATATGCCAGTACAC
Organism: Ktedonosporobacter rubrisoli; assembly: GCF_004208415.1. Taxonomy (GTDB): domain Bacteria; phylum Chloroflexota; class Ktedonobacteria; order Ktedonobacterales; family Ktedonobacteraceae; genus Ktedonosporobacter; species Ktedonosporobacter rubrisoli. Next base: position 5,277,520 of record NZ_CP035758.1, on the reverse strand, counting down.
TTGCCAATAATTACAGCCGTCGAGAACTGCAGCTTCGGAAAGCTCGCCAGGAATAGTCAGATAAAACTGGCGCAAGAGAAAGATACCAAAGGCGTTGAAGAGCGCCGGGATAATTAAGCCAGAGTAGGAATTGAGCATGCCCAGCGTCTTTACGATGATGAACAGGGGCACCAGAATGACTGGCAGCGAAACCAGGAAAGTCGAGAAGATCGCCAGGAAGATCACCTCGCGACCGGGAAACTTTAGCAAGGCCAGGGCATAGGCCGCCATCGAATGAAACAGGAGCGCTCCAAGCGTGACCACCCCGGCCACTAAGAAGCTATTGAACATATAGGTCAGGAAAGGGACCTGCGTAAAGACATAGATGAAATTGGCTAGCGTAGGAGCCGCTGGGAGCAAATTGGCTGTGTTAATCTCGGCGGGACTCTTAAAGGCGCTCGTGAGCATCCAGAGCAGCGGAAAAACTGTAAGGATAGCGAGTAAGGCCGTTACGATCGTCAGAACTGCTATTCTGGGTTGCACTGGAGATGCAGGTTTATATACAGCTCGGTTAATCGAACTCAAAACGTCCCCCCTTGGTCAAGGCGAATAGTATCAATGTAGCAATAAGCAAGACCGCGACCAGTGCCGAAGCCATGGCGGCTGCATAGCCATAATGGCCAAACTGGAACGCTTGCTGATAGATATAAAAAATGCCTAGCGAGGTTGACTGATCGGGGCCGCCTCGGGTCATAACATAGATCAGATCAAAGCCCTGCGAGCCAGCAACCGCCGAGACAAGCGAGACCAGGAGCACAAAAAAGCTGGTTGGCTTGAGCAGTGGCCAGGTCACATAGCGGAAAGCGTTCCAGCCGCTTGCCCCGTCCAGATAGGCGGCCTCGTAATATTCATGAGGAATATCCTGGAGTCCGGCCAGAAAGATTATCATATAGTAACCCATACCCAGCCAGATATTGATAAAGATTACCGTGCCCAGTGCCAGATTGGGATCGCCAAGCCAGGAGCGGCTATTAAGGCCCAGGGTTGTCAGGAACTGGTTAAAGACGCCGATCTGGTCAGTTAACATAAATTTCCAGACGAAGCCAACGACGACAAGGCTGATGACATAGGGCATGAAAAACATGCTGCGAAACAAGCCGATAAAAGGAATCCTTTGCTTAACCAGCAGTGCCAGGCCCAGACCGGCAACGAAGAGGCCCGGAACCAGCACAATCACATATACAAGCGTCACGCGTAAGCTGATAAGAAATTGTGGGTCGGAAAACATCTTGCTGTAATTCATGAGCCCGGCAAAAGAAAAGTTGCCAAAGCCATCTACATCGAAAAAGCCCAGCGCGAGAGCATAGATCATCGGTATGCCGACGAAGACGAGGAGTCCCAGGGCATCGGGAGCCAGGAATAGATAAGCGGCTATCCACTCGCGGCGCTCACGCGCCAGGCCTTTTTTGGAGCGTTGCTTGGTATGTAGTTGCTGGATATCCTGTGCATTCCGCGTTGCGGAACTAGTGCTCATAGGGTAGGCACCTCCAGAGTTGTAACTAGCGCTAGAGAGCATCCCCGACAGTAGTACTACTGTCGGGAATTGACTCCTATATCAGCAGATTAGATGCTTCCTCCTGAGTAACTGGCAAGGAAAGAATCAATAGTCTTTGCTGCAGTGGCAGCCTGCTGGGCCGGATCTGCGCCATTAAGCATAGTGGCTTGAATAGCATCGGAGATGGCTTTATAAATTTCGGGTGGATAGCGGGGCTCACCGCGTGCTCCGGGGAAGACCTCTTCCTGGAAGGTTTTCATAGCTCCATCTTTGAAGCCCCCTTGCTGAGAGGCTGCATCCATCACTGATTTACGTGGACCCATATCTGATTTGGCTTTGATGATCCAGTCTACGCCGCGCTGAATAGAATCCTGCTTCATTGAAGCCAGCGCCCAGGCGCAGAACTTAGCTGCCTCTTCGGGATTCTTGCCCTTGGCATTAGCCGCAAAGGCCCAGCCGCCGGCAACCGTGGTGTATTTCCCTCCCGGAGGTGTGGGAAGCTTGAAAACACCATACTTGAAGTCAGGCGCGTTAGCCTTTAAAGCCGCAGCACCCCAGATACCGACATTGAGCATGGCGCAATAGCCCGAGGACAGGTTGGCTACCACGTCATTTCCGCCGCTGCCCTGCAGCGTGCGTGGGGCCACTCCCTTTTTTACTGCATCCTGCCAGAATTTAAGCGCCTGGATAGCGCCCGGCGAATTAAAGCCGCTTTTCTTTGTCTGCTTGTCTACCGCGTCGGCACCGCCCTGCCACATAAAGGGGTACCAGGTGAAGTTCTGGTAGTAACCGGGTGTGGTCTCAAAGCCAATGCCATATTGCTTATTGGTTTTTAGTTTGGCGGCAATGTCCAGCAGCTGTTCCCAGCTCGTTGGGATATCTTTTTCGCTAAGACCGGCCTTCTCGAAGGCGGCTACGCTATAATAGATGGCCATCGGCTCGACTTCCATCGGAATGGCATAAATCTTGCCATCGACGATACGTGTGGTCATCACGTCTGGATAGAGGTCGGCCTGGGCCGCTTTCTCTATGTGTGGCGTCAGGTCCTGTAGGACGCCGCCGTTATAGTAGCGCAAGAAGTCGCCAGGGCTGATGATAAAAATGTCTGGCCCCTGGCCCGAAGCAAAGGCCGTCTGCAGTTTCGAGCCATTGACATAATCAGAATTAGGGATGAATTGCAACTTCACCTGGGTTTTATTGGCTTTGTTCCAGGCCGCAACCATGTCTACAAACCACTGACTCTGTAGCGCTACAGAGCCACCAGGCGCGTAAAATTGCCAGAAACTCAGCGAATCCGAGGAAGATGCACCTGAGCCTCCACCACAACTTGAAATGATTGTGGCCAGGCCACCTGTACTCAGGGCCGCCATGCTAGTGGCACCTGTGTACTTGAGAAATTTTCGCCGTGAAAATAGGGAGCTTCCTCGCTCGCTTGACAGAGGACGGCTGCTATCCATATCTTCTCTCCTTGTCTGCGCTTGCAAGCTCTTTCTGCAAAGCTCTGCTCTTTACTAAAATAAAGAAGTCCTGCTGCCAAAGATACTTGAACCGTGGGGCAAATATACAAAAATCAAGCGAACATGCCAGTAATTCAACCCTTTGCAGCGCGAGCTATGCCAGATGCTGGCCGCTCATTTGCCTTGTGAAAATGTTTTCATGCTGTTCGTGTGCGATTTTTCAGATTGTGAAAACATTTTATTGGCTGCTAATTACGAGAATAATACCTAAGCGCTAATCACCTTGTCAAGAGGAGCTGACTCAAGACTACATTCTGCTAGCTTGCCTTAAAGCATGGAATGGAAAATGTATAACATAATTATTTGGAATAAATGAGGCATGAATCTGCTGTGGTCCTTGACAAAATATCTGCTCGCTCCCTATACTGAACGCAGAATAAGTGGGCTGCAAGCTTTTTATGAAAACAATTTCTTGCCATAGAGGTATTGAAGTTGTACCAGGTATTCTTTTTGGAAAACGATTTCTTGTCGGCCGGGCCAGAGGCTTGGCAGTGATGCGGCTGCCTGAATTGTATCGGGCCGGGTTCGATGAGATGCCGCTGGTCTTCTGGCCGGTGGGTTGCATAAGAAGGATGGATACATGGCAAACAACGACGGTTTCAATGGACTTGGGATGAGCTTAGGCAATCTTTCGCGCCTTTCTCGTGCGCGCACACGCTCAATCAGCGCCGAAAATTTTACTGGCGAAAAGGGACGTGGGGGCATGGCGACAGAGGGCACGGGAGCCGGTTGCGCGCGTGATCTTGGGCAGGGCTGGAAAGTGTCGCCTTCGATCGAGATTGCTCCTCATACTACAGTAACGCTGGCCGAAATCCAGGAGGCGGGCGCCATCCAGCATATCTGGATGACCACCTTCCCCGATCATTGGCGCAGCTTGATTCTGCGGGCCTATTGGGATGGTGAAGAGCATCCATCTATTGAGTGCCCCTACGGCGATTTCTTTGCCAATGGTTGGTGTGAGCGCTGCAATATCAGCTCGCTGCCCGTCGCCGTTAATCCGGCTGGAGGGATGAATTCGTACTGGGAGATGCCGTTTCGGCGCAGCGCCCGTTTGACCATTGAGAATTTGAGCGACCAGAAAGTCGTGCTCTATTATCAAGTCGATTATACGCTGACAGATGTGCCCGAGGATGTGGCTTATTTCCATGCTCAGTGGCGGCGCAGTAATCCCGTGTCCTACAAGCAAGTACATACCTTGCTGGATAATGTGAAGGGCCAGGGGCACTACGTTGGTACCTATCTGGCCTGGCAGGTGAATAGCCCCGGCTGGTGGGGAGAAGGTGAGATCAAATTCTACCTGGATGGAGACAAGGATTTCCCAACTATTTGCGGGACTGGCACAGAAGATTATTTTGGCGGCGCCTGGAATTTTGAGCATCCCAAAGGAGAATATGGCACCTATTCTACGCCCTTCCTTGGTTTGCCCCAGATCATTAAGCCCGATGGCCTCTATCGCAGCCAGCAGCGCTTCGGAATGTACCGCTGGCATATTATGGACCCCATTCGTTTTAGCGAGGATTTGCGCGTCACAATTCAGGCGCTTGGCTGGAGACATGGGCATCGCTATCTTCCTTTGCAGGATGACATTGCTTCTGTGGCCTACTGGTATCAGAGCGAGCCCCATGGCCCATATCCCGCTCTTCCCGATATCGATGGCTTGGAAGTAGTAACGGGACAGCTTTACTAGGTGAAGTTTCCCCGCGCTCAATCTGTCAAGTGATGAGTAAAACAAAGGGATCTCTCACATTTCCCAGGGACTGCTAGATCAGGCAGGCTCTGGGAAATGTGCTGAATATCAGTTTCTGTTGAAGACTCTTTCTCTCCTGGCTGTAAATGGTTCTCAAAGATTTCCTCAGTTGTGCGTGTGGTCATATCCTCCTTGCACCTCCATATGAGAGTTCCTTCTTTAAGAGATCGGCTTGTTTGAGCCTGGCTGTATGAGAACCCGATAGGAAAATTATGCTGCGGAGGCTCAGGAGGCATCATTATCGCGCACGGCTAATAAACCAAGCCCATAGGCGGCTCCGTCCTCCAGCAACCCTACGGCAAAGCCCGGCAGCTTGCTATTCTTGCTCAATGTGGTACGCGCATAATATCCTGCATAGGAGCCAGCCCAGGCTCCGGCGGCACCAAGCAATAGGCCGAGCGCGGGCATTTGGCGATAGCGCTGGCAGATACTTACGCCTGCCAGGGCACCTACACTCAAGCGACCAAGGAGCGGCCCGATGTTAAGGCGGCTAGGTGTGCCCGGCAGCTTGTCAACAACAAGCTCTCCAGTAGCCAGCAGGCTTGTGGCGATGCGCGTCGCCGGTGAATTAAGGATTTGTTCCAGCTTAGTGGAAGGGTTTGGCTTGAACTTTTTGCTCCAATCGAGCAGGGCCAATGGACTCAGGGAACGTAGGCCGCAGGCAAAGCCCAACAGCGCTGCTCTGAGATAAGGTTGTACCTGTAGCGCATCGTGATCGAAGCTTGTCAATTCATTGACGATATTCGATAGGTTCATATCTGGCTCTATGAGTGGTAGTTTTGACATCTCTATATCACCTCTCTATAGTATGGCTCTCTTTTGCTGAATAGCTGTTCATTTGCTTGTTCATAAGCCCTTGGCCTGCTTATCTGCCTTTGGGTATATGGTTCCTGGCTCCAAGGAGCAGCTGTTTTATGCATATAGCACGCAGAGCTTATGCTGAATGTTTCAACCTTGAAGCATTGTTAGGGCGCCAGGGGCAATGGTGGAGGTGTGTGACGTAACTTTTCTGTGCTTAGAGGCGTGTTGTTTCAATGGTATGGTACTTTTCGAGTAGTTGAGAGAGGAAAGAGAAATATGAATATAGGTATTGTTGGGGCTGGCCGTATCGGCTCTTCCGTTGCAAAGCTCTTTGCCCAGGCAGGCCATCATGTAGTTGTTTCTCATTCGGGAGATCCGCAGGCTCTTGCCCCTGTTGTCGCGGAAGTAGGACATGGAGTTGAGGCGAGGACCTCGGGGGAGGCTGTGACATTCGGAGATATTGTTGTGCTGGCTATTCCCTGGTCCAGGCGCCATGATCTACCCAATTCCCAGCTTTTTGCCAATAGAATTGTTATCGATGCGATCAATCCTTTTGATGAGAATGGCAAAATAGTGAATCTGGGGGCGAGCACTTCAAGTCAGGAGATATCTAAGATCGTTCCTGAAGCTCGGCTGGTAAAGGCTTTCAATACGCTGAACTTTCAGACGCTAAGAGATGGGGGCCGTTCTTCTCATGAGGATCGCCTCGTCCTTTTCTTGGCTGGCGATGACTCGCAGGCCAAAGAAGTTGTCGCGCGCCTGATTGAGGAGGTTGGTTATGCCGCAGTCGACTCAGGCTTTCTGGCCGAGGGTGGGCGTCGTCAGCAGCCAGGCTCGCCGATTTTCAATGTGCCAATGACCGTGGATGAGGCGCGCAGGCGCATGACCTCATTGGCTTGAGTAAGTAGCCTGAGCTGGGGAAGGCATAGAGCTTGGGGATGCTTAATGAGAGATGTGGAATATGGATGAAACGAATAGAGTACAGGAGGAGCGCGCCGCCCCTCCTGTTTGTGTATCAGGCTTTCTTTTGTCCGAGCTGATGAATGAGTATGCCCAATTTCTTAGCGGCTTCTTGATCCTGTTGCAGGTTCTGCTGCAGCAATGGAATACACTGTTGCATCCCCATATTATTAGCAGCCTCAATTAAGGCGTTGTAGTTGGCCACTTCAAGGAATTCGCTCTGATATCCCGCGTTCAGATCAAACATGGTGAGCACGTCCTGCTGGGGGCGTTGCTGGACAAAAGTATCGTGATCCTGCTTGAGACCGGTAACTGCCTGATTATCCATCGACTGCGGCTGACGGCCAAGAATCTGGAAACACTGCTCAATATTGCGCACATGCTGTCGCGTCTGCTGTTCATGCTGTAAGAAAGCATCTTTGACCTGGGGATTCTGACATTCATTAGCCAGTACGGGCAGTACCTGAGCCAGTTTCTGCTCTACGTCGTACATACTGCCGAGATTGTAGAGAAAAAGGTCCTGTGGACTCTGCATCGTCATATGTCTGTCCTTTCTTTGCTAGAGATCGAATCTCCATCCTGGTCATCAAGCCGAGAGGCCTTATGCCCTCTGTTTATGGCTGCAGCTAGCGCAAGCAACTACAGCTCTGGCCAGCACAGAAACCATACGTTCCAATTGTTGTGTTCTGCAGATTGAGCTTTAAACGCCACTGGGAGAAACACGTTCTTTTGTAAAAAAAGGTGACGATGATTTTTGCTCAATTGCTGGTCGAACCAGGTCTCCCGGCCGTATCTTTCAGGCAAGCAGATGATCCGCGGCCTGCTGCTGGTTTTGTAGATACTGCTGTAGACTATCTTCGCCTTGAGGGCTAACCAGGAAGGTAACGACGTCTCCGGGCTTGATGAATGCGCTTCCACGAGGAAAGAGTAGCTCATCGCTGCGGCGAATAGAAACTACAAGGCATTCGCGAGGCAAATGTGCTTCGCGCAATGGGCGCCCGGCAATAGGCATGCCATCCTCAATGGTTACTTCTAGCATGACAGTTCCTTCGACCAGGCCGCGCATACGGCGCGAATCCCTTGCCAGCGTTTTGCGATATGTGCGCACAATATCGGCTGCGGAGAGGATGCCGACAACAGGCATGTGTCCGCTGGATGCCTCTGCATCTACGACAGGCGCCCAGCTAATACGTTTACTGGTTAATTGTTCGAGGGCCTCGTCAAGAGTTTCTTCGGGATAGACTACCAGTACGTCGCGATTCATAGCTTCACTGACGAGGCGTTGACTGCGTTCCTCTGGCGGGACGCGTTGTATATCCAGCAGGGTCAGCACACCTTGCAGCTCGCCGGCGGGATCGAGTACTGGGGCTCCGCTTTCCAGGCGGTCCGCAAGTATCTGTTCGGCTTCGGCGACGCTCTGCTGAGGTGCGAAGTGCAGCGTAAGCGAAGACATCGCTTTACCTACGGCCAGGGTAGAGAGCAAGGGGAAGGAGAGTTGAAGCCGATGCGCCGGTGAATCGGCACGGGTACTGAGCTGGCTGGTGTAGATGGTATTGTGTCCGACGATGATTGAGGAGATGCCGACAGCAATCATCGCTGGCGCCAGCATAGAGAGATTTCCAGTCATCTCGGCAACCATAAGCATGACGGCAAGGGGCGCGTGGGCGATGCCTCCAAAGAGGGCCATCATGCCTACAATGACAAACGGTCCGGGTGTGGCCGGCAAGCCAGGCAAAACGTGGTAGCAGAGGCGCCAGACCGTCGCGCCGAGCATGCCACCTATAACCATTCCGGGGCCAAAGATACCGCCGGAGCCGCCGGAGCCGACAGTCAGGCCGGTTGTGATAATCTTGGCGAATGGGAGTAAGAGAATGATCCAGAGCGGGAGCGAGAGCAAGCCTTTGCCCATACTAAGCTGAACCCAGCCATAGCCCATACCCAGGGCTTGCGGTATAACCAGGGCGATCAGGCCGACCAGCAGGCCGCCGATGGCTGGCTTGATCCAATTTGGCAGGCGCAAGCGCTGAAAGATATGTGTGATGCCATAGAAACCTCTGGCATAGAGTACACCCACAAGCCCACAAATAATGCCCAGCAGGATGTAGTAAAGCAGCTGCGGAGGCGAGGTAAAGGCAAGGTTTTCCGAGACGGCAAAAATAGGTGTCCAGCCCATCCAGGCCCCGAAGACGCTATAGCCAACGATGGAAGCGATCAGGGCCGGGATGATTGCCTCGATCTCCAGATCATTTTTATAAAGAATTTCCGCAGCCAGAATCGCTCCGCCCAGGGGCGCACGGAAAATCGCCCCGATGCCGGCACCAATGCCTGTAGCAATCGCAATACGTCGATCCTGGAGATCCAGGCGTAAGATAGAGGCTAGTAGCGAGCCGAAGCCGGCGCTAATCTGCGCAGTTGGCCCTTCGCGGCCAGCCGAACCTCCAGTGCCAATGGTGATAGCGGAAGCCACGAGCTTGATGATGGGGATACGAGCGCGAATGGGCAAGCCCTGGTGGAAGGCCTTAATCGCGGCATCCGTGCCATGACCCTCAGCTTCTGGGGCCAGGGTAAACACGATAATGCCGGCCAGCAGACCGCCGGCTGTCGTTATTACTGGCAGAAGCCAAGGGCGGGCCGCCGACCAGAGAGACATTACTCCGCTCGCGCCTTCGCCAGCCGGAGACGGAGGAAGATAACCGACCAGCTGCCCAAGAAAAGTGACGGTAGCCAGGTGAATGGAGACATAGAAAACGATGGCCCCGATGCCCGCGACCAGGCCAATCAGTGTGCTGATCAGCAGCCATTTAAGGAGATACCGAGGGCTTTCAAAGCTCCGTTTTGTGCGCCTGATGTGAAAAAGACGGCGCAAGAAAGGAATAAATAGACCTGCTTTCATGCATGAAACTCCTATGTCGCTCAGACCATACGTAAATGGGTGGGCAGACATTCAAAAAAACAAAGAAAAAAAGGCAGCAAGCGAGCCAGCTTAGGCTAGGGCTCCAATGCCGCGCAGAATAAATTGTGCAATATCATCTGCTTGCTTCCAGATATCGGTATCTGCCTGTCCCAGCACCCGAGCTGAGAGCACATACGATTCGGTCAATGAGAGGACCATAAGCGCTGTAGCTTCGAGATTATCGCACTGCAGTTCACCGTGGGCCCGGCTCTGCTCCAACATTAAGGCAATTACGGCAAGGTAATCGCGCAAGAGCTTGGTGGCTTCGGCTTGAAAGGCGCGATTGACCCCGTAGAGCGCGCTCATAAAAACGTTGAAGCTGTCGTTTTCTTCTGCGGCCAGGCGTGCGAAGGCGAGAAACAGGCGTTTGAGGCGTTGTTCTAGCGTGCCATCGGCGGCAATCGCGGCTCGGATAGCCGCCATGTGGGCCTGCGCGATGTAGCGCAACATGGCAAGAAAGAGTTCGCGCTTATTCTCAAAATAGAGGTAGATGGTGCCTTTGCCAATGCCCGCCTGTTCTGCAATCGTATTAATGTTGGCCTGATCAAAACCCAGGCGGGCAAATTCGCCGGCCGCCTCGCGAATAATACGGCGGCGTGTAGCTTCGCGCGTTTGTTCATCGACGATCTTTGGCATATATCCTCCTGGCTTAGGCGCAAGTCAAAACTAAACTCTTTAGCTCGTTTTACTGGGCGGTTAGTCATGATTGACCGCTTCTAGTATGCCATTGGGCAGGAGGTTTGTCAAGAAGAAGGAAAGCTCCCCTCTCTCCGCTTGACCTGCTCTGGCGCTCATAAGCTGCGGGATGCCATAGAGGGGAGGGCTGTGCTAGCTTTTCATGCTTGATTTAAGGCGCGGCACGCCATGCCCGGCGGTTCCGGCTGGCGAAAGGTTGGTGCGTACAGGTGGGTACTCAGTGATGATGCGCTCTGGATGCTGCGATAGAAGGCTAGCGGAGTTAGAGATGAGATAATCGGCGCTGCGGGCGGCAAGGGCTTGAATGGTCAGGCCAGGATTGGCCGAGCCCTGCGTGGGCAGCAGGCTACCATCGCAGACAAACAGATTAGGGATATCATGGGTGTGCCCAAATTTGTCTGTAACCGAGGAACTGGGATCGTTGCCCATACGTGCGCCACCTACCAGGTGAGCATAGCGCGGCTCCTCAACGACTTCCTGAGCGCCAGCTGCCTGCAAGATCTCGGTGGTCTTCTGTACGCCTGCTCTAGCAATTTTTTTGTCGTTCTCATGGAGCTTGAAGGTAACTTTGGCCACGCGTAGACCGTATTGATCCTTTTCGTCGGCTAGCTCAACGCGGTTATCCTCCCAGGGCAGGATCTCCCCCAGCACGCCTAGAGCCGTCCAGTGATTATAATCCATCATAAGTTTGCGCATGCCCCAACCCCAGGCCCCTTTCGCCACCATCATTTGCTTGGCGAAGGCGATGGGCAATGGACCAACTGTCTGGATCGCATAGCCGCGCACAAAGTCGTTTTTGGGGTCAGTTTCATAGAACTCTTCGGTCAGGCCATGCGCTGGCGGCGCTTTATACATCCGTACGGGCTGCTCGAAGCGTCCCAGGACGACGTTGCCGATCTGGACCATGAGATATTTGCCTAGTGTGCCGCTAGAATTGGCAAGGCCATCTTCAAAGCCCGGACATGCCGAGTTCAGGAGCAGGCGTGGAGTCTCGATAGCATAGCCACTGACAATAACCACCCTGGCTTTGAGCTCTTGTTCATGGCCCTCGGGATCAATGTAGGTGACACCGGTTGTCTTGCCATTCTGCATATTGATGCGCGCAACCATGCAATTAGCGCGTAGCTCGGCGCCATTGCGTATGGCGTCGGGGACATGGCTGATCAGTGTGCTTTGCTTGGCGCCGACTTTGCAGCCCTGGATGCAGAAGCCGCGATAGATGCAATGCGGTCGATCTTTATAGGAGCCGGCCGTAATCGCGACTGGACCGCCGGCCACGACGGGAATATTGAGGCGCGTGCAGCCCCTGACCAGAATATCGCCAACGCCGCCAAGGGGATGGGGACCATAGATATAGCCGTGCGGATCGCCCCAGGGATAATAGGCGGGACCGGAGACCGGGATTTCCTTTTCTAGGAGCTCATAGTATGGCTTGAGATCCTCATAGGTAATGGGCCAGTCAACTCCCATACCATCCTCGGAATAGACGCAGAAGTCAGAAGGATGGAAACGAGGGGTAAAGCCGGCCCAGTGTACTGAACCGCCTCCGACGCCCTTGCCGCTGTTATTTGAGCCAAGCGCAATCGGATCTTCGCCGCCAGTGACGCGCTGATCGTTCCAGTAGAGCTTGTGTGAACCCGCCTCATCGCTTACCCAATCGCGTTCGGTATCCCAGAAAGGACCCGCTTCAATACCAACGACGCGAAAGCCAGCTTTGGCCAGCCGTTGCAGGAGCACGCCGCCTGCCGAGCCGACGCCAACGATACAGAAGTCTACCTCTTCATCAGGTCTGAAGTGATGCATAGGAAAATCGATAGATTGCATAGGCCCGAGCTGATGGGTCGGTTTCGCGCCTTTAAAGGCTCCCAATAGTGGCGTGTTCATGGCATTGACTCTCCTTTGGCTTACTGGTTGTCAGATACGTTCATTCGCGCTATAAAAAATCTCTTCGCCTGTTGCTTGCTATCCTGTGCAAAAGCCGCTGAATTGGCTGGTGATGCTTGTTTCCCGAGCCGAGCTGCTTTAATGGGTGCCAGCCTGGCCTGGCGTCATTTGCTTATGGCCTCCCGGACCGCCCAGGCGCTGGTGCTCACCCGAAAGCGAGGTAACCGGTGCATTCCAGTCGTAGCGCTGTTCCTCAACTTCCCAGGGCTCTGGCTTGCCTTCTAGCAGACGCATATAGCCGCGCGGATAGGCCGGTCCCCCAAAGCCTATCTCATCCCAGGCGTAGGGATGGGCATAGTAAGCCTGGACGACATCTTGCATCATCAGGAGCCAGAAGCGGTGCACCGACATCTTTTTCCAGATATCCTCAGCCGCCGGCGGCTGAGCCTGGTGGAGGGTAAACAATACGTTATCCTGTTCCTGGGGGCCAAGCTCAATAAATGGCGCATCATACATATGCTGAGCTATAGCCTCGATAGCCTGCAAGCCAAGGTGATAGGCCTCGCCATCCGGCGGCATGTCTTCGTAGCGGTATCCATCTCCCCGCTTGTTGTAGAGCCTATCATCGATGTAATTGAGGATCGGTATTTTATGCTCTTCGTCGCGATCATCCTGCGGAAGCAAGCGGTCGCAGATGGCACGCATAAGAACAGCTTCGTCGGCGCTGAAGAAGCGCAGCGGCGGTACATTGTGAAGACGATTGTTGATAACATTGCGCGTGGCCTCATCCCAGAAGGCTTGCTGGCTGAGGGTTGAAAAGCCGGGATAATAGCCGGGTTGGGCCATCGGAGCCAGCGGCTCTCTAGTTTTCGGATCTACCGGCAGGCGGCTTGTATCAACGCCCGGCAGGGTCTCAGGCGTGCTATGAGAGGTGACCGCCCGACCATTTTTGAGCATTTTCCTGGTTTTCATTATTTTTCCCTCCGTAAAAGACTGGCGAGCAAACCGATGAAGCCGGAGGCAGAGAAGAGCATGGGGGCCAGGATAGGAGGGCCATAGACAATATTATAGAATGGCTTCTTGAGGCCTCCTGAGCGGCGCAAAATGCCGCGAGCATGATAGAACGAGCCAATTATGCCGTTAAGCAAGGCGATGAGGGCCATGAGCGGTAAGAGCGTACGGGCGATAGTGCGATTCCAGATAGCGCCCAGTGCCGCTAACATAAGCATCGGCCCGATAATGATAGGCGACCATTGCATGCGATAGGCAAAGTTATTTTTGTAGTGTGAATAGAGCGATTCAATCCAGCTAAAGAGTGTGGAGAGCAGTGTAGCAACGGCGAGCATGCGCTGAAAGCGTCCTTCGCGGATGTCCTGTTCGAAGACCAAGCCTTCACGGCTTATGCGCGCTGGCAGCCAGCTCAGCCAGGACGAACGCGGCTTGGGTAATCCGGGCAAGTCCTTCTGGGGAGCGTCTTCGCTGCGCAGAAAAGAGGCAACCAGGCCCAGAAAACCTACGGTTGACATAAGAAGAGGGGCAAAGAGAGGTGGGCCCATCACTATGTTGACGATAGGAATGCGCCACCCACCTGGCTTGCGCTGAATGCCGCGAATGTGATAATAGAAACCCACGACCCCATCCAGCATGGTTAGCAAGGCGACGCCACGCAAGGCCGTACGTGCGGCCCAGCGGTTGAGCGCGCCCCACAATCCGGCCATGAAGAGGCCAAAGCAGATGAGGACCGGTGTGTACATAATGCGCTGACCATAACTACCGCGATAGTGCTCATAGGTCACTTCGAGCCCTGTAAGCAGTCCTGAGAGGCTGGTGATAAGCGCAAGGCTGCGCTGAAAACGCCCTTCGCGAATGTGCCTCTCCAGGATAATGCCTTCGCGCGTGATCTTGCGCGGGATCAGATCTTTGAAACCAGTTGACTGATGCCCATCGGCCATGAATGGCTTGATCTGCTGGCTGGCTTTCCGCACAGCCGCTGCTGGCTCTTTTAGAACCATTGGCCTTTACCTCCCTTCTTTCACCTTCTATGACAGATCAGGATAGTGTGCTTGCTTCTCTGGTATGCTAGCCCAAGATTTATGGGTAGCGCTTCCGTCCGCGCAAACGTTTCAGGAGCAGAAGCGCTCCGGCAATGGCGGCTCCTGTGGTGCCCAGGGCGGCAGCTATGAGGGGTAAGCGCAAGTTGGTAGTCGGCGCTGGTTGGCGCTGATAACGGATCTCGGGATAGATGACTGCGGGTTTGTCGCTCTCGTGCAAGGCCATCTGTAAGACCTGGGCCAGGTGTAGGGCCTGGCGATCGGTTGTTTGCGCAATTTGTTCGCGGCAGCTAAAGCCATCGGCAATGATGATGGTGTCCTTCTCTGCCTGGCGCACTGCCGGGAGCAGCGCACGCTCGCCAACTTTAAGCGAGACGTCGTAATGATCTTGCTCGAAGCCAAAGGCCCCGGCCATCCCGCAGCAGCCGGAGTCGGGCACGTGATAGTCAAGGCCCAGTTTATGCAAAATGGCTTCCTCGTCGTGCATTTTCATGATTGCTTTATGGTGGCAATGGCCATGCACGATAGCTTTGCGCGCCAATTTGGGCGGCTGATAGTTCTCGGCCTGGCTTTCCAAAAACTCGCTTAGCAAGAATGTCTGCTGGGACAAGCGTTTTGCATCCTCATTATCGGGCAAGAGATTTTTTAGCTCATCGCGAAAAACTGACACGCAGCTTGGTTCCAGGCCAACGACTGGAATACCGGCCTCTATAACCGGGCGCAAGCTCACTAGCACCTGATTTAAGAGCTTTTCGGCCTGCTCAAGAAAACCATAGTCGTAGAGCGGGCGGCCGCAACAGAGTGCTTGCTCAGGCACGATTACCTGGAAGCCCGCTGCCTCCAGAACCTCAACAGCTGCCATGGCGGTCTCTGGATGGAAGTAGTTGTTGAAGGTATCGGGCCAGAGCAAGACGCGTGGTCTGGCGGGATCAAAGACCACATCGCGCCGTTTAAACCACTGTTTGAAAGTCTGGGGCGCGAAGCGCGGGATCTTGCGTTCTGGAGCGAAGCCGCCCAGGCGTTTCACAATCTCGCTAAGAGGTGGGGTCTGAGTGATGTAGTTCACAAGGTCTGGCATACGCGAGGCCATCCTGGCCCACCAGTAGATCAGGCCCATAGAATAGCCTGTGAGCGGGCGTAATCTGCCGGCATAGTAATGGGAGAGAAATTCGGCTTTATACGTTGCCACATCGACATTGACCGGGCAGTCACCCTTGCAGCCCTTGCAGGCCAGGCAGAGATCCAGAGCCTCCTTTACATGCTTGTCGCGCCAACCATGGCCAATCGGGTTTCCCTGGAGCATTTCAAACAGCAGGTGAGCGCGTCCACGCGTTGTATCGGCTTCTTCGCGGGTCACCATAAAGCTTGGGCACATCGTACCGCCTTCGGTTCTCCGGCATTTGCCAACTCCAACGCAGCGCAAGGTTGCCCGTGCAAAGCTGCCCTCATCGTCGGGAAACTTGAAATGCGTTTGCACATGCTGCGGATTGTAATGGGGTCCTGTGCGCAGATTCTCATCAAGACGATAGGCATTAACAACCTTGCCCGGATTTAACTTCCAATCGGGGTCCCAGATTGACTTAAATTCGCGAAAAGCCTCGATGAGCTCAGTGCCAAACATTTTGGGCAAAAGTTCGGCGCGTGATTGGCCATCCCCATGTTCGCCTGAGAGCGAACCGCCGTAGTTTATCACGATATCGGCGGCTTCTTCGACAAAGGAGCGATAGTTATTGACGCCTTGAATGGTCTCAAAGTCGAAGTCTATGCGCGTATGCACGCAGCCCTGGCCAAAGTGGCCATAGAAGTCGCACTCATAGCCATGCTTCTTGATAAGCTTATAGAAATCGCGCAGGTAGTTGCCCAGGTGCTCTGGGGGAACTGCTGCATCTTCCCAGCCGGGCCAGGTTGTCTTCTTGCCGGGTACAAAAGCTGTAGCCGCCAGGCCCGACTCGCGAACCTGCCAGATTTTTGCGGCATCCTCACTATGTTCGCAAAGCTTCATCGCCGGAGCGTTCTCTTTATGCTTGAGCGCCTCCATCAATTTATGAGCCTTATCACTTGCTTCCTCTGTGCTCTCGCCTCCAAACTCGACAAGTAGCCAGCCATTGCCAGAAGGCAAGAGTGAGACATCATTGGGATGCAGGCCCTTCCTCAGCATGTCGTTAACCAGGCCACGGTCCATGCCTTCAAGCCCGATAGGTTTGTACTCTAGAAGCTCGGGCACATGATCGGCGGCCGCATAAGCATCGGCATAGCCGAGCACGAGCAGCGCGCGGGCTGGCGGACTGGCGACCAGCCGCGTGGTAGCTTCGAGCACAATTGCACAGGTGCTCTCTGAGCCGACAAGCGCGCGTGCCACGTGGAAGCCGTTCTCCGGGAGCAATTGATCAAGATTGTAGCCGGAGACGCGGCGCGGAATATGGGGATAGCGGCGGCGAATTTCGGCGGCGTAGCGGTCTCGCAATGCTTTGAGCCTGGCATAGATCTCGCCGCGCCGTCCGCCTGCGCCAATGATTCGTGCGAGCTCCTCATCACTCGTCTTGCCAACGCGCATACGCAGGCCATCATACGTGAGGATATCCAGCTCCTCAATATTATCGACAGTCTTGCCCGCCATAACCGAATGCACGCCGCAGGAATCGTTGCCAATCATGCCACCAAGCGTACAACGGTCATGAGTGGCAGGATCTGGACCGAAGGTCAGATGATACTTTTCGGCAGCGTTACGCAGGTGATCGAGAATAATGCCAGGCTGCACGCGCGCTATTCGTAACTCAGGATCGAGCTCGATAATCTTGTGCATATACTTGGACATATCGATCACCACAGCTACATTGCAGCCCTGACCGGCCAGGCTTGTTCCTCCGCCGCGCAGCAAGATTGGCGCGCCGTAGAGATGGCAGGTAGAGACCGCGCTAATGACATCTTCCTCATCGCGCGGAATGACGATACCAATAGGAACCTGGCGATACTGGGAGCCGTCCGTGGCATAGAGGGCACGGCTCCCAGCGTCAAAGCGTACCTCTCCTTTGACCTGGATACGCAGATCATTTTCCAGACCGCTAAGATCAATCGTGGCAATACCCATGCGCCCACCGCGTACATTGCCATTCTGTATATGGGTCTGCGCTGTTTCGTTCAGGACTGCTAAACGCTTCACTGCGTCTCTCCTCTTGACTAAAGAACAAGCGATAGTTAAGCCTTAACGTTGTGTGCGCAGGTTAGCTCTTATGCAAGACTCCGCCGACCATGCTCTTCACCGACTGCTTAATGATGCCGCCCTCTTCCGGATCGCCCTTCAGCACAGTCGAAGCGAAGGCTTTAGCCTGCTCAAAGGTGATATGTGGCGGCAGGGTTTGCACATTGGGATCGGTGTAGACATTCATTACCACCGGGCGATTGGCCCTCAAAGCTTCATCGAGCGCCCGCCCCAGGTCTTCGGGCTTATTTACGCGGATGCCCATCAGCCCAATCGATTCGGCAAAGGTATCGAAGGGGAAATCTGGGATTCGTTGCGTCATAGGTAGCTCGGGGTTGCCCTCTTCGATTCGCATCTCCCAACTTACCTGGTTAAGATCCTGATTATTATAGACAATGAAGATGAGGCGCGGGTCGCTCCATTCTTTCCAATATTTGGCCACCGTGATAAAGCCATTGAGGCCCAGCATCTGCACTGCGCCATCACCGGTTAAGGAAACTACCGGGCGGTCGGGATGCGTGAATTTGGCTGCCATGGCGTAGGGGACGCCTGCTGCCATCGAGGCAAGGTTACCGGAGAGCGAGCCCATCATCGTACCGCGCATCTTAATCATGCGCCCATACCAGTTAGCCGTTGTGCCAGAGTCAGCCGTAACGATAGCATTGTCGGGCAAGCGCGGCGAAAGCTCCCAGGCTACCAGTCCTGGATTGATCGGATTGGCGCTCTGCTTGGCCCGCGATTCTTCGGTTTGCCACCAGTCGCGAATGTTGGCTTCGATCTTCTCGCGCCAGGAGCGATCAGTCTTACGGCGCAGCAAGGGGATGAGTGCGCGTAAAGACTGCTTGCTATCTCCAATCAGGGCCAGTTCCATGGGATAGCGCAGGCTTAGCATGCGTCCATCGATATCAATCTGGATGCCACGGGCCTGGCCTTCCTTGGGGAGGAACTCGGAGTAGGGGAAACTGGTACCGACCATAAGGAGCGTGTCGCAGTCCATCATCATATCCCAACTCGGTTTTGTCCCCAACAAGCCGATCGTGCCGGTCACAAAGGGCAGTGTATCAGCTAAAGCGTCCTTGCCCAGCAGCGCCTTGGCGACTCCACAGCCCAGCAGGTCCGCTACCTCGCTTACTTCTTCGGCCGCATGCCTGGCCCCGGACCCAATTAGCATTGATACTTTTTTCCCGTCATTGAGAATGTCCGCAGCCTTTTGGAGATCATCTTTGGCCGGGATGATATAGGGCGCAAAGTAGCCTGTGCCGGTATGGACCGTGTTATGTTTGTGAGGAGGCTTCTCTACGGCGTCAAGGTCCTGGACATCTTTTGGAATGATAATGCAGGTAACTGTGCGTTCGGTAATAGCAATGCGTAGCGCTCTATCGATGACCTGGCGGGCCTGGACGGCCTCTGTGATAGTCTGCACATACTCGCCTGCCACATCCTTGAAGAGACTGGGCAAGTCAACCTCTTGCTGATAGTTGCCGCCCAGCGCGGAGCGGGCGGATTGACCTACAATTGCCACGACTGGTTGATGATCCATCTTTGCATCGTAGAGCCCATTCATAAGGTGGATCGCGCCAGGCCCTGAGGTGGCCATGCAGACGCCAACTTCTTGCGTAAACTTTGCATGCGCGCTGGCCATAAAGGCAGCCATCTCTTCATGGCGTACCTGTACAAAATGGAAGAGATCCTGATGGCGCTCTAGAGCTCCGAGGATACCATTTATGCCGTCACCGGGAAAGCCATAAATACGCTTGACGCCCCATGCTGAAAGTCGTTGTAAAATGAAATCGCTGACCTGTGTGCTCATTTGATCCCAACTTTCTTTTGTGTTAAATGCCTCTGCGAAGAGCTGGCGGAAGGTGTAGTCTGAGATGTGCCATCTCGTGAAGAAAAAACCACACTTCCTGCTACCAGTTTCGCCCATCTATGACGTGATTTTTGTATAGTTAGCCTTGGCGTCTATGCAAGCTGACCCGGCAAGTCTGCCCGGTAGCTTTGCCTCTTTTCCCATGTTCGTTACTGAGAAGCAGAGAGATGCACATAGGGCGAGCCAGCAGAGCTAATCTGCTTGCCTGCGAGCGTTGCCGGAATTTTGACCCCTTTTTTGAGAGCAGGTTTGCGGCAGCGTGTCTCCGTTTCGTAACACGTTGTTCCGTTATAAGAGGTTACATGGATCTCTAATGTAGAGGTAATTATATTGTGTAGTAGAAGAGCATAAGATCAATTGGGTTATAAATGGTAAGTTAAGAGAAACTTTCTGCTGCTTTGTGAACGTGTCTAAGCCAAAGAACACACTGCGATTATGGCTTCAAACTGTATTGAGGGTATTGTTGCCCTTTAGCATGACAATAAAGGCAAGTTCTATGAACAAGAAAAGATCTCAATGCTCATCTGCCTATTTGCCGATTGAGGACTATGCGATTATTGGCGAGCTTCATACTGTGGCTCTGGTGGGGAAGAATGGTTCGATTGACTGGTGCTGCCTGCCACGCTTTGATGCTCCTAGCGTCTTTGGCGCCCTGCTCGATGCTGGCAAGGGAGGCTTTTTTCGCATCGCGCCGTCTAATATGGAGGAGGTAGACTGCAAGCAGATGTATCTGCCCGAGACAAATGTCCTTCTGACACGCTTCCTCTCGAATGAAGGCGTAGGCGAGATAACTGACTATATGCCTGTCATGGAGGAGAAAGAGGCAAATCAACAAGTGCTTATTCGCTCTCTATCGATAGTTCATGGCTCCCTCGCTTTTACCATGACCTGCAGACCAGCTTTTAACTATGCGCGCGATGACCATCGCGTTGAGCTGATGCAGGAGGGGGCAATCTTTGCTAGCGACAAAATGGCCTTGAGTCTGTCTTCGTCGGTTCCTCTTAAGCAGGATGGGCGGGGCGGCGTGCAGGCCCACTTTACGCTTAATGCCGGGCAATCTCTCCATTTTGTGCTGGCTTGCACTGATAAGCATGCCCATAAGCCCAGGACTCTTAGCGATAACGATTTTCAGTCTGTCTTCCACGATACGCTTCACTATTGGCAGAACTGGCTCTCTCAGTGCAAGTATCAGGGACGCTGGCGCGAAATGGTGCAGCGCTCTGCTCTTGTCCTCAAGCTCTTGACCTATGCGCCAACGGGTGCCATTGTGGCAGCGGCGACTACCAGCTTGCCGGAGACGCTTGGTGGTGCTCGTAACTGGGATTATCGCTATACCTGGCTACGCGATGCCTCTTTCTCGCTCTATAGCCTGCTGACGCTAGGCTTTACGACTGAAGCCGAGGCGTTTATGCAATGGCTGGATAATCGCTGTCACGAGCTCAAGGAAGGTGGCTCGCTGCAGCCTATGTATACCATTGATGGCAAGCACGATTTGCAAGAGGTGCCTCTGGATCATCTCGAAGGCTATTGCCAAAGCAAGCCGGTTCGCATCGGCAATGGAGCTTATAAGCAATTGCAGCTAGGGATGTATGGGGAAATGATGGATGCAATCTACATTTATAACCACTATGATGCAATCTCCTACGATCTCTGGAAGCAAGTTCTTCGTTTGCTTGATTGGCTGAGCGAGCATTGGCAGGAGCCTGATGAGAGTATGTGGGAGGTGCGTGGCGGTCCTAAGCCCTTTGTGAACTCAAGGATGATGAGTTGGGTGGCCTTTGATCGCGGCTTGCGCATAGCGCGCCATCGTGGTTGGCCCGCTCCTGAGGACAAATGGTCCAAATTGCGCGCCCAGATCTACGAGCAGGTTATGGACAAAGGTTGGAGCGAGAAGTGCCAGAGCTTTGTGCAGTATTATGGGAGCGATGCAGTTGATGCCAGCGCCCTTTTGATGATGATTACGCACTTCACGGGCTCAAAAGAGCCGCGGACGCTTGCCACGATGAAGCGTATTCGCCAGGAATTGGCAAGCGGCGCTCTTGTACGTCGCTATATTCCGCAAGAAGCTGCAAACGATGGCCTGGGGAGTGTCGAGGGAACCTTCGGTGCCTGTAGCTTCTGGCTGGTCGAAAATCTAGCTCTGGCCGGTCGTCTGGATGATGCCCGCCTGGTACTGGAAAAGCTCTTATCCTACTCCAATCATGTTGGCCTCTATGCTGAGGAGATCAGCCCGACCGGCGATGCTCTTGGCAATTTCCCACAAGCCTTTACCCATCTTGCCCTGATTACTGCTTGTGTGACGATGGATGATGCGCTCAAAGTCCATAAAGATCGTCCCAGGAGCAGCAAGCGAGCCATAAGAAATGCATAGAGAAGATAAAAAGATGTAGTGCTGAGAGATAAAGGGGGATATGAAGATGACATTGCTGCAGACCAGCGGTACGACAAGACAGAACCTCGCTGCCATGCAGACACCAGCTGTGCGTACGCTCTCAACAATCAATGTTGGCAAGATTGAGCGCAGGCTCTCCTTGCTAGGTGGAGGCCTGTTTGTTGCTCTAGGCCTGGCGCGTCGCGGCTGGTCCGGGGCTGCTCTGACCATGCTTGGCGCTGGTGGCATCTATCGAGGCGCAACGGGCCATAGCTTTACGTATCAGGCCCTGGGGATTAGTACGGCCAGTACCATACCCATACAGGCTGCCTCCGAAAGAGTTGTGACTATCCAGCGCTCGCCAGCGGAGCTCTATCGCTTCTGGAGCGAGGTGGCAAACTGGCCAGCCTTTATGCGCCAGGTGCAGACGGTCAAGAAAATTGGCGATAACCATCTTCATTTCGTGGCCAAGGCCAGCTTTAATACACATTACGAGTGGGATGGCGAGATCACAGCAATGCAGGAGAATTGCTTGATTGCCTGGCGCGAGATGAAGAAGCCAGGCATTATCAATACGTATAGCGTGCACTTTACGCCTGCTCCGGCGGGACGCGGGACCGAGGTCAGCGTCAGAGAGGAGTATTATCTGCCTGTGACGCCAGCTGGCGCCTCCAGTATGTTACTGGGTCGTCTATTCCTTGGGGCGCGTATCATGGATGATCTGCGCCGTTGCAAAGCTTTGCTGGAGGCTAGCGAGATTCCCACGACAGAGGGGCAAGCCTCGGGACGTAGAAAGGAATGAGTGGCTTATGAAAGCATTGTGCTGGTATGGTACGCATGATGTGCGCGTAGAGAACGTGCCCGATCCTCAAATTCTCAATCCGCGTGACGCCATTGTGAAGATTTCCTCGACGGCGATCTGTGGCTCTGACCTGCATCTCTATGATGGCTATATCCCTACGATGCGTAAGGGCGATATTCTTGGTCACGAGTTTATGGGCGAAGTGGTAGATATCGGGAGCCAGGTAAAGCATGTGCGCAAGGGGGATCGTGTTGTGGTGCCCTTTGCTATTGCCTGCGGGCAGTGTTTTTATTGTCGCAAAGGCTTATGGGCCCTCTGCGATAACTCGAATCCCAATGCCTGGATGGCCGAGGGCCTCTATGGTTTTTCGGCAGCGGGGCTCTACGGCTATTCGCACCTCTATGGTGGCTATGCAGGCGGTCAGGCCGAGTTCGCGCGTGTGCCCTTTGCCGATGTTGGTCTGCTTAAGATTCCCGATACTATCGAGGACGAGAAGGTGCTCTTCCTCTCTGATATCTTACCTACGGCCTATATGGCCGCCGAGAACTGTGATATCCAGCCCGGCGATTGTATTGCCATCTGGGGCTGCGGCCCAGTTGGTCAGCTGGCCATTAAATGTGCCTACCTGCTGGGAGCTGAGCGCGTAATCGCTATTGATAATGTGCCTGAGCGCTTGCGCCTGGCCGAGAGTGCAGGCCAGGCCGAGACAATCAACGGCTCTGAGGCCGATGTCGTAGAGGAACTGAAACAGCGTACCGGTGGACGCGGGCCCGATGCCTGTATCGATGCCGTGGGTCTGGAAGCGCATGGCAGAACTGTCTATGATACGCTGGAAAAGGCCAAACAAGCGGTGCATCTTGCCACCGATCGCCCGGCAGCGCTTCGTGAGGCTATTCAAGCCTGTCGCAAGGGTGGAACCGTCTCGATTCCTGGCGTCTACGGCGGCTATCTTGATAAATTCCCGATGGGAGCGGCTTTTGCCAAGGGCCTGACGCTGCGTATGGGGCAGACGCATGTGCAAAGATATTTGCACCCACTCCTGGAGCGTATCATGCGCGCCGAGATCGATTCTTCTTTTATTATCTCGCACCGCTTGCGTTTAGATGACGCACCCGAGGCCTATCGAACCTTCAAACATAAAGAAGATGGTTGTATTAAGGTTGTGCTTACACCATAAGATTAGGGAGAAATGCCATGAAACGCAAAGGAGGCTGGCTTCCTCTTGCTGCTGCCGGACTGGGACTTTTCATCGCCGCTCGCCAGTACGTACGTAGACGCAAAGAGCTTGAGCTAACTGGCAAGGTTGTGCTTATCACCGGCGGATCGCGTGGTCTGGGCCTGGCTCTGGCAGAAGAGTTCGCGCGTCGCGGTTGTCGGCTTATTCTGTGCGCGCGCAACGAAGCAGAGCTGGAGCAAGCGCGCGAGAAGCTTGCTAAGTTGGGGGCTGAAGTTGTTGTGCTTCCTTGCGATGTCTCAAGGCGCGAGCAGGTGCAGGATCTGGTACGGCAGGCTTTAGAGCTCTTTGGACGCATCGATGTGCTTGTCAATAATGCCGGGATTATTACGGTTGGCCCGCTACAGGTACAGACTATCGCGGATTTTGAGGAAGCGCTCTCAATCATGTTCTGGGGAACTGTCTATACGACTATGGAGGTGTTGCCTGCGATGCAGGAGCGCCAGAGCGGGCATATTGTGAATATTACCTCGATTGGCGGGAAAGCCAGCGTGCCGCATCTGCTTCCCTATAGTAGCGCCAAGTTTGCCCAGCTTGGTTTCTCCGAAGGTTTGCAGGCGGAGGTTGCGCGCGATGGCATTCATGTCCTGACGGTTGTACCCGGACTTATGCGCACCGGTTCACATGTTAATGCGCTCTTTAAGGGCAAGCATAAGGTCGAGTATACGATGTTTAGCCTGCTCGATACCTTGCCATTTACTTCGATCAGTGCCAGGCGGGCGGCGTATCTGATCGTGCGCGCGACCTGCAAAGGCCAGACTGAATTGATTATTAGCTGGCAGGCGCTTTTGCTGGCCGCCTTCCATGGTCTCTTCCCGGGCCTGACCGTAGGTATTCTGGGGAAGGTTGCAGCTTTGTTGCCGCGCACGAGCGGAAGCTCGGACGAAGAGGAGCGCAAACCGGGTAAAGAGAGCTCTTCAGCGCTCTCATCCTCGTTTCTCACAACGTTGGGTCAACAGGCGGCCCGCGAATACAATCAGCAGGGCACAGCCGTATCAGGCTAGCTGCTACTCTGCGCCCTGCTGAGGTGCGCACGCTGTAAGCCAGGGAGCGTGCGCACTTTTACCCACTTATTGGTATGTAGATGTGTTAGTACAGGGGGTAGCTGTCGAGATATAGATGCGACCCCAATCGTTGGGCGAGAATGCTGCGTCGTTGAAGTTGTCGGGCAGGCCTACCAGGCAGGGCTTATAGACAATCGAAGACTCAAGCTGGTAGAGTGGCAGCCAGGCTACGTCATTGACAAGTTGCTGCTCAACCTGGTTATACTGTTGCATGCGCTCGCTGGGATTGGCATTGCCATCTGCCTTTTCCATCAATTGCTGCATCGCCGCTTGTTGAGCCGCCTGTGGTGAGCTATTCTGGCCATAATTCTCGTAGTTGTTGGGCGAACCTTTGTCAAACTGGAGCGTTAACCAGTTCTGGGGATCGGGATAGTCAGCTCCCCAGTCAAAGCGCCAGAAAGAAAGCCCTTTAGGATTATTAGTAGTCGCTGCGGTATCGGAAAGCAATTTGTTCCATTCGATATCGTTGATGATAACCTTGATACCTAATGAGCTTTGCCACATTTGCTGAACAACGGCAATTTCATCGCGGAAATCTGCCCGACCACGGCTGGCAACGGTCACCGTAACAGGAGGCAGAGAAGACACGCTCATGCCCTCTTCCTTTAACCCTTCTTCGAGCAACTGTTTAGCTTTTGCTGGATTGCCTTTGGTCGATGTTGTGCCATCGGGTCCGGTCAGATTAGAATTATAGCCAGGCATGCCCTGCGGCACGATGTGGTTGGTAGGAATAACCGTATCTTTGTAGACATTATGCGCGATCTGATCTTTGTTCAGAGCAAGCGCAAAGGCCTGACGTACCTTGATGTTATCGAAGGGCTTGACCAGGTAGTTCATGGCATAGTAGTAGATGCCGTTCTGCGGTACCTGGTGATACTGCTTGTTGGGAAGCGCTCTTGCGCCATCGACCTGCGAGGGTGGCACTATTGCAGCACTGATACGTCCGACCTGATAATCTTTATAAGCCGTGTCAGAACTGGCATAGAAAGGCATGACCAGCTTCTTCAGCTGCGGCTTTGGCCCAAAGTAATTGGTGTTGGGCGTGAACTCGATATACTGCGAGTGAATGTACTTGGAGACCTTCCAGGGGCCAGCTCCGCCACCTTCGTTAAGATGATCGGTGAATTTGCTATCGCCATACTTATCGATAAGGCTCTTTTCCACTGTATAGGCACAGGCAAAGGTCAGGGTGTCCAGAAAATAGATAGCGGGCTGGGTTGTGGTCAGGATGACTGTCTGAGGATCGGGTATCTTGATGCTATCTCCAATGAGTGTTGGGATCTTGCCGGCGTAGCGCTTATCGCCATCTTTGAGCAAGGCCAAATAGATCGGCGAGGTACTCGATTTGAGCTCAGGCTTAAAGGCCCGATCAAGGCTGTAGGCAATATCCGCTGAGGTCAGAGGAGCGCCATCGCTAAACTTCAGGTTAGGGCGCAGCTTAAAGGTCCAGGTTACTCCGTCAGCGGCAACACTGTAGGATTGGGCCAGCTGAGGCTCGACCGCAAGCTTATCGTTAAGTGAGACCAGGCCTGTGAAGATAAGCTCTGCTGGCCAGACAGAAGCCGAATCGGTGCCAATGGCAGGGTCCAGGGTCTGGGCGTCGGCAACGCCTTCCAGCGGAATAACGGCAATTTGCTGATTCTCCGGAGCTTTACCAGGCCCGGTCGTTGCTGTCGTCGTGTTAGAGCCACCACAGGCGGCTAACAAAACTGAGAGCAAACAAAAAAAGATTGGCGCAAGCTTATGTATTGCTGATTTGTTGGATTTCACGCGGTTCTCCTGCTTTGGTGTGGGCGACAAAACGCCTTTACTAGAGGAATCGCCATTTTTAGCAGTAATAGGGGGTTAAAAATGGCTTTTGTAAAAAACTCCTTTCGGTTATTTATATATAAGGCAAGACAATATGAGCCTTTGCTATTAAAAATGAGAGCAAACGCTCAAATCTACCTTAAGGATAGTCTCTATATTGCCTTATCCATAATAGTCATGTCAAGTTTAAGCACATTCCCATCATTGGCCTGCTCAAATATGAAATAAAATGCTCATCATAGAGCTAATTCGATCAAGTTTCGAAAAAAGCCATAAAATTCTCTATCTGCTTCTATAACAAATTTCTGCGGAGAAAAAGCTGAGCATGCTGTAAAGCAATGTTTTAGGAGCACAATTTAGTGCTTCATAAAATGGAGTAATCAAGCATGGAACCATAGGCTTTGAGTATTCATATGGTATATTGACTGATTTTTTGAGAGTTTATTGAGCCATCTGCCAATTTTATTTAGCACTTTTTGAGGCCTATTAGCGCTTTATTGGTATACCATTGATATACACTACCGGTAATACAATTTAGTACCTCATATCTGGAGGCTATTCAATGGCTGGCCAAATAAAAGCTGATATAACAGGCATACAGCAAACTGCTGAAGGTATGTTGCAGACCAATCATCACAGCTTACGGCGTGCGGTCGGAGTTTGGGGCTCATATACCTGGGGCTATGCTGATGTGGGAGCTGATGTCTATGTCGCGCTCGGTATCGTCATGGCAGCCGCCCAAGGCGCCACAAATGTAGCCTTTCTTTTTGCAGGGCTAGTGTATGTGATGGTTGGTCTTGCCTATACAGAGCTGGCGGCAGCATATCCTATGGCGGGCGGTGGTCAGTTCTATGTGTTGCGAGGGCTTGGCGATTTCTGGGGCTTTGTCGCTGGTTGGGCTGTATTATTAGATTTTACCATTGATATAGCTTTATTTGCCCTGGCATCGGCAGGCTATATCAATTTCTTTTTCCCTGTGTTGAATACACGGATAAATATAGCAATACTGGGCCTGAGTTTTCCTGGTGTGCAGCCAATTTTGATCTTAGAGGCGACAATTTTTGTAGTGCTGCTCACCCTCCTGAATATTGTGGGAGTGCGTGAATCTTCGCGCTTCAATGAGATTCTTGGGGCATTGGACGTGGTTAGTGAATCGGCCATCCTGTTTTTTGGTTTTTTGTTTGCCTTCAATCCAACATTGCTTGTGCACCAGATGGTCACGCAGTGGCCTGATCCCTATCACCTGGCCTATGGAGCTTCGTTGGCTATTATCTCTTTTGTCGGCCTGGAATCGATAAGCCAGGCCAGCCAGGAGACGATTCGTCCGGGCAAGGTAGTGCCACGCACTTCAATTGCGCTTATCCTCACCGTGCTGATCTATGCGCTCGCCTTCTCTAACCTTAGCCTTGCCATGTTGCCCTGGCAGAGCTTTGCTATGCATAACGGCGATCCTGTGGCCTGGTTAGCCAGTCATATTCCTATTTTAGGTCTGGTTGCTGGTCCATATGTAGCGCTCTTAGGGGCAACCCTAGTCCTGATCTCATCCAATGCTGGCGTGTTTGGTGCCTCACGTATTACTTATTCAATGGCCCGCTTTGAACTATTGCCATCCTGGTTTGCGAAAGTTCACCCGCGTTTCCGCACGCCCGTACGCACTTTAGTTGTGTTTTCTGGCTTTGCGCTCTTAGAGCTGTGGCTGGCTGGTCTCTCGCCCAATGCCTATGATGTGCTTGGCAATATGTACGCCTTTGGCGCTGCCACAGCCTATATGCTGGTCTTTGTTTCTTTGCTCGTCTTGCGCTTTACTGATCCCTGGACGCCGCGCCCGTTCAAGGTGCCGCTGAATATTCGCATCCGGGGGAAAGATGGAGAGATTCGTCTTTTACCAATTATAGGAGTTATGGGCTTTCTGGGAATTAGCAGCATCGTCGTGCTTGTGGTGCTCACCCATGCTATCGGACGTATTGCTGGGCCGGCCTGGATTCTTCTCGGTCTGCTCATTTTTATCTGGCATCGTCGGCGTAGAAAGCTTCCCGTGTACAAATCGGTTAAGCGTAACTGGGAAAAGGAACAATTGCATGTGTATGAGGATGCTGGCGAATATGACCTGGCCGATGAATTGCGCGAGAATCTTGCGCGCAAGCGTCGTTTGCACGGGGAAACGAATAAAGAAAGTGCCCTGCCCGCTGGTACGCGTGTCGTGGATGTACCCTTGCCCGGCGGTGCTAACGGTGGTCGGCGTAAACATAAAGGAGATCTAGAATGAAGGGCTCCCGAACTCTGCGCGAACGCTATCGGGCGCTGATCAGTATACTGATTATCCCGCTTGGCCTGATTATCGTTGTGCGGGCGTCTCTGGCTGGCCTGCAAGCCTGGTCGCTTATTCTGTTAGGTCTGGCTTTTGTTGTTCTGGGCATCGTCCGTTTGCGCGCTTATCTATATCTCAAGTAGTTAGCGTTGTGAAGAAAGCGAGTGAAAGTCGTGCTGAGCACGCTTACTGGAGCCGTGGCTACTAATCCTTTACAGGTCACTGTTGAAGGTATTGTGATCGCCCTGGTCTTTATTAGCTCTATTGGAGGCGTATTGGGCTGGATGTTAAGGGTGCCACGCGATGGAGAGCGCAAGCATGCTGCTGCCAGGGTTGTGCGCTCTGTGAATAAACAGACGCGAATTCTGGTTCCTATCTTGCGCAGTAGCGAAGTTACAGACCGCATTGTGGTGATAGCTTCGCAAATGGCCCATTATCGCGAAGGTATTGTGGATTTGCTTGCCGTTATAGAGGTTCCGTTTACCTTGCCTCTTGATGCGCATGTTGAGCAAGATAAGCGACGAGCTTTGGAAGATTTGGAGCGAGCTGAGGCCCTGGCCTTGCATGGCGGACCAAAGAGCAATGCAAGGGTGCGCAAGCGTATATTGAAAGCGCGTCAGGCTGGCGTTGCAATTGTTCATGATGCTGAGGAGCAGGCGGCGGATCTTATTCTGCTAGCTAATGAAACTGTTCATGCGCATAGGGGTTCTCAGAATATAGATGCAGTCGTCGAGTATGTGATGAAAAATGCGCCTTGTGAGGTAATGGTCTTTAGCCCGAACCGCTCTAGAGCTGAAATAGCTTTTGAAAATACAGAACAGTCTGATGCCACAAGCGGTGTTGTTACTTAGCTTCTGAACTTTTTACTGAACTAGTTGGCAAGTTCTGCTAAGCAGGGTATCAGGTGTAGAGCAGGCCTTTTTTGTGCTGATAGCGAGCGGTCTGCCAATCCAGCACGTCATCAAGTTCAGCGCGAAAGGCGGCAAGTTCGCGCTCCTGCTGGGCGGGCTCAGGCAGCTCGCTATCTTTCCAGATGAGCCAGATGCTCAGCAGATCGCTTGTCGTGCTATCTTCGAGGATGTAGCGCGCAATCGAGCCGGTAAAGATGTGGCGTTCCGTTCGGCGGATTTCCTGCAACTTCTCTTCTAGCCGGCCCTGCTGACCTGGGCGGATCTGCACATCTATTGCTAGCACGCGCAACTGGCTACCGCTACGATAGATGTTCCAGCGGGGCGTTTTTTCGCGTGGACGCCCGGCAGCTTTGAGCTCCAGATTTTCGACAGCTTCTTTGGGGATAAGATAATCTCTGCCACCAGGCTTGAACGCCAGTAAGCGCCCATCTTCGACATATTTATAAAGCCTCTTCACAGAGATACCAAGCATTTCGGCTGCCTGTTTTACCGAAACAAACTTGGAGAGGTCAGAAACGTCTTTATCGGTCATAAGAGCAGTTTAATTTTGTCTATAATTTCTTGTATACATCACCTTTTATTCTAAAAATATTGAAAATTAGAGAATAAGATGCTATAATTCTAATCGGAACCTCGAAGAGATTTCTAAAGAAGGTAGATTGTGAAGTGTAGTAGAGAAGGGAAAATTAGCCTGCCTCAATCTCCGTTTGCGTCCAACGAAGATAGTAGGATTAAAGATAAGGATGGTAATAAGCTATCAGGTGTAGAGCAGGCCTTTTTTGTGCTGATAGCGGGCGGTCTGCCAATCCAGCACATCGTCAAGTTCGGCGCGAAAGGCGGCAAGTTCGCGCTCCTGCTGGGCAGGTTCGGGCAGCTCGCTATCTTTCCAGACAAGCCAGATGCTCACTAGATCGCTTGTGGCGCTATCTTCGAGGATGTAGCGAGCAATCGAGCCGGTGAAGATATGGCGTTCAGCCTGACGGATGGATTGTAGCTTTTCCGCAAGCCGGGTTTGCTGGCCGGGTCGCACACGAACCTCGATCTCTGTTGCCAGGACCAGGCTCTCACCGCGATATACCCGCCAGCTTACTTTTCTTTTGCGCGGGCGCCCGGTCAGGTGTGGTTTGAACTCGCGAACCGATTGTTCTGATACTAAAATGATTGAGCCAGCTCGGTACGCCTCTAGCCGCTGCTCTGTGATGTATTGATGGATTCTTTGTTGTGTCACTCCCAGGATGTTTGCCGCCTGTTGCGTTGAGATGAAGCCGGGCATCTCGGGAATTTCCCAATCTTCGATATTAGCCATAGGGTAAACTATAGGGCTAACAAGTCTTTTATGTAAGATTTGTAATCATAAAGACTTGATAAAAATCTTTAAGCAAGTTACAATTCTAATCGGAACCTCGAAAAGTTTTTTGATGCGGTCGTTTGTGAAGTGAGAGAAGGGAAAAACTACGCATGACTCAATCTCTGTTTGCGCCCAACGAAGATAGTAGTGATAAGATCTCGAAGCCAGGCGGGAGCATTCAGGGCTCCCAACAAATATCTGCTCGTCCGAAAGATGGGCATATGTGCATATGGAGCTCTTCTGACCGAGATCCGCAGCCTGCTAGCTCCACAAGTGTCGAGCATGAAATCGTCAGGCTACAGCAGCAGCTTATCGCCCTCATTGCCTGCATTAGCGAGCGGCGTGCTGCTTTATATCGGCAAGCTGCTCCCTGTCGCATGGCTTGGACTAGTGAGTCGAAAGAAGAATATAATTATTCTCTGGGAGAATTGCTTAAAGAGCTGATGCCTCGTCTCATCGACTACTCACCTTTTCGGCGTGTGCTTGACGTAGCTTGTGGAGCAGGTTCCTGGGCGTTGGATATCGCCCGGCGCTACCCAAAGCTCTGGGTGCTAGGTATCGATAACAATGCGGCATATATAGAACGAGCCACAGCCATAGCCTTGAACGAAGGCCTGAGCAATGTCGAGTTCCTGCCCAAGGATATTACCGAGGTGGCTGTTGCCGGTTATGCAAAGCGTCCTTTTGACATGATTCATCTGCAATTTGTGGCCAGCGAGATCACCCCCGCATACTTGCCCACGCTCGTACATACCCTTGCCGAACTATGCAGACAGGGAGGATATATCGTCTGGTCCGAGGTTGAGTTACCTATACCCAACAGCCTGCCTTGTGAACAATTCTGCCAGCTTATCATTGCCGCTTTGCGAGCAGCCGGCCGCTCTTTTTCTCCCGGGCCTGTGCTGGGAATTACACCCCTGATTGGGAGCTGGCTGCATAGCGAGCGATGTTGTATAGAACATGATCTTGCCCATATTATCGATGTCTCGGCAGATGCAGCATTGCGCAAACAGTTTCTTATGCAGGCCAGTGAACTGGGCCAGCAAGTGCGTCCCTTTGTGCTGAACTGTGGAATTGTTAGCTATGAGGAGTATGAGCGGCTTTTTCAGCAGACTCTAAAAGACATTCAGATGCTGACCTTTTGTGGTATCTGTTATGCGCGTACAATCATCGCCAGATGTGAGCGTCCCGAAGATCCGCGTGGGACGCTGGTAAAACCTACTTAGCTACAGGCGGAGCAAGAGGCCTGTTTCCTTTGTATAAATGCCAAAGCCTCTTGCACGCTTGCTGCATATAGAAAGTGTATTCCTCTCTCGGCAATCCGGTTGACGACCTGGTACTGGCTGACGGGAAAAGTTAGCACGCCAGCCAGATCTCAAGATTGCGCTTCAGCAGCTTACTTTGCCACGATAGCTTCGAGCGAGCTTTGCAGGGCTGCCAGGGCATCGGCAGGCTTACTGGCTTTGATGAGTGCTTGATGGATATGCAACTGAAGCGCATCAGTAATATCAGGATAAGCCGGAGAGGCCGGGCGGGAGCGTGCGTTCTGCAGGCTGGCCTTCACCTTGGTCACGAAGGGCATCTTCGCTTGTACCTCGGGATCGTCGGGAATACTCTGTAACGGCGAGAAGTGCGAAGTGTTGATGACGTTATCCTTCTGGACCTGCTCACTCGATAGATATTGGATGAACTTCCAACAAGCATCGGGCGAGGGCGAGAATGCGTTAATCCCAAGCTGCCAGCCGCCGATACAGGAATGCCCGGTGGAGCTTGAGCCGCCATAGGGCATCGCGTGGACATCGAACTTACCGACGATCTGCGAATTTTTAGGGTCGTTGCCCAGGGCATATGCGTTGGGCCAGTTGCGCATAAAGGCAGCATTGCCATTTTGCCAGATCAGACGTCCATCATCTTCCTTATAGGTAGTAACAGCTTTGGGCGAAATCGTATCGAGCCAGCTTACCATCTCGGTTAGCGCCTGAACTGCTTGTGGGCTGTTGATAGTTACCTTCTTTGGATCGTTGGGATCAAGAACTGAGCCACCATAGCCGTAGAGGACCTCGACAAAGTTGCAGACCAACCCTTCGTATTGCGCGCCTTGCCAGACGTAACCAAGCTTTATTTTGGCTGGCGAGACACTTTTGGCCATCGCAGCCAGCTCATCCCAGCTATTGGGCGGTGTGGGTAGCAGATCCTTACGGTAATAGAGTAGGCCAGGCTCGGTAGTAAAAGGCACGGCCCATAGCTTTCCATTATAGGTGCAGCCTTGAAGCGGCCCCGGCAAAAACTTCTGGCGCTCGCTTTGCGGGAGCTGAGACTCGCTAATGGGGACTGTCCAGCCATTGGCTCCAAACTCAGGAGGCCAGATGATATCCATGGATAGTACATCAATTGCATGACTGCGAGCGCGGAGCATATTGGTAAATATTGTCAACAGCTGGCCCGTATCGGCAGGGCCATTTTTGTAGACGACATGGATACCGTTATTCTGCTTATTGAAGTTCTCAGCATATTGCTTGAAGTTATCGCTAGGGTCATGCTGACTTTGCCAGACGATCATCGTGGTATTGCCGTTACCTGCGGTACTATTTGAGGTACCTCCGCAGGCTTCAAGTAGCGAGAGAGCAGCCGCACTGCTCAAGCCGGCAGTGAGGGCACGTTCCAGAAATGTGCGGCGCTTGATACGGCCCGAGCGTATTTTCACGATGGTCTCGTCAAGAAGTTCGCGCTGTTCAAAGATCACATGAGACTCCTTCGTACTCACTAGCGGCTGGTTCCGTTGAAAAACCAGAGCTTTGTACAGGACTATTGCTATGTGCTGGTCGTCAGGTTGTGGGCTCTATTTCTTTAGTTCGGTACGCCTGGCCAGTGATGCTAGAATAGATGGGCGCACGTCTCTCCTTTCGTTGTCTGGGCTTTAGTTGCAAGTTTAGCGCTTGCTTGCAATACATAATAACATATGGAAATATAATTTAAAAGGTAATTACCTATTCTTGCTAAGTATGCTGATCAGCGGGCTATAAATTTGCCTGGGAATTAGCATAAGGCAGGTGAAACATCTGGAGAAATTCCCTTGTCTTTTTCTGCAATATATGCTATCTTGCTTGCATGAGCAAGCAAGATACTACCTCGAAACATTCAGAGGAACCACAGGAGACGAGGAAACGCATCATCTCCGCTGCAGCCAGGGTGCTGGCGGAGAAGGGCTACGATGCGACAACTCTGCGTGAGATCTCACGCGAGGCCGATGCCGCTCCTGGTTTGGTACATTATTATTTTGGCGGCAAAGATCAGTTGCTGGTAGAGGTTCTCAAATCGATGGGTGAACTCCATATGCAGGAGGGCAGGGAACTGCTCAAGAACGTAACGCCAGAGCGGTTTATGGAAGTCGCCTTTGCTCTGTCGGCGACGCGCCTGGCTGAACAACCGGAAGCGTATCGCCTGCGCTATGAACTTTTCTCATTGGGTTTGCACAATGCCAGACTCTCTCCTGGAGTTCGTGATTTGCTCGCTGAGGGACGTGATGTAATTGGTCAAGTGGTTTCATGGGGGCAACAATTAGGCGCCGTTTCCCCATCCGCCAATCGTGATGCATTGGCCTCACTTTTGCTGGCTGTCTTTGATGGGCTGGCCCTGCAAAAAATGATGGACCCTACTGTGGACGTGGATGCGGTGTATCAGCTGCTGGCTCAGATGATTCGTGGCTTGCCTTCAGATGAAAAATGAGATTTTTTTTCGGGCTATTGCTTGTTCAAGCAAGCAAGAAAAGGAGGTTGCATGGCAACCATAACTATTACCCGCGTTGCACATTCCAGTGTTCTTATCGACTTCGATGGCCACCAGGTTCTCACCGATCCCTGGTTTTCGGAGCGCTTTGGCTACTATCATGGCGAACCTTATGGAATCACCTTAGAGAAGCTACCCCGTCTTGCCGGGGTTGTTGTCAGTCACGGACATTACGATCATTATGATATGCAAGCCTTTCAGGCCTATCCTGATAAGCAGGTGCCTATGGCAGTCAAGCGTGGGATTGCGCAGGATGCGCGCAAGGTTGGTTTTACCAATGTGGTTGAGATGGATGCCTGGGAAACCACCAACTTTGGTCCGATCAAGGTGACTGCGGCACCCGGCAAACATGGCGTGCCAGAAATTACCTATCTGCTGCAGGTTGGGGAGGCAACTGTCTACTTTGGGGGAGATACGCTGCTCATTCCCGAACTGAAGGAGATACGCGAGCATTGTCAGAAGATCGACGTTGCGCTGCTTGCCATTAATGGCTTGCGCATTCGACCGGCATTCAATCGTAAAGTTGTAATGGATGCCAACGATGCTGCCGAACTCTGCCGCATCCTCCAGCCTCGCTATGCTGTGCCAATCCACTATACCTTCAAGGGCGGAGCGCTTATGGATAGCCTGTTCTTGAAGTATGCTGGCAAGCCAGAGAAACTCCTGCAGCAATTTGAGCAAGCCACTGCTTCCCTTTCCCCCACCACATCAGTACAAATCCTGGCTCCCGGTGAGCCGTTAACAATCACCGTTTGACGATTATTGCTTGCTTGAGCAAATAACAGTGAAGAGGCGCTTGACACTTAGCGAGGGCTCCATTGTTTAGAGGGGATATTTGTTATCTTTTTGAGACAAGTAGAGTAGGGGCAAGCGCTCTATTACTTGCCCCTACTTGTGGTTTCATCATCAGTCAAGCCCAAGATCTTGTGCTCCTTAATGACCCAGGAGTGTAAGCCTGTGGTGTTGTGATCTTGCAACTCCGTCAGATGAATGGGCGCAAAAGTACAGATCAAGGCTTGAGAGCTGCGCTTGGTTGCTCATGGTTGGCCCGTGCTAACAGATCATGCACATCCTCATCTGAGGTTTGCGAGAAATCTTCGTACCACCAGCCGACCCCGAAGAAAGGATCAGGTGTATTGGCGCAGATGATTTCATCGGCCTCTGTCGAGAGCTCACTGCATGTTGCAGGTGCCGCAACGGGCACAGCTACAATAATGCTTGTAGGTTTCTGCAGGCGGAGAGCTCGTATGGCGGCGCGCATAGTAGCTCCTGTGGCTAGGCCATCATCAATAAGAATGATGTTGTGATGGCGCACTTCTACGCTGGGGCGCCCGTCGCGATAGAGCTGTTCGCGCCGTTCTAGCTCACGTTGTTCTCTTGCTGTAACTGCTTCAATCACATGTCCCGGGATTTGCAACATGCGTATGACTTCCGCGTTGAGCACTCTGACATCGCCGGTCGCTATAGCGCCCATTGCCAGTTCTTCGCGGCCTGGAACGCCAAGTTTGCGCACGATAAAGATGTCAAGCGGAACGTGGAGTACCTTACTTACTTCATACGCGACTGGCACTCCTCCACGCGGCAGGGCCAGAATGAGTGTATCCTGACGCTGGGCGTAGGCAGTAAGTGTTGTTGCAAGTTGTTGCCCGGCCTCGACACGATTGCGGTAGAGTGTTGCCATTGTCTTTCCCTTTTCTTCTGCAAAACTCCTTTGACCGTTTTGGCTCCGTTGGCTATCTATTTTCTGACGGAGGATTGCCGAGCCATATCTTCGCCCCGATCCGCTTGTGGATATCGAGACTTGCCTCTTAGCACACAATGTACGCCGATAGAGTTGACGAAGAAATTTCATATAGCTATCTCTGTCGGGAATAGGATTACTGCCTCACCTCTTTCCGCTTTACCTCAAGCCAGGTATTTGGTAAACCACTGGCTGGCCAGTTGGGCAACCTGTTCCAGCGTACCCGGCTCCTCAAAGAGATGCGTGGCTCCAGGTATCAGGATAAGCTCTTTTTCGCACTGCAGCAGGGAATACGCCATACGGTTCAGCTCGATAACCGCTGTATCGGCCGAGCCAACTAACAGCAAGGTGGGCGCCTTGACTTGGGTGAGGGCAGAGCTGGCAAGATCGGGCCGGCCGCCGCGCGAAACGATAGCCCCGATGAGTAAAGGGTGCAACGTTGAGGCCATTAGCGCTGCCGCGGCACCTGTGCTGGCTCCGAAGTAGCCAATCTTTAACTGATCCGTGGCAGGCTGGGCCGAGAGCCAGTTTGTGGCGCTCACTACGCGCTCACTAAGGAAAGGAATATTGAAGCGTAGCTGGGCGTTCTCAAGGTCCTGGGCCTCCTCTTCAGCGTTGAGTAAGTCCATGAGTAGGGTTGCAAAGCCCGCTTGCTGCAAGGCGCCGGCCACGAATTGGTTACGTGGGCTATGACGGCTGCTGCCGCTGCCATGAGCGAAGAGAATAAGGCCGCGTGGCTTGGGTGGAAGGCTCAGATCACCTTCAAGCGTGACATTATCATTTATTTGTATCTGGCAAGCTCGGGTTTCTCTTGCGGTTGGTGTATTCATAATTACTTGCGCGGCATCCCGGGTAACAAGGGCCGCACCTCCTTTCTAGCCAGTGCGTGGAAGTGAATCCGATG
The DNA here is from genome assembly GCF_004208415.1 of Ktedonosporobacter rubrisoli. Lineage (GTDB taxonomy): Bacteria > Chloroflexota > Ktedonobacteria > Ktedonobacterales > Ktedonobacteraceae > Ktedonosporobacter > Ktedonosporobacter rubrisoli. The sequence continues at coordinate 5,240,030 of NZ_CP035758.1, read as the reverse complement.
AGATAGCAATCTTGTTTAGCCATCCCATTTCGCTATAAGCCACTGGGGAATGCTTCCTCTTCTCCGGCTACCCATTGGGATGTGCGTTCCAGAGGCTCAAGTGCGTGCGTCCTATCGATATGGATGATGGCATCAAACTGATCCGGCAGGCGCGCATAAAAGTAGTGGCTGCTACGTTCAGTACGTGGCAGGTAGACGACCCCGATTGCGCGCTCAAGGCGTTTCTCGCGCAAATGCTCAATAGCTATGTTCTCGTCGTGTAGATTAAGCATAAAGCGTGGCATGCCTGTAGCGTGGAAGAGTGCTTCATAACTCTCTGGCAGCGCCGGGAGCACATGTTTGTGCTCGGCCGGTTCGTCCCAATCCGAAGCAGCTGTCACGCTCCCCGTATATGTCGTAAAGCCGACGAGAGCCGTCTCTTTTGCATGTCGTTCACGCACAAGTTGTCCTACGTTATATTCGCCTTCCTCTCCCATAGAGGTTGCTCGTGCATCGCCAAGATGCGAGTTATGTTCCCAGATCACTGCCTTTGTCAGATTGCCAGAGCGGTCAAGATGGGCAATCAGCGCGTCGAGCGTCTCGGCCATGTGCTGATCACGCAGGTTCCAGGATGAAGTGCGGCCACTGAACATCGTGCGATAGTAACGCTCTGCGTTGCGCGCCAGGCGTGCGTTCTGCTCTGCATAGAAGAAATCATCTTCGGCGATCCGGCCATCGCGTTTGGCGTATTCGGCAGTATGCTGTTGTAGCTCAAGAAGCTGATTGACCACGGCGTCTTCGCATGATCGCGCGAGATTGAAGCTGGTTGCGTAGCCATAGGCCTGACTATCTTCACCAAAGTGCTCGAAGCAAGCATAGCGGTGGCGCGCTCTTTGCGCGGCCTCCGGATCAACTTTATCGAGATAGGCGATTACGCTCTGCAGTGAGGTATAGAGGCTATAAAGATCGAGGCCATAGAAGCCTGCTTTCTTCTGCTCGGCAGGTAGCGTGCTGTTAAAGGTGCGTAACCACTCGATAAAATCGAGAACATCATGGTTGCGCCACATCCAGAGCGGGAAACGCACGAAGCTGCTCAGGGCTTCTCTACCGTTAGCGTCATCATCCAGGCCGCGCACATAGCGGTTGACACGATAGGCATCAGGCCAGTCAGCCTCGACGGCAACCACGGTAAAGCCTTTTTCCTGTATCAAACGCTGCGTAATTGCTGCACGTTGTTGATAGAACTCGTGAGTTCCGTGGGAGGCCTCTCCAATCAACACAAGGCGTGCGTTACCGATAAGCTCAAGCAAGGGATCATAGTTATCAGTATTACCCTGAAGAGGATGGGCTATATCTTGCAGCTCTTTAAGTAGTATGTTCTGGGTATGTGCTGCCATGCCGCGACCCTCCTATCTCCATGATGCATTCTAGAATAAATCTGCTATCCTCGCGCAATAAAGCTTGTATCTCTGTTTATCATGGTCACGTATAACGCTAGCAGAAAGTTTCTTCTCTCCCGCTGGTATCGTGAGGAGGCAAGACTATGCCCAATGGAAAAGCAGTGTAAGGACCAGGATTGCTATGCCTATAAATATGATAGGTAGAGTATAGAACACCAGTCGCCAGCCGAGCGCTGGCTTGCGTGTAATGACCCAGTAGATCACAATATTTTCTAGAAGTCCTGCGACGGTGGCCAGGAAGATTGCAATAGCAGCCGGCAAGTCCCCAACCTGACCCTTCTGAATTTGCTGACCGACCAGGACTGAAGAAGAGGCCGCGCTGGCCAGGGCTCCGATGACAATTACCGCAAGGAAGCCGATTGCGCCAAATATGCGTTTAGCCAGGCCACTGATGACTGTTAGCGCAAGAAATAGCAGCCCGAATATAAGTACGGAGCGCAAGTCAAGGGGCGATTTGAGTGCGGGCTTTTGCGATGGCTTCGTACTCTTTATGTTCATACGCAGAATGAGCAGCAAGGCCAGGCCACCTGCGGCTAGCATCATTGGAATGAGAATCAGCAGCGTAGGTAGGGCGGGCTTGAGACCTCGCGGGAGAGCAAAAAGCATTACCAGGACCCAGTTGCGCAGAATCATGGCCATATCGGCAAGCAAGATGTTTGTTGGCGCATCTGCTTCCTGGCTCACATCGTTTGTGGTTTCCTGACCAAGCAAAACTGCGGTCGCTGCACTGTTGACCAATCCTCCCAATATTGCACTATAACGTATGCCACGCGTTCCAAAAACCCGCAAAAGGACATAGTTGATAAAATTGAGCCCAGACACAATGATGATGGTTAACCAGATAGTGCGTGGATTGACAAGATTCCAGGGATCGATAGGATGATCAGGTAGTAATGGATAGATGACGGCTGTAATAAAACCTAGCAACAATGTACCTCTGATCTCCTCTATAGTGAGCTTACCGCTAAAAGTGATCAACTCTGTTTTCCAGGAGAGGAGGGCTGTAATAATCAAGGCACAGGTGAAGGCAAGCAGGAAGTTACCCATGCCTATAGTGATGCCAAGTACATTAGTGACAGCCAGAGCTATAGATGTGGTAATCTCCAAATTCTGCTCTTTCAAAAAAGCGTATACATTGATCAGGAGCATGATCAGGAGTACTATAGCAACTTCTGCATAGACCAGCGCTGGTGTGACAAGCCAGGATAATGTCCCGAGCAGGGCAGTCAGGGCAAAGCTTCTAATTCCTGCATCTTTATGTGCCCATTCTCGTTCAAGTCCGATGAGCAGTCCTATACAGGCAGATGCTGCAATTTTTAGTACTAATAATAAAGATGCATCCATGGTATTCCTCTGTTATCTTAATGTGGCTTCGCGCTGCTGCTAACGTGAAATTGACAATCTCTAGAGCCCTCATTATAGATACTCCTGGAGAGGATGAAAAATTGACAATTTTTACTTTCATGGGCTGATTCCTTGAGGAGAAGTCCTATGGAAGACCATTTGATAGCGTGCATGTTTCTAGATTGGATGCTTGCTAGTCCTATTTTAGGATTCCTGATGTGCCCCGACCTCTAAAGAGAAGAGGGATAGATGCTGCTGTTCATTTTTCTTTGGATACTTATGCGTCCCACACATGTTGTGCCCGGTCAACATCAGTTTCCGGAGTGACAAGGATGGGGATACAACAAGTATCAAGAACGATGACAAGCGGACCACAGAGCGGCGTGAGATGCCGGAGGATGAGAAGCACGAGCCGGGCAGATCCTTTGCGAAAACAAAAGTCAACGGGGCTTTCCTCGTTGCCTTCATAGTTGCTCACCCATATCGTGGTATATTCTCCCGACTCTCTCTTGCCGGGTTGACCACATTCAAAGATATCTGCGTCCCAGTGAGTGCTTCCTTTAGAGACTTCGAAACTGAAGCCCTCAAGCTGCTCAAGAATAGAACAAAGCTCACGAATTGTAGGTAGTCGGCTGGTTGCTCCCGGAGGAGGTATAATGCCAAACTCATCAAGCCAGCGGGTAAATGCTTCATCTTCAAGTAATGGAGTTACAACGTAAAAAAATGACATGACTTTTCTCTTTTTTTTGTGTTAAAGCCGGAATATGCACTCGCTTGTGTGCAACAGGCGTATGCGTTCGGTTGAGATCTCTCTTGTTTTGACTTATTCTATCATGCTTTGCATTTCTGTAATTATGCGTATCTATTTATCTGAAGCATTTAGCTGGATTGCCTTGTGAGTGTATAGAGAAGCAGGCCGCCCAGATGGGTAATAGCTTAAGTTCGGGAGCGTGAAGCTGCACTAAGAGCTTTCTTGTAATGTGATGATGTTTGTACTGAGGCCAGGGAGCAATGAGGATCACAGCCCTGTTGCCGGCGCTAATTGTTGTCATTAGTAACTGATATATAGGAAATTGCTAGATTGCTGTTAATGGCAATGGTATTGCCTGGCAATCTCAGAGGGAAAATTAAGGCGGGCTTGTGTTTTAGTTATGTTATAAAAGTTTAACTTCTTGTGATGGAGGATAGACTATAGCTTTGTTCTAGATCATCGATAACTCATAAAATGCGTAATAAAAAAATGAACATCTGTGAAGTGGCAACTGAAATGCCCATGGCGATATGAGAAATGCGGATTTCTGCCTTAAACATGGTAAAAATGTACTAGATAATATTGCATATCTAAATTAATAAAGTATACTGTAGGGCATAGAGAGGCGATATGGTAATGTATTGGCTAGAGCGAGGTACCTCTTGGGAAGATGCGGTTAGCTCAATATATACATATAGCTCATGACCTCTCATTTTGTAACGTTGTTCCCCCATCTTTTTGTGACTGGATGCATACAAATCTAGCACAAGTAACGAAAAAATTCAGAAGGATTTCTGATGTAGTGCCCAACCCTACTATGTTATGCTGTTGATGCCTGGGTGATTGCCCAGGTTTAATCCGTTTGTCTGGAGGTCGGAGGTAAGATCATCGTGGGGTTATCTCTCATCGCGTTTGATACTGACCATATCAAACAATTTGTTTTTGGCACCAGCAAGCTAAAAGAGATCCGTGGTGCAAGCTCGCTGCTGGACTACCTCAACCGCAGAACCATGCTAGAACTGGCCTCTAGTGAAAAGTATAAGGCAGTGTGTATCTATGCCAATGGCGGCGCAGGCCAGTTTTATATTGAGAGCGATAAGGCTGAGGCCTTTATTAGGGGCTTACAGGCCGAGTACCGCAAGCTGACCGGCGGCGCAGCTTCCCTCAGCTATGCGATTCATGCTTTGCCCGAGGGCGTGAACCGCGCGAATATCGAAGATACAGTTCTGAAGGCTGAGTTTGAGCTGCTGGACTGGAAATTACAGGAGAACAAGCAGCATCCACCCTCTGTGCTAGCCCTGCCCTCGCTGCCCTTTATGCGCCACTGTAGCTCCTGTGGCGTGGAATATGCCTGCGCAGATGAAATTCTAGAAGACGTGATCAGCTCTAAGAGTAGAGATGAAGAAGATGAAGAGAATAATGAGGAAGAAGCTAATGGCGTCTATTGCGAGAGCTGCCTGAGAAAGCGCGGACAGGATAGAAATGTTAAAAGGATAATCAGCAAGATTCTGCCGGAAGCGGATATCAGCACCTCATCTGAGGAATTTAAGCGCCGGGTTGAAGGGGTTGTGACCACGAATGAGAAAAAGAAAGGCGTGGGCGAGGCGCTCTGGATGCGCGTGCTGCCGGGTTTACATAACCAGGATTATAAGTTTGATGTGAATATAGAGCGTCCCGCCGATTTTAACGAGTTTGCCAACTTCAAGGGGGCCAAGCAATATCTGGCCCTGGTCTATGCCGATGCTAACAATATGGGTCAGGCCTTTGCGAAATGTAAAACAATCCCCGAGAAGAGGAAGCTTGCGCAGGCCGTCGATGAGGCCATTCTTCAGGCTCTATGTGTGGCAATTAACGAACATCTCCAGATTGAGCGCCATCTAAAACCTGAGGAGCAACTAACAGAAGAAGCTCGAAAGCATCCCATATTTCCTTTTGATATCCTGCTGTTGGGTGGTGACGATATGCTGATCGCGGTCCCGGCCTCTGCCGCCCTGGATGTTGCTCTGAGCGTTACCAAGAAATTTCATGAGCTAATGAGCAATCATACCCTCTCTGTAGGTGTCGTGCTAGCACCCATTCGCTATCCCTTTGGTCTGCTGCTAGATATGGTCGAATCAACGCTCAAATTTGCCAAGAAAGCCGGATCTGAAGCGCGCGCCCAGGCACGTACGGAAGGGAAAGAGGATAAGATCGATGATTCGCGCATCAATTTTATGGTGGTAACTGGGAGCAATAGCAATGATTTTGAGGCCATCTATGACGAAACTTACTATAAGAGATATAAGGATTACCGGAAAGAAAAGTTTTATGCCACTCTGCGACCCTATAAGCCAGAGGATCTGGGCCTGTTGTTAGATATGATCAGGGAGAGCGATAAGAAGCGCCTGGGACGCACGAAATTGCACCAGTTGCGCGAGGCTGTGCTCAAGATGAATCTTACCTCCTCGGTATACGGTGGCCTGGCCCTTCTTAACCACTGGCGCTATGAGCAGCGGACTTATGTCGCCGAGCAGGTATACGGCTTCGCTAATCGTTATCGCTTGCGGGATCCCGAGAATCCTCTCCATGGTTACCCGCGCGTAGTCTTCCCCTGGTTTAGAGATACTAGTGCGAGCGATAAGGATTGGGATGTATACCGCACGTCTCTGCTTGACTTCGTTGAATTGTATGACTTTGTAACTAGAGAGGCGGAGAGCAGCATTGACGAGAACTGATCTTATCGAAATACACTATGACCTGAAGTTCAGAACGCCATTTCATATGGGTAGCGGTTTGCGCGTTGGTTTGATCGACCGCACGGTTGTACGAGATCGCGACAACAATCTGTATGTGCCAGGCTCCTCGCTTAAGGGCTGCGTGCGCGAGCATTGCGAGCGGCTTGAGCGTCTCTACACTGAAGAGGCAAGTTCCCAGGCCAGCCAGCATATCGTGAGCCCACACGATACCGAGAAGGCGCTTTGGCTCATTGGTCATCCTCTTTCTATGGTTACGCGCATCTTTGGCTCTTCCTATTATCCCGGCCACCTCCACTTTGAGGATGCGCGACTTGCGGAAGATGAGAAGATATCGCAGCAGGAGGATGAGCATGAAAAGCCAGTCTTGCAGACGTTTTTGTATACCCAGGCCCGCCTTGATCGTCCTACGCGAACCGCGGTCCCGGGTGCGCTCTATAGCAGCGAATTTGGTCTGCGAGAGATCACCTTTAAAGGCAGCGTGACTGGCTGGCTAGAATGCATACCGATAGAGGAGTTAGAGACCGAAACGGGTAAAATCACTCCTACCTATTCTCTGCTCCTATTGTTGGCAGGATTGCATATGGTTGAGCGCCTGGGCGGCAATAAATCGGTGGGCAAGGGTGAATGCGGTCTGGAGATCAGCCAGGTATCCATCAAAAACGAGAAAAAGGAGAAAGAGGAATGGATGGGCTGGTTAGATAACCTTTCGCTGCTCTCTTACTATGCCCTTTATGCCGAGGAGGAGATAGGATGAAAAAGATTTATATCAGGCTGGATACCCTCTCTCCTTTGACTGTACGTGCTGATCATGCCCACGATGGCGCGGAGACGGCTCACTATATCCCCGGTACAGCTTTGATGGGAAGTCTGGCCGCGCTCCATCGCGCTTTACGAGGCACTGATGAAGAGCAATTTCGGCGCTTCTTCCTGAATGGCGAGATATATTATCCATATCTCTATCCGGCAGTCTTTAAGGATGACGGCTTGCATGGGCAGGACTCGCCTGTCTATCCCTTGCCCAAAACTGCCCAGAGCTGTAAGCGCCATCCCGGTTTCCGACCTACCTCTGGCACTAAGAAAGATGAGGATGAAGAGACCCACGGCGTGCGTGATAGCTTACTTGATCGCTTCTTATTCACCTATGGCCATGATAAGCTAGGTCGTGAAGGGCTTCTAGCTACTCTGCGTGAGCATAGACGCTGTAAGGGTGACCCTGAAAAGCAGCGGCCTTGCCAGGAACCTATGGATCGCTTAGAGGGATACTATCGCCGTAACCTGCTTGATCTGAAAGAGGCGCAAACGGCCCAGGTAAAAAAATACCTCTATCTGCATACGTATACCGGTATTCATCGCGCTTCGGGAACAGTGCAGGACGGCATATTGTACAATCGCCAGGTCTTCAAAGACGGTATGCGCTTCTGGGGCATGGTTCAACTGGCTGACGAGCAGCTCGGCAAGGATTTTAAGAAATTTCTCCAGGATGCAAATGCTTCAGGAATGATGCATATCGGGACCGGACGCACGCGCGGCATGGGCAAAGTCTGGGTAGACTTTGATGATTATGAAAAGGAAACATATTCTGAAAAAATTGAAAAGCGATTGGATGAATTAAACAACTGCTTTCAAACCCACGTGAAAACTTACGGCTTTAAAGAACTAGAAACTCGCTACTTCTTTGCGCTGACTCTGCACTCACCGCTGATTCTGGCTAATGATAGCCTGAGCTATCGTGGTTCGCTTGATGAGCAAACCGTGGCAGACTTACTTGGCAATAGAGCGCGCGCATGGTCGGATGAAGAGGCAAAGCAGAGATTATGTAAAAAGCTGGAAGAGTTGCGAGCGCATCTTGAAGATTATTCAAAGAGCTTGAAGCTAGAATATTACGCGGCCAGCATCCGGCGCATTACCGGCTGGCAGGATCTGTGGGGAATGCCGCGAACCAACGAACTGGCCATCGACACCGGTTCTGTCTTTCTCTTTTCGCTTCCTGCTCCTGCCCTGGATGCAGATATCTTGCGGGCGCTTTATCAGCTGGAGGCGCAAGGCGCTGGCAAGCGGCGCGCTGAGGGCTTTGGGCGCATATGTGTATCGGATGCATTTCATCAGAAGGTGGATGTGCTATGAATAAAGAGATGCTGATTATCTATCTGGTCAACAGGTATGCTGAAGGCTTCTATGAAGATGCCGTTGCGCTGGGGTGTCATGCGGCAAAGGTTGTCGGAGAAAAGCATCGCTCGCAGATGACGGGTCTGGAGAATATCGCCAATAGCGCGCTCAAATATACCGATGTGCTTGACTATATCAAGCGCCAGACCGCGCGCTTTGATTACTGGCGTAAAGGGTACGAGTATGCTGCAAATCCTGATATAGGCTTCGGTAAACGCCTGCTAGACTACTTGAGCGACAGTCTTCAAGGCAAGCGCGATGGGATTTGTAGAAATGCTGAGCTGCAGAAAGCTGTGCCCGATGAGGAAGAGATGGAGCAGGTGCGTCGGCGCGTCTATATCCTCCTGATCCGCCAATTTATTCGTCAGATGGTCATTCAATACGAATTTAATGTGCAGAAATGGGAAAGGAGCTAGGCAAGGTATGCTGGAGCCTGATCAACTGCGCAAGATTTGGCAGCTCAGCGATGAAACGCTCTATCCCGAGGCCGTCGCCTTTATTCGCCAGTTTGTGAAGGGAGAAGAGGGTGCCCCACTGCCCAACAGCCAGGTTATGGGTTTGCTCAATATTGCCAGTTCCGACAGCTATGCCGAACTTGGTAGGTTTATTCGTCATCAGCGCGATAGAAACTGGCAGGAGAAGAAGCGTCATATCAAGCTGTTCTATGAGTATCTGGAAAAAATCTTTATGACCATGCGTAACAAGCGTATCAAAGATGAATTTTCTCTGCTGCGCGCTGGATTGAGCCGGAAAGAAGAGACTCAGCAGATGGATGAAATTATGCTCTTGCTGGCGCGCGATTTTATTCAACATCTCATCGCGGAAAATGGCGTGCTGGCAGCTCAGGAGTCGGCTGCGCGCTTAGGGAGAAAGTAGGTGTATGAATGTCTGAGCAGCAACAGGAGAATCGTTATCAGCTCCGCAACCGTTATCTCTTTACTGGTCAACTGGAAATGCAGACTGGACTGCATATTGGCGGCGGCAAGGCCACTTTGAGCAGCAGCAATAGCCCGGTTGTGCTTACGCCGGAGGAGGTCCCCTATATCCCTGGCTCAAGTTTCAAGGGCTCATTGCGTAGCACTGTGGAAAAGCTGGTGCCAGGACTTCCCGGCGCTTTGAGTTCATGTGGCCTGATCGGAATTGACGAGGATGAGCTTGATGCTGCCGAACAACAAGGCCTGGCTGTCTGCTCAACCGTGCGACAGGGCCGAATTGCTCAGCGGCGACGAGGTAAAACGCTGCAGGAAGTAGAAAAGATCCTTGAAGAGGCCCGTAAGGAGCTCTGCGATACCTGCAGGCTCTTTGGCTCGCCTTTCGCCGCTTCGCGTGTCGCGATCAATGATCTCTATATGCCCGCCGGCATCGAGAGCGAGGCAATTGTGCAGGTGCGCGATGGTGTGGCGATTGACCGCGATAGCGAAAAGGCAAGAGATCGCCTGAAGTACGATTTTGAGGTGGTTGCGGCCAGCGCTATCTTTCAACTCGAAATAACGCTTGAAAATGCTGAGCCAAATGATTTGTTATTATTGAGCCTTGGCTTGAGCGAGTTTGTCAGCGGCTTTGGGACGATTGGCGGCAAGCGCTCACGTGGCTTAGGCGTTTGCCTGCTGAAAAATTTGCGAGTCTATGAGTTTGATCTCGAACATTGCGACGAGAAGGAGCGCAATCGCCGCTTGCGCAATTATCTCCTGAATAGAGATCGTGAAAAGAAGTTTCATACTGTGGTCGAGAATGGCCAGGATTTTATAGATCAACAGCTCGCTACGCTATTCAAAGATCAATAGGCTTGTACCTATGCGTCTTGTGGGGGTTATAAGGAGCAGATTGCTATGTTGAAGAAATTGGTGAATGAAGCCTACTTTACCTTGCGCATCACCACAACTGGACCGTTACTCGTGCGCTCGGGGCAAGCTACGATCAGCGGCCCCGATATGACGCCAGTGCTCACTTTTCGCAACGGCAGGTCAGAAATCTTCTTGCCGGGCAGCTCGCTCAAGGGTGTCTTTCGCAGCCATAGTGAAAAGATTGTCTGCAGTTTAAAGCCGCGCGTTGTATGTTATCCTTTTTCCGGCAATGAAGATAAAATTGTCGACCTTGCGCAACACGACTATCGCGTGTCCTGCGGCGAGATGTTTACGCGCCTGGTCAAACCCGAGGGCGGAGAAGAGCGCAATCTTGAGCAAAATACCTTGAGGGCAGCCTTAGAAGCCCGCACAGATCTTGCCTATGCCTATTCCTGTCCTACGTGCCGCCTCTTCGGCTCAACAGGCTTTATCGGACGTATTGCGATCAGCGATGCCTACCTCGCCTCGGGCTCTTTCACCGAACAGCGCGACGGCGTTGGCATAGATCGCTTGACGGGCGGCGCCAGCCACGGAGCTAAATTTGAGCTGGAGGTCGTGAGCACGGGCGTGATTTTTGAGACTGATATTCATCTGCGCAACTTCGAAATCTGGCAGCTTGGCATGCTTTTCGTCATTTTGCAGGATTTGGAAGACGAGCTGATCCATATCGGGTCGGGACGTTCGCGCGGCCTGGGCAAAGTTGTGGCTCAGATCAGCCCGCAGGGACGCAATGGGCGTCCGGGGGGATTTGTGATCAGCACTATACGCGGGAGCAGAGAAGCTTCTAAGATGCCGGCCAATGAGGTATGGGGCCTGGGACGCTGGCTCAATGATGGAAGTTATGGGACGCAGAGCGATGATAGCTTAGCTTTTACTGGTCAGGTAGAGAGCCGTGAACGTGGCATTCGTAACGAACGAGCCTTTACCGGCGAGGCGCTGGATTCCTTACGCCAGGGAGCCATTCAGAGCTTTATTAAGCGTATGCAAGCCTGGGATGTGCCTCCAGAGCGAGAATGGACTGCTTCGCTTAAAGCTGCTCTATTGGAAAAGGGTGTGGCCAGGTGAGCGAGATACTCTACACAGGATTGCTTGCTCCTGGAAGCTTAGGGGAGCTCATTGCAGCGTGCGACTTCCCTGGTACCTCGCTCTTCCTGCTGGAAAGCCTGCCTACCCGGGTCGTTAAGAAGAGAGATGAGAGGCTCAATCTGCTGCGTTTTGCCCAGTATGATAAAGAGATCCCTTTTGCCAAGTTTACTGCTGGGCGCATCTTTACACCGGATGCCGAGTTGCGCTGGGAACGTCAGGAGAAAGAAGAATTTCGCGTTGTGTACTGTGGGCTTGATCAGCGCCAAGCCGTGTTGGCAGCTCATGGCCTGGAAGATACCTTTGCTGCTCAGGGGAAACATAGTACAGAAACGAAGGATAGCGCCAAAACCCTTGAAGCGAGATATGATGCAAAGACGAAAGACTACTACCTTTTTGGCGAGCGCCTGAGAAGTGAGACCCTAAAAGAGATGGGTCCTGGCCTGCAGGAGGGCGATTATGCCGAACTGCGCATTCCCCGTGTGCTGCGCTATCCACTGACCGAGGAAGAATTGCATGAGGGGAAGCGTTACGTTATTGTGAGCATACGTGAGTATAGGAATAAAGAATCGGGACAGATCGAGCTATTCCGCCTGCAAGGTATTCGCACCTGGGATAGGAAAAAGAGTGGAGTGCAGTTGTCAATGACCCCCGGAGAGATCGCCGGAGGCTTGTAAGAGCCTTCATTGACTAGCCTGAGTCCTTTACTGGACTACGTTCGAGCGGTCACGATACCTCCAGGTGTCTACGCTAGCCTGGAGCCCTATCGCCTGTGATTAAAAGTTCTGATGGGTAGGAACGGTGTTGCAGACCGAACAAGCCGCTTGAACATTGGCGAAGCGTACCATACATCTGAAAGGATGATGCACGTTATGTTCGTGTATGTTTTGAATTGTCATGGGAAACCACTTATGCCCTGTCAGCCACACAAGGCACGGCTGCTCTTGAAGCAGGGCAAGGCAAACATTGTACGGATGGAACCCTTCACCATTCAATTGCGCCATGGCAGTTCCGGGTACAAACAAGAGATATCACTCGGCATTGATGCCGGAAGCAGACACATCGGAGTGGCAGCAACGACAGAGCAGACCGTTCTCTTTGAAGCGGAGGCAAAGCCTCGCACGGATATCCAGCAACTGTTGGCGACACGTCAGCAATTTCGCCGAGCCAGAAGGAGCCGCAAGACCCGCTACCGACCATCCAGATTTCGCAATAGAAAGAAGCCAGATGGCTGGCTTGCTCCCTCAGTCCAACACCGGCTCGATGCCCATCTCAAACTCATCAAGATGGTTCATAAGCTCTTGCCAGTGAACCAAACGACGATTGAGGTGGCTCAGTTCGATATCCAGAAGATCCAGCATCCTGAGATTGAGGGCATACACTACCAGCAAGGGCCACAACTGGGCTTCTGGAATGTGCGTGAGTACGTGCTCTGGCGCGATTCCCACCGGTGCCAGTGGTGCCAGGGCACGTCGCAAGATGCAGTACTCAATGTGCATCACATCGAGAGTCGAAAGACGGGTGGGGATCGTCCAGAGAACCTGATTACCTTGTGTGAGACCTGTCACGATCTCATTCACCGGAGGCACCAAGAGCACAAGATCACCAGGAAGAGCAACGGGTTTCGGGATGCAACCCAGATGGGCATCATTGGGGGAAGATCTATGAGCAGGCACGTGCTCAGTTTCCCAACGTCCATCTGACATATGGGTACATCACCAAGCAGTCCCGGATTGAACACAAATTGGAGAAATCTCATCTCGTGGATGCCCGCTGCATCAGTAGGAACCCCCTGGCTTGCTCCGATGGCACCTCTTACCTGATGAAGTTCGTTCGGCGCAATAACCGCCAACTGCACAAAGCCACCATCAGAAAAGGGGGCAACAGGCAGCGCAATACCGCTGCCAAGTTGGTCCATGGTTTTCGACTTTTTGACTGCGTGAGCTATCAAGGGACAGTCTGCTTTGTGTTTGGGCGCAGAAGTTCGGGCTACTTTGATTTGCGGTCCCTGGATGGGAAGAAGATCCATGCCAGCGCCAGTCACAAACAGTTGAAACGAGTCCAGAGGGCTTCTGCCTGTTTAATCGAAAGGAGGAGCGGCATTCTTCCCTCCCCTCAAGGGGCGGGTCTCCTGCCGCTGAAATCATGAATCCTTATGATTTTGTGCGTATAGATTGGTCGCGACCACCAGAGCGCCGCCGTCCTGCCTGGCACCATCGCTTTACTGATGCGCAAGGACAACAGCTTTATTCAGGGCGCCTGGAAGTAGGTGTCTATGCCGAGACGCCTCTGTTTATCATTGATCCTCATTCCAGCTCCTTAGATTTGCGAAAACCGGCCCTCTCGCTACAAAATCGGCAGGGCGAGTATATTCTGCCAGGCAGCTCGCTCAAGGGTATGCTGCGTTGTGTCGTGGAGAGCCTGGCCAACGGTTGCCTGACCCTTTATGCCGGGCGCTATGAGCGCGATAAGGTACACTATGAGGGCAAAGTGCAAGAAGAATTTAGGCACTGCCATTCTAATGCAGAGTTATGCATCGCCTGCCGCCTCTTCGGCATGCTTAAAGAGGGCGCCAGAGGAGTCTTCCTGGGTAAGGTGAATATTGGCGATGCTTGCGCCTATAGCGATAAGGTCTACCTCTACGATAAGCCGATCTATACGCTTCCACTGATGGAGCCTAAGCCACATCATGCCAGCTTCTATCTCGACGAGTCGGGCAGGTATATTGCTGGACGCAAATACTATTTTCACCATTCCCGAGATAAGGAACTGTTAAGCGAAAATAAGATTATTCTTATGGGGGCAGACCAGCCAATCGCTATATCCGCCCCCTTGACTATGGCACGCAGTTTCATTTTGCTCTCGACTTTACCGGGCTGGCGCCCGACGAATTTTCGGCCATGATCTATGCGATTGCGCTTGAAGATAGTATGCGCCATAAAATCGGCTATGCCAAACCAATGGGCCTGGGCTCTGTCGCGCTTACCCCTACCCGGCTCAAATTAGTAGATTATGCTGAACGCTATACGCAATCCGCCGGTGCACGTGGGATCAACGTACTCGAAGGGGATGAGTTATGGGACTTTCTTGATGAGCGCATTGACGAGTTTAAGCAACGCTGGCTGCTTGAGCTTGCCCTACAGGATCTACGCCGCATCTGGCGCTGGCCGCCAGATCCCAACGTCGATTATTATTACCCCGACAAGGATGATTGGTTTGATACTCCTGACAGCATTGGCAAGCGTATCGCCGATACCAGGCACGTGCCATAGAGCCCGCAAGAAATTATCTCTTTATTGCCAATGTCCTGATAGAACAAAAAGGGAAAATAGCCATCGATTATGCCGAGAAATATCCTTATTGCTTCACTTGGCGACTCGCCAGTTGTCGTGACTTCTATGTACGACAGACTGACGAAAATAGAAGGCCTCACTTTTGATGAAGTGGTTGTGCTTTATCCACAAGGGACGCAAGATGCTTGTGAATTGGTCTGTGAAGCTTTTTCAGAACTGATCAAAGAGGCGAAGTTAACGACCAGGAAGTTGTGCTTTGAGGATGCTGATAGCTGGGAACATACTCTGATCTTTTTGCAAGCGCTATATCAGTTGTTGGCTGACTATCAGTGTGCTAATGATAAGGTCTGCCTCTCACTGGCCGGCGGGCGTAAAAGCATGGCCGCGTTGATGGCCTGGATCGTACCTTTTTTCTCTTGCATCGAGAAACTGTATCATATCCTCGATCCAGACGAAGAGAGTTTCTATCCAATGGATACTTTTGATAAGATGTCTAGCGAGAGACCCATGGAGCATTTGCGCCTTTCCTGTGCTAAGCTTAAAGAACTCACACTTGTAGGCATACCGTTTGAGCGAGGGTTACAACTCGATATGGAAGAACGCAGCTTCCTAAAATCTGCTTTGCCTCCAAAACTCGTACACAAGGAATATGATCTGATTGAAGAAGATATGGTACGTCAGGCCATTCAACGCGGAAAAATTTTGAGCGTCTGGGTAACTGAACGTGTAAAAGAGCAATTTGAAAGCTATTGTAAAGCTTCAGATTGGAAGCTAGCGAAACAGGTGCGATATACTTTTGAGTGCATGCGCTACCTTTCAAGGTTTCAGGATAGTGCAAGCGAAGAAGTCATAGCCTACAAATCTAAAGACTACAAACCTGGTAAGCTGCCCATTTACTACTTCGAGGATGATGAGAAAATGTCAGTGTTTCCTGTCTTCTATACTCTGAACAAAGATTTTCGCGTTGCCTCAGAAGATCAAGTGGATAAAGTGGTTATCTGTGACCTGGTTGAAGCTGAGAATAGAGATACCAAACCTTCCCTGAAAGAGGTGGTGAGCGCTCCAGAATTTTCTATCCATCCATCAGTAAAATTGGATAAACTTGCTTATGTGCCGCATGAAGATCCCGCTGCCAGTATTCTCATCGTTCCTTTAGGTGAGGCACCTATGGTTGCGACGCAGCTCTATACGCTTTTGAAGGAGCGCGAGAAACGCGTAATTCGCGAGGTTGTGCTGCTCTATCCCGGGCAAGCCGCTGTTATCGCTAATGGAGCTGAGATAATTAAGAAGGCCTTACAGGAAGAAGATTGTACTCCTTGTCACTGCCTGGGTATCCCTGGCTTGCGGGATATCACTTCTAAGGCTGACTGTAAGCTCTATCAAGAATGGCTAGAGAGAGTAATCAAGGCGATGAGAGGGAGGTTCCCAGACTATAAAATTGACCTGGCCCTCTCAGGAGGACGCAAGGGCATGACGGCAATGACGATCTTTGCCGCGCGCAAAATGGGACTTCAATATGTCTATCATACAGTGATTGCAGATAAAGAGCTGAGCGAGAAGGTAGAGATGGAAACGGCAGGCAAAAGGATGAAGGGGCAGATTCCAATCAGTGAGCGAAGTATGAAGGAAAGGCGGGATCGCCTATTCCTCAGAAAATATAGAGACGATTACTCTCAATTCAAGCTATTCAGAGTCCCTGTGACGTTTAGACCTTCCAGACAAGAGCAGGATTGCTAGCATTGTGTAAGCGCTGGCTGCCCTGCAAGGAAGTGCGATAGCGTGCTCTATAGCCCTCATCAGCAACCCTCTCTTGTCATGTGAGGCGTAAGCATGGCAAGCTGCGTAGATGCTCCATTGGTAATGTTGCCGATGGGGCCATTGTGTCTATCCCAGCCTCTACAAGTGCGCTGATATGTTTTGCATATCGTTGGCAACAACTATCTGATTGCTTTTCACATTATATTTGTTACATTTCTGATTGCACCACTGGATTGTACAAGGCAGGGCCAACCAGCGGAGCTCAAGCAAGCAGCGCGCTCAAAGATAGTTTCGTGTTATCGCTAATGCTGAGCTAGTACAGGGCCAGGCTGTAAAACACGACCCGAAACGTTATACTGAACCGATCCCTACGACGGCGGCTGACCGACAACGTATTGCTTTGCCAAAAGCGCAAAGCAATGGACTAACCCCGACGCGCTCCAGACAGCCTCTAATCCCCTTTAAAGATCAAGCGCGAAGACAGGTCCAAAAATCCAAAGAAAGTTTACCTGATCTGGTATTTATAACAAAATATATGTTATATTAAACAATATGATGTTAAATTACAGCGTCCAAAAAATTTGGCCCAAGGAGATAGGATATATGGAGAAAAGTAAACAGACCATTGTCATCGGATCTGACCATTATGGACTTGCCTTAAAAAATGTCGTAGGCGAGTATCTGCGCGAAAAAGGCTATAGAGTTGACGACCTGGGCACTTTCAGCGATACTCCTGTTGACTATCCCGATGTTGGGCAGAAAGTGGCTGAAGAAGTGGGCGAAGGCAAGTATGAGCGGGGTGTCCTGGTCTGTGGAACGGGAGCCGGCATGGCGATTGTTGCCAACAAAGTGCCTGGCGTTCGCGCCGTCTGTATCCATGATCCCTATACTGCCGAGCGTGCCCGGGCCAGCAATAATGCCCAGATTGTCACATTGGGCAGCGAGATTATAGGCCCCTCTATGGCCAAAAAGCTTATCGATATCTGGCTGGAGAGCGAGTTCCAGGGTGGGCGCTCGGCGCCAAAGGTTGCCAAGATCGAGCAACTTGATAGAAAATATCACCAGGCATAATATTCGGGCAACAAACGATAGAGAAAGTGCGGATTGAGCTTATGAGCCGAGAGGTATGGCTGGGAACTTCGTGGAAAATGAATAAGGTTATGGTGGAAGCCGAGGCATATGCACGCGAACTCAAACAATTCCTCGCCGGCTATTCCTCGTCCGCGCATCTCTTTGTTATTCCACCTTTCACCGCCATACAGCTCGTAGCGCGAGTCCTACGCAATACTGCAGTTCTCGTAGGTGCGCAAAATATGCATTGGGAGGAGAGCGGCCCACAAACTGGAGAGATTTCTCCTCTCATGCTTAAGGATTGTGGGGCCTCGCTAGTCGAGATCGGCCATTCCGAGCGCCGCCTCTATTTTGGTGAGACCGATTTTACCGTCAATAAGAAGGTCCATGCCGCCCTCGCCCATAATCTCATCCCGCTTATTTGTATAGGTGAGCCGGAGCAGGAAAAGCAGTTTCGGGTACAGCGAGAATACGTTAGGCGCCAGATCAAAATTGCCTTGGCCGATGTTGCTCCTGAACAGTTACCGCGCATTATAGTTGCCTATGAGCCCGTCTGGGCCGTTGGTACCCATGGAAAACCTGCCCAGCCAGCATACGCTAATGGAATGCATGAAACGATTCGCTCAGCAATTGCCGAACTTGCCACTGATGAGGTGGCTCAATTGATACCTGTGCTCTATGGAGGAAGCGTAGCGCAAGGGAATGCTGCGAGCTTTATGGCCCAGGCGGAGATAGATGGGCTTTTTGTTGGTCGGGCAGCCTGGGATATTGCAGCTTTTATTGAACTGATTCATCTTGTAGATAAGGCTATGTAGTACAATAGAGGTGCCAATCGAGAACTCAATCTTCATAATACGTGGGGTAAAAAATATATGCCTGAAAGCAATGAGGCTAATCAGTATGAAAGCGCCTTCGGAGTCAATCAGCGCCAGGAGCAGATTGCGGAATATGTACTAAGACATTCATCTGTGCGTATCCAGGAACTTGCAGAGCGTTTCAACGTGAGTCTGATGACGATCCACAGGGATCTAGACGAGTTAGAAGCCCAGGGAATTATTCGTAAAGTACGTGGTGGAGCGACGGCCCAGCCCTCCAATTCGTTTGAAAGCGATATTCGCTACAGGTTGATTACAGCAATCAGGGAAAAAGAAGCGATAGCTGAGCGCGCCTTAACATATATTGAACCTGGCCAGGCCATAATTATGGATGATGCAACGACGACGCTGGCCCTGGCACGCATGCTGCATCGTGTGACGCCTCTTACCGTGATTACCAACAGTCTGGCCATCGTTAAAGAAGTCAGCCCTGTGCGGGGCATCCATTTGATCTCATTAGGGGGAACATACTTTCATCGCTATGATGCTTTTGTCGGCATGATCTGCGAGCAGACCTTATCCACCTTACGCGCCAACCTCCTCTTTATGTCGGCCTCGGCCCTTTCCGATGGCTATACCTTCCATCAAGAGCAAGAGATCGTCCAGATCAAGAGCGCGATGCTAAAATCGGCTCCCCGGCGTATCCTCTTGATAGATCATCATAAAATTGGGCGCATTGCCTTGCATCGCCTGGCGGATCTACACGAGTTTGAGACCATCATCACCGATAATGCTATTCAGCCCGAGGTGCTCAAGAAGCTGCGCGAGGCCCATGCCTCTATAGAGACTGCTCCTTGAGCTATATTTCTCAGGCTGAATGGACGGTCTGCAGATGCGTCAGTCCGGGACGTAGTATAGAAAGTACTTCGCGCTTGAGCGCGAGGAACTCTTCGGTTAACGCAATATCCCAGGCGCGCGGACGTGGAAGCGTGACGGTAATCTCTTGCGCGATACTCCCGGGTCGCGCCGTCATCACAACAATGCGGTCAGCTAACAAGATTGCCTCCTCCACATCATGAGTGATAAAGAAGACTGTGGCTTTGATGTGCTCCCACAAACCGAGTAAGAACTGCTGCATTTCGCTGCGCGTCTGGGCGTCGAGAGCTCCGAAGGGCTCATCCATAAGTAAGATCTTTGGTTCAACAATCAAGGCCCGGGCGATAGCTACGCGCTGCTGCATCCCGCCCGAAAGCTGATAGGGCGGATGCTGGGCGAAATCCTGCAGGCCCATGGTCTCCAGAAAATAGTGCACGCGCTCCCGCTTGAACTGGCGTCCTTGCTTTAGCTTTAGGCCTAAGGCGATATTTTCATAAACGCTTAGCCAGGGATAGAGCGTTGCTTGTTGAAAAACTATTCCGCGTTCGGCCCCTGGCCGTTTAAGTTCCTTGCCATCAAAGAGGATCTGGCCAGATGTTGCCTGCTCGAAGCCCGCCAGCAGATTAAGCAGAGTGGTTTTGCCGCAGCCGCTGGGGCCGACAACTACCACAAACTCCTGATCCTGAATTTGTAGCGAGATATCTTGTAAGGCCAGGACCGGGGCCTTACCACGGCGAGCAGCATATTCCCTGCTCACGTTGGTGATAGTAATCATCGAGCCTATTTCCTATTTGGTAGTGATGACGCTTTCGACATAAGTCGGATTAACGTGCTGCTCCAATTTATCTGGTATCGTAGGGAGCGAACCTTTCTGCTGCAAGAAAGTCGCTGCGGCTTTCAGCGAAGTGGCGACCAGCGAATTGGAAACTGTGCTGCCCTTGCCCAGAGCCTCTGCATCAAACTGCTCGGTCAGACCAAAGATCTTATAGCCCTCCATTTCTGTGCGGGCCAGTTCTACCGGGATACCTGCCCGTTTGGCAATAACCTGCAAAGCATCCTGAGGATGCTCTTTATAGTAAGTGACTGCATCGTTTTGGGCCAAAATAAACTGTTTAACCAGCTCGGGATGCTCCTTGGCCCAGTCGCTATTGACGATAGAAAGGCTATAGATAGGGGCTTCCTGCCTGATGTCTTGATCGGTGGCAAGAATCTTGCCGTGATCGTGACTAATGGCGTCAAAGACTGGATTCCATACATAGGCTGCATCGATCGAGTGATTGCTCCAGGCTGTGCGAATGGCGGCCGGGCTCATATTGAGCTTATGCACGCTGCCAGGATCGACGCCGGCTCTGGTCAGCAAGGCATTGAGGGCGAACTCAGATGTAGAACCAAGGACCAGGCCCACATTCTTACCTTTGAGATCCTTAATAGATTGAATTCCGGCCTCGCTCCTGACGGCCAGCCCCTCGCCGGTTGTGAAGAGTTCCTGGGACCAGATAACCTCTAGCGGAACACCTCGGGCGATAGCTGAGACGACAGGCGGATTGCCGATGCCGGTCATGAATTGCAGGGCACCCGAGGCCACAGCGCCAAGAGAGGCCGGGCCAGAGTCGAAATATTTTACCTGCACATCGGCTTTCATGCGCTTGCTAAATAGCTTCTGCGCTACGGCAATGACTTCAGGCTCCGCGCCGTTATCCATATAGCCTATGGTGACGACGGGGCGCGCAGACGAGCTGGCCGACTGATTTGTCGAGCCGCAGCCAACCAGGATCGCCGCTAAGATGCAGGCTGTGAGGAGATAGGATATCCCAGGCCATGAGCCAGGCCGGGTTCGGACCATTGGTTGGGCTCTAGAGCCAACTTTGAGCTGAAAAAGTGGAGAATACATAGATACCTCTAAGTGTTATGGCCACTTTCGCCGGTGTGATAGTTGTCAGTGACCTTTCCAGGGCACAACTAAGCGCTCGATCAGGCGAATTACTAGCTCCATAAGGTAGCCAAGCAGGCCAATGCAGATAATGCCTACAAAAATAATGCCTACCTGAAGTTCCTGCCCGGCATCCTGTACAAGCCAGCCAAGGCCCACATCGGCGGCAATAAACTCAGCTGCAACCAGGCAACTCCAGGCAATTCCTATGCCGACGCGCATCCCGGTAAAGATCTCCGGTAGCGCCGAGGGAAGAATGGTATAACGAAACAACTGCAACGGCGTGGCGCCCAGGCTTTGCGCCACGCGTATACGCTGCGGTGGGATGGCTCGCACTCCCGAGATCGTGCTGATAATGATCACCGGGAGGGTGCCCAGCAGGATCAAAATCACCTTGGGCAATTCTCCAATCCCAAACCATACTACCAGGAGCGGAATATAAGACAGTGGTGGCACGGGACGAATGAATTGCAAGAAGGGATCAATTACCTGGAAAATAGGATTGCTCCAGGCCATCAGCATGCCGATGGGGACGCCAATCAATACTGCTATGGCAAAGCCTGAGGCGATGCGCAGGGCGCTGACCCAGATATCCTCAAAGAGGCTTTTACCGGCGAAGCCCGAAGTCAACAGCGTCTGGAGCTGCTGCAAAACGGTCTGAGGTGCGGGCAGCGCGAGCGGCGAGACAAGGTGTAACGTCGCTAACAGCTGCCATACTCCCAGACTGAACAGAAGTACGAGTACTGAATAGAGCCATTGCGATTCGAGAGCTGACGGCAAACCGTACCGCTTCCCCGCACCTCCAGGGCGAGGAAGCACCTTTGCTGCTGTCTTCGGGCTCTCGTCTTCGGCGCTTGCGGAAAGCGTATTGCTCCTATCTGATGCTATGGGCTGTCTTTCGTGTGGCATCGGTAGGCTCCTAGAGATCGAGAAATACCGCGTGTTGCTCAACGGTGACGGGATACGTCTTGACGCGCAATCTATCGGGAGGCGCCAAGCAACTCCCAGTTTTTACGTCGTAGCTGAAGCCATGCCAGGGACAGCGAATAATCTCTCCTTCGCGTAAATACTGGAACGGCTCACCAGGCTCACTCGCTGCAGTAAGCCCACACAAAACGCCCTCACCCAGAGCCGCGCGCTGATGAGGGCAGCGCCCATAGAGCGCGTAGAACTCGCCGGCTTTGCTGTGAATGAGGACTACAGGGACGTTTTTGATAGTGTAACTGCGTTTCTCGCCAGCTGGAACGTCTTCAACGGAGCAGATGCGATATTTCATGCAAGGGCTTCTAATTTCTGACTGTAAAGTTCGCGAGCGTTCTCATAGAGAATGCGGCGTCGTAGGTCTGCCGGCAGCTCGCGTGGAATAGATTCTTCTGGCGCGTCGAAATCCCAGTGCGGGTAGTCAGTTGAGAAGATGAACATGCGATCGCTTTCGAGCATCTCAATCAGGCGGAGCCAGTTTGCCGCACTAAAATCTTCGGTGGGCTGGGTCGAGAATTTGACTCGCTCGCGAATGTACTTGGAGGGGAGTTGTTTGACCCAGGGAATCTCCTGTTGGAGCGAACGGTAATTCTGATCAAAGCGCCAGAACAAGTGGGGCAGCCAGCTAAAGCCGCTTTCGACAATCGCAAATTGCAGCTCTGGAAATTTATCGAAAACGCCGTTACAGACGAGGCTGGTAAGCATTGACATGGCGCCCTGGGGCACGTTGACATGCCACTCGATATAATAGCGGTTCTTTAGTAGAGCGCTGCGTAAACGGTCTGAGTGATGGAAGGCAATAACAAGCTTATGGCGTTGGGCAGCCTCGAAAATAGGGTGATAGAAGGGATCGCCATAGGCGGCCGGGCCAATAGGGAGAAGGACTTGCACCACGTGGGGATGATCGCCCAACCGCTCGATTTCGCGAGCCGCTGCTATGGGATCTTGCGGAGCTACATGCAGGCTTGTGAAAATACGCTCATCGCGGCTTACCCAGTTTTCAAGCACCCAATTATTATAAGCTGAGGCTATGGCCGAGGCAAATTCAAACTGGGCTTCCATATCGCCTGGAAAAAATTGGCCAGTCAGGATTGCATGCTTAATGGGATAGGTTTCTAACACTTGCTCCCTGAAGAGCTTAAAGTCTGAGCCTGCTGGACCACCTGAATCTGGCTGGGAGTCAGCACGATTTAGGCCGTCGCTTGCCCAGTAAGCAAAAGGGAAAGAGAGCCCACTCCAGGCTTTGTGCTCGACCAATCCGCGCCATGGCTCCTTGAGATAAGGCGCAAGATCCAGCCAGGAAGGGAAAGTTTCATGGACGTCGGTATCGATGATCTGATTGGTTTGGGCCAGCGGTGAAACACTCTCCTGGGCGTCTGCAAACGGTATAGAAGTCACAAAGAGACTCTACCTTTCTAAAATTGGAAATGCAAAGCTATGTCCCTATGTCCTGTAGGCATGCCAACACTGCAAAAATGCTAAATACTTTTCTCCTTGCATAGAGAGATGGAAATAAGCGCCTGTTGATAGAGTGCTAGACAAATTCTGTTGAACGCTCAGCCTGACGTATACACGTCATAAGGAGTTGCCGTTCAGCAGTACATATAGGCATGCAGGAAATAATTTTAGCAGATTAGCAACGTGAGCTTCTCATCACAGGACATAACCTCCGTAAAGTGTCCAGTACAGTGGAAGTACACAATGAGTCAGGGTACATCGTAGAAAGGACGGGCTTCATTCCTCCACGTGTACTTGCCACTGTTAGTAGTCACTATAACATAGATTTATCATTCTTTCAAGTTATTCTAATGATAAATAAAAGTTATCATTTGTGATGAAGATTTGTCTGAGAGCTGGCAGAAAATTTTAAGAGGGAAATGAGCATAGAGAAAGTAGGAGATTAATCATTCGCTTCAGAGTGAAGGGAAAACGGTAATCTGGAGGAAACAGAAGCGGTTTGTAGCTCTTCAGGGTGGGGAAAGCTGGAACGGTGTTGCGCTATAGGGGAAAACTGTGCCGATGGGCAGCATTTACTGCTCCATCGGCGGCATCTGCTCAGGATATTGAGCATGGGGTTCTTCATACTGGTTCCCAGCAGTCTGCGAGGGATAGCTATGCTGCTGTCCACCCTCATAATATGCGTTTGGCGCTGGCTGCTCAGGTGGTTGTTGAGGCCTGTATCCCTGATCGTAGGACTGGTATGATTGTTGCTGATATGGTTGTTGGTATGGTTGTTGGTATGGTTGTTGCTGAGGCGGTTGCTGATAATTCGTACCGCCAAACCACGTGCCGGATGATCTCATGCTGCGACCAAACATGCTGGCAAGAATGGCAATAGCGATGGCTCCTAGCACAATCCACACCCAGGAATGGGAGAAAATGAAAACAAAGATAAAAAATGCGATGAGAAAGCCTACAAAGCCCCTCGATCGTCTAGGTCCGTACCAACCTCTATAGTTATAACGAGTATCCCGAAAGGCCTGACGCGCTTGTCTGCGCGCCTCTCTATAGGCCTGGCGTGCGGCTCGTCGGTCATTGTACCACATGTGGTAGCCCTCCTCGCTAGCTTGCTAGCATGTGTGCCGTTTGGTCGGCTTAATGAATAGTGTGTAGGGTATGCATTTATCTTCGCACCCTATAGTATATAACGATATGGAGAGACAGCGCACAAATTTTGTGTCATATTGAAGCATTGAGTGGACAAAAGCAACCTTCCTACCGGCTACCTCTTCACCGGCACGGCGTGAAGAATGCAGCCTCGTCTGCCAGGACAAAGCATACACTCTTCACCCTTTTCGATCTTATTCGCGGTCGGCTATAATCGATCCAACGCGCTCGGCGAGCGTGGGATCTCGGCGCGTTAGAATGATCCCATAGATGAGGGCAACGATAACGATGGCCAGGCTAATCCAAGGGAAAAGATTAAATGGAGCCGGCTGGTTAGGCTGGATAAGGCCCCAGAGGGGAAAGCCAATCGCCAGAACACCAAGCAGTGGCAAGATGAGGTGCCTCAACAGCGAAAACTGATCTCGGTGATATCTTCGGTAATAGACAGGGAGAGCTATATTGGCGACGAGATAGGTCAGAGAGACCGGAATTGAACCGAGCGAGGCAATATCGCCAAAGAACGTCACCGAGTCAACCTTCCAGCCGAAGATATAGACAATAGCCAGGCCGATACCAAAGAAGATCAGAAAGCTTACCCAGGGAGTGCGCGACTTCTCGTGAACGCGGGCAATTGCGGCTGGTAATAAGCCTTCTCGCGCTGCGTTGAAGATCAAGCGTGCCTGCGAATTTGAGCCGGCGATCATCGCACTCATCGTAGAAGTAAAGCCGGCGATATACGCCAGCAGAGCCAGGATCGCCGAGACCTTTTCGGCGGCGGCCACAAAGGGAACTTCGGCCGCGGAAAGATCCTTGATATTGTAGTTAAAGGCCACAACTGTGGCATACATGAACAACACATAGCTCAAAGCCATGAGCAGAATGCTGATGTAGATTGCCTTGGGAACGTTGCGCCGTGGATCGTTGGTCTCCTCGGCCAACGAAGCCGAGTTCTCCCAGCCAATAAACATGTAGACGCTAATTGGGAATGCCAGACCCAGGCCGGCCAGCCCATCGGTAATGTTACCTGGATTAAATGGTGCTAGCGAAAGCTGGCTGCCATGAGTTATTAGTACAGCGACAGATACGATCACCAGGACAGCCATTTCCAGCAAGAAGAAATAGCCTGCCCACCGTGTCGAGATATGCACTCCTCTTACCATCAAATAAAAAACTATAGCGACAAAGATAAGTGTGAGCAATTGCCAGGGCACGTTGATGCCCAGATAGCGTTGCAGGATTGTCTGTGTCCACCCACCAGATATATCGATTACCGATGCCATCGCAATAATGTAGCCAAGACTAACAACGATGGTCGTGGCAACTGCTAGCGTGGGGCCGAAGGTTTTGCCAATAAAGGTAATGAATGAGCCGGTTGATGGAATTGAGCGCGAGAATTCTGCTAGCGTATTTCCTAGCAGCGCTATGGCGATAGCGGCCACAATAATCGTTAGAGGAGAGCCGATTCCCGCCACTTGCGCAACGAGAGCCGAACTAAAGAAAAAACTCATTGCCGGAGCGATATTGGCCATCGTCGATGTGGCGATATCGAGCAGGCCAAGGACTCCTCGTTGCAGGCGTGGGGCTTCCGAGTGGGTACCTAGCGTTTTTCCTTCGAGGGGAAGAGAAGGCATGGTTTCTTCATGTGCATCCATTACTGATTACCTCTCTTTTAACTGTGTCTTGAAGTCAGGGGTGTATAAGACTTTCCAGTGCTATCGTTGGTTCAGGGCTATTGCTATGCATCCTCCTTTCTAGCTCTGGCTCGCCGGGCAGGGAAACGGTAATAAATATGAGTTGTTATTATAATAACATTTTTTTAGCTAAAGATAGCTAACGCTATCTATTTCATCATATCCTCCACTTTAGCTCCACCATAAGTAGTTTATTGGTATTGGCTCCATTTTCAGGATATGTGCTTTGCTTTTATATGGAAAAGAGGTCTCAAGCTAGGCAATTTAGAGCTACCAGATTAGCGTAGCGAGCAGTCCCAGGCCGCCGCCGAGTAGAGCTATCGTCGCCCACAAGATGGCTTGTCGCATCCAGGCCCCTAGCGAGAGGTGTAAGCGCGCATTGAGGGCCAGGCTTTGCAGGCAGCCAAAAGGCGTCAAGCCGCCAGACCAGGTAAAGAGGATGAGCAAGAGGCGGATCTGCCAGAAGGGAAGGGGTTGGCTAAGAAGCAGAGCTCCGAGCATGGCAGCGATAGCCACGTTATCGGTCACCGCTGAGCAGAGGGCCAGCACGATCATCAGCGCATATTGGAGTGCTTGTGGCCAGCAAAAAAAGGCGCTCAAGAGGTTGATTGGCTGGGTGAGGCCATATTGGATTACCCAGAGCAGCGAGAAGATGAGGGCAAGTTTGAGCCAGATCGGCCATTGCTCGCCCAGATGCTCCTTGACGTGTGGCAGGTGCTGGAAGAGCAGCAGATGGAGCAGCGCCGTCAGACCAGCTGGGAGCAGCAGCAGCCAGAGTGAGAGTGCCTGCCCTGAGGACAGGGCTCCCAATATCGCGTGAACGAGGATGCCCCCGGCCAGCAGGCCCATAGCCAACAATGCCATCAGGACTTCCAGACGGCTGCGCGGTGAGGAAAAAGGCAGCCCAAGGGCCAGAGGCTCTGGCTGGCGCTGCCGCCAGGGGACGTGCGCGATCTGCATCCAGACGGCCAGGCAGAGAGCAGGCAAGAGGATGCCACAGAGCGAGATCGGCAAGTTCGCGAGCCAGAAGGGCGAGGGCGAGCGTGCCAGTACGGGCGCGAGCACGTCTTGAAACTTGATATTGGTCGGTTCGGCAGCCACTGTGATCAAATTGGAGATCAGGCCGCCAAAGAGCAAGGTAAAGGAGGCTCGGATGGCCCAGATTCGTTCGACGAAGGCCAGGAAGATCACGACAGAGATGGCCATGATCGAGACCCCATCAAAGAAATTGCCCAGCAACCCGGCAATACAGATGTAGAGCGGGATGAGCACCGCCGCTTTGAGGGGTAAACGCTGGCAAAAGAGAGAGAGCAAGTCAGGCAGGGGCGAGACTTCGAAGGAGAGGCTGACCAGGACGATGGAAATATAGGCGGCCCATACCAGAGGACTGAAGGCCAAGAACGGAGATTCAGGTGTTGGATGTAGAAAGACGCCCGAGAGCAGGAGGAGCAGTGTGCCCAGCAGAATACCGGGAAAGAGCCAGCTTCCCAAGCGCTGTGTCCAGGAGAGCCAGGGAGGGAGCTCTCCAAAGAGGGAACAGACCACTACTGCTATCCCCAACAGAGGGCCGAGCGCTTGTAGACCCAGGTGGCCAAAGAAAGGATGAAACTGAAAAAGCAAGAGTATGGTCAGCCCAAGCAGCAGTCCTCCAACTTGTCTCCAGCGTCGTCTAAAGGTTCTCTCGATAGCTTGTGGGGTAAAAGCTTTTACCCATGAAGATTCAGGCAGGAAAGGTTGGCTGTCCTGATCCAGGCTGGCAGGCCTAGCAAGCTCGGTGCTCTGTACGGGAAGGGAATCACTCACATTCTTCGCCATGATGGGCAAAGGCGGCTTGCGTCTGATCAGGGCGAAGGCTTTTTGTTTAGGAGTAAGCAGCTCGGTTTGAGCAGTGTCTTGAGCTTTTGGCATATTCTTCTTGTGCAGCACTTATTTTTCTAAATACATTATTGGCATGTAAAGAGTATAAAATAGATAAGCTATATTTTCAAGACCTGGCAAAAACCTAAATTTGCTTAAATTTACATATGTCGATCTATATTTTTATATCCGGCCTTAAATTTCGTCTTATGTATTGACGTCATTAATTGCCATGAATATAATTACCTGCAAATTACGTTTTATGGGTGGATGGTTGCTTTGCTATGAAGGTTACGGCTTTAAATACTATTTTACGCTTATTTTGTTGGGTAGACTATAGATTTACTTCTTCTATTTCTTACATCCGGTAAGTCAACTCTAGCAGGTTACTTCCAGCCATGGTGTGAAGGAGCAAGAAAAGCTTGCAAGTCAGAGAGGTAGGTGCTATCTATGAGCAAAATATTAGACATCTGGGGCTCACTCTTGAACGAGCAAGCTCTGTTACTCTTACAAAGCGCTGAGGATATAGCGAATACTCAAGGTATAGAGACAAACATACTGCATATCTGGTTTGTGGCACTGACGAACTCAAAGCTGGCAATCAGGGGACAGATAGTGAATAACTTAAATATAGATTCTCTGAGGCAGCTGATAGAAGATGTGCAGGATAAAATGCGAAAAGAGATATTTTATCTGGGCTTAGAGATGTACCAGCTGGCTTGCCTTGACCTGGCCCAGAGAGAGCACATTCAGATCAGCGCAGTATTGATCCTCAGCCAGATCCTTGAGAAGAGCTATACGGTAGAGCAGCTGATGCTAGCCCACCAGGTTCCAACCCTGGAGTTGAGAAAGCTGCTGGCGGCGAATATCGAGGCGGGCAAGACCTATTCTTCGACCTCTAAGGGCTATACACAAAGCACTATTAACCAGGAAGACCATGCGGATATCATGCACCTGGTGGCGGACATCTCTGCAACTGCTGCGCGGCTAGACGCGGCCAGGCTAGAGTACATTGACTCTGCATTATACAGTGTGACCCTCAATACGCTGCTGGGGCATCTGGAGAGACAGATGCAGGATAAGATCATCATCATTATCGGGCAAAATGGATCGGTCATAAATGTTCTCGACCTACTCCTGGCCTATCATTTGGAGCTTACCACCCGGCAACAGGAAGTAAATGTATCTTTGGAACGACTGAAAGGTTATAAGCTCTGGCGAATATCCCTGAACCATCTGCGTGATTTATATAATCGCAAGCGTTACTTATATCCTGCCCGGGTACTGGATTATTTGAAGAATGAATCTATAAAGGCGCATGCTGTACTCTTGATCATAGGGCTTGAGACCTGCACGAAGCGGAATGCCCAGGATAGAAAGCTCAAAGAGCAGCTTGCCCGCCCACAAGGAGCCAATATTATAGGCTGCTATTTCTACTACGAGAAGCATCCGGACAGGAATGAGTGGTTATTGAGTTTAGATAATGCCATTCTGGCCGAGCCGGAAAAGCTTAATGATAAAGATAAGCTACAGCCTCTACTGAAAAAGTATCTCTATCCTTGCTGGGAGCGGCAAGGCTATATCCTTGATGATGATGCCATGGACAGCCTTTTTATATTGGAGCCAGGCATCTGGATCGATAAGCAGCGTAAAACATTTCCTTATCTCGCTATTGATCTGATAGAAGATTGTATCTTCACATTCGGGCGCGGGGAACAGCAGATTTGTAATCTGGTCGGCGATGCGCGGATCGCACTCAGAAATCTCCTTACGCAAGAAGCTTTGCATACAGATGAGGATACGCGCATCAAATTTACTGCAGCTTTAGAGGCAGCAACCGCACGGATAGAAGGGCTATGGACAAGTCCGGCGCCTCAACAGAGAGGTGGCAAGAAAGTAATCACCCAGGCTATGCTTGAAGCGCAGTTGTTTTGTCGCAATAATAGCGAATTTCACTTTCCTGGCCTGTTTCCCTGGTCGGATCTCTCAAACGAGAAATGATAGCTCCAAAGAGCTAATAAAGAATCAGCAATATTTAACAGCGCTCAGTATATATTGAGCAGAAAAACTGTGGAACCCCACTATCTGCTATGGGAGAACTGGATAGTACAGTGCCGGATGTAAACTGTAGTTATAAATAATGTATTGCTCATCTGCTTTGGAGAATATGTGGAGAGGGAGCGCGGCATATCTCATAGCATTGGAATACCTATAATGTCCGCAAGGTAGTGTCACTGGAGGAGTAAGCGCATATGCTGGAGGATCAGATTAAAAATCATTTTGTGGGACATGAAAAAGAGCTTGAGTCCTTTCAATCCTGGCTTGAAGCGCCAGCGCAGCAGGCGCCCCTGGTCTTATTCCTACACGACGCAGGTGAGGGCCCAAAGGGAGGAATTGGCAAGTCGTGGCTTTTACACAAATGCATGTCGATTGCTAGAGAGCGCCGGGAAGTCGCTACAGCGATGATAGATTTCTTTAGCATTCGCGATCGCAGCGGACCCGAAATAGCGCGTAGGGTAGTGGATGCCCTAAAGCAAGTTTATCCCGATTGGCAACCAGCTGCCTTTGAGCAAGTTTTTGAGCAATATCAGCAAGAAATGAAAGAACCTAAAAATGAAGAATATACTAGATTATTGCGCGATTCATTAGTTGACGATTTGGCAGAGCTGGAAAAGAAAATTAACGATCCAGGCAAACACTTAATCATCTTTTGTGATACCTATGAGCGTATTGAGCAATTTCCTGCTATGGTTTCGTTTACACCTAAGCATATTTTTCCAGACACCTATGGCTTCGCCAAACTTGGTTTTGTCATTGCTGGGCGCAATGAGCCCGATGCTGACAGCGTGAGCTGGCATGGGCGTGAACATCTTGTGCGCCACATTCTCGTCAAGGCTTTTACAAAGCAAGAGATGCTTCGCTTCATTGATGATAATCTCAATGTGCGCGATATTTTGCCGCTTCAGCAGTCAGCGCTTGACGCGCTTTATAATCAGACCCAGGGGCGCCCTATCCTGGTTGGATTGCTGGTAGATCTGCTTAATCAGCGAATAATCACCTTGGAAAAGCTATTGATGAAGGATTGGAAGGACAGGGATCGAGAGGACTTTGAAAGCTATCTGGTCGGTCAACTCAATACTTTGGAGAATCCTGTTGATTGGGCTGTTCTTTTTATGGCTCATGCCTATCATCGTTGGGATCGGGAAATTTTGCGCTGGCTCTTCTGTGAGGATGAGCTTCTCCCTAAGGACTTTCGTAATGGAGATATCGAGGCTATCTGGCAAAGACTAAGCTCATTTTCGTTTGTGCGGACAGCGGCCAGCGGTGATGAGCTAATGCTGCATGACGAGATGCGGGGCCTAGTGAATAAGTATTGCTGGCAGGTACAAGAGCTTCAGATGGGGAGTTCTCGGCATGATTTGAGCGAGAGCATGATCAGATACTATGAACGGGCCATCGCCCAAACTCAAGATGCATCGCTACGTCAAGCCTATCAAGTTGAGGTGTTTTACCATAGGCTCTACGTTGCCAGAAAGGATATGGCTGGGGATGCGGCCTTTGCTCTCCTCTTGCGAGAGCTTCAAAGAGCTCTGCGACTACACCAGAATGTTTATGCACGTGCGCTGCTTCAAGAAGCGTATGGATTTATTGCCGAGCCTTCTGGCGAACAGCTTGTACGTCTAAGGGAGCAAGAGGCTTATCTCTTAATGAATGAGGCGAGCTATACGAAGGCCTTGAAATTCTATAAGGAATTGGCTCAAAGACCGGAGATCCAAAACTCGCCAGAACGTGTGGCCAATATTTTACGGCAGCAGGGCCTCTGTTATTCACGTATGAACAATTTCTCCCAGGCTATTCAGCTTCTCATGCGCGCTTTAGAGATGTATCATGCTCAGAATAGAACAAGATTGATCGGCGATACATATAGCGACATTGGCTATGCCTATACCAGACAAGGCATATTTAATCTGGCTATTAAGTCTTACCAGGACGGTATGGCATTCATTGAACCTACAGATAAAGTTAGACAGGCTAATGCGTGGCAAAACCTTGGCGAGGTCTATCGTCTACAAGGATTGCTGGATGAGGCGCTGATCCAGTGTAAGGCTGCCTTGCATTATCGACAGAAGCTTAATGAAGAGCAAATGATCAGCGAGATAGAAATGGCCCATATTCTCTGCATCATTGGCCGAATCTATAACGAGATGCAAGATTATGGACAGACACGCAGCGTGATTCAGCAGGCATTTAAAATTTATGACCGTTTTGCATATCGGCAGGGAATCGCCTGGACTTACAGCCTCTTTGGCGACCTGGCTCTAGCTAAGGACGAATTGCTGGAGGCTGACGAGTGGTTTCAAAAGGCCTATCGGACTGCTCAACACATCGAAGAAGGCTATGTGATTGCTAGTCTTTATAAACGGGGCCAAGTTTCCAGACGACGGCATGAATATGCACTGGCAATCGAGCTGTTGTTGCAGGCGGCTAAACGGTCAGCTGACATAAACGATTTTTATCAGCATACCGAAATATTGATAGAACTAGCAGATGTGCAGCTACAGGTAGGTGATATCAAGAAAGCGCACGAAGCCTTGGATAGGGCAGAGGCACTTGCTACCCAATACCAGTATTTTCGCCTGCTTGGCGAGATCGCTTTGAGTAGAGGGGAAGATCTCTATAGCGATGAGCACTTTGAGGAGGCCTTCGAGTATTATAAGGATTATTGTACTTCTATGGTGCACTTTAATCAGGCCGAGTATCAGAAGGCAGTACGCCATACGGTTTGGGAGCGTTTGTATGCACTTCCTGAGGATAAAATGAAGCTAATATGGCAGTACTTGAGCGATAGTTGGGATTTGACTGAAGAGAAGTCATTAATGGTACAGGCCCTGGAACAATTTAAGGATTTGATGCTAATGTAGGCTTGCAATTCGCACAAAGGATGTGTGGAATGAAGATCTGGCTCGCTTCTTCTGGCTGGCTGAATGGATATCAGCAGATAGGTGGGAGATGGGATCTAGAGCAATTTGAGGATGACAAGGAGTATGCCCTTGCAGATGATGATGATGATGGGGATGAAACTCCTCCGGCCAATCTGCCTGTTCCTGGTAAGTTTTTGACACTGAATAAGTATGAGCTGGATCTCTTTACATGGCATTTCCACTTGGTAATTCCTCACCTGCTGCAGGGCTGTGTCTGGAAGCACTCCGACTGTTGCTCTGACCATAGCTGCTTCTGCCATTTGCATTAGCAAGGAAAATATGAAGTAACTTACCATCTTTTTGTCGCAGCATCTTCTAGATTGAGCTAATCCCCGCTTGAGCTTTCCTACGACGTTTCCATAATTTAGCAATTACTGCATACCTGGTTGTAGTGGCCTGCCTGGCCGGGATGAAAGATTGCACAGTTACATCTTGTGGGCAGCGTTCGTGATGTATGCGTAGCGCTACATGTTCCTTACTGATACTTACGAGCTTTTTCCAGATACACCGATGTACAGAGGCCGTCTGATAAGGGAAGATGGCCATAAAGGCTTGGGGTTTGCATATCTGATCGTTGGTTCTGCCGGAGCTGATCCAGAGGAGAAGGAGGATAGGTATGCGAATTGTTGTTGATCTCAATCGCTGTCAGGCCTATGCCCAATGTTGCTTTTTAGCACCAGAGGCCTTTAAGCTGGTGGGCGATGAAATACTTATGTACGATAGTCAGCCAGATGACAAGTTAAACGAGAAGATCCTGCGGGCTGCTGCTGCCTGTCCTGTACACGCTATCTATGTTGAACGGAGCAAGAGTCGAATGCGTGGGCAGGAAGAGGGCTGGCCAGTAACGGAGGTATATCATGGCCAATAAAGGCGGCCTTGCGCAAGATGCTAGAAAGCATGGACATATTGTGATTGTAGGCGCTTCGCTGGCGGGATTGCATGCTGCTGAGACGCTACGCGCTGAGGGTTTTGTTGGACAATTGACAATGATTGGTGATGAACCTTATGCACCCTACGATCGACCCCCTTTGTCCAAGCAAGTGCTAACTGGCTGGGTATCAGCGGAGCATACCACCTTGCCGTGCCTACAGAATCTGGGTGATGTTGAGTGGCGATTGGGGGTTGCCGCTAGCCGGCTAGACTTGAAAACCAGGCGGGTATATCTAGCCGATGGCCAATCGGTTGATTTTGAGCGTCTGTTGATTGCGACCGGTGTGCGTGCTCGTCCCTGGCCTGATGAAGCGGAAGCAGCGCTGGATGGAGTATTTGTCTTGCGCACCTGCCAGGATGCGCAACGCTTACAACAGCGTCTGGGGAACGGACCGCGCCGCGTGCTGGTCATTGGCGTAGGCTTTACCGGCTCTGAGATTGCTTCTGTATGTAGAGAGCTTGGCCTGGCGGTCACAGTTACTGAACGTAGCGAAGCTCCTCTGATGGGCGCGTTGGGTGGGGAGATTGGGGCGGTTGCTGCCAGTTTGCAGCGTCAACACGGAGTAGACTTGCTTTGTGCAACTACAGTCACAGCGCTGGAAGGGGATGCGCAAAGACGAGTGAGGCGTGCACATCTCTCATATGGGCGAACCCTGGATGTTGATGTGGTGGTAGCTGCGCTGGGAGCGGTGCGGAATACCGAGTGGCTGCGCGGTTCAGGACTGGCTGCTGGTCAACTTGGCGTAACTTGTGATGCCGGCTGTCGTGCTTTTGACATTAATGGTATTGTGACCGATAACATCTTTGTGGCGGGCGATGTTGCGCGTTTCCCTCATCCGCTCTATGGATATCAACTAATTGCGCTCGAACATTGGGGAAATGCTGTTGCACAGGCCGAAGTTGCGGCTCACAATATGCTCAGCTCTGGGACCGAACGTCGTCCACATCTCTCTGTGCCGGCTTTCTGGTCAGCTCAATTTGGGGTAAACATCAAGTCAGTTGGCCTGCCACCTTTTGCCGATGAGGTCGTAATCATGCAAGGAGCGGTCGAGCGACATCGCTTTGTGGCCGCCTACGGCTATCAAGGGCGTACTGTGGCAGCAGTCAGCTTTGATCAAGGAAAATGGTTGCCATATTATGAGCAGCAGATTGCCTCTGGAACTGCTTTTCCGCCTGCGCCGCCCGCCTTTGATACACCGGTTTCGCTACAGCCTGTACCTGCCCGCTTCCCTACGTCTACAATTCCAACGCCCACACCGGTTATTGCTCTGACGGGTCATGCTCCTAACGAACTGCGTGCGACGTATCTGGAAACCTCCCCTACGACCTTGAATGTCGCTATGGCAAATAAATAAAATGGCTGGCAACCGAAAGCTAGCAGGAGAACTCATATGCCTGGTACTATCATGACAGAGCCAAAAAGGTTATTCGAGCAGGTAAACGACTATGCAAACCGGGCTGATCCCTATCCTCTTTATGCCGAGATGCGCAAAACGCCTATTATCAGGCAAGATGATGGAAGCTATATTGTGAGTAGTTATCGTCTGATCAAGCAACTGCAGCATGATCCGCGTATCAGTGTCGATATTCGCAAGCGGCCTCCCTCCGATCTGCGGGGGCAAAGAGCGCGAGAAATGTCCTCTAGAGGGAGGCCTGTGCCTTTTCTGAGGCTTGATCCACCCGAACATGACCATATCCGTCGTCTGGTGACAAGACAATTCGGCCCACCGCACAGTCCGGATATGATTGATAGCATGCGAGGTGAGCTTGCTCAGTTAGTGCACGAGCTGATCGATAGGTTTCAAGGCCGGTCGCGTATTGATATCGTCGATGATTTTGCCTATCCTTTCCCAGTATCGGTGATCTGCAGATTGCTGGGAGTGCCGCGCGAGGACGAAGCGCGTTTCCATGTCTGGGCTGATGCGCTTGTGGCTTCTCTCGATCCCTTGCCACAGGCAACCGGCGACCAGCAAGAGATGGGCGCTGAGCAGGCGGCTTTAGAGATCAGTCAGTATATGGGTGAGCTGATCGCCGAGCACCGTGAGCATCCGGGGAGCGACATGCTGTCCCGCTTGATCACCGATTATAGCCCGGAAGGACCATTAGCGCCGGCTGATCTCGTAGTAACTTCTGTGCTACTCTTAATTGCGGGCCACGAGACGACGGTCAACCTGATTGCCAATAGCACCCTGACGCTATTGCGCCATCCCGATGTGCTTGAACGCCTGCGCAGCGATCCGGAGCTTGTAATTCCTTTCGTCGAGGAAGTCTTACGCTTTGAGCCGCCGGTACAGTTTAACGGGCAGCGTACGGCCATTGCGGATATCACGCTTGATGGCGTAACGATTCCTCAGGGCTCGCCTGTTATTTTGATGCTGGCTGCTGCCAATCGCGATCCGGAGCGTTTCCCAGATCCTGAGCGCTTTATTCCTGATCGCCAGGATAATGAGCACTTTGGCTTTGGCGATGGCATTCACTACTGCTTTGGAGCGCCCCTTGCGCGCCTGGAGGTGCAGATTGCCTTGAATGCGCTGGTGCGTCGCGTAATCGAGCCACGCCTGGTTATTGATCCGCCTCCTTATCGGCAGAATGCGCTTCTGCGTGGCCCGCGCCACTTGCTCATCGATATCACTGGCATACGCCAATCTCTTCACTTTACCGGAACCTAGCAGTCACAGAATGCGGAAGGAAATGTGTAGGAAGGTTTTCTCTGGGTCCTTATCTGCCCATGGTTTCAGAGAGATAGGATGCATCTGTCCAGAGTACGGATCAGGTATCTCCCCTTCATCTCCCCCAAATCTTTTCCGCAATTGGGCAATTGATAGGCCCTTATCTCCCTTTCCACTTGCAAATTGATAGCGTGGATCACCTTTTTGGAAGGCAACGATATGGACTGTGACGTTTCCAGTAATGTTTTCCATTCCTGTACCTCCTGTGAAGCTATTCTAACATAGTGGAAATGTGGTGTGGTTGGTGCAGAAGAGAGCAACCGCGCCGTATGCCCTGCAGGCGGCAACTTAATGGTTCGTATCGATCTCGTTGACGAGCAGTTTGGTGAATTGCTCAAACGTTTACAATTGTCGGAGAATTGGCGTGAAATCATCAGGCGTAACATAGTAGCAGAGGCTCTCAAAGCGAGAGTCACGCCTGAAAGCGTGGAACGTATGACCTGGAAAACAAGATTATAGCCGCAATAAAACCCCATCCTGCATTCCTTCCTGTTCTACGAATGCTGAACGGGGTTATGGAGTTTGACGAAACCAGGGGCTACTTATCACAACCCGCTGGTGTGAGCGGAACCGACGGGATTCGAACCCGCGATCTTCTGCGTGACAGGCAGACATGTTAGGCCACTACACCACGGCTCCTTGCTTTCAGCACACATTTAGTGTACCTCTTGCAAGTAGGATAATAACAGAATGGCCACGTTCTGTCAAGCCTCTGCAGCAGAAATTTTCTGGTCCCACGGCAGAATTCTCTTGCGAGCTGTTGACTGTATGATCCCCTCTATTAGTTTGGAGCGAGAGAGACTTTCATGGGCAAGCAGCTTACTGATAAAAGTCTTGAAGAGTGGTCATATAGGATTGCCAGGAAGGCGCTACAAAGAAATATTAAGAGGATGCTCAGACAGGCGTCGATAGCCTGCGAGCATCCTCGGGCGGGTAGGTACGACTAGTTTCTTATTTCGTACTACTGGTTAGAGGCATTATACTCGTCTAGCGAGTCGTTAGATTTCTTGACGGCAGTATCTAAAGCTGTCTGTGCGCTGCTGACGTGGCCAGTTAAGTAATCATCTGTCGCCTGCTGAACGTAATTGCGCACGGCCAGCATATTGCCAGAAACGCAGCCAGCATTGTAATAATTGGTTGGTGCCGCGCGAATCTGATCAATTGCTACCTGAAATTGCGGATATTTGCTCAGTGCCTCCTTCATTTCCGGTAGATCGTAGGCGGAAAGTCGTATTGGCACATAGCCTGTGTTCGAGGACCAGAAGACCTGGGTATCTTTTTGGGTGGCGAACTTAATGAAGTCCCAGGCACCCTCTTGCTGCTCCTTTGTACCCTTATTAGTAATCCACAAAGATGCGCCACCAATAATCGTACGACCCTGAGCACTCGTCTGGCGAGGCAGATAAGCGACTCCCACATCGACTTTCCCGCCATTTTTCTTGGCAGTATCAACATAGGTACGTAGCGAAGCAATTGAGTCAAACGTGATTGCAGCTTTTCCCGTAAGCAGCGCCGCCGAAGCAGTGTTAGCCCCATTTACGCCGTAGTAGAGCGCGGTACCATTGCTCAAAAGTTTCTTCTGTAACTCAAGCCACTGGACGCCGGGATTACTATTGAAGATATATTTTGTGGCGCGTTGTGTGCGACCATTGTCGGGCTGGGCATAGAGCTGATTGTGAACTGCCATTTCTTCCTCAAAGAGCCAGGCGTAATCGTAGAAAGCCACACCAACGCGGCTCGCTTTCCCGCTGGCATCCTTTTTCGTAAGCTTCTGAGCAGCCTGTAGCAGTTCATCGTAGGTCCAGATTTTTTTATTCGGATCAAGCCCCGCATCGCGAAACGCGTTTTTATCGAAGTACATCACCGCAGTTGAAGAATTAAAGGGCATCGAATAGAGTTTGCCGCCAATAGTATAGTAGCTACGGATGGCAGGCTCCAGATCATCCACAAGGCTCTGCAGATGGTCACGATTGACCAGATCCTGAATAGGGATGATTTGCTTGGTATCGATCATCCGTTGTGTCCCGATATCATAGATCTGAACGATATTAGGCAGATCCTGACTGGCCAGTGAAGCATTAAATTTGTTGAGCGTATCATCGTAGGATGATTGAAAAACGCCTTCAACGTAATATTTCTTCTGGCTCTGATTGTATTTGTTGATGACCTCCTGTACGACATCGCCGTTATGGCCACTGAGGCCATACCAGAAGGTGATCTTTGTGCTACCGGCCGGCTGTGGCACAGGTGTAATTGCTGAGGCCGTAGCGGCTGGTTTGCTGCTTGTGTTTGCCGAAGACGTCGGCGACGATGCTGGTGCGTTGCCACCTCCGCAGCCGGCGAGCAAAATAGCGATAATAATTGCGAACAATATAAGTTTTGTAGAGCGCATGTGTATGTGCCTCCGGAAAGTTTAATCTTTGAGTATGCCAGCCGTCAGCCCTCGCACCAGTTGACGCTGACCAAATATCAAAGGAATGAGCGTTGGGATAAGTATGATAAGCGTGGCGGCCATCTGCGTATTAAGGATTTGCGCCTCGCTTGAATGGAAAATTGTGATGCCGATCTGTGTTGTGCGCCATTGCGTAGAATCCGTGACCAGCAGTGGCCAGTAGAACTGGTTCCAGGTAGACAGAAAGGTATAGAGCCCCAGCGTCGCCAGAGCCGGGCGGGATAAGGGCAGCATGAAGCTCCATAGGTAGCGTAAATGCCCGCAGCCATCCAGCGTGGCCGCCTCACGTAGTTCGCGTGGAATCGTCAAGAAATATTGGCGTAGCAGGAAAATACCAAAGGCGCTGGCTAAAAACGGTACAATCAATCCCTGATAGCTGTCATGCCAGCCCAGATGCGAAATGAGGAGATAGTTGGGAACAAGCGTTGCCTCAAAGGGGATCATCAGTGTACCAAGGGCGGCAACGAAAAAGATTTGTTTGCCCCAGAACTCTAGATAGCTGAACGCATAGGCGGCGAGCGCGGAAGTGCAGAGCACTCCAACAGTCACAAGCGAAGAAACTACAAACGAGTTAAGTATCCAGCGCACAAGCACAGGTTGTTGAATCAGCACGCTGGCAAAGACGCTAACATCTAAGTCTCTCACGTCAGGAATGAGATGAGGCGTCATAGTTGGACCCTGTAGGGCAATCGATAGCGAGAAGAATAGCGGGAAGAGCAGTACTATTGCAGCCAGAAGCAGAGCCACATATGTAGAAAAGACCCTCACCTGCCGTAAAGAAACGCTCATCGGTAATGAACCCTCCTGCCGAGAAAGATAAATTGTAGCGAGCTGAGCAGCAGTAGAATAAGAAATAAGATGATCGACATGGCTGAAGCAAAGCCATAGCGATGATCGAACCAGAAAGCGTGGTAGGTAGCGTAGACAAAGACATTCGTGGCGCTATCTGGTCCTTCGCCGTTCATCAGGACGCTAAATTGTGTGAAGGCCTGAAAGCTTTGAATAGTATTGATGACCAGCAAGAAGAGGAGAATAGGTGTTAATAAGGGCAGCGTGATATGCCTGAAGGCTTGCCAGGGACCCGCCCCGTCCAGGGCTGCACTTTCGTAGAGCTCTTCCGGAATGGCCTGCATCCCGGCAAGGGAGATAACGAAATTAAAACCTAAGCCTGACCAGACGGTCATAACAGCTATAGCGAGCAGGGCCGTCGCAGCATTGTTAAGAAGTCCCGGTTGGGGCAACCTGAGCAGATTGGCAAGCCAGGTAGTGACATTTGTTGTGGGATCGTAGATCAAGGACCAGATAACGCTAGAGCTGGCTAGCGATATTGCTATGCTGAACGTAAAGATTGTTCGAAAGATGCCGATTCCCTTGAGCTTTGCCTGGGCTAGAGCTGCCAGACCTATACCAATCAATAATTGTAGGGTTACTACGATTAAGGCAAATTGACAACTGGTCAACAGACTACGCAGATATTCGCCATCTCCATCGCCACGTAGATTAAGGATACGTATGTAGTAATCGAGCCCGATAAAGCGCACAGGATTGCCCAACTCGTTAGTGATGTTAAGGCTCAACCAGATTGCACGGAAGAATGGATAATAGGAAAATATAATGAACAGAGCAAATGCGGGCGCGAGAAAGAGCAAAGCCAGGCCAGAGTCGCGCAGCTTTTGCTGAACGCGTATCCGCTTTTGCCCCTGAAGTTTGCTCCTGGCAGGAGCCGCGGGCTGGGAAAGCTCAAATATCTCTGTGTCCAGTTGAGAGAAATGAGCCTCTTGCCGACTCGCGGAGGGGTGTTGTTGCATAGCAGCCACCCTTTCTAGAGTGTAAACGTTAACACAACTAATGATAAGGAGAGAGTATTAAACTGAGGTAAATGTGAGAATAAATTTCATTTAAAATTGATATTCCCTGCTCTAGCATGGTTATGAGGGAAATGGCGGTTGATAGTATGCCCTGGGGTAGGGGAGAGGCTTTGTGGATAGGAGCACGTCAAGAGGATAACCGCTGGCCGGTACTTTTTATGTCTAAGATATAGTGCTGTATGATATGATAGATTCGTATTCTGTACATGGGCGGTTTGCTTTAAAGAGCTCATTTTTGCAAGATTGGAATACATACGTGTGTTTGTGGTAAGGAGAGAGCCATTTGTTAGTTTTGCATGCGATATGGGATCATTTCCCTCCGGCCAGGCTCCATCTCTGGGCTGAGTCTTCTCACTTTTCCCATACACCTATCCAACATCGCGGAAATAGGCATCCCTTTACTCTCTCTGCAGAGCTGTTACGCGAAGCGCTCAATGAGTTAGTAGACAACTTGCCCGTTGCGCTTATGAGCGAAGGTGAACTGACGCTTTGCCTACCTTCGAGCTCCAAAAAGCCCCTGCCCTCGCCCGAGCTTGTGCTGGAAGAAGTCAATACGGCGCGCGCGACGGCTTTCAAATCCTGGCAGGTGAGCACTCTGACCCTGGATGCTCAGTCCGTAGTAGATTTCTTTGAAGCTTTGCCCGATGAGCCTCCCTGTAGCCTGGCCTTTGGCGCCTCCTTACGTTTCTGGCGCACGGCCCTGGCTTTTGCCTTTGAATTAGTTTCCCGTCAATGCTATATGCCCTCTCTCCGAGAGATACAGCAGGAGAACGAGCTGAGCTTGCAAGCAGTCTGGGAGGCTGCGCTGGGGACGAGCGAGACTGAGCGCTTGCGTCGACTAGCTGTGCTAATGCCCGCGATTTGCTGGTCTTTTCTGCCGCGGACAGAACAGAAAGCCTCTCTGCCGCAGACTATGCTGCTACAATTTATCAATCAGCTTATAGATACTCACGTGCGAGAAAGCCTTGCGGCAAAAGAACTCCTGCCTGCCAGGCGCTCAGGCCGGAATACTGCGCGCACGCTGCCCGAGCAGTGGCTGCAGGCGCTCGCTTCGCCAGAGCCAACGCTAAAGGCGCCGATCCAGGAACTGCAAGAGTTTGCCGGTGGCATGCGTGGCTGGTTGGACCAGCTGAAAGCTAGCGAGGTCACCGCGCCTTTCCGTACCTGTTTCCGCCTCGATTTGCCAGAGGAGTCGGAGGGGAAGCAAACAGATTGGTACCTCAGTTTTCACTTGCAGGCAAATGATGATCTGAGTTTGCTGGTTCCTGCTGAGAGAGTCTGGAAGGAACGTTCGCATACACTGACGTTCTTGAAACACGCCTTTGAAAATCCCCAGGAACGCTTGCTTGCCGATCTGGGACGAGCTTCGCGCCTGTTCAGCGGGGTTGAGAAAAGCCTGCGCACAGCGCGCCCGCGTGGCTTGAAGCTTTCTACAGAGCAGGCGTATGCCTTTCTGCGCGAATCTGCGCCGCTGCTGGAACAGAATGGCTTTGGGGTACTGGTGCCAACCTGGTGGCAGAAGCCTGCAGCCCGCCTGGGTGTCAAATTAAAAATTAAACCTCCATCTGGTGCAAAAATTGGTTCCGGTTTGCTTGGCCCGGATGGGCTTGTGGCCTATGATTGGACGATCTCAATTGGGGATATGACCCTTACTGCCGAAGAGTTTGAGGCTCTAGTCAAGCTCAAGCAGCCTCTCATCAAAGTACGGGGCCAATGGGTTGAACTGCGACCCGAAGAGATTGAGAAAGCTATTGGCTTTTTCCAGAAAAAGCGTGGTAGTGGAGATATGGCCCTGGGCGAAGCGTTGCGTGTAGGCCTGGGTCAAGAGACATCAGAGCTGGGCTTGCCCGTGCTTGGGATTGAGGGTGAGGGCTGGTTCAAAGATCTACTAGAGAAGCTTTCAGATAATCAGAAAATAGTTCCCCTCAAGACGCCTGCAACCTTCAGTGGTGCCTTGCGCCCTTACCAGGTGAGAGGTGTTTCCTGGTTGGCCTATCTCAGACAATTTGGCTTTGGTGCATGCCTGGCAGATGATATGGGACTCGGCAAGACTGCCGAGTTTATTGGCTTCTTGCTCCATGAGCGTGAGCTGGCAGCACAGCAGGGCGTAAGTCAGCGAGGGCCTGCCTTGCTTATCTGTCCCATGTCTATTGTGGGCAATTGGCATAGAGAGCTCAAACGCTTCGCGCCCTCGCTAAAGGTAATGGTTCATCATGGCCATGAAAGGCTATCCGGCGAAGCCTTTACGCGCGAGGCGCAACAGCATGAAGTAGTAATTACTACCTACTCGCTGGCTTTACGGGATAAAGAGCATCTTACAGCACTCAAGTGGGGTTATGTGGTTGTTGATGAGGCCCAGAATATTAAGAATGAGGCAGCCCGGCAAACCCAGGCCATAAAAAGCCTCAAGGCAGATTATAGAATTGCCCTGACCGGAACCCCGGTTGAGAACCGGCTCTCGGAGCTATGGTCGATCATGGAATTCTTAAATCCTGGTTATATGGGCTCCAACAAAGATTTCCGCACTAGATATATTATTCCGATTGAGCGCTATCATAATAAGCAGCAAGCAGGAGTGCTTAAGCGGCTTATACAGCCCTTTGTGTTGCGCCGCCTGAAAACTGATAAGACAATTATTTCCGATCTGC
Organism: Ktedonosporobacter rubrisoli; assembly: GCF_004208415.1. Classification (GTDB taxonomy): domain Bacteria; phylum Chloroflexota; class Ktedonobacteria; order Ktedonobacterales; family Ktedonobacteraceae; genus Ktedonosporobacter; species Ktedonosporobacter rubrisoli. The sequence goes on along the minus strand of NZ_CP035758.1, from coordinate 5,196,180 downwards.
CCGAGAAGATGGAGATGAAGGTTTTTTGTAACCTTACGCAGGAGCAAGCTTCGCTCTATGAGGCAGTGGTCAAAGAGATGCTTGAGAAGATCGAGCGGGCCGAGGGCATTGAGCGTAAAGGACTGGTTCTCTCTACGCTATTACGGCTGAAGCAGATATGCAATCATCCTGCCCAGTTTATGGGAGATGGCAGTGATCTGGCCAGGCGTTCAGGAAAACTGGCTCGTCTTGAAGAGATGCTGGAGGAAGTACTGGCTGAGGGCGATAAGGCCTTGATTTTTAGTCAATTTGCCGAGATGGGGACCATGCTGCGCCAGTATTTGCAAGAAACGCTGGGACGTGAGGTGCTTTTTCTGCATGGCGGAACCTCGAAGAAGCAGCGCGACGCCATGATCCAGCGCTTCCAGGAGAGCCGTCAGGCGGCGCCGCTCTTTATCCTCTCGTTGAAAGCTGGCGGCGTCGGACTGAATTTGACGGCGGCCAATCACGTTTTTCACTTTGATCGCTGGTGGAATCCGGCCGTAGAAAATCAGGCAACGGATAGAGCTTTTCGCATAGGCCAACAGAAGAACGTGCAGGTCCATAAATTTGTTTGCGTGGGAACGCTGGAAGAACGCATTGATATGATGATTGAGAAGAAGAAAGAGCTGGCTGAGAGTATTGTAGGGAGTGGGGAGAGCTGGCTGACGGAGATGTCAACGGCTCAGCTGAAAGAGCTGTTTGCGCTGAGTCGCGAGGCTGTAGGAGAATAGGCTATGGGACGCTGGGATGGCTATTGGGATTATTACGAGCGGCCTCGTCCGCTTAAACCGAAGAATGGGATCAAAGCGAAAAGCGAGCGTGGCGCCATTGGCTCAACGTGGTGGTCAAGGCGCTGGATTGAGGTTCTGGAATCCTTCAGCCTGGGCTCGCGGCTCACACGTGGCCGTTCATACGCACGCCAGGGGCAGGTAGTCTCGATTGATATCGAGCCAGGACAGGTCAGGGCCAAGGTGCAGGGCTCAATGCCGCATCCGTATAAAGTGAAGATCCATTTGCAGCCTCTCACGGATCAAGATTGGGAGAAAGTCATCGAAGCCATGGCCGCTCAAGCTATCTTTGCCGCCAAGCTGCTGGCCGGCGAAATGCCTCCCAACATCGAGGAGGCATTTTATGCTGTCAAGCTATCGCTATTTCCCAGGCTGGCCAAAGATCTGGTTACCGATTGCTCTTGTCCCGATTATGCCAATCCCTGCAAACATATAGCGGCGGTCTATTATTTGCTGGCCGAGCGCTTTGATGAAGATCCTTTTTTGATCTTCAAGTTGCGTGGCCGCAGCAAAGAAGCTATTATCCAGGCCCTGAGAGAGAAACGTACAGCAATGCCCCAGGTTGAAGAGACTGCAGATACCGATTCCCTCGCAGCTCCAGCTACAGAAGAGGCCTTACTTGAAGTGAGCCTGGATACGTTCTGGCAGGCAGGAGAAGGCCTGGATACTTTCACGATAGATCCTTCGGCGCCGCACATAGATAAAGCTGTGCTCAAAAGGTTGGGAGATGCTCCTTTTAGCATACGTGGACAGAATATGGCAGCTCTCTTAGCTCGAGCCTATGACATTGTGGATAAGGCCTGAGCTGAGCGCGAAAGCGTCCCGGCTTACAGCTTCTCTGTTATGTATTGCTATCCTGCCTATCTCTGAAGGGCTACCTTTAGCTTTCTTTCTGCATCGCTGCAACGATTGCCGCTACATTATTCCTCGGGTGTGCGATAATCTGCCTGGCCGCGCGAGCGAAGCTGCTGCCTATAATACTGCTCTTTGGCCAAGTCAGGGCTCATAGGTGCGTGTGCCAGCTCTTGGCGCAGGCTACCAAGTTCAGCAATTTCGTCAAGTAATTCCTTATCGTCATAGCCATACTGCTTGATTTGCTGCATCTCCTGTTTAAGATACTTACGTGCGCCATCTATATCGCCGCGGTTATTGCGCGCAACAGTTTCGCGGCGGGCCCGATCCGCCTGATGCCAGCCAGCCCAATGTATCACCTGGGCATCGCGCGCTTCAGCGTCACAGGTGGAGGGATCGGCATACGAGAAAGAGAGCTCTTGCCAGGCGGTATGATACTCGACGTCCCCTATGTGCCAGGCCAGGCGCGTGCGTAGGACTTGCTGCTCTTGTCTATCCTGAGCAGGAAGGTAGATCTGGGCAATTACTTGCCTATCTTCGTCTCTCTGGAGATCTCCGATGGCAATAGACCAGCTCTGCGGGCGTGAGGACATAGAGCGCATCCAATAGGAGCTGAGGAGCTCGGTGTTTATGCCGGGATCGGCCTCAATTTCAAGACGAACCTGGCGTGCCGCGACCGAAAATAAACCTTCCAGCTCGCCGGTAAATGTGTTGACGATCTCTTCAGATGTGCGTAGATGATGGAATTGTCCGCCGCCAGCGACCGCCATCGGGCCAAGGAGCAGTTCGTTATAGTCAAGGCCAATGCCAAAGGTGCTGGTCGAGATTGCTGCGTGTTCGCGTATCCCCGCTGCCTCGCTGGCAATCTGTTCGGGATCAGTCACACCTACATTGGCAATACCATCGGTAAGCAGGAAGCAACGCGCCAGTCCATGGTCCTCTGAACTGTCAGCGGTTGCGGCAAGCGTATCGCAACCGGTCAACCAACCTTCGTGTAGAGCCGTGCTGGCCCGAGCCTGAATCGCCCGCAAGGCATTGCGTACCTTGAGCTTGAAGCCAGGAGTAACCGCATTGAGCGGCTGCACAATATCTATAGCATTATCGAAAACGACGACAGAGACGCGATCACGTGGGGTAAGTCTATCAAGGAGCGTGAGCACCGCGCGTTTGGCAGTTTGCAATTTCTCGCCGGACATAGAGCCGCTGCGATCCAGCACTAAGGCCAGTTCCAAAGGAGGTCGCTTTGTCTTCGGGTCTGCAGGAGGGCAAGCAACGTGGATGTGGAAAGCGACAAAGCGGCAACATCCATGAGGGTGAATAAAGTGGCGCTCCGGTCGAGCGTTCAGAGTGAGGGATGGTGTGGTAGCCTGCATATTGCTTGTATCTGGTCTATATTCCATTTTTACATGACCGCCTTTCTTCTTGTGAGAGACATATTGTTCAGAGCATCCCTGGCCCTGCCAAAGGCGAGATACAAAATGAAGTTTTTCTTCCTCTGCGAAATTTATTTGAACCATCTAATTGAGGAGAGCTAGATGCATTACGCTCTTCCTCCCTCTTTATACGTTGTGATCCCGGGTACTTTTGTAGATCATGCCAGCGGCGTGAAAGATCCGCTCAAGCAGGCCGCGTTGTTGATCCTCAGCATCGGATCTGATATGCAATTCAATGCCAGGAGCCAGTTGCCAACGCTGCCAGCGCTCTGCTGTAGGAGCGGGCTGAGGAGCCTCGCGTAATTGCCTGATTGGGCTATGTTGAGCATAGGTCTGCCGTGCGGTTCGGGCATTTTGTAACAACTTTGCTATGTACTCCTTTGGAGGCGGCTGTTGTACATCGTGTTGCAGTTCAGCTGCTCGTTGTTCTTCCTCTGCCAGAAGAGTTTGCAGCTCGGGCAAAGTAAGATTTGCCAGGAGTGAGCGCATTTGTGCAAGCGGCATACGTTGTTGGGAAAGTAGCCGAATTAAACGCAACCTGAACAGATGTACTTCATCATACGTCGCGGCCTTCCCACGCGCGTATGGACCTGGTAGCAAGCCTTCGCTAATATAGTAGCGTATGGTGCGAATCGGTATATTGACCTCTTCAGCAAGTTCCTCGATTGTCCAGTGCTGCTCATCATCCTTCATAGCAATATTATAGACAGTGACACTGTAACTGTCAAGTATGAAAACCTATGATCTTCCAACATATCTATCCTGCCAGTGTCAGGGAGCCATATTTACACGAGCGCGATGGAAGAGTAGCGAAGGATAGAGTGTGGAGTTTGTGTCAAGCTATACCGTAATTCTGAAGAATTTCGCGCGCAGATCGCGTTCCTTCGCTTGCTCCCCCTGCTGTTTATCAACGTGGATGATCTGTCTTTCCCTTCACTTTTTTCTTGATTTTTGATGAGTTAGTTGGTTAGTCTAAATGGGTTCGCTGAAGCCGAGATGATCACCTGTCACAATGTCACCCACCAGGACATCTAATAGTTGTTTAAGCCAGTTGTTCACCCCCATTTCCTTTATCAATCCCACATTCGCCATTATCCATACTTCTTTTGTTATCAATGGCGGGTGCTCTATAGCGTTTGTGGAATCAATATTAATAGCATTAAAGGGGTTGATAGGATCGTCCTCAGCCGCAGAATTTCCTTCTAGTATATCAAGCAGTTGTGTCAGCCAAATTTCTGCGCCATTCTGCTGTATAAGCGATGCGTTTGTTTGTATCCATATTGTTTCGTTTATTGAGGGGATATGATCGAATGTGAGCTGAGAAGCAAACGTAATGGTATAAAAAGGATTTATTATTATTCGCTGTATCATATCCACTGTCCAATCTGCCATATGCTTTTCCCTTTCTCATGCCCTGTATGTTCTTGGGGATTCCTCTTCAGCTTATTCTAATTCATACAATGCATGCATTGCCTCGACTACAATATTTCTCTCCAAAGTTGGAAGCGCATCTAAAGCTCAATCAAAAGCGTCTTTGTTGCCTTGCTTGATCATTTTTAGTATGTCTGGTGGGAGTGCTTCGATGATTTCGTCCATGTCAAAGAGCCTCATTTTTAGCTGCAACAAAAGGCAAATTTGGCGAATTGTTTTTGCCCTTGGATGATCTGCTCCTAAATGTGATTCTAGAATAAGTAAAGCTTCCTGAAAGAGAGGAAGCGCTTCTTCATATAGTCCCTCTTCAAAGTAAAGTTCTGCCAGGTTGCTCAGGAATGTTCCCATTGTAGGGTGTTGCGGTCCTAGAGTATTGCGCCATATAGAAATCGTTTGATGATAAAGCTGTAATGCCCGCTCTTTTTGTCCTTGAGCTTGATAACACAAAGCAAGATGATTCAGGCATTGCGCAATTTCAGGATGTTCGCTGCCTAGTGCCTCTTCTAAGATGCTTAAGGCCTTCTCAAGGAGGGAAAGCGCATCTTCATACTGCCCTTGCGCCCGATAGATTGCGGCACAGTTACACAGGCTTTTGGCTAGATCGAGGCGTACCGGACCTGGCTGCTGTTTTCGAATATGGAGTGCTCGTTGAGCGAAGGGAATTGCATCTTCATATCGCTCCAGTTCATAGTAGACTCCTCCTAGATTATCCAGAATAAGTGCTACGTTTGGGTGCTCTAGTCCTAGAGTTCGCTCAAACATAGCCAATGCCAATCGATAGTAGCGCAAAGCTTGAGCAAACTGCTCCATTTCACGGTAAATTCCTGCAAGATTATTCAAACTACCTGCTATATCGGGATGGCCCCATTCAAACATTTGCTCTCGGATAGAGAGAGCTTGTTCTTGAAGAGATAATGCTTGAGTATATTCCCTAAATGTCTCATATATGACTGCTAAATTGTTTAAAATAGTGGCTATATCGGGATGGATTGATCCTAGTATCTGTTTTCCAATGGTGAAAGCTCCATGATAAAATTGTAATGCCTCAGCATATTGAGCATGAACATATAAATAGCTGCTAACATTAGCAAGTAAAGAATAGCTTTCATAGCTAATAATATTCCATTCCACTATGAGAGGCATTAGTGTTCGGATATGGAGTAAATACCGTTCGCAAAGAGGGCTAAACTCAATTTCAGCACTAGGGAGGAAAGTAGAAATAATCTGGACCAGTTTCTTTACCTGTCGTTGCTGCTGCTTTTGGTCCATGCCCTCTTTCACTATAGTTTGTACAAGACGATGTAATGAAAGGTCTTTGCCTGGTGAGTTACGCTGAAGCAAAGAATAGCGTCGTAAAATTTCCATGGCTTCGTCCAGCGTGATCAGATCAGTTACAATGTGTGTAAATAATTCCTCTGGAATTGCATCTGAGTGTAGGAAAGAGCAAGCCTGAAGGATTACTTTTGCCTTGGCGTTTATTTGTTCAATCTGTTTAAGTGTGAGAAGCAAGGTACGTGCTACCGAGTCAGGATGATCATCGGCTACTAAAGTGCCTCGTCGCTTTAACAATTTGATTGGAGCGGTGCGATAACGGTCCAAGTATCCGTGAATACCACACCCTGTTTCTTCGATATATGCTCCTGCCTGATCAAGGGCTAAAGGTAGCCCGCCAAGTTCCTGTACAATCTGGGCGGCAGCCCCATAAATAGCAGGAGAAACGCCTTCATTCAGAGAATGAGGTCCTTCTGTACGAGAGAGTAAAAAGTTAATACCTTCTTCTAGCTGCATCGCTTCTACCTGGATATTATATGCAAGAGGTTTGACTGCCTGAGCGCGAGTTGTGATAAGAATGTGTCCTCTTTTCTCTAAAGGGAAAAAAGTGTTTAGGAGTTGAAGTTCTTCGGCATTATCAAAAATAAGAAGCCAACGTTGGTAGGTGTCAAGAAAATGTTTAACTGCTTCAACGATAGCATATTGATTTGGGTTTTCCTGATTTGGAAGCTTTAATAATCTGGCGAGCTGTATAAAATCCTGCACAAGCGATTCAGAGGAATCGGCCTGTATCCAAAATATTCCTTGATACTCTGAGCGATGGCGATGTGCATACTCTAGTGCGAGCTGTGATTTTCCAATGCCTGCCATGCCACACAGTGCCAGAGGCTGAAGCGAATTAATACTTTTGCTAAAATAAGCATGCATCTGTTGAAGTAGATGCTCTCGTCCTGCGAAGAGAAGATTGCGTGAATAAGGAACATTCCAGAAAGTAGGCTGTGATGAATCTGACCTATTGACGAGATTATGCTGTTGCATATCTTCGATAAGAGAACGCAATTCTTCAGCGATTTGGACGAAAGCCTCATCCCTATTTTTCCACTGCGTGACAAATCTACGGTTTCGTGGTAGTGGTTGTAAGCAAGATAATTGGGAATCGGCCTCCCAATCGCAAGGCCGGAGCAAGATAGGAATAATGCAAGCCTCGCTAGCCTCGTGTCGTTGAAGTGCGAGGTCCCATTCTTGACGAAAAGACTTATCTAGAGTGAGAAGGTCAGGGCTGATGAACAGCAGAAAAAGTTGCGAGCTTGCGAGGTGCGCTTTGCGCTCTACATATAAATTACCTCCTGCTGGTATCTTATTTCGGTACCAGGAGGTAATGCTATTGTTACGCTGCAATGCACTCAAGTGCTTGTCGAACTTCTGACAGTACTTTTCGTCCTCTGCAGCGTACACGTAATAGATGTTTACTGCTGTTTTGTCTTCTCGTAACCCTTGCTGTTTCATCCCTTCAAAAATCTTTTCTTGCTGCCTCTCTCCACACTTAATTTGAAAGGGAATCATCTTCCAATTGCTGAATCGAACTGAGCTCTTTTAAGAATCTATTGATTACGGGGATATCATCAGGCTTTATCTCGCCGCTCAGGCTGTCTTGCACCATATATGCAATTTTATCTTGCCCTTGATCAAATAAATGCTCTGCCTCAATCAAACGCTCCGCCAGCTCTTTGCAGCGCATCTCCTGTTCATTTAATGCTTGCAAACCATTTGTCTGTAGCAAGGTTTTTACCTTCCCTCTATGCCACATATAAAAAGGAGTACCATTCTTGAGAGGCGTGGAGGTGCAGTAGCCTTCCTCCAGAGCTTTAGGTGTTGGGGTACCATCAGGCTGTCGTAATCCCAATTCTTTGAGCTTTTTGCCCATTGCGATAGCTGACATATTGAACTCATCACCGAGCCTGCTCTGGTTTACCCAAATATCGTGGAACTTCTTCTTGCTCATAAACGTCACTCCATACCATCTTCTGCGTATATATTCTTTATATCTCGGTTTAGCTCAGGCATAGCATCATAAACGCATATGGCTACGTGTGCCAGGATTTTTCAAATATAACTTATGATAATCAGCTTCTCTTTACGAAGTACCTTTTAAATCAATACATCAGACAAATCCTATTATAGGGCATATGTTCCTGTTTGTCACGCATATATCTTCTTTACATAAAATAAACTTACAGCTTAAGAGGCTTCATCCATCCTGTAGCTATCACTTTCACACGAAAAAGTAGATATAGCATAGCGAATGCGGAGTGATCCGTAAAAGATCAAATAGCCTGATGAAAATAGCCCTTACTCGATCTCTTCATTGACTCTACGCTTCTCCATAAGCTTTTCATAATTATGCACTATTATGCGGGTATCGGGATGATCTGGCCCTAGCATCTCCTGGTTAATGGTCAGCGCTTGCTCAAAAAGGTCCCTGGCTTGCTCGTACCTACCTTGATGAGAATAAAGCATAGCCAAAGCATAAAGGCTATGAGCCGTGTCAATATGCATAAGGCCTAACGTTTTTTTACATATAGACAGAGCTCTCTGGAACACTGGCTCGGCTTGATCGAACTGCTCTCGACTACAGTAGGATACTCCTAATCTATAAAGATACTGTGCTAAGTTTGGATGAGCAGGTCCGAGCATCTTCTCATACACCTTTAAAATATATTTAAAGAACATCTCGGCTTTTTCGTATTTCTTCTGATTCTGGTAAAGTGTTGCTAGATTATTAAAAGTTTGTATTGTAATAGGATGATCGTATCCGAGTCTTTGCTCCATGATTTCCAGCGCCCTCCGAAAGAGCTCCTCGGCCTGTTCACACTTGCCTTGTTTCGAAAAAAGACTTGCTAAGTTGTTCAAAACGTGTGCTGTCTCAGTATGGTTAGGTCCGAGCACTTTTTCACGGATCATCAGGGCTTGTTGGTAAAGTTCCTCAGCCTGCTCGCATTTGTCTTGGTCCGAGTAAAGACTTGCTAAGTTGTTCAAAACGTGTGCTGTCTCAGTATGGCAGGAACCTAAGATGCGTTGGTTGAGTATCAGGGCTCGTTGATAGAGCAGTTCAGCCTGCTCGTACCTTTTCTGTTGATGATAGTACATCCCTAAGTTATTAAGACTTTGGGCTATATTAGGGTGCTCCGGTCCCAGGACTTTTTTACGGATCATCAGGGCTCGTTGATAGAGTGGTTCAGCCAGATCGTACTTGCCTTGTTTGATATAGAGTGCTGCTAGATTATTGAGGATTCCTACTGTGCTAGGGTGATTAGGGCCTAAGACATGTTGGCGGATAGCGAGGACGCGCTGATACAATTGCTCAGCTTGCTCGTATTTGCCTTGGCTCTCACTAAGGGCCGCTTGTTTTACTGGACCAGAGGTGGCTATGGGATGTCTAAATAGGAAGCCAGTATGTTGAATATAACAAATGGCCTGGTGGGAAGCGCCATATTTTGGCAACTTAGCGAAGAATTTTTCTGCTTATTGCGGTGTCGAGCAATGTGCACTGTCCTGAAGAAACTAATAGCAGGGGCTAATCAAGTTAGGATTATGTTGATAGCGCGTAACCTGAGAGAGAATAAATTAGGATATTGTATAATTTGTGGAGAAATTGTCATTGCTATCAGCAAGGTAATGTTAGGGGCGGAACCGACGGGATTCGAACCCGCGATCTTCTGCGTGACAGGCAGACATGTTAGGCCACTACACCACGGCTCCTTACTTTTGGCGGCTCTGCTTGAACGCGCCTCTCGTGAGAAGATAATAACAGACAATGTTATTTCTGTCAACCTCTTAAGCTCACCTATTTGGCATTCCTGCTTACCCCTTTCAGATACCCTCTGGGCATACCTTCTTTCTCCTCTCTCCATACTAAATATTTCAACCAACCACATGGTTGACTTTTGGAAAGGTATATGTTAATCTTCAACCAACCACATGGTTGATAAATGCTTGCCTGACAATTACTTCATTGGTCAGTAAGCCCAGAGAACTAATGCGAAAAGAAGATGGAGGATGCTAATCAGATGACGGTGCATAAAAGTGAAGCCACGCGTAAGAGCGAGAATCGGGCCCAGGCCCTGGTTCTTGCCGCCTATAACTGTATTGCTGAGAAGGGTTTCGAGGGGCTGCGGTTGAGAGAGATAGCGGAACAAGTGGGCATCAATCATGCTACCTTGCACCACTACTTTCCCACCAAAGAGGCGCTCATCCAAGCTGTGGTGCTCTATGCGACGCAACGCCTGGCGCAAACCGTTGGTGCTTCTGAAGGGGCGCCTGCCGAACAGCTACGCGCTCACTTTAAGTTGATCCGTCAGCAAATGCAGGAAGAGCCGTCTCTCTTCATTGTTCTAACCGAGGTGGGTATGCGGGCGCAGCGTGATCCGGCTATCCGGGCCATTGCCAGCCAGCAGGCCGAGCGTTGGCATGCTTTCTTTGTGAAAATTCTCAAAGCTGGGATTGAGCAAGGCGACTGGTCGGCAGATCTTGATGCTGAAGCCGCTGCCTCTACGATCGTCGCGGTTATACAGAGCATTACCTTGATAAATACCAAACTGTCTTCAGTTAGAATGGAGCAAGCACTGCAGCAGCTTGAGCGCTGGCTTGTGGGCTAAATAGTTGCTGGATAATTTACGCACCAGCTCTCTTTCTACGTTCTAAAACCCCATGCATGGGAGCATAAACTCTATGCTCTCCTGGATTTTTATATCCTGTCGTCTCGTCGTCAGTTCGACAATATATAAGTGCTAAAAGAAAGGATCTCAACTGCTATGAATAACCTATCCCATCATACCGAACATGTTCCTGTTTTGATCGTCGGTGGTAGCCTGGTTGGGCTTTCGGCGGCCCTCTTCCTTGCCTGGCGTGGCGTTCCCTGTCTGCTGGTAGAGCGCCATGTCGGTACCTCGCCTTTTGCACGCGCCGGAGGCTTTAATCCGCGTACCCTTGAGATTTATCGCTCGGTTGGCCTTGAGCCAGCTATTCGGGAGGCGGCTCCGATTGAATTTAGCGGTATGAAGATTATCAGCGTGGAGACGCTGGCTGGCAAGGAACTTGGCACTTTTCTTGAAAATACCAGCAGCTATACTATGTCTGCCAGTCCTGTTGCAGGCAGCATCATTACACAGGATATTCTGGAGCCTCTTTTACGCAAACATGCCTGCGCACTTGGCGCTGATTTGCGCTTCGCAACCGAATGTGTCACCTTTGAGCAGGATAGTGAGGGTGTTAGTGCCCTGATCCGTGATCTGGCGAGCGGAAAGGAGCAGCATGTGTCTGCCGATTATCTGATAGCTGCCGATGGCAATCTTAGCCCTATTCGCCAAAAGCTGGGCATTCGTGTGCAGGGGCCGGGTATGTTGGCACATCAGATGAATATCCGCTTCCAGGCAGATCTGCGCGCTCCGCTTCGTGGGCGCCGTTTACTCGTCTATTATGTAACAAGCGTTCAAGGTCTATGCGCTGGCAATGAACGTGGTGGCTTTCTCTCTATCCCTTACGATCCTGAGAAGGAGAGCGAACAGGATTTTCGGGGCCCGCGTGGCATCGAAGCTGTACGCGCCGCAATTGGCGTACCTGATCTTGATGTTAAGATACAGGATGTACTTTCCTGGGAGATGGCGGATTGGCTGGCTGATCGTTTTCATCTGGATAGAGTCTTTCTGGTTGGTGATGCGGCTCATGTTGTACCCCCTACGGGAGCCTATGGCGCCAATACGGGTATTGCTGATGCCCATAATTTGGCCTGGAAGCTAGCTCTGGTGCTCCAGGGAAAGGCCGGAGCCGGGTTACTGGCCACTTACGAGCATGAGCGACGCGCAGCAGCGCGCCTGGCTGTTGAGCAAGCTTTTCTAAACTATATTGAGCGCCTTCATCCAGATATAAGTGCTCAACCGGACATCGAGAAGACCGCCTATGATATTCCTATCTTTGGCTACCTCTATCATTCTAGGGCTGTGTTGTCTGAAGATAATGCTACTTATGAAGATCCACAGTCCCCGAGCGGCAAGCCAGGAGCCCGAGCTCCTCATGTAGCGCTAGAGCGTGCAGGACGATCTCTTTCAACCCTTGATCTCTTCGGCCACGATTTTGTGCTCTTGAGCGGAAGAGGGGGCTCTGCCTGGTGTGATGCGGCCGCAGATGTAGCAAAGAGCCTTGATATTGCCTTGCCTATATATCGTGTGGATAGCGATGTTGTGGATGTTGAGCAGCGCTTCTCCCGCATTTATGGCATCTCCAAAACCGGAGCCACGCTTGTGCGGCCAGACGGCTTTATTGCCTGGCGGGCATATGAGGGAAGCCCGCAGGCTCGGCAAGAGCTTGAACTGGTGCTGACCCAGATACTAGCACGTTAAAATTTGCCTTCCGTCGACCATCTAAAGCTAGAGTGAGGCTTGGAGCGTTGGAGGCCACTTTCAGCGCTTCAAGCAACCTTCCAGATATTTCATGCTGTATCTGCCAATCCCTGGCCGGGAAATATTGCCTTCATTTTCCAACTTAGCGCACCAGTCAAAACCGCATACGAATCAGCAGATCACGTGGAAGGAGCTTTCTATACCTATAATCTCGTAGGCCGATCCCCTGGCTTCCCAGGGTCTTTTTTTGAAGCGAGTCAGGCCAAAATGAGCGTCGGGAAGAGGCCAGAGGCAAGCGGGTTTGGTTCGCATAGATGGCTGGTTTGAGTATAGGGAAGGTAAAAGCTCACAAGGAATCTATAGATTTAAGGACAGATATACCCATATAATAGAGATAATGATAAACGAGAGCATACTTGAATATGAGTATAATGAATGTAAGAGGTATATCTATGTTTTTGTAGCTGTTTGTGTGCGCTCTTCTGGAAGGCAGGTATCTATGTCTACTCATCACCATAATCGCCAAGGTGCTCTCGATAAGCAGAACGCTAAAACTATCTCCTGCCCCATTTGTCTGGCAGTTTATGCCCCGGCTCAGACACACCATTATCTCTTGCATGCCTCTGATGAAGTTCTAGAATCGGTTTTTGTTGGTATGTGCCATTTCTGTTTTCGCTGTAGACGGCCAGCCTGTCCCGCTTGCTGGGATGAGGGCTACAAAGTGTGCCGCCATTGTGTGCAGGAAACAGGTCTGCCTATGCAGCCAAAGGTAGAGCTGCTGGCTGGGGGGGCATCAATCTGGCCGAGCCAGGAACAGAATCTCTTTCAAGCCACCCCACTTATTTGTATTCATCCCGGCCATTTTCATAAGATGGCCGATCCGCGCGAGCGGCTGGCATCTGTACCAACCAGACCCGCGGTAGTCGAAGCCGGTCGCAAGCAAAGTGGAAAGACGCCATCTGTGCCTGCGACTCCTATGCCCGCGTTCCATGAGCCTGCGCACCAGGGAGAACTAGATGTTGCAGAGATCGAAACCAGGCCAGAATGGGCGCTGGGTCCACTCAAACTGCTTGAATACGTCCTCACCTTCTCTCTCACTATTTTACTAGCTATAGTCATTATCCTGGTAATAGGAGCATCCATCTCTGCTAACGTTAATACGTTTATTGCTAATATACTTCACGTTGACATTCGGGCTGAAATAGCGTATCTTTGGCAACTAATCGAACATTTCTTTTGGTGATATGAGAAAGGGCGATGGGATTGGATGATCTAAGTTATGATATTCTTGTTGATGGCTATAATGTAATCAAAAATAACCTGATGTTTCGGACCCTGGAGACCCGCAGCCAGGCAAATGCCCGTGATTTACTGATTAAGCAGCTCAAGAATCGTTTTCGTCATACCCTGCATAGAGTTATTGTCGTCTTTGATGGAAACGGGACTAGAGAGCAAGTGAGCCATGACGATCATATTCGAATTATTTTCTCGCGCCATGGCGAAACAGCTGATAACGTCATTGTGCGTCTCGCAGCCCAGGCCAGGCAGGCAGGCCGTAAAGTGGTGATGTATAGCGATGATGATGAAGTACAATGCAAGGTTTCAGAGCAAGGCGGCAATGTGCACACAACCGGTCAACTTACCCGCAAACTCCACGCCCCTCCCCGCGATGTAGAGATTCGTTCCCAACACCGCCAAACAATGCGCCGCATATATGGTCTCGATCCCGCCTACAAATATGAAGACGATCTGGAACCGGTATATTATCCCAATGGCAAGAAACTGAAGAGGCGCAAGTCGCACCGTCATTAAGGTGGGTGGGGCACAGGCAGAAAAAGTGTTTGCCTGGCCCTTTTAGTCTTATTTGTGTAATACCGAAGGCAATTCCTCCACTGCATCATTGACCTTCGTTGCGGATTTAACCGCTGCCTGCGCTCCAGCTGCTATCTCTGCTTGCTTACCGAAGCGTGTGCGCAGAACATATACAAACGCCTCAAAGAAAATCTTGCGCGACATCTTAGATTTGCCAACGCGGCGATCCATGAAAATGATTGGTGTCTCCACGATCTTAAAGCCCTGCTTGAGCACGCGATAAACCAGTTCTACTTGAAAGGCATAGCCTTGTGACTGGATCGTATCCAGGTCGATGCTCTCCAGGACTTCCCGCCGGTAACAGCGAAAGCCCGATGTGCAATCTTTAATCGGAATGTTGAGTGTAAAGCGCGCGAAAATATTGCCGCAGCCGCTAATGAAGCGGCGCGCAATGGACCAGTTAGGTGTTGCTCCTCCCGGGATATAGCGCGAGCCAATTACCAGATCCGCTTGCTGAATTGCTTTGAGGAAATCGGGGAGATAGCGTGGATCGTGCGAGAAATCAGCATCCATTTCGAAGGCTGCATCGTAGCCATGCTCTATTGCATACTTGAAGCCCGCGATATAGGCGGTGCCCAGGCCAAGTTTGCCAGAACGGTGCAGAACGTGGATTTGTGGGTTCTCGTTATGCATCTGGTCAGCCAGCTTTCCTGTCCCATCTGGCGAGTTATCGTCAATGACCAAAATATCAGTTTCAGGAGCATAAGAGAACGTGGCCTCAATGAGAGGAGACAGGTTCTCAGCTTCGTTATAGGTTGGAATAATAATTAATGTTTTCATAACCACTATTCTCCAGTGCTTGCCGATGCTGACGCTGGTGTGAGATCTGAGAAGCGTTCATCCATAGGCGATTGATTACCATCCGTGTGCTTGTTCTCCCCATCGTGTTTTGCTGAGATATCAACGCCCTGAATGGAGCGGAATAAGAGTACAGCGCCTATGCCTATCGACAAACCGAACCAGAGAGTGCAAAGACGAATAAGCAATGTGGCAGCCCCACCCAGGGTTGCAGAAGTTGATATCAAGACACGTGTCAGCCCCAGCATACTGCTATCAGCGGTTCCCAACCCTCCAGGTAGACCTGATGCAGAGCCGATGAGTGATGAGACGGCGAGAATAAACACGGCTTTGATAAAGAGATCAAAACTGTGTGCAATGCCCAGTCCACTGTAGACGAAGTACAGAGCTACGCATTCGCCAGACCAGGACACCAGGCCAATACAGATAGCGAACAGCAATGGTCGCCACTGCAATAAGGTATAGGAAGTCTCGTAGAATTCGCGCATTAAGTGCGTAATTCGTGAGATTACCGGTAAGCGTTCTCCAAAGCTCAGCAGAGCGAGGGCTAGCCGGCGGTTTTGAATAAGCAGAATACCCACGAAGCCGAGGCTCACTATGATGAGTAATAATTCCCAGCCGAAACGGTACAGCGCTAGTCCCGTTGTGGCTAATCCTACCATAGCAATGCCATCAGTAAGCCGCTCGGCTACGATAATAGGCGAGGTCCGGCTGATGGGTTCTCCGGTGGCCCTCTTGAGTAGATATGATTTGAGAAGCTCGCCAACTTTGCCCGGCGTAATCGCCATTGAGAGGCCGGAAAGGAAGATGAGCAAGCTTTTGCCTCGGCTGACTTTTATTTTCAAGTAACGCAGGTAATATTGCCATTTCACGAAACGCATAAAATAGTTGAATAGTGTAAAGCCCAGAATGAGAGGCAGATAGGCCCAATGGAAGTGTGCAAGCGCCTCTATCATATGCGGAAGGTCCGCATAGAGTGTTATGGCTGTCATCACTATGAAGGCCAGGATCAGTGAAAACACTATTCCCAAACGTATCTTACGAGTATGCAAATACAGGCTCCATTACTATGGCAAGATATAAAGTACGGTAATAATCAAGATTGTACACAAAATAACGGTTCCGAGCATGTGTCGGTCACGTAATAGGATTTCTTCAGGACTACCGCCCTCCATACGCATATATACCAGGTACAGGTAACGAAAGATGCCATACAGCACAAGCGGTACGGTCAGAATCAACCTGTGGTGTCCCGTTGGGCTTTGAACTGTATAGAGGCTGTAGGCTACCACTGTAGCTGCTACGACAATGGTGATCATTTGGTCAAGCATAGGAATGCTGTACTCTTTGAGGATCTGCCTGTGCTGCGAGGCCTCCCCCTGCAGTAATGTAAGCTCATGGCGTCGTTTGCTTAAGGCCAGGAAAAGGGAGAGCAGGCAGGTTACCATACCCAACCATGGGGAAATAGAGACAGGAATGACCACAGCTCCGGCTATGATGCGTAGCACAAAGCCACCGGCGATAATAAAAACGTCGATGAGTACGATATGCTTGAGGCGGATGCTATAGAGTACCATAATCATGAGATAGAGAGCTACAGTGAGGGCAAATAGGAAATTGGCGCCTCCCAGGTCTGCATAGATAGTAGCATTTACTGGTGCGATGGGTATATTAAAGAGGAAGAGTATAAGCGTGATACAGCCCAGGATTAGGACGCTCATTGCCGCAATTGCCCAGGATATTGGTAATCTTCCCGAGGCCAGGGGACGTAGACGTTTTACTGGATGTTGCCTGTCACGATCTATATCCAGAAGATCGTTTAGTAAATAAATACTACTAGAGGCCAGGCAAAATGCAATGAAAGCCAGTATGGCCCTCTCAAAAGAAGCTAGATCAAAAAGCCTTTGCGCAAAGATGATGGCGACGAATACAGCTAAATTTTTGGTCCATTGGCGAGGACGAAGCGCAAGTACTAACGCCGAGAGGCGTTCCCGAAGATCGGAACTTTTAGTTGGAACACTCTGTGTAGATGTAGGTTGTCTATCTGGATTTTCATCTTTGGACGTTTGGGCCACTTGATGCTTATCTCGCTTGGTGATTGCTTTCTCCAAGAATATTTATCCCTTCAACACGTCGCAAGTGTAGAAACTAACTACAAAACCAAACGTTTGGCCGGGAAAGGAGTAACAAATTATAGGGGTCTAGCAGGAGTTGGGCTGCCTCTTTACTAGTAGGCGAGCAGGCCTGCTCTTCTTAGCCGCCCACATCTCAACATGGCAAATATGGGCCAACAATTCCTGCCCACAAGTCAGCGCTAGCCAGCGCCGAAAAGGCCAGGAAGTTTTGTAGGTAAGGAGGCATATAAAAACCTGGCCCGCCTTTTCGGTATATCTCTTGTACGCTAGCTTATCCTCGCCCGCTGTTAGTAGATGCGCCTCTTCAAATCAGACAGGCGATGTAGCGTGATCCTGTGCTTGTCTGTACTGATAAACTGCTTGTCAGTAAAATAGCCGAGAACTTTGTTGACGCTCTCACGCGAGGCGCCAACCATTGAAGCTAGCTCCTGCTGAGTGAGACGTACATCGATCAGTGTGCCTCCCTCGACTTGAACTCCATGCGTTTCTGCCAGTTCGAGCAGCTTCTTGGCGACACGACCATAGACGTCAAGGAAAATGAGATCCTCAACCTGCTGATCAGTGCTGCGCAAGCGCTTGGAAAGCACCTCTAGCACCTGGATGGCTATCTTCGGGTTTTTCATGATCGCGTTGTGGAAATCGCTTCGCTGTAGCGTATAGCATTCCACTTTTTCCAGGGCAATGGCATCAGCGGAGCGCGGCAGCCCGTCGAGAAGGGCAAGCTCGCCAAAGTATTCTCCTTTGCCGAAAACGACCAGGGAGATCTCTTGCCCATCAGGACTGATGAGGCAGATTTTTACTTTGCCCTCTTTGATGACGTATAATACCTGACCAGGATCATCGCGGTGAAAGATGACTTCACCTGCGCGAAAGGTGCGTCGTCGCGCAACGCCCATGAATGCTCGAATGTCTTCGTCGCTTAGACTAGCAAAGATATATACCTGCTTGAAATATGCAGATTCGATTTCTGCCTCCATAGTCTCTTCCTTCACAGTTTTTTTTGACTGCCTTCGCTTCTGTGTGCAGTCATGATAGCATAAACCTATCTTTGCGCGCAATCGTTGAGAAGATAGTTAGAACCATTGTTAGCCTAAATATAGACCCAACAATAAAAGGGACGGGCAAGGCTCTACCATCCAGGGTTGTACCGCTTGCAACAAGGGGCGCTGAAAGGCAATGTGCTCGTTGATAAGGAAGATATTTCACGTGCCAGGGCTTTTTCTCTCTCGTCCCGCCGGGACAAAAGTGGGGGCACAGGCCTTGCCTCATTCTCTAAAATATATAGCCATGCTGTTCAATGTATGCTATAATACCTGAGTAGATAGGTAGGAATTAAGACTTTTATGTTTAATTCAGCGAAAACCTGAAAAAAGGAGAATAGCCATGAGGATAAGCTTCCGCGTGGCTAATGAGGATAGGTTACATGGCGGATACTATTACTGCCGACATGATCATACATGATGTGGTGTCCAGGTACCCTGCAACGGTTAAGGTCTTCCATGGGCATGGCCTGCCTTGCACCGCCTGTGCTGTCGGCTCACGAGAAAGTGTTGCACAGGGAGCGCGGACGCATCGTTTTACTCCCGAGAAGCTTGATCAGATCGTTAAGGATCTGAATGCAGTTATCAATGGAGAGCCCGTTTCTGTCGCTCCTAAGAAGGCTCCTGTAGGGCGTGGCGTGCCTCTGACTATGGCCAATTCTGCCGCTGATCGTAAGATCAAGCAGGTGATCGCGATTATGAGTGGTAAAGGCGGGGTTGGTAAGTCGCTGGTGACAGGACTACTTGCAGTTTCGCTGCGACGTCAAGGTCAGCGCGTAGGTGTGCTTGATGGCGATATTACCGGCCCTAGCATTGCCCGCATGTTTGGTACTAAAGGGCAGCCAACCAAGTCACCCAATGGGGGGATTGAGCCACTTGTCAGCAAGGGTGGCATTAAGATCATGTCTATGAACATGTTCCTTGAAAGGGAGAGCGACCCGGTGGTCTGGCGTGGCCCTATGGTCTCTAGCGCTATTAAGCAGTTCTATAGCGATGTGGACTGGGGAGAGCTTGATTATTTGCTGGTAGATCTACCTCCCGGCACTTCCGATGCGCCGATGACTGTCATGCAGGCTTTGCCTGTCGATGGCGTGGTAATTGTTTCTTCGCCCCAGATGCTGGCGACGATGATTGTGATGAAGTGTATTAATATGGTACGCCAACTCAAGGGGCTGATTGTTGGGGTAGTAGAAAATATGGCTTACTTTGAGACCCCCAACGGTGAGCGCTATGAGATCTTTGGCCCCAGCAACGGAACTGAACTTGTGTCGATGACGGGGGCTCCTTTGTTGGGGCATCTGCCCATCGATCCTTCCTTGACGACCCTTTGCGATTCAGGGCGGGTTGAGGAATATTATGCCGAGGCCTATGAAGAGTTGGCGGGCAACTTCGTTAATACCTTAAAGATTAAACGTTAAACGCAAGTCATGCTTATGCTTGGCGGCTCCTACTCTCCGTGCTCTCCCTGAGAGGGAACGGCGGATATAGAGGCCGCCATTTTTTTCTTTCCTGTTTGCAAACCATTGTTCCTTGCGCACTCCTCGTTGGCTGCAGCGACAGCAATGAAGCAGTGGTCTAGATAACTGGTTGGTATTAAGAGTCTATTAAAGAT
Organism: Ktedonosporobacter rubrisoli; assembly: GCF_004208415.1. Classification (GTDB taxonomy): domain Bacteria; phylum Chloroflexota; class Ktedonobacteria; order Ktedonobacterales; family Ktedonobacteraceae; genus Ktedonosporobacter; species Ktedonosporobacter rubrisoli. The sequence goes on along the minus strand of NZ_CP035758.1, from coordinate 5,176,531 downwards.
CGCGAATTCAACGCAAGTTACTCGCCTGCCTCGCTTTTTATGGTTGACGCTACTCTCTTACATGAGGTATGCTATACGTACTTGTTGGGCACGTCGATGTTCTTCGAATTTCTCAATAGACGTTTGTCCCAATTATTGTCGTTGACTCCCTTCGGTCAGAATGCCTGTCCCTGGACAGAAATTCTTGCTTTGTCACATGCCAATCTAGCGGCTCATTTAGAGATATCAGGCCAGTGGTATCGATAACCGGTAGACATAAGCTATGTTCAATGTCTGGCTTGCTTGCTCTATAGAGACTGATAAATAATCGTGCGTGTGATTGTAAAGTCTGGTATTTTAGCTGAATATATTTTTATTTGCAGACTTCGATGACATCTTGCTTAGAATATGCGATTTCAGGGAAGGGCGCGTATAGGTTCTAGATTATCCAGCGAATGCAGAATAATCTGAACGGCACTTTTCGTTGTTTCAAGGCATAAGAGGTGAGATGCGCATCGGGTGTCATTCATATTTTGCAGTACTGTGATATGGAAGAAGCATTCCAAACATGGCGAGAGCTGCTGGGCTGGGTCATACGCGACTCTCAGAAGCGGCAACACCTTGCCGAGGCGATAGGAGTTAATCCTGTTACGTTGACACGATGGGCTGTAAACAAGTCTAATCCACGCCCGGATGCCTTGCGCTCTCTTGTTGCTGCTTTGCCGCAGTATCATGAGCAGCTTTCTCGTCTTATCGCTGAAGAATATCCCTACATTTTAACTGAGAATTTGGCGGAGTCAGAAGGCGCGATGGAGGTAGTTCCATCTTCGTTTTATGCTCAGATATTAAATATTCATACGACCAATCCGCCTGTTTTACGCGCCTCTTCGATTTGCCTGGCCATTTTGCAGCAGATGTTAAAACAGCTTGATCCTCAAGAGGAAGGAATTGCTATTTTTATCGCTGTCTGCGTGCCTCCTGCTCAGCAGGGACGAAAAGTGCGCAGCTTACGCAAATCGTGGGGGCGTGGAAATATGTCCTGGCATGGCCAGTTAGAGCACTGGTCACAATTCTTTGGCGCCGAGTCCCAAACCGGCTGTAGTGCTGTATCAGGACGTCCAATTGTCGTGATGTCCCATGGGGAGAGAGAACAACTTTTCCCTGCTCATCTTCATCCAAAGCTGGGAAGTTCGGTAACCTGGCCGATCCTGCTGTCTGATTCTATTGCTGGATGCTTATGTATTATCTCTGAGCGACCGAATTGTTTTTCGCAGTCTCAGTTAGATGTCATTCAGAGTTATGCGGATTTATGTGCGCTGGCGTTTGAGCCCGACGAATTCTACAATTTACGGCAGTTAGAGCTTGGCATTATGCCTTCATATAGAGCGCAGCAGGTCTATGTGGCTTCATTTCAGCAGCACGTGCAGAGGCGGATGCTCCAGGCTGCTCAAAGGGGCCAGTTCATCACGCGTCCCCAGGCCGAGCTTTTTGTCTGGCAAGAGTTAGAAGAGCGATTGCTCCAACTTTCCTTGGAGATAGGTAAGCAGATACCAGAAGGGGAGATCTTCCCTTCTAATGCCTGGTTTGGACCTGACGAAAAACAAAACGGTGCGCTATAGCAAAGTTGTAGAAGAAGACGCTGACGATGCCGATAGTGCTTGCCAGGTAAGGATTGAGATGCAGCCCGCTGGTAAGCATTAGGGCCAGGAAATAGGTAATAATCTGAGCTGAGAGGCTGGCCATCTGAGCTTTTATGGCGCGTGTGATCCAAGCCTTAATGCTCAGGTGCTTTTGTTCTCCATACGTATAAAGCTGGTTGAAGATAAAGTTGATGTTTGTGCTTACCTCGAAGGCAAAGGCTAGCGCCAGGGGATACAGTCCGTTGCCCATGATATAGAGGAAAAAGGCCAGGGCCAGTAGATGTATGGGAATACCCAGGCCTCCTACCAGGGCATAGCGCAGCAGGCGCTGGCATAGTGGACCGCGCAGGAGCCCGCTAAGGCGTGCCAACATAGCATAGCCTCCCCTTCTCTAAATACATCTCCATCTTATCATGCATGCTTAGCACCAACAAGTTAGAGGTGCTTTTCCTGGTAGATATGGGTCATATGACCCTTTTTGGCTTTGCAACAAGCGGATATACTCTCTCTATCTCTAGTGGCCATCTATTTGGTAACTCTCAAGTTGTTTCGCACGTCCTGATAGTTATGCTATGGGCTATTGTCTTGTCTTCGCTGTGTGTATTGAAGGATGAGGGCGCAACTATTTGTAGGGACAGCTGAAAAAGCCACTCAATAAGGGATGTAAGCAGGTGGGGCTGGCAGGGCGAGCAAGGATGTATGAGAGGTGATGGATATGCTTAAAAAGTCAGCATCAGCACTGCTCAGGCTCGACTCGCGGCTAAACGTGCGCCCTACGCCAGATCGGCGCCTGGGTCAGAGAGTAGCCCGCGCCATTTTAGCCCTGCTCTTTCTCACGGGGCTGGGTCTTTCGGTGCTGCCCTGGGGGCGTGCTTATACGCGTAGTGTGCTGCTCTTGCCAGCCTTAATTAGTGCTTCTGAACCTGCTCCTCTTGCACTGGCTGGAAACCCTGTACGCTTTATTCGTACAACGCTTCCTTCTTCTGCAGGACCGGTCTATCTGGATATCTATGAGCCGGCTGATGCGCTTCCGTTAGTTCCTGGAAAGCGGGCGGCGATCATTACTATCGCTGGGGTGGGCGATAACCGTAGCTCACCACAACTTGTTAATCTTGATCGGGCTCTGGCGCGTGAAGGGCTTGTTGTAGTGAATGTGGGGACGCAGACGCTCTTCAACTTTGCGCTATCAAAGTCTGATAGTGAGGCCGTGGTGCAGACATTCTCCTATCTGGCCCGGCGTCCCGACATAGATCCTGCGCGCATTGGTCTCTTTGGTTTGAGTGCCGGTGATGTGCTGGCCTGTCTGGCTGGCGCGGACCCGCGTATTCGGGATCGCATAGCCTTTATTGTTTCCTTTGGCGGCTATTTTGACGCCACAAGCCTGGTGCAGGAGGTAGGCAAGCGGGCCCTTATGGTCGATGGCCATGCGCAGCCCTGGCATCCCTACTATGTGCCTTTACAGGTTCTGACGAATATGGTCAGTGGCGTGCTGACGCCTGAAGAGAGCTCGTTATTACAGCAGGCTTTTATGCCCGGCGGACGAGCTTTAGATGAGGCCGAATTGGCGCAGTTGTCGCCTCCTGCCGTCGCTGCTTATCATCTCCTGGCCGGCGATGAGCCAGAGAACGTGGCCAAGAATATGGCAGCTCTTTCGCCAGCGATTAAAGCGCAGTTTGCGGCGCTCTCGCCAAGTTCTGTAGTTATGTATATTCATGCTCCGATCTACCTCTTGCACGATCGCGGCGATACCTATGTGCCCTTTACGCAGTCGCGCGAGTTCGCTACAGCCCTGGCTCGACTTCATCATCCCTATGATTTTGCCGAGTTCGGCATTTTTCAGCATGTTGAAGTCCGTTCAAATCTCAACTATGGTCAATTGCTTGGCGATGGCTCACGGCTCTTTCAGATTGCCAGTAAAATGCTCATAGCCGCATCATAAATGGCAAAGGGAGGCGCATATGCCTGAACTTTTTATGCTCTCGTTGTTATGGCTGGGAATTGGCTTGGTGGTTGGTGCGCTGTCTAATACCGCTGGCTTGCGACTGCCTGCCTGGGGAGCGCATGGCTGGCTCTTGATGCTTATTCTAGGCGCGCTGACAGCTCTGTTTGCCGGCTGGCTGGCTATAGTGTGCCTGGGCCGAATCTTTGCCACGTTAGTAGCTCTCTGGGTGAGTGTGCCTGTAGTTGCCTTCTGTCCACGTTGGCTGACGCGTGCGTATCTTTTGTGGCGCTCACGATACAATATGGAGCATAGTTCTGCAAAGCTGCTTTAATGGATGCTCTGGTCCTATGTAGGATGGGATGGCGGCATGTGGTAACTATGGTACCGGCGAGCGAGAGCCGGGCAGCTTGACCGCGCAGAGCTTTAGTGGTTATGCTGTCTTTACAGCTTCCTGGCAGAATGCTTCTCGTGTCCGAGTGTGAAGGGCCGCTCAGGGCATATGCCAGTGCTACTATATTTGTTTGAGGCCTCTAGCAGGTAACTTGCTGCTAGAGCTTAGTGGCCGCGTGAAGGAGCCTGGTTATTTTATGAGTTCGATCCATTCCAACGATGCGTTAAGAGTTGTGATTATTGGCTACGGGCATGGAGGTGAGGTATTTCATGCGCCTCTAGTCGCCAGCACGCCCGGTATGCGGGTAAGTGCGATTGTTACGAGCAATCCAGAGCGTCGCAGGCATGCTCAGCAGGCTTTTCCGCAGGCTGAGCTGTTGGCCTCGGCCGAGGAGATCTGGAAAGATCCTCGGCGCTACGATCTGGTGGTTGTCACAACACCTAATCGCTTTCATGTGTCCCTGGGCATTGCCGCGTTACAAGCCGGCCTCCCGGTTGTGGTTGATAAGCCATTTGCTGCCAGCGTGGCCGATGCCGAGCGTTTAATTGCCGTGAGCGAGGAAACCGGTAAGCTATTATCTGTATTTCATAATGCGCGCTGGGACAGCGTTTTTATGACGGCTCGGCGCATTGTAGAAGCGCAGCTGCTAGGATCAGTAGCACGCCTGGAATCGCGCTATGAGCGCTACCGACCGGTTCCCCGGGCTAATGCCTGGCGCGAACTTGCGGACTTCGCGGATGCCGGAGGATTGCTTTATGATCTTGGCAGCCATTTGATCGATCAGGCCTTGCTTCTCTTCGGTTTTCCCCGGCGCGTCTATGCTGAGATGCCGCGTAGGCGACCAGGTGTGGAGGTAGATGATGATACATTTGTTTCGCTGGAGTTTGCCAGCGGCGTACATGCCCATTTATGGATGAGCTCGGTTGTGCGCGTGCCAGCCTCGCGCTTGCGTATTACCGGCTTGCTTGGTACGTATGACAAATGGGGCGTTGATCCACAGGAAGAAATGTTGCGTGCTGGGATTCGTCCGGGCGATGAGCGCTGGGGAATGGAGCCGCGCGAGCGCTGGGGGCACATCTCGACGGAAGTAAGCGGATTGCATTTCGACGGGGCGATTGAGCCTGTGCGCGGCTGTTCTGAGCGCTATTATGCCTTGATGAGGGATGCTATCCTGACTGGGAGCCAGCTGCCCGTTGAACCGCGCGAGGCGCTGGCAACTTTGCAGGTGATCGAAGCGGCTCTGCGCAGCGCACAAGAACATACTGTAGTAGAGTTGGCTAACCTTGCATGACAGGCTCGCACTTAGAGGGGAGCTAGTAATCTGGCTTTAAACGCTTTGTTGGCTCAGGCATCCGAAGTTTTAGCGGCTAGCTCCTGACGTATATCTTTCAGGTAGGCGTAGATGCTGGCTCGCGAGATGCCAAGTTCCTGCATTACAATCTCGACGGCGTGATGGAAGCGAAAAACTTCGGCCTGATAGAGATCTTGAAGCACAGCAATTTTGTCCTGGCGATTCAGGTGGTGGACCGGCTTTCCTATCTTGTTGATCGCGCCATGCAAGGCAATAGTGACAAACTCTTCAGGAGTGGTGGCATACGTTTCAATCCTGCCGTTCGTAGGGGAGGGATCGAGCGGCCCGCTCGCATTTAATAAGGCCTGGTCAAGGAGATCGCGCGCACGGCGCAGGTCGCTGAAGTCCATATTGATACAGATAGCACCGACGATATGGCCGCGAGTGTTGCGAACCCAGACCGTTGAAGAAATAAGCTGGCGCCCGAATGGCGTGATGGTCTGCTCGCGCAAAATGTCGCTCTGAACGCCTTGCAGGTTCGTTGGTAGCATTTCTGGATCTGGGGCAGGTGCGCCAACTTTGCGCCCGGTGAGCTGACCACTGATCGCAACCACGCTGTTCTCGGGAGTGCGTAAATCATGCACAACAACCTCACACTGGGGACCCACGGTGGCGACGATAGCCTTAGCTATACGGGCGAGCAATGTATAGATCTCGGTTAGGTGTTGCTCTTCGAACATGTATCTCCTCTACATTTGCTGCTTCGCACATGGCCTGATCAGTTGCGAAGAAGACCTGAGAGATAAGCAGTACGGCGTAGGCCGGGTCTGCGGCTCATATGCTATGCGAGCCCTGGAGATCTCAGCTAGCAGCAGCATAGCCGGGAGAGGATCGTTTATTTACCGCAAAAATGTCTACAGTCTGGCGCCTTGTGTTTTACCGTTTCGCTAGATTATAGCATCTGTAGAGTATATTGTCACCAGGCGGCACCATGCCAGGTAGCAGTTAGGGTGAGCCTTTCATAAGCAGCGTTAGCGATAAGCGTTAAGAGAGAAGAGGCAGCGGAAATAGTTCCGCCGCCCCGCCGCCAGTGCTATAACGCTTCTTTAGAGAGTCCCCATTTGTCGAGCAGCTTTTGATACGTCCCATCGGCCTTCACTTCTTCGAAGGCTTTCTGGAGGGCATCTTTCATCTGGGTATCGCCTTTACGTACGGCAATACCTTCTAAGCTCAGATTTTGGATGGTGCCACCGATTTCCAGCATATTTGGGTTTTGCTGAATATAGTAGGCAGCCACGGCCGAGGTCTGGTCTGTGGCATCAACACGTTGATTGATAAGCTGTTGAATGACCTCGTTTTGATTGGTGAGCTCGGTGAGCTGAATAGCCGGCTGGCCCTTGCTGGTGCAAGCCTTGCTGGCGTCCTCAAGGCGACTTTGCTGGAGAGTACCACCCTGTACGCCTATATGCTTGCCGCAAAGATTATCATAGCTGCTAACCTTCTTGGGATTGCCCTTCTGTACAAGGAAGGCATCGCCGGAGCGAGAGTAGGGAACAAAATCAACCTTTTGCGCGCGCTCAGGAGTAATATGGATACCGGCCATGGCCACATCGAAGCGTTTATTGTTGAGATCATCGATGATGGTATCGAAGCGGGTTGAGACAACATTGGTTTTCAGGCCCATGCGATTAGCCATAGCCGCAATAAGTTCGAGATCGAAGCCTGTCGGCTTGCCCGAGGCCGTATCGATAAATTCTTTTGGCGGATAGGTTGTCTCGGTGCCTACGTTCAAAACGCCTGGAGTGAGCAGATTATTGGGGGCCATAATATCGGCCTTACCAGTAGGCGTGAAATCTTTGACTGGATTAGCTACGCTAGCGCCGTTAGTATTATTGCTTGTACCAGTGCCGTTACCACTGGTTGGATTGCTAGCTGTGCTGCTCCCTCCGCAGGCAGCCAGCACCATAGTGAGAATAACAAGAAGACCTACAATAAGAGAGGACCGCGAAAACAAGCGTTTTTGCGATCCGCAGTTGGAATGCAACATGATGTCACCTCCTAAAAATGTCTGGAGCGCCTTAAAGGCAAGGTATACGCTTTGTCACGCTCCAAAGAGCCGCGCAGGAAGGTAGCATGCCTTCCTGCCTCTCGGTATGGAGGGCAGGTAAATCAAAAATACCTTGCGATACTCTATAACAAAAAATTAGTTCGCGAGCACTTTTTACTCTGTGGCGAGAAGTGGCGTACCAGCTTCTCGTAGGGCACGAATACAGTTGCTGGTTCGGGCCAGCCCTTCGGCAAGATTCTGCGGGTCCTGGCCCAGTCCGAGCCGGAGAAAGTGCTCAAAGCCGAATTTAGCGCCGGGTACGCCCATAACTTCAAATTCTCTAGCCAGCTTATCGGCAAGATCCAATGAGGGAATGTCGAGCTGGTAACGCAGCAGAGAAAGCACACCACCCTGCGGAGGCTCCCAAGTGAAGATAGCGCTTTGGGCCTCCAGCCAGTTTTGTACAATCGTAAGATTCTGGCGAATAATAGCTTGATTACGCTCCATAAGTTTGGCGCGATTGCTCAGGGCCAGCGTGGCGAGCATATCGCTAAGGCCACTAGGACAGAGCGAGATATAATCGCGCATTCCCCAGCATGCCTGTATAAGCTCTACGGGAGCTGCAATCCAGCCAATACGCAGACCTGGCAAGCCAAGCGCTTTGGAGAGTGTACCTACGCTAATACCAGCTGGCCCAAAATCAAAGATGGGTGGGGCTGCGTTACCGTTGTCAGGGAGGGCAATCCAGCGATAGGCCTCGTCGCTGAGGACTTTTGCTCCAACCGACTCGGCCAGCGCGTAGACATGCCGTAGCTCCTCGGCATTTAACGTCGCGCCAGTTGGATTGTGTGGCGTGTTAATGACGATGAGGCGAGTTTTGGGCGTAACGAGCTGTTCGAGTTCTGCAAGGTTGTAACGGAAATTGGTCTGAGGGGTGATGTTCCAGTAAGCTACATCGCAACCAATTGCGCGTGGCACGCTGGCGAGTTGCTGGTAGGATGGATAGGGCGTGATAACTCCGTCGCCGGCCTCCAGCAATACGTTAAAGATGAGGAAATTAGCCTCGATCGCGCCTGTAGTGACCAGAATATTTTCGGGTCCACAGTTACGATATGTAGCGGCAATCGCGCTGCGCAGCTCCAATGATCCGCGGGCTTCGCTGTAGCCCAGGGACGCGTGCAGGAGATCGTTGAGCAGTTTCTCACGTTTCTCGGCTGGCTCTAGAGCCAGCAAATCGTGCACGGATAGAGGTGACATGCCGCCGGCACTGATGTTGTAATGTACCAGTGTCTCGATACCAGACATCCAGCGTTCGAGTGCAAATGGTTCGATTTTCACGCGTTCTCAACCCCCGATTTTGTTGTGTGGATACCTCACGGCCAGGTGGGCGCGACTCGTCAAAGCAATACGAGCTAACCGAACCGTGCTTTCAGCTCTGGAAACTGCTTACAAGACATAACTGGACGCAAGGTAGAAAAAGACCCATGGGACTGTTCATGCTGGGGCTACGCTGCCTTCTGAACAAGGTCGTAGGTATAAAAATGGAAAAAATATCTATATTTAGAATATCTTGTTTATAATCGGCTGTCAAGGGATGAGCTTATCAGCGAAAGAGAACTTTGTAAGGGAGCGCTAGTGTTCTCGACGACGCTTTTGCCATTCCTGCACAAGGGTTAAAATAAGCATGGCGAAGGGAATGAAGAGGAAGAGGGTGCTCTGCAAATTATAGCTGCGTATGTATAAATAAGAATACTCTAATTCAAAGGCGACTTCCAGGCGCGCGCTTTTGCGTTTGTTAATGTCGAGGCTATAGATGAACAGAGGGATATAGTTGAGGGCAATCCAGAGCAGGATGCAGCCACTAAGCAGCAGGAGCAATATGGGGTGATAGGGGCGTAGAAGAAGGCCGAGAGCGCTTAGCGCTATGCCAAATCCGCCCAGAAAAAAGACACCTAGCGCAAACTCGATAATTATGAGCCGGGAGCCATGATAGACGATAGCTAGCGCGGCAAGTTTTCGTACAGTAATGAGCTTGTTTTGCTGCATGGACAAATATAATAGCGTTTTTCTGATCCTGGCAACTAATTGTCTTCATTCTACCTGATACCTATGCTATTTGCGAGTTATTTTGCGCCAGAATAAGCTCAAGCAAGGAAATAGAATGCAGCTTGAGCCAGCACTGGTGTATCAAGCATTCTCGGCCCTCTGTGAAATGCGCAGACTCACCAAAGCAGGCTATGCGCGTTTCAGGAACTTCTTGCTCTATGGAGGGAGAAACCTGGCTGGCGAAATCGTCAAGATCGATATCTTTCAAGATGTACTCACTCTGGACTACCACCTGGAACGGCTCTCACGCTACTCGGTAGAATGGCAACCAGACGACCATCATATTGCCAGAGGCGGGAGAACCGATTCTATCACCACAGGTATCGGTTTGGGCAACTGGAGTTGTGGCAACCGGGCGAAGTGGAGTGGTTTGTGATTATCCGCGATACCCCAGATCAGGCAGCCGCCTCCTGGTAATTCAATTTCCTCTCTTTTCTGATGGCATCCAAAGCTGATCCTCTGTTGTTTGTCAGGCTGTGAAAAAGCAGCGATGGTGGAAAGCTCAATCCACCGCGAAGCTGCCTATACTTCCTCCAGCTCAACTGGAACGAACTGGTCAGGATGTGGGATGAGTTCGCGCATCTTGACGACGTTATCTCTGCCGAGAACAACGTCAGTCTCCAGGTTCTCTTTATGCACCTGGCTGACAAACTCGCGGCATCTACCACAGGGCGAGAGCACATAGATCTTGCCTTTCTCGTCTTTCCAGACTGCGACGATCTGGCTGATTCTGAACTCGCCAGCGGTCACCATAGCCGCTATGGCGCTCGCCTCGGCGCAGAACCCGGTTCCAGACGCAGTATCTAAGCACACCCCCACGTAAACATTTCCCTGGTCAGTGACCAGGGCGCATCCCACGTCTCCAACGAGTCGGTCCCCTATCCGCTGGGGATTGACGACTGCTGCTGCCCGCTTGATTAATGTATCAGTGATATTTCCCATCACTCGATGATACTCTCGCTAGATGGGGCTGTCAATATGGCGCAATACCTAGAAAAAGCTTCTCAAGCGCTCTCTGCTAAACGTTAACGAAAAGATATGCGCTCGCCACCCGAATGAAGATAAATAACACTCACCTTCATTCAACGGGAGTCCGTTTTTATCACAATGGATACTTTCAATATGTGTTAAACCATCATGTGAGTTGGTGTCTGATGGGGCGGCACATAGTTAAGCTTGGCAGCTATATTTCTTATAGACATATAAGAAAGAAAGGAAAGTGAAGCGCCCTCTTCGTATCCATAAAGAGAGCGCTTCACACAAGTAGAGAAGGCTGTGAAGGTTGTCTGATCTTACAGGCGATAGCCTTCTTCTCCATGTACAGCCATATCGAGGCCTTGAGCCTCTTCCTTGCTGGAAACACGAAGTCCGAGGGGCGAGAGCAGTTTCAACAAAATGAAGGTGAGGCCAAACGAGTAAACTATTGTGACAGCGACCGCAAGAATCTGGGTCCAGAACTGGGCGGGATTTCCGAAGAGGAGTCCGTTATGGCCTGCACTATTAATGATCTTTTCGGCGAAGATGCCAGTTAAGAGAGCCCCAACAACGCCGCCCATGCCATGTGCCGCCCAGACATCCAGTGTGTCGTCTATACTGGTCTTCTTGCTGCGAAAAAGGAGCATTAAGTAGGTTACCAGTCCCGCAATGATGCCGATTGCTATACTGGCCACCGGGCTAACAAAACCGCTGGCAGGGGTGATTGCTACCAGACCGCAGACCGCGCCGGTAGCCGTGGCCATTGCGCTGGGTTTCTTGTGTTCCGCCCAGCTCAGGACCATCCAGGTGAGCGCCGCTGCAGCTGCAGCTGTATTGGTGACCACAAAGGCGTTTACGGCTACCGGAGAGGCTCCAAGCGCGCTGCCTGCATTGAAGCCAAACCAGCCAAACCAGAGCAGTGCAGCTCCCAGTAGCACGAAGGGAACATTGTTGGATGGAATGGGTTGACCTTTCTGATAAGTACGTCTTCGGCCGACGACGACCGCGGCGGCCAGACCTGAGAAGCCAGCGCTGATATGTACAACGGTTCCTCCGGCGAAGTCGAGGGCGCCAAGATTATGGAGCCAGCCACCAGTGCCCCATACCCAGTGAGCAATCGGATCGTAAACTAAGGTGGTCCACAGGATGACGAAAAGTACTAATGTCCGAAAGCGAATGCGCTCGACAAATGCGCCGATGATGAGGGCAGGGGAGATGATAGCAAACATAGCCTGAAAGATCATAAAGGCGAGCTGTGGAATAGTCCCGGCATAGTTAGGATTGGGAGCATAGCCAACACCGCTGAGACCGAAGAAATTGAGCCCACCAATGATCCCTCCAATGTCGTTGCCAAAGACAAGGCTATAGCCAAGAATGATCCATTGAATGCTTACAATGCCTAGAATAAGCAAGGATTGCTTAATCACGCTTACCACGTTTTTGCTGGTCACCATACCACCGTAAAAGAAGCCTACGGCTGGCGTCATAAGCATAACCAGAGCTGCCGATATCAATACCCAGGCGGTATCTCCGGTGCTGATAGCTTTCGTGCTATATGCTCCTGATGAAGCGCCAGCGAGAAGCATGGAAGCATAGCCGACGACGGCTCCTAGAATGAATAGGAGTAAAACCTGGAAGATGAAGGTGCGGTTTTGTAGGAGTGATGCTTGCTGTTCTGCTGTTCTTGCTTCAGTTGTAATCATCTTTTCTTCACCAATCTTACGCCTCTCGTTCAGCAGGAGGATGCTGAAAAACAAAATAAATGACAAGTTTCTACCTACTAAGCCTTAGTAGCTGAAGACTGTATTCCTCCTGTCGAGCGCCTCAATGTGTCGAGCGGGAAACTGCCTCAACCGGTAGTGCAGTTCGTCAGGTTCCCCGCAATGGAGGATGTCCACTCACCATTGAGAAAGTGAGAGCATCAGTGAAATTTTCTATTTGCCAGGTGAAGAGCAAGCGAGGCGAGATCAGCGTTGATGAGAAGCGCCCACCCTCTTCTCTTGTTGCTTAAATTCTACAGTCTATACAGGCTTTAAGATAGGGTGAATCTGACAATATTACTTCGCAGGTTTTTGGGCAGATTGCACAAATATCGAGATGGATTTGCTGAAATTTTTCAGATTTATGCGTGCTAGCGAATTTATTGGCGCTCTTCGCTTTCAGCTATATGTACATTTTTACCTAAAAAAGGGCAGGAGCAAGCATATTTTACAGTTCTTTTACATTTTCCTCAAACTTTTTTAAATCTGATTCAGTATTTTTAGATCTCACCTGTAATAGCCTGTCAAGTCGTGAGTAAGAGGCATCTCGCTTGATGCGCTAAAGGAATAAAGTTCAGGCCTTGCCTTTGTCTGCAAATAATCTTGCAGCTGGCATCCCCGCTAAGCGCAATGCTAAGCCCTTAAACTAAACCCTGGGCGCTAAAGATATTAAGGGTATCCATCAGGCGCTGCACATTTATAATAGTGTCCTGATACCATTGTATCTTTCCTGTGGTAGGAAAGATCTGCATATTTAATCTATTTGAGCCCAGATCAGATAGAGATGTTTACCCTGGAACATCGGAGGAAAGGATGAGAAGTAATGAGACGAACCCTGAGCGCAGTGCTTGCATCCATAACCTTACTGATAGTGCTTGCTGCCTGTGGTGGCAATGAGAATACTGCTAACCCGTCGACAAGCGCGGCGGCCAGCCCGACAGTTGGGAATGCAGCAAGTCCTGCGGCGAGTAGCACAACCTCAGCCAATATCTGTCCACCAGCGGGCAATGTAAAAGCCTTTAATGTCGTATCTGATCGGTCAGAGGCATCATATAAAGTGCAGGAGCAGTTCCTTAGCCGCGATTTGCCAAATGATGCCATTGGCAAGACAAAAAAGATCCAGGGCAGTTTTCTGCTCGACACAGGTCAGCAGCCCAGGCTGGTTAATATGAAGATAACCGTGGATCTAAGCACACTGACAAGCGATCAGGAGAGGCGTGACCGGGCTATTCAGAATAAATGGTTGGAATCAGACAAGTATCCCAATGCAATCTTTGTAGCTAAAGATGTGAAGCTTCCAGCATTTAGTCAAGGTCAGACGATAACCTTTGATCTGCCCGGACAAATGACTGTTCATGATGTAACCCGCCCGGAAACGTTCAAGGTTTCTGCCAAGATGGACGGCGATACAATTAGCGGAACGGCCACGAGTTCGCTGCTTATGAAAAACTATGGCTTTGATGCTCCTGATATTGCCGGTCTGCTAACCGTAAAGGATGGCGTGACTGTAACGTTTAACCTTGTGGCCCAGAAGGGTGATTGCGCGCAAAGTCTCTCATAGGCTGTCCCGAGAGCTTATTCCGGGTGTAAAAGCCTGTTAGCCCTGTTTATTCTTCAAGGAAGATAGGCGTTGGAGGAAGCCCTTAGGTGCCATGAGCGCTTAAGGGCTTTTCTTTATGTTCGGCATGGTACCAAAAAGTGTGCCATATCTGAGATCTGGAGATGAGACTTTTTCGCGCTGGCTCGGAGTCAGCGAAAGAGATATTCTGGCAGTCTGCGCATTTTAAGCTCTATTCAAAAATAAGATTTTTGGGACTCTACCTGACAATACTGTTTCCTTGACGGTATTTATGATCTTCTATACAATGAAACTAGCATATTAGGCGAAGTCATGTTAAGGAGAGATCATTGGAAGACTATGTTGGTCGGCAAGTCGGTCATTACAAATTGATACGCCTTGTAGGACGGGGGGCTTTGCCGACGTATACCTGGGTGAGCACGTCCATTTATGTACTCAGGCTGCAATTAAAGTGCTTCAGATGCGCTTATTAGAAAGCAACTGCGAAGATTTCTTGCGTGAAGCACGCACGGTTGCGCATCTGCTCCATCCCAACATTATTCGCGTGCTTGACTTCGGTGTACAGGATACCGTCCCTTATCTGGTTATGGATTATGCTGCTGGTGGGACATTGCGTCAACACTATATGCATGGCTCGCCTCTACCGCTGGCGTCTCTTGTGCCCTATATTTCACAGGCAGCCTCTGCTTTGCAATATGCTCATGATCGGCGCGTGGTTCATCGGGACGTAAAGCCAGAAAATATGCTGCTTGGGGTCAATAACGAGATCTTAATGAGTGATTTCGGCCTGGCTCTGGTGACGCAAAATAGTAGTTCGCGCCCAACAAAAGATATGTCAGGTACCGCGGGATATATGGCACCGGAGCAGGTGCAAGGCAAGCCACGTGCTACCAGCGATCAGTATGCTCTGGCCATTATCGCCTATGAGTGGTTAACTGGCGAGCGTCCTTTTCAAGGTTCTTTTCTGGAGGTGGCGACCCAGCATGTGCTGGCGGCTCCTGCTTCCCTACGCGAGAAAGTACCCTCAATCCCTGAAGCCGTTGATAAGGTGATTATGCAAGCCCTGGCGAAGGACCCGCAGGAGCGTTTTGCCAGTGTGCAAGATTTTGCCGTTGCGCTTGAACAGGCTTATAAAGAGGTAGAAGCTACTTTCCCGTCTTCCTCTCTCCCTGTGGCTTCTACTCCACAGTTCCGCGAGAGCGGCGTGCTTCCTTTGGCTCCTCAGGCGACGCAAGCCATTTCTGTCGAAGACTCTACGTCTCAACTGGAACCTATGTCAGATGAGCTCGTAGCACCCTCCAATCAAACGATTTTTCAGGTTTCTTATAGCACGCAACCCCTGGAGAAGCTGACTACTGCTGAAGAATCACAGGCCGCTTCCTGGCAAAGTGCCGAGTCAAACACGACAGAGAACCATGAGTTAATGGTCGATTTCTCCACGCCTGCACAGACGCCTCTGGCTGGGAAAGGAGAGCAGGTGGATGCTCGGCTAAGCTCTTCTATGAGTGGACCCCTGGTAACACCCCAGCACGCTAAAAAAAATGATCAGGGAGCAAGTAATGTTCCACTGGCTCTGGCAAGTGGATCTGATAGCGCCGCACCGCCAGTTCTGCCAGGCTGGCAAAATCATTCTACAGGCCGCAAAAAGCCATTTATCTGGTTGAGCGGCTTGCTGGTGCTTGTATTGGTAGTTGCCAGTGCGAGCATCTGGTATTTTAGCAGTTCTAACAGAAGCGTTTCTCATGGGGCTTCGCCGGTGGTGACTGCTCAAGCCAATACTACCCAGCCATCCAGCCTCACAGTCACCGCTCTGCCACAAGGGGCTGTGACGCCTACAAGCGCTATCCAGCCTGGCAGTAAGCCATCGGCCGGGGCTGCTTCGCCAACCGCCCTGGCTCCCACAAAGGTGCCTACGCTGACTCCAAGCCCTCAGGCGGGAACTGCCAATCCTTATCCTCCGTATAGCGGTAAGCTGCAATTAGACGATCCACTTACCAGCAATATACATAACTGGGCCAGCAGTAGTTACTGCTCCTTTAGCGGTGGGTCCTATCATGTGACAGTCTCGCCAGGGACATTGATGCCGTGTACTATGCAAAATGCCAGCTATACTGATTTCACCTATGAAGTTCAGATGACCTTCGTCAATAGTGGGCAGCAGGATAGTGCCGGTGGCTTGATATTTAGAGATGGCTCAAATATGGGTAGTTTCTATTATTTTAAGATCTATTCAAATGGCCAATATACCTTTGGTATCTGCGTTAAAGGTTCTGACTGCTCACATGTGCTTGCTACCAATACAAACCAGATAAGCTCAATGTCTTCTAAGCTGGCGCGCTCGAATACGCTGGCTGTTGTTGCTCAGAGCTCTGTCTTTACGCTATACCTGAATGGGCAACCGATTGCCGGACCGATCAAGGATATATCGCTGAGTAGCGGGTCGATTGGGGTCTATGCTGATGGTGGGGTTGAGAAGACCCTTAGCATTAAGCTGGGTGGTAGCTCAAATACTGATGTTGCCTTTAACAATGCCCGCGTCTGGGCGCTGTAACTTCCACCCTGAAAAAGCCTTGACTTAGAATATACTTCAAGCTGTAAGCTATTAGGGCTAACTGAAAAGAGAGCAACAGAAAAGATGTTGCTCTTTTCTTAATTGCAGTTGGTAAATAGTTGAGAGCGCTCTATTCTATGGAAAGGCGAATAGAATATGGCCCGC
Source organism: Ktedonosporobacter rubrisoli (assembly GCF_004208415.1). Lineage (GTDB taxonomy): Bacteria > Chloroflexota > Ktedonobacteria > Ktedonobacterales > Ktedonobacteraceae > Ktedonosporobacter > Ktedonosporobacter rubrisoli. The sequence goes on along the minus strand of NZ_CP035758.1, from coordinate 5,160,105 downwards.
ACCGTGTCGAGAAATGAAAATTGTCCATGAGCAGATTGCTAGCACGCAGCCGCGCCTGCTGATAGCTCTCATAGAGCGCGGCTACACTATTAAGACTTTCCTATTGGCTACACTGCCTGGAAGGAGCTTTCTTGCTTAACCTTTGGCTTGTTGCGTGCGTCGGCCTTCTATGAATAAAAGTACGATGAGGAGAAGCTCGATAGGCTTATCGAGATAAGCTACAAGGTCGAAATGTGCATGTGTGATTAAAATCCAGGCTATGATAGTAATTGCGGCATATGCAATCAAGACCCAGCGAATAATGCGCTGATATTGACGCAAGGGAGGGAGGTAAAGCGCAGTAACGAGAACAATGTAGCCAATAAAATTAAGGATGAAGAGGGTTGGTATGGGAATCGATGTGTATGGCAGAACAGGCGCTCGTGCTCCTGCCCGTATGGCCTGTTGACTGGCTAAAAAGAGGTTAAAGGCAATACCGCGATAGAGGTGGACTAGCCCAGTTACTATGGCCAGCAGGATGATTGCTAGCTGTAGCGGACCAACACGTAAGCTTGGATAGCGTGAAATTGTTTGGCTCATTCCTTTTAGTTTCCTTTAATCATGATTTGAATGTACGTGGCCGTACTACACTTACCAAGGTCGTCAGGAAAAATGAGCATCTCAGGATCGATCCTGAGATGTCTGGAGCCGTATTGCATCTACCACACTTTTCTTTTTACTGGATAGATATGAATAAAATCGCAGAAAACTGTAAAATTACTGTAAAATGACTCAGGCCCATTCCTCAGTTTTTTGCTGATAAAAAACCTCTGAAAGCGCTAATGAGCTGATTTATGAAGCTGGCTCAGGGCGGGAAAAGTATTCTATGACGAATTGACGAAATAACCTCACAGCTCCGCCCAGATAACGTGTTTTGATCCAGGCCAGGCCGATAGTGCGCTGACAAACTATATCTGCTATATGCAAGGCCGGGATAAGTGGTTCGGGGGCCGTTTGTAAAGCTAACGCTGGCATAAAGGCGACACCGAGCCCGGCAGCTACCAGACCGCGTACCATGACCGATTCGTCTCCCTCAAAGATTGTATGTGGTTCAAATCCCGCTTGCCGACAAAAATTCTCTGTAAGTTCGCGCAGCCCATAGTCGCGTTTTAAGCTGACAAAGGGCTCATGTTTCACTTCTTGTAGGGAGATACTTTTGCGCTCGGCTAGCCTGTGGCCTGGAGGCACAACTAGATAAATTTCTTCTGTGCGTAATGGCATCCAGCCTATCTCAGGATCATCGGGTTGTGGCGAAGAAATACACAGATCTATCTCGCCTTTTTCAAGTTGATTGATCATAATATGGGCCGCATTCTGAAACAGATGGAACTGAATAAAGGGGTGAGCTTTCCGAAAAGCACTGAGCAGCTCTGGCAACAATTGAGCACCGACCGTGTAAAGGACTGCCAGTTCAATCTGACCGTACTCCCGTCCGCTCATGTCTGCTACTTTACGTTTGCCCTCTTCAAGTTCTGCCAGGGCCTGGTCTACATGCTGTAGAAATGCGGAGCCGAGCTGATTGAGGCGGATCTGCCGTCCCAGGCGATCAAAGAGGGGAGCGCCTAGCTCTTCTTCCAGGCGCGCGATTGCCCTGCTGAGGGATGGTTGGGCCACGTAGAGTTTCTGCGCTGCCTTTGACATATGCTCAAGACGAGCGACGGTTTGAAAATAGCGTAGTTGTTGCAGATCCATGCTGTAGTCCCTCTTCTCTAGTTGTGCTATCCTGCTCGCTTTGGAACCAGGCCAGGGAAAGAATAGGCTCTATGCGTAGCCTTATAGACTGTATGCATAAAAATTATAACAAATTATGTATTGAACATCATAAGCTGGGGAGAATAAGCTAAAAGCGCACAAGATCTTGTCTTTTTGCAGCAATGGGGAGTATATGCATGCACTATATCGAGAAGGGTACTGCGGAATTTCGTAAAGTAACGATTGGCTTCTTTATTGGGGGACTTGTCACTTTTGCGGTTATGTACTGCACGCAGCCTTTGCTGCCGCTCTATTCCAAAGAATTTCATAGCAGCCCAGCCACAACCAGCCTTGTGATTTCTATCACGACGGCATTTCTGGCCGTGATGATGACCTTTGCCGCTGCGCTCTCAAATGCCTGGGGGCGCAAGAACATTATGACTTGTTCGCTCTTTGGAGCCTCTGTTCTGACGGTTATCAGCGCGTTCAGCCCAAGCTTTGCTGTACTACTTATCTGCCGCGCTCTGGAAGGTATTGTGCTGGCCGGACTGCCAGCTATTGCGATGGCCTATTTGGGCGAGGAGGTAGAGCCGCGGCATCTGGGTAGTGCGATGGGAGTATATATCGGCGGCAATGCTATAGGCGGCATGATGGGGCGTGTGGCAACTGGGATTATCACCGATCTGGCTTCCTGGCGTGTGGCCGTACTCTGCATTGGCTTAGCTGGCCTGCTCTGCGCATGGTGGTTCTGGGGCAATCTTCCAGCTTCGAGGCATTTTGTTGTACAGCCATTCTCTCTGCGTAAGCATGCTCGTAGCCTGTTTCAACAGTTGAAAGATCCCGGTCAGCTTTGTCTCTATGGAATAGCTTTTCTGCTTATGGGAAGCTTTGTCTCGCTCTATAGTTATCTTGGCTATCAGCTTGTGGAGTCTCCGTACAATCTCAGCCAGGCTGTAATAGGTTGGATCTTTGTGATCTATATATTCGGATCGCTAGGTTCTTCTCTGCTGGCCCGCCTGGCCGATCGTTGGTCGCGCCAGAGGGCCATCTTGTTGAGTATCGTCCTGACCGCGCTGGGGGCGTTGATTGCGTTGGATGCTCAGTTGCCGATCAAGCTACTCGGAGTTATTGTGCTTACCTTTGGCTTCTTTGGCGCGCATGCGATTGCTAGCGGCTGGGTAGGTGTGCGGGCAGGGAGAAGCAAGGCGCAGGCTTCTGCTCTCTATCTCTTCTTCTACTATGTTGGTTCGAGCGTGGGGAATACTGCGGGCGGTTTTTTCTGGAGCGCATATAACTGGCCCGGCGTCATCGGTATGGTTGCCGTGTTTGCTCTGGGAGCCTTAGGACTGGCGTTTGCTTTGAAATTTAGTGCCAGGCCTCAGGTGAGCAGCCGGGAATACCAAAGCGGTAGTGCAACCAGTCTTTCCGGAACCAGGAATGAAGTCTCTGCGGATAGCGCGCATTCGGCCTGATCGTTCCTGGCGGAAACTTTGTTATCTAATGGGACGTGTCTGCACGTAGAGTAAGAATGTGATGCCGCTTGTAGGGAAGCGGTAAGAGACTGGATTGGCCGAGAGAAAGAGAGCGAGCTATGCGACTTAGCGATTATGTGAATGAGCGCCTTGATGAAGGCAGAGGAAATATTGTGATCGAGGGATTGCAGAATAACGTACGCTCCAACCTGGCTGATGCGCTAAAGTATGTTCCGCCCGAGGACTGGCACGCGGAGATTAGCAGCAGGCAGAAGGAAGGCGATGGACAGACGCTTATCTGGCTGGTTGGGCGCTCAGCCCCTAGCTATAGCATTCAGGAATAATGAGTAGGAACAAGAATGGCATATTTGAGACATGCAGCCTTTTGTTGCTTTGGGAAGGCTGCGGAAGGGAGCTTCTCGACATGGGCGGCCTTAACGAAGCTCTCCCTGCTCCCTGGCTGATTGTTGTTTTTATCGCTGGAGATGAGCTAGTTGTGGCCAGTTCTGGCTAGACACTGCATTCCTGGTACGCTATACTGCAGCGGTATGATGACTGAGTAATCGATGAGAGCAGGAGAGGAAAGACATTAAGCTATATGGATGAGTATCGTTTTTCTAATGCTTTGGACTATACGCATGCCCAGTTGAGTGAGATGCACAACCTGAGTTTTAGCGGCTATTTCTTCCCCATGACCATAACTCCGGCCAAGAGCGCAAATTATTGGCGGACGCATCAGATCGATGCGAATCGTTGTGTGGTGATGCATGATCGGCACGGTGATTTTGTGGGTATGGCCCGTATGGGAACGCGTGGAAGAAGGGGCTGGTGCGGTGGCTTTGGCATTGCGCCCCAGTTTCGTGGGAGAGGAGCCAGCCATGTGTTGGCTGAACGAATGGTACAGGTGGCTCGCGAGAGTGAACTTGCAACGCTACAGTTGGAGGTCTTGACCCAGAATACCCGTGCATTTAAGGTCTATGAAAAAGCTGGCTTTGTAGCTAAACGGCGCTTATTTGGGCTTGAGATGGAGACCTCGGCTTTGCCGGCTGGTTCACGCCTTCAGACGGAGACAAGCGGGCCCGAGGCGTTTCTGCCCCTGGTTTATATGGACGGAGATCCATGCTGGGGATGCGAGCCAGCAAGTATTCTTACGCTGCAGACAGAGACGATTACTGTGCCTGATCCACAAGGCCGTGCGAATAGCCTGCTTGTATGGCGCACCCATGAGGTAGCCGAGATCCTGGGCGCGGTATTTCAGAGCGAACTTACGGATGGTGAGTTGGTGACTGTATTGCGTAGGGCTGCTGGTGATGCGCCTAAGCTGTGGCTTTATAATGAGCCAGAGCAGAGCCCTTTTCTTGCCCGTTGCCGCTCGCTCGGTTTCAAAGAGTTCTTCACTCAGTATGAGATGTCTATGCAGTTGTAAACCCTCTAGCTTTCATTGCGACATATGCTCATGTTAAGTAAAATATATCTGGAGAGAATAACTTTGTTACCAGATATATTTTATTGTGGTCATTTTTCAGGCTTCCAGGAATACGCGCATCTTTGCCTCGATCTCGACGTTGTGAGGGCTAAACCATAAGAGATGACTCTCTGCAGGGGCGATGAACAGCTCGACATTGGCGATGCGCTCTGCGGCGTAGGTAGCGTGAGACGAATCTACAGCACCATCGTATTTGCTCTCAATGATCAAGGTTGGGGCTGTGATGCGACTGATATCACCACAACGATGATGGATATCGTGGAGGAAGCCAGATCCCGAACGGGAAGCCAGCAATAAATTGAGCGCATCCTGTTGCTGCTTCGGGCTCATTTTGGTAAGTACCTGGTCTGCTGGTAGAGAAGAGAGGCTTCTAAGCATGCTTTTAAGCGCTGCCAGCGGAGCCCGGCGACCATAACTGCGAAAGGCGGCCCAGATCCAGGGCTCAGCTATTGGATTAAATGCGAGGTAGGTAAAAACTCGCGTCAGGCCTGTCGGGAATTTGCCTCCGGTGACAGCATTTTGTAATATGAGCTTGCTCACGCGGTCAGGATGTTTTCCCGCTAGTTGTAGAGCGGTGGGTCCGGCGGCAGAGATGCCAACAACGATAACCTGATCGGGATGGAGAGAGTCAAGAAAGCTGACAAGGGTATCAGCAAAGGCTTCCGCAGTCTTACCAACAGAAGAGGGCGTTCGGCCATAGCCAGGCCGCGAGGGAATGATAAGCTGATATCCCTGATCCAGAAAGAAGCTTTCATGCCCAAGTGGCGAGGAGCAGTTTGTATGCCCCCCGTTCAGGACCAGAACAGCGGAACCCTGACCAACTATTCTGTATTCAAGCGGTCCCCGTGAGGTATGTGCTATCTGGCTCATAGTGTCTTTTCCTTACCTCGTATCCCTAAGCTTTTTGTATTGATCGTTCGTTCATATATATGAACATACATTCATGGTGAAAATATAACCTACCAAATTGCCTCTGTCAAGGGAGTTTCTAGGTTATTCTAGGGGAAATGGGCAGGCACATAGTGGAGCAGGGAAGAGGGCTTTGCCTCTGGTCTGTGTTTATTAAGGAGGTTATTCTGTGCAGGAATATGAAATCCGCGCTGATTATGATGGCAAATCTATTGTTGTCTACCAGGCATATGCAAAGGCTATCGCTTTGCCCGCCCTGAAAAATCAGCGCTTCGTGGCCCCATTCTCGTTAAACCGCATGACCTGGATCAAACCATCCTTCTTGTGGCTAATGGAGAGAAGCAACTGGGGCTTAAAAGCGGATCAAGAAATGATCCTTGCTGTTCGCATTACGCGTGAGGGATGGGAAGAGGCGTTGGGGCAGGCAGTTTTAACATCGCCAGATGCGCGGCTCTATGTCGATTCTGAGGATTGGCGCTTACAGCTTAAGCAAGCCCCGGTCCGTGTGCAGTGGGACCCGGAAAAAACGATACGCGGAAAAAGCTTGCCCATAAGAAGCATTCAGGTGGGCCTGAGTCGCCATATAGTTGATAAATATGTCAATGAGTGGACCTGCGAGATTTGTGATTATACTCCTCTAGCGAGAAAGATTTATGGCTTATTGCAGCAGGGCCAGGAAGCGAAGGCTAAAGGTTTTCTGCCCACAGAACGTATCTACCAGCCTGACCCAGCTATCGCGCGGCGCATTGGCATCACAGCTCCGTAAATATAGATTGTCTCTCCTATCTGAGCATTTCCGGACATGAGAGATATATAATAGCGAGATACAGGAGAATTGGAGGCAGTTACTTTTCTTTTGGGCAAACGCTTCTCTATGTTGTGAACTAGCCCAAAAGGATAAATTAGCTCCCAAGAAGAAATGTTTATGCTTCTCTGGCGATTGTTATACTACAGATCCGATACGATGAAGCATTATCAGGAAAGGAATGCAACGTTCTATGTACATTACTAGAAATAGGCTGTTAAGCCTATCCAGGCTAAGCGGCATTCTCCTGCTGCTCTCCTGTATCTTAAGCGCTTGCGTGTATGGTGGCTTGTCTGCTCCCAAAGAGCAGCAATCTCTACAGGCTGAAAAAGGACATTTACAGCTGTATGATAAAGCTGGCAGACTTATTTGTCTGATAGGAAATGTCCAGCAGCAACAAGATTGTCTGAAACAGAATCAGGATAGCGCAGATTTTATTACATATGCCCTGCAAGAATTAGTAAACGTTGTGCAGATGAAGCCCTCAGCCCTTCTGGACTCCGGTTTAATTGTTACCACTACCCTCGATATAAATCTTAATAAGCAGGCCATCCAGCACGCTCGGAGCTATATCAAGAAAATAAAAGATTCACATAATGTGACTAACGCGGCTATTGTTATTCTTGACCCCCATGATAGCTCGATCCGCACCTTTCTTAAAAATATCGATAGTTCCAGCGATGCAAATTATGATGTGGTCACACAAGCTAAGCGCCAGTCCGGCTCAACCTTCAGGCCTCTGGTTTATGCTGCAGCTTTTGATCAAGGTATGAGCCCTGGAGAAGTTGTCAATGATAGCCCGATTGCGCTTGGTTCGCCTCCTTATTCGCCTGTAAACTATGATCACAAGTATCATGGAATTGTCTCTTATCGCTCTGCTTTGCAGAATAATTACAACATTCCAGCGGTTAAATTGCTGGATAAAGTGGGCATCGATCCATTTATGAAGAAGATGTCAGCTTTAGGCATAAAAATACCGGCGCTTGATCGGGGATATAGCCTGGCCTTGGGTACAACTGAGTTGCCTTTACTTGATATGACGGGGGCTTATGGTACTATGGCTAATGGCGGAATGTATGTGCGGCCTCACGCGATTGCAAAAGTGGTGCATGCCAATGGAAGCGTTCTATATGAGGCTACAAATCAGGGTACCCCTGCTATGCGGCCCGAGACGGCTTTTATGATGACCGATGTGTTAAGCGATAATCAGGCGCGTTCTAGCGAGTTTGGTTTATGTAGTCCGCTCCTGCTGTATACGGCTGATAAAGATCAATGTGAGGCCGGTAAACCGGGTATAGTGTATCCAGCCGCTGCTAAGAGCAGCTATGTTAATACATTTAGGGATAGCCTGACAATTGGTTATACTAGCGATTTCCTGACGGGAGTATGGGTAGGAAATAATGATTACGCTCCGATGGTTAACATTACAGGAGTGGATGGTGCCGCCGTTATCTGGCACGATACGATGTTATTGGCGGAACAAGGGCGGCCAGTGAAGCAATTCCCAGGACCTCCAGGCGATCTGCTAAAGAAGACTATCAGCTATCCCGGTTTGACTACCACAGACTGGTATACAACTAAACAATAGGAACCGAGGATCGTCTGCGCTCAGGAGTCTTCGGGCTCTCTTGTCAAGAAAGTTAATCGCCGCTGCTCCTTCGTAAGTAGCGGCCAATCCTTGCGTATTAAGCTCACTGCACGTTCGGTTCCTCAAGTATAGAGCAAGCCGTGCAGATGGCTGAATTGAGCAGTGTCCCAGTCCAGAACGTCGGCCAGCTCAGCTTGCAAAGCAGCGAGCTCTTGTTCATGGGTTGCGGTATCAGGCAGCTCGTTGCTTTTCCAGACGAGCCAGATCTGCACGCTAGCGGGCGCGTCCTCATCCTCAAAAATATAGCGCTGGATGGAGCCGGTTAAGAGATGGGCTTGCTGTTCAAGCAAGGCCTTGAGCTTTTCTTGGAAGGCTTCTTGCTGGCCGGGACGGATCTGCACACGAATGGCGGTAGAACCAAGCTGAATGTTGCTGCGATAGAGGCGCCAGGCGGGTGGCTGCTTGCGCACACGACCGGAGGGCTGGCGTTGGAAAGCCTCTACATCCTCTATCGGAATCATATGTAGGTGACCGACCTGCCTCGAATGCAATCTGCCATCTTGAATATATTTATAGATCCTATCAGCCGAGACACCTAATATTTGAGCTGCTTTTTGTGCTGAGACATGGCCAGGGATGGCTATCTCAAGGAGATCTTCGTTTTCTGCCATAAACATAGTCTAGTGAAAATCCAAATTAGTGGTAAAGTAAATTTTATCAAGCGTGACAATAAAAAATTAATAGTTTGTAACCGATAGATTAATTGAAAATGAGCGGTTTATATGCTATACTGCTCCTATCGGAAGTTTTTGCCTTGCTCTGAAGGAGCATTTCTGTAGTCTTAAGTGGAATGTTAGGAGAAGGAAACCTCATGCAAACAATCTTCGGCGCGCCCGGCCTCAAACGAAAGTCAAATTCTCGTTATGCAACTCAGAATGCACAAGACTCCCAGCTTAGTAATGCCAGCCAGCAAGAGCAACCAGCCAGATGGCGTAAAGCGGCTATAAATGTCCTGCTGCGGACCTATTATGCTATCCAGCAATATAGAGCAGAACGGACCTGTTCGCTGGATGTGCCTTGTACATCAGAGGAGGTTGCCGGCTTTAACTTGAGCCTGAATATGCAGCTGATACATGTCTATAAGCTCTTCGGCAAGCAGCAAAAAGGCGCAAGCCAGATATTGATATATGCAGCTCCAACGCGTCGTTATTCCTCATCTGCTAGCCGCTCATTTGCTCAGACGGACATCGCTATGTCAATTTGCTAAAAGGTAAAAGGAAGTTTGGAAGTTTGGAGGGTTAAGTGATAATGTTGGAAAACTTGCATAACAAGATGCCTCGATTGGACGAGGGTGAGATAGAAATCGCTTTTTATAGAAATGTCGCTCCCGCTTTACCTATCGAGAACGGGAATGAATTTTCGTTGTACCGGCCAGAATGCAGTGACCTTCGCGGAGGAACTGAACCGGCCCAGGCCGACGAGAATAATCTTTCGATCCTGGATTTCGTGCGTATCCGCTATTTGTACAAATTGCTGGATGAAATGTACTTTCAGTCTCCTCTCTTTCAGCCACCTCTCTTTCAGTCTCCTCTTCGCGGAGCCCAAGAGACTGCTGGCAGTCCCTCTTTTTCAGTATGCTCGTCCCTCCAAAACAAAAGAAAAGATGTACACGAGCCAGGCAAAGTGACTCGCTATATTGTCTGGAGTGAAGTCGAGCTACCCATGACCAATAGCTATCCTTGCGAAGAGCTGCGCGCGCTATTTGTACAGGTCTTACAGCGTAGCGGACGCGCCTCTTCTCCTGCCGAAGGACTGGGCATTATCCCCATGATGGCCAGCTGGCTGTCCGACCTTGGATATCATGTTTGCTATGATACTGCGCGCATAATCGATATCTCTGCCGGCACAAAGTTGCACGAACCTTTTCTGCTTTGCATATATGATCTGGCTGTAGAGGCGCGCCCCTTTGTCTTGCAAAGCGGCGTGACCACTCCTGAGAGATATGATCGCTTGCTCAACGCAGCAATAACCGACATCCAGACCCGAACATTCTGCGGCGTACTATATGCACGCTGCGTCGTTGCTTTTCGCCGCTCGGGCCTGTAGTGTACGGCCCCCTATTATGCTTCGGCAATTGGGGGCTACCGGAGCAAGCGAAAGTAGAAGATCGAAGAATCTCTTCCCACCTGGTTAGAGGGCGCTGTAATGAATACAAATGAACTGCATTAAATCGCTTGCTGTATTCACCAGTAACGGCTTGTCCTGAAAGAAACTTTTTGCTTTTATACCATATTTTAAATGCCAAAATTGACAGAAGTGAGATAAAAATGTTATTCTCAGCAAGAAGCAAAATAGCATTTTCTAATTGAAGGACATACTATTTTAGTTCTTTAGCATAAATGGGAGATAGGCGTTTCGCTCTGCTCTTATTTGTTGTAGATCTGTATATGCTATTTTACATGCGCAGCAGCAATTTAGGCATAGAATGGCAAACGCATCATGATTATACCTGTGTTGCTGAGATGAACGAAGCAGTAACTATTGGCAACCTGAGAAAATCCAATATGTTGAGGGAATGCAACGGATTCTCTTCATACGCAGGCCTCTATTGTACGCTTCTAGAGAAAGCGAGAATATGCAATGGATCTTTCTAGGAGATCACTGTGGCTAGTGCTAATCTGCTGGCTCATGGTTGCTTTGAGCGTAGCAGCGTGTGGGGGTGCTCCATCCACCCCATCTGGTTCTGTCCCCAACATGACGCTCAGGGTGGCGCAAAACACTAATTCGATCAGCTTTTTTCCGTTCTATGTGGCCGAGCAGAAACAATTTTTCACAAAAGAGGGGGTAACGCTCGATCCATCTCCTCCTTCTTTGCTCGGAACAGGTCCAAAGTTGACGGCCGCGCTTGAGTCGAACAGCATTGACGTCGCGGCTGGCTCGGTAACAGATGCATTTACCCTTTCCAGGGTCGATTCTTACATCAAAATAGTGGGAACCTTTGCCGATGCCTTTCTGTTGGATATAATCGTGAGTAAACAATTTGAACGGCAAACCCATCTGTCAGCTAGTAGTTCCCTCGCTGAAAAGGTGCAAGCGCTCGTCGGGAAGAAGATAGGCATTTCCTCACCGGGAAGCACCAATGATGCGCTGGTGACCTTTCTGTTAAGGCAACAGGGGCTTGATGCCTTACGTGATGTCACTAAAGTGAGCCTGGGAGGCAACAATCCAGCTACAGGGCTGGGAGCCCTGGCCCAGGGGCGTGTGGATGCGCTCGCCTTTCCTGTGCCTGTCGGACAGGAAGCCGAGGCTCAGGGCATCGGTGACATATTTATTAGCCCGGCTCGTGGGGATGTTCCAGAGATGCAAGGACAACTCTATGGAGTGCTCTTTGCTAGGCAGCAAACGCTTGATGCCAAGCCCAAAGCTGTACAGGCCTTCATTCGAGGGCTGGCCCAGGCAGAGAAATGGATTCACCAGAATCCCACCCAGGCGAAGGCGCTCTTAGGAAAGTATCTCAAGCAGAATCAGGAAATGACTGCGGCGATTTTTCAGGCCTGCTTGCCAGGATTACCACAAAGTCCTCAGATCAGCCAGCAGGCGTATACTACCGCGAATCAGTTTCACGTGAAAGCAGGCCTGATCGCGATAGCCCTTCCTTATCAATCGCTGGTAGCAACTGACACGATTACTAAGGCCTTGAGCGGTTTGCCCGGTTCAGCATAATGCCTTCCCCTGAGAGGAAATGAAACGATTGGATCAGCGCCTCGCAGAGAATGGAGTGAGTGGTTCCTCTTGCACAAAAAGAGCCACTCACCCACTTCTTGATGGTCTAAGAAGGTTTGCGTGTTTTACTCAAAATGAGCTGCTCTTTTTCGAGAAACGAATCATTGATCTTGTTGCCAAAGTGGTCATGCATCCACTTTTCGAGACGTTGCAGCGAGAGGGCGAATATCTCATCAGAGACGGACCATGGACTGGTCGCCTGGTAATGAATGATACTGTTGAAGTGCGTTTGCGGCGTGATTGGCTGCTCCCATGTGAACATCTCTCTGATCTCTGTCTCGAAACCGTGTTGCTGCAGCCATAACGTCACTTCTTGATCTGTGACACCTGGCATCTGAGTGCTGCCGCCAAGTTCTTCGACAATAGCGCTCCATACGCCCTGATGTCAGCATACCCAGGCTTCCAATGGTTTTCCCACTGTGCGTTCCAATAGCGGATGAAGATGCCTCCTGGCCGCAGGACGCGCATAATTTCCTGGAGTGCTTGCTGCCAATTGGAGACTAAGTGAAAGACATGCACAGCAATCACCACATCAAATGACTGATCGTGAAAAGGAAGGGCCGTCATATCCGCTTCCAGGAAGCGTAAACTTCCCCGCTTCTGCTCATAGAGGAAGCGCCTCACCGCGAGTTTGCGTGCCGTATCTTCATCTGACACCATTCCCCAGGCCAATGGCGTCTCCTTCCAGCCCGTCGTGTGCAACTTCTCCTCAAGCTTCTTGAGCATGTTCGCTGAGATATCGATGCCAGTATACCGGCGCCCACGTTGAGCCAGTGGAACAGCCACGCGTCCAGTTCCCACGCCTACCTCAAGAAAACGCGTCTGGGCATTTCCAGCTGCCAGTTGATCAACCGTCTCGGCGATGCGCTGGGAGACCTCTTGGGGATAGCCACGTAGAGTATCATATGCCTGTGCCATGTGGTCAAATGAAACTGATGTCATGTGTGTCTCTCCTTCTTCTCCATAGGGCAGATGTGTTACCCGGTTAGACAAGAGTAGCCTCCAGAGATAAGATCATGCCAGACGAGGCAAAGCCTCTCAACAAGAGCCAGTGTTCCTTGAAGTTGCGCAGTTTTTGTTACTTCATGTTCCTTGCCATCCCTATCAGCACTATATAGTAAAATACTACTAACTGTCAAGAAGAGTAAAATAGGTAAAACATAAAAATATTTTATATGCCACTAACTAACTAAAATAGTATCATCGGGGGTATGGACTATTGAAAACGAACTGTAGATGTAAGATATAAAAATAGATACAACAGAGCGAGATGCTTTCCAGTGCCAACAGGTTGGCTGAAGTCCACTGCTTGCTATGGGCTGCAAAGCGTGGGCCATTGGCAAAGAGCAGGGAGGCGAGAAAACACGTGAGGGGTCCTGAGAGATGCGCATCTTCCTTCCCTGCTCAGAAAGGAGCAGATGAGCCAGCTTTGAAAATAATAAGCGCCTGATCTATCAATGGACATGCTATTGCGTGCGAAGAGGATAATGTATCGCCTGAGCGAATTAAGTCGTATAACAATAGTACCTATAAAAGATGCTACTAAGGATTGTAGATTGGGAAATGCGCGCTTAAAGCCTGGTGGCAAAGGAGCTATTTGGTTATGAAATCTCACATACGTGGCATAACATTGACATATATGCCCGAGAATACACTATCATCCCAACTGACAGATAGAGAAGATCAGATTTTACACCATGAAGAGCCAGAAGGCGCGTCGCTTGACGGGGAGCCAACAAAACAAGTTGCTCCACGGCCCTTAAAAGCGCTGATGCAGGCGGAGGATGATGAAACAGCGGAGCAGGTAGGACCAGTACAGGCAGCGGCTCAGGCCGAGGAGGATGCACCAACCGAGCGTGTGTCCGTAACGCCGGTAAGCTTAAAGGCCCAGAGCGAGCTCGCAATTGATGAAGTCCCGACCGTGCAAGTCTCGGCTCCTCAGCAAGACAATAAGGACCGGAGTAGCGCACATACGGACGAGGAGCTAACAGAGCAGAGGATTATCAGTCAGAATGCGGATCGAGAGGAACAGGAATCTGCTGTGGAGCGTCAAGAGACGAATCAGGCGACGGAGATAAGCAATGAGCCGACTCAGCAGATGGCTGCACCGCCAGTCTTGCCGTTTGCTAATGCCATCCCCGAATTGCAAACCACTCCGCCTCCCGTACTCGTAGGTCCGCAGAATATGGTCTCAGTGAATGATCCTACATTACCTATGCCATCCTCGGACCCAGATGCAAGCGTTCAGGATGCACCATCTGAGCCAGCCTGGTCATATGAGGACGTGGCAGAAGCGAGTAGAGGGCCTGCGCAAATAAGCAAGAATGTAGCAGAGGCAGAGCAGGCAAGGCGGCGGCCGCCCTCACTGGCCCTGGCCCTCAAGGTGCTGCCCAGGCAGTATAGCTATATACCCGTATATCCAAAGGTGGGCACGTTTGCCACAGAGGTACAATATGCCAGCTGGGGTGGGATCTTAGCCCAATTTATTCTGCTTGGCCTGCTCATAGAAAGCGCTATCGTGTTCGCGCCAGCCGCCAGGCCGGCAAATTCGATCTTGCGCTATATGAGCCCATTTCTTAGCGGCTGGGCTATCGCTGTAGCGGTCAGCGTACTGGCCATCTGCTATATAGCCTGGGTGGGCTGGGGCGTCACGCGCCTGCTAGGAGGTAGAGGCTCGTATCGTGACCATCTCTATGCATTTCTGCTTACATTTATGCCGCTCTATATCGCTTTGTCCCTTTTCTCGTTTTGCATTGTCCTGCTCCAAGCCTTACTAAGACATGGAAGTATCCTGCCCGTAAACGTGAGCAGCCTGCTGGCCGGGGTCTTGTTTATCTATTGCCTGATCCTCCAGGTGCCAGCGATCAGGGCCGTGCACGCAATAAAAACGAGCAGAGCCGTTGCCGGTATGCTGGCAACCTTAATGGCCCTTCTCTTTGGGATCGTGCTAGTTGGTATCGTGAGTCTGTTTATTCTGCATGGCCGCTTTGGCGCATAGAAATGAGCCGGGAATACGTTCCCGGCTTATGTTTCTGTTTGGCTAACCCAGCTGCTTTGAGGCTTAGAGCGCGCGTGGGAATGAGCCCAACACCTTGCAAAATGTGGTGTGGCCAGCCAGATCAGCTAAGGCGCTGCGAACCTCTGGGTCCTCGCGATGGCCCTCGAAGTCGAGATAAAAGACATATTCCCAGGGCTGCTGACGTGACGGGCGCGATTCCAGCTTAAGCACGTTTATGTTCTTCTCGGCCAGAACACCCAGACAGCGATAGAGCGAGCCTGGCTGATGCGGAGTAGCCATCACAAGCATAGTCTTCGCTGATCCCTCGGGTCGGGGCGCTGGCTCCCGGCTGAGGGCTATAAAGCGGGTATAGTTATCCTTGATGGTTTGAATACCGCGTGCCAGAATCTCTAATTGATAGAGCTCAGCTGCTCGGGCCGCTGCCACAGCCGCCACGCCCTCTAGATTCTCCTCCCGCACCATTTTAGCGCTACCGGCAGTGTCGTAGGTGGCCACGATCTCCACGCCCAGCGTGCGTAAAAACTGATCGCTCTGGGCCAGGGCCTGGGGATGAGAGATGACGCGCTTAATATCGCTGATCTTCTGACCAGGCAAGCAAAGCAGGCAATGATTGACGGGATGGCCGATCTCGCCTGTCACAAATAGGTCATGCTGGCGTAACAAATGATAATTATCGTCGATGCTTCCTGCCTGGGAATTCTCGATGGGGACCAGGCCGTAATCGACTGTGCCGGAGGCTACAGCGCGGAAGACATCGGCAAAGCTGCGATGCGGTACTGGCTCCGGGGTAACGCCTGCCTCTCGTCCGAAATAGGACTGCACGGCTTCATCGCCAAAGGCTCCTCGTTCACCCTGGAAGGCTACGGTAATTGTACGGGACGTATTGCTCGTTGTGGTGGGCTGAACCTCTTCTATATCAGTTACCTCACGGTTTATTGACTGTACCATACTACTGAGCTCCTTGCATAAATCATGTGGCGATTGTGACAGTTTGTGAAAAGATTGTCAAGATCAGCAAATACTTGCTTTACTTCCTGGCGGGCATCGTCAGTGGCGGAGGGAAGCACTATTGTGTAGAGTGTGGCGGACGTACGCTTGAAGCAGGTGGATTTGTGCAGCTCAGGGCTGGCGTGAGGCCAGCCTTTGCGCACAGAAAAAATGGGCCAGTTGGCCCATTTGTAATTTATTCTACCTGGACAATGCTTATTTGATCATCATCCATGATAGGTAAAAGCTAGAGAAATTTACTGTACGTTGTAGTGAGCCTTGTGATAATATTTCATGCCCATGCCAACAACTTTAACTGGCTGCAGCTCGGCAAGCATGATCGGCTCACCGCATTTCGCGCATACGCGATTGGTCAGATGGTTCACAGATTCGCGGTTTGCCAGCGAAGCACGAGCCGTCTTTGAAAGTTCACCCTTTTTAGGCATTGATGCTAGTCCCCTTTCCCTGAATCTACATTATGCTTGGCGGTGTCTATATATATAAACCATAAAGGCTCATATTTTGTTCCCTGTTGCAGCTTTCCGGGATATCTCTAGCGCATCCCAGGAGCGAGGTATAGCTTACATCCCACAACAAGAATTTTTAAGACGCTCCGCCTTGAAGATACTTCACTAGTATACCATAGCCGAGTCATTTCATACAATCTTGATTCAGAAGATGTGGACTCTGCGGAGGGGAGAAAATAATAGGCTTTGCGCCTTTTCTCAAAATAGCTATATAGGAAAAGGATACTATGCGCAGAAACCTGCTATAGACTACCAACCCGGTTTGTACCTGAGAAGGATCTGAATTCGCGCTGAAAATAAGATGTGTTATAATAGTGCTAACTCAATGTAGAGCCAGTTCAAGGAAAAGAATAAACGAGACGCAAGTTGTTGTAGCGTAAGAAATGTAATGGGGCACATACTAATATAACGACTGTATAATGAGCTAATTGTGATTGAATAAGTACCGAATTCAGGAGGCTATCGATTTTATGAATCAGTGGGAACGCTGTTTGTGCCCTGATTGTACGCTGGTATGGGAAAGAAATTTAGATGGGGCATGGCGCTATACAGCTATGATTGCTGTTCCTGTGCCTGCAGAGAGAGCATGTCCGGTCTGTGCTAGCAATTTGACTGTTGTGTGGAAGAAGCCTCTACCCGTATTGCCCCAGGACGACAAAGAGTAGCTTGCTGCGGATTCCAGGAATCTCAGGAACAAGGAGGTACATATATGCACGTACCTCCTTGCGCTGCTCTGGCTCACAGAGCCTATGGCTTGAGAATGACCTTGGTATAGCCTTCGATACGCTTGTCAAACTTATCGTAAGCCATGGGCGCATCATTGAGTGATACCTGATTTGAGACGATAAAACTTGGCTTGGCGCGTCCTGCAATAATCATATCGCGCAGGTAACGGTTATAGCGCTTAACGTTGCACTGTCCTGTACCAAGCCTCAGGCCCTTTTCAAAGAGCTTCCCAAAGGGGATCAGCAAGCGTCCTTCCTTCGCATGTGGATCTTTGCCGCCCGGATCGGATGGCACATACAATCCAGGGATGCAGAGCATGCCGGTAGGATTGACAATCTGGATGAGCCCATCCAGAACCACTGAAGGTTCTTCGGTGGATTGGCCAGGCTTGATTGCTTGATAGCCGACAGCATCGATGCCCTTGTCAACGCCGTCGCCATGGCGCATCTGGCGGATCTGCTCAACGGGATCGCCTTTGCTGAAATCGATAGGGATTGCACCAATATCCTTAGCCTTCTGCAAGCGTTCTGGAACCCGATCAACCACATATACCTCAGCGGCTCCGCGTATCAGCGCGCTATACGCCGCCATCGCCCCAACGGGTCCAGCCCCAAAGACAACCACCGATTCCCCGGGCGAGACCTGAGCCAGCTCCGTACCATGGTAGCCGGTAGGAAAGATATCTGCAAGCATGGCAAAATCTTCCTCATGCTCGGTCCCCTGGGGGAGCTTGAGCGCATTAAAGTCTGCGTAGGGGACGCGTAGGTACTCGGCCTGACCTCCGGGATAGGGACCCATCGCCACATATCCATAGGCCCACCTGCAAAGCCTGGATTAACCGTAAGGCAAAAGCCAGTATAGCCACGCTCGCAGTTCTTGCAAAAGCCGCAAGCGACATTAAACGGCATCACCACACGATCACCTTTGCGCAACGTAGTGACCCCGGACCCTACCTCTTCAACGATTCCCATATTCTCATGACCAAAAATGATGCCCGGCTGCGCCGCAGTGCGCCCTTCATACATATGAAGATCCGAGCCACAAATACAAGTTGAGGTAATACGTACGATTGCATCATTAGGGTGCTGAATCTTTGGATCAGCTACCTGATCTACTTCAACCTTGAATGGTCCCTTGTACACAACAGCTCGCATGGTATTCTCCTTTACATCATTGTTAAGGTAAAACAACTGTTCTGAAGCTGTTTATGAAGCTAAATAGCCTGCATAACATGCTTCGTTCTAGCACGGAGTAATGGCTGATTGTGCTGGTGTACTGATGCTGGCGCTCGTAAACGTTTTTATTTCTATACGCAAACGTGCTACGAAGATCTCAAGTGATGGAGGGTGAGGTTTTTTGTTGGGAAAAAGCTAGCTTGGTGGCTTTGGAATCTCGGTTGGATATAATAGATTCTGCTAAAAGCTCCATCACAGCCTTTGCTATTTTATGCTACAGGGTACTATATACCATATTTTGCGCGGGTAATCAACGGATGGTTGTCTTCACTTGGTCAAGCAGCCGGAATCCTTAGCCTTTTCTCTCCCTCAGGCTGCAAGGCAAAATAAGCCCTGAAAAGCCCAGGAGACGCGGCAGAAAGGCTTGTAGAGAATATATAGTACCTGATATACTCATGTATGAGAGGTAATGAGGGCTACTGCTTGTATAACTGGCCCTCCTCATTTATTTTCTTACCCAAATAATGCGAAGGGAGTGTTTGTAAGTATGGCAGAAGAGACCAAACCTACGATTACGGTAGAGGAAAATGGACCTTTGTACATTCAGGGGGCAAAGGGGCTTATCCTGCTGGATAGCGAAGGCGACCCGTTTGAGCTTGCCGATGATGAGGTTGCCCTGTGCCGTTGTGGACAGTCTCGTAATAAGCCTTTCTGCGACGATAGCCATATACGCACTGGCTTTCAGTCCTCGGTCAAGGCTCCATCTAAATAAGCTGAGCCTTCTCAAATGATTTGCCGGGCGACCGGCCAGGCCAGGGATAACCCTGGCCTTTTGTTGTTTCGATAGCTCTTACTTATGCGCCTGCTTTACAGCTTAGCGATGATGGGTAACAACAGGAGTACGTATATGCCCTTCCCCTTGCTGGGTAACTTTCCAATTAAGCCAGGAAAGAGCGTTATACATCTGGGTCTGCCAGACAACCCAGGAGTGATAGCCCTTCTGCAAATCAAACTTATAGGAGATGTGTAATTTGTCAAGAAGCTTCATAAACAGTATTGTGTCTGTGTAATAAGGCTCATCCTTCGTTGCTGCTCCCAGGTACATATGGAGCTTCCAGGCTTTGGGCGCCTGCGGAAGTTCGTAAATCGGGCTGTTAGCCAGAATATAGGCGGTGTTATGGCCCCAGATAGCCCCTTCTGCGCGATAATAGCCGCCCAAAGAAATTACCGTGCCGAATACATCTGGGTGATGAATAGCTATATTCATGGCCCCGAAACCACCCATGGAGAGCCCTCCGATGCCACGTTGATTGGACTGAGGGATGGTTCGATAATGTTGGTCCACATACTTGACGAGATCATTGGTAACATACGTCTCAATGAGCTGGCGTTGATCGAAACTGTTGCCCCATTCGGTTGTTGCTCCGGGACGGCCATTCCCATCAGGTAAGATCATAATCAGCTCAGGTATCTTACCCGTGTCGATAAGGGTGTCAGCTGACTGCACAGCCTTGCCGCCAGTTACCCAGTCTGTATCCTTGCCAGGCGAGCCATGGAGCAAGTAGAGCGTCGGGTAATGCTTAGTGCGGCCCTCCGGCGTGTTGTAGGAAGGTGGCAGGTATACAAGAAATGGTTTGACCAGACCGTGCAGGGCCTCACTTGTCAGATGGTCCTCAACAACAGTTCCATGTGTAGGTAGCCCCTTTTTCACATTCGTGATTTTGGGAACTTGATGTAATCCAATATCTGGTGAGAAGAGGAAAAGATCGCCTGACTGGCTGGCTATGAGCAGTAGCCCGACCATAATCACGGCTCCCAGCCAATTACTTGCCGTCTTAAGCACGCTCAGTACGTGATTATCTGAGCCCTCGACTGTTTGAGCCCACGGGGAAGCACCCCTTGAGATAACCCTTTTCCAGATGAGCTGAACTAGATGATAGGGAGGGCTGAGCAGCACGCTACCGAGCGCTATACCAACAGAGGCCCCAATAAAAGCAGTGAGCAGACCCAGGCCCATCATCATAATCGCTGTATGCTGCAAGGCAGTGGCATTCAGGGGCTCTAGATGGCCGCCTGGATCATATACAGGCTTAAGCTCAGCTTCAATGAAGCCGCTGAGATAAGCAAACCAGAAGATCAGGCCCGCGCCGACAATTGCTCCTAGTTTACGACGCCCTAACATTGCCCCAAGGAGTGCTGAGGCGGCCGCGATAGTCAGCGCTGCAATCAAAAGCGCTCGTTGCGGGTCGATACCGAAATTGATAATAATAGAAGAAATGGCTCCAAGCGCAGAGCTATTGAACAGAAGCCATCCACTGAGCACAGCAGTGAGTAGCGCTAGTACGAATAGCATGAGTGGGATAAGGAATGCCAACCTTCTATCCGGCTCGGGTGCCGGATTTTTTAGCGCCGGCGCGGGCCGAGTCGGCATGTCCGGGAGAGGTAACTCATCGGGTTGCTTCTCCTGATTGCGTGCCTGCCTGATCAAAGGTCTCATCTTATTGCTTCCTGCTGACGAATACTGACGATTAAAAAGATCTTTATGCAGCACTCGATTTTATACGACCTAATTTTATAGCAATACTATTATATTATCATTAAGTAGAAGTGCAAGCCCCATCTCGGCCTCATTTTGCTGATGCCAAAATGAAATCTACGTTCCCAACCATAGAGGAGCTAAACTGTCTTGTTTATAGCCTCTACTAGAGTAACGCTTTTAGCACGTAAAAGATTGCACCGTAGAAATAATTACATAGTATTAAGGAGAAATGGGCTAAGATATTGGCTTTGCCTGGCCTCGGATAGATGAGCGCTGGCGATCTTGCTTTCTTGCATTGCTTAGATTGTGGGGCATTGAGCGTGGGGAGGATGTAAAGCTAGCCCTCGCTCGCTTTAAGATTTGCCTGAAGCAGTTTGTGAAGAAACACCATTGTCAGGATGCCTCTATATCGCTATAGAGGAGATGAGAAACTTTTGCAGAGATTGTATCTCAGTATAGCTTCTGCTATACTCACCGTTGTCTCGTAAGTAGTTAGGGAAGCTCCAGAAGAAACTACTGCTCAGTCTGTAATATTGAGATCGTAGAATACGACATGAATCTACATCAGTTGCGCATATTTTGTTGTGTAGTAGAGCATGGAACCTACACCAGGGCCGCAGAAGCGCTTTTTATGACGCAACCGGCGGTCAGTTTACAGGTCCGTGCGCTTGAACGTAGTCTCCAGGTCAAATTGCTGGAACGTGTAAACCAGCAATTAACCGTTACTGAGGCTGGCCAGGCCCTCTATCAATGTGCTATTCCCATGCTTAATGCTGAGGCCGAGGCGGAACGGGTTCTTGCCGAAATTCGTGGCGCCGCCCGTGGTCGCCTGGTGGTTGCCGCGAACACTACCGGCGGTATGTATGTGGTCCCGCCCCTGCTCGCCACCTATAAAGAGCGCCATCCCGATAGCGAATTGCTCCTGCAAATTGACCCAACCGATCGCCTGGTTGAGCGCGTGCGCCAGGGTATCATCGATCTTGGCTTTGCCTGTGGGGATATCCAGCAGCCCGAATTGATCGTCGAGAAAATCGGGATGGATACCTTGACGCTTATCCTTTCCCCGCGCCATCCTCTTGCCGCGCAGGCAGCCCTTCCGCTTGAGCAGGTTGCTATGCTGCCCTTTGTCGTCCCAGAGGCAACTTCCCGTACGCGCCAGTTTATAGAGCAAGTGATGCGTAAACATGGGTACACACTCAAAATAGCTATGCACTTCCAGGGAACCGAACCTGTGAAAAAGGCAGTCGAATCGAATCTAGGAGCAGGTATTGTATCGAGCAAAGCGGTGATCCACGAAGTCGCGGCTGGCGTCTTGCGCGCAATTCCGATCATTGATCTTGAACTCAAACGACCTTTTATAATGTTTTATCGGCAAGGCAAATATTTTGGCCCTTTGGGACGCGACTTTATGGATTATATGCGTAAACAGATAGTACTGTGATTGTGGATTATATACATCAATGTTGACAAGTTAAACGCATCAATTGATAAAGTAACTGTATAACTGTTGTGGTTGTTTGGATAATTTAAAATATGATATAGTGAAATATATTTAAGAGATCCACAAGTGCAAGGAATGGACCTTCTCCCCTCCTGAGAAAGTAAAGCTTATGTTGACCGACTCTAGTGGTATGAAGAAGCATAACGATCTTGACGAAAATCAGTGGCAGAATAGAAAGTGGCTTGAAGCTTTAGTAGAGCATAGTTCGGATGCGATTTCGCTGGTAACTAGAGATGGTAAAGTAATTTATTCTAGCCCCGCAACCTATTCTATCCTTGGTTATACGCCTGCGGAATTCCTCTCAATAAGGCCGCTTGAACTTGTACATCCCGCCGATTATAAGGATGCCCAGATCTGGTTTGATGAGGTGCTCCAGCGGCCGGGTGAAAGCAAGCAAGTGCAATGCCGAATGCTGCACAAAAATGGAACATATCGCTGGCTAGAGATTGTCATAACGAATATGCTAGAGGACCCGCATATCGAAGCAGTCATCGTAAATAGTCGTGATATTAGTGAGCATAGAAGTAAAGATGCCATGTTGGCTACGCTCATGGAGCGTGAGGAGCGTATACGCCTGGAGGTGGAAACCAGGCGCCGCTACATGTATGAGCTGTTTATGCAGGCCCCAGCGATAATCTCTGTTTTACGCGGTCCCGAGCATATTGTTGAACTTGCCAACCCTTATTGTCTGGAAGTCACAGGACGCGATCTCTCCGCGATTGGCAAGCCCGTGCGGGAAGCCATACCCGAATTAGAGGAGCAGGGCTTTTGTGCCATCATGGATGAAGTGTATGCAACTGGCCAGCCTTTTATTGGTAGGGAGATCCCAACCAGCTTTGATCCTCTGCGCACAGGCCAACATGAGGACCGTATTTTTAACATCCTCTATCATCCAGCGCGCGATGCCGAGGGAAAGGTAGAAAGTCTTATCATCTTTGCCGTTGAGATCACCGATCAGGTGCGTATGCGACGTAGCGCCGAGAGATTGGCCTGTCAGCTACGCTATGAGCGCGAATGGTTGAAACTTGCCCAAAAAGTAGCCTCCATTGGGGCTTTTCAGTGGTTTATGCCAGAGCGGCGACTCAAATGGACTGCTGAGTTCGCAGAACTTTATGGCATGCCAGCGCTTGAGGGTGAAGGTGGTCCCGAGCTCTGGTTTAATAAAGTTCATCCAGACGATGTTAAGGCCTTGCATGAGGTTGTCAAAAAGGCTGCTGAGACAGGAATTGCCTCTAGCCAGGAGCACCGAGTGACCTGGCCTGATCAAAGCGTTCATTATCTTGTAGTGCGCTTAAAGATCTTTAAAGGTGAACATGATGAGGCTTCCAGTGCGATGGGGATGGTGGTAGATGTGACCGAACGCAAGCGGGCTGAGGAGCAATTGAGGAAGAGCGAGCAGTTATATCGCCTCGTGGCTGATAATGTCCAGGATATTATTACTCTCTATGGCCGCCAAGGGAAAATATATTATGCCTCTCCATCTTATCGCAATCTGCTCGGTTATGTTCCTGACGAGCTAGTCGGTAGCGATATTATGGAACTGGTACATCCTCTAGATCAAGCTATGCTGCGGGCTGATATGCAGGATGTGATTAACGATGATGCGCGAAAGATTACTGTGAAAATCAAGCATCAGTGGGGCCATTATCTGATTTTTGAAGGAACTATCAGCTCGATTACCGATGAAAGGGGTCAACCTTTGCTGATCTCTACGCTGCACGATGTGACCGAGCGAACCGAGATGGAAAAGCATAAGGATGACTTTATTCGTATGGCCAGCCATGAGTTGAAAACACCAATTACGAGCATCAAAGGTTTTACGCAGATCCTTGGCCATCGCTTTAAGAAGCAAGGCGATGAGCAGGCTGAGAATTTTCTTGCTCGTATGGATATGCAGCTAAATAAGCTTACACAACTTATAGGGGATCTGCTCGATGTTTCCCGCATGCAGACTGGCAAGCTAGAGTTCCGCATGAAATACTTTGATTTGGATGAACTTATCCATGAGACGGTTGAGACTCTCCAGCAAACATTTGCCATGCATCAACTGGAAATAGAGGGCGCTAGTAGAGGCTGGATGTTTGGCGATAGAGATCGCATTGGCCAGGTCTTGATTAATCTGGTAAATAATGCCGTCAAATATTCACCTGAGTCGAACAAGGTTATTATCCACGTCGCACGAGATAAGGATAAGGCGATAATCGGTATTCAAGACTTTGGGATTGGCATTGAGAAGTTGCATCAGCAGAAAATCTTTGAGCGATTTTATCAGGTCAGCGAACCTCTGGAGACAACCTTCCCCGGGCTGGGGATTGGTTTATATATCTCGCATGAGATCTTAAAGTATCACCACGGGCGAATCTGGGTGGAGAGTGTAAAAGGTCAGGGTTCAGTATTTTATGTGGAATTACCAGTTAAGGATGCTGCGGAAGTTCCATAATTAGTTACCGCGTAAGCGTGAGGGAGTACAATTATTGTATCGCTCTCAGTTAGCTGAGAGCGCGGCAGACTAAATGAACACATTTACCTATACTAGTAAAGGCGTATAAAGATGAACAGGCAGTTTAGAAAAGAGGAGTTTGTAGCGCATGACCAGTGGCAGGAAGAAAATTTTGATTGTTGATGATGAGCCTGATATTTTGGAGGTGCTTCGCGTAATGCTTGAGGATGAGGGCTTTGCTGTACTTGTGGATAAGGGCAATCACGTCGAAGAGCTAAGCGAGAAAGAGCATCCTAATCTTATTTTGCTTGACATGCTGCTTTCTGGCAAAGATGGGCGTGAAATTGCGCAACATCTTAAAAGCCTGCCACTCACTCAAGATATCCCCATTATTATGCTCTCGGCTCATCCTCACGCGGCAGGAACCGCGCGGGCCTATGGCGTAGATGCTTTTCTTGCCAAGCCATTTGAGATGCAAGATTTGCTGGATGAAGTAGAGAAGCAACTCTATGCCTGATCTCGCTAAGCGTATTTTGAAGTTTTGTTGCGCATTGTGCTGCTCGTTTCCTTCTGAAAAGCTTAAATAAAACAAAAACTAACAAGCGCCTGTGCGGCTTAAAGTGCGAGCGCCTGTGGATGTCGGCATGCTCGCAAGCAAGCACTATAAAGGAATATTTATGCCTTCTGTTAAAAAGATAAACTAGACAAGCTGCTCTTTCTCTTTTAGACTTACAAGTGAGTTCTATGTTCTCCGACCCAGGAAACGAGAAGGGGATCACTCGTGAAGTATGCCTTTGTTATTGACCAGCGTAAATGCATCGGCTGTCACGCATGTACTGTGGCCTGTAAGTCCGAGCATGATGTGCCCATCGGTGTCTATCGCACCTGGGTGAAGTACATTGAGAGGGGAGAGTTCCCCAATTCGCGCCGTTATTTTCTTGTAAATCGCTGTAATCATTGTGATGATGCGCCCTGTGTAGCGATTTGCCCCACAAAAGCTCTGTATAAGCGGGATGACGGGATTGTAGATTTCGATTCAAGTCGGTGCATTGGCTGTAAATCCTGTATGCAAGCCTGTCCCTACGACGCCCTCTACATCGATCCATACAGCCATACGGCGGCAAAGTGTAATTATTGTGCGCATCGTACCGAACTTGGTCTGGAGCCCGCCTGCGTGGTTGTGTGTCCCGAGCGCGCTATCATTGCCGGTGATATGCACAACCCGAGTACCGAAATAGCACGCATCATTGCGCGCGAGCCCGTGCGTGTACGCAAGCCGGAACAGGGAACCGGACCTAATGTCTATTATTTGGGAGCTGATGAAGCGGCAATTAATCCTGAAGCGGCCTATGAAGAGCTACCCCATATGAGTATGTGGAGTACCATGCTCAAGCCGCAGTATGAGGATGAGCATGAGCTGGATGGTTCGCGGACGTTACGCAGCCCCAGGACGCTTAATCCGCTCAAAGTATATCAGGCTTCGACGCCTGTAGAGCGTCAGTCGGCCGAAGCGCATGTCGTCTATGATACACCTAAGAACAGGGCTCCTTGGGGCTGGAAAGTTTCTACATACCTGGCCACGAAGTCAATAGGGACAGGCGCAATGCTAGTGGCAGCGCTGGCTCTGGCTCTCTATGGCCTGGGAGGCTCTCTTAGCACCTTGTTAGGCATAGGGGCTCCAGTGCTTGGCGGAGCGTTTATTGCTATCACCTTAGTTCTGCTGGTGGCCGATCTGAAGCGCCCCGATCGTGCTCTCTACCTTGTAACGAAGCCCAATCCTACTTCCTGGCTTGTCTGGGGCGGCTATATTCTGGCTATCTTTGGCTTGATTGAGGCTGTGTGGTTCGCAGCCGCAGTTTTTGGCTTCCCTGAGCTTATACGTTGGCTGCTTATTCCTGCAGCCCTGTTTGGGATTGCTGCTGCCGGTTATACGGCCTTTCTCTTTGGGCAAGCGGAGGGACGCGATTTCTGGCAGAGCCCCCTATTCCTACCCATACTTATAGTGCAGGCAGTTCTGGCGGGGGCCGCAGCTCTGGGACTGCTGGCCTGGATGTTGGGCGTGCAGGGAGCGTTGCCAACCCTGTTTACGGCGGTATTGCTGGGGGCGATTGTGGTTCATACTGGCCTGGTCCTGATTGAAGTCTTTGGTGCGCATAGCAATAAGCACGTGGCTATCGCGGCGCGCTATATGCGGCAGGGAGCGTTGCGCGAAACCTTCTGGGGTCCTTTCTTTGCCATAGGATCACTCATTCCTGTGGTGATGCTGGGCATCGCCTTAGCTATACCGTCAGCGCAACCGGGATTGTTGGCCATTGCGGCGATACTCGCGCTGGTGGGCTTATTCTCGTATGAGCATTGTTTTGTCACGGCCGGCCAGATTGTTCCGCTGAGTTAGGGCCTGTAGTGTTCTGGGAGAGGGAGATATGACTGAAATACCCTTGCAACAACATGTCGCACCGAGTGGGGATCAGATGACTGTACGTGATCTTGCCTCATGCCCACCACCTGAGCGCTGGCATGATTGGGTTGAGTATGATGCAAAGGCCTGGCCGCGCAAGGTAGAACGGCACTATGAGATAATTCCCACGATTTGTTTTAACTGTGAGGCTGCCTGCGGCTTGCTGGCGTATATCGATAAAGAGACGCAGCGCGTCAAGAAGTTTGAGGGCAATCCCTATCATCCGGGGAGTCGTGGGCGCAACTGCGCTAAAGGGCCGGCGACGATCAATCAAGTCAATGATTCTGAGCGCATCCTCTATCCGCTTAAGCGTGCCGGGAAGAGGGGCGAGGGCAAGTGGGAGCGCACAACCTGGGATGAAGTGCTCAATACTTTCGCAGCGAAGATTCGCACCGCCATTCTCGAAGATCGTCGGGATGAGGTGATCTACCACGTCGGGCGTCCTGGCCATGATGGCTATATGGAGCGCGTGCTTGGCGCCTGGGGCGTAGACGCGCATAATAGCCATACAAACGTCTGCTCGTCTTCGGCACGCTTTGGCTATCAGATCTGGTGCGGCATTGATCGCCCCTCGCCCGACCATGCGAATGCGCGCTTTATCCTGCTCATCAGCTCACATCTGGAAACAGGCCATTATTTTAATCCCCAGGCCCAAAGGATTATTGAGGGCAAAATGAAAGGGGCAAAGCTGGCTGTCATGGACCCGCGCCTGTCCAATACTGCCAGCATGGCTGATTACTGGTTGCCTACCTGGCCGGGCTCCGAGGCAGCGGTTCTGTTAGCAATGGCCAGGATTATTCTGCAAGAGGGGCTCTATAATCGCGAATATATGCGCAACTGGGTGAACTGGCAAGAATATATGGCGGCTGAACATCCCCAGGATGCCCAGACTTTTGAGCGTTTTATCGAGTTGCTGCTAGAGCTCTATGCCGCGTATACTCCCGAATTTGCGGCTCAGGAAAGCGGGCTGGAGCCAGCGGTTATTGTGGATATTGCGCGGCAGATCGGGCGGGCGGGAACTGCATTTGCTGCCCATACCTGGCGTGCGGCCAGCTCTGGCAATCTGGGTGGCTGGCAGGTTGCGCGCGCGCTCTGGTTCCTCTCGGTCCTTACTGGCAGTATTGGAACGCCCGGCGGCACAGCTCCTAATAGCTGGAACAAATTTGTGCCCGCTCCATTCCTTAAGCCCCCACCTTCCCAGGTCTGGAACGAGCTGCTCTTTCCGCCTGAATATCCATTGGCCAATTATGAAATGAGCATTCTCTTGCCCTACTTCTTGCGCGAGGGAAGGGGCAAAGTAGCAGCCTATTTTACGCGCGTCTATAATCCCGTTTGGACCAATCCGGATGGGACGTCCTGGATCGAGATGCTTACCAACGAGCAGCAAGTTGAGTTGCATGCGGCACTGACTCCCGTATGGAGCGAGACAGCCTGGTATGCCGATTATGTCCTACCTATGGGGCATGCCAGCGAGCGCCATGATCTCATGAGTCAGGAGACGCATGCCGGGCGCTGGATTGGTTTTCGCCAGCCCGTCTTGCGCGTCTATCAGGAGAGGCATGGCAAGGCCGTGCAATATACCTATCAGGCCAATCCTGGGGAGGTCTGGGAAGAGGATGAGTTCTGGATAGAGCTCTCCTGGCGCATCGATCCTGATGGCAGCCTGGGTATTCGCAAGTACTTCGAATCGCCCTATCAGGCCGGCGAGAAGCTAACGATTGAAGAATACTATCGCTGGATCTTTGAGCACAGCGTGCCCGGTTTGCCCGAAGCTGCGGCCGAGGAAGGGCTTACTCCATTAGCGTACATGCAAAAGTATGGTGCCTTTGCCATTCCCGAAGAGAAAGCGCCGGTCTTTAGTTTGAACGAGCGGGAGCTCAAGCCGACAGATCTTGCCAAGACGCACATTGATGAGCGGAGCGGCAAGATAGTACGCAGCGATGGGACGGCGATTGGCGTGATGGTTGATGGTAAACCCTGTGAGGGCTTTCCTACGCCTTCGCGTAAGTTAGAGTTCTATTCGCCAACCATGAAAGAATGGGGCTGGCCCGACGAAGCCGTGCCCGGCTACACGCGCAGCCATGTGCATCGCTCACGTATCGATCAGAGCAAGGGCGAATATCTCCTTATCCCAACCTTTCGCCTGCCCACCCTGATACACACGCGCTCGGGCAACGCCAAATGGCTCTATGAGATAGCCAATGCCAATCCCGTCTGGCTTCATCCGCTGGATGCTCGGCGCATTGGCGTAGAGACCGGGGATCTGCTGCGTGTCTCTACGGATATTGGCCACTATGTGAATAGGGCCTGGATTACTGATGGCATTAGGCCTGGAGTTGTAGCTTGCTCCCATCATCTTGGCCGCTGGCGGCTAGAGACAGGGAGCGGAACTGATCGTTGGGCCTCGGCTCTCGTTCGCCTTGGACGAGATGAGCAAGGGATATGGCGCATGCGACATCGCGAGGGAATTCGCCCCTTTGAGAGTGATGATCCCGATTCGGCGCGCATCTTCTGGCGCGAGGGCGGCGTTCACCAGAACCTGACCTTCCCTGTGCATCCTGATCCGATCAGCGGGATGCATTGCTGGCACCAGAAGGTGAGGGTAGAGCCAGCTCATGAGGGAGACCGCTATGGAGATGTGTATGTTGATACGCAGAAAGCCTATGCCGTCTATCAGGAATGGCTGGCAATGACGCGTCCCCAGACTTCACGACCCGATGGACTGCGACGTCCATTGTGGATGATCCGGCCATATCGACCGGCAGCGCAAGCCTTCAAACGATAAGCGCTCATCCATGTAGTAAGGGGTAAGTTCACGTGGACCATTGGTTCGCGCTTGAAAAGCGATAGCCAGGGAAGATCTCCCTGGCTATCGTATTTGTTTTGCCATGTCCCGTGTTAAAAAGCGCTAAAGCCCAGACCGTGTAAAATCATCTCTACAGCTACCACGGCCATAACTGGCAAGAAGATGATGCGCAAGGCTTTGTTGCTAAGGCGGGTCAGGACACGCGCCCCAACCAGCGCACCCAGCAAAACGCCAACCGCCACGGGGGCCGCGACCAGAGGAGGAATGTCCCCGCGCGAGAAGTAGATGCCCGCGCTGGCGGCAGCCGTCACGCCGATCATAAAGTTACTCGTTGTCGTAGAGACTTTCAGTGGCAGGCGCATAAAAGCATCAAGTGCCAGGACTTTAAAGGTGCCGCTACCAATGCCAAGCAGGCCGGAGAGTGCGCCTGCGATATACATCATCCCCAGACCCAGCGGCGTATGCGTTACCTCATAGGGGACATCGCGCCCAAGGTGCTTATCGGGATAGGTAGATGAAAGGCGAAGCCAGTTTGCCAGGCGATCATTTTTGACACGTTGGGGCAGCTCCTCGCCAATTTTGAAGATCATCGGTGCGGCAGAGATTAACAGGATAACGCCGAAGACAACGCCAAGAAGGCCGGGGCTAGCATGCCTGCGATGATCGCACCGGTAATTGCTCCAGTCGTGGTGGCCAGCTCAAGAAACATGCCTACGCGCATATTCGTGAGATGGTCGCGTACATAAGCGGCGGCAGCGCCACTTGAAGTGGCAATGACCGAGATGATGCTCGCTCCAATCGCATAAGAGATAGGCAGGCCAAAGGCCAGCGTGAGCAGCGGCACGACCAGAACTCCTCCACCCAGCCCGATTAAGGAGCCTAACAAGCCCGCTGCCACGGAGCCGGCGAAGATCAGCAAAACTGTCAGATAAGAGAAATGCACGTTAGCCCCTAGCTCGTGATGGGAGGCTGTCGTATCATGACCCAGATAGAAGATGCTGAACAAGAGCACCGCCAGGACAGTCAGCGTAATAACTACGAACTTGCGGTCTTTTTCTAGGGCGAAGGTAATCGCTGAAGCCGCCACGCGAACGACAGGCGTCGCGATGAGCAGGAATAGCCCCACAGTAATAATGGCCTGTGGACGAAATGCCAGTAGTCCACTTATTACCTGGCCGAATGTCTGGGGAAAGTGGAGCAAGCGCTGCAGCGTCAGCCCGCCCGGGCTGCTCATCAGCAAGATGAGGCCGCCGAGAATAAAAACCGCGCTGATGATCACGCCACCCTGGAGTATCCAGCCGATAATATCACTTGTCTTGAGATGAAGTCCAGGTATCTCGTCCTGCGTTGTTTGCTGTATTTCGGTTGTCCTGGTGTGAGTAGAAGTAGCCTGCCGCATTTGTGTCACCTCATGAAATGCTTTATATCTATGATAAAGGCCGAGAAATATTGCAGCCCTATGTCTTACATAAATGATTGAGGTCACATAGTCTTTATACTGCTGAGGCGGAAAGCATGGCGCTCGTAATAGTTGAGCAAAGATTAGCAAAACACTGTAATTAAAAATGCCAGTTTTAGGGGCATCGTCTCTGCTGTATCTACCGCCTTATCGCTGACGACCAAACGACCTGATGTACTTACAGAAGCTTTCTCATCTGTAAGCTGCCCAAGAAGCAGGTGTGTTTTAATTGTTCTTGAAACTAAAATAACCCTGGGTCAACATACGCGTGACCTATATTAAGTGTAGCTTATTTTCTAATATTATTCCAATATATATATTTCATTGCTTCGATAACAGCTAGGAATAAATATAAATAGTAATGAAGGTAATAGATTTTTGCAGACTTACGCATTTGGATAATTTACAGAGGATTGTTAATGGAATACTACTATAGCTGCCGAAAGAAGAAGCATCTCGGTGTGCATGGGTAAACTACGAGCAGGCAAGCAAAGGAGGAAGGCGGCCTTAGCCAGGGTTTGAAGCCGGCCCGCAAATCAGGAGGGGTTGTTATGGTGGGCGAGAAGCTCCATACCCTCGTGAGGCATCAGAAGGGGAGCGCGGCATAAAAGTCAGCATTTTTGTGTTGTAATATTAAAGAGAGATCCTGTACTTTATACTAAATTGTGTGATTTATCCTGGAATGTCTATTGAATCCTAGAAAGCCTGGCGGTCGCTATGTTCAACTTATCACATGTACGTTTCGCCCGTCCCTCGTTGAAGCAGATTTTGCTTGGGGGGCTTGGTGGTAGTGTGGGGGTGTTGGGCGTGGTGCTTGCTGTTGGGATCTATATTGTCGAGATACTGACACGTCCCAGCAAACGCCCCGCTTCGTGCTTTGATCTTTATACGTTTAGCCCTTTTGAGCTCGATTTACCGGCCGAGGAGATCACCTTTGCTCCTCTCTATGGAGACTACAAAGTGAGTGGCTGGTATATACCTTGTCCAGGCGCGAAGACGACAATTATCGTCTGCCCCGGTTATCGGGGGAAGCGAGAGGACGTCTTAGGTATATGCGGCCATCTATGGAAAGCCGGTCACAACATCCTGGCATTTGAATATTATGGACATGGAAGCCCGGTTGGAAAGCCGGTCACCTTAGGCTATCGCGAGATCAATGATTTTCTAGGGGCTGTAGTCTATGCCAAGCAACGTGCACCTCGCACGAGATTGGGCGCTCTGGGCTATTCAATGGGAGCATCTGTGGCTATTATGGCTTGCGCTAGAACAACCGAAGTAGAGGCTCTGGTATTGGATAGTGGCTTTGCCTCGCATAAGAGCGCAGTTGGCTATGCTGTGCGTCGTACTTTGCATCTGCCGTTTATTCTGTTTGATTGGGTTACCGATTGGCTTCTAGGCTGGAAGGCTGGCTATCATTTCAGACAGGTTGAGCCCTTACGTGATATAGGTCGCCTCGCTCCTCGTCCGCTCCTAATTATTCATGGCCTCAAAGATACAGTCGTAGATCCACAAGATGCTCCTCTGTTATATGAGGCGGCCGGAGAGCCAAAGGAGCTCTGGCTTGTCCCGAATGCCGATCATTGTGGCGCTTACTTTGATGACCGCGCTGCTTATGTAGAGAAAGTTGTGGGCTTCTTTGAACGCCATCTGCTGCTGTCTTCTTCTGAGGAAGATGGAGGCGGAGAGGCAAGCAAGTTAACAGAGGCCAGCTAAGTATAATCCAGGGTGATGACCATTCCATCTCTTGCGGCACGCGTGTTGGCGAAGATACGGCGTGCCGCTTTTTCGGCTACAGCTGGATCATTAATTTTAGGGCTGAAATGCGTCAAAATCAGCTCGTGAGCTCTGGCTTCCTGGGCGATGCGGGCTGTCTCGGTGACGACCATGTGTGCATTGGCTTTAGCTAGCGGCAAGTCATCAGGGTTGTCATACATACTCTCGCAGATCAGGAGATCTACATCATTGGCAAATGTCGTGAGCGTGCTTGTTGGTCGGGTATCGGTGATAAAGGCTAGCGAGATACCACGCCGTGGTGGACCCAGAACCTGGTCAGGCGTGATGCTCCTTCCATTGTGTTCCAGGGTTTCGCCACGTTGGAGGTGCGACCAGAGCTGAACAGGTAAGCCCAGAGCCTGCGCTCTCTCGACTTGGAAGGCTGGACGCCGCGCTAGCTCTACACGGTAGGCCAGACAGGGTACGCCATGAGAAGCGCGCACACATGAGCCCTGTAACTCCCCGGGAAGCGCAAATTGCTCCCCGCCTTCCATCTCCCGAATCTCGATGGGGAAAGGTAAATCCGCTGCAATACGCCTGAGGCCCTCAATAACGTAGGTTGTGCCTGGCGGACCATAAATGGTGAGGGGTTCAGTCCGTCCAGCGTGGGCAACCATAAAAAGCACGCCAGGTAGGCCGGCAACATGGTCGGCATGCATATGTGTCAGACAGATGGCTCCCAACTGGCGAAATCCCCATCCCAGCGATTTCCAGGGAACTTGCGTGCCTTCCCCACAATCAAATAGCGTGAGGGTTGCCCCACAACGCACAAGGGCGCACGAGAGCCAGCGTCCAGGGAGCGGCATCATGCCGTAGGTGCCTAGCATACAGATATCAATCATCGATAGATCCTTTGTCCTGCTCTGGATTTCGGAAGAGCTAGTTGCTCATGGCAAGTCGCTAGTTGAAAAGCAATTTTCTCTTCACTATACCAGATTTGCTATCTGTTGCCTACCTTCATGTGGCGGTCATCCCGGTTCCAGGCGCATTGCAGGCTTCCCAGTTTTGCTACGACTCAGGGTTATATTTATGCATAGCATTCATAATACCATGAATATTATGATTTGCGATCATCAGCGTATTTGCCTATACTTGTCCTGAGAATGCTTAATCTGGAAACGAAGGAGGCGAAGCATGAGTTATTTGCGAAAAGTCGCGCTTGTGCTGGGGGCCACAGGACAGCAGGGTGGGGCTGTGGCAAGACAATTACTGACAAGCGGTTGGAGCGTGCGCGCTCTTGTGCGCGATCCACAGAAAGCAGAGGCGCAAGAGCTCCATAATCTCGGGATAGAGCTAGTAAAAGGGGACCTGGACCTTCCGGCCACTCTGGCAGAAGCCATGCAGGATGTACAGGGAGTTTTTAGCGTGCAGGCGATATTGTATGAGCGCGCCAAGGAAGTGCAGCAAGGAAAAGCTGTGGCCGAGGCGGCAAAAGCTATGCATGTTCCCCATCTCGTGTATAGCTCGGCCATCGGGGCCAATAGAGATATCGGTATTGCGGCCTTTGAGGCCAAAGGTGAAATCGAGCGCTATCTTCAGGCCCTCAAGCTACCTGTCACGATTCTGCGGCCCGCGATGTTTATGGACAATTTTCGCTTTCAGGCCCGCAGGGTAAATGGTTCGATTTACCTGCCAGCGCTGGGCGATGCCGAGACGAGCATCCAGGCCATTGCTGTGCGCGATATAGGCGTATTTGCCGCGCTGGCCCTTAATGATCCACAGACGTATATTGGTAAAGCGCTGGAGATTGCTGGCGATGAGCTGACGCTAGCTAGACTGGCAGAGGTGTTTCAGCAGGTGTTTGGGCTGCCAGTCGTCTATCAAGCTGGCTCTTCTGAAGCGGGACAAGATCTGCAGGGAGCAAGAAAAGCCTCGGCATTTTTGGCAAAGGAGGGCCTCAAGGCTGATATTGCCTCCTTGCGGCAAATCCATCCTCAGCTACTCTCATTGGAAGCGTGGCTGCGGCAGGCAGCTTTACCACTTTAAAGCTGCCAGATTTTCATAGGTGCAGGCGGGGAAGGTGCCTTAATAATTCCAGGCCTACTTTTCCCGCTTCTCAGCCCGGGTAGAGGCTTCCCTGGTGCTGGCCAGCACATCGCGCAAAAGGCGATGGACAAAGATATAGTTTCCACCCACTTTGCGCAACAGGAGGCGCTCTGTAGCCTCGTCAAGAAAGGCGCTAAGGTTCCAGGGCAGAAGGCCAGAATAGCAGAGGAAGAAGCGCAGTACGAAATGTTGGAGAAAGGCGGCAATCCCCGTACGCCCTCCGACCAGGCCAAAGGCCAGCCCAAAGATCAGGCCACCGCTTGCGCCTAAAACTATCCCAAAGAGCGGAGCATAGGCAAGCGTTGCAATTGATGCGCCGTAAAGTCCAAAGATCAAACCTCCAGCGATTCCGAAGAGCGCTACACAACTGCCGGCCAACAGAAATCCACGCCGGCCAGAGCGCCAGATGCCCTCGTTGGGCGCCAGGGAGAGCCTTTCGGGGAGTTGTTTTGGCGAGAGCCCGCCAATAGCGCCACCTACCAGGCCTACAAGCAGGGCAGCCGCCAGGCCGAGCGTGATACCACCTGGCAGCCCAACGACAATCCCTCCGGCCAGTCCTCCGGCAGCTCCTACGATCAAGCCACCGGCCAGCCCTAGCTTTAAGCCTTTCCAGGCTGCGGCTCCTGACCAGCTAGCCACTTCTGCCGGCACGATGCGTTGCTGCTTAAAGATGATGCCAAAGGCGAGCCCTCCTACGAGGCCGCCTATGCAGCCAACCGTCAGGCCGAAGATCAGGCCAAAGAGCGGATTGGCGACGCTTCTGTGGATGAGCCAGTAGGCGCAACCGAACGTTGCCCCAAAGATTGGCCCGAAAACGAGACCGAAGACCAGCCCATACGTAATGGCCATGCCCCAGCGATACCAGCGACGAGCCCATGCTGATAGCCAGGCTGGCTGAAGATCTTCGATAGCAAGAATTGTCTGTTGCTGGTTATGCAACTGCCTGGCCAGATAGGTTAGCCAACCTTGCATCTGCGCAGCCGTTCCCCTGTGCAAACGCGCTCTCCTGCTAAGCATATGCTTTACATAATATCTAAAGAGTGCCTGTGGATATTCCTGATGTGTCGCTGGCAAATCGATGGAAGTAGCGCCCTGGTAGGCTAGCGTAAAGATCGAGAGGAGCAGCGGTCGCCGAGCTAGCTCAAGCAGATCGCGGTCTTCGTTAAAGGCCTGGCGGAGGATCTCAATCTGGCCGGAGATGCTGGAGAGATACGTATCGATTTGTTCGTTTGTCAGGGGAAGCAGCATAACTGCATATTGCAAGGGGAGTTGAACTGTGAGCGCCTGGTACTCGTCGTTGCGACAACAAACGACGAGTGGAGTTTGCACTGTTGCGCGGTGCATATAGGCTATAATTGCCTCCACGCAGGCGTTGCGTGCAGTTTCCTCGACTTCGTCGAGGCCATCAAGCAGCGGAAAGATCTTATCGGTTTCTATCCAAACTCGCCCGAGCTGCTGAGGGACCTGGTATTTCGTTTTTAACTCTTCAACGAGCCATTGATCCAGTGGGCAGCGCTGTTGGGCCCAGGAGGAAAGATGAAAGATGACTGGCATTCTGCGGCCTTCATTGCTTTCTGCGCGATCGAGAAGAGTGCGGGCGAGATAGAGAAGCAAGGTAGTTTTTCCCGACCCGGGCTCGCCAAGAATAAGTAACTCCTCATCGGCCTCATCGAAGACCTGGACAATGCTGGTTCCCGCTGGCAAGGGACGTGGCTTATGTTCAAGTTCTTGTACCACCAGGCGCCAGGGATTCTCCAACGCATCTGTCTGTTTCTGCAGGTGCAGATCTACCCAGACCGCGTTCTGCAGCGACTGCGCCAATAAGCCCTCGATCCACAGCGTTCGGACATGTTTGAGCAAGCGCGCCCGATTTGTGTGCTCAAGAGAGCTAAGGTGAGATGCGCCAGGAGAACGGCGGGCCGGGAGAAACTGTTGAAGTTCCTGCGCTACAGTTAGAAGCGCTGCGTCCTGATTCTCCCATAAGATCACCGGCTTTTTGTTGCGCGGCAAGCATTGCAGATGCGCTACCTCTGTAGTTTCCCAAGCGCAGGGGCGTACAAGGACTGGAACAATGAGGAGCTGGCCCAACTGCTGGCGTTGGAAGGCTTGCAGCATTTCAGGGCTGTTATAATCCTCAGACTTGAAATAGTCAGCGCTCAGCAAAAGGAGCAAGATATCGGCGGAGCTCCAGGCCTGTCGACGTTCCAGCGCTCTATCGGTCCCAGCTGGAATAAGTTGCTCGTGCCATTCGCTGAGCCAGCCCTTGCTCACGAGCGGATGAAGATGAGATGAAAGTTTTTCAAGAAGCCTGTAATCGTCAGGCGCGCAGGAGTAGACCAGTTTTATGGATGCCATCATCAATCCCCTTTTGGCAGGAAGAGATTAAGCGTCTTCATTCTGATTGGATCGTCGCGCGGCGTAGCGTACTTCGATGTCCTTTAGCGCATCTCCGATCTGACTGGCATCTGGAGATGAAGTACCCCATAACAGCTCTTCTAAGGAGACGCCCAGCAGATGGGCCAGGACCGCCAGCTCAATATCCGTGACGGTACGCTCTCCATTTTCGATTCGTCCCAGATTGGTACGGTCAAGGGAAATGTTGTAATCAACATCGAGGGATGCCTGGATGTCAGCTAGGGTCAGGTGTTGTTCTAAGCGGAGACGTCTAAGCTGAGGACCGCAGAGATTAAGCCGTTTTTTGCGGGCGCGGTCTTCTTCTTTTGCCGACATCTCGTGAGCACCCTTCCTGACCAGGTTGAATAAGCTGTGAGGCAAACTAGAAGAAGGATAGCCGAGTTTGAAATATCGGGCGTGCGATTTTCGCACGCTTCTGATGAGGGTTATGGGTAAAGTAGACAAAACTTTATTGCATACTCAATATCAGGAGTTCGGTATATGACGGCAAGTGCCTCTCAATCATCCCCATCAATCCCTTCTCTTCCAGTATGGCCGCTGTTCGGAAACGCCGTTGCCCTGCGTTGGCAACGCCTCGAACTCCTCGCGCGCATCAGCCGCGAATTTGGCGATCTTGGCGCTTTTCACTTTGGGCCACGCCTGGTACCTCTGCTCAACTCGCCCGCGTTGGTACATCAGGTACTGGTTGAGCAGAGCGCTTGTTTTGAGAAGACTACCACCGTGCGCGCTCTTGCCGAGCCGCTGCTTGGCAATGGAGTTTTTCTTAGCGAAGGGGAGGAGCATCGCAGACAACGCAGGCTGCTGGCTCCCCTCTTTCAGCCCCGTCACGTGCTGAGCCATGCGCAAACTGTCGTCGATTGTACCTATCGCTTACAAGAGACCTGGCGCGAGGGCGAGATCATCAATCTTACTGATGAGATGCAGCGCCTGACCTTGAGGATTATCTGCAGGATACTTTTTGATGCCGATGTCGCTGGTGAAGAAGATGAGTTGGGCGAAGCGTTGCTCCTGCTCTTTCGTCACTTTAGTGCGGTTGTGACCAATCCCTTTCACCTGCCTCAGAGCTGGCCAACACCGCGCAATCTACGTATGCAGCAGGCGCTTGCGCGCGTAGATGCAACTATTTATCGCATGATTGAGCAGCGTCGGCAAAGTGCTGAAGAGCGCAACGACTATCTTTCCCTGCTCCTGCGTACTCAGCTTGCTGAGGGAACCGACTCCTTTAGTGATAGGCAGATTCGTGACCAGGCCTTCTCTTTCTTTGTGGCTGGCCACGAAACGATGACAACGGCGCTGACCTGGGGCTGGTATCTTCTTTCCCAGCATCCTGCAGTCTACGCGCGTCTGCAAAACGAAGGAGATCGTGTGCTCGCAGGGCGTTTTCCTACTGCTGCTGATCTGCCCAACCTGCCCTATACCCTGCAGATTTTCAAGGAGACCTTGCGGCTCACACCACCGGTCTACGCCTTCACGCGCCG
Organism: Ktedonosporobacter rubrisoli; assembly: GCF_004208415.1. Classification (GTDB taxonomy): domain Bacteria; phylum Chloroflexota; class Ktedonobacteria; order Ktedonobacterales; family Ktedonobacteraceae; genus Ktedonosporobacter; species Ktedonosporobacter rubrisoli. The sequence continues at coordinate 5,120,982 of NZ_CP035758.1, read as the reverse complement.
TGCTAAGCAGCCTGTACAGCTGGCTGGCTCTCGCATTCCCAGAGGAACCTCGGTTGTGGTTAGCCCTTATACCCTCCAGCGGCGGGCAAGCTTCTTTGCCGATCCTGAACGCTTTGATCCTGAACGTTTTGCCCCTGCCAATGAGCAGGCCCTTCCCCGTTATGCCTTTATTCCCTTCGGGGCGGGACCGCATATCTGCCTTGGTATGCCTCTGGCTCAGCTTGAAGCTCAGCTCATTCTGGCAACGCTGGCCCAGAGCCTGACTTTTGAGTTCGCAGGTTCACAACCGCTTGGGTTAGAGCCGCTATTGACGCTGCGCCCAAAGGGCAACGTTTACATGAAGATAAGAAGGGCAGGCAGGCCTGGAGCCGGTTAGTAATTGTGGTTCCAGGCCCAGGCCAGCGCTACAACGAATGTAGAAAGTCCCAAAATGCTGGTCAGGGCAAAAATGATGACCAGAACAGGGAAGTTACCGATAATAAGAATGGTTGTGAATAGTACAAAGAATACAGCAAACATGGGTATGAGATAGGGCCAGACTTGTCGCTGTTGCATCGGTTTTTCCCCTTTCGCTGCTTTACTGCCTCCTAAAACTATAGTATAGCAGGCGGATTGGATGTATGATAGAGGACGGGGCAGATTATTCCGCTTGCCGAGATGCGCAATAATTTCAGGTTGCTATATTACCAGATGGGCCCCGTGGCAGGATGGTTATGAGAAGAGAGAAGAGATGTCACTTATACTTAAAGATCGATTCCACCCCTCTCAGCGGCAGAAACTGCAGGAAAAAATAGATAAAGGGCAAATCACAATCTGCGATGAACTCTCGCTGTTAGAGCAGGAGCAGTTGCGGCCTCTGGCATCATTCTCCTTGTTGTTGCTGGTTATCGGGGCCATACTATTTGTAGTTTTGACCTTTGCCGTACTTCTGGGGAGAACCCAGAGCCTGAACTTCGAGTTCTCAGCGATCAAGGTCATCATCTGGGTAGTCATCAATATCGTCAGCTATATCCTGATCTTGCCGGTACACGAGGCTATTCACGCTCTGGCCTTTCTGCTCTGGGGAGGTAGGCCATACTTCGGGGCAAAGCTACCTCTGGCCCTCTATTGTGGAGCTCGTAACCAGTTGTTCAGGCGCGCTCACTATCTGGTCGTGGGCCTGGCTCCTTTGGTTGTGATTACTCTGGCCGGCATAATCTTGACATTGCTAGCCCCTATCCTTGCCTCCTATGTGATTTTTGCCACGATAGGAAATATCGCGGGTGCGGCCGGTGATCTATGGGTTGCGATACGCCTCTGGCGCCAACCAGGAGCGTGGTTTATCGAAGATACCGCGACGGGCTATAGAGCCTGGCAGATGGAAAGTGTGTAGAATGTGTTCTTGCTGAGATAAGGGACTTGAAAGGAATATATATTGTGAGTAGAGGAAAGTATGCCAGAGTTACCAGAAGTTGAGTATACAGCGCGTCAGTTGCGTGCCAGCATAATAGGGGCCACCATCCAGGAAGCTCGGGTGTTCTGGGAACGAACTATTGGACATCCCGAGCTACCTGATTTTCTTGCCAACATTGCCGAGCGGCGTATCGAAGGCGTGCGACGGCGTGGAAAATACCTTTTGCTTGATCTGAGTGGACAACTGGTCATGACCATTCATCGGCGTATGACTGGCAATTTTCTGCTCTTGCCGCCCGGCTGGGAGCTGGATACCTCGTTGCGTGAGACAGATCCGGCGGCCTGGAGTACGCGCGGGCCGACATTTAGTTATCCTACATTAACCGATCCCTCATATAGTCGGTTAATGCGCTATTGCCGTATGTGCTTCATATTGGCCGATGGTCGCTGCTTGCTTTACACGGACCTGCGCAAGTTTGGACGTATCGAGCTCTGGCCCAGCGAGAGAGAGCAGGAGGCGCTAGGAGGTTTGGGGCCAGAACCGCTGAGTGAGGAATTTACCAGCCAGCGGCTCAAAGAGATCCTGGCCCTGCGCAAAAGTGCGATAAAGCCAGTATTGCTGGATCAGACAGTCGTCGCAGGGTTGGGCAATATCTATGCTGATGAGGCACTATTCTATGCAGGTATCCATCCCTTGCGGCCTGCTGAGAGCCTGACAACCAACGAGATTGATAAATTGTGGGAAGGCATAGTTTCAGTGCTCACCTCGGGAATAGAGCGAGGAGGCACATCTTTTAGCGATTATCGCGATTTATGGGGTGAAGCTGGCGATAACTTTAATCACGTTCGAGTGTATCAGCGGGATGGCAAGCCCTGTCTTCGTTGTGGAACACCTATCGAGCGGATCGTTATCGCCCAGCGCAGCACGTGTTTCTGTCCGCAGTGTCAGCCCTTTATTGGGGCGCAAAAAACGCAGCACAGGTAACCTTCTCGTTGTTGACCTGAAACGTCACATCAACAGTAGTGGAGGCCAACCTTGGCTGACGGCCCGCTAAAGGTAACGTAAAGATAACATAACCACCATGGTCGCTGGTTGGCTGTTGATCGAGCGCTACATCGCCACCTTGAAAGTGAGCTACTGCTGTAGCCCTTATCCCGCTAACTGCGGCCACATTTTTGGTGAGTTTAGCATAAATCTTGATCGTACTATAAGTGCCGGGAACATTAGTAGAAGCCCAGGCACCACACCGATAGGGTGGAACAGTTGGAATAGGTGTTGCCATTGTTTGAAAGGAAGGGTTTATAGTCGCTGTTGGCTCTAATTTGGCTGGGGTAGCAGTGGCTGGCCCGCATGCAGCCAGAAGAGATAGCAGCATTCCTAGTAAAAGAAGGCTTAGTCTAATACAATATCTACTTTTCATATGCACGCTCAATATCTAACATAACCAAACTTTTTGTGATTAAATACCGATTATATGCTTTCCGAACACTGCGGCTAACAGTCAAGTAAGCCGCAGGAAGGTTTGGAGAGACGAGTACAGTATACCATAGGGCGTACGATATCCTAAGAACCTTTCAAAAATTATTGAGAGCTTTTCAGCTTCTCCTCTCCGCACAAGCTAAAGAGATGCGGGCATGGCGCGCTTGAACCGATAAAGCCTGAATTGGCGCGTATGAAAAATCAGCCTGCACCTTGCTTGACGCTATAAGAGAGCGCGGCGCAAAGGCCAAAAAGTCCTACGATCAAGTTCCACCAGGCCAAGAAAAGATCATTGCAGCAGTGCTTGAGGGCTGTCTGGGAGGAGAAGAAACAATATATAAATATTTGTTTAAGGAACTACTTCTATTAGCGATAATTACCTGATTTAGTCATTTTTGTGTAAGATTTACTACTGTTGGCTTGCTGATTGTGTTGGACTGTGTTACACTATGACTGGTTAGAAGACTACCGGGTGAGTAATGTTTGTGAAATGATCTATTTGAGGTCAAGTACTCCCGGCTTTTGCCACAGGCTTGCGTATAGTCTGGCAGTCGCTTGTCTAACGCAAATCCTGGATTTGACCGAATACGGCCGGCACTTTTCATGAAGTGTGCGGGCCACGTTATCAGAGAGCGTTCATGTTCCAGGTACCCTATCCTGCGAGGCACATCGCGATCTAGCGAACACGTCGCGACCTAGCGAATAAGGCGGCCAGCCAGCTGCTCTAGAACTGCTGAGGTAAATGTAGGAATGGAGCGGCCGCCAATGGCTCAGAAGGAGGTTGGGGAAACAGCGCCTGATAACCTTATTGAGCTAGTAGTATCCGCTAAATTGCGGCGCGCCCACGCAAACGGTATGGGTTTTGAGCGCTCCCATGAAAAGCGTTCCCCCTATGGGGAAGCGAGACGAAAGGAGAAGCGGCAGATACGCTCTGGGCGCATATGAGAGCTTGTGTGCCGCGCATTCTGTGATTTTGTGAATCGTGAAATTGATGAGCAATTCGAACTCATGAGCCAGTTGCTTAGTAGCGAAAAGTTTGGGCCGAGCAACTCGCAAGTGGAAAAAGTTACTAAGCAAAAGGGTGAGTCAATGCTTTCCAATGAGGGATGGCAAACGTCACAGGGCTCTGCACATCCTGGTACTTCACCTGTAGTTGAGACCCGTCCCGATCCTGGCCGAGAGAGGCGCAAGGGGGCCCCGGAGATCATCTTTGGGGAAACGAAAGAGACTGCGCAGATCATCGAGATGGCGCAGAGCTTACTGGCCAGTACGGGGCGTGCGATCATTAGCCGGCTGCCTCCGCAGTCGCTCGTCCCTCTTCAAGAGGCATTTCGTGCATACGCTGTTAGTATACGCGAGCCGTCTCGTTCAATGGTCATCTATAGCCCTGACTACGTACGAAAGAGCACGGGAGGGCACATAGGTGTCATCAGTGCAGGCACATCCGATATTCCAGTGGCGGAAGAAGCGGCAATCATTGCCGAAGAAATGGGATGCCGGGTCACTTGCATCTATGATGTTGGGGTTGCGGGTTTGCACCGTCTGATGAGGCCGTTACACGACCTTATCTCCGACGATGTAGACGCGATAATTGTCGCCGCTGGTATGGATGGAGCTTTGCCATCGGTAGTGGCGGGACTGGCCCCTGTCCCTGTTATTGGCTTACCGACGTCAGTAGGTTATGGAATGGGCGGCAAAGGGGTTGCCGCATTGCTTTCGATGTTGCAAACGTGTGCGCCAGGTCTCTCTGTGGTCAATATTGATAACGGAGTCGGTGCTGGTATTACAGCAGCATTGATTGCTAACCGTGTGGCGCAGGCGCGAGAGCATCAGTCGCAGTAGGGAAGCAGCGAGATGTTCTGGATTAGAATGTCTCACCGCATTGTATGTTGGGCAAATGTGGGTACGAAGTTTAAGAGAGGCGGGACTTTCTATGGCAAATAACAAGCGTGGACCTGAACCAGGATCGCAGAAGGCAAAACATGGAGGGCAAGCAGTACGTGAGAAGTACGGCCCTGAGTTTTATTCGAAGATCGGGAAAAAGGGTGGCGAAACCGTGAGGGAGAAACGGGGACCGCAATTCTACGCTGAAATCGGTAAAAAAGGTGGCGAGTCCACCAAACGTCAACAAGGTTCAGAGTTTTATTCGAAGATCGGGAAAAAGGGTGGGGAGCGTGGAAGGGTGGTTCCTCAGAACAAAGAATAGCTCTACTTGAAGTCCTGATGCGGGACGCAAATAGTTCGGGTGCATAATAACATGCGTTCCTTATGCTGATTGGAAGGAACGCATGTTACTTGATCCATTTGTTGAATGGGTTGCACCCGTTTTTCCTGCCCTCGGCCAGAGAAATGTTACTCATAGCGCTTCAAGAAGGGCGGAATGTCAATGCCTTCATCATCGTGATCGCCTGGATATTTGTTTAGCCTTTCCTGGCGCCTGCCCATGCTGCGAATGCCGCGCAGATCGTTCAAGCTGCGCTGCTGGCGTCCCGGTGTGCTTGGTAGTCGGGTAGCTGGCGGCATCTGGGTAGATGGGGGCACTCTGGTCTGGCTGATTGGCCTGATAGGTGGCGTCAGCGGCGTCATCGGTGCCGCAGGCGTGGGGACGCTGCGGGGAGATGTAAGCCGAGGCTGCGGGAACTGTTCTGGCCGAACAGCCGGCAGACGCGTTGTCAGGGCCTCTTCCATACCAGCGGCAATCAAGGTTACATGGATCGTATCGTGTAGCGAAGGATCGATGACGGCGCCAAAGGTGATATCGGCTGCGCTATCAATGGCGGCTCCAATGCGCTCGGCCACATCATTTACCTCAAAAAGCGTCATATCCTCACCGCCACTGATGTTGAAAAGCACGCGCTTGGCTCCGCGGATCGTCACATTGAGGAAGCCGCCGGCAATAGCCTCTTCGGCCGCGCGCTGGGCCCTGTTACGTCCCTGGCCCAGTCCCAGGCTCATCAAAGCCGTTCCGGCCTCGCGTAGGACGCTACGCACATCGGCAAAATCGACATTAATCATGCCTGGCACATTGATAACTTCTGCAATGCCTTGCACGCCCTGGCGTAACACATCGTCGGCAACCTTAAAAGCATCGGATAGGCTCTGATCGCGGGCAACCGTTGTTAACAGGCGGTCATTGGGCACTGTAATCAGGGCATCTATCTCCTCCTTTAGTTCGTGCAGGCCTTGATCTGCCACGCGGCGGCGACGCGTGCCTTCGAACATAAAGGGAAGCGTTACGATCCCAATAGTGAGCGCCCCCAGCTTTTTGGCGATCGAGGCCACCACAGGCGCAGCCCCTGTACCTGTGCCACCACCCATGCCAGCGGCAATAAATACCATGTCAGCATCGCCGAGGGCGGCCCGGATCTCAGCCGCGCTCTCAGTCGCCGCACGGGTGCCGACTGCCGCATTCCCGCCGGCTCCCAGACCTTTTGTATGATGTTGCCCAAGGCAAATACGGTCCCTGGCCTGTGAAAGTGCAAGCACCTGGGCATCAGTGTTCATGGCGATGTAGCGCACCCCGCGCACACCAGTATGAATCATGCGATTGACCGCATTCATGCCGCCACCACCAACGCCAACAACCACGATATCAACATGATGTTGTGCTTGCGCTAGCGCATCAGCAGATGAGTAGGAAGAAACCGTATCTACATCAGTATCTCGTTGCTCCCAGTCCGGCCGGAACCCCTCTTCCTGCCACTGCTGATGCTCTCCCTCTACCTCATGGCGGAGTACGGCCCACTGATCTGCTTGTTCTTCGTACACGTTTGGCCTGACCCTTACCTGCTCTGCCCATTCTTCTGGGAAGAGGTCGCGTTTGTATGCGTCGTGGGACATTGGCTGCATGCACACCCCCATTTCCTCTCATCGGAACATACGGCACGGCGGCCTTTGCCAAGAGGCTTAGTGAACGCGTACCGAGTCTTCTTGCGTGTTCTGTACTACGAGGCTGGTCAGGTTCCTGCCCATTCTTCTATAAAGCCCGTGCCCTCTGGTGTCGGGGTACCTGACGTTATAAAAGCATTCCATTCGCATTGTAACAAGAGTGTCAAGTGCGTACTTTAGTGTGTGATCCCGTACCATTTTGGACTACCCGCCTCTAATTACAATAACGTATAAGTGGAAAGAAGTGCTCTCGTTCTCAGGAGGATTGTGAGGATTCAATACATAAATGGCTCCGGTGGAACATCAGGCTAGAAACCGGGTGAGCCTGCTCCACCAGAGCCCTATAGTAGAATCTACTCTTTTTTGAGAGAGAGGCCGGAAGCTGTCTTAGCTGCCTTCTTCTCTTTTTGGGCTTCTTTTTTCTGCTTATTAGATTTTGGAGCCGCTTTTTGCGTCTTCCGTTGCTCTTTATTGGCCATGACGTATACCTCCTGATCTCGTTCGTAGGCCTCTGCCAGCGCCACGTGAGTATCTTTTTCTATTGTATCAGAATTTCATAGATAAGCACCAGGATTGCCTTGTTTCATGTTCGATTGTACTGTTCATGCAATCGTTGTTCTTCGAAACTGGCCAGGGCGTGTGTAATCATGCGAATTACATTCCCTATATCCATAGGTTTGCGTAACGGGTAGATACCGCGTTTGTTGAGCTCTTCAATGGGTAGTGTCGCGCTCATCATAATGGCGGGCACACCACGTGTTTCCTCTCTTTCCTGAAGACGATCATAAAGTTCTAAGCCGTTGATTCCTGGCAAGCGATAATCAAGGAGTAGGAGGCATGGTTGGACACCAGGAGCCTGGTCCAGCGCTGTCAGGCCATTGTCTATGACCCTGGTGTGATATGGGGTTTCCTCTTCAATGAGTTGTTGCAAGAACTGGCCGATACCCGCATCGTCTTCGACTATTAAGATAGTTGTGTTCCGTGGGCTTTGTGCCGCCGGTGGAATAACCTCCCCTGGCATTGTAAACTCCTTATCCCATGCAATAAATGAGAAATGCAAGTAGTGCTATATACGTTAATGTAACGGTTTGCAGAGAGGGTTGGTGACGTCAGAAAGCTTGAAATTTGCTTATAAGTGCCTGTATCCTTTCCGTTGGGCTGAATACAGCTACTTATCTGGCAGGTGGCGTATCCATCCACTTGGCCTCTACGGTCGGTTTGAATGTTGCGAAGGCCTCTAGCAATTCCCCAGAGGTGTCTTTACAGAGTAAGAGCTCTTTATGCCCCTCCGGAATAAAGCCTTCTGCGACGGCATGATCTACCAGGGCTAGCAGCGGGTCAAAGTAGCCCGCTATGTTCAAGAGTCCAATGGGTTTGCTGTGGAGGCCGATCTGCGCCCAGGTGGTAATCTCAAAGAGCTCGTCGAAGGTGCCAAAGCCCCCCGGTAGGGCGATAAAGCCGTTGGCCAGATCCGCCATCTTGGCCTTCCTTTCGTGCATGCTCTCGACCTGGTACAGTTCCGTCAAGTGACTGTGCCCTATCTCTCGCTTGAACAGGCCACGGGGAAGTACCCCGATCACTTCTCCGCCAGCCGCAAGCACTGTATCGGCTATGATACCCATCAAACCAACGCTTGCTCCCCCATAAATCAACCCAAGGTCTCGGGCCACCAGTTCCTGACCCAGGGCCTGAGCCGCCAGCTGATATTCCTGGCGCAGACCGGGATTTGATCCTGAGAAAACACAAATATGCTTCATATAACTTTCCTCCCCCCTTTGCTTGGCTACTTTTCTATTGTATAAAAATAACGCTCTATACAATATGAAGTAATAATAAGCTAAAAATACATATATCTCTCGACTCTTATAGAGAATAGTGTGCTCCAGTCGAAGAGATAATAAACTTATTGTACTTCAGATTTTCGGCTGTGGAAAGTGGGGAAAAGGGGCTAATCGGGGGCCTTTTTGGCTATCTGGAAGGTTTACGCTCTGTAGTACGTGCTCGTTGGCGGCTTCACGCTCTATGGATAGGGCGAGATTGCGCTAAAAGATAGTCTTTTTGGGCCTGCTATTCTCATCTCAGGTGATACAATGAGACAAGGGGTAGCGAAATGTACGGTCGGGGCTCCGGGGTTGTTATATTCCCATATGTTACCTGTGCTTTGTCGAGCAGGTAAACAATGCGCTTTTTGCGGGCTTGCTGCAATACTTCAGGCATCCTCTGCCAGGCGCTATATATCGATCTGTATGCATTTTGAAAGGTTGTATGGATGATCCGGGCTCTTGTCTTTGATTTTGATGGTCTCATCTTGGATACGGAATTGCCAGAGCTACTGGCCTGGCAGGAGGTATTTGCTGAATATAATCTCGAATTGCCGCTGGAGAAATGGGCTCTGTGTGTAGGTAGCGGCTCGCATGCTTTTGATGTGCATAGCTATCTGGAGGAGCAGGCAGGGCTGACGCTGCAACGCGAGGAGCTTAGCCTCAGGCGGCGAAAACGTTGTGCCGAGCTTTTGGCAGTGAGGACTGTCTTACCCGGTATCGAGGCGTATCTCAGTGAGGCGCGCCGTCTCGGCTTAAGAACCGCTGTGGCCTCTAGCTCGTCGCGCCAGTGGGTCACGGGCCACCTGAGCCGGCTGGGGCTGCTTTCTTACTTTGAATATATTATATGTGGCGATGAAGTGAAGAATAAGAAACCCGACCCTGAGCTGTATCTTGCGGCCCTTAATGGCCTGGGTGTGGAGGCCAGGGAAGCCATTGCCCTGGAAGATTCACCTAACGGAGTTCTGGCGGCTCAGCGTGCTGGCATCTTCTGCGTTGTGGTGCCCAATGCTGTAACTGGCCAGTTGCCTCTTGAGCATGCTAATCTGCGCCTGGTTTCGTTGGTCGATAAGCCCCTCGCAGAGCTGATCAAGCTGGTTGAAGACAGGCAGGCTAATACGCCTGAGTTGCTCACGCGCGAAGGATAAGCTGCTCAGGCGGGAAGCTCAGAGTGCCAGTTCAGTCGTCGATAATCTTTACGCGCGGCCATTTGCTGCTGATGCGCTTTTCCCGTAGTCGCCGCTGGAAGATCTCTTTGCTCACGCGGCGCGAATTGCGCCGCAAGACCATTTCAAATAGATCTGCCAGGCCGCACGGAGCCACCAGCTGCAGTTCGTTGTTGCTGAGAAGGCGCAAGGCAATACAGGTGGCCGTTTCCGGCCATGTCGCTACCGCTTCTTCGCTTGATGAAAGTGGGGGCACGGCGAGGCCAAAGCTCTCTTTGTACCAGAGATGGACGGCAGCCTGATTGGTGGCTTCCCACTTGATGGCGGGCAGGCGTCTTAGGAGCTGGTTTTGTACTGCCTGGTCACGCTCAGGTGTAAGGTCATGTGGATCAAAGAAGATAAGGTCTACATCGCTTAGCGGGGTTGGTTTCTGATAGTTGTGCAGATGGTCCCAGACAATATTGCGAATGACGCCGGCGCCAACCAGCCAGCCCGGCGGGTTGCAGTCGCGAGCAGCTTCTAAGATCTGCATAAACCAGCTATTAGCGTAAATAATCAGCTTCAAGTCCTGTTCATAAGATGTACTATCCATACTGTTTTCTTTCCTCAAAATGGCGATAGCGATGAGTTGCGGCCCTGGCCGTTTCCCAGCTAACTTTCTGCTTCAGGTTCAAAGAATTCAATGTATCTGTGGCTTCTGAAGTGTTTCTGGCCCGCTTCCGCCTTATGCAGGCTGGTGTAAGAAACGGCTATAGTGTATCATGTTCTGGTAGGAATGTGAACAAAATTTCGAGATCAGGATAAAGGATAGAACAAGCTGAAAGGCACTATATGCTAATTTCTGCCAGTTATAAAACTGATATACCAGCCTTCTATGGAAAATGGTTTATGAATCGTCTGCGCGCTGGCTTTTGTAAGATGGTAAATCCCTACGGAGGGCAGGTCTATACAATTGATCTTACGCCTGAGCAGGTTGAAGGCTTTGTCTTCTGGACAAAGAATATCGGACCCTTTCTCAAATATTTGCCCGAAGTGGAGAGACGGCGCTATCCCTTTATGGTGCAGCATACAATTAATGGTTATCCAGTTGAGCTGGAGTCGCGGGTTATCAGAGCAAGCTCTACCGTGGAACATATGAAACGCCTGGCGGCTGAGTACGGTCCGGAACGCCTGGTCTGGCGCTATGATCCAATCATCATCACCTCGCTTACCCCTTTAGCGTGGCATAGAGAAAATTTTGCCTATCTTGCCGCCGCCTTAGAGGGAACAACCGATGAGGTGGTAATCTCTTTTGCGCAGATATATCGCAAGACAAGGCGCAATATGGATCTTGCTGCGCAGGAAGCCGGGTTTAACTGGGATGAGCATAGACCAAATGATGAGCTCTTTCTTCAGCAGGGAAGGGAACTTGTGGCCGAATTGTCTCAGATTGCGGCAGGGCATGGCATGAGCCTCATGGTTTGCGCGCAGCCTACCTTTGTGCTGCCTGGCGTGAGCGCAGAGGCGCGTTGTATCGATGCTGAACGTTTGGAGCGCATAGCCGGCAAGCCACTGGCTGAGAAGCTGCGCCAAAAAGGTGGGCGTAAAGAATGTGGCTGTTTCGCTTCTAAAGATATCGGAGCATACGATACCTGCCCGCATGGCTGCGTGTATTGCTATGCCGTACAGAAGCGAGAAGTGGCTTTACAACGTTACGCAGCCCACGATCCGCAGGGCGAGTTCTTGTTCCCTCCCGCTAGCCCTCAAGCGGCTGAAAGCCAGCGTGTATCGGCGCTCCCGTTGCTTACTAGCGACGGTAGAGCTAGAAAACCCCATATCCCGTAATAAGCGAATTGTGCTAAATACGGGTTCGGTAGATCTGTAACATTGGTGTTATCTTTGCCTGACTTGACGTGAACCTCTACAGTTATATACAATAGACTATACAGGATATATGCAGTGCTGTTAACTGTTGTATCCAAAAATGCAAGCAAGCACTAATATTCTTGCATATTGATGCTTGCAATTGTGTATCTATTTCCTCCGCGATCCTCAAATGGTTTGTTACGAGAACTGGGGAAAAATAGTAGGTTGCAGGGCTGACCGTCTAATAAGATCTGCTGCGAGAACCGAAGGAGAAAAACTGCTTGAGGCAGAGAAGGTTTATATGGTGAAAGGGATCTCTCCTGGACTGGCCCTTACAAAGAAAGTTATGAGTGTACTATGCCGGATAATGGGAGTGAAAATGCAGCTGGTATAACTTCTGAGCATATAAATACTGTAGAGGCTACCGATGATGGGCTGGAGTGGCGCTGGCTGCTTATGGCTACTAGAGAACATTCGGTGTTGGGGTTGGCGCGAGTGACGCTGGATGGACAGTTAGTCTATGTGAACAAGCGTCTTTGCGAGATGGTAGGCTACACAAAAGAGGAGCTCTTAGGCAGCGCAATACTCTCTATTACTTGCTGTGAAGATTATGCTGATGCTCAAAGGTTTTTTCGCGATCTGCTTTGTGCTGAGTTGCAGTCGGGGGTCACCGAGCTGCGTTATATGCGGAAAGATGGTTCTCTTACCTGGTTGCGTCTGATGGCCTCGCTGATTTCTGAGCCAGTAGGTATGGTCAAGTGTTTTGTGATCTATTTCGAGGATATCAGCGAATATAAGCGGACGGAAGAGGAGCAGGCTCGATTTTTAGTTGGTGAGCGAGAGGCTCGGCGAAGAATAGATGAGTTTCTGGCATTGGCTTGCCACGAGTTAAAAAGTCCGCTATCTGCGATAAAGGGAAATGTGCAATTAGCCATGCGCCGTTTGCGGGGGGCCTCGTCTAGCAAAGAGCTTGAGGTATTACAACTGGCCGATAGACAGATAAATCGTCTCAGCCGTCTGGTCTCGGGCTTGCTTGATGTTTCGCGTATTCGAATGGGCAAAATGGCGATGAATTTGCAGCCATGTGATCTTGTCTCTGTGGTGAGCGAGGCGATAGAGGATCAGCGCATTACGGTTCCGGCCCACTTACTCATCTTGCGTATCATGGTTGATGGCCCCATGATGGTTCTGGCCGATGCTGACCGTATTGGGCAGGTTGTGACGAATTATGTGTGCAATGCAATTAAGTACTCTGGCGGCAGAAAGCTGGTAGAGGTATGTGTGAGAGCTGAGGGCTTGAATGCCTATGTGGCTGTGTACGATCAAGGGCCGGGCCTTGCGGATGAGCAGCGTGAGTGCATCTGGGAGCGCTTTCATCGGTTAGGGGAAATGGCAGGCCAATACGGAACAGATAGTGGTCTGGGATTGGGCTTATATATCTGCAAGACGATCATTGAGGAACATCACGGCGGCTTTGGGGTCGAGAGCGTTCTTGGCCAGGGCTCTACGTTCTGGTTTACCTTACCTTTGCTGCCATAAGGATTGGGGGCGCTGAGAAGCTTACAGGGAGGATTGCTGGTACGGATATGGTTCTGGCTCGTGGTATAAGGAAAAGGCTGCTTCTCAGCGCTTTTACTGCGCTGATAGCCAAGGAAATGATGGGTATATATAATGTCTACCATCCTTCAGGCGAGCTATCAGGAAGTTGGTTAGGACTGAAGGCGTGCTGGGTAGCGTCGAGCCTTGTCAGACACGGCAAGGCAAAAGCCCTGAGAAATATTGTAGCTTATTGCAATTTATTCCGAATTTAGGTATACTAGCTCTGTCAAAAGTTCAGTCATAGGCGCCCGTAGCTCAGTGGATAGAGCATCGGTCTTCGGAATCGAGTGTCGGGGGTTCGAATCCCTCCGGGCGCGCCTTTTTTCTTTTTGGCTTCTCAAGCCATCTCGGGCGATTGACTTCATTTCAAATTTCTCCTTTTTTATGAATGACAGATGGTCTGTCCCTAAAAACCGAATGTCTGTCTTCCCAAAAACCTATGCTCTCTCCGCTACTGGCGTGAAAGATTTATAAGCTGCTCTTACAATTTCCGCTAGATTGATCTTCTTGCTGCCTCCGTTCTCTCCCCCAATGGATATAGCGTTCATTCAGGAGGTTGCTCAAAGTTTTCCCAGGCAGCTTGCGAAGTCGCAAGCATGCTTCCGATAGTGGCTAAAATAATAGAGACAATGCTCATGCCCCAACGATATACCACCAGGAGGTGGTGGGGATCAAAGGCGTCCATGAATTCAAGAGGGTATCGACTGCGACGACAAGGCAGGTTGCGGGCCCAATAAGGATACATATCCATAAAATCCACATGGGGAAGATGCGCTTCTCATGGAAGCGCTGCCTATTATGTAGATAAATGGCAAGGAGGTCAAGAAAAAAGAACAAATTGGCGAGCCCCCATATTACAGTCATAGCCGCAAGTAATGCATTATATGCTTCAATCGCTAGGTTCGGTGATTTATCAAGTAATGAGATGTAGGGCGCTACAAAAAAGATGATAATGACCAGGATGCAGGCAATCAGAGATTGGAAGATGATTGCATGTTGGGGCGCACGATGCTTATTCAAACGTCCTAAAAAGAGCGGGAGACGTTGATCGATGCTCGCCGTGAAGAGTAGGCGCGCCGTTGCATAATTAAAGACAAGAGCTGCGGTGAGATAAAAGCTGAGTATGCAGACTGCTGAGATATTGCCTATGACTTTTCCAAATACCGAGGTAATCAGTGTTGCTACTTCATAAGGTAGCACTGTTGCTCTTGTCAGGTCTGATCCACGGGTGATGAGGAGTGCAAAGGTAGAGATAAAATAGCTGAGAAGAATCAGGATACTGCCCCAAAGGAGATGCCGGGTAATAGAGGAGCGCTTTCTTAGTTCTCCTGCCATATTCATGGGCACTGCAGTTCCCAGATAGAGAAAAGCAATCAAGCCGAACAGAGAAAAATTCTGTGGGTTGATTTGCCAGGCGCTAAGATGATCCAGAGGAGTCCTTGAGCCATTGTGAAGCAGCGAAAATAGGCCAGCCAGCGCGACGAGTGCGACAACGCCAAGGGTCAAAACAATAATAACGTTGACGACATTTTGTGCCGTGCGCAGGCGCTGGATACTTAATAGTACAGTGAAAGCAATGACAGCGAGGATTACCGCACCTTGCTGCCAGGGCTCAGTTAGCCAGGAATTATTTACACCTTGCAGGAAGGTTACGAAACCATCAGCGGCGCCCACCATAGCGAGCACATTGGGAAGCCAGAAGCCTACCCCGGCGAAAAATCCCCAATAGGGACCCAGCGCTTTGTGCGTCCAATTATAGAGCGATCCGTCATGAGGAAAGAGCACCCCTAGCTGGGCGGTGGCAACCACACAAGGTAAGAAGAATGTAAGTCCACCAAGCAGGAGATAGGTGAGGGCAACCACTCCTCCACTTGCAATTGAAGGTGTATTGCCGATAAAAAAAATAACCGCCAGATACATGGCTGTCATATCAAATGTTCCCAGCACATGAGGTAGCGCTTTCGCGCTATATGCTTCTGAAGGTAGAGGCCGATCTTTTGCTACCAGCTTGCTTTTTTGTTCGTGGCGAATCATGTGTTCTCTCCTTGCGGCACTCTTTTATCTCTAGCTCTGTCGTGAATATGAGCCCAGAACCATCTGTCGGTTACTCATTCTTTTTATTCTTCGCACATAATCAGCAATAATTTGCGTGGTGAATAATTAGCGCCTTTCGCATTCAATAAATTTGTTATGCACCTAAATATATGTATATTGGAGAAGCGTGTCAATACATGCCTCCCATTTTTACTGATATTAATCAGTTTATGCAAAAATTTTAATACATTAGCCGAATCAGATAGTAATCGTCATTAATTAGAAGTAATCATCTATGGCAGCCTTCTTGAAGAAAGTTGTTTTAAATGTCCAGCGAAATTAAGGCGCAAGATATTTACTTTTATGTGCTAATTATTTGTAGAACACTTTTACCATCTTGTGCATTACGAAAAGTTATGGTATGACTTAGATAGTGCTACCTCTGTTCTGTATAGCGTTTTTGGTAAAGAGGTGCACGTAAGTCGGATGTCTTTAGAAGATCAATTGTTTAATGTGGCCGAGGAAGAGCTAAAGAAGCTGGGCGGGGAGATTCGAATTTTCCCTGAAAGTGGTCATGAATGTGCAGGGAGTAGACCTGTTCCACATGCGTTTATTGGAGGAAGTTCTTACTGTATCCCTGATAAGGTGTGTATCAGCCCTCAGCGCTTCCGCAAATGGCTGTGGGACGTGGCTAAAGTCCCGCACACACCCTCTTCAGGGAAACGTTCGGAGTGTAGGAAACCATCGTCAACTGAGTGCAAACAGTTGACCTTTGATTGGAAGTAGCTACCCTGTAGTGCGTTAAACAGAGGTAGCACGCCCAGGAAAAGCCTCCACTTCATTTGGAGGCTTTTCTGCCAGTTTAAAACGGTTCTGGCCGCCTATCAGTCACTAGCTTTAAAGTTACAGATGGCGTAATTGCCCATCATTTTAGATGTCGCGTATGCCATCAATCCTGATGAGAAGATGCTCTGGACCGCGTAGAGAAGCGTTCTCGCGATACGGTGGCGGATCAACTTCCATGCGCGGATTGAGCAGCCGTTGCGCTAGTATGCTCAAGGCAACTTGGGTCTCAACCCGGGCCAGAGGCGCACCAACACAGTAATGGATGGCCCCGCCGAAGCCGAGATGCTCGTTATCGCTGCGTCTGGGGTCGAAGCGCTCAGGATCAGTAAAACGCCGGGGATCGCGGCTCCCCGAGGCAAGGAGAAGGGCAACCGCAGCTCCCTTTGGAATCGTTACTCCGGCGATAGGTATATCGGTAAGCGTCGTCCGGGTGCGAAACTGTACCGGCGGATCGAAGCGTAACAATTCTTCAACTACCCGAATGACAAGATCCGGCTCCCGGCGCAACTGCTCAAGCACCTCGGGATGGCGTAGGAGCGTAAGTGTGCCATTTGTAATCAGGTTTACAGTTGTCTCGTGGCCGGCGACCAGCAAGAGTGTCATCGTGACGAGCAGGTCCCGCTCTCCCCGTCCCGCCTGGCGATAGCTTGCCAATAGGCCTGATAACATATCGTCGCGTGGCTCTTTCTGTCGCGCTTCAATCAGGCCATTCATATACTCGCCAATCTCTGTGGCCGCTTGTATGGTCTGCTTTAGCTCTGCCTCGCTTATGCCCTGGGCGGGATCGAGACTGCGAGCAAGTAACGTGGCCCATTTATGGAAACGAGGCTCGTCCTCGCGCGGCACGCCGAGCATATCACAGATTACAGTTACAGGGAGTGGATAAGCCAGGTCATCCACAATATCGATCTGCTGGCTATTCTTTTTAGCATCAAGCAGGTGATTCACTAGTTCGACAACATGTTCGCGCATGCCCTCAACCCGTTCTGGCGTAAATTGTTGGATTACCAGACGGCGTAAACGATCATGCTCAGGAGGGTCAAGGAAAATGAAGGGGGGATTGCTTGGTTGTCCCGCTGGGGTGAGCTTGCCCGAAGCTGCCAGCGCGCCAGCTTCCTTGCTGCTCTTACGCTCGTCCGAACTGATACGCGGATCGTGTAGCAAGGCAGCAATCTCCTGATAGGTGCTGACCACATAGGTGCCATCATCCTGACGCGAGATTGGCGTCTCGCGCAGCCGTGCATAGAGTGGATAGGGATTTGCGCGGCTGGCTGGATCAAGGATGCGCGCAAAAACCTTGCCCTGCTCGGTAGCTGTCTGGGTCATTCTGGTTCTCCTTTCACTTTCAGCGCTCATCTCTGCTATACGTGGGCGGATCTCTCTATAGCAGAGGTGTTCCGGGAGGAACGCGAGGGTCCATCAAGCTAGTCACTTTACCATTAGCACCAGCCCCTATTTTACCCAGCCAGGAGCCTGTTACGGCAGCTTCGGGGCTATGCGTAGGCAGGTTCTCTAGCGGGACCCCGGCCGGGACCGGGCGAATCTCAACGGGCCCATCTGAGGCGTGGAGCTTTGGTGGGAAATCAGCCCTCGCCTCTATCATACGCTGGTAGGCAGGAAGCCAGCGCGGAGAGTTTACGGCGATGGCGGCAACTATTCGCCCTTTTCGACCATAGACGGCCACAAAATGGAGCTCTGGGACGAGACCCTGGGTTACCGCAATTTCATCGGCGATAGTGGGCAGGCCAATGAGCTTGATGTTGACGCCAAACTGATTGGACCAGAACGAAGGCAGATGATTGTGGGCGCGGCGCGCGGATGGGGCACAGACCATATTATGCGCTGCCGCACGAGCCTGGTCAACCGCGTTGCCCCAGTGCTCAACGGCGATAAGGTCGCCATCATAAAGGGGATGCGGCCAGCGCGCTACATCTCCCGCTACAAATATATCATCGGTAACCATGCCATCTGCAGTAAAAGCGCGGCAAGCAGCATCGCAGACGACACCGCGCCTGTCTGCGGCTAATCCCGCACCTTCAAGCCACTCGGTATTACGAATCGATCCCAGCGCAACTACGGCTATATCGATGTCGAGTATGTCGCCATCTGAGAGTTGGACGCGGCGCAAGCGGCCATTGTCATCTCCTTCCAGGGTCATGGCTGTAACATTACAGCGCAGATCAACGCCATAATGGCGCTGCAAGCGAGCTGCAACTGAGCCGGCCGCCTGACCCAGCGCGCCGGAAAGTGGCGTGGGGCCGCGTTCAACAACTGTCACAGCCAGGCCAAGATCGCGACAAACGGAGGCAACTTCGGAACCGATAAAGCCAGCGCCAATGATCAGTACGCGCTTTGGTCCGGCCTGCAGGCGCTTGCGCAGATTGGCTGTGTCATCGCGCGTTCGTATGGTAAATACCCCGTCAAGAGCTGCCTCTTGTGGATCAGGCCAGGGGCGCGCACGTGTACCTGTGGCAATGAGCAGGCGGTCAAACTCAACCTTGCGCCCATCGGCAAGATACACCTGGCGATTTGGGATGTCTAGCTTGCTGGCAGGCACTCCAAGCAGCCATTGTGCATTGATATCATGAAGCTGGGGAAGAGTTGTATTTTCTATTGGCAGCCAGCCTGATAGCGCGGTCTTGGAGAGCGGTGGACGATCATATGGCGCGTATGGCTCGTCTCCAATCAGGGTCAGATGACCGTTAAAGCCCTCTTCGCGTAGCGTCTCAGCGGCGCGCAAACCGGTAAGAGATGCACCAACAATGACTACGCGGCTATCAGCTGACAAACTCGCTGGCGCCTCATGTCCCCTTAGCATGCTCCACCTCCCGACGCTGCTGAATGATCTGTCGGCTCTTTCGCTTCAGGTGTACGGCCTATGCTGATAGCCTGCACCGGGCAGGCGGCCGCCGCCCTTTCAACCTGTATACGTTGCTGATCGTCTGGAGCATAGTCAAATTCAAGCGATTCCTCCCCATGGAATCTGAAAACATTTGGGGCTGCAAAAACACACTGGCCATAGCTCTGACAGCGATTCAAGTCAACAACAATTTTCATACGTGTGCTCCCTTCTTCTCCCTGTTTGAAAATGTCTACAAGGTGAATGAGCAGGACTGAAGCCAGAAGATCGATGTTGCTAATCCACCTGACTACCATAGAAGAACTTTCGATTTCTCGTAAAGTCATAAGGTCATCAGCTTGTCAGCCTCTCTCCTTCCTGCAGCTTCTGGCTGCCACAAGTTCAGGGTGTTCAATTATCTCAATAACCCAGTTGTTGAGATGGATAGGAAATCTACTCTCTCAAGTAGGCGTGTCTCGGTTTAGAGTATAGAGCGTCGATGCCGACTTTAGCAAGCTCTACAGGCCGCTCTAAGCTACAAGCTGGCTTGCTTGCTGAACAAGCTTTTTAGAAGAGCTGATAGGCGAAAGAGCCCGATGGATTATCTATCATCCATCGGCTAGTTTCTATCTTTTGTCCATCTCCTACAACCTGGCCTTGAGATTGTTGCTCGAAAAGAAGCTATGTAAATGATAATTGGTCTGGTGAATGCTGGTTAGCCAGGTCAGCTATTGAACTGACGGAATTGTCAGGGGGCGTAATGAGTGCAACTAGCTCGTCGATTTGTTCCCAGGAGGGTAAGGGTATGACCTGGATGCCCAGGCATTGCTCGGGAGCCGTGTGTGCTCGAAATGCGACAAGAGTAAAGCGAGCCTTGAAGGTATCGCCATAGCCTTCAAGGGCAGAGAGTAACTGTTCATAGAGATCATCGATCAAGAAGATCGGCTCAGCTTGTTTCTCGCTGAGCTTATACATCTGCTCAGCTTTATCCGCGACTCCATCGCAAAAGACGGCGCGTTCAGCCTGGGGAAAGTTCTGCTCGTGTAGCCACTGCAAGGTTGATTCCCTCATGCCTGCGTTTTTTTCTGGTGCGCTTAAGCTATACCGGGCGGTATAATAAGTTACCTCGCCAAGTTCGGCCAGGCGTTTGATCCCTTCTACTGCGCCAGGAAAAGGGCGTGCGGCAAGCAGCATCTCCGGCTCAAACATCAGCCAGGCCACGCTTAAGCGCAAATATTCCTTACCTACAATTTTCTTATAGTCTTGCATCTGTGGTGAGTGAAAGAACTCGCGATAGCTCATCTGGTCCAGGAGGGCCAGGTCGATACCGAGCTGGAATCTCTCATTGCAGATGCGCTTGAGCTGTTGTCTATTCCCTCGGGCTATTGTTCCATCTATATCAATCGCAAACAACACTTCATCCTCCTTATTCTTCAACAGCGATTGAGGCCGATCGTTCGTAGCACCTGACTGATGCGAAGGCTCTCGGCATAAAAGAGCTTTCCGGCTGCAGAAAAACGAGCCGTAGCCTGTGTTATGTACATAGCCGAGAACTGAAATACTTCCCACCAGCCTTTATTTACACTATACTAGTGCAAGTACTATGTGTCTGTAATCTCCACTCAATGCGCAATTATCTTCATGTAGGGTGGTTCTGCTATGCAGCCTGGCTATCAACCAATTTGAGCTGCTTTTTACCTCCTACAAACAGAAAAATGCTATAATGTGTATTATGAGCAAAAGTGACTATACGGGTTCCACAAAAATCTTGCTAGCGTAAATACGAAAGTAGGTGTTTGCTATGGTGCCAATGAGCGCGGTGGCCGGTCAATCACTGATCTGGAAACCTGAGAGTGTTTTTTCCTCGCGGTATGTATTGGTCTATCAGGATGCACTTCTAGGCAGGTTAAGCATGCGTTCCTGGACGAATGCTGCGACGGCCGAGACCGCTGAAGGAAGATTACAACTTAGCACTCAAGGAATCTTTAAGCAAGATATCGTCGTGTTTGATGATACTGGAGACAAAATTGCTGCATTCTCACAAAAAATGAGCAAAGGAATAGTGCAATTTGCCGATGGCCGCATGCTTAACTGGATAAATGGCAGTGGTTGGGGCACGAAAAAGGCCTGGGCAGATATATCGGATGTACCATTCGTCTATTTTGAGTCGGTGAGTTTCTCGCGCCAGATCCAGGTCACGATAGCCCCGGCGGGGAGGACTATTTCTGAGCTCTCGCTGCTGGTTGTACTGGGCATGTATATTATCACATTGCTCAATCGCTCTTCCACTGTTGCCGCTACCATCAGATAGAGGGCGCAATTGCTCTACAATTGTGCTGTAGCGAGCAGTAACAAGTAGAGATAGGCAGTGCCAGAGGAGGCTATTGATCTGGGCGATTCATTTGCAAGGTGAGACTAATCCTCGTCCCTGAAATTTGCGACGTGCTTCTCTAGAAAGGTGGTGATGACAAAAGTATTATTGGAGACAAACTGTTTGAGGAGCAGAAAAATTTCCAATATACTTAGTACTAGATACGTATATAAGAACAAAGCGTGATGCTAAAAAGCTCATAAAGGGGCAAGGGGTTATGGCAACCAGAGCAAGGAGGCGTAGGCCCAGATGTATTTTTATGTCCTATGCTTATAAAGATCGGGCCTTTCGTGATGCTTTGAACGTACATTTAAGCAGCCTCAAGCGGACTGACGTAATTGGCGATTGGCATGAGCATGAGATCCTGCCCGGGAGCGATTGGCAAGAGGTTGTTGATGAACGACTCAGCCAGGCAGATATTATATTGCTTCTCATTACACCAGATTTTGTTTCCTCAAACTTTTGTTATTGCGTTGAAATGGAACGAGCTCTTGAGAGGCATGAAACCGGTGAAGCTCGTGTGATTCCGATCCTCTTTCGTCCAACCTATAGAAAAGGTCTACCTTTTACCAAACTTCAAGGCTTGCCGCGCGATGAGCGGGAGATAGGTAAAGCTGTGAGTGAGTGGGAAGATCAAGATCGAGCCTATGTGGAGATCGTAGAGGGGATCGTAAAGGCGATTGAAGATTCTGCTGGGTCATCTTCGCAGCGCACAGGTTCCCTTCAGGACAAACAGGACCATATCTGGAATATTCCTTATCGTTCCAATCCATTTTTTACGGCTCGCGATGAGTTATTGAATACAATATCTGAAACGTTCATAGCGAATCGTGGAGAAACGCCATTTATGCTGGCTATCAGTGGACTGGCCGGCATTGGTAAAACGCAGCTTGCTCTCGAATATGGATATAGGCATAAGACTGACTATAAAGCCGTTTGCTGGCTGCGGGGCGATTCGCTAGAGAATCTTACTGCCGACTTTGCCAGGCTGGCTCACGTGTTTAATCTGCCTGAGAAGAAAGAGGCGGAGCAAGGTATTATCGCTGCGGCCGTTAAGCGATACTTGCAAAGATCTGCAGGATGGTTACTTATCATCGATAACCTTGAAAGTTTCGAGTTCCTTGATGAAGTTGTTCCATCAGAGGGTCAAGGCGATATTTTACTCACGACCCGCGCTAAGTCAGCGGCTGCCATGGTCGCCGAGGTGAAACTTGTCGAGAAGATGGCACCGGATGAAGGGGCACTTTTTCTGCTTCGTCGCTCGGGAAAAATAAAGAAAGATAGAAGAGCAGATACTATTTCCCCAGCCATCTGGGAAAAAGCCCGTGAACTGTGTATGCTGATGGATGGGCTGCCTCTGGCGCTGGAGCAAGCTGGAGCTTATATAGCGAAAACGCAAGAGAGCATAGCGGATTTTGTGCAGCTCTATCGGGATTATGAAGTAGACCTGCTTAAGCAGCATGAAAAAACAGCTACTGATTATCCCTGGTCAGTGGCAACTACATTTGCCCTCTGTATGGATAGCGTGAGGCGGCGTGACCGTGCTGCCTGGGAGCTGTTGCAGCTTTGTGCATTCTTGCAGCCAGATGCTATTCCATTGGAGCTATTTAGATGTGGTGCGCCCGATTTTGAGACTCAGCTTCAACAAGTTGTTTCCAATAAGCTGAAACTTAATGCAGCCCTTGCTTCTCTTCTGGGACTCTCCCTGATACAGCGTAATAGCGACGAGGCGAGCATTAGCATTCATCGTCTTGTTCAGGTAGTGATCAGAAATGAGATGGATGAGAGTACGCAGCGCATATGGGCGGAACGTGCACTCAGGGCTCTTAATCGAGCTTTTCCTCTCCCTGACTACCCGAGCTGGTTACGATGTGAGCAATATCTTCCCCACGTGCTGCAAGCCTTTACCTGGGTCGAGCAATGGCACTTTACTTTTCGCGAAGCGGGGCAATTGTTATGGCATGCTGGCAAATATCTCTACGAGCGTGCGCACTATCTTGACGCGCAAAAGCTATGTGAGCTCGCCTTAAGTATTGCTGAGCAAAGGGCTGATGCGCAGGCTGAGACTGCTGGAATTTTGTATAGCCTGGGACGGATCTATGCAAGCCAGGAAGATTTTCCGCGTGCTCAACAATGTTATGAGCGTGCCCTGGAAATGGGAGAGCGTATCTGGAGCGTGCCACATCGCGAGATAGCTCGTATGTACCATCATCTGGGCGAGCTCTTTCACGATCAAGGACAGTTTCTGGAGGCCGAACGTTATTACCAGCGTTCCTTGGCTATTCGGGAGCAGTTATATGGAACAATGCATCCCGAAACTGCGGCGAGCCTGAATAATCTTGCCGGTATCCGCGAAGAACTTGGCGATTATGCGAAGGCCAGAGAGCTCTATGAGAAGTCCCTGGAGCTACGTGAAGGATTGCTTGAGGCGTGGCATCCTGAACTGGCCGAGAGCCTGAGCAATGTGGCGCGCTTTTATCGGGCAATTGGTCTGTACAACGAGGCCCAGCCGCTCTATGAACGCGCCATAGCGGCCTATCAGCACTTGTTTGGGGACGAGCATCCCACGGTGGCCACCTGCCAGCATAATTATGGCGCTTTCTGCGTTGACCTGGCGAGATATGAGCAAGCCGAGCAGTTGTTACAGCAAGCGCTGCAGGTAAGGTTGCAATTGTGGGGCGAGCGGCATGTAAGTGTCGCCGGTAGTTGGCATCAGCTGGCCCGTCTCGCCAGCAAGCAGGGACGTTATGAGCAGGCCAGAGAGCTCTATGAGCGTGCTCTAGCTGTCTACGAGCGGGTATATGGCCGCGAGCATGCTTACACGGCGCTTGTGCTGAGCAACCTTGGAGGGCTCTATCTTGCCCAGGGCGACTATGCGCGCGCCGAAGCAATCTTGAGCGAAGCAATTACCAGCTTTAAGAAGAGAGAAGATCCTAGCCTCCCGGATACAGCGCTCGCTCTTAGTTTGCTGGGACAGGTATATCTGCGGCAGGCTAGCTATGCTATTGCTCAGCAATGGTTAAGTGAGGCGCTGGCTATTCGGCAGAAAAAGCTGGGCCTTGTACAGCCAGAGACGGCCATGAGTCTGAAAAATCTAGGGGATCTCGCTTCCGCCCAGGGTGAGGAGGAGCAGGCGGAGCAATTCTATTGGCAAGCCTTGCAGATAATAGTTACTCCTTTGGGTCTCACACATCCCGACGTTGTGGAACTGCTAGCAAGCTATAGCCAGCTCTTGCGTAAACAGGGTAGACAAGATGAGCTCGAAACCTTTATTCAAGCACAGGATGCATCGCCCGAAGTCGAAGAGTGCTAGAGATAATATATGCTTCCCGTGGCCATATTCTGGCTACTGATTATTATCTCTAGCTCTATTATGGCGTAACTCTAGATGCTGCAATGCAACATCCATTGCGGTCTGAATGTTTAAACGGCAATGCATGGTCTCTGTCGCGTCGAGCTGGCCATGCTCGCTTAGCTTATTGACCGGCGAGCCGCCTCCGCAAAAGTCGAAGTACTGGCAGCTTTGTTGACAATTGGCTACTCCCCGCTGTACTTCGGCATTGAGTGCGTGCAATTTGGGACTGTTTAGCATATCTTCAAGGCGCTCTGTAAAGACATTACCTAGCTTGAAATCGCCGAAGCGTGGATGCTGCATAGTTAGCAGATCGGAAGCAAAGGTTGAAACGTTGCCAGCATAGTCAAAATTAAGCATAACCCCTGCTATATTCTCTTCGGAAAGAGTTGGCTCGCTGAGCAACTGGATGCGCTCAAGAAAAGTATTAATCTCACGAATATAGGGCGGCCTCTCGCTCTGTGCCCTGAGCTCACAAATGCGCTGCAAGAAATGTTTGTACCTGAGCACATTCTCCTCGCTCTCAAGCGAAGAATGTGTATGTATGCCATTTACCTCCTCGATATTAAATGCCAATTGATTCAAGCCATGCTCACAAAAAAATTGCCAGATCTCATCGGGATAATCGAGAGCATAGCGAGTCAGGACCATAATGATAAAGGGCTCAATTCCGTTCTGTTGCAGAAGCTGAACGCCACGCATCGCACGTGCAAAGGAGCCCTTGCCGGCTCTGTCCACGCGATATCGATCGTGTATATGCTGTGGCCCATCCAGGCTCACACTTACACGAATGCCTTGCAGCTTGATGAAATCGCACCATTGCTGCGTAATAAGGGTTCCGTTAGTCTGAAGAAGAGAGATAATTCTGATCTTCTTTGTGTTGAGGCGCTCGATATGCCGAAAGGCCTCTTGATAGAAACTGAGAGGCGCTACAAGAGGTTCACCAGCGTGCCAGAGCAAAGTTATGCTCTCGGCAAGCAGTGAAGATGTGAAAAGCGAGTCCAGGATACGGACAAGGACTGCTGACGTCATCGTCCGTGCTAAAGCGCGCTGCGGTAAATAGCAATAGCGACAATTGATGTTACAGAAAGGCGTTGGTTGCAAAACAACCACGCGGGTTATCTGCTGACTGCGCTCAGGCTGATACATATATGAGCCCCAGATGTATAGAAGGCTTCATATGAAGCAGGTGAAATTGTATGTTAAAATCTACCTGGTCGCTTTAAGCGCCGCAATGATGCTCTCTACCTGGCCGAGGATCTGATTTCTGCCACTTTTGCCAGCGTGAAATGTCGCGCGAGTTGGCAGCGGCTGCATGCGTATTTTTTGCGTCTACGCTGACGGCATCTGCCTGGGTCATGCGCTCTCTCAAACGCAGAACTCTCTGTACGATAGGTGAAGAAGTGTTGAGCTGTAATTGCGTATCCATACGGTATTACTCCTTTGCCCTGCCAGAATTAAGAGAAACTGGATGGGGCTATCAACAAATAACGTAACAGGGAAGCTAAGCCGCGCTTTCAGGCCTGCGTATAATATATAGTGGAGATCAGGGATCTTCGTCTGCACCCTGGAGTTCTTGCCAGTATGCGGGAGGGGTGCGCTTGTACTCGATCAAATCAGCTGGCTCTACCTGCAAGGCCCAGGCTAATTTATCAAGTGTAATCAAGCCAATCTCTGCATTCGGGTTGCGAAAAATCTTCCTGACCGTTTTATAATCTACGTCTGCGATCCTTGCTAAACGTGTCATGCTGATCTTCTTTTCTTCTGCGATCTCTTTCACACGTAAACGTATCATAACCAGCCTTAAATGTTCAGTCGAACAAAAGTGTAGCAGGTTGAGAGAGTTAACAACAATTGGTTTACTACCCTTACATTAAAAAGCTAGTGAACCTATAGGTGCCACTCAAATCAGGTGTTCTAGGGAGAGAGTGCTTGATTTGGCTATACAAAACGAGGAATGGAGCCGGTGCAGAGAGACAGAAAGGCAGTTTTTTATATATATTGTTAGTTAAAATTTTATGGTAATGATTAAAAATGTTGTTTTCGTATGTCAGTAAACACTGAATATTTTAAAGAAAGATTTGGAGATACGCAAAGAGGGCTGCGGCTATCGATATACAAGGAGATAGACGATGCGGGCGCAAACTGTTGATACTCATATAATTAATGGAACCCGCCTGGCTGACAAGCGGGTCTGATGATAGTGTAAGCAACAAATCTCACCTGAGTAGAGCCTTTTAGGCTCTACCCGGGCCGTATCATACGCAGTGGTTATGCCTCATAGCGCCTGAGCAGGAGACAAGCATTATGTCCTCCAAAGCCCATAGAGTTTGACATAGCCACATGAACTGGTGTGCGGCGTGCCTCATTTGGCACATAATCGAGATCACACTCGGGGTCGGGATGGTGTAGATTGATGGTTGGTGGGATAACGCCATGGACAATGCTGAGCAGAGCTATGATAGCTTCGATTGCGCCTGCAGCGCCAAAGGTATGGCCGATCATCGATTTTGTGGAGCTAATGGCTACGCGCGAGGCGTATTCGCCAAAGCATGTTTTAATAGCCTGGGTTTCTGCCGCATCGTTGAGCCGTGTAGAGGTGCCGTGAGCATTGATATAGTCTACCTGATCCGGGCGCAAACCAGCTTTCTGCAAGGCGCGCTGCATAGCTCTGATCAGGCCGTCGCCGCCTGGCTCGATGTCGGTGATATGATGTGCGTCGGCGGCCGAACCGTAGCCAGCCATTTCAGCCAGGATAGGAGCTCCGCGCTCCAGGGCAAACTCCAGATCCTCTAGAATGAGCATGCCCGATCCTTCGCCCATCACAAAGCCATCGCGCGTGGCGTCGAAGGGGCGGCTGGCTCCCTGGGGATCATCGTTACGGCGGGAGAGGGCGTGCATATTGGCAAAGGAGGCTATCCCTATCGGCGTAATGGCTTTCTCAGAGCCACCAGCGATCATAACTTTAGCGTCGCCACGGCGGATAGTTTCATAGGATTCTCCGATAGCATTGCCGCTAGTAGCGCAGGCGGAGGCAGCGGCCCAGACGGGCCCTTTAGCTCCGGTTTGAATCGAGACCACGCCGGGGGCTGCGTTGATCATCATCATAGTAATAAAGAAAGGACTGATGCGCGAATGGCCCTTCTGGTGGAGCACTGCGAACTGATCGTGGAGTGTCCACAGGCCGCCAACTCCGCTTCCTATACAGACACCCACCTCAGGCGCTAAATGCTCTGAGATCGAGAGGCGAGCCTGATTCAGTGCCTGTTTGGATGCGGCAACCGCCAGCTGCGTATATGCGTCGGTACGACGAATGTCTTTGCGCTCCATATATGGCGAAGGGTCAAAGTTTTCTACCTCGCCGGCGAAGCGCACTGTATAATCGCTGGCATCAAAACTGCTAATAGGTTTAATGCCTGAATGTCCTTGACAGAGCGCAGACCAGGATGTTTCTACGTCGTGTCCTAACGATGTGACAAGGCCTACTCCTGTGACGACTACACGTCTCATGGTGTGTACTCCTTTAATTGGCTACAGTAACAATTCTGGAGAGTATAATTGCTATTTTGGGCTTTATAGACTCATCAGACGCAAAAGAAAAAGAAGATCAATGATAATTGCGGTTTTCCTCCACATGCATGAGAGAAAGCACTCCTGGCCGCAGCCGAGCAATGACTTCAGGAGAATTATAGCTCTTGGCCAGCAGTAAGACGCCCTCAATATAGGCAAGAATAGCTTGCGCCGTGGCTGTTGGGTCGAGGGTGTCTGGAAGCGCCCCTTGCGCAATAGCTTCTCGCAATGCCTGCTCGAAATAAGTGCTCCATTTGTCGCAGATGCTGGCTACCCGCGCGCGAATGATTTCATCTTGCGTGCTCATTTCGACAGCCATGTTTCCACCAAAACATCCCAGCACATGGCCGCATTCGATCCACTTTCTATGCTGAGCTTCGAAGATCAGGTCAAAGTGGTGGGGGATACGCCGCTCGGGCGGGATTTCGGCGGCAAATGCAGGGAGCAGGCAGATTTCCTGGAAGGATTGCCAGAAATAATCAAGGGCTGCAAGCGTCAGATCGCGCTTTGAAGCAAAAAAATGATAGAAGCTACTTTTTGTTACGCCAGCCTCGCTACATAGCTCGTCGACGCTTACACTGCCATAGCTATGGCTACGGATGAGGGTAAGCGCAGTTTCGACAAGGCGTTTCTTGGCATTACTTGGTCGTCCTATATTACTTACCTCCATGCAGTTTAGGTGATTGTGGACTGTCTAGTCCACAATATCACAAACCAGGCTCGCCTGTAAAGGCACATATGAAGATTTCTCGTCAAGATGCTTTTAGGAAGTGGCAAAAACCAGGACCCCGAAGTCTCTGCTGCGGAGAAAGCAGGACTTCAGGGTCCGGCCAGAGGGAGGTAGAGGTGATTTATGCAGGCAAAAAGTCTGTTCAAGATAGATAGTGAAATTCCCGCTTTTCCCTCTGTGAGAATGCAAACAGAGCAGAAAGCTTATGTGTGGCCTCGTCAGGAAGCCGGTGGCGTATTCTTTTGCTGTCTCTGCCTGCTAAATGCGTTCCGTTGCTCATCCTCTAGATCATCGGCGATATCGTTACGTCCTTCCGCCGGTAGGGCGGCGAAGTGATAAGGCTCCAGGCCAAAAATGTTGGTAGTGCCAGCTTGCCCTTCTCCGATGTCGTCGCGTCCTTCGGCGGGGGGAAGAGAGATAACTTCATAATAAAAGATCTCTTCGGATGCCTGCGGTGAATCTGGCCCTGTAGATTCTGGTTGTTGCATACTTGTCGCCTTCTCTCAAATTCTTATCTGTTGCTTCTGAGATATGCTTCCATTGAGAAGCAAAGCACTGAAAAAAGCTAATGTTAACGCGTTACCAGAAAAGCAGATGGTACAATCTTACGAACTGGTAATCATCCTGGCGAGCCAGTGAGTTATATTAATAGGAGATCCTGCAAGCTCTTAAAATGTACACGTGGGGATAATCTGGAAGGTAACAGGTTCGCTGTCGTAAGAATGTTCTATCTCTACAACTTTCATTGAGACTATTCGTATTGAACAAATGATAAGCGCTTTGGGAGGTTCTAACAAGCCGTGTCGCAGCAAGAGGCAAAATCTCAGAAGATTGAGCCGAGGAAGCCATCGATAGCTAACACTGATGATGAAACGACCCTCTCTGACATTACTGATTTACAGATGCAAAATTTCTCACGCAATGGAGAGCCAACACGCACGCAACGGTTTGCTGTAGCTGTAGTCTCTCTCGTGTTATTGCTGATTATATTTGCCGTTGTGATGATCTTGATATATGATTTGCCCTGGTGGGTAACTGATAGCTCGTTCCCCTTTGGTATTTTTTTTGGCCTGGTTTCCATATTTGTGGCCTTTAGCGTAGCAATCATCTGGATCAATGTTGTATTTAATCGTAGGCATTCATAAATAATGCTCACAGGAATATTTAGTTTTTATCGAAGTCCGGGGGACAGTAGCAGAGGACAGCCTACGTTGCGAGCAAGCGAATTGCCCTCTGTCGGGGCATGGGGCGAATCCGCTTGCTCGCAACGCCTCTTCACAATCCCATTTTTTTAAAGAACTGGAAAGCCCTATGAATGCTCGGCACTCTGTTGACAGAAGAGATAGCAAGATGCTACGCTAAGTGTATCGGTATTGATACTTTTTGGATCATTATTGATACGTCAGGCATCTATAGTCAAGACTGTCAACTTTGCAAAGCTTTTCCTCTTTCACGCCTTCTGCGCTCCAGAGATGGTCGGCGATCTTCTTTATATAAAAGGTTTGCTGTATATTTCCGAGAAGCTACGAATACGCAGCCGATGTAGCGCAGAGAAAGTCAATCAGCACTATAGCTGCCTGTAAGATGCTTTTCTGCAAGGGATAAACTATGATTTCACGGATGGATATTGAAGCAGCATCTAAAAGAATTGGCGGCTATATTCGCAAAACGCCAGTGATCTCTTTAGAGCCTGGCAGCTGGGGACTACCTTGTCGGCTGACCCTTAAGTTAGAGCTATTGCAGCATTCTGGTTCCTTTAAGGTACGCGGAGCTTTTAACCGCTTGCTCTCGCGTCAGGTTCCTGTCGCTGGTGTCATTGCTGCTTCAGGAGGCAATCATGGAGCGGCTGTGGCCTATGCTGCCCGTCAGCTAGGCTATTATGCAGAGATTTTTGTCCCGGAAGTTTGTCCAGTGGTGAAGGTGCAGCGCTTGCGCAGCTATGGTGCACAGGTAACTCAAGTTGGCGCCTTCTACGCTGAAGCCTATGCGGCCTGTGAAAGGCGAGCTACCGAGACAGGTGCATTAATGGTTCATGCCTATGATCAGGCTGAGGTGCTCATTGGTCAGGGCACGCTGGGACGCGAGATCGATAGGCAGGTGCCAGATGTAGATTCCATCCTCGTCGCGGTTGGCGGCGGGGGCTTAATTGGTGGCATTGCGTCCTGGTTTAGTCAAAAGGCGCGGGTGATAGGCGTTGAGCCAGAACAGATCCCTACGCTACATGCAGCACTTGCTGCTGGCAGGCCTGTTGATGTAACGGTTGGTGGCATAGCTGCGGATTCTCTGGGCGCACGCCAGGTGGGACAGTTAGCCTTTGAGGTGGCAAGGCAGGCCGTAAATAAGGTTGTACTTGTCGAGGATGAAGCAATTCAGGAGGCACAGAGCCGCTTATGGGAAGCTCTGCGCATTGTCGCAGAACCTGGTGGAGCTGCTGCCCTGGCAGCGCTTATTTCAGGGAGATATAAACCAGCTAGCGATGAGCACGTTTGCGTTGTAGTATGCGGCGCTAATGTTGATCTGGAAACTTTTACTCGCTTGCCTGGCTAGCCTTGCCTATACTACTATTGTGCTTGATGCCGAGAATACAGAGAGGAACCTGGGCGTCAAGTACTCCATCTAATCATCAATAATGAATTCTTTGGCCCGGGCCACTAGTTCGTCACGTTTGGTTCCCCATTCCTTTGGGATAGTATCTCCGGGCTGCACCTGAGTGAGCAGCTCTATGCTTTCTCGGGCAACGCGTACAAGTTCATTGTACATACTTTCAGTGATGGCTTGAAGCTGAGCACGCGTAACAAGTTCGTTGAAATGCTCCTCCCACTCCTTCTGTATCCGAAACATCGAATTGAGTAATTGCTGAGTTGTACCCTCTTTCATCGCTTGCCTCTTCCTAATAAGTACCTGTGATAGGTATGCGTTTTCCCCGGAGCATGTGTTTATAATGGTATGCCGATAATGTAGTAAAATCAAGAAAATCACTACTATTTAGTAGAGTTTCCCTAATATAAACCTCTTCCACTGCTTAGAAGCCTGCTGCTTGCCTTTTGTAATGAAGCTCTCTATGCATATATAGCATAGGAGGCTTTCTATGTCTATACTTCCGGAAAATATAACCATATCGTTAAATATGGTGCTCTGTTAGAGGGAGCATGGTGGGAGGATAACGGAGTCATCTTAATGCCCGGATTTAATACTATTGTAGGCGGCTGTATAAGTATTGATAAATTGCCAGCTTGTAGAAGGCCAGTAAATGACTACAGCTTTACCAACAATGAAGTCTTTAGGCACATAGTCCCAGGAGCGAGAATCGTTGTCAAAGAGGCGATTATCATTCATCACTAAATATTTGTTGGTGGGGATCTTCCACGTCTTGGCCACAGGATTGACAGGTGTTTGTACATAGGGCTCTTTGAGCTCTACCCCATTGACCCAGATACGTGTGCTGTCTATCTGAACTGTGTCACCGGGTAGCCCAATAACACGCTCAATATAGTCCTGATTGGTATTGAAAGGGAAATGGAAGACGATAACGTCCCCACGCTCCGGCGGGCGGAAAATGTAGGCGACTTTGTTCACCATCACATAGGAATTAGGGCTAAGGCTTGGCTGCATACCAGCATCTCTTACATGATAACTCTGCAAGGTGAAGTGAACAGCAACAAGGAAAAGCAAGACCAGGGCAACTATTTCTATAATTTCACGAATTAACCGCGGATTCCTCAACTTTCAAAACCTCATCTATAATGCTGCTCAGACTGGTAGATATTCGGATAAGTACCGAATCTGGGAGGATGCCTTAATCGTCATCGGCCATAGTATCATGTGGGGCTGAAGTCAGCAACTCTTTAGCCAAAAGGTCTGTCCTGGCTTTCCTTTGCTGTAGGACCAGTGGCCCGTCTGTTTCCAGGATGGGAAACCAATTTCGCGGCTTGCAGGATATTCATATGCTTGCATAGGATAGGACTGCTGGTGTTATTATATCGTATAGGCGTACCAGGCGAACTCGAAGAAACTCTCCTGCGATTAGATACTCTGATACGATGGGTACTGTTAGTTATCCTCGATGCAACCCAGGCGCTATTTCATTTTGAGACGGGAAGCGCTTTATCGTGTCTTCGCCATAAATCTCCCCTAGACGAAGACACGCTGCAGCGTTGTAACGTGGCAATGTATGAGCTAAATAAGGAGGCAGTAGTTATGGCTCTATCTGCGGCAAGCCAGCATAGCACTCTGGCCGAAACTTTACCTGAGCTTGCACCACCCTATCGGCTATTACTCGGCCCGGGGCCCTGTAACATCGACCCCAGAGTTTTTCGCGCGTTAGCTGCACCCCAGCTTGGGCATCTTGACCCCGAGATGATTCGGATCATGGGCGAGACGGCAGAGATGTTGCGCTGGATGTTCCAGACGCGCAATGAATTGACTCTCTGTGTTTCTGGCTCCGGCTTCTCAGGTGCCGAAGCTGTCTTGAGCAATCTTCTCGAAGAGGGAGATACGCTGATAGTGGGGAGCCTGGGCTTCTTCAGCGGAAAGATTGCTGATATTTCGCAGCGCATAGGCGCGCGGGTGATCAGCGTAACCACTGAGCCTGGCAAACCTCTGGAGGCTGCTGCTCTGGAGAAGGCATTTCAAGAACATCCGGAGGCCAGGCTGTTTGCGACGGCTGTTGCCGAAACCTCGACAGGTTTATACCAGCCGCTCAAGGAGCTAGAGGCCATAACCCATGCGCATGGAGCCCTGTTTGTTGTTGATGCGGTCTGTGGCCTGGGTGGCGTTCCTTTGAATGTGGATGAGCAAAAGATAGACGCGTGTTATTCTGGAAGTCAGAAGTGCCTCGGTGCCTTGCCAGGCCTGGCTCCGCTAACACTTAATCAGCGTGCTGTCGAGGCGATCAAAGGTCGGCGCACCCCTGTACAAAGCTATTATCTAGATTTACTGGCCCTCAATCGCTATTGGAATGGCGATCATGCCTATCATCATACTCTCAGCAGTAATCTCGTCTATACGATGTATGAAGCTTTGCGTATCGCTAAAGAAGAGGGCTTGGAGGCACGTTGGGCGCGCCATAAGCTCCATGGAGATGCCCTTAAGATCGGCGTGAAGGCCATGGGATTGAGTATCTTGACGCAACCTGGCTATGAGCTGCCTGTCCTGACGCCTATTTTGTTGCCCGCTGGCGTTGCTGAGACGGCTGTCAGTAAGGCCTTACTCAATGAATATAATATTGAGGTTGGTGGCGGCCTGGGAGCCTTTAAAGGGCACATGTTGCGTGTCGGGTTGATGGGCTATAATGCTTCACAGCAAAACGTCTATACACTCTTGCAGGCTTTAGAGCATATTCTCCCACGCCATGGACATGCAGTAACTCCGGGAGCGTCTCTGGCTGCTGTCGATGCTTTCTATAGCAGCAAGCAGAGGTGACTTCTTCGGGCTGATACTCGCTGAATGGGAGGCTTTCCCGATCGGGCTACCTTAGCCAATCCCAGGAAAGCCTTTTTCCTGCCAGCGGCCTGGCGGGCTATTATCCTCCTGCCTATTCTGGCTGAGGCTTTGTGAAGGGATGCAGAAATGCGCCGATTTTTCGTCCCATATGCTGGCAAAAAAGGTAAAAAAAGCCGCGTAAAGCTCAGCTATTATTGTGAGCGAAGGCAGAATTTCAAAAGATGATTAACTTGCTGTGAAGTTTGTAGACGTTAATACGTACTTAATTTATAGAAACATTTATTTGTGTAGATCTGTTCTGCGGGAAACTTGCGCAAGTAGTTTTTGCAGGAGTCTAGAAGACAGTGACCTATGCAATATCTCTTTAGAACTGTAATGCGCACATATCATGTGGATCTGGATAGAAGCTGGCAAAGCATGCAAAGGAGACATATAAGAAGTATTTCTTGTCTCCCTGCTCTAACAGAATTCGCCAGGTTGTATTCTCGCCTACAGTTCATCTCGGGTGCCAGTAGAGATCTATCCCCTCTGTTTTACATATTTGCGAGCTGGATATGAAAGTAAGGATTGGCAAATATAACTGCGCTTTGCGACAAGTCAGGAGCTTTTTTGGCATTTTTCCTGCTTGCCTCTCATACTGTGTTGCCCACTGAGAAGAGATGCAGATCATTCTTGCAGATCTTGAAAGGAGAGTGATAAGGACCTTAGTGTCGATAAGTATAAGAGAGAAGGCGATTTTGCCTCGTCCCAACCGCTTTCTTTGAGAATAAGGAATTATTTTTCAGGAGATGAATGCATGAAGTTTGGAAGTAAGTTCTTATTGCCAGTATTTTGTTTGCTGGCGATGCTTGTCGCAGCCTGCGGTGGAAGCGGCGGCACAAGCACAGCTCCTGCGCAAGGAGCACATACCAAAGCAGCTGATAACAAGCAGGTGTATATCGCTACGGGGCCGGGCTCTGGCCTCTCTGATTTCGCTTCGCTTGACCCGGCTCTCATTGCGGATCAGCTATCGGCCGAGGTTGCTACTACACTCTATACCGGCCTGGTTTCTTTTGACAATAAGTTGGATGTCCACCCTCAGCTGGCCCAATCCTGGGACAAGGCGAGCGATGGACTTAGCTATACTTTCCATCTTAAATCTGGCCTCAAGTTTAGCGATGGTACCCCGCTAACGGCTAACGATGTGGCTTACTCGATTGATCGAGCTTTGCAGCCGCAGATGAAGTCTACTACTGCAGCTTACTTCTTGCAATATATCAAGGATTCTGACAAGCTGAACGGCGGCAAGATCAAGACAATCATTGGCGACAGCCTGATTGTGCCTGATGACAATACCATCACTATTAAGCTTAACAAGCCGGTGGCCTTCTTTCTGGACACTATTGCTAATACTAATGCCTTTGTGGTGGAGAAGAGCCTGGTCCAGAAGTATGGCGAATTTACTCCAAAGTGGGTTGACCATCTCGGTGATGGGGCTGGTAGTACTGGCCCATTCAAGATCAAGAGCTATACACATGGCGAGAAAGTTGATCTTGTACCTAACGAGAACTACTATGGTACCAAGCCACAGCTCAAAGAGCTGATCTTTCCCTTAAACAAAGGTGGCAATGCTACCACACGCAAAGATTATCTGGTTGATCGAGTTGACGACACAGGCATCCCGCTGACTAATTTCACGCAGGATAAGACGCGGCCTGATTATCACCAGCATCCTCTCCTTGCGATCAACTACTACGCGATGAACATGAAAATCAAGCCCTTCGACAATACCAAGATCCGCCAGGCCTTTGAACTGGCCGTCAACAAAGATCTCATTGTCCAGAAGGTCTGGAAGAATCACTATATCGCTACCAACCATATCGTGCCTCAAGGGCAGCCTGGCTATAACCCGGATCTGACCGGACCGGCGGGCGTCAAAGGCACAGCAGGCGATCCGGCCATGGCTAAGCAGTTGTTTGAGCAGGGCCTCAAGGAAGACGGCTATAACAGTGCCAAGGATCTTCCGCCGCTTACGCTGACCTATGCCAGCACTGGCTCACAGGACGTCAGAGACGAGATGTCGATTCTGCAGCAAATGTGGCAGCAGGTGTTGGGCGTCACTGTTAAGCTTGACGACATCGATTTTAATAAGTTGATAAGTGATGAGCAGCTTAGTGCCAACAATCCTTTGATGTTCTATTCAGGTCCAGCCTACATTGTGGACTATCCAGATCCCCAGGACTGGACGACTCTGCAGTTTGGCAAGGGCGCGGGCCAGAACGGCATGAACTTTGGCCAGAACAATAGTCCTGATGCCGCTGCGCAGCAGGCTTTGCAGCAGCGCATGGAGCAGGCTGATGTCATGCAAGACCCAACGGCGCGCCTGACTGAGTACAATAAGATCGAGCAGGAGCTGGTCAACGATGTGGCCTGGTTCCCCATCGAGCAGCAGATAACTGCCGGCTTGACCAAGCCTTGTGTTCAGGGAAAGACCTATAACGCTATGAACCTGACACCTCCCGACGATTGGGGCAAGATCTACATCTCGACCGATACGCCCTGCGCCAATGCTACAGTCTCCTAGAGCGGTAAGCCTTGACACAGAGTAGTTTTCTGGAATATATGTGGATGGTGGTAGCTGGCCTTCCCAGCTACTGCCACCATACGCTGAGCAAAGCAGTATTCCTGCTTTACCGCTACGTAGGTCCTTGCCTTTGGGAGAAAGAACTATCAATCAACCATAAATAATTATCTATGAAAAATTCTTGTCTTGTAGTATTATGTCGATGTTAGATTTGCCTGATAGTAGTGAGGCAGGGGATTTATTAGGAAACATTCCATATTTCACAAGCGTTTCTTTATAAGTAATGGAAGCGCGCACCAGGTGCCAATAGAAGTTAAAGTCCTCAGCGTTTTATATATTAACGATCTGGATGTAGAGCACGTAAGGTTGTGGATGGATCATGCAGAACCACTATTTTCAACATAAATAGATATGCATGCATATTCCTCTGTTTGGTTTGCTTTTGCTCTTGCGGGATATGTTCCCTCTGAGATCAGGCGTCTGCCATGGCTGGATTGAGAAAGGAGGTATTATCAGCACCAGAGAAGTGACGATTATGTAATGTATCTCTGATAAGAGCGTATAGCTGGCTCGTCTCTGAGCCGCATTCACAGAAAGTGGAATAATTTTTCAGGAGATGAAAATGGAATCCGGACGTAAGTTGTTATTGCCCATCTTTTGTTTGCTGGCAATGCTCGTCGTTGCCTGCGGCGGTGGCAATAGTGCAACAACGGCGCCAGCGCAAGGGTCTCACACCAAGGCGCCAGATAATAAGCAGGTCTATATCGATGCTGCCCCAGGGGCAGGTAACTCTGACTTTAACACGCTAGATCCTGCTAAGATTACCGATATTTATTCAAACATGCCGGCCAGCCGGATATTTACCGGATTGGTAGCGCTTGATGACAAGCTTAATGTGCAACCGCAGATGGCTAAATCCTGGGATAGAGCTAGCGATGGCCTTAGCTATACCTTCCATCTCAAGCCCAATCTCAAATTTAGCGATGGCACGCCGATGACGGCTCATGATGTGGCTTACTCGATTGATCGTACTCTGCAGCCCGCCATGAAGTCGCCAACGGGTCCCTACTATTTGCAGTATATCAAGGACGCTGACAAGCTGAACAGCGGTAAGATCAAGACCATCATCGGTGATAGCCTGGTTGTGCCAGACGACAACACCATCACCATTAAGCTGAACAAGCCAGTGGCCTTCTTCCTTGATGCTCTATCCTACACAACTGGCCTGGTTGTTGAGAAGAGCCTGCTCCAGAAGTATGGCGAATATACCGGGAAATGGATTGATCACCTGACCGAGGGCGGTGCCTCTGGCCCGTTCAAGGTCAAGAGCTACGATCATACCAAGCAGATGGTTATTGTTCCCAATGAGAACTATTATGGTGCCAAGCCACAGCTTAAAGAAATCATTATGCCCTTCTATAAAGAGAAGGATACGACGCGTAAAGATTATCTGATTGATCGTCTTGATAATGCTTCCATTCCGCTCGTGAACCTGCAGCAAGATAAGAGTCGCCCTGATTATCATCAGACGCCAATCCTGGCGATCAACTACTATGCGATGAACTATAATCAGAAGCCCTTCGATAATATCAAGATCCGTCAGGCTTTTGCTCTGGCCATCAACAAGGATTTGATCGTCCAGAATATCTGGAAGGGTTCGTATATTGCCACCAACCATATCGTGCCTCAAGGACAGCCCGGCTATAATCCTGACCTGACCGGACCGGCGGGTGTGAAAGGCACGGCGGGCGATCCGGCCCAGGCCAAGCAGTTGCTTGAGCAAGGGCTCAAAGAAGATGGCTATAACAGTGTCAAGGACCTTCCTCCGATTACCCTTACCTATTCCAGCGGTGGCGTTCAAGCGGCCAGGGATGAGGCTGCTGCCTTGCAGCAGATGTGGCAGCAAGTCCTGGGTATCTCCGTCAAGACTGATGATATTGACTTTAATAAACTAATTAATGACGAGACCTCGGGGGCCAATAATCCTTTGCAGTTCTACTCTGGCCCGGCTTGGATCGCTGACTATCCCGATCCCCAGGACTGGACGACCTTGCAGTTTGATGCGGGGGTGGCCCAGAACGGCATGAACTTTGGCCAGAACAAAGGCCCTGATGCGGCCGCGCAGCAGGCCTTGCAGAAGCGCTTGGAGCAGGCTGATGTCATGCAAGATCCGACTGCTCGTATGGCTGAGTACAATAAGATCGAGCAGGAACTGGTCAATGAGGTGGCTTGGATACCGGTTGAACAGCAGATATACACGGTGCTGCGCAAGCCCTGTGTGCAGAATGTCATTGATAATGCCAGCCAGAATACTCCGCCCGAGGACTGGGGCAAGATCTACATCTCGACCGATACACCTTGCGTGAATGCCACCGTCTCCTAGACTGGCATAACTGTATAAGAGAAGGGACAGCTAGCATTGCTACCGCTGCTCCTTCTCTTTGCTTTATGCGGGAAGTTGCTCCTCGCTTTGATCTACGCTTAACTGCTATAGCCAGGCGCCTGCAATTTCAACTGAAATGAGTCTTTCACATCATCGAAACCTGTGCGGCGCACCAGAACAGAGATTTGCCAGTCGCCGGCCATGCTCAGGACGCTATCTGTCGCGCTATAGTATCCCGGCTTATTGGCGATTGGCTTGAAATCTACTTCCTGTACGCCCATATCCATATCAAGCATCAAGAAGCGGGCGATAACGGCGTCGGTCTGCTTGACGGGCTTACCGTTTTTGTCCTTAAGCTCAAGCTCAAACGTGTTATAGCCTATCTTGCCGGGATTAATCGCTATGCGATAGCTAATATCGCCGGCCTGGCCCTGATGGGTGAGAGGTCCGCCAGAAGCCGATGAGGATTGAGGGGCCTGCCCGGCATTGACCTGGGGTGGTCCCAGACTGGTGAGTCCACCAACGACGATGAGCAAGGCTATCATCACTCCTAACTCTATCCTGACCGAGCGCTGGAAGGTGCGTTGCAAGGCACCGGCGGCAAATGAACTGGCCCCCACCTCCTCGTCGCTGCTCTGGGCAAAATCGCTCATGCGTGGGCTAATCTTGAGCAGATTAAAGGCTCCCAGGCCAAGCAGTACGATAAAGAGAACGAGCTTGATGCACAAGGCCTGGCCATAGCTACTGGTGAAGAGCGCATCAAGCGTGCCAAGATGAATAAATGCCTGAAGCAGGCCGGTGAGCACTAGTATGGCCACGCTGATAATGGCTATGGTTGAGAAGCGTGGGATAAGAACGGCCAGGAGGCGCGTGCGATCGCCTGTGCCAGGCACTAATGCGCGTATAGCTAGAGGCAGAGCCAGCACCAGCATGAGCACTCCCCCGATCCAGAAGCTTGTTCCGACCAGGTGCAGGGAGTCGGCTGGTACCAGTAGCCAGGCTAATTTGTTAGCGGCCGCATGCGCATTTAGCGAGGTGGTGAGCATAATAGCGATGCCAGGAAAGAGGAGCAACCATTGGCGCGCTGACGCACCTGGCTTTTTATCTGCATGGTTAGTTGTCCAGGAGAGCCAGAGCATCAGGCTGGCAATGATGATCAGGGCCAGGCGTACTAACCAGACAGTCCCGAAGCGGCTCTTAAAGAGTAAGGCGCTGAGCGCTCCATTGCTGAAGATTTCCCAGGGGGCGCTTCCGCCTGCAATACTGGCCTGATAGATCAGGAAGGCCAGCCAGCCAACAGCGAGGGTAATCAGGCTCCAGAGGGCAATTGCTTGCATCCGGGCCCCTACACCCTGGCGAGCCTTCTCTAGTTCTGTTGCCCCGACAAACTCATCTAACTGGCCAGCCGCAGGCCGCCAGACAAAGAAGAAAAAGGCGATGCAGCCGACCAAACCGGCCATACCAAGATAATTGAGCCAGCGGACCAGAATGCTCCAGATGTTGAAGTTGTCGTTAGCTGTTTGCTCTGCGCCGAGTAGATCCGCGTTAGCGGCAGGAAGAGGCCCGCCACCAACCACAAAGCTAAAGCTGCCCTGAACCTCATGCCCATCCTCAGCTGAGACGTTGCGAAAAACAACAGTATAGGGGCCATCTGGCAAGCCGGGTCGCATGGAGATGATCAGCGAGTATGTATCATTGGGGGCGATATGGCTATCGCCGGCATCGACGCGTTGACGATCCTTGTTAAAGACTTCAAGTTTGCTGAAACTGGGGTCTATTTGCTCTGAGAACCAGACCTGAACCGTAGTCGGTGGTTTGCCGCTTTCTAGACGAGCATTGGCGGCAGGATTGCTACGCAAGTATTGGGCATGGGCATAAGCTGTGAGCGGGACAAGTAGCAATATGCCTAGCGCAATACAAAAGGGAAGCAATAATTTAAAACCTCTCCTGAGAGGGAAACGCTTTAAGGCAAGCATGGCTGTTCCTGTTCTTTTCTTTTCTCCCTGTGGCAACTTTTTATCCTTGCAAATATTACGGATAATCAACTCCTCAGCCAGGAGGGCAGTGCTGCCGATTATCGCTCTGCTCACGAACCCTGGAACTGGCGAGCCGTGTTGGCATGAAAATGGGACAAGGGTAGATCAGTGTTGATCTACCCCGAGGATATAGAGGCCGTGAGCTCTTAACTACGTGTGTTTATCCACGTAGACTATCAGCCGTATCTTTCTGAGCTGCCTTCTCGCTTGCGGCTTGCGCCTGTGGCTTGCGCGTCAGGGCAAATCCGGCTGCCAGCAGACCAAGAGCTCCAACCACAATACCTA
Source organism: Ktedonosporobacter rubrisoli (assembly GCF_004208415.1). Taxonomy (GTDB): domain Bacteria; phylum Chloroflexota; class Ktedonobacteria; order Ktedonobacterales; family Ktedonobacteraceae; genus Ktedonosporobacter; species Ktedonosporobacter rubrisoli. The sequence goes on along the minus strand of NZ_CP035758.1, from coordinate 5,079,341 downwards.
TGATACCAAATGTTGTTGCGCTGGAGGCACTATCTCTTGCCTCTTTGATCTGACTCTGCAGGGCTGCTGTATCTGCGCCGCTCTGATTCTGGCCGGAAGCAGTAGCGGATGGATAGCTTGTAATCGCTTCTACCTCGCCAAAGGTATTGGGCCCACTGGTGAACTTTTCATCAATTTTATCACCGTTTAGTGTGCCAGAGATATGGAATGTATATGCCCCGGTCTTTGTGGGAATGAAGTATGAGGCATACTTACCTGGGTTGGCCCAGCGCGGCGCCAGCGGTAGATTTAAGGGCGCAGATGCGCCAATTGAGACTTCAGCCTTGAGGGTCTTGTCTGCGTCGTTGACGGGATTAGCGACGACGCGCGAGCCATCTTTGACGGTATAAGTGCATTCTTTGCCCTGACAAATAGTGAGATCAATGCTGTTTTGCAGGTTCGCATAAGCCGGCTCGTTTAGAAAGCCGACGACAAATGTGTATTTACCAACGTTACGTACCTCGTGCGCCGAGGCTGGTAGTACTGTAAAGAATGTGGCGAGCAAGGCCGCTACCAGGGCTACGAGCCCTATAGGGATAACTCGTTTCATAATCTCTCCTCGTGTCGTGGTGATGTTCTGTTTTATAATAACTGATTTATTGCGTCTGCCTATATTTGCGTACAGCTTCTCTTTAAGCAGAGGGACCCGAAATATCTGAAGAGGTTATCCCTTTTGCCCCTCTCCAAAAAGAAGAACCTTATAACAGCATACGTTAAGGCTTATCTCGTGTCTATTAGGATGAATCCCTATTTCTGGGAGGAATTTCTGTAAGGCATATGCTGATGGCGACTAGAAGCGCCTCAGCTTTGGCTTTTTGCAAAAAATTAGCAAACGAGAAAAATTCGCAAGAGCGAATTTGTGGTATATATGTATAGGGAGTAAATACAGAGGCAATCTGTTGATAAGATTGACGCATGTATAGAAGCGCTATTTTGATGGCGTAATGGAGGCTCTTAAGAATGCACATCCCGGATGGCTACCTCAGCCCAATATTTTCAGTGGGGACAGGTATTATTACCGTGCCTGCCTGGGCAATTGCCGCCAAAAAAGTAAGGTCGATCTTGAATAATCGAACTATTCCGTTACTGGCAATCTTCGCGGCTTTTGCTTTTACCATTATGATGTTCAACGTACCTGTGCCTGGTGGAACAACTGCACATGCTGTGGGAGGAACGCTTGCGGCGATCATCCTCGGCCCCTGGGCGGCTGTGATAGGCGTAAGTACGGCGCTGATTATCCAGGCTCTCTTTTTTGGTGATGGTGGAGTTCTTGCTATTTTTACGAATTGCCTGAATATGGGTATTATATTGCCATTTGTCGGGTTTTATTGCTATAAATTGATAGCTGGTAATGCTCCGTTGCTCTCGACCCGGCGCGTCTGGGCTGCCGGTATTGGCGCATATGTAGGGATTACGGCGGCGGCACTGGCTGTCGGCCTTGAGCTTGGCTTACAGCCACTGCTGTTCAGTCAGGGAGGCAGGCCTCTCTACAGTCCGTATCCACTCAGTATCTCTATTCCTGCTATGCTGATCTCGCATATGCTGGGAGCTTCGCTTGTTGAGGCACTGGTAACTGCTCTCGGGGTGGCCTATATCCAGAAGAATCATCCCCATCTGCTTACTTCGTTATACCAGCTCATCGGCGGCGAAGAGGTTCCTGAGGGGCAGACGCAACGCATGCCGCTCTGGCAAATCTTCAGCCTGGGCATCTTGTTGGCAGTGGTTGTGCTATTTATTGCCGGCCTGATTACTGGCGGCGGCAATATTGCCCATCTCTTTGGCGCTGATTGGTCGCAGGTAAACTGGGCAGACGTAGCGGTCATGCTTGGGATTACCTTGCTTATCGCGGTAGTACTTGTTCCGCTGGCCTGGTTCTTGTTGCCTGCGCGCCTACGTAAGGTCGGAACCGCGTTTGTCGCCATCGCGATTATTGCGCCGCTGGGCCTCATTGCCCCAGGCTTTGCCTTTGGAGAAGGTAGCCCAGAGGACGTGCAAGCAGCCTTTGGCTATGTGCCGCACGGCTTACAGCAGCTATCCAGCATTTTTAGCGCACCGCTGGCTGGCTATAATATTCCTTTACCATTCTTTGCGGGGGCCAATGCTCCCCTTTGGCATACAGCGATTGGCTATGAAATCTCAGGTATTGTTGGGATATTATTGATCGGCCTCGTAGTTTTAGGTGGATCTGCCCTGCTGCGTAGGCCTGGAGCGAAATCAGAGCAACTGACGCCACCCGAAGGGACGGCAGAAAGGTCGGTTTAATGGAGCTGCGCAAAGACGATGCGAATGAGCATAAGAAACAGTGGGGCTGGATTGGGCAAACGCTCTCCGGGATCTCTGGCGCGATTGAGCAGGCTGTCTTTACTGAGGAGCATACCCGTAAAAACGGGTGGCTCCAGGGTATTGATCCGCGTGCGAAGCTTGGTATGTTTCTGGTAACTGTCCTGGCCGCCAGCTTAGCCAACTCGCTGCTCATCTTGCTGTTCCTTTACCTGATACTATTATGGATTGCCAGGCGCAGCCAGATACCCTTTGATTTCTTTGTGCGCCGGGTTTGGGTCGGTATCCCTTTCTTTGCCGGGGTTGTAATTATCCCTTCAATCTTCCTGGGACCTGCTCCACATCTATTCGAACTAACGCTCGGCTCGCTGCATATCGGGCCCTCGTGGGGGAGCCTGCTCAATGCTGCAACTTTTGTGGCCCGCGTGGGAGTTTCGGTCTCGCTGGCTGTGCTGCTGATTGTGTCAACGCCGTGGGCCGATATCTTGAAGAGCTTGCAGGCTTTGCGCGTCCCGCAGGTCTTCATTCTGTTGTTGTCGATGACATACCGCTATATATTCTTGTTCCTGCATATGGCCAATGGGATGTTTGAGGCGCGTAAAAGCCGTACCGTGGGTTGGACCAGTGGACATGAGCAGCGCCGCTGGATTAGCGGCTCTATTGGCAGCCTGATGAACCGCTCGTTTAAGATGAGCAACGAGGTATACGCGGCTATGGCGGCTCGCGGCTTCAAGGGATCAGTCTATACCTATAATACGTATCGGATGACTGCCGCTGATTGGCGTGCGCTGATCGGCGCCGTCTGCCTGGCCCTTGGACTATTTTTGTTGATGCAAATGCATCTGACCGTTCTCGGCCTCCCCTTATAAAGCGGGTCGGCCGCAACGACTGTTGGAACTGGATAAGAGGCCTTGCGCAATCCCGCTTTCGTTTGGGAGACTGCAAAGGGAAGGTAGGTAAAATGACTGAGAATATTCCTGCTCCTGCCGAGCAGCCTGTTTTCCATTTACGTAATGTACGCTATCTCTACAATGGGCGACAGGTTGCGCTGGATGGAATCGATCTTGATGTTTATCGGGGCGAACAAGTAGTCCTGCTTGGGGCGAATGGAAGCGGTAAATCGACGCTGCTCAAGTTGCTGGATGGGATCTACGCGCCAACGGAAGGGACGATGCGCGTTCTGGGACGCGATATCAAAGCTGTGGCTTCGGGCGAGGGAGCATTTGGTTTCCATCAAGAGGTGGGGCTGGTCTTTCAGGACCCGGATGTGCAGCTGTTTAGTGCCACGGTCTTTGATGATGTGGCCTTTGGTCCGTTGCAGTTGGGTTTGAGCCAGCAGGAAGTAGAAGCCCGCTGTAAAGAGGCTCTTGAACAAATGGAGATCCTCCATCTGGCCCGGCGCGCTCCATTCGAATTATCGGGCGGCGAGAAAAAGCGGGCGGCGATTGCCTCGGTGCTCTCGCTACATCCGGAGGTTATTCTACTGGATGAGCCAACTGCCTCGCTCGATCCGCGTACCAAATGGGTGCTTGTCAACCTGATTCGCTTGCTGGGTCAGGCGGGCAAGACCATTATAACCACAACCCATGAGCTGGAAATTGTCCCTATCATCGCTAAACGCGTAGTTGTAATTGGTGAAGAGCGACGCATTCTGGCCGATGGAACTCCGGCGCAGATCTTGCGTGATCGCGATTTGTTGATTCGGGCAAACCTGATTCACGCCCAACTCCATCAATTTGGTTTGCCGCGCGAGCAGGAGCTTGAACCCTTTGCCCCTGAGCGCTAGTGAGCTTACGCTTTTTGCTTGCTTCTCCACCAGCGAACCAGAATGATTACCAGGCCAAGCAGCGCAAGAAAGAAGGCTATCAGAAATACTATCAGTAGCCCTGTTTGCCAGGCGGGCCGGGTTGGACCAACCGGTTGCTGGACTGGAGGAGAAGCAGCGGGCGTGGGAGGGTAGAGGCCCGTGATGATAAAGTGCGGCTGCCCTTCTACGCGTATAGTTGTTACGATCTGTCTGCCCGGAATATCCAGCATCACCACGCGCCCATCTTCTAAAGCGATAAAGCCAAGCTGCCCATCATTTGTTATTGCCACCGTGGTTGGGATGCCATCCAGGCTAATTGTGCGGCTTATCTTGCCCTTTGGATTAGTTGTCCCTGGTGTTAGAGGGCTGAGCACCTGGACCTGGTGATGTTGCATATCAGGCACATAGATCTCACCAGTATTGGCGTTGTAGTCCATTGGCCCGAAGGTGCCGTTAGCTAGCAAGGGTGGCGTGACCTTGCGCGTGGCGAGGTCGACGGCGACAACTGTGCCCTGGCGCGTTGTGGCGTAAGCTACTGTACCGGGTGGAATACAGAGATAGGCCGGGCCGGCTGGCAAGGCGAAGCTGGCTAATTGTTTACCATCGGTATCTAGCACGATAAGCTTGTCAGTCGTGGCAACCCAGAGCTGGTAGAGGCCGATATGCTCGGGGAAGGCGCCGCCCATCAAGGAGGTAGCCAGACCGTAGACCGGGCCGGCAATGGGGAAGCTATGCTCGATGGCGCAGGTCATAGGATTGAGCGCGCGCACCTGCGTATCGCCATTGCCAGCCGTATAGAGCGCCTCGCCCTGTGGCGATAAAGCCAGCAAAGAGGGCTTGCCGGGGATAGCCGCTGAACAATGGGCCTTGCCACTGGCAGCTTCGAGCACGGAGACGCGTTCCTGAGCTGGCTGACTTGTATAGAGATATTTTCCGTCAAAGCTGAGCAGAATGGTATGTGGATCTCCAGTCACCGCAAGCGTTCTGCTAACGCGTCGCTGCATGACGTCAATTACGCTGACGCCAGCCGGCGTGCCTGAAATATAGGCAAGATTGGGCGCTCCACCATCTGCATGCGCCGTGGGGATAAAAAGCCACCAACCTGCAAGGAGAAGGCCGCAGAATAAAAGATGCGGGATTCGTCTTTTCCTCCAAATGTATTCTCTTCTGCCGCGCGCGGAAAAAATTTCCATACTTTCTGTCCTGCTCGCTTTTCTAAAACATCCCTGGCTTTGCTAGCACTGGCTTTAGTATATCCGAACTGGGGCCAGGAGTGTAGTCAGGAAGTGATGGAATGTTAGTGATGGGCCTGCAGGCTTTTTGCCGAAAGTCCATGGCGCTAAGAGTGGAGGAACGTCACCTGATATCGACACGCCCATTGCTGAGGTGAAGGTGGGCGTGTCGACGGACAGAGATACCGCGAGCTGCGGATTAGAGGAAGCTTTCCCCGTGTGCAGCAAAGGGATGGGTCGAGTTAGCTGGCTCAAGGTCGCCACTCTCAGTTTGCACGTAGGTAGCACGAATATCACCACGCGCAATGGCTTCGAGCCCACTGGCCAGGCGATCAATATCCTCTTGCGTATTTGCCAGGCCGAAGCTGGCGCGTACCATACCGGGCAGCTCAACAGGCATACCAGCAATTAGACGTTCGCGAGCTTCGGTAGAATCGGCCTCTGAGATACCCAGCAGATGGGCTACGTACTGATGTGCGCAGAAGCAGCCACTACGCACGCCAACGCCCCACTCATTGGCAAGAACAGCGGCTACCTTCACATATGATTGGCCATCCAGATTAAAGCTGAATACGCCAAGGCGATCTTCTTTCTCGGTGAGCATACTGTCCCAGGAAGGGCCATAAAGCTTTAGCCCAGGAATAGCTTGCAGGCGGCGCGCTGTATAAGCTGTCAATTCGCGCTCGTGCTCCGCCACACGTTCCATGCCATAGCGCATCAACTCTTTGAGGGCTGCCGCCATCGCAACAACGCCAATTACATTGGGCGAACCAGCTTCTTCAAGATCCGGCCCAGTAGCCCAGCTAATGCCTGTTGTGGTGACCAGGCAGGCGCTGCCACCGCCGACAAGCATCGGCTCTCCATCGGCAAATAAGGTGGCGGGAACGACAAGAGCACCGGCGCCAAAGGGCGCATAGAGCTTATGTCCAGAGAAAGACAGGATATCGATATGCTCTGGATCGCTCAGTGGCTTCATAGAGACGGCGCGGTGAGGAGCCAGCTGAGCGGCGTCAACGGCGATCATTGCCCCATGTTCATGCGCGAGGCGCGCGATATGGTTGATATCTGGTCTGAGGCCTGTCACGTTGGAGGCACCGCTGACGGTTACGAGCCGTACTTTGCCATGATGCTCTTTCAGTAAGCGTTCCAGGTCTTCGAGATTAATGCGGCCATCTGGTGTAAGCTCGACGAGCTTGTGGGGACGGCGATACCAGGGCAGGAGATTGGAATGATGCTCCAGGCGCGTACTGATAATGAGCTCGTCTGGTTCCAGCACGATGCGGTGGGCCAGTAAATTAAGCGCTTCGGTGGCATTGCGGATAAAAATAACTACATGCGTCGATGGATCGGTGTCGACAAAACGCATAACGACGTCGCGCGCATGCTCATAGAGATGGGTGGAGAGGCGCGACTTGTAGCCTGCGCCGCGATGCACGCTCGAATACCAGGGCAAGAAGTCTTCAACTGCCTGGCGGACTTTGACCAGTGGCGGTGTGCTGGCCGAACTGTCAAGGTTTACATAGCGTATATGCTGCCCATCAAACAGTGGCACCTCTGTCTGGCTACCCACAACTTCGGGAAGTGGGTAATCCTTATGTTTTTCAGTTTGGGGCTTAGTAGTTATAGTCATTGATGTGTCATTCTCCCTGAGCGTAAAGCGGTTGCTGGGTAGTTATTCCCATATAGGCAATTATACACATAACATTGCAGAAAAATCAATGTTTACTTACATGGCAGATATATATAAGATAGAATTGATAAAGTTGATAATGTAAATCATCTTTGCACTGACATTATAAAGATGAAGGATAAGCGTAGCTGAGCAATTCGGATGAGTCAGGGAGGCTAATGCAAAAATGGCAGCCTGATTTGTTCTGGCTGCCATCGTGGGTTCTGTGGCTCAATTGCCCCATACATCTACAAGATAGCGGTTTGTGCTCACCAGCTTGTTGAGCCATTGCTCGGCGGTCTGGGCATCCTTGCCTGTTTTTTCCTGGTAGATGGCGGCAAACGCTCGGCGGACATCTGGGGCCATCTGGCTAGCATCGCCACAGACATAAATGCTGGCACCGTCCTGAAGCAATTGCCAGACCTCATCCCCGTGCGCTTTGATCTTGTCCTGAACATAGACCTTGCGGTCTTTATCAAGGCGCGAGAAGGCTGTGGCTAAGGTGATAAGCCCTTGCTCTTCGTAAGACTTAAGTTCCTGCTCGTAGATGAAGTCTTGCTGCGGATGGCGGCAACCAAAGAACAAGAGCGAGCTCCCAACTTGCTGACCCTGCCGTTTCTGGCTTGCTCTCTCCTGCAAGAAGCCGCGATAGGGAGCCAGACCTGTGCCCGGACCCACCATAATTAGCGGTGTAGTCGACTCGTCTGGCAGGCGGAAGGCTGATTTTGTATCGCGAATAAATCCATAGATGCTCGCGCCTTCTGGCAACTGCGCCAGATAATTGGAGCAAAGGCCGCAGAACTCGCCGTGACCTGATCTGGCCGGACCTCTTACCACTCCCACCGTGATGCTACAGCGTCCGGGCTGCTCTAGGGGTGATGACGAGATCGAGTAGTAGCGCGGGCGAATCGGCGCCAGCAGCCCCAGAAAGGCCTTGAAAGGCAGCTCGCAGGCAGGAAATTCTTCGAGCAGATCTATTAGCGCTTTTCGCTTGTTCAGAACCTCTTCACGATAGAGCGCGGCGCTCGCTTCGTCGTTGCCAGCCAGGGCCAGCAACTTTTGTTTCTCGGGTGGGCATTGTGTGTACTCGGCCAGCACTTTAAGCTGTGAGCGATTAGCCACATCCTGCAGCTCTACATAGTTAGTGAGCAGATCAAAGACCAGAACAGGTTCGTCAATGGGCAGATGGGTTTTTCGATCATCGCTCTGATGAAGGCGGATGCGTGTCTGGCTGTCGAAGTTGAAGCGGCTGGCAACCCGCTGCGCTAGCGCCTGGCTATTGCTGGCAACAACGCCCAGGTGATCCCCTGCGCGATAGGTAACCCCGGCCGGCATTTCCAGTTCGATATGACGCGTTGAGCGCTCAGAGGGCATTGGACCGTCTTTCGTGTGCAGCTCGCGATTGGTCAGTACCTTCATTGCCTGCGCACCAAAGGAAGCCACGAAGGGATTGCTCGGTTGTTCTCCGGCGATGACCTCGACCTCGTAAAGTGGATGCTGAGCGGCCAGATCTTCGCCAAGATCCAGATCTAGAACTTCGGCCAGCTGGTTCCACAGCGGCTGATACCAGCTCTGGAACTGGCCATCAAAGTCGTCGCTGGCATCTCCTTCTCCACGTTGGTAAATGCGCTGTGCGCCGTGTTGCTCAAGTTTGCTATCGATCAGGCGCGGAATGGCCTGAAATGTCGAGGCCCATTCGCGATTACCAGCGCCAAAGACAGTGTAGCGCACCCCCTTCAAGGCATCCTGGGCCAATGCTGCATCTTTGAGCCAACTGCAGAACTTGACTGCATTGTCAGGCGGAGTGCCGTTATAAGAAGCTGTTACGACGATCAGGGCACCTTCTGTCGGCAGCTTTGCCGTATAGTCATCTAAAGGAGCCACAGTTGCCGCGAAGCCCTTAAGCTTAGCGTCTTCAGCGATATGGTGAGCAAGGTCCTCGGCTGTGCCTAGATTGGAACCATAGAGCACCAGCAAGGGCGTGTGGTGCTGATTGGCTACAGCCGTGATCGGCGCTGCCGCCGTAGTGGTTATCACCTCCACTGGCTTGACCTGCCCAATGGCCGTACTGTGGCGCTCGGCATCGGTGCGAGAGCGAACGCGCAGCTTAAAGTTATCGGGCTTGAGCGTAAGCGTCTCTTTTACCTTGAGCTGATAGTTGGTATGATCAATAAGCTGGAAGCGTTGCAAGATCATCCCTAGCACCAGCGTGGCTTCTTGCATGGCGAATTGACGTCCAATGCAGGCGCGTTGCCCATTGCCAAAGGGCTTGTAGGCATTAGCTGGCCTGGCCTGCTCGGCCTCGACGCTAAAGCGATCAGGGTTAAACTCTTCGGCATCCTCGCCCCAGACGCTCTTATCGCGATGTAGCATAGGAAGCAAGACCGCCCAGTCCTTCTCATTAGTGACCTGATATTTGCCGCCAAGGGTCGTATCGGCGTAAGGATAGACCGAGAACATTGGCGCGGTCGGCCATAATCTTAGCGTCTCTTTAAGAATCTGCGAAACATATTTTAGACGATTGACCTGCGCAAAGGTGGGCATTTGTCGCGTATCGGCGCCCAGAACGCGGTCAACTTCTTCGTAGGCCCTGGCGAGTGCCTCCGGATGGTGTAGTAGGAAGTACAGCGCAAATGAGAGGAGGCCACTGGTTGTCTCATGTCCGGCGATGAGGAAGGTGATGATTTGATAGCGAATATTCACATCATCAAGCCCGGTCCCGCTGCCTTTATCAACGCCCGTGAGCATATAGCTGAGCAGATCTTTGGGGCCGGAGGCTATATCGCCGGCGGCCTTGCGCTCGCGGATAACCCGGTCAACTGTATTATTCATAAAATCGATATCGGCCTGTAACTGCTTGTGCTTATGTACCATCAGTTTATCCTGGAGAGGCAGGCGTCCCAGGCTATCCATCGATTCGCCCAAGGCGCGTACAATGCTGCGGACAAAGGGGTGCATGTCCTCGCGATAAAATGAGTTGAAGCGGTAATCAAAACCACACAGGCCGATGGTATCAAGCGTTAAGCGGGTCATGTCGCCCGGCACATCAATTTCATCGTCGGCGTTCATTCTCTCCCATTTTGCCATCAGTTGTTCGGCGATATCGACCATCATGGGCAGATAGCCTTGCATGGCCTTCAGGCTGAAGTTCGGTAAAAGGATATTGTGAGCTTTATGCCAGTCGGGATCGACGGTATCAGCAGTAAAGAGCCCGTTACCGGCAAAAGAGCGAACTTTTTGTAGGGGAGCCCAGACTTTTTTATCGAAGCGGCTTTCATCGCAGAGCTCGTTTACCAGGTCAAAGCCTGAGACGACTACTAGCTGTCTGCCGGGAAATTCAAGCTGAAAGATTGGTCCATATTCGCGGGCAAGAGAAATCATACTTTGTACATGTTGCCCGCCCTCCAGCTCAAACAGGTTGCCAACCAGGGGCTTTGGTGCAGGCTGCGGGATTTCTGCGCAGGTGTATGAATTATTCTGGCTTACGCTTTTTGTTCTGGCATCCATGATACATCCTCTTTTCTCCATAACCAGCCCGTCTTGCTGGTGGCATCTATTATATGGTATATTTATAATACATATTGTCTATTGATGGACGTGATGTCTAATAAAAGTATAGGCCGTGAAGCTACGCGCTGTCAAGCCAAAGTGGTATATTTTTGCGGTGTTTTCAGGTATTATCGAGAACACAGACACCCCAATGTTTTTGTCTAATATTAGACGGGAGAGCACTATGGGCAGGAAACGTGATATGGATCGACGTATCCAGAGGACGCGCCAGATGCTGAGTGAGGCCTTATTTGACTTGATAGCTGAACGTGGCTATGATGCCGTGACTGTGCAGGATATAGCTGAACGGGCCAACGTAGGGCGCGCAACCTTCTATTTGCACTATCGCGATAAAGAAGAGTTGTTAGCGGCGATCCTTGAAGATTTTGTCAACGGTCTTGTTGCCTATATAGATGGGACTGATTTCTCTAGTTTTCAAACCATGAACATCATGGTTTTCAAGTATGTGGAGCAGCACCAGGCTATCTATCGTGCCTTGTTGGGTGAAGGAGGGCCGCCGATCATTGCGATACGCATGAGGAATATTATTGCCCGCTTGATCGAACGTTATATCCTTACCCCTTTCTTGTCGGAAGAAACTACTAATGTGGATGTTGAGCTCGTAGCAAATTATCAGGCTGGTGCGCTACTGGCGATGGTGAGCTGGTGGCTTGATCATAAACTGACACCGACAGCCGAGGAGATGGGGGATTTGTTCTGGCGACTGATCAATCCTGGCGTTGAGAGTGTACTCAAGCTAAGGCAAGGTCAGGCGTCGGGCGAGGCAGCGCGTGCTGACCAATAAATTGTAAAGTGTGTCATTTGCATACTATGCTACGTGATAGTAAGAGAGTGTCCTAACCACAAGAATCAGTAGCGGAAAGGAGATAAGCGCGAAAGCATAAGCCGAACCGAGGCGAGCTGAAGAAAGGCTTCTGAACTGGTGGTGAGCCCTTCGTAGTCGCGAGCTAAGCGGCGGAAACGGGTGAACCAGGCCAAGCTGCGTTCGACGACCCATCGTTTCCTTTGCACCTGAAAACCCGTCTTGGGCCGGGGCAGCAGAACCGGTTGGCCGTCCACGAGGATCCAGTGCTGATGGGACCTATTGTGAGCCTGTGGCACCAGTTCTGTGGTCCAGTGCAATCGCTGCGCAATCCAGTCGAGCAATGGTCCTGTATAGCCCTTATCCGCAAAGAGGTGGCACAGACGCGGGAAAGAGCGCGGCAACTGGCTGAGCAAGAGCCTGGCCCCCACGCGATCCACGATGTTGGCGGCATGCACTTTGACAGCCAGAAGGAAACCCTGCGTATCCACGAGCACGTGGCGTTTACGCCCATAGATTTTTTTTCCCCGCGTCGAAGCCCTTGTCGCTTCCTGGCACGGGAGCCGTTTTGATCGACTGGCTATCGATGATCGCAGCGCTGGGTTCCGGGTCCCGCCCCATCTGGGTGCGTACCTGTCGGCGCAGGTGGGCCATGATGGGCTCCCAAATCCCCGCCTGCGTCCAGATGCGGAAGTAGTGATGGGCCGTTTTGCCATTGGGCAGGTCGTGCGGCATCTGTCGCCATGAGCAGCCTGTGCGCAACACATAGAGGATAGCATTGACGATTTCTCGTCGCTCGTGAAGGGCCGTTGTGGCCTGGGCAGAGACTGCTGGGATGAACGGCTTGATCAGCTCCCATTGCGCATCGGTCAGATCCGACGGGTAACGTTTTCGCTTGATTGGCTCACACATCTTGGTTCGTTCCTTTCGAGTTGTGCTTTCGGCTGAACTCTCCTTTCTCTGAACTATCGGCTCATTGTTCTAGCTAGGACACACTCTAAGAAGGTTAGCTACATTCAGGATCGTGTCTTCTCGTTGTAGACATACGGAATATCTGCCAGCTTGAAAGGGAGGAGAGATATTCCGTGAAATGCTGAGAACGCGATGCGCCACCCTGCTTATTAGGCAGGCTTGCATGTAGATGATCGCCTTCAGCCTTCAGGAGATAAATATAATGGCTCGTAACGAAGAAATTGTTAACCCTGCTGGAGACGAGCAAAGTATCTTTGCCAAAAAGAAAACGGCGACCAGCAAGAAAGTGAGCGATCATTTAGCTAATGAGCGCACATTCCTGGCCTGGATACGGACCGGACTGGCCACGATGACCTTTGGCTTTGTCGTGGAGCGCTTCGGCTTGCTCTTGCGTGAGCTGGGCCTGAAAGGCTATTCTATAGTTCCCTGGCATGCCTCTTCTGCCGTGGGCGTGAGTCTGGCGGTCTTTGGGACGATTGTTATGATTGCCGCATTGATCAATTTTCTGCATATTCGTCGCTCCATTGATCAGGAGCAGTTTCGGCCGCAAGCCTGGTTTTCAATCGCTCTCACAGTTCTAGCCAGCGTTATCGGGCTCTTCCTCGTCGTTTATCTGCTTCTGACCTCTTGACCGATTTTGCTCCTTCATTCTTTTCTGCAGACCAGCTTTAGTTGAGCTTGAGGCCGCATTTGACAGGTTGGGGGCTGCACGCTATAATAAACGATATACCCACACCAGGGGGGTGCGGGTGATGTGTCCGGCTAAGTTCTTTAAGAACGCAGGAAAACTGTTATGGCTACTGAGCATTATATAGAAGAACTAACTTCAACTGATCAGCGCGAGGCGGCATGTAGCGTAGTGCTGGAGCTGGAGGGGATGACCTGTGCCGCGTGTGCGATGCGCATAGAGAAGGGGCTGAAGAAAGTGGAGGGGGTCAAAGAAGCGAGCGTAAACCTGGCGACGGAGCGTGCGACAGTCAGCTATGATCCCCAGCAAACGGGCGTAGAGCAGATGGTGCAAAAAGTAGAGGCTGTAGGTTATAAGGCCAGGCCTCTGGTACCTCCTGCCACCTCTCAAGAGGCTATTTTTGCCTTGGAAGGGATGACCTGTGCCTCATGTGCGATGCGCATAGAGAAGGGGCTGAAGAAAGTGGAGGGGATCAAAGAAGCGAGCGTAAATCTGGCGACGGAGCGTGCGACGGTCAGCTATGATCCTCAACAGACCGATCCCGCGCAAATGATACGCAAGGTAGAGGCGGTAGGTTATAAGGCCATATTGCTGAATGCTCCCGAGCCTGATGTGCAGCAGGAAGCACGGTCGGCTGGCGAAAATGCCCAGCTGGATGAGCGCAGTCAGCGTCGCCAAAGGGAACTTACGCGTAAGCGCAACCTGTTGCTTCTGGGCATTGCGCTGGCTGTACCCGTCGTTATCCTTAGCATGTTTTTCATGAATGCCTTCCCTGGCGAAAATTATCTTTTGTTGGTGCTGACTACGCCAATCTGGGCTTTTGTGGGCTGGGAATTTCATCGGGGAGCGCTTAACGCTTTGCGTCACGGCGGAGCCAATATGGATACCCTGGTCTCCTTAGGCTCAACCGCAGCGTATATCATGAGCGTGGTGGCTACATTTTTCCCGCAGGTTGTCGGGATGGTCACTTTCTATGATACGGCAGCTCTGATCATTGCCCTGATATTTCTCGGTAAGTATCTGGAGGCGCGCGCGAAAGGCCAGACCAATGATGCTATCAAGAAGCTCATGGGCTTGCAAGCGCGCGTCGCTCATGTTGTGCGCCACGGCCAGGAGCTAGAGTTGCCTGTAGAGCAGGTACGCGTCAATGATGAGCTGATTGTGCGGCCCGGCGAGAAAATACCTGTGGATGGTCTGGTACTTGCTGGCTCCTCAGCTGTCGATGAAGCGATGATTACAGGCGAGAGCATCCCGGTAGAGAAGAGCCAGGGAGACGAGTTGATAGGAGCTACGCTGAATCAGCGCGGCTTGCTGCGTATGCGCGCGACCAAAGTTGGCGCTGATACGCTGCTGGCCAGCATAATTCGCCTGGTTGAGCAGGCTCAGGGTTCTAAGGCTCCTATCCAGCGCCTTGCCGATAAGGTTTCGGGGATCTTTGTGCCTGTTGTTCTGGGTATTGCTTTGCTCACTTTCATTGGCTGGGCTATTGCTGGTAGCCTCACGCCCATGGACCCGTTATGCAGCGTTATGCCTGGTATGGTCATGGGAAACATAAATTGTACAAGTCCCATGATTACTGCCTTGATTGCGGCAATTTCGGTCCTGGTAGTTGCCTGCCCCTGCGCGCTAGGTCTGGCCACACCCACCGCGATTATTGTTGGAACTGGTAAGGGAGCTGAGCAAGGCATTCTGATTAAGGGCGGCGAAAGCCTTGAGCGCATCAAAGCTGTACGTGCTGTGCTCCTTGACAAGACCGGCACGATTACTAAGGGGAAGCCTGAACTTACCGATATTATTGTGCTTCCAGAAATGCAGAGCTATGAAGTTTTGCGCCTGGCTGCGCTAGCCGAACGAGGCTCAGAGCATCCCCTGGCCACAGCGATCGTAGAGGGAGCCAGGACGCGCGGCCTGACAATTGCCGCCTCACCGGAGCGCTTTACGGCTTTAGCCGGGCGTGGCCTGGAAGCAGTAGTTGAGGGGCATATATTGCTTGTAGGCACGCGTCGCCTGCTTGATGAGTATACTGTTGACTATGCCTCGCTCCTGTCCCATCTGGAAGCTCTGGAAGCGCAGGGGAAGACAACTATGCTTATCGCGCTTGACGGCAAGGCTGTGGGTGTCATCGCGGTGGCCGATACCCTGAAAGTGGGCTCGCAAGAGGCCATCGCTCATATGCATGAGCAAGGTCTTAACGTATGGATGATCACTGGCGATAACCGGCGCACTGCACAGGCAATTGCTGAACAAGTCAGGATTCCGGCAGAACGCGTGCTGGCCGAAGTTCTGCCTGAAGATAAAGCCAGGCAGGTGAAGCGCTTACAGGAGCAAGGGCTTGTCGTAGCCTTCGCCGGCGATGGGATTAATGATGCTCCAGCTCTGGTACAGGCCGATGCCGGTATCGCGATGGGGACCGGAACGGATATTGCTATGGAGGCTGCAGATATTACGCTGGTTAAGGGCAATCTATATAGCCTGGCCACAGCGCTAAAGCTTTCGCGCGCTACCATGCGTACGATCAAGCAGAACCTCTTCTGGGCTTTTGCTTATAATGTGGTCCTCGTTCCGACCGCCATCCTATCGCCATTGATCCCATTTTTGAAAGAGCAGGCACCCATCTTTGCCGCTGCAGCAATGGCCTTATCGTCAGTCACTGTGGTGAGTAACTCGCTACGTTTGCGCCGCTTTGGCAAGCGCGGCTAAGCTACTTCGGTGGCGTGGCCGTTATGGGGACTGTGAAAGGATAAGGCGAACCGCACGAGGCACGTACAACCAGACTTGTAGGCAGATAAACGCGAATGGGCTCAGGTCCATTCGCATTTTTTATCTCTAAGCCATCTTCATGATTGGCCAGGGAAGCCGGCAGGAAGGGGGTAAAAGGTTTGCCCGCTATGGGATAGCGAGGAGCGTCGAGAGCAGATAGCAGCATCTCGATGGCGCACTGTCCCATCTTATAAAAGGGCTGCCTGACTGTAGTAAGGGCCGGGCGTACGTGAATGGAAGTACTGATATCATCAAAGCCAACCAGGGCAAGGTCCCCCGGTACACGCATCCCGCGCTCTTCAGCAGCTGCCAGAACTCCATAGGCCATCTGATCGTTGCCGGCAAATATCGCCGTAGGGCGCTTCTCGGCTGGCAGATTGAGGAGCTTATTGGCGCTCAGGCGTCCGCCTTTGGGTTGAAAGTCTCCCTCTATAAGCAAGTCAGGGTCCAGAGGCAAACCGTGCTCTTCTAGCGCCTGGCAGTATCCTTGATAGCGTTCGCGCGAACAGAGCAGCTTTAATGGACCCGGGATATGCGCGATGCGGCGGTGTCCGAGCTTAATAAGATGACTGACGGCCGTATAAGCGCCTGTAATATTATTGGCACCTACCCAGGGCGTATCGGGTGGAAGGGCCTGATCGTCGATAACCACAGTAGGAAAGTCGTGTTGGAAGAGCCGGCCAAGGTGTGGCGAGGTCATGCCCGGAAAAATTGCCAGCAAACCGGCGGTAAGCTTCGTGGCCAGAATGCGATCTATTACGCTCGTGCGATTGTTCTCACGCAGCCTGTCGTTG
Organism: Ktedonosporobacter rubrisoli; assembly: GCF_004208415.1. Lineage (GTDB taxonomy): Bacteria > Chloroflexota > Ktedonobacteria > Ktedonobacterales > Ktedonobacteraceae > Ktedonosporobacter > Ktedonosporobacter rubrisoli. The sequence goes on along the minus strand of NZ_CP035758.1, from coordinate 5,062,728 downwards.
ATGCTGTAGAGCACTAGCTCATACTGGGTTTGCCCAATAACCTCGGCAATACCGCGCATGACATCGGGGATGAACGGCCAGGTAAATGAAGGCACCAGCACACCAATCAGGCGGCTGCGCCCTCCAGCCAGGCCGGATGCTGTAATGCTGGGAACAAAGCCTTGCTCTTCTACAATGCGCAAAATGCGTTGACGAGTATTAGGGTCTACATCAGGCTTGTGGTTAAGAACGCGCGAGACTGTTGCTTTTGAGACGCCGGCCAGCCGTGCAATATCATCTATAGTATGTTTTCCAGACATGCATGCCTCTTTGCTCTGGTTATCCTTGGCACGTTGATCGTAAGATCACCGGGGAAGTAGTACTCTAACACCTGACATTGTATGCCAACATGGCGTTTTTGGCTAGTATTCAGCACGAGTAGGCCTATTCTGGCCGATTAAGATAAAGCAGGGAATCGGGACAGCTCAAACTCTGCATTTTTTTGACATTGATACCATAGAAGTCTTACTATTTATACTGAATTTGCTTTTTATACTGAATTTGCTCTGCTGAAACAGCAACGGAGAAACAACGAATGAAAGATGTAGGAACACCTCTGACTGGCGATGTAAAACCAGCTGCCTGGAAAATCTGGGTGAAGACGGGGCGTCCCATGACCTTGACTGCTACTGCTAGCCCTATCCTTGTGGGAACGGCCCTGGCGGCCTATGAGGGTACTTTTCATATAGTCACTTTCTTGCTTACTCTGGGGCAAGCTGGCTTTTGCAGATAGGCACTAATTATTTTAACGAGTATTTTGATTACCGCTATGGCCTGGATCATGCCGGCTCTTTAGGGGCCTCAACCGTTATCTTCCGCCAGGAAATGACTGCTAATCAAGTGCTGGGAGGCGGCATAGCCTGTATTGTGCTGGCTGCCATCATGGGGCTTATGCTGATTTCTATGCTGGGGCCGACGATCTTGCTGCTTGGGCTTATTGGAATAGCCGTTGCCTATTTCTATAGCGCTAAGCCGTTTAAACTTGCTAGCCGCGGCCTTGGGGATATCATGGTCTATATTGCCATGGGCCTCTTAATGACCTGGGGCGCATATTTTGTGCAGATTCCCCACTGGTCCTGGAAAGCCGTAGCCGCCAGCGTGCCGATAGGCCTGCTGATCATGGCGATGATGAATATGAATAATGTTCGCGACTATCAGGATGACAAAGCCGTGAATAAAAAGACGCTACCGGTGCGCTTCGGCTTGAAATTTGGCCAGCGCTATCATGCCTGCCTGCTGATGGGAAGCTATCTTACACTCACGCTCTTAGTGCTGTTTGGTCTGCTGCCCTGGTATTGCCTGATCGCCTGGATAACTTTCCCTCTGGCCTTTGTAAACGTGCGCTCTGTGTTAGGCGCAACTGATCGCATGACCTTTATCATTGGGATGAAGCGAACCTCTATGCTCCAACTGCAGTTTGGTCTTGTGCTCACGCTGGGACTGCTCGTTGCTACTGTGGTGAGCAGAGTGCTTTAGGCTGATCATTTCATTTCCAATGCGGTCATATCTGATACGACTCTTGAACTGCTAGCATTAAAATTGTCAGGGCCATATCTGCGATTCTGCAGCATTCGGCCCTGTTTTTCTCATGAGTGCCACAGCGAAGTCAGAAAAATATATACATTGTCTTCTCCTCGGGACTGTGTTTTCTTGTTTGTTGAGTTATCCACTTTCATGGTGCAAATATTGAGTCTTTCTTTACATGCCGAACATTTTGATTGATTAATAATTGACATTTATTAATATATACTTGCGGAGCAACTACTAATAACAAGCTGCCTCGCGCCTCGTCGGATAAGAAGAGAAACACGACGCATCCAGCAGCAGGCTATGGGCTACCACGGATACCTTATTGTTGAAAGGAAGTATTTTCCATGAGTCTTACTGCAATTGCCCTCTATACACTCTTTCTCCTGATCATACTCGTCCTGGTGAAACCGCTCGGAGGTTACCTGGCATGTGTCTTTGCCGGGCAGAAGACGTGGCTGGACCCAGCGCTTCGCCCAGTTGAGCGTGGCATCTACGCACTATGCCGCATTGATGCCGAGCACGAGATGACTGCTAAAGAATATGCTATCTCCTTTGTGTTCTTCAGTCTGGCGGGTACCCTCCTGCTCTATGCTCTCCTGCGTCTACAACAGTTCCTCCCATTCTATGACTCCGCACACCAGGTGACTCCGCTTACGCCCGATCTGGCCATGAACACAGCTATCAGCTTTGCCACGACCACCACCTGGCAGGCATACGCTGGTGAGACAACTATGAGCTACACAAGCCAACTCGTCGGTCTCGTTGCCCAGAACTTCCTGGCCGGAGCTGCTGGCCTGGCGGTTGGTATCGCCTTTATCCGCGGCTTTGCGCGTCAGCACACAAGGACACTAGGAAACTTCTGGGTAGACCTGGTACGTGGGTTGCTGTGGGTGCTGCTTCCAGCTTCAATACTGGTAAGTCTGGTACTGGTCTGGCAAGGAGTGCCGATGAACTTCAATCCTGACACACGTGTGTATCCGCTCGAAGGTGGCATGCAGATTATTGCCCAGGGACCAGTAGCCGCTTTGGAGAGCATCAAGAATCTGGGCACCAACGGAGGAAGGTTCTTTAACGTCAACGGTGCGCATCCCTACGAGAACCCGACCTGGTTTTCTAATCTGGTTGAAATGCTCTCTATTGCCGTCATTCCCGCTGCCTTGACCAACACGTTCGGGCGTATGGTTGGCAAGCCCCGACAAGGATGGCTGTTGTTGTGGGTGATGATCTTCCTGTTTATCCTGGCGTTGGGCCTGGGCACCTGGGCCGAGCAGAGCGGCAACCCTAAACTTGCCACTGTCATCGGCACTTCACAACCAAATATGGAGGGCAAGGAGGTGCGCTTCGGCGTGAGTGGTTCGATCCTCACGGCGGTAACAACCTCTAACGGAGCTACTGGTTCTACCAATTCAGCACACGACAGCTATACCCCGCTTGGCGGAACAGTGCCGTTGGTGAACATGCTCCTTGGAGAAATGGTCTTTGGAGGCTTAGGGACAGGGATCTACAGCATTCTGATGATAGCCCTTCTAGGGTTGTTTCTCACTGGCCTTATGATTGGACGCACTCCTGAATACCTGGGCAAGCGCATTGAGCCGCCAGAGATGAAGCTCCTGGCGATATATACGCTGATTGGCCCTTTCGGCATACTTGTGCTCACTGCTGTGGCTATTGCAACCGGGCCTGGCCTGGCAGGGCTGACCACCAATAGCGGGTCCCACGGTCTGACTGAGGTTCTTTACGCTTATACTTCGTCTTTCGCGAATAATGGGCAGGCCTTCGCGGGTCTATCGGCCAATTCGCTCTTCTACAACTCTACAACTGCCATCGCCATGCTCCTGGGACGTTTCGGATTAGCGATCCCGGCGCTGGCCTTTGCCGGATTGTTCGCGCAACAGACCAGCCGTCCTATGACACAAGGGAAACTCAAAACGGATTCGCCGCTCTTCGCTTCAGTGATTATCGCGACAACTTTGATCGTGGTGGCCTTGACCTATCTGCCAGTGATGGCGCTTGGGCCAATCATTGAACACTTGCTCCTCTGAACAGTGGGACGGCAGTGAGATTGGCCTGGTTTTACGACCCGAATTTGTGCGTGAGCAGATCAATTGCTCGTCAATGACCGGCTGATGTCACTACATGCAGGGTAGCGCCGAAAACAGTTATTAGCCTGAGTGATGGAGAAGTTCCACCGCTCAGCTTCAAAACTGGAAGTGGGAGTCTGGTTCCTCAATGCGGTCGGACCTTTGTCGCTGATAGCAGGCATCGGCGACCTTAGGAGACGGTAGTATATGGTATACAATCTATATGGAGGATAGCATATACTATGGAAATGTCATTGTGTTTTTAGAAAGGGGAAGAGGAGTCAACTCGTGAGCATCAATACACTATCACACTATGTAGCAGGTGAATGGCTTGCAGCTAAAGATGAGCAATGGAGTGAGGACCTCAATCCATCCGATACAACCCAGATCCTTGCCCGTGTTCCGCAAGGACAACCGGCCGTCGTTGATCGCGCAGTAGAGGCGGCCCAGAGCGCTTTCCGCGCCTGGAAAGCTACTCCTGGCCCGGCTAAGGCCGAGATCCTGCATAAGGCTGCCAATTTGTTAGCCCAGAAGCGTCAGGAACTGGGTACCCTCGTAGCCTTAGAGGTGGGTAAGCCGCTGGGAGAGGCGGTCCCGGAGGTAGATCGCGGCGTTGCGATTCTGCGTTATTTTGCCGAGGAAGCCGTGCATCCCATGGGCATGGTTATACCGGCCCAAACTGCCGGTAGCCTGCAATTTTCTTTACGCCAGCCGCTGGGGCCTGTAGCTATTATCTCTCCCTGGAACTTTCCTGTTGCCATCCCATTGTGGAAAATGGCGCCTGCGCTGGCCTATGGCAACACTATTGTCTGGAAGCCTGCAGAAGTTGCCTCCTTTGTCGCCACGCGCCTGGTCGAAGTCCTGGCTGAGGCTGGTCTGCCGGCTGGCGTCCTGAATCTCGTTTTGGGCAAAGGCTCTACCATTGGCAATGTACTGACCGGTCATAAAGGCATTCGGGGAATCAGCTTTACAGGTTCCGATACAGTTGGTATGAGTATTGGCGAGACCGCCGCAAAAAACAACATTAAATATCAGCTCGAAATGGGCGGCAAGAATGCAGCAATCGTTCTTGCCGATGCCGATTTGCAGCAGGCCGCAAAGCTGATAGCGGCGGGGGCTATGCGCTTTGCCGGCCAGAAATGTACAGCCACCAGCCGGGCCATCGTCGTATCCGAAGTTAACGATAGCTTTATAGATCGACTTGCCGCTGAAATCCATACTTTGCCTCTGGCTCCGGCCAACGACCCCAGGAGCGCAATCGGACCGCTGGTGGAACGTAGCGCTCTAGAAAAGGTAAATTACTATGCGGAGCTGGGCGCCAAAGAGGGTCAGATAGCTCTGGGCGGCAAAGCGCCGGCGGAAGCGCCCTTAAAACAAGGATACTTCTTTGAGCCAACCGTTGTTGTTGGCGTCTCTCCAGATGCGCGTATTGCTCAAGAGGAAGTCTTTGGGCCGGTTTTGGTAGTGCACCAGGCACGCAGTGTGGAAGAGGCTATTGCGATTGCCAACAATTCGCGCTATGGCCTGAGCGTTTCGCTCTTTACGCGCGATATCAATGCCATGCTGGAATATATCCATGATATAGAATGCGGAATGGTGCGCATCAATGGGGACACCACAGGCGTAGATCCACATGCGCCCTTTGGCGGAATGAAGTCTTCCAGCTCGCATTCGCGCGAACAGGGACCGGCTGCGCTTGAGTTCTTTACCGAGGTGAAGACCGTACAGGTGAATGCGGCTGGTGCCTAGTAGATCCAACTGCGATTTTTTGCTTAGAGAGATTGCTTTTGTGAGAGCATAGGGAGAAGGGTCGGCCAGGCCAGCCTTTCTCCTTAGCAGCAATGAGCTGTTTATCTGTCAGTAAAAATGAAGATCGAATATTGAGCAGTAGCCCTTGTTTTATATTCGATTTTTATAGTATTCCAATAATTGAGTATATATCTATGTATTTATGGTGTGGGTAATTGACAAAAGGCTGAACTATTCTGTAAAATATGTAAGTGAAGCCGCACTAAGGCTTCTCGTGAGCGGCGGGCAAAGCTGTCAGTTTTTGTTAAGAACTAGACGCTGAGAGGAAAAGAGTATACTGAGGGTGGGGATGTATGTTCGATATTCCTGGTAGCGTTAAATGTTTGGGCTGGCCAACGGGTTGGGGCTTTTTGCTTGTCTGTGGCGGTCCAAATGGGTAGTATCGAGGAAAATGGCGCCAGGGTTAGGGCACCAGAGGAGGAGGCCTGCGATGATTACCGGCTATTATCGGACGAGTAGTTCTGTGCAATCTCACTGCCATGCAATTATCAGTAGCATTGCCAGGCATGCAGTTGTATATGATAAGGTAGTGGAAGCTTCAGATGTGCACTTCAAGGTGGAAGCAGGAGGAAACGTGGTGGTAGTAGAGCCCGAGAAGCGCGAGCAAACGGCTCGTCGAGCGCCTGGAAAGCTTGCTTCCCATACGAAGCAGGAACGGCGCATAGTTGTGCCACGGCAGGTAGCTTACGAGCGTATTGTTGAGGCAACAAGAGAAAAAATTGAACAATTAGAAAAGTTGGCGGTACAGTCAAGCACTGGGGCTCGGCGCTGGTCTCAGGCTTGCTTGCTGATCACTGTGATCGCTGCTGTTAATATTACGATAACGGTTCTCGCTATCCTCTTGCCCGGGTTTGCCGCCAGATCGCTGCTCTTAATGCTAGTTATAACAAGCCTGCTCTGCCTGGGCCTGGTCTGCCTGTTTTTCTGGCGAGCCAGGGTCAAAGGCATGCAGACCGACTTCTATTATAGTAATTTACAGCTGATCGAGAAGTTCTATAAGATACAGAAGGCTAGTGTAGAGCTAGACCTCGACGAGACAACAAGGAGCCTGTTACAAGAGATTATTATTGCCCGAGCGCTAGGTTTAACCAATGAGCAAGCAAAGGAGGAAACGGCAGAACAGCTATTAACCGCCCAGGATTAGAAAAAATCTGGCTTCTAGATTTGTTCCATGGGTGGCGTTAACAGAGATTATGAGCTGCTAGTTGGAAAGGGAGGATATACCGCGGTCCAGAGAGATCAAATGATAGCTACGGCTTGAAGATGGAGAATGAAGTACATGACGAATGTGTTAGGACCGTGAAAGCTATCTGTGGTACCCAAGACAGATGAAGGTATAAAGCGGTCGCGCGGTGATGAGTAGGAGGGAATGGGATTAGTGATGCCGGCACCAAAGGGACGCCATCGGGGGCAACAGAGTAAAGATGATCAGAGCAATAGTGTGGGTGCACAGCAAACCGCACAAAATGAGTATGGGCCGCTGGAACAAACGTATGATCAGTGCTCTATCGAGGCTAGAAGCTGGTTTTATGTTAGCGTGCTTGCTGCTATTGCCGCAACCATTACGACGATCGTGATGGTCATTGAACTCATCTATTTTATACTTACTACCGATAAAGCTTTTCTTTTTGTTCCCACTTTATCCAGTATGGTTACCAGTATGATTACCGGTGTGATTACCTATCTGGTGTTTTCGCAAAAACGTTACGCAAATGAGCGTGTTGATAGTTATGCAGATAAAATTAATGAGAAAGCAGATGAGGCCTCTAATGCTGAAAAAATGCGCGATCTGATCGAGGTAGTGCTAGAATCGCACCTGAGTAAAGAGGATCAGAGTTATCTGATCAAGGAAATAATATCGCGCAGGGCTTTCATTGGAGCTCCTCTGGCCACGCAGAGAAAAGATACTGAACTTATGGAATAGAAGGAACTGCCCTACCTTACGTGGCAAGAAGCGGCGTCGATATCTATTTATAGATGCATATTTCTTTATGGTAAAACAAATTTTGTGTGGAGCAAAGGTACATCAGCTGCTAAACAGGTTACGTTCGCCGCGAGAGCTATCCCTTGTCTCCCAGGTGAAAAAGCGTTACGAGTTTGTGTGAGCTCGACTGCTTCCTTCAACTACTGCTATAAATAGCTAGAAATATATAAATAATATTAAGAATATTAACGGGATTTAAAATGAAATAATGAAAATAGCTTTGTTTAGCGGCAGAAGCAAGTAGGCAAAAATTGCATTTCCTGTAGTACAATGGGCGGGAGGAGATGCGGTTTCGCTTGGTTGACAAATGGGTGTCAGGCTCTTACAATTAATCTCAAGATTGCACATTTGTGAAACATGGCGATCTGGTACTTCCTTTCGTCCTGATGAGCGGGAAAATCAGATCCATATATGCGAAGGATATGCGCGTATGACGCTTGAGAGCGACGACATCTACCTTTTGACGGAGGTTGCTAGCCTCTATTACGAAGAAAACTATACGCAGGAACAGATAGCCAAAGTGATTGGGGTCTCTCGCTCTGGTGTATCGCGTTTACTTACACGTTCAAGAGAGCTTGGCCTGGTAGATATTCACGTACATCATCCTCTGCGTACCTCCACTTCTCTGCGCGATGAGTTGATGCAACGCTTCGGTTTACAGGATGCTCAAGTGTTGCTAAGTTCATCGCCTGACGAGCTTGTTCTGAGCCATGTAGGGGCTCTGGCGGCTCGTTACACAGACCGCCGCATTCAAGAATCGCAAGCGGCGGGAGATGAGGCAATTCGTATTGTCGGCATCTCGTGGGGTACCTCAATGCTTGAGATGTTGAAAGGGTTGCGTCCCCGCCGTCGTCTTCCTCTCAATATTGTACAATTAATGGGAAGTGTTGATACCTCTTCGATGCCCGACATTGACGGTCCCGATATAGCCCGTCGTCTTGCCGATGCCTATGGTGGGCGCTGCTACTACCTGCATGCTCCTTTATTGGTAGCTGACGCCACAGTGCGCAATGGCTTGCTCAAAGAGCGTAGTTTACGGCGCTCCTTCCAGACGATGGAGCAGATGGATATGGCTCTTGTGGGGATTGGTGGAGCTCGTCCCGAGGCTTCTGGCCTCTTCAGGGCGGGCTATATGGATGAGAATGAGCTTGAGGTGATTCGTAGCCAGGGAGCGGTAGGAGATATCTGTGGCTGCTACTTTAATATCGATGGACAGTTATGTGCAACTGAAATGCTCGATCGGACAATCACCGTCCCCTTTGCAACGATGCGAAAGGTGCCTCTGGTCATCGCTGTAGCGGCAGGAGTAGCCAAGAATGAGGCCATTTTGGGTGCGTTACGGACAGGTGTCGTAAAGGTGCTCATTACGGATGAACCCTGTGCTCGTGCAGTGCTCCAGTTAGCCACGAGCCGTGAATATGTAGAGTTATCAGGATAACTGATAAAGTGAGGTTTAGATGACAATCGCCTTACGAGGCACGCCCGCCGCAAGTGGCGTGGCGGTAGGAAGTTATATCCTCTATGATCCCACACCGCCTCTCATTTCGCATGAACAGCTTGTGCCAGAAGCAGTAGCCGCTGAGAAAGAACGCCTGGACCGCGCAATTCAGGCTTCCAAGCAAGAAATAACTCAGCTACGTGATCAGGTGAGTGAGCGTCTTGGGAAGGAAGAAGCCGCTATATTTGATGCTCATCTCTTGATCCTTGAAGATGAAGCGCTGTTGGAATCCGCTTATCAGCGTATTGAGGATGGGTTGATGAATGCTGAGCAGGCTTTGTGGGAAGCCGCCGATGAGTTTGCTCAATTGCTGGCCAATCTCAGCGATAGCTACTTCCAGGCGCGTGCGACCGATATTTATGATATTCGCACGAGAGTTATCTGCCACCTGCAAGGGAAGCCTGTTCCCCAGTTGCGCCATTTGCAGCATCCGGCAATTATCGTTGCCCGCGATTTGCTCCCTTCAGATACTGCGGGGCTTGATGCCCAACTGGTATTGGGTCTGGCAACCGAGCAGGGTGGACCTACCTCGCATACGGCTATTCTGGCTCGCCAATTGGGTATACCGGCAGTTGTGGGTGCCACTGGCTTACTAGAGAAGTTGCGCCAGGAGAATATTGCCTCGGCCCGCGTTGCTCTGGATGGCAGTAGCGGCGAAGTAGTCATCGATCCTGACGAGGCGACCGTGGTACAGTATCAAACGGCTCTAGAGCAATATCGAAAACTGCAGCAAGAGCTGCAGGCCTTGCGAACCTTGCCCGCCGTTACCCCGGATGGGGTGAAAGTAGAAGTTGCCGCCAATATTGGGCGTTCTAAGGACGCCCTGCCAGCCGTGGAGGCGGGAGCAAATGGGGTCGGGCTTTTCCGCACTGAGTTCCTTTTCCTGGATCGCACGACGCCACCCAGCGAAGAAGAGCAGTTTGAAGCATATAGCACCGTGCTGAAGGCTTTTGCTGGCAAGACGGTTATCGTGCGCACGCTCGATATCGGCGGAGATAAAAGCATCCCTTATCTCTCGCTTGAGCATGAAGATAATCCTTTCCTCGGCCTGCGTGGCATCCGTCTGTGCCTGGCTGAGAAGCATCAGCCCTTGTTCCGCACGCAAGTACGCGCTTTGCTGCGCGCGGCAGAGCACAACCCTGCCTCGCTCTGGATTATGTATCCGATGATCTGCGATTCGCGCGAGCTGCGGCAGGCAAGAGCCTTTGTCGCTGAAACCGAGGCCATGTTGTTGGCCGAGGGAATCTTGAAAAATCCTGTGAGCAATAAGATTCGCCAGGGCATTATGATTGAGACGCCGGCTGCGGCCTTGCTGGTCGATGTGCTCTCTAAGGATGCCGATTTCTTTAGCATTGGGACGAATGATCTCTCGCAGTATACTCTTGCCAGCGATCGCATGAATGCCAATCTGGTTGAACTCCATCGTCCCTTCCATCCTGCCGTGATGCGCTCGATAGCCCAGATCATCACGACTGCCCATAAGTATAACCGCTGGATTGGCATGTGTGGAGAAATGGCGGGCAATCCACGAGCTTGCAAGTTCTTACTTGGCGTTGGCCTCGATGAATTTAGCATGGAGGTCAATTCACTCAACGCTGTCAAACAGATTATTCGCTCGACAACCCGGGGCGAGGCGCAGGAGATTGTGCAACGCGTCCTGGCTGCTGAGAGCGCTGACGAGATAGAGCAGATCCTCTTATAAAGCCGAGCCTGGCAACGATACAAATACAGGGCACGAATATTCGTGCCCTGGGAACAAACTTCTGTTAATGCTGTATGGGATTATTCCTCGAAGTTGCGCTCTACCAGTCCTACAAGCGCTGTAACAGCTTCCTGCTCGTCTTCTCCTTCTGCCGCTACCTCAATCTCGGTGTTTTTGCCTACAGCGAGCGTAAGCAATAGAACCATACTTTTGGCATTGACAGTTTTGCCTTTAGCAGTGATCGTGATGTTGCTTTTAAATTGTTTGGCGAGCTTCACAAATTGTGCGGCAGGCCGAGCGTGCAGGCCCACTTCGTGGCGCACAATCACCTTTGCCTGGTGCATGTAGCCTCTCCTTTATGCTTAGAGTAATAGATATGGGTTCTCTAGAAATGCCTTGAGTCGTTGCAAGAAGCGACTTCCACTTGCCCCGTCCAGGACGCGATGATCTGCCGAAAGCGAGACCTTCATGATTGGGCGTATCTCGATACGCTCACCGCTGTCATCCTCGATGACAACTCCTCGCTTCGTAATCTTGCCGACAGCAAGGATAGAACTCTGTCCTGGAACTATGATAGCATGAAAAGTGTCAATGCCGTACATCCCAAGATTAGAAACTGTGAAGGTTGCTCCGCTGAGATCTTCAGGTTTGAGCGCACCATCGCGCGCTAATTGCGTGAGGCGGCGCAGCTCGCGGGCCAGCTCGGGTACATTACGCTGCTGGGCGTTGCGCAGGACCGGCGTAAGTAAGGCTTGCTCCGTATCGACGGCTATACCGATATTGACATTATGCCAGCGGCGAATGGCTTCTTTCCCATCCGCGCCTGTTTCAAGGGCTGCGTTGACCTCTGGATGTAAGGTGAGGGCCGCAGCGACCGCGCGCAGCAGTATGGCAGTTAAAGAAGGAGCCGGCTCTCCCTGAGCCTTAAGGCTTTGTCCGAGAGCCTGGCGGGTGCGCTGGGCCTCGCTCATGTCTATTTCGGTGTCAAGATAGATATGCGGAATAGTATTGATGCTGGTAAGCATCCGCTGAGCAATAATCCGCCGGACAGGGGTAAGAGGCAGCAATTCGCTGTCCTCCGGGACCTTTGCCTGCTCGTTGGGAACGGGCGTAGGTACGGCGTCTGAGGCTACATGGTTGGTGCTTTGTGGGCCGGCGGCAAGATGAGCCTCTATATCGGCCCGGGTGACCTTCTCGCCAGCTTTGAGGGCGGCCAGGGCTGCCAGATCTATCTGATGCTCGCGAGCCATCTTCTGGGCAATAGGCGTGGCGCGCACGGCTTTATCCTGTTTACTCTGTAGAAAAGCAAGTACATCGTCTCGATGCAGAGGAGGCCTGGCACCTGTCTCGACGATGGCATGGAGATCGATGCCATGCAGGGCTGCCTCGCGTTTGGCCGCCGGTGTACTGGCTACCGGCGCAGAGCTCGTCTGCTCACGGATGGCCAGAGCCGGGCTGCTTGCCGTGGTTGGTGTGCTGGCTACAGCCGCGGGGGCTGATCGGCTGACAGCTTGTGCGGCCTGCGTGCTGGCTGTGCTATCTTCTGTATCGTCAACCAGGACAGCCAGCGGTGCTCCTACGGGCAGCGTCTCGCCATCCTGGGCTAAAATCTGCTTGAGGCGAGCCGTGAAGGGGGCCTCTACCTCGATATTTACCTTGTCGGTCATGACCTCAAGAAGCGGTTCGCCTTTCTCTACCAGGTCGCCTTCTTTGTAGATCCAGTTGAGTACCGTGCCCTCGGTCATGGTCATGCCGAGCTTAGGCATGGTCAGGGGTTTCTCCATTTATCATCTCTCCTACACAGTGTGGGCGCTGCTAAGAGCGCCCCTGCTACGCTGGGTTGCGTTGTAATAACTGGCAGGCGGCCTGATAGATATCCTCTTCTTGAGGAGTTGCGCGCTTTTCCAGAACGGGATTATAAGGAATGGGAATCTCAGCTCCACCCAGGCGCATAATAGGCGCATCCAGATAATAGAAAGCCTCGCTGGAGGCGATACGGGCCGCAACTTCGCCACCAAAACCACCGCTTAGCACTGCTTCATGCACGATAAGAACGCGTCCAGTCTTGCGCGCCGAGGCAATAAGCGTCTCGGCATCCAGCGGCCGTAAAGTTCGTACATCTACAACTTCGGCCTCGATCCCATCCTGCGCCAGGCGTTGAGCGGCGGCAAGCGCGCGCGGTACCTCGATGGACCAGGCGATGATGGTCAAGTCCTTGCCCGTCCGCTTGATATCGGCCTTGCCTATCGGTACCTCCCAATCGCCGGTCGGCACCATGCCTTTCTGCTTGTAGAGCACCTTATGCTCCAGGAAAACAACCGGGTTGAGATCTCTGATGGCCGCAATGAGCAGGCCCTTGACGTCGGCAGGCGTAGAGGGCAAGACTACCTTCAGGCCGGGCACGTGCGCGAACCAGGCTTCCAGGCTCTGCGAGTGCTGCGCAGCGGCGCCTGTTCCCGAGCCGAGCGGTCCGCGAAACACAACCGGGACCTCGGCCTTTCCGCCAAACATAAAGCGCAGCTTGGCGGTCTGGTTGACGATCTGGTCCATGGCGATGCCCATAAAATCGCTGAATTGGAACTCAACAACAGGGCGCATACCGGTCAGAGCTGCTCCCGTGCCAGCGCCGGCCAGGGCGGCTTCGGAGATAGGCGTATCGCGAATGCGCTCCTCGCCAAATTCCTCAAGCATGCCGCGTGTGACGCCGAAAGCTCCGCCATAAATGCCAACATCCTCGCCCATTAAAAAGACGCGTGGGTCACGGCGCATTTCTTCGCTCAGAGCCTCTCTGACGGCTTCAGCATAGGTCATTTCTTTTAAGGATGGTTCGAATTGGGCTGTTGTCGTAGCAGATGTTGCTGGCGTTTGTGTCGTTGTCATGCATATACTCCTTCGAGCAGGGTCTCAGGATCTGGCTCTGGACTGCTTAATGCGAACTGATAGCCATCTTCGATAACTTGGTATGCCGCAGCCTCTTCCTGCTTAATCTCTTCCTGGCTCATAACGTTGTGCGCGATGAGATATTCGCTCAGGCGCTTGATGGGATCGCGGCCTTGCCATTCGCGGATCTCGTCGCGCGTGCGATAGCGGTTCTGATCGCTTTTTGAGTGGCCCTTATAGCGATAGGTATAAGCCTCAATCAGGGAAGGTCCCTGACCGGCGCGGGCGCGCTGAGCTGCCTTGTATACGGCCTCATAGACGGCGAATACATCATTGCCGTCAACACGCTCGCCGGGAATACCGTAAGCCGTGGCGCGCTGGGCTATGGTCTCGTTGCGCATGGAACGCTTTGTGGACATGGACATACCGTACTGGTTATTTTCGCATAAGAAGATCACTGGCAGATCCCAGGTTGCCGCCATGTTAACTGCTTCGTGGAAGGTGCCTTCGTTGCTGGCACCATCGCCAAAGAAGCAAAGGCAGACGCGCCCATTCCCCTGTAATTGGATGCTCAGGCCCACGCCAGTAGCGATCGGAATGCCTCCGCCGACTACCCCGTTTGCCCCAAGGTTGCCAGCCTTCACATCGGCGATATGCATCGAGCCACCACGTCCGCGGCAGTAGCCGGTCTCTTTGCCCAGTAGCTCGGCCATCATAAGATTGATATCTGCACCCTTGCTGATGCAGTGGCCGTGTCCGCGGTGCGTACTAGTAATGTAGTCGTCAGGTTGTAAGGCCATCAGTGCTCCGGTAGGCGTTGCCTCTTCCCCGATGGAAAGGTGTGTGGTACCATGTATTTCACCACGCATAAATAGTTCGTCAACCTTTTCCTCGAAGGCACGAATACGGTACATGGTTCCGAGCAAGCTACGAAGCTGTTGTGGAGAAAGCTCTGGAGGACGTTCAGACATATGCTATCACTCCTGGTATGAAAGACGCATTTGGTAGCGTTGCCAGTCTAGCTTGATACGGCCACGTGGTTCGGTTGTGGGAGCGATCCTTGCGCAGCGTAGGCGGTCGTCCTGGCACCACGTTGTCGCTCTGGCACCCGCTCTTTCTATATTGCACAAAAATTCAAGGCTGCACATATATTCAATGTACCATGCTGATGAGCGAGTGTCAATAGCACACGGAGTGAAAATACAGTTTGTCAAGGTCCCGAAACCCATAAACCACTGCTGCTCTTGACAAAATTTAGGAACCGATGGTATACTCGCACAAAATACCGAATATGCACAAAGGTGAAACAATGTTCAGGAAGCAGGATTCATCGATGCGTGTCGTTGCTGTGGTGTTGGGCGCGGGACAAGGAACGCGCATGGGGCAACCAATTAATAAAGTATTTCTGCCTGTGAACGGGAAGCCTGTGATTATCTATGCCATTGAGGCCTTTGAGCATTGTCCTGTAGTGGATGAGATCGTGCTTGTCGCGGCAGCAGGTGAGCAAGAGCAGCTTACGAAGCTGGCCTATACAGCCCAATGTCACAAGGTGCGGCGAGTCGTGCAGGGAGGAGCCACCCGGCACGCCTCTGAAATGTGCGCGCTTGAGGCCCTGCGTCCCCAGATTCAAGCGGGTGAAATTGAAGTGATCCTGATACATGACGGGGCACGTCCCTTTATCTCTGCGGAGAAGGTGCAGCAGCTTGTCGAGAAAGCGCGTGACTTAGGTGGCGCTATTCTCGCCGCGCCTTTACAAGAAGAGGATCTCATCGTACAGGTTAGCGAGACTCATAATATCCAGAAATGTTTTGAAGGCGAACAGGTGTGGCGCGCCCAGACCCCCCAGGCCTTTCGCGCATCTCTGCTGCTCGATGCTTATGATCGAGCTCAGCAGGATCAGTTTGTTGGAACTGATACCGCTGCCTCTCTGGAACGTGTCGGTTATCCTGTTGCTATCGTCGAGAGTGATGTAAACAACTTGAAGATTACCACGGCTCACGATCTTCTACACGCTGAAAAGTTGAGCCGACATCGGCGTTTTTGGTGACCCTGCATAGCGATAGGGCTCGCGGAAGGAGCCGCTATCCTGTGGAGATAGGTGTCGTTGGGATGCCGCGACTGGCATCCACTGTAAAGGGCGGCATGGTTATGATAGCCTGTCAGACGGAACTGAATTGCCTATTTTGTGGGAGTATGACAACGCATACCATTTTATACGCTTCTCTCTATATAAAGCGTATTACGTGTAATCGTTGCAAACGAACGATTGAGAAGCCAGTAACGGAACTGATGTGGCAGTATTGCCGTGATCTGCCGGGACGCGCTTTTGCGCTGTCACGACGCTTGAAAGGCGAGGCAATATCTCATCCGGTCTCTTTTGCCTCAAGTCTGCCCAAACGGATGATTTATAAACCCATTGAATTGTCTCGTGAACTTGCCGACGTCTGTCTTTGATTGGTAAGTACAAGAGTATATCTTCGCCGTTCTTGGGGAGGTTGGAATGATTGAAAAGGTCGCCATTGTTGCGCTCCTGGCATGGCTTGTTCAGCTTGCCCTGGCCTATAGGCAAGCGCGCCTTTTCTACAAACGCATCGGTGCTCTCAAGAAACTTGGGCGTTGCGCTACCGGTCTTGCCGGTGGTCGTTATCGTGGCCGGACATACGTTGCTCTCGTCGCCCATCCTCTTACCCGCACCATTATTAAGGCAGAGCAGCTCAGAGGAATAACTGTTTTTGCTAGTTTGAAGCCAGTACCACAACTGGAGGGTCGTTCCCTTGACGAATTGCTTGATGTAAATGCATCCCCGATTGCGGATGTCCCAAAAGGGGTGGTAGAGGCTGCCCGTTCAGCTGCTGAAGCGATTGCGGAATCCTTGAACAAGGCGCCCGCAACTGCCTAGTTCCTCTTATTATTTATATGGTTCCCAAGTTTGATGTAGGCAGAAGTTCTAACTTCTACCTGCTAGCAGGAGTTCGTGTCCTGTTTACAGGATGCCCGGACAGGAAAGGCTGGCCACGATGATGTGGAGCATGCATACAGGCGTTTCTTCTCGTGCTTCTCTCTCTGCCAGGTGTACAGGGCTGTCCACTATTTACACGGAGGTGATCTTATGCAGATCCTAGTGCAAATTGCCCAGGGGTTCATAGGCATGTTCCAGGAAGGCGGCAAAAACTTTGTCGGCCTGGTAACTGGAATTGTTCCTCTCCTGATCGTTCTGATGACCGCGGTAAATGCTCTGGTACGTTTCATTGGCCCTGAACGTATCGATAAGGTTGCTATGGTTAGCAGCCGTAACATCTTTCTACGCTATCTTATCTTGCCTTTTCTTGCCGTCTTTTTCCTGACTAATCCGATGGCATATACCCTTGGTCGTTTCCTCCCCGAGAAGCAGAAGCCTGCCTTCTATGACTCGGCTGTCTCTTTTGTCCATCCCATTCTTGGCCTGTTTCCGCATGCTAATCCTGGCGAGATTTTTGTCTGGGCAGGTATTGCCGCCGGTATCACCAAGCTTGGCCTGGGCCTGGGTGATCTGGCAATCAGGTATTTCCTGGTTGGTTTGCTGGTAATCTTTATTCGCGGTCTCGTTACCGAGCGAATTACGGCCATTATGTGGGCCAGACGTCCTGTCGCCGAGAACGCTGAAGGCGAAGAGGGTGCTGAAGAGTCTGTAATGGATGTTGACGGTGCTGCATTAGCAACTGGAGAGGAAGCATAAAAATGAAAGGTATTACACGAATTCTCGAAACTATTGGACGGGGCGTTGGTAATGTGGTGGGCGTACTCTATCAGTCAGGGCGCGATACTATCGAGCAAGTAATACGCAATATTTTGCCCTTCATGGCTTTTATCAGTATGATCATTGGTATCATTCTCTACACGGGAATTGGCAATATCATTGCTCATACGGTATCGCCGCTCGCATCTAATATCTTCGGTTTGCTGGTCCTTTCGATCATCTGTGCCCTGCCCGTGCTCTCTCCCTTGCTGGGACCAGGAGCCGTGATTGCTCAGGTTGTGGGGACGCTGCTTGGTGTCGAGATTGGACTAGGGCATATTCCTGCCCAGTATGCTTTGCCGGCACTCTTTGCGATTAATCCGCAGGTCGGTTGTGACTTTATTCCTGTCGGGTTGGCCCTTGGCGAGGCCGAACCTGAGACGACCGAGATTGGCGTGCCTGCTGTTTTGATGTCGCGCCTGATCACCGGCCCGTTGGCTGTGGTGATTGCCTGGCTGGCAAGCTTTGGCCTGTATCCTGGCCATTAAGCCGCGCTGCTGGGTCACTTCTAAGAACTTGACTAAACCTTTGTTAGTGCTTTGAGAGCGCTGTACGACTTTGCTAATATATCATTGAGCGTGGCAGATGGACGCCAGGCTCTTTACAAATCGTAGGAAGGCTGGCCGGGCTACAGCTTGTGTCAGCCAGCACATTGGATATCTCACAAGGAATGGAGGGAAAACGATGGCGTATAAAGCTGTGAAGATTTCCAAAGGCCGTGGAGGTTGGGGAGGACCGCTTGTCGTGAAGCCCCAGCCGGGCAAAGATCTCATTTATTGTGTCACAGGAGGCGGCATACATCCTGTCGCTCAGCGCATCGCCGATCTGACAGGGGGGAAGGTATTTGATGGCTTCCGCTCTTCGGCTCCTGAAAAGCAGATTGCCTGTGTCGTCATCGACTGTGGTGGAACTGCGCGCATCGGGGTCTATCCAATGAAGAAGATCCTTACAGTTGATGTGAAGCCAAGCTCGCCCTCGGGGCCGCTGGCTAATTTTATCAATGAGAAGAATTTTGTCTCTGGTGTCAAGCCAGAGGACATTACCGTTGTCGAGTAGAAATGGCTTGCTATATCCGCGCTGGCGCATATTTTAGCTGTATCGTACCAGACATGAAATAGTTAGTGTGGGGCCGGGTCAGTTCTCTGGTCCGGTTCCCTGGTAAAGCTTCAAGGTCTGGCCTATAGAGCATGTATGTGCCGGGCACTTGCCCGTTTGCAAAAGCGCAAATGTGGCAGAGCCTTGGCGAGGATCTAAGAAGGAGGATATGTGGTTGCGCATTCCGATCAGACAGCCAGCACTGTCTGCGAGGGACAATTTGTTGTAAAATACCATGCCATAATTCAAGAGATAGGACCTACTGTTTCCGAATTTCTGCCCCATGGTATCTTGATATTCTTTGGAGAGAGCGCTCCAGCCGAGCTGCGAGAGGTCTCGCTGATCCATAATGGAACCCAGTTAGTCTCCGAGCTTATTGTCGGTGACTTGCTCAGATTTGTCCTGCCTGCGTCGGATGCCAGCGGTGAAGCCCAAATAGTTTTGCATCGCATTACCGCTGTCGGGGATATGGCAAACGCGAATCTGGCGGAACTGGGTCACCTGGTCGTGCATTTTGATGCAGCTTCTACGGCGAATCTTCCAGGGACGATCTCTGTAGAGCCTTCCCTGACAACCCTTCCTCCTGTAGGGACGATTGTCGAACTTCTTGGACTGGAGGAGAAATAACTTATGAATATGGCTGTAGCGCTTGAACAGCGCCAACGCGAGAATCGCCCGATTCGGGTAGGCCTGGTGGGTGTTGGGCAGATGGGGGCAGGCCTTATTGCCCAGATCGGCGAGATGAATGGTATGGATGTCGTCGCGGCCGCAGATATCGATCTGCCTCGGGCTGTAGGTGCTTTTCGCGCCATTGGTGTGCTCGAAGATGATATCGTTGTGTTGCCTGCTGAGGCCACTGCTGAGCAGGCGAGCGAGGCGGTGGCTGCTGGCAAGCGCGTTGTGACGAGCCATGCGGCGCTTATTCCCGATATCGCCATTGATGCTGTAGTAGAAGCAACAGGTATGCCATCGATTGGCGCTGTCATTGCCTATCGCTCAATTCTGGCCAGGCGGCATATCATTATGCTAAATGTGGAGACCGATGTCACCGTAGGATATCTGCTCAAGCGTATGGCTGATGCTGCCAATGTGGTCTATACGACTGCGGCTGGCGATGAGCCGGGGGCAATCCTGGAGCTCTATGATTTTGCCAGGACCCTGGGCTTTGAGATTATTGCGGCTGGCAAGGGCAAAAACAATCAGTTAGATCGCAGCGCTACCCCGCAGCAAGTAGCTGAAAAGGCCGCTCAGCAGGAGATGAGCCCCAAGATGCTTGCCTCTTTCGTCGATGGCACAAAGACAATGGTGGAGATGACAGCGGTGGCCAATGCTACCGGACTGGTACCCGATGTGAGTGGTATGCACGGACCACAGGCGACGCCAGAGACTCTGGCGCAGATCTTTTGTCCGAAAGAGGATGGCGGCGTTTTAGAGCACACGGGTGTTGTTGACTATGCTCTTGGCAATGTTGCACCTGGTGTATTTCTTATCTTTACCACGCATCAGCCAAAGGTGGTGAAGGATCTACAATATTTGAAGCTGGGCAATGGTCCTTACTGGGCGCTGTACCGACCATATCATCTAGCCAATATTGAGACACCACGCTCGGTTGCCCTGGCCGTGCTCTACAATCAGACAACGCTGGCTCCTAAAGGTCCTCCCGTGGCGGAGACGACGACAGTTGCCAAGCGCGACCTGCAGGTGGGTGACATACTAGACGGACTTGGTGGTACAATGGTGCATGGAAACATTGAGCGTGCAGATGTTGCCAGGGCCGAGAAGATGTTGCCCCTGGGCCTCTCGGAGCGGGCACGCGTGATTCGTCCCGTGTCGCGCGGGCAGACTCTCACCTATGCCGATGTTGAACTTGACGATCAATCATTTATTGTACATGCCCGACGTTTACAGGACTTGCTGGTAGAGTAAAAAAACGCGATGAGTTGGTTTGATGAGGCCGTTGCACGACGGCAACGCGCCCTGCGGGCCGCGGAGGCCGAAAAAACCAGATCACAAGCAGGATCAAGCGATCCTCACAAGCGTCAGCAACAAGAAGTTGAGGCGTTCGATCCGCTGCTGCAGCGCTTATTGACGGAGTATGGCGAGCATATCTTCGGGCGAAGCTTTCTGCAGAAGCGTTTTATCGTGCGCCTTGAACGTCCTGCCAGTGTCCATGTTTTGGGCGACCCGCGTGGCCGCCCGAAATCCTGGAACTGGCACTGGCATCTAGATAGCCTGGTTCGTCACATGCCAGGCGTTGAGATGCATCCTCGTTTTGCCGCTGATGGCACTATCCACGGTTTTATACTCCTTTGTGGAAAGAAACGCGTTGAGATAAGCACTACTGATGAAGAAGCCATCAAAGAAGGACTGGTATCACTGTACCTCCAATAGGGCCATTATTGCTCTCTCCATTGACATATGTGCATAGGAGGCGCTAGCATACGGAGTACCATGAATGTATGGAGTATAGAAAGCTTTGTTAGCTACGTGTGAAGTTTGGTCAATGGGAGCCTCATATGTTCTTGCTGCATGTAGTGAGGCGTGCCTACTCAGGTCTATAGAGATAGGATGTGTCTATGGCTCGTCGCTTTAATCCACGCAGTACGCCTGCGGAGAATCTACTCATTATAGTGCGCTCTGTGCCCTGGAAGCTATTAGTATTACTTGTAATTCTTGTTATAATAGCTGTACCTGCTTTTCTCTATGGGACACGGTTTGGAAGTCATCTCCTGCCTTCTCTATCCGGCTATATCTATAAGCTTACCGGGCCAGCACCGGCAGCGGCGCCAACTCCTTTGCCTGCCTACCCTGGTTTGCTACCACAGGCGGGATCGATCCAATATACGATTAAGGAGGGTGATTCGTGCGATTCGATTTTGACCTTCCAGATGCGTATGAATGATGCCGGCCAGGTCTTTAGCGATGCAAACCCTGAGACCGTTAAGGCCTTGAATGCGGCTCTGGGTGTGGATTGCCATCATATTCAGCCGGGGGCTGTGCTCAAATTATCTCCCCAATATCCCCTGGTTACCCTTGGCGGCGTTGTGCTCAAGATAGATGCAACCTCGCCACAGCAGGTCTTGCCTACGCCTTTGATTAATATACCGCAGAAGCCGTCTTCAGTTGATTGCTCTGGTGGTTGCCTGCTCACGGTACGCGTCGCGCCACAGGCGCAGGTTCGCTTACTCGTACAGACAACGCTGACAATTAACGTGGGCTCATGGGTCTGGGCGCAGGCTTTGATGGCGCGTAAGTCTGTCGCGGGCTTTGCCAATTATCCTTATGCAGATCCTGGCGCTTCATTTAATGGCATGTCATTGCATGCCTGTGATTTGCAGGTGGATAATACTCACGACGATGACTCGCTCTCCTGCGATCAGATTTCGCCTAACACGATTGATGATGATGGAGGGTCCTGGCTCCTGGGCGTCACCGGTCCGGGTGGACTTGATCACTGGAGCTACCATTTACGTGTGCCGAGTGGCACGCAAGTGATGGTCTGGCTGAGCGCGCATGGGGGTAGCTTAAAGTTCCAGGCTGGCAATCCTGTCTATCGGTATGATGCCGCTTCGCAGCTTTATGTAAAAATGTAAAGTTTGGGCTGCGTATTTTTGCTCTCAGCACGATGGGGCAAAGCAGAAGGGATGCGTTTTTGCGCATCCCTGTTTGTTATTTTGTGGCTTCGAAAAGGCCCGAAGAAGTCGTAATACGCACAGCCTTTTGTGCTTGCAAGGTTTGCTCGACAATTTGGCGCAGCATTTGTTGCTGCTGCTCGCTCAGGTGATATCTGGCGCGCCCTGAAAAAATGTAGGCCAGGAGCGGCTCGGCTTCGGTAACAACGAGCTCTCCGTCAAGGCGTGTTAGCTCTACCTTTGTGAACCAGCGAGAGAGCTCTGCCGCACCATTTTCTAGCCCGAAGGCGTGATCGTTATTTCTCCCCCAGAGCTCACTTCCACTGATCTTTTGCAGCAGAGCATTGATCTCCTGCAGATGTGCCTGGCCACCTGTAGCGGCATAGAAAAGACCGCCCGGTTTCAGGATGCGCTGGATCTCAGAGAGGGCCTTTTCTCTATCAGGGATGTGGTAGAGCATATGGTTGGCGATAACCGCGTCAAAGCTTTGGTCCTCAAAAGGGATGCGCTGGGCGTCTATAACGCGAAATATAAAAGCATGGGAGCTTTCGCTAAGGTTGTTCTGGGCTTCTTGTAACATGCCCGCTGAGAAATCTGAAAGCGTAATCTCCCAATTACTGGGGAGACGATCCTGATTGTTACGCCACAGAAAGCCTGGACCACAACCTAACTCTAAAATCCGGCTTTCTGGCCTGATATGGAAATGATCAAAGACCCAGCGTTGCCAGTCATATTTATTGGTGCTGAAGCGGGCATGTAGTTGAATGCGTGCGTTAAGATTAGTGGCGTTGTTATACTGACGAGTAAGAAGATAATTTTGATCGTTGATGCCTGTTGTCTCTGGCATGTAAACCCTTTCTAGTTCTATACATACTTATTGATCGATAGTCCACCGATCTCGGGGCTGTACAAGCTTGTGTTCCACGGCGAAGGCTGCCGCTTCACTGCGGCGCGAGAGGTCGAGCTTCTCTAAAATATGGCTCACATGATTGCGGGCAGTTTTCTCGCTTACAAAGAGAGCTTCGGCGATCTGTTTATTGGTATAGCCGCGAGCGATCAGGGCAAGTACTTCGCGCTCACGCTCGGTCAGATCTTCACCGGCGCCCGTAGGAGAAGTATTACCGGCCAGGTTGCTCATCTGTCCCATTACCTGCTTTGTTGTGTGGGGATCGAGTAAGGTCTGGCCGCTGGCCACATGGCGGATGGATTTGAGCAACTCCAGACGGCTGACATTTTTGAGCAGGTAGCCGCTGGCTCCTGCCAGCATAGAAGCGAAGACGGCATCCTCATCGGTATAGGAGGTGATCATCAAGATATGAACATTGGGATTGCGGCTCTTGATCTCGCGGCACGCCTCGATCCCGCCCATTTTTTCCATGCGTACATCCATCAAAATAATTTGTGGATCAAGCGTGCTCATCTTGGCGACAGCCTCAGCTCCATTGCTAGCTTCTCCCACGATAGCAATATCGGCTTCTGGCTCGAAGGCTGCGCGCAAGCCCAGGCGTACCATCTCGTGATCATCTACGATCATAAGCCGTATTTTTGGCATTGTCTCTCTATCCTCTCTTCCTGAATTAGACTGGCATCCAGGCGCGTACTTTGACTCCTCCAACTGCCGAGGCTGGCGTGATCTCCAGGTTTCCACCCAGTTCGCTAGCTCGGTCACGCATGCCATCCAGGCCCTGTCCAGAGTAGATGTGGGCTTGCTCATTTGTTTGGCCATCAGCTTGAAGTGTGGGAGGTAGACCGTGGCCATTATCGCTGATCTCGACTTCTATACCATCCGTGCGATAGTGGAGAAACACCTCTATGTGCGTTGCTGCCGCGTGTTTATAAGCGTTAGTGAGGGCTTCCTGGACAATGCGAAAGATGGCTGCGCCAACCTGGGCCCGCCTGTATGCCAGCTGGCTCTCCGGCATAACTGGCTGTTCCTTACCTTCAACTATTAATTTTACGGGAAGATCGCTGATCGCTTCGAATTCGCGCAGCTGGCTGGTGAGCATCTGAGTGAGCGTTGTGGTTCCCTTCATCAGAGGGCGCAGAGAGAACATATAGTTGCGGGTCTCCCACAGGGCCTGCTTGGAGATGGTTACCAACGTATTAAGGCGCTGAGCAAGAGGTGTCAATAATTCCGCATCCTCTTCCGAAGCCTCAATCAGGCGGCGGGCCTGAGTGGCGCAGGTTTCAGTATTGAGGCTCAACATAAAAATGAGCTGAGCAATGCCATCATGAATTTCACGGGCAATGCGGCTACGTTCGGCAGATGCTGCCAATTGTATAGTTTGCTCGGCCAGGCGCATGTTATCAAGGGCAATCAAGATCTGAGCCCCGGCAATGTGCAGGAAATCTTCTTGTTTACTTTCAAAGGTCATTGGTTGCCGCTTCTCGGCTCCTATGATCATTTGTACCTTGCCTTCTTTGCTGAAAGGCAGGTACAGGCTGGCGATGCCAGATTGCCGATCTCGCTCAAAATGCTGTATTTTTTGTCCTTCCTGGGCCACTTGAGCAAGCCTTGCCTGGTTCCAGGGTCCAGATTGAGAAGCTGAACCAGCACTTCTGGCTTCTGTCTGCGTCTCGATAATGGTGAGTGTGTCCTTATCCTTGCCTTCTGTCGCGGACTGGTCGGTGAGGGCTATGATCAAACGCTCAAAATGCCCACCGTGCTGCAGTTGCTCAGCACTTTTTTGCAAAAGCAATTCCTGGTTGTTTGCCTCGCGTACAATAGTTTCGGCGACGCCCAGGAGGGCGGTTTGTCGACGCACATCATCCTGGAGTTGTTTGTTGCTGTGAATATAGCGGGCAAGTAGAGATATGACAAAGGCTACTAGTAGCGCTGCAATAGGCGTATCGACAAGAGAACCGGCGATATCGATGATGTTGGGGGTATAGGCCGGACCAGATGGAGGGAAGAACATTCCAGCTAGAATAAAAAGATCATATCCAATCGCTGCAATCAGGCTGCCGCGATAGCGATAAGGAAGTGCAGCGGCAAAAGCTGTAGACATCCCATAACGATAGAAAGGCGACGAACTGCCAAAATTAGGTAGCTTACCGAAAGGGCCACTATAATAAGTCACCAGGCCGCAAATAATGACATCGAGAGCATAAATACTGATTTCCCAATAACGATTATGCGTAGCGGCGAGTGGGGTCAGGATATCTGTGTCCTCATCCTCTTCTTCCAGCCCGTGAAATGATCGCTTAATGTGCTTAAGGAAGCGAAAAGGCGTGAAATGGGCAAGAAAGACCTGTATAACTGGTGAATAAAGTGTCATGACCAGAGACTGTAAAAAAGTGATAATGAGGAGGAGGATGCAAGTATAGAAGACAGGCGTGTTTCGATAGGAGGGGCCGGAGCCCGTGATGACAATAAGGGCATAGATCCACATGCTCCAGCGCCAGATGAGAAAGAAATAGCTAGGAGTGCTGCGTAGGCGGCGTAATGTAGCATCAGGCAGCTCTTTTAGCGTGAAGCGGGCTTGCCTCATAGCATTGCACCATCCTCTTACCTGCTGCTAGAGCAGGGAACCTTAAAGTAAACGCATCCTTGTCGCTATACAAACCTGCACAGCAATAAGTCCAAGTATGCGCTTTTTTCCTGGACCTGTCAATTCTGAAGAGCTCAATGATCAGAGAGAGCGTGCATCCCAATTTTCGCCTTCCTTCTCCTCTCAGGCGGCACGAGATTGGAAGAGGAAAGCCGGCTGAGAAATAAAGGTGGGGGTTGCTGGATAGGTAGCATAAATGTGTTAAGATAGTAGTTGAGATATATCATAGATAACCATAATTGATCATAACGTATTAGTATGTTGGCTTACTAGCAAATTACCTGATTTATGTGGTATGGTATAAACACGCAATAGATTTCCACCTTGTGGCGTTTAACAAAGAAAAGGTTTGTGAAGAAAACTTTATCGGGCGAAACCCAGGTGGTAGAAAGAATTGTGTAGTAGTGCTTTAGTAAAGAAGGGACGGTTCACTATCGTGAAAAAAGCCGAGCATAAACGGGAAACGTTGTTGGCTAATCTGGGCGATCTCAACCGACCTTTACGCGTTCGACCCGTACGATATATGGGGCGTGAGTGGTGGGCGATTGCGGCCGATGACACGTGGCCTGGAATGGTGATGGATCTGCGACGCTTGGGTTTCGAAGCGATGGCTATAGAGGAAGAAGTGCTGGTGCGTGAAAGCGTTCCTGCCTATGAGACGCAGATGGAAGGTCCAACGGGGCCGGAAGGACTAAAGCCTTTCCCTGTTATCCATCCTACGATTCATATTCAAAAAGAGTCATATATGGCTCGTTATACAGGCCGAACCTATTTGGAAGAGGAAGAAGAAGAAGACACCTATGAGCCAGAGAACTTAGATTATGATGTTGAAGATGCAGATGAGGAAGAATAAATAGTTCAGGCTTTGCTGATAATATAAAGATGGTTATGTCCTGCAAAATCCCTGAGAGTTTGCTATATGCCTCTCAGGGATTTTATTTTGCTGTTGAGTGCCTTAATAGGTGCGTGGGACGCTCGGCCTTCTCAGGGGTTGCGTAGCTGGTTGAGGGTAGAGCTGGGATATCTGGGCAATTTGCAAGATCACGCGGAAGCAGCTTCCTTCTCCCTCTCTGCTTTCTACGCTGATGCTTCCGCCCATCGCTGTAACGAAATCATAGACAATAGAAAGTCCCAGACCGAAGCCGCCCGAACTCCGGGTACGTGAAGCATCGGTGCGATAGAAGCGATCAAAGATGCGTTTCTGATCCTCAGGAGAGATGCCAATGCCGGTATCGGCGACAGCAAGTTCCAGCTGATCTTGAGAGATCTGGCGTAGCGTAATGGAGACAATACCGCCATCGGGCGTATAAGTAATGGCATTACGTACCAGATTGAGCAATACTTGTGTGAGCCTTTGACGGTCTGCCATCACACGAGGAAGTACCGGGACTACACTGCGTATAAGGACGATCTGGCGCTCACGGCGGGCCAGAGGCATTAAGGTTTGATAGACTTCTTCGACCACATTTCCGGCCGCGACCGGCTCCATATTCAGGCGTAACTCGCTGGCTTCTGCGCGGGCCAATGATAATAGATCATTAACCAGCGATCCCAGTCGCAGCGATTCGCGGTGGACTATATTGAGATAGTTGCGCAAAACCTCGGGACTTGGAGCAGCTGTAGCCTCCTCATCGCAGGAGATTAAGAGCGATTCTATATGTCCCCGAATGCTAGCGACTGGCGTTCGTAACTCGTGTGAAACATTGATAATGAGCTCGTTACGGCTCTGTTCGGCCCGCAAGGCTTTAGCGCGTTCCTGTTCGGCGATTAAGGTCGCCTCGGTCAGGCGGCGTGCCTGGTCGCCCATTCCTAACATGGTTTGGCCAAAGCGAGCCCACCATTGCGTCAGGAAGTTAAGGACATATAGCCAGGAACAGGAGATAATGGTGCCAATAATGAGTGATAGGCGTATATATTGAGATAATGATGCGCCTGCTCTTCTGCCATAAAAAATCAGCGCGCAGAGATAGAAGAAAGGCAAGAAGACAAGCATGATCAGCAGAAAGACAAGACCAACAGCAATACCGGAGGGCAGTAAGCCGGCGGAGAGGCAGAAAACTGTCACGGCAAAGGGAAACTTTAAAAGTAGATAAGCAAGGCTTTTCCATAGGACAGAATTGCTTATCTGGCCCAGCAGGCGTTGATACCATCTATCATGTGGCTGTCGTGGTTTGGACATTGGCGCAATGTCGATATGTAACCAGGACATAACTAATATGCGCTCAAACGCTGCGAAGTACCAGCAGCAGGCAAGCACGCCGGCGGCGAGAGGAATGATGACAATGATAATAGGTGCAGTCATCGCAAGAACGAGGGCCAGTAGCACAAATGGAAAATAGAAGATGCCAAGAATACATGCTACAAATGTATATAGGAGATTGAGATAGGTCTGGCTACTTTGGATTGGACGTATCAGATAAGTTAGCATTGGTTACCTCTTGGCTCTTATTTCCGCACAGTGCTGGAGTGCTGCATATAGCTTTGAACTTTCTGCTTTTCCACTATATGGTATCAGTGTAGCTAGCGTATGGCTAAAATGTTACGAAACTGTGACAACTATGGATGGATCTACCTTCCACTCCTCCTGGCTCATACAGCACTCTACTTACTAACGCTATTGTATAAAACGATAGCCAACTCCCCAGACCGTCACAATTTTTTCCCCCAGAGGGCCCAATTTTTTGCGTAGCCGGGTAATGTGAGTGTCGACAGTACGATCAAAGCCATCGTAGTCGTAGCCCCATAATTGCTGCAATAGAAACTCACGGCTGAACGCTCTGCCAGGATGGGAGGCAAGCAAGAGCACGAGCTCATATTCTTTGGGAGTTAGATCGATCTCCCTGCCGTTGAGCAGGACCGCGCGCTCAGCGGCATGAATCTGCAGGGGTCCACGAATAATTGGACTGGGACCGGAAGGCGCAGCAGACTGTTGAGCGGCTGGCACATTGACTGGAGCCGGTGCGGGCGTGCGCTGGACGCCACGCTGGTCAAGATCGACGCGCCTTAAGATCGCTCGTACACGTGCCGTAACTTCGCGAATACTAAAAGGTTTACTGATATAATCGTCGGCTCCGACTTCCAGGCCCAGGATGCGATCAACTTCTTCGGTGCGCGCTGTGAGCATAATAATAGGCACTAGATGCTTTTGCCGTATGCGGCGACAGACTGATAAGCCATCCAGGCCGGGTAACATCCAGTCCAGCAGGACCAGGTGTGGATGATATGCCTCGACATGGGTCAGGGCTGTATTGCCATCGAAAGCCTGATAAACGAGATGGCCTTCGGCTTCTAGTTCGGTACGGATCAAGTTACAAATGTCTATCTCGTCCTCAACTACGAGAATGGTAGCCATGAACGCGCCTCCTGCATACCTCTTATCGTTAATGCTTTATGTCTATATTGTCACATGCCATCAGGACGATTTACAAGTGGGAAAGGTGCTATTCTGCCTGAGACAGATAGCTGAGGAACGCTTGTTCCTCTCGTGCGCACAATCTTGATCTGGCAGATCACATTATGCACCAGTACCTTTTTCTGGAACCCACATGGGCACAAAAGATGACCGATAAATGGCCATGATATTTTACATAGAAATACTAAATTGATTGATGAGGCTAATTGTATCGTCTATAGTGTAAACTACTGCGCAAGATCTGTCGATATGTGTTGCTTAGAAAGTAGCCAAAAGTAAGCGGAACTGAAATTCTGTAAAGCGAAAGCTAAGGCTCAACGCGTAGCGGCGCCAAGCCTTAGCTGTTTAGCGAGTGATGAGCACCACTAATAGAGATCTATGGCGTCCTCATCTTCTTCATGAATATAATATTCGCTCTGGTTCTCCAGCAGCATCTGTAAGCGCTGCATTTTTTCCTCGTGTTTGCTGCGCGGTGGCAGCGTGGGTAGGGAAAGTACAAGCTCAAAGTCGTCATCGGCAGCAATCCGATTAAAGCGTTCAAAGCCGCAGCCAAGGCAACGATGAACCAGGACATATTCTCCCTTAGCCCGCTGGAAGGTACCGATGGGCTGCATTTTAGCTCCACAGGTGCTCATCCTATCCCCCGAGTGCTGATCATCAACGTGGCAAGAATAAAGGCAGAACGGGCAGTGATTGCGATGATAGCCACCTGAAGGCGGTGGACCAATAAAACGTCGGCAATGCTTGCACTTAAAGTCCTGACCCGCTAAACGTCTGTTACGATGCCTCGGTGTATAGTCTGTATGGCGATATTGCCTGCCTGAACCTCGCGAATGGCGATATGTTCGCACTGTATGACCTCTTATTCTGTATTTTCAATCTATGAAATGTTGCTTGAACAGGTTGCAAAAACTGCAAGGTGAGCGTGTGGTCAAACACCGCGACTGAACATACCGCTGGTTTACGCATAAAGAACCTCTCTTCTAGTGCTGTGGTCAAGATCTAAAACTCCTGATACCTGGAATAGGATTAGGAGGGATGAGGATCTATTTTACTCGTGCCTGGGCCTGCTCGATAAGCTGACATGACGTTGCTACGCGCGGGCCGATTTCTCGACTTCTGGCATGCTAAAATAGGCTTGCACGAAGCGAAAAAGGCAAACTCATCCCCGGGTCGGGAAAACAAGGTAGAATCAGTGAAGGAGGAGGCGCAGGGATTGCTGCTTCTTGAAGAAAGAATGGAGCTCGCGGGCAAAATGCCTTTAAGCTGTTGTCATTGAAACTTTTCTTACGTAAGAGGGTGCAAGAAAAGGTAACGTATAAAAGCCAAACTTACATGAGGCTTCGACCTTTATAAGGGAAGCTCAAGCCTGTATAAGTGGCAAACACCCATTGGATAAGCACAAAACGCTAAGATAAGCTCAATGGACAACTAATAACACAGCAATCCGCTGCGCCGAGTGGGTATTGGTCCGTACATAAAAGAACCTTTCTAGTTCGTGTTACTTATTAGTATAGAGTTATTGTTGGAAAAAGTCAATTCATCAGGCTATTTTTTCTTAAGCAATTCCACTCCCTTGACTTTTGGCTTTTAGAAGGCTATATTTCTATTAGCTGTTCGAGTGACTAAATAAGCTGAAATGGTCATATCATTATTAAAAAAGGAGAACACCTTTGGTATATCAGGGCCAGCAAGCGAATCCCCAGGCACAAGAATTCACCAGGCGTGAGGCGCGCGCGCACCGTATTCTAGATGCGGCGGCGGCTTTGATCCTACGCTGGGGCTACAATAAGACCACTCTTGATGATATTGCCAGGCAAGCCGGAGTGGCGAAGGCTACCATGTATCTGCACTGGAAGACCAGGGAAGAGCTGTTTGCGGCGCTCATCAGGCGCGAAAAAGTAGTAGTCGCAGAGGATATTAAGCAACGCGTTAGCGCCGATCCCGAGGGTACTACACTTTCCGGGCTGCTCAAACACTCGGCGCTTGCTCTTCTGCAGAGCCCGCTGCTGAAAGCAGTTATTATGCGCGATATGGAAGTGCTTGGCAAGCTGGCTCATAGAGAGCAGAGTAATGCGGCCCATTTGGAGAAGATGGAGGGTTTCAAACTCTATTTTGAATTTTTGCGTGAGCATGGCCTTGTGCGTACTGATCTCAGCTTGACCAAACAGATATATATGTTTTCGGCCATCTTTACCGGATTTTTTCTCGTTGCCCCATTGATGTCTGATGAATATGCGCTTTCTGACGAAGAGATGGCGGAACTAATGGCCGAGACTGGGAAACGTATCCTTGAGCCTGCTCATGCTGCTTCAACTGCTGAATTGCAGAAAATCTCTTCAATCTTTTTGCAGTACCTGGATCGTTCTGTAGAAATTGCGCGTGAGCAATTTCAGAAAGAAGTAGAGGCATGACACTTCAAGAGATCGCAGTGAGCGATAAACAGGATATTCCTCTCGTTTTAGCGCTGGATGATGCCGCTGCCCAGCTTTCATTTGTGGGTGGAAAAGGAGCTTCTCTGGCCCGCCTCGCTGGGGCCAATCTTCCCGTACCTCCTGGCTTTCATATTACAACCAGGGCCTATCAGCGTTTTGTCACGGAAAATGGGCTGCAGGAGCAAATTCTGGCCGCCGTCTCGACTGCTACCCCTGAGCAGCCTGCCACGCTCAAAGAGGCTTCAGAGCGGATCAGTAAGCTTTTTATGGCTGGGGTGATGCCAGAAGAAATCTCCGAGGCAATCTGCCAGGCCTATGCCCGGCTTGGTTCGGCTGATGTTCCGGTCGCTGTGCGCTCCTCGGCCACGGCTGAAGACTTGCCTGAGATGTCCTTTGCGGGCCAGCAGGAGAGCTATCTCAATATGCGGGGGCAAGCCATGCTGCTGGATGCCGTGAAACGTTGCTGGGCCTCCCTCTGGACTGCACGTGCTATTGGCTATCGGGCGCGTAATCATATTGCTCCGCAGGATGTAAGTCTTGCCGTCGTAGTGCAAGAGCTGGTGTCTGCTGATGCTTCTGGCGTGTTGTTTACTGCCAACCCGTTGAACGGTAGTCGGCAAGAGGTAATGATTAATGCAGCCTGGGGATTAGGTGAGGCTATCGTTAGTGGGCTGGTGACGCCGGATACGATAGTTGTGGAGAAAGCAAATGGTGCCGTCCGCTCAATGGAGGTTGCCGATAAAGCGCTTATGACCACGCGTGTGGCTGAGGGGACGCGTGAGGAACCAGTACCACAGGATCGCCGGTACACGGCCGTCCTGGCGCCATCCCAGGCCGCTGAACTGGCTCAACTTGGCACACAAATCGAGCAGCTCTATGGGCAGCCGATGGATATTGAATGGGCCCTGCAGAAGGAGCGCTTCTTTATCGTCCAGGCTCGCCCGATTACCACATTGTCCGAAACTGCCAACAGTGCGCAACCCCAGCCAGCTCTGCAATGGCAGCTTCCCAATGCGCAGGGGCGTTATGTGCGCGCCAGCGTATTCGAATTACTGCCCGACCCTCTTTCGCCGCTGTTTGCCACGCTCGGCCTTCCTGAGTGGTCTAAGGTGATGGACTCATTAATGGCAGAGCTCCGTTTCTCCTTTCCAATGGATATGTTCGCCATTATTAATGGATATGGTTACTATGATATAACTCTTACAGCTTCTCAGGCGGCCAGGACGATGCTCTCCATGCCACGTCTCCTTGGCATCGAACTTCCGCGCCTGTTTCGTAGCGCTGAGCAGCGCTGGCGGCAGGAACATGCCAGATATGCGGAGCTCGTCAAACGCTGGCAGGTTGTTGATCTAGAGACTGAATCTGCCGAAAACTTACTGGCTGGCGCTCAGGAGATTGTTGCTAAAGCAGCGTGGTACTATCTCTGTATCCAATCCGGCATTCTGCCAGATGCCTACATGAGCGAGATGTTCTTTACAATTGCCTATAATCGGCTCATTAAGCGTCGTGGAGATCCCACAGCTACTACGTTCCTGCTGGGCTATGATAGCATACCTATTCAGGCAGAGAAATCTCTGTACGATCTGGCCCGCTGGGTACGTGTACAGCCACAGCTTGCCGAGGCCCTGGCAGGTATGTCGAGTGCGGAATTTGCCTCTGCCTATCAGCGTGAGCAGATAGAGGGTGTGGATAAAGAATTATGGGCAGAGTTTCGGCAGCGCTTCGAAGCTCACCTGGCAAAATTTGGGGCGGCAATCTATGATCTCGACTTTGCAAAACCTGTCCCTGCGGAAGACCCGGCCTCTTTGCTTGAAGCCCTCAAGTACTTCTTGGATGAAGAGGCGCCTGCTCCTTATATTCGCCAGCAAAAAACTGCATCGGCTCGTGTGCAGGCTGTGCAGGCGACCCTCTTGCGCTTGCGAGGTCTGCGTTTACGGCTATTCCGAAAATTATTGGGGTGGGCCCAGCATCTTGCGCCTTTACGCGAGAACGCTCTTGCCGATGTGGGCTTAGGTTGGCCAATTTTGCGCCGCATGCTGCGCGAGATTGGGCGCCGCATAACTGAAGCCGGTGTTGCCAATGAACTTGATGACGTGTTCTGGCTCACTCTGGATGATCTGCATGTGGCCACAAAAGCGCTTGATGCGCAGCAGCAGCTCGTAGATTATCATACCGTTGTCGCCGAGCGGCGGGCTCTCTGGGAGAGAGAGCGTGCCGTGCCGCCTCCTGCAGCCTTGCCCATAAAAGGCGGCGCGCGCTTCCTTGGCATGGATTTTAGCCGCTTCATGCCGGCGCAGACCGAGCAGGCTGAGGGCGATACGCTTAAGGGAATTGGAGCCAGCCCGGGTTGTGTGACTGGCCCGGCGCGCGTGATTATCAATCCCAGCGAGTTTCATCAGATGAAGCAAGGCGATATCCTGGTCGCGAGAATTACCACTCCGGCCTGGACTCCTCTCTTCTCACTGGCGGCAGGTGTGGTGACCGACGTGGGCGGTCCACTCAGCCATAGCTCAATTGTGGCGCGCGAATATCACATCCCAGCCGTGCTTGGCACTGGCGTAGCGACGGAGCGCCTGCATAGTGGACAACGTATTACGGTTGATGGGGATGCCGGTACCGTGACGCACGCCCGCTGAATTTGTGCCGCTCACAGCAAGAATAAGCTGTCAGTGGAAAATAGATAGTCAGCACGAGAGGTAGAGATCCCTACCTCTCGTCGGCTTCTAGAGACTAAAAATTTAGCGCGCTCTATGACTCAGGCAATAATCGCCACTGTCTCAAAGACCTTAGAGGCCAGCTTCGCGTTGCCTTGAATGCTGGCCTTACTTCTTGCCAGTTCTGGCGTAATGCCTTTAGTAAACA
Source organism: Ktedonosporobacter rubrisoli (assembly GCF_004208415.1). Classification (GTDB taxonomy): domain Bacteria; phylum Chloroflexota; class Ktedonobacteria; order Ktedonobacterales; family Ktedonobacteraceae; genus Ktedonosporobacter; species Ktedonosporobacter rubrisoli. The sequence goes on along the minus strand of NZ_CP035758.1, from coordinate 5,028,443 downwards.
ATTTCCAGGCAGTTTCCGGATCAAGTGTGACTGTGGTGGTGGGAGGAAATGCTGTCTCTGCGAACAGAAGCCAACCTGTCCCGTGGCGCTGCAGGAACCAGCTTGTGGCCACATCTCCTGTCACGCTCAATTGGATAACTGTATCTTTGGTCGCCTCGACCGAACGGAAGGTCCAGGGTAAGGCCCTGACGAAGGTATCGAGTATGGGCGTGAGGAAGGTAGCTTCGGTCAGCCCTGGTCGCTCAAGTGCCTCGCGTATATGCTGCTGATGATGCCAACGTTCGGTATATTCGCGCGCGACATCAAACCAGACCGGAGCGGGATCAGGACCGGCCCAGCTCACGGGACCGTTCAGTGCCATGAGGTCGAGGCTCTTGAAGTATTGGATAACCTGGTGCCCGGTGCTGTCGAGGAGCTCGCAAAGCAGGCGTGGGCTTATTCCGCGCGTAGCCTCGACCCACAAGGCGTTCTGCTGGTTGATGCGGCTAACCAGATCGGGCCCAGGTGGCAGTAATGAAGACGTATCCTTATCCCTTCCTCGGGAGAGCTGGCCGATTTCATCGCCAAGCAAGTGCAGAGCAACATCCTTGACCGTCCAGCCGACGCACGGCGTAAGCCTGCTCCATTCCTCTGTGGATAACGGGCGCAGTAACTGTAGTAACTGGTCGAGCATCGGTTCAAAAAGCTCAACTACAAAGATTGGTTCAACTGGTTTCATAGCTCACTTCCCTTGTGTGACGTCTTCTTCAGGCACGTCCTCGATAATCTCCGTGACGGGAACTCCTAATGCCTTTGCGATCCTGTTGAGCGTATCAGTACTGATAATTTTGACAGGGTTATTGAATATCTCTCGAATGACGTGATAGCTCACCTCGGATCGCAAGGATAATTTATGCATAGACATGCCTTTTTGACGAGCTACTTCTTTCACGCGAAGGCGTAGCATCCTATCTCCATCCTCGCACGTGCTGAAATTTTTCAGCGCCAGCTAATGCGGCATCCTGAGCCTTCCATCTGCTGCAAGGTATAAGTTTGTTCCATTTATGTAGTCTCATAACTTATTTCTCTTGTGCGGCCTCTTGTTCATCAGGGACTCTCTCGTATAGATCCATGACAGATATATTGAGCGCTTGCGCTATTTTGTCAAGCGTAGATATTCTCACATCTCTGTAGGGATCATGGATCATCTCCTGAATGGTGTTAAGAGAGAGATATGCCATGTGAGAAAGCCTGCTCTGGCTCACCTTCTTTTCGCGCAGCACTTCTTTTAACTTAAGCCTTATCATTTGTCGCTTTCTTGCTCTATAAAGTCCGCGCTTATCTGCTTGTAATAAGATCTGTTGGTGATGAAAATCCCAAAATTATCTTAAGCTTATTACTAGTATATATCTATTTGCAAATCAAAGCTTTAATAGCATGCGGGGATAGATGGCTTTGGTTGCATGCAATCTTGCTTGCAAGAGCTGTTGTGTTTCTTCAGAACTTAGTTTGCTGCCATGCCTCAAACTAAAGCCATTTCGGATCGGCACTAAAGAGAAGAGCATCACGCTACAGTCTTCCCTTGTAGCGTGATGTTTTGGCTTATTTCTGTCTCTGTGCGGAGACGGAGATGGGCGTTTTTTCCTGACGGACAGAAGCGTTTTGTAGTGCGGGCCGACGTTTATTCAACCAGCCTGTAAGCCACCAGATAGCGCCAGCTGCTAAGATAATGAACATTGGCTCAAGCGGAGCGCGGAAACGCGGAATGCCGTAGAGAACTATCGATTGCGCTACCGTCATCAGAATCAGGAAGTAGATAAAGAGCAGGTAGCGCCAGCGTTTCCAGGTAGCGGCCAGGCCACAGGCGGCCAGAATGAGTACGATAGGCGTGATGATTTCCATGAGCATCACCACAAACTTGGAAATGGGCCGATCGGGAAAGCGATTTATAGGTAGATCTGCCTCTTGCGATGTTGCTTGCCAGGTGTTGACAAAGTGAAGTCCAAGCATGTAGGGCATTTTATCGAGATGGGTTTGCATCCATTGTTCCGCATAGTATCTATATGTATTGTCGCGCTGCACTTCGCAAGGGCCAGAGCATAGATCCTTGCTGGGGAACTTCTGCGCAATAGCTGGGGTTGATTCATCGGGAATAATCCAGATGCCCAGGTAGCGGCCATTCTGGTATGTTGGGTCTGCCGTCTGATCATTATAGGCTCCGAGCAATACCTTTCCATCACCTACAGCGAGTGGAATGAGAGCATGAGTTACTGTATAGTTGCGTATTGTCCAGGGAGCGATAAGAGCCAGCGAGACTACAGAAACAATGATCGCTCCTTTAATTACCTGGGTGCCAGGAAGCATCTTTGTACGCCACATGATAAAGATCCAAACGAGAAAGACAGGAAGCAGGGCAAGTCCGTTGGGTCGAGTGAAGGCCAACAGTGCGATAAGCACGCCACTGAGTGCCATCAAGCCCCAATGAGGTTTAATCTGTAGCCGGTAGAGAGTGTAGCATAGGGCTAGCAACAGAAATATATAGAGCGACTCGGTATATAACCACGCATCATATATAAAGAGAAAGGGGTAAATAGTGCCAATGAGCCCGGCTAAAATCCCAATACCTTTGCCAAATAGATCTTTAGCAAAGAAATAAATCAGTAAGCAGGTGGCTGCACCTACAACGCAAAGGAAAAAGCGTACATAGTGATCCTGCGACCCTAGAGCGCCATAAATAGCAGCGATGATCGCAGGCCAGAGAGGAGCCCGGTCCACAGTTGGTAGCTGTGAATGTAGACAGTAACAATGCTCATGTAAAATATTAAAGGCGATGCTCTGGTAGGTTGCCGAGTCGTGCAGTGGGTAATAATCTTTTGCCCCCAGTACGTTATAGGCAGCGCGCACCACAAAAGCGAAAACAAAAATACCGACAGCAGGGACCAGTGCCATAAATGGCAAACGCTGTTGCTGCTTCATTTTCACGATCCTCTTGGTGTTAGGATGTCCGATGGGACTATACATGGAGACGAACACTATAAATTAACGTAACTTCATCGGTATTTGGTGGCTATTGCCCCTGATGCCGCGCTGGCTGAAAATAGCTTTCCAATCAGGTCTAGAAATAAGGGGAACCGATATAAAGCGAGATGAGCAAGTATACTGTGTCTTGGATCAAGCTCTTCAATATGTTTTGCCGGCAGAAGCCAAGGAAGCAAACATACGGTGAAGGAAGTCCCATACTTTGCCGAGGTATGCTATAATGAAAGATACAGTGACGTTTGAGCCATATATCCAGTTAAGGAGCAACACATGCAGAAGGACTCCCAACCAGAAAGCCAGCCCAAACCTATTGTGAATGAAGACAGTACAGTCTTGCAATCTAATCTCTTTGGTGCTTCAACCGTCATTAAAGAGCCGGCTGACCCTTTGGAGATGCCCTTTCCTCCACTCGTACGTACTAATCCATTGACCGAACAGTCCAGCCTTGCCGCTTGTGCTATTCCTTATCGCCAGGAGCTTATGTTACGTGGTAAATCAAACTATACTGTGACTTGCTTTCTCTCAGATTTGAAAATGTTCAGCGATTTTGCCGGAGCCGAGACTCCTGTGGGCCGCATCTCTAAGGAGCAGCTTACAGACTGGCTGATGAAGCTGAAATTTGGCGTACCTGGTCGTATACCTGCCCCGAAGACCATGGCCCGTCGTGTGACCTTCCTGAAGAATTTCTTTTCCTGGCTGACGCGCGAAGGAGTTTTGCGTGAAGATCCTTCGCTAAGCTTAACGCTAGAGCGCCCTTTGCCGCCTCTGCCAGAGCTTTTGTTTGCTGATGAAGTACAGCGTCTGCTCAGGGCGGCCAGCGCAGATCCGCGCTGCCATTGCCTGGTTTATCTCATTCTCTATGCCGGGCTGAAGAAAGAAGAAGTGATGGGGCTAAAAATGGGCCACATAGATCTTTCTAATGCCAAAGCTCCGCTGGTGACTATCCATTTTGCCGCCTCAACAGGCAAACAGCACCGCGAGCGCCGTCTGACGCTCCCTGAAGAATTTACCGCAATTTTTAAGCGCTACCAGGATAAATATCATCCTACTGATGAGGTATTTGCCTGTACGGATCGAAATTTAAACTATATCCTGGCTCGGGCCGTGCAAGCGGCAGGGATCAAGAAACGCGTCACTTTACAGTTGTTGCGCGATACCTTTGCCGTGCAGTGCTTAAGAGATGGTGAGCCGCCAGATGCTCTGCGCGAGAAATTAGGGCTTTCCGATGAGGCATGGCTAGAATCAAGAGAGAAGTATCGTCGTCTCGCTTTTCCTAAATAATGAGGAGGTCGATGTGCTGACCTCCTCTTGTTTTCGCTTGCACTTATTGAATGACTATGGATGATACTGTGGCGGCATTTGTTGTTGGGATGGTGGTACCAGAATAAAACTTGCAGCTTTCCGCTTTAAAACACTATTTAGCAGCAATATGTTGAGAATGATAGCCCCGATAGCTAGCGGTCCCAGGCAGACAAGGCCGATGCCCAACGTAAAGACAGTGCCTAAGAGCATGAGGGGCCAGTAAATCAAAAAGCTACAAACAAGCAAAATGATGCCGACTGTTGTTTCGCGTGCCATGAGCCAGCCAACTCCAAATATGCCAAAGAGAGAAAGAATGATCTCAGCGATGAGAGCTGTATCGTTCTTATTAGAGACGGTAAAGCCCTGGGCGAATGTCGCTTGTCTATAGAGCGGGGCTGCATTGTAAGCAGGTGCGTAACCAGGATGAGAGGCGTGAGGGGAACTGTAGCCTGCCTGATGGGGGGTAGCCCTGCCGGCTTGTGGGGATATTGAACTTGCTCCAGATGAGATATGTTCCTCCTGGCTGCCTGGGGCATATTGTCCGTAGCTTGTGGAGGGCTCGGCATGTGTTTGGGGTTGGGGGTTAACCGCTCCGCAGGCTGGACAAACGATAGTGTTGTCAGCTATGGTGTTTCCGCAGCGTGTGCAGACCATAATAAACCAAATCCTTCTCTGGCTTAGTGCTGTCCTTTAGTCTTAGGCTATCTGACTTTTTAGTGGAAAGCTCAAGGCTAAATCTTGCATGATATTACATTATATTTATCTATTGTTAACTCAAGGAAGCAAAGTCTCTTCCAGCTAAGGAAGTGCGTTCCTTCAGGATTCATCTTTCCTACTATCAAGTATTCATTCATTGTACGTTACAGAGAAGCATAGGTTGTAGTCCATCTTTCTGGCGTGCTGATAATTTCTAGTGTGCCTGTCTGGGCTGTCTGCATGGTTTTCCAGGGACCGGCGAGAGAAGATGATAAAGGGATTACGTTCGCCTGGCTTGACTTGTTAAGTTGCTTGCTGAGAGTGGAGGGTGTGACGACGACTAATGTGGGATGAGCCAGCTTTAAAAGTATGGGTAAGGTGGCCGGAAAAGCTTTGCCCTGCTCGCTAACCAGCTGCACAACGTCGGCCTGGAGATAGCCGGGTCCACAACTTTGTAAGAGGCCCATTAAGGCGTACTGGCTCAGGCTTGTTACTCCTAAGAAGAGGATGCGCAGATGAGGCGTTATCAGTCGCAAGATGAGTCCATTATCGAACGCCTCTCTACTGCTTTTATGCAGCTGCGAAGGAGGCCAGAGGACCTGAAAGGTAAGCTCTGAACCCTGGGTAATAGCCGCCCCCTGGGCAACGGGCTTATAGGGAATACCATGCTGCTCTAAAGAACGACGCCACAGGGTATAGGCTATATTGGGGTGCAGCATTCCCGCGTCTATGGCTGTATTTATCTGGTAGCGTTGTACGATATCTTGCAGGCCGGTGAGATGGTCGGGACGAGGAGTAGTAAGAACGATAGTGTTCAGGGAACGTTGCCATATGGCAAGACGACTATCTAGCCCCTGCGCTAATGAAGTTATATCTGGCCCTCCGTCAATCAGGACAGCTCTATCATCGGGCGTGCGAATAAGAATAGCTTCGCCCTGGGGAGCCTGCTTAGCCGGCCCCACGCTGAGAAACGAGATGGTGAGCTGAGCCCCAGGAGAGAATGTCAGCATCCCTATGCCAGTGGCTAAGACCATAGACAGAGCGATGCCAAGTTGAACTAGCCGCCAGCTACGAGGCGATAAATGTAACAAGCTTGCGTGTTGGGCAACTGAAGAGGTGTAAGTAGTTAGCGCTGGCCATTTCCTCACGATGAATAGGGTCAGCAAAGCTAGCAGTATATAGTAGCTCCAGGCAGTAATACCATTGATATTGCTAGCCGCCAGGTAGGCCAGAGGCAAGTTGGCGCACCAGGTAGTGATTGTTATCATATACCAGAGCAGAGGCCAGGCTGCCCAACTGCAAGCCATAGCAAGTGGTCCAGAGATGAGACCTGCTATACCGATGCAGCAGCCCAGGGCGATAAAGGCACCAAGAAGTGGAACTGTGAGGATATTTGCCAGCGGTGCTATAAATGAGATGGTCTGGAAGTTTACGGCAAGAATGGGCATGGTGGCGATCTGTGCGGCCAGCGTTACCGCGCTAATTGTAGAGATATGTTCGCCGAGAGGAAGCCGTTCCAGCGGACGAAGCAGATGCTGAAAGAAGGGAGTGAGTATGACAATTCCGCAAGTTCCTAAAAAAGAAAGTTGAAAGCCCACATCCCAAATTACGAAGGGATTAATGAGACTCATGAGGAGAGCCGTCAGGGCTAGCGCTGTATAGATATTGTAGCGCCGTCCCAGGCGGGGCGCGACGATGAGTAGTGAGCCCATAATGCCAGAACGTACGGCCGCCGGGCCGGCCCCGCTGAGCATTGTATAGCTGCCAATACACAAGAGCGTTCCAACTGTAATGAGCCATGCTTTCCAGCCTCCGCGCTTTTGGGCCGGCAGGAGAAACTGATCCGCCGCTGGCCGTTTGTGCAGCCAGGATGTGGCGCTGACTACCAGCCCGGCCAGAACTGTCACCTTAAAGCCGGAGGGGGCGATAAGGTGTGCAGTACCAGTTACATTAAATATGGGCACAAGCGGCTTGAGGGCAGGCGTATGCAGGCTGAGTAGAATGGCGATCAGGAGCGCTGCGGCCGGCTCGGGCATGGCTCGTTCAATAGCTATGGCTAAAGCTGTGCGGAGACGATATAGGGCGGCGATGATCAGATTGGTATTCCTGCTTGTCACGCTTACCCGTGGAAAAGCCATCGTGGCCAGGATATCGGGTGGGCTTTGCTGAGGCGCTTGAAGCTTCCCCTTCAATTCAACTGTATCTCCATAATTGGCTCCATAAGGGTTATCGGCGCCGTTTTCTAGTTCCCTGACCTCTAGTCGCCCATCGGTAATTTGCCAGCTCTTACCATTATCAGTGCTCATCTTATCTGCCGAGATAATGAGTACCCGGCTCCGCCCTTCGGATTTTGGTTCATCTGAGACTATGCCATCAATAGTCAGTGAATTTGTATTAAGCAATCTAGCAATGCTGTGTGGGTCGTTTAACGGAGAGGCTAGGGAAAAACGTAGCCCTCCCAGCAAGAGGCACAGAACAAGGCCCATAACGAAACGTCCTTGCCGATCATGCCAGAGCAGAGCAAAGAAAATAGAAGCCGCTCCAAGGTCGATAAGTAGAGCAAGCGGTGGTAGAGGGAGAAGGGAATCGAGGAGCATGCCCACTAACCACGAGCCCGCTATGCCAACTAAGGTCAGTCCTCGCATATCAAATTCTCGCTACTATTTAGTTTTTGCCTATTAGAGAAACAGAAAGCTTAGCTTGACTGCGCTTTGTCCATTATCCAGGCTTAAAGAAAAGGAAGCCTGTGCTAAATGCTGGCGATTTACTATAGCGATAGCTGCCTCCTGCCTGATTATTGTTAAGCTGTGAAAAGCTGCTGACGTTTTTGCAAGCAAAGTTCCCCCTGTTTGCAGTCAGCGCAAGTTGCCTGCATAGAAGACCATATAAATTTACGAGATGCTGCTAGCGATTAATGGCTTGTGTGACGAAGGCCGTGATGCTGGGTACGAAGTAGATAGCCAGGGCGATACCTAGCGCGATACCTATAAGCCGACCTATCTGCTTCCCTCGGCGGCCTCCCTGTCCGATGTTCTCGTCAAGCGAATTAGCAATGATCCAGCCTAGCAACGTACCGGCAAGGGCGCCCACTACTGAGCCGGAGGCCAATCCTAGCAGAATAGCTATAACCCAGATTACGATATTGAGAACACTGAGCAGACTGTTAGAGAGTGCCATCAAACGGTGACCATTCCTTTGATCTTATTAAAAATTGTACTGCTTACTACCTGCGATAACTGTTCTACGGATGTATAAGGGCCTTGTTGCATACGATAGTTCACGATGGCTTGTGCTGTAGTGCTACTGATATGGAGGTTCTTGCGCAGGTCGTCAGCACTGGCCGTATTAATGTTAACGAGCTGACCGGGTGCCGTGGTGCCACCTGTACCGCCTGTCGCGCCACTATTTGAGCTAGTCGAGGCCGGACCCGGGACGCCTCCCACATATGTTGGGGGACGCTCTCCCACGATGGTTACATACACCTCTTGCCCATCATTTAATTTAGCAGCAAGATTGAGCGCGACCAGGTTTGCATTGGCCTGGGGACCACCTGCAGCCTGGAGCAACTGATAAACGCGCGCGTCTCCTGTCAGCTTATACACGCCTGGATGCTTGACTGCTCCTGTTACATAGACTTCGATGGTAGGGCCTGTGTTAGTGGAAGCCGCTGATGCATTGGGTGTGGTTTTGGCTGGATTAAAGGATTGCCCGCTTGAAGACGAAGCTGTCGAGCTGGTGTTGCTGGGCCGCCAGATGAAATAGAGGGTTAAAGCCAGGGCAAGCGCAAGCCCAAGAGCGATGCCACGCGTAATGTAGCGTTTCCGCTTCTCGCTCGTCAATTGCTCAGCTGAAGTATCGAGGGCCGGATGTGGTATTGTCGGTTGCTGCGAGATGTGGTCCTGAGACGGCTCGTGCTGGTGAGCAAGTAGAGATGGCTTTATTTCCATGATTCAACCGCCGGCACAACTTCTTCCAACCCGAAACCTGGAAAAAGGTAACGTACCGCTCCTTTCTTTACTTCCGGTAAGCTTGTGCTTTCACCGCTGAAGCTTAGCAGCTAAAGCGATGAGCGTCAATTCGTATAAATGATGATTTAGCATATATAAATCTAGGAAGCTTGTTTTCGTAGGCTAAAAATAAAGTAACCTGCTGAGCGGAGAAAGCGTTGCTGATCATCTGGCCAATTGTAGGCTTGAAAGCAGTTGACGAGTATGGTATCATACCTGATGAAGTCCCCGTAGCTCAGTGGATAGAGCACCGGTCTCCGGAACCGGGTGCGCAGGTTCGATTCCTGTCGGGGACGCTTTGATTCTCCACTTGTATAAGCTACATCAGGCTCCTATCTTCACATGTTTTTAAGCTGTGGTAAAGACTGTGCCTCCCTTCTCGTTATCCTTAAATAGCAAGCAATGAGTACGGACAAATCCAATTATCATTGATCTCATTATATCAGATAGAGTGCTAAAATAGATTTTAGAGGAAACAAGAAATTTGCTGCTCTATATTTCGCGCGAATACAGGAAGAGAGGTAATAAAACTGGCTTTCTGGACAAATAGTGGAAGAAGTTATTCTGGTTAATATAAATACAACTTGAGGAGAAGAGATAGAGCCATCTGCCTCAGAGACTAGATCTGCATAATAGTGTTGCCATGGGTAGATAGCTAACAAAAGGGCTTGCTAGCTTGGCTGAGCCCGACCGGCTAGAGATAACCCAGCAACCACAGACGACCGGCTGCTCTGTCAGGTAATATTTCTATCTCTGAGAACATGTGTAATTTGTTAAAATGCAAGTAAAGCAGCACAAGGAGCCACTTTAAGCACCTCGGCTTAACGTCACTAAAGCTATTTCACGCATATTCAAAACTTGACGGATGACAAGACAATATGATAAATAATAATGACGTTCTACTGTAAGCTTTATCAGATCTATACTCAGGTATATACCAGCCTGAAGTGATAGTAATCTTCAAGATGCTTAGGGACCTCGTGCTGGCAATTAAAGTCGAAAATAGCAGACTTTCTGATGGAGGAAGTTTTTTTAATGGTCAATTATATCTGGGTTCCCATTGGTGTGGGCCTTCTTGCTGTGTTGTTTGCAGCTTACCTTGCCTTTTATGTGCTTCGTAGGGATACGGGGACTCCTGGCATGCAGAAGATCGCGAAAGCTATTTTCGCAGGCGCAACAGCCTTTCTCAATCGTCAGTACCGGACGATTGCGATGCTTTCTGTTCTTGCTGCCGTTCTTGTTGCATGTGCTCTTGCTTTTCTCGGTCAAGGTTCGCAAGCTGACAAAATCAACCTTGCATGGCATACGGCCGTTGCCTTCCTGGTAGGGGCTTTCTGCTCCGGTGTTTCTGGCTATATCGGCATGTACGTTGCCGTACAATCGAATAGCCGCGTTGCCAGTGCTGCTCGGCGCAGCCTGGGAGAGGCGCTGGTTGTCTCTTTGCGCGGTGGTGCTGTTTCTGGCTTTCTCGTGGTGGCCCTTTCCTTGCTGGGCGTCTCGATCCTCTTCTTGCTCTTTGGAGGACTGGCTCAGCCGGGGATAGCTCCTTCTCTTATTATTGGCTTTGCCTTCGGCGCTAGCTTTGTAGCTCTCTTTGCCCAGCTTGGCGGTGGTATTTATACAAAGGCCGCAGATGTGGGGGCTGACCTGGTAGGTAAAGTAGAGGCTAGCATCCCTGAGGATGATCCACGCAATCCGGCGGTCATTGCCGACCTGGTAGGGGATAATGTGGGCGACTGTGCTGGACGTGGTGCTGATCTTTTTGAGTCTACCGCAGCCGAGAATATTGGCACAATGGTGCTGGGCGTAACCCTGTTCCAGGCTACCGGTAATGTCGGTTGGATGCTCTTCCCCCTTGTGCTCGGCGCCTTCGGTATTATCGCGTCGGCGATTGGCGTGCTCTACATTCGCGCTTCAGCTGTGGTAGAGCCAGACAAGGCCTCTGGACGTGATCCCAGCCAGATTGCTATGAATCAGCTTAACATCGGCTATTATATTACCTGTGCCATTTCTGTTATCGGCGTCTTCGTCGGTAGCTATTTGCTGGTGGGACAGAGTAATGTAGCTGCCAACATGGGCATTCCTGCCTGGGTCTGGTACGGACTGGCCGGCTGCGTGGGAATTCTCATGAGCATTGCCTTTGTGTTCATTACGCAATATTATACCGCTGGTACCTGGAGACCCGTACGCGAAATCGCCGAATCCGCGATTACTGGTCCCGCAACCACAATTCTCTCTGGCATAACCATCGGTTTCGAGTGCGTGGTCATGCCTGTGCTGGCAATTTGTATTGCCCTGGGTGTGTCCTACTTCCTGGGAAGCCAGGTACATATGCCTGTAGCTCTGCAACAACAGGGCATCATCAATGTCAGCGGCATTTTCGGTACAGCCGTGGCGACAGTGGGTATGCTGATGAGCTGCTCTTACATTCTGGCGATGGATACCTTCGGTCCCATTACTGACAATGCTGGCGGTATCAGCGAGATGGGCGGCCAGGCAGAATCCGTACGTGATATCACTGATGCGCTCGATAGCGTAGGTAATACAACCAAGGCACTTACCAAGGGGTATGGTCTGGGTTCGGCTGCTCTTGCGGCTTTCCTGCTCTTTAGCGCCTACCTTGACGTGCTTTACAGCTTTAAGCACAACCCTGCAGTGTATCGTGTTGACCTGGCGAATATCACGATATTCATAGCCGCTCTCATCGGCGTGACGCTCATTTTCTTCTTCTGTTCGCTGGCTATTCGTGCTGTGAGTACGGCGGCCAAAGCTATGATTGAAGAGGTACGCCGTCAGTTCCGCGAGCAGCCCAACATTATGGCTGAGAAGGAAGAAGATCGCGTCGATCCTGATTATGCGCGCTGCGTTGATATCAGCACCAACGGAGCCTTAAGAGCTATGGTTCTGCCTGGTGCTATCGCTGTACTCACACCTATCGCTGTCGGTGTTATCTTAGGACCACAGGCGGCAGCAGGTCTGCTCATGGTTGGTACAATGGGCGGTATCGTGGTTGCGCTCTTCCTCAATAACGGTGGTGGTGCCTGGGATAACGCTAAGAAATATATCGAAGCTGGATTTTTACGCGTGAATGTAAAGGGCCAGGTTGTCGATGCTAGCGATCCCGATGGTATTGTCCTTGGGAAAAAGAGTGAAGCGCATAAAGCCGGCGTCATTGGCGATACCGTTGGCGATCCATTTAAAGATACAGCCGGACCTTCGCTTCACGTGCTCATTAAGCTATTGAGTACAATCACGTTGGTGCTGGCTCCTCTCTATTACTTCCTGCATCCCTAAGCTGTCAGCGCGAAGGATTGGTATTAGCGCTTGAGAGAGATCTGGAGGGGGAATAGATCAGAGTAGTTGTCTGATCTTCCCCCTCTATTTTTGTGCCTGTTGCCTGGGCGCTTTGTACTCATTTTCAATTGGGGTGAAGCCTGTAGAGAGAAGGCTGCGTGTTGATAGTACAGGAAACGAGAAACTTGCGGTGCAGAGAGGAGAATAGAGAGCAAAGATGAGTACAAGTCATACTAAGGCTGTTGAGCAATTTGATGCAGTTATCGTAGGCGCTGGACCAGGTGGAGAGGTTGCGGCTATCCGCTTGCGAGGGCAAGGTTTGCGTGTTGCTTTGATTGAGCGGGAGCTAATTGGCGGTGAATGCGGCTATTGGGCCTGTGTGCCTTCAAAAACGTTACTGAGGGTCACGACTGCGGTTTCAGAGGTTCGGCATATAGCCGGTTTAAAGCCCCCTCCTATTGATTGGGGCGCGGTTTCCGGCTATCGCGATTATATGGTGCGCGACTTTGACGATCGTCAGCAGGTGCAAGAGTATGAACAGAAGGGAATTACCTTTATCAGAGGAGAAGCGCATCTCAAGGGTCCTGGCCGTTTGGAAGTAGCGAAAAGGATTGTAGAGACCCCACATATTATTATCGCTACAGGTTCTCAACCTCGTATCCCTGCTATTGAAGGCCTGGAGCAAGCTGGCTATTGGACCAACAGGCAGGCGACAGCTTTTACCCAGGTCCCCGAGAGTGTCGTTATCCTGGGAGGAAGTGCGCAAAGTGTTGAACTAGGGCAGATGTTTCGACGTTTTGGGGCGGCGGTAACGCTGATAGAACGTGGTTCATATCTGTTGCGGCGCGAAGAACCGGAACTGGGTACACTGCTGGCTGACTACTTGCGCGAAGATGGTGTTGTGGTAGAGCTCAAGAAGGAAGCTGTGCGCGTGGAGGTTGAAGCGGATGGAACGCGTGTTGTCCATCTTAATGACGGAACGCAGGCGCGCGGACGGCATATAATTGTGGCTACTGGTAGGGCCCCCAGAACGTACTTTCTAGGTCTGGAAGAGGCTGGAGTAGAGGTGACAGAGCATGGTATCCGTGTAGATGAGTATTGCCGTGCTGCGCCGGGTATCTGGGCAGTTGGTGACGTTACGGGGATCGCAAAATTTACTCATGTGGCCCAATATCAAGCTCGCGTCGCTGCTGATGACATTCTGGGAAAGCCGCACCCGGCGAAGTATAACGCTGTTCCGCGCGTCGTCTTCTCTGATCCCGAAATTGGTGCAGTAGGTTTGACGGCTGAGCAGGCCCGTACACAAGGTCTGGAAGTCGTCACGGCCGCAGTTGATTTCGCCCGAACCCTGGCTCGTCCTTCTACGTATGGGAAGAATATTAATGGCCGCCTGGGCTTAATTGCTGACAAAAAGCGGGGCGTGCTGGTTGGGGCCTGGGGGATTGGCCCGGAAGCTGGAGAGTGGATTCATTTACCAGTACAGGCTATTCACGCGGCGACCCCGGTCTCGACGCTACGCGATATGATAGTACAATTCCCCACATTTAGCGAATCTTTCTTCTATGCCCTCCAGCAGCTTGACGTATAGCTTCTGTTGCTGTTTAGCTCCAGGGGCTTTGAAGCGCAGGGGCTAGATATGAGGCTACGGGAAGCGATTAGGGAATTGGCTGTTACTAGTGCCTGAACACAGAAATTGAGCCCGATGCTTGATTAATTCCCATAGCCTTGTATGCATTTGCTTACTCCATCCCCTATGCTAAGTATTCGCTAGCGTTTTGGCAAACATTATGTTATGAGGTCCTCACTGTGGCGGAAAGGGGAATGAGGCGCAATTCGCTCGATTGTGGCGTTCCTTGTCAATCTGCTTCATTCACACATCGCTTGCATCTTGCTGGATCAGATCAGAATGTTTGTGTACTAATATTAAATTAGCAACTTGTAAATAGATCGTATGGATGATACGATAACTGTGGAGGTAGGTGGTAAATGGCCTACCACGTGGTAGGCCATTTACCAGTAGGGAGCTGAATAGCACTATTGTTATCGGCAATATGGCAGATTTTCTGTGTAATTGTATTATTAAGTTAGTCGAAAAAATCTATGACCATCTATGGCCGGTACGTGGAATAGCGATAGGAAGCTCCTATACCGATCATAACTGATCAATCGACTAGAGATATAGGGCCATGAGAGGCTCTGCTGCCAAGAAGAGGAGAAATAACATGCGCATTGTTGATCTCTCACATTATTTCGACAATGATATGCCAGTCTATCCAGGCATACCTCGCCCCTTGTTTAAGGATATTGCCACCCTTGAAGAGAATGGCTATGGGATGTCTGAATATCGTTTTATCAACCATACGGGAACGCATATAGATGCCCCATCGCATCATGTTCCTGGCGCCTCGCTCGATGACATTCCACTGGAACGTCTGGTGACGGATGCAGTGGTGCTGAATTTTACTGAGCATGAGCGAGGAGCTATTACAAAGGCTGAGATAGAGCCTTTTCTAGAGCGCATCAAACCAGGAGATATTGTCCTGATCAATTCAGGTGGATACCGCTATTGGGGAACTGATAAATACTGGAATGGCTGGTGTTATCCGGATGCAGAAGCTTCGCAGGCACTTCTAGAAAGAAAGATATCTGCTATTGGCTTTGATGGTCCATCTTCTGATCCAGTAGAGACAACTACTTATCCTCTCCACAGAATCTGGCTTGGTGCTGGTTGTCTGATTATAGAGAATCTAACCAATCTTGATCAGTTACCCGAACGCACATTACTTGTCGTAGCTCCTTTGAAGGTTAGAGCCTCAAATGGTTCGCCTGTTCGCGTCCTGGCGCTGATAGATTAGCCGGGCAAGCCTGGCTGAGAGCCCTGGAAGGAGGTATGAAAATCTGTTTCCAGAGCTCTTATATAGACATTTGTTGAAAAAGTATGAAAATCACATACTCTTTAGATCGTTATCCAATATCGTCTTCGCTTATTTCCAGGCCATCTTTTCCACCATCAATAAGAATGCTGATAATGCCGTAGTGGGCAGAGTGAGCATTTCATCACCCACCTCGATTGAGTCTTAGCCTGCGTTCATGCCCTTTCAAGAGTTGGAGTCCGTTCGCGAGGAGCCTAGAATTACGAGATCGAGATGGCGTAGATGCTCGGGGTCGGCGACCACATTGATCTCGGCGATCTTGCCGCTCTTAATAGTGAGGCTGAAGACGAGGAACCGTTGTCCACGCTGGGCCATAGCTCCCACTGCTCCATTCACTAGCGCCGGTTTTACTCCTCTGGCACGCCCGGAGAACTGCGAGGCTACAGCTCTTGCACCATGGACTTCGCCTGGCGCGCCTATAGATACGGCGGTGCGGTCGGCACGCAATACCACATCTGGATCGAGCAGCGTGAGCAGTGTATCGAAGTCCCCATCGCGCGAGGCTTTGAGGAAAGCATCGACCACTTCTCGGCTTCTTGTATCATCCGCCTCCTTTCTCATCGTAGCCTTCCGCACTCGGTTACGTGCGCGGCTTGCCAGCTTCCTTGCCGCTAACTCAGAGCATCCAACAATGGGGGCAATCTCGTTGAAGGGCACGGCGAAGACATCGTGCAGCACGAAGGCCAGGCGCTCTGCTGGAGAAAGTGTGTCCAGGACTATCAGTAGTGCCTGACCAACCGAGTCGGAAAGCTCCATCTCTTCCGCGGGGTCGATCCGTCCCTGTGGGTCAACGTCAGGTTCTGGCACAACCAATCCTCCGGGCTCCTCACGACGCGCTTTGCGCGAGCGCAGCATATCCAGGCAGATCCGCGCAACTACTGTGGTCAGCCAGCCGTGTAGATTCCCGATCCCGATCGTCTCGGAACGGCTGAGATGTAGCCAGCCCTCTTGCACGGCGTCCTCCGCTTCTGGGAGCGAGCCTAGCATGCGGTAGGCTACCGCCCGCAGGTGAGGGCGTTGCGCCTCGAATTGTGCAGCCAGCCAGTCGTGTTCGTCCATTTCTCATCTTCCCTTTCGCTCATCGGTCACACTTCTTTGGTGTGTTGCATCAATAAAGTGACGGATGAAGCCCACCCGATGTGACCACTTCCTGTGGCATGGCCGACGATGAAGCACCTGCTTAAGACGCTTCAATCAAAGCTAAGTCTCTCTTTTGCCTCCTCCCCTTTTAAAATCCCCGACCTGTACCGTCTATACTTTGGAGTATAATCAACAGCAAATGCAAATGACCATAATATATTTTTTTAGTTCTGTTATAGACATACGCTTTAAAGAACACTAAGCTGACAGCAGGCCTAAATGGATGGTTTTCGTACCAGATCACCTGGATGGTAGGCTTCCACACGTGAGTGGACGACGACGCCAGCCGTCATAGGAGCGTAAAAGGGGGCGATCCAGGCAACACCGGCCTGTTTGTAGCAGCGTACCAGGGAGGTTAGCAACCAGTAAGGAATAACCCCATCAATGATCAGACCTGTTTCAGTGGGAACAGAAGGAAATGGCAGTGGATTGGGCTGAAAGTAATCTAAGTGTTTCTCAGGAATGTTAATCGAGAGAACTGTTACGTCCGAGGTCTGATGATTTTCTATCTGGACTTCAGGAGTTTTTCTGCCACTGAGGTAAACGGGCAAGGGCTGAATCCATCCAAAGGGCAGCCTGGGATCAAACTGATAAAACGGAGCCGGGTTTGCATGAGCCGCCAGAGCGGCATATGCCCAGTTAGGACCCTTACCGTATACCGCTAAAGGAGCGTTTTCGGGCAGGCTGGCCAGCAGGGATGGCAACATAACTGTTTGCAGATGGCCATCTGGCGCGATATCAAACAGATTGAGAGGCTCTGCAGGCGCTTGCCTGATGAACATGACCTCTAGCTCATGGGGTGAATATGACTGGAAGAGGTTGGCAATGCTATCAATCAGAGCCTCGAAGACTGGCCCTTGAGCTCTTGCGTTCTGGCCACGGATCAGACCCGTGATGTTTCCTTCTATGATTGGCGTTTGTGAGGTAAGGACAGAAGTTCCCTCTAGCTTGGATTGAAGGCGGGCAAGAGGGAGCAGATCGCAATCTGCTACTATGCTTTCCCATTGTTTAGTAGCAGCTGGCTTATCGTCGCGAAGGAGCAAGACTGCATGCGTACAATGCTGAAATATGCAGTATTGAGATGCGCGCGGCTCTCCGCCCATATCGACAAGGAAAGGGAGGCAACGATGTTCCAGGTCCTGGCAGATGCGCTGAACAAAGCTTTCTGGCCACTCGCCACGTAGAGGCCGGCGAATTTTATTTACGGTTTCTGGATCATTCTCCTGAGACCAGTTGCCCTCACCGTCTGGACAGGCCCGGATTGCGTGATGGCGAATGCCGCGAGCGTGTAGGGCATGCGTTAAGCTGTAAAACAGAACTGATTTGCCTGCATGAGCCGGACCTCCGACTACGATCGCAGGTAATAGATTGAGCATTGAATATCCTCCAACATATTTTTTTAAATAGAATAGGAGTTGATTACATTGGAACGAAAGCATGTATTGCTGGCAACTCTGGGAGGTCAACCACAAGTAGTTACCTTCACACTTGATCTTCTGCTTGATAGATTTCCCATTACTGATGTAATTGTTGTTCATCCCCGCGCTGCTCAGGCGCGGCTGCAGCATTCTCTTGCCTGTTTGCAGGCCGAATTTAATGGCGACTATTACAGACAGGCTGGACGTATCATTCATTTTCGTTCGCAGGTGTTACAGTATGATGGCAAGCCCATGGATGATATTGTTGATGATGATCATGCCGATGGGACATTAGACACGCTTCACCATTTGCTAGGCGAATTGAAGCGTCAGGACTATTGTATTCATCTCTCCGTCTCTGGTGGCCGTCGCCTGATGGCTTTGCTAGCCACCTCGGTTGCTATCCTAAATTTTGATCGCCACGATTCTATCTGGCATATCTACACTCCACAAGAGATTAAAGAGCGCGCCGCGGATGGCAAGATTATGCATGTCCCCACTGATGCCGGAGTTAAGCTTATTCGAGCTCCCTTCCCCTCTTTAGGCGCATATACTTATGCTTCTCCTCAATCGTTTCAGCGTGCCCAGCAAGAGCAACGCTTGCAGATGGATGCTCAGCAGCGTGCTACTTGCAAAAGCGTGGTTGAGCAATGTACGCCTCAGCAACTTAAAGTTTTGCGTGCCTTTAGCCAGGGCTTAAAGCCGCAGCAAGTGGCCAAGCAACTAAGCGTCGAGATCTCGACAGTTAATAGCCACAAAACCGCCATATTGCAGTATTGTCGTAATGCCTGGAATATCGCTTCCTCAGAACAGCTTAATTACTATTTTTTGCATACGAAATTTGCTGACTACTTTGATAACGATGGATAGAGTGTATACCCCTTTAACCTCAAGTACATCCTTAAAACCGATGATATTTTTCCCTACTTTTATGGATGTACTATCACTCCTGGCCTGTTAAACTAGGACAGGTAGGAACAAATGTTACATTTGTTATTGAAATACCTCGCGGCAGGAATGGAAGTTTCAAATAGATATAGTTGCATTGAGAGATAGGGGTAAGCCTGATGGCAAGGAAAAAAGCTCTATTAGTTGTCGCTGGAGGGAGAGCGGAGCCCGATATTTTAGTTTTGCAGTGGGTACAACCAGAATTGATAGTGTATCTGACTTCAGATGAGGGCTGGGTTTCTGAGAAAGTATTCATCGAGAAAGCTAAATCGATGTCTATTAAAGAAGAAAATATTATTCCAATCCGCAATGTCAACGCTTATAACCTGGAAGCCGGGATGCGGGCCTGTTCACTGGCCTGCGAGCCTTATACTGATACAGAGTGGGAATGGATATTTAGCATTGGCTCAAGCCCGAAAATCACAGGAATAGCTGCCTACGAAGTAGCCAAACAAAAAAACATTCCTTGCTTGTACGTTGATACGCGCAATGAAAAATTTGTTGCTCTGGCCAGGGAGCTGGAGGGTGATATTGGTGATATTTTTCATATCAATGTCCCTGAGTATATGAAAATGCAGCACCGTGATTTCCAACCTGCAAAAGAAGCTGGGTATCGTTCTACAGTAGAGTGCTGGAAGCATATAGCACAAGAAGTTGCTCTTTCCCCTGACGGACCAGGTTTTTGCCAGATTTTGAGGGAAAAGAAAGCGAGAGAAGCGGTTCAGCTTTCATCTACTTTAGCGCTATCTCCCCTTGTGCAAAATATTGCGAGATATGGGCTGCTAGAAATTAAGCAGAATGCTACCAGTGCATATGAGTGCTCCTTTACTTCAAGAGATGCTGCACATTTCCTTGGCACTGGTGACTGGCTCGAAGTATATGTGTGGTCTGAAGCAACGCAAGCAGGCTTTGCTGATGATTGTCAGTGGGGGCATGTAATTGTTGACGGAGGAGCCATCAATGAACTGGATTTGTCCCTCACTTATAAGGCCCAGCTTATCGTTGGTGAGTGTAAAACTGGTAATAGTTCATTTGCTAGAAAACATATTGATGCCTTAGATTCTGTAACAAATTTACTGGGTGGGCTTTATGTAACCAAAGTTTATATTACTGATCGGTCCAGCACCCTTAGGAACTTTGCCTCTTTTCAAGAGCAGGCAGGTCGACGCCGCATCGTTGTCGTCCCTGTAGAAGACCTGCCTAAGATCGGTAGTATTCTTGAGGAGCAAGCTCGTTCTCCCAAATATCCAAGGATATAATTATTATGCTAGTACTCAATTTTACGCATCCCTTGACCGAACAGCAACAAGCTCGCATTGAAGAGCTTGCCGACGCCAGGATAGAAGAAGTTCGCACGATCCCTGTGCAGATTGAGCAAGACAAACCGTTGGCGGAACAGATTGTCGCTATCGTCGAGGCGGCAAACCTGTCATCCACCGAATGGCAAACGCGGCCACTGCTGATCAATCCGCCCGGTTATGCGCCGGCGGCCTTCGTCTTGCTGGCCGAACTGCATGGACGCATCGGACACTTTCCAGCTTTATTACGCCTGCGGCCAAAGCAGGGCGCGCTCACAGCCTATGAAGTCGCCGAGTTGCTCAACCTGCAGGCCATTCGTGAGCAGGCCCGTAAGCGACGCTAAAGCGTCATAATCATGAACTAAATGTTTCCGTTGCTGGGAAAAGATGCAAGTTTCCGTGAAAGTCTCTAGCGGACCTCTGCTCGTGCGCTGGCCCGTGTCACATCGCCGGCTTGCTGCGCTGGCGCTTTGCCGCGTAGCTCGATCTCTTTCAAGAAGAAGAGCGTAATAAGCCCGACAAACATAATGCAGGTGCTTAGCACGAAAACGTTATGAATGGCCAGAGATAGAGCCATTTTCATCGCCGCTACTATTTGCTGGAAGAGATGCAAGCCCTGTGCCCCTTGCGCGGCAAAGCTGGCTCGAATCTGGTCCAGCGCGTCTGGCGAGAGTAAGGCCTGTGGATCGTTAAAGCGGGCCAGACCCTTGCTTGGGACAGCTTGTTTCACCTGTGGAGAAAGTACCCGATAGAAAGTGGTCAGATAGGTGTCATTCATCACTGATCCCATGGCCGCCAGAGCAATGGTACCGCCAATAGAGCGGAAGAAAGTAAGAGCGGAAGTCGCTTGCCCAATCTTGGTAGGGAGCGCGTTCTGCACGATCAGCGTATAGAGCGACATTCCGGTACCCATACCCAAGCCCATGATCAGCATCGCGAGCAAGACATCGTTATTGGTAGAATGGATGTCCAGGCGCAGCAAGAGTAACATTCCACATATGGTGATGACCATTCCAAGGATGGCTAGCACTTTATACCGGCCGAAGCGTGAGACCAGTTGACCCGAAACAACGCTGCCAGCAACAGAGGTAAGCATCAGCGGCGTTAGAATGAGGCCGCTACTGGTAATAGATGTGGCGATGACGCCCTGGACAAAAAGCGGAATGAAAAAGATACTCCCAAACAGGCCCATGCCGTATACCACGGTCACAATCGTGGAAACCGAGAATATGCTTGTCTTGAACAGGCTCGGCTCAATAATTGGCTGCCCACCGCGCCTTTCTAGGAATGCTTCGTAAAAGACAAAGGCTGTCAACGCGATAATTGTTAGCGCAAATAGACCAATAATAGGCGCCGAGAGCCAGGGAAATTGTGTTCCGGCCCAGGTGAAACCAAGCAATAATGGTACAGTGCCAATGATAAGCAGGGTTGCGCCAATGTAGTCAATGGAAATCTTGCCGGCTCTGCCGCGCAGTGAAGGCATAAGGAAAATTAAAACGAGTAGCGCGGCAATCCCGATCGGAATGTTGACATAAAATACCCAGCGCCAGGACGCATACTCTGTAAGCGAGCCGCCAACCAGCGGGCCGACGATAGAAGATAGGCCGAAAACCGCTCCGGTGACGCCCTGCCATCTACCTCGTTCGCGGGGAGTAAAGAGATCACCAACAATTGCGATAGCGATAGGCATAAGGGCTCCTGCTCCAATGCCCTGGAAGGCGCGAAAAGCGATAAGCAGGTTCATGCTAGCCGAGGCTCCGGAAAGCGCGGAGCCAATCAGAAATATGACCACCCCAAAGATAAAAATACCTTTACGGCCGAGAAGGTCAGAAAGCTTCCCATAAATGGGTACCGTAACGGTCGAAGTAAGCATATAAGCCGTCGTAACCCAGGTATAGCGATCGAAGCCCTGCAGGTCTGCAATAATACGCGGCATTGCTGTTGAGACGATCGTCTGATCGAGTGAGGCCAGCAGCATAACCAGCAAAACACCTGCCATAGTCAGATAGACTTCGCGTTGCGTAAAGCGTGACTGTTCGCTGTTCACTTCCTCATGTTGTATTGGATTGGTTTCTGTCTTCATATAGCCAAAACATCCTGAATCTTGGTACATTGATAAACACGCTGCTAACAACACGCTTGAGAGAAGGCTAATAGATCCACTTTTGGCGAGATTCGTAATAGATGCCCATATGCCTACAAAATAGCTGGCGCTAATCCTGCAAGGAGATGCAGCTAAAAGGCAGAAAGGGTAAGTACTATACTCGACCTTGCTCATTTCTATCTACAGGCTACAATGTAGGAGAACACTTTGCGAGATGATTGCGGGGAAGAGCCTTTTAATTGATCCTGTAGACGGGTGTAATCTGTGTACCGTTTGTACGTTTGTGAGAAGAGATTATACAGGAGCCGGAGAACTATGGACGCCGAGAACAAAAGCGTGGCCCAGATGAAAGCCGTGACTATTTCGCGTGAATACGGTAGTGGCGGTGGTGAGGTGGCGGCGCGCACAGCTTCACGTCTGGGATGGCAGCTTATTGACCATGAGATAGTTGCCCAGGTAGCGCAAAGGTTGCATATCAGCGAGAAGGAAGCAGAAGATAATGATGAATATGCTGAGAGCTTGACGGAACGTATTTTTCAAAGCTTACAGCTAATTCAGCCTACCATGCCGGTTACCGTACCCATCCGGGTAACCGTGAATTCCCTGGCCTTTCATGAGGCTCGTTGCCGCATCCTGGAAGCCGCGGCAGCTAAAGGGCATGTAGTGATTGTAGGACGCGGGGCTCAAGCTCTCTTTGCAAAACAACGCGATATGCTCCATATACGTATTGTTGCTCCCCTGGAAGCGCGTATTGCCTATGTTATGCAGCGCGAGAATCTGAGCCGCGAAGATGCTCGGGCCCGGATTCAGCAGAAAGATCAAGACCGGATTCGCTACCTGCAGATCTATTATCGAAAGCATCCAGCTGACGCCCATCTCTACGACCTGGTTCTCAATACAGCCATCCTCGATCTGGAAAGCGTTGTAGCGATAATTTATCGTGCTTTAGAGGCGAAGGCGAAGAGGCTTTCCTTAGCGACAGGAGAGCTGGGAGCTGTGCAGGGATTACCACCTTATCCAGGCTTACCAGGTGATATCCGCCCTCCCGAGAGTGCAGAAAGCTCTTCTATCTAGGCCTGAGCCCAGGTCTGGAATAGAGCCATTTGCTTTAGCGTTATATACTTTGGCCTTATTTCTACTCAGGTCTGTAAAAGTGCTAGAATAAGGTCTAGACGTCTGCCAGAGAAGTGTGTGGCAGACGTATCATTGTCTGTTTTGTTCCTTGCGTATTGAAGAGGAGACGAATATATGGCGAATCGTCCTTTAAAGCTTGGCTATAAGGCTTCCGCCGAGCAGTTTGGCCCACGGAAACTGCTCGACTTTGCAGTTGAGGCCGAAGCCCATGGGTTTGATAGTGTCTGGATCAGTGATCATTTTCAGCCTTGGCGTCATACGGACGGGCACGCGCCATTTGCTTTTTCCTGGCTTGGAGCCGTAGGAGAACGAACGAAACGCATTCTACTGGGTACAAGCGTTCTGACCCCTACATTCCGTTATCCGCCAGCCGTCGTTGCTCAGGCCTTTGGGACATTAGGCGTCCTTAATCCTGGGCGTATGATCCTGGGTGTTGGCTCGGGTGAGTCCCTCAACGAGGTAGCCGTTACCGGTGTAGAGTGGCCTCCGGCCAAAGAGCGCCTGGCTCGGTTGCGTGAGTCAGTAGATCTGATTCGGCGCCTCTGGACAGAGGAACTTGTCACGTTCGACGGCAACTATTATCATACGCGCAACGCGACTATTTATGATAAACCTGAGCAGCCCATTCCCATTTATATTGGAGCAGGTGGTCCCGTCGCCGCCAAGTTTGCTGGTAGAGCTGGCGATGGCTTTATCTGTACTTCTGGCAAGGGAGATGAGCTTTATCGAGACAAATTGTTGCCCTCCTTAGAGGAAGGTGCCCGTTCGGCTGGCCGTGATCCTGAGCACATTGATCGCATGATCGAGATCAAAGTCTCGTTTGATACCGATCGCGCGCGGGCTATGGCCGATACGCGTATCTGGGCGGCACTGGCATTATCAGCCGAGGATAAAGTAGCCATCCATGATGCGCGTGAGATGGAGCGCAAGGCCGCCGAAGTTGCTGACCAGGCCCATCGCCGCTGGCTAGTTTCTGATGATCCGGAAGAGCATATAGAGCAGATCCGCCCGTATATTGAGCTTGGCTTTAATCATCTGGTCTTCCACGCTCCAGGTGATGATCAGCCGCGCTTCATGCAGCTTTATGCTAAAGAAATTTTGCCACGTATCAGGCAGCGTTGGGGATAATAGCTAAATATAACTTGCTGAACTGCGGGGGAAGTAGCAAGAAAAATAGCCTAAACTGTTTTTCTTGCCCCTGCCCTGGCTCGCCATATTCTTCAACTAGAAAATCTTTGCATCTTCTCCTGAGATGCATTGCTACGATAGCATGCAATTGATATAATAGATTACGCTTCTTAAAAGAACTTCGCTATAATCTCGCCAGATCTCTTAGGATTTTCCATGGACGTATTTTCTATCCTTAAGAAGGTAGCAGAAGCGAAAGGCCTTTCTTTTAAATAGTGTCATATTTTAGCCCGTATCACTGATCTTAGTGTGTAGGAAGGATAATATGCCCAACTGGCCAGGGCCAGAAATTGCTTTTGTCGGAAACGGGAGGATTTTCGCTAGACCTGACTCTTTTTGATCGAGCGTTATCTTAAGCATAAAAGGAGCAGTTAATTTGGGTGAATTTCTGCTAGAAGTGCAGGATCTGAAGACTTATTTCAGAACTAAAGCTGGCCGCGTGCGTGCGGTAGATGGCGTAAGCTTTGCGATCAAGCCAGGCGAGAAGGTAGCTCTGGTTGGGGAAAGCGGGTGTGGTAAAAGTGTAACTGCGCTCTCCATTATGCGCCTTGTGGCTCAGCCAGCCGGGGAATATGCAGGGGGCGACATCTATTTTGAAGGCGAAAGTCTGCTTGACTTGCCGGAGAGCGCAATGCGTAAGGTGAGAGGGGCAATGATTGGAATCATCTTCCAGGACCCCATGACCTATCTCAACCCCACTATGACTGTTGGTAAGCAAATAGCCGAAGGGTTGCGCATCCATTTGAAGCTCTCCAAGGAGCAAGCGCGCCTGCGGGCTATTGAGCTTCTAGAACAGGTTGGTATTCCTGCAGCTTCCGAACGCGTTGATGCTTATCCCCATCAGTTTAGCGGTGGAATGCGTCAGCGTGTGATGATTGCGATTGCTCTGGCTTGTAGTCCTAAGTTGCTCATCGCTGATGAGCCTACAACCGCGCTGGATGTGACAGTGCAGGCGCAGATTCTTGAGCTGATTAATGGGGTGTGCAATGAGTTTGGCACAGCGCTGATCCTTATCACGCATGATCTCGGTGTAGTTGCAGGCATGGCCGATCGCGTGATCGTTATGTATGCTGGCCGGGTGGTTGAAGAAGCGCCAACTGATGAGTTGTTTGAAAATCCCAGGCATCCCTATACTATCGGCTTGCTTGAGTCGGTCCCACGCCTTGACGATAAAGTGCACGCAGAGCTGAAAACTATCGAAGGCACTCCTCCTGACTTGCTGCGTCCGCCAAGCGGCTGCCCTTTCATGCCGCGTTGTCTCTTTGCCCGTGATATCTGTCGCTCCATGCCCTCTTTAGATCCATTAGCCGGCAAGTCTGATCATCGCAAGGCTTGTTGGATTGATGTAACAGATCCGGCGCAGCGCGAGTATGCTGAGCGTCGTCGCCAGGCACGCATGGAAGCTCAGAAAGCTGCAACCAATATCGTGACCGATAAAGCGTCACAAACAGCGTAAGGAGGGATGAAAGACATGGCTGCTACACTTGTGGAAAACAGGACATTGCTCAAAGTGGATGAGCTCAAGATGTATTTTCCTCAAGGCGCGCGCCTTGCATGGAGCGCGGCCTCTACTGACAAGCCTGGATTGCGGAGAGTCGTAAAGTATTTGCGAGCTGTAGATGGCGTGAGCTTTTCTATTGAACGTGGGCAGACTTTGGGACTGGTTGGCGAGAGCGGTTCGGGTAAGACTACCATTGGACGCGCAATCGTACGCCTCTACGAGCCTACCGCGGGGCAGATCCTCTTTTGGGATAAGGATCAAGATAAAGAGCTAGATCTGGCCAGCTTGGATGGCGAGAAGTTGCGGCAGGTTCGTCGCCGCGTGCAAATGGTGTTTCAGGATCCATATGCTTCCCTTAACCCCCGTTTTACGATTGGTTCGTTGATCGCTGAGCCAATGCAGATCTACAATACAGGCTCAAAGCAAGAGATTCATGACCGCGTACTTGAATTATTGAAGGTAGTCGGCTTGCGTCCCGAATATGCTGATCGCTATCCCCATGAGTTTAGCGGTGGCCAGCGCCAGCGTATTGCCGTTGCGCGCGCCTTATCGATCAATCCCGAGCTGGTGATTGCTGATGAGCCAGTTTCGGCCTTAGACGTCTCTGTGCGTGCCCAGGTGCTTAACTTACTACAGCGTCTACAGAAGCAATTTGCCCTGACTTATTTGTTCGTCTCGCATGATTTGAGCGTGGTTCGTCACGTTGCCGATCGTATCGCAGTGATGTATATGGGCAAGATTGTGGAAATGGCTGATCGTGATGAGCTTTATAGCGCGCCTCTCCATCCCTATACGCAGGCATTGCTCTCGGCCATACCTATTCCAGATCCGCAGGTAGAGAAAAAGCGCCAGCGCATTATACTTCCTGGCGATCTGCCAAGCCCGATCAACCTTCCTACAGGATGTCGGTTCCGTACGCGCTGCCCCCTGGCCCAGCAAATTTGTAGCGAGGTTGAGCCTTCTTTTGAGGCCAAAGATGGGGGCTCGCATTTTGCAGCATGCCATTTTGCCCAAAAGCGTGCATCGTAACATTGTTACGTAGTATCTGGTAAAGAAAACAATAATTCATGAAGGACGGATTTGTATGACGGAGACCGCGAGAGTACGTGCGCGACAATTAGCTCACGATTTCATTCAGCGTGGCGATCCAATCGGGTGGTTTGAGACTTTATATGCTGAAGCAAAAGGGAATGAACGGGCCATCCAATGGGCAGATATGGCAGCAAACCCTAATCTTGTGAGCTGGTTTGAGAATAATGGCACACATTTTGCAGGAGCTAGATCCCTGGTGATTGGCTGCGGACTGGGAGATGATGCCGAATATATGGCCTCTAAAGGCTTGCAGGTGACGGCTTTTGATCTCTCCCCAACGGCAGTTTCCTGGGCTCAGCAGCGCTTTCCCGACACCCGCGTGCAGTATAGAGTAGCTGACGTGTGTAGCACACCACAAGCCTGGACAGGTGCATTTGACCTGATTATCGAATCTTATACGCTCCAGGTTTTACCAGTTGAAGTGCGCCGCCAGGCTATGGCCGCTATAGCTCAACTCGTGGCCCCCGCGGGAACACTTCTGATCATCACTCGGGGGCGCGATCCGGATGAAGATGAGGGCAAGATGCCCTGGCCTTTGACACGTGCTGAACTTGAGCTCTTTCAGACTTATGGATTGACCCAAGTTCGTTTTGAGGAATATCTGGATCAAGAGGAGCCCCCAGTCAGGCGCTTTCGGGTTCAGTATCGTAAATGAGCCTTCTTCCTCGCCCTGCACGTTCACATTCTCGCGGCCTTGAGAGGTGCGGCTAAATTTATTGACATTATGCGATAACAGAGCTATTCTATTTCTGGAAGATCTAAAGTATATCATTGTGCCGTGTCAAAAAACGGAGATGAATTCAATGACGTATACGCGACAGGCAGTCGGACAAATAGCTCTGCTTATTCTCGCTCTCGTAGGAATAGGTATATCTATTTACCTGACAATTGTGCATTATAATGCAGCCCCTCTGGTGTGCTCCACGAGCGGCCTTGTAGACTGTGAGAACGTACTTTCCAGCCCTTACTCTGTTGTGCCTGGTACACAGATCCCGATATCTGTTCCGGGCCTTTTCTGGTTTGTTGTGTATGCAGCTCTCTCATTTGGCGCCTGGCGGCTCTGGCCGGGCAAGCGCGAGCTGCGCATTGCTGAATTAGTGTGGTCGGCTCTGGGAATGCTTACGGTCTTCTACCTGGTTTATGCAGAGATTGTGCGCATTGGCAAGATCTGCGCCTGGTGTACAGGGGTACATGTAATTATTCTCCTGACCTTACTGATTGCGGTATTCCTTCTGCAGGAAGCGCCAGCAGACGAGGAGTACGATGTAGAGGAAGAGCCATCTTCTGTCACGGCCTTGCATGATTAAGACAGGCAAGTACCTTGTGGCTGTTGGTAAGGAGAAGCGCGCATAGCCCACTCGGTAGAGCTGCCTTCCTGCAGAGCGCTGAAGGCCTGGGCTCTCACTAACCTGGCTCTGGCAGGGGAGATGTATATTGGATGTCTGCCGGGGCCTATGGCTATTGGTTTGAGAGCAAGGCTTGAATGAGCTCCTGTTCGATCTGCTGCCATACTAACTGCTCAGCCTGCGCGAAATCCATGGCTTGCCTGTGCTCTGTCGCTTCGAGCATAGTGGAGAGAATGCGTTGGCGGAAGCCGGTCAGATAGGGCTTCTGTATGTCATGTGGCGGCAAGGCCCAGAGCTCAATGCTTTTTCTCTCGTAATATGCGTTGAAGTCGAAGGCAAGACCGAGTAGGTCGGCATAGCTTTGGGTAAGTGTAAGCTGATCAGCTTGAAAATAATTTGCCTGGGCACTGGAGATAAGCACTGCGCCGGCGATCTTATCTCCCCGTCGAATGGGGGCCGCTACTGCGCTGGCTTCCCAGGTCGCCTTATAGCCGGGATATAAGCTATCCTTATCGCGCAAGTCAGGATTCATTACCAGACGATGCGAGGTTACGGCATAGCCTGCCAGCGACTCAGACCCTAACAGGATCGCTTCTTGTTCCAGATGCTGTCCCCAGGGCGAGGTCCCACGGCCCAGGCACTCGCGTAAACTCCTTACCTTCTCCCCGTGGGATGGAGGCATGCAGCAGGCTATCATCACAGCCAGGCCCTGACGTTGAGCATCCAGGTGTTCAAGGATTTGCTGGACAACAAGATCGCTGAGTGATGTAAAGCGCAGGACGCGGGGGACCGTAACGTAGGTGCGAAAGACCCGAGCATAGAACTCGGATGGTATTTCGTGTGCAGCTGTTCTTCTCGCGTCATGAGGAGGCGAGATAGAGAAGTTGTGATATTCCTTCTGAATCAACTCCAGCAGGGTTTCACGCTCCATAGGAAGAACGTTAAGGAGATGGCGGAGATTCTGGGGGCGTGGATTTGACTCTTGCTTCGCCCAGCGGACCAGGGTAACGGGACTGACTCCAAGGGCCTGTGCAATACGTTCTCGCTCATGGGTGTTCTCGATACTCGCGCCCAGCAGCTCACGCCACGTTCGCGGTTTGTGCATTTTTCTGTTCCTCTTGCAGAAGCAGTCAGGCTATACCTTTCCTGCGTTGTTATATGCTATTGTTAGCATAGCAGCGAATAATAATTATGTCAACATTTGGTCGAAGAGAGCAGGGTTATTTAATTTTCCTGTTTTTGCCCTACCCACCCAGCCGAAAAGAAATGGAAACGGGGACGCCCCGTACCCCAGCAGAGAGCTGGCCGCCCTCTGCACTCCTGCTGCCTGTGAAAATTAAACAGCCGTGCGAAGAGGGCATCTTTGCTGCCTTGAGCGCAAAAACCTCATGAAAACTTGTAGGCATTTACTCAGGGGCCCGTGCTTGATAGCTACCACAAAGCTGCACGTGTATCCTTGATCGGGACCTGGACGGAGCTCACGCGAAGCAGCCATTATGGGATATGCCCCAGGGCCGCTGCGCGAAGCCCCTTCATATGGAGCGATAAGCCATTATTCCCACTTAAATGTGCGTATTGCGATCAGCAGAATAATGACGGCCCAGACAGCCAGGATGATGAGCGCGGATGCGGGAAAGGCCGCACCATTCGTCATTGTCGCCTGCAAGGCCTGGGTAAGAGCTGCAGCCGGTAAGATCTGCGCTATTGCCGCCAGCGGCCCTGGTAAGTGGCTGAGAGGCAGAATACCTCCTCCAATCAGGATGAAGAGCAGGAAGAGAGCATTTGCTCCGGCTAGCGTCATTTCTGCACGTAGGCCTCCCGCCATAGCCAGGCCAAGCGAAGCAAATGTGATGGTCCCAAGCGCTATCGCTAGCAGCGCGAGCAGTGGCGAGCCTGCAGGTTTCCAACCGTAGAGGAGCATAGCTACACCGACCAGGATAATAACCTGCAAGGCTTCCAGGATAAGTATGGAGATTACCTTGGCTATAATCAGGCCGCTGCGTGGTAACGGTGAACTGCCTAAGCGTTTTAATACCCCATAGTACCGTTCATATGCTGTTGCGATTCCTAGATTAACCATACCAGCAGCCATAATGGCCAGGGCAAGTATGCCTGGTAAAAGAAAATTAACCGGGCTTCCATTAACGGCGGGCACGATATTGAGTGAGGTAAAGAAGATAAGTAGCATAACTGGAACAATCAAGGTGACCAGGACATTCTCACCGCGCCTGGCAGTGAGGAGCAGTTCAAACTGAATCTGCGTCAGGATCTGGCGTCCAATTGAGGCAGCTTTGCCAGTTTCAGCGTGAGAAGCTGGATGAGTTGTCTGTGTTGCCATGGTTATTCGCGTACCTCCGATCCCGTTAAGCGTAGGAAGAGATCTTCAAGAGAGCCATGTCCTACATGTAGCTCGGAGAGGGTAATATTGTGATCACGCAGCCAGGTAGTAAGCTCAACCAGCACATTGGGTAGCGAACCTTCCTCTTTGGTCTCAATCAAGTAGCTACCAGGGCGTACTTCTTCAGCCTTGCCAATAGATGGAAGCGCGGCCAGCTGGGGACAGTCAAGGCCAGCTGGCGCTACAAAACGGACCACATTAGCATTTTGCACGCCCGTCAGATTGGCCGGTGTATCAAGTGCAATGAGCTTCCCATGATCAATAATTGCTACCCGGTCCGCCAAACGCTCGGCCTCATCCATAAGATGCGTCGTGAGCAGGATGCTCACATTTTGCTGCTTGAGCTCCCGAACAATCTCCCAGGTAGTCAGGCGTGCCTGTGGGTCCATACCTGCGGTAGGCTCGTCAAGGAAAACGAGAGTAGGGTTGCCTATCAACGCGACAGCCAGAGCCAGGCGACGTTTTTGCCCACCAGAGAGCCGGCGGGCCCGTGTTTTGGCTGCTGAGGTGAGTCCCACACGCTCTAACAGCTCATCAATGTTCCGGGGGTTTTCGTAATAGCCGGCAAAGAGGCGCAGGATCTCCCGTGCCGTCAGGGCTGGATAGAGGCCGTCCTGTTGGAGCATAACGCCGATCTGTGGTTTGAGGGTTACTGCCTCGTGTATTGGATCAAGTCCCAGGATACGAATAGTACCCTCGTCGGGGCTGCGATAACCTTCAAGCGTCTCGACAGTCGTCGTTTTACCTGCTCCATTGGGGCCAAGCAAAGCGAAAACTTCGCCCCGCCGTACGCTGAAACTTAAATGATCAACGACTCGATGGGAGCCGTAGCTTTTGCTGAAATTCTCAACGACGATGGCATCATCACCTGCAGCAAGAATATGTGAACCTGCTTGATGCGCCATATTGGCCGTCGTCTGCGTATGTGCAGACATAGGACATTACTCCTTATCTTGTCTTGAGATAGCAATGATAACTTCTGCTGCGAGCAGCAAAACCTTCTTTGGATAAATGGGATCATGACATACAGTACAGCAGTTCTTGTCTGCTGACAAGTCTTAGCGCAAACATGAACAATATCTTTGGATAGACACCAGGCCGGGGAAAAAATGGCCTGGCCTTGCTGACTTTCTTAGTGCGGCTCAGAGAGAAGCGAAATATGCGAAAGATCTGGCTGATCTTTCATACTGGCCAGGCTGGCTGTAAAGCCTTGATACTTCTCCTCATCTTTTTTGGCAGATGATTCGTATCAATTATAGTGAGACTTACAAAGGATAATAGCTAGATTAAGTGAAAAAAAGGTAAAGGCTACTTTAGATAGAAAAAGTCCAGAAGGGAGAAAAGAAGTATGTTTGGTATTCTTTGGGGAGTTGTTGTTGTCCTCTTCGTTTTATGGCTACTTGGGTTTGCTCTGCATATTGCCGGCGGCCTGATACATATATTGCTGGTTGTGGCAGTGTTAGTCTTGTTGTATAACCTGTTCTTTGGTAGCCGCTCGCGACGAACATTGTAATAAAGCACTGCAAGAGTATATTACGCCGCTTTCTGCGCCGGCTGATTTAATTCAGTAGCGAGAGAAGCGGCGTTTTTCTATGTTTTCTACCCCACATTTTCCTCTTAGCTTATCTCCAGTATTTTCCTCTACGGCTCTTAGCGGATCTATTGCCATGTTATGTTAGATTGATAGAATAGATTTGACGTTGCCTGATCGTAGGTGCTACACTATCAGGAAATATTCTAACTTATCGTTTTATTAAAGATAGCATGTTGCTGTGTTTTCCCAGAGTGGTAGTCCAGCACGCACTTTCAGGTGTGCTGGTCGTTTTTTTAAGGAGGATCGCGCGTCATGTCCCTGGTCCATGCCTCTGACGCTTTTTCTGAAAAATTCGCTAAAGAAGGACTTACCTTCGATGATGTGCTTATTATTCCTGCTGAATCTTCCGTATTACCTCGTGATGTTTCAACACAGACCCGCCTGACACGTAATATCTCCATCAATATTCCAATTGTCAGCGCTGCGATGGATACTGTGACGGAAGGAAGATTGGCGATAGCTCTGGCCCGAGAAGGCGGGATTGGTATTATTCACCGTAATTTGTCTATTGAGGAGCAGGCTCAGGAAGTTGATAAGGTCAAGCGTTCCGAATCTGGTATGATTACTGACCCGATCACCCTGGAGCCGACTGCATCCCTTCAAGAAGCCTTGAGAGTGATGCAGCGTTTTCATATCTCGGGTATCCCAATCACCGAGCATGGGAAGCTTGTAGGCATCCTGACGAATCGTGATATCCGCTTTGAAACTGACGTAACGCGACCCATTACCGAGCTAATGACAAGCGACCGTCTGATCACTGTCCCCGTAGGTACCACTCTGGAACAGGCGCGCGAAAGCTTGCATAGATATAAGATTGAGAAGTTGCCAGTAGTCGATGAACATGGCATGCTCAAAGGCCTTATCACCATGAAGGATATTCAGAAGAAGATCCTCTATCCCGATGCAGCTAAAGACGAATACGGGCGTCTGCGCGTGGGCGCCGCTATCGGCGTTGGACCAGACACGGATACACGTTGTGCCGCCTTGATTGAAGAAGGCGTAGATGTGCTGATTGTAGATACCTCGCATGCGCATCAGCGTATGGTTCTGGAGACGGTAGCCCATATTAAAGAGCACTTTGGTAAGCAAGTGCAGATTGTGGCTGGAAACGTTGTTACGGCTGAGGCAACTGAGGCTCTCATCCAGGCTGGCGCTGATGGCGTGAAGATTGGCATAGGACCTGGCTCTATTTGCACAACGCGCGTGATTGCTGGCGTGGGCATGCCGCAAGTCACTGCCATTTATGATTGTGCCTGTGTGGCACATAAGTATCAGGTGCCCATAATTGGCGACGGTGGCATCCAGTACTCGGGCGATATCGCCAAAGCCATTGCGGCCGGTGCCGATACCGTCATGCTTGGCAGCCTGCTGGCTGGCGTGGATGAGAGCCCCGGAGAGCTGATCATTTCACGCGGCGAGCGCTTCAAGGACTATAGAGGAATGGGTTCTATCGGGGCTATGAAGCAGCGCAGCTATAGCAAAGATCGCTACTTCCAGGATACTATGGATGAGGGACATGTGATTGCCGAAGGCATTGAAGCCCGTGTACCTTATAAGGGTATGCTTGGTCCGCTGGTTTATCAACTGGTTGGCGGTCTGCGTCAGTCTATGGGATATGCCGGGGCGGCCACGATTAGGGATATGCAGGAGAATGTGCGCTTCACACGTATCACCAGTGCTGGCTTGCGCGAGAGCCATCCGCACGATGTTATGATCACCAAAGAAGCGCCTAACTACGGAACGAAGAATCGCTAGGAGACATGGCAGGATCTAGTCGTCTGGCTTGACGGGCGGCTAGATTAGCCCAGAGGTCCCATGCGATTGCACCTTAACAGTAACATGCGATAGAATAGCAAAGGTCGTATTCGTTCAATATAGGCGCAAGCGAGAGGTCCCAGAGAGTCAGATAAATCTTGTTGTAAGGCGGAGTCGAATGGATGATTGAGGGCTGTCGGGGTCTATCTGAGTCTGGCTGGATTCGACCAGAGGCTATCGGCTGAAGAATGCTATGAAGAGAGCCTATATGCAGAAAGAGGCAAGAAGAGGGCGTGGCTATGGCCACGGCTCTGCGGAACTGCTCAGGAGTGAGAGCTTTGCCGATGGCTGACTCATCAGAAAGAACCGCTTGCTAACGTTGTCGGCTCACGTTACTCGCGTAAACACAGGAGTGTGTTCCTGGACAAAAGCGCCGCCTTGCAAGAGGATGGCGTATGCTCCCCAGATGTGAACGCTGGGATACCCACTTTGGAGTTTTCTGATGGTTGATCTAAAACAGACGCTAAGTCGTTTCTTGTCTATCCCTGGTGTGCGTCAGGTTATTCTGGTAGGGAGGGAAGGTCTGATGATTGAAGG
The DNA here is from genome assembly GCF_004208415.1 of Ktedonosporobacter rubrisoli. Taxonomy (GTDB): domain Bacteria; phylum Chloroflexota; class Ktedonobacteria; order Ktedonobacterales; family Ktedonobacteraceae; genus Ktedonosporobacter; species Ktedonosporobacter rubrisoli. The sequence goes on along the minus strand of NZ_CP035758.1, from coordinate 4,993,680 downwards.
GCTGACGCGAGATGGCAAGGATGATATGGAGGCAGTGGGGGCTTTGATGACCTCTGGACTGGGCACGGCAGAGGCGCTGGGGCAGGAGATCTCAAGGGGCAGTGTGGTGGGCCTACTCCTGGAATATGAACATGGGTTAGTGAGCGTAGATCCTTTAGGAGACTTCGCCCTGATCGTTACTTTGCTGGAAAATGCCTCGAATATTAGTCGCGTACGCCATATGGTTAGAGCGAGTCGAAATGAAATTCTTGAGGCTCTTGATATAGCGTAGCATAGAGTATGATGGTGGATGCTATCTTAGGCTAGGCGTGTACACGGAGGGCGGCGCGTACATGGAACAACTGACAAATCTTGTCATCTCAGATCGTGAACTTGCCACTATTTCTGCGGTGCTCTTAAAACTGATGAATGATACCAATGCCACTTCTGCTATGCTCATTGATAAAAGTGGTCAGGTGGTTGCTGTGCAGGGGACGGGAATACGCCGGAATGCGACCACCCTGGGAGCATTGTTGGCTGGTGTCTTCTCTTCCTCTCGGGAAGTTGCCAAGTTACTCGATGAGAAGGATTTTCGTAACATCTTTCAACAGGGTGTACAGGAAAATATCTATACTTCTATGGTTGAGGAGCAATGGCTCCTGGTGATTATTTTTGATAGGCTGACTCATATTGGCCTGGTCAAAGTGCTCTCGAAAAAAGCTTCAGATGAGCTGACGCGCGTTCTGGAGCGGGTACGAAACGATACTTCGCGTACTAAATCTTCGGTTCTCAACGTGCAATTTCGTTCTTCCGTCGAGGATACCATTGATCTGCTCTTCCGCGATTAGAGGAATCTGGCGTTTATGGCTCTCATTAAGATTGCAACTCGTGAAATTCATTGCAAGATCGTCTATTATGGCATAGGCTATTGCGGAAAAACGACGAACCTGCAGTATGTGTTCAGGAGCATTCCTTCCAGCGTTCGTGGGAAGCTATTCTCTATTGCCACTGAGACTGACCGTACGCTCTTCTTTGATTTCCTACCACTTAATCTTGGCAGTGTACAGGGCTTCGAAACACGTTTCCATCTGTATACGGTGCCTGGGCAATCCCTCTATGAGGGAACGCGCCGCGCGGTCCTTGATGGCGTGGATGGGGTGGTCTTTGTTGTGGATTCGCAGGCCGATAAGTTTGAGGAAAATAAGCAGAGCTTATGGGAGCTAGAGATGAATCTGCGCCGCTTTGATAAGAATCTGGCGACTTTCCCTCTAGTCATGCAATGGAATAAGCGCGATATGCCAAATGCTCTTCCTGTGCCATTGCTTGAATACCATCTCAATCGTTTTCGCGTGCCCAGTTTTGAGGCCGTGGCCTCTAGTGGTAAGGGCGTATTCGCGACTTTGCGCTCTATAAGTAAGCGCGTCATCGCGCAGCTCTAGTTTTTTCTTATTTTTGTGTCTGGCGAGCATTAGCATGGTGCTATCTCTTATTTTTGTTTTCTACCTATGCTCGATACGGCACATCTGGGTACACAAGAGAGCGAGATACAGATGAGAAGGTGGCCAGTTGATGACGACTGGCCAGCTGATGCGTTTGCTTGTTGCTAGCCTCGCAGCGTGGCAATGAGCCGCTTTGGCTGCAATAAAAGGTCTAAGGCATCAAGGGGATTTTGCACTAAAATATCTGCCGCCTGCCAGGTGCGCGTGGCCAGGCCTTCTTTCCCCAATACGGCTATGCCAAGAACTGCCAGGCGGAGCATAGCACAATCGTTAATGCCGTTGCCAACGGCTACAACGTGGGAAGGGCCGAGCTGCTGTACATATCTCATCTTTTCATCCCCTTTATGGATGGTATGGAGCGGAAAACCAAGCGTTCTCTCCAGACCTGCCTGGTTTCCGTGCGTGCCCGCTGTGAGGAAGTGAAGCGAGATCTGAGGGGCTAGCAGGCTCAGACGATCGGCGACTTCTGGTATTGCTATACCGTCAACGGCCAGGGTACCATTGATGTCAAAAACTGCATGCTGCAGTTCGATGGTTCCTCTTTGGGGAATCTCTATGCGGATTGCCAAGTGTTTCTGTTCCTCCTATTGTTTCTCATCCTAAAGAATACATTAGTTATTTGCTCTTACGCAAGTTTAGGGGCGCCCTCTGTTTTTGGTCCCAAATTTTAGTGCTTGTGTCATTAAGAGGATGTTGGTCGTTATAAGACTATGTGCAGCTGATAAAATTAGATGTCGCGATAAATTGGCGAGCAGGTTGATGCGCTGAGCATTTGATAGTTGTATTGTCTCGACGCTAGCAGCGCGCGCTCTCCTTACTCTTCCCTGCGGCCAGTGCATTGAACCGGAAGTTTGCACATGGCGTTATTAAGTAATGTAATTGTAGTCTTGAAAGGAAGAGGCTTGATTCGTATTCAGCAACCAATTCGACATGGATATCTCTACTTACAACATCTATTTCATATGCTGGGCCAATGGCTGGGATATGTTTTAGAGGGCAATAGGCGCAAAAGTACTATTGCTCCTCTGGATGGCATTCGAGCTATTGCCTGTCTTAGCGTAGTTGCCTATCATCTTACTCTAGTAACGACTCATGATATCGTTTTATGGAAGCCCGACCAGCTCCCTCCCGTGATTAGCGCTCTGGCTTTTGCTGGTGATACGGGGGTCACGCTTTTTTTTCTGCTTTCTGGATTCTTGCTTTTTTTACCATATGCAAAGTCTCTTTTGTTCGATGCTCCCTGGCCTTCGATGCGCTTTTTCTACTTTCGCCGAGCCCTGCGCATTTTGCCTGCCTATTATGTAACACTGTTATTGATGATCTTGCTGGAGCATCACGAGTATCTACAGCGCGATCATCTTGTTCGCCTCGGGCTCTTCTTGACGCTGTTTATGGATTCTTTCCCGCAGACGTATCGCGAGCTAAATGGTCCGTTCTGGTCGCTGGCTGTTGAGTGGCAATTTTATCTCCTGTTGCCCTTTCTAGCGCTGGCTATTGCCTGGATTGTGCGCCGAGGCTCTCTAAAAAGGCGCGTCTGTTTGCTTATGGCTTGCCTGAGCGCTGTGATTGCCTGGGGACTTCTCTCGCGTTACGGGGGCATCTATCTGACTGCGCATCCTGATCAGTCATTTCTTGTTCCGCGCTCTGTATTAAACGTGATTATGCCATTTGTGTATGGCGCACAAGGAAGCGGTTTGCACGGCAAATTTCTTGAGGACTTTGCTGTGGGCATGTTACTAAGTTCTTGCTACACGGTTGCGCGGGCCTTGCCTCCTGAGTCCAGGCTGAATGAGCTCTTGCGGCGCCTCCATCCCTGGCTCTGGGTTGTAGGCCTGCTCTGGCTTCTGGTTATGGCCTGCTGGAAATTTAATCTCGATAATCCACATACCTGGTTAGTGCTAGATCAATTTCCGCCTGTTTATAATTATGTGAGTGAGCTCGGTTTCTCTATCGGGTATGGGCTGTGTATTGCTGCGATCCTCTTCGGCGCTTCCTGGTTACGGGCACCTTTTGAGTGGTCACCCTTGCGCTGGCTGGGGATACTCTCGTACGGCCTCTATATGTGGCATTTGAAGTTGCTTGAATTTTTTACCAGTCATTTTGTTATCTTCTTGCAGGGCTGGTGGAATGCTGCACTCTATAGCCTCTATTGGGGCTGGCTCTTCGTTTTTATTGTGCCGTGCATGTTCCTGCTTTTTGTCCTTGTCGAGAAGCCCTGGGTTGATCTTGGTAATAAGTCACGCGAGCGCGAGCAAAGGTCAGGCTAAAGCAAACAAGCCCTGCATCCTCGGCCTGCTTATGTGCCGGCCTGCCTGGCAGGTTGGTACATAGTTTTTATTACCGACCTTGTGTGGCCGGTACCGGACCAGCGGGAGAACTGACGGCTAGCGGCTGATAGATAACATAGCCATTAAAGGCAAAACGCCGATACTTTTCTGGCTCCTCGGCAACTTTTTTCAAAACAGCGGGGTTTTGGGCATTAGCCTGGAAGACATAGGCTGAGCGGGGATCGGATTTGACCAGCGTATAGTATTGGGCATCGCGGTTATGGCTGGGCTGTAGCGCGTTATCGATGACGCCACAAATAATTTGTTCTTTGCTCTCAAAGGCGATCTTATTGCAGGTCCAGTAGTCTGTATAGATATGGCTTGCGCCTATATGTAACAGGTTCTTGATAAGTTCGTCGTCTTGCTGGTTGGCAAGCCGGGTAGAAGGCAGCTCGCCAAGTGTTAGTACGCTGCCAAGCAGGAACATAATGCTGATAAAGGCCAGGGCAACCAGGCTAATGAACGCCTTAGAGTGTGCCCATATGCTTGCCTGCTTTTTAGCGCTACTTAGCGCGCTCCATAGAGGCCAGATGATCGCTGGAGTTGCAATGAGGAGGCCAATCAGATAGCGTGCGTGAATGCCTGGCCAATCGATGGGGGCGGCGCTAAAAGTATAGAGGTATAAGGCCAGTACCGCGCTACCCAGCAGGAGCAGGCGCGCGCTGTAGCGGGTCAGTGCATGCTTGAGCTCTTGATCCGCTGAGCTCTTATGCCGTTTGCGCCATAGGTGAAAAATAGTGAGGGCGCTCAGAATAATTGAGATGGCTAGAAGCAGCAAGTAACCGGAGCCCCAGATGCTATGTAGGGCTGTGCATGTTGGCGTATGTGGACTTGAGGGACCCAGAAATGCTAGCTCCGTTACCGGGCAAAAGGGATTCCCTGTCATCATGGGTATGCTGATCTGGAAGGTTCCTAGTATTTCTCTGGCGAGGATGTGATAGTTAAGCCCGAGATGAGAGCTTCCCCCATGCTGTAGTAGCCAGAGTGTCGTCAATGAATCCTGACCGGGGGCAGCCTTAAGGTTATAGCTGATTAGGGGGTAAGCGCCTATCGTCAAACCCAACGATATACCCAGGGTAGAAAGCATGCGGAGGAGCTCGCGCCAGCAAAAGAATAGAATCAGCAGGCCAGACATAAGGACAAATGGAATAATGAGCAGATCGCTCCATAATCCCAGCCCTACTACAATGCCCCAGCAAATATAGTAGGCGAGACGCCTGCGCTGTTGAGGCAGGGGCTGTATCGAGTTATATGATAGGGCGAGCCTGGAAGCGAAGAGAAAAGCCAGCGAGCCAAAGAGGATCGTCTCGGGATAACCTCCGATGGCGCTGAGCTCACGAGCGTACATATAGTTTGAGCCGATGCTCAGAAGAAATACAGAGACCAGGGCCAGCCCTTTGGAGTAAAGCGTGCTGGTAAGCAGGTAAGTGCTGACGAGAAAGAGTATAAACATGAGAACGAGGCCAAGCCGTAATGAGAATAGAGAAGCTCCGAAGAGGTGAAAAAGTAGAGCTCCTAGATATGCCTGTAATGCTCCCATGTAATGTTGACCATAGAAAAAGACAGGAGTTTCTCCTCTATATGCGATGTGTAGAGCCATGATACCGATAGTGCCCTCATCGCTGTTCGTCAGGGGCCAACGTTGGCTAATTAGAAGCAAGCGCAATAATGAAGCAAAAATGATGAGCACTAGAGCCGTCAATTCATAGGCGGTAAATTTGATATATTTCATTAAAATAAGTTATTACACATTATTTATAGCTGTGGATGCAATAATGTGCAAGCTCCTTTTTATAGTAAGCGAGATGAATTTTTAGGCGTAGTGGAAGCTGTAAATTGCTGGGCTATAGGCTACACCATTTCATCAGTAGAGTCAAATATTTTGTCTTTAAGTCCTGTTAGAAAAAGATCACCTGGTCTTTCCTCATTGCCAGACAAAACGGATATTAGCTGATGGCATAAAGACGCGCCCTAGCAGGCGGGTTAGTTGCTACGTCGATACTCATGCCAGCCAGGGCCAGAGAGGCGGAGAGCCGTATGGAGCGGGAAAGGCCCTCGTTGTGGACGATCTGTCGTAGCGGTTCGATAGCTGTTTCGTCGTCTATAAGCGTTAAGAGCCAGACGATAGCTTGTCGTTCTGCATGATCGCAGCAGGGCAACATGCGTACGAGTTGGATAATGAAACGAGGTCCAAAGGTGGCAAAGTTGGTGCTGAAGCTTTGCCTTAAATCGCTGCGGGTCAGTGAACTATTGGCGCTAAGTTTTATCAATTCATGGAGCCTATGGTGTAGCTGTTTGCGCGACTCAAGCTCGATGATATTTCCATCGCTTGTTTTGGAAGCGGACCATGACTGCAGAGGTCCGGCGTCCCATTTTTCCATCAATAAAATCCCTTCAGGAGGTAGAAGTGCCTCCTCCACAATAGCGTACTGAATGCTTTAAGAATTATCTACAATCTCCGCGAATATTTCCTGACGAGCTTCGATCATCTGCAGGAGGGCTTGTAAACCTTCTCTGGCTCCCTGACGCTGGGCCTCGCTGAGCGTAGTTGCTGTCGCGAACTCGTCCTCGTCAAGAATCAAGGAATTGCCCTGGGGTGCTACCCAGACATCTAAAAAGAGATCGATTTGTGCTATTCTATCTTGCGAGATAACGGCTGGCTCACCTACATTGCAATACCAGCCTTTACGTGTATTATCAGCGCTTGTAATATCAAAGATATTAAACCAGCGGTCGGCGTAGTAATATTCGGTAAAGGTATCGCCGGGCTCAAACCGGGCGTAGCCTAGATCCTTGGCTGGTAATGTCCAGCCAGCTCGAATGATTATTTCCCGTGGCAGGCGCTTGATAACTTCACCCTGATAGCGAAGCATGGTATTGCCTTGCGGGTCCTGTTTGACAACAGTGATCATTGGACTCTTTTCCCTGGCTTCTCTGATATTGAGGATTCTGGCAAACATGAATAGTGTATCGCAAGTCTGTTCACTATGTCAAAAAAGATCAGAGAGCTCGCCATGGTCTCCTCTGAGCTCTCTGGAAACTATCCTTAACACGTGGATAAGTCAAGCCAGTAAATTGCTGATAACGCTCAAACTCTCCCGTAATGTATTGATATTAACTCGGCCTGCATTATCTATTGCGGAAGCTTCTAAACTGATAAAGCCGTCGAAGGAGTGCTGTTTCAGCTGTGCAAAGAAGCGTGTAAAGTCGATACTACCCTCGCCTGGATGCAGATAACGGCGTTGACCAGTGGCGGTAAACGGTTGTCCATCAAAATCTTTGATGTGTACATGGCGCACGTAGCGCTCGGACCAGAGCCATTCGTGCGTAAAGACCTCTTCAATTTGCTTGTGAGTGGCAAGAAATTCGGTGTCCAGGGCTACCCGGCTCCGCATATCGCAGGCAAGGACGCGCTGTATATTCGTTAGCGGATCGGCCTGCTTGCAAGGAATAGTCTCGATTGCTAGCTCTATATCGTGCTGCCTGGCGATATCAAGGAACTGAGGGAGCGCTTGAAGATCATGCTCTAGATGGGCATCGAACTCGGGCCAGCCCCACAGGTGCAGAACTAGCACTCTGCTGCCAAGGAGACTGCCTAAATAGCAGTTGGCAGCAAGTTCTCGCTCTGCTCGCGCTTGCTGTTCAGTATCCACTTTGCCTGAAAAGATGCCTACATTCTTTTCGGCATGAATGACGGGAAATTGCAGGCCGGATCGCTGCAAATCGGTGGCCACCTGTTCGAGCCGGGGGTACCAGCTGGGATAAAACATTAATTCAAGAGCATCTATCCCAAGTTGTGGCCCGTATTCTAGCACCATCTCATGGCTGGTAAAATCGGGGTAATGGCTGAAGGCCCCTGTAGAGCAGAGTAATTGTACTGTTTTGGACATAAAATTTATATAGCTCCTCAACTAAAATGCTGCAGCAAGAGTCATATGCATGGCGTTGAGTTGATCTGATCGCCGGCCCTCCGGCGTAGAGGGCGCTTGATTGGCTTCTTTATTATAGCATGAATATCTTGGCAATTTGCTGATAAGAGCTGAGGGAACATATAGTAACAGGAAGCTGCAAAAATTTGTTGTATATTTGCATAAGTGGCATTGCTATTATATTTGATCAGATATGGGTAGAAAGTACCTCTATTAATAGAGAAAATAATGGATTTAATTTCATATTTTCTTACCTACTACTGACGTAGGTGCCCGGCAAAAGGAGCCAGAAAGCCTCTACGGATGCAGGCAAGTAGCATATCATAAAAACGACAGGTAGAAGAACAATTTGCTGTAGATGTGCTATACTATATCTGCTATGCTAAGCCTTGATTTTATTTGCCAGCACCCTCAAGTGGTGCAAGAAGCTCTGCGGCGGCGGCGCGATATGCGCAAGTTTGACGACATTGTGCGCCTGGCCGAACAGCGAAGAGGGTTGATCACGCGTAAAGATGGACTTTATGCAGGGCTCAAAGGGCTAAAAGAAACGTTGCGTACAGCCCAGGACGAAAAGCGCCAGGCTCTTAATGCGCAAACGAAGGCCACGATGATTGATATTCGCAAGCTTGAGCTGCAGGTTTCTGATGTCGACACTCATCTAAGATTGCTATTGCTCGACTTTCCTAATCTGCCTCATGAGAGCGTGCAAGATTGCGATGCCGATCGCGAGGTGCAGGTATGGGGAGAGCCGATTACCTATTATTTTGAGCCGCGTGCTCACTGGGAGCTAGGTGAACAATTAGGCATCATTGATGCGGAAAGTGGAGCGCGCATCGCCGGAAGCCGCTTTGTGACCCTGAAGGGGGCAGGTGCGCGGCTAGAGCGAGCCCTGATCTCCTTCATGCTAGATGTGCATACGCGTGAGCACGGCTATACTGAAATTCTACCCCCCTTTCTTGCCAGGCGTTCGGTGATGACGGGAGCAGGACAACTGCCAAAGTTCGAGGAGCAAGCCTATGCCTGCTCTGATGATGAGCTTTATCTCAATCCAACGGCGGAGGTTCCGCTGGTTGGTATGCACAGCAGCTCGATCCTGCTAGGCGACAATTTGCCAATACGCTATGCCTCCTGGACAACTGCTTTTCGGCGTGAAGCGGGCTCGGTCTCGCACCATACGCGCGGCCTGATCCGTTTGCATCAGTTTAATAAAGTTGAGCTGTTCCAGATCGTGACTCCGCAAGATTCGTATTATGCGCTGGAGCAGATGCGCTCACATGCTGAGGCTATTTTGCGTTACCTGGATCTCCCCTATCGCGTGGTAGAGCTGTGTGCTAAGAATTTGCCTTTCTCTGCGGCAAAGACATTTGATATTGAAGTATGGATGCCTTCCCAGCAAGAGTATGTGGAAATCGCCTCTATAAGCAACTGTGAGGCTTTTCAGGCTCGACGGGCTAACATTAAGTATCGACCAGCTAATGGAGCTCGTACCGAGTACGTGCATACGTTAAATGCATCGGGCCTGGCGGTGGGGCGTACTATGGCGGCTTTGCTTGAAGTGTATCAACAGGCCGATGGCACTGTAGTTATCCCAAAGGTCCTACGCCCATTTATGGGAACATCGCTGTTAACTGCAGCTTCTCAATGAGCTTATATGGCCCTGTGAAAGATCTAGAAATACGCCTGTTTAGGATAAAAGTACTTTGTGGGCTATTATTTCCTTTAGCCCCTTCCAAATAGCGAGAGGATATGGTACACTACCGGTGGAAGGATGGCAGAGTGGTCTATTGCGGCTGTCTTGAAAACAGCTGGGTTAACAGCCCCGGGGGTTCGAATCCCTCTCCTTCCGTGCCAAATCTTATGAGGGCTTCCCTATCCACGATTCTGTTCTTCTACTATAATTTACCCTCTAGCTTTATCGTGGAACGTGCCCTCACCTCTAGATGTTGACAGTGCTGTCAACAGCCTGGTAGCTTACAATGAATCTTATGCGATATAGTTGAGATGCGTATTACTATAAATTGTAGTTGGACCCTTGTGCAGGTGCATATCTGTGGGGGATAGAAAGTACGCTCTGCACCAGGGCCGTTTTGGACGGACGGTGAGTTATTGTGTCACTCATAGGTAGGTTAGAGCAACTCAATCTGGCAAGCGTTTTGCAGCGGGTCGAGGCATTTAGCAAGACCGGTTTATTAGTAATTAAGCAAGGGGCACATTGGGTAGAGTTTTATTTTCGTGATGGACGCTTGATGTGCATTGGTCCCGTTCGCACAAATGCCACATTAGGAGAGCGATTGCTGCATGATGGGTTGATTACTCCTCATGCTTTGCAAGAAACTATGCTCACTATTGGAGAGCCGCGGCCCGGCGAGACACGGATGGCCCTGACTTTGATGGATCTAGGGCATGTAGGTCATGAAGAGTTACGCACCTGGTCAACTAATAAGGCGTTGGAAGTTTTGCGTATTATGCTGACCTGGGCGAGTGGCGAGATACACTTTGAGGAAGGTGTGGCCCCCCAGGCTGATCGTTTGCTGGTAGCTCTCTCTGTCTCCTCGCTGCTGACTTTGCTCCCGCAGTCCTCGGGATCGGCTCCTATATCGCAGCCTTTGCAGTCAAGTCCGGCAGTCAGTGAACAGCCAGCACCCCAACGTCCTGCCCCCTCGACCCCTTCGCCTGATATGCCCGATATAGCTAAAATTCCTACCCTGATGAGTGCCTCACAATTCTTTACTGATCCCTCTGCTAAAGCGGCGCCATCAACACCTGAAGCGCTGTCACCTAACCTTAAGGCGCCAGAGCATCCTCAACAGCCGGCTGTACCTGCACAGCCATCTCAGGCTAAAATGCCTGTAGTGTCAAAGAAGATGCCCGCAGTAGCGCCGCAGATGGAGCCGTTGATAACCCCTGATATGAGGCCAGTTTCTGCTCCGCAAGAGGAGTCATTGTTTCTGCCCAATCTGGAAGCAGCTTCTGCCCCTGCACCGAGTACTGGCTCGCTCTCTTTACTGGGAAATGATGCAGGCGATTCTTCTCTGGCTATTTCGTTGCCTGTGCCCGTTAAAGTTCCTATACCGCCAAGGCGTATAGATACTACTTTTATGCGCCCTGATATGCTCCTCATTCCTGCGGATCTTTCGGCGTTCCGGGAGAAAAATCCTCCCGTACAGCTTACCCCTGATCAATGGAGGCTGTTAACGCGCGCGGACGGTCGTACAACACTGCAGGTTGCTTCGCAAGAGCTGTCCATGCTGCCTGAGATCATCTGCCAGGTGGCTGGTGAACTTATTGCAGAAGGTTTAATTCATGTGGCGCAGCCGGCACAGCAGCCAGCTCCTATGCAGGAGCTCTCTCCCGTCTCGCAGGAATATGTAGCTTCGGGTATGAGTATGGGATATGTAACTCCAGGCTATGCGTCTTCGGCGGCGCAGCCATGGTCGATGCCAAATGTATCTCAGCCAGGATTGCCTTTTGAGACGCAATCACAGTGGGGCAATGGTGGCAGTGGTGCTACGTTTGTTCCTGGACGAGGCTGGGTTGCATCTCCTCCGCCGCAGGCCAATAATGGCTCTTTTGCTCCAGTAGGAGGGCGCTAAGTTCTTGTATCTCTAATACGTGGGTTCGGGTTGATCGAGGTTGTTGAACGGAGTTATGTGTGAAGGGGAGCGGATCATCATTTGATCATACACCGCAGGTGGATCAAGCGTGCTGCACGGCTCTAGCCGGCATGATTATCGGGCGTAGCCCGGCCATGCAGGAAGTTGCTAGAATGATACGCCAGGTGGCTGTGTATCCAACAACTACGGTACTACTGCAGGGTGAGAGCGGCACCGGGAAGGATGTGGCGGCCCGGGCAATCCATGAGTTGAGCAATCGGGCTACTTTTCAATTTATTGATATTAATTGTGCAGCACTACCAGATACCCTTCTGGAGACTGAACTGTTTGGGGTGGAAGCAGGAGCCTATACCGATGCGAAAGCTCTACGTGAGGGCTATCTTTTGCGGGCCGATGGCGGTACCCTCTTTCTTGATGAGATCGGTTCAATGCCCCTCGCTTTACAAGCTAAGCTGCTACGCTTTCTGGAAACGCGTAGTTTTCGGCGCGTGGGCGGTATAAAAGAACTCCATGTAGATATACGCGTTATTTCTGCTACGAATGTTGATTTGCAGGCTGCCGTGGCTCGTAGAGTGTTTCGTGACGATCTGTTCTATCGCCTCAAAGTCATTACTATCTATTTACCCCCTCTGCGTGAAAGACCTGAAGATATTGACCCGCTTGTTGAGCACTTCTTACAAATCTGTGGTAATGAAGGTCTGGGACCCTTGCACATCAATGAGGAGGCCCTGGAACTTCTGCGTCACTACCATTGGCCCGGTAATGTACGCGAGCTGCGTAACGTAATTCAGCGCGGCCAGATCTTATGTGAGGGTCATGAGATCACGCCCAAAGATTTGCCGGAGAGCATTCAGAGGACGTGTACACGCGCCCAACAGCGCTTGCAGGAGCTGCAACAACAAATGCATTTGCCAACAGAAGGCGTAGATTTGCTGGATTTCCTGTGTACCATCGAGCGCACTTTTATTCGGGAGGCTCTGGAACTATGCGATGGAAATCAAGTGCAGGCTGCCGCGCTCTTACGAATTTCTCGTGATCAGCTTCGCTATCGTCTGGGCCATCTAACCGATAAGCCTGATGAGTCGTAACGAAGCTGATCGCCTGGCTCAAACCTCGGGCCAGTCAAGCATCATGGCTTTAGCTTGAGCTCCCGGAGCTATAGTGACACCGCCTTCTGGGACAATAACCAGGGCATTGGCGTTAAGCAGGGAGGTCATGATGTGCGATCCCTGATTGCCAGTTGTTCTGGCAATAAAGTGGCCATTGTGCCAGACAACATGCGCTCTGACGTAGTGGCGGCGCATAGCTTTTTCCTGCACGCCATTTTCTACAGTGACGTCGATCTGGGGCTTAAGCAGTTGCGCATGCCCACTCATTTTGCGAATTACCGGACGGCCAAATAGCTCGAAGGTGACAGCGCTGGAGACGGGATTCCCCGGTAGCCCAAGCAGAGGAATGCCTTTAATCTGGCCAAAGGCGACTGGCTTGCCTGGTCGCATGTTAATGCGCCAGAAGTTCATCTTACCTTGCTCTTGCATGATGTCTTTGACAAGATCGAAGTCACCTACGGAGACGCCACCCGACGTCAGGATCAAGTCATATTGGACTGCTTCTGTGAATTTTTCGCGCAGGCTTTCGACTGTATCGCGCGCGACCCCCAGACGATGGGCCTCCGCTCCCGCCGCTCGCACTGCTGCCTCTAGCAGGTAGCTATTGCTATTGCGGATCTTTCCCGGCTGTAGTGGCTCGTGGATGTCTATAACTTCGTCGCCGGTGCCCAGGATGGCTACACGTGGACGGCGTACAACGGGTACTGTGGCGTAGCCAAGGGTGGCCAGTATTCCAATCTCCCAGGGGCCGATAGTTTGCCCACGGGTTAGGACTTTCTGACCGCGACGCATATCTTCTCCGGCCGGGCGAATGTTATTCCCGGGAGCGACTTCTTGCTGAATCTCTACCCATGGGCTATCAGAACTTTCTGTAGAAGTTAATTCTACTTGAATGACACTATCGGCTCCTGGAGGGACCGGTGCGCCTGTCATAATGCGCATGGTTGTGCCTTCCTCGACGGCATGCTCTGCCACATAGCCTGCTGCAATACTGCCGGTAATACGTAGGCGTGGGAGCTTACCATTGTGCGGTTTGCTATCTTTACTCTGTAGAGCAAAACCGTCCATGGCCGAGTTGGCGAAAGGCGGAATATCTTCCTGAGCTACGATATCCTGCGCCAATACCAATCCCTGCACTTCGGGCAAGGGAGCCTGTACAACGTTGAGCGGCTGGATTTCCGCCAGAATTCGATCAAGAGCCTCTTCTACGCTAATCATATGCAAATTTCCTCTTGGCTGAATGCACTGTTCTCCTGCTAGCATACAATAGCAGCGCAACTATGTTTGCTATCTGTGCTTATCCCTGGGCTACAGGGCTTTTTGGCAAGGATCTATCTCGTTATAAGAATATAGTGCAGGGAGGAGGAAAGGGCCATAGCTTAGTGAGCGCGAACTGAGCTGGGAGAAGGAAAGACTAAAAGAAGAGAAGCTTGACATGACCGAAAATAGGTGGTGATGTCAAGCTTCTCAAAAAATAATACCTCGTACGGGATTCGAACCCGTGATCTCCGCCTTGAAAGGGCGATGTCCTAGGCCGCTAGACGAACGAGGCGCGTCTTACAGTGTTGATCTTATTCAGGCCAAATCACGTGTCGACGCCAAGATTGTACTCTATTGCTGACGCATTGTCAAGCAGTTTTTAGTCAACTTCTTGATAGTTTCCTAGAATCGAGGTAAATTCGATTCGGTTGCCAAAGGGATCGCGGCTGAAGAAGCGCGGCCGATGTGGAATAGGGTCTTCCTCGTCGATAGAGCAGCCAGCGGCCTCTAACTTATGCCGGAAGGCATCCAGGTCCTCGACTTCAAGACAAATGTGGCGCCTCTCCTGTGGGTGCGCTGGATGCTCAGAATCGGGGAAGAGATGCAATTCCATCTCGCTATCTCCTGCGCCGAACCAGACGACTTTGTGATGCGCTATAGTTGTTGGGGTTGGCTTTTCCTCCAATCCTAGCACACCGCCATAAAATGCCCGAGCCTGGTCCTGGGCGCCAGGGGGAAACGGCAATGATGTATGCTGTAGACGCGGCTTCTTCATTCTACTCCCTTTCTTTGACCTGCACGTAGCAAATACTGCTGTACTATAGTGCCATTTTTTTCTGCTGACTCTATGTATCTGCGGAGCGGAACTTTATAGGGACCTGCTGCGCAGTTTTGTCTACCATGAATTAAGGGGCTTCTCTCAATTACTTATTCATGAGTAGTGCCAGCTTGTCTTAGTGATAGTACTAAATATACCTATTTTATATCACAATAATGGCATGTATTGCAGACCGCATGCCTGACTCACAAATAGTAAGTAAGCATGCCAGGCAAAGTTGTAGGCTGATAGATCATTATACTATGTCAGTTATACTAGCGAATATGGCGAGTTATGCTTCGTATCAAGGATACACATGCGCTGGTTGGTATGCTACAATACCCGCAATGATGGGTTGTAGCAGTAGTCTGCTCTGAGGTAAAAGTTTATGGCAAAAACAAAACGGCATCCTTCGGCCGCCCAGCGGCGTGAGCAAGAGCGTTCCGGACGGCAAGAGAGGCTGAGATCCGCCCAGAATATACGCGCTAATAAAAATAGACGTCGCGCGAACAATAGCACCTGGTACTGGATCGGGGGTATTGTTGCTCTGGTTGTAGTTGTGGTTGTGGCCTTTGTCTTTCTTGCGCGACAACCAGCGACCCCGCCAGCGGTTCCCCAGGGACCCACAGCCCAGGCTAACTTCAAGGATCTGACGAAAGTTGATCCTACCTTATTAGCCTCTATCGGTACTGGCAATGCGCAAAATTTGATGAAGCCTCTGCCGGGGGGAACGCCTGCGGCGAAGGGACCCGATGGTAAACCGCAGTTTTTCTATATGGGTGGCGAATTTTGTCCTTTCTGCGGCGCACAGCGCTGGTCGATGATCGTCGCTTTGAGCCGATTTGGCACATTCAGCCAGCTCTCACCAATCATCTCCGGGGAGGATAGCGTACCATCCTATACGTTTCATGGCAGCACATATAGCAGCCAGTATGTTGATTTTGTCTCCGTTGAGACAAGCGATAATCAGGGCGTCGCTTTTGAAAAGCCCACGGCTGAGCAGATGCAACTATTCCAGAAGTATGATGCTCCTCCCTATACAAGCGAGCAGAACAAGGGCAGCATCCCCTTTATCCTCATTGGTAATCAGTTCACCTCAACCGGTTCGTATTTTGATCCACAAGTATTGATTGGCCATTCCCATGAAGATATCATCAAGCAATTAAAGGACCCCAATTCGGCGATTGCCAGAGGTGTGTTGGGCTCGGCTAATTACCTAACTGCAGCCATTTGTAACATCACACAGAATCAGCCTGCGGATGTCTGTACTGCTAAGCCTATTCCGCAAATTCAACAATCATTGCCGAGGGCATCAATTGCTCCTGCGGGTCCACCGCTCGCTATGGCGGCAGCTTCTCAAGACCTTATCGTGAGACGAGAGCAGGAGTAATAAGCAGTTTTGTCGGAGCAAAGAGGCCACACGCGTGGCCTCTTTTTGTATGGAGAATACTTTTTCTCTTCTATTGTGACAGGCGAGAGGTCGACGGTTGCTTAATGGCCATGTTTGCCTCTGTGAGGCTGATTCCATGGTGAGCAATGACCTGAGCATATGCTGTATAATAGGAGCATGTAGCGCTCGCGTTGGCCTGTGCAATGGGGCAAATGGGTTTGAAATGTGAGCAAAGTGCTTTAAAGGTTAGTTCATGACTGCCATTGTAGTTTCGGGCAGCCTGATTAGAAAATGAAGCCTGACAGGGCTATGCGCAACAATATACACATCCTGATCACAGTCGTCGGGAGCTGGTTCCATGTCCTATGGATCTATTGGGTGGTACATGTGCGGTTCTTGCGCTGGCGCTGGGGTCTCTGGCTTCGACGTACAAGCATAGTGGAAAGTACACATAGTAGAATGAAACGAACTCTGCTCATTATTCGGCATGGGCAAACGACCTGGAATGTTGAGCACCGTCTCCCCGGGCAGGTTTCCGGCGTTGAACTGAACGATACAGGCAAGCAGCAAGCCACTCGCCTGGCAGAGGCTTTGACCGTCATCCCTATTAGTGCTCTCATTAGCAGCCCCCTGGAGAGGGCACGTGATACGGCCGCGATTGTTGGCAAAGGGCGTGATCTGGAAATCCAGTTCGAGCCGGACCTGATGGATACCGATATAGGACCATGGGCAGGACAGACAATCGAGGAGCTGAATAAGAATGATCCTGCCTGGAAAGCATATGTAAAAGATCCAACTGTAGCTCCTGAAGGCGTAGAAACGTTCCCTCAGGTCCAAAAGCGCGTTGTTGCTGCTATAGAGCGCTGGTGTGCGCAAGATTCTCTCGGGGCTTATCCCGCCTTTGTCGCGCATGCTGACGTAATCAAGCTACTTATTGCTCACTATACAGGCCTGGAAGCAGGACGAGCCGGGACGTTGATGATAGATAATGCTTCTGTGAGCCTTGTGGAGTTAGATGGCGAGAATCCGCCCCATGTGCTGGCTATTGGCTGGAGCCCTCACCCGGGATGGCTTCATCCCCCAAAGTTACCAATAGCGGTGCCAACCCCAACAAATCAGAATGAGGAAGAAGCACAAAAAGCTGGAGAGCAAAAAACATAGCTGGCTCAGCAGCGTTGCAGCGGCCAGGCTCTGATTGTATCTGGAAGGGAAGCTTTCTATGTTTGATCCACGTGATCCTTATGAGCGCTATTATTGGCACTATGAATCCCGGCGTCCACTCTCTGTAGCGCAAATCATCGCACTCCAAAGTGTGGACGTGGAGACCGCGGCCCTTGTCTGGCTACTGCTAGAGCATGGAGCCTCTCTGACTGTAGCCGGGCCGACTGATCCGCAGCCAGGCGTTGGGAAAACAACGACCTTAAATGCTCTGTTACAATTTTTGCCTGAGGGAACTGCTCTGGCCTATATGTCTGGCATGTACGAGAATTTTGCTTTCACACAGTTGAGCGATATCGATCCTGCTCAGACCTATGCGCTCTGTAATGAGGTGAGCGATCATTTACCTATCTATATGTGGGGACGCGTGGCCCGTCGTTATCTGAGTCTTCCGGGACGGGGATATCATGTAGCAACCAGTGTGCATGCCGATACCATCGACGATGTAATGCGTATGTATCGCCGAGATTTGCGCCTGGCTGCCGAGGATATACGCCGCCTGGGTCTGGTGGTAAATATCGGGCTGGTAGGACGAACCTATCCAGCACGAAGGCGCTGGTTTACTACTCATTTTATCAAACCCTTTGCTGAGGCCGATCAGCAAGATAAGGTTGTGCCGATTCCTCTCTCCCTGTGGAATCAGTTTGACGATACTTTTGTGCACGCGGACGAGTCTATCATGAATGATCTGGCTTCCTGGATTGGCATGACGCCACAGGATTTCAATACCGCGCTCAAATTGCGCACTGAGAAGTTACGCGAACTTGCTCAGGGATCGGGCGCTACACTGCAGGAAATGTATGATGCAGTGGATGAGCTTCGCTGTCATGAAAAGCCAGCATAGTAGAGATCTGAAATAGATAGGGTCCCGGCAATGTTTTCATAAATGAAATGACTGGAAGGAGGATTGCTAGATGCTTGTACCACAGCAATTTTCAGGCGAGGGTAGCTGGCCGCGCATCTGCAATGAACGTAGCTGACAATTGAAGAAGAGGAGCATGTCTGATATGCCTTATCGGGTAGCCATGCTTAGCGTTCATACGTCGCCATTGGATAGTCCAGGGCGTACTAAGGATGCTGGTGGCATGAATGTCTATATGCGCGAGTTGGCAAACGCGCTATCCTATTATGATGTTAATGTAGATATCTTTACACGCTGGACGGATGAGCGTCAGCCCAAGATTATTCGGCTCACCCCCAATGTTCGTGTGATTCATATCCAGGCCGGGCCATTTTCCCCTATCCATAAGAATGATATCTATCCCTATCTGCCAGCCTTTGTCTCTAATATTGAAGAATTTAGGTGTGGCGATAGCGTGAGCTATGATGTGATCCATAGTCATTACTGGCTTTCGGGCGTTGCGGGTGTCCAACTGGCCCAGCATTGGGATATTCCTCACATCACCACATTCCATACATTGGCCCACTTAAAACAGCTTGCCAATCCTCAGGTAGCCGAACCAGCTTTGCGCCTGGAAAAAGAACGCTGGCTGGTACAACAGGTAGACGGCATAGGCGCTGCAACTGAGCAGGAGCGTACCCAGTTAATCCGCTATTATGGAGCTACAGCGCAACAAGTCATGGTTATTCCCTGTGGTGTGGATCTCAAGCTGTTTACGCCTCGCGATAGACTGCAGGCTCGCACCCACCTGGATTTGCCGTTAGATGGTCCTCTGCTGCTTTTCGCTGGCCGGCTCGATCCTTTCAAGGGGCCTGATGTATTATTGCGCGCAGCCGCAATGATGGAAGAGAAGGCGCAACTGGCGATTGTGGGTGGTAAGCTCACAGACGATAATGATCTGCAGGCCTTGCGCATGCTGGCCAAGGAACTGGGTATTGAAAAGCGTGTTCACTTTATGGGCGCGCGTCCCCAGCAAGAATTGCCCTGGTTCTATAGTGCTGCGAATATAACAGTGGTGCCATCTTATCACGAGATATTCGGGATGGTAGCAGTGGAGTCCCTTGCCTGTGGAACTCCCGTCGTCGCAACGCGTGCCGGCGGCTTAACTACGGTTGTCAAGCATGGCAAAAGTGGATTTCTCGTGCCGCGCTGCCCTGGCTTTTTTGCCGAGCGGCTTGATGCCTTATTGCAAGCTGAGGAACTTTATGCGCGCCTGAGCTCTCAAGCGCGTGCCTCTGTGCTCCAATTTAGCTGGGCTAATGTAGCCAGTCGGGTATATGATGCCTATGTGGATCTCGTGCATGAGAGCGAACGCCTGCTAGCGCGCTAGCCACAGCGAAAGAAGCTCGGAGTATCGCCACCGGGTACTCCGCAGCTTTCCGTACGATCAAGGCGGGAGGCGCTAGCGGCCCGCAAGTGCAAGCTTTTTTAGCTCAGGACATTGTAATCGCGACGTTTGGCAATGTGCATATATAAGAAGCACGCGCACCAGGCGTGAGAAAGACAATATGTGTGTAAATCGTAGCGTCACATCTAGCACATTTGGGATACAATGTTACTGTATGCGTGATAATAATACCCGCAAGGGTGGACTTTCACCTATCTCTATGGTATAATCATGACAAAGTAAAGGACTATCATAGTTTGGACATCGAAGTCTGCATATCCGTGGCCGATATAGAGAGCATGTATCACTTGGCATTGGTTATGTTGACGTTACACTCAGTACAAGCTGGGTGAGGATTGAAAAAGCTTATGTGTTCAGTCTCAATGACATCGCAAGTTAAATCACTGAGGATGGCAATTCAGGTGAACACTGACGCGCGAATTACACACTAGGGCAGAGAGTGTCCTGGTGTTTTTTTATTTATACGCTCATTGGTTGCCGGGCTCATTATTATTCTTCATGATTTGGGCCACTACTCTGGAATCGCTAACGCATGATCAGAGTACTATCTGCTGAAAGGAACGAAAGGAGGGGCGAAGAGATCTTCGAGCTATCGGCGTGATACCCGCGTAGGCTTACATACGCGCGATTCCGTTAGACGTAAGCTACGCCACGTAGCGTATATGATGGATATCAAGTGGACGCAATGTGGTTGCTAGATTTGAAGGAGAAACAAATCATGAACTCAAGCATGATCAGCAAAATCGCAAAAGCTAAGCGGTATGCGGAAGAACCAGAGCGAATTCAGTTCACTCGCTTCGAAGCGAATTTCCACGGCGAGAATGACGTTCATACGACTACTTTTGATAATGGGGAGTGGCAGTGCACGTGTCGCTTCTTCCACGACTGGGGCGATTGTAGCCATACGATGGCAATGCAACGGGTTCTTGGTGTGACCATACCAGCTGCTCACCGTCATGGTATCCCTGCCGGGCTGGGTACTAGCCCGCTCGTACACTAAACCGGTCGATTTTTATCTGGCTGCTTTCCAACAGCAGCCATACAGATTATACAAGCGACATCCGATACGAGAATTAAGAGGCGTTGATAACTTAAAGGTTTGAGTATCAGCGCCTCTTTCAGTTATTTCGCAACTATTTTACCTCTTGCGGGGATCAGTGGGGAAGGAGCACAAGCGCTCGCTTATACGCCTAAGATAAAGTATGAAGCAATAATAATGGCGAACATTAAGACGGCAAGGATGCCGATGGTAATCAGGTCTTTGCGCACATAATTAAAGTGTTCTGGCGTAATAAGCTGTGCGTTGCTACGCATTCTTTGGGACTGGCGACGAGCCGCTAGACGCGCGGCTGCGCTGCCTTTAGGGCTGCTACTAGCCTGGCTTGTTGCTTCAGCGCCGTTATGGCTCTCGCTTTTGGCTTCCATTACAGAGGCTACTGTTGTTTTAATAGGCTCTCGCTCCGATTTTGTCTCCTGTCCCTCTGCTGTGGCCTCGCGCACGAGCTCAATGCTTTTTTGTACCTTTGGCTTGCTACGATGAGTACTACTTCGTGTAGCCGCTGACTTTTTTGGCATAGTTGCTTGCTCCTCGCTCGACAGCCAGTAAAGAGTTCTGGCTTTTCGAGCTTAAATTTGCTGGTGTAATGGGTTCTTTAGTATTCTAGCAGATAGATATCAAGCATATTACTGCTCTCGTTTACTAACGTGTTTTCGTCATTATACACGAAAGGTAAACTAGAGTCGAGAGGGGATAGAGTATTGGTAGATCTAGCAGTTTAGTTTCTAAACTTGTATACTCATGACGTGAAAATAATATTTTCGCCTGCTAAACAGTTGTGCCTTAGCTAACCGGCTGAGAAAGGAGCTTTAGCTTATGCCATCGCTACTTGTTCAACATGCTGCCTTGCTTGCCTCATTTGATGATAATGATGCACGCTGGCCTGATGGGGCAATCTATATTATAGATAATGTAATTCAGCAGGTGGGGCCGAGCGCTCAACTTCCGCAGCACGCTGATACGGTAATTGATGCGCGCGGGATGATAATTTTGCCCGGCCTGGTCAATACTCATCACCATTTCTACCAGACACTCACGCGCAATCTCCCACAAGCGCAGAATACCAATCTTTTTCGCTGGTTACAGACGCATTATCCGATCTGGTCTCGCCTGACGCCGGAGGCTATTTCTATCAGTACGAAGACCGCAATTGCCGAATTGATGCTCTCTGGCTGTACGACATCGAGCGATCACACGTATATCTGGCCTAATGGCGCCCGTTTGGACGATCAGATCCAGGTTGCCAAGGAGATGGGGTTTCGCTTCCATGCCGCTCGTGGCTCTATGTCTGTAGGGGAGTCGCGCGGTGGCTTGCCCCCGGATCGGGTCGTGGAGGATGAAGAAGCTATTCTGCGCGACTCGCGGCGCTTAATTGAAAGCTATCACGATGCTGAGCGCTATGCTATGCTGAGAATCGTGCTGGCACCTTGCTCGCCTTTCTCGGTCTCGCCTGATCTGATGCGCCAGAGCGTAGAACTGGCCCGCTCCTATAAAGTGACTTCACATACGCATCTAGCGGAGACGCGCGATGAGGCAGAGTATTGTGCAAAGGTTTTCGGCCGTAGCCCTGTAGAGCTAGCCGAGGAGCTTGGCTGGGTCGGCCCTGACGTGTGGCATGCCCATATGGTACATCCCAGTTCGGAGGAGGTTGTGCGCCTGGGACGCAGCGGTACCGGCGTTGCGCATTGCCCCTCGTCAAATATGCGTTTAGCTTCTGGCATTGCACCTGTTCGGGGGCTGCGCCAGTCTGGGGCGCGCGTTGGTCTGGGGGTTGATGGCTCATCCTCTAATGATAGCTCACATATGCTCGCCGAGGCGCGTCAGGCTTTATTGCTGCAGCGCGTAACTGGCGATCCCGCAGCTCTTACAGCGTGGGAGGCATTATGGCTGGCTACGCGCGGCGGGGCGGCAGTGCTCGGGCGCGATGATATTGGCTACCTGGCGCCGGGCATGGCTGCTGACTTTATCGGTTATCGCCTCGATACATTAGAACTGGCGGGAGGAGCTCCTCACGATCCGCTGGCCTCCCTGATATTCTGTCATCCTCCTCATGTTGATTTGAGTGTAATCAATGGGCGCGTGCGTATTGAGGGACAAAAATTGCTCGAAGTTGATTTGCCTATGCTCGTAGAGCGCCACAACGCTCTGGCACGGGCTCTTGTACGTGGGGAATAAGGCGAAGTTGGCTGCTAAGGTTTCACTTCGGAGAGGCGGTGTTGATCAGCTTGCGCGAACTGGGCAGTTTCGTCGTCTCTTGACAATATTGATAACTATAATGCATAGTAATCATGAGCAATAGTTATTTATGATTGGTAAATAAGGCCTTAAAGCTCTAAAGTTGTGCCGGTAGGCATCGATCAGTTAGTAGTGTAGGTAAAATTTGTGAGCACCTGTATACCAGGTGCGCGAAGTATTTTGCTGGTAACTGTAGGACTGATTTTTGTAGTGCACTCCTGATGTGGAAATAGGAGATGGAACTGCCATGGCCGATACACATACAAACGAGCATGAACACTGTGGTCCTGGTTATGCCTCCCCACAAGAGGCGATGAAGGCTGATCCTGAGAAGATACTGTATACAGTTGCGCTCCATGTTGGCACAGGCGTCAATGAGCCTGATTACCTGGCAACAATTGATGTTGATCCTGCTTCTCCCACTTACTCCCAGGTGATCAATCGTGCGGCTATGCCAAACGTGGGGGATGAATTGCACCATTTCGGCTGGAATGCCTGTAGTTCCTGTCATGGCGATGAGCATAAAGCGCGTCAATTTCTTATAGTCCCTGGTCAACAGTCGGGTAGAATCCATATTTTGGATACTAACGATGAGAAAGCGCCGAAGCTCTACAAGGTCATTGAGCCGGAGGAGGTAGTGCAGAAAGCGAATCTTAGCGCTCCTCATACTGTACACTGCCTGGCTGATGGCCATGTCATGATCTCAATGCTTGGCGATGGTCAGGGCAATGCTCCCGGTGGTTTCCTTTTATTGGATGAAGAGTTTAACATCGCGGGGCGCTGGGAAAGCAATACGCGCGGCATGCATTACAACTACGATTTCTGGTATCAGCCCCGGCATAATACTATGGTCAGCAGCGAGTGGGCTGCTCCGAAGACCTATGTCTCGGGCTTTAATCTAGATGATGTAGCTGCGGGAAAATATGGGCGCCGCTTGCATTTCTGGGACTGGGCGAAGCATGAGATTGTACAAAGCGTTGATCTAGGCGATGATGGGCTCATTCCGCTGGAAGTACGTTTTCAGCATAACCCGGATAGCCCGCATGGTTTTGTCGGCGCAGCTCTCAGCAGCAATATGCTACACTGGTATCGCTCTGATGGCCAGTGGAAGATCGAGAAAGTAATTGATGTTCCGGCAGAGGAGGTTGATGGCTGGCCGATCCCGGTGCCGTCCCTGATTACTGATTTCCTGATCTCGCTGGATGACAGGTACCTCTATCTCTCCAACTGGCTGCATGGGGATCTGCGCCAGTATGATATTAGCGATCCTTCTCATCCCAGGCTCACGGGTCAGGTCTGGTGCGGAGGCTTACTTGGCAAGGGAGGAAGCGTACAGGGGCATAAACTTGAGGGAGGCCCTCAGATGCTCCAGCTCAGCCTCGATGGTCGGCGCCTCTACGTAACCAATTCGCTGTTTAGTTCTTGGGATAATCAGTTCTATCCAGATCTGGCTAAAGCCGGCTCGTATCTTTTACAGATTGATTGTGATACCGAGAACGGTGGTTTGCGGATCAATGACAACTTTTACGTCGATTTTGGCCAGGAGCCGGCAGGCCCAGCCCGTGCACACGAGATCCGTTATCCGGGTGGCGATTGCACTTCCGATATCTGGATTTAGGCTAGGCGTCAGGTAAGGATGAATGAAGTTGCAGTTCCCGAATCTTCCCTGAGGGCTGCAACTTCATTGTTATGTCTGCTTAGTGATCTTCGCGGGTGACGACTACGGCCGTACCATAACAAAGGACTTCGGTAACGCCTTCGGCCAATTCAGTTGCATCGTAACGAACAGCCAGAATGGCATTGGCACCCATCTGTGCCGCATGCTGGATCATGAGCTCATAGGCATCGAAGCGCGTCTTCTCACAGAGCTCCGTGTAGATTGAGATATTGCCGCCCACGATCTGCTGCAAAGCTGCTCCGAAGTTGCCCACGATGCTGCGCGAGCGAACGATGATACCGCGTACAATACCGAGATTGCGTACAACACGAAAACCGTCAAGGCTGGGAGCAGTAGTAACGAATTGATGAATAGCCAGGGCTTGGGCCGAAGGGATGTCTGAATTTTGCTCCACGGATGACCTCCAGTATAAAAACTTTATGGCTTCACATTGAGGGATCTGATTGCTTACCTGTAAGAGATACGTATGATGCTCAAATCCCGTTGCAGGTGATTTGGCTCTGTGGTAAGCAGCGATGAGATCCAAAGTTGCCAGATAGATATGTTCCTTTCTGATAGAAGGCCTGGAAGCTGACAAGAGAAAGCCCACATTGAAGGATTCTGGAAAGCCTATATTATTGTCTGTTGAGCGTATTTGACAACCATTCCAGGCTGTGCTACCCTTAGTGTGGTAAGAAAGGGCACAACATACTCAGCACATATATCCATGCAGAAGTGATGGTACGAAGGCTAGCCCCTATGGCTAGTCCTTTTTTCTACGTAGTAGTAGAGTCAAACATAGCAATTCTAAGGGCAATTTAGTAAAAAGACAGGAATTAAGAAAACATGTCACGAATAGTCGTCGCAATGAGCGGCGGCGTAGATAGCTCGGTCGCCGCCGCGCTACTCAAAGAACAAGGACACGAAGTTATTGGCATTATGCTACGTCTCTGGTCGGAGCCCGGGGTGATTGAGGCGGAGGATGATGGCGTTGAGCGCGTCGTACAAAATAAGTGTTGCTCCCTTGAATCTGTTGATGATGCCAGGCGTGTGGCTCGTATGCTCGATATCCCATTTTACCTGGTCAATGTCGAGGAAGAGTTTAAAGATAGAATCGTGGATTCCTTTTATGAGGACTATGTTGCCGGCCGTACGCCTAATCCTTGTCTGAACTGCAACCGTCATATTCGCTTTACCGTGCTACTGAAGCGGGCGCTGGCCCTTGATGCTGACTATCTAGCGACAGGGCACTATGTACGTGTAGATGACGATCCTATAACGGGGAAGCGCAGGCTGCGCCGCGGCGTTGATCCTGAAAAGGATCAGTCGTATGTATTGCATGTGCTTAATCAGCAGCAGCTGGCCCATGCCTGTTTCCCTCTTGGCGGTTATACTAAGCCCCAGGTGCGAGCTATGGCCGCCGAGCGTGGTATGCGCGTAGCAACTAAAGCCGAGAGCCAGGAGATCTGTTTTGTGGCTCAAAACGATTATCGTGGCTTTATTGATCGCTATGCGCAGACAAAGCTTGCCGAGACCTCAGCTGTTCCCGAACTGGCCGCGGTTGGTGCTGGTGCTACGCCGAGGACGACGGCAAAGCCGTTGATCTCCATACCCAGGCCTGGCCCAATCTATGATCAGCAGGGCAATACGCTGGGACGTCATCATGGGCTGGCTTACTATACCATTGGACAGCGCAAGGGGCTTGGCATCACTTCAAGAGAGCCATTACATGTGCTGAAGATCGATGCGCAGCAAAATGCCCTCATTGTGGGACCAGCAACAGCCCTGGAGCAGCGCGAGTTTGTGGTTGGAATGATGCATTACCTCAGCGGCGAGACGCCACGGGAGCCTTTTGAGGCGCTTGTGCGCGTACGCTATAAGGCCCCCGAACAGCCTGCGCTGGTCACTCCATTGGAGGGAAATCGTGTACAGGTAAAGCTCGTGCATTCCCAGCGCGCCATTACACCGGGGCAGGCAGCAGTTTTCTACGGTGGAGCAGATGGCGAAGAGGTGTTGTGCGGAGGAATCATTGAATGACGGATCAGACACATATCAGAAATTTTTGTATTATTGCTCATATCGATCATGGTAAGTCAACCCTTGCCGACCGCCTGCTAGAATTTACCGGGACTGTTTCGAAACGCGAGCTGATGGAACAGACCCTCGATCAGATGGAACTGGAACGTGAGAAGGGCATCACCATTAAGGCTCAGGCGGTTCGTATGCGTTATACAGCGCTCAATGGCGAGGAATACGAGCTGAATCTGATTGATACGCCGGGCCATGTTGACTTCACCTATGAGGTATCGCGTAGCCTGGCGGCCTGCGAGGGCGCGCTCCTGGTGATTGATGCAACGCAAGGGGTGGAGGCCCAGACGCTGGCCAATCTCTATCTTGCGGTGGAGGCCGATCTCAATATTATTCCCGTGATCAATAAGATCGATCTGCCCAGCGCCGATCCTGAGAGAGTGAAGCAGGAAGTCGAAGAGGTGGTGGGCCTGCCTAAAGAGGAGTGTATTCTGGCCTCAGCCAAGGAAGGCACAGGTACGCAGGATATTCTTGAAGCCATCATTAAGCATATTCCACCGCCCAAAGGCTACGTAAATCGCCCACTACGTGCGCTGGTCTTCGATTCGCATTACGACGCATATAAGGGTGTAATTGCTTATGTGCGCGTTGTCGATGGCAAGTTGCGGCAGGGAGAACGGGTAACGATGATGGCCACGAGCAGTGTAACTGAAATTCTGGAAGCTGGGTACTTCCATCCGCGCCTGGTTTCAGATGGAGCGCTTACAACCGGCGAAGTGGGATATATCGCTACCGGCTTTAAGAATGTCAAGGATTGCCGCGTGGGCGATACTGTCACAGTCCCTGGCGCTATTGGCGAGATAGAGGCCCTGGCCGGTTATAAGCCGGCTAAACCTATGGTCTTTGCTGGCATCTATCCCGTTGAGGGCAACGACTATCCGCTCCTGCGCGATGCGCTTGACCGCTTGCAGCTCAATGATGCCTCGCTGGTCTATCAGCCGGAAACCTCGAATGCCCTTGGCTTTGGCTTCCGCTGCGGTTTCCTGGGATTGCTGCATATGGAGATTATTCAGGAACGCCTGGAGCGTGAATATAATCTGGCTATTCTGGCCACGGCTCCCAGCGTGGAATACTATGTAACCAGAACCAACGGCGAGACTGAGATCGTTGATAACCCATCTGCCATGCCTTCTTTCGGCGAGATAGAAAAGATTGAAGAGCCCTTTATGGATATCTCAATTTTTACGCCCTCGCGCTATATAGGCGCAATCATGGAACTGGTTACCACGCGGCGCGGTATCTTCAAGGAGATGAAATATATCGAGGCCGAGCGCGTTCTGCTCAACTATGCCATGCCTTTGGCTGAACTTATCGTTGATTTCTATGATCAATTGAAGTCCCGTACGCAGGGCTATGCCTCCCTCGATTACTCCCTGGCAGGTTACCAGGATTCTGATCTCGTCAAGCTTGATATTCTTGTCAACGGCGTTGCTGTGGATGCGCTCTCGCTGATCGTGCACCGTGAGAAAGCTTATTATCAAGGGCGCGCCCTGGTTGAGAAACTGCGCAGCCTGATCCCACGTCAATTGTTCGAGGTTCCTATTCAGGCCGCGATTGGAGCCCGCGTGATTGCCCGCGAAACGGTTAAAGCTATGCGCAAGGACGTTTTGGCTAAGTGCTACGGCGGCGATATCACGCGCAAACGCAAGCTGCTGGAGAAGCAGAAGGAAGGCAAGAAGCGCATGAAGATGGTCGGTAATGTAGAGATCCCTCAGGAAGCCTTTATGGCTGTGCTATCGCTGGAGGACTAGAGCGTATTGGCACTGCTGCTCGCCTGCCATAGATACATGGTGCTTTCTAACGAGGCAATGAGATGGATGAGGAAATAAGACGCGATTATAATCGCAAGCCGGGCAGCGAGATTCAGGGCTCTTATCGCCTAACCAAGGCTGAGGCGGCTCGGCTGGCTGCCCTCCTAGAGTCGCTGGAAATTAAACCAACCAATGATAATATCAAGAAGGTTGTGCGTTGGTTAATTACTCAGTTCGATAAGGCGGACCCTGAAGACATAAAGCGCCTCTTTATATCGGAATACCCCAGATATCATACAGCTATCGTTGCGCTGGAAAAAGCTGCTATGCAGATAGCCGATAAGCGCCGCGGTATAGGCATAATTAAGGCTCGTGGCGCTCTGCAACTCGATCTGCTGCGCAAGGCGAGCGAGTTTGCAGTTGTGGAGGATGCGCTCAAGCGGGGAGAAAGTACGCTTGAGCAGCTTCGACATAAAATGTGCAGCATTCTGTATTACGCAGCCCTTGAGTTCCTCTATGATCGAGATGAAGCTGTATTTAATGATATTGTTGCGCGCTATGCGGCTCGCGTTGGTCTTAGCGCGGAAGAGGCTCTTGTCTGCGCGGTTGCCAAGTGGGAACTGCGCTCCTCTATGCCTTTGGGATGGCGCCAGGCAGACGCAGAGAGCTCGTATCAGGCCGAATGTGAAGCCATAGAAAGCGCTCTTGCGTACCTGCGTCGGCGGAAGTTCACCTAGAGCGCTGCCTCTCGAACTCGTCTATCTCCTGAAATGTCTTTCCCTGAACAGTGTTGCACCTTGACAAAGGTAATAGATATCTGTTACAACTGAACGTAATAGATATCTGTCACATCTCATGAAAAGGTGGCCACCGATGAAAACACTTGTGACTCAGGCATTTCTTCTTGCTGCTGAACTTCATGCTAATCAGAAGCGAAAGGCGGCACTGGCAACAGGTGTGCCTTATCTAAGTCATCTTATGGAGACAGCTGGTATGGTTATGACCAGTGGAGCTCCGGAAACTGTAGTAGCAGCTGCTTTACTGCACGATGCCATTGAGGATCATGGGAATGCCACACGCCAGTCTATTCAGCAGCGTCTTGGCGACGATGTTCTGGCTCTTGTGGAGGAGTGTACCGAGCCGGGAACTGGAGGCCCGGTAAAAGCTGCCTGGCAAGAACGGAAAAAAGCCGCGCTGCAGCGCATGCAGGGCCTATCGATGTTTGCTTTAATGATTTTGGCAGCCGACAAACTGCAGAACACCCGTGACTTATATCGGAATGTGATTCTCCGTGGGGATGAGGCTTATGCTGCATTTCGCGTAGAGAAGGCGGCCAAGCTCTGGTTTTATAGCGAAGCTGCTAGTGAAATGCAAAAACGCCTGGGAACCTTTGAAGCAGATCATCCACATAATCCTTTATTGCTTATGACCCGCTGCTGGCTGCAAGAATTTAGCGAGGCCCTCACATTTTTAGAACTTCACTAGCAACGTCAACAAGGCCTGAAAACCTTCCTCAAAGTATGTAGAAATATTCTCAAGTGCCACCTAAGAAAGATCCTTTATAGCGATGACAGAAAGAGTAGCCATGCCTTGCTCAAAACGTCGGCTAAGCTCCTTGCCGAGAGGTGCTAGAATAGTTACATTGGGTCAGATCTTAAGAGATTGCTAAAAATAACCTGTTGAGGAGAAGAATAAGTGCTAAGCCAGGCTATACCAGCGCAAGTTGAGCAAAAAGTCGCAGAGTACCATCTGGGAACCCCGCAAAAGGTCCATCAACGCGACCATATTACGCAAGATATACGCTGGAGCCTGCTATGTATAATTATTGGGCTTCTCTGCTTGGTTTACGTCATACTTCATCAGCCAGGTGTAGATCTCGTCGCCTGGCTGATTGCCCTGTGCCCTCTCGTGATAGGGGCACTGCTCATGGCAAGAAGCATCAACGCGCGTACCTTTCTCGCGTTTGAATGTAGCGCTGGCTTTCTTGAATGGAGCAAGCGTCAACGGCGTGTGCTCTATGCACGCCGCTGGGATGAATTGCGAGAAGCGTATGAGCGCAATTATAGACGCTCGCGCACGACCTATCATGTGCTGGATAGTGAAGGCAAAGAGCACGACATGCCCTATCATCAGTTATGGGAAAGATGTGTCGAAGAGTTGAAGCAGTGAGCCAAAAAGAAAGAGAAGGTCGGGCAATCACGGTTACCCGACCTTCGTGCGTCTCTTTTTTTCTACACAACTCCTGTGTTATATCAACCGAGTCCTAATCCACATAGGCTAAGAAGTCACTGAGGTTACTCAGTTATCCCCTGCTTACTTCTGCCGATCCCCGGCGTAAGCCACCTATACGACTGAACAAAGCTCTCGAAGGAGTTGCAGTCAAGATATCAGGATGTGGTCAGAAGCTCAGGGGCCCGGAAATGCCCGCCTTCACGGGCCCTCCTAGTCAATCTGAAATACCATCCCGATCAAGCGAATAGGTTTCTTCATTGGTTTCATAAGGCCTCCTTTCGGATTACCACTGCAAGGCCTCTAGAGCCAAGTGCCAGAGTCTTCTCTCTGGAAGTGTTCCTCGAAGGAACACTGATAATATAACATATTTTGTTTTCTATGTCAATGCCATTTGCGTATTGAATGTGAAAACTATGCGATTGTTTTGCTGAGATATGATATAAACAATTGTATGTCTATTTGAGGTGATATTGAACACCTATTCGATTGAAATTTGTAATAAAAAGTAGAAGGTAGAGTTTATTTTATGTAATTAGGAAGGCCGGCGCTCGCTCCGGCGAATGTCGGCCTTCTCAGGAAGAAGAGATGGTCCAGGTATCTGTTTAGTAGCCAGATATCTGGTCATGGCGTGGTGTAGGAGGTGGAGGCGGCGGAGTAATCTCAGACGCTTCGGAAGGGATAGCCCCTGTATCCTCATCATGCCTTACAAGATTTTCATTGCTTGTCCCTGTGATATCGCGATCAAGGGTAGGTGTGCTTGCCGTCTTCTGAACGATATTTGGTTCATCGGCCATTGTCTCGTTCTGGCGGCTAGTCGTTGTTCCTTTGGCTGCAGCGCTGTCAGCATGGAACAGGTAGTTAGAAGAGGTAGGATCAAGCGCTCCTGCCGGGGCCTCATCGACCATACGGGCGAAATGGCTCAAGTCGTTCTGCAAGGCAGTTTCAAAACGACTTCCGGCTCCTAATTTCTCACCGATATCGCCGAGAACGCCGGCCGGTGGATTGTAATTGACATACACATCTACTTTGGTCTGATTAGAGGCAACGGGCTCAAAGGTTACCTTACCAAAGTTTTCCAACCCATTACTTGAGCGCCAGCCTACCTGGCGGTCTGGTACCCATCCATCGTTGACAGCATCCCACTCATGACGACCTACGACTTCGGCAACCCAATGGCTACGCTGCTGATCATAGTACGTCACTTCCTTCACAAAGCTCATAAACTTTGGAAAGTCGTTGAAATGTGTGAACAGGGAATAGACCTGATGAACAGGTGCATTGACTGTAACTGATGCATGATGCGACGCATAGTTCTTTTCCATAGTTATTCCCTCCTGTATCTTTGCTTATCTTCAAGCTGTAACTTATCTTTGTTCTGCACACTTCTGGAATCATACCATGCGTTTCCTGGGTAAATCAATAAATAAAGTGCATTTTATTTTGTTTTAAGCGAAATTTTATCTACTTAAACTTTACAGAAGAGATTTCTAATGTAGATTAAGCTATCGTGCTGGAAATGCTTAGGACTAGCCCATAAAGAGTAACGAAAATCAGGTGTTCACCTCATAAAATATCCTGTGCATGCCTTATTTCCATTGGCTTATATTTGAATTTATGCTATGTGTGAGAATGGGAGGGTTACCGTATCCTGCTCCACCCTTAAGAGGATGGGCCTATGAGAGTAGAGCAGTGCTGGCCAGGTGCTGGTTTCTGGCGGGGAGTATGGCATATGGATGCAGCAATGGGGCTCACATGCTTGTCAAGTAACAAATATGCTGAAAGTTTATGAGCCTTTGAGAGAACTGCACTTGTATTAGGGGGGCTAAAACTAGCAGTGGTACTAAAAGTCTTTAGAAATAGGAATGTTGGTATCCCCATTTGGGGCTTTTTTGCCCCTGGTGTAATATAGACGTAGATACAGTAGTCCGATTAAAAAAAACATGTTTTTTGTTGTAACTAATTGAAGTTGACCTACGTAATGAGCAGTAGTAGAACATGTGCGGAGCGCGCGCTAGTTTTTTGGTAAGATACCGTGTTCATAGATATTCTCCTTGGGTTGATCCCAAATTTTGCGATTGGAGAGGTAACAAACTATGTTAACCGCAACTGTCGAAGACAAATTGAGCCGCGCGCTAGAGCTTGTCGGTGGCTCTATTGATCCAGAAATCGCTGAGTCTTATCCGTCATTAGAAGCTCGAATCTTGGCTCAAGCATTAGAGAACGTGGAACTAGCAGAGCGCCGTCTGCGCGAAATTCAAAAACTGATGGGAGATTTCAGCGAAGTATTAGTATAGCTTGCAGGAGGCAAGCTAACGGAGGCAGAGCCTCCGTTGATTGGGGAGTATTCAAGAAACAGGCATAGATCTAACTCCCTCAAACTTGTTCCTGCTAGTTTATTTCTATCAATCTCCAGGTAGCTGGTTATTTTTTTCCTGCTTACCGCTTTGTGAAGAGAGGCTTATCGAGTAGCTTCTCGCCTATATAGGCGCAATGGCAATCCTCTGGAGAGTAGCGCAGAGCACAATCAGTTTCCGGGTCGAGGGGATTCAGCATGAGCATGTGAGATCCATCTCGGCATCGCGCTGTTCTTCCAGCGTGACTGTGGCTGATTTATCATCGCTATATTCTTCAGGGTGTTCCAGTGCCGCCAGAATGATATGCTCAACGTCTGCCAGACTGTTGATACGTACCAATTCGTTGCGTACGCGCTTTGCGCCAGGGAAATGTCCTAGATACCATCCCATATGCTTGCGTAATTCGACGAAGTGATCTTCGCCTTTCAGTTTTGCATGTACACGTGCATGCTCAAGCGCCATGAGAAGGCGTTCTTCCCGTGTAGGTAGCACATCTGCTAAATCTCCCATGTGCCGACTGCTCGCGGCGTTGAGCATCTGTTTGAGCTCTTCTTTACGCTGGAAGAGCCAGGGATTGCCGAAACTTGCTCGCCCGATCAGCACACCGTGGACTCCAGTGTTCAGAATGCGCTGGCCTGCTTCATAGAGACTATGGATATCACCATTGCCCAGTATAAGCGTATCGGTTTTGCGCACAATCTCAGCTGCGGCGGCAATTGCATCCCAATTGGCCTCACCTTTGTAATGCTGGGTCAGGGTTCGGCCGTGAATAGAGATATTCGCTGGCTCTAACTCTAGCAGCTCTTGCACCCAATCGGTGATCACGATGGAGTCATAGCCCAGGCGTGTCTTCACCGAAACAGGCAGGAGGCGGCGTTCAATTCTTGCGTTATCTCCCCAGATACTAACGCGCTCCTCATTCATCTGACGGATACGAGCAATGCGGGTTGGGTCCATTTCCAGATCTTCTAACGTTTGTCCATTGGCCCAATCCTGTACTCCCTGTTGCGTTGCGCGAATGATGGCTTTGGCGATCTCTGGCAAGCGGATAAGAGCGGCTCCGCCCCCTTTATTGGCAACAGTCTTAGCAGGACAGCCCATATTGATGTCAACGCCATCAAATCCCAACTCACAAACTACATGAGCTGCTTTATAAAAGTATTCTGGACGCGACCCAAAGATCTGGGCGACTACTGGACGTTCTGCAGGCGTATAAAGAAAATCTCGAAAGATACGGTCACTTCCACGCCATAAGCCCTCGACATTGGTGAATTCAGTTAGCACAATATCTGGTCGCCCATAGAGGCCATGCATGGTGCGACAAGGCGCATCCGTAACGCCATCCATGGGGGCAAGCCCGATAATCGGTTGGGCTAGAGTGTTCCAGAAGGATGAGAATTTCATAGCTAAAAGGTCTTTATGTTTTTCTACAATTAGCACTGAATAAAATGCGCATCAGCTTGATGCGCTCATTGTTCCCATATAATACACGCTTTTGCCCTCAATGGTCAACCCGTTTATTGCGGGACCTGCATCTTGTGCACAGCTTTTAAGTTTATTTCCTTGCAACGCTTAATATTCTTGCTAACTACATGTGCGATCTTGAATATTACTTAAATTTAGTTATTGCAACAGTAAGTCCTATACTGTAATATAGTCGCGGTTCGCTCAAAATATATCCAAGTGGTGGAGTGGAAAAGGAGTTGTGATGATTGTAAAATTTCTAGTGAGGAGAGGCATTTTACCTGTTCTTATGCTCATTATCGCCGGCGCTCTCTTCATTGCTGCCTGTAGTCCCATCGGTACAGCATCGACCTCGAAGAAAACCACTTCTTTGAGCAGCACTGTGATAAATGCTAATGCTGTGCTTAAGCACACACCTGTCGGTACGGCAGATCTGGCGTGGGAGCCAGGTGCACATGCGCTGACAGTCAAAATAGGCCTCACTGGCCTGGCGCCCAAAAGCTCCTACCCTGCTTATATTTACGCAGGAAGCTGTAAAGCCCCTGGAAAGCTCATGTATACGTTATCTGTGATTACCGCCGACGATGCGGGTGCGGCGACCTCTACGTCAACTGTGAAAGACGTTGCCGGCGGTATTCCGGCCGATGGCTGGCATCTGCTTGTCGATAGTGCTCAGAGCGCTTCTGGCGATAAAGCAATGCCGATTGCTTGCGGCAATGTATCAAACCCCAATCCTTCTGCAACTGTGGCACATAAAGTACAGATCATCCTGGCCAATACGTCTGCCCCTGATCAGTCGGCGAGCGGAGTTGCTCAACTTGTGCTGACTAATGGAAAGCTGACAGTTTCGCTTTCGATGAGCGGTCTAGCTCCTGCTTCGAGCCATGGAGCAGATATTCATCTGGGAACCTGTGATAGCCAGGGTAAAGTACTTTATACGCTAAAAGAGCTTAAGGCCGATTCTGCTGGCAAGGCTTCCTCAACAACTACACTGAATGACGTTCATACGTTGCCAGCCAATGGCTGGTATATAAGCGTGCATTCAGCAGTGCAGGCGACAGCTCAGGCTGCTGCTGATCCTGTTGCCTGTGGCGATGTGATTGTCTCACATAGCTAAAGGGCTGGCAGGGCATTTGCCTTCTTTAGCCACTTTGCCGATTTAGTCACATACAGGGCTGGCGTGCAAGGTGGCTAACCTTATACTTCTATATCACCTTGCCGCCAGGTATCGATAGCCTGCTTGACCACGCGGATATAGGCGTCTACATTATTGTTATCTTCGCTTGGAGCGTAGATGGGGACAATCTGATCGACCGTGTGTAAGCCCCATTTCTGCACATACTGTTTGGAAATAAGCCTGTACCAGTCTTCAAATCCTTCTTCCCATGTAGCATATCGGCGGTAGCCTTTGTACTCGGGCTGGCCATCTGCGGCGCGAATATTGCCTAACGAGTGCGTGACGGTTGCTACACCTGCGGTACCAAAGTTGCTTTCTTCCAGGAAGAAGGCCAGGGCGTATGCCGGATCAATCCCATATTTGAGCCCGTAATCGTAAAGTTTCTGGCCTTTGCCTTTCGCTGGTGAAGCATAATTGTCTAATACACTGTCAATGAAATCTGCAGTGATTGAGGGTTTGATGGTAAGGTTGTAATATTCTTTGGGGTGCAAAGGCGTTACCTTTTGAGTTTTTGCCTTACGTGGTGTGGAGTTCTCTTGAGCCAGAAAAATGCCTATACAAAGCGCTACAACTGCACAAAGTGCTAGACTGCCAAGAAACATTGTAATAATTATAAAGAGAAATGAAGGCTTTTTCGCGCGTGGCGGCTTAGGGAAAGGACGTCCGTAAGGCCCCGGCTCCGGGTAATAGGTATTTGGATCGGGATAATAAGTATTTTGCATAGCTATCGTTGATACTCCAGCAATTTTTTAAGAATGTCTCTACCTGATCATTATCTCAGTTAAACATTTTACGGGCGAGCGCGTTTTATGTTTCAGATAGAAGACCTTTTTCCTGGCGCTTTACTGAGAGGTATAGAGTTATAGTGAGATCACGTTCAGCGTTGGAGGAAATGTTTCCGCTTTGGTACAGGCTTCATGGGAATGAGGCTTGCAAGAGAAGTAGGAGAAGAATAAGGCCCTATAACTGGGCCTTATACGTGTTTGAAGTTGAAAACCACGTTGATTATTGCGATAGTTATGCATACCAGGCCTAGAGCGATTAAGCGGCTAACTATAAAGCCAAAACCTTCCATTGAAGAGGAACCTCCCAGAAGTATGATGGCTGAGAGTGGTACGAGCATGACTACCGAAACAATGGCCAGCGCTAGCCTTGGCCCGATCGTGGAACTTGGGCTAGAGGGAATCTGTCCTATTTTCTGACTTTGTTGGCTGCCGAAAGAATCACTATAAGAGGAGCCCAGTTCACCGGCGGAATAGCCCGATTGGTATCTCTGGGATTCCCCTTCGGAGGGCATTTGGTAAGACATGAAGTCTTTTGCTCCTTTTACTTTTAATAGGTAAAATTAGGTATATGCCACTGATGATATTTACAAAGTAGTATACCATACTTGTGTAAATGTGTGGATTCAATATATCTGCTATTCTCCTTGCTTTTCCCATTTATGATCTCTTGAGGGTAACTTGTTGCGGTGAGAATCTGTGGGGGTGACAGTATGAGATATAATAGCGAAAGGGTAATCTACATCGTTGTTGAGAGTGTACCCTGATGGATAACCTGGTATTTACTATAAAGGGGATAGTTACTGTATGGCACAAAAGACCTTTGAACACAGAGCCCAACTACCTCCAGCCTCTGATCTCTACAATGTTGATCATTTGCTGAACGAAGAAGAACGTATGGTGCGCGATACCGTACGTAAGTTTGTGAGCGAGCGGGTATTACCAATCATTGATAAGAACTTTGAAGATGGTACCTTCCCTCGTGAGCTCATTCCGGAAATTGCCGAGCTTGGTTTGCTTGGTATGCACCTTGAAGGGTACGGCTGTGCCGGGCTCAATGCCGTATGCTATGGTCTGGCTTGCCAGGAACTGGAGGCAGGTGATAGCGGCCTACGCTCGTTTGTATCTGTGCAAGGTTCGCTGGCCATGTTTCCTATTTATGCCTTTGGCTCAGAAGAGCAGAAGGAGCGCTGGCTGCCAAAGATGGCGAGCGGCGAGGTGATTGGTTGTTTCGGTTTGACTGAACCCGATTTTGGTAGCGAGGCTGCTGGTATGCGCACTGCTGCGCGTAAAGACGGCGACTCTTATATTTTGAACGGCACGAAGATGTGGATTACCAATGGTGGTATTGCAGATTTAGCTGTTGTCTGGGCCCGTGCTGAGGACGGAATCAGGGGTTTTCTTGTGGAGCGTGGTACCCCCGGCTTTACGACAAGCAATATCCATCAGAAGCTCTCTTTGCGCGCCTCCGTTACTTCGGAGCTACATTTTGAGGATTGCCGGATACCTGCGGAGAATATGCTACCAAATGTACGTGGTATGCGTGGACCTTTGTCCTGCCTGGATGAGGCTCGTTATGGGATTGCCTGGGGGCAATGGGGGCTGCACGTAGTTGCTATGAGGTAGCACTCGATTATGCTAAATCGCGCATCCAGTTCAAGCGGCCCATTGCAAGCTTTCAGCTTGTGCAGCAAAAACTTGCTATCATGGCTACCGAGCTGACGAAAGCCCAGTTGCTCTCCTTACAGCTTGGACGTCTGAAGGATGAGGGCTTGTTGCATCCTGTGCAGGTTTCAGTAGCCAAGCGTAACAATGTGCGCGAAGCTTTGCAAACGGCGCGCGAAGCTCGTACAATTCTGGGAGCCAACGGAATTACGCTAGAGTATCCAATCATTCGTCACATGAATAATCTTGAATCGGTCTTTACCTATGAAGGGACAGACGACGTTCATACCCTCATTATTGGTCAGGCTATCACCGGCCATAATGCCTTCTCCTGAGTATTAGTTTCCTGGAAAATTTATGGTTCCACTGTAATCAAGATGTGTAAGGCTATTACAGTGGAACCGCTCAGCAACTGCCACTGAGCAGCACAGCAGAGAAGCGTATTCCTGCTGCGCTTCTAGAGCCGGCTGAAAGATCAGAGTAATGTCGTAGTAATAACGGGATTTGTTGCTTGCTTCTACAGTTGAGCGGCTAATGCGTGTGCCGCTCGGCAGGAACATTTGTCTCCTGAGCTTGATCTTGTTCGGCGGCGACATTTTTTGCTCGAATGCGTTGGCGTCTGCGAATAAGCACAATAGCCGTAGCCAGAACCAGCACAAAGATAGCTGCGCCTATCCAGCCCATTGTGCCCGCGATCTGCTCCACCTGAGCAAAGTTATCATGGAAGACGCGCCCGGCCAGGTAGCCAAGCAGGCCATAGATAATAGCCCATAGAATCCCCCCGGCAGCATTATAGATGAGAAAGGTTCGCCAGTGCATTTGATGCACTCCCGCAAGAAAGGCTGCCCAGGCCCGCAAGATGGCGGTGAAACGTCCGAAGAAGACAGTTTTGCCTCCATGCTTTTCAAAAAATCGTTCAGCGTAGCTAAGGTGGTGGGGTTTCACAAAGAAGTAGCGCCCAAAACGCTGGACAAAGCGGCGTCCGCCCACACGTCCTACATAATAACCGAGATTATCGCCTATGATGGCCCCGGCGGCGGCACAGGCGATCACAATGGGGATCTGTAAGCGCTGATCTATGGCGGCGTAGAAAGAGGCGAGCAGCAGCATTGTTTCGCCGGGAAAGGGTATTCCCGCACTTTCTATAAGAATAAAGAGGGCTACTGCTGGATAGCCAAAGGTTGCCAGGACATATTGTAGTGTTTCCAGTGAGATAATAGAAGCCAGTGGATAGTGCTGCAGAGCTAGAAACCATATACCCATACTGCCGGTCCAATCTATGTCTTAAATCTTTTTGCTGTGAATTATCAATTTAAAAAAGTTTTCCCTATACTTTGTCTTCTTATACGGACTGTCCATTCATTCAGTTGCCTTTTCGCAAATCCGCAGCTACCAACTACCTGATCTCGAAGCTGGTGGGAGGCTGAAAAAAACTGAAGATCAGGCCCGGGCAAGGCACAAGCGAGCAGGCTTGATATGATCTGCAAGGATAGTTTAGATAGGTGAGGGAAAAGAGAAGGTATCTGCCTGAATGAAGAGGAAAAAGATGAGCCACCAGAGAGTAACATCGCTCTCCTGGTGGCTCGAAGTGGGTCGATGATCAGGCTTTGCAGGCGGGTGCCGAGGCTCCAGGACCTAGATCATTGCCGTAATCAGCAATTTTCCAGGTGTTGGGGCTATCTCTATCCTGCTGCAAAGTAATACGTATTTGATATGGCTTCTTTAGTTTGCTTCGGGTAAGTGTATAGCTAAAGCTCTGGCTGTTATCTTGATTGGTAGCACTATTGGCGACCTCGCTGTAATCGGCGACCGGGCCATAGCAGCGATCAAGAGCCTGGGCCTGCTGAATAAACTGGGCCTGATGCGTAGGGAGCGTAATAGCGGGGCCAAGATAAGTATACGCCTGGGCATAATCACTTTTAGAGACGGCACCTAGAAAGCCCGCTGCTGCCGTAGAGGCGCCAGAGCTAACGCTTATTCCCTGGAACAAATTGTAGGCCATATAACTGCCAATGCCAGCGGCTGCCGCGCAGACAAAAAAAATGGCAGTGATAATGAGAAGCTGTTTACGAAATTTTTTTGGCGTCGAAGTCTGGCTCTGCGGCCGGGCTACACGAGGCTTGGCCGGTGGATGTTCGATACGCGCCATTCCCGGAGGACGCTGAGGGATTGTACGATGCTTGCCCGTCCCATTGAGCTCAGCAGTGCGTTTATTAGCTGGTTTCTCCCACAGCTCACCGCTATGATCTTGTCGTCCTTGCATATCGTATTTTCTCCTCAGTGGCGATATCTCTTATAAAGACCTCTATGCCAAATAATTTCTGCAAAATACAAATTCTAAACATCTAGCATAACGATTCCGGTAAGTTTAGCGTGTGCCCGCTCTAACTGCTCTTGCGCACGTTTGGCTTGAGTCCGCGATGTGCGCCCCGAGGAAATAAGTAGAAAGGTCTGATCCACTATCGAACTAATCTGAGCGGTATTAATACTCGCCAGCACCGGTGCACTATTGAAAATAATAAGACTCTGCTCACTTGATGACTCTGCAAGATACTGCCGTAGTCCGGCTAGCACGACTGGCAACCTTGTAGCCAATAGACGACTGATTTCCTGGGATGGTACTGTTGCCGTCCCAGCACACAGCAAGCGTAGATTTGGCACAAAGGTCTCGCTAAGACAAAGGGCCAACGTTTGCGCGTTGAGCTTCTCTTCTGCGAGAAGATTGCTTAACCCTCCACTAGTAACGACGCCAAAGCGTTGCTGCAAACCTGGCGTATGAAGGCTTGCATCAATCAGGATAGTGGGAGTGTTACTTTGTGCCGCTGCGATAGCAACGTTGGCCGCGGCCCCCGCATAGCCAGGATAAGCTGCTGGTGTCGCGAAAAGAATAGTGTGTGGCCCGAGCTGTTCATCGTTCCAACTAAAACGAATATTCGCATACAACGTATGATAGGCTGTACTATATGTAGAGTCTGCATCATAATCTGTAAGCAGCGAAACCTGCTCTTGTGATAATATGGCCACGGCAAAACTCCTGTATTCTATCCCTACATGGAAAGAGGCGGAGGTTGTGTTTCTCGGTTCCTCTCCGCCTCTTTGCCAGGATCGATTGTACTATAATTGTCCTGATTCTTGCTGTCAATATATTCCACCCAAATTTGCCGGGTTTATGCGGCGGGTGAGTGCTGGGATCTATTTCTGCCCGGAGTAGGGGCTGGCGGTACCTCACCATAGATGGGCAGCTGAAGTAGCTGGACCGCCTCATCTTTATTGCGAATTCGGTCATCTAGATAATCGATGAGAAACGCCAGCGCAATGCCAATAATCAAGGCGACGACTACAAGCACGAGTAATAGTGTTGGCTTGGACGCCAAAGGCCCTGGCACAAGCGCCGGAGCTGTTGCGCTACTGATGACTTCGGCTGATACGAGGGGATGGATCTCGTTGCGTTGCTTAAGCGAGGGAGTAGTGTTGCGTATCTCATAATCGAGGTATGAGCTGATATGGGCAACGCTTACCTCACCCACAGCATTAGCGATTGCCCATGCCCCGGCGGGCGTTGACCATGTAACGCTGATAGTGACAAGACTATGGGCCCGTGTAGCCGTTAAAGAGCTCCCAATAGCGCCGGGATTTTGCCAGTCTCCAAGATCAGCTTGCGGGCCAAAGCGCTGCGTAATCTGGCTCATATCCTTCTGGATTTGTTGTGAAACCTCAGTATCAAACTCGTTTGAGGTGATGAGCGGGCCCGTTGCTAGCTCATCGGCCAGAGTTTCTGATGCTGATATATAGTCAGCATAGCTCTGATCTGTGCTATTTTGCGTCGCTTGTAATCCTATACGTACAGAGACATTAGATTGATAAGCTTTTAGGGCTCCCGGCGTTTTTGCTAAATGATAATATTGATATCCCGTGTAGATCGCAATAATTCCTACGACAAGGATAATAATCCAGCCCCGCCTCCAAATAATTTTCCAGTAAGACCGTAGTTCCACGTCCCTAAAACCCTTTCTCGCCGATATTGCTTAGTGAATAAGATCGTTAGTTGGCGTACGAGCTTGCTTTTCTTCTGGCTCGCCTAATTTCGCCTCAATAAATTGCAGAATGCGCCGTCGAAAACGCGGTTTATCAAACTCAAGCGCATGATTGCGAATAGTTTGTGGATCGAAAGCTCCTTCCTCGAAGGAGGACAGCACAGCCATCAGGCTCTCAACCGTCTGCTCCTTGAAGAAAACGCCGGTTACCCCATCCACAATAGAGGCCAGGGCTCCGCCGGACCCGTAGGCAATAACCGGCCGTCCAGCCGCCTGGGCTTCCAGAGGCGTAATCCCAAAATCTTCTTCCCCTGGAAATAAGAAGGCGCGACAATGCATAAAATAGTACAGCACCTCTTCATCGCTCAAGTGCCCCAGGAAGCGGATTGTTGGCCCGGCCATGCCTCTAAGACGTTCAAGATCGCGCCCTCCCCCAATGACGACAAGGGGGAGACGCAGGCGGTTGCAGGCTTCAATCGCCAGGTCTATACGCTTATAGGGGATCAAGCGGCTCAGGACGAGGAAGTAATCCTCTGGCTGAGTAGCGGGATCAAACGGGAAACGATCGGCCTCCACTGGTGGTGGAATAACTACTGCTTCGCGCCGATAATATTTCTGAATGCGCTCTGCCACGACAGGCGAGTTAGCGATAAAGTGATCGACCCGCATGGCGCTTGACTGATCCCAGACGCGCAATCCCGTCATCAAGAAGGGCAAGACACTACGT
This sequence comes from Ktedonosporobacter rubrisoli, assembly GCF_004208415.1. GTDB lineage: Bacteria > Chloroflexota > Ktedonobacteria > Ktedonobacterales > Ktedonobacteraceae > Ktedonosporobacter > Ktedonosporobacter rubrisoli. The sequence continues at coordinate 4,951,006 of NZ_CP035758.1, read as the reverse complement.
GCTACTTTGCCTAGCTGTTCGCGTTCGACATACTCTTCATAGTTCCAGCACCAGCGCATTGGGGTATGGCAGTAGCAAATATGCAGGGTTTCTGGCCTGGTAATCACGCCCTTGCCAAAGGCGCTGGAACTGCTAAGCACAAGATCATAGCCCCGTAGGTCAAGCTTTTCCATGGCGAAGGGGTAGAATGGCAGGTAGGGCTGGTGATGCCTGGTTACCAGAGGCAATTTCTGCATGAACGAAGTGCGAATATCCATACGCCGAAAAGCCGGATCGACGAGCTCTGGATCGTAGATAGACGTATAGATTGGCGCATCAGGAAAAATTTCGTGAAACGCCATAACAACCCGTTCCGCACCGCCCATCTGATTGAGATAATCATGCACTAATGCAACTTTCATGTGGCTAATACGCTCCTCGACTAAACAAAACCGCTGGAATAGTGCGGAAAAGAATCTGGAAGTACAGACGCAGAGACCAGTTTTCTATATAGTACAGGTCCATCAGGACGCCCTCATCAAAGCTCAGGTTACTACGACCGCGTACTTGCCATAAACCAGTCAGGCCGGGCCTGATCGCCAGGCGTCCCTTTTGCCACTCTTCGTATTGCTCCACTTCCCGTTGTAAGGCCGGCCGTGGTCCGACCAGGCTCATATCTCCCTTAATGACATTAATGAGCTGTGGCACTTCGTCAAGGCTGGTTCGGCGAATAAATTTGCCGATCGGTGTGATACGCGGGTCATCTTTCATTTTAAAGAGAGGGCCGGTTGCCTCATTCTTTTCGAGCAAGGTCGCCAAACGCTGATCAGCGTTCTGGTACATTGAGCGAAACTTGTATATCTCAAAGAGCTTGCCATTGAGGCCTACCCGCTTCTGCTTAAAGATGATCGGTCCCTGCGAAGACAGCTTAATTATCAAGGCAATACATAGCCAGATGGGGGAGCTCAAGGTCAGAACCAGGATAGAAACAGTCACATCGACAAGGCGTGTGATAAAACGCTGTATGGAGTTGAGTGCGACCTGCCTGATTCCCAACAAAGGAATGCCTTCAATCACTCCCATATCGATGCGCGATAAGCTTAACTCATAAAGTTCGGGCACAAGCTTAAAGGAGGTTCCCAGGCGCTCACACATCTTGACGCTCCTTACCGCGTATTGATGCATATTTGAAGGTAGCGCAATGATCACCTCATCCACTTGCATGGAGCGAATGACATACCCGATATCATCGATAGTTCCCAACATTTTAAAGCGTCCAAAGTCGCTGGGCGGCTCGTGCTGTAAATCATGAAGAAAACCCACGATAGAGTAGCCGAGATCAGGGTTAGCGGCGATATGCTGCATAATCATTTTGCCAAGGCGCCCGGAACCTACCACGAGCAAACGTGTCTCACCGAGGCCAATTCTGTAGAGCAGCACCATAACCCCTGAGACGATCAGGCGAGCCAGGCAGAGTACCACAACAGCGGTTGCCCAGACAAATGGAACCAGCAGACGCGAGTTAGACATTGCTGGAAAAACAAAGTAGTAGGCAATCAAGAGAGTGAGCCCTACGGTAGCCGAGTTTAGAATGGTTCGCGCTTGTCGGAACCAGCTACCGGTGAGACGGATAGTATACAGACCACGTAGGATGAAAATAACGATCAGCCCGATCACAATACCAAATTCTAAGGGCGCAAAGTTATCTAAGGGTGTAGTAAAGAAAGTGCTGTTGAACTCGCTGCCTATCAGAGTTTTAGCAAGAGTATCAAGTAGACTGCTTGGGCGCAGGAGCACATAGCGAAAATAATAGGCTACGCGGAATGATGCATCAATGAGAATAGCATCAAGTATGATCATGGCTATGCATTCAAATATGCGCCACTGACGACGATGGGAGCGTCGTCGAGAGATAGCCTTGGTAATAGGACCTGTAGCTCCGCCTACCATTTCAGGGCTCCCAAGCCTCTCCGTGTTAATGTTCGTTGTCTGATATATTTCACTGCTATTCACGACTCAAGCCATCTTCTACACTATTGAACAAACGACGTATGCCGGTGTTTCGTACGTAAAGCATGAACTGCTGCAGCCTTTGCATAGACTTCTCTTGTTTGCGCTACCATTCTCTGGGCCGAAAAGCGCTCTGCAACAGAGGATGCTGAAGAACGACACTTTTCACGGAACTCTTGATCTGTGATTGCTCGATGCATCGCTCTAGCTATGCCTTCTATATTATAGGGGTCGACACATAGAGCAATCTGCGCACCTGCTTCTGGTAAACTAGAAATATTGGATGTGACGACGGGTATTCCGCAGGCCAGGGCTTCAGCTACAGGTATGCCAAATCCCTCATAGAGTGAGGGGTAGGCAAAAACGCTGGCTGCGCGATACCATAGAACCTGCTCGGTATCTGTAACAAAGCCCGGAAAGATTACCTCTGATTCAAGTCCCAGCTCGCGTACTTTGGCGAAAATCTCATCATAGAGCCAGCCTTTACCGCCGGCCAGGACCAGCTTCACAGGGGTTGTATAGTTCTGACGTAATTGCGCGTAAGCTTCAATCAGCGTAGTAATGTTCTTACGTGGCTCCAGCGTGCCAAGATAAAGTATATAGCCATTCTCCAGTTGATGTTGTTTGCGGAAAGCTTGTATCTGTTCTTCTTCAACGGCACTTAAAAAACGCGTATCGATACAGGGATTGACAGTTTGCACGCGCTCCAAAGGAATGCCAACCAGCTTATGAGCATCCTGCCTGGTACTCTCAGAGACTGCAATAACCATAGTAGCGTGTCGCAGACTGCGAATAGTAAAAGTGCGATGGTAAAAACGTTTAGCTTTCGTGAGAACGCCCGGAAAGCGTAAAAACGCCAGATCATGTAGTGTTACCACTGTTGCGCATTGCCTGGGCAGCCACTCAGGAAGCACGTTTACAGGGGAGTGCAAAACATCTATACGCTTCTGACGTATGAGAGAAGGTAGCGTGAATTGCTCCCAGGCCACACGTGCCGCCGGTTGCTCTTCTGGCCAGGCTGCGGCGAAGTAGGTAATCTGCGGGTGCTCGGCAGCAAGGTGCTCTATTACCTCCTGCCCGTTGACGAAGACCGTATAAGTATGATCCCCTGGTTGCCTGGCTAGTTCGGTCAGCAAGTAACGAATATAGCGGCTGACCCCGCCGTTGCGGTAATTCTGACCAAAGGATAGCAACTGAGCGTTGATACCTATGTGCATACCAGTAGTATTCTCCTTATGGCAATATAACGTCTCTGGATTTCACGAGGTAACAGGCTATGCCTTTCCTACTCTTTGCCACCTGAGTTGATTGTCCTGAAATATAGGTTGCAGTTCTCCGCTGGCATAGAGGGTGCTCAAAGCCGATTGTACCGTCGTCTGATAGAGCACATACTGAGAGAGGGCGTTAATAGTTGCGCCTTGCGATGTCGCTACTGCGCTTAATACGTCAGCAGTGGTGCGAGGAGTCCCGTCAGCAAGTGCGTTTAGTACGTCTTTTAGTATACTCTCTAGACGTTCAATGGTATAGTCAATGGCCCGATTAGCCTGTTGTTCTGCAGTATATATTTCTCCGTGCCCTGCTACTATATGCTTAAACGAGGAGGTTTGCCTTTTTAGGGTATTTAGCGTGGTTAAGCCTGCCTGCACATCACTATAAAAGGGAATGCGATGCTTATCGAGGATAGCAGGAGTAAGGAAGGCATCGCCGGCGAAGAGGGTGTCGGCGAAGGCCACCCCTACTTGTTCGCTACTGTGACCTGGTAATGAAAGGATTTGTAAGGGGATCTGATCGAGGATTTTTTCGTTGCCGACAAGAATAGTATCGACCGAGCATGGCTTGGCGAGCAGAAACTTGTGTTGGAGCTCGCGCGGTGGCTGGGCTCCGCTAAAAAGATAGAGTGGCTCTAGAATTGGTCCCGACATGACAGCGGCCTCTACGCGGGTGGCGTAGACCTTCAAGCCTGTTTGCCGTACAAGATAATCGGCGCCACCGAAATGATCTGCATGAGCGTGTGTAATAAGGAGGGCGCTCGGCGTTAGGCCCAGTTTCTTCACGTGCTGCAAAATCTCGCGCCCAACGTCTTTATCCATTCCACTATCGATGATGAGACAGCGACCTTCGTAAGAGATAACGCCAATATTCGCGCCTCCCTGAATAACCCAGGTATGTGCATTAATTTGTATCAGTTGCATTTGCTAGCTCCTCTATGATCATGTGTGTCTGCTTGCTGAGTAGTGCCAGCTCTTGAGGGTCTATTTCAGCTAAGGAAGCGCTCTCCTGTACGATGCTGGTACCTATTATTACAACTGGCATATGCCAGAACTTATATAAAGGATATAAAGGATAGCTCCCGATGGTTAAAGGAAGAAGAACAGCTCCCTGCGCTGAGGTATGGCTTAGGGCGTGTTGTACCTTCTGCACAAAGGGCATCGCGAGAGGTGTATAGATGGGCCAGTTGCGCTGTAAGACCCGAACCTGGATATCCGCTAAATCGTGGGCTTGTAGATGCTCACGTAGTTTGCTGGCAATGTCATCAGGGTCCTGGGCTGGGACAAGATAGAAGTCCACACAAGCCTTAGCCTGCGCTGGAAGCGTTGCTCTGCTCCGCTTGCTTGCTGAAGCACCGGCATGCAAGGTATTGATTGAGCAGCTAGGTGTAAGCAGGTGAGCATAGTGTAGCTGAAATCCTTTGAGGCCCAGGAGAAGCTGATCAAGCTTCCAATGTTGAGCCAGAGAAGAGGCATTGTCCGGCAAGTTGTAGAGCTGTTCCATTGTCTCATCCTCAAGGGCTATCACATTATCATAAAACCCTTCGAGTAGAATTTCCTCCTGCGAGTTTTTCAGCTGATTGAGGGCCCACAAGAGCCTCCAGGCGGCTCCTGGAACTACAGCGCCATGACTTGAGCTCACCGGTCTGGGGGTTGTGCGGGAAAAAAGCTCAAGGCTGAGATATCCTTTAGTCCCTAGCGCAAGGTAGGGAGCTCCAATGAGGGCACTATCTGTGGCATAGCCAATACAGCCATCGGCCTGAAATAGGCTCTGGTGCTGGGCGACGACATCGAGCATAGCAGGATGGCCGGGCTCACCTGTAGCATCAAAGAGCCACTTTATATTCATGGGTATAATTTTTTTGGCATCTCGATAGGCCGCTAGGATAGATAGGTGGGCGCGAATGAGTGTCGATGAGTGAATGTCTGCAGGCAGGCAGGGTATATAAAAGAAGAGCGTATGCCTGGCGCCTGTGTGGAGCTCGGCATAGAGAAGTGGAGGGTCCGCGTAAAGTAATATTGTCTTTAATCCATATTCCTGGAGTTGTGCCTGAAAGATCTCATGTGCCTGCCGCATAATGTGTTGACCAGGTGCAAAAACCGAACTTTTTGGATAGTAAAAAAAGGTGCTGACCTGCGTTTTAATTGGAAATGAAGAACGCAAAAATCGACTGAAGGACTTGAAGCCCAGATATCTTAGGGTTTTCCAGTTCTCCACACTGGGATTGTTAAGGGCTTGCCCTTGAACTGGGCCACCGAGGCTACGTCGCGAGCGAGCGGATTTGGCCCCGAGTGTTCTCCTCACCGCCCTCAGGCGGCAAAAAAACCAGAGCTGGAAAGCCCTGCCAGGTACCTGAAGAGTATAGCAGCTATGTCAAGTAAGCATATATAATAACAGATGGAAAAAGAATCAAACCGAGGAGAGCTACTTTTACGTTGACATGATGGTGAAGGGGCTTCTCTAAACGGGGAAAGAAAAAGACATAGATTTTGTTGAGAAACGTAATAGTAGCCACTTCGGTGATTGCATTATGTTGTTTTAAGCTTATAAGTGTGCTATGTAGTATAACCCTTTTACGGGCCATTCTAGTACCGCAAGCTATATCTCTTGCATGCTGAGTTATGAAAGAGTATACTCAGGTGCAGTGAGCGGTACAGTAGGAGGCTAGAGGAAGTCCATGAAGGGCATAGAGGGAAAGATACGTTGCGTTTTTTCCTCTCTAGGTGTATTATAGCCAAAAGTTCCAGCAACTGCCTAGTGTACAGAGCGCACAGATCGAGAGCTACTGAAGTACGGGAGAGAAGCACGTTGTCCAAACAACTCAGGCTCGATGTCGCACAGCTAACAGATGTTGGCCGCAAGCGTCCCCATAATGAAGATAATATGGCCTACGTCATTCCAAAGGACGCGCAGATAATGGCCAAAAAAGGGGCGCTTTTTATCGTGGCTGATGGCATGGGGGGACATGCAGCAGGAGAAGTAGCGAGTGAAATTGCTGTTGATACAGTCAGCAACGTGTATTATGAGGATGATAGCGAAGATATTGCTGTCTCATTGCTGCATGCGATTAAACGTGCAAATTCGCTAATTCATCAACGAGCGGCTGAAAACATGCTCCGTAGCGGTATGGGCACAACTTGTGTCTCGGCGGTGTTGCGCGGCAACATGGCCTATTTCGCAAATGTTGGCGATAGCCGTGCCTATTTAATTCGCGGTGGGCAGGTTAAGCAGGTATCGCAAGATCATTCATGGGTGGAGGAACAGGTGCGCGCTGGTCTGCTGACCAGGGATCAAGCGCGCTCGCATGCTCAGCGCAATGTTATTACGCGTTCGCTAGGCACTCAGCCAGATGTTGAGATAGATATCTTTGCTGAACGCCTGGAAGAAGGCGACTCAATGATTCTCTGCTCTGATGGGCTATCAGGCCTTGTAGATGACGAGGATTTGAGAAGCATTGTAGATCAGTATGTGCCGCAAGAAAGCGTTTATCATCTGGTTGAGCGGGCTAATGAGAACGGGGGCCCTGATAATATCACTGCGATTGTGATTAAGGTGCTTGAGGTGGGTATGGAGGAGCCTCCTTCATCTCTACCAGGGGTGCTTTTCCCTGTTCCCGTGGGTGGCCGAGAAGCAGATGGCGCGGGCTCGATGCTGAAGAATCTTCCTCATTCAGCAATTGGTTTGCCGACTCGCCCTGAGGATAATCGCCTGAACGGTTCTTCGCTACGGATATCGAGCGGCCCCCTGGGCGCTCCTGGGGGAATGTCGAGCTATGGTGCGACCCCTCAGCAGTCGCAGTCTACCCGGGTGCAGGCTAAGCGCAATCGTTTATTCTATACCATATTGGCTGTATTTATTCTTCTCGTTCTGGCAGGGGCGGGGGCTGGGGTGTGGTATTTCATGCTTCGTCCACAGCATACAGTAAATGTGGATGGCTTACTTAAAGATGCTAATGTTCAGGTTGAGCAAGCTAATAAGATATTGGCTAATGATCCTGCTACCGCACTCAAGCAACTATCCCAGGCTCAGAGCGATTTAAAGCAATTACAAGAAGTATCTTTAAGCGATGCTCAGCACAACCAGGCTTCTGGGCTGCACTCAAAGCTTGTTTCCACAACGAAGACAGCCATTACTAATTATAACCAGCTGGCGGCAATTGTGCCATTAGCGGCAGCGGGCCCTTGTGTGAATGCCACAAATTCACCTCTGGATAGTGGTACGACAGGGACACAGGCCAATATCCTGGCAGTTATTCAAAATGGGAAGAACAAGCAGTTCTTCTATGCCGTTGGGGCCGATCAAAAGCTCTATCGCTTGAATGATCAGCGAAGCTTTGTCAATAAGATTTCCGCTGTGCAAGATGTCCTTGTCCAGGCAGTGGTGAGCGATGGGCAGCGTTTAGTGGCCTTAGCATCTCAGCCAAAAGATAATTCGTATGCCTTGCATTTGCTCTTGCCCAACGATGATGGGACGCTCAAGGACTCAGGAACTGCCACTGTTGATCAGAAATATATGCAAAACGGCCTGGTGCCACAATTTGTGGCGGCCTGGGGCCAGGATGTCTATGTGATCTTGACTTCTAAGACGGCGCCAAATACCGCTGATATGCTTCACTACAAGATTAGTGGTGATAATCAGTGGGAAAAAGCTACACCTGTCAATGCGACGCTCTCTATTTCGAATACGCTCGTGAGCGTAGCGGCTTTTCCCGATGGGCGGCTTTTCTTGCTCTATAGCAATGGTGATGTGCAAACACTCCAATTTGCCAATGGCGGAAATCTGACAGCTGTGAGTGTGGTGATGCAAAGCGCTATTCCAGTCCCGCTTTCTGCCACGGCTGCCGATTTCTCTCCTACGTCGGCTGTTCCCACACCGGGGACGCAAGGAGTGCAGGCGAAGTCTTTCCTGTCGGTTCCCGGGGCTAGCATGTTGGCGGCCGGTTTGATAGATAGTGATAATGCTCCTCATCTCTTTATTCTTGATAAGGACCATTTCCGCGTGATTGATCTTAAGGTGGCACAGGAGGCTGCTATGACGGCTACTGTAACGCCTTCGGCCTCGCCTACCTCGTCTACAGGGAATGGGAATGGCGGTACAGGTGGAGGGACAGTGAGCACAAGCAGCGGGACGCAGTTAAGTATGACGCTGGTGCGGCAATATACTTCGGCAAATCTTCTGGCTGTTATGAAGAGTGCTGTTGCCGATCCACATGGCGCAAGTCTCTATCTCTTGACCCAGAGCGCGCAAAGTAATGCAACGCCAGGCTTGATCTCGATAGATATGCATCAGCAGAATGATCAGCAGAGCGCATGCGCTTCATCATAGAGCTATTCTAAGCTGCCATACGTATCAGGATAGAGGCATGTTGTGTATTGATTCTGCAGAAGCTTTTCCCATTAGATTTCGTAACAGTTAAGGAGCGTCCGAACGTGGGTTTTGAGGTATATTATCGAACATTCACTTGCGGTGAATTGGGTCCAGATTATGTTGGTCAACAGGCTACGTTGGCGGGCTGGGTAAATCGCCGCCGCGATCATGGAGGCCTGATCTTTCTAGATATTCGTGATCGCTATGGTATTACACAGGTAGTCTGCGATCCTGAACGTTCTCCAGAGTCACATCGGGTTGCGGCGGAATTGCGTTCTGAATACGTTGTTCAGGTGAGTGGCAAGGTGGTCATGCGTCTGCCCGGGACAGAAAACCCTCACTTAAGTACAGGGGCTATTGAGATTGCCGCCGATCAGCTGGTTATTCTCAACCCTTCGCGTACAACGCCATTTCCAATTAGCAACGATAGCACGCCCGTCGATGAGAGCTTACGACTGAAGTATCGGTATCTGGACTTGCGACGTCCCAAGATGCGCGATAATATGATTTTGCGCCATCGGGTTGTAAAGCTTATACGTGATTATCTTGATGAGCAAGGCTTCCTGGAGATTGAGACACCTATTCTCATGAAGAGCACGCCGGAAGGTGCCCGAGATTATCTTGTGCCAAGCCGTATCTATTCTGGTGAATTCTATGCTTTACCTCAGTCGCCGCAGCAGTTGAAACAGCTCCTCATGGTAGCGGGCCTTGACCGCTATTTCCAGATTGCACGCTGTTTCCGTGATGAGGATCAGCGAGCCGATCGTCAGCCTGAGTTCACTCAGCTTGACCTGGAAATGTCCTTTGTCTCTGAGGATGATGTCATGTCCTTGATTGAGGGACTTGTCATTTCGCTGATTGAAAAGACTACGAACAAGCGTATCAAGGAACTGTCCTTCCCGCGCCTGAGCTATAAGCATGTGATGGATCGTTATGGAACCGATCATCCAGATCTCCGCTTTGATCTGCCTCTGGTGGAGATAACAGATCTGGCCGGGGCTGGTAACTTTGGCGTATTCAAAAATGCGCTGGCTGCCCAGGGAATGGTCAAGGGTATTCGCGTGCCAGGAGCCGGGGGTTACAGTCGCAAAGAGGTGGAAGAGCTTACTGAGTTTGCTCGCATGCTGGGAGCCAAAGGTTTAGTGTCTCTGGCTATTCAGGCCTCTGGTGAGGTGAAATCGCCATTGACTAAGTTTATGGCAGGCCAAGGGGTGCAAGCTATTATTGATCGCCTGGAAGGCAAGCCTGGTGATCTGCTCTTGTTTGTTGCGGATAGCGCTAAAGTTTGTAATGATGTGCTCTTCCGCTTGCGTGTAAAGCTGGCTGAGCGCTTGAAATTGATTGATCAGAACGAACTGGCCCTCTGCTGGGTGGTGGATTTCCCCCTATTGCATTATGATGAAGAGGCGCAGCGCTATGATGCCGAGCATAACCCATTCTCTGGCATGGATGAGGAGCATATTAGCCGTCTGGATAGCGACCCGTTGAATGTGCGGGCTAAGCAATATGATATCATCTGTAACGGCTATGAGATTGGCGGAGGCAGTGTGCGTATCAATGTTGCCGCCTTGCAGCATAAGGTCTTCTCGTTGATGAATATGGACGATGAGCAGATCAAGGAACAGTTCGGACATATGCTCGAAGCTTTTGAGTATGGTGCTCCTCCCCATGGTGGCATCGCTCTGGGTATAGATCGTTTCATTATGCTGCTTGCTGACGAAGAGAGTATCCGCGATGTGATTGCTTTCCCCAAGACGCAAAGCGCAATGGATCTCTTGATGAATGCGCCTTCGCCAGTCGATGACAAACAATTGCGTGAGCTGCATTTGCAAATTCGCCCCGAGGAGCGGCGCTAACTACAAATAGATCAACGGCGCGACATCTTTATGAGGTGTCGCGTTTTTTTTGTGCCCAGATAAGCAGCTGTCAATCTTTAAGGCTAGAGTAAAGAAATGCCCCTGAAGACTCTTCCAAAGCCAATAGAGGCCTGATGATTCACAAACAAGACTATCATAGATTTGGCTATATTTCTTGGGCTGTGTATACTAGAAGTAGGTTAAGCCCAGACTCTATCGTAGGTTTGACATCCGGTTGGGAGGATGGAAGGAGAAGACAATGACATCGATGAATCAGGGAAATTCCAATCGCAGTGTATCGACATCGGCAGGTCCAACACATTCGATGAATATGTTGAATAGGCCTAATTCTCTAAGCAATCCAGCGGTTGGTATTGCCCCAAAATTTGTTCCAACGTTAAGTGAGGATGATGCAGTTGTCCAGGCGCGCCTACTGAAAGCCTTAGCTGATCCTACACGTCTGCGCATTTTGAGCTTGCTGAGCAGACATGAAGGAGAAGTTTGTGTCTTTGAGATTGTAGAGAGCTTTACCCTGGAACAACCCACTATCTCACATCATCTTCGCATTTTAAGAGACGCGGGCCTGGTGGACTGTCGTAAAAAAGGTTTGTGGGCCTATTATTACGTTCGTCGAGATTCTCTTGGACGCGCGAGAGATGTGATCGACGGCCTGGCCTAGAAAAAAATGCGTTAGATCTCCGGCGGTATGTGCTTGTCTCGGTGCATGCCCCATTTTGGTTTATTTTTCGCCACCTGCTGCTTGATCTATGCATAAGCTAGTGTTCTGTCAAGAGTGAAGTGACGCGTGAGAACAGCGGGGATGCAAGGGGCGGACGCGTCGCGACCAAGCGAATTGTGCCCCTGCTTATCCCCCACCTGCCGCCGGCCGGCGGCGCATTCGTCAATCTCTGCTTGACAGACTACTAGAGGCTTTACAGAGTTGAAATTAGAGCTCTTGATAGATGATTTCTGGAATTGCTAGGAATTTTAAAAATTGCGGGTGGCGTTCTCAAAAAACTCTTGACAAACGGTCGTGAATACTGTATTCTACATCACGTAAACAAACACACGTACCCGTAGCTCAGTGGATAGAGCGACAGATTGCGGATCTGTAGGTCGGAGGTTCGACCCCTCTCGGGTACGCCTAAAGTTGGATCACCTGAACAGGCTGATCCAATTTTTTTTTGCCTTTCTCATGGTAGTTTCTCCTTTTACGATAATTTGTGGAGCGGAACCAGGGGCTCTGTAGGTCGGAGGTTCGACCCCTTTCGGATATGCTATTAAAGAATTGAGTGCGCAGCCAATCCTCTTTTTATTTGAACGACTCACAACGTTACTTCCGCCATGAACTTTTTGCCCTGGCCCTGCTACTTGCAAAAGCCAGTATCCCTTTTTAGTTTTTGCAAAAAGGGAAGATTGCATCCGCCCTAACTATCGATGAAGAATGCCGCTAAATCTGCGTATAATCGTTATCTGACAGCTCAGACTGATGGGATATTTGCAGGAGTATATAGAACAATGAGAATAACCAGTTTTGGCGTTTGAGGCCCAAATTGGCTTTGCTCCGCATTGATCCTCTTTAAGAAAATCGCCGGGTGGCTCTCTTGCTCGCTTTTAGTAGTTGGTTAGATTGATATTAACCTATCTAGAGGCAAGATTTTAACTTTTGCGCCCCAGAACCTTTTGTAATAAACGGGAAAAAAAGCTAGTTGTTGGCTGTTGAGTTTTGATGACGGCCCCTCTTCCTAATTGGGTAGCAGTGTAACGATGAGCCGGGAGTATAAATGTTGGTTGCTCATCCAGTGAGGCAAGATTTACTCGTTGGGATGTTGAAATGCTGGGAGAACTCGCCTGGGAATTTGGAGGCGGCTGTTGAGCTGGCCGCGGTGAGGGCGATTTTTGAGCCTGCTGTGTTGAGGAAGGTGGCTGAGCTGGAGGCGGCTGTTGAGCTGGCCGTGTTAAGGGCGATTTTTGAGCCTGCTGTGTTGAGGAAGGTTGTTGAGCTGGCCGCGGTGAGGAAGGTTGTTGAGCCTGCTGTGTTGAGGAAGGTTGTTGAGCTGGCCGTGCTGAAGGAGGCTGAGGAGCCTGCTGTGTTGAGGAAGGTGGCTGAACTGGCCGCGCTGGGACAGTTGTTCTCCGTTGCGACGAGGCAGTTGCTCGCCTGGCAAGATATTGGGAATTATGCGAAGGATTTCTGTTGGCGATGGGTCTGGATTCTTCAGGAGTTTGTGGAGTATTTGAATTATATGAGGGTGAATCCATGGTTGCTCTCCTAAATAAACCTATAACATAGAGATTATAAAAAAATATGCTTCTTGATTCGTGCAACGTGCAAGTATCGCTGAGGTAACAGCATGAGTGGTCGGAAATAGCACAAACATAGATATCTGACCTGACAAGATAGTGGTCATCCGCACAATAGATTTTTTATTATCTTTTAATGGAACACGTTTCTAATTGTGATTTCTGGCTTCATAAGAAGCTCAATGAAGCTGCATAGCGTTGACTGACAGAACGCAGGTGTACAATAACCTCTTTCCAGGCTTGCTGACAATGTTCCCAAAAACTGATATATGCATAAGAAGCGACACAGAAAGCTATCAATTCGGTAGGGGTAGCCGTGATGGGTAGCAAGGATTGTGCCTGCTTTTGGATCGATGTTGAATGCTTGAGCGTATATAAAGCATCCTGATAACGTTGGCGAAATGATTGTAATAGTTTTATAAACTCGGTGTGTTCTCTACTAGCTCTGCCAGGAGCGAGGATGTAAATGTAGTGCAGCATAGCCTCTTCGATTGCTTCCAGCTCATTTGGGGAAGTGTAGAGTGTATGTAAGGGAGTTATATCTTGAATGGAACAGAAATCGTTGGATGACATCGAGAGACTCCTTTCTCTTGCGCCTTGTGAAGGCTTTTCTAATCGGCGTTTGCTAGCGGCCTTGCTTCAAAGGCAAAACGCTATAGGTTTTTATGAGCCCGCAGGCCTATAACCAGGGTCTATAAGTTATGACAGGAATCAGGACGGAATCCTGACTCTGTGTTCTGACAAAGCACTAGCTATCCTGCAAGACTGGAGCCATCTGGTTAGAGGAATTTAAGATAGGTATATTTGGAGGTCAAGGCAAGTCTCAATAAATGTAGGATAGGATAAGTATAAGCCAAGGAGAAATACTATGCATCTCACTTCCGTAAGTATCTCACGTGTCAAGGCTCAGGATGCTCTCATATGGCTGAAATTATGTTATCGGGCCAAGAACATGTCCCTGCCTGACGATACCTCCGATCTGCTTAAACTTTTTCTATCTGCGCCAGCTGAGGTGGCGGCTAATCGCTTTCTGGCCTGGTTAGGTGATAGGCCGATTGCGGGCTGGCGCTTAGAGAGATTTGAAGATGTTGTTGAGATAAAAGATCTTTTTGTACTTCGTGAATATATCTCACCTTACGGTTCCCAAATAATAAATCAGCTCACTCAAGAAGCAGCCCGACCTGACGAGGTTTTGCTTATCTATGGTTATCCTGAAGCTTATAACGAGATGTTACGGGTGGTGGGCTTTAAAGTGTATGAGCGTATGATCATGCTCAAATCATTGCATGATTATCAAATACAAATAGCGAACCTGCCTCCAGGGCTTCATTTACGTGCCCCACGCTCTGAGGATGAGCAATTAGCTGCCAGCTTAGCCTACCAAAATTATCAAGGCACTATTGATCAGGAGATGATCTGTAGTAGTGAGAACCAGGCTAGCATGATGATGCATGATATCTTTGGAGGGACCTATTGCCGCTTTGATCGCCAAAGCTCGTTTCTGCTAGAAGATGAGCAGGGAAAGCTCATAGGCAATATTTTTCTCGGCAATAGAAGTTCGCTCGATCTGGATAAACTGATGTGGATACTTGATGTTTCGCTTAGCCCACAGTGGCGTGGAAAGGGCTTAGGACGCGCGCTGCTAATTCATAGCCTCAATGCCGCTAAAATAAAGGGCTATTCTAAGGTTGGGCTGATAGTGACTGTGGGCAATGCCAGCGCTATCGCCTTATATCGTGCGCTACACTTTCATAGGCATGGCGATTCCATATATGAGGCCGTGCTGCGTTGTCCTCCACAGACTAATTTCATGGGTGAGGATAGATAGAGGTAGAAAAAGCTGAACCGAGCGTATGGGAGAGCAATAGGAGGTCAAGGAAAAATGTATAGAAGCATGGGTTTCGGGTATCGAGGGCGAAAATTTGGGACTATCCTCCTTTACTTCCTTTGCCAGAAGTCGATTTACCCTTCTTGGATAATTATTCTTGCTCGATAACTATATCTAGCTGACTGCATGTTAGTCTGATGCTTAGGAAGGAGCAAGATAGGTGGAGCGACTCAGCAAATATACCAGGGAGGCGCGTCAGGCAATCACGTATGCTCGCGAAGAAGCACGGCGGCTGAGGCATAGGTTGGTGGGTACTGAGCATTTATTGCTTGGTTTGCTAAAGCTCAATGATCCTTTAATTGAAGGATTATTTGCGTCCCTACAGACCAGTACTTCGCGCATTGCTCAAGCTCTAGATTTTGTAGTAGGGCGTGGAGGTAAGGCGATTCTGAGCGAACCTACTCTGGATATGGCCGTAAGAAATGTGCTGGCTCGGGCTGAGGAGGAGGCCGCAGAATCTCAAGCTGATCTCATTGGGGTAGAGCATTTACTCCTGGGTATATTTTGTGAGCATGATAGCATCTCGGTGGGCGTACTTGAAAGCTTTGGCATTCGTCCTGAAGCAATTCGCAAACAATTAACGATCCTGGCCAGAGGCGACCATGAGAAATTGCGCCTTTCTGCACGTTATCAAGCCTGCTATAGCACAACACCTACGCTAAATCTTGTGAGCCGTGATCTGACGATGGCCGCTCTGGCAGGAACGCTCGATCCGCTAATCGGGCGTACTTATGAGTTGGAGCGTACCATGCAGATTCTTGCGCGGCGAACGAAAAATAATCCCGTGCTTATCGGTTTAGCCGGTGTGGGGAAGACGGCTATTGCTGAAGGGCTTGCCGTACGAATTATTCAGGATCAGGTGCCTGATGATCTATTACATTGTAGAGTCGTTGCTCTGGATGTCGGGCTGCTTACTGTCGGAACGAAGTTCCGGGGCGACTTTGAAGAGCGCTTGAAGCTCATTATGCAAGAGATCTTGAATGCGCCCGAGATTATCCTTTTTATCGATGAGCTTCATACCCTTGTGCATACTGGCGTCGCGGATGGATCAATAGACGCGGCCAATCTCTTTAAGCCTATGCTGGCGCGTGGAGAGTTTCGTTGCATTGGCGCTGCTACTCTCGATGAATATCGTAAGGCGATAGAAGCAGATCCGGCTCTGGAGCGCCGTTTTCAGCCAGTGCTGATCTCGGAGACAAACGACGAAGAGACGCTGGAGATATTGCGCGGCTTGTGCCCCCGCTATGAAGATTTTCATCAGGTGGCGATCAGCGACGCTGCTCTTGTCGCCGCTGTGCAAATGTCCTCACGTTACATACAAAATCGTTATCAGCCCGATAAAGCGCTAGATGTAATGGATGAGGCTGCGGCTTGTGTTCGCGTACGGCAGGCTGTTGTACCATGCAATATACAGCGGATGCGTGATGAGATTGCCATCGTTCAGCGAGAGAAGAACTATGCAATTAGTAGACAGAATTTTCTGCAGGCCGCCAGTTTGTTCAAGCGTGAGCAACAATTGCGTAATACGCTATGGTGGGCAGAGCAGAACTGGCAGGCTAATTCTTGCCGGCTGGACCCTCCGATTGTCACAGAGCAGGATATTGCAAGCATTGTGGCCAGGTGGACTGGCATTCCTGTAACGCGCATTACGGAGGAAGAAAGCCAGCGACTTCTCAACCTGGAACATGAACTGCAGCGAAGCGTAATAGGCCAGCCAGAGGCGGTCCATCTCGTCGCGGGTGCGATACGCCGCTCACGTGTGAATTTGCGCGACCAGCATCGCCCTATTGGCTCGTTTGTCTTTGTTGGACCAACCGGTGTTGGCAAGACGGAACTGGCTCGCGCCCTGGCTAAAACGCTTTTTGGGGATGAGAATGCCCTCTTCAAGCTAGATATGTCAGAATTTATGGAAAGTCATCATGTTTCTCGTTTGATAGGGGCTCCTCCGGGCTATATTGGCTATGAAGAAGCCGGCCAATTGACCGAGGCCGTGCGCCGGCGCCCATATAGTATTATCCTGCTTGATGAGGTTGAGAAGGCGCATCCCAAAGTCTTAGATCTTCTCTTGCAAATTCTTGAAGATGGCTTCTTGACAGATACACATGGGCAGCTTGTTGATTTTAAGCATACAGTTATCATCCTCACGTCTAATATTGGCACAGAGCGTTTGCTACAAAAGCCATGGACCTTGACGGCTTATCAAAAGGGGAAGTCGGAGCTCCAGGCTTATATGGGGCAGAAGCGTGCTCAAGTGCTGGCCTCCTTGCAAGAATTGTTGAGGCCAGAATTGCTCAATCGCTTTGATGAAGTAGTCATATTTCATCCTTTGGAGCAAGAACATCTCTATCAGATCGTCAGGATTATGATAGCGCAGATCCAGCAGCGTCTAAAAGAGCGCTCGATTCATTTGCAGATAACGGATGAAGCCGCCAGGCTCCTGGGCCGGCATGGCTATAATCCCGAGTATGGAGCGCGCCCTTTGCGGAGAGTAGTCAGGCAAATGCTTGAAGATATGTTGGCGGAGGCTATTCTTCAAGAGGATTTGGGGGCAGGCGATACAGCTTATGTAGATGTTATTGAAGGGATGCTTTGTCTGCGCATTGACTCTCAGATGCCTATACCTGCTAATATGCCGCTGCCTCCCTTAGAAGGGTATGATGTTGCTTAAGGCAAAATCAGGTTCCTCTACTATGGTGGATCTTGCGGAGCTAGTGGTTGCGCAAGCAATAGCGCTCGACTTTCTTTCGGCCCGTCTTTGGAATACTGCACCAGGTCCGTTTCGCCGCCCCTGGTTTTTGTAGAGGGTCTTCGTGGCCTCAAATGAAAAGAGAGGCCAGTGAATTGAAGAAGAGAGCACAATCTCTCTATACCCATAGAGAGATTTGCTGGCTGCTCCTTTTTCTATCTGGTTCTAGCGAGTTTTTAGCTCCCCTGATAAATGGGAAAATCAGTAAAGGACGTTGTTTATTGTACATAATTTAGTCAATATGTAGGCCCAATTAAGCAGTTCTTGGCAGAAGATGATGGATAGTATTGTAAAGTGGCGATAGTATATGTATGAAGATATGTAGCTATTTTGTGGGAAGGATGATGAAGCAAGCAAGAGGATAAATTTGTACAATGTAATAATGATGATGGGGGCTATAGCTTATGTCAAGTGATGGCATAGATGAATAAAAAACAAGAAGCCTTGCGGCTTTTTACAAGTACAAAGTATTTGAGTTTTTCAATGTATTATTTTCTGCTAAAAATGTAGTATACTGTTTTTGGCTAGCTACCTGGAAGATACTGTTCTGAGTTTAAAAAAATGGAACGAAAATCTTCTACTTTTTGTGCTGCATGAGTTGACGTTTTGGTTTTTAGCTGCTACCATAAAGATTAGAATAAGTATCGATGTGTCAGAAGTCTGGTCTTTTTCTGGGGCAGGCTTGTGAGCAGTTGAATTTTCGCGTTTGAGCTCTCACGAGCGACTCCCTTTTTTCCACGTGTCTCTGAGATGGGAATGGGTCTCCAGAAAGAGTTTGTTGGTGAACTTTACACGGCTCTGGGAGTGCTAGTCATTTTGTCTTCAAGTTTTTTGTCTGTCAATGGGTAAGATCGGCTTTCTATAGAAATTAGATTTATTTGCATATCGGTGATTGGAGGGAAGAGTGTGCAAGATGCTCAAAAATGGCGTGATTTGCTAGGGAAAATTATCAAGGACCCACAAGAGAAGCAGCGCATTGCCGGTGTGCTGGAGGTAAGTACTGTAACATTAGTCAGGTGGGCAAATGGCGAATCGAAGCCTCGCCCTCAGAACCTCCGTCTTCTCGTCAATGCATTGCCATCTCACCGTCAGACTTTGTTGGAACTGTTACCAAAGGAATTTGGCGCATCTTTTGCGGAGACCGTGCAGATAGACGATGCGGAACGTGAGATCCCTTCTACTTTCTATGCTCGTGTGCTGAATGCCTACTGCACGTTACCACGAATATTGCGCTTTAGCTCTGTGTGTGATGTGATATTGCAGCAAGCTTTGAAGCAGCTCGATCCCCATCGTGTAGGGATGGAGGTAACCGTTGTACAATGCATGTACCCTTCGGCTGACGGGAAGATTCGTAGTTTGCGCGAGAATATGGGTCGCGGAACTCCTCCCTGGAACAGGGAGCTGGAGCAGAAAATCCTTTTCCTGGGGGCCGAATCGCTGGCCGGTTACGTAGTGACCACCGGTCGACCTCTAGCCATTCAGAATCGTTCAGAAGGGCGGCATATGTTCCCTGCTCAGTGGGTAGAGTGGGAAGAGAGTGCGATGGCGTATCCAATTATGTTGGGAGAGTTGGTTGCTGGCTGTCTCCTGGTCTCCAGTACTCAGGCAAATTATTTTGTGATGGAGGCCCGTCAGAAGCTGATCCAATATTATGCGGAATTGCTTTCGGCAATTTTTGAGCCTGATGCATTCTATGATATGGGGCGCATCGAATTAGGGAGAATGCCACTCTATGAGGTGCAGCGCTCCTTGCTTGCCTCTTTCAGACATCGTACTTCAGAAGTTATGGTTCAGGATCATCTGAGCCTGATTGAAGCAGAAAGAGTGGTGTGGCAACAAATAGAAGAAGAGCTATTACGACTGTATATCATGGGTGAGAAATAAGCAAAACACCTGTAATCTAATCTCCTATTGCCTCTTGACCCATCACTTTATTGTTTCTATACTAGAAAAGAATTGCTTGGAGATACGCAGAGAGTAATTACGGTGGTCGGTGCGCCTCTATGCCTCTTCTAGATAGGAAGTAAAGGATGCCCAGGAAGCTTGTAGTTCGTTGGAAACCGTTGGCTTTGGGGGGATTAGTCTTATTTGGCCTGGCTTTGCGCTTATATGGGTTAGACTGGGACCAGGGGAATAGTTTCCATCCAGATGAGCGTCAGATCCTGTTTCACGTGACAGCGTTGTCCTGGCCCACCAACCCGGCTCAGTTCTTTGATGCGGCGCATTCACCACTCAATCCCCACTTCTTCGCCTACGGCTCGTTCCCGCTTTACCTCCTGGCTATCATTGGCAATATCCTGATCCGTTTTGTGCCTTCCCTCAATTCCCTGGCGGGCCTGACACTCGTTGGCCGGGCGCTCTCTGCGCTCTTTGATAGCGGAACAATTTTACTTACCGGCTGGCTTGGCTTTCTCCTGACAGCCAGGAACGGGCGCTCAAAGCGTGTGCACGCCTGGGGTGTAGCCTTATTGGCGGCTGCGCTGGTGGCTTTTACCCCTTTTCAAATACAACAAGCCCATTTTTATACAGTAGATACGGTACTGCTGTTTTTTGTTGTGCTGATGCTTCTTGCCTGCGTTGTGCTGATCGATACAGAAAAACCCCTCCTCTGGTCCCTTATCGCGGGAGCGAGTTATGGGCTTGCCCTTGCTACTAAAGTTAGTGCCGCACCTTTAGCTGTGCCACTTTTGGTAGCTGTACTCCTACGCTGGTATCGCGAGCGAGACCTATGGCTTGCCCTGGTGGATTTCTTATTTGCCGCCCTTGTTTGTCTTGTGGTATTTTTTGTGGCCCAGCCCTATGCCTTGCTTGACTGGCAGAATTTTATTTCGCAGGTGAGTGAGCAAGGAAGTCTGGCGCGTGGGACCCTTGACCTGCCTTATGTACGGCAGTTTGCCGGTACTACGCCCTATGTTTACGAGGCTCGGAACATGCTCCTTTGGGGCCTTGGCCTGGCATTGGGTGTAGCCGCTTTTGCTGGCTTGCTCTGGCTCCTCTGGCTCCTCTGGAAGAATAGGGCTGGTAGCTGGCTGGTAATACTCTCCTGGATTCTCGTCTATAGCTTGATTGTGGGTGGGTTTTACGTCAAATTCATGCGTTATATGCTGCCTGTCTATCCTCTAGTAACGCTGATAGCGGCGGCTGCGCTGGTGGCTTTTGCGAGTCACAGCCTGAAAATAGAGCAAGGAAAGCATATCGCCTTGAAGAAATTGTTGCCGGTGGTACGTATGGGCGCTCTATTTCTTGTGCTGGCAGGGACTATCTTCCAGGGATTGGCCTTGCTCAATGTCTATAGCCAACCCAATACACGTATTCAGGCCTCGCGTTGGATATACAGCCATCTGGCTCCCGGAACCGTTCTGACCTATGAGCAGTGGGATGATCCTCTTCCTGTCTCTATTGGAAGTGACAGCCCTATGCGCTATGTCCAGGCTACTTATAATGATGCAAACGGCCAGCCACAAACGGGCCTGAATCTCTATGGAGACGATACCGAAGAAAAGGCACGTCAGCTTGCCAGTATGCTCACAACCGCCAGGGCAATCACTATGCCTACTGATCGGCTTGATAAGTCGATTCCGCGCCTGCCCTCTCGCTACCCTTTGACTATCCGCTACTATCAGCTCCTCTTTAGCGGCCAGCTTGGCTTTCATCTTGCTGCGCAGTTTGAGAATCATCCGAATCTGCTTGGCATAACGCTTGATGATAGTGATGCCGATGAGAGCTATTCTGTCTTTGATCATCCGACCGCCAGGATTTTTGTGCGCGAGAATCCCTATCCCTATACAACTGAGCAACTCCTGCAAAAGTTAATGCAAGGGGTGCAATTGCCGGCGCCAGGAGCGCAGCTTTTACCAACTCAGAAATCCCTCCTCTTCAATGCACAACAAATAGAGCAGTATCAATCGTTGCCGCCGCTCAATGAGCAATTTCCTGTAGGAAGTATCAGCAATATGTTCCCGGCGGTCTTCTGGTGGCTGGCTCTATTGCTGCTCGGCTGGTTCCTGTATCCGCTGGCTTTCTGGCTATTTCATGTCTTTGGGGATCGGGGCTATATTTTTAGCAAGTTGCTAGGGGCTCTGTTGCTGGCTTACCTGGCCTGGCTGCTGGCATCTATGCATATCTTACCCTTCAGCCAGCTCTCGCTCTGGCTGGTGGCGGCTGTGCTGGCTCTGGCTGGTGGTCTGGCTTTTTTCCATCAACGGCAAGCAATGCTCGACTTCTTGCGTCAGCATTGGCGCAAACTACTCTTGTGTGAATTGCTCTTTAGTCTGGCTTATATTGCTTTTGTCGGCATTCGCGCCCTCAATCCAGATTTGTGGAATCCGTATATTGGCGGAGAAAAGCCAATGGAAGTGGCATTTCTCACTGCCGTGCTGCGCAGCCCTTATATGCCGCCGCTCGATCCCTGGTTTGCTGGTGGCTATATTAATTATTATTACTATGGCTATGTCATTGTTGGGGCGCTAATCAAGCTCACTGGCATAGCACCAACTACTGCCTTTAATCTGGCTATTCCGACGCTTTTTGCTTTGACCTTTAGTGAAGCTGTAGTGATTGTATATGTTTTCGCGCGAAGTTTGCCTATTGCCTTGCTGGGAGGCTATTTTGCGGCTTTGATCGGAAATTTTGACGGCTTTATTCAGCTGAAAGGGCAACTGCTAGCCTTGCTTGTGCATATACAGCCGCCAGCGTTTAACTACTGGCAAAGCAGTCGTATTATTCCCTTTACGATTAACGAGTTCCCTTTCTGGAGCTTTCTCTTTGCTGACTTACATCCCCATGTCATGGATATGCCTATTGCTGTCTTCATGTTGGGGATTATAGCCGCGCTGCTCTTTCCGTCTGGAGGAGGACAGCTTGTTAGCGATGGGAGATTTTCAAGGCGAGCATGGGGGCTGTATGCGTGCGCTGCTTTTGTCTTCGGCACGATTGCATGCGTGAATACCTGGGATATGCCTGTCTATGCTTTGTTATTGGCTGCTGCTATGGCTATCCGATTTTTACCGGGGATCTGGCAGATGCGCAGTTTCTGGCGCGCTGCTCTTGCGCTGTTGTTGACGCTGGCAGGCATATATGCTCTTGGTTACCTCTTTTATTTGCCCTTCTATATGTGGTATCAACAACTCTATGTCTATGGCTTAGGGCTGGTGACGCAAGGTACGACCCAGGGAGCATTTATGACCATCTTTGGCTTATGGATATTCCTGGCTGCAAGCTTCTTTCTGCTCGAACTGTACCGGCGCTGGATTGGACCTCGCTTAAGTTTGCGCTTTTCCTATAGCCAGATGAATAGCAGCTTATATGCTATAGTATATACATTGATCTGTGTGGCAATCCTGGGCGTAGTATTAGTGCTGGGGTTGAAGCTCTTTCTGGCTGTCTTGCTCCTGGCAGGCTGGCTTTTATTTGCGCAGAAGGTAAAGGTCTGGTTGAAAAATTTATCTGCGTTGGAGCAGACTTCGAGTATCGGCCAGCAGGTAACAGACAAAGTTATATTCCTTGAGCAAAAAACTCTCTATACATATTTGTTGTTGATAATGGGTGTAGGTATATGCCTGGGTATAGAGATTGTCTATATTCGTGACTTCATGAGTGGTGACAACGAGCGCATGAATACCGTATTTAAGTTCTCTATCCAGGCCTGGCTCTGTCTGGCTCTAGGAGGCGCTCTGGCTCTGCAGCATATATGGCATTGGCTCAGTGGTTTTGGCCGACGTTTTTGGTCTACTGGACTTGCTGCCTTAATTGTCTGCTGCTCTGTTTTTCTTATAGAGGGAACTACTGCTCGCATCTCTGACCATGAGCTCTGGGCGCTAACACAGCGACCAGCTGTAAGCGCGAACTATACGCCCACGCTTGATGGTTTTGCCTTTGTGCGTTCCTGGTATCCGGCTGATGCCGGAGCCATTCAATGGCTTAATACGCATGTTGCTGGCTCGCCTGTAATATTAGAAGCTGCGGCACCTCCCGGATTATCATATAAATGGTTTGGACGGGTCTCAGTCTTTACTGGTTTACCCGATGTGCTTGGCTGGGCGGATCATGAACAGGAACAGCGCTACGTGGATCAGGTCAATAGCCGTATGACCGATGTTGATATTATCTATTCTACGCCCGATGCCGCTCAGGCTAGCGCATTGCTGCATTTTTATCATGTGCGTTATGTCTATGTAGGCCCCTTTGAGGCGCAGACCTATGGGGCAGCTCGGCAAGGCTTAGACAAGTTTAAGCATATGGCCGGCTTGCGTGTTGCCTATCAGGCAACTGGGGTAACTATCTATGAGGTAGTCTAGAAAACCGCAGTAAAAGGCTCTTCCGAAAATATAGGATCTCCTGGTTATGTTAAGGGAACTAATGGGGTGACAGACACGTTACTACTTTGTACCTACCAGGGTAACCTTTAGCATGCCCTGCGCGTAATTCAAAAGAGTAATTTCTATTTAGAGAAGAATTATGTTCGAGTTATTTCAAATGTGGGCGCTTGTCGAAGTATTAGGATTAATATGTTTGCCGCTCACATTCTCTGTTTGCCATAATCTGCCGGATCGAGGATGGGCGTTTAGTAAAGCCCTTGCCGTTGCTGTGGTAGCCTTTATGGTCTGGTTTCCCTTAATGGTGTTGCGTTTCTTGCCTTTCAGTCGACTAACTATTATGGGAGCTGTACTTGTTGTATTGGCCTGTAATATAGTTGGCTTTGTGCGCCTGCGTCGCTCGATTATGAAAATGATCCGCCTCAACGGCGTATATATAATAGTTACTGAGCTCATATTTCTGGGAATGGTCTTCTTGCTGGGCTGGCTGCGCTCCTTTGGACCCGATATTCGTTCCTGGGAGATGTATATGGATGAGGGCTTTATTGCCGCGATTATGCGCAGCCCGCATTTACCTCCTAGCGATATGTGGTTCGCTGGCTATTCGATCAATTATTACTATTATGCTCATTTTACGATAGTGATTCTCGCCAAGCTATTGGGCCAATCACCTTCGATCGCTTTTAATACGGGTATATGCATCTTCTTTGGCCTGACTGCGACCAATCTGTTTGGGGTCACCTGTAATGTTGTATGCTGGGCCCGGCATTTACGCCTGCGCAAGCGGGCTAATAGCGATCTACAAGAAGAGCGCCCAGAAGATATATTGCTGTCTTTGTGGCGGGCGATACCCTTTGGGCTGCTGGCGGTAATGATGGGGCTCATTCTTGGCAATCTCGCGGCTACACAGCAATGGTGGAAGAATCACGGCGACTGGGCGCTTTACGATTGGGTAGTGCCTTCTCGGGTTATTGATAAGACGATTAACGAATTTCCCGCGTTTAGTTTTCTGCTTTCTTGCTTTCATGCGCATGTGCTGGCTTTAGCGTTTACGATTTTAGCCATAGGCCTGGCCTTTAACCTATTTTTAGCGCGCGATGGCCAGGGATTGTTTGTCTTTGGGCGCGGCTGGCGTCTGCCTTTAACTATTGGCTGTACTGCGCTTGTGCTGGGTGGACTCTTTACTATGAATGGTTGGGATTATCCTACTTATATGGGCCTGACGCTGGTATGTATTGCTTTGCAGCAGTGGATAACTTATCAGGCGCGCTTTAGCTTTGCCTTGTTGCTTGACATCTTTGCGGCTGGAGCAAGCCTTGTTGCGCTCTCGTTTCTTCTCTATATCCCTTTTTATCTAAGTTTTGTTTCACCGGCTCAAGGTATCGGCCTGGTAGCGGCAGCGGATCGTTCTCCGCTACACGATGAATTATTGATCTACGGACTTTTTGCTTTTGTCTTCCTTTCCTTGTTGGTGGGCAGCGTGGTCAGGCAGCCTTTATTTGCATTCTCTTCGCTTTGGGGAAAGAATGTAAGCAATGGCGCTGTACCGCAACGCTGGTTAAGGGTTGGTATCGGGTGTGCTGTGGCTTTCCTTATCCTGGCCTTGCTTTTGCTTATAGTCATGCCAAATGGCGCCACTTTTGTGCTGGCTGGCTCTATTGCTGTAATCAGTGCGGTGCTACTTATTTATAATATTGGCGATCGCTCTCATGCCTTTGCCTTACTATTGGGAGGGGCGGCATTTGCTCTCATTGCTGCCTGCGAGGTTGTGTTCCTGAAGGATGTCTTTGCTAATAATTATCCGCGAATGAATACCGTCTTTAAGTTTTATTTTCAGGCGTGGGCCTTGCTATCTATCTCATCTGGGGCAGGCCTCTTTTTTATCCTTGATAGCTTTCGCCCTGTCAGCGTGTCTTCTTCTGCTCAGCTCTGGTTACAGAGGGGAGTGCAGGGGCTCTGGGCTATGGGTTTGCTCGCGTTAATGCTTGCAGGCGCTGTTTATCCTTTGTCAGCACCGGAGGCGCGCTATGCTCGTATCAATCAGAAGACACATGAATATTACTTGCAGCGTACGAATAGCCTGGATGGACTGAGTTATCTAGCAACTGACCCGGCTAATCCAGGCGATTATGCTGCTATTCGCTGGCTTAATGAGCATGTGCAGGGTGATCCTGTTATCGTAGAGGCGATTGGCGATGATTATACGAATTATGCTCGTATCTCTGCCTTTACAGGCTTGCCGACAATTATGGGGTGGGTAGGCCATGAGTATCAGTGGCGTGTCAACTGGTTTAATCGGGATACTGCAAATTCTACAGAATTTAATCGCCGTGGGAGTGATGTGGATTTGATTTATACCAGCCCGAACCCCCAGATGGTTTTAGCCACTATGGCCCGTTATCATGCCCAATATTTATATGTTGGGTCTCTAGAGTATGCTAAGTATCCTACGGCCAATCTACGCCGCTTTAATGCCTTTATGCAGGTTGTCTATAATACTGGTGGTGTGACAATCTATAAGCTTAAATAGCGGCGCCTAAAATAGAGGATAGTCCAAGCAAAGAGGAGAGGTTCCATTGAAGAGTCATGAAACGGGACAGCACCCACCTGTACCTGCGCAGATTTCTCATATGCAGTCTGGCGATGAGGTAAAGACAGAGAGAGAAGAGGCATTCAAAACAGCTCCCGATCTAGTGCAAAAGCTAACAGTTCTGGCCGGTGAGCCAGCAGATCACGAGGTGATAGATCATGGGTACGATGTTGAGCCGCCTGTTGAGGAAGATCTGATTGAACCTGGCAGGCGGAAGCGCTTTTCTCTGCCCAGTAGGGAGCAAGTCCTGGCCTGGACACCTTTCCTGGCAGTGCTTCTTCTAGGTGCTATCTTGCGTTTTTGGGGGTTGGGTGATAAGCCTCTCCATCATGATGAGAGCTTGCACGCGTATTTCTCGCTACAGCTCATGCATAATTTAGAAAACTGGGCCGCTTGCTTCAGTGCTACCGCTTCGTGCTATCATTATGATCCGCTCTTGCATGGCCCGTTCCAGTTTCATGCGATCGCCCTGGTCTATAAACTGAGTCAACTGCTGGGTGCCCCGGATCAGGGAGTCAATACGACGACTGTACGCATTGCGGCAGCGCTGCTGGGGACGGTGATAGTGGGCTTGCCCTACTTTCTGCGCGATTATCTTGGCAAACTGGGAGCGTGGTTAGCCTGCCTGCTGCTGGCGATCTCGCCCTCGATGGTCTATTTTTCCCGCTTCGCCCGCGAAGATATCTACATGGCCTGCTTTACCCTGCTGCTGGTGGTAGCCACGGGTCGCTATATTCGTGAGCGCAAGCTGGGCTGGTTGGTGCTGGCGGCCGCCGGGTTCATGCTCTCCTATGCGACCAAGGAAGCGACGTTTTTGACGATGGCCATCTTTGGCTCCTTTGTGGGGGCTTTGCTGGTCTGGGAGCTGGGAGTGCGCCGCCCGTGGGCCTGGGGAGCCGTGGGAGAGCCGCGAGAAGGCGGGAGGCGGTGGCAGCCAAGGAGTTGGGGACCGCTGCTCTTGGGACTCTACTTTGTGGTGCTGGCCATCGTGGCCAAGGTCTTCTTTGGCTGGATGAAGGAGCTTTCTGCCTACAGCAATGATCCACGCACCGGGGTGATAGCCGATGGGGTAGTCCAGCAGCTTAAGACGGTGACGGTGGGGTTGGTTCCCTGGGTAGGTATTGTGCTTGGTTGCTATGTGCTTAGCATCCTCTTGCGTGAGATGCTGGGGAGGATGCCACTGCCGGGACAGAGCCGGCTGGCGCGTTGGGTCAAGCGGGAGGAGCAGCCGGTGTTAGATACGCTGCTGCATCTGCCCTGGACGCACTGGTTCTTTGCGCTGCTGACGGCCTGGGCGATCTTCCTGCTCTTATTTACGGTGCTTTTTACCAACATTCGTGGAGGCATTGGCGATGGGATCTGGCAGGGGTTGTACTACTGGTTGAAGCAGCAGCAGGTAGCGCGCGGGGATCAGCCCTGGTACTATTATCTGTTGCTCATCCCGCTCTACGAGCAGGTAGGGGTAGTCTTTGGACTGGTGGGAATGCTGCGCTGTGTGCTCAAGCCGAGCCGATTTCGTTTGTTTGTGCTCTACTGGTGTGTGGGCAATGTGTGCATCTATTCGTGGGCGGCTGAGAAGATGCCCTGGTTGATGATCCACATGACCATGCCTCTCATGCTGCTGGCAGCCATCGGTCTGCAGCCTGTGGTTGGTACGCTTTTGGAGTTGATCAAGGGTTGGAGGACAAAGCAAAAACTAGTCACCTCCTCAGCGCTCGACGGCAATGCTCTAAGTGAAAAGCTGCCAGTGGCAAGAGCTTTTTCTGCTCCAGGTCTGCGGGCCAGAGGAATAGCGGTTGCAAGCTTTGTACTGGCCATCCTGCTCCTGCTACCGACGCTGCACAACATGTATGAAGTCAACTATGTCCATGCCGCCGATGGTCCCCATGAAATGATGGTCTATGTGCAGACGACCACTGATGTCAATCTTGTCATGGCCAAATTAGATGCCCTTGATAAAAAGCTCTACGGCGGCAAACGCGAGATACCTATCGGACTAGTAGATGATGCTACGTGGCCTTTTGCCTGGTATTTGCGGGACTATAAGCACGTATGTTTCCAGTTTCCCACTGGTTGCCCGAGCATCGCCCAGAATATTCCAGTGATTATTACTGGCGGTGATAATCTAGCTAATTTCGAGGCAAAATATGCTAGTAACACGTCTCAGCCGCGCTATCTGGTACACCAATACCATATGCGTACCTGGTGGGACGAGGGATATAAGCCTCCCCCTTGTATTCCTGATGCGACCAATAAGTGTGTTGGCCAGCCGACCTGGGGAGGTGTGGGACCACTTCTCTGGCTGAGTTATGGAGATACGCCACCGCCCGGGGCGCACTTTGATCTGGGCCTGGCCGTGAAGAATGTCTGGCAATGGTGGTGGGAGCGTAAGGCGATAGGTAGCACGACTGGCTCTTATGATATGGGGCTGTTTATTCGCGAAGATTTGGGAGTTACTCCTTGATGTAAACTTTCTACTGCCTGGCAGCTGGCAGATAAATCGCGCGGAACCGAGCTTGCTGACCATCCTGAGCTCCAGGGGCATTGTGGCTCAGCTCAACAAACTGCGCTTAACAGGATTGTGCTGTACTCGGGGGCTGAGTCTTTTACCATAGTAGAGGCATCACAAGATTCTCGCGATCTAACGATTGGTGTGCTTAAAAAATGGATTTTTTTGATCTTGCGAAAGTGAGAGTATTCATTTGAATGATTCGGATGAAAAATTAGGCGGGGAAGGTATACAAATAGATGCAAGTATAGAGCATGAGGAAGAGGCTAACATGGATGCTGTTTCTTCCTCTTCTTCACAGATGGAACCTGAAGAAAAACCTTTCGTAAGGCTAGCATGGGGCAAATTCATCAGGCCTTCAAGAGAGCAGTTACTTACTGCTCTCTTTTTTTGGGCGGTCATCTTGCTTGGCGCTGTACTGCGTTTCTGGGATCTTGGTTCCCGGCCACTGCATCATGATGAGAGCCAGCACGCGTATTTTGCTCTTTTCCTTATGCATAATATGGAGCATTGGAAGCAGTGTTTTACGGCGGCCATACCATGTTATCGCTATGATCCGCTCTTGCATGGCCCGTTCCAGTTTCATGCGATCGCCTTGGTCTATAAACTGAGTCAACTGCTGGGTGCCCCGGATCAGGGAGTCAATACGACGACTGTACGCATTGCGGCAGCGCTGCTGGGGACGGTGATAGTGGGCTTGCCCTACTTTCTGCGCGATTATCTTGGCAAACTGGGAGCGTGGTCAGCCTGCCTGCTGCTGGCGATCTCGCCCTCGATGGTCTATTTTTCCCGTTTTGCCCGCGAAGATATCTACATGGCCTGCTTTACCCTGCTGCTGGTAGTAGCCACGGGGCGCTATATCCGTGAGCGCAAGCTGGGCTGGTTGGTGCTGGCGGCCGCCGGGTTCATGCTCTCCTATGCGACCAAGGAAGCGACGTTTTTGACGATGGCCATCTTTGGCTCCTTTGTGGGGGCTTTGCTGGTCTGGGAGCTGGGAGTGCGCCGCCCGTGGGCCTGGGGAGCCGTGGGAGAGCCGCGAGAAGGCGGGAGGCGGTGGCAGCCAAGGAGTTGGGGACCGCTGCTCTTGGGACTCTACTTTGTGGTGCTGGCCATCGTGGCCAAGGTCTTCTTTGGCTGGATGAAGGAGCTTTCTGCCTACAGCAATGATCCACGCACCGGGGTGATAGCCGATGGGGTAGTCCAGCAGCTTAAGACGGTGACGGTGGGGTTGGTTCCCTGGGTAGGTATTGTGCTTGGTTGCTATGTGCTTAGCATCCTCTTGCGTGAGATGCTGGGGAGGATGGCGCTGCCGGGACAGAGCCGGCTGGCGCGTTGGGTCAAGCGGGAGGAGCAGCCGGTGTTAGATACGCTGCTGCATCTGCCCTGGACGCACTGGTTCTTTGCGCTGCTGACGGCCTGGGCGATCTTCCTGCTCTTATTTACGGTGCTTTTTACCAACATTCGTGGAGGCATTGGCGATGGGATCTGGCAGGGGTTGTACTACTGGTTGAAGCAGCAGCAGGTAGCGCGCGGGGATCAGCCCTGGTACTATTATTTGTTGCTCATCCCGCTCTACGAGCAAGTAGGGGTAGTCTTTGGGCTGGTGGGAATGCTGCGCTGTGTGCTCAAGCCGAGCCGATTTCGTTTGTTTGTGCTCTACTGGTGTGTGGGCAATGTGTGCATCTATTCGTGGGCGGCTGAGAAGATGCCCTGGTTGATGATCCATATGACCATGCCTCTCATGCTGCTGGCAGCCATCGGTCTGCAGCCCATGGTAATCAGATTATACAATTTTGTTGGGACCTGGGCTAAGCGTAGCCCAACCGTGGAAAGCGATAGCCTGGTACGCCCTGCTTATGCAAGCAATGGTATGCTGTGGAGAACACGTTGGCGCTCGGCTGGTGCGATCTTTGCAGTCCTGATGGCCCTCGTATTGCTCTTACCGACGCTGCACAACATGTATGAAGTCAACTATGTCCATGCCGCCGATGGTCCCCATGAAATGATGGTCTATGTGCAGACGACCACTGATGTCAATCTTGTCATGGCCAAATTAGATGCCCTTGATAAAAAGCTCTACGGCGGCAAACATCTGCTCCCAATTGGGGTTATGCCTTATGCTAACTGGCCTTTCCAATGGTATTTGCGTAACTATATCAACGTATGCTATGACTTTCCGACTACCTGCCCGGCCTTTGTCTCCGTAACGCAGGTGATTATTGCTGGAGACGATGATTTAACCTCTGCTCTGCCTCAATATGGCGGTACTCCGAAAAATCCAGGGGCTTACAGTTTGCAGATATATCATATGCGTACCTGGTGGGACGAGGGATATAAGCCGGCGCCCTGCCTTCCTATGAGAAATGGTCAGTGTGTGAGTCGGTCGATCTGGGGACGGGTAGGTCTCGGGCTCTGGCTGAGCTATGGTGATACGCCACCGCCGGGGGCGCACTTTGATCTGGGCCTGGCCGTGAAGAATGTCTGGCAATGGTGGTGGGAGCGTCGAGCAATTGGTGATACCAATGGGAGCTACAATATGGGGCTATTTATACGCAATAATCTGGCCACCTCTCCATAGAATAATCTGCCCGCCTAGCTTGTCTATCTGGCTAGCCAGGCGGGCAGATACTGCAGCAAAGTTTTGAATATCTCGGCCGTGCCTTCCACAAAGATTTGCTGTTTACCTATTTAGGCGACCACCGCGGCCAGGCGCCTTACACCTTCCTCGATTTGTTCAGGGGTGAGGGCACAGAAGGGCAAGCGAACGAAGTTCTCTCCCAGGTGCTCATGATTCTTGCTGCCGTCGAGCGGATCAGCAAAGAAGCCTCGGCCATCTGTAAGAATCAAGCCAGCCTGTTTGGCGCGGGCGAGTAGATCGCTATAATCGTTCTGCTCAGGAAGCGTAATGCTTACAAAGAAGCCTCCTTCTGGCTCGGCAAAGGCCACATTGGGCAGATAGGTCTTGAGAGCCTGGACAATTGCTTGTAAGCGTGGGGCATAGAGCTGCTTTAAGCTCTCTAAATTCGAGGCGAAGTAGCCGCGCTTGTGAAACTCGACCACGGCAGCCTGAGTAGGTAGCACCGGCGCAAGTGTAGTATCCTCAGCCAGGGCTGTCAGCTTTTTCACCAGCTCTACAGGTGCGACCAGATACCCAACGCGAAGCGCAGGACTGATCAGCTTACTGAAGGAACTGACAGTGATGGTATGTCGATCATCTAAATCGCGCAGGAGCGGAATAGATTCACCCTTGTAACGCAAAGTACGGTAAGGGATATCTTCAACCAGCCAGAAATTGTGGCGCGCGGCTAAATCGACGAGGGCCTGGCGTTTGGCGGCTGATGTGGTAACTCCAGCGGGATTCTGAAAGTCGGGCACAATATACATAAAGGCCGGCGTTTGTTGAGCCAGGGCTTTTTCTAGAGCTTGTAGATTGACCCCATCATGTTCCAAGGGGATACCAATTACTTTGGCCCCGCGACGGCGGAACGTTTTAATCGCACGATCATAGCTGGGCTGTTCAACAAGCACAACGTCTCCCGGCTTAATAAGCAAGGCCGAGAGCAGATCCTGGAGGTGAAGTGAGCCGTTACCAACCAGGAGCTGATCGGCTGATACCGCATATTGCTCGCTTAGTAAACGGCGTAATGGTAGGTAGCCCCCATTATGGCCATATTGCAAAATAGAGCGGCCATCCGGGCCTTCCAATACCGCTTGTAAACACGTACTGATGAGTTGGTTGGGTAAGGCCTCAACTGCTGGAACGCCTCGGGTAAAGAGGATCGGTTCACTGCCACCCTGGCTAGTACTTTGCATTAGATCTCCTTTGGTTAGCTTAAGTAGAGATACTTAAGCCCGCTTAAGCTGCAAGTTCGAATGGAATTATCTTGATGGTCATTATTAAGAATGGACCATTACTATTTTACCTTGTAGGTCACTTGCCGCCAGCTTTCGATGAGCGTCGGCTGCTTGTGCTATAGGTAAGGTATCTGCTATGAGTGGAGCAATGGTTTTGGCGGCGATCATTTGCAGGATGTGATGCTCATTTTCGATGGTGGCGTGAATAGAGCCTCCCCCACCGATGACGCGCACCCGCTTCAGGCGCCATGCCTGCGTATCTACTTCTGTCTGCTGGCCTCCAAGGTTGCCTACCAGAATAATACGCCCATCTGGCGCGCAGGCCTGGATGCTGGCTGGCAGCGTGGTACCAACTAATTCGAGAACCAGGTTGACGCCTCCTACGGCCTGCAGCATCTCGCCAAGATCTTGCTCGCGATAATTAATCACTTGATCGGCGCCTATTTTGCGCAGGGCCTCAGCTTTTTGCGCAGAACCAGCCGTCGTGGCCACCCATGCCCCGGCTTGTTTGGCAAGTTGAATGGCCAGGGAGCCAACGCCACTGGAGCCGGCCCAGATTAATACCCGCTCGCCCTTTTGTAAATGGCCCAGATCAAATAGACTGCCCCAGGCTGTAGAGGCGGCCAGCCCAGCCGCTGCGGCCTGTTCAAATGTTACTCCTTCGGGAATGCGCACAAGTTCAGATGCAGGAACCGCTATGCGGCTCGCATAGCCACCACCGCCGCGAGCGGCAAGGGCGCGTGTTGTCAGAACGCGCTCGCCTGCGCGAAATCCCTTGGCATCGTTCAGTACGCTTCCAGCTGCCTCCAGACCTGGTATAAAGGGAAGGGTATCTACAGGTCTGCTCCCATTGCGCTGGAAAAGATCAAGCCTGTTCACTGTCGTAGCTTTTACCTCGATAAGAACATCATTTGGGCCAGGGGCAAGATCCGGTACTTCCTGGACTTGCAGCACGTCGGGATCGCCATAGTGAGCAAACTGGACTACCTTCATCTAAAAATATCTCCTTACTACTGCTACTACTCTCTAGAGAGAATGGAGGCTATTTCCATTGTATGCATATCGTCTTTCCTTTGCAATCTTGTAGTGGAGCGCGAATTATTGGCAGGATATACGAAACAAGCACGCGCTATTCTGTCAGGCATAGAGCTATAGAGTGTAGCGCGCTGCCAACGTATATGAAGCGACAAGGATTAGCTGGGGACAGTGATGTTCTTATCGAGCCAGCTAGTAAAGCTAGCCACGCTGGTGAAGGTTGCAAAGGGCCTGGCTGTACTCAAATTGTGTATCGTTGCAGTCTCAGCCCAGCCAGCACCGAGCGGTAACACGCCGGCAGCGATGGATTCTAGTATATCGCTCCCCGAGTCACCGATATAGGCTGCGTGGGTTGGCTCTATATCCCAATGGGTAAGAATTTTCTGCATGGCTGAAGATTTGATTATAGCTCTGGTATCTCCAGCCTCTACCAGATCGAAGTATTTTTTCAGATCCAGGTATTTGAGCGTAAAATCGGCTGTATAGGCGCATTTGCCGGTAACGATGCCCAGGGCAATACGCGTTCTTTGAGCAGGTCCAGCGCGTTTACAATGCCAGCAAAAGGCTCTGCGCATTCGTGATGGAGCTTTTCATATGTCTCTAGATAAAGTTTAAAGGCCAACTCCCAGCGATCGGGCATAGTTTTTTGAAAGATGCCATCTTCAGTCAGGCCGAAGTGGGATGTTATCTCTTCGTCTGTGAGTATGTTGCCTTGAAGTTCTTGCCATACGAGGCGATATGACTTGATGCAGAGAGGAATAGTATTGGCAAGGGTTCCGTCGAGGTCAAATAATATACCTTTAATCTTCATTAAAACTCCGAAAAAATTGCTTGATAAATAAGACTATAGGACTTTTGCTTTAATCATACCACAAGCATATGCCAGCGAGTCGCAAGTAATGTGAGTTATCCTGCCTGCTCGCGCGTAAATAGGGGATGCGCTCTCCCACTATGTATGGCCTGCAAAGTGCTTTTTCTCTTGTCCCAAGCTAGCTTTGTGCTCTGCACAGCTTTGAGGAAAACTAAGCAGAAAATTTGTTCTTGAAATTAGAACATATGTTTTATATAATGGAGATACGCGAAAAAGAATGATACTGTAGGCTGTTTGTGTGGTTCATGGAAGCATACATATAGGGAATTGATAATGAAGCTCATAACACAACTAACGGTAATTTCTGTGCTGGTACGAGACCAAGAAGAAGCGCTGCATTTCTATAC
The DNA here is from genome assembly GCF_004208415.1 of Ktedonosporobacter rubrisoli. Taxonomy (GTDB): domain Bacteria; phylum Chloroflexota; class Ktedonobacteria; order Ktedonobacterales; family Ktedonobacteraceae; genus Ktedonosporobacter; species Ktedonosporobacter rubrisoli. The sequence goes on along the minus strand of NZ_CP035758.1, from coordinate 4,916,066 downwards.
GGAGAAGTTGGGCCTGGAGAGACGCGTCGATGTGACGTTTGGTCCTGGCTTGCGCTTGCTGACGGTTGCTCCTCCTGGACAAAGTAGGCCTGAGATTGCTCTGGCAAAGCCTGACATCGCTTTGTATGGCGAAGAACGGGTCAAAGAATTAATAGGAAATGTTAGTCTGAGGACGGCTTGCATGTTCTCGACTGATAATTGTCGGAGGATGTACGAGCTGTTAGTTGCGCGCGGTGTCAAATTTGTGCAACCCCCTACACAGCAGCTCTATGGACTGGAGGCCGTTTTTGAAGATCTGTACGGCAACAAGTTTTCCTTATTGGAAGCAAGTCCAGAAATACGCTCGTTGTTCGAAAAACATTATGTGGTAGCGGCGGCCTGAGTATAATCGCTGCCCACAGCTAGCTTAAGCCGCCATAATAACTATCTCTATTGAGACCATACAGCGATCACTGTATGGTAGAGGAGGGCTATATGCGCATGTTGCAGGCAGCTGATCCGATTGAGGAGATTAATGGACGAGAGAGTACACGGGCCTCACACGTTATGGCCGTAGAGCGGGTCATTCAAACAATGCGGGAACAACTACAAGATGCTCTTCTGTTGGAAGATATGGCTGATATTGCCTGCTTAAGCCCGTTTTACTTTAACCGAATATTTCATCAGGTGATTGGGATTCCGCCGGGAGAGTTCCTTTCAGCTTTGCGCCTTGACACTGCTAAACGGCTTTTGTTGACTACTTCTTTAAGCGTGACTGATGTTTGCTTTGAAGTGGGTTACAATGGCCTGGGCTCATTTACTACTCGCTTTACGCAGTTGGTGGGAGTTCCACCGCGCCATCTGCGCTACCTGGTTCAGAACATGAATATGGATGCTAAGAAATCCCGCCAGGCCTATTCTACAAATCTATGGCCTATGCTGAGCCACACTGTCTCAGGCTATGTCTATGCTCCAGGCCCATTTGAAGGAAACATTTATCTTGGCCTCTTCCCTAAGCCTATTCCTCAAGGGCGGCCAATACGCTGCACTATGTTAACTACTCCTGGCCCTTATTCTATTGACCGTGTGCCTAATGGGAGCTACTATCTGCTTTGTGCCGCTCTACCGCACTCAAACGATCCTTTAAGCTATTTGTTGCCAGATGCTACTACCCAGGTGGCTATTTCGGGGCCGTTGATCATGGAAAATGGGATACTGCAGGGCACTGCCGATGTCTTCTTGCGCTCCCTGCGTAAGACTGACCCTCCTATAGTCACTCTTTTATCCTTATAAGCCGGAAGGAGAAAACTTTAGCCCTTTTATGCTGTTTCCTTTCCACTAAATCTGGTTGTAGATTTCTTTCCTGCTAGCAGGAACGTGGATATTCGCCTAATTTATGAAGAACAATTAGGCGTTTGTCACGTATGGCTGGGATTTCGCCCCGGTGAAACAAGCGCTTGGCTGGGAAAAAGCCTCTTTAAAGGGCAGAAATGCTTAACTGGCCTGTGAGTGAAGAAAGATAAAAGCCTTAAAAGTGCGCGTTTTGTAGAAAGATAGGCAGGCGCTAAAAGTGCTATTAAGCGGCTTCCAGCACGAAATCAGCTGGGAAAGCCGCTTTTTATTATGCTACTGAGCCGGAGAAAAGAGGAATCTCCATATCTATAAACAGTACTCTGTTACTTTCTGTTACTTTCTCTTCTCGCGAACCGTCCTGGACAATTGCGTAGGACGCTTCAATACTAAAAATTGTAGAGAATTTGTGGAGAATACATGAAACAAACTTTGACACAGTGTAATCCGGAGGACGTTTCTGAAGAGTTGGCTGATCTGGGGAGGCAGCCGCAGCGTCGAATACGAAGCTATCGCCCAACTCCCTGGATAATTGTGAACCGTCTACTAGACATAGCAGATGACGTAACAGGCGGACGTGCAGACTGGTGCCAACGCTTTATCACCTACCTCTTTATCGGCGGGTTTGCAGCCCTGGTTAATCTGGCCGTCTTCTATCTGGTCTTCTACTGTATTCCTCTGCCAGTTAGCAATGTGACACATAACCTCATAGCTTATGTTCTAGCTTGTGAAATTTCTATAATGGCCAATTTTGTGCCAAATGATTATTTTACCTTCCGTCATCTCTCTGGACATGATCGCTCCTGGCAGTCGCGCTGCTTACGTTACCATATTACCTCTATTGGTGGGAGTGTGTTAACTCTATTGATCCAGTTTGGATTTACTTATTTGGGCCATGTGCCTGCCATCGTTTCTCAAGCCGGTGCTCTGATCCTGGTTCTGATCTACAATTTTTCCTTCCACCACCTATTCACCTATCGGCAGGTAAAGCCTGCTACTAATTAGAAGCTCTGCGAGATTAAAATGAGCCTCCTTGACATTCAAGGAGGCTTTTTGGTAGACAATTTCAGCTGCTACTTCAAGCCCAGCGAACCAGGCCCATCCCGTATTTTTCCGTCAGGTTCTGGTGATAAGGGACGACGCGCACGTTATAGGCAAGGCTCCCAGTTACCTCTGGTTTTAGATGGATGTCATAGCGGTATGAGCCATCCAGCTCGCGCTTGGTATAGCTCATTGGCAATGCTCGTTGGGATAGCGCCTGCTCATCTTTGGTCTCTCCATATACGAGCTCAACGCGAATATCGTCTGGACACAGGTTATCCATACGCACCCAGGCATGTACCTCAATACCCTCGCCCAGGCTGAGCTGTCCCTCGCGCTGCCCCTCGACGTATAACTCAAGACTATTCCAGCCGCGCCTAATATGATCTTTCCAGCTTGCCAGGGTACGGGCATGCTCATACTGGCTATGCTCGATGTTCTGGCTTTGCTGGATGGCAGGGACATAATAACGCGTTGTATACTCCTTGACCATGCGGCGCATCGAGAACTGTGGAATGCATGTACGCATGGCTTCCTTCATAAAGCTGATCCAATGATGAGGAATGCTATCCTGGCCGCGCTCAAAGAATGTAGGAATAATTTCATCCTCTAGCAGTCTGTATAGATCAAGGCTATCTGCTTCCGCCTGAACCTCTTGATCGTGGTATTCGCGTTCCTCGCCGATGGCCCAGCCATTTTTGCCATTGTATCCTTCGGCCCACCAGCCATCAAGAATGCTGCAATTTGGTTGCCCATTGATGGCGGCCTTCTGGCCGCTGGTACCGCTGGCCTCAAAGGGACGAATGGGATTATTCAGCCAGAGATCGGTGCCAGAAACGAGATAGCGAGCCATGTCGATATCGTAGTTTTCTAGCAAGATAATCTTCCCGCGAAATTCATCGCTACGGGAGAAACGATAAATTTGCTCGATTAAGGCCTTGCCTGGCTCATCGGCCGGGTGGGCCTTGCCGGCGAAGATGATCTGTACTGGCCGCTGCGGATCGTTCAAAATGCGGCGTAGCCGCTCTATGTTGCGGAAGAGGAGCGTCGCCCGTTTGTAGGTTGCAAAGCGACGGGCAAAACCGATGATGAGCGCTTTAGGGTCGAGCATGCGCTCGATTTCGTCGATTTGGAGCGATCCTTCGCCAAGGCGTAAGTGCTGCAGTTTCAGGCATTGGCGGGCATAGGCAATCAGATTTTCCTTGCAGTGATTATGGGCCTTCCACAATTCAGCATCAGGCAGATTGCCAATATGCTCGTTCCAGAATTGCTGATCATCGACATGCTTGCCCCAGTCCCGCTCAAGGTAGCGTCCCAAGAGCTCGTTAATTGCGGGAGCCATCCAGGAAAAAGTATGTACGCCATTGGTGATATAGCCAATAGGGACTTCATCTGCGTCGACGCCGGGCCAGAGAAACTGCCACATATTGCGCGAGACGGCGCCATGAAGCTTACTGACCCCGTTGTGCTGACCCGTGAGCTTGAGAGCAAGCACCGTCATACCATACGTTGGTCCCCAGCCGTGATCTTCGCGTGCCACCTCCATAAACTGGTCCCGGTTTAACCCGAGCTGACCCCAATAGGAGCCGAAATACTTATCGACAAGATCGTAATTGAACGTATCATTTCCGGCCGGTACGGGGGTGTGAGTGGTGAAAATCGAATTTGCGGCTACGACTTCCCAGGCTTCATAAAAATTGAGCCCGCTGGCCACAAGTTCTCTGCAGCGCTCCAGGCTAAGAAAGGCTGCATGGCCCTCGTTAATGTGCCAGGCGTCAGGCGAGATGCCCAGAGCCCGTAAAGCCCGTACCCCGCCAATGCCAAGGACAATCTCTTGCGAGATGCGTATCTCGCGATCGCCTCCATAAAGACGGGCAGCTAGCTCGCGATCGCCGGGAGCATTGGGCGCAACGTCAGTATCCATCAAATAAAGAGGAATACGGCCGATCATCAGTTTCCAGACCTTGGCATAGATGCGGCGTCCAGGCAAATCTACATTAATGACAATCTCATTCCCATCTGAGCAAACTGCTGGCACGACGGGCGCTTCGGAAAAGTGTAGCTTTTCGTATATAGCCTCCTGGGTGCCTTCGCGTGAAACACGCTGTTGAAAGTATCCCTGCGGATAGAGAAACCCCACCCCTACAAAGGGCAAGCCGAGATCGCTTGCTTCTTTGCAGTGATCTCCCGAGAGGATACCCAGACCGCCTGAATAAATAGGAAGAGATTCATGGACACCAAACTCGGCCGAGAAATAAGCAATAGTTTTTCTCGTGAGCTCTGGATAAGTGCGTGAGAACCAGGTTTCATCTGCTTCAGGATGCATGTAATGATCAAAATCGCTGATAATCGTATCGTATTGTCGTAGATAGTCTTCAGCTTCGGCAGCCTCGGCAAGTTTTTCCGGCGATACCTCACTCAGCAAGCGCACAGGATTATGCCCTACTCGCTCCCATAACTCAGGATCAAGGATGCTGTAGAGGGCACGTGCTTCAGGATGCCAGCTCCACCAGAGATTGTATGCTAACTCGTACAAGCGGCTGATCCGAGCTGGCATAATGGGAAAGACTGTTATGCGACCGTATACTTTCACAGGGCGCATCCTTTCTATGTGTCCTGACTATATGTATAGCTAGATATGCTATTAGTGATACAAACACTCGCCGTCGTTGTTCACGAGGGATGCTTTGGATTGTCCATGCCCTCGAAGCGATAAGCAGCGTACAGTGCAGCATCATTGTGACTACTATCAGTATATCGTTTCGGATAAAACGCGGTCAATTGTCATAGCAGTCAATTTGTTCTATACTGGCTATTGCAGTATCCTGAAGATGGGCATGGCGAGATAGCTTCTCAAGCTTATGCGGTTCTCTACCATCAACATTTCTATCCAGCTAAAAAGCTGCTAAGCCGCGCGCCCAGACCACCTGGTAAATAAAGCGAAGCAAGGGTGGCCCCTGAATAATTAGCTTGGATCAGGAAGGGAAAAACAGGTGAAGAAGCAACCGGTCTCCCGCACATATACTATCAGCAAAGTGCTGGGAATTGTCTTGCTGATCATAGGCTGTATATGGCTGGCACGAATTTTTCTGTCCCCACATACCGGTACGGAGGGCGCCGTTAAATGGAGGTTCCCGGGTCTGGTACCGGGAGCAGGCTCAGAAGATCAAATACCCGCTTTGCAGGCAGCTGGTATTACGCTCAGCAGTGCGGATCAGCAGCCTGGTTTGAGTCAGCAGCAAGCTCTTCTGCTGGCCGATCAGCTTGAAGCCGATGCGGCTATGAAGGCAAGGAACAAGACTGCCAGATATGTGCTTGTAAGCTATTCTTCCACTGCCACGCCAGCAGCTCACACACCTTTAAATGATGTGCCCGCATGGCTGATCTGGTACCAACAGATACCCTTACAAGCGAGCGATGCAGAAGTCGATCCTACGCCTTCCCCTCAGTCCTCGCACGATCTCTATGTCTTTCTTGATGCTAATAGTGGCAAGGAATTGCTGGCAGTGTGGGTATAGTACCCAGCAGATTTGCGGGAGGGGAAGCTGTATTTGTAGCGAAGCTGTCAAGGTGAGTTTGTTGAAAACATCCCGAGGGCCCCGCAGCAGGAGTCGCTTTGGGAGCCTCACCAGAAACCAGGACAGGTTTACTGTCGTGGAACCTATAACGGCCCGCTCTTTCACAGAGCTAAAACTAGCTTTCAATATCCAAATGACGATTGGAAAAAGCGGAATTGTTAAGGGCCGCGTCGCGATCGAGCGAGTTACGAGCGAGCTAGCTAGTCAGGCCCTTAACCGGAGACCTGGGGCCGTATCCCCAGATACCTTCTCTCTGCTCCGTCTACGGCTGCGCGCTCATCAAACGAAGTGTGACAGCGCACTAGCTGTCATGCATCTTGATCCAACCATGGCGTAGGGCATGGACTACAGCCGCAGTACGATCATTGACTGAGAGCTTTTTTAAAATAGAAGTTATATGATTTTTAACTGTCTGATCACTGATTTTGAGCGACTTAGCAATTTCCTTATTACTGTTGCCGCGTGCAATATAATCAAGAATTTCTACTTCACGGCTAGAGAGTGGTGAATACAGATCTTTAGCGCCCTCATCTTCCTCTTCCACAGTTAATTCACGGAACGATTTGAGGACACGGCTAGCCAGTTGAGGCTTTGAGAGAACGTCATCGTTGATCAAATATTCACCGCGACTCACCTTGCGTACAGCCTCAGCCAACTCATTGGGGGTAATATTGCGTGTATAGTAAGCAGCAGCGCCGACCTTAATCGATTGGAAGAGGCGCTCCTCATCTTCATTTGGGGTAAGAATGACGATAGCTATGCGCGGCGCAGTATGGCGTACCTGCCGCGCGATATCAAGTGGATCAGAAGATGTGAGACCAGCATCGATTAATGCCACGTCAGGGCTACTCGTACGTACTAGTTCGAGTACCTCGACTATATCGGTTGACGTGCCGACAATTGTACATTCGCCCGTGGACTCTAATATAGCACGAATACCCTCGCGGAACAGAGGCTGTTCATCAATAATGATGACACGTATCTTTTCCATGTAGTCCCTTCGTAGAAGAGTAGACAGCGTTGAGACTGTGCGCTACACTGCCTACACTCTTTAGTTGTGTAATCTTAAATGGTGTACTTCACACGCTTAAAAAAGTATTATCCCGCATTATACAGGGGAAGTCATACATCTCAAGATTGTTGCATAATTATACACACAAAATACGTTGTGAACAATTGGTACTGCGGAAATTCCCATAGCTGTACTAATAAAAGGGGGGAGATACGAAATTTGGGGCTGCTCGTGGAAGCTTGAATACGTCAAGAGTTGTGTCGCAAGCATGCGATTCTGGCAAGAACAACTCCTGACGTACTCGGTTAGGGAAAAGGCGTAAACTGATTAAAGACGCTCTAGCTGGCTCATCGTAGTGTTGATAGCTCTTCTGAGGGTATCGATGACCCCCGTACCTGTCACCGCGACAGCCTCAAAACTAGGAACGCGGTAGGGGTTGAGATACTGCTCCAGTAAGGAAATTGGGAGCACATCCTGAAGGTCGCGCTTATTCCATTGCATGATGAGAGGAAAATTTGTCACATCTTTTTTCATGTGACGGAGGCGCTCCTGGAGCTCATTCCAGCACTCAATGTTCTCCTGTAATTTGCTGGCCTGGGAATCGGCCACGAAAATTACGCAATCAGCATTCTTAAGCACTGAGAAACGCGTTTGCTGATACAAGATCTGACCGGGAACTGTGTAGAGGTGGAAACGGATGTTGAAACCCTGCACTTGCCCTAGCTCAAGAGGAAGCAAATCAAAATACAGCGTACGCTCGGTCTCCGTATCGATCGAGACCATTTTACCAACATCCTGAGCTCGAACTGTGCTGTATATATAATGGAGATTCGTCGTTTTACCGCATAGACCAATCCCATAATAGACGATCTTACAGTTGATCTCTCGTTTCGCAAAGTTTATTTGGGACATATATGACTGCTCTCCTGCCCGTCGTATGCGCCCTTACCTGCCCGGGTAGAATGGAGTAGGTAAGCATGGCACCACTTCTGTCGGGGACAGTATACCTTATTTTCTTGAAATTGCCAACGTTGTAAGACTTTCAGGGGTAACTGCTCCCAAAGGCGCCCGGCGCGGATTTTAGACCTGACGTACCTTCTGGTCGTTACCATGTATTTTACCCGAAAATGCCTTTAATTGAAATAACTGTTGTCAGCAGAAAATTCGTGGATGGTGTATAACCGTATGTTATGTTTTATCTTTGTGCCTGGCGAGGCAAACATGAGCCCTGCCATGCTCAGTGCTTGCACACGGCTGTTTAAACTTCTTGTTTTTGCCTCACCCACCCGCCGGCAAAGAAGGAAAAATGGAGGCGCCCTATGTCTCGGCAGATGACAATTCGCTTGCTCGCGACGTAGGCAGTCCTCGATGCTCCTGCCTTTGACGAGAAGGAAATGGCCTTGATGCTTGCGCTTTTCCCATTGACGAATGACGCAGAAAAGGCTAGACTTACCACACAAAGGGGCTAAATCATCACATCACCGCTGCGTGATTTTGGAGATAAGGTAGAACAAGAATTATGACTACTACAGTAGATGCACCAATTGATACTGATTACGAGGTCGTCATTGGACTTGAGGTACATTCACAGCTGCTCACAAAGAGTAAGATGTTCTGCGCTTGTAGTACCGGTTACGCCAATGAGGCACCAAACACACACGTTTGCCCCATTTGTATGGGCATGCCTGGAGTAATGCCAGTAATTAACCAGGAAGCAGTTACTTATACGATCATGACCGCTCTGGCCCTCAATTGCTCGATCCCTGACTATTCCAAGTTTGACCGCAAGAGTTACCCCTACCCCGATTTGATGAAGGGGTATCAAATATCTCAATACGATGTTCCCCTCAGTCGTAATGGTTATCTAACCATTGATCTAAATGGAGAGACGCGCAAGATTGGCATTACGCGCGTTCATCTGGAAGAAGATACCGCCCGTTTGCTCCACCATGAAGGCTATAGCCTGATTGACGTCAACCGCGCCGGCACGCCGCTGATGGAGATTGTGAGCGAGCCGGATATGCGTAGCCCCGAGGAGGCGCGGTTGTATATGCAAAAGCTGCGCGAGATACTGGTCTATCTTGGCGTTGCATCCGGAAAGATGGAAGAAGGTAGTTTGCGCTGTGATGCCAATATCTCAGTGCGTCCACGTGGCCAGGAGGAGTTAGGCGTTAAGACCGAAATCAAGAATATGAATAGCTTCCGCGCTGTTGAGCGCGCCCTCGATTATGAGGCTCGTCGGCAAATTGCGCTTCTGCGTGAGGGCGGAGTTATTCACCAGGAGACGCGTGGCTGGGTTGAGACGAAAGGTGTTACTGTAGGACAGCGTAGTAAAGAACAAGCTAATGACTATCGTTACTTCCCGGAACCCGATCTGCCACCATTGCTGATTAGCCGCAAACAGGTAGAGGAGATACGTGCCCATCTGCCCGAATTGCCCGATGGACGCCGAGCTCGCTATATCAGCGAATTTGGCCTCTCTGTGCAAGATGCAAATGTAATGACCGAAGATAAGTCCCTTGGCGATTACTTTGAGCAGGTTATGGCGATTTCACCAACCGGTGATCGCAAGGCGCGGGCTAAGTTGGCTAGCAACTGGCTTCTCAGCGAACTGGTACGGCTATTAAAAGCAAGCTCTGTCGCTATACAGGATTGTGCTGTTACACCCGCTGCTCTTGCCAACCTGCTGGATCTGCTTGAGAAGGAGCGCATTACCGGCAAGCAAGCCAAAGATGTGCTCGATGAGGCTTTTGCCTCGGGCGAGATGCCAGAGGAGATTGTTAAGAAGAAGGGCATTAAGCCGCCTATTAGCGATCAAGGAGCTCTAGAGAAAATTGTAGAGGGGGTGATTGCCAATAATCCCAAGATAGTTGCCGATTATCGTAAAGGGAAAACAAATGCCGCACAGGCGCTGGTTGGGCAAGTGATGAAACAAACACGGGGCCAGGCTAAGGCTGATATAGTTCAGGCCCTTTTGAGGAAAAAGCTGGATGAAACACAAGAATCGTAGGTTATGGCATAGTTCTACTCAATGGCATTACACGAGGCTGTGTATACCATGTGGCACGAGGAAGTAAACGCTATGCACGAAGATGTGAAAACATTTAATCCTTATCAAATGGCGGTGCAGCAGTTTGAACTGGCGGCTGATAAGCTGGGTCTCTCCGAAGATATGCGAGAGATCCTGCGTCAGCCCAAGCGCGAACTAACAGTTCATTTTCCCGTACGCCTGGATAATGGACGGATTAAAACGTTTACGGGTTATCGTGTTCAACATAATGTGAACCGTGGTCCGGCTAAAGGAGGCATTCGCTATAGCCCTGAGGTGACCCTTGATGAGGTCAAGGCTCTGGCTATGTGGATGGCCTGGAAATGTGCAGTGGTGGGAATACCCTATGGGGGAGCAAAAGGCGGTGTCATTTGCGACCCCAAAACGATGACCTCTGCTGAACTAGAACGTATGACGCGTCGTTATGCGACCGAGATATCGATCGTTATCGGTCCACATAGCGATATACCAGCCCCTGACGTGAATACTAATCCCCAGGTAATGGCGTGGATTATGGATACCTATTCTATGCATGAAGGTTTCTCGATTCCCGCCGTTGTTACTGGTAAGCCTCTCTCTATCGGCGGTAGCGAAGGGCGTAGCGACGCCACGGCTACCGGAGTCCTCTTCGTAACCAGGTGCGCTGCTGAGCGTATTGGAATGCCTTTGCGCGGAGCCCGCGTGAGCATTCAAGGCTATGGGAATGCAGGTAGCGTTGCGGCGCGCCTCTTCCATAACGAAGGATGCAAGATTGTTGCGGTTAGCGATTCGCGCGGAGGAATCTATAACGAATCTGGCCTTGATCCTATTGCGGTCTTACGTCATAAGCAAGAACGTGGCTCTGTGGTTGGGTTCCCCTCTGCTCAAGCTTTAAGCGAGCAGGAGGTGTTGGAAGTTCCCTGTGATATCCTTATTCCGGCGGCCACTGAAGGCGCCATAACAGCCGAGAATGCCGGGCGTATTCAAGCTCGCATCATTGCAGAGGCTGCTAATGGGCCAACTACACCTGAAGCTGACGCGCTCCTCCTCAAAAAGAACTGTCTGGTAATCCCGGATATTCTGGCTAACGCCGGGGGGTTACTGTGAGCTATTTTGAGTGGGTACAGGATATCCAGAGCTTCTTCTGGGGCGTTGAAGAGATTACACAGCGCTTAAAGGTGATCATGGATCGCTCTTTTGCTGCTGTCGCTGATAAAGCCGATCAGTATCATTGCGATATGCGTCTGGCAGCCAGTATGTTGGCAATTTCGCGCGTCGCGGAAGCAACGCAGATCCGAGGAATTTATCCCTAGAAGCCGAGAAACAATTTCTCGACTCCGACCGGCTGCCAAGCAACCTTTGTATCTATGTATGCAAGTAGATCTATGTGGCATTACACCTGATTACAGATTCGCTGCATAAAAATACAGGGTGGCTGTTCAATTGCCACCCTGTATAGTCCCTGCTTAGAAGCCGCGCCTGGGCTCGCGGCGACTTTTCTTAAGTGGCTGTTTCACGGGCCGGCCGGGCCTATTCTTTTTCCGTCCACGTGCACTCCAGTCGAGGTCCTCGTCTTCCTCTTCCTCCTCTTCGTCCTCTGCATAGAGGTCTTCGTCCTCCTCTTCCTCATCAGAACTGAGGTCTACGTCGGGGATATCTGTATCATCAACAGACATTTCCTGTAGATCCTGCTCCTCATCGCTGACGTCCAACTCAAGGCCTTCAGTACCGTTCTCTGGCTCAATGAACTCTTCTGGAGCAGATATCGGCTCAGCGACGGGATGGACGATAGTTTCTGCCTGCCCATCGACTGACGTGTTGCTGCTATGATCTTCTGGCTCTGCTACCCGTGCGGACTTGCGCGTTTGTGCTGCTTCCTGCTCTGCTTCGGCCTGTTCTGCCTCCTCGCTGGGCTTGGGTGCCCCAATAATCCTCCGTCCGGCGGCAACGTCCAGCCAGAACTGAGAGTAGTAATGCGATCTTTCTGCGTCTTTCTCGCTGTCTTTTCTTGTCATGAGATGTGCGGTGTATCTGGCGAGTATTCCTTACCAGCTCCTCTCCCTCTTGAAGGGAAAGGTACCGCGCCTCCTTTCATTTTGGATGTGCTAACAGGCAACACCCTTTTATAAGTCTATTCCTTTACAGATAAAACGTGCTTGCATCTATCAGTCTGCGACATTCTACAGATCCAAAAGGTATGCACCTGAATTCTCTATCATACCATTGTCGTCATAATAAAAAGAAAGTAATAGGCTGTCAAGGTACCATATGGGGGGCTTTGAGCGGCCTGCCAGGCCCTTTTAGCGTTTGTCAAGACCCCATGTGCATGAATTTCTGGGGCCTGAAATTTGCCGGGGAATCCTGGCAAACCTATAATATACCAGGTAGCAGAGACCCGATATACTACAAATATACATCTTTTGAACTAGATATTGCCTGTTGGTGTCCACTAGATGCACCTTGCTCTACACGAAGAGGAACTGGATCTAGTAATGGAGGTTATTTTGAGTAGAATACTGGATAGCATTGATGATCCAACTCAATTGCGAGCTTTGACGATTCCCCAGATGGTACAGTTGGCGCAAGAGATCCGAAGCGAGATTATTGAAAAAGTTTCGGTGCGGGGTGGACACCTGGCCCCTAATCTTGGCGTAGTTGAGCTCACCATGGCGCTCCACGCCGTGTTTCATACGCCTGATGATCTGCTAGTTTGGGATATCGGCCATCAAGCCTATGTGCATAAGCTCTTGACAGGGCGCCGCGAGCGCTTTCATACGATTCGGCAGTTCGGAGGACTTTCTGGCTACTTGCGCCGTGAAGAAAGCCCTTATGATGTCTTTGGTGCCAGTCATGCCAGCACGTCTATTTCGGCGGCTCTTGGCCTGGCGGCGGCTCGCGATTTGCAGGGAAAAGACTTCAAGGTTGTAGCCATTATTGGGGATGGCGCTTTGACAGGTGGGATGGCCCTAGAAGCGCTGAATAATGCTGGGAGCCTCAAGAAAAATCTGATCATCGTTTTGAACGATAATGAAAAGTCAATCTCTGATAATGTGGGCGCGCTGCATCACTATTTAGGTGAGGTGCGCAGGCTACAAACGACGCCAAGCTACCGTCGGTTACGCGAGATGGCCAAGGAGTCCATCGAGAAGTTGCCAGTTGTGGGGGATATGGCGCGTGAGGCTGCGGGCCGCGCCGAGACGAGTCTCAAGCAGTTTGTGATGCATAGCAAGAGTGGCGCTATCTTTGAAGAGCTGGGAATTAAGTTCTTTGGCCCTTTTGATGGTCACGATCTGCCCCTTATGCTCGACGTTTTTGAGAATGTCAGGCAAATTGCGGGGCCGGTGATCGTTCAGATGGTGACGACGAAGGGGAAGGGCTGGGAGGTAGCAGAAAAGGATTCCACGAAATGGCATGGGCCCGGGGCATTTGATTACAAGACTGGAACCATTAAGAAAAATCCCACCGATCCTCCTACCTATACCGAAGTTTTTGCTAATACTCTTGTGGCCCTGGCTGAGCAAGATCCCACAATTGTAGGCATTACTGCTGCTATGGCTGAAGGCACGGGGCTCAAAAAGCTCCATCAGCGTTTCCCTGAGCGCTATTTTGATGTGGGTATTGCTGAGCAGCATGCAGTTACTTTTGCGGCTGGCCTGGCAGTGGGAGGATTGCGCCCGGTCACTGCTATTTATTCGACCTTCCTGCAGCGAGCCTATGATCAGGTTGTTCATGACGTGTGCATGCAAAATCTGCATGTTGTATTCGCCATGGATCGGGCCGGGATTGTTGGCGAGGATGGCCCGACTCAGCATGGCGTATTCGATATTGCCTTTCTGCGCACCATCCCACGTATGCAACTGATGGCTCCTAAAGATGAGGAAGAATTGCGCCATATGCTCTATACGGCAATATATATGGATGGCCCGGTTGCTTTGCGCTATCCGCGCGGCAAGGGCGCCGGGGTACCTCTGGGAAAAGATCTGGTGAAGCTGGAAGTTGGCAAGGCCGAGCTCATATCTCCCCAGAAGCTTGAGCATGCTGTGGGCAGCGAATGTGCTATTCTTGCCTATGGCTCAACTGTTGCTCAAGCAGAGGTTGCCGCCAGGGAACTGGCCGAAGAAGGAATTCAGGTTGCTGTCGTAAATGCGCGCTGGGCCAAGCCGCTTGATGAGGAGCTCATTTTGCGTCTGGCAAGAGGCACAAGGCGGCTGGTGACGATTGAGGATCATATGGTTGCCGGCGGCTTTGGCAGCGCAGTGCTGGAATTGCTGGAGAAGCATGGATTGCTTCATGAGGTCGATCTTCGGCTCATCGGGCTGCCAGATAAACTGGTTGAGCATGGGGCACCGACGATTCTCAAAGAGCTCTATGGACTATCTTCAGCTCATCTTAAAGAGGTTATTCGCGAGATGCTTGGCTCAAGCCGGCGCACGTTGCCAAGTGTCTAGCCAGAACTTGTCTTGGGAGAAAGTGCCTGCCGGAAAGGCACTTTCTAGGCCAGAATGCGCCCATCACGCATGGTAATGATCTGGTGAGCCCTCTGTCCCACTTCTAGGGCATGGGTGACAATGACGAAGGTTTGCCGATTTTCCTGATTCAACTGGCATAGGAGATCCATTATCTCTGCCGCGGTCTCGCTATCAAGATTTCCGGTAGGTTCGTCAGCCCAGACAATGGTGGGGTCATTGATAAGTGCGCGTGCTATGGTGACGCGTTGGCGCTGGCCGCCTGAGAGCTCGGCGGGACGATGCCTGGCCCGGTCGGCCAGACCTACCCGGCTCAACATTTCCAGAGCACGTTTTCGGGCTTGGCGGGCCGATACTTTTGAGACGAGGAGCGGCAATTCCACATTTTCTACGGCGCTAAGCACTGGCAGCAGATTGAAATCCTGGAAGATAAAACCCATATATCTGGCGCGAAATGCCGTGCGTTCTTGATCGCTCAGCTCACCTAGATGGGCTCCCTGGATAAGGATGTCGCCCTCATCAATCGTATCGAGACCGGAAAGACAATTCAGCAGGGTAGTTTTGCCACAGCCACTTGGACCCATAATAGCAATCATATCTCCACGCTTTATCGCCAGGTTGATATTGCTCAATGCGTCAACACGCAACTGGCCGTTGCGATAGATCTTCTTGAGATCGTGAGCCTCAATGATGATATCAGTGTCTTTGATAAACAACCCCCTTTATGCTTTGTTGCTGTTGCCTGGAAAGGAGGCCATGGTCTCTAGCTGGTCCGGCCTGTTGATCGTAATGTGCTTGCGTCCAAGCTCGATGGCCCCACTTTCTCTGAGCTCACGCAGCGCTGTACTTACCGTTTCTCGGTATACCCCAAGATGTTCCGCTAGCTCTTCGTGGCTTAGACCATCTACGACAAGCATACCTGAAGCTGGCTCTGGCGTGTGGGCCAATTGTAGTAGAAGCAGGGCGAGCCGAGCAGAAGTACTTTTAAATGCTGTATTGATCAGCTGCTCTTCAAGTTGCATAATGCGCTGCCCTAGTATTTGCGTCAACGCTAAGGTAACAGAGGGTTTATGGATAAGAAGGGGCTCTAAATCCTGCTTACTCATCGTATAGATGCAGGCTTCCTCAATAGCTTCGGCAAAGCTGCTATGCGTGCCGCCACTGAGTAAAGGCAGCTCGCCAAAACACTCTCCGCTGCCCAGCGTTGCCGTGATGAGCTTGCGGCCATCGAGGGATAGGTGATAGAGCTGAACATGGCCACTTTTGAGGAGAAAGAAGAGCGTGCCTGTCTCACCAGGGCGAAAGAAGATGCGCCCCGGCGAACAGGTAATCACTGTCGTGATACGATCCAGTTCGTGAATCTCTTCCGAGCCGAGGTGACTGAAGATATCAGTGTGTGCTAGAAACGACATCTTGTCCTCGGCCCTGCTGTTGGAAGTAGATAGGATCTTGCTCTGTGATCGTTTCCCTCTCACGCAGTTGCTTTCTTAATACTGCTGTTGTTGATCTCCATGAAAAGTATTGTATCATAAGCAAACCGGGTGCGCAGACCCACCTGTCACGAAGCGCTGGGAGGAAGCATCTCCTCCTCATTTGCCACTGGTGCAGCGCTCAGAACCTTCTATAAAGGTCCTGGTCGGGCCTGCTCGGAGCAAACTCACAAATTTTCTGGCAAGCCCATCCCATTGAAGGGATGAGCTTCTCATGCCATAGGCAAAACTAATTGTCTGGATTGGTGAGATAGATAGCCTCAGTCCGGTTACGTGCGTGCAGCTTCTCGAAAATATTTTGTACATGCTTATGTACAGTGGATTCGGCGATGCATAGTTCGCCGGCAATCTCGCGGTTCTTACGGCCGCGGCGCATCAGGTCGAGAATCTCCTGTTCCCTCCCAGTGAGGGGGCGCTTGGTGTTGGTTGGTAGGCCAGGTGAAGTGCAGAGCTGCTCTGCGGAGAGGGCTGCCGTGACTGCACGTCTTCCCGAGCGGCGAGGAGTGCGGTAAGCGATGCTGCCTGCTGAGGCAAATGAACCTGCTGTGGAGAAGGGGCCGTGAGCTTGCCAAATAGCGCGTAAGTGGGCCAGGACTTGCGTGGCCAGCGAGCCTGGAATGCAGAGATCGTTGCGAGCGGCGCAGCGTATCGCGTGCACAAGTGCCTCCGGCTCGATATCCTTGGTGATATAGCCGATAGCGCCCCTCTGGATGGCCTGAAATACATGCTGCTCTTCGTGTGATGCTGTAAAAATAACAACACGTGAACCGGGAGAGCAAGCCAGAACCCGCTCAGTTGCCTCAAAACCGTTGCAATCAGGCATATCAAGGTCCATAAGAACGACATCTGGCTGTGTTTCAGCGGCCCGGGTTTCTGCCTCAAGACCGTTGCCGGCCTCTGCAACTACAGATAAATCGCCTTCTTTTTCGATGACCTCTCGTACAGCACGCCTCATCAATAAATGGTCATCGACGACCAAAATCTTTACCATGTATTCTTCCCTTTCTACGTCTGCTACCCCTGAAAATGATATGAGCTAATTAGTCATAAATGTGTACCACTATATACTATACGTCCTCATCCAAGAAACAAACGGTGATACAACTGCTTATAGCTGCAAGCGTACAAGGTGTACCTTGTGCAGGAACCGTCGCTGGCTCCGTATAAAGAACACTAGTGGAGTCGGGCTAGGACTGGCTAGCCTGGGCGGTAAGTGCCAGTAAGAGGAAGGGATAACATCATAAGCCACTAGCCGTACGCGATAGTAACGCCGCGTTCTGCCCTTCATGTCATTCCTCCACCCCGCTGCACTTTATCTTACTCCCTTTCAGTATACTCGAAATTGTTCCCCATAGGAAAGGCGAATAGCTAATTTTTCTTGCGTCATCAGGCGCTCTGTGCTATACTTCTGTGGCAGCAGGCGATGGTCCCTGCATGTTTAAATTTACTGCCATTTATATCTAAGTACACACGCTCTCTTACCGGCATCCCCCTGGGGTCCATGCAACGCTTGGAGATGAGTAACACCTTGGGGACCCTGATGCCAGAAGGTGGAGGGCGGAGGATTTAAGGGAGGAATTGTTCTTGGCGAACATCATTTCAATGAAACAACTGTTGGAGGCAGGTGTTCATTTCGGGCATCAGACACGTCGCTGGAATCCTAAGATGCAGCAGTTCATCTTTATGGATCGCAACGGTATCCATATTATTGATCTCCAACAGACCGTGACGCGGCTCAACGAGGCTTATAAGTTTGTTGAGCAACTGGTAGCTAACGGCGGTACTCTGCTCTTCGTCGGCACCAAGAAACAGGCCCAGGAGGCCGTTGCCGAAGAGGCCAAGCGCTGTGGTATGTACTATGTCAATCAGCGCTGGCTGGGTGGTATGCTTACCAACTTCCAGACGATTCAGTCTCGTATTCGCTATCTTCGCGAGCTAGAAGCGCGCCGTGACCGTGGGGACTTTGAGCGCTTGCCGAAAAAAGAAGTGCAGCACTTGCAAGACGACATGGTTCGCTTAGAGCGCATTCTGGGCGGCATTAAAGATATGAGACGCCTTCCCAATGCGATTTTTATTATAGACACGCGCAAAGAGCGCACAGCTGTACTGGAGGCGCGCCGTCTAGAGATCCCCGTGATTGCACTGGCTGACACGAACTGCGACCCCGATGAGATGGATTATCCCATCCCTGCCAATGATGATGCGATTCGCGCAGTTCGTCTCCTTTGCACCAAGATTGCCGATGCTGCTGTCGAAGGCCGCCGCGAGCTGGAAGCCCGACAGAAGGATGCCGAGGCCGTAGAGGGCGAAGAAGTGGAAGAGTCAACCCCAGTAGAGATCTCGGCCGCTCCGCAGCCTGAAGAGCAGAAGGCTGCTCCTGTTGCTGAGGCGAACGAGGCAGAGGCCCCGACTCCGACTCCGGCTCCCTCTTCTTCTGATGAGCCAGAATTAGTTGCCAAAGAGGCTCTCTAGAGCCTGATTGCAGAATTCCTTGGCGGGGGGTCAGGGGCTAACCGCTTCCTGCCTCCCGCTTCTTCCTGTATCGAAGATCCCACGATAGCTAGTATAGAGAGCTGTCAGCAGAGAGAAGAACACTCAGAAACCAGAGAAGGTGGACAGAGATAGTTGTGCTGCCATCGATGCTGAGTAAAAATAAATAAAATAAGATTGAGGAGAAATACGTAATGGAGTTTACGGCAGCCGATGTGAAAAAGTTGCGCGAAGAGACCGGAGCAACTTTTGCTGACTGTAAGGCCGCGCTGACCGATGCCGCGGATTGGAACGGAGCAGTCAAATTTCTTGAGGCCAAGAGTAGCCGCAAAGCTGAAAAGATGATCACGGCAGGTCGCGAGACCAAAGAGGGTGGCGTGTTTTCCTATGTCCACCATAATCATAGCGTAGGCGTGCTGCTTGAGCTAAATTGTTCAACCGATTTTGTAGCGCGCAGTGAAAGCTTCCGCCAGCTGGCCAGCGAGCTCGCATTACAGATCGCTGGTGTGGCGCCTACATATGTGAGCTACGAAGATGTGCCGGCTGCTATCATAGAAGAGGCCCGCAAGAATATCCTGGAAGATCCTTCGATGGCACGCGTGCCAGCAGATAAGCGTGAGGCAGTCATTGAGGGCAAGCTCAAGAAAATGCTGGGTTCGCAGGTTCTCTTGATGCAGCCCTGGGTAAAAGATGAATCGGTAGTGATTGGGGATCTTGTGCGCAAGGCAATCGCCGAGACCGGAGAAAACATTGTTGTGCGCCGCTTCAGTCGCTTCAAACTGGGTGAGTAGTGGAGCGTATAGGGAGTTTCTATGGTAGCCGAATTAAAGTATAGGCGTATTCTCCTGAAATTAAGTGGTGAGGCTCTTGGCGCTCAAGGCAATAGCATCGATGCTGAGACAGTGCGGCGTATTGCCAGCGAGGTCAAGCGGGTTCACAATTTAGGTGTAGAGATTGCGATGGTCGTTGGCGGCGGCAACATGTGGCGAGGCGCATATGCGGCTGCTACTGGGATAGACCGAGCCACTGCCGATTATGTGGGCATGCTTGCAACTGTGATGAATTCGCTGGTCCTGCAGGATGCTATGGAAAAGCTCGGCATGGTCACACGAGTACAGACTGCCATAGAAATGCCCCCTGTCGCTGAACCATTTATTCGTCGCAGGGCGGAGCGCCATCTGGAAAAGGGGCGTGTGGTAATTCTTGCCGCGGGCAGCGGGAATCCGTTTTTTACGACGGATACCGCCGCCGCTCTGCGCGCTGTGGAGCTAAACGCACAAGTCTTGCTCAAAGCGACCAAAGTGGATGGTATCTATGATGATGACCCTGTGCATAATCCCTATGCCCATAAATTTGAAGAGTTGAGCTATATGCGGGCTTTAAATATGGGACTTAAGGTTATGGATAGTACGGCGCTCTCGCTCTGTAAAGACAACAAAATGCCCATTATCGTGTTTAATATGCAGCAAGAAGGGGCATTAGAAGCCATCATGCGCGGAGCGAAGTGTGGTACACTGGTTAGTGAGGTGGATAAAGAACTTGCCTGATAGCGGCGCTCCAGGCTATTAGAGTAAGGCCTTTGCTCTGCACGCCTGGGGAACGTTTATCCATATATGCTGGGAGGCCCGGTGAAAAGTGTACCTGGGTGCAAATATGCACTCCCTTCTATCGTCTGTCCCGTTTTGGGGTGCGCTTTTGGCACCTTATGGAAAGGGGTATTTTGATGACTGCTGATTTATTTGAGGACGCGGAACGACGCATGCAAAAGGCTGTTGGGGCTCTTAAGCAGGACCTCGGCGCTATTCGTGCGGGGCGTGCCAGTTCTGCTCTGCTTGAGCGCATCAACGTCGATTACTATGGAACTCCTACTCCAATTAATCAGGTGGCAACGATCTCGGTTCCAGAAGCTCGTTTGTTAATCATTCAGCCGTGGGATAAGAAAATGTTGTCAGATATTGAGAAGGCCATTCAGAAGTCTGATCTGGGTATTAACCCTAATAACGATGGTCAGGTGATTCGCCTCAATATCCCACCGATGAATGAAGAGAGAAGGCGCGATCTTGTGAAGACGCTTCACAAGAAGCTCGATGAACATAAGGTAGCTGTTCGTAATGTCCGGCGTGATGTGCAGGATAAATTGCGTGATCGCGAGAAAAAGAAGGAAATCTCCGAGGACGAGTTTAAACGTAGTGGAGATCGCCTGCAGAAGCTGACTGACCGCTATATTGACGAAATGGAGAAGGTCGGAAAGACCAAGGAGGAGGAAATCCGGGAGGTCTAAGGCGTTCTAGCTTAGCCTTTTATAGATTTCTAGTGGGCCGGGGACGGTGCTTTTGACTACATCGGCTCGGCTCACCTGACGGTAGCTGTACTCTTCTGCTCAGCCCCAATCATAAATAACCTGCTACGCCTCTTGCCCCTTATCATGTTTGGGAGATAAAGCATAATTGTCAAGTCCCTGCAACATCGTCAAAGCTGGCGTGCTTTGCTACACTTGTATCCAGGCGCTACTCAAGCTTGCGACATATGGCAAAAAAAGGTGTACCCCCTGGGAGGGATCTGGGGCCGAAGCTCACATTTCAGTGTTTTCTATTTTTGGCTTCAGTAGCTCTGGTCAGAGCTGTAATCGATAGTGCTCCAGGGCTCACCATACTCATCACAAGAAACAGGTCTGCTAAAAACACTGGTAGCTAATCCAGGCATATGGACCGAGGTATGCATTTATCCTGAGTATTGGGAATGTTACTTGTTGTTGGACTGGTGAAGCGGATATGCTGCTCATCTGGTCCCGTTATCCATCAGCAGGCAAGCAATATGGTAAAACCCGATATGAATCGTTGTTGGATATAAGGATGTAGATAGAAAAAGTGAGGTCTAACCTTGACCAGGATGCAAAAGCTCTTTTCGTCGAAAAGGAAAGGTAACGAATCTGCCCAACCGGCCCCCATCGCGCCCACAGAGCCAGAAAGTCTGGTGCGTCACATCGCTATTATCATGGATGGTAATGGGCGTTGGGCCACGAAGAGGCATCTACCACGCCTGGCTGGCCATAAAGCTGGCGTCAGTGCTTTACGGCGCGTTGTTGAATGTGCTGCCGACGAAAATATTGAAATGCTTAGCGTCTATGCCTTTTCGACAGAGAACTGGGGTAGGCCACGAGCGGAAGTCGATGGGCTTATGCGCCTCTTCTGGGAGACTATCCGCTCAGATTTAGAGAAACTGCATAGGGATGGAGTGCGCCTGCGCCATCTGGGTCGTTTGCAGGATCTTTCTCCTGATATTCAAAAAGCTATCCTCGATTCTGTAGAGTTAACTCGCAACAATACACGCATTAGCCTGAATGTTTGCTTTAATTATGGTGGTCGTGCAGAGCTTGTGGATGCTATTCGCCAGATCATTGCTGACGGCAAAGATCCAGAGGTGATTAACGAAGAATTGATTAGCTCCTATTTGTATACTCGCGATCTGCCCGATCCTGATCTCGTAATTCGTACGGCCGGTGAGATGCGCGTGAGTAATTTCTTGCTCTGGCAATCTGCCTACAGTGAGTATTATGCTACGTCCACGCTCTGGCCAGATTTTGGACATGAGGATCTACTTGCAGCATTAAATAGTTATCGCCAGCGTCAACGGCGTTTCGGGCGTCTTGTGGCTTCGTAGGGTCCACAGAGGTGTACTTCTATGAAATATAATGGTGTAGGGCGGTTTTTCCGACCGTCCTACTTTGTGTGTGCAGGCATAATGGTCTGTGACGCTACCCTTGCGAAGCTCTTAACGCGTGACAGGCCGTAATCATCGTTATGCGAAAGGAGTAGTGTCGTCGCTCTGGCGTGCTCATGACAGAGGCCGATGACGCTTACGTGAATTGTTTGCAAGGCGCGAGTGAAAAGAAGATACAATCAGATGCACCTGGACCTAAACGAACGCAAGGCCAATCTATTGTTCAGCGCTGGTTGACGGCCGCGGTCGCGATACCTATTGTTCTGGCGATTGTGTGGTTCGGAGGATGGGTAGCCTTTGCGGGAGCATTTCTAGTTGTTGCTCTGGGCATACTGGAATTACATAACATGCTGCTCCATGCAGGCTATCGGCCATTCTTCTGGATTAGCCTTGGCTTAGGCGGCCTGTTCCTTTTAGCGGGTATGTTACCTCAGTACCGCTTGTTGATCCTTGAAGTGGGGCTGGGCGCTGCGATGTTTGGTACGTTTATCTGCCTCTTTTTCCGCAAGCAATTGGATGGGGCTGTGATTGATTGGGCGCTTACTCTAACAACTCCTCTTTATCTGGGCTGGCCGATGAGCTTCTTGCTGTTGCTACGAGGTTTTGAGCCGGTTGAGTTGCATTTCTCTGCCAGTCCCTGGATTGTTATACCGCGAGGCGCCTGGTGGGTGTTTCTTGCTTTGCTGGGAGTATGGGGATTTGACGGAGCTGCCTTTTTTACTGGTCTCCTTCTCGGACGCCATAAGCTGGCTCCCAGCATTAGCCCCGGTAAGACCTGGGAAGGGGTGGCGGGGGAATGGTACTCTCAATTATCACTAGTCTGCTGCTCACAGTTCGGCCTTTGGGGCTTCCCTGGTATCTGGCAGTTATTCTGGGCATCTTGATTGGTGCTGCTGCTGTGTTAGGGGATCTGGCCGAGTCCTTGATAAAGCGTCAGGCGCATGTCAAGGACAGTGGGCAAATTATGCCCGGCCATGGAGGTATCCTGGATCGCATTGACAGCCTGGTTTTTGCTGTGATTGTGGTAACTATATTCGCTCAGCTTATAGGTATCTAGCTGCGCTCCCCGGCTATGCTGCGCGAGAATCGTTTGCGGCAGATGAAAAGCCTGGCGGGCGCTGGCTAGCAGGCCTGATAAGCTAAGAGCATGGTGCTTTGTGCACGATGCCTGGCAGGTAATGTGTATATTCTCTGCAGGTTGTGCCCGAATATATTTCTTTTTTGAAGTAGGAGGCAAATGAGATTAACGTTTCCTGGCTTTTTGCTAGATGAACGATGGCTATATCCTGGTGGCGCGCTTTGCGGTGCTTAGTAAGCCAGATGTGGTGTATCTGTATAAATAACAATAGGTTGGTGGATTATGAGCACTTTTCCTAGACGTCTTGCTTTGCTTGGATGCACGGGGTCGGTTGGTCGGCAAACTCTGGATGTTGTACGACAATTCCCGGATCTATTTCAGGTAACCACGCTTGCCGCCAGGAGTAATGTGGAATTACTGTCTCAGCAGATGCAGGAGTTTCAACCGGCGCTGGTGGCCTGTTTTGCTGATAATGTAGAGGTGAAAGAGAAGGCACATTCTCTCTTGCCGACAGCAATTCTTGGCGATCAAGGTCTACTGGCTGCGGCCACGCATGCCGATGTCGATATTGTGGTAGTTGCTACATCCGGATTGCTGGCTTTGAGGCCAACCCTGGCTGCCATTGCGGCCGGAAAAACTATTGCTTTGGCTAATAAAGAGACACTGGTGATGGCCGGGCATCTGGTAATGGAAGCAGCTCGCCAGAATAACGTGCCTATCTGGCCCCTGGATAGCGAGCATAGCGCCGTCTGGCAATGCTTGCGCGGCGAGGAAAACAAGGAAATAGAGCGTTTGTTGTTGACGGCTTCTGGAGGACCTTTTCGGACAGCTTCCCTGGAACAACTGCGGACCGTAACTGTTGAGCAGGCTCTTGCTCATCCTACCTGGCGTATGGGTCCCAAGATAACAATCGATTCGGCTACGTTGATGAATAAGGGGCTAGAGGTGCTTGAGGCCCGCTGGCTCTTTGATGTGCCGTTTGAGCGTATTGAGGTCGTCATCCAGCCGGAGAGCATTGTGCATTCGATGGTGGAATTTGTTGACGGCTCTATTAAGATGCAGGCAAGTCTGCCCAGTATGCATTTGCCAATTATGAATGCACTAGCCTATCCCGCTCGCTTGCCCGGCCTTGAGCGCGAGTTTATACGCCCATTGCGCTGGTCGGAAATTGGCAAACTTAATTTTGCGCCGCTTGAGATGGAGCGCTTCCCATGCTTCCGGCTGGCTCTGGAGGCGGGCAAACGAGGAGGGACTTATCCCTGCGCTCTGGTAGGAGCCGATGAAGAGGCAGTTGAGCTCTTCTTAGATGGCAAAATCAGGTTTCTTGAGATTGCAGAGCTTATCGAGGCTGTGCTAGAGCGCCACCAGCCCTGTGAAGAGCCGGATGTAGAGCAGACCATTGAGGTCTGTGCCTGGGCGCGTGAGACGGCCCGTAGTTTGTGTAAGGCGCAATCCTGAGGCCTTGATAAGGAGGAGCGCAGAGCGCTCAAGCTTTGCTTGGTTTATCGCCGCTGGCATAGAAAGATGCTTTGCGCTTATGATTAACATAGAGGGAGAAGCGAGCAAGCTCCTCGGCGGGTTTGCATATCTATGTAGAGAGGTAATCGCAAGACTCTGTAGTTCTCACTCAAGAGTGGGGTTGTGAAGTTCACCAGGGGCCCAGACCACGGTGCTTGTGGGCGGGTGTTGCTGCGAGCAGTTTGGCCTTGCTTTGTTCCGCCTCGTTTGGATAGTACCGAAGCGGTCAGAACAAGGAGACTAGTCAGGCCTGGCGATCAAGGCTAGTGGTCTATCAAAGTTGACATGATGGGTGAACCAGCGGGATTGTCAAGGGGGCGCTGCGGTCTAGCGGATGCGCCGCGACCTAGCGGATGCGCCGCGACCTAGCGGATTGGTTGCCCTTGCCCTGGGGCTGTGCCCCAGCTTCCCCCTTTCCCTTCGCCGTCGTAGGCGGCGCACTTGTCAAGTGACGTTTGACAAAGCGCTAGTAAGTGTTTGGCCCGGGTGATATAAGTAAGGGAATTAGATCAGGTAAAGGGTAAAAAGTGAATGAATAACTGGTTCTTGCTGGCTGCTATTCCTGTATTTGGGCTGCTTGTGCTCGTACACGAATTTGGCCATTTTATTACCGCAAAGTGGGCTGGAATCCGGGTGGAGGAATTTGGTTTAGGCTTTCCTCCTACGTTGATCAGTTTTCGCCGGCAAGAGAATGGGCGTTGGGAAGTATTCTGGTTTGGTCGAGGTCGCGATAGTGATGGAGGGGGGAGTATACAGACACCGCTAAATGGAACGAGCGGTGGAATAAGCAGGGCTGCTGCTGGGGAGCCGGACCGTACTATCTATTCGATTAATCTTTTGCCGATCGGTGGTTTTGTGCGTATGCCTGGCGAGAATGGTGATGCGCTGGATGAAGAGGGGCATTACGATCCGCGTAGCTTTGCGGCGAAGTCTGCGGGCAGGCGGATGATTGTGCTGGTCGCCGGTGTCACAATGAACGTTATCCTGGCGATGGTGCTCTTTACCATTGCTTATGGCCTGGGTGAACCAAACTATGTTTCTGCTCCTGTTCTGGGAACTGTTGTTCCTGGCTCCCCTGCTGCGCTGGCCGGGCTACGTACCAACGATACGATCATCAGCGTGGATGGAAAGCCTGTGCATCTTTTCACGGACCTTGTGAATGTTGTCAATAAGATAGCCGCTGAGAACCGGGACAAGGCAACAATGCCCCTGAAGGTAGTTGTGCAGCGCAAAGGGCTGGCTCAGCCGTTTACCATGCAGGTGAATGCGCTGGTAAATCCGCCAGCGGGGCAAGGGCATATGGGAGTTGAGCAGAAGGTGACCTTTGTCAGCGTGCCTTTGTGGCAGGCGCCGTTCAAAGGAATAGGACAAACTCTCTCGACGACGCGCGATTTTATTAGTCAGATTGGCAAGATGCTTATTGGTGCTGTACAGCCGCAATTGGTAGGCCCGGTGGGAATTGTAAAAATTACTGGACAGGTAGCCCAGGCCGTCCCTGATCTGGGCTGGTGGCCAATACTCAGTTTGACGGCTATGCTAAGCCTGAACCTGGCAATCGTAAATATTCTACCATTTCCTGCTCTGGATGGCGGACGTATCCTGCTCATCTTTATTGAGCTCTTGCGCGGTGGCAAGCGTCTAAAGCCAGAGCGCGAAGGCATTATTAATCTGATTGGTATGGCATTGTTGCTGACCCTGATGATTGTGATCACTGTAAGTGATGTTATTCACTGGGGAAGCTAAACGGAGTAATTTGCATATGCGAAGGAAAACGCGACAGATTCATGTTGGCGATGTGGCAGTAGGTGGCGATGCCCCTATTGCTGTACAATCTATGACCACAACCTATACGCGCGATATCGAGAGTACGGTAGCCCAGATTTATCGGCTGGAAGAGGTTGGCTGCGAAATCGTGCGTGTGGCTGTGCCTGAGATGGAAGATGCGCTGGCACTTGGCGAGATTAAGAAGCGCATCCATATCCCACTTGTCGCTGATATACACTATAATCCCGAGCTGGCTTTAGAAGCCGTGCGCCAGGGTGTCGATAAAGTTCGAATTAATCCGGGAAATCTGCTCAATGGCCGTAAATCGCTTGAGCAGATCGTAGCTGCTGTCAAAGAGCGCGGCATTGCTATGCGCATTGGGGTGAACTCTGGCTCAATTGACGCGCTTGATCAGCGGGCAAAAATGCAGCGCATCCAGGTGCGCCTGCGCGAGGATGGTGTCTTAGAAAAGACCGACCCTGCCGAGGCGCGTCGTAAAGAGCGGGAGCAGCTTGCTGAGCGCATGGTAAGCAAAGCTCTTGAATATATTAGCTGGTGTGAGGAATTAGATTTTCACGAGATCGCAGTCTCTCTCAAGTCCTCCACAGTCCTCACGGCCGTGGAAGCCTACCGCCGCTTCTCCCAGCGCTCTGATTATCCCATCCATCTAGGCATTACCGAGGCTGGAACGCTGGTTACCGGCGCCGTGAAGTCCTCAGTTGGTCTGGGGCTTTTGCTAGCTGAGGGAATTGGCGATACTCTACGCGTAAGCCTGAGTGCCGAGCCTGAAGAAGAGATACCGGTGGCCTTTGAAATATTACGCTCCCTCGAATTGCGCAATCGTGGTGTTACGTTTGTCTCCTGTCCTTCGTGTGGTCGTGTCGAGATTGACGTGATTAGCGTTGCCAATGAGGTTGAGAAGAGATTAGCAAAGGTGCAGACTCCCATCCATGTAGCTGTAATGGGCTGCGTGGTAAATGGTCCTGGCGAATCGCGCGACGCAGATGTAGGCCTGGCGGGCGGTAAAGGTAAGGGAGTGATCTTCCGTAAAGGGCAGGTGATTAGGACAGTGCCAGAGGATCAATTCCTTGATGCCGTCTTGAAAGAGGTGGCAAGCCTGTTGCCGGCACGTGAAGCCAGTCTGGTATATCCGGAAGGTGGAATTAAGGACGTTGCCGGAATGCACCGTACGCGTGACGAGGGCATGAACATTCCCATCCTCAAATCATAAGAAGTGGATAGAAAAGAAGGGTGGTTTCATATGAAACCACCCTTTAAATAGTGGGCGATACAGAACTCGAATCTGTGACCTCCACGATGTCAACGTGGCGCTCTAACCAACTGAGCTAATCGCCCTCGACGTCGATAATGATAGCACTACTCCCTCTGGTTGTCAAGCCCCTTTTCGGCATATTTTTAGCGAGTCCTAGAAATTGATGAGGTCTCTCTAGCTGCCACGAAACGGGGCTGCAGAAAGCTGGCAAAAGTATTTTTGTTGACTCTATTAAGCTTATCAATCGTGGTACAATAGCGGCTAT
The DNA here is from genome assembly GCF_004208415.1 of Ktedonosporobacter rubrisoli. Taxonomy (GTDB): domain Bacteria; phylum Chloroflexota; class Ktedonobacteria; order Ktedonobacterales; family Ktedonobacteraceae; genus Ktedonosporobacter; species Ktedonosporobacter rubrisoli. The sequence continues at coordinate 4,888,014 of NZ_CP035758.1, read as the reverse complement.
GCAACATGTTTTTTTGATAGGACTCTCAGGCAGCGGTAAGAGCACTGTAGGTAGCTTATTAGCTCAAAAGCTGGGCAAACCCTTGCTTGATATAGACATGCTCATTGAGGAGGAGTGTGGAGAGCGTATTCCTACCATTTTTACTCGTTATGGTGAGGACTACTTCAGGACCTGCGAGAGTCGTGTATTGTTAAAAGCTACGCAAATGGCGCAAGGAGCTGTGATTGCTACTGGCGGTGGCGTTGTGGTGAGGTCAGAGAATCGGGCGCTTATGAAAGCTTCTGGCATACGAGTCTTTTTGCATGTCGAGCCGGAAGTTGCTCTTGTGCGCCTCCAGGAGCAGCAACGAATGGCTCAGGTTCACGGCAACAAGCCCGAAGAACGCCCTTTGCTATCCGGCCCCGATCCCCTTGCCAGATTGCAGCAATTGTTGGCTATTCGCATGCCCTGGTATGAGGAAGCTGAGCTAGTATGCCGGACCCAGGGAAAGAGTGCTGAACAGGTGGTTCAGGAGATAGTAGCTATGCTTAACAAGATAGATGAAAGTGCTGATGGTGCGCCGATGGTCCGCAGGGTGCAGTTGGGACCAGATAGTTACGATGCGATAGTTGAATGGGGTGGAATTGGAAGACTGGCAACGTATCTTAAGCGTTTGCAGCTGCCGCCGCGCATTTTTATGGTCACCGATAGTAATATCCACGATCTCTACGTTCCCGGGTTGATCACACAGTTAACTGACGCCGGCTTTGAACCCCATGTGTATACGATACCCGCTGGAGAAGCCAGTAAGTCCCAGCAACAGCTTAACGCCCTCTATGACTGGCTGATAGAGCAGTATGCCGAGCGCCGTGAAGCCATTATTGCGCTGGGTGGTGGCGTCGTTGGTGACCTGGTTGGCTATGTAGCGGCAACATATCTGCGTGGCGTCCCTCTGGTGCAGATACCCACATCCTTACTGGCGCAGGTGGATTCGGCGATTGGCGGTAAATGCGGGATTAATCATCCCAAGGGCAAGAATTTGATCGGCGCTTTCTATCACCCCCGCTTGATGCTAGCCGATCCTGCGGTATTGCTTACCTTGCCTGCGCGCCAGCGCATAGAGGGATGGGCAGAAATTGTAAAGTATGGTATCATACTTGATGCTGAATTGTTTGCCCTGCTAGAGAAGCATGTGGACGTATTGCATGATTTCAATCATTCTCCCACTGCTTTACTCTGTCAGATTATTGCGCGCTGCATCGATTTAAAAGTAACGGTTATCGAAGAGGATGAGCGTGAGCAGGGACGCCGGGCCATTTTAAACTACGGGCATACCATTGGCCATGCCCTGGAAAATGTCTCAGGCTATGGAGAGTGGTTGCATGGCGAGGCAGTTTCGCTAGGTATGGTAGCGGCAGCACAGCTTGCTCAGGAAGCTGGTATGTTCTCGGCGGCCGAGGCCATAAGGCAGAATACCTTACTGGCGAAGCTAGGCCTGCCAACTGCCTATCGTGGAGATGTGCAGGCTCGGGATATCCTGGCCAAGATACAGCTGGATAAAAAAGTAGTTGGCAAACGCGTGCGCTGGGTCATGCCACGTCATATCGGCGAAGTAGTAGTTACGCCTATGCCTGATGAGATAGTGCAGCGGGTCGTGACAACATTTTTTGCAGAAAAGAGGTAGTAGAGGTGCCGACTATCCTGGTAATGCACGGTCCCAACCTTAATACTTTAGGCACACGCGAACCCGCCATTTACGGCTCCATGACCCTGGAACAAATTCATGCGCAGCTACAGACGCGGGCGCAGGCTGCAGGAGCCAGTCTTAGCTTCTTTCAGTCCAACTATGAGGGAGCTCTTATAGATTACATCCAGCAGCATGCTTCTCAGGCGCAGGGCATCATTATCAATCCAGGAGCGTTGACCCACTATTCGATCGCGCTGCGCGATGCCCTGGCAGCGGCGAAACTTCCTACCATTGAAGTGCACCTGAGCAATATTTATGCACGAGAAGAGTTCAGGCATCATTCAGTCATTGCCGCAATTTGTCGCGGGCAGCTCGCTGGCTTCGGTTGGCGCGGCTATTTACTGGCCCTGGATGGATTGTTAGAACTGTTACGCGAGGGAAATACATAAATGAGCCAAGAAAGTGTTACTCAACTGCGTCGTTGGATAGCCGAGCAGGGCCTTGACGCCTTTCTCGTTAAGCATCTGCAGAATCGCGCCTATCTTTGTGGCTGGCTAAACGAGGATAGCGAAGAGGGTGGAGCATTGTTGCTGGATCAGCAGCACCAAATTCTACTCACTAATGCTCTGTATGCCGAGGTGGCCGGGCACGAGGCCAAAGGCTGGGAAATAGATACTCCTCCTGCCCGCGAGTATGCTGCCAGGATAGCCGAGTTGGCAAGGACGTATGGCTGGAAAAAGATCGGTTTTGAGGCTGATTGGCTCAGTTATGCCGAGTACGAGAAGCTAAACCAGGAAGGCAATGGCAGCTATACGCTGCAGCCTTTTGTCCAAAGCAACATCGAGGAGCTACGCCAGGTCAAGCAACCTTACGAATTGGATCTGCTCAAGCGAGCCATTGCGATCACCGATCAAACATTTGCACATGTCTGTGACTGGATACAACCCGGCCTGACCGAGAAAGAGGTGCAATGGGAGATTTCGCGTGTGATGGTAAGCCTGGGAGCGGAAGGTCCATCCTTCACCACTATCGTTGCCTCCGGCCCCAATAGTTCGATGCCCCACGCCCATGCCAGCGAGCGCCAGATCCAGCGCGGTGAGTTTATCACCATTGATATGGGAGCTCGTTACAAGGGATATTGTGCCGATATGACGCGCACTATTTGTCTGGGAGAGCCGGCCGAGCCCCGCATGCTAGAGATCTATAATGCGGTCCTTCAGGCTATGAAAACCTGTGAGCAAGGACTACACGCGGGGATATCGGGTCGAGCTGCCGATGCGCTGGCGCGCGATGTCCTGGCCCAAAAGGAGCTGGCTGAGTATTATGTACATAGCACCGGGCATGGCGTTGGTTTGCAGATACACGAGGCTCCCAGCCTCTCTCAGAGGGCACCCGAAGATATGCTTTTGCCCGCTGGAAGCGTCGTTACGGTTGAGCCCGGCGTCTATATTCCCGGCTGGGGTGGCGTACGCATCGAGGATTGCGTTGCGTTAAGCGAAGATGGGGCTGAAGTATTAACGCAGTCACCAACAGCGCTGGTGATTCAACGTTAAAGGAGAAACTTAATGATATCTACCGGAGACCTCAAAAAAAATCTTGCAATTGAATTTGAAGGTCAACCCTGCAATATAATCGAATGGCAGCATGTGAAGATAGGTCGCGGTGGTGCGATTGTGCGCATGAAATTGCGCAATCTGCGCACAGGGGCAATTTTTGAGCGGACCTGTGACGCTGGCGAAAAGTTTAAGCGCTTATACCTGGATCGCTCTAAGGTTACCTATCAGTACCCCGAAGGCAATCAGTACCATTTTATGGATACAAGCACCTATGAAGATATCGTGCTTACCGAGCAGCAGCTTGGTGATGCCAAAGCCTATCTTATCGATAATCTGGAACTGGATATTGTGCGTCTCGATGAAGAGCCAATTTCGGTAGAACTGCCAGAAAAAATTGTTTTGCAAGTGACGTATACGGAGCCAGGCTTTAAGGGAGATACGGCTACAGGTGGAACGAAACCAGCCACTACCGAGACCGGGCTGGTAGTCCAGGTGCCACTCTTCATATCTACAGGCGATTCTATTCGCGTGAATACGAGTACTGGCGCCTATGTAGAGCGCGTGTAAGGTTCATATCATATGAACCTTACAGCTAAATTTTATAAAAATAACGGAGTCGCGTAGTTATGGACGGCAATATGCATCATTCCAATAACGTAGCCTCTGTCTCTACCGAAAAGCACGGAGTTGCTCAGCAGGTAAGCATCGAGCAACTCCGCCATCTCATCCGCTTGCTTGATAGTAGCGACGTGTCCGAGATAGAGGTAAGGCGTATTACTGAAGGAACGCAGCTGATACTGCGTAAGGCCAAGGCGCCAGAGAGCAGCGAGTTCCAGGTTCTAGCCTCACCTGCGGCTGGAGCAGAAGCAGCGCAGCCAGCAGAGGCAAAGCAAACGATTACAGCGCCTCTTGTCGGCATCTTTCATAGCTGGGCCAAACCCAAAGGCAAACCTCTGGTTGCCGTAGGAGACACCATTAAGGTCGGTCAACTGGTAGGGACGATTCAGTCGCTCAACGTCATTAATGAAGTCGAGGCGCTGGTCGCCGGGCGCATTGTGGAGATCCATGTGCAAGATGGGCAGGCAGTCGAGTACGGCCAGCAGCTAATGACGATTGAGCCAGTTGAGGAGGCGTAAGCTGTATGCATCCCTCCTATTCATCTGACGATCTTGAGATGTTATCTGGCGTTAGCGTTTCAGAACTTGCTCGCTACCTCAAGGAACTCTTAGAGGTCAATGATGTCTTGCAGAATATCTGGGTGTGGGGAGAAGTCTCCAACTGTAAGGTCTATGCCTCCGGCCACTGTTATTTTACCCTGAAAGATGGGGATGCGCAGATACCTTGCGTTTTCTTTAAAAATGCGCGCCTGCGTTCATCTGCGCCACTGCTTCAAGATGGTAATGCGGCAGCCGTCAACGGGCGAGTTGCCTTCTATGAACGTGATGGAAAACTACAGATCTATGTTGAGAGCGTCAGATTAATAGGCACAGAGGGCGAATTATTTAAACGTTTTGAGCAATTGAAGGAACGCCTGGCTGCGGAAGGGCTGTTTGATGGAGAGCGCAAGCGCGAGTTACCTTCACAGCCGGCAGTTATAGGTATTGTCACCTCCCCACAGGCTGCGGCCTTACGTGATATGCTGCGTGTTCTGCGCATGCGCTATCCGTTGGTGCGCGTCATTCTGGCCCCCACTCTGGTGCAGGGAGCCGAGGCGCCGGCAGCGATTGCCGCCGCAATTGATTTGCTTAATGAGCATGCTGAGGCTGACGTGTTGATTGTCGGGCGCGGTGGCGGCTCAATCGAGGAGTTATGGGCGTTTAATGAAGAGGTGGTGGCGCGCGCCATCGCTCGCTCTCGTATTCCTGTCATAAGTGGGATTGGTCACGAAACTGATTTTACGATAGCTGATTTTGTGGCGGATTATCGCGCCTCAACGCCGACAGCCGCCGCCAGCGCGGCCGTACCCAGTATAGAGGAGTGGCAGAGCGAGATACAGGAAAAGCAAGACTTATTGCAGTCGTTGATGGAAGAGCATCTCTTTGAGCGGCAAGAGCAGCTCAAGAGTACTCTGCGCGATCTGGCCCGCTCAAGCCCGATGAATCTTGTCGATCGTCGCAGGCAGCAGCTTGATGAGGCCACAGAGCGCCTACAAGTGCGCATGCAGCATCTTCTCTCTCTAGATGGGGAGCGTCTGCGAGGGACGGTACGTCAGCTACATTCATTGAGTCCTTTGCTTACAATCGCGCGCGGCTATGCAGTTGTGAGGCGCGACACGGATCAAGCGCTGATAACCGGCGTGCAACAGGTGCATACTGGCGAAAAACTGACCATTCAGGTACAGGATGGTCTAATCCCCGTTGAAGTTCGTCAATAATGATCTGTCAAGGTTTCGGTGATGCGTGAAACCAGCAGGATGGTCAAGGGGGCGCCGCGAGCTAGCGAATTGCGCCCCATTCCCTCCTTCCCTCCGCCGCGGGCGGCACATTTGTCACACGAGGTCTGATAAAGCAATAATGTATTCAGAGATGAGATGAAGTATGGAAGAGCTATCATTTGAGGATGCCTTTGCACAACTCGAAGAGGCTGTGGCGGCTTTACAGGATGGGCATATTTCTCTTGATCAGGCATTACAACATTACCAAAAAGGCGTGAGCCTGGCCCAGTATTGTAATGAACTTCTCCAGAAGGCGGAACTGACAGTGCAACAACTTGGTATTGATCGCGATGGTACATTATCGTTGCAACCCCTGGACTTGTAGGATGGGAGAGGGGAGATACTTTACAATACATGTTCAATAATCCATTGTTTGAGAACCGTGTCCTGATAGCCTCGTTTGTGGCCTGGGCCATAGCACAAGTCAGCAAGACCTTGCTAGAGCTGTTTCGGGAGCATAAGCTTGTGTTAAGCCGCCTTGCCTCATCGGGCGGAATGCCTAGTTCACATTCCGCCCTGGTCACAGGACTGGCAACGGCGACGGGCCGTATGGTGGGCATAAGCTCGGTCGAGTTTGCCATTACCGTCGTCCTGGCCTGTATTGTAATGTACGATGCGGCTGGCGTGCGCCGCGCGGTAAGCATTCAAGCTCGCATTCTTAATCAGATGATTGACGAAGCTTTTCAGGGCCACCCTATAGCGGAAAAACGCCTACGCGAGCTGATAGGACATACGCCTATACAGGTTCTGGTCGGGGGATTGCTGGGTATTGGCGTTGGCTTGCTCCTTACATCCTGATGAATATGCCTGTTAGAGCCATTGAGAGGGAGGCTTGTGCTATAGGAATTGTGAGGTATTACCTCCTGGCCAAGTTGCAATTTATATGTCTATACGTTATAGTATCTCCTAGATACTAGGAACAGTACTGTGGAGCCTTGTCTAATCCTACGGCAAGCTTACAGAGAAAGATACTACATAATCTATCCTCGTCTTTCTGGGTTACATGCTTTAGAGGGGAATGAGATGCAAACACTCTCACAAGCATATAGTAATCAGGTTGCTCCCGCCAGTGCGTGGGCCCGATACTTCTATGGGGCCTGTGCTCGCTTTTACTTACGACTACGGATAAGTTTTTATCTTCTACATCGGCGAGTATGCACATAACTTGGTGAAAATGGTACTGTTTGTAACTTAAGAATAAAATACATATATATGTATATAGCTATTTAATCTTGTAAACGACAGATCTCAGTGCTGGAATGGGTTAGGTCGAGGTCTGTGCGCCAATGAAATTAACTTGCAAATCTTTTCATGGCGAGCAGGAAAGTGCCAGGCTGAATAACTATCAGGACCCTCTGGCAGTTGTCAGCAAAGTATAGTAATTGATACTCCTTTTCTTTCCTGGCATGATTGAGGGCAGCGTTAAAGGTCTTTCACTGCCAATTTACAGGATATAATAAGAGACATCGGTCATTGAACTAATTGTTGCTATTACATGTTAAGTGTAATGAAAACTGATGACGTTTGTAGTGTGTGTGCCGCATAATGCCATAGAGCAGCATAGGTAGAGAGGAGACACGATGAAGTTACTGGTCATTGATAGTGACCGTGATTTGGTCGAGATGCTCACCAGTTGGCTGAAAACATTAGGTTATGAGGTATATCGAGCGTATAATGCAGAGCGGGCCAAGATTGAATGGATAGAGCAAAGACCTGACCTGGTTATTATGGATACAGCGCTAAAGGATGTGGATTTACTGGCAATGTGCCGTGAGCTGCGTACCAAACATGATGCACTGGTATTGGTAGTTACTGATGGTAAAGATGTACAGGATGAAGTCCGCTGCCTGGAGTCAGGAGCTGACGACTATTTACGCAAACCTTTTTATCCTTCGCAGCTGTTAGCGCGTATTCGGGCTGTCAGTCGGCGCGCCCGTTCCACATTGGAGCGCCGTCCTTCCTCTATTGTGACAGTCGGTCCCATTTGTGTTGATTCACTGCATAATGAAGTTACTATTCATGGAAAAACAGCGCGCTTGACCCCTACGGAAAGCAAATTATTGCATTTACTTGCTATCAGTGCGAATGATGTATGTACTGCAAACCAAATTGTTACTCATGTCTGGGGCTATGATGGGGATGGAGATGCTGGCTTGATAAAAGCCCATATACGTCATTTGCGTCAGAAAATCGAGCCTGATCCTGGTAATCCGCGTTATATTTTGACCGTGCCAGGGGTGGGGTATACTCTGGTGCGTCGCAATGAAGAAGATGGGCAGGGGGATGATGGCCCGGAACGCCCATTGCGTATAGTTTCTCTATAAGAGCACGTATTTCAAGACAGTTTAACTGAAGAGAAGAGCATTTTGTAGCGCTCTTCTTTTTTTGTGTATTGTTGCAGTGAAAAGATCTCTACTTGTTGCACCTCTCTACTACCATATTTCTGTGTATATGATCATCATATCTACACATGGGTGGGCTATTCTCCATACTAGAAGGATAGATATACCTGGATAGATTTGCGTAGTACTCCTCTAGCTGAGATTAAAAGTTGGCGAATTAGTCTGATAGAAGCTTCTAATTGTGATGTGTAAGGGCCGGCCTCGATACCTGAGCATTTGTAGAATTCCCTGAATCTCAGCCTGTATACGAGGAGGATGATCTCTAAAATATTTATGTTTTCTACCTGGCAAAAAACCAGGCTAGAGGCGCGAGGGCCGAAACGGGCAAGGAAGGATAAGCAGAGTGGCGCTTGAGCGGACTTTAATGCGTAAACGTTTTGACAAGCGAGAAATGATGGGGGGATTCTGGCGCGATATGGAAAGGATGCAGTGGAGTATGGTACACGATGTACAAGGTATCGAGATACCCAGGTTGTTTACCTTGAGGCGTGTATCGGCGCAATATTGGCGTATTTTGCCGCTAAAAGTCATGAAGCGCTATCAGTGCATCGTCATTGGCAAAGATCGTGGAGGACTTACGCTGGCTATTGCAGACCAGAAAGTCACTGGTATCATTGAGCAGCTAAGTAAGTTGACGGGATATGAGATCTTCCCGGTCTTGGTTGATCCTGTTCGAATACGTTTGCTACTGCGGCGTATCGAGAGAGCAGAACGTGACTGGCACAACGAGATGAGGCAAGTTTCCCCGGCTCGCCTGGTCCAGGCACGTTCGATACTGCTGTCTATAGCGACCCAAGCTAAGAGAAGCTAAGCGCCTTGCATTCTTTCTCAGGCTCCCCCTTTGCCTGAAATCATCACAGGTACCGTCAGCAAAATGAACTTCAAGTCCTTCCAAATTGATTGCTCATGTAGATATTCTATATCCATCTCAACCATGTTTTGAAAGGTGACGCGCGATCTACCGTAGACCTGCCATGTTCCGGTTAAGCCTGGCTTACCTGAGAGGCGCAGCCAGTCGTGCGGAGTATACTCCTCCACCTCAAAGGGGAGAGGGGGGCGTGGCCCGACCAGAGACATTTGGCCTTGCAGAACATTCCAGAATTGGGGCAATTCATCAAGGCTTGTTTTACGAATAAAGCGTCCTACCCGCGTAATGCGCGGATCATTGACATTTTTATAGGCCAGCTCACTCGTTCCGTTGGCGTTAAGTTTCTGGCCGTTCATATACTGTTTGATTCTTTCACGATGCTCGATATCATCACTATTTACATACATAGAACGAAACTTGAGCATTTCAAACTCGACTCCGTTGAGGCCTATACGCTTCTGGCGAAAGAAGACAGGGCCCTTTGAATCAAGCTTGATCAATATTGCTACCAGGCCTCCTATAAGAAGAACGAGGGGCGAGACAAGTAGCGTAAAGATGATATCAAGTTTGCGTTTGGCTTGTAGATATTTTGGGTCGATACTTATTGTTTGAATAGGTTCTGACTGAACGACCATATTATCCCTCCCCAATTGCAGGTTAGAGAGAGTGCCTTTTGTCTGGGGCATCTCTTCAGACAGCTTCCAAATTCAGTGTAGTCTATCCCGGTGTATAATCGGTGAGGATTCTTATAGAGATATGGTAAAGAGTAGGGGGAAAGGTGTTAAAAATGTGAGTTTTCTTGCTGGTAGTATAATGCCTGTCCTTTAAGCTATCCCCTTTTCATAGTAGAACTTTTTCAGGGCATGGAGGAAATTTCTCTACCTCTTAGACGCAGTTTCACCTATCCTACACCGGCCCATTCATTTTACTAGCACTTGCGGGTGTTACTATGTGAGTGTTGGGAACAGTTTGTATCTAATGGTTTTAGAAGATTAAGGAGTGGTGCCATCTATGCAAGTGCCTCTGGTCGATTTGCGCGCACAGTACCTCAAGCTCAAGCCGGAGATTATGGCGGCTTTTGAGGAAGTGCTTGATAGCATGCGCCTGTTCTTGGGGCCGCGTGTACAGGCCTTTGAGCGTGACTTTGCCGCGTATTGTGAATGCCAGTATGGGGTAGGAGTGTCGTCAGGGACAGATGCTCTTATCCTGGCTTTACGTGCGTGCGAGATAGGCCCTGGGGATGAAGTGATTACTGTGTCCAATACCTTCATCGCTACTATAGAAGCGATTGCTGCTGTGGGGGCCAGGCCGGTTTTTGTTGATATCGATCCCGAAACATACCTGATGGATTGGCAACAATTAGAGCAGGTGCTGACGCCGCGTACGCGCGCTGTTTTGCCTGTGCATCTCTTTGGGCATGCCGTGGAGATGCAGCCAGTGCTTGATTTTGCTCGTGCGCATGGCTTGAAGGTGATTGAGGATGCTTCCCAGGCTCATGGTGCGACATATCAAGGCCAACGGGTTGGGAGCTTTGGGGATATTGCCTGCTTCAGCCTCTATTTCAGCAAAAATTTAGGCGCCTTTGGTGAGGCTGGCATCTGCACAACCAACGATAGCTCTCTGGCCGAGAGGATGCGTATGATACGTGACCATGGTTCGCGTATTCGCTATAAGCATGAATTGATGGGGGTGAATGCACGCCTTGACGAAATGCAAGCCGCTGTGCTGCTCATCAAGATGCCTTACCTCGATCAGTGGAATGCCGCGCGTCAGGCCCATGCGCAGCGCTATGCTGAACTGTTACAAGATGTGGTAGAGGCGGTTCCTGTGACGCGACCCTGGGGGACACATGTTTATTGTTATTATGTGATACAGGTGCCAGCACGAGATCAGTTTCGCGAGGCTCTGGCCAAAGAAGGAATAGAGACAAATGTGCATTATCCTATTCCTATCCATCTGCAGCCCGCCTGCTCGATTTATGGCTATGAAAAGGGCATGCTGCCAGTTACGGAGCGCGCGGCTGAACATATAGTTTCGTTGCCTATGTACCCTGAATTAACTGAGGAACAGCTCCAATTGGTTGTGGCCGCTGTGAAGAAAAATGTGCTAGCCGGTGTAAAGAAAATGTAGTGGTGTTTGCCTGTGATGTTGTGTTCCTTGATGGCATAAGTTGTTGAATGCGTTTTATTGAAAATGTAAAAGGAATGTACCTGGTATGGCCGATCTACGCTTTGGAATCATCGGCTGGGGATATTGGGGACCCAAGATTGCACGTAATCTTGAAGGTTTGCCTCGTGTCTCTGTGGCGATGGTAGCTGATACAGATAAAAATCGTCTTGCTTCAATATCCTTACATCAGCCGTGGATACATACGACTACTCTGCCTGAGGATATCTTTCGCTCAGATGTGGATGCTGTGGTGATTGCGGCCCCTGTTCGAGTTCATTATCAACTCGCTAAGCAGGCGCTATTGCACGGCAAGCATGTCCTGGTAGAAAAACCTCTTACCACCTCTGTCGCTGAAGCTGAAGAGCTGATTGAGTTGGCCAGGGAGAAGAAGCTCGTCTTAATGGTGGGGCATACCTTTGAATATAGCCCTGCCGTCAATGAGCTGCGTAAGCTGGTGCAGAGTGGCGATCTTGGCAAGATTTTCTCTGTTGAGACGGAGCGCTTGAATCTGGGCCTATTTCGCAACGATATTAATGTCATTTGGGACCTTGCTCCCCATGATGTTTCGATACTCCTCTATCTGTTTGGCAAGAAGCCGGAACAGGTAAAGGTGCAGGCTCACGCTCATCTTCAGTCGCGCATTCATGATATCGCTCACCTGGATCTTGAGTTTGCCGATGGCATGACTGCGCACGTACATGTAAGCTGGCTGCACCCTTGTAAAGTGCGTCGGGTGACGATCATTGGCGATGCGCGGATGGTTGTCTACGATGATACCAATCCGGCTGAGATGGTGAAGATTTATAACAAGGGCGCAGATGTGCATGCGGACCCTGTGGTTTCGTATCGCCTAGGCGCTATCACTATCCCACATATCGATTGGATGGAGCCCTTGCGCTTGGAGTGCGAGGATTTCGCTACAGCGATTCGTACTGGTCGGCCCCCGCGCGCTAGCGGCGAGGTTGGTCTGGCAGTTGTGCAGGTTCTGGCTGCGGTGCAAGAAGCATTGGAGCGGCAGGAGCGCGTGAGTGCAACGGTCACAGTACAATAATAAATATTGGGGATGAGCTGTTAGCTGCTCATCCCCGGCTTGAAACGCTGAGACTTTCTATCTACCTGCCTCCAGGGCGCGAATAGTGCGCGCCAATCCTTCGCGGAAGTCGACAGTTGGCTTATATCCTAACAAGCGCTGCGCTTTGCTGATATCGGCCAGGCTATCCCGCACATCTCCCGCTCGTGGCTCGCGATATTCGGCATCAACCCGTACGCCCAGCAAATCCCCGGCAATCTGCAAGACACTATTCAGCGAGATCTGATCTCCGCAACCAACATTCATAGCGGCCCCTGACGCTGCCGGAGCCGTGGCGGCCAGTAAATTGGCCTGGACCACATTCTCTACATAGGTAAAGTCGCGGGTCTGTTCTCCGTCCCCAAAGACTATCGGGCGGCGCTTTTCTAGCAGCGCAGTGATAAAGCGTGGAATCACTGCCGCGTATTCTGAGGCGGGATCTTGTCGGGGTCCAAAGACATTGAAGTAGCGTAGGGCGACGGTTTCAAGTCCGTAGATACGGGTGAATACCCCGCATAATAATTCTCCAGTAAGCTTTTGTACAGCGTAGGGCGACATCGGTGCGGTTGGCATCTCTTCATGTTTGGGCAAGGTTGGCGTATTGCCATAGACTGACGAGGAGCTGGCATAGACGACTCGCCGTACACCGGCATCGCGGGCAGCCAGCAGCACGTTTTGGGTGCCGTTGATGTTGGTCTCTAGCGAAGCAACAGGATCGGCGATAGAGCGCGGGACCGAGGCTAGAGCTGCCTGGTGGAATACAACTTCTGTGCCTTCTACTGCTGTGCGTACGAGTTTGGCGTCGCGAATATCGCCATCGATAAATTCCACCCGTTCGGCATACTCTCTTAAAGCTTCAAGATTAGCCTGGCGGCCGGTGGCAATATTGTCAAGAATGCGTACCGCTTCACCTTGTTTCAGGAGCGTTTCGGCGATATGAGAGCCAATAAAGCCCGCACCTCCAGTGACGAGATATTTTGCTTTTGCCATATATGCTGTACGCAATGCTCTCAAGCGAGAGAGATTGCGCATTACCCCTTTCTTTACTGATGATTGGATCGTTATTATGCTGAGAAATATCGGCATGTGGCCTTGCTTTACTTAGCGAGCCAGCAAGGATGACGGCTTTCTCTTAATGGCCGGCCGAGGCAGAAACGGGATCAGAAAGGTCCGAGTTGGCTGAGCCAGATTCGCTATAAGCTGGCGTTAGCGCTTCATAGGCGCGACGCAGATTCTGCTTGGTGCAGTCCCAACTCAGCAAATCCTCGATCCGCTTGCGCCCATATACTCCCAGCCTGTGACGTAAGTCCTCATCGTTGAGGAGCGTTTCGATATGGTTCGCGAACTCCTCTACCTCATTGGGGGTAGCATAGAGCGCTGCTTCCTGTGCTGAGAAGTGCGTTTCGGGCAGATCGAAGGCCACGACCGGCTTGCCCATGGCCATATATTCCATAGTTTTGAGCATTGTGCTGCGATCGTTGAGCTCGTTGCTTGGATCGGGCGAGAGACCAATATCGGCGGCCGCCAGATAGCGCAGCATCTCGGGCACAGAGACCCAGCCGGCGAAGTGAATATATTCGTCGAGCTTGAGCTCGTGGGCCAACGTTTTCAGGATTGGAAGCTGATCACCATCGCCTAATAAGGTCAGGGCGACGTCATGGCGCCCGCGTCTGTGCACAAGGTCGGCAAGAGCATGTAAGGCATACTCAACGCCATCCTGTGAGCCCATAACGCCTATATAGATCAGGAGATAGCGTTTCCCTTGTTTCAACTCGGGCTCGCCAGGTCGCAGCGTATAGCGGGCAATATCCGGACCGTTACGGACCACGAAAACTTTTTCCTGGCGACATTTCCCTTGCTCAATTGCGTTGCGTTTCTGCGATTCGTTGGTGGTGATAACCACGTTTGCTGTGCGATAAGAGCAGCGTTCAAGAAATTGATGCAGCTTGTATAGTGCTCGCATACGATTCTTGAACTTTATATGAAACATCGCCGGAGCGAGGTCGTGCTGATCAAAGATGAATTTCTTCCCGAAGAGCCGATAAAACAGGCCAATGAGAAAAAAGGTATCCGGCGGGTTGGCGGCATGGATGATATCAAAGCCCTGACGGCGCCAGACTTTGAGGCTCAGGCCGAAGCTGTTGAGCATCGCTAAGCCATACTCTTTGATATAGTCGCTAGCCTTACGAATGGTGACTGGCAGCCTGTATCGATAGATATGGATGCCATCGATACAGATGTAAGATTCGCGATCCCGTCTCTCACCTTTAGGGCAGATGATGCTTACCTGGTAGCCGCACTGCCTCAAGAATTGCGCCTCGCGCCAGACGCGCGGATCGGCTGGTACAGAGAGATTTTCTACGAGCATAAGGATGCTATGAGCTGCTGCCATATCGGACCCCCTTGCTAACTGACTGCCCTTTTGCTCTGTGATGCTTCTTCTCTATAGCCATCTCATACATGGCTATCACCTGCTTGACAAGAACTTTGCCGTCAAGGTGGGCCGTGTCCTGGCGCCCCGTCGTGCGCTCGGTATGGAGCAGAGCCTTTTCTAAGCCGGCAGCCAGCGCCTCAGCGTCATGTGGGCAGGTGCTACAGCCTTCGGTATGCGCCAGGACCTGTGCCACATCGCCGACATCTGTGGTTACAACTGGTACGTTACAGGCCATGGCTTCTCGCACCACATTGGGAGAGCCCTCGGCTACAGATGGAAGGATAAGGGCATTGCTGGCATTCATATATTGCACGACAGTAGACTGGGGCAGTCCATTAGCCACTACCAGCTCAGCCGTCATGCCCCGCGCTTTCAGGCGCTCAATGGCCGCCTGGGCCAGGGCGAAATTCTTGACAGGAATGGCTGGATTATTCGCAAAGACAACATAGTAGCGATCTTGATCCCAGCCCAGGGCGGCGCGGGCTTCTTCGCGCGGGATAGGCTGGAAGAGCTCAAAGTTTATCCCATCGGGAATAACGATAGCATCATCTATCAGTGAGGCCCTTTTCATCTGCTCTGTTTTGACGGTCACGGCCTCAACGTGGTGGCATAGCCACTGGCTAACGCGCTTGACAAGCAGACTTTTCTTGCTATGGCCGCCCTCGGCGGTAACAGTTCCCAGCAGATCATCGCCAAGGAAAGCCGCGACAACGGCAGTAGTCCACTGTAAGCGGCCAACCAGGCACCACAGGCCATAGTGTCCGTGAATGATATCAAAACGTCCAGTCAGGGTCTTTAAGAAGACCTGCAGCGTCGCGGAGGCATAACGTATCGGCACTGGGCCAGGCTTAGGATGGACGATTTCTACCGTGTGCCCCTCAAATTCCAATGCATCAACGAGAGCTTTAACAAATGTACCGGAATGTGGTCGCTCTTTGGTTGGATAGATGCCCGTTACCATGAGAATACGATATTTTTTCTGTTTAGCTAATTCCTCTAAATTAGTGCTAGACACCGCTATCTCCCTTTTAAGTAAGTTCATATGAGAACTTTGACTACCGTGTGCGGCGGGCGCAAGAGAGGATCTAAGCAACAATCCCCGCCCGCCTGACGACGGCGCCCTGACCCCATGCATGCAAAGTGTGCGTGCGTTAAGGAAATTTATTACAAGAGCAGGTTTTTTTTACTACAAGCTAGAAACAACAGGTTTTTCATCAGCTAGCAACTCCTCTACCGACTGCTGAGGGATCACCGGCTGTGGGTTATCGATAAAGACACGGAACCATAATTCCAGGCTGGCCAGCGTAAACAATTGGGCCTGATAATTTGTTCTGCCCTCTAAATGGTCGTGGACCATGCGTGCTATGTAAGCATCATTGAAGTAGCCACGGCTGCGAGTACGCTCGGATAGCAAGAGCTGCGTGATGATGCGGCGCTGCCCCTCACGGAACCATATGCCTGTGGGAACGTTGAAGCCCATCTTCTTGCGTGTAAGAATAGGCTCGGGCAAGAAATCGGCGAAGGCGCGCTTAAGCATATACTTGGCCTTAAAGGATCTGATCTTCAGGCTCGATGGAATGGAGGCCGCGTATTCAATCAGTTTATAGTCGAGCAAAGGTATGCGAGCCTCTAGGGAGGCGGCCATGGTCATTTTGTCGCCCTTCATCAGCAAGTTATCGGGCAGCCAGATCTTGGTGTCCAGATAGAGCATGGCCGAAAGATCGTCGCGCTGCGGATTATTCTCTAGCCAGCGCTGGAATGCGCGACTGGAATCAAGATCGATTCTGGCCTTGACAGTATCGGTCAGCAGCTCATCCTTCAGCGGTCCGTTGAAGATGCCGAACCAGCTCATCCAGCGCTGAGGCGCCGGCTGGGACATATTGCGCGCTGCCATTTTTAGCTTGCGCATGCTGTAGGGCAGGTGCTCGATCATGGGCATGAGCATACCGTCGCGGATAGAAGCTGGCAGGATATGATAGTAGTTAGCTATCCAGTCCACAACATACTTAGGGTAGCCGGCGAAAAGCTCATCGCCGCCTTCGCCCGAAAGCACCACCTTGACATGCTCGCGTGCTAGCTTGGAGACCAGGTAAACGCCCAGGTCCGATGGCTCGCTCACCGGCTCGTCGCGGTGCCAGGTAAGAAGCGGCCAGTATTTTACCATGTCCGAGGATTGGACGAGCAATTCGTAATGATCGGTCCCGAAGTGCTCAGCAACCATCCTGGCATAGGGAAGCTCGCTATATTCGGGATGATCAAAGCCGACCGAGAAGGTCTTCACCTTATGGCTGGTGAGCTTGCTCATAATACCGGCGATAATACTCGAATCGACCCCGCCGCTTAGCATGGCGCCAACCGGCACATCGGCCATCATCCTCTCTTCAACAGAACGCTTGACGTGCTGCTGGATGCCCTGGATATATTCTTCAAGCGGACGGTGCTCGGTTGGACCAAAGGTATAATCCCAATAGCACTCCTCGTGGACGTTCCCATTCTCGAAGAGCAGCCAGTGCCCGGGGAGAAGCTTGTAGATGCCGGCGAAAAGGGTGGCTGGACCGGGAACATAGCGTATGCTGAGAAAATCAGCCATGGCCTGGATATCGGCTTCACGCTTTATGCCCGGATAAGCCAGCAGCCCTTTGATTTCTGAAGCAAAGGCGAAATTGCCGTTGACGCGCGTATAATAGAGCGGCTTTTTGCCTGCTTTATCGCGAGCCAGTAAGAGGCGCTTGCGTGGCGCATCCCAAATGGCAAAACCGAACATGCCATGCAGGCGGGCCACACAATCAAGGCCGTATTCTTCGTAGGCGTGAATAATCGTCTCAGTATCACAATGGGTTCGGAACTGGTGGCCTTTCTCAATGAGCTCCTTGCGTAGCGCCTTATAGTTCCAGATCTCCCCATTGAAGACAATCCATATATCGCCAGTCTCATTGCACATGGGTTGATGGCCGCCACTCAGATCGATGATGCTGAGCCTGGCAAAGCCAAGGCCCAGGGGACCATCGGTATAAACCCCCTGATCGTCGGGTCCGCGATGTGCGATGAGACCAGTCATTTGTTCAATTAGTTGCGGTGAAGCGGGCTCTCCACTCTGCGCGTTATAAATGCCGCAAATCCCACACATGCTGCTCTCCTAATGACTACTAGTAATCTGCACTGGCGAATAGATCTCTTTTGACAGCGGAGGCTCATCCATATATACCTGAAGCCATAGCTCCAGACAGAGCAGAGACCAGATGGCAGAGCTATGATTTACAAGTTTTGTATTAGCGTGCTCGGCCAGCAAGCCGCGAATAAAATCAGGATTAAAGATGCCGCGTTGATGGGCCCGCGGATTGTCGAGCATCTCACGCGCATAATCGGTGAGCTGATTGCGGAACCAGTGCTTGATAGGTACACCAAAGCCCTGCTTGGGGCGAGTAAGAATATCGTTGGGGAGCAAACCCTTTGCCACCCGCTTAAGCAGATATTTAAGCGAGCCATCGTGGATACGCAACGATGGCTGCAGCGATGCCACGTACTCGGCCAGCCGGTGGTCAAGCAAGGGACTGCGTGCTTCCAGCGAATTAAGCATGGTTGCCTTGTCCACCTTGACCAGGATATCGTCGCAGAGGTACGAGTGGACATCGACGTACTGCATCTGGCTCAAGATATCTAGATGTGGGACCTCGCGGAAGAGCTTAATATGCTGATCGAAAGGTTCATGTTTGGCTACGTAGGCGAAATGGTCAGCTGTATACATAGCTGGACGTGTGTTCTCGGGGAAGCGCGAGAGAATACGCGTGCAGCGCGTCGCCAGGTCCAGATTCATGCTGCCGAAACGCTTCTTGCCGCGCATACCATTGGGAATGAGCAAGCTGGCATAAGCGAGCATCTGCCGTATGGCTGGTGGAATGCGGCTGATCTTATACTCGCGCTCATAGTGATCATAGCCGCCGAAGATTTCGTCGCCCCCATCTCCCGTAAGCACTACTGTAACGTGCTCACGAGCAAGCTTTGAGACATAGTAGGTGGGCAGCATCGATGAATCGCCAAAGGGCTCATCGTAGGCCCAGGCTAACTGTGGGAGTACCGAAATAAGGTCAGGTTTGACAAAGAACTCGTGGTGATCGGTTCCAAAGTAATCGGCAACCCTGCGCGCGTGTGGTAATTCGCTAAAGTCGTCCTCCTCAAAGCCAATCGAGAAGGTTTTTACCGGCTGCGAGATCATCTGGCTCATCAGCCCGACGACAATGCTCGAATCGACTCCCCCACTGAGGAAGGCCCCCAGCGGAACCTCACTCATCAAGCGAACCTGTACCGCATCTCTTAGCAACTCATAGGTGCGCTCGATGGCCGTGGCCTCATCGTCATAGCAGGTCGGATCAAAGGTAAGGTCCCAGTAGCGACGGGTAGTAATCTTGCCCTTTTCATAGATCAGAATGTGGGCAGGAGGCAGCTTCATAACATCTTTGAAGAGCGTATGTGGCGCAGGAACATAACTATAGACCAGATATTCATCGAGCGCGATATGGTTGATCTGGCGGGGGATATTTGCCTCAAGGATAGACTTGATTTCAGAACCAAAAATGAAGCGCTCGCCGTCCCAGTAATAGTTAAACGGCTTTTTGCCAAAGCGATCTCGTGCAGCTAACAGGCGCTGCCGTTTCTTATCCCAGAGCGCAAAGACAAACATGCCGCGCAAGTATCTGGGGCAATCGTCGCCGTATTCTTCGTAAGCATGTACAATTACTTCTGTGTCGCTATTGGTAGAGAAACTATGCCCGAGCTCCTGTAGACTTTTTTTCAGTTCCTGATAATTATAGATCTCTCCATTGAATACAACAAGTACGCTATGATCTTCGTTATAAATAGGCTGTTGACCGCCGGCCACGTCAATAATTGAGAGGCGGCGCATGCCCAGAGCGACCCCGTTATCTACCCATGTTCCTTGATCGTCGGGGCCACGGTGGCGAATAACCTTGCACATAGCATCAATGAGCTGCTCGGCATGGTCTTGACTATATTGCTGATCAATAAATCCCGCTATACCACACATTCCTGCCAATCCTTTCCTAGATATCGGCATGCTGAGAAAAACTACGATGGTATTTGATATATTTCCGAAGGAGGAATATTCCTGGCTTGTTGTTCCTTTTGACCTGTTAGATTGCCATAGAGTTCGATATAAGAGTCGGTGATATGCTCAAGCGAATAATGCTCTTCTATGTGGGCCCGCGCGGCTTTGCCATATTTGCGCGTCAGGTCCGCATCCTTGAGTAAGGTTATCAGGGCCTGAGCCATTGCTTGATAATCTTCCGAATCGACAAGCAGGCCGTTTTTGCCCTGCTGAATAATGTCTTCGCTCCCGCTTACACGCGTAGCGACGCATGGTAAGCCGCAAGCCATTGCCTCCAATACGGCGTTAGGCATGCCTTCCCAGCGCGAAGGGAGCACGGCTATCGTGCCTCTATGCAACTGTTCGGGAATGTCGTACTGCCTGCCTGCAAATTCGACACTATCAGTAATGCCAAGGGCCTCGGCCATATTAGTAAGCTGATCAAGAAGCTTGCCTGAGCCGATCACGATTAATTTCGCGTCAGGAACCTGCTCCTTTACTAACTTCCAGGCCTGCAGAAGAACATCTATCCCTTTTTCATAGCGCAGGCGGGACAGGCAAACCACGGTATGCGCTTTTTCCTGAAAGCTGGCCTCATCATCCTGTGGAGGCTGATAGTGCACAATATCTACGCCATTGGGAATGAGCTGCACATTTGGCAGGAGAAAGCCATTCTCGGCCAGATAGCTGCGCATACGCGTACTAAGAATTATGATTCTTGCTCGCTCACTAGTGAGCAGCGAGCGTACAAAGTTTGCCACAGGCTTCCCTAGCCGTAGAAGAGCTTCAAGATCCCCATTTACCCAGCTGTTAGCTTCTATGCGTAGCCAGGGTAATGAAGGATCGAGTGGTCCGGCAAGGAGTGAGGTCTCTTTATCTGTGCCATTGCTCTTACCAGTGCCTGTGCTGCGGACTGAGATGAGGATTGGCTTACCGGCTAAGCGACTGACCAGTGCTGTAGGTAAAGCCAGTAAACTTAACTGATACACGTGCAGAATATCGTATTTGCGCCGATGCCGCCAGAGATCCCAGCCAAGTGCTACCTGAGCCAGCAGGTAGGCTATTTGCTGGATTTTGCGCGGTCGATCGAGCCGATCGCGCATAAGGCTGCCCGCGACGCGCAGAACTGGCACTCCTTCGATAACATCGCGGACCGGCCATTCACTCCTGTGGTGGAAGGTGACGACAGTGACATCATAGCCCCGCTCCTGGAGCATTTTTCCCTGCGCCAGGGCCTGTCTCTCTGCGCCACCTACTAAAGGGTGAAACGAACTAATAACTATGTAGACACGCTGATTACTCACATTCCCCCCATTTCTTCTTGTACAAAAGGCAATATCGGATTGCCCCGGGAGAGCAGGCGGTAATAGGTTTTTACGCTCTTTTCTGTAACTGTCTGTATTTGATAGTTATGGAGCGTGGTAGCCCGCGCTTCCTGGGCTAATTGTTGGGCAAATTGGCTGTCTTCAATGATGCGGCGAAGCGCTTGCGCCATGGGGGCGGGCTGTTCTGGGGGTACCAGTAAGCCATTGATCCCATCTATAATGGCATCTTCACTTCCGCTAACGCGTGTTGCTACACAGGGCAAACCACATGCCATAGCCTCAATGAGAGCATTCGGCATACCTTCCCAGCGTGAAGGGATAACGAAGCCCCAGGCTTTTTGCAGCATCTCAAGAACATCCTGGCGCGTGCCGAGAAATTCAACGCTATCCATAATATCCAGATCGCGAGCGATGCGCTCCATCAGCGGCCTGAACATGCCATCGCCAACCAGCAATAAGCGAGGTTTCAGCTGTGCGCGCCATTGATCTGGTTCGCGCAGCATACGCGCCCAGGCGTGCAACAGCACATCGACTCCTTTAGGATATTCCAGGCGGGCCACGCTGATAATGTCGCGTTCTGGTTTGGCCGGATCGGGACGCTGCGCTCCTGGCCTGTATTTCTCTGTATCAATACCATTGGGAATATGGATGATTTGCTCCTGGCGAAAACCGTGCGATATGAGATAGTGGCGGCTGCGGTTGCTGAGCACCTGGTAATATGCATCTGATTCGCGCAGGTAATTCAGCATGAAGCTACCACCCAGGGACGATTGAGGCAAGCTTTCAAGATCTCCTGGCGTCCAATCTTTTTCTCCAACCGCGAGCTGGCTAGCATCGAGATTTGTTAATGTGTCGGCCATGAAGAGCGCACCCTTCTGCTTGATGACCTGCAATTGCTCCTCGCTCGGGCCGGCACTTTGAATACTAATAATGATTGGCTTGCGGGTCAGGCGACAGATAAAGGTTCCAATTGCACTCAGCGAAGAAAGCTGCATGGTATGGATAACGTCGTAGCGATGGCGAAATTGCCAGAGCTTCAACAAGGCAATGATCTCAATTGGGATGCGCCCCAGGCGGCCGACATTAAGCCTGCCACCGCGGCGATAGAGGCCGCCAATACGTATGATCGGCAGCCCGTTATTTATTTCTGCTCGTTTCCATTCTTTGCGATGACTTAACGTAATGACAAGCACCTCGTGCCCCATTGCCTGGAGCTGGCGAGCATGTTTGTCGGCCTGAGCCTCGGCCCCGCCAACATTCGGCGGGAAGAGAAAGGTAAGCACGCATATACGCAAACGGTTTCTCTCACTGGGCAAATTAGACATGGGAAGGTTGCTCCTGTTTTGTAATGTGCGTGATTCTGGGTACGACCAGCTTCTGAGTTTCCTCAAGGTAGGCTTGAGGAGGAGTCTGCTCAGGCTTGGACCAATAGAGTGCGAATGGAAGTGCAAGAATCATCCAGACGTAAATGCCGACTGGCTGACTCCAGACTACGGTAACCTCTAACGACTGCACAAAGATGTTGATAAAGGCCGCCAGACCTACCGCGAGGATCAAGCGATGCTCGATTGTGGCCTTGCGCATCCTTGAGATCAGTGTCCAGGGAATGGATATAAACATAAGCGTCATCAAGCTAACTCCGATGATGCCAAAATCAAAGAGGGAGCCGATGAAAACATTGTGGGGCGCGGTTCCAATTACTCCTCCCCCATGACCGACATTCAGACGCGTCAGGACAGCATCGGAGGCTTCCAGGCCATAACCCAGCCACTGCCCTGGATCGAAATTGTCGAGTAGTGCTTTCCACAGGTAAGTACGCCCATTGAGCGTAAGTATGTCTGAGTTAAGGAAACGACTAAAGAGCGGTAGATCGAGGAAAGTAGCTACCAGGATAGCCAGAGCTCCCAGGGCCAAAATACCGCCCAATAGGCTAATCTTCAATCTGCGAGAAGGCAGGAAGAAGATCATGACGACCAGGCTTAAAGAGACGCTAATGATTGCCCCACGTGTGAAGGTCAGGCCAAGTGCGGCCAGAAGAATAAGCGTGACAACTACCCCCAGAGCCCTCTGAAGGCCTCGCAGCGTAAATGTACGATAGAACGCGAGCGGAATCACCATCGACAGGAAGAAAGCCAGTGTCGGCGGTGCCCCATAGACCGAACCAATGCGATAGAGGGACGAGATATCGGTATCGTAGAGACCATATTGCTTGGTAAAGTACCCGTAAATGCCAAAGAACGAAAGGAAGATGCTCTGTACAAGAATGGCATCTATCAGTCCCATCAGCAGTTTTCTCGTCGTCACTAAGTTTACAACCAGCACACCTACAGCGACATATGCCAGATAAACCGTCCAGATCGTCAGGAATTGGGTCGTAGTATCCGGCGAGACACCAATGCCCAATAAGGTCCACATGACATAAGCAAAGAGGAATGGTAGAGTTGGCATCAGTTTAAAGGCTTGCTTGATGGGCATAGCAAACATTAAAAGGAGCGTCGGGGCAACCAGTCCTGAGAGGAAGTTGTTCCCATTAAAAAACGGAATTACCGAGCCTATGAGTGCATCGACTGCCACCCAGATGAGCAGGAGAATATAGGGATAGCGCATCAGCGCAAGAATTACCAGCGAACCAAAGGCAATACGCAAAGTAAACATGGCATTGTTGATAGTGCCAGCGATGCCCGCAGCGAAGACGGCAAGCGCGATTGCCACACGGCTCAGGCGCTGATAGAGACTATAGGGAATGGGGAATAGTGTCAAGATGTCTTCCCTCCATGCCTTCCATTGGACGTAGATTAGGTCAAGCCCCAGTTTTCTCAGGATGCCCAGGAATTCACGCGGAGGAGTGAGCAAATTAAGGCTTCCCACCTCGCGCGGCAATATGATGAGCAGCATTGCCATCGTGCAGAAATTTACTGCAGAAGTTGACAGTGCGATCCCAAATGTTTGCCAGGGGCCAACAAAGAGATAGTCAAAGATCACATTAGCGATAACACTTACAATGCCGTTATAGATAAAGATATGCGTTTTCCCAAGAGCGCTAAAGGCGCGCGAAAGGATAAAGCCAAAGGCCAGGGGAGTCAGGCCGATGCTGTAGCCGATGAGGGTAATGGCTGTACGAGTAGTATCGGCAGCTTTAAAAGAGTCACCATGCTGGAAGAGCAGAGCTATAACTGGGTGACCAAGGATGATCATGCCAAGGGTTAGTACTATCGTGCCAGAACCTACAGCCCATAGATACAGGCGCAGCGTATTCTTGAAGGCCTTCATATCCCGTATGGCCACCTGGCTGGATAGGACGGGGAGGGCCGCGCGGCCCGTCGAGGATAAAATCACGCCAACTGGTACGCTATAGAGTTTATTTGCAGTGTTGAGCGCAGCAAGACTTCCTACAACCAGGGACGATGTGAATATCTGATCAACGAGCGGGCTAATATGGCCGATAAATGCCGCAAAGATCGCCGGCGTCATCGTTTTGCCAATTTGCAGCAAAGCAGGATCGCGCAGATCGAGCACAGGCACATAGACGAATTTAGCCATATGTGCGCGGATCAGGATCGCGATCAATTGTAGAATCTGGCCGGCCAATGTACTCAGGCAGAGCACAATTACGCCATAAAATTTGCCCCAGACGAGAATAGATACAATGGTTATAAGCGGAGCCAGCAGGCCCAGATAGGCTGGCCAGCCAAACTGGCCGCGGGCGTTGAGCAGATATTCCATAAAACTGTTCAACGTTATCATGAGCACTATCGGAAAGGTATATGGCGCCAGGGTAATGGCTAGTTCCAGCGTGTCATGCGGCAGGCCTGGGGCAAAAAGAATTACAAGTGACTGATGTAATATCAGCATGAGAATAGTAAAGCCTACCAAGCCGATGATCAACAGATTCAAGATAGTGCTGAAGAGGCGCGAGACTCTATCGGTCATTCCGCGCGTACTGACTTTTGTGAAAACGGGAATGACCGAAGCCTCAAGCGCTCCGCCTAGTAGTTGCGTCACAGTAAATGGCAAGGTCTGGGCAGCATAATACGCATCCATGACCGCCCCTTGACCAAAGGTGAACGCCACTGCGCTCTGGTTCACCATGCCGACGATGCGCACAAGCAGGTTTACCGAGGCCAGGCTCAGCAGAGCACGAAAGATATTTTTATTAGCAGATTTAAGACGTACAGCGACCAGCCGGGCACTTGTTGTGCCTAATGGTTGACTTGTTTCTGGTTGAGACATCTTTTATAACCATTCTACAAAAACCAAATTCATCAATGTAACGTGAGTTATTAAAGTCTGATAATCTTTTCATCGTTATAGGCGCGTGTCATATTGCGGGTATCTACAATACAGCGTGCTTCACTTACAATCCTTGAGGGGTCATAATAGCTGTGATCTGTAATCAGAACCACGCAATCAGCCGCCTGCAGGAGGCCGTCGCTCAGTGGCTGTGAGTGAAGCGTCTGACCGGCCAGCGTGAGGGAAGGCACGTAATCGTCGTTATAGAGAACTGTGGCCTTGCGGGCGAGAAGATCCTGCATGATTTCCAGCGCAGGCGACTCGCGCACATCGCCGACGTTGCGCTTATAGGCAACTCCCAGCACAAGCACTGTAGAGCCGTTGAAATTGCGGCGCTGCTCGTTGAGAGCCTCATTAATCTTTCCGACGACATAATGCGGCATGCTGCTGTTGATCTCCGCGGCCAGCTCGATAAAACGCGCGGTATAATCGAGCGTTTTGAGCTTCCAGGAGAGATAGTGCGGATCGACAGGGATACAATGTCCACCCAGGCCAGGACCCGGTAAAAAGCGCATAAAGCCAAAGGGTTTGGTGGCCGCGGCGTCGATGACTTCCCAGACATTGATGTGCAGCTTCTCACAAATGATGGCGATCTCATTTACCAGCCCGATGTTCACGGCGCGGAAGGTATTCTCCAGCAGCTTGGCCATCTCGGCAACGCGGGCTGAGGAGACCGGTACTACCTGCTCAATGGCACTGTTATAGAAGGCCTGAGCCAGCTCGGTACAGGCAGGCGTAATGCCACCAACAATTTTTGGCGTATTGTGAGGGCCGTATTGCGGATTACCGGGATCGATACGTTCTGGCGAAAAAGCCAGGAAGATATCTTCCCCGACCTTTAGACCCGTCGATTCCAGCGCTGGCAAAAGAACCTCATCCGTCGTGCCAGGATACGTGGTGCTTTCAAGAACCACGATTTGTCCGGCATGGAGATGGGCCTGTATCTGTTGGGTAGCTGCGATAATATACGAAATGTCGGGGGCGCGCGTCTTGCGCAGGGGCGTAGGCACGCAGATGCTTACCGCATCGATCTCATTCAATACTGTGTAATCGGTTGTACAGCGTAGCCGGCCAGCGTCGAGAAGCTTGCGCAGCGTCTCATTGCTGATATCAGAGATATAGCTCTCTCCGCTGTTGGCGGCGTCAACTTTCTGCTGATCTACATCGATACCCGTCACCTGATAGCCAGCTTCGGCAAAAGTTGTGGCCAGCGGCAGCCCAACATAGCCTAAACCGATAACCGCAACCCGTAAAGAACGCGAAGAAATCTTCTCCAGCAACGATTGTTTCATCCCAGATGTCTCCTTCAGTAGTTCTGTACCTGCCACCCTGTCAGCGCGTTTTCAGCGCATAACAGTTGACCAGGTACAGAAGTCTGAACTAATCACTGCCTTTTCGGAGGGAAGCGGTGATACTCGTATCTCCATCAACGGAACCGTTGGAGGAAGCTGTAGTAGGCGGTATGGACATAGAAATGTCAGCTCTTGGCCTTTGCTGTACACTGCCCAGATACTCAAGAATAAAACCGTACTCCGACCATTGGCTTTTGTTCAACACCACCCCGATAAATTCTGTCCCTGCCTTGGTAAGGACCTCTTTTGTACGGGTAAGCAGACTGCGCGCCGTCTTTGAGGCATCAACGACAAGTACCGACACATCTACGTAAGAAGCTAAAATCTGTGCATCCGCAATTGGCAGCAGCGGCGGCGTATCAAAGATGATGTAATCGAACTGCTTGCTTTCTCTAAAATGCTTGAAGAGCTGTTGCGCTAAGGGAGATTGCAAGAGCTCAGATGGATTGGAGGGCAAAACTCCGGCGGTAAGCACGCGCAGAGACGGCAGCTCTGTAGGCTGACCTTCCATCTGGGGTTGAACCTGGGTCCACATCTCAAGGAAAGCGTTAGAAAGCCCCTGACGGTTGTCTAACTGGAAGTGCTGATCCAGCACCGGGTGGCGCAAATCAGCGTCAACAAGCAATACGCGCTTGCCGGACATGGCCAGGAAAGATGCAAGATTTGCTGCAATGGTACTCTTTCCTTCGCCCGCCAGAGCGCTGGTGATCATCACGAGCTTGAAAGGATGCGCTCCCTGCACTCGGTTCAGGTTTGCGCACAGAATGCGGCAGCCTTCGGCGAGGGCCGGGGTATCTTCGGCATTTTTGATCCTTTGTTTGCGCGAAAGCTCAGGGATCACCGTTAAGGTTTCTACTCCAAGCAAACGCTGGGCTTCTTCTGGACCCTTCAATCTATCATCTAACCATTCGAATACAACGATCAGAGCGAGCGCAAGGCCCAAACCAACTAATGCTCCGATACCTGCGTCGAGCGATGGCTTGGGCTGACTAGGGTCCGTGGGTGGCAGAGCCTGAACGATTATAGGCTGAACCTGACCTCCCATCGAAGTATTTGTATATTGAGCAAAGCTTGCCGCGACTTCGTTGGCGAGCTGGGCCGCAAACCTGGGATCACTGTTGTTGACAGAGATCTTGATGATTGGCGTATTAGATGGCGCGTTGACTACTACGAGATTGGAAAGCCCCTTGAGGGTCAAGCCATGCCTGGCTGCAACCGGTTGTAGTACTTGTGGGGTGGTAACCAGCTGCGCATAAGTCGGTTGCAGCGCGATGACTGCGTTCGTGCTTTCATATGGTGACTGGTTTGTCCCAATTGTGAGAATAACTTGTGCAGTGGCCTGATAGACCGGCTGCATAAGCTTTGTGATACCATACGTTACGCTGCCGCAAATAACTACGCCCAGCACGATCACCCACGCCCAACGTTTGACTATTAGTGTGTAACGACTCAGCGAACTTCGCATGTAAGTACCATCCTTACCTGTTTCTTAAGATATGAGAAACCTGTTTCTGAGATTATTCTTGGGAACAACTACTTTATACCATCCTACATCGACATATGTCCCAACTTTGTAATATCGATAGCAATAACGTATTTCTACAGGACTAAAGTACACACACACCTACCTTGTACTTACTGGACACCTTCTACAAGATACAATCCTCTCTATGAGAATCAGGTTGTTACAGGTGTTGAGATGGCGTGGAAAACCATAGTCCGGTGTTTAGATAGTAACTCCTGAAGGCACCAGCTAGATACAAGTGATAATAGAGATATAAGCCTCATTGTCCCCTCCGCCAGGACGTAAATTTCTCTACACCGGGAGAGACAGTTCTACTGATTCTCTACCTCTATGAACATCGTATTGCCACTATGAGTATGGTAATTTTTCT
This sequence comes from Ktedonosporobacter rubrisoli, assembly GCF_004208415.1. Classification (GTDB taxonomy): domain Bacteria; phylum Chloroflexota; class Ktedonobacteria; order Ktedonobacterales; family Ktedonobacteraceae; genus Ktedonosporobacter; species Ktedonosporobacter rubrisoli. Next base: position 4,859,453 of record NZ_CP035758.1, on the reverse strand, counting down.
GTGGGAACCGGTATCTGAAGCTACTAATGTATTACTATACTACGGTGCCTGAAATGTGTCTATGCTCGTGGGGTGGCTTATTGTAAAATTATGGTACTTTCGTATGGAACTGCTTGCCCTGAAGCATTGTATGGGGCGCATACGCAGATGTTTTTTCTTGGGAGCGCTCGCTCTCATACGGCTTCTATTCGGGCTTTATTGCTTTGCATGTAGGCTGGAAGGATCGGGCAAAGGCGGAAATCAGATTTAGCACCTGGCAAGAATGAAACATTACTTATAGGCTAATTTTTGCTGATCTGCAAGTATGTTGTTCAGAATAGCATTATTCTCATATACCAACGCGTCATGTATCCTTAGCTGGCTGCTAATTGATTATTTTATCTCTATTGATGGTTACAGTTTGGCTGAATATTTCCGAATATTATGTTTAGTCTATTCTCGGCTCTTTCTTGAAGAAGCTATGAAAAATAGCCTGAAAGTGAGGGGTCCCATTAGCGGGGAGGAGCGTTGTAGCAGAGATATGCGGTGTAAAAGTGCTTTGTTTAAAATTGAACATAGCAAAATGGAGAGATCTCATAGAGGCACATATATTTCTTCTGGCATAAATTATTGCCTGCCCAGGCAAAAATTGCAGATGTTGCCTGATGAGATGGGCTTGTTCCCCATTGCTCAAGAAATGCTGTCCGCCTGTTCCTTGGAGCGTGGCTTTCTCGGCGCAAACTTTGATCACTTGAAGCGTTTCCCTGATATGTATGGGAAGCTTTGGGCTCTCATGGCGCTGCGCTATGCGGGCGTTGCCAATGCTGCGGGGGAGGAAAGCTATGCGTAAGCAATTTGGCGTTCTACTTGCAGCCTTGTTCTACTATACTGGTTTGATAGGGCTAGCCCGCTGGCTACAGCAGCGCTCAGGGCCACGCCTGATTATTCTCAACTATCACCACGCCAGCGGAGAAGATTTGCGCCGCCATCTGCTCTATCTGCGCCGTCATTATCGTGTACTCCATCTGGATGAGGCCTTAACCGAGCTTTATGCGCCAGCAGAGCGCTGGGCCACCAAACGTGATAAGCGCGCCCTGGTGGCCTTGACCTTTGATGATGGCTACCATGACAACTATACGCATGCATTTTCCCTGGCACGTGAGTTACGCATGCCAATTACCATTTTTCTTATTCCAGGTTATGTGGAGAGTGGTGACTATTTCTGGTGGGGCGAAGGACGACGCCTGGTGCAGCGGGCTGGTGTTGCTGTGGTGACGCTGGAAGGTAGAACCTATCGCCTTGATGCGTTAGAGGAGAAGGCTCGGCTCTCGCAAACTATTGATGCGCGTCTACGTCATGCCAGTTCAATAGTCGAACGGGAAGCTTTTCTGGCCCAGGTGCGTGAGTTGCTGGCAGTGCCAGGCAATGTCACGGTTGAGGAGGAAAAAGACAGGCCGATGAGCTGGGCAGAGATACAGAAGATGCAGGAGAGCGGATGGGTCTCATATGGAGCTCATACGATGCACCATCCTATTCTCGCTTATCTCTCCGATCCTGCCGATCTGCATTACGAGGTGAGCGAGTGCCGTAAGGTTCTGGAGCAACGGCTGGCCTGTCCTGTGCGTTCGTTGGCCTATCCTGTGGGCCGTGCCGAACACATCGGCGAGGAGGTAGTGCAGGCTGTCAAAGATGCAGGTTATGCCTGGGCAGTAACAACGTATAAGGGTAGCAATACACCTGCCAGCGATCCCTACCTGCTGAAACGCATGCTGAGCGATAGTAGCCGGAACTGGTTGGTAATGGCGGCCGAGACGTCTGGTATCTGGGATTTGCTTGCTCCTTTGTGGAAAGCCGTGATTGGTAAGGGAGAGGATGTTGCATGAACATTACTGGGGGCGTATTAATCTATACAGGCAGGAAAGGGTAGCATGTGATTAGTGATTCGGCAAATGGTACTGGCGATAAGCAGTTAAGTGAGCCGCAGGCGACGCTGGCTGTGGCCAGGACAACCTATGATGCCCTGATCCTTGATTCCTTGCAGCGACAAGCTCTGGTTACGGTGCGCTCGCTGGGGAAGCGAGGGCTGAATGTTGCCGCGCTTGAAACGCAAGAGCGCGTGCCGGCCTTTACCTCGCGCTGGTGTCAAAAAGAGATTGTCTGCTCAGCGGAAGAGGGAACCGAGGCATACCTTATCTTTTTAGAGCACTGTCTTGAACAATATGGCGCTCGTGTGCTGATTCCTTCTGCCGATGGCACCATAGCGCTGTTGCGCAAGTACCGAGATCGTCTTGAGCAAAGAGTGAGTCTGGCCCTGGCCAGTGAAGCGGCAATGACCATAGCTGTCAATAAAGAGCTAACCCTGGATATTGCCAGGCGGCTAGGTTTAAACATTCCTCATGGTGTGGAGATAGGGGCCGTAAACGATGTTTCAGCTGCCCTGCGCGAGGTTGGGCTACCAGCCGTAGTGAAGCCTGTTGAATCATGGCTATGGCACGAGCAGCAGGGTGCACGTTTTGTTTCGCGCCTGGTTACCACACCAGATGAAGCCATTCGGGCAGTGGAAGAGTTGACGCACTTTGGTGGTACTGTACTCTTTCAGCAGTTCCTCACCGGTGAGCGGGAGGCCATGAGCTTTCTCTACGCCAGAGGTGAAGTGTATGCCCGTTTTGCTCAATGGGCCAAACGTACGGAACCACCGCTGGGTGGTCAATCGGTATTGCGTCAAAGTATTGCCGTTCCTGAAGATATCGGCGAGCAGGCAGAGAGATTGGTGCGTGAGATCGAGCTAGAGGGCTATTCCGAAGTGGAGTTTCGGCGTGATAGCGCGGGAGTGCCCTATCTCATGGAGATCAATCCGCGTCTCTCGGCCTCGGTTGAAATTGCTGTACGTTCAGGTATTGATTTCCCTTACTTACTCTATCAGTGGGCAAGCGGAGAGCCAATAAATAAAATAAAGCGTTATCGTATTGGCGTATGGATGCGCTACCTTAAAGGGGATATCATGACGACTATCGAGGCGCTGCAGCAGCGTGGCAGACCGGGCGTAACACCTCCTGCACAGGCTGTATTTGGTTTTCTTGCCTCCTTTTTACAACCTATGGGTTATGACTATGTAGATTGGGATGATCCATCTCCTGCCATCAGAGCGGCGACCGACTTCACGCGAAGCTGGGTAGGAGGGGCTATCAAGAAAAGGCTGTCCCGTTTTAGAAGGAGATTTTCGTGAGCGTAGTATCAGATGTAAAAAAAGAGCAACAGCCGGTAGCAGTGGCTCAGTATGATGCTGTAATAGTGGGTGCGGGTCCTTATGGCCTGGCGATGGCGGCGCATCTGCGTGGACGCGGGTTGAAAGTCGCGATCTTTGGCAAGGTCCTGGAGCTCTGGCGTAATCGTATGCCAAAGGGGATGTTCTTGCGTTCTCATTGGTGGGCGACGAATCTCTCAGACCCGCGCAACCAGTATAGCTTTGAGCGTTTCTATAAGGTGTCGCCCTATGAAAAGAGCTACCCTGTACCGATAGAGGCGTTTATTGATTATGTGATGTGGTTTCAACTCCATGCGGTTCCCGATGTTGACGAAACCTATGTGGAGACGGTAGAACGGCAAGGGCAACAGTTTCTGGTTACGCTTGTGGATGGACGAAAAGTGAAGGCGCCAGTTGTGGTGATGGCCATGGGACTGTACTATTATGCCAATCGTCCCGCCGAATATGACCTTTTCCCGGCTGAGCTTGTGACACATTCTTTCGAGCACAGCGATTTTAGTCGTTTTGCTGGCAAACAGATAGCCATAGTTGGGGGAGGACAGAGCGCTGTAGAGTATTCAGCCCTGTTGCATGAGGCCGGAGCTTCTGTGCATCTGGTATCTCGTCGCCCCATCCACTGGCTGGAACCTGACAAATCAGAGGGTCGTTCGCTCATTGAGCAGCTCAAAGAGCCGAATGCTGCCATCTCGACAGGCTGGGAGAGCTGGATGCTTGAATATGTTCCCTACCTGTTTTATCGCTACCCGCAGTACAAGAAAGATAGCTTCCTCGGTTCACACTATAATGCCGCTGCCAACGACTGGCTCCACGATCGCGTAGTCGGCAAAGTTTCCTTGCATGAGAAGCAGGTAGTTAACAAAATGAAGGAAACTGATAATGCACTCAGTATGACGTTATCAAGCGGTGAGCAGTTCGATGTAGATCATGTATTGCTTGCCACCGGCTATAAAGTAGATATTAACAAGTTGCCGATGATCCATCCATCACTGCTCAAGGAGATCCAGGTTGATGATGGTTCTCCCCTTCTCAATCCTTACTTCCAGAGTAGTGTTCCAGGACTCTACTTTGTGGGTCTGTCTTCACTGCGCGCCTTTGGTCCCTTATATCGTTTTGTAGTAGGCAATAAAGCTACAGCACAGCGAGTGACAAGCGCGGTGGTTCGCCAGATTCGGGCGCTAGCGCGTTAGCTAGAGCCCCGCCCAAGCCACTGGCTTGCGAGAGAGAAGTTTTTTATGCGTGAGCGAATACGCCTGTTCCTGGCAACATGTTTTTATTATAGCGGTGTATTAAAAATTGCTCACTGGTGGACGCGCCGTGGAGGGCCGCGCTTGATTATACTGAATTATCATCGAGCTGTAGGCAAGTTTCTACCTGAACAGATGCGCTATTTGCGGCGTCATTACCGCATAATGCATTTAGAGGATGCACTGAATGAATTTTTTGCGCCCACACAGGAGCAGCGTGCAAGGAAAGCTGCACGCGATCGACGTATTCCGCTTGTTTTGACCTTTGATGACGGTTACTTAGATAACTATACTGAAGGCTTGCGGCTGGCCCGCGAGCTAGAGGTACCAATGACAATCTTTCTTGTCCCTGGATATGTGGAAAGTGGAAAGTGTTTCTGGTGGCGGGCAGGCGAGTATCTTGTTAATAGCTCAAAAATCGACAAGGTTATCATTAATGGGCAAGCATATTCTCTGGAACAGCAGAAAGATAGGCTGGCTCTTATAGAAGCTATAAGTTCACATGTATGGCATGCTCAATCTATTGCAGAGCGTGAGCAGTTTCTTGCCGATGTGCAGAAAGCTCTAAACGTAACGTTACCGGAGCGCTCTACGGCTGCTTGCTCTGACACATCTTTACCTTTGTCCTGGAACGAGATTCGTGAGATGGAACAGAGCGGCTGGGTCTCTTTCGGTGCCCATACGATGCATCATCCGGTCTTGAGTTGCTTGAATGATGTTAATGAGGTGCGACGAGAGGTGACGCTTTGTCGTCAAGTGCTTGAAGAGCAGTTGGGCCACCCTATACGCACGTTTGCTTATCCGATTGGCAAGCTAAGGCACATTGGAGATGAAGGCGTGCAGGCTGTCAGAGATGCTGGATATACATGGGCTTTAACTACGATTGAGAAAATCAATGCGCCACAGACCGATCCATATCTGTTGCGACGCCTTCCAGGCGATGAGGATTTGCACTGGTTGCTAATGGCTGCTGAACTTGTCGGTTTGCTTGGCATTTTGTCACGACTCAGGAAGAGACGGTAATGGAAGCAATAGAAGGATCGTTTGCCGCAGGCGAGTTCATGGATGAACAGCCTGCGCAATACGCTACAAAGGAACAAACAATAGGCCACCATAAGAGATATGATGCCCTTGTGCTTGATGCACGGCTACGCCAGTCGTTAGTGACCATACGCTCCCTTGGGGAGCGCGGTATGAATGTCGCCGCCCTGGAGGTTGCCCCCGTATCAACAAGCAGGGAAAATGTGTGCCGACCTTTTCTTCGCGCTGGTGTCAGCATGCCTATCTTGCGCCAGAATATGAGCACGATAAGGAATCATTTTTAGATTACTTGAAGCTTTTATTGAGCCATACCGGAGCGCGAGTTCTCATTGCGTCGGCGGATGGCACATTAGCGGTATTAAGAGAGTATCGACAAGAGCTGGAAGCTCTGACGTATGTTGCCCTGGCCAAAGAGGCGGCCTTAGAGGCAGCCGTTAATAAGACCATAACGTTGCAAATTGCGCAAAAGCTGGGCCTGGGGATTCCGCGCTCGGTGCAGATAAGTAGCGTGGGAGAGATTACGGAGGCCATCAGGGAGATAGGGCTTCCAGCAGTTATCAAGCCTGTCGAGTCCTGGCTGTGGGGGAGTGATGTGCAGGGCGAATTGCAGGGTGTCAGGTTGATATCCAGGCTGGTGACGACGCCTGAAGAGGCCCGAGAAGCGATCGAGGAGCAAACGCAGTTTGGTGGCTCAGCGCTCTTTCAGCAGTTTCTTGCGGGCAGGCGCGAGGCTGTGAACTTCATGTATGCCAATGGCGAAATATATGCGCGCTTTGCTCAGTGGGCCAGGCGCACACATCCGCCCTTAGGAGGAGTATCGGTATATCGGCAGAGCATCGAGATCCCGTCTGATATCGGCGAGCAGGCAGAAAAGCTGGTGCGCGAGATAGAGTTGGAGGGCTATTCCGAAGTAGAGTTTCGGCGTGATAGCGAAGGTAAGCCCTATTTGATGGAGATCAACCCTCGCCTCTCGGCTTCGATCGAGGTAGCGGTGCGTGCCGGAGTTGATTTCCCCTATCTACTCTATCAGTGGGCTAGTGGTGAGAAGATAGATCGGGTGATGGATTATCGTATTGGCGGTTGGATGCGCTTTCTGGAGGGTGATATCTTGACGACTATACAGGCACTATCTCAATACGGAAGACCTGGAGTTGACTCACCAGAACAGGCTATTTTCGACTTTATGGCGGCCTTTTTTGTTCCGTCAGGATATGACTATGTTGATGGGAAGGATCTTCTTCCTGTGTGGACGGCAATGCGCGATGTTGCCTTTCGCGCTCGACAAAAACTGGCGAGTGGAATGTTAAGGAGGACTTTCCGATGAGCTTATCTTTAGAAGTGCAAAAGGGTGAAGCATTTGTGCCTTCTGCCCGCTATGATGCCGTTGTGCTGGGGGCCGGTCCCTATGGTCTTTCTGCCGCAGCTCATCTCAAGGCACAGAACCTCAAGGTAGCAATTTTTGGCAAGCCGATCTATTTCTGGCGTGAACATATGCCAGAAGGAATGCTCTTGCGCTCGTACTGGTGGGCTACGAATCTCTCGGACCCACAAGGAAAATATGGCTTTGACAAATTTTTTGCGCTCCAAGGGATGCAAGGGGCAGATCCCTTGCCTATGAAGACGTTTGTCGAGTATGGCTTATGGTTTCAGCAGAACGCGGTTCCCGAGCTGGATGAGACATATATACAATCAGTCGAGTGGCTGGATGGGAGCTTTTTGCTCACTCTTGAAGATGGGCGTGTGATCCAGAGCCAGAGCGTCGTTATGGCTCCTGGCCTGCAATATTATATGTATACGCCAGCAGAGTATGCCCATATGCCCACGTCTCTGGTCTCGCATTCGGCTATGCATAGAAAACTGAGTAAATTTGCTGGCCAGCGAGTGGTCCTGATCGGCGCGGGCCAGGCCGCTCTGGAGACAGCTGCGCTGCTCGGCGAACAGGGGGCTGAAGTACAACTTATTGCCCGGCATCCCATTCGTTGGATTAATTTCTCAAATGAGAATATCCCGGAGAAGCTAAGAGGCTTACGGGCCCCGCAAGCTGGTATGGGCGAGGGCTGGCTCAACCTGATTCTTGAGAAATATCCCTACGTTTTCCAGCGTTTGCCGCGTAATACAAAAGATCATTTGCTGGCAACCCGCCATGCACCGGCAGGGTCTCACTGGCTCAAGCCACGCGTGGTCGAGAAGATTACGCTTCATGAGGCCGAGAAGGTAGAAAGCGTGACTGAGGCCGGTGAACATGTAAAGCTGAGGCTGAGCAGCGGTACGCTTCTTGAGGCCGATCATGTAATTCTTGGCACAGGCTATCGGGCCGACATAAAACGGCTTTCCATGTTGCAGCCAAATCTGCAGGCCTCTATTCAGTGCTATGACGGTTCGCCGATTCTGAGTACGTACTTTGAAAGCAGTGTGCCGGGCTTGTATTTCATAGGTTACTCGGCAGCTCGCAGCTTTGGCCCTTTTTACCGTTTTGTGATTGGTGACGAGGCAGCTGCCCGAAGAGTAACCCGGGCTATAAGCCGTCGTACTGCCAGTCTGAGCCGGTAACTATTAGCATTTGCTGTGGAGAAGATATTTCTTAACAGGAAAACATCTTCTCGGGGATGGAAGAAGGTCAGTATGCGAAAAATTGCGCTCACTTTCGTTGCGGCTTGTATGTACTATAGTGGTCTTGTCGCGCTGGCTCGCTGGTGGACTAGACGCCAGTCATCCTGCCTGATTGTTTTAAATTATCATCGCGCTTTGGGTGGAGATCTGAGGCGCCAGTTCCTTTACTTGCGCAGACATTATCGCGTTATGCATGTGGAGGCTGCTCTGGAAGAGCTTTATGCGCGGCGCAAAAATGGTCGACGTAGCTATGACAGACGGACTCCACTTGTGCTTACCTTTGATGATGGGTATCGCGATAATTACACCCATGCCTTTGCCCTGGCCCGCGAATTGCAGATCCCTTTTACTATCTATCTGGTTCCTGGCTATATAGAGAGTGGAAGGACTTTCTGGTGGCTAGAGGGTGAGCGCCTGGTGAAGCACGCTCAGGTAAAGGAGGTCACGCTTGATGATCGTTGCTACCATCTGCAGGACCCGCAGGAAAAGGCGGCCCTGGCCCAACTTATCGATGGGCGTGTGCGCTATGCACAAACTGTGGATGAGCGCGAGACATTTCTTGCTATGGTGAGCGAGAAATTGGCAGTTTCCGCGGAGCTTAGTGAGGATGAGATGCTAGCTTTGCCCGTGACCTGGGAGCAGGTGCATGAGATGGAGACAAGCGGTTGGGTCTCCTTTGGCGCTCATACGATGCATCATCCTATTCTTGCTTACCTTAAGGATGCAGCTGAGATGCGGGAGGAGTTAGAATCCTGCTCTGCAGCCCTCGCCGAGCAGTTAGGTCATCCAGTACGTACATTCGCCTATCCAATAGGACAGCTCCAACATATAAGTGATGAAGTGCTAGATGCTGTGCGGCAGGCCGGCTATGATTGGGCTTTTACTACGCGTTACGGTTTTAATCGGCGTAAGGGCTCCTCATACTTGCTAAATCGTGTTGAAGTAGATACCGATCAGCACTGGCTGGTTGTGGCGGCGGAAGCTGCTGGGCTGTGGGGCTTTTTCTCGCGTTTGCGCTGGTTGCCGTTTGTGCGCAAATACCTGACAAATTCGGGCCAGAAGTAAGGGAGGTGAACTGCTGATGTCTGCTACACCATTTTATGTACATCCAACTGCCGAGGTAGAGCCAGGGGCAGAGGTTGGCGCGGGAACGCGCGTCTGGCGCCAGGCCCATATTCGGGCTCAGGCCACGGTAGGCGAAATGTGTAATATTGGCAAAGGCGTTTATATCGAATCCCATGTGCGTATTGGCTCGCGAGTAAAGATTCAGAATCATGTCTCAATTTTTGAAGGCGTGGAAGTGGAAGATGGCGTGTTTATTGGTCCTCATGTTTGCTTTACCAACGATCTCTATCCGCGAGCCATTACGCCCACTGGCCAACTAAAAAGCGCTGACGACTGGGACATTACTCCTACTCTTGTCAAGTATGGGGCCTCGCTTGGTGCCGGATCTGTTATCGTATGCGGTGTGACGATAGGCGAATTTGCGCTTGTTGGGGCTGGATCGGTGGTCACAAAAGACGTTCCTGCCTACGCGCTGGTTCTGGGAAATCCAGCTCGCCAGCATGGCTATGTTTGCCGCTGCGCCAGGCGCCTCGTGGATGTCCATGAGCAAGAGCATAAACTTCTTGGCTGGTGCGAGTTCTGTGCTCAGGTGTGCGAGATAAAAACGTTACCTTGAGCTGAGCATGCATAGAGCCATAAGTTTGCTCACTAAAGGAGTTGACATACTACCGCGCTTCTATGTATCATGAGCTGAGTAAGGGTAATAGTATGTTCAAGCGTGTCTACTGGGTGTTGTAGCTTGATAGAAAGCGGTAGTGTGTCGTGCCCCCAGCTAGTCATTCAGGATCTTTATGGCAGAGCTCATTAAGCGATCTGGCGAATATTGTGCAACATATTCGTCGTCGGCGTGCATTTGGGCGCCTCTCCTTGCGCAACACCGAACGGTTAGGTATTGTGCACCTCTATTTTCGGGCCGGCAAGCTGATACATATTGTTGGCAATCATGGTGATGGGCGCTCTCTCTTACAAGGACTCAAAACCTGGACGCGTGGGACAGTGCGTTTCGAAGGGAGCGTTACGCCCAACGAGGCCACAATAGGCGCTGAGCATGAACAACTCTTCGAAGAAGTACTGGCTTATCTACAAGCGCATGGCATCGTAACAAAGCCTGTGCCAGCACGCGTTATTGAAAGTAGCTTGATTGCGGACCACAATGCGCGACTACTGATAACACCCTGGGAATGGCGAGTACTGGTCGAAGCTACGCGGCGCGTCTCGATGGCGGTTGCACGCCTGGTAGGTCCACAGGAGGCCTTGCGGGTACTACAGGATATTATCGACGATTGTTCCACTTCTTTTCCAGCTTTTGCTAGTTTAAAAATTGCCCCAACTGGCTATCTACAAGTTCTCGATCGTTCGCATCTAGATCGCCTGTCTCGCGAAGATATTTTTGAGGGCTTTAGTGCCCTTATTGCTATTTGCCAGTGTTTCTGCTCTTCCTTGATCGGAGAAAAAGCAGCTCAACGACTCATTATCCAGGCTTTACAGGATGTTGGCCCCGTTCTGGTTCATCTAGGGATATTACAAATGGATATCCGTCTGTTACCGAGTGGTCACTGATAGAGCAGCTTTATAGGCTCCCGTTAGAAGAACGAGAGGCTTAGCTCTACCATAATATTAGTCAAAATAGGCTAAATATAATTACTGAATTGTTGTGTATATATAGAAATATATGCTTAAATTATGAAATGGTGATTGACACTATACTAGGAAAGGCTGTAATATCTCGTATTATATCCAATAAAAATAATGAATATCATCAGCAAGCTTGATAGATATTCAGTAAGGTTGCTAGAGACATGAAGAATACGACTAATAGATCCTCTCATGTGAATTACTTTGCTGAAGTAACGTTGGCGCTCATTCGTATTCGCGATACGCGCGGCTCCGGCCGACTTTCAATTCGTAATAATGAGCGTGTTGGGCTGGCTCATTTATACTTTAAAGATGCGCGTCTTATCCATGTTACCGGAAATAAAAAAGATGGAGAAGCTGTTTTACAAGAGTTGCTTAACTGGACACGGGGTTTTGTGCGTTTTGATTCTGAAAGTACTGTAGATTATGAGGATATAACTTGGCAGCAGGCTGAGATTTTTGCGCGTTGGTTAGCTTTACTGGAAATGCATGGGGCAATACATGGTGTGGCGCGGACTAAACTTGAGGGCTTAGGGCAGCAGCTTATGGAGAAGTTGCCGCGCAAGCCTATCTCCCTGCCATTAATGGTGGAAAATTATGAGGAGCGCGATCGTAGCGTGCAGCTTAATGAAAGCCTGCAACAATTGGTTGAACGAGCCTTGCCCAGCGAACAGCGCGAACAGCTGTCGCGGCTCTCGCAGGTGACGGCTCAATATGTTGATGAGTTAGTACAGCAGGCTGGTCGCGTGACAAAAGAGATAACGAAGCATGCCAGGCTCTTGCGCTCTCATCGGGCCAATTCTGTAGAATCAAGGCCGGCCAAGCCTGTTGAGGAGAGCACTTCATAACGGTTTGTCTGACTCACTAGTCTGTCGCCAGGCAGCCGGATAAACAGAAAGCCATAAAAAAGCAGCGTCTGAAGAATATCTCTTGACGCTGCTTTTCCGTCCTCTCTTCAGGACTGAAACCTGCTATTAAAATCGCTGTGGATGGCGCTTTTTCCACATACGAAAATCACAATAACAGGTTAGCAGGGGGAGGCACAGGCATGAAGCAATTCCCCTCCATTCAAAAACTCGGCAATGATAGATGGGAAAATTTAACAACTAAACAGCCACAGACTTTTTTGTTTAAAAATTCCCAATGGTAGCATCATACTCCTCGCGAAATTACATGAGTGTGAATGTATGAGGCCATAAGCCAAGAATATAAGCATCTTCAGTAAGGTTACACGTCTCCGTACATTGCTCAATAAACATTGATAATTCCTCAATAACCACTCAGAACAAGTCATCGAATTATCATATATTCTTGCGTTAAGATTTCATATTAATCCTTAGATACGTTTATGCCGCTTCTCCTAGTACCTCTTCTCCTAATCTGTTTGACTTTTTCTTTGCTTTATGTTATAAACATTTACATCTCCTGCTATAGTTTCTAAAAAAGGAGGTGATGGATTTTCCCGAAAAAGTCTATCTTTATCTTATTTTATCCAAATAGTCATGCTCTGTGTTATAGAGGGATTTTGCATCCTATCAGGGCAGAAAAACATACAGCAGCTATATTTAATAAATAAGACATGAGATAGATCAAAAAATTGAAGGATGCAGAAAGAAGATTACTGGATCAAGAGGGTCTACTATTCTAGCTGTAGTCCAGAAGAAGAGACGCGACGCCCTATTAAAAAGTTTGGCGACTTCAAGAGAGCGTCGTGAGCGGAATTTACCGCATGCCCATAGTATATCTATCACTAAAAATTGAAGGACCAAGACAAGGGATGAGCCTTTTCAACACTCATCTCAGGAAAGGATTTCTGTGAGAAGATTTGCTTTGGCAACCTTTGTTGCAGTATGCTTAGTATTAACTATCTCTTTCGGTGCATCAGCATCAGGCATACAGACTTTTAAGTCCTCACATGCCATTACGTTTAAACATCATCCAGGCACTATTCACCCTGACGCAACCTGCAGCGTCAATCAGTCAGGGAGATTAAATGGTAATTCGCTTACCGTTACTGCCACTCTCGCTTGCGATGAACAGTTTGTTGGAACTCTCAATACCGTGGCCAAGCACTGTGCTTTCTTATGTCTCTACTACGATCAAACTGTTAATATCCTCTCCTGCAATGTGACAACAAACAACCCGACATGTGTTGGAAGTGGTATTATAGCAGCATCTGGGCGATGGGATGTCACAACTACAGGATGGGCGGTAGTGGCTGACGGAGGTACAGGCTCAGGTTCTACTACAGCAAGTATTAACAAATAATCCACTATTAGATTCTCTTTAGCAGTGTTCAGAGAAATTGAGCCGCAACGCTAATGAACCAACAGAGTTCTGAGGAATCGAGGTTTCCTGAACACTGCTCTAGGGTTTGAAAGATATTAGCAAACTTTAGATATTTCATGCTATTTATAGCAGGAGGACACCATGCAAAACAACATTATGGACATCGCATATACGCTCTCCGGCGATATAAAACGGGTGACAGAAGTTGCCTGGTCGTCTGATGGTTCCAAACTGGCCTCAGGAGCGCGTGATGGTACGGTTTGCATCTGGGATGGGGCAAATGGAGTACTACAACACAAATTGATCGGCCATAAGAAAAGTGTATCGGCGATAGCATGGTCACCTGATAATGTACAACTGGCTTCAGGTTCGCTCGATACGACCATCAGGATATGGGATAACATAACTGGAACTTGCAAATACATTCTCACTAACCATCGTAAAGCCATAACGACGCTGGCCTGGTCCTCTGATGGCGCTCGTCTGGCTTCGGGATCAGATGATAGGGTAATCTATCTCTGGGATGGGACAACTGGTAGGCAATGGTTTGTGATTGCGCTGAGAGAGAGAATTACAAAGCTTGCCTGGTCACGTGATGACAAACTGCTCTCTTTCTCCCCCAGCAAAACCATCACAATATGGAGGATCATACCCCGGCCAGATTCCTCTCCAGGCCAGCAGATCTTCGAGTCGTCATCGACTTTACAGACTCGTAGAGAGGGAGAAGAGGGATAGTACCCTGGCTCCTAAAGGATATCATCGTCTTTTTTCCTTACCATTAATGGTAGAAAATTATGAGGAGCGCGATCGTAGCGTGCAGCTTAATGAAAGCCTGCAACAATTGGTTGAGCGAGCCTTGCCCAGCGCACAGCGCGAACAGCTGTCGCGGCTCTCGCAGGTGACGGCTCAATATGTTGATGAGTTAGTGCAGCAGGCTGGTTGCGTGACAAAAGAGATAACGAAGCATGCCAGGCTCTTGCGCTCTCATCGGGCCAATTCTGTAGAATCAAGGCCGGCCAAGCCTGTTGAGGAGAGCACTTCATAACGGTTTGTCTGACTCACTAGTCTGTTGCCAGGCAGCCGGATAAACAGAAAGCCATAAAAAAGCAGCGTCAAGAGATATTCTTGAGACGCTGCTTTTTCCGTCCTCTCTTCAGGTAAGAAAACCTGCTATTGCAATCGCTGTGGATGGCGCTTTTTCCCAAACACGAAAATCATGATACAAGGATGAGGTTAAATACCAGCACCTAAAAGGCAAGTAAGAAAAAATAATACGCACAAGAGAGGATTAAGCGCCTTCGCCTGCATCTTTGTTTTTCCGCTTCTCTTCCATCTCTCTCTTCATATAGTCTTCTGATACATCCTCAAATAAATCAGTTGCAGGCACTTGCAACGCTTTTGCAATCTTATTAATTGTCTCGCTGTTAATTGATCGGTAGGGATTTCTGTAACAAGCTTTGATGACTCCATACGCGACTTCGCTTCGATGTGACAAAAGCGTCATGGACATTTTTTGCTGTTGGGCCAACTCTTTCATCCGCAGGCGGAGCATGTATATTCCTCATTCGTGATTTTCTTTCACTATACAGCCAGATATCAATTTACGGAACTATATTTCTTGCTCTATATTTCTTGCTCTATATTTCTGTCTCTATACTTCTTGCTGTATATTTGCAGCTATATTGGCCATTTGCTCTTTTTATGGTACTCTTTCTTTGGAAGTTCGCTAGTGCAGTAAAGGAAAGAAAGATGGCTCTATCAGACATTGCCCGTATTCGGGAGCAAATCACCTTAGAGTACCAGGCAGCTCAACGTGTCTTTCGGGAACCAGCGATAGTTTCACGCCACGACTTTATAGAGCAACGACAAGTTCAATTAGGGAAATATTTTGCAGAGTTGAGAAAATACCTCAGCCCCGAGCAAGCGTTAGAAGTATTTATTGGTGTGGAGAAGGAGAAAGTGTGTGAGCCGCAGAAAAAAGACTAATCGAAAATACCCACATATGTAAAATCATTAAGTTCCCCTCACTCATCCTCACTGTAGAAATGGTACAGATAGTTCAGGAATCGTTAGCAGTTGCCGCAGCCTGGTTTGTAGTAACCCCAGTGAAGCATATCCATTTTTCATTTGGCGCGAGAACACTCATAGCGTTGCAGCAGAAATTTCAGGCAATGATATTGGAAGATAGGATTGGGCGGCCAGTTCCCTTAGATTATAATGAGGTTATCCTCTTGCAAGCATCGTTGTTTTTGTACAAGAAGAGATTACAAGCGAGTACCATCATGAATACGAAAGAAGCACAGCAGCTTTGTGAAGAAATCTGCCAGCAATTGCCGAAAACCCCCTTAAAGTTAGCAGATCTTCAATTTAAGTAGACGGAATAGTGGAGAAGGGTGGGCTGCAAGTCAGCGGGCTTTCTTGCAGACCCAGACTGTCAATGACCCCCGGCGGGATCGCCGGAGGCTTGCAAAGCCTTCATTGACTAGCCTGAGCCCCTTGCTGGGCTACGTTGGAGAGGTCAGGATACCTCCAGGTGCCTACTCTAGCCTGGAGCGTGCGACCCGTTCACGCGAAACCGTGACAACACGGGGGATGCGTGGCAAAGTCTTGTACTTTGACAACTTGATAGTCGATGTTGGGTGAGGCACAAGCCAATTCCCAACCCTGTGTGAACTAGGATAAACCTCTCCCCCAGGGTAGCGACTGACCCTCAATCCCTGAAGCGGGGAGAAACAAGGAGTCACCTGAACCCAACAGGGAAAACTTGCTGGAAGGTTGCTATGGAGAGCGCAAGCGAAGTACATTGATTCATCGTGACTAGAGACAAGCCTACGTGGGTTATTGGCTTGACCAAAATGGTGAAGGATAAGGGCCTGGCTTAGCTTCAACGACCAGGGTTCACCCAAAGAAACCCGGTGAAAAGTACCATCCTAACGCAACGTAAAACGACTATCAGGAACGAGGAACCAGCATCATTGCTCTCTCAGACGGTCGATACTGAGAGCAGGGAGTCACCCGCAAGCATGATGCTGGCAGGATTGTCTCAAAAGCCAACGCCTGGGGTAATGCTCAGGATACGCTGACAGAGACACGATAATCTGGAAGGTAGAGACTCAAGGAGAGGTTCAAAAGCTATGAGCATGCCAATGTATAGATGGGAACTCCTGGACTGGGAAACCATAGAACGCCAGGTGTTCAAGCTTCAAAAGCGTATCTACCAAGCCTCGCAGCGTGGCGATGTCAAGGCAGTCCACAGCTTACAAAAACTCTTGATGAATTCCTGGTCGGCCAAATGCCTGGCTGTACGCAGAGTCACACAAGACAACCAAGGCAAGAAAACAGCCGGAGTAGACGGAGTGAAATCGCTTCGCCCGCAACAACGAATGGCTCTTGTCGGATACCTCAAGCTCATACCAAAAGCTCGACCGGTGAGACGGGTCTGGATACCCAAGCCCGGAACACAGGAAAAACGTGGTCTGGGGATTCCTGTCATGTATGACCGCGCCCTCCAAGCTCTTGTGAAACTCACACTGGAACCCGAATGGGAGGCAAAGTTTGAACCGAACTCTTACGGCTTTCGACCAGGACGCTCATGCCATGATGCCGTTGAAGCCATTTTCCACTGTATCAGTCAGAAGGAGAAATATGTCCTGGATGCAGATATAGCAAAATGCGTGCGCCGTGACAGTCACCACGGCATCCCCGAAATGATCGGGAGAGATTAGGAGGAACATCTCTAGGTTAACCAGCCTACCTGGAATCGAAAGAGGAAGGGGAAAGCAGCATGCTGGTAACGCGAGGAACAGAGACACGATGCCCAATCTATTGCCTCGCAAGACCTGTGTGATATGGCGAAAGGTAGACTCCCTGAAGCCCAATTCCGACGGTTTATGCGATAGCCTATCCCTACGGCATCTGAACGGGATACTGATCTATGCAGAGGCATAAGCATTTGGTCACTGCAACCTCCTGAGATCAGGTCAACTCACAATGAGCGAGGAAACGGAATGAGTGGGCCGCCTAAGTCACATGATGTGCCGTAGTGGTAAAGCACGGGATGGCCTAAAAGCGGCGACGCTCAAGGCTACAGAGTTCTCATGGTACTCGGCGGAGTTACGACCGCCCAAGGAGTCGGGGAAAGCCCGATACAGGGGGACGGAGAACAGGGAATCCTCAACTTGGACAAAGGGAGGTGCGTGTGATGCGCTCAGCCGAAACGGTGTTACAAGTTATTCGAGACAGAGGCAAGCGAGGGTTGTTACTAGAAGAAGATGTCTATCGACAGCTTTTCAATCCGAATCTGTATCTCCTGGCGTACAGTCGCATCTACAAAAATGATGGAGCACTGACGCCGGGAGTGACAAAGGAAACGGCTGATGGAATGTCCATGAAGAAAGTCGAAGCTATCATCGAGCAGTTACGCTATGAACGGTTTCGATGGACACCAGTACGGCGCGTGGAAATTCCGAAGAAAAACGGAAAGAAGCGCCCATTAGGGCTACCAACATGGACAGATAAATTGGTTCAAGAAGTCATCAGGCTCATCCTTGAGGCATTTACGAACCGCAGTTTTCCAACAGCAGTCATGGTTTCCGGCCAGAACGCGGGTGCCACAGCGCACTCACAACCATTGATCGGACCTGGCAGGGAACCAAGTGGTTTCTGGAAGGCGACATACGCGGCTGTTTTGATCATATCGATCATGACGTGCTGATGGAGATTCTTCGAGAGAAAATCAAAGACAATCGTTTCCTCAGACTCATCGAAAATCTGCTCAAGGCAGGATATTGTGAAGAATGGAGCTACCGCCCAAGGCTGAGCGGAACGCCACAGGGCGGGATTGTCTCGCCAATCCTCAGCAATATCTATCTTGACCAGTTGGACAAATTTGTCGAACAGACCCTCATTCCAGAACATACGCGAGGTCAAAGGCGGGCCGAGAACAAGGACTACGCCAAACTTCAAAAGCTCGCATGGTATCACAGGAAAGCGGGACATGAAGAGCGGGCACATGAACTGGAACTCCTGTACCAGCGCATGCCCTCCAAAGATGTCAACGATCCTGACTACAGAAGGTTGTCCTACCTACGCTACGCGGACGACTTTTTGCTGGCTTTCATCGGGCCAATCGCAGAGGCAAAAACCATCAAGGAAAAACTGAGCACTTTCCTCAAAGAAAAGCTCAAACTCGACCTCTCTGAAGAGAAGACCTTGATTACGCATGCCCAAACGGAAACAGCGAAGTTTCTAGGGTATCACATACGGGTTCAACAGGAAGATACCAAACACACTGAGGGGAGACGATTAGTGAATGGTATTGTTGGGCTTCGTGTCCCTCCACAATTTGTGGAAGAAAAGAGCGCCCTCTACATGAGGCATGGAAAACCCACGCATCGACCTGAACTGCTAGATGAAGATGATTTTACCATCATCAGCCTTTACCAGTCAGAATACAGGGGATACGTTCAATATTACACACTGGCCCAAAATGTCGCGTGGCTGAACAATGTGAGAACAGTGATGAGACTCTCATTACTGAAAACGCTCGCGAACAAGCACAAGACCAGCGTGGCCCGCATACGCGCCAAGTACCAGAAAACAGTGAGGCTCCCACAAGGCCCCCGGAAATGTCTTGAAATCACTGTCGAACGGGAAGGCAAGAAACCACTGGTTGCCCGATTTGGAGGAATACCACTCCAACGCGACCTGAAAACCCAGATACAAGACCTCCCAACCGAACGCAGACCACCGACCAGAAGCGAACTTCTCAAGCGACTGCTGGCGGATACCTGCGAGGTCTGTGGGGCAGTGGGAAACATCGAGGTTCACCACATTCATGCACTCAAAGACCTCAAGGTGAAAGGCAGGAAAGTCATGCCGCTCTGGATGCAGATTATGTCTGCACGAAGACGGAAAACCTTAATGGTCTGTAAACCTTGCCACATGGCGATCCAATATGGCAAACCGGGAACGAACCATGTCTCGAAGTAGGATACTGGAGAGCCGGATGCATCGAAAGGCGCAAGTCCGGTTCGGAGGGAGCCAGACGAAAAAGGAGCAGCAATGCCACCTCGTCGGCTGGCTACCCACTTTCGACCGCATCAATCATCAGGCATTGTTAGAAAAGCTAGCAACATTCCCGACCATCAGACAGATAATTAAATCCTGGCTGAAAGCGGGCATGATGGAAAATGAAACCCTCTTTCCGACAAAAGAGGGAACACCGCAAGGTGGTGTTATTTCTTCACTTTTAGAGAATATCGCGCTACACGGACTAGAAACATGTATCAAAGCATCTTTCCCTGCATCAAAAACGATAAAAGGGGAAACTACTGACAATTGGAAACCAACTGTTATACGTTATGCAGACGATTTTCTGATTCTACACCGAGATAGAGCGGTTATCGAGCAATGCAAAGAGCTAACGAATACAAGGTTAAAAGGCATGGGTTTAGAACTGAAACCAAGCAAAACGAAGATCACCCATACCCTAGAGCAATACCAGGGACAAGTGGGCTTTGATTTTCTAGGGTGGCATGTCCGACAATATCCGGTTGGAAAGAACCGATCTGCAATCGTTGGAGGCTCTAGAAAACTCCTCGGTTTCAAGACCTTCATCAAACCGAGTCAAGAAGCTGTCAAAGGACATATGGTTGCAACGAGAGAGGTCATCAGACACAATCGGGCCGCCCCCCAGGGAAAGGTTATCAAAGAACTCAACCCGATTATCAAGGGGTGGACCAACTATCATCGTACTGTTGTGTCAAAAGAAACCTGCAACAGATGCGACCATCTCCTCTACCTTCAATTGGCATCCTGGGCAGGATACAGACATCCCAATAAAGGGAAACGCTGGATTGCCCAGAAATACTGGCATGTTCATGACGGGCAAGGATGGAAGTTTTCCGATGGGAAATCCAAGCTCTGGAACCACTCACAAACAGCCATCCAACGCCATGCGAAAGTACGAGGAGCAGCCAGCCCTTACGACGGTAATCTGCTCTACTGGAGCCAACGGCTACACAAACACCCCATGATGAATGGGATAAAAGCCAAATTGTTACAGAAACAAGGCGGCAAATGTCGTTGGTGCGAACTGCTCTTTAAAGATGGGGACATTATAGAAGTAGATCACATCACCCCGAAAAGTGAAGGAGGCGGGGAAGAATTGAGTAACAAATTTGCCCTTCATCGACATTGCCATGATGACCGACACGCAAAACGTGTCAACGGTACCTCTGACAAAGGCTATATCCTTGAGGAGCCGTGTGAGGTGAAAATCTCAAGCACGGTTTTGCAGACGAGCGCAGGAGGTGACTCTTGCGCTTAGTTCAACAGCAGACCCGGATGGAACACGCATTGGAGAAATCGCATCTACTGGATGCATGCTGCATCAGTGGGAACCCCTGGCGTGCTCCGATGGCACCTGGCACCAGATGAAGTTCGTCCGGCGCAATAACCGCCAACTCCACAAAGCGACGATCAGGAAAGGTGGCCTGCGGCAAAGAAACACCGCTCCCAAATACGTGCGGGGCTTTCGCCTCTTCGACTGCGTGCGCTATCAGGGGAAAAGCTGCTTTGTCTTTGGGCGAAGGAGTACAGGCTACTTTGATCTGAGAAAACTTGATGGGACCAAAGTGCATGCGAGTGCGAGCGCTAGACACCTGACACTCATGCAAAGAGCCTCGGCCTGTTTAATTGAAAGGAGAAGCGGCATTCCTCCCACGGCTGAACCCGTGGATATCCTGCCGCCGAAGCCATGAAGTTACCAAGGAACGACAAATGTGCAGTCCCTGGTACCTAGCGTAAACGTGACACCTATGGCCAGCTGAGGGATACCCAAATCAAATGGAGTTTGAGCTATGCCCAGCAGGCGTTCAGCGTTTTTGTGACTTTAATTTCCAGTAGCGCATATATCCCTGAACAGTCATTGGATAGTTAGTAGCGATTTCGTAACGCGCCAACTCATGCGGATCGCGCGCTATGCGCTCTAATTCTGGTTGAGTTTGCGCAATAAAGCTTTCGATGATTTCTGCCTCATCCTTACCATTGCGCATCTGGGCAAGAACGAGTTCTCCCCAGCTGTAGAGTTTTTCGCGTAGCCGCTCTAGATGCTGGGGTACATTCGTCGTTGGGCCGAAATGGGCAAGGTAAAGGACGTCAGGACGCAGTTGTTTGAGCTTGCTGATGGTCTCTGACCAGGCTTCAAGATCAAGATCGGGTGGCGGTGTGGGAGGGCGCACATAGTCGATGCCCTGCAGGCGCACTCCTGCCGCGTCTCCTGCAAAGAGCTCGCCGGAATGTACGTCAAAGAAAATGACGTGATGGACGGCATGCCCTGGTGTGTAATGGACCTCCAGGCGCCGACCGGCAATGTTGAGGATATCCCCACCCTCTATGCTCTGCAATTTTTCCTGGGGAACAGCCTCAATCTCCCCCCATAACTGCTGCATACGCTCCCCGTAAATGCGCGTTGCGCTGGCGACGACCTTTGAAGGATCGAGCAGATGGCGAGCGCCTTTGCTATGAACATATACGCGGGCCCGAGGTAGGTGGCGCAGCAGAGAGCCGGCAGCCCCAAAATGATCAAGATGGATATGCGTTGCAACCAGATGCGTAATATCTTCTGGAGCAAAGCCTGCTTCGCGAATAGATGCAAGTAGAGCCTCGATGGTTGTACTGGGACCTGGATCAATAAGCGCTACCTCGTTTGCGCCGGCTAATAGATAAGAGCCAATGATACCTTGTTCTCCCTGGAATGGTAAAGAAATCTGCCATGTGCCAGTACGTAATTGGGTAGCAGTAGTCAAGGAAAAAACTTCTCCTTTCATCTCTCCCGAACAGGCATACCCTTGATATTAAGAACCAGGCAGGGCTGTGTTATATTCAGCCCTGCTCGTGTAACTAACATCTCAGCATGCAACCGGTGAAGATGCGATGTTCTGAACTTACTTCTTGGTGGCGATGGATTTGGCCTGTGTGAACAGAAGCAGATAATCCTTGCCGCCAGCTTTAGAATCGGTACCAGACATATTGAAGCCGCCAAAGGGTTGTACGCCTACAAGAGCGCCAGTACATTTGCGATTAAAGTAGAGATTGCCAACGTGGTACTCTTTTTGAGCTTGTTCAATGCGTTCTGGTTTGTTGGTAAAAACAGCTCCGGTCAGGCCATATTCTGTGTCATTGGCGATATGTAAGGCGTCAGCAAAATCCTTGGCCTTGATGATGGCCAGCACAGGTCCGAAGATTTCCTCCTGGGCAATGCGAGCTTGAGGGTCAACATCGGCAAAGATGGTTGGCTCGATAAAGTAGCCGGGCCCTTTGTGGCTTCCGCCAAGTACAAGACGGCCCTCGTTTTTGCCAATCTCGATATATTCAAGAATTTTCCTCATCGCGCTTTCATCGACAACCGGGCCCATATACGTATCGGGACGCGTCACATCGCCAAGCGAGAGCTGGCGAGCCTTGTCAAGAACCTTCTGTACAATCTGGTCATAGACTTGCTCGACGATGATAGCGCGAGAGCCGGCTGAGCATTTCTGGCCCTGGAAGCCAAAGGCCGAAGTAACGATCCCGTTTGCCGCAGCATCTAGATCGGCTGTCTCGTCTACCACTACTGCGTCTTTACCGCCCATCTCCAGAATGGAGCGTTTGAGCCAGCGCTGACCTTTGTGAACTTTAGAGGCGCGTTCGTAGATGCGCAGACCTACATCGCGGGAGCCGGTAAAGGCAATAAAGCGTGTCTTGGGATTATCAACCAGCGTATCTCCCACAACGGCGCCCGAGCCGGTCAAAAAGTTAACGACACCGGCAGGTAGGCCCACTTCTTCCAGGATACGTATAAACTGGTAGGCAATGGCCGGTGAGGTGCTGGCCGGCTTGAGGATGACGGTATTGCCGGAGACAAAGGCTGCGCTGGTCATACCGACCATAATGGCGCAAGGGAAATTCCACGGTGGAATGACGGCTCCGACGCCAAGCGGAATATAGACAAGTTTATTATCTTCTCCGTCGACCTGGGTGATAGGATGATCACCGGCCAAACGTAAGGCTTCGCGTGCGTAGAATTCCAGGAAATCGATAGCTTCGGCCGTATCGGCATCTGCTTCGACCCAGCTCTTGCCTACTTCATAGATCATCCAGGCATTAATGATGAAACGGCGTTGGCGCATGAGATCGGCGGCGGCGAAAAGATAGCCCGCACGCTCTTCGGCTGGCACGTATTGCCACTTTTCGAAAGTCTCGGCGGCAACGCGAACCGCTTCATTTGCCTGCTCGACGGTTGCGCGCGCAAAATATCCGATGACCTGATCTGGCTGTGAAGGATTGACTGACGCAAAGGTATCTTGCGTGGTGATTTTCTTGCCGCCAATAATCAATGGATAGGTGCGACCCAGCTCGCTTTTAACCTGTTCTATTGCCTCAGCCTGGGCGCGTTTATGCTCTTCTTTACTGAAATCTGTAAAAGACTCGTTTTTGAAAGGAATCCTGGCTCTGGCTGCAATATCTTCAATTACTTTTGCCATAGATTGAATGCTCCTTCATGCACTTCATTGTGTCTGACAACCGTTTGCTTTAGTGATGCTCAAAAAAATTGCATCGATAAGACTGTACCGTTGTCGGTGTTATTGATGAACCACTCTATTATACAACCTCGCTTCTGCTTCTGTATTACCGCTGGATGGTCCTTCTTCGTTGACCGGCCTTGCAAAGCGCCCTATAGTATGTTAGAGATCGTTTAAGCACAATTGCTTAAAGCTTAGAAGCTGAAATTTAGGAGATGATTGCGATGTTTATTGCTTTTAATAAGCTGGCTGTGCCGCCAGCTCATCAGCAAGCAGTGATAGAGGCCTTTGAAAAACATTCTGACTCGATGAAGCAGATCAAGGGCTTCCTGGGTATGGAGCTGTGGACCGGTGAGGATAACAGTATTGTGGGCGTCTCGCGCTGGGAGTCGCGGGAAGCGATGGAAGCGTATACAAAGAGCGAGCACTTTGGCGCGCACCACGCTGCCTCCCGAGAGGAGCAGCTCAAACGTCCAGATATAACCTATTATACGAGCAAAGAAATAGTTTAGCTATAAGGCTATAGCCCGTCCGCTAATAGTACAGAATGGCAATAACACAGAGTTGTGACCCTACAACTCTGTGTGGGCTGTCTTCTGGTGTATTCATGTCAGTGGAGCATGGGCAGCTACCTGGGTTTTGCGCCTGATTGGCAGGCATAAAGGCGTACCAGTAAGCGGGTCCGGAATGATCTGGCACTCGACAGCGAAGGCCTGGCGAACAAGCTCTTCAGTAATGATCTCGTCGGGTTTTCCTATAGACATGATTTGGCCCGCTTGGAGGACGATAATATTATGGGCGTAGCGGCAGGCCTGATTGAGATCGTGCAGGACCATTACAATCGTGCGTCCTTGTGTGGCATTGAGCTCGTCCAATAGGTCGAGGATCTCGACTTGATGGGCCAGATCGAGATAGGTAGTTGGTTCATCCAGCAGCAAGGTTGGCGTGTCCTGGGCCAGCACCATAGCAATCCAGGCGCGCTGGCGTTGTCCTCCTGAGAGCGAATCAAGTTGCCGATCTGCTAGATCGAGGAGATGGGTAGTCGTGAGCGCCTTCTCTACCATATGTTCATCTTCTTTTGACCATTGCTGGTACCAGCTCTGGTAAGGATAGCGACCCTGAGTCACAAGCTCGCGCACAGTCAGACCTTCTGGGGCTACGGGTGTTTGGGGCAGAATACCCAGGCTCCTGGCAAGTTCTTTAGAGGAGAGATGAGAGATCTCCTTTGCATCTAAGAGCGCGCTGCCGTGCGTTGGCTTTAGTAGGCGTCCTAATACGCGCAGGAGCGTCGTTTTGCCGCTTCCATTCCCACCGACCAGCGCTGTGATACGCCCGCTCGGGATCATCAGGTTGAGATCTGAAAGTACTTTTACTCCATTAAAGGCAACGGTCAGCTCTTTGGCCTGAAGAACGCTCATAATGTCTCCTCCTGTTACAAATTGCGACTTCGGATGAGAAGCCAGATAAAATAAGGGGCGCCAACAGCAGCGGTGATCACGCCGCAAGGAATTTCAATTGGAGCAAAGATCGTACGACCGATAAGATCGGCAAGGATGACCAGCAGGCCACCAACCAGTGTCGCCACCGGAAGCAGACCACCATGGGAAGGTCCGACCAACATGCGGGCGATATGGGGCGCCATCAAGCCCACAAAGCCAATTGTCCCGGCAATGGCTACAGAGCTCCCGGCCAGCGCTACACTGGCGATGAGTAGAATTATGCGCTGCCTCTCAACCTGGCTGCCCAGGCTACGTGCGAGATCGTCGCCCAGGTGCAGCGCATCAAGATGTCGCGTCATCACCAGGGCGAGCGGGAGGAAGATTACCAGCCAAGGCAAAAGGGACCAGAAATGTTCCCAGGTCCTTCCATAGACACTCCCAGCCAGCCAGATCAGCGCTTGATTTACCACAATCACCTGCGAGTTCGCGATAAGAATCTGCACAAGCGAGGAAGCAACTGCGGAGAGACCCACGCCGACCAGAATGAGCCGGGTTGGCGAACTGCCTCCATTCCAGGCCAGCAAATAGATGAGAATTGCTGCCGCACAGGCACCCCCAAAGGCGACGAGGGGCAGTAAGCTAATCGGAGCGGCGCTGAAGAGCGTGAGAAGCGCGACGGCAGTAAGGCTGGCCCCATTGCTAATTCCGATGATATCGGGCGAGGCCAGCGGATTACGCGTCAGGCCCTGCAAAATGGCGCCAGAGGCCGCCATCGCCATGCCCACCAGCAAGGCCACCAGGACGCGCGGCAGGCGCAAGGTGAGCACGATGAAACTGTATGATTGGCTGCCATTCCCTAGAAGCGTCTCAAGCACGGCCTGGGGTGGAATGATATATTCGCCTACTGAGATAGTAATCACCAGCGCTGCGCATATGGCCACTAGCAGGAGCAAGAGCATAAGCGGTACACGTACTTTAACGCGATAGGAGAATGGAAGCCAGGATGGGCGAATAACTTTCCAGCGCTGCATTACTGCCGCCTCACTTTCTGACGCACCAGCCAGATCAGGACGGGAGCCCCGATAATAGCCGTTACCGCTCCTACCGGAACTTCTCCTGGCCGTACCACCCAGCGTGCAAAGATATCTGCTCCCAGCAATAAAATAGCTCCCAACACTGCCGAGTAGGGGAGTATCCAGCGATAGTTGACACCAACCAGCGCGCGGGCAATATGTGGGATAACCAGGCCGACAAAACCAACAGGACCGGCAATAGCTACCGAGCCGCCAGCTAAAAGTATGATCGCGATAGCCGTTAAGGCTTTGACCAGGCCAATGCGTTGGCCCAGGCCACGAGCAACGTCGTCGCCCAAACTTAAAGTGGTGATTTGCTTGCCCAGCAGGAACGCGATCAACAGACCCAGCAGGAGGTAGGGCAAGAGCGAGAGAAATAGAGAAAAGTTTCGATTCGCTACTGAGCCGGCCAGCCAGAAACGTACCTCATCTAACGTGCTCTCGCGCATGACCAGTAAGCCTTGCGTCAGGGATGAGAGCAGCGTGGAAATGGTTGCTCCTGCGATTATCAGCTTGAGCGGAGTCATGCCCTGGCGGCCTACCGAGCTTAGATAGTAGACAAGTATGCCTGCCCCTGCAGCCCCGATAAGCGAGACCCAGATGTAGAGAGCCTGCGAAGAACTGGCTAAGAATAGCGTGGCGGCGACTACGAGCAGGGAGGCTCCGGCATTAACGCCCATAATGCCGGGAGCCGCGAGTGGATTTTTGGTGAGGGCTTGCATAAGCGCACCGGCTACTGCCAGGCTTGCACCCACGCATAGGGCGATTACAGCGCGCGGCAAGCGAATGTTACGAATAGTCTCCTGAGCCGAGGTGCCATTGAAGGCTACCAGAGCGCGGAAAACTGTGGAGAGGTCAATCGAGGCAGCACCATAGGCAATACTTGCCCCGAACACGACGAGTAAAAGCAAGCTTGCCAGCGCAAGACCTGTCAACGGTGTTTTGCGAAATGGCGCTTCCTTGATAGCTATAGCTCTACTGCCCATTGCTCACCAGATATTTGAATAGATCGTCGATAACCAGGTTAGCAGCTTCGATGCCAATGCCCGTGGACCAGACATCATCGGCCACAGTAAATACCTTACCATTTTTTACTGCGTTGAGTTGTTTCCACTGTGGCTGATTCATCAGATCCTGCATCTTATCTTTACTATTACCATAGTTCATAATAAAGATAACGTCGCCATCCATAGTTTGAATGTTTTCGTAAGTTACTTCCTGTGCGAACTTCTTATCTTGATCCTGAGCAGGGGGACGCGGCAAGCCGGCATCGCGCAGAATTGTGCCGATGAAGGAAGCGCCCATGTAAAGACGAATACGATCAGGAAGCACGCGCACAATCGAAACATGCGTTTGGGCTAGTCTGGGTCCCATTTTCTGCTTAAGCTCGGCGAGGCGCTGATTGTAGTGTTGCAGCAGCGTGTTGGCTTCCTGGGTCTTGCCCAGGGCTTCCGCATAAAGCTTAAGGTTATCTTTCCATGTGGTACCAATGTTTTCGGCAAAGACGGTAGGGGCGATCTGCGAGAGCTGTGGATAAATGCTTGCATGACGCACTTTATTGCTAAGAATAAGGTCAGGATGTAGCGAGGCGATCTTCTCAAGGTTGGGCTGGGCGATAGTGCCAACATTGGTAATCGAGCCAAGCTTTCCTTTGAGATAGCTCAGATAATCGCCATCCTGCAAGGCTGTCACAGCTCCTACAGGGGTAATTCCTAGTGCGAGGGTATCATCTAGCTCTCCAGTATCGAGAACCACAACGCGCTGAGGATGATCAGGGACCATAGTTTGTCCCATGGCGTGCTTAACAAGATGCCCACCTGGTTTGCCATTATCCGCGGGCGTAGATGTGGCCTGATTCGTACCTCCACATGCGGTGAGGAATAGAAGCAGTAAGGAGAGCAGCGAAATAAGCATAAGCCATCGTTGCTGGTGGCTCCCGGCTCGTATAGTGCCAGTATCGTGTGTCATACGGTTAAGTCCTTCCTTACCTGGTAGTGTTTCCTGCGATTATAGGCTCTAACATATCATGCTTATGAAGCTGATAATGATAAGTTGCGCTCTCTACTCTTCCCTTACATGTAGAATAGCTTACCACTTCTCTAAGTGCGATTGAAACATATATATGGTGAATTATATTGTTCGCAAGGTCTATAAAACTAATGCGGGCGATATCGTCTGTTTCATAATCTATAGCTAACAGACGAAAGGCTTGCAGGTCATATATATGGGTGATTCTGCGCAAGAAGTAATCGGCTGCTTGCCCGGTTGGAGGATAGCTGGTACGGCCTCTATATTTGCGAATATATATTTCGCCTTGCCTAAAGCTAGCGATAATGGCCTCTACCTCGGAGCGCAGCACGCGGCTATAGTAAATTCCATATGGCAAGCAGACGATGTTGGCAGCAAATTTATCTCCGCCTACATGCGAAGTGTGCCAGGTAAAGTCGGCAACTTGTTGCGCCAGCTCGGTGTAAATAGGCATACCAAATTTGGCGCAGCATTGATCCTGTTTCCCGTGGGTACATACCAGAAAGAGCGGCTCATCGCAGATGTATTGAGAATAGGTTGGATGTCCTTGCAGGATGGCCGCTAGATTGAGCTCAAGTAGATCTTCGTAGCTACTAAGTGAAAACTTGTAGAGTGCTTGCCTATCTTCACGTGAGATAGCTACAAAGCAGTTAATCGTTTGTAGTGGGCGTGTATGCTGCCGAATAAATTGTAGACGAAAATGAGGGAGGGCAATCCCTGCATGCAAAATCCATTCTTTGACCTGTGTTGAGAGAGAACTCTGTTCTATCATTATCTCATACGGGGCCCACGCACCCGTGTATTCCAGGAGAAGCCAGCAATCAACGCGAGGGGCGGTGCCGATAAAGGGCTCCCTGGCATCCCTGGAGACCTGGGCGCAGAATTGTCTTTCTCTCACGAAATGCTCCTGTACTCTGTCTCGGTTTGGCCTGAGAGGGCATGCCTCGTCAGCGCGGCGAACCGAGCTTGCTAATCCCTATCCACTCATGTCTCTATCTTGCTCTGAGTGCCAGGCCAGGCTCATATCTTACCTGATAAGTCGGATATTAGCATAGCCTAAACCCTGCAGTCAAGATGTTTTTTAATCTTCGTCTGTTTTCACTGGTCAGAAAACCTCCTTTACATTAAAAACGAACAAAGTATAGTTAGAAATAGAAATATATATATTAATAAATAGTAAATATGCTGAAGACAAAAAGGAAGAAATTATCTGATTGTAAGAACTGTTTTTCCGCATGCTAGCTTATTGGTTCTGAGGTCCTTGTAATCTATAAGGATATATCAGCCGTGTAATGAAAGGATATTACTCCCAGGCAACACCTCCTCTCGTACAGAGAAAAGTGACCTGAGCCTTTTCTACATCAACTTGAGCGATCCATTGCTCTCAACTCAAAGGAGTGTTGATATGATGATCCTGGCAGCGATGCAGGCACGCCTTTCTGCTGATATCAGCTGGGTGGATTACCTCATTATTGCAATCTATTTCGCAGTAACGTTAGGTATTGGCTTTGCACTCAGAACCCGGATGCGTTCTTCCGAAGATTTCTTCCTTTCCGGTCGATCATTACCGAGTTGGGTGACGGGATTAGCCTTTATCGGCGCGAATCTAGGTGCCCTTGAGATCCTGGGTATGGGAGCCAACGCGGCCCAGTATGGCATTCTCCAGGCCCATTTTTACTGGATAGGAGCCATCCCGGCCATGATTTTTGTGGCCATTTTTATGATGCCGTTCTATTATGGTAGCAAGACGCATTCTGTACCAGGTTTTCTCAAACTGCGTTATAACGAGGCCACACGGGGCTTTAACGCCATTTCCTTTGGGGTTTTGACGATCCTGACCAGCGGCATAAACATGTATGCTGCTGCTCTGGTCTTTAATGTACTGCTGGGCTGGTCGCTTAACGCCTGTATCTGGCTCTCGGCGGCCTTCATTATGGTGTATATTCTGTTGGGCGGCTTATCGTCTTCTATCTATAATGAAACATTGCAGTTTTTCTTAATTGTCGCTGGCCTCTTGCCATTAACTATCCTGGGGCTGATCAATGTCGGAGGCTGGTCAGGTCTACAGGCAAGGATAAATAACCCGGCCTTCTTCCATTTGTGGGCGGGTACCGCCGGAAATAACAACCCGTTTGGCGTGAACTTTATCGGCATCATTTTAGGCCTTGGCTTTGTCCTTAGCTTTGGCTACTGGTGTACCGACTTCCTGGTAGTGCAGCGCGCTCTTGCTGCTGAAGATAAGGCTGCGGCGGAACGCACACCACTAATTGCCACTTTCCCTAAGCTATTCTTCCCTTTTATTGCTATCGTCCCTGGCTTGATCATTCTCTCTATTATGCCAAATCTCGGCCATGGTGGCGGCTTTCAGAACTCATACAATATGGCTATTCCATTTGCTATGGTTCATTACTTCCCCAGCGGCCTGCTTGGGCTAGGTCTGACAGCCTTGCTCGCCTCATTTATGTCTGGCATGGCCGGCAATGTTACAGCTTTTAACACTGTCTGGACCTATGATATCTACCGTTCTTATATCAAGCGAGATGCGCCTGATAGCCATTATCTCTGGATGGGCCGCGTGATTACTGTAGTGGGCATTCTGCTCAGCGTTGGGACGGCTTACCTGGCATCTGGCTTCAGCAGTATTATGGACTATGTGCAGGCTCTGTTCTCCATTTTTAATGCCCCTCTGCTTGCAACTTTCCTGCTAGGTATGTTCTGGAAACGTACGACGCCCTGGGGCGGCTTCATCGGGCTGATCATTGGTACGTTCTGCTCTATTGCCCTCTGGTTCATGGAGCAGTTTCTCCATCTGTTCTCTCTGGGCAGCTCCGAGGGCTCCAGCATGTGGCGCGCGTTGATTGCCTGGTCCGTCTGTTTTGTCATTACTATTGTGGTTTCACTCTTCACGAAACCCAAGCCGGAAGGAGAACTGAAAGGCCTGGTCTATAGTCTGACCCCCAAGGCTGCTGTAGTTGAGACGGTCTGGTATAAGAAGCCGGTGGTGCTAGCAGGTATTGCCCTTGTCATCTTTGTAATATTGAATATTATCTTCTTCTGAGGCGTGAAAGGAGACTACGCGTATGAGCCAGGAAGATATACAGGGTATGCAGCCTTCTGGGCAACAGCATCGAATGTCGATTGCTTTGACTATTGGGGCGACTATTGGTTTGATCGGCCTGGTTATTCTGCTCTATGGCCTTTTTGGGCATGCTGATTATAGCCGCAGCAATGGTATCAATATCAATCTCTGGTGGGGATTGTTGATGTTTATCTTTGGTGTGCTGATGAGCCTTGGGGGCTATCTCTCGTCGCGCAAGCACATGACCTCTTAAGGCGAGCTTTAGCCTGGTGATTTTTCTTGTCTCTCATAGTATACTTAGTGCCACGAGGCGAACTTATGATAGAAGGAGAGGATTTTATGGCACGACAAGAATTTCCGCTAGAGCAGCAGTTGCGAAAAGACATACAGGATGCACAGCGCGCGCGAGACCAGGTGAAACTTGATACCCTGCGCATGGCACTTGGCGCTATTCATAATCTAGAGGTGGCGCGTACCGATCGTAAGCATTCCGAGTATGGTCAGCCTCTCACCGAAGCCGATACGCTAAAGGTTCTTGAGCAGGAAATCAAGAAGCGCAGCCAGGCCATCGTCCTGTATAAGCAGGGCGGAAGAAACGATCTGGTCGAGAAAGAGCAGCGCGAGATGGATATCCTGCAGAGTTACTTGCAGAGCTCGCAGTTGAGCGACGAAGAGGTGCGCGCTATTGTAGAAAGATTGGTTGCTGAGCAGGGCAAAGAGTTCAGGCGCGTAATGCCGCTGGCTATCAAAGAAACCAAAGGTAAGGCTGAGGGCGCTCGCGTCCAGCGCATAGTGAAGGAATTGACGCAGTAGGCAAATACGCCAGCTTTTATGGCTATCGGGGACGGACCTGATAGCCTTTTTTCACACCATGAGCCTTTCCTTTAAGCTGGTTTCTATAATCCCGTGCTGGCAATCATCTCAACAAAAGCCATAAAGGCTTTGCTGGCGAAGCGGTCTTTGCGGCGAATCAAGCTGGTATTTATGAATCTAAATCTTTCAGGAACCGGGAAGGTTCCCAGATGCTTATATTCTCCTGTGAGTACAGATCTAGGGAGCAGAGTGCAAGCAAGTCCTGAGCGTACACAACTCAGAAGCGCTTCCAGCGAACTAATCTCAATAATATTTGTCAAGGCTATTCCTTCATCGCGTAGCCATCCCTGTAAAATACTTCTGAATGGACAATCCTTTGGGAAGATTGCCCAGCGCGTCTCGGCTAGTTTGGGGAAGGTAGGGGTATCCTGCCTGGTAAGTAATGCAAGCTCATCTTGCGTACTATAATCGAAAATCAATTGTGAGGATGGGATATTTCCTGTTACAAAGGCTCCGTCCAATTGATGGTGAAGCACCTTTGTTAGCAGTTCCGCTGATGTTCCAATCGATAAAGAGAGCGAGACGGCAGGATACCGAGTTTGAAAGTCAGCCAGCGCATTCATAAAATTACCGCAGGTTCCTGTTTCAACAATTCCAATCGTCAATGAACCACCTGGCTCAGCAGGCTCCTGTACCACTTTTACGGCTTCTTCGGCCATGTTTAGAATAGCTGAGGCATAATCGCAGAATACTTGCCCTTTTTCGGTGAGGGTAACCCCTTTCGGGTGCCTATGAAACAACGAGACTCCTAGTTCAGACTCTAGCTTTCTTAAGCGCGCCGTCACATTCGACTGCACGTAGTCCAGGCGCTCGGCAGCGCGCGAGACGCTGCCTTCGTTGGCAATGCTCACAAAAATTTTAAGATCAGTTAATTCCACAGACTGATTACTCCATCTAGCCATCACAAAAAATGATACCCATATCAATATCAATCATTATACTATATACGATTATTCAACTATAATTGCCCTGTAATAAAGGTTATGGGAAAGCGTCAGGAAGGCAAGCTACCAGACGACCTTATGTAACTGGGGAAGATGAAGAAGGATGTGTCTTCTTTGCAGTTTCCTCATAGATCGTAAGCGGTATTGAGCCTCAAAAGTCTGAGCAGCCAGCTACAAGTTGATTCTCAAAAATGGAGGTAACAAATGCTTCTATGGCAGGGCGAAGATAGCATGAAATCTCTTTTGGCGAGAGTTTGTGCATTTGAGATAGGAGAGAGGGTATAGCGTAATGAGGAAAGAATGGATACTTTTATTCTTGACGGGAGTGCTCGAAGCTGTTTGGGTATCAGGCATTAAACATGCCGCAACCTGGTGGGAGTGGTTGATTACCATAGCGTCTATTCTAGTGAGCTTTAAAGTATTGTTTGATGTTGCCGCTAAATTACCTCTTGGCACAATGTATGCTGTGTTTACCGGGCTCGGTACTGTGGCTACGGTTATTACAGAAATAATCTTCTTTGGGGAGCAATTCAATCCTCTCAAGTTGCTGTTTATTGCTGCGTTGCTAGCTGGTGTAATGGGCTTAAAGTTTGTAACGAATGATGGAGAGAAAGGCAAATCTGTATGACATGGATTGCCCTTATTGCCGCCGGTTTGTGTGAAGTGCTTGGGGTGCTTGCTATAAAGCGTGTTACCGAGCGCCGCCACTGGTCATCTTACTTACTGGTTGCACTGGTCTACGGAACAAGCTTTTCGTTGTTATCGCTGGCCATGACGCAAATCTCAATGGGAACTTCTTATGCTATCTGGACAGGCATCGGGACCGTGGGTAGTACGCTGCTAGGTATGCTCGCCTTTGGTGAGCCCCGGGAATGGAAGCGCCTCTTGTTTATTGGTCTGATAGTGATCTCAACTGTGAGCCTTAAGCTGATTTCATAGGCAAGGTAAGCATGAGCTTAATTTGACAAGAAGAGTAGCCTCTGATCCCAACACAGGCGTAAGAGCTGATTTTATGGGACCAGAGGGACTTGAAAAAGCCAGAGGTTTACCGCTATACTATAGGCATAGGTCTTTTCTGAAATGTTAGCCTTCAAATTGATGGAAGCTTTTCCCCGAATAGTGTATGAAGGCTGCCCATAACACTTAACTACCTCAGATGCTTCCATTATTGTTACTACCTCGAAAGGAGGTGGGGAGGGACTAACGCAATCCCGTCCAACTTGTTTGCCCAGGACATAGCTGCACTAGCCCATAATTCAGTATCGCGCTCAATTTTAAGTCGTTCTTTTATCAAGCAATACTGGAGGGTTCTATGGCCTCAATCTCAGAACAGATGAGTCGGCGTGGCATGTGGCCGGTCATCTTTGCGAGCACCCTTGGTACAACGATTGAATGGTACGATTTCTTCTTGTATGGCACAGTTGCCACGCTGGTTTTTCCTGCCCTCTATTTCCCCAAGTTTAGCCCCTTTGCCGGGACGCTGCTCTCATTGACGACATTTCTTGTTGGTTTTATTGCCCGTCCTATTGGCGGCGTCGTTTTTGGCCACCTGGGAGATCGCATAGGACGCAAGTCAACCTTGATTGTGACTTTGCTGCTTATGGGCATCTCTACATTTGTGATTGGCTTTATTCCTGGTTATGACGTTATTGGGATTGCCGCACCCCTGCTGGTTTCATTGATGCGATTCTGCCAGGGGCTTGGCGTTGGTGGTGAGTGGGGAGGTTCTGTCCTACTATCGTTAGAATATGGGCATGAGCGCAATAGGGGCTTTTGGGCCAGCTGGCCACAGATGGGAGTGCCTCTTGGCCTGTTGCTCTCGGCTGGCCTGGTGGCGGTATTTGCTGCAATTTCCGGTAGCCAGTTCAATAGTTGGGGCTGGCGTATTCCTTTCTTCCTGAGCGCTCTACTGATCGTGGTTGGCCTCTATATTCGCTTGCGTATCTTAGAGACACCACTGTTTTCTAAGCTTCAGGAGGAGAAGCGTGTTGCCAAAGCTCCTGTAGTCGAGGTAATTGCGCAGAACTGGGAGGAGATCATCCTTACCGCCGCAGCCCGTTTTGTGGAACAGGCTCCTTTCTATCTCTTTTCCACATTTGTCCTGGTCTATGGCGCGACCTATCTACATGTGGATAGGCAGCTTGTGCTTGGCGGAATCTATGCGGCTGCCATTCTTGAGCTTCTCACTATTCCCTGGTTCAGCTATCTTTCAGATCGCTTTGGGCGGAGGCGCTGGTATTTGCTCGGCTGCTTGCTTATGCTGCTCTTTGCCTTTCCCTATTTTTTGTTGCTCAACACGGGAAATGGCTTCCTGATTATTGCCAGTATCGTGCTCTCGCTTGCACTGTGCCATTCTTTTGTCTATGGACCGCAGGCTGCCTTGATTTCGGAGCACTTTACAACCAGGCTGCGCTATAGCGGCGCCTCGATTGGCTATCAACTGGCGGCGCCCTTTGCCGGTGGCCTGGCCCCTCTTATCGCGGCTTTTCTGCTAGAGCAGTACAAAGGCGATTATGTGCCGGTCGCGCTCTACATCATTATTCTTGCGGCATTTTCCTTCGTAGCTACGCTTGGCCTGAAGGAGCTGTCCAAGGCCAGTATCGCTGACTAAAGGTTTGACTTTAACTGTAGATAAGCCTGGGATTACAGGCGTAGAGAGCAAAAAGCTTGCTCCCTATTTTTTTGCCAGTTAGCTGAGCAATGGCTGGGTACCTCACTTTCTGCTGCTATCGCTGGTGGCGAAACAACATGCCAAAGGGTTGGGCTAGCATCAATCTAGTAATGAGATAAGAAATAGTGAATATAGCGATAAGAAGCAGGGAAGCGCTTTGGCTCTTGCCTGATCTCCCTATTTTCGGTACGCTTATGTATAAATAGGCAACTGTATTACAGCTATCTAAAGTATAGTTTCGAGGGAGAATATATGCATAACGGGTCAGCTCAAGGCATTGTTGGTGTCGATATTGGCGGTACTTTTACTGATATTGTCCATTACGTACCTCCTCAGGCCTCTCTGTCCACGGTGGCAGGAGTTTCGGGCGGACAGCTTAGAATGTATAAGGTTCCCAGTACGCCACAGAATCCGGCCCAGGGATTGCTCACGGGCCTCCAGGCTCTTGACGTGACTCAGCCTTCGGCAGTTATTCATGGCTCGACGGTAGCAACAAATGCCTTGTTGGAGCGCAAGGGGGCCCGGTCGGTGCTGATTACTACCGAGGGATTTGCGGATGTACTGGAGATCGGCCGTCAGGATCGCCCGGCCCTCTATGATCTCTTGCAGCAGCGCGCTCCTGCGATTATCCCCAGGGAGCGCCGTTTAGAGCTAGCTGAGCGCCTCGACCATCAAGGAGCTATTCTGCGTGCTCCCGGGCGCGATGAGCTAGAAGCACTCATGCAGCAAGTAGCCGCTCAGAACCCAGAGAGTATTGCTATTGCGTTGCTCTACGCTTTTCGCAATCCTGTCCATGAGCAATTGTTAGCACAACTGTTGCGGGAGCGTTTTCCTTCGGCCTATCTCTCGCTCTCCAGCGAAATTTTGCCACAATTTAGAGAATACGAGCGAACAAGTACTGTAGCGGTTAACGCCTATGTTCAGCCGCTGATGGCTCGCTATCTTAACGGGCTGCAGGAACAGTTGCAGAGACCCTTGCGGATCATGCAATCCTCGGGTGGCAGCATTTCGGCGGCAACGGCGGCCAAAGAGCCGGTGCGTACGGTGCTGAGCGGGCCGGCTGGCGGTGTTATTGGCGCCTTTCATGTTGCGCGCATGGCCGGTTATGAGCAGATCATGACTCTTGATATGGGGGGTACATCGACAGATGTTGCGCTCTGTCCTGGCCTGATTCCCGAAACCTCCGAGGCCAGCGTGGCGGGCTGTCCTATTGGCGTGCCAACCGTGGCGATCCATACGGTTGGAGCAGGCGGTGGCTCGATTGTACGCCTGGATGAGGGAAATGCTCTCACCGTAGGTCCTGACTCGGCCGGAGCTGTACCGGGGCCAGCTTGTTATGGGATTGGCGAGGAACTTACAGTTACTGATGCAAATGTCGTCCTGGGACGTATTGATCCCGCGCATTTTCTGGGCGGGCGTTTCACAATTTATCCCGAACGCGCTGAGGAGCGTATGGCCGCCCTGGCAAAACGCATGGAGGTCAGTACGCAAGAGGCCGCGCTAGGCGTTATTCGTGTGGTTAATGCAAGCATGGAGCGGGCGCTACGCACTGTTTCGCTCGAACAGGGCCATGATCCGCGCCTCTTTACACTACTGCCCTTTGGTGGGGCGGGAGCGCTGCATGCCTGCGAATTGGCCGAAGCGCTGCATATTCCGCGGGTCTTTATTCCGCGCTATCCCGGTGTGCTTTCAGCCCTGGGCATGATTTTGGCCCCAATCGTCAAGGATTATGTGCAAACAGTTATGCTCGATGCTCAAGAGCTTTCAACTGAGGCCCTGGAAGCTGTTTTTGCCCCTCTTGAAGCGCGTGCCCGCGCCGAGATGCAGCAGGAAATGAGCTATATGCCGGCTCAGAGCGAAGCTGCAATCTCTCTGCAGCGTTTGTATGATTTGCGTTATTTTGGGCAGGCCTATGAATTGACAACAAGCAATGCTGGCGATCTTGCGGCCACGCTTGCGCGTTTTCACGCTCTGCATAAGCAGCGCTTTGGGCATGAGCATCAAGAACAGCCAGTGCAAGTCGTGGCTGTGCGCGTCAAGGCGAGCGTGCAGCCTGCTCAACCCGAGCTGCCCTTTGAGGATTTGAGCGGCCCTTCAGCCGAGCAGGCTTTACTTGGCGAGCGCTCTATGATCTTTACCCAGGGGATGTTCCGGGCCCGCCTCTATGAGCGCGCTGCTTTGCAGCATGGCAACCGCATTGTTGGCCCTGCCGTCCTCATTCAGGATGATAGCACAATCCTCTTACCTCCCGGCTGGGAGGGTGTCGTCGATGGCTGGGGCAATGTGCTTGCTCAGCAGGTGCAGGAAAGTTCTTCTGACGACAAGAGTACTACGCTTACGCCTCGCGATACCTTTGATCCCGTTTCGCTCGAAATCTTTAAGCATCTGCTTTCCTCGGCGGCCGAAGAAATGGGCGTGACGCTGGGAAGAACTGCCTATTCGCCCAATATCAAGGAGCGAAAAGATTATTCCTGCGCCTGTTTTGATGCGCAGGGGCGTTTGATTGCCCAGGCGGCCCATATTCCTGTTCATCTAGGAGCGATGCCGGCCTCGGTGCGTGCGGCCATTGAACAGTTTCAAACCTTCGAGCCAGGTGATCTGATCGTGCTCAATGATCCTTACCTGGGAGGAA
Source organism: Ktedonosporobacter rubrisoli (assembly GCF_004208415.1). GTDB lineage: Bacteria > Chloroflexota > Ktedonobacteria > Ktedonobacterales > Ktedonobacteraceae > Ktedonosporobacter > Ktedonosporobacter rubrisoli. Next base: position 4,821,021 of record NZ_CP035758.1, on the reverse strand, counting down.
CGCATCTTCCAGATATAACCATGGTAACCCCTGTTTTTATCGCTAAAGATTCCGATGGACATACTGGTGAGCTATTTGGCTTTGTCGCGAGCCGTGCGCATCATGCCGATATTGGCGGTATGTCTCCAGGATCAATGCCCATGTCCCGCGAGCTTTATCAGGAAGGGGTAATCATTCCACCGCTCAAGCTGGCGCGCGCTGGAGTGCTCAATGAGGATGTCTTAAGGCTTTTCTATCGCAATGTGCGTACTCCCTGGGAGCGCAAAGGGGATATAGATGCTCAGATAGCGGCTGGCCAGGTAGGGGTGAGACGCTTGCAGGAGATCATCGAACGTTATGGTTCGCAGATGGTTCTGGCGCACGCCGAAGCTCTGCTCCGCTATTCCGCCCAGTTGACGCGTAAGGCTCTGCAGGCTCTTCCTGAGCGTGAAGTAGAGTTCACTGATTATCTAGATGATGACGGCTGGGGAGCCAGTGCCTTGCCAATCACTGTACGTATCCAGGTAAAAAATGGTACTATGACAGTTGATTTCACTGGAACGGCGGCACAGAGTGCTGGCTGTGTGAATGCTGTACAAGCTGTTGCGCATTCAAGCGTTTTATACGCGGTGCGCTGTATGGTGGGCGAGCACGTGCCGGCCAATCAAGGTTGTCTGGAGTCGATCGATATTCGAATACCGGAGGGATCGCTGCTCAATCCGCTGCCACCGGCGGCAGTTGCGGCAGGGAATGTAGAGACATCACAGCGCACAGTCGATGCTCTCTTTGGCGCCCTGGCCCAACTTGCCCCGCAGCGCATACCCGCAGCGTCACAAGGTACTATGAACAATATTACGTTTGGTGGCCTGGACCCACAGCGCAAGAGTGTCTTTGCTTATTACGAAACGCTAGGAGGCGGCATGGGGGCAAGGCCTGGCGCCGCTGGGCTCTCAGGTGTGCATGTACATATGAGCAATACACGCAATACTCCTGTGGAAGCGCTCGAAATGGAGATGCCTCTACGGATACGACGCTATGCTTTGCGCTATGGCTCTGGCGGCGCGGGGCGCTATCGCGGCGGTGATGGCCTGTGTCGCGAGTTCTGTTTCCTGGTGCCGGCTACCGTAACGTTATTGACTGATCGTCGCGTCTATGCGCCCTACGGTCTGCAAGGTGGTGAAGCTGGCGCCGTGGGTATCAACAGCCTTGAGCACAATGGCACAGCTACCCAATTGCCAGGTAAAGTTACCCTGGATGTGCAGGCAGGGGATGTGTTAACTATCTGCACTCCTGGCGGTGGCGGTTTTTTACCGAAGGATGAGCCTTATGTCAACAACAGCGATTGAATTAGCGCTGTTCCCGCTCAATGTTGTCCTTTTCCCGGGAACAGTATTACCGTTGCATATCTTTGAAGCTCGCTATCGTCAGATGATCATGGATTGTCAGCAAGAGATGAAGCCTTTCGGTGTTGTGCTGATCAGGCCGGAGAGCGAGCAGCCTGACGAGATTCCCTATTCTGTGGGGACTGTAGCGGAAATACGAAACCTGGATAAGCTAGATGATGGTGGCTATAACCTTATAGCGGTTGGAACCAGGCGCTTCCAGATCGTTGAACAATACCATGATAAGCCATATCTCTCTGGCCTGGTAGAGCCCTATGAAGATGTGAGCGAGCCTATATATGAGCTTGAAGTTTTGAATGAGCAGGCCCGTGACTTGTTTGGGCGCTATCTTGGTATGTTGCTGGAGGCGATGAATGAGGACGATGTGCAGACAAATCTGCCTGCGACTGCAGAAAGTCTCTCGCATTTTATCGCCTATTTCCTGGAAATCCAGGATGAGCGCAAGCAGCATTTCCTGGAACTGACCTCGACGCGGCAACGCCTGCGTGAAGAAATTGGGATCTTGCGTCGCGAGGTCCCATTTCTGCGTCAGATTATTACCAGGCAGATATCTGATGAGCAAACCAGGCTAAATTAATTGGCGGAGATCGATCTGGTTATAGATGTAAGCTTGCACGAGAAATTAGCAAGTACATAGGCGCTGAGAGAGGTTGAAGATAGGCTCCTCAGCGCTAAAGAAGAGAGAAGTGATATGCCGGATTACGCTAACTTCAGGCAGCGTTTGGATGCTGTCTTACGTACGCTCAATGTTGAGGAAGTGCGTGGATTTCTTATAGCAGAGGATCAATGGAGCGAAGAGGAGCCGGTAGATCCGGAGCTGGCCATGTGGCTGATGGTGGCGGGTAGCCCTTCACTGCGGGATCTACACGAGAAGGCCAGAGAATGGCTGGTTTCGCATGGGCATGAAAGTGAGGCGATGGCCTTATTGGGAAAGGGTAAACGTGCGGAAGCGCGCCCGGGAACGGGACATAAGCAGGCTGCATGGGCTCGGCGGCCCAAAGGGCAAAAATCTGCAAAGCCCAGATAGCCTGATTGCGCCGCTCTTGCCGAACGCCAGAACAGGTCCATCTACATGGGATGACCTGGCTACAATGGGCAGTGCCTGAAGTGAACTCAGGCGCAAAATTTGATGAATAGGGGAAAGAAAGCTATTTATGGAAGATGTCACGCTTACTGCGTCAAGAAACTTTGTCAAGCATCTCAAAGAGAATGCTTATCCTGGACGAGGGCTGGTGATTGGCAGATCCTCGCTAAAGGATGCCTGGTTGATGATTTACTGGCTGATGGGGAGAAGTGCGCATAGCCGTAATCGGCGCCTGGTGGCGCAAGGATCGGTGCTGCGAACTGAGCCTATCGACATAAGCCTGGTAGAGGACCCGAGCTTGATTATCTATGAAGCGATGCTCGAATTGCCAGGTATATACCTGATCAGCAATGGAGATCAGACGCAAACGCTCTATCAGGCCCTCAAGGCAGGAAAAACCTTTGACGATGCTCTGGCCCAGCGTGCCCACGAGCCAGATGCTCCTCATTATACTCCGCGTATTAGTGGGATGCTGTCCCTGCAAAATGGCCAGGGAACTGCAACCCTGAGTATTCTCAAAGCCAATCCCATCAATCCAGAGTTTACGGATCGCAATACATTCCGCCCTGCATTAGCGCAAGGTGGCCTGGGAGTTGGTTTAACCACCTATCAGGGCGATGGGAATCCGCTGCCAGGCTTCCAGGGAGAGCCATTGCTTTTGCCCTGCTCTGGCAGCGCTGAGGAGGTATTACATACCTATTGGGAGGCGCTCAATGCCGAGAATCGTATTGCTCTGGCCGTCAAGGAGATTCCCGCCTCTGGTGGGCCTGGCAACATCGTCATCAAAAATCGCTTTGGTAGCTGAGAAGCGCTAAGGACATAGCGCTTATTCATAGGGCTGGCCGAAAATAGCTCGGCCATTGTGGCTCTGTATTAAGCTCGCTGCCTTAGCGCTATATATATTGATAAGCTTGCATGTGATATAATCAATTGTGATGCATTTACCCGCTTAAAAGTAAGCATTGTGAAAAACGCAGGGTCCAGATCCCCTCATGTGCAGGGCGAAAGCCCTCATCGGTAAAGTATCACCCTCCTCCACTTTGCTCCAATGTCGTAGCAGTGTACTCTATTTGGCTCCGCAGAAGGGGCAGGCCTTATTGTGCCTTGTTTTCTGTGGAGCTAAATTATTGTGCTTATTTTTTTATCTAAAAGCAATCATCAAAAAGTTAGTGAAAGGAAGCCCTATTGAAAGGGAGTGTTGTTAATCATGCGCAACCGACTACCGTAGAGGGCGCGAGCCAGGCCTTGCCAAGAATGGATCGTCGCTTGGTCTGGATCATGGCGCTTGCCTGCGGCCTCACAGCAGCTAATCTTTATTATAGTCAGCCTATTCTTGTGGATATGGGAAAAAGCTTTGCAGTATCAGTCGATCAAATGGGGATCATTGCCACGCTCGGACAGCTCGGTTATGCCGCAGGATTGCTCTTCATTGTGCCGCTTGGCGACAGTTATAATCGACGTTCTCTAATTGTGGGGTCATTGATCGCAGTGACGCTGGCCCTGATAGCCATGGCCCTGGCTCCTAATGTTACATTGTTGGCCGTTGCCAGTCTGCTAGTAGGTATAACCACAGTTGTGCCTCAGATAATTATCCCTTTTGCCGCCAGCCTGGCGCCTGCGCATGAACGTGGGCGGGTGCTGGGAATCGTCATGAGCGGGCTGCTCATTGGTATTCTGCTGGCTCGTACCGTGAGCGGTTTTATCAGTGCGCAACTGGGCTGGCAGGCGGTCTACTGGCTTGCGGCAGCCTTGATGGTCCTGCTTACTGTGATCTTGCGTTTTATGCTGCCGGCGGATCATCCACAAACAAGCATGAGCTATCCACAATTACTTCGTTCCCTGTGGGGATTGTTGCGTCAGGAGCCAGTGTTGCGCGAGACCTGCGTAATGGGCGCAATGGTCTTTGGGGCCTTCAGCGCATTCTGGGTGACATTAGCCTTTTTCCTGGAAACGCCTCCATATCACTATGGTAGCGCCGTTGCAGGAGCCTTTGGCCTTGTGGGTGTCGTTGGAGCCCTTGCCGCTTCTTTCGTAGGCAAGCTTGCTGATCGTATCGAGGCGCGGCGCATTATTGGGATGGCTGTACTTATTGTCTTGCTGGCCTTTGGCATATTTGAGCTCTTTGGTCATGCCCTGTGGGGATTGATTGTTGGCGTTATTCTCCTGGATCTTGGTGCGCAATCGAATCAGGTCTCAAATCAAGCCAGAATCTATAGCTTGAATCCATTAGCGCGTAATCGTATCAACACTGTCTATATGGTAGCCTTTTTTGTAGGCGGCTCACTTGGTTCAGTGCTGGGCTCCTATGGCTGGAGCATTGCCGGCTGGACAGGAGTATGCCTGGTTGGGGGAGCTATGCTTCTGACTGCCTTGATCGTCTATGGGCTAAATAGCTGGCGCCGGGCCAGAGCTGTGTGAGCAAGAGCAATGCCTGGCGCGAAGTCAGTTGAATAGATCAATAGAGCAGATGTGTAATACGCCCCCTGAGAAATAAGGGGGCGTATCTATGAGGAAGGTTCTTATTCTGGTTTCTTGTGCTGAGCGATTAGCTCTTGCTGAACGTTGGCAGGTACTTCTTCGTACTCCGCAAACTCCGCCTTAAAGGAGCCGCGTCCCTGGGTAATCGAGCGTAGATCAGTTGCGTAATGGAGCATCTCAGATTGAGGCACCATAGCAGAGATTTGTTGCATGCCATTATCAAGGGTCTCCATGCCCATAACGCGCCCGCGTTTGGTATTGATATCGCTCATGACGTCGCCCATATTGCCTTCAGGAACAGTGATGGTGACGTTCAAAATCGGCTCAAGAATGACAGGATTGGCCTGTGGCACAGCTTCTTGCATAGCCAGAGAGGCCGCGACTTCAAACGACTGGGCTGAAGAGTCTACCGGGTGATATTTACCATCGTAGAGTGCTACCCTCACATAGAGCATGGGGTTGCCGGAGAGAAAACCGCGCTTTAGGGATTCGCGTACGCCTTTTTCTACACCTGGAATGAATTGGCCGGGAACAACGCCACCCACGATCTTATCTTCAAAGACGAAGGCTTGCTCGCTATCGCGTGGGAGTGGCTCAATCTCTAGCCATACGTCGCCAAACTGCCCATGCCCACCACTTTGACGCTTGTGGCGGCCATTAGCCTTAGCCTTTTTGCGGATCGTCTCGCGGTAAGAGATATGCTGATCGTGCGTCTCCAGATTAACCGCGTATTTGCGTTTAATGGCCTCGACGGCGATCTGCAAATGCGATTCTCCCATACCGGCGAGCAAGGTCTCGGCAGTTTCGGGATCGCGTGAAACGCGCAAGGTGCGATCCTCTTCTACGATGCGCGCAAGCGCATTGCCCATCTTATCAAGGTCGGCTTGACTCTTTGGTGAGACCGCAGAGGTGTAGCAAGGCTCGGGGAAATTTATCGGCTCTAATGGGGTCGTAACATCCTTGACAGTAGTAAGCGTATCGCCTGTATGCGAATTAGATAGCTTGGCCACGGCGCCAAAGTCGCCCGCCGGAACTTCGGTTGCCGTTTCTTGTAGTTTTCCACGCGGTATAGAGATCTGGCCAATTCGTTCGTCAGTCTTCGTCTGTAGATTGTAGACATGGCAGTCTGGCTTAAGCGTGCCGCTATAGACACGGAAAGTAGAAATTGTGCCTGCCTGTGCCCCGGCGGTCTTAAAGATAAACATGGAGAGGTTATCGCCAAAGGCTTTGGCGTCTTCTGCTACTGCGTCAGCCGCGCTGGGCAGATACTCGATGATTGCGTCGAGGAGGGTCTGGACGCCAATGTTTTTGCTGGCTGAGCCGCAGAGTACTGGAACTATCTGGCCGCTGCAGGTTCCTTTTTTGATGACTGCCAGTATTTCCGTCTCGCTTAGCTCGCCACCGTCAAGGAACTTTTCCATAATCTCATCGTCACTTTCGACAGCGGCTTCGATGAGCTGTTCGCGGTAGGTATCGATTTGATCTTGCAGGTCGGCTGGGACGCTGGTTTCCCGGGGCTTTGTGCCGTCTGCAAAGTCATAGGCTTTACGGCTTACCAGGTCGACTACGCCTTTGAAGCCCGCTTGCTCGCCAAGGGGAACTTGTAGAGGGACGATTCCATTACCAAACTGGGCACGCAACGAATCGAGAGCCTGATCGAATGAGGTGTTTTCGCGGTCTAGCTTATTGACAAGCACCATACGTGGAAGATTGCGCTCGTCAGCATATTTCCATGTGAGCTCTGTCCCCACCTCAACCCCTTTTTCGGCAGTTACCACTACGAGCGCTGCGTCAGCTACACGAAGACCGGCTTTTACTTCACCAACAAAATCTGCGTAGCCTGGAGTGTCGATGAGATTAATCTTGTGATCTTTCCACTCGACTGGCAATACTTTTGCGTTCAACGACATGCCGCGCTTGAGCTCATCTGGATCGTAGTCAGAGATAGAGGTGCCATCATCAACTTTACCCTGTCGGGTAACAGCGCCACTGTCGAATAGCGCGGCATCTACTAGAGAAGTTTTACCTGCTCCGACGTGAGAAATTAATGCCACATTGCGAATCTGTTCCGCCCTATAAACCTTCATGAACCCGTAATCCTCCTGAGTTTCTATGCAAGAGGTGATCTGTTCAGACTGCGCAGGGGTCTGCCATAGACCACCTTATGCGATGCGACCACGCGAATGGTTGGTTCGGTACAGAGAAAAACTGTGCAATACGCTCTTCCAGTTCGGTAGGTGTAGTATAGCAGCAATAGTCTCTTTGTTCAACACAACTTATGCGCAAAAACATTGGCTATACTCAGGGTATGGCCTGAGTATCAGGATACTGTGTTGCCAGATGCAGGACGCTTCAACGTTGTGCTTGGTGTTTCTGCGACAGGAGAGTAATCGCCTGCCTGGCCGGTGAGATTGTAGGCTTTGATCCGATAGAAGACCTTCCCCGCAGGCATAGTTTTATCAATCCAGGGGGTGTCGTTATCGGTTGCGCAGCGATCGCAAATGACGGTCCAGGGACCGTCGACTCCATTGCTTGAGCGTTCGATTGTATATGTATCGGCGAGGGCAGTTCCTCTCCAGGTAAGCTGGTGATTTCCGACGCTGGTGATCTGAGCTGTGCCAGGAACGCTAAGGGCTGGCAAGGCGCTACGGCGCATGCGATAAGCATGAGTACGGAAGAGCTGAATGCTGGCACGCATATCGGGAGTGTCTCCTGGATAATGAACTGTGTAGCCGTCGAGGTGCTTGACATATCCATAAGCATCATTGTGTCCGAAGAGCGACCAGAACATATCTCCGGCTGCTGTGCTGGCTTCAACACCTGCTAAGAAGCTATTGAGCTTATCCCCTCCGCCTCTGCCGGTCCAGTTATATTCGCCTACGATGAACACTTTATGGCCATCTTTGACTGTGCTGGCATCACTATTGAGGGCGGCAACGCTCATCGGATAGTAGTGATTCGAGTATATATCTACGCTGCTGAGGGCCAGGTTACGAACGTTGACCCCTTTGGTGCCATCGAGAACCAGGTGCTGAGGATCAAGCTTTTTGAGATAATCGGCGATTGTACTCGTCCAACTGACCGGAGGATTTATCTCGTTGCCTGTCTCCCAGGCTAAAATGGTCGGATCATCCTTATAGGCCAGGCCCGTATAACTGTTGACATGGTTGAGAAGATGGCTGATGTATTGCTCAAAATCGTTGATCACTGTAGCATTTGTATAAAATTGATCTTCGTCGGTGAGCCCACGCCAACTAGTAAAAGTATGCTTGCCGCCGTGATAGTAATTCCAGTTATCGGTGAGGGGAATGATCAGGCGAATTCCATGCTCGTGAGCCGATTTGATGGCATAATCTATATGCTGGAATGCCGTCTCGTTAAACTTTCCCAGCGCCGGCTCAACACAGAGCTGACAGCCCTGCGAGGTGCCTAAAGTGTGGGCTCGCACGACCGTTATGCCCATAGCTTGCGCGGCCGCCAGGACGTCATCTATGCGAAAATGCGTTGGGTAAGCTACTCCTCCTACATTTTCATCCAAGCCTAGCCAGTAAATGTTTGCTCCAAAAAACCTGAAAGGTTTTCCATCGAGCATTAGCTGAGCGTCAGAACGCGTCACAAAGTCAGATGCGCCGCTGGGGTTTGTTGATCGATGATACATCAATAAGGTGATGATCAGTACGACTATCAATGTGACTAGATTAATTGGCAATAAGAACTTACTCACCGCTAACCTCACGCTCTATACCTCCCAGAATGCTCCCGCGAACTTTCTCGTTTCATAAATATTACTATTATCATTTTCTGAATATCAAGTCAATGGTAAAAAATAATAGATATGCGAAAAATGATATAATAAAATTTAAATATATCGATTGATAAAGTATAACAAATATGATATATATTTAAATAGTGTGAGTGCTGTAAATATATCGGAAGGTAGGTAAGAGCGACGCTAGTTAACACAATTTGCAAGTGGGAGCGCGCCCGGCCTCTCTTCCCTCCTCAGTGCAGCAGATGGTGGAAAAACTTGCACAAGGGTTGAGTTAAATAGCAGTGAGAAAAAGATGAAGCAATAAAGATTAGTGATACACAGTCGATTATTTTAGTTGTACATAGTGTGTCATACGTCGGCCAACAAGCTAGTAGAAAAGAGAGGTATGAAACTATGTTGCAAAAGCTTGGGCCTGAAAAGAATAAAGGCCTGCCCGGCTGCATCACAGGAGGGTCAGGCTTTTATTTGTTACTTGCAGGCCTGCTTATTTTCTCAATTGTGCTGGCTGCATGCGGTAGCCCTGGTTCTACTACCTCCTCGGGCCCGGTGACGCTTACCTTTGGCTGGTGGAGTAATACCCCCACCAAGGATAATGCTATGCGGGCCTGGGTTGCCAGCTTTGAGAGAGCGCATCCCGATATTAAGGTCAATCTGGAATTATTGCCCTGGGCAGATTACTGGGAAAAACTGAGAGTCACGATTGGCGGCGGGAATGCATACGATATTATTGGATTGTGTTCGTGTAATTCTGCCTCCTATCTGGATGATGGAGCCCTGGTGGATCTGACAACCCTGGCTGGCTATCAAGATGCTACCAAAAATCTTGTTGGGCAGTCGCTGGCCCTCAATACCTGGAACGATAAAGTATATGGCTTACCGGTGGGCACATCTATATCCCTGCTGGGTTACAGTAAAAAACTGCTTAAAGCCGCAGGCGTACCTTACCCTGATCCCGTTACTCCTCTAACCTTTGAGCAATTCAAGGCTATGGCTAAGAAGCTTACTAGCCTCGATGGCCCCAAGGCCCAATATGCGCTTAATCCGAGCAATATCCTGGACTTCGACACCTTTGTACGGATGGAGGGTGGCCATACGTATGATAACCCGATCAATCCGCACAAAATAACGATTAATACGCCGGAAGGGGTTCAAGGTCTCTCTGATTACCTGAGCCTTTTTACCGAGCATATTGCCCCGCCATATGATGAGCTCAATAGCGGGCAGTGGTCTTTTGATCTCGATGCTTTACAGGCGGGCAACGTTGCCTTTTCCCGTGTAGGATTATGGCTTTTCACGGATATGCAGCACGAGACATCAGATATTGGGGTAACTCCCTTGTTTACCATCAAAAACCGCGTCGTGACCGGGGGCGCTAATAGCTTGAGTATTTATAGAGGGAGCAAGCATAAAGAGGCGGCCTGGGAATTCCTCAAATGGGCGGTACAAACTCCGGCCCAGATAGATTTTGCCAGGTTTAGTGACGTGCCAGCGAATAAAAGCGCCATAGCTCAGATGGGATCGTACATCCAGCCTTCCCAGTTTGTGCCTACCCTGCAGAGCGCTATCCCAACCTTCCAGCCTGGGGTTATGACGACCAAATCCCAGCTAAGTGCAACGCTTGCCGATATTCTTACCGATATGGTGCATGGCAAGCTCACGCCGGCTCAGGCTGCGGCTCAGATGGAGCAACAAGGGAATGTGATCCTCTCCCAAACATAGACCTTATTTACCTTTGTCTGCAGAGGTGCAGGAGATAGCTAAGCTAGCCCTATCTCCTGGCCTCTCCTCTATTCTTCAGGCGCTGATAAGAGGAGATATGCCCAGAGATATAAAGGAGGATGGGAAGCAGAAGAGAAGCTGAGCGGATAAGAAGCTTCTTGCCAGGATTTGTCAGAAGTCTATTGTCGCTATGTGTGCGTCATTGAGAGCAAATTCAGCCAAATAGTGATCAAGGGGCGCTGGCCATGTTGATTGGCGTGCGCCGGGATTTTTCAAGAATCACTTGAGAACTGGATTTGAGAGTAGAAGAAGGAGGCGTATAATGTTGTTGTCTGGAAGACAGGAAAACTATAGTATCACGCTGAAATCACAGAAGACTCCTCGCTTCTTTACACGCCTGGCCCGTAGCCGAGCATTCAAAGGATACCTGTTTATTAGTCCCTGGCTGCTGGGCTTTCTGGTGTTCGGCCTCTGGCCGTTGCTCACCACCTTTTACAATAGCTTCACAAAGTATGACATTCTGGGATATCAGGAGTGGGTGGGACTCAAGAACTACCAGAATATTTTTACTGCTGACCCACGCTTTGCCCAGGTTAGTCTAAATATGGCTATATATGTAAGTGCCTCTACAGTGATCAGCATTTGTGGAGGTCTCTGGCTTGCCTTGCTCCTCAACCGCAAATTTCCTGGCAATCACCTTTTTCGTACGATCATTTATGTTCCTAGCCTCCTGGTGGGTATAGCCATAGGCATGCTTTTCAAGCAAGTTTTTGCCCCTGGTAGCAATGGGCTTGCCAATGCTGCCCTCGCGGTGTTTCATTTGGGACCGATCCGTTGGCTGGGCGACTCTAATCCACCAGTTGTGGCCCTTGTGGCCCTGATCCTTGTCAACTTGTGGTTTACTGGCAGCACCATGCTCATTTTCCTGGCTGGCTTAAAGGGCATTTCCTCAGTCTATTATGAAGCTGCGAAAATTGATGGCGCTGGCAGATGGAAGATTTTCTGGCATATCACCTTGCCTTTGCTCTCGCCAGTCCTGGTTTTCAATACCATTACAACGCTTATTGCGCATATCCAGGTATTTGAGACCCCCTATGCTTTTGCCTCAAGCGTAGGCTCTACCAGTAGTATGAATAACCCGCTGGGCTATCACTACAATCTGGCGACCTTCCTTACCTATATCTATGAGCTTGCATTTAAGGAAAATGGTAAGTTTGGCTACGCATCGGCCCTGGCCGTTATCGTCTTTATCATCACGCTCCTGCTTACGCTGCTTGTGCTGGCTATGGCGAGATATACCTATTATGGAGATCAGAGCAAAGGAGCATAGCTGCGTCGATCATTGAAAAGCCGTTGAGGCTTGGCGCGTAGGGCTGATCCTCTGGAAACGTTTCCTTATAACGGATGCTGAAATGGACCGCGTAGGGAGCAGGACGGATGGCAGGCGTCTTTCGCCGGGATTGTGTGCCAGTTCATGCGCGGGCGTCTTGAAGCTTTGCTGACAAGGGAGGAGAGCTATGGCTACTTTGGGTAAGCACCAGGAGCCGGCTGGCACTCTATCGCTAACCGGATTGAGCGAGAGCCGGCGTCGTTCTTATGTGCGAGGACGTTTTTATCAGCATATGAGCATGCTATGGACATATATTGTCTTGATAGGGGTGAGCCTGTTCTTGCTGGCCCCTTTCCTCTGGCTGCTGTCCGCCTCGCTTAAGACTGTGGGACAGTATTATCAGACTCCTATCCAGTGGATACCGCAGCCAGTGAAGTGGTCGAACTATCTTGAAGTCTTCACGACCTATCGTTTCGCCCATTACATCTTCAATAGCATCTGGCTGGCGGCCTTCTGTGTAGCTACCAGTACATTTGTTTCGGCCCTGGTTGCCTATGGCTTTGCACGTTTCCGTTTTCCCGGCCGTACGCTCTGGTTTATTATTGTGCTTGCCACAATGATGATTCCGAGCCAGATATTAACCCTGGCTCTCTATATGACCTTTAAAAATCTGGGCTGGATCAATACATTTTTGCCAATCATTGTACCCAAGCTGTGCGGCGATGCCTTCAGTATCTTTCTCTTCCGGCAGTTTTTTATGGGCCTCTCGCACGAGCTGGACGAGGCAGCGCGACTGGATGGTTGCGGCTCCTTTGGCATTTTCTGGCGCATTATTCTGCCCCAGTCTAAGCCAGTCCTGATTGTTGTGGCTATTCTCACCTTTCTGGCCAGCTGGCGCGATGCCTGGGGGCCTTTGATCTACTTGAGCAGCGATAGCAATTATACAGTGCCGCTGGGACTCTTGAATTTTACCAGCCCGGTAAAGCAGGTTTATCCCCAACTTATGGCCGCTACGCTGATTGCCCTGGTCGTACCTGTCGTGCTTTATGCGCTCGGTCAGCGCTATATCGATAGCGGCGTGGCCATTGCCGAGATCAAATAGAGAGCCAGGCAGGCCGGGGAGCAGACTAAATCACCTGTAGGGACCTGACGGTCCCTACGAGTTGATTGCGCTATACCAGTGTTTGATTACGGGGGCAGCGAGCCGCCTGTTTGGCTGAAAGTGGGGCACCGACCAGCCCCAGACAAAAATGCCAGCGATATGAGGATCACTGGCGCAATAGCTTAGAGCTGCATTGAGTGCCTCAGCCTGTAGCCCTTCATTGATGGGGGCGTTGGTAGTGCTTTGCTCTGGATGCAGCAAGGCGTCGGCCCTATCCCTGTACCCTATAGCTGAGATAAGGACTGGCTTTTTGAGCTGCGTGGCGATGGCGTCAAGCGGCAGGCCGGCTTTTTGTTGCCAGAGCTCATTCAGCCCAGAGTCAGAGAGCTGCTGCTGAGCAGTTGCCAGTGGATAGTAGGCAGCAATGCCGATCTCGTTGAGGAAGGGATGCCGCATCCATCCTGGCAGCTTGCTTGTTTGGTATGTCCAGTGCATGCTATAGGTAAGCTTGCCGTGGAAGAGGGCATGGGCTTGCGTAATCAATTGATTCCAGTGCCCTACCGGGACGTGCTCAAGGCCAGTGAGCTCGGTACCCAGCGAGAATTGTTCGGCATGCTCCTCCTGGGCAGCAACGATATAGGGGCGCAGCGCCTGCCAATAGCTGCTAAACCAGGTGTTGAGCTGTTGCTGATTGGTGTAGTGAAGCTGTCCCGCCCGATGCTCCTTTCCGTCGATAATGAGATGCGGCGACACAAAGACCAGATAATTGTTCTGGTGAGCAGCGCGAATGCCCTCTCTGATGGCCTGTGGGGTCGCCGTTTGCGTACTTGCCGTGACCTGCGTTGAATTTAACGAGGGCTGGAAGAGTTCAACAGTGATTTGTATCCAGCGCGCTCCCGTCTGCTCATGTATATCTCGCAGGCCGGTTTGCCAGGTAGGATCTTCTATACCATAGGCTGTTTGCCCAGGGCGAGGAAAGATGATCCCGGCCTCAAAGCCGGGATGCCACAAATGCGTAGCGGGTGGAGAAATGGCCATCCCGGCCACTCTGGCCGGCGCATGCTGATTGTTGGGGAGAAGAGAGGCCAGCATTGAAAAAGGATTGTTCCCGCTCAAGAGTATCCATTGTAGAAGTACACCGCCGACAATCGTGGTTAAAGCCAGGCTGTAGGTTGCGCAGCTTCGGAACTTCATGTTATTTCCTGCCTTCCTGTTTGGCTCCAACAGAGGCCGTTGTAGCTTCTCGCTCGGCTATTTCTGTATTTGAGGCCAGGCTTGGTTTATGGATGACGAAGAAGCCCTGTTTGGGCTTTAAGCTGTAGAGCGTGGCTGCAGCTTCGAGCAAGGCATACCATACGTAACATAGAACTAATGGCCAGGAAAGCATGCGTCTCTGTAAAGTATGCAGTTTCTGTGCCAATGACGAAGATGGTAAATGGGGGGAAACCGTTTCGTGTTTGGCGAGCACATCAAGGCCTTGCAAGTAAGCCAGGACAAAGGTCGCCCAGGCAAAATCAGCTGGGAGACGCATCCAGATAAAGGGTGATGTATGGATTACCAGGGCCACAACTGCTACAAGGAAGGGTAAGAATGCCAGTTGCCAGAGCGAGGTGAAGAGTCCCAGGCAACAGCGATAGCGCAAGGGAATGCTGCGGTCAAGCAGAACCAGGCGAATACCTGAAAGCCAACGACTCCTCTGCTTGATTAAATCCATAATACGTTGCGGCGGCTGCTCGCGTAGATAGCCTTCCACCCAGGCAAAGCGAAAGCCCTTTGCCCAGGCGCGTAAGGCCCAGGCGGTATCCTCGGTAATCGAGTTAGCGGGACCTACGTCAAATGAAAGGGCCGGATCGTCGGTGCCGCGTACTACCAGATAGGAGCCATGCACGCCAAAAAGTGGCATGCCCAGAGCATATTGCAGACGAAAGCGTCCCAGGTCGTCGGCGGTACGTAGCGCGTCGGCTCCTCGAAAAAACCAATGCCCACCCTGATAAAGAATTGCCCCTTGACCAATGAGACCGGTGGGCGCTTTTTTTGCCCTGCTCTTATTCGCATATGTATGTGTTTGTAATGCTCGATAAATGAAGCGATAGATGCCCGCGATAACGCTTGTATCAACCATGCTTTCTTCGTCAAGATAAACATACCAGTCTTCGGGGAATGGCCGGGTACACTCCTGAAGGTAGGTGAGCGCGCGAGCTTTAAAGCGTGAGTGTTGTGGCGTAACGTAGTTAGCCGGCACGACATAGATGTATACGTTGTCGGTTATATTAGGAGGGCTATCATTGCCTTCCAGCAAAATTGGGCATTCACTAATCACCTCAATGCGGTAAGGTCCGCTCGTCGATAGGTAGTTTTTGAAGGCCTGATGCACAGCTTGAATGCTATCTCTGAGTACCTCGACGTTATCTCCACGGGTCACGAAGCGAAAGACAAGGCGCACAGGCCTTGTCGCGAGAAACGGTGCGTTCAGAGGCAACGGTTGTTGCTCGGTGGCGCTGGCGAAAAAGAGCCAGCCGGACCAGAGCGCAAGGGCGATGGGTACCGGAGCGAGCCAGATGAGCTCAGCCCAGCGTAAGCTCTCTTGCCAAATTGTGAGTTGGTGCGTGGCTGTGTCAAGCAGAGACTGCAATGTTAAGAGCAGGCCGACGAGGGTAACTGTGGCCACACATAACCAGCAGCGATAGAACCACTGCCGCAACCAGACGGAGAACTTAGAGCGAAAGAGACAAGCCGAAGCGTTGATTGGCTGGCCCATGCGCTCATTTACTATACGAGGCGTTGGTGTCTTGTTAATCATTCATGCTCCTTTAGAAATAGCTTGCAGCCGGTGAAGATATATAGCGCGTTCTTATCTCCGGCCTGCGTGAATCAAGGAAATGATGGTAGTCACCAAATCTTTCCATCCATGCTTCTCTGCACAAAACCGTGCATAGTGCGCCCAGTTTTGCTGAATCTACTTATAGTGTATTTGATATGCCAAATATTTCATGTAAATATTTATCTGGTTTGAAGCTAATAAGAAATGGTTACCGTTTTTGTAGCCAGGCGATCTTTAGAAATAGAATCGGCGCGGATTTCGATGTACTATTACTGATTTACTTGTAGAAAAAATAGGATCTGGAGCTCCCGTTAGCCTGGTCTGAGTGTTGGAGGCAAGGGCGCGGGGTTTGACTGGTGAGACTAGGGGTAAGGGCCTGAGCAGGTAACAAAGCCATGGGAAGTGGCTTTGTTACATTTTTTGCGCAGGCGGCTGGCGAGTCTTATATAAAAGGAAGAGTTGGAACTGAAATACTAATCGTGGCGCCAATCCAATTTGCGAGCAGCTAGCCATAGCGTGAATACGGCAAGTCCAGACAGAATCGCTATATCGAAGAGCAGCTGATGAGTCACTGGTCCCAGCAAGGTTTGGCGTAGAGCTGCCGAGGCGTAAGTGGTTGGGCTAAAGTAGCCGATGATAAGCAAGAAGCTGGGGAGATGGTCCGGTGGAATAATCACAGGGCCGGCAGCTGTCAAGACAAGGGTAAACAGCAGAGTGAAGGCGCCGGATTCTTCGGGAGTGCGGGCATTCACGCCGATCAGCACGCCAAGACTGGAGAGGGCAAGCGCGCAGAGCGGGATCACAAGCAACAAAAGAGGATGTATGACAAGTTGTATATGGAGAAAAAGTGTTCCGACAAGAATCGTGATAAGCAGGGATGGCAAGGAGAGCAAAAAGAAAGCCGCGATCATTGCCAGGATGAGGATAGGACGTCGAATCGGCAGCGTGGCAAAATAGTCCAACGTGCCCATAAAGCGCATAAAGACTACATGGCCTTGCAGGTTATTCAGGTTGCTGAACAGGAGCGAGAGCACCGCGCTGCCCGTGAGCACGTAAGCTGTTGCCGAGGGGCCAGCGCTGCGGGCAAAGGTGCCAAGGCCTAAAACGCTGATCAGTGGCGTGATCGTACTGGTAATCAAAATGGAGCGCCAGGACCAGCGCCAGTTAGTAAGTTCGATTAAGAACACATCAAGTAATTGAACCATCAAGGATGGTTTATGGTTACTGGGAGACATAGTGCAGATATATATCCTCCAATGTGGCAGAATAGAGTCGGAAGTCATCAAGGTGATCGATATGTAAGGTATCCAGCGTAGTGAGCGCCTCTTCCCTATCGAGCAGGATGAGCCAGCGGCCGGGCTGGGATTGATGGTAGCTCAGATGTACTGGGAGATGGGGTGGCCTCTCGGGCGGGAAGAAGATCTCAAGGCGCATCTTGCGATCAATGCTCCTCTTCAGATCGCTGGGACGGCCAACTGCCACTAATTCTCCGGCTGACATAATGCCCACGCGCTGAATGATTTTCTCGGCTTCAATCGCATCATGGGTAATGAAAATGATAGTGGTGCCGTACTCCTCATTGATCTGGCGCAGCACGTTCCAGACGAGATTGCGGCGCTGGGGATCAAGGTCATTGGTAGGCTCGTCGAGGATCAGCACCTTTGGTGAGCCGGCGGCGGTGACAGCCAGGCGCAGCAGCCTTTTCTGGCCGCCTGAGAGGCGTGGACTATAGGCGTTGCGCAGATCTTCAATTTGCCAGAGCTGTAGCAGCCTGTCGCGTTCCTTGCTGGCCTGGGCGCGGCTCATGCCCCTTAGATGTGCCGTGAAAAAGAGCGCCTCGCTGACCGTAAGGTTATTCAAGGCCTGGCTTTGCTGGGGCATATAGCCGACATGCAGCGGCACATGAAACATATTGCGGCGGATATCCTGGCCAAAGAGCAGGATACGGCCCGCCGTGCTGGCCTGGAGATTCACCATCTGGCGGACTAACGTCGTTTTGCCGGCGCCATTATCGCCAAGGATGCCAAAAATTTCGCCTTGCTGGATCTGTAATGTGATATGTTTATTGGCCGGGGAGGCCTGTCCTGGATAGGTTTTCACAAGATTCTGAATATCATAGACAATACACATAACTCACTCTCAATAAACCTAATAGTTAGAGCAGGATAGCTTCGGGTCCGAGCATATGACAGCTAAGCTTCCCGGCTTATAGTACTTATCATTTTCAGGATTTTTGCCACTGTTGCCAGACGAGAGCCAGGGTGCGGCCAATCAGATAGAGATCGTAGCGAAACGATCTGTATTTCAGATACTCCATATTGCTCTCCAGCTCATCCACTGACCTGTTTCCAAAATACCTGAACCCGAGGCCATTGGCTATCAGACAGGAGCTGGAGATCCCGGGTCGCTCCAGGAGCACGCGGCGCCAGCGTGGATCGTCAAATGAGATCTCGCGAGCTTGCGTTGGGAGGTGACCGATCAGGCTCATATCGCCCCTTAGCACATTTAAGAGTCGAGGCAATTCGTCTAAGAGCGTGTTGCGCAGGAAGTGGCCTATCCGCGTTATGCGCGCGTTAGCCGGGAGCTCGGTACTTAGCGCTGTATCTTGCCAGCAGTTCATCGTGCGGAATGCATAGAGCTTAAAGCGCCGTCCATCCCTGCCGACCTGGGTGCTCCTGTAGAACACGGGTCCTGGCGAATCCAGCTTGATCAGGAGCGCAATCAGGGCCAGAAGCGGCGATAGAAGTAGTAGAAAGAAGGTAGCGAGGCAGATATCAAAAATTCTTTTGGTGTAATCAGGGCGGCGATGCGCTTTGTAGAGCTCCTCACCCAGCGTAATGCCTGAGCCAAGGCTTACTATAACCTCTCTCTGCAGGTCTAAGTCAGCAGTGCTCAGCCCCCTCTCGCTAGCCGCATCCTCAAGATGGGCGAAAAGTTCTCTATGAATTTCCTGGCGCTTTGACGAGGGGAGGCCAGTTAATAAAATATCGACGACGTGTAAATAGTTGGCAAATGGTTGTTCCTGTTGCTCAGCCATGGCGTAGTACTCCTTCAATCGCTGTCGTGAAGCGTTTCCACTCGGCTCGCCGCGTTTTGGCTGCTTGCTGGCCTGAGGACGTAAGCTGGTAATAGCGCCGGGAAGTGCCATCCTCCCGCGCCTGCCAGTAGCCCTCTATCAGTCCAGCTCGCTCTAACCTGTGGAGCGCCGGATAGAGCGAGCCCTCTTTGAGCTGTAGCTCGCCACTACTCTCAGCCTTGACCTCCTTAACGATCTGATAGCCATACATTGGGCCCCGCTCTAGCAGTACCAGCAGGACAAGTTCAATGCTGCCCTTCAGAAGCTCGCGATTGATCGGCGACATCTCTATACCTCGTAATTCTATATACCTTGTAAATCTATGTACTAGAATAAGCTGCTGCCAGCAAAAGGTCAAGAGCGAAAGGCGAAAAGAGGTAAATCTACATCCCTTTTTGCCTTGAAATAGCGCTTTTGATATGTATTAATAAAGAGAGATGCGCGTTAACTAGTACTTTTTTCTTAAAAAATAGTATTGTCCTGAAAAATAGTAGTACTATTGGGTTGTCAGTACTATTGGGTAGCTGAAACGCGAATCAAGGTCTCCACGTCTTCTGGCCAGACTTGCAAACAAGATTAGTGGCAACTGTCCATCGAATGTCAGCCCGGTCCTGAGCGACTTCGGCCAGAGTTTCTAAGGGAGACCGTCAGGCCATGATAGCGGCAAGTGTTCCAATTCCTAAATCCTCCCTGTGCCTCAAGGCGAACTTATGCTGTGGCGGCTTTAGTGAATAAAGTAAGGATCTCTTGGGCGTTTTTCTGGTGGTGTTACTCTGCCGCTACCCCTGAGTACGCTCACATGACTTTTGCGGCATTGCCTCTGCGTACTGATCAATTCTAGCGCGCGAGCTTAATGTGATTGCACTGAGTGCATTGCCACCTGGCCTCTTAGGGTTTGCTGATCTCTCTTCTCTCCTGATGGGGATGGCGAGATTATCTGCTTTCACGACCCGCTTGAGGGGACTGAAACTAGAGAAGAAAGAGGAGCGGTATGCTCTGGCGAGCAGAGTGTGTCGCATGTGAAAGGTGATGGAAACGATACGCGTTATCATTATAGATGAACAACCTTTATTTCGCGAAGGGATTCGCGTCACATTAGAGAGCATGGGTGATTGTGAGATTGTGGGGGAGACGACAGATGCTGGTGAGGCCCTTGAGCTCGTGCGGAAGTATAACCCGGATGTTGCTCTCGTTGATACCGGACTGACCAAATCTGATCCGCTTGATATTGCCTTGCAAGCTCGTTATCTGGCCCCGAAGATGGCAATTATTATGCTCACACCCTCTGAAGATGAAGAGTTACTGTTCCAATCCATCAAGGTTGGGGTGGCCGCTTATTACACACGTTACATTAAGCCTGAAGAGTTGATCGAGGCCGTACGCAAGGTGAGTCAGGGCGAGTATCTGCTCAATGGCAATGTTTTATCGAAGCCGCAAATTGCTAGCCGCGTGATCAGATCATTCCAATTGGCGGAGGAAGAGGAGCCTCCCCAGAATAATGATTCGGTTCCTTCGCCGCTCTCCAGTCGTGAAGTCGAGATCCTTAGCCATATTGCTCAGGGCAATAGCAATAAGGAGATCGCATCACTGCTCAAGATCAGCGACCAGACTGTAAAGAATCATATTACTTCTATCTTAAAGAAGTTGTCTGTCAACGACAGAACGGCGGCTGTAGTCTATGCTTTGCGGCATGGCTGGATTAAGCTTGAGAAGCAGGCCTGAGTAAAGCGTATTTTGACTATTTCTTATCAATCCTTGCTTTTTGCCTTTGGGGATCATTATTTGGAATAAGTTGAAAACACAGGTCTTAATTTCGTAGTATAAAAATTAAACAGTGGGCTGCCTACGCTGACTTGCATAGGCAGCCCGCTTGCTTAGCCTACGGGATGGCGACTGTGGTGCTCGGCAAAGAGGGCAACCATGGCGGGATTAAAGGCCGGCAGGTCTTTGGGACTACGGCTACTCACCCAGTTACGATCGCGAACCATCTCCTGGTCAACCCAGTGGGCGCCAGAGTTGCGCACATCGTCTTGAATAGTATGGTAGCTTGTCATGGTGCGGCCCTTAGTCAGGCCGGCAGAGACAAGTAACCATGGCGCGTGGCAGATAACGGCAATTGGCTTATCAGCTTCATTGATGCTCTTGACAAACTCCTTGGCCTTGGGGACAACGCGTAGCGCATCGGCATTCAAGGCTCCGCCAGGAAGCATAACCGCGTCAAAGTTATTTGGATTGGCTTGATCCAGCGTCAAATCTACCTTGAAGGTATCGGCCTTTACGTCGTGGTTCATGCCCTGAACCTGGCCCGCTTTCGGAGAGACAATACTGGTTGTGGCCCCGGCTTGCTCCAGAGCCTTTTTCGGCTCGGCCAGCTCGGCTTGTTCGAAATCGTCTGTAACCAGTATCGCGACGCGCATACCTTGCAATTTTTTCTCGTGCATAGTTAGCTCCTTTCTATCGTCTAGGGCAGTCGATAGCCCTTTTTCTTTTTTCTGCATAAGAACAGCTTGAGCAGATAGATTGGGCTTGCCTGTGGGATTAGACCCAGCAAACAGCGGGTTGGCTTGTTTCCTCTTTTTCGGTTGTCAGGACTCGTGCCAGGTATCGTGAGTATGAGGCAGGCTGTTTCTGCGCTCTTTGTCTTACAAAGACACATAGAATACACGTAGTGAGCGCGAAATTGGAGACAGAAAAACTTATACAGTGCCTATAATCTATGCTCCTATGTATTTTGCCTGCTGACAAAGTAGCATAGACACAGATTATAGGCAGGTATCTTTCGGCAAACTCGACTGTTTCTGCGCAGGAGCCATCTTGTGGCTTGATGGTAAGTGAGCGTGTGCGGATTGTGAGGCCTGGCGCTGTTAGGGCCAGCTTGTCTCCGTCAGGGGAGTAATCATAAGCTCTTGTAGGGCCGACTCCGGCGGTACCTGGGCCGCAAACACAATGGTAGCTGCGACATTAGCCGGGTCCTGCAAGTTCTTTGTCTCAGGCATTGGTATACCCTGCTCGGCAAAGCGATCAAAAAAGTGGGTTTGCATTCCTCCTGGAATAATCGTCGTAACGCGAATACCGTCAGGTCGCCCCTCAACGCCTAATCCACGGCTGAAGCCGATTAAGCCCCACTTAGAGGCGTGATATGCTGAAGCGTTGGCCCAGGCACGTACTGCTGCCGTCGAGGCAACATTGATAATCTGTCCTCCATGTTGCCGACGCATATATGGTAGAGCCGCTTTGGCAAACAGAAATGGACCCCGCAGATTTACTGCAATAACCTGATCCCATTGCTCAACTGTCATTTCATCAACTGATACTGTATGATCGATGGCAGCGCAATTTACCACGATATCCAGACGTCCCAACTTGCTTGAGACAGCCTGTACGACTGAGAAAACGGCGTCTGCGTCGCTGACGTTGCAGGGAAAGGCAATACTGGGCGTATCGAGCCCGTTCAATTTCTGGCTGACCCGTTCGACTGCTGCGGCGTTGAGATCGACGCAAGCCACGCTACTGCCTGCTTCTGCAAAAGCTTGTGCCGTAGCTTCTCCCAGGCCGCTGCCTGCGCCCGTGACAAGCACAACTTTTCCTTTGAGCGTCTGTTCTTTCATATGCGTATTTGCTTTCTCTTTCTGTTGTCTTCTGGTTTGCGGCGATGATGGTGTGAACACTTCCTTTTCTTACACGTGCTTCAGGCGAAAATAGTAGCAGCGGTAGCTGGGGTGAGCGCGTCAGGTCTACAATAAGCTCGCATATAGAATACCTCATCATATTCGCAATAGTCGGCCGGATCTATATTGCGAATAAAGATGCACTAGCAAACCTATCTTATTTTATATAGAATCGACTATGCTAAGAAAAATTAGGATAAGTTAAGAACCAACTTAGTGATCTCATTGTTGACTTGTATTTTTAAATGTATGTAAGTTACTATATTTGTGTTAAAGCGCGATGATGGTTCGATTTTACAAATACATTGCAACATAATTCAGAGTAGAAGCTTCATCCTGGCGTTCACTCAAGAGTGAGGCGAGGCGTGAGAAAAGCGGGAACTGGGGCTGCGCTCCAGCTTCTCCCCTACCACCCGCCGGCGGCGCACTCCTCAATCTCTGCTTGAGAGACGACTAGATTGACGAAGCGTAATTTGTGAGTCAAGGAAGAAATATGGGCACATATAGTCATAAAGAACAGGACGTTTTTGAACAAGCTGCTGCTTCAGCCTCGCATGCGATGGACTATCAGCAAACTGTTCTCTATGAGTTAAGCCATCGCCGAGCTCGGTTCGATTTTGTCTTAAGCCAGCTTATGGTGCAAGCGAAGCCGCTAACTAACGTTGCTGTTCAACTGGTTGAGACCTTACATCGAGGGCATAAAGTTCTGATAGCGGGGAACGGGGGAAGCGCGGCGCAGGCTCAGCATTTTGCCGCTGAACTGGTTGGCCGCTTTAAAAGAGAACGCATGCCTTACCCGGTCCTGGCTCTTACTACGGATACAGCCACGCTGACAGCTTTAGCCAATGATTATGGCTATGCAAGTGTTTTTGCGCGCCAGATTCGGGCCTTTGGCCAATCTGGCGATCTGTTCATAGCTTTTAGTACCAGCGGTGAGTCTGAAAATCTCGTGCAGGCAGCGGAAGTTGCTCATGAGGGCTTATTAGAAGTTGTGGCCTTGACTGGTAGCCGTTCTAGTCGTCTAGGACGTCTGGCAGATCTTGCCATACGCGTGCCTGGCGATGATACAGCTGAAACTCAGGAAATGCACCTGGTAATCACCCATATCCTCTGCGATATTGCGGAGCAGCGGCTAGCTGCCTCTGAAAGCGGCAAGGATGACGCGTGGAACTTCAGCGCTGCGCTTCAGGAAAGAGGCTGGTCATGATGAAGAACCGCGCCCTCTTTCTTGATCGCGATGGAACGCTAGTGTATCCTGCGCATTATCCTTCGCGCCCACAAGATCTGCACCTTTATGAAAATATTGGTCCGGAATTATGCGCTCTCCAAAAGATGGGTTTCTCTATCGTGCTGATTACAAATCAGTCAGGCATTGCTCGGGGCTATTTTACTGAGCTTGATTTACAGCATATGCATATATACCTTGCTGCTGAGCTAGAGAAATGGGGAGTGCGCCTTGATGCGATTTACTATTGCCCTCACCATCCCGATGGCATAGTGCCTGAACTCTCTATCCGTTGTGCTTGTCGTAAGCCTCAACCAGGTATGCTGTTGCGGGCGGCTGATGAGCTGGATATTGAGTTGGAACGTTCCTGGTTTATTGGCGATATCCTCGATGATGTTGAGGCCGGTAACCGGGCGGGATGCCAAACTATTCTTATCGATCTGGGAACTGAGAGACGGCCAGAGGCGGCCGTACGTTGTCCCTCATTTGTTGCCCCGAGCACACTCCAGGCTCTCCGCCTGATTCAGACTGTGGAGGCCCTTGCCCCTACTCTCGATCTTGTCTATCGACCTGAGGGCTGGCGTAAAGAGTGTGAGTTGGCCCGTGGATATAGATATCATCTTGCTGGTGAGGGGGTAGATCCATGCAAGATATAGTCAGGCATGCTCATTTAACGGCGACAGAGATAGTCCAGCATTTTCGCCAGCTACGGGTTCTGGTGATTGGAGACGCCATGCTCGATACCTACCTGGAAGGCGAGGCTTCGCGCCTTTGTAGCGAGGGGCCAGTCCCAGTAGTGAGCAAAACTGCTGTGCATCGTTTGCCCGGGGGCGCTGCCAATACTGCGGCTAATCTGTGCACGCTAGGGGCTGATGTAAAGTTTTTAAGTATGGTTGGAAGCGATCTGACAGGCTCCCTCTTGCGCGATGTGCTACGTACATATGGCCTTGATGATCGCTGGCTCGTGGAAGATGAACGCCTGGAAACATTTCATAAGCTACGTGTATGTGCCGATGGCCAATATGTTGTACGTTTTGATGAAGGCGGGCGGCATAAGAGTAATCAGGCCGCGCAGCAAAAACTAATCGCCAATCTTGAAGAAGCCTATGCGCTTTGTGATCTAGTAGTTGTTTCTGATTATTGTTATGGCTTGATAACCGATGAATTAATAACATGCCTGAAAAATTTACATGCTGCCTCTCCCAAAATTATGTTGATTGATTCCAAAGCTTTACATCGCTACCGTGATATAAAAGCAACTGTTGTGACACCCAATGACCTGGAAGCCCGGCTCCTGGTTGAGAAAATGTCCGAGAAGTCTCAACAAGGGATCGGGCAGAGTGGCTTGCCCGGTATTGAGGATATTGAGCCGCTTGGTTGGCAATTGCTTAGCTTACTGGATACGGAACTTGTGGCGATTACGCTGGCAGAGCGCGGGGTGTTTCTGCTGGATCGACAGGGCAATGCTTCTTTTATTGCCGCCCATCCCGTGGCCCAGGCTTATGATGTCGGGGCCGGCGATTCGTTTTCGGCGGCGATGGCGCTTGCGCTGACTGTTACTGAAGACACTGAGGAGGCGGCGCGAATTGGTATCGATGCAGCAGGGATCGCGGTTACCAAACAGCGGACGGCGGTGGTAAATTATCAAGAATTGCTGCAGCGCGTGAGCCTTAGAGAATACGCCATGTATACGATGTGTCAGACGCAAACCAACCATGCTGCTTATATACGCGATATGCATGCTGCCGTTGACAGGCTGGCGCAGTTGCTGGAGGCTGAGCGCCTGCTTGGGCGCAAAATTGTGTTTACAAACGGTGTTTTCGATATTCTCCACGCGGGCCATATTCAGCTGTTGCGCCAGGCTAAAGAGCTGGGCGACGTGCTGGTAGTAGGCATGAATAGCGATAACAGCGTGCGGCGCCTCAAAGGCAACGGACGGCCGATCAATAGCGAGCGGGATCGTATGGCCCTGGTAAATGCGCTTGATGTGGTAGATCATGTGGTGCTTTTCGATGAGGATACGCCCTGTGAGCTGATTCGTAAGCTGCGCCCCCATATTCATGTCAAGGGAGGCGATTATGCCCAGGAAACTTTGCCTGAGGCTGAGGTTGTGCGCGAAGTTGGTGGAAGCATCATTATTCTGCCGCTCGTTGGCACAATGAGTACGAGTAACATGATCGAGCGCATTGTAGCGCTAGCAACAGAAAATACAGGAGAGACAGCGCATTATGCGCAGGGAGGGAGCTATGATTGATGAACGCTGGCGGTCGGTACGCAAGGTACTGCTTGTGCGGCTAGATAATCTTGGCGATGTCTTGCTGATGACCCCTGCGTTCCATGCGATAAAAGAGACTCTCCCATTGGCTCGACTCACTCTGCTGGCCAGTCCGGTGGGGGCGCAAGTTGGGGCCCTGGACCCGGATATTGACGAGGTGATAGTCTACCAGGCACCCTGGATGGACCCCTGGCAGAAATTGCCTCAAGAGAGCGAGCGCGAGCAAGAGATGATAGCCCGGCTCAAGGCAGGCGCTTTTGATGCGGCTATCATCTTTACATCTTTCCGGCAGAGCTCCTTGCCCGCAGCATATATGTGCTATCTTGCAAATATTCCCCTGCGCGCTGCTGCTTCGCTTGATGGCCCTGGCTCGCTTTTGACGACTCGACATAAGCATCCAGAGAAGATGATGCATGAGGTTGAGCGTGGACTTGATCTTGTGGCGGCTATCGGTATGCATACGCAGGAACGGGATCTAGTGCTCGACGTCCCCTCTGGGGCGCGCTCGGCGCTTAAGGATCGGCTGGTCTCGTATGGAGTAGAGGCCGGGCGTCAGTTGGTAGTTGTGCATCCCGGCTGTAGCATGCCCGCGCGCACCTACCCCTGGGAGATGTATGCAGGGATTATAGATCTGCTGGTGGAGCAACTCGGGGCGTATGTAATCGTCACAGGCGCTGAAGATGAAAGGGCTCTCGTCGAACGTATCCTGGGGCAGGTTGATGCCGAAAATCGGCGCTCAGTCAGGTCTATGGCTGGCATATTGCCTTTCCCCGAGTTCTGCGCCCTGATTCAGGCTGCCGATCTCACGATTACCAATAATACGGGCCCCATGCATATTGCTGCGGCGCTCAAGACACCTGTAGTTGTGCTCTTTGCGCTTACCAACCCTCCTGAGCAATGGGGACCATGGCAAGTTCCCCATCGCTTGCTCTATCACGACGTGGCCTGTCGCATCTGCTATAGCCGCGTCTGCCCCTATGAGCACGAATGTTTGCGCCTGGTTTCGCCACAGATGGCGGTCACGGCGGCAGCCAGTCTTTTAGCCGAAGCCGGCAAGATAGGCTCTGTATATACCTCGCTGGAGGTGAAGCGATGAGCGGCTGGTTAGAGGCGAAAAATATTCTAGCCCTACGCCTTGATAATATGGGCGATGTCATTATGCTAGGGCCGGCCTTGCGCGCCGTCAAAGAGACCTCTCCTCAGGCGCATCTGACCCTGCTGGCCAGTCCTGCCGGCGCGGCTGCTGCGCCGCTCTTGCCCTGGGTTGACAAGGTGATAAGCTGGCGTTCGATCTGGCAAGATGTAGGGGGACGCATGGCTTTTGCCCCTCAGCGCGAAAGGGAACTGCTATCTCTGCTGGCCGAGCAGGCTTTTGACGCGGCCTTGATCTTTACATCATTTAGCCAGACGCCCCATACTCCGGGCTATGTCTGTTACCTGGCCGGTATTCCCTTACGTGCCGGTGAGAGCCGGGAATTTGGCGGAAGTACACTTTCTACCGAGCTGCAGGGTGCGCCAACCGAGATGCATCAGGTAGAGCGCAATTTGCGCCTGGTAGAACACCTGGGTTTTGTCTGCAGAGATCGCAAGCTAACGATTGCCCTCTCTGAGTCTGATCGTCTCTCCGCAACGTCTTTATTACAGGAGCATGGTCTCGATCCGCAAGAACCATTCATCTTGCTGCATCCTGGAGCTAGCGCGAAGGCGCGGCGCTATCCCGCCACTAAGTATGGCGCTGTGGCCGACCTACTCACACGCCAGGGCTGGCCAGTCCTGGTGACCGGGGTAGAGCGAGAGGCAGAGCTTATAGCTCAAGTAAAGCAGTGCGCTCCTGAGGCACATTTTCTGCTGGGCAAGACGACGGTAGCAGAGTATGCAGCCCTGATAGAAAGGGCCGCCCTGGTAATTTGTAATAATACTCTTCCCCTACATCTTGCCGATGCACTGGGGACCCCTGTGGTAGTGCTGTACTCGGGAACTGATTATGAGGAGCAATGGAGGCCGCGCGTAACTCCCAATCGGCTCTTGCGCCGCCCAACTCCCTGTCATCCCTGCTACCTGTTTGAATGCCCTATCGGGCTCCCGTGCCTGGATATTGCTCCCGAGGAGGTAGTTAGCGCGGCTGTGGAATTGTTAAGCAGTGTGCGCGAGCGTGCTTTGAGTGCGATTTCGAGGAGGAAGTAGATGATCGCGATTAGCCGTATAGCACTTTTTCGGGCCCTGAATCTTGGGGACTTGTTGGTAGCGGTCCCTACCTTTCGTGCGCTTCGCTCACGCTTTCCGCACGCGGAGATCACTTTGATCGGTTTGCCCTGGGCAGCCACGTTTGTGCAGCGCTATAGCCGCTATCTTGATCGCTTTGTGGAGTTTGCTGGCTATGCGGGTATCGCTGAGGCTCCATATGATCCTGAACGCAGCAGGAAATTTGTAGAGGAGCAGCGCAACTATGGCTATGATCTGGTTGTGCAAATGCATGGAAGTGGGCTAACAAGCAATCCCTTCGTGCTGGAATTGGGTGGGCGTATAACCGCCGGATATTACGAGAATGAGCCTCCTGATGAGCTAACATTAGGTGCTCCTTATCCCGAAGATCAGCACGAAATTTTTCGTCTGCTGGGGCTAGCCAGGCTGCTGGGCTGCCGCGATATTGATCCCAGGCTTGAGTTTCCGCTTTCCTCTGAAGATTATACTGAGGTCGCGGCTTTGTTGCGCATGCTGCCTATGGCCGATCGGCCCTGGATTGGCCTGCATGCAGGAGCTCGCCCACCAGCGCGCCGCTGGCCTACGCAATACTTTGCCAGGCTTGCCGATGAGCTTGCACAGCATTACGACGCGCAGATCATCTTGACCGGGAGCCAGGACGATGGAGAAATAGCTCACGAGGTGAAATATTATATGCGCTCCAGCGCCATAGACGTGTCTGGAAAAACTTCGCTGGGCGGATTGGCAGCCTTGCTGAGCAAGCTTGACCTGTTTATAAGCAATGATACAGGTCCCGGGCACCTGGCTGTAGCTGTCGATTGCCCGAGCATTACACTCTTTGGGCCGGCAGATTATCGGCGCTGGGCCCCGCTCGATCAAGCGCGGCATCCTGTTGTGCGGCATCCCGTGCCCTGTAGTCCTTGTGGCTATTGGGAATGTCCAATCGACCATCGATGTTTACGCTGGATTCATCCCCGGGAAGTGAGCAAAATCGCGAAACGCTTTCTGCCGGAGACTCCCCCTTGCACTCCGAGGGGCTCCTTACAAGTTGAGGCTGGCCGAGGATGGAAAAGCTAACATTTCTTTGCCCGGCGCGCGGGATGCAGTAATTTCTCCCCTCTGATATTTCATGAGAAGGCGCAGGAAAAAGCAATGCTAAAAGGTTCTGTTATGGTTCAGTATAGATGTTGACTACTGTTTTGTATGCAAAGGGGGGCTTATGCGAAGACTTAAGATATTAATCTGGCATATTCATGGAAGTTATCTCAATGCCCTGGCCCGCATTGAACATGATTGGTATCTGCCGGTAAAGCCGGGGCGTCCTGAAGGCTACGGAGGCCGAGGCCCGACCTTTGATCTGCCCGAGTATATGCGCGAAGTTCCTGCTGAGGAAGTGCGCAATCTCGATCTCGATCTCATCATTTATCAGACACCCAAAAATTACTATGAAGATCAATATGAGATCCTGAGTGAGAAGCAACGCTCGTTGCCAAAAATCTATCTTGAGCATAATACACCTAAACCTCATGCTTGCGATACGCGCCACCCAATTGATGATCCCAACGTGTTATTAGTACATGTGACTCACTATAACCGTTTGATGTGGGATAACGGCCGCACGCCGACAATGGTTATAGAACATAGCGTGGCTATTGATCCTGAAGCGCGTTATAGCGGCCATATTGAAAAAGGTATTACCGTGATCAATGGCGCGCAGAAGCGTGCACGTATTGCGGGTTATGATCTCTTTTTGCAGGCACGCGAGCAGATTCCTCTGGATGCAGTGGGGATGCAGACGGAGCAATTTGGAGGCCTGGGCGATATAGCCTATCGAGATCTGCATCGACATATCTCTGGCTATCGTTTTCTGTTTAGCCCGATTCGCTATACAAGTCTACCGTTAGCGGTAATTGAGGCCATGACACTGGGTATGCCTGTAGTTGCTCTGGCTACAACCGAGTTGCCAATGGTGATCGAGAACGGTGAGAGTGGCTACATTTCTTGCGATGTCAATGCGCTGATCGAGCATATGCAGCGTTTACTGGCAGATCCGCAGGAGGCGAGGCGGCTTGGTGCGCGTGCACAAGCCATCGCGCGTGAACGTTTTGGACTTGAGCGCTTCAAGCGTGATTGGAACGCCGCATTTGCTCAGGTGACAAATATGGTGAAGGTATACGGGTGAGGTGGAGCGTAGCTGATGGGTATGCTGAAATAGCAGGTCGATAGGTATAGACAGAGAGGATAAATCAATGTATAAACCGGTTCGAATAGCGTTTTTAAGTGAACATGCCAGCCCGGCAGCCTTGCGGGGCGGTGAAGATGCCGGTGGGCAGAATGTATACGTTGATGAGGTGAGTCGCAATCTGGCACGCCTGGGCTATAGCGTTGATGTTTTTACCCGCCGCGATAACGCTGAGATGCCCGAGATTATCGATTGGGCCCCCGGTGTGCGCGTAGTCAATCTCACGGCCGGACCAGAGAGCCCGCTGCTTAAGGATGATCTCTGGCCATATATGCCGGCGTTTCGCGAGGCCTTTCTCAGTTTTGCCTTGCGCGATGAGGTATCCTATGAGCTCATCCACGGTAATTTCTGGATGTCGGGTTGGGTGGCTGCCGAGCTAAAGCAGCGGCTCGACGTGCCAGTTGTACAGATCTTTCATGCGATGGGGAAGACGAAGCGCCTCCATCAGGGAAAGAATGACCATAGCCCCAGAGCCCGCATTGCCGTCGAGACCCGGGTTATTCGTGATGTTGATCGCTTGATTGCCCAATGTCCAAATGAGCTGTCAGAACTGGTTGATGATTATGGGGCTGATCCTGCTAAGATCGCGGTTCTTCCATCGGCGGTAAATATCGAGATCTTTCGTCCCGTGCCGCAAGCCGAAGCCCGGGCTTTCCTGAAGATAAATCCTGACGAGTTTGTCATTGTCTACGTTGGGCGTATGCTGCCGCGCAAGGATATCCGTAACGTAGTGCGGGCGACGGCCCTGTTGCTGCAGCGCTGTCCCGAGAAAGAGAAGGTCAGGCTATTGATCGTAGGAGGAGAGACACCTGAGCCTGATCCTGTACGTACTCCTGAGATCGGCGAATTACAGCGGCTGGCCTCTGAAATGGGTATTGCTGAACGTGTGCAGTTTGTGGGGAAGCGACAACAAGATACCTTGCGCTACTTTTATAGTGCCGGAGATGTCGTGGTAACGACGCCCTGGTATGAGCCCTTTGGCTTAACTCCTCTGGAAGGTATGGCTTGTGGTCGTCCTGTTGTAGGCTCAGCTGTAGGAGGAATTACCTTTACGATCAAGGATGGTGAAACAGGCTTTCTGGTGCCGCCGCGCGATCCTCAAGCTCTGTCGGAGCGCTTATATCAGTTACTCTGCGAGCCAGCTTTGCGCGTAAGTTTGGGTAAAGCTGCCAGAGAGCGTGTCGAACATGAATTTACCTGGCGCATGGTCGCTGCGCGCACGGCTGCTCTTTACGAGAGCCTGGCTATGGTACAGAGACCACTAATTCTGCCGGACCAACCGACATTGGACCTGCCCATACCCAGTGTTGCCGGCCGCTAGAGGTCTGTCAAGGTTGAAGTGAGGAGCGAAGCAGCGGGATTGTCAAGGGCCGCCGCTTCCCCCCCTTTTCCTCCGCCGGCAGGGGCGCACTCGTCAAATGACGTCTGACAAAGCACCAGTTTGTTATACATGAGAGGCGGTGAATAGATATTGGCTCGTATAGATGTGTTGATCCCAACATATCGACGTAAAACAGGCCTGGCAATAGTCTTAACAAGTTTGCTGGGACAGACGTTTGCTGATTTTAACGTCGTTATCTCTGATCAGACTGAAGAGGAAAATTGCTATCTGGATAGTATCGAAATTCAGACGCTTGTGCGCGCTTTACGTTGGCATGGACATAAGGTTGCCTTGCATCGGCATCTGCCGCCGCGGGGTATGGCCGAGCAGCGCCATTTTCTTCTAGAACAGAGTGCTGCGCCATATGTGCATTTTATAGATGATGATGTGCTGCTGGACCCGTCTGTATTGCAGCGTATGCTTACAGTTTTGGAGACAGAAAGCTGTGGTTTTGTGGGCTGTCCGGCGACAGGCCTGCATCTGCTGCAAGATGTGCGGCCCCAGCAACAGCATATCGAGTTATGGAACGGTCCCGTGCGGCCTGAACCATTTAAGGCTAGTTCGATTCCCTGGGAACGACATTTGGTCAATAACGCGGCCAATCCTCTCCATCTAGAGCAACGCTTGGTCGAACCCGGTCAGGTCTTGCGCTACAAGATTGCCTGGGTGGGAGGCGCGAATGTGCTCTTTGATCGGGCTAAGCTCTTAAGTGTGGGCGGTTTCTCCTGGTGGCAACGCTTGCCGCGTGAGCATGCAGGCGAAGAGGTAGTGGTGCAGTTTCTGTTGATCCGCAAATATGGCGGCTGTGGAATCCTTCCTAGTGGTACATATCATCTTGGTTTACCAACAAATGTTGAGAATCGGGAGCGTAATGCTACTGAGCTCTTTGCAGAGCTTTGCGAAGAACTCGATTGCCGGCCAGTGGAGGATGAGCAGGCCAGGGAATATGCCTCTAGCCATTCAACAACTCCAAGATAATTGTTGCTAGACAGATCCGCTTGCCGACAGATAGCTGTGGCTCTGTCTAGCTATTCTCAGCCTGGTTTCTCTTGCTGCTGAGGCATCTCAGCGCTCAAATGCGGTGGCGGCTCTGCGGCATCGACATCTACAGCCAGATCTGAAACTGTTGGCGGACTTTTAGCTCCGGCGTGGGGATGGTTCTGTGCCGCGATCCGCGAAGCTTCGTTACCGTTGCGATAATCGTTTAGCGCTTTTATCGTTCCTCCCAGCACTTCGGCTACAGTTTCAAACAAGGCTTGCGCGCGGGGATCGCTGACGCGTCGAATATCGGCCCGGCATTCGTTCTGGGCGGCCTGGATTAATTGCGCAATATGCTGTGCATGTTGTTGCGCTGTCATCTTGGCTTCGTCTGCTTGCATGGCGTTTATAGTTCCTTCCTGCGATTCAGAGCAGGAGTTGTGGTGCCTCTATACATCCAACATACGCTGCAAGCAAGAAAAAAGTTACGCCGTCTGCAAATAAAATATCTCTCAAGTGTGGACAACTGCGGATAAAGCAACTTTTTTGTATCTTGTCCCGTGATAAATCTATATGTATATGGAGAGCTTTTAATGCTTCGCTGTGAGAACACGTGATGTAATTTTTTAGCTATGGAAGGAGATAGAGATGGCTATACAGAATCCACAAGAGCTTTTTTACTATGATTTGTGTGCTATGTATGATGGGGAACAGAAATTAGCTCTGCTTTTGCCGCTCCTGGCGCAGGAGGCGCAGATACCAGAGGTAAAGGAAGCTTTCTCTGAGCACCATCAGCAAACGTTGCTGCATATAGTCAACCTGGAACGCTGCTTTCAGATTGCCGGTAAGCAGCAGATGCCGTTAGAGAATCATACCTTTGCCGGCTTGCGCAAGGATCACGATGTTTTTCTAGAGCAACAGCCATCACAGGCTGAATTAATGATGTTCGCTTTGAACGCGGCTTACAAGAGCGAGTTTCTGGAGATGGCAGCTTATAATAGCCTGATAGATGCCGCGACGTGCCTTGGCATGCGCGATTGTCTGCCACTCTTGCAGGAGAATCTTCAGCAAGAACAAGAGACAGCTAAAAAGCTAGCTGTCTTGATTCATAAGTTTGCCTTGCTTACTGTCAAATAATTGATCTCAGATGGGTCAGGCAGAGGATGAAAGATTTCTCCTGGTGGAGAGTTGGATAATTTCTTCTGCCTGCTCCACGACCTGCGCAACAGTGATGTTATTCAAGCAAGTATATCCAATTGGGCATGCATGATAGCCACATGGCCGGCAAGGTACTGGATGAGCTAGTACGCGAAATGGTCCACGCTGCAAAGGGCCATTTGTGGCAGGATTGCCAGCGCCAAAGATAGTTACAGTTGGGGTATTCAGCGCATAGGCGATATGGGCTGGTCCCGTATCGTTGGTAATCAGGATGGCCAGACGGGCAATGATAGCTCCCAGGGTAACCAGCGAGGTATGCCCCGTAAGGTTGAGGCAAGGGGAACCTATCTTGCCGGCCACGCTCTCCATGGCTGCCTGTTCCTCCGCCTCTCCGAGAAGCAGGATAGTTCCGCCATAGCGCCGGCGCAAAGCTTTGCCTACCTCCACGAAGCGCTCAGGGTCCCATCTCCTGGTAAGTTCTCTAGCTGCTAAATGCAGGCCAATAAGTGGCGCTTCCACGTCTTTAAGGCAGGCCTCGGCTTCTTGATGATCCTGTGGCCATAAAGGAAATTCTATCGTCTCGTCCAAAGCTTTTGCCCCCAGGAAGCTAGATAGGGCCAGCACGCACCTGATCTCATGCGTATGCTGAGGATAAGGCAAGGCTGCGTCCAGCAAGCCAGGTGTATCTCCAGGCCGCACAAAGCCCGCCGTAGTTCTGGCCCCTAATAAGAGCATGAAGGGATTCGAATAGATGCCAGTGCCTTGCATCTGGATGGCCAGATCATAGCCCTCGGCCTGCATTGCCTGGAGGAAGCGCGTTGTATCGCTGGCCCGAAAGAATTGCTCGGCAATCCCTGGAAAGCCCGGGAACGCTACAAAGTTGTCGAGATAGGGAGAGCGCAAGGCCAGATCGCGAAGCATCGGCAGGGTGATCATGGTGATCTCAGCCTGGGGTAATGCCTTGCGCAGGGCGCGCAAGGCCGGCGTGGCGCAGATAAAGTCGCCAATACGCGAGGCGCGTAGCAAGACAACCTTGCGCGGTGGCGCGGGTAGG
Organism: Ktedonosporobacter rubrisoli; assembly: GCF_004208415.1. Lineage (GTDB taxonomy): Bacteria > Chloroflexota > Ktedonobacteria > Ktedonobacterales > Ktedonobacteraceae > Ktedonosporobacter > Ktedonosporobacter rubrisoli. The sequence continues at coordinate 4,786,074 of NZ_CP035758.1, read as the reverse complement.
CGAGTCAGCAAGCCAGGCGTGAAAGGATCAATGTTCATCATAGTCTGGCCCCCGTCCTGCTCGTCTGCGGAGCGTAACGCTCTATCATCTCAGGCAGCAAATCGAGCGCGTGTCCGTCAACAGTGCCAGCCTCATTAAGCACAGTTGTCGAAACCTGCGAATAATAGGTGCCAGAAGGCATAATGGCGCAGCCGCCCCAGCGCCTCATTAACAGATTCTGCACAAGGACCTCCTCACCAGAATGATAACGCGGGAGGCGTGGCCAGAAGGAGAAGCCGCCGATATCCACGAGCTTTTGGCGGTCATAGAGGATGCAGGAAGCAATCCAGGCTACTTTGTAGAGTCTGTACGTGCCGGGCGGCAAGGCCTGGCTCGCGTGATAGAGATTGGCGGCGCGATGGAGTTGCCAGCGCTCCCACTGAGGCGAACCGGGATCAACTGCCTCGGGACGTACAGGACCTTCCCACAGCTCTACAATCTCCTGCTGAGGGCGCCTATCATCTCGATGCGATAAACCAGCGGGAAATGCTCCGACGAAAGCACATTGCTCCGCTTGCAGGACTGTTAAGAGCTTCTCGATAACCCATGGCTCCATAAAAACGTCGTCGTCAAGATATAAGACGTGGGGTGCGCTGGACTGCTTGAGCAGAAAATCCCGCTGTTCGACGATGCCGTGAATCTGGGGCCGTTCGTGCCAGGCGACCGAGCCTCCCCGTGCTTCGATAACGCGCCGCAGCGTTTGCACTACCTGATGCTGTAATGTTGGTTCCTGGCTCTGATCGGCCACAATGAGATTGATATCTGTGAAGGATTGGGCGGCTATACCAGAAAGTGTCATGATAAAAGAGGCGAGCCGATTATAGGTGGGAAGCAGGATATCGATAGCGCTCATTCCAGGTGACCTCCAGTAATTACTTTTCTATTTGCGTTTGAGAAAGCTATATCGGAGCGTATATTTAGAAAGTGCCGCGATAGATTGAGCAGGAACTGCAGATCTCGGGTGGCTCATCAGATGAGAGACGGTCGCGAAATGCCTGATAGCCCGGATTATTCCAGAGCGTCTGGGCCGACTGATCGGCGATCTTGCCGAAGTTAATGCGGTCGGGCGTCGAGACCATACAACAGGGCATGGCATAGCCCTGGTAGCTAAAGTACGCCCCTTTCCAGGGCCAATCGCAGCGCTGTGGACCGGGTGTGCCGGGAGGATGAATACGCATGCGTGTGTGGGGCAAGCGCAGATCTATCCCCAGGCTTGTTGCCATGGTGCGAGCCTCATTGAAGTAATGCTCGATGCGCTGGGGATCTTCTTCTAGCAAGGTCTCTTTTTGTACGAACTCTCGCATTGGTAAGTAGCGTGAGGGCAGGCTCTCCTCGCCGAAATCGTGGCAGAGGTGCTGGACGAAGATGCTTTTCATGGCAAAGCGGTGAGCAAGCCGCACAATATCAGGCAGCTCATGCAAGTTCTGGCGCATGATTACCATAACCAGGCAGAGTTCCGGGCGCTCGCTGCTATGGCGTTCGCGTGCTCTTAGCAGGCGTTCTAAATTGGCCATAATGCGCTCAAAGTGGGCCCGCACGCGAATATGTTCATAGGTACTGGCTGTAGCGCCGTCGATAGAGATATGCAGCCGTTCGAGGCCGCTGGTCACGCAGCGTTCGGCCCGCCTCTCATTGAGCAGTGTGAGATTCGAGTTTGTAGTTACCCGGATGCCCTTGCTGGCTGCGTACTCCACCATCTCAAAGAAACGGGGATGCATCATGGGTTCACCAAGACCCTGTAGATGGAGCTCATGCAAATCAGTAAACTGGTCTATAATTTGCCTGAACGTTTCGATGTGCATAAAAGCCGGAGGTCCGTAGGGTGGTCCATCCTGACGAAACTGCAGCGAGCACATCTGGCAGCGCAGGTTACATTGGCCAACTGGCTCGATCTGTATATACGTAGGCAAAGGCATGTGTTTCCCCCTTAATGCCACTCACAAGAAGAACACGCGAAATTTGATGGCGCCACGTAAACGCCAGAAGATAGCCAGGGGCGGAATAAGTATCGAAGTGATGATCATCTCCAGTACATGGCCTGGCGAGCGCGAAGTATGCTCAAGTCGCTGCTGGCAGAAGCGGCCTGTTAAATAGGTCCATATGCCCAGACCAGTTAGGGTTAAAAGCCTGGGTCTCCCCGCAGAAGCGAGCAAGGTTGCCAGCAGCGCGCCTACAATTGCATAGTAATGCCAGGGCGGTGTGGCCTGCACCTTCTGCCTATAGAGGGTAGGATGCTTTTTATAAAGCAGAGCATTAAACATACTTTTATATTGCTGGTACAGACTGATTCCCCAGCCCGCCGGACGTACCGGGTGGGTGACCACGGCATCCGGCACATAGACGCATTTAGCGCCGCACTCAAGTAGCGTGAAGAAGAGATCGCTATCCTCGCGCCAGGCGGCACGAAAGCGCTCATCAAATCCACCAACCTCGCTAAGCACCTCGCGCCGATAAAAGCAATTTGCCGTCACGAATTCGCTGTGGGCAAGATAGGATGCATTATACTCATAATCAGTAGGAATAGATGTCAACGGGACGACGATACGTCCGGATGCTCCCGTTGCGCCCTCGTCCAGCGCTGCTACTCCCTCTTTTAACCAGCCACGGCTAGGAATACAATCATCATCGGTGAAGGCGATAAGCTGACCGGCAGCACTACGCCAGCCCACATTACGCGCGGCCGCAGGACCGTGAGTGCAATACGAACCTCGAACCGGTATATAGCGCAGCTGTGGGCCACCGCAGAGGCGCGCTTTGCGGTGCTCAACTTGCAATTTAGTTTCTGGGCAGGCTGCGTCATCGACGATAATGATTTCATAGTCTGTCGGCGCAAAGTCCTGGGCTAGAAGGGCCTCCATACATCTAGCCAGGAGCTCTGGTCGTCTGCAAGTTGGCACAATGACAGAGACATGGATCGTCATAGCTCAGCCTGTGGTTTCTCTAGAATGAAAGAGCCAATAACCAATGCATCCAGCGGCGAAGTCCAGAAGCACTCGATAGCGTCGCGTGGGGTGCACACAATCGGCTCGCCTCGCGTATTAAACGAGGTATTGACCAGAACCGGGACGCCTGTACGCGCCTGAAAGGCCTTAAGCAGATCGTAATAGCGCGCGTGCTGCTGGCGATTAATAGTTTGAATGCGGGCAGTGCCATCGACATGGCGTACGGCCGGGATACGATCAGCTTTTTCGGGTAGGACGTCGTAGACGAAGAGCATAAAGGGTGATTTGCCGGCGTCGCTAAACCAGTGGGCAGCCTCTTCCTCCAGAATAACCGGCGCGACAGGCCGAAAATCCTCACGATCTTTGATCTCATTGAGACGGGTCTGCATTGAGGCGTGCAGCGGGGAGGCAAGAATCGATCTTGCGCCCAGAGCTCGTGGGCCAAATTCCATGCGGCCCTGAAACCAGCCAATGATCTTATCTGCGGCCAGCAGGTCAGCCACCTCCTCAGCTATATGCGTCAGGCGCCGATAAGGAAGCTTGGACCAGCGAATAAACTGTTCGATCTCCTCGTCGCTAAAATCGGGACCCAGAAATGCCGTATCCATGCAAAATGTGCGTGAGTCTGCCCCGCGTTGCTGGGTATCGAGCCAGAGCGCCGCGCCCAGGGCCGTTCCCGCATCGCCGGCCGCCGGTTGCACCCAGATTGCTTTAAATGGCCCCTTGTCGCGCAGCCGAGCGTTCATAACGCAGTTAAGGGCCACTCCTCCGGCCAGGCATAAATTATCAAGTTGTGTGGCTTGATAAAGCCAGGAAGCCAGCTCCAGCACAGTTTCTTCGAGGGCTACCTGTAGCGAATGGGCAATATCATAGTGGCGCTGCTCAAAAGATTCCCCGCGCATACGAGGCGCGCCAAAGCGCTCTTTCAGGCGAGGCGGCTGGATAGTATACTGTCCATCCGATCCGAGCTGAATAATTTCTTGAAAATCTCGTAGGAAGCTCGGCTTACCAAAGGAAGCCAGAGCCATCACTTTATATTCGTCTGCCGAGTGCAGAAAGCCGAGATATTCAGTGACTTGTTCATAGAGCAGGCCCAATGAATGAGGAACGTTAACCTGCCCGAGCCTGAGCATTGTTGTGCCGTCGCCTATAAAGTAGCTTGTGCTGGCCTTCTCCCCTCTGCCATCCAGAGTTAAGATGGCTGCCTGCTGGAAGGGAGAAGGTAGGAAGGCGCTTGCGGCATGGGCAATATGATGCTCTACAAAGTGCCAGTGGTAAGGGCCACGCGCGTGAGCACCTCGAAAAGGCTTCTCAAGATGATGGGGCGCCCCGCTGGCTAGATGCCTGGGAGCATTGATGATGGATGACACAAAAAGCGGGTCCCATACCGATTCCCAGCCGGCGGGAATGGGATGGGCGCTTGGCTCTAGAGGGAGCGTAAGGACCGCATCATCTAAGGGCTGCTCTAGCAATAAGAAAGGATCATAGGAATAGGCGATATGATCGAGATCGGGAAGAGAAATACAAGCTTCTTGTAGACAGTAGTTGATAGCGTGAAATGGTAATTCGTAGGTTGAGAATGGGATGGGACGTTTGCCGTGCTTGATATGGGTGAACCGTTCCTCTTCCGCCGCTGCAAGTACCTGCCCATCTTTGACAAGGCAAGCAGCAGAATCGTGATATACTGCGTTGATTCCAAGCGTATACATCTGTTCTCCTTATAGATATAAACCGACCATCCAAAAGAGAGCCACGCCTAGCTGCGCAGTCGCGGCAGACAGACGAACAGCGCTAGAATGGCCAGCTCATCTGAGATCTAGCTCTTCTAGAGGAAGGCACTAATATCCACTCTCAACACGATTGAGCCAGGAAGAAGGTTGCATATTTCGTGTCTGAATGTCAGATAAGGTATTTGCTGTAGAGATTAGCTGTCACCTAATGAAGAATCTATGCGTGTTCTCCATGTCCGCTCTTCTATGTTTGTGGGTGGCAAGCACGGTATTGTAGGCTTCGCGAAAGCAGGAAAGATGGCTTGCCGCTACGCTTGAGCGGTCTGGAGAGGAGATTTCAATATGGCAATGACGCAAAGTGATATAGTCCTGGGTGTCTTTCCCGAATATGATGCGGCAAAGCAGGCGTTAGATGATTTAAAACGCGCGGGATTTAACGATGATGAGGTGGGATTTTTAGCACGCTCGAAGCAAGCAAATACGCCACCTGATGCCCTGGCGACCAATACAGCTACCGGCGCGGTCGGTGGGGGCGTGGCCGGAGGCATAGTGGGAGCGGCGGCAGCTCTGCTTATCCCGGGCTTTGGGCCTGCGATTGCCGGCGGGATCATTGCCGCATCTCTTGGTAGCGCGGCAGTAGGCGCAGCGGCTGGCGCTTTTGCCGGCGGTCTGACTGGAGTGTTTAAGGGGATCGGCATTTCTGAGGGCGACGCGCAGTTCTACAGGCGCGCACTTGATGCCGGTCATACGATTGTGACTGTCAAGGCCAGCCACGGATTAGATGAGGCTATAGGGATTCTGCGCCGCGATGGCGCAACAGATGTCAAAAAGGAGAGAGGAGCGATAAATGCCAGCCCGCCTCTAAGGCCCTTTGGCGCTTCACCCGAGACGTATGATTCCCCACAGAACCCATAATAAAGCAAGGCAGATAAGCAAAGACCTGCCTTGCATCTCGTAAGAGCAGTATCAGCTATGTTGGTACTGCTCGCTTGCCTCAACCTGGATCATGTCCTCTTTCTTCACATCTTGTAGGGCTTTATTCTCAAGCACCTCCCAGCGCGTAGTGGTTCCATCACGCCAGAAATGGATAGAGAGGGAACAGGGCCCTACGTGCAAACGTTGTAGTTTGATCTCTGGGACCCAATCTGGCAGCGTGGGGTTGACATAGAGCCGCTTGTTAGGTGCATCGGCGCGCAGGCCCAGCATTGTACGTATCATGTGAAAGATGCTGCCGGTGGCCCAGGCCTGAGGAATATTTGCGCCTCCTGGATAGAGCACAGGAAAATCCATATCGCCTCTGCGGTGAATACCTGCGAATACTTCTGGTGGGCGGTAGGATTCAAAGCGTTCAATAGCATCGAAGACACCATGGATGATCTGGTTGGCCTCTTTGCTCAATCCATAGCGCTTAAAACCCTCGGCAATAATGCCGTTATCCTGTGGCCATACCGAACCAAGCTGGTAGTAATATGGATTGTAGGATGGATTTTTGCTCGATAGCGTACGTATGCCCCAGCCGCTCCACATATCCTCCTGCAAGAGGCGCCTGGCCACTTTCTCTGCCTTCTCCTGGTCGGCGATGCCGCTCCAGAGGGGATATGCCGCATTTGAGGCAATGGATGTGATCTTTTTCTTAGCGGGATCGAGGCCATAGGCGTAGCAGCCCTCGTCCTCCATCCAGAAAGCCTGATTGAATTTATGTCTTAGCGTCTCGGCTTGCTTACGCAAGCTTTGGGCTCGCCCCTTATCTCCAAGCACCTCGAAGGCTTCGGCCATACGTAACTTTGCATCATAAACATAGCCCTGAAGCTCGACAAGAGCTTTGGGCTGCTTGACCTGGCTGCCATTCTTATAGACAACGGCAAATGCTGCATCTTTCCAGGCAATGTTGTTGTAGCCAAGTGGCGAGAACGTTTTGTATTCCTGGAAGCCGTCGCCATCGAGATCTCCGAAATGGTCGATCCAATCCAGGCAGCCCTCAGCTATCTGCCGAAACTCTTTTAGCAGATTAACGTCGCCAGTCCACCGATAGGCTTCTGAGAGCACTATCAAGTAAAGAATGGTTGCATCGGCGGTTCCATAATAGGGAGTAAATGGGATTTTGTGAAAGTGGGCAAGTTCGCCGAAGCGTATTTCATGCATGATCTTGCCAGGCTGGGAATCGTTCCAATTGTCATGCTTGTCAGCCTGGAATTCGGCCAGGCGTTTAAGCGCGCCGCGCGCAAATTCTGGCGCAACTGACATATTCTGGTAAGAGACGGTCAGACTATCGCGTCCAAACAGAGTGACGAACCAGGGAACGCCAGCCGCAGGCACCCAGGCGTCAGCCGAGACGTCCATATCGTAGATGCGTAGGGCGCCCATATCTTTAATTGCCTGGCTATAAGCTCGATACACATCATTGTTTGAGCTTGTGAGGGCAGTGCATCTTTCCTGCCAGTGGGCCTGGCGCTCGTCGAAGTCGCTAGTTGGTTCGCTCTGGGGAGAAGGAGTTGCCCCGCCGGAGTCCGAGCCCTTATGGCCACGAGTACAAGAATTAGCTCCGGCCTTTTTTATATGCTGACCATGTTCTAGCATCAAATCAGTGCAGGCTTGCCACATCTGGCCTGGCTCAAGCTCTATCTGGAAGAAAAGACGGCCATTGGCGAAACCAACTGGAGAGCTGACATTGGTAATCTGATACTCAATGGCACGATGGAAGTTCTTATTATCATATGTTGTACGTAAGCATTTCTTTTGATCATTCCACTGTGTTTGTTGCTTGCCGCGCTGAATAATGTTATGCTGCTTGACCTCAAAAATGTCGGCAAAGTCTGAGCGGATAGACAGCTCTAGCACAAAGACAACTTTTTCCCCGCTATAGTTGACCACCTCAAATTCTTCGTGAATTCCATCGCTCACAGTTCGGTTGACAGTAAGTCCGACAGTATGCTCGCCAAGTTTGCCGCCTTCTGTGTTGAGATCTGGATTGGTGAGATGGAAGCGCGAGGCATAGAAGGTGAGCTGATTAGAATTGATAACCTGCCAGGGGATGCGATTAATATAGAGTTTGTAAAAGCTCACAAAGCGAGTATCAATGGCATAGATGCCCTGATTAGTGTTAGGATCGATATAGCCGCATTTATCGGTGACCATAAAGGTGCGCCCCTGGCTGATGGTAATCACTGGTGGGCCAACTTTAATCTCACTGCCCATATGTTCTATAACTCCTTTAGCATGAGGGAACGATTCTCCAAAAGAAAGCAAGTGTTTGGGGCCGGCATGTCCACAAGGGGACGTGCCGGGTAGTAGTTACCAGTTCTGTAAGATTTTGCTGACAGTAGAGCCGGTCTTGTGGCTCGGGCTTCAGGTGTGGAACTATTTTGAGCGCCAGAGGACTGCCGCGAAAACCACAGCGGCAAGGCTTGCTCCCACCAGGCTAAGCAGGCCACGTTTAGTATTGGCCCATACCTGCAGGCTTGTATCTGCCGCTCGGCTGTCAAAAGCCCCGTGAGTTCCATAATCTCTATCCTCGTCAACGGGCCTCCACAAGTTGTTAGGTGCGTCTGGATCTTTGGGCTCACCTGTCTGCTGCGAAGAGAAGCCTGTTTTGCCAAGGTAACGATCCCCGTAGCCCGGCGCTACCTTATTGCCCTGAATGACGACTACAGTAGACATGCCGACATAGAACTGACGACGATAGTGATCAGCGACATAGGTTACCGCGTCAGCAATCACTTCTGGTTGGTAGATGGGAGGAACCGGCTGCGCCTTATGGGGAAGGCGACTTTTGACCCAACCAAATTGCGGCGTATTGACGGCCGGTAACTGTACCATGGATATTTTGACATTGCTTTTATCGTGGATCAGCTCGCATCTTAGCGACTCGGTGAAGCCCTGGATCGCGTGCTTGCTCCCGCAGTAAGCAGACTGTAATGGAATCCCTCTATAGGCCAGGGCGGAGCCGATTTGAATGATTTTGCCTTTATCGCGTGGTAACATGCGTCGTAAGGCGGCTAAAGTTCCATAGACGCAGCCAAGGTAGGTGACCTCGGTCACACGTTTATATTCCTCGGGCTGCATTTCTTTAACCGGCGAGAAGACAGAGGCCATGGCATCGTTAACCCAGATGTCTATTGGACCAAACGTCTCCTCCACTTTTTTGGCCGCAGCCTCAACCTGGTCCGCATCGGCTACATCTGTCGGTATGGCGATAGCTTGCCCGCCAAGCTGTTCTACTTCGTGCTTTGCGCCTTCGAGCCCGGCATGGCCACGGGCTAACAGGCCGATATGGGCGCCTCGCCTGGCAAAGGCATGAGCGATAGCGCGCCCTACGCCGGCAGAGGAACCGGTAATTACGACGACTTCAGGTGTAGATGTCTGCATATATCTGCCTTTCTTATCTGCTGAAATTTAGTTATTTACCACTAACCAATCGATATCACGTGGGAGCCTTGAAGATAGTAGCTCATGCCCATCGGGCAAAACCGCAACGTTATCGTTGAGGCGTAGGCCGCCTTTGCCATCGATGTAGACAGCTGGCTCCATGTTATGCACCATGCCCGCTCGCAATATGGTGTGAGAGGCAGGATGTAAGACCGGCGTGGCGGCATGGTTAATAGCCTGGAAGCCGAAGCCGTGACCCAGACCATGTTTAAAAAATGGGCCAAAGCCAGCCTGCCGCATGACACTACGCGCCGCATTATCAACATCGCAGGCCTCGACACCATCGCAAATTACCTTTAAAGCCGCATCCTGCGCTGCCATACAGGCCTGATGCGCTTTTCTCCATTCCTCGCTTATCGAGCCAGCAAAAAAGGTGCGGGTCAGCTCAGCCCAGTAGCCGTTGAGCGCAATTTCCATCTGGACTGTCACCGTATCGCCTGCGTGAATCGTTGCATTGGAAGTGAGATTAAATGCGCGATAGGCGAGGGCTGCGCGCGGTCCGGCCATAACATGGACATGGGGTTGAACATGATGCGCTCCAGGAGTTGCGTAGCCGGCGCGCAACAGAGCAGCGTAAGTTGCCGCCGCGACATCTGCCTCGGTAGCCCCTACACGGATAGCCTCACGGGCCGCAGCAAAGCCTTGATATGCCACGGCCTCGCTCTGCCTGATGGCGGCCAGCTCTTCGTCGGCTTTAATCGCGGCAAGTTCATTGAGGATCTCTGTCGCATTGCGGAAAAAATCTCCGGGACGCAGGGAGTGCAGGAGATCCAGGGTTTCGGGGCCTGGCACGCCTACCTGTGTATAGCCTGTGGCGATAGGTTCGTCGGCACCTTCATAGCCAAAGACAGCCTCTCCATCTATTCCAAGCGAGAGCAAGAGCTCGCCTAATGGCTCGCGTACGGCTTCGGTTGTGCTACTAATAGAGTGCATTGTTTCTACGGTGAAGGTCTTGACTTCCAGGGCCGTACCTGGTGGCACAAGATCTTCCTCATCCTTTGGGACGGCGAGGCGAAGCTCTATATCTATGGGATGACCGTTACCGTCGCGTTTGGGCGAGACGACACAAAAGGAGTTACCAAGAATTGGCTGATACCCGCTGAGCATGAGAACGCTCTGCGGCGTACGAGAGATGATTGCGTGATAATCGGCTCCATGGTGTGCGAATAGGGTTTTAAGGTGTTCAGCACGTTTATTGTTCATATATACACCCTCTTTTTTGCTAAAGAGAAGGCAGGAAATTTTCGCTGCCCGGATTTTCTTGTTGAGTAACCAATATTTGTCAGAGCAATTTAAACTGCGTATTTTGCGGCATCGGCGCGCTTAAATTCAAGGCCCATGCCTGGACGTGTGCGATCCGGGCGCAATTCTCCTTCAATAGGATTTAGGGCTCCGTCGAAGAGCATGTGCTCAATGCGCACGTGGTCGTGGAAGTATTCCATATGGCGGAAATTTGTTAGTGCGCAGCAAGGATGAACATGCAAGGATGGGCCGCAATGGGAGGAAAGCTGTAAGTTGCGAGCCTCGACGAGTGCCCCTACTTTCATAAAACCTGTGATGCCTGCGCAGCGCGTGGCATCTGCCTGCAATACATCGACTGCCTGGGCCTCAAGCATACGGCGAAAGTAGCCTAGATCGTAGCCGTATTCGCCAGCCGCGATGTCCATGCCTGCTGGTCCGCGATCTCGGATCAGATGTAATCCTTGCAGATCGTCGGAGGAGACGGGTTCTTCAAACCAGGTGACGCCAAGTTCAGCGGCGAAGATGTTGGCAAGGGCTAGGGCTTGTTTACGACTATAGGCACCGTTGGCATCGACAAATAGTTCGGCATCGGCCCCGATGGCTTCGCGCGCGTTGCTAACGCGGGCAACATCCTCATCTGGATGGCGGCCTATCTTCATCTTAACGCGTGGAATGCCGTCGGCTACCCAGTCGCCTAGTTGGCGTTGAAGCTGCTCGCGAGAATAGGAGGTAAAACCGCCGCTGCCATAGATGGGAGCTCCTGTGCGCACCGCTCCTAGCAATGTAATCAGAGCCACATCCAGAATGCGGGCCTTTAAGTCCCACAGCGCGGCATCGACTGCCGAGATTGCCATAGAGGAGATGCCAGGGCGACCTAGATTGCGAATTGTTTCAACCATAGCCAGCCAGCAGCCGGGCACATCCATGGCATCGCGCCCCCGTACTACCCTGGTCAGCTGTTCGTTAATCAGTTTCGCCGTCGAGAGATCGGCGTAGGTGTAGCCAAGGCCGCGTTTGCCATCCGCGCTGGCCTCGACGATTACAATGGTTGTTTTGTCCCACACATAGGTCCCGTCCGATTCCGGTAGATCGGTAGGGATAGTATAAGCTGAGACCTCGATGTTCTCGATAGAAATGCCTTTGTGGGCAATGCGTGTATTTCCCATAACAATGTATCCTTGACTCAGCAATTTAGAAGCAGGCGAAATTGTTGATTCTTCGCATGTTGAAAGTATGATGCAATCCCCGTGGAAAATATCGTAACCCGATATTTTGAAGGGCCTCTTTTGTCACACGTTCCGACTTCTGGAAATGATACTCAACACTTAACTCTTAGGCCAGATTATCAAGCCATTGAACTTGTTGCTTCTCGGTTTGAGAGATAGCGCCTGTCGAAGCGCCAGGTTCCTGGCTTGAAGGCTGATAGCTCAGCCGAGATGGCAGCATAAGTGGCTCTGTGAATATGTGGGAAGCGGGTAACAGGTTCTGCAGGCTGTTCGGGCCCTGCTCTGCGAGGACCTGGCGATAGAGGCTGAGGTACTTGCTGGCCATGACCTGCACCGAAAAGTGCTCTTCGGCATAACGGCGCACCTGGCGTCGGTCCACCTGCCCCAGCATTCCAATCGCCTGGGCCATCTGCTCCACATTCTCGACAAGAAAGCCATTGCACCCTGAGGCTACAAGTTCAGGAGCGGAGCCGCGAGAGAAGGAAATTACCGGGCAGCCCAGGGCCATGGCTTCGATCATCACCATACCAAAGGGCTCCTCCCACTCAATCGGATTGAGCAAGGCACGCGCCCGCCCTAAGAGCTCAACCTTGGCGGCCATATCCACAGGACCCAGATAGCGGATCTGCCCCCCATCCAGCTGCGGCCTTATCTTCTCTTCAAAATACCTTCGCTCCTCTTGTATATGTTGGCTTACGCGGCCGGCCAGCAGCAAGCGTATTCCGGCTCGGCGCGCTGCCTCTATCGCTAGATGAGGGCCTTTAGCTGGTGCTATACGCCCTAGCCAGGCGAGATAGTTGGCAGGAGGTTGCGCCGAGAAAGGGAAGCGGGACATGGGCAGGCCATGATGCACTACTCCCAGAAAGTTCAACCCGGCCGGCGCGCAGCGGCGTGCCTGTTCGCTAATGGCCACCATCGGCATGGAGTTGGCCCATTCGTGGAGATAGTAATCGTCGGCATCGCCAACCCAACTATCAATGCGATCAAAGGGAAAACAGCTATGCAGGGTCATCAGTCGCGGGATGGAGAGCGAAGCCAGTAAGGGAAACAAGTACATATCCGAGGGGGAGGAAAGATGCAAGTGCACGATCTCAGCCTGCAGACGGGAGAGCAGGGAGACAGCTTTGTGTAAATGATAGTACGCCTTGAGATGCGCTAACCAGGGAGTGCCGGAAGAAAGCAGTGAGCGCGGGAAAAACGAGACCTGGCGGGCAGACGTATGTGCGTCAGCAGGGGCGAACACTGTCACGTCATGCCCTTGCGCCACTTGCTCTTCCAATAGATAGGCAAGAACGTGCTCGGTTCCTCCATAATTTTGGGGAGGAAGAGCGATCCAGGATGATGCTATATGTGCTATCTTCATAGGTTTATTCCTAAGGCGAAGCGCCTTCTATTCATACAATTGGTCCACTATCTTTGTATTAAAGGAGATATTAATATACAGTCAATACACGATAAGAATACACAAAAAGTTACCCTGCTATAGTGAAGATATCTATATAGTGTAGTTAAATAAAAAAGAAGAAAAAATTTATTAGAAAATGTTGTACGATAAGTAGAGTTAAGGCGAGCGTCAAACTTAAAAAGCTCATGAGAGAGTTGAAAGAGCCTATCCAGCAATAGGATACCAGGAAGGCCAGAGAATAGTAGAAAGCCCGGCTGCCAGGAACGGAAGTAAGGCCAGTGCAGGTTACTATGCGGGAACATTGTAACTGTACCAAATGTAGCTGGCGTGCTATACTGGGTGGGAAAGTGTGTATAAACACGCCAGTAGAATTATAAGGGAGCGGCATAAAATGACCGTAGACATAAGCGACATTGAGAATATCATTGCGCAGCAGGAGACCTGGCGACAGACGCAATGTATTAATTTGATCGCCAGCGAAAATACGCCAAGCAATGCTGTGAGGCGTGTCCAGAACTCGGACTTTATGGGACGTTATGCAGAAGGGCATCCTAACGAGCCGGGGAAGGTAAACCGCTATTATCAGGGTACGCAATATATCGATCAGGTTGAGAGCCTGACGCGCCAAGAAATTATGCGCCTTTTTGGCGCCCGCCAGGCAGATGTACGGCCTATTAGCGGCAATGCGGCAAATACAGCGCTCGCTCTAGGGTATTTACGAGGCGGAGATACGGTAATTGCTAACTCAACCGATGCCGGCGGCCATATCAGCCATGGAGCTGTCGGCGTATTTGGACGCCGTATCCAGAATCGGGGTCAGTCGCTCAAAATCGGTGGAGCAAAAGCTATCAATCTGCACTATTTGCCTCTCACCGAGGATCATTATCATGTCGATGGAAAAAAGACAGTAGAGCTTGTGGAGCAGCTATCTCCGCAACTTGTCATTCTCGGCAAGAGCCTTTTCCTTTTTCCCGAGCCGCTAAGCGAGATTGCCGCAGTCTGTAAGGAGAAAGGTATCCCCATCCTTTATGACGCGGCCCATGTACTTGGTCTGATTGCTGGTGGACAATTCCAGGCTCCCTTGCAAGAAGGAACAACCTGGATGACTGGTAGCACACATAAAACCTTCCCGGGTCCCCAGCGTGGCGTGATTCTGGGAAATCTCAACCCGGAAGAGGAAAAGAAATACTGGCCCGCTGCAGACCGGGGCGTCTTCCCTGGTTCCTCTAGCAACCATCACTTGCATTCGTTGCCGGCTTTGCTTGTGGCTACCCGCGAGATGGAGACCTATGGGCGCGAATACGCCGCGCAGATTGTACGTAACGCACAAGCGCTTGGCAAGCATCTTGACGAACTTGGCACTCCTGTGGAGGCCCGCGAGTTCGGCTATACGCGTAGCCATATGATTGCGGTAAACGTGGCTCAATGGGGCGGTGGTGTTGAGGTAGCCCGGACTCTGGAGAAGAATGATATCATCCTCAACTACAATATGCTGCCGGGCGATACCGATCCGCGCAATCCCTCGGGCCTGCGTATAGGGGTGCCTGAAATGACGCGCTTTGGTATGGATGAGCAGGCGATGGGCGAGCTTGCCCAATTGCTTCATGAGGCGATTCGTGGGAAGGATGTCAAAGAGCAGGTGCATGCTCTGCGCAAACGCTTTACCATTATGAAGTACGTATAAAGCATACGCGGTATTGAGGGCAGTTCATAAAATTGCCCTCAATGTTTTGCTACTATCTGATCCTCATTGTTAAAGAGGAGCCGCAGCTATCCAAAGCCTGGTTCATGTATGCATCTGCTATTGAGCAAGGCTAAGAGAAGTGCTAAGCCGGCTGCGTTAACTTCTTGCCACAGCCTGCATTGCTGGCTTGTTCCAGTCGGGCTGATAAGAGTAGATCCAGTCGAGGGAGGCTGGCCTGGCGAAATTCTTGAGAAAGAAGGGCATAAGTAGATCCCGAAACCAGACTTGGATAGGATTACTCATGGCCTTCGACTGGTTCATACTTCGCCCATAGCGCACCATCCGCTCTACACGGGCTCGTCGCAGATGTTCATAAGTCGCAAATGCTCGCGCGTAATCCTCCTGATCGCGCAGGCACTTTGCCAGGGTAAGCGCATCTTCAAGGGCCAGCGAGGCTCCTTGTCCCGCGTTGGGTGAGATTGCGTGGAGGGCATCGCCAGCCAGAACTACCGGCCCCTGATACCAGGTGGGCTGTGTTGTAATGTCATAGATGGGATAGCCAATGATCGTGCTTTCAGTCTCTCGAATCATCTTCGAGATGAGCGGCATATCCTCCCGGAAGAGAGCAAGCATGCGTTCTTGCCACTCTTCATTCACGATCATATCTAGCTCTCCACGCGCGGGAGCCGAGCTTTGTGAGAAATTGACAAACCAATAAAGCTCTTGTGAAACGCTGACATGATAACCAAAGAAGGCCCGTTTACCAAACACAAAGTGCATTGTGTTTGGGGTAGGGGAAAAGCTGGAGCGCTGGGTGAAGCCTCCTGTGCTGATCAGGCCTGTATAGTTGGGTGCGGGAGCCGCAGGATTGATGAGGGCGCGGACACGGGAATGCACACCATCGCAGCCTACCAGGAAAGATCCGTCAGCAGTTGTCCCATCAGCAAAAGTGGCGTGCACGCCTTGCGGGTTGGACTCTAGACTGACCAGCTTTTTGCCAAAGTTAATCCTGATTCCCTTGCGCTCGGTTTCTTCGCACAAGGTCTGATGAAGGCGAGAACGCAGGATGTTGATGCTAGGCACTCCTACGCCCTCCCTGGCTCCATTAAGAACATCGCCAAGACGCTTGCCATCCCCACTCCAAATTGTCATATGCGGAATGGGTGATCCCTGGCTTAAGACTTGCTCATCGAGCCCTAGTATTCTCAGTACACCGAGCCCATTACAGGCAGTGTTCAAGAAGAGGCCACCATAATCTATAGACGAAGTTCTGGCTTCATAGATTTCGGCTTCGATACCCGCTCTTCGTAAGAATAGGGCCAGGGCTGGTCCAGCGATCCCGCTGCCGATAATCAGGGCTTTTCTGTTTGCCTGGTTCATAAAATGGGTCCTTATCATTTGATACTTTATCGTCAATCAATATGCTAAATGCTCTTGTCTATGCTTGTTGTCTTTTTTGCAACGGTTACTTTTGCCTCATTTATTGCGCTCAGTAAGACTGAAGCGAGACTTCATATATTGCCGTTTTGTCGCCAGGGTAGCGCAATATGTAGAATAGATTCATCAGGAAGCCAAAGAGACCAACGCAGATCCACTTTCGCGCCTGTTTCGCTTTAGCGCCCATAAGACGGAGAGCCGTACCGTCAACGGCTGGGCCAAGCACCTTGCCTTGATAGGTGCAGAGCGCCAGTTGAACATGGGGCGTGTGAGCGATACGTTTGGCCTTCCAGGTGGATGTAGAAGTCATAAAGTATAGTTTATTATCAATAGACATCATGCCAACTGGAGTACCTATCCCTCGACCATCGCGGCGAAAGCTGGTCAGCAAAACAGTATGGGAGCATCCTGAGCGCATACACAATTCCTGTATGCTGGTGGGGACCGTATGCTGGCTCATAGTTGTTTTTCCTCTCAAATGTTTTTCTTGCCTGCTAATAGCAGAGATCAACTTTTTCTCTATGACAAGGATATTCTGTCAGCGCGAAGAACGCAGTAACCGAAGGTCTACTTATGAAGTAGTATTTCTAGGAGGAAGAGAAGAGGGTAAAGAGAGCCAAAAGGACACCTGGGCACGTTAATAAGGCAGATCAGAAGGAGGAAAGAGAAGCCAGCAGCCTGAGAACAATTAGAGCAAGGCTAGCTCCCGGGCTCGCGCTACTGCATGAGTTCTATTCTCCGCCGCCAACTTCAGAAGCAAGCTGCCTATATGTTTCTTGACTGTCGCGAGGGAGATAACCAGGCGGTTGGCGATCTCCTGATTGGTAGCACCCTGGGCGATCAAGCGTAGAACTTCCTTTTCGCGTGCTGTTAGTGGCTCGGGTAGAGAGGAGATGGTTGCTAATGACGTCTTTGCGGGTGGTATGGATGCAGTAGCGGAGACTAACTGATCGGCAGCCTGCTTCTGTTCACGAGCGAAAGCGTCGAGTAACATTTGAGCATAGGAAACAAGGCTGGCAGCAACATCAGATCCGGGCTCAATGGCCAGAAATCCGCGTAGCGCCTGATACATTGGTTCCCCAAGATCAAGAAAGACGCGGACATATCCCTCGGGCTCCGTTAAGGTGAGCAGGTGAAGGAGAAGCCCGGGCACCTCTTGCCTATCTCCCGCTGCCTGTAATGCTGCTATCTGCAGAGCCAGGATGGAAATGATGCTGCCCACGCGCGCAAACTGCTCGGCGGAACTGCGCAGCGTGGCGAGCAACTGCAAGGCTTGCGAGAATTGCCCTCCTGCTATATAGGTGCGCGCTATAGCCAGATAAGCAATTTCGCGGCTATATAAGGGGGTTTGCTCGCGGTATGGAGTATGCTCAGCCCAGTCTAGCGCTCGGTTCAGCCGGCCTTGAGCTAGCCATAGTTGAGCACGGAGGCTTTCTATCAAGGGGCGAAAGAGCTCAATCCTGGCATTTTTACTTATCTCTTCCATCTCTTGGACACTTTGTTCCGCCCTGGCTAGATTATGCTGCGCGATACTGACGCGCACCATCACTTCATAAGCGCCCATGAGAATATCTATGTAGTGCAATGGTGCTGTCTTCTCAATAGCAGCCTGGGCCGCGCTTTTCGCTGTCTCTAACTGATTCCATTCGTAGGCAAGTTGAGCCTGTAAGAGATCGGGATAGGCTGCTAGAGGAACCGGAATTCCTAGCCGCTTGCTCAATTGGCGCAAGGTCTCGCTGTAGTTGCGCGCCTGCCGCAGGTGTCCCAGCGCGATCATGGCAACAGCCAGTATCCAGAGGATGTGAACCTCCTGCGAAGGATACTGCTCCTTATCGATAGTTTTTCGGCTCTCCTCAAAGATTGCCACCATAGGGGGAAAGTTCCCGGAGAGCCGTGAGGCCATGCCCAGACTGCCCCAGGAATGTAGCTTCCATACCATTCCATCTTCTAGAGATAAATGCTGTATTGACGCTGCAAAGCTGCTCAATTGCTCCACATCGCCAGCGGAGAGGGCTCTTGTGCCTGTATCCCATAACTTGAGCAACATGAGGCGATGCTGTAATAGATTCCGTTCGGCTGGCGAAAGAGAAGAACCTTCCTGCTGCACTAGCTTTTCCACTTCTGCCTGGAGCTGAAGCAGATATCCACGTTCCTCTTGCTGTTGATTGGGGAAGGGAAACAGTAGATCGAAGGCCAGAATATAGTCAGTCACAAGGCGAGGATGCGCGTTCAGGACCTCACGCGGAAGCTGCTTGGCCCAGCTCAATAGTGTCTGTTGCTCTCCTTGAAGAAATAAGCGCTCTGCATAGCTCTCTAGCAGCTGGGCCAGGAAAGAGAAATCCTGGGAGGCTCGTGCATGAGGAAGCGCTTCATGGGACCATCCCTGGCGCTGATACCACAAAGCTGCCTGGCGATGTAGACGAGGGCGCAACTCTGGCTGCGTAGCCTGTAAGCGGGCCTGGAGCGCTTCGCGGAAAAGGGCGTGGAAGCGGTACCAGCATCGCTCCTCATCGAGGGGAAAAAGAAAAAGATGAGCGCGTTCCAGGGCTTCTAGCATTTGCTGGCTTGCAGGCTCCCCGGTCAACTCGTAACATAAGTCGGCATTCATTCTATCGAGCACTGACGTCTTGAGGAGAAAATGCTGTTGGGCCTCTGGCAAGGCATCAAGTATCTCTTCTTGCACATAATCAAGGAGAAAACGCTGGCTTCCTGCAAAAGCCTTAAGGAAGGCTGCCACATTCTGATGCCGCTGGAGCGAGAGCGCGGCCAGCTGGAGACCTGCAAGCCAGCCCTCCGTGCGCTGCTCCAGGAGTTGAATATCCTCGGCCGAGAGAGAAGAGAGGCCCATAACTTGCGTGAGAAATCTAGCGGCCTCTTCCTCGCGCAGGCGCAGGTCTGCCTCGCGGATTTCTAACACTTGCCCTCGCGCCCGCAGACGAGCCAGGGGAAGCGGAGGGTCGACCCGGCTGGCCAGAATCAAGTGCAGGCAGCCAGGAAGATGCTGAAGGAAGAACTTTAGCGAGGCGTGGAGCGCAGGTTCTTTCAATAAATGAAAGTCATCAAGGATCAAGGCCGTGTCCTGCGTAAGCTCGACCAGCTCATTGATAAGCAGCGTTAGTGCGCTGCTCAGCTGGGGTGGCTGCGATGAGTGAAGCAGCGTGAGCGTTGCCTTCCCTACTGTTGCGCCAGTTTTTCTGAGTGCAGCTATTAAATAGGTCCAGAAACGCGTTGGATCGTTGTCCTGTTCATCCAATGAGAGCCAGGCGACCTGGCCCGCGCTCCGGCTGGCCCAGTCAGCGAGAAGGGTAGTTTTGCCAAAGCCAGCAGAGGCTAAGAGGAGAGTTAAGGGAACCGAACGGCTCTGATCGAGGATCGAGAGCAGATGGGTGCGCGCAAGCAGGGTTGAGCGAAGCGGCGGGATAGTGAACCTGGTTACCAGCAAATCCTGTTCAAACATACACACCCTTTCTTTCCTCTCGGCTCAGCCTGCTAGCCTGCATGTGTCTCCTAAGCAAAACTATAGCATGAGAGCTCCGAGGTTGGCAATTCTCGAAGCTCTCTCTAAGGGCTGTCTCGTGACTGACGATTGCTGGCACCTACTTGTCGAGGAACTATTCTGCAGTGACGTGCTCTTTTAATAGATCGATCAGCCACTCTTCATCATGAATAGGGACGCCAGCTTTTTGGGCTTTTGTGAGCTTAGAGCCTGCATCTTCCCCGACAATCAGATGATTGAGCGACTTGCTTACTCCCGAAGCAATAGTTCCGCCCAGGCCCTTGATGGCATCTTCTGCCGCAGTGCGGGTCATCTGGCTGAGACGCCCAGTGAGCAAGAAGCTCTGTCCCGAAAGCGGACCGCTGATGCTATGCTGCTCCTCAGTCATATTGACCCCGACTCCTCGTAGCCGCTCGATAAGCGCTCGATTTGCTGGCTCCTGTAGCCAGCAGTAAACGCTATGCCCAATCTTAGGGCCAATTCCCGGAATCTTGACAATCTCAGTCTCGCTGGCGGCCAGGAGTCGATCCATGTTGCCGAACGCTCCGGCGATAATCTGGGCCGTCTTCTCGCCCATATAGCGAATATTCAGGCCAAAGAGCAACCTGGAGAGCGCGCGCTGTTTGCTGGCTTCGATGGCTGTGAGCATATTATCAGCGCTTTTAGCCTTGATCCCCTCCAGAGCCAGGAGTTGATCGCGGGTAAGCGTATAAAAGTCGGCAACGTTCTGAATGTAGCCAGCCTCAATCAACTGCTCGCAAGTCTTCTCGCCGATGGTGTCCATATCCATGGCGCCTTTAGAGACAAAGTGGGTAATACTCTCAAAGTTGCGCGCCGGACATTGTGGATTAGGACAGTAAGCCATCGCCTGATCCGTGACACGAACGATAGGTGTGCCGCAGCGCGGGCAATTCTCGGGCAGGCGATAGACCTCTTCCTGACCTGTGCGCCTCTCCTCGATAGGCTTGACTACCTGCGGGATAACTTCGCCGGCTCTCTGCACGAGAACCCAGTCTCCAATGCGCAGATCCTTACGCTGGATATCTTCTTCATTGTGAAGCGCGGCCCGTGAGACCGTGACGCCACGAATATTCATAGGTTCAAGCATGGCCCAGGGATTGACCGAACCTGTACGTCCAATGTTGACACGGATATCCAACAGCTTTGTGGCGACCTGGGTAGGCGGATACTTAAAGGCGATAGCCCAGCGGGGATCGCGGGCCACTGTACCCAATTCTTCCTGCTGGGCCAGATTGTTGATCTTAATCACCACGCCGTCAATCTCATAAGGCAGATTGAAGCGCTCTTGCTCCCACTTGTTGCAGTACTCAATAACCTCATCCAGTGAGTTGGCCTGCTTGATATTAGGATTGACCGGAAAACCCCATTCACGGATCAATTGTAGCGCTTCCCACTGACTGCTTACATTCATGCCCTCGATGTAGCCAAGCTGATAACCAAAGAAATCGAGGTGACGTGAGGCCGTGATACGTGAATCTTTCTGGCGCAGCGAGCCGGCGGCAGCGTTACGAGGATTGGCAAAAAGCTTTCCGTCGCTGATTTCTGCATTGAGCTTCTCAAAGCTTGCTATGGACATATAGATTTCGCCCCGCACCTCGACTTTCGCCGGGATGTGCTCGCCGCGCAACCGCTGCGGAATCTGGCGAATCGTGCGTATATTTGGTGTCCAGTTTTCGCCGACCATGCCGTCGCCACGGGTTGCGCCGATAGTCAGGCGACCTTGCTCATAGGTTAAAGCGATGGCAAGACCATCAATTTTTAGCTCACAAACATAGGAAAACTGAGCGTTAGGTAAAATATTCTGTGCTCTTCTGTGCCAGTCCTGCAGCTCTTTTTCGCTGCGGGCATTGGCCAGGCTGAGCATAGGGACCGGGTGCCTGTGCTGGGTAACGTCCTGCACGGGCGCGCCTACACGCTGGGTAGGCGAATCTGGGGTCTGCAGTTCCGGATGCTCTTGCTCTATGTGTTGGAGCTCAATCATCAACTGATCGTATTCAGCATCGCTGAGCGTTGGGTTATCCTGAACATAGTAGTGGTAATTGGCCTCTTCAATCTGATGGCGCAGGGTCGCGACACGCGCGGCGAGTTGCTCTTCCTCACTTTTGCCAGCTTGGACCAGCGTTTCTGGTGTGCCGCTCTGGCTCTGGTTGTTCTCGGGGACTGCATCAGACATTCTAATGACTCCTAATTGGATTGGCCACCTTCATAGGACGAAGCGGGGATGCAAGGGGCGCGCCGCAACCGCGCGAATTGTGCCCTAGCTCTCTTCCCTCCCTGCTTCCGGAGGTGGTGCACTCATCAAATGGCGTTTGACAGAGTACTGTGAGATAGAAACTTTATGTGCTAATTTATCTTTCTTTTTAGAAGGGTTGATAGTGGAATATTTCTGCCGATCCTTCAATCAATCCGTCTATATAGCCGCGCCACTGGGGGAAGAGAGGGCCACCTCGAAAATCGACTGTGTGGGCTTCTAGCGAAGTCCATACTATATTAACCATGTAGCGCCCGGGCTGCTCTATACAGCGTGTTGCATGCGCTGTAATGCATTCTGAATGCTGACGTACTATATCCAATCCTTGTAAAATAGCATGTCCTAGCTGGTCATCTTTTCCTGGTAATGCAGTAAATATTGCCACCTCTGTAATCACTATGGGAACCTCCATTGTTTTTTGCTGCTGTTTGCGCTGCAGAGTGCGTCTGGATGAGCTTGCGCGATCCTCCATTACTAGCGTTTCCATCTGTTATCCTACCATAACCTGCAAGACGATGACGCGTCCCCCATTTCTTAGCAAAGGGGGACGCGCTTGCCGATCTGCTATTTGTGCCCGATGAGATTGGCCTATGACTCTAGTGGCTGGCCTTTTGTTTCTGGGAGAAAGAAGAGGGCGACGATGCAGAGCGCATAGGCGAGAGCCCCAAAGCCAACGGCTCCGGCTAGACCAATCGTGGCGGAGAGAAAGCCGATAATCGAGGGGAACACAGCTCCACCGGCGCGACCAAAGTTGTAGGTAAAGCCCTGACCGGCGCCTCGGGCCCGGTTAGGGTAAATTTCTGCAAGATAGGAACCAAAGCCACTGAAAATGCCAGAAGCGAAAAAGCCAAGAGGCGCTCCTAGCACAAGCAGGAGCCAGAGGGAGTTCGCTTCGGCGGGAAGCAACGCATAGGCGGCGATAAGAATGGCGCTGCAGACAGCATAGAGCCCAAAAGTTATCTTACGCCCGAGCCAGTCATTGATGTAGCCGCTACAGACGTAACCGGCAAATGAGCCAATAATGACTACTGCGATATATGGTACGCTGTTCAATACGGTAAGATGGCGTACGCTCTTGAGAAACGTCGGCAGCCAGGTGAAGATCGCATAATAGCCGCCCTGGGCGCCAAAGGCCAGAAGCGAGGCAAGGATCGTAGTGCGAATGAGGTCGGGGCGAAAGATCTGGATGAGCGAACTGCTGCCTTCTCTTGTCGCCCGGCGCGTCTCGATGAAAATTTCGGGCTCCCGAACTTTCCGCCGGATGTAGAGGACCAGGAGTGCTGGCAAAATGCCCAGGCAGAAAAGAATACGCCAGCCAATCTCAGGGGGGAAGAAGCTAAAGACGATGGTATAGGCTATCAGGGCAACTCCCCAGCCAACTGCCCAGGAGCTCTGAACCATGCCAAGCACGCGTCCACGCTGAACCGGGTTGGCGATTTCGGCGACCAGGATGGCTCCAGCAGCCCATTCTCCACCAAAGCCCAGGCCCTGGATGGAACGGAAGATGAGCAGCCACAAGTAGTTAGGAGCGAGGCCAGAGAGGAAGGTAAAGACTGCGTAAACGGTGACGGTAAGTATGAGGGTGCGTACGCGGCCGATTCTATCGGCCAAGGTTCCGGCCAGCACACCGCCTATAGCTGAGACAAGCAAAGTTACAGTGGAGATGAGGCCGCTCTGCCCGGCGCTAAGGTGAAAGCTGATGGCGATAGCCGTGAGGGTAAAGGAGAAGACGAGGTAATCGAAGGCGTCTAGCGCCCAGCCCAGTGAGGATGCCCAGAATGCATGCATGCTGCGTCCTGAGAGCGATCTGTACCAGTCTAAATTGACGATGCCACTTTTCTCATTAGATGTGCGTTCTACAGAGTTCTCGGTCGCCATATGTTAGCCTCCTTCAGTAGCATTTGGTACTTCTGGGGATACGTTATGCAACAACTAATAATTATAATAATTGATAATTTTGTTGATGTCAAATGTAATTAATTGCATTTTTGAATATCTGTACTGAAATATGTACTTTGATCTTTTATATAATTCAATGTGGTAACCATTGGTCTTTTTGTTTATATTTGCCTTATTGGGTTCCTGATGTAGGACTAAATTATTTAGAAAAGGCTGATTCTTAGTATCAGAAGGCTTGCTCTTGCGGTATCTACCTTTAGTGAATTGGGGGAACAGCGGCAGCTTCGTGGAGAAATTTAGTCTATGCTGCTTGATTCGCGCGGGTTTATGGCGAGAGCTCGGCTTATCTCAGTTTTCAGGCTCTAACGAAGCCGAAGGAAGTGGCGCGTGCCACTTCCTTCCTATTAAGCATGCCTGCAATGGTGCACGCTATAAGCCTTGAGATTCTCCCCAATCCTGCTGGAATGTTTGGGTCAGGGTGTTAAGGACCCCCTGATCAGAAATGAGAATGCCCAGCTCGCGGTTCTTATCAAGCGAGGCCGTAGAAATGTTTTCGGAGCCGACAAAGGCTTTTTGCCCGTCTACAACCATTATTTTGGCGTGCATATAAAGATGCGGATCTTCTTTTACATGAGCGCCTCCCTGGCTAATAACAGTAATGCCCTGGCTATTGCTATCTCCTGATCCGTCCCCTTCACTTGTGCTGCGCGGCTGTGGCATGATAACCTGAACCTGGACCCCATGTTTGGCGGCATTGACGATAGCCTGCTCAATATCCTGATCTTGCATCTCTTCAGCTTCTATCAGCAGGCTTTTATGGGCTCCATTGATCAGCGACTCGAAGGTAGAGCGCGAGTTGATAGGGCTGACGACAAGGTTAGAATCGTTGAAATGTGCTGTCGTGCGATTCCAATCGGCCTGGAAAATAGCCACGACAGCCTGAACATCCTGCTGATTGGTATCGATGATGCCATATTCGCGATTGGTCGTGCTCCGGCTGCCTCCAAGAGCTGACAGCGTGAAGTTTGCAGTCATGATATAGACAGTCGCATTATCGATAATCATGCCTTTCTCGTGCGTTAGCGAGAAGCTAGAGCTGGTTGGTTTTGTCTTAACACCAGCTGCGCTCAGCTCGTCGAGCGTGCGCTGAGGCGAAGGACCTCCTCCATACGGATGTGGTTCTAGCATCACGCTCACGTTGATTCCTCTGTGCGCATCCTCTTCTAGAGCCTTGATCACGCTGCGATCGGTTAAAAGATAGATCTCTAGCTGTACTGAGCTCTTTGCTGCGCTAATTGCATTTACAATAACATGATCACCGGCATTTGGCTCGACAAAAACCTTAACCCCTGGGTCCCGGAACCGCTTGTGCAGTTCTCCTGACACGTGCTGGCGCTGCTCTGTCGAGTACTAAAGCCCTGCTGGCTGCTGAGATTTACGTTACAGCCCACGAGCAGGAGACATAATACGGTGAGCATAAGGTAGATAGCGGGAATAGATCCTCTTCTGCGAGGCGTACACATGCGACACATCCTCCTGATAATGCTAATAGCTTTGATGTAGAGAGCTTCGTGTAAAGTGAATAGGATTGTATTCACGAAGCCTTTGAGTAACTATCAAACAGCGTTTTAGCTATGATAACATTTGATTGTAATACGAGGCAGGAAGGCAATAAGTATCCAGGAAGATGTTATGGAGAAGAAAAGCTCCCAGGATGTAATTAAACTGGGAGCCTTTTGCCTCAAAAAGTATCGTGAGAGGATCTATCTATGGGTGTAGGGCTATATAGAGGGGAGCAAGGACTAGTGTGATCGTGCTGAGCAATTTAATCACAACATGCAGTGAAGGCCCTGCTGTATCCTTGAATGGATCACCAACCGTATCGCCCACTACCCCGGCCTTGTGGGGCTCGCTCTTTTTGCCAAGGACGGTGCCGTTGGGATCGAGGCGATCAAGCATCTCTCCTTCCTCGTTGACGCGTAAGTAGCCGGCCTCTATATATTTCTTGGCGTTGTCCCAGGCGCCACCACCATTATTGAGGAAGAGGGCAACCACGATACCGCCCATTGTGCCGACCATCAGCAAGCCAGCTTCGGCCTGTGGTCCTAGAATAATACCGACGACAATCGGGGTGAGTACAGCGACAAGGCCCGGTAAGATCATCGCTCGCAAGGCCCCACGCGTGCTGATATCCACGCAGCGCGCGTAATCGGGATCGACGCGATCTTCCACACGCTCGGCCATAATTTTAGGATTGTCGCGCAACTGGCGGCGTACTTCCTCGATCATGCGCTTGGCTGCGGTTCCTACTGCCTGAATGGCCAGTGCGCTAAAGAAGAAAATGAGCGTAATCCCGATGAGCGCGGCGATAAAAACAGTGATATCGGCAAGATCGACGCGATATACAGCCGGATTATGTTTATAGGAGAAGAGCACATCAAGGTAGGCGCTAAAGAGCAGGAAGGCCGCCAGCGCAGCTGAACCAATGCCATATCCCTTGGTGAGAGCCTTAGTAGTATTCCCCACGCTATCAAGGGCATCGGTGATCTCGCGCGCAGATTCGGCCTGGCCGCCCATCTCGGTAATGCCGCCGGCGTTGTCGGTGATGGGGCCGAAAGTATCCATTGCCAGAATATAGGCGCAGCTCATCAGCATGCCCATTGTCGCCACGGCTGTACCAAAGATGCCACTCACATTGATGACGCCAGAACTAGCCCCTGTGATGAGGGGCATGTGTACCTGACTGCCCAGGAAGAAGGAGAGGCCCAGCGCGATACATATGGCCAGTACCGGTAGCGCGACGCACTCGAAAGCTACAGCGATTCCCGTGATGATAGTCGTGGCGGGACCTGTGAGCGTGGCTGCGGCAATCTTGCGGACGGGACGCCATGTTCCGGCCGTATAGTACTGCGTAATGTAGACAAAAGCTATGCTTAGCAGAATGCCTACGGTACCGGCCAGACCGTACCAGACCCAGGCCGGAATACCATAATTGCCGGTGATGCCGGGGCCGTTTAGCAGGAGATAGCAGCCAAGAAAGACACCGATGATCGAGAGCGCGCAGGTGATGTAGTAGCCGATGTTGAGTTGCTGCATGGCAATTTCACCCGGATCGCGTCCCGCCGCTTTATCTGGCTCCTTTACCACAGAAGGACGAACATAGAGTAGGCCGGCCGCAGAAGCAATCAGACCGATGGCCTGAATAACTGGGGGCAAGAGAATCCAGCCGATATTTCTGGTAGCTGCGTAGAGCGCTACCCCTAGAATCATGGCTCCTATGTTTTCGGCTGCCGTCGATTCAAAGAGGTCCGCGCCACGCCCTGCGCAATCTCCTACGTTGTCACCAACCAGATCGGCGATAACGGCTGGGTTGCGCGGATCGTCCTCGGGGATGTTGGCCTCAATTTTGCCTACCAGGTCGGCGCCCACATCAGCGGCCTTGGTGTAAATGCCACCACCAAGCTGGGCGAACAGCGCGACAAAGCTAGCGCCAAAGCCAAAGCCCACAATGAGCGAAGGAGCTAGCGCGGGATTTACGAGGCCTCCATAGGCGGTAAATACCAGCGAGACACCAAGCAGCGAGAGCGAGACTACCAGGAAACTAGAGACGGCTCCGCCGCGTAGCGCGACCATCAAGGCCTCCCCCAGGCTTCTGGTTGCCGCACTGGCCGTACGAATATTGGATTTCACGGCTACATACATACCAATGTAGCCGGAGACTCCGGAGCAGAGCGCCCCTATGAGGAAAGCTATAGCCGTATGCCAGGCGAGATTAAACTTGTCAGCCGCGCTTCCCTGGCCAAGTAGAGCGAGAACTGCAGCAACAATGATCGCCGCGAAAACAGCAAGAACGGCTATCGTACGGTATTGCCGATTGAGGAAAGCCATTGCTCCAGAGAAAATAGCATTGGAGACTTTCTGCATGGCTGGTGTGCCAGTATCTTTACGTAGAACATAGCCGGCAAGATAGGCTGCAAAGAGTACAGCGAGAAGTCCTACACAGATGGGGACCCAGATATAACTACCCACGATAGAAGTTACCCTCCTTACGAGGCTGCGCAGACATTGCGCCTAGTCAACGCTGTAAGGGGACCTATCCCGTTAGAGCTACAGTAGAGACGGCTTGGGTGCCGCCTCTACATATTACGGGATTTCTGAATCGCAAATTTAGTGTAGCATAGCATTCAGGCCATGACAAGTGTAGGACAAGTGGATTCAGGGATGGCAGAGTATTAAATGGCCATTCGGTATATCTCAGCTATAACAGGCGGCTTAGAGAGCGCTCGCCTGCTCGGTTGCCAGAGCCTGAATGCGCGGTAGCAGCGGTACAAGTTGTTTCTTCCGCGAAACAAGACCGGTAATGGTCGCGCTATGCCCGCTGGGCTCCAGAGCAACACCAAGAGCTTCAGCTACGGCATTTTCGGCTCCCATGATAAGCAGATGGCAGTTCATATTTATAATATCGACAATCATAAACAGAAAGGCAGTATAGCCGCGTTCCTGGGTGATGCGCCGCATCGTTTCCTGTAATTCAGCGCTGCGCTTCTCTATTGTGCTTGGGCTGGCAGTCTCAACGGTGCCGATAGCAAATATGTCATTGTGGACTGTGAACTCTTTGAAGTCGGAGGTGATAAGCGATTCGGCCGGCTTTGTTTCCAGGTCACGGGCGGCTGCGGCAAAGATTTCCTGGCCAAATTGCTCAATATCCTCGCCAGTGATTGCGGCTAATTCGGCCGCCACACGCTCATCACGCGGCGTGCAGGTAGGAGAGCGCAAGATCAACGTATCGTAGAGTAGGCCAGCCAGCAAGAGGCCGGCTACCTCGCGTGGAATAGGAATGCCTGCTTCGTGGTATAAGCCGACGATAATGGTTCCTGTGCAACCTACGGGATCGGCACGGAACATGATCGGCTTGCTGGTATGCACATCTGCTATGCGATGGTGGTCAATAATGCCAAGCACTTCAGCCTCTTCAATACCGTCTACAGCCTGAGATTGCTCATTGTGATCTACCAGGACGACCCGCTTGGGGCGCGCATTGATAAGATCCGTACGTGAGAGGTAGCCAACAAGTTTCCCCTCGTTGTCCAATACAGGTAGAGAGCGACTGCGAGCCAATGTAGATTGTATTTCGCTCATATGATCGTCGGGGTGGCAAAAACTGTATTCGCGATTCATGATATCCTGGACGCGAATACTCAGGTTGATCAAGCGCACAGTAGTAAAGGTATGATGTCCCGTGCTAATAACCATGACGCCATGCTGGCGCGCAGCGCTAAGAGTGCGCTCCGAGACGAGTAAATCACCGGTAATCACAAGGGCTGCTGCTCCGCATTCAATAGCCTTGGTCTGAGCGTCTTCGCGATCTCCCAGTACGACCAGGCAGCCAGTTTCGATATATTCGGCCATGGTATCGGGCTCCATAGCTCCTACCAGGACGCGATTGCCCAGCTTACGGCGCCCTTCGACAAGCACCCGTCCTTTAAGTACGCGTACCAGGTTATCGCGTTGCAGAGGGATACGGTTAACTGATTGGGGATCGAGATCGTTGAAGAAAAGTTTGGCAAAGTCTTCGTTGGCAATAATCCCCTGTACTTTGTTGTCTGAATCTACAACAGGCATAGAACGCCGGCTATGCTCTTGCAACAGCTGTCCGGCTTCCAGCAGTGATTGATCAACATGGGCTGAGATAACGCCGCGACGCATTACGTCGCGGACCTGCAGATAGACATCTTCTAGCGCCTCTGGCGGCTCAACCTGGTAACGTTCAAGCACCATTGCTATCTCTGGTTTGAGTTCACCATGGCGAGCCGCAATGGCCTGCTCTTCACCTTGTATCTGTAAGAGCCGTGCATAAGCGTAGGCTGAAGCAACCGAGTCCATATCAGAATTTTTATGCCCAAGTACATAGATAGGTCGTGTCATTGTGTGGTCTCCGTCGACAATTTTTAGCAGTTCCGTATGTATGCTATGAGTCTACATAGTGTATATAGGCTACCCTAGATTTATTATTAAGGAAGACGTCAAGCATCCAGATTTTCTGCAAGTGTTCTCTACATTTTACGCTTGAGTGCGCTGCTAAGTCCAGCACTCAGCAATAGTATGGATGCTATATTTTATAGGTCGAAAGCCTGCCTTCTGTATCATATCACGCTAGTTGTAAGCATTGAGAACTCCCCAAAATTGGAAAAATCAATCGGATACACATCTTGAGCTTCCAAAGAAAATGGTCCATTTAGGGCTCTGGTTAGTAGACTATCAAGGTTCAAGTGACGAGTGAAAAAGTAGGAGTACCCCGTCCTCGTATCTTCCCTCTCCCTTGCAGCTGAAGGTGGCGTACTCGTTTTTGTATGAGATATATGTTGCTGAATAGAGATATAACTATATATACTTTGAGATAGCCTGTTTTACTTATATTGCCAGAAAGAAGTGCGCCGCTCGTGCTAAACTATTACTAGTGAGGAGTGTGAGAGGGAAGAGTTATGCGGAAAGTAAAGGTATTAATAGAGGAGAATGCATTTGGGGCAGTCCGTCCTGCAGAACTTGCGGTCGATATCCCAGTTTCTGCCCTCGTACCGATCCTGGTCAAAGAGTTGGGACTTCCTCAAACCGATCTTTTTGGCAATCGGCTTGTCTATATATTGCGCCATACCGCTAATGGGGCGATGTTGCCAGAAAGTGCCACACTAGAGGATGCAGGAGTGACGCCGGGCGCCAGGCTTGCCCTGGCATCGTTTGTGGCGAATGAGGCGTTTGATCCCTCATTACTCGACAGTTCGGCGCTAAGATTGCCCGATCCTACCTTCTATTCGTCGGCCACCCTGGCTGATGCTGAGTATTTTACAGCTCTGCCGCAGAGGAAAAATACTTCTGGACTGCTGCCCGCAGTGAAGCGGCCCCCTAATGCGACGCGTCGGGCCTTTCTGGTTTTAAGCGGGGCCATCCTGGGCATTGGGAGCGTGGGCATAGGATATGCAGCCTTTAGGGCCTGGGAGCCGGATGTATTGAAAAAGATACTGAGTAATTCGGGTTCATCCATCGTTCAGCAAAGTTCCCCGCCGGCGAGTTCAGCCAATAGGCAGTCAACGCAGGCCATCCAGGCAAAGCCAACGATAACCTTTACCCGTCATCGTCAACAGGTGCGCACGATCGCCTGGTCTCATGACGGTATGTTAGCAAGTGGGGGCGATGATGCCCGCGTATTTATCTGGGGAGTAGACGGAACTGTACGTCAGATTCTGCCACAGCAAGATGCTGTACGCGCCCTGGCCTGGTCTGGTGATGGGCAACGACTGGTCACAGGTGCAAATAATCGTATAACTTTTTTCAATGTAGTAAGTGGAGAAATGCTGGCGCACAATCATCGTCATATGGGCACCGTCACAAGTCTGGCCTGGGCTACTCAAGGTCAGCAATTGGCTGTTTCTGGATCGATAGATAGGCGTGTAATCGTATGGAACACATTTGATTATCATGAACAAGAAATTTTTTCCCGCCATACAGCCCCGATAGAAGTAGTAAGCTGGTCTGCCGATGGGCAAACGGTTGCCTCAGCCTCGCAAGGAGGCGTAATCCGCGTATGGAGCGCAGCAAGCGCGCGGGAAATCCATGGCCTCTATCTATTGGATGGGCAGGTTTCGGTACATGCTCTGGCCTTTGCGCCTACTGGCAGCCAATTAGTCGCGGGAGGCGATGATGGAATTGTGCGCTTGTGGGACGGATTGAGCTGTAAGATACAGGCAAATGGCGAGTTTGGTCCTCAATGTATGGATGGGCCACGGCGCATACAAGTCT
This sequence comes from Ktedonosporobacter rubrisoli, assembly GCF_004208415.1. Classification (GTDB taxonomy): domain Bacteria; phylum Chloroflexota; class Ktedonobacteria; order Ktedonobacterales; family Ktedonobacteraceae; genus Ktedonosporobacter; species Ktedonosporobacter rubrisoli. Next base: position 4,754,483 of record NZ_CP035758.1, on the reverse strand, counting down.
CGAATACAGCCATACGCTCTCTGGCCTGGTCTCCTGATTCGCGCTTGCTCGCGGTTGGCACAGACGACGGTACGCTCTCGATCTGGGCGCCGGGACAAGGCCAGAAGCCCCTTTTGCGCCTTCAACAGAATGCCCCGGTCAGTGCGCTAACCTGGTCGGCGCGCGCTGACCAATTGGCCTCGGCATCTGGCAATACTGTCACCGTATGGCAGTTATCATAGAGATCATCCAGCTAAAAGATGATCCCTATGATAGAGCTTGAAGAGCTCTAAAGCTTTTCACAAGTTAAAGCCTGATGCAGTACAGACTGCATTGCTTGGCCCGGGAACTGACCGCAGGTTGTGACGGCACGAGCTGCTTAATCGGTGGCAGCTTTTTCTAGAAAGTGTATCAGCGCCTTCATGTGGTCAAGGGCGCTCATCGAGATGGAACTGTTATAGCGCGGGACGTTGGCCAGTGCCAAATGTGCTAGCTGGCATTGGCGAGTCAGGAAGGTGCTGCAGTACTCTTTTGTCCTGGTGCGTTCGAAAATGTCAAGCACATCCTGTACCTGTTTTGGCGTCAGAGCTGCCTCTTGTTGATAAATATGATGCAGCTTTTGGCGATCCTGCGCATTAGCATGCTCAAGAGAATGGAGTATCGGCAGGCTTTTCTTGCGACGATAAATATCGCCGGCAGGAGTTTTACCGGATTCCGTTGACGTGGCCCAGATGCTGAGAAGATCATCGCGTACCTGAAAGGCGATACCCAGAGCCTGGCCAAAATCGTAAAGGCGCTCGATTGTCTCCTGACGGCGGGTGCCAAGGCGAGCCCCAGCTTCGGCCGCAAAGGCGATAAGGGCCGCTGTTTTCCGGCTGATCATATCGATGTACTGATCTACCGAGACATCCTGGCGCTGCTCAAAGGCCATATCCATATGCTGACCTTCAGAGAGAACCAGGCACATGCGGTCATAAGAGGCTGCAAGCCGAACTGCCACATCCGCATCTACCCCTTGATTTAGCATTTTCCAGAGCGTGAAGCGTGCCAGCGAGATCATGCCATCCCCAAAATTGATAGCCTGCGGCATTCCCCATATTTTCCAGACAGTTGGGCGATGGCGGCGCTCCACATCGCCATCTTCTATGTCGTCGTGAATTAGCGTGTAATTATGCGTCAATTCAACGGCAGCCGCAGCCGGTAAAGCTCGCTGTAGATAGGAAAGATCTGTGGAGGCCTGTGTAGTTCCTGTCGTTCCCCAGGCGCCAGCGGCTTCGTAGGCCAGCAAGAGCAGGGTTGGGCGTATCAATTTCCCGGGATTACTTTTAAGCGGCTGAAAGTTGGCGTCCACCCATCCCAGGTGGTATTTCATTGGCCCGTAAAACGTCGCCAGCTCGGCGACATTGGCCTGCTCTTCGACGCTGGCTATAGCGGCCTGTAAGGCTGTATGGATCTCTTGCTGATAGCGTTTTAAGGTCGGCTCAATATTAGATGGTATGATCATCGCTTGTACAAACTTTCTCTAATCTGCTGCGGCAGATTTAAGGGTGAAGAAAAAAGATAATCGCCGCGACAACTGTTCCGGCGCCAACGATAAGACGGGTCAAATTTTTGACGCCCCCAACCCGATAAAATGGGGAGCAAAGGTCGCAATAACGATTAGTATATTGATAACGATGCCCGCGCATGCCTTCGCGGATAATAATCACCTCTTCGGCTTTACGTTTGGTATGGAGTTCATCGCAGATATAGCGACCACAGCCTCGGCAGGTAAACGGATCGACGAAGTGAGAGGTTCTTGAGATTGACCATTGATCGGGGTAAACCTGAGTTCCACAAACGTAGCATACCTGAACCTGGGCCATTTTCATCTGTTTTTCAGCACATGGTGAATGTTGCTGCTTGGGAAAGTGATCCTGACAGAAACCATAGTGGCAGTCCGGGCAACGCCCGAGAGCCTCTTCATTGCATTCATGGCAACGACGTGTCGCGGTAACGCTCTGGCGTATTCGTTTCTTCTCAGTTGTATCTGGCATATGTCTGCAACTTCCCTCATATAGAATAAAGACCACTGTTCATCCGTGGCCATACCCTATATTATAGTTTCTTCTAGAATGTGTCTATGTTTAGTATAGCAAATCCTTGTCTACCAATGGCCCTTTATGCTTGCTGGCCAGTCTGGTGCATATATATTAAACGAGTCTTCCCGCCGGAAGGTGACTGACACCATCTTCTCTCCCACCTTTATTTGTGCTTTCGGCGTCAGGGAGCTATGATTAAGAAGCACAGAGAAGTTCTAGAGCGTTTTAGTGCGCTCACGTTTTGCTTAATGAAGAGGAACTAGATAGATGTATTCGCTACCAGCGCCAATTGCCTGGGACCATTATCGCCTCGAATGGGGGCAACAAACGTATGTGATGGGAATCGTGAATGTAACTCCCGATTCGTTTTCTGGTGATGGACTGGCACAGACGATTACTGAGGATGAGCTAGTCCAGAGAGCTGTTAAGCAAGCCCAGGGATTTATCGCTGAAGGCGCGCAGCTTATCGATGTGGGTGGAGAATCGACACGGCCAAACGCAACGCCAGTTTCGCTGGAGCAAGAGCTTGCGCGTGTTATTCCTGTGGTTCGTGCCTTGCGCAGATCATTACCTGCCAAGACTATTATTTCCATCGATACATATAAGTCTGAGGTTGCCAGGCAGGCCTTACAAGCCGGAGCTTGCCTGATTAATGATATCTGGGGTTTGCGGTATGATCCGGCCATGGCCGAAGTTGTGCGTCAGCATGGGGTTCCCGTCATCCTCATGGCCAATATGCGCGGCTTTCAAAAGCATGAGATTGTGAGCGATGTTGTACGCTTCCTGGCTGGTAGCATGGATATCGCTTTAGCCGCAGGCATTGCCTGGGAACAGCTCATTGTTGATCCGGGGATCGGCTTTGGCATGACTCCCCAGGAAGATTGGGCCGTGTTGCGTCGGCTGCGTGAATTGCGCGTCTTGGGGCGTCCCTTATTGCTTGGCGTCTCGCGCAAGAAGAATATTGGCTATGCGCTGGGAGGAGTGCCGGCCGGCGAGCGCGTAGAAGGGACCGCAGCCTCTGTGGCCCTGGGGATCGCTCAGGGCGCCGATATCGTGCGCGTTCATGATGTGTATGAGATGATGCGGGTAGTGAAGATGAGCGATGCGATTGTGCGCGGCCAGGTGGGCTAGCCGGCGCAGTCGTATGTGTAAGTATGAAAAGTGGGATGGCTACTCGTAGCCAATTTGCTAGTAAACAAATAAGGTGACAATTTGTGAATTACCAGGAAGCGCTTACTTATATCTATAGCTTTGCCGACTTTGAGCGCAGCGGCTCTTATGTACGCGATGTGAATGAGAATCTCCCGCGCGAAGCCCGCTTGCTAGAATTCCTTGGCAATCCCCAGCAAGCGTATAGCAGCACGTTAATTGCCGGGACGAAGGGCAAGGGCTCGACGGCTATCTGTATTGAGGGCGTGCTGCGTGCGGCTGGCCTGCGCACGGGGCTTTATACCCAGCCCGATCTGCATACGTTTCGCGAACGGATGCGCGTCAACGGCCAGTTGATCAGCGAGGAAGAGATGGCTGCGCTGATCCCGAAAGTGCGTTCAGCCGTTGAGGCGATTCAGGCGCGCAAGGAATTTGGCCCATTTATCACTTACGAGCTGGCAACAGCGCTGGCTTTCTTCTATTTTGCGCACCAGCATGTTCAGCATGCAGTTGTGGAGGTGGGCTTAGGTGGGCGCCTGGACGCAACAAATGTGCTGCAGCCACTAGTTTCCGTTATCACATCCATCAGCTACGATCATATGCAGATCCTTGGCAATACACTTACCAGCATCGCAACTGAGAAAGCTGGGATCATTAAAGAGCATGGCTACGTTGTTACTTCTGCACAAGCTACCGAGGCGCTGCTGGCGATTGCCGCAGTCTGCCAGGCGCGCGAGGCTCGCCTGATTCGGGTTGGGCCAGCTGAAGGTGATCCTGCCCAGGAGGCTGTTGATGCTGGCGCTTTGCCGCCTCTAAGTTATCGCTACAAATTAGAACGGAGGGAGGGCGGTAACTTGCCAGGGCAACGTTTTACGGTCTTGACGCCTGAGCGTGTCTATACCGATCTGCAGATCCCTTTGCCTGGCCTGCATCAGCTCGAAAATGCCACGGCAGCGCTGGCCACGCTAGAGGTATTGCGGAAGCGCTCGGTCGCCTGGAATGAAGATGCCTTACGACAAGGCCTATTGACTGCTCATTGGCCGGCACGTATGCAAATAGTTGGGTATAATCCAACTATGCTTGTCGATGGCGCGCATAATGCCGATTCGATGCATAAGCTCGTGGAGGCGCTACACACCTCGTTTGCGACTGCACGCCGAATCTTCGTACTTAGCGTGGCGCGCGATAAAGATCTTTCAGGCATTGTTAAGGAATTGGCTGATGCCGATTGCGTAGTATTGACGGCTATGCAGAATGCGCGCGTAGCCAGTATAGAAGCCCTGGCGAAGTTATTCGCGGAGCTGGCACCAAGTGTCAAAGTGTATACGGCAGCTACAAGCGATCAGGCCATAGAGCGCGCTCTCTCGCTGTCCACAAAGGAAGATCTGATCTGTATCACCGGCTCGCTTTACCTGGCCGGCGAGGCCTTACGTTGGGCCGCTGCGCATGGCAACGCGGAAGTAGCTGCCGAAATAAAGGGTGTAGATCATTAATTACTTCGTTGAGAGGAATTTAAGAAGAGCCGCTCTACCCACGGCTGGATTCTTATCAACTATGAGAGCCTCTGGAATGGCAGCTTGTTGGTGTTTTGGCGCAATCGTCCTTTCTGTGCGATGAATGGGAATGCCTAACAATAGCTCAAGCAAGCGGGCAGGGATATTGCCATCGCGGATTAACTCAAGGCCGCCGGTGTGGAGCTCGATTATCGTATAGGAGCCTTTCACTTTCCCGGGATCGCGTGGATTCCTTAGAAAAAGGGGAATGTTTCGCTCCCGGGAAAAGCGAATACCATCTTCTTCTGTAACTAATTCTGGAGTACCGCTGGGATTCATCGACGTGACAGCCGGATAAACGATGCCTCTTTTATGCATCTCTTCCACGAACAAGTGCGTTGGTTCGTGGCCTGCCGGGTCCCAATTTTGCAGCAGTGGAGCTCCATCTGGCAAGCGGGAGATCAGCGAGGCCGGCAATTTAGCGGCCGCTGCTTCGGTAATCGGCGCGCGTAGTAAACAGAGGGAAGCGAGCCGTGCCGCTAGCTCATCAGCGTTGAGAAACAGATCATGTAATTCTTCAGGGATTTTTGTCGGATCAAGCATTGCGACAAAGCTACTGGTTTCGAGGCTGGCGGCTAGAGGCCTTTCGCCTCGCTTTTCACCTTTGATTTGCGCCACTCTGAGGGGAAAAGAGGGATGTGCGCCATCGCCCCAGATCCCGCAGACTCCAAGATTATAGGCTCCCACAGCTTCGCCACGCTGCGCCAATGCTGCGGCTTTAACGCGGCCCTGCTCATTCCAGGCTGAAAAGACTTCGGTAGGAACTGGTTGTTGTTCTTTGTATTTTATCGTATTCGACATATTAGTGATATCATAGGAGCGAATGATAAAAAATGTCAAGAATAACCTGAAAAATATTTGAATGAGCTTTTCAATACTTTTATCACCTCTATTAAATGGGGAAGGCAAGGCACGCTACACGGCCTGAACTTCATTCTCTCTATCTCCTCTTTCGGGTAGTGGTAGGTAGGCATAACAGGGGAATGAAACGGTTCTGTACGCTGCCTGTCATAGATTGCATAATCGACTGGATCGTTGCATAATGTTGATAATCAGACAGGATTGCGCCGTTGGTAAGTCTATTTGTCATACTTACTATGGGCCTGAAGGCTCATTGGAGTCATATGTAACCAAGAGTAGCCTTTAGCATATAGCAAGTGGCAAGGTCAAGCTTCTGAATGGACAGAAAGTGTTTCGTGGGAGTTTTCTTCTTTTCCTCTCCGTGAGAGATAGCAGCCCTCCAGATTTGAAAGGAATATGGTGACACTATGCAAGGCCTGATGATGAACTATCCCCTGACACTGCAACACGCCTTTAAGCGCGCCACACGTATTTTCCCCCATAAGGAGATTGTTACCCAGACTGATGGTGAGCCTCATCGCTATACCTATGCCGATTGGGGCAGGCGTTCGATGCAACTGGCCAATGCCCTACAGAAAGCTGGTGTAGAGCAGAGCGATCGTATCGCAACGTTTGCCTGGAATACCTACCGCCATTTTGAACTATATTTTGCTGTTCCTTGTATGGGCGCTGTTTTGCACACACTTAATATTCGCCTCTTTGCCGAACAACTGGTTTATATCGTTAACAATGCTGAGGATAAAATAATATTTGTTGATGGCGATCTTGTACCTGTTCTAGAGCGCCTTGCCGATCAATTCTCTAGTGTCAAGCTGTATGTGATCATGGGTGAAGCTCCCCATGCGACGGGAAAGCTCCAGCCCTCGGTAGACTATGAGGAATTCATTGGCGATCAGCCGGCTACATATGAATGGCCCGAGCTTGACGAGAATGCGGCGGCAGCGATGTGCTATACCTCGGGAACCACAGGCAACCCCAAAGGGGTATTGTACAGCCATCGCTCGATCTATCTGCACTCAATTGGAAGCTGTTTTGCTGATGGGCCGGCTTTAGCTGAGCGCGATGTAGTCTATCCCCTTGTGCCCATGTTTCACGCCAATGCATGGGGATTTCCCCATGCCTCGGCCTTTGTTGGGGCCAAGTTAGTGCTGCCAGGACGCTTTATGGACCCGCTGCGCGTCGCTAAAACTATGGAGCAGGAACGCGTAACCTTTGCCGCCGGTGTGCCCACGATCTGGATTGGTTTGCTAAATCTCCTCGATAAGGAACAATTTGACTTTTCGGCCTTGCGCATCATTATAAGTGGGGGCTCGGCAGTTCCGCAGGCCTTAATTGAAGGACTCCATCATAAAGGCGTGACGATTGTCCAGGCCTGGGGCATGACCGAGACCTCGCCGCTAGCCTCTGTTGCCAGGTTACGGGCCAGTCAGGAAGATCTTTCGCTGGAAGAGCAGTTTGCGATTAGAGCCAGGCAGGGCACAATGGTACCAGGGGTAGAGTTTCGTGTGATGGATATGGAGACCGGGCAGGAGGTTCCCTGGGATAACCAGACCTTTGGAGAGCTGCAGGTGCGCGGTCCCTGGATAGCGCGCGCCTATTATCACGATGCCGAATCTGATGCCAAATTTGCCAATGGATGGTTGCGCACTGGGGATGTGGCAGTTGTAGACAAAGAGGGCACCATCCAACTCGTGGATCGAACTAAAGATCTGGTGAAATCGGGCGGCGAGTGGATATCTTCAGTTGAGATTGAAGGCCTAATAATGGGGCATCCTAAAGTGCTGGAAGCCTGTGTAGTGGGAATTCCGCATCCAAAGTGGTCAGAGCGACCGTTAGCCTGCGTCGTGGCCAAACCTGCCTTTATTGGCCAGGTTACCAAAGAGGAAATCATCGAATTTTTGCGTCCCAAAGTGGCTAAATGGTGGTTGCCAGATGATGTGATCTTTGTTGAGGCTATTCCTAAGACCAGCGTTGGCAAGTTCGATAAAAAAGTACTGAGAAACAGCTACAAGACGCATAATCTGGCTCAGGGCTAAGGAGAACTTTGATTGGAGCCCCGGGCTGTATGCGGTTCGGGGCTTTATAGATCAGCGGCGAATAAATGGCAAAGCAGCTGGGTGGTAAAGACAAGCAGTAATGCTCGCCGATTGCCTGGAGTTTGCCGTTCAGAAAAGAGTTGCTGGATTATGCGCTGATTAAAAATTCCTCGGCTCTTGAGCGCTTCAACTGAAAGGAGCTCGGCGAGCAGTTCCGAGCCGTCCAGGTGGAGAAGCGAGGCGCTGGGAGCCTCTAATGAAGATGTCAGCGATTCCAGGCCTATATCTGGAATATATTGCCGGGCCAATTGGGTGAGGAGTGCTGGCCCTGCCTGCTCAGTTTGCTGAGACATAGGTAGGCGCACAAGGGCCTCGATGACCTGCATATGGAGGAATGGTGATCTGATCGCCATGCGCTCTGGTGTAGCCAGGGCTTGCATGGCGTTAACCAGAAGATCGGGCAAGCGGAGATGGAGATCAAGATAGTACTGGCCCTGACTAACATCTGTGAATTGTGAGGCTTTACGAGCCAGTTTACGCGCATGAAGCGTTTCTTCCCAGGGCTCTTCTTGTTGAAGCTGGGCCAGGGTATCTGCTGACCAGAGCTCGTCGGCTTTGCCAGTCCAGCGCGGGGCTATTGTTCGGCTATAGCGCTGGAAAATGTCCTCTCGTTTATGATAAGAGGGTTTAGGCTCAAGCTGGCCCGAACCTGTGAGCAAATGGGCCCCAGTGGCGCTAATGGCTACGCGGGCACCCGTCTCCATGGCAGTAGTATGGAAGAGCTGATGTAGGGCGAGCATCCGACTATTAGTAACAGGGGCTTCCAGGCCGTTAAGCGTAGCGACCCAGAATTCTGGCTGGTCAAGGCCAGTAATAGCCAGAAAGGGTAGCTGGCAACTCGTGGCAACGCGCTCCGCCTCTTGCCAGATCTGCTTACTCTTCATTTTCTTATAGCCAAGAGAAGCCACTGTGAAAGGCGCTGAGGTGCGTTGTGCTGCTAAGGCAATAGCGAGGGCTGAGGCACTGTCGCCATTGCTGAAAGCTACCAGCTGCTCGTGTGAAGGGAGCAGGCTGGCAACCGCCTCTTGCAGCAGTTGATGCAGCGAAGCGCGCGCCTCATCAGCCTTCAGCCTCTGTTCAAGCTGATAGTCGGTAGACCAATTGAGCACGGTTGTTGCGCGTTGCCAGCGTAGAATCGAGCCGGCAGGCACTACATAAATCTCTTTAAAGGCGGTCAAGGGAGCCGGGATAAAGCCGTAGCGCAAAAGAGCATCGAGTGCGGCAAGATGGAGACGACGAGGCACGCCCACAGCAAAGAGCGCTTTTATTTCGCTTGCGAAAAGCAGATTGCCTTGAGCTGGCCAGTTTTCAATGTAGTAGAGAGGATGCAGGCCCGATAAAGGGCGACGGTAGACAAGCGTACGACGATCTGGCACCCAGTCAAGGACAGGAGGCTCGGTGTTGTGTTGTGTGCTATAGGCCGGGTCAGAGAACGCAATCAAGCCTGCTCCAGGTTGTGTTGTGCGTGCGGGCTGTCCTCCTGCTCGCCCCAGAACCTCTCCCATAGTAATGAGCGCCTGCTCAATAAATTCCTGGGGGACCTGTTCGCCGGTCAACCATCCAGCAAGTGTGGGCATAGCTATAGCTTAATTGGATCTATCTTTACGCCAGGGTGCATCCGAACGCCGTATCCAGCGACCATTGAAGAAGATATAGTTGTCGTCCTGATCAAAAAAAGAATCGGTAAGATCACATTCGCTCCACTCCACATTTCTGCTGCCCTCCTCTTTCCCCCTGCTTACCAGGTGATCGATGATCGCTGGCCCATTCTGCAAGTCTAAACCGGGAAAGAGTTCTTCGCTCAAATCTCCTTCAAGCTCAACCTGCTGCTCGCCCTGCGTCCCGCGCAAGACATAGTAAATATACATAGTAAATATCCTTACTTTCGTTTTATAGAGGTGCTCCGGTCTCTATAATATACTATAGCTCGCACAAAGTCATCTGGGTAATTGGGCAATAATCTCCTAAAAAATGCCTACCTGAGAACTAGTTACAAGGAATAAGAGACGTCCTGGCCCTGTAAACATGTATGGCCTATATTGCCTGAAGTTGGTAGGTAATGGTATAGTTTGAAACGAGGCAATTAAAGTGCTGTGATGTTGCTCGTCATCTGAGCAGGTAGCTCTGTTGAGACTGATGAGCTGAAGAAGGATTAGGAGCCTTTAATGATCATTCTCCTTACGCTCCTCGCCATCGCGTTGACCGTAACTGTTGCTGGATTGCTGCTTTCTTCTCGACCCCCCCAGGAAACAGATCCGCGCCCCGTTTCATATGCTGGACGCAGTACCGGGGCACGTCGTACCGGAACGAGAAGCTATGTCCGTTCGCGCAGTTACGTAAACAGCGGTTTCGAGCGCCGAGGACGGCGTTCCTGGGCAAGCGTAGGCACAACGCTGGATGTGCGCAGTATTTTGGGATTAAACATAGGGATGCAAGGCCAATGGTTAGGAGTTGCTCTTATATCATTGGTCATTTTCTTTGCTGGGATCTTATTGCTCAGGGCTTGCTTACCCACCCCAACGATCGTTGCGGCTAACTGGCCCGATATCGCCGTTTCCAGCACATCTGCACCGGCTAAGACCAATGCTACGACGAACAAGCCAGCGCAGCCGCTCTTTGCTGGTATGGCAGGAGCGTCGAAGGCGCTGGTTCGTATTCCTCAATTAGACCCGGCCCAATACTTTTCTGCCCAGGATTACAACACATGGGCCTACTCAGCATGTTCTACGGCTTCCATGACTGAAGTAATCAACTCGTATGGCCACCATTACCGGATTGCTGATATTTTAAAGGTCGAAGCGGGTATACATGAGATTACGCCCGATCTGGGATTGCTGGAGCCTGGAGGGATTGATAGAACTGTTGCTCACTTTAATTTTCAGGCCACGTGGATTAAATCCGGTTCGCTCGATGAAGTGATCTCTATCGCTAATAAAGGGCGACCGGTGATTGTTGGGTTCCCTCCTGAGCGCTGGTCGGGAGGCCACTTACTTGTTGTACGCGGCGGCGATAAAGACCATGTTTACACGGCCGACTCGTCCCGTCTCGATATGCAAGTATTTACGCACCAGAACTTTAATAAATACTGGGCCGGCTTTGCCGTCGTTATAACGCCTAAATAGCACAGCCTCACACAAAAAAGCAGGGCGAAGGATGCTCAGTTCCTCGTCCTGCTTTGTCCATGTTTGCTCTGTCTTATTTCTCAGCTTGTGTTTCTGGAGGGATGTAGAGCTTAACGCGGCGGAACGCCTCTGCAAACTGCATGTCGAGGCCCTTCTTTTCCTTTGCCTCCTGTGCCACTTTAGCCGCGCGCTCGCGCACCATTTCGGCTAGCTTAGTATCGGGGCCAAACTGCGTGGCATGGCAAAGGAGTCCCTTGCCTTTAATGTCTATAGTCTCGCTCACGTCTATATAGGTATTTATCTGGCTGGAATAGAAAAGATAGAGCTCATGCACTTTATAGGGCATAAGACCTTCGGCCAGCAGCTCGCGATAGGCGCGCGGATTGCCGATAGCCGGGAAAAGGGCATCCAATACAATACTTCCCGTGGCCCGATGGTCCGGATTATTGATATGGCCGGTTTCGTTGGGCTGCTCATCCGGATCTGGCGCAAAGAGATATTGGGAGGGATCGTGGGTAAAGACGAGGCGTGGCCGGTACTTACGAATCAGGCGGACCACAGCCCTGCGCGTCTCTTCATTATTTGTGAGATGACCATCGGGGAAGCGCAGAAACTCGATATCCTTCACTCCATACGTTTCGCAGGCCAGCCGCTGTTCATGTTCGCGAGCCAGCATAAGCTCGGTATTGCTAAGACTGGGAACTTCGCTACCCTCGGTGCCGTCTGTCATGACCACCCAGACAACCTTCTTGCCCTGTCGGGCCCACAGAGCGCTGGTAGCGCCAGCTGCGAAATCGTCGTCATCTGGATGGGCTCCGATAACCATTGCTTCATATTCAGGGGTCGTTACTACTTGTAGCGCTCCCTCTGCGTTTCTATCTCCCATAGATAAAGCCTCTCTAGAGATATACTATAAAGTTTGACCAGTATAGGGCGCGGCCGAAGAGGATGTCAAGGGTAAATCTTCAAAAGAGGCTATAACAGCTTCAAAGGCTTTGATCACAGCCTCAACTTCGATAGGTCGACCAGCTAACTCATCCAATCCAACGGCTCGTGTTCGCAATCCTTCGCGCAGTAATGTTTGTTCTTCAGCTGTGTGTCCAAGCAGCCGAGCTAATAATTCTGTATCCCAATGTAACAAAACTCCGGCCTGGAGCAGGCTGCCGGTGCGACGACGAATCATGTCAAGCCCAACAACCTTACGCTGGTCGGCTACAACTTCATAAGATGATATGCTACCATAACAGGCGCGGTTCATAAGAGTTTCGTAGGCCCGTGTCTCTGGCTGTTTCAGGAGGGCTCGCTGGGCATGGGCCTCGTTTGGGGCTATGGTTCGCGTCTGTATGCCAAGTTGTTTAAGGGCCGCTACCCAGGCTTCTCCAAACCAGCGATAGGATTCTACAATATCGCTTAGCACCAGCGGATGCCCTGCCGGTAACACCACATCCAGGCTGAGTAAGTGAGGACCTACCAGTACCGCTGTTCCGCCAGCTCGTCGATGATAGATAGGCAAGCCCTGAGCTTCAAGCATAGCTGGATTAAGCACACTCAGTTTCTGGGAAAAACCCAGGACAAGGCCAGTCGGCTGAGCCAGCGACCAGTAAAGAATTGGTAGGTCCTCCGGCTGAATAGTGTTGAGCATATGCTCACTAAGAGCGATATGCTGTTGCTGATCAGCGATAGCGAGTCGATAGCTCTGCCAACGCTTAGCTAATATACGTGGATTGTGCAATGCTCTTCTCCGCAGGAGCGCGCAGTATCAAGGCCACGCTTGCCGCGATAAGGCTCACGACTGCACCAACTAGCATTGCAGTGGGCGCGCCAGCCTGGCGGGAGAGCTCTCCCATCAGGAGATTCCCGATTGGCGTGCTACCTGCAAATACCATCATGTAAACACTCATGATTCTACCACGTAGGTAGTCAGGTGTCACCATCTGTAGAGTTGTGTTAGCCCTGGCCGAGAAAGCAACTTGCGCAAAACCTACACCTGCGATTAATACTAACGATAATACATATAATTTAGAAAGAGCAAAGAAACCTTCAAGAATAGCAAAAATGATAGCTGGTATAACAAGCTGCGTAATGTTCGGATTGCGGTTCCTCCAGGCCAGCCATAACGCTGAGAGAAGCGAGCCAATGCCAAACGTCGACGAGATGAAGCCGAAGCCGGTCGGACCTGAATGCAGCACATCGGTAGCAAAGAGCGGCAACATCACGTTAAAGTTAATGCCGAAGAGAGAGACAATCCCCACAACTCCAATCGTGAGCCAGACGGCTGGCGTGCGTTTGACATAGGATAAGCCTTCTCCCAGGCTCTGAAAGATATTCGGGCCTCCCTGCGTTACAGCCTTTGGTAGCGCATAGAGCTTTGTCATATCGATCATCATCAATCCAATCAGCACAGGAATGAAGCTGAGGGCATTGAGGAGATACAATGGCGCTATGCCTAACCAGGCAATGAGCAGACCAGCGATCCCCGGGCCGACGATACGAGCCATGTTAAAAAGTGACGAATTGAGCGCGATAGCATTCGGCAAGTCCTCACGTCCTGCCATCTCAATCACAAACGCCTGACGGGTGGGATTATCGATCGAAGTCGTCAGACCCAGCAAGCAAGCCAGCACAAGAATATGCCAGAGCTGTATTTTGCCGGTTGCCACCAGAATGCTTAGCGTGGCGGCTTGAAGCAGGGCGAAGGTTTGCGTGCAGAGCAGCACCTTGCGCTTGGGGAGCCTATCGGCCAGAACGCCGCCAAAGAGAGTTAGCAGAAGTACTGGTAGAAACTGAAGAGCACCCACCAGCCCAAGGAGGAATGCATTATGGGTCAACTGGAGGACCAGCCATGCCTCGCCTGTGGATTGCATCCATGTGCCGGTCAATGAAATAAGTTGACCAGACCAGAAAAGACGAAAGTTACGATGCCGTAAGGCAGAAAAGGTGCGCCCCAGCCCGTTTGGGCTTGAAGAGGCTATAGCAGCAGAACCATCAAAGTCCTGCTGCTTCTTGGATAGAGTCCGCATAAGCCATAGAATTCCAATCTAGATAGTGCCGAAGCTAAAGTATAGAAAACGTTTTACTTATATTTCATGATTCAAATCCTCCCGCTTGCGAGCGTGTCGTTCGAGCCGTGCCTGCAGATCCGCGTGCATCTGTTCCAGACCAGCAATTTTTTGCTCGATCAGGTGGAGCTGCTCACGTATCAGCTCGTCGGCGCGGTCCAACTGGGCGATTTTTGTGGCAGCGTCGGTCTCTTGACGATATGCTAATTTGATTTGCCCCCGCTCGTCCTCTACTTCGAGGAGTTTGCGTATATCAGTAAGCGAGACCCCCAGCAGGTCCCGTAATTCTTTGATGCGCAATAAGCGTTGCACGTCATCTTCTGTATAGCGGCGATAGTTACCCTCAGTACGCCCTGTAGGAGGAAGCAAGCCAACCTCTTCATAGTAGCGCAGCGTACGCTTGGTCAAACCTGTTCGTATCGATACCTGCTCAATAGTATGAAGAGAAGTAGTATCTATGTTAGCCCGTTCCTGCTGCTTCTCATCGGCTGCAACCACAGCACACCTTCCTTTCACGACAAACAGTAGGATGGAATTGATTGAGTTAATATTAGGAGAGAATATACTAGAATTATATCACAAGTTTAACGTTAACGTCAATGTAATTAAGAGAAGTGTCCAGGGTTATTTAAAATTCCTTTTTTGCCCCGCCCACCCGTCCGAAAAGAAATGGAAACGGGGACGCCCCGTACCCCGGCAGAGGACTGGCCGCCCTCTGCACTCCTGACGCCTGCGAAAATTATATAGCCGTGGAGAAGTGCCCAGGGTTTTCCACTTCTCCAAAATGGGATAGTGAAGGGCAATTCTCTTGAGCGCGACACATTGCCCTTCACCTGGAGCACGGAGGCTACGTCGCGAGCGAACGCGCTGCGATCGAGCGTATTTGGCCCCGATTGTTTCCTCCTCCTTGCCGCTCTCAGGCGGTCCAAGAACGAGACCTGGAAATCCCTGGGAAAGACAGACCAGCGTGCCTCAGTTAAGATGTGTTGTGGTACAATGGAAAGTGTATTTCGGGAGTCTTCTACAAATAGCAACCCGTATGCGAAACGTCATCATTATTGTTGATGCAAGGAAGTGTGGCCATGCATGATACTCTTTCTTCTTTAGTAGAGAGAGCATTAACGGGCAATCAACGCCCATTAGAATTCTACTTGCGGGATAATAGCCGTTTGCCTGGGCCACGCCCAAATTTAGAGCTGGCTGATGACGTCAGTAGTCTGCTAGCTACTGCAGTTTCCCGGCATCCCGAACGTGTTAAATCGCTGCTGAATTATTTTTCCAACAGCGATCATAGTGCAGTAACGGGTAATACTCCATCTGAGTTTGTGTTGCTATGCGGCATAGTGGCCTCTGGGGCTTGTGCTGCTGTGCAGCCTGGCTGGCGTAACGAGACCTTGAGTCTGCTGGATCAATATGCCAGCAGTCCTTATTGGAGAGTACGGGAAGGAGTATCTATCGCTTATAGACATATGCTGGTTGCTGATAGCGATGAGATGATCAGACATATGTTGCATTTAGCTCGTGAAGGCTGTTGCCTGCAGCAGCGTGCGGCCATCGCTGCTGTTGCTGAACCACCTCTATTGCTCAGCAACTATAAATTGTGCATCTCTGCCCTTGAGTTGCAGCGTATTGTGCTACATCGCCTGCATCTTATTCCTCTTAATGAGCGTAAACGTGAAGATTTTCGTGTGCTGCGCCGGACGCTAGGCTATACGCTCAGCGTGGTGACGGCCGCCTTGCCCGAGGAGGGCTTTGCTTTGATGAGCGAGGCTGTTTCGTGGGGAGATACCGATATTGTCTGGGTCTTGCGCGAGAATCTGAAAAAAAAGCGCCTGGCCAAGTTCTCTGAGCATACTGCGATGTTATCAAGACTATTGGCTGAGCCCTGGCGCTACTGGTAAAGTTCATTGCTCCAGATAGTAATTGCACGCCCCATCCTGAATAGAAAGTGGCGAGCTGCGCTTTCCACTTCTCAAACATGGGATTGTTAAGGGCAATAGCCATAGGCTAGCGGCCGTGTCATGCTATTTCCCGCCTGGGTGCGCTTGACCGAGGGCAAGAGAACGGGAATTGGCAGGCACCCGCGCGCCTGGTTTGCATGGTGACAATGTAAAAGGTGGCGTGGTAAACTAGTGTCTGGATAGCAGCGTTCTGGCTGGGCATGCTCCTTCTACAGTAAACTGATGTAGTTGGGGAAGATGGATTAAGACAAGAAGATTTGTAAGTCTTAATCTTCTTGTCCGACTATGAGCTCGCTGCGAGCACTCTAAAGAAGTAGTAGGTGGATGTCTCAGCTTTTTTATGTCATGACTATCCCAGGGTTAGAAACTCTGGCGTTTAATGAGATTCGAACGCGGATTTCTGAGGCAGAACTTGTAAAGTTTGCGCGTGGGATTGCCCTGTTTAAGGCGAGCGCTTCCCCTGGCAATTTGCTGGAACTGCATACGGTTGAAGATGTCTTTTTCTCCCTGGCTCATATAAGGGGGTTAGGTCATGGGCGCGATGCGCTACGTGTGTTACACAGCGCGACGCTCAATGCTGATATCTTGCAAGGCCTGGCCCTTTGGCGTCGAACTAGCGGTGGCAGGCCCGCGAAAACCTGGCGCGTGGTGAGTCAGAAAGCGGGCACGCACGATTTCCGGCGTATTGACGCAGGCCAGGCTGTAGTTGCCGCGCTACAGAAAGCTATGCCACGCGGGATGCGCCTGGTGAAGGATGATGCCGATGTCGAGATCTGGCTCTGGTTGAGTGGCAGTGAAGCCTTAATTGGCCTGCGTCTAAGCGATGCGACAATGAGGCACAGGCGTTATAAGCAAGAACATCTGCCCGCCTCATTGCGCCCAACGATTGGGGCGGCCATGAGTTGGTTAGCTCATCCAACACCCCAGGATATTGTGCTTGATCCTTTGTGTGGTGCCGGAACTATTATCATTGAGCGGGCGTTGTTAGCTCCATTTGCGCAAGCGATGGGGGGCGATATTCGCACGGAGGCCGTCGCGATGGCTCGTCGTAATGCACGGGCGGCGAAGGTCGCTGCCAGCTGGAATGTCTGGGATGCTCGCTCGCTTCCTCTTGAAGAGGCGAGTGTAACGCGCATTATGACAAACCTGCCCTTTGGCAAGCAGATTGGCTCCCATGAGACAAATGTAGAGCTTTATACTTTGCTGGCCCGGGAGTTCCGGCGCGTACTGACTCCTGATGGCCTGCTAGTTGCGCTGACCAGCGAAGATCGGCTCTTGAATATGATATTGCAAGATGCTGGTTGGCGCATCAATAAAAAAGTGGTGCTGGTTGTGCTGGGACTTCCTGCCAGTATCTTTGTTGCGGAACCAGCCTGAAGATGTTTTGCTGGCAGTATATCTATCTTGCTTTGTGCTAAACCCGGTTATACTGCCGATTGTGTTGAGAGGAGATACTCCATTGGGTAATGCGACTACCGCCGATTTTCGTAACGGCATGGTTATACGCTATAATAACGAGCTCTGGACAATTACTGAATTTCATCATGTCAGCCCAGGAAACTGGCGCGCGTTTGTCCGCACACGTTTGAAGAATCTGAAGAATGGGCGCGTGATTGAGCAGCGCTTTAACGCCGGCACTGATATAGATGAGGTGCGCGTCGAACACCAGAACTGGCAGTTCTTGTATGTCGATGGCGACGATTACATCTTTATGAACACAGAGACCTTTGATCAGCGCCCTGTGCCAAAGGAAATGTTTGGGGATGCCATCAAATTCCTGAAGGAGCAGGATGTGGTAGAGATGCTGGTTGATGACAACGAAAATACTATAGCGATCGAACTGCCAAATTTCCTTGAGCTAAGAGTGGAGAGCGCTGAGCCTGGCGTACGTGGCGATACCGCTACGAATGTAACTAAGCCTGCGACTCTGGAAACTGGTGCGATAGTCAATGTTCCGCTCTTCATCAATCCCGGCGATCGAATCCGCGTGGATACACGTACCGGGCAATATGTCGAGCGCGTGAAGTAAGGCCGCCTTTGAAGGCACGCTACTCATCCGCAAAGATAAGATAACGAGAGGGTATTGTTAGCGATCCCTCTCGTTACATTTTTTGGAACAGGGCCAGTAAGTGCGGACCAAAGATAAATATGCCAATGATAATCGAGAGCAGCGCGCTTAAAAGGACGGCTCCCGCGGCCACATCCTTGGCGATCTTGGCCAGGGGATGGTATTCAGGTGTGGCGATATCTATGCACAGCTCAAAGACTGTGTTAAACATTTCGGCAATAAAGACGCCAGTGATGGCCACAAAAACCATGGCGAATTCAAGCGCCGATATATGCAGCACGATGCCCAGAATAATTGCCAGGGTAGCAATTATTGCATGTACGCGCGCGTTTCGCTGAGTGCGCAGAGCATACCAGAGGCCGTTAAAGGCGTACCCGAAGCCGGCAATAAATTTTGCCCACTCGCTGCGCGGCGGCGGTGGAAATGCGGGCGGTACCGGCGGCTGGCTCATTGCTTCTACTCTAGACCTTCTGTCCACTCTGTCTTAAAATCTGTTCCTGAATGCCAACCATAGCTCTGTAGCCTGCCTCTGTCTGATCATCGTAGCCAACAAGGTGGAGTACACCATGGGCGAGCAGAAAAATAAGCTCATAGAGCGGGCCATGACCGGCATTCTGGGCCTGCTGGAGCAGCGTGTGCCAGGAAATAACTATATCTCCCAGATTCTGAACCATGCCCGGCGGCGTTATGAAATCTGGATGTTGGGCCTGTTGCTCTTCTGCATCTTCCTGGGGAACCCATAGCTGATCTTGCGGAGCTTCCACAAGAGGCTTATTGAGGAGGGGGAAGGAGAGTACATCGGTGGGCTTGTCCTGATTGCGATACTGCATGTTCATCTCGCGTATGCCTTCATCGTCGGTAATCAGGACGGTGAGCATAACTTGCTGCTGAATGCCGGCCGCGTGCAAGGTGCGCACTACAACATCGTCTATATCCACAGTCTGCAGCAATTGCTCAGCTGATGCATGGTCCTGGCTATCAGTAATGCTTACATAGAGTTCAATAAGGGGATGCTCCATAGAATACTACCTCGTTACATTATGAATCGTGATTCTTTGTTATTTTTAGTATACATAAATGATACAGGCGCGGTCGAGGCAGTCATGGTATTAACCCACAAACGGGCAAGCAAGCAGCATTTATAGAGTGACAAAATATAGGCACCGGCCTATGCATGCCCGTTAATAGTGCTGCCTGGCTACCCATCTATGGCGTACAGGCTTTATCCTTTGCGCGCAGACTTACGTCGTCGTGCAGCCTCTTTTCTTTTGCGTTTTACACTCGGTTTTTCATAGTGTTCCCGGCGACGCGCTTCTGCGAGGATACCATCCTGCTGAATCTTACGATTGAAGCGCTTCAGCGCGGTTTCAAACGACTCGTTTTCACCGATCTTAACTTCCGACATCAGTATCCCCCCTCTCATGGCCTGTTTGCGAGGTAGACAAAGTGAGTTAGTCGGAACTATGTACCTCGTGGACCTGCGGATGCATTATAGTGTAGCCCTAACATCGATGTCAAGATTTTTGATCGTTAAAAGATCGTTTAACGGTTTTTCGGCCAAAGGCTAGTAGGAATACTAAAAACCCAAGTATCTGGACGCTGAACAGGCTGATGGCGCGATCGAGCAGAATAGCGGCTGCTGTGAGATTGATGGCGTTGGGACCATGATAGAATAGGGCAATCATGGCGAGCATGCCGCCTTCGACAAGCCCAATTCCACCGCCAGTTGCAGGAATAATCGTAAGTAGGGCTTCTCCCAGGCCAATAAAAATGGTTGCCGCCAGAATATGGACGAGATCACCGCCAATCAGTTTGAGGGAGAGAGCTACAAAGAAGAAGCGCAAGGCTTCGCAGAGCCAGACCCCAACTGTGAAGGCCGAGAGAGTGGGCACGCGGCGAAACGAGCCGAGAGTTCCCTCGTGGAAATGATAATAGTGCTCACGGAAGCGCAGCGGAATGAGCCTGGCTATCGGTTCGCGCGCACGCTTAAGAATATATAAGCCAGCAATGCCAGCGATAACGACAGCCAGCAAGATTTCCAGGCTTATTTTCAACTGCTCAGGTAAGTTCTCATGCAGGCTGATGATCAGCGCGGGGATAAAGAGGAGCAGCAAGACGGTAAGGTCCAGCAAGCGCTCAGCTAGAACTGTGCCAAAGCTGCGCGTTGTCGAGACGCCGATTTCCTGGCGGAGCAGGTAGGCTCGATAGAGATCGCCAAGCTTGGCAGGAACGAGCGCGTTGGCGAAGAAGGAGATGTAGATGATTTCTGCGGTCTTCCAGAAACCAGGCAAGCTTACTCCATTAGCTTTGGTAAAGCCTACATTTTGTAATAGGAGCCGCCAACGCAGAGCCCGCAGCCCAATAGAGAGGTAATAAATGCCGAATGCACAAAGGAAAAGCCAAGGATTGGCGTTACTGATCGCCGACCAGGTTTTCTGCGGATCGATCCTGGCTAATTGCAAAAAAATGATCAATGCGACTATAACGACGACTAGTGGTACAAGCGTGCGCCAGCTCAAGAGCCGCTTCTTCAGGGCTAGCTGGTCCCGCGAGATTCCTTCTTCCTGTTTCTTCTCTTGCTCGGCAAGAACATGGAGTAACTCTGCCTTTTTTATTTCTATACTCTCGGTTGGATTTTCCGTAGTAAGAGATGAGCTGGCTGGATCAGGATTACCTTGTCTCAAAACTCCCTCCAGTATTATTTTGTTTCAGTAGTTACAGCCTCCACACGGATCAAAATTACTAGAAGTAACGCGATCAGGCTGGTCATGCTGTGAACATAGAGATTATCAACCATATTATGTACACAGATAGAGAGGAGAGAGGCCAACAACCCTATAGCCAGGGCTCGACGATTGGTAAGCATTGTCAGCTGGGCCGAGAGCTTTCTGGCTTCCGTGCTGCTTATTGCGGATACTGGATGGGCCAGCCGGGCTTTGAGTTGTTGCCAGTGTGTATTGATCTTACGATATGAACGTCCACCAGCCACGAAATTGGCAAGTAAGAAGGCCAAAAAAGTGATCAAGCCAAGCAGACCAGCCTCGGCGGCGATATTGATATAGTAGTTATGAGCGTGCCCTAAAGGATTGATAAAGATAGTGACAAAGTATTGTGGATAGTAATCGGGGTAGTTGCCTATGCCAACGCCAAGGATGGGATGCGTGATAAACATGCGTACCCCGGCAATCCAGTGGGCCAGACGTTCGGCTGTCGAGAAATCTGCCGAGCTGGGAGCCGAGAAAGAGATGTTGGTAAGGCCCAGTGTTCTTAGCACTGGCGCAAGGTAATGTTCAGGCAGCAGACCGGCCAGATAGGCGGCAACCACGCCTAGCGCCCCGATGATACCAAGCCTTACCAATGGCTGCAGGCGTGGCATCCCTATGGCAACTATGAAGATAAGAGCGATGGCAATAGAAATCTCGCCGCCCCGCGATTGGGAGAGATATTCGGCCGCAGCCAGCAGGAATGTCGTCACTCCGGCCAGAATACGGATATTCCAGCTTTTGCTGAGCAAAGTGAGGGCTATAGCAATGGTCAGAGTCATATTGATATAGCCGGCGTAGGGATTGGGCTGCCCAAACGTACCATAGACGCGCAAGCCTGCATCGCGTACGAAGGTAGTGGGACCCAGGCTAAAAAAGTTCTGAGCATAGCCCATGCAGGCCTGGGAAATAGCGGCAAGACAAATAATGATGATCAGCGCCCAGATCTGGCGGCTCGTCCGAATGTACTGGGCGCCAATAACAAGAACAATGAGAAATTCTATCCACTTGGAGAGCTCTTTGATGCTAGAGGTGAGGCTTAGCGTCACAGTCATGGAAAGCAGCATCGCCAGCAGCAAAGCCAGCATAGCGAGCACAAGGTAGCGCGGAATGTTGAGGCTATCACGATCAAGCGGACCTGACTGACTGACTTCTCCAGCGGCAAATGGGCGCAGGGCAAAGCTCATCAACCAGCTTGCCGCCAATAAGAAGACCAGAATATCTGCGCTGTTCAAGTTTAAACCGCCCAGGGAAATAGTGTCCAGGGCTCCCCAGGGTACGGCAATGGGCAATAAGTAGAGCGCTACACGTGGACGTAGAATTGTCAAGATAACCAGCAAGAGATAGAGCGGTAAACGAATATTCCAGTACTGGGATGAGGGCAAAGCTATCAGGCAGAAAAGTGCGCATAGCGCGCCGAGCAGCCCTATGCTATTCGCTGTGGTTACATATGTACGCGCCTTTAAGACATATCTTTGGAAACGCGAGGTATGTGGAACGTGTTCTAACTCACTTACGCCAGGATTATACATAATTTGTCTTTATTTCTCTTTTTTAGGATAGTACCATTGCTTAGACGATACTTGACTGCTGCGTGCGGCTGCTAAACCATTCGATGGTGTGGCGCAATCCTTCCTTTAGACCCACTTTTACCTGCCAGCCTAACATATTCTGAGCCTTCGAGATATTCGGGCGCCGACGCTCAGGATCATCAATGCGGCCTGAGGTATAACGAATTTCTGATGAAGATTCGCAGAGTTGAATAATAGTCTGCGCGAACTCAAGCACAGAATGCTCTTCTGGATTGCCCAGGTTAAAGATTTCTCCCGTCGTGCCCGGACGGAACATTGCCAGCATTAAGCCTTCCACAAGATCGCTCACATAACAGATGCTGCGCGTTATCGTGCCATCGCCATAGATGGTGAGAGGCTGATTGGCTAAGGCCTGAGTGATAAAGTTCGGGATCATACGCCCATCGTTGATCTGGCTATTGGGTCCATAGGTATTGAAGATGCGCACAATGCGAACATCAGTTTGATATTGACGATGGAACTCCATAGTCAGAGTCTCGCCCAGGCGCTTGCTCTCATCGTAGCAGGCGCGCGGCCCAACCGGATTGACATTGCCCCAGTAGTCCTCGGTTTGCGGATGGACTAACGGATCTCCGTATACTTCCGAGGTCGAAGAGATTAAGAAACGCGCGTTTTGGGCCCGCGCTTGCTTCAACATCTGGTGCGTGCCCTGGCTGTTGACAAGGATCGTCTCAAAGGGATTATCCAGATATCCTACCGGGCTGGCCGGGCTGGCCAGGTGAAAGATAGCGTTGGCCTCAAAGTCAAATGGTTCCGTCACATCATGTTTGAGAAACGTGAAGTTAGGATGGCTGTGTAGGGGCTCTATATTCTCAGTAGAGCCAGTAATTAAATTATCGACGCAGAGGACGCTATGGCCTTCGGCGAGTAAACGTGTGCAAAGATTGGAGCCAATAAATCCCGCTCCTCCAGTAACAACAACTTTCAAAGAACTGGACCTCCAAAAAATGGGTATTACTATGGGTTAGATATCTCTCTTTATTGTACCTTAATGGCTAGACGAATCGGATGTCTGAAGGTAACGACATAACACTATAGGAGCCTATTTATCTGGCTCTATTTTGTTTACGCTTATTCAGCATCCCTTATTAAATATACGGCAATATACTATAGTATTTTGTCAAATACTAAGACATTCGGGTCTGTCTATGTTTCCAAAAGCGGTAGAGTAGCTCATCTCCCCAGCTTAAAAAGCCACTCGTGGTAAAACCATGGACAATGATGACCGCCAGGAGGGTATGCGGTCCACTGGGAAGGAGATAGACAAGGCTAAAGACGATGCCAGCCAGGCCAACACCTCCCACGCTACGCCAGCTCCACTTTCCCAGGCGATGATACAGCGTATAGGCAGCTGTGCTTACCAGCCAGCCCCAACCCAGCCAGCCGGTCCATTGTGTCACAGCTTCAAGCATAAAGCCGCGAAAGAAAAGCTCTTCTACCGGAGCATTGATAAACAGATAAAACATGCTCTGAAAAAGCTGATCCACCGGCGTAGGTCGGCGAAATCTGGGACTGAGGATAAAGCCACGATAGAGGGTGGCAAAAATCGCCATCAGGCTGCCAACCACGAGGCCGAGCGCGATCTGTTGAGGCACGTCGTGTAACGTCAATCCTAGAAAAGCTATAGGGAGGTGAAAGACGGCTATGTAGGCAAAAGGCGCTAGCCCCATGGGGAGAATGCGCATGAGAATATCTGGCCACATCCACTTCCAGGATTCCCTAACTGTGGAGTATACGAGTTGAGAAGATTTGACTATTGACACACGAACCTCTTCTACAAAAAAGAAGCATGACTATCAAGCATTTGAGCTATATTTATTTATTCGTCCTGACGAGCGAAGCGCTGAAGTTGCTCCTGACCTTCCCTCACCTCTTCCTTCGCCAGGTTACCATTGGCAAGATCGCTCTCACTTTTAGCCAGCAGGCGCGCGTAAAAGTCCTGCCCCTTCCCAAGTAAAGTGGGCGTGACCGGCCCGCTTTCCAGAAGCTCAAAGAGCGTATCCTCGGCTTTGGCATATTGTCCCAGATGCTCATAATAGGCAAAAAGTTTGAGCTTCACAGTATTTGAAAGCTCATATGAGCCCAGCTTCTCCAGGAGCTCAGTCACCTGTTGCGTCTGTTCGGGCACATTATCTGGCTGTTCCTGCAGCAGTACAGCAAGGAAGAGGTATAGAGACTTGATGTAGCGGTAGTAGCTCTCATCGTTGTTGCCCTGGTCTTGATAGATCTCTCCCTCTGCCTTGAGCAATGTAGCGGTCCAGAGGCAAGCCTCCACATTTAGGATGCCCAGCGGAGAGAACGTCTGCAGGAGCATATCCTCAGAAAGAGAATTGATAAATCTGGAAGTAAGCCCGACCGACTGCACAAAGAGGTCATCAATGTAGATAAGGGCCTCTTCATACTGATTGTATTCGCGTAGGCGCAAAATGATAGCCAGGGCCCTACCAAATTTCTCGGCAAGACGCAGAATATAGTCTTTATTCATCATGGGCAGTAGCCTCTGGAATTGAAAAACAGCAGGTAGATGAAAGGGGTTTTACTCGTCTACCTGCTGCCGATGAATTTAGGCAAGGCGCGCAATAGCCTGGTCGATGCGCTTCAGGCTCACATCGCGGCCCAAAACTTCGAGCATCTCATGGAGCGGCGGTGTAGCTGCGCGACCGCTGACGGCGGAACGGACGGAGCCAAAGAGCTGCCCAGTTTTCAGACCAAGCGTAGCAGCCAGCTCGCGCAGCGGCGACTCTATGACTGTACGTTCCCACGAATCCAGGCCGGCCAGCAGCTTGCGAGCATGCTGCAGGGCGTCCTTTGTGCGTGCAGCATCCATGCCTTTTTGGATCAGCATAGACGTCTCGTAGCTAATCTCGGCCTCGTAGAAGAACGAGACGATATGCGCAGCCTCGCCTAGCGTCTTCAGGCGGGTATGCTCAAGGCTGAGCACGCGCGTCGTGTATTCAAGATTAAGCGGGCGCTGCACACTGTCAGGTAGGCCGCCCTCAGCTTCCGGGCGCTCCATATAGGGTAGCGCGCGCTGCACAAGCTCCTCTAAAGGCAATTGGCGAATGTAGACTCCATTCATCCAGAGAAGCTTCTCGGGATCGTAGATGCCAGCCGAGACCCCGACGCGATCCAGCGTGAAGGCGCGAATCAGCTCCTCGCGCGTAAAGATTTCGGTCTTATCGTCGTAGGACCAGCCGAGCAAGGCCATAAAGTTAAAGACTGCCTCTGGCAAGTAGCCCTGGCGATAAAAATCTGACCAGGAAGGTGCGTTGCGCCGCTTACTGAGCTTTTTCTTATCCTTGCCAAGAATATTTGGCACGTGATAGAACAGCGGCGGCTCCCAGCCCAGCGCTTTATAGAGCTGTACATGACGTGGAGCGCTGGAGATCCATTCTTCGCCGCGCATTACATGCGTAATGCCCATCAGATGGTCATCGACCAGGTGTGCCAGATGGTAAGGGGGCAGACCGTTTGACTTGAGGATAACCATGTCATCCAGGTCTGTATTTTTGAAAACCATATCCCCGTGTAGCTCATCGTGGACCACGGTCTCGCCCTCTAATGGCATCGCGAAGCGCACAGTCCAGGGCGTCCCGGCCGCATCATTGGCCGCGCGCTCTTCGGCAGTTAAGTAGCGGCAATGCCGATCATAACGCGGTGGCTGCTTTCTGGCTTCTTGCTCCTTACGCATCTGATCAAGACGCTCAGGAGTGCAGTAGCAGCGGTAGGCATGACCGGACTCGATCAGTTGGTTGGCGTAGTGTTGATAAAGCGCCTTACGCTGTACCTGGTAGTAAGGACCATAAGGGCCACCAATAATAGGGCCCTCATCAATGTCCATCCCTAACCACTCCATGCCCTTGATCAGATCGTCAACCGCGCCTTCTACAGTGCGGGCTAAATCGGTATCTTCAATGCGCAGGATAAATTGCCCCCCGCAGTGACGCGCATAAAGCCAGCTAAAGAGAGCGGTGCGAAAGCCTCCAATATGCTGGAAGCCGGTGGGACTGGGAGCATAGCGCAGACGTACCGGATGTGAGTCCTTTCCGCTCTGCTGCTCCTGTGTACGGTTGTCGATCTGTGTCATGAGTTTGAAAAACCTTCTTTAATAGTTATGCATCACTACATTACCGGCCTATTGTAACATAGTAGCCACTAACTGTGTAGCATGTTATCGGCCCTGCTTGCGTTTCCTCGCCTCTTTCCGCTTCGTCAGATTAGAGGTTGGTCCTGGGAGCTGTAATTTTTTTAGTGGAAGATCGTGAGCAAAATCATAGTAAAGAGCATACGTAATGATATAGTAGAAAAATAATTACTGAGGTATGGCTCTGCAGAGAAAATTGCGCCAGTTATCTTTAGCAGAGACGTGCCGATACCGTTGAATTCTACTATTATATGCTAGCAAGAGATTGCCATGCTGCCGCAAGTACAGCCGTAAATAAAGCTTGCAAATATCTTAAGGTAAAGGAATGAAACGCATGTCTACTCAAATAGCGCCACATCTCGCTCGTTTATTGCCTGATAGTATGGAGGTCGCAGCTGATAATACACTTCATATAGCCGAACATGCTATAACTGAACTGGCCGAGCGCTATGGCACGCCACTCTATATTTTTGATCGCGCTACAATTACCCGTGCCTGCCAGCGCTACCGGCAAGCTTTTCAAGAACAGTATCACGCTTCTCCCGTCCATATTCTCTATGCTTCTAAAGCCTATATATCGCCACTAATCGCTCAACTTGTAGCCGAGCAAGGCCTGGGGTTGGATGTAGTATCCGGAGGAGAGCTACTGGTAGCCAAACGGGTAGGCTTTCCCATGGAAGCTATATCTTTTCATGGCAACAATAAATCGGAGGCTGAATTACGCCTGGCGTTACAACTGGGAGTGGGGCGCATTGTGCTTGACAATTGGCATGAGCTAGAGCGCCTGACACGCATTGCCCAGGAGAGCGGACAAAGGCCGGGCGTACTGCTGCGTGTTGCCCCCGAGGTGGAGACAGATACTCATCGCTATTTGCAGACCGGGCATGCATCCTCTAAATTTGGCTTCCCGCTTGGCAATGGAGAGGCCCAGGCAGCCATAGAATGTATTGTGCGCGAGGGAATACTGCATTTACGAGGGCTCCATGCACATACAGGTACGATGCTGCGCGAAGTGCGCCCTTATCAAGAAGCTCTGGAGCGCCTGCTTGCTCTGGCCGTCCAGATGTATACCTCGCTGCACTGGTGGCCAGAAGAGATCAGTCCTGGCGGTGGCTGGGCCGTAGACACTCCAGAGGGAGAGGCGGCACCGAGTGTTGAGTTACTGGCGCAAGCCTGCCAACAGGCCATGGAACGCAGCCTGGCTTCGATTGAGGCCTCCCTGCCGGCTCCTACCTTAATCGTTGAGCCGGGGCGCTCAATTATTGCCAGGGCTGGAGTTGCAGTCTACCGCGTCGGCGCTCGCAAAGTTACGCCGGGCGGGATAACCTATCTGTTTGTCGATGGCGGGATGGCTGATAATATTCGACCTGCATTATATGGAGCGCACTATACTGCTCTGTCCGTTGCTGCGGTCTCCCGCGAAGCTGAAGAATCTGTCTGCGTTTCTGGGCGCTACTGTGAGTCGGGCGATATGCTGATTGAGAATGTTGCCCTGCCGCGTATGCAGGAGGGCGAACTATTGCTCTTACCTACAAGTGGCGCTTATTGTTTACCCATGGCCAGTAATTATAACCTTGTCCCTCGTCCAGCCGTAATACTTGTGGATAAACAACAGGTACAGGTAATGGAACGTCGGGAAACATACGAGGATATACTGGCCCGTTATTAATTGTGCTAGAAGTGTATTGTGGAGAGATGTAGCCTGTAGGATAGCTGATTGTTTTAACACGGAGAACAATCATGTTAGGAAAACAAAAACTACATAAGGACGATTCAAGAGAGATAGATGAGCACGATCAGCCGACAGAGCCCTTGCTCGATTCCGTAGTATCGTCTTTTTTACCAACTGTGCCTTATGATGGAGGGCCGGCGGGCAACGTGGCAATGCCGATGCCGCAGCCATTTCCCGGGCAACCTATGCAGCGCATCTCTCTGCCACCTTATACTCCTGGCGCTGGTGGAGCATATCAGTATTTTCCGCCACAGTCAGAGGTGCATAAAGGGAGGAATGGGCGCCCTCCCAGCGGGAATAGAGCTGCTCAGCCATTCAGCTCGTCGCGAGCTCGTTATCGCTACATTCCCACCCTGGTAGGACTCTTTTTTGTCGTCGTACAATTGTTGCTTGTCACGCGCCTGATACTCAAAATTTTAAGCATCTCCGATCGCGAGTTCTGGGTAAGCCTCGTATACGTACTGAGCAGCCTGTTTGTACAGCCTCTAATTCTACTGATAAACCAGCTACACTTATCGTTTAGTCTTGGTATAGAGGTATATACATTGTTCGCGATAATCGCCTATGCTCTGCTCTCTCGTATACTGGTGCGCCTCTTAAAGATATGCTTCCAAATACGCTCATGAGAGGCTTTAAGCAGCAGCCTGTTAAATACTGGAGAAGGAAGAAATTAATCTTTGCCAAACTCATCCAGCACATCCAGGCTGTTGATAAAGTCGCGATAAGCCTCAAGGTTATCTTTTTCGGGCTCTAATTTAGGCTCGGGCTTCGTAACTGGTCGCTGAGGCTCCTCGTTTGGTTCCAGGGCAACGCCAGCGCGGTCCAGTACACTCTCTTCAACGAAGATGGGCGTCCTGGTGCGAACAGCAAGCGCGATGGCATCGCTGGGACGTGAGTCAATTTCGACATGCCTACCTGCGACATCCAGTATGAGGCGAGCGTAGAAAATCTCGTCGATTAAATCTGAGATCACGATATTGACTAACTTTGCGCCCAATTCGTTAATAACGTTCTTGAGCAAGTCGTGAGTGAGTGGTCGGGGTGAGGTTGTTCCTTGAAGTTCGACGGCAATAGCATATGCCTCTGCATGCGCTATCCAGATAAAAAGATAGCGTTCTTGCTTCGTAGCTTTCAAGATGACCACTCGCTGTTGCGTGGCCAGATTTATTCGCACGCTCTCAACTGTCATCTCTACCATAGTTATTCTGACTCTCTCTTTCGTGCCGATGTCCGTCGAATATCTAACGCCTCTATTGTACACCTATCCAATCGTCAGGCGCAAATCATCTCAAAAAGTGGCGTCTCAAGTGAGCTCCTGGCAGGCCACAAGCCCATTGTGCTTTTGAGATAAGGCCCTGACATCATTGATTCACCCTCTCAGAGAAGTATAGCAAAGGCGTATCGTTGTCGCAAGTAGATAACGCTGCTTTACCAGGATCTCTACCTCGCGAAAGTGGGCCTGTAGAGGGCATTTGGCCCGTGATATATGTGCCTGAACTGGCGCTGAGAGGCGGCATTGCGAGCAAGCTAGCGGCTCTCCAATTTATTCGTCTCCTCGCTGCCCCAGTGGTAGAACAATTTGAGAATGGAAATGCTTAGAAAGCTGGCTGAGCCGATAACTGGAAAAGCTGTTAAGAATTTGGAAATCCGTTCCAGAAAAGGCTTGTATTGCCCATGCTGTTGTGGTATCATCTCCTTGAATGGCCGTTCTAGTTTTGGACTGGTGGGGCAAGCTTGCAAAACTGTTAAGAAAGGCAGGAAGACGAGTTATGGCATTGGAGCAAGCCAGCGAAATACAGCGCAAGATGTATGAGTTCATTGTAAATTATATGAAAAAGGAGGG
Organism: Ktedonosporobacter rubrisoli; assembly: GCF_004208415.1. Taxonomy (GTDB): domain Bacteria; phylum Chloroflexota; class Ktedonobacteria; order Ktedonobacterales; family Ktedonobacteraceae; genus Ktedonosporobacter; species Ktedonosporobacter rubrisoli. The sequence continues at coordinate 4,724,481 of NZ_CP035758.1, read as the reverse complement.
CATGCCTCCGACGAATCGGGAGATTGGCCGTGAGATGCAGATCGCTAGTACGGGCCATGTAGACTATCATCTCACTATGCTTGAGAAGAAGGGCTATATTTCCCGCCAGCCCAAGAAAAGCCGAGGCATTAAGCTCACTAAGCCTTCCACTGGAATTCCCGTTATTGGTAGTATTGCCGCTGGAGAGCCGCTAGATATCTTCACTGATTCTGCTCAGTCCATCGATATCGGCCGCGATCTGACCGATGCGGAAAATGCGTACGCCCTGATCGTTAAAGGCCGTTCCATGATTGAAGACCATATATGCGACGGCGACTATGTAGTGATCAAGCCTCAATCTACCTGCCAGAATGGCGATATTGTAGTCGCTGTGCATATGCAGGAAGGGGTAAGCGGCAGCGCTACGCTCAAGCGCTTTTTCCAGGAGAAAGAGCATGATCGTGTGCGTTTGCAGCCCGCCAATTCGGAGTTAGAGCCAATTTTGATCCCTAAGAGTATCTGGGATCGTGAGTGGTCAATCCAGGGAAAAGTAGTAGCTATCTTCAGACAGTATGGTAATGCTGCCTAGTTCGCTATGATGATCGGGTCCTGCCTGTATTAAGATTTTTTAATATCGTTGAGAAGGCAGTCAATTCGTATTGGCTTGCACATTCTGTAGTTTTATGCTGCAATCTGTTCCGTTTGACTGCCTCTATGGGGCCGCGTGTGTCTATTTTGCCCTTTTTAACGCTTATTCTTCGGGCCCTCCTCTTGTGCTCCCCTTCTAAGTTTGGTATACTCCTGTTGTAGCATTTTGTTCGATTACTGCATCATTTTATATCCAGGGCCTGGTACGTCGTGGAAGCTCAGAAAGGACGCACTGCTGTTATGAAGGCTGTTGCCGCAGCACTTGTGCTCATTGCAGGTGCCGCAGTAGTTCTTTGGTACGGTAATACTCTCAATTCGTGGGTGCTTGGTGGGTTGATCGGGGGGTTGGCTGCTCTACTTCTCAGTATTCCCATCTCTTTAACTCTCTTCTCCTATCTAGCTCGTCGCCATGATGAAAGTTTGCAAAGCGATGTGCAAGAGGAGGAGGAAGCAGTTTCGCTCGCTCAGGTCTATGACTATCCACAAGTTCCAAGCAGGATGGTAAGGCGCGAGTATGAGGTAGAGGTTGATATGCTTGAGGAGGACGAGGAGGAGTATGCACAGATTGAAGAGGCCGCTTATTTTGAGGAGCAGGCCATGCATGGCTTACCCGATCCTTCCCCGCGACGTTTTCTGCCTGCCCGTCAGCAACCGCGCTTGCCAGCTGTGCAGCGCAATTCGTATGCACTGCCAGTGAGACGACAATCGCGGAATCTCCCTGTAGCGCGTGGTAAAGATGCCAGTAGCAGACGGTCTTCTTCTCGACCTCTGAGCTATCCGGGTTTTTTGGGCTATGAGCCCACTACGCCACGTAGCCGCTCGGGCTCCTTGCGCGGACTGCAGCAAGCTAATGCTCTTCGCCTGGCCCGCCTGGAAGCCGCTCAGCAGTATGTGGAAGAAGATGTTGAGTTTGAGCCCACAAACTTTCCGCGACGCTCGATCTCTGCTCGTTTACGGCAAATCGCTGAGCAGCGAGAGGGTCGTTCTCTACAACGCTCGTCTCGCTATTTACCGCAGCCAGCGCCTCCAATGCGTCGTCCTCGTTCGCGGCGCACTGTTGAGGCTGATCCGCTGCCGCCACGGGCTCAAAGCTCCTTCCCGCGGGAGGATGAAGATGCGGCCAATTGGTATGCCCAGGATGATGAGCCCTTTACAGAGCAGCTTGAAAGTTACCCCCAGACCGAGCCAGTCCAAAGAGTTTTGCCTCCTACACGCTCCGGCCAATTAGCACGCCGATCTCGTATACGCGGGCAATCTATGAATTCAGATATTACGACTGAACATCCTACGCGATCCCAGCAGCGTCGTGCCTCGTATGTGTATGATGATGATGCTTTGCCTGAAGAACTGCCCCAACAGTATGATGAGCCGATTGTGCGGCGCTCCTCCCGTTATCTTGGGCAGCAGGAATAGGAGCTAACAGGATATCATTTTTTGTACTAGTGATCCTAGCCTCTTTACGTAAAATATGCTAGTATTGGCCAAAACGTAGGCATGCGAAGGAGGCTAGTTTCTTGTTAGCAAACATAACTGATATATTAACGACTTTTATTACAAATCTGTATGTTTCGACTGGTTTGTTAGGTATTGTGCTCGCTATGGCTATTGAAAGCTGTTGTATTCCTTTACCTAGTGAAATTGTAATGCCTCTGGCCGGTATTATGATAGCCAACGGTAAGCTATTGCCGGGCATCAATCCTATACTTGCCTTAGTGCTGGTTGCTCTCTCTGGCGCGATCGGATGTTTGGTTGGTTCAATGGCTGCCTACGGTATTGGCTATAAAGGTGGTCGTCCTCTCATGTTGAAATATGGACGCTATGTACTTATTTCGCAGCATGATGCGGACCTGGCAGATAAATTCTTTCAACGCTGGGGTAGCCCTACTGCCTTTTTCTCTCGCTTTCTTCCTGTCGTGCGTACCTATATCTCTTTGCCGGCCGGCATTTCAAAAATGCCTTTTGCCAAATTCTGCATCTATTCGTTTCTTGGCTCCTTCCCTTTTTGTTTCGCTCTGGCATACGTTGGTACAATCCTTGGCCATAATCTAGAGGCCCTCAGTTCGGTCTTCCATGGCCTCGACGTGTTTGTAATTATCGGGCTGGTCATTCTGATTGCGCTCTATATCTGGCGCCATGTACGCAATGATCGCAAGGCCCGTGCCGAACACGCTGCCGCCGAGGCGCAGAATGCTTCTCAACCCCAACAGCCTATGCAGGCACAGCAGCCGCAGCAATTTACGGCTCAGCCGCAATGGGGCCAACCTTCCCAACCGCAACAGCAAGCCCAATGGGGCCAGCAAGCAGGGCCACAGCAATTTATGGGCCAACCGCAGTGGGGGCAGCCATCCCAGCAGCAACAGCCTTCACCTGCCCAATGGGGACAGCAGCCTCAGCAACCACAGTTTCCAACTCAGCCACAAGTAGGGAATCAGCCTCAGCAGCCGCAGTTTCCTGGTCAACCGCAGTGGGGCCAGCAGCCGCAGCAACCACAGCAACCACAGTTTCCTTCGCCAGCCCAGTGGGGCCAGCAACAATCCCAACAGTCTTTCCCGCCTTCCTGGCCGCCGGCCCAGGCTGATGATGACCGCACAGTTTATCGCCCTTGATCTCTCCTAAAGATAGCGAAAATTTAATATAGCGAACTCTGCGAAGGACGGAAAACCGAACAAGCGCGTTTTCCGTCCTTACATCTATGGAGATAAATCTCAGGTGTGCCAGAACCCGCGTATGAGTATGGCAAGTAAGATAATCAGGGCGGCCAGCCAGTCGGCCAACGTATTGCTGGCCATCAAGCGCAGGTAGTTTTTGATGTCTCCTCTTGCCTGCTGTAGGACTAGAAATACTGGCGCAACTGTCAGCGCCGCGAGCGCACTATACCAGGGGAAAATCCCTAGCAGGGCCGTGATGATAATAGTTACAGCGATCAGAAGGAGAAAGATTGCGCCTAATTTGCGCGCTCTATCTTCGCCAAGGGCTACGATCGGCGTGGTCTTGCCCACGGCCTTATCTGCCCTCCAGTGCAGAAAGTGGTGAAAATAGAGTACTGTCATGGTGTACAGGCCGATAGGGATTGCCGCGATGAGAGCATTGAGGGTGATGGTATTTGCCTGGACGTAATAGGCTCCCAGGAGAGGCAAAAGGCCAAAGGAGAGGAAAATGTCGAGCTCGCCCAGGCCCCGCCCGATATAAGCCAGGCGTAGAGGTGGGGCGACGTAGAAGAAGGCCAGCAGAAAGCCGATAAGGGCAAAGGCCAGGGACCAGGGGCGAAAAATGGTCAGGGCGAGGCCAGAGAGTAGCGCTATGACGAAAAGGATAAGAGCGAGCCCTCGATAAAACTTGAGCGAGTATGTGCCTTGCATAAGGTGCCGAGAGCCGGTAACAAAGGTCTCATTTTCTGTTGTCATCTGGAGCGCTGTCTGATCGGTGCCCTTAGTAAAGTCATAGACATCGTTAGTAACATTAGCGGCCAGGTGAGCCGCCAGGGAGCCGATGAGGGCGAGAAGAAAAAGGCCCCAGTTGAAAGAGGCTCCATCTTGCCAGGCGAGCGCGGAGCCAAGAATGACCGGCGCTGCCATTACAGGCAATGTGCGGGCTCGGGTGACTTGTAACAATAGCTTAAACTGGCTCATCGATTCGTGTCTTTCCAGGTAATGGTTATCACAAAGGCAAAGGAATTCTTGCATAACTATATCACGCGCAAATGTTTCCTCGTCCTGACATCTATTTTCAGGGAAGGTCGAGGATCAAGCAGGTTTTTCTCTACTGCAAGCTTTGCCGATTTCGCCTTACGTTGAAACGCACACAAAGCCCATACAATTGTTTGTTAAGCTTGACTTTATGATAGGGTTTGGAGTACCATACTTGAAGTTAGTAACGCTTGTTACTGATAGTTCCTCACCTCAGGAGTAATATCAATGCATGAGCGCGACGCAATGCGCTGGTTGCAGTTGACCTATAAGGTCCCCAGTGAGCCTTCACAGAAGCGCGTATGGGTCTGGCGACGTTTACAGAATCTCGGCGCCTACGCTCTTCAAAATTCAGTCTACCTGCTGCCTTTCTCTGAGGATGTAGAGAAACATTTTCGCCAGCTTGCCCACGAAATTCATGAGATGGGCGGAGAGGCAAGTATTTTCTCGGTTGTTGCCCTCGATGTGACCGATGAAAATCGTATCCTCCAGACGCTGTTAGAAACACGTAACACTGAGTACAATACAGTGATAAAGGTTTGCGGTCGTTTCCTGGGTAAGGCCGCCTCTCTGGTTGAGGTGCAGGAGTGGAATGAGCAGCTTCATGCCGAATTTTCGGAAGTTTTGGAGAAAGTCCATGTGCTCTTTCGTACAGCAAAGCGCCATGACTTGCTGGGTACGTTAACTGCCGCAAGGCGTGCCACTGCTGCTGAGGCTCTTGCTGTGTGCGAGCAGGTGTTTCGTGTTCTCCTGGATAAGGATTATACTAAGGCTCGCCGCCTGCTTGAAATGCATAGTGATCTGCTAGTAAATGTGAGTGAGGCCGGGTCTGGTAGTATCGATACTTCGCTTGTGAATAGCCAGGCAAGTAAGCAGAAACAAAATGGCAGTAACGGAGAGAATATAGAGCCGCCCGCGTAGAGATAAGAAGACGATGAAGGAAATCTGCTAAAAATTGTGGTTTTTTTCATTGCTTTCCTGCGCTTTGTCGGGTAACATATGTACCATATACAACTAAAACCAATGCTAATCCGTATATAATGGTGAAAAGTAATAGTCAGAAGTAGGTTAAGTCCTGCTTACAAAAAAGGAAAATGGCTATGCAGAAACAACAGCATTATCGGTCTATGACAGGCGCGAAGGCTATAGCCTTAGATAAGCAGACAGCGCTTGTACGTATGCGCTTCTTCCAATTTCTGGCTTTAATCCTCTCCGCTGCGTTTGCCCTTGGTCTCCATCTTATCTTCGGGCATTGATAGGCAACGGTTTTGTTATATATTGGGCACCCAGGTTCGGGTGCCCAAATTTTTTTGAATATTTTAAGACATTAATAATATTGGCCCGAGCCCTCAACGATTATCCTCGCTTCTGCTACTGAATTTGCCGCTCTGACTCCAGGTTAAGTGCAATTGTGTATTTTCGGGCCTTGCATGTTCTTCTGAGAATGAGTACAATCCTATCTATGGTATTAAAACCATCTATGTCTTAGAGTAGCTCAGATTGTTGAATGGTGCAACTATGAGTACGCCTTTATCCAGGTCGAATCCGCCAATTGTTCCACAGCCATCGCGTGATGCTGTTCCTCGCAGGCTTATCGTCACGGCGGGCGTTGTGGCCTTTGCTATCCGGGACTGGTCCTTGTGGGTTCTCTTACGCGATGGACCTTGGGGACCACCTATGCGCCTGGTTCTGGGCTCTGAGTCGGTGTCGGATGCTGTTGAGCGTACTGTGGAGGCTCTACTCCTATGGCCTTCCCGTGCCCCTCTCGTTTATCTGAAAGCTGGCTGGCAAGAGCAGCAGGTGCAGGTGTGGGGAAGTGAAGAAAAGGGAGCTGCTGTTTCCTTAATCCATAGTATTTTATTGCGCGCGAACCGTGACGAATTACGCCCTAACTTGCATAAACAACCTGTTCCCAGCTTACATGTAAAGTGGGTTCCAGTGGCCGAAGTCGAGCAGGGGAAATGGTCTCTTGATCCAGATGTCTTGCCGGGCCTGCAAACTGCACTCTATACGTTACGCTCGCAAGTGCAGCGAGATCCTGAAGTTGCTTTGCGCTATCTTGCGGATATGGGGGCTATGCGCTCTATCCAGGGAGAGAATGGTTGGTGGAAACAGAATGCCAGCGCTGCCCTGAATCGGGAGACGCGTCCTCTTGGGGTGTTGAAGGAGCCAGAGGTGGGAGATGGGGTCTTGACGCTGGCTGAGGCCACTTTGCTCTACAGGGCTTTTTTCCCTCCCGATGAACCTGTGGATCTCTCGAATCTACGACGTCGCTTTCTGGCTACGAATAAATTAGAGGCGATTAACGAGGAACGCCCGGTACGTGGCCGAGAACTTGACTGGCGGCGAGTGAGCCGCGCTTATCGCTATATTAGCGAGTAAATCTGACTATTTCTGCTGACTAAACCTGATCCGTCTTAAGGATCAGGTAGCAGAAACTGCTTTCCGGCTTGTGCACAAGATACTGGAGCTATATGCCAGGATACAACTCCAGTATTTACTTGATGTGGCTGGTGGGCCTGCAACAAGAGAAGCTACTTAGCTAAAGTTTGGGGCTGCGAACGCATGAAAATCGCCAGCCTGGTAAGTAGGAACAATCCAGCGCAACAAAGCCAGCTAAACAGATCCCCAATTTGGGCATAGAGCGTCCAGGTACCCTGGATCGGCACAGCAGCAACCATGGTTTGTTGATCGGTAGTGTAATAGTCGGTTGCGGCCAGGATATGACCCTGATAATCGACGGTTTCAGACAATCCCTGACTCGTTTGGCGAACCAGAGAGTAGCCATTCTCAATGGCGCGGAAGGTGGCATGCTGTGTATGCCAGGGATCTATGCCAGCCCAGTCAAGCGCTGGTACCAGCATTATATCGATCCCCTTATGCCCTGCCTGCTGCAAGAGAGAAGGAAAATCTGCATCGAAGCAGAGCACATTGGCCAGCCGTCCATAGGGGGTAGTCGAGACCGGGACGGTTCCATCCCCGGGTGGTATATTCTCAAGGCCAGGTACAGGATGGGCCTTGTTGTATGTCCAGACTACCTTACCCTCTGGATTAATCAGAATAGCTTGATTTTGTAGGAGCTCAAGAGAGGTGGCCTGTTTATGCACGACTGCTAATCCCATCTCCAAGTAGATATGCTCCTGTTGGGCCAAGGACTGAGCGCGCTCGATCAGATGAGCTTTGTCGTCTTCAAGGGTTAAGACGTCTTTCTCGGCCCAGATGACGATTTTGGCCCCGGCGCGTGCCTCGCGTTGGCTCAGAGCAAATAGCTCGTTGCTAATGATGGTAAAGGCAGTGCGTGCCTGCGCAAGATCAATATGCTCTCCATGTATGTATTTTGAGGCATGTCTAGAGGTTGCTTTGGATACCGTAACACCAGCAATGCGTACGGTTTGCGCAGAAGGTGTAAAGAAGGCAAGACGAATGCCTCCACCTAGCAAAATCAGCACAAGTACGCCAGTATAGAGGAGGGTGAGTGGCCGTATTCTATCCCAAAAAAAGCGCTGCTCCCAGATCCAGGCCACCACAGAGGCAAACCAGGTTATGAGAAAACTGATGCCATAGACCCCTGTCACTGAAAGAAGCTGTAAAAGCGGCAAATTGCTGTGCTGTGTATAACCTAGAGAAAAGACTCCTCCGAAAGGAACAAATGAAAGGAGGTATTCGCAGGCTACCCTACCCAGAGGGAATACCAGGGTCATGAGTAATACGCTCCTTGAACCGATACGCTCAGTAAGCAGGCGATCAAGGAGATAGGGAAGTGTGAAGATAGTGGCAAAGATCAAAAAAGCGCCAAAGAGGATAACGGTTGGGCCTCCTGGAAATCGGGATTCATAAAGCACAAAGATTATGCTTACAACGTTAGCTAACCAGACACCTGCCAGCGCTATGAGTGGTTTATGAGTGCGCGTAAAGCGTAGAAAAAAGGTGGGATAAAGCCAGGCCGCGATGGACAGGTCCCATATACCATTGCTTGCAAAGCAAGCAAGCAGGGTACCGAGCGCCAACCAGAGGAAACTACGATAATTGAAAAAAAGGCCTTTCCCAGCTCGGTGATGAAGAGCGGGAGAATCCGCTAAACTTTCTGTGTATCTCATGGGTTTAAGAAGCCTTTCAGTCTTTAATAGTTGCTAGCTTGAGCCTTTTTTTAGATCTGCATGCTTAGAATAGGCACATGTAGCCAGTGTACAGAAGGAATATAGCTAAACTATGCCGAACTTGTTACAGAAGTATGTCTGAAGCGAGTAACCTTTTAGGAGAGCTGTTACGAGACATGCCGGGAAATACATGCCTGACAAAGAAAGAGCAAATTCTGCTCAGGACCCTTGTTATTGGGAAGGTACTCATGTACAATCAAGATGCTGGAGCGATCTTCATAGCTCTTCCCGGCGTCCCCTGCTCGCAAAAGGAGGACGGCAAAGGGCAATCTGCTCGATGATAGCACTGCCTCAATGTTTCCTCTTCCTGGCGCCTGGTTGGGAGCAGAAAAACGAGAATAGGGAGCCTCTTATAGCTCTTCTATACTATTGGGAAAATGACATATTATGCTATGATAGTACAATTGAATGGTCTGATCAGCACAAGCAGAAATAGATTTGAGGGATACACTCTATGGCTAAAGTAACAACGGGTACCGGCGATACAGGCTATACAGGACTGCTTGGCGCGGCGCGCGTGCCAAAATATGATCCTCGTCCCGATACCTTTGGCACAGTTGATGAAGCTACTTCGGCACTTGGTTTGGCCCGAGCCGCTAGCAAAGATCAGAAAGTCAAGAACATCATCCAGCAGATTCAAAAGGAACTTTACTTGCTCATGGGTGAGCTGGCAACCCCGCCTGAAAATTATGAGAAAATGGGCTTGCGTATGACTGCCGAACATGTACAACACCTTGAACAAGTGGAGGAAGAGCTCAAGCAGGAAGTTGAGATACCTAACAAGTTTATTATTCCCGGCGATACGCTCGATGGAGCAGCGCTTGACCTGGCGCGTACCGTTATTCGGCGCGCCGAGCGCATGGCTGTGAAACTTCTGCATGATGGAGTTATTGAGAACACAGAGGTTGTACGCTACCTCAATCGCCTCTCTGACCTTATATTTATCCTGGCTCGTTACATAGAAGTCAAGTCATCGTTAGCAGAGTTACCGGAATAAGCAGGGGAGCTGACTGCAATCTATTGGCATGGGCGAGAAGATCAGAGCCTTTTCTTGTTGCTGCTCACTGATACCCATCTCGGCGGATGTGCTTGAGGCGTTTCTCCTAAAAGACTTATGTGAGCGGAGAGACGCGTTGTGATAGGAACCTGCTCAATCCCCAACTAACTATGGCTGCCTCCCTTTCTCCGTTTGCTTGTAGAGAAGGGGAGCAAACGAAATTGTGAGCTATTTCATATTTTCTTTGTGCTGTTATCGACATAATACAGAAAATAGACACTTATCTAACTATGAGCCTTGAAAATGTCTATGTGAGATGGCCCAACCTTCCTTTCGCTGTAGGCCCTGCAGCATGAAACTGTGATGTGAAAACTTAAATGCCAGCCGTGTGCCCGAGGAGTAGAAATCTTGTTGCGATGAAACCTAGATATTATGCATTAGTCTTCGTAGAGGACCCGAGTTTAGCATTCTGGCTAGAGAATGGATTATATGAACGCTGTGGAAGATGAGTCTCTGCTTGTTACTGAGGCATGTCAAGGGTCCATGCAAGCCTTTGAGAGACTTGTTGAGCTTTATGAGCCACGCATAAGACGTATAATCTATGCGCGGACACAGGATGTACAACTCACTCAAGATATCTGCCAGGAAACCTTTTTGGCAGCATATCGCGCACTACCTCAAATGAATGGTAAGGAATTACGCTTTGCGCCCTGGCTAATACGCATTGCGCAGAATCTTATTAATAGCGAGTGGCGTAGGCGAAAGCACGTAACTCTGATTCCTTTTACGCATCCTTATGGAGGCGACGATGAGTTAGAGGAGGGAACCGGCGAGGAATATCTGGGGGGTGAAGAGGAATTTGAGGAACGTGTAGCGCAGCGCGATTTAGTGAAGCGTGTGCTGGCGCAATTACCAGCTTCATCTGTGATGTGCCTGCTGATGGATGCTGAAGGGTTCTCATATAATGAGATTGCGGAGACGTTACAAGATTCGCTCTCTGCTGTTCGTAGCCGGCTATCACGAGCCAGGCAAGCATTTCAGCGTATTTATGCTGGTCTCGATCAGGAAGGAAGATCATGAAGAATAAGGTGCCGGATTCTCACTCTCGTGGTCTGCCTGCATGCCCGCTTAGTATTCATTGTTTCCGTCTGCTCGATGAGCTGACAGATGAGAAGCATTACGAATTATCTGACCAGAGCGCCTCTGAGGAAGAGCGACGTGACCGAAAATTGCTGGAAGAGCTACGTGTTCATATCCCAACGTGCGCCAGTTGCCAGCTTGCTTTAGCCCATGCTCGAAGTGTACGTGCCTGGCAGCGCGGAGCATTAAGTGAGCTGGTGGCCGAGGGAGAATTGCGCGTTCCTTCGACTAAGGCTACGATTATGGCGGCGCTTCATAAAGAGCAGCAGCGTCGCCCACAGCTCAAAGAGGTGAGTAGCAAGCCGGCTCTATCAAAGCAGCGCTCTCCTCGGCCAAGACAACGCCCTGAGAAGTTTATCGGGAGCCGAGCGCCAGTCGTGTGGCGCAATGTGTTTGCCCTGGCTGCCGTTGCTGTTTTCGTTTTCGCTTCCCTCGGCTTATTTGCGCGGATGGTCTGGCTGCGGGCGCATACGGGTGACACGCCAGCTTCGGTGTCATCAACAGCGGCCAGGCTTGCCAATGGTTGGTCTTCCGTCGTCATTGGTCTCTCTACTGAGAGTGGGACGACGAATAACGGGAGGACGACTGTGACGAGCTATGAGCTTATAAGCGGGATGAGCACCTCGCTTACGCCTCCGTCTCTTCCCAATAATGCTCAGCTTGATGGTATATCTTATGATGGGCTCAATCTCCTCTATCAATTCTGGCAAAACGGCCGTGTGTATTATCATACCTTAGAGCCTCTAGCCGGCGATGGAAGCTTTTATAGCATTGATGCGGATGAAGCGGGGGATGCGATATGGATGCCAGACGATCGTCATGTGCTCATTACAACTACTCATAGCGGACTTGTAAAGGCTGATATCGCGACGGGAGCCACACAGAAAATAGATGCGCAAAAAATTGAACATCCTATATTTTATAGTGATGGTTTTCTGTATTTTAATCATGGAGATCAAGATGCTTCGGGGAGCCTCTTTAGACTTAATTTGACTACAGGCGCGGTGCAGCCTGTTGTGAAGACGTTGCAGGGACATAGCTATTTGCTTAGCCCTGATGGAAAGACTATCTTCTATACTGATAAGGATGGGGAATCTTCTACAGCTATATATGCTGTACATAGCGATGGAACAGGGGCTACCCAACTGCGTAAGCTTGATGCGGCTATCCCCATTGGCTTTGCTGCTGATAATGCCTTGTTGCTTTTGCAGGAAGCAGGGAGCAAGTTTCAAGTGATAAAGCTTGGTAAGACCTCCCAGTCTCAGGACCAGGTTGTGCTCGCCGATGCCGCGCCTGGAGCAGCCGCTCTCTGTGACGACTCCTCATATACACCAATTTGCGACGAAGATGTTATTCTTGCCCCTTATGGTCGCTTTTTGAGCGTGATCGGTGCCTATAGCGACGGTAGCCGTAAGGTCTGGGTCGATGACCTTCAGACGGGCAAGACCCATGTCCTGCTCACACCAGCACCCAGTATTGGTGTACAGTTGACTGGTTGGAGTCGTATCAAGGTTGCTGATACATCTCAGCCCGCACCTGCTCCTGGGCCTGTTTCATTTAAAGATTGGCATAGAGTGTTGTTTACTGAGATCGATCCTGCTGCCGGAAATATGAAGATCCAGAATGTAGATGCTCGCAATAATAATCAAGTCACGCTTGATGGCAGCGATCTACCTGCGAAAGCCCAAATAGATGGAATTTCGCGCGATGGAAATACGCTGCTGTATCAATATTCTGAGAGCGGCATAACAATTTATTGCATACTGGCACAGCCAGGGGCGTGTAAGCCTTTCTACGCGCTTAGCGATAATGATGCAGGTAATGCAATCTGGCTATCTGACAATCAGACGGTTTTTATTGCGACGGCTTACCGGGGCATTATCAAGATTGATACGCATACGCATGAAAGTCAGATATTGTTGCCTTCTCTAAGCGTACAGACACTTGAATATTATCGTGAGCCTTTCCTCTACTTTACTGGAGCTGGCAAGCTGGATGCCAACACGCTCTATCGGGTGAATGTGACCAATGGTGAGATGCAGCAGGTAACGAAGCCTGCTCCTGGCTCGACCTTCTGGCTTAGCCCCGATGGCTCTGCTGTGTATTATTCTTATCAAGGCTCAGATGGGTCATCAGGCATTTATGCCGTGAATAGTGATGGTAAAAATCTTCGCCTCGTAAGCCCTGATGGTATCCCCATTGGCTATGCAGCCGATAATGGGCTCATGATTATGCGCCAGGCTGGCAAAGCCTTCCAGGTCGTCAAGTTGGGGCAGAATGCTCGTACTATTGTAGCTGATGTGGCTCCTGGCGCAGAGGCGCTTTGTCAAGAAAAGCTTGAGTTGCAACAGTGGCCAATCTGCGATAACAGCATAGCCCTGGCCCCCCTTGGTGGTTCTCTTGTGGTCGGAGCTCGCTATGCTGATGGGAGCTATAAGCTCTGGTCCCTCGACCTGGAAAGTGGTCAGCGTTTACACCTGCTCAAGGCAACGCAAGTATCAGGGGCTCATATACAGTTGGTAGGCTGGGATAAGATGCCGCCAGCGTAACAATAGCAAAGTCGCGCTGATATATGTAAATAGAAATTGTGTAACGGGGACCGCTAATTGGCCCCGTTACGTTTTTCTCTAGCTAAAAAGAGTATTCTTCTGCTACCCCTTGCTTCCAGATCCTGATGCTCTGAATACCTACCTCGTGGAGAAGTGCCGCAGATTGTTGATGGGCCTGGGCAACTTCTGCCGGGTAGTGCGCGTCAGAACCAACACTGATGGGAGTATGCTGAGCCGCGCAGGCACGGGCCAGGCGGCGAACCACATCTGGATAGGAGAGCAGGTCAGATCCATTGATTTCCAGAGCAACGTTGTTCCGTGTAGCTTCTGCCGCCAGATATTCAAGCTCGTGATCGAATGTAGCTGGAAGGTGTGGATTGCTAGCTCTCATGCGGACAGGATGGCTGACCAGGCTAAAATAGCCGCTGTTAACTGCCTGGCGCAGCGCTTGAAAATAGCGTAGCCAGAAATCCTCACATTCCTCACGTGTCAAATCCTGCTTTACCTCTATCGAGAGGCCATCTACTTCATGTACCGAGCCAATGAGAAAATCCCAGTTGTAGGGTTGTAGTAAGGCCTGAATGCGCTCATTTTTCTCGGGGATAAATTCAACTTCCATGCCCAGGCGTACATCAAATGGAATAGCCTGAGCTGCTGCAAGGACCGCTTCAACATAGGCTGGGAAGGTCATTATTGGCCCTTCCAGAGGTAAGTGTTCCAGGAGGGGGCGGGACTCGCTCATCTGCGTAATATGCTCTGAAAGGCCGAGGACACGTAAGCCTTTTGTACGGGCTGACTGAGCCATCTGCATGGCAGAGGTATAAGAGACATGGCTATGAAAATCAGTATCGAGCGTCATATAAAATCCTTTTCTCTGCTGCTTACACAACTATAGATTTCTCTTGATGTCTACGAGGTGAATAGTGGCTGAAGCTGGGCATATCTCCTTTACTAGCTCTGAGCAGGGAATGTACAAGGCCTCTAGTGTCTCCCTGGACTCATTTTGAGATAAAATTTAGACTGTGCTACTGGTATTTTGCACAGTCTAGCGCCTAAATGTAAAGGGGGCGAAGCCGAAGATCGGCAGATCAACCAAAAGCTGCCGATCTGGCGACAAACCGTTTCTATTTCTCTGCCGCTGACCAGGATCGCCGTTTTGTCGCTGCTCGTTTGCCGAGCTAGACTACCTGATTCACGCTAGATTGCAGAAGTGGGCTATAGACCCCTGCCTGGGCGATGGCTTGCTCAGCACGGAAGAGATCGATAGCTGCATGGCAGGAGGCAAAGATGGAGCGTGCATTTTGTAAATGAGATAAGCCTTTCTGATAGAGAGCTTCCTGGCAGTCCTGACTACTGAGCACATTGAGAAGTGGATTTGTACGCTGGATAAGTGTCATGCCATAGTCGAAGAGAGCCCTTGCATAATCCAGGTGCAGCTCGTGGGAGCTGGCGATTTGGAGAGCCTGCTCAAAATAATAGTCGGCCTGCTCATAATTCTGGCGTATCGTCATAATGCTACCCAGGAGATTGTAGGCGCAAGCAACGATACGTATAGTCTCGGTGGAACGCGCCTCTTCAAGGACTTGCTGGGCCATATGTTCTGCAGTCTCTAAATCGTTAAGCATAAAGTAAACGATGGTGAGCAGATATTTCCCTTCGACAAGGGCCTCAGCTTCCATGCCTTGAGAAGCTGTAGCTTTGCGTAACGTGAGGCGAGCACGTTTCAGAAGATGCTCACGCGAGGTTTGATAATCAGTGATAGGGATGGAGAGCTTTTGTGAGGGTAGGTTCGCCTTGGCAATGCGCAAGCCGCCCAGCGCGATTTGAGCATAGCGAATAGCGCGTAAATTTTTGATCGCTCTAGCGGTTTTAAGGGCGCGTCGAAGATTATTTGTCGCCTCATCTAGTTGGCCCAGGTTCTGTTGCACGGTGGCAAGTTCCGCAAGGCCCCAGGTCATACGCTCGTGATCATTGATACTTTCAGCCATAGAAAGCGCATGCGTGTAGAGCTTTTCGGCTTCGTGCAGGTTACCCATACGGCGCGCCCTATCGCCAAGGTTTAAGGTACTGAGGGCCAGGTTAGGAAGATCGCCAGCTCTCTCTGCTAGCTCAAAGGCGCGATCCAGATATTTGCGCGCAGCCCGGAAATCCCCGCGTGCGAGACTGGCAGCGCCTAAATTGCTGCAGGCGCGGGCTACCATCGAGACAAGATCCATGCGCTCATAAATGTTCATGGCAATGCGCATGTGGATGATGGCAACGGTGAATTGGCCAAGACTACCAGCAACGACCCCCAGGCGCTCATGAACTTCACCCAGCTCTAACGGGCTACCGATGAGAGCGCGCTCTGTGCGTGTCTGTAACTCTTGATGCTGATATCCTTGAGATCCCTCATACGGGCTGGGAGAAGCCGCGTATTGGAAGTGCTTAAGCGATGAGGGGTCCATGGCTTGATAGTATGCGGAGGCCTGCGGTATAACCTTCTCAAGCATGGCAAGCGCTTCCTGCAGACAACGACGAGCCTCGTGATAGTTTCCCTGCATACGCAATATCGCGCCATTTTGCAGATGCAGGCAGGCCCAGGCTGCTCCTGTAGTGACACCTGCCTGACGCATAACTTCTTTCCCACGGCAATAGCATTCATGGGCCTGTGTGTAGTTACCGGTTGCCGTCCAGGAGTAGCCGATTTCGCGCCAGAGCAAGGCCTGAATCTGGGCTTCTTTGCGGCGCTGTTCATCTGGGCTTACTTCTGGAGAGGAGACCTGTTGCTGGAAATCCTGGCGAGAACGTAAGTTAAGAATGCATCTATATAAATAGCGCGCGTCCTCGAAATTTCCTAGCACTACGCTACACTCTGCCACACGCTCCAAAAGCCAGCACATATGCAAGGGATTGGGCAGGCATTGTTGAGATATCATTTGCGGCGTGATAGCATGCAGATGCTTGGGTACTTCCGTATCTTCTGGCGTGTGCTGACTATGGCCGAGAAAGGCCTGGATTGCCTGCAAATAATAACGCTGGGCTTCCGAATAGGCAACGAGCCTGTAAGCCTGGTTTCCTACCATCTCGGCATAATAGGCAATTTTTGCCGAATCGCCACCTCCACGGCTAAGATGATAAACAATGGTGGCGGCAACTTTTTCATGTTGCGCATCTGGATAGGCAATTGTAATGGCTTCTGCTGCGCGCCGATGCAGCTGTGCGCGTCTGGCAGCCGAGAGACGTTCATAGAGATGGCTAATAATCAACGGATGCCAGAAATGATATGTGATATAAGCCCCCGTGCCTTCTTCAGTTAAAAGACCGGCTTGAAGGGCCTCCTCAAGTAGATCGAGGATGGTGTCTTCATTGTGTTCGCTGGCCATGGGTATAAGGTGGCGCAGCTCAAAAGAGCCGCCCAATACGGCAGCTTTGCCCAGTAAAGCCTGGCAGCCGCTGCTCAGGCGGGCAAGACGTCGTTCAAGGACTGCCGCAATGGCTTCGGGCAGTGAATGATACGAGTGAGCAATGGCCTCATGCTGCGTTTTTTTCTGTAAAGGAATATGCAGCGCTGAAGAGCCGGGGGCGGCTTCCGCTCTGACGCCGGGTGCCAGCGGTATAAAGGGATCTTCGTTATTGGCATTGGCTCCTACATAGCGCGCGAGCTCTTCGGCAAAGAAGGGATTGCCGGCAGCCTGCATCTGTATGCTCTGCACGATGGTCTTTGGTAAGTGAGCCAGCAAGGTGCCGATCTGCGAGTGCGTCAGCGGCTTGACTGAAATTACAACAATGGCCTGCTCCCGACGCAGGTCCGCAGCCAAGGCATGGAGTTTGTGAAGCGGAGTAAGCTCGCCATCCCGGCAGGTTGCGATTAAGAGAATTCGCTGGTTTTGTAGATGATGGGTGAGATAAGTGAGCAGCTCAATACTGCTCTCATCGGCCCAATGAAGATCATCAAGGACTAAAAGTAGTGGATGTGCTTTACTCAAGGCATCAAGGAGTCCCAATGTTGCTTCCCACAGATGAAGGCGCTCTTGCTCGTGTGACAGTGAGGTATGCGCACGGCCAGGAGCGAGAGGAGAGCTGTTGAGAAGTTCAGGCAATAAGGCTCCCAACCGTTCGAGCTTAACGGGAGTAAGGCTATGCTGAGCCAGTGGCGTGGAGGAAGAGACAAGATTAGAGAGATCGGAGAAAGTAGAGACACCTTGTAAAAGAGTGCGCAACAGCTCCGTCCAGGGCCGATAAGGGATTGTGCGTTCCTGCTCGTAGGAGCGGCTCCAGGCGACAGCCCAATTTCGATTATTGGCCTCAATACTCAGTTCTTCTGCCAGGCGGGTTTTGCCAATGCCAGCTTCACCCCGTAAAAAGAGGAAATGTGGTTTGCGGGGTCGTGCTGAAGGAGAAGCTGTAGGTAACGTGCGCTGAGGTATGCTTACGGCGGCTGGTATAACTTTTTGGCTATCCTCTTCGACGGTTAGCATGACCTGGCGCATAATTTCGGATTCTTGATCTCGCCCAATAAGTGGACTTTGATTGTGGCGGCCCGGCTGGTACGTGGGGCGTGCGAACAAAGAGGGTGGAACTAAGAGTTGCGTTTGGTCAAGACGAGCATTCGGCAGGCTATCCTCTTTGCGCTGCTCCAGGATGGCCGAACCCTTGGGCGCAGTAAGAGGCGTTGGAAGTTTACCCTCCCTTAAGGCTTCATAAAGCTCTCGGGTCTCGGATAAAGGCTCACTTTCGTAATCGCGTTTGAGTATGGCAACGTGCTGACGATAGATTTGAAGCGCTTCTCCGCGTCTATCAAGCTGCGTAAGCAGGATCATTAAACGTTGGAGCGCAGTTTCGTTGCTGGGGTCAGCGGCGCGCAAGCGATCTAAGGCTTCAATGGCGCTAACGAAAGCCCCCTGCTCCACGCGTAAATGCGCTAGTTTGAGCAGTAAGCCCACCCAGCTGCGCTGTAGGGCATCGCGCCGCGGGGCCGCCCATTCCGAATAAAGCTCTTCCAGCAGGTAGCTCCCGCGATAAAGCTCGGCGGCCTCCTCAAGAAGTTGCTCTGCTTGTTGGGGATCTGTAGTTGTTTCTGCTTCTTTTAGCCGCCGCTCGAACTCCTCGGCATCTACCCAGATTTGCGTTCTATCTGCAAGCTCAAGAATATCGCGTTCGAGACGAAGCAGGCGTGAAGCGGCGGGTCGCTCTATTTCCGGCTCTAAGATCTGGCGTAACTCATGGACAGCGCCGTTGAGACGATTAGCGGCGACGTCTATGTCGAGATCAGGCCATAGAAGCTCCATGACTTGCTCTCTGCCTAGCCTGCGCCCAGGATTGCTAAGCAGGCAGCCTAAAAGGGCGCGCGCTCGCCGGCGATGCCAGGCCCGACTATCAATGGCACACCAATCGCTCCCACTCTTGCGCTCGATGCGGAACTGACCAAGTAGATAAATACGTAAAATAGGCGTTGACGAAGTAGGAGCGCTTACATTGTAAATAATTTCCCGCTCTATCTCTCCTGAGGTATCTTGCGCTGCTGCGATATCCTCGGGGAGATGTATGCCTATGTACTTGCTAACGGTACGTCCTTTCTCGCTCCAGTAGGCGTACCAGTAAGGCCCGTGTCCTGACCCCTCTCTACATTTGCGGCAACGCTGTTTTCCGCAGCGCGTGAACTGCTGGCGATAGGTGACTTTATTGTTCATCGCTCGTGCCTATCTGCTCTTTGAGTGTGCAAAAAAATGTGGAAAACGAAATGCTGTTTTTTGGTAATGAAATTTCTCTAATCTTAGACATTATAACCTAGTCTGCATTGACTTAACAACAGTTTAGCCTATCTGTTCCAGGGCCTTGCTACGCTCATGTTGCTGCCGCCAGAGGGCCACACAGAGGAAGGAAAATCGGAGTCAATTCGCTAACCCGCGGTTCATACAGCAGGTTTACATGTTGCCCCGGATCTCAGGTGAAGGGCTGCACCTTTCATATATCTCGTCTGTGAGAGCAGCAACGCCAGCTTATCCGCCGATGGATAATGTCCTCAACTATTGTACCATACGGACGGCCTCTCTTCCCTCTTCTGCATATCAAAAATTTTGTTTGGACGGAGCAAGCCAATTATTTCTTGCCACGGATCGGGACGTGAGGAGCCGAAGGGTTGAGTAGTGCCAGCGCAAGGCAAAAATTGTGTCGAGTGCGTTTGTGCATCTGGACAGCGCTATACTGATCTGCTACACTCTAGATGGAATATTGAGACAAACTACCCTTATGGATCGCGTACACATGACAAAAGGCAAGGATGGTTAAACGTTTCTCTCTATCTGGTATAGTCTCGCTAGTCGAGATTGCCCATTCCTGCTCTTACTGAGAAATAAGAGGTGTAAGTTATAATGATCCAACCGATAACCTCGTCATGCCAGTTTAAAATTACTCCGCAAACCTCTTTGATAGACGAGCCAGTTTCTCTTTGCCTTCTGGGTTTACAGCCTCATCAACATGCCACTATTCATGCACAGATGCTTGATGGCTTTCGTCAATGCTGGCAATCAGCTGCAACCTTCGTCGCTGATGCGCAAGGGCGAATAGACCTCAACGTCCAGAAGCCCTTAGCGGGCAGCTACACAGAAGTTGATCCTATGGGGCTCTTCTGGTCCATGTCTGTCATAGAAAAGGGTAAGAAGGAAAAAACTTTCTTTGCCCGAAATAACCCACGCCCCTGACGATAAATTTTCGGGCAGAAGTTGCGGGGACAGTTGTTGCCACTGCCAGTATACAGCGCTTCTTTGCTGCCCCTGAGGTTATCCGTATACCGATCACGGATCAAGATTTCGTAGGAACCCTATTTATGCCGCCCGGCACTGGACCACATCCAGTAGCTCTTATTCTCAATGGCTCGGATGGTGGAATGCGAGAATGCGCAGCTTCTTTACTAGCATCGCGTGGTTATGCTGGACTGTCTCTGGCTTATTTTAGTGGATCTTCTGGGATAGAAGATTGTCCCAGAGATCTCATCGAGATTCCCCTTGAATATTTTGCCTCTGTGATCCAGTGGCTCCAGGCACAGAAAGGAATCGACGGGCAAAAAATAGCGGTGATTGGCTTTTCAAGAGGCGGTGAACTCGCTCTGCTGCTCGGCGCAACTTTTCCCGAGATTAAGGCTGTTGTGAGTTGTTCGCCGAGCGCCTACGTGCAGTCTGGGCTGCGTAGTATGCAGCCGGTCTCTCAATCTGCCTGGACGTATCAAGGCAAGCCCTTGCCATATGTCCAGCTAAAGTGGGAGTTCCTCGATGTGATGCGCAATTTTTGGCTATTCATACGCCATAAACCATTTAGTGGGAAAGCAGCCTTTGTGAAAGGTACCCAAAACCTCAACGAAACTGATGAGACTGCTATTCCTGTCGAGAATATAAGCGGTCCACTGTTGCTTATCGTGGGCAAAGATGATCAGCTCTGGCCCTCGGAGTTCTATGCCGAGCTAGTTGTAAAGCGGCTAAAAAAATCCAATCATCCCTATTCTGTTAAGCTTCTATGCTACGAGCGGACAGGACATTTTGTTTGCTTCCCTTATGGGCTACCCTCTTTGCCACCCGCGCTTGAGCTGGCAGCCGGTCCCGCGCTTATCAGTTTTGGCGGTGAGGCATCCTTTCAGGCCAGGGCGAGTGCCGATTCCTGGCAGGAAATACTCGCGTTTCTGGCCAGGAGTTTGCGGGACGACTTGAGGGAAAAGAATGCCGACCCGGCTTGCTAAGTGAATGAAGCTAGAAAAAATCCAATGGCAGGCGCAATGCTGCAAACTTCCTCTTCTGCTATCCCTTACTGGCAAGGATAGATAGGAAATAGGAAAGTATGATATACTCAATATGTGAGTACTTATTCGGTAAGTAAAGTGCCGCCGAGCTAGATAAAGAAGCGCTTCATCGTCCGGTGGCAATAAGTATAGCTGATCGAATTAGTACTCTTTTATGTATTGGAGACTTAGATCACGCGGCTATTGCTTGCCGCCTGTTTAGCGCTAGCGCGCACAATAGGATCGGCATCAAACTGCAGGCGCTTGAGGGCTTCCTGCGAGCTCTTATGGTTTATATGGGCCAGTACGGGTGTCACCTGGCGGCGGTAATCGGCATTAGCATGGTTTGACCAGCTAAGGGCTACCGGGAGTAGATAATCGATAATTTGTGGATCGTTGAGATCCGATAGCTCAGCGAAGATAGCTATAAGCGCTTCTTGCATAGCCTCATTGGCCTGCTTCAATAAAGGGGCAAGTGGATAGAATGTCTGGTTATCAGGGAAGAGGTGCCAGGCGAAAGCCGGGTAAGGATAGTGAAAAGCCAGGAAGCAATCGGCGATGAGCCTCAAATAGCTCAGCTTTTCTGACCAGATCATGGTAGCTGTAACCAGCGTCACAAAAATTTCTTGAGGATTGCTAATAAGGCCGGCCTGAGCCAATAAGCGTAGCCATTGGGCCGCTTGCAGACGTAAAGAAGAGTAGTTAGCATTTAGGGCATGGGTGCTCAGGATTTGCACAAGGCGGTTTCTTAAGAGCTGCTGATCCTGAACTGGCAGTTTCCAGATGCGCTCCTGCAACGCATTAACTGCCTGGTCAAGTTGCTCAGGAGTAACAGCTTTCTCTATCTGATTTTGGAGTTGCGCTATTGATATTGGCTGGAAGTAGCGATAAAGCTGTGGCAGCCTGTGCATAATCATCAACCGAAGGTGAGCATCAGCTAATAAACTATTCATCGGCTGACTCATAAGTGGACGTCTCCTACATCATATATTCTGTAGTATCTTTACGTTGCTGGCAGCACACTAGTTTCAAAATTAGAACAAGTAACAACTGTTACTTGTAATTGTAAGCTGAATAGGCCATTTTGTCAAGCCCGAAGAGGCCTTAGTCCGGGCTATGGAATTTTCTGTAACATCTAATAGCCCGAGATAAAGCTGTTGTCAAAAACAGTTTCCAGTGTTCAGACAACTGTGTTAAGATAAATTGGTGATATTTACCATTATGATGTTCTGCTAGTGGAATAGATAAATATGCCAGCGCTTGAAGGTTCTGTTGAAAACATCGTCTTTCGTAATGAAGATAATCACTATACTGTAGCGCGTTTTCGCCCCAAAGATAGTGGGCGGCTCTTTCGCGATGATCTAACGACTCTCGTCGGCATTATGCCGGGTATTCGTACCGGGGAACTGCTCACAGTAGAAGGCGAATGGGAAAACGATCCGCGCTACGGCAAGCAATTGCGCGTAACCAGCTTTACTCAGCGCCTACCAGCTTCTACCGAAGGTATCATTCGCTATCTCAGTTCCGGCTTGATTAAAGGGATAGGGCCGAAGAAGGCAAGCCTGATTGTTGAGCATTTTGGCGAGCAGACACTTGCCATTATTGAGCAGCAGCCTGAGCGTCTGCGCGAAGTGAAGGGGATAGGAGCTAAGGATTGTAACCAGATTATCAAGGCCTGGGCCGAGCAGAGCGAAATAAAAGAATTGCATCTCT
Organism: Ktedonosporobacter rubrisoli; assembly: GCF_004208415.1. Lineage (GTDB taxonomy): Bacteria > Chloroflexota > Ktedonobacteria > Ktedonobacterales > Ktedonobacteraceae > Ktedonosporobacter > Ktedonosporobacter rubrisoli. Next base: position 4,701,862 of record NZ_CP035758.1, on the reverse strand, counting down.
TCTTGCAGTCACATGATGTCTCGATCAATGTGGCGACGCGCATCTATAAGCAGTATGGTAAGGAATCGATAAAAGTCATTCGCGCAAATCCCTATCAACTAGCGCAGGAAGTGCATGGTATTGGCTTTCGCACTGCCGATGAGATCGCTGTGAAACTGGGGTTACCGCCTGATAGTTTGCCTCGCCTTGCCAGCGGCTTGAAGTATGTGCTCACGCAGGCTGCTAATGAAGAGGGACACTGTTTTTTGCGCGAAGCCGATCTTATGCAACGGGCTTCAGAGGCCTTGAAAGCTTCGCCGGAAATCCTGCCACATGCACTTGATATCTTACGGAGCGAGCAAGATATCTTTGTTGAGCCACCAGAAGCAGCAGCCACGGCCACTCTTGATGACGAATGGGCTGCGGAGGAAGATAGTGCGGAGCCAACCAATCTACAGGCAAGAATTTATTATGGGCCGTTCTGGTACGCGGAGAGTGGTTCGGCGCGCCTTTTACGAAGTCTCCTAAATTCTCCTAGCTCGCTGCCACCTGCGCCGCAAAAATTGTGGGATACAGTCTTCGTTCTGCTTAAACAGAAACGGAATATGCATTTAACAGAGAAGCAGCGAGCTGCTGTGCAAATGGCTTATAATAATAAGGTATGTATCCTGACAGGTGGACCAGGAACAGGAAAATCGACTTCCATTCGGGCCCTGCTCATGTTGTTGCGCAATCGCAAAGTTGATGTTGCTCTGGCTGCGCCTACCGGGCGGGCGGCAAAGCGGCTTGCTGAGGCCACCGGAGTGCAGGCTCAGACCCTTCACCGTTTGCTGGAATATGCGCCGCATGACAATAGTTATCAGCGTAATGAGGATAGGCCGCTCTCACATCAATTCGTTATTGTTGATGAGTTCTCAATGGTTGATATTTTGCTTTTTTATCATCTTTTGAAAGCTCTTCCGCGCGAAGCCCATTTATTATTGGTTGGAGATGCTGATCAACTACCTTCAGTCGGCCCGGGAAATGTGCTCCATGATTTATTGGCTGGCGAAGCAATACCTACGGTACGGCTTACCGAGCTTTTTCGGCAGGCCCAGCAGAGTAAAATCATTGTGAATGCGCACCGTATCAATGCAGGTGCTATGCCCTCAACGAAAATTGAGGCCAACAGCGATTTCTTTTTTATGGCCGAGGAAGACCCTATGCGGGCTCAGCAACTCATTCTAGATCTGGTCCAGCGCCGTTTGCCGGCGCGCTATCACTTTAATCCATTGACCGACATTCAAGTATTGGCCCCGATGTATAAAGGGCCGATAGGGGTTACTATGCTGAATGAGTGCCTGCAGGAGCGCTTGAATCCTCGCGCTTTTGCCCAGGTGGAACTAGGGGATCATATACTACGTGTTGGGGATAAGGTGATGCAAACGCGCAACAATTATGATAAGGGCGTGTTTAATGGCGATATAGGTTGGATACGCAGTATTAGCCGTGAGAACGCGACGGCCAAAGTAGAGTTTGTGGAAGAGACTGGATCAACATTCGTGAGTTATGATTTTAACGAATTAGATGAGTTAACGTTAGCTTATGCGGTGACGGTGCATAAGAGCCAGGGGAGTGAATATCCCGCTATCGTTCTTCCCCTTGTGCTTCAGCATCGCATGCTCTTACAGCGCAATCTGCTCTATACAGCTATTACACGGGCCAAGCGTTTTTGTGTGCTTGTTGGCCAGCCCCAGGCCCTAGAAATCGCTGTGAGAAATGCGCGCATCGCGCAGCGCAATACTGCTCTGGCAGAGCGTCTCCTGGCCTGGAGCAAAGGAAGCGCCCAAACCCTTGTTTAATTCCGAGTCCGGAGGTAGAATATAAAACAGTATAATTATGAGCTGCCAGAGTTGAAGAGCTCTTCTACTGGCAGCAATAGTGGCTGTTAAGACCTCATCACTTGCTCGACTCCTTTACAGGCGAAGGAGCTGGCGAGTGTACATATATATTTTAGGAAGGAACGTTCCATGTCTGGTATAGAGACAGTGGCGTCGGGAATAGGCGCGCTTTCTGGCTACGTTTATCCAGAAGTTCTGGTAGAAACCGCATGGGTAGCAGAGCATCTCAATACTTCTGCTGTTCGACTCATAGAAGCCGATGAGGATGTGCTGCTCTACGAGATTGGCCATATTCCCGGGGCTGTGAAACTCAACTGGCATGTGGATGTGCAGGATAAAATCACGCGCGATTTTATCGATCAACAGGGCTTTGAACAGCTGATGAGTCGCTGGGGAATTACAAATACCACGACAGTTGTTTTCTATGGTGATCGGAACAATTGGTACGCCTGTTACGCTTTCTGGCTGTTTACTTTATACGGCCACAAGAGGCTGAAGATCATGAATGGTGGACGGCTAAAATGGGAGGCCGAGAGACGTGAAATGACCAGAGATGTACCTCATTTTGAGTGCACATCCTATACAGCGCAACAGGCAGACGAGACGATTCGGGCTTTCCATGGGACTGTGTGGCCCGGCCTACGCAATTCGGAGCGTAGACTCATCGATGTACGCTCGCCTCAGGAGTATAGCGGTGAGTTACTGCACATGCAGGAATACCCCCAGGAGGGAGCTCAGCGGGGAGGCCATATTCCAGGAGCCAGGAATATTCCCTGGTCAGTAGCTCTGAATGCCGATGCTACATTCAAGTGTGTCGAAGAGCTACGGCAAATCTATCTGGGGCAGGACATAACGCCCGATAAAGATGTTATTACCTACTGCCGTATTGGTGAACGTTCTGCCCTTACCTGGTTTGTGCTGGCAAAGTTGCTTGGCTTCCCGCGAGTGCGTAACTACGATGGTTCCTGGACTGAATGGGGGAATATGGTGCGTGCTCCTATTGAGAAATAGCTGCTGTAGAGCGCTGGCTAAACCGCATTGAGCGGAAATTGGTAAAATGGTAGAGGGGAGAACGCTCAGGTTTGTGTGGAGACCCTTTATACTGTAAGGAGCAATAGACAATTGAGATATAAGTGGTTATGCTGTGTGGAGAGATGTTCATGACTAACGCGTATTCACCAGCGTTTGTTACCACATTTTGAAAGGTAGGGTTTATGGATCGCCAGGAAGCTATCGAATTTTTGATGGATCACTATGAGAATCCACGCAATTATGGTTCATTAGAGCATCCAGATGTAAGCTTGAGTGGTGGCAATCCCGGCTGCGCCGATATTATTACTATGCATGCGCGCTTTAACGAGGATGGCAAAGTTGAGGCCATCAATTGGGAAGGCGAGGGATGTACCATTAGCAAGGCGGCAGCCTCATATGTGACCGAACTTGTGGAAGGGATGACAGCCGAAGAGATAGAAGAAATGAGCTTTGAAGATCTCATCGAGCAACTTGGGCGCGAACTGGTCATGACGCGTCCGACCTGTGCCACACTTGCGCTCGGCACCTTGAAGAAAGGGGTACATGAGTTTCGCATGCATAAGGCGGCCAGCCAGGATTAGTTTGATCCTGGTTGTGCCTGCCCGCCCTGGAGTCCATATTCGTTGCGCCAACGGGCAAGATGCTCAAGGGCTTGAGCGAGTAAGTGCTGATGTTCAGGTGCGTTGAGCCAGCGACTTACCCCTGATGGATGAGGTAAGGGCAAAAAAAGCCTCTTCTCTATTTCCTGGTAGGTACCGATAATATCTTCTAGCCTGGCTTTCCCCAGAAAGGCCTCTATGGCCATTGTGCCAACAAGTAGCACTACACGAGGCTGCACAAGGTTCAGCTCGGCTTCCAGGAAGGGTTTGCAAAGAGCTAGCTCTTGTGGTGAAGGCCGTCTATCTCCACTTCCTTTGGGGTTTTTGCCTGGATCGCAGTGGGTCAGAGAACTAAGGTAGACGTGTTCATGCAGATAACCAGGCGGGAAACCCGCGCGCTCAAGCCATTTTTGCAGAACACGTCCTCCTGGTCCGCTAAATGGAACGCCTCTAGCTACAGAGAGGTGACCGGGAGCCTGTCCTATCAAGAAGATCCGATCGTTAGCACGTCCCTGTACAATAGGCCGAGCCGTGGCAATATACCCTCTCTCCTGGCAGAGACGGCAGGAGAGGATACGTTGATGGAGTGCTATTAGCTTGTTTTCGCGATCAGCAGGCTGCAGCTTAGGTAAATTCCTCATCATAGTATCCTGCGAGACTGGGTTTTCGGGTAGTATCAGGTAACTGGCGATATTTTGCTTTATAATAGAGAAGAGGAGAAGGGTTTTCTAATGCTGCACGTGCTTCACTAAATACTGGCTTGTCGCCCTGGCTCTGAGCATCTTGTGCAAAGCTAACCTGGCCTGGCATCCCCATGGCTTCAACCTGGCCCAGGAAGATTACATGATCACCGCCCGGGTATTCGGCGACAATGCGAGCATCAATAAACGCGAGCACGTCATCGAGAATGGGAGCGCCAGTGGCCGCAGTATGGTAGGTAGCGTGACAAAAATATTCATACCGCTCTGGCGAAGCTGTGGAAAAACAGCGCGATAGATGCTCTTGTTGCTCCGTAAGCATATTCACGGCAAAAGCCTTGCTATCACGAAACAATGGTACTGTGTTGCTTGAAAGATCGATACAGACGAGAACAAGAGGTGGATTCAGTGAGACGGAACAGAAGGCGTTAACTGTCAGGCCTGCCAATACTCCTTGATTACTCGTTGTAACTACAGTGACGCCAGTTGCGAAGCGACCCATCACTTGCCGGAAAAAATCTTTTTCAATAGCCATTCAATTGTCCTTTAAATTGGAAAACATAGAAACGCCCGCCGGCTCCTCGTCGAACTTCGTGGATCGTTTCCCTAACCCTCTGTTAGAGCGATGCCTCTATGGTGTCAGGCGACTTCCCTTATCTTGTAGTATCATCTTGAATGTAGCTCTTGTCAACTGACCTTCTGTACAGTTTCCCGATTACCAGCTTATAAAAATGATATAACAGGTAAAAGGCGTATCTAGTTGATGGAATGTTTAAATAAGCCAACTGCTTGCCCCAGAACTTCTCTTTTTTGATTTGACAGCAAATCAGTTCGTCTATATACTAACTTTGATAGGCTAATTTATATCCATCAGGTGGTCCGAACGGCAGTCGGACCTTAATGGGAAGTCAGTGCAAATCTGATGCAGTCGCGCTACTGTAACTGGCGAGTTATTCCCTTCCCTGCATTACAGGATGCAAGGATATGCCACTGTCTATATTGATGAGCTTGCTCATAGCTGGATGGGAAGGCAGGAGAATCGCGTTTGGAGCCAGAAGCCAGGATACCAGCCTGATGTCATCTGCTCATGTTCCTTCGCGTCAAAGGAGCGAGTTGAGACCAGAATTCCTTAATGGAATTGTGCTATGCTCAGGTAGCGCACTCGTCTTTGATCGATCTTCCCTCTTGCGTGGGGTGACAACGAGCTTGTAATCATCTCTCAGAGGTCACCAGATGCATATTTACCACATTCTTCTCACCAGGCCTGCTGCCGCCGGCTCCCTTTTGTTTTGGAAGGGAGGCTCCCGGTGAAGCTGGCCGAACGTTCTTCCCGCTCAGAGAGGCAGCCAGGTGGAGTACGCCGCCTCCCGGGCGCTGTTATCTTTTGTATCCTGGGCTTACTTCTATTTATTGTCATTCTCCTGGCCGTCAGTATGGGATCGGTGGCAATTTCTTTTGACACAATTATACAGATCCTGTTGAATGGAACTGGCCTCTTCCACTTCAGACAGGTGTGGGACCCTTCGATTGAGGTAATTATCTGGCAAGTGCGGATGCCTGGCGTACTAGGGGCCGCGCTTGTAGGAACCGGACTTGCCATTGCGGGAGTGCTTTTCCAGGGTATATTGCGCAATCCTCTGGCTGACCCCTATTTGTTGGGAACTTCTTCCGGTGCAGCGCTGGGCGCGGCGATTGCCTTTGTCTTACCTCTTAGCACGCTTTATGGAGCCTTCTTCCCCTTGACGCCAGTTCTGGCTTTTGTGGGAGCTATCCTATCAGTTTTCCTGGTCTATAGCCTGGCGCGCACCGATGGACGTACGCCGATAGTGACGTTGTTGCTGGCTGGAGTGGTAATTAATGCCGTGCTTGTGGCCTGTCAGACGCTCCTGTTGACGCTCATCCCTAATGCACAGTTTAGTATCCTGGCCCTATTTAACTGGCTCTCGGGAGGTATTGCGGTAACTAACTGGCCTCCGGTAGTGGTGGTGGGCATAATTATGCTGCTGGGGGTTGTGCTCTCGCTCAGGTTTGCAGGCATCCTCGATACTTTTGCTCTCGGTGAAGAGAGCGCCGCTTATCTGGGATTGCCTGTCGAGCGCTATAAGCTGCTAATCGTGATTATCGCCTCGCTGATCACGGCTGCAGCTGTCTCGATTAGCGGCTTAATTGGCTTTGTTGGCCTGGTTGTGCCTCATGCCATGCGCCTGTTAATAGGTCCGAGGCATCGTTTGTTGCTCCCAGCTTCGGCCTTGAGTGGGGCAATTTTTTTGACAGTGGCTGATATGCTGGCGCGCGTTATTCTTGCCCCGGCTGTCTTGCCAGTTGGCGTCTTAACGGCCCTGGTTGGGGCTCCCTTTTTCCTGTTCCTCTTGAGAAATAGTAAGCGAGCATACAAATGGTGAAGAGTGAGAATAAGGCAAGTGAAACGACGGCCACATCAGCGGTTATGCAATTAAGTGCAGTTTCCTTTGGTTATGAGCGCAAGCCTTTGCTATATGATGTCTCTTTGCGTATCGCTCCCGGCGAGATGGTCGGTTTATTGGGACCCAACGGCTCGGGCAAAACAACGCTATTACGTATCCTTAGTGGGGTATTGCAGCCTCAAGAGGGGCAGGTCCTTTTGGAAGGGCGCGAGCTCACACAATGGGGACGGCGTGGCGTGGCCCGCCGTATTGCCGTAGTTCCTCAAGAACTTCACATGCCCTTTGCGTTTACCGTGGAACATATGGTGAGTCTGGGGCGAACTCCGTTTATCAGCTCTTTCCTGGGAACGCGTACGAAACAGGATCTGGCTATTGTACAGGATGCGATGCAGGCAGCTGGTGTTTCAGGACTGGCCGAACGCGTCTTTAATGAACTAAGCGGTGGAGAGCGCCAGAGGGTTATGATTGCGATGGCTCTTGCGCAACAGCCCGCCGTACTTTTGTTGGATGAGCCAACATCGCATTTGGATATTCGCTACCAGGTAGAAACGCTTGAACTGGTGCAGGAGCTCAATCGCGAACGTGGAATGACGGTTGTGGCGGCTATTCACGATCTCAATCTGGCGGCTCGCTACTTTCCACGCCTGATTCTCTTCCAGCGTGGGGTTGTGGCTGATGCCGGACCAGCTGAAGTGCTGGAACCGGGCTTACTCAAGCGTGTCTATGGAATAGGGGTGCAGGTAGGCATATTGCGTGGTGCCAAGCATCTAAGCATTTTGCCTCCCTATAGCGAGGAAGCTAACGAGGTGGAAGAGAGCGGTATTGAGCCCAGCGTGCATGTCATAGCCGGTGGGGGCTCTGGAGAGCGTTTGATGCGCGCCCTGGCCGATGCCCATATACCGTTTAGCATTGGGGCATTGAATATTGGAGATAGTGATCATACGCTAGCTTTGCGCCTGGCTACTGAGGTCATTACGGAACAGCCTTATGCTCCTCTCTCCTCTGAGACTTTGAAACAAGTTCGTGCGAGACTGGCCCACGTATCGATGTTAATCATTTGTCCAACGCCAATTGGTCCAGGCAATCTCATGCTCCTCCATGAGGCGCTGCTAGCCGCTCAAAACTGCTTACCTGTTTTGCTGCTAAACTCACAAGACTTTCCATCAGCTTCTAAAGATCGAGAGCCGGGTGAGCCTGAAATAGGGGATATAGTCTCCCGTGATTATACAGGCGGTGAAGGAATAAAAATAGTTAAGCAGCTATTGCAGGCAGGAGCGGTAAGCGTGATGTCTATTGGAGAAGCTTTAGAGGTCATAAAGAAGCGGGCTGTAACGCCGGGTCGCACAATTTCTTCTGACAATTAATAACTAAAAGGAATGTAAAAAATAACTTGAAAGAATGAGCCAAATGTGTTATTGTTGATATTGTGCTAAGCAGCGACAGCGAAGGCTGTTCTGGATGTTAAGATTATACCTAATCATATCACAGAACTGTCTGATTGAGAATAAGCACGTTTTACATTATTTCTACGCATAAGTAGGAGGAGAAATATGCCAGAGGACAAAGGATATGTGCATCCAGAAGTGTTAGTGGATGCTGATTGGGTACAGGCTCACTTGAAGGACGCAAATGTGCGGTTGATAGAAGTGGATGTAAATACCCGTTCTTATGAGGAAGGGCACATTCCAGGAGCCGTGGGCTTCAACTGGCAGAAAGAGCTTCAGGACCAGATCGTGCGTGCGCCGGTGAGTAAGGCCCAACTGGAGGCGTTGCTGAGCAAGGCAGGCGTGAGCAATGATACGACAATCATACTTTATGGAGATAACAACAACTGGTTCGCGGCCTGGGCGCTCTGGATTTTGAAGTACTACGGACATAAGGATGTACGCTTGCTGGATGGCGGACGGGCAAAGTGGCTGGCCGACAAGCGCGAAATCACGACCGAAGTTCCTACTTATACCTCTACCAATTATCAGGCCGAAGAACCGCATGCAGATCTGCGCGTGTTCCGCGATCAGGTACTATCCTCGCTGGGTCGCCAGGGCTTTGCCTTAGTAGACGTGCGCTCTCCCAAAGAATTTAGCGGTGAATTGCTGGCCCCCGAAAACATCCCGCAAGAAGGAGCCCAGAGAGGCGGGCATATCCCGGGCGCGGCTAATGTACCCTGGTCGCAGGCGGTGCGTGAGGATGGCACCTTTAAATCGGCTGAGGAACTGCGTTCGATCTATGGAAGTAAAGGCGTCACTCCTGATAAGGACGTAGTAGCGTATTGCCGTATTGGTGAGCGCAGTAGCCATACCTGGTTTGTGCTGCGCTATCTGCTCGGCTACAACAATGTGCGCAACTATGATGGCTCCTGGACTGAATGGGGCAGCTTGATTGGTGCGCCCATTGAAAGATAAGCCTGGCATCAGTGAACTATCAGTATAGCTGCGGCAGTTCACTTGCTGACTTACGAAAAAACTTTAAAGGACGGATACATCTCTCGGGGTATCCGTCTTTTGCTGCTTTAAGCAATGTTTCCTGCGAGATAGGCCTCATGCTGTGCCGGAGCTGCCAAACGCTTGCAAACGTTGTAATCTCCTTATATACTGTCAGCAGCTATAGAACATCTGTAGATTATCTTTTTTTCTGGAAGTAACAGATGAGCGATGAAGAAAAAGCGGCAGTTACTTTGCGCCTGCCGTCGACATTGAGCGCGTATAGTGGAGGCAAGAGCCAGATAAGCTTAAGAGCTGATACAGTAGAGCAGCTGCTAGCTTTGTTGGCGCAGCAGCATCCCCGTGTGTGGGAGCGTCTCTGTACCGAACAAGGACATGTGCGCGAACATGTTAAAATTTTTGTCAACAATGAAGTGATCAGTGGGCATCACGGCTTAAAAACCAGCCTTAAGCCGGGCCAGGAAGTAATTGTGCTTCCTGCAACCTTTGGAGCCTGAAAGCCACGTATCCATTTTTGCAAGCTCTCACCTGGCTAGCATAAAATTTCCACAAAGGCGTTTGAGAGCGATAATTTTGTGTGCCTGGGCAAACGCAGGCATTTGAAAGCACACCCTCCCTCTTCTTTATGCTACTATCTTTCCTATGCGCATTTTCAGGAATATAGTTTGCTTCAAATGTATGAGTTTGGGCTTGCCGCGGCTTGTACGGCGTTATTATGCCAGTAGGATCGCTAAGCCTAAAGCTTGAATAGTGGATTAATAATCTTGCATTTTTGGCTCTACTCATGCATAATGCGTGGTAGATAATATTGAGGAGGTCATGTGGTTTTATGTTGTCAAAAGTACGCAGTTGTGCAATTATCGGTCTGGAAGGTGCTTTAGTAGAGGTGGAAGTCGATCTCTCTGCTGGTTTAGCTGCATTTATGATAGTTGGGCTGCCCGACGCCGCTGTCAATGAGGCAAAAGAGCGAGTTAAGTCTGCGATAAAGAATAGCGGCTGTGTTTTCCCCTATAAACGTATTACCGTGAACCTGGCCCCTGCTGATTTGCGTAAAGCTGGCCCGGCCTATGATCTTCCTATAGCCATAGGGATATTATACGCTGCTGAGCAGATTAATCTTGACGTTACGCTGGAAGATGCGCTTTTTCTAGGCGAGTTATCGTTAGATGGCAGCCTACGCCACACAAATGGCATTTTGCCGATGGTAGCACTAGCACGCGAAAAGCATATCAGCTCGGTATTTGTCCCAGCCATTGACGCGGTAGAGGCGGCTCTGGTCGAGGGGGTAACCGTCTATCCCGTCAAGACGTTGGCTCAACTGCTGGCCCATTTGAATGGCGAGCGCGCGCTTGAGCCCTATGTCTGTGACCCTACCATTCTTGATAATGCGCAGGAACCTGTATATGGTCAGGATATGGCGGCCATACGTGGTCAGGAGCATGTGAAACGCGCTCTAGAGGTAGCGGCGAGCGGTGGACACAATATTCTGTTAAGTGGCCCTCCCGGATCTGGCAAAACATTGCTTGCGCGCGCAACGCCATCTATCCTGCCACGCATGCTCATTGAAGAGGCCCTCGATGTAACGAAAATTTATAGCGTGAGCGGTATATTGCCTGCTGATATGCCACTTATTGTGCAGCGGCCCTTTCGTGCCCCTCATCATACGATCAGCCATGCCGGACTTGTTGGGGGAGGACGTATGCCTCGTCCTGGCGAAATTAGCCTTGCTCATAGAGGCGTGCTTTTTCTCGATGAATTGCCTGAGTTTGGGCAAAATGTGCTGGAGGTGCTGCGCCAGCCGCTGGAAGACAAGATTGTGACAATTTCGCGGGCCCAGGGAACGATTACCTACCCGGCAAACTTTATGCTTGTAGCCGCTATGAATCCTTGCCCTTGTGGCTATTATGGTGATCCAGTGCGAGAGTGTAGTTGCTCTATAACCGCTATTTCTCGCTATCAAAAAAGGATTAGCGGCCCTCTATTGGATCGCATGGATATTCACGTCGAAGTGCCGCGCGTGGATTATGAAAAGCTGGCTGATAAGCGCAACATAGAAAACTCGGCAATCATTCGTGCTCGCGTCCAGGAGGCGCGCGAAAGACAAATACAGCGCTTTGCCGGCACGAAATTGACCTGTAATGCCGAGATGGGGCCGGCTGAGGTGCGCCAATTTTGTAGCGTTGAGGCTTCGGCTGAAAAGCTTTTGAAGACTGCCATGCAACAGCTCCATCTCTCGGCGCGTGCCTTCCATCGCGTATTGAAGTTAGCGCGTACTATTGCCGATCTGGCCGCCAGCGAGACAATTGGAGCCAATCACGTCGCCGAAGCTATCCAGTATCGGCCGAAAATAGGGCATTGAGCATTTTTTTCGTTTTCTCTTAGCCACCTGGAAGCACAAAAAAACAAACATGGAGGCGAAGTGCTATGCCTAAATAAAGCAGGAGCTATCTTGCAAAAGCATATGAGATAGCTCCTACAGCAGATTTCACGGCAGGATCAAGTGAAGATCCCCGAATTCGTGCCAGAGATAGCCCTCTTGTAAGGCTTGTTGATAGGTGATTTCTAGATGGGCGCGCCCGGCTATGGCCTCTAGCATTGCCAGGTGGGTTGATAGCGGCTCATGCAGGCCGGTTATCAGGCCGTTGACTGCATGGATACCCCGTTGTGGGGTGATGAAAATGTCGGTCCATCCCTCACCGGCGCTGGTTATACCATTGGTATCTGTTACGGTTTCTAGCGCTCTGACTACCGTTGTGCCAACGGCGATAACTCGTCTATTGGCCTCATGTGCAGCATTTATAATGTATGCGGTAGATTGCGGCACACGATAATACTCTTCGTATACTGGCTCGTTATATTCGGCACTGGCAACTCCTGTATGTAAAAGTAAAGGAACAATTAGAATACCTTTAGCAACGAGCCTGGTAATGAGCTGATGCGTAAATGCGCGCCCGGCCGATGGCATTTCAGCGCTACCCATCTCTGTGGCATAGACCGTCTGGTAATAACTGATGGGCCAACCCTCCCTGACATACCCATAGCGAATGGGGAAGCCATATTCGTTAAGATAGGCATGAAGAGGAGCTGGTAGATCAAGACTGGCAATCCATAGCCTTGGCACTGCCTGATCAGATCTATAGGCTTTATGTATTGTGAGCTTCCCGCCTGCGGGCAATTGATATGTTTCTCCCGGCTTTGCGCCATAATAAGGCCTGGTTGTTTTTTTGAGCGCATCTGTATAGGAACGTAGCTCTATCACCCAGGTATTGTTGGGGAGATGCGTTGAAAGATGGAGCCCGAAACGTGTTCCGTCCTTGCTCTGAACTGGTAGGGCGGCGTTGAGCGTCCCGCTAGTGTTAATCACCAGTACATCGCCTGCGTTTAGAAAATCTTCTATTTGGCGAAAGCGGGTATGCGCTACTTGATTGTTTGAGACATATGATACCATCAGGCGTACCTCATCGCGCTCCAAGCCACGCGCCTCGGGTGGTTCTCCAGCCTCAAGCTCTGCTGGTAAGGAGAAGTGCATACGCGAAGCCTCAACAGAGCTTTTGTCGTCCACGTTATGTACAGGTGGTTGAGGAATATTTTTACTCATTCGTACTTCCTTGTTTGTTCAAAGACGAGTATTCTTGATTTTTGGCTATATTGTCGAGGTACGAAATTCTTAACCTGACTGGCTCGCTAGCAGCAGCTATCATCTCCAAATTGGAGAGAGTCGCAGTATAGAGAGAAACGTCTGTGCCTCTGGATTAGCCAAGAGAACGGGCAGTATAGCGACCGCTGGGATGCGTTCCCTGGAGCAGGACGAGTAGGCCGGGCACGCTGGTCTCGGGCGAAGGCCTATCGCTGATATCCTCACCCGGAAAAGCCTCCTGGTGCATTTGGGTGTTCATATCGCCGGGATCAACCCAGTAGACACGCCAATCTTTCTGTTCAGCGGCTAGAATATGGGAAAGCTGCTCAAGCGCGGCCTTACTGGAACCGTAGCCGCCCCAACCCTCGTAGCCCTCAACGGCGGCGTCGCTAGTGATATTGATAATGCGTGTGCCTGGCTGTAGATAAGGCCGCATCATCTGAACAAGGGCCAGAGGAGCTACTACATTCGTCCGATAGACCTGCTCAAGGACATCGAGAGGGTAATCAAGCAGTTCAGGCTGAGGGCTGGGGCCAAGAATGCTGGCGTTATTAATAAGAGCATCGAGTCGACCCTGCTGGCTAACTGCTTGCGCTAAGGCCTGACGGTGCCCGGCATCGTTTATATCCCCGGCGATAGTCGTTACACTGGTATACTGCGCGAGCTCGGCCCGTGCTGCTTCCAGAGCCACAGCTCCGCGTGCGTCAATAATGAGATGCCAGCTCTGTCGTGCCAACTGGCGAGCCAGGGCAAGTCCCAGGCCGCGCGAAGCCCCGGTAATCAAGGCTATGGGACGGGGTGAAGTCGAAGTCATTGTTAGCTTCCTTTCAGAATTGTGCGCTCAATCTATGTTGCTGCAACTATAGCTGAAAAGCGCAACCCGAGGATCGCACAAGGGGACAGTTTACCTCCTGTTCTTTTGGGCAGGTGGGTGAGAGCTTGGGAGCATTGATCGTCAAGCGGGTTTTAGATCAAAATTAATAGATGGCTGGAATCCTCTTTGCCTTGAGTATATTCTATATTTAGAGAGCTTTATTACGCTAAAGCAGCTTATCTTTCTCTTTGGAAAGAATATATAGTCGTGAGTTTTATTGTCAATTCCTGCTAGTCTATACTTGCAAATTTTAGTTGGCCAGGAGAAGATCTTGAAAGTCAGGCTATAAAGTGAAGTGGAAAGAATAGAAGTGGCCTGTAGAGCTTCTTGAGACGAAAAGGCGCTTTTTCTCGTGGATAATAATAGGAAGGATCTAGAGAAGAGGATGCCCTTGCCTGGCGAGGAAATATCTTCGTTATATGACGAAATATGGAAACAAGACGTGGGCTGCCTGGCCGTTTAAGCCTGAAATGTGTGCTTTGCTGAGGGGACAAAGCATACTTCTGCTACTTCTGCTTCCGAGCAGTAGATTGACTTCCTTCTCCATTATCGTTTCAGGTTTTCAGGAAGGAGGAACTCCTCTGTTGAGCATGACACAACGAACTATTCTATTCTTGATCGCTGATACAGGGGCTGGACACCGTAGCGCAGCCAACGCCATTAGCCATGCTATCACACTCCTCTCGCAAGAAGAGCAAGCACGCTGGCATATGTGCATGGACGAGCGTAATAAAAGTGAGGTTGAGCTATCTACTAGTGATGAGGCTGGAAGTTTTTCGCAAGGAGAACTTGCCCCTCCACAATATCACATCGAGATCGTCGATGTGTTTGAGCAGTATAGCTTTTTTCCCCTGCGTGAGATTACGAAACTCTATGGACCGGCAATTCGTTTGAGCCCACAAATGTATGGGAAGTTTTTTGAGCATATGGATCGTGAGGATGCGGTGACGACTTTAACAGCATTGGGCCGTCCTTTTATCCTGAAAGGCCTGCACGACCTAATTTTGAGTGTAAAGCCTGATATTATTGTTTCAGTTCATCCAGTAATTAATTATATTACAATGCAAGTTTTGCGCGATATGAGGCTACCTATTCCGTTCCTGACCGTTGTAACTGATCTTATCAGCGTTCACTCAGCCTGGTTTGCGCGCGGGGCAAATGGCTATGTAGTGCCTACTGAGCAAGCGAGAAGGGCCGCCTTAGTGAAAGTGGGCGTAAATCCAGAGCTCGTTCGTGTGCTAGGAATGCCCATTCATCCCAGCTTTGCCTCTGAAATAAAATCGAAGAAAGAGTTACGCGAGCAACTTGGCCTTGAGGCTAACCTTCCGGTTGTTTTGCTGGTTGGAGGTGGTGAAGGTGCCGGTGGATTATATACAGCCGTACGCGCTATTTCTCAGGCGCGTTTACCTGTACAACTGCTAGTAGTTGCGGGACGCAATAAGGATCTCTATACAAGACTTCAGCGTATTCGCCGCCAGCTTCACGTTCCAATGCGTCTGTTTGGCTTTATGCAAAATATGCCCGAATTGATGCATGCCTCAGATGTTATCGTGACTAAAGCCGGACCGGGAACCATCTGCGAGGCTCTAGCCTGTGGCTTGCCTATTATATTATGCGGCTATGTGCCGGGCTCCGAATCGGGCAATATTGCCTTTGTTGAACGCAATGAGGTTGGCATCCTGGCGCATAATTCGCGCGAACTTGTCGATGAGCTCCGCCGTTTGATGAAGCCTGGTTCGCCATTGTTGCGCCGGCGACGTGAGAATGCGCGCCGGCTGAGCCGTCCCCGCGCTGCCTTTGATATTGGTGAATATATCCTGGGTCACTTGCCCGCGCCGAATGAACCTGGCCTATGGTTCCGTAGAGAGATTCCCGATGGCGCAAGATTGGTAGCCTACTCCAAACAGCTACTGCATCTCACTCTTTTTCGCCCTAAACAAGGAGGGCGTAGCAATGAAACCGGGAAAGAGCACGAAAAGAAGGCAGGCAAAGAGAAGAAGTCATTCAAAACACCTCTTCTCGGCTGAACGTGCTCTATGCCTCTATCCAGCTTTTTAGCTTCACATGGAGAAGCCTAAGGAAGGTAAGATGAGAGGCATGTAAAGGTCTGTGGACAATTGAGATGATCGCGATGAAAAGTTCTTCCTGGAACTCGTCGCGATCATCTTGCTTACCAGCAACTTAGCAGAGGCGAGCACCTCCATCGCAGTCGATGATACTCCCAGTTACAAACGTGTTCTGGATGAGGAAACTGATGGCCTGTGCCACGTCTTCTGGCTGACCGATGCGTCTGGCTGGGGCGTTCTCGGCTGCCTGGGCAAAGATGTTATTACGGAACTCTTCCCCTACACGATCCCACCAGGGTGTTGCGATAACACCGGGAGAAACGGCGTTGACGCGTAGGGGGCGCAGCTCTACAGCCAGCGTGGGGATCATCGCATCAAGAGCGCCGTTGATTGCGGCCAGCCCGGCCGTTCCGGGACGAGCCTTACGCGACGAACCTGCAGTTATGAATGTGATTGATCCTGTGTTGCATATGGTTTCCAGGCTAAGCTGAGCAATAGAAACCTGTGGCCAGAACTTTGCTTCGAAGCCATGACGTAGATCCTGCAGGTTGAGGGAATGAAATGCTCCACTGCCTGCCGCGCCGCTCACAGAAATTACTAGATGGTCAAAGGCTCCATATTCCTTGAAGAAGCTTTGTAGCTCTGAAATGGCTGTGGCGTCGATAGACCGACCATATGCGCCCTTGCCCAACTGAGAGAGGGCTGCATTAATCTTTTCCTGGTTTCGTCCTGTAATGGTGACCTCTGCCCCTGCTTCCGTAAGCATACGAGCGGCTGCGAGCCCAATTCCTGAGCTGCCTCCCATGATCAAAATGCGTTGGCCGTCCAGCTCCATATATGAATCTCCTCTCGGTATCGTCCCTAAATCAAAATTTATCATATCAGGCCAGGGAGGCCCTGGGCTTTGGCTCTGGTGTTCCTGACATGTTCTGTCCGCCACCCGTGTGAAGCATAGAGAATACTTGTGCACTGAGCCCTTCGCTGAGAAGAGCTGGGATCACAAACATCTTAATACAGTGCTTCAAAACGAAATGCCCCATAAATATAAAACGTTACGTAACGTTTTGTCAAGTGATATACTAGAGGCAAAAGGAGCGGATATCCATGGATATTGATACAGATGTAACTAGTCGTGGAGTTGGGCGGCCGCGGAGTACGCAGGCGCAACAGGCCGTTCTTGCTGCTGCTTTGCACCTGGTAAAGCAAGTGGGCTTTTCGCGGCTCTCGATTGAAGGCATTGCTCGCGAGGCTGGCGTGGGAAAACCTACAATCTACCGCTGGTGGCCTTCAAAAGGGGCTATTGTTTTCGATGCCTTGCTACTCTACGCTCAGCAGACGCTGCCTCTTCCACCTGAGGGCCCATTGCCCGTACGCCTGGAGGCATGGCTGAAAATGACTTTCAGTGTGCTCAGCGGAGAGACGGGAGAAATTGTTAGGAGCTTAATGGCGGAAGCGCAACACGATCCTGCCTTTGCCGCTATCTTTCGTACCAAGTTCATTTTGTTGCGACGACAGCCATTGCTTGCCATTATAGAAGAGGGCCGCAGACGAGGCGAATTGCCGGCCGATAGCAATGGTGAGGTTATGGCAGATTTGATCTATGGAGCCATGTGGTATCGTTTGCTTGTGCAGCATGCACCTCTCGATGATAAATTTGCGCACGATATTGTGCATACTTTGTTCTCTGCCTGGACCCTAAAGCCCGAATAGCGAGAGAGGAAAACGCTGCTAAATTGAGCTCTCTTAAACGGAGACGAGCCAGGAAAGAAGCATTTCTGGACCAGAAGTAAATGGGGCTGGTTCGGTCACAATGCGCTTGAAGAGGAGGGACATATCCCCAGGGAGGGGTACGAGAAGAGGGTGGGCAAAGAAATCTTCCCGTCTTAAAAAGTGCTTTAATTCTGGCTGCCCTGCCGGGGCGTCGTTTCATTGTCAGTTGATGACGTTTTATCGATTAAGCGCTCAAGTCGTTCACTCAGTTCTTTAATGTGAAACGGCTTTGTGAGCACATCGTTACATCCCAGATAGTCATAATTGCCAGCCTGCACAGTGAGTAAGAGGATTGGTGGAATAGGCACAGGGGCATCCCAGCGCTCGCGTAGGCGCTCAAGAAACGTGCTTCCATTCATGACCGGCATCAGCAGATCGAGCAGAATAGCTATTGGGTATTGTCCCATGCTAAGCGCGTTCTCGATCCATTCCAGAGCTTCCTGACCATTAGCTACGCAAACAGGCTGATATCCCTGGAGCTTTAAGACCCAGGAGAGCATGTCCTGAATAGCCGGAGTATTATCAACTACCAAAATAAGCTGACGTTCCGGTTCTGTATATGTTTGGCAAAGCGATATGGGAGCATATAATCGTTGCATTGCATTTCTCCCTCTGCATGTCAGCTGAGTTTCTCCATACAATCGCTATCTGTCAAGCGCTCTGCGTCTCAGTGCTCGAATGCTGCTCAGCAGGAAGACACAATCCCCGCTCTCCCGGCCTCTGGGCGCTCTCCAGAGCTGCGTGTATGGCTTGCAGGAGCTCCTGAGTGGTAAATGGTTTAGTGAGATAAACAGTTGCCCCAGCTAATTTTCCCTTGAGTTTGTCGAGCGTGCCATCACGGCGAGAGAGTATCATACAGCGCGTTTGGGCAAAGCGTGGCTTGGTTTTGATTCGTCGCAATACCTCATACCCATCCATTTTGGGCAAACCCAGATCGACAAGGACCAGATCGGGAATGCGCGAGCCTGGCTTTACCAACCATTGCATGGCTTTGATTCCATCTGGAAAGGCCCAGGTCTCATAGCCTGCTTGCTTTAAGGCGACAGTGACGAGGCGGCGCACCGTCGCCGAATCTTCAATAATGAGGACACAGGGAGTGATGGATGGATACATGCTCTGGAGCTCGGGACCGGATAAGGACATGGCAGGAGTATCCACACAAACTGGCGCGTCACTATCCATGGCTATTGCCTGGCAGTCGTCGGCTAGTAAATATTGCTGTGTATCGCTATCATGCAAGGAATTGAGCCTGATCTTTCGTAAAACTTGCATCGGACGTAAGATCGAATGCTGCATATCTTGCTCCTTTTCTTCCTTAATTGCTTTTGTATGCCTTTCCTGTTCCTATTTCAGGAACAGAGAAGAGATGCTAGCGAGATCCATCTCACTTACTTTCACTGCTTAATTGTTTTCTGTCCCTTTCTGAGCTCGGCGTTTTGGACCAGCGAGTAAGCGCCTGGCTCAAGATAATCCTCTACCCGATATTTCCCTAGCTGATACACGTGTGGAAGATGCTGGCGAAGCCATAACTCCACGTAACCGACTCTGACTGCGTGTAAGCTGGGAAGCGAGAGCTCTGCGATAAAGTCTTGCAGGCTTGCACGAGCCGCCTCAACCTCGCTTTCTACCTGACAATGGGTTTCCACTTCAAGGAAGTCACCCAAACCCTCTACGCGATCCGTGCAGACCACAAGATGTTTGTAACGATAGCGAGTTCTCTGATTTTTTAGATGAATGAATGCGCGCAGACCATTACTTTTGAGGATTTCCTCGACACTTCCCGCTTCCCGCCACGTTGGTAAGAAGCGTGTGCATAGCTCTCCCATAGCTTTAAGTTGAGTAGGATCTGCTGGCAAGGGAAAAACTTGTTCGGTACAATGAGCATGCGCCGGATCGTCCTGCTCATGATATTTGATCTCTAGATGCGCATGATTTCTTATCCTGATGAAGACTGCCTGTTGTAAGCAGGCAAAATCGGGGGTATCGTAGTAGATATCGTCAATATCTGTTGCTTCGCTTTTCTGGCATGACGGTAGAGCTAGTAGCTTTGACCGCAGGTATGCTTGAGCTTCGAGGGGAAGCTTAAACTTCAGTTCAACCTCAATCACGCAACCACCTCCTGTCTCTGATGGGCCAGCGCCACAGCATCTGCTGAGGAGAGGAAGGTGCGTCCGCCCTTCCGCTCGATCATATGCAGGAGCTTCTGCAGGCGATCTGGATCTTCGTAGCGCGTCCATGTGGGAGAGTGGGCGGACCAGGATACAACGCTTTTCTTACTGCGCACAGCAGCCAGAGCTGCGGGTGGAATGAAACGGACAAATTGTCCACGAGCATCAGAATAGAGCGGACCAAGAATAAAGCCGTCGCAGCCCGCGTTGATACCTTCGTCGGCAATTCGTTCGTATTCATCATCAGAAATATGGGGAAGGACTGGCCGTACCGCAATAAATACAGGGATAGCAATCTTTTTGAGATTACGAGCCGTCACTATGCGCTCGTATGGCGAAGGCGTATGCGGTTCTACTATGGCTGCCGAATCCCAGCAGCTTAGCGAGACGAGTGCACTTAAAGTTGTGTCTGTGCTCTCCATCTGGCTGCGAATTTCACACAGGGCAGCAAGGGCTGAATTTTCCAGCCTGGCTTTAGTGCTGAAATTGACGTTTTTGCCCATCATTGCTAATTGTCGTAGCATGGTGATTCCTCGCTCAGGATCGGCAAATGGGTCGCCATCGTAGCCGAATTGAATGGTCTCAAAGGGAGTCTCTTCGGCGAATCGCTGGAAATGAGAGAGAATATCTGTTGTATTAACCCGGGAGAGTCCTACCTCTCCACCTCTTGTATAGCAATAGCGGCAGCCAAAGGGGCACGGCTGGCCGACAGGGACTAGTACACGATTCTTTTCTACGGTAAACAGGATGCGCCTTCTCATCCAGGCTCCTCTTCCGACTCTGAAAGCATGCAACAATCACATAGAGCCATCGCGCGTCTTGCTTGTTGCATACCTCCTAATCCATTAAGTTGTGGGCGTATTGAGAAATATTTATATGTATCAATACATCGCCTCGCCTGAACGCACCTCCGGATGCTTGCTCTATATAGGGAAAGCAAGGTAACTGCGTATAATCATGCGCTGGCACCAGACGCCGTTTCAGGTCTCTATAAAAAGAATATAGCATAACAAATGTGAAAAGCAAGTCAAATTGTAAATATTCGTAAAAAATATCACAATTGTTAAAAGTGGTTGGAAATTTGACATTGGAAAAAATCTGTCGAATATGGCCGTAGTGTAAATAATTGTGATGAAAGTAACGACATGTAAAAAAATAAGATTTGTTTTACAAGGCGTTTAGCAGAGCTACTAGCTGAAAAGTCGTTTAGAAGGAGGGCATGATTCTATCTCAATAAAGGCGAAGACTTATTTTGCACCATTTTCAGGCCTTGAGGGTAACGAACAAATGCGCGAAAAGAAGCTTGCACTACCGAGGAACATACGGTATGCTAATGTCCGCATAGAGATGTTTAAGAGTGCTAAATTGGATCTTGCCCTTTTAATCTTAAAGCTGCAAAGTTTATTTGAGTAATGAGAGAGGAGACCGCATGCCGGAAAGCATTCAGAGTACAAGTGAAGCAAGGCTGCTCAATGATGAGCGGTTTTTGCGGAAAATTGCCTATCTGTATTATGAAGAAGGCCACTCTCAAGAAACCATCGCCTCTATGGAGTTTTGTTCCAGGCCAACGGTAAGTAAGGCCTTACAGAGAGCCAGGGATCGCGGCATTGTGCGCATTGGGATTGTACCCGATGTACGTACTGGCTATCTGCGCAATCTTTCGCGCGAGGTACGTCTTCAGCTAGGCCTTGAGGATCTGATCCTGGTTGCGGGCCGTAACATGAACAGGGTTGATGGGGATGAACTGCTTGAAGATGTGGCCACGGATATTGCGGGAGCGGCAGCCGAATATTTAGATCAAATGCTCAATGACGCGGATATCCTGGCGGTTTCTGGTGGGAGAACATTTATGCGCAATCTTGTACGTTATTTGAAGCCCACCAAAGTGCTGCCCCATATGCAAGTAGTGGCAAGTATTGGCTTTGTTGATTCTCATACTAGCTTTGGTGATGCAAACTTGATTGCCCACGACCTGGCCGAAGCATATGGAGCCAATCATCTCTGGTTTCCCTGTCCGGCTTTTCTTCCCAGTCAGAAGGATGTAGAACTGATCCGCAATTTGCCTATTATTAAAGATGCCTATGAGATGATGAGCCGGGCAAGTGTGATGGTGACGAGCCTGTGGACGCCGCATACAAATCAGGATATGATCAAGCGCGGGATTCTCTCCCAGGCGCAAGTAGAGGCAATTGAGACATATCGTCCTGTGGTAGATATCAACCATTGGGTTTTTGACGCCTCAGGTGTGTGTATTAATGAGGTGCTTGAGCCATTTCCCTATACGCTCTCAGGGCTGGAAATTCCTCGTTTGAAGGAGCGTATTGAGCGCGGTAGCGTCAAAGTGATCCTTGTAGCCGGAGGAAGCCCCTCCCACGTTCCAGCCATTAAGGCAACCCTGAATGCGGGGCTGGCCAGTATCGTGGTTACCGATCATATTACTGCCCAACTACTTTCGGTTGAAAATTAAGTAGTCTGCGCGAAAGCTTGCTAGTTGATCTTATTTGAAACATGATTGCCGGCTCAGGGAATCTGATGGATGAGTATGCAATGCTTGCCTCTAAATGTGGGCTGTGCTATCCGTACAGCCCACAGTAAAGATGCATCTATTTTTAAGAAAGTTTCTGGAGAGCTTCCAGGCGAGCCTCTATTTTTCTGACTTCCTGCTTGCGCTTCAGGAGTCGTAAGAGGTCACGATAATTCGTCAAAGCCTTGATAACCATTGGGTGTGAGGGGGCAAAGGTATGCTCCCATGTGGTTATCGCTTGCCTCATCGGTGCTTCGGCTTCTTTGTATTTTCCTTGATGGTGATAGCAGACAGCAAGATTATTAAGAGTTACGGCAACGCGTGGGTGATCATGACCATATTTTTGCTCTGCCAGGACCAGTGTACGCTTGTATAGGGCAATCGCCGGCTGATACTGTTGCAGCTCTGTTTTGAAATTTGCCAGGCTTTCAAGAATTGGAATCAGCATGGGATCATCAAGTGTCGGCATGTTCTGGATGAGCTCAAAGAGGCTCTGGTAGAGCTGGCTAGCCTCCTCCTCTTGACCCAGCGTCCAGTAGAGATGAGCCAGACTATTGCGGCCATGCATAATATGCTGTATGTCTTCTGGATCATTTTCCCAGATGGCTAAAGCCCTTTCATGTAACTCGGCTGCCTGCTCTAGATTTTTTTGTGCCTCATAGACGTGGGCTAAAGCGCTGAGATAGTGCGCTACCTGGGGATGCTCTTCTCCGTACTGTTGCTCGGTGATTGCGACCGCGCGCTGTAAGAGCGGCTCAGCTTGTTTAAGTTGTTCGCGTTCCTCGTAGATCAAGGCGAGCTTCTCCAGCGCATCTGTTAAGGCTAAGGGTTCCGCTTCATAGGCATCTTCATAGCTTTCGATAAAACGTTGTAGAAGTTGCTCCGCTTGCTCATTTAAGCCCATTGTCTGGAAAGCAGAGGCCATTCTATATATTAGCCCCATGCTTTCGGGATGAGTAGGCCCATAACGCTGCTCTAGCAGAGAAAGCGCTCGTTGATAGCATTCAGGCATCTTCTCGGAATCGTGTGTCTGCATATAGAGATCTCCTAATGCGATGAGCAGATCACTTAGACTGAAGGGAACAGAGCCCTCGCTGTCTTGCTCGCAGACCGGGAGGATGCGCAAGTAATATTGTTCTGCCTGGTCGAATTGTCCTTGCCCTTGATAGTATAAAGCAATTTCCAACAGGGTATTGAGCGTATTGTTATGGCTCGGTCCATAGGTAGCTTCACGGATGGAGAGTGCGCGCTGATAAAGCTCGGCGGTATACTCTATTTGATCTTCCTGTTGCCGAGTTATTCTAGCCAGGGCACATAGGTGATCGGCGAGGCAAGGATGGGTAGGGCCAAAGAGCTCTTCATCCTCGGCCAGGTGCTGTAGCAGAAGCGTCTCCTCTAGCCGAATATCTGTGTCTGAAGTCTCGTTTAGATCCTCTCCATAAGGTTGGGCGGTATTGTTTAAGGTATCGATAAGATAGATCAGATCAAGGCTGGTTTCGTATAGGGCAGCCTCTGACGTATACCACTCTGAGACGGCTCCTATGTTGCCTGGAAATGTGCTGAGTCCTTCGAAAGGTGTGTCCTTGAGCTCTACAGGTGAGAGAAGTACCGGGACAACATAGACCTCGCCGGTACAATGCCTATCGAGCAGGTTCCTCACAGCGGGTAGCGCCGCTGCCTCGGCTGGAGAGAGCGCTTCGCTGAGAAGAATAAGGATGACAGGAATTCTATCTATCGGCCAGCGCGGTCTATCCTCAAAGGTAGAACTGTCACTGGCAGAGAAAGTATGCCATGTATGAATATAGTTCCGACGTTGCAGTATGCGAAGATGTTTCTCAAACTCTTGAAATAGTTCTTGATCTGCGTTTGCGTAGAAAACAAAAACCTCTGAGGTTTTCTGGGCGACTGCTGACATCATTCTCTTCTTCCATCCTTAGTCGTCACCGGGAAGCGTTATGCGAGGCTCTGGCCCTCAAGGGCTAGAGGAAGTGCCGCTTCCTCCCTGACTGGATGTTCCCCCTTGCACGTTGTTTTTGGCTGAGACAGCTCACTATTGCCGCCAGTTTTGGCCGAAGCTCGATCAAGCAGCGAGCATATGCTCCTGTACTTATAATGTCGCTAGCATGTCTTTGGCGGCGTTCCCCGTTTTACTATGCGAGTAGCAATTGCTGCACTTTAGATCTGCGTAATGCTATATAAAGTGCAATATGTATTTCATTTTTAGATTAATGATGCGCCTTATTAATTAAGAAGCATGTTATATTTTACGAAACCTGAGTTTTATGAAGACCTTAGATCAGATTATGCGGATCGCGGGCCTCAACTCCGGGCTCTCAGCAAGCTCTGGCGGTATCACCACGAGGAGATGCTAACATTCTTTACGTTGTTGGGCGCATTTAGTTGCTTCCTTGCAGAAAAGGTCGGCTTTTCGCACAGCGTTGTCTCTACTAAACAATTTTAGCATCGGAAGTGGGTAAAACCAAATGAGGATTATATAGCTGACCACGCCTTAATTGTGTAAGTCAATTAAGGCGCAAGAAGCATCTCTATCGAATATATGTAGTGATATATTGATATATGCTCACTAAGTAAATTTATGGTGAGTGACGACGCAAACCTTGCTCTGTGGGTTACCGCTGGCCAGGTATCTCAGAGCGGCTCACCTCTTAGCCACCTTTGGCCGGCGTCTGTAGAGGATGGAAGTTCTATACCATGGAATCCCCTTCGTTCCATTCGCCAATAATGCGACCATTTTCTAGCTGGAAGATCTGGATCATAGTTCTGCTTGTCTCTCTATCAGCAGTAGCTCCCTGCTGAGCGCCGCGCCAGACCGAGCGCACTACCACCTTAGAGCCTTCAGCGATCATATCCTCGATCATTACCTGTAGATTGGGAAAGCGCTTACGAATATCTGCCAGATAGGCTTTGACGCCAGCTGGTCCCGCTGGCTGATCAGGTGTTGAATAATCAACAAAGGTGGGAGAGAATAGCCCGTCAAGTACTTCTAGCTTCCCTTGATTGAGAGCCTCTTCAAAAAGGCGACGTATAATACGCTTATTCTGCTCTATTCCCATATAGCTATTGCTCCTGCTACCTATGTTTCGTTTGTGCATCGAATCAGAACAATCTCTTCAAGAGATGTCCTGGCGCGAGCGCGCATGGCTTGCTGAGCCTGCTCTATGATAAGCATATCTCTCTGTAGGCGAGTAATGCAAGGCAAGAGATTTGCCCCGCGTGTGTGAGAGAACGATCCAACGCTGACTCTGCAAAGAACCTTTTAATGCTTGTTAAGAAGTTGGCGCGTTAATGCAAGCATTAAAAAAGTTCTAGAAGAGCTAACACTCTACAGATCTGTAACATTTTCGCAACATTTCTGTGAAGGTTCCCTGGTAAGCTTTCTGCATAACGAGTGAATATTCTGGTGACAAAGAAGTATAGATCTAACTACAAAGAAAGATGTGCAACTATGGAATGGAATAGACAACAAAAAGAGGCAAATAAAGGCTATGATGGTTATGGAGCCCAAATAAATGATTTTGATAAACCTTCGATATATAACCGTGAATATGAGCGAGAGCAGCCGGCTAGAAGCGAAGCCTATTATCAGCAGCAATATCAGAGCTATTCCCCTCCTGTAGGGCAGATCAACGCAACTCAGTTTGCGCCTTTGCAGGTAGAGAATGGGTTTGCAGCCTTCTGGTGCTATTCTCTATTCTGGTTAACGGGGCTACTCTTCTTCATCTTTGGCCATCGCGATCGCTTTGTGCGTTTCCACGCCTTGCAATCATTGCTCTTTTTCGGTGGAGCGAATATCTTGTTCATCTTTTTAGTCAAGATTATAGATTGGCATTTGTTTGGTGTATCGGGGCTGGCTATATTCCTGTTCGTAATCCTGAATATAGTTGCCTTTATCGGCTGGATCGTGGCAATGGTCAATGCCCTGAAGGGAAGATATTATAAGCTTCCTCTGGTTGGTAATATCGCTGAGCAAGTTGTCAATCAGGGATCTCATATAAAATAAGAATAGAAGGGTGCTCAGAACGGCTAAAGAGATATATACCAGGCCTTTAGCCGTTCTGAGTACTCTTTAGCACTTTGCGCTGTAAAAACCCCTGCACTTCTGCCTGGGGTGCTTCACGTTGCTCCATGGGCTAAAATAGTAAGCGTGTCCCACTTGCCCTAAGTAAGGCTTTGTTGAGATTGCCAATTGAAAGGAATTGCGATGCCCAATTTCCCGCTTATTGATGCCCATCTGCACCTCTGGAATCCCACGCATTTTCGTATGCCCTGGCTTGACAATAACCCTTTGCTGAATCGCAGCTATGAGCTAAGAGAGTATTACGAGCATACGGCTGATGTAGCGATAGAGGCCATGGTCTATTTGCAAGTTGATGTTGAGCCTGCCTATGCTTTACTTGAGGCCCAATGGGTTCTAGAACGCGCCAACCAGGATCAGCGCATCCAGGCAATTGTACCCTGGGCGCCTATTGAATACGGAGAGCGTGCTCGTGCATTTCTTGAAGCGCTAACTGCGCTCGATCCGTGTATTAAAGGCGTACGGCGCAATATTCAGGATGAAGCTGATCCCAATTTTTGCCTGCTACCTGATTTCATCCGTGGGTTGCAACTGCTGCCAGAATATGGACTCTCTTTTGATATTTGTGTAAAGCACTGGCAACTGGCAAGTGCCGTTAAGATGGTACAGCTTTGTCCCGATACTGCGTTTATCCTGGATCACATCGGCAAGCCAGATATCAAAGGACAGCTCTTTGCGCCCTGGCTTGAGCATATACAGGCCTTAGCCTCATATCCCAATGTTCTATGCAAGATAAGTGGATTGGTCTCAGAAGCCAATCATGAGCACTGGACTGCCGAGGACCTGGCTCCTTATGTTGCTCATGTGATAGAGGCATTTGGTGAAGATCGCATCGTATTTGGTGGAGATTGGCCAGTAGCATTGCTCGCCACAACTTATACACGCTGGGTGGCAACTTTAGACTCTCTCACAGCGCATTTCTCGCCAGAGGCAAAGCGCAAATTATGGGCTGAGAATGCGCGCAGTTTCTATCGGCTCTAGGTGGCCCTGGCCTGCATTGCTGTGCCTGAAAGGCCCGAGAATGGGCCTTGAGCTGTATCCTCCCCATACGATAGCCGAAAGCTGATGAGCCGGCTATTCTTCAATTTAAACTCTGCTATGAACGCGAGCTTCTCACTTATGCATAAAAGTCAGCTCTTGATCAAGCTTCTTGTGGCAGAAAGGACGAGATAATGATAAAATCGTGATGCTATAGCGTCTTTTGAGAAAGGGATATCGTCATGGAGATATCAGGACCCTCAGATAATCCTCTCGTGATCCTCAATCCTGCCGCGAATCGTTCAAAGATCGCCCATTACCGAGCCTTGCTTCAGCAGCAATTGAGCAGAGAGCCTTTTGAGTATATAGAGACAAGCCGGCCTGGTGAGGCCCAGGAACTGGCCAGGCGAGCCGCTGACCAGGAGCGCTCTATTGTGATTGTCGGTGGCGATGGCTCCGTGCATGAAGTTATCAATGGTATCCTGGCCGCCGGAAAGCAGGTACCCTTAGGGATCGTTGGCGCTGGATCAGGGAATGATTATGCCTGGAATACCCTCCAGCTTCCCCGCGATCCTGCTCAAGCCCTGGAGCTAGCATTTCGCGGGCGGCCCATTCAAGTGGATGCCGGAATCGTCAATGGACATTATTTTGTCAATTCCTTTAGCGTTGGCCTTATGCTGATATTGCAGTAGCGGCAAACCAGCTGAAAAGGCTACCTCTGATGAGCGGAACGCGCCTCTATTATTCCTCTACGCTTAAACAGCTCGTATTTGGTTATCAGCGTTGCCCCTGGTTGAAAGTTCGCTTTGATGATAAGCAAGTCTGGGAAGCAGAGAAGCGCTATGTGTTAATGGCTGTGACAAATGGACCAACCTATGGAGCTGGCTTTCGGATCAATCCTGATGCTGATCCATGCGATGGCCTGTTTGATGTTTGTACTATCGCTTATGCCCCTCTCTTGAGAGCGCTGAGATTGCTGCCTGTTGTGCAAAAAGGTGAACACAATGGGCTCCCCGAGGTAAGCTTTTATCGGGCAAAATCTGTGGGTATTGAGAGCAGAACCCCTGTAAACATAGAGTTGGACGGCGAGACCGACAGCGCCCGCCACTTAGAAGCAAAAATTCTTCCAGGTGCGCTGTGCATTCGCACGCGTCTATAGGGATCTGGCCCCAGGGTTTAGCTTACCTGCTATGTGTTTCATGGGATTGCTTTCCCGAAGCTGAATGCAGAAGGGCATAGCCTGGCTAGAGAGCACTGCCCGCATAGCGGCTTGCGAGCATCACAAATGGCCCGGCCATGAAAGATCAACAGGTGGGAAAGATCAAGCCAGTCCTTTTCTGGGATGATGCGCATCAATTCTTTCTCGATTTTCACAGGATCTTCCTGTTTTGTCCAGTCCAGGCGCCGCGAGAGGCGCCCTACATGCGTATCTACTGTAAAGCCAACCACAATGCCGAAGGCGTTGCCCAGCACCACATTTGCTGTTTTGCGGGCCACGCCAGCCAGGCTGAGGAGATCTGTCATAGTGCGTGGAACCTCTCCCCCGTACTCGGTCATGATACGCTGACAGGCCGCGCGGATATTTTTCGCTTTATTGCGATAGAAGCCAGTGGAACGAATATCTTGTTCAAGTTCTTCCTGGCTGGCATTCGCAAAATCTGCAACGCTGCGGTACTTCTTAAAGAGCCGAGCTGTAACGATATTGACCCTTTCATCAGTGCACTGGGCGGAGAGCTGAGTGGCTACAAGTAGCTCTAATGGATTAGAGAAGTTAAGCGAACATGTGGCATCTGGATAGAGCCTGCGTAGCTCACGAATTATAGCGTTCACTTGCTCCGGTGATCCAGGCTCGGGCTCTTTATAGGCAGAAGATATTGGTGATACAAGTTCCATGAAAAATAAGCTCGCAGTAACCCCTCCACGTATCCATATATGAGGAGTTGTGCGATCCTCCTTATCCTTGGCTGGCTAGATGAATGAATCGTTGTTAAACGGCTTGTGTGAGCTATATAATGCAAATAGCATGGGAAGTTGCTAAACTACCAGACAGGCTTATTTTACGCGCTGAGCGGTGCAGAATCAATAGGCCGGGAGCCTTGTGGGGAAAGCTGTGAACGGAGGCAAGGTCTTGCTATAGCCATGTTTACAAAGTTAAGACCTGATTATAGCTCTGTTTGCGCTTTGTAGAACAGATTTGTTAGAATGGAATACGGCTGAGTCAATTGACTTCCAACTTGCCCAGAAGCCCCCACCTTCTCGGTGACGAGGTAGCACATGGGAGAGCCGTTGTTTTGTGAGTAAAATAACCTTTTAGAAGTAAGTAAATACGTCTGGATTGGAGAAATGAGTGAGCGATCAATACGATCAGAAACCACCGATAACAACAACCGATGCAGGCATTCCAGCTGCAAGTGACGAACATTCTCTCTCGGTGGGTCCAAATGGGCCATTGCTGCTCCAGGATCACTACCTTATTCAGAAGATGGCCCAGTTTAACCGTGAACGTGTGCCTGAGCGTGTAGTGCACGCAAAAGGTAGTGGAGCTTTCGGCTATTTCGAGGTGACGGCAGATGTTAGCCAATGGACGCGCGCCGCTTTCCTGAACAAGGTTGGCAAGCGCACTCCTGTGCTGGCCCGCTTTTCTACGGTTGCTGGCGAACTGGGTTCTGCCGATACAGTACGCGATCCGCGAGGTTTCGCGATTAAGTTTTATACCGAAGAGGGCAATTACGATCTAGTCGGTAATAACACCCCTATCTTCTTCGTGCGCGATCCCTCGAAGTTCCAGGATTTTATCCACTCCCAGAAGCGTATGCCTGACACCGATATGCGGAGTCATAATGCTATGTGGGATTTCTGGTCGCTTTCCCCCGAGGCAATTCATCAGGTAACATTCCTGATGACCGACCGCGGCACACCGCGAACCTATCGGCATATGAACGGTTATGGCAGCCATACATTTATGTGGATTAACGCTGAGGGTAAAAAGGTCTGGGTGAAATATCACTTTAAGACGGAACAAGGAATCGAGAACTTTACCGATGCCGAGGCCAATGCGATGACGGGAGAAGATCCAGATTATCATCGCCGTGATTTGCAAGAGGCCATCAGGAGAAAGGATTACCCGGTCTGGCGTCTTGAGATGCAGATTATGCCCTTTGAGGATGCCGCAAATTATCGTTTCAATCCATTCGATCTGACTAAGGTCTGGCCGCATAGCGACTATCCTCCTATCACGGTTGGACGGCTGGTACTTGATCGCAATCCTGAGAACTTCTTCGGTGAGATTGAGCAAGCTTCGTTTGAGCCTGCAAATATGGTACCCGGCATTGGACCCAGCCCCGATAAGATGCTCTTGGGGCGCCTCTTCAGCTATCCCGACGCGCATCGCCATCGCATCGGCACCAACTACCTGCAACTGCCGGTCAATCAGCCTCGGGTCGAGGTACATAGCTATAACAAGGATGGGGCTATGCGCTATCGCCACAATGGCAACCAGCCTGTCTATGCCCCCAATAGCTATAATGGGCCAAAGGCTGATCCTGAGCTGCATCCAGAGGCTAGCTGGGCCGCGAATGGAGAGCTTGTGCGCAGCGCTTATACGCTTCATGCCGAGGATGGCGATTTTGTACAGGCTGGCAATCTCTATCGCCATGTGCTCTCGCCGACAGATAGGGAACATCTGGCTAGCAATGTTGTGAGCCATATGAGCAAGGGCGTAGAGAAGCAAGTCCAGGAGCGCGCGCTCAAGCTTTGGTACCAGGTTGATCAGGAGCTGGGGGGCCGCGTTGCTAAAGGTCTCGGTTTAGAGGCTAAAAGCGAGCTTTCGCCGGCGGGTGACTAGACCGACTGCTGGAGCCCGGACTTGAAAAATAATTGGGCCAGAGCTCTCACAGAGAGCCCTGGCCTGAGAAATTGTATGATAGAAATAAATGCTCTACAATATATTCCTAATATAATTTCCTACTCACTCTGCTCGCGCTGAGAGCGTAGTAACACGCGCAATGCGTCGGCTTGTCCTCGATTCCATGCTGCGGAACGAACTTCGGACCCCACGATGGGTAACGAGCTTATTTCACGGATCTGAGCGGCACGCTCACGTTGTACAATTTCGTGTACTAATTGACGATCGCTGAGCCGCCAACCATGCAATTTTGCTTGTTTTGCAAACCACATTACCCGTGCAAAACCTGCCTGATAATCGCGATCAGCTGTATTGTTACGTATTGGCGTATCTTGCATCAAAAATACCTCTCATCTATACATTGGAAAGAAAGGCGATTTGCACGTTGGCATCTTGATTATGTCAGATAATATAAGGTAGAGTCAAGTTATAACACCAAGTAATAGACATAATAATTTTTGCTGGCGATTATCTTGTGGGCTGGCTTAAAAATAACGAGTTGTATGCACAATGAAACTACACGGTAGCATGCTTCGTAATGTATTTGTATTATTTGCCCCTATATACAAAGGTGGCTATAATTAAAAAGGTAATAGTATGCATGCCTATACCCTGACAAACTCTCGCTGTGTACTAGGGAAGGAAAAAGAGCGTGGCTAGCAAAAAACGTGATTATACGAATACATCAAATGATGAGCAACAACAAAAAGTGCAAAAAGATCTCATAGCGAGTGCTGTTCGTCGGAGTAATCGTCCTCGTACAATGCGCGAGCTTGGTATCAGTGCGCTGAAAAACCTGCCAGCGAATATCTCTATGGTACAGGATTTCATGAAGGCGGTGAACTGGAAGCAGGCTCAGCAGGATGTCTTACAAGGTCTGAACAATACCGTAGTTCTTGTTGGGCAGCCAAATAGTGGCAAGAGTACGCTTTTTAACAAGCTTAAAGGGCAAATGCTCTCACCAACTTCGCCAGAAGCGGGCACGACACGTACGCTGGTACGTACAGATTTTGGTCCTTTCACCCTGGTAGACACCCCTGGACATTTACCCAATGTGATGGAAAGTGGTATGGATCAGGCGAGCGTAATTGTGTTTCTCATTGACGCTACTAAAGGTCTGCAGCCCGATGATCGTGAGCTCTATGGCATCATTAAAATGCTCAAAAAGCCAACTATTGTTGCTGTGAACAAAGTAGATGCCTTAAAGGAGAAAGGAGCCGGTGACCGCCTGGCGACACAGATTGCCGTCCAGTTCGGGCTCGCTGGTGTGATGCCTATCTCAGGCAAGACCGGGGAGAATATTACTGAAGAGCTGATTCCGGCTATCATTGATGCCAGTCCCGAAGCAGCGCTGGCTATTGGACGCGAGCTTCCCGATTATCGTCGCATGGCAGCCCAGCGCATTATCCGTAATGCGACTCTTGTAAGCCTGGCCGCTGGAATAGAGCCAATTCCGCTTATTGATATTCCTGTTCTTTTAGGCACTCAAGTACGTCTGGTATTACGTCTTGCGGCGTTATATGGCGAAGCTCTGGATAGTGCAGATGCTATGAAACATGCGCGTGAGCTTATCGTCACCTTGCTTGGTGGATTGGGTATGCGCTATCTGGCGCAGCAGGCGGCCAAGGCCGTTCCCTTTGGGGGCGATTTTATCGCTGGGGCAATTGCTGGGGCGGCTACCTGGTCAATCGGTGAGGTGGCCCTTGAGTACTATGAAGGCGGTAAGCGCATTAATCCGCGTCGTCTGCGCAGCCTTTACGGTAGCTTCTATCGTTTTCTGCGTAGAGGTGGCAAAGTTGAGGAGATAAACAACCAGCTGAAAGAGGGCAAAGCTGAAGCGTTGTTAGAAGAGCCAGGAGAACAAATTTTAGAAGAAGGGACGGCTTGAGAGAGCTAATGCACTTTCCCTATGAACGTTATGAGAAGTTAGCAGAACCGCTTACAGTATACTACCCAACGGGCTCGGAGGAGCATGCTCGTTGGGTAGTTCAAATTATTGATAGGGCGGGCAAGCAGCTAACTCGTTTATTGGGCTTGCCTCTGCCAGAGCTAGAGATATTGCTGGTTGATGCTGCCGATTGGGACCTTGCTCCACATGATGAAGAGGATGAGCAAGCCCCTCCCTATCCATATTTGACTGAGGTAACGACGCTACCATGCCTGGTAGTGCCACCGGAGATTGATGCTATCTTTGGTGAGCCTACCCAGGAGAAACTTGCCTTTATTTTTTATCAGGCCTTGGCACAGGCATTTCTAGAGTCCGATCCACGTCCTTGGCCAGAGGATAGTCCTTTATGGGCGGATGAGTGGCAGTTCAAATTTGCTGCTCTCTGGCTTTCTCATACTCTTGATGGAGTAGAGGGTGTGGTGAATAAAGATTTACACGAGCAATATGCCGAAATATTTGAGACTGAGCCGGACGGCAAAACTCCTGATACTGTGCGCGGTTTCGATTGGTATGAGGATACCACCCCTGAAGATTATCTGGGCTATGTGCTGATCCTGGAGCAGTTTGCGGCTGATCTGCTGGCACACTCTGATCCGGAGATATTGCCCCGTTTTCTCAAGCTTTATCGTGTAGAGCGTGCTGTCTTATTGAGTGAGGATGTAACCACCATGCTTGCTACAGCCCTGGGTTCGGGAGGGGCAGAATGGTTGGAGAGTTTAGTCTACTTTTGATGCATTCAAGGAGGTGAGCTTGCATGTTTAGTCGTGTGGCAATCATTGGTCTGGGACTAATTGGGGGCTCTATGGGGCTGGCCCTGCGTAAAGCGAAGGCAGCTCAACAGGTGGTTGGCTATGATTTGGGGCGGGGGGTAAGTGACCGGGCGCGTAAGATTGGGGCGATCGAGCAACATTATCATTCCCTTGCCGATACCGTACGTGGCGCTGAATTAGTGATTCTGGCAACGCCTGTGGGAGCAATGAAGGCGCTGCTGCAAAATCTATCGGATCTGCTCTCGCCGGGAGCAGTGGTGACGGATGTTGCCAGCACTAAGGTGCAGGTCATCAGCTGGGCTGAGGAGTTTTTGCCTTCTTCGGTGTCGTTTGTGGGTGGTCACCCGATGAGCGGTAAAGAGCTAAGCGGGGTTGAAGCTGCCGATGCCGAGCTTTTCAGTAATTATATTTATTGCCTTACCCCAACTGCCCGTACACGCCCAACTGCTGTGAGTAAAGTCTCTAGTATGGTTGAGTCTTTGGGGGCAAGAGTGCGCTTTCTAGAGCCCGCTGAACATGATGGCCAGGTCGCAGGCGTGAGTCATCTGCCGTTTATTGCGTCAGCTGCTCTGGTAAATACTGCTGCTGAAAGTGCCAGTTGGGGCGATGCCTCTTTGCTAGCCGCTAATGGCTTTCGAGATATCTCGCGCTTGGCTGCTGGGAACCCTATTATGTATCGTGATATCTGCTTAACAAATAGTGAGGCGATAGTACGCTGGATTGATGGCTATATCGCTACATTGCGTGATATGCGTGAGCATATCGCCACGCATGATAGAGATATAGAAGAAACATTTGCCCAGGCTCAGCATGTACGCTTGAAATGGCAGGAAGAGCAGTCGATTAAGGAGTAATGTCCTTCCTGACAATGGAGGTTCTTGCTAATGAGCTCAGGCCAGGTGCTAAAGAGTAGGCCTGGCTCTGCAGTGGCTGCGTTTGGCTTTACGAATGGCAAAAGAACTACTTGACAATCCGTCACAGGTGTGAGAGAATGATCCCCGCCTCCAGTTGAGACCTTTGATTAGGAGATTCGGAGGTGGGGAAAATTCACTCTTGACAAATCTGTCAGGACGTAGGATAATACCCGAGCTGTCGCAAGACAATCACCGATCGAGCGCGACCGGTGCTCCTGTCAGCGAAGCACTGTTTGCGCCACGGTAAAGTGGCTCCTCTGGGATCAGTTCTTCCCTGTTTTCACGTTTCTCTCCGCACAGATCGTGCGCCCATTTTTGCCTGCGTGTCTGCAGGAGCCTGGGAGCCGGTCGGAGTCAAACAACGAAATCTGAGGAACGAAAAAAATTCCCGGAAAAAGGGGTTGACAAACCCCCAAAGATATGCGATACTACCGCTACAGTACACGAGGGCACGAAAACAAAAGCGCTGCCCGGTACGAGCGAGACGAACGATCCTACGCGGATCGGTCGGGACCTTAACAACTGAAGAGTGGAAAGCAGAACAGCAACTGGCAAATGATGTATCGTGCACAAGCTGCAAATGATGCCAGTTCCTGTCAAGCAATTTGAGTATGTAACTTTACGAGCGAATGAGCTCAGAAGAACACGCTTTTTCTCATGGTCTTGTCAAGATCATGTGAACCATAAACTATTGGATGGCGAGTTTGATCCTGGCTCAGGATAAACGCTGGCGGCGTGCCTAACACATGCAAGTCGAACGCCTTCTGGCAACAGAGGGAGTGGCGGACGGGTGAGGAACACGTGGGTTATCTACCTCCGGGTGAGGAATACCACCGGGAAACCGGTGACAATACCGCATACGTTTCCCTTCGCGGGGAAACAAAGCTTCGCAAGAGGCGCCGGGAGATGAGCCTGCGGCCGATTAGCTGGTTGGTGGGGTAAAAGCCTACCAAGGCGACGATCGGTAGCTGGTCTGAGAGGACGATCAGCCACACTGGGATTGAGAACGGCCCAGACTCCTACGGGGGGCAGCAGTGAGGAATTTTCCGCAATGGTCGCAAGACTGACGGAGCAACGCCGCGTGCAGGAAGACGGCCTTCGGGTTGTAAACTGCTTTTCTGAGGGACGAGCAAGGACGGTACCTCAGGAATCAGCTCCGGCTAACTACGTGCCAGCAGCCGCGGTAATACGTAGGGAGCAAGCGTTGTCCGGAGTTACTGGGCGTAAAGCGCACGCAGGCGGTGAACCAAGTTTGGAGTGACAGTCCTCGGCTTAACTGAGGAAGTGCTTCGAAAACTGGCTCACTTGAGGGCTTCAGAGGGACAGGGAATTCCGGGTGTAGTGGTGAAATGCGTAGATATCCGGAGGAACACCAAAGGCGTAGGCACTGTCCTGGGGAGTCACTGACGCTCAGGTGCGAAAGCTAGGGGAGCGAACGGGATTAGATACCCCGGTAGTCCTAGCCGTAAACGATGACCACCAGGTGTGGGAGGTATCGACCCCTTCCGTGCCGGCGCTAACGCTTTAAGTGGTCCGCCTGGGGAGTACGGTCGCAAGATTAAAACTCAAAGGAATTGACGGGGACCCGCACAAGCAGCGGAGCGTGTGGTTTAATTCGATGCAACGCGAAGAACCTTACCAGGGCTTGACATGGAGTTGCACCACCCAGAGATGGGTGTCCCTTCGGGGCGGCTCCACAGGTGCTGCATGGCTGTCGTCAGCTCGTGTCGTGAGATGTTGGGTTAAGTCCCGCAACGAGCGCAACCCCTATCGTCGGTTACAAGTGTCCGGCGAGACTGCCGCGATCAACGTGGAGGAAGGCGGGGATGACGTCAAGTCAGCACGGCCCTTACGTCCTGGGCGACACACACGCTACAATGGCCACGACAAAGGGTCGCCAACCCGCGAGGGGGAGCTAATCCCAACAAACGTGGTCTCAGTTCAGATTGTAGGCTGCAACCCGCCTGCATGAAGTTGGAGTTGCTAGTAACCGTGGGTCAGCACACCACGGTGAATACGTTCCCGGGTCTTGTACACACCGCCCGTCACACCACGAAAGTCGGCAACACCTGAAGCCGCTGGGCTAACCCGCAAGGGGGGCAAGCGTCGAGGGTGGGGTCGGTGATTGGGGTGAAGTCGTAACAAGGTAGCCGTACCGGAAGGTGCGGCTGGATCACCTCCTTTCTAGGGAGTCAGTTCCTGGTAGTTCTACCAGGAAACTTCCAGGTCGGTACAGGAACGGCAGCGCAGCGTGCCGAGGTATCATGCACAGGCTGGCTGGTTTCCACTCTCCAGGGGTTGGGGCAACCCGATCCATGCACTTGAACAACCAAAGATGTATTCTTCAATTTTGCTGAGTGACCAAACTCAGCCACGAAGAGCACAATTGATCGAGAACCAAAACAACGAGGCAACAACAAGCTCGACAGAGTACGAGGTGGATGCCTTGGTGCTAAAGGCCGATGAAGGACGCGGAGACCGGC
Source organism: Ktedonosporobacter rubrisoli (assembly GCF_004208415.1). Taxonomy (GTDB): domain Bacteria; phylum Chloroflexota; class Ktedonobacteria; order Ktedonobacterales; family Ktedonobacteraceae; genus Ktedonosporobacter; species Ktedonosporobacter rubrisoli. The sequence goes on along the minus strand of NZ_CP035758.1, from coordinate 4,664,678 downwards.
GAAACGTTCAGGGGAGCTGCACACAAGCGAAGAGCCCTGAGTATCCGAATGGGGCAACCCATCCAGAGTGATGTCTGGATACCCCTGCTGAACACATAGGCAGGGCGGAGGGCAGCAGGCGAACTGAAACATCTCAGTAGCTTGACGAAAAGAAATCAACCGAGATTCCCGTAGTAGTGGCGAGCGAACCGGGAGGAGCCCAAACCAGTGACACTTCGGTGCCACCGGGGTTGTAGGACCGGCGCAAGGTGAACCAAGCTGACTCGAAGGAACTGGAACGTTCCACCAGAGCGGGTGAGAGTCCCGTAGAGGCAGGGGAGGAACACTGGCTGGGATCCTGAGTACCACGAGACACGTGCAATCTTGTGGGAAGCTGGGGGGACCACCCTCCAAGGCTCAATACCTTTAGCAACCGATAGCGAACAAGTACCGTGAGGGAAAGGTGAAAAGCACCCCGAGAGGGGGATGAAAGAGACCCTGAAACCACGTACTCACCAGCAGCCAGAGGCCACTGTTCCCGTGGGGAACCAAGGGCTGATGGCGTGCCTTTTGTAGAATGATCCGGCGAGTGCATCGTCGTCGCAGGTTAACCTCCGCTAAAGGAGGGGAGCCAGAGGGCAACCGAGTCTGAAGCAGGCGTAGGTGTGGCGGCGATGCGACCCGAAACCGTGTGAGCTACCCATGAGCAGAGTGAAGCGAAGGTGAAACTTCGTCGAGGCTCGCACCCACCAGTGTTGCAAAACTGGGGGATGACTTGTGGGTAGGGGTGAAATGCCAAACGAACACGGAGATAGCTGGTTCTCCCCGAAATGTATTGAGGTACAGCCACGTGGGAGTCCCGCAAGGGACCATAACTATCCTGGAGGTAGAGCACTGGATGGGCTAGGGGCCAAGTGCTGGTTACCAACCCCACTCAAACTGCGAATGCCAGGACAGGAAGCCACGTGAGTGAGACGGCGGGGGCTAAGCTTCGTCGTCAAAAGGGAAACAGCCCAGATCACCAGCTAAGGTCTCAAACTTACTGCTCAGTGTTAAAGGGGGTCATCCCGCCCAAACAGCCAGGATGTTGGCTTAGAAGCAGCCATCATTGAAAGAGTGCGTAATAGCTCACTGGTCGAGTGGAGTGGCACCGACAACGTATCGAGGCTCAAGCAGTAGACCGAAGCTGTGAATACCTATGCAAATGGGTATGGTAGGGGAGCGTTGTGTGGCCCAGAGAAGCCAGATCGTAAGGACTGGTGGAGGACACACAAGTGAGAATGCCGGAATGAGTAGCGCAATCGCTGTGACAACCAGCGACACCGAACGCCTGAGGGTTCCTGGGCACCGTCAATCGTCCCAGGGTGAGTCGGGCCCTAAGCCGAGGACATCACGTCGTAGGCGATGGAAAGCAGGTGGAGATTCCTGCACCGGAGTTGCTCGCTACGAGCAATGGGGGGACGCAGTAGGGAAGGTGAACCTCTCGAATGGACAGGAGAGGCGCGCATGTGGAAGTACGCAGACGAGGCAAATCCCGTTTGCACGTGTATGACCCATGTGCCGAGCGCTCGCAAGAGCGCGGAAGTCATCGGCCCCCAGGCTGCCAAGAAAAGCCTCTCGCCAGAGCCAACTCCGCCCGTACCGCAAACCGACACAGGTAGGCAGGGGGAAATCCCCCAAGGTGAACGAGCGACCCTCTGTTAAGGAACTCGGCAAATTGACCCCGTACCTTTGGAAGAAGGGGTGCCTTGGTAACTTCCCTTTGGGGGGGTGAAGAGGTTGCAAGAAATTGGCCCAACCGACTGTTTACCAAAAACACAGGTCTCTGCGAACGCGAAAGCGGAAGTATAGGGGCTGACTCCTGCCCAGTGCCGGAAGGTTACGAGGAGCGGTGAGCGTAGCCGCGAATCTAAGCCCCGGTGAACGGCGGCCGTAACTATAACGGTCCTAAGGTAGCGAAATTCCTTGTCGGGTAAGTTCCGACCCGCACGAAAGGAGTAACGAGTTGGGCACTGTCTCAACAGAGGACTCGGCGAAATTGAAGTACCCGTGAAGATACGGGTTACCCACGACAGGACAAAAAGACCCCGTGGAGCTTTACTACAGTTTGGCCTGGATACGGTGCGGTAGGTGCGTAGGATAGGTGGGAGCTAGAGAACTCATCCTTGTGGGGGTGAGGGAGGCACAAGTGAAATACCACTCTCCTGGTGTGTTGTATCTCATGCCTGGCCATGAGCTGGCAGGCAGACAGGGCCAGATGGGTAGTTTGACTGGGGCGGTCGCCTCCCAAAGAGTAACGGAGGCGCCCAAAGGTTCCCTCAGGGTGGATGGACATCACCCGTAAGAGTGTAAAGGCAGAAGGGAGCTTGACTGCGAGGCAGACGCGCCGAGCAGGGACGAAAGTCGGGCTTAGTGATCCCACATTCCCGAGTGGAAGGAATGTGGCTCAACGGATAAAAGCTACCCCGGGGATAACAGGCTTATCTTGCCCAAGAGTTCACATCGACGGCAAGGTTTGGCACCTCGATGTCGGCTCGTCGCATCCTGGGGCTGGAGTAGGTCCCAAGGGTTGGGCTGTTCGCCCATGAAAGCGGCACGCGAGCTGGGTTCAGAACGTCGCGAGACAGTTCGGTCTCTATCCGTCGTGGGCGTAGGAGAATTGAGGGGAGTCATCTTCAGTACGAGAGGACCGAGATGGCTTGACCGCTGGTGCGCCAGTTGGCCTGCCCGGGCCAGAGCTGGGTAGCTACGTCAAGAAGGGATAAGCGCTGAAAGCATCTAAGCGCGAAGCCGACCGCAAGACAAGTTCTCCCACTCTCTTTCGAGAGAGTTAAGATCCCAGGAAGACGACCTGGTAGATAGACTGTGGGTGCACGCCTGGTAACAGGCGCAGCTGAACAGCCCTAATGATCGTACGGCTTGTGTAGTCTCCCTTGTGGAGGGGCTCGATCAGGGCTCTTTGAGGCTGAGGAGGCGCTCGGCAAAATTGAGGAATACATCGTTGGTAGTTCGAGAGGGTGAGCTCAGGCTCACCGCGAAGGTTCGCTGCAAGAAGCGAGCCTTTTTTGTTTGTCCTTACCCCTCTTATTCTTATCCTTCTTTACGTAAGAGCACAAAGCCACATTAGATGAGAGCAAGTATCAACGATTCATGATTCCGCAACTGCCAACAGAAACCGCTGTCGACAATTGCGGAATGCTTATTTATGACTAGCTGCGCCGCCGCCGACGAAGCAAGAATGCGCCAATGAGCACGCCAATACCGATACCCAGGAGTAGGGTATACTTCTGTTTGCCTGCCTCAACAGAAATGGGCTCCGGCAGATTATAGAGGCCTCCAGCTCGATACGCTTCGTCCAGAAGCTGTACAGGGTGCATAACCTCTAGATCCATGCCACGTTCACGCGCTCCCAGGGCAATTTGCATCATACAGCCAGGATTACCAGTGGCAATCGTATTAGCTCCCGTAGCAACGATATTATTCATCTTGCGTTCGAGCAGCTCATTGGCCATATCTTGATTGGTAATATTGTAGATACCAGCACTTCCACAGCACCAATCTGCCTCTTTCAAATCTACTAAGGCGAGACCAGGAATAGCCTTAAGCAACTGGCGTGGCTGCTGCTTGATTTTCTGGCCATGAGCCAGGTGGCACGCATCATGATAGGCTACCTTGCGTGCCAGAGGTCCCATCCCATGACTCCAATCCAGGCCAACCAGAAACTCACTTATATCTTTGACTTTAGCACTGAAGGCCTCTGCTCTACTCGCGTAGGCGGGATCATCGCGTAGTAAATGCCCGTATTCCTTGAGTGTAGAGCCGCAGCCAGCCGAATTAATAATAATGGCATCGAAGTTATACTGCTCAAATACGTCAATGTTATGCCTGGCCAGCGCTTTACCGCTTTCAGCTTCACCGGCATGCACATGAAGCGCTCCGCAGCAATTTTGCTGCACAGGAGTGATAACTTCGCAGCCATTAGCCGCGAGCACACGAATAGTGGCCTCGTTGATGTCGTGGAAGATCTGATCCATGATACAACCACTGATAAAGCCGACTCTATAGCGCTTCTGCCCAATTGCCGGTGTAATCTCGGGCAGGTGGGCAGGTATGATGGGCCCTGTTGCGGCATCCATTAATTGCTCTGGAAGCTTTAGCTTGCCCTGAAAGGGAGTAGGCAAGGCATTGACCACATCCAGCAGCCCACTCCGGCGTACGACCGTCTGGAGGCCGCTGCGCTGATAGAGCTTGAGTCCGCCAAATACAAGAGATAGAACAGGGCGGGAAGGAAGCATGAGATCGAAGAAGAAGCGGCGCAGCAGCTTTTTTGCCAGTTTATCTGTGGCTGCTGTGCTATCAGTGACAGCTTGTGGTGTAGCCCCATTGTCCTGCTGATCATCTCTCCCTGGCCGGATGCCACCTTCTTTTTCTGCGATTTGTATCTGTTCACGGGCCGCTTCAATAAGCTTGCCAAATTGCACTCCCGAAGGACAAGCAGTCTCGCACGCGCGACAACCTACGCAGCAATACATGTGCTCCACAAAATCGTCAGTGATCTCCAGGCGTCCCTCGGCTACGGCTTGCATCTGGTAAATACGTCCACGTGGAGAGTCCATTTCTACACCCAGAACTGAATAAGTTGGGCAGGTAGGTAGGCAGAAGCCACAATGGATGCATTGGCGCATCAGATCATACGTATGTGTGTGTCGGCGTAAGGGACCTTGGCTTGGTGGTGTGATCTTCAACGCGACTGGTTGTGCTGGTATGGGCTCAGAAGACATATCTACCTCCCGGAAAGATCACGCTCGCTTAGTAAGCGGTTGCGCTGCGACTATAGTAACTTCCTGACGGTTATGGAAAAGCTGACGTGCCTGTAGAATGCCATAGTGTTTGCGTAGTATGCTCAATGCCTCCCTCAAGGTGGCCTGGGGATTGATTTCCGCGGTGGCATGGGGCAACTTAAGTACGCTTACAACAATTCCATCGGCGCGCAAGCACTGAGCTGCTTTGGCGAGGAGACGCGCCGCCTCGCGTGCATCCATTCGCATATCATTGACAATTATATCAAACTTGTAATGCCTCCTGATGGCCTCTTCCAGATAGTTTTCGGCATAGCCCTGATAGTGCTCCAGCCCCCTGCGCCTGACTAAACGTGGATCAAGTTTAGCCGGATCAACGGCTATAACGTGTAGACCCGCATCCAACAATAATCTTGTCCAGCCACCCGGAGCAGCTCCCAGGTCCAGAGCTCGCCCCTGATGTGGTAAGGCAAGCTCAAAAACCTCTAGAGCCTCCAAGAGCTTGAACTCGGCGCGGCTGATCTGTTCAGCTGTCTGAGCGTAGTGCCGCGATCCTCCTGGCCAATTGCTGCGGTTCTCTTCAACTGGAGAGATCCCCAGATAGCCCTTGTACATAGTACAGAGAATGGAGACGACAATCTGAGGCTTTTTAATAGATTCCAAGGCGCCAGTTTCATCAGCAATAGCCTCGGCAAGATCCTTGTTAAGTTGTCCACCACTATATGCGCGTTCGCCCAGGCTCCTATCCGTTTGGACGAGGCGAGATTGCACAGAGAAATGCGTGCCGCGTTCTAACAACGCAAAGGTGGGTAAGTCAGCGATTGCAGTCGCTATCATACCGATATCGCGCTGCGTATTGCTTAAATTAACTGTTGCCTGCACAGGGGCAATATGACGGGTAAAAATAAGTTGCTCTCTACTCGCTTTATTGATAAGCGTGACAATATCGGGCGCTCCGCATAGCACGATTCCTGGCGCTAACTCCTCAATACTTGTCAGCCGTTTATCCAGTTGTTTTAGTTCGCTCACTGCCGCCTGAGCAAATTCGGCGTGGGCAGTAACGATAATCATATTTTCTATACTCACAAACCTCCCAAAAAGCTGACCCCTGGAATAGAGGTACCAGTGTATTATACATCAACCTGGGAGGCTGCTTATAATGCCGCGGGGAGAGAGAATCATCCCTAATGACCTGGTAACCTTCCCGATTTCCACTATGCTTTTCAGCTGCTCCCCTATCCTTGTAGCGATGTGGAGCGAGCAAACGTGGATGAAAGACTATCGTAGAGTAGGTTGGCTTACAGTCCGCCTAAAAATCTACCTCCTACAAAGGTTCTCTGCGGATCAAATTGTTGCTTAAGGCGCTGCATTAAATAGAAGTCTCCCCCTGGCTCTCCCCAGATGCTTATACGGCGCTTGAGCTCGACAGGACAGCGCTCTACAACCAGGCTACCATGTAGCTCACGTGCGTATTTGCGCAGCTCTTCCAGGGCGCTGATTAGCCGTGGTGTTGCATCGCTGGGACGAAGCTCAATGTAGAGAATACCGTTTCCGGCATGGGCGATTGTGGCAGACTCAAGCGTATAACGCTGGCAAGTCTCTTCAAGCTGGCGTAAATAGGAAGCGATCTGAGAAGGAAGCAGCGCAACTTTACACGTTAATGTACCCTGTGTATGCTCACGTATAACCTCCCAGAAGCGCTGCTGAGCATCGCCATCTAGATCGTCACCCATGAGTGCGTTATTGCGACGTGCTAATAGGCGCGTCTCGTTTAGCTGCCGTTCAATGGCTGCCTTGCTCCCCTCAAAATTAATAGCCACCGTGTAGCCATTAGCCGGCAGATTGAGGCCAAAGAAGTCGGTCATATCGCTGGCGGCTCCGGCATCAATCAGCTCCAAAGCACTCGGCGTGAGTAGGGAATTGAGAATGGCAAGGATTGTCTGCATAGCATCATCTATGTTCGTATACATGAGGAGCAAAGTGCGTTCCAGGGGAGGCAATGGATGAAGCTTAAAGTTGGCCTCGACAATCATCCCCAACGTGCCTAAAGAGCCGATATAGAGCTTATTGAGATCATAACCGGCTACATTTTTTACCACGCGCCCGCCGCTGCGGGCAAGCTCGCCATTTGCTTGTACCACGCGCATGCCAATTACCAGGTCACGGGCCGTGCCATAACGTAGGCGTTTAGGGCCGCTTGCATTAGTGGCAAGCAGACCGCCAATAGTAGCTTGCTGAGCATTGGGCGCATCAAGTGCTAATTGTTGCCCTTGTCTGGCGAGCTGGACCTGTAATTCTGCTAATGTTATACCTGCCTCAACATGGCAGGTAAGATCGGGACCTTCGTGCTCCAGAAGGCGCTTTAAATGCGTAGTATCTATCAAAATATCGATGTGTTCCGCAATATTTCCCAGGTTCATACCTGAACCGCCGCCACGCGGCAGTACTGACAGCTTGTTTAGGCTCGCTAGCTCTACTGTTTGGCCAACATCCTCCACCGACGTTGGGGAAACAACCAGCCGCGGGAACACTCCATCTATGGCATGAGTACGTAATGCATCTGTATCTGCCCTTACAATAGCAGAAGGAACAAGACGTTGCAGCTCATTCGTGAAAATCTCGATCTCGCCCATTGTACGCAATCCTCGCCGAAAAATATGTGCCTGGTTTTGTGCGACATTGCAGCAAAGTTTACTCATAGAAGTTTCGTTTTACAGGGTTGATAGCCAGGCGCATTATAGTTGTTTGACTTCAACGCAGCGTCCAGGTAAAGGGAAGAGCTTGCCTGGATTAAACAATTGGCTGGGGTTCCAGGCCATACGCACCTGTTGCATGGTACGTAGATCCACGTCACTGAAGATCAGGGCCATCTCCTGCTGCTTTTCCATGCCAACTCCGTGCTCACCGGTAATGCTGCCACCAACCTCAGCACAGATCTGCAGGATTTCATGTCCGGCCTGGCGCACCCGCTCAACCTCTCCAGGGATCTGAGAATCAAAGAGGATAAGTGGATGAAGATTGCCGTCGCCAGCGTGAAAGACATTTCCCACGCGCAAGCCATAGTGCTCAACAATCTCGCTAATACGGCCTAAAACATAGGGCAGTTTGGTGCGCGGTACAACACCGTCCTGGACATAAAATTCGGGGCAGATGCGTCCTACAGCACCAAAGGCATTCTTGCGCCCGGCCCAAAGTGCCTGACGTTCAGCTTCGTTAGCCGCAATGCGCACTAATCGAGCCTGATGCTTATTACAAATATTGACGATTTGCTCAATCTGATCTGCTACGCTTTCGCTTAGCCCTTCAGCCTCTATCAGCAACACGGCAGCAGCATCTATGGGATAGCCCGCGTGAGAATCGGCTTCAACCGCCGCTAGAATCATGCGATCCATCATCTCGATAGCGGCAGGGATCACCCCGCTGGCGATAATCTCCGAGACGGTGTTGGATGCATCATCCATCATGTCAAAGACAGCTATCATAGTTTTGACAGTTTCAGGAAGGTGGACAATGCGTACAATGATCTTAGTAACGATACATAAGGTACCCTCGGAACCAATGAGCAGGCCCGTTAGATCGTAGCCGGGCGTATCGTAGGTCCAGCCCCCCACTTCTACGATCTCACCATCTGCTGTAACAATCTCCAGGCCAAGCACATGATTAGTCGTAACGCCATAAATAAGTGTGTGAGGTCCACCGGCGTTTTCGCCAACATTGCCACCGATGGTACATGAGCGCTGGCTGCTTGGATCTGGAACATAGCAAAATCCCTGCGGATTAAGTGCGTTGCTCAAATGAAGGTTGACTAATCCAGGCTGGACGACAGCTCGCAGGTTTGTATAGTCAACTTCCAGGATGCGATTCATGCGGCTAAAGGCGATAACAATACCCCCATACACCGGAATAGCTCCACCACTTAAGCCTGTTCCTGCGCCTCTAGGAACAACCGGCGTGCCATAGCGGGCAGCAATTTTAACGATAGCAACAACCTCGGCAGTTGTCGATGGCAGCACTACAATTTCGGGCTTGCTGCGGTCAATAGAGGCATCATACTCGTATAAGGTAAGATCGTAAGGCGAATGGAGCACATAACGTGGGCCCAATATCTGGCATAATTCGTGCACCACTTCGGCCTTACGGGCTTCAGACATGCGTTCATATACAGGAGCTGTGACTGGGGGAAGTTCTGTAATGCTCATGAATGTAACCCTCCTGGGCTGATGGCTACGCTGAATCCAGCACGTCGGCCTGGATCAAAATTTATTCTATGCTGATGATACCATGCAAATACAGGGTTGTGAAGGGCGCGGAAGAGAGAAGTAGTGAGAAGGATGTAACATTATAAAATATAGTCTATGTGTGTCATCAAGCTATAATGACACACATAGCACATTATTATTTTAGTAATCGTTCAGGAAGGTACTGCGCATGAGCGGCTGCCATCTCATCGTATACCTCTTCAGCTTTGCTGTAGGACAACACAAGCGGATTGGAGGCCAGGGCTTTGATTGCGTCGCGCCGATTTCCCCATAGGGCGGCTCTGGCCGTAGCCCCTTCGTATTCGGCAAGCAGCGAGAGAAGGCCGCGCTGCTCAACTGCGATTCCACCATCTCCCTGGGCCAAGGGCATCGCACCGCGCGCATCAACGCGACAGGGCAGCTCAACGACTCTATCGTTAGCCAGGAAGTTTATGGAGCCGTTATTTGGTACGTTCAGAACCCACTCTTCGCCGGTATCATTGAGGATAGAGCAGAGCACATCCAGGGCAAAGTCGCCGAAACCTCCATTGCCTCCGCGCACCTTAGTAAGATGCGGAACGTCTTTCTTGGCCTCTTCCTTATAGTGAGCGAGAATATCGGGTATCATGGCCATAATATCTTCGGAGCGTGAGGTTGGCTTCTTGTGCAGAAACTCCAGCACTTTGTCAGGGAAGTAGTAATAGTGCAGATAGTGCGATGGTATGGCGCCATACTGAGCGGTGAGCTTAATGATCATGGCCTGCTCATAGTTTTCCTGGTTCCATTCAGGGTGGGCATCGGTGTATTCCTGGCTCCAGGCAACGATCTGGGGGAGCACGTCTATACCATCGCGCCAGACTGCAGTTGTCCAGTTACCATGATTGAGCCCTAGCGTGCGATAGTAAAGGCGCTTGCCCGGAGCGGCGTTAAGACCTGCCAGCTCAGCCATCTGCGGGATCTCATGTACAGGCCCGTCACACATACCGATAATACGTATGCCATTGTGATGGGCAACGGCCTCAGTAACGATATTACTTGGATTGGTATAATTGAGCAGGAAGGCTTTGGGTGCTAGCTTCTCTATCTCGGTGGCGATGCCTGCCACGACCGGAATAGAGCGCAGAGCATAGAAGAAGCCACCCGGGCCAACAGTTTCCTGGCCAATCATTCCATGCCGAAGTGGAATTTTTTCATCGAGCCGGCGAGCTTGCAGGCCTCCTGTGCGGAAGGTCGTGATAACAAAATCTGCATCGGAGATGGCTTCTTCACGGTCGGTTGTGCGTTCAAGCGTGATATCAATCCCGGCATGTTTGAAGAGCTTGCTGCCGATAGTATAAATAAGTTCGAGCCCTTCGCGATTGATATCCATTAGGGTAATATGGCTGCCGCGCAAAGAGTCGGCGTTATGGACAATACTTTGCATTAAGCCGGCACAATAGGGACTTCCGCCCCCGATGATCGTAATTTTGGCGCGGCGAGCTGGTTTCTTCTCTCGTTCAGCGACTGAGTTCGGCTGAGTACTGATAGTCATAGTAGTATGCTTTCACCTTGTACAGTCGTATGCTCAAAAGAGGTAACTGGCACAAGGATATGCCACTTCCTCATTTAGATACGAATAATTAGGTATTGGAAAACACGTGGTACAATTGATACCCCTTCACAGAGTATCATATTTATGTAGGGCGTCGTCAAGTCAGGCGAAAAAGCTTGCTGCACCAGAAAAGTGCGCCGGCCAGCGCAAGCGTTAGCAGTGTAAGGAGCAGCTTGTGTAGTAGATCCAGCGCATTGCTACTCGTTGATGATGGTATGACAGAAGCTGTTGGAGCCGATGCTAACATTGTAGGAGGGGCAGGCGTTGCGATATGATCCCAGCCTGGTTGCTTTCCATCGAGCAGGCCAGCTTGAGTCTTACCGTTACTTATAGCCTTACCACTTTGGGCACCGCTTGGGTCTACCTGGCGCGCAGAGGTATTCGCAGAATCGTTGGAGGAAGAGGCCTGAGAAGCAGTTGTCGATGAGGGCGAAGAGGCTGTTGTTAAGACGTTTTTGGCGCTAATGCTTGGTGTAGTGGTGATTTGCCAGGTGCTACCTCCATCGGGGATGCGCGCGTAGGACTGCTCCTCGGGTAGCGCTGGAAGTGAAACTTCGTCAATAACACTTCCTGCGATACTCAGACGTAATGTAGAGGTCTCTGTAGCTGTAAAGAGCTGATTGCTGCGTGGAAAGAGGGTAAGGAAGCCATGCGCGGCAATAGCCGCTCCCAGGGGCAAATAAAAGGCATTGGTACCTGGGCCGCTGTCCAGAGCAGCATGAACCGCGTAAAGGTTGAAGGGCTGATTCTGGGGATTATAAAGCTCGACCCAGGCGTCATTAACCGGCGAATAGGTATTCTGCTCCGTGCAATTCCAGGTAGAGTGGGGCGCCAATAAGATCTCGTTGAGAAAAAGGATGCCATGTTGTGCAGGTGGGTTGATAAGCGTGCCTGGTACTGCCGGAGGGATAGGAGAAGCGCAGCCGTGTCCGGCGGCTGCATAAGCAGGAGGAGTGGTCAAGCCTAAGACAAGAAAAAGTCCGCCAATTATTGCCAGAAACCGCACGTAACCACCTCTTTTATACTATTGTATTTGTCTATATTGGCCTTGTGTGACCACTCAATTGCATTGCCTTAACAACACATTCCCATGGCTCACATGAGTCAGACTGCCATTACTGGGCAAGGTACTTAAATGGTACCTGTCGCCGGGCCGGTATCCTTTCATCGAGAGCGCGACGTACTGCAGCTACACCATTTGCCCCAATCGTAAAGGCGATAATGGAGCCTATAATAATACCACAAATGCCGCCTAATGCGATGCCTTCGAGGAACATGCGATTGCGCCAAAATGTCATCGTTGCCACCTTTTCTATGTGTTATTGCAGGTATACAACAGTCTTTGCATCACTCCAGAGCCGTTCAATCCGATAATATTCCCGCTCTTTCTGACTGAAGATATGAACAATAATATCGCCGAAATCTAATAGAATCCAACCGGTTTCGGCGTCGCCTTCACGATGAAGCAGCAGAGCTCCCTGTTTGCTCAGTTCTTCATCTACTGTGTCAGCGATAGTCTGGATCTGCCGAGGATTATTGCCACTACAAATGACAAAATAGTCGGCAATCGTTGTGACATCCCTGATATCAAGTAAGAGGACGTCAGAAGCTTTTTTGTCAGATGCGGTATTGACCGCTACTCTAGCTAACTGGGCTGGATCTAACAGAACTCCCTCCACAATGTTTCCCTCATTAGGCACATTTTTTGCTCTGTACAATTACCTCTACAGAACAGTGCATATAAATCAGTGTAAACGCATTATAGCACGCTACTAGCGATCTTGTTAAGAGGATAGTGAAGAGTCAAATTGCACTTTCTATCCTCTTAGATGCTAAAATCTAGCCTGACTACCTACTTTGATGCATTTCCGTTGATATCTAACCACTCTTCTTTTGTCGTGTGATGTTCGATGTTATCGTTTTTGGCTATTTCAGCACGTAGCTCTCCTAAAGTGCCCCATCCCTCAGCGTCTACATCGTACTTGTGAATGGTCTCTTCATTGCGCTGATGGACCCACACAAAAGTATCATCGGACAAATCGTGGTATGTATCGACAACTGCGGCCAGCACTTCGCGTACAACATCCTCTACGAAGCGTGGGTTGGCATGGGCCTTATTCACAATAAACAACTCGTCAGGACGTTTAAGCAGAGCATAGTTTTCCGAGCTCATTGCGCTTTCTACAAGAGCGATGAGGTCACCTGCATCTATCTCCTGGTTGGTGCCAAGCATGAGGGTCGCGCGGCCTCGCTGATTATGTGTGGCCAGAGGCGTAACGCTTAACATTTTCTCGATATCTTCCTGGGGGAAGCCCTCTTCCTGCAGGCGGACACGCGCGAATGAGTGGATCATGTCTTGTGCGCAGGGACAGGCAACCATCCCTTCAACCTCAACGCCTACCAGGCGCTTACTACCCTCCTGGGTCGCGACAGCATGTGCCAGCAAGCCGTAGACCTCCTGCGTGCGCCGGCCCGAAACAGGCGTCCATTTCTGCAAAGGGTAGGCCGTGTGAATATGGACTTCGGCTCTAGCAACTTTTTGACGTTCCACGATAGCTTGAGCTACGGCCTCGGCGAGGACCTCTATCTTTGGCCAGGAGTTGGATGCCATCTCTTCTAGAACTTCTTCCAGAACGTCGCTAAAGCGCGACATATGTACGCCCGCTTGTGTCGTGGCCAGATCCGCATAGAGATCAAATGTGGCGTCAAACCAGCGCTGACTTCCCTCGTTGCCAAGGAGTAATGATTTACGGATGCCAACTACCCCGGCTCGTCCCAGGCGCACATGCACGGCTGGACGGCCGCTCTGAATATCGCGCTCAAGAGGAATGCGCAGATTTGGCGCCAATCTGGTAACGCCATCCTGAACTATGGCATTGAGCAGTTCTTGAATACTTTGTCCACTGGCGGGATCGATCACATCCGGGGCGATTTCCGCCAGCGGGACCAGCACAAATGCTCGCTCTGCCATGCGTGGATGGGGAACTGTTAGCTCTTCCTGCTCGATGCGCAGATCATCGTATAAGAGAATATCAATATCGATGGGGCGAGGACCGTTGCGAAACGTTTGTTTTCTCCCGATTGCTGCCTCAATCGCTTTTGCATACTTTAACAGGTCGTATGCGGATAACCAGGTTTTTCCGGAGCAAGCAAGATTAAGAAAGCGCGGCTGATCCGCATAACCTACAGGCTCTGTTTCATATACGGATGAGACCGTATCAATATCTACTACCTCGCGTAAACGTTGCAAGGCTGTTGCAAGATTGCCACGCCGATCTCCTAAGTTAGAACCTAGCGCAAGATATACGCTATGTGTTGCGCCAGGAGTATTTTTAGCGGGGAACAAAGGCGAGAGTGCCGTATCAAGACTCATAAGAAATTACCTCACTAAAACATTGTCGCTCACCATATTATTCTAACAAATTAGTGCATGGATTTGTTTCACAGTAAGATGAGAATAGACTCATTTCTGGAAAACTAAAATATTGCTGAAAATCGCTTCAGCTCTCTGGGCATTCTCGGTTCCTACGATAAAGCCAACCGAACCATGGGTATAAGAAGCATCGGCAGGAATAGAGGCAACCAGGCGGTTATTAATGTAGAAAAGAAATTGCGCTTTCGTGGTAATGGCCATAAGCGTATTGATGGAGCCATATGAGCTCAAAATAGCGTCTGAATGGGTCCAATCAACAATGATGAGCCAGTTATTTGGATCTTTGCTATAAGCTCGTATAAAACGATACTCTCCACGATTGTTGATTTCCAGTGCATAAAATGCTTTTGTGGCGGGATTCAGACGAAAGATAAGCCCACAAAGATTGCCGCGCATGAACTGAGTTTGGACGCTAATAATCGCATTGGAGAACTGGAGGAGCGTGGAATAGCACCAGGCAGACTGATGTGGTGGAGAGGTCACGTGATAGCCTTGGGGCGAAAAAAAACATTGTGAGCCATCGTCAAGCCATTCGCCGCTAGGTACAGACAGATCGTTGCTATAAATAAGCTTGCTGGCCCCTGTAATCGGTTTGATGAGTTTGGCTACGGCCTGAATGCGTGCCTGGGCTACGAGGGTTGCTTGGGTCTGATGCTGAGCCTGGGCTGTGGCTGTCATTGCTTGCTGTGCCGCGGAAGGTGCAAGGCTCTGTCTGGAGATGCCCTTATCGAAGACACTGTTGGCAAGGCCCAACGGGATGGTAGCGCTAAGTAAGGCCAGACAGAGCAAGGCCGTCAAGATGACGAACAATCGCCGTTTCTTAAAATGAGCCTCGCGCATTGATAACAAAGCAAGAGGATGCCTATGCTCCAAAAAGAAGTTTGTAAGAGCCGGCGATGCGAGACGGTGCTGCTCTGTAAGCGGTAAAATCTGTGTAAGAGCCGGCAGAGCAGTTGTTATCCTTGGAGCCTGTTCGGTGAAAGTCGAGGCCATATCTTCCTTCTTAAATGAGGCTCTGAAATCAGATGGGGGGATAGCGTCTTTGCACAAGGCCTGCCTGTAGGCAGCTGATAGCGCTTGCGCCTGTTGATAGCGATCGTCAGGGTCCTTTTCCAGGGCTTTGAGGATAACATCTTCTATCGATTGAGGGATCTCATTGTTAAGCTGGCGTGGAGGTGTAGGTTGCGTCTGTATGTGTTTAAGTGAGATTGCGACAGGCGATTCGGCCATAAAAGGGACGCGACCAGTTAGCATCTGATAGAGGATAATGCCCAAAGAGTAGATATCGCTGCGATAATCATTTAAGCCATTTGACTGTTCGGGGGCCATGTATTCGGGAGTGCCTACCATTGCTCCTACATGGGTGAGGGAATCGGCCTCCATCTTAGCCTTGGCCAGGCCAAAATCGACGAGATAGGCGTAGCCATCCGGGCGCAACAGGATATTAGAGGGTTTAACATCGCGGTGGACAACGCCGTGATCGTGAGCATGTTGAAGTGCTGAGGCAATCTGCTCAAGGAAACTTCCTGCTTCTTCCAGTGAAATCTGCTCGCGCTGGAGCAAGTAGTCTCGCAATGTTCCGCCCTCGACAAAAGGCATGACGAGGTAATACCAGGGGCGTTGCTCCCCAAAATCGTAGAGCGGAAGAATATGGCTGTGCGAGAGCGTGCCAACTGCCAGCGCCTCGCGCTCGAAACGCCTTACAAAAGGCTCGTCGCTGCCATAGAGCACCTTGACGGCCACGCGTCGGCGTACGCGGCGATCATAACCAAGATAAACCTCAGACATTCCTCCTTGAGCGACGCGTTGACGCAATTCATATCGTCCTAACGTTGACCCTTCTATCCCCTTCATCGATCCTCACTCCTACTCCTACGTCAATCAGATAAGGAACCGCTCTATTGTTAATGTGATGGTGCGCAGCTTGCCTATATGCACTACATTTTTCATGAGCCACCAGGCCGGAATACAGTAGTACATTTTTTTGCTGGCTACCCCTGGCTGACATCCATGCGGCAAGGCAGGCAATTTGTAGCGCCTGCCTTTAGGGCTGCCTCCTGCTAGAGATCCTAGCGTGGCTGCCAATAGCGCTCAAGATGCACGGTCTCCACAGGTCGGATGCTATGTGTATAGCGTGCCATCTCAGCATGCATGGCGGCCTGGCTCTCGAAGTTTACCAGGGTTTGTGTCTCGTATTTGTCGGCTGCTGTCTGGCGCAGTGGAAGCATCTCAGACATTTCGACGAGAACGGGATCAAATCCCTGACCTAATTCCTGGAGGCGTGCATCGCGAGCCTGAGGATTTCTTAGAACATAAGGAAAGTCTTCATAGAAATAGACCTTGGCACCGCTCTGCACAAGGCGGTCAGCGGCTGAGCAAACAATCTGGTGGTCGACATGGCGGCCTATGCCAAGAGGTGCGTACCATACAGCATCGGGCAGCCGTGAGCGTAATGCAAGCAAATCCTCAGCCAGATTCTTATCTATCCAGAGATCCGAGGAATGCACTTCTCCGCCGATAAGGGCCTCTTCGGTTGTATAGTAGGCTGGTGTACCACGATATGGAGCGTCAAGATAGTCGAGCCAGAGGTAATCGGCCTGCAGGAAATCGCAAGCGGCCGCATCTTCCTGGCGCCGAACCTCGACAATGTTGCCCACTGCCTTGGCCGGGTCAGCTCCCATTTCTCTGTGCATGGCTGTGGCATAACTGCTAAGCTGGGTATCTGGCGCTGGAATGCCTCCAAAGACGGTAAGGACAAGTGGACGTAGCCCGCTGCTCACCTGAACGCCTAATGTACCCCCACAGGAATAGATAACATCATCAAAATGAGGGGAGAGGAAGATATGTCTATGTTTGGTCGTAATATCGTTTAAGCTCGTGAGTCGCAACTCTTCGTTCCTCCATATATATGAAACGGTTTAGGAAAATATCAGCCCTAGTATAACACTATGAGACAAGTAAATGTATTTCTATGGTAGGCGTACACCATCCTCCGCATAGTCAAGCAATCCATCTTTGGCCAGACCCTCAACAATTTTTTGCAGCCAGGGAAGATCATCCGCGCTAAAGTCAGGTTTGATCCTGGGCCCTAATAAATTAAGCGTAATGCGTTGATTTGCTGGTAATGAACGAAGCAAGTCGACGATACGTCCACGAAAATAGCGGTTTGTGCTTTTGAAGGGTTGAGATTGGTAACGTGGTTTCTTTTCTGCTACCTTACGTATCTGGCGCAGGACAGTACCGGATGGAAACAGGCTATGCTGGCTCATTTCGGCATAGGCCTGGCATGTCTCTTGTAGCGGGCAACTTGGGCATTGTGGGTTATTGCTCGTACAAATGGTAGCTCCGAGATCCATAAGAGCCTGGTTCCAGTTGTAAGCTTCGTTGGGTGGTAATACGCGTTCTGCAAGGTTGAGCATTTGTGCATCGTTTGCGCCAGGCGTTGGATATTCCAGGCCGAGGAAGATGCGATGCAAAACGCGGCGTATGTTGGTATCGACAGTCGCCACTTGCTTGCGGTAGGCAAAGCAAGCGATGGCACCCGCTGTGTAGCGTCCTATGCCCTTGAGCTTGAGTAGTTCCTCTATGGTATCGGGGAGGCGTCCATTGTAGTCAGCAACAACTTGCCGGGCTATAGATTGTAAGCGGACTGCCCGCATATTGTATCCAAGTGGCACCCAGGCAGAAATAACATCGGCTGTCGAGGCGGCGGCCAGATCCGCCAGGGTAGGAAATGCTGACAAAAACTGCTGGTATTTTGGCAACACGCGATCTACCTGCGTTTGTTGGAGCATGATTTCGGACACAAGAATAGCGTATGGATCGCTAGTAGAGCGCCAGGGCAGATCCCGTTGCTCAACTGCATACCATTGGAGGAGAGAGGCGTGCACTCGGTTTACAAGCTCTTGGGCAGGTTGATCAGAGGATGATGAGGACAGAGATTGTGCGCTCATATCGCTATTATCTGCTCTTTTGCGATGTGGCGGCGTTTGGTTTTTGAACCTTTTTGTTCTTCTCTGCCTGTACCTCTTTTACTTTGTCACGGTTGCGCACTGCCAGCGAAAATATGGTATCTCCTCCCTCTTGCCAACACTTGGCGTCAGCAGCCGGCAGATTTTCGCACAAAATCCAGTCATTGGCGTCTTTAAGCACATGTCCCTTGACGCATTTGGCATACATGATGTGCTCATTAAGATTGGGATCTTCTGGTTTGATATCTGATGAAGCAATCTTGGGAATAAAAAATCTACACCACGGCACGGTTATGTACCTTCCTTGTTTGAATTAGAGTAATAAGTTCTGTATGAACATGCTACTTTGATTCTAGATTCGATCCAGTAGCATTGCCCATTATAACGTATTCTGCTATTTTTAACCAGTACCGTCTTGCTAGAGCCAGGGCTTTCCACTTCTCAGTAATGTGCCGCCTGGTGGCGGCGGGGCGTGGGAAAATCGGAGCGTGTGCCCCAGGGCCCAGATGAAGGGCCAATTCGCTTGCTCGCGATACCCCTTCACCATCCAATTTGGGAGAAGTGGAAACTCTGCTTGCTGGTGCCCGACGCTGCGGGTAAGTCCGCTGGCCAGATGCCGATATACAGTGAACGATCAGGCAATTTTTTGGCTAAGTACCGTCAGGCGGCTATCCATTGTCAATGGGCTGCCGTCAAGATCGCCATAATATGCCAGCACCTCTAGCCCGGCAGCGGCAAGCATGCGTGTAAGTTCGGTGAGGGTATAAATCCGTATGGATTGGTCATGTTCTTTGCGATGCCCATCGGGATAAAGCAGGGTGATATGGATCTCGTTGCGGCTCTTGAGCAAGTTAATATGCCGTTCTTCGAGCACGATCAGGCCATCTTCGTAACGCAAAATACCATAGGGCGTAAATGAACGAATTACCCGCGTTTGGCAAATCGTTTCTAGAATGAAGCGTCCGCCAGGTTTGAGGGCTTTGCCCACCTGCTGGAGGACTTGCCGATCATCGTTTTCGTCTTCGAGATAGCCAAAGGACGTAAAAATATTAATTACGGCGTCAAATTCATTCTCGAAGGGGATCGTACGCATATCGCTACGGAGCCAGCGCACTTCAACTCCGCGGGCCGCAGCTTCAGTTTGAGCTTGCTGTAGAAAGGCTTCGCTCAAATCCAGACCGGTCATTTGATAGCCTCGTTGGGCCAGTGGAAGCGTGTGCCGCCCGTAGCCACAGCATAGATCGAGGATGCTGCTGCCCGGCGCTATCTGTAGCAGATTAATAATTTCTGCAACTTCGCGCTCGGTTCTGGAGGGTGGTAGAAAGGGACCATAGATGCGTAGATAATCTTCGCCGAAAAACGCTTTATACCAGGGCGTTGTGCTCATGCAAAATCTCCTGCTTGTGGATCTGAACTACCATTGACAGGTATTGATCTAGTCCGGTACGCCTGCAATCTTGCGTACCCTTAGCTGGCTCTCTCAAGAGAGCGGGCCTAGAATCAATGTTGTCAATAGTCCAGAGTATGCCCATAGTTTCCTGGCACAAAATTTCCAGGATGCCATCCTGAACAAATGAACGCCGTGGTAAAGCCTTTTCTCATACCTGATCTAATTTTACATTATAACATGGGGTCGCTCTGTATTGTATACTTGGGTGAGCAAGAGCAGGTTCGCTTACCTATGTTTGTGGGCCAAAAATTTCTCAGGAGAGTCATGTGTGTTAGCAGAGGAATTATCAGTAATAGATGCTGATTCGCCATTATGGAGCGCGGCGCGCCCATTGTTAGATGCCGCTCTACGCCTTGAGCAGCATGATGATACCTATATCTGGTATGGCTGGAAGAAAGAGCCCATCAATGCGTTTCTGCGCCATTTACCTGAACATTGTGTGCTTATGGTGGGCGTATGGGATACTTTGGAGGAAGGGGATAGTGCGCAGGAGATCTTGACGCTTGGCTGTTTGTGCGAAGTAGTGCGGGGCGAAGTCTGCACGATTCGTACGTTTGAAGCTCTCGCAGGTAAGGATTTGCCACCTATTGCCCAGTTGGAGCCCGGGTATGAACATGCCTTCAAGCTTATGCAGGTGGCGAAAATGCAGGTTGCCCCTGTGGCCTGGGCGCTCTTTACAGATAGGTCTACCTGGAACGAGTGGCTATTTAGCGAAAGTGAAGCGAGTGAGGGGATTGATAAGGGTGAATTGTTGGCCTCATTAGCGCGCGAGGGCCGCTGCGTCCTGCTGGGGAATCAGGCGCCCCATCATCATCTCTAAAGTAGGAAATACAATGGAACAGCATACAACTCCTTTAGTCTGGAATCCTATTTTGCGGCAATACCTGGTCAACGCCCCTCATCGTATGAGCCGCCGGGAGGGGACGACCGAATGCCCTTTTTGCGCAGATATCACGCAAGGACGGGTGGGTCCGGATACGCAAGTCTGGCTTCATCCAAATGATTTTCCCCCTTTGCTTCCTCCGGTGGGCGAGGCTTATGTTGTCATTTATAATCGCGATCATAACCGTACGTTCACTCAGCTTACAGTGGACGAGATTTATGCTGTGACGAGATTATGGCGCGATCTTTATAGCGATCTGATCCAGCGCTATCCTGCCGTGATGATTTTTGAGAATAGCGGGGATGCGATAGGACAAACGCAGCATCATCCTCATGGTCAGGCATTTGGCTTATCTGTGCTACCGCCTACGCTTGAGCGCGAGCTGGAAACTGTGGTGGAGAGCGATAAAGCCGGGCAGGGTTGCCCTTTTTGTACTGTACGCCATGAGCTTGACGAGAGCGAGTATCAGGTAGCTGCCAATGCAACGTGGCAAGTATTTTTGCCTCCCTATGTGCGTTATCCCTATGAGACGCATCTCTATACTCGTCGCCATATAGCCAATCTTGCACAGGCACGCGATGCCGAGCTACGTGATCTGGCTGAGCTATTATTGCGGGTGATTCGTGGCTATAACGCGCTATTTGATGGTGCGATGGCTCCTATGCCTTATCTGCTTGGATTGCATCAACTGGCTGACGAGCGCTTTCATTTGCATGTCGAGATTCTGGCTATCGGACGCGCGCCAGGTAAGCTCAAGTATGCAGCATCATCGGAATCGGTTTGGGGCATGTGGACTAACGATTCGCTGCCAGCTCAGAAGGCGCAAGAGTTACGCCAGGCGATAGCCAGAAATGAGGAAGAGTAAAGATGACGAGATTCCCCCAACCAGTACAGGATGCAGCCGAGAAATTTTCTGTAGTTTTTCATGATGCAGTGGCTTATGAAGGTGCGCTGGGCGGAGCCTGGGCGCCCGGACGTGTTAATCTGATTGGAGAACATACAGATTATAATGAGGGCTTTGTGCTTCCTTTAGCTGTGGATCGTGTGGCTGCATTTGCCGGTCGGGTGCGTAACGATGGGGTGGTGCGGCTCTGGTCGGTACATTTTAACGAGTATGCTCAGTTTTCTCTTGCTGATTTGCCTGAGTCGTTTGAGCAACAACGTGCTATGCTTCCCGGCTGGGCCCGCTATATTCTTGGGGTGGTAACCGAGCTAATTCAGGCGCGTGTAAGCATCAAAGGCTTTGATGCCGTGGTTGGTGGTGATGTTCCGCTAGGTGGCGGAATGAGCTCATCCGCAGCCCTGGAAGTAGCCACAGCCTATGCCTGTTCTCTCTTTTCGGCTGGAAATTTTACTATAGGCGCTGATGGCGCAGCTTTTACGCCTCTGCAAATTGCAGCACTCTGCCAGCAGGCTGAACATAGAGCCTCCGGGTTAAGGTCCGGGATTCTTGACCAGGCGGCCTCCTGTCTGGGTAAACCTGGAAAAGCTATCTTGCTTGATTGCCGCTCTCTAGGGTACCGCTATTTACCCTTTGATCGCCCTGAGCTATCATTGATGGTGATTGACACAAGTGTCAGACGCGAACTGGCGGCCTCGGCCTATAATGAGCGCCGAAGCCAGTGTGAAGAGGCGACACGGCTGCTACGAGAGCTAATTGTGCAAAATGAGCCGGCGCATAAAGAGGCTAGCGAGATCAAGTCATTGCGCGATATTTCACAGGCTCAGTTTGAGCATTACAAGTCCTATTTACCAGCTATTTTACAACAGCGGGCGGGCTACATTATTGCTGAGAACAAGCGCGTTTTGCGGGTAGCGGAGCTGCTAGAGCAAGGGAATGTTGAAGCGGTGGGTCCGCTTCTCTGGCAGGGACATGCTGGCCTGCGCGATGAGTATGAGGTAAGCTGTACTGAGTTGGATGTGTTAGTGGAGATCGCTCAGCAGGTGCCAGGTGTGTTGGGGGCCCGTATGATGGGTGGTGGTTTCGGGGGATGTACAATTAATCTGGTTCGCAATAGTGCGATTGAGACTTTGAGCCAGGCTGTGGCCCAGCAGTATCAAGCTCGTACAGGTTATCAGGCCAGTGTCGATATTTGTCGCGCCGCCGGTGGGCCAGGTTGGGCCTTTTTCAATGATAGCCCGTCTTGATAATCGAGTGTACGATCTGACGGTTTGCTGGCCTATCTTCCAGCTGCCCTTCCTTGCACGCATCATTGGAAAGGAAGTGCCAGCAGATGTATTTCAGTCATGATAGGTCGGCTGCCTGGCTAGTAAGGAGCAAGGCTAAATGAAGCTATTTCTTTCAACTGATTTCGAAGGTACCAGCGGTATTGTGGCCTGGGAGCAGATTATTGAGGGTAAAGCTGAGTATGAGCAGGGGCGAATCTTGCTGACCAATGAGGTGAACGCGGTAATTACCGGCTCTATTGAGGCGGGGGCAAACGAGTTTGTGGTGAACGATGCCCATCACTATATGCGCAATCTTCATCCGCAGGATCTAACAGGACGCGCGATGCTCATTACGGGCAGACATAAGCCGTTATATATGATGCAAGGACTGGATGCTAGCTTTGATGGTGTGTGTTTTGTAAGCTATCATGGCTCTATAGGAGCTGAGCATGCTGTGCTTTCGCACACATATAATCCTGGCGCTATCTGGGAAGTGCGTATAAATGGCGAGATTGTGGGCGAATCGGGCTTAAATGCGCTGGTGGCTGCCCATTACAATGTACCGATTATTTTTGTAAGCGGTGATGAAGCTACGGTTCAAGAGGCCCGCTTCATTGCACCCGAGGCCGAGAAAGTGGTTGTGAAACATTCTATCGGGCGCTTTGCTGCGGCTAATATGCATCCTACAGTCGCCTGTGAGCTGTTACAAGCTGGAGCGAAACAGGCTGTACAGAATATCAAGAAGATGCAGGCTCCTCAGTTTAAGCTGCCAGTGACCATAGAGATCACCTTTCTAGTCGCTGATATGGCTGACATGGCGCTCTGGGTTCGTGGCGTGGAAAGGCTTGGTCCGCGTAGCGTGAAAGTTGTTGGGGAAAACCTGCTTGATCTCTACCGTACGTTTGTGACGATTGTCACGCTGACCCGCGCCCTGGTAGATACCCACTAGCAGCGCCAAAAAGAGGAACAAGTCTATCTCACCCTACATATATGGCTATGGAAGAGCCGAGATAGGCTTGTTCTTGCTATGTTCTGTCATGAAAGATGAGCACGTAGTCACCGATGGCAATGCGGTCTCCCTCGTTGAGTGGATACTCTTTTTCGCTAGTCAACTGCTCACCATTGAGAAGCGTTCCGTGCAAGCTACGCTGGTCTACAATGACATACTTATCATCTATGCGTTTCAGGCGAGCGTGGTGGCGTGAGGTGAGGGTATCCTGATCGAGCAAAATATCGCTGGCTCCGGCGCGTCCTATCGTTACCTCGTCCTGGTCTAAAAGAACCCGATGCGGCTCTTTTGTCCCTGGGGCCTGGATATACATGTAAGCCTGAGCCGGGTGCGTCTGGTTCTTTGTTGGCTGGGATGGAGTCTCGGGCGTTCCTGCCTGCCTATCTAAATATATGAGTTCCTTGGGGGGCTCAGTACTTGTTAAGGAGGCAACGAAGGGAGGCAGTTCCTGGCTCTCCTCCAGCGCAAAAATAGCTTCTGCTTCGGCCTGGCTTGACGACTTAGGCGTGTTCTCCTGCTGGTTTTGGGGCTGACGGTTTGTGGTCTCTGCTTGCTCAAGCACACTGAGCTCAGGCAAGGATAAAGGAATAAAATCAGAAAAAGTTCGCTTGGAAGGCTGGGTAGCTGCTCCTGCTTCAATCCCGGAAGGGGATGACGTTGCGGCTAGAGCCTCTTCGGTGGCGGAACTCTCTACGGTTGTAGGAGTCTCTTCGACTCCGAGGCTTTCCGCTACTGTTGCAGCTTCTTCGGCAGCCGGGCTCACGGCAGTTGTAGGAGTCTCTTCGACGGCAAGGCCATCCGTAACGGCTGTAGCCCCTTCGGCGATAAGGCTTTCTGCGATTGTCGGCACCTCTTCAACTGTAGGGTCCTCGGCATTTGTTGGGGCCACTTCGACGGCCGGATTTTCCGCTATTGTCATTGCCTCTTCTACTACTGCTGTGGCTTCCTCGACGGCAGGGCTCTCTATTGTGGTCGGTAACTCTTCGGTTATTGGTAAATTCGGGAGCGGAGAGGTAGCTGTTGTGGGCGTTGCCTCAGGTGTAGTGGGAAGAGGCTGCGGGACAGCAACAGGCTTTGCTTGCGTTGGGGGGCGGCTAGTGAGCGTCATTGCCAGTTCCTCGGTAAATGTGAGGATGGAGGGATAGCGTTCCTCGGGGCAATACTTAATGCTCGCCTGAGAATAGCCTCTTGTGCAGGCGTGATGCTGGAATTGAGCTCTGTTGGGGCTATAAACGAGCCTGAGAGCTTGGCCTGCGTGATTTCTTCGGATGTGCCTTGAAAGAGATGCCGTCCGGTCAGCCAGAAATAGAGCAGTGCTGCTAACGCATATTGATCGCTGGCTGGTAGAAGGCGCAGCTCCATCTGCTCTGGCGCTGCTGTAGCCGGTAAGTGTGTTATGCGCGGATGTCCATAGCGTCGTACAAAATGGCCAAGGCCTACGTCTGTCAGCAGGAATGGACTCGCCGTGGCCCTGGCTTTCTCCGCTGGGGGAGCGCTTACTACCAGGATGTTGGATAACGAGAGAGCGCCATGTACATATCTATATTTATGGATTTTATGGAGAGCCTGAGCTAGCTGGTAGGTATAGCGTATAGCCTCGGCCTCTCCAAGAGGTGGATTGAACCACGCTCGGCCAGCCGGGCCAAGTAATGAGCCGTAGCCAGTATATTGGCGGACTATATAGAGCTGCCCATCAACCTCTCCATAATCGAGCATGGTTGTCAGATAGGTATGCGTGAGTAGACTAATGACCTGCATTTGGCGGAAGAATTGGCGCCGGGCCGCGTCGGTTAACGTTGACCAGGGATGGATGAGCTTAAGGGTCGCCTTACGTTGTAGCGCAATATCTTCAACTTCATAACTTTCGCCTGATATCCCTTCGCCGAGATAGTGGAGTATGCGATAGCGCTCAAATCTCTGACCTTCTTCCAATGTATGCATAACTATCCCTCATTTTTACAGGGCTATGTACGCGTCAAGCCGGAGATGATGGAACAGCAAGCTGTTGCCTTTGCGAAGTACCCTGCGGTTTGTTGATCGACCTTTTGATTGTTATGCATTGTAGCATATGTTGTAATCGAGGGATAGCTGCAAAGGCCTAACCGGTTTCTCTGGCATTGACAGTTCCTCTTGAGTATCCCTATACTACACAATGGTCGGTGAGTCAATTGGATAATGCTTACAGTGACCTCTATTGCTTGTAGGGCATAGCCGGGTTATCTCCGCAAACTGGTTGCAGCGGATAGAGCAGGGACGATGTAACTCGGTCTTATCTGGCATTCTTCATGCAAAAAATAGATAAGCATCTTTTGAGAGAGAATAAATTGTACTGGGCGGTAAACGAAAAATAGTATGGATGTTGAAACGCAAGAAATAACTGATCAAGCCCCGCGCCAGCCAGGTGCGGGGAGGCAATTTGCGAAATATGGACTTGATGTCCTCGTCCTCCTGGCAATGTGTGCGCTGTTGTTTTATGGGGCTTCGTGGCAGTTCGTCACTAACTCTAGCGATGCGGCAAAGTACGAGTGCTACGTTGTGGCTTTCTGGCAAGGGAACGAGGCGCTTAAAGAACTCCCTTCCGGGCAATGTAATTTTATTCTGCATCCCAGCAGCGCCATTTTGACGAATCAGGCTGTAGCTCAGCGTTTACAGCATGCAGACCTACCAGAATTTATCGTAAGCTTCGTTGTGTCCCAAGCGCCCGAGCAAGCCCTTCACGCCTTACCTCATGAATATCCTTTGCTTGTGCTCATTCCCTTCTCTTTAGGTGCGCTAGCCCCGGCAGGATGGTATCAAATTGCCTTTGCGGCCTGGATGGCCCTTCTTGCCATAAGCATCTACATTTTACTCTTGCGCTTTCGCTCAAGGCGTGCTGCTATCGCCTTTGCCATTTATCTGGTTGCTGGTGCCTGGTCAACAGGGTTGGGGCGCTTTGATCTTGTTCCTTCGCTCTTGACGTTGGGCGCTCTATTGTTTGCCATACGCAAACGCTGGAACTGGGCTTTTGTGCTACTCGCCCTGGCTACACTTACCAAATTTTACCCATTGGTCTTGCTCCTGCCTTTCTTGCTGGCTCAACAGATGGAAATGTCAGGCAAGTGGTATGGGTGGCAGCGCTGGCGCCCACTGGCTCTATTTGTTGGCCTGTGCATTCTTGTGATGGGCATTTCCCTGTTACTGAGCGTTGAAGGAACCCTGGGCCCTTTGAGCTACTTTGGGAACCGACCGATTCAGGTAGAGTCTTTATTGGCTTCGTTGCTCTGGCTGATAAGTGCTGTGAAACATCATCCTTTGGAGTTTGCCTATACTTTTGGCTCACTTAATGTTTTGAGTACTTACTCTACGCTTATCGGGCTATTTGGCTCTGTGTTGAATATAGCGGGCCTGCTCTATACTTTCTGGCTGCAATGGCGGGGCAAGATAAATCTCGTTCAGTCCTGCTTGCTAACGCTGTTAGTAGTCATGCTGACCGGAAAGGTCTTTAGTCCGCAATATCTTATCTGGGTGGCCCCTTTGGTCGCTTATGTAGGTGAGAGCGATCTCAGATGGCTGATCTCCTGGACGGTGCTTAGCCTGCTGACAACATTTATCTATCCCTATATTTATTACATGACCGATAATCTACTCAAGGTACCTTACATTGCCTGGTTCTTCCCGACGACTGCCGTGCGTAATTTCCTCTTGCTCGGCGTTGTTCTTTGCTTGCTCCTGTACTATGGGCGCAATAAGCCGGCGATAACTCTAGCGAGCGCTGGAAATAGACGCTCGCTTATGGGGCAGAAAAAATAGGCAAGAATTGGCGGTCCAATCGTGGTCAGGCAGGCAAGCCCGCTCCAACCCCCAATAGGGGGAAGGTTGTGGAAGTAGAGATAAATAGCAAAGGCCGAAGCAGAAAAGGCCAGTGCTGCGCTTACTAAGGCTCGTCCGCTGCACTTATATGCATAAGGGATGCTGACCGCAGCAAGGCCAATCAGCCAGGTAACATACCAGGGGAAAAACCAGGGCGTGATGATAAGCAGCGCAGTGAGCACAGCAAGGGCCGCGAGTATAAATGTTCGCGTCGTAGGTTGGCGCCAGAGCCAGATGATATCTAACAGCAAGATTGCTGCCAATACGATGATATTGAGCGCGCTCCACGTGCTGTGAAGGCTGAAAAAGCGCATAAGGGGAGAGGCATTGCGGCTGCTCTGGCTCATTCCATCGCGAATGGCGGCAAGGATAGAGCCATAAGCTGCATTGGCCGATGGTGGAGAAAGAAAGCTATGAATGATTTCCTGAATTGTATGGCCCATCCAGAATGGAATGTACAGGCTCAAAGCCAGAGCGCTGCAGATCAAAGCTGAGCGGATGAGTGTGATACAGGCTGCCTTCCAGGCCGAACCTCGATCGAATTTGGCCCCAGCGCAGAAGCTCTTGCGTACTAATAATACTATGAATAAGCCAACCAGCACAGCTCCTGTAAACTTGATAAGGGCGGCAAGGGTGAAAAAGATGAGCGCGGGAAGGGAAGCGTGCCAGGATTGCCTACCGCGATTTTCTGCTCTAACCCAGGAGAATATTCCCAGCAGTAGAAGCGTGACCATGCAGATATCGTTATGCCCGCCCAGGCAGCTTTCTTGTAGCGCTAGCGGGTTCAAGGCATAGACAATTGTAGCGAACGTGGTTGTGCGTTGGGAACAGCCTTGTGTGCGCAAAATAGCTCTGATGAGCAGCACATTGAGTAGATGTCCTATGAGGCCAAGTCCGCGATATAAATAGAGATAGGTTAAAGGATGGTCGCCGGCCACTAGTGCGCCCAAGGCGCTGATGAATAACCAGAGTGGACCGTAAGCCGCAGGGGCATCTTTCCAGTCATCGAGAAGGATAAAGGGATCGTGAGGATAGGCTGAAAGGGTGACAAAATATGGACTGGTATGGTAGAGCGCAGCAATACGTCCGTAGCCTGCATAGACAAAGGCATCGCGCGAGAGCAGGGCTGGTGTGAGAACCAGAGCTAAGCCCCCAATAATTACGCCAGCCAGT
Source organism: Ktedonosporobacter rubrisoli (assembly GCF_004208415.1). Lineage (GTDB taxonomy): Bacteria > Chloroflexota > Ktedonobacteria > Ktedonobacterales > Ktedonobacteraceae > Ktedonosporobacter > Ktedonosporobacter rubrisoli. The sequence continues at coordinate 4,636,134 of NZ_CP035758.1, read as the reverse complement.
ACAACAATCAGGCTGCGCTTAAAGTTAGCGTCTGGTCCCTGTCGACTGATGAACCATAGGCACAGAGCATAGCTGAGAAACTCGCCTGCTACAAGCGTCAAGAACAGAATGGTATGGGTAGACATCTGTGACGCATGAGCGTCGGTCGTCAGGCCAAGATCTACAGGAAGCCAGGTTCCTATAACTGTGAGGACTGGCGTTATGGGAAGCCCAAGGAAAAGCTGAGAACCTGCGAGACGATTAAGCGGCGCGATACTGAGCAGTACACAGAAGACAAAAATTGCTGTGCATAGCACAACGCCCATAATTGGCGGGCGCTGTGCTGTATGCTCTGCTCCAGGCCGTAGAACATGAAGCTGAGCCCTGAGCGGACTGACACTCTTCATCGTAATTTAAACCATCCAGCGGTTCATGACGAACAGCGCGCTGAGTGTAGCTAGTAAAGCCGGGAAAATGAGCTTGAGCGCTTGATGGAAGCGTGGATGCTTTATGCCAAAGCGAGCTAGCGTGATAAAACAGGGAAATAGCTCCAGGACGAAGCGTTGATTGGATATCAGCGAGTCGTGTTGCCCGGTGCTTGGCGCCAGAAGCACAAGGAGGAGCATTAAGGCCGTCCAGATGGTATAGCTCATGCGTAAACTATGACGTCCAGCGATGAGCAGGACTATAAAGCTCACAGTAGCGCCGAGGTCGAGAAGAATGTGAGCCTGGTTAAATGAGCCAAAGGGCTGATTCCAGAATAGCTCAAAGAGCGCCTGCCAGATTCCTATCCAGGGTAGCGAGATGTGACGAGCCCAGTGCGACTGCACAGTCGAGAAAGCCAGAGGATCGCCGCTGTACTGCCAGCAATAGAGGCAATACAAAAGCGTACCCAGCGGTATAAGCGCAATAGGTAGCAGGCCGAGAATGGTCTTGCGCCGCGTCGATAGAATGCTTTCGCGGGCCAGCCAGAGCTCATAGAGATATGGAGCAGCCAGCAAAGCACCGGCGTTACGCGTTAAGGCTGCCAGGAAACCGAGAACACCAGCTAACCACCAGCGTTGTCGACGCAACGCCAGGAAAAAGCTTACAACAAAAAAGAGGAAAAGCGACTCATTATAAGCAGCAAAGAAAAAGAAGGCAGTAGGAAAGATGCAGAGATATAACAAAGTTCGGCTGGCGACTTTATCGCCGCCGCTATCGGCAGCGAGCTGGTAGATCACGAACATAGCTCCCAGCAAAGCCAGATTGCTGATCAGCGTTCCTACCAGAAGGTAGCTCCAACTGCCCAGAATATGCCCTATAGCTGACATGAGAAGAGGAAAAAGAGGAAAAAAAGCTAGATCCAGTTTGTCTCGATAGCCAAACTGAGCGATGCGCACATAGTTTTCAGCATCCCAGTGGTTCCAGGATGTGAAGAGCGCTAGCGAATCGACAGTAGTACTAGAATATTTAGGTGCAGTTAGTAAGACATAGCTAAAGTATGTGACCAGCATTAAAAGAAGGCGTGTAAGGATGAACAACCATACAATTTCACGAATTGGGGGACGTTTCATCGTCTATCTCACCTTCCAGATCGAGTCTTTGCCGAAAGTTGCCATGAGCTGTAAGTCCTTACTCGCCTGCACCCGTGTGAGTAAGGCTTTGGCCTCATGAGGTTGGTATAGTTGAAGATGCAATATAACATAGTGAACCTGATACTTTCGTAATATATTCAAGCTAGTTGACGATGGAAAATCAATTAGTTGTCCTGCTATATGAACGGTTAAAGGAGGCCGATAGCCACTCCAACCATTCATAATAGGGTGAGAGTGGTAAATTGCGTAGTAATCGTACCAGGCTTCGTCCTTTGAGGTAAAACCCTCATCCTGGTAAGCCATAGGTAGCTCTACGAGAGGCTGCTCATCGGCGTGTGTAGCAAGCCATTGATAGACGGCGGGTATCTGATCCCCGCTGGGAACGTGCGTAACTGGTAAATAGGCCGGGCTTCCTTCCAGGATGATTGCTAGTGGAATACAGCACAATAAGCTATAGATAGCTAGCTTTTTCCAAAGCTGATAGGAGGGACCGGTTTTCTTTGTCAGCTCAACTTGCTTATTTGCTTCATCGGCCTGGCTAGATATTTTTCTGGATAGGAAGCTCTCTAGATAGGCAATAACATAGGCTGCCAGCAGCGCCATAATGATCAATAGGACTCCCATCAGGCGCGCTGGGACACGTAACCCTTTAAAGCCTGGCAAGATGTAATAGGCCAGCGTCCAGGGCATAGGCCAGCCAGGCGCGGCGATAGTGGCCGCCATATGCGGCTGAGGATCATAGGGAGCTCCACTGGGTGTAGAGAACTGCAAAAAGGGGCCAAGGGAGAAGAGCAGGATAATTAAACCTACCCATACATATGCCCGCATAGCTGGCAGGCGTTTACGGAGTACAAGGAAGGCCCCGCATAGGGTAAGAAGCAGTGCAGCCCAGCCGGGAAAGAGATAGTGCTCGCTGTCATAGGGCAAGGTAACACCATTATATGTTTTTAAGCCATAGAGCCAGTTAAAAGGAGCCGTAAAGGTAAAGTCGCGGATATACGCTGAGAATGTAGCGGCTTGCTCTAGGGAGCGCGATAGGCCACTGCTGAGCGATAATAGATACGGAGCGAGCAGGACTGCCAGTAAGATAAGCATAACGCTACAGACGACAAGGGGCTTGAGCGCGGCGCGTAAGAGTGCGCTAAGATAAGCTTTTCCTTGTTGGCGCCATTGTCCAATAAATGGCCAGGTATAGCGAATGAGTAGATAGGCAAGGAGGGTATACGTTAAAAAGATACCATAGTAAATGCTGCTGAGTAGCTGTAATAGATAACAAAGTGCAAACAAGCTCCAGTAGCGCCAACGATTGTGGCTAAGTGCGCGCGCAAAGTAGAGCAAGGCTAGAGGCATCCATTCCCCGGCAACGATGTGGATATGGTCTATCTGGCCGATCCGGTAGGGAGAGAAGGCAAAGATCAAGCCTGCCACAAAAGCAGCAAGTGGGCTGCCTGTATAGTGGCGGGCCAGAATATACATGTTAGTGCCACATAGTATGAAAGTGAAATAGAATACCAGGTTATAAGATAGAACTGGATTATGGGTGAGTAGGAAGATAGGGGCAAAAAAGATCGTCTCCCCTAGCAGATTCTCAGAGTAAGATAGGGTAAGCGGATTGGGATAGAGAAGCTGGGCCTGCCATAGATGCGCCGGATTATGAAGTAAGGTTGTAGTATTCCAGGCCAGCGTCCATATGTTAAGGAGCGGGTCCCACCACTCTCCAGCTACCTCGCTGGTGACCTGGGGAGTATAGCGCCAGACCATGGCAATGACTAATGCCACAAGGAGGAGCAGGTAGACGGCATCCCACCAGCCCCAACGCCGCCTCTGTAATGGCTGGTCTGTTACTGTACTATAATTCTTTGTAGGTGTCTTTTGCTTCTTGGACGCTGAGAGGGGCACAGAATCCCCAGCGTATTCAGTACTCACCAAATATCCTTTCAGGAGGCAGGATTTTCCAACCCCAATTAGCTATTGTTATGGTATCTGGGTAGCAGGAACGCGTGCCAGGATATAGCAGTAAGTTGTATTCCCACCTGTGACTGTATAGACGATGTGAGACCGCCATGGCTCGGGGATGGCATAGCCTCTTTGCACTAGATGCATTGGCCAGATAAGATAATCGTACGGAAAATTGTAATCGGTAGGGTGAGCCTCTGTCAACTTAAACCTCCCTGTAAGATCCTGGTTAAAGCCATACCATGATATGCCGTCGCTTCCGCCATTTAATGTGCCGGGAACAGCCACAAGTCCAACGCGAAGCGGTTTATTCGTATGCGCGGCCAGCCATTTTAGGGCTTCGCGATAGCCAGGATAGGCTACCTGTAAGACAGTGTTTTCTCCGTGGAAGAGCTCACTTGTATAGCCCTCAGCAGCGTACACGGTGGTTAAACCTACAAGATGCGGAATAGCCACGGCGGCGATGAGCAGAAGAGCGGCGGCTGTTCCCCATAGATTGAGCGCCGGTCTGCGGGCCGGTAGAGATGCCGGCGCCTCTTCATCTTCAGTTTGCCGGGGCTGCCGAAATAGAAAACCAGTCCCACGCCGATAGCGTAAGATCGTGGCCAGCCCCGAGGCTCCGGCTAGCGCGACGGGAGCTGCCAGGGGTAAGTGATAGTGTGTACCCACAACTATGTTGAGTAGGCTAAACAATCCCAGGGTGGCCAGGAGCCAGATCAATAGAAATGAAGTGCTGGCAGCTTCTGCCGCGTTTGCGGCGGAAGGATGCAGCTGAAAGCGTACCTGCTGGATCAGCGCAAAGATGACAAAGAGCGCCGCTGGAATAGTTACAAAAGCGCTGATCTTGGCGGCAAGAATATAGAGAATAGACCAGTGCGGTACATGCATATTGTATTGCCCGGCGATAAACGTGAGGTGGCCATTGTAGGAATGCTTCCATTCGAACTCGAAGCTGTGGATTAACAGCTTGACTGGTCCGGGCCAGATAGCAGGATCGACGGCCAGAAAAATAAGTGGCGCCAGTACAATGGCTCCTAACCACCAGAGCCAGGGAATAGGGGCTCTCTGCTCGCGTGGTAGGCGTGGCCAGATTCCCAGGAAATAGTAAATAGTAAATAAGGCCATGCCAGGTATGATCAGAACGGCAGTGTACTTGCTGGCAGCCCCCAGACCAACTAACAGAGCAACAAGTAAATAGAGCCATGGTCGCTTTATGGCGTGCCAGACCAGGAGAAAAGCTATCGTGATAAGGGCCGTCATCGTCATGTCGAGATAGGCAAGCGCGCTAAAATAGGCTAGCCAGGGACTGAAAGCCAGGCAGAGGGCTGCCCCCAAAGCGATAATGCGACCAAAGGGAGAACGGCCAAGCCAATAGACGGCAAGGACGAGCAATGTCCCAAAAATAATGCTGGGGATGCGCCCGGCAAGGAGTTCTCCCAGAGGGTGGCCGAGGGAAGAGTTGAGGGCGAGGACAAGTCCGATCAGGAGTTTGACAAATGGCGGATGCTCATAATTATAACTCCAGCCACTTGCTCCAATGTTCATATGGGCGACGAGCGGTAAATAGATTTTGCCTCCTAGAATGTAGACAACTTCGTCGGTGACCATATCGAGTTGGAGAGCAAGAATAATACGTGGGATAAGGGCGGCCAGTAACAGACCTATAATGATAGCGGCGTCGAGGATTACCAGGCGCTGAGAAGAAGCTAATTGATGGGTAGGCGCTTTTCGCTGAGAAGTTTTAGCAGAGCGTGTTGAGATATCAGTCCTCGTATTCATGATAATTATTCCCCGGTAATAGTGAATATATAGGGCATTTCTTTTGTTAAGCTAGAGAAAAAGGTAGCTGGAATAGCCGCTGACTAGTATAGCATACTGCTGGAAAGAGCGTCGAGGAGCGTAGTACTGGGAATGCTATTATCTGTAAAGCCAGCACATGAAAGCAATACTCACAGGTGGTATGCGTGAAAAATAAGAAAGGGCATCGAACGAGATGCCCTGATAAGTCCTGGATAAATGCTTAGACGCACTCGCGTAGCGCAACGCTATTGCTGAGGCCGCGCAATTTCATAAGCGCTACAACCTCTAGCTGGCGAACGCGCTCGCGTGAAATGCCCAATTCCTTGCCAACTTCCAGCAGCGTTCGGCTGCGTCCGTCGCCTATCCCGTAGCGTAAGGTCACCACCGCACGCTCTCGTGGGGTAAGTAATGCTAAAGCCCGGTGTAGCTCTTCGCCCAGCAAGTGCTGAGAGGCTGTTTCGGAAGGAGCAGGTGTTGTGCTATCCTCAAGAGTATCAGCCAGAGAATAGCGCGCTTCGTCATCGACAGGGGCATCGAGGGAAACCGGCTGTTCGATGACGCCCAAAAGATCAATGACTTCGTTTACATCTATGTTGCAAGCTTCTGCTATTTGTTCGGGCAATGGATCGAGTCCATTTTCTTGTGAGAGTTGGGCGGCTATACGGCGCACTTTGCGCAGGCGCGTGGCCACGTGCTCTGGTAAATGGATCAAGCGAGACTGTTCGCCGGCAGCCCGGCTGACAGCCTGGCGTATCCACCAGGTGGCATAAGTGCCAAAATGGCAACCGCGTTGATAATCGAACTTTTCCGCAGCCCTCATCAGGCCCAGGTTACCTTCTTGAATGAGATCGATAAGCGGTACCCCTGTGCTGGTGTAGCGGCGTGCAATAGCAATTACCAGGCGCAAATTTGATTCGATTAACTTGCGGCGCGCCCACTCCTCGCCGGCGGCAGCTCGTTGGGCCAGATCAATTTCTTCAGCGTGGGTTAGAAGACCGAGACTGCGGATATCGCGCAAGTAGCTCTGAAAAGCATCTTCAGTACCTGCAGCTTTTGTATTAGCAACGCCAGCCCGCCGTGTACGGGTAGGTGCCTCTCCTTCTAACTCTTCTATGTCGCCGTCGTCTTCCTCTTCATCGAGTTCGCTTATAAGCGATGCCGACTCGTCTACCTGCATTGGATCTAAATCGAGCATAGTTTGAGTTGAGGATGATGATTTGCCTTTAGCACGTGAGTGACGATTTAAATCCGGGTCGACATCAGATACAGCGCCAGTCGAGAACCTATCCGTTGTTTTAGCATTTGTGGTCAACATGGTCCTGCGCTCGTCACTGACAGGATTAAAAATAGCCATGATTCCACGCTCCCTTCAGGAAACTTACCGACAAAATCAGCGTCGGACTCCGTATGGCCTCGTGGTCAGCACTCACAGGCGGATTAGCACGTTTGTGCCGATATGTACGTGTCCATTCTTCTCTGTGTATCTTTGCCTCTATTTTAAATGAATGGACGTGGCCATCACATCGGGTAATTACCCTAGATAAGGTCAGGTTCTAACCTTATATTGGAGTTTTCGTGTCTGGGCTCCAGATTATTATTGCACTCTTGAACGACGCGCTACCCATACCTAATAAAAAAGTTTGCATAACTTAGTTGAATGTTACTAATATTGTATTTATTTATGTCTCTGTGTATATGCTTGAGTCAGAAGATTTAAATTATGCTGACTACAGATCTTGTCTGACTTTTGCAACTCGGACTAGCCTTGAGCGAGCAGGCTTTTATGTGGCTCTGTCAATCCCCTGGCCTGGTTTCGTCAAATGGATCGTGTACTCCATGCTCGCGATCATAGAAAAGTTGGAGCGGGTCCCCAAGATGATGCTCATAGTCAGGCCTCTTCTCCCACATCTTCTCCTTTACCTCATCTGCACTCATGCTAAGTTGCAAACGATCTTCCCTGAGGTTGGTAATTGCGCTGTAGGGTAAATAGCGGTCTTTAGAGAAGAGAAGTCCTTTATGAAGCATAAAAGAGTCTTCATAGACTTCGGCAACATGCCCGATATCTTGATTATCTGCTGAATAGACGTGCATATGCTTTCTTACGTCTTTTGGACCCCACTGAGGCATATAACTCTCCCTTATGTAGTAATTATGCTGTCTACTCGCTGTTACGTCCTGCTCTGAAGAAAAGTTTCAGCTGTTTGCGTACTACCTCTGAGGTGGGGTGGTCTGAAGAAGAGTAAACTCTATAAAAAGTCTCGGCTTGACAATCTATCTTGAAATAAATATACTTTGTATACTGTAGATATTGCTACTGTTGTTCGGAATACCTAAAAAGACTTTGAATGAGCGGAGTAAAGGTAACGCGCTCTGTCAGAGAACGGAGGCCATCGGGTGCGAGCCTCCCCCAGAGTTGCCCCTTGAACGTGGCTCATGAGTCGAACGCTTGAAACTATCTGTCTGATAGCATTAGGGCGTTCCGGGAAGGCCCGTTAGCGCTGTCATGTAGAGGATAGTTGGCTCCGTTTGGGTTGGGCGAGTCGACTATTAAACCAAGGTGGTACCACGAGTTGCGCTGCCCTCGTCCTTGTGAGGTGGCAGCGTTTTTTCATGCTATCTTCAAAGAAGGAGTACCATCATATGCTGCCCGACCGTTACAATTTTCGCGAGGCCGAGCCTCGTCTTGCCAGTTTTTGGCGTGAAGCCGGTCTGTATGCCTTTGAGCCTCACGGGCCGACTTTTGTCATCGATACGCCTCCTCCTACTGTTTCTGGCGCTTTGCATATCGGCCATTGCTTCTCTTATACTCAGACTGATGTTATCGCGCGCTTTCAACGTATGCGCGGCAAGCAGGTTTTTTATCCCATGGGCTTTGATGACAATGGTCTGCCAACCGAACGTTTTGCAGAAGAAACGTTGCGCCGTAAGGCTACAGAGATGGACCCGCAGGCGTTTATTGCGCAGTGTCGAGTCTTGAGCGAGCGGACTGAGGATGATTTTGAGGCCTTATGGAGGCGCCTGGGATTGAGTGTCGATTGGCGCTATCGCTATTCGACGATCTCGCCTCAGGCTCAGCGCATTTCCCAGTGGTCTTTTATTCAGCTCTACCGCGCCGGGCGTGTCTATGCTCAACCCGCCCCAACGTTGTGGTGTCCGGAATGCCGGACTGCTATTGCTCAGGCCGATGTTGATGATGCATTGCTACCAACACTCTTCTCAACGCTGGCTTTTCGCCTGGCAAACGGGGATGTTCTACCGATCGCCACTACACGACCTGAGCTCTTGCCGGCTTGCGTTGCAATCTTTGTTCACCCTGCCGACGAGAGATACCGCCATTTGATCGGCTCGATGGCCACCATCGAAAGCGCGGCATTTGCGGAGCAGGAACGCATAGAGGTTCCGATTCTTGCCGACGAGATGGCCGATCCAGGCAAAGGTAGCGGTGCGGTTATGTGCTGTACCTTTGGGGATTCTACAGATATCCGCTGGTGGCGTGCTCATCACCTACCCTTACGCGCTGCTATTGGACGCGATGGGCGCATGACCGAGCTGGCTGGCCCTTGCGCCGGTTTGAAGGTTGCTGAGGCGCGCAAGCGAATTCTAAGCGCGTTAGCCAGTCAGAACTTGCTGCTGGGTCAGGAGACCATAGAGCATAATGTTGGGATTCATGAGCGCTGTGGCACGCCTGTCGAGTACTTGCATACCAGGCAATGGTTTATCCGCGTCCTTGATCAAAAGGAGCGCTTCCTCGCAGCGGGACGAAAAATCCGTTGGAATCCGGAGTATATGCGTAGTCGTTATGAGCATTGGGTTGAGAATCTACAGTGGGATTGGTGCATTTCACGGCAACGTTATCTTGGCGTCCCGTTCCCGGCCTGGAGATGTAGGGCCTGTGGAGAACTGCTTCTTGCCGATCTTGAGCAGTTGCCCATCGATCCGCGTACGACGGAACCAGCTCGCCCTTGTTCCTGTGGCTCGACCGATTTTGCGCCAGAGCTTGATGTTATGGATACCTGGGCGACTTCTTCCTGTTCTCCATTCCTGATTGGGCGCTGGATAGATGATCCCGCCTGGTTTGCCCAAATCTTTCCTACCGATTTGCGGCCTCAGGCCCATGATATTATCCGTACGTGGGCATTTTACACGATTGTAAAGTCGCTTTATCATACCGGCGAGATACCCTGGAAAGAAATCATGATCTCTGGGCATGCCCTATCTGCCTCGCGCAGCAAGATCTCTAAATCGAAACAGCATAAGGAGCCGAGCCCCGCAGAGTTGCTAGAACGCGAATCGGCCGATGCGTTGCGCTATTGGGCTACCTCGGTCAAGGTTGGAACTGACACGTTTTTGAATATGGAGACTGTTGCGGCCGGGCGTCGGCTGGTTAACAAGTTGTGGAACGCAAGTCGTTTTGCTGAGGGCCGCCTTGAGGATTTCGCCGGAGCTTCGGCTATTCCTGCAACGCTGTTGCCTGCTGATCGCTGGCTCCTTTCTCGCCTTGGGCGCGTTATTGCTTATGCCACTCAGCAACTGGAAAAGGGTGAGTATGCCGCACAGCGCGCGGAGGTTGAGCATTTCTTCTGGTCCGATCTGTGCGATAACTATCTGGAACTGACGAAAATGCGCTTATATGGCGAGCCAGGCCCGGCCCGCGCGGCGGCACAGTGGACGCTTTATCATGCCTTGCTGACTGCTCTGAAGCTATTGGCCCCTTATCTGCCATATGTTACTGATGAGATCTATCAGCAATTCTTGTCCCGCTGGGATGGCGCCCGCTCCATTCATGTTTCGGCGTGGCCTACGGAGCATCCTGAGTGGGTGGATCTGCAGGCCGAAGAAGTCGGTAATGCGTTGCTAGAGCTACTGCGTAAGGTTCGGCGTTATAAGGCTGATAGAGGCCTTTCCGTTGGAGCTGAGCTTGATTGCTTGCATATCGAGGCATCTTCGGCCTTGCTGACAGCCTTGAGCGCAGCCAGGCTAGATATCAGAAGCGCGACGCGTGCCCGAACTATAGTTTTTGATGATGGTGAGCATGTAGGCGTGTTGGATGAGCAGGCGCAAGAGAGGCTTGTACTCAAATTGGGCTAAAGCATGAAGTCTTGAGTTATAAAGCACGGAGCAGGGCAATCTCGGCCTCACAGCTCTCTATAAGCAATAGAGAGGATGTTACGGCGATCCTGAGAATCGCCGTAGGGCAAGAAGACTGCCCTGTTAGCGTGCTCTGCGTATTAACTGAAAGCGAAGATCGTGATGAGCAGGCCCCCAATGATCATAGTGCCTCCTATGGCAATGTACTGTGCAGACACGACTTTTATAAGAGAAGGGGCGAGCGCGAGTATGAGGAAGCCGACCACGATTGTACCTATGATCCATAACAAGCGTTGCCACCAGCGCAGACGAGAAGTTTTGTGATATTTCAGGATTGGGACGAGACCAAAAAGACCACCAATGAATATAACAAAAAGAATAGAAGCGTCTAAGGCATTACTGGCAAACGGAATAAGGGCTCCAAATGTGCCAAAGGCTATGAAGCTGATACCAAGCACATAGAGAATAACGCAGAGTAAGGTATGAGCTCGGGGGCGTAGCTGCTTTTGTGTTTTATCAGTGGATGTTGGGGGAAGGGAAAAAGGTGCGTCGGGTTTGTGGCTGGCTTGTGAAAATGAAGCTGGCGTCGTAGGTTGATAGGCGTGAGCCGATGGCGGTGGCGGAGGTATTACCACATTTCGAGGGCTGAGCTGTGTATTGTCGGATGTATCCTGTAGTAGCGTTCCGCAACGAGCACAATAGTAATCATCAGCCCTGTTATCAAGAGAGCATTGAGGACAACGTTGCATATGTAAAATCTCCTCCTGAGATAGCATATATAAAAATTGAAAAAGATAAATAATGATATGTTTAAGTAAACGCCGTAAAAGCGATAAAATACAATCAGAGCCCGTCTGTTGGCCGGGCAAATAGGCGCTTAGGCTCGCCAGGATCTTTTTCTTAGAACGCTTATCGGCGTGGGTTAGAGATAATAGAGAGAGTGCACGTCAAAATAAGTTGGGATAGTATATTACCGATGAATGGATTGCTGAGAAGCCCATTGTACTGCATGAGGATGAGATTGTCGATACCTTCATCAGCTGCCCAAAAAAGGAAACAGCCGGAGCACGCTCCGGCTGTTGGTTTAAGGCTTAGATCATCTTAAGTCCCGAGATTACTAAGACAACTGCAAGAATTGGGCTGAGGTAGCGGTTGGGAACATACTTGCTAGCCATGCTGCCAAGATATACTCCGGGCAGCGAGCCAAGCAGTAACATTCCTACCATGGGCCAATTAATATCGCCAGTGCCCGCGTAACCAAGCACGCCTGACAGCAAGAGCAAAAATGCCTGAAAGATATCAGTGCCAACCAGCTCCTTGGGAGTGAGGCGAGGATATAAAAAGGCGATGGAGACAATAATCAATGTACCGCTGCCCACCGAAGTCAGACCAACCAGAAAGCCCACAACAGCTCCAACCAGAGCCGTCAGCATAGGGCGATATCTCTTCTCCCATTTGCTGGTTTTGCTTGTGTCGAGCCCTTGACCATCAAGTGCCGCCTGCTTCTGCTTTTCAATGTTCCTACGGTCGATACTGCGCAAAAGATATGGCTTAATTACAATAAGCAGAGCTACAAGAAGTAAGGTAAAGCCAATGGCATGAATAATTACATTATTGATCGTCATGCCAAATTGTTTGCGGATGTATTGGACGACAAACACACTAAGAAGCATGGCCGGGACGCTGCCACAGGCTAGCCACAAAGCCGCCTCGAAGTTAACATGTTTCTGGCGCATGTGGAGCAGGCTGCCAACGCCCTTAGTAAAGGTTGAATAGGTAATATCTGTGGCTACTGCCCAGACGGGGGAACACGGAAGATGAGAATCATAATTGGTGAGAGTAGTGAGCCACCACCCATACCTGTTAAGCCAATAAGCACGCCTATGAGTAAGCCAACCGCGGTGATCCGATAGTCCAAGCTAACACCTCCTGGCAAGACTGACACAAAATCGACATAACAGCCACACTAGAATTTGCCCAAGGATGCATAGGGCCGCTTGCTCTTTATACAGGTGCCCGTCTTCATCTCTACTTACTCCTGAGAGGCTACAACGCAAGTTGCGCCTCTCCTAATCTCAGATAGTTAGCGTGCCAGGCCCCAGCGCTCGCGTACGCGTTTCTCCAGGGGAGTGAAGAATATCGCATCGATAGCTGCGCCAATGGCGATGATGATAAGCATAACTGCAATGACCTGTGCGGTATCGTTAAGGTTGCGTCCGGTATCCAACAACCCACCCAGGCTCACTGTGATGTAGATCAATTCAGCCGCCATAAGAGAGCGCCAGGCAAACGTCCAGCCTTGCTTCAAGCCCGTAAGAATAGTGGGAAGCGCGGCAGGAAGGATAACCTGTAACGCCAGAGGAAGTCCATGCGATCCCATATTGCGTGCGGCCTTGAGGTAAACCGGAGGCGTATTTTTTACCCCGGCGACCACACCAAGAATAATTGAAAACAGCGCTCCCATCACTACTACAAAGGTCATAGCCTGTTCGGAGAGGCCAAACCAGAGAATAGCTAGAGGAATCCAGCAGACGCTAGGAAGCGCCTGTAGGCCGAGCACCAGCGAACCAAGCGTCTCCTCGATTAGCTTATTGCGCCCGATGAGGAGCCCAAAGATAACGCCGACGACTAGCGAGATACAATAGCCAATAAGTAGGCGACGTAAGCTAACCAGTATAGCGATGAAAAAGGAGCTATCACCAAAGCCGCTGATCAATTTATCGGCAACTGCCAATGGGCCGGGAAAAAGATAATCCGGCCATATGCCCGTGCGGGCCAGGGCTTCCCACAGCGCCAGCAGGCAAGCGAAGAATATAGTTTTGCGTAATACCTTTGCCCAGGGAATGCTGATAGTCGGGCCGGCAGCCGGATTAAGCGCGCGCGCCATGATCCCCCTCCTTTTCCTGGCTTTCCATTGCCTCGCTTAGTACGCTCAAGATCTCGGCGGCCTTATCGACAAGCAGGTGGTTCTCTAGTGAGCGTGGGCGGGGGAAATCGATATGGAACTCATGCACGATGCGGCCGGGACGGGGCGAAAAAACCAGGACACGATCACCCAGGGCCACAGCCTCGCGTACATTATGCGTAACAAATACTACAGTTTTGCGTGTAGTTGACCAGATGGCCTCCAGCTCGGTGTGCAAGCGATCTCGCGTTAGCGCATCAAGTGCGCCAAAGGGCTCGTCCATAAGCAGGACGGCAGGATCGATGGCCAGGGCTCTGGCAATTGCTGCCCGCTGGCGCATGCCTCCTGAAAGCTGATGGGCATAACTGTGTTCAAAGCCTTTAAGGTGTACAAGCTCGATATATTGATGCGCTATCCTGGCGCGCTCGCGAGCTCCTATGCCCACCTGACGCAGGCCGAACTCAACGTTGCCCTGGACATCCAGCCAGGGAAAGAGGGCAGCCTCCTGAAAGAGAAGAATGCGATCTGTACCGGGTCCCTGCACAACTTTTCCATCCGCCTGGACAGTACCGCCGCTGGCTTCCTCCAGGCCGGCAATAATGCTGAGCAGGGTTGATTTGCCGCAGCCACTGGGGCCAAGGATACAGACGAATTCTCCTGCCGCTATGTCTAGATCTATAGTGCTCAGCGCGGCGACCAGGCGGCCACGCTGAGAGAAGGTTTTTTCCACGCCTCGGATCTGCAATGGGATACCTCCCTCCGCCGATTTGTTGTGGCGCGCTGCAGATATGGCAGAACCAGTATGGCTGAGTGTTTGTTGTTGCATGGCTGCTATCTCCCTTATGATTCAGCTATCGGCGCTAACTTCTTGGAAGAAAGAACTGCGTTAAGCGGCTTGAGCTCATAGATGCCATGGAGATCCGGCTTACTGGAGCCCAGGAAGCCCAGGGCAAAAGCTGAATCGGCAGATTGGTAAAGCGATTGGGCCAGCGGATCATAAGTAATATCGAGGTTCTTGAAAGAAGAATCGATAATTGATGGTTGTAGCGCTTTACCGGTGAGGCGTTTAATCTCGCTGTTAACGATAGTTTTGGTGCTATCGAGATTGCTCTTAATGTACTGTACCGTATCTACATGGGCCTGTAAAAACTTCTCTACCAGATCCGGATGTTGGTCAAGGAACTGCTTGCGCACAACAACGTTAGTAGTGACGAATTGATGGCCGGGCCAGAGGGAGCGTTCGTCGAGGAAGACTTGTCCATTGTCCTGTTGAACGAGGGTAGAGGCCCAGGGCTCAGGAACCCAGGCGCCATCGAGTTGCCCTTGCTTGAATAGTGTCACGATATCGGGATTTTTGGTTGGTATAACTTGCACTGTGCCGCCTTTATCGGCAGTTTTCAAGCCTTGCTGTTGAAGATAATGGCGCAGAGCAATATCCTGAGTACCTCCTAGCTCGGGTGAGGCAATTTTCTTGCCGTTGAGATCGCGAGCGCTTTGGATATGCGCTCCCGGCCTGACGATAAGAGATGCACCACCGCTGGAAGCCCCGGCTATGATGCGTAGCGCGCTGCCCTTGCTTTTCACATAGCCGTTGATTGCCGGGTTGGGTCCAACATAACCAATATCAATATCTCCTGCAAAGAGAGCTTCAATTAAGGATGGTCCGGCATTAAAAGTCTTTGTATCAAGTGTCACATCAGGGCCAAAGGCCTGCTTAAAAGTGCCTCGCTCCACTCCTACCAGGGCGACGGCATGCGTAATGTTAGGGAAATAACCAAGATGTATAGTTACAGATTTTGGGCCGCTGCCGGATGCTTCACTGCCGCAAGACGCTAAAGTGAGTGCCAGCAAGATCAAAAGCGTTGCGGCGCTAGCAAATTTGCCTGGAAAAGCCTTCACAAGCTACATCTCCTTATTTTGTACCGTAATATGATTGAAATAAGTAATAACAATATCAGCAATGATCTCAGGGCATATCTCTGCCTTACTAGAAAGGCTAACATATTTATATCATTCTTTCAAGTTATTTTTGCGATTACTTTTGGTTATATTATGATATTTAGTTATTCTATGCATTCTCCCTGGTTATCGCGTAGACATAATTTGAAAGCCAGGAGTGTGAAGATCCTTTATACGTTGATAGAGATAGAGAAGATCTGGGTATGGTGTGACAGGAGCTCTTGGTTTAAAATAAGTTAAGAGGTTTATACTGATTGAATATAATGAGAGAACCGAGCTAAATTAAATACGAAATTGTCCTGGGTGGCTGAAATTGTGCGCTGCTTTCCGATTTTCTGTTCGCCAGGAACTGTTCTCTCTATCCTTTCCTCATAAGCCCTGGCCTAATACGGGTTTATCTCTGTGAATTTGCAGTCTTTTTTGATATTATTCTTGTTATCCGATTGCTTACTGCTAATTGAGCAATGTCAGGGCTCCTATTTAGAGCATGGAGATAGATATGAATTTGCAAAATTTGCGTGTATTTTTGAAAGTTGCCGAGCTTGAACATATTACGCGAGCTTCTGAAGAGCTGAATCTGAGCCAGCCTGCAGTAACAAAGACTATTCAGAGCCTGGAGCATGAGATAGGTCTTGAACTGGTTGAGCGGCAAGGAAGAAGAATCGCTTTGACGCATGCTGGCCGTGTATTACAGAATTATGCTCGGCAGATCTTTGCGCTTGAGCGCGAGATGGAAGATGCCCTGACCGCATTGCGGGATGTAGAGGGTGGTGAGGTAACGCTTGCCGCTAACACTACAGCTGGCGTGTACCTCTTGCCTCCAATTGTTGCGCGTTTTCGCGCGCGTTATCCGCAGGTGACGCTCAATATATCGATCCTGAACTCGCACGAAATTGTAGAAGAGACGCTTAACTGGAATCTAGATTTTGGCTTAGTAGAAGGCCCACCCTCAGCCTTGCCCTCGGGATTGAAGGTTGAGGTATTTGCTTATGATGAGCTTATACTAGTCGTGGGATCTGCCCATCGCTGGAGCCAGCTGCAAGAAGTGAAGCCGGCGGATCTAGGCGAGGGGGAATTGCTGTTGCGTGAGCAAGGTAGTGGAGTTCGCGAGGTCATTGAAAAGGGGTTGGCTCGACATAATGTGCAAGTCCGTCCGCTGCTTACACTTACCGATAATGAGGCCATCAAACAGATGGTCATGAGTGGCGTAGGCGCTGCCATTGTTTCCTCGCTGACGGTGCAGCGTGAGCTTGCCAAGGGCGATCTTGTACATATTGCCGTGGACGGCCTTGACATGCGTCCTCAACTTAGTCTGATTATCCGTGTTGATAAGCAGTTGTCGCGGGCCGCGCAAGCCTTCTGCGCGTTTTTGCGCCCGGCACTTAACCATGAGCCAGAATTACAGCGTGTGCCAGATGAGAGCAAGTAATCGAGCATTCTTTCCATGCGGGGCAGATCCAGCTTAGATGAGCTTAAAGCCGGAAACGGCCAGGACTGTAGCGATCAGTGGACGCATATAGCGGTCCGGGATATATTTGCTTAACTTGCTGCCAAGCAGTACGCCGGGAATTGAGCCAAGCAAGAGCAGGAAGACCATGGGCCAATTGACGGTACCCGAAGTCAGATAGCCTATGGAGCCTGAGGCCAGGAGCATAAAGGCCTGGAAAATATCAGTCCCGACCAGCTCTTTAGGGCCAAGTTTGGGGAACATAAAAGCCACAGCGGCAATAATTAATGTTCCACTACCGACCGAGGTCAAGCCAACAAGAAAGCCAACCACTGCCCCGACCAGGATAGTAAACGCTGGACGATAATATTTCTCCCAGCGACCAGTTTTTTCGCCGAGTGGCTGGCCGCGAAGGGCCGCACGCTTCTGGGCTTCGAAGTTGCGCCGTTCAAGCCATTTCATGATGATTGGCTTGGTGACGAGCAATATAGCTACCAGGAGAAGCGTGACGCCAAGGGCGTGCAGAATGAAGGTATCGATTAGATGACTATATTGTTTGTGCAAGCTCTGAACGAGTGTGACGCTGAGCAGCGTGGCTGGAATACTGCCCGCGGCCAGCAAGAAGGCAACCTTGAAATTAACATTCTTTTGTCGGATGTGTACAAGGGAGCCAACCGACTTGGTGATGGTCGAGTAAGCAATATCGGTTCCAACTGCCCAGACCGGCGGGATCTTGAAGAACAGAATCATAATGGGCGCTAGAAGCGATCCTCCTCCCATGCCTGTGAGGCCGACAAGAATGCCGATAAACAATCCAACCAGCGAAATACGGTAATCCAAGGCCTTACCTCCCCATACACTTGTGTGCAGTATAGTGTCATGCGCAGCTCTACTGTCGGTAGCTTGTTTGAAACAGTAGTTACATCTCTCAGTAGAAGAGAATACACAAATCTGCTTGAGAAGTCAATGGCTACAGCCCATTAGTTGGCATAAATAAGGCGCAAAGTCCCTATCGCTCATGTAGCAGATGCTTACGAAGTGCACCTGCTGTTACAATAAGGACTCTGAAAAATCAATCAAATAATGAAGGTGTTGTGACAAGTGGGCTTAATTTGCGGGGCGTGCCATCGCGCTTGATCAGGTAGGGATTGAGGACCCCATCTTCGTCAGTTGGCTTAAGTCCAGCCTCCTGAATAAAGCGAGAAGGGATGGCATCTCCTCCGCGATAGCGCAGAATAGAGGAGAGGAAAAGCTGTTTCTGGGCGCGTGTAAAGGCCACATAAGCCAGGCGCCGCTCTTCGGCGATAGCCGACGTCTCTACAGGCCCATCCTCCGCCATCGTGAATGAGCGCCGATGTGGGAAGATACCTTCTGTCAGGCCCATTACAAAGACCAGGGGGCTTTCCAGGCCCTTTGATTTATGGATGGTCATCAGGCTTACACAATCGCGCTTGTTCTTACTGCTGTCCTCGGCCTGCTCTTTCAACTGAGTCATGGCGCGTAAAAAGTGGCGAATGGTACGATGCTGCTTCGCGATCTGCTGCAGCTCTTCTAGCTCATCATAGCGGCCCTCCAGCTTTCCCTCATCGGGAGCAGAAGGCGTTTCCACGTCCTCTTCCTGGCTCTCTTTGTGCTTAGTATCGTAGTGGCGTAGATGCGTATCGTAGGCAAATTGTCTGATCAGCTTAATTGCTTCTACAGGCTGATTGTTACATTTCTCCCAGACGCTGCGTATTAAGGCCACGAAATCTTTAGCGCCAAGCTGATGCTCGGCGGGAATGTTGTAACTCTGTTCCTCACAGAATTGTAGCAGGGGGCGGCCGCTGGCATAGGCTGAGAGCGTAGCGAAAAAGGTTGGCGTAAAGCGGTGAGAGGTCTTGCCAGTGCGGGCAAAATAGGCGCGAGAAGGAATGTTAGCTACTGCGCGAAAGGCTGTATTCTGCTCGCCGCAGTGAACCGGCGTGAATACGTTGTCCCATTTGAGCGGCTGAGGTCCGTTGCGCGCTGCCAGATATTCCTGGTGGATGCGCACGCCGTCGACGAGGGCAAGATAAGCAAGGATATCGCGTGTTGTCTTGCGTTTGAAGAAAGATGAGCCGCCGACAGTGCGATAAGGAACGCGCGCACGCGCCAGGGCGATTTCTAGATGAGAGAGGTGATGATTAGTGCGGGAGAGAACAAAAATATCGCGGTAGGAGAGGCTGATGGTCTGTTCGCGCCAGGTACGGATAAGCTGGTCAATGCGGTTGGCAATACCTTCGGCCTCGCTTTCTTGATCCTCGTAGGCTGTGACGCAAACGGGGGCGCCATCTGGCTGCGTAGGACGAAGGATTTTTTCAAAGCCTGGAGTAATATCGTTTTGGGCGATCAAGCGGTTGGCGGCATCGAGGATCTGCGGCGTTGAGCGGTAGTTATGTTCAATGCGGTAGATCTTGCCTTTAGGATACATAGACTGAAACGATAGGATCGAGGCCTCGGGACTGGCGCCGCGAAATTGATAGATAGCCTGGTCCGGGTCTCCTACGACTACAACATTATGTTTGGGCGCGGCCAGGTACTGAATAAGCTGGTATTGCGACGGATTGGTATCCTGCGTCTCATCAACCTGTAGATAGAGATAGCGCCCCTGCCAGGTCTTGCGGAACTTGGGACTACTTTCGAGCAAAAGCAGGGGAACATAAATCAGATCGGATAGGTCATAAAGCTTTTCTTTGCGTTTTGTTTGCTCATAGTGCTCAAAGAATTCCTGATATCTCGCGGCCAACTCGCTTTCGATGGCAAGATCGGCGCTGAAAAAGGCAGCAGATTGTTCTGGCGTAATCAAACTTTCTTTAGCACGATCTACTGCCCTGAGCACATCGGCGATATCGACATCCCAGTTCATGCCCCGGGTGCGATTGCTACGCCAGGGGCGGGTGATATCCTCCGCGAGCCATTGGCGTGGATCGCCGCTGATCAAGCGCTGGTTCAATTCCTGCGGAGCCCATTGGAGCTTCTCGCGCAACATCTGATGGCCAAGTCCGTGGAAGGTCACAACGCGCAGGGTTTTGAGATCTTTAGCCGCCTTACCACGCGCTTTTAAGGCTTTCAGCGCCCGCTTCTCCATTTCGTCGGCGGCAGCGCGGGTAAAGGTGACGCAGAGTATAGTTTCGGGGGCAACGCCCTCATCTGCTATGAGACGTACAAGACGTTGCACGAGAATAGACGTTTTGCCTGTTCCTGCGGCTGCAATAAAAGCAGCTGGACCCTGCGTATGGGCTATAGCTGCCTCCTGTTGCGCATTAGCTGTAAATAGTGGGGTCGAAGATATACGTGTATGTGTCTTATGCTTTGCTCCCTGTGCAGCCATTCAACGATCTCTTCCTAGCTACTGCAATGTTCTACTAATGTTCTACTTATTGCCACGGTCAAGTACTATAGCATGATATGATGCAAATTGGCAATAGGAGAAAGCGGCTGTGGAGGTCCTATATCAATTCGGTATGGTATGATGCAGCGGTTATAAAACTGGTTGCTGTATAGTGCGTATGTATGAATAGATTGCCTTCTTGCTTTTGCAAAGGTTGCACATGCCAGCAGATATGTCTTCGAGTGCATGCGTAGCCTGGCTCTGGTGCGTTAGAATAGAACGATAATTGCTACTAGCGATAGAAAATAGGGCAAAACTTACTGCGATGGGTATGCTGGAGGCCATGAAGGAGATTTGATGTTCCGGAAGTTAAGCGCAATAGAAATCGCTGAGGGAGCGCTGCTAGCCGATGCTGCGGTCATTTTTCAGTTGCTCAATGCCTATTTACCTGTGGGCGGAAATTTCTTTCGTCTGCTTATGATGATTGTATTTACGGTCCTTGTTTTGCGCCGTGGTGTATATGTTGCCCTTATGGCTACATGTGTCACACTCTTTCTTGTGGGGATCGTTTTAGGGCCGCAGTATCTGCCCTTCGTATTGTTATCCGATGCGGCTGGAATTTTTCTGGGCCTGGCTATGAGATGGCACTTTCATCATATTCTGCTGCTGCTGCTTGGAGTAACCTTTGGCGCGCTTAGCTTCTTTGGAATATTGTGGTTGTTTGATCTATTTACCGGTACAGTGTTTATAAGCATTATTACGCAATTGCAGCGCGTATACGGAATTGTGCTTTCTCTATTGGGATTGGTGGCCGGCAGGCTTGGTCTGGGAATGTGGTGGGGACAACAGATCTACCCACTTGTGACGGCTGTCGCTACCTGGGCCTTTGCTCATTGGCCGATAGCGATCTATGCATGCTTATGGATATTCTTCGTTCCTGTCGTAACTATCATTTACGCGGTTACTAATTTTTGTGTACGTCTGCTGGGCTACAAAGTGCGTCCATTTCCCGGCAACAGAATGAATAAGTTTTGGCTACGTAGTGCATATCGGATCAGAAAATGGCGAAAAGAAGGCTTGTTTGGCAGGAGGCATGGTGATGAGCATGAAAGCAAAGCCGCTTATTGATATTCGTAATATTAGTTATGCGTATCCTGATTCGGGAAGAACAAAAAGTGGGAAGGTGGGCGCACCGGTCTTGCGTGAAGTGAGCTTGCAAATTCAGGAAGGAGAGCATATAGCCTTATTGGGGCATAATGGAAGCGGCAAGTCGACGCTGGCCCGCCATTGCAATGCTCTGCTCCTTCCTGATAAGGGTAGTGTGCTGGTGGCTGGCTTCGATACGCGTGAGGCGTCAAACTGGCAAAGTGTGCGTGAGCGGGTAGGAATGATCTTTCAGAATCCCGATAATCAGATTATTGCTACGGTGGTCGAGGATGATGTGGCCTGGTCTCTGGCCCTGCGTGGTATGCCGGCTGAACAGATTTATGAGCGCGTTGAGCAAGCAATGGCGGCAGTTGGGATTAGCGAGCTCCGTTTTCTACCTCCGCACAGGCTATCTGGTGGCCAGCGTCAGCGCCTGGCAATTGCGGGAGTACTGGCTCTGCGTCCACAGTGTATTATCGCGGATGAGGCCACTTCAATGCTTGATCCGCTTTCGCGCCAGGAAATCTCGCAGCTCTTGCGCCAGCTTAATCAGCAGTCTGGATTAACTGTAGTGCAGGTAACCCATTTATTAGAAGAGGCCGCCTATGCGCAAAGGATTGTGGTAATGGAGCAAGGACAGATCGTCTTGGATGGCCCGCCTGCCGTGGTATTCACGGATCTGGACCGGCTACGTGCCTTACGGCTTGCCATTCCAGAGCCTGTTGAGTTGGCGGTGCGCTTACGGGAGATAGGTATACCACTTTCAGATGAGGCTATCACTATAGAAGCAATTGCGAGGGAGTTAGAACATTGAGCGAGCCTATCATTGTGGCCAGCCATCTTTCTCATAACTATCAATCAGGCGCGCTGCGGAAAGCGGCTCTGATCGATATTAATCTAGAGATTGCGCGAGGGAGCTGTGCTGCTATCATTGGCGTGACTGGCTCAGGCAAAACAACGCTGGTACAGCATTTTAATGGCTTGCTCTTGCCCAGTGATGGAACAATTGTGGTGGATGGTCAGCAGGTGCGCGCCGGGGCTGATCTACGCCGCTTGCGTCAGAGGGTAGGCATGCTCTTCCAGTTCTCGGAGACGCAGCTATTTGCGCCAAGTGTATTTGCTGATGTGGCCTTTGGACCCCGACGTCTGCAGATGAGCCGTCGCGAGATCCGTACACGTGTACTTCAGGCTCTGGAGACAGTCGGTTTGCCAGGGCCTGAATATGGTCATCGCTCGCCATTTGAGCTAAGCGGTGGTCAGAGACGTAGAGTTGCTCTGGCCGGTGTGCTGGCTATGGCTCCTGAAATTTTAGTGATGGATGAGCCAACGGTAGGGCTCGATGCGGCCGGACGCGCCGAGTTTTATACCTATCTGCGTAGTATGCAGAAAGAGCAAGGCATGACAATAGTCCTGGTATCCCATGATATGGCTGAGGTGTCTATGCTGGCCGATACGCTCTTTGTGCTGCACAAAGGAATGCTGGTCATGCAGGGGAAGCCACGGGAAGTCTTCATGCTTGGGGCACAACTGCATAAATGGGGCCTGGCTGCGCCTCCCCTCAATGAGCTCTTGAGTTTACTTCGCGAGAGGGGTATGGCTATTCCAAAGGATGTGGCCACGCTTGAGGATGTTATCGCATTATTTGCGGCAGAGAGACGGCGCACGAGTGGGGACTAGCCTGCTAAATATGAGCGTAGAGCTCCCTGCCTTGCATAAAGCATATGTAAAAAAACTGTTGCTAGCTCAAAAAAAGTTTGTGAAAAGCTATGTTACTAGAAAATATCTCGCTGGGGATCTATTATCCTGGCAGTAGCCTCTTGCATCGGTTACGAGCTCGTACAAAGTTGCTGGCTTTGCTCTGGATTGTGATCTGGTTGACGCTCTTGGCCCAACCGCACCGCTGGCATTTTGTGCCTTACATAATGGCAATTGTACTTATTCTGACAGGAGTTGCTCTAGCAGGTGTGGCACCGCGCGAAATCTGGAAGCGCACCTGGCTTTTGATGATCCTGATGGCGATTGGCTCTCTAGGTCTGCTGTTTGCCTCTCCCCGAGGGAGCAAAATTCTCTTGACCATTGGTCCTATGCCGGTATTTTATGGCTTTCTTTCACAGATAGTGCTTATATGCGCCGGGATAGCGCTGAGCCTGTTTTTAGCATCACTCCTGCCGATAGCAGCCTGGCGCAAACGCTGGCAAAGAGCTGGCTTTAAGCGCTTGCGCATCTGGTTAATTATAATTCTGCTGATGGCAGCTTTGTTCATGTGGTTAACTGTCGGGACTCAGCCGGGCCATGCCTATCTGCTAGGCCCTCTGCTCGTCACGGAGTACAACGTATGGAGCATATTCACTGTGTATGTGGTGATGCTTGTGCTCTATGTGTTGTCTCTGCTCCTGACAATGACGACAACGCCTGTCATGCTAGTTGAAGGCCTGACGCTGTTACTTTCACCTTTGCGAGCGTTAAAGCTGCCTGTAGATGATTTTGCGCTCATGAGCTTGCTGGCTCTGCGCTTCATTCCTACGCTGGTAGAAGAGGTGGGATTGTTGATGAAGGCTCAGACTGCTCGTGGTGCCGATATTATGCATGGAACGGGGCGTGAACGCCTGCAAAGTCTTGTAGCTCTCTTTGGGCCTTTAATGCAGAATATATTGCGCCGAGCTTCAGAGCTGGCTGTTGCTCTGGAGGCGCGAGGCTATCAGGCCGATGGAAAACAGGTTATGTTGCACGAAACCTCGCTTGGCAGACTTGATTATATCGTGCTGGGTGTGGTGCTGCTAGCTACTTTAGGCAGCTTGCTTTTTTAGCGGGCCCTCCATGAAAGACAAGTATTTCTTATAGCCATAAAATGAAGGCTGCTTCTAAGTGGCGCAATGAATGGAGTTTTCTTAACCCTCTGCAGAGTATTGTGCTAAATCTTCATAATATCTTAACACGTTATCAACCATATCTTACTATGAAACAGCTAACATTATTGCAGGGAACGGATGTTGCCAGGTCCAGGACCGAGCGTGCTACCATTGATAGCAAGAACTCAGCCTGTTCTGGGGGCGTGGGAAGACACGCCGGGTTGCCTTGCACGGAAGTCTGTTGTACCGCGATTCCACGGAAAAGCAGGAGGGCGAGGCTCTTCGATATCCCGGGGCAGATGATCGCTACTGTTTTTGTTCCCGATGGCAGTTGGCTGATCTCTGGATACAAGGAAGATGCCCTGTGCGTATGCCGGGGAATGCCGCGCGGAGAAATGTCCTGGGGGGGACTTTCTGCCGCTTCGTAACGACACGCGGTAAAGGACGCGTACCCACGGGTTCGACGGGAAGAGAGCGCCTGCGGGTTAAGCCCGCAAATGCGTTTTTTACGAACTTGGTACCCATGCAAGAGGTGCTTTGGGGGAGGTGCCTCACGACTCAGCACACGGGTCCCTATTCTGGGGAGAAGAGAGCCGGCTTATGCTGGCTCTCTTTACTTTACCTGACTATTGATAAGTGCCATGTCACTAGAAGCCGGACCCTCGGCCATCTTCGCGTTCGGCACATATTTGTGGCTCCTAGAGATAGCTGGTTCACCCTGACACTCTTGAGGGCCCAGAATTGTAAGGCAGACGTGCCAGGCCTAATTCTGACGATAGGCCATTCTTAGCATTTCTGTATCGCTAAGCAGCTCAACCCAACAATCGACGCTCGCCTCACGTTGCGCCTGAAGTATGTCAAGCTGTTGGCGCAAATTTTCGGAGGTAAGCACACGTTCGGTAAGCAAACTATACAGGCTGTTCACCAGGTCAGAGAAAATGCCGGGAATCTCGTTCGGTGGAGTATCGAGGCGCGTGCTATCGTACATCAGGCGCTTCTCTAACTTATCCAACTCGTAACGGAAGAGATGAGCTATGCGACGCTCTGTACTCCGCGCTAAATTCCCACATATGACGTCGAGAATCGGGCCCATTAACTGGCGGGCCGATTGAACAACGTCGTCGGGTTTGCTGGGCGTTGAGGCGAGTCGATAAAGTGCGCTGACCGTAGGATCGTCCTTGGTGGGAGCGTATTTCTCTTCGTTGAGTAACTCCCCAATGCTAACATAGAGGCAGACATCGCGCGCCTTCTCACGAATACTGCGCTTGAGCTTGTTATAGGCCTTTTGAATCTCATCGAGATCGCCGCCAAACTCGCCAAGTGCTACCCGGCTGATATCCAACGTACCGTCGATTTCTTCTTTGTGCGCAATAGGGATAAGGAAGGCTTCGGCCAGGGCCCGGGCCGGCTCGTTCAATTCGCGTTCAAGGGCGGCGCTAAAACTGGAACGCAGTTCCTTGATCAGGCTCCAGCCGTCGATATCGACCCAGCGCGTGCCGATTTCCATGGCCGGAGAAGCAGCCTGACTCCCGCTGCTAACCTTGATACATTGATCAAAGTGCCCTTGCATGATGCGAATCTTGACCCGGCGGGCGGCCCGCTCGTGGGCTGTTGCCAGGGCATGGTGAAATGGATTATCGTCGGTGCTGATCATCGTATCAAACTGACTGAGCGCTTCTGACCAGGCCGTATGCATCTCTCCTGTGCGTTTGTTGAGTTGCTCAAAGCGACCCACTCCGCGTTTGCTCTTGCGCAGATCCATTTCCTGTTGCAGCTCTTGAAGATCGCGGCTATGCACTCCCAGGTTGTTGAGATGGTCCCAGCAGAGATCCTCAAGATGCTGTAGGGCCATGGCGAGCTGAGTCTCAGCTTGCCTCAACTGCACCTCGTAGCGATTGCTGGTTAAGAATGCCTGCAGATCGCGCGCAAGTTCTGGTAGCCCGCTGAAGCGCAGCATAGCATCATGTTGCTTAGTGGTGACTTTCTGGAAATCCTGCGCACTGGCGGTTGTGGGCAGCGTTGAATCGATCTCAAGCAGCTCGGGATAGACGCTCAGCACGCGTCCGGCATAGTCGCGGCCCTCCTGAAGGCGATCTTCGTCCAATTTTTGCTTTTCAATACCCAGCGTGGCTAGCAGCGCATCAAGACAACGCAAGGGATAGAAGAAGTGGTTATTGCTAGGGCCGTGATGATGGTAGCTGTTGTAGTTGGGCGGTAAATCGCGGAGCAGGGCGCGCAGACTTCCCACGGCCTTGTCAAGGCTAGCAGCCGAGTTGATTTCATCCCAATGGGTCACCGCAAGGAAGAGCATGTGCGCAGCCACTTCGGGTGAGCGCCCTTGCACGATTTTACGGCGAACCAGATCAAAGATGCGCTGCGTACGATCATCGTCGCCGAAGCGATTGTTGCCAATGACAAGAATGACTGCATCCACATCATTAAGTTCTTCCCGCAAAATTGCGTCATGGCGCAATTGCCCGGCCGAGCCCCCGGGCAAATCTACAAGAACGCTGCCTGGCGGAAGTATTGAATGTGGATTAGTATGCACTGTATATTCTACGTAGTCGATCAGGCGGATCAGCCGTGGTTCCTGGCTAGCGCGAGGTGGTTCTTCGATGTAACGGCTGCTCTCTTCTTTCCAGCGCTCGCGTGGGATGACCTGGCAGTAGGGCTCATCCTTGAGATAGCGCTCGGCAAATGTCTCGCTGGCCTTAAGCAGGATTGAGTGCTCTGTGGCCAGAGCTTCGCGCATTCTTGGATTAGGTGCTTGCTGAATGCTTTGCTGCGTTTGTTTGAGCATATCATCGAAGGCTGCACGCGTCAGGAAATGGATACGCATCTCTTCAGCCTCTTGCTCATGGCATAAGCGTATGCGTGTACGTACACCTGTAACGGCCCCGCCCGCCAGGCGGGGAAAGATGTCGCGACCAATCATGGCGGCCAGCAGCGTACTTTTGCCGGCTCCCGCGTGGCCGATGATCTTGACAGTATATTCACGGGTAAAATCCAGGGCGTGCGCTGCTTCGGCGAGATGATGGCGCAACCTAAGAACTTGCTGAGCCTCAATCATTTGGAGCTGTGGTCGCTCAAAAATTTCCGCGCAAGCCAGGGCGCGTAGAAGCTGTTTTTTCCAGGCTGCTAATTTCTGGTTTTTATCTGCCAGATCGGCAGGAAAGTATTGGTCCATCTGCTCTGCGTGGTTTTGCAGGCGCTGCAGGAGATTAAGTATCTCCGTGGGATCAGACGGAAGCTGCGGGTTTAGTGGCAGATCTTCCTCGTCCTCCTCGCCTTCTTCATCCTCGTATTCCTCTTCATATTCCTCATCCTCATTTTCCGCGTCCAATGTAGTGGGCGTTGGTGGGGGAGGGGGTGGAGAAACTATCTGGGGAGCCGGCGCTAGATGCGAGGTTCGGCCTTTGCCTGCTCCTCCCTTTAAGCGCTTTCCGCATATATTGCAGAATTCTGCATCAATGCGAATAATATTATCACATTGTGGGCAAGTGGTCAGTTGTTGTCTTTGCCTTATAAATTGCATGAAGCTACATATCCCCCTTGACAAACTTTAAAAGTATGACCGAGGGGATGATAGCACACATTGCCGTTAAGAAGCAATAAAAATATGACTTGTGAGGCTATATCGAACTTTATAAATCTGACGTGATCAAGCCATAGCGAATGGCAAAACGAACAAGGTGCGTGATATCATGTAATTCCAGCTTTTCCATAACATTGGCGCGATGAGCTTGAACCGTTTTGATGCTCAGAACCAGTTGATCGGCAATCTCTTGATTCGTCCGTCCCTCGGCTACTAACTTGAGCACCTCCATTTCGCGGGGGGTGAGAACATTAAGCGTGTGGGCCAGGGCCGGATTTTTGCCACTTCCGGGCTGTTGTGGGGCAACTGGTTGATCATGGTGCGCCGTAGAGACATAGGCCCGAATAAGCGCCTTTGCCAGCCCTGGATACAGGAAAGCGCCTCCCTGTGCTACTGTGCGTACAGCGGCGCAGAGGTCGGCCGGGGCAGCCTTTTTGACCAGGTAACCGGCGGCGCCTACACGTAGGGCCTGTAAAAAGTACTCTTCACTCTCATGCATGGTGAGAATAAGCACCTGGGTAGTTGGTAATTGATTGCGGATTCTCCTGCATGCCTCTAGCCCATCCATCTGGGCCATACTAATATCCATGACGACAATATCAGGTTTGAGCTGCATTGTCACTTCTATGGCCTCAATCCCTGTGCAAGCCTCTCCGACAACCTTGATATCTTGTTGCGTTCCCAGGAGCAATTTCAGGCCCTGGCGAAGGATATCATGGTCATCTGCTAAGAGGACACTGATTGGAATAGTAGATGCGGGAGCATTTATGCTGGAATCAGCTGCCATAAGTTCTCTCCTTACATACGGATTGGGATGTGCTGGGTAAAGGGAGCAGCGCTTGTATAATTGTGCCTTGCCCGGGCTGTGTGTGGACAGTGAGTTTGCCGCCAAGAAATGCGGCGCGCTCGCGCATCCCAAATATGCCGAGGCCTGGGCGATGGTGATCTAGATCGTAGCCACATCCGTTATCCTGTATCTCAAGGCTGATATAGTTTTGCTTGCGCGTAAGGGTAATGGATGCTTTATTAGTTTGAGCATGACGCACTATATTTGTGAGGCTTTCCTGGGCAATGCGGAAGAGCGTTGTTTCATAGATGGGCGTCAAAGTTGGCAAGATTTCTTCCAGGCTCTCTACTCTCAGATCAATGTCCAGGTGTAAGCGTTGCTGACCATCTTCCACGAGCCAGCGGAACGCTGCCTGCAACCCGAGATCGTCGAGCACGCTAGGTCGTAGCTGTTGCGCAAGGACACGAATATTTTCTAAGGTCTGCTCGGTTAGCCCGCTAAGTTGCTGGAGCCCTTCAGCAAGCTGCTTGCGCGCCGTTTCCGCTATGGCTTGCTCGGGCAATCCCTGCAGACTCTGATTGAGTACTTCCGTATGAATAAGCATAGCCGTAAGGTTTTGCCCGGTTTCGTCATGAAGCTCAAGGGCTATACGTCGCTGCTCTTCCTCCTGAGCCTGAAGGATCAAGGCTGTCTGCTGGCGCCGGGCAGCCTCAAGGCGATCGAGCATTGTATTAAATGCGCCTGCCAGTTCGCTAATATCGGAGTCTGCAAGAGTACCCGGCGCGCGCGCATGGGTTTGCCCCGCGCTGACTTCACGAATAGTTGCCAGCAGGCTAAATAGCGGACGAAAGCTCACTTTAAGCAGGAGAACGTTGCTTAGCAGGGTTAGCAGCGTGGCGAAGATAATAAAGCTGGTGTCGATCAGGTAGTGATGAGTCTCCAGGTTATGGCTGGTTACCCATAGCCCTGCCAGCGCTTCTCCTATCAGCATAAGACTATTGACGAGGATCACTTTTTCAAAAAGGGAGAGATGCCAGCGCTGAAGCCAGGTTATGCAAAAATGAACAACTCTGTTCACCCGAGAGACTCACTTCCTACTCTATCGACTAACTTATGCAATGTGCAATCTGAAAAGGGTTCCAGGGCGTGTCCCGGCCTGTCTTCTGCCTCAGCTAGCTGAGGCGGCGAAATAATTGCACGTGGGGTTAACTATGGCTATAGTAGATGCATATGACTGACTACATTGTAACTATACGCACAACGATGTCGATGAGTCAAGCTTTTAAAAATGACAGGGCGGAACTCTATTCATTGATCTATTTCTATAAAAAGTGAATAGGGCCAGCCCTCAGCAAACTACAAATAGCTAAGTTTCTTACGCCCTCGGCTAACCAGTTTGAAGGTACTACTGTTAAGATCTACTGGGATCTCTCGTTGGGCTAAAGTACCTATTTGTATAAGCATAAGTCCGATGGCAAGAAGTGTCTATTAGGATCAATACCTATTTTTATCCCTGTTGCATACCTATGTAGCGTACTGGGGAGATTGGAGGCCGCGAGCTCGTCGGGTCGTCAAAGCTATATATTTGACGACCCATCTGCAGAAAACGAGCTATGACTGGCCTGTCAGGGTTTGCCATGTGCTACCACTGTCAGTGCTAAAGGAAGCTTTGGGCGGCAGGAAGAAACCTACGTAGAGGTCTTCTGGATGTTGAGGATCTATGACCAGGGCTATAAGGTCTCCGCGATCAAAGTGTGTGCGCTGCTGCCAGCTCGCACCCTGATCATGCGAATACCACAGGTCTCGCCCTGACATGCCATAGATAATCTTGCCACTGGCATCGGCTGCCATACGCGAGAAGGATGTCGTCCCGTTTCCAGGCAGCTTGAGCTGGGTAATCTGAGTGGCCCCATTTTTCCAGGTATAGAGGTTCTGATCAGTGGCGCAAAAGATAGTGTAGGGCGCGTTTTTTGAGGCGACGAGTCCCTGGACGGAGCCCTGTATTCCGTTGAGTTTGTTCCAATGGGCTCCGTCATCATAGCTCTCAAAGAGCCCTTGATTGCCGCCAAGTAAGAGATGGTTTGGATCATCGGGGAAGGTGAGCAGCGAAGGGTTTTGCGCACCCACTAGAGGCGTATGCAACGTATTCCAGTTGAGGCCCATATCTTTTGTCTCAAACCATCCACTATAAGGGAAGAAGGCATAGAAATGCTGACTGCTGGCAGAGCCGGCCCGAACTGTGAAGGGATAGGCAGAGCCGGCCAGGCTGGGAGGATTCCTGAGCTGCCAGCTCTTTCCACCATCCTGGCTAAAGTAAATGCCAGAGATATCATTCCCTTTGCTTACGCTGGGTATAGCAACTACGGCCAGCGAGTTAGCGTCTTTGGGACTGATTGTAATTACAGTAACCATTAATGAGTTGAGCTGTCCACGCGGCTGTGGCCAGCTGCGCCCGCCATCTGTACTGGTGAATATGCCAAAGTGCGTACCAAGATAAATTACGCCCGGTTGCTCTCCTAGAGCTAGTGTATGTAGATGCATCTCTGGATTTGAGAGTGGCTTGCCCGCAATAGTCGGATCGGTATTCGTGGCACGAACCGTCAGGAATTGCCAGCCGACAAGCACAACAATAATTAGTAAAGGAATGATTAATAGAAACGGCCGGCGTTTTCGGCTTGAAGCTGGCTCAGCTGGCCTGGTCTCGGCTTTAGCTAAGTTTGGCGGTGGGTGTGGCATACTATAAATGGATTACCTTTCTTGCCTTCGTTATTTATAATAAGTGATTATTATTGCTTTGTCAGACGCCGTGTGACGAATGCGCCGCCGCAGGCGGAGGAGGGAAAGGGGAAATGGGGCGCAGCCCTTGACCATCCCGCTTGTTTCACTCGTCGCTTAAACCTTGACAGAGCATCATGGCCTGCGTAACGAACTTCTGATCAAGGAGGAGAGTAAATATCTCCTCAAATTACTATTATAGTCCCCTGTGTCACTAGCATTTTTATGAAGTTTAGAGCTTGAACCAGGACACCAGGGAAAACGTATCTATAAACAGGCTAAAGCTCATTGCACATTGATACAAGGCCCAATAGGTATCTATGAGAATATTTAGGATGGACTTGAGCTGTTTGGCGCTATCACACGGAGGAAACATGCTCAAGTAGAAGCAAGGGTATGCGCTTGACCCTACCCAGGGGGGGTGGTATAATGAGCATACCAGCTTACTCGAAATTGGTTGCAGTGAAAGGAAAAGCGAGAATGCAAGAGGATCGTCGCCGCGATGTGTTAAAACGTCTCTCATATATTGAGGGGCATGTCGCTGGGATTCGTAAGATGGTAGAGGAGGATAAGTATTGTGTGGATATTCTGCGCCAGACGTATGCGGTGAGGAAGTCACTGGAGAAGCTGGAGAGAATCGTCCTGGAAGGACATTTGCGTACCTGCGTACCAGATGGTATCAAAGGCAATCGTGAAGAGGCTGTGATCCAGGAACTTGTCCAGCTCTATGATATCGCTGGTAATCGCTAAGGGCGAGCAGATATCGCGAATACGTAAGAAAGGTACTTTACCCCTATGGAAACAGTTACTTTAGTTGCTCCTGATATATCTTGTGAGCATTGTCAGCGTGCGATAGAGGGATCTGTGAGCAAAGTTGCCGGTGTTAATGAAGTAAAGGTAGCTATTGCAGATAAGACTGTGCGTGTCGTCTACGACCCTCAGCAGGTGACGCCGGTAAAAATCGAAGAGGTGCTTGACGATATTGGCTATACGGTGGCAAAGTAGCCAGTTTGCTGCTTACTTCGTTTAATGTAGGCCTGAGATTGCAGATATCTCAGGCCTACTTGTTCTAATGGGGACCTTGATAATATCAGTTATTTACCCCTGCTTGCCAGCTGCCCGTGATGGCGTGGCTAGATCTGCGCTTTTCGGGCGGCCAGGAAGAGACAGCAAAGGGTTTGAGAGCTTGCCTGTCATCTCTTGTCCTGCTACTCAGGAAAAGGAAATGTTTTCCCTTCCATCTGTTCAAAGGCAAAGCGCAATGAGGGCGGAACAGGGTGCGGTCGACCATTGAGATAATTGCACCAGACCATGATTGACTTGCCGGTTGCAAAGATGCGTTCGTGCTCGTTTATATCGCGTATCTGATGCTCCATAATAAAGCTTGTGCGTCCCACATGGACAACGTGGACTCCGACCTCAGCTTTGTCAGAGCGTATCAAAGGGAGCTCGTAGGTACAGGTAGTTTCTTTGACAAGCATCCCATAGTGGCTCCCATTGGGTCTGGTCTGGATGCGTGGATTATGTGGCGGATGAGATACAATGCTTTCGACTTCTTGATGTTCTTCGCGTGATGGCCACTCGTTGAGCCACGTCTCAAGCTGATCAAAATAATAGCTTCTAGCTTCCTCGAAGTAGGTGAAGTAGACTGTATTGTTGACGTGGGCCAGGGGATCGAGGTCACGGAAACGAATTTGTAGCGGATACCAGCAGGGAAAATCGCCGCTCATAGGAATCTTGCACTATCCTTTCTTCTTTTGCACTCTCTTCCTCGACTTTACATACTAACAGAATAAGCTCTCTTAAAACAAGTGTCAGCGCTTCTTATGTGCCGCGCTTTGCCTTGCTCGCTCTTCTATCTTCTCTGAGAGCTGCAGCATGCAACTATTTAATAAGCAAAAAATCTAGAAAATAATGAGGATGAAATTATTAGGAGCCAACAAGAAGCTTGAATATAAAAGATAGCTATGTTTATTAAGCTAAATTCATCCATTGCTACTTGAAAAACTTTGCTGTAGACATTTGTCGACTGAATAGTAGAGATATTGGTAGTGTTTATCGGGCCATAGATCTAATGTACAATGGCCTGGTTATTGGCCTTCCTACGCCTTATGCTTGCAATACATGAGAAACTATAGAAAGTGTATATGCTGAGCTGGAATGAAAGCCTAACGTATATAGTATTTGTGCATAATGAGATAAATGTAGTACAATGTAATTTTGACAATTACCGAAACAAATTAGTTTTACATTTCCTGCCTGAATATGATATATTATAGGTAGGTTCATAGAAAGTTGTTTTATCGTATAAGGAATACGTCGTCTGGCTAGATAGGTAAATGAGTTGATGCGTGTAAGCAGTTCTATATTTGTAGGAAGTAACTTGTCTGTGCGTTTTGAGTAAGAATGTCGTGAGGACTTACAGGGAAGGAATTTATGAAGATAGCACATATAGCACCATCCTGGATCACTCTTCCCCCCCAAAATTATGGAGGGACCGAGCATGTTCTTGCCTATCTATTGGAAGAGCAAGTGGCGCAAGGACACGATGTTACGGTGTTCGCTCCTGCTGACGCACATACATCAGCACGCCAGGTCTCATTTTTCCCAAGGTCGCTACTTCCCTCTGGCATTCCCTGGTCGGCTCATCTCAAGGCGTACTATCATTTACACAAAGCTGTCTCCCTGCTCTCCCGTCTGCAGGCTGAGATTGTGCACCTGCATCTTTCCTCCGCCTCGGATATGTACTTGTTTCCCTTACTAGCTTCCCTTTCCATTCCGCGGCTGATGACCTTGCATAGCTGTTTCCCCTTTGATCGCGTTGATAGTTGGGTTGGCGATGCTGATCATTACTATCTCCGCGAATGGGCCAACTCCATGCCGATGGTGGCCATTAGCGAACAGGCGCGTAGCCACGCTCCAGTCGAGCTGAACTTTCTGGGAGTAGTGCATCATGGCTTGCCCATGTCCCACTTCCCTTTCTCGGCGCAACCTCCTGCTAACTATCTCGCCTGGATGGGACGTATGGTTCCTGAGAAGGGAGCACATTTAGCGATAGAGGCAGCACGCCGAGCCGGAATACGCTTGCTGCTGGCTGGAACTATAGATCGGCATGTACCTGGTGAAATGAGGTATTTTGAAGAGAAGATAAGGCCGCAGCTGGATGGGGAGCAGGCCCGCTATCTGGGTCCTGTGGATATGGCCGCCAAGATTGAGCTCTTAGGGCGGGCGCGTGCCTTGCTCAATCCGATTGAGTGGGAGGAACCTTTTGGCATGGTGATGATCGAAGCCATGGCCCTGGGCTGCCCGGTGATTGCCTTCTCTCGGGGCTCCGCTCCTGAAATGGTGGCTCCGGGACGGAGTGGCTTTCTTGTCGAGAATGTGGAGCAGATGGCCCAGGCGATTGGAATGCTGGGGCAGGTGGACCGGCGCCAGGTGCGCCGTTATGCCGAAGAGCACTTTTCGGTGCAAGTCATGGCCAGCAAGTACCTCAGCCTCTATCGCCAGGTCCTTGCTGAACAAAGCCCTGTGGCCCTCCATCTTCTACTTCCCGCTTCCTGCACAGCGAAAGAAACTCCCCTGTTGCCTACTTCTATTCAAATAGGCGAGCCTGCTCAGGCTGTGACCTGGCCTTCTCATCAGGCCAGGGTAGCGCTGGGAGAGGAGTCAGCTTCTTAAGCTGGTCATAGAGTGCAGCACAAATGGAAGGGGAATGTTCTTCATAGGGGCAGTGGCAGAAGATATAAAGCGTAATGCCCTGCGTAAGCCACTGCGCTAACTGGCGGCTCCAGGCCGCCAGAAAATCCTGATTTACTGGCATGCGTGGATGACCAATATAACGTACAAAGACAAAATCTGTAGTCGTAGCCAGATGGAGCGGCAAATCAGGTTTGCGTTCGCGCGCTTGTAGTGTCTGCTGCTCTTCGCGTGGACCCGTTCTGATAGGCCGCGTATCCAGCATGATGCGGCTCACTTGGTACTTGCTGAGCAGCTCGTCGAGCTGAGCTGAGTAAGGTTGGCTGAAAAACTCGGGATGCCTTACTTCTACTGCCAGGCGTATATCGGTTGGCCAGAAGTCGAGAAAGGCCTGCAGTTCTGGCAGGCGAGTAGGAGTAAAGGTAGGAGGCAATTGCAGGAAGATTGGGCCTAGGCGCGAACCCAACAGGCGCATTCGCTCAGCAAAGAATAGGATCTCGTTCTGACTGAAGCTGAGAGATGGAGCATGGCTGATACTCCTTGGAATTTTTGGACAAAAGCGAAAGGTGGAAGGCGTTTCCTGGCTCCAGCGCCTGACCGTTTCTGCAGATGGGATGGCATAAAACGTCGTATTTCCTTCAACACTATTCAAAATCCTGCTATAGAGGCGTAGAAACTCGCTGGCAGGTGTGCGCGCGGGGAATAGTCTCCCCACCCATTCTTTATATCCCCACATTGGGCAACCAATATAGAATAGTCCCGGCTGGGATGGATGGCGTTGCGTCTCAGTCATTTCAGACCTGCATTTCTTCATAAAACTAGCTAAGGTTGATCCCTGGCCAACCCGGTATCTATTTGCATGTTTTGGAAATGATATGCCATATTTGGTTTGATAGCAAGGCTCTTCTCGCCGGACCATAAGGTGGCTGGAACTTATACTTTGCCCTGCGAATAGAGTTGGAAGGTGGCAGGTATGGTAAAGGATAAATCATCATTTCACCTGCCCAGCCCTCCTCTTAGTGCGCCTGTCGAGCCCAGCTTTTTGATTAAAAGCGTTGTTGATGCCAACAAGAAGTTTTGCAAGTAGCCTGTTCGGGCTGTTCCCTCACGAAAAAATGGTTGCTCATGCAGCATATAAGCTATACTCTAAGGAATGAACCAAATATTTTTGGGTGAGGTTAACGTATGTTGTCTGCCGTCATCACGGCTTTGCTAGTCGTTGTGATGTTGCTGATTGTCATCAGCCTCATCATCAGCGCGTGGCGTGAGCGCCGGCGCTACCAACAAACTCTAGCAGCGCGCGCCTTCACTGACGAATCAGCCAGTCCTCTTAAGCCCCGCACAACCGCTGTATTGTATTTGCAGGACGGAAATGTTGTCAGCGTGGAGGCGCCAAAACTTGCTCCTCCGTCATTTACTTTGCCATCTTCGTGGTATTCGCGTCGTCGTACGCTGGTTTCTCTTGGATTTTTGATCATGATTATGCTCACACTGTTTATGCAGGGAGGCTTAGCGGGAGAAACTTTGACGAGTATTGGCAGAGAGCTAGGTATAAGTATCCTCAGTAATACACACCCCGTAGATCTACGCCCGATCTCTCATCCGTTGCCTGATACCGCCAGTATCCGCCTTGTGCGCATAGATTCGGCTGCGCGCAATCAATACTATACTAATTATCAGTGGCAGGTCTGGGCTTATTCTTCCTGCTCTGGCATTGCTATGGAGATGGTCATGAACTCTTATGGCCGTCATTTGATTGCCGCAGATATATTACAAGAGGAGCTAGATCTGGGAGTCTGGAATGTACAGCTGGGGCTTTTACGCGAGGAGGGCATCGCAATGACTGCTGCCCACTACGGC
The DNA here is from genome assembly GCF_004208415.1 of Ktedonosporobacter rubrisoli. Lineage (GTDB taxonomy): Bacteria > Chloroflexota > Ktedonobacteria > Ktedonobacterales > Ktedonobacteraceae > Ktedonosporobacter > Ktedonosporobacter rubrisoli. The sequence goes on along the minus strand of NZ_CP035758.1, from coordinate 4,599,366 downwards.
TTTAAGGCTGATCTTAGTCATGCGCGTACATTGCAAGATGTAATTGATATCGCGAATAAAGGCACTCCGGTAATCGTTAGTGTGCGCGATAGTCACTATTATCCAGGTGGCCATATTTTTGTGCTGCGTGGTGGTGATGGCCAGAATGTATCTATTGCTGATTCTTCGCCTGTGAATTTCACACATATGACGCGTGCAGCATTCCTGGGAATGTGGCAGGGCTTTAGCGCTGTACTAACGCCTACCAATAGTTAATCAGCAGAGAATTGCAGGCTTGTGAGCTCTGAAGCCTCATAAGCGCTGAAGAGACTGGTCCATAGTAAAGAGAGAGGCTATGGATCAGTCTCTTCTTTTTTTGTTCTCAGCAGGTTGTATTATTGCTGAGCGCTACAGCGTCACAACTGTTCTTGAGCATTCGTTTCGCTTGTCCAATTTGCTCGTTAGCCTTGCCCAAAACTGTATCTCGTTGAGAGATAGAGCACATTTAATAGATAATGATGGCTGTATAGAGCTGTGCAAAATCGTAGATCCATTTAGCATTATCTGTTGAGATATTGACGCAGCCGTGAGAGCCTCGGGTTGAAGACGTATTCCCGCTGGCATCCGCGTGGGGAAAATTGGTTCCTCGCCCATAATCTACGCGCCACCAGCTATCATGAAGGAAGTAGCCATTGCTGTGATATTGCATCGCATAGTTAATAGGAGTTGGAGGATACCAGAAGGGCGAGTCTTTAGGGGCGTTAGTCTTGAACGTTGTATGTGTTACTTTGCTCTCAATCCACCATATACCTGGAGGCGTGGGGAGGTCGGGCTGACCTGTTGTGGCCAGGAAGGCTGTGATGAGCTGGCCCTGATTATAGATACGTACGGCCTCCTCAGATAATGAAACAAGAATGGCCTTACCATCGAGCTTGTTGTAGTGCTTCAAGAGCTGGAGATCGGTCTGGTGCACTTGATTGTAGGGAGTTTGATCTGTACTGTTTGTAGTCATAGCCTGAAAATTGGTAAGGTACATTTGCAGATTTTCGATAGCTTGCTGATAGTCAGCTACAGTCTTAGCTTGATTGAGATCGTCCTGAGACCAGCTGCCAATACCGGTGGGTCCATATTCAAAGCCTAGAGGATAGGTAGTACCATTATAGCTATCATAATATGTATGGTTTTGCCCCCAACTTGCAACCTGTTGAGCTAGTTTCTGTTGGAGGGTCTTCGCTTCGGCTTTCAGAGCCGGTATTTTAATATTTTCAACATGGGTGTTTAAAGTGGAGAGTACGGCTTGAAATGACGTGGCCGTGAGTGCGTTATGTAGTGCTGATTGGTCGCCCTCATACTGCTGTTGGTATGCGGTAACATCTGCGTGATATCCCTGCATGAGAGAGATCCACTGCTGAAATGTTTGGAGCTGGGTATCTGCCTGGTTTTTTAAGGTAGTGCTGATAGTGGAGGTGGGTATGGGGGTGGGTATGCTGGGGGTTGAACTGGCCTGCTGATTCGTACTACCTGGAATCTCGCAGCCACTTAACAGGAGAAAGCATAGCGTTGAGCTGATAAAGAGTAGGGTGGATAAACGCTTGTAAAAACAGTGATTTTGCATCTGATGCCTGTTCATAACTGCTCTCCCTTAAACATAAGGATATTCCTCATTAAACATTGGCATACTAATACCGGGTGGAACACATAGATGATCCACCCTGAATATAGGGTAATATATGGTTCAGGTGATGGTAAGCTAGTGCACAGAAATTTTGTTGATAATTGCCTTGTGAAGTTCTCTTGTGCTGGCAATAACAAGAGAAAACGTATCTTCCAGGTTGGTAATTGGGCGGAGAGGTTTGCCTAAATGATCGCTAACAATACCTCCCGCTTCGAGTACAATGCTTGAGGAGGCCAGAAATGACTCGCCGGTGAGACGCTCCCCTATATCAATAAAGGCGTCGTAAGTGCCGCTTGCGACATAGACGCTATCGATTGCGGAGCTACCAGTACGGCGTACCTCGGCAGGTATGGGTTGACGGGTAAGGATATTTTGTATTGTGCGCACATCTCTGCCATCAAAATTGATGCCAGCTAAGCAGTGGGCAAGGTCTTTCTCCTCGCTAGCTTTACAGCGCCTGCCGTTGCGGAAAGCTCCGCCTCCGCGCTGGGCTTGATAAACTGTGCCGCTAAAAAGCTCTCCTACTAGAGCCCATTGTACTTGTTCCCCAATAATCGGCGCATCGATAGGTAAGACGGCAAGCGATACACCCGCCGTCATGATGCCGCGAGTGACGTTGTTGGAACCATCGATGGGATCGATAACGATCCTATGGGTTGGCGAAGGTGCTGTAGTAAACCTTGGTCGCTCTTCAGTGAGCACCTCGAAACCGTAGCCGCTATCGATGAGCCCGCTAATGATAATGTCTTCGGCGTCGCGGTCAAACTGCATTGTAGTATGTTCGGGAGATTGTGCATAAACCTGGCTGCCAGCAAAACGCTCGGATTGTGCATAGGCACGTACCTGACGAAATAGCTGCTCTAGTAATTCTAGCATGGTGTCTTTTGCCTATCTCTTTACCAAGCACAAGCTTGATAGTTATTTATGATAGTATATCAGAATACAAATGGCCTGGTGAGGTTGATGCAAACAATCAGGAAGAGCTATAGGAGCTGCTGGGCAATCTCTTTGGCGTGTGCATAGACTGCCCTGCTTCCTATTTCTCAATAGAAAGGCTTTAATGTGTGCATCGATACTACCACTTTAATTAATGTATCGTTTGGAGGTTGGTAGTTGTTACATGTTTGCGACTTACTCAGGACAAAACTCTCTTTGCCTCTATTGTTTACTGTTCTGCTAGTTATTTTTTGAGACTATTCGTAAATAGGCGCATGAGCTTGGTTTTGGGCTAGCTAGCCGGATCGGCCGGCTTTCTGCTGGGCAAAGAGCCAGGAAAAGAAGTTTGTGACGCGCAGCGGAGAGTTAGCTAAAGAGTAGGCATAGTCCCAGACACCATGAGGCTGACCCTCAAACTCTGTATAGCGAGGATGGCCTCCCGCTGCCTCGATGGCAGTAATCATATCGCGCGAGCCCGTAACCGGAACGCTTTCATCTTTGGACCCATGGAATGCCCAGATTGGCAAATGCGTTAATGCTGAGGCTTTAGAGGGGTCACCAGCTCCTGCAATTGGCGCGGCAGCTGCAAAATAATCGGGCCAACGTTCTATTGCATCCCAGACCCCGTGGCCACCCTGGGAAATGCCTGTAATGTAGAGCCGGTTGGCATCAATCCCCTTGTATTGCTGTTGGAGAGAGTCCAGCAGCTCTCTGCTCAGACGTAAGGGATCGCTGGGCTGGCTCGGCTGCGTGTAAGATCCTTGATGAATGGGGACATTTACCCACTGTTGCGAGGCAGCTATCTGTGGCACAACAACAAAGCAAGGCCAGCGCTGTTGAATATCTGGATTAGCGGGGCCTTTATATTCTGCGCTCCAGACCTGGATGTATGCCTGGCGAAAGAGAACTTGCTGGTTCTGGGAAATAGTGTTAGTTGGTTTGCTTCTCTCGCCTCCACCGTGCAGAAGGAGCACAAGTGGATATTTTTGTTTGGGGTTGTAATGGGCTGGTATATAGAAATAGTAAGTCAACGAGGTTCCTCGGGCATCAATAAACTTGCGGGTAAGATAGCCGTAGGTATCTACCAGGGTAGTGTTTTCAGCGAGAGAATGGGTGGAAGTCACTGAGGCCATAGTGGCACGATATTTTTTGAGCCCTATTCCGCAGGCAATAATAACGATTATTGCCATGAGGGCAAGAAGAAATATTTTAGCCTTTTTCATGAATATTCTTTCCATTTTTCGATTCTGCATATTGTGATGAAAGTCAGCTCTATTTCTCAGGAAGAAGCACATGGGAAGGATGCAGGTAGCTGCTTGCTCAGGAAAGCTGAAGATCCTGAGCAAGGCCCTGTGGACGGCAAGACAACCCGGCGTACTATGCTCAGGTTACCATTAATCGCCGTCAAGTTGTATGCTTTAATATGCATTGCGCTTGGAGCAGACAGATCTTTTCAGGCTGCCTGTGTCCAGGCCTTCTTCAAGCAAGTGAGCCACCTACGGAGAGAAACCGTCTCATTTATAAAGCATGCTGCGCCTGCTTGGCCTCTGCTGCTATGTCTTGCTCTGCCTTTGGTGAAGCTTGAGGCGTTGAGGTACTGGAGCGCCGTGCAATTTGTGCACGTCCAACCAGGCGGCTCAAGACTGGAATATGCATCATGACGATACTGATCGCCGTGGCTCCGCCTGCCGTAATGAGCCAGGTGAGAACGACGCGTATGGCAACAGGCCAGGCTTCAGGCATAGAGGGAACAACCCATTTTAGGGTTGCCGTGAGAAGCAGGGCGTGGATAAGGTAGACGCCAAAGGAGACGTCTGAGAGCAGATGCCAGATGCGATATCCCTTTGGGCGACCATCAGCATCAACGCGCTTGGCCCAACGACTTACGAGCCAGAAAAAGCCGGCAATGACGGCTGTGCTATAAAACACCATAGCAGGTTGTAGTACCGAGGTTGCATAGTCCATAGGTTCCTGATAGATGCGCATCTGGAGCACATAATGTATCCAGAGCCCGGCCAGGGCGAAGAGCGTGAGGCAGACAACCGCGCGACCGTGGCGGAGGAGGAAAGCGCGTACTTGCTGTAGATAGAGCGCCGTCAGGCCACCCAGGATAAAGTACAATTGGTAGACCAGGACAAAGCGATTCTGATATTGTGCGATAAATTGCCAGAAGCCAGAAGAAGCCAGCGAGCCTTTTTGCAACAGGTGGTAGTCAAGGTACATAAAAACTACCTGAAAGACAAAGCTAATGCTCAGTACTATCCAGGGGCGGTTTTTGACCTGCTTGAGGAAAAGCAGGAATAGGGGCAGGATAAGATAAAATTGTAAGGTCAGCAGAATATAGTAAAGCTGATACGAAGCATTACCGGTGAGAATATCCAGAAGCGCAGTCTTCGTAAAAGTTCCCGCAGGCAGAGGAGGATTGTTTACCCAGGTATAGATGATGCTCCAGATAGCGTAGGGAATCAGGACCCCGATACCGCGTTTGGTCCAGAAGCGTTTAAAGTTAAAGGGACGCCCATAGTAAACATAGACCATAGCGAAGGCTGTGACGAACATAAACACTTCTCTTGTGAAGTGTAGCGCGACTACGAAGGCATTTTGGATCTGGGTGCCTATGTCGGTATGATTAAGAAAAAGCGTAAAGGATAGTACATGCACGCCAACTACACATAGTGCTGTACATATACGCAGTGGGTCCAGTTCATAGATATGCGCGCGACGCTGTTGCTGTTCTCTCACTACATCCTCAATTCAATAAGACTCACGAATAATATGTCCATGGTAATTCCACTCTCAAGGGTCAGGCCGTGTGTGAGGCAACGTCCTGAGCCGTGAAGCGGGCCTGTTCGCGGGCTCGTAAGAGGCGTCGCTCAAGCTTGCCTGTAGGATTTTTTGGCAAGGTATCAAGGGCGATAAAGTCGACGGGCACCTTTGGCTGGCTCAAGCGTTGCGCTGCGTATTGATGAAGTTCCTGGGCAAGCTGCGTGCTCCATCTTGTCTTAACCACGACATAGGCTACTACCTGCTCGCCGTAAATGGGATCGGGGCGACCGACTGCCGCTGCTTCACGCACAAGTGGGTGGCTTAAAAGAACTTCCTCGATCTCGCGGGGCGCGATGTTTTCGCCGCCACGAATAATGACTTCGCGTAAACGGCCTTTAATAAAGAGGTAGCCGTCTTTATCCACATAGCCAAGATCACCAGTGCGAAACCAGCCATCCTGAAAGGCCGTGGCGCTGGCATTATGCTGGTAGGCGCGAATGAGGCTTGGGCCGGCAATACAGATCTCACCTGTCTCGCCTGCTCTTACATCACATAGATCGGCAGTCTCGTCAGTGCGCGGCTGGCAGATACGAAGGGAGATCCCAACCGGGCGACCGGCTGAGCCTGGCTTGCGTTTGCTAGGCGGTAGCGGATTCGCCACGACCTGGCTGGCTGCCTCTGACAAACCGTAAGTCTCGATAACCGGTATACCAAAGCGCACCTCAAAGGTCAGGAGATCTGGAATGGGTAAGGCAGCGGCGCCGGTGCGCATAAAACGCAGCTTGCCCGGCAGGAAGGCGGGTTTTTCAGTTTCCAGCAGCATTGCGACGATAGTTGGTACAATGCTTGCCCAGGTAACCTGATAGCGCTTTATCCATGACCAGAAGTGGCTGCGGCTGAAGCGCCTGGCAATCACTACAGTACTGCCGGCCAGCAGCGAAGAGCACAGGCTGACGACTGGAGCATTGACATGGAAAAATGGTAAAACAGTCAGCCCGTGATCCTGTGGCGTGAGCTGATGGCTAAGGCGAACCTGCTCGGCGGTCCAGCTAATTTGCTGCTCGTTGAGTACGACGCCTTTAGGCTCGCCAGTGGTTCCTGAAGTTGTGAGCCAGACCTGGCCGGGTAAAGGCTCCATCGCCTCAAGGGATGCAGCCTGCTTGATAAGGGCTTCACAGGCTGCTAAGGTCATGACCCGAGCTTGCGCCAGGCCGAAGCCTTCGGCTTCTTCTGGCTGCTCCGTGAGCAATAGTTCAGGTGTATATCTGTGGGCAATGCGGGCCTTTTCTTCGTTCCTGGCTCCAGCTGGGAAAGGGATAAGCTGGTGGCCGCCGGTCAGGGCGCTGAGCCAGACAAGCGCGTTAGCTATTCCAGAGGGCAGGGCGAGAAGCAAGCGGCGGGGTGCAGGACCAAAGGCTTTTCGCAGCTCGTGCACTGCCGCTAGCGCCTGGGCATAGCTAAGCTTGCGCTCTGTCTCTGCTTCCACAATAAAGGTGGCATGTGGCTGTTTGGCTGCCCATTTGCATAAACTTTTATATAAGTAATGGCTCTCAACTTGTGCCTGATTGTGTGTATATTCGCTAAGTTTTAACATCTGTTTCTCTCCCAGAATAGAATTGGCTAAAGCTACTTATCTGTGGAGGAAGCGCTAGCTGCTTTCTCTAAGCTTTCTCCTTTAGTTTCTGTGCCGAAGAGCGTAATCACCAGAACTCCGAGGGCAGCAATGACTGCGACGAAGATGTAGGAGCCGGAGACGCCAACTCCGGTGAGCAAGAAGGCCATGATGAAAGGGGCCAGGACTCCACCAAAGAGCCGCCCAACGCCTTCAAAGAAGCTGATACCCGTCTCGCGAATGCTGGTTGGATATTGTTCAGCGCCATAGATTTTTACTACTGGATCAACGCCAATGCCGAAGAATGACAGAACGCAGCCGCAAAAAAGTGCAATGGCCGCATTTTGGGCGAAGCCAAAGAGGATCGCGCTAAGCGCGGCAATAAGCGTGAAGCTGATCAGGGTAAATTTGCGTCCAAAGCGCTCTACGGCGTAAGCTGCAAAGTATTTGCCTGGGATAGAGGCAACGACAATAATGGTGGTAAGCAAAAAGGCATTGCCTACGCCGTATCCCTGCTTGAGAAGGACTGATGGCGTATAGGTCTGGATCGCGTAGAAGATGAAAAGAATGCAGGCAAAAGCCGTCCACATCATAAAAGTGCGCTTGCGATACGTGCCCTGAAAGATCAGCGTAGGCGCAGTCTTTTGCACTGCTGTTGACGCGGCGATCTCGATTTGTGGTTGGGGTAAGGGCGAGCCTGTACGTCGCTCAATCACGGCTTCAAGGCTACTCACAATACGATCTGCTTCACCTGTGCGCCCCCTGGTTTGCAGCCAGCGAGGCGATTCGGGCATCCATTTGATAAGAATGGGCACATAAAGAAGCGGCAAGCCGCCAATATAGAACATGATGCGCCAGCTTAGATCCTCTGGTAATTGTGGGATCAGGACAAAGGCGAGCAGAGGCGCTAAAAAGTAGCCAAAGGACAGAAATGAGTCAAGAATCGCGGTCATGGCTCCGCGAAAACGGCGCGAAGTCAATTCTGCTGCTATAGCGTAAGGAATAGGGAATACTGCGCCCATGCCCAGACCTGCTATGAAGCGTAGCGCAATCAGGGATGGTATATTTGGCGCAAAGCCGCAGAGCAGTGAAAACGTGGCATAAAACGCTGTGCCGATGACAAGCATGCGTTTGCGGCCAATCTGATCGGCTAGCCAGCCTGCTGGCACGACTGCGGCGACGATACCAAGCGTCGAGGCCGTGGCGATGATTCCTATGTCAAAGCTGTTGAGCTGGTATTGTTTCTCTAGTGAAGGTAATATATTACCAATGATGCCTATATCATATGATTCGATCAGCCAGGCAATGCCGGCGAGGAACATGATGCGCCACAGTTCTCGGCTGAGCGGAAGTCTATCAATGCGCTCAGGGATGGCGTGTTGAAACTGGGCTGCGGTGTACAAACCAGGATCTCCTTTAATACGATATGCTTACTTCTAGCCTTTATTCGCCTGTATCTTGCCACCTCTAGCTGAAAAAGCGGCTGCGATTAGCTGAAAATTTGCTGAATCGCAGCCATGCTGAAGTGCTATAATTACAGTGGCAGTTGCCAGAATTTAATGTTTTTTTGCTAAATTGCGTATAGAGTCCTGGAGATGTTAGCGTAAGTTTGCTACAATAATTGCTGGAAGTTTGCAGCGTGGATATCGGAGCGAAATGTATACTTCAGATAGACAACCCACTGCTTTGATTGTAGATGATGAGCCGCAAATTGTGGATTTTCTGCAAATGGGCTTTGCTTATGAGGGATTTCGCGTTGTTGTTGCTACTAATGGTCCAGATGCGGTTCAAGCGGCAGCTGCTCAGCGGCCCGATATCATCATTCTTGATATTATGCTGCCCGGCTTTGATGGTTTGGAGGCGACGCGCCAGATACGGCGAGGCCAGGATGTGGCTATTATCATGCTGACGGCCAAGGAAGATGTTGATGATCGCGTGATCGGGCTGGACCTGGGGGCCGATGATTATGTTACGAAGCCCTTTGCCTTCAAAGAGCTGATGGCCCGCGTGCGCGCCGTGCTGAGGCGACATGGCAATAATGTTACCGATCTACTTTCATTCCAGGGCATTACCCTTGATCGCGGAACGCGCGTGGTTACCCGCGATAATCAGCTTGTTGAGCTGACGCCACGCGAATTCGATCTGTTAGAGCTGCTGCTTATGCATCCGCGCCAGGTTTTGACCCGCGATGTGATTCTGGCGCGCGTGTGGGGCTATGATTATGTTGGGGATGATAATATCATCGAGGTCTATATACGGCACCTGCGCGAGAAGTTGAACGATAATCCACCTCGTTTACTCCAGACGGTACGCGGCGTAGGTTATACTCTGCGAGGCTAAATTGTACATATGTGGCATATAAAGCGATTGCCAGGATTGGCTGCACGCATCCCTATCCGCTGGCGCTTAACCTTGATTTCGCTAGGCTTGCTCACGCTCCTGGTAAGCGCGCTTGGCGTTATTCTCTTATTTGTGGCGCAAGAGGAGCTGTTGAACAATCAGGCCACGGCATTACGTAACGAGGCGCGGCTGGCCGCCAGCGGTATAAAGGGAAGGCCTTTTATTGTGACAAGGCCGCCCGGACCTCCATCGGGGCCTGCTCCCTTGGATTTCAAGTTGCATGCGAACATTCTTGCCCAAAAGCTGGCGAGTATGAGTGCTAATGCCACCATTCTTTCGCCGCAGGGGCAGGTTATCATCTCTGGTATCGATCCTCTCTTCTCGCCTCCGGCGATTACTCTTACGCCGCAACAGATTCAGCAGCGCTTAGATGCCGATCAAGATGCTGATGGTTACTTGATCGCGCGCGATTCGCAAGGCAAGCGGCAGCTTGTTGTGCTAATGCCTATCGTCAGCGATCATGCTACCGTGGGAGTTTTACAGCTCAGCACTCCTATAGCCTCGATTGACAATTTTCTTACCACCTTTCGCTTGATCTTAGGCTTGGGTATCCTGGGAGCTTTAAGTCTGGCCACTGCCTTAACTTTTCCCCTGGTTGGTGCTGCGCTCCGTCCCCTGGTAGAAATGGAGCGTACGAGTCGGCATATTGCGGCGGGTGAGCTTTCTTTACGCCTGGATGTGCCCCAGGCTAACGACGAGATTGGGCATCTGGCACGCTCATTTAATGGCATGGTAGCTCAGCTTGAAACAGCCTTCAGGCAACAGAAGCGTTTTGTGGCCGATGTCTCGCATGAGCTACGCACACCCTTAACGGCCCTGAGCGGTAGCCTGGAGATGCTGCTTATAGGAGCAGACAAGGGAGATGTTGAGGCCTCGCGCCGTCTTGCCCGTGGGATGTATGCTGAAGTGCAACGTATGCATAGGATGGTCGAGGATCTTTTGATCCTGACCCGCCTTGATGAGCGTAAGGTTGCCTTACACGAAGATACGCTCGATGTGCGGCGAATTATGGAGCGTATTTACGATCAGGCCCAGCAATTAGCGCGTGGACAAGAGATTTCCTGTGAGATAGCACCTGATACTCCTCTGTTGCGGGCTGATGGGGATAAGCTGCAGCAGGTCTTGCTGAACGTTGTGGATAATGCCTTAAAGTTTACTCCCTCTGATGGTCGGATTAAGCTGAGTGCTTGCGGTGAGGATGAAGATAAAGTCAGGATTGAAGTGAGTGATAATGGCAAAGGGATTGTGCCTGAAGCTTTGCCGCACGTTTTTGATCGCTTCTATAGAGCCGATCCAGCGCGCAGCCGAGCGCCCCAGCGCGTCGGTGGTAGCGGGCTCGGCCTGGCTATCGCCCAGGAGTTGATACAAGCTCAGCATGGAACTATTGAGATTGATAGCATACTCGGAGAAGGAACAAGCGTGGCTATCAAATTGCCGGCAATCAGGCTAATACCTGAGACTTCTACCCCCTGAGCGCGTATATATTAATGATCGCAAATATAACCTTATAGAATTGAGTACTAAATTTCAATGTCTCGCCATGCATTTCTCTATAAAATACTGTTCTTTATAACTGCGCTCCCTTGTTTGCTAATAAGTTCGAGTGTCTATGCTGTGCCGAGTGCCAGAGCCCTGGTAGTGCGGATTGTGGAAAGTAAAGGATGTGGGAAGCTTTCTCCTATTAAGCCGGGCAGCAGCGCTAATGAGAATATTATCTCAGGGGGCTCAGGCGCGTATATCGTTTGCACATTCCTGGAGGTTACCATAACAGAGAAGCTTACCCGCTGGTACTTAATTTCCATGGGCATGGCAGCAATGCCAGCGTCCAGGAGCGTATGACCGGGATGTCTCGCCTGGCCGATCAACGCAACTTTGTTGTGGTCTATCCTCAGGGGAGCGTGGGCCTGGATATGCGTACAGGCTGGAATACTGGTCCCTGGAACTATCCTCATGTTGATGATGTGCTTTTTACCAGCGACCTCATTAATCGTTTGCAGGAGACGCTCTGTATCAACCCGCAGCGTATTTATGCGGTAGGCTTCTCAAATGGCGGAGGGCTGACGAATATTCTGGCTTGCAAACTTGCCGGTCGGATCGCGGGCTTTGCCATTGTTTCTGGCGGTATGCATCCGGTTACAGGCGGTTGCCGTCCGAGTAGACCGGTCTCGTTGCTAGAATTTCATGGCACTGGTGATCATGTCGTCCCTTATACAGGTAACCGGGCCAACGATGATGAGCCGCCTATTGCCGCTTGGCTGGCGGGCTGGGTAAGTCGCGATGGCTGTACTGGTAAGCCGACGATCCTTGCGCTTGAGAAGCGCGTTATGCGTGAGCAATGGTCGCCCTGCCGTGGCGACACTCATATTATCCTTTATCGAATCAGCAATGGTCAGCATACCTGGCCAAGAAGAGGGGCAGTTCCTGATGCTGATGGTCATGTGCTAGATGTGACGCCTATCATCTGGAATTTCTTTCAGCTCCATACCTTATCAATGTCCAACAAACCAGCTTTGTAGGCTAACTCGAAGCTTAGAAGGGATTTACGCGCCAGGCCCGCTTTGAACCTCCTCGACGATGTGTTGGATAGCAAAAGGCGTATGGATGCAAGGATGGAGCCGTTCAGTAGCTATGTTGATAGCTAGCTCACTGCTATCGCAGGTGATCCAGCGCCTATCAAGCTGTTCGGCTACAGCGGCTGTAACACCGCTGCCGCAGAAGCAATCAAGCACTATGTCGTTTTCTTCAGAAGAAGCCAGGATAATGCGCTTGAGCAGAGCTTCGGGTTTCTGTGTAGCATAGCCTGTGCGTTCAGGGTCCCTCTGGTGAAGGTGGCTTATATCGCTCCATACATCGCTTGGTGACATCAAGGCATGCTCGTCATACGTATAGGTGCGGCCGGCTGAGCGGATGCTCCATGAGACGCTGCCATCAGCACTTATCTCTTTGCGCATATGATTCCGCTTATGGGAGCCACGCCTTTCGCCTATCCGTTCGGCATGAAAGCAGTGCTGGGCCGATTTGGTATAGAGGAGAATGGTATCGTGCTTGCGCGCATAGTGTTTCTGAGCGCGACCTCCTGACTGATAGTGCCAGATGATTTCGTTTTTGAAGCCCGGACCGTTGGCGAGCGGACTGAAGCCGAAAATTTCGTCAAGTAGAACTCTGGCGTAATGAGTCACGCGCCAGTCAAGATGAATATAGAGGCTGCCGGTGGGAGAGAGTAGGGCGTGTAATTGTAAAAAAGTTTCATAGAGCCATTGTAGATAAAGATCCAGATTATTATTCCAGGTATCGTGATAAGCTAGCTGCTCCCCTTTATTAAATGTGCGGCCAGTCATAAAGGGCGGATCAATATAAATTAAGTTAATAGATGCGGCAAATTCTTGCATAAGCGCCGGTAGAACCCGGTTTTTGTCGCCCCAGATCAAACGATTGTACCAGGAAAGAGCTGAGGGCTGCATTGCAGCGTCCTTACTGGCTGCAGGGGTATACCATTCCTTTGTCACAAGGTAGTTTTCATATGATGTATTCTTGTCCATTTCCTGAGTTGGGACGTAGCAATTGGCTAACCTGGCTTTATCTCTCCATATTAACTCTGCCATATATGCTCCCTATATAGAAATTTATGCTTGTCAATTATGGATCGGTTAATTTTCGAAAGGGCAACTTGCTAAGCTTTTCCTGTTTGGTTCACCTGGCAAAAAAGCAATATATCTTATAGTGATTAATCTAGCTGTTACGGAAAAATATCTACTCTTGCTCATCAAGCCTTTCTACCACTTTCTCATAAAATTATCATAGAAGTGCAAGCCCTCTCTGTCAATGTTTTCAGGGCTTTCCAGTTCTCGTTCTTGGGCCGCCTGACAGCGACGAAGAGGAGGGGAAATGTTGGGTCGCAATTCGCTCGATCGCGATGTAGCCTCCAAGCCCCAGGTTAAGGGCCAATCCGCTAGGTCGCGGCGCCCCCTTAACAATTCCGGTTTGGTGACCTGAAAACCCCTTGTCAATATTTTCAGTTAGCTCTATTTCGCGCTATGACAAAGTTCCCCGGCCTTCTGCTGTTCTCAATTCTGTACAGGCCTTAATTGTTAGCAGGGCATATCGAAGATGTTGTGTTGATTATAATGCATAAAAATCGTTAACTGTAATAGCGGCTTGCGATCTTTGCTATGGACAAATCAAACTCGTCTAATATGAGAGATATGGTTTTGGTAAATGCCGGTCAGGCTTCTGCTGAAGGCAAGCGGTACTGTTGTTTGGCGTAAGCCACAAAAGTTGACTCATAGCGATCTCTATCAGTATACTGAGCGTACCTGATGCTCACGCCCGTCTGGCCGGCTGAGCTAATACTACTTGTCTCTCTAGATGGATCAGAGAGGGCATTGAGGACGGACTGCCCTCAGAGGCTGATAAAATTGCTTGAGGAAACTGTTTATGCCATATACCCTGTGGGTTTTTCTGTGTATTATTGCTTACATTGGAGGGTTAGGGCTGATCATATGGATAACGCCGAAGTTGCTAACCCGCTCTTTTGATGAGGGCTTGTTTATGGGCATCGCGGCTATGGATATTATCGGGGCCTTGCTGGCATTTGGGGCCATTGTGGTGATATTCGCGGTGTTTAATGGAGCCCTGGCAATCAGGATTTTAAGTTTTGTCCTGCTTGTGGGTATTCTTGCTGTGACAGGGCGGCAAGCCCTGACAAGTTTCAGGCCGCGTATCCTGTCGGGAACTGTCCAGCTTTCGCGCATTATTGCCGGCGTCTATTGCGTCTTGCTGGCTGTTGCGTCGATCTTCTATATGGTCCAGATGTTTTTATCATAAAAAATGGCCAGAGCGTCATAAACTTGACACTCTGGCCACATTTGTTTAGAGGAAACGTTCAAACCAGGCTAAGGTGCGGCGCAGTCGATCCACGCGTTGCTGCGGCATTCCAACTGTTGGCCAATCCATTAAATGGCTGGCCTGGCGATAACGAACAAGCTCAACCGGGTGCTTGCGTTTGCGCAAAGCAACAAACAGCTGCAACGATTCGCTGAAGGGGCAGGCCAGGTCATCCTCGGCGTGTAAGAGGAGCAAGGGCGTGCTGATCCGATCAGCAAACGTGAGCGGCGAGCGGGCTTGCTGTAGGGCCGGATCTTCCATTGATAAGGGGAGCCAGACGGGTTGATCCGAGAGCAGACTTGCCGTAGCGATTGAGCTAAGACCGTTGCGGCTGACCGCAGCTTTGAAACGCTGGGTCTGAGTAATGGCCCAGTTGGTCATATACCCTCCGTAACTCGTACCATTAATACCCAGGCGGTTGGCATCTATAGCCTCGGTGGCAATGACATGATCCAGGCCCGCCATAAGATCCTGAAAATCGATCCCTCCCCAATCATTGAGGATTTTGCGGCTGAAATCTTCACCGTAGCCTGTACTTCCGCGCGGATTAGGCGCTAGAACCGCGTAGCCTTTACCTGCTAGAACTTGAAATTCATGGACGTAGCCATCTCCCCAGGCCAGCGCGGGCCCTCCATGTGGAGCTAGAATCAATGGCGCTTTGACGCCTTCTGGTAGCGCTGGCAGATAGAGCCAGCCCTCAATCTCCTGTCCATCAATGCTGTGCCAGCTTATCCGCTTAGGTCGAATGAGTTGATGCTTTTGCAGAAATACGTCATTGATGCGCGTAAGCTTACGTAAGCCTTGCCCATCGCTGCCCATGCTCCAGATGTCGCCGGGGGTAAACCAGTCCGCGCGAATAAGGGCGAGTAACTGACCATTCCTGCTCAGTTGGGGACTGAGATAGCGTCCATTGCCACTGGTCAACTGGCTAATTTTATTGTTCCCCAGCTCAATGCGATAGAGATGAACCTGTCCATGGGTTTGCGCGGTGACAAGAAAGGATTTGCTGTCTGGATACCATTGTGGCCGGCTGAGCCATTCAGTGCGCAATTCATCGAAAATCCATTCCTGGCAAGCAAGTTCTTCTGCGCCCGTGACCGCTGGATGGGGCGCGCTCTTGCCATCAGCCGCTACAACCCAGGGGTGAACGTTACCGGCCTCGGTCTGATCGGGTGTATAGAGGTAAGCAATAGATTGGCCATCGGGCGACCAGGCCGGTTCTTGGGCCAGCCCTTCTTCAGGCGTGAGGCGGCGCATCTGGCCCGTGGCTACCGTCAGGACCCAGAGCGCTTTGCTGATGCTGAGATCGGGCAGCGGACGCCGATTGGCACTGAAGGCGATCTCGGTGCCGTCAGGCGACCAGCTGGACTGAAGCAGGTCAACCGGCTCTGAAGTCAGGCGCATAGCATTTCCCTGTAGAGGGATCAGCCAGAGTTGCTCGTGGCGGCCCTGTAGATGCCCTGTGCCGTTCTGCAGCTCGTCCAGGCGGGTATAAAGATATACCAACTCGTTGGCATCAGTAGGATCGGCCTTATCGTCGCCTGGCTTCCAGGCGGAGGTGGCGAGCAAAAGCTTGCCATCGGGACGCCAGCTATAGCTGCTGATGCCTTGTGGGAGATTGCTTAGTTGACGCGCTTCTCCACCATTGAGTGGGAGAAGATAGATCTGGCTAGTGCCGGTGCGATTGCTCAGAAAGGCAAGAGTTTGTCCGTCAGGTGACCAGCGCGGTGTGCTATCATGATTGTTTCCAGCGGTGATCTGCCTTGCCGGTTCTTTTTTCCCTCCCTGGCTGCTAACCAGCCAGATCGCGCTACTCGTGGTATTTGTTTCTGCGTGGCAGCTCTGGACTGTAAACGCGATCCAGGAGCCATTTGGCGAGATTTGCGGCTCGGATACGATCTCTAAAGAGAGCAGATCCTCTACATTCAAGTATGGAATAGGGTCCTTTGTACTACTGACCTGCTCTGTGCTTGGTTGCGTTGCTGCAGAGGCTGTACTCTCTCTGGCTTCCTCGCCCTGGGATGTATCTCCAGGGCTATTCACTTGTTCTGCATCCTCTTGCTCATCTGCGTCGCTATCCTGGACGGCCTCGGTTTGAATGGTGGCAGCCGGGTCTTCTTGCTGTTCGTTGGCGGTAGACGTATGGGTATCTATTGAGGCTTCCTGCCGGGTTGCAGGCTGTGTTGTTGTAGAAGGGGCTGGCTGTATGGCGGCATTATGCTCTGTCGATGCTGAAGTAGAACGCTGCACAGTAGGCGTATCTTCGTTATCAATCATCTCGCGCTCCTCTGTATTTGATTTTGTCTCCTATGTTCTATTCTACGAACGTATCCGCTGGCGAGTTACTCGCCAGATTTCTGCTCTCTCTTTTAAGTGCATATTAGATGAAAATGAGGTAGAAAGAGCTAATTTATCTCCCCCAAAAAGGGGAGATGCGAACCCTACTTCCTGGCGATGTTTGCCGTGTAGCTCTCTCTTATACTTGTTTCAACAACATCTAATAACAAATCTCTTGATGGAATACAAATCTGATCAGGAAAGTGAAAATAAAATTATGCAAAAGCAAACTTCTGTATTAGCAAATTCCGAGAAACAACCAACCATAGATAAAAAAATCATCTTGCGCAACCTTGCCATCACCCTGGCTGTTAATGCCGCAGGACCTTATATCATATATATGGTCCTGGAAAACTATTTGCATGTTCCCACTTTGCTTGCCCTGGTGGCGACTGCAGTACCCTCGGTCATTGATAGCGTGGTGGGTATTATTCGACAGAAGCGTATCAACATTATTGCTGGCTTTACGCTGGTAACCGTACTTATTGGCTTATTGCTCCTGTTCATCAGTGGAGATCAGAGGCTTTACCTGGTACGCGATGCCTGCTTTACGGCTGTCTTCGGGCTGGTGTTCTTGATCTCCTCGTTTTTCAAGCGCCCGCTGATGTTTTATCTCGCACGTACTTTTGTCTCAGGGAACACACAGGAAGGTATTGCGCGCTTTGATCTGCGCTGGCAGCAGTCAGCCGAGCTTCGGGCGAACATGCGCACAATAAGCCTGATCTGGGGGGCTGGTTTGTTTTTAGAGGCCATGCTGCGCATCTCCCTGGTCTTTACGCTCAGCACTCAGCAATTTCTGAGCCTCTCGCCGTTTGTCTCCTATGGCGTCGTTGCCCTTCTGCTCGCCTTGACAATGTACATATCGCGTAGGGCGAGAAACCGCTCTAAAGAAAGCTCTAACGCTTGATCCGCGCAAAGAATATCAAGAGGTCGCCTACTGCTGCTGATAGCAATGGCGGCCCTTTCTTTATGCCTGGTTCTCTTGCCTGCGAATTGGGCTTAAAGCTTAGAACTCGGCGATACGGGCCGAGACCGGATGGCTATATTCGGCAAGTAATTCCAGAAGCTGCAAGAAAAGGATATGGGCTTTGGCGGGCACCTGATTGCCGCTGGCCAGATTATGTAATTCGTGAGGATCGTGCCAATGGTCGTAGAATTCTTTTTCACGCGTTACCGGATACCAGGTGAGCCGATAGCGCTCGTCGTAGATGCTGATATTTGTAGTTTCTGGAGAGCTGCCATAGCAGCAGACAAGCGGGCAATGTCGCCCAGTGTTTTGCCAGAGCGACAATATGTTTTGACCCTGTACTCCCGCAGGAGTGGGTACCTTCGCCAGCGCACAGATAGTGGGCACGACGTCAACATTGCTCATGGGCATAGATATCTCACCGGGCAGCGACATAGAGAGCGCTGGCGGCAGGCGTAGGATAAAGGGCACATGCACCAGCACATCGCTGCATCCCAGGCCCTTTCTGATCAGGCCGTGATCACCAAGAAAGTCGCCATGATCACTAGTAAAGATCAAGATAGTCTGCTCGTATTGCTTATTTTGCTGCAGGGCAGCGACAATACGCCCGACGTTTTGATCGATAAGATAGATCATCGCCTGTGTATACTGGCGTACCATGCGTATGGCGGCGGGAGAATAGGAACGCGTGCTGAAAAAGCTATTTTGCCAGAGCCGCGTAAAGCTTGCTGGTTTACTCGACCATTCGCGCTCGTCAAGTTGGGGAGGAGCTACCTCGTTCTGCGTGAATAGGGCTAGCAGTTCTGCAGGAGGGGTAAGTGGAAAATGGGGATCTGGGAAGCCGACAAAGAGGAAGAAAGGGCTAACATCATTTGTGCGCTCATTCAGATAGGCTATAGCGCGATCGGCGATCCAGGTGGAGGGATGAGCCTCTAGCGGGATGATGCCTGGATACATATCTGAAATCTCCGGGAAGGCGAGGCGTTTGCGATGCTCGCCACGCTGTAAAGCCTCGCTAATAGCAGAATGGGTGGCCTGGAGCCATAAACGATAGTGGCCTTTGATGTTTTCGCCGTGCCCAAGGGTCATCTCAACATGCTGAAAGCCGTAGTATGGACCATGCCAGTTGTCTCGTGCGCCGTTGTTCCAGGTGGCTACGGTTTCCTCATAATCCAGGGCTGGAGGAGCCTGCGTCGGCGTGAGATGGAGCTTACCAATCGAGCAGGTAGTATAGCCGTTTGCCCCTAAAATATCGGCAAGGGTGGGAGTATGGCTGAGGGGGACGCGCGACCAGTCGCGTCCCTTGTTTAAGGGATGCTTGCTGATATAACTGGCGCGAGGTAAGGCGACTCCATTGGTCGGTACTCCGCTAGCCAGGGGATATCTACCGGTCAGTAGCGAGGCGCGTGAGGGCATGCACACAGTACTGGCAGCAATATGACGCTTGAAGAGCACACCCTCTCTGGCCAGGCTATCGATATGTGGTGTGATGGCCTGGTCATTGCCTGTGCAGCCAAGGCTATCGTAACGCTGTTGATCTGTATGGATGATGACGACGTTGGGTGACGTTGCGCTCATGCGAAATACTCCGATTTAGCTCTTTCAGTAGATATACCTTTTAATTGCTATCTGGCTTTTTTGCTCAAAATAGTCGCTTCTTATCCTGGCCTGTTGAAGGCCGAGAGGCGCCGAAGTGCCTGATCTCTTTTTCTGGTAGACTATTGATTGCTATTGCATGCAAAGGCCCTATTTCTAGTATAATTGAGATAGATAAAAGTAGAGAATGCTACTACAAAAAGACAATTGGGTGCTCTATCTGACGTGCAAAAGAAAAATTTCGCTGCGGTTTTTGACAGATCTATCGTGACCCCGTGAGCTGTCCTTTGTGTGCTATTATTTAGGTGGTGGCTGTCAGTTAATCCGCTGGTCCCTTCTGGCGTCAGAAAGAGTTGGAATGCTGTGTTCTATTAACACTGCTTAGAGGAGAGTAAGCCATGATTGTTCGCGATATTATGACAACGAAACTGATTACTGTGGCGCCAGATGATACCCTGGCTCATGCGGTTAATCTACTGCGCCAGCATCAATTTCACCATTTGCCAGTAGTGCGCACCGTTACACTTACAGAGGCTGAACAGCCTGGGAGTGGTGGACGTCAGACAGCCGCTTTGTTGGAAGGCTTACTTACCTCACAGGATGTCGATTTGCTGGCTACTGTGGCCCGTCAAAGCTCTTCAGGAGATCTATTGCAGCGTCACTGGCAAGAGCGTCGTATTGTTGAGGTAATGCATCGGGCTCTCATTCGCGTGACGCCGACGACGAATGTTGCAGCGGCGGCCCAGCTTCTCGTTGAGCGCGGACTGAATTATTTGCCTGTCGTTGAATATACCCATGTAGAGCAGGATAACCAGCCAGTGCTGGTTGGGCTGATAACAAGCAGCGATCTGCTGCTTGCTTTTGCGCGGGCGATGGGAGCCTATGAGCCAGGAATGCAATTGGATGTGGCATTACCGATGGGAGATACCGCCCCTTTAGGGAAAGTGCTCCTTTCTGCTGCGGAATTGAATGTGCAGATACGCAGTATTATAGTAGTCCCGGTTGCAGGTGGAGTCCCTCTTGTGGCGAGTGTGCGCCTGGGTACGATCAATCCAACTCCCTTGCTTGTGCGTTTGCAGGAGGAAGGTATCCAGTACACCTTTGGTGCGCCTCTGGATGGGGATAAAGAAACAATATAAGCAAGGTTGGCGATCCTTGCTTTGTGGAAGGTGATGATATATATGTCTGGCACTTCTTCTCAGCATCGAGCTCGTCTGATTTTTGATCCGATAGAATTGCGTTATGACTTTGGTGCGCAGCATCCGTTTCAACAGGATAATCGCTTAAAGGCTCTTTTTGATCTGCTTGAGCTGTGCAATATATGGAGAACTGTCGATGCACAGATGAGCCTGCCTTTGCGAGCCGCGACGATGGAAGAATTGCAGCTGGCGCATTCGCCCGAATACATAGCGGCCGTGCAACGTTTAAGCTCGCCTCTTCCGGCTGAGGCCAGCGCCGGAGAGCGCGAGGCGAGGGGGCAACTTACTTTGCGCTATGGCTTTGGCGATGGTGATACGCCGGCTTTGCCAGGCATGCATGAGATTGCGGCGCACGCGGCCGGTGGAACATTGGTAGCATTAAGCGCTGTGATGGGACTTGCAGAGGGCGGCAAGTTTGCCAGCGAGGAGCAGCGGCCCTTGCACGTATTCCATCCCGGAGGAGGCTTCCATCATGCCTGGGAAGAACGCGCCTCGGGCTTCTGTGTCTACAATGATATCGCTGTAGCGATTGCCCATGTTCTCCAATCCAGCGAAGCCAAAGTGCTCTATCTTGACTTTGATGCGCATCATGGCGACGGAGTACAGCGCGCATTTTATGATGATCCTCGCGTAATGACTGTCTCGCTGCATGAGACGGGACGTTATCTCTTCCCGGGAACTGGCGATGTGCTCGAAGTTGGCAACGGGAGCGGACGTGGCTATTCGGTGAATGTGCCGCTAGAAGCCTTTACTGAAGATGGCTCATATATTGATGTGATGAACTCGCTACTCTCGCCGCTTGTTGCTTCCTTTGCTCCTGATGTGATCATTTCTCAACATGGCTGTGATGCTCATGCCTGGGACCCGCTTACCCATTTAAGTTTGACTATGCGTGGCATTCAAGCGCCGATGCAGGCTGTCCATGAGCTGGCCCATACCTATTGTCAGGGGCGTTGGGTCGCGGTAGGTGGTGGTGGCTATGATCTCTTCCGCGTTGTGCCCAGAGCCTGGAGTATGTTGTGGGCCGAAATGTCCGAGCAGCGTTTGCCGGAGGCTCTCCCGGAAGCGTGGATAAAGCGCTGGCAACCGGCCTGGGAGGCGACGCAAAAGGAGGAGTTGGCGGCCCAACAGGTAATGGGCAAATCGTCGGTACCGTCTAGTTTCCCGACCACCTTTCTTGATAAAATAGAGGATTTTCCTCAGCAGCCGCGGCGCTGGGAGATCTCGCGTACCAACAGACATACTGTCGCCCTGGTGCGCCATCTCTTTATGTCGTCTTATATGCGCCAGGCTTTTCCTGTCGAGCGTCGACGTACCTCGCCACTGGCCGATCTCTTCGATCTCTTGCATATGAATCGCGAGACGGGACCTTCGCGTATTAGAATGCTTGATACAAAAAAAGGCCCGGTCTTTCTACGCGATTTCTGCCCTCCATCTTTTGTCGAGCGCTTACGGCCGGATAGTGAGTTGAGGGCTTTTGCACGTCTGCCGGAGCGAGAGCATCAATTGTTGCTGGGAATTGCTAGAAGCCCTGATTGCGCTTTGACTCTGGGCTATACACCTTCGGGCGAGATTATCGGCGAGGTAACCATTGCGCCGGCGGATGAATGGTGGGAAGGGATAGAGAATCTTTACGAGGTAGCCATTGAGGTAAGTTCAAACTGGCGCAGCCTGGGTATCGCAAGTAAAATGCTGGCCTTTGCTCTGGAACTGGATGCTCTGGAGGATATGATTCTCTTTGCCGTGGGGCTCTCCTGGCACTGGGACTTTGAAGGCCTGGGCCTCTCCATCTACCGCTATCGCGAACTGATCTCGCGGCTCTTTAGCAGCCAGGGCTTTAAAGAATATCCGACGACTGAGCCGAATGTCAGTATGGAGCCGGCTAATGTTTTCCTGGCCCGTATTGGCAATCGCGTCGATCAGCGGACTGCCAACCAGTTCCTCAACCGTGTGCTTAGCGCGCCTAATCTAGCTCGCCTCTGAGCCTGAGAACTTTAGAAGCGTGCGGGAAGCCAGAGAACTAGCCCTGGCTTCCTTTGATCCTTTATCCCTCTCTATTGACCAGGAAAGTACTACTCAGCAGCTTCGTTTCTACTTGGAGAGGCTATTGTTGTCCTCTATAGCGTCTTCTAGCTCAAAGACTCTTTGAGAAGGCGCTAAGATAAGTGAGCATCGCTACTCCCGTCTTAATCCCTTTAAAGAAGCGCTCGATTTCTAGATTCTCGTTGGGAGCGTGATTAGCCTCGTCCACATTAGCGTAAGGTACCTCAAAGACGGGGATGCCCAAGGTTTGCGTGAATACATAGTTAGGCAAACTGCCGCCGGCCGAAGGTACGAGCAGAGGTTCCTCGCCCTGAGCAGCCTGTACTGCCTTGTGAAGCGCCTCTGTATAAGGCGAGGCTAGCGACGTTTTAGCCGGCTCCATAGAGCCCTGACGGAGCAACATGACCTCAGGGGCATGCCTCTGTACATGCGCGGCAACTTTTGCAAAGATCTCATCTGCGGTCTGTGCTGGGACGAGGCGAATATCACACTTGGCAAAGGCTTCATGTGGTAACACACTCTTTGTGCCGGGTCCCGCGTAACCCCCATGTAGGCCATTGATGGTCAGGGTAGGCCAGGCTATCAGGCGCTCAGCCACATCGCGATCAAGCGGCTGGTCGAGATGCTGGATCTCTAGCGTACGCTTGATCCTTTCAACGTCAGTCGGCAATTTTGCGATGGCCTCGCGCTCTAGATTGGATAAAGGAAGCACATTATCATAGAAACCATCAATCGTAATCTCGCCACGCTCATTTTTCATTGTCGCCAGTAAATGAACGAGCGTCCACAAAGGATTAGGAGCAATGTTGCCCCAGTTGCCAGAGTGTAAATCTTGCCTGGCACCGCGAGCTCGCAGCTCAAAGCTAAGGATACCGCGAGCTCCAAAGACAATTTGCGCGCGACCATTTTCGTAAACCGGGCCATCGCTAACAATAAGCAGGTCCGCAGCGAGCTCTTTATGGTACCGTTGAACAAAAGATAGCAGGCGTGGGCTGCCTATTTCTTCTTCGCCCTCAAGTAAGACTTTCACATTGCAAGGTAGCTTGCCTCTACAGGCCAATAATGTCTCAAGGGCCAACAATTGAGCGAAGTGCTGACCCTTGTTATCTCCTGCCCCACGCGCGTAGAGTCGATCGTTACGGATAGTTGGCTCAAATGGTGGCGAAACCCAGGCATCCAGAGGATCAGGCGGCTGCACATCGTAGTGCCCGTAGAGTAAAACTGTTGGGGCATCTGGCGTTGTAGTCAGCTCGGCCAGAACTATTGGCCAGCCCTCTGTTGGGAGAACTTGGGCTTGTAACCCTATATCCTTGATTACTTGCGCAATATAGTTGGCCACTTCTTCTATCCCTTGACCGTAAGCGCTAATGCTGGGCAGGCGGAGATAGGCCATGAGACGCTCAAGAAACTGCTGACGGTGTTGATCAATGTAGCTGAAAGCGTCGCTCAGATCAGGTTGCGCGTTTGAGAATGACGACATAGAGGCTCCTTACAGAATGCTCAGGACAAAAGTAGGATCTTCTGTAACAATACCCTTTCACAGGTCGCTCTGACAAGGCTCTTATACCTTACTGGCAAGGCAAATTTCTTCGACACAAATTTGTAACACTTTAGAGATATTCCCGTGAAAAATAACTGTTATTCTCTAAGTGTCATCAATGATATGTCTTCTACAAAAGGAGTGATAATAGAAATGTTACAGGGGAAGCAGCACGAAAAGCATACTGGAGGTAGTATTCTCTATCTCTTGCTCTCATTTCCATTGGGGATATTCTACTTCGTAACGCTCGTCGTAGGCTTGAGCCTTGGCGTAAGTACTCTTATCATCTGGATTGGTATTCCTATTCTGCTCTTAACCATTGCCTGCGTATGGGGAATGGCGAGTCTTGAGCGTGAGATGGCTGTGAGGCTGCTGCACGTTGACATGCCGACCTACAAAGTAGGTGGGCGCACGGCACATATGAATATATATAAGGGCCTATGGGCACGCATCAAAGATCCGCTGACCTGGAGGAGCCTACTCTTCCTGCTGCTCAAATTCCCCCTGGGAATTTTTGCTTTCAGCCTGACGCTTGTTCTGCTAATGCTGTCTCTTGCCTTTACCCTGGAGCCACTCTGGTACGTGATTAATACTTATATTAATGGTATTCTCATGTTCAATCATATAGAGTCTCATTCATGGTTGCCGTTCCTGGGCTATGTACAGGGGAACTTTGATATATTCCTGTTTGCGCGTTCTTTCCTTGGGGTGCCGCTTGGCATAGCTTTGTGGATCGTCTCCACGAAGATTCTTAATGGTCTGGCCTGGGGCTGTGGCGAGATGGCGCGTTTACTGCTCAGCCCGGAAGAGGTTACCCATCCCAAGGACGAATTTGCTGGTTTCTCGAACATCTACAATGGGTATCGTGGCAACTCTATGGAGCGTACGGAGCGCGGAGAGGGGCTGCAGTATCGAAGCAATGATGCTGAGTATCCCGAGATTCGGGAAGAAATATATAGGCCGCACAGTGCAGCTCAGGTCTATCCAGAGATGCAAATGGAGTAGCGGGACTACAGGGTTGGATAGTAAAATGGATGAATGGTTAAAATCAAATAAATAATGTGAGAGCTCCCTATTCGCCTCAAACTGATAGGGAGCTTTATGCTGTTATGACTAGTCGGAGATAGGGCATCAATAGCACTTTAGTGGGCGCCGCCGAGATTCAGGCCGACGACGCCAAGAATAATTAATATAATAGAGCTGGCCTTTAAAATTGTAAGCGGCTCCTTGAAAAAGAGGATGCCAATGATGGCGATGAGGGCGGTACCCATGCCTGACCAGATGGCATAGACCATGCCAACATCGAGCTTTTTCAATACCTGCGACATGAGATAGAAGCTGGCGAGATAAAATACTGCCACCAGAATAGAAGGAATGAGGCGCGTAAAGCCTTGTGAGAGCTTGAGCGAAGTGGTCCCGCAAACTTCAGCAAGAATGGCCAGGATAAGATAAAGAATGCTATTCATAAGCTGCCTTCCTATTGCATAGATAATTTGTAAAGTTTCTCTACATTTAGTTCCCCTTTGAGGACAAGCCGCAAAAAGGAGACTTTTGCAGACCTGTAGGCGAGAGTGGCAGTGAAGCTGTCGCCCGGGCTTAAGCTTTATCTTGTTGTGGGCGGGCAAGACGCAATAATGTCTCGATGACCTCCTCGCGCAGCTTTCCCTCGGGAGGAGCCAGGCCAAGCAGATCTGCAAACCAGAGCCCATCGACGGCCAGGCGCAGAATAGTGCCTAATGCTGGTGGCAAGCCATCCTGCTCGGCGAGCTCTTGCCAGCTTTGGTAGTGCTGGCGTAGCGTCTCAATCAGGTCTGGATTGTTGGCGATTGCGGCAACTAATCCTGTGAAGGCAGCATTCGCTTCTTGATCCTCGTGACGGCTTGAGCGAATGTAAGCCCGCAGTTGTCGGCCTGCTCCTGGCGTTTCTTGTTCCACAAGATTATTAAATTCGTGCGTAAAGTTGTCAATATGAAAGTTAATCATGGCTTCGATCAGGGCATCTTTGCTCGGAAAGTGATATAACACTCCCCCTTTGCTTAATCCGGCGGCGCGCGCAACTGCCTCAATGGTAAGCTGCGTTGCTCCCTGCTGTTGCACGATGCGATTGGCTGTCTCTAATATATGTTGGCGCGTTGGGTTCATTTTCATAGTAATAACTATACCGTCCGGACGGTATAGCTGTCAAGAGCGAGGCAGTGGAAAAATCCTGTCGAAACGACTTTGGGCAAGGAGGGAAGGTCGCGCGAGTAGAAGAGAGGCTATCCCTTCTCTCGTCGGGGTAGCCTCTCTTCTATGTTAGAAGCATATGTGCGTCTGGGCTTGAGCCCTGTGCAATAAATGTGGCCTATTGCTCGCGCATCTGTGCCCAGAATTCCAGAAGATCGCTCTTGGTAACGATACCTTCCAGAAGCGTATTGCTCATGATAGCAACTGCTGATTGCCCACTACTGAAGAGCGTATAGGCTTCACGCGCGGGCGCATCGGCCTGCAGTTCGGAGAAAGGCGGGCCCTGTACCTGTTGGACCAGGTGTGAGGAGAGCGGTTCGCCGCTGGCCAGGCGTCGTAAGAGCATATCCTCGGTCAGGCTACCAACCATCTGCCCATTCTCCATAACCGGAGTCTGGCTAATTCCATAGCGGCGCAGCAAGCCAACGGCGTCGGCAATTGAATCCTGGGGACTGACACTGACGACAAGCGGCATGCTACGAGAATGATTGCGCCGATAGGTTAGCACATCGCGCATTGTTGGCTGCGCGTTTTCGGCCGGGAGCAGCATCTCGTTCTCGCGCATCCAGGTATCGTTAAATTGCTTGCTCAAGTAGCCTCGTCCGGTATCGGGCAAGAGCACCACTACCACATCATCGGGTGTCAGGCGACGAGCATAAGTCAAAGCGGCTCCCAGCGCTGTACCAGCGGAGCCACCGGTTAGAATGCCCTCCTCGCGAGCTAGGCGGCGCGCCCAATGGAATGAAGAGCGGTCATCGATGCGGATAACCTCGTCAACCAATTGCTGATCATAATTGGTTGGGAACATATCCATACCGATGCCTTCGACCTTATAGGGTTTGGGCGTATCGCCCGAATATACCGAGCCAGGCGGATCGGCCCCAATAATTTTTATCTGCGGGTTTTGCTCTTTGAGGTAGCGGGCCGTACCGGAGATTGTTCCGCCGGTGCCTATACCTGCGACAAAGGCCGAGATACGTCCTGCTGTATCGCGCCAGAGCTCAGGCCCGGTTGTGGCATAGTGGGCGGCCGGATTGGCGGGATTAGAGTATTGATCGGGACAGCAAGCTCCGGGTATATCTTTAGCGAGCCGGTAAGCCACGTTCTTATAGTACTCCGGCGAATCGTGGGTAACGCTGCTGGGACAGATGACAACTTCAGCCCCGTAAGAGCGTAGAAGGCTGCGCTTCTCTTCACTTACCTTGTCTGTCATGACAAAAATACAGTGGTAGCCCTTGATTGCAGCGGCGATAGCCAGCCCGTGGCCGGTATTGCCGCTTGTAGGCTCAACAATGGTGCCTCCAGGTCGCAATAAGCCATGCTTTTCGCAATACTCAATCATGGCGGGTCCAATGCGATCTTTGACGCTGCCGCCAGGATTAAACATCTCCATTTTGGCCAGGACAAGAGGCGGTACATCGCTGGCAATCCGGTTGAGGCGCACAAGCGGAGTATTGCCAATGGCATCAAGTATAGAATTATAGTAATGCATTTTGCCCATCGCAGGGTCTGTTGTATCTTGCACCGACCTGTACCTCTACTTTTCACAAAACTCTTATGGCGCGTGGATCTTCGCCCAATGAGGGAAACGAAGCTCGGGCGCCGTACTTAATGTTGCCCACAGTATAGCACACGTTGCTATTTGTGCGCAGGGCCAATTTAGCATTACTCCCCTTCTTTTTGCCTTCGTTCGCCTATGTCGACAAATTTGTTCACCTCTATTTAGAGGACCATGAGCGTCATAAGCAACATAGAGCCGGCTCGTGCCCAGGTTCGGCACGTCACTCTAGCACGTCATGGACGATATAGAGCGGGCGCGCTCTTACCTCGTCGTAGATGCGCCCCAGATACTCGCCGATAATGCCCAGGAATATGAGTTGAATGCCACCTAGAAAGAGCACAAGGGTGAGCGTAGAGGCCTGTCCGACGATGGCCCCCGTGAAGATGCGCAGGATAGCGGCGATGAGAATGCCGATAAGGCTCAGGGCGGCTAGCATGAAGCCCAGGCTGGTTGCCAGTTGAAGCGGAACATGGCTGAAGCTGGTAATGGCATCGAGCGAGAAGCGAATCATCTTGCTAAGTGGATATTTTGTCGTGCCTG
Organism: Ktedonosporobacter rubrisoli; assembly: GCF_004208415.1. Classification (GTDB taxonomy): domain Bacteria; phylum Chloroflexota; class Ktedonobacteria; order Ktedonobacterales; family Ktedonobacteraceae; genus Ktedonosporobacter; species Ktedonosporobacter rubrisoli. The sequence continues at coordinate 4,571,105 of NZ_CP035758.1, read as the reverse complement.
CAAAGCGCTCATGGCGCACATAAGGGACGGCTTCCTGGCGAAAGCCCACCCAGGCCGAAAGGCCGCGCATAAAGCGATGGTGCTCGCGCATTGTGACCAGGGCATCAACGACGCGGCGGTCGAGCAGACGGAAATCCCCTGTATCGCGGGGAATGCTGATCGAAGTAATGCGCTCGATCAGGCGATAAAAGGCGCGCGCTGTCAATAGCTTGAACTTTGTTTCCCCTTCACGCCTCGTGCGCTGGGCATAGACAACTTCGGCTCCCTCCTTCCAGCGCTCGATGAGTGACGGTATCACTTCGGGAGGATCTTGCAGATCTGAGTCAAGGATGATCACGGCCTCGCCGCTGGCGTAGTCAAGTCCGGCTGAAATGGCGATCTGATGGCCAAAATTGCGCGAGAAGTTGATGACGTGTACGCGTGGATCGCGCGTATGGAGCTCGCACATAACGCGATAGGAGTTATCGCTACTGCCATCATTGATGAGAAGGAGTTCAAAAGGCTTCTCCAGACCTTCCATGACGGCGACAACGCGTTCATAGAAATGAGGAATCGTCTCTTCTTCATTATAGACAGGTGCGATGATGGAAAAGGTAGGCACGGGGATATCAGCTTGCTCCTCTTTCTCTGCCCTCTTCCCCCGTGCCAGCTGGATGCGATGCTTATGTATTGACATGGTATCTGCCCTCTTTACCAGGAAATGTTTTTCTAAGGCTGCGACGTTGTTGTGCTCCACATTGTTCCCTTTCAAATGCATAATCTTTGTAAGGGCCCTGTGTCAAGATCTGAGAGGCTCTAGTGCAGGGCTTTTGCTTCGCGCAAGTGGGTGATGAGGCCTACAGGACCACTTTGTACCCCGGTGGAATGCCCCACTCTTTGCCCTTTTTCCTGCCTCTGGCCAGGTTATAATAGCAGGAATCCTGTCAAGCCTGGCCTTAAGACCATGCTACTAGGCTGAATGCTTGCTAAACACGAAACGATCAATCACAGTAAAGTTAATGATCGCAGCGGCGATGATGCCTAGTGCGGAGGCAAGCAGTGCCGGCATCGCCAGGTGCGCTAGCGTGAACACAAGCATATTCAGCAAGGCCGTGCCAAGAATTGAGCCGTGAAAGGCCAGCCAGCGTAGCAACAGGGTATTTTTTCCGCTCCCGGGCAACTGGCGGTCCCGCCAGGTAAAAAGCGTGCTGAGCACAAAGTTAACCTGTGCAGCTAGAAAAAATGCGAGTGCGTTGGCGAGAATTGCGTACACCTGTAGCTTGAGCAGAAGCGCAAGCAAGCCAAGCTGGCATAGCCCGGCCAGGCCTCCTGTAAGAATAAAGCGGACCGGGCGAGCCTTATTCGAAAGGAGGGTGAGAATGATTTTCTGGAGCCCTTTTGTATACAGTGCTCTATAATATCTTATTCGTGATAAAAGAATTTTTATAACTTTTCTCAACATAAAATTTATTCTCGATTTCGTGCATCCCTGCTTGCCAGGTAGGAATTTTGGAGCCAGGCCTGAAGCAAGTAGAAAATGTGTTGGGGGACAGGCGAGAGATCGTCTGCCCCGTGTCCTTCCAGCGGACCAGAAGGCCCGCTACTTAGTGATGGCTTGCGCAGTCAAACATAATTTGGGACAAGGCCCCGCCGGGCTTAATGCTGATCGCCTGGTCCGGATTAGCGCTGTCCGGCTGCAGTTCAGTTGGCTTGACATAAGTGCAGCTGCTAAAGACCCAATCCATGATCTGGCTTTGCAGCGGATAGACAATTTTGGCTTTGCCTGGCCTGGCCTGCTGTTTATTGTCAGATCCACCCATCATCTTAAGCAGCTGGGGAGGTAGGCCGCGTAGATCAATCTTTGGTGCGGGTACCATGATATAACGCACGACATTTTGTGCGACCAGGGCTTTAAACTGTTGCTGGCTCAAAATGGGATCGATGCCGATAAAGCCGCCAAGAGCCATAACTGGTTTAGCTGTATCAAGGATAAGCGGAGCTGCAGTTACACCATTGAGCGTAACGAGCAAGTAGCGCGTCTGCCCCTGGTGAGCCAGTAGATAGCGTTCCAGGGCTGGATCAACGCGCGTGCTATCCGGGATAAAGGAATTCATTAGCTTCTCTGTGGCCTCCTCATATCCTGTGGCCTGTGCGGCAGGTCCGGCCCGCAGGAGCAGTGGGCTGGATACCTGTAAAGGCGTGGCGCAACTCCAGATAGCGGGTCCGATGAGCAGGGCAAGGAGGGCAACGCTTGTCGCGGGCCCTGTCAGGGCAATGTTCTGACGCTTTGCAAACAGACGAGCCACAACCAGAAGCAGTGCCGCGAGAATACATACAACAAGGATGAGCGGCGAGAGCCAGCTGCGCCAACCAGGATAGTAGGTAAGAATAAACCATTGGCAGGCGGCCGTATTGGCCAGGGCAAGGGGGAGTAGCCAGCCGCGCCAACCGGGCTTGCCATAAGCTGCCCAGAGCTTGAGCAGGCCGATAGCCGCCAGCGCACAGATAGCCGGCGCCAGCATGACCAGGTAGTAGGTATGGATGTTGAGGGCAAGGCTAAAGAAGATCAGCATCGTGAGGAACCAGGTTCCCCAGAGTATCATCCCTTGCCCTTCTCTCGTGAGAGGTGCGCGCTTTTGCCTGCGTCCTATGGCTACGATCAAACCATACACGGCTAATGGTACCAGCCAGCCGATCTGACTGCCCAGCTGCTGATTGAAGACGCGAATGGGGCTTGGTAAGCCTGCCTCAAGAATAGCTATCAAGAGGGTCATGCCATTGTAGAGCGAGCCACCCAGGGGTGCCGCTACCCCGCTGGAATGGAAGAGAAAACCCAGGAGGCGCTGTATGCCGTTGTAGCCAAAGGCCAGATCAATTTCTGAATTGCTCGGGCTGGACCCCACATAGGGACGCTGGGTGACCGGCGTCAAATCAACGGCTACAATCCAGGATAGACTAATGAGGGCGAGGACGACGCCAGCCAGGGCCAGGTGGAGGAGCCGGGTGCGCAGGCGTAGCGGAGCACCCAGGAGGTAGAGTAGGGCAAAAGCCGGGATAACCAGGTAGGCTTGCAGCATTTTAATATTGAAGCCAATGCCCAGCAGAAGCGCGCTGAGCAGCAGCCAGCGTAGCTTTCCCGTCTCCGTAGCCAGAAAGATCATCCAGGTTGCCAATAAAGTAACCAGTACCAGCAAGCTATCAGGCGTATTGCTGCGATCTGTGACGATGCAAATTGGCGTAATTGCCAGGGCGAGAGCTGCTAGTAGGCCCGTCGTTGTCCCGAAGCTGCGGCGTACAAGTATGTAGAGGATGGCTACGGAGGCCACCCCGGCCAGGGCTTCAGGGATAAGCAAGCTCAGGCCGCTAAAGCCGAAGAGGCCAGCACTTGACGCCTGCAGCCAGAAAGCCAGGGGAGGCTTATCGATCATCACAAAGCCGCCAGAGTCCAGGGAGACAAAAAAGAAGTTGTGCCAGCTGGTGAGCATACTCTTAACGGCTGCTGCGTAGTAGGGATTGCCATAGCCATTCTGCGTTAAATTGAAAAAGTTGAGGAAAATAGACAACAATAAGATCAGAGCAAGCGCAAGAGAAGGCCAGGCTTTGGCGCCTGAGCGCGCCGGTGCGCGGGGGCTATCTTCTGTTGCAGCTTGCTGAATGGCTATAGTATATTCTCCATGAGGATCTGACATGCTCATCTCCTTGATACATCTTACTCTCGCATATCTTTTTTATCCCCTAATATATTTTAAGAAGTAGGATCAAGATACGCTTTATCTGCTTAAGAGTAAAGAAATTGCGTTATAAGAACTATATTGAACTCTCCAATGCTGATTATAGTGCTCCGGGTACCTGCTTTCCATCGCCCACATTTATTATTTTGTTCTCCCTCCTTTGGGGGAGAAGTGTCTCAAGGCAGGAAAATAGGCAAGCGAAAGTAATACTGAAAGCCTGATAGCTTGTCTTGCTGAGCCACAAATGGTAGAGTATTAGCCTGAAGGAATAGTGAGGACAAACTGATAAACTGTCTAGTGGGATTGGGTATGATGTGGCAAAAGTGGCAGAGGAGGCGATGGGATCGGGTATATCCAGTCAATCTCAAGGGGGATAATTCGGTTAGATCCGTGCCGAGTAAATAGATGGGGTCAGGTGGCGAGAATGCCGGAGCGATTTAGAGAGGTGCCCGTGCCGGCGCAAGTGGCAAGAAAGCCCAGAGATTGAGTCGACATCTATTTGTACATTTTTATAGAGCTATGATATACTTTGCATAACTTATTTGACGTAAACGTCAAAAGTTTCCCTCGAACGGAAAGTACAAGCAATATGGCAGAATTACGACAAATAGGGGCTGTAGCCAGAGAGCTAGGTTTGACACCACGCACTTTGCGCTACTATGAAGAGCTAGGATTAATCAAGCCCGCGCATCGTCTGGAAAATGGTTTGCGTATCTATGACGATGAGGCCTATCAGCGGCTGAAATTTATTAAGCGCCTGCAGTCGATCGGCTATCCTTTATCGGCCATTCGGCTGTTCCTTGCTACACGTGAGGGAATCGCCCAATCGACGGCGCAATTTGCGAGTGTTGAGAGCTTGGAGCAGACAATTCGTGACTTGCATGAGAGATATGAAAGCGTGCAAGAGCGCGTCGGGAAATTAGAAGAAGAGCTGCTCGAAGCTCGCTCACTGGCAGATCAGTTTGCCCGCGATATCGCTTTTTGCAGGCAAAATCTGGAAGAGCGTCGGCTGGCCAAAAATTGAGCCGCCTTACTTTAAGTAGTAGCCCCTGGAAGAATCAGGCCAGACCTGCACGCGACAGGTCTGGCTTTTTGCCATGGCATCGTTCAGGCTATCAGACTTTTCTTCTATGGAACTCGATATTCCCGGCTTCCATAGAGAGGATGAGCGTCGAAGATGTGTAAGAAGCTCCTAGCTCTCCATGAGCCTCACTTCCCTCATCCTTTGATTGCCGGATTGCCAGCTGACGAAACTCGGATTTGATCGAGCCAAATTTCGTTGCCGCATCTATCAACGTCTGGCTATTGGCTGGCAAGGTCACGCTGGTCTGACCAACTTTGTTCTTGATCGTATAAAATGCATTTTTGGCCAGCTTGCCATTAAAATTGATGATTCCTGAGTCCGTTACTACTGAGCCCTTATTGGTTAAGGTGGTCTGGGTAACAGTGATCTGTCCAGTTTGGCAATGCAAAGCCGCCTGCCCGGTAACACCTTTTACATTAATGCTGCCTTTTTTGGTAAAGAGATCAAGATTAGTGCTGGGGGGAACCATAATATCAAAATCAACTCGATTATTGCCGATAAGCCTCAGGCCGGAATCACGGACATTGACGTTAATTGTATTGCCCTGGCCGCTTGCATAGTCAATAGATGGGTTACCACTTAAGAAGCTAGTCTGGGTAATAGCGGTGATGGAAACTGTGTTGGTGGGCCCGGTGCGAACGCGAATGGTACCCTCGCTGGTGATAACAGAGATGTTTGGGATGGATGAGATATGGAAAATGTGCGCGGGTAAGATCGATGAGGTGAGACCAATCTGGATAAATTTGAATGGTGCACCAATAATGATGATAAGCGCGAAGACGAGAAGCGCTGCCAGCAGCCAGAGATAGAGCTTGCCCCTTTTATAGAAAGGTTGCCCTACAGGTGGCGGCTGTTGCGCTAAAGCACTCTCTAGAAATACCTGTTGCAGGGTATAATCTGTTTCACGGCGATTCACTTTGGGAACTGCCGTCGTCATATTTCCAGCCCCAAAGTCCGGCACAGGAGTGGAGGGGTGCTGCGAATTTGGGATGTGCTGGGAATCAGTAATGGGCCAGGGACCAGTTGGCCATAGCTCATCTAGCATTTTTTGGGGATCGCCAGCGATCTTATGCGGTCCTTGATGCTTCTGAGTTTCCATGAAGCGTTGCTGGATGGGCTGATTTCTATCTGAATCGTTATTCATACATTGATCAGGCATAATAATCCTCTGAATTAGGTAGCTCTCCTACATTGTAATCTGCCTTTCTCTATCAACTCTGCTTCTGGGCAAAATGTGCTAGGTAAAAGTACTGGGTATAGGTAATCTGCCTATTTATTTCCCAGTACTATTTTTATCTCGTCTACGGTGGCCGGAAGGTGGTCAGTGCCAAAGGGAAGATGGATCTCTACATCCGCTACGCCAGCCTGAGCCTTAAGATAAGCGCGGGCTGCATCTGGCGTTGCACCTTTGATCGATTGAGACCAGTCTTGTAGCTGCTGGGCCGAATGCATATATATCCAGGTAGCGCGTACAGAGACGCTTAAATAAGTAGCCCCCTTTGGACCGGGCTGAGCCTGAGGTTGTCCTGTGATGGTCGGCGTGCCCTGGAGCTGGTAAGCCGGACCAAGCGACTGGGCCGCCTGTTTGGTGAGCAGATCTGCCGTGAGCTTTGCCACGACATTGCGGTTATAGGCCGGAACTGTCCCGGAGACGGTGACCATAACTTGTATCTGATCGGTCTGCGTCCCGACAGGGCTGCTGGGTAACGACGTTATCTGATAATCGGGCTGGCCAGCAAGGGTCTCAGAGCTAGAGAGCTGTTCCTGTAGTTGTTGGGCTATCTGCTGCTTGAGGCGTGGAGAGAGCATGCGCTGAGCAGCATCAAGGTCTGCTTGCGAGACGAGATGAACAACCTGCGTATCCATTCCGCCCGAGAAGGGATCAAGGTTCTGAGCCGAGATGCCATGTTTACAACAGTTGCCATCCAGCGCATGGGCCGCAATGTTGCCGGCCGCTCCTGCTTTGATAGCCTGCGCCGGGGCCAGTAATCTGCCTGCCTGCCCGTCCTGGTTGGGCGGAACCTCGATAGCTTGCGTGAGCTGTACCTGTACCCCTGAGTTGCTGGTAAGGACAAATTGGGCCGGGAAATTCGCTGCCTGGTCGTTATCGTTGGTAAAGAGAATGATCCCGTGGGCCGTCGTTGGCGCGATGGAGCGACTGCCTGTGGTTCTAATGACTGTGCTATCCGAGGCTGTGCTATGCAGGAGGCGATCGGGAATGGTATGCGTGCGCGGGTCGGGCTCGTGAACTGCGCTTGAAGCCGTGAGCACATAATTTTTTTGCACTGCCTGGCTCTGGGCGATGATGCGCACGGTAGCCAGCGGCGCCGTCCCAAAGAGCGGGAAACCAGCTGGGAAAAAGCTGATCCCTAAAACGCGGGGCATGAGCAATAAAATAAGTAAAATAAGTGGCACTGCACCGGTAAGCAAGAGCGGCCAGGGCTTTGGCTTGCTTTGGGCAGGCGGGCGCTGGAGTGGCTGCTGAGCCTTGTAGATGTAGGATAGAGGCTCGGGCGCGATCTCTTCTGTATTGCGTCGTGTGCGCTGAATTGGTTCATCGGTAGTGCGCGGCTTGACGAGCTGTTCGACGCCTGGCGCAACTTCATAGTAGGTTGGTTGGGAGAGCGTGGGCAGGTCTTCGGGAAGCGTGGCCGTAGAGCTGAACTGCTGAACCGGGCTCTCGGGTCTGATGATATCGGCGTCGTTGGGCCAGACCGCTGAAGGTTCGTTGAGAGCGCTAAGAAATGCTTGACGCAGCTCGGCCACGCTCTGGTAGCGCTCACGCAGGCGTTTAGCCATTGCCTTGCGTACGACTTCGCCCAATTCATAAGGGATGGATGAGTCGTAGTCGCAGGGCGAAGGGATTGGCGAGTGCAGGTGCATCTGAATGACGCGGATATCATCGGGATCATTATAGGGCAGCTCGCCGGTAAGCAAGAGATAGAGCAAGACGCCAAGGGCATAAATATCGGTCTGGGGCGTAATAAGGCCGCGCGTCTGCTCAGGAGCCATATAGTGTGGTGTGCCCGGTACCTGGTCCAGGGGTAATTGCTTGCCGGCCTGGACCTGGTGGATTGTGCGCACAAGGCCGAAATCGGCAAGATAGACGTAGGGTGGACCGCTGCGGCGCATCTCTAGCAGGACGTTTGAAGATTTGATATCGCGGTGGATGAGGCCTTCGTCGTGGGCGTACTCAACGGCATCCAGCAGTTGTTGATAGATGGCGGAAACTTCGCTGAGCTCTGGTAGACCATGGCGCAAGTAACCAGTAAGCGTTCCGCCATCGATATAGGGCATGACCAGATAGAGAATGCCGTGTTCATCGCCGAACTCAATCAATGGGAGAATGTGGGGGTGGTGAAGGCGCGCAATTGTACGCGCCTCTCGCGCAAAACGACGGCGCATGTCGCGATCGGAGGCGTAATTGCCAAGAATAACTTTGATGGCTACGCGTCGGTCAAATGCTGTGCGCTGCCTGCCTTCATAGACTGCTCCCATGCCACCTACGCGAATGCGTCGGATAACATCGTAGTTCCCGAGCTGCTTGCCTTCCAGTGACAGCATCGAATGCGTTTTTCCTTTCCGCAGGATATGTTAAATAGCCTGTATCCGATTGAACGAATTACAGAGCCCGGTTAGCGCATATTCTCTTCATAAATTTTAGCCTGTATGTTTGCCTGACCGAACTTAAGCCAGCCAGGCAAACGGCTACCCCTCCTGCACGAGTTGAGTGGTCCGTAATGAGCTACTCGGGATGTTGCCGTTGCCGGGAACCGGGGTGATTGGGCCCTGAGGTGTGCCGGCCGGCGTTACGCCAGTTGTAGGCGCGGCGCTGGATGGGGTACTATTGGTCGGCATGCCCGCTACATTCTGAACGACAAAGGAAATTTGCCCCGGGTCGGCTGGCAAGGTGTTGCCCGAAATCTTAATGGTTGCATCATGTATGCCCTTCTGACTTTGCAGGATGGCGCGCGCCTCGTTGACGCTCTTGCCGGCAATCTGGCGGGCCAGATCATCTTCCTGGGTCTTGCTGATCTGGTAGACCCAGATGCCCTTAGCATTGACGAGCAGCGAGACGTTCCCTTTATTGATGCTCTGAACGTTGGTGCCGATATCCAGATCTCCGGCAAGTACATAGCCAGCTCCGGGCGATTGTGACGCTTTGTGTTGGAGCAAATCTTTCACAAGATCCTGGGCTTGCTGCTGGTTATAGGCCTGGCCTTTACAGGTCATGGTGATGCTAACGGTGACTGCGGGCACGTTGACGCCTGTATCACCCGGTGGATGATCCGTACTAACTCTGGGTGTACACGCGGGTGAGCCTGATAGCTGTTCGCCCTTCTGTAACTGTTGCTTAAGTGAGTCGGTGGCTTGCTTGCTGAGCTGCGGGGTGGCTGGCTCGACCACGCTATTGATATCGCCCTGCTGGACGAACATATAGTCTTTGGCGTCCTGCCCACCGCTGAAAGCCTGAGAATTCTTGACGAAAACGGTTCCACTAGCGTTGCAGCAAGTCCCATTGACGGTGAGGGCCGAAATGTTGCCGCCGGCTCCGGGCGTGCCTACATGCGCTCTTACCGTCGTGGTACCAAATCCACCATTCGGATTAGCGACAGGGATAGTGGCCGGTGTATCCAGGTATAGCGATACGTTGCCCGCTGGGATTGGTGTGTTGGTGCCGACCGTATATGAGTTGCTAAATGAACTATTTAGAAAGGTCAGTTGGCCGGTGGCGTTGGTGCCCTGGATCTGATTGTGCCCGCTGGCCTTGACGGTCTTGGGCTGCGATGAGGCCGTAGCGCTGAGCGCGCGTGCGCTTATCTGGCGCTGGGCTGCGTCGGGTTGTCCCTGCACGCCCGTCACAATATAGCTATTTGTGACGGTCTGACTATCGGGAGTGATGGCGACGGTAGCTGGTGGCTGCGTTTTGGGCAAGACATCCTGTAATGTCTTAAACGTGCTGGGCGAAGCGTAGGCAATCCCACCGCAGACGATCAGGGCGGTCAGAAGGAGCAAGATCAGGCCGATCAGCCAGACTCTGCGGTTATTGGGCCGGTTGGGCCTGTTGCCGCCCCCTCCGCTGCCACCACCGCCTACGTTCCCGCGCGGTGGCTGGCTGCCTCTGCTTGCGCTAACTGAGCGCGTATTGGCGGCAGTAGCGGCATCTGCCAGGCCGGCTGCAGCGGCTACTCCTGCGCCTCCTGGCGAGATTTTGCCTGTGTTGCGCCGTGCCCGCGCTGGACGCGAGGGCGGATCTGGCTCGGTGAGGGCCGCGTTAGGATGCTGGTCGAGATGAATCGTTGTGCGCCTGCGCACGGGCAGCTCAATAATAGAAGGCCCGGGGCCTTTGTTGCTGGCGGAGCTATTCGAGATAGGCTTTTCCTCTTCCTCCTCGTCTGCGGGCAAAGGAACCGTTTTGGCGTCTTCTATGGCCGGCTGAACTGCAGTTTGTGGGCCAGGAGGGAGGGCATCCCAATCATCCTCCTCGTCTTGCTGCGAGGTTGCGTTATGGCTGCCTCCATTGGAGAGTCTACCTTGCTTTTGTGCGTTGGCCAGCGTCTCAACGCCACCTACCAGCGCTGTGCCCATCACAAAAGGGACGACTGGCGGTGGCCCCTCTTCCTCTGCGGACTTTGCCGGCGGATTGCTGTCCTCCGCTGCTTCATCTGGTGTGTCGTCCTCTTCATCTTCAGGGGTGCTGGCTGATTGGGCATTCTTACGCGGTGCACCGAAGAGCCAGCCCTTTTTACCCTCACTCTCCGCAAGCTTCTGATCGCGTAAGGCTCTGGCATAGCTCTCTAATGTCGAGTATACGGGAAAACGGCGCTGACGTGCATATTCGGCAGGTCCTGGCCGGCCCTGAACAATGAATATGATCTGCGACTGCAGTTTGCGTTTCAGGCTCTTTAAATCATCGAAGTCGACAGGACGCTGAAAGGCTTTATTCTGATTGGGCAATACAACAGCCACTTGTTTACGACCAAGCTTTTCTTGCGTGATAATTGCCGCCAGCACGCTTTTCCTGTCATCATTGGGAGATACATAGATGACGCCAATACTGGCGCTACGCGGATCATGCATCCCCAACAATTCCGTGCCGTTTCCTTGTCTCATGGTCGTCTCCCTCTTCTCCCTTAATGTTATGTATTCGCGCGTATGGAGTCATTTTACACTAAGACCGTAGAATCTGAAAGGGCATTGCTATGTAATCTAAAAGCTTTATTAGAAAAGAACAAAAACTCTGATGTATACACAGTTATTGCACGTACCAAAAGAGAACCAGGTCTCAGCTTTCTGGTATGGCTTGCGCAGCGCGACCTTGCTCTTCCCTCTTTTGTTGCCATGGATAGTCGCGAAGGCCTGGTTAATATGCCAGAAGCGTGCTCAGGTGCTATCATTGATCACCAGCTTTATGCGCGCGGGATCGCCTGGTAGGGTTTGGTCATTCAATTGAATAGCTGCGTTACTCACGCCGGGCGTATTTTTGAGTAAGGCGATGGCCGCGTTCCGCTCTTTGCCGGTCAGCTGCTTGAGCAGGGCCTGACGCTGAGCGTCACCGAATTGATAGACCCAACGCCCGCTAGCATTGACTTCGAGCAGGACGACGTTGCCCGCCGAGGTTCCTCCAAATTGAATCTGCATCTGAATATCGCCCTGCAGACGATAGTTCGGGCCATAACTGGTTGTGGCCTTGCGCTGCAAGAGATCTTTGACGAGATCGTGAGCCTGCTGCTGGCTATAAGCCTGGCCTTTACAGGTCATGGTGATGCTAACGGTGACTGAGGGTATATTGACGCCTGTATCGCCGGCTGGATGGTCCGAGTTCACGGTGGGCGTACACTGGGGCTCACCGGCCAACTGTTCGCCCTTCTGTAACTGCTGCTTGAGCGAGTCGCTTGCTTGCTTGTTAAGCTGCGGGGTGGCTGGATCGACCGCACTATTGATATCGCTCTGCTGCACGAATATATAGTCTTTGGCATCCTGGCCGCCTGTGAAAGGCTGCGTATTTTTGACAACGATATTGTTGCTTGCATTACAACAGGTTCCATTGACCGTAAGAGCTGGGATATTGCCGGCGGCTCCGGGCGTGCCTGCGTGTGCTCTTACCGTCGTGGTGCCAAATCCTCCAGTCTGAGTTGCCACCGGGATAACCGCTGGCGCATCCAGGTATAGCGATATGTTGCCCGCCGCGATCGGCGTGTTGGTGCTGACTGTATACGAGATGGTAAATGAGCCATTCAAGAAGGTGAGCTGGCCGGTGGCATTGGTGCCCGGAGACTGATTGTGCCCGCTGGCCTTGACAGTTTTGGGCTGCGATGAAGCCGTGGCGGTTAGTGTACGTGTACTTATCTGGCGCTGAGTCACATCAGGTTGCCCTTGCACACCTGTCAAAATGTAGCGGCCAGTGACACCCCTGCTATCTGGAGTGATGGTGACAATGCTCGAACCTGGCAGCAGGCCGATGAGGGGCAGTGAAAGCTGAAAGACGTTAAGGCTAACCACAACGATAAGTGTGGTTATCACAACACCACAAGCGAGCAAAATTCCAGGGAAAACCCGCGTCCGCGAGCGCCGTGCGCCAGGTAAAGCTGTGCTGGCTTGTCCAGGCGTGCGGGTAACTGAGCTCTGCGTAGCGCCAGCTGGTTTCCTGTTTGCACCTGTGTAGCGCTGGCCGCGTTGCTTGCGTCTCTCGCTGCGCGTTAGAGTTTCGGTCTGTCTGGCAGGCGGTTTTATGCCCACATACTGGGCTGCAGGTGCCGGCTGGCTCGTCGTGGTAGCAGTGGCGCGGGAGGGCGTCGTTTTGGCCCGTTGCTGAGTGCCGGGACGGCTGGCAGGCCCGTGCTCCACCTTCTTTGCGCTTACTGAACGGAACGCTGCTGGCGTCTCGGGTAATCCTGGCTGTTCTTCGGAGGCCAGAGACTTATCATCATCTTCCGTATCCCAGGGGCCAGGAACGTCAGTAACCGGCTCAACGACATAGGCAGATGGGATTAGCTCGGGAGCTGGTGTACTGCGCAGATTGACAGGGTGCGCCGCGTCGAAAGGCTGGCTCTCGCCATAGACGAAGCGCTGCTGTTGCAATGTGGAGCTATCAAGGGCTGCTTGCAGCATATGCCAGAAATCGCTTGAGCTGGCAAAACGCCGGGCGGGCTCGTGGGCGAGTGCGGTAAGCAGCACGCTATCCACCTCGGTTGGCAAGAGCGGCGCCAACTGGCTCGGCGGAAGAGGCTCTTGCTCCGCATCCAGATTGCGCAAATCCTGTAATGTGCGCCGAAAAGGTAAGCGGCCCGTGCAGAGCTGATAGAGTACCACACCAAGAGCAAAGATGTCGCTGGCAGCCTGCGCGCGCCCCTTGAGCTGTTCCGGAGCCATATAAGCCAGCGTTCCACCACGGGCAAACGTATGGTGCGTAGCATTCATCTCCACAGCCAGCCCAAAATCGCTAAGCACCGCCTGCTCGCTGCCATCGGCCAGCACGCGGAACAGCACGTTAAGCGGCTTGATATCGCGGTGAATGAGGCCCTGCTCGTGCGCATACGCCACAGCGCTGCAGAGCTGCTCGAAGATCTCAAGGGTCAGGCCCAGGGGATAGGCCTGTCCGGGCCTCAAGCGCTTATGCAGATCGCCACCCTGAGCATATTCCATCACAATATACGGTATAATTGAGCCCTGAGCCGCATCGAGCAATTCCAGCTTTAAATCACTGTAAAAACGTAGAATATGCGGATGTCTCCACTTTGCCACCTGGGCCGCTTCCTTCAAAAAGCGATCCAGATTGCGCTGATCCAGGCTCTCCGGTTTAATGACCTTAATCGCTACCTCGCGCTGGTCTCGTTCGTCCCAGGCCAGGCACACATCTGCCATTCCTCCGCTTCCCAATGCCCCTTCCAGATGGTAGCGCTGGCCCAGGCTTTCTATTGCTCGCCCGTAACGCCATAAGCGCATGCGATCCACACAGCCTTTTCTGACTAGAATTGTGCAAAAAACATGTGAAAAATTCGCTGCAATTTTTTATGAGAACAGCAGAGAGTATATGTGACAGAAGTGATTATTGCATGCTAATAGGAAAAAGGCAATGCTTCCGCGCCGCGTGCGCAAAAGTCGGCGGTGAGATAACAGAAAGAGAGGAAGATATATCAAATCTGGCATGAACGGTCACAAAGCTGGTAATTGACATAAAGAAGCTAGCGCCGCATATATATCGAGTGCGGCGCAACAGGCCAGAAGCTAAGTTGACTCTCTTGCTCCACGTGGCTATTGGCGGAGCTTATAAGCCCGCCTTGCTAACATTTGCCTGGTCGCTCTTTCCAGAAGGCACGCTTGCTATCACAGTTGTACCTTTTGGGGGAGTGCTCTGGATATGCAGCCCGCCGCCAAAGGGCTCTAAGCGCTCACGCATTGAGAGCAGGCCGAGACCTTTGCCGGTTCTTGATGCGAGGTCAAAGCCCTGGCCATTGTCGCTGATGACCAGGCAATGCTTGTCAGGCAGCTTTTCTAGCTTCACGGCTACGCAGCTGGCAGCACTGTGCCGCGCGATATTCGAGAGAGCTTCCTGAAGCAGGCGGTACAGCGCGTCTTCTTGGGCGGGAGGCAAGCTAAGCGCTTCATCACCCTGAAAGCTCGCCTCTATGCCCGTTTGTTGGCTCCATTGCTCTAGCTGATCCTGTAAAGCTTGGGAAAATGTTTTACGCGCCAGCCCGGCCGGACGAAGCTCATAAATCAAGCCTGCAAGATCCTCTTGCACCTGCTGAAGCAAGGTTTCCGCTTGCTCTAAGCGTGGAAGCAAACCATCGCGCTGTTTTAAAAGCATAGCTTTGGCGCCTTTGATTTGCATGTAGAGGGCAAAAACCTGCTGCTTAACGCTATCGTGGAGCTCGCGCGCCATACGTTCGCGTTCCTGAGAAGTTGCCAATTCCTGGCGCGTCTTCACGAAGCTCTGCAATTGTTGGGCCATCATATTGAAGCGCCGGCTTAATTGCCCCAGCTCATCTTCTGAAAGGTCGTTAACAAGCGAGCTAAAATCTCCCTGGCTCCAGAGCTCGGCTTTTTGGGACAGTTGCTGAAATCTTCGCACCAGGCGACGCGAGGTAAGCGCACCGGAGATTACGCCGGTGAGCCCGGCACAGAATAGAAAGAGTAGCACAAAAGGTAGGAAGAGCACCAGGCTGAAGCCAAAACCAAGCCAGGGAAGAAGCTGCAGGTGGCGAGCCTGGACTACCAGAGCTCCCAACACTTGCTGTTTGTCGATGATCGGGACCATAGCTATGATCTGGCCTTGCTCTTCCTGATTGAGTACCCCTTCCGGGCTCTCCTGACCTCGAAGTTGGGCCTGCAAGATCTGAGCATCGCGGGGCGAAAGACGCTCGGCTAGGGAGCTTCCGGCGTTTTCGGGGGAGCTGCCTACAGAAGCTAGAATCTCTCCCCGTTGATTAAGGATAGAGATAGAGCCCTCGTAGAGTAAGGTGCTTGATTCGTTGGCGTGCCACTCCTGAAGCCACTGTTCCAGCGCGGCGCCTTTCACTCCGCCGGGCTGCTTTAGCAGCGGAACAGCTTTCTGCGCTCTACCCTGCAGTGAAATGAAGAGGAGAGAGGCCTTTTGCGTTTCCATTCCCCACCAGACAGCTCCGAGCAGCAGCAGAATAACTATCGACCAGACAAGCACGCTCATGAGCGTGTATGAGGAGGTGAGTTTCCATTGCAGGCTGTGAAAAAGCCTGCTAGATCTCTTTTCCATCGTTGACCTCCTTCCTGTTTGGCTCGTTTCTTGAGAGATTGTATCATACTCTGTTTGCCTGGTCGGTGCGTGATTGATCTAAAGGCGCATTGTCTTATGCCCCGGTGAACTGCTGCCTTCGCTTGCGCATGAGGGGCAAGAGACGCAAGGCAAGGCGTAAGAGGCCGAGGTCAGCCCAGAGCGAGAAGATGAGAATAGCGCTCCAGCCAAGTTCTGGCACCTGGTAGAGCAGGCTTGGCCACGAAGTCTCCAGGAGTGTGGGAATAGAGACCAGAATGAGAGCTGGTAGCAGGCATTCCCAGATCCAAGGTCCAACAATCTGCCACCAGTGTAGGGAAGGCTTAAGCTTCAAGCGCCGATGCCACCAGGGCAGGCGGACTAACAGCAGAAGCGTGAAGAATGCTGCTATGGCTAAAACTACATCGCATATCAGGTAGAATGTACCCACGCTCGTTGTCGCTAACGTTGGTTCCTGACCGGCCAATAGCTGGATCATAGGAGGGAGTAAGTCCGCCTCAACAACGTTCATATTTGCGTTTGTCAGGATAATTGCGCCCCATTGCTTTTCAGGCACGATGAGCATAAATGCGCCAAAGGTATATGTTGCGCCATTATGCGCGATGGCTGTCACGCCCGAGACGGTAAGAACGCCCCAACCCATGCCATAGGGCGTCGCGTGGGCAAGTTTGGGCGGCGTGTGCATGCTCAGGATACCGGCAGGAGAAAGAACTGATCTGCCCTGGTATTCTCCCTCGTTCATATTGGCGATCAAATAATGGGCGATATCTTCGGCGGAGGCAGCCGTAGCCGTGGCCGGAACGTCTGTGGGAATGTCGAGAAGGGCGTCCGGGCCGGGTAGCGGGATGCCAAAGCGCCAGAGATAGCCCTGGGCCAGGCCAGCCTTTTTCGCTTGCTCTACATCGGCATAGCTGTGCCGCATCTCAAGGGGCTTATAAATGTGTTGCTGAACGTAGTCTGCATAGCTCTGGCCGGAGACAACCTGAATAATCTGGCCCAGCAAGACATAATTGATACTCGTATATTCAAAACTGCTGCCTACTGGACGATCAACAACTATCTGACTATGCATGTAGCGCTGTAGCTCCTGCTCATCGCTGAAGCCCGCAAAGCCATTGGGGTCATCCTTCAGGCCGCTGGTTTGATTCAAGAGCTGGCGAACCGTAATTCTTGACGCTGCCTCCTGGTCTGAAGTTTTGAACCAGGGCAGATAGCGTTGAACAGGATCATCAAGCACGATTTTGTGGGCTTCCACGAGCTGCATAATTGCCAGCCCGGTAATCGATTTGGAAACGGAGCCAACGATAAACGGTGTCTGGGGCGTGACAGGTTTGCCCGTTGGATCGGCAATTCCGTAGCCGCATAGCTGCACAATCTGCTTGCCGTGGACCAGGGCGTAAGCAAGGCCAGGAAGATGATTAGCTTGCATCTGAGTGCGTAAAAAGGCATCGATTTTGGCAATATCCGGCTCGTTGCTCTGCGTCATTGCGGCAACTGGCGATGTCATTAACAATGGAAGCAGCAAGACGCCAAGAATTATAATGCATTTGGCCATGCTCGCTCTATATATTTTCATGTTTTTCCCTTCTCGCTGCTACTATCGCCCTGATGTGCAGCTCAGCAGGAATGCAAGCAGCGTATAGCGCAAAGAAGAGAGATAGCGGTAAGGGCTGCAAGTCCCAGGCCTGGAAAAGGCTCACCTCTGCCACATCTCTGCGCAAACTGACAGGGCAAGTATAGTGGCCACTGACGGCAAAGCGTACGCGAAGAAAGTTGGGTCTTCTCCCTCCAAAAGTATGGGTGTGTGAATAGGTAATAAATGCTAGTTGGCGCTCAGGTGGAAGCGGAGAATGCGCGGAAAGCGGCGCATAAAAATTGGCAAGTGTAAATCCTAAGCCGGGTTATTGGCATGTCAATATTTGGACAATTGAGAACGTGGCTTGTACAGAGAGGTTTTTAGATAGACTGATAAGAAAGTCTTTTCATTCCCTTGACCTGGAGCGCACTCCAGGATGTATACTCCTTGCGAAAAAATAATGTGTGCACGTTGCAAAAGCGAGAGGAGAAAAATCTCCACATGCGAATCGGATTACAAGTTCCCAGCTTTACCTGGTCCAATGAGCAAGAAACGCTAGGAGACACATTTGCCTTGATTGCCGAGCGCGCCGAGCGGGCGGGCTTTTTCAGCTTATGGGTTATGGACCATTTTTTTCAGATCCCGGTGATTGGACCTGTTGAGCACGAGATGCTAGAGGGATATAGCGCTCTGGCCTTTGCCGCCGGGCGAACCAATCGTATAAAATTGGGAACGCTGGTTACTGGTGTGACCTATCGCTATCCGGGCATCTTAATAAAGACGGTAACTACTCTTGATGTGCTCTCTCACGGGCGGGCCTATTTTGGCATTGGGGCCGCCTGGAATGAAGAGGAGCATGCCGGCCTGGGTGTTCCTTTCCCACCACTTGCCGAGCGCTTTGAACGCCTTGAGGAGACGTTGCAGATCGCGCACCAGATGTGGGCGGGAGATGAGAAGCCATATCAGGGCAAACACTATCAGCTTGCTCGCCCCTTGAATGCACCCTCTTCAGTGCAGAAGCCGCACCCGCCCATCATGATCGGTGGCATGGGCGAGCGCAAGACGCTGCGTTTAGTTGCTCAGTATGGCGATGCCTGCAATTTCTCTTTGATGCGCCTGAAACAAGGCGAACTTGCTCACAAGCTTAACGTTCTGCGCGAGCATTGCCAGGCCGTAGGCCGTCCCTATAGCGACATTGAGAAAACCACCCTGGGACCGATCAAACTTACTAGAGATGGTCGGGATAACAGCTTTACTCCGGCTGCCGCGATTGCCTATTTCCGCAATTTGGCGGAACAGGGGATTGATCAGGCGCTTGTCAATATGCCTAACGTCGCTGACCTGGAACCCTTTGAGCTCTTTGCCAACGAGGTCATTCCGGCCGTTGAGCAGATTGAGGTAGCTGGTAGATAAACCCTTTCTCACCTGACAACCGAGATCGAAAATCCGTCGATGCCGTTGTAGACATCATCACTGAGCAGAGCGGCGCTGAGCAGGCGCGGATGTTCTAGAATTGCGCGCGTGTATTCAGCGGCGCCCGCTGAGCTAGCGTCGGGCTGTGGATTCTGGTAGGTGCGGCCGTGGCGCACAATATTGTCGGCGATAATCAGCGCGCCGGGCCGGCTGAGAGTAAGCGCCCATTCCAGGTAGCGCGTATTGTTGATCTTGTCGGCATCAAGAAAGATCATGTCAAAGGGAGCTTCGGAGACAAGCCCGGGCAGCAGGTCTAGCGCGGCTCCCACGCGTACCTCGGCGCGCTCGGAAAGCCCGGCGGCTGCCAGGGTTGCGCGCGCAAGCTTGGCGTAGTGTGGATCAATTTCCAGCGAGATCAGCTTGCCATCGGCAGGCAAGGCGCGCGCCAGCCAGACGCCGGAATAGCCAGCCATGGCCCCAATCTCTAAAATCTTGCGCGCTCCGCAAGTTATGGCCAGCACCTGAAACAATTTCCCTTGCGAAGGCGAGATTTGCCCGCCCGGATGGTCCATGCGGGCCACACAGTCGCGCAACACGCTATCCTCGGGCGCAAACCTTGCCTCTACCTCCTTAAGAATCGCCTCTCTTTCGCCTGGATCATAGCTGATTGATCCCTGATTGGCCAGTGAATTGCTCATGAATGCAAAAGCTCCTTCTCTGCTTAGATATCTTCTTCCATTGTAACATGCTTCTCGGGGCCAGAGGCTAAAAGATCTGCCCATTAGGTGAACCGTACAGGCAGAGCAAAAATATCTATGCTTCTTTTAAATTCGTCTTTAACAGGGTCAATTTTACCATGTTTTCGCTGTAGACTATGAGCATGTTAATGATATAGACCTTCTAGAACTAAAAAGAAAAAGGAGCGAATACGACAAATGGCGAAAAATAAGTCAGAAGATCTTCAGCAGTTTGCTCAGCGCTATATGGAAGTCTGGAACGAAGCAGACGACGAACTACGTCAGCAGCGCATTGCTGATCTGTGGGCAGAGGATGGCACCCAATTCACAGCTTCACGCGAGATTCACGGCCGTCAGGCTCTCTTCGAGCGCATTACTACTAACTACGAAACCTTTGTCAAAGGCCAGGATCTCGTCTTCAGGTTGTCTGGCAAGACTGATGAGCATCACAACGCTGTCAAGCTGAACTGGGAAATGCTTCCGGCCAATGGAGGCGCGGTGGCCGGCACAGGCTTGATCCTCTTGCTCTTGAATGCTGACGGCCTTATCAATCTCGATTACCAGTTCTAGCCACAAGTCTAAAATTTTGTTGTTGCCTGCTTAGCGGGGAGGATTTGGCAATCTGCCTGCTCCTCCCTTAGCTTCATACTGGAGATTATCGCTATGCCTTACTTTGAGACCAACGATCACAGCAGCCTATATTATCGCGATTGGGGCCAGGGTGCGCCCGTCGTATTCATCAATAGTATCGTGCTCAGCGGTGCCATGTGGGAGTATCAAATGCTGCCCCTCTGCGATCAGGGCTTGCGCTGCATCGCCTTAGATCGTCGGGGTCATGGCCGCTCGGATGATCCCGGGCGCGGCTATGATATGAACACCCTGGCCGATGATATAGCGCAACTCCTTGAGCATCTCGATCTGAACGAGGTGACCCTGATTGGCCAATCGATGGGTTGTGCCGAGGTCTCGCGCTATCTTGGGCGCCACGGCACTAGCCGTCTTGCTCGCGTTGCCCTGATTGGGACCGTCACGCCCTGCCTCTTGCGCTCCGAGGATAATCCAGAAGGCGCGCCCCGAGAGATATTCGAAGCGCATGTCGCGGCTCAGCTTGCCGATCGGCCTCACTATAATCGTATGGTGGCAATAGATGACTACTTTGGCCTGGCCTCACGCTGGCCGGAGCAAGAGTTTATATCGGCGGAGATGAAGCAATGGCTCGTGCGGCTCGTGCTGGAGACCTCGCCCAGAGCCAACATCGAATGTTTTCGCGCCTTATGGCTTGACGATTTTCGCCAGGATATGCAAGCCTTTAACGTGCCAACCCTGATCATTCACGGTGCGCTTGATCATAACGCGCCCTTGCTCTGCGCGCAACGAACGGCGCGAGCTATCAAGGGTAGCCAGCTCAAAATCTACGAAGATGCGGCCCATGCGCTCTATCTCACGCACAAGGATCGCCTCAACGAAGATTTGCTGACCTTCATTCGTAGCTAGCGCTTTGCAGACCTGACCGGCGCGCATTATTAAGCACGTCGGTCAAGCCCTTCTCAAAGATGCGCGCTTCCAGCGCTCCCTCTTTTTGGCTGTGCGAGTATACTGTAAAAAGGGGTGATTTTGTTTTCCCCCTCACTGGCCCCGTGGAGGAGACTGTAATGCGCTTAATAGCTTATCCATATCTCTTATACATTCATCCCTTTGAGGCGAAGGAGGGATGTGCGAGGTGACCAGGGCGATAAAGCCCTGTATAGCTACGCTGACCGCTTTTAGCTCCTCAGGGTTAAGGGCCAGTGTGCTGCCGGGAGGGAAGCCGCCCGGTTTGAGCGCCGGGGCCAGCTTCTGGCGTACTGTAACCAAAATTGGTACATAATGCCGGTTAGCCCGGCTCCTGCGCATGTGGGGCATGTACCCCACCAGAATGTGATCCAGCGCTTCAAGTTCTTCCTGATGTAATGGGATGATGGGCAGCTGGTTCGCGTCTGACTCCGTATGAGGAGACTGAGAAAAGAAGTCCATATTCTATGCTCCTAGAGATTGTAAGTAAGTTAAGAAGAGGGCTGAATTTATCCTTTCAAGGATTGAAACTTATTGAAACTTATTGAGTGGGTAATTGTAAGATATGGGCAATGTGTGCCCAGGATCGGGTGCCATCGGCTAAGCAATAAACCTGACGTTGCCGACGAGGCCAGCCTAACATTTCCTCTTGCGTGGCCTCTCTGAGTCGATAAGGATACTGATGGTGCCAAGGATACTGATGCTCTGGTCCCGCAACCGTTTGAGGGTACTGCAACAACCAGTTCAGCTCACTAGTGCGTAAGAGCAAGCGGACGACCGGAGCATTTTCTTTGAGCAGCTTGCCATTTTGCCAAAGCTGATAGGCATAGGGATGCCCATCTTTGAGATAGATGTGGGCGAACTTGCGCCTGCGCTTGAGAAAGAACGCGAAGGGCCAGAGGAAAAATGGCAATGGAAGCATCGCGTTCGCACGCCCGTTGAAGCGCTTACGTTGCAAAACTGAGAGTAGACTAACGAGTTTGAGGCGATAATCAGGGGCTAACATCGGTATTTTTCTCCTTCACTTTCTACAACTGCAACACAAATTTTCCAGGCTATCGATCGAGATCCAGATGTAAGCATGAATCGATGTACTGGCGCATATGGCGCGCCAGTACCCGCCCAGCGAGGGCGCATCAGGCTTGCAAGGTGTGGGGAACAAGCAAGCCCAACACCCCCTCTTTTCCCTCCCTGCACTTCAATCCCGGCCATCCCTTGCCGATGTAAAAAGTATAACTCGTAATGCGTTCGTTGTAAAGAGTTTTTATAAATGACTTGGTAAGAAAAAGTTGCTGTAAAATAAGCTATTCTTATGAGCGATGAAGTTATTTTGCCCGAAATACAAGAATATGTTTCCGTCAAAGATGCTGCTAAGATGCTCGGTCTGGCTTATAGGACAGTGCATGAATATGTTTCGGAAGGGCGAATAAAAGCCAAGCGCTTCTCAGACGTGATTTTGATCCCGATCGAGGAAGTTAAAAAATTCAAGCCTAATATCGCTGGAAAGCCGCGCACCACAGTTCCACAATGGCGCATTCCACCCGAAGAAAATACCTTGTTTCAGACAAGCATCGAAGTGCAGCTTCGCTCAGGCAAGCAGGCCGAATTGCGAAAACGGCTTGATGAAATCAGGCGTAAGAAAGAACATAGCTTTCCGGGCACGATAGCGCGCTACATCGTCAATAGCAAGCTACAACCTCAGCGCGTGGAAATTGAGCTGATCTGGCGTAGTTCGATTGCATCGGATGAGGCTGCACGCCAGCAAGCTCTAGAAGCTTTTAAAGCGCGGCTGAAGGATGTTTTGGACTGGGAGACAGCCAGTTATGACGAGGGCGACGTCTTGATGCATGCTTGATCGATGCCGTGATTTTATTGAGCAGTAATCTTCCTCAAGTTATGAGATTGTCTATGCTTAAGTAACTTTATTGAGTAAGTTGTGATAATGGAAGACGATACCCAACAGCCCATCATTTTGCCCGAAGTAGAGGAATACGTTTCCATCAAGGACGCTGCGAAAATGCTTGGTGTGTCTAATACAAGCGTACAGAAATATGTCTCTGAAGGGCGGATCAAGGCTAAGCGCGTCGCAAACGTGATTATGATTCCGGTCGAGGAGGTCAAGCGCTTCAGGCCCAATGCCACAGGAAGGCCCCGTACTATGTTGCCGCCCTGGCGTATTGCTCCTCGTGATAATATCCTGTTTCGTACGACCATCGTCGTGCAGCTTCGCTCAGGCAAGCAGGCTGAATTTAAGCAGCGATTGGAAGAGATCAGGCGTAAGAAAGAACATAGCTTTCCGGGCACGGTAGCGCGCTACATCGTCAAAAGCAGAAAGCAGCCGGAGCACATAAAGATTTCCCTGATCTGGCGTAGTACAGTCGCGCCGGATGAAGCTGCGCGTCAGCAAGCTCTAGAAGCCTTTAAAGCGCGTTTGGCCGACGTACTGGATTGGGAGACTGCCAGTTATGACGAGGGCAACGTCATGATGCACGCCTGAGAGAAAAGCCAATACTTTTCGCCTTGACTCTTCCCTCGAAACGGCTCAACCACAGCCCACTCGGCCTTGCAGAGAGTGCCCCAGCGGCTTGTATTTACCAGGCCTGGCAGCAGGATCTTGGTGCATAAAAGGTGCCGACCTCGATCCATCTTCCTCTATCAGGTTGGCACCTTTTCCAACCCATTCAGCGGCTCAGGTTAAATCCTTCTTTTTACTTTTGCTGAAAATGTATTATCGGATTGAGAAGATGATGAATTTTTTGAGGACCTGGATACCATGATTGTGATAATGCCAAGCAGCGTACAAGCGCCAGCTCCCAACCAGAGATGGCTGGCCTGCTCTTGCTCGATTGCCTCTTGCTGCTCATACGTTCGATCATCAGGAGAGGGTATGCCATAAGAAGCGCATACCTCTCGCGGATCGTTTGGATTCATGGTATCTTTGCCGCAATTGACGCCGACAAAAGCAGGTGTTGAAAAAAACGCTACGATGGCCAAAATGGCTGCTGTAATAAGAAAGAGTATTCCCAATTCGGTTCCATTGGAGGGGAATCTTGTTCGCACTGCTTTCCTTTCCTTTCCTTGTTCTCCCTCGACAGGCAGGCGATCATAACGAATCGCCACTTGTGAGAATGGTGGTGTATCATTTTCCTCATCCCTTGCTTAGACAGGTTCTTCTTACAAGAGATCGTGAGAAAATATCTGCGAGAATGGATTAGTTAACCACGTGTGCAAGTTGTTTCCACCGCCGCAGACGGTGAGGAGAGAAGAGAGGTTGGGGACAATCAGCAGATCGCGGCGCAGTCCCAGAGGGAACCTGAGTGTGTCCTGCACACCGTTCCGTAAAAGCTGCACATCGCGTTAGCTATCGTGAAAAAAGATTTCACTAGCGGCACGTTTTTTTTATTGAATTGTTCCCTTCATAAAGTGTACCTGCATTTGATGCAAAAAGCAAGGTTCAGCTTTTATTTTGCACCCTTTGGAAATTTCTATAGTTGTACCCTTGCGGCTACCCTGGTTTCTCCTCTGTTGCTGGTAGCACTCCCATTTGTTGCAGCCAACCCAGAACATGAGTCTGCTCCCATTCTGTGGCCACCTTCCCGCCGATGATATGGTACATATTGATGCCATTCACAGCGATTTGCTTGCCCGTCGCTGGAATTCCCTGGTAAGTGCCCAGATGTGTGACGTTTCCCTCCCAACGGATCACTACAGTATTCTCCTCGGCGACGATTTCGACTACCTTGACGCTCCAATCAGGAAAAGCCGTGTGGAGCATCCTGATGAGCTGCCGCATCTGCGCATGGTCGCGGCCTGGCTGGCTTCCCATCCAATAGCGAAACGTGGGTGTGGTCAGCTCATCTAATGCCGTTTCATTCCCACCGTTCCAGACGCGTTCCACATAGTCAAGAACAAGTGCTTTGTTTGTTTGGACTGACATGATAGCTCCTTCTTTGTATCAGGAATTTGCATTAGGACATCTTACCAGTATAGAGTAGATAATAGTATAGTTCCATAACGACCCGGGCCAGATTTCACCGCTCAGATGCATCGCAACAGGATCATACTCTTATGAATAGCGAGATATCGTGTGCTATAGCTGTTTCTGTAGAGGTATTTTTAGGTGGAGGAGCGATAGATGTATTGTTTGGTAGCGATTATAAATGTTTCTCAGATGTGTTGCTGCTCTGCTCAGTTAACCAGTGCGGTCGTACATAGGCCCTGAGCAAGCTGATCCCCGCAAAAGCGGGGATAGCCCGTATTGCGATGTTTAGGATACTTAACTACTGATGCTTACTCAACCAGGCTCGGATATCTGGCTCGTGCTCATCATGAAAATGGGAGAAGAAAAACGCCCCGCCCAGCGTCTCGCCCTCATTGAACCAATCGAAGCGTTTCGGGTCCAGCAGTTCTTCTTCGGGAAATGCTTCAAGGGTCTCCACCAACTCTCGAAAAACTGCGCGGTCCTCTTCAAGGATGGCAGAGACGGAGCGATCTTTATTGGATGCAACCATCCAGGCGTTGATCTCGTCGTCGGTCCGCAAGTGTGAAGGCCAGAACGGCTCTGGCGGCGGTTGATGCTTAAGCGCGGCCTGGAAACGGCTGACCTCCCGTTTCTGCCAACCTATCAGATGGACAATAATATCTTTAATCGACCAGCCGCCAGCGACCCCCGGCTCTATCATCTTTGCCTCACCAATATCGTTAAGCAGCGCCTCCCAGGCTGCCTGCTCGCTCTGAAGCTCCGCGAGGAGCTGGGCTTTACTCATGCTTGTACTCATCGTTTCCCCCGTTCGTATTTTGTAATTTGCTGCAATAGCTTGCTTCTTGCAGGCGAATAAAAAGGCTGTAAGAGAGCCTTTGTCCTGCTTTCGTTTAGCTTAGCATTGAAAGCGGTTGAAACACGACCTGATTGCGTGGGTTCTAGCCAAAACGTAGGGCTAAGCTCAATGTATAAAAAGAGGACAATGGCAGCGTGCCGGAAAACAACCCTCTCACTCTATGAGAGTTTAAGCACAGAAAAGAGCGCCATGAGAGAAACACCCCCATTCTCCCTTGACATTGTGACCAGGTGGTCGTACAATAAAAGTGTCATATGACCAGGTGGTCGCAATTCGAGGAGGTGAATTTCTTTCGTTATGCCAAAGAAAACTTATTTTCATTTGAGTGAAGAGAAAAGAGGCCGCATATTCGATGCTGCTCTTCAGGAGTTCGCAACCCACAGTTTTAGCGAGGCATCCATTAATCAAATCATCAAGAATGCAGATATACCTAAAGGCAGTTTTTATCAATATTTTGCCAATAAAGAAGACCTCTATCTGTATTTACTAGAGACAGTTGCAAACGAATTTGCAGAACCGCTCAAGCATGAGCAAGAAATATCTCAAGAGGCAGACGTTTTTGAAGTAATTAAGCTGACAACCAGAGAATTCTTTGAATTAGAACATATAAAACCGGAATATATCGAGATAAGGATGCGGATGGAGGTGGACACCAATGAATTTATTAAGAAAATTCGCAAGGCGTCTGCCGAAAGATATACAAAATTGATTGAGCGTGATAAAGAGCGCGGTCTTATCAAACCTGATGCTGATGCTGAAATCATTGTCAATATGATTTCTTCATTCAGCTTAAATGAGTATTACAGGAACAAACCAGATGTGCAAGGGTATTTAAAGAAACTCGACGAGGCTATCAACATGATCAAGGAGGGAGTTACGGTGGGTCAGGATAAAGAGATAGGAAAACCTGGTCGGTCTAATAACGACTCGCGCGGATAGAGAAAAGCGTCACATCGATCCGCTGACCCGGGACCAGATTCTTAAACATGAAGGAGAGCATGTATGAATGCATATGTATTGAGTTTTCAGGAAATCGATAAAACAAAGCTTGCGCTCGTCGGGGGCAAAGGCGCCAATCTGGGCGAACTTTCCCGGATTGAGGGGATACACGTACCGGAGGGCTTTTGCGTGACTACCCAGGCGTATCAAGAAATCCTTGCCCAGAACGAGGAGCTTACTTCACTGTTGGGTCAGTTGTCCTTGCTCAAAGTAGACAACCGGGAAGGTATTGCTGAAATCAGCGCAACCATCCGCAAGCTCATCGAAGAAATAGCCATCCCGGAAGGCATCGAGCGCGAGATTACCCGTCATCTTGAGCAGCTTGGTGAAAACAAGGCCTATGCCGTACGCTCCAGCGCCACTGCGGAGGATCTTCCAACCGCCTCTTTTGCTGGACAGCAGGATACGTATTTAAATATTGTCGGAAAAGATGCCATCTTGCAGCATATCAGCAAGTGCTGGGCATCGCTCTTTACCGACCGGGCCGTGACCTATCGTATCCAAAACAGCTTCGATCATCGCAAGGTTCGTCTTGCCGTGGTCATTCAGCGGATGATCTTCCCGCAAGCGGCGGGGATCATGTTCACTGCCGATCCTATCACCTCCAACAGGAAGATTGTCTCCATCGATGCAAGCTTTGGTCTCGGTGAAGCGCTGGTCTCCGGCCTGGTCAATGCTGATAACTATAAAATACGTGACGGCGGCATCGTTGACAAGAAGATCTCTACAAAGACGCTAGCTATCTCTGCCTTAAAAGAAGGAGGAACTGAAGAGAAGAGAATCGAGGCCGAACGGCAGAATATGCAGACGCTCACAGATGAACAGATTATCCAGCTTGAACGCCTGGGCAGAAAGATTGAGGCGTATTTCGGCCGCCCCCAGGATATTGAATGGTGCCGGGCTGACGATACCTTTTATATCGTGCAGAGCCGGCCTATCACTACCCTTTACCCTCTACCGGACATTCAGGATGGAAAAAACCACATATATGTGTCTTTCAGCCATCAGCAGATGATGACCGATGCCATGAAACCATTGGGGATATCTTTTTTCCAATTAGGCTTCGAGGGGACTCCCATCATTCCAATTGGTGGGAGGTTGTACATGGATCTGGCGCACGATCTTACCTCTTCCGTAGGACGATGGATAGCCCTTTTGGCTCTCGGTAAAATTGATCCTCTCATCAATAACGCCGTCAAGAAGTTAATGAAGCGCAAAGCTTTTATGCAAGCCTTGTCGCGCGGGAAACGAGCCTTCAGTATGGGGACAGGGTATTTCTCCTGGGCCTTGCCCATCCAAGCCCTCAAGCTCTACCGCAGCAACGACGCAACCCTCGTTCAAACGCTCATGGCTCAGCATGAGGCGTCTTTGAAAGAATTGCAGCAGCGGATGGCCGCCCTGTCTGGAGACGACCTGCTTGCCTCTATTCTAGAAGCCCAAAAGCACCTGCAAGAAACCATATATAATCCGCGAAGTATGGCAGCTGTGTATATCGGCGTATATGCCGCCAGTTGGCTCAATAAGCGCATGGAAAAGTGGCTGGGTGAAAAGAGTGCTGCAGATGCGCTTTCCCAGGCGGTAGCCAACAACGTCACCGCTGAAATGGGGCTGGATCTTTTGGATGTCGCAGATGTCGTTCGCCACTATCCGGAGGTGATGGAGTATCTTCGCCACGCCAATGACGAGACGTTTTTTGCAGATCTTGCCAGGCTGGAAGGTGGCGAGGCTGTCAGTCACTCCCTCTGGGCGTATCTTGAAAAATATGGCATGCGTTGTGCCGGTGAGATCGATATCACCAGGCCTCGTTGGAGCGAGCAGCCAACAATGCTCGTTCCCATGATTTTCAGCGACATCAAGAACTTTGCCCCGGGTGCTCACAACGCGCTCTTTAAGCAAAGCCTGTTGGAAGCGCAGCAGAAGGAACAGGAGCTCCTCAGCCGTTTGGAACAATTGCCTGATGGAAAACAAAAGGCGAAAAAAACAAAAAAGATGATAAGTCGTTTGCGCAATTTTATCGGCTATCGGGAATACCCGAAGTACATGATGGTTGGCCATTACTGGATCATCAAGCAAGCCCTCCTCAAGGAAGCTGTGAGGCTTATGCAAAAAGGGCTTATTCAGGAGAAGGAGGATATCTACTATCTCTCTTTTAACGAACTCCGGGATGTCGTCCACACAAACCAACTTGATTACAACATCATCACGAAGCGAAAAGAGGAATATGAGACCTATGAGAAGCTGACTCCGCCGCGAGTAATGACGTCCGAAGGCGAGGCTCTATTCGGTGAATACGATACCGCTAACATCCCAAAGGATGCTTTGGCAGGCATCCCCGTTTCGTCAGGTGTCATCGAAGGCCGAGCGCGGGTCATTGTAAGCATGGAAGAAGCCAACATAGAGGAAGGCGATATTCTGGTCACCGCATTTACTGACCCCAGTTGGACCCCCGTTTTTCTCTCAGTAAAGGGCTTAGTGACGGAAGTGGGTGGGATGATGACCCACGGAGCAGTCATTGCCAGAGAATACGGTCTGCCTGCTGTTGTAGGTGTGGAAAATGCTACAAGATTGATTATAGATGGGCAAAGGATTCGGGTCAATGGAGCGGAAGGCTATGTAGAAATTCTGTAAGGTGCTGAGATGACATTTTAGGGCCAGAGAAGCTCTAAAGAAAGGATGGAACCAATGGACTCAGACATTGTTGCTTTCAAGGAGCAACTGAAAAATAGTGGAAAGAAGGGATTAGTAGTAGACATTGATGAGACAGTTTCCTTGACAATGCATTACTGGGTTAAGGAGCTTGTGAAGCTCTTTGGCAATCCGCGAAATCTATCAGAAGAAGAAATCATCGAAAGAATTGTTGCGCGAGATTTTCCCTTTGAGAAACCTGAAGAAGCTCTCAAGTGGATGATCCTTGCCCTACAATCTGAAGAAATAACCGAAGAATATCCGATTATTGAAGGTTCAGATAAGGCTGTTGAGAGAATAAATCAGGTCATTCCTGTAGTAGGTTATCTCACTTTAAGAGAGACATCCATCAGAAATGCTACAAAGAGATGGCTAAGGAAACATGGTTACCCTAATGAACCGATAATAACAAGACCTGACAACACGAGGATAGGGGAAGGAATGAAATGGAAAGCAGAGACATTAGCTTATCTTTATCCTCAAGTAATAGGTTCGATCGATGACACTCCCGATATTATCAACTACTTACCAGACAGTTATAAGGGAACCTTTTTTCTGTACGGTAATCGGACTTCTTCGAGAAGCGATCTAGACATTATTCCCTGTAATTCTTGGGATGACGTTTACAAGAAAGTTGTAGAATATCAGGCCTCGTTATTGGAGCGCGCAGCCGGCCATGCTCGTCTTCACGACTCCCAGTAACAGCGAAATCTGGGAATCCGGCGCTCATAACGCCCTATTTGAGCAAAGTGGAAGGAAATCTTACCGAGGAACTGATATGCGGAGCGCGATAACATAAAACCCAAGAAAGGACTGGACCCATTTGTGGAGAAAAAGCAGCTTATCATGAACATTCCCCATGCGGAGAGTGTGAACCTGGAAACTCTGGTAGCGTACCAAAGCGGCAAGCTGGTTAGTCTGCCGCTTACGCAATTGCCCAACCTCAGCGTTATATTGTTTGCCATAGACCAGGGGGAGGCGATCGGTGCGCATAGCGCGCCAGGGGACGCCCTGTTACAGATCCTGGATGGGGCTGCTGAAATCACTATCGGTAAGCAAACCCTCACCGTCAAAAAAGGGGAAGCTGTGGTCATGCCGGCCGATGTGCCGCATGCCCTGGCGGCAAAAGAACGATTTAAGATGCTGCTGACCTTTATTAAGGAAAGGTGAATACTATGCGTCGTGTTCTTCCAGCTATCGGATTGTACTTCCTCGCACCGCTGGTGGCCGAGTTCCTACTTGGTGATATCCCGATTCTCTCGGGCGCTGGACTCGTTGCCTTCTTTGCCTCATCGTTGATCTATGGCAGCGGCGCAGTACTCATTCGTGAGGTGGTAAGGCGTGCTGGCTATGGCTGGCCTACCATCATCGCCTTTGCCCTTGCCTACGGAGTGATCGAAGAGTCTTTCGCAACCCTCTCGCTGTTCAACCCGCACTATGCGGGCTGGCATCAGCTCGACTATGGCTACGTTCCTGCTCTCGGTATAGGCCTGTCCTGGACGTTGTTCGTACTCGGCCTACACATGATCTGGAGCATAAGCGTCCCGATTGCGCTTGTAGAGACGCTTGCTGGTTCGCGGCGCACAACGCCGTGGCTGGGAAATATTGGCCTGGCGGTCATGGCCATAGTGTTCGTAGGGATTGTCATCTTTAGCTTCACTGCCTCCACTCATAATGATGGCTTCGTTGCTTCGATGCCCCAATTCATTGGTGCCGGTATTGCAGTCATCATCATTGTTGCCATCGGCATTGTCCTGGGTCGATACCAGACCACCTTGCACACTAATATTACGCGCAACGCGCCGAACCCCTGGCTCGTCTTGATCGTATCCCTGGCCGCTGGCGCGCTCTTCATGCTCATCTACTCCGCAGATCCACGCGGCTTGTCTCCATGGCTGGCAAACATCAATCTCCCGCCGTGGCTGGCTGTTGTTCTCTTTCTCGGGCTGTATGCTGGCGTCGCCGTCCTGGTAAACTTTTGGTCGCGTTTGGACGGCTGGTCGAACGCCCATCGTCTCGCGCTCGCAGGGGGAGCGCTGCTTACCTACGCCTGGCATGCTTTTCCATGGCCATCTCTGTTTCCAGGCACAAGTGAGCCGGTTAAGCTGGCCAGCAACACTATCCTTGCGGCTGGCGCTGTTGCCCTCCTTGTGATTGCTGCGCTTCGATTACGTACTTCCACTTCGAACGCCTCATCGTCAGCCTCAACAACGGCGCTGTAGCAGTAAAAGGGGAGATAGTTGCACAGCTGAAGCAGCCGAGATCAAGAAAGAGGAAATGGATCAAGATTTGAGCATAAAGTAACTTACCTCCTCATGTCTTGTAGTGATGATGACTTACTTTCTTGGACCGATTTCATTCATTGGAAAAGCTGAAAAGAAGGAAAAGAACATGAAACAGGTAACGATGGGAGATTTTTATGCCCCAGAGAACATGCGTGATCCAATCGCATTCTCAACGCGGCTCCGCGAACGGCAAGAGCCACTCATCCACCTGGATAACGTGTATGGTATGGGAGGGGGTTGGGTCGTATTGGGATATCATGACGCTGTAGAGATTCTGAAGGACCCGCGTTTCATCAAAGATATGCGCAAGTTCTCCTCACGGCCCGAGCCACCAGATACCGGCATCAATGACTTCCTGGCCTGGTGGATGGCGATGCCAAACATGATCCTCGTTGATCCGCCCGACCACACCCGCTTGCGCAAGCTCGTCTCAAAGGCTTTCACTCCTCGCATGATTGAAGGGCTCCGCTCACGCATCCAGCAGATCGCTGACGAGTTGCTGGATGCTGTGCAGGACAAGGGGAAGATGGACCTGATCGCAGATTTTGCCTTCCCGCTGCCCATTACTGTCATTCTGGAAATGTTGGGGGTTCCCACAACGGATCGCGACCAATTTCGTGCCTGGACAGAGGGGCTTGCCGCCGTAGGAATGGACCCTCAACAGGAGCAAGCTGCCATTGCTGCGCTGGATGCGTTCATTCGCTATCTCAAAAAGTTCCTGGCCTATAAGCGCGAGCACCCGGGCAACGACCTGACAAGCGGCATGCTTCAGGCTCGGGATCAAGGCGACACCTTGAGTGAGAACGAATTGCTTTCGACCATCTGGCTGCTGATTACCGCTGGGCATAAGACAACTGTCAACCTGCTTGGCAATGGTGTGCTAGCGCTTCTGCAGCATCCTGAGCAATGGCGCTTGCTCCAGGCCGACCCGGCATTGCTTCCTATCGCCATTGAAGAACTGTTGCGCTACGCGGGGCCGATCATCTTTGCCAAACGTTTTGCAAGCGAAGACCTTTGCTTGCATGGCCAGAATATCCACAAGGGTGAGCTGGTGCTAATCGATCTGGTGGCTGCCAATGCTGACCCAAAGCAGTTTCCCACCTTTGATAAACTAGATATCACGCGTGAGGAGAACCAGCATCTCGCCTTTGGCAAAGGCATCCATCACTGTCTGGGTGCTCCCCTGGCTCGCCTGGAAGGACAGGTCGCCCTTGGTACCTTGCTCCGTCGTCTGCCCCAGTTACGCCCGACCATCGAGCTTGAGCAACTGGCCTGGACCTATGACGGGCTTCGCGGCCTTGTCAGCCTGCCAGTAGCATTTTAGCCCTGTTTGAGAAGAATGGGGAAATGGCAAAGAGGGATGGAAGCAGCACAAGCATAGGCTATATCTCTCTTTGTCACAACAAAGGCAAATGGGCTTGCTAATTGCTCTTGACTCCTCTTTCATGTGAGCTCTAAGATTAGGATGTAGTATATAATAGCTGCACTGTTATTTCATGGGGAAAAGAGATTGAGCTAGCTAGGCAATTTGTTGCCTGGCGGCATTACACAACTAAGCTCAAAGAGAGGCACTAATAGCTGCGGCTGAGCTCTAAGATAGAGTAGGAGAAAGCGGGTATGAGCAAGCAGATTGGCGCGACACGCGCCTATCGGATCGCGCCTCCCAGAGTTCAGACTGGCGACAATCCAGCTGATTATATTGATGAGTTCGAAGTATCAATCCTTGATGGAGATGCGCGCACAGCCGAGCAGTGGGCGCGGGCAATATTTGAGGAGGCGCCACTTCCTGTGCGCTGGTTTCTGCTATTTGGTTGGCGCTGGGTGCTGGGTCTGCGACTTGGGCCACGGCTCTCGTCCACGCACGTTCTTGGCTGGCAGATCGTCAAAAGGGAGCCCGATGCGATCAGTCTCGAACTGCGCTCAGCGCTGATGGTAGCCCAGTTGAGTATGCACCTGGTTGGCTCAAAACTTATTTGGAACACCTATGTATACTATACGCGGGGGCTGGCCCGTCCACTCTGGACAGCAGTTGGCCTGCTCCATCGCTGCACGGTTCCTGCCCTGCTTGGGTATACTGCATCGTCATTCAAGAAGTAAGAGCTTCTCCCGCCCAATAAGCTGGGTGGGAGAGATAAGTAAAAGGTTATGGGTGAAAGAGTGCCATCATCAGCAAATCAACGGCGTCAGCAGCTCAAACAAAAGTACGGCAAGCTTTACGATGAATTGGCCCGACTCCTTGCTGAAGATGATCCTATGGGGCTTGTTAGCAGTGGAGCGCCGCCTAATGAGTATGAGCCGGAAATCGATGCAATTTTGTCGCAATTGCATGAAGCCACTACTCCTGATGCCCTGGGTCATCTCCTCTATGAGACATTTGCCAGGTATTTTGGCGCAGCTTTTGCGTCACCTGATATGTCTTCTGCTAAGCCGACCAAAGAACAATTTGCCGCGCTAGGCCAAAAAGCCTGGAGGCTTTGGAAGCGCTGGGAGGCGGAGGCCCACTAGCAGCTGATCGAGGCCAGGTTCGTCGGAGCGAGAGTTACGTTGGAAAGGCAGGTCCAGCCTTCATGAAGCCTCTTGCTCCAGGGCGCTCAATACCTGTGGCAGGCCGGAATTCTTTTCGGCGAGCTCAACCAGCTTGCGCTCTTTGAGATAATTCTCCATCACGTTTTCGGCATTCAGCATCACTTCCTGAATCAAGCAGGTTTGATGATCAAGCCCGTCATCGCAGTGAAACAGAGAGGCAGTTCCTTCGATGGCATGAATGACATCAAGGAAGGATAGATCTGCTTTGTTTCTCGTCAGCCGATATCCTCCATTGATGCCAGGCGTCGACTCGATCAGGCCGGCCTTGACAAGCCTTGTCAAAATCTTGGAGAGGTACGTCGGGGAAAGCTTTTGAACTTCCGCCAGGCGTTGGACACCGATAGTTTTTCCGACCGGTAAGGCCACAAAATACAGCATTGTGTGGAGCGCATAATTGGTTGCCTGCGAATATTTCATGCTTGCCCTCTTTCTATTACAGACTCAATGTGTCTATTATAGGAAAGTGTGAAAGGACTGTCAAGTCTCATTCCCCGTTCTTCTGCATTAAAAAAACTTGCTAACAACCCTCAGAAAGCCTTGCTCCCTTATTCCAGCTGCTTGCCGGGTCGAAATTACAGCGGAGAAGTAAAGCGCCAGGATGCTCAATTCCTGGCGCTAGAGGGTTGCGATCAGCTACAGCGAGAGGCAACCCAGACCGATAGCGCGTACGTCCCTTGACAAAAGCTTACTGTCGTTTATAATAAATAAATGGATCATCTGTTTATTAATTTTTGGAAAGAATGGAAGGCTTGACCGAGCAAGCAAGAAGGGAAATAGAGCATCATGGAAGCAGTCACCTTTAATGATTTAGGTTCGCAGAAAGTATTAAGAAGTCCCGCCTCTTTCTACGCACGTTTGCGTGAGCATGAACCACTTACCCCTTTCACATTTGGCGCTATAAAAATCTGGCTCGTCGCCACAACCTATGATGAAACCGCGCTATTATTAAAAGATCCGCGCTTCGTCAGGGATATCCATCATGTCTTTCCTGAGGGAATTCCGCCAGCCCTCCAACAATTTATCCAGCAGGGAGGAGAGACGCTACAGCTACTCTCTCAGAACATGCTTTCGCTAGACCCACCCGACCATACGCGCCTGCGGGGATTGGTCTCGAAAGCCTTCACTCCGCGCATGATCGAGCAACTACGCCCGCGAATTCAGCAGATTGCTGATGAGCTTCTGGATGCAGTGCAAGCGCGAGGACAGATGGATCTTGTGGCAGACTTTGCCTATCCACTGCCTATGTCCGTCATCTCCGAGATGCTTGGTATTCCACCTGAGGACCGGGCCCAATTTCGCAGCCTGACACAAGCCCTACTCGCCGGTGCGATGACGCCAGACCAGAAATGGCAAACAACTGGAGAAAGCTTTATCTCCTATATTAAAAAGCAGCTTGCCGCCAGGCGCGAGAAGCCCGGTGACGATCTTATGAGTAACCTGCTACAAGCGAGGGAGCAAGACGACATGCTCACAGAGGATGAGCTTGTTTCAATGATCTGGCTGCTGATCGTGGCTGGGCACGAGACAACCGTAAATCTCTTGAGCAATGGCGCGCTGGCTCTGCTGTTGTTTCCTGAGCAGTTACGTCTGTTGCGTACCAATCCTGGCCTGATCCCCTCCGCTGTCGAAGAGTTGTTGCGCTTAACGGCCCCTGTTCTCTTTGCCAGTAAGCGCATGGCCCGTGAAGATCTTACTCTCCATGATCAGCTAATCCATAGGGGCGACGTGATCTATATCTCCACCGCGGCCGCCAATACCGATCCAGAGAAGTTCAGCGATCCGCAAAACCTTGATGTCAGCCGCCAGGAGAATCGGCATCTCATCTTTGGCAAAGGCATCCATAGCTGCCTGGGTGCGCCCCTGGCTCGCCTGGAGGGACAGATAGCTTTTAGCACGCTCCTGGCCCGTTTGCCCAACTTGCGCCTGGCATGTGAGCCCGAGAGCCTGGAATGGAACCCGCTTTTCAATCTGCGCAGCCTTAAGAGTCTGCCTGTCAGTTTTTAAGTCTGGGATCTGCTTAAACGAAAGGAAAAGAGCTATGCGTCGTCGCGTGCTGCTGGCCATCGGGCTATACTTTCTCTCGCCGCTCGTGGCTGAGTATCTACTTGGTGATATTGCTATTACCGCTATTCCTCTCTTTGCAGCTATCCCTCTCTTACTTGGGATGTCCTTGCTCTATGGTACTGGTGCGCTACTCATACGCGAAGTCGTCAGGCGGGCTAGCTATGGCTGGCCTTCTATTATCGCCTTTGCCCTGGCCTATGGCATAATCGAAGAGGGCTTCACGACCTATACCCTGTTCAATCCGAACTGGGATTCCGCCTTTGGTTTCCACATCCTCGCCTACGGCTATATTCCCGCCCTGGGCCTTAGTTTGAACTGGATAATCTTCGTGCTGGGCCTGCACACCTTCTGGAGCATCAGCACCCCTATCGCACTCATGGAAACACTGGCCGGTGAGCAGCAGCGTACAAAGCCCTGGCTGAGCAAGCTTGCTCTATCTCTCCTGGCAGCGCTCTTTGTGCTTGCCATTGTCGGTATCAATATCGGCAACGTTGTCAACCATCGCTTCATTGCCACGATTCCCCAATTTATAGGCACAGGTATCGCAACCATCGTCGTTGTTGGGATAGGCATCCTGCTGGGTCAGCGCAAGCCCACCGCGCGCACGCAAGCAGGCCGTGCGCCGAGTCCCTGGCTAGTAATGCTTGTAGCCCTGATTGCCGCTTCTGTATTCCTGCTCATCTATGCAGTTGATCCAAGCGGCATCTCGCCCTGGCTTGCTGGTCTGAACCTGCCAGCCTGGATAGCTATCGTACTCTATCTGCTCTTATGCGCTGGTATGGCTGTTCTGGTGAGCTCCTGGTCACAGCGGCGCGGCTGGTCAGACGCCCATCGCTTCGCCCTGGCAGCCGGAGCTCTGCTTGCCTATGCCTGGCATTCCTTTCCCTGGCCAGTGCTCATGCCGGGCGTAAGCCTCATGCTCGATCTGCTGAGCAACGCAATTCTGGCTGTGGGCGCGATAATCCTGCTAGTGTTTGCCGCGCGCCAACTTCAGAAAGAGGGGCAACAGTCGTTTGCAACCCTGGCCCACAATTCATAGATAGACTGGATAGCGAATGCCGGACAGGCAAGGAAAGGTGAGAATATGAATAAAGCAATTCAAACATATACAAAAGATACAGTTATCTCCAAAGATGGAACCAGAATCGGTTATCGTCAGATGGGCAGCGGCCCAGGCCTTATTCTGCTGCATGGTGGTATCAATGCCTCACAACACCTGATGAAGCTAGGTACCGCCCTGGCAGATAGCTTTACAGTCTACATTCCTGATCGCCGGGGGCGTGGGATGAGCGGACCTTTTGGCAGCAACTATTGTATAGAGCGAGAAGATGAAGATCTGGATGCCCTCCTTCAGAAGACTGGGGCGCACTACGTCTTTGGGACGGCAGATGGCGCGCTCTTCGCCCTACATGCGGCCATCACCTTGCCGGCGATCCATAAAATAGTTGCCTATGAACCTGTCCTTTTTGTGGGGCAGTCGAAGCTTGCAGAATTTGAGGAAATCATCCAACGTTATGAGAGGCAGATGGCCAGGAGTAATCCGGCCGGAGCCATCGTCAGCGTCTCCAGGGACGGTAATCAGTCTCCTATAATTAATTTTATCCCAGACTTTCTTATAGTCCCATTTGCCGAGATGCTTTTGAGCATAGAAGCCAGGACAGCCAGAGGCGATAATGTTCCTCTCAAAGAGCTTATCCCTACGATGCACTTTGAATTCCAACTCGTCAGACAAACAGAAGGAACCCTGGAAAACTACAGGCAGGTCAACGCGGAAGTCCTTTTGCTCTTTGGTGGCAAGAGCGATGCTTTATTCAAAGAGTGCATTACCACCTTAAACAGCGTTTTGCCCCATGCTAAGAGCGTTGAGCTTGAGGGCCTCAACCACGGATCGGCGCAAGATTATGGCAAACCGGAGCTCATTGCCCGCGAGATCAGGCGCTTCTTACAAGAGGCATAGGCAATTTTGCGCCTCTCGCGAAGAGGCCAGAACCCACTCATCCGACAGAGAGCATACATAATAAAGGTGTCCCTGGTGCATGGTATGCTAGATGCACCAGGGAGCGGGAAGCTAGGAGATGCGGCTACCGCGGTAGGCGATTGGCCCCTCGTTGGGCTTGCGATAATAACCCAGGAAGCTGGTCTGATCCTCTTGGAGACTGATCGAGCCCTCACTACCATCTGCGCGCTGCCAGGAAACGGCTGTGATTTCGTTGTTATCGCCGTCTGTCAAATCGATATTCAGGTTGGGAGCTGGATGCCACTGTGTCAAATTTCCCCAGGCCTGTTCGGTACGAAATGTTGCCATGTTTGTTTTACCTTCCTTTTTTAGAGTTATGTGTAGCACTGAGTGCTACCTGTTTTCAGTATAAATAATCTCAACAAATGCCCGGCCATCAGATGTTCCTCTGGACGGCGAAGGTGGCTTCGACAATGCTTGCGCTGTGATGCAGCAAGCGCGATTTATGCGACGAAGCAAAGGGCTAGCTATCATCCTCATCTATCCGCAACAGTAAGCATGTTTCGCTGCTAACCCATAGTTTTAGCTTTTGGTCAAGCAATAACCAGCATAGAGCCCCTCATGTTCAGGAAAAAGTCAAGCTATTGCTTATTTCTGTACTTGCTCCTCGGATATAAAGAAGAACTAAATTGAGACATATTTGTTACGAATGCATGATTTTATTATGACAGGACAAAGCTATACTCACTCGAAGAAAAGAGAATTGTTAGAAAGGAGATATAAAAGCATGGTTGATACACCTGGCCGACACCTCTCTCTCTTCTCATGGCTTTCACGCTGGCCAGAGTGGGTCGGATTTGCCGCCTTTCTCTGGTCCTTGCTCTATGGGATATTCGGCATTTATTGGACCTTTGATCGAGCAGGCTTTCCTTTCGGTACCAACGATGTTGAGGCCGATCCATACGCCCTCTTCGCTGGCTTAAGACCAGAAGTAGGAGCTCCAATCCTTGCGGGTTTGTGCATAATAGGAGTGATAGTTGCGCTGGCCATAACGCAGGGATGGGGCCGCAAGATTCTGCAACGGGCCCTGCTCTTTTTCTCGTGGGGCATGGGGGTAGTGCTGGCAGTATTGATCCCTGATTTACGCATACTTCAGCATATGGCCTATGCTCTCGCTTTTTTATATCTTGGCCATATTACCTGGACCATATGGAATCAAATCATCTGTCTTCTTGGTGGCGTGCTTTGGATAGCCACG
This sequence comes from Ktedonosporobacter rubrisoli, assembly GCF_004208415.1. Classification (GTDB taxonomy): domain Bacteria; phylum Chloroflexota; class Ktedonobacteria; order Ktedonobacterales; family Ktedonobacteraceae; genus Ktedonosporobacter; species Ktedonosporobacter rubrisoli. The sequence continues at coordinate 4,531,609 of NZ_CP035758.1, read as the reverse complement.
GCTCTTGCCTATCAGCGCGGGCTGCGTGGGGCTTGCCAACACTGTGGACGATCACCAGACGTCGGCAGGCCGGGATACTCGGCGCATCACTGGGGCAAGTGGTTCACTATTGCCGCTATTCTGTTTGCGCTCCCCTATGCCCTTTCGCGCTGGGCCTGGGCCTTACACATTCCTCTAGGCATCAAAGCATCTGACCTGGGCGTGATTCCCGGGCTCGAACTCGTTGAGTTTGCCCTGGGCGCAGTGTGTGTGGGCGGGGCGCTGTTAACTTTAGGCTTGATTCAACGCTGGGGAGAAATCTTTCCGCGCTGGTTTCCTTTTGTGTCAGGCAAAAGAGTTCCTCCAGCGCTCGCCATCGTCCCAGCCTCGCTCGTCTCCATAGCTTTGATCAGTGGGGCCTTATCCTTCAACCTGATCATGATCAGACTCATCCTGGCCAAAGGCTGGACTGCCTACAACTGGGGAGTAGGTTGGCCTGCACCTTTCTTTCTGCTCTGGGGTCTGGCCCTGGGAGGAGCCACGCTGGCCTACGCTTATCGCAGGCGCGGCCGCTGCAAGTTTTGCGGAGAACAATAAGCAATAAGCAAGCGACATTTATACTGATCTTAATGCAAGCGAAGGTCGGCCATGTGCTGACTGACCTTAACTGTGAATATGGATCAAGTTGCGGCTTGACAATTACCTGCTCATCGTCGAAAATAGCCTTAATAACAGTTGTAAAAAGAGCGTCATGAGCTTAAATAATGGAAAAGGGAAATGTAGGAAGGAAAAAATCATGGCCATTAATCCGCTTCACGCACCTTTGCAGCCCGGCGGCCCTATGTCGGTCGAAGAATATCTTCAGCTAGATCGCAGCACCCTCGATGGCAGATATGATTATGTAGGCGGCGTAGCCCGGCTCATGTCTGGGGGATCAGTTGCACATAATCGAATCTCCAGAAATGTTGCTAATGCTATTGAAGATCATTTTCTCACTGGTCCGTGTACCGTCTTTGGCTCCGATGTGCAAGTCCTGATTGGGGTCAAAGCGAGCGGGCGTCAGCACTACGTCTATCCGGATGCCACCGTGAGCTGTGACGTAGCGGATCGGCGGCTTGATAACAACCTGATAAGATTGCCGAGAATCGTCGTCGAAGTCCTCTCTCCCGGTACAGAAGTCTTTGATCGAGGCAAGAAGTTGGCGGCCTATAAAGCCTGTGACTCAATCCAGGAGATTATGCTTGTGCACCAGTTTGCCCCCATCGTAGAAGTGTATCGGCGCAGCGAAAAGGATCAGGCCAGCTGGCAGCATGTTGTCTATGGTCCTGAACAAGCGGTTGAGCTGCGCAGCGTAGACATCTGCCTGAGTATGGATGAGCTCTATCGTGGCCTTAATTTCGACGAGCCGCAGTTAGAAGAATAAAGCGTGCCTGCAAAAGCCAGAGTTGGCCTGGGCGCAGTGGCAGGGCAAGTGATCTTTTGTAGGGTATTGCTGCATCTCGTTGGGAAGCGATAGACCAGGAATTGCGCCATAGCCATAATATAAAGCATTCTATTATGTGTATGTGCCAGAGAACTGCGTCGCCAGCGAGCGTAGCCTCTCGTGTGCCAACAGAAACCTTGGGCACAGATGCACTACCTCACTGGCGAACGAATTGTATGGCTTCAATCCTCTTGCCCCTTCTGCCAGCTTACTGGTCGTTGCGCAGGCGTGGATCGATCACCTCATCAATACCAATATTAATCAGCGTCAAGCCAACTCCTAAGAGCGCAATGCACAGTCCCGGCGGCAAGAACCACCACCATTCGCCCCCGAAGATCGCCCCCGCCTGATTGGCCCAGTAGAGCATGCTGCCCCAGCTGACCGAATTGGGATCGCCCAGGCCCAGAAATTCCAGCGCCGCCCAGGCTAGAATCGCGAAAATCACCGTGCTCACAAAGGATGCCGCCACAATCCCAATCTCATTGGGAAAGATCTCCGAAAAGATAATGCGCCAGATCGATTCTCCTGTCGAGCGTGCCGCCGTCACAAACTCGCGGCTACGCATAGACAGCGTTTGCGCGCGCAAAACACGGGCGTTAAAGCACCAGTGCGTAGAAATGATCACCGTCGCAATCGTCAACGGCGTCCTGGGGAAATAGGCTACAGCAATAATCGCCAGTGCCAGAGACGGGATAAGCAGAAAGATGTTAGTAAGCAGCGTCAGAAGCTCATCCACAATGCCGCCAAGATAGCCACCAACCAGGCCAATTACGATCGAGACCACCATTACCGAGAGCCCTGTCAAAAAGCCCCAGAAGACGCTACTGCGCGTGCCGTAGAGCAATTGGGAAAAAACATCCTGGCCCGAATTCGCAGTTCCTAGCCAGTGAGCGGCCGAGGGCGGGGCCTTCACTGTTTGTGAAAGGGCCATTGGATTGTAAGGAAGCATAAACGGTCCTACAATTGCCAGCAGCACAAAGAAAGCCACGATTGCACAACCTATCGCGATTTTCTTATTGATGGTGACAATCTGCCAGATGGAACGCAGCACCGTAGCGAACGAAGCCTGGCCGGGCCGCGCTTGAGTGATTTGGGCCAGCTCATTCGCCGGCTGGAAACCTTCGTCAAGACTCATAATCAGGCACTCCTTCCCTGGCGAATGCGTGGATCAAGAATGGCATAGAATATCTCGGCAAGAAAGTTGGCTGCCAGAATAGCGAGCGAGATGTAGAGGAAGATGCCTTGCATCAGCGCATAATCCTGGTTCTGTACCGCTAGCAAGAGCGTATAGCCGATTCCAGGATAAGAAAAGACCATCTCTGTGAGCAATTGTCCGCCCACCACGAAGCCCAGGGCAATGGCAAAGCCAGCAATATTGGGAAGAATGGCGTTACGTGCGGCGTAAGCAAACATCACGCGGCCCGTCTTCAAGCCCTTAGCGCGAGCAAGCAGCACATAATCCTCTGAGAGCGTCGTGACCATCGTATTTCGCATCGTCAGCATCCAGCCACCCAGCGAGACAAGTACAATCGTGCAGGCCGGCAAAACCGCGTGGTAGAGCACGCTCGCAATAAAATCCATGCTCCAGCCCGGATCTACCTCCAGCGAATCGTAGCCGCCCACGACCGGGAACCAGTGGAGCGTAGAGCCGAAGACATAGAGCAAGACCAGAGCCAGCCAGAAGTACGGGATAGCGGCAATAAAATTGAGCCCCGTGGTGAGCGTTAGATCAAAGAACCTGCCCCGTCTCCAGGCCGCAATTGTTCCCAATATGCAACCGAGCGCAAAGCTGATTATCACCGCCGCCAGGCCCAAACCCAGCGTCCACATAATTCCGCGCGCAATCACATTTGTCACCGGCTCAAAAGAGAACTGCACCGAAATACCCAGATTTCCGTGTAGCAGCTCCCACAGATAGTTGAGATATTGTTGCCACAGCGGCTCATTGTTATAGCCCAGCTCTGCCTGTAAGGCATGCAAATAGGCAGGACCGACATGCCCACCCTTTTCCTGGATGTTAGCTACCAGGATCGTAAGAGGATCGCCGGGAGCCAGGCGCGGCATAAAAAAGTTGATGGTAAGAGCCGCCCAGATTGCCACTAGATAGAATAAAATGCGACGTAGCCAATGTTGCATAAGCCACTCCTCTGAAAGAAGCGTGGGGGTCGGCCTCGGTCAGGCCAACCCCCTGCTTGAGCTTTTTACCTTACTATGGAGGCCAACCTCGGCTTAAGAGGCTGGTTGCAAGTGTAGGATAATGTACTCATTGTCTGGGAAAGCGTAAGGAGCACACGACGAATAAGGATTCTGCTCCGAAGGCCAGCCGGTGAAGCGCGTACTGGTATATTCGCACCAGCGGGCCCCGCCGAGCACAGGAATAAAGGGTACCTGCTCAACCATGATCTTCTGCAGCTCTTGAATGGCCTGCTTTTGCTGATCCTTGTTATCCGAAGTGGCAAACTCTTGAAGCAACTGATCAGTTTTCCCATCCTTCCAGAAGCTACTATTGCGTCCATTGGGTGGAATGCTGCTGCTAGCAAGCGTTCCGTAGTAGACGTAGTACGGGCTGGGGCCGCCAGTGACCGAATTGAGCATCAGTTGATGTGGCTGCGTAGAAGCGCGGAACGTGCGGTAGGCCGATTCCGCCATAAGCTTGATCTTGATTTCGATGCCCACAGTCTTGAGCTCAGCCTGCGCCATCTGGGCGATAGCGTTCCAGTCGGAGAAACCAACCACAGAGATAAGTTCGAAGGAGAGGCGCTTGCCATCCTTAGCATAAATGCCATCAGCGCCTTTGGTGAAACCGGCATCCTTCAGATATTTCTCGGCCTGCGCAGGATCAGGCTTGGTAGAGAGATTGGCATAAGTCGGATCGAGATAATCCTTACCGGCAGGCAGCACCAGGCCATGTTGGGCGACAGGCGGCTCAAAGCCCGCTACCGCCTGCTTGGCGAAGCCCTCGCGGTCAAGCGCGGCGCTGATAGCCTTGCGCACAGGTACCTGGCTCAGCAAGGGATCATTGATATCGACAAAGATACCAACCATGTTGATAGCATCCATAAAGTAGTGATTGTGAGCTGGATCTTTATCGATGAATGATTTCTGCAGGTTCTCGTCGTAATAGCCGCTCCAATCGATCTTGCCCGTAGGCATCACCGTTTGCGCCGATTCATTTCCGTTGTAGTAGGGCATGCGTATCTCATCAACTTTGACTTTATCAGCCTGCCAGAAGCCGGGATTGCGGTCAAGGACCATGAGATCAGAGGTGTAGCGCTTTAGTGTGAAGGGGCCTGTACCTACTACCTTGTCATTGTTGTACTTGGTAACATCGCCCACGCTGGCAAAGACGTGTTTGGGGATAATTACTACCTGGGTGGCTATAAAATAGAGCGCGGGAACATAGGGCTTTTTGAGCGTCATCACCACAGTGTTCGCATCGGTAGCCTCCACGCTTTTCAGATAGGACCAGGCATTGGCCGTATCCGCCGCCGGATATTGCTTAATTGCGTTAAATGTAAAAGCCACATCCTCAGCACTGAAGCTCTGGCCATCGTTCCACTTGACGTTCTGGCGCGTATGGAATGTAACCTGAGTGAGGTCCTTACTCCAGGAATGATCGGTAGCCAGCAGAGGAGCATAGTTACCATCATTAACGTTGCAGAACTCAAGAGTTTCGTAGACGAAGCCGTTGATGCCAAAGTTAGGACTCGTGCTATAGGGATTGAAGCCAGGTAAAGAGAAGTTTGTCGATTGGGTGGCGATGGTCAAAACATGCTTCTGGTCTGTGTTTGTCGAGGATTGACCGCTTCCTCCACAAGCAGAAAGTAACAGCGTAAATAAGGCCAGAAGCGTGAATAAGGGGACTGCTAATTTAGGTCCTCTTCGACGATAATAGGAAGACACAGAAAACCTCCTCAAGCATTACAAAATAGTTAAAATGTTAATGCTGTGCTGTAAGCTCTCCTTGACTGATGTTGATGACACTTCTAGCAAGTAGCGAACAAGGAAGAGTAGTTATGGAAGTCGCGTCATAAATGGAAGGCCATATTGTACAGTCAGCGCTGATTGTACAGCTTTCTCTACACCGCTAAGCTGCATCGAGGGGAAAAGTATCTATGACAAGGCGTAGCGCTCACTTATGTTCTGCGCTAACCTTTTATGCAGCCTATTTTATTCAACCTCTTTCTTTGAGATGAGCGCTTGTATGTATAATGCAATAAAGTCTTGAGCCCTTTAAAGTTAATAGGAGCGTAACATATTCTCGTGGTATTGTCAAGTTGTTATATAGTTGTCTAGTCGACTTCTCAAAAGCCCGAAATCGCTAGCAAAACCTGTGATTCCAATATTTATTACAAGATTAGCGAGATATTTGGCTTGGGGCAAGAACAAGAGGTGAGCTACTCCCGAAAAAAGAAAAGTAGGGCGACCACCGGGATCGCCCTACAAAGTATTGATCAGGCATATATTAGCGAGGACCGGCCCGGCGCACATCATCGGAAGGCAAAGTGAACTGCTCAAAGTTCTTTTTGAAACGAGCTGCCAGTTCAACCGCGCCGCGATCATATGCATCCTTATCGGCCCAGGTATTACGCGGGATGAGTACCGAGTTGGGTACGTCTGGACAACTTGTGGGGATACGCAGACCGAAGACAGAATCGGTTACCGTCTCGGCTCCATCGAGCGTACCATCAATTGCCGCGCGAACCATAGAGCGGGTGTAATTGATATTGATACGCTGACCGACCCCATAGGGTCCACCAGTCCAACCCGTATTGATGAGATAGCAACGTACATTATGCTTCTCAATACGCTCGCGTAGCATATTTGCGTATTCGCCGGGACGAAGTGGCAAGAAAGGCGCACCGAAGCATGGGCTAAAGGTTGCCTGAGGTGTTGTTACCCCTGCTTCTGTACCTGCCAGCTTGCTAGTATAGCCCGACAGGAAATAGTACATTGCTTGTTCTGTTGTCAGCTGAGAGATTGGCGGCAAAATTCCAAACGAATCGGCCGAAAGGAAAATTACAGCCTTGGGATGACCACCCATACTTGACTCAACCACGTTATCAATATAGTCGACTGGATAAGCTACGCGTGTATTTTCAGTAAGCGAGTCGTCATCATAATCGGGCTCGCGGGTTTTTTCATTCAGTACGACATTTTCATAGACAGAGCCGAAGCGAACAGCATTCCAGATCTGCGGCTCATACTTCTTAGAGAGATGGATGCACTTGGCATAGCAGCCCCCCTCGAAGTTAAAAACACCGTTTTCGCCCCACCCGTGCTCATCATCACCAATCAACTGGCGGCTGGGATCTGCTGAAAGACTGGTCTTACCTGTACCGGAGAGCCCGAAGAAGAGCGCAACGTCTCCCAGGGGTCCGACATTGGCAGAGCAGTGCATAGGAAGAACGCCTCTAGCTGGTAAGAGGAAATTAAGAACTGTAAAAATGGATTTTTTCATTTCGCCGGCATACTCGGTGCCTGCGATCAATACTAAACGCTCTTCAAAATCAAGAATAATAGCGGCCTCTGAACGAGTTCCATGGGCAGGTGGATAGGTATGGAAATGCGGAACACAAAGAATAGTAAAACCGGGATCGTCGCTAGTCAGATCGCTTTCCTTAGCGCGTAAGAAAAGTTGGCGGGCAAACAGATTGTGCCAGGCCAGCTCCGTAATAACCTGAATAGGCATGCGATAGCGTGGGTCGGCACCAGCTGCAGCATCGAGAATATAGACATCGCGCCCCTGCAGATAGTCGGCGAGGCTACGGCGCACCGAAGCGAAAGCTTCAGGGCTGATGGGATGATTATTCTCGCCCCACCAGATGCGTGCCGCCGTCTCCTTATTGGAGACAATAAACTTATCTTTAGGAGAGCGCCCTGTATGTGATCCGGTTGTGGCCGCAAATGCCCCATTAGAGGCTAGCATTCCCTCTCCACGCGCCAATGCGTGCTCGACAAGGGCTGCCGGTGAAAGATTCCAATTGATCTTTCCCAGATTGACTAATCCGTAGTCCTCTAGAGCTTTCCTGCTCATCATCATTGTCATAATAAATTTCTCCTCCGAGGGTCACATGGTCGCGTGAATAACAACGACGTTGGTGCCTTATACTGTTTTCCTACATAAGTATACGCAACACATTCTTCCCCCGACGTTGTAAGTCTATCAAACTTATGGCGCAAGTGCAACCCAAACCTTACTAGAGGCCCTACTATATGGATGAGTTGAAATGAAGCGCACAAGCGGGTTCGCCTGGCCAGGGAGACTGTGCGCCAGGGGAAATACGCTGGGCTTAGTGAAGTAATGAGTTATAGGTTACATCAGTAAATTTTATGCAAAAAACGAGATCACTCTTTGCCGAAATTCGTTTTTTGCTCTTATCCTTATCTTTTTGCTATTCTTTATAGTAAGGAGCTGTCCTTTGTGGAGCATGATATGTATGTGTGACCTTATATATGATACACTATCTATAAATGTAACCTGTGTCTTATGGTTGGATGAAAGGGCTTTTCAGCGTTGATCCAGTTGTCTTCGACACTAGAGAAGGGAAGAATGTGAGCATCCTTCACGCTCCCTATGGAGGCAGCAGACCTCATGGCCTCCATCCCTTTCCAAATGCTAGAAAAGCTCTGGGCGGAATGACAGAGGAAGGAGAGCCCTGCATGTCTCAACCCTTACACTCGCAATGGAGTACCTGGCCTGGCTGGTCAATGATCTCTGCGATGAGCGCCCCAGGCTTTACTATCTGGCTTACAGGCTTGCCCGGTACTGGTAAGAGTACGTTGGCAAGTTTGCTGCAACAGGCACTCCTCGCGCGCGGTTATAAGGTTGAAATCATTGATCGTTATTCTCTTGCTGTCTGGTTGCGACGTGAGTTGCATGTTCTTGAAGATGCCTGCAAAGAAAGCAGCGATAGGCCTGGCTATGATGCCTTTATCACCTATCTATGCTCGCTCCTGTCTCACAACGGCGTGATTACTATCTCGGCTTCAGTCTCTCCTTTGCGTATGGCTCGCCGCTATGCCCGCGAGCAGTTACCGCGCTTCATCGAGGTGTACCTGCACTGTCAGGATCAGGTACGCGATCTGCGCCTTCAGCAACAAGATCGCCCGTCTGTTATCCATGAATATCTCTATCAGGCTCCGAAGTCGCCTGAGTTGAGTATTGATACAGGTGCCGAATTGCCGGAGCAAAGCGCCTTACGCCTGCTTGAATACCTTGAGCAGTATGGCTATATTGCCCCGCGTTGGGCTGAGCATAGGCACGAGGAACAAGAGATAGAGATTGTGAAGGAACGTCTACGGGCTCTAGGTTATCTAGAATAAGGTAACGCGGGCGGGACCGGACCCCTAAAGATCACAGGTCCGGCCTCGCCTGCGTGCGTTCTCAAGAAAATCTGCCGGCAAGAGCGCTATTATTCCCAGGGAGCGATCTGCTGTTGAGCCTGGCGCCTCTCCAATTGGCCTTGCAGGAAAGCTAGCTTATCGGGATTGAGAATGCTGCGCAGGCCTGTGATAGCGCCACCAGCTATATCGAAGATCAACGCCCAGTTGAGATGCTCGTCGCTCCACGATAAGAGTGCTGGCCCTCCATTTACCTCTTCCATAAATAGCTTGTGGCTAGTCGGTACTTTGTGCGTGAGCGTAATGCACAGGCGGGCGACGGTTTCTTGGCCAGAGACAGGCAGCAGGCCGGCGCGCACTTTCCCGCCTCCATCGGCCCAGGCCGTTACGTCGGAGGCCAGCAGTTGCGTTAGCGCAGAGAGATTGCCAGATTGGCAAGCCATGACGAAAGATGAGGAGAGTTGCCGCTGCATTTCTGGCTCAACCTGAGCCCGGTGGCGTTTCTCGGCAAGATGATTTTTGGCGCGATGGAAGATTTGCCGACAATTCTCCGCGCTTTTGCTAATGACCTCGGCAATTTCTGCGAATGAATAGTCAAATACCTCGTGGAGCAGGAAGACCGCGCGCTCAGGAGGTGTCAGAGTTTCCAGAAGGACGAGGAAGGCCATGGAAATTGCTTCTTGCCGCTCAAACGTCTCCTCGATTGACTCCTCTGGGCTGAGCGAGGTGAGTATCGGCTCGGGTAGCCAGATTCCGATATATTCTTCGCGCTGCACACGCGCGGATTTAAGATAGTTCAGGCTGAGATTGACGACGATTGTTGTCAAATAAGATTTAAGCGAATGAATGTCGCTGCTCTCTACCTGCTGGTAGCGCAAGTAGGCATCCTGGACAATATCCTCGGCCTGGCTGGCGCTCCCGGTCATGCGGTAAGCAATTGAAAAGAGCAGATGACGATAGGTTTGAAATTGATCCATAGCGCTGCTGCACCCATGCTTCCTGGCTTGTACTGGCATCCTCTCTGCTAATCATACCTTATAGGATGAGCAGCCGCCAGATATTTTTTGTTGTTTCGTATAAATTTAAACTTTGTACCTGTCACGTTTGTCTGAGCTCACTTGTCCCCTTTCTAGAAGAGTAAAAGAACATTCTAAAAGAAGAAAAAGAAGATAAAAAATGAACATTTTTGTGACTGGTGCTACAGGTGTGCTGGGAAAACCAGTGGTGAAACTTCTGGTCGAAGCGGGACATCATGTCTTTGCCCTGAGCCGCTCAGAGCGCAATGCCATGCTCATTCAGCAATTGGGAGCCGAGCCTGTCAGCGCAGATCTCTTCTCCGCCGATTCCATGCGTCAGGTTCTGGAGACAACGAAGGCCAATGCAATTGTGCATCTGGCCACCAAAATTCCCCCAACCATGCAGATGGGCAAGCTCGCATCGTGGCAGGAAAATGACCATATTCGTCGGGATGGCACACGCGCCCTGGTCGATGCAGCTTTGGAGGCTTGTGTACAAACCTTCGTCTATCCCAGCTTCTATTACGTCTATCCTGATCGGGGTGCTCAATGGATTGATGCACTTTCAACTCCTGTTCAGTCTCATCCCACTCAGCAGGCTACTCTCGATGCGGAGGCAGAGGTAGAGCGCTTTTCTGGCGAGCAGCGCCGCGGGATCGTCCTTAGAATGGGCTCGCTCTACGGACCTGAGGCTCCTTCAGCTCTAGAGCAATGGAACTTTGCGCAAAAAGGCCTGGCGGTATTGCCAGGAGCCAGAGATGCCTATCTCTCCTATGTCTGGGTAGAGGATGCAGCCTGCGCCATTGTCATAGCTCTGGCCGAGGCTCCTTCCGGCATTTATGATATCGTTGATGATGAGCCGCTCACGCGTCAAGCCTTTGCCGATGCCCTGGCCAACAGTGTAGGGAAACGACGTCTGTTTTTCATCCCCAATATGCTTATGAAAATGATGAGCGGTATTGCGGCCAACCTGATCAATCGTAGCCAGCGCGTCTCGAATCGGCGCTTTAAGGAACTGACCAGCTGGAAACCTGAGTTCCCCAATGCGCGTGAGGGCTGGATGCGACTAGCGCAAGCAAAGCGCCTGCTGGAGGTTGCCAGCTAGTTTAGCTAATTCATCAATAATTTTTGAGTGCCTCCTCTAAAACCTTTAACAATTTTTGAGCAAAACTATGCTATATCCCTATATAGCAAGACATCAGCTGGCTCGTAACTGAGCTATTAGATAGTTGTTATATTGGATGAGCATGTGTTCTATGCCTGCTTCGAACGCGCTAGCATTTCTCTGCGCGGGATTGAGCAAGAGGGATAGAGGAGCAAAGATGCTGGATTTTAACCATGACGCTTTTCTGGAGCGAGGAACAGGATATACAGCGAAGACACACTTGCTGCTGGGCGTAGATGCTCCGCTGACTACTGCCACTTTACAGGCATTGCGCACAGTGGGTGAGTTGTTTGCAGCTTATTCGGAAAACGTGCATATCTTGCTACTCAGCGTGATTCCGATTCCCTATGTAAGTGGTAGATATACGCCTCCGAGCATATTGCCACCCACACTTGAGCAACGAAAACAGGCCCGGGTAGCCTTGCAGGTGGCCAGCACAATCTTACGACAGTGCGGTATGGCTCGTTCTCGTATTGAGACCATGGTGAAGGCGGGAGCGCCAGGCGATGAGCTACTTAGAGTGGCCCGCCAGCAACATATTGACTGTATTGTGCTTGGGTGCCAGGGGTATTCTCTAGGTCAGCGGCTGCGGCGCATCTTCATGGGGAGTATGTCGCATTACGTTCTGCGCTTTGCTTCCTGCCCGGTCTTGATAGTCACGCAATCTCAGGCTCACACATCTCTGGTTGCCTGGTATGAAAGAGCGATTCAGCAAGCACTTCATGAGCACCCCGGCACTCTTGTAAACTTTACAGCGCGCGAGGTCGCTAGCGGTTTTGTTCCCTCTCAGGTGCAGGCTGCTGGAAGGAAAGAGTGTGAGGCAGCCACGCGCGCTCTTGAGCGCCTGGCCAGTTCGGGCATCCTGAGCCGGCGGAAGATAAGCGGAGAGACACATTACCTTAATGATTAACTAGCGCCAGCCTTCATGCGCGGCTAAATAAAAGCCCTGATCAGGGAAGCTCGATCTCATCCAGCGAGATCATTCCTTTTTTGAGGGCGTAAATAACTGCCTGCGTACGATGGGCCAGCTGTAGTTTGGTCAGGATATTGCCCACGTGCGTTTTTACTGTCTCCTCGCTCACCACCAGGGCGGCAGCAATTTCGGGATTTGTGCGCCCAAAGGCTAGCTGGCGCAATACTTCTTGCTCACGCTCAGTCAGCTCGTTTACATGTTTGCCGTTGCGCATCAGCTCTTGCATAACCGCGCTGGCAACCGCCGGATCGAGCAATGACTGGCCGCGCGCGGCTGCTCGTACTGAAGCGAGCAAAACGTCGGGATCGGCCTCTTTGCGCACATACCCGATGGCCCCGGCACGGAGCGCCGCCAGAACGCGTGCATCATCTGTATAGCTGGTCAGGGCCACAATCCTTGTATTGGGAAGCAATCTATGAATACGGCGGATGGCTTCGATACCATCGATTCCACCAGGCATGAGCAAATCCATAACTACCACATCTGGTAACCACTCTTCGATGTGTTGTAGGGCCTCTTCTCCGCTAGAGGCTTCACCTACAACGGCAAGGTCATCGAAGGCCTTGAGAAAGCTGTGAAGTCCCCTACGCACAATGTGATGATCGTCCACCAGGACAACTTTAATTTTATTCTCCACTGCGTGCTCCTCATCTCCTGATAGCTACTTATGTCAGCCCGCTTAGCTTTTGCGGCTTCGCAGATCGTTCCAGTGCTTTATCTGGAAGTGACTCGTAAGATTAGATATGGCATAGATTATCAGCAATGCTGCGCCTATATTAGTGCCCACATTGCGTGTTCCTGAGCTAGATAGTAGGGAATCGCTATTGAGTAGGAAAAAAATAGCACCAATGATAACCAGAGTTCGCCAATGTTTACGTATCTCATCGCGTCTACGGGCAAGGTTCCAATCAAGCTCTGACTGGGATAGCTGTCCGTAATAGCGATTTACAATTCGGCGATAGATGATAATTACCGCTATAAGCAGGATTCCGAGGATGATCGAAATCCCAAAGAGAATCCACCAGCTAAACGGAGAGATAAGCCACAATTTTTCATACAAGAAAAAGTACCAGATACAGACAATAGAAAGGCGCAAAAATCGGTTATATAAGCGGTATTTTCTTCGCTGTAAATTTAAGGTCTCGACATTATTACTGCCCAAATTGACGCGCACCCGCGTCAACGAGGTATGGGCCTGGATGCAGGCATAGAGAGCTGTCATGAGGCAAGTAAAGACTCCAATCTCCGTGCCTGCCAATATGTTGGAAGGCGAAGGCAGGCGGGGTAGAAAAGTAACAGTAATGCTGAGGGCAAAGAGCATAAAGGCAATTGGAATAGCGTTTTCGCCTAGCTGGATGCCCCAGACTGTTTGTTCAATGGCTTTGCGCGTCTCAAAAGTGTTCTGCTCTTCCTCGTGAGCGGTTTGTAGCTTTTCCAGTAACGGGATGCTGATAGTAAGTGTTGTACCTTTGCCAGGGGCGCTCTCAACCTCGACAGATCCACTGAAAGGTGTTACACGCTCACGAATGTTTTTCAGGCCCATGCCTGGCCTGGTGCTGCTGGGCTCAAAGCCTTGCCCATCGTCACGAATCTGCACAGAGATAGCTCTGTCTTGCTGCTGTAGCTTGAGCCAGACATTACTGGCGCGGGCATGGCGGGCAATATTGGCAAAAGCCTCTTGCACGATCCGGAAGATTGTTTCTTGCGTGCCGGGGAGAAATTGGTCGCTGGATGGCATCTCGCCGAGATCTACAGTTATATGCGCTCCCGTGCGAAAGCCCAGGGCTTCCGCCTGCGTGCGCAAAGCCTCCGCCAGGCTGGTATTCTCCAAAGGAGCTGGCCCGAGCTGTTGGAGCAAGGCGCGCATCTCAACCTGGGCCTCTTTGGTACTGCGTAAGATATCTGCTACCGCATCCTGTGCGTCCTGCGAATTACCATTCCAATGCGCTTTAGCTGCGGCGGCACTCATACTAATACTAAAGATCTGCTGTTTGATCGAATCGTGCAGCTCGCGGGCTATACGGTTGCGCTCAGCCTGGGCCGCCGCTTCGCTTGCCTGATGTAGCGCCTGTTCGCGTAGCTCGTTGGCCAGGTGCGTCTGTCGCGAGTATTCTTTAAGGCGCCCAGATAGAGCCTGGCAATGGGTAAAAAGGATCATTAATGGCCAGCGCCAGGAGATAAGCTGCACTTCAGCGGGAAGCCCTTGCGCAAAGCGGGCCAGCGTTAAGGTCAGGACATAGAGATTGTACTGGATATTGCTAGTTAATAGGAGGCCCGACAGTCCGGCAGCCAGCATAATGAGCGTAATCTGGTTGATTTGGCTGAGCCTGGTATGTGCCAGCGCCGAGAAAACGACAACAGCGCATCCTCCTGCCAGGGCGTGACTCAAGAAGAGTTGCAGGGTGAGCCCTGATTTGTATGTTTCTATAACCCCCTGAGGTGGAGCTAGAAGGCGTCGCATATCTTTCTCTCCTGATGGCAGTATCCTCATGGCATCTTTTAACGAATGTATAAATGTATATATGAACGATAGAGTAAGCATATTCTGTCGAGAAGAAGATAGCAAATAAATTCGCCGAGATCAAGAAATCCTGATCAAAATAGCTTACCATTTCATTTTCTGCACATTTTGCTGTTGTATGACTGATAACCGCGAGGCACGCCAGAAGAGGCTCACCCTCTCTCCCACGATATTGCCCAGGAATAGCGTGTTCATAATCGCTGCGATCAGCGCTATGAGCGGCGATGTGCGGGTGAGCGATGCGTAAGACGCGACAACAGTAAACACGCGAACAAGGAAGACAAGAAACCAGATACAGATACTTAGCGTATTGCGCTTCGCCAGAATTCTTCCCGTCTCAGGATCTTTGCGCAAGGCTGGTAGCGTACCTCGGTAAAGCCCTAATGGTAGGCCTACAGCCAGGCCAAGCAGCATAGCTGCCATGATAAATGAGGGGCTGATAATCTGTATAGATAGCTCAACAGTAGCACGCATAAATGTATAGTAGGCTACGAGAACGGGAAGAATGATCAACGAAACCAGGGTTATACGCTGCTCCTGGAACTGGCGCACAATCATATAAATGACCACAACCACAATAATAAGTAGCGTCATAGAGTTAGGCGACATAATTGAGTATTCCTTTATAGATGTTACTAGGATGAACTTTTTATGAACAATGTTCCGGCTCATTGCAGGGATAAGTATAGCGGCCAGGCGTTTCGAGGCCATCACTGCTAGGCGTGGTTTTCCTCTCCCCCAAAAGAGGGAGAATGCGCAAGAGCATAAGATTTTCTAAAGCGGGGATGTTGCAATAAGGTAGTAGCGAAAGGAAGCCTGAAGTCTCCTTTGCCATGTTGGATTTAATAAAGAGGTACTTTGCTATGGGGAAACTCAACTAACTTCTAAAGAGGATCGCCTTATCTCAGGTTATGCCGGGCGCATGGGCCCGATATATAGCGCGGTTAGAGAGAGGAAGATGGAAATAGAGAGGCCTGGAAAAATTGCCTCAGGCCTTCTGTTTCCTATAGCCATATTCTATAAATAAGTGTGAATATATACACTCTGGCCTATTTTGCCAGGTCAGGATCAAGCTTAGAGGGAATGTACGTATTCTCTAAATTTGTCGCCACGATCGAATTCATTGAGAAACATACCAAAGCTGGTAAAACCTGGTGAGAAAAGCAGCACATCTCCGGGACGTGTAAAGCTCAGAGCTGTATCCAGAGCCTGTTTGAGGTTGGCGAAGATGCCGCGCACAGGATTTGGCTTGCCCTGCGCATGTGCTTCAGCATCCAGTGCCGGCAAAAGCTCATCAGTTCCACTTCCCGGGAGCAAGATTACGTCCCTGCTGCGTTTGATAATAGTGGCGGGCCAATCTTCTAGCGGTAGATGTTTGGTATTGCCACCAGCCACAAGGACGATGGGCGCATCGAAAGCTTCCAGGCCAACGCGTCCGGCCACCGGAGTGGTGCTTGTGCTATCATTAATGAAGCGCACACCATTTACAGTGCGCACCTCCTCAAGGCGATGCCCGACGCTGCGAAAGTTACGTACAGTTGTCGCAATAATCTCATCGTCTATTCCAAGTAAGCGCGCCGTTGTTGTTGCCAGGAGAATATTTTCCAGGTTGTGCCTGCCCATCAAGGGAGTTTCGGTAAACACAAAGGGCTTGATATGTTCCTGCGGATTCTGCTGACTTAGCTCGGCGCGCTGAAAGCTTCCCCCCAACTGCAGGCTGGTAAACCACGTATTGGCCGGAGCCTCTGTACCGAAACGGCGTGTCCAGGGATTATCGAAATTAAATATCGCCAGATCGTCAGCATGCTGATGACGAAAGATGTTGGCCTTAGCCTCAGCGTACTCCTCGATGCCAGAATAAGTATTGAGATGATCGGGATAGACATTGGTCATAACCGCAACTGCCGGGCTGATGGCGTGAGGCTCAAGTCCTTCCAATTGCCAGCTTGATAGCTCTAACACAACCTGGGTCTGGGCCTTGATCTGAGGTAGCAATGAAAGCGTCTCTACGCCTGCCACATTGCCTCCCAGCACGGTAGGGGCTCCACTGGCGCGCAGTATCTCATAAATCAAGCTGCTGGTTGTAGTTTTTCCACGGGTGCCGGTAATTCCAATGATACGGCCGGGGCAGGCCAGGAAAAAAAGCGCAATCTCCATTTCAATGCGTGCGCCATGTTCCTTTGCGATTTTCAAATATGGAGAGGTGCGGGGCACGCCCGGGTTGCGGATAACAATATCGGCCCACTGGAAATCTTCCTGGCGGTGCTGGCCAAGAATAAATTCGATAGAGAGACCAGACAGAGCCTCGACGCTGGGCGCCAGAACTTCCGCTGGCTTCATATCTGTCACCCTGACAATAGCTCCCTGCTGTGCCGCGTAACGGGCCGCAGCCATACCAGAACCCTGCAACCCAAGGCCCATAACCAGAACGCGCTTCCCTCGCAAGTCCATTGAATATTCCCCTCACTATCATGTATTTTATGCAGTATCATAGCAGAATCAGGGCGGGGATACAAATTCCTCTGGAGCCGACTGAGGCTGCCAAATTTCTCTCCTTTGCTCTGTCATCAAAGGAGAGAAAAGAGAGAAATAAATAACCCTCGACTATCACTATTTTTTCATGACTGTTCTCAATATCTATGATAAAATTAGCAAAACAGAACAACCTGATATACAGAGACATCAACCCAAAAAAAAGCTATAATATCAGTGCTACTAACGTGTGTAAAGTATTAAAGTACAAGAGCTGCAGCTGTCCGGCCAGAGCTGGGACCCGGGCAAGGCTTTTGTCTGGATTTATAGAATTGTGGAGGCGGCGTATCCTCTCTCGTCTTTGCTAAGGCGAGAACCCCAGGCCGTAGAAAGTATGGAGCTAGGACAAGCAGAACAACTTGAGTATATCCTTGGGCGCGTGTCTGTTGGGGTTGCTATCCTCGACTCCAGCGATTTTCGCGTAAGCTATGCGAATGCCTATTTGCGCTCACTCCTCGGTGCACAGTGGCGCGACAAGGATATTGTTGGGCAGGCTGTAAATGATGTGCTGCCTGAAGCAGTATCGCGCGTGGCTTTGCCTCTCTTAGAGCGGGTCGCCTTAAGCGGCGAACGGCTACAATTTTATGATATCCCATACGAAGGCTTTCTGGAAGTGAGAGGGCGCACCTACTGGCAGATAACACTTGAGCGCTCACCGAATTCCCTGAATTTACAGTCACAGACGAAACGGCAAGAAGCCTCTACCCTGCTGATCACTATCGAGGAAGTGACTGAGCGCGTGCGCTCGCATGTACATCTGAACGCCATTCATCACATTTCCTCGGCAATTGCCAGCGCTTCAGCCTTGCCTTTAGTGCTTGATCGCATTCTTGAGGCCCTTCAGGAGCTGGTCGGCTCGAAACGCTGTGCCATATTTCTGGCCGAGCAGCCCGAGCCGGACGTAGAGGCTTTACTTATGGAAGGCGACAGAGCATCAGGCGTATCAAAGCTGCCTCGTCGGGCTATTATCGCTGCCCAGAAGGGAGTTCATCCCCTCTCGCAAAGTTGGCATCCTTTGATCGATCAACATACATTGCTGGGTCGTGTTATTGCCAGGGGACGCACGATAATTGTCACGGATACGCATACCATGCAGGATGTTGAGCTTCCTCAGCTAGTCTATAAGGGCGAGCCTCGTCGTCCTGGCTCCGTGCTCTGTGTTCCCATTTTTGAGACCTATCCTGCCGCTGGAAAACAGAATACACAGCCTGTAGAAATAGATGGAATTGAGCATAAGAGAACCGTATTGGGGACGATAGAGGTCTACCATCGCCGCGCGCGCGGCTTTCCGGCCGAAGAGGTTGAGCTGCTAGAACGCTTTGCCATGCAAGCAGGCCTGGCCATCCAGAATGCGCGACTCTTTCGCAGCATTGAACGCTGGGCACGCGCTGCCAGTCGTAACGCGCATCAAAAAGATAATATCATGCAGGCTATTCCCGATGGCATTGTGATCTACGATCCGCGCTGGCGCGTGGCTGCAGCCAATCCGGCGGCCCGTGCTCTGTTAGGTTGGGGCGATGATATTCTTGGTTTGTCTCTAGCCCAGGCCATGAGACGCAGCTCCATGCATTTTTTGAGTGATGATTTCACCCGCGTGCCCGACATAAGGGCCGAGTTGGAACAACGTGCTCTGGCAGGGCAGGTAGACGAACTCAAGGTCAGGGGCGCCGATGATCGGGACTATACCTTGCGCTGTTCATATACACCTATTCGCGATGAGGTTGGCGATATTTTTGCCTTTATCGTCATTTACCATGATATTACCGAAGTCTCGGCGGCGCGAGAACGGATCGAGGCGGAAGTGGTGGCCCGTACTGCCGAGTTAGCCCAGCGCAATGCTGCGCTACAGCAAGCCAGGGATGCCCAGGCATTGACAAGCGCACGCATGGAGCTCTTGCTTAAGCATCTCCCTTCAGGAGTAGTTCTGGTCAATGCCCAGGACAACGCGATTATCGTGATCAATGAACGCGCTGTGCAGATTTTGCAAGATATGGGTGCGCCCCTGGAGCCGCGTGATGATTCGGCTGAAGCTGTGAAACAGGCTGTCGGCCTCAACTGCGAAGAGCTGGTGCGCCAGCTCAATCTGTATGGTCCTTCTGGCTCGTTGGTACCTTATGATGAGCGTCCCCTCCATCGGGTTCTGACCCAGGGCAAAGCCAATGCTGCAGAACTCCATACGACAACAGTAGATGGGCAAATGATCTATCTTTTTGTCAATTCTGCTCCACTGTATTCAGCTGATGGTAACGTTACCAGCGCTATTCTGGTCCTGCATGATATTACCGCTATTAAAGCTGTAGAGCGGGCCCGCGATGATTTCTTTACCACCATGGCTCATGAACTGAAAACGCCATTGGCCAATATCCGTGCCCATCTCAGCGCGTTGCTCGCCGAAGATCTGCAGTGGTCAGCCAAAGAGCAATATGAGTTCTTACGTACCGCCGATGAACAGGTAGAGCGCCTGGTTGGGATGGTTAACCATTTCCTCGATGCCTCGCGCGTAGAGGCGGGGGCCCTGCGCCTTGAGCTGGAACCGATCCTTATTCCTGAAATGCTAGAAGATTTGCAAGAGCGCCTGGAAGCCTTGATTAGTACATCGGGGCGACAGTTACAAATTACGCAACCTGCCCAATTGCCAGCCGTCCTGGCCGACTACGAACTGATTATGAGCGTTTTGAGCAATCTGCTCAGCAATGCATTTCGTTATGCACCAGAAGGTGATAAAGTATTTCTGGAGATTGAGCCAGTCTTCAATGGCGCGGTGAGGAAGCCCGTGGGCGTGACCATGCGGGTAACCGACCGTGGGCCAGGAATGACCTGGGAGCAGCAAAGGCAGATATTCACGCGCTTTAGCACGTTCGCGGCCATGAATCGGCCTGCCCTGGACAGACCGGGCCAGCCAGCGGCCGAAAGGCGCCGCCGTGGAGCCCGTTGGAGCCCGGCTACAGGTCTGGGCCTCTATATCAGTCGTGGCATTATTGAAGCACATGGTAGTGCCTTAAAGCTAAAGAGCAACCCTGGCCAGGGGGCAAGTTTTTCTTTTACATTGCCTGTGTTTGTAGGCAAGCAGAGACAGAATAATCAGGAATAAGGCAATAAGGCAAAAGGTAAGACAGGGGGGATATGTATGATGGCTACAGTTGATAAAAAGGTTCGCATCCTCTGTGTTGAAGATGATCCGCAGATGCGCACTTTTCTGCTAGCCCAATTAAAGGCGCGCGGGTTTCAAACGCAGGCAGTGCGCGATGGAGCGCAGGCTATCGATCTGGCTGCAATCTTTCAGCCCCAGCTTGTCTTGCTCGATCTTTCGCTTCCCTCGTTAGACGGTCTGACATTCCTGCGCCGGCTACGTGAATGGAGTAGCGCGCCTGTGATCGTGCTTTCCGCACACGATGAAGAGCCAGTAAAGATAAAAGCCCTGGATCTGGGGGCCGACGATTATCTCACCAAACCTTTTAGTCTCAATGAATTACTTGCCCGCGTACGTGTAGCTTTACGGCGCGCTGAGGAGACGGCGCGCCTGCGCAATAGCGTCATGGGCGGTGAAGCCCAGCGCCCGAGTTATCGTTGTGGAGGTGAGGGCGGCTTGCTGGTAGATTTTGCCCATCGCGTTGTACGTTCTGGTGGCCGCGAAGTGCATCTCACACCTACCGAGTACGACCTTCTTTGTGAGTTGACGCGTCATGCTGGTAAAGTGTTAACCCACAGGGAATTGCTGCAGCGCGTTTGGGGACCAGATTATAGCCGGGAAAATACCTATCTGCGCACCTTTGTTCGCCACTTGCGGCGCAAACTTGAACCGGACCCGTCCCAGCCACGTTTCTTGCGTAATGAACTAGGTGTTGGCTACTTCGTCCCGCCTCCTGACACCGAAGAACTCTAAGCCATCTCATTGCCACCCTGCTACGAGATTCGTCATAGATTCAGCAATTTCACACAAATTTTACACAGCAGCAGAGATATTCACACCATTGTCACCTCGGGTTGTGTAATATTGTAGAGAGATGATAAAAAGATGCTATCTCTCAGTCGCACCGGCTGCGCTACCGCACGATAGGCGTAGCGAAAGCAGGAAGTCAGTCATGTACGACCAGGACGCTGCGAACAACATGCCGGAAAGCGGCAAGATGGATTGTTTAAATGGTACAGTTCTCCATGAGTCTGACCAACCGGCGCAAGAACAATACGAAGGGCAGCATATCCAGCAACGTATTCTGGTGGTCGAGGACGACCCCACGCTTGCCTCTCTGGAAGCGGATATTTTGACAGCTCATGGATATACAGTAATCTCTGTCAATAGTGGGGAACAGGCTATCGCAACTCTCCGTCACTTTGTACCGAATCTCGTAGTGCTTGATCTTGAACTTACCGGCCCAATGCATGGTTTGGATGTTTTGCAGGCTCTGCGAGCCTCGACCTCCGTGCCAGTGCTACTTACTACGAGCTCATCGGCAGTGCGAAGCTATATTCATAGTCATGGCGAAACGAAATCGACGCTGGATCATTTGCCTAAACCATATCCAATGCAGACACTTCTCAAGCGAGTAAAGCGTATGTTGACGATGCCGCCTCATTAAGTTGTCCCACGATTCAATAAGGAGGATCATATGGATCGTAAAGAAGATCGCGAAATCTTGCGTAAGAATGGGTTTGCGGAAAATGAGGTCATTCAGCTAAGTAAACTTCGCTCTTATTACAATGAAAAGGAGAAGCATCAGGCCCTCATTATGCACCGGCGTCTCGAATTTATTCGTTGGCTTGTGAATACTGGCAAACTTACCGATCAGATAGCTTAAGCAGCGAGGTCGACTGCTCGGACCGGGCTGAGGTCGATTGGCTTGAAGCCGAATTGCCAGGGAAGACTTGGCCTGACCGCGTGGACGGCTGCTGGAGAAAGCGAAAAATCAGGACCGCGTTTCCTGGCTGTCTCTTCATCTGCTAGCCAGGAAACCGGCCCTTTGAAAAATAATATGCCATGTATGCTTGTGGAGTGATTAGATGTTGCTCACTAAGCTGTACATGGCATTATGTTTTGCTTCTGTCCTGCTGAGGCGCCTTTCAGGAAGGCAGCAGATGCTCGTTATGAATAATCAAGCCGCTGCCTGGTTTGCGCGCCGTGTGGGAGAGAAGCTTAACAGAAGCCATGATACTATCAACCAGGGTGGATGGCGGTTCAATAGGCTGTAATTGGCTAAATAAGTTATCTATCTCATCATCAGTCATGATGTCATTTATTTCGTCTGCAAAGAGGATTTGAGATGAAAGCTTCATATTGTACTCCCTCTTATGTTATTCGTACTGTCTCTGCTGCTAGTACGAATAACATAAGAGGAAAGTTTCACTTCTCCAAGCTTTCTTATCTATTTTAATATTCATAGCGCCATCTTTTTAGGGACATATTCAGGAACATCAGGAGGCGACTGCTGATTGGCGGTGGGCAGCTAGAGCTGTACGCAGTAACGGACGCGCACGCTGAAAATAGGTTTTGGCGGTTGCTTCGGGCATATTCAGCGTTTTGCCAATCTCTGAGAAGCTTAGCTGGCCAGCGTAGCGTAAGAGAACTACAGAGCGGAATTTTGGCGGCAGGCTCTCGATAGCGCGACGCAGAGTATGCTGCAGATCGTGATGTTCGGCAATTTCATCGGGCTGCGGGCGGGTATCTGGCATAATTGCGAGCGGCGAGAGATCATCGTCGTCATTTGATGATTCTAGCTCCGAAAAGTGAATGGCGCGCTTGCGGCGTAATTCGTCAAGGCAGCGGTTACGGGCAACCTGGAAGAGCCACGCTTTCAACGGCTCACCCGTGCGCAGAGTTGGCATAGAAATGTAAAGCTGTAGGAAAACTTGTTGTAATATATCGCAAGCCATGTCATAGTCGCCTAGACAATGACAGATAAAGTTGAAGAGTGGGGAATTATAACGACGTACCAGCATCTCGAAGGCTTGCTGGTCTCCGGCCAGGGTCTGCTTTACTAAAACTCCATCAGTAATTTCTGGAGATTGGATCTTTGTTCTTTCTCGTACTTGCATGTGTCTTAGCCTCGCTTTCTTTTGTTATGAGTAGCTTAGCTTTTTCTAGTTGAAATATCAAGTATTTTTAGGGGTTAAAAGCTCTGCTGTATGCCACTCTAAGCGTAAACTAAAGTATATTAAAGCGAGCCAAAATCATCTTAATAAAGATAATAGTAATTCGATTACTTATCTTTCTCTTATCAACTTCTTATCAGATTTTAAGCTTTGCAGTGAGATGAAGCGAAGCTTTAGGGCTGGTATGCTTGAATACGTATGGCAGGCAGCAAGGAGCTCTAAACCTTGTGCGGGCAATGCTCTACTTTGTGGGAGGCGATAGCTGTTAGGTAAGACAGCGTAAGATAAGGCCAGATGAGGATCTATGCGTAGTCTAGTGTGTACTGGAGCTGAGTGAGTAGCGCCCCTGGCCCGTCAAAGTAGGGCGTATTATCAGATCAAAGGATATGCCCATGGCTTTTGCAACATGCTGCCTGTATTTCTATTTATAGTGCTATTATTTGTATGTTTGCTCCCCTGCTATGCGCTATTCTGCATACTCTACTGCTGTCTGGCGGCTTGTAAAATCTCGTTAACACGCTAACTGAGCATGGCAAGAGCCGTTAACCAGGGGTAAAAGCGAGCCGGCTCATTAAGCCTATTCTTAGCTTTTTTAAGCGCTCATAATGATGCTCTTCTGCCTGCTCAGGCTACTGAACGAAAAAGCGCAAGCATATATTTGCGCTGAGCGCCGTTTATTGCTTGACAAATCACAAAACATTAAGTATGCTGTAAATGTATTGAGAGTACTTCATAAGAGAAAGGAAGGGCTGTAGCATGAACGCCAGATATATGAGAATACGAGGTTTTCGTCGGAGCTGTGCTATGGGTAAAGCAGGATGAAAGAGCCCTTTGAAGTATTCGAGCATACTGCCGATGTTGGTCTGCAGGCTTATGGTAGCACCTTAGCTGAGTTGTTTATCCATGCCGCTGAAGGGATGGAAAGCTTGATGGTGCCTCCAGAGCAAGTAAGTGCGGTAACCACGCGGGAGATCAAGGTAGATGGTCACGATACTGTCTCGTTGCTCATTGCCTGGTTGAATGAATTGATTTTTCTATTCGATACCGAATACCTCCTCTTTCATACATTTGCGCTCGATTTTATAAACGAGACCCACTTAGTTGCCCATGCCTCCGGCGAAGGCTATGATGCCCAGCGCCATGAGCTGAGTAGCGCAATAAAAGCTGTTACCTGGCATGAGGCGGCTGTGAACCTCACCGAGAAAGGGTATGAGGCTCGTATCATCTTCGACATTTAAGGGCGACAGTACGATACGACCTTACTCGATTTTATAACTGCAATCCTCTTTTTTTTGAATCCTGAGAGCACTTTACTGTGCTTTTAAAGGATGCAATCTTATAGATAAGGGACTAGGAGACGTTTCCATGAGCAAGATCCCTTTGGAGCGTGTAGATACTAATCGCTGGCGCATTCCACAGCGTTACAATCCAGAGATGCGCGTGCCTGGAATAGTTTATGCAGATGATGAGCTGCTGGAGATGATCATTGGCGACAATGCATTGCAGCAAGTAGCCAATGTAGCTACCTTACCTGGAATCGTCGGTCATTCGCTGGGTATGCCTGATATTCACTGGGGCTATGGCTTCCCGGTTGGTGGCGTGGCGGCAACGCATGCAGAGGATGGGGTGGTTTCTCCTGGAGGCATTGGCTTCGATATCAATTGTGGCGTGCGCTTGATCTCCACAGAGCTTGTCCATGCCCAGGTGCGTGGTAAGGTTGACAAGCTGGCAGATGAGCTCTTCAACAACTTACCATCTGGCGTCGGTGGCGCAGGTATGCGTCAGTTGAGTCAGACAGAGATGCGTGAGGTGATGGTACGCGGTGCAGACTGGGCCATTGAGGAGGGGTATGGACTGCCTGGAGATCTAGAGACAACTGAGGAGCGCGGTTGCCTGGCCGGCGCAAATCCTGATGCTGTATCTTCTAATGCGGTCCAGCGTGGTAAGAAGCAACTCGGTAGCCTGGGATCGGGCAATCACTTCTGTGAAGTACAGATCATTGATCACATTTATGATGCCGAGGCGGCAAGCGCTCTGGGAATAGGGCAGCCTGGCCAGGTTGTGATCACTATTCACTGCGGGAGCCGCGGCTTCAACGAACAGTACAGAATACCAGTGAACGACATATAGATAGTTCCGCCTTAGTTATACTTAGGTCACTACTTGAAGAGATCGAGGGCTATCAAGCCCTCACCCTCTGACACGGCCTTCCCTACAAACATCCGCAAAACGTCCGTGGGCCTATGAACTTTGTAGTAGTCTCTGCCCCAATCCTTGCCACAAAGTGCGTAGGCTACGGCCCCGGCTTTGCCTCTACTCTCTCTCAATGCTAGCCAAGATGCAACGCTTCCTTGTTTGTACCAGTTACCAGCCTGGCCACATATCTTGAACACCCGAACGTGATCGACACCCCGCGCAGCGTACACCACCTACATAGTAGGGGTAGTGCAAGATAAAGGGTAGCCCAACTTTGTGTATTTCTTGTGAACTGTCTTTATGAGAAAGCTTGTGAAGAGCTACGACGATGTGACCTGCTTGTGTATGTGTCCAAATGGATACACAAAGAATGTGTACGTACTTATGCCACACTGCTAGAGAGTAGGTAAGCCTTTTCTATGACACAACAGCAGCTTGGCACCGGGATACCCAACCTGCCAGCTTCAAGTCAACATGCATCAGAGCAAGGAATGCTACGCGCCTTTCTAATAGAAGCGACCCGAACGTTTCATCGGAGCAGCACAGGCTAAAAATCGGACCCGTTTCCAGAGGTGATATGCACTCCGTGACTTCAGCGCGGCTCAGGGCTAATGCAGGTAGTTCGCCATCACCGCGCTGAAATCCTTCCGAGCGTATCACCTCTGGAAACGGGCAAGCGCAAGCGTCCGAATTTCTTCACGCCTGTGCTGCTCCGGTGCTTCCCTGGTCAGACCCCGGCGGAGCCTCCGGCGGGACTTAGCGGGACTAGGACACTGCAGGATGGGCCACTACTGCCCCGCCCTCTGACGCTGCTACGGGAGAAGAGCATACACATCAGTTCGGAATAGGCAGCAACCGCCCGACCATCCAGCAGGAAACCCGAACGTGATCGACGCCCGCGCAGCGTACACCACCTACGCAGTAGGGGTAGTGCAGGATAAAGGGAGGCCCAAACTTACGGAAATGAGCCTGAGGTAGCTAATGAGCCAGCCTGAGAAGCGCGAGGAGCAACCGGGAAACTCCCGGACGGTTTTCTACCCATCCGGGAAGATTCGGAAGATAAAAAATGGAGATTATAACCAGCAAAGAGAAAGATAGGGGGTTACCTAGCCAACAAAAATATTAAGTCTATTTGATAACCTTGATTCCAAGATCTTCATAGGTCACAGGCTGTGACAAATGACGACTAAGCGCATTGCAAGCACGAGCAGCAAGCACAGCTCTAACAGCCTTATCTTTCTCTATCTTCTCGATAGTCCCACGTGATATTCCAGCCTCATTTGCTAACTGAACAATGGTAAGGCCGGCATTTATGCGCAGTCGTCCAAACTCTGTCATTCTCTCCTCCAAACAGGCTTAATTTGGGCCTATGATAGCACAAAGCCATCTCTTTTACAACGTTAGTGCTTATCTGTGCTCATATATGCTCAAAAAGGCTTGTTTATGATCAAAATATGTGTTATATTCCAGATATGCCAGTTGAAGACAAAGGGGGTGATACTGTTCTGACCTGCCGTGGACAAGACGACAGGTCAGCGAGTGAGAACTATATACCGTTGCGTAGGTCAGGGAGTCCTCACGTATGATTCTGACATGTGAGGCTCCCCACGTCAAGGAAGTAGGTCACATGATGTCAGAAATTTTCTCCTTGTGGGGGGAATCCATTCCCATTCCATCGGAAAAGAAATCCACTACCCAGATAATAGGCCGTATCGTAGACATAGCCGCCAATAATTGCCACTACTATGGTCATACCTTTACACCGTTCAGCCGCGTTGAGAAAATCTGTTCTGAATGCGGGCAAAGGGCCTATTGCCCAGGCTGTACCCCGATGCGGCCATCTCCGCAGGCTCAACCTTTGTTCTGTACAAAGCATACCCTCTCACCACAGGAGCGGCAGGCATGAACGTCTTTCCAATCATGCGAACCGCTTCAGGTGGAGCGCGCACAGCAGGGAGGCGCTAATGCAGTATTACCAAGCGCCGCACCCACCGCGCACGCTCAGAGCTAGCCGCGTCTCTCAAGCAGCAGCCCCGACCACCCGGCCCGCCCAGGTTGATACAGAGGAAGAGAATAGCCTGATGCAAGGGGCTGATCTTGGCTATGATGTCGTCCCATTTCCCAGGAGCGCCATTCGTTACACGACGACCCGCCCGGCCAGTACCCGGCAAGCACCTGATACCCTGAACGTGATTGTACGCCGCCGTAGCCGCAACCAGCCGCCCACGCCAGCACCAACAACCAGGCACAGACGTAGTGTGCATCCTCTGTTCTATATGGGTAGCGGGATGCTGCTTTTGCTGCTTGTCTGGATAGCAGGCACGTGGGTGATCGGGCAATGGCAGAGTGCACAGATCAACGCCCAATACGGCTACCCGCGCCTCTCTCGCTGTTTCGCCGTCGTGGGTCATCACGATTCAGACGGGCATCCAAGCTTTTTTGAAGCCCTCAACCTCAACGGACAAGTCATCGTGATCGAGTTGCCCGGAGGAGACGCGACCCATGCCCTGACCTATCTTGGCCCTCAACTTATCGGAACCGAGCAGGATCACACCCCGGTCAGCCTGCAATTTCGGGACGTGAACGGAGACGGCAAGCCGGATATGGTGATTGTGGCAAATGGACAACTGTTTCCTTTCGTCAATGACAATGGCAGATTCCGCCCGGCGAAACCGGGTGAACAGCTTCATCTCTAAGGAGGGAAAGACATGTCAGACATGGCAAAGCAGATAGAAGCGGTACAGCAGGCTGATGAACTGCTCATCTTGATATGTACACAGGCAGTGATGAAAGATCTGATCTACGAGCTAGACGATCTGTTCGAGGAGCAACATACCCGCGCCCAGGTGGTAGCCTCTGGCGTGATGCGGGATAGCAGCACTGGTATTGTCGTTGTTCGCTGGAACGGGCGTGTTCCGCTCGACTTCTTGCAACGCTTTGTCGATGATAGCGACATCAAGCATTATGGTGTCCTCTCAAGTGCGTTTTTTACCATTGCCCCAAAGTGGAAGCCTTAGTCATCCAGGCAGGAGGAGAGCAACCGCTCTTTTCCTGCCCATGTGCGACTCCAGGAGGAAGACCCATGCAACCACGTCAACAGCTAGAGCAAGAAATTGAGCGCCTGTTAGCTACACTTGCCAGCCAACTCGAAGGCGCAGCCGAGCAGGAGCGCCAGCCACCCAACGAGCCAGCACCCGACCAAGCACCCCCACACTCACGTACCATCAACCTGTTTATCCTTGAGGAGCCAGAAGAGGCAGAGGAGCTAGCCACCCCCGTGCCGAGTGTGGAGGGAAGCATCAGCGAACCGGAGGAAGCAGCCACACCCACAGAGCCAGCACAGGCACGACGCGCCAATGGAAAGCACCCCCACGCGTGGCTGTTTGCGGCCTTGTCTCTCTGTCTTCTGGCTGTACTCATCGGCGCAGTATGCTGGTTTGTCCCCTTCTGGTTGACGAGCGCTACCGTCACCATTACCCCCAACGCTGCCAGCATCAGCACCACCTTCACAGCCACGATCCGCACCGAGGGAGCGACCTCGCAGAGCCAGGAGATAGACGGGCGAAGGCTTGCTCCTTTGAGGATAATGCAGACGCGCACCGTCCCGGCCACTGGCACCGGTCAGCAACTCGCACAGGCGGCCCAGGGACGCATTACCTTTTACAATGGGTTGACGCAAGCTCAGGTGATACCAGCAGGCACCTTGTTACAGACGACGAGCGGCGTGCAGAGCGTGACCGACCAGAGCGCGACCATTCCCCCAGCAGTACCCCCGGTGCAAGGCAGTGTCGCGGTTGCGGCCCACGCCTTAAGCACGGGACCGGCGGGCAATATCAGCGCCGACGCCATCTATGGCCCCTGTTGCCGAGCCTATGTCTTAGCGGCCAATCTGCACGCCTTTAGCGGAGGGCAAGACGCCCGCACCTATCACATGGTGACACAAAGCGACCTGGATAACGCTGCTACGCCTCTGCAAACTAGCATCACCCAGAGCTTGCAAGATCGCTTCCGCATTCAGGTCCATACGCATGAAACGCTGCTTACTCCGGTTGCTTGTCACTCACAGGTCAACAGCGACCACCGGCCAGGAGAAGAAGCCACTCAGGCCACGATACAGGTCAGCGTCGCCTGTACAGGCATCGCCTACCAGACGCAAGCCCTCGCCCGCCTTGTGCGCCAGCAGCTTGACCGGCAAGCCATGCAGGAGCAAGGAGCAGGCTACAGCCTCATCAGTCCCATACAGACCGCGCTCCATCTGGACCAGACGACCACGAGCGCAACCACCGTGACGATTACCGCGACCGGGAGCTATGGCTACCAGCTGAGCCCGGCAAAGCAAGAGCAGTTCCGCGAACAGATAGCGGGCAAAAGCCGCAGGCAAGCCGTTCAGTTCCTCGCACAGCAGTCAGGAATAGCCCATGTTGCCATCACCATGAATGGGCGCGACCCGGCCACGTTGCCCACAGACAACAACCGGATTCACATAACCGTTTTATACGTTCTTCCCACGCCCCAGGCAGAGAGGAGCTATTGAGATACCGCTTGCTTGTCAAGTGCGTTTAAATGGTCGTCGAAATGGCCGTTAAATCTTTACTATACGCTTTCTATTGAACACGCTTTATACCACAGCCGAGATAAACATCTCGTCACTAGAATCGCCTCGGCTAAGTGTTTTCAATCAGCCTGTAAAGCCGGTTCACCCTGTTATAATCAGATGATCGATCTTAGTATGACAGGGGGTAACGAGCAGATGTTATCAAAGCTTCACGTTGAACGCGTTTGCAGAATTTTAGTTGAGTTAGCCCTTGAAATTGAGGAGATAGAAAATGCTCAAGGCCAACAAGTTTCAGCCCAAGCCAGAGAAGAAACAACGCCAGTGGGGAGAGCAGAAGGAACTACCTGTAACCTTCGCTCTAGGGGTGTACGCCCGCCAGTCCACAAAGAATCAAGTAATTAAGCACGTCCAATCAGGCGAGATGCAGACCACCGAGCTAACCGCTATGGGCAAACAATACGGATGGGCTGAAGATCAAATAATTCTCTTCGTCGAGAATAGAGGCAAAGATGGGAAAATCAAAAATGCATCAGGCCGCCTCAGAATAGACCAGAGGGAAGGCTTACGAACTCTTACAGAATATATTGAGAAGGACATTATCAAAGCTGTCCTAGTGCAATTAGAAGACCGTCTTTTCAGAGATGAAAGCATGATCCAAGTAAATACTTTCATCGACATTTGCAAGAACCATGATTGTATTGTTATCACACCGCATAAGGTCTATGACTTCGAGAACCCCTATGATGTAAAACAATTTCGCTGGCGTTGTGAAGAGTCCGCCGACTACATACGCGACTATGTGTATAATCGCTTAGGTGGTGCGCTACGCCGTATAGCCGCGCAAGGTTTATATGATGGTCGCGCTATCTCGTTGGGGTTTATTATCGACAGGCGTAAAACCATCCTGATTAACGATGAACACGCCCCTAATCCTAACTACAAGAAGTACATTCCTTACGAGCCTCACGCCGAAGTACGGCTCAATTTGCTCAGAATGTATGTTAAGTTTGATGGAAAGCTCAAGCCGATGTATAGGGAATTGTGCAAGAAGCCTGTACTATTCCCTGATTTTCCTGCAGATATGCCCAGAGAAGTTATAGGCAATCGCCATGTAAAGAAAGTATCGGGAGGGTTTCATCTCAGTGAGAGCGGGCTACGGGATATGCTGTGCAACATCGATGCTATCGGCAAATGGCTACACAGAGGCAATATACGCGATAACAATCACCCGCGCATTATCCCACCGGAGGAAGAGGATAAATTTTGGTTCGCCTTCAATCGTTTATCACCTTATCTTACCAACGGCGAGGAGAACACGTTAAGACCCAACAAAGCGCGGTACTACATAAAACGAAACCCGAAGGCCCTGCTAAAAGAGTGCATAGAGGCAGCAAATGAGGGCCAGGTTATCTATGTCGCTAACAAGTTTGGCGCATGGTACTATGAAATATCATACCGTGAGCCTCATAAAGATACCGGACGTATCGTCACCATCCAGGTTGAACACCTGGACAGCATATTCAAGGACAAGCTACTAGATCATCTAAGCAAGACAGATAGCTATGAGCACTACCGAAACTGGTACGAGGCACGTGTCAGCGAGGCAGTGAGCGAAATATCCTCAATTGATAAACAGCTTGAGACTATCAAAAGGGACCGCGCCGGTATTCAAAAGAGTCTGCGCAATCCTAAGCTACGCCAGAGCGTGAGAGAGGCATTAGAGGAGGACCTAGCTATCATTCTGCTACAACGGGAAGAGTTAGAGGATAAAAAGGCGTACTTTGAAGTACAGAGAGATGGTGAAGACGTTATCAACCTCATTGAGTACAAAAAGCTTGTAGAAAAGTTAGCGCCGCATTGGAAAAATTTAACCTTTAGCAAGCGTATGTCACTCGTCAACGCCCTGGTAAAAAATTTGACGCTGGAGAGCATAGCCCCCCATTTCTTGCGCGTAGTCATCGAGTGGGAAAATCCGACCTGGGAGATAGACGACGGCCTTATATGGCGAACACAAGGAACCGCGCCAATATGGACAGAGGAAGAGCGCGAGATTGTACGCGAGTTGTACCCAAGTGGAGATAGAAACGAACTTCTAAGGCAACTACCTAACCGTAGCTGGACCGGTATACAGATCATGGGTAAAGACCTGAAATTGGTAAGAACAGTTAAATCACAGCCTAACGGCATTCCTTACGCCTTGTCATTGCAAGACTACGCGATCATACAGCAGAACCAGGATGAACTAGAATCAGGCGGAGTCACGTTAGAAGCAATCTCACAACGATCATTGTCCAATGCGGTTCTATGCGTATGGAGTCGGCCATCAGATTGCTGAGGACTATATCAAGCTGGCGGAAGCTAAGCAAAAGGAATTCGGTTTTAGCCTGGTAGATAGGCAACTGGCCTGTCTGCCTCTGCAGTCGCAGGAAGGCAAGGATTACCTGGCGGCGATGGCTTGTGGGGCAAATTTTGCCTGGGCTAATCGACAGCTGTTAATGCATGGTGTGCGCCAGGCCTTTGCCAAAGTTCTTGGTAGGCAGGCACGTCCTAAGCATATGCCGCTGGTCTATGATGTGTGCCACAATATCGCCAAGATGGAAGAGTATGAGGTGGATGGACAGATGCAGCGCGTATGTGTGCATCGTAAGGGGGCGACCCGGGCTTTTCCAGCGGGTCATCCTGCTATACCTGAGCAGTATAGAAGCGTTGGTCAGCCGGTTCTTATTCCTGGCGATATGGGACGTTACTCGTTTGTTCTGGTGGGCGCTGAAGGCTCGATGGAGCAGAGCTTCGGCTCTTGCTGCCATGGGGCGGGGCGTCGCCAGAGTCGGACGGCGGCCAAGAAGTCGATGGGTAGCCGCGATCTGCTGGATCAGCTGGCGGCGCGTGGAGTTACTGTGCGCGTGCACAGCAAGAATCTGCTCACCGAAGAGGCCCCCCAGGCCTATAAGGACGCACAGAAAGTAGTCAATGTCGTGCATAACGCGGGATTGGCGAAGCTGGTTGCGCGTTTGAAGCCCATCATTGTGGTCAAAGGATAACGCATGATACCTGCTCTCCTATACCTTGAACTGTGCTGTTGCAAAGGAAATAGTACCGAGGCATGGGAGAGTACCACGTAACCATGCATAGCAGTATCGGGTACCCAGTGCAGTGCAATGGGAAGCTGAAGATTTCAGCAAGTGGGAATCTTTAGCTTCTCTTGCGCCTGTCACCCTCCCAGCTTCCCGCCACCAGGATACCATTGATAATGGTCACGAGAAATGTGATGACAGGAATTGCCGCCGAAAGGCTGACAATCACAAGCAAAAATCTTTTATTCCTGTTTTTCCTCTATATGCTCTTCCTTCTCAAGAACTTGGGCCTGAATACTCATTCTAAACTCCTTGAGCAAATAAAGTAATGTTTATCTCTTTCAATATATTAACTGTAGAAGAAAAAGCGAAATGCCGCTATGAAGTACCCCACAGTTGTGGTAAAGGGGGAAGTCGTCAGACTAGATGGTAAATTTTCTGTTCTAGTCGCGAAGGGCATCCCAGAGGATAGCTGGAATCTGCAAGACTGATGGCGTAGCCTCCATACTCGTAAGCCTGGCAAACACCTTGCGTGCAGCTTTGCCACGGGTCACAAACCAGGGCGGTGTTGGTATACTGCGGAAAGGCGCGCGCAGCACGGTTTTTTGGGAACGCGAGAACATAAGCGTGTTATGTACAACTCCAGTGCCCGATTGAATATTGTAGATGTCGTGGCCGGGAAAAGCTCCCCAGGGCGTGACTGCCAGTGCATAGCCGGTTGCGGCCCAGTAATTGAGCCCAATCGTGCCATAACGTAGATTGGCTATCGCTCTATCTAAGGCTTCTCTGACCTCGGGACTTTTGAGGGTCGCGGGATGGATGATCAGCGTGGCGTTAAGCGTGCCCCAGAGCTCCTCATTGGCAAATTCAACGGCACGGTCGAGGTAATCTAGAATGCCTTCGGCCTCAAGAGCTGTCTCGGCAAAAAGCCCGCAGAAGGCCTCTGTGGTGAAGCAGATCTCGTTATCCTGGGTGGCCGCTACATCGGCGATGAGGGTCCAGGGAAGCTCTTTGTCGGATGTTGTGCCAAATAATTCAGCCTGTGGGTGATCCTCTAGAAAGAGACGCTGGCGCTCTTGGGCTCCTGGATAGTAAGCCTCACGTGTGGGAACTTGAGCTAAGGTCTTGCGAACTTTCTGCAGAAGCGCATCACGTTGGCTCCATTGCTTGTGCTGGATGATTACGCGCGAGGCGTTGCAATTGAAGCCAGCGTTATTCGTAAGAGAAGTGACGATATGGGCAGCCTGGTAGGCAAGATCACTCTCGCTCCAGGGACCTGGTACAACGATAACCGGACTAACATTGCCAAGTTCACCGGTGATGCGCCTGGTAAGCAGCGGACGCTGCTCTGCCTTGCGTTGCGCTCCCTCCTTGCCAGGGCCAAAGACGATGGCCTCAAACGTCTTATCCGAGCCAGTAATATGGATCTCATCAATCTGGCCATGCTTACAAAGATAGCTCCCTTCGCTGGCTCCGCCGTAAACAATGCGCAGAAAACCTCCATCGACTAATGCCCGAAATCCCTCAGCGAGCAGTGGACCCAGATAAGCGTTGACAGGGTTCATTTTGAGGAGGGTTACTTGGTTTTCTATAAATAGTTTGTAAAGGATATCCATAGGGGCAATGCTGGCGACGTTGCCAGCGCCCAGCACAAGGGCAACCTTACCGGTCGGCTGCTTTTCCCGATAAGCCAGGGCCTGAGTACTGGCCAGCCCTTCAATTGTAACCCCCGGCTCCATCCAGACCTCGGCAGTAATTCCTGTAAAGAAGAGGCGATCATAAGCAGAAATAGGAAATACTTGTGCTACAACCTGGTGATCAGGTCGTGCGGTAACTGGCCCCGGGATACGAGGCTGTCCGTGGGTTTCGATATCGCTGAGGGATTGCCTCAACTGGGTGAGATTTTTAAGTACTGGCCAGGTTCCAGAGCTCCATTCTTCGCCAGCCAGCGGCGAGTTGGGAGCTATACCTTTGGCCTGCTGTCCCGCTGCAACCCAACGGGCCGAGATAGCCATAAAGTCGTGGATGAGCTGATCAAGCAGCGTGATACGTGTGCGTACTGGGAGCATGGCCCAGGTATCTTTGTGGGTTTGCAGGACCTGTATAGCTGCGTCCATTTCTTCAGGAGTGGAGGCCGGCATTGTATATGACATCGTAGGGAATTGGGGGGAACCGCGTTGCGTAGTTGCCATCACAGATTTCTCCATTACTATTAGTGTTGAGTAATTCTGCTTAGTGGACATACGAATTTATACGTAATTATATGTCATGTGTGAGGAGGAAAGAAGAGAGAAGTGCGCATAACTCTTTAGCTCTTTCCCCTTCAGGCTAGATCGATAAGCTCTTATCGGTTAAGCATCTCCATCTGGGCAAGATAAAAAGGGACCTCAGCTAAGATGATCGTCCAGTTGCTAAGATCTGCTCAGATTGTTATACTCCATATGGCATAATATAGCGAAAATATATCCAGGGAAATAGGAGCTTAATTGCATGAAAGTATTAGTAACGGGGGCAGCGGGCTTTCTAGGTAGTCACCTGGTTGATATGTTGCGAGAACGGGGCGATGAAGTGCGTGCCATGGTACGTCCTGTTGAGGATGCCAGCTATTTGCGTACGCTTGAAGGGGTGGAAGTGGTAACCGGTGACCTTACGAATGCCGCATCGCTCAAACGTGCTGTAAAAGATATACAACAGGTCTATAATGTTGGGGCAAAAACGGGACCCTGGGGCCTAGAAAAAGTTTATAATGCAATTAATGTATGGGGATTAGGTGATCTTATAGAGGCGGCGATGGAGGCCGGTGTGCAACGGATTGTGCATACCAGTTCAATTACCGTTTATGGACATCATTTGCGTGGCATCGTTGCCGAAGATCACTCTTATCATGCTGAAGATAATCCATATAGTCGGAGCAAGATTGCCGGTGAGAAACTGGTGGCAGCTTTGGTTGAGCGCGGAGCACCTGTGGTAATGGTACGTCCTGGTTGGATTTATGGTCCGCGTGATAGGGCCAGCTTTGCGCGCTTCGCCTCGCTCATTGAGTCGGGAAAGTTCTTCTTGTTCGGCTCAGGCAAGAACATTGTGCCTATCGTCTATGTGCGCGATGTGGCACAGGGCATGATCAAAGCTGCCAATGCAGGAGATGAAGTTATAGGTCAGGCCTATAATCTGGTTGATGATCGCTGGGTGACGCAGGAAGGGTATTTTAATACGATAGCTGATGCTTTACATGTACCGCATGTCTCGCGACATGTGCCCTTCACGGCTCTCTACTGGGCCGGGCGCACTGCTGAGTTGGTATGGCAAGCTCTGGGTAAGCGTAATGCAGCACCGCCTCCAGTCACAACCTATGGCATTACGCTGGCTGGAGGAGATCAACGTTTCTCCATCGGCAAGGCGCGCCGTGAACTGGGCTTTGCTCCAGAGTACGATGTGAAACGTGGCGTTGCTGAGGGCGTAAAGTGGTATCTAGAAGCCAGAAAAAGCCAGCAGGTGATACAGCCGCGCGAAGCTGTATCGAGCAGATCCTGAGCCAGAAACTCGCTGGCTGAAGCAGTTCTGCATGGGTCGAGTTTGCGTAAACTGGCCGGGTCTTTGGCCTGGTTCGTTATTTCTCACATAGAACCAGGCCAAAGAAGTTAGAAAACCTCTTTATCTCTTTTGCGTGAACAGAGATTGCTTATTCTCTTTGAAGGCCGGCTACGTAATCCTCTGTTTTCCTCAGTGAGGCTTGAACCTCTCAGCAGCTTCTGAAAATTTATCCCCATAGATGACGTATCTAACTAACAATCCCCTATACTGATTTTATAGTATCTTTGGGCTTAAGCCGAACTGGCGCTGATTTACGCTGGCGAGCTTGAAACCAGTTAAAAATGTAAGCCAGGGTAGCCAGAACAAGCAATGCATTGCGTAAGCTCACAGCCTCAAAAAAGCCGGGTGTGTAGGGTATGAGCGATGGCTCGCTATAATGTAAAGTATAAAAATAGATATAGATAAGAGAAGTCAGCAGCGAGATCAAGCCCCAAACAAGGAGCCAGAAAGTATCGAAGGCTCCCGCATAAGCCAGTAGCGGAATAAGCCAGATGAGATACTGAGGGCTAAAGACCTTACCTGTGACGACGAAAATAAGTAACAGTGCGATAGCCGTCTGGGTTATATCTAATTTTCTAAGCCACTGAAGCCATGTTATATAGATGCAGCCTACAATGAAGAACAGCGTACTGATGGAAGAAACAAGGCCACCGAGCTCGCTAATAATATTGATCGAGCCAAATGACGGCTTAATCTGGAAGGGTATACCTATCATTTGGGCAAGCCAGAGAAACGTACTTCCCGTAGCCTCGATTTGTACAGGACGACCGATAAAGTAGCTAAACTGAGAGATGATGGCTCCCTGGAGGTTAAAGAAAGCGAAGAAAGCAGTTACGCTCAGAATAATGGCGAGAGAAAGAAAACAGTTTTTCCAGTACCACTGTCTTACTCCTCGTAGGGTATACCAGAGCTGTTGCGGTACCGAAGAGAGACTTGAGAACGCCGGAGGTGTATAAAAGAGCTTTCTCGCGCGTTGCTCAGCGATGAAAAGGGCTGGAAGAAGGAGGAGCGGGTAAAGCTTAAACAGCACACCAAAGGCCAGAGCGATATAGGCAGCAGTCCAATGCTTGCGCTCGGCGGCAATAACGCAGAGCAATGTACAAAAGGCCGGCAATAGATCGAAGCGGCCCTGAGCGGTAGCCAGTGCTCCAGTAAATAAGTAGAAGGCGAATACCAGGGTTGATCCGCGCGGTCCATAGTGTAACAAAAGCCAGTAAATCAAGACAGCAGTGAGGGACATCAATAGGGCAAAAGCCAGCTGATAATAAGGCAAAGGTGCCAGCAGGGCCAGCGAAAAAGGGATTAGCGTTAGTGGGGGATATTCAACTGGCAAAATATGAAAAGCCGCCTGGGCAGCCGTTGTATGAATGAGCGGCGGCAGAAAACCGCACTGTGTTGCAGGCAAGAGCTTATTAGCCTCACTACTTCCCAGCCAGAAAGTCAGGGCATAGCATTGATAATGCGCTGCATCGCTCGTAGGCCAGAAGATGAGCCAGGAAGCTCCACAGAACATACAAATTGTGACGATAATGATAGGTAGATAAGCGGCGCTGCCTTGCCGGGTGAGCAGTGCATCGGTTAGCCAGATTAACGACCTTTTGGTTTTACTGATATACTTGGGTTGTATCTGTTCATGCCACAAGAGCTTATGTGTCCTCTCTCTTCTCCGTTTGACATAGCCTCAGTGCCGGTGCTACAATCCCGAATAGCACATCTCGTCACGCTGTATGCCTGTTGATTCACAGTGAAAGACGAGTAGCAAGTAGTGCTAGTCACGCCCTCGTCAAAGCAAATGGAACCATTCTATGGTTGTCATCATTGGGAGACGAGGGATTTGCGCTTTTTCTCCTTGTGATGACCGGGGTTAGAGCCCTTATCTAGAAGAAACGGCAAAATCATAGCGGAGATGCGGAAGGATCTTGCCAGGTAAGCAAAGTGTTGTGGACGCGCTTTTTTCCCTTTAAGCGTGTTGAGTGGTAGGCAAAGAAGCGCTGCAATTTCTTCTATTCGCACGGATTTGTCGAGACCTGGGTACAAAAGCGAGAGGCGATGCATGTCATGGGCGAGTATATTGCCTGCTCTCCTCATTGTCTGCGGGCATCTCCCGGAAGTATCTAAATAGAGAGATAGGGGCATATATATTGGAGGTTTTTTGATGGACAGTAAAATTCGTACAGAGACGAAGACCTTACAGGTTGGCGATGTTGCCCCTGATTTTACGCTTAAGACCGCTAACAAAGAAGATTGGCGTCTGAAGGATTTTCGCGGTAAAAAGAATGTAGTCCTTGCCTTCGTCCCCTTTGCCTTCAGCGGTGTTTGCTCGGCGCAACTTCCGGCCTATGAGGCAGAACTTGATCGCTTCAAAGAGTTTGATGCCGAACTGGTTAGCATTAGTGAAGATAGTACTTTTGCCCTTGATGCCTGGGCCAAATCTATGAAGACTTCATTCCCTCTGCTCTCTGACTTCTATCCCCAGGGGCAAGTCGTGGATCTGTATGGAGTTCGCCATCCGGTTGCTGGTATGGCAGAGCGTTCCCTATTTGTAATTGATAAGGAAGGCATCATTCGTCATATCCAGGTTACGGCAACTCCTGGCGAACTGCCTGATGATGAGGCGCTCTTCGAAGCATTGCGCAAGCTCTAAGATCAGAAGGGGAAAGATCGCATTTACCTGGCGATTTTTCCTCTCCCTTCCCTTGATTTCCGTCTCCGTGGATCGCTACTGCCCTGCCTGCCATATTAACTGCTCTCCTGGCCCCTTTTTCTGCTCTGGCTTTTCTTTCATTTTCGTCTCAGCTTAGGCTCAGCTTGAGCTCAGCCTATTCATTTATAATAGATAATTGCCATAAAAGTGCCTTATAAATGGCAAAAAGTATTTATGTGTTAGCGGGAAAGACGGAATGGAACAATCTTATAGGACAGATAGTAGGCGGAAAGCGCCTGCATGGCTTATTTCTCTTTTACTCATTGCCCTCTGTCTGCTACTTATTGGCTGTGACACGCGGGTGCAAACAATCCCTACTAATTCTGCCTCCTCTTCAGTGACGCAGACATCATGCCAGGGAGATGACTGCGGGGGAGCGCGTGGCGTCAAGCTCTTTGTTGAGCCTGATGCGGGAGAGAAAGTTATCCTTGATGCAATCAATTCGGCAAAGCGCTCGATCTGGGTGAAGGTCTACCTCTTGACGAATCGTAATGTCATTGAGGCCCTTAAGAGTGCCGCAAAGCACGGTAAGGATGTGCGTGTTTTGCTGGAGGAGCATCCTTATGGCGGAGGAAATCTTTCACCACAAGAATCTATGAGTATGCTCAAATCGGCAGGTGTGCAGGGAAAGTTTACAGATCCAAAGTTTCGCTTCACGCATGAGAAATCCATGGTTATTGATGGCTCTGTAGCCTATATTTTGACCATGAATCTCACCGAATCGGCGCTCGGGGAGCGCAATCGGGAGTACGGAATCATTGATACAAACCCTGCTGATGTGCAGACGGTAAAGGGCTTATTTGAGGCCGACTGGCAGCGTACAAAAGCTTCCCTTGACAATCCTCGTGTTGTGGCCAGCCCTATCAATTCGCGCGATACTTTTGTTGCCCTTATTCGCAATGCGCATGAGACTCTGCAAATAGAAGCTGAAACGATGAATGATGAGGAGATAGAGCAAGAGCTTATGGATGCTGCGAAAAGAGGGGTTAATGTGCAGATAGTGCTACCCAATTCTCTCAGTAAGGGGGATTTGAAGGATGTGAGCACGCTGAAACGCGGCAAAGTGAAGGTACGGGTGATAGGAAGCCCCTATATGCACGCCAAGATCATTATTGCTGATGGGCAGAAAGCTTTTGTTGGCTCGGTCAATATTTCGACGACTTCGTTTGATAAGAACCGTGAACTTGGCATTGTCATTGCCGATCAGGATGTCTTGAAGACTCTCTACCAGACCTTCCAAAAGGATTGGGCGAAAGCTAGCTGATACTTTGAACAGTTTAACTTCCAGGCAATTGTCTTTCTGCGATTACCTGGAAGTTTTTTATTGGCTTGTCGCTTACTGACCGCCAAACCTATTCAGCGCTTTGTTTGTATGTTAGCTCCCAGATAGTGCCTGGTTCCTCGCGAGCTTCCCAACGTCGTATGGCATCCAGTAGTATCTGACGTTGGAGCGACTTCTGGTGTGGGCCTCCTAGATTATGTCCTGGTTGGAAGTCTTGGGGGTGAATGGCCCGTGGTGCTCCCGCCTGGCCAGTACTCTCAGGAATAACAGTAATTTGAACAGTGGGGATACCGGTCATCTCTATTTCACGCTGAATAGCAGTAGCAACCCGATGACAGAGCGGGCAACCTGCGGTAACAATGACGCCATCGGCTTGGGAACGCATAATTTCTTTAGCCATCGCTGGTGCGGCTCGCTCATAAAGATCGCGCAGATTCTGCGTAAAACCAAAGCCCAGATGCTTATTATTGATACCTCCTATGAGCCCTTCAGCCGCGAGCTCTCGCAGGCGATCAATAGGAAAGACGCAATTAATGTCCTGGTCTGCGTCATTGTGATCATAGTGGTCGTGAGTGATCATGAGTTGATCAGTCTGCATATCTCCTGGCAGCAGGCGCCAACTGTTATCGTCCTCAATGTACGGTTCCTGATTGCGTAGATGCACGCCTGTCGTGGTTACCAGAGCAAAGATGCTCTCTTTTGCTTCGCGGTTGCGTGGTGTATAGGGGATGCAGCGCTTTGACATTGCCATTGTTGTTTCATCCTTCTTGAGAAAATACGTCAATATGTATATTGAAAGGATACGTTGCTTTATTATATATCGTCTGAACAGAGAGGTTCCGAGCTCAGCGTGCGGGTAGAGCTTTCCGCTTCTCTAGGAGGAGCGATTTATACGCTTACGGCGTAGTTTGCTAGATCGCGGCGTGTCGCCTCTTTCCGCAGGTGGGAAGTAGAGAGATAGGCGTTGGAATACCTTGTTCTGGATTTTTATTGTTGTTATACATGCCAGGAGTAATATATTATGTGATTAAGGATTAAACTGCTGCATTATTATGGGATGAGATTGACCTCAATATCAGCAGTATAGCCTATCTTAACCCTGTCCGTGAAAGATAAACTTTATTGGGGCTATCAGGCTCTATTTCAGGAGATGTACCTAGAGAAATGCAGAGAACAAAGGAAAAAGCACTTATATTGGATGAAAAAGATATTATTCGGCATAATAGTCCGATCCCCTATTATTATCAGCTAGCTCGCCATATTGAACAAAAGATAAAGTCAAAGCAATGGTTGCCAGGAGAAATATTGCCTAGCGAACAAGAGATATGCCAAGGTCTCAAGATAAGCCGTACCGTTGTGCGCCAGGCCATGAATTATCTGGTTGATGCCGAGCTGGTGTTGAAACAGAACGGCAAAAGAAGTTGCGTAGCCGGGCCGGCACTTCTTAAGAAAGCTGCTCCCACTTTGTATAAGTCTTCGGCAGATCTGTGCGCGCAAGAAGAGGCGCCACCGTTAAAGGTGTTAGAGTTGGCCATCGTTGCCGCGAGTGCTCCTGTTGCTGAAGCGCTCAATATGACAGAAGGCGAACAAGTTATCAAGGTCGAACGATTGCGCTTTTTAGGAGAAGTGCCGGCAAGTCTATTAATAAGCTATATACCTGAATATCTCTGCCCGAATCTTATTCACGAGGACTTTAGCAGGCAATCTTTATGTGCTCTCCTGACCAGGAAATATCAATTAGTGCGGGCTGAGAGTTTGCGTACAGTCGAAATCTTGGAGGCTACGCAGCCGCAAGCGCGCTTGCTGGGTATTGATATAGGGAGCCCATTGCTGGCCTTGCGTGATATTGGGATCTTGAAAAATGGAGTTCCATTCAATTATCAGGTTGCATTCTATCGAGGGGAGTATAGCAAATTAGAGATGCATCTGCTATATCCACGTTGAGGCGCTATAGTCTTGCGGAGATAGATATTGGACCGCTTGCGAAGAGGTAAGCGACCGATGATTATCTTTGTCTCTTGGAGTGATTTGGCGTGCCTGGTTTATTTGGGATATCTCTCAAATCAATGTGCTGAATTAGCATGGAGTGATCCGGGCGCTCCTATTTATCGCAGCAGGCAATGGGAGCGCCCAGGAAAGACTTTGGAGGCATTAATCTTTCAGATGAACTGGCCACAGACCAAGCATGACGAAGCGTACCAGTAAAGTCTTTGTAAGCGAGATTGAGGCAAGCACGCGCAAGATGAGCGGCGCATGAAAAACTTCGCCTGATTGTAAAGCGTTCTGCACTATACGCTTTTGCATTTGCGCTTGCAAGCCCTGGATTAGGCGTGTAGGTAGCTCGCGCCTCCTCTGCACTCTGGCCAGGAGATCATCACTCATTTGGCCCTCTTTGAGCGGTTGTGAGAGAATATTGGCCGCAACTACCGTGTCTTGAATAGCGTAATTGATGCCGACGCCTGCGACTGGCGACATGACATGTGCGGCGTCGCCGATGAGCAGCAGGCCCGGTCTATGCCAGCAAGGTAGGCGGCTAGATTCTACCGAGAGAAGCGAAATCTGTTGCCAACTTTGCAAGCAGTGAACTCTATCGGCAAGCAAAGGGAGCATGTCGGCTAGACTGCTCTGTAAGGCCTCCAGGCCTGCAGCGTGAAATTGCTGATAGCTGCCTTTAGGGATGACATAACCTCCCTGCCAATGATCAAAGTGATTCAGTAGAATGGCTATATGGCCATTTTTGATATTGGCCTGTAAA
Source organism: Ktedonosporobacter rubrisoli (assembly GCF_004208415.1). Taxonomy (GTDB): domain Bacteria; phylum Chloroflexota; class Ktedonobacteria; order Ktedonobacterales; family Ktedonobacteraceae; genus Ktedonosporobacter; species Ktedonosporobacter rubrisoli. Next base: position 4,488,352 of record NZ_CP035758.1, on the reverse strand, counting down.
TCCTCCGGGTCACCCGGATAGCGAGGAATATCGTACCAGAGGACATCCATAGGGGGAGATGTTTTGATCGGTGTGAAGCCCGCAAGCTGACGCATACGTGAAAAGCGTCCATCGGCTCCTACAGTAAGCAGCGCCCGTACTTCATGCTTGCTGTCATGTCCGCTTTCATGCAGGCGGTAACGTATGCCTTGGATCTGCCCATTTTCCTCTACCAGCTCTTCAACACGTGCTCCCAGCACCAGATGGAAATTCGCATAGCGGCTGGCCTCATTCGTCAGGAATTCTAGAAACAGAACCTGTGGTAGCATGATCATATAAGGATATCTGCTCCCCGCTTTTTTGAGAACGTGCCCGATGTCTACTGTTGAAGTGGTTCCATCGGGGAGCGGGAAGGTAACATGGTCAACTTTAGTGTGCCTGAGCTGTAGAACTTTCTCTGCCAGCCCCAATTGATCCAGGATATTCATCGTGGAGGGATGGACGCTATCGCCGCGAAATTTGCGGTCCAGGTCCATCTGTTTCTCCAGAAGCATGACCGAAATGCCTTTGCGGGCCAGGAGTAAGGCCAACATTGCTCCGGCAGGCCCGGCTCCAACGATACAACAGTCAACCTTATGCGTGCTAATTGCTCCCTGAGCCTCTTGCTCAGGACTTGATGATGTGATTTCCGACATCTGAAGTTCTCCGTTCTATTCTGCCTTGCGATATGCGCTAGAAACTTATACTTTGCAACCTTTTACGTTGCATAATTAGCTGAAATACCTATCACCCAGGTAGGCTCAGCCGGGAAGCAATACCAGGTTTTCCACATTCCTTTTAAAAAACGGTACTATAATTAATTAATCAGATAATTAATTATAGGCTAAGAGAAAGCTGAAAGTCAAGGTAGATTTGCCTCCTTTGCGCAGCTTAAATTTTAGTTTGCATGCAAGACAGGAAAACGCAAGCTTATCAGGTAGCTCTGCTGAGAGGCAAGGCTTTCCAATTCTAGTTGAGAGGCAAACGGCTTGACGCCTGCCAGGGGCTGCCATTATACTCTTGATAGAGATTACTGCAGAAGAAAAAGAGAGGAGTTTCTTATCATGTTATTTTGCGCTTTAGTTGACACAACGGGCTGTTCAGCGGTAGTTTATGTGACAATCTTGGCTTAATAGAGAGAAATACTTTCTGAGATTCTAGCCTCACATTTTCCTTCCACACAACAGTTCCCCTTGTGTCCTATCTCCATACCTTCTTCATTTTCTAATGTACGAATTTGCTTCATTTGTTGTCAAGGCGTTAGAGGCTCCCTGCTTCCAGATATGCGCGTTGTGGATAAAAAGCTTCCTTCTGGAAAGGAAAAGATTTCGCGTGTTCTCTGGAGGCCAGTTAGCATCCTTCCGGGCTTGCTAACATTTTTTATGGGCAACAAATTCAGCTTCCTGAATAGACAATCCTGAGTAGCCATTATCAATGACTGCCATGATTTGGTCAGGAGAAATGGGCAAAATTTATGAAGGGCCGCGCTTATATAGTCTATTTGATCCTTGAAGGCGCTTTTGCGCTGTTTTTCGCCTTGATTGCCACCGTCAACCTTGTTTATCAGGTAGAGGTTGCTCATCTGAATCCCTTGCAACTGGTACTTGTTGGCACAGTTTTGGAAGTAACTTCGCTCATCTGTCAGATCCCGAGCGGCATACTTGCTGACGTCTATAGCCGGCGCCTGGCGATCATCGTCGGGATATGCTTAATCGGGCTTGGCTTTGTGCTTGAGGGCGCTATCGCCAGTTTTGAAACAATTCTACTAGCCCAGATAATATGGGGTGTCGGCTTTACCTGTGTCGATGGGGCGCGTGAGGCCTGGATAGCCGATGAAGTGGGTGAGCAGAATGTTGCCCATGCTTACTTGCGTGGCGAGCAGATCGGGCAGATCTGCGCTATGGTAGGGATTATTGCCAGTGTAAGCATTGCCAGCATCCGCTTGAATCTCTCAATTATCGTCGGTGGATTGCTTTTCATCGGTCTGGCTGTTTTTCTGCTGCTTGTAATGCCTGAACAGGGTTTTAGAGCCAGTTCTGCTAGAGAGCCAATATCCTGGCAGGCGCTCGGTAAGACCTTGCTTGAAGGTGGAAAGCTTGTGCGGCAGCGAACAGTGTTGCTGATCATTCTCGGTGTCGCTATATTCTTTGGCCTGTCCGGTGAGGGATTTGATCGTCTCTGGATTGACCACATAGTGACAAATTTTCAACTGCCTGTGCTTGGTAACCTGAAGCCGGTAGTATGGTTTGGTATTATCCAGGCTGGCTCCATGCTTCTCAGCATTGTGCTCACTGAGTATGTGCGGAGAAAGCTTGATATGCAAAGCCATGCGACTATTGCCTTGACGCTGCTTGTATTCAATGCGGTGCGCATCATGTGTATTGTACTGTTTGCCCTGGCCGGTAATTTCGTTCTGGCGTTGCTGGCTTATTGGGGAGCCTCAGTTGTGCGTCAGGCAAGCCGCCCGATCTATACAACCTGGCTGACCCGCAATATTGATGCAAATGTGCGCGCAACGCTTCTTTCCTTGGGTGGCTTGCTGGATTCGTTGGGACAGATCGCCGGGGGACCGATGGTTGGGCTTGTTGGGCTGCTGGCCTCCCTGCGTGCGGCGCTAGTTGTGACAGGGATTGCTCTCGTCCCTGTCCTGCCGCTTTTTGCCTGGACCATGCGCAAGGAAAAGGAGCCAGGCGCGTGAAGTAAGCGCCCTGGCGATGCTGGTGCCTGGATCTGCAGAGCAGAGGAAAGATTTGATACATGCGTATGCTCCGCAGATCCGCGCATCTATTATCTGGATGAAGGGAACCAGGCCTTCACTTGTTGACTTGTTATCCATTCTCGGTAGCCGCAGAGATTGCAGCGTGCTTCATCAAGAGCGCCCAGAGGTAAGATGGGAATGAAGTAGAGCGTGAGCCATTGTCGCGTATGGACAACTGTATGGTAAGTATGTTGTCTACAACCAGCGCACGGATATGCCAGCTGACCCAGAACACGATTGCGACCACGGGTGCCAACAATGATGGAGCATGCCATTAAAAGAGTAAACAGTGCTATCATTTTCCCTCTCTTTAAGCTTCTACCTGACAGTAAGCTGCTTTATTTGTCTGCCCTGGTCTCATTAGCTGCAAGGGCAATTACATCGGCGAGCCGTGTGGCTCCTGCAATAATTTCGCCTTTTTGTAGCCCTCCATAGCCCAGAACCAGGCCTTGCCTATTCGGCGTACCAGCAAAGAAATCCCGTAGTGGATATACAACCACGCCTTTTTTCCGGACCAGGCTTAGAATCTGCTGCTCATCGAGGTAAGAGGGCAGCGCTAGATAAGCATGAAGGCCAGCTTCTATTCCCTGCAGCGGTGCGATATGTGAGGTCTGTCCAAGCGTCATATGCAGCGCTACACGGCATTGAGCGTAGTGCTGGCGCATACGTCGGATATGACGTTCTAGATGTCCTTCTGTAAGAAAATTGGCGATAGCTTGCTGGAGAGGCCACGAGGTATGGAATTCGGTAAGCATCTTTATCTGTGTAAGCCGGTCCTGTAACGGTTGAGCGGCGACGAGATAGCCACAGCGGATGGCAGGCGTGAGGATCTTAGAAAAGGTTCCTAGATAGACTACGGGCCTGCTTGTATCAAGTGAGGCGAGCGCTGGTAAGGGTGGGGTGTCAAAACGAAATTCGCTATCGTAATCATCCTCGATGATCAACACATCATTGGTTCTGGCCCATTCTAGGAGCGCGAGTCTTCGACTTGTTGAGAGGCGCGATCCGAGTGGATATTGATGAGAAGGTGTGACATAGATGAGTACTGGAGCCGCGTTACCCGTTGGCAATTGATCCACGCGTATACCATCCTGATCGACGATCAGCGGAAGCAAACGTGCCCCATGTGATAGGAAAATCTGACGAGCTTTGGCATAACCAGGTTCTTCAATGCCTACCAATGCTCCAGGAGTAAGTGTAGCTCGGGCTATAAGATCAATAGCCTCAGTTGCCCCCGTGGTGATCAGGATATCTTCAGGCGTACAAATAACGCCACGCGCCCGGCCTAGATATGTACTCAGCGGTACACGAAGGGCCATTTCTCCCTGTGGGTTTGTATAGTCTGTTGGCAAAGATACAGAGGCCATCCGTTTCCAGGTTGTCTGCCATTGTATCTGGGATGTCCTGGGCAAGAAGGTTGCCCCTGGGCGAAAGGAAATGGTTTCTGCCTGTAGCGGCCCTTCGTCCCGGATATGCAGAGACGTATGCCTCAGCCAGCGTGGAGCACCTTTGCTAACTGAAGTTGGGATAGCTGGCTGTCTGGGTTGCAGATCGCTGCTGACAAAGGTTCCTGATCCTGGTTTACCGCTCAGATAACCCTCGGCCAGGAGGCGATCATAGACCGCGAAGGTAGTCGTGCGCGATATTCCAAGAGAGGCGGCCAGTGAGCGTGTTGAGGGTAGGCGCATGCCTGCGGAGAGCTGGCCCAATAAAATGGCCTGGCGAACCTGGCACAGCAATTGTTCCTCAAGAGATGTTTTTTTTGTCCGATCCAGAGTAATAGGCAAGTCAAGCTCGATTCGTGGACGTTGTGGTCGCATCGCGTCGTCTCCAGATGGCCTGCTGGTTTTTGTGAAATTGACTGCTAGCATAAGGCCACTATCCCTCTAGTATAATATCGAGAATAGATGATGGACAAGACCCAGTTTCGTCAGCGCTCTGGCCCGTTTCATAGTTCTGTCATTTTTTCTTGCTATGCTTGCTCTTTATAGAGAAATACTATAGCAGCTATTCAGCTATCTTACTGTGGCGATATTGTAAATCAGGTAGAGGCATGAGGACACTATAACCTTGTAAAATAGAGAAGACAACTATGGACTGATTGGTTCTAAAAGATAGCATTTCTCTGCTAAAATGGCAGAGCTAATATGGCCCTCTGGTGGCTCTTACGTTTATCGGTACATAGTATTGTAAAGGAGAGTTCTTAATTTGGAGATACACAACGTGAATGCTCAACGTCCCGTTACTGATTCGTTAGCAGTTCCACAGCGCCCCGCTTCCTGGAAGGCCAAGTTTGCCTTCCGTGGTAAGCAATATTTTTATAATCGCATTCCCTACAATAATCGAGCCGAACGGGCGGTTGAAATTCCGTTAGCCTTCGCTTTCCTGGCCCGACAACCGGAGAGTACGAGCATTCTGGAAGTGGGCAATGTCCTGCGATACTATGAGAATGCCTTGAGCGATACCCTTGGCATTCGTTCTCGCCGTATTGTTGATAAATTTGAGGTGGGGGATGGAATCGAGAATGTAGATATTATGGATCTGGACTCGGCGCAAAAGTATCAGGCCATTGCTTGCATTTCCACTGTCGAGCACGTTGGTCAGAGCTTTGCCCCGACAGGGCGCTTTGGGGAGCGTCAAAATACAACTGATCTGGAGGCTCCCCTTAAGGCTATTGCCAAAATCTATGATCTGCTGGAGATCGGAGGAGAAGCTTTAATAACTGTTCCCTTTGGGGTACTTAGCGATGGTGGCTGGTATGTGCAGTTTAGCGCGGAATATCTTGAGCTCCTTGTGAGTAAATATGGGATTCCTGCGCAGGTGCTTAGTGTGGGATATTTGAAGCGGGCCTTTGTCGGACCTGGTTGGATCAATCCCCTTCAGTGGTGGGAGGAGGCAACTGCTGAAGAGCTGCGCTACGTTAGATATGATTTACTGCGGGGAGGCGCCAGAGCGATTGCTGTAATTGAGCTCAAGAAGGCAAAACAACCATTCACCCTTAATCTGGCTATAGATCCATCCCCACTTACTTATTTACGGTCCCATATATCCCGCAGCGCGTCTCTGGCTGCCGGCCTGCTGTGCAGCTGGTTCTAATGCCCATGCTTGGCTGAGAAAAGCCTCAGGTAAAACATTTCTTATAGCCATAGAGATAGGCTTGGTATTTTCGCGGAAAGTAAGCTTTTGCGCGCAAGCAATTATTGGTGACCAGCCAGGAAGCTAAGGCTTATTGACATTGGTAATTCTGGCTGGCGAGCCTGGCCATGGTGGGCGAAAGAAGACTAAATGAAGAAGAGGTAAGCGCTATGCAAGGAAGCAGATCAGGGAAAGTTGCTATCTGGTTTGGTGTTCTGATCCTGGGATGTACTCTGGGCACTGACCTGTTAGGATTAGCAGCCGGCTCCGAAGATTTAATGTATCTAGGAGCTCTCTGGGCTCTTATTCTTACCCTCATCTTTACTTTGCTCCCGCCGCAGCGACGCGAATATCTGCGCATGCTCAGGATGCACCACCCGGGAAAGCTACGCTGGTATTGCAGCGCTCTCTTGATCTCCGGGGGACCTGTTATTGTGAGCTTTCTTGTGGCCTGGAGCATGCATCTTGTCGAGGCTCCAGCCTGCCCTCAGCTTAGCTGTTTTCTTGGAACATCGGGAGCTCCAGCATTTTCTTCCCTAACCTCTAATCTTTTGCTATATCTGCCATTTCTCTTTCTCTTTGCACTCTTTGAAGAAATGGCCTGGCGCGGTTTTTTGCAGCCTCGATTGAGCAGATGGTTAGGGCTCAAAAGCGCTCTACTGATAACGGGTTTGATCTGGGGTCTATGGCATTATGGCTGGTTTATTTGGGGTCATTACTATCCTGGAGGCGAGCTGATCATTGATATGCTTATGTTTACGCTTGATACCGTTTTGGAATCGGTCATTATGGGCTGGATATTGTTAAGGGGGGAAAGCCTCTGGCCGCTTGTCCTCTACCATGGAGCCTCAAATAGTATCTGGGAGCTTTGTAATGCGTATTTCCGGATAAAGCATGCTGGTTGGGTGTATCTCGCCGGTGAGAGCAGTATTATCAATCTCGTGATCTGGGGAATTATCGTTGTCTTCTTGTGGAGACGGCTTCCCAGATCAGAGAGACAGGTAGAGGCTATGGCTTAGCTATGTATCCATTGTACTGAAAAGGTAGAGCCATTCTGGGCAAGGGGTGAAGTAGTAGCTTTTGTAACACCATTTGCTGCCATCTGGTACATGACTGTTTGTGGACCATTGCCTATGGGCACGTTATTGTTGACTGTACATGAGATATTAACAGCTCCAAAGTTAGTAAGATTTGCCACTGACTGCTGATGCGTTGTGGTGTTCTCTATAGTCGGTGCCTCGGTAATGCATTCAGCAATGCGGGTGTCAGAAGCCGGGCCGGCCTTAGAGGCCGAGAACTGCCAGCCAGCAGTAGTATTGTCTATGTGCATTTCAAATGTACCATTGTAGAAGGTGACCGATGCGCTAATAGTATCTCCAGAATGGATGGGTTTAGTGATGGGCACGGAGGCCTCGGGAAATACCTCCCACCATACGCTGTAATGCGGCGTGCCAGATTGGCAGTCGCTATCAGCGCCTATCTGGGCAAGTTTAGCATCGTGCGTGACCCCGGTCATGCCAACCCAGAAAGAAGCTAACGAATCCTCATGTGAACTGCAGCTTGACTGTGGAATGTTCCAGGTTCCAAGCACTTTTTCGTAGCCCTGTTCGCCGTTTAGGTTGATTGCGGCATATCCCGCGTAAATGGTGGTCGATTGTGTGCTTACATATCTAGCAGTGCCGGTACGCACTCCATCTGGGTTAACCAGCGGCTGCCCTTGCTCGCTCTGGATAGTAAAGCCGAAGACCACAGGGCTATTGCTGAGGCGAGAGCCATTAAGGATAAGATCCCACTGACAGGTATAGGTATCTTTATCTGGCGTAGAGGCATTGCAGATAGGAACAGGCAGTTGCCCGGGCAGCGTTGCTGTAAATTGTACCTGCTTGATCTGCTTATTCTGGGCAAAAGCCTTAACTGCTAAAGTAATAGATGTGCCTTGCAGCGTAAATTTATCTCCCGGCGTGGCCCATATGCCCGCAGCAGTGCCAGGCGGAATGGTGAGAACTGTAATGTGGAATGAGCCGTTGTTCGCGGCTAGATTGGCAGAGTTAACCCCCAGAAAGAGATTACCGTGCTCCTGGGCTACAAAGCCAGTATGCACACCGACAAGACCCGCAGGCCCGGTCATACTTACGCTGTAGATGAGCGCCTCGCAGGGTAAGGAAGAGATAGGCAAGTTAGCCGGAGAGCAATGAGTATCGCCCTCTGGACCTGAGGCGGTGCCATCAGCTTTTGCCTGCGCGGAGCCCGAGGCAAAAATTTCTACGCGTTCGCCGGGCATGATCGCAATGCCTGTATCAGAACTTGGGCTGTGAACATTGAAGTCTCCCGCGAAGTCTCGTAATCCCTGGTGGGCTGGAAGATTGAAGCGGTGGATTGCTGGCTGCGTGAGTGCGGCACTAGAGGCTGATCTGGCCATGTGAACGCATCCTGATGAAAGGAGTAGAATAATCAGGAGGGTAAGCAATAATATCCAGCGATAGCATCTTCGGATGAAGCTTCTCAAGAACTGCTCCTTTACGATTTCCTGTATAGTAATAATGCCTCAGTTTCTCTAAAAGCAAAAATAAACTTCTTTAAAGCAATAGGCGATAGAAGGCTCTGGTCCACTCTTCAGCATACTTGAGCTCGCCAGCACTGCGCGATCTTTCTTCTATACTGCATATGCCTTATAGGCGCCAGTAAATGAGTTTGATTTTTTATCTTTTGGAATAATAGCACAAAGAGGAAAGAGGTAAAGTAGGTAATTTTTTGCTGAGGGGCTATTTTCAAACAGTTACAAAGAAGCACTATTGACGATACAACCTTATAGATTTAGATGTCATTTATATAGCTAATAGCGGTTTTGCGAGAGCTTGAGTATCCCTACTGTTGGTTGTAGGGTCTCAATAAAAATAGGATCGCAGTGAGCTGGAGGGGCGGCTAGCCTTTAAATGACTCGTCGACTTTCCCTCCATTGCTACAAAACTATTCAACAGCCTGCTTGCTACGATCACTTATTTCGCTCATCGCTATTCCTGGAAGACGGGCGTGCCCTAGCAGATCCTTCAAGGCCCTTATTCTGTTAATGGAGGCCCAACCTCAACGATTCCATAGCGCTCGTTCACGTGCTGAAGCGCCTCGTGGTTAGCAGGCTCAGAGCGCAATGCTTCACCAACTTCCTCAAAGTACTTGCGCATCTCTCCTGTCGGCAACGCCTGGATAAGTAGATGGCCGTTTTCCGCGCCAATATTGCGGAAGCCGTGGGGAGTTCCACGAGGGACAAAGATCCATGTGCCCTCTGACACCTTTACTATACGTTCCGCGACTTTGATCAGAAAATTTCCCTTCACAACCCAAAAACACTCATCAAAGCGCTCATGCAGATGTTCTGGAGGGCCCATGTGAGGGGGAACCACTTCAAACCATGTCTCCACTACTCCATTAGTGGTCTCTCCCGTTGCTTTCCACACTTGATACCAGGCCTCGGAAAGAAACGTTTTCTCTCCCTGTTCTTCATCTAGTATAGCTGGGATACTCGTAGAAGTCATCTGATCTCTCCTCTAACGCTATTTAAGCGGGTTTGCTTTGGCTCAAAATTAATTAAGAACGCTAAGCGATATGAAAAATGCAGGCTTTCCCATAGCCTTTCTGGCTAAGTTAGAGCGCTTAATGAGATAATATACAATTGACCGCCATCACTCAAATTAAGCAATGGCCACAAAAAGTGGGACGTCTCCAAATTATTTCACCAATACGTCTATAATACTTTGACGCGGGCAAGATATCCAAGACATAATAAGACATAGCTTCATAGACACAAAGCTATTATTTTTGAGGGTAAAAAATAGATGGATCTCCTTCAATTACGCTACTTCAGGGTGGTGGCGCGAGTTGAGCATATGACGAAAGCCGCAGAGGAGCTTTTTATTGCCCAGCCCTCGCTCTCGAAAACGATTAGCCGCCTGGAAAAAGAGATAGGAGTTCCTCTTTTTGAGCGGCAAGGGCGCGTGATTCGACTCAATAAGTTTGGCAAAGCGTTCCTTGAGCATGTCGAAACGATATTTCAGGAATTGGAGGAGGGGCAGCGCAAGGTCCAAGATATGGCTGGATTGGAACATGGAGAAATTTCGCTGGGGGCGGCAACTGTGTACTGGCTTCCAGACCTGTTACATCGTTTCCAGATGCGCTATCCTTCTGTGCGCTTTCGCTTGTCTCAATGTGAACTGGCTGAAATGCCACATCGGCTCGAAACAGGAGCCTGTGATTTTTGCTTCATGCCTGGCCCATTCGCAAAGCCCGGTATTCAATGGATGCGGCTGCGAACCGAAGAAATTCTACTTGTGGTTCCTACAACACATCGACTGGCTGGCGAGAAGCGGGTTCCTCTGAGCGAAGTTGCCCATGAGGCCGTCGTGATTGAAAAAGCTGGCTGCGGCTTGCGCGATCTGATGGAGACCTATTGCCTGCAGGCAGGCTTCACTTTGCGTTCTGCTTTTGAAATAGATGAGCCTGCAGCCCTCTTTGCTTTCGTTCAAGCTCAGCTAGGAGTAGGTTTCACCACAGCATTAATGGAGAGACGAGTTTATGAGCATGGCTTAACGACACTTCACCTCATCCCAGCAACCTGTCAGCGCATCTTTGGCGTGGCCTGGTACAGTCAGCATTATCTTTCCCAGATTGCGCGAGCCTTTCACCACTACCTCATCGAAGAGGTTGTTGTAGAAGAACAGGAAGTTTTCTAACAGGGCACGTGCGAGATAAAGCTACTGCGCGTTCTCTTTATCTATCCTCCCTTAGCCTGAAAACAGCAAAGAAGACCCCAACACTGCTGACTTCTGCCTCAGTCCGAATATTTGTGCTCGTGGGGAGGCTCATTCTGACTCCGTTTGTCATCCACATAGCTTTCTAGCTGCGTGAGTATCCAGTGACACCACGTAATATAGCCGCGTTCATAGCTAAGCCCTCGTAGCAAGGTGGCATAGCTGCCGAAATCAGGTGAGTCTGGACTAAGAGGAGTAGCTTGTGGATATTCGGTTAGGATTTGTTCATATTGTGCGAGCTGTTGTTGATGTAGCTCTTTCTGGTCCTGAAAGAGCTTGATAGCCTTTTCTGGATCAGCCAGCCAGAGAGAATAGGTCTTCAGCAACAACTCATTGCGCTCGGAAGCCGGTTTGGCTGGCTCGGTTATCCATTGCGCTAAAACGGCTTGTCCATCCAAAGTAATTGTATATAATTTCTTATCGGGCCGGTCCCGCTGCGCGATAGTTTCGGCAGTAACGAGCCCCAGCTCCTCAAGGCGGGCAAGCTCAGGGTAGATCTGGCTATGTCTGGCTTGCCAGAAGAAGCCAATCGGATTTTTCATTGCCCGCGCCAGGTCGTAGCCTGAAAGTGGTTTACGCACGAGCAAAGTAAGTAATGCATAGCCCAGCGTAGTAATAGACACTTTTTATTCCTCGAAAGCTGGCAATGCAGCTAATAGTTATGCTTGAATGGACATATACTAAATTTGGCACAGTATACTATATGATTAACTGCAAAACAAGAGCCTGCCAGGCGTTTTTATGGTCAGTTAGCTAGATCGAGCGGTTCTATTTACGCTGCTGGCTTTCTTCTGGAGGATGGATGTTGCGGAAGAACCAGTAATAGAGAATAACGTTGAGCGCTTGCATAATAGCGGCAAATTCAAGGGGAAGATCAAGCGCTACCTGCTGCATAAGATAGCCGGCAAACGAAGGGCTTATGGCTGCCGCAACCTGGGATGGGAAGTTTGCGAGCCCGGCTGCGCTGGCTCGCTCTTGTCGCGGAATAATGCCCATAAGATAAGACTGGCGGACCGGATTAGACAATGTGTTGGCAATCATACGAATAAGATAGAGCGTGGCAGCCAGAAAAAAGGTTGGCATAAAGGCGATAAAGGCCAGCAAGATGACAGAGATAGTCCGCGTAATAACTATAGTTCGCACTGCACCTAGCCTACGGGCAAGGTTGCCAGCGAGCAAATAAGGGATAGCGGCGGCTATATTGATAATGAAGAATAAAGCGCCTAATTGGGCAGCATCAACGCCGTAACGGCGAAAGAACCAATAAGTCATAAACGAGCCAAGCACGCCAATCGCCAGCCCATTTGTTGTATTTGTCACCATGAAGCGCCATAGTAGGTTCCATGAGCTACGGGTAACACCCATAAAGTTGGTCCTGCTTGCGCTATGAGTGGTCAATGGCCGCGCATCTGTAGAAAGGGCTTTTTCCCTGGTTGCTATATGTCGTTGTTCGCGCACAGGAACAACTACAAGCGCCATAGCCACACCTATGACCGCCGTCAGCAAGAAGAGAATGCGGTAGCCGGTGAGCAGGGAAGTTGAGAGATAAGTTTGCAACAGGCCAGGTATAACTGCTAGAAGGGAGCCCAGCGCTCCCGCGATAACCCCAACAAAAGAAAGCGCTCCGAAGACATGCGTGCGTTGTACGTCGTTGACATGCTCGGCGATTAGCGCTTGCTCGGCTGGATAATAGGGTCCCCAGGCCCCGCCGCTGCCTGCCCCACCTCCACGGCCTATCGTTCCCAGCGCTCCTGCGATGACAAGCACGATAAAATTTCCAGAGAGAGCAAAGAAAATGCCCCCGAAAGTCATCAAGAGCGAGATGAGGATAAGTAGGAGTTTACGACCAAAGCGGTCGGACAGCATACCAACTGAGGCCGCCAGCAGCGCGCTTGCTATGGCTGAAGCGGTAAACAGAATGCCCAGATGGATGGCATCAAAGCCCAGGCGAGCAAGATAGAGGGGGACGATGATTGCCAGGTAACTTTGTGCCAGGCTACGAAGCCCGCGCCCGCTAAAGAGCAAGGTCAGATCACGATTTAGCCAAGAAATCTGCCATCTGCGTGAAGGCTTGCTGCCAGGCTCATCGAGCTTTTTGTCGGAAGCATTTGGCTGTGTGCGCATTGAATTCCTATTGAGCAGCTTTGTACTTATCCGCTAAAAGTCGGAGCTATCCCATTGTGCTGAGCATGCACCACCTCCATGGTTCCCAGGCATTCCAGTTCGCTAAAACAGGATGGTTGCGTGCGAGTAAGCCAGCTCCATCTTTCCCACCTTGCTGTCGCCATCAATGGGTAGAAAAACGTGTAATGGAAAGCCTTGCCCTAGTCCCAACTTTAACGTTTACGAGAACGTGTATTTATTCTATGACAGACATCAGCAGATAGTCAAGCTGAGGAAAGGTCGCAACGCCATTCCATTGACACTGCTGGCGCAGTGTGCAGCAACGGCAACTGCGAATGCTGGTACCATACGCCACGCGCAGACCGCCATTGGCTTCTCGTCGGTGTTCATGCGGAAGCAATTTCTGGTCAGTGAAACACCGCAATGTCCCATCGGGCTGGAGAGCGAAGTCTTGGCCCGAGAAACGCCAAGCTTTCCAGGGCAGGCCCACCTGAGGGAAGCATAGCCCGAAGGAGGTGCCGCGTGTAGTGAAGGATGGGGAAGAGTTGGCGCAAAGTCGGTCGTGCACGACTTCTCAGGTTGAAGCTGATGCCCCAACTCCAGGCGCGGGTTCCATACCCATTGGCTCAAGATACACTATGCCCCTTGTCCCCAGGCCGCATGGCTGCACCATCGGTCGGGATCGATCTCCTGGTCTTCATCGGAAAGCACCAGCTCGAAAGCACCGCGATGCAGGTACAGCTCAACGACATCGCAAGCAGTAAACGCGTGCTGGGACAGGTTGGTGAAGAAGAGTTCGTAGACCACGCCTTTTCGTGTGACCCCGATGGGACGCTTCTTTTTGCTTGCGGGATGGGTTGCCACGATCACGCGGCAGGGTGTTCGATCGGGTCCTACTGGAATGTCAGGGCAATCGTAGAGGATACGCACCATCTGGCTTTTGGGGCGCTGCTGGAACTGGTCGGGAGGCAGGTGCAAGCGCGCCTGAAGCAGCGGATGATCTAGCAGGCGGGAGTCTTTCCCGCGCGTGAAAAATGCAAAGCCAGCCACATCAGCAAGCACCTCTCTATTGCCATATTGCCCGTCAAGCCTGATCGGTGCGCGTTCTTGTGAAAGATGATGTGTTGCCAGATATCGGCCATTCCCTCGGTTCCCATAACTGCCAAGCCACTGATAGCTGTGCGCCTGTGACACCGTGGTCCTCGTCCTAACCGTCTCGCCGCGCTTGCGGCGAGGGTTTCCAGGTGCACAGATCTCATCCAATCGGCGATACACAGATGGGACAGCAAACGGCTGGAGCCGCTGGGAAAATTCCTCCAGGGTGCGTTCCCTGCTGATGGCGTAGCGCGATCTGGGCTGCGAGAAAATCGATCACCTCGTAGCGCCCGAAACGCCGCCGCGCACAACGCATCTGTTCACTGACCTTGGCCAGGATATCCTGGTGACGAAGGTACGTGACGGTCAGCGTGATCTCGCCAAACCATGAAGGCGTGGAAGGAACCGATGCCGAAGAAGACTGGATGTTCACCGACATTTCAGGAAGGTCTCCCATCATTGATCTCCTTTGACGTTCTTCCCCGAAGTGGGCGAGAAGACGAGAATGGTTGGACGTTGCCCAAACAAGCTGATTTCGATCTGCTCCACACACGATACGTCCAGGGGATCAAGCAATGCAGGATCATGGGTGAGAACCACCAGGCGTCCTGCTGGAGCAAGCACGCGCCGCATCTGCGTACACAGGCGTCGGTACAACACAGGCAAGGCGGTCTCCACCGACACCTGTCGTCCCCAGGGCAGATTCGTGATCACCCGATCAATGGAAGCACAAGCCTGCGGAAGAGATGTCGCGTCCCAATGGAAGATGGGAACCGCGACTCCTGCTGCCGTGACGTTCGTCTGGGCGGCTGCGACGGCGGTGGGATTGGAATCTCCTCCACAAGCACAGGCTCCTTGTAGTGCTGCTTCGATGAGGATCGTCCCGCTTCCACAGCAAGGATCAAGCACGGTGGTCGTGCTGGTGATTTGCGCAAGCATGACAAGGGCGGCAGCCACCGAGGGTTTGAGGGCTCCTGGCAGATGGACCTGTTGATAGAAGCGGTCGTGCAGCGGCGTTTTGCTGATGCGCACCCCAACGGTGGCCACGTCCTGCTCCAGAAACACACGGACGTTGAGATCGGCCTGCCGATCATCCCGCTGATAGAGCCATCCCCGATGCGTGTATTCCAATACTTTCGCCAGAACCTCCTTGATCTCCTCGCTCGTGTAGTTGCGTTTGCCCACAAAACTCACCGAGAGGGAAAACTGGGGGAAGCGGCGAATAGCTCGAAGTCGAGCCAGATGCGCTACAGCCTCGTGGAGATCGAGCGCAAAAGCCAGATGGCGAAGCCACTCTAGGCTGCTGCGTGGTCGTCCAATCTCTCTCCAGGTTGCCAGTTCAAGGAACACGTCGTCTATCGTCCGAAGTGTGCACAGAGAGGCGAGATCCCCTTGACAGGTGCCTGAAAGGCGACGGTATGAGAGAGTTTGGCTGGTAATGTGGGGGAGTCGGGCCAGTTCTTGGGCAGAAATCGCCTCTAATCCAGCAGTGGTCAAAGCAAAAAAGGGCAGGGCGTTAGATACACGAGACATCTGAGTTTTCTCTCACTTCACCTGGGATGAGTCTCTCCAACGTGCGTCGCGCCGCGTGACAGAGAAATCATCTGAAAACAGTGCGAAAAGGGAAGGGTGAAGTGAGGGAGAACAGAGAGACAATGAGACATAGACACGCAAAAAACCTGTTCAGCCTCGCTCACCCTCTGTGGCCAGAAGAGCATCTGAGAGGAGCAGGAATGAACAGTTCGTTTGCCTTTGGGCGTGAGGCGCGGATGGCACAGACAGCAACGTATTGCGGAAGGATGTGTGCCGAATCATGCGCAGGGCGAGATGAACAGCGCAAAACTTCTGTGCTGACCAACAGTCAGGTACAACCAACATCGCCGTTCAGGTTTGTATGACGCCATGAGGAAAAGCCGAAAGCTGCGAAGCCGCTTCACAGATGACTGGCTAGCAGAGGGTGAAGAGTAAATGCAGAGACATAATGTACATGGTGTACATGAACAATCCTTCTTTCTCGTGTTTGTGACTCGTTGAGAGTATATCCGATCTGCTCCTTTTTGTAAAGAGAGTGCTCACATCTCGTGAGCACTGTTTGATGAATTTGCGCATGCCTCTTTGCTCTGCGGCTTCTCTGTCGTCTCTCCCGTGGTAGAGTAGGGGCCGGTCGCCCATTCCTGGGTCGCCCGTACCCCTCTCTCCGAACCGTGCGTGCGGCTTGTCACCGCACACGGCTCTCCCCTTCGCCTGGATACTCAGGTATTCGGTTTCGGGGCAGCATCAGCACACCCCACTTTTCCTTTCTCATTTTCTCTCAGGCTCCGCTGGCATGCTTCCTCCCAAACAGCGCTGGTTTCGCCTCAGTTGCCTGGGTTTATCCCGCTGTCGGTACCGTTTTCGCGGTCTGCACCAGCCATTACAGCCGTACGTTGAGTAATACCATGCCTCCGTCACCATGCAGGGATGATTCCCTGTTTAGGTGATCCCGCATTTTCAGCAGAAATGAGATGCAGCGTGCTCCAGGTCTTCCGTTCGTCCCTCTTCCCTCGTAGAAAGGGTCTGCCAGAAGAGTTGGAGAGAGAAGGAGAGCTACCATCCTGCTCTCTCTTCTGGTCCAGCGTTTCAGCCATCATTCGCTGGCGTCCGCAAGTAGGCCAGTGAGACGAGAATTCAACCAATCCAGGCTTGACCATACACGCTTTGCGACTTTCCCCCCGGAGCATTGATGACTTGCTCCTACGTGGCCTTTGACCCCGACATGCTACACTCCCCCTCCCTTTCGGGATTCAAGCCAGAGGTGGCAGGGATCAGTCGGGTGTGCACAGGGCCTTCCAACAGCCCTGATATCTTCCGATACACTCCTTTTCTGCCGCTGAAGCGGCGCACCAACTCGTTGCGCAATCCGTGGGTATATGGAAGCGAAGTTGCTGTAAAGCCAGCATTACCGGGCAGAAAGAGGATGGGGAAGAGGAAGTAGCAGATTGGAACTTATAGCCTATTCCCATCTTCCCCTGTATTGTAGTAAGCGCCAAGAAAAACTTAGCAATCGTCCTGGCGGAAGGGACTAGAGAGCTTGTATGTGTGGAGCGAAAGGCTTAGTTGACGCTCACCTTACCAAGTGTATAGCTTCCATCAGGTTGTTCTCCTTGAAGCGCGAGCTTCATTGGATGATAATAATTCATAGCATCAACAATTTGGATTGAGAGCGTATAATCCCCATGAGGTAACTTATCGGTAAGAGTACCTTGGTCCTTAATTTGTACCGGCATATCCTCTCCATTCGCCTTCGTTGTGGGCAAAAGCGTTTGGAAATTTACCTTCGATTCTTGTTGCCAGGCGATCTTTCCAGAAGAGTCGCGCAATTGAAACATGGCCTTCCAGGGATGATACGCAGGCGCAACGTTAGTATTTGACCAGCTGCTATTGATCGAAAAAGTATAGCCGCTCACAAGGTGGACAGGCAAACTTATGCTATTGAGCACAAAGCGGTAGCCTGAGACCTCGAAATTTTGCTTGAGCAAAGATTGGTTAAGAGTGCTATAGCTACTGTATGATTGCAAGTTGCCATCCCCATCTCCAATCATTGAGCCGTGATAAGTCTTAATATCATTAAAGGCCTGCTGAAGATTCGGGCTGCCGCAATACTCAAAAAAAATAGGGGCCACACGCCAGCGCTCGTTCTCAAGGGGATTGGATTCTAGATGATCCTTTGCTCCTCCCAGGCTGTCAGAGCCCAGGCAGTCCATCCGTATACCCGTGGGATATTTACGAGACATTGTAAGGGCATATTCAAGCGAATCTTGCTTGTCAGTAAGCATCAGAAAGCGCTTGTCAGGGAAGGCTTGCGTCTGTATATTGATGAGGGTCTGCCGGTTTGCAGGTGTCATAGGGGCCGCTCCTGTAGAGGATGGGTACGATGTGCAGGAATCGTTCCATTCTCCCCAGCAGCCATACAGGCTCATATCTATCCATCCTAGACGAGGATCATTGTTGTATCGTTGCCCTAATGCGGAAAATAGTGCTTGAGCGCGGGCCAGGTAATTTGGATCATTATAATCAGGTATATAGGAACCATTATCTGTAAAACCCTTGGGGAGCATATTCATCAGGTACTTGGGAATGCAAGAGCCTCCCTGGTTGGGATTAACAGGCATAATGCGAAAGCCGAATGTGTATCCGGCCGCCTGGGCACTGGCTAGTTCCTGGTCAATCAGGGCAAAGTTGTATTGGCCCTGATCGGGCTCGATTGTACTCCAGCACCAGCGTTTATAGCGATCTGTAAGAGGCCAATTGGGAGGAGGCATTTCATCGCTGATATATTGTGCTCCCCGCTGCGGATTTGGTAATTCTGCTTGAAAAGGAGAAAGTGCCGCAGGGGTAAATGTGATAAGATTGCCCTGAATAGTGGCAGTCTGACGTGGCAGGTTAAGACCTATCGCCGTAGGAGTCTCGCAAGCTTGCGACGTCAAATGCTCACAGAGCGTGGATGAGGGCTTGGGGGCAGTCGTGAACATACCTCCCATGATGGCCTCTAAAAAAGACGTGGAACTACTCTTTGGGGTGAGAGCCGCCCGCGCTGTATAGAAGCCTCCAAATATCAAACCCAGGGCAAGCATGATGAAGATGGCCCTGCGCAGTGACTTTGCTAAGGGAACAGGTTTTTTTCCTGTCGTCTTTATATATTTTTTTTGTCTGGCTGGTTCGCTCATGAAAAAGCTTTCATCCCCTCTTTAATCTCTATTTTTAGTATATGAGGACGAGTATTACATAGTTCCCCCTGGACATCTACGTAATACAAAATATTTAGTAGCAAGAAAGCTTCCCATTAGTAGTAATGGGCCTGGCATACTCGGTTTTAGGTATTGTTCTCCCACTCTCCATCTGTATTGCCGTAATTCTGTAAGTTTGAAAAGCTAGAGGAGAAGAATTTTTATCTACCCTCTTGACGTATCAATTGCAACATGCTATAACTTATATAGCAATTAGCTATTGAGCATGGATGAAGAGAGAATAATTCGTGTTTTCTCCGAATTTATGTTATGATTAGCCCGTTGCAGGTGTAGAGCGAATTGCTAGCTAACTCAACAGTTCATAATGTGGCAACTGAACTGTGTTGGGATTTAAGGCGCGTCACAAGAGCCAGATGGAGGAATATTGCAATGTATTCGCGCCAAAGAAATCATGGACCAAAGATTTTGGCCCTGTTACTTCCAGGTATCATATGTGTGGCGATCCTTTTAGCTCTGACTGCCCATCCAGCTGAGGCCGCGGGGTCTCATGTAGATGCTATGGTCCTGAAGAGCGATATTGGCCCTGCCTCGTTACATTTTCTTACTCAGTCAATCGCTACAGCCCAGCGGGATAAAGCCCAGGCCCTGGTCATCGAGATTGATACTCCAGGAGGGGATATTGACTCTATGAAGGCGATGACCCAGGAAGAGCTTGCCAGTAGTATACCAATTATCTCTTATGTTTCCCCTTCCGGAGGAAGAGCGGCTTCGGCAGGAGCCTTCGTAGCTCTATCTGCCCAGATCGCAGCCATGGCCCCAACCACGCGCATTGGTGCTTCAAGTCCGGTAACCGGCACAGGTGCTGACATCGGAAGTACGCTTAAGGCAAAAGTAGAAAACGATCTGATTGCTGCTATGACAGGTATTCAGCAGCGCTATCAGCGTAATGTGCCCCTTGCTGTACAAATGATAAAGAATGCTAGCTCCTACGACGATGCCACCGCAATCAAGGAGAAAATAGTCGACCTGGGTGCTCCTGATTTGAGCTCCTTGCTCTCTGCCGTTAATGGTCGTACTGTTCAAATTAAGGGCGGTCAGACTGTTAGCTTGCAGACTGCTGGCGCCAGCATCCAGACTCTCAGCCCGACGCCTTTTGATGAGCTCTACGCTTTTCTCCTTGACCCAAATATTGCATTTCTCTTGTTTATAGTTGCCATGATTGGTATTTATCTAGAGATTTCGCATCCTGGAGTCATTGTACCTGGCGTTGTCGGCTCAATAGCTCTGCTGCTCTTCCTGCTAGCTGTGGGTTCGCTCTCTCCAAATTGGGCCGGGCTGGCTTTGATGGTGCTGGCTTTTGTTTTGTTGGTATTGGATTTGCGTTTGCCGACGCATGGAGCGCTAACCATAGGAGCCGTCGTAGCGCTGGTGGTTGGAACCCTCATCTTTTTCAATAGTGGAGGACCATACAGCGGACCTAAGGTAAATCCTCTGGTTGTCTATGCTATGGGAGCGCTTATTGGCCTTATCGGCTTTACCTTAGTAACATTTATTATGCGGGCTCAACGGATGCCTGTGACGACGGGCATGGAGAGCATGATTGGTTCTAATGCCACTGCCTTGACTCCGCTCCTGCCGGAAGGACGGGTTAACTATGCCGGTGAGAACTGGGCAGCTATACTTGATCCTCCTGCAACCTCAGTTGATGCCGGAGCTCAGGTGCAAGTGACTGCTATTGAAGGCTTGCGCTTGCATGTACGACCTCTACCTAATCAGTCTGTTATCGATACTCATTCTGTTACGCCGCTAAAATAAATATTAGGCGGCAAAAAAGCATATAGCCAAGGAGGCCTTATGGATTCGCTTATCTCGGCTCTCATTGGAGTTATCATCCTGATCCTGGTGTTTCTGGCTCTCTCTGGTATTCGGATTGTGCAGCAATATGAGCGCGGAGTCATCTTTATTCTGGGACGGCTCACTGGAGCAAAGGGCCCCGGTCTCTTCTGGGTTCCTCCGATTATTACACGCATGATAAAAGTTGATCTGCGTATCATAACGCTTACAGTTCCTCCACAAGAAGTCATTACCAGAGATAACGTGACGGTTAAAGTCACGGCTGTATTGTACTTTTATGTTGTTGATCCTTCGGCCGCTGTTGTAAATGTAATGAATTTTATGCAGGCTACAACGCAGATAGGCCAGACTACCCTACGTAACGTCCTTGGTCAATCTGAGCTGGATGAGCTGTTATCGCAACGCAATAAGATTAATCAGGAGCTCCAGACCATTATTGATGAGCATACAGAGCGCTGGGGCGTGAAGGTAACGGCTGTGGAGATCAAGGATATCGAATTACCTGTGACGATGCAGCGGGCGATGGCCAAACAGGCAGAGGCCGAGCGCGAAAAGCGTGCCAAAATCATTCACGCCGAGGGCGAATTGCAGGCTTCGACACAATTGGCACAAGCGGCAGGCGTAATTGGCGAGCAGCCTAGCGCGCTCCAACTCCGTTATCTGCAGACGCTTACCGAGATCGCTGTCGAAAAAAATTCGACCATCATTTTTCCCCTGCCGATCGATCTGGTAGAGCCATTGCTCAAAATTGTAAAGCG
Source organism: Ktedonosporobacter rubrisoli (assembly GCF_004208415.1). Classification (GTDB taxonomy): domain Bacteria; phylum Chloroflexota; class Ktedonobacteria; order Ktedonobacterales; family Ktedonobacteraceae; genus Ktedonosporobacter; species Ktedonosporobacter rubrisoli. Next base: position 4,467,081 of record NZ_CP035758.1, on the reverse strand, counting down.
TTCGGAAGTCTCGGCTCAGGAGCAATTTAACGGGGAGAATCGCCAGGCATCTGATCTATCGTCAAGAGGTTAGCCCGCTGTGGCCCAGGCCGGCGGGAAAGAGAAAGCAATAAAAAGAAATCCCGAAGTTATCTCATTTGCTATTCAGCGATAACTTCGGGATGATCTTGCTATTGTACCGTAATCATATGCGCGAGAGAGGTGCGATTATAATGGAGCTGTGTTGTGGTTTTCACCTTGTTTGCGGCGCAAATATTCAGCACATGTACGATACGTTTCCTCAGAGATGAGTCCTTTGGACATATAATGTGTAAGCATTACGTCCAATTTCAAAATACTCATCAAATTATACCCATGTCGGCGTAGGCGTTCCGCGGCTCCATGCTCACGGTCAATCAGTACAATGATATCTTTGACTTTTAAGTCATTCTCCTCTAACAAAGCCGCAGTTTCCAGAATACTGCTTCCTCGCGTAATGAGATCATCGATGATCAGTGCTGTATCGCCTTTATTAACGTGACCCTCGATGCCTCGTTTGCCTGTACCTTCGGGCCGAATGCGTGCATAAATCAAAGGTGTATTGGTCTCAAGCGAGTAGGCTGATGCCAGCAAGAGGCCACCTACTGGCACACCGGCCACAACGCTAAAGGGATGAACGCGTGGACGGCGTAATGACTGGGCTAAGTTAATTTCTTGTTGCATCAGCTTGCTGGCAACACGTAGTGCGGTTGGATTACTGATAAGGACCTTGGGATTAACAAAAACAGGTGAGCTCACTGCTGACTCGCTCACCGTAAAGTTGCCAAACTGAATGCCGCCAAGATCGAACAATATTTGCGCCAACCAGAGATTGTCCAGGGACTGCTCTTTCGCCACCTCAGCATTGCGATGCCTGCTCCCCAGTTATTAGAAGGGGGAAAGCACCGCCTCCTTTCTTTGCTCTTTACTTCTTTTCTGAAGGGTAGACAAGAAAATATGCGGTTCTCTTGTCAAGCTCGGTAAGGAGCTTTATCTGCCGCACCATAATATTATCGGTCCTCCCTGACGTTCAACTGTGCCTATTAGTAAGCTTGCAAAGTAGAATCGTAGGGCCTTTGACCTCTGCATCCTTTCTCGCAAAGAAGGATTTGCTTTATTAGTATATCATAACGTTCTGCAAGTTTGAAGCGTTTGGGCTGAGGATACATGTTCGGCTCTTGCGCCTGAAGCTCTGGTATGGTAGGCTAACCAGGAAAACTACTAAAGAATTGAAGCTGCTTTTTAAGAGAACCCGGGTGAAATTTGTATGCCTATTGTTAATGTTGTGCAGTTGGGTAAATCGTTTGGTGCTGAACGCATCTTTTCAGGAATAAGCTTTCAGGTAGAAGAACAGGATCGTATAGGGCTGGTGGGCCCTAACGGGGCCGGAAAATCAACTCTTCTTAACATCCTTGGCGGTCGTGAAGAGGCCGATGAAGGTTCGCTAGCTATTGCGCGTAACACTCGCATTGGCTATTTAACCCAGGTGACCGACTTCCAGCCGCAGAATACGCTGCATGAAGAAATGCTTACTGTCTTCTCTCATCTTCGCGCGTGGGAGCAGGAGTTAAGCGAACTTGCTACGCAGATGGCCTCTTCCCAGGCCCAACAAGATAATCAGCTGCACGAACAATTGTTAGCGCGCTATGCCGACTTACAAACACGTTATGAGCATGCCGGTGGCTATACCTATGAAAATCGTGTAGCGCAGGTCCTTGATGGCTTGAGCTTTACACATGAGCAGCAAGAAGCTCCTGTAATGCAACTGAGCGGTGGCCAGCAGACCCGTGCTGCGCTGGGTAAATTGCTGCTGCAGGAGCCAGATCTCTTATTGCTTGACGAGCCAACTAACCATCTTGATCTGTCTGCCCTTGAGTGGCTGGAAACTTACCTTTTGAGCTGGAAGGGCGCTATGGTTATCGTTGCTCATGATCGCTACTTCCTGGATAGAATTATATCGCGCACGATCGAGCTGGCCTTTGGCAGAATTGAAGAATATCCAGGCAATTACACCAAATATCTGCACCTGCGCGAGGAACGTATGGAACGGCGTATGCGCGAGTATGAGGCTCAGCAAGCGCATATCGCACATACTGAAGAGTTTATTCGCCGTTACAAGGCCGGACAGCGCAGCCGAGAAGCGCGGGGACGACAGAAGTTGCTGGATCGCCTTGAGCGTATTGAGCGTCCGCAGGATTTTCCTGAGATGCACTTTGAGTTTAGTCCTGTGACGGATAGCGGGCTGACAGTTATCTCAACCCAAAAGCTAGTTATAGGATATAAAGCAGCAGGGCAAGCGCAACAGGACGCAACCATGCTGGCACGCTCGGCTGATCTGGAATTATTGCGTGGCGATCGAGTTGGTTTGATTGGTCCGAATGGTGCTGGCAAGACCACGTTCCTACGCACACTAATCGGAGAATTGTCCCCCTTAAGTGGTCAGGCCCAGATCGGACATAATGTGCGTATTGGCTACTACTCGCAGACGCACGCGGGCTTGAATATGGAGCGTAGCATTCTCGACGAGATCCGCCAGGTGAGTGCTTTAAGCGAAGAAGGCGCGCGTAGTTTCCTGGGACGCTTTCTTTTCTCCGGCGACGATGTTTTTAAATTGATCGGTTCGCTGAGCGGTGGTGAACGTAGTCGCGTTGCCCTGGCAAAATTAACGCTGCAAGGGCCTAATCTTATGATCCTGGATGAGCCAACTAACCATCTTGACTTGCAGTCGCGTCAATTTCTCGAAGAAGTGCTTAACGAGTATGAAGGAACGTTGCTCTTTGTCTCTCACGACCGCTACTTTATAGATAGCCTGGCTACAAAAGTATGGGCGATCGAGGATGGTGTCTTGATTCCTTATCTGGGGAATTATACAGATTATCGCACACGTAAGCGGCCAATAGCGCTGGATGTGCCGGAGGCTTTGCCGAGCAAGACAGCTGCTCAGACTAAAGGCCGCGCTCCCGCTTCAGCAACAAAAGCACAGAGCAAAAAGGGTGCTCGGGCGCGTACAGTTGAAGATGTTGAGCGTGATATCGAGAAGGCTGAAGAGCGGGTTAAATCCCTGGAAGAGGCCCTGTCTCAGGCGGCGCTTAAAGCCGACGTTGAACAGCTCACGCAGCTTTCGGCTGAGTATGAGCAGGCAAAGGCTCGCGTCGATGAACTGCTTGAAGAATGGGAGCGCGTGGCGGATATGGCAAGCTGAGGGCGCGGCAAATTTCGGCTTTTACTGACGTTTACCTCGTATTGCTCCGACAATGAGGCCGCCGATGGCCAGAAGAAGTGGCAGCAATGCAACTAAGCCAAGCCATCCCGCCAGGAGAAGGATGGGGGTGAGCAGCGTTGGATTAGCGTTGATGCGTGCGATAATGCTTGCATAGGCCAGCTTGTATAATCCTCCCAAAATGCCGGCTGGTAGCAGACAGAAGACCAATGTGAGGAGTAAGCGCGTAAAACCATATAGATAAGCTCCACGTGCTGCATTCACGCATAATAAAGCTGTTCCCAGTCCAATAGCTGCAAATGCTGCTGGGAGAGGGAGCTGCGGAATGAAAATCGGGAGGGCAGTGCCGATCAGACCCAGAATAAGGCCAGCAGCCTGAATAAGCAAGCCAATGAAAAAGGAAAGCGGTCCACCTTGCTTTTTCTGGAACATGGGTTGCTGGCCGGCCTGGCTTGTGGCTTCGGCCATGCGGGCCATAATGTTTGTTTTAATGCTAAATGTCTCTGGATTGCCTGGATTGAGTTCGAGCGAACGCTCGATATCGGCGAGCGCTGCCTCATATTGACCAAGGTTAGAGAGGATAACTGCTCGCATACTCCAGATTAAAGGATTCTCTGGCTCTAAGTGGGTAAGCTGCTCGATAATCGAAAGCGCTTCAGGCAAACGTCCAGCGGCACGCAAGATCTGGGCTTTCAACATCAAAGTAAAACTGTCCTGGGGCACAAGTTGCAGAATCTGCTCAACGCCATTGTAGGCCTCAGCGTAATTCTGAGCCTGCAGGAGTTGAAGAACCTGATTTTGCATGAGATCAATTTGTTGTTTTTGTTGCTCAGAGAGAGTGGCTACAGCTGACTGGGGAGCAGGATTGCTAGGTGATAATTGTGCAGTGGCTGCCGGGGCTTGCCTCATGGGTCCCATGGAGGGCGAAGCGGCGGCCGGCTGCATGTTCCCTGGCAGTGGAGCAGAAGCCGTTTGCGGGGTGCGTAGCAAGCCAGAGGGAGGGAGAGGAGCAGAGTTGCTATGAGGTGACATCTGTTGAAGAGCCGGAGCTTCGGGCAACGTGCCTACGAGAGGGAGCATCATTGTCTCTTGCCCAAAGATTTGGGGACGATGTTGCTCATCCAGCGAGCCAGAAAGATATTTATAAAGCCCCACTAGCCCGATAGTGCCTGTGGCCGGATCGCTGGCCGGTCCACATAGTCCAACGATGCTGCGATAGATAAAGCTGCCCAGGCTCTGCTCTGACTGTTCGGGCGCATACCCGTTACCACGACACGTGCAGAGGAATAGACGATTGCTACATTGTTGGAGCAAATTAAAGGTGGCAGGACCAAGTAAGGGACTCGCATCGTATGGAGAAGTGCGACGAGCTTGCCAGGCCGGCCCGGTTTGAAAGCAGTCGAGGAAGACCATGATCTCGCCGGCACGGCTGCGAGCCAGAACTTGTTGAACAAATGAAAAAAGGTGCAAGGCTGTTGCAGGGTCTTGATAACGCGTATTTGAGAACGCCAGATATCCTTCACCGTTCTGCTCATTGATAAAAGCGTGGCCAGCAAAGTAGATAAATATCAGGTCGCCGGGCTCTGCCTGGTGCAAGCACATCTGCGTAATCAGCGATTCTACAAGTGTACGCGTAACTGTTGCGCCCTGTACAAGCTGCATATCTGCAGGAGCCCATTTGCCACCTTTTTCATTGACAAGCCATTGGGCAAGGGCTCGGGCATCGTTTTCGGCGAACTGTAGTGTTTGAAAGGCGGGATCTTGATACTGGTTGACACCTATGATGAGTCCCAGGCGTCTGCTCATCTAAACTCCTCAAGGTCTATTAAGTATAATATTAGGCATTGTACGATACTCTGAAGCGACTATGATAATAAACAAGGGCGAATAAGTACTTTTGGGAGGGTTGTGATTCGTAGTATGTCATGATTGACATCTTCTTTGCGTTATTTAACTGTATTTACGCTAGCTTATCGAGGTGCAAGAAGATGTGCTATACTCTATAGTAGGCCAGCCAGAGCTCTATCCCATATTATTTTAGGAGCATTTATATATGCCTCGTGTTATTGGATTAACTGGCAATATTGCCTGTGGTAAAACTTCGGTTGGGCAAATGCTGCTTGACCAAGGGGCTGAGCGTTATATTGATGCGGATGCTGTGGTCCATCATCTCTATGAGAGAGGACAGCCAATTGCCCTGAAAGTAGCTGAACGATTTGGGCCCTCTGTGCTTGCCTCTGATGGGAGTGTGGAGCGCAAGGCGTTGGGGGCAATAGTGTTTCAAGATCCTGCTGCGCTACGTAAGCTTGAACAGATTGTGCATCCGGTGGTGGGGGAGGCATTGCTTCAGGAACTGGCAAGCGTGAGCGCGACAGGCATTGCTATAATTGATGCGGTCAAACTTTTAGAAGGCGGTTCTGCCAGGCTCTGCCAGAGCAAGTGGTTGGTGGTATGTCCCGAGGAACAGGAGCTGGCTCGCCTGATGGCGCGAAATAAGTTGAGCGCTGCTGAAGCCCACGCGCGTATTCAGGCCCAACCTCCTATTACTCCTAAATTAGCCCTGGTCGATGAAGTCATTGATAATGGCGGCACTCTTGCAGAAACACGTCAGCAGGTAGCAGCAGCATTTGAGCGTTTCATTAGAAAATTTCCTGCTTAGAGGTTATTTATGCGTAAATGGCTGTGGTTTCGGCGTCTGATATTGGTATTTTTCCTGATCCTGGCTATATCTGCTGGCTGGTTTTTGCATGGAATTATTTCCCCATCGCATGCGAAGCCGAAACATCCACAGGTCAGGAACACGCCAATTAAAACCGTTATGAGTCCGATGTCCTCTACAATACAAGATCCGCAAAGTGCAGAACGTATAAATCTACGTAGTAATACAGGCGTGCGTAGCAGATTATTTCAATTGACCGCTGGCCTGCGACCGGGGCGGGGCGATCCAGTCCCAGAAGCCCGTGACGTGCACGAGTTGCCCGTGGCAGATGTTGCTTTTTATAACTGGCGCGGCGAACTGCTCTCGGGTTGGCTAGCCCTATCTTCCCCCAGGCCCCTGTCATTATTCTGACTCATGGTACACCAGGTAATCGCGTTTCGATGATCTCGCGCGCCTCATTTCTCTATAAGCACGGCTTTAATGTACTACTTTTTGATTTTCAGAGCTATGGACGGAGCCAGGGAGCGTTTTCGACGCTTGGCATGGTAGAGTCCGAAGATGTTCTTGCGGCCATTGCCTATTTACGCGGTTTGCCAAATACGATGTATAGCAAAATAGGAGTTTTGGGCCTATCCATGGGCGCAACCGCCGCTGTACTGGCCGCCTCACGCTCCGATGACATTGCCGCTCTCGTGGCTGAGAGCTGCCCGGTAGATGCCACGCGGGTCACCTCCGATGTCCCGGACGAGGAAGCGCGCACAGCTGATCAAGAGCTAGTGGAAGAAGTATATGGGGTGGATATTACGCAGGCAAGGCCTATTGATGTAGTTAACAAGCTGGCAGGGCATACAGCTATATTTTTTATTAATGGTGATGCCGATAGTGTTACTCCTCTCGATGGTATGCAAGCCTTGTATCAGGCTGCCAGCCAGCCAAAGCAATATTGGGTCGTGCCCGGCGCGGGGCATGCTCAGGCTTTTGATAGTGATACCGCTGGATATATCTCACACGTGAATGCCTTCTTTGATGCCTATCTCTTGAAGTCATAAGTTTGTAGAGAGCTGGCTAGCTACACGAAAATTCGCTCGATGCTTTGGCAAAGCGTATTGTGCATAGTATAGTTTCGCCTGGCAGCCTGCCCCCGTTGTGGATAAAGAATATAAGGCTGTTAGTATATAGTTGCTATTTCCTTATCTCTGTCGAAGTGCTTGATTGAAGTGGAGGCTCGCCTTGTCATTGTCGTGTCCCTTTGTTGTGGCGATTGCTTCAGGATTGCGTCGCAATTGTGTCGCAAGCGTCGCGCAAGCTCATGTTGAACTTGCCTTTCTTACATGATCAGTGTTAGGATCAGAGAAACATCTGGAAGGGCGGGAAGTTTGTATGCCGAGCATATTGCTGGAAGAGGATGCCCACAGGCTTGCCAGGTGTTAGTGAACTAGAAGCGCTGAACTATCATGTATTTCACGCCAGCGATCGTTTGACGGCACTCCGTCTCTTAAGGAAAATAAGGCTGTGGTATGCTCGCAGTGTTCAAAATGAGGGATCTATGTCTCGTCCCGGCCATCAATGCCTATACAGATCATTCTATAGTTGAGTTTTTTTAATTGGTTATCTACTCAATGGGCTTTTTGGTAAGAATTGCATCTTGACAGCCTTAAGTATAGTCCGTATAATCTCAACAGCCTATGCCAGTCTCTGATAGATCTGTATGGAATATAAGTAGCGATATTTCTATTTGATTTGATCCTCTAAATGGTGAATATATCCTTGATTTGATTAAGCAAGGTCGGAAAGTAATTCTTACATAAATGTGAGAAATTACTGGAAGTTTGACGTACTATTTTCAACGGAGGGAACTCTATTTGTTAGCGATTACTTTATAATCGTGCTGCCCTCTGAATTTTAGTAAAATTGATATTGCTACAAGGAGGCTGACTACATCATGCACAGACGTTGGTCACGCATTTTTGTCCTGGCGATGGCAATCCCCTTGTTACTGGCAATGCTAGCTGCCTGTGGTGCCGGAACTACACCTACAGGTAACAGTACTGGAAATGGTGGAACGGCTGCTAAAGGCTCCACTATTATTAAAATCGGTACAGACTTCCCGGCAAGTGGTAAGGATGAAAGTACCGGTAAGCCTGCGGAAAACGGAGCCCACCTGGCAGTCGATCAGGCAAATGCTCAAAATCTTCTCCCAGGTTACAAGTTCGTATTTGACCCCAAAGATGATGTTGGCCCTAATGGCGCACATGATCCAGCTGTGGGTCAGAAGAATGTCACTGATCTAGCTGGCGATGCTCTCGTTGCAGGGATTGCTGGTCCGATCAATAGTAATGTCGCCCAGTCGCAGTTGCCAGTAGTTAATCAGGTACCTATCGCCTTGATTAGCCCGGCCAACACTAATGACTGCTTGACTAAGGAAGTTCCACAAGACGAGTGTGGTGGCGCTAAGAGCAAGATCTCGGTCTATCGCCCTACTGGTAAGGTGACGTATTTCCGTATTGCTACACCTGACCAGTATCAGGGTAAAGCCCTTGCCGATTTTTCCTACAAGGTGAAAGGCTATCGAAAAGCATACGTCTTTGACGATTCTGAGACCTACGGTGCAGGCCTTGCCAATGTATTCGTTGAGCAGTTCAAATCTCTTGGTGGGACGGTTCTTGACCGCAAGAGCGTTGCCAACACCACTACTTCCTTTGTAAATCTGCTTACCCAGGCTGCGGCTGGGAAACCAGATGTGATCTTCTTTGGTGGCAATGACTCAACCGGCGGTACTCCTCTGCGCCAGCAGATGATGCAGGTACCGGAGCTCAAAAATACTGCCCTTATCGGCGGTGACGGTATGTCGACAAGCGCTTTTGCGCGCACGATTCGCAATACTGGTGGACCAGTGTTTACCTCGGTTGCTGGTGCCGATGCTCAGAAATTGGACTCCGCAAAGAAGTTCCTCCAGGACTTTGACAAGGTTTACGGCATAAACAACATTTCTTCCTATAGTGCGGCCTCTTACGATTGTGCCATGATTATTATGCAGGCCGTCAAGGCGGCTATCAATAAAGGCGTGGCCACTCCAAAGGATTCAAGCGACCTGACTCAGGCCAAAGTATTCCGTCAGGCTGTAATCGATGCAATTCAAAACATCGATTACAATGGCGTCACCGGCCATCATACCTTCGATAAAGATGGCGATACAACCAACCATGTAATCTCAATCTACACCATCGCTGACAACCCCGACCAAGGGAATGGTTGGAAGTACTTGACTCAGTTGAAGTACTAGGATTAAGCCGTTCGCCTGGCCAGACTGAGGGTCAACAAGTAGGCTACTTGGTTAGACTGGTTGGCTAGCTTGCAAGAGAGCTGTTCACATATGCTAGGAGATCCTGTGTAACAGCTCTCTCTCATCCCTCAAGTTTCTAAATCTTAAAAATAAAGCAGGAAGGTGGGGTCCCTCACTAATGTCACTTTTCTTGCAGTTACTGGTCGTGGGAATTGCAACCGGGGCGATTTATGCACTGATTGCTCTGGGCTATACCATGGTTTATGGCATCATTGAGCTGATTAACTTTGCCCACGGCGACATCTTCATGATAGGCTCAATGGTCTCGATTGCAATCTTAAGTTTGATGGGCATTAATGCAGATTCTCATCCCCAGGGCTTTACCCTGGTCAGCGCTCTGGTGCTGGCTTGTTTGGGATCGATCGTCGTCTGTGCTGTATTAGGCGTAGTTATTGAAATAGTAGCTTATCGGCCTTTGCGTAATGCCCCTCGTCTGGCTCCTCTCATCTCCGCTATTGGTGTTTCGTTGATTCTTGAAGATCTTGGCAAGTTGTGGAAAGGCAATACCTATGTTGCATTCCCGCAGATCTTCCCCAAGGTTGACTTTACGCTGGGTCCACTGTCTTTCAGCAACATCAACGTGCTCGTCGTGTTGATAGCCGTGGTTTTGATGGTTGCTCTCCAGTGGTTAGTTACTAGTACGCGTATTGGTCGTGCCATGCGTGCTGTTGCTCAGGATCGCGATGCGGCAGCTCTTATGGGTGTAAATGTTAATCAAGTGATCTCAATCACCTTCATTATCGGTTCGGCGCTAGCTGGTGCGGCAGGCTTCATCTATGGATTGCAGTATGGCAGCACAATTTTCACTGTTGGCTTCAACCTTGGCCTTGTTGCCTTTACTGCTGCGGTGTTAGGGGGCATTGGCAATATTGCTGGGGCTATGGCGGGTGGCATAATTATTGGGGTTATTGAGTCGTTAGCAACGCTTATCCCTGAGTCAGTTTTGCCACATGGTGGTGGTGCGTGGTCCCGTGCAATAATCTTTGCCATCCTCATTTTGATCCTGGTGTTCCGCCCCTCTGGTCTCTTTGGCCAGCAAGTGCCGGAGAAAGTGTAAAAGCTATCGGGAAAAATTTTACTGTTACACCCATGTCTGCAGAAGCGAGGTGGTGAAAACGTGTCTTCTAGTACATTAAGCTCTCGTTTATATCCTCCTGGGCGCGAGGCGGGCGCTCTCCTGGTTAAATGGCTTGTTGCGCTTCTGGTTCCTGTAGTTGTGTTTACACTTTGGAGCGGAGAAGCGATTATTAATAACGTGCTGCTGGGATTCTTCGGCGAAAGTAACCAGTACGATATGGCGACTCTTGTTCAAGCTGCCATCTTTATGGTCGCCTTCTATGCTGCCGTGATCGCCCTCGCCGGTTATATGACTGCGGCGGATAGCGGGCGCCGTCATCCAGCTGAGCTATGGGTAGATGTTCTTGTCTATACATTGGTGCCCCTGGGGCTGGTTATTGCAACCAATAACCTGATTCTAGGCCTGGCCCTGTCTCTCGTCATCTGGGTGCTCTACTTCTTCCTCAGGAAGAAGGCTTTCCAGCTGTTTCACTATACCCCTTCGACTGTTCTTGAGAATTTAGAGCCTCTCGATAGTGCGCGTCAAGCTGACTTGATGAGGCGGGCTATACTTGGTAGTTTCTGGTTTGCCACGATATTCGCAGTTATCTCACTGGTAGTTGATCTCATTTTTTTCTTTATGGGATCTTTACCGACCATTCTTCTCATCTGGGTTGTCGCGCGTACCATTATATTGCCTGTGGCTGGCTATTTTCTTGGTAAGCTGGGCGGCATTGTTGCTTTGCGGCGTGTGATTAGCGCTAAGACAAATGGGAATGGAGAAAGTAATGGTGATGGCCCGCAAAAGGTGAGCCGCTGGCAGAAACTTCGTGTGCTCTCTTCGAGCCGGGCCAGTGAAGAGGCCAAGGATATAGTTCCGAATGATTTGCCTCTACGCAGTAGCGGAGCGCAGCGCTTTTACTTGATATTGATTGGCGCTTTTGTGCTGTTCTATCCTGTAATTGACCCATTCTTATTCGGCTTTGGTACCAATGGGCGCCTGGCTGGATATGGAGATGCGGGCTTCTATATTATTCTGGCCCTTGGCCTGAATATTGTAGTTGGCTTTGCCGGGCTGCTCGATCTGGGATATGTAGCCTTTTTTGCCATTGGCTCCTATGTATGGGGCATGTTTGGCTCTCCACAGTTCCAGGCTCTTACAGGGATAATCGTCAATCCGCAGGTCTGGCCCTGGTTCTTCTGGCCGATGCTACTTGTAGCCGCGCTGATAGCGGCTTTATGGGGTGTGATACTTGGCGCTCCTACGCTGCGTTTGCGCGGTGACTATCTAGCTATCGTGACGTTGGGTTTTGGAGAGATCGTGCCAATCGTTTTCCTGGAGCTGGATAAGTACACAAATGGTACCAACGGCCTGGTGAGCGTCTACTCTCCCAAATTCCCCGGTGTTGATTGGAGTAACTTTACTCCCGCTCCTTACTACTACTTAATTGTGGCATTGATCGTTTTGTGTATCTTTGCCAATATTCGGCTACGCGATTCTCGTTTGGGGCGAGCATGGATTGCCATCCGCGAGGATGAAATAGCTGCAGCCTCTTCAGGTATTAACCTGGCTCGTACCAAGTTGTTCGCCTTTGGCGCCGGCGCTTTCTTCTCAGGCTTGGCTGGCATGTATCATGCTGCTAAACTTGGTACGGTGACACCCGATAACTTTAACTCAACTGACTCTATCATCTACCTGGCCATGGTTGTCATCGGGGGCCTGGGCAGCATTCCAGGTGTAATTGTTGGTGCTATTGCTGTCTATGCTATTAACCTGTTGATCCTGGCCCAGTTGGATAGTTTAGCGTCAGATCCTGGTAGCTTCCTCCATGTAATTGTACAGGCAATACCTGGTTTCACTTTCGGAAGTATCCGCAACCTGATCTTTGGTACGATTCTTGTGATTATTATGATTTACCGGCCAGAGGGTCTGATACCCAGTGCAAGAAGACGTCGCGAACTTCATAAAGTTGAGGAAGAGCCGGTTGAGGTGGGTGCGCTGGATCAGCCTCCCGGGTCAGCGGAGTTTGAAGCTGAGGTGCACGTTGAGTAGCAGCGACGCTAGGAGAGAGTTATGACCGTGAATAGTGTAAAGCCGGCAGGCGATTCTGCTGAGTATAGCAGCGGGGCTTTGCTAGAACTAAGTAAGGTCACTAAGCGCTTTGGTGGTTTGGTCGCGGTACAGGATGTGGATCTGGTCATTAAGCCGCGGGAGATTATCAGCGTGATTGGTCCCAATGGCGCTGGTAAAACAACTGTCTTCAACTTGATTACTGGCATCTATCGTCCAACTACCGGCAATATCCTTCTTGAGGGAAAGTCGCTGGTGGGTGATAACCCTGACCAGATTGTTGCCCGTGGGATTACCCGCACTTTCCAGAATATTCGCCTGTTTAATAATATGACAGTTCTGGAAAATGTTCTGGTGGGGCAACATACACAGCTTAAAGCTGGTTTGCTGGGTTCGTTATTCCGCCCTCCGCGGGTTAAGCAAGAAGAGGAGGCTGCACGTAAGCGTGCCCTGGATTTGCTTACCTTCTTCGGAACCGCTCTGTTGGAACGGCAAGACGAATTTGTGATGAACCTCTCTTACGCTGAGAGAAGGCGTGTTGAAATTGCGCGCGCTCTGGCGGCTAATCCTAAACTGCTTCTCCTGGATGAGCCTACTGCTGGTATGAATGAGGCTGAGACATTGGAGGCTGTGAAGTATGTGCGGCGTTTGCGCGATGAGTTGGGTTTGACCATCTTGTTGATTGAGCATAAGCTTGCTGTAACCATGGGCATCTCAGATCGTATTGCTGTGCTCGACTATGGACGCAAAATTGCTGAAGGTTTGCCTGAAGAGGTACGCCGTGATGAAAGGGTTATCGCGGCTTATCTTGGTAAGTCTGCCAGGGTCGATCAGGAAGCCCGGGAATAGGAGGGATGTGATGATAGAGAGAAGCAATCCTTCGCCTTTGTCGGGGCATACACAAGAGATCACGAGGTCCACTATGTTACAGTTATCAGGTGTCGATGCATATTATGGCCCAAGTCAGGTGTTGCATAATATCTCCCTGGAGGTCAGTAAGGGAGAGATTGTGTGCCTGCTAGGAGCCAATGCGGCTGGCAAGACGACGACTATGAAGACGATCTTTGGCCTGCTTCGCCCCCGTAGTGGTTCGATCATGTTTGAGGGGCAGAAAATCGAGCGTAAATTAACTGGCAATATTGTAGGCTCAGGCCTGGCTCTCGTCCCAGAAGCGCGGCGTATCTTCCCTCGTATGACCGTGCTGGAAAATCTAGAGATGGGCGCTTATAGCCGTAGAAGCCGCGCAGAGATTAAGCAGGATCTAGAGCATGTTTATCAGATCTTTCCCCGCATTCAAGAGCGAAGGAAGCAGGTGGCCGGTACGATGTCCGGCGGTGAGCAACAGATGTTGGCGATGGGGCGAGCTTTGATGTCGCGTCCACGTATGATTTGTATGGATGAGCCATCAATGGGGCTCTCTCCTCTGCTGGTCGAGACCGTGTTTGAAACTATTGTACGTATTCGTGATGAGGGAATGACTATCTTCCTGGTAGAACAAAACGCCTCTATGGCCCTTAGTCTGGCCGATCGCGGCTATGTTCTGCAAACAGGTAAGATCGTCTTGAGCGATACTGCAGATAATCTTCTAAAAAATGACCTTGTGCGCCAGGCCTACCTCGGCGGCGCCTAGCTCGCAGTAATAGGATAGCCTGCTGCCTGCTGAGAAGTAGCAGGCTAAATCCTGTATATGCAGCAGTTAATCTTCGTCTAGCTGCTGATGCAATTCTGCTATGCGACGATTGACTTCTGTTAACGTGGTAACCCGTAATTCTTCCATATCTTCGCGTAAACTCTCAAGGCGCTCCAGCAGTTCGAAGACGTCATATTCGTCTTCGCCGGCGCTTTCGTCTTCTTTGTATTCCCCTTGCCTATTGTTATCAGCTTTTGCCATGCGGGTCGGTCCTTTCTAATTAAATTATCGGCCACAGCCCGATTATAGCAAATTCTCTCGGGGTGAAGAAAGATAGCAGAATTGCCTATCCCTTGTAGTTATCGAGCTTTCCAGGCCTGAGTTATAGGATCAGTACAATAAGGGCTTGCCAGCATGTGGAGCTCCTTAGTATACAAAGGACGTGTTGGGGTCCTGGTAGGACCATCCGGCCTGCGTATCCTTACCCGTATCGACTAAGCTTGGCGCTCCAAGGGGCTGACCTTTACTATTGATCGTAATTGTGTAGAGACCTGCCTTGATACCGTGATTTTGCCAGAGTAGACGATTGTGGGTGAGGAAAAGGAAGTGGCGGCTGTCTGAGGACCACAAACTATTTGGTACCGGCTGCAATAGGCTATTGATGGCTGGAAATGCTTTGGAGGCCGCGTTAGTCGGTGCACTGGGAGCGTCAGTGAGTAGGAGGCTGGTTTGCTTATCAGCAATGTGCACAAGGCTAAGTGTATGCGGACCGTCAAGCAAGAGAAATTGGCTGTCTGGCGACCAGTAAGGTACGCTATTGTTGGCGTCAGGGATGGTGAATGAGGTATGGTCTGCGAGATTAAATATGCTATAGGTTGAGTCAGTACTGTATAAAATGTGTTTGCCATCAGGAGACCAGGCGAACTGAGTGCACTTACAACGTGTAAGAGCCGTGGCATGTCCATCAGGGGTACGTAGGATAAGCTGTAGCTCAATTGGCGCTGTATCACCAGCCGCACGAGCAGATGGTGCGGGAAGAGCGTACAGCAAGCTGGCATTTTGCTGACCCGGCTGCCAGAGAACACGCTCTAAGGTAGCTGGGAAAGGATGGCCGGGCAGTGGCTTGTCAGTAAGGTAGCGGAGCTGCGTTCCCGCCAGCGTTGTAGTGAAGAGCCCGCGACTCGAATTCCCAACGATTTGTTGGTTGGTAGATGAAATCGAAGGTATAGAGTAACTGGGCGGTAGCGACTTAGCTGCGATGCCCCCAGGCTGATCATTCTGGGCTACCCACCAGATGGCTGACTCTGGGCTGCTAAGATCTGCTCTGCCAGTTTGGCGATACAGCAGACGTGTCCCGCTGGAGTTCCACATGGCATTGCTATAGAGCACGTCAGGGCTAGAGAGCGCTGTAGGGATAGCAGAGCCGCCGTCAACGCCAATTGTATTGATGGTGCTTGCTTCATCGACAATTGTTCCCGTCAGGGGATTGCTTTTCAGGTTGCGGGCGGCAGGCTTCTGGGCAAGACTTGGATCAAGCGCGCGAAAGGCAAGCAGGCGGTGGGTTGGTGACCAGCTATAGCCGATGACTGGCGTGCCCTGAGCCACGACCTCAAATGCATTGGCCCCATCAGGATCGCTTGTCCACAGATGCCCATCGCGTATAAAGGCGATGACATTGCCACCAAGATGCCCTGGACTGCAGGAGGCCAGGGCTATACATATAAGCGTTAATGCTGAGAGAAGAACACGTCTGGGCTTCATAAACTGCCTGTTACCAGCGTTTAAGCAGGTGGGCTACCTTACCTTCCGGTGTTGTTTCATAGCGGATGCGGTCAGGATTGATATCCTGGAATTGCTCATTGTCTTCCGCTGCAATGATCGTATCACGTGGGCGCAGTTTTTGCCAGACCTGCGCTACGATATCTGGCTGGGCCTGCAGGTAGATATAGCGACGTGTAGGTACTTTCGTCTTAATGGCCAGGCTTTCGGCCTTACCAAAGCTCTCTTTCGCTTTTTGGTCTTCCAGGTAGGGATCAACAATTTCCATCATGCGTGGAGCTGTCTCGCGTGGCTTGTGCTCACCTATATAGAGGAATACTACAGGCCTGCTCTCCTCAGAGTCATTGATTGCTGCACGAATAATGGCATCATTGTTTTTACTTTTGGCGAGGAGTACAGCTAGTACGCAATCGGGCAGGCGTTCTTCGACGCGCCTGACAACAACGGGAACAGGTACGCGCCCACTCTTTTGTGAGCTTCTATAGTTGATATAGGCTATAACCATACCCAGAAGAGCCACGCTTCCGCCAAAGACTGTGGCCAGAGGCTTGGTAACAAGATTTGTGGACCAGGCTACGGCGACGAGCAATGTAGTAAGAACACCCAGGGAGAAATCTATCTTGAACCAGAGACCACGGGTTTTCTGAACTACAGACATTCCACCTCCTATAGGTGCCAATCCATTAGGGGCAGGTGCTGTTTCTTTGGCCGGGTCAGGTGTGTCAGAAGCTTGTAGATCATGCAGCGAAGTTAGCTCGCGCGCAGCATTCCTCTCCTCTGAAGCGAGGTTGCCATCCTGTTGCTTATGGTGTAGGATGCGCAGAGCTTTGCGCCACTCCCGCGTGCGTACAATATCCAGGCTCAGGCAAGTAAGCGTAAAGGCGCCAAGCAAGCCGAATGCATACATATCGCCGAGAATATTGATGTTGCCCCATACTATAATGAGTACGGCCACGGGAATTCCGGTAGCCAGGGCAATCGAATAGTGAGGCGTGCCGCGCAGTTTGTTGCGGTCCAGGATGAAGCTCGGCAGAAACTCCATCCGGGAGAGGGCCATAAACACATGGTAGGAGCCGATGATGGCTGTGTTACAGGCGAAGACCAGGAGCGCGCTAGCGCTGATGGCAACTTCTGTTTGCAGAACAATATTTCCCCAGTGACCGGCGAGCAAGGAAATGATCTGCTGGCTCTTAACAGGATCAGCTGCCGCAACTGGTAGCAGATTGGTTGAGAGAATTGTCAGCAGTGGGCTGGTTATGCCAATCGTGATGACCACGAAGAAAAGGGCCCAGCTGGCTGTTTTCTTGCGTGGGGCTCGCATTACGGGCGAGAGCTGAGAGATACTTTCCAGACCTGAGAATGCCAGGAAGGAACCGGCGAAACCGGCCAGCAAGGCCTCCGGAGTGAGGGCATGGCTGGCAAACATCTTTTCGATCAAGACCAGAAACTGGCTGAAAGAAAGATGCGTAAAAACCGTGAACAAGATAGCGAGGTCACTGATAAACGCGATAACAGCTCCAGCCAGGCTCACTTTGGCACTTTCGCTAATGCCTATCCAGTTGAGAATGCCCAGGAGAATGATAATGCCTATGGTAATCCATAGCACATAGGGGCCGATGGCCGGAAAAACCACGCTGAAGTAAGTGAGCCCTGAGAGCGAACTGATGGCTGCCGTTAAAAAGTAGTCCACCAGAATAAACATGCCTCCCAGGGCGCCAAACCAGGGGTTAAGCGCCTGCCCTGCGACGGTGACCACTCCGCCACCCTGCGGAAAGCGGTGCGTGACTTCTGCATATTTCAGGGTGAGCAGAACAAAAACGGCCATCGTCAGGAAAACAAAGAAACCGGCCAATCCCTGAACGGATTGAAAAAGAATTCCTGGGGTATAATAGACCGAAGTACCAATGTCTGCGAAGACAACTGCCCAACAAAGAATAGGACCTAGCGAGCCTTTTCCCTGCGCGTGTTCGTCCTCGTGAGCGTTGTTTGCTGTTACGTGTGTCACAGAATCCTGTGTCATACTATCCTGTCATCCTTTGAAAGAGAAAAAAATGCTCTCTGTTTAGGGAGATACAAGCATGCCATGATTTTATGATAAGTCTGCTACAATAGCATGCGATGTTCGCTACATAGTGTAGCACAGCCCCTGGTACAAGTAAAACATTTTTGGTGTGTCTTATTCACATCTTTAGGGTTTTGGTAATTTTCTTGAGTAAATTTTTAGCCCTGAGAAATAGATATTGAGTGATTGCTGATAGCAGCGCGGGTTATCCTAATAAGATGCGGATTAAACGCTGATAGGTTGGCTTGGCGCATCATACACGCCAGTTTTTTGCATCACTGGGATTGTTAAGGGCTTCGCCCTTGACTTTGGCGCGGGGCTGTGCCCAGAGTGTTTCCTCCTTGCCGCCGCCAGGAGGCCCAAAAACCAGAGCTTGAAAGTCCTGGATGTTGCGCCAGGGCTATTTAGTTTTTATAGAAGCAAGAGCATCCTGTCCGAGGGACAGGGAGCAGAGGACAGCCAGTCCTCTGCCGGGGCGTGCCCCATTTTCCCTTCTTCTCGGGCGGGTGGGTGGGGCAAAACAGGAAAATTAAATAATCCTGGATATTGCGCTAGCTAAGAAGACAATACTAGATCCGATATTGTATAATAGAGATACTCACCGGGCGTATCGACCCGGTAGCAAATTATGCCCATCAATATTAAATATGGTTCCACCTGTTTTTTGGTTGTGTACGATCATGCAGGTCGGTTACTAGCCTCAGTACCGGACATGGAGCACACAAAGCCAATCCCCAAGAAAGGTAGCACGAAACCGAATGACCATAACGACTCGACCACGCACTATTGGCGAATTGCGAGCAAGTGGATATAGAGTGCTTTCTGTCAAGGAAGAGATGCGTAAAAACCTGGTCCAGAAGATCCGTAATGGCGAAGAGCTGTTCCCAGGCATAGTTGGCTACGAGGAGACAGTTATCCCGCAGATCGAGAATGCTATCCTCTCGGGTCAGGATGTTATCTTCCTTGGTGAGCGTGGTCAGGCAAAGACGCGTATGGCTCGTAGCCTTGTCAATTTGTTGGATGAGGTTGTGCCAGTGATCGCTGGCTGTGAGATAAATGACGATCCATTTGAGCCTATCTGTAAAGCTTGCCGTGATAAGGTGGAAGAATCAGGCGACGAAGTAGAAATTGCCTGGCTGCCTCGCGATAGACGCTACGGCGAAAAGCTGGCCACACCTGATATTACTATCTCTGATCTTGTTGGTGAGGTAGATCCTGTGCGTGTAGCCGAAGGACGCTATCTCTCCGATGAGCTGACTATCCACTACGGAATGATTCCTCGCACAAACCGTGGTATCTTTTGTATCAACGAGTTACCTGATCTGGCCGAACGCATCCAGGTCGGTTTATTAAATATTATGGAAGAGCGCGATGTGCAGATCCGTGGCTACAAGATTCGTTTGCCCCTGGATGTGTACGTTGTGGCCAGCGCCAACCCTGAAGATTATACGAACCGTGGACGCATTATTACTCCGTTGAAGGACCGCGTGGGTTCTGAAATTCGTACTCACTATCCGCAAGCAGTTGAGCACGAGATCCAGATTATGGAGGCGGAGAGCAGTCACTTTAGCACCGATGGACTGGAGATTGTTGTTCCTCAGTTTATGAAGGAAGTGATTGCAGAAATTACGCAGCTGGCGCGGCGCAGCAATGATATTAGCCAGCGCTCCGGGGTAAGCGTCCGCGTCTCTGTCTCAAACTTTGAGAACGTATTGAGTAATGCTAGCAGACGAGCTCTACGGCTCAAGGAGCGTCAGGCAGCGCCTCGCGTGGGCGATCTTGAAGCAATTATGGCTTCCACCTGTGGAAAGATCGAACTTGATGCTGTCGGCGATGTAAAGGAAGAGCGCGTGGTCCAGAAGCTCATCAATGCGGCCCTACTCAGCGTCTTTGGCGACTACTTTGATGCGCGCGAGTTTGACCAGCTAGTGGCTGGTTTTGAGCGCGGATTGAATGTTCAGGTAGGCGATGATATGCCTGCTATGGAATATGTCAATCAGCTTTCTAAGGTTGGTGGCCTGAGCAAAGCTATTGATAAGCTTAATGGGCGTGGTAGCCCGGCAACTATTGCCTCTTCCATCGAGTTTATACTCGAAGGGCTACACCTGAACCGACGTCTCAATAAGGATGAAGTTCGCGGCAGAGTACGCTATCGACGCTAAAGGAACATATAGATATGTTCGAACGCTTTTACAGGAATCGCTACGGATACTCGCGTTGGGATGGTACTCAGCGTATTGAAGGCTTAGACGCTGATGATATCCTGAAAGCTCTTTCTGACGATTATCTTGAGAATGGTAACCTGCAGCAGGCGCTTAAACGTCTAATGCAGGAAGGCGTTCGCGGTGAGAACGGTCAGCGGGCGATGGGCTTGCGCGAGATGATGGAGCGCATGCGTAACATGCGTGGCGAGCAACTGAATCGATATAATATGGCCTCGGGGGTGATGGATGATCTGCGTGAGAAGCTTGAAGAGGTGAAGCGCTTAGAGCGCGAGGGCATTCAACAACGCCTGGAAAATCAATCTCCAGGGCAGCAGGGGCAGACCAGCCAACAAGCTTCTTCTGATCAGGAGGAGCAACAACCCCAGGCTGAGGATCAGTCGGCTCAAGAACAGCGTGGGCAACAGTCAGCGCCTAATCAGTCGGGGGAGTCGTCCGAAGCTGGGCAAGCCGGTCAGTCAGGACAAACAGGTCAGGAGGCGCTTTCTCCTGCACAGATGCGTAAAATGCTGGAGATGATTGCTAAGCGCAAGCAGGAATATCTTGATAAGTTGCCACAAGATATTCCCGGCCAGATAAAAGGGCTCTCTGAGTATGACTTCATGGATGAGCAGGCCCGCGAGAAATTCCAGGAATTGATGGAGGGCCTGCAGCAGCAGATGATGCAGCAGTTCTTCCAGGGAATGCAGCAATCGATGCAGAATATGACGCAGGAAGATGTCACCAAATTGCGCGAGATGATCCGTGATTTAAATAAGATGTTGCGTGAACGACAAGAAGGCCGGGAGCCGGATTTCGATTCGTTTATGCAGAAATATGGTGAATACTTTCCGGGTGTCAACTCTCTTGATGATCTGATTGAGCAGATGCAGATGCAGCAGGCAGCCATGCAGGGCATTCTTGACAATCTCTCTTCTGAGCAGCGGCAGGAGCTGCAGCAATTGATGGATCAGCTTGTTGGCGATGATCGTATTCGCGTCGATATGCTAGAGCTGGCCCAGAACCTTGAGGCCCTGGCTCCGATGGAGCAGGTACGTACGCGTTTCCCTTTTAGAGGCAATGAGACATTGCCCCTTAATGAGGCGATGCGTATGATGGGACGCTTGCAGCAGATTGAGGGGTTAGAAGAGCAGTTTCAGGAGGCGCGGCGCCTTGATGATATTGGGGCGGTTGATAGCGATAAGGTCAAGGAACTGCTTGGCGATGAAGAGTATCAGTCTATTGAGCAGTTAAAAGAGCTAATGAAGACGCTGGAAGAAGCTGGCTATATCGAGAAGAAGGGCAAGCGCTGGGAGTTGACGGCGCGTGGCATCCGCAAGATTGGCCAGAAAGCTCTACAGGATATCTTCAATAAGCTCAAGCGCGATGGCTTTGGACGCCATGTCAGTCCTTTCCGTGGTATAGGTGGCGAGCGCTCCGATGAGAGTAAGGCCTATCAGTTTGGCGATCCATTCTTGCTGGATCTGCAAAAAACGCTGATGAACGCGGTTCACCGGCGCGGTACCGGTACGCCGGTGGCCTTGCAAAAGGAAGACTTCGAGGTCTATCGCACTGAGTTTACAACGCAGTCTTCGACAGTATTGATGATCGACATGAGCCTGAGTATGATCTATAATGGTTGTCAGCCGGCGGCGAAGAAAGTGGCGGTTGCGCTGGAAAGCTTGATCCGTTCGCAGTTTCCGCGCGACAATCTCTATATTGTGGGGTTTTCGTTCATAGCTCGTGAATATAAGCCCAACGAGTTGATAGAGATGAGCCGCTACGATAATGATCGTGGCACAAATATGGCTCATGGCCTGATGCTGGCGCGGCAGTTGTTGGCGCGGCATCGTGGCGTCAATAAGCAGATTATTATGATTACAGATGGCGGTCCTACTGTCTGGTACGAGGAGCGATATGGTGGATGGCAGTTCGCCTTCCCCAGCCCTTATGCCGAGCAGCAGACGCTTCTTGAAGCTCAGCGTTGTACACGTGATGGGATTACTATTAATACTTTCATGCTGTATGACGATCCCTACATGGTTGCCTTCGTGGATCAATTGACTGAGGTCAATCATGGACGCATGTTCTACACTGACAGAGACAACCTTGGCGAGTATCTGCTTGTCGATTACTTGAATAGTAAGCGGAAGATTATATCGTAGATGTCTGAAAATTTATCGGCTGCCTTCGTTGAGGGATTGCACGAACTTGATCTTGATTTAAGCAGCCAGCAGATTGAGCAGCTTGTGTATTATCAACAAGCTTTGCTTGACTGGAATACTCGTGTAAACCTTACGGCTATCACAGATTCTGAGGAAGTGTTATTAAAACACTTCCTCGATTCGTTGTCTTTGCTCGCTGCATATCGCGCGCCAGATACCCGCCTGCTTGATATCGGTTCTGGCGCTGGTTTCCCAGGGCTACCTCTAAAGATAGTGTCTCCTCGATGGAGGGTAACGCTGCTGGAAGCTACGGGCAAGAAAGTAAACTTTCTCCGGCATATGATTGAGGCGTTAGGCCTGGATGGGGTTGAGGCTATTCATGGGCGGGCGGAAGAATTGGCTCACACTCCCGCGTATCGGGCCTCGTTTGATGTGGTAACTGCCCGGGCCGTAGCATCACTTTCCTCTTTATTAGAATATAGCGCGCCGTATTGCCGGGTGGGCGGCCTGATTATTTTGCCCAAGAAGGGCGAGTTGACTGAGGAGCTGGCGCTGGGGAAGCGTGCTGCAATCCAGCTAGGGACTTTGCTCAAGTCTGATATACCTGTGAAATTGCCGGGCCTGGCAGATGGGCGCCGCCTTCTTGTCTGGGAGCAGCAAAAGCTTTGCCCTGCGCGCTTCCCACGAAGTGGCGCGGCTATGGCCAAAAAACCGTTGGGATAATCTTGCTTCATCTGGCTCTTGCTCTGTGTGTTGGGGAACACTTACTTTGCGCCTCGTAGTAGAAAGTTGCGCAAGCCGCCTGTTGGGGGACAAAGGTGACGGCTAGAAAATCCCGCTCTGCCCTTACTTCTCCTTAAGCTATTCATATAATGCCTCTTGCTTGCTAGAATATCCCCTTGTCTTGAAGAATAGGAATGATCCCCGGGTGGTGCGAATCATCCGGCTAGATGATGCTGACTCATCCAGCTAACAAGTACCGTAGAAGCAATCTAAAAACAAGCAAGGAAGATTCTATGAAATTAAACTTGGCTACGGTACGCCTTACCTGCTTAGCACTAGCTGAAGTGCTAATAAGCTGTAGCGTCTCGACAATTGAAAGCGTTGCACTACTCTCATTAATGTATGTCAGAAGGAGCGACGGCGAGGAGGTTGCTCGATGAATGCCTCTAACCCTGATGTTCGACATGCCTCTGAGAGCAAGACACCTGCTCCCGGGCGCAAAGCCATCTTCTTTCTCGTGGTCGTTGCCTGCCTCAATACCATGGGCATGACTATTATCAATCCTGTAGTACCGTTTATGACCTTGCAGCATCTGGATGATCCGCAAAATCTTGCCCTCGTTGTGGCTTTTCTGACTTCGAGCTATGGTATCAGTCAGCTTCTTGCTGCCCCAGCCCTGGGATTATTGAGCGATCGCTTTGGGCGTCGTCCGATCCTGCTCATTTGTTTGTTGGGCTCCGTGGTTGGCTACCTGCTCTTTGGACTGGGGAACTCGCTCTTGCTGCTTTTTCTTGGCAGGATTATCGATGGCCTGACGGGTGGTAACTTTAGCGTTATCTTTGCCTATATCGCGGATATCACTGAGCCGGAAGAACGAGGGAAATACTTTGGACTCATCGGAGGCTTTTCCGGAGTTGGCCTTATCATTGGCCCCAGCCTTGGTGGCTTGTTAGCAACTGTCAACTATAGTGTGCCATTTCTGGTTGCAGCCCTTGTTATCCTGCTTGATATTGCCTGGGGCTTCTTCTTTCTACCTGAGAGTTTGCCGCAAGAGCATCGCAGGCTCACAATTAGCCTGCAGGATCTCAACCCATTTAAACAATTAGGCGGAGTGTTTACCTTTGCCCACTTGCGCTGGCTCCTGCTGGCTGGCTTCTTTTATTACTTTCCATTTGCCAGTATGGGGGCAATCCTGACTGTCCTGCTAAAGGATAGCCTGGGCTGGGATGCCACTGCTGCCGGCATCGTTGTAACAGCTGTTGGTGTAGTTGATATTCTCGTGCAGGGTGTACTTGTGGGCAGACTGCTACCTATCTTTGGTGGCGTAAAGTTGTCTATTGGCTCTCTCGTGTTAGTTGTCCTTAGCTATATCCTGATTGGCTCTGTTGCGCTGATTGCTTCACCACTTCTGCTTATTATGGGGGTAGTTGTCTTCGCCGGTGCAGGAGGTCTTGTGGAGAATGCGCTACGCAGCCTGACCTCGCACCTGGCCGGGCCTCACCAGCAAGGTTTGATTGGCGGAGCTAGCCAGTCGATGCAGTCGCTGGCAATGATTTTGGGACCGCTATTTGGTGGTCTGCTCTATGTTCAGCTTGGCCATGCTACGCCCTATTGGGCTGGCGCGTTAATCGTTATTCTGGCAATCATCTCGGTTATGCTGGCTAGCCCCGCCGTGCGCATCCACCAGGCTGCGGAAAAGGCAAATGATGCATGAGTAAAGTGAGATGGAGGCCATAGATCAGGTGTGTAAAAATCTGATCTCTTCCCTACTCTTGCTCGACCTATGCTCTGCTAGCTGCTTAAGAAATAGCCCGACTTGTCGATATTCTTGTAATGATATGTAACAGTAGTTACAATATATATGAAAAAAAGTGAATATCTGCCAGAAACAGGCTTCTAATGAACTTTGAGCCCTGGTGGTGGATAATTGAAGAAGGAGATGTAATGATGGGTCCAGGTTTTACGCTCTGGTTTACAGGACTATCGGGGGCCGGGAAGAGCACGCTGGCGCGAGCCATGGAGGATCGTTTGAGGACACGGGGATGCAATGTGGAACTCTTGGACGGGGACATCGTGCGCACCAATTTGAGCAAAGGTCTTGGCTTTAGTCGTGAGGATCGCGACATCAACGGCAAGCGCATTGCTTTTGTGGCCAGCCTGCTTACGCGCAATGATGTTGTCTGTATCGTAGCTGCCATTTCTCCCTATAGCCAGACACGTCGGTGGGCCCGCCAGACGATTGGTAACTTTGTCGAGATTTATGTAAAATGTCCGCTTGAAGTTTGTAGCCAGCGCGACGTGAAAGGGCTTTATCGCCTTGTGAAGGAGGGCAAGAAGAAAGAGTTTACAGGCGTAGATGATCCCTATGAGGTGCCTGTCCAGCCAGAACTCATCATAGAGACCGACAAGGAAACTGTTGAGGAAAGTATCTCCCGCATCTTTAGGAAGCTAGAGGAGCTAGGATATCTGGAGGTGGACAGGAGCAATATGCTACGTATGTAAGCATCTCATAACGCCAGGAGGAGGATCTCCAGAGGGGTTCTGCCGCCTGGCGTGCTATATAAGTAAGAAATAGTGAGAAAAATCCAAAGCGCCAAGTAGAGATAGCATGCCTAATTCAAGGTATGTCTGGGATGGTAGGTATCGGGCTCCGGCTCAGCCAGAACATCTTGTAACTGAATAGTTTTGCCTCTCTGAGGGCTTACAGAAATCATTGCTATTGGAGTCTCCAAAAGTTCTTCAAGACGTTTAAGATAAGTCTTTGCCGCTGCGGGTAGATCGTCGTAAGAACTGATGCCCGTGGTGCTGCATTGCCAGCCTTCTAGCTCTTCATAAATAGGTTCACAGGCAGCAAAATCGCTAAGATTAGCCGGTATGCTATGGATAATAGAGCCGCGCAGATTATAGGCTGTACAGATTTTGACAGTGGAGAAGGTATCGAGAACATCCAGCTTAGTAATCACAGCAGCGTCAAGCCCGTTAAGTTGAGCCACGAAGCGTCCCGCCACAGCATCGAACCAGCCGCAGCGCCGCTCTCGTCCCGCATGAAGGCCATATTCATGGCCGCGCTTACGCATTTCCTGGCCCATAGAATTGAAGAGGCCTGTTGGCATAGGGCCGCTGCCGGCGCGCGTATTATAGGCCTTGTATACACCAACGACACGATTGATAGAGCGAGGAGGAAGGCCGGCCCCAACGGCAGCGTTGGCCGCCATGGTAGAGGAAGAAGTAACGAACGGATAGGTACCAAAGTCGATATCAAGAAGTGCTCCCTGCGCACCTTCTAGCAAAATGACCTTGCGGTCAAACAAAGCATCATGAAGCATCTTCTGGGTATCGGCGATGTGGGAATGCAGACGCAATCCATAGCCAAAATACTCTCCATGAATTTCTTCCAGCGAGAGGGGGGCTGGCTATAGATTTGCGTAATCATACGGTTCTTCTGGTGTAGAATAGTAGAAAGTTTGGCGCGGAAAGTATCGACGTCAAGCAGATCGGCCATACGAATACCATTACGGGCATGCTTATCCACATAAGCGGGACCGATGCCTCGTAAAGCGCTATCAAATTTTTCTGCCCCGCGCGCCTCTTCTTCTAGCCTATCGAGCAAGAAATGATAGGGCATAACTACATGCGCGCGTTCGCTGATATAGAGCCGTGAAATATCGACATCCTGGCGTTCCAACTCTTCCATTTCCTGAATCAGACCCTTGGGATCGACCACGACGCCATTTCCGATAACACATGTGGTATTGGGATAGAGAATACCGGATGGGACGAGGCGGAAGGAAAATTCACCTTTCTCATGTACTACCCGGTGACCTGCATTGCTGCCGCCCTGGTAACGTACGACGAAATCGGCGCTCATGGCTAGTTCATCAACTATTTTGCCCTTGCCTTCGTCTCCCCATTGTGCTCCGATAACTGCAACTACCACCATAGTGATGTTTCCTCTCAGCTTTCTAGGATCTTCTACCGGTACCGTAACTTATGGCCCGTGACACATTACATTACAATTTGGAGACTGTCAATACTTACGGATGTTCTATATAGTCCAGCAGCAATTGATCAGTGATCTGCTCGATCGGAGCGCGATCGTCGGTAAAGACAAGTCCGCCATTGGCATGGCCCTGCTCGACTACTGGTAAGACTTCGTTGGCTACCTTTCCCATAACTGTATCGGCTGGCAATTGGGTAAGGTTTGCGCGCAACGTCTCGATAGAAGTTGGTTGCATGGTGGCCATGATCTCCGTATTGAAAGTCCCGGGAACATTGAAGGTATAGACGCTGGGGAAGACAGTGCTCATGGTGTTGACAAATGCCTGCACTAGCCTGAAATCAGTAGTGGTGTGGGCAGTATTAAGGACAACGACACCGTTTGCGGAAAGATGTTCGCGAATCTGTGTAAAAAACTCCTGTGTTGTGAGCTGGAAAGGAATATAAGGTTGCTCAAAGGCATCGATAGCGACAAGATCATATTTCTCATGGGTAGTGGCTAAAAATGCGCGCCCATCCTGGCTATAAACGTGTAGATTGGGCTCGGTCATACCGAAATATTTGCGCCCGGCCTCAACGATTGCAGGATCAATTTCGACGCCATCAATCGCTACTGGACCATAGACCTGCGTAAACTGATGGGCGATAGTTCCTCCAGCCAGACCGATGATCCCAACGCGATGCAACTGTTGGGGCGTAAAGCCTTTATTAAAGTAGGGAGCTGCTAGAAAATAATCCCAGTACCAACCGGTAAGTATCCTATTCTGATTTGGATAGTAGATGGAGTGGATAGCCTGCCCTTCATTTAGGATAAGCTGCCGGGTTCCATCAGGAAGCTGAGTAACCTGGATATAGTTGTAGAGCGATTCCTGCTCATACTTTAAATAAGGAATATTTTTAAGTGGTCCCAGGGGCAGAACCAGTAAAATAAGCGAGATGGCAAAGGCTGGGCGCCAGAGCGGACGCAAGCCCCAGAGGGATGCTGCAAAGAGCAATACGCCAAAGATAAGCAGTGTGCGTCGCACACCGAAGGTAGGAATGAGCCAGAGGACCGGTAGGAACGAGCCTAGAATGCTTCCAAAGGTTGAGATCGCATAGAGAGAACCGCTAATGCGGCCAGTGCGGGCAATATCTTTTGTGGCGAGGCGTAGGGCGAAAGGTGAGACCAGGCCAAGCAGCGTTACTGGAATGGCGAACAGCAGGATCGTTCCGAGCAAAGAGCTTAAAAATGCGCTAACCGATATTTGCTCCATCGCAGTTACCGACCAGGACAGGATAGCCGGACTCACAAACGGGATGAGCGAAGTTGTCAGCGCGGCTATTGCCGTGACAACGCAGAGAAAGCGTTCAGAAGGATAGCGATCCGCCAACCGGCCACCAAGAAAATAGCCGACAGTGAGGTAGATCAGGATTAGGCCGATAAGCGCGGCCCAGATATAGAGCGAGGTACCGAAATAGGCGCCAAGGAGCCGTGAAGCACACATTTCGAGTGCAAGGCTGGTCATACCACCGATGAAGACAAGAATGAGCAAAAAATATTTCACAGAGCCTCCGTACTAGGCTGTGGGCGTCCCAGTTATGAACTGGTATCGACTGAGCATATTGCTAAAAAACTGCGTATTTATACTATCAAAAGAAGAGTCGGGGGCCTGCAACTCAATAATATAGGCGCTGCCCTGATGGACAGTTGCATAAATGGCGACCCTCTCTTTTTCTGTATCGCCTTGATAGTAAGCCACAGTAGTGGCCCAGGTCTCGCCGCTAATTGTCGTCGTTGACATAGACGTAGGGGGAGTATAGCCTTGCTGTGAGGCAAAGTTTTCCTGGAGATCATTACTGACTATATCGCTGGCTGGACTGGATGTCGGGCCAGGCGCCTTGAAGGCAGCATATGTGTTGGGCTGAGCCGGATTAGAGAATTGCACCCCCGTATTGTTAGCGGCCGCACCGGGTTGCCAGTTAGCCGGATACTCTGTAGAGAAACCATAGCCTGTACATTCGGAGCCGCACCATAAGAAACCATTGTCAGCTGGTACAGTTGGTACAGCGGAGGGCGATGGCATAGCCGTTGGCGAAGGCTGCTCTGTCGGCGAAGGCTGCATGGTTGGTGTTGCCTCGGGAGCAGTTGTGGCCACAGCTGTCGTCGTGGGCGCTGCCGCAGTATTCTGACCCTGTGAGGAGTTTTTGATAAATAGGGCTGTCAGGCCAACTGTGCTGATAACAAGAACAAGTATCGTCACACAAATAATCAGGGCAGTTGGGCTGCTTGATGATTTTTGCGCACGAGAAGGGAAGGAGCCGTAGTTGCTGTAATCGTAGCCAACTCCTGGCGTGACAGGAGGTTGAGGTTGTACTGGTGGCGCATAATTACCAACGCTTGCCTGGAAATGCTGAGACTGAGAGCCATAGGCGGCAGGCATGGCCTGTATGCCGGGCCATGAAGGGCTATGAGGGACAGATGTGCCAGGAGCCTGCGATTGCTGGTAGCCCTGAGGCGACAAGCGCCCCGTTGTTGTAGGTGGCAGCTCAAGAGCTTCTGTGGCATCGTGATAGAACCCCGTTCGTTGATTGGGGTTACTCAGCGAAGACTGAGGATTTTGTCCAAAGGCTTGTTGAGCGGGGCCGAAGGCGGGATAGCGGGCCGAAGAACGATTGTTAATACTGCTAGGCTGGCTAGCGCCCGGCGTAGGATAACGAGCCGAAGAACGGTTAGTAAACTGTCCAGATTGCCCGGAGCCGAGGGCGGGATAACGAGCCGAAGAACGGTTGTTAATGCTGCTAGGCTGGTTAGGGCCGAAGGCAGGATAACGAGCCGAAGAACGGTTGTTAAAACTTTGCTGTTCCGGCGGGATTTGCGTCCTCGGATTATAGAGATTAGATTGTGATGGCCTGAGAGGAGAACGCGTATTTTCAGGGCCTGGTAGTCCATGGGATAGAGAGGAGCGGTTCACCATTTGTGTCTCATGCGAAGATGGCACGCTTGGAGCTCCGCACTGCCCACAGAATGCCTCTCCTGGGCTAATCTCATTCCCACACCTTGGACATCTCATTGGCTGAACCTCGCTCCTGGTTGTTACAAGCATATTACCAAAGGTAGAACTAGATTTTTTATGTCGCGTCGGAAATCATTATAGCGTATAACACGCTAAAAGCATAGAGGTACTACCTGCCTGTTCGAATGCCATAGAATGGCTCCCCAGGCTGTAGGCACAAGGCTAATATAGAAGCCCTAAGCCGATGTACAAGGCGCGCTGCTGGGCCTTTCGCCAGTAACTTCTTTGGGTCAGGAAAAATTGCTAGTAGCAAAACAAACGAAGCCGCATCTATTGGTCTGCCGAGGTTCAGGTGCCACCCTCACCCGAGGTCTTGTTCTCTAAAACTGGATTATAAAGGGGGCGCCGCAGTCAGACGGCACACTAACGAGAGCTGGAAAGCCCTACCTCTCACCACACGAATTTTGACAAAACACTAGTAGTCTGTCAAGGTTGACGTGACGCGTGAGACAAGCGGGGATGCAAGGGGCTCTCGCCCCTTGACTGGGGCCTGGGGCTGTGCCCCATCTCCCTGCGCCATCTGCCGCCGTAGGCGGCGCACTCGTCAATCTCTGCTTGACAAAACACTAGCTGGGGAAAACTATAGGTAGATAGGGGGATAGAATGGAGGGAAACTTATCATAGTTGTTGTATTAACTAATGCCCGTTGTGATATCATGAAGAGGTGCATTCTTAAGTAGACCATATCTACTTTTGTCTGTCGATCACCTCATGATCAAATAAATTCTTTGATGGCTATAGGTGCATACTTAGGTTATAACGAAGAATATGTTTCTCGGGTGATTGTATTATTTAGACTTTATCTGGTTATAAGGAGTTTTCTCCGCTTTTTTGAGAATATATTTTGCGATAAGAGAAGGATAACCTTTTACTTTCGTAGTCGAAGGGCAAAGAATAAATCAGAGAAGAACTAGTGGCGGCGTCAGCAATGAGTGTAGTAACTGGTTCGTTCTGCTAATCGAGGAGGAAGTCATGGAGATCTCGCTGCGGCTGGACACATTAGGAATGGTGGAGTTGCGGTATCTGCGTGGTCGAGAACGGTACCGGGAATGGCCTCAGTTCCGCTTGCTTGCGGCATCCAGGCAAGCTCAGGTGATGGCCTATTTTAATCATGATGTGGCTGAGCAGTTACATCAGCAGATATTAATGGTAGAGGCTGCTGTAGGCCTGGATGCCGACGATGAAGAAGAGGAAGGAGAGGATGAGAGGGTCATCAACGGTGATGAGAGTGAGGGGGAGGAAAGCACACCAGCGGCTGAACGCGAGAGTACTTCATTTTCCCCTGCTTTTGCCCAGGCCCTCAAGCAATTAAATGAACTGGCGCGCCAGCGTTTGCCTGATGGCAATAGCGGTGGCAGCAGCCAGGCATCGGGAGAGTTTTCTGCGGACATCGAGACGGATAGTGAGGAGGAGGATGCGCTTGAGCAACTACAGGATGCTTTTGTGCAGATGATGGAAGTGGTGCGTGAGCTAGCTGAGGAGATGTCGACTGATGCTTTAAAGATCACAGGACGTTTCAAATGTGCTCGGACCAACATTAAATTTATTCCTCGTACAGCTGATGAAGAGGACGAAGATGAGGATCAGGAAACTATGGAGGTAGATACTGAGGATGGGATGTTGGACATCGAGGTTGAACTTGTTATGGTGCTGCAGCTTTTTGAAGAGGGACGGGCCCGACCTGACGATCCGCCGGCAGTTGAGCTTCAACTAGATGTAGATGACTTCGAACGTTTACACGAGACCCTTGATGTTGCTCTAGAGCGCGAAAGGCGTAGTCGCAGACGCCGCTAGAGAAGATCGAGAAAGAGCAAACATGAGGGCATCCATGCGGGATGCTCGCCTTTATTATTCTAGCCAATCAACCAGAGTAAGCAAGCTCTCATGAGGGGAGAAAGGCCCGCTGGATAAGGACTGGCTAGTTTTTGCAGGTGGCCCTTAGAACTAGAAGCTCTAAGGGCCAGTATCATAGGAATATGTTCTCTTAGCGCTTGAAAAGGTCTCCCAGTCCTCCCAGGTTACCTAGATTAGGCAGATTTGATAGCCCTCCAACCAGATTTTGAACATCCTGTGGCGAGTTAAAGGTCTGCTTGGGAAGGTGTTCTAACATGCCCAGAATTTGATCGCTGACGCCGAATTGACGGGCGCGCTGAATCAAATCGTCTGTGCTGATTGGGTAAGGAAGGGAATTAATCAGTTTGTTGACAAGTTCAGGATCGATTTGCATACGCATCTCCATTCTCTCAACTCTACATACCTGAAGGATCGTTCTTGCCGATCCCCTTCTTCTCGGTTTTTCAACTGACAGGGTATTTCCTGGTTAGACTGTCCCTTCCAGGCTGTGAGCGCTTATTCCAGGCTCAACTCGTTCAAGAGGCCGAAATGAGCAAGAAAAACCTACTCCTAGTATAGCTGATGATCTAAAGCAGGCAAAGGGGATTCTATCCAGATAACAGTAATGGCTTATAAAGTCGGAATTGACGCTGGAGTTCTGCATATTCATGAAAAAGTATATCATAATTTGCAGTAAGCATTTGTAGCAGAAACTACTAGAAATAGATATCAGCTTCTGGATAAATCGGAAATAAGCTCAGGGCTCGCAGATAGATAGGCAACTTACAAAAGCCCTGAGCAACTGTCGACAAGCTATCCGGGCATTTGCTCAAGTCATAGTGTTCCTCCTGCGCCGGAGGCTGAGGGGTTTTTCAGGGTGGCAGAGCTACAGGCAAACTTTGAAACAGCTCTATGTATCTGGATCTAAGATAAGCCTTTGAGCGCGTGCTACCAGATTGTCGCGGGCCGCTACCCATTCTGCTGAGATAGTATCGCCAGCTTGTAGCTTAATTATAAACTCTAGTCCTTCTTTTGCCAGCAGAACTACCTCATCATACTGGCTTTCCGTGTAGGCTTGCAGCTTGGCCCGTGTAATAAGTGAGGCTTGTAGGGCTTTCCAGGCTTCCTGGTGTCGATCCATAGCAGACAGCAAATACTCGATACTATCTTCGCGCATCATAGTTGTCCTCTCCCGATTGCTACCTAAACTAACCCTTACATAGAGACTGGTTATAGATAGTATAAGCCATTTATGCTACGAATACAATTAAAATAATTATGATCAGGAAAAATACCTAGAGGGAGCGATAAATGATAAAAGCAGAAGAATTGCCTGTATTTCTGTCATGTCAATTCTTGAGGTCGCTTGAAAACCCGACAAGGTATTTCTTATAATTAAAAAAATAATTGGAAGTGTTCGACAAGTTCTTTAGCTCTAGAGAGGGTAGCATTTAATGGGAAGATCCATTACCATCGAGGACCTCTATAGTTTCAAGTTCCTCAGCCGCCCGCGTATTGCCCCGGATGGGGAGCGTGTAGCGTTTGTGGTAACAACCATAGACGAACGTGAGCATAAATACAGTTCGTCTATCTGGGTAACGGCTATAGATGGGAGCTCAGCGAGGCGCTTTACCTCGGCAACAGCTCGAACCGGCGAACCAAGCTGGTCGCCGGATGGGCGCTGGCTGGCCTTTGTCTCAGATCGTGAGGGCGAGCCCGGCGATAAAGATAGGAAGGAACAGAAGAAGCACGGCAAAGGGAAGCCACAGATCTGGCTGATGCCTACTGATGGCGGTGAGGCGCGCCAGATAACCTTTATGGAGCATGGTGCCTCAGCTCCTGTCTGGTCGCCTGATAGCAAGTATCTCCTTTACACGGCCGCCGTTGGCCCATCTGATGAAGAGACAGAAGACGGTAAGCCTTTGCCTAAAGTTCGGGTGATAGACCGGTTCTGGTATCGACTTGATGGAGTTGGATATATTTATGAACGACGATCTCATCTTTTCCTGCTTGATATTGCTGGAGGGGAAGCGCAGCAGTTGACAGATGGTGATTGGGATGACGGCGAGGTTGTCTGGTCGCCGGATGGAAAACAGATTGCCTTTACCTCGAATCGTGCTGAGGATCGTTGGCGCAATCCTGGAGACGACATATATACCCTTTCAATCGCGGATGGCAGGGCAGGCGCATTGCGTTGCCTTACCGATGGTACGCTATCTTGTCATGCGCCTTCCTGGTCACCAGATGGCCAAACCATTGCTTTCCTCGGCTCTGCCAAGCGTCGTTCGGCTGGCCAGATCTACCTGTACACTATTGATCAGAAGGCCGATAAGGCTGCCGCTACCAATCTCTCGCAGAACTTTGAGGGAACCTGTATGGATTGGACAAATAGCGACATCGGCGATGATCATCTAATGCCTGCTCCTGCCTGGTCTGCCGCTGGCAAAACTCTCTATGTGCTGGCGGCCCATCGTGGCGCTAGCCGCATTTATGCGTTCTCGCTAGATGGAAGTAATGGGCAGCCCACAGTAGTCACGGCTGGCGATGTGCATGTGCGCGATTTTTCTGTGGATCGGGCTACAAATACGCTGGCTTTGCTTGTCGGCAGTACCACGCGCCCTCAGGAAATTTTCACGCTTTCGCTGGCTCAGCAGGGAGAGATGCGCCGTATTACCGGCTTTAATGACGAGCTTTTTGCTGAGCTAACATTATCTACTCCTGAATATATCTCTTATGCCGGAGCTGATGGCTGGCCAATAGATGGCTGGGTTATCAAGCCCTATGATTTTGATCCAGCTAAAAAATATCCGCTGGTGGTTGAGGTCCACGGTGGGCCGCATACCCAGTATGGATATGGTTTCTTCCACGAGATGCACATGCTCGCCGCCGAAGGGTATGTAGTGCTCTATACTAATCCCCGCGGGAGCTGTGGCTATGGCTTCGAATTCTCTGATGCGGTAACTGGAGCCTGGGGCGAGAAAGATTCGCTGGATATCATGAATGGGGTAGATGTGCTACTTCAGAAGGGATATATAGATGAGTCTCGCCTGGCGGTTACTGGAGGTAGCTATGGCGGCTTTATGACAAACTGGTTGGTAGGCCATACCGACCGCTTTAAAGTGGCTATCACTGATCGTTGCGTCAGCAATATAGCGACGATGTTTGGCGTCAGCGATATTGGCTGGAACTTTATTAACGATGAACTTAACTGCGCACCCTGGGAGGATCTTGGGCGCTATATGCATATGTCGCCGATCAGTTACGTGCAAAATATTCATACGCCCCTGCTGATTATCCATAGTGAGCAGGATTTGCGCTGCAATATCGAGCAGGCTGAGCAGCTCTTTTGTGCCCTTTTGTGGTTGGGGCGCGAGGTGAAGTTTGTACGCTTTGAGGGCCAGAGCCATGGCCTCTCGCGCGGGGGTCATCCAAAGTTACGGCTAGAGCGTTTACGCCATATCCAGGATTGGTTTAGAAAGTATCTGCAATAGCCGACACAAAATAAAAAGAGCTCAGGCAGGCCTCGTAGCATGCTGGGGCTCTTTGCTTATGTGCTGATTCATAAAGTAGCATGCGCCAGGGATAGATTGTTCGCTTTTAATCTGATCAGTGATGTATGAATGCGGAGTGTTGCTTTGGCCTGGAGATAGTGGCCTGGCACTGAGGAATGCCAGGCTGGATTATGGTTTGAGCATGCCGATTTTATTGCTACCAGCTTCAGTGAACCAGATAGTGTGTTCTGGCCCCATGACTAAGCCAAATGGGGTACTGGCTGCTGTAGGGATTTGATAGTAGATAAAACGCTTAGTGGAGCTATCAAGTCGAGCCAGCACATTGCTGGAAGTAACAGTTACCCATACTTCGTTGCTGGACGTTATCAGCAAACCATATAGACCGCCGGTGTTGCTGCCTGTGTTGGGAGCGTAGTAGGGCGTCAACGTGCCGGTCCTGGGATCGAGCTTTACCAACAGTCCAGCATTAAAAGATGTGGCCCAGATCGCGCCATGGGAGTCGCTCCTGATCTCCATAAATGGGTTGGCAGAATCCTGAAGTGTATAGAGGCGAATCGCTCCTGTGTGTGGATCAAGACTGCCGATATGGTTTGAGCCAACTTCTGTGAACCAGACAATCCCCTCTGGATCGATAGCTATGCCGTAGGGATTGAGGGTCTGGATAGTCTTTTTGGGCGAGAGCGGAAATTGCTTGATCTGGCCGGTATGTGGATCAAGCATGCCTATAGAGTCAGCATTTAATTCGGTAAACCAGACGTTTCCTTGCGCGTCAAAGGCAATATCGTTAGGGGCGCTGGGCAGAGAAATAGTGCTATTTTTGTCGTTGGGGTCAACAGTTTTGAGCACTGGCAAGCTGTAGAGCTTATATTGCCCGCTGTGTGGAAAATAATGGCCGATATAGTTGGCATACTGCTCTGCGAACCAGATGGTATCATCAGCCGCAACGGCGATTCCCATGATGCCGGAAGCGCCTTGTGGTGGAGTCATCTGCGTGAATGTGCGCGTGCGTGGATCAAAGAAGGCAAGGTAATTATGTCCCATCTCGCCAAACCAGACGCGCCCTTCATGATCGATAGCCGGGCGCATCAAGCCGCTATTGGCCTGAGGTAGGGCATATTCCTGGAAATGCCCCTCTGCTATGACCACACTGGTATGCGTAGTCTGGCCAGTGACCGGCGTTTCTGCGATATTCCTGTTTATCTGCTCAAGGCTAGAGCCGCTACACGCCGAAGCGCAGAGTAGGACAGCGAGAAGCCATGAGATTGAGAGCAAGCGTTTTAGCAAGAATGCGTCCTCTGACTAAGGCGCCAGTTTACTGTTTGGGGCACCTCAGTCTGTATAGAGACCATATACTCCATCCTCGATCAAATGGGTCAGGCGTGCCTTAATTAATTTGTGCTGCCAATCCTTACCGTTTTCTGGCAGATCGTGTATCTCAACACGTAGATAATTATCGGTAAGCCCTTCCCAGCAATTATGTTTAAACTGCTCAATGAGTATCTGGGCCGTATTACCAAGGAATTGTTCCCGGAAGAGGCGGCTATGCTCCTCATTTAGCTCCAATAGACGCTGACTGCGCGCCTTTTTCACCTCGTCCTTGATTTGTCCACGCATGCGGGCGGCAGCGGTTCCCTGTCGTGGTGAGAAACGAAAAACATGCGCCTTGGCAAACTCTAGCTCCCTGGCCAATTGGTAGGTTTGCTCGAAATCTTCATCGCTCTCACCTGGAAAACCAGTGATGATATCAGTGCTGATCGCGACGCCAGGAATAAGCTGTTTGGCTGTCTTAATAATCGTGCGGTAACGCTCGCTATTATAGCGGCGGGCCATACGGCGTAGAATGGCATCTGAGCCGCTCTGCATGGGAAGATGGAAATGGCGGCACATGCGTGGATTCTGCCATAGCTCAAGCCACTCCAGGCGGAAATCCTCGGGTTCGAGAGAGGAAACGCGAATGCGGGCTATCTCGGTTTCGCGCAGTAGCGCAGCAATCAAATCGCCAAGATCTTCCTTGTTAGCCTCATCGGGATGGTAATCGCCAAGGTGAATGCCGGTTAAGACAATCTCCTGGAAGCCTGCGCGCACTTTGCGTTGCACATGCTCAACTACTGAGGCAATGCTGCGACTGCGCGACTGGCCACGCACATAAGGAACAATGCAGTAGGTGCAGCGATTATTGCAGCCATCCTGGACCTTCATTTGCACGCGTGTGCGCGAGAAGAGGCGCGCGTTGGCAGCTTCAGCGGTCTGTGTGCTATCGGTGAAGGGTGAGAGGGGTGCCGGATTGTCTGGTTGGGGCTCATCTTCTGCAGGCTGGAAGGTAAGCACACCATCGCTGCCGATGTGCTGGGTGTCGAGTGGCACGATCGGCAGCATGCGGGCACTACTAGCCGTAGATATGGGAGATTCTGGCTGATCGGCAGATGACGTCTTGTCACGCTCTTCGATAATTTTGACAAGTGCATCTTTATCTTTATTGCCTATTACAAGATCCACTCCGGGCAGGGCGGCAACAGCTTTAGGATTTAGTTCGGCATAGCAGCCCGTCACAACGAGCAAGGCATCGGGATGCCGGCGATGAGCCTGCGCGATCAGCTGGCGTGAGCTACGGTCACCCAGGTGGGTCACGGTACAGGTGTTGACGATGTAGATATCTGCAACGTCGTTAAAGTCGCGCTGTACATAGCCAGATGAGCTCATCTGTTCGCTGATGGCTTCGCTATCGGCCTGATTGACTTTACAGCCCAGGGTCGTGACTGCAAACGTTGTTCCTTGAGATGGATGGTTAGGCATAGTTATTCTTGTCCTCGTACTCTCTGTATTGCAGGGGGCCGCAGAGCATACGTGGCCAGGTAAAAATGCTCCTGCGTGGCTTCTGTTAGCTTGTTAGCTGCAATGGTCTTAGTTTTTCTGTGCCTGATTATAACGCATTGTGCGTTGGTTGTGTAGAAGGCTTTTTGCTAAGTGCTACACGGTGTGGCGGAACTGCTGTAGGCTCAAGCATGGCTTTTTGCATGAGGGGAAGCGCGAACCAGACATTGCCCAGGCCAAAGAGCGTGCCAGTGACTATGCGCAGTATCCAGGTGCTCTCACGCCAACCAAACATCTGGGTAAAACCGTCCCAGGCCATAGGAAGCATGAGCAGTATCCATAACCACCAGGGGATACCGGGTAGGCGTTTTTTGCTCAGGACGAAGACGAGACTGCCCACGAACATTGAGCTATAGATAGACAGGTTGCGCTCGCATAGGCCAAGCTGGTGCCCGAAAATGTAGAAAGAGTGCGAGGGAATCTGGGCGCATACGTAATGCAAGGAAAAGAAGAGCGGCTTTGCGATAGTGTCAAGTCCAAAGTAAGAAAGAAATGGAATGGAGAGCGCGATGAAGACGAGCAGGCCCAGGACAGCTGTAATGACGCTTGCCCACTGATTCAGCAAGAAATTGCCAAGGTGGTGCGCAAAGCGTGCAAAGAAGCCCTTCTGCTCTCCTTCGCTTTGTTCTGGCTGAGATCCCTGTATTCCAATGTTTTTGATATGCTGGGTGGCCATCTTTATCTTCCCTCGTCGGATTTTATAACCTCTCTACTCTCTCCGTGGAGAGGTTACATCTGAAAGGCATGGGCTAGCTCACTGTATTCTATACGGCCTTCTAAGGTTAAAGTTTCATTGATAATAATTACTGGAATGCGGTAGCGGTAGCGCTCAAAGATAGCCGAGTCGCGGCGAATATCGATCTCGGTGAGGTGATAGTCCATCTGCACGGCGATATCTTCAAGCATTTCGCGGGCCTCATCGCATAAATGGCAACCGGCTTTTGTGTAAAAGGTTACCTGTGGAACTGTCGTTGATTTATCGTCTGTATTCACAAATTGCTCCTGCTAGTGTTTGCTCCAAGGTAATCATAGCACAGTTGGGGGAAGATAGGCGAGCGGGCCGCTAGCACCAGTGGTATTCTACCAGTGCCTAACGGCCCGTTTGAGTGCGATGCCCTTCTAACAATCGAAGGGCGGAGGCGGGCAACCTGATCTATGGCTGCTGTGTATAGAGAACATGTTTAGGGGAGGATTAATCCCCGCTATCTTTGTGGTCTGATTAACCAGACCAAGAATGCTCGCAAGCAAAATGATCGCTAGCAATGCAGGTAGCAACATCTTTTGTGAAACCAAACTTACCATCCTATGAATTCCTTTCTCATTTAGAAATTGTTGCTGCCACACATGTATAGCATGTTATAGAGAAAAATTCCAGTAAAAATTATAGAAAAAGATTTTATGCGATATAAATGTATGAGTTTGTGATATATCGATAGGAGAAGAAAGAAAGATGATAAAACGTGATAGTTTATAAATGGCGTTTTGTGGCGCGCTGGCGTCAAGACGAAGGAGAGAAAAAGGGGCTAACGTCAAAGTTAGCCCACATAGGATCAATAGAAGGAGAGTCTGGGGTGGAGGGTCTTATTACTCTAGCTCGCGCGCGCGGGCCCTTTCTTTCTGCGTGAGATAGCGCTTGCGCAAGCGAATGTTTTGCGGCGTAACCTCTACCAGTTCATCGTTGTTAATAAAATCCAGCGATTGCTCAAGGCTTAGCAGTACTGGCGGCGTCAACCGTACCGCGATATCTGATGTAGATGAGCGGATATTCGTTTTCTGCTTTTCTTTACACACATTGACGACCATATCCATAGGCCGGCTATTGAGTCCTACAATCATGCCTTCATAGACTGGTGTGCCCGGCTCAATAAAAGTATCGCCGCGCTGCTGGGCGTTGCTCAAGCCATAGGTAACAGCCACACCTTGCTCTGAAGCGATAAGGGCTCCCATGCGGGTTGTGCCAATTTTGCCCAACCAGGGCTCGAAGCCGAGCAATCTGCTGCTCATCGCGCCATTACCTTTGGTCAGGGTCAGAAATGCGTTGCGGAAGCCGATCAAGCCGCGTGTAGGGATACTATATTCCAGGCGCATGTTGCCGAGGCCATCATTGGTCATGTTCATAAGCTGCGCTTTGCGTGCGGCAAGGGTCTCGGTAAGCACGCCGATAAAGGTGTCTTTCGTATCGATGACCAGGTGCTCGATTGGCTCAAGCAGATGCCCGTTTTCGTCCTCACGCGTAATAACCTCTGGACGCGAGACCTGGAATTCGTAACCTTCCCGGCGCATTGCCTCGATCAGGACCGAAAGGTGCAGCTCACCACGGCCGGACACGACAAACTCATCGGGAGTATTGCCATCCTCAACGCGTAGGCTGACATTGGTCTCTAATTCCCGATAGAGACGAGCCCGTAATTGACGCGAAGTAGAAAATTTGCCCTCGCGCCCAGCAAATGGGCTTGAATTGACGCCAAACGTCATCTTCAAGGTTGGCTCGGAGATCGCGATAGTTGGCAACGCTTCTGGCACTTCCAGGTCTGCAATCGTCTCGCCGATATTTGCGCTAGAAATACCGGTAATGGCCACGATATCGCCGGCGAGCGCTTCAGGAACCTCAACGCGCTGTAAGCCCTTATGCGTAAACACCAGACTTACTTTTTGGCGCGAGACCTCGCCCTCACGGCTGATCTGGGCAACTGGCGTGTTCGCAGTCATACGTCCACGCACGATACGGCCAATGGCGTATTTGCCTTTATAATCATCGTAA
This sequence comes from Ktedonosporobacter rubrisoli, assembly GCF_004208415.1. GTDB lineage: Bacteria > Chloroflexota > Ktedonobacteria > Ktedonobacterales > Ktedonobacteraceae > Ktedonosporobacter > Ktedonosporobacter rubrisoli. Next base: position 4,426,128 of record NZ_CP035758.1, on the reverse strand, counting down.
TCAAGGGCCGCTATGAGCATTTGGAGCGGAGCCTCGGTATCAACCTTTGGCGCCGGTACCGTGTTAATGATGGTCTCAAAGAGCGGTTCCAGATTGTGGCGCTCGTCATCGGGATGATACATGGCTACGCCATCGCGCCCGATGGCATAGAGGACCGGAAAGTTGAGGTGCTCATCGCGCGTAGCAAGCTCCAGGAAGAGATCCTGGGTCCACTCAAGAACTTGATCGATGCGGGCATCGCGGCGATCAATCTTGTTGACAACAACGATTGGCTGTAGATTCAGCTCAAGAGCTTTTTGCAATACAAAACGTGTCTGGGGCATCGGCCCCTCTACGGCGTCGATCAGCAAGATACAGCCATCGGCCATATTCAGCACGCGCTCAACTTCACCGCCGAAGTCAGCATGGCCGGGTGTATCGATAATATTAATTTTGATGCCTCGATAGTTAACAGCTGTATTCTTCGCAAGAATAGTGATGCCGCGCTCACGTTCTTGATCATTAGAGTCCATGATCAGCTCGCCTACTTGCTGGTTATCACGAAAGATATGGCTCTGTTTCAGCAGTCCGTCTACCAGAGTCGTCTTACCATGATCGACATGGGCAATAATAGCAACATTGCGAATATCATTTCTTTCAATGAGCTTTGAATCTTCTTGTAAGGCCTCTTTGGTTTGCATAGATAGTATTGATATCCTCCGTTTGGCAGCAAGACGCTAAAAAAGGGGGTGTTAGCCCCTCTCTGCTATCCAGGTATGCCTCTTAACTACTTGTTAAATTTACTTGTGTGATCCTGGTAGCCTCATCAGGCACAGCATTTGCCATGAACGCACATACGGTGAGTATTGATGAGATAATTCCTGAATGATGTTCGCATTAGTTTGGCTGGTGCAGGATGCTGATGTGCTTTGACTATGAAGTATGAAAGCATATACGAGCTAGTTTTTCTCCCGCTCTGCGCGCAGGATGCGTTTGTACCAGGAATATAATCAGGTTCGTACAGTTTCTGCTGCTGAGCTCACAAGAGTGAACTCTTAATACTTACTTTGTTGACGCCTACTAGCGGACATCTCTATTGTATGTATTTTGGCTCTGTCGTCAACTGCATGGTACGCAAGTCGCTACCAGAGCGATTGCCGGAATTGCTGATATCGACATAAAAAATAATGGCAAGGCCACTACTGATGAGTATCTCATATATAGCAAGAGCTCGCTATAAAGTATATAACACTTGAGGATGCTTTATCGTCAAGTTTGGTAGCCTTATAACGCCAGTATGGTCAAGAATGAATGTAGAACCCTGTATCTATGATAACATAATTTCTGTGCTTTCAATTCCAATTGCCCCTGCCCCAGGGCTTTCCAGTTCCAGTGGCTCGCTGTCTGAGGGCGGCAAGAAGGGAAGAAGCGGGGCATCACCCCGTGCCCCAGGTCTAGGGCTATCCCATTCAGGAGCCTATCTTCTTTTGAGGGCTAACATGCGTAAACCACCCTGCATGCGCAGCGTGACGAGCGGCTCAGGCTTGACGACCCGCTCTGTAAGCGGGAGGAAGCGGTAGCGCTGAGCGATTGTGGCAAGCGCTAGCTGCGCTTCCATGAGGGCAAAATTATTGCCTATACAGAGACGCGGCCCGCCGCCAAACGGGAAGTAGGCAAAATGGGGGCGTTGCGCCGAGTGGGCTGGCGCGAAGCGCTCGGGATCGAACTCCTCGGGCCTTTCCCAAAAATCGGGGTGGCGATGCGTAACGTACTGTACAATTGCTATTTCGCTATTGGCTGGAATATGGTAGCCCCTGATCTCGTCATCTGTATGTGTGCGCCGCGACATGCCCCAGGATGGCGGATAGAGACGTAACACTTCGTCGATTATCATGCGGCTATAGGGAAGCTGAGGAAGATCATCCAGGGTAGGGGTGCGCCCACCCAGGACGCTGGCCAATTCCGCATGTAGTTTGCTTTCGATCTTTGGGTGCTGGGAGAGCAGATACCAGGCCCAGGCTAAGGTGCTTGCAGTTGTTTCGTGCCCGGCCAGGATAAGCGTCATTACTTCGTCGCGTAGCTGCTGATCGCTCATGCCCTCGCCTGTTGTCTCATCGCGTGCATTGAGCAGTATCGAAAGCAAATCCTCGTGATCCTCTTTGCTTAAGCGACGTTCCTGGATAATGGTTTGCACAACGCTATCAAGCGTGTGGAGTGCCTGTTTGTAGCGCCGGTTGCTGACGACGGGGATGAAATCGGGCCAGGTAAAATGGTAAAACTTGTGGTTGATATGTTCAAGGGCCGTAGTTAAGGCTTTTCCGACCGTGATTACTTTCTGGCTAGTATTAGTACTAAAGAGCGCCTGTCCAACGATCTGCAGGGCCAGGTTCATCATCTCGGCCGGAATATCCAGAATAGTCGGCTCTTGAAGCGTTTGCCAGCGTTCGAGCATTGTCTCTGTAAGCGTGGTCATAAGCGAAGCAAAGGAGGCGATGCGTTGACGGTGAAAAGCCGGCTGCATTAAACGGCGCTCATGTAACCAGGCTTTACCCTCGCTGGTCAGCAAGCCATCTCCGAGCAGCGAGCGAAGTCTACGGTGGGCAACTCCTCTATGATAGTTCTGGTGGTTGCGTCTGAGAGTGTAGTCGATATCATCGGGATGGAATATGAGGTAGACATAGATGTTGGCGAATACGCGAAAGCGTACAATATCACCATACGTTTTGTGCAGGTAGAGGTAAAAGTTCATGGGGTCCCGCTGCAGATCAAATATATTGCCCACAAAAAAATTGCTCTCTGGAGCGGGGATTACTTTTTTGGGTACCTGGCCAGTTGCTAGAGCCATAAAGTTCTCCTGAGATGATCGAGCCTTCTTGATGTTCTTCTCTACATAATTATAATCGCGTAATTGTTTGTGCGCTATCACGTATGCATATCGGTTAATTGCTCTGCTGGTAGATGTAAAAGCTATTTCCTGCTTAGTGGACATAAGCTCATGATGAGCCTGGAAGAGAATAATGCAATAAATTGCCGGATGTAACTGTTCATCCGGCAATTGGATAGTTGTGATCTCGCTATGTGTATCGTTTGACTTTAAAGGTTCCAGTCAGGCGCCGTATGAGTCTTATTGAGAGCCTGATCTATAGTGTAGCAGGCGGTAATCAGTGAGAGATGGGTAAAGGCTTGAGGGAAGTTGCCTAGCGCCTCTCCGGTTGGGCCAATCTCTTCAGCATAGAGCCCTACGTGATTGCTATAGGAGAGCATTTTTTCTAGCATAAGGCGCGCCTCTTCCAGACGTCCTGCACGAGCCAGCGTCTCGGCCAACCAGAAGCTACACATACTAAAGGTGCCCTCAATGCTGCCCAGGCCGTCATTAGCTGCTGTAAGAGGATTATAGCGATGGACTAAAGAATCGCTGCAAAGCTCTTTTTGGATACGCTCAACTGTATGCAGGATACGAGGATCGCGCGGACCAGCAAATTTGGTGATTACCATCAACAGGGCGCTGGCATCGACGGAATTGCTGCCATAATATTGGACAAAGCTTTTCTTCTTCTCGTTCCAACCTTTTGCCATAATTTCTTCATAGATATCAGCGCTGGCTCTGGTCCATTCGACAAGAGGAGCCGGCAAGCCACGATGACGCGATAGGCGCAGCCCACGATCAAAGGCAACCCAGCTCATTAAGCGGGAATGCACAAATGGTTTGGGACCACCGCGTACCTCCCAGATGCCCTCATCGGGTTCTTGCCAATGAGTGCTGAGCCAGTTAAGCTGGCGACGTATGCTCTGCCAGAGATCATAAGAGACGGCTGCGTAGCGATTGTAGATATAGATAGCATCCATCAATTCGCCGTAGATATCGAGCTGCTTCTGTTTATAAGCTCCGTTGCCGATGCGCACAGGTGCGCTCTGCCGATAGCCCTCCAGATGATCCAACGTGAACTCAGTCAAATCGTGCTTACCATCAATGGTATACATTGGCTGTAGCGTGCCGTTGTCTTTGAGCTCATGGCAGCGAGCGTCGAGCCAGCCCATAAAAGCCTCGGCTTCCTGGGTAAAGCCAAGCGTAAGCAAACTGAAGAGCGTAAAGGCCGAATCGCGTAGCCAGGTGTAGCGATAGTCCCAGTTGCGGTTGCCTCCCAGCGTTTCGGGCAGGCTTGTCGTAGGAGCGGCAACTATGGCCCCTGTTGGGGCATAGGTCAGCAGCTTGAGGACAAGGGCCGAGCGCTGGACCATTTCGCGCCAGCGTCCCTGATATTGGCATTGCGCCAGCCAGCTTTGCCAGAAGCTTCTCGTCTTCTGGAATTCCTCCTGATAACGTGCGAGTGAGTGCTCATGTAATGTAATCTCATTATTGCTGGCACCTTCCAGGATGAAACGGGCTGATTGGCCCTCGCGTAGTGTAAAGTTGGCGCAGACTCCTCCTTTGCCATCCAACTCTATAGGGACGGAAGAGACCAGGCCCAGGCGAAGATCAGCGCTATGGAAAAGTGCACCATATTCGGTAGGGATAACTGCATGCTGGTCGCGGGCATAGTTGAAAGCCGGGCGGCAGACCATTTCAAAGTTGAGTGAGCCCCGTACGACAGAGACAGAACGAACAATATGGTGCTGGTGATGATGCCGGTTATTGTCCTGCTTAATAGGCATAAAGTCGGTGATTTCCGCTACGCCGTCGACAGTGAGAAAGCGCGTGATCAGGATGTTGGTTTCGGGCAAATAGATCTGCTTGTGGCTCATGCCTGGAGTTTCGGGAGGGGATATGCGAAAATAGCCTCCTTTATTGACATCCAGCAAGGCCCCAAAGACACTTGGCGAATCGAAACGTGGGAGACAACACCAATCGATAGAACCATTCTTTCCTACCAGCGCAACTGTATGGAGGTCACCTATTATCGCATAATCCTCTATGGGCTGATAGGGGCTGGATGGACTCAGTACGCCGTTTGGTTGATTTGTAAGCATTGAATTCGTAACCTCGCTATTATTTGTGCATTTCTATTTTATAATGTTGAGCCTTCTCGAAGCTACGAAGCAAGACTTATGTTTCAGTGCAGGTGTTCTTGTAGGCGCCACGTAATCCCTCGAAAAAATGCTTTGCTAAATTAGTGGGTGAGGAGAAGCTTGCGTTGGGACAAGCTTCTCCCTGGCTGGCTCAGGCGCTTCCTAACAGTATGGCTGTGGCGAAGACCAGAATCCCTCCTCCGACGACCTGGACGATGGAGAGCCACCAGCTTGTGTTGAAGAAACGGTGGCGAATTGCGGCAATGGCAATCAATTCGATCCCGACGACAATATAGGCAAGGATCAGGGCCAGGTTGATGTCTGTGATGAGGAACGGTAATGTGTGGCCTGCACCGCTAAGGAAGGTCATCAGACCAGTGATGCCGCCACGAATGAACGGACTTCCGCGCCCGGTGAGCTCACCATCGTCGGAGAGCGCTTCCGCGAATGCCATACTAATGCCTGCGCCGAGCGCCGAAGCCATCCCGACCAGAAAAGTCGTGAAGGGCTTGTGCGTGGCGATGGCAGTAGCAAAGATGGGAGCCAGGGTCGAGACCGAGCCGTCCATCAAGCCTGTCAGACCTGGTTGCACTATACGCAGAAGAAAACTCTTGTCAGCATCATCATCCTTTTCTTCCTCTGCTGCCGCCAGAGGTACGGCGGGGATTGGATCTGTGCTTTTTTCCTCGATTTGAAATTTCTGGGCCGGGCTGGCTTTCTGAACTGGCTCCGCTCTTCGCTGACCTGTTAAGCCAGGTATTGAGAGTGGGGACGAGTTCGTAACCGATGTGCGTACAGTGTATTGGAGGTTATCGTGACCCCGAAAGCGTATATCGAAGAGAGAGACTTCATCAAGGCCTCTACCTGTTGTTGGTGAGGTAGGGCTTGAATGAGCCACTGAAGGTGATATAGCAGGCAGGCGACCACCCGTGACGATAGGAGGAATGATCTGCCATTTTCCTGTAGAGGGCGAGGCAAGGCTTTCTTCCTGGATGATCTCCGCATGTGCGGCTCTAGGAAGGGCTGTATCATTGAAGCCTGGCAATCTCTCTGTGCTGCTCCCCAATATATGAGCCAGCGAAGTAACCAGGTCGCTGGCCCGCTGAAAGCGCTGGGCTGGATCGCGAGCGAGTGTGCGGTTTATGAGCTGATCGATAGCCTCGGGCAGATCGGGCCGCAATTCGTACAAAGATGGAATGGGTTTGTGGACGTGCTGTAAAGCTACGGTAAACGGGTCATTGCCTTGGAACGGGGGCTGTCCGCTTAAGAGCTCAAAGAGCAGGACGCCCAGCCCATATATATCGCTTCGGGCGTCAGCTGGATAGCCCTGCACGCACTCGGGAGCAGTTGACTCAGGGGCGCCTAAAAATGCGCCAGTAATCGTGAGCAGATGAGCGTAGGGATGATCGCTGCCTTCTATACCCTCAAGGGCCATGATATCGGCTTGCCCGAGTCCAGCAACCTGGACCGGTTGGGCGCCATTGAGGAGAATGTGGGCGGGTTTAAGGGCCCGATGGACTATCCCTTGATTGTGCGCATGATCAAGGCCTGCGGCTACCTGCTTGAGGATTTGCAGAGCTAAAACTGCATTGCACGGTCCATTCTTCTTTATTTGATCGGCAAGAGAGCCGGTCGTGACATATGGCGTGATGATATAGGGCGTTTCTGTGTGGATACCGTAATCATAAATGGGAGTCAGGTTCGGGTGCCTGAGCATTTTCAGGGCCGATGCTATCTGGGCGAATCGGCGCATAAAGCGGCTTCGCGCTTGTACTGAAAATGTATCGGGCAAAAAATACATGATAATGGCTGCAAGCGTGTCTGCATCGGCCTGCCTGGCCAGATATACGGCATTGCTTTGCCCCGAACTTAATAGATGCTCTATGTAATAATTTCCCACAAGCTGACCGACGAGGTTCTGTGTAGGAAGTTGATGGATCGTCATTTTATCTCCTTACCATACTACTGGTAATACAAGTAATTCAGGAAACAGATGGTATCTGATTGCCACTCTCCAACTTTGCTGTGAATAGCTGGCATATCCTCCAGTCATGCCAGGCCCAATACGCCCTTTGGGGAAGACATGCCTGCTTGCTGAAAATGTCTGTGAGCTTAGCTGGCGCCTAACGCTATGGCTTCTAAGGCATGATATTTTTTGAGATGATAGGACTTGATGCAGCTAGTTTGCTCTCCTTTGCATATGGAGTAGCTCGTAACTTCGTGAAGCTGCTCGCTGATCCTGAGTTGATGAATGTTCTGATCATGCTGTGATTCAAAGCAAACGTCCCAGCATCCCGTTGTCTTATCCTCTGCCGCCAAAAGCCTGAATATGTCAAGATTGCGTATGGCAGGTTCCTCTAGAAAGGTGAGCTTGCTGCGTGGCTGGGCTAGCTGTATAGGTGAGCTGCTGGCCCTGATTGTGGGTATCTGGATGGCTTGCATTGCCAGGCAACGACGAAGGAAGTAGTCTGCAACCTGAACTGCTGGAGTGTAACAGGTGCGACCGCGATATTTCTCGATATATATCTGTTGCTGCCGAGAATATTGCACGATTGGCTCAATATCCGTCTGTGTCACGCGGCCGTAATAGACGCCGGCGGGAAGACAGAGAACGGTTGCCGCAAATTGATCGCCACCTAGATGAGAGGTTTGCCAGGTGCACTCACCGACAAAGTTGCGCAATTCTCCATAAATGGGTAGGCCAAATTTGGCGCAGCATCGGTCATGCTTTCCGTGCGTACATACCAGAAAAAGTGTTTCCTGGCTGAGATATTTATCATAATAGGTATGGCCACTCATGAGAGAAAATAGATCTATATCTAGCAATTCGTCGTAGTCGCTGAGCCGGAACGCATAAAGCGCCTGCCTGCTTTCCTGGGACAGTGCGATGTAGAATGTGATGGATTCGATTGGCCTGGTGTGATGCCTGATAAATTGCAGACGTGTTCTAGGATAGAATTGTTGGGCCTTTTCGAGCCATTCTTTTGCCCGAGAAGACAAGGCGCTCTTTTCGGGGGCATCAGCATTCCACGGTCCTGTGTATTCCAGTAGGAGCCACAAATCGACATTCGGGGCGGTCCCAATCATAGGTACATGTGCATCTTGAGAAACGCAAGCACACAGCGGCTTCTCTGCCATGAGAAAGCTCCTTATCGTCATAATATTTGATGAGAAAGGGAGTCTTCATCGGCTAGTCATAGCTACGTGGGGCAAGATATTCTGAAACAAGATGGAATGCTAAACTAACTGATGGAACAAATCTCATCATCCTGGTTAACAGCATACCAAGACTTGTCCTCATATCCAGGAAAACCGCCGATTTTTGGCAAAAAAGTACTCATTGTGGTAAAGATTATTTGATCCTTATCATTTTCTTATAGCCATATCAAAAGGAAAAACATGCTTAACGCATTCTGCCGCGTGGCAAAGTGCGAAGCAAACGTACATTTAAAAGTTTTGGAGGTCGATGGCTCAGGCCCTGCCCTGAGGAGAAATGCTAATGGGGTCGCTCTTGTTGCGGGCTGTACGGCGGGGAGAAACTGTGGGGGCTGCTTGGAAGCGGGAGACTTTTTCACGAATGAGGGAGATCTGGGAGTGGACTGCTTGGCGGGATTGTTGGAGTTTGCGGGCGATTTGGGAGGGTCGTTCATTATTCAATAGAAAGCGGCAGATGGTTTCTTGTTTCTCTGTCAGGCCGACTGCTGGATGGGCTAATGCTGCTCTTGCCATATCTTCCAACTGGCCATATTTACTTCGCCTATAATCATCTAGATCAGATGGTAAGAAGAGCCAGCGGTCCACAACGCGCATTCCCGGTATACGACCGGCTTCCACTAAATGCATAAAGTGCCAATAACTAAGATCGAGTTGTTTTGCCGCTTCATGGGTAGTGAGCATACCGTTAAGGTGCTGCAGATTATGATGTAGCTCGTCGCTCCTCAGGACCATTTCGGACGCCTTTCTACGGTTCTCCGTGTGCTAAGAAGTGCCTGGCAAAGATAAAACTTGTCATCATGAGTATACCATAGGGGCGCGATGCTGTGCAAGGCTGAGGTTAGCCTACTGGGCCTGGGCACAAAGAAACAGACGACCATATAAAATTGCTTGAATGGTCGTCTATTTCTCGATATCTACAAGGATAGAGGGCGTGAGCTAGTTTTTGGGAATGAGATTGTTAAGGCGCATAGCAAGTCCCATCTCGCCACTTACCTTAATCTTGCCGGTCATAAAAGCATTGACTGGTTCGAGTTTGCGCTCTATCAGGGCGATCCAGTCCTTATCGCTGATCGAGATGGTCATATCAGGTTTTTCCACTCCGCCGGGGATAATCTCACACTTCTGGTCTGCGATTTTAACCGCCCATTTCCCGGCCTCTTCACCACTGATATTTACCTGGATGGTTTTGTTTAGATCCCCCACTGCTGCAGGGTTAAAATCACGCTGCAGATTTTCAAATGTTTCTGCTACTGTCATTACTTCTTATGCCTTTCTTGCCGGATACCTGTCCCACCATATGTTCGAGTATTGGTAGGGCCCTGGCTCTCTATCTGTGAAATTGTGCCGAAAGCGCTTTAACAAAGCTATAGTATAGCAGCCGTTGCGGATCTATGTCCAGTTAAGTAGCTGGGGATGAGCTTAAGTGCTCACGGAGCCAGAGAAAAAAGGACTATTGGTCCTTCTTCTCTAGCTGTGGGCAGGTGGCTTATCTAGCGGGTTGAAGGCGCAAAGTAAGGATCTCAAAAGGTCCAAGCACTACTTCTACCTTCCGGCCCGTATGCTCTAGGCGCGCTTCCTTCTCCTCCAACAGGTTTGTTTTCCAGATCTCGGCTATCCCTATGCCGGCTATAAGCTCGGTGCGGGTGGTTGCTCCTGCTGATTCATAGAGGCGTAAAATAAGATCATCATTTTGCTCGGCTTTCTTAACGCCCTCAAGGATGACATTCTCTGCTGAGATCTGTACTAATGAAGCCTCGGGTAGAGAAGCGCTACCTTCCAGCTCTCCAGGGATGACATCAAGGGGAACGTTAAGCTCGTAGCCTGCACGCATAACCTGGCCGGCTACGTGGTCACCAGCGTGAGGAAAGAGCGCGTAGGTAAACTCATGTTGGGCTAGGTCGGCTTGAGGATCAGGGTAGTGTGGACTTCTTAAGAGATTGAGATCCAGCACATTTTGTGAGATTTTGTGGCCGTACTTGCAATCGTTGAGCAGGGCTACGCCGTAATCAGCCTGTGAGAGATCGACCCACTTGTGGGCACAGACCTCATACCTGGCCATGTCTATGCTTGTGTTGTGATGAGTAGGCCGCTTAATAGTGCCAAACTGAATATCGCAGGTTGCCTCTGTCGCGCTGACGTTAAGCGGGAAGCTGGTACGCAGCATCTTGTGACTTTCGCGCCAATCAACTGTGGTCACGAAGTCGATGCGCCGACTCCCTTTTGTGAGTATCACCTGTTGTCGCAGCGTTGATTGCCCGAAGCTATAGTGCTGTTCCATGATAGCTTGAGGGCCAGTAAGGAAGGCGTGGGAGCTTTCAAGGGCAAAGGAAAGTGCCGGGCGTTCATCGTAGTCCATAGGAAAATCCCAGGCATCCCCGTTGTCATGGTAGAGACTCAGCCTGTTAGCCAGTTGCTGAGGCGCCAGGACATCGCGCTGATGTTCCTTATCAAAGATGGCTTGTATCGCTCCATCGGGTGCGAAGCGAAGCTGAAGGAGGTCGTTTTCAAGGATCTGCGCTGAGGCTACAAGCTGCGTCGGCGCGTCGTTAGCAAGCTGCTCTGTGATCTCAAGGCTGCTATAGCCCAATGATGGTACTGTTACATAGCGCCATTGTCCCTGTACCTGTAACCATTCGCTGCGGACCCAGGAGAGCGAATTAAAGATGGTATAGGTTTGTCTATTTGCTTGCGGCTGGCGAATCAAGGTCGCCTGAGCCTTTTTCGTGAGCTGCTTGACCTGGTTGGAGAGCTCTTGATAGCGCGCTAGCGATTCATCGTAGACGCGCTTGATTGATGAGCCTGGTAGTATATCGTGGAATTGATAGAGCAAGACTTCTTGCCAGATCGCGTCCAGCTGCTGGGAAGGATAGGGCTGCCCGGCCGTAATCAGGGCCAGGAAAGAGAAGAATTCAAGCTCGCGCAAGGCAAGTTCAAGTTTGCGATTGAAGCGCTTGCTTCTGGCCTGGGTTGTATAGGTGCCCTGATGTTTCTCTAGATAGAGCTCGCCAACCCAGGTTTTGTACTCATCAGTTTTTTCGGCAATCCGCTGAAAAAAGTTTTCGATGGGTTCCTGCTTCACAGGAGCCAGGCCCTCAAGGTTGCGTTCGCGCGCCAGGTATTCAAGATGTTCACGACCGGGGCCGCCGCCGCCATCACCGATGCCATAAAGTAATACGCACTCTTCAGAGACCACCTTATCGGCAAAGTTTTTTTCTGTGGCCCTAATTGCGCGCGGAGCCGCTGAACTGTTGTAAGTGCCCTCGGGAGGCATGTGGGCAAGCACCTGCGTTCCGTCGATGCCCTGCCAGAGAAATGTATGGTGCGGGAAGACGTTAAAAGTGTTCCAGGAAAGCTTGATGGTAAGGAAATAGTCAACGCCGGCTTTTTTCAAGATCTGGGGCAGGGCCGCTGTATAGCCGAAGACATCAGGGAGCCAGAGCATGCGGGGATCTTTGCCAAACTCTTCGCGGAAGAAGCGCTTGCCATAGATAAGCTGTCGTACAAGAGCTTCGCCGCTGGGAACATTGGTATCTGGCTCGATCCACATGGCGCCCTGAATTTCCCAGCGCCCCTCGGCGACCCTGGCCTGAATCCTTTTGTAAAGCGCTGGATAATAGGTCTTCATCCATTGATAGAGCTGCGGCTGGCTGGCGCCAAAAATATAGTCTTGATAGCGCTCCATCAAGGCCAGGGTAGTGGCAAAGCTGCGGGCGCCTTTGCGAATAGTTTCGCGCAGGGGCCAGAGCCATGCCAGGTCTATATGCGCATGGCCAATCGCGCTGACCTTGAGGGACGGCGTACCGCCTGTTTTGGCAAGTTCGGGAGCCAGGATAGTGCGTGCACGCTGAGCCTCTTCACTGCTATACTCTACCAGCTCAAGCGAGGCTTTATGAAGGGCGGCCAGGATACGATGCCGGCGTGCCGTATCTTCTGGAAGTTCCTGCATCAGCTCATAGAGAACTGCGAAGTCATAGTAAAGCTGGTACATCTCGGTGCTGTACAGAGCAATGTGTGCTTCTTTCAGGGAGCCGCTATCCTGGTATACCCCAAAGAGATCGTTACAGCCTGCATCGGCCCACAAATCGATAACTTCGCTGCCATGAGCCTGCTCCGTCAAAGGAACTACCCGTTTGCCTGGCCGCCCCAGACTCTTATCAAAAGTAGAGCTGACTGTGGTCAGGCCGAGAACAGGATTGCCAACCTGGTCAACAACACAGGCTTCACCGCTCAAATCTATCAGGAGCACAATAGCTTTTCCACCCGCTTGTTCTGGGACAGTTCCTGTGAAGTGGAACCAGGCGCAATCCCAGAGCTTGCCCCAGCTCTGACCAATGGAGAGCTCCTTATGGGCACCTGATAGGCGTTCTGCGAATGGCACAGGCTCGGGCGTAATCCAGGCTTCAACTTGTAGAGCCGTCAGAGGCATATAAATGGATCGCTCGATAGTTTCGAGAACCCTGCTGAGGTGGTGTTGTGTTTTTAAATAATGATATGGCAAGCTGCCACCCACGCTTTCTAGAGAACCAACAGGCCGGATCAGCTTCGCCAGATCCTGTACTTTGCGCTTTCAGCATAATACCAGAATCAACCAGCAATAGCTGACCAAGGATAGTAGAGATAAGGACCGGTTGCATAGATGGGAAATAGCTCATGCTAAATGTATAGACAAATAGTATTTTAAAAGTCTGCTCAAAGAGCAATCTTGCGGCTTAAAATGTACAAAATGGTGGGCGCTATTTTGCCGGGATTGGCATATGACACAGGACAAATAAGAGTAAGCACCAATAATGGAAAATTTACGCTTACCGGGCTCAAGTTTACTGACGCGTTGTCTCTTCATTTGCGACTAAACTGGAGACGCGCCGGCGAGCCCCACATGATTGGCGGATAATCAAATTTGCTGGCAATTCGATATGCCGCGTTCCGATTGTCTGGCCCTCGATGTGATTAATGAGCAGCGTGCCCGCGTGTAATCCCATTTCCACCCGCTGTTGCGCAACGGTAGTTAAGGGCGTACTGACCAGCGCTGCATAGCTCACGTCATCAAAACCAACAAGAGCAAGGTCCTCGGGAACACTTATATTGTGCCGCTGAGCCGCCTGCATAAGGGCTAAGGCGATATCGTCGTTGACAGCAAAAATAGCATCAGGGCGATTACTGCTTGTGACTATATCGTCGTAGCTGCCATATTTCCTGGTGGCGGCGATATAGATAAGCGATTCGTCATATGCACGTCCATAATCGTTTAAGGCTTTACGGTATCCTTCCCAACGGTCCCGCACCGAGGTGGTAAGCAGGCCGTTGCGGCTGACAAAACCGATACGTGTATGGCCCAGGATCAGTAAGTGCTCGGTGGCTCGATAGCCTCCACCCAGATTGTCTGACGTGACATAATCGCAATCCAGACCTGCGATGTAACGATCGACCAGAACAAATGGTACCCGTTCGGCCTTCAGCTGAGCAAGAGACTCATCGCGGTCGACATCGCTCAGCGGAAAAATGACTAGTCCTTCCGTACTGGCCCGCAGGCGCTCAATATCCTGGGCTAGTTCCCTGGCGTCTTCTTCTGCATAAGCAAAGCTTAGCTGGTAGCCGCGCGATTTAGCCGCCTGCTCAACTCCCAGCAGGATATCAATGTTCAGCTCATCTCCCGCCCGGCTTAAGATCAGGCCAATGCTCTTTGGCGCCTGCTGAGAAGCTTGATCCTTCTGCTCTTGAGCCGGGCTTGTAGCGTGTTGCCGTACAAACGTGCCACTACCCTGGATTCGTTCTAGAAAGCCTTCATTTACCAGCGCGCTGAGAGCCTGGCGGACTGTGCCCCGGCTACTATGATACCTCTTGGCAATTTCTAACTCTGTAGGAAGGCGATCTCCAGCTGCGAATTCTCCTGAGATGATACGTTCCCGAAACTCATCAAGGATTTGCGTGTAAAGAGCTTTTGTACGGGAACCTTTTTCTGATTTTTGCACCATGCGCTTCCTTACAAGATCACTCGGCAAACTTCTCAAAAATTTAGACAAATTTGCCTTTGTACTTTTCAATAGTAGCGGCCTGTTCTCAAAAAGTCAAGGGTTTTTGGAACATTAACCTGTACAAATTTTAGCGATCTTTGAGCTCCTCTACAGAGCATAAGAATGCTTGTTCAGCGGCTTAAGCTTTCAACTGCATCTATCGCTGATGCGTCATATAAGGGAAATGTATTGACAAATTTATCTGGTCATATTAAGATAATTGTATGTATAAAGTCTTTGCTGTTATGCATACAAAATTAGTGGGGAAATCTTTTCTGGCACCATCGGGAGTTGACACAGGCGTGGCTCCTGGAGAGAGAAGATGTTGATGTATGGCAGTGAATGGGAACCCTTCTTCATTATATCTTCTATTCCTTTAGCTGAAAACGACGCACGCTTTCTATCGAAATAAGGTGGCACGAAGCAGTGGAGGCTTGATAACTTTCAAAGGAGATAATTGCGCGTGTTTGCTAAATCTGGGTTATAGCTTTGCTCAGCGGGTGGTTTCCTGAGCTGCGCAAGGCGCATTATTCCTCGTAGATCTTCCAGGTTTGCAATTAATTTGCCTGATTCCTATACCTGCTAAACCTGGAGTACTAAGCAATAAATAGGTCGTCTGCCCACACGGCCTATCAATATATGTATTGCTGACCCGCTTTATTTTCGCTGCTTGTAAATTGGCTGGTCCCTTGCATATGGATGAATATCTCTTGGCCCAAGCGCTAATTTTTACTACCCTGAATTCAGGGGATGGGCCCAGGCATAGAGAACCCGCTGGTAGACCGCCGCTCTCGTTCCAGGATCAGGACTACCAGGGTGGGCGGAGCTACAGGCGCAGTGCTTCTGCAGCACGGAACAGATAATCTGCGCTCACAAAGATCTGGAAATAGCCAGGCCAGGCCATCGCGGGCTTGTAGTATGTCTGGCATTGAAAGGAGTATTTATTATGGTTATTCGACCTGACAACAAAGGGGAAACATCCATAACTCGGCGACAGGCGCTACAGATGGTGCTGATAACGGGAGGCAGTATTGTCGCTGGCGACTGGCTGGCTGCCTGTGGAGGCGGTCAATCCCAAAATCAGAAGGCTCAGAGCATAGTTCCGACACCACGCGAGCAAACTCTTGTGGTAGATCAGACGGATTTTACAGTATTTGATAGCTTTAATCCCTTTATTCCTAATGGCTGGCAGACCAATGCTGGCTTCGATCAGGTCAGCCAGGAGTATCTATTTTACTACAACCTTGTTACCGGCGAGACCAAGCCCTGGCTGGGTAAAGAGTGGAAATATAACGCGAATTATACCTCTTTGACCTTGACCCTCAATCCCAAGGCCCATTGGAACGATGGCCAGCCTCTAACCTCTAAGGATGTCAAGTTTAGCATTGATATGCTGAAGAGTAATGCTGCTCTGGCAGGTGGAGCTGATTTCCAGCGTTTTGTCAAAGATGTTACTACGCCCGACGCCCAGACTGTCGTAATCAACTTGAATGAGCCCGATCCGCGCTTCCATTATTTCTTCATTTGTGGCATTGTTTCGGCCAGGCTGCGCATCATGCCGGAGCATATCTGGAGCAAAAAGGACCCTATGAGCTTCCAGAATAACCCTCCTGTGATGAGTGGTCCCTATAAGCTTGATCGCACGATCCCGGCACAGTTTATGTATGTGTGGAAGAAGGACCCCAACTATTGGAACAAGGACGAGCTCGATCCTAAGCCAGAGTATGTGGTGTATAGAAGTTCGCCAAAATCACAAGACGCGGAAGTGGGGCAATTCAAGCAGGCCCAGTTTGATATTACTACAAATATTGATTACAAGCAGGCCTCAGCTATCAAAAATACTGGCTATGCGAACATCAGCATTATTACCAAATTTGTTGATCCCTGTCCGCGTGCTTTCGCCATCAACTGTGATCCATCGAAAGGACTACTTGCCGATCCGCGCATGCACTGGGCCATCTCTTATTTAGTGGATCGCAAACAGGATGGCGAAAAAATCTGGCCTGTTCCCACCCCTGTTGCACAATTCCCCTGGGCAAACTATCAGGGCAATGATAAGTGGTCGAATCAGGAGCTGGCCAGTAAGTATCAACTTACCTACGATCCAAAGAAGGCTGCGGCCTTGCTGGATGAGATGGGCGCTACGCTTGGCAGCAATGGCAAGCGCAGCTATCAGGGGAAGCCTCTTCACTATGAGGTATCAACCTCCTCTAAAGTTGGTGATCCGGAATATATCTTCGCGCAGAATCTTGCCGATGAGCTGAACAAAGTGGGGATAGATGCTACGGTCAGATACTATGAAGGCGCTACCTGGCAGGATAGATTCAACCAGGGTAACTTTGATATTACAGGCTATTACATCTGCGGCAACGTCTTTGATCCCGGTCAGTTGTACACCTATTTTGAGACTGCAAAGACCAAGCCGATAGGCCAGGACGCGACTGCGGGCGGCAATTTGACCCGTGCGCAGTACAAAGATCTTGATGAGCTTGCCCGCAAGCTCGATGGCAGCGATCCCAGCGATCCCAAGAATAAGGGGCTCTACGATCAGGCTCTCGAAGCCTTCTACAAGAATCTGCCCTATATTCCGATTTGCCAGACTGTCTATCCCTCAATTGTCAATACTTCTTACTGGAGCGGTTGGCCCCTTGATGACAATCTGAATCAGGTACCCTTGAACTGGTGGGGACAATTCCTCTTTGTGATAGGAAACCTCAAGCCTGCCGCTAAATCCTGAGCCAGCTTGCCAGTTTATTGCCTGGCTTTCTGCCTTCTGCGCTCGGTCAGTCCTACAAGCGTGGTCTGACCGGGCGCGAGAAAAGAGGCCTTTTCGGGAAATAGCCCTGGCGGATTGGCAGCCTGCCTGCAATGTGAAGCCTACGGCTGTTTCCTCCAATCCAGTTGGATTCTAGAATTTATGGAGCAGAGCATGATTACTAGCAAACCTGACCGGCTCGGGCTGAGCGGACGGCAAGTTTTGTCGGCCTATCGTAGCTGGCGAACTGCTCATCCGCTAATTGCCTATGCTATCCGGCGCTTTATCGCCTATCTCTTTACGCTCTGGGCCGCCTTTACGGTGACGTTCTTCTTCTTCAGGCTGATCCCTGGCAATCCTATTGCCGGCTACATCCAGAGCCTGCAAGCCAAACAGGTCTATAACGCTCAGGCCAGCGTGGATATGGTCAAATATTATAATAGGATTTTTGGCCTGGATGGTAATCTCTTTCAGCAATATACACATTATATGTACCAGGTCTTTATTCAGCATGATCTCGGCCCCTCTCTGTTGAGCTTTCCAACTCCTTCGCAGGTCTTGATCATGCGCGCTTTGCCCTGGACGATTGGCCTATTGGGACTGGCGACGATTATCGCCTGGGTACTGGGCATTATCTTCGGCGCCTTGCTTGGCTGGAAGCGCGATAAGAAGGTAGCTGATTGGGTCACTAATATCACGATTGGACTCTCACATATTCCCTACTACTTTGTGGCTTTGATCCTCGTCTTTTTCCTGGCCTACCAGATGAACTTGTTCCCTTCTACTGCCGCCTACGATCCTGGTATCGATCCTGCTATCAGCTGGGATTTTATCGAAAGCGTGGTCGAACATGGGCTTTTGCCAGCGTTCTCGATTGTAGTTATTGGTATGTGCGGCTGGATGCTCTCGACGCGTATGCTGCTTGTGACGATTCTTGGCGAGGATTATCTGACCTTCGCGGAAGCAAAGGGGCTCAAGCCGCGCCAGATCTTGATGCGTTATGCCTTGCGTAACTGCTATCTGCCGCAGATCACCGGTCTGGGTATTACGTTGGGAACCATCTTCAACGGCAACGTGCTGGTTGAGCAGCTCTTTGTCTATCCTGGCATTGGTAATCTGTTCGTCACTGCTGTGCAGCAGCTTGATTACAACACGATTCAGGGTATCGTTGCGCTGGCTATTTTTGGCGTGTTGACTGCCAACTTGATCATTGATTTGCTCTTGCCAGCACTTGACCCACGCGTGAAGTATGCCTGATTAAGGAGGAGGCCATTGCGTAGATTTATACAGGCCATCCGGGGTTTCTGGAGTGCCAGTCACAAAGTTCAGATCGGGATTGTGATTCTTGCCTTTTTTATCCTGGTAGCGCTCTTTCATCCGCTGATAAATTCGGCTATTGGTCATGGTTCAGATCCCCTGGCGGTCTCGGCTAGCGAGGCCTGGGAATTGCCAAATGCCCAACACTTGCTTGGAACCGATCGCTATGGGCGTGATATCCTGGCGATGACCGTAACCGCGACCGTGGCTTCGCTTGAGGTCGGCACGATTGCTGGTCTGCTCTCAACCATAATTGGGGTTGTAGTTGCCTTTGTCGCGGGCTATAAAGGTGGAAAGTTAGATAGTTTTCTCTCTGGCTTTACCGACATTATTCTCGTTGTGCCAAGTTTCCCATTGCTGATTACTCTCTCCGCCTATACGACGAAAGTGAGCCTGTTCTTCATCGCCTTAATGCTAGCTATCTTTAGCTGGCCGTTTGCCGCCCGCACGATTCGTTCGCAGGTGCTCAGTCTGCGCAATCGTCCCTATGTCGAGCTGGCCAAAGTGACGAAGCTTAACGACTTCGAGATCATCTTTATGGAGCTGTTGCCAAACCTGCTTCCCTTTATTGGCGTCGGCTTTGCCTCGGCTGCGCTTGGCTCGATCTTTGCCCTGGTCGGCCTGGAAGTCATCGGCCTTGGACCAAGTGGCACCCTTGATCTCGGACTCATGCTAAACTGGGCCCAGTCCTGGGGCGCTTTGACGCTAGGCTGCTGGCCGCTTTTTGTTGCACCTGTAGTTGTGCTGACTTTGCTATTTTTGGCGGTAAACCTCATCAATATTGGGCTTGAGGAGGTCTATAATCCAAGATTGCGCAAGATGGCAGGCGCTTAGGACGGAGGCTCATAAAAATGGCAAAAAATGCGTTAAAGACTGTGGAGAAGAAAACTGCGGTTGGCTCCCCGCTGTTGGATATTGAGGACTTGAAAGTCTACTACAATACGATCAGTGGCGTTGCCCAGGCTGTGGATGGCGTTAATCTTCAAATCAAGCGCGGCGAGATTCTGGGTATTGCCGGTGAGTCTGGTTGTGGTAAGAGCACGCTGACAACTGCTTTACTACGCCTGACGAAGCCGCCGGCCTATGTTGCCGCTGGCCGCATTCTTTTTTACCCATTGAATCAGCAACCTATCAATTTGCTTGAGGTTGATGGTCCGGACCTGCGTGCATTCCGCTGGCGCAATCTGGCCTACCTTCCACAAGGCTCGATGAGCGCTCTCAATCCGGTTCTGCGTGTGAAAGATCAGTTCTCTGATGTGATGCTCGAACATAGTGAGATGAGCAAGCGGGATGCTCTGGCCATGGTGCCTGATTTGCTCAAGCAAGTTGGGCTTGAGGCATATGTGGCGAATATGTACCCGCATGAGCTTTCAGGTGGCATGAAGCAGCGCGTAACGCTGGCGATGGCTATCGCGCTTGAACCTGATTTGCTGGTAGCTGATGAACCAACGACAGCATTGGATGTCCATGTACAGCGGGTCATCATTCAGATGTTGGCCGGTTTGCGCGATAAGATGGGAATGACGGTAATTATTGTCACGCATGATATGGCTGTGCATGCGGAACTGGCTGATCGCGTGGCAGTGATGTACGCAGGGGGCGTAGTTGAAGTTGGGGATGTGCGCCAAATATTCAAAGCGCCAAAGCATCCCTATACGCGCGGTTTGATTGGCTCGATCCCACGTATTGGAGGAGAAAGAATACGCCTGGGAGGCATCGGCGGCAATACTCCCAGTCCTCGTAACTGGCCAACTGGATGCCGTTTCCATCCGCGTTGCCCACAGGCGATGCCAATATGCAGTCAGGAGACGCCCGCATTTCTTCCTGTAGCTAATGAAGCGGGCTCGAAAGTAGAATTACAACCGCTTGTGGCCTGCCATCTTTACTCACATCCAGAAGCGGAGGGAACATCACGATGACTAGTATGCAAGGCATAGAACTTGATAATATAACGCAAACGTTTCGTGGTGCGGCTATGCGCAGTACTGGCTCTGAATTTAAAGCTGTTGATAACGTCTCGTTTAGCCTTGATGCCGATCCGCCACAGATTGTGAGCCTTGTTGGACAAAGCGGCAGTGGGAAGAGCACAATTGCGCGCATTATTCTAGGCCTTCAGAAGCCGACGAGCGGAAGCGTTACTTACAATGGTAAGGATATCTATAAGTTATCCAGCAAAGAGTATGATATTTATCGACGAGAAGTGCAACCAGTCTTCCAGGACCCCTACGGGATTTTCAATCCGTTCTACCGGGTTGATCGCGTCTTCTGGACCGCCATCAATAAGTTTAAGCTTGCTTCCTCGAAGCAAAAAGGCCTGGCTCTGATTGAGGAGGCTTTGCAGGCTGTAGATTTGCGGCCTGAGGATGTGCTTAAACGCTACCCCCATCAACTGAGCGGAGGGCAACGTCAGCGCGTTATGCTGGCCCGCGTCCATTTGTTGCAGCCGAAATTTATTATTGCCGATGAGCCAGTATCGATGCTTGATGCAGCGGTGCGCGTGCTCTTTCTCAATATTCTGCTCGATTTCAAACAGAAATACGGTATGACCACGCTGTTTATTACGCATGATCTCTCTACAGCCTATTATGTGGGAGGAGAGATTATGGTGATCTCGCGAGGGCAGATTGTTGAGCGTGGGTCTGTAGATACTGTGCTTGTGCAGCCATCGCATCCCTATACGCAAATGCTGCTCGCCTCGGTTCCTGTGCCCGATCCAGATGCCAGGTGGCATGAGAAAACTGAAAGCCCTTTGAAGCAGGAAGAGGAGAAGGCAGTTATACCACAAATACCCGATCTGGAAGTGCCCGGCAGTATTTAGTATGGGCTCCAGAAAGCTCTCGGGCGAGGAGATGGAACCGGGCTCCTGTGGTCCAGCTTCACAGGAGTCCGAGACAGCCCACAAGCGCTATCTGCCCGGGGAGGAAAACAAATGTATGGAGACAATTCTATGTTACATTTGGTAGTGTTCGGCCAGGTCTTTAATTGCCTGCTGGACACGTAGACGCAAGTCTTCTGGGGCAAGCACTCTGGCCTCAGTTCCGAGCTGGAGCAATGTGCGTACGATCCAATCGTATTCCTCTGGCCGCCAGCGCATACAGAGCCAGCCTTCTCCGTTCTCTGTACGCTGAATAAGATGCGCCACATAAGGTTGATGTTCCAGGCGCAGCACGCCGCGCGCCGTTAGCTTGATGCGAATTTCTGGATGGGAAGGATGCTCGCGTGGAATCGAGTCAACAGGCGGTTCCAGAAGCTGTGGCGCTGTAGCTTCCCTCACGCTAAGGAAACGATCCACGCGATAGATACGCATAGCTTGCCGTTCAGAGGAATAGGCCTCGCAATACCACAAACCTGCGCTGCTGCTCAGATGCATTGGGAGAAGCGTTTGCTCTGAAACTCCATTTTCCGAACGGTAGGTTACCTCAATCCATTGCTGGTTGCGTACGCTTTCCAGCAGCTGGTCGAGAAAGGGTGTGGGATAAGGTCGCTTGGGGAGGTCGAGCGAGAGCGCCTGGGCCAGCTGGTCGAGATTATCATGTTCGCGCTTTGGGAGAAGCGCTTGAACTTTGTCTAGCAACGATTCGCGGGCCTGCTTGAAGGGCAGCTCACTCAACTGGGAAAGACTGGAAAGCGCCAGGCGTAATAAAAGTGCTTCATGCAAGTTTAAGGCAAGAGGGGGTAGAGAATAGTCTGCGGGTAAGCTATAGCCCCCACCGCTTCCGCTCTCAGCAATAATCGGGATACCCATTTCGCTAAGAGCCTGGATATCGCGCACGATTGTGCGCCTGGAGACCTCAAACCGCTGGGCGATCTCGCGGGCTGAATGTTTCCCTCCCTGTAAGGACAAGAGAATAGCGGTCAAACGATCTATACGGTTCATGTTCTATATCCTTCTATGAAAACGCAGGCCTTAGCATGCCTCTCTGTCTTGCGCTGCTTTTCCACACTGATCTTATGAGTTATGGCGAAAACCAGGGCATAGCTCTTTGCTAAGCTTGCCAGTTTTCTCAAAAGAGAGCCGTTCATGCTCATTTATTGTTGGACGCCTGACAATATATTTTTGCAACATAGCTTAAGGTATTGTATAGTATGAGCGTGTTGCGGTGGAATAAGGCGAACTGAAGTATCATGAGTGCGGGAGTGCTCACAGCCTGCTATCGCCAGTAGCGGCTGTGCTGTCGCAGCGAATATGTAGGCGTATATAACTCTATAATTGCCCTGTTTTATTGCGTTATAGATCGCTCTTTGCCGCAAATTTCTATCGGGGTGGCCTTGCCATCCCTTTCACATATGTGAAGCGCTGGCAACCAGTGGAAGCCAGGCGTAGAGCGTGGCATGGTTGCCATAGCTGAGAAGCTTTAACTATTTTCCCTGTAATCCTTCTAAAACCGCTTTGGAGTAGAGATGGAAGAGGGCTTTATGCCAGGAATTGCCCAGGCTGGCGTGAATGTTGTGTCAATAACTTGAGATAGAGGTTTCGGTATGTCGAGCAAGCAAGTTTTACGAAAAGTGAAGATAGAGGGCGGCTACCTTGATTTTAATGCTGCCCACTTTATTACTTATGGCGGGAAATGCGAACGATTGCATGGCCATAATTATTGTGTCATGGTTGAGATTGAGGGCGAACTTGGCGAAGATAAGCTGGTTTTTGATTTTACGGTCCTGAAGCGAATTACTAAGGATATTTGTCGCACGCTTAACCATCGTTTCTTGTTGCCCTTGCATAATACTCACCTGGAGTTGATCCCCACATCCAGGGAATGGGAGATCCGTTTCCGCGATAAGCGCTATATTTTCCCGCGCGCAGATGTTGTTGAGTTGCCTATCGATAATTCTTCAGCCGAGCGTTTAGCCGAGTATATTTGTCATGAGCTATCTACAATTCTCTCCCGGGAGTATGATATCTCGCGTCTGCATACAATCATGGTGGGGGTCTCGGAGGCCCCTACTCAGATGGCCTACTATCAGCGCTCACTGCTGGGCTAGCTTTTCTGGTTTTTTGAAATAGAAGTTATTTAGCCTGGCTTTCAGCTAGTGTGGGCAAGGCGGTTAGCCCTGGTTGGGGCAGGAGATAACTTAACTGCTGATTTGTTACCTATAAAGATCGTGCCTGGGGAACAAAGGAGCTTATCAAGACGAGCTAATGCCGAGATTTGCCAAATATACGCTCACCTGGTCTGCCGAACTGTCGCGTTACGAGCTTATCGAGGGGAAAAATATCTTAGAGCCCTTGCTTATACAGAATGAGGAGCTATGGCTTGCCTGGTTAGCAGATCATTCCTCGTTTGCCTTTGAGGGGAAAAATGGCCACCTCTCTGTGCTGAGAGAAGGGCGTGAGAAAAGCGGAAAGAGTTACTGGTACGCCTATCGGCGCCAGGGCAACCGTGTCGAGAAGCGCTATGTCGGACGTAGTGCTGAACTGAGCGTGGCCCGCCTGGAACAAGTTGCGGCCAGCCTGGCTCAGCAGGGCACAAATGTATCTTGTGAGCCAGTTCCCAAGGTGGCAGTTGCGCAGAGTGATACGAGCCCGCAGCAGAATGTAGCTGATGCTATGGAAGCAGAGCAGCAAATATTGCTTGCTCCCAAGCTGCACTTGCCGCGCCTGGCCGCATCTTTAGTTCTTCGTGAGCGCTTGCTTGCCAGGCTCGATGCTGGCAGAATGGGCAAGTTGACCCTCATTACGGCTCCTGCCGGCTTTGGTAAGACTACCCTGGTGAGACAATGGCTTGCCGCGCGAACTGTAATTACCCGTGTTGCCTGGATCTCTCTAGATAGCAATGATAATGATCCCATACGCTTCTGGAACTATGTCATCACGGCCTGCCAGAGCTTTGGTATCAAGACTAAGCTGCTGTCTTCCGCCTCCTTGGCAAGAGCGTGGTTACCGCCCTTCGAGCCCCCTTCCCTAAAGGAGGAGGCGCTCATACCTTTGCTCAACGAACTTGCGAACCTGAACGAGGGTGCCCTGCTTGTCCTTGACGATTATCATACGATTGACGAGCCGGGAGTGCATGAAACCTTAGCCTTTTTTCTTGAGTATCTCCCCATAACGCTACATCTTGTACTATTGACGCGACTTGAACCGCCGCTTCCACTGGCCCGCCTGCGTGGAAACGGCGAAGTATGCGAGATCCGAGCCGATGATTTGCGCTTTTCGGCAGCAGAGACGGCCACCTTCCTGCAGCCCACGGCTGTGCTTCAACCGGAACATAGTGCGCGACTTGCAAACCGGCTGGAAGGTTGGCCAACTGGACTACGCTTGATCTCGCTGGCTCTGCAGGAGCGAAAAAATCCCGCCGCTATTGAATACTATCTGGCGACCTTAAGTGGAGGCGAACGCGTCTGGATCGATTACTTCGTGGCTGAAGTGCTCTCTGCGCAATCTGAGATCGTCCAGCGTTTTCTCCTACAAACCAGTATCTTGCTTCGCTTGACAGCTCCTCTTTGTGAGTTCCTGACGGGCCTTGAGGAAAGTGAGGATATTCTGGAAACGTTGGTGCAGGCCAATCTCTTTCTTGAGCGGCTGGAGGGTCCGCAAGCCTGGTATCGCTACCATCAGCTCTTTGCTGAGGCTATGCAAGAGGAGGCCCGTCAGCGCCTGGGTGCAGATACGCTACAAGCGCTCTTTCAGCGAGCCAGTCAATGGTATGAGCAACAGGATTTGCTCATAGAGGCTGTGGAGATGGCATTTAAGGCCGGAGACGAGGAACATATGCTAGCCTTGTTGGCCAGGCTGACGGATACTGCAGATATGCGCCAATATCCCGATATACATTTGCTACGCCGCTGGCTCGAACACGTCTCTTTGGAAAGGATGAGTGACTGTCCGCAGCTCTATCTGGCTTATGTAACGGTAATGATTCTCAGGCCAGGCCCTGATCAATTAACGCAGGAGCTGCTTATTCAGGCTGAGCAACTTTTGCAAAGGGCTGCCGAGATCTGGCGCGAAAGACAGAATCGTCTCCAATCAGGCATAACTCTGGCGCTCCTGGCTATGGTTGCCCAACGTCGCAAGCATATAGACCAGGCGCGAGAATATGCCATCCAGGCGCTTGAATGGCTTCCACTCGATAGGCAGAGCGAGCGAGCAATCTGTCTGACGGTTATTGGTATTAGTGCTCTCTTTCGTGACCAGTTTGTGCTATCCAGGCGTATGTTTCTGGAGTCACGTGATCTCTGGATAGCCAGGGAGAATCCTCATGGCGTGCGGGGAAATACCTTGCTGTTAGCTCGCACTTGTATTGAATTGGGTGAGTTGCACCTGGCGGCTGAATATTTGCAGTATGTGCTTGCCGAGGCCAGGACATATAACGATGTTAACGATATTGCAGAGACTCAAATCAGCCTGGCCCACCTCTTCTACGAATGGGATGAGCTAGAAGCGGCTGAGCAGGCCGCGCAAGAAGCCTACGAGCTTGGGGAACAATTACAAAGCAAAGAGCCGCGTGTCCAGGCGGGCGTGATGTTAGCGCGGCTACACAGCGTACAGGGACGGCCTGATGCAGCTCGGGACAACTTAACAACGCTCCTTGTCCACTTATCGCCCCGATATGAAGCGCGGCTCTACAGCCTTGTACTGCTTGCCCAGGCGCGCTGCTCCCTCGCTGAGGGAGATATTGCAGGAGCGCAAAGAAGCTTGCAGCAGCTTGCCGCCTATGAAAAGCTGCCCTTGTTATCTCCAATCGGGCTTGAGGAAGCGGAACAAACGGCGCTGCTTACACAACCTGAGAAAACACAATTATCTTACGCCAGCGAACGATACTTCTTGCTGACGGCGCGGCTGTATCTTGCCCGGGAAGAAGCTGAGAGAGCCAGAGAGTTGCTTACCTGGCTGCTTACTGCGGCTGAGGCGGCCGGGCATTGTAAAATTGCAGTAGAAATCAGGGCCATTTTGCTCCTGGCTTATGCCGCGTGTAAGCTACGCCGTGATCTACCACAGATGCTGCATACTCTGCTGCGTCAGACGTATGCTGAGGGCTACTTAAGGCTCTATCTAGATGAAGGAGAGCCGTTGGTCAGAGTATTAAGACAGCTTGTTCCCCATATACGCGATAAAGCACTTAGCCCCTATCTGCAGAAAATCCTACGGGCCTTCACAGATCAATTGGATCTGGCGAACGAGCCGGTCTTCCCGGCGGCTCTAAGCGAACCGCTCTCGGCGCAGGAGCAACGCGTTTTACAGCTGCTGGCAGCCGGGCGCACAAACCCTGAGATTGCTGAGAGCTTGATTGTCTCGGTGAACACCATCCGTAAGCAAGTACAGAGTATTTATCGTAAGCTCAACGTTACTAATCGGGTTGAAGCCAGCGAGCTCGCACGAACCCTACACTTGCTCTAAATCCTGACCCATTCCTTGGCTATTTTCCCTCCTTCGCTTCAAGATCTTCAAGAAGCTAATCATCCAGGCAATTATCTATTCGTGTGATGTCAGCTTACCCGGATGCAGGCTAAACTTTGCCCTATCGACATCGTGATTACGCGCGAAAGGGAAAGACAAATATGGATATAACTCAACAGAAGGCTTTGCACTATGATGAACATATACCGGTTTTGATTGTCGGTGGCGGGCTGATTGGCCTCTCGCAAGCCTTGTTTCTTCAGCATCAGGGAGTGCCTTTTATGCTGGTGGAGCGCCATGCCGGAACTTCTATCTTGCCACGCGCTCGTGGCGTGCATTTTCGCAGCATGGAATTGTACCGCGAGATTGGGCTCGATCAAGAGATTTATCGTGTAGGGGCCACTACCATTAAGCAGGGGCACTTCGGGGGTCTGCGAGTCGGCGAAACGCTGATTAGTGCGCAGGCACAACAGATCAATCTCAAGACACCTGGCTATATGGATAAGGAGATCGCGCCCGCCTCATTCTGTTTCTGTCCGCAGGATGAATTGGAGCCAGTGCTTCTCAAGGCGGCGCGCGCACGGGGTGGTGACATCCGTTTCTCAACAGAAATGCTAAGTTTTGAACAGGACAAGGAAGGTGTAACAGCTGTCCTCTGCGAACGAACTACTGGCAAACAGTTTGTCGTGCGCGCTGATTATATGATTGCTGCTGATGGAGCACGCAGCCCTATCCGCCGGGCTCTCAAGATCTCAACGAGTGGGCAAGGAACGTTAGAGCACTATCTCAACATCTACTTTATGGCCGATTTGAGCGAGCTAGTCAAGGGACGCACATTCAGCCAGTGCTTCATTGAGAATGAGCACGTACGTGGTCTGTTTATCGCGCTAAATAACACAGATCGCTGGGCTTTCCATCTCTCTTATGACCCACATAAAGGCGAGAAACCTGAAGACTTTCCTGTCGAGCGTTGTATCGAGCTGCTCAAGCGGGCTATTGGTGTGTCCGAGATAGCTATTGAAATCAAGCAAATTAGTCCCTGGGAATCGGCGGTGCATATTGCCGATAGCTATCAACAAGGTCGGATTCTGCTAACTGGAGATGCTGCTCACCTTATGCCGCCCTGGGGTGCACTGGGAGGAACGACAGGTATTGCCGATGCGCACAATCTCGCCTGGAAACTTGCGGCTGTTTACAAAGGTCTGGCCTCCCCAACTCTGCTGACGACCTACGAAGCGGAGCGGCGTCCAATCGCCTGCATATGTGGTAAACAGGCTGCTCTTGGGACAGACATTTTTACACGCTATGGGGTTGCCACCGAGAACAATGCCGAGGATCTAAAGCAGCTGATTAACCCGTTTCTGCTGATTGTGGGCTATCAGTATCGTTCGCGAGCTATCATCGCGAATGCTTCAGCAGAGACAAATACTGATAGCTTGACGCTTACCGGTGAGCAAGGAACGCGTGTTCCGCATGTCTGGCTGCGTCATGAAGATACGTTGGTCTCGACGCTCGATTTGAGCGATAAGCGCTTTGTGCTGCTGACGGATGAGAAAGGGCAAGCCTGGTGCGAGGTGGCTCGTGCGTTAGCTGAGAGACAAGGGCTGCCTCTGCGGGCCTATAGAAT
This sequence comes from Ktedonosporobacter rubrisoli, assembly GCF_004208415.1. Taxonomy (GTDB): domain Bacteria; phylum Chloroflexota; class Ktedonobacteria; order Ktedonobacterales; family Ktedonobacteraceae; genus Ktedonosporobacter; species Ktedonosporobacter rubrisoli. The sequence goes on along the minus strand of NZ_CP035758.1, from coordinate 4,397,881 downwards.
CGGGCCGGAAGGCGATTTGCAGGATGAGGGGAATAAGTGGCAGGCGGCGGTAGGGAGTCGGGATGGGGAGGCGCTTCTCCTACGCCCCGATGGCTTTGTGGCCTGGCGTTCCACACAAGAAACACCAGTTACTGAAGAGTCGCTGGCGCAAGTGCTTAAACAATTGTTGGGCTATCAGGCTTCAAGTGCTCAATAGTTCTCTGGCAAGAGTAAGGGCGATGATAAGATGCCGGCAAAGCTAGCTCACATGGCTTTGCTGGCCCTCTGCCTTATGATGTTATACTTATTGGGTAAAACATCGTAGGAATGAGGATATTGCATGGAATGTCTTACATGCCTGAATTTGAGTGGTGAGCGGCGTATCTCGCCAGGTCCGTATATTTATCAAGGGGAGTCCTGGGTTGTCGATCACGCCTACCCAACAAGCCATCCTGGTTGGCTTGTCATTTTGCCCAGGCGCCATATCGAAGCGCTGCATGAGCTAAGCAAAGAGGAATTCCAGGAACTGGCCGAGATTGAATATAAGCTGGTTCAAGCAATGCATACCGATCCTGCGGTCCAGAAAGAGTACATGATGTGCTTTGCCGAAGGCCAGGGCTTTCACCACGTTCATATTCATGTTGTGCCAAAACCAGCTAACTTGCCAGAGCATCTCAAGGGACCGCGAATCTTTGAGCTTTTAAAGGTAGAAGGTGAGCAGGCCCTTTCGGCTGAAGCGTTGACTGCGTTTTGTGAGGAATTCACGCGCAAATTGCAGGCTGTGCGCTAAGCAACCCGCAACTGAGCGCAAGCTTGAGACTTTCTGCTCTAACTTGCGCTCAGCGCTCTTGAGGGTCAGAAAGGTTTAAAGGTAAAATTGGCTGAGCGTTCCTAATGATTGCTGCATAGGATTGTGGTTAGCCCAAAACTGCATATTCATGTAGCATTGTCATGCCAACCTCATCTATTTAAGCATACCAGCTTCCCTTTCGGCCCCCTTACATGGACGTCCAGTAATCGGCTGCCTCATCGGCATTCAAGTCGGCATCTGGTGAAGTGGTGAGCGGGCTATCGTCCACCGGAGTATGTTCGTTTGCTTGAGCCACCTGAGAACTTGCCTTAGCCGTACCTGTGCCATTTTCTCGTGATCCTGTAAGGCCGGGAACCGGCGGCGTATCGAGCGAGAAACTGGCTGCGGGAGGCTTCTGCCCCCTACTTATCATTTCATAATACTCAGTTAGACGAAGAGCGATTAATTGACCTGGATGATCGATCATATGATACTTCAGGGCGTCTTGTCTGAGCGCTTCCAGCGTAAATGAGTCTTTGAGGAGACCAACATTAAAATACAAAAACTTTTCTGTATCCTGTGCCATATAACTATCTTTCTCTCTTCTGAGTAGTTATGCTTTAACCCCATTAGCCTGGACCTTACGAATAAGTAAACGACCGGCTAGTGTGCAATAACCAAGCGCATTTGCATGGATAGGATCGTCTGGACGAGAGAGATGCGGGATGCGCTGCTTCAGGACTCGATAGAAATAGTAGACACCTCCACCAATACTGAGCACTGGCTTAAAGCTTGCCGCGACTGCATCGCGATCGCTCTGGCGCCAGACCATAGCGACAAATGAGACAATTTCACTGCCAACCTGATTTACTGCCTCTTTGGCCAGACGATCTAGCTCAAGAGAGCCAACAGCTTTTCCATAGACAGAGATATCAGGGTAGTTATGTTCGCCATTAGATGCGTAGGCATACATGATCTCGCGTGCCTCAAGCAGCGAAAGCGGGCGCTCGTATTTGTTCTCAAATGTATCTATGAGCATTTGAGTCGCCGTCTCGACACCCAGAGGCTTGCCTTTACAGTACTCAGCGACAGGAACCTGTCCGCGAGCCACATAAAGATCAGTAGTGCGACCACCGATGTCGATCACCGCACTCTCAGTTGTTTTGCTGGCTGATTTATCGCCATAAGCAATGAGCGCTCCGGCTCCTTCCATCACAACTGTGGCAACCTCAATAGTAACGCTGCGCCAGGTTTTACCATTGTCAGTTGTAAAGACATGCTTCCCATCCAGTGCTGCTTTGATGTTGTTGCGTAGGCTCAAATTCTTAATGTAGGTTTCGGCTGGCAAGCCCGTGACCACGTGTAACCCAAATTCTGGATCAGGAATAAGTGATGACGCGATAGTTAATAGGCCGCGCAGACTATATCTGCTGGCATAGCGCTGAATATCTCCACGTCCGTGGTATACCTCAATGGACTGCTGTAGCGCCAGCTCCCCTACAGAGTAGGCTAGTTCTTCACCATAAAAGCGAATAGTGTGTGTATTAGATTGATCTACTTTAACACCAAGGCTATTCATTGCACTGATATCCGCCTTGGCAAATGCAGTAGGGACGCTGAGAGACACTGTTCTCCCATTGATTACCGTGACGCCACCCATTTCCGCATTGCCAAAGTCATGTCCGTAGGGATACCATTTCATGGAATCGATTCCTTTCTGTCTACTTTTCTACCTAAATATCCACTCCACATGAATAGTGTGTATATCACTTTTCTTAACGAACTGGTACTGGTCCCGTATCTTTCAATTCGTCGATTAGTACCTATTATGAATGAGCTAATGGAACTTTATGGAATTTGCGCTGCGCATATATAATGGATCAGCTTTTCGGGTACTTCTAGTTCCATAGGCTATCTGCATGCATCCTCAATCCATCATGCGGAGTAAACGAAGGCCTAGTAGGTAGGCCTGGTTAAAGTAATCCAATAAGTCCGAAGAAATTTTGTCGGTCTGGTCTTAGCGTGAGCATTATCTCCTTTCTCCCTTATAAGCGCCGACAGTCTCTGTCTGCTCCGTAATACTAGAGCACGCTACTAAAGTATACTCCGTTACTCTGATTATTGATATCACTAAAATTAATGTTTCTCGAAAAATGAGTATAAATGATACTCTCTGGAAAAATTAGCAAGCTAATGATGTCATTTCGGCTAAAGTTCCAATTGCCGCAAAAGTGAATGAGCGCACTGCTTGAGCCACAAAATTGCCTCGCTTGAAGTATAATATTTGCAAGATGGTCATCATCGATGGGAGTTCTTCCACGACAGAAGGGAGTTTGTTGTATGGCAGATGATAATGTCAAAAATGAACGACGCTCGCGAATCTTTTATCTGGCTGTACGGGAGAAATCGAATAAATTTATTGCCAGTGGCTTGACCATTATTCTGCTGGGCCTGCTTATCGTTCTGCTGGCGATACTTCTGCGCGGGAGTATCCCCTCGATTGATTGGATTGTGATTGGGCTGGGGATCTTGATTACCTTGATCGGGATTATTCGCTTGCTTATTGGCTTTATCAATCCAGTTGTTCCTGAGGATTTGCCTGTTCCTGAAGAAGCCGAGGAGGGGCAGGCAAACAGCGATCTTCTTCAGGAGCCCTCAAGCGATGAGCTGTTGTAAGCTGGTCTTGTACTATTGCTAATTGCTTCTGGAAAATTGACAGAGCGGCTTATTGCTTGCCTCGTTGTGGATAGTGATGAGGGGATAGTAACAGGCATCTGAGAATAGACACGCTGGAGAGCAGGCTATGAGATAAGTCCCTGGCAAAGAACAAAGCTTTGCCAGGGAATGGAATGCTTTGTCCTATACCTGAACAAAATCCTCGCCGAGAATCTTGTCAAGCGCGGCTATCAGAAGATCAGCGTTGGCTTCGTCAAAGACAATTGGCGGCTTGATCTTCAAAGCGTTATGCAGGGGCCCATCGGTGCTGATTAAGATCCCGTGATCGCGCATGCGATTGGCTATATAAGCAGCTTGCTCAGCGGCAGGTTCCAGCGTTTCACGATTGAGAACTAATTCTACACCGATAAAAAGGCCCAGACCGCGTACATCTCCTATTAAGGGATGCCTGCCCTGAAGCTCACGTAAGCCCTGTAACAGATAGGCGCCCGTCTTGCGTGCGTTCTCCTGTAATTGTTCCTGTTCAATGACATCAAGGACCGCCATCCCAATAGCACAGGAGACTGGATTGCCCCCAAAGGTATTGAAATATTCCATTCCATTGTCAAAAGTAGCGGCAATCTCTTGAGTAGTGACTACGGCGCCGAGAGGATGACCATTGCCAATCGGTTTGCCCATGGTCACGATATCCGGTACAACTCCCTGTGTCTCAAAGGCCCAGAAATGGGAGCCGGCACGACCAAAGCCTGTCTGTACTTCATCGGCGATACATACACCGCCAGCCTGCCGTACATGCTGATAGGCAGCCTGCAGATATCCCTCCGGCAAAACTACCTGCCCGGCGCAGCCGCCAATCGATTCGCAGATAAAGGCGGCAGGTCCTTTCTCCTGCTGCTGCATGCGCGCGATGACCTCAGCGATATGCCGGGCGTAGCGCTCACCTGCCTGGGGCTGATTTCCCCGATAAAGCCCTCGATAGCTATCGGGCAGCGGAACTACGTGTACATATGGAGGTGCTCCGGTCCCGCCGGGCCCATCAAACTTGTAGGGGCTGATATCGATAAGCGTGGTAGTATTGCCATGATAGGCTGTATCTACGACGATGATATCTTTTTGCCGGCTATGGGCGCGGGCGAGGCGCAGGGCTAGCTCGTTGGCTTCACTGCCTGAGCAAACAAAATAGCAGACGCTCAGCTCAGGTGGCAGCATAGCGCAAAGGCGCTCGGCGTAGCGAACCAGGTTCTCGTGCAGATAGCGCGTATTGGTATTGAGAATGGCCATCTGGCGCTGCCCGGCTTGCACAACATGGGGATGGTTATGTCCAACATGAGCGACGTTATTGACGGCATCCAGGTAGTGGCGGCCAGTATCTGTATAGAGATATTGGCGATAGCCGCGCACAATATGCAGTGGTTGATGATAAGAAATGCTTAGATTGCTGCCGATATGCTTCTGGCGGATGGCCAGAATGCGCTCATCGCTTATGCTCCGCTCTTTAGGAAAGCACGCAGCAGGAATGCCTGCAATCAGATTAGGATCGGGGCTGATGCTCAACCAGACCTCTCGCTCGCTGGGATTGATAACGCCAGGAAATTCGCCCCCTTTTCCCAGCATATCGCTGATGATCTGGAAGTGTAGATGGGGCGGCCAGCCTCCATTTTCGTGTTCTTTGCCTATGCGGGCAAGAAGCGTTCCGCGCTTTATAGGCATGCCCTCCTGCAGACCGGCAAGAGAATCTGTACTCAAATGGCCATAGAGGGTGTAGAAGGTGAGCTCGGCTTCAGGAATGCTGTGCTGCAGAACGATGGTAGGACCGTAGTCTTTGTCGCCCACATTATTCTTAACGCTATGCACAGTGCCGGCCAGGGGGGCAAAGATAGGCGTGCCGGCTTCCATAAAGATATCCAGCCCTACGTGGATTGTGCGCTGTTCCAGGCCATTATCTGTCGGGCAGTCAAACATGGGGGCGGTATAAATAGGGCGTGCTTCGTTATATTTGCCAATCCCAATAGCTGCGTTGGCAGCTTTCATACGCGCGAAAAGTCGGCGGCCAAATTCCTCAGTATCGCTAAAATCTGTTACGTTGCCTAGCTCCAAGCTATCTATGCTAAGATCAAAAACCAGCGTATTATCTACGGTCATTTCAGGCTCAACAAGGCGTCCGATCTGCTGTGAGTTATGGGTGAGCCAATCTACGACGGTTGCCGTATGGGGACAGGCTGGGAGGGCGCAGGCCTGGCGAAAAGTATAATGGGCCAGCTGTGCTGAAAGCGGAGCAAGCTGTTCTAGCAAAGCCCAGACCGGCTGGGTGCTGATCTGTAAGTAGCTGTTGTGAGGTTGGTCGGCTTGCTGACGGGCGGCATTAATGGCGCTGATGCAGAGGCGCGCGCAGATCAAGGGATAAAGTACCTCCAGTTCGGCTTCTGTCAGCGGTAGGGCCTGATGATAGCCGGATACGACATGCCTGGCGCTAGCAAGAGGATCGACTTTATCGAGCATAGCATAGGCTGCGGCGATTGCTAGCTCGTTGATGGTGTTCGTATAGAGCATGTCGCCAAAGTCGATAAGGCCAATGACGCGTGGGAGCTCTGTACGCGTGGCATCAACCAGGACATTGTAGTCGTTGGCATCAGCGTGAATGATACTACGGCGCAGTTCTGGTAGGTAGGGGATGGCGCGCTGCTCGAATTGTCTATATAGCTCTTCGATGAGCTTACGTCGTCCAGGTTGTGCGATATAGTGGATGTCATCATAGAGCTGATCGGCACGCGAAACGTCCCATTTGTGGACACGCTGGGCCGCAGGATGGGAGAAGTTGAAGAGTGCCCGATCCAGCCTGCCCAGAGTGTGGCCAAGGCTATGTAGGAGCTCTGGCGTATGGGGCCGGGTTTGGGCCAGGAGCTTACTCGGAATATAGGTGAGCAGACGAACAAAACTCTGAGTTCCGCTGGCATGCGAGAGAGAGGCAATGAAATCTCCATCACGCGTAGGATGCACGCGCGGCAAGGCCAGCTCTGGTAACTGCGTGCTTAAATAATGGAGCGTCTGGTTTTGTAGGTCCAGTGTATCGTACGTTTCTGAGGCGGGAGCAATCTTTAGCACGAAAGTTTTTCCTTGCCTGGTCTGTACATAAAAATTCTGGTCGCGCTCTCCCGGTAGCAGTCTGGCCGAAGCCTCAAGGCCATATAACTGACTGACTAGAGCGCCGGCTTCCTGCTCGCTAAAAACAGGCGTTATAAGTTCCATAATAAAACTCCTGTTGTTGAATTGGACGCTTACAATGCTAATGGTAGTTTCATGCTGGTATAGAAGAAGCATGCCGGGAATGTTTCAGGTTGTGTTGCCTGGCTCTGTTGGTCCTGGACCCTCAATAGGCGAGGGTAACGGTATCGTCAGCCCGCTTTCTTTGATCGTGGCCAGGGCGATAGAGGTAACCGTGCGGGCCACAAAGGGTAACATGCGTAGCTCTTTGAGCAATTGCCGCAAGGTTTGGGGCGAAGATGTACGTATCTTCAAAATATAGCTGTCCTCGCCATCCACATCGTGGCATTCTAGAATCTGGGGCTCTTTCATAACAAATTGCTCGAAGCCTTCCTGCTCCGCGTCACTAAAAGCAGTTCGGGTGGTAACACGCACAAATGCTACAACATGCTGGCCAATCTTGTCGGGATCAAAGAACGTGGTATAGCGCTTGATGACACCTTCACGTTCAAGACGCAAAATGCGCGCATAGACTGAGGGACCTGTCAGGCCGACAGCTTTTCCCAGCGCTGCATGTGAGATGCGCCCATCCTCCTGCAACGACTGCAATATTTTTAAATCGATGTCGTCTAGCTCTATTGACATTGTTTTCGTTTGAAATAAGGAATAAAAACTTATACTTCGTTAAGTATAGCTTGCTTTTAGCTGATAATCAAGGATAGATCAGCTATGAGGTAAAATGAGGCGGGAGTTTTCTCATGGTTGATTTATCTGGCGCCCAGGGCTATGGTTTATTCTGGAAAGGATTGGATTTGATGAAAGAGAATATCCAGGCAGGCGCGCTTTTGCGTGCTGCTCTAACGCGTGAGACGCCTCTGCAGATGGTTGGTGTCATCAATGCCTACGCGGCAATTATGGCCGAGCAGGTAGGCTTTCAGGCGCTTTATCTTTCAGGTGCTGGTGTGGCGAATGCATCTTATGGCTTGCCTGATCTGGCCCTTACCACGCTGCCCGATGTATTAGAAGATGTGCGTCGCGTGACAAGTGTTACAGCGCTGCCCCTCCTGGTTGATATAGATACGGGCTGGGGTGGAGCGTTTATGATTGCGCGTGCAATAAGGGAGATGAGTAAGGCTGGGGCGGCCGGAGTGCATATCGAAGATCAAGTTCAGTCAAAGCGCTGTGGCCATCGTCCAAATAAGGCTATAGTTTCTACAGAAGAGATGGTCGATCGCCTCAAAGCCGCTGTAGACGCCCGTACTGACCAGGATTTTGTAATCATGGCGCGGACCGACGCTCTGGCCCGCGAAGGATTAGATGCGGCTCTACAGCGCGCCTGGCGCTATAAGGAGGCCGGAGCTGATATGCTTTTCCCGGAAGCCGTGGCCACTCTGGAGCAATATCGTGCCTTTACACAGATCGGCTTGCCCGTGCTGGCTAACTTGACCGAATTTGGCCTGACTCCTCTCTTTAGCTGCCAGGAACTGGCTCAAGCCGGGGTGAGTATGGTGCTCTATCCGCTCTCGGCGTTTCGGGCGATGAGCGCAGCGGCCCTAAATGTCTATCGCACGATTCGTCAGCAAGGAAGCCAGAAAGCGGCGATACCTGCAATGCAAACGCGCGAAGAGCTCTATGAGTTTCTGGGTTATCATGCTTATGAGCAAAAACTCGATGCATTGTTCGCCCAACAGGAGCAAAATAAGGACGATTGAGGCTATCTGAGCATATCCGCTAGCCCTATTTTTGTTTGATCACCTACTGAGGAAAAATCGATGTCGTCTCCAATTTCTCACCAATCGTTGAGTACCGATCAGGTATTACGAGATATTGCTGATTATGTGGTAGAGACTGAAATCACCAGTACCGCAGCCTCTAGCAGTGCCAGCAATTGCCTGATGGACGTCCTGGGCTGCGGCATATTAGCATTGAACTATCAGGCCTGCCGCCGGCTTCTGGGCCTGCTTCTCAGATCGAGACATTACTGGCTGTGTGGGACGATTAGCAATGCCTTGAGAAGCTGTCGGTGCCCGAGTTCTGTACTTTATTGAAGCCCTGGAAGCCCACAGCATAGCAGGAGAATTTTTTAAGCATGAGCCTATGGCAGGCAAGCATTGAGAGAGGTGGTAAACTATGAAATCTGGCGAAAGCGTTGAGTCGCAACGTTCCCCAGAGATGAGCGCCGATGCGGTAATTGAGCTCTTGCAGCTCTTTGCGCAACATGGTATTGAAGTGATTGTTGATGGTGGTTGGGCCGTGGATGCGCTTTTGGGAAGACAAACGCGCTTGCATGCAGATGTAGACATAGCACTAGAGCACAAAGATGTCCCTGAACTGCGCGCTTTATTAGAGGCACGTGGATATAGAGATGTGCCTCGTGATGATACCTGGGAATGCAATTTTGTCATGGGCGATGACCAGGGCCACGAAGTAGATTTCCACTCCTACACATTTGATGCTCAGGGCAAGCTTATTTATGGCGTTGATTATCCCTTTGAGTCGTTACATGGTAGAGGTTCAATTCAGGGATATAGTGTGAAGTGCATTTCCCCTGAATGGCTGGTAAAATTTCATTCCGGCTATGAACTTGACGAAAATGATTACCGCGATGTCGCTGCTTTATGTGAGCAATTCAAGATCGCCCTACCGGCTGAGTACGAGCGATTTCTGCAGGCAGAGACTGAATGATTCGAGATAGAGTGTAGTTCTCGCTGGCATGTAATTTGCATATGCGTAGAGACAAATAAGTGTCAGAACGTGAGATCTATCTCGCGAAAAAGCCCGTCACTTCTCATTTAAAAGCGACGGGCTCATTGTTTACGCATTGATGGCTCTTTTGTCAACTCAAGCGCTTTCCTCTTTGCGTTGGGCGGAGAGCCCGGGAACAGAGCTGAGTATCTTCTTGCGCGTCTGAGCTTTGCCCTGGGTATACTTGAGTTCATCCAGGATCATCTGATTGAGAAGAAGATCTTCCTTAAAATCTTCTGGCGTTGTTTTCGGCTGCTGATCGCCAGTCAAGCTATCATAGAGGTACTCAAGCTCAAGCGTGTAGGGATCGGTATATGAAGGCCGTACCTCCGTTTCGGTATACTTTTCTCCGACCGTCTGAGCTACAAAGAGCCGCGTAGGTAAATGTCGAATGTAGGGCGTGTTGTACTGCACGCGTATCGTCCTGGTTTCGCCGAAGACTTCGAGCGATGCATCAAAACGTCCCTGATGGTCGATGCCAGTTTCAAAGGTTGCGTTATAGCCGTCAAACTCAAAAATTGCCGTCAGGAATTGTCCTGGTCCCTGAGCTGCCGAGAGCACCTGGTGCGGGAAGCCAAGCATTTCGCGCATAGCAGAAAAATCATGCCCATTGAGGCCACAAAGCGTATTATAAATGCTATGAATTTGAGGAGAGTCAGTTCCTGTTGCCTCTTTCATCATGGCTTCAAAACGTTCTGCCCTATCGGCGCGTGCGGAGGCAGGAATGTCGTTAAAGCGCGCAGCCTGGGCGATCTGGTCAATGAAGAAGGCGTTCTGGCCTATGATATCGCGAATGCGCGCATAGTTAATATGCCCCAATTGCTTGACCTCTTCAACGCCACGCAAAAAGGCGGGAGCGAAACGTCTCATATACCCAACCATGACTTGCACACCGGCTGCGTCTCGTGCCTCTATGATTTCGTCTGCTTCGCGCAGCGTAAAGCACATAGGCTTCTCAACAAAGACATGCTTATGATTATTTATTGCAGCAATAACACTCTCAGTATGATATTCATTGCTATTGAGCACAAATATAACATCTATATCTTCTTGAGCAGCCATTTCATGTATGTCTGTATAGAGATGCTTCACACGATAATGCTTGCCAATGTAGTGGAGAAGTTGCTTTGAAATGTCACAGAGCGCTACGATTTCATACCGATCTGACATTTGCATCAGGATTGGCAAATGAATGATTTGAGCAATCTCTCCCAGCCCCACTATACCTACTTTCAGTCTCTGCTCCTGCATTGTCGTTTGTTCCTTTCCTTCTGGCTACAATCTCTCGGGGAATCTATGCTGTAAAAAATCCTATAACGATGCAACTTCTTGTGAAGTGGGGAGCATCATTAAGTATGGAAGGTCTACTATTTTTGATATCTATAATGATATCACTTATTATTGTGGATGGGATAGATACATCCCAAAATTACTAATTAAGGAAAAGTGGTGTGAAATCTATCTACTTAATTACAACAACATACGAAAAGCACCTATTTCCTTTTGCGGTGCTGAGTTTAAATAAAGATGCATAATTCGGCGAAAATGGGTACAGTTAATTGCTTATTTTTTTCCCTCATTACTAATACGAATTCTCTTACCTGTTAGTTGAGAAATGGCATACGGATTTTAGTCACGCCGTGGATTGGCTAGCATTGCTACTCCATCCAGCCCCGCCTATTATGCTTTCTGGGAATCGTCCTGCCCTGCGATTGTAAAGGCGAGGTGAAGGAACTTCCACACATTTTTTAAGCTCATGGATCTCGTCATATATAACTTTCTTCAAGGTCTTCTCTGCATATGAAAGCTGCCCCAAATAAAGAATGCTTAGTCCTCTTTACGTATGACGACTGTATTCTCTTCAGGTTATCAATAGGAGGTGTGCATGGCCAGGATGACAGCAAAAAGAGCTCTCTAGGAATGAGACCAGATCTTCTCTCCAGAGAGAAGGCCTGGTCTCAAGAGCTTCGCAAGTTTATGCATATTTAACAATGCCCCAGGCTCGAAAAGATTCTCTCAACCTGCGAAGAACTCTGCCAACACGGGTGCGAGCACATCGGGGTCCACGTCGTGGGTCTGGCCTGCCAGCGTGCAACGTTGTGCATTGGGAAGACTGTGTGCAACTGCTTCTGCGGCATTGTGCATAAAAGCAGGACTCGCTCCCCCATCCATGACCAGCGTTGGCACAGGAATGGATGTAATCAATGTAGTGGGTATAGAGCTATCTCCCATGATGGCGCTGTCGTAGGCGAGCGTAGGTGCCACTGCCTCGAAGGTAGGCCAGAAGGGCATCTGGCGCATCCCAGCAACAGCTTGTGCAGGTGCGCCGAAGGTGGTCATGGCAAGGGCAGCAGCGTCGCCTCGACGGCCCTCTGCGAGCAAAGCTGTCAACTGCTTTGTATAGTTTTCAGCTGCTTGACGGGCATCGTCGTCACCAGAATTGAACGGCGCTTCATATAAGGCCATTTTCTTGATATTGAGGCCGCGAGCCGCAGCATGCAGAGTAAGCACTGCGCCTGAAGACATACCGAACACGCATGCCGATCCACCCGCTTCGTTGAGAAGAGCTTCAAGGTCTTCAATCTCGCGCTCAATGGCATAGGGCAGAGTATCCCCACTATCGCCCCTGCCTCGACGATCATAGTGGAATACAGTAAAATGCTGTGCTAGAAGAGCAGCCAGCTTGGCAGTCTTTGGGTCAATCGCCCGGTGCTGAAACGCCCCACCCACCAGGATAACCGCTGGCCCTTCGCCCGACTGGTCGAATGCAATAGCTGTACCGTCTTTTGAATATATTTTTTTCATAGCTCTTTTCCTTTCGCGCATATTTTCGCATCTTAAGTTTACATGATGCCAGCGAAAAAGTCTTCTTCCATCTTGCTCTTTCCGTGCATCTGCTGTGCAAAAAGCTGTGATGCACCCAGAGGGGGATACATCAAATCAAACGTCTTTACAAAGAACTTGGGATGGCATCATCCTGGGTATCGTAGGTATTATTTATGCTTTCAGCGTGCCAATTTTTGGCTACTACCAGGAGCTCATCCTTGCCGGTAACTTGCACTGGCTGGTAGATGCGGCCCATCTCTTTGTGGGATTTTGCGCCTTCGCACTCATTGGGGCTATTGCCGAGCGTCTCGTGCGCCGTAAGGGAGCACAAGGCAAGACCTCTAGCATCTCTAAGGCAGCCTGAGCAGCATGGTGGGAGATGGTCTAGCTGGTCAGTGTTCTCGCCTTATACAAATATAAATTACAGCAAAGTAGCCATCTTGATCAAGATGGCTACTGCTTTCTAGAAATGCCTTTGCGATGTTCGCGAGTATCCTTGAGGAACTGTGTAGGTAAGGCTGGCTTGATAAAGCCAGGGAGCCTCACCTACACATCTTCAGGATAATCTTCGGTACGCCGGGGCTTGAGAGCATCATCTACTTTCTGTTCCCCTTTACCAACGACAGATTGAGCCTTACCACCAACTTCCTTGGCCTTGCCTTTGGCTTCCATCTCGCGGTTACCGGTAATATGCCCAACTTTGCTTTCTACCTTGCCTGCCGCCTGCTTAAGTTTACCTTTGAGAGTATCTTCTTTTCCCTGGGTGCCGAGATTTTTATTTTCTTCGCTCATACGTGAACTCCTCTTCTATAAACTATAGACAATCGCCTTTGTCTGACATCCTGACGGTAGAAATGCCTGAGGTCACTTCCTCTCGCTCCTGCTTTTTAGAAAGGATCGTGGAAAGTAACTCTCCTATGTAATACTGATCAGAGGCCCAGAACGGATACATTCGTTCTCGTTGCCTGCGTACGCCTGGCTAGATTACAAGCTGTTTTGGGGGTAATTGTGCGGGTGATCAAAAAGCATAGCAAAAAGGCACCCTCCAGGAGAGTGCCTTTTGAGGAATGAATAGCTTAGCCTAGAAGCTGCTCCATCTGTGTCAGGTGCGTCTCAAAGAGCTGGAATGCCTGACGGACCGGCCCGGGCGTGGTCATATCAACGCCTGCCTTTTTCAGCAATTCGATGCTATAGTCAGAGGAGCCAGAGCTCAGGAATTTCAAGTAGCGATCAACTGCCGGCTGACCTTCGTGCAGGATTTGTTGCACCAGAGCTGAGGCCGCAGAGATGCCCGTGGCATATTGATAGACATAGAAGTTGTAGTAGAAATGAGGAATGCGAGCCCATTCGATGCCAATCAAGTCATCTATCACGGTCTCGGCCCCATAATATTTCCTGTTGAGCTCCGCGTACATTTCGGTCAGCCTATCGGCTGTAAGAGGTTCTCCCTGCTCCGCACAGCTATGGATTTGCTGCTCAAATTCAGCAAACATCGTCTGGCGGAAGAGAGTGCTTCTAATATCCTCTAAGGAATGATTAAGAATTGCCAGGCGCACGGCTCGATCGGAGGTATTCTTCAGGAGATACTCGGTGAGCAAGCCCTCGTTTAAGGTCGAAGCTACCTCGGCGACAAAGATCGTATAGTCGCCATATTGATAGGGCTGATTTGTACGCGTGAAATAGGAGTGCATTGAATGACCCAACTCATGGGCCAGCGTAAACATACTCTCCCGCTTTCCCTGGAAGTTCATAAGAATAAAGGGAAGCGTACCATATGCACCGCCGCTATAGGCCCCGCTACGTTTACCGCTCGTCTCATAGACATCTATCCAGCGCTGCGTAAATGCCTGCTGGAGAATAGTGCTATATTTCTCTCCAAGAGGAGAAAGCGCAGCTACAATATTGTCCCTGGCCTGCGCATAGCTCGTCGCATCGTTTGTCTCCTCAACGATTGGCACATAAAGATCGTACATATGTAGCTCGTCAAGGTGAAGGATGCGCTTGCGTAGCTTCAGGTAGCGATTGAGCAGTGGAATGTGCTCGCTGACCGTCTCTACCAGATTATCATAGACGCTGACCGGAATATTATTACGCGCCAGAGCTCGTTCCCGACAGGTGCTATAGTCGCGCTGCCTTGTATAAAAGAGGTCAGATTTTACCTGAGCCGCCAGAGTAGAGGCAATCGTATTGCGCTGCTTAAGAAACGTACTATGCATGGTATCGAAGGCGTCTTTACGTACGCGGCGGTCAGCGCTGCGAATATAGACGAGGTAATTGCCGTGGGTTAACTCAACGTCCTGCCCCTTTTCATCCTTGATGGGAGGGAACTTCATATCAGCGTTATTGATCATGGAGAAGATATTGTCTGGGGCATCAGCAACCTCACCCACGGAAGCCAGGATAGCCTCAACCTCTGCAGAGCGCACATGTGGGCGCTGGCGATTGAGATCTTGCAGTTGGTGCGTATAGAGAGCCAGCTCGGGAGTCTCGCGCATAAACGTGTCGAGCTTATCCTGGGGAAGGGCCAGGATTTCAGGCTCGATAAAGGAGGCAGTTGTCGTGGCCTGTACAAGCAGTTGCATAGCCCTATCGGCCATCCCTTGATAGATGCCTTTAGTGGTATCCTCATCTTTACGCATAGAAGAGTAGACATACAGGCGCTCAAGAGGCTCGAATATCTCGTCACGCTTCTGTAGCACTGTAAGCAGCGCTTTTCCACTCTGTGCTAGCGTTCCCTTCAATCTTTCAAGTTGGGGTAGAAGGTTTTGGATAGCTTTGAATGCCTGCTCCCACTCATCGTTGCTAGCAAAGATGCTTTCCAGATTCCACGTAAATTCTGCTGGAATTTCTTCTCGTTTCTTATACAGTATCTGCAATGGGTCGCTACCTTTCCAGAAATCGGTTACGAGAACATGTAGTTTATTTCGAATGATGACATCATATCATATCGGCAAAGCGCTAGTTTATAGCGCTGGGGCCATTGTTTGGGCAGTTTTTTCAAATCTCCCTGGCAGCCAGGGATTGCTCGGCTAAAATAGCGTTTGACATTTACGCTTATTTTGCATACAGTAATGAAACGCCTGTGATAAATTCTCGCTGGGCAAGCCAGTCTGACAGCTAGACGCCCATTCAGCAATATTTATATAATAGAGGAGATTGTTTCATGGCCCTCATTCTCTCCCGCACCGATGTTCAGCGCTGTTTCACAATGACAGAAGCAATTGAGGCGATGCGCGTGGCTTTCAGCGCGCTTCAGCAGCGCAACGCACAGATGCCGCAGCGTTCTTCTGTGGCTCTACCAGAACAGGGTGTAGCCCTGTGCATGCCTTCCTTATTGCACCTGAGCGAGCAACAATCCCTGGGTTTGAAGGTTGTGACTATTGTGCCGCGTAATCTTACGCAGGGCCTGCCCTTGATTTACGCGTCTGTGCTGTTATTAGATGCCCTGACGGGCAAGACCTTAGCGATTTTAGAGGGAGGCTGGTTAACCGCGATGCGGACGGGCGCTGCGGCTGGCCTGGCTACCGATCTGCTTGCGCGGCGGGATGCTGATGTTCTGGCTTTATTTGGGGCTGGTGGCCAGGCCCCTACACAGGTAATGGCGATACATGCTGTGAGGCCATTGCGTGAGGTGCGCGTATTTAATCGCAGTAAAGAACATTATCAGAATCTGGTCAGTACTTTACAGATATTGCTAGGAAGCGATTGTCCCGTGCTTCGCCATGTTGGCTCTGCTCGCGAAGCTCTGGAAGGAGCCTTGCTGGCTTCCTGTGCGACAACAGCTACCACACCCCTCTTTAGCTGGAAGGATATCGCCAGGGGGGCGCATATTAATGCGATTGGGGCCTACACACCTGCTATGTGCGAAGTGGATGCCGAGACGCTGGCCCATGCGCATGTGGTTGTCGATCAGAGAGAGGCAGCACTTACTGAGGCCGGAGATTTGCTACAGGCGCTGGAAGCTGGCAAGATTGGGGATGCTACGACCTGGCAGGAACTTGGCGAAGTTGTGTTCAATAAGCAGGTGGTGCGGCGGTCTGACGAAGAGATTACAGTCTTTAAATCTGTCGGCCTGGGAGTCCAGGACGTGGCGGCCGCCTGGTATGTTTATAAAAAAGCGCGTGAAATGGGTCTCGGCGTGGAGGTAGAGGTCTGAGGATAGAGCGGCGAACCGCTCTATCCTCGTAAGCTTAGGCATCAAGGAGAAGATCTTCTCGTTCTCCCCACTTGCCAAGGAAGCGGTAGAAATTGCGCTTGGCAAGACGCTGGCGCTCGGCTTCGGAGAGCCTGGGGTCCTGCTGTTCTGGATGGCGCGTAAGGGGAAGATCAGGCGTTACCCTGGCCTTGACTCCCACATTGCGAATTGCAAAGGTAAAATCGACATCCATGTAATGCGGATAGCGATAGCGCTCATCGAAGAGGCCCACTTTTCCGAGCAAATTGCGCCTGAAAGCCATGCACAGCATATCGATAGCTTCGACCTCTAAATGCGGGCTTTCCTCAAAATGGCGCAAATCATCGGTGTGCAGACCGTTGAGGCCTGTGATGCCTATCCTGCTATCTTCAAGCGTTTTAGCCAGAGGGGTGAAGATATCACCTGTTAATTCCAGGCTGGGATCGAGCAGCAGAATATAGCGCCCGCGGCTCTGCTTCAGGCCCACATTGCGAGCCTCGGCAGCGCCCATGGTTCGTGTCACATGCAAGACATGTAAACGCGGTTCCTGAAATTTGAGTGCATCCGCCCAGAGGTCAATACCATCCTGGGAGGCATTATTGACGAGAATAATCTCTATATCTGTGTCTCCCGCAAAACGCAACACACTTTCCACACAATGACGTGTTTGCTCAATATTGTTATGCGCCAGGATATTTACCGAAAATGTACAGCTATCAGCTTCATCCAGCAACGATGGCAAATGACGTGCTGTCCGATATAGCTTGCCATCAACTTCAATACTTGGCAGAATAACCAGGTGCGCTCCTCGGGGATTATCTTTGACGATATAGCCGGCCTCTTCAAGTTGTTGCTTGAGGATATCGGCTCGATCATACTGGCCACGCCGCCGTAACTGGTCACGCTCGTGCGAGAGAGCCAGGATTTCCTCTGGTATACGCTGGTGGTAGGGACGGGTAGTCATTCACTTATCCTTCCTTCCTTACTACATTGTTACTCTGTCCACAAAGTTATCCGCTACCAACCCAATGCTAGCCCATCGCAGCGTGGGTCAGCAGCTCCTTCGAAAATATGTGTCTCCGGGTTAATGACTATAGCCTGCGCGTGTCCCATATCGTCTTCCCAGGGACCGTGGATGAATATGCGGTGACCAAGCATCTCAAGGGAAAGGGGAATTTCTCTGGGAAAACGCTGCTCAAGCACAACGCTTTCTGCTATATTCTTTTCCCGCTTCTCATCAATATCTGCCTGTTTACCAAGTTCCACCGCCTTTCCGTAAGGAATTGTGAGGAAACGTCCGCTGCGCCAACGAGGAGCTGAGATAGCCTGCTGGGCGTTCATTCCAAAGTCTAGCATAGCCGTGAGCAATTGTACATGGATTTGTGGTTGTGCATCTCCTCCCATTGAGCCAAGCGCGATATAAGGCTGGCCCTGCTGCATCACCATGGCGGGCATGAGCGTATGCATTGTGCGCTTGCCTGGTTGTAGATAGTTAACGTGCCGGGGATCAAGTGAAAAGTACGAGCCTCGGTTGTGCAGAAGAACACCCGTATCACCGCCGACTATGCCGCTGCCAAAGCTACTGTAAAGGCTCTGGATGAGGGAGACAACATTGCCCTGGTTGTCGGCTGTACACAAATACATTGTATCACCATCTTTTTCCAGGCCGGGCAACACATGAGGAGTGGCTTTGGTCAGATTGATACGCTGGCGCTGCTCTGCAGCATAATCTTTGCTCAGGAGCCTCTCTATAGGAATATCTGCAAATGTAGGATCGGAAATGTAGCGATCTCGATCGGCGAAGGCAAGTTTTTTCGCTTCAAGGAGTATATGTAAATATTCTGGGCTTTGATAGCCATAGGATTTGAGGTTATAGCCCTCGATAATATTGAGCATTTCTAGCGCAGTCAGGCCTTGCGAGTTGGGTGGAAAGCCATAGATATCGTAGCCACGATACGAGGTTGAGATGGGATTGACCCAATCTGAGTGATGTTTTTGCATATCCTCAAGGCTTAAAACACCACCGCATGCCTGTACATACTCGGTAATTGAGCGCGCCAGGGGACCGCTGTAAAAAGCCTCGCGACCTTCGCGGGCCAGCATCTGATAGGTGCGCGCAAGGTTGGCCTGGCGCAAGCGTGTGCCTGCACGTACGGGCTGACCAGCGGGTAGGAATATTTCGGCACTGCTCTCCCATGGACTGATGCTGTCTTTTGCGAGCTTGAGCCACTGGTTTAATTTGGGGCTCACCGGCATGCCCTCTTCGGCAAGAGCGATAGCCGGGGCCAGGATAGATTCCATAGAGAGTGAGCCAAAGCGCATCTGTGCTTCAAACCAGCCATCTACTGCTCCCGGTACATTGATGGAGAGCGGGCCACGTTGAGGGAGTTCGTGTATGTTCCTGGAGGCAAAGTACTCGGGCGTCATGGCGGTAGGAGCGCGTCCGCTGCCATTGAGGGCATAGAGTTGCTGGGTTTTCGCCTCCCAGATCAGCATAAAGATATCGCCGCCCGCTGAACATGTGGAGGGATAGACTACAGTCATTGCGGCATTGGCAGCTATAGCTGCATCAATTGCATTGCCACCCTGCGTAAGTATGCTCAAGCCTGCGTGGGTTGCGAGATAGTGGGCGGTGGCAACCATACCATGGGTACCGAGTACTGGCTGTTCGGAGAGCATCGTGTGAGACTACCTTTCTTCCTGGCACTGATTAGCTTGTAAATAAATTATAGCATAGAGAAAGGCCAGCGTAATTTGCCCAAGGTAGTCTCATGCCCATAATGTACGGGGCATCTGGCTTTATGAAACGATCAGATGCCAGAAGTTAGTATTTTTTCTGCTGTTGCTCTGCCAGCTCTTTGACGCGCTGCACGTGCGCTTTGTGGCAAATAACTGTTTTATCTGCCATCTCAATAACGATGACATCCTCCAGGCCAATAGTGAAAATCTGACGCTCTGTGTTATTGTAGACGACAAGATTTTGGCTCCCCAGCCCGCTATGAGTTCCGACGACCCGCAGCCCCTGCTCATCGGCGGGGAAGAGCGCGCCATATTGCTCCCAGTTCCCTACATCGTTCCAACCAATCTCAACGGGTATTACCACAAGATTCTTGGTTTTTTCCAATACCCCATAGTCGATAGAAATATTTTGTAAAGTAGGCCAGGTTTCGTCAAGGATAGCACGCTTCTGCTCCGTGCCTGTAGCGCTAACAATCTGCTCGATTTTCTCGGCCATTTCAGGAAGGTGCTCGCGTATCTCGGCGAGGATAGTGGCTACTTTCCAGATAAACATGCCGCTATTCCAAACATAATGCCCGTCGCTTAGGTAGCTTTGGGCCGTCTCCAGATCTGGCTTTTCTACGAAACGCTCGCCATAAAAGGCCTGGTGGCCATGCCCTTCGCCGGCGGTATTTTTGCTAAAGCGTATATAGCCAAAGCCTGTCTCGGGTCCTGTAGGCTTGATGCCTAGCGTTACAATGTGTCCCTCTTCGGCCAGCGCATAGGCGTGATGGAGGGCTTTATTGAAAGTCTCAACATCCCTAATTACGTGATCGGCAGTAAGCGTGACCATAATAGCGTCAGGGTCCTGGCGCGCGATGGTTGCGGCCGCCCAGGCGATAGCAGGTGCTGAGTTGCGGCCCATGGGTTCGGCCAGAATATGTTCAGCCGGGATAGATGGCAAATGTTCATGTACCAGCGGAGCCATACTGCGTCCTGTAACCACCCAGGTGCGCTCAGACGGAATGAGAGAAGTGATCCGGGCCAGAGATTCTTGAATAAGGCTATTGCCATTGGGCAGTGGCAGGAATTGTTTTGGAAAAACAGGTGTGCTAAGCGGCCAGAGCCGTGTGCCATTCCCCCCCGCCAGGATAACAGCGTTAAAGTGTTTCATCATAGATGACTCCTCGTAGCAAGCATTGTGTATCTTCCGTTGTACACACGGTGAAGGCCTTCTTTGGCCAACGCCTTATGGGAGGATTGTATAGAGGATTAAAGGTTGTGTCAAATAGGTAGGTTGGAATTTTGTATGCTTTTTTGGCGTAATTTGTCTCAATATAACCACGGTCAGGAAGATGGCTTCATTGCTTTCCCTGACCGTGTTCTGTTGTTTAGGGTAGAGCTTTATCGGCTCTGAAGCTGGAAGGGGTAGTAAGCGGAGTTGTTTGTGCGTTTTTGGCCAGACGGCGTTGCATTAAATCCGGAGGAATGCGATAGACGTCGCGAGCCAGACCTATGCGTTCGAGCAACCAGATAAGATAGCCAGAGAGATCGAATTGCCACCAGTGTAGCCCATGAAAAGCTGAGCGTGGAAATGCGTGATGATTGTTGTGCCAACCTTCACCAAAGGCCAGCAGGCCCACAATCCATTCGTTACGACTCATGTCGTTAGTCTCAAATTCGCGTTTGCCGAAGGTATGGCATATGGAATTAACGCTCCAGGTAACGTGATGGGTCAGGAAGATACGTACAAGTCCACCCCAGAGCAAACCCGTCCATCCACCCAAGGCGAAGGGGATGAGCAAGGCCAGGGCTACCCAGAGCAAGAAGGTGCGGCTGACGAAGAGCACTATCGGATCTTTTACCAGATTGCGGCAATAGACGTTAGGATCTATTGTGCGATCTTTAAATATCCAACCGATATGAGCGTGGAAGAAGCCCTCAACCGGGCTATGAGGATCACCCTCACGATCGGATTGTGAGTGATGCTTGATATGAATAGCGGCCCACTCCAGGGCTGGCCCTTCCAGGGCCATTGAGCCAAGGACTAATAAGATAAACTTAACAGCGGGGTGCGGATTGAAACTGCGATGGGTAAGCATACGATGGTAGCCTACTGTGACGCCAAAGGCTACCAGGGAGTACATAGTAAGTAGTAATGCAATGTCTGACCAGTGAACGGCTTTATTCCAGAGCAGCCATATAGCGAAGATGGTGGCAAGTAGAGGAACAACTACAACTACCAGGACGACACCTTTGTATAAAATACGTTTCATCAAACCTCCATTAATTGCATCCCTTCTCATTTGGGTAAGGAATGCTCGATCCCCTGACTTTGGGGTATGTCTTTGAGAGGGATCTTAGAAGAGTTTTGTTTCGTGAATTTATATCTATTTGCAAAATACCTATAAAATCCGACAAGCGCACGGAAAAAAGAAACAGGCTGTATTGCCATAGAGTCAGAGTTCATGATATGCTTGGTGGGTAATAGCTGAGAAGAAGCTAAATAAGGGAATAAGAGCGCTTACCAATTGGATCTTTCTATAAAGAAGCGGTCTAGAATGTATTACATATAATAACTTTTTTTAGGGAAGAAAATGAATCAAGAAGAGCCGCAATCTCCCGGGTCTGGACCATCTCCAATAGAAGATGGAAGCTCGCTAGGCTATGGACAAGGATTAGATTATCAGTACCTCAGCAATACACAATCATTCAAGTTTCGCTTACCTCCCCGAGAGAAGCGCTTGCGAGAACTGCGGGCCAGGCGTTTACAGCGTCAGCAAGGTTCACAGAGTTCAGGTGGCCGGATACGAAAAGTCGCTGCTTCAGCGAGTATGAGTGTGGGTCAGGCCGCTCTGATCCTCTCTGGATCGATAGTGGCCAGCCGCTTTCTTGGCTTATTGCGCTCATCGTTATTCACTGGCGTGATCGGCGCCAATGCTTTCTCCGATGCTTTTCAGCAGGCGAGTCTCATTCCCGATCTGATTTTTAACATTGTGGCGGGAGGTGCACTGGCCTCGGCATTTATCCCTATTTTCAATATGTACATGGTCAGGCGCGATGAAAAGACGGCCTGGCATGTTGCCAGCTCGGCCATTAACCTTGCGATAGTTTGCATGGTGCTTCTTGCTATCATCGGGTTTATTTTTGCCCGGCAGATTGTATTCCTCTATGGTTATACAGATTCCGCGAACCAGATAGATCTCGTCGTCTTGCTGACGCGTATTATGTTTCTGCAATCGATTATCATGGGATCGGGAGTAGTCGTAACCTCAGTGCTCAACACGCGGCAGCATTTTCTCTTGCCAGCCATAGGATCGGTGCTCTATCCGCTGGGAGCTATCGCAGGTCTCTTCCCTGGCCTGATGATGAATTTGTTGGGCCACTCTGATAAAACGCTGGCAATTGCTTGCGCCTCCTGGGGAGTGGTGCTGGGGGCTGTGTTCATGGTAGGTATTCAGTTGCCCGGTCTGGCCAAAGTGGGCATGCAGTATCACTTCTCCCTGGATTGGCGCCACCCTGGCATAGGGCAGATTGTGCGTCTGATGCTTCCACGCATGCTCAATGCGCTGGTGCTGAACTTCTCTAGCGCCATAGATTTTATGCTGATCGGCCTGCTAGTAATTGTCGCTGGTTCGGATGGCCTGGTTACACAATACCGGCTGGCATTTACTATTATGTCGATACCGCTGAGCGGCGTGATATCTCTGGCCACAGCAGCCTTTCCACGCATGTCAGAATATGCGGCCCAGGGCCGGATAACCGATTTGCGCAATATTGTTCAGGAATCTTTGCACAGCATTCTTTTTATTGCCATTCCATCAGGCATAGGATTGATATGTTTAAGTTTGCCAATTGTGCAAGTACTATATGAACGCAATACTTTTACGCTTAGTCAGGCCCAGGCAACGACATTGCCCTTAATATGCTTTGCTATTGGCTTGCCAGGTCTGGCTATGGCTGAGATTCTCACGCGATCATTTTATGCACTGCGCCAGAGTAAGCTTCCTGTATTTGTGAGTGTGGGGCAATTTATTTTTAAGATCGCCCTTAGCATTGTCTTGCTTAATCCTGCTGTCTGGTGTGTGCAGATTGGGCTGGGGAGCCTGACGCCTTCCGCTCTTTCGCAACCTTTACTGGCCGGTGCCTGGGGATTGGGATCTCTGGCGCTGGCGACTTCTATCGCCGTCCTTCTGGAAGCTGCTGTGCTTCTCTGGCTTTTGCGCCTGCAAATAGTGAGCCTGGGACTGCGTACGCTCCTGTCTTTTGTCGTGCGCGTATTGCTGGCTTCTATACTCATGAGCCTGGGAATTGTGATTACCTACAGGCTATTGAATATGGTAGTAACTACCGAAAGTTCTAATGGGAGCATGTCGTTGAGCATAGTTGGTAGTGGTATGGTGCTGCTAAAATTACTTATAACCGTAGGAATCGGAAGCTGGATTTATTTGCGGGCTGCACGTTTTCTGAAAATACTGAGCGTAAAAGAATTGGGTCCTGTTAATCGTTTGTTGATACGCCTGCATTTAGCTTGGATCTAGTGGTATTCTGAAATGAGGACCTTTCGTTTCTGGACTAGCCAGAATCACATGAGTATGATATGCTTGACGGCAAAGCTATTATACAAGCGTTCGCGAGCAAAGATACAGTCGATTAAACCATGCAGGCATTATATATCCAGTAGTATATAAGAGACAATAGTGGGAAACGAAGGACAGCAACCACCCTTGCCAGGGCAGGGGTATTCAGAACAGCAAGGATATTATGGCTGGCAATACGATCAGGATTATTCCATGGAGCAGCAGCCACCTGTGCCACCGCCTCCATCGCCGGAAAAACTGATCCTGCCGCCTCCATCTGCTCAGATGCCACCAGGATATCAGCAACCAGCTCCTGGTGGGCGACAGCCTATGCGGCCTCAATATCAAGAGCCCATCTTAGATATGGGAACTTCTCTGGGCTATGGACAAGGAATGGAGTATCAATATTTTGATACTCCTCAGCCATCGCAACCGATGGCCCAGCTACGCCTGGAACGCTTACAGCAATTGCGTGAAGAACGCATGCGTCGTCAGCAGCGGCGTTTAAACTCTGATATTACTACCCAGTGGAGCAATCAAAGAAACCAGTTTCAGGCTCCTGCTGCTTTGCCTCCACAGGGGCAGATGCCGCCGGCACCTCCCGTAGTTCCTGGTGCACCGCCGCCTAGAATGTCTCCTGTGATGTCGGTCTCGCCTCCCCAAGAGGTAGCGCAGGCTCGCCCCAAGCAAATGCCTTCAGCTAAACCTGCGCCGCCGCCTGCTGCCGCGCCAGCACAGGATACTGGAATGATCCAACGGCTGCGTATTGGCAGGGCGACGCTGATCCTGACTGGGGCCTTTGTGGCTAGTCGTATTCTGGGCTTATTGCGAACTTCTATGTTCGCCTTTGTTTTTGGTACCAGTACGACCTCAGATGCCTATCTGCAGGCTTTCTTGATCCCTGATCTCATTTTTAATATCGTGGCGGGGGGAGCATTGAGCTCGGCCTTTATACCAGTCTTTACTAAGTATATGATTGGCGAGCGAGATGAGAAGTCAGCGTGGCACATTGCTAGCTCGGCCTTGAATCTTTCCCTGGTCATTATGGTTATTCTGGCTACCATTGCGATTATTTTCGAACCATGGCTGGTACCTATTTATAATCCTGGCATCCATGATCCGCAGGAGCTCGCTTTGATTGCTTCCCTGACACGGATTATGTTGCTGCAATCGGTTGCGCTTGGATCTGGCGTTATTATCACTGCTGTGCTGAATTCCCAGCAAGATTTTCGCCTGCCCGCAATAGGTACTGTGCTGTATAATGTCGGCTTGATTGCGGGTCTGATTCCCGGTGTATACTTTGCCTTTAAGGGACAGCGCAATGACCAGCTAGCGGCCTATGCTGCGACCTGGGGCGTGGTTCTGGGTGCTATCTTGCAGGTGGGCTTCCAGATTCCAGGCCTCTTTAAAGTTGGCATGCGTTACTCGATTAAGGCCTTTGACGTTCGTCACCCAGGCGTTATCCAGATCGCCCGCCAGATGGTGCCCCGTATCATTAATGCGGCCATGCTTTACTCCTCGACTTTTGTTGATCGTGGCCTTATTCAGATGTTGGGGGCCTGGGTAATTGCTGTGCATCTGGCCGACCAGAAGGGCGTGAGCGGCCTGATCACGCAGTATTCCCAATCGTTCCAGCTGGTCTTGTTACCGTTGGGCATTTTTGGGATGTCTGTATCTACGGCGGCTTTTCCTACGCTAGCTGAGAACGTGGCAAAGGGACGCCTGGATCGTGTGCGCAATACGATTCTAGAGACGTTACGCAGTATTTTGTTTATGTCAATTCCCTCGTGCGTTGGCTTAATAGTCCTGGGCTTTCCTATAATCCAAGTCTTGCTCCAGCATGGTCGTTTTAATTTGAATGATACGCAATCAACGACTGTGCCGCTGACCTTCTATGCGCTAGGGCTACCGGGATTGGCGGCTGTTGAGATTCTTACGCGTTCATTTTATGCGTTGCGCGATAGCATTACCCCGGTAATTGTGAGCGTTGGCCAGTTTATCTTTAAAATTGCCCTGAGCCTCTTGCTGATTAATACTGCGGTCTGGGGGTTTATTGGGGAGTTGGCTCTTTAGCCTTTTCTACATCGCTGGCTGGCCTGCTGGAAGCTGTGGTGCTGTTCTGGCTATTGCATCAGCGGGTGACGGATCTGCAGCTGCGAACTGTGAGTATTTTTGTTGGCCGAGTTGTGCTGGCCTCGATAATTATGGGCCTGGGTCTATTACTTACACGTGCGGTTCTTGATTTCGTGTTTGGGCTTGTTCCTGCTCTGGATACGACACATGTGCCCGCGTTAGGGCCGATTGGGACGGCTGCGGCTGTTATCAAGCTGGCTATCGAACTTCTTGTCGGCGTGTTCATCTACATTCGCGGCTCGCGTGTCCTTGGGATTGAAGAACTCGGGCCTGTCAAGCGTGTGCTGGATCGCTTTAAATTATCCTGGATATAGGTTAGCGTCTATGAAATATTTACGTCTTTCGATTGTTGGATTTGGGGTTGTTGGCCGGGACTTGCCGAGCTACTTCAGGCTAAAAGAGAGTTCCTGCAGCAGAATTATTCTCTTGATGTAAGGCTGGTAAGTGTGGCGAGCGGTCGTCAGGGCTTTGTGTATCATGAGGATGGACTGGATATACCCACCATAGTAGAGCTGGCGAGAAAGCAAGAGCCCTTTACCGGGCATCCTGGTGTGAGGCACTGGCATAATGCCCTCGAAGGGCTTCGTGCTACTGAGGCTGATGTGCTGGTCGAGGCTACGGGGACAAACCTGCGCGATGCGGAGCCAGGAATTAGCCATATCCGGGCTGCCCTGACGCAAGGCATGCATGTGATCTCTGCAAATAAGGGGCCAATCGCGCTAGCTGCGCGCGAATTATTTTCTCTGGCTCGCAAGCATGGAGTCCAGTTGCACGAGGAAGCAACTGTTATGGCGGGCACGCCTGTGCTCAGTACCCTTCAGGAAGGTATGGCCGGAGCACAGGTGCTGGAGATCCGTGGTATATTAAACGGCACGACTAATTATATTTTGAGTGCCATGGCGACAGGACGTGAATATGCCGATGTGCTCGCTGAGGCTCAGCATCGGGGGTATGCAGAGGCAGATCCTACGGCTGATGTTGAAGGGTACGATACGCTGGCTAAAGCTTTAATCCTGGCAGCTCTTGCCTATAATTGCAGGCTTACTCCCGACCAGGTGATACGCCAGGGGATTACTACGATTACCAAAGCTCAGGTGCAGCAAGCGCTAGCCGAGGAAAAGCGTATCAAACTCATTGCCTCATTGCGTCACGCGGCACCAGGAGCCAAAGTTCCTTTGGATGTGCGCGTTGAGCCGGTGGCCCTCCCTCTTCAAGATCCGTTAGCTCAGGTAGAGGGAGTTATGAATGCAATTACCTTCCATACAGATACGCTCTCCGATGTGACGATTATTGGCCCGGGAGCGGGCGGCCTTCAGACCGCGCAAGGGTTGCTGGCTGATTTAATCGCAGTAGCTAATACCTCCAGGTAAGGTTACTTGACTCGTGTAGGGGATGGGTTGCCACTTAATAGTTGCTCTTTCCGCCATTATCTGTAGATAACCCTGTTATATGCAACTTTTGCTATTCTAGTGCGTAGTTGAGTCATAGCAAGGTATTTCTGGCTTATCCTCTATGCCGAGCCGTTTGGCTCGTTAAGCGTTGCAGAGGCCAGAGATTTTTGCGGGTGGCACCGAGCTGTCCGGCTGAATATGGATCAGCTGCAGAATTATAGCGGAAGGAGTCAAGGATGTTCTTTCTGTTTGGATCGTTTCCGTGGTCAGGGCTAAATGGGATTGCGGCCCTGACAACCATTTTCTGGGTCTGGGTCCTGATTGATTGTTTGCTGAAAGAGCCATCGGAGGGCAACGATAAAATTGCCTGGGTGCTGTTTATTCTGTTTGTGCCTCTGATCGGAGCTCTGATGTATTACTTTATTAGACGGCCTGAGCGCATTAAAACTGTAGGGCGCTAGATGTCACTGGCGATCAAATGATCGCCAGTGCCTGTTTTGCTTATGCGTGCTCTTGAGCTTCTTCTCCCTCCTCTGCATGTTCTATAATATCGCCACCTCGAAATAAAATGTTTTCCGCAGCAATACGCCACTTAGGTGTACGCCTGAGCAGAAACTCAAGGTCCATCGAAAAGTGCAAAAACTCTTCCTTCTGTGCGTGCTGCATAATTTTCTTTGCTTCTGGATCTTGCTCTACAGCTATGCGTTGTTCATACCAGTTAATGGCTTCGCACTCCTCTTGAAGAGAGGTTATAATGCGAGCAAACGTGCGGGTTTCAGGGGGAAGTTCGTGTGCTGGTTCATGATACTGTTCAAAGCCCATCTGCCTCTCCTTTTGTTGCTGCCTCTATATGTATAATAATAAATCAAAATTTACAGATATTTCAAGGGTATATGCTTAAAAACGAATGAAAAATATTCGTAAGGAAGATTGCAGATCAGGAAACTACTTTATTAGTAACACAAGAAATGAGTACACAATTTCAGAAATAAATCTTTACTTGCGTATACGCTCATTAAAAGCTGGTATATCACGCATGCCGGGGATCTTAAAGACCGTGCGCACGCTGCCAAAGAAGAGTACATCCCCGTGTTGTAGCAGCTCTGCTTTAAGTGGAGCAAGCACGAGCTCGCCTAAGCGTGTCTTATTCCGACTCTTAAGATCCTCGATGTAGAAGAAAGTTCCCTCAAAGCGTATGCGCGCGTGTTGACGCGATATCGTCATATGGGGGTCAAACTCGCTAAGATCTATATCTGGGCTCACTTTACGCTTAGGATCAAGGCGTCCAATGATAACATTTTTTTGCGTAATAGGTATTTCTTGTATCTCTTCAACGCTCTTTTCAAAACAAAGGTAGGCATATACTGTATCTGCGATTTCATGTGGGCTTGTACCATTAGCGATTGGCTGTGTATTGCGGCCCTCTATTAGTGTTGAGCGTAAGGTAATATCATCTTTATTTTCGACAGGAGTCATCTCTCTGGTCAAGCCCGCGGTTGGCGAAGGCATGATGCGTCCAAAGGTTGGGGACAATGCTTCAAGTGCGGTTTGCAAAGCCGCAGCGCTACTGAAGCGTTTTTGAGGATCTTTGGCCAGGGCGGCATTGATAATATCCTGTAGTTCATCGGGCGCATCGTGTTTATACTGATTTATAGACGGGATGGGGCTTGTACTTTGCATAACGCCAGTTTCTGCGGCGTTGCGCCCTACAAAAGGAAGTCGTCCGCTAACCAGCTCGAATAGAAGCAAGCCAGCTTGATAAATATCGCTCCAGGGTCCGCTAGGTTGTCCATGAATATACTCCGGAGCGGCGTAACGAGGGTCGCGATAGGCAATATCTTGTGAGCGCTGGCTCGTATAGCCAAGAGCATGGAGCAGTGGGCGCAGCCCGATATCATCAATCTGGACGCGATCGGTTGTGCCTATAGCATCTACGGTGATTAAGAGGGGACGTAGATCCAGGCCAGAAAAGCCCCTGGCATGTAGTTCTTTGAGACCTTGAGCTATCTGCGCTAAGAGATTAATAGCCCGTTGCAGATCAATATTTTCATGGTCAAGGACGTGTTGTAGGGTGACCCCACGCGGTGGATCTGTGGCAATATATATATATTTGCCCTCAAGTCCCCAATCGTGAACTTGAAGGACGTGCGGAGACTGTAGAGTACGACGCTGCTCTAAGGGTTGTAGTAACTGGCGTAAAGTTTCAGTTTGAATCGCGGGCGGAAATTCGAGGCTATAAAGCCCTACTACATCATTGGTATTGTGATTATAAGCGGTATATGTAGTTAGCAAACCGTTATTGGCAATAGTCTGGCCTATGCGATAGATGCCACCGATGATTCGAGCATTCCGTTGTTGCACGCTTACCACCTTCCATAAGGAGATGTATACTAATACCTATTAAAATCTAATGCTCTCCAGCTCTGAGATTTGCTGCTCTGGAGTAGAATGCAGAGATAAGGGCTGCTCTGAGCTTCTAAGTTCTGCTTGTATTATAGCGCGCAGAATAAGCTGTAAAATGACGAGGACACAAAGGTCCGGTTTCTAGCTCTATGTGCTGCTATTTCTGCATCTTCGTCTAGCTAATAGCCATGCCAGGTTCTGGCATTCGTGGCTCTTGCTTGCTACAGGCAGAATAGAGCAGAGGGTCAAAGCAGATAGGATGAAGAGCTCTCCAGCCGCTTAACTCTTATCTGCTTTGACGCCGACGATTCATAGTATGTGTTGTGGCACTTATTGGTATAGATGCTGTTGGACGTAAGCTGAGACAGCTGCCCAACTTTGGCGTGGTTCCAGAATATAGGCTCCATCATTCGTTTGTGAATCCACCAGCACATTGGCATTGCTCAGGCCTATATGTGCGGTTTTGGGATCGTTCAAATCCATTTTCAGCGTGAACTCAGCCAGATCGGCAAGAGACATATTGGTATAGATGGTATGTTGCAATGCCGTCATAGCGTCAAAAAGATGCGGCCAGGCTGAGACCTGCTTGACCTTGGAAAGGACTGATTTCATAATAATTTGTTGGCGTGCAGAACGGCCAAAGTCGGTCAATTCGGCAAGATTCTCAGAGGTGCCCTTGCCACAGACCTCTAGCGGCTCACGCGCGCGGGCATAAGCGATAGCCGTCGCGCCATCCATATGCTGCATGCCCTTATTGTACTGTACCTTTATCCAGCTCGCATCGACGGCTGCGTCATCATTCTTCGGGTAGCAAGCATTAAATGAATCCGGTACATAAACATCAACGCCGCCCAGCGAATCGATAAGTTCGCGGAAGCCTGTGAAGTTGATAGTCATCCAGTAAGTATGTTTCATATCCAGGCCGGTGATGCCTGCGACCTTTTGCGCGGCCGCGTCGCCGCCGGCCGCTGGTTGCTGGCCATTTTTGGAAGCAACTGGATAGACTGCATTGAGCTTGGTGTAATTGCCAGAATTGGGGGGATTCTGCACCCATAAATCGCGCGGTACGGAGATTAACGAGGTATGCTGAGTTTGCGGCTGCATGCTGATAACAACCATGGAGTCTGTGAGATTAGCGCCATCGTGGCTACCACCTCCATAACCCAGAATGAGCAGATTCACGCGGTCGCTGGTACCCATGTAGCCGGTCTGGGTACTCAGTGGTGATTGTGTAGAGACAGCCGAGCCGAAGGCCAGAGCGCGCTGCGCAGTTGTGAAGGCGAAGACGGCGATAACGCCAACAAGCACCAGGACGGCGAGGCATCCCACAGTGCAGCCACGACGGCGCGGTTGCCGTCCTGGGCGGCGCGCATAAGGGGCCCCGGCTCCAGGTTGTGGGGGAGCATAACGATTCTGCCCATAGGCGGCGGGCGGATTTTGATATCCAGGAGCTCCATAGGGATTCTGTGGTGTTTGGGGTTGGCCAGGATAACCCGGCGCTGGTTGTGGATATTGATAAGGACGACGTTGTGGGGATCGAGGTTGATCCTTGAAGCTACCTAGAACGAGTTTCCCTTGCTGGCCCTGCTGCCAGTTCCCCGCCGGTGGAGATGCGGGTTGTGTAGGATCATCTTGATCATAAAATTTATTCGACATAGATTATCCTTTTCTAGATGAAGACGCAGTGATATAAGGGCAGCATGATGGTTTTATGTGCTCAGTTCTACTCTTGCTACTTATGATAATAATTTCGCATACCCTTTTTAATAAGAACGAATAAGGGTATTGGAAGTTGCAGATCTTATTTTTTGGTCCAGTCGTTAATCGCGACGCGATCTTTACCGTGGCGTGTTGCCACTATCTCGGCCATGATTGCTAACGCCACCTCCTCAGGTGAAGTGGCTCCAATATTGAGCCCGATTGGGCCGTGAATGCGACTGAGTTGCTCATCGGTGATGCCCTGTTTTTTCAGCCGTTCTGCACGTTCCTGGCTCGTTTTGCGACTACCGATTGCTCCTATATAGCCAACTTGACGAGATAAGAGGACGCGAAGGCTGGGCTCATCGAACTTCGGATCATGGGTTAAGACTGCTACTGAAGTAGACGGATTGAGATCCCATTTCTCCAATACCTCATCGGGCCACTCAACTATAAGCTCATCGGCATGAGGGAAACGTTCGCGCGTGGCGAATGCTGACCGCGCATCAATGACGGTAACGCGGTAATTAAGCGTTTTTGCGAAGGTTGTCAAGGGAATCGCGATATGTCCCGCGCCGATAATAATAAGTGATGGGGGAGGGGGAAGCCCTCAATAAAGATGTCGAATGTCTGTGGCGAGGAGGTTGTGTCCAGGGTATAAGTATGGGTATTGGCGTCTCCGTTCCAGATAGCCTTTTCGGCATCTCTGGTTACGAGCTGCTCAAGAGCGGCAAGGCCCAGCGTGCCATGAGTGGTTCCATTGGCAAAAACAAGTAGCTTTGCGCCAACATGTGCCGGTCCGCGTACAATAGTTGCCAGGGCCGCCCCTTTTTCCTGATTGAGCAGGTCCCTCAGCTCCTCATAGAGTCCACTCATAACGCTTCCTCCTGATATACATCTGACGGACCTGGCAAAACGATGCGTTGCCAGGTCACGCTATGCCAATCTCTGATTAAATCATTAAAGCGGCTGACTGAGTGGATTACCAATCAAGCCTTTCAACGAAGACGTGAATGGTTCCACCACAGGCCAGGCCGATTTTCTCAATATTATCCTCTTCTGAGATCCCAAATTCAAGCATTTGCGGCTTGCCATCTTCCAAAACTTCCATGGCGGCCTGGATAACTGCGGGCTCAACGCATCCCCCACTTACCGAGCCTGCCAACTCGCCCTTTTCACTGACCGCAAGCTTGGCTCCTGGTCGGCGCGGAGCCGAGCCGGCCATACTTACGACTGTCGCCACGGCTACTTGCTCGCCCTGGGAGCGCCATTTCTCTATATCAGGTAATACGTCTCGCATAACTACTTCCCCTTTCGCTAAAGGACAAAAGCTACCACGTGTTTCTGCGTGCCTTGCTCCAGGCCTCCACAGCTTTTCGCCGGGCCACTGGACTACGTTCGGGCCGACTATCATCGATTGATGAGAGTAAGTTGCCAAGACTGATCAGGCTATCTAGATTGTGTGCTGGCAGAAAATTATCAATAAAGGGTAAAGCTGTTTTCATGCCAATAGTCAACGGACGATAGTCAGGCGAACCAAGTAATGGATTGAGCCAGATGAGACGGTGACAGCTATGCTGCAAGCGGTCCATCTCGACCTGCAGCACTCCGGAGTCCCCTCGGTCCCAGCCGTCGCTGATGACCAGCACAACGGCGCCGCGACCCAGTACCCGCTTGGCCCAGGCGTGATTGAAATTGTGGAGTGCATCGCCAATGCGTGTGCCTCCTGACCAATCCTGCACGCTTTTGGAGACGTCGCGCACGGCATCATCTACATCGCGCTTTTTTAGCTGACGGGTAATGCGTGTCAGTCTGGTACCGAAGACAAAGGCTTCGACATTTAGCAAGCCGTTAGTGATTGTATGAATGAAGTGCAACAGGAGCCGTGAATAGAGGCTCATGGAGCCACTGATATCGCAGATTATGACGAGAGGACGCGGTTTTCTTTTCGTCTCGCGCCAGGTTAGCTCGATGAGCTCGGCCCCATATTTTAAATTGCGGCGTACGATACGGCGCATATCGGGATAAGAGCCATTGCGAGATGGCGACTTTCTGCGCGTCGGACGCATGCCAAGATTCCAACGCATCTCGGCCATCAGCCGTTTAGCTTCCTGAACCTCATCCCAGGTAAAATCTTCGAAATCCTTTTTTCTGAGGCGCTCAATAGCGCTATAGGCTGCTCCCTGCGGATTTCCCTCATCATTATCCTCGTCATCATAACGCTTATCCTGGGGCGCGGGACGACGATCAGTCTGCCGCGTCTCTGGACGCAACTCTCTGCGCTGCTCGTTGCTATTGAGATGTTCAGCCAGGCGTTTGCGCTCTGAAGGTGGGAGGCGCATCTGGCGTTCCTGGCGCCTGGCTGCCCCTTTTGAGGCATCCTTCTTCTGGTTAGGGTTATCGCGAACCAGCCAGTAATAGGTGAACATCTGATCAAAGATGGGCTCTAATTCGTGCTTGCCCAGCAGACAGCATTTAAGCGCGTGGTAAAAGTCCTCTTTATTTGTGATATCAATATGGTTCAGCGTTTCTGTCAAATCGAGCAACTGACGCGGCCCAACGTTAATACCTACCTCCCAGAGAAGACGGCCAAATTCGGTTAAACGATATAACAAGCGTTCGCCTCGCTCAATGTCTTTGGCTTGCATGACGAGCGAGGCCTGATAATCTCCATTATTTTGTGGCTGTGCTGTCATTGCTTAGGAGGCTCCCAGAGCTTTTTGTAGGATTCTTCGCAGTTCGCTTCCCCCCGCTTTTAGCACATCATCCTGGTACTTCAAGAGTGCGCCAAGCGTATCGCGCGTTGGACCCTCAACAAGCTCTACCTGCTTAATTGCAAGCAAGGAACTAATCCAGTCGAGGGTTTCGGCAACTCCAGGCGCTTTGTAGAGGTCGAGGCTGCGTAACTCGTGTACAAAAGCGCAAACCTGCTTTGCCAGCCTCTCGGGTGCCTCTGGCATGCGTGCTCGAATGATTGCGTACTCCTTATCAAGCGTAGGAAAATCGATCCAATAGTAGAGGCAGCGCCGTCTCAGAGCATCGTGAATCTCGCGCGTGCGATTTGAGGTGATAATTACAAATGGAGGCTCTTTGGCCTTGATCGTTCCTATCTCAGGAATGGTAATCTGGAAATCGGAAAGCAGTTCGAGTAAGTAGGCTTCGAACTCCTCGTCGCTGCGATCCAATTCGTCAATCAGTAAGACGGGAGGCTTTAGATTGGCTGGATCAATGGCCTGCAAGAGCGGTCGCTGCATCAGAAAATCGGGGCCAAAGATTTCCTTTAGCTCCTCCTGACGGTTGACGCCGCTGGCTTCCATCATGCGAATATGAAGCATCTGGCGCGTATAGTTCCATTCATAGACTGCGGTGCTTACATCGATGCCTTCATAACATTGCAAGCGAAGCAGCCTGGTGTCAAGAAGCGCGGCTAGAACTTTAGCAACTTCGGTCTTCCCAACCCCTGGCTCACCTTCTAAGAGAAGTGGCTTACGTCGTTTGAGTGCCAGGAACACCGCCGTAGCCAGACTGCGATCAGCTATGTAATTTTGGGCAAACATCGCTTGTTGTACATCTTCAATTGTGGCAAAATTGGTTGATAGTTCCTGCTCCAACGAAAGCCTCCAATATAAAAAAACTAGTGCCTGATACTACCAAAAAACGTTACTCGCATCCTTAGCGCGAACCCACATGGCATCTTGGGATAGGTGAGTTGACTGAAAAGAGAAGAGCTGGCTACTATTAGCTTCCTTTTCTCGATCCGCCTGGGATATTTAGCATTAGAGAAAACCATTCATAAAAATTATATCTCATTTTTAGCCGCTTGT
The DNA here is from genome assembly GCF_004208415.1 of Ktedonosporobacter rubrisoli. Lineage (GTDB taxonomy): Bacteria > Chloroflexota > Ktedonobacteria > Ktedonobacterales > Ktedonobacteraceae > Ktedonosporobacter > Ktedonosporobacter rubrisoli. The sequence continues at coordinate 4,362,743 of NZ_CP035758.1, read as the reverse complement.
CTTCCTGACTGGTTCGGGAGGACAAGAATTTTCTGCCTAACTTCAGGAGGTCTCTGGTCTGATCTATTAGTAATGATTTGGGCTTGCAACAGACCAGGGACTTCTGAAGGCTTTTTCGTGCGGTGGGCCGATCTTAATTAAAATAGGCTCAGACGAGAAGTTTACCATCTTTGAGGAAAAGTGTATCGTCTATCCACACCTCTCCTGCATTTCGTAGCTCACATATCATATCCCAGTGCAAGGCCGACTTATTGAGGCCTCCGGTTTCTGGATAACTGGCCCCCAGCGCTAGATGCACTGTGCCGCCTATTTTTTCGTCAAAGAGGATATTTTTTGTGGTATGAGTAATGCGCGTGTTGTTGCCAAAGGCAAATTCGCCAAGGTAGCGGGCTCCCTCATCCATATTGATCATTTGTAGAAGGAAATCTTGTCCCTGGCGTGCGCTGGCTTCTATGACTTTTCCTTCCTGGAACACCAGACGTATGCCCTCCACGTTGTGCCCATCATAGACTGTGGGGAGCTCAAACTTGATAACGCCATGTGCGCTATTTTCAACCGGGCTTGTGAAGAATTCACCGCTCGGAAAGTTGCGTTTGCCATCGCTGTTGATAAAGATGCGATCCTTAATAGAGAGGGTGAGATCAGTACCCTCAGCCTTTATATGGACTTGTTCACGTCCCTTGAGCCAGTCGACAAGGCGTTGCTGCTGTTTGGATAGCTCTTGCCAGCGGGCTATCGGATCTGTCGCATTGAGAAAACATGCATCAAAGACAAATTCTTCAAATTCGTTAAGAGACATATCTGTATCCTGGGCATAGCCCGTGGTGGGATAGAGCGTAATACACCAGCGATATTCTCCGGCTCGCTCGCGTTTGCGTAGCGTCTCTGAAAGAGTAAAGCGTGCTTTGCGAAGCATGGCAGCCCTTGAAGGATCAATAGTAGTTAAAGACTTGGTGTTCGTGTCAGATTCAATAAAGAGACGGGCCGTAGCTTTTTCGGCCAGCATGCTGGCGATAGGTGAGGGTCGCGATAGCTGTTCATCATTACCATCACGGAGCAGAATTTCTTCAAGGCTTTCCAGGCTGATAACCGGTACTGGATAGGCTCCAACGCGCAATACTTCGCGGTATACAGCCTCAAGCAGTGGTGCAGCCACTGGCGTTGCATGAATAGAGACAATATCTCCTGATTTGAGGTATAGACAATAATGTACAAGAGTGTGGGCCCAACGCTCTATTCGAATATCGTGCATACTTATACTCTTTCTCTAAATATATCTTGTCTTAGGAAGCTTTGAGTGCGGCTTAGGCTAACTGAGAGGGACCCAACCCATCATGTCAGGTCGAGCTTGATCTGAACATAATAAAGCCAGGTCCCTAAAGTCTCCAATGCTATTGGAGCATGTTTATGCTCGTTCGAGAGCACGCAAAATTGCGCGCTTAGCAACGACTGCACACATCTGAGCGCGATATTCCTTTGAACCATGGATGTCGGAGACAATTTCCAGGCCTTCCGCCGCATGGCTGGCCGCCTCGGTCACAGCGGCCTCATCAAGCTTTTTGCCAACTAGAGCGGCTTCTGTGGCGCTAGCACGTGTGGTTTGCATAGCAGCGCCAGTGATGGCCAGGCTGGCAGCGGAACAAGTTCCATCGTCCCCACGCGTAATGACTGCGGCACAGCCGGCAATTGCGTAGTGAGAAGCCTTATTGGCCAGCTTCTCATAAGCGCTGCCTGTATGCGCTGCAGGAATAGCAAGGCGAATCTCCGTAAGGATTTCTTCGGGCTCAAGAGCCGTGGTAAACGTCCCGATAAAGAAGTCATCGGCCTTAATCGTACGTTTGCCGTTTGGCCCCTGGGTGACTAGCTCACCCTTGAGCGCTAGAATAATCCCGGGCATATCGGAAGCCGGATCAGAGTGTGCCAGACTGCCGCCGATAGTTCCACGGTTGCGTACTTGCTGATCGCCAATGAGTGCAGTACCTTCAGGGATTAAAGGGAAATAACGTTTCAAGAGATCGGAGCGCTCAAGAACCGTATAATTGGTAAGGGCCCCGATGGCAATTACGCCATTCTCCTCACGGATATATGAGAGGCCTGCAATCCTGCCGATATCAATAAGATGCCCTGGCTGCGAGAGGCGCAGTTTCATCGCTGGTATCAAGCTATGACCGCCGGCTAATACCTTAGCCTCATCCCCATATTCTTTTAACAGGGCAATCGCTTCATCCACCGTATTAGCGCGATGGTAGTCGAATGCTGCTGGAACAGACATAATATTTTCTCCTCTTCACCGTCAACTGAAGCTCTAGCCGGCCTCTAATCTAGTTGGTCAGGAACAGCTAGATTAGGGCGGCAGTAAAAATCTATTTTCTTATTTCTGATGGATGACGCGCCACAGCTTTTCGGCCTTGAATGGCATGTCGATATGGGCAACTCCAAGAGCGTCAGCAACTGCCGCAGCGACCGCAGGAGTAGAGCCGATGGTCCCGGCTTCGCCTACTCCTTTGACTCCTAGTGGATTGACAGGAGTCAGGGTAATCGTGTGATCTAGCTCGAAGTCAGGAAACTCTTTGGCAATCGGCATTGCATAATCCATGAAGGTTGCCGTAAGCAACTGGCCATCATCACCATAAGTAACGCCCTCGAAGAGTGCCTGACCTACGCCTTGCGCTATTCCGCCGTGTACCTGGCCCTGGACAAGTAGAGGGTTAATCTGACGTCCACAGTCATCAACGGCAACAAAGCGCTTCAAGTCCACCTCGCCAGTATCTTTGTCTACCTCGACAACGCAAATGTGGGTGCCGAAGGGGAAGACGCACGCTTCAGGCTCAAAGAAGACAGTTGTTTCCAGGCCTGGCTCGATACCCGGTGCTAACGTGTTAGAGAGATTTGCCGTTGCCGCGACATCGGCGAAGGCCACAGCCTTTTGGGGAGAACCTGCTACCGAGAACTTGCCATCCTCTAGCGTGACGTCGGAAGGACTTGCCTCTAACATATGGGCAGCAATCTGCTTCATCTTCTCTTTCAGGCGCTGCACTGCATTATAGACTGCGGAGCCGCCAACGGCTAGTGTGCGGCTGCCATAGGTGCCGCGCCCTTCTGGAGTAGAGTCGGTATCACCGTGCATGATCAGCACATTTTCGACAGGGATGCTAAACTCCTCAGCCACAATTTGCGCAAAGGAGGTCTCTTCGCCCTGCCCATGTGGAGATGAGCCGGTATAGACCATGACAGTGCCGCTCTGCTCTACACGAATGCGTGCACTCTCATAGAGGCCTACGGGTGCGCTCCCTTTAGGACCGAAGCCGCAGATCTCGATGTAGGATGCAATGCCAATCCCGACTAGCTTGCCGGCAGCACGTGCGCGAGCTTGCTCGGCGCGTAGGTTCTGATAGTCGACCATTTCCAGAGCCTTAGTTAAAGCTCCATCATAGTTTCCTGTATCGTAGACGGCACCCGCAGCCGACTTATAGGGAAATTGCTCGGGCTTGACGAAGTTGATCCGGCGCACTTCCGCAGGATCTTTCCCAAGCTCGTGAGCGACCAGATCAATGGCCCTCTCTGCCACATAGGTTGCCTCGGGACGACCGGCCCCACGATATGCATCGGTGGGAGCTTTGTTCGTAAAGACGATATCAGCGCTGAGGTGAATATGCGGGATATCGTAAGCACCGCAGGATACCGGGAAGCCGAAGGCGATCATAATGACGTCTGTGAAGAGTTGGCAATACGAGCCGAGATCGGAAATACCATGAACCTTTAATCCGGTAACTTTCCCTTCTTTGGTAGCTGCAACCTCAATATAGTCAACCTGGTCACGACCATGAACGGTGACTGCCAGGTTCTCGCTACGATCCTCAATCCATTTGATCGGGTGACCAAGTTTCATAGAGGCAAAGGAAGCTAGCATTTCTTCAGGGTAGATATTGAGCTTGGAGCCGAAACCTCCACCAACTTCGGGGACAATCACACGCACCTGGTGCTGGGGTAGGCCAACAATGGCTGCGAGATTGTTGCGGAGAAGGTGGGGGATCTGGGAGGAGCTCCAGACTGTGAGGGACTTGCTCGCCTTATTAAAATCGGCGACAACTCCACGGGTCTCCATGGAAGCCGGCGCGAGGCGCTGATTGATCAGGCGCAAGCTGCGGACAATGCCGCCGTCAGCTTTGGTTTGTTCGAATACTTTGTCAATTTCATCAGTGGGAGGATGCATGCTATAAGCAACATTAGTGCCAAACTCCTCGTAGAGGAGGGGGGCATCAGGTTGCATAGCCTTCTCAACGTCTATCGCGGCTGCGAGTGGCTCGTAATCAACATCGATCAAATCGAGCGCATCACGGGCGGCATATGGATCATCAGCGATGACGATAGCCACAGGGTCTCCATAGAAACGAACCTTGCCTTCTGCCAGTGCTCCACGAGCGCCCATGCCATTGGCGATATGGCCAAGGGGAACCGCAACGGCTATATTGCCAAGAACGCCTTTTGTGTCTTTGGCTGTATAGATCGCGCGAACACCTGGATGCTCAAGGGCCGCATCTGTGTTGATACCGTTAATGCGGGCGTGCCCATAGGGACTACGAAGCACTGCCATGTGCAGCATACCCATGAGCTTGATATCATCGACGTAGGTAGCCTGACCTGTAATGAGCCGCGGATCTTCACGCCTTTTAATAGGCGTGCCAAGCATGGCTGCAATGCCCATAGATTATACGTCCTTTCTCGAAGCTGAGAAATGAAAGCAATCAAAGAACGTTGTATTTGCTGCATCCTTGCAGGTTGGTGCTACTCACCTGCTCCAACTGGCTCCGTGGCGCTTTCGCGCAGGCGTTCAGCTGCGTATTGAACTGCACGTACGATATTCTGGTAACCGGTACAGCGGCAGATATTGCCCTCAAGCCCCTTGCGAATCTCTGCCTCGCTTGGGTTAGGATTGTTTTTGAGCAGTTGGTAGGATGCCATAATCATGCCCGGTGTGCAGAAGCCACATTGCAGGCCATGCTTCTCCCAGAAACCCTCCTGTAGAGGATGTAAGCTCCCTTCTGGAGACAGACCCTCAATGGTAGTAACTTCGCCCTCATCTGCCTGCACGGCAAGCACGGTACACGATTTAACAGCCTCTCCATTGAGCATAACTACACATGCTCCGCACTGCGATGTGTTACAGCCTACATGGGTTCCTGTGAGATCTAGTGCATCTCGTAAATAATGAACTAACAATGTGCGCGGCTCGACTTCTGACTGGTGTGTCTGTCCATTCACTTTTACTGTAATTGCGCGCTTCATCGTCATCGATGGTACCTCCATCTCTTGGCTAGCCGCATCTACATCCAAAGAAGTGTAGACGCGAAAATTCTCCATAAATTGTAAGTTTGTGAAATTAAAACCTGGGTATGGCCCAGCCAGATTCTGAATACCTAAATCTAGTCTATACTATTGGCCTAGAATCTTAAACTCCTTTCTTGCTTGAAAGAAAGTGTGGAGATGGTCAATGTGGGGATAGTGCCTGAGCAACTATCCAGGTGGAGATAATGCCGTAACCTTACTCCTCTCCTTACTGTGCATTGTGCTGGGACAATTGTGAGCGTCGGATGGGAAAATCACATCTTGAAAGGGTAAGTATCGCTTCTATAGATGAAAAGAGAGTAGCACACGAGGGGCTGCGTTGTCAAATGCTTTACGTTCTTGAGGCGGGTGCGCCAGTAGCTTGAACCGCTCTGCGCACCCGTGCGGTTCTCTAGCAGAGAACCTTGCCAGGTCTAATTGTTATTATTACCGTTGTTATCATTATTGTTGTTGCCGTTGTTGTTATTGTTATTGTTATCGTTGTTGTTGTTATTATTATTGTTGCAGTGCTTCTTGTGTGGCTTACAATGTTGCTGCTGGGTGTGCTGATTGTCTGACTTGGCCGAAATAATGGTGAAGAAGGCTGCGCGATTGTTATCTACCGTGCAGGTGCCAACGCCAGGCTTATTGAATGTCACCGTGACAAGAGAAATCTTACCAACAGAGGCGTCTCTATTGGCGATTGAGACAGGAATGATCGCCAAGCCATCGGCTGTTGTAGTTACCGATGACAAGATCTGTGAACTGCCATCACCCCATTTAACCGTGGCCGTTGCGTTTGCCCCCCCTATACCCTCTGGGTTGCCAGCGTTATTCTTGGTGAATTTGGCATTGATACTAATCATATCTGTGCCCTTAATATTGGGGGTAGCATTTGTTGTCCAGGCGCCACACCAATATGAGGCCTGAGGGGTAGCAGGGGCGCCATTTTGTCCCAGGCTGATCGTTACAGTAACAACAGGGCCATTTAAACCGGTTGCATTGCTGCTTGGCTGACTGCAGGAGACAATGAGCGCGCTTAGTAGGAAAAGAAGAAAAATACTCCCGCTTTTTATATAGACACTTACTTGAGACCAGTTTCTCGTCGTCTTCATGTATCTGCTTTCGTGCAATCCTCTTTTCAATAGTGCTCTTACGAAGTATAGCACAGCAACGACCCAGGAATGCCGAATTTGTCCCCTGGCTGCCATGAAAGTACTAAATAGCGCCATTATAATAGGATAAAGAGGAGCCAGCAGCCTTAACCGGTAACAGAGTGCTTTAGGGAAAGCATGCTTATGGAAATGGAGGTAGCGGCTAAGAAGATGTGGAAGCGCCAGCTATATGTGCAGAAATAAAGAAAGTGCATGATCTTCACTTACAAAGGCATGCACTTTCTTGAATGTAGGGTTACTATTCAACCGTGACCGTTAAATTCATTCCGCCGTGTATTGTGCAATATATGTCAAACTTTCCTGCAGTATTAAACGGTGGGGTGGATTTTCTGTCATTACCGGTAAAATTTAAGCTGACTGTGGGGGCACCGGCCTCTTTTTCTGCTACCTGCTTGCTCCCTTCCCACTTACCATTTACGACAGTATGGGGCGCTGATGCATCGTTGATAAGTGTGAGGGTTTGACCCTTTTTAATAGTAATAGTCTTTTGAACAAAGTCAGAAGCGCTCATATGGACAGATGGGCCGGTTGGAAGGCTGGCTTGATCTCTGACTGTACATGCCACGAGCAGGACCGTCAGTAAAGCAAAGCCAAGCACTCCAAATATGATCTTTTTATGCATACAAGTTCCTTTCAGTCCTCCTTGGATTGATTGCGTTCTCCTATGGATGAATAGAATAGATTTGGGAACATCCCCGGGAGGCTCTACTTCATAATAAATATAGCAAAATGTTTCCTACATGGCAAAGTAACAAGGAGATATCCCTGATCCCTTACATAAGGTGGCGCTTAATCGAAGCTGGCAGGGCCGCGCTAGTTGGAGCCATTCTGGCTGCGGTGCGCTCCCTTTCTTGCCTCACATAGCTGTCTGCTCCCTCTAATTCCCCGTTATTTCCGCTTGTTGCTACACGTTTCAGTCCAGCGGAGGAATTGGATAGACGTGCGGTATTATTGTAACAGACCTGAGAAGGAAAGAAAATAGGCCGAAGTTTGAGGGGCTGAGGGCTAAGCGTTTCTTGCTCTTTGGCCAAATAGGGCTTTTTCTGTATGTTCGCAAGATAGTTTTGCCATACAGTTGCTACATTTAGCAAAGAAGAGCATAAACCAAAATTGCCTCAAGCTATTTGTATCCTGGCTTGAGGCAATCGTTAATTTGAAGTGGTAGCGCATACGGGATGCGGTTTTACTTGTTTTTGGGAGTGCTCTTCTGTGCTTACTGTGCTCCATTCCTTGCTTCATATCCCTGATAGTTTCTTCAGATTTCATAAAATTTTTTGTGGTTGCTACATGCGTTGCTACATTTTCTTTCTACTTTTTTAATTCCTGCTGCGATGCGCTTGTAGTATGATAGCGGTATTGTACCAGGCAAAAGGCATGGTATGAAGAAACTGGCACACAGCAGAGGATAGAGAAGAAGATTTCGAGTAGAGAGCAGAAGATAGCAGTCTATAGTATGCTATAATCTGCATATAAGGAGGCGGATTGTATGCCAACATTAGAAGAACGACTTGCAGCATTAGAGCACGCACTTTCTACCCTGCAAGGGGAACATGTCTCTGATATTCGGCAACTCAATGAACGGATTACGGTACTGCAAGAACAGATTGAAGAGCAAAGAAAACGATCTGTTGAACAGGAGCAAACCCTTTCACGTAAATTTGATGTGTTGACACAGGCTCTTACCCAGCAATTTACTTCTATCAACACTCGGTTTGATGATCTGACGAATGCGTTTCGTCAGCAATTTGGAGATGTAAATATGGCTCTAACCGCGCTGACATTCACGGTAAAAAGCCAGGGGCAGGACATCAAAGTTTTAAAAGCAGATAGTCAGGAAACTAAAACAAGCGTTCATGGGATACAAACAGACATCCAGAAAATTACAGGTCATCTTGGCAAGGTAGATGCACGCCTGGACGGAATAGATACCCGACTCGATAAAATGGATACCCGTTTTGATGGAATAGATACTCGGCTCGATAAAATGGATACAAGATTTAATAGGGTAGAAGATCGATTAGACAAAATGGATACAAGATTTAATAGCGTAGATACTCGCTTTGATACGCAAGATGATAAGCTAAACCAAATCTTGGAACGATTACCTAAACTTGGGAATTGAAGTAGATAGGTTTACTTGTGTGAAAAGGAGGTCTAAGACAGAGCAAAGTCTTAGATCTCCTCTTTATTTGTCTCTTGGATCGATTAACTTAATAAGATATTATAAGATCAATGGCATTTTAGACCATTGATCTTTTTTTTATCCATCAGAAAGCCTTGTAAGAATTTGGGCTAAGAGAACTTCTATAGTGTTAAAGTGTTGGGTAATTTGTTGTTTTAAGTCTTCTAAATCTTTCTCGATAGTAGAGAGACGTTGATGTGTTGCATAATCTAGCTGCTGAGAAAAATTTTGTTGTTTTATTCTCTTTTCCTTTCTTATAAAAGGTAAAACTTCTTTTGCCAGTAATTCTACATCTTCTCTTACATACTTACCCTGCTTTTTGCCTGGTGGTATTATTTTACGTATTCTCCCACTGTCAACATATTCCTTAAAGCTACTAGATGCCATATTGCCTAACATCTCTCTGGCTTCGCTTGATGATAATAGATTTTCCATATGGTTCTCCTTTGTTTTATCCTTTTAAGTTGTTAATTGAATTTTATGATATTTTTGTTAGTTCAATCTATACTGTTTATAATACCTGGTTTCCTGGATACATAACGAGGCTATTAGAAAAGCTGCATGTGCTTTACATGCAGCTTTGTTAAGTAAACCCTTTGGATTTTAACTTTATTAGTGCAAGAAGATCAGCTAACCTTACCTGCTGCATTGTGGGTGCTGTTGTATTCTGCAAGTGCATCTCGATATGCGTCCATAATCGGGGCTCCTGACTCTTTCGGGTCAAGGATAAACAATCTTGTGTCTGAGCGTGAGAATATCACTTCATAAAATCCAAAGTGTTGCAGCAGTCTTATCCCACTTCTTGTAGCTCCTACTGACAGAATACGGTCTATTACCACTCCTCTTTTACCTAGATCAACTATGGTATCCATAAATTTGGAGATTAATTTAGCTCCTAGTTTATGTCTTAAATTTGCCTCCAAAGTTTGTTTGATGCCGATCTCTGCGAGGTAAAGTTGTACATGGTTCCCTGCTTTATATTCTTCTATATCTTCTGGTGTTATATTCACATCTCCTAACAAGAAAGAGATATCCCCTTTGAGGGCATTATCAAATTTCTTGGACCTTGGCGTTGTGGGCAAAACAGTAGCAATACCTATCACTTCGTTATCTCTTTTTAGAATATAGACAACTTCAGGGTTTTTTTCTATCCATGCTGTCCATTTTTTAATAAGGGTATCATCATCTGTACTGTGTTGAGCTGTGAATAGCTCTCTATTAAGAGCTATGCAAGCTGGTATATCTGATCTAGTTGCAATCGAGAAATTAACAACCTCAGCTTCTTCTTCTAATCTGAGAAAAGCCTCTAGTTCAGCAGCCAATTTATCTACATCCTTTTTGCTATAAAAGCCTTGTTTTCTCCCTTCAGGCAATAGATATTTTATTTTGCCGTTCTCAACATGTTTTCTTATCATTGCACTGCTTAAATTTAATTTTTTTTCAGCCTGGGTCATTGTGTAATAGCCTCTAGGTGCTTGCATTCTAGGCATATCTTTTACTCCTTGCTTGTCCTGTTTCTTTTAATTTTAACATAAGTTAGTCATATTAGTAAAGTTAGTAGGGTTAGTGGCTTGACAATCAGAAATTTATTCCTTATACTTACTAGTAAGTTTAGTAAGTATTGTAAGGTTACACGAGTTATTAATAAAACAAGACTTACTTTTCCGTATACCTTAACAACTCAATACCCCATCTCCTATTCAGTGCTTAAGATTGCGTTCACAATCTTGAGCCTTGGGGTTACAGTTCCAATTCCAAGGAATTGCAAGTTCCAGAATTCCAAGGGTTAGGCTTAGTTCTAGGCAATGCCGAAGTCACAATGAAGTACCAGGGGCCTAGAGATGTGAGAAGGCCGAGAACGAAAGAATGGGAGATGCTTATCAGGAGTGAAGGTCTTAGACCTGTGAGCAATCATTCAATCTTACTGATAAGTCGGGAAGATACAGCAAGTGCGATGCTGTATCGATATCGTAGTCAAAAGCTATGAGGGCTAGTCGGAACGGAAGTGGACAGTTCGCTACTCTAGAAGAGTAGACCCACGCGTGGACCAAATCCTTAGTGACGTTTCGAGGATGCCAGCAAGAGAAAGCCATGCAGCTTTATTCAGAAGAGGTAGCCCTGCTTGTGTTTGACAGCATGTAGACATGTCCATGCGCAACACGAGTTCTGGCAAGAGCAAGGGAACCCTCGGCGGCTGTGCCTGATAAAGTATTCTTTCTCTCCTCACTCGCAAGGTTGATGTAGCTCATTAAAGAAAAGAAAACCTGCAATGGTCTACATGAGCCTTGATGATTGTTTCTTCTCTTTATAGGAAAACAGATTTACTTCTAGCTACAAGCTTACAAGCAAGAAAGGATGCTTCTTTATGGTTATAGTACTTACCCCTCCCGTTAAACTTGGTCAGACCTATATTCTGCCAGCGTCCATTCTTCCTAAAGGTCATGTAAATGACCAGGATCGCTCTAGTCTCTATATCGACGCAAGTAGCAAAGGGATTACGTATGCCTATTGCGTACGTCAGCTTGAAGCTCATACCTACCTCGTGCGAGTGGCAGCAACTCCTAAAGCTGCCCCCAAGGGTTTTACCTTCCTGGTAAAAGAAGAACAACTTGTGCATCTGTACCCGTATCGTTGATAGGACATTTCTCATGCATTCACTATGGAAAGGAGATAAAGCAATGAAGCGAGTGTTTCATGTATTCCAAGATTTTGAAAATGAAGAGAAATGTGTTAATTGTGTAAAGCTGCCGCAACCTCGTGATCTTGGGTATTACCAGGGAGAATGGCCCACGGTGATGATGGAAGTTAGCAGAAACCAGGGTGTCTCACCGATGACGCTGCGAACTGTTGAAATTCAAGTCCAGCAAGTATAAGAAAGGGAGCAGCGCTATGGAAAGAACGAATGAACCAGGTATCACAGAAAAAGGAACTGTGTATAATTCAACAACAGGTAAAGAGATGCAGCGTACTGTTCATGTTACTCGTGTATTCCCTGACGGCTTTAGACTTGGCTATATTGTTCTTGGAAGGACAAGAAAGCCAGTGTATTACAGTAATATTACGTATCGTTGGTGTATTGCGTAAAGCAAACTTCTAAAAATCTTCTCTTCTTCTTTTCCCCGTTTGATCTTCTTTTGAGAAAGGTACTGCCATGAATGATCAACAAGCTCTGTCTCCTATTCTTGAAAAGATACGAAAGCTTTTAGCGCTATCAACCTCCTCCAATCCACATGAGGCGGCACTTGCTGCTTCAAAGGCACAAGCATTATTGGCCGAGTATAATCTGGAACTATCCCAGGTGCAGACGAGTGAACCGGACGCACGTTACGAACAGGCACACCTTTCTACTGGTTCTCGGGTATGGCGTCGTCAATTACTCTATGTCCTTGCGAAATATAACTTCTGCCAAACTGTTTATGATCCTAATTACAAACATGTGATCCTTATTGGAGAACGTCACAATAGTGAAGTCGTTCAATACCTCTACTCCTCTCTCGTAGAGCAGCTTGAACACATGGCAGTAACAGCTTACCGACAAAGTGAGAGTGAATTTCCTCTGGCTACCTGGAAGAACAGTTTCTTTGCCGGGGCTCTTCGTAGTATTGACCAACGTTTAGACGAGCAACAAAAACAGTTTGTTGCCATCTCTGGTCAATGTCGATCCTTGGTTATTGTGAAAAACGATGAACTACAAAAGGCGGTAAACAAGCTCTTCCCTCATCTACGGGCCGGGCGGTCAAGACGGATAGTCCGCTGTGATGGCTACTATGATGGTATTCGAGCTGGCCGTACCGTGGCCTTGAATAAAGCACTTCACTGATACGGTGCTTACCTGTGAAGTGTTTTCTTTACGAGCAAGGATTGAATACTCTCCTTGCTCTTTTCTTTTCAGGAGGATTTTTATTATGCTTGCCCTTAAAATCGCACTTTGCGTCTTCATCCTTTTAGCCTTGGCTCTTGCTTGGAATACCGGAGGGCTGACAAGTACTCTTGTATGTGCCGTTATGATCGCGGGTATCGCGGTCGTGATCTTGTTTTTCTGGAAAGTTATCTTCTCGTAGGTGTTTCTGCTTGGTGTAGACTGACAACTACCCGTCACGCGATGAGGCGGGTAGATGCTAGCTTGATGGCAAGCTAGAACAAAAAAGAAAGAGGTTTTATCGATGGCAAATCAAACAAAAACATCTGTTTCACCTATTACTGAAGCAGATATCGATGGCTTGCAAAAGGTACTGAGTGATTTGAAGCAGGGAGCACGTGAGGCAAAGGACAAAGGGAACCTTACGACATTTCGGGTGTACCAACGTCTGGTAAAGGTGGTTTCTCCTGAAGTAGTAAAAGCTCATGCACGTAAGGAACGTCAGGATTTGGCCCGCATGAATAAGGATAGTGAAGCTATGAAAGATACTCAGGTTCATGATACCTCCTCTCCTTATGCTGACGCTTCCTCAAATACCCCGTAAATTCTTTTGTTCCTCTCAGAATGTGCAGGAAGAAAACTGAACAAAAGAAGGGGAATTTCCTGCACATTCTGAGCATATTCTAAGAAGATGAGCGTGGATTTTCTTCTTTTTGTGTTCATTTTTGCTTCATTTTTATGCCTTTTGTTTTAAGGGAGGAAAAATAGAATGAGTGCTCTCAGAAATTTGTTTCCTGGTTTTGGTAGACGAATTGCAAATTTTTTTTCCTGGAAAGGGGGACAAGGAATACATCAGGCAGGACAGCAAGGATCGCCACTAGATATGACTCCTCCAACTGCGGAGCAACTGATGCAAGCTGCTATGGCTGATGCAATGCAATCGACAGATACGACCGATACAGGAGTTGAAAAGGGCTTTTATGAATTATTGGCTATTATCTGCTATATCGGGCCGTTTGTTATTGCATTGATGGTTGGTACCTGGATTGGGGATGGTCTAAGCGTTCTCACACATGCAAATGAGGGAGATAGTTTGCTGTATCGCTGGATCAGCATGTTTGTTGAGTCATTTGTCCCGGTAATGAGTACAGCGTGTGCAAGAGCGGTGAAGCGTACCCAGGTAGATCAAGGAGCAATGGGAATGATGATAGCCTCCCTTGCATGTTTTATTGTCTTAGGAATTGGGTCAGCAGCGGCGCAATGGTTCATTTATACAGCTCCTTACGGGAGCAATGTTCCTATGAGTATTGCTGTTGTCTCTCTATTCAAGGGGGTAGCACCTATTATTGCTGATGTTGGCGCAGGTGTCTATCTTTCGCTTCATGGATATAAGAGCCTCAAGAAAAAGCTTGCTCAATTAGATGAGCGAGCAGAAGCAGTACAGAAGATTTTCCAGAAGCAGGCGGCAATTATTGATCAATCAGAAAAACAGCGAAAAGAACGTGAAGATGCGGATGCGGAGCGAGCACGACGGAGCCGTAAAGAAGAAATGATCGATCGTGTTTATGAAATGATGGGAGACTCATTTGTAGGAGCGATGGAAAACTATCTTGCTCTTGGGCAAGGTTCAGTGAATGGGAATGGCTCTCGTCAGCAACGGACAGGATACTAGCCCATGAAAGATCGTGCGTATGTCAAATCCCTTTTTCTTGCCCACGCAGCAAAAATGAAAATTAGTGACCTTGCAGCAACTAACGAACCGTACCAGTTTACCTGTCGCCTGAATTGGATACCTCAGCGGGCCTGTATGCTTGTATCCAGTAGTGATTATTGGGCGAAATGTCTGCATCTTCAAAAGCATGGCATCACCTTGTTTGTTGTCTGGAAACATAATAGCTGTATTCCTTACGATGTACTGTGCTTGGAAGATGGAAAGCACTATCTGGCCTATACGTGTGCAGTAGAGAGTACGCGAAGAACAAAACGAACTTCTAAGGTCTTTCTTGGGCAATTGCTATGTGGTGTTCAATCCGCCTTTGATACCCTTAAAGAGATGCCCTATTCTTCACGAAGACGCTATGAAGTTTTACTGGAGTATTATACTCATCGCCGGAAAGGACGCCCACTTAAGGTTGGGTGAGCCATGGAAAAGTCTTTGGGCAAGCCAGTAGAAAGGTTTGCCCTTTTCATTTGTAATGTCTGCTTCACATTTTCCTCACTCGTTTTTGTTTCCTCTCAGTTTTCCAACAGGAGAAAAAGATGTTCTTACTTACCTTGTTTCCCTGGATAATCATTCTTCTAGCCATCTTTGGCGCGGGCGCGGTGCTCGCTTGTGTTCTTGTACATGCGATATCACAGAAACCATCAAAACGTAGGTCGTTTCAATCCTCTTCAGATTTCATGATTTGTAGCAATTGTGATTGTCACTGTCAACCCTATGCCGTTATCAACATGGAACATGAGATTGTTATTCTTTGTGTAACATGCGCTTCTACTCTTCTGGGTACCGGAGAGGAAAGAGGCTGAAGAAAGGAAAACCAGATGTCACTACTACTTCTCATCATTCTTGGTTGTGGTTTGCTTGCTTGTCTGGTGGGGCTCGCACAAACCCTTCAATCTCGTGCAGGTGTTTCTGAAAACCTTCACGATGCTCTGGTGACACGGGAGCAAGAAGCATTCATGGTAGATCATGGGTGGCGGCCCTGGGCTGCAAACGCGTCTGAAGAAGAACAGGAGCAGGCCTTAAAAGCATACTTAGAAGATCGTCCTGTTCGTTGGTACAGACCGAGACAAGTTGAACAGCCCATTGTCACAACTGGAAAACTACAAGTACCAGATGAGGTAAAACGTTCTTTCTGGTCATTGTGAGAAAGGATTTTATATATGAGAGAGTATATACAAATTTATCATAGCGATGCTGGAAAATCATGGTCAAGATATGGATGTGGGTATAACGTCGTTCGGAGGAAAGTTAACGATGTTGTTCCGCAAGGAAACATGTATGTTGGAACAGTTCATTTCAATAAGCGTGCCATTACGGTTTACCGTGCAGCCGGTAGTGGAATAGTTTGGACGTCACGATTGTCTGACTTGACCCCTAAGATCACTCCCAATTTAGTACAAAGATAAATGTCTCAAGAAAGGACTTCTTCCCATGACAGCAACATCTCTTCTGAATGAAATTGTCTTCTTTCTCGTTTTCCCTGGTCTGTGTGCTTTGTTTCTCTGGCGTTTTAGAAACGCTCAGCAGAGGAACAAACAGAGCCAGCGCTTGATGCGACGCCCCGCCCTACAACGGGCGCGACTTTTACAAGAGAAGCAAGTCGCTGCAAAAAAAAGACGACGCTTACCAGTTTCAAACAATTCTCCACGTCTTGCACATGCACGTGCGAACGCAAAACGTCGTTAAGATACTAGTGCAGTTGTGGTTTCTTGCTCCTGTTTTCCTCTTCGATTTTTGTCAATGACCTTCTCATTCATACCTTTAGCATGCCTCAAGAAAGGAATTTCCTATGCCTTCGTTTGCTGTTTTTCTGCTTGTATGGCTTCTGATTGGTATTGTGTTGTTTGTATGTCTGGCTCCGCAGCCTGGGCGCTGGTTTTCTCGCAAAGGAAAGCGATCTTGATAAGATCTCCCTTCATCTCTCTGTTTTTCTGGCACAAAGAAACGGCTACTCACCTGATGTCTGCCAACCTCACTGAGTAGCAGCAATCGTGAGTAAACCTACCCACATGTCTAAGTATAGCATGTGGGTAGGCGCTCGGAAAGGACCTCTCTACATGCCATCAAAAGATACCTTTTTGTTTATTATGGCTGGCCTGGTTATTGTCTTTTTTGTCGTGTTCATCTTAGGGCGAAGCAGTGGTTCTGTTTCTCGAAGAAGCCGTTATCAACGACGTCGTTTTGATGCTACAGAACTCTATGGGCCACGAAATTATAGGGCAGAACCCTATGGGCAGCAAGGTTCTAGCCTCTGGCTCGTTTTTCTCATTCTTTTGCTGCTTGGTGGCGTTGTCATCTGGCAATGGCCACTTGTTTCTTCATTGATCCCTCTTCGTGTTCCTGCTGTTCATCTCCCGCTGCAACAGCAACCATCTATTCCCTTTTCTGATACAGTTATGGGCGGTCCTGATATGACCGCAGTACAAGTTGATCACGTGTTGCAGGGATCGCCTGCGCAAGGAATAGGAGATGAGCTAACGAACCTCAGCAAGCAATATCAGATTAAAAGTTCTTTCGCGTTGGCCATGTTTCATTATGAGAGTAATTTTGGACGTGAAGGTGTTGCAAGGATCACCAAGAGCTGGGGCAATATTAAATGTACGTCCGGCTGGAAATGCGATCCAACTGGAAACTATCGGATGTACGCAACCTATGCCGATGGGCTTGCAGACTTCTTTGAAGTGATAAAGCAGTATTACTTTCCTGAAGGAAGGACCACGGTAGCGAGTATTCTTCCAAAGTATGCTCCTGCATATGATCACAACAATGTTTCAAAATATATTGCGTCCGTACGGCGAGATATGCAGCACTATCAGGAGGGCCAGTTATGAGTGTTTCACCTCTCTTTGAGCAGTGGTATAGGCAATATTATCAAACATTGTACAACTTCATTTATGGCATGGTTCATCAGCGAGAAGTAGCTGAGGATGTCATTCACGATACTTTTCGCAAGGCGATGGAAGCGAAGCATCTTTGTGATCCTAACAGTAATGTTCGTTTCTGGCTTCTGACTATTGCTGGCAATACAGCCCGTGATGAGCTACGGAAAAGACGTTCTCGCCCTAGCTGCTCTTTCGAGGTTGTGTATAGACATTACGAGCCTGTAGATAAGAAACAACCAGATGTCTGCGTGTCTTGCGAACAGCGAGATATGCTTTCTCGTTTGCTGAAAACGCTCCCCCAAGAGCAGGTCATCCCGTTTGTTTTGTTGACGGTCTATCAGTGGTCTATTCGTGAAATTGCTACAGCGCTACAGGTAAAAGAAGGCGCGATAAAAATGCGGGTTATGCGAGCCCGACAACAATTACAAAGAGCGTCTCAACACGAGGGGGCAGTTGCATCATGATCCAGTTTCAACAAGGCACACTTCGCATCCTTATTCGTTGGTATGATGATGATCCTACAGGGTTTATTGAGGTTCCCGCTACCTATGGAATAGGAACAGGATTGGCATATCATCTCGATGAAGAGAGGAAATATTATTGCATCACACATGTTCCTAGTGGCTATAAATTGGTTGATGTCCCATTGAAGGACGAACTACAAGTTCGTCAAGTACTGGCGCGCATTGCGGAACTTGATCCTGATCGCTGGAATGTCGATCAGGAAACGCTGAAGAAACGACATAGTGATAAAAATTGGAAGATGTATCGGACGTTTGAGGCTATTGTTGAGGGGGTGAGAGCATTATGTTAGGCTCACTAGCAACCTTTGGCTATGCTTCCAAAGAGATGGATGTCGCGCAAGAAATCACCTGCGCGCTTGTTGTTAATCCTGATGCGTGTGTTATTGATACGCGTTTGCATCCCTGGTGTGGCTTTTCCTCGTACTGGCGTCGTTCTATGCTAGAGCGTTCTTTCGCAGAGCGGTACATCTGGAAAGGCAATGTGCTAGGCAATCTTCATCACCGGGAACCAGAGAAGGGTATCAAGCTGGCTGATGAAGAGCAGGGGATAGCCTGGCTGCTCCATTTTCTAGAGCAGGGCAAAACGGCGATCCTGCTTTGTGCTTGTGCTGGCCCGTCTCGCTGTCACCGGACCTTGGTCGCCAACAAAGTACGGGAACGGTTGGGAACACAATTACAAGAGTATCAGCCTGGTCAGCGAGTGCTGACGCCTTATGGCCCTGGCCGGATTGATCCTTTCGTTCCAATAGAAGTGCAGCGAGCGCGCAATCGCTATGCGGTCCTTCTGGATATGCCTAATCCTCTGCATCGCTACTTTTTTGCGGCGCAATTTTCTCCTTTTGACCTCGTACAACCCCAATTGATAGCGTAAGGTCAAGTGTTATGTCACAAGCTCCATTTACGCGCAATGAAGTCATTCTCATGGGTCGTGTTGGGCAAACTCCTCAGCTCACCACGACCCAGACCGGGAAGACACTTTTGCGCTTTCTCTTGCTGGTAGAGCAAGGGACAAAGAAGCCACTACTTCGCTTGTCTATTGTTTGCTGGGAAGAAATTGCCCAACAGGCACGCGCTGAGGTGACAAAAGACCGGCTTGTTCAGGTCAAGGGCTACCTGACACAGCGAAGCTACCAGGGACAAACCTATATCGATGTGGTAGCTGAAAGCCTTGAAGTGGTTTTGTATCCTGATGAAGTCGCTGGCATTTTCCTGCCTCCTCGTTACGATCCTTCTTCTGAACCTTTTTAATCTCTTTTTCTGTTTTTTAAGAAAGGAAGCTTTTCTATGGCTGCTGATTTTAATTCTGTTCTGTTTGTGGGCCGCTTAGGGAAGGACCCCCAGATGAGCTATACCCCAAACGGCAATGCTGTTACCAAATTTAGTATAGCGGTCAATCGCCGCAAGGTGGGCAATAAAGAGCAGCCACCGATGTGGCTAAATGTTGTATGTTGGCAAAAGCTTGCAGAGATTGTCAATGAATATGCGAGCAAAGGCGTACAAATCTTAGTACAGGGCTCCTTCGATCAGCAAACCTATAAAGATAAAGATGGCATACAGCGAATAAAGTATGAAATAGTTGCTTCCAATGTTCAACTGTTAGGCAAGAAACAACAAGCATCTGAAGAAGATGAATTAGGTGAATTAGAGGACTACGAGATATAATCGCCTCCTCTCTGCTGCATTGGAGAGTCCCTTGCTTCGTTCCCTCTACCCTCATCAAGGACAGGCAGGCCATCAGACACGTTGAACGCCTTTGGCGCTTGCCTCTTGTGCCATGTGGTACCGTCAGGCAAGTAGGGACGGCAGAGAGAAAGCTTCTCTCTGCTTATATCGGAGCCGTCCCTGCTTGAGCGAAGCTTACCGCATGAGCACAAGAGGTTCAACGTGTCGGCCTGCCTGTCCCCTTCTCTCCTCTTCCAATTTCTTCCTGAAAAGATGTTTTTCTCGTATTCTGAAAGGACGAAAATGCATGACGTACCAACCATCTGAAGGGTATGCTGCAATCCAGTTAAGCAATAAACGATGGTACCCTGTTGAAGTAGAGCTGAGGTATAGCGCCCTCTCTCCTGATGGATATACCCACATTACCTTGCTCAATGAGTATGAGCAGGATGTTAGCTTTGTCTCAAAGAAAGAGGCAATACGCTATTGTGATGAGAGAAGAAAAGAGAAAGAAAACGGAGAACGTTTCTGGAAATATATGGATGAACACTTACTCGCAACTCAGAGTGACCTTCCTGAACGCGATATATGGTATGAAGAGATGATTTTTGCTTATTGTGGATTTCCTCCAATTATTGCTTCGCGGTGGGATGGTTGGGAAGTGTTTCTTGATGGCTATACATGTCGTCAGGACCGAATACATGAAACGGTTGTAGCACAAGCTCTGACAAAAGATGCGGCCTTAGAACAAGCTGCAAACAAGATATATGAGATGTGTGTTGCTTGTGGATGTGCCCAAACAGTAGAAATATGTTCTCTGTGCCCTGACTGGACCTCGCAGTATTGTTTCTGCTGTGGCTATCCCATGTGCGAGGATCACAGTACGATTGCATATAGGGATAAAGCCTTGGGGATTATGGGGCGCGTGTGTTCCGTTTGCTGGCAGGATATTGAGCAAGCATACCAGGCGCGTCTAGCTTCTCAAAAGAGTTACTCCTTGTAAAAAAAACTATGATATGGAAGCAAGGTAAGGCACGTATTTTACAAGATGCGTGCCTTTTCCTTTTTTGAATAGAAAGGAAAAGTTCTTATGGCATCATATGATATTGTGATTGGAAATAAAGCAGAAGGCTGGGAGTTACTAAAAACTTTATCGGACAAACTCGACGCCCTTGACGAAGCAGACAGTGTATATGAAGACTATTATCAAAGTGGTTGGGATGATATCGAGGTAAAAGTTGTTGAATTGTCTACGAAGAAAAAAATAAAACATATTCGTCCTCGGAAATAATTCTATTCTCTCCCATATACAAAACACATGAGAAAAAACAAGAAAAATTTCTCTCCCTTCTGTTTTTCAATAAGTAGACATCTATGTAGGAATTTTATAAAGCCCTTCCTGGCTTATCGGGAAGGGCTTTTGTTGTAGCACAAACCCAATAAATTTTACTGAAATGAGAAAGCTATTATGAAGAATATTGCTCACATTACCATACAAGATGTTGTAAAGAAAGGCCAGTACCTTGGTCTCTTCGTCAAGCATACGCCCACGTGGGCCTATCCTCTCATTACAAATGAAGATGTACATTATATTCGTGAACTTCGGGAACAATTCCAGAATGGGGAATTTATCGATCTGGAAGGGCGGGTTCACCAGCTTGTTCGAGGGCGAGTTCTTTTCAAAGGAGTCAAAGATGAGTTCTGGATGGGCGGACTTGAGAAGTTCAATAAAGAACGCGAACTTCTCTCTGATGCCCTACCAGACCCGGAAGGTTTTCGACAGTACCGAATGAAAAATCCGGTGCCTCTGCATTGTTATCTGCTCGAATTTCCTTTCAGACTTAACGATGGCAGAACCATATGGGAGATCGCTGCGCCTCAAGGAGCAATCGTGACTTGGGACGGATGGTATGGATCAGCGTTGGATGTTCGGGTTATTCAGCGGGACATTTTTGATAAAACTTATAAGCATTATGAGTAGAAGAGTAATCATTTGAAAAGGAGTGAGCCTATGTTGAAAGTCAATGAGCGTACTGTTGAAGCAGTCGCAGCGTTACTTTATAACAACATATATGACCTTGCCTCTCAAAAAGAGGGTGCATGGTGTGTTGAGGAACGGCGCGACGATCGTAACTACCTTGCCTTTGCTAAATCGTTACTCTACATTGTGCGTGCTATTCCTGATGCTCCCGACCTTACCATTATCGAGCGTGCGATAGCGCGGACAAACCATCATTGGATGAGTGTGCCAGGTTGGACAACGATTGTTATCGATCAAGAGTACGCGTATCTCCCGGATGAGGCTGCAAAATTTCTCCCTGAGCTAAGACAGTTTATTCTCGATCCTTATGCAAATTCCTTGATCCTTCTCTTTGAAGGTGCGTTTTTGAAGCTCGATGAAGATAGCGATGAGGCGACTAAAAATCAAACAGAACTGTGAAAGAGGAATGAAAACTATGATACGAGACGAAGCAGAACGCATTGCTAAACATATGTCTCAAACTATTCCATCGTTAAAAAGGAGCTACATCAATGAGTGAACCTATTCCCCATCTCACAGTGAACGAGTCTCTAGAGAGTCTTTTGAATGCAGCTTTTAGCTTAATGAAAGAGGCAAGACAACGAACGTATTCGGGACCTGCTGCAACGAGAGTAATATGTGCTCTGCTGATATTGGTAGCAAGTGAACATTTTTCACGAGAACAACAGGAGCAAGTAAAAACCATCATCAAGCTTCATGATGAATGCCTCCTTAAAAATGGAGAGGTCAAGAACTGAGCTGGCTGTGCTATGAGTACAGATATCACTTTTCATCTTAGTTGTTGGGTGAGGCAGCTTCTCATGTAGGTTTATAGAAAAAAGAATGTGAATTCGAGGAATAAAACTATGATGCGAGATGAAGCAGAACGCATTGCTAAACATATGTCTCAAACTATTCCATCAACAATTGCTACTCCAGTTGGTATTGAAAGTTGGGATATTCGCTTTTTAGATAGCTGGATGGTGAAAGTAGATGAACCTCGTACTCCACAGGGAGGACGAGGCATACATGTTTGGATCAAATCTATACGTGAGTGGATAAAATTTCAGCAGCTTTGGACAAGATATATTCAGCAGTAAAACAGAAAAGGAATGGGGCCTGTCTAGTAACACAGGCCCCTCAAAGTCCATAGGCGATAACATAAAGTCGCTTAAGAAGTAGTTGTAGAACAGTTTTTAGGGAGTAAAGCTTATGCAAGAACCTCGTATTGTTAATGCAGGGGTAGATACGCTTAAAATAAATGTCTGTCTGATTGGCGGTGAGGGAGAAGTACTGAAACATGCGACAATTCCACAAGAAATCATCCAGGTGTGCCAGCGCTGGCAACAAGAAGCGAAGATAGCAACAAGGCCAGTAGCCACAACCTATGAGTTTCGCAATGCCCACCTACTTATGTATCCGAATAGTGCTCCTGCATGGAATTACATCTTACGCAATGACTGTTTAGAAATTAAACTGGAACCGCGCTTACCTTTGTCAGTCATAGCAAAGATCACACTTCAAAGTAGTTACCTCTGGACGGTATCAACGCCAAAGGTCGCTGTTGACGAAGTAAAGCACTTCTTAATTACGCAATTGTTTGGCGATCACTTGTTCTTACAAATAGCCCAACTTGATCTCTGTGTTGACGTTATGAACTTTATTCCCCCAGCCGATGCCCAGCGAGAGTTTCTAGCGCGTCCTCGAAAGAAACAAAAAATAGAAGTGTCGGAGAAACATAAAGAAATTATCAATGGGCGTAAACTAGAAACCATCCAATTTAGTGGACATGGACGACCCTTTAGCGGCAAGTTATACGACAAGAAAGCAGAGATAGAGCAGCGATCAAAAAAGACATGGTTTCATCCTCGCTGGCAACAAAAAGGGTGGGATGGAAAAGCAGATGTTTGGAGAATGGAGTTTTCTATTGAACGTGAGGGCTTTCATGACGTGAAAATTGAGGGAGTCTACCATGCTTTAGAGAATGTAAGGCGGCTCTGGGCGTATTGCTCACAAGAATGGCTGCGCATGGTCGTACCAGGGCAAGATAAAAAGCGTACAAGGTGGGCAACACATCCTACTTGGTTACTTATTCAGAAAGCTTTTGATGATTATAGTGTGAGTGATATGGATGGATTAGGCCCTTTAGTGAGAGAGAAAACACGAGAGAGTAATATAGAGCAAATTGTGGCACAAATAGCAGGATGTGCCACAACACTTGCAGCATGGGAGAAAGATATTCAAGCACATAGTGATACCCTGGATGAAGAAATCTTTTCTCTGCTTCAGAGAAAAGTACGAGAGCGATGGAGAAAAACTGGCATAGTTGTTCAGGATGTGGTACAAGAAAAGAAGCTTCTCTATTCACAAGCGTAATTTGGTTTCTTACTAGAGAGAACATTGGAAAGGGATGTTTCATGCCTAACAAGAAAGACATTCAGGAGCCAATGATACACCTTGATCCTGGCTTACCATGTGCCTTTGATTGCTCACAAACAGCAAAAGTAGCTTTAACAAAGGTGCTCAGACGAAGAAAGCTAGGGCTGCATTATGTGCGTCCTTGGGAGATACTTCCAGTTTGTGATCTTCACTTACGACTGATAAAAAGAGATATAGAAGTAACGTTGCGTATGAAAGAGATTGAAGAAGAAGAGAAAAAAGACTAATGGATAGAAAGCAGGGAAAAACTTTCTCTGTAAGTTACAACAGCGGTAGCACAGCATAAGAAAGAGTAGAGTAAAGCAACACTCCTAAATGAAGGATGCTGTGCTACTGAAGTTGAGCCACATGGCTCAAAAAAGTTACAATTCCTGGCAAGCTGCATTCTATGCATTTATATAGGATAAAAATTCCAAAATAAATAAAACTTCTCTGGACACTTGGAACATGAACAGAGAAGTTCATGAAGAACAGAGTTATCAGCCCTGCACGTCAATTATAGCATGCAGGGCTTTTGTTTTGAAAGGAAATGGGTGCATATGACTCAACATTCTTTGCAAACAGAGCCTTTACTTCTAACTGTTAAGCAAGCTATGGGAGAACTTCAAGTAGGACGTTCTAAATTTTATCGTTTGGTTAAATATGAAGGGCTTCCTTTAATACGCTCTGGTCGTTGGGTACGCGTATCGCGGGATGCCCTGAAGTGTTGGATCGAAAAGCAATATTCTTAGAATGTATAAAGGTAAAAATAGCACTGGTGGATCACTTCATTAGTGTTTAACTTTTTTTGGGGGAATGATTATGGCAAAACGAGGCAACGGAGAAGGATCTATTTATCGTCGTAAAGAAGATGGTAAATGGGTAAGTAGTATTACTCTTGAAAATGGAAAACGAAGGGTTGTTTATGGCAAAACACGTGCAGAAGCAAAAAATAAACTAATAGAGGCTTTGCAAGAACAACAAAAAGGTATGTTAGTTGTGTCTGGACCTCTTACGGTAGCTCAATTCTTGACAGATTGGTTAGAAAATACACATAAGCGGCTGATACGTCCTCGAACCTATGAGCGGTATAGAGAAGCTATCTACTTGCATCTTATTCCCGTACTTGGTCAACATCAATTACAAAAATTAACGGTACAGCATATTCAAGCATTCTATGCTAAAAAAGAAGAAGAAGGCTTAGCACCTGCTACAATTGTTTATTATCATAGTGTTCTGCATAATGCATTGAATACTGGAATAAAACGAGGACTTATCTCTCGTAATGTTTGTAATTTGGCCGATCCGCCTCGCAAAGAACATTATGAAATCCAGCCACTAAGTATAGTACAAGCTCAAAAGTTTCTTTCCGCTATAGAAAATCATAAGTGGAAGGCATTATACGCTTTAGCGATAGCAACGGGTCTAAGGCGTGGAGAAATTTTAGGTCTAAAATGGCAGGATGTGAACTTTAAGAATGGAACTTTACAAGTACAGCGCATTCTTTCACGTGTACCAACGCAAACTCCGAAGCGGGTACATGTGTATGTGGAAGCAGAGCCTAAAACAAAAAGAAGCCGTCGTAATATTGTAATTGCTCCCTTTGCTCTTGAGGCACTTGACCAACATCGTATGCAACAAGCAGAGATAAGATCGAAAGCTGGTGAAACTTGGAAAGACCATGATTATGTTTTCTGTACAATGAAAGGCACTCATCTTAATCCTAATCATGTGGTTGAAGAATTAAAGAAAATTTTACTTCGAGCGGAATTGCCAAATATTCGTTTTCATGATCTACGTCATAGTGCTGCAACATTTTTGTTTGTAGCTGGTGTACATCCAAAGATAGTTCAAGAGTTTTTGGGTCATACGCAAATTAGTACTACAATGGATATCTATTCACATATGCTTCCTGGTATGCAGGAGGATGCTGTG
This sequence comes from Ktedonosporobacter rubrisoli, assembly GCF_004208415.1. Lineage (GTDB taxonomy): Bacteria > Chloroflexota > Ktedonobacteria > Ktedonobacterales > Ktedonobacteraceae > Ktedonosporobacter > Ktedonosporobacter rubrisoli. The sequence continues at coordinate 4,337,038 of NZ_CP035758.1, read as the reverse complement.
AACAAACTACATGACGCTCTTAAGAGAAAGGATGATGATGACGAAGGGCTAGCGGGAGCAGGGGTACCTAAACGGCCCAGAGAATAAATTTTCCGGTTGCTACACCGTTGCTACATTTAGCAAAGAAGAGCATAAAATAAAAACGTCTCAAGTCAATCTGTAAGCGGCTTGAGACGTTCAATTGAATTAGAATGGTAGCGCATACGGGATTCGAACCCGTGATCTCCGCCTTGAGAGGGCGATGTCCTAGGCCGCTAGACGAATGCGCCATGTTGCAAACCGTTAAGTTCTTTTGCGATATGCCCAAAGGCTTATCACGGGGTATATCATACCGCGACTCTGCAATCTTGTCAAGAGGTTTTAGCCGCGTTTTTGCCAGATAAATTAAGCTGCCGAAAAATAGGTCAGGCAGAGCCAGCAGCCCACTTCCGCCTGACCTTGGAATTACCTGTGGAGATCGATGTGTACTGGCTGGCCTTTGTGATGGATAGTAAAGGCCAGGCGCTTCCATCCATCTGGCCAATGAGGGGTTGTCGTGTGGCCCTCGTCAGTGACCCGCAGCCCGGCAAAGCCGAGCACAACTGCCTGCCAGACGGCGCCTGCGCAGGCAGCATGGATGCCTTCTGGCGTATTACCGCGTAGATTCTCCAGGTCTACTAGCGCGCCTTTCATGAGTAGGTTGTAAGCTTCATCTGTGTGCCCAAGCTCGCAGGCCAGGATTGCATGCAGAGCTGGGGTCAGCGATGAGCCATAATCGTGATCGGTAATGGGAAAGTAATAGTCCCAGTTAGCCTCTTTGGTTTCTTGATCGAATTGTTCATCAAGGACAGTAAGGAGCATAAGGACGTCGGCTTGCTTGATGATACGGTATTTTTGAATGGCATCGATGCCAAGAATACCTTGAAAGGAATCTCTTCTTCCTGCGTACTTCTTTTGATCGAGCGGTTCGAGATTGAAAAAGTTCTCGAACTGTTCGAAGACTTTTGTTTTGGGATCTTGCAAAATGCGCAGGTGTTCTACCACATCCTGCCAGCTTTCAAGGTCTTGCTCAGTAATATGAAGCTGGAGTAGAAGCTCCTGGGCTTTTTCCGCATCGTATGTGTGTAGCCAATGGAGACTATTGATAGCTTGCTGGATATTCCACTTTGCCATGTAGTTGGTATAGACGTTATTGTTGACGTGCTCATGCCATTCATCTGGGCCGATAACGTTGTTGATTTCGTAATCATGGCGTTCGGGATTCTTTTCGGCTCGGCTTGTCCAGAATTGAGCCGTGCTTAGCAGGATCTCGGTCCCATAGTTGCGCATGAAGTCGTCATCGCCTGTAATGTGCCAATATTGGCAGACTGCGTGGGCAATGCTGGCTGTAATATGTAGCTCAATAAAGCCATTGAGGACGGGAATGACCTCACCCGTCTCGGGATGGATGATTGAGGGTGGCGTAGTTTCTTCACCATTTAAAGTGCTTTCCCATGGATATTGAGCGCCTTCGTAGCCATTGCTTGCAGCTTTTTTACGTGCTGCTGGTAAGAGATGATAGCGGTAGAGCAACAGGTTGCGGGCGATATGCGGGAGCACATAGGTAAAAAATGGCAGCATGAAGATCTCGGTATCATGGAAAACGTGGCCCCGATATCCAAAGCCGGTTAGCCCTTTGGCGGCAATACTATAGCGACTATCGTGTGCTGAGGTATTGATGCGTAATTGATAAATGTTGTAGCGTATCCCTAGCTGGGCCTTGCTATCTCCTTCAATGAGCACATCGGCTATTTGCCAGAAGGAGTGCCATGCTGCTATGTGGGTAGCTTTGAGCGTATCGTATGGCTGCATAGCGTCTGCCGTGCTCTGCTCTGTCTGGGAGGCGTGCGCATGGATAGAGAGCGCATTATGTATATCCGGCTCTTGTAAAATGGGTTCTGTAATCAGATTTTGATGATGAGTTAAGGCTTCGCGCAAGGGATTGCTACTATCGCGTGAAGTATACATCACGACGATTTTTTCAGTAGTACAAGTTGTTCCTGGAGCCAACTCCCCGCTCAGGCGGATGCTGGGCGCAATATCTGAGTCAACCATCTCTACTTGTAAATCAGCTATATTGGCCTGAAAACTCATGGTTTGCGCAAGTTGTATTCCACTTCTTTTGGTCTCCGTCTGTAGCCAGAGCAAGGAGTTTTGATGTCCCTGATCTACCGGTTCCCAGTGCATGACATCATAATTGCCCTCAGCTACATTAAAACTGGCCCATAAGGCAATATCGATAGCCTCCTTGGCGGATTCATCGCATGTGACACTATAACGAATCGCCCCTACGTGTTCATCTGAAAGACAAGCAAAACGCTCGCTAGTAATGCGAACACGTATCCCTTGCGGGCTTTCCCAATCGACTTGCCGATAGAGGAGGCCATGCTGTAGATCCAGGTGGCGATGATAGCTGAGAATTTTACCACGGTCGAGTCGGAAGCGTTCACGATTTATGAATAGTTGTATTGAAGTCCAATCCGGAGCATTGGCTAGCTCTTCTTTTGCGATAGCAATGTCGTCAAAAACGCCGAAAAGCAGCGTAGCGGAATTATCCCTTGGATAACCCTCTTCGAAGGTCCCTCGCGTGCAAAAGTAGCCGTTGCCGATAGTGTAGACGGTTTCCTGGCTGTGAAGTGTTTTGAGCTTAGGATCAAATGTATCTTCGTTTACATACCAATGGTTCACAACAACTTCCTCCCTCTTCAGCTCGTAAGCAATGGTTAAAGAGCGCCACCAGCGTGAGGCTGCACTCAGATTAGTTTAATATGTCTGCTAGGTGTTTATTCGCAAGAGTCGGCAATACTTTGTCAGCTCGATGGAAGCGCTCTTCTGGCCCAATAGCGATGGCGCGCATACCTGCGGTCTTGATTGCTTCGATGCCCGCGTCAGCATCTTCAAGGCCCAGGCAGGCAGAAGTGGGCACATTCAGAAGCCCTGCTGCATAAACGAAGATGTCTGCGGCAGGTTTGCTATTGCTAACGCTGTAGCCATCGGCGATGCCGTCAAAGTAATGGATAATATCCAGGCGATCCAGGACAGTGCGGCTATTCTTGCTGGCAGAGGCTATGGCTGTCTTGATGCCTGCGTGCCTGATCTCATCAAGTAATTCTCGTCCCCCCTCAACTACTTCTTTTGGGCTCATCTGTTTGATTAATTCATTGTAGTAACGGTTTTTGCGATCCATCATCTCCTGTATTTGCGCTTCGGTATAGGTGCGACCCTTGATGAGATACATAAGGGATTCACGTCTGCCAACTCCGCGTAGATGCGCATCATTTTCTTCACGCGTAAAAGATATGTGCTCATCATTTGCCAGGTGCTGCCAGGCCTGATAATGGTACTCGGATGTGTCTGTCAGTACTCCATCCAGATCAAAGATTATTGCTTGTGGCTTTTGCATTGTTTAGGTTCTCCAGGTGAAAATATCCCACTCTACAATAGATTATATGGTTGAGGCAAATAATTTGCCCCTATTTTAATAACGTATAAGTACCAAACTCAGCTTTATCGTATTAGGATAAGTTCGTTCCATAATATTTAACGGAACAATGGTATATCCTGGCTGAGCTTGCTTGCCTGATAGATCAAGTAAAATATCCTTTCTTATGTCATTGTATCTATTATATGTGATAATCACGAATATATTCGGCAAATTGTTCCACCAATCGCAAGATTGTGAACTTTTGCTGGCTGCTCTACCAGAATGCTGAGTGAAATAAAGATGGCTTTTATACCTACCTGAAAGTAGTGATGCTGCGCAGTGAAATGAAATAGCTGAATAATTCGTATAATATGCAGTGGTGGCGATAGAAAACTGGCAATAAATTGGAGCGAAGATCCGAAAGATCAGGGAGAGGTTATGAATATACCCGTTACTATTGGTTTGCCACAATTACTGCTATTCCTGCTAGGCTTGATAGGTTTGAGCTTATTGATCTCGTGTGTGATGGAACTGAGTAGGGGGCATGTAGAGAAATATGTGAGCGAGAGGGGTGAGCATAGATATCGCAGGCGCAGGCGGTTGCGCTGGGGTCGTGGCTTGAGTGGAGTTGTGCTTGCTTTGCTTGCTCTGTCTCTGTTGTGGGCTACCTTTCTGGTTCAGACCTATCTTGGTTTGACCAGCGATATTCGCGTTGCCCAGGTGCGGGCCGCACCATTAGAGGGTATACCTCACCTGATGAGTGTTGAGTTGGTTCTCTATGATAAAGATGGTCATCAAGTAATGGATAAAACATATCCAGTGCAGGGCGATGAATGGATGCTTCAGGGCGATATTATTAAGTTTCCAGGCTGGTTAAACATTCTGGGTTTACATTCTGGCTATAAGCTCACACGTTTGGAGGGGCGTTTTGATGACCCAAATCTTGAAAGCAATGCAAAACATACGGTGATTACGCTCAATGGGGGCGATGATAACTTCTTCAGGACGGTACAACAACAAGCCTGGGTCTCGCCCGTTGTGGAAGCTGCTTATGGTAATGCTGTCTTTCTTGCCGCCGATAGCAAATCATATGATATTTTTGTCTCTCAGACAGGATTATATGCTAAACCTGCTAAATAGCATTTCAGCCTCTTGAAGAACTTTCGGGCAGCGTAGAACCATCTCTGCGCTGCCTTTTGTTGTGTATGATAAGGGGATGAGCTTGCTACTAAACTTGCTGTTCTGCACAATGGTGGAAGTTAGAAAATATCCATTCTACAAAAATAATGAGGGAGGACGATATTAAATATTATCAAGATTTACAATCTTCCAGTTATTCCCTTCTTGTTTCAATTCCAGATGGACATTATAAGGCTGACCATTGCGCTGGACGCTAACTGTGAAAGTTGCCGTGTTGGTACCGTTATCTGTGCTGATATTGGTGCTAGTTATCGAGGTGCTACTGACCTTGCCTTTGCTTGCATCAAGGACCTGGTTTGCCTGCTTAAATAGCACGTCGGTGATTGCCTGATCGTTATAGGTGATTCCGCTTGCATCTAGATACTGATATGCGGTTGTGTAGTCCTACCTTTTGATTGCATCGTAATATGCATTGACCGTGTTCGTGGCTGGATTATTAGAAATAAAGCGGCTGAGGACAAAAAAGCCTCCTCCACAGGCAAGTAAGAGCACAACAATAATTCCAAGGAATATCCAGAGGAAGGTGCGCCGTTTGCGGGGTGGCTTGGGTTGAGCATATCCAGGTAATGGCGGTACAGCGTAGGGCGGTTGCCCATATCCGGGCTGTCCCTGAGAATAAGGTGGAGGGGTAGAATAGAAATTTGGCTGGTTTGGTCCTGAGTTCATAAAATTCTCCTGTGTTGTGAATTGTGTGGGCCTGGTGGTTAAAATAAAGGCAGTCAGACTGGGCTATAACAAGAGAACGTTGTTTCTCCATATTTTTTGTGGATGAGTTTTGGCCTGCTGAAATGAAGACTAGAAGCTTGTAGCGTCTATATCTTGTGGGAAAGAAAGCTCGATGGCCATTGAGAGGCTAATCAGGCGAGATAAATTTGTGCCTGAAGAGCATAGATGCGGGCCCTCAAAGTCATCTATGCTCCTTGCGGATTAATATTTAGAGAAGGGTTGCCTCGTGTGTAGAGTTGTCAGGCCTGAACTAGGTGCTATAAAAGCTTTTGTAGGGCGCGAATGGTAATAGCCCACGCTTCCGAGGAAGGATCGATCAAGGCAAAGTGATCTACTCCTGGTAATTCAATCAAGGTTAGCTGGTCACCGGCATCTTTGGCCTGGAGGGCGTAGGCCTGGCTGACTTCGATCGGCACCCTATCATCTTTATCGCCATGGATGAGTATCTGGGGGATACCTAGCGGCAGAAGCGCGGCCGGTGAGGCCAGGGCATAGCGTTCTGGCACCTCCATAGGGGTACCACCGAGCAGTGTTGCCGCAGATCCATCTTCAAGATTAAGTTGCCAGACCTGCTCCAGGTCGTTGGCTCCAGCCAGGCTAACTATGCCCTTAAACGTATAGGGGGGAGTTGATAATGCCGCTAACTGGCTATCTTCAGGGAACTTTGATCTGGCCGCCAGCCATAAAGCCAGATGGCCGCCGGCTGAGTGTCCCACGGGGATGACGCGTTGCATATCCAGTGCATACTGCTGAGCTAAAGTCTGCAGATAATCTGAAGCGTGAGCAACATCCTGGAACGTGCCTGGCCAGCCTCCGCCAACATCTTCTATACGCCTGTATTCGATATTCCACACTGCTATGTTACGTTGGATGAGGTCTTCGGCCAGTCCTGTCATCAGAGAGAGGTTATAGGGTGCGTGCCAGAAACCGCCATGAATGAGCAAAACAACAGGGAAGGGCCCGGGGCCTTCCGGGAGAAATAGTTCGCCAAATTGCTGGGGATCATTGCCGTAGGAGTGGCGCAAGGCCTTGCTGTCCATGCCTTGAGGTGTTGTAGAAGGTGGACGGGTCGGCTGATGCTGCGAGTTCATAGGGTATACCTGCCTTTCAGTTGAGGTACTCATTGGGGTGCATTTGTTTTCTTTTACTTGGGACTGAGATATACGCCACTAGTAAGATATCACAGTTTGGGATAATGACCGGCTTCCGAGCGCTTGATAAAAAATGTTGGTTCGCTTAATGGGCATAATTCTGAGAAGACGCTAAGTAAGAATCAAGAATTCTGTGTTTCTTATAGCCATTATCTTTGGGGAAAAATGGAATTGTGGCCCAGCGCGATATTCAGGCAGAGACGCCTCGACAGATGCATCCCGCCTGAATGTTCAGAAAAATCTCCAGGTTAAAGGGATAAGGATTCCTGCAAAATCAGGCTGCAGATTACCCTTTTCCTATAGCTTTGCGTAATACGCGTCCCAGACGGGCAATGCCTTGCTCAATCTGTCCTGGCGAAGCATTAGAGAAATTCAAACGGAGCGTATTCTTTACTTCTCCATAGGGATAGAACGACGTTCCGGGCACAAATATTATTTTTTGCTCCACGGCGTCCTTGAGTATATCCATACTATTCATGCCCTCGGGTAGTGTCACCCATAGGAACATACCACCTTTAGGACGCGTCCAGTTGATTCCGGGAGGGAAGTGCTCGTCCATCAAGGCTAGCATGAGATCGCGCCTGGCTCGATAGGTATCGCAGATGTATGGCGTATGTTCCTCTAGCAAGCCATCGCTAACCAGCTTATATGCGATGAACTGATCGAAGGTGGATGTATGAAGATCGGCGCCCTGCTTGGCTTGAACAAGCTTTGAAATAAGCGCCGCGGGAGCCACGATCCAGCCGAGACGCAGGCCGGGGGCCAGGACCTTGGAGAAAGTGCAGAGGTAAATAATGTTACCCTGATATCCATCCGCGTTCTGTTCCGCTTCACTTTCTGCCAGCGTAATCAGAGGGGGGACAGGCTCATCTTCAAAGTTCAACTGGGAGTAGGGATCGTCCTCAATAACAGGGATGTTGTACTGCTGAGTCAGCTCTACAAGTTTTTTTCTACGCTCTAGCGTCAGGGTTACGCCTGTGGGATTTTGAAAAGTTGGCAGAATATACATGCATTTGGGCTGAGTCTGTAGGATCTTTTCAAGACCTTCGATGATGATTCCCTTATCATCAGAGGGCTGCGAAACATAATCTATATTATAGCAACTCCAGGCCTGGAGCGCTCCCATATAAGTAGGAGCTTCTACCAGCATTTTATCACCGGGATTCATCAAGACTTTACCAAGCAGATCAAGAGCTTGTTGTGATCCTGTGGTAATCAAAATGTTGTCTACGCTTGCTTGAACTCCACGCTTGACCATTTGCTGGGCCGCCCATTCGCGTAGAGGATAATAACCCTCTGTGGCACTATATTGTAAGGCTTGCGAACCGCGTGTCTGAAGTACCTCTTGTGCCGCCTTAGCAATCTGCTCAATTGGAAAAACTTCGGGCGCGGGCAGACCACCGGCAAAAGAAATGGTATCGGCTTGCTCTGTCACTTTCAGGAGTTCTCGGATGGCCGAGCTTTTCATTCCTTGGACGCGCTGGGCATATTGCTGTTCCCACCTGATTGGCATGTACGTCTCCTTGATTATCCGCTGTGATTTTCGAGTATAGAAGAGTTCATATAACTCACTGTAAAGCCTTGGGACGGATTTGTCCAGAGACAATATGGATCTGAGGAGTGGGACAATTTAAAGTATGACTTCTCCGAGCCTGATCTGGCTTGCGCTGTAGGCCCTGGAAGCGTTATTCCTGCAATGCCAAAAACCTACCGATCGATAATATGTGCTCTGCTTACAGGAAGATTGATTGCGTTGAGACGGGAGCGAATGAGATCCTTGGCGCATGCGGGCCCAGGATCGCCTGGCTCCCCTCCGCGTTTTTTCAGCTCAAAGTAAGTTTGCTTTGCTAGTCAGTACGCTGATGGCCCCATACATCGGCGTTGACTAGATTCTTGGGCCGTTCGCCTCTCAAAGCACTGGCAACTTGCTCGCAGGCCATGACCTGCATTCGTAATACTCCCGCTGCTGTAAATGAAGCGATATGCGGAGTACAGATAGTATTGGGATGGCTAAAGAGAGGATTATCGGCTGCTGGTGGTTCAGGCTCATAGACATCGAGAGCCGCACCGGCGAGGTGACCTGAGCGTAAGGCATCGAGCAAGGCCTGTTCATCAACCAGGCTTCCGCGCGCGACATTGATCAGGTAACTGCCCTGCGGCATAAGCTTCAACGTCTCGGCGTTAATAAGGTGGCGCGTCTCCTGTGTTGCTGGGCTGTGGAGAGAAACAACCTGGGAACGTGAGAGGACATCGGCCAGGGTTGGCACTAGCTCTACCCCCATCTCGCTTGCTCGTTCTTTGGGAATGAAAGGATCAAACGCCAGGACGTGCATGCCCAATACCCTGGCGATTGTCGCAACGCGGCTGCCGATACGCCCTAATCCAACCAGCCCTAGCGTTGCCCCAGCCGTTTCTAGCCCCAGCAACTGTTGCATATTGGCTTGAAAGCCGTTGCCTGCACGCAAGCTGCGATCTGCCGCCATAACGCGTTTACAGAGATTGAGCAAAAGCGCAATAGCGTGCTCGGCAGTGGACTCGGTAGGACCTTCGGGCGTGTTTAAGACCATAATGCCTCTTTGTGTGGCTGCCTGTAGATCTATACGATCTACGCCAATTCCGTAGCGTGCAATGGCGCGCAGGTGAGGGCTGAGGCGGTCCATAATATCGCCAGTTACATTGGTATTTCCTCCGATGATAATAGCCTCCGCCTGTGAGGCGTCCTGGCACCAATCAGTAGATGTTTCTTTACTCGCGACAGAAACCGTGGCTATATCCTTAAGCATGGCCAGAGCCTGGGGTTGCAGTCGGGTATCTGTCCAGACCTGTGCTTGTGGCATGATCTACCTTCTTTTCCTTCTCTCTGGACGATCTATCCTCGGGCGATCCGCAGATTTTGATTTGCTGCTGTGATCAGACTATTAATATCTGTGGTGACTGGAACCATCTGGAAACCCTGGCTAAGCCTTTGAGCTGCCGATTCGCCGGTCCCACAGAAGATGCCTGGAGCCACATTGTATTTTTTTGCTCCAACTTTAATACGTTCCAGAGCAGCTAAAAATTCTGGCTCAGCTCCATCTACGCTGGGGGGAAGGCCGATCTGGGCGTGCAGATCGTTTGGGCCTACAAAGGCAACGTCTATGCCCGGTACTGAAAGAATCTCGTCAAGGTTTGCTAGCGCGGAAGCACTTTCAATCTGCACGATAACGAGGATTTCGTCATTGGCCTCCTGCGCATAATCAGACCAGCTGGTGAGGCCAAAGCCATATGGGGCAAATATACCACCAATGCTACGGCTGCCTTGCGGTGGATATTTCGAATGAGAAACGGCTTGCTGTGCTTCCTCCCTTGTGCTAACCATGGGCGCCATTACACCCCACGCACCCGCGTCCAGGGCCCATTTATACCATTCAACACTGTTATATGGTATGCGCACGAAAGGAGCGCAAGTTCCTGCGTCAGCGATAGCGCCAACCATATCCGCCATCTGGGTGGGAGTTTGAGCGCTATGCTCCATATCTACCAGCAACCAGTCAAAGTCTAAACGGGCCATTATACGTGCTGTTGGCAGGCTGGGCAAACTAAGCCAGGCTCCTAGCACCGGTTCGCCGCGCTTGAGCTTTTCTTTTACATGGTTTGTTCGCATCGCGTGCTTCCTTTCTAAAATATCGGCGCAATTGTAAGAGAAGGAATTTTAGCTGCACCTTGTTGTAGATAGTCTATAGGCTACTGTACAAGCGCGAGTAAATGCTATATGCTTCAACAGTAGGACCAAGAGGTAAGGAGAAGAGAAGACATATGAGACTCCCATGAAGGCTGAGGATGTTACCCTTCGTTTAGACTAACTGCATACAACGCTGTCTATATTCCTAATGCTATTGTAACATTACGCATAATAGACTGAGCAGAATTAAGTACTAGCTGTGAACAGTACCAGAGGAATATGCTCTATAAAAAAGCGTACTCTATGGGTTATAGTGTTAGGCGTGCCTGCCAGCGTGTTAAAATAATCGTAGGATCTAGAGTATCTGAGTGGATATGAGAGAAAATGCTCTCTTGATGGCTGTGAGATAGGGTAAAGTATAGTTTCTATTCTGGCAGAAATTTGTATTGGACTGCTATGCTTTGCCCAGAGTAGCCGGCTGTAGATAATACACGTGGCTGAGAAAGGAACTCTTTGAGCTTAAAGTAGAAAGCGAGTGCATACATAAAATGATCTTACAAGAGGTATTAGAGCTATTTATAAAGCAACAAAAAAGGTGGATAGTTAGCGATGGGGAGAAGTACTGGGAATTAGTAAATACGCCAAACGTGCTGGGCGCTCAATTGACAAGGGATGTGACTGTGCGGAAAGATGGAGAGCAGTTCCTCATATTCTGGGGGACAGAAGGAGTTGACAGTCCACATCTCAAAATATATCAGGACGAAGAGGTTTCCAGGATGAACATGAGTAGCCAGAACTTACAATGGAGTGGGGAGCTACAAAGCGATCTTGATAAACTGAATGCACTGCGACCGCAAGTTCTGGCAGCCTATGATATGAATACTTGGGCGATGATAGAAGCAATTGCTCTGGGTACGCTCAATGCCAAAGCTCCACAAGGTCAACAAGTGTGCTTTAACGCGCAGAAGGACCTTTATGAGCTAGTGCCTGCTCACGATTAGATGAAGCTTTGACGCGTGAGCTGCTTCAAAACAGGTGCGCACAGATAATAGCCCTGCGTGCGCGCCTGAATCTCCTCTTCGCGGACCTTATTCGTGAGCAAATCTTACCTTGAAGCGCTGGATTTTGTGCGTACCCGCGTCTTGGGAAGCCCTGGTGGTATGGACGGCTTAATGGGCCGAGCCTCGAAATCGCCTGGTTGGGTAGCATCTTTTCCTGCCGATAGCCCTGAGCGTTCGAGTAGCGGCGTGAGAAGGATGCAGAGCAGCAGGTTTACTAATAGCCCGCTGATTGCTGCATAGAGTGGAATGGCGAAATTTCCTATGCTCAACACATACACCGCTGATTGGAAATTTTGTATTACCACCTGCCATGTTCCTATCCCCAGGCCTGCAAGCAATCCTACGATCAAAGCCCAACGGTGAAACCAGCGCGTATAGAGGCCCAGGAAAACTGCCGGCAACGTCTGGATAATCCAGATGTTACTAAGGAGTTGAAAATTAATAGCTAGCTTGCTCGGAAAGAATAGAATAAAAATCAGTGCCCCTATTTTGGCGACCAGAGAGGCGATTTTGGCTATATTGGCCTCGTGTTCTTCGCTGCAATTAGGATGAAGATATGCACGATAAATGTTATGGGTAAAAAGATTGGCTGTCGCAATTGACATGATTGCCGCCGGAACCAGTGCTCCTATGGCGATGGTGGCGAAGGCAAAGCCCGCGAACCAGGACGGAAAGAGGGAAGAGATGAGGGATGGAAGAGTTGAGTTAGCTCCATAAGTTGGGGAAGGCTTGATATTGGCTGCAATAGCTGCGTACCCGAGTAAGCCAATCAAACCAATCAACAAGGAATAGGCCGGAAGCAATGCCGCGTTGCGTTTGATGACCTTGCGACTGTTTGTACTGAGGATGCCGGTAAGGGTATGGGGATAGAGAAAGAGCGCAAATGCAGATCCTAGAGCCAGCGAAACATAGGTGCTATAGTCGGACTGGGGTAGGAGATCATGAAAGGCGGTGGGATTATGCAGCGCTTTTTGATGCACTGCGGCAAAGATATTAGCAAAGCCTCCCAGCTTTAAGCCGGCATAAATGACAGTAATTAGCACAACTAACCAGATACAGCTATCTTTTACGAAGGCGATCAAGGCGGGAGCACGTAAGCCACTGAGATAGGTATAGGCGGCGAGAATACCGAAGGCCAGGAAGAGAGAAGTTTCTAGCGGCACTCCCATCTGGGCAAGCACTATCTCTATCCCGTACATCTGGAGCGCGATGTATGGCAGGGTTGCTAGAATACCCGTGATGGTGACAAGGAGCGCTAAACCGCTGCTATCGAAGCGCTCACGTACAAAATCGGCGGCCGTCAGGTAACCTCGATGCCTGGCGATTGTCCAGAATCTGGGCAGGAAGAGAAACATGAGCGGAAATACTAAGCTCAGGTAAACTACGGGGAAAAAACCCAGCGCTCCACTACTAAAGATGAGTGCAGGAACTGCTATAAAGGAGTAGGCAGTATAGACATCGCCGCCTAGCAAAAACCAGGAAACTATTGTGCCAAAACGTCGCCCTGCTAATCCCCATTCCTGTAATCGTGAAAGATCGCCCGAGCGCCAATGTGCCGCGAAGAAGCCAAGCAGATTAACCAGAGCAAAAACTGTGATAAAGATGATAAGCGCTTGCAAGTTCATATGAAGCCTCCCAACTTACTACCAAAAAATTTCCTGTATGCTTAGTTGTAGTGCTTACCACAATTTGATCTATATGACTGACTGAGATAGGCCCATGCGCTGGGCTGTATGCTCATCAAGAAATGAGGATGAGAGTGAAGCAATATCAAAGTTAACAAAATCATCTGGCTCGGCCTTTATTCCCTGGAGCTGGGCGCCAGTGAGGATGAGATTACTAAGAAGCGCGCCGCTAAGCTGCGCGTCTTGTAGGATTGCCATTGTGCAGTTGGCGGCGCATAGGTAAGCTCCGCAGAGGTTCGCTTCGCGCAGATTCGCTCGGCTAAGATCAGCCCGGCTGAGATCGGCGCTGCTCAAATCTGCTTTATTCAGATTGGCGTCGCTTAAGTCAGCCTTACGTAGATCCGCCTGCTCCAGGCAAGCTTTAAAGAGATGTGTACAGTGCAGCGATGCGCCGCTAAGATTGGCCTGGCTTAAGCAAGCTTCGACAAGGTTTGTGCCATTTAAGTTGGCTGTATAGAGGTAAGCGCGAGTGAGATCAGCACTGCTCAGGTTAGCAAAGCTAATGTTTGTATGGACGAGATTAGCCTGGTTTAAGTTGGCTCTGCTGAGATTGCAGCCTTTTAGCATAGCATTGCTGAGATTTGCGTTACGTAAGTCTGCGTCTTTGAGAATTGCGTTACTTAAATTAGCCTGGCTTAAGTCTGCCCCATTAAGGTTAGCGCCGCTCAGGTTAGCGTTGCTCAGATTAGCGCTGTTTAAGTCAGCTCTGTTCAAGTCAACGCCAATTAGATTGGCTTGGAGCAAGTTAGCTCCCTGTAGATCGGCGCTGCTTAAATCGACTGAGCAGAGATCTGTAGTGCGCAAGTCTGCTTTGCGGAGAATAGCGCCGCATAAATTGGCTCCAACCAGATTAACTCCAATGAGAATAGCTTTGCTAAGATTGGCCCTCCTCAAATTGGCGCCGCTCAGGTTAGCCTTGCGTAAGTAAGCTCCACACAGATAGGCATCTCTTAAGTCAGAATCCGAAAGATCTGCTTCACGGATGTCGCCACCGCTCAGGTCAGCCCCGCGCAAATATGTTCTGTGTAGATCCGCTTTTTCCAGCATCGGTACCCGCTCGTCCTTATAAGCACGTGTAATCTCGATCAATGCTTGACTTCTACTGAGATTGTATGGAATTGTTAAGTTGGCCATAGCGGTATTCCCCCTTCTATGAATAGTCCCTACACTTGTTTTGGTTCTATGATGATAAGTCTGGCTCTCTTTAATTCGTAAAGAAGTTGGTACATCTCGGGCATGCTTCTCCTGACCAGATGCTGCAGTTCAGTGATAGATCGCTTACCATTAATGAGCAACAGCAAGTGTCGATGTGTGCGCGAAAATCCTTGCTGCTCAAGCCCTCTCAAAGTAATGGGCAGCAGCTGAGTGAGACGAGGAATTGCTTGTTCAGGATTGCGCAAAATGATAGAAGGCATATTTTGATCTGTGTGTTTTTCTTCTATCCTGGCCGGGTTGCTTGCCTGAGCCTGTTGAGAGAGGAGATCGGGCCTGGGAGTTGTAGCAGTATTTGTATGTGCCGGTTGCCCGTGCTGCTGACTCCCTTCGAGCTCGGCTGGGTTTGCAGGATTCTGCAGTCCTGGTCCATTCTTAGGGACAAATACATAGCGGCAGTGTTGCCAGGTAGTCAGGTAATTGAGGGCCTCTGAGCCAAGACGTCGCCCGGCCCTTGCCTCTATTATCTGCCCGTGAAGAAATAAAACGGAGCCTTCTTCTGCAATTGCTCCTTCCCCACGCCTGACTATAAGTAGACCTCCTCTACGTGAAAGTTGAATCTGTTGAATGATGCTGAACAAGCGAGCCGTCCCTGATGCTTGTGGTGTCGACATAACTCCTATCCCCATCCAATATATCAATAAAACAAAGCTTTACTAGTGTAAAGGTAATAGCTGTTATATGCTTACTGAATATTAAGAAACTTTGAGCAAGAAATAAATGTGTCACAATTAAGAATAACATAGATATACCCTTTATTTGAATATTTTATTATTTAATAGTACCAATATCTATAAATTATTCTTGTATAACTTGCGTAATAATTGCTAGACTGCTTTGATAATGTTGCAAGCAAATTAACTTTTTAAAGAGCTTCGCTTTCGGCTGCCGTTGAGCCTCTGGCTGAATGAACCAGTCTCAGCTCAGCCAGAGGCTAGCGTATTCCAGCCCTATAATGGGAAGCCTGAGCGCTTTAGCTGAATGTTCCCGTGCGCTTCCAGTGCTGCCATCTTGGTTGATGACGATGCAAAAGATCCCAGCAAGATCGGAGCAGGGCATAGATTTCTACAACTGTAGTAAGGTAAAAGAGCAGCCAGCCAATAGGAATAAAGGTTAAGAAAGGCAGAGAACGATATTGTTGATCGTCGGCGAGCTGAATAAGAAAGATCATTACTACAATCACGACCCCAGCGATAAAAACCGAGAAATCTTGTGTGAGCAGCGAGAAAAAGTAAAGCACAGCAATAAAGGAAGGCTCAAAGCCAAGTTGTAAATCTCCGAAGATGGCAAGCGGAAGTATTATCCAGGTTAATAGTTTGTTATGCCTCTTGTTTGTGCTAAAGAATAGGGATCGATGGGCGCGAAAGGTTTCGAAGCGCCCACGCTTCCAGCGTAGCCGTTGCCGTATCAGGCCAGCTAAATCGCTGGCTCCTTCCGTGAAAATGATAGCATCGGAGGCATAGACGATGCGCATTCCTGCCTTTTGAATACGCATAGAGAGGTCAAGATCTTCGGTGATGCTGGTGGTGCTATACATTCCTATGCGCTCAAATACCTCGCGCCGAAAAGCTCCTGCGGCCCCACCGATAATGTAAATAGTATTGAGGATCGAATCGGCTTTCTTAAAATAGAAAGAGAAAAGGTATTCAAGATGCTGAATGGAGCCAATCAAAGTTCTCGTGTTGCCGATTTTAACATTGCCTACGGCTGCCATAACTTCAGGATCGGCAAAATGCACAACGAAGTGGGCAATGGCGTCGGGAGATACCATACAGTCAGCGTCAATAGACAAAATAATATCGCCATGGGAAAGCCGAATGCCCGCGTTTAGCGCGCTACCTTTACCTCCATTTTCTTTATAATAATAGATGAGCCGAGGAGCGTTAGGAGTACTGATCATTGTTGAGCAGTATCTTGCCACGAACCTCTGCATGATTCTATCAGAGCCATCGGTTGAGCCATCATTAATGACAACTATTTCTATGTTCTGGTATGTACTTTCTAACAGGGTTTTGACGGTAGATAACAGACCAACTTCTTCGTTCCAGGCTGGAATGATCACCGAAACCAGAGGTTCGTAGCGTCCTTTAACCAGCCCAAGCTTGCGCCGCCTGATCTGTATGATGTCAAACCAGGGGCAGAGGGAGAGATAGAAAGTATGTTTTGCCAGCATGATCAAAGCGAGCAAAACGACTATAGCTCTGATCATAGTGACGTGCGGAGATTGAAGCTGATGCCCTTTGAATAGCAGCGTGGAGGCAAAGAGAGAGATAGTTACTCCATAGAGTAAAATGTAAAGGGCAATTTTGGCGATGGGATGTGTTTTTGCTCTTGTCATTATCTCCTCCTGCTGCTACGCAGCCGACGTAGCGCTTTGAGGTATGCTGTAGTATCGTTGAGCGTTTTTAGCGAAAGCAGCCTTCCATTGTCCCAGTTTCTATTAGCCTTTCCCCGTTTAATGGCCTTAAGGCGTAAT
This sequence comes from Ktedonosporobacter rubrisoli, assembly GCF_004208415.1. Taxonomy (GTDB): domain Bacteria; phylum Chloroflexota; class Ktedonobacteria; order Ktedonobacterales; family Ktedonobacteraceae; genus Ktedonosporobacter; species Ktedonosporobacter rubrisoli. Next base: position 4,320,424 of record NZ_CP035758.1, on the reverse strand, counting down.
GAGGTGAGCATCTTTTCAAAGCCGACGTGGTAGTAGGTGCGTAAATGTCGGCTCAAGGTAAAAGAGCAACAGATAGTAAGCGTGGCCCATATAGCTACGACGTAGAGAAGAGAGTGGATAAGCATGTAGGTAGCCAGGCAGCCTATACCAAGCGCCGACCCTACAATCAGGACTGTCTTGAAAAGAGCTGATCTTTTGCTGAGGCGCTTTAGCAAGGGGAGACGAAGGGTTTTAAGCCGATGAAATGTGAGAGGCGTTGCTTGTGGTCTTCCGCTTGCTTTGTATACAGGGTAAACTCTTGTCTTTTCCAGACTAGCTGGATGGGCCGGATACACAGGTGGGGTGTACGAGGAGAGCGGTCTGGCTTTTTCTCTTCGAGCAGATCGAGCTATAAAGGGAAGAGTTATTTTAGGCCGGATCGCGTATTTGGGCGTGCCTGATGCCGTAGCCTGAGCCTGAGATACTGTAGGAACATGAACAAGCGTTGGTTGTTCGGCGAGAATTCTCTCATTATCCATTGCCAGCTCCAATCTTGTTACGATTGAATGAAAATATAATGTATACAAATATATATCTGTATCTAGTATAGAAAACGTAATGGTTGTGTAGTCGTAACTCTGTTTGTGCTAAATATACGTTATTGTGTAACATATATACTGAAAAATGAGCAAAATAAATTGAATAAGAGGCGATAATATACCCTATTGTTGATGAGATAAATTGCTATTAGTACGTAGAAATAAGGATTGTCATATAGGTATCGTTACAGCTTAGAGCTTATCCGAAAACCAGGACTTTGGCACAGATCAATTGAGCGCAGGCTAAGTGGAGAAAAGCGAGATAGTTTTCCTCTTTTTTCTCCCACCGCACCAGAGGCGACGCGAGCGATTGATCCACGAATGAGTTCGCTCCACTTCCCATCGCCGCGCCCGAAAGCCGGGGGTGGTGGCTTTCTCCTGCTTCTCTTGCCCACGACCACGAATGTGAGGCTGTGACTTCCGGGCTTCCACCTGCTCACGATTGACAGGATAATCGTAGCCAGCATCCAAACACAGATGCTGTGGCTGTTCTAGGGTTGGTTCAGGACGGGCAACAACGATCCCATCTAGGGTTGCGCACAACAGTTTCATGTCATGACGGTTGGCTCCCTCGATGATGAGGGCCAAGGGAATCCCTGCTCCATCAGTCAAGAGGCTGCGCTTGGTGCCTTTCTTACCGCGATCGGTGGGATTGGCTCCAGTTGCGTCTTTTCCGAAAGGAGCTTTGGTCATTGCCCCATCCACTGCTTGCCACTCCCACTCGATCCCTTCCAGCTCATCATACTCCTGTAGCCCTGCCTGCCATAATCTCAGGAAAAAGCCTTTCCGCTCCCATTCCTGAAAACGATCGTGAACGGTCGAGCTCGCACCCAACTCGCGGGGCAGCGCGTTCCACTGGATACCCGTACGCAGCACAAAAATGATAGCCGCAAAAGCTTGCCGATCAGGCATGCGGGAACGGGCTCCTTTCGCGTGAAATGGGGGAGCTGGGATGAGTGGCTTGACTTTCTCCCACCATTCTTCACTCACTTTCCATGGATGCGTTCTTGCCATCGATGCCTTCCTTTTGGGTATGGTCTCTTCTCAAACCGTAGGGAAGAAAACACCTCACTCCAGGCATCGCTTGCTGCCACGCCTGGAGTGAGGCACTCGCGGCCTGTTTCGCTTTCAATCCAATCTCTTGATTATTTTTCTGTAACAAGCCGGGAAAGCTCGTTTTGACGAATCAACTCTTCAGAGATGGCCCAGAGCTGTTGGCGTATGGTTACATCATAGGAGAGCTTAGAAGAGGGGATGGGTTTGCAGTTGACAAAGTATTTCCCGCTGACTTCCTCAACCGAAGGCTTGGTCGCCAGGAAGAGCGTTGTTCGTGCGCCCTTCTCGACCGAAATACCAGTGAAGAAGTAGATGAACGCTGCAACAGCATGAGCAATGCCTCGTGTGCCACTATTGAAATTGGAGGCCACCAGGCCAGGGTGCAAGGTGTTCACCGTGATCCCAGTGCTTTTGAGCCGATCAGCCAGTTCGTAGGTAAAGTAGATCTGCGCGAGCTTGGACTGCGTATAGGCTTTTAGGAAGTTATAGCGGTGTGCCCCTTGAAGATCGGCAAAATCGAGCTGCCCTCTGGCATGCCCATCTGAGCTGACATTGATGATGCGGGCTGGCGCACTGGCTTTGAGCACATCAAGCAGCAACGTTGTGAACAGGAACGGAGCCAGATAGTTAGCCGCAAACGTCGCCTCCAGCCCATCAGATGTCACCTGACGCTCACCATGAATAGCGCCAGCATTATGAATAAGCACGTGAAGCTGAGCGTATTTCTGGAGAAATTCGCTGGCTGCGCGCCGCACCTGGGAAAGCTCAGCGAGATCAGCAACAATGAGATCTACCCGCTTGTTGCCACTCACCTCTTGTATCTCCACCTGCGCTGCTTCTCCCTTTGCACGATTGCGGCAAACCATCACCACCGTTGCGCCCAATTTGGCGAGTTCTCTGGCGGTGACCTTGCCAATCCCTGAACTACAGCCTGTGATCAGGCACACTTTTTTATGCATATTACTTGTTACCATGATCTTTCTCTCCCATCTGATTCTGGTGAAGCGTGTTGCGCATCGTGGTGACAAGTCCCTCATTCTCTAATGACTGCCGCGCTTCCTCTAAGAAATCGCTCACGGCTCGTTCAAGATCAAGCTGGTAGTCCTGACCTAGCCTGACCAGTTGGATCATGGCATCGGCAATATTGCGAGCCAGATGCGCGTTCTCGCGAGGCATCGCAAGCTTGCCTTCAATGATCATCACATCGTCGGCCAATCTTCCAACTACGGCGGCCAGGTGCGTCACCAGCAGGCTCCGATCCCATGGCCCGACCACCTCATGAAAACGCTGTGACAACTCCTGGGTATCGTTTATCATTTTTTCGAGTTCCATCTTGTTGTTGCCTTCTTTCTTTTCGAGCAGAAAAAAGCTCTCTGACATTTTTCTCTTGACACTGTGCTGCTCGACGTTTAGAGTGTAAACTATAAAGTATACTTGAAGGTCAAGTTCTTTTGAAGGAGAATTTCTTATGAAAATCAACGAACTGGCAAAAAAGACTGGACTGACGGCTCCCACCATTCGCTTTTATGAGCAGGAAGGGCTGCTTGATGCACGCCATGTACGACGTGGGGAAAATAACTATCGCAACTATTGCGAGGAGGCAGTTGAGCATCTTCTGATGATCAAAGAGGTCCAGGCAGCAGGTTTCACCTTAGCAGAGTTCAAAGAGCTTGACGAGGCTTGCGAAGCTTCGGACGAACTGGTCACTGAGAAGGCAGCAGCATTTCTTCGGAGAAAGCTTGCTGAGATTGACGAGAAAAGAGCAGAATTGGAGCGCGTTCAAACCTACCTTACGAACAAATTGGCAGAAGTGCTTCAGCAAGACAAAGCATCTACTACGTTATAATAGATCCATTTTTGGCATTGAGCGGCATTTTTAAGCCTCAATCCGATCTGTGTATGACTCCCATTTCAAAGGGAACCATATGAGCATTGGCCTTTGCTAGCAGTGAATGGATTGTGGAGTGAGCTCATTTTACCGGTTCACTTCACCGGTTTTCGGATAAGCTCTAAGGAGAATGGAGGGTTAGGATGAATATGCATATGAAGCGAAGCTGTTTATGCGCGATGAGGATAGGAATAGATGAAATTGCCGATCGGCGGCTTACCCTTTCAACTCGTTGGTAAGCCGCCGAATTTCGGCTAACTTCTGATGTACGAATCAGATCAAAGGATTAGGGGGCCAACTGGTCCGCAGTGGGCTCTGCTCAGCAGAACCACGATTCTGTAAGATGAGGTAAGACCTTTCTGGGCCCATAATTTCGTGTAGCGCGGGCGACGGAAAAATCTTGGCCCTGGGCAGCCAGGGTCAATGCTTTGGCCTGGAAGAACGTTTCGATAGGATCGGCCTTGCGGCGCTCAGCTTCCTCAACCAGGGCAGCCACCTTCTCTTGCAATTCATCCATCCGGGGATCTGGATGTCGCCAGCGATAAGTGTAGGCGCTGGGATCAAGATCTTCAATCCATTCGTGGCTATCAGCAGTTTCAAGCAGAGCTGAGCCTGGAGGAATCAGTAAGCGAATAGAGAGATGGACCGGATCAATGTGCTCAAGGAAATGGTGCTGCTCAAAAAAATCGAGAAGTCTTTGATAGCTTTCGAGCGTCTCCCAGGGCGAGAATGGAAGTAAGGAAGGGCGCAAAGGAATGCCAACCTCTTCCATTAAATCAAATGCTTCTATAACATCGCTGGCACTATGGCCTTTCTTGAGATGTTCAAGGACCGCATCATTGAGCGATTCCACTGCGGAGACAATAAAGGCGCAGCCGCACTCGCGAGTCTCGGCAAGCAAATGGCGATGTTTTAAAAGATGCTCAATTTTGATAGTTGCATCAAAAGTGACCTGGGGAAATTCCTGGTGAAGGGCTCGAATGATGCGCATGGCATGAGTTGGCCCGTTCCAAAAATCAGGATCGCCAAAGGTAATATGGCGCGCACCACGCTCTACCTGGGCGCGAATATCGGCCAGGACAATATCAACAGGTATCGCAAAAAAGCGTCCATGATAGACAGGCGTAATGGGACAATGCAAGCAAGTATGTTTACAGCCCCGCGTTGTTTCGGTGTAGCCGGCCAGCCGTAGGCTCTGTCCCACTTGTAAACGCGCGTAGCGCTCAAGCGGGGGCAGCTGACGACGTTCAGGAACGACGAAAGACGTCAGCTGTATCCAGGGGCCGCTTTCTTCTTGCCTCGTGCGCACACCTGGAATAGAAATTTCCTCTCCCTGTTCCAGGCTGGCAATGAGCTTGAGGAGAGGAGTTTCGTATTCGCCACCAATTGCCGAGTCGATGGTCGTCTGTAGCAGATGATCGGCGTTGAGCAAGGCATATAGACCATAGAGGCAAATATGGGCAGCGGGGTTAAGTGAGCGCGCGCGCCGTGCTATTTGCTCGCCTAGACGTAACGCTGTATGCATCGGGACAGAAATACCGATGAACGTTGCCTGCCGAAGTACTTCATCGCTAGGTGTCTCAACAGCTGAGTCGATAGTTTGGGGCGAATAGCCAGCTTGTTGAAGCATAGCCGACAGAGATGCCAGGTGAAAAGGTTGGTGTCCCAGCTCATAACATGAGATAAGCAGGATATCGCCGGGTGCTCTCATTTCTTTCGAGGTGCTCCGCCGCCACCTTTACGGCTTGGGCCTGCTCCCGCTGCTTCGGGTACCCAACCCTCGGGCGCACGAGAACTGGAGCCAAAGAAGAACTCCTCCATCTGTTCGCGTAAGATCTTACGCGCTTCTGGATCGGCCATATTGAGCCCATAGTGATTGATGATAAGCGTGCTCTGGGCTGGCCACATCTCATAAGCTTGCTTAGAAACATGTTCATAGATGCGTTTGCCCAACTCGCCAGGGAATGGGGGCTTATCCAGCCCTGGCAATTCACGCCCAAGTTTGACACAGTGTACCATTCGTGCCATGATGAAACTCCCGATTTGGTGTGGCATTCCATGCTCTATACGGTTATTATATATGATTGATACTACAAGATAGAAAGGGTCATGTCAAATGTTCGATCCAGGCGGCGGCAGTCCCAGGGTGATCTTTTTTGGCATGCAAGGGCCATTCTCGTTGCCGTCACTTGTGGCACTTTTGGAGGCGGGAATTGAAGTGTGTGCTGTAGTTGTGCCTGCTACGCCTCTACCAGGTACCAGGCAACCGGCAATACAACTTCGTGAGCCTCCCGGCGTGACCCGTGCCGCTTTGCCGCTTCTCAATTCTTCACTTCAGACTTCAATTGTTCAGCTAGCCTGGAAGCGACATATACCTGTCTGGGAAGTACAGCGCCTGACGAGCAAGGAGACGATTTCGCAACTGACCACCTATCGACCTGACATGATCTGCGTAGCCTGCTTCTCGCTGCTTATACCGCCAGCAATTTTACACTTACCTCGCCTTGGCTGCCTGAATGTGCATCCGTCGCTGCTGCCGGTCAATAGAGGTCCTGTGCCGATATTCTGGACTTTTCACGAAGGCCATACGACAACCGGGGTCACTATTCATTTTATGAACAAGGAAATGGATCGTGGGGATATTCTGGCGCAGGAAGCGATTACAATTCCAGAGGGCATAAGCTATGCTGCGCTTGAGGAGCTATGTGCAAATCATGGAGCAAGCTTACTGGCTCGAACTGTTGCAGATCTCTATGCTGGGAGAGCCATGCGCACGCCCCAAGATGAGACGAAGAGCAGTTATTATTCCTTCCCTGCTGAAGAGGATTTGCTTGTGGTTGCGGAGCATTGGGAGGTGCGCCAGGCCTATAATTTTATGTGCGGGGTGGCTGACTGGATGGGGCCAATAGTGCTACGAGCAGGAGAAGAAAACTTTTCAGTTCGCAAGGCCATTTCTTATAGCCATGGGACTATGGAACAGTTGGATGAAGCGGGACAACACGAGCGCGTTGTCCGCTGTAAGGATGGCTGGCTTCATGTAAAGCTTAATCCAGCATGAGGCGGTTTTAATGGACCGGAGTGCTAGCGTGGTATAGGAAAGTTTTCATATGCCAGTGGGCGTAGAAGTAGGACAGGGCAAGGAGCATGGTCAAGGACGAAGCGCGCTATGTGCCCAACAGATCTGGGTCCGATCGCAACTCCGTAGGAGGGAGAACGGGAGCCAATGACAATAAGGTCAGCCTGCCATTCGGCTGCACAGTTGACGATTTCTCGCTCAGCGCGCCCTTGGCGTTGGAGCTGTTCGGCTCCTGGCAAGTAGCGTAGCCCTTCCTCAAGAATATCCTTTGCCGTATCCTGTTCTGCGCGCTGTATTTGTTCGCGCCGGGATCGGCTTAGCTCATGAGGACGTAAGAAGCGCTCTCGTTGTCGTTCTATCTCTCCATGGGGACTGGTGTCAATTGTATAGATCAATCCTAGAGTGAGTGAAGTGGAAGAGACGAACGAGGAGATTGCGTTGCTAATTTGTTCGGCATTGGTACCATCTAAGCAGCATAGAACACGCATATAAATCCTCCTGAGAAAAATCGTGGTTCTTCCCTGGTTCATCCAGGATACTTTCAAACTGGCAAGATCGCCCGAGGCCACTCTATGGTGCCAGCCTGTTTTGATACTATTGTAGCATCCTGCTAGTAGCGTACAAGAGCAGCTAGGGAAGCAATAACCAGATGGCGAGAGCTCCCCCGCTAACATCAGTGGAGTTACCAGAATACCGACCTTGAAATAATCAAGTCCCGAAATATCAAGATTGCGACGACGTAAGATAAGAAGCCAGAGCACGGTTGCCAGCGAGCCAACCGTCGTCAGGTTAGGCCCTAGATCACAACCAAAGATAGAGGCGGCAACGAAGCCAAGCTGGGCCGATGGAGAGATAGAATGAACTCCGCCGAGTGCTGCTGTAAGCACGACTGCCATCGGCACATTATTAATGAGATTCGTTCCTATCGCGGCTCCAAGGGTGCCAATCATCACAGCTCCAAAGCTACTTCCTCCTGAGAGATGCACCAATAGCTGGCCGAAATTGGCGGTCAGGCCAGTTTGTTCTACGGCCTTGACAATAATAAACATGCCGGCTATAAAGCCAAAAATCGACCAGGAGACTTGCTTGCGCACCTCCTGAATGCTTGATTGCTTCCAGAAAAGGGCTCCCGGGAACAGAAGTAATGTTCCCCCTAAAGCGATAAGTGAGAGAGGAAACTGTGTGGCTGATGCGACGATGTAAGCTATGGCTACGATAAGCAAAATTGCGCAGGTATAGCGAAAAAAGCTCCTGTGTTTAATTGCTTCTTGCAGCGGAGGCAAGCGCTTAATATCAAACTGTCCACGCAGATGGCGCCGATAGAGCAGGAAAAATACAGCAATATTCATGCCAATGACCAGTAAGCCAGGTAAGAAAAGAAGGCGTAAGAAGGTAAAAAAGGGTAGCGGGAATTTAGAAGTAATAATGATATTGATAGGATTGCTGACAGGTAGAAGGAAAGATGCTGTATCGGCGATAAATGTGCAAGCAAAGAGGAATGGCAAAACCGACAGACGCAAACGCGTGACCAGAGTATAGACGATGGGAGTAAGAATAAGGGCAGTCGCATCGTTGGAGAGGATCATAGAGATCAAGCAACCTAAAAGAAAAATATTGAGAAAGAGGCGCGCTGAGCTCTGTTTTGCCATATAGGCAGCCTGTGTTGCTAACCAATCGAAGATGCCAGCGCTCTCGGCTAGAGCTGATAAGCTCATCATGCCAAGAAAAAAGAAAAAAGTATTCCATTCGTGCAGCAATGTTATTGCTGCGGTTCCTGGAGCGATGAGGCCTAGCAGCAGGAGTAGCGCGGCTCCGGTAAGCGCTATGAACGCTTCATTCCACTTAAAAGGACGTGTCATAATGCCAAGCAGCGTCAGGCCTGCAATCAATATCGTGAGCAGCGTCTTAGTAAAAGTGGAGACGTGAAATAGTAATAGCATAATAGTCAGGTTTCAATTCGTTTTGTACAGTTTGAGAACAGCCTCATCTTCTGTCACAGCTTGCACGGGTGCATGCTGAGAGTCTCACTAGCCGGGTGAGAGCGTGTATCAGGGCATGCCCTGTTATGATAACGCGACTGTCTGCTTGCGCGACTCAGGGCAGAAAACGGGCCTTAACAGGTCGGCTGTAACTACACCTTCCAGGCTGATTGTAAGCGATTTTTGAAAGCTAGTCTATGGGCTATTTGGGCACGTAAAAGACTTCGCTAGGAGGCCAGGGCTTGTATGGAGGGTGCGCAAGTCCTGGCTTCGTGAATATAGAGCTTCTTGAAATAGCGCATGAGCCCTAGTGAGAATAGAGCTTGCGTTTAACACCATCATGAAAGGAACAGCTTTCGCTGGAGCCACCAGTTTTGCTATATGTATCGTCATCGCATTGAACAACATAGCCATTGCCGCTCCAGAACCCCCCACGCAGTCAAAATATTTACAGAAGTTCGAGGGGGCGAATAGATAAGAGAGCCCGGACTGAAGTCATAACCCCACGGGTTGTTATTTACGCCAAGCCGAACAGTTGGTACTGGTATCGGGCTAGGTGTAGGGCTGGGAGTCGGACTAGGTGTCGGACTTGGCATAGGGCTGGGAGTCGGCGTTAGCTTAGTCACCTGAGTGGCTATTGGCGTAGTAGCGGTTGCCATCGGAGATGAGAGATTAATGACTCCTCTGGCCATGAGCGCAAATATTCCGAAGATCACGATAATAGCAAGAAGAGCTCCTCCGCCGAGGATAAATTTGGCTGATTTGTTGCCAGGACGCTGACTCTGCCAGGAATCTGCATTGGCAAGGCTATCGGGCGCAGGCGCATATGGCATTTGCTGGCCTTGACGGTAAGACTGCTCCTGATAAGGTGGCTGAGGCTGTGCCTGCGGCATCAGATTAGGATCAGAGTAAGGGGCCTGGGGCGGTGGAAGTGCCCCTTGCTGCTGGCCCGGATAGGCCGATGGCGGGTAGGCAGAGAAAGGTTGCGGCTGATTGGGATCGGAGAAAGGAGCCGGGTAAGGTGCCATAGGAACCTGATTAAAGGATTGCTGCTGTGGTGATGATGGCAAGGCAGCCTGATTTTGCACTGGTTGCTGATAGACAGAGAAAGGCTGCGGTATAGGCGGCTCAGGAAAAGCTCCCATGTAGGGAGGAACAACCGCCTGATCGGGTGCTATTGGAACTTGATAACCGGGTTGTGCAATCTGCTCTAAAGGAGCTTGTGATTGGTAACCAGGGTGTGCGGCTTGCTCAGGGAATTCTTGCGGCTGGTAATTGGCGAATTCAGCCTGATCTGGAAATTCCGGCAACTGCGGAGAGAAGACTGTCTGTTCCTGATAGAATGCTGAATCCTCAGTAAGGAAAGGTTGCACCTGATTTTGCTCGAAAGGTTGCACCTGATTTTGCTCGAAAGGTTGCACCTGATTTTGCTCGAAAGGTTGCTGCTTAACATTAGTGGATGCCTGCTTGCGATATGCTGGATGAGGTTCCGTATTATCTTGCTCTTCTTGCAATGGATCGACCTGACCATTATTGGAAGAAGGCGGTGCGGAATACGAAGAGAGCAGCTGCTGATAAGCCGGATTTGATGGCATCTGCTGCTCGTTATACGAATCTAAGTCCTGGTTAGGGTCCGAAAACGGATCGAATTTCTGTTGTTCGTACACAGGTATCATCCCCCCATGATGAGTACTGGCTATTTTAGGCTATCGCCACTTCAATAGTGAAGACGAGCGCGTATTGCGGGGGTAACTTGAGATAAGTATTTCAGGTCATAGTCAATCTCATTTTGCTCTTCTAAATGAGGGAGATAATAGATAAAAATATGAATGTGACTATAGAGTATTTTATCCTGCCTTTCATAAGTCGTTGTAAATTGACAATATACTGCTGAGCTACTCGACGCAGAAAAGGCACTATGATATTATCGAGATATCCTTGAAGAGCGCGGCGGACTTGAGTATCCTTAGGCCAATCAGTGCTTGATGGCCTGGGTTAGAACTTGCGGCCCGCAGAAAGAAGATGCCCAAGGAGTTTTGACATTTAGGGAGGATTAGATCCGCCGGTGTATCTCAAACGCTTAGATATGTTGGGTTTCAAGAGCTTTGCCTCACGCACATTATTGGAGTTCAGCCCGGGGATAACGGCTGTGGTTGGACCAAATGGTGCGGGGAAATCGAATGTTGCAGACTCAATGCGCTGGGTTCTGGGCGAGCAGAGTATGAGGCAGCTTCGTGGTAAGAAAAGCGATGATATCATCTTTGTTGGGAGCCAGGGACGCTCAGCACTCGGCATGGCAGAAGTTTCACTGACCCTCGATAACAGTACCGGCTGGGTTCCATCGGAATATAGCGAGATCACCGTGACGCGGCGCAGTTTTCGCTCTGGCGAGAACGAGTATCTTATCAATAAGCAAAAAGTACGCCTTAAGGATGTGCTCCTATTATTGGCTCAAGCACGAATTGGTCATGATTCCTATACAGTTGTGGGTCAGGGCTTGATAGATGCGGCCCTGAGTTTGCGCGCGGAAGAGCGAAGAGGACTATTTGAAGATGCCGCTGGGATTCGACCGTTTCAAGTACAGCGCAGCGATGCTGAGAATCGTCTGAAGCAGACGGAACAGAACCTTGACCGCTTGCGCGATATTTTGAGCGAGATTGAGCCACGCCTGGCTCCTCTGGCAGAGCAGGCGCGCCGTGCTGTTGAGTATGGACAACTGCAAGATGAATTGCAGGAGGCCCTCGTGTCCTGGTATGCCTTGCAGTGGCGCCGCCTGTGTGCCACAAGAGAGCGCGCTGAGCTTGTTGAGCAGGAGCAAGAGCGAAAGATGCAGCAGATAACGCAGGCACTCCGTATGCTTGAAGAGCAACTCAATGTCCAGCGCTCTCAGCGCCAGCAAACGCAAGTGGGCATCAGCGAAGCGCGCAAAGCATATGCTCAGGCTACCACGCAAACACAAAATATCGAACGTGACCTTGCGGTGAGCGAGGAGCGAATTGTGGGTTTAGAGGGCCAGCGTGGCGATATGCAACAGGAAGAACGGCGGCTGCGCGAGCGCTTAATCGCCTTGCAGAAACAAAGCATCGATATGGAAGAGCAATGCGATATCGCTGATGAGGCCGTTGATGCTGGATCAGCTAAGTTGGCAGCTCAGGAGACGCAGGTTGCTCGTGGGCAGAAAGAGTATGAGCTAGATGAGAAACGGCTACGAGGTGCTCAGAATGACTTGATTCAGATTCAGGCTCGTTTGGGTTCCAGCCAGACGGAAGCCGGCCGCCTACAAAAGCAGCTTGGCGAGCGCAATCGTACCCTGGCTGCGCGCCGAGAAACTATTTCACAGGCTCACCAGACCTTGCGTACTTTGGAGACGCGTCTCCTTGAGGAGCAGGCTCGTCTGGAGGCCGTGCGTAATGAAGAGCGCGAGATCCAGCTGCGTAAGCAAGCTGTAGCGCGTATGGTTGCCGAAGCTCAACAGGAGCTGGAACGTCTCAAGGCGGCGCTCTCGGAAGCTGAGCGTCACTTACGGGCAATCACTGACCGCTTGAATCTACTAAAAAACTGGCGGCAGAGCTTAAGTGGCTATAGTGATGGTGTGAGGTCTTTACTGCGTGCCCCTGCTGGCAAGCTGACCGGTTTGCTTGGTCCGGTGCCACAATTAGGTATCGTGCCTGCTGGCCTGGAAATTGCTCTTGAGGCAGCTCTGGGACCTTATATGCAGGCTGTGGTGGTGCAGACGCTTGAAGATGCTATGAAGTGTCTGCAGTATTTGCAAGGCGCGCGAGCGGGCAAAGCTATGCTTGTGTGGGTTGAGCGCGAGGTTGAAGATGAGATATCCAGTGAGGTAAGTCAGATCCAACGCCAGGTCGAGGAGGCTGTGCTGCAGCGTTTTCTTGCCGAAAGGCCGGCCCTGCAAAATGCGGTGCTGGGTTTTGCCTGGCAGCAGTTGCAATGTGAACAACGCTATCAAGCCCTTTTTCGCCGGATGCTGCATGGAGTAGTGATAGTGCGCGAACTGGGTGCAGCTTATGAATTATTGAAATGGAGCACACAGCTGAGCATTTCTTCCGAAAGCGATCTGCCCTTTACCTCGGTTGTAACGCTCAAGGGAGAGGTCTTGCACGTAAATGGTTGGTTAACTGGTGGCGGTGGCAAAGATAGCTCGCAACAAGGTCTGCTAGCTCATGAGCGAGAATTGCGCGAGCTACCACAGCAAGCTGAAGCGCAGAAGGCTCATATCGATCAGCTGAACAGTGCTTTTAGCGAGATCCAACGTAATCAGGCTGCACGCCGCACCGAGCAAGCCGCACTTGATAAAGAGCTGCAAAAAATTACTGCTCGTAGCAATGAACTTAACAAAACCGTGGGATCATCGCAGCGTGAGCAGGAACGCTTGCAGACCGAGATCCGCCTGGCTGCTTCTGTAGAGCAACAATTGGCTTCTGAGGTTGCCGGGCTGGAGCAAGAGGCACAGGCTGCCCAGGAACGTGTACGAACTCATGAGAAAGCCCAGCGTGAGCAAGCGGCCCTTGTAGAAGAGTTGCAGTATGAGATGGAAGAGCGAGCTATAGCGTATCGTCGTCAGCAGGATGATCTAGGCAAGGCTCGCACAGCTCTGGCGCTAAAGCGTCAGGAGGCCAGATCATTGCGTCAGCAATTGGAGGCACAACATACGCAAGCGCAAGAGTTAAAAGCTCAAGTCAGTCAGCAGGTTGCGCGCATCAAAGATGCTGAAGAACGGCAGCAGGCGCTTAAAGCCACGATTGCCCAGCAGCGTAGCCAGCTGGAGGCTGCACACGCGCGGGGCTGTGCTCTGGAAGGCGAATTGCACAGGGTAGAAGAGCAGCTTACTGCGGTTGATGGGCAGATAAGTACCCTGGAACGTCAACGGGGGCAAATGCAACAAACCAGAACAGAGCAAGAGACGCTCTACCGCCGCGCTTTACTAGATAGCCAGAAGGCGCGCGACGCTGTTGAGACGCTGCAGGAACAGTTACGTGAGGAGCTGGGGATTAATGAGCCTGCCGACCTGCTCAGGCAAGCTGTAGCTGCTTCCTCTGTGGCAGGGCAAGAGCTAACATCTGCTCCGAACTCTACAGAGCTTAGCGAGGAAGAAGAGGCACAGTTGCGCAAGCTGCGTCGGCGGGTTGATAACTTGCGTAGCCGTCTGAAGGCTATGGGTGGCTGTGATGTCAATGCGCCACAGGAGTACGAGGAGACGCGCACACGTTTCGATTTCCTTTCGTCGCAGATAGCCGATATGGATCAGGCTGCTTTACATCTGCGTTCGATCATTAGTCAATTGGATGCTACAATGGCGCGTCAGTTCGAGGCAACATTCCAGGCAGTAAATGCGCGTTTTCGCGAGCATTTTACGACGCTTTTCAATGGAGGAACAGCGCGCCTTGAACTGTTGGCAGCTAAAAATGGAGAAGAGGAGGTACAGGCTCCATCAAGTATGCCGGCCGGTGTAGAAGTAATTGTGCAACCTCCAGGTAAAAAAGTTCAGGATCTCTCCTTGCTCTCCGGAGGAGAACGTGCCCTGGTCTCGGCGGCTCTGCTCTTTTCCTTATTGGAGATCAATCCACCGCCGTTTTGTTTATTGGACGAAGTAGATGCCGCTTTGGATGAGTCCAATGTTACGCGCTTCTGCGATATTCTCAAGCGCCTGGCTCAGCGTACGCAGTTCATTGTGATTACACATAACCGTGTAACGATGTCGTCAGCTCAGGTGATCTATGGTGTATCGATGCGCGATAGCGTCTCGCGCTTGTTATCGCTGCGCCTTGAAGAGGTGGCTATAGCAGGAGAGCATTAGCTCTCTCCTGCCGTAGACCTTGCCATTTCTCAGCTCCGGTTTGATAACAGAGTTGCAATGAAATAGAAATTTAATAGTTATAGGTAATTACAATGGCACTCATATCATCAGCCTTGGCTCGAATGGATTCGTCGCTTTGATGTGAGCGATCGATTGCACTCTGCACAAGTCCTCTGGCGGCCCTGGTGCGTGAACCTTTCTGTAATATCTGCTGAATTTCTTGATCCGTCAGATTATCATGGATACCATCAGTGCACAATAAGATGCGATCTCCCGGGGCAATAGGCATACTGCCGATATGAACGGTTGGCTGTGAGTGATCCCCGAGAGCTTGCGTAATGCCATTGCGTTTGCTAAAGTAGTCGAATTCTTCGGCAGAAAGTTGCTCGGCAGAAGTTGCTTGATCGATACGATATGCATCATCTTCATTGATAAGTTCACGTTTTAGTAATAAAGAAAAATAGCCATCATCCCTGGTCAGACGCTTGAGAGGCCGCGTTTGTGGTAAAAGGTAGATACGGCTATCACCAACATGGGCATAGAACATCGTATATCCATCCTGCTCGCTATTCTTGCAAAGAGTAATGAGAGCTGCGGTTGTTTCGGGACGTTTTTTGTCCTCTGGCAAAGAGTCGTCTATCTGTATATGCCGGGAACCATTGGTACAGATTTGCCGATGAGCCTCCAATAAGAGGTGCGGTAACTTTGCTTGAAGATCGACCGCCCTGGATATTTCAAGTAGGGCAGGCGTGTTTTGCTCTTTAGCGAGAAGGCGTTTCCAGCCGCGACGGATAACGCGGGCAGCCATTTGAGATGCAATATGTCCAGGACCGTAACCTACGCCGTCAAAGACTGCTGCCAGCCCTCTTTGCTGATCGACCAGCAAGGTATCTTCGTTGCGTTCGATGTGCTCTTCATGAGGAACGCTATAGCGAGCGAAGGTGAACGGAGAACGGGTAGGAGGACGGTCCTGTCCATGTGTAGTCCTACGCATACCAGTATATACCTCTTTCTCAATTTGTCGTGAGATGATAATCATAATAGGTGATATAGCTTTGGATATAGATATCTTCTTGCTTAAAGTATTCACCAATAGAGCTGATAAATCAACTACCTATCGGCAGATCTTTTGCCTGACTAGTCGCGCTGATAAATTTTGCCGAAAAGAGACTGAGCCTATTGACAAATAGAGCCAGGCATAGTAATATACTTTCTGTCAAATGAGTCACCTGTATGTGCAGGTGAGCTGGTGACAATAGCGAAGAGGGTACACCCGTTTCCATCCCGAACACGGTAGTTAAGCTCTTCAGCTCCGACGATACTCTGCGGGCAACTGCACGGGAAAATAGGAAGTCGCCGTCTCACCTGCCTGTATGGGTGATTTTTTGTTGGCTTCTCTCTACTCATTCAGATATTAATAGCCAAACCCTCAATGCTCTAGATGCTTTCGCGACGCAAAGGCAACAGGCGTTATAGTGCCATCTTGCAACAATGGAAGAGGATATAACGCGTTGCCTGGACACCTGAAGCTGGCAACGATCGGCAAGAAGGTTGTTTCTGGGTTTGCAGGCGCCAGGGCTTTGAACAAGTATGGTGCTCGCCTGGCGTATAGTGCTAGCTGCTCTGACATCGCCGCCCGGCATAGCGCATACTTGTTCCTGTCTATGAAGTTGGCTGAGAGCCAGCTAGAGCGCACGCAAGGCTTGCGCAAGCCGGTCGATCTCTTCTTCAGTGTTGTAGAAGCCAGTTGAGACGCGTAATGCTTTTGTCGATGGAATATTGCGAATGTAGATATTGTGTTGCTGGCTCAATTGCTTTACAACCTCGCTGTCGTCGCGGCCTTCGAGCAGAAATGCTATAATCCCGCTGGCCCCTGGTTGTGGGGTCAACATCTGCAGCCCTGGTAGGTCTTTCAAGGCATTATATGCATAAGTATTTAATGTAGAGATACGTGTAAAGAGCCAATCGTGGCCGACGAAATCCTCTAACCAGTGTAAGGCTGCAGCTTGCCCGGCGACAGCTGCGGTCTGTCTGCCGCCAAGTTCGAAGCGCTGGGCTGTATCGTTTAGAGCCCATTCGGCATCAACTTCGTGCTTAATTGAGTAGTAACCGACGTAAGTAGACGCGACATTGCGAAGTGCATCCTGGCTGGTATAAAGAGCTCCCGTGCCATCGGGTCCGCAGAGCCATTTCTGCATGGGGATAGCATAGAAATCAACTTCGAGCTCTTTAACATTGATCGGAACTGCCCCTGCCGATTGGGCTCCGTCGATTACGACAGGAATACCCTTCTCGTGTCCCAGGCGTCCAACTGCCTGAATGTCAAGGACTGCCCCGGTTGTCCAGGTCACATGAGAGAGCGAAATAAGGCGCGTGCGCGGTGTGATCAGTTCTCCAATTGCCTCAACAACTGGTCGATCTGCTGCAGGGCCGAGATCGGCGGTACGAATAACGATGCCATAACGATCACGGATCTGATAGAGTGGTGCGAGTGCACTGATATGCTCGTGATTGGTTGTAATTACCTCATCACCCTTATGCCAATCAAAGCCATAGCTGATAATATTCAAGCCTTCGCCAGTGTTATCAGTTAGCGCTATCTCGTTTTCGCTGGCATGCAGTAGGCGTGCAATGCTGGCACGAGCATCGCTATAAGCGGCTGAAATGTTCTCGAACCCCTTTCCTAGACGGCCCTCGCGCAACTCTCTCTCCAGATAATTTTGTATAGCCTGGATAACGCATTTGGGTAAGGGACCAAATGTGCCTGTATTAAGGTACACACTATCTGTAGTGGCTGGCATTTCTTGACGTATACGTTGCAAGTGTGTGAGGTCAGACAAGGTAAGACTCCTTTGTTGTGAGATAAAACGGGCACATGTTTTGTGTTGCATAGCGGGATGGACCATGAGGCTTTCCAGTTTCCCAAACTGAGTTGGCTAGGGACACCTCGCGAGCAAGCGAATCTGGCCCTTTGACCGATGGGACTGCGCTCAGTTTTTCCCTCCTCTGTGCCACTCTAAGGCGGCAGAAAAACTAGCGCTGCAAAGCCTGATGACATGCCGTCTGGATTGCGGACGTACTACAGTATATCCTATAGATTAAGCTCGATGCTAGTTGAGTTGCCGAAAGCGAAAAGGCCCTCTGGTAGGACGTAATTTTCCTGCTATAATGTGTGCTAGCAAAAGAGCAAAAGTTTTTAACTTGAGAAGGAGCTGGGGCCAGTGCGTATACGCAATTATCGTCAAGCAGATGAGCCTTCCGTGATACAAATACAGCGTGTAGCTATGCAGGAGGATGGGCTTGCTGAAAAGAGTGTCAGCGATCTACAGGACTGGTTGGCGAATTCTACGATGGATGCGCTGCTCAATACGTTTGTCATTAACGATGACGACGATGAGCTGAATACCTGGGGACAGGCAGGGACGCTGGATGGTCTGGAAGGAGAAACTGTGGGATTTGTAACAGTCCAACTGTATCAGGATAGGCGGTCCTATCACTTTCTCTGTCGAGGAGCGGTACATCCGCAGCACCGAAGAGAAAACGGCGGCCGCATATTGCTCGTCGGGGCGCTAAATCGAGCTCGTATCCTGGCCACCGAGTTTGAGTTTGAAGCTGAGCAAGAAGGCCTTCCTATTTATTTTGAGGCCCTTCTTCCCGAGCGTGACCCTGCCTCTGCCCGCTTAGCGGCCCGCTTTGAGATGCATCCAACAGAGGAGCCAGCGCCACAAGGAATGCGTCTCTATCGTAGGGAACTGTATGTTGAGGAAGCATAAATGTGTGGACCGCTTAGGGGCAGGAGATTGGAGCTAACTAATGCACTACATTTGTATCCACCTTGAAGCGAGATCAGGCCTGTAAGTAGCTGCCTGCAGAGTGAATAAGAACTACGCCCCCCGGTGTGTGCCATTTAGTTTATCTTGCCGGGAGGGTAGTGCGTGGAAGGGTGAGAGGCAGCAGGTGTTGAACTTCTCCTCCCATGCAATTCGTGGAAGGGCACTCCAGGACCGATTACAGGCAAGTTAGCTCCTGACTAGTAGCTAAGATTGACAAATACTACATCTTCTTAAAAGAAGATTTCTAGCTACTGATTTACCGTTTGCTCGGGTGAAGCTAACAGAGCATCTAAGGTGGAACGGCGAATTCGGTAAGCCTGACGTGCTCCCCGATGGGGTAAGGTAATTGCCTCTAACACGCCATTTTTAATCCACCGTCTAACAGTTGTATCGTCCACACGCAACCGTTGTGCCACTTCACGGACTGTGAGCAATTCCGCTTTGTCGTGTACCACAAAATCCTCTTTCTGTTCTTGTGCTAATGTAACGTTAAATAGTGATAATACAGCCCTTTCTTGCTTCCTGATAGACGAGTATACATCGGACTGACGTATAAATTATCTATTTGATTATAAAGACGAACATCCTGTTTTTTTGTAACTGTGCTATCTCCGCCATTTAACTGTAACTGTGATATAGAATCGGTGGGCTGAAATTGCACTTCTGCTATTACAGTAACGCTAGTTGCTTTTGAGAAGGGATCAACCACCAATTCTTGACATGCTGCGGCTGGCCCGTTTGAAGCGTTTATCACCGATATAGTGCTTGAGCTCTTTGTGCCAGACGGCGTTGCGAATGGTCCTGGCCAGGTCCTCGTCGCTGCCTCCCGAGCGCAACACAGCACGTAGATCAGTTTCTTCGGTGGCGAAAAGGCAGGTGCGTAACTGGCCATCGGCGGTGAGGCGAATGCGGTCACAAGAAGCGCAGAAAGGCTCGCTGACGGGATTGATAAAGCCGACTTCTCCTATACCATCGCTAAAGGTATAGCGGCGCGCGGTTTCTGAGGGATCGCCAGTGGTAATCGGTACAAGTGGCCCATATGCAGCCTCGATGATGGCTTTGATCTCACCACCGGTTAGAATATCTTCCTTGCGCCAGATTTGATCGGCATCCAGTGGCATAAATTCGATCCAGCGCACTACATATGCCTTACGACGAGCCAGGTGGGCGAAATCAAGCACCTCAGCTTCTGTGAAATCGCGCATCGCGACAGCATTAACTTTAATGGGGTGAATGCTTGGGTATTGTTCTAACTCTGCCAGACCTTCGAGGACGCGATCAAGCTGGTCGCGGCGCGTGAGTTGGGCAAATCTTTCGCGCACCAGCGAATCAAGGCTCACATTGATGCGGGTGAGGCCAGCCTCGGCAAGAGCTTTTGCTTGCTGTTTTAAGAGCACCCCATTTGTGGTTAGACTCAGGCTGCGTAGCCCTTCTATCTCATGGAGCTGCCTGACTAGATCAGCTACATCTCGCCGAACCAGAGGCTCCCCACCCGTCAGGCGAATTTGCTCTATGCCAATCTCGACAGCTACGCGGGCGATACGCTCAATCTCCTCGTAGGAGAGAATTTCAGCTTTTTTCAGCCAGGGCAGCCCCTCAGCTGGCATACAATATGTACAGCGGAAATTGCATTTATCTGTGATCGAGATACGCATATTTTTTATGCGGCGTCCATAGCTGTCTATGAGGGGTTCCATGGGTTCTGTTCTCCATTAATCTATCCGGACGATATTACTCTGTATGCTTACTATAGCACATTTTTCCAAGAATTGTCTTGTGTGCCAGGTTCTGACAGAGATATTGTCTCATAATACATGTATTATACATTATCTTGTGAATGTTGTGAACTATTTTATACTTAGCAACTCTGTTGACCATGAATAATGTGGTATCAGATGTATGAAAATTTACGTGTAACGAAGGTAAAAAAGTGTGGATACAGCAAATAAACTGAGGAAATACTGCCGTCTCCCACGAGAGATGGCAGTATTCTTTTAGAATATATGTAATGGATTCTAGTTATGCGTCATAGTAAAGCGAGAATTCGATGGGCACTGGACGCATACGTACTGTAGCGGACTGCTCGCGCTTGAGGTCAATATATTTCTCAAGGAGATCGTAGGTGAAGACATCGCCTTCCAGGAGGAAGGAATGGTCTTTTTCAAGCGCGTTAAGAGCCTCATCTAACGAACCCGGCACTGAACAGATCTCGCGCAAATCTTCGGCCGACATATGATACAGATCGCGATCCACCGGGCCATAGCCATAGTCGCTGGGGTCAATCTCGCGACGGATACCATCAAGGCCGGCCATTAATAGCGCTGAGAAGAGCAAGTATGGATTAGCTGTTGGATCGGGAGGACGGAACTCGACACGCTTGCCCTTAGGGCTGTTAGTTGAAGGAATACGGACAGCTGCGCTACGGTTGCCCTGTGAGAAGACAAGATTGACGGGAGCTTCGAAGCCGGGAACCAGGCGCTTGTAGCTGTTGGTGCTCGGCGCAGCGATAGCCATCAGGGCAGGAGAGTGCAGCAGGATACCACCGATATAGTAGCGTGCCATCTGCGAGAGTCCAGCGTAACCATCGCCATCATAGAATAAAGGCTTCTCATCTTTCCAGAGGCTGGAGTGAGTATGCATCCCGGAACCATTATCGCCATAGATTGGCTTTGGCATAAAGGTGACGGTCTTGCCATATTTGCGCGCCATGTTCTTCACAATATACTTATAAAGAAGCATGCTATCGGCTGTTTTGGTCAGGGTGTCGAAGCGAATATCAATCTCTGACTGGCCAGCGGCGCCAACTTCGTGATGTTGCGCCTCAACCGTGATGCCCAGCTCTTCTAGTTTCAGGACCATCTCGGTACGCAGATCCTGGAGCGTATCGTTAGGGGCAACAGGAAAATACCCTTCTTTGACGCGCATAAGATGGCCCATGTTGCGTGAACCATCGTGGCGCAGGTCGCGCCCGCTGGTCCAGTGTGCCTCATCGGAATCGACTTCTACGCATTGCTTATTATCTGTTGAGACGTAATGGACGCTATCAAAGATATAGAATTCTGCCTCGGGGCCGAAGTAGGCAGTGTCTGCAACGCCACTTGTGCGTAGATAATCTTCTGCCTTCTGGGCCACATAGCGGGGATCGCGGCTATAGCGGGTCTTGAAGCCCGCGTCTCCGGGATGGGCGATGTTACAGATCAGGCTGAGCGTTGGGACTGCGGTAAATGGGTCCATAATAGCTGTGCTGGCATCCGGGATGACAAGCATATCGCTTTCATTGATAGCCTGGAACCCCCGTACGCTAGAGCCATCGAATGGGAAGCCTTCCACAAAGGCTTCTTCTTCCAACTGATGCAAAGGCATACTGAAATGCTGCCAGGTACCGGGCAAATCTGTGAATTTAAGATCTATCATCTTTGCGCCGTTTTCTTTGGCAAATCGTAACACTTCCTCTGGGGTCATCTTATTTTATCTCCTTGTATGTCTGTCTTTGCATCATTGCGGCTATCGTTGGCGTGCGTTGCCCTGATCATCTTTTGGCTAATGTGCATAATGTTCACAGCTTTATCTCAGTATCGTGCTGAGATTGTTTTCTCTTGTACTAAGAATATGACATATCTCAAAGGGATGCTACAGACACTTTACCTGAAAGTGCAGCGCTAACATTTGTGCAAGTTGCACAAATTGCATTGATAGGGCTAGATGCTTGCCAGGGAAGATGGAAGAGTTGTAATATAGCATGAAATAGTATGAGAGGAGCGAGGATGGATTCACGGACTCAATTTTCCTCAGGAGGGATGACAATGGCAGCGCAGGCGCAACCCCGCCGCTCGGGTGGGTGCTTTCCTCTGGCCCTTGTAGCTTTTGTGCTCGGTATTATCGTCGGCGTGGCCGCTGTCTTCTCCTATATACTAATTGCTGGCAATGACAATTCCCCGCGGTCTGCTCCCCCTTATACTGGGAAAGGAGCGATTATGGCGCAAATAAGCACTGGCTATATATCCCAACTGGTTACGCAGAATGCCAACTCGGCCGGTTTACCGGGAACTATCAAGGATACCCAGGTGCAACTGGTGCAAAATGGCCCGATTACGATTACCGGTCAGGATCAAGTAAATGTGCTGGGAATCAATGTTACCAAGCAATTTACGTTACGGCTGCAACCTACCGTGGAAGCCTGCCAGCTACGTATGCACCTGATCCATGCTGATATCGGAGGTTTTCCGATAACCGGGATGACTACTCAGTTTGAGGACCAGCTAAATCAACAGTTTCAGATCAAGGTTTCGAACCTCCCTTCCGGCTTTACCTATTGTATGACAGAAACGCGTACAAACTCCGATGGCCTGACGCTTGTCTATGCTGCCACGCCGGCGCAGTCTTCGGCTCTGGGGCCTGAGGATAGAAAAGCTTTGGCATCGTAAAAAAGATAGAGTAGCCAGATTGCACAAATGCAGTTTCGCACGAGGCTAAGCCTGCACTTGCACCCTCTGGCTACAATAGAGAACTTTGCTATGGCTTGCTAGCCTAAATCGTCAATGATATGCTCACATTTCAGACGTAAAGTAACTCTTGTTTCTTTGGAGTACTGTTCCTGGGCCTGCTTATTGGCCTCTTGTTCCCCATGATAGCGAATGGCCAGGCGACGAATGTCTTCCTGTGCTATCTGCTGATCTTCCACGAACTCGATTTTGCCGCTAATCGTCAGGTAGCTATAGCCATCTTCAAAGCAAACGGAAACGCGCGGGTCGCGGCGCATATTGCGGTCTTTGAGGCGTCCAACTTTTGTGTTCATCACGATGGTATCGCCTTCGAGCAGATACCACATAGTGGTGAGCTGGGGCGTTCCGTCAGCATTAATCGTGGCGAGAACTGCGAAGCGCTTCTCCTCAAGGAAAGCACGGGCTTTTGCTGATAAAATACTACTCATTGATGCTCCTGATTTTATATGTTTTTCGCTAGGATGCGTGGGCTGCCTTATTCCGCATCTCATAGCGGCGCAAAGTGCGTAAGTCTTCGATCGTGTCAATATCCAGGGCCAGCCCGATATTTCTGGCTAGTGCACTCTTGAGGTCTCGCTGTTGGGCCTCCAACTGGTAGCGCTGTAAGCTGCCAGGACCAAACACGTATGGCACGACTAGCGGAGGGCTGACGAGGAGTGCATTGGTTCCTGTGCCCTCTCGCGATGGCGCAAGCACAATATCATGGCTCTGAACCTGCTCAAACATAGTGCGCACGTCGCTTACTTGTAATAAAGGCAGATCCGCCGATATGGTGAGCAAGGCTGTTGTGCCTGCCTCTATCTGGTGCAAAGCTGCCGCATGCAAAGCCGTGTTATGTCCATGTTGCTCTTCAAGGAGAGCCTGCGCACCCCAGGCCTGCACCTGCTCCAGAACGCGTTCATCGGGACTGACCACTGTGATGGATGTCAGAACTGCGCTTTCTTGTAGCGTGCAGATGACATGATGCAGCATTTCAAGTACCAGAAACGCGCGTTGATTGGGTGTCAGGTGTTTGGACAGACGACTTTTTGCCCGGTCAAGGGCCTTTACCGGGATCAATGCTCTATTTATCATATGCGTCTGGCTGTGTTCTATGCCCCCTCTGTGCGCCGGCATTAGACTTGCCGCCCGGCGGCTTGCAATACAGTGCGTGCAAGCTCGGCTTTGGTGGCACTATCACGCATAATCGTATTGGTAACAACCGTTGGGATGCCCAGATCCTCGATCTCGCCGGCGAGGTGGGCATCTTGCTCATCGATGACCATGACATCAAGAAAGTCACGATAACAGCGCGCTACATCTACTGCCGAGACATCAAGGCCCAGGCCTCGCATGAGCTTGTCGGCAGGACCTTTGATAGGAGCGCCGCCGACAATGGGGCTGACTGCTACTACCATGCCGCTTGCCTCGTGGAGTACATCATGAATGCCTGGAACTGCAAGAATGCTCCCGATGCTGACGATAGGATTGCTGGGGGCAATCAGGATAACGTCGGCTGCTTTAAGCGTATCAAGCACATCGGGGGCCGGTTTGGCTTCTTTGGCTCCCACGAAGACCACATCCTGAACCTCATCGACGCTCTGGCGCTTGACCATGTATTCCTCAAAATGCAGGAGTCCCGCCGGCGTCTTGATATGGGTTTCGATAGGCTGATCGCTCATGGGCAGGATGCGTAACTCCAGACCAAAGCGAGCGCGCAAGTTATCTGTAACTTCGCTGAGAGTCTTGCCCTGGCGCAGCAAATTTGTACGATGGATATGTGTAGCTAGATCTTTGTCACCAAGCAGAAACCAATCTTCGTTGCCATAGTGGGTAAGTTGCTGCATGGTGTTATGGGTATCGTTGCGGATGCCCCAGCCATATTTCTCGTCTACAACGCCTCCCAGGGTGTAGATGACAATATCGATATCGGGGCAAACGCGCAAGCCGTAGAAATCCCGGTCATCCCCGGTGTTAGCGATGACGGTCAGTTCCTTTTGCGGAACAACCTGTACCACTCCTTGCAAAAAGCGCGCGGCGCCTACTCCACCGGCCAGAACTGCAATCATAGCGTAAAACCTCAGTCAAAATGAACAATGAGACGATCCAACGGAAGACGCTCTCGCCGCCGCGGGTCAGCGGCAGCATAGCCAACGGTAATCAGGGCCTGGGGGATTAACCGCTTATCCAGGCCCAACGTTTCACAGACGATCTCGGGACAAAAAAGCGGCGCGCACATCCAGCCTGTATCCAGGCCGAGATCGTAGGCTGTGAGCAGCATGTTCTGGATAGCGGCGCCAAGGCTTTGAATGGCCATGACTGTCTCATCAGCCTGGCGCTTTTCATCTGGATAGTGATCAAGATCTTCCAGATAGAGACAGGGAATAATAATTGCTGGCGCGTTGAGGATGCGTTGGCGCGATTTCTCCAGGCGTATAGCAACAATTTCTTCATTCTGGCCATCCATCTGGAGATTTTTCTTCCAGTCTGTTCCCATGCTCTCTGCCAGCTGTGTCTTAGGTTCCTGGCGCGTGAGAACTGCAAAACGCCAGGGCTGCCGTCCATGGGGCGATGGGGCCCAGCGGGCCGCCTCCAGCATTTGTTCAAGTGCTTCGCGCGCTACAGGCCTGTCCTGATATATGCGTACGCTACGCCTACTACGTAGCAGGGTCGCCAGATCATTCGTGCGCTCTGGTAGCGTAACCTGCCGAGCGTTCGTCTGTGATGTCACGTCTATGTTTACCTTTTCGTTCAAGCTAAAGTACGTCATGCACAGCTTGTTATGGTTTGTTCTGCTTAGAGAGGACAAAGAAGGTGTCTTTTGCTCCCTCTTTTGAAGAGCTCAAAGGGCCGAGCTCCTGGCAAGGCAAACTGCACATTGCATGTATATTAACGGAACATGTCAGTCGCACTGTTGCGTATAAGCGCTTGGGCTGTGCCCTCCGCAGGAATATAGTTATAGCCCCGAATAAGGGCGACTGGAACGCGGTCGATTTTCCCCATTACAAGCTCTGCTGTCGCGGCAAGTTCGTCGGCTACAGCTATGGAGCTGACGCGCAGTTCATAACCATAGGGGTCATATTGGCCACGGTAGTCGTTAATGGCTTCCATCCCAGCTACGCCTATGGCCATATTCACCTGGGCCTGACGCCAGGGCCGACCCCAGGTATCCGAAATAATGATGGCTATGTCTATATCTGCCTTTTCTTGTTTATCTCTAACGATTCGCAGCAGGCGCAGGCGTAGCATCTGGGCCGAACGATCCGAATCGAGCGGAAGCAAGGTAAGCTGCTCGGCCCCGTTCACATTTGATTCGTCCACTCCTGCATTGGCACAGATAAAGCCGTGATGGGTCTCGCTGATGAGTACGCCGTGGTCCATACGGACAATTCTCCGGCTCTCCCGCAGCACAACCTCAACATGCCTGGCATCTTTGTTATATTGCTTGGCATATTGACGGGCAAAGGCTGATGGCTTTATGTCGTTGAGATCTACGATGCGCCCCTCCGCTTTAGAAACGATTTTTTGGGTCACAACAAGAATATCACCTGGCTCTAAGGTCAGGTGCTGAGTGTGAAGTGCCTCATAGATGATAAGACCCAGGTCGCATCCTGGGGGTGTTTCTTCGATACCTGTTATCGGTATGATACGTAATTCTTTGCTCATGCTTCTCCTCGTGGAGGTATTATAGCCTCAATTTGACAATACTGTAAAGAATGAAGTATTGGCCAGATGGCTTTGCATGCTCATTAGGAACTTGTTAAGCCCTTTGGACTGGCTCTTCATTATCGTATCTGAACGCGAAAAGTCAACAGGGCAAGCTTTCTTCTATTGCTCGCCTGTGGCCTGAGCGCTGCTTGATGGTGCTTTGTTGAGTAGCACTACTTGCTATTTTACACTGATAAGGCTATAGTAACGCTGTTTGATAGCTTTGTTCTGTAGCAAAAGGTGGAAACATGCCAAAGCTGAGTGCATATCGCTTGCATTGGAACATGCAGCGAGGTCGCTATGAGCTCTATACAGATGGACATGCGCAAGGTTCTTTCGAAGCTGGCAACCTGACCTGGTTGGCGTGGCTGGATCAACACGCGTCTTTTTCTTTTCATAGCCGTGAGGGTTTTGCCTGTACTTTGCGTAAAGAGCGGGGACAGCGTAGTGGTTCCTACTGGTATGCTTACCGTCGCTATGGACAAAAAATGCTTAAGAGGTACCTTGGTCGCAATGCCGAGCTAACTGTAGAACGCCTGGAAGAAGCTGCCCGTTTGCTTCATATGCTGCAAAAGCCGGCGTTAGTTCCTCACAAGGTTACGGAATTTGCAGGTCTCTTGGCGCGGGAGGCTCAGGATGTATCTTCGCGCAAGATTGAGGCCCTGGCCCAATCACTAGCTGAGCACAGGCAGCAACTGCCCGATTCAGGGCTAGAGTTGTTAGCGCGTTCACGCGTAGTTGAGAAGTTGCAGGTCGGGTTACGTCTGCCGGTAACCTTTGTGACAGCCCCTGCAGGTTTTGGCAAGACAAGCGCGATGCTCAACTGGGCAAAAGAGCGCTTGCAACGTGAGCAGAGCGTTGCGTGGATAACGTTAGATGAGAGCGATAATGACCTGTTCCTATTCTGGAGGCAAGTCTTCAAGGCTCTGGAACAGCTTTGTCCGGGCTGTAGCGCTACAGCTCTCTCCCTGCTGCAAACTATCCAAGCCCAGTCAATAACCGTCGTTTTACGCGTACTTATACATGCGCTTAGCTCAGCTGCTCATTCTTCTGAGCTTGTGCTCATTCTTGATAACTATCACCTGATCACGGCGGAGCCAGTGCAGAAGTCGTTAGCGTACTTGCTGGAACATCAGCCAGGCTCGCTCCATCTTTTCTTGCTAACACGCAGTGAGCCGCCGCCTCTGTTGCTTCGGCGCTCTCCTGATAGAGAACTAAATGTGGTGACTGCCGATGATCTGCGCTTGCAGCCTGCTGAAGCCAGCCTGTTTCTCGAACGGGTAATGGAGATTTCTTTGCCTGAAGAAGATATTACTGCTTTACTGGAGCTTACCGAGGGGTGGATTGCTAGTTTGCAGCTGGCTGCGCTTGTGCTAAGTACGGGTACTGATAGCAAAGAGTTGATCGCAGAAATTTCTCGTAGTCATCGCCATGTACTGGCTTATTTGAGTGAAGTTCTGTTGTCCCGACTTGAGCCTGCAGCTCTGCATTTTTTGCTAGCTACCTCTATTCTAAAGAGCTTGAGTGCTCCGCTCTGTGCCGCTATAGTTGCTCTAGCTGAGGCCCCTGCTCTTCTGCAGAAACTTGTGCGGGCTCAGTTCTTTCTGACGCCTCTGGAGCGCGCGAGCCAGTGGTATCGCTATCATCCACTCTTTGCTGACTTGCTCCGCCATCACCTTTATCAATGGCAAGATGCGGCTTATATTATGCTGTTACATGGGCGTGCCGCTCAGTGGTATAGAGATGCTGGTCTGGCGCTTGATGCTGCTGAGCATCTGCTGGAGGCCGGAGATACTGAGGAGGCAGCCAGTCTTATTGAGCAGGAGGCTTATCCTCTGTTTGCGCGCAGAGAGTTCTCGCTGCTTCTGCGCCTGCTTGAGAGGTTGCCCGAGCCGCTTCTTCTGACTCATTCGCGCCTGGCTCTGGCTCGGGTTGCAGCTCTTGCAGCAACTGATCAGATGAGCGCGGCAGCAAGCTTGCTACCAACAGTTGAGCATAAAATAACTATTAGCGCTTTGTCTACACAAGCAGTTAGCGAAACTGCTCCTGCTGAGGAGCGTCTATGTTTGCTGGAAATGGGAGCGTTTCGGCTTTGCATTGCTCAGGCTCTGGCGGCGCAAGGAGACGTATCTGCTGCTCAGGAGCAAGCTCGTTTAGCGCTTAATCTCCTTCCGCGCGAGGAACATGCTCAGCGGACTAGCGCTCTACATGTCTTAAGCCAGGCGCACAGGCTGCAGGATGATGTCATAGAAGCCAGTGCGCTTAGCCCCCAGCAACTTGCGGTTTTGCGCTTGATCGTGCAAGGATTATCAAATCAGGAAATTGCGCAGCACTTACATATTGCTATCAGCACTGTGAAAACCCATATCAATTATCTCTTTGCCAAACTTACGGTCCATACGCGTGGGCAGGCGATTGAGAGGGCAAGAGCGTTGGGCTTGCTAGCGGGAGAGGAATGAGGATGGCCGGTCCTCTGCGCGTGGGAGCGAATGGCAGGCCACCAGGCAGCGAAGCGCCATCCTTGATCCTGACGCTTGCATTATTGCACCTTGATAGCCAGATTCATTCCTTGATGAATTGTACAATAAATGTGAAAAGTGCCAGAAGTGCTGAAGGGGCCGATGGTCTGGCTCTGAGGGCCGGTGATGGTCAGGCGTATAGTGGGTGCACCTGCCTCCTGGGCCGCTTTCTGGACAGATCCATCCCAACTGCCATTCGTGATAACATGTTCGTCGCTGGCATCGTTGATCAGAGTCAGCGATTGCCCCTTTTGGATAGAAACTGAGCTCACTACAAAATTAGTGCTGTTCATATGGACAGATGGTCCAGATCGTAGTGCGCTGGCATCATCGATCTTACAGGAGGCTAACAGTAGCGTTAAGACTGCGGCTATACCCAGTACTAGCATAACTTGCTTCGGCCGCGACATAGCGTAATACCTGCCTTTCTAGCTGAGATAGGCGATTCTACTCTTGTGCTTATGGATAATAGATAAAACCCATCTGCTTCTTGATATATAAATTGTATTCTATTATCTATTACTTATTGTATAATATACATATTCTGTGTGCCTCGGTACATTCCCTGATGTTGTTATCAGGTATTTGGCTGACAGGTGATTGTGCTTTTGAAGAGCTTTTTAGAGGAGCAAGGCATAGGCTAGCTAATTTTAGGAGGGCCATAAATGGGGCTATTTATGGCCCATGAGATACAAGAGATATGTGTCCTATGGCTGATGAGCGCGTCGTCAGAACCCGACTGGCGACGCGCGAACTGGCTACAATATTCCGAGGCAGATTATTTGCCCGCTAGCCGGGCGATGACAGGCGCAAAATTTTCTAACTGTGTACCATTAACATGGATATAGGAGAAGCCATAGCGCTCGCGCATTGCCAATAAATGCTCTACAGCTTGCTCGGTACTCATCGGAACACTACCAATAGTGGGTCCGCCGCCGACCTGTATTTGCTTAACCCCAACCGCGCTATCGGTAATTGCCAGCTGGAAAACTGCCTGTGCTAGTTCCAACTGGGAAAAGCGTTCCCCGGCAGCCTCTTTGATCCAGTTCACTTTCTCTTCCATGCTCACATCTGCTGGCGAAGCGCCAGGGCCGGCCCATTTGAGCGTGGGAGAGATGATATTTGCCTCGCGAGCTGCAAACGAGAGCATGCGCTTTCCCGCGCTGCCAATAAAGATGGGCGGATGTGGTTTTTGAACAGGTTTTGGTAAGTTGCTGAGGTTCTTGATTGTATAGTGCTTGCCTGAGAAATTGGCAACCTGCTCGGTAAAGACGAGCTTCATAATGTGTAAAGCTTCTTCCAGGCGGCTGACGCGTGTGCCTGCGCTATAAAAGGGCAGGCCCAGTTGCTCGAAATCTTGCTGAGAGACGCCGGCACCTAGTCCGACTTCGACGCGGCCCTCGGACAGCAGATCCAGGCTGGCCATTTCGCGAGCAAGCAAGGCTGGATTGCGTAAATCGTTACAGAATACATAGCTTCCCACCCGCAGCGATTTTGTGGCCTCGGCTGCTACTGCTAATGCGGTAATTACTGAGAGGCCAGCCATCAGACGATCTGGTATTAAAAGGGTTGAGTAACCCAGGTCTTCAGCTTTACGAGCCTGCGTGATCCATTCTTGGTGCGATGTCGCGAAGGCTGTCACGACACCGAAACGAAATGGTTTCGGCATAGAGAAAAATCTCCTTTGTAGCTTGTGAATAAAACTGCTACTAGTATAGGATCGGACCTGCTATTTTACATCGCCCAAAAAGGATGATTGCTCTGAAAACATAGCGCGATAAGGTAGCGGAGAGAAGTGCCAACCTGCGCAAGCTGGCCCCACGTAATTACCCAAAGTAAGCAAGCGTGCTGACAAAGATAGCAAGAAAATTGGATCCTGAGAGGATTATATATGGGTCGGAGAAAAACATATGAGGGCTAATGCTGGAGGCCGGCAATCTCTCTTGCTTCTTTGCGACTGCTAATATTGAGCTTGCGATAGATGCTCTGTACCTGGGTCTTAACCGTATTTACAGAGACAATCAAAGTTTGCGCAATCTCAGGATTGGAATAGCCAGCGAGCAATAAGCGCAAGACACGTTGTTCCTGCGCGCTAAGAGGCTCGATCTGAGGAATAGCAAATGAATTGCTGGTGAGTGATAGATCTTGTCTTGCTTGTGGCCCTGCAAGCGCCTGGAGTAATGCTTGCAAGTAGGAGGTGGGTAGCTCCTTGCGCAATATTGGTAGGAAGAGGCCAAGCATAGTTATCATTGGTGCTCCCTCATCCAGGAAGAGACGTATATATCCCTGGGAACTTGCATAGAGCAGGGCTTCTTTGAGCTGCTGGCGAGCGCTGTCAGTATGTTCCCTGGCAAAGTGTGCCAGGGCTTTGAGAATGAGGATCTCTAGCTCGCTTCTCATTCTCCCTTGCTGATGAGCTTTATGTTGCCATCTCGTGAGCGACTGAAGTGCCTGGTTGCTGTTCCCTTGAGCTATCTTGAGGCGAGCCAGTAAAAGCGCCTCTTGTTCTTGTTGTAGCCCTGGCATATGTTCCCGATCAGCAGCACCGATGGTTGCCCAGCGCTCCGTAGCAGCCAGGTCACCGCAGGCGAGCGCCAGCCGGGCCTGCCAGAATAGAATTGTTCGGCGGTGTTGAGGCGAGTTTTTTAGTTGTGAGCGCGCAAGGAGCGTGTATAAGCGCTTTTGAGCTTGATTGTGCTCTCCACGGGCCCATTCGATATTCATCAAGAGAAGGCTTGCCTGAAACAGGAGCGGCTCATCGGCGTACTGCTCGCCAAGCACGATAGCCTCTCGGGTTTCTTGTTCTGCTTGTTCCAGCGCGTTCCATTCATAGGAAAGGCGGGCCAGGCCCAGCAAGGCTTTGCCTCTGAAGAACTGCACTTTTTCGGCAGCCTCATAAACCGTTCGATAGAGCGCGGCCGCCTGGTGGAGCTCGCCCTGCAGACAGCAAACCTCGCCCTGAGCAAAGAGGCCTGCGCGCACGGCCTGCTCATTGCCGCTAGCTTCAAAAATAGCTTGAGCTTCCTGTAAGTAGCGATGCGCTGTATATACGTGGCCTGCGATAAATTCTCCCACCCCTATGAAGCGTAAACACGTGCTTCTCCATTGTTGGGCTTTTTCCGGGAGATACGCTAAAGCCTCTCTGGCAAGGCGAGCAGTCAGGATGAGGTTGCCCTGTAGTTTGATGGCCATAATAGAGCGGAAGGCAAGTATCTCGCCCAGTCCACTGAGATTGTTGTTGGCGCGGAAAGTCCCCTCAGCAAGTTGTAGCGCAGTTTCTATCTGCTCTATACGGGCCGTAGATTGTTGTTGGAGCGAAAAGAGTGCTACAGTAGCAAAGCTCAGACAGAGCTGGGGATGCTGCTCAAGGATGGCCACTGGTAAGGTATGCAGCCAGCGATACAAAGTATGATACTCGGCCATCTCGCAGAAGAAGGCCTGATCCCCGAGAAGTTTCTGGATGAGGGATGCGGCCTGGGCAAACTGCTGAGCAATCAGCAGCGCTTCGATGGCCTCCGGGAGCTGGTTGTGCTGTTCATACCAGGCGCTGGCGCGTAGGTAGCATTGCTTTAAGGCCTGCTGGCCCAGACGATGCCTGGCTTCATTCTGCATGGCCTCGGCAAAGAGAGGATGGTAGCGGTACCATTCGCCTACGTCATCGAGCGCTTGCAGGAAAAGATTAGTTCGCGCAAAAACTTTTAGCAGCTGTTCGCTATCGTTTCGCTCAGTTACCGCATCGCAAAGCGAGGCTGTCAGGCGTGTTAATGTGCTGGTCTGCAGGAGAAAGCTCTGCAGCGGCTCTGCCTGTGTTGCGAGCACTTCCGCCACAAAATATTCAAGAATATGGCGATAGTTGCCGGAAAAATTAGCGAGAAAATGCTCGATCTCCTGCTGGTCTTCTTTATTCTGTAGGGCAAGCGTCACAAGGCGTAAACCTGTTGCCCAACCTTCGATATGTGTATTGAGTTGTTCAATGGTTGCCAAAGGGAGCTGGAATGAAAGCGTTTGCTGAAGAAAGGCCTGGCTCTCGCCCTGAGAGAAACGGAGATCAGTGGCCTGTAATTCACAAACTTCGCCCCTGGCGCGTAGACGCGCTAATGGTAGCGCTGGCTCAGTTCGCGTGAGGATGATCAAATGAAGCGATTCTGGAAGGTGATCGAGGAGAAACGCCAGGCTCTCATGTAGTTGAGGAGCGGTAATCACATGATAATCGTCAAGGATGAGTATGCCAGCCTGGGAGCGTGCAGAGAGCTCGTTGAGAAACAATTTGAGAACAAGCTCTAAGGTTGGTTGTTCAAAAGATGGCTGCGGGGCTGTACGTAGAAGAGTCAGCGCTGTTTGCTCGCGCTCGGTCTGACCGAAGTGCTGGCAGGCTGTCATGACATAGCTCCAGAAAAGCACAGGATCATTATCTCCTGTGTCTAGAGAGATCCAGGCGTGTGGTTGCTGGCCGCGCTCCGCAAGCCACTGGCTTACAAGCGTGGTTTTGCCAGCACCGGCAGGCGCGCAGACGAGGGTCAATTTACGTTCCAGGCTGGCATCTAGCCGACTTAGCAGATGAGCGCGCGCAATGAGATTGGTATGTAAGCGAGGAGGGTGAAGCTTTGGCGCAAATAACAATGTAGTTTGTTGGGCAAGTGTAAGAGCCGTATCAGGCTGCTGTTCTGCCTGCCAGGCTTTATTTTTGCTCAACAGTTCTGATGCTTGTGGAATGAGGCCCGCGTTTTCTCTGGAGATATGTTGCTTAGTTTCCGAACCTTTGAGCGTGGCGCTAAGCGCTTGAGCTGTCTTCTCCAGATGGGCAAGGGTAAGATCTTCCTTTCGGCCGACATACTTTTTATGCGTTTTTTGGCCATGATTGCGATAGGCATACCAATAGCCAGATCTACGGGATCTTGACTCTTGACGCAAGGTGAGGTGGCCATGCCGTCCCTGAAAGGAAAAAGAGGTTTCGGTTAGCAATTGTACGGCTGCAGGTCCACTCTCGGTTGACAAGAGTTGATAGTAACCATTGCTACCCTGCTTGTACCATTCATATATGTTGCGCTCCGCTGACCAGATCAGCGCAAATTGTGCTGCTTTTGGCATCGTTCTCTTTGGCTATTTTATTACCCAATATGGGCGAGTATAACAGAAGAAATAACCGGTGTGCAAGTATGATAGCTGCTATACCGCGAGCTAGCGCGGCGGAGGAAAATTATACCCTACTGGCGCTCCTCATCTGCCCTGCTGCGAAACGCTGATCTGGCTTCAAACGTGTATGTAGCTGATGAGAGCTCGGATTCATCTATTCTATCTGGAAAGGATGGGTATAAGAGAGCTGATAGCTAGCTTCTATTGGCTTAATGAGGCTCTGGCCTTGATAGCTGGAAACGGGAAGGTAATCTAGCAATAACTTTTGTCATAGAACATATTTGGCCAAAGCTATATTCTGGATTCATGCCTGGGGAGGCATGACGGAAGCTGTAAAGTATAGATATATGCTGCATTCTTCCATGCTGTCTTGAGAAACAAGATAAATATGGCTTGCAAGGTTTCTGAGACTATAGCGCGGATGAAGAGCAGCAACCTTATAGGTAAATTGCCAGTGGAAAAAAAGCTTCTGCAAAAGATTGCGCCAGCGCGCACTATGCTGCTTCTCACTATTCTTTGTGCTCTCCTTGCGACGCTGGCCACGATTGCTCAAATGGGCTACGTCAGCAAAATTGTGAGCCGCGTCTTTCTGGCTCATCAATCGCTTGAGCAAGTAGGCTCGCTACTTCTGTTTTTGCTCATCGCTATTTTTATACGTGCTGTATTGCTCTGGCTGCGCGAACTCGCTGCACAGCAAGGAGCTATTCGGGTCAAGATCGCTTTGCGTAAGAGCCTGTTCAGGCAGCTGCTTCAGCTCGGACCGGCTTTTAGTCGAGGGGAGCGGACGGGAGAATTGGTGCTGACGCTCAGCGAAGGGATAGAGCGCCTCGATGCCTATGTCAGTCGCTATCTGCCCCAGATGTTCTTGAGCGTCTTGATTCCTCTTCTCATTGTCGCCGTTTTATTTCCTCTGGATTGGACAAGTGCTTTACTCCTTTTGCTCACAGCTCCTCTGATTCCGCTCTTGATGGTTCTGGTGGGTAGCTATACGGAAAAGCATATTCAGCAACAGTGGACGGCCTTAGCTCGCATGAGTGCACATTTTCTTGATAGCGTTCAGGGACTTATGACGTTGAAACTTTTCGGGCGTAGCCGGGCAGAGTGCGAGCGTATCGAACGTATGAGTAATAGTTTTCGTGATAGGACGATGCGCGTTCTGCGCCTGGCTTTTCTCTCCGGGACGGTCCTTGAATTTATGGTGACGATGGCTATTGGACTGGTCGCGGTGACCCTGGGAATACGTTTGTTAAATCATGGAATCTCCTTTGAGAATGCCTTTCTGATCCTCTTGTTGACACCCGAGTTTTACCGCCCATTGCGCGATCTGGGAACGCATCGCCATGCGGGCATGGAGGGTAAGGCGGCGGCTCAACGCATGCTTGAGATTCTGGAAATGCCTGTGGCTATGCCAAAGGCTGAAAGGTCTGCCGGGCTTTCGTGCTCAGCCCTGGAAATCGACTTTACCGGGGTAAGCTATCTTTATCCCAACATTACAAAGCCGGCTCTGCACAATATTTCTTTAAGCTTAGCGGCCGGCACCTGTACGGCTCTGGTAGGACGGAGTGGGGCCGGTAAGAGTACGCTGGTCAACCTGTTGCTGCGCTTTATTGAGCCGAGCGCTGGCCAGATTTCTGTAAATGGTATATCGCTTGCAGCTTTAGGCATAGAGGAATGGCGCAAGTATGTGGCCCTGGTTCCGCAAAGGCCTTATCTTTTTTATGGCAGCATCGAGGAAAATATTCGTATGGCGCGCCCCGAAGCCAGCGACGAGGAGGTTCTATGGGCAGCCAGGCAGGCTGGCGCTAGCGACTTTATTCAACGGCTACCAGCCGGCTTTGCTACTCAGATTGGCGAACAGGGAAAGCGTTTGAGCGCTGGACAGGCTCAACGGATTGCTCTGGCGCGCGCTTTTCTCAAGGATGCTCCCCTATTGCTACTGGATGAGCCCGCATCCAGTCTTGACCCGGAAAGCGAGGCTTTAATAAGGCAAGCCTTAGAGCGCTTGCAGCGTGATCGAACAGTCGTCATCGTTGCCCATCGCTATAGCACGGTAGCTCATGCTGATCAGGTTGTGGTGCTAGAGAAAGGCGAGATTATTGAAATCGG
Organism: Ktedonosporobacter rubrisoli; assembly: GCF_004208415.1. Taxonomy (GTDB): domain Bacteria; phylum Chloroflexota; class Ktedonobacteria; order Ktedonobacterales; family Ktedonobacteraceae; genus Ktedonosporobacter; species Ktedonosporobacter rubrisoli. The sequence continues at coordinate 4,284,252 of NZ_CP035758.1, read as the reverse complement.
CAAGCCTGCAGCTTTGTTGCAGGGCGATAGCACCTATGCGCGCCTGATGGGAAAGCAGAGCGGGGAGGTGAGCTTGAGATGAAGCTGTTTACACGCCTGCTTTCATGGTTAGCTCCATTTGCCTGGCAGATTGTCTTAGCAACGTTGTTGGGCTGCATTATGATTGCCAGCAACGTTGCTTTGCTGAGCATGGCAGCTTATCTGATTGCGGCGGCTGCGATTACGTCGTTACTTATGTTGCTAACGGTACCCATTGCGATTGTACGCTTTGTGGGTGTTGTGCGGCCCTTCTCGCGCTATGCTGAGCGCCTTGTTTCTCACCATATAACCTTTCGGCTTCTGGCTCGCCTGCGCGTCTGGGTATATACCCGTCTGGAGCCGCTTGCACCCGCGCACCTGTTGCGCTATCGCAGTGGGGACATTTTGACGCGTCTGCTGGCCGATATTGATGAGCTGCAAAATATTTACCTGCGTATTCTGTCTCCACTCATTGTGGCCAGTATGATTTGCCTTTTAACCTTTGCTCTCTTTAGCCTCTTCAGCCTCCTCTTAGCCTGGGTGGCCCTGGCCTTCCTGCTGATCGCAGGAGTGAGTGGACCGCTGCTGGCCTGGTTCCTCTCGCGCAAGCTAGGCAAGCAGCAGCTTACCTTACGGGCTCTGCAAAAGGCCCAGCTTGTTGATGGCATCCAGGGTATTCAGGATATTCTGGCCTATGGTCAGTCTACAGCCTATGAACAGAATATCAGGGCCGTAGATGCTGCCCTTGGGCGGGTACAAGCGCGTCTGGCCCAGATCAGCGGCTTGCAGGAGGCGTTAAATGACTTTCTTATGAACCTGGCTCTGTGGGTGATTCTCGTGCTGGCTATTCCTCTAGTGGCCAGTGGCGCGATTAATGCAGTTTATCTCGGCTTTCTGGGTTTATTGATCCTGGCAAGCTTTGAGGCGCTTCAGCCGCTGGCCCAGGCCTTTCAATTTCTTGGGCACTCGCTGGCTGCCGGCAAAAGGTTATTCGAGATCGCCGATGCAGAGCCACCGGTGGTAGAGACAAAGGAGCCTTTGCCCATTGAGGATGCGCCGACAGGTTATTGCCTGGAAGTTGAGCACGTAGAATTTTCTTATAGCCATAATGATAAAGATGTGGTACTCGATGATATTTGTCTGCGTTTACAGCCTGGACAGCGTGTGGCTATCGTAGGTCCCAGTGGGGCTGGTAAGAGCACGCTTGTTAGTCTGCTCTTGCGCTTCTGGGACCCGACGCATGGCCTGATTCGGCTCAACGGCAAGGATATTCGCACCTATGCGCTAGAGGATTTGCGCGCTCTGATCGGAGTAGTGATGCAAGATACTTATCTCTGGCATCACACTCTGCGCAGCAACTTGTTGTTGGCCCGCTCGGGCGCTAGCGATAGCGAATTGATGCAGGTGTTGGAGCAGGCGCAATTGCGTGAATTTGTTAACCAGCTTCCCCAGGGATTAGATACCTTGATTGGCGAACAGGGTTTGCGGCTCTCAGGGGGTGAGCGCCAGCGCCTGGCCGTGGCGCGGGCTCTCTTGAAGAATGCCCCTATTTTGATCCTTGATGAAGTTACGGCGAATCTAGACTATCTCACGGAGCAAAAGCTTCTGGATGCGCTTGATATGTTGATGCGAGAACGCACAACTTTGCTGATCACTCATCGGCTCAGAGCTATGGAAAGGATGGATGAGATCCTGGTTTTTGACTCTGGACATATCAAAGAGCGTGGCACGCATAGCCAGCTCCTTGCGGCTAACGGACTCTACCGGCGTATGTTTGAGCTCCAAAACGGCATACTGACATTCTCAGAGGTATAAATAATGGATGCATCAACAATCCTATCGCGTCTGCAATTTGCCTTTACGATTGCCTATCACTACCTTTTCCCACAGCTTACGATGGGGCTGGCTCTGCTGTTGCTTATCTTGAAAACGCTCTATCTGCGCACCCGTGAGGAGAAGTACAACGACTCGGTTCACTTCTGGGGCAGAATTTTTGCTGTCACTTTTATTGTCGGCGTGGTGACTGGCATTCCCATGGAGTTTCAGTTTGGGACGAACTGGGCGCGTTTCTCGGCTTTTGCCGGAGATATTATTGCCCAGACCCTGGCGATGGAAGGCGCCTTTGCCTTCTTTCTCGAATCGGCCTTTCTGGGTATTTTCCTCTTTGGTGAACGGTCGCTGGGACAAAAGGTGCATTGGTTCTCAATCTTTATGGTCTGGCTGGGAACCTGGGCTTCTGGTGGCTTTATTATCGCCTCAAATGCCTGGATGCAACACCCGGTTGGCTATACGCTCAGCAACGGGCATTTGCATATCTCTGACTACTGGGCCGTGCTTTTCAATCCCTGGATTATTCCCCAGTTTATGCATACAATGAGCGGAGCAGTCATAACTGGATCATTTTTTATGGCCGGGGCCGGAGCCTATTACCTGCTAACTAAGCAGCATATTGAGTATGCCCGCATTTTTGTCACCCTGGGCGTAATCGTTGGACTGATCGCCAGCATTATTCAGCTCTACCCCAGCGGAGACCTGGAAGGACGGCAGGTGGCTGATTTTCAGCCGACGAAGCTAGCAGCTATGGAAGGCCTCTTTAAAACGGAGCAAGGAGCTGGTATTGTCATCATCGGCCAGCCCGACACCTCGAATGGTCGTCTTGATAATCCAATAATTGTGCCAAAGGTGCTTAGCTTTCTGACGTATCGTCACTGGACCGCTGAGGTAAAAGGCCTGAATGCGTTTCCGGCGGACCAGCATCCCGATTGGATCGATCTGCTGTACTATAGCTATCATATTATGGTTGGCTTAGGCACCTTTTTCATTGCCATTATGGGCGTGGCTTTCTTGCTCTGGCTCTGGCAAAGGCGCCTCTTTGCTACGCGCTGGATGCTCTGGATTCTTATGCTGGCAACACCTTTTCCTTTCCTTGCCAACACTGCCGGCTGGTTTACGACCGAGCTTGGTCGTCAGCCTTGGATTGCCTTTGGGCTATTACGCACTGCTCAAGGCTCTTCGATTACCCTTTCGTCGGGTAACGTGCTTTTTACCTTGATTGGCTTTGCCGGAATGTATCTACTGTTGGGCATTCTCTATATCGTGCTGGTCATTTATGAGACCTTACGGCGCGGTCCGCTGGTGCAAACCCAACAGGCAAAGGCCCCACAAGAAGCTGAGGGGCTGGCTGACGAAGGCTACTATTAGGCGAAGGAGAGAATACGATGCCAACGTTGTGGTTTATCCTGGTTGCATTCATGCTGGTAGTCTATGTAGTCCTTGACGGCTTTGATCTGGGAGCCGGCGTTATTCATTTGTTCGTGGCGAGAAATGATCGCGAGCGACGTATGATCTTACGTGCAATCGGTCCTGTGTGGGACGGAAACGAAGTCTGGATTATTGCTGCGGGAGGAACGTTATTCTTTACTTTTCCACTTCTCTATGCCTCTAGCTTCAGTGGCTTCTACCTGCCGCTTATCATTGTGCTCTGGCTGCTCATTGTGCGCGGAGTATCTGTTGAACTGCGCTCGCGTATTCCAAGTCCCGTCTGGTCTTCTTTTTGGGATGGGCTCTTTTTTATCGGCAGCGCGCTGCTGGCCATCTTCTTTGGCGCAGCTCTGGGAAATGTGATGCGCGGCGTGCCTCTGCACAGCGATGGCTACTTCTTTGAGGCGCTCTGGACCGATTTCAACCCATATAGCACTGATCCAGGGATTCTTGACTGGTATACGATATTGATCGGACTGATGGCGCTGGCTACGCTCATCATGCATGGGGCCAATTACATAGCCGTCAAAACGACACAGGAGTTACAGATCCGTTCGCGGCATGTTGCGCGTGGCGCCTGGGTGGCTACCGCCGTTCTCACTGTGCTTAGCACTATAGCAACTTTCCTGATACAGCACCAGATCCTGGCCAGCTTCCAGGCTCGACCATGGGGAGTTATCTTCCCGTTGCTGGCCTTCATCGGGCTTATCGGCACATTTCTTTTCAACCTGAGCGGACGTGATCTCCCGGCGCTATTTTCCTCGGGAGCTTTCATTGTGGGCATGCTGGCTAGTTCGGCCTTTGGTCTCTATCCACTGGTTCTACCGGCCGTAAATCCCGCCTATAGCCTGACGATTTCTAATGCTGCGGGATCGCTCTATGGGCAGACGGTAGGGCTTGTCTGGTGGCTCATTGGAATTGCGCTGGCCATTCTTTACTTTGTGCTTACCTATCGTCTTTTCTGGGGCAAGATTTCTGAGGCCGAGCTTAACGCACATTAGGGGTATAGATAGGTGTATAGATATGGCAATTTTGACGGAGCAAGGGATATTATTAATAGTAGTAAGGTATTATTTAGGACCTGGCGAAACATTGCTATGCTTGTAGGCGAGATGGAAGAGGAAACAGGCATCTCTCTTGCCAGGCCTTATTATCTCTTGAAGGGGAAGAAGATGTTTAAGACACTGGGACATGCGCTCCTGGGGAGCATGTTTATCGTTGGTGGCGCAGGAGTATTGGCAGAACCCGATGGGCGAGTAGCTAAGGTAGAGGCAGCCGGTATACCGCAACCCCGCCAGGCGACGATTCTCAATGCGACTGTGATGGTGCTGGCCGGATCTGCCCTTGCTATGGGAATTATGCCCAGGCTTTCTGCGGCAATGCTTGCCGCCGCCTTGATCCCAACTACAATGGTTGGCCATCCCTTCTGGAAAGAGGAGGCTACAGCTAATCGGGCCACTCAACGTACCCATTTTATGAAGAATATAGCTATGCTCGGTGGCTTGCTCCTGGTCTTGACGGAGAAAGATGACTGAAGCACCCTGAATTGCAATCCTTCGTAAACCATCCAGCTAACCCCCAATCTCCTGGGGGTTTTTGCTGGGGCGAGATCCATCCATTTCTGCTTGAGAAGGATATACTGGCAATTTTTAATACAGATAGTGCTGGGCTGCGCAAATAACTCTTGCAGCAACTTACTGTTTTGTGGCATACTTATCTCTAGAGACCTTCGGGCAGGGTGTAATTCCCGACCGGCGGTAAGTCTGTATAATATATGTACAGATTCAGCCCGCGAGTCCGCTCGTCAGTACTGCGCTGACACCTGGACAGATTCGGTGCAAAGCCGAAGCCGACGGTATAGTCCGGATGGGAGAAGGTTCATAGCAGGCCATCATACCTTGTTGTATACAGCAGGGCGAGTGGTCATACTTCGACTACTCAGGCCTTTCGTCTCCCTCACATGCCTCCTCAGGTCAGTTGAATTGACGTGTCTCTATGCCTTTGGGCGCAAGAGACGCGCGTCAGTATAGCTACCGAGGGAAATACATGAATATACCTACCTCTACAGAGGAGAACGCATCCTGGAGGATGCGTAAACCATCGTACCTCCGTACATCAGCAGAAGATGAGCGGACATACCAGAAGCGTGTTATTGCTGCCAAAAGAATGGGGCAGATTTTCTCTCTTCTGCCACCCGTCGTTTTAGCGCTGCTCTTATTGGCGATCTGGTCTATTGGAACCACTTCTGGGCAGATTTCGAGCTTGATCTTGCCGGCGCCTGCCGATGTGCTCGATGGACTGCGCAGCGGCCTTACTTCGGGATTGTATTTCAGCAATACCTGGGTTACCGTGCAAGAGAGTGTGCTGGGCTTTCTGATCGCTGTGCTAGTTGCGCTACCCATCGGTTATGGCATTGCCAAGTCTCGTCTGCTGGCTAATGCTATCCAACCCTATCTGGCTGCCGGTCAGGCCATCCCGGCTATCGTGATAGCTCCTTTGCTGGTGCTCTGGCTCGGCTATGGACTGCTACCGAATATGCTCGTCTGCATGCTTGTGGTAATCTTCCCGATGGTAATCAATACGGTACTGGGTATCCAGACCATTGATCGCCTGCTCATAGATGCCGCCAGAGTCGAAGGAGCGTCGGGCTGGTCCTTGCTCTCAAATATTGAGTTTCCTCTTGCCTTGCCATCCATTCTGGCCGCCATACGTACCGGCTTTACGCTCTCGATTACCGGGGCGCTGGTCGCCGAGTTTGTTGGCGGCGGCGATGCTGGCCTGGGCTCTCTAGTTTTGCAAGCACTCCACCAGTACAATACAGCCTTTATGTTTGCAACGTTGGTCGTGTTAGCGGTATTAGCTGCGCTCTATTACGGTGCTACCTGGCTGCTAGTAAAGCTGGCCAGCGTTGTCTACTAGTGTGCTATACTGAAAAATCACACTAGAAATACATGGAGAAATCAAGCGATGTCAACTCGTCATCGTGCGTCTACGATGCTACCCATTTTATCATGTCTGCTCCTGCTGACTTTCTTGTTGGCGGCCTGTGGTGGAGCGCCTGCCGCGACCCAGGGAAATACGAAATCTGGCCCATCAGTAAAGGATGTTTCGATTGGTCTCGGCTATATTCCTGATGTTCAGTTCGCGCCATTTTATATGGCCAAAAGCAAGGGCTATTATAACGCTGCTGGCTTAAATGTTACCTTTCATCACGGCGTTGTGCCCGATCTCATCGGCTCAATGGTCGCGGGCAAGAACGATTTTGTCTTTGCCGGAGGTGATGAGTTACTGCAGGCCCGCGATAAGAATAAAAGTGTCAAAGCTATAGATGTGGCGACTATTTTCCAGAAATATGCGGTAAGCCTGATCGTGCCTGCCGATTCGCCGATTAAAACCCTGGCGGATATGAAAGGCCATACGATTGGCGTTCCCGGACCCTTTGGCTCGACCTATACCGGGCTGCTGGCCTTGCTCTATAAGGCCCATTTGTCGTTGGCGGATGTAAAAGTGCAGTCTATCGGCTTTACGCAGGTGGCGGCCTTGCTTGGGCACAAAGTAGATGCCGTCATGGGCTATTCGAATAATGAGCCTTTGCAATTGCGTAGGCATAATTTTAATGTGCGCACTTTCGATGTCTCGGACTATGTGCCTCTCGTCTCCAACGGGATTATTACCACTGAAGAGACCTATCATAGTCAACCGCAGATGGTGCGGGCTTTTGTGCAGGCGACGCTCAAAGGCTTAAAGGATGTAGTTGCCGATCCCGACAAGGCTATCGAAGTTTGTAAGACCTATGTTCCGGGCATGACCGATACAACCCAGGCCTTAGAAGTGCTCAAGGCTACAATTCCGATCTGGCAGGGGAATGGGCGGCCTGGCTACAACGATAGCGCTGCCTGGCAATCCACTGAGCAGTTTCTCGTTGCCCAGAAGATGATAGCGCCGGTCTCGGATCTTACCCAGGCCTATACAAATCAGGCAGTTGAATAGCCCATCGCGTTTAGGCGATTAGGTTTTGTCGATAAGATGAAAGAAGCGTGGCATTTAATCTCATCTATCTTTTCTCCGTTCTCGGGAGAGAAGGCTGATTGGATCACATGCCACGCTTTTGCATTCAATAAGTTTGATTACTACAGGGCATAAACTGCCAGATCCCGTATGCTTACGCTGGTTCCTGGACTAACAGCCAGACCGATAGAGCCGCTTTTAAATGCCTCATCTATCATATATCCCTGTTGTGTATGTCCATTGTAGTAAAGGGTGAAGGTATCACCCTGGACTGTGATGTTTATGGTTACTGGATTAGTGAATTTGCCTACCGTGCCCCGTTGAACGAGAGTTCCGGCGATCCCTGTAGAGTCGTAGGCGTTGGCTTTATAGTTGCCCTCTGGGTCGATCATAAACGCATATGCGCTTCTCGGGCCCGCTGTCTGGGTACGGAAAAAGATCCCAAACTCTCCCTGAGCGGGAGGATTTATCGTCACCTGGATCATGTAATTAGCAGGCAGCTGCTGCCCCTGTGGCAGTTTGGTAAGGAACGCACCAGCTAGCTGAGCGCCAGTATTGGTGATTTTTGTGGTATGGCCATCACAACTCAGGCTAATACCCTCGTTATCGGTCCATTGGGCCCCCGAACTATCGCATTTTGCTCCTGGCTGGTTGGCTTGAAAGAGAACCGGACCAGTAGGCATAGCAGGCTTAACAGGTGTCTGTTCCTTTACCTGTACAGGTGCGGTCGGCGTAGCGGTTATGTGCTGTGAAGGTGTATTCTTATTACTGTTTGGTGCTGGGTGTGTTGGGGGCAAGAAATGAAGATAAGCCGCAAAGGCGCCCACCACAACCAGGAGCGTAAGTACGCTGCCAAGCAACATCATGCCGATAGAGCGCGATGACCCCGGTCTGCTCACCTGTCGGTTATACTGGACCGGTGGTCGGTTGTCGTAGGTCGGCGTAGGGGGTTGTAGTCTGGGTGTATCTACTCTTTCATTGTGAATAGTGCCGGCGGAAGCTAATACCACGGGCTCTAGCTGAGGATCTGGGAAATCGACACGAGGCGTGGCTTCTGTCAGCGCGGAATGAATATTTTCTTCGCTTGGCGCTCCGCTAGGAGGCGTGGGCGAGGCCGGTATTTTTCGGGATGAGATGCGTGGTTCTGGCGGTTTAGGCTCGCTCTTCTCAGTTTTAGCGGGCGTAACAGGGTTAGGTGGAACCTGCGTTTCGTATGACGAAATACGCGGCTCGGTGCGCTTTTTCTCCGGCGACGGCGTGCCCGCACTCTTATATTTAGCTGTAGCAGATTTCCCCTTTTTCGCCTTAGTAGATCCTTGCTCCTCAGCGGTAGGTCGCGTCTTTTGCTCTTCCGCTGGTGAAAGCGACGGGGCGGTATCTTCTTCTTCGTCGGAAGAATCTATTGCTATGGTTGAGAGCTCGGGCGTCGGTTTATTACGGATAGTGGAAGTTGTTGGCCCTGGAAGCTGTTGCTCTTCGGCACCTACTTCGAAGTATTCGCCATGGACAGCCGCGCGAAGAGCCTGAGCGAGCTCGCCAGCGCTATCAAAGCGCTCTTCTGGCTCTTTGGCGAGAGCTTTCATGACAACTGCTTCGATTTCAGGCGTAATATCTGGATTGAATTCAGCGATAGAAGGGGGCTCTTCCAGCGTATGCTTGATTGCCACTGCAATCGGCGATGCGGCCATAAATGGAACACGACCAGCGAGCATACGATAGAGTACAACGCCAAGGGAATAGATATCTGTGCGATAGTCTAGCGGCTTGCCCGTTCCCTGCTCTGGCGAAATATACTCAGGTGTTCCGACAATGGTTCCCATGCTTGTAAGCGCTGAAAAACCATTACTATCGTGCTCTGTAACGTCTTTGAGCACTTTGGCCAGACCGAAGTCTGCCAGTAGAACCCGGCCATCGGCATGAAAGAGGATGTTACCAGGTTTAAGATCACGATGAATAATGCCTTGCGAATGGGCAAAATCCAGAGCTGATGATGCCTCCTCAATAATGGTAATAGTTTCGTCAATAGGAAGTATGCCGCGCTTCTCCAGCCTATCACGCAATGTGCCACCCGTCACATATGGCATAACAAGGTATGCGAGATCCCCTTGCTCGCCATATTCATAGACCGGCATGATGTTCACATGGTCAAGTGCGGCAATAGCATCTGCCTCGCGCCGGAAACGGGCCAGAAACTGGGCACGAGGTTTCTTCTCAAAGACTAGACCGGGCATAAGAACTTTTACGGCTACAGTTCGCCGTGGTCGTGATTGTTGCGCCAGATACACTGCACCCATACCGCCGCGCCCGATGAGACGTTGGAGTGTACATGTTCCGAGCGCTTGACCTAGTAACTCGCTGCTATCCGTTACCACGCTCGTTGATCCTCTCAAAAAAATATCATGGTAAATTTAGCTTGAAAAAAGAGCACTGCTAGATAGCGCTTTTCTCTTTTTTTGATGCGTTGATTGCTGACTCATCCCTTATTATATAACTATAGCTGTTATTGTCGATATGCGACAGAGAATTAGTACCAGAAGAGAAGTCGGCAGCTTACAATATTCCCCCTATTACAATATACGCAGAAGTATCGCTAAATGTTGCGTGAGCAAGCCATTTAATAATAGCAGGTCCGAAAAGCTGCTGTGGTGGTCTCGTGGCCCTTTCTCCTTTCCCTGTATGGGTTATTTTGTATCATTGTACAGGATGCAGAGAGGAATGTGAGCTTGTATTGTTGATAACAAAGGAAAATAGGGAAATTTAGCCTATCTTCTCACTGTTGTCGTTTGTTCGACGGCTCATAAACCATATGGGCTAGCTCTTCTAGCTGATTGCTCTCTAAAGGCAAGAGGATCAGGGCTGAAACCAGGCTAGCGACTTTGAGAGCCTGGTTTCGCTGCAATTTTCATATGTAATAATCTGCCTGATTTTCCGCAGACCTATTCTACGTTATTACGCTACTTGATAGAGTGCGAAATTACTGGCTACGATAGATGCGTTTTGACCAACGGCAATGCCAACTGTGCCGCTGGTATAGGTGGAGTCGGTGATGCTACTTAGCGCCCGGCCATTAGCATAGAAGCTAAATTGTTGCCCGTTTACCGCTATGTCCACGGTTGTAGGCGTATGCACATCGCCGAAAGCCCCCTTGGCAATCTCTTTGCCCGCCCCGTCGCGTTATCATAGACATTGGTACTCCAGGTCCCGTCAGCATGAATGAGAAATGCATAAACTCCTTGCTGATTACTGCCCGGTTGATTGCGGAAGTAGATGCCAAAATCGCCATTTGATTGTGGCGCAGCATTGAGCTGGGCCTGTATAACATAGTTGGAGGGTGTATCCTGATTGGGTAAGCCGGTCAGGAACATTCCTTCCAGAATAGGTGAGGTTGCGGTGCTTGTAATAGTGGTCTGAGTATTCTGGCAGGTTATCCCAGGACCTCTGAAGGCTGCCCATTTGCCATTGCCATGGTCGCAATTGGGGCCTGGGCTGCTTGCCGCATAAAGCAATGGTCCGGCGGTGATGGCGGGAGTAGGGCCCTGGTTTGGCCCTGTAGTCGCGGTTGGCGCTGTAGGCGTGGTGTATGCAGTAGGTGTCGCCGTGGCATTTTGGCCCGGCGTTGAGGTAACCGTGGCGCCTGTATTAGGCGTCGGTGATGTGGCAGTTCCCGAACCCTGGGTGGCTGTGACTGTGGGAGATGGGGTAGGCGTGTTTCCTCTCTGGCTTAATTGAATGCCTATGATAACTCCACCGATGATGAGCACGAGGGCGAAGAGTATGCCAATGAGTATCCACCAGGGCCGCCGCTGAGGACTGGCGGGTATAGGCGTATTAAAGCTCGGCTGATAGCTACCGAAGTTGGGAGGCGTATAGCTGCCTTGTGTGGGATTGGTATAGCCATGCTGTCCCTGCTGACCATGATATCCGGTTTGTGACGATGGTGGTGGGGAGGCGTTTGGATATTCTTGCGGCCAGATCCGCTGGGAGGAGGGGGAGGAGAAGCCGCCACGGTTGGAAATTGATCTTCCTGGTTGCTGCTTTGCCTGGCTGTGGCTGGAGAAGATGCGAACTGAGCCCTACGCAAGGCTTCTGCCATTTCACTTACGGTCGTATAACGCTCTTCTCGGTGCTTGGATGTCGCCTTTTGTAAAACTGCATCGACTGCGGCGGGAATTGCCGGATTCATTCTGCGCAAGGAAGGTAGCGGTTCCTGGATGTGCTGAATGGCAACTGCATATGGTGTGTTGCCGGCAAAAGGAACATGCCCACTCAGCAGTTGAAAAATGACGATGCCGAGCTCATAGATGTCTGCCCGAAAATCAATGGTCTCGCCCTGGGCCATCTCGGGGGCCATATATTCCGGGGTGCCCAGGATGGTACCTGTACTTGTCAGCGTGGCACCTGAAGCGGCATTGCCTTCCATAATGCGTGCTATACCAAAATCTGCAAGTACCAGGCGACCATCGGCATGGAGCAAAAAGTTGGCGGGTTTGAGATCGCGATGTACTACTCCTTGCCTATGAGCATAATCAAGCGCGGAGGCCGCCTGTTCTGTGTATTTTATGACCTCGCTCAATGGCAGAGCGCCACGCCGGGCAAGCACGTCGCGCAGGCTTCCCCCTGAGAGATAAGGCATGACAAGATAAGCCAGCCCACTTTCTTCTCCATATTCGTAAATCGGCATGATATTAACGTGCTCAAGACGTGCCACGATGTCAGCCTCGCGCCGAAAGCGGACTAGAAACTCCTGATAGACCTCACTATTGGGAGCGAGATTGGGAAAAAGAACCTTGACAGCTACGTTGCGCGCTGGACGCGTTTGCTTGGCCAGGTACACTGCCCCCATTCCACCTTGCCCTAGAAGTCGTTCAAGTGTGCAGGTGCCTAATGTTTTCCCGGAAAGATTATCTGTATTGCTCACTTACTGTTCCCCTCCTCTGCCATGGCCGTGCGAATTATTCTCCCCATGCCTGATGCCATGACTGTTGAAAGCATCTAACACTGTATATATGATATACGCTGAACATATGATAAAAGCAAAAATGATAAAAACGTAAGTTCATTTTTTTTTGAGAGCATAGAAATTGCCTTTAGTATGCATGAAGGCAAGGCAAAACTCAAGTATTTTTGATCATATTGGTACAAGAACACGGGCTCAGGCCTCTGGCGGCTCCGTATGAATGATAACTGAGTCGAGATTAGGGTAAGCCCGCCTTAATTCTCGTTTGATTTCCTCGGCCCATACATGGACCTTGCTTAGCGGGGCCCTGGCATCGAAGATGGTATGTAACACCAGGTCAAGCGCAGGCTCTTTGTTGCTATTTTGTCTGCCCGCCGTAACTCTGCTCGTGCGCGAGCGATATAAGTGCACATCGTGTGCGCTGCCTATACCGGCAATAGTATCAGCGATGCGGCAAATGTTATTGGCCATATCTGCATATTGTTTCGTCACATCCTGCCGGCGTACTATCGTGCTGTTGGGGGCTTCCAGATGGGTTGTTACCCGGCCTACGCGTGGATTATTTTGTAATATGGTCTGCTCAAGGCGGGTGGCTACGGCGTGGGCTTCGTTCAGAGCCATATCTTCCTGTACCTCTAGGTCAAAATCGGCTTCCAGGCGCCCATTGACTTCACGTACGTGGATGTCATGAGCGTGTATGCCCTGTGACTCGGCCAGGTAGTAGATTTGATCGGTAAGGGTCTCCTGGGAGGATGCAGTAGGCTCTACATGCACAACAATATCAACATCTCCCTGCGGGGAGATAGTGCGCGTGGCTTCCATAACAGCTTTCTCAACGCGCTCGGTAAGGGAATGAGTTTGCTCGAAGGTCAGGGTACGCGGTGCAGCAATAATCACGTCAGCAAAGAATTTGTTGCCAGCGCGCCTCATGCGTACCCGACGAACTTCGCTCACATCCTCTACATGTGCAATGCAATCGCTTAATTGTTCGGCTAATCTACCCGGAGAGCGATCGATGAGGGCATCGATGGTTTCACGGGCCAGACGTAAGCTTACCCAGATCACGATAGCTGAAACGCCAAGGGCGGCGACAGCATCGGCCTGCCCAAGCCAGGCAGGGAGATGAAAGCTCTGGACAAGCCAGACTACGACAAGGCCGCCGATCACGACTGCCGAGCTCCAGATATCCGTGCTGAAATGAAGGGCATCGGCTTCCAGGGCCTGGCTACCCAGACGACGGGCAACCCGCAAAAGAACGCGTGAGCGTGTAACATCGACGCCGATAGAGATGAACATCACGATGAAGGCCCAGATGCTGGCGTCAACATGGCCTTCATGATATAAGAGGCGACGAATGGCTTCATAGATGACCCAAACAGCCGTGAGGAGTAAGAGCGCCGCTTCAAGAAAGGCTGAGAGGTTTTCGACCTTGCTATGTCCGTAGTTGTGGGTCGCGTCAGCTGGCCGATCAGCAACGCGCACAGCCAGAAATGTTAATAAGGCTGCTACAAGGTCCAAGCCGGAGTGGGTGGCCTCGGCAAGAATGCCCAGGCTTCCTGTAAGTAGGGCAACAACGATCTTTAATGTAGTCAGGCCTATAGCCGCTCCAACCGATGAAAGGGCCACTATGCTCTTTTCGCGCTGAGCTGCATTACTAAATTGCATATAACCCCGTCTACCTCCTGAGATGCTACCTCTGTTTTTATGTACAATAGAAGCGAATAGTACAAATGTTTGATAAATGCACTCATTCATTGTACGCTATATCTTGAGTGGGGGCAAGATAATTTTGCATTACTCGTCATACAGGTATGAGCTGCTCAGCTGTAGCCGCCATCTTTATGGTGCTGGCCCTTCAAAAAACCGGCGGTGGGAAGAGAAGCGCCAATCGGCAGGGGAGATCCTCACGGCTTGGGAACTGTTTAGCCCATCTCCTATGACAAATAATAATTGACATCTCGTGTATCTGCTGTTATTCTTAAAGAAGACAAATGCATATTTGAGACTGACCCGCGATGAGCGAAACTAGTATGAAGGCGGTACCAACAGCGAGCCGAGGTATGGTGAAAGGTCGGCAGGATTTTACCGTTCTCAGAACCCATTCGTGAGCGGCCGTCCGAAGAAAGCCCTGGCCAGGTAGATAAACATTGAAGTGCTGCCTGCCTGCATGATGGCAGGAAATGGGCAAGTAGGCGCGGATGGATGGCTTCCATGCAGCAAAATAGCCTTAAAGTGGTCTTTCCACCTTCGCTACAATGTGGTAGGGTAGGGGACCCGCCAATGGCGTAGCTTCTTATTTATGAGAAGAAAGACAAGCTGGGTGGTACCACGGGAGCAATTGTATGGCTCTCGTCCCTTTAGCAATAGAGAGGGATGAGGGCTTTTTTGTTTTTGTTTTTAATGCATAAATTAAAGGGGATGATACATGCCTAGTGTTTCTATTGTTAATGTGACAAGCTATACCGGATTGGAGTTACTGCGCTTGCTGTCACAGCATCCCCAGTTCGTGGTGACTTCGGTAACCGGACGCAGTGCCGTTGGTAAACGCCTGGATGAGGTCTTTCCCCAACTGAGCAGTCTGCTGGCTTTCAATCAAGCAGCGACACCGGCAGTCAATCCAAAGCTGGTCATTGGCGAGGAACCCGCGCAGACAGATCTGGCCTTTGTCTGTCTTCCACACGCGGCAGCTGCTGAGATGGTTGCGCACCTCTTGAAACGGGGAACCAGGGTCGTAGACCTCTCAGCCGATTTTCGTTTATATGATGTTGCCGTCTATGAGGAATGGTATAAGCATGTCCATCCGGCGCCCGCGCTAATAGAGGATGCCGTCTATGGATTGTGCGAGCGCTATCGCGAACGAATTCGTAAATCTTCACTTGTGGCCAATCCAGGCTGCCATTCAAGCACAGCTATTCTCGGTCTCTTGCCTGCCTTTGCTGCCGGTATTATCAATCCTGACGTAATTATAGATAGTAAAACGGGTATCAGCGGCGCCGGGCGAAGCCCTTCCCTCAAAACCCACTATGCTGAAGTAAATGAGGATATGAGCGCTTATAGCCTTGAGGGTCATCGACACCTGGCCGAGATTGTGCAAGAGCTCATTGCGGGAGCTAAGGATGGCGGACATCCCCTGAGCGCTCCGCCACGCATAACTTTTATCCCTCACCTGGCGCCAATGACGCGAGGAATTCTGGCTACCTGTTATGCTGATCTCAAGCCAGATGCCCAGCAGCGTATGCCAACAACAGCTGAAATACGTGCTCTCTATGAAGAATACTATGCTAACGAACCATTTGTGCATGTCGTGGATCAGCCCCCGCATACCAAATGGACATATGGTAGCAATCATTGTTTCATTTATCCTGTGGTAGATGTGCGCACACAGCGCCTCATCGTGATCTCGTGCCTGGATAACCTGGTGAAGGGAGCCTCTGGTCAGGCCGTGCAGAATGCAAATTTGCTCTATGGATATCCGGAAACTATGGGCTTGTCAATTGTAGGAGTAAATCCTTAAGCAGAAATGCCTTTTTATTCTCCATTTTATGTGGAGAGAGGAGTATGAGGAGTAATGACTATTGCTTTTTCGCGCACGCCCGATGGCGACATTGTTAGCGATCATCATCTCATCGCTCAGGTATTGGGTGAAGCCTTGCCCTATATTGACTTTTTAAAGGGCAAAACACTCGTGATAAAATTAGGGGGAAGCACGCTTGAGCATCAGCGTATGGTCATGCAAGATATTGTCTGGCTCCATGCTCTGGGCGCTCATCCAGTGCTTGTGCATGGGGGTGGTCCATATATAAATGAGTGGCTGAAGAAGCTCAATTTGCCTGCGCGTTTTGAGAATGGCTTGCGCGTCACCGATGCCCCGACCCTGGAAGTCGTGCGTATGGTGTTGCTGGGCCAGGTCAACCAGGGATTGGTGCTCATGACTTCCCAGTTGGGAGGTAAAGCAATTGGTCTGAGCGGAACTGATGGTAGTATGGTGCATGCGCATATTGCTGACGAGCGCCTGGGGTTTGTGGGAGAGATTGAAGCGGTAGATCCTACTCCTGTGCAGGCACTTATCTCGCAGGGTTATATTCCCATCGTGTCTCCTCTCGGTGAAGGCCCGGATGGCATCTGCCTGAATATCAATGCTGATCTGGTTGCTGCTCATCTTGCCGGAGCCCTCGACGCCGAGAAGCTTATCTTCTTAAGCAATGTAACGGGGATTTGTCGAGCTGACGGCTCGTTGATCTCCGAGCTGAGCGAGGTTGAGGCCAAAAAACTAATCGAGGAAGGCGTTATTAACGGAGGAATGATTCCCAAGGTGTCGGCTTGTCTTGATGCGCTGGCTGCGGTGCCGCGCGTCCATATTGTGGATGGGCGCGAATCACACGTGCTCTTGCGTGAGTTATTCACCGATCAGGGTGCCGGCACTATGATTATACGCTAAATATCGGCAAGCAAGTTTGCCGTATTTGAAAGGATGTTTATGAAGAAGCGCGTTGAGCGATTGCGTGGTATGCATGATCTCTTACCAGAAGCGCATCAGCATCAGCGTTGGGTGATAGACCAACTCAGTACATTCCTGGGTCTGGCGGGCTATATGCCTGTCGACCCTCCCATTCTTGAGCGCAGTGATCTTTTCCGGGCCAGCTTTGGTCAGGAACTGTGGCAGAATCTTTACGCTTTTCGGCTGCATAACCATGAGCTATGTTTGCGTCCGGATTATACGGCCTCGATCTGCCGCCTCTATCTCGATCACTATCAGCGGCAGCCCTTGCCGTTGCGCTTTCAGTATGCCGGACCGATCTTTCGCTACGAGTCGCCAGGCCGTGAGCGCTATCGCCAGCATACGCAGATTGGGGTCGAGTTGCTGGGTGGACATGCTGCTGCTGCCGATGCAGAAATATTGCAGCTGGCCTGCGGTGTTCTGCACGAGTTGAATATTTCCAGCTATCGTCTGGAACTGGGGCATATCGGAGTCGCCAGCGGCTTCATTAATCGTTTACATCTCGATGATCACGCGGCCCACTTGCTTTTAAGCTTGATGGAGCAGATAAGCCGCTCTGAGGAGGGCGAACAACTCGCTCAGGCGCGGCTAGAAGCGCTCTATCCGCCCGATCTCTCGATAGAAAAGATGGCAGAAAGTGCCTCGCAGAATGGCAAAGTCGAGGCACGCTATATTACCTCGCTGCTCAATGGAATCAGCATCTCCTTTGGGGATGATGCCACGCGCCACGAGGTAGTTGAGCGCTTCTTGTGGAAAGTGGGGCGCAGCGAGCAGCGGCGGCAAATCTTGCATGCGCTGGAATTCTTGCGTGCCCTGCGCGCTGTGACGGGCTCGCCGCCCGAAGTCTTTGAGGCTTTGCGTAGCCTGTTGGATCGTTACGGACTTGATGCTACTCCTCTGGCCGAGCTCCAGCAGCTGGTAACCGTAGTGGAGCAGTGTGGCGTTCCCGAACAACAAATTGTGCTCAATTTATCGCTTGGGCGCGGCGTAAGCTATTATACCGGACTGGTTTTTGAGATCCATGGTCAGGGCGAGGACGGTTTTGATGCTCAGCTTTGTGGTGGTGGACGCTATGATCGCCTCATGCGCGCAGTAGGCGGCTCCCACGATACGCAGGCCTGTGGCTTCTCCTTTGGGGTTGAGCGCCTGCTCTCGCATATCTCCAGTGGCAATCTGCCAGGGACTGCGGCCACCCAGGCTCTGGTAGTTCCTGTAAGCTCGCAGGATGTTCCCTATGCCATGCAGGTAGCGCGCTCGGCTCGTAATCTGGGTATGCGTACCGAAGTGGATGTGACCGGACATGGCGTGGGAGCGGGCTTAAAGCTTGCCTCCAAAAAGCAGATCCGCCTGGCTTTAATTGTCGGCGAGGATGAGCAGCAGAAGGGCGTGGTTACTGTACGCGATCTGTTGACAGGTGAGGAACAGGAGGCGCGCATCGAGTCGCTCCTGAATAGAGTTTTAGATGAGGAGCAGTGTCTGTGAGTGTAAATGGTAGTGTACGCCTGGCACTGCCAGGAAAAGGCGCTCTAGAATCTGCAACGCTGGCATTTCTGGCCGAGTGCGGCCTGAAAGTCAATCGTAGCAATCCACGCCAGTATTTGGCGCGCATCAAGAGTATGTCTGAGATAGAAGTTGTCTTTCAACGTGCTGCCGATATACCTGAACTGGTGCAGAGTGGCGACGCAGCTCTTGGCATTACTGGCTATGATATTCTGGCCGAGCATCGGGGCTATGGGGATGAAGAGGCTGAGGAGGAAGATCACGACGAAGAGACTATGGTGTTGGTGCGTGATCTGGGCTATGGTGGGTGCCGCCTGGTCGTTGCTGTACCCGAGACATGGATCGATGTAAGTACCTGTGCTGATCTCTGGCATCTCTCTGGCTATTATCGCACCCACAAGGGCCATGGCTTGCGTATCGCAACCAAGTATCCCATCCTGACGGGGCAGTTTCTCCGTCGCCATAATATTACTCATTGCAAGATATTTTCGCCGCATGGCGCTCTAGAGGCGGCCCCGCTGACAGATACTGCTGATCTGATCGTGGATCTGACGGAGACGGGGACGACGCTGCGCGAGAACCATTTGAAGTTGCTGGATGATGGCGTGGTCTTGCGCTCGCAGGCCACTATGATTGGTAATGCCGAGTTGCTGAGCCAGAATCCCGAAGTATTGCGCGTCACTGAGATTATGCTAGAGCTCATCGAGGCACGCGTGCAGGCCCGTAATCGCTCTATGCTGGTTGCCGAGGTGCGCGCCGAGAATGCTGAGGCTATGCAGAACATTTGCGCAGGGTTGAAGCACCGTCTGCGGGCCATCGCGCCAAATCTGGAGTTTCGCATCACGGCCTCTGACCTTATCAGTAATATGGGCACCGGTTGGTATACTATCTCGGGTGTTGTCGGTGGTCGCACAGAGGTTTCAGAACTGCTAGAAGTCATTGCTGTCTTGCGTGGCGCTGGTGCGGTGAATGTTAATGTGACTCCGCTTACATACTGTTTTACAAAAGAGTCGGTAAGTGTTCGTGCCTTGCATGAACGGCTAAAGAGGATGCGTTGAGTAATATAGTCGTATTTGATCTGGATGGTGTGATTACCAGCGAAGAGGCTTATTGGGATACGGCAGGGTTGGTGTTGCATGAATTGCTCTATAGCCCGCAGTATTGGAATATTGGCCATAGTGGGGGAGTATATACTCCCCCGTCTACCGCTGTGCTCAGCCATCAGCTGAGCGCAAAGATCCTTCCTGAGTCGGTGATTGTCGATCTTAAAGCGCGTTCGGTGAACTCTAACTGGGATACTTGCTATGCCGGATTTTGTCTATACTTGATCCATTTGCTGGCTCTGCTTCCCGATTGCGCTGATTTGCTCCCCCTGCGCCCCTGGGAGCAAGACTGGACGGAATCTTTTAGGGAACAGCTTGCTCGTTTGCCTGGAGCCTTAGAGATCGATCCCGCTCGCTTCCACGTCTTTGAGACACCTCTCTTTCGTGGATATAGTGGTCTCGAATTGCTGCAACGCTTTGACGCCTATGCCAGCGAGGTTCTGGGCCAGCATATTGAGGGCGTTTTTGCCCGTTATAGCCCTTCCTGGGACTTCTGTAAGGATCTGTTTCAGGAGTGGTATCTTGGCGAAGAGCTCTATACCCGTTCTTATGGGCATGCTCCGGCGCAAGCTGGTAAGCCTGGTTGTATTCATTTTGAGAAGCCGCTGCTGCCGGTTGAGCAGCTCTATCCAGCGCTGGAAAAACTGCAGGCGTTGGGCTATACGCTGGGGATCGCCACCGGTCGGCCGGGACAGGAGAGCATCACCCCGCTGCAAAACTATGGCCTGCTGCGTTACTTTGCCGCTCAGCATATAGTGACTCATGACCAGGTAGCTGAGGCCGAGCGCGGATTGAAGGCGTGCGGCGGTAAGCAAAATGCACCTTCGCTGGTAAAGCCCCATCCTTACCAGTTTGCGCGCGCTGCCAATCCAGCTTATCAGCCTGGACAGCCAGCGTTACCCCGTGGGAGCTTTATCGTGGTCGGCGATACGCCCAGCGACGTACGTGGTGGCCGCGCGGCTGGTGCTATTGTGATTGCCGTGCTCACCGGAGCGCGTACGCCAGAGGCGCGGGCCTTATTGGCGCAGAGCCAGCCCGATTTTATAGTTGAGGATATCACAAAAGTGCCTGCGCTCTTAGAACAGATCGACGATCTAGCTACTATTCAGCGCCTGCAATTTAGCGAGCGGGCCAAAGCCGAGCTCCTCTTGCAGCATTGGTTTACCCAGCATATGGGCTTGCAGACAGAAGCTATTACGCTGACGCCCAAACCTGTCTCGCTTAACTCGTTTAATGGCATCTATCGGCTAGGCTCGGAAGAATACTTTTTCAAGACGCATGTTGAGGAGCAGGGTGTTCTTGAAGAGTATTATCATGCCGAACTGTTGCACAAAGCCGGCTACAATATCGTCAGGCCTTTGCATACAGTCCATGAAAAGGGTCAGCAGATGGTTGTCTATCCCGTGGTGCATTGGCCGGTTATGTTTGATTTGATGCGTGCTGTAGAGACTGGCGATACAAGTCAGGCCAGTGTAGCCATGCTGGTGGAAGCTGAGAAGCGCGAGTGTGAGCGCTTGCTGCGGATCTATCAGGCTACGCTTCAGGCGAGTACTGCTGACGAGCATGCGCGGGCGCCGATCCATCAGCTTTTCTGGCATCGCATCACGGGAGGGCGCCTGCACAATTTTTACTCTGGCAAGCTGGTTGCCTTACCTGCCACGGGCGAGCAGCAGGTTGGCGGTATTCCATTTGACGAGTTGTTGGGCTATCGCTGGATGGTAAATGGAAGAGCGCTTGAAGGATCATTGGGTGAGTTGATTGAGCGTGCCAAGGTTGTGCTCAATCCGGCGCGAGCTGCGCTGACGGTTATTGGACATGGCGATGCGCACTTTGGCAATGTGTTTTTAGAACGTGAGCAGGACTATCTCTATTTTGACCCGGCCTTTGCCGGACGTCATTCGCCCCTGCTTGATGTGGTCAAGCCTCTCTTTCACAATGTATATGCCAGCTGGATGTACTTTCCACAGGAGATTGCGCGCGATTTGCAGGTATCGGTAGCCTTGCGTGGCTCAACAGTTAGCGTTGAGCATAATTATGTTCTGGCGCCCGTGCGCCAGGCGCTGTGGGAGACAAAGCTAACATATCTCTTCGGGCCTCTTAAAGAGTTCTTGCGCGCCCAGCTGGCGTTGCCAGACGATTGGTCTGAACTGGTCAGGCTGGCCTTAATGTGTTGTCCTCTACTAACTGTGAACTTGCTGGATGAGAAGCGCATGCCGGCCTCGGTTAGTTGGCTGGGGCTCTCGCAGGTCATGGAGATGGCTAATCTAGCAAGCATTGGAGCGGAAGCATGATTGCGATTATTGATTATGGGGCCGGCAACATTCGCAGCATTGCCAAGGCCCTGGAGTATGTAGGGGCAAGCGTGCGTGTGACGGATGATCCGGCTGTGGTAGCGGAGTCGCGCGCGGTTGTGCTGCCGGGTGTGGGTTCTGGCGGATCGGCTATGCAACGCATGACTGAGCGGGGCATAGATGTAGCTATTCGACAGGCAACGCAGCAGGGCAAGCCGTTTCTGGGCATCTGCCTGGGCATGCAATTGCTCGCTGATCACCATGCCGAGGGCGAGGTAGATGGCTTGCATCTGTTTCGTGGTTCCGTTTTGCGCATTCCCAACGGTCCGAAGATTCCTGAGATGGGCTGGAATCAGGTGCGGCCCCTGCGCGAAAATCTAGCCATTTTTGCTGATATCCCGCCCGATGCTTACTTCTATTTTGCCCACTCCTACTACGTAGAGCCGCAGGATGAGCAGGGTGTGGCCGCACTTACCGACTACGGTTCGCCTTATTGTAGCGTGATTGTCACGGAGCAGGTCTGGGGCACGCAGTTTCATCCTGAGAAGAGCGGCGCGGTTGGCTTGCAGTTGTTAAAGAATTTTGTAAAGTGGGTGCAGCGATGATCATTCTGCCGGCTATTGATATTAAAGATGGGCTCTGTGTGCGGCTTTATCAGGGAGACTATGCTAAGGTCACGACGTATGGGACGGACCCCGTTCAGGTCGCGTTACGCTGGCAGGAAGCGGGTGCGAGCTGGCTCCATGTGGTCGATCTTGATGGTGCGGCTAAAGGACAGCCTGTAAATACTGCGTTGATTGAGCGCATTTGTGCCGCGACAAACCTGCGGGTAGAAGTTGGGGGCGGAATGCGTTCGCTGGCGCATATCGAGCAGGTTCTGGCTACTGGTGCTGAACGGGTCATTCTGGGTACCGTGGCTTTAACCGATCGCGCGCTTTTGCAGGAGGCGCTATCGCGCTGGCAGGAGCGCCTTGTGGTAGGGCTAGATGCGCGTAATGGGCTGGTAGCTATTGCTGGCTGGCACGAGACCTCTCAGGTGCAGGCTACGGAACTGGCGGCAGAGCTAGAGACCGTGGGAGTGCAGCGTTTTGTCTATACCGATATCGCGCGTGACGGTGCGCTGAGTGGTCCCAATCTCAAAGCTCTCAAAGAACTGCAAGCCGCGACATCACGCCAGCTAATCGCCTCAGGTGGAGTGAGCTCTCTGGCTGATCTGCAGGCGCTCGCCGAGCTGGACGTAGAAGGGGCTATTGTGGGCAAGGCTATCTACACCGGCGATGTGGAGCTGGCAAGGGCGATTCAAGAGCTAGAGAGGTGCTGAGCATGTTGACCAAGCGTATTATTCCCTGCCTGGATGTTGCCGATGGGCGCGTTGTCAAAGGGGTCAACTTTGTCAACTTGCGCGACGCCGGCGATCCTGTGGAACTGGCAACTTTTTACAATGCTGAAGGGGCAGATGAGGTAGTTTTTCTCGATATTACAGCCTCCTATGAGAAGCGCGCAACCATGCTTGACGTGGTAAGACGAACTGCCGAGCAGGTCTTTATTCCAGTAACTGTAGGCGGTGGTATACGGACTGTAGAGGATATTCGGGCGACGCTGGGTGCGGGAGCCGACAAGACCTCGCTCAATACGGCGGCGGTGCAGAATCCAGAAGTCTTGCGCGCGGGCGCCGAGCAGTTTGGCGCTCAGTGTATTGTTCTGGCCATAGATGCGCGCTCCAACGCGCAGATGCCCAGCGGTTATGAAGTATTTATTCACGGTGGGCGTACACCTACCGGTATGGATGCTCGCGAATGGGCGCAGCGCGGCGTTGAGCTTGGAGCTGGCGAGATCCTCCTGACCAGCATGGATCGCGACGGGACCCGGCAGGGCTATGATCTGGATCTCAATGCGAAGATCGCGGCGGCCGTGACGGTGCCCGTTATCGCCTCTGGCGGCGTTGGCTCGCTGGAACATCTCTATGAGGGCTTGACTACAGGAGGCGCCGATGCCGTGTTAGCCGCTTCAATTTTCCACTTTGGCGAGTTTCGGGTACGCGATGTGAAAGCCTATCTGCAGTCCCGCGGCGTGCTTATGCGCCCCTGCTAAGCGCTATGCGTGTATGCCGAACTGTTTGAATATGGCCGGCCACAGACAGGCAGTTCTTCAAGCTGCGAGCCCTGAGCAATGGATGAGATAAGCTTCTCCATTGCTCTACTGGCCTGTGCTTTATGAAGCTGCTGGGATGGCATTTTCCCTTTATGTATGTGCGCCAGCTGTCTGAGTATCGACCCACGTTTTGATGATCTGATAGGAAAGGCTGAGCGGCGCCGGCAATTCAGGCAGGTCATCGAAGCGGAACCAGGCCGCGTGATCCAGCTCTTGCTGATCTGGATGGATTTCACCGCTTACATAGCGAGCCGTAAAGCCGATCATGAGCTGTGTCGGAAAAGGCCAGGGCTGGCTGGCTACATACGTTACATCGTCGATCTCGATATTAACTTCTTCGCGCACTTCGCGTTTAACGCATTCCTCTAGCGTTTCGCCGGGCTCAACGAAACCGGCAAGAATACTGTAGCGTTTGCCCCAGCCGGGCTGATGGGCCAGAAGAACCTGATCACCGTTGTGGACGAGTACGAGAATAGCAGGGATAACCGGAGGGTAGCCAATATAGCCGCAGTTGGGACATTTTCGCCCCCAGCTCTCAAAGAGCTCTCCCATGGGATGGCTACAGTAGGGGCAATAGCGGCTGTTGCGTTGCCAGTAGAGAATCTGCCAGGCATATCTTGCCGCTTCGTAAGCTGCGTCTTCAAAGCACCCAAAAAGTGCTCTCAATCCCAGAAGTTTCCAGTCTTGCGGGAGGGCGCTTTCGCTGCCGACTTCGCAGGTCATACACGGAATTCCTCCCAGGGTTCCGATATAAAGCGCAGCCTGGGGCTCGAAAATCGCCATGTCTGCAGCGTTACAGAGGGCCAGGCTTAATTCCTGGCCCTGTTCGCGAACCAATAATTCAGTTCCGCGGAAGGGAAACCAATAGGCCAGACCAGGGGCAGGTTGGGTAGGTGGATAGGCTCGTTGGAAAGTTGTGACCATTAAATAAAGCTCCCAAAGTATATGGAATGATGATTAACGTCTGGCTATCTGCGGATCGCGCTCGCGGGGGAGCGCAAACCAGGCGTCATCGCAGGCGCGTAATTCTTCTTCGTCCAGGACGGTATCTACGCCTTGCAGGCTATCCTTAAGCTGCTCCGGTTTGCTTGCACCCAGAATTGCGCTTGTAACGCCTGCTTGAGCCAATACCCAGGCCAGCGCTACATGAGTCAAGCTTTTCTTGCGCGGCTCTAAGAAACTGGCCAGAGCTTCTACGGCCTCGAATGCTGCATCATTCCAGTAGCGGCGGCGATAAAGCTCGCCAGAATATTGCAGGCTAAAGCGCGTGCCCGACTCGACCGTGGCTAAGCGCTGCCGATAGCGCCCGGTCAGCACACCGCCGGCCAGCGGATTGTAAACTATCACACCGACACCGTGGGCTTGACATAAGGGAAGCAGTTCATCCTCGATCATTCTGAACAGGAGATTGTAGCGCGGCTGCACACTCTCGAAGCGCGCAAGGTGAGCTGATTTGCTCGTCCATAGGGCGTCGGCAAGTTGCCAGGCCGGGAAGTTGGAGCAGCCAATGTAGCGCACCTTTCCGGCATGGACCAGATCATCAAGCGCTCTGAGCGTCTCTTCAATTGGTGTGGTAGGGTCTGGCCAGTGTACCTGGTAGAGATCGATATAATCGGTCTGTAAGCGGCGCAGGCTCGCCTCACAGGCCGCGAGAATATGCTTTCGGCTGAGCCCCTGGTCGTTGGGAGCGCTGCCCATGGCGCCAGCACATTTTGTGGCCAGGACAATGCGCTCCCGGGCCTGCCGCTCGCGAAGCCAGCTTCCGACAATCTCCTCTGTTGCCCCAACCCTGTCGGGGCTGCCACCAAGCGGATAGACATCCGCTGTATCGAAGAAGGTTATGCCAGCTTGATCGGCCACATCCATAATTGCAAAAGACGTAGCTTTATCTGCCTGGTTGCCAAAGGTCATAGTCCCAAGGCAAATCTCGCTGACTTTCAGGCCTGTATGGCCTAATTGCTTGATTTTCATCTTTCTTCAATCCTCACCATGAGAAAATATGGGCTTGACTAAGATCCAGAAGCCTTGTTATATCAGCAATTGGTCACAGTTGCGACTTTACCGATTGGTCCTTCTATTGTAGACCAAAAAAAAATAATCTGCTTGAAATTGTGTAAGAAAGGAGATGCTCTGCGGTTATGGAGCTTCCTGGCCTTAAATGCAGGATTGTAAAGGCCACGGTTTGAAGCGCAAGCCGCTAGCCAGCAGCTTCTTCTCTCACGGCTTTCGGCAGATGAGGCAAGAACGAAAAGTGGAAGGTCCTGGTATGCAGCGAATAATGCCTGCGCGCCGTTCCAGGATTGTATAATAGGGAGAACCTGGGATTTTGCTAGTCCTGGCAAATGAAGCGGAAAGTGTGTCAGCTTCCCAAATTAAAAGGGAAGCTCAGGCAAGAATAGGTAAGGGAGAGATGTATGTCACTGTCTCGGCAGCTTGCGCATGAAAGCACCAGCGATCAATACGCTCCTAAAAAAGAGGATAAATTTAGCTTTGGTCTCTGGACGGTTGGTAATCGGGGACGCGATCCTTTCGGGGATTTTGTGCGTCCTGACCTTAATCCTGTCTATAGCGTCAAAAAGCTCTCAGAACTGGGAGCATGGGGTATCAATCTGCATGATAATGATCTGGTTCCTTTTGGCGCAACGGCAAGCGAACGCGATCGCATTGTCAACGAATTTAAGCAGGCCTTGCAGGATTATGGGATGGTGGTACCTATGGCGACCACTAACCTCTTCTTCCACCCCATATTTAAGGACGGCGCATTTACGGCAGTTGATCCATCTGTGCGCGCTTTTGCCTATCAAAAAACGATGGCAGCTATTGATCTTGGCGTAGAGCTAGGGGCCACAACCTATGTCTTCTGGGGTGGTCGTGAAGGCGTCGATGCCGAGGCGAGCAAAGATCCCGTCGTAGCTGTCAAACGCATGCGTGAGGCGATTAATTTCTTTTGTCAGTATGTCATTGACAAGGGATATAATTTGCGCCTGGCTCTAGAGCCTAAGCCAAACGAGCCTCGTTCCGATACCTATTTGCCAACCATAGGCCATATGCTGGCTTTTATTTATAGCCTTGACCATCCAGAGATGGTAGGCCTCAATCCTGAGGTTGCCCATGAGCATATGGCCGGGCTTAATTTTGTGCATGGCGTAGCTCAGGCCCTTGAAGCTGGCAAGCTTTTCCACATCGATCTGAATGATCAGAAGGGGCCGCGCTATGATCAGGATCTGCGCTTTGGTAGCGAGAATATCAAGTCGCTCTTCTTCCTGGTCAAGCTCTTGGAAGAGAAGGGCTATAGCGGTGCACGTCACTTCGATGCGCATGCCTATCGGACTGAAGACGAACAGGGGGTATGGGATTTTGCGCTTGGCTGCATGCGTACCTACAATATCTTCAAAGAGAAGGCCAGGCGTTTTGCCGCTGATGCAGAGATTCAGCAGTTGCTCAAAGAGATTAATCGCGGTGATCAGGCCCTTGAGGCTTTGCTGGCTGGTGGTTATAGCCCTGAAGCAGCGCAGAAGCTCAAAGAGACAAGCTTTGATGTGGAGGCGCTGGCCCGGCGAGGCTACGGCTATGAGCGGCTTGATCAATTGACGCTGGAAATTCTCTTAGGGACACGTTAGTCAATGACCCCCGCCGAGATCGGCGGAGGCTTGTGAAAGCCTTCATTGACTAGTCTTAGCCCTCGGAAGAGGACTCCGTTCGAGCGGTCATGCGACCTCCAGGTGCCTACTCTAGCCTGGAGCGTGCGACCCGTTCACGCGAAACCGTGACAACACGGGGGATGCGTGGCAAAGTCTTGTACTTTGACAACTTGATAGTCGATGTTGGGTGAGGCACAAGCCAATTCCCAACCCTGTGTGAACCAGGATAAACCTCTCCCCCAGGGTAGCGACTGACCCTCAATCCCTGAAGCGGGGAGAAACAAGGAGTCACCTGAACCCAACAGGGAAAACTTGCTGGAAGGTTGCTATGGAGAGCGCAAGCGAAGTACATTGATTCATCGTGACTAGAGACAAGCCTACGTGGGTTATTGGCTTGACCAAAATGGTGAAGGATAAGGGCCTGGCTTAGCTTCAACGACCAGGGTTCACCCCAAAGAAACCCGGTGAAAAGTACCATCCTAACGCAACGTAAAACGACTATCAGGAACGAGGGAACCAGCATCATTGCTCTCTCAGGCGGTCGATACTGAGAGCAGGGAGTCACCCGCAAGCATGATGCTGGCAGGATTGTCTCAAAAGCCAACGCCTGGGGTAATGCTCAGGATAGGCTGACGGAGACACGATGGTTTGGAAGGTAGAGACTCAAATAGAGGTCTAAAAGCTATGAGCGTACAAACGTATAGATGGGAACTCCTGGACTGGGAAACCATAGAACGCCAGGTGTTCAAGCTTCAAAAGCGTATCTACCAAGCCTCGCAGCGTGGCGATGTCAAGGCAGTCCACAGCTTACAAAAACTCTTGATGAATTCCTGGTCGGCCAAATGCCTGGCTGTACGCAGAGTCACACAAGACAACCAAGGCAAGAAAACAGCCGGAGTAGACGGAGTGAAATCACTTCGCCCGCAACAACGAATGGCTCTTGTCGGATACCTCAAGCTCATACCAAAAGCTCGACCGGTGAGACGGGTCTGGATACCCAAGCCCGGAACACAGGAAAAACGTGGTCTGGGGATTCCTGTCATGTATGACCGCGCCCTCCAAGCTCTTGTGAAACTCGCACTGGAACCCGAATGGGAGGCAAAGTTTGAACCGAACTCTTACGGCTTTCGACCAGGACGCTCATGCCATGATGCCGTTGAAGCCATTTTCCACTGTATCAGTCAGAAGGAGAAATATGTCCTGGATGCAGATATAGCAAAATGCTTCGACCGCATCAATCATCAGGCATTGTTAGAAAAGCTAGCAACATTCCCGACCATCAGACAGATCATTAAATCCTGGCTGAAAGCGGGCATGATGGAAAATGAAACCCTCTTTCCGACAAAAGAGGGAACACCGCAAGGTGGTGTCATTTCTCCACTTTTAGCGAATATCGCGCTACACGGACTAGAAACATGTATCAAAGCATCTTTTCCTGCATCAAAAACGATAAAAGGGGAAACTACTGACAATTGGAAACCAACTGTCATACGTTATGCAGACGATTTTCTGATTCTACACCGAGATAGAGCGGTCATCGAGCAATGCAAAGAGCTAACGAATACATGGTTAAAAGGCATGGGGTTAGAACTTAAACCAAGCAAAACGAGGATCACCCACACCCTCTATGAATGTGAGGGAAACATTGGATTCGATTTCCTTGCCTACCAGATACGTCAATATCTGGTAGGAAAGACACACACAGGAAAAGGGAATCAATACAGCCCACCGCTTGGATTTAAGACGATCATCAAACCCAGCGAAGAAGCAGTGCAGAGACATCTTCTGAAAATCAAGGAAGAAATCCAAAAGCATCGGTCCCATACACAGGAGCAGCTTATTGGATCACTCAATCGGATTATCAGAGGATGGTGTAATTACCATCGGAGGAGCAGCGCAAGCCAAACCTTCGCAAAAGTAACACACCTTGTCTGGCTCAAACTCTGGCGCTGGGCTAAACGCCGCCATTCCAACAAATCCGCGAAGTGGAGACATCAGAAGTACTGGCCTCCAGGCGAAACCAACTGGGAGTTCAGAACGACTGATGGGAAAAGCCTGATGAAACACTCAGAGTTTTCCGTCATAAGACACATCAAGGTGCAAGGGAACCGAAGCCCATATGACGGCGATTGGAGTTATTGGGCAACACGCATGGGAAGGCATCCTGACTTGCCGCTCAAGAAAGCAAAGCTTCTGAAGATGCAACATGGAAAATGTGCCTTCTGTGGATTGTACTTCAAAGATGGGGATTTGCTAGAGGTGGATCATATCGTCCCGAAATCACAAGGGGGAAAGGACACCTACAAGAATATGCAACTCCTCCATCGTCACTGCCATGACCAAAAGCCGCTCAAGGAGAAATCTGTAGAAGCAAGAGGTACTCATGACAAGAGCCAGATTATCGAGGAGCCGGATGAGGTTAACGTTTCACGTCCGGTTTTGAAGACGAGCAGAGGAGGCAACGAATCTGCTTAGTTTAACTCTCGCGTCTGCGATTAACAGTTCTGACGGGTAGGAACGGTGTTACAGACCTGACAAGCCACTCAAACGTTGACGAAGAGTACCCTACTCCGAAAGGAGGAAGATGTTGTGTTCATCTTCATTTTGAATTGTCATCATCAACTCTTAATGCCCTGTTCTCCTCGTAAAGCACGTCTGCTGCTCAAGGGGAAGAAGGCAAAAATCGTCAGCATGGAGCCATTCACCTTGCAACTCCTCTCTGGGAGTTCTGGATATAAGCAAGAGGTCTCATTAGGCATTGATGCAGGAACGCATACTATTGGTCTCTCGGCGACCACTGAAAAGCAGGTGCTCTTTGAGGCAGAAGCAAAGCTCCGCACCGATATTCAGGAGCTTCTGGCCACACGGCGGCAATTTCGCCGGGCCAGGAGGAATCGAAAAACGGGATACCGCCAAGCCCGGTTTCAGAATAGAAAGAAGCCGCAGGGCTGGCTGCCCCCGTCTGTCCAGCATCGGCTTGATGCCCATCTCAAGGTGATCCGCCTGGTCCACCGGATCTTACCAGTGAGCAAGACGACGATTGAGGTGGCCCAGTTTGACCTGCAAAAGATCCAGCATCCTGAGATAGAGGGACCAGGCTACCAGCA
The DNA here is from genome assembly GCF_004208415.1 of Ktedonosporobacter rubrisoli. Taxonomy (GTDB): domain Bacteria; phylum Chloroflexota; class Ktedonobacteria; order Ktedonobacterales; family Ktedonobacteraceae; genus Ktedonosporobacter; species Ktedonosporobacter rubrisoli. Next base: position 4,253,717 of record NZ_CP035758.1, on the reverse strand, counting down.
CGGGCCACAACAGGGCTTCTGGAATGTGCGCGAGTACGTGCTCTGGCGCGATGGCCACCAGTGCCAGTGGTGCCAGGGCAGGTCAAAAGACGCTGTCCTCAACGTCCACCACATCGAGAGTCGAAAGACGGGTGGGGATCGCCCAGAGAACTTGATCACCGTGTGTAAGACCTGCCACGCTCTCCTTCACCGCACCCACCAGGAGCAGAAGATCACAAGGAAGAGCAACGGGTTTCGGGATGCGACGCAGATGGGCGTTCTTCGGTGGAAGATCTACGAACAGGTCAAGGCTCTCTTCCCCCATGTTCACTTGATCTACGGCTATCGCACCAGTGCGACCCGTTTAGCCTAAACCGGCCTAAGAAACCGGGGGACGGCTAGCAAAGTAAGAACTTTGACAACTAATGATCCGATGTGAGGCGCAATTCCTCACCCGCGAGGTGAACGCGGATTAGCCATACCCTACGGTAGCGACTGGACATCAATCCGTAAAGCGGGTATGTGAGAGTAGATGACGAACCTGACGCCCATCGAAATCTGAGCGAAGTCACTACGGTTAGAAGCTGGTTGAAAGTGACCAGTAAATCGAATGTGCAACAGAACCATCGTGATAGCCACCAAGCCAAAGCAGGATGAAAGGCTTGACCAAAAGGTACTGATACGCGGGGAGGTACTTGGTGAATACTTCTCTTCACTCGAAATGTATCCGGTGGATAGCACAAACCTACCGTGACGCAAAACGGATCGTTGGAACGGGATAACTCTCAAAGCGTTCTTGCTGGAGCAATCTAACGAGCAGGCGTCCAGGCCGCAAACGCCTGAGAGCAGGATTGCCTAAGAAGCCAATGCCGACGGGAAAGCCGGAGGATAAGCTGACGTAGGCACAAAGATATGGAAGAAAGAGGAGCAAGTAGGATGAAACAAGCGAAGGCACACCAAGAAGAGAAACTTCCTCTTCCTGGGAGTGAAAGCTGGAACACGCTGCCCTGGCGCAAGCTTGAGCAGCATGTCTACCGACTCCAAAAGCGCATCTTTCAAGCCGAACAACATGGAAATGTCAAAGCAGTTCACACACTTCAGAAATTGTTGATGAAATCCAGGGCAGCCCGCCTCCTTGCAGTACGGCGAGTGACACAAGATAACCAGGGCAAGCATACCGCCGGAATTGATGGCATCAAAACCGTCATGCCCAAACAACGACTTGTCATGGCCGAACGTCTTCACCCGAAACAGTGGAAAAGGCACAAAGCCAAACCGGTAAGAAGAGTTTACATCCCAAAACCTGGAAAACCAGAGAAACGTCCGCTTGGAATACCTGTCATGCAGGATCGAGCGCATCAAGCCTTAGTAAAAATGGCACTGGAACCCCAATGGGAGGCGATCTTTGAACCAAACAGTTATGGCTTTCGTCCTGGACGCTCCTGTCACGATGCCATAGCAGCCATTTATGTCATCATCGCTCAAAAGGCCAAATATGTCCTAGACGCGGACCTAAAAGGTTGTTTTGACAATATCGACCATGAGGCACTTCTATGCAAACTACGAACGTTTCCTGCTCTCCGGCGAGAAATTAAAGCCTGGCTCAAGGCGGGGTGCATTGACAACGGAGTCTTTGAAGAGAGCAAAGCAGGAACTCCCCAGGGTGGTGTGATTTCACCCGTCCTCGCCAACATTGCGTTACATGGAATGGAAACGTGCGTTCAGCAAGCCTTTAACGCAAAAGAAGGAAAACCTCACTTTGTCCGTTATGCCGATGAGTTTGTGGTTTTCCATCCAAGACTAGAAGGGGTGCAAAAAGCACAGAAAGTGCTTGAAGAGTGGATCAAGGGTATCGGACTGGAAATGAAACCAAGCAAAACGAAGATCACCCATACCCTAGAGCAATACCAGGGACAAGTGGGCTTTGATTTTCTAGGGTGGCATGTCCGACAATATCCGGTTGGAAAGAACCGATCTGCAATCGTTGGAGGCTCTAGAAAACTCCTCGGTTTCAAGACCTTCATCAAACCGAGTCAAGAAGCTGTCAAAGGACATATGGTTGCAACGAGAGAGGTCATCAGACACAATCGGGCCGCCCCCCAGGGAAAGGTTATCAAAGAACTCAACCCGATTATCAAGGGGTGGACCAACTATCATCGTACTGTTGTGTCAAAAGAAACCTTCAACAGATGCGACCATCTCCTCTACCTTCAATTGGCATCCTGGGCAGGATACAGACATCCCAATAAAGGGAAACGCTGGATTGCCCAGAAATACTGGCATGTTCATGACAGGCAAGGATGGAAGTTTTCCGATGGGAAATCCAAGCTCTGGAACCACTCACAAACAGCCATCCAACGCCATGCGAAAGTACGAGGAGCAGCCAGCCCTTACGACGGTAATCTGCTCTACTGGAGCCAACGGCTACACAAACACCCCATGATGAATGGGATAAAAGCCAAATTGTTACAGAAACAAGGCGGCAAATGTCGTTGGTGCGAACTGCTCTTTAAAGATGGGGACATTATAGAAGTAGATCACATCACCCCGAAAAGTGAAGGAGGCGGGGAAGAATTGAGTAACAAATTTGCCCTTCATCGACATTGCCATGATGACCGACACGCAAAACGTGTCAACGGTACCTCTGACAAAGGCTATATCCTTGAGGAGCCGTGTGAGGTGAAAATCTCAAGCACGGTTTTGCAGACGAGCGCAGGAGGTGACTCTTGCGCTTAGTTCAACAGCACACAAGAATTGGGGCGGGCTTAGAGAAGTCGCACATGATCGATGCTCGCTGCATCAGTGGACATCCCCAGGCTCAAGCAGATGGGGCACATTTCCTGCTCAAATTCGTGCGACGAAATAACAGGCAACTCCACAAAGCGACAATCAGGAAAGGTGGCCTGCGGCAAAGAAATACCGCTCCCAAATACGTGCGAGGTTTTCGCCTCTTCGACTGCGTGCGCTATCAGGGGAAAAGCTGCTTTGTCTTTGGGCGAAGGAGTACAGGTTACTTTGACCTGAGAAAACTTGATGGGACCAAAGTGCATGCGAGTGCGAGCGCTAGACACCTGACACTCATACAAAGGGCCTCGGCCTATTTAATTGAAAGGAGAAGCGGCATTCCTCCCACCCCTGAAGGTGTGGGTATCCTGCCGCAAGAATCATGAAGAGGCGGGGAAAGTAATGCAGGGTTTGTAAGCTGCGCTTTCCCGCCCGCTATTTCCGCTACTATCCCCCGGTTTTTTGCTTCCAGCAGAACGCTTAGCGCGTTTTTAGGCTGGCTAAGATGGGCTCATTCTTTTTCCGTTTTCGCCGACTCTATCCAGAATAGTAATGTAGATGATTCGTAACATGTATAAGTTGAGGAAAATTAGTAGAGATGCAAGTCACTACTGAACAAGTAATAGCTATGGCCCCGGATGCCAAATCTGTGGCCGCCAGTAAGAAGCTAGCCAACGTGCGCCACTGGAAAAATTCTGGCTACAATACTCAGGCGCTCTGGGGAGAATGCCAGGGCAGCGCACTTTATCAGGTGAGCGTCGATCTGGCAACCTTCGCGGCACAGTGCAGTTGCCCTAGCCGTAAGCAGCCGTGTAAACATAGCCTGGCCTTGCTCTTACTGGTCTCTGATGCCTCTTCAGCCATTACGCAAGCCGAGCCTCCACAATGGGTGGCCGACTGGCTGGCAAAGCGGGCTGAAACCAACAAACGTAAAGAGGCTAAAGTAGCAGAAAAAGCAGAAAAGGTGAAAAAAGCCCCATCTGCTGCACAGCTTAAGACTGCCGAAAAGCGCCAGGCACTTGTGAGTTCTGGGCTTGAGCGCCTTGATCTCTGGCTCAATGATATTATTCGCAATGGTCTGGGGAATATAGAAACCCAACCCGCCTCATTCTGGGAGAAGCAAGCAGCGCAGATGGTGGATGCGCAGGCTCCTGGAGTTGCTGCTCTCATCCGTAATATGGCAGCTGTTCCTGGCTCTTCTGCTGACTGGCCCGAGAAGTTGCTGGCCCAACTGGGGCAACTGGCCCTACTCACGCATGCCTTTCGCCGTATTGAGCAGCTGGAGGCGCCCCTTCAAGAAGAAATACGTCAGCTCATCGGTTGGAGCCTCAAAGAAGATGAGGTACTGACGCGTGGGGAGCGCATCACCGACGACTGGCTTTTTCTGGGTCAGGTGCTAGAGGAAAACGAGCGCGGGCGTGCTCAAAGAACCTGGTTGTATGGTAAGGCGACAAGGCGAGCAGCCTTGCTCACACAGTTTGCGATTGCCGGGACAACTTTTGCCAGAACCTACCCTCTTGGAATATGCCAGAATATGGAACTCATTTACTGGCCGGGCGCCGTGCCCCAGCGCGCCATGCTTGGGAATTACAATGGAGCCAGCCAGGCCTTGACTGAAGCCCTTCCTGGCGCGCAAACCATAGAGGTATTTCTCAAAGATGTAGCGGCTATGCTGGCGCATAATCCCTGGCAGGAACGCTTCTTGAGCGTATTGTGCAATGTGGTTCCGTTCCATGATCAGCATAATGATCGCTGGGGCGTTCGTGACCAGGAAGGACATATACTTCATTTGCGGCGCGGAACTTACTGGAACTTACTCGCACTTTCAGGGGGCCAACCCGTTGATATGGCGGCAGAGTGGGATGGCAGAAATTTGCGCCCTCTCGGCATACTGGTGGATAGTCAGTATCATCTGCTTATCACTGATACCCCATAGTCATTTCCTCTGCAGAGAAATTCAAGCTCTCGCAAAATTTTTTTATGAGGCGGTTTGTATGGATACTATTGTTGTTGCCGCAATTGTGGGAACCGGCCAGGGAAACACGCAGGTCATTACCGAGACACCTTTGGGGAGCCTGGCCGCGCAGCTTCCCCAGGAAGATGTAGAGCGCTCGTTCCTGCTTACGGCAGGGGCGCTGGCTACTTATTGGCGTGCTGGCTACGTCCCTGAAAAAGGACCCGCTGCGCTCCAACCTGCAGCCTCCGAACAGCTACCGGTCTGTCCCGCGCAGATAGAGCGCTATCTGCATGGCTTTTTGCATGGTACGCATAGCCAGCTCTTGCCAGAAGTATTGACCTTGCTCAGGAAACGGGGAATGCGTCTGCCTTATAAGCTCTTGCCGGATGCGCTTGAGTATGCCACACGTCATCAGTCGGTGAGATCATCCCTGATACCGTTGCTGGGAGTGCGTGGGCGCTGGCTGAGCGAGCTCAATCCTGCTTGGTCCTGGACCACTCAAGTTTTGTCGATAGATCAGGAAACGTTTCGCGAGCAGGCCGAAACCATTTGGCAAGAGGGGCAACGTAAGCAGCGCCTCGAAGCCTTAGAGCTTATGCGCAGCGTGGATGCTGCGAAAGGTCGTGAGTGGCTGCAAGAGGCATGGCGCAAGGAAAATGCTAACACCAGAGAGGAATTCTTGCAGGCCTTGACCGCTGGTTTATCAATAGAAGATCAAGCCTTTTTGGAGACAGCTCTCCAAGATCGTAGGGCAGGGGTGAAAGAGATAGCCAGCATATTGCTTGCCAGTGTGACAATTACTAACGTTGAGGAATGGCTTGCCCATATCATGCCCCGGACCGCTAATAACTGGCCGGACTTAATGACAAAGCTCCTGCTGCGCTTGCCGCAGAGAGATGCGGAGCGCTATGTGCTTGCCCAATGTCAGGAGAGCGAGGACTGGGTAAGGGCTGCCAAGCTACTACCTCAGCCCTGGAGCGAGGAATGCGCAAGAGCCTTTTTGCTCGCTCTTCAGCAGGCTAGCGAGCAAGCCCTAAAAACGAGTAACTGGTATTATTGGCCCTTGCTTGCCGTGCTAGATGCCCTGATTACAGGAGTGCCCGTTGCAGAGCTAGAGCATGCCTGGCAAGTTGTACAACAGCTCACTGAGCGAGATGATATTTCCAAAGAATCTTCGTCATTGAGGCAATGGCAGGAAAAATTCAATTCATATGTTGAGATACTCAGATTACGTAAACAGATTATAGAGGAGATTGGCTAATGACAGGTACAAACGGAACACAAGCTACTTCAGAATCAAACGCAAATGGGGATACGTCAGCTGCAATGCAGTCAGTGCTGCGCCAGCATGCCGAAGTGCAATATGCCGAGGAGCTTGCCGAGCTGGCTAAGGAAGATAAACGCCAGCGACCGCCCAACTGGCAACTTTCTCCCTGGGCCGTGCGTACGTACCTGATGGGTGGCAAACTGAAGAGCGGCTTCGTTGTGAGCCCTAAATATATTGGCAATCCACGCCTCATCGAGATCGCCGTAGCCACGCTGGCCACCGATCGTGCATTGCTCCTCTATGGTCTTCCGGGAACCGCCAAGTCCTGGGTAAGTGAGCATCTGGCAGCCGCAGTAATGGGCGATTCGACGCTGCTGGTCCAGGGTACTGCAGGTACTGACGAAAATGCCATTCGCTACGGCTGGAATTATGCACGTTTGCTTGTGGAGGGGCCATCCCCGGCAGCTCTGGTAGTCAGCCCGATGATGGTGGCGATGAAAGAGGGCAAGATTGCCCGTATCGAGGAACTGACGCGTATCCCGAGCGAAGTTCAGGATACCTTGATTACCATTTTATCCGAAAAGACCTTGCCCGTACCCGAGCTAAACATGGAAGTGCAGGCGCACAAAGGCTTCAATGTGATTGCCACGGCCAATAACCGCGACAAAGGTGTAAATGAGCTTTCCAGCGCCTTAATGCGGCGCTTTAATACTGTCGTTTTACCCTTGCCCGATAGCCTGGATGAAGAAGTAGAGATAGTGAATCAACGTGTCAGCAGTCTGGGCAAGGCCTTAGAGCTGCCTGCAGAGGCGCCAGCGCTTGAAGAAATTCGTCGCGTGGTCACCATTTTCCGTGAGCTGCGTGCGGGAGTAACTCTTGATGGTAAGGTAAAGGTCAAATCTCCCGGCGGGACGCTTTCTACTGCCGAGGCCATATCAGTGATTAATAGTGGCCTGGCGATGGCCGGCTATTATGGGGATGGCGAATTGCGTGCCGGGGATATGGCGGCCGGGTTGACGGGCGCAATTATCAAAGACCCGGTGCAGGATCGCGTGGTCTGGCTAGAGTATCTGCAGACTGTGGTCAAAGAGAGAGAAGGATGGAAGGATCTGTATCGAGCGTGCCGCGAGGTGCTTTAAGTGAGTATACATGTCTTTGGGATACGCCATCATGGGCCTGGGTGTGCGCGCAGCTTGCGCACTGCCCTGGAGGCGCTCCAGCCCGATATAGTGCTCGTCGAGGGACCACCCGATGCGCAAGAAATTCTGCCTTTGCTGGTGCATAGCGATATGAAGCCGCCGGTGGCTATGCTCATTTTTGCCGCCGAGAATCCTAAAAAGGCTGTTTACTATCCCTTTACTACCTTTTCGCCGGAATGGCAGGCGTTACAGTATGCTCTGCAGCAAAATATTGCGGCACGCTTTATCGATCTGCCACAGGAGATTCAACTGGCCCGGCTTTCTGAGCAGGCTGCTCAGCTCGAAATACCCAAAGAAGAGCCGGAGGCTGAGCCTGTAACTGCTGAGCCTGCCGAGCCAGCGCTGCCGCAAAAAGAGACGCTGCGTGAAGACCCCTTTGCCCTGCTGGCTCAGGCCGCTGGCTATGAGGACCATGAGCTCTGGTGGGAGCTGCAGATTGAGCAGCGGCGAGATGCGCAAAATTTCTTTGAGGCAATCCTGGAAGCCATGAGCGCATTGCGTGCTGAGTTTCCCTTGCTCCATGAGGATGATGCCTTGCGCGAAGCTCATATGCGCAAAATGATTCGCGAGGCGCAGCAAGAGGGCTTCCAGCGCGTTGCCGTGGTATGTGGGGCATGGCATGCACCCGTTTTAGCGGACCTGGAGGATGAGAAGGCCGATACGGCTCTGCTCAAAGGGCTCAAGCGTGTCGCAGTGAACGCAACCTGGATTCCCTGGACCAATTCACGGCTGGCTTATCGCAGCGGCTATGGCGCTGGTATTACTTCTCCGGGCTGGTATGAGCATCTTTGGGCCTTTCCTGACGGCTCTGTGGTACGTTGGATCGCTAATGCTGCTGGCCTGTTGCGTGGGCAAGACCTGGATGTCTCATCGGCCAGTGTGATTGAGGCTGTGCGCCTGGGTGAAGCGCTGGCAGCTTTGCGCAATCTACCGATGGCTGGCCTGGCCGAACTCCACGAAGCTATAAAAACCGTGCTGTGCCATGGCGATGCCGCTCCCATGAGCTTGATCCGCGAGAAACTTGAGATTAACGAGAAGCTGGGTCAGGTGCCAACTGAGGCAACAGTGGTTCCTCTACAGTACGATCTGGAAGCCCGGCAGCGTGCCTTGCGCCTCAAGCCGACAGTAGAAAAAACTGAGCTTGACCTCGATTTGCGCAAAGAGCTTGATCGAGCTCGCAGTCAGCTCTTGCATCGTTTGCGCTTGCTCAATATTGAGTGGGGAAAACCTCAGGCCGTGCGCGGGAAGATGGGGACGTTCCATGAGCACTGGCAGTTGCAGTGGCGGGTCGAGTTTATTGTCACGTTGATTGAGGCGAATATATGGGGCAATACTATTGAGAGCGCGGCGACAGCCTATGTAAGTCATGAGGCCGAGGCTGCTCAAGAGTTGCCCCAATTAACCGAGCTACTGGATCTGGCTATTCTGGCTGAATTGCCGGGAGCTGTTGATAAGCTATTAGAGAATATCCAGCGCTGCTCTGCCGCATCGTCTGATGTGCAGCATTTGATGGAGGCCATGCCTCCTCTGGCACGCGTTGCGCGCTATAGCGATGTGCGCCAGACCCGCGCTGAGCACATTGTGCCGATCATCGATGGTTTGTTTGAACGTGTGGTTATCAGCTTGCCTGGGGCCTGTAGTTCTCTCGATGATGATGCGGCTCGCAAGATGTTTGCTTGCATTGATAAAGTGCATGGAAGTGTTTCTCTCCTTAATAGAGATGGGCAGCGCGAAGAGTGGCAGGCGCTGTTGCGCTCTCTTATGCAGCGTGAGGGAATTCATGGATTGATACGTGGGCGCTGTTGTCGTTTGCTCCTGGAGATGAGAGTGCTGGATGAAGAGGAACTGCAGCGCTTTACAAGGCTTGCGCTCTCTCCAGCCGTTGAAGGGATGCAGGCTGCATCCTGGATCGAGGGTTTGCTCCACGGCTCCGGTTTGCTGGTAATCCATCAGGATGAGCTGTGGCGGGCTCTGGATCACTGGCTATGCGAATTGCCAGCCGATACATTTAGCCTGTTGTTGCCGATCCTGCGGCGCGCGTTCGCGGATTTCTCGGCCCCGGAGCGCCGACAGATGGGGGAGAAGGTCAAGCAGCTCTATACCGACTCTGCTAATAAGCAGATAGGGATGGGGAAAGAGCAAATGCAGGTCAATCAGGAGCGCGCTGAGCTTGTGTTGCCTATACTGGCACAGATTATGGGGGTGAGTATCGATGGCCATTGATGATACCGAGCGTTTACGTCGCTGGCGATTGGTCTTAGGAAAGGATGCTGGCACGGCTTTATGCGGGACGGGAACGGGAGATGGCGATGTGTTGGAAGGGCAGGATATGGTGATGGATAGCGCGCTAGAGATGCTCTATGACGAGGAACGTTCTGCCGGGCTGCAGGGCTCGTCGCCGAAGGTGGCGCGCTGGTTGGGAGATATTCGCACCTACTTTCCCTCTTCGGCTGTGAAGATTATGCAGCAGGATGCCTTGCAGCGCCTTAATCTTAAGCAGATGCTTTTGCAGCCTGAAATGCTAGAAAATGTTGAGGCTGATGTGCACCTGGTTGCGACCCTCCTTTCGCTGAATCGAGTGATTCCGGCGGCGACAAAGGATACGGCGCGACAGGTTGTGCGTAAGGTCGTTGACGAGCTGGAGCGCAAACTAGCTAATCCGTTGCTCCAGGCTGTGCGCGGCAGCCTGAATCGGGCGGCCCGGACGTATCGTCCTAAAGCTAACGAAATAGATTGGGACCGTACGATTCGCCTTAATCTGAAGAATTACCTGCCCGAATATCGCTCTGTTATCGCTGAGCGCCTGGTTGGCTATGGGCGCAAACGTTCTTCCTTGCGCGATATTGTACTTTGCGTTGATCAGAGCGGCTCCATGGCAGCCTCTGTCGTCTACTCTGGCATCTTTGGGGCGGTGCTGGCTTCTATGCGTGCCATCAGTACGCAGATGGTCGTCTTTGATACCGCCGTTGTTGATCTCACTGCTGAGTTGCAGGACCCTGTAGATTTACTCTTTGGAACCCAGCTTGGAGGCGGAACAGATATTAATCGGGCCCTGGCTTATTGTCAGCAAATTATCAGCCGCCCCGCTCAAACGATCCTGGTCATGATAACCGATCTGTACGAGGGTGGCAATCGGCAAGAGATGTTGCGTCGTGCTGCCGAACTGGTCAGCAGCGGTGTGTTAGTCGTATGCTTGCTAGCACTTAGCGATAAGGGGACGCCTTCGTTTGATCAAAGTATAGCGGCTGCGCTTGCCCGGATGGGTATTCCCTCTTTTGCCTGTACTCCTGACCTATTCCCTGATTTGATGGCGGCGGCAATTCAGCGCCAGGATCTGGCGATGTGGGCGGCTCGCAACGATATTGTGACCGTGCGGCAGAAACAATAGCAGGCATGGGAAATGGAGGAAAGAGCGTTTTCCTCCATTTCCCGTTTTCTTAAGGTTTTGCCATTCGCTAAACCTGTTCTCGCGTGATCTCCTCTTGCAATGGCTGGCCAGCAACATAGCGTCGCAGTTCTTCTACCATCAGGCTTCCCGTGCGTCTACATTCCAGGCCCTGGGAACCTGCGATATGCGGAGTCAAGATAACCTTGAGAAGTGGGTAGTTTGGTCGCTTTGGGGACAGAAGTCACTTTTTGTGAGTGCTTAGCGTATTCTCCTGTGTATCAAGTTAAGGTGAGAAAAATCTTCTATCGAAGGAGGCAAACTGAAAGATGCAATATGTCCCTACGCAACTCTCTCAAGAACTATGGAATGCTACGCCTGAACACAACTGGGCGGCTTTCTTTGATCGATTGCAGGAGCATCTTGAAAAGAATGGCGGACCCCAGGCTGTTCACCCCACGTTTTTGCTCCAGAGTGTGCGCGGTTTAGAGAATGCCGGCACTCCTTACCCATCATCTCCTGAAGATCTTAATGGCTTGCTCAATGCACAGATTGAAAAAATAATTGGTTGATCCCTATCTTCACAACTCAGGCCTTGCTCCAATGTGGGACTAAAAAGCAAGGCCTGACGGGATATGTCATACAAGCATGAGGCATAGATTTCATATGCCCAGATGGTTTTAGCATGTCCACTTTGAGAGGAATCAGAGCTTCATTATGGTAATGTTCCTACCTTTACCCATGTCTTGCCGCCATCGCTAGTCTTATACCAGTCCAGGGGCTGATTTTGTGGCTTAGTGAGAGCGAAGCCCACCTGGGCCGAAACAAAAGCAAAATCCTCGACCTCAGACTTGAGAATCTTTTTTGTCCATTGATTATTGCTGAGGGTGAGCAACGCTGCACCGAATAGCTGCGTTTTGGTGTCAAGAGAACTTGCTGATATGTGAGAAGGGTCCAGCACTTTGCTAAAGCCACTATCAAATGGCAATGCTTTACCTCGTATCTGCCAGGAGCGCCCTCCATCTTGTGTCATGTATAGATAGACATTTGATGCAGTATCTTGCCCTGCTATAAAGAAGACGTAACCTGTGCGATTACTGGTGAAGGTCAGGTTGCGTAACATATTCGGGGTTTTGCTGCCTGTTGGAGGTGCAGGAAGAGCTTGCTGCTGCCAGGTCTTGCCTCCATCGTGGGTAGCATAGAGCGCACTGCCATTACCATAGCCTTCTGCTATGAGCCAGCCTGCCTGTGGATCGGTGAAGACAAAGCCGAAAATGCTGCCATTCATAGACAGGTTTGCTACCTTTTGCCAGCTCTTGCCAGCATCGGTAGTATGAAAGAGGACTTTTTGTTCGGCTGAGCCGGCCCCTCCTGGCTCGATTATCCATGCTTGAGAGTGATCAAGGAATGTGATGAGATTAGGCTCTGCGTCTTTTTCAAGGCCCGGCTTTGCGACTGGCAAATCGAAATGTTGCCAGCTTGTTCCCCCATCGAAGGTAATCAAGTATTTATTTGAAAGAATATCGCCCACAGGTACAAGCGCAGTCACCTCGTCGATGACGACTGTATAGCCAAGAGCTGAAGAGCCTTCCGGTATCTTCACCTGCTTCCATGTTTTGCCACCGTCAGTTGTGCGTACGAGTTCGCTCCAATTATTTGCGTGCGCTTCTGAACCAACTACCCAGCTTACCTCGTCAGAGATCATCGCTAACCTGAGTCCTGATGTGAGGTAGATAGGTTGCCGAATTTTTTCTGTAGTTTGGGGCATAGAAGCCGTATGAGTAGTCGAGACAGCAGCGGGAGGATTGGCGGTGTTTCTGTGCTGCATCAGGCTAAAGATAGCAACGGCACTACCGCTAATCAGTATAACAACGATAATAGCAACACTCAAGTTCAAGCGCTGTAGCCAGATTGTTTTTGGACGTACTTGATGACGTTCCCCCTTCTCTCCCAGACGATCTATCCGCTCCGAATGCCCGCGGTGTGAAACTTGCTCAAGGTTGGAAACCTGCTGATCGTAGGAGAGCTGTTGAGACAAATGTATATTCTCCCTCTGGCGGCTTTTGATATGAGCTGCGACTTGAGCCTCGATGCGTGCCAATGATTCTCTATCCTCGGCTTTCATTTTATAAATCTCCTTTAATTGATCGATGAGCTGGGAGGAATCATCTTCCTCTGGCAGAGGGTTGAATTTCATATATTCCCTCCTTTTCTAGCGGGGTGAGTATTGTACATAGTCCTGAGCAAATTGATAGTACGCGAGAGCATCTGGCGTATGGACTGATCGCTCTTGTTGAGCATTGTAGCTATTTCTGCAGTATGTAGCTCGTTGCCGTAGCGCAGACGTAGCAGTTGTTGCTGATCCAAGGTTAGTTGTTGAATATAGCTGCGGAGTTGAGCATAATCTTCACTAAGTAGCGCTAGAGACTCCGGATCATGCTCAGTGAGGACGGTAGGAGCCATCTGATCTAGCGCTATAGTTGGACGACGCTTGCTGCGCCGATAGGTGTCCACCAGCCTGGTATAGGCAACGCGCTTGAGCCAGGCTAACTGTCTGGGCTCGCTCCAGGTAAGTAGAGCTTCATGTTCTAGTGCTGAGGTAAAGACCTCAATTGTCAGGTCTTCGGCCTCTTCACGCGAGGATGCATGCAGGAGTAGATAGGAAAAAATGACAGGGCTAAAGCGACTGAAGATCTTACTGTAATCCTCAGTAAAAGATCCATCCTCTTCTTGCATATAAGAATCCCTTTATATGTGTTTTTTTTGGCGTGGCGAACTGCAATAGAGTTCGTCAAGCCAGAGTCACAGAGCGTAAAAACCTTTTGTAAGAGAGACGCTGAATTGTGGGATGTGTGACAAAAGTCGATTGAAGGTCCTTGTATAGCATCAACCAGGGTAATGGATCGGGAGGAATAGCGCAAATTTTTACATACTTTCGCAGTGTTCTGAAAGAATGAGAAGGATATCCTGGGGTTGACAATAAGTTATTGGAGCATATATTCTGATCTGCAATGTGGGTAACTCAACAAGTAGAGCAGGAAAATCTATGCTTCCAGTAAAAATTGCGGGTCTAGGATGGTATTTGCCATCCCAGCGAGTCACCAATGTCGATCTCGAAGCGCGCCTTGGCATCCCCGCCGGCTGGATTGAGCGCGTCACAGGTGTGCGGGAGAGACGCTATGTAACCGATGAAACAACAGTGAGTATGGGCGCTGCGGCCGCGCGGATGGCGCTTGAGCATGCTGGCCTGAGCATCGAAGACCTTGATGCAATTGTTATGGCCTCAACTGCTCCCCAACAGGCAATCCCCTGTACAGCGGCATTGCTGCAAAGAGAACTCAACGCTCCGCAAGGAGCCAGTGCCTGTTTTGATTTTAATGCGACCTGCATGAGCTTCCTGGTAGCATTGCATACAATGGCTCATCTTGTTGCCGCTGGCACCTATCGGACCGTCTTGCTCTGCAGTAGTGAGCTAGTATCGAACTCTTTAAATCCTCAAGAGCGGGAGAGCGCTGTATTGTTTGGCGACGCCGCTGCCGCGGCGATTATTACGCGCAGTCAGCCAGATGAGCAGAGCGTGCTCTGGCATGCCCTATTTGAGACCTATAGCGAAGGCGCCGATCTTACAGCTATTCGAGGTGGTGGTTCACGGCATCATCCCAATGATCCCGCCACAACTCCCGAAATGAACCTGTTCTATATGAATGGCCCAGCCATTTTCAAGCAAGGCGCCCGGCTTATCGGACCTTTTCTTGAGCGCTTTTTTTCAGGGTTTACCTGGACACAGAGCCAGATTGATATCGTTGTTCCGCACCAGGCAAGCCGTCATGCTCTTGACGTATTGACAAAGCGCCTGGGCTTTACAGGCGAGCAGGTTATCTTCAATCTAGCTTTGCGCGGCAATTGTGTAGCGGCCTCACTGCCCCTTGCTTTTGCAGAAGCCGTTGGGTGCGGCCAGATTGTGCGGGGAGATCGCGTCCTTTTCGTCGGTACTGGCGCTGGCCTGACCTTGGGAGCGCTGGCGCTTACATTCTAGCAGTTAGAGATACCAATGAGAATTCTTGTGACTGGCGCTACAGGCTTTCTGGGGCAGCATCTAGCGCGAGCATTGCTAACACGTGGTCATCAAGTCTATCTTTCTGGCCGCCATTTTGCGCCTGTAGAAGTGCTGATTGCCGCTGGGGCAATTCCTTGTGAGGCAGATTTACGAGATGCGCCGACTGTATGTGCTATTTGTAAGGGGATGGATGCCGTGTATCATGTTGGGGCGCTCTCGGCCGCCTGGGGCAAGCGATCTGACTTTTTTGCTACCAACGTGGAAGGTACACGCGCGGTGGTCGCGGGCTGCCTTGAACATGGTGTGCAGCGTTTGATATATGTATCTTCGCCAAGTGTGGTCTATGACGGACGGGATCAATTTAATGCTACGGAACAGGTTCCCTATCCACGCCGTTTCACATCTGTCTATTCGTTGACCAAAAAGTTGGGGGAAGATCTGGTGAAGGGAGCACCAGCAAGCCTGCAAACTGTAGTTGTGCGGCCCAAGGCGATATTTGGGCCGGGCGATCGTGTACTTCTGCCACAATTGATTGCGGCCGCCAGGCTCAGGCGTTTGCCCCAGATTGGCAATGGACATAATCTCGTTGATCTCACCTATGTGGAGAATGTCGTCAAGGCCCTGCTACTGGCTCTGGAAGCCAACGCTGCCGTAGGGAAGACCTATACGATCACGAATGGAGAACATGTTTCCTTGTGGGAGGTAATTGGATATGTGTTGGGACAGCTTGGCTTGCCTACAAAACTGAGACGTGTGCCTCTTTCCGTAGCCCTGGCGGCCGCTACACTTATGGAAGCCAGAGCAGCTATAAGCGGCAGTGAGCCGCTGCTGACCCGCTACTCGGCCTCGATTCTGGCCAGGACACAGACATATGATATTAGTGCGGCCCAGCGCGATCTTGGCTATATTCCAGGGGTCTCGGTTGCCGAGGGTATTGAGCTGACGCTTGAGAAATTGCGAGCTGAGATATGAGTCAGGTAACGTTAGAGTGTCATATCCTGGATACCGGGTATTGCCTGGCCTGGGAGCATCATATGATTCAGGGAGGGCAGAGGCGTAAGGTCGCTTGCCACTCTCTTGTCGCCTTGTTAAAGCATCAGGAACACGGCTGGATGCTGTGGGATACTGGCTATGCCCCGCGAATGCTCGAAGCAACGCAGACACTTCCTTTTTCGCTCTATCGTCGCGCAACTCCCTTATATATCCAACCCCGGCTCAGCGTGGCGGCCCAGCTGGCCCGTTGGCAACTTAAGCCAAGCGATATCCGACGCATCATTATCTCGCATTTTCATGCCGACCACCTGGCTGGCCTGCGCGATTTTCCCCAGGCCGAGCTAATTGCCTCCGGGAACGCTTACGCCGATGTGGCTACGCGCCGGGGAATAAATGCGCTAAGGCGGGCCTTTATCCCGGCTCTCTTGCCCACAGACTTTGCGGAACGCGCTACGCTTTTACCAGAGTTTAACGGTCCCAACCTGGCTTCGCTTGGTCCAACGTATGATCTTTTTTGCGACGGATCGCTCCGCCTGGTCTCGTTGCCGGGCCATGCTCGTGGCCAACTTGGTCTGCTGGCGCAGACACAGCGCGGTCAGCTCTTATTTGCCGCCGATAGTTGCTGGCTGCGGCGCTCGATTTATGAATGCCGACCACCATCGCGCCTTACTAACTTTTTTGTAGACGATCCCCGGGCCATTCGCAATACTATTCAGCATCTGCATGATTTCGCCCAGGCTCAGACCGATGTTGTCATCATTCCCAGCCATTGCCCCGAAGCCTTTAGACAGGAAGTGGAATTGTCCTATGAAGATAACTGACCTTCCCCTTATGGCTCGACATTTCCTCAGCGCGCGGTGGAACTGGCAGCATCTGCGCGGTCCTGCCTTGGAGCGCTATCAGGAACGCAGGGCGCAACAGATCGTAGCCTATGCCCTACAGCACTCGCCCTTTTATCGTAACCACTGGGCAAACCATGATCCCGGCTCCTGGCGGACTTTACCAACCGTAGATAAGCGCTTGATGATGGCACACTTTGATACATTTACCACGCGTGGGATCAAACGCGATGTGGCGATGGAGGTAGCTTTACGCGCCGAACAAAGCCGCGATTTCGCCCCTTTGCTCAATGACCTCACCGTGGGATTATCTTCTGGCACATCGGGGCATCGCGGCCTGTTTCTGGTCAGCCCTGCAGAGCAGGCGGGCTGGGCGGGCACGATTCTGGCACGCGTACTGCATGGCTGGCGGCCGCACCATTTGCACGTAGCCTTTTTTCTGCGCTCGAACAGCAACCTGTATGAGCAAGTCGGCGGAACGTTCATCCAGTTTCGCTACTTCGATCTCATGTTCCCGCTAGAAGAGGCAGTTGCCAGGCTCAATGCTTTTCAGCCCCATATTGTTGTTGGGCCGCCATCGCTGCTAAGCATGTTAGCAAGTGAGCGCAGCAAAGATAAGCTTCGCATTATGCCTGAGCGGCTGATCTCGGTTGCCGAAGTGTTAGAGGATCACGCGCGGCAGGCTATCGAGACTATTTTTTCTGTTCGGGTTCAGCAGATCTATCAATGCACTGAGGGCCTGCTGGCCGTGAGCTGTCAGCGGGGAGCGCTCCATATTCAGGAAGACATCGTGATGCTGCAGTTTGAAGCGCTTGAAGGCAGCGAAGACAGGCTGGTGCAACCCATCATTACCGATCTCTGGCGTAAGACGCAGCCAATTATTCGCTATCGTCTCAATGATCTGCTGGAGCTTGATCCTGCGCCATGTGTTTGCGGCTCGGGTTTTCGCGTGATTCGAGCCATAGAAGGGCGCAGCGACGATATTTGCTATTTTGAGACTCTCACAGGAGAGCTTCGGCCCTTTTTCCCCGACACAATCCGGCGCATGATCCTGCTCGCCAGCCCAGATATAACAGACTATCAAGTAGTGCAGGAGCGCAACGGACAATTGCATATCTATTTGCAGACAGAACCAGGGGCCTCGTTTGAGCGTGTGGCGCAATTGGTCAGAGCAAGCGTTGCCGCCACCATTGCTCAGTATGCGTGCCGCTCGGCAGATGTAGAGATTGAGCCTGGCTTGCCGCCTGCGCTGCCTGGAAAGAAGCTGAGGCGCGTCCGGCGCCTTCAATAGCTTGCCGCCTGCTCTTTTCCGCGCCTGCTCACGTAATGAAAATTGCCTCCCCGTTCTACCTGTACGATATTGCCTCGCCAGTTGATGCGCTGAGGCGAGAACAGGGCCACAAGCAACTGAAGAGGAAAAATGATCTGCATAACAGGAACCCACCAGGCTTTGCGCCAGGGAGTGGCCTTCTGCAAGTAGCGTTTGTTGAAGTAGGCGAATATCGCAAAATTGCCACCAAAATAGAGCAGTGTATAGCCAAGCTTTGCTTTTGAGGGGCGCAACAGGAGGGTAATGATAAGGAGCAATGGGTAGAGAGCGGGAAGCAGGCCCAGCGCATAGGTAATCAAGCGCTCACGCCTACTCACGTGACGTAGGAGCGATTCGCGGGGCAGGACAAACCAGCGCTGAATCAAGCTAAGATAGTGGCGTGGCCCTTTAACCTGAGTACTGATGCCATGGCAGAGTGGGGACTGGGCGAGCCGATAGCCGTGCGAGCGCATAAGTTGAGCAATAGCAAAATCGTCGGCAAACATATGCTCTATCGCCTCAAATCCACCGACTTCAGTCAGAACCTGGCGACGTATGGCGTAAAACATGCCATTAACGGTAAATGGTTGGGTCAAAATTGTGTAAGGAATGTAGGTGAGCAAGCTATTGCTGTTCACAAAGGCAGAAACCATGCTCGACCACATATTCGAGTAATTCACATAATAGGGTAAGCCAAAGGCCAGGCCAACTCCTGGCTTAGCCAGATAGGGCAAACAAAGCTCCAGCCCATGATCAGGCAGCATTGTATCATCGTCAAGAACGCAGAGAATCTCGCCCCGGGCTACTTTTGCCCCAGCGATCAGCTTGACTGTTTTGGGATTTTGTCCCTCGACGGGAGGCGGTAAAGAGATCATCTGTACCGGGCGATTGGGATAGCGAGCCATCAAGTTCTGACAAATGTCCTGCCCAGCCGCATCATCGCGATCGGTGAGCCAGATATATTCCAGAAGATAGCTGCTCTTAAGCTGCAGGCTGCGCTCAAGGCAGGACGCCATAGTAGGATCGCCGCTTAAGACAGGCTGAATAATACTTACTAATGTGGGTGAGGCAGTGGAGCTGGGTGCAGAGCGCCGGAAGAAGCGCGTTACCATGCTATATTTCCATATGCGCTCCGCTAACATGAGCAAACCGATAGCTTGCAGGAATCGCTTCATGAAAGAACCTCCATTTTACCGCCACGCAGAATACGCCAGCGTTGCCCGCGCCACTCTATCTCCGGGCTTGCTGCAAGAGACCAAAGCACCTGCAGGGGAGCAAGCAAGGCAACGATAGGCAAGAGGGGCCAGCGGCTTGCTGGCGTACGACGCTGTAAGTAGCATATTTCTCCAAGGGCATAGATTGCGCCAAAGAGGCCAAGGCTGGTAATCAGGGCCTGGAAGGCAGGGCGCTTCCAGGTGAAAAGGGCAAGGAGAGCCAGCAAGGCAGGGATGAGCTGCGTGATGCTGCCAAGGAGGGTGACGCCTTGCTCCCGTAAAGTCAGATACGGTGCCATGGCCTGGCGCGGAAAGATAAACCAGCGCTTCATCTGCTTTGTGTAGGCCGTACGGGAAGACAGCTCGTTATTAACATCGTAGATCATAGGCGTTTGCACACAGCGCAGGCCCAGATGGCGTACGCGACGGGCCAACTCGTGATCGTCGTCTATGCGCTCTTCCATCGCTGTTAAACCGCCCGCCCGCTGAAAAATCTCGCGCCGCAAGGCAAAGCAATGCCCGGTGATTGTGAAGGGATCAGCGAGATAGGTGAGAGGGATGTAGCTCAAGAGCGCGTTGGCATTGACGAAGATGCTCATCAGGCTAGACCAGAGGGTTTGCCAATTGGTATAGCAGGCCAGGCCAAAGACTGCCCCTACCTGTGGCTGAAAGAGGTAAGGAATCATTATCCGCAGCGCATCAGGACGCAAGGCGATATCGTCATCAACGAACCAAAGAATTTCGCCCCGGGCCCTGGGTAGAGCGGCCAGTAGCTTTTCTGTCTTGGCGGCGATTGGCCCCTGGATAGCATCTACCAGAAGAAGTTGCGCATCAAGATCAGGCAATTCGGCCATGAGAGAAGTGCAGGCCTTTTGCGAGACCTCATCATGGACATCGCAGATAAAGAGATGTTCAAGGTGTCCGGGATAATCAAGCTGGGTTCGTGAGCGTAGGTTGTTGGCCAGACCGCTGGCCCCGCGTGTGATTGGCTGCAGTAGTGTGACTGTGGGCCATATTCTGGAAGGTTGAGGTGTGTCACTGTGAAAAAAATGTGTGATCGCTGCTAGCTTTAAAACACGATCCAGCGCGAAGGTCGCAAGTAAACTATATGCAAAACCTCGTATAAAAGGCGTTGATGGCCTGCTCATGGTTGCTCCTGCAGAAACTGCCTGGTAACAAAGAAGAAATCTTCAAACCGGGTTACCCAGGTCGGAAGATGGTTTCTAAGCGTAAAATAGGTTGGAAAGCTACCTCTCCATTAGCGTGTACCCTCGGTAAATGGAGCAGCGCTTGAGGGCTCTGACCGCTACTGAAATATGTCCACCTGGGACCTGCGATATGTGTGTGCTTACGGGGTTGGGCGGCCCAGAAATATGCCAGTTGTGCGAATAAGTCTGCTGTTTGCATGCTCAACACTAACGAAAAGTAGTGATTAGCTCCCAATAAAGTGTTTTGATAGGTACATGTAGTAAATATTTAGCCTTCTTGTAGGTTTTTGCTGTAGAATATATCTTGGTTCAGGACCTTAGAGAGTATGTTGAGCGTAAACTTGCTAAAGAGCTCGTTCTTTCGAAGTGCGAAAAGCCTCGCTAGACGAGCCCGTAGCATTTTCCTGAGAGGGGCAGCCATGCACGATGGCGGTTTCTGGCTCCTCCATTAACTCCATATCTCTATCCTATCCTGAAGTTTTCCAACTGTGGCTTGCCTAAGTTGCCCTTGCCTACATTTGCATTCATTATGCATGAGCAAAGGGGAAAAAGCAAGCTATAGGCCTATTTCCTGGTAAATGTTGCCATATGTTATGATATGACCTGCTGGGAGGGAGATCTAGCAGATAGGGTCGTCTTCAGGGAGCGAAGGCTGGTCAGAAAGATGCTGTAAATTGCCTATGTGGAGGGTATTACAAAGAAGTAACAAGAATCTGTGACTGATGGGTGGAATTTTGCGTGTATGAGATAGGAGCCTTAAATGTGTTTAAGTAACTAATCAAGAGGTACAGAGCAGTACTTTGGTTTCGTACACAAACATGTGTTTGCTACATCCAGCTGATAGATTATACACTTCCAGGGGACACTTGCCAGGTCTCAGGCAGAGTGGATAGAAATGAAGAGAAAGGGAATAAGTTATGCAACTCGGTTTAGTAGGTCTTGGCCGTATGGGCGCCAACATGGCGAAACGGCTCTTGCGCGCAGGTCATACCTGCGTAGGTTATGCTCGTACAGCTGCAACTGTGCAGAAACGTATAGATGAGGGTTCTATTTCTTCCGGAGCATCCTCATTGGAAGATCTTGTCAAGCAGCTAGAGACGCCACGCGTTGTCTGGCTGATGGTGCCGGCTGCCTCGGTTGATGAAACCATAGAGCAATTGCTGCCTCATCTATCTCCTGATGATATAGTCATTGATGGTGGCAATTCTTATTACCGCGATGACATCCGCAGAGCAGAATGGCTGAAGAAGCACAACATCCATTATGTAGATACCGGCACAAGCGGTGGTGTTTGGGGCCTCGATCGTGGCTATTGTCTTATGATTGGTGGAGATGATGAAGCGGTAAAGCGCCTTGATCCGATCTTTTCAACCCTGGCTCCTGGCGTGGATGCGGCAGTGCGTACCCCCGGTCGCGAGAAAGTTGGCGGCACGGCTGAAAAGGGATATCTGCATTGTGGACCAAATGGCGCGGGTCACTTTGTGAAAATGGTGCATAACGGCATTGAGTACGGCGTCATGGCCGCCTATGCGGAAGGCTTAAATATTCTGCATCATGCCAACATAGGTAAAGATCAGCAGACCATCGATGCAGAGACGGCACCGCTGCAGAATCCAGAGTATTATCACTATGATTTTAACCTCGCCGATGTCTCAGAGCTCTGGCGGCGTGGTAGCGTCATTGGTTCATGGCTGCTCGATCTGACTGCCAGTGCCTTGCTGCAAAACCCTCAGCTCGAAAAGTTTGCTGGTCGCGTATCTGATTCGGGCGAGGGTCGCTGGACTGTAGCTGCCGCGATTGATGAGTCGGTGCCAGCTCCTGTCTTGAGTGCCGCGCTCTTTGCGCGCTTTAGCTCGCGTGGCGAAGCGGACTTTGCCAATAAGGTGTTGTCTGCCATGCGCTATGAGTTCGGTGGTCACTTAGAGAAAGAGAGCTAGCTTATAAACAGGGAGTGCTTGCTAACAATAAATCTCCTCTGCTGGAGGTCACTTATTGCCGGTGCTCCCTGGCCGCGCCTGGTCAGGGAGAGCACTCTCTAAGGAATTTGCGATAGCTGCAAGTGTTTCTCATCATGCTGGCAAAGATGTAGCGATCGGCTTATGGCTCTACAATTCTAGCTAGAACGGTGGCCATGAGATTGAGCCGGGCGTGAGAGAAAGAAGTTGCTGCTATGCCGATTGAGGCGCATATTACCTGCTAGATCGCAGCGTGCCCGCACACGCGATGGAGTTGGCCGCTCTCATCAAAAGCGGCCCCCTGGGGTTCGCTCCGTTGGAGCGTGCCTTGCTTTCCTCCCATCCCGGGAACGGGTCTGCAGAAAGGATTTGTTATGACGGATTCTCACTCGGATGCCCTTGTTTTCTTTGGCATAACAGGAGATCTCGCATACAAGAAAATTTTTCCGGCCTTGCAAGCGATGATCAAGCATAATCATCTGAATGTTCCAGTTATTGGCGTTGCGGGCAGGCCCTGGAAGATAGAGCAGCTGCGCGCACATATCCACGATAGCCTTGAGCAGCATGGTGGAGGTGTAGATCAAGCTGCTTTTGAGAAGTTGTGCTCGTTGGTGCAGTATGTCTCGGGCGACTACACGAGCGATGATACCTATGCACGGCTACGCCAGGCCCTGGGTACAGCCTCGCGCCCTTTATATTACCTGGCGATTCCCCCCAGCCTGTTTGGCACCGTTGTTGAGGGTTTAGGGAAGTCTGGCTGTGCTGATAATGCCCGCGTGGTCATCGAAAAGCCGTTTGGACGAGATCTGGCTTCAGCTCAGGAGCTGAATGCGACCTTGCATAAGGTCTTCCCTGAACCCGCCATTTATCGCATAGATCATTATCTGGGCAAGGAGCCTGTCCAAAATCTTCTCTACTTCCGTTTTGCCAATTCCTTTTTAGAGCCTGTCTGGAATCGTAACTATGTTGAAAGTGTTCAGATCACAATGGCCGAGAAGTTTGGCGTAGCTGACCGTGGTAAGTTCTATGAAGAAGCCGGCGCGATTCGTGACGTTGTGCAGAACCATATGCTCCAGATTGTCGCCTTGCTGGCTATGGAAGCTCCGTATGGAAGCAACTTCGAGGCCCTACGCGAGGCTAAGACTGGCGTCTTTAGAGCAATGCGGCCTATTGATCCAGCCAATGTCGTGCGTGGCCAGTATCGCGGCTATCGCCAGGAAAAAGGTGTGGCCCCTGACTCTCAGGTAGAAACCTTTGCCGCCTTGAAGCTTTACCTGGATACCTGGCGCTGGGCCGATGTACCTTTCTTTATTCGGGCTGGCAAGTGCTTGCCAACAACTGCGACTGATATCCTGGTAGAACTGAAACGGCCGCCTCAAGATGTGTTTGGAGATATTGAACCGCCCCATGCAAACTATTTCCACTTTCGTCTGAGCCCTGATGTGCTCATCTCTGTTGGCGCACGTGCCAAACTGCCTGGGGAGAACATGAAGGGTGAGGAAGTAGAACTTGTTGCCCGGCAGCATTCTGGAGATGAGATGGAGCCCTATGAGCGCCTGCTTGGCGATGCAATGTGTGGCGATGCTACGCTCTTTGTGCGCGAGGATGCTGTAGAGTCGGCTTGGAGCGTTGTTGATCCAATCCTTGGCGACGTAACACCAATCTTTGAGTATGATCCTGGCACATGGGGACCCTCCGAGGCCGAGCGCGTTGCAGCTCGTGATGGGGGCTGGCAGAATCCCGAACCTGATGAGAATACAAATGCTTCCAGGTGGTAAGACTGCCCGCATGGCGCGTTG
The DNA here is from genome assembly GCF_004208415.1 of Ktedonosporobacter rubrisoli. Lineage (GTDB taxonomy): Bacteria > Chloroflexota > Ktedonobacteria > Ktedonobacterales > Ktedonobacteraceae > Ktedonosporobacter > Ktedonosporobacter rubrisoli. Next base: position 4,229,772 of record NZ_CP035758.1, on the reverse strand, counting down.
GGGCAATATACTGTTATAAGAACGTTGAAGAGGAGAATAGAAGATTATGTCCGTGAGTGTAACACCACTGACCCAGCGTCCTGCCTGGCAGGCGCTTGAGGATCACTATCAGAAGGTGAAAGATATTCATCTCCGCACACTCTTTGCTCAGGACCCTAAGCGCGGTGAGCGCTTCACCTGCGAAGCTGAGGATCTCTATCTTGATTATTCCAAGAATCGTGTTACCGATGAAACCATGCGGCTCTTGCTGCAACTGGCCGAGACGGCAGGGTTGCGAGAGCGTATTGATGCTATGTTTCGTGGGGACAAGATCAATATCACCGAGAAGCGCGCCGTGCTGCACATAGCCTTGCGTGCGCCAAAGGACCAATCCATTGTGGTGGATGGTGAGAATGTGGTTCCTGCGGTTCACGCCGTGCTTGACAAGATGACTGATTTCTCCAATCGAGTTCGAAGCGGCGCATGGAAGGGCTATACTGGCAAGCGCATTCGCAATATCGTCAATATTGGTATCGGCGGTTCTGACCTTGGTCCATATATGGCTTACGATGCCCTCAAGTATTATAGCGATCGCGATCTGACCCTACGTTTCGTTTCGAATATCGATGGCAACGAGTTCGTAGAGTGCACGCGCGATCTTGATCCGGCTGAGACGCTCTTTATCGTCTCTTCCAAGACCTTTACAACGCTTGAGACGCTTACTAATGCCCATTCAGCGCGCAAGTGGTGTGTTGATGCCCTGGGCAGTGAGCAGGCCGTAGCCAAACACTTTGTGGCCGTTTCTACCAATGCCACAGAAGTTGCCAAATTTGGTATCGATACGGCCAACATGTTCGAGTTCTGGGATTGGGTCGGTGGTCGCTATTCTTATGATTCCGCCATCGGCCTTTCCTTGATGATAGCGATTGGCTCCGAGAAATTTCGGGAGATGCTGGCTGGCTTCCATGCTATGGATGAGCATTTCCGTACAGCCCCCTTTGAGCGAAATCTACCGGTTATCCTGGCCTTACTGGGTATCTGGTATAACAATTTCTTTGGCGCTGAGACTGTAGCGATTCTCCCTTACGATTACTACCTTGGACGCTTTACGTCATATCTGCAGCAGCTAGATATGGAGAGCGATGGTAAGTCTGTCGATTTAGAGGGCCGCAGGGTGAATTATCAGACCGGGCCTATCATCTGGGGACAGCCTGGAACGAATGGCCAGCACGCGTTTTATCAGCTTATTCACCAGGGCACCAAGCTCATTCCTTGCGACTTCATCGGTTTTGTGCACGCCTTGAATCCGCTTGGTCGCCATCACGATCTCTTGATGGCCAATCTCTTTGCCCAAACCGAGGCTCTGGCTTTCGGCAAGACTGCGGAAGAAGTTGCTGCCGATGGCGTTGCATCTTTCCAGGTTCCACATCGTACCTTTGAGGGAAACCATCCCACAAATACCATTCTAAGCAGCCACTTGACACCGGAAACTCTTGGCAAGCTAATTGCGCTCTATGAGCATAAGGTTTTTGTGCAAGGGACGATCTGGAATATCAACTCGTTTGATCAATGGGGAGTAGAGCTTGGCAAGGTGCTGGCGAATCGCATTATTCCCGAGCTTGAAAATGGCTCTGAGCCTGAGCTTACACATGATAGCTCGACGAACTCGCTCATTCGCCGTTATCGCCGCATGAAAAAGGCCTAGCCTTAGCGTTATGTCTGGCAAGGCCCTGTCCTTGTGCCTTACATGGGAGACAGGGCCTCATTGTCGTAAGCCAGGCTCTAGAAGATGCTTGTGCGCCTGGATAGCAGAAATTCGCTGAAATTGGCGACACTCTCAATATCTCCCTCATCCAGCATGTTGACGATGCGCTTCACAACAAGGCGCCGTGGCTGCCCGGCGGCGTTAGGATGCGTAAAGCCGATCACACTTGTGATCTGCGGCTCACGCTCGCCACGGATCTCTTCAGCCATCATTTCTAGAAATTCGGCAAGGTCCAGATCCAGCGCATGTGCCAGACTCTCTAAAACCTTAGAAGAGGGGTATTTCTGACCTCGTTCGATCTCGCCAACATAGATTTCTGAGATTCCCGCTTTCTCCCCCAACTCTTTGATCGTGAGGTTGCGGTCCTGGCGTTCGCGGCGCACTACCCGACCCAAAATTTCCTGCAAATCTGCCATATCTTTTTGCCCTTCCTATGCTTAGAGCATTGCTTGTTAAAGACATATGCTAACAGCATATATTATCCCTGTAATAATAAACTATCCGCATGGTATATTCAAGGGGAAGCTGTAAGGACAATAGCAAAGGAGAAAATAACATGTTTTTCGTTCAACCATATCACAATTCAGAGCTCCACCACAAGGTAGAGCAAACAATCGGAATAAGACAGGCCTTGAATCCACGTATGGATGATAGTACGGAACGACGTCCTACCGCTTTTATCCCTACCGTCTATGAGAACGTTACTCCTGAACCTGCGCGCTGGGAATATCACGTGCTTAGCGTCGATGCTCGCGAAGCTGCCTTGCCCGATGTTGAGCAGCTCAATGAGCTGGGGCGTGAAGGTTGGGTGATGATAGGTGTGCTTGATGAAAGAGCCACCGGTAGGGGCGGATTGGTCTATTACTACTTTACGCGCGCCGCTCGTGGGTGATGTATGCGTATTGCGTTAATCTCTGATATTCATGGGAACCTGGTTGCTCTTGAAGCTGTGCTTGCCGATATCGCCAGAGAACGGGTAGAGCAGATCGTATGCCTGGGGGATGTGGCCGGAACAGGGCCTCAGCCGCGCGAGGTGATTGAGAAGTTACGAGCATTGCAAATTCCCATTGTGATGGGCAATGTGGATGCCTGGCTAATAGAGCCGCAGCTCTCAGCAGATGCGGATGAAGATACCAGAAAGATAGAAGAGATTGATCTATGGTGTGCTCAGCAATTATCTCAGGATGAGAGAGCATATCTGCGCAGTTTTCTGCCAACGATTCAGTTAGATTTGCTGGGGACAAAGCTGCTGTGTTGTCATGGCTCGCCGCAGTCTAACCTTGAGAGGATCGATGCAGAAACGCCTGTGGAGGAGCTCAGGCGTATGTTGGCCAGCTATTCGACCGAAGTGCTTGCAGCTGGCCACACTCATGTGCAGTTGCTTCGTCGTCATGAAGACATGATTTTATGCAACCCGGGAAGTGTTGGTTTAGCGTATAGCTATTCGCCCTCCTTACAGAGCATATATAACCCTGCCTGGGGAGAGTATGCGATTATCAGCGCGAATGCTGAGTATGTAGGCATAGAGCTGCGTCGTGTGCCTTTTGATGTGGAGGCGTTCGTCAAAGCTATGCTCAGTAGTGGTATGCCGCATGCCCAATGGTGCGCGGCAGACTGGAAAGCTTAATCAGGGTTTAGAGCGTGCTAATGAGCTTTGCGGATCAATAGATACTGTTTTGATCGGGTGAAGCAAAGGCCATCTTATAATGTAAAGCTTAGCAACGATTGCTAATGGCTATAAAAGGAGAGATCTCATGTCAGGATTAATTGTTCCGACTGTTCTGGAAACCACGGGGCGCGGAGAACGCGCTTATGACATCTATTCGCGCTTATTGAAGGATCGCATTGTTATGGTCAACGGACCTATCGAAGATACCCTGGCCAACCTGGTGGTGGCCCAGTTACTCTACCTGGCGGCCGAAGATAGCAAACGCGAGATCAATATGTACATCAATTCTCCTGGCGGCTCCATCTATGCTGGCCTGGGCATTTACGATACGATGCGCGTTCTGCCATGTCCTGTAGCCACTACTTGCGTGGGCTTTTCGGCTAGCTTTGGTACGATCCTATTGTTGGCAGGAGAGAAAGGTAAGCGCTATGCTATGCCTCATTCGCGCATCCATATGCACCAGCCTTTGCAGAACGGTGGTGGTGGTCAGGCCTCGGATATTGAGATCCAGGCTCGTGAGATAGTGCATTTGCGCGATGAACTGCACGGCATCATTCATCAGCATACCGGCCAGTCGCTTGAGCGCATCAGGCATGACTTCGATCGCGATTATTATATGAGCGCGAAAGAAGCCAAGGAATTCGGCATTATTGACGAGGTGCTAACCTTTGCCGAGAAGCCGCAAGAATAACTATGCCGCCGAGGATTTCGTGAGGATGGTCTCCTATGGCCATCCTCACTTTTTATGTTAAAGGGGCTCGATTTTTACACGGTCGAGCTCGAACCATTGCGCGGGACTGGACACAGCTCCAAAACGCAACACTCCACGCGGGGTCGCGATGGCAAATTGATTATCGAGCCAGGCCACAAAGCCCAGCGGCCGCGTTGGAGGATGTAGCGCATGTAAGATATGCTGACCATCAACCCAGAAGTCGGCGGCTGTGGAATGCCATTCCAGGATATAGGTATGCCAGGCCGTCATATCAAGTGGCAAGAGGGCCTCACTAGCGCCGCTAAGCCGCTGGAGCCAGCGGGCTGCTGGTTGCGTATTACCTGTTAGCCAGCCCCAGCCTGTGCTCAGAGCTGTGGGCACTGTGGCCAGGAGGGCCTCTTTGCGCATGCTGTGAACAACCTGGGCTTTCCAGCCCCAACCGGGAAGATCAGGAACCAGAGCCATATTAGATGGAGGAGAGGCATAAAAGAACCAGATCGACTCAGGTAACATAAGGATGTCGCCCCGCACTGAGAAGGGGTAATTCCAGAAACCAAAGCCGGCTGTGCCACGCAAGATATTCCGACTTGTCGGAGTGCTGGCAGCCGTAGCGGCTGGCAAAGATGAGCGGGCGCGCACCTCCATGCGCAGCGGTGGACGCCAGGGAAAAGCCGAACGCGCTAGCGCGCCATAATCATCGATCTGAGCGTCAGCATACTGACCTGCCCCTACTTCTGGAAGCTCCAGCCGTAGTGCAGAATCGTGCATTGCGAGCTTCCCCGGTCCGATGCACGTTTGCGTCCAGCGTGGATGCAACGCCTCGTCAAAATCATCGTGAACGGCGCCCGACCTGAAACTACCATGATCGTGTGACATTTTTACTGCTGTTGCTCGTGTACCGGAATCTGCAGCAACTCAGCCTCTAGTTGTTGCCAGACCTCCTGATCGGCAGCCAGATAATTGGTTGGTTGGTGCCTGCTTGCGGCCGTGATCATGGTATCTGTCACGCGCTGCCGGAAGTGGGCAAAGTAGCTTTTTTGCTCAGTATGGGAAGGCATGATGCTAAGGGCTATCTGTTCGGGCGCGTAGAAATCTTCGGGCTCAAAGGCCAGGGCGATCAAGTCTGCATAGTTCTGAATAAGAGATGTGCGGCGTTGCGAGAGGAAATGATTGTATTGCGTACTGGAGACAAGCAACACGCCAGCAATTTTGCCCGCGTATAAGATCGGGTAAATGGCCACACTCTTTTCATATTCGACTCTGGAAGCCGGTATCAGGTTGTGCTCTTCATCAAGGTTTTGAATAATGCCCGAGCGACAGAGCGTAACCACATTGCCAGCCAGCGACTCGGCGCCTAAAAACATTGCCTGCTGTTCTAGATTTCCGCCCCAGGGAGGCGTGCCTAGCCCGACGCTCTCGCGCAGGCTGCGCACTTTATTAAAAGGCCCGGAGGGAGGCATGCAGCGCACAACCCAGATACACATCCCCAGGCGTTCGGGATCGAGTTGCTCGATAGCTTGCTGTAAAATGAGGTTACAAGTCGACCAGAAGCGTAAGTTTTCAGTCGTCGAGGCGCGTGCAGTAAAGACGCGCGCATAGAACTCAGAAGGGATTGCTTTATCTGTGTTGTCTTGTAGAGGCTCTATAAGTTCTCTCAGATTTGTCTCGTCTCTGAGCAAATCTAGCAATTGCTCACGATATTGTGGCAAGACATCAAGCAGATGCCGTAGATTCTGTGGACGCGGATCTGACTCGCCGGAGATCCAGCGGGTTAATGTAATCGGAGTAACACCCAACTCGTCGGAAAGACGCTGCTTCTCCCGAGAATCACTAAGGATAGTACCTAACAACTCGCGCCATGTTTGTGCTTTTTGCATGTCGGTTACCCTACCGTTAAAATAGCCACCAAAGCACCTCTTGAGTTCCATAATAGCAGCTTGGCACACTGACGTCAACAGTTCTGAGAAGATCAGCAGGGCTATTTAGTTTTTAGAGAAGCAGGAGATACCTCTCCACTGGAGAGGGCACCCTCTCTGGGAGAGAGGTATCCCTGTCTGGGGGACAGGTATCAGAGGACAGCAAGTCCTCTGCCGGGGCATGGGCCGTGCCCCATTTTCCCTTCTTCTCGGGTGGGTGGGGCAAAACAGGAAAATTAAATAGCCCTGGAAGATCAGAATTAGCCGTTGGAAGGCAGACCCAGAAGTTCTGAGCCTGCCTTCCAACGGCTAATGTACCTTGTATGGCTCTCTTATGGCCCACTTCAGGAGAAACTCTGAATAATAATGGCAAGGTCAGGAATAAATTGTGCTTGTAACTGGGCACCACAAATGGAGTTCTCCTGAGCGCGTGGGCAACAAGGCATAGTAGAAGCTGCTATCAGGAAAACCTGGCATTTCATTTACTAATGAAAAAATATAAAAATTCCTCCGTACATCTCTAGCGGAGCAGGGTAGAATAGACTCTTTTAACTTTTCGTGGCCACAAGTTGTAGCCATGTGCGCGGAACCTCTGTCAGGCCTAATTCTTGCCCTGTCTGGTAGACAGCAGCCTCTAAAGCAGCAGCTCCATATGCAAGAGGAACTCCAGGTAAGGCACCCTCAATAAAGAGCCAGTACTGACCGATATCTCTCCATGCATCTAAGGAAATGGGAGCATCGGTATACTCGGTCTCTACAAGTCCAAAGCCACTCTCATTGAGCTTATGGATATATTCATCTGGTGTGAGCCACTGCATAGCCATCGCTTTAGCCTCTCTTGAGAGGTGTGCTTCTGGATGTTCTTTCTTCAGCCAGCCCACGGCTCGGCGCGTCCATAAGCGATAGAAACGCTCAGTCCCCGGGACATAGGTACCTTCGTAGAAGGCGCTATTGCAGGCAAAGATGCCCCCCTTACTGAGGATAGAAGCAACTTGCTGAAAGGCTATCGACTTGTCGGGAACGAGGTGGATAGCGTTGCAGAAGAAAGCTGCATCAACAACATGGACGAGATTAGGGAGAGCATCAGCTTCGCCTTGCACAAAACTTACCTCTACATTGAGTCCCAATTCGTCCATGCCTTTTTGTGCGCGACGCAGTGCCTCAGCCGATGGATCGACGCCGATGATGCGGGTCTGGGTGAGAAGCCCACGCTTAGAAATTTCCTCAGCGATAAGGCGGGTGACAGCTCCCGTCCCACAAGCCATATCGACAATTGTCAGTGGAGTATGGGAGCCCTTCGTCTCTAGATGTGCTAGAGCTTGTTGAACAAGGGAACGGTTGACTTCTGCATAGAACTGGTGAGATGCGAAAGGTTCAAAGGTATACTTGTTGGTTTCCTCTGTTTCGATCAAACCCATGGATATAGCCTCCTTAATAATTCCTTATGCTATAAGGCCTTTTATTAAGGAGTTAGATCCAATGTGCCGCTAACTTGTTTCACTAGTTTTTTAGATATGCATGGACATACCACCATCAACGCTAAGGACTTGCCCTGTAATATAGCCTGCTTCAGGCATACAAAGGAAACAAATAGCTGCCGCGACCTCATCGATGGTGCCAAAGCGTCCCAGCGGCGTAGAATCCAGCATATACTTGCGGACCGACTCAGAGACCGTGGAGGTAAGTTCGGTTGGAACAAAGCCTGGTGCAACGGCGTTAGCTGTAATATTGCGGCTGGCCATCTCGCGGGCGGTACTGAGTGTAAGGGCAATAATCGCCGCTTTGGAGGAGCCGTAATTGGCCTGTCCGACTGGGCCCAGTAGTCCGGCAACCGAGGCTACGTTGACTATTCTACCCCAACGAGCTTTCATCATACTGCGTAAGGCAGCTTTGGTGCAGAGAAAAGTGGAGCGAAGGTTGCTGTCCATGACGTGCTCAAAGTCGGCAAGCTGCATCTGGAGGATAAGCTTATCGCGTGTAGTACCTGCGTTATTGACAAGAATAGTAATGGGGCCAAGCGATTGGGTTGCTTCTTTAAAGAGCCGTATGACATCTTCCTCCTGACTTACATCTGCCTGGATGGTAATGCACTTTCTTCCCAGTGCCTCTATGCTGGACTGAGCCTCGGCGGCAGCGGTGGTATTGCTACGGTAATTAATAACGATATCAGCTCCCGCCTGAGCCAGGCGTTGGGCTGCTGCGCGGCCAATCCCCTGACCGCTTCCAGTGATTAAAGCGATTCTGCCGGCTAATGGTAGTTGTTGTTCAGTTGCCATGCTCTCTATCCTCACAAATATTTGTTCTGTTTGGTGGTTGGTGCTCTTAAGGAATTTTATGGCACCCATTATACCTTACTGATTGGCGCTTGTCTTCCCTTTGGAGACCGGCTGAAGAGTATAACCACCCGCCTTATTTAAGAAATGTGTCTAATCGATCTGTGTAAAACATTTATAATGGTGTGTAAAACGATTTTTGTTGTGCTTAGGGAGAGCCCTAAACATACGAGTGCCAGGCGCTATAGCTATATAGTCAGTAGTGAAGCTGTGACGGCGAGGCAATAAAGCCTGATTAGCCTGGATAGCAAGGGTGTATGCGATCCGGATATACGCGTTTATTGTCCCGACGCCACCGACAAGAAAAGGGCTAATTTATGAATGAAGGGAAGATTTGTCAGATCCCTTTACTTCTGATAAAGCTGAAAGTGTCGTCTCGTCTAGAGGCTCTGACTGGTTGGTCGAACCATCTTTATCATCTTTAGGCTGGATTGCCGATGTTTGTAATGGTAGATCTGCATCAAACTGCGTTGTGCTATCCACAATAGCGCTCTGCAGTTGTTCGACGCTCAGGTTGCGCGCTTGTCGCAGATTAGTGCCTATGAGAACTGCATGGTTGAGATCAGCAACCAGCAAATTGGCGCGTGTGAGCTTTGCGCCACGCAGATCGGCATGTGCCAGATTGGCGGCTGAAAGGTCAGCGCCACTGAGATCAGCCCCGGCCAGATTTGCCCAGGAGAGATCGGTCATAAATAGCTTCGCGTTGGTGAGTTGGGCATCGCGTAGATCGGCATGGCGCAGGTAGCGCGAAGAGAGGTCTCGCTCAGAAAGCCTGGCATTCTGAAAATTGGCTGGCTGCCAGGGAAAAGAGGTATTTCCGTTTGGGCTTGCCTCTTTTGCCGGTAGAGGAATATCCTCAACGCGCGGCAGGCGTACTAGCTCAAATTCCATACGTTCTCGGGTCATAAGAGCCTGATAGGCTTGCTTGAGCTCTTCGCTGCGCGCCGCATCCTTCTCTTCCCACGTTTTCCATTCATCTCGCGTTTGTTGAACCTGCTTCTGGATTTGTTGAATTTGGGTTGTAAGCTCTTGCTTAAAATCAATAAATTGCCGCTCTTGTTGCGTTTTCCATTGCTGTAAGCGAGCTTCCTGGGCACGCTCCCAAGCCTGGTGCTCGGCGCGTGTTTGCTCACTGCTGCGGCGTTGCATATTTATTATGATCAACCATGCCACTATAGTAATGACTACACCAAGAATACCCACAGCAAACAACATCTCAGACATGATTAATGCTCCAAACTAGTAATTAGTCGCTATTTCCAAGGACGCAGATCGAGAAGACGTAGTAACAGAACACTACTCAGATAGTATCATTTTGGAGTGCTCAATCAAAGGGAATACGCGTTTTATAGGCATGTTCTCTAGTTATAGAATACGATTGGCTAAAAATATCCGGCATCCACTTAGCAGTGGAAAGCCCAGGCAGAGCCCGTTTGCTTTGTAGACCGCGAGCGAGGAAGGGATTATAATAGGAGGCGGTGAAATATCCTTGCTGTAATGAATCTAGCCTGAGAGCTAAGAATATACTGATCGTCTGCCAGCTCTTTGAGGAGAGACAATATGACTCAATATGACCATCCATCTCCAACATCATTTCTGTTAGATGAAGAGAACCGCCAGCTTATCTTATCTTGGAGCGATGAACACGAGAGTATTCATGGTTGGGAGAACTTGCGCTGGGCCTGCCCGTGTGCTCATTGCGCCGGAGAAGGCGGTTTGCCAGGAATGCTTCAGAAGAGGCAAAGTTTGAGCGAAGAAGAAACAACGCTGGTCAATCTAGAACCTGTGGGGCGCTATGGCTTGACTCCCGTCTGGGAAGATGGGCATCGAACTGGCATTTACACCTATGAGAAGTTGCGGGCTATGTGCGAGTGTGATGAGTGTCGCAGAAAGGTACCCAAAAGGTAGGATTTGTTATTATTGCTGCTCTCTATCGTTGTTAAGTTTTGGTTACGATAGAAGCTAATCTCCTGCAACGCAACTGATACTTGATCTAAGCTACGATAGCAACAGGCATAAATGACTTAAAATAACGGGAGGAGGGCGCTGCTAGCTATAAGGTTTAAGCGCTAGTTTGGCGCCCGAAATGCTCATGAATGGAATCACTGCTCAGGCTGCGACGACGACAAAGGCCCGGCGGCGGCGTAATTTTAACGTAGTAGGTCTACTATTACGTCTGGCGATTGCTCTGATTCTGGGCCTGCTCATCGTCATGGCTTTCTTTACGACGGGTGTGATTTCTCACTGATCCCTTTTATCTTCTTCGAAGCGCACGCCGTAGCGGCCACTAAGATAATTGTACATCTTGTCGGTGAAGTGATGCGGATCTGCGAATCCTCGATATTCTTGCTTGATTTCGGAGATCTGGATCATCAGGCGAGTTTCGCCGTTGCGATAATGGCAGTATAATGACCAGCGCTCATTGCGCTCCAGTAAGGTAAAGTCTGAAGAAATGGAGCCCGAGCCTTCGCCTACGCGTTCGCGACGAAGTTTGGCATGATAAGCCAGATGATGATAGGCAGCATCGAGATTATCAACGACAAAGCCGAGATGGTGCCAGCGGCTAGGTATACCGTCAGAGAGGGGAGCTTTCTCGGTCCCAAAACAGAATAGGGCAACATTGCCAGTTGTGAAGACGGTTTGGTGGCGATCATCCCGTACCATTGTCATGCCCAGAACTTCGCTGAAAAAATTTTTGGCGTCTTCGCGATCGGCCACTGTAATGGCGAGATGATCAAAGCCGAGATTGGTCCAGGTGCGTTGACCCGGTTCTGCTGTCACTTGGCTCAGTGGTCGCGCCTCAACATGGATGATATGGGTGTTAAAATGGATGACCGTCTCTCCAATAAACATATCGGGAAAGATCTCGTCCCCGGCCGGTGTACTGATACGAATGCGATGCCCGCTGAGCAATCCGGGTGGGAGTATGTGCTCAAGCGCTTCGTGAAAAATTTCTTGCGCATTAGCTTCTACGGCATATGGCTGCCCGTTGACAACGATGGTCAAAGGCAAGAGCGTTTCTGCTGGCTCCGCCTGGTACTGTGCTTGATTTGACATGGTTTCCATTTCCTGAAAGTTGATTTAGGCGATATTTTCTTGTATTGAGATGGCTAATCATGCGTGCTACCTGCCGAGCATAGGTTCCACGCCTAGAGCAGGGCCTATGGCTGGTGCGTACGCCGGTAGTATGCCGCCCCCATAGCTTGCTCTGCCTGCTCCGGAGCTTCTTTCATGAGCTCTAAAGTCCTGGCGATATCTTTATTTGGCGCTAGCGTCAGGTCCGCGCGATCGTCTAGCACGGCCTTGACGATGCTATCGGCTACCTGGGCCGGAGTGAGCAATGCTTCGATGTTGAGCGATTGCATTGGATCTGCCTCTTGATGAATCATGGGTGTGTCGACCCAGGCGGGATAGACGGTGGTAATACCGATGCCTGTGCCGTAGAGCTCGGCGCGTAGGGCGATAGAGAAGCCGCGAACTGCCCATTTGGTTGCGCAGTAGGCGGAAAGCAAGGGCGCGCCAAGCTTTCCTGCTACAGAGGAAAGCAGAACGAAATGCCCACTTTTCTGCTGCCGCATGGCTGGCAGTGCTGCGCGTACACAATGATAGGTTCCCATGAAGTTAATATCAAGTATATTGCGCATTTCGGAACCTGTGAACGAATCTATCGTACCACCTCGTCCAATGCCTGCACAGGTAACTACCAGATCGAGATGTCCGCAGTCCTGCAGGGTCTTCTGCATAAGCTGCTGAACCTGCGTTTCGTCTGCCACATCTGTGCAGCTGGTCAATATCTGCCTGCCAGATGAAGGATTGCTTTGCTGTAAGAGCTGAAGCGTCTGTTGCAGGCCTGCTTCATTGAGATCTGCCAGGATAACATGAGAACCGCGAGCGTAGCATGCCTGAGCCGTAGCTCGTCCAATGCCACTTGCTGCCCCTGTAATAAGAGTAACCGCATCCTCAAAGCTCTTCAAGCTCATATAGCATTGCTCCTTTCATCGATGAAGGAAAGGTCCAGGCAGAGATGATAGCAGCCCTCCTGATCCTATCCTTACGCCTATTTAGTAGGTATAGACATACGATCTATGGCTTTGACTCGAAAAAAGGACGGTAAGCCTGGAATTATTCGATGTCGGTGTCAATCAAAGCTCGCCTGATACCCGTGATGGCCGATGTGATGTGTTCGGCCTCTATACCATAATGCGTGACCGCACGGATAGCCTTCTCTCCCATAGATCCCATGAGCACACCATGCTTGCCTGCTAGCTGTAAAAACCGGGCAGTCTTGGCTGGTGTTAGCGGTTGTTGCTGAGAATCGCGGAGCTGAAAGATCAGTATATTGGTGGCGACGCGTTCAGGATCAACCTCAATCTGGGGAAAGTCTGCTAAGCCCTGGGCCAATTGCTTACAGTGCTTGTGGTCTTCTGCCAGGCGTTCCACCATTTGCTCTAGCGCAATAATGCCCGCGGCTGCCAGCACGCCTGCCTGACGCATACCACCACCAAGAAGTTTGCGCACGCGGGTAGCCTGACGAATAAATTCTTTGTTACCAACCAGCATTGAGCCAACAGGAGCGCTTAAGCCCTTAGAGAGGCAGAACATAAGAGAGTCGACGGGACGCGCTAGTTCATGGACTGGTACGCCTAGCGCGATGGCGGCATTGAAGATACGGGCTCCATCTATATGGACCGCCACACCCTGGGCATGAGCCAGGTTAGCAATGGTCTCTATCTGGCTCTGGTTGAGCACAGCCCCTCCACAGCGATTATGCGTATTCTCAATACAAACCAGCGCGGCGGGTGCTATGTGGGTATCGCTCTCATCAGTCAGCTCGGCACGCAGCTTGTCAAGATCAAGCATACCATCGGAAAGATTGGGAACCGGGCGCAGAGGAGAGCCGCCTAACGTCGATGGGCCGCCAGCTTCGTAGTTGTAAATATGTGAGGCGTCTCCAGCAATAACCGTCCTGCCGCGTTGCGCATGTACCAGGGTTGCGATCGCATTGCCCATAGTGCCGCTGGGTACGAAAAGCGCAGCTTCTTTACCTGTGCGTTCAGCCGCTAGCTCCTGGAGGCGATTAATGGTGGGATCTTCTCCATAAACGTCGTCGCCCAATTCTGCCTGATACATTGCTTCCCGCATGGCTGGGCTGGGAAGTGTTACTGTGTCGCTGCGTAGATCAATAGACATGCGTTTGCCTTTCCGGGTGAAGTCCAAATAAGTGTGGTAATTTATTTTATCATTTTGGCTGATACTCGGGTTTATGCCTTGATCTAGAGCTTTCCCTAAAAATTGCGGAAGGCATGAGGGGAGTATTCGCTCCCCTCATAGCATTGTATGAATAGAGTTTATTTTAATGTGCCGTCGGGCCACATCACTAGCTCAAATTCGTTTTGCTCGGTGAACCAGACAGTATTATACTTGTCGACAGCCAGCCCATCGTGAGGATGAGCATCTTTCCTTGGTACAGTTATTGTTTTTATCGCTCCTGATGCTGGAATCAGATAGCCAACCCGAGCGCTTAATGAGTCAGTGAACCAGATGTTGCCTTTGGCATCGGCAGCAATGCCTGAGATATGTGTATTGTAACATGCAAGGGGGTTTGGACATATATTGCCTGTTACAGTGTAGATAGTATTAGTATTGGAAGATGGAATAAATTCGCCAATTTGTCCTGCAAAGGCTGCACTATACCAGATATTTCCTGCTTTATCGGCAGTGATCAGGTGTGGCTGTTTGACTCCCGCAGGATGCTCTGATATGCTTATTGTTCCTGATTCTGTGGGTGTGAAGCTACCGATCTGGCTTACCCCTTCCCTATTTTCAGTAAACCAGATATTTCCTTGAGGGTCCATGGTAATGCCATAGGGGTTGCTATTTGTGGTGGGGATCGGTGTTTCTACGAGTTTGTGGGTCGTAGGATTGAAAAAACCAATATGATTGCCTCCCATTTCGGTGAACCAGATGTTCCCACGTTTGTCAAAGAGTAAATCATAAGGAGAGCTGTTTTTGCTTACAGGCCATTGATGCCAGATTTTGTGTTGGGGGTCGAGCTCTCCTATGGCATCGCTGGTTGGTTGGGTAAACCAGATATGCCCGTTGGGGTCGACTGCGGCAAAAAGCGGGCTTGAGTAACCGGCGGGCTCTTTCATATCCTCAATGAAGCTGCCATCGGCGAGAGAATATTTACCTATAATACCTGGAAATGCTGTCTGGCACTTGGGCAAGGGTTCGCAGCCCGGTTCTGCAACCCATACAAAGCCATGCTCGCTATCTATGGCGATACCCCAGGGATTTAACGAAGTGCCTGCTTGCGTAGCCGTTGTGGCTTGAACACGATGAGTAGATGCCGGGAGTTCTATGACCGGGTGTGCGCGATTAACTGGAGTGGGTGTCATCGTATCTGACCCGTTGTTTGCTATTTTAGTTCGCATATAGATGAACCCTCCTATAATTAGGAGAAGAGCCACTCCCGCGCTGAATACGAACTTTTTGTTTAATTTCAACATCTAAGACACTTTCCAGAAATATTAAGCCTTGATCATACTGTTTACCCTTTCTGACCGCGATGCAAGGAGTACTCCTTGATGAACAATCAGTAAAGTGTCCACAGATTCAGCATACTCAACACATCCACTAATTGAGTGGAAACTGGGATAAAGAGGACCAGGTATTTAGGCCCTGTTCAGGTGTTGTATGCAGAAAATAGATGTTCCTTGGCTTCGCCTCCCACGCAGCCAAGAATGTGGGCTGGACAGCAGCAGACCTGCTCAGAAATATTGCTGTGCTGTTTGGCCCGGAGTCGTTGACAATAAGTTTAGATTAGAAATCAGTTAAAAATTATAGACTAAAAAAAAGGTACCACAATAACCTCGACTAGTCGCCTTTATACAAGCTGAATAGGAACTTTTTCCCTCTCTGCTCAATGGCGATTGAGGTATCTAAAGTATGAAAGAATATTTGCTTGCTCTTCACCTCGATATTCATGTGCTTGTAATATTAGCACACTATACTGAGAAAATTTGCTTGTGCAATCCAGAGCCAGGATATTGTTGCGCCTTTACTTGCTCTTTTGTGTGGCCGAGAGGCTCTTTTCAGCGTGCAGCAGGCAGGATGTGTGGGGCATTTCTAATAGGGGTATCTAACTAGAAGAGCTTCAGGGATAAAACTGCCTATCCCTGAAGCAAATGAGCTGTGGATCGTAGGGAGTCATAAAATCAGCTCAGTACTGACCGCCTGCTAACGAGTCGAAGAACCAAGGCGTGCTTCTGTCTCTCGCAACTCGGCCAGGGTAGATTGAAGTTGCGTTTGAGCATCCTGGAGCTGTTTGCGCGTCGCTTCAAATTCCGCTTCGCTTTCGCGGGCACTACGAATCTGGGCTTCGTGCTCCTTTGCAGCCTGGAGGCGTGTGCGCGCTGCCTGCAGTTGCTGCTGAGTTGCTTCAAGTTGCGCTCGTAGATCCTGAAGCTGGGTCTCACGGGTTGAGGCGGCAGTTGCGTCTTTCCTGCTTTCGCCTGTACGAACCTCTCTCCCAGGAGTTATTCCCTGGGCTGCTTGATATTCAGCCTGTCGTTGTCGGGCCAGTTCATCCTCTCGGGAGGGGGTCGCGTATCTTCCTGGTGTTTGTGTATTAACCGGCTGCTCCTGAGTAGTGCCGCCAGTTGGAGCGGCATTTGCTACAGTATGATAATAGTTGTACGCTCCTTGCTTGTGCAAAACGTTCATGGCGTCCTGCTCATGCCCCGGAGCATTAACTGCGACAATGGAATTGCCGTTTTCGTACTCATTAGCGTAGAAGCGGGCTTCTTCATTGCTGAGACCCATATGGCTAAGGTCGCTAACGAGATTGCTTCCCGTGACGCTAGAAGTGCTGAACATGCTCTTCAAGTCGTTGAAGAAGCCGCCAGAGGAACTGCCAGCGGTAGCGTAGCGGATCTGATCATGGCTAAAGCCTGCGTCGAGAAGCGCATTTACCGCCTGCTCGGCCATTGATCGATCTTTGAAAACCCCAACGGCTGCTGAATGTGGATTTGCTGTCATAGATCTGCTCCCTTTCTATGAGGCTGATGACTGGTGCCAGCTAGTATTCTTTATTACTGAACCATGTATTTGGGATGAATATCTGAATATTTCTGCTGTTGAGATATGATATATTTTCATGGTTTTCACGTGTCTGAGCCCCAAAAAGATGCAAGTCTTGGGAGATATTTGTGAGGACTTGTATTACGGACCTGAAGGAGAATATACTAAGTTATATTGAAAGTACTTATTACAAAGCTTAATGTTTCATTCAGGCTCATATCGTATTTAAAAGTATCTGGCTGTTTTCTCCTATTTATAAGTGTATCGCTTGATAACCCTATGCGAGGGCAACTATACTTTCCACTGGAATATAAGTGATTTTGCTGATTCTTCACCTGGAAGAACTGGAGTGAGTTATGGTTGATTCGCTAGTCCCAGCTATTCGCCTCTTTTACTGTTATTCTCAGGCTGATCAATCCCTATGCGAAGAACTAGGCAAGCATCTTGTTCTATTACAACGTTCAGGGCTAATTGAATGTTGGCATGAGCAAATGCTGAGCCCTGGCTGTGAGTGGGAAGCACAGATCGAATATCAATTGAATGCAGCACAGATCATCCTTTTATTAGTGAGCTCAGACTTTCTAGATTCATACTATTGTGCAGAGAAAAGGATGAGAATAGTGCTTCAGAGGCATGAAGTTGGTGCTGCAAAGGTAATACCTGTGATCTTACGTAGCTGCGATTGGAAATATGCTCCTTTCAGTAAGCTACAGGCACTGCCGGCTGACATAAGACCTATTGCAAATTGGCCGAATCATGATGAGTTTTTTGTTCATGTTGTGATGGGAATTCGTCAAGTAATTGACGAAATTATGGGCAAGCAAGAGTCTGCTGGCAGGGTGGCCCATCGTAGCTTCAAGCGGCCAGCAGAAGTTGTACCATCTTCTCAACATATCAAGGCTCCATCATCTGGAAAATACAATATTCGTGCTAAAGAGATGAAGGTGCTTGTGCAGGGCGATAATTTTGGTACTGTTAACGAGCGTGGTTTTGATCTTGCAGAGCTAGTAAAGCTAAAAGAGCTCTTTTGCGATGATCCTTCATCTTGAACTTCTCTGCGTGTAGCATCCCACGGAAGCCTTGTCCTGGCCATACTGAGTGTCATGGATACCTTGCATTATTATTAGGTAGTACAGAGATTTGAGGAAAATATGTCAGAAGCTGAGCATGAGATAGCTGACAGCGAAACTCCAGAGGGTGATGTGCAGAGCCCTGATATCCAACAGTCGAATTATCAAGAAGCCACGAAATATCAGGTACAGGCAGATACAGTAAATGCCTCTGTCCAGGGTGATAACTATGGCATCGTCAACCACTATAGCTCTAGCCCTCTAGAGTGGATGAAAGTTCTTGAAGCATGTGGCCTTACTATTATCAGCAAAAATCGCGCGCATGACCGCACTGCGTTTTCTGCCGATCAAAAAGATGTACAAATGCGCGTAGGTGAGGCCTTGCAAGATGCAGCCCTTGCTAATGAAGATGTTGAATATGCTTTGACGCAGACAGATGCCGCTGAGATGCCAGCAGAAATTGATGACTGGTTTTACCAGCTGGATGAATACGAGCGTTACTATGTAGTAACTGTGGCTATCTTACAAGGTGCTCCGGTTGCGGATGTGTCAATGAAGGCAAGGGATCTTTATCTAGCTTGCAGCTCGCCCGTAAGATTAGGGCAGGGAGACGCCCAGCCAGCAAGGGATGGAGCGATACCCGCGCGCTCAGCCACACGGCTGAGAAGGCGTACGTATACTACTGCTACTCATGCAGGAGGCGTTTCTCGCCTTCTCTGGCAGAATGCCGAATTTGGCGCCCGGGTTCTGCGTTTTATCGCCGATGAGTCCATAGAGTGGCCCGGTAGTCAGCCTGGACAAAGCTTCCTGGATATGCTGTTGCAATGGCCAGGGGAACTGGCTGGTGAGTGCTCACGCCGCTTGACACGAGCATTGGGCGCAATTCTTGCTTATCAAAGTACTGATCAACTCTGGCGAATAGCGAATGCCTGGGCGAATGGCGAAAGTGATCGCCATAGGCGTCTGGTAGCTTTGCTGTTGAGTGGCGCTTACCAGGTTGGCACCAGTGAGCCTGATAAAAAATTTGCTGGCGTAATTGCTGATTCTGTTCTCAGATTGCTCAAGCAATGGGGTGAACGCTTCAAACAGTCGGCTAATATGCAGGTAGCATGTGCGGCGGCACAGACGTATAGACAAATTGGGAAGTTATCACCTGAAATTGCGCTTGCGGGTATCGCACAGTTGCTTCAGCTTCCAATGCAGAAGATAGAGAGGGCACGTCTGAGTGAATTTACCTCTTCTATTATCTCTGCTTATGTCGCCTTTACATGGTCTGGCCACGTGCGTTTAGTCCTGGATGCCCTTGCTTCAAATGCGGAACGTTGGTCGCATCAGCATTATCTTCCGGCGAAAAATTATCAGTGGTATCGTCAACAGCGTGAGGTTGCCCTGAGCATAACATTCGATGCATTTTTCCTCATTGCTGCGTCCTCGCTTTCCGCCAAACGTGCTGATTTGACTGTAAGCTATAACGTTGCCCAGTCGTTACCTGACCATCCCCCAATTCCTGCTCACGATGGTAGAGATATGCTGCTATCAGGCCTTCTCTCGCGTAATGAGCTTCACTGGTACCTCGATATATCTATATTGCTCTGTGCAGCGATTATAGAGAAAAGAAATAAGGCTGC
Organism: Ktedonosporobacter rubrisoli; assembly: GCF_004208415.1. Classification (GTDB taxonomy): domain Bacteria; phylum Chloroflexota; class Ktedonobacteria; order Ktedonobacterales; family Ktedonobacteraceae; genus Ktedonosporobacter; species Ktedonosporobacter rubrisoli. The sequence goes on along the minus strand of NZ_CP035758.1, from coordinate 4,210,618 downwards.
TTTTGACTTGTTGCGTCAATGGGCTGAGATAGTGACTACTCAGCCGGAAAACGACCTGACAACGCTTTATGCAGCATTTGCGAATTTTATGGTTAATCTCGACCAACGTCTAGTTGAATGGTGTCGAGATTTACAGGGCCGAGGAATGATTCGTAGATCAGTGGAGACATATCGAGAGAAGCTGATTATGTGGAGAGACGAAGGGAAGCTTTGCCAACATCCTATTGGAGAACTGATGCAAGGTGCACTACTCCTGATTACCAGGTAGGCAAGGTTGCCTCCTGGCGAGTAAAACAGGTGCATGTAAGAAGGGAAGCGTTATGCAAAATAGAAATAATGCCTATGATGCAGTAAATCTTCGCCTGGTTTCTCCTGAACCGGAACGTATCCAGGGAGTGCTGGGGCTGATAGGCCGCGATGTTTCTGCTGTTGAGGGGAGGAGCATGGAAGTTTATCGGGGAGGACAATACCTCTGCTCCTTGCGAACCTCTGAAGATGGGATGGGGGCAGATGCCAAACCGGCAGATACGCAGGCACGGTTACGAAGCGGCGATGTCATCTATTATGTAGACCTGGAGCCGCGAATTCTTTATCTATCGGGTATGCTTACCACCAGAGATAGTTACAACCCTACATATAATGCGGAAGTCACCATAAGAGTAAATAATCCTTCTACCTTTCTACGGTGCTACTTTCAAGCCTTCAAGGACTATCGACTGGACCCGATTATTCGCTTTAAAGCGTCGGTGGAGAGAGCATTTAGACGTTATGCAGAATCTGTGGGGCATGATAAGCTAAAGCGAAGAGATTTTGAGTCGGCGGCCTTCAAAAATCACGAAGGGCGAAACCTTGGCATCTGGATTGTGCGCAGTGTTGCTGATATCATGGATGATCCACAGCGTCGAAAAATACGTGAAATCGAAAAACAGACCGAGATTGAGAAGGCTAAAGAGCGTTCAAAAGCGGAGGTACAAAGAGTCAAATCTAACTTTACACAGATTGAGGATTCCAAGCAAAAAGCCTATAATCGCAGAGAGAAGTCTAAAGATACAAACTTTGAGCTTGAACAGGAAGCAAAGCGACAGGCCCATATCTACCAACAAAAGTTACGCGAGATTGTGTTCAATACAGTCAATCCACAGTGGGCAGAATATATCCTCAAAGAACTTGATAAGGTGGATAACTCGATTCCTGAGTTCTTTCGGCAAAATCCCGCTGTCTTACAATATTTCCCTGGCTTATTGCAACTGCAATCCCTACAGCCACCTCAACTTTTCCTTGAGAAGCCTTCAGCGGATATCCGTGGACAGAATGTTACTGATATGCGCTTAAATAACTCCCGGAGGAGGCAAGGAGAAGGCGGCCACTAAGGGTATGCAGTTCACGCTGTTGTGAGATAGTGTCAGGCCGCCTGTCTTTCATACCTTGACAATAAAGAGGATTATGAAACCGGGACTGCCGTTTCTTGCGCATTGACACTTCCAACGTAGGCACAGGCGTGGTAGAGCGAGCAGCGCCCACATTCCGGGCGTTGGGCATGGCAGATTTGCCGCCCATGGGTGATCAGATTGACATGCAAAGGATAGACCCATTCTGCTGGAGTCACGCGGGCTAAGAGGATATGAGCCTGATTGGCATTTACCTTTGGTCCAATAAGGCCTAAGCGCTGAGAGGTACGATGCACGTGCGTGTCAATAGGAAGGGCAGGCCGGTCTAAATGAAACATCAGTACGCAGGCGGCGGTCTTGGGTCCCACGCCTGGAAGTTGTTGTAAATAGCGCCAGGCCTCCTCTGTTGCGCGCTGGGCCAGTTCGTCAGAGAGATATTCAGCAAGCGCTTTGCTGCCACCCTGTTGTGCTTGCTGCTCAGTTAAAGTATGTAAGACATCCTGGATGCGCACGGATTTAATGTTGGCCAGCCCGCCCGATTTAATGGCTTCGGCGACCTGATAGGTGGGCGCATCACGTACTTCTTCCCAGGTCGGGAAAGTGCCAATTAACTTTTTATATGCGCGTTCTGAATTGATATCCGAGGTATGCTGTGAAAGGATAGTTCCAATGAGTCCGCCCAGGGGATCATAGTCCGGCTCGTTGACGGGGGTACCGTAGGTGTCAAGTAGTAAATCATATACCCTGGTTAAGTGAATAGTAGGTATGATAGATGTGGCCATTCCCGTGTTCCTTACTCCTTATTTTCTCCTATGCGGCTATTCTATCCCTGGCCTCTGCCGTATGCAAGAGGCATGGCCATTTCATCAACTATCTTCAAACTGATTAGTCTCAACTAGCTCTATTTCAAGGCCGATTTCAGAATTAGGCGCCATCATTCGCCAGATCCATCGCGTTGCTAATGACTTCAAAAGATAAGGAAAGAGTATTTTCTGCTATGCGGATATATCCCTATTTTTTTGTCTCCGAGAGTGATATTTGTAGGGCGTTTTGCCCATTATGCACAACAAATATCAGGTGAGAAATTCCGGAGATCTCCCCATACACCAGGCAGAAGGTAGCAAGTATACTGGTCTCAGCAAATACCTTTTTGTAAAGGAACATACAAGATGAATCCCTCTTCAACCAGGCGGAGAGCTCTGGAGACCTGGAATACGCGTGATCTGCTGGTGGCGGTCCTCATTCCTGTCGTCTTTGGCATCATTCTTCTGCCCATACTGTTGTATACACATGCGCTTATGATGGTGATTCCGCCTTTCGTGAATGCGCTCCTGACAGGGCTATGGGTGCTCGCAGGCATCATGGTACCCTACATTCTTAGAAAGCCGGGCTCGGCTTTTCTCGGGGCTCTCCTCGTGGGAGTGATTGAAGGCCCTTTCTCTCCTTTTGGCTGGATCATCCTGCTGATTCAGGCGGTAGTGGGACTCTTTAGCGAGGTTCCATTTGCACTCACTCGCTATCGCAATTTCACTTTGCTCTTCCTCTGTTGTGCTGGGGCCGTAGGGAATCTTGGTCCTGTCGCCATTAATTATGCGCTCTACAATTCTTCCCGCCTGGCACCTGCAGTTCAGTTGATCTCAATTATTGCGCATCTGCTTGGTGGTTTGCTGGGCGGCCTCTTTGCCAGGCTCGTGGCTGACGCTCTGGCGAGAACGGGCGTTCTGAGAGGGTATGCTATTGGCCGCGAACAGATAGAGGAGGTGTAGCACTCCACTATGGCGTTCATCACACTTGCAGATCTTCATTTTACGTATACGGGGCGGAGAGCGGAGACGCTTGCAGGAGTCTCCATGATGTTTCAGGAGGGAGAAACAGTTCTCCTACTAGGCGCGTCAGGATCGGGCAAGAGCACTCTTGCGCTCTGCCTCAACGGCCTGATTCCGCACGCCGATCTGGGGAGGTTCGCAGGCATGGCTACGGTTGCCGGCTATGAGACGACTTCAATGCCTATTGCCAGGCTCAGCCAGCAGATAGGGATGGTCTTTCAAGATCCCGAAGCCCAGTTAGTCATGGCCACAGTCGAGGAGGAGGTAGCCTTTGGGCTGGAGAATCTCTGCGTGCCTGCCGAAGAAATAAAGACACGTATTGATATAGCCCTCTCACAAGTGGGACTCTTGAAGTTAAGAGAGGCTCCCGTAGAATCTTTATCTGGCGGTTACAAGCAGAGGCTCTCCCTCGCCTGCGCCCTCGCGATGCGCCCACGCATTCTGGTGTTTGATGAACCAACCGCCAATCTTGATCCCCTGGGAACGCGAGACGTGTTCGCTGCCATCAGGGATCTCAAGCAAACTGGTCTCTATACTATTATCTTAATCGAACATAAGCTAGACGACGTGCTCGATTTTATTGACAGGGTGGTGGTGCTGGCTGCCGGAGGAAAGATCCTCGTAGAAGGAGATCCTCGTACCGTCTTTACGGAGCACGCGGAGCTCCTCACGAAAGAGGGGATCTGGATGCCACAAGTGGCGCTTTTGGCGCATCGGCTGCACGCGTCAGGTTGGACGCTGGAACCATTTCCTCTTACGCACGAGGAAGCGCTAGCTGCCTGGAAACATGCGCCGGCCAGGACAAATTCACTATCAGAAGTAGCATGCTCTCCTGTTCTACCTCGGACTCTTCTCCCCATATCTTCTGTGAAACAGAGCGTGCCTGCAGTTGAAGTGCGTCATCTCTCGTTTCACGTAGGCGAACAGCGGATTCTAGAAGACATTTCTTTGCGTGTCCCGCCAGGGGATTTTCTTGCCCTTGTCGGGGCCAATGGAGCAGGAAAGACCACGCTTGCCTATCATCTGGCGGATATTGTGCATCCTGCGCGCGGCTCTGTTTTTCACTATGGGGCAGATATTACTACTCTTTCTCCCCGGGAACTTCTCAAGCGGGTGGGTTACGTATTCCAAAATCCTGAGCACCAGTTTGTGGCTGGCTCGGTGGAAGAGGAATTGCGTTTTGGTCTCCAGCAACTCCATCTTCCAGCGTGGGAGATTGAGCAACGGGTGAGGCGCGTTCTGGAGCAATTTGCTTTGAGCCGGTATGCCAAGGCGAATCCTTTTACGCTCAGCCATGGAGAAAAGCGTAGACTGAGTGTGGCAACGATGCTGCTGAGCGATCAGCAGATCTTGATTCTTGACGAGCCAACCTTTGGGCAAGATCAACGTAATGCTAGAGCATTATTGGATCTTTTACAAACGCTAAACCGGGCAGGACAAACCATAGTGATCATTACCCATGACATGGCCCTGGTAGCCGAATATGCCCGGCATGTTGCCGTCCTGGTCCAGGGGCAATTACGCTATCATGGTCAAGTGGCGCAGCTGTTTGCTCAGGCGAATCTTCTCCAGGAGGCACATCTTGGGCTTCCACCGATAGCGAAACTGGCACAACAGCTTGCCATAACAGATGGTCCTGGCTTTCGCCACGTACTTACCGTCGAGCAATTTCTGGCACAAGCTTTAACATCTGGTGAGGTGCCAGCCTCATGATGCGACCAATCTATTATGCCACAGACTCGGCCCTTCACCGGCTTAACCCACTAAGCAAGGCAATTGCTATAATGCCACTACTCATCTTTCTCGCATTCGCTACAACTATATGGGTCCATTTGATAATCATCATAATGCATTTATTAGTGCTGTTGGCGTTTGGGCGCATTCCTCCGCGCCAACTGGCTCGTGTTCTTGCTCCTCTGCTGATTACATTGGTCGGTTTCTTCGTCTTATACTCTCCATTTGTAGTAAGCGATCTGGCTGCTCGTTCACCGTTACTCTTTGCCCTTGGGCCAATAGAGATTCACCTTGCGGGTGTGCTTTTGAGCCTGGCAACATGCTTGCGTCTGTTGGCTTTCTATAGCGTAACGCTGATTTTTATGCTAACAACTGATGCGACCGATCTGGTGCGGGCTCTGGTGCAGCAGTGGCATGTTGATTATCGCATTGGCTACGCAGTAATGATTGCATATCGCTTTATTCCGCTGTTGGCACAAGAGTTGAAGCTCATTCGTGTTGCTCAGAAAGTACGTGGTGTCACGGATCAGCGAGGGGTGCGTGCGGAGATAGAGAGAACCAGGCGCGCTTTTCTTCCGCTGTTTGCCGGTATGATGAGAAGCGCGGAACGCAAAGCTATGGCGATGGATGCTCGGGCCTTTGGCGCCTATGCGACACGTACCTACTATCGCCGCCTGTCTTTAAAGTGCAACGATTTGCTTATGCCTCCTTTCTATTGGCTTGCCTGTGCCTTGATCATTGCCCTAGCCCTCTGGTTTGGTCTGTCACTGCTCTGAAGGCCGCTCAGGTGGACAAACAAAGCAGTAATAGTCATCTTTCTGCTGAAGAAGAGAGCAAGAGTAGCCAGGGCGGATTCCTGGGGGAGAGTGATAGTTTAATATGCCTGCCCTCGACGCTTGTTTCGTCTGGTGCTAGAATGTTATGGGGATAATCCTCGCTATAACATTTTGCAGAAAGTGATCTTATGTATCTGGATAAATATTTGCGTGATTATCTGAATGAACTGGCATCGGATCAGCCAACACCGGGAGGCGGCTCTGCTGCTGCGCTAAGTGGCGCGCTCGGCGCTGGGTTGGCCTGTATGGTGGCGCGGCTTACTCTGGGTAAAGCTGGCTATGCCGAAGTTCAAACAGAGATAGAGACCCTTATTCAACGAACCGAGCAATTGCGCGTACGCTTTCAGCAGCTTATGCAAGAAGATATAGATGCCTATGGTCGCCTCTCGGCATGTTTTAAGCTACCTCGCAGTACAAGCGAAGAGAAAGCTGCACGCACTAAAGCAATCCAGGAGCGCCTGGTTGAGGCGGCTCTAGTGCCAATGGAAGTGGCAGAGAGCGCTGTCGAATTGATCAAGTGTTGTAAACGAATTGCTGAGATCGGTAATGCCAATGTGCTCAGCGATGTTGCAACCGGAACGATGCTAGCTTCAAGCGCGGCCACGGGTGCTTCATGGATGGTGCGCACAAATTTAAAGGCCATGAAAGATGCTGCACGCGTCAAAGAGTTGGATGAGCGGCTCCATGTAGCCCTGGATAGCATCTCCACCGGGAGCCAGGAGGTGATTAGTATTGTAGGAGGTAGAGCGTGACAGCAACTACTCTGGATGGGCGAGCGATGGGCAAGGAGATTCGGGCTGAGTTACGTGAGGAAGTTCAGAACTATAAACAGGTGCGGGGGCAGGCTCCTGGATTGGTAATTGTGCGTGTGGGTGGTGATGCTGCTTCCGGCGTCTATAGTAAGGCTATTTTGCGCATAGCTACCGATATTGGCGTAGAGGCCAGGTTGGAGCAATTGCCCGAGTCTGCATCGCCCGATGATCTGCGCTCGCTGCTGCTGCATTTAAATCAGGATCAAGCGGTACAGGGAATAATTGTACAGATGCCCTTGCCTTCCCATCTCTCGCAAAAGATGGTCGCCGATACCATTGCACCTGAAAAGGATATCGACGGCATCAGCCCTCAGAGCGCTGGGAACCTTTTCCTTGGCGTACCCAGTTTTCTGCCGTCGACAGCCGCGGCTGTGATGGAAATTCTGGAGCGTACCAGAACTCCTCTTGCGGGGAAGCAGGCAGTAGTTATTGGACGCAGCAATGTGGTTGGTAAGCCTCTTTCCATAATGCTCCTGCAAAAAAATGCTACTGTAACCGTATGCCATTCGCGCACCGAGAATCTGGCCGCCGTTACGCGACGTGCTGATATCCTGGTGGCAGCTGTTGGGCGCGCAAATATGGTAACTGCTGAGATGGTACGTTCGGGCGCTATCGTAATCGATGTTGGTATTAACGCCCTGCCTGAAGGGGGTATTGTTGGCGATGTGGATTTCGCTTCGGTGCGTGAGGTAGCTGGCGCGGTAACACCAACTCCTGGTGGCGTCGGGCCTTTGACAAATGTATTGCTGCTCAAGCAGTGTATACAGGCCGCCTGGTACCAGATCGGCGGTCGATCCTCCAGTGGACAAGAAGCGTTTCGCTCCTGAGTATTTGTTGGAACCAGCCTGTACAGTTTCTCTACGAGGGCCAATCCCATAGATCATGTGTAGCTCGTCGGATTGTCTTTATCCTACAAAAATGTGATTACAAGCAACTCAGATAGAGAACAAACTACTCAGTACATCTAGGCCACAGCGTGACAAGCGTTGTGGTCTGGCATGATTTATCCAGACAGATGAGTAACTTGGATTTTCGCGCACCTTATCGTCCCGCTCTATGATGCTGGATAGATTAACTGATGCTCATCTCTACCTCATGAACGCCAATTGCTAACTATTTATCTTCCACCTGCTATTTATAGATATTTCGCTTTGCTATGCTCAAAATGCGGCATTTGCTTTTAGCTCTCTTGTGGGCATGGAAGGTAGAACCTGATGAAAAGTAAGGTGAATACCTGAGCTGGCTAGCAGACAGGCCCTGATAAAATATCCAGGAGAAATCTCTTGACGTGCCGTAAAAATCTCCTATAGAATCTCTTTTGTCAGAGATTTTTGAGGATTATCTGCATATTAGCAGCATGATATTTTTGCCCTTTATGATATCCCTTTTGTCTCCTTGTGTGCAAGGTGATGAAGACAGCATAGCTTTAGCGCCTTAGCTGCATATCTAAGGAGTTATGAGAAAGTTAGCTATCTTTCATCGATTGAAGAAAAAGGATAACATAGGCATAATTCATGCTTAAGATATGATAAGAGAAATTGGAGATGTATCCTGTGACTTCAAGGCAGGCATCCCTTTGGAAAACAAGGCGCTGTTGTTCTGAAGCGATGAGTTCCTATTGGTACTATTTCGCTTTAGGAGCTCTCTTTTTGCTTGCAATCTGCTTTAATTTTCTTTACCTGGGCCAGCAGGGCTATGGCAACCTCTATTATGCAACGACAGTGAAAAGCATGCTCATGAACTGGCATAATTTTTTCTTCGTCTCTTTCGATCCTGGCGGCTTTGTCTCGGTAGATAAACCGCCGCTGGGCTTTTGGCTCCAGGCAGCGAGTGCCAGGCTCTTTGGTCTTAGTGGATGGAGTTTGGCTTTTCCTCAAGCTAGTGCCGGAAGTCTTTCCGTTATCATACTTGCTCAGCTTGTGCGCCATTACTTTGGTTCTGTGGCCGGGTTGCTAGCTGGCTTGACTCTTGCTCTCACTCCTATTAGCGTCGTGACCAGTCGCAATAACACAATAGATAGTATGCTTGTGCTTATTCTCTTACTGACCGCCTGGGCCGTCTGGCATGCCTGTGAAACTGGACATTTGCGCTGGCTGTTATTGGGAGCATTTCTACTTGGGTTGGGTTTTAACATTAAGATGTTACAGGCATATTTAGTGATTCCCGCCCTTACCATTCTCTATCTTTTAGGCTCGTCTCTTTCCATGCGCAGACGTCTAGGGCAACTTGCTTTAGCTGCAGTTGTTCTCCTGGTTATCTCCCTGTCCTGGTCTTTAGCTGTCGATATGACTCCTGCAGCGCAGCGCCCCTACGTGGGCTCAAGCACCGATAATTCGGAGGTTAGTCTAGCTCTAGGATACAATGGCATCTTTCGTTTGCTCGGCATTACAGGCATGACGCAGGAACAGCCAGCAGCTAGTAGACAGCAACAACAGATGTCAATGTTGTCTGGATCGGCTGCAGCAGGCGTGGGAGAGCCAGGGCCATTTCGTCTCCTTCAGGAACCGCCCGGAGGGCAAATAAGTTGGTTGCTTCCTCTGGCTATCTTTGGGCTATTTGCTGAAGCATGTCGGCATCGGCTGTGGCGTTTTCCTCTGCAACCACGGCAGCAAGGGCTGGTACTTTGGAGTGTCTGGCTGCTTACTATGCTCATTTTTTTTAGCCTGGCAGGCTATTTTTACGCCTATTATCTTGTGATGCTTGCTCCAGCGCTCAGTGCGCTGGTTGGGATTGGCATAGTGGCGCTCTGGCGACAATTTAGGCGTCCTGGCTGGCTTGGTTGGGGACTCCTGCTGGCTATCCTGGTGACTACCGTGGAACAATGCGCTCTTCTGGCTCACTTTCCCGCATGGAGTCAGGTGCTTGTCCCGGTAATACTCTGTTTCGAGCTCTTAGTGGCCATAATCCTGGCAGTTACTCGCCTATCCACCTTGAGTATTTTGCCTCAGATACCAGGCTTCGTTGTGAGTGTAGGATTGCTGTTACTGCTCCTTACTCCGGCGCTCTGGAGTGCTATTTCTGTCTGGTTAGGTGCTGACCCGGAGTTTCCTGTCGCAGGCCCTGCTTGGAATAGTACCCCAACACAAGTAAAATCTGTGATCAGCTCTCAGGGAATGTTCCCTGATACAAATCCTAAATTACTCCAATATGTGCAGCATGCTCGTGGGAAGACACGCGTTTTGCTAGTCACGCTTAATGCACTCTCGGCCTCCCCAATTATTCTGGCTACAAGCCAGCCTGTGTTAGCTCTAGGAGGCTTTACGGGAAGAGATCCCGTCTTCTCGGTAGCACAAATCTCAGATTTGCTTCACAAGGGAACCGTACGATTTTTTCTCTTGCCTACCTCTACGCTCGTAGCGTCCATGATGGGAGGTAGTGTAGGGAATAACGATGAGCTTATGCAATGGGTCAGGAGGCAATGCGCATTGGTTTCCCCGCAGCTCTGGCAAGCAGAGGCATCAGAAAGTACCTTTGAGCAATTATTCGATTGTGCCCAGATGCCTGCAGGTAGAGTTCATTTTATGGAGGGAGGGAACTCTTCTAATGTCTCTTGGAAACGATGGACAGTGTGACCAGAAGCAAGAGAGCGGCCGTGGCTTCACCGCCCCAGGTAACCTTGAAGCTTTTTTCTGCCATTTGTTGCTCTGGTTTTTTACCAGGCAGGCTCGTCCTGTACGCTTCCTCTGTATAGGAGGGATAACAGGACTATTGCAGCTTGCCTTGTTAAACATGTGGTTGCGGTGGGGATGGGGTGAACTGCCAGCGAATAGTGTAGCTTTTCTCCTATCAGCTCAGGTCAACTTTGCCCTGAGCCACTTGTTTACTTGGCGAGATCGTAGTATATCTTCGGGAGAGGCACCAACGCTTCTGAAGCGATGGATCATGTTTCATGGCTCTATTGCTGGTACTGCGCTCCTTGATCTGCTTCTCTTTACGCTCTCCAGTCGATACCTTCCAGCATTTCTGGCTTCTGCGCTGGGGATTTGTGGAGCGGCATGGATCAACTTTATGGTCATGAATCGTGTCGTATTCCGGGCACAACAAGAAAGCATTTCTATTGAGTGTAAGGGCAACCAACAACGCTTTACTCTTCTCCAAGAAGAGTGCAAGGAAAAAAGAATTTGAATGATGCTAAAACGTGCTGATGAGGAAGCGATCCCCCAGGTGATGGAAACCTGGGGTTGAATTGCTTCTATCTTTGCACCCTACCGGTGCGACGGCGGCGAGCCGTGGCGGCTTTTTGCCGGCGTTCACGCCGTCTTTGCCTGTAGGCGGCTCTTTGTTCAGGCGTCATTTCATCTGGGCTGCTAACTATGTTTTGTGGAGTTGTCTGGACTCCCTGGGTCGCCCGTCTTCGCTGTCTGCTGTTAATGCTCTGGAAGATGACGATGCCGGCCAGGATAGCTGAAGAGAAAAGAACTACCAGGTAAAATGGTGTGATAATTCCGTTCCACGAACTGGGGAGCCAATGGTAGGAAAAACTGAGGCTAACCAGAAAAGCGATAGCAAGCAGTATATACTCGGCTCCTGTCAGGATGCTCAATTGTTTATACCACGTTGTCTTCTGCCCCTGAGCACGAGCGATGCGCAATTTTTTCAGGCCTGAAAAAATGTTAAATATTCCCAGGCCAATGAAAACAACACAGAATATAGCAATAATATTAGGATCAATGCCAAACATATTACAACCCTCCCGAAAACGAATAGCCGCCTACCGCAGGCATTGGATATCAGGATAAAACGCTAACAGGTACGTCTTGCGTAATGCCATTATACTGCACGGTGATATGATATAGGTTTTCTCCTATATGTACACCTGTGCAGGTGAGATAGGTTGCCGCTGTATCTCCATCCTGGCCGCTCGGCTGTAGTGTACCATGCGAGCTAATGCTCTTATCAAGATGGATATACATACTATCGCTTGGATTGACTGTAGCTTGCCACTCTACTTTCTCATTGCCAAGATTGATAAATGTCAGAGCTGTGGGCAGACAACCTCCACCAGGTTGAATGACAGCGCTCATTGGTATGGAACTGACGATTACCTCATTACCGGTTGCCGGCACGCGTAACGAAACGGGGATAACAGCTTGTTGTTTGCCTACTGTGAAGATAAGATGCCCCATATATGGAGTAGAACTACTGGCAAGATCGGTTGCCGTTGCGCTGATAGTAATAGTATCTGTGCCCTGGGCTGGCAGCGTGCCACTTGATTTGCCATTGTCTATGCTTAGCCAACTTAAGTTGTTATCGGCAAGAGCTGTGGCATTCCATTGTAGCGGAGCCCCGCTGGTATTAATTATTGTAATCTGGCGGGTTGAGGGCGTGTTATTCCCGCGGGCGATCGCAAAAGGCAGGCCGTCTGAAATGGGACCTCCTGGTGTGATAAATTCTAAAGGCGTCGTGTTTATGGTTGCGTCGAGGCGCGGCAAAATCGTCAGGCTCAAGAACGCATTCTGACCAGTATGATGATCCTGGGCCTGAAGGGCATAGCTGCCTGCTAGCAATGTTGCAGGTAAATGTATTTCTGTCGTAAAGGTTCCCTGGGCCGTGCTCTGGGCTGTATCTTGCAGCCGTGTGGAACCGAGAAGGAAATTAACTGTGCTATGCGCATTAAAGTATGCCCCCTGGATGCGCAGTTCCTGGCCGGCAGTAAAACTTGACGTTGTGCTATTCTGCAAGGCCAGTATAGGGGGAGGCCCTGACACTGCCGCGGTTATGCTCTGAGAGGCGAATTGGGACCCTGGAAGAAATGACCAGAGAAGGTAAGCTCCTAGAAGGACGATGAGGAAGCTCATGCTCGCGATGGTAAACCAGAAGCGAACATTGGGTCCCAGGCTTTGCTCGGCCTTTTTGCTTTGTTCAAGAATGACTGCCCGCATCCTTGCCAGGCTATGTTGCATGGCCATGAGGGGTTGAGATACGCTTGCCTGTCCCCGGGGAATACCTACAGCTGGACCGGCTTCGGCCCTCTGCCTATCGCGCCATCCTTTGCGCCACTGCTCGGCTGCTTCGTTGGTTGTGGCCAGACTTTCGAGATTCAGCAGGACATAGTAGGGATCAGCTCCTTGTTCTATTTGAGCCTGAGTTTGCCCATGTATAGGAGCAGTTTCCACGTAGACGTTGGCAACAGGTTCTTCAGAAGCCTCTTTCCGTGGTGTAGATGCGCGTATAATCTCAACAGGCTGGGGTAGGTACTCAGGCTTGTGCTCTTCGCCTTCCGCGTCATCGGCCTTTTTCGCTTCGCCGCCGGGTTTAAGCCTGGGAGGCGGAGGCGTAGAAGTACGGACTACCTCTACTGATTGAGAGGGGGATAGCTTGAAGTCACTGGTTGTTCTGGCTCTTGTTGACTTTGAGCTTCCTGCTCTTCGTCTTTGTGGGCTGCGTAAGGCCTGGTTGCTTGATCTGCGATGTCTTGTGGCTCTTCTATTTCGGTGGATGGATAAGTGGCCTCTAGCATAGAGGGATAGGGCGTCTCAGGAATAGTGGGAAGTGTGTTCCTCTCTTCAGTTTCTAGCGACTGCGGAGCGGGAGTTTCCGGCACAGGGAGGAAACTTGATCCCTCTTGCTCTTGCTGGCCCTGCCCTTCCTCTTGCAAAGGTGCGGTAGAGGATTTTCGCGGCTGGTCTATATGTGGAGTTTCTGGTACAGGAGGGAAGTTCGGGGATGAGGATAATGGACGCGAGGGGACGCGAAAGCGGGAAGAAGATGCGGCTTGAGCTTCTTTCTGGGTTGTTGGGCGTGGTGGGATAGGCCCTGTAGGGCGCTTAGGGACTATACTTTTGCGCGTGGATTTAGCCACCTGGGAAGCGTCGAGAGGCCCGGATACTGGCCTGGAAGTTGTGGCTATATCCTCTTTACCGGAGTCTGGGATGTCTTCTTCCTCATCCGAGGAAGAGATTTTGTGGGAAGGCTCATCTTCTGCTTCTGCCTGGCCGGATTTGATAGCTTGCTGGTCTGCTTGAGCTTCGGTGGTCACATCTGTTTCACTGCTAATAATTGGCTTTAAATCTCTAGTGGTCGAGCGAAGTGCTGCCCTGGCTGTCATTTCGCCTGTTTCAGGCGTTGCGCTCTGTTTGGGGGCAGGCGCTTTTGCCTGTTTCCCTGATGAGAGAATGGTGCCAGCGTTTGTGGCTAATGTTTCATCTTGTTCAGAAACGTCTGTCTGTAGCTTCTCAGCAGCTTGCAAGCCAGAAACTGTAGCCACTTGCTTGTGTTTCTCTGCAGCTGGAGAAGGAGATGGCAAGGGACCGGAGATATGGGATTGTCCCGTGAGGGGGCCGGTGGAGGTGGATAGTGGGGCTGTGGACCGGGTTGACTTTTTTGTAGTTTCTGCCTTGTCTTCCTTAGCTTCCTGAGTTTGCGTGGCATCCTGCTCAGAAGTGGGAGCTGGGAGGGCCTTTGCCTCTGCACCCTGCTCTGCTTGATCAGAGATAGAAGCCGTGGAAGGTGTATTAACTGGCTGGATTGTCTCCTGCTCGTTTTTGGAGGCTAATAGGGGAGCCTCGACCTGCTCTGACGCACCCCGAGCAGAAGAGGGAGTGAGAGGACCTGAAACTGAGCCTGCGGTGGAAGCCTTCTTGTCAGCTTGTTGAATTGTAGTACTTTCTGAGGGCAGCGGTCCTGATATAGAAAGTGGTTTAGTGGGCACTGCTGGTTTGGCTAGAGCTGCCGAGGGAGGGTTCTGGTTGGTCTCCGAGAGTTTTAAACCGCATCTGGCACAAAAGCGCGCAGTGGATGATATAGCAAATTTACATCTGGGACAGTGCTGCATACATTATTACCTTTTCTCTAACATGAGTTCTAGAGGCATAGCTAATTGGACCGGTTGGAAAATTAAGAATTGGATACATACATCTGCGGTCTTGATAAAATAAAGGGTCCAGCCTCTGTTTGCTCTAACGAATTAATAGATTAGATGTATCAATATTTTATTGTCAAGCGGTCATTTTATCCTAACATAGGGGATGATGTCGACGATGGATGCATATTCTATTCTCATCCTGCTTGATATTTACGCCGAAGCATCTGCTAGTGCGGGACCCTGGCGAAGAAACAGCCTTTTGCATGGCTATCTGCCTACGGTGGAGGGAAGCTAAGCTGAAAAAAGAAATAATCAGGTGAACACCTGAGTTAACATAAGGAGAAGTCCTGATAAGATATCAAGGCATTGCACCCTTGACTTATGCCAAAAAAACGCTAAAATCTCTATAGATTGCAAATTAGTTTGAGAATTCTGAGGTTTACATGCATATCGTCGTTGTGGGCGTTGATCACATTAATGCTCCTATTGCATTGCGTGAACGTATAGCTTGCTCAACGCGTCAGATTCCCCAGGTGCTCGGTAAAGTACAACAAACTGTAGGGGAATGTGTATTGCTTTCTACATGTAATCGTGTAGAGCTGTATGCAATCTGCTCTGAGATTGAGCAAGGAAGAGCAGCTCTGTTGCATGTGTTAAGTGAAGCACGTCAGATAGCCTATGATGAATTGGCTTCCCATTGTTATTATTTCGCTGATGAGCAAGCTGTGACGCATCTTTTTGGCGTTACCTGTGGTCTTTACTCGCTTGTGCCCGGCGAGCCCCAAATCCAGGGCCAGGTAGTAGAAGCTCTAGAGATTGCCCAGGGAGGAGGGTATGCCGGCCCCATTATGTCGGCCCTCTTTCGGGCTGCCGTGGTGGCTGGTAAGCGAGCGCGTAGCGAGACCGCTATTAGTCGCAATGCCACTTCTATAAGCCATGTTGCTGTGCAATTGGCACGCCATCTTTTCCCTAACCTGCATGAAGCAAGTATCCTCTTAGTTGGATCTGGCCAGATGAGCGAGCTTGCAGCACGCAATCTATGTGATAATGGCGCGCAACGACTTGTTATTATTAATCGAACGCAGACCAACGCTGTTGATCTGGCTAATACCCTCAATGCCCAGCACCGCTCTTTTAATGAGCTGGCGGATGCATTGGTTGAAGCTGATGTAGTGATTAGCTCTACCAAAGCTCCTCGCGCAGTTATTACTGCTGAACTCGTGCAAGCTGTGATGCAGAAGCGGGCAGGGCGTTCGTTATTATTGATTGATATTGCGTTACCTCGCGATGTTGACGCCGTGGTAGGTGATTTGCCAGGTGTACATCTCTATAACCTTGATGATCTTCAGATGGAAGTAGAAAGAGGTATTCATTTGCGCATGCAAGAGGTAGAGCACGTACAAGCTATCATTGCCGAAGAGAGTGAAGCGTTTGAGCGTTGGCTGGCCTCGCTAAGTGTGGTGGGTACAATTAGCGACCTGCGTCAGAGAGCCGATGAGGTACGTCAGCAGGAACTTGCCCGCACCATGAAGCACCTTTCAGCTACACTGACTGAGCGCGACATGCTGGCTGTCCAGGAACTAACAACACGCTTAATGAATAAATTGTTGCATACACCAATGTTGCGTCTCAAGGCGGCGGCTGTGGCTGGTCAAGGGCATGTGTATGCTGAAGCTATGCGCTATTTGTTTGATTTGGAAGAGCATGATGAAGCGAATAATCATAGGAACACGGGCCAGCAAGCTGGCGATGAAGCAGACGTACGAGGTAGTAGAACGATTACGCAAGCAGTGGCCCGATCTTGAGATAGCTATTGAGCAGATTCGGACCACAGGAGACCGCGTTACCAACGTACCTCTTTCTCAAATAGGTGGAGATGGGGTTTTTGTCACTGAGATTGAACATGCCCTGCAAGAAAGACGTATTGATCTGGCCGTCCATAGCCTGAAAGATCTTCCTTCGATGCAGCCCGAGGGCTTGCGCCTTCTAATTCTTGGGCCACGTGAGGATGTACGGGATGTCCTGGTTGCCAATGAAACAATTCAAGCTCAGGTACAATCTGGACTTGCGCCCCAAAACTTGCCCACTCCTTTACGCATTGGGACGTGCAGCTTGCGCCGCATAGCTCAAATACGAGCTTTATGGCCAGATGTACAGATCCTACCCTTGCGTGGGAATGTCGATACGCGCCTGCGCAAGCTTGAAGCCGGCGATTATGATGGTATTGTATCGGCGGCAGCCGGATTGCATCGTCTGGATATGCAGCAGCGATTGGCAGGTCGGCTTAGCTATTTTTCCGTTGAGAAGCTCTTGCCTGCTCCTGGACAGGGAGCAATCGCCTTAGAGTGTCGCAATGAGCCAGAGATAGGTGAATTGCTGGCTCCTCTTAATGATCCCATCGTCCAGGCTACAACTACTGCTGAGCGAATGTTTATGCGCAGGTTGGGGGCATGGTGCTATTTGCCTGTGGCCGCTTACGCTGATGTGCGAGATGGTAAGCTGATCTTGCGTGGTATGGTGGCGAGCTTAGATGGGCAGCGCCGTGTATCTGTGGCGCAAGAGATGGCCTGGACAGCAGCCGCTGGTCTTGAACGCGCAGAGCAGTTTGGCGTGAGTCTGGCTGAGCAGGCGCTTGCTCAGGGCGCTGACACAATTATTAGTGAGGTTGATACCAAAAGCATGGCTCAGGAGTATCAAAGTGTCTGAAAGAAGTGCTGCGGCCCTTCCGCTGCAGGGAAGGCGCATTCTAGTAACGCGTACTCGCGATCAGGCCAGCAGCCTTAGCGAGCGGCTGCGAGGGCTAGGTGCTGTACCTATAGAGTTCCCTACCATTCGTATTGTGCCTCCTCGCGATTGGCAGCCCCTTGATAAGGCCTTACGCCGCCTCTGCTTGCCCTCTGAGGCAAAAGATGCCAACTATAGCTGGCTCATCTTTACCAGCGCCAATGGCGTAAAGATTTGTCTGGAGCGCCTGCAGACCCTTGGCTATAAGCCCGAAGCTTTGCATAATGTCCATATCGCCGCAATTGGTCCGGCGACAGCGGGCGTATTGCAGGACTACGGCCTTAGCGCGGATCTGGTTCCCCATGAATATATTGCCGAAGGCGTTGCCCAGGCTCTACGGGAATATGTACAGCAGCGAGGCACTACGCTTGCGGGACAACATATTCTCCTGGCCCGCGCTGCCGAGGCGCGCAAAGTGCTGGTTGCTGAGCTGCAGCAGGCCGGAGCTCTTGTCGATGAAGTAGCAGCCTATACGACCCTGCCTGTCGCCCATGATGATGAACAGGGGCGCGAAGTCCTGCACCTCTTGCGAACCGGCAAGCTGAATATTTTAACCTTTACAAGCTCTTCGACTGTACGCAATTTCGTTGAATGGCTTAAGAGCTGTAGGCAAGGTGAGAGCGATGCTTCTGCTAGCCCTCTGCAACTCCTGGATACCTCCAGGGTAGCCTGTATTGGTCCTATTACTGCTGGAACGGCTCGTGACCTTGGTCTCCATGTAGATATCGAAGCCACTGAGTTTACGATAGATGGCCTTGTCGATGCAATCATCCACTATGAGGAGTGACTATGATAGAACAAACAGCCGCACAATCTGATAACGTACAAACACAGCCTGCCGAAGCGCCGGCTCAGCCTAAACCAAAGCAGCCCCGTCAGCTGGTACGTTTTACCTTCTATAAACTTGATCCTCAATGGCAGCAGCTTCCCGTCGATATCCGCGCCCAGGGACGCGAGCAGGTTCTCAACATTTGCAAACAATATGAAGAGAAGGCCCTTATTCGTACCTATGGCCTGTATGGTCTGCGCTCCGATTGTGATTTTATGATCTGGCAAGCGACTTACGATGTCGAAGATTTGCGCTGGCTAAGCAGCCAGATCCGGCGCAGCCTGATGGGTCCCTATCTGCGCGAGACACACGCCTTTCTAGCTATGACCAAGCGTTCGGTCTATGTTGGTAAGAATGCGCGTGGTGCCCATGATCCCCGCCTGACGATTACACCACGGGATGAAAAGTATCTCTTTGTGTATCCGTTTGTGAAAACACGGCCCTGGTATGCTTTGTCTTTGCAGGAGCGCAAGCGTATGATGGATGAGCATATTCGTATGGGCGTCAAATATCCTAATATCACTATCAATACGACCTATTCCTTTGGTATTGACGATCAGGAGTTCGTCGTAGCCTTTGAGGGTGATAACGTGGCCGATTTCCTCGATCTTGTTCAGGAATTGCGCGAGTCCGAGGCTAGCAGGTATACTCTACGCGACACACCTATGTTTATCTGTGTAAACCAGACTCTGGAAGATGTTTTTGAGGCAATTGGCGCATAGGGAAAGCAAGAGCCAGGCACAAGCCTGGCTCATAGAATGAGGCTGTTTAAAAAGATGAAGAGTCAAGCAACGCAAACGGAAAACGTGAAGTTTTCGCGGTCGCATCAGCTCTTCCAGGAGGCTCAGAATCTTTTACCTGGGGGAGTGAATAGCCCTGTTCGTGCATTTCGGGGCGTGGGAGGCGATCCCGTCTTTATCGAGCGTGGGCACGGTGCTTATCTCTACGATGTGGATGGTAATCACTATTTGGATTATGTACAATCCTGGGGACCAATGATTCTTGGTCATGCCTATCCATCCGTACTGGAAGCTGTGACCCAAGCATGCCAGCGAGGCTTTAGCTTTGGTGCACCTACTGAGGCTGAAAGCGAGCTAGCCAGGATCGTTATCCAATGTGTGCCTTCGGTAGAGATGCTTCGTTTCGTGAACTCGGGGACAGAAGCGACCATGAGCGCCCTGCGCCTGGCCCGCGCTTATAGTGGCCGTAGCAAGATCATCAAGTTTAGCGGCTGCTATCATGGGCATGCCGATATGTTGCTGGTCCAGGCTGGCTCTGGTGTTGCTACCATGGGCTTGCCCGATAGTCCCGGGGTGCCGGCGGAGACCACAAAAAATACCCTGACCGCGGCATATAATGATAGCGCAGCAGTTGAAGAGCTATTTCGTACCTATCCCACAGAGATAGCCGCAGTTATTGTAGAGCCTATTGCGGCGAATATGGGCATGGTCCTGCCAAAACCTGGCTTTTTAGAGAAGCTACGCGAGCTAACGCAGAAATATGGCGCACTCCTGATTTTTGATGAAGTGATGACAGGTTTTCGGGTTGCTCTCGGTGGGATGCAAGAGCGGCTAGGCATTACGCCTGACCTGACGTGCTTTGGTAAGATCATTGGCGGCGGTATGCCTGTAGGCGCATACGGTGGACGACGTGAGATTATGCAAATGGTAGCGCCTGTAGGACCGATGTATCAGGCCGGCACGCTCTCCGGTAATCCTCTGGCGATGGCTGCAGGTATCGCAACCTTAAACGAGCTGCGTAAGCCGGGACAGTATGAAAAATTAGAGCAGAAGAGCCAGATGTTGGGAGAAGGTATTACCAAAGCCATCAAGGATACCGGTGCTCCTGCTCAGATTGTGCGCCTTGGTGCGATGTTCTGCGTCTACTTCAATTCGCAGCCAGTGAGCGATTATGCAGGCGCCAAGCGTTCGGATACTGCGCATTTTGCACGCTACTTCTGGAATATGTTAGAGCAAGGTATATATCTGCCACCCTCGCAGTTCGAGTCATGTTTCATTTCCCTGGCCCTGGAAGACGAGATGCTTGAAGAGACGGTGAAAGCTGTGAAGGCTGCCTTACAAAAGAGCGCGTAGGAGGCGCAGCAAAACATGAGCACTTTTCCCACTGTACGCTTAAGGCGTACAAGGCAAAATGAAAAATTGCGCGGTTTGGTAAGAGAGACGCATTTGAATGTCGATCAGCTCATTTATCCCCTCTTTATCGCCGAAGGTATCGATGAGCCGCATAAGATCTCCTCTATGCCTGGAATAATGCAATGGCCTCTGCAGCAACTGGATCGTGAAGCCGAGCGCATAGCCAGCCTGGGTATTCCCGCTGTCTTGCTCTTTGGGCTGCCCAGTGAGAAGGACGAAGTGGGCTCGCAGGCCTATGCTGCTCAGGGAATTATTCAACAGGCTATCCGCCGGTTAAAGGCTGCTTCACCCGATACGCTAGTAATTACTGATGTTTGTCTCTGCGAATATACCAGCCATGGACATTGCGGTGTGATTCATAATGGAACGGTTCAAAATGATGAATCCCTCGGTTTGCTTGCCGATATGGCACTCTCTCACGCCGAGGCCGGAGCTGATATCGTCGCGCCATCGGATATGATGGACGGTCGGGTGGGGGCGATTCGGCATGCGTTAGATGAACATGGCTTTAAGCAGACGCCTATCATGGCTTACTCGGTCAAGTTTGCCTCTGCTTTCTATGGTCCTTTCCGCGAGGCTGCGGGATCAGCGCCGCAGTTTGGGGATCGGCGTTCTTATCAGATGGACCCGGCCAATGCTCGCGAAGCTCTGCGCGAAATAGATCTTGATATTGCCGAAGGGGCCGATATTGTCATGGTCAAGCCGGCGATGGCCTATATGGATGTTATTCGCCAGGTACGTGACCATTGTAATTTACCAATCGCTGCCTATAATATAAGCGGTGAGTATGCAATGGTGAAAGCTGCAGCGCAGAACGGCTGGATCGATGAGAAACGGGTGGTGATGGAAATACTTACCGGCATTCGACGAGCGGGAGCCGATATGATAATTACCTATTTTGCTCCTGATCTGGCGCAATGGTTGCGTGAATAAAGCGTTAAATAATCTGGGAGATTTAGGCGGCGCGCAGACGCAAAATTTTCTTACAGCAGGATAAGTCAGCAAGGCTTATCCTGCTGATCGTATATGTCAAGGCGATCGAGCATAAAGCGGCTTCAGGAGCCATGCGGGGCGCCAGCCATTGGAAGCTCAGGTTAACATCTCTGGTTCTATTTGCCTAGCCAAAAAGTACTATAAAAATAACAAAAAAATTCGTAGGAGTAAACGAAAGCATTGCTCCTACGAAAGTAAGCACTGTCCTGGCTTAATGGGTAATTCGTCTAGCCAGGAAGCGGCAGAGTCCTACAAACATTAGTGCCTTGCTTGCCCCACCCATAGCGGCAGTCATAAAGCCAAGAGCCAGGCCAATTGTCAGTCCGATCCTGCCAGCCGGGTGGCGCATCATCTGTTGCAAAGTGCGCATGTTCTTCCTCTACTATGTGCTATGTTAACACAAATCAAAGTGTCAACAAATCACAAGCTAGCTGATACGTTTATCACGTTACTTTGTATACTACGGTAACAGTAATTTGCTATCGATGTCTATTAGAATAATATTAGAATGTTCGCGGTTATGGCTAGGGGGTAATGGGGGGAATATTGGGGGATGAAAAGATAGAGGAAGGCTGATGAAACCAGCTGTAATCAGCAAAAAATAGTATCTAAAAAAAAAGTTCCGGCAACCTGTTACTTATCACCCAGGTTCTGCGTTCTTTCCTGTTATAAGGCTCCAATAAGAGTTTTCTAATGATCTTCTAAGGAGCTTTAAGGTTTTTCTAAGGATGTTGTAAAACCAGTACTTAAAAGAGAGAAGTGTTGTGTATGGTTGGGATGAACGAAATCAATCGCTCTTATCAGCCGATTAATTCGTACGGAGTCATAGGTGATTGTCATTCAACGGTGCTGATATCACCTGATGGATCTGTAGACTGGGGATGTCTACCTGACTTTGATAGCCCCGCCATCTTCTGCCGTCTCCTCGATGCCGAGCACGGTGGATACTTCCAGATTGCGCCAACTGGAGGAAATATTCCTGGTTCACAACGCTACCTGCGTGGTAGCAATGTCTTACAGACACGCTTTGCCAGTACTTTTGGGGAAATTGTACTGACTGACTTTATGCCTGTTGAGACGCTGGAGGCATGGCCCTATAAAGCCATGAATAATAATACCTGGCGCGCGCACGAGGATGGTTCTTGCCATTGTTTAGTACGTATTGTGGAATGTACTCATGGTGAGATGCCCGTCACAGTGTCGCTCAAGGTTAGCCCAGACTATGCGGCGACGCCCAGCGAGGTGGCTCTTATCGCTGATAATAAAGGCGCTATGATCTCCAGCGCGCAGCAACACGTAGCTTTAGCGATGATCGGGGCCGACTTATTAGCATCGTGTACCATGGATGTGGCTCAGGCCGCTGATGAGTGGCATCAAACAATCACTGTACAGGCTACCTTACGTGAAGGGGAAAGGCTGCTTTTTGCTCTGGGGATGGGGCGTAGCGCTCAGGCGGCTCGGCGCCTGGTTGAAGTGGAGCTGCATCAGCGTAATTTTGACGTTGAGCTGGCGCATACATTACACTGTTGGCGTCAGTGGCTGGCTGGCTGCACCTATCAGGGACCCTATTCAGAATGGGTTCACCGCAGTGCCCTGGCGCTCAAAATGATGACCTATGCGCCCACCGGGGCTATTGTCGCTGCACCGACGACCTCCTTGCCAGAAGAGCTGGGTGGGGTACGTAACTGGGATTATCGCTTTACCTGGCTGCGCGATGCGACCTTCACATTGTATGCCCTCAATGTGCTGGGCTTTACTGCTGAGGCGCGGGCATTCACCCACTGGCTGCGCAATCTGTCCTATACGGATGGAGAAGACTTGCAGATCATGTATGGGATTCGAGGAGAGCGTG
The DNA here is from genome assembly GCF_004208415.1 of Ktedonosporobacter rubrisoli. GTDB lineage: Bacteria > Chloroflexota > Ktedonobacteria > Ktedonobacterales > Ktedonobacteraceae > Ktedonosporobacter > Ktedonosporobacter rubrisoli. The sequence goes on along the minus strand of NZ_CP035758.1, from coordinate 4,187,607 downwards.
AGTTGGCGGAGCAAGAGCTTCATCATCTCAGTGGCTACTGTGGGTCCAGCCCTGTGCGTATTGGGAATGCGGCGGCTCAGCAGAAGCAAATGGATGTCTTTGGCGAGGTTCTTGATTGTATTCATCTGTATCGACGTCAGGGCGGCTTTGAGCGCTATGGAGAAAAGTTGGAAGGTCCGCTATGGCAGATGATGCAGACGTTGGTAGAGCATGTCTGCGCTCATTGGCAGGAGCCTGATAGCGGGATCTGGGAGGTGCGTGGTGGTTTACGGCATTATGTCTATTCAAAAGTAATGTGCTGGGTGGCGCTTGATCGTGGGATTCGGGCGGCTCAACAACTGAATTTAGATGCAGATTTACCACGTTGGATCATGATCCGCGATCAAATTCGTGCTGATATTCTTTGTCATGGCTATGATACTTCTATCGGGGCTTTTACCCAGTCATATGGTTCGGCCGCGCTGGATGCGTCGACGCTGCTTTTACCGTTAGTCGGGTTCATTCCGCCTGACGATCCACGTATGCGTTCGACGGTTGATCGAATCATGGAGAGCCTGACTGACAAACATGGCTTTGTCTATCGCTATCTCTCCGATGATGGCCTCTCGGGCGGTGAAGGCACGTTTACACTTTGCACTTTCTGGCTAGTTGATAATCTTGCTATGCAAGGTCGTTTGGATGAGGCGCGTTCGCTCTTTGAGCGTTTGCTGACCTATGCCGGACGTCTTGGTCTTTTCTCTGAGGAGATTGAGGCACAGAGCAACGAGGCGTTGGGAAATTATCCCCAGGCCTTTACACATATTGCGCTCATCAATAGTGCGCAGAATTTACGTAAAGCTGAGATTCGCCTGTCTGAGCATCATACTGATCCTGTTATTGCGGCAATTCGCTTACAGAAGCGTTAAAATGTCTGATCGTTGTCTTATATCTTGAATGTCTTCAGGGGTGAGTAGACTCGTGCTACTCACCTCTTTTATTCCTTCGGTTTTGTTGGGTGCAGTGGGCCTGGCGAGAAAACAGTATTGAACTCAGTGGCCGTCCTGCCTCTGGACAGCTATGCGATAATAGCCATAATGTGAGCTGGAAGGTGGTCGGGATGTGTAAGGGTGCCAGACCTCTTTTCCTTCTTCGCTGCATACAATCCATAGAAAGCTAGACTACTAGAATAATAAGGAGCCGGCGTTGTCAGTTCGTTATCCTACGGCCAGCCTCAAGCCTCACCGTGAAGAGAGCTTGTTGAATGGGCATTTATGGATCTTCTCGGGGGCTTTGCAGCAAGCACCGCACTGGGTCGAGACTGGTGGCCTGATTGACGTGAAGTCAGCAACTGGCCAGTTTGTTGCGCGTGGTTATTATAATGCGCAGACAGATATTGCGATTCGCATCTTGACGCGCGATCCAGAAGAGCTGATCGATACAGAGTTTTTTCGCCGGCGTATCCGCAAGGCGTTGGCTCTGCGCAGTGTGCTGGACCCGGAGCTAACCAACGCCTATCGTTTGCTCAATTCTGAAGGAGATGAACTGCCAGGTTTGATCGTGGATCGTTATGCCGACATTCTCGTGGCTCAGATCCATACGGCAGGGATGGCGCAATTAGCTCCACTCGCCATAGAGGCCCTCACCCAGGAGACGCAAGCTGAGGGAATATTGCTGCGCAACGATAGCCAGGCGCGCCGGCGTGAAGGGCTGCCCATTGAGAAGCCAGAGGTGGCGGCTGGTGCTGTGCCCGCACACGTAGCCATTCGTGAGAATGGAATACAATTTATTGTCGATCCTTGGCTGGGACAGAAGACAGGCTTTTTCCTTGATCAACGCGATAAGCGAGAAGCTTTACGGAAATATGCCGCTGGCAAACGAGTACTTAATTGCTTTTGCTATACGGGAGGCTTTTCCGTCTCCGCAGCCCTGAGCAGCCAGCCTACACACGTGACTAGCGTGGATGTCTCGGCCCCGGCCGTAGCTGCGGCTCGCGAGCATTTTGGCTTAAATGGTCTTGATCCAGAGCGCCATGAATTTCTTATAGCCGACGTATTTGATTATCTGCAGACAGCGGCCGAAAATGCTGAGCAATTTGATGTGGTCGTGCTTGATCCGCCGGCTTTTGCCAAAGGGCAGCAGGCGCGCAACCAGGCCTTAAAGGGCTATCGTCGTCTAAATGCCTTAGGTATGCAAGTGTTGCGGCCGGGCGGAATCTTACTTACCTGCTCTTGCTCGGGAGCCATAGGGCTAGATGATCTGCTGGGAGTAATCTCGTTAAGTGCACAGCGGCAGGGACGTTCAATCCAGCTGCTAGAGCAGTATACCTATAGCCTTGACCATCCAGTCAATCTGGCGATGCCAGAGACAGGATATTTAAAAGCTGTCTTCTGTCGAGTAGAATAACAAGAGCCATCCCCTTTGTTGTGTCCCGCCTGCAGCGGCGCACCTGGGGTAAAAAGGATGGAAGCCCTGGTTCCGGTAGATCGTGGCGCGTCCACTGGCTTGCGTTGTGGCTCCAGAGCCCGGTTAAAGGGCAAGCTCTTTGCAGCCCCTGCTGAAAAATTGTTGGGATGACTCTTACTATTCGTCACCTGGCCTGGACTTGCAGGTAAATTGTCAAAGGGCGATTTATTTGTCAGGGAAGGCGTTGACCAGAAGAGCTGCTTCTCCGGAGAGGTGCGCATGCGAAGCCCAGTATGTGAGGGTGCCGGAAAGCTTTTCCGCGCTGCTAAGCAGCTCCATTCTGGTAATAGAGCAGTTGTGGTTGACCTTAAATGTCTCTATAGTGACAACATCGGCAAGATTCTGACAAATGCCACTCACCGCCACAGTCACAATACCGCCATGGGCGACCACTACAATGTTGCGCCCAACTTTGTTGTGTGTAATCTCCTGCAAGCCCTCCTGAACGCGTTCAAGAGCCATATGATAGTTTTCCCCTCCCGGAAAGGCTGTTTCGGGGCGTCCGTTGTACCAATCCTTCACTACGCTCCCAAAGAGAGCCCAATTTTCGGCTGTGGGTGGCATATCTTCAAGCTCTCCCAGGTTCAATTCGCGAAATTGCTCCATAATTGTAACGGGAAGATGATGTTCACGTGCAATAATGTCGGCAGTTTCCCTGGCCCTTTTTAATGGCGAAGCATAGACTTCATGGATAGGCTCATCCCTAAAATAGAGGGCCGTTTGCCTGGCTTGTTGAACACCTTTGGGCGTAAGGGGATAATCAACTTTTTTATATGAAAACTCTTTGGTGATATTAGCCTGATTTTCGCCGTGACGTACCAGATAAATGGTATTAGTTTTCACAAGATCTTGAGAAGTTTGTTGTTCCATGCCGTTATTAATTACTCCTGGTCACTGAAATGATGCTATAATATTCTTCCATCAAGATGACTCTTACTTATAATCCTAAAAAAGTGTAGGGCTTTTGGCAAGGGCAGAGGCGGCTATACGTCTCGTAGAAGATAGAGATGAAGCCGCTTGCCTGCCTGATCGAGACTGTAAATTCGGCAGCGAAAATTATGTATGTTGAGCTCCTGATTTGCTCTTTAGAGGCTCTCAGACATGATTCAGATTACTCTCAGATTCTCCTTACGTTGCGATGATATACTCTGAGTAGGCTAAAGAGAGTGTAATTGTAAGTATTTTATATAAAATAGAAACGATCAAAAATTGATTATACAGAACTGGAGGAGGCGATGAAAGCCCATTTGCTAGTGGTGGATGACGATCCGCGCATTACAGATCTGTTACGGCGTATCTTTGCTTATGAGGGGTATAGTATAGCTATTGCGTCTAGCGGTGACGATGCGTTGCGTAGAACCCTGGAACGGCCACCTGATTTGATCGTCTTAGATGTTATGCTGCCGGGCTTGGATGGATTGGAAGTTGTGCAGCGTTTACGGGCTGCCGGTGATAATGTGCCTATTCTCTTATTGACGGCGCGCGATGCAGTTCCCGACCGTGTAAAAGGCTTTGAAGTAGGTGCTGATGATTATCTGGTCAAGCCCTTTGCTCCTGAGGAGTTACTGGCACGTGTAAAAGCGCTGCTGCGTAGAAATATGTCTGAGCGCCATGAAGTATTGCGTTATGCTGGTATCGAACTGGATACAGGCACCCGCGTAGCGCACCGCGGGCCGCGTGAAATAGAACTTTCGCCTACAGAATATGAGCTTCTTGCGCTTTTCCTGCGGCGTCCACGCCAGGTCTTGACAAGGGATGTGATTATGGATCGGGTCTGGGGGCTTGATTTTGAGGGGTCATCTAACGTTCTGGAAGTTTACGTTGGCTATCTACGTGCTAAGCTGGAAGCTAGTGATGAGCCTCGCTTAATTCATACTGTGCGAGGTATTGGTTATGTTTTTAAAGAATAAAATTCTGGCAATAAGCAGAACATCGCAGACACTGACCTCCAGCCGAGGCCCTGTACGCTCGTTGCGTGTGCAACTCATGCTCTGGTATGGAGGTTTAATCGCGCTTTCCCTTATCCTTTATGCTTCTCTTGTGCTCTGGTTGACTATTTCTTCGATCAATCAGAGCGTATCCCATACCATTGAGGCTGATGCAAAGGTGGCAGTTGTCAATATAAGGCAGAAGTTGCAGCATAATCCTCCTTACTGGCCAGAGCATCCCTTGCCTGCCCCAATCGATTTGAATCAGGATAGTAATATCACGGTTGCCGCCTTTGATATGCGGGGAGTACAGCGCTGCTGCTCTACTAATAGCGACACACGCTTCTCGCAAAACTCTAATGCTGTAAAAGCTATACATATGGTGATGCAGACCGGGGAACTGCAATTATATGATACCGGAACCGTGGCGCGTGATCATATGAAGATTGGGGCCTATCCTATCTATGCTCCCCATAGTTACACCTCAAATTCTTCCGAACACATGATTGGAGTGCTCTTAATCATTAAGCCATTGGACGATATGGATAAGACAATTGTGCTCTTGCAGGCTCTGCTCGGACTGGCTGGCCTTGCCGTCCTTACGGTAGCGCTGGTGGGTGGATGGGCTATTGCCACAAATGTCTTGCGTCCCCTGGCCGGAATTGTGAGGACGGCGCGGGCTATCGCTTCTACGGTGCATGGTACGCATGTGGGTAATTTGAGCCAGCGCGTACAGAGGCCACGGGGACACGATGAGATGGCTCTTGTGGTGGACACTTTTAATGAAATGCTAGCAGCTTTGGAAAGCGCCACGCAGGCTCAAAGGCGCTTTGTGGCCGACGCGTCTCATGAGTTGCGTGCTCCCTTGACGACGATCCAGGGAAATCTGGCTTTTTTACAACGCCATTTTGATGAATTGCCGACCGAAGAGCGCAGGATGATGTTGATGGATGCACACGGCGAGACGCTGCGCCTGGCACGCCTGGTAGATGAGTTGCTCTTATTGGCCCGTTCTGATGCCAATACGGGGAAAGCAGTGACGCCGCAGAAAGAGGTAGAGGCAGATAACCACCTGGAATATAAGGATGAGCTTGTAGAGTTAGACCATACATTGATACAACTTGTGCGCCAGTTACGTGGAAGATTAAGGGTAGAAGGATCGAAGCTAAAAATAGAGATTGGGCATATCGAGCCTGTGCGCGTCAGGGGAGATGAGGAGGATATTCGACGCGTCATGCTTATCTTGCTTGATAACGCGCTTAAATATACCCCTATGAATGAAGAGAATGAGGGAGGGCAGATAACTGTTTCCTTAGAGCGCGTTGAGGAGGAAGCTGTGGTGCACGTAAGCGATACGGGTATCGGCATTGATTCTGCCGATCTACCGCATATCTTTGAGCGTTTTTATCGTGCGGATCGGGCCCGTACGCGTCAAGGAACGGGCCTGGGGCTTTCGATTGCTCAGACATTGGTAGAGCAGTTGGGCGGCCGGATTACGGCACAGAGTGTACCTGGCGAGGGCAGCACCTTTAGTTTCTGGTTGCCGTTAGCTTAGTTTCAGGATCTCTGTACGGGCCAGCCATTTCTCGTGGCGGAAGGCGCTCCCAGGCAAATCTTCTGGGTAGTGTATACCAGGAAGGGTAGTCCAGGCTATATCTGGGTCAGATGTTTATCTCAGGTTTGCTTCAGTCAAATCACAGAATCAGCTCATATGCATATATTATGCTGACATCTGCGATGGTGGTAGGGACGTCTTGCTTTACTATTAAGGAGCATAAAATATGTTAGCAATAGGTATCTGGCCCTGGATAGCGTTTAATCTTGGCGTTCTTGTCCTGCTGGCTCTGGACCTTGGAGTGTTTAATCGCAAGGCACATGTAATCTCTCTTAAAGAAGCAACGATCTGGAGCGCGGTCTGGATAGCGCTGTCGTTAGCTTTTAATGCCGGGCTATACTTTCTGTTAGGGCCGGAGCCAGCTTTAGAGTTCTTTACTGGCTACCTGATTGAAAAATCGCTTAGCATAGACAACATCTTTGTCTTCGTTTTAGTCTTTACCTACTTCAATGTAGAAGCCTCATATCAGCATCGCGTGCTCTTCTGGGGAGTGTTGGGGGCGCTGGTTATGCGGGGCATCTTGATTGCGGTTGGGGCAACGTTGCTAGAACAGTTTCATTGGATAATCTATCTGTTTGGGGCATTTCTCATTTTTACAGGGGTAAGGATGGCCTTCCAGCGTGAAACAGAAGTGCATCCTGAGAAGAATCCCATCTTAAAGCTTGTACGGCGCGTCATTCCGGTGACAGAAAACTATGAGCGCGACCATTTCTTCGTACGGCGTGCTGGCAAGCTGCTGGCTACGCCCCTGCTCCTCGTGCTGATTGTCGTCGAAACTACAGATCTGCTCTTTGCAGTTGATTCTATTCCGGCTATCTTTGCCGTGACGCAAGATCCGTTTATTGTCTATACCTCTAACGTTTGTGCTATCCTTGGTTTGCGTTCTCTGTACTTTGTGCTTGCTAATGTAGTCCATAAGATCTACTACCTGAAGCTGGGCCTGGCTGTTATTCTTGCCTTTGTGGGGGTAAAGATGGTGCTGGTGGATATATTCCACATTCCCACCTTCTTGTCTCTGCTGGTTATTGCCTTGATCCTTGCCGCGGCCGTTGTTGCTTCTCTTATACGTGATCGGCGCCTTAAGAATGTAGAGGAGGCGCAGCAGTCTGTTGTCGAGCAATCCCATACAGACGTATAATCCACAGCCTTCCCTAAATGTAGTTGTACATTGGGAAGGCTCTTCCTTGCCTGCTCAAGCTAATTACCGATGCGTGAAAGCAGCGTCTCACTTTCTTTGTAGCCTCCATTTTGCTCACCTGACTAGTTTCTCAGCGAGCTTCTTTCCTTTCGATTGGCGCTTGCGGAGGTACCCTTTCTTCTTTGCCATCTCGACAATCTCCCTGGTTTGCTTGAGGCGAATCTAGCTTTCGTGCAGAGAGAAATAACTAGAAATGTATTTATCGAATGCCGCCAGGGATATGCCAAAAGTACTGTCTAACGCGTATGTAGACAAATTCTATTACAATAGATGTGATAAGAAATGGGGGTCAAAAAGCGTAATAGCAAAGAAAATCGCCTAGCCAATTTGAGTAGGGCGTATTGACGCTAGTTTTGCAGCATGTGTACACTATTTATTCTAGATGGGCAGGGTGGCTGCTCACCTGAAGAGCCATGAGCGAGATATATTATGTCAGGGGGAGATATATGTATGTATCGTCGCAACCAGCTAGCTGGCTGGTTGGCCAGCAATTGGGTAACTATCGGGTTGAACAGCTCCTGGGGCAAGGAAGTGTCAATGCAGTGTACCTGGCACATCAGCAGCAACAAGATCGTGCGGTAATGCTCACGGCTTTTCTGGCTCCTGACACCTTTTCGGTACAGGAGCGCCGGCGTTTTGAAGAACGTTGCTGGCAGCAATTAGGCATACTGGCTCAATTACACCATCCACATATTCTGCCAATCTATGATTTTGGGCTACAGGCCGAGTGTCCCTATATGGTAACCCCGCTGGTGAGTAGCGGCTCGCTGGCCAAAGAGCTTAAACAGCAAGGCAAGTATGCGCCTGAGCAGATAGTAGGGATACTCAAGCAGGTTGCCGCTGGCCTGGATTATGCCCATAGTCAGGGGGTAGTACATGGAACATTGAAGCCAGCCAATATTCTCTTGTTGGATGGAGGACAGACGATTCAACTTGCCGGTTTTGGCCTGGCCCATATGTTGCAGAAGCGCGGAATTATGGATGAGGAGCAGCCCTGGGGACATCTATTAAGCATTTCTGGCACATTATTGGGCTCTGCTGAGTATTTAGCGCCAGAAGTGATAAGAGGTGCGGAGGCTAGTGGAAGCGCGGATATCTATGCCCTTGGCGTTGTAATCTATGAACTTTTGCGTGGGCGTCCTCCGTTTCAAAGTGAGGATGAATGGGAGGTGGTCAGGCAGCACATTGAGCAGGAAATGCCGTCACTTTTGCTGGAATGCCCAGAAATTCCGCCCGCAGTAGACCTGGTGTTAGGAAAGGCCTTAGCAAAAGATCCCGGCGAGCGCCATAAAACTGCCAAGAGCCTGGTGCAGGCCTTTGAAAGAGTTCTCAGGGTAATAGAGGAGGCGAAGGAGACCACACGGGAGCTGCATCCTTATAGATCTGCAGAAAGAGAAACACCACAGGCTGACGAGCAACCTTATAAGACGCTGGGGCAAGCTACTATTCCACCTCTAGCCACTGCTCACCCTCAGATCGATTGGTTTGACGATGAGGCGGATTTTCCTGAGCAGTATTTTGATGACCCTCTTGAGGCCGGGGCTCCAGGAGAGGATGGTGGGCAATACTATGATGAGCAATACTACAATCAGGAAGATATGCAGCAGTCAGCCTCGGCATCTTCAGTTTTACAGGAGCCTATTTCATGGGAAGAGGTGCCGGCAACCGCTGGCAGCTCTCCTCAGGGAGAAGCGCAATTTGCGGGGATCAAGACGATTGACCCCTTTGATTGGTGGTCAACTGTTTCTCTCTCGGCTGCGGCATCTTCTGCGCAGGAACCGGGAACCTTTCAGCAAAGTGCAATGGCAGAACCTGTTATTTCGGAGGAGAGCGGAGCCGCGCCGCGCAAGGCTGCCGATAAGGGCCGGCGCAGAACAGTGGCCTGGCTGGCGGCTGGCGGGGTTGTTGCGGCTGGCGTGCTAACTGTTGGGGGCATCAGCCTTGCACGTTTTATGCAGCCTTCTGCCAACTCTTCTGGCTCGCTAAAGACAAGCCAGGCTATGGGGACAACAGGGACGAAGCAAAAAACTACTCAAGATAGTGTTCAGAAGACTGTGACATCCACATCTAATGCGCAGCCAACTCAGGCTGCCACGTCAACGGCGCAACCTTCGCCGACAGTGCAGCCCTCACCGACAGCGCAACCTTCACCAACTCCTGCCCATAGCGGAGTTGTTTTGGGCAGTACTGACCAGGGTATAAATACTGCTAAAAGTTTTTCAAACCCTGCCGATGGTAAGGGGAGCCTCCTCATTCATTTACCGAATGGGAGTTTCGTGGCTTATGAAAGGGCTTGTACCCATGAAGGAGTTGCCGTGAACTATAATGCTGGAACTCATAAGTTAGTATGCCCTGCTCATAATGCCATATTCGATCCTGGCAAAGGTGCTGCTGTCGTGCAGGGCCCGGCTAAACGACCTTTAAAAATGGTGCCAATTCAGGTCAATAGCGATGGAACAATTACGGCTGTATAAGTAGCGTTCCTCGTTGCTGCCACTAAGTACAATTCTTGTCCCTGGCCTGGAAAACGCTTGCTTAGTCTTGTGAGGCGGAAAGCGTCAGGTTTTGTTGTACTTAGTAGCAGATTAGTATTGTGGGAGAAGGGAGCCGGATTAGCAGGCTTTCCTTTGCTGTATATTTGGACGGATCGCATAAAAAGAAGGTGGGAGCGCCAGCTCTTGACCATGAGTCCTATGTAGTCAAATTTACCTGGGGAACCCACATACTTCAATCGATTTTGCTTAGAAAGCAAATAACCTGGCAATGAATGAAGGAGCTGAACGATGAGCATCAACTTGCGTAACTTGCCTGATCATAAAGAACTTGAAGACATGACCCATTCCTATACCGATATGGACGTGGATGCAATTGAGGCACGCTTGCTCCTTACAAGGGTAGCTTTGAATGCAATGGCTGTTTCTGAGGCTTATCTTGCCGGTCTGGGGCTCTCTGAAGGCAAATGTAGCCTGCTGGCGCTGCTGCATCTATCTCCTGCTAAGAAGCTAGCTCCCTCGGAGCTGGCCGAAAAAATGGTGGTCACGCGGGGAACAGTTACTGGATTGCTTGATAGTCTTGAGCAGGCAGGTTTGATCAAGCGTCAGCCCCATGTAGATGATCGGCGTATGCTCACGGTTTGCCTTACTAGTCGGGGAGATGAATTACTGCAGCGAGTTTTACCTGACTATTTTCGTTACAGTATGCGCATGATGTCTGCCCTCAATTCAGAAGAGGTTGCTCAATTGATGAACCTGCTGCGCAAGGTTGATGCCACTGTTCGCCACCTTCTATAAATGCTCTGCCATTTTTTTCTTTTGGCGCTATGTCGAGAGAAATTTGCACCTGGATAATGTGAAGGCACGCTATCCAGGTGCTTTTGACTATTTGGCCTGGAGCATATAAAACTCTCCCTTCTCTTTTCCGGCAGGAGAGCGAGCCAGGTTTTAGATAAATATTGCCCTCCTGTTGGCGCTTGCTGGAAGACTATCGCGGGCAAAGTGTTTTTAACCCCTGTTGAAACATTCGGCTTTGAACGATTTTGAATAACTAGAGCCAAGAGCCTCTGAAATATCAAGACTAGTGTTCTGTCAAGAGTGAAGGAGGTGTGAGAAGAGCGGGGATGCAAGGGGCAGGGCCCCAGCTTCTCCCCACCTGCCGCCCGCAGGCGGCGCACGCATCAATCTCTGCTTGAGAGACTAGTAGCACGTTTTAATAAAAAGAAAATGACATATGCTCAACATAATGTATGTATGCAAATATAGTTGTAAAGGTGCTTGATGAAAATAAAGATATGCATGTGAATTGTATGTTATGTGAAAGGAGACCTTACATGCCAATGCCAGAACAGACGAGATCTCATCTGTGGCATTTCAGGCGCTGCTCTTTGTCTGTGCGCGACAGCGTGTTTGGGCTGGTTATGTTCATCTGTGTGCTGGGCCTTGCGGGAACCCTCTGGGCCTCTGTTCCGGTGGTAAAAGCCTGGCAGTCGTCAGCCAATGGCAAGTGCACATTGATAGTACCGGCCAATCCTCTGAGCGCCAAAGGCTTAGCCACTCCATACCTTCTGAAAGCCACTGACCCCAACCAAGGACCATGCCACGAGGCAAATGCTGATCAGTCAGCTTTTGTACAAGCTGCGATTCTTCGCCCTTCGACTGGATCTATTGCTATCTACAATCCGCTTGTTATCGATAAGGGTTCGCAGCCTGCCCGAAATCCTAAGACCGGCAAGATTCTTAATCCAGTGATGCCTGATATCCCTTCAGATGCTGTGATAGGAATCTGGTTCGGCTATAATGGCGATACGCTCACATTAGAGGGTGCAAATGGTGATACGCTCTCTCAGGCTAATTGCGTTTTTGGGGCCGCTGGTTCTCCCTTTGGACAATTTGCCTATTGTAACGCCGTTAACTTCTTTAGCGCTGCTCATTCAGCGATCAATAATGGCAAGCTTACTCCACCAAGGTTAGGGACAGGAGATGACCACCTTGTTTGTCCTTCTGTTCGGGATTTCTTTATTGTTGATCAGGATCAGAGCGATAATGTCACGGCGACTTACCTCAAAACTAACAATGGGCGAATAGCGCAGAATACTGCGGAGAATGCCCGCGTATTGCAGGACACTACCTTGTTGGTCAACCCCAGCGATAATTACTTGCTGGCCGAGCGGGTAGATCCGGCCCTGGGCTGTACGCCCTGGCGTGCGCCCGATCTGGCCAATCCTGGGCATTCCGTAAGTGCCTTACCACTTAATGAACTGCAAGCCTCGCTCCGCCAGGCGCCTCCTGTAGCCCTGGTTCCTTCGCTTGATCCGATGGTGCTCATCGATACGACGCCCAACCTGGATAAGCTTAACGCCTATCGGCGAGGGGTCGATCAACCTACTGTATCCTCAGTAGATTCGGCGCGAACTAAGGATTATTGCCTCAATCTGCAGCAGGTTGCTCCTGCGCGCTTACGCGCTGATGCTGAGTTATTAGGGCGAAGTCAGTCGGACAATCCCGCTGTCGGCAATACGCTTTTCACATTTATGGCTCAACGGTATGTAAATACATTTACGCTGCCTGTGGGAACCGGGCTGAATTGCCAAAAAATGTTCAATTTACAGCCGCGTGTCGTAACCCAGCAGAATAAGGATGGGGTAGCTGTTTCGGCGATCATCACCTTTAATGGAAAGGGCCAATGCTTCAATTCGCGCGGCGAGGCCTCGTCGATGGATGTGTGTAATCAGGGGAACAATAATTAGCGTTTTCCTGTAGAGGTGCCCTTGTAGCTGAGTGCTTCAGAGCTCCATAAGGATGGTGGAGTAAGGCTGAGGGAGCTCGGGGCACGAGGGTGCATAGCTGGTAAGTGAGGCCAGGTATGCACCTATTTTTATTGGGTTTATCGACAAGGGCTAACAGTGGCGGGCAATGATTGGTTGGCAGTCCAGCTATATTTTGCAGATCTTATCCATACAAGGTGGGATAGAAGGCAGGTTATTTGGAAGAGCTATTTATAGTGTAATTATAGATAGATCTCTCCTGGATCTGGCCGGGCTATTTGCCAGTATTCTTGGCACCTGCTCGTTGCTGGAGAGAAGGGGTCTCGCCAAATGCTCGCTTGAGTTCGTGATTGCTTTTCTTCCTGATGATGTATATAGGCAAGCCACCTGGATGTGGGCTTGCCTATATTTTGTCTTGTTGACGATAGAGGTAATGTTTTGATCTCCGAAGTTCGCTGCTTTGCCTGAAAGAAAGCAGCCCTACTTTTTTGGCTTGCTTGTCGGGATATAGCTCTGCAATTTCTGATAGATGAATTGCCCCATCCCGCTTGCCGGCGTGCCTTCATAGTCTGTGACTATCTGCGGGTAGCCACAGGGATCGCCGTTGACAACCCAGGCCCAGGCAACCCAGCCGATATGATGAGCATCAAAGTAAGAGTAGAGCTGATTTAAGTACGTTGAATCGCAATCATATTCACCGTTTTCGGCTGAGATGAGTGGATACTTTCCGCTAAGCTGACCAAACGATGCGTCCCAGGTAGCAGACAGTTTATCGGTATACGGGTAAGGATGTGTATCGTAGACGATATTACTGCCCTTGATAGGATACTTACTAAGCTGGCTCAAATCGTAACCCCAATTCATGCCACTAATGATAATAAGATTATTTGCTCCCGCACTACGGACAGTATCTGCAAGTTTTTGCATGCCTATCCCTGTATAACTGACAGTTCTGGTGCATTTGCACTCGTCAGAATACCCGCTCTCGGAAGTCACCGCGCAGCCTGAGAGCCAGCATGACCACGAGGCAGGATGCGGCTCGTTAAAGATCTCAAAGAGCACATTAGTATAGTTCTTATAGAGCATGGCCATATCGTGCCAGAAAGTGACGCTTGCAGCGTCAGGCAAGGCCCAGGGACCACCCCCCTGAGTCGATTGACCATCGGCTGTTGTCCATTGTAGGTCCAACATAACGTTTAATTTAAGCTCTGTCAGAGTGTTGATTGTCTGATGAAGGAGAGCCCTGTACTGGCTAGCTGTGCAAGGATAGCCAGGAGCTCCATAGAACCAGAAGCTCTCAGAGATGGGAAGGCGCACAGTGTTTGCTCCCCAGTAGGTTCCTCCCGTGGTAGTGTTGTGGCCAGGACCCATATATGCCAGGTGTTCTGCGTCAAAAGGACCTTCCCCTGAGCAGTTATATTCGAGCCCATCGCGTCCGATGCCGTGAAATATATATGGTTTGCCATCTGCTCCAATAATCGTATTTCCCTTTACCTTATAGGGGCCGTTGGCGTGGGCGCTGTATGGCAGGGCCGCCGCAGCATAGGCCAACGGTTTATCAAACATAGCCTGCTTGGCCCACAGCAACCCATTGGCCAGTAAAGCTGCTATCAGAATGATCACCCCAATCGATTTCTTAAAATTTCGCATAGGACCAGCTTCCCTCACTACTTTGATGAGAAATTTTCATTGCTATGCTCAAGTGAATAGCGTCATCTTTGCCTACTTTGAGCACATGCACTAATTCGAGTATTAATCGCATATTGTAGCTAAATCTGGAGATTCTTGCCGGCCAGTTGAAGGTTGGGCCGCTCCGGTGTAAATAGATAGAATTGCATTTATATTGCCTCCTCTAACTTATTGGCCGAAAAATATGCTCTTTATATACTATATTCGGAGCGAAAAAAGTCTTGTATAGGGACTAATAGAAGAGACTTATTGCCAGGATTCCTGAAGAGAAAACATAGTGTGGACTGGGAAGGTGGAGCAGATGCGCTGTGTTTGGCCGTAAACAAAGCAGGAAAGTGGCGCGCTGAAACTTTGTCAGGGTTTCTCCTCGTCAGGCTTATTTTTCACGAGAGGGACGAGATGAATATCTTTGCCAGCAGTGAGGCGCAGCAGACGATTGACCACCGAGCCATAGAGAAGTTCTTCCCATGAGCTGCGGGCCGGCTGACCCAGCACAATCTGGGTGATATGACGTTGCTGGGCAATTTCAGCAAGCGTAATAGCGATATCGCTGCTTTTAACGCGAATGACCTCAGCACCAAGATCTTCGGCAAGCAAGGCGTGCTCTTCCAGGCTACGTTGGGCCTCTTCCCAGTGCTGGCCCGCATGTTTCCCATATTTGAGCAGCCGACTGAAGCTCCGCACGAAGGCAAGATAGCCCTCCGGCTGAATGTAGAGGGCAAACAGATCTGCGTGCAGGCCATGGGCCAGGCGCCAGGCTGCGCGAATAACCTGCCGGCTCTGGGGCCGATGGTCAAAGCCAACGAGAACGCGTTCGCGCGCTGACCAGTTTTGCTGCAGGCCGTGCTCTGTCATATATTGTTCGAGCTGAGATTCTGTTTTTTCTGCGGTACGTCTAAGAGCCAGCTCGCGCAGGGCTGTGAGATTGCCTTCGCGGAAAAAGTTGTTGAGGGCAGCTTCTATGCGCTCGGGAGGATAGATATTGCCGTGCTTCATGCGTTGGCGCAGAGCATATGGCGCGATGTCGATTAATTCTACCTCGTCGGCCTGGTCCAGGATACTGTCAGGCAGCGTCTCGCGTATGCGCACTCCTGTGATACTGGTTACCAGATCGTTCAAACTTTCCAGATGCTGGATATTGAGCGTAGTGACGATGTTAATGCCTGCCGCCAGTAGCTCTTCCACGTCCTGATAGCGTTTAATGTGTCTGGAGCCTGGCACGTTTGTATGGGCCAGCTCATCGACAAGAACTACTTGTGGATGACGTGCCAGGATAGCCTCGGTATCCATCTCTTCAAAAGTTACGCCGCGATAGATAACCTGCTTGCGCGGAATAACTTCGAGATCGCGGAGCTGGGCCATGGTTTGTGGGCGTGCGTGAGTTTCCACATAACCTACGACAACATCGCGTCCGCGCTCCTTGCGGCGATGACCCTCATTGAGCATTGCATACGTCTTGCCAACCCCGGCCGCTGCGCCAAGATAAACGCGCAACCGGCCCCGTCTTGAGGACGGCTGAGCCTGATCTGGAGCGCTCAGCTCCAGATCAGCATCTCTGAGATTATAGTGCTTGAGCAAGGCCTCGGGATCGGGACGTCCCTCTTCGCGCCTGGCATTATCAGCGTTCTGCTCCATATGTTTACCGCTTTAGGGCATCAAGGGCCAGGTTAACATCAAGCACGTTGACGTAGGGCTCACCTAGAATGCCTAGAAATCTACCCTGAATATGATCGTTGACAAGCTGCTGTACTGTGTTCTGGCTTATGCCGCGTTCTTTAGAGATACGGGGCACCTGGAAAAGCGCTGCAGCTACCGAGATATCAGGGTCAAGACCTGAGCCCGAGGCCGTGACGAGATCGACCGGGACCGGAACGCCAGGATTCTCCTTCTGGAGCTCTTTTACCCGCTCCTGGACAGACTTGATCAACGTCGAACTGGTGGGACCAAGGTTGGAGGCCGATGAGTTCTCTGCATTATATGGCTGACTTTTGCTGCCGTCATCTGTGAGCGTAGCAGACGGTCGGCCATGAAAGTAGCGGGGCGATGTCCAGTATTGCCCGATCTGATCAGAGCCGATGACTTTACCATTGACCGTGTGCAAGCTTCCATTTGCCTGGTAAGGGAAGATGAGTTGGGCCAGGCCTGTGACAAGGCCAGGATAGATGAGCCCCGTCGCAATTACCAGGAGCAAGGTCAGAACGATTGCCGGTCGAATGTATGTCTTCATAACGAAGTTCCTTATGGTACCTCTAACTGAGATGCAATGCGAACAATATCAGATCTATAAGTTTGATGCCGATAAACGGGACGATAAGTCCTCCCAGACCATAGATCAGCAAGTTGCGTCGTAGCAAGGTCGCCGCGCCCAGGGCACGATACTTTACCCCTCGCAGGGCCAGCGGGATCAGCACAATGATGATCAGCGCATTAAAGATCACTGCCGATAGAACAGCGCTATGCGGCGTCGCTAATTTCATAATATTCAGGGCATTGAGCTGTGGATAAGCTACCGAGAACATGGCCGGGATGATCGCAAAGTACTTGGCCACATCGTTGGCAATGCTGAAAGTAGTCAGCGAGCCACGCGTCATCAGCAATTGCTTGCCCACCTCTACCACCTCGATAAGCTTGGTAGGGTTGGAATCAAGATCGACCATATTCGCAGCTTCTTTGGCCGCTTGCGTGCCAGTATTCATGGCCATGCCCACATCGGCCTGAGCCAGCGCTGGGGCGTCATTGGTTCCATCACCTGTCATGGCGACCAGGCGTCCACCGGCCTGTTGCTCGCGGATGAGCTTCATCTTCATCTCAGGTGTAGCCTGAGCCAGGAAGTCATCAACGCCGGCTTCCTTAGCAATAGTGGCAGCGGTTAAGGGGTTATCGCCGGTGATCATAATCGTGCGGATACCCATGCGTCGTAGCTGGTCGAAGCGCTCGCGCATGCCACTCTTAACGATATCTTTCAGTTCGATAATGCCAAGCAAGCGTGCGTTCTCTGTATGGCCATTGCTCTGGGCCAGCGTCTCGGCTACAACTAAAGGCGTGCTTCCCGCGCTGGCAATGCTGTCAACTAACTCAGTGACGCGGGCGCTCTTATTTCCGCCACTTTGCTGAACGTAGGTCGTCACGGCATCAGCGGCGCCCTTACGGATCGCATGCACAGTTGTGGCATTGCTAGGATGTAGACCATTAAGATCGACGCCGCTCATGCGGGTCTGCGCCGTAAAGGGAATAAAGGTTGCACCGGCTGGCGTCTCCAGATCCAATCCGTAGCGCTCGCGAGCCAGGGCCACAATCGAGCGCCCTTCGGGAGTCTCGTCGGCCAGGCTTGAGAGCAGGGCCGCGCGCGCAAGCTCTTGCTCGTCCACTCCCTCAAAAGGAATGAAACGACTGGCCATGCGGTTGCCTACTGTGATGGTTCCTGTTTTGTCCAACAGCAGGACATCGACGTCCCCGGCGGCTTCGACAGCGCGTCCGCTCATGGCGAGAACGTTACGCTGCACCATACGGTCCATACCCGCAATACCGATGGCCGAGAGCAAGCCGCCAATCGTCGTGGGGATCAGGCAGACGAGCAGGGCAATCAGTGTAGTGATCGAGACCGGGCTGCCCGAATAGATCGCAAAGGGTTCCAGGGTAATGACGGCCAGCAGAAAGATGATCGTCAGACTTGCCAGCAGAATATTTAAGGCAATCTCGTTTGGCGTCTTCTGGCGGGCGGCGCCTTCGACAAGAGCGATCATGCGATCAAGGAAGGTCTCGCCAGGATTGGCCGTGATACTGACCACAATCCAGTCCGAGAGGACGCGTGTGCCACCCGTCACCGCACTCCTATCGCCACCACTTTCGCGGATCACAGGAGCGGATTCACCGGTGATCGCCGACTCGTCAACTGAAGCAACGCCTTCGACCACTTCGCCATCGCCGGGAATAATGTCACCGGCTTCAACGAGCACCAGGTCGCCCTTGCGCAGCTCTGGAGCCGGGATCTGCTCAAACTTGTCGCGCTGAGCTGCATTTGCCAGGCGCCTGGCTTGCGTGGTTGTGCGTGTGCGGCGCAGCGTATCGGCCTGCGCTTTGCCTCGCCCTTCTGCCATAGCTTCGGCAAAGTTAGCAAAGATGACAGTAAACCAGAGCCAGAGCGTGACGCCCAGAACAAAGAACATCTCGGACGCCGGCCCTGTGATCAGCAGGCGCACAAACTCGATAGTTGTGATGATGCTACCTATCTCGACCACGAACATGACAGGATTCTTGAGCTGCCAGCGTGGATCGAGCTTTTTCAATGAATCGAGAATCGCCCGCCGTACGATAGGTCCATTGAAGATCGAGCTGCCAGCCTTGCGGCGTGTTTTCCACTGGCGTGTTTGTAACGGTTGCGAGCTCATTTTTAGAACACCTTCCCTGCTAGCATTAACAAGTGCTCAACGATTGGCCCCAGTGAATACGCGGGGAAGTAGGTTAGCGCACCAACAATGAGTATGACCCCGGCCAGCAAGGTAACAAACAATGGGCCTGTGGTGGGGAAGGTCCCTGCACTCGCCGGCACGATTCTCTTTTTGGCCAGCGAGCCTGCCAGCGCCATAACAGGAACGACAAAGGCGAAACGACCGATAAGCATAGCGAAACCGACTGTCCAGTTATAGAACGGGGTGTTAGCGCTTAATCCCCCGAAGGCTGATCCATTATTGCCTGTGCCGGATGTATAGGCATAGAGCATCTCAGAAAGGCCATGTGGGCCCGCATTGAGAATAGAGCTTGTGCCCATTTGCAGGACACTGGCGATAGCTGTGAAGCCGAGAATTGAGGCTGGTAAGATGAGAATTGCCAGTGCTGCCATTTTCATCTCTTTTTGTTCGATCTTCTTGCCTAGATATTCTGGCGTGCGCCCGACCATC
The DNA here is from genome assembly GCF_004208415.1 of Ktedonosporobacter rubrisoli. Classification (GTDB taxonomy): domain Bacteria; phylum Chloroflexota; class Ktedonobacteria; order Ktedonobacterales; family Ktedonobacteraceae; genus Ktedonosporobacter; species Ktedonosporobacter rubrisoli. Next base: position 4,168,577 of record NZ_CP035758.1, on the reverse strand, counting down.
AGGCCGGCGATAAACACGGCAAGAATAGCAAAGACCAGGATGCCGTAGAGGCCAGAGCCAACGCCACCAAAGATGACTTCACCCAGCGCTATATTAGCCATTGGGATAAGGCCACCCAGAGGGGTATAGCTATCAAGGAAACTATTGACGGCACCACAGGATGCGTCGGTGGTGACTACCGCAAAGAGGGCCGACTGTGTAATGCCAAAGCGCACCTCTTTGCCCTCCATGTTGCCGCCAGCTTGATAAGCGCTGATTGCCTGGTCGGCGCCGACATGGCTCAAGAGTGGATTGCCGGCCTGCTCGGAGGGGAGCGCGACCGCGACACCCAGCGCAAAGAGCAGGGCCATTGCTGCCCAGATTGTCCAACCCTGTTTGATGTTGCCTACCATCTTTCCAAAGGTGTAGACCAGAGCAGCCGGAATGGCAAAGATAGCAAGCATTTCCAGCATATTAGTGATCACATTGGGATTCTCAAACGGATGCGCTGAGTTGGCGTTGAAGAAGCCGCCGCCGTTGGTACCAAATTCCTTGATGAATTCTTGTGAGGCCACCGGCCCCTGAGCAATCACCTGAGTCGTTCCTTCAAGCGTATGGACAACAGTATAGGGATTGAAGTTCTGCACAACTCCCTGCGAGACCAGAACCAGGGCCCCTATTATCGAGAAGGGCAGCAGGATGTAAAGGGTACAACGGGTGATATCGACCCAGAAATTACCCAGCTCCTGCACGCTTCGCCGGGATAGGGCCCGAATCAAGGCTACAGCCAGACAGATGCCGGTTGCCCCGGAGACGAAGTTGTGGAAAGCCAGCCCGGCCATCTGGGTAAGATAGCTCATGGTCTGTTCTCCACCATAGGCTTGCCAGTTCGTATTCGTCGTGAAACTGGCGGCCGTATTAAAGGCAAGTTGCGGCTCGACCGGGCCAAAGCCCTGTGGATTAAAAGGGAGCCATTGCTGGGTTCGCTGCAGGGCGAAGAGCAATAGCATACCGGCGGCACTGAAGGCCAGCATGGCAATCGTGTACGTCGTCCATTTTTGTTCTTGCTCAGCATCAACGCCCGCCAGGCGGTAAAACACGCGCTCGACGGGGGTAAAAATGGGCGAGAGCCAGGTGCGTTCACCTGCCATAACTTTTTGAATATAGAGACCGAGCGGCTTCGTAATCAGAAGCAGCACAATCAGAAAAAAAAGCACCTGCACGACACTGTTGACCGTTACAGGCATAGTTCTCACCTCAATCTCAGTATGACAAACTAGCTTCTTTACGTCCAGACGCATCCAGCACCTGATAACAGCTTGTCTGGACGTAGAGTTAAAATTTCTCTGGCGCTAAAAGCGCAAAAACGAGATAGATGATAATGGCAAGGGCGACAATGCCAACCAGGATGTATTCCAGTGGCGTATTCATCTCTGTCTCCTATAAGTTGTCGCAGGCGCGCGCAAAGAATGCGCATATGAGAAAGAAGCCTATGGTTGCGACAATGACAATGAAGTCAAGCATTGTTTCTCCTCAGAGAGCTCTATGCATATCAGGATAGATAGAACCAGCCTTTTCTTGCTTATAGAGGGCGGCCTCTGCGGCGAGGCGCAGTAAAGCCTCCATTGGAAAGGGCTTGGGCAGGTATGCCAGAGGGTGAAATTCTGCCAGGCGATTCGGGCTCACGCGTACAGCTGATAAGATCACTACTGGCAAGGTGTTGTTAAGATTGCCATCTTTCAGCGGGCGAATATAGCCCTCATGTCTGGCAACTCGCAATACGTCCCAGCCTGTCTGATCCGGGAGATTGATGTCCAGCACGATAAGATCGAAATTCCTGGAGCGTAAATGTTCCAGGGCCGTGTGTACATCCTCAGCCGTAGAGACTTGATAATCGCGTGCGCAAAGATTGCGTTTCGTGAGCTCACGTAGCGTTTCGTCGTCTTCGACTAGCAGAATATTTGCTTCCGGCATAACTTTTTAGCCTCTCTCGTAGTGATAGCTCCGTTGGCTCGGTTCTATCTCTCCTCTCGACACATGAGTAGCATAAGATTACTTCGCTCAATGTGCTATAAGAGGAGGGAAATGAATGCTAAAAAAATGCTCAAGATTTGGTGAGTTACACGGCCCGTCGCTCGATGCTTAATCTTCGGAGTGGAAACGATAGCCGACGCCGGGAATCGTCTGGATAAAGCGAGGGTGAGCTGGATCGGGCTCAATTTTGCGCCGTAGCTGGCCAATATATACATGTAGATAATGCGATTCTGTGCCGTAGCCCGTTCCCCATACCTGCGAAAGCAGCATATGGCGGGTCATAATTTTACCGCTGTTCGTGACGAGTGCCTTGAGCAGGTCATATTCTGTCGGCGTAAGCTTAACCTCCTGGCCATTGACCTGTACTGATCGCTGCGCCAGATCAATACGTAATGGACCTGCCGTAAAAGCAGCATCAGTGCCAGCCTGAGTGGGCGCGATATGGCGCAGAGCAACCCGAATACGGGCTAATACTTCATCCATCCCAAAGGGCTTGGATACATAGTCATCGGCTCCAAGGTCGAGGGCCTGCACTTTATCGCGCTCTTTATCTTTAACCGAGAGTACAATAATGGGTAAATTTGATTGTGTCCTTACCCGTTTGCAAACTTCCAGCCCGCTGATACCCGGCAAGCCCAGATCGAGCAGGACCAGATCTGGACGATAGTGCGAGATGGCTTCCAGAGCTTCCTCACCGCTTTCCGCAGTATATACCTCATAGCTATGCGCGCTAAGGCTGCGCTGTAGTGCGCGCATAATCTCAATCTCGTCATCGACAACCAGAATACGAGCTCCACCTTTACTCATGTGGGACCTCCTCTGTCTTTTTTAGTGGTAATGTGAAATGAAAAATAGCGCCCCCATCTTTGCGATTTTCGGCCCATATCTGCCCGCCATGAGCTTCAATCAGCCCTTTGCATACAGCCAGGCCCAGACCCGAGCCTTTGGCGCGGGCTGTCGGTCCATGATTGACGTGTACACGGTAAAATTTGTCGAAGATCCGCTCAAGATCTGCCTGAGCCAGGCCTGGACCACGATCGGCCACACTGACCAGCACTCGTTCTGCATTTGCCTCGATCTCTATGTCAATGGGAGATCCCTCGGGTGTATAGCGTAACACGTTCTCGATGAGGTTAGTGACAACCTGCTCTATTTCTAAATAGTCTAGCTCTACTGGCGGCAAGTCAGCCGGCAGGACAGTATGCACTTCTCGCCCCTGCAACATGGGCTGCATGCGTCCCAGGACGTCGTGGATTAATTCATCAATAGGATACCATTCTTTTTCGGGTTTAAGCGCTCCCCCCTCTATACGCGACATATCAAGGAGATTCTCTACCAGGCGATTGAGGCGGTCTGCTTCATGCTCAATGGCCATGGCGAAACTACGGCGCTCTTCCTCGCTCCACTGCACATCCTGCTGTAACAGACTGCTGGCAGCGGCTTTGATCGATGAGAGCGGTGTGCGTAGGTCGTGGGAGACTGAAGAAAGCAGCGCGGCCCGTAGAGCATCAGTCTGGCGCAATAGCTCAACCTGCAGGCTTTCTTGTCTCAAGCGCGCGCGCTCAATTATAGAGACAGCTTGATCGAGAAATGTCCAGAAGAAAGCTATCTGGGGGTTGGGCTGTTCCGGCTCAACTCCCAGGGTGTTAGATACATGAATATGGCGAAGATCGTCTTCAAGAGAGAGATAGAGGACGCCCACGACTTTCTGGCTTGTTTTGAGTGGTAGCATACGGATATAGCGCCGTAAAGGCTGTTGGGCCGCCGTATCGCGCACGATTGCGCGGGGGAGAACCCTGGCGTTTTTTGCTGTTTCAGTGAGACATCATAGAGCTCTGTGGCTTTGCCCTGGGCCATAACCCAGGTGGCGGTTGCCTGCTCATCGCTGGAAATCTGGAGCTGATCGATTGGCTGGACCGCGCTAGCCTGCAGCTTCAGTTTCCCTCGCTCGTCTGGGAGAAGAATCGCGCAATCCTGCACGCCCCAGGAGGTGAAGACATCGACGATAGAGCAGGCAACAATATGGAGGAGCCGCTGAGGATCTTCTTCTATATTCGTTGCTCTCACCAACTCGTAGAGGATGCGCGTCTCGCGTTCCTTGCGATTAGCTTCCGCCGCGCGTTGTCGTAGAGCCGCCGCTAACTGGCCAGTAATGATAGCAACGGCTAAAAAGAAAAACAGCGCCAACCACTCTTCAATAGTCCCTACCGAAAAGGTAAATAGCGGAGGTACAAGGAAGAAGTCGAAGGAGAAAAAGGCTACAATTGAAGCTAGAATTGCCGCATAGAGTCCTCTTGTGCTGGCCAGCGCAAGCACGATAAGCAGATAGGCAAATGAGATATTGGGTATGAATGGATAGAGCCGTAAGCCGCGAATAATCCCCGTAATCAGTAATGAGCCAACTACTGCCAGCAGGCTGTCATTGAGGTAGCGTTGCCATCTGGCCTCCCGCCTGACCTCTAATGGCGGTAGGTGATCCGTCGAAAGCATACCAGGTTTTCCCCTTCAGCGCAGGATAAATCTCACATAAGTATTTGCAATAGATATTAGTCTATCCTTGCTATTTTCTCACATTCGTCCACTCTGCGGTATATTTTATTTGCTGATTCTAGCATTGTAGCAAAGCCTGCTTGATCATTGTTACGGATCAAAGAGAGCGTAGGTTGTGGCCTGGATCTGTCAATGAGAACATATCTATTGAGGGCTGCCTTGCGGGTATGAGGAAAGGCGCTGGCAGGAGAACAGCTTTCCGAGCCGCTGTCTCTTGCCAACACCTTCTCTACCTATGCCTGATAGATGTACTGACCGGATCTGCCTCTTTGCTCTATTGGGGCTTGTCTCCCTGATCCCACCACAAACTCATCCTTGCCGTGACGCCGCCGTCTACATAAAGTATCTGTCCTGTAATAAAATCGGCAGCATCCGAGACTAGAAAAGTGACGGCTGAGGCGACATCTTCAGGACGCCCTGTACGGCCCCAGGGCGATAACGTATCGCCAAAATCGGCGGTATAATTGGGAATGTCAAAATAGCGGGGAACCTCGATAACGCCGGGACCAATGGCATTTACCCGAATGCGTTGTGGGGCCAGCTCGATAGCAAGCTCACGGGTAAAGGCATTGATTGCCCCTTTTGTGGCCGCGTAAACAGAGTGGCGCGTGAAGCCAGCATAACCATGCACAGAGGTAATATTGATGATATTACCTCCACCACGCTTGAGCATATGGGGTACGGCCTGTTGAGCGCAAAAGAAATAACCGCGCATGTTGAGATTAAATACGTCGTTATAGGTCTCTTCGTTGATATTGAGAAAATTATCGGCGCGCGTTACGCCAGCGTTATTGACGAGAATATCCAGTCCACCGAAGGTCTGAACCGTGGTGTCTATCAGATGCTGGCATTCGCTTACATGATGCAGATCGCTTTTTAAAGCTGCAGCATTACCCCCCAGGCGTTTGATTTCCTCAACTGTCTCTTGCGCTTGCTGCTCGCTGTGGGCGTAGTTAATCATAACGGCTGCTCCTTGTTGCGCTAAGGCCAGAGCAATACCTTTGCCGATACCAATACCCGCCCCTGTTACGACTGCTACACGTCCAGAAAGAGTGCCCATGAAAATGTCCTCCTTGCTCGATTGCGGGATCTGTGATTTGAGAAGTACTTTGCCTTGTGTTGTCACTGCGCTGAGGAACGTCAGTGCTAAGTTCAGTATATCATCAAGCAGAGGAGCAGTGTATGCATGCTGGTCTGGCTGCTCCTCTGTGAGGAAGAAATGGGCCAGGGAGGATCAAGCTGGCCGTCAGGCCAGAGCGCCTATTTTAGCTGTGTTTTGTGAACGTTAAAAAGGGCCCTGGTCTGGCTCCTGGGGCTGCTAGGCTTACGCCTTGCGCCTTCTGTCTTCTACCCGCCTGGCTTTTAGCTCGAAACGCGGCAGGATTCCCAGCTCAACGGATTCTATGGGCACGCGCAAATTAAAGGCTATGTGTAATTCTTCCTGAATACGGCCTGTAAGTTCGCTCGGGCATTCTACCTGAAGAGCGATCTCGTCGAGCGCACCATTTTTTGTGACGATAATTCGGTACTCGCTGACTTCGGGAAAGCGGTGCAAGACATCGGCGATCGCGGATGGATAGACATTGGTGCCTTTAACTATGAGCATATCATCGGCTCTGCCCAGAACTCCTCCAGGCAAATGCAGATAGCTGCGCCCGCAGCCGCATGTATACCCACCGTTGCGCACGATATCGCCGGTGCGGTAACGTATGGCCGGATAGCCCCAGCGGCCCAGGTTGGTCAAAACCAGTTCGCCGAGCTCGCCTTCCTGAACTGCCTGGTTGGTGTGTGGATCGATGATCTCGGCGATAAACTCGCTCTCGTTAACGTGCAGGCCTTGTTGCTGGGAGCAAGTAAAGCCATAGGCGCCCATTTCGCTCATTCCGGCGTGATCATAAGTGCGAGCTCCCCAACCTCGTTCGATGCGCTCGCGGGTGGCAGGAATGGAAGCGCCAGGCTCGCCGGCATGAAGCGTTACGCGTATTGTTGATGAGGGTAGATCTATGCCATGTTCCTGGGCCACTTCAGCCAGGCGCAATGCATAGCTGGGAGTGCAGACCAGTACAGTGGCTCTGGTTTCCTGAATAATGTGTAAACGTTGTAAGGAATCCATGCCGCCGCCCGGCACGGTAAGGGCCCCCAGATGTTTAGAGCCTTCGTGGGCAGCCCAGAAGCCAATAAAGGGACCAAAATTAAAGGCAATAAAGATAACATCCTTGCTGCTGACTCCGGCCGCACGGTAAATGCTGGCCCAGCACTCAGCCCACCAGTCCCAGCTCTCGCGCGTATCGAGTATCTTTAAAGGTTTTCCGGTGGTACCAGAAGTCTGATGCTGACAAATATATTCTTCGGGTAAATAAGTAAGATTGCTGCCAAAAGGAGGATGGGCAGCCTGATCGGCTAGTAGTTCACGCTTGTTCGTGAAGGGAAGCTGTGAAAAATCCTCAAGACTATTGAGGGCTGTAGCTGTGTGCTCTAATTTGCTTTGATAGAAGCGGTTCTGGGGAAATATGCGTGAAAACCCTTGCTGGAGCCTTGATAATTGGTGCGCAACGATATCGGAACGAGAAGCTGTTTCCAGTTGAGACATAGGGAGGTCGCCCCTTTCTGGTTACTATGTTGCATATATAGCTTCTTGCGTTTATGCAGGTAGCTTATTTATGCATATTCACATTGCCTCTTTTACTTCTGGGAAGGTTGCTTTTTAAGCTGCTGATAATGGCGGATGGAGCGTGAGCGATTCAAACACTCCAGGCTACACCACTGCCGCGTCCCGCTTTTAGTGGTATCATAGAAAAACAAGATACAGCGCTCATTCTTGCATTTATGCAATCTCTGCCTCTCCCCCTCTGTCAAAAGCTGAAAAGCAGACAGGACAATGGGCAGCAGAATTCTTCCCTTTTGCTGGTCATGCGTGCGATAGACGACAATAATCGTTCCCCGTGTGGTTTGCTGCAACGATTGATATCCCAGGGAAAGGATCTGGTTGAGGGCCTCCAGATCTTCTAAGGTTGCAGCCTGTGCTTCGATCAGGTGGGTGAACAGCGTTCGTAATGTCTGCCGAAGCTTTTTTACCTCCTCTAATAACTCCGGTGTCCAGGAGATTGCCAGCTCTTCGCCTTCTACATGCACATGCTCAGGGTGGTGGACGAGTGCTTCCTGCCACCAGTGAGATAAAGTATCCGGTGACGAGAGCACATCACGTTTTTTCCCGCGCACGATCATCTCTGTATTCACCAGATCCAGAGCGAGCGAGCCGCTCAGAAAAAGAGCATAGCCAGCTTTCCCCCTGGTTTTTTCTTCACTCACTGCTCCCTCTTCAAGCATAGTGACACTCCTTCCTTTGGGTAGCAAATTCCCTCGCAGCCAATTGTACAATGCTAAGGAGCTATTGACAAGTATATTTCTCGCGGCTGGCTTATACAAGTCAAGCATACAATTTGACCTGTATAGAAATGTTATTAAAGAACGCAAGCTATGAAAGAGCTACCCATCTTGAAGAGAAGAGGACATGAGCGTGCAAACACTGTTGAAACCGTCCTTCACAAGAGAAACGGCTTTTCTCAAAGTCAAAGCAGCCGAGGATGCCTGGAACAGGCGCTCAGCGATCTTAAATCAGACGTTAAATACTAAAATGGTGAGGGTGTGACGCCATTGTCAACACCCTCTCGTCGCTCAAACAGAAGATTGAGCCTGCTTAGCTGGAGTCCATAAGCGCTTAAGGAAAATGCTCCTTGATTGCTTATGGAGCGCGCATGATTATGGTGTAATCTGTTCGAGCGCACGGCGGATATATATAGGTGTAACTTGCTTACGATAGTTGATAGTCAGGTCGGCATTATGCAATGGCTTGGCGCGTTTAGTGGCTGCCGTGGCGACTGCTTCGAGGAGCTCATGGCTAAGTTTGTGGCCGATAAGCAGCTGAGCCGCATCTTGTGCATCTACAGGGTGGGAAGCTACAGCCCCCAGAACGAGACGCGCCTGTGCAATGGTCTGGTCCTCATTGAAACGTAGGGCAGCTGCAACACCAAGGATGGGGAAGTCAAACGATCCGCGTCTGCGTAGCTTCAGATAACTGCTGTGCCAGCCAGCCGCCGGGGGCAAGAGCACCTCGGCAAGCACCTCGTCTGCCGATTTCGTAAAGGGCTGCATGCCGTCGTCACGGAAGAGATCGAGGGCGGCTATGACGCGTTCTCCCTGCGAGCTGACCAGGCGTAAGCGCGCATCAAGGCTGACCAGGACTGGCGCTGTATCTGCCGAAGAGATAGCCCAGCAGCGTGGACTGCCAGGGGCCACGAGGCAGATATCCCCGTCTTTTTTCATGCAATAGCCGATAGAGTTGCGCCAGAATTCGGTCTGATCGTAATAGTTGCAGCGCGTATCCAGCAGAAGATTGCCTCCGATAGTCCCGGCATTGCGTAGCTGGGGTGTCGAGACAGATTCGGCGGCCGTTGCCAGCGCCGAATAGTGCGCTTGAATAATTGGGTGCGCTGCTACTGCACTGAGGGTAGCGCCAGCGCCTATGCGTAGCCCCACTTCGGCCGAACCTTTGATGTGCTTGAGCTCAGCGATCTCGCGCAAGCTAATGAGCACCCGAGGCGTAAATTGGCGCCGTTTCATCTTGGGATACAGATCTGTGCCACCTGCGACAAACATAGCTGGCTCATTCTGACTCGCCATAAGCTCAGAGGCTTCAGTCAGTCCGCGAGGAGCCAGGTAACGGAATGGGGGAAGTCGTAACATCAGGCAACACCGCCTTTCTCTGGCACACGCACGACAGTACCGTTTGTGCCATTGGTTTCGATCTGCAACATTTCTTCAGGCGGCGTCCAGGTAATCAGGCGAGTTGGCCAGGGAGATGGCGCCTTAATTGGAGGCACCTGCGGGCGAACTGCGCGTGTACTGCTAGCATCTTTGAGCGCCTGTAAGATCTTATCTGGCGTAATTGGAGTTGCATCGATGCGCACGCCAACGGCAGCAAAGACAGCATTGGCAATGGCCGGTATCACAGGATTGAGCGGTCCCTGACCTGCCTCCTTGCCCCCGAAAGGACCTTCATTGTCCGGCTCTTCAACAAGAATAGTCTCGATCTCGGGCGTATCGAGCGTTGTGGCAAGCTTATAGTCTAGCAGCGACGGAATCTTATGCAGCCCCTTGCGGAAGACCTGTTGCTCCATCACGGCCTCGCCATAGCCCATATAGGCTCCGCCCTCGACCTGTCCGGCGACGAGCAAGGGATTGATAGATTGGCCAATGTCGTGAGCCAACCACAGCTTTTCAACCACTAATTCGCCGGTTTCTACATCGACGGCCACCTGGGCCACACATGTGGAGTATGAGTAAGCCGGGGAGGGTCCCACACCGGCGCCTTTGTAGTCGCCATGAATGCCTTCAGGGGGCGTATAGGAGCCGGCGGATACCAGGGCCCCGAAGCGAGCTTCGGCCAGCTGTACGACTTTGACAAAGGGCAGCGAGACGCCGGGATCGCGCTCATCATAGATATGATTGTCAGCAGCTTCCAGGTGCTCAACCGGCACTTTCAGGCGCTCAGCGGCTACCGTGAGGAGCTGCTCCCTTAGCTTGCGGGCGGCAGCGATGGCCGCATTGCCAGCCATAAAGGTTACGCGGCTGGAATAGGAACCAAGATCGACAGGTGTCAGCGTTGTATCAGCAGTCTCAAGGTGGATGTGCTCAGGCTGGATGCCCAATTCTTCAGCCACGATATAGGCCAGTACCGAGGTTGAGCCCTGTCCAATGTCGGTCGAGCCGCAGTAGACGGTAACGCCACCGCCGCGATCGAGCCTGATTTGGACCGCCGAGTGTGGCATATCGTTCCAGTAAATGGGCTTGCCGGCGCCACAGATGTAGGATGACGCGGCCAGGCCCAATCCTCGCCTGATTGGACTGCTTTGTCCATTGAGGTTGCTGGCTTGTTTGCTACGTTTTTCTTTCCAGCCCGAACGCTCGACAACCTCTTTGAGGCATTTATCAAGAGCACAGCTGGTAACGCGCAAGCCATTTACCGTACGCGTGTAGGGCTCGATCAGATTATGCTGGCGAAACTCCACGGGATCGAGGCCCAGATCATGAGCGATTTTATCGAGGTGGACCTCGACGGCAAAGCGGGGCTGGGTTGTGCCGTGGCCGCGCTTTGGGCCGCAGGGCGGCTTGTTAGTGAAGATGCGCATGCCCTCGAATTTATAGCAGGGCAGCTTATAGGTAACTGTTTGGAGCGCGCCCGTATAATAGGTTGTCGCCACACCATAGGAGCCATAGGCGCCGCCGTCAAGAAACGAGCGGAAATGCATAGCGGTAAGGGTGCCGTCCTTCTTCACGCCTGTCTTGATCCACATTTTTACCGGATGGCGTCCGCGGTGCGTAAGGAAGACTTCTTCGCGCGTACAGCTAATCTTGACAGGGCGGCCGGTGCGGCGTGAGAGCTCACAGGCGCAGATTTCATGCGAAAATGGATCTGATTTGCCGCCAAAGCCGCCGCCTATATTAGGAGCAATAATGCGCACATGCGATTGCGGGAGCTTGAGCACTTTGCTCACTTCGCGATGCACGTAATGGGGAGTCTGGGTAGATGACCAGAGCGTAAGCTTTCCGCCCACAGGATCGCTGGGATTAGGTTCCCAGCTTGCCACACAGGCATGCTCTTCTATAGGGGCATGATTATTGCCTTCATAGAAAAGCCAGTCTTCTCTAATATAGTCGGCTTCGGCGAAACCAGCTTCCATGTCGCCGAACTCGTAGGAGACGCTTTTATGGATATTGCCTATACGCGCCTCATCATTGATCTTGACATCTGGATGGGCCAGGGCTTCCTCAATACTCATTAAAGCCGGAAGCACCTCATATTCTACATGGATCAGCTTGATGGCCTCGTCAAGAGTCTCCGGATCAAGTGCAGCAATCGCGGCCACCGGATCGCCTACATAGCGTACCTTATCGATAGCCAGCGCATACTCATCCTGGCTTGAGGGCAGGATGCCAAATTTTTGCGGTAAGTCCTCACCTGTAATGATCGCTACGACGCCCGGTAGATCCAGCGCACGATGAGTGTCTATCGAAATAATACGTGCGTGAGGATGCGGAGAGCGCAGCAGTCGTCCGTAGAGCATGCGCGGTAGCATGATATCATCAGCATAGAGTGCGCGGCCTGTGACCTTGCCATAAGCATCAACCTTTGGACGAGGCGTACCAACGACATGATATGCGCGCGTCTTTGTGGCTTGCTCGTTCATGCTTATCTCCTCTCTTTTTTCCGTTGTGCCGCTGCTTCAACCGCCTCATAGATTTTCGTATAGCCGGTACAGCGACAGAGATTGCCGGCCAGAGCCTCTTTCATTTGCTCGCGCGTTGGCTCGGGATGGGTCTCTAACAAAGCCGCGCCTGAAAGAAGCATCCCAGGCGTGCAATAGCCGCACTGAGCAGCGCCTAGCTCGGCAAAGGTTTCTTGCAAAGGGTGAAGCTGGCCATTGTGCTCTAACCCTTCAATCGTCGTGATCTTGCTATTAAGAACTTCCAGCGGTAAGGTGAGGCATGAGAGCACGGGTGTGCCATCAATTAATACTGTGCAGGCACCACATTCGCCTAATTCGCAGCCGTGCTTGGTTCCGATCAGTCCCAGATCTTCGCGTAGAACCTCAAGCAGCGTATGATGGGGCAATACGGCGACCTCTTTGCGCTCGCCATTAACATGCAGAGTGATAAGCTGGCGCATACAGTTCTCCTCCGGTCAGATTGACCAACGTAATTATGGAAAATCTTTGGCACCATTAGCGCTCTATCTTTTGCTCGCAAGGCTGCTCAGGGGCTAACCGGAGCACGGTGCATTCTGTGCCTTGCCAGATTTGTTCGCTATGAAGAACAAATTGTTCGCTATGTAGATAGTATATGCTGTAAGAATTCAGCCTGTCAAGGGCTGCATATTGCAGTTGCTAGCTTCTCTTGACGCTAAATTGGTCAATGTGCTATAACTGTAGCACAGACTAATTCTATTGTAACTATATATGTTGTTTTATTGCGGGAGCTTGGGAAAGCCAGGCTGAGAGGGCGGCCTATGGATCGCCGCCGACCGATGGAACCTGCTTCTGGATAATGCCAGCGTAGGGAGTCGTTCCTTGCTACTCACTTTGATAGAAGAAATTTGTAGACCTGGGTAAGCGTGCTCCACAGCTATCTGTGGCGCGCTTCATTGAGAAATAGTTCCTGGGCGAGATGTAAGACATAGTGAGAGCAGGAATTTACGCGAGATTCTAAGGGACGCTGGTTTGCGCTAGCGTCCCTTTCCTATATTTCCACTCCTGTCAGTATGGACCAGAACATTGAGCAAAAGGTGCCAGAAACGGGAAATATCGGCAATCCAGAATGGTAGTGCACAGGCTACCTGTTGAAGGAGGAGATATTCGTTATGAGTCATACTGAGAACTCGTCTGCCGCTATACGGTCCGGGACTGATAGTCCCAGTTTGAGCGAACGTTTGCGGCAAAGCGTTCTGGGTCTCTGGCAGAGGCAGTTGCTGCACCCTTTCGTGGTAGCTTTAGGCGATGGCTCGTTACCACAGGCTAATTTTGAATTCTACATTCGTCAAGATGCACGCTTCCTTGACGTGCTGATCCAGGTTTTTGCCTACGCGATCACGAAAACTACCGAGCATAGCGATATGGAGCAACTGGGAAAGTATGTCTTGCAGACGTTGCTTGTCGAAGCTGATCTGCATCGCCGTTATGGTGAGCGCTTCGGCCTTAGCGCCAGTGAGATGGCCAACACACCGCTGGCGCCTTCGAACTATGCCTATACGCGCCATCTGCTCTCGATCGCCACAACGGGAACCCTACCTGAAGTGCTTACTTCAACGCTGCCCTGTGCCTGGCTTTACGCTGATGTGGGGCGTCACCTGGTGGGCGATAGCACCCTGACTGCCGATCATCCCTATGCCGACTGGCTAGCAACTTATGCCTCGCCCGATTTTGATGCCGTAGAGATCTGGATTCGTGGCTGGCTGGATGAGCATGCGGCTACCATCGATGCTCAGCAGGAGAGGCGCTTGCAAGAAATCTTTACAATCAGTACGCGTTATGAATGGATGTTCTGGGATATGGCCTGGAAATTGGAGGTTTGGCCGTCATGATGAGTAGGAGAGGAGACGAAGAGGGAAACAGACGAGTTTCTCCGCGAGCCCTGACGATTGCCGGCTCAGATTCGGGGGCCGGTGCAGGAATTCAGGCCGACCTGAAGACGTTTGCGGCGCTGGAAGTCTATGGTCTCTCGGCTATAACAGCGATTACGGCGCAGAATACTCGGAGCGTGTATGCTGCCTATGAGCTGCCTGTTGAGCTGATAGAAGCGCAGATCGATGCAGTACTTGAAGATATTGGCGCCGACGCGGCGAAGACAGGCATGCTTGCAAGTCCGCAGATTATAGAAGCTGTTGCTGGAAGAGTGCGTAAGTGGAACTTGCGTCTTGTAGTTGATCCGGTCATGCGCGCTAAAAGCGGCGATGCTCTCTTGCAGTCCGACGCTGTGCAGGCGCTTCGCTCACAGCTACTTCCGCTGGCTGAGGTGATTACGCCTAATCTTCCCGAAGCTGAGATATTAGTTGGCGGGCCTATAGATACCTTAGAGGATATGCGCGAGGCTGCGCGCCGTATTCATGCTCTGGGGGTGCAGCATGTCGTCGTGAAGGGCGGTCATAGCAGCGGCGAGCCCATTGATGTGTACTTTGATGGTCAGCAGTTTGTCGAATTGCGCTCGCAGCGTATCAAGACTGCGCATACACATGGGACCGGCTGTACGTTCTCAGCTGCGATTACTGCACTATTAGCGCGTGGCTTACCGGTTGAAAAAGCCGTGGCCGGAGCGAAACGCTATATAACTGAGGCCATACGCCAGGCGCCAGGTATAGGGCATGGGCACGGCCCTGTCGAGCATTTCTGGCAATGGCGCCAATTAGCAACTTCTACTGATGCTGGTAGCGAGGGTCTGATAGGCGCGAGCTAAACGGGGCCAAAGGAGATAGAGGAGATGGAACAGACTACTATGCCGTATAGCGTGGATTTACTGCTGCGTATTCGTGAGCGCAAACCCTTGATCCACCATATCACCAATGCCGTCGTGATGAACGATACTGCCAATATCACCCTGGCCATCGGCGCCTTGCCGGTGATGGCGCATGCGCTAGAGGAGGTTGAGGAGATGGTCAGCCTGGCGAGTGCCCTGGTGTTGAATATTGGGACATTAACGCCTGCCCAGGTTGAGGCGATGTTGCGGGCGGGCAAACGGGCCAACGCGCGAGGCATCCCTATCGTGCTGGACCCGGTAGGAGCGGGGGCCACCCGTTTGAGAACGGAAGCAGCGCACAGATTACTGGCTGAATTGAGGATTGCCGTAGTACGCGGTAATGCTGCCGAGATTGGGGCCTTGATCGGCGTCTCAGGCGAAACTCGTGGGGTAGAATCTATCTCTGTCGCTGAGAAGCATGAGGCGATTGCTCGTCGGGCGGCAACTGAGCTGCGCTGCGTTGTAGCGATTACAGGGGTACAGGACATTGTTACGGATGGTATACGCCAGGCACTGATAGATAATGGTCATCCCTGGTTAGCGAGTATTACTGGTAGTGGTTGTATGGCCACTAGCCTGGTCGGTGCTTTTCTAGCTGTTGAGCCCGACGCCTTTACTGCTGCAACGGCAGCTCTTGTCGCGATGGGACTGGCTGGCGAGCTTGCCGCTCCTCGTGCTGGAGGACCGGGGACGTTTCGCTCCCATTTGCTGGATGCGGTGGCCAACCTGGATACCAGTAAGCTGATTCAGGGTCAGAAAGTGAGTATAGCATAGTGTTGCACTCGTCTATACAGAGGGAAGCGCTTGTCCCGCGTTTGCAGCTTCACGTCTTGACGGATCGGGATTGGTCGCGCGGTCGGGATATGCTGACAGTTGCGGAAGCGGCCATTGAGGGAGGCGCTACAGTTATCCAATTGCGTGACAAGGTAGCCAGTACGCGTAAGCTGGTCGAAGAAGGGTTGGTCTTGCGTGAGCTAACGCGTCGGCGAGGCGTTTTGCTGATCGTGAACGATCGCATTGACGTGGCTCTGGCCGTTGACGCCGATGGCGCGCATGTGGGGCAGGATGATATGCCTGCTCATCTCGCTCGGCGCCTTCTGGGTCCAGAGCGTATACTTGGCGTCTCTGCTGGCAATCTAGAGGAAGCTCGCGCTGCCGTTGAGGCTGGGGCCGATTATCTTGGCATCGGGCCAATCTATCCTACGCGCGGTAAGCTAGATGCAGGAGTGCCGGTGGGAACGCAGTTTGTGCTTGGGCTAAAGTTGCGCTATGCTACTCCGCTGGTGGCGATTGGTGGTATTACAGCAGAGAATGCGGGGGAAGTTATACAGGCAGGTGCGGCGGGTATCGCTGTTATTACGGCTGTTGTTAACGCTGAAGACATTGCTGCGGCGGCCCGTAAGCTTGCGACAGCCTCTTCAAGCAAAGTGGAGAAAGGGGAATGAACGTTATCCTGCCTCACCTCTTTCTAGTATACTGAACCCTCCAAATGGAGGTGCTGGATCTTGCTTGCGAGATTTGGCTCAAAGAAAAAAGATGATAAGTTAGCGCTGTGCTGGAGCAGATCCAATCATGGCTATACAGAAAGCCCCTCCTCATCTAGGTGAGGAGGGACATAAATTGCTTTGCTTTGAAAAGCTTCTCTCTACTGTGCAATTCTGTAGAGAACTCCCCTTTAGCTTGCCCGGGTGTTAGCTACTTACAGCCCTACCGAAGCGTTCAAGGCGCTGAAGCGTTTCGCGAATGTCCATTTCTGTGGTACGAGGATTGATCGTACAGAGGCGCAATACTGTCTGGCCGCGCAGCACCGTGGAGGTCAGAAACGCAAAGCCATCCTTTAGCATCGCCTCAACGATCTGTTGATTGAGCAGATTGAGATCGCCACTAAACTGGGAATCGTGGATATAGCGAAAGGTAATGATGCCGAGCTGGGCCGGTGTGATAATCTCCCAGCAACCGGCTTGTTGTAAGTGCTCCTGCGTGTATTCGGCCAGCTTGATACCGCGTGTAACTGCCTGGCGAAATGCGGAGAGGCCAAAGACTTTAAGCGACATCCATAGTTTAAGCGCACGTGCGCTACGCGTAAGCTGAATGCCATAGTCGCGGAAGTTTACCTCTTCTTCGACGCCAGCGACATCACGTAAAAATTCAGGGAGAACGCTAAACGTCTCGCGCAACCAGCGGCTCTGGCGCGTGATGACGCAACCAATTTCAAAGGGCTGAAAGAGCCATTTGTGGGGATCGAGGACCAGCGAATCGGCCTGGTCGAGCCCTGGCAATAATGCGCTCCCGGCTTCGCTTAAAACTGCGGCACCGCCATGGGCTGCATCGATGTGCAGCCATAGATCCTCTGCCTGGCAGATCTCGGCGATCTCGACGAGGGGATCTATCGCGCCTGTGTTTGTTGTTCCCGCATTTGCAATCACACAGAAGGGCAGTTTCCCGGCCGCGCGATCCCTGGCAATGGCTTCTTGAAGCTCAGCTAAGGGCAGACGAAAATGCCTATCAGCGCGAAATTTATGGAGTTGTTCAGCAGAAAAGCCCAGCAGCTTTAAGGCCCTGTCGACGGCCGAGTGAGTTTGATCTGAGCAATATATGACGGCCTTGCGAATATCGCTGTGTAGCTTCATGTGGCGGGCCGTCGTTAGCGCCGTCAGCGTTGCCACCGAGCCGCCGCTGACGCAGAGACCGCCAGCGCCTTCAGGCAAAGCGCACAACTGGCGTAACCAGTCAATCACTACAAGTTCGACCTCGGCTGGTCCTGGCCCAACTTTCCATGAGCCAACAAATGGATTGAAGCCCGAAGTGAGTGCATCGGCCATTACGCTCACGAAGTTACTCGGACTGGGAATGAAGGCAAAAAAGCGTGGGTGATCAAGTGGCATGCTCTGGGCAAAAATATCGCGCTGCACTTGCTGGAGAACTTGAGCAATATCGCTGCCTTGCTCGGGTAAGGGCTCGTGCAAGCGCTGCTCCAGTGTAGTGCGATCGGCTTTTTGGGCTAGCGAAAGCTCCGAAATATGCTCGTAGTGATCGATGATCATATCAACTACTTGATAGCCTAGAGCGCGCATTTGAGCATGTGATAATTGGAGTTTCTCTGCGGATGGATGGTCGTGCATTTTCTCAAACCTCTGTTCCTTGAAGTGTCTACTTGCCTGGCGGCCAGGGCTTCCGGGCACCTGCAAAAGCCGCGGAAATACCTGTAATCAGGGAAGCTGATAGAGATAGATATGGCTCTTTCCCTTAATATATAAGGATATACGAAAGAAGATATCTCAGTCTTGCATGTTCTTGCTGCTGGATAGGAGTTGCCCGGGAGTAATGCCATAGACCCGCTTGAAGCGCCTGGTAAGATGGCTCTGGTCGGTAAAGCCGGTCTCGCTGGCAACGCTGATGATGGGCGTACCGGCTAACAAGAGATTTTTAGCTTGCATAAGACGAATCTGGTTGAGGTAAGCGTGAGGAGGGAGTCCCATTGTATTGTGGAAGACGCGTACGAGGTGATAGGAAGTCAAACCAGTGAGGCTGGCGAGTTGTGAGAGCGAAATGTTCTGGGCGAAATGAGCTTCGATATATTCCCTCGCCAGCTTGACGGCTTGCGGCTCTTTTCTGCCTGATGGTAGAGAAAGAGGACACTCTGCGTAGCGCGTGAGCAGGGCTGTGTAGCTCCAAAGGAGCCAGGATTCGCGTTCAAGAGTGCTGGCCTCGTTAACAAGTGCCGCGTGCAGGCGGTGCAGGAAGCTGGCTATCTCAGGGTCAGTAATAATCGGGTTGGGGAAAAAGTAGCTCTTAGCAAAGCGTTCCGTGATATTGCCTGCTATGCTCCTGATAAGTTCCATATGTGGATAAAGAGCTCGGTAAGCCCAACCATTTTTGCTGTAGACCTGGCCGGTATGCACTTCGCCAGGATTGAGCAATACCAGGCTGCCGGCGGGTGCCAGGTGGGTTGTCCCACGATACCAGATAGTTCCTACTCCCCTGTCGATTATGCTAGTCGCAAAGTAGCTATGGCTGTGTGGCGCAAAAGCATGGGTGAAGTAGGTAGCGTGCATGATCTCTAGATTTTCATGCTCTGGATAGCGCCAGAACTCCACCCGTTCCTGCAGGTGCTGTCTCTTCATAAGCTTGCAGACTTCAATCTATGGATATGTCCCTTTCCTCAAGGATACCATAATTTGCAGAGATGAGCACTGCCTAAAAGAAGCAAGCGTGCGATGTGCTCGAAGACACGCTATTAGAGCGTGGTAATTTTAAAGCTGCTTACTTCTACGTCTAATCCCATACTGCTCAAACCAAGTGGACCTGTTGAGACCATATCCATGCGGCTTATAGACTTGCTTATCTCGGTTCCATCCACAATGAAGCGCGTTTCGTCGCCTTGTACTTCCACGCGATATGTGCGCCAGTTAGTGCTAGGGGCGAAGTCGATTTGCTCCACGCCCGCGTTTACATTGACTTGATTGGTGAGAATCTGGGCAAAGCCAGCGTAGCCTGTAATCTTCGGGTCTTGTGAATTGAGGCCCATAACTTCAGCCTCAAATCCATCTTTGTTTGAGGTGTTGCGTGAAAAGATGAAGAAGTTGTTGATGATAGGTTTTAATACATGTGTGATGCGGACGTTAGCTTCGATGACATAGTTGGAGGTGCTCGGCTGATAAGGAACAATGATTGTAGAGGCAGAGGTGTTATGGGCTGCTAGTTGTCCATTGACAACGGTCCAGCCTTCGTTGTGTTGCCAGCCGTCAAGGCCGTGGGACCAATCGGCTTGATAGAGTGTAGTAGGGGCTTTGGTGGCTGTTGGGGTGGCTGGCACCTGAGTAGGTGTAGGGTGAGAGGTCTGGGAAGGGCTGGATGGGGTCTGAGAGCAGGCACCTAGAGAGAAAATAAGATAGATTGCCAGGAGCAGACCTGAAATGCTTAATTTCCTGGCCGTGAAACGGCTTTTTTGGGTGTGTGGATGTGAGCCCCGCGGCGTGGGAGGCTCTTGAGCTCTCTTTCCTGAGAAAATGTAGATGGGAGAATCTGCTAAACTGCGAGGCGGGTTTTGCTGCGCCAAGTGGTGAAAGTTATGTTTTACCAAAGGATGAGCCTCCTTCTATTCAAGCGTACTATAACGTTTCATATAGTCATGAAACGTTATAGTACAAAAAACCTGATTATTTCGCTGGCGACTCCATAATAATATGTGCATATGTAACTGTCAATAATATTTTTCATAGTTACTTTTTGCTTAAAGTTGTTGTTTCATATAGCCATGGTATATAGCATGATAAGCCCTTCCAGCTTGTGAAGGCTGGCAACCTGAAGTGAGCAAGCCGTGTTTATAGCGTTTTCCAGCTTGGATGAAGAAGAATAGAGAGCCTGCGCAGGTTATAAATTAGCTTGCATTTCGCTGCTAGCTTGAGATCGTATGCGCTTTGTGGCATACTCCTATCATTAAGCAGTATGCCTGTTGCAGATGACCTCCAGTTCATCCCCTGCAATCTAAAAGAGCAATCTGCCAGTGGTATACCCGCGATGGATGCTATTGAAACAACGAGGGAGTTGTACATAATGCACGTCGGAGTAGGATTGCCCACAGGAGTTCCAGGCGCGAAAGGGCAGCTTGTCATTGAGTGGGCTCGTAGGGCCGATGAAGGGCCATTTTCTAGCCTGGGTGTAGTTGATCGACTCGTCTATGATAGTTACGAACCTCTGACGGCGCTTGCGGCGGCCGCAGCCGTTACACGGCGTTTAAAGTTAGCAACTACTATCGTCATCGGACCTTTGCATACGACTGCTATGCTCGCGAAAATGGCAGCTTCGCTGGACGCCCTCTCGGATGGGCGGCTGGTGCTGGGCCTGGCGGTGGGTGCTCGTAAGGAAGATTATGATGCGGCTGGGATCGCCTATCGCGGCCGCGGTAAACGTTTCTCAGAACAGCTATCCATGCTCAGATCCGCGTGGGAAGAGCACACCTTTGGCCCCTTAGCCGCGCGCTCGCGCGGTCCTGACTTGCTAATTGGTGGGCTAAGCGATCAAGGCTTTGCACGCGTCGCCCGCTATGCCGATGGATATGTCCATGGCGGCGGTCCCCCAAGAGCATTTGCGCGTGCAGCTGACAAAGCGCGTGCGGCCTGGCGGGATGCCGGAAGGCCTGGAAAACCGCAAATCTGGGCCCAAGGCTATTTCGCTCTGGGTGAGCAAGCCGCCGAGGCCGGAGCAGCTTATTTAAAAGACTATTATGCCTTTACGGGCTCATTTGCGGCAAGAATAGCCGCCGGGCTTCTTACCAGCCCACAAGCCATTGCCCAGTTCATTCGTGGCTATGAAGAGGCCGGCTGCGATGAGCTAATTCTTTTTCCCACAGTTCCTGATCTTGCTCAACTGGAGCAACTTGCCGCCGTACTCCAGATGCTGGGTAGAGGAGTTACCTTTACTGATGAGAAGGGCGCACTGGCAGGAGAGCCATCATGAAAATTGTCATTCTTGGTGCAGGGCCGGCCGGCCTTTATTGCGGTCTGCTCATCAAAAAAGTCAATCCTGATCATGAAATTACAATCATCGAGCGCAACCCTGCCGATATAACTTATGGTTGGGGAGTCGTTTTCTCAGATCGAACTCTTGCCGCTTTCCAGCGCGCTGATTATAAGACATTTGAGCAGATCAGAGATCGCTTTGTGATCTGGGATGCAATTGATGTGCGCTATCGTAACGAAACCATACGCTGTGGTGGGCATGTCATTGCCAGTATCGCCCGTAAGCTCTTGCTGGGTATTTTGCAGAGGCGCTGCCAAGAATTGGGCGTCAGGCTGCAATTCAATCGTGAGATACATGAGCTCAGCGACCTGCCTGAGCATGATTTGTTGATCGCCGCCGATGGAATCAATAGCCTGGTGCGCAAGACCTACCCCGAGATTTTCAGGCCCCAAATTACGCCTGGCAAGGCTCGTTATATCTGGCTTGGCGCGCATAAAGTTCTTGATGCCTTTACCTTTATCTTCCGCGAAAATGCAGACGGGCTCTTCCAGGTTCATGCCTATCCGTTTAGCGGCGATACCAGCACCTTTATCATCGAGTGCGATGAGTCCTCCTGGCTTAATGCTGGCCTGGATCAAGCGAGCGAACAGGAGAGTCTGGCCTATTGTGAGCGGCTTCTGGCTGCCGATTTGCAGGGCGCCCCGCTCCTCTCTAATAATTCAAAATGGATCAATTTTCCCACGCTTAAGACGCGAACCTGGCACCATCAGCGTATTGTCTTGTTGGGTGATGCGGTCCATACCGCCCATTTCTCCATCGGCTCAGGGACCAAATTAGCGATGGAAGATGCGATTACCCTGGCCGGAGCTATCGAGCAGTATGCTGATCTGCAGACAGCTCTCAACGCCTACGAGCTGGAGCGCAAGCCGGTTGTGGAGATCTTCCAGAATGCAGCGCAAGAAAGCCAGGCCTATTTTGAGACTCTCAAGCGTTACCTGGGCCTTGCGCCGATGCAGTTCACCTTTCAGTTGCTCACGCGAAGCGGCAGAATCTCGTATGATGATCTTAAGTTTCGTGACCCCAATTTCGGCGATGCTGTAGATCGCTGGTATACCCGCGAGGCGGCAGCGCAGGTTCAAGCGGTCCCTCAGTCAGCTTCGATCTTTGCGCCTCCTCCTATGTTTACGCCCTTAAAGCTACGGGAGCTTACTCTGGCAAGTCGGATAGCTATTGCGCCGGCTGAGGAAGCTCATGCAGATCAGGGATTAGTGGATGCTTCCTATACGGCACGATTTGCCAGTTATGCCAATGGTGGGGCAAGTCTGCTCGTCACTGATACCGTAGCTGTTTCGGCGGAGGGACGCATTACACCCGCCGATGCTGGTATATATCGGGATGAGCACGTCAAGGCCTGGGCAAGATGCGCTGAATATATACATAAGCATACCTCGGCAAAGCTGGCCATCCTGCTCAATCATGCCGGTCGTCGGGGCTCGACACGGCCACGCAGCGCGGGTTTGGATAGGCCGCTGAGACAGGATAACTGGCCGTTGCTCTCAGCCTCAGCTTTGCCCTATACTTCCCAGAGCCAGATACCCCGCGAGATGGAGCGGGCCGATATGGATCATGTGCGGGATGAATTTGTGCGTGCGGCGCAGTTGGCTCAAGAAGCCGGGTTCGATCTGTTACAGCTCCACTTTGCGCATGGTTACCTGCTGGCCAGCTTTCTTTCGCCTTTGTCGAATAGGCGCAGCGATGAATACGGCGGCGATCTGGCGCAGCGCATGCGTTTTCCTCTTGAAGTCTTTGATGCGGTGCGGGCATGCTGGCCCGCCGAGAAGCCGCTTGCCGTTGCCCTCACGGCTTCGGATTGCGTCAAGGGTGGCAACGATATCGAGGAGGCAGTCGTTATTGCCAGTACGTTAAAGGAGCACGGGTGTGATATGATTGTGGTACTGGCTGGGCAGACAACTGTAGAGAGCGAGCCCGCTTACGGACGTGGCTTCTTAACCTCTTTTAGCGATCATATTCGCAATCGGGCGAGAATAGCCACCGTGGTAGGGGGCTACCTCACAACGAGTAATGAGGTAAATACTATCCTGGCTGCCGGTCGCGCCGATCTCTGTATGATAGAGCCTTCTAAGCCTGATCAGGACGTGCCTGAGCTGCAGCAGTTAGCTCAGATCAGCAAAGCCTTGCAACCCGAGATAGTCAAGAGAGGATAAACGCTTATGCCTAACGATCATAATCTTCTCCTTAAGGGCCTGCGAGCTGTAGTAACGGGGGCAGGACGTGGCATTGGGCGCAGCATTGCCCTGGCCCTGGCTCAAGCCGGAGCCAATGTCGCTATCAGTGCGCGTACCGAAGCTGACCTGAGTAGCCTGGCTGCCGAGATCGAGGCCCTGGGATCTCAAAGCCTGCAAATTGTCTGTGATGTCACCGATGTAGAGCAGGTGCAGCGCATGGCCGAGACAGTCAGCGAGAAGTGGCAAGGCATAGATATCCTGGTGAATAATGCCGGGAATGCGGGCAGCCATAAATTCCTTAATCATCCTGATGAGCTCTGGCACCGCATGCTCTCTATTAACCTGACCAGCGTTTATTATGTAAGCAAAGCCTTTGTGCCCAGGCTCATAGAACAGCGCTCCGGGCGTATCATCAACGTCGCTTCAATTGCCTCCCGCGTTGGAGGGCGCTACGTCGCGGCATATACGGCTTCCAAGCATGGTGTGCTTGGCCTGACGCGGGCTCTGGCTGTTGAGCTGCTTCCATATAATATCACCGTCAATGCGATTTGCCCGGGCTACGTGGATACGCCGATGACTGATTCAAGCGTTAGCAATATTGCAGCCCGTACGGGTATGGCAGAAGAGCAAGCACGTGAAGCCCTGGCCAAAACAAGCCCTCAGCAACGGCTGATAGAGCCGGAAGAGGTTGCCGCAGTCGCGGTGTTCCTTGCCCTGGACAGTAGCAAAGGCATTACGGGCCAGGCCATCAATGTTGATGGTGGAGGCGTAATGTCATAGAGAGGCCAAAGGAGGTCTGTAATGAGCTATGATTTTCTCTACACGGTGGATGATGGTGTGGCAACCCTGACATTTAATCGCCCCGAAGTCCTCAATGCCCTTACCTTCGAGGTGTATGCTCAATTGCGTGATCTGTTCGAGAAGTTACGCTATGATGAGGCCGTGCGTGTGGTGGTGATGACAGGAGCCGGCGATAGCTTCTGTTCCGGTGGGGATGTACATCAGATTATCGGTCAGTTGTTGGAACGCGATATGAAGGGGCATCTGGAGTTCACGCGTATGACGGGTGCAGTAGTGCAGAATATGCGCCTGCTGGATAAACCGATCATTGCTGCGCTCAATGGCATGACGGCCGGTGCCGGATCAGTACTCGCGCTGGCTGCCGACCTGCGCCTTGCCTCCGAAAAGGCCCGCTTCGCCTTCCTTTTTACTAAAGTTGGCTTGACCGGATCTGATATGGGGGCGGCATATCTGCTCCCACGCATTGTAGGGATGGGACGCGCCAGCGAGCTCCTCCTCTTTGGCGATACCGTTGATGCCGCAACTGCCGAGCGTTACGGATTGGTGAATCGCGTCGTGCCGCATGATGAATTGTTGTCCACAGCTCTGCAGTGGGCCAAACGCCTGGCTCAGGGACCGACAGTAGCTATTTCAATGACCAAACGCATGCTCAATCATGAGCAGAGCATGGATCTCATTTCTGCCCTGGAAGCCGAAGCTCAGGCTCAGGCCTTGTTGCTTATGGGTGAGGATCATCGCCGCTTCTACGAGGCATTTAAGGCCAAAGAGAAGCCACGCTTTGTCGGTCGTTAAGCTGACCGCGCTTTACCTATCTATTCATCGTGATCTTTACGCTTATGAGCGGGATTGATAGCTATATATTCAGTCCTGGCTTTTGTACTACAGAGAAAGGCGCTCATGGAAAAAGAGATTATTAATCCTCCCGCCTTAGCCCGACCCAGCGGCTTCAATCATGGCATTCGCGTCTCTGGGGGCTCCCTCCTCTTTTTAGCCGGCCAGACCGCCAACGATGCTGAAGGGCGCGTTGTCGCGCCGGGGGATCTGGTAGGCCAGTTTGAACAGGTGCTGCGTAACCTCAGAGCCGTCGTTGAGGCGGCGGGTGGCAAGATGCAAGATATTGTGAAGATCAATATTTTTGTCAGCGATCGCGATGCCTACCAGGCCCACCTTAAAGAGCTAGGCAAGGTTCATAGAAGCTTTTTTGGGTCCTATTATCCTGCCACTGCCCTCTTTGAGATCTCACGCTTTTACCAGGATGGAATCTTGTTGGAAATAGAGGGCATGGCGGTCATCGGCTCTGAAGCATAAAGGGAGTAAGCTCATGGATTTCGAATTGACTCCAGAACAGCAGCAGATCCAGTTGCAAGCCCGCCAGTTTGCCGAGCAGGAGGTGGCGCCTCTCTCGCGCGAGGCCGATGAGAAAGGCATTTTTCCCCTGCCACTGATCAAACGCATGGGCGAGCTGGGATTTCTGGCCGGACCTGTCAGACAAGAGTATGGGGGCGCGGGCATGGATTACGTCAGCTATGCCCTGCTTTGTGAAGAACTGGGGCGCGTTGATTCTTCTGTACGCGGTTTCTTGACAGTCCATGCCAGCCTTGTCTCTCTCTGCATTCAAGATTGGGGGACTGAGGAACAAAAGCATTACTATTTGCCGCGCCTGGCGACTGGCGAGTGGATCGGCTGCTATGCGCTTACCGAGCCAAATGCCGGCTCTGATGCCGCCAGTCTAGAGACTACAGCGCGCGAAGAGGGCGAGGAGTATGTTCTCAATGGCGAGAAGATTTGGATTACAAATGGCACCAGTGCCCATCTTGCCATTGTGTTTGCCAGTATGGACCGCTCATTGCGCCATAAGGGCATCTGTGCATTTCTCGTGGCCACCGATACTCCCGGCTTCTTACGCGAGCCGATGCCCGGTAAAGAGTTGGGGCATAGCGCCTCAGAGCATGTGCATATCACGCTCAAAGAGTGCCGAGTCCCAAAAAGCGCTTTATTGGGGGCTGCTGGCGATGGTTTCAAAGTAGCCATGTCGGCCCTGGATAGGGGACGTCTGGGCGTAGCGGCTGGCGCTGTGGGCATAGCACAGGCCTGCCTGGATGCCTGCGTGGCCTATACGAAGCAGCGGCGGCAATTTAATCAGCGCCTTGCCGATTTTCAAATGGTGCAGGCTGAACTTGCGAATATGGCTGCTGATCTTGAAGCCTCGCGCTTGCTCGTTTATCGGGCTGCCTGGGCTAAAGATCGCGGCTTGCCCACAACTCAGGCCACCTCGATCGCAAAACTATTTGCTACAGAGGCCGCGATGAAAGCCGCCTCACAGGCAGTATTACTCCATGGGAATCGTGGATATTCTAATGAATATCCAGTCGAGCGTTATTATCGGGATATCAAGGGGCTACAAATCTACGAGGGGACCAGCCATATTCAGCGCATAATTATTGCCCGTGAGCTGGTTGGACGTGATCGTTAAACATGGACTGAGATGTCTGTTTATCTCGCCAAAGGAGGAGATGAGATGGCCTATTCAGAGTACTGGAATCCGAAGACAGAGACGCTACCCCGTGCAGAATTGCAGGTATTGCAGCTTGCTAAACTCCGGCACTTATGCGAGTGGGCATATGCTACAACTCCCTTTCACAAACGACGTTTCGATGCCGCTGGCTTCAAACCGGAGCAGCTAAAGACCCTTGATGATATTCGCCGCATCCCCTATATGACCCGCGAGGAATGGATGCAGGCGCAGATGGAACAACCCCTCTTTGGTGATCTACTCGCCACCGATCAAAGAAATGCCATTCGTTATCATCTCACATCGGGCACAAGCGGCCGCATTCCTATTCGCGTGCTCGATAGCATGAAGGATTGGGACTGGATCAGCGAAATGTGGTGCTATGGGCTCTGGGCCTTTGGCGTGCGTCCCGAAGATGTAGTGTATTTTGCCTTTGGCTATGGGTCATTTATAGGCTTTTGGGGGCACATTATTGCTGTGAGAAGATAGGTGCGCTGGTCATTCCAGGCGGAGCGCAGACGACTGAGGCCCGTATTAAACAAATTGTCGAGATGGGTGTGACAACTGTCTGCTCAACGCCTACCTATGCCTTGCATCTCTGGGAAAAGGCCCGTGAGATGGGCATTGACCTGGCTAAGGAGAGCAAGGTCAATAAGATTATCCTCTCGGGCGAGCCTGCTGGCTCTATTCCGGCGGTAAAGCATCAGCTTGAGGAAGCCTGGGGAGCAAAATGCGGCGATACGGCAGGAATGACTGAGGTAGGCACGATCATGATCTTTGAATGCTCTCATCAGCCCGGCGGGACGCATATTATTGAAGACCATTTCATTGAGGAAGTGTTGAATCCGACAAGCGGTGAGCCTGCAGGCTATGGTGAACTTGGCGAACGCGTGGTTACCTCTTTTGGACGAGGATTTATTCCGGCTATTCGCTATCGCACCAAAGATATGGTCATGAGGGTTCCCAGCAGTACGTGTAGTTGTGGGCGAACCTGGGATATTTATGAGGGCGGCATTCGCGGGCGCTGGGACGATATGAAGCTCATCCGCGGCACGAATGTCTATCCGCGCGCTGTAGAGTCGATTGTACGTGAGTACACCGCTATTGATGAGTTCCAGATCTATATCTGGCGTAAGGACAATGTGCAGGATGAGATAACTGTTAAGCTGGAGATTAAGCACGGCTATGAGGCCGAATGGCCCGAGCTCCAACAAAAGCTTGCCAGGGATCTATCCAATGCCCACGAGGGACTGCGCTTTAATCTCGAACGTATGGAATATGGAGAATTGCCGCACTTTGAACTCAAGGCAAGGCGCCTGGTAGACGCTCGTCCTGTGGCTCAATATTAGCATATTTTTATGCGTGAAAGAGGAGAGAAGCTAATGACAATCGTATCAAGTACCGATCTGCTGGGAAATCCGTTAACTGAGCAAGAAAAGGAATTGCTTGGTGCGTACGAGACCCTCAAGAAGCTGGCTGCTCGTACTGATTTGCCTCCCTGTGCCGCTCAAAATGTTCGCAAAGCTCTGTCTTCCATGTGGCAAGCTACCAATGATCTGGGTCTTCAGTTTGAGCAACTCTATGAGTTTAGCGTATAGCTAAGCTATGTAGTTGAGACCCCTCAGTTTGCTAAGGGAAAGCGCTTTATCCTCGATCTTGCCGGAGCGCTTTCCCCCTTTCTAAAATGATTTGTAGCCCCAGACTGTAAGGAAATACCAGATGGCATGAAAATCATCTGCTAACATTTCTAATAGCATCTGTTCATAGAGCTCATCTAGTTCTTGCTGGGTAGCTACTTCCATCTGCAGGAGAAACGGTTGTCCCAATTTATAGGCAACTTTGAGGTTCTCATAATTGCTATGATATGCTTCACTTCCCACAGAGTAGTTAAGGGCATGCAGTTTCTCTTGTATATTCTGGCAGCCGGCTTTCTCTAAGAAGGCTGCCAGCATCGGCGTGATACACAAGTGAGGGCCGTCAGGGAGCGGATGAAAGCTCTGGCCATTATGGTGGAGTGCCTGGGCATATAATCTCGCCATTTTGTTGCATGCTGCACTGTTGCTAAGGCCCATCTCGTCGAATTCGGTGAGCCGAATGATGCCTCCGGGGCAAGTGACGCGCGCGAACTCATGGAGAACCGCTGGCCAATCTCTCTTATAAAGATATGGGGCTATAAAACGGGCATTGACGATATCAAAAGAGCCATCAGGGAAGTCCAATAGATTTTTGGGGTTCATGGTCTGAAAGTATACATTTTCCAGACCTTGCACCCTGGCCTGTGCTCGCGCATAGTCAATCATATTTCTATTGGTGTCAATGCCCACAACTTCGATCTCCGGGTACATATAGGCCAGCTCTAGAGACCAGCTTCCAGGGCCGCAATATATATCAAGAATGCGATCTACTTGTGAAAGATCGGGATGCTCTACGAATAATCCACCCATAGCAGGCGTGATAAGCATTTCCTGGCGCATCTGGCGTGCGATCTCAGCTCCGCTATCCGCATCGATAAAGTAGTTCTGTCTACGTGAATAGAGTTGTTTGCTTTGTTTTGGTGGCAGCCTCATAGAGATATTGATCCTTTTCTGTAGACTAGAAAACCGATTGCTTTTGCTACATTAATTGGATTGTAGCACAGCTACATTTTGTTGCTGAATATATATATCCGTGTTGCCTGATGTATGCATCTCTATACTTAGAGGTATCCATCCACACTTTTTTGTATGTGGCTAGTTCCAGGAGAGAAATAGCTCCTGGATTTACGCAGATCTGGCCCGCATTGCTGGAATGTTTCAGTTCCGTTTATTCTAAAGCTGGTCAATGTATTCGTTCTAAGTTTTATCTGTACACTGGTTCTCTAGTAGACTGCCAATCAGAGATAAGGGCAGCTACGTCGCGATCTAGCGAATTGCCCTTGGCAATCTGGCCTGTTTGATGCATCACTTGAACCTTGATAGACCACCAGGTTAATCGCTGCTATGCGGAGAAGTAGGCCGAGGGTAAGGTGAGCGATGAGAGGAGTACCGGCAGAAGTTAGCTCTGCCGATACTCCGCCATACGCAAAGGGCCAGAGTTTGAAGGAGGTTTTCTACTTTTTAGATAGCCGAGATAATGCTCAGGGCTTACTCAGTTTATCCTGGCATGAAATATCCTCCCTTAACTTCCCGCAGTCTTCTATTGCTGAGTTTGAGACGGCGTGGGATCAGCGGCGTTCTGGTCGTTCTGGCCATTGCCTTGATTGTTCTGGTTGCCCTGGCCGTTCTGACCGTTGCCCTGATTGTTCTGGTTATTCTGCGCATTGTTCTGGTTGCCCTGGTCGTTCTGACCGTTGCCCTGATTGTTCATGGCATTCTGATTATTTTGGCCGTTGTTCTGATTATTTTGGTTGTTCATGGTGTTCTGGTTGCCCTGGTCGTTCTGGCCATTGCCTTGATTGTTCTGATCGTTCTGACCATTAGCCTGATTGTTCTGATCGTTCTGGTTATTCATGCCATTCTGGCCGTTGTTCTGAGCATTGCCTTGATTGTTCTGGTTATTGTTTCGACCCTGGCGAACGCGTACCTGGGCACCAGGACATGTCATATTTACCTGATTGGCTGCCTGGTCTAGAGCCAGGGTACAGGATTGACGATTAATGGTGAAGGAGCCGTTGCAACCCTGAATGGCGTTATTATTAATCGCACAGTTTATATTGCCCTGATTGTTCTGGCCATTATTCTGCATGTTGGCCTGGTTGTTCTGGTTGTTCTGGCCATTATTCTGGTTATCCATGTTGTTCTGATTGCCAGTCTGGTTGTTCTGGTTATTGGCCTGGTTATCCATGTTGTTCTGGTTACCAGTCTGGCTGTTCTGGTTATCCATGTTGTTCTGATTGCCAGTCTGGTTGTCCATGTTGTTTTGATTGTTCTGGTTGTTCTGGCCATTATTCTGCATATTGGCCTGGTTGTCCATGGTGTTCTGAGTATTGGCTTGATCATTCTGATTGTTGCCTTGAGCTCCCTGATTGTTCTGGCCATTATTCTGGTTGTTCTGATTGTTCTGGCCATTATTCTGATTGTTCTGGTTGTTTTGGTTGTTCTGATTGTTCTGGCCTGGCTGCTGAAGCCGGATGCGGGCGCCAGGGCACGTCATCTTGACTTGATTAGCTCCTGCGTTTGCCGACATCAAACAGAACTGACGATTGATGGTGAAGGAGCCGCTACAGCCCTGAAGGGCGTTGTTGTTAATCGCGCAATTTGTCTTTCCCGGGTTGTTGCCATTTCCGGCGGGCAGATTAATTGTTGCTGAGGTAGCAACGCCATTGCCATCTGTCTGGACAGTCACCGGGTTAGGCATATTGAGCAGCGCCTGGCATTTAAGGTTAGTATAAGAGGCGTTGAAGCGTTGCGCCAGGAACGTAAAGAGCGAATTGGCTGCGGCCGGATCAGGCGTGTTGGCATTCATAGTAATCTGCATATCTTGCTTAATCCGAGCCAACCCAGGATTTACCAGATTCTTACAATAGGTTGTACCGCTGGCCTGGTTGTTATTGAACGCAGGTGTCTGATCAACACCTACTCTGTAGAGATTCGTTTTTGCCAGGCTTGGTTGACCGTTGACAAGGGTCATCGGGTTTGTAAGCGGAACTAAAGCGATCGGTGCTTTCTGATTAGCGGCAGCTTGCAATTCGTCGAGGGCAAGCGCAGAAACCATAGCGTTCTGGTTAGCTAAGTCGGGGGCTTGCCAGGGCTGGCAGCCAAGAGCTGGATCGATAAACTGGGTGAGCAGCGCATTGTCGCTCGGATTGCCGAGTGTTGTGGCGTTCTGTAATTTTGCCTGGTTGGCAGCTGTAAACTGTGCGGTTTGCCCGTTTGCATTGGCCAGATATTGAGTTTGTACATTATCGCTCTGGTCCTGGTCTACTACGCTGAAATCGCGGGTAGTAGGACAGGGCATACCATCTTTAGCGGTACCCAGAGCAGGAACAGTCAATTTTCCCGCCCGCATCGCCGCTCTGGCGGCCTGGAAGAATGCAGGAGCGTTACAATAAGAGAATTGCCCAAAGACAGAACCATTGAGGCCATTGACACAGTTTCCACGCGTTAGATCTCCGCGCAAACCCATAATGCCAACCCGTCCTCCATGGTTTCTGACAACCGTTAGATTGTTTCCATTGAAGCCAAACCATATTGCCACTACGGCGCGAGCAGGAAGTTGCGGAGGTGTGGGCTGTACGGCGGGCTGGGTGCCCTGGTCGATAACCAATGGGCTATAGACGGAAATTTTCCCTGTGGCGGGGTCCAGGATTGCTGCCTGGACAAACGCAGACTGAGCGGCATTTGCTTCGTGGCAAGGGCCATTAGCAGCGTTAGTGGCTACCAACTGATAGGGAGTGGCCAGCCCCTGAGCGCTTAAGGGATTTGGTGGTACTGTCAGGGAGCAGTCGGCGTTGGCGTTAGCTGCGTGCGATAAGATATTCGGGAGGATGAAAACTGAGGCAGCTATTAACGCAAGAACAACAGGGACGCTCAAACCCGCGAGCATCAGTGGAGAGAGGCGCCTGCGCCTGCTCGGTTTACGTGTAGGTGCTGGTATGCGTTCTTGGAGCTTAAGCATATATTGACATACCCCTTTCTTAAGAGTGCAAATATTGCTGGCAAATGGATCTGTATGTTGTCTATGTCGCCTATTGCCCTTTTGCACTTTCGCTACTATTTCTCCTCATAAAGAGCTGCTGTTAGTTGAAGATACATAATCTGAAAAGGCCCTTTGTTTGTATCTGGTGGCACTTTGGTGTCAGAAATTTAATTATTGCTGTACTATGCTAACCGCCAGAAAATTTCATAGCGTTTCTTCTTAGGATATGCTATGAGGTTTTGCCTCTTCATGTATCCAAATAGCTTTGTTACGATGGTACCATGTTGATGCGCTAACAGTGTATCTATATATTATTAAATAATACAAAAGTACCAATATATAGTTATGGAATCTTAACCACATTTTTCTTCTAATGACGAAATGGTCCTTAGCTTGATGATATATGTAAAAATGGCTCTTCTTAAACGTGGAGGGTTTGATGACAGGAACTTAGAGGCTTTCCAGGTCCCTAAAGGGTTGAGGAGATCTGAATTGGCGGCGAGCTTTGGTCTGCGTTGGGACTGAAGGCGAGCCTTCAACAGCATGGCTAAGCGCGCTAGCAAATTCGCCTACGCTGCTAAAGCGCTCATCAGGATCTTTGGCGAGGGCTTTCATTACTACATATTCGATGGCAGGAGAGAGTGCGCTGTTTTTGGCGCGCAAAGGAACTGGAGGGACAAACAAATGCTGATGAACAAGCTCATCGAAAGAGCCAGAGAAAGGCCAGCTTCCACAAAGCCATTCATAAACGACAATACCAAGAGCATACTGATCGCTGCTCCTGCGCGGCTTGCCTTGCAATTGTTCGGGCGCTGCGTAAATGACAGTTCCCTCAAAATCATATACTTCCGCATAAAGTGGATCGAGACTTTGAGAAACAACTGCGATGCCGAAGTCGCTGAGGAGGACTTCATTGTTTGGGCCAAGTAATAGATTCTGGGGCTTGACGTCCCGATGGATGAGTTTGTGTTGATGAATATAGTCAAGCGCTAAGGCTACCTGATTGATATATAGTGTAACGATTTCTGGGGAGAGCGATGTTCCCTTTGGATGGCGCTCGCGCAGGCTACCGTGAGGAGCATAGTCCATGACAAGATATGCTGTATCATCCTGAAGACCAAAGTCCAGGACCGGTACAATATGCGGATGCCGTAAATGGATGAGAACAGAAGCTTGAGCGAGAAATTTAGCTATATCGTTTTCAGTTCTTCGTCCATCCAGTATTTTTACTACCGCCTGTGTATGAAAAAGCTCATGCTCCGCCAGGTAGATCTGCGAAAAACCGCCTCGTCCCAACTGGCACAATAGACGATAGTTGCCAAATAGTTGTTCTAACTGGCCTCTAATCATCCAGGTTCTTAAACCTCTCTTAGAAGCTTCTGCTCCGCCTATAGGGAACCAGAGCTATTGTAATAGCACACATAAGCTATGTCAACATGCTTGCTTTATTAATATATGCCCCAATGCTAACATAGAAATGCGTATTATGTACTTAGCTCCATACTTAGCTCAGTCCGAGTACAGGAGTGGATGACTAATACTGTACCATAAAAAATTATCCTCTTCTTACCTCAGCAATGGCAGAGCTCAAAAGTACTATTGAGCCTTTACATCGGGCAAGTGGCATTTATCTTGAGGAAGGTAGGGAACGCGAATGCTTTATCTAGTATTAATAGCGCCGGTTTGTTTCGATTATCGCTAGCTCATTGGAAGAGAAGTTGAGCTGGTCTGCCTACATTAGTAATACTTTGTATGCAAGATAGGGTGAATTAGTATAATATACATCTGTATTTGCAAGAAAACCCTGGGCGGACTAAATAGCTTTAGGGATGCCTGATTGCCTAAGTGCGTTTGCAAGGTAGAGATTTTCTTGGTGCGTATAATAAAAATAGGAATGTTTATGGTAAATAAGAGAAATATAGAAAATAGGAGTCTTCTTGTTAGATGCGTTAATGATATCCTGGTAGAAAGGGGGGTATATGCTTCCAGATGAACCGGGAGTGACCGTCATTGCTGACGACAACTACTTCTCGAATCGGGAAGGATATCAGCCAAATTATATCATTTTGCATGGTACCGCAGGCGGTACAAGTGCTGAAGCTATTGCTAACTACTTCCAGTCGACGCAAGGTAGCAGTAACCCTGTATCCAGTCATTACGTTATTGGGCGCGATGGCGAAATTGTGCAATGTGTAAGCGAAAGCGATGGAGCCTGGGCGAATGGCTATATCTCTGCTGGGCACGATCCCTGGTGGAGCAGCGCCGTCAATCCCAATGATATTACTGTCTCGATTGAGCATTGCAAGCCCTCAAGCGATAATAGCGATGAGCTCACAGCGGCGCAAAAGGATGCGAGCTTTCGTCTGATCAAGCACATCTGCCAGCGGCATAACATTCCTGCTCGTAAAGCCGATGGCAATGGTGGCATTACCGGCCATTTCTCCATTGACCCTGTTAATCGGGCCAATTGTCCTGGTCCTTATCCCTGGGATGAGCTATGGTCTTTTCTTCAGCAAAGCGAGGTCACTGTGTTACAAATCAGTCAAGTATCCCAATACTTCGAAGAAATAGAGAAGGATCAGCGCTGGCATTGCAAAGTTGCCTCAAGCCTTGACGGAAAGCAGCATGATATTGCCTACGGCTTGCTTGCCTTCTATCGCACCTTTGGACAGGTTGGCTTGAATGGCCTCTCCATTTTTGGCCTGCCCACTTCTGATGAGATACATGTACCCGGGACGAAACAGGCAGCCATCCAATTTATGGAACGGGGAGCCATGCTTTACGATCCTGGTAATGAAGTGGATGGCGTGCCGGGCTTGCCCGGACCCTGCTTCCCTGCGCATATAGACAAGGGACCCGGGCAAGATCCTCGAATTGCTACGTTAACGAAACAGGTTACGCAATTGCAGACCGAGCTGCAGAACTGCAATGGAACCAAGCCGAGCCTGGTCCCAGCCTCCATAAAAAGACTTTTTAGTCGTACGTAGGTTTGGCGAGGCTAAACCTGCATGGGGATGACACTCGACTGAGTGCCATCTCCTGCTTGCTTGTTGTCTGCCTCTTGGATAGAGGCAAGGAAATTATTAGCGCTTTTGTCTGTCGTAGCGCTCGCCTTGTGCGTTGGTGCGGATAAAAGGTTCCTCAACCTCCAGCGAGGTCAACAGGCCGTAGCGATGCGGTTTCCTGAAGGCATTGCCCCAGGTTTCGCGCGCGCGATAGGCGCGTAGCTTGTCAAGATCAAAGGGGGCCAGGAAGATTCCTTCGTGCTCTCCCGCTTCTATGATCAGGGTATCGCGCAGGCCGCCATCCTCAAATGTGCATGGATCAAAAGCTACTGAGTGCCCATTCTCCTGGGGTGCCGCGTAGTTGGCCATAGCCACACCGACCATGTTTTCGTAAGCTCGCATCCTGAATTGCTCAATGCGCAGAGATTCTAGAGGGCAGGCATTTGGCGTAAGGATAAGCTCGGCGCCCTTAAGCATGAGAATTCTTGCGCTTTCTGGGAACTCACGATCGTAACAGATCATTGTCCCGATTTTTACTTCGCCTGCGGATGTGTCCAGTGAGCTGACGAAGAAATCGTCGCCCGGCGTGAGGAACCATTCTGGTTCGTCAAAGTCACAGGTGTGGATTTTGGCATAGGTCATAATAATTTCGCCATGTCTATCAATAAGGGAGACGCTGTTGCGCGGCCCTCCTTGCCACTTTTCGAGATAGCTAATCGCGATAGCCATTTGCAGCTCTCTGGCCAACTGACGAAAGTGCGTGATAAATGGATCATCGCGGCCAATTGCCTGGGATAGCCACTGTGCGCGGGCGCTCGGCTCT
Organism: Ktedonosporobacter rubrisoli; assembly: GCF_004208415.1. Classification (GTDB taxonomy): domain Bacteria; phylum Chloroflexota; class Ktedonobacteria; order Ktedonobacterales; family Ktedonobacteraceae; genus Ktedonosporobacter; species Ktedonosporobacter rubrisoli. Next base: position 4,132,484 of record NZ_CP035758.1, on the reverse strand, counting down.
ACTCCGCCAATCTTTGCAGGCGATTGCGTCCAGGCCTGGGGCGCTCTCCATATATCGCCACCATCAGAATCGTGTGGATAGCCTGCTGTATAGCCAATATTCCACATTTCGGGGAAGAGTGCGATGTCGGCCCCCATCTGGCGCGCTTGCCGACAAAATGCTTCTCCCTTACGCAGATTTGCCGCCTGATCGTTGGCGTGGCCGGTCATCTGTAGAAGTGCTACCGTTACTTGCATGCTCTGAGGAAAACCTTTCATGTCTTGGAATTCTTCTATTTATCATCTACTCAATTTCTCTTGCGCTTGTTTAGCGTAAAGCACTGCCATAGGTTATATGGCTTTGTCTGGGGATGCTGTATGCAGGTGGAGATCTGCAGCGAGGACGGCTAATGGAGAAGCTTTGCTGCGAGCGCTTATTGAGATGCGCAAAACAAACTAGCTCATTTGCTTGCTGGCGAATGAGGGAAAAATGAAGCTTAGTTTGTCTGCTGTAGCAACGTCAATAAAAGGTATGCATATGTGGATTTCTCACAACGTCGGTTAAATTATTAATGTGATTCTACCATAGCCGTTTAGCTCTGTCTAATGCATGAATGGTCCTTGACAAAACCAATCGGCGCAGACGCTTGAGCGCTCTTATCAAAGGTGACAGGTGGTGCAGCCTGCTCAGGACTGAGAAATATCATTTTTAGCTAACGCGTCAGATGGCCCCTGCCCAGTGCGCTGATCACCAGCGTAATGTTATGATATTCAAGAGAGTTTATCGGGTGTAGCAAGTAACGTCTCTATCCATCCCGCAACCTCACTAGCGAGATGGCCTGGCTATTGTTAAGGGCTCCGTTTCCCATCTGGCTGCCATCCTGGAGGTACCTGAATGAATTTGCAACCTTATCAAGACACAACTGGCCTGCTTAAGGCCGTACCTCTTCCCGATCTTGTATTGCTACGTCAGCGTTTTCCTCGTCAGCGTGTTCAGGATGTAGAAAGTACTGTAGTAGAGGTTTTGGAGCAAGCCAGCCTGGCGGAGAAGATTCGGCCCGGCGCTCGTATCGCCATCGCTACAGGCAGCCGCGGTATTGCTAATATTGCTGAAATTATACGTACTCTAGTCGTCACGCTACGTCGTTATGGGGCCGATCCTTTTGTCATCCCAGCTATGGGAAGTCACGGAGGCGCAACGGCCGAGGGGCAAAGAGCAGTTTTGGCGAGCCTGGATATAACCGAAGCATCTGTCGGCGCGCCCATTATTTCTTCGCTTGAGGTAGATGTACTTGGCAAGCTTCCTGCTGGTTTACCCGTCTACATTGATCGGGTGGCTCATCAGGCCGATGGCATCATTCTTGTGAACCGGATTAAACCCCACACTGACTTTAATGCACCCATTGAGAGCGGTCTTTCCAAGATGCTAGCGATCGGGCTGAGCAAACATGCTGGCGCTCTGGCCGTGCATTCCTGGGGATTAGAAGGTTTAAAGCATTATGTTCCTGAAGTCGCAAAGTATGTAGTCTCCCACGCTTCTATTCTTTTGGGCCTGGCCATTGTCGAGAATGCCTTCGATGAGGTCGCGGAGATAGCCGCGGTGCAGCCCGCCGGGATTGGCGCCGAACATGAGCGTCTCTTGACGCAGCGGGCCAAGGATATGATGCCTCGTCTGCCCTGGGATGTCCTTGACGTTCTGGTAATTGATAAGATGGGCAAAAATATTAGTGGGGCTGGCATGGACACGAATATCATTGGTCGTCTGCGCTCGGGGGAGCAAAAACCCACGGCTGCGAGAATTAGCAATATAAGCGTGCACGATCTAACCGATGAGTCGCATGGGAATGCGATTGGTCTGGGTACTGCTGACTTTGTGACGGCGCATCTGATGAGCAAAGTGGATTTTCACTCTTTTTATATCAATGTTTTAACGGCTGGCGTTATCGCCGTCGATGCGGGAAAAGTTCCTATGGTCTTTTCTACGGATCGCGAGGCTATAGCGGCTGCGCTGCATACAAGTGGCTGTCCTGATCCCACAAAAATACGCTTAGCGCGTATTGAAAGCACCTTGCGGCTTGAATATATGCTGGCAAGTTCTGCTTGTCTCGCAAGCCTGCGGCCCGAAAGCAAGGTAGAAATCCTTGGTGCGGCGCAAGCCTTTCCGCTTGATACAAGCGATACACTTATTCCCTTTGCTGATCTGCGTATGCGCCAGGCATAAACTATGGTTTGACAATGGAGAAGAGAGCTTTCTCAGGATCAGGTAATGGGAACGCGCCCAGCCCTGAACCTGTTTGGATAGAGTATCTCATAAAGAGCTGCTCTAGGATAGCAAGGGTAAAGGCTCAACAGGGCCTGTACCTTCTGCAGGCTAAGTCAAATGAGTGTAGCTGTCCCAGTTATTCGCTCGGACCGGTTACGCTCTTCAATCAGGGCTAATGAGGCCCATTCTCACGAGGAAATTGCATATGGATACTCCAGACACCCAGACCCCCAAAGTACACGTCGTTGTGCGCAGCGGCCCTCCGCGCGGGGAACCAGTTCCGCTCAACGATGTAGCGATGCTGCTCAATGCAAAAGATGACGTGGCGATTGCGCGCGTCCCCCTGAGCCGAGGAGTTATTATTCGCCTCCCGGATGGGACAAGAAATGGCGGCGAGCTGGTTGAGGTGCTGCAACGTGTGCCCTCAGCGCATAAGGTGGCTTTGCATGATATTGCTCAGGGGCAAGCAGTGCGGCGCTATGGTTCAATTATCGGTTTTGCCACGCAGCCTATTCAAGTGGGCTCGCATGTGCATAGCCATAATCTTGCAGTAGGAGAACTGCAGCAGGACTATGAATACGGTGTCGATGTCCATCCCGTTGATTTCCTTCCTCCTGAGCAGCGACGCACCTTCATGGGATATAGGCGGCCAGATGGCAAGGCAGGTACACGTAATTATATAGCTATTATCAGCACAGTGAATTGTTCGGCCAGTACCGTACGCTATATCCAGCGGCACTTTGGCCCGGAGATTATGCGTGAATATCCGAATATTGATGGGGTGATTGGCTTGACGCATAAGAGCGGCTGTGGGATGCGTCATGGCAGCTCGTCAGTAGAGCAATTGCAGCGCGTGCTGGCCGGTATGGCTATCCATCCAAATGTTGGGGCTTATCTCCTGGTGGGTCTTGGATGCGAGAGCAACCAGGTTCAGGAGATGATTCAGAATATGGAGCTGAGTCATGGCCGCCAGGCTTCGTGGAAAAAACCTTTATTTTTGACCATTCAGGAGAACCATGGCATCTCTGGCACTGTTGAGGAGGGGGCGCGGATGATCGCCGAGCTCTTGCCGCAAGTAAACGCTGTGCAGAGAGAGCCTATTCCTATCTCTGAATTGACGCTTGCTCTGCAGTGCGGTGGAAGCGACGGCTGGAGCGGCATTACGGCCAATCCTGCCCTTGGCTACTGCGTGGATGAACTGGTTCGCCAGGGCGGGACGGCGGTCTTGAGCGAAACGCCGGAGATCTACGGTGCAGAACATTTGTTGCTCAGGCGGGCTCGTAGTCGCGAGATTGGGGAGAAGTTTGTTGAGCGCCTGCGCTGGTGGGAGCATTATACTGCCATCAATGATATGGAGCTTGATAATAATCCGGCCCCTGGCAATAAGCTTGGCGGCTTAACGACGATTTACGAGAAGTCGCTGGGCGCCGTGGCAAAGGGCGGCTCAACGCCTTTGAATGCCGTGTACCGCTATGCCGAGCAGATTAACGAGCGTGGGCTTGTTGTGATGGATACGCCGGGCTACGATCCCGTTTCGGCGACCGGGCAAGTAGCTGGCGGGTCGAATATTATTGTGTTTACGACCGGTCGCGGATCGTGCTTTGGCTTTAAGCCAGCTCCTTCGATTAAAGTTGCGACAAACAAGACAACTTATGAGAATATGCGCAACGATATGGATATCAATGCCGGGGTAATCCTTGATGGAACCAGCATCCAGGAAGTTGGCCGGCAGATATTGGAGGAAGTTATTGCTGTAGCCAGCGGCAAGCAAAGTAAGAGCGAGGCCCAGGGCATTGGAGAGGAAGAATTCTCGCCCTGGATTCTGGGCGCAACCGTCTAAATGTTTTACGGCGTGCGGCTTTTGTTCAGCGAAAACTTCTTGCCCTGGTGAGCCAGTATAGCCGTGGTTTGCCCGAAGTTTCGTTGGAAGAGCTGAAGCCGCACGCTTAGCTACTTGTCGAGCTTTCTCGCTCTGGCCAGTGCCAGCCGCCAGAGGCCTGGCAAGCACTCTTCGCACCGGAAGAGCTCGATGGTGCGAAGAGGAGTTTCTGACGAATCCTTGTCGGCTGAACCGATTTGTGTCTGGCTCAACGAGCGCTTCCCACGCTGAGTTCAGGCGATTTTAGCGGAGTTCCTGTCAGTTCGGCGTAAACGCTGCGGATTACAAAGGGAATCCAAAGATCGTTTCCCCACTCCTGATAACGCTCTTTGATGACCCGGGCCGCTTCCTTATCGATGAGCTCAAGCGCCTGCCCTTCCTTGATACGCAGGTTTATGTCCTCACGAACAAAGGTAAAGAAGTCTTGAACCTCCTGTAAGAGGGCAGTCGTTCCCAAATCCCCATGCCCTGGAACTACCGTTGTCGGAGCAAGACGAAGCATATGCGTAAGTGCCTCGATCCAGCGCCTGGAGCTGGCATCCTGATCAAAGAGGATGGGGAACAGGCGGTTCTCTACGAGATCGCCAGTGAATAGTATCCCCTCGTGCGGGAGAAAAACGATCTGATCACCGCGCGTGTGACCGGCCAGTTCTCGTAGCACTACCTGCTTGCCACCCAGGTCGATGACCTTTTCTCCTTGATAGGTTTCATCCGGCATCACCATTTCTACACCTTCAAGCGCCTCGCGAACTTCGGGACCTAGATCGCGGAAAATGTGTAGAAAGAGAGCTCCTTTTTCTTGTAGTTCGTCTGCCTGAGCGGCATTGCTGATAATGATAGCCAGCCCTTTGAAGACTTGAGTGCCAAAGGCATGCTCGGGATGAAAGTGTGTGCTTGTGAGCAAGAGTGATTTCGCTCCGGCTATCTCCCTGGCTTTGTGGAGCACTCTTTGGCCATTTGCTATCCCCAGGCCGCTATCGACGACGAGCACGGCGTCTGTACCGCTGATGATCCCAATATTGGGCACCAGGTCGCTGTGCTGGTCAGGAATCACCATAACCCCGGGAGCAATTTCCCTAGCTAATTCTGCTTGAATCAGGGGCGGACGGTTGAATTGAGACATTACTTCTTCTCCTATCAAGAACTTGAGAGGTAAAACATCCCTCTATGAGACGAAAGCGCTTTTGCCGGTTAAGCTCTTCCTGAAACTTATCTGCGACAAAGAGGTGCGCTTCACTTTTGTTCGATCAATGCAGGAAGACGCGCCTGGTTGTTGAAGCGTCTCCCTGTTGGATATAATGCTACAGGATGATCCCTTTCAAGTTGCGGACAAAAAGGGATTTCTGTTGGTTAGACCACGGATGGAACAGATTGTCGAAAACAAGGCTCATCTGTGAAGGGAACATATGGATCTGAAGAAAAGCAACGCGCGAGAAGATCCACGGGTGCTGCGCACGAGGAAGCTCTTGCTGCAAGCCTTTTCAGAGCTCTTTGTAGAAAAGGGCTTTTATGCGATGACGGTGCAGGATATTACTGAGCGGGCAAGCGTCAACCGAGGTACCTTTTATACCCATTTTGAGGACAAGCCTGCGATCCTGGAATGCTGGCTGCGTGAGCAATTTCAGGAGCATATAGCGAGGAAGGTACTTAGCTCAGAACCCTTGAGCGCGAGTACTATTCGCTTGCTTGTTGGCAACGTTATTGAATGGTTTGCTCAGTTACACCAGCTGACGAGATCAGCAGACCGAGCGCTAATTCCACTGGTGGTGACAACCCTGCAAGAAGCGCTCTTTGAACTGCTCTGGCAAGGCCTCAAGCCGGCAGCCGGCTCTGGAGTGGGTCAGCGGGTTGATGTGGAAACCGTGGCCATGGTCACAAGCTGGGCGATCTTTGGTGCTGGCTTCCAATGTTTCAACCAGTGGGATGGGCAGACGACGACCGTGCCTGCAGACGAGTTGGCTGACCAGGTAACAAGTACACTGCTGGGCGGCTTGGCACAGGCCTTGCCTGCTTTCTCGCTAACTTGATTTGAGCAATTAAGCGCATTTTATGCTGATTGTCGCGGTTGGTGCAACTACGTTGCGCTCAGAAACGAAAGCTAATTCCGGTTTACCACTTCTCTCCAGGCCTTCAAAGTAGCCATGAGGTTGGCACACGCTCCAAGCTCCTCATGATGCATCTCAAGTTAAGGTTCTGATTAATTGTCCACTTGACAAGTCCCTTGCAAATATGGTTCTATCTATATATTAATTGGTATGTACCAATTAATAGTGGTACTGACAATACTCAATGTAGCGGGTCAAAGGTCGGCTAGCGGAGAGGAATGTGTGGGGAGTTTAGCTAAGCGCCATCTTTACCGCTCACCCGAGAGACGAGGAGAAATGATGAAATTGGAATTGCCACGCGGCCTGGTTGTCTCCTGCCAGGCACATGGAGATAACCCCTTGCGTGGTGCAGAAACAATGGCGGCCATGGCCGTGGCCGCGGAACGCGCCGGAGCTATCGCTATCCGGGCCGATGGCCCAGACGACATTCGCGCGATTGCCAGGCGTGTGCAGCTACCGCTCATTGGGATCTATAAGGTAGATCAGCCCGCTAAGCGAGCCTGGATTACTCCAACCTTCGAGCATGCCCACGCCCTGGTGGAAGCGGGTGCAAGTATAGTTGCCCTCGATGCCTCCTACGACTATCAGCCCGATGATGGGAACCTGACCACCCTTATAACCCGCATTCATGAAGAGCTAAAAGTGCCTGTCTTCGCAGATATTTCCACCTTTGCTGAAGCTCAGCGGGCCTGGAAACTGGGGGCGGAAGCCGTGCTTTCCACACTTTCTGGCTATACCAGCCAGAGCCCTGCGCGCACTACTCCTGATGGTGAACTGGTTGCCCGGTGCGCCAAGGCTGGAATGTGCGTAATTGCCGAAGGCCATGTGCGTTCTCCTGAGCAGGCCAGCATGTTGTTGAGCCGGGGTGCTTATGCTGTCGTTGTTGGCACGGCGATCACAAATCCGCTGGCAATTGCTTCGTGGTATAGAGAGGCTATGCAGGATGTTCTGCAGAACTAAGGAGATGTGAAGCTATGAGCTATCTATGTGTCGATGGCGGCCAGACACGAACAGCGATCTTCTTATTGCGTGGTGAAGGAGAGCAGCTGGCTTTCTGGGAGGAGCGGCCCTTTATTACGCCCTCCCTGCCAGGCGGAATGGAGATTTTTCGTGGCATTATCCGCAGCGTCTGCGAGACCTTGCAGACGCAGATCGATGCGCATAGCTATGAATTGCCAGAGGCCGCATGCTTTAGCTTAAGCGGATTTAAGGAAAGTGATAGCGAGCTTGCCCAACTGGTCGAGACGGAGGTACGGGCCCACTTTCCGCGTATTACCCATGTCTATACGGTTCCAGACTATGTAGGAGCCTGGGCGGCGGCCACGCGAGGCGCTCCTGGTATCATCATCATCAGTGGCGGAGGCAGCATTGCCTATGGTCGCGATCAGCAGGGCAGAGCTCTGCGTGCGGGTGGTTGGGGTCATCTGCTGGCTGATGAAGGTAGCGGTTACTGGATCGGTATGCAGGCCATTAAAGCTGTCATGCGCGCTAATGATCACATTATTCCAGCAACTCGTTTGCAAGAGCCTTTGCAACAGCGCCTACAGGCAGGCGATAACGCAGAACTGCAGCAGCGCGTCTATTCGGGGGCTGTTGATGATGCCGAGATTGCGCGCCTGGTGCCTCTGGTACTGCAGGTTGCCGAAGAAGGCGATAGGGCTGCCCAAAACATTTTGCACGAGGGCGCGCACTATCTAGCCGGCCTGGCCGCCGCTCTGATCGGAAGTCTGGGAAAACTGCCAGTCTATCCTACTGGTGGTGTGTTTCAAGCATCCCTGATGCGTTCCTTGCTTGAGCAACAGCTTTCGCGGCTGGGATTGAGTGTAGATGTACGCGCCGAGCACATTGATCAGTTGTATGGCCTGCTGATAATTGCTCGCCAGGGCCTTAAATGAGAAAGGCCACGTTCTTTTAGGACAGCCATCCGCTCGTCCTCTCGTAGGGACGTAAAGCTCAAAGAGGAGATGAAGAGTCTATGTCTGATATATCTGCGAAGGGAGCTTCAGTTCCCGGCGCCACAGCAGGTAGCCGAAAAAATCCTTATGTATACTTTATAACCGCGCTCGCCGCCCTTGGTGGGCTACTCTTTGGCTATGATACAGGAGTAATTTCTGGCGCGCTCCTCTATATTAATCAGGACTTTCACCCGAGCGCGTTTCTCGCCGGCCTGATCGTTAGCGCTATCTCGATTGGCTCATTGGTTGGTGCACTTACCTCTGGCGCGCTCTCGGATGTAGTGGGGCGCAAAAAGATGGTCATCGTGGCCTCGATAGTCTTTGGGATAGGCGCGCTGGCAACCGCCTTCTCGCCAGATACCGTATTCCTAATTATCACGCGTTTCGTCCTGGGCTATGCGGTCGGCTGCGCCTCGGTAACCATTCCGCCCTACATTGCTGAGGTTGCTCCTACCCAAGTGCGCGGTCTGCTTGTTTCGCTCTATCAACTCGCTATCACTATTGGTATTCTCTGCGCTTATCTTATCAACTTTGCCTTTTCCGGCTCTGGCAACTGGCATATTATGCTCGGTCTTGCCGTGATCCCGGCCCTTATCCTTTTCATTGGTATGCTCTTTGTTCCCGAGAGCCCGCGCTGGTTTATTGGCCGAAATCGGGTAGAAACTGCTCGTCTTGTGCTGCAGCGTGTACGCGGCACGGCTGACGTAGAGGACGAGATCAGGGAAATCCAGACTATGGAGCGGCAGGAACAGGGAGGCTTTCGCGACCTTTTTAGTCCGTGGGTGCGACCGATGTTGATTGTGGGACTGCTCCTTGGCTTCTTTGGGCCCGCCGCTGGTATCAATGCTATCATTTACTTTGCCCCGACACTTTTCACCTCTATTGGCCTGGGCAATGCAGCCTCGCTGCTCACTACGGTTGGCGTGGGGGTGATCAATGTGCTCATGACGGTAATTGGTATGCTGATTATCGATAAAGTTGGCCGGCGTTCGCTGCTCATCTTTGGTCTGGCCTGGGTCGTGCTCAGCCTGATAGTTCTCTCGCTAGTCTTTATGGTACCTGGCCTGGCCAGTTCGCTGCCTATTCTTCCAGTGATCTGTGTTCTGGTCTATATCGCTGCTTTTGCCATCAGCGTCGACATGGTGGTTTTCCTGATACCCGCCGAGATCTTTCCTCTCAAGATCCGTGGGGTGGCCATGAGCAGTTCGATGGTAGTTAATCAGGTCACCAACTTTGTGGTTTCTCTGACTTTTCTGACCCTGCTACAATCGCTGGGACAGGCTGGTACATTCTGGATCTATACGGTGATCAGCGTTCTCTTCCTTGGGTTCACAATTGCTATGATTCCTGAGACGCGTGGACGTAGCCTGGAGGAGATTCAAGCTTCTCTACATCATCGCTCTTCGAGAGCCTGAGCACAAATAATCTTAAGAGAGCCCGGCCCGTTTATGCTTGAGCAGGTTAAATGAGAGCTATAAGCCTGCTTAGAGAAAGGTAGGGGAAGAGCGGCCCGTAATGGTTGTTCTTCCCCTTTTTCCGCTGCTCAACACTGTGGGCAGGAACGCCAGCCCTGGCCGTAAGCAGTATTAATAGATTTCTCTATTGATCAGTTGCTTAGCGCGCCATTGAAGCCCTCGAATTTATAAGCTTACCACTCTCTAGCTGGTAGCGGAACTTCGATAATTGTGGGCTTATTAAGGCTTGATGCCTTGCGAATGGCATCACGTAGTGCTTCTGGGTTTTCTGCGCGCATACCCTCGGCATGGAAAGCATGAGCTAGCGCAACATAGTCAGGAGCGACCAGATCCGTGGCAATGTAGTGCTTAGCATAGTCGTAGTGCTGAGCTCTTTTCACAGCTGTAAATGTGGAGTCATTAAAGATGATGATGACAACCGGTATTTTCTCCTGTACCGCTGCTGCCAATTCGCCTGTGTTGAGCAGGAAGCCACCGTCGCCGCAAAGGGTGATAACTTGACGCTCTGGCGCGCCAACTTTGGCGCCCAGGGCCAGAGGCAGGCCGCAGCCGATCGTGCACAGTTCGTTGGGATGGATATAAGTGCGAGGCTCGTAGGTGGGTAGATATTGGGCGCTGGCATAGCCAAGCATTGTCATGTCCGCGACGACGATCCCATTGTTGGGCAGACCTTCGCGTACGCCATCGAGTAGGTGAACCATTTCACCATAGCTTTTGTGGCAGCGCTCGCGTAGCGCTTTACGTATACGTTCTAGCTCTGCTAATAGGGCGGCTTGATCGCGCGAGAAAGGCTGATCGTGCAAGCGCTCCAACAGGGCTTCAAGCGTAAGGCGTGCATCGGCGGCAAGGCCTATGCGTACAGGATAGTGCCGCCCAATCTCCGCCGGATCAATATCAACCTGGATCAGAGCCTGTGGTAGCGGATAGCCATGCTCACCCGTGCGATGTAAGCCAAGCTTGCTGCCAACGATAAGCGCAACATCGGCCTTTTCGATCAGGGCATAGACTTCAGCCGGAGCGCTGTTATTCACTGAAATAACGAGAGGATGCTCGCTTGGTAAAACGTCGTGACTCTTATTTCCGAGGATAACGGGTGCACCAAGCAATTCGGCCAGCCGGGCCAGGTGCGTGTTAGCAGCAGCTGCAGTTACACCGGCTCCGGCGATAATAAGAGGTCTCCTGGCCTCGCGTAAAAGGCGCGCCGCAGCGTCGAGACTTTCCTTTTCTGGCTGCGGCAGGACGATTTCAGCGGGTTCAGGAATCTCTACATCAGCTTCTGCCTGAAGGAGATCTAGAGGTACTTGTAGATAAGCCCCGCGCGGACGCCCCTGCCTCAAGGCCCGAAACGCATCGTTAAGCGCATAGGGCAGCTCTTCGACGTGCTCTACTACACGGGTCCAGCCGGCCAGCGCTTCCATGACCCCGGCTTGGTTTTTAATTTCGTGCAATAATCCCTTTGGATGTCGCGTTGCCGAACGTGGGAGACTTGAGCTGATGACAAGAAGCGGGATAGAATCAGAATAAGCGCTGGCAACAGGTGTTGCTACGTTGGTAACTCCCGGACCAGTGATCGTTGTCACAACGCCATAAATTTGTTGAAAGTACCCCATATAAAGACATCCTGGTCATTCTGCAGTCTGTTCTGGGATGCATTAACCCAGATGATAAGAGAACTTTGATAGCCTCTTAGGAGATAGATCGTAGCTCCTGCTCTAGTTCAGAAGTCTCGCTAAACTTCTAGCGAGACTTCTTTTTCGTACAGAAAGCTGATTGACTGTAATGTTATGCTATAAACACATTAGGTGTTATAAATATATTTGGAGGAAAAATAATTATGGATGATTTAGACGAATTGGATAGATCACGTTGGCTGGAGCCTATCCTAAGAGAGGCAAAAGCGTTTCAACATCAATATCACTTTGATAGTGCAGAGAAGTGGGAAGGAGAAGAAGAGGAAGAAGATATCTCTTGTGATGAGAGCAAAGAGGAGCCAGAGAGGATTGAAAAGAAATATAGCGCAATATTGATAGATGGATTATGGCTAGCGCTACCTTGATGGATGGATTATGGTTCTCTCTAGCGAAAAAGCCTCCCTGAGAACTCCAGGGAGGCTACTTTTTGATAATGAGAACTAGTGAAACAAATGAGGATTTTGGACTTTCATAAGGGCTAGCTCCAGACTCACAGTAAAATCATCGTAAGGATGACGTGCTTTTATGCCCTGGAATAGTTCTGTTACTGGTTTCAGGTATTTGTATTGTCCGGTTGTGTCAAGAGCATTCACTACCCGTTCAGCGGTAGCAGCGGCGATAGGATCGAAGCCCCTGTCATAGTAAATTTGTGCCTGGATTAGATCGGTATCTTGCTGGCGGCAACTACTTATATGTTCGCCGCTGACTTTTCGCTCTTGTTCTGCTGTTAACAAGCACTCCTGAGCCCGCTCGGGCGCGCGCAATTTTCTTTCTGTGGGTCGCATAAGCGTAGCCGCTCGATTTAACAAATGGCGCTCCCGGTCAAAAGAAACAAAGAAGAGATAATTGTCAGTTATTGCATTCCTTGTAAGGTTTTCAGCCTCATCAAGATAGAGCAAGGCATTTTTCTTATCCGTCTCGTTTCGTGCTGCTCTTGCTCGTGCAAACCCGGCCATAGATAAAGCAGCACCCTCTAATTGTGCAGGAATATTCCATTTATGCTTATCTTGCTTGATTTGCTCTAAGGTGAGTAAGGCTTGTTCCTGGTCCCCCAAATCATCGAATAATACTTCACGTCTGTACAACACGATAGGTAACAGGTCTGTGCATGCTTTTTCACGGGCCAGAAGCAAAGCATTAGCTAGATAGCTTTTTGCTGCCTGATAGCATCTTTGCGCCTTAGCTATTTCTGCAAGCTGTATCTGGAACCCGCATAAAAGCCGGATGATCTCTTGCTTTTGCTTTGTCCGAACATAGAGTACAGTATCATGAAGTCTGTCAATACGAGCCATAGCATCATCTACAGCAGATTCTAGCCCATGTGGGTATCCCTCAGTCCAGTAAGTCTGTAAGGCTGTATAGTACTCTTCCACGTCAATATGCCGGGATACGGGACCGGGAATAATGGTGTTCTCTCCTCTCTGCTCCTCTGGAGATAAAAGCGAGTCGAGGCCTACAGTGGCCAGCAATACGGGGGGAATGTTTAAAAGTTTTGCCAGTACAACACGCCTTTTCGGATCTTTGGGAAAGAAACCATCTGTTTGTTCCATAAACCGTATGCGCCTTCCTAGCACGGGCTGGTCCTTTTCGGCTACTTGTGCATACAGAGCCGCTACCTGATGGATCGGAATAGTATGCAGTCTACGTATATAGCGAACCAGGTAGCCGAAGGTGAGTTGCCCGTCAATACCAACAGTAATCGGGCCGTACTCGCCTACATAGATCTTGAGCTTATCCTTTGATATCACAACCACTCCTAACTTGCAGTACCTCTAATACATTCAAGTATAGAGGTTGCTCGTTTCTTTGTCTAGAGCGTTCTTTCTAGAAAAAGGTCGTATTTTTCTGTCACACAAGAAAACAGGACCATGTTTCTCTATCTAGCAGTGTTATGCTCCTAAACGGGTTGCGAGCCATTTACCTGTATCACTCTGGGTGTTCCTCTACACCCAGCTACCCCATGATACAAATGACGAGTGACCCGCCTTAAGTATGCCATTACTTGACATAATGACGCAAGAATTAGCGAATACAATGGCGTTGCGCTGGCTAGAAGAAGACAAGAGAACATGATCATATTGGATACATCTCTATGTAGCATGTCAGGAGAGCTCCTAATCATGAACTGGCAGAAGATAGACATTACAAACCAACCGACGCAACCCTTGCTAGCGAGCAAGACCGATCAATTTCATGAGTACCTTGTCAAGCATGGCTTGACCTACCTTGCTATCGCCCGCTGTGCTCACGTTCCCTCTATTACCGTATGGTCGATTGACCACAATTTAGCGGTCACTCTAGCTCATGCAAAGCAGGTAAGAGAAGCGTTGCACAAGCTTACAGGAGAGACGTACAACGGGCCAATTGATACGATAGGACCAGAAGGGAGAAGATGCGAGTGGAAAAAACATTGAGTTTATTCGAGTTTCGAGAACAGTTTGAAAAAGGAGCAGACCTGATTCTAGAGGGATATATTACGTTACACCTCGAATTGAGCTTAGAGCATGTGCGTACTGCTCATGGTGTCAAGCAAGAATGTTACTTAAGCTTTTCCTTCCCTGCAATACGCGAGGAACCAAATGTGCATGCCGATGTAGTGTATAGTGATGATCTTATCAACAGCTCTCACTTACGTGTTGAGGATGCTTTCTGGATACTTGAGAGGGACCCGGAGATACAAACCGTCACGATGAAAGGGTCATGTACACGCTTTGTCATTACCAAACAGGAGGGAACCCATGAAAAGACGAGTTCCTCAACAAGATGACACTAGGGTGATACGCCAGGTCACATATCTGTTCGCTTTACGCTGTCTGCTTCACTTCCATCGGTGTTACGGGAGCATAGCGCCAGTGATTGGGCATAGGCAAACCGTGCGTATGTTCCAAACTGCTGGCACGGCCCTCGGCATACTCAGGAAGGAAAGAGCGCTAAAGGAAAGAGTGCTATGAGAATCCGGATAGCACTCGCCCCTTATGAACAGGATATCCTGCTTCCTGCTCTGAAAGCGAAATTCCCCGATCTGACAGCAGAGCCACAGAGCGCATACTCGTACTATAACGCGTACCTGGATGAATCCCCGCAAGGGAAGGGAATAGAGCAAGCTGCATTTTTACGCTTCCATCGTATACACTATATTGATGCTGAGACCGAACAGCAAAGGGCAATTGAACTTTTCCTTTTGGGTGTGGAAATTGCCGGTGCTCAGGTCAAGAGGGTGAGTTTTCCCGGCCTCATTTATGAGGCACTCAGTGTCATCTTAGAAGATCAAAACGGGCGATCCGTCCTGCTTCGGTTTCCGGCAGGTTGGGCAGTTCCATTAAGGAGTCAGATCTTATAAGGAGCCAGAGCGTATGTATCCTGAAAAGTATTTTTCCCTTGCCCATCAAGGCAACAGGGGCCAGAGCCAACCGCCAATACACATATCATGGAAGGTTGAAAACGCTGCTCTTCGCCCTGTAGCCCGTACTGCACTCAAGACCCTGCGCGCGAAGGTCACGTTTGAGACGTGCGGGCAAAAGCACACCGTTGTGCGCATTACTGCACCTCCAGAACAGCTTGATTGGAAGTGGGCCGAAGCGGAACAGGCGCGACACATGCTTGAAAAAGCTGGTGATTCCTTTGCCGCAAAACTCACAACATGTGTGATGCCTGCTATCCAACTGCTTCGTATTGATCCAATTACCAGGGTGATGTATTGTCAGGATCTTCTCAAACCAGACGTTTCCTTTCTCACCTTGGTGTATGATGAGCATCCACAATAAGCTTCAACAGGCTTGAAAAGGGCTTTCGTTCAAAGTGTCTACCATGGTAGACACTTTTGTTATGTGTCAAGTATGCTCGTCATCTTCGCAGTAGCACGAGTGTCTTAGTGCTCGTGAAGAAGCGACGTTTTTTGACTATAGTATCTGGATGTACACGGTGTCAATTGTCTGTAAGTTTGAGAAGGAAAGATGAGCAATGGCAATCCAGTTTATCACCGTCGAAAGTGAGAAAATCTTACCCCTTCCCATTGAAAAAGGGATACCGTTAGGCAAGAGTGCTATTACGAATGCGGCGGTAGCAACCCGTCCACTTGACCAGGAGCACCTAGCCCATTTGCTAGAGGTGCCTTCGGAGCAGTTACCCCCTATTGAAGTTGTCCTCATCTTTGAGGGATATATTATCATCGACGGTCATCACCGATTTGAACGTGCAAAACGCAAGGGAGAAACGACTATTGCCGCTATTGCGCGAAACTATCAAACCGAGTACGAGGTGGTACGCGCGGCTTTTCTTGCAAACCTGGCGCACGGTTTACCAGCAAATCAACTCACCCGTACCGCGTTCGGGATCTGGTTACATATCACTCCAGATCCCTCGGGAAAACAGCTTTCCATTCGGGAAGCGGCCAAACTTGCCGGGATTCATCATTCTGGTTTGGCCAAAGCTCTGAAGAAACTCCAGGAGCAGAATAGCCTGGAGCTAGAACCCATTCCAACAGAGCCAGATGAGGAGACCATCAAACAGAAAGCGGTAACCGTCCAGACAGAAAAGCTTGCAAAAAATATCTCTTCCTATTTCTCTGCTGAAAGCAAGTTCTCAGAGGGAGATCTTCTTGATAGCCGTTTAGAGCGCATGCGCGCGCAAAACCTGGCCAGATACTTTCAACAACGCGGGGATACGCAATCCTCAGCACTCCTCTTACGTGCTCTGGCTCGTTCGCTCAACAAAGCGGCTGATACCCTCCAAAAAAAGGACACAAAAAAGGGATAGCATACGTGCTATCCCTTCCTCTTCCTGCTCCTCATGATTTTTGGTTTCTGAGCACTAATTTGACCAGCCTCCTCTGTAGATCTACGGGCGTGGGTGCCGCTGCTGGCAGATCAGGGGC
This sequence comes from Ktedonosporobacter rubrisoli, assembly GCF_004208415.1. Lineage (GTDB taxonomy): Bacteria > Chloroflexota > Ktedonobacteria > Ktedonobacterales > Ktedonobacteraceae > Ktedonosporobacter > Ktedonosporobacter rubrisoli. The sequence continues at coordinate 4,116,265 of NZ_CP035758.1, read as the reverse complement.
CGTATCTTCACTGAGCAGGGTAACAAGTTGCTCGTCTGTTGGCTGGGTATATAGCTCCTCATTCTGAGCAGGAAATTGATCAACAACCCGCCTTGGCGAAGTCGTATCACGCGTGATAGCTGGCATGCGTGGCTGACTTGGGGGAAGTTCCGCTGTGGGTTGTGCGGCCCACAGATCGGCCACGGTCGGCAATGGCGGCTGTGGCCCTGGATTCGGTGTAGGAGCTCCCGGCGGTGAAACGGGTTGTCTCCTGAAAAAGTTCAGGTGTTTTGCCTCTTCCTGTACATCCTCTGCTGTGACCAGCACTTGTTGTAACTTTTCTGTTGCCCCAAAGGCGTCTTTGACATAGGCCCATCCATTCGGCAGAGAGGGAACCAATTTCGCATATTCAGGGAGTAAGATCTTTGCCGCCTGGTTCTTATCAACACGATGCACAACATAAGAGATGACCGACTCGCGTAACGCGGCTCTGGCACTGTGAGCCGCGAAGATCGCATAGACTTGATACCCTCGTCCCTCTCGTCCAAGTTTCTGGACGATAAAGGTAAGTTCTTTGGCAATGGCTTTATCATCCATCAAGCTATCCCATTCCTCGACAATCAGTACGATGGGCAAGGAATACGACCCCCCATCAATACGTCTGACCAACTCCTCTTTGACAGTGCGTACATTGTGCAGAATGGCCGGGTACTGTTGGGCAAAGGTCGTTCCAGGGTAGAGGCTAGGAGCCAGAGGAGCTAGACGGCTGAGTAATCCATCTGGCTTGGTGCTATGGGGATCACAGACGACGAGTTGTGCACCCCATTTCGCATGACCCAATGCCATTTGAATGATGGTCGTCGTTTTGCCAGAAGCGCTACTGCCTAAAACAAGGACCGTCTTTTGTTCCTCCCAAATGGCGGTACGAATCGTTCGATCTTCCCGAATCCCCATAAAAAACTGACCAGGTTTGAGACTCCCTTGAATATCCCGATACATCACGGTCCCTGGTTGTTGGCCGGGACCTGGTGACGTGATATTGGAGGGAGAGACATTGCCGGTTGGGAGGGAAGGAAGCGCGGAAACGGCCCGTACTGGAACCGTCGAATCAACGACTTGGCCAGAGGGAGGACCAGCAAAAAGTGCTTCTCGACGCGCCGTACTGAGCGCTTCAAACTCTGCTTCTTCGACACGACGGCGATTGACTTCGAGTTGTTTGATCTTTGCATCTGCAAAGTGCTTCGTGCTAAAGGCCGTCCCATAGGCAATGATACAAATCACCCCAAAGAGTAAGGCGATAAATGCAGCCAGCGCTATCAGGAGCCAGAGCAGCGTACTTATTCCAGGGATAAACGCTTTAATATAGGTCAATGAAATGAGGATGAGAACCACGACAATACCGCCCACGATGGTTCCAAAGAGCATAATGAGGGAAGCAAATGCCCGTCGTATCACGGTTTCTAACCTCCAAAAGAAACAACCTGGAGAGTTCTCCAGGTTGCTTGCTAATGTGCTACATGCACATCAAAGTGCCAAGACTGGACAAACGTTTGTACAGACTGTAAGAGCGATGTTACCAGGGAGGGTGAGTACCAATAGGCGACGACAATAACGACCAGGACCAGCAAGAGAAATGTTGAAAACGAGGGAAACATACAGCCATAGCCCATAGGTGAGATCGGGTACTCCGAGCGACGGTAACGCCGACGTATCATAGCTCCTTCTCCTTCTCAAAAAGCAATCGACAAGACAAACTCACTAAGTCAATGAGTTTACCCTACCTCTGCTCACTTCTTCAGGCTCCTAGCACAAGTGAGCTAGAGACAGGATCTATTCATGATGCATAAATTATTTAAGTATCCATTTACTGAACAATTCCGCACCCCCAATATGGGCTAGCAAGCTTGCTGATCGGCTATTTTCCTAGTAGCCTGCAAGGTTGTTTCATAGATCGTCCCTCAGTAGGAGAAAGAGGTTTACCACATGATCTACGATGATAAGATGTACAGGCTTCTTATAGAAACAGTCACACAGCAACAGCTTCAGCCTATCGTCTGCCAACTGGAGAGACTTGCTAAGCGTGCGCGTCAACACCCACGGGTGCTCAGGAGTGAGTGTGAAGGACAAAGGGAGCTCATACGAGCCACACATGAGCAGATAGAGGCACTGCTTGAGACGCTGTTACCTGCTCTGGCTGGTGACGAGGCAAAACAAACGGTAAGATATGTGTTAGCTCTCTATGAGCGCATTATCTACCCTTCACGGCCAGAGCCGATGTATAGATATGATCTTGTTCGCCGTCGTCCACGATAGAGGAGTTCAGATATGAGAAAGCGCTCTACATATGGCCTGGTCCTCTTGCTCATAGCACTGTTTCTAGCAGGAATAGGCGCTCTTCTGGTCTACGTGCATCCCGATCCGTTGGGGTGTATGGTGTCACGAGTCATCTCTGAGGATCGACACTATTCAGAGCCAGATGACTATCTCTACATCGTTCAACTACAAGGCATGTATACCCCTCTGGGCCATTTCTGTGGATACCTCCGTGCCTCTCTCCAGGTAGAGGCACCAGCTAACTACACAACAGCAGTAGATGAGGTATCGCTTTATGATGCTGCTTCTGATAAAACCGATGTCTTTACACGTTCTTACCCGCCTTCAGACCACTCGCAAACCATCGCCGTTACTACTCCCTGGTCCATCGCTCAGTGTGGCCGGGTAGTCGAGGCTACAGCCACCTACTATCAAGATATCCTTGCCTCTGGCTCCTCTGTGATGACCCCTTTTGCTTGTGGGTAGGAGCAAGAGAAGCAAAAAGAGGAGCCAGAGCTAGACGGCTCTGGCTCCTTACCCTTATTTGCGAGTAATTAATTTGATCCTTGCGCCTTTTTTTTTCTCCCTCTCTTTTGTTTCACAAGACCTAATTTCCAGGGAGTTGATTTTGCTTCTCTAATGAGCTCTACATCCTCTTTTTTCAAATAGGCATGGTTATCAAATAGGAATTGATGAGTATCTATCCTCAGCATGTTGATATAGTAATAAAGGGATGCTCGTTTGACTCCAATAGTTTCAGCAGCAGCTTGAATAGTAATATATTCCTCTTGTTCTTCTGGCATACATTCATCCTCAGCATGTAATTCTGATTTGATCCCTCTATTTATATCATCAAAGTTGGGACATATCAATTGCTGTTGACTGGTGTTGAAAAATTTGCTATATTTAACCCATTGGAAGTTTATAGTTCAACAGAGAAACAAAAGAGATAGACCAGGAGCTAGCTAGTCTATCTGAAAGGAGAATACCATGCAGCAACATGGCACACCTCGACCTCATTCTAACATTACCTGCAATTGCTATGAGTGCAGAAAGTTTGACTATGCCGATACAATCGTCTCTGGTCCTCCCATTCAACATCATGTAATGAGAATAGCCCCTATTCCTCATAAAAAAGCGTATGAAATTTTACGGGCTATTGATACAGAAACAGGGGAAATAAGTACTTATTTATTTCCAATACATTAATAGCAACTCATAGAGAACAGCCAATATATACTAGGTGATCTGCAACATGAAACAACCTGACACTATACTCCCTTTACGTAAAGTTCATAGTATGACAGCAAGAAGGGGGATTAGATGTCATCCACTCACGACGAAAAGCGGATAGATGATTGCTTTTCACCAGAGGATAAGCGAGCTTTGTATGCAACCTTACAGGATGTTGCTAAGGAAATAAGGAGAATTAAGCATGAGCGTGAGAACAATCAAGAAGAAAGCGAGTACAAGCGTCAGCTACCCTCTGTACTTTCCTGATCAGTTGAAAAATGAAGACGGTGTAATCTATGTTAGGCAATCGAGCCCTAATCAAACAAGGAATAATATCCATAGTTACGAAATGCAAACGGATAAGTTTATAGAGCATTTTCGCCAGATGGGATTCACGGGAAATATAACAGTCATTCCTGATGACGAGGGTACAAGCGGTACTCTTGAGATTCATAAAAGACCTGGAATGATGAGGATGTTTGCAATGATCCAGAAGAGAAAAGCCAAGTGGATCGGGACCGTGCATGTCAATCGTTTGACTAGAGATCCTGATTTTGTGACTCCTGCTCACATCATGAAAACTTGTCGTACTTATGGTGTGTGGATTATTACGCTTCGTATGCACTTCAATTTTGATGACGATTATTGCCGACGCGTTTTCATGCTTGAAGCAGAGGAAGCAGCACGTCATCTTGAGTGGATGAAACTCATTCTCGGCGGCGGTAAGCGAGTGGCGAGCGATAAAGGTTATTATGATGGTCGTCCGGTTCCTTGGGGTTATATCGTAGATCGTACAGACGAGAAAAAGAAGAAGTATATCATCTATAAGCCTCACGCTAAGATTGTAGAAAAACTATTCAAACGCTTTTTTGAACTAGATGGTAATTTTCCTGAACTGCTTCGAGAAATAGAGAACGATCCAAATGAACTCTTTCCTCCATTTGAGCCAGGCATAGATACTAGGGGGTTTCGTAGGCCTTGCAGGAGACGGGGACCACGACGACAATTCGCAGAGGGTTATACACCGAGCCTGGATGGAATTATAGGCATTTTAACTAATCCGATATATATAGGATGGTGGATACCGTTAGATGGTGGATTTATTGAGAATAACCATCCTGCTATTGTTGAGGAATGGTTATTCATCTATGCACATAAGAGATTAAGCGCTTACGATCTAGAGGGAAGCAGGCAAAAGCCAGAAAGAGTTGTCAGGAATGGCAAAACTCAAGCTCTATTAAAGAAAGTCGTGAAGGGTCCTGATGGATATGAAATATATGCAACAAGAGCAGGCAGAAAGTACAAAGATGTGTATCGGCATGGCAGTTATGCCAAAATAGAAAGAGTTTTTGAATTTGCATTTACGGTAGAACTGATTGATAGCATCTTTCTCTCCAAATTCTTTGAGAGGTTAGAAAAGTGGGAGGGTTGTGAAGACTGGAAAGAAGACTTAGACCAGGAGCAGGAGCAAAAAGAAGATATAAAGCAGACTATTAAAGGCCTGATTGCTGAAGCTCAAGAACAATGGGATCATAATATGAGGTTACTGAAGAATGCTAAGATTCCTAAAACTGAACAGATGGAAGCCGATCTAGCAAGTGAGTGTGCTAAACTGGAGAAAAGAATAGCAAAGCTAAAGCAGGATTTAGAGCACGCGAAAGAAAAGGTAGAGCCAGATGAAGAGATACAATACGCAATATATACTCTGCTTCCTGATCTTATTCAGGCATGGCCGCAAATTCCATTTCAGCAGAAGTTACGTTTCATTGGTAGCTTAGTCCGTCAGGTTACCCTGTCTCGGCCTGCTCCTGGTTGGGCAAAAATAGAAATCGACTGGAAAAGAATCGATTGGGACACTGATATAGCACATGTACGATTACGTACACATGGCGGGTCGTGGACAGACGAGGAAAAGGAGCTATTACGAAATCTCTATTCTACTGCTCCAGCTATGGATATAGTCAGAGCTCTACCTACTAGATGCTGGGTTGCTATAAAAGCTATGGCCTCTGAGATGGAAGTCAGAAGGACAAAGGGAGTAGCTAGCAGTGATGGATATAAAGATTTTTATCATGTCTGCTATGATGACGTTGTATATGCAGAAGAGCACAGATTAGTAATAGGTGACAAAAATCCGCAATGGTCGTCACAACGCCAACTTTTCCGCTGGCGCGCGCATATCCTTCGGCCATAAAGCCCGCGCCCTGTTCGTGTCGCGCGAGAACGTGGCGTAGACCAGCCTCGTGGCGTAGAGCCTCGTAGAGTGATAAGGTATGCACACCAGGAATACCAAAAATAGTCTCGACATGGTGCGCGCGTAAACTTGCGGTGATTGCCTGCGCACCAGTAAGATGCTGCCTGTTTTTCACTTTGTCTGTCCTTCCTGAAATATATCAGTACAAGCGGTCGTTAGTGGGCCCTTCGTGCCACCCTTTACATTAAATCACATCTATGTAGAGCGAAAACAGGAAGGCCGAGCACTCTGGCCGAGAATTGTTTTGCTAAGTAATTGTAATGTGTTGACATCCCATAACAGCGCTGTTAGTATTAGCTATAACTGCTGATGATGTGGACTAGAAAAGTACTTATGGAGGACTATTGTGACAATCTCATGCCAGCTACGAATCTTGCTTGCGCGCGTCAATCTCGAACGGGCCCAACAAGGAAAGCCGGCTCTGAGCTTACGCCGTTTGGCCTGCGAAAGTGGAGTCTCGCTAAGTGTGCTGGCAGCCCTGAATATGGGGCGTAGTCAGCGTATTGACTATGCAACGCTGGATCGTCTTCTCAACTACTTCAGCAGATATATGAATGTCTCTATCGCCGATCTGCTTGTCTGGGAAAGATCTGATGAGGATGGTGCTGCTGCTCTACAGCCTGGCTATGAGATGCACGCATAGTGAGTAAGCCTGGAGCAATGCGATGCAACAACTACTGCAGCATGCTTGCTGCTTCGGCGCTTGATTAGCATATGAGGCGAAAGTCGAAAAGAGCGAAATGTACAGATTTTGTTAAGGGATGATATTGCATGACAACAGGAGAGAAAACATGGCTATAATGATAAAATCGCGTCAGGAGATCGCTCTCTTGCGCGAGGCTGGGCGCATTGTAGGACAAACATATGAGGTTCTACGCCCACATATCAAGGCAGGGATTAGCACTGCAGAACTTGATAAAATCGCCGAAGACTTTATCCGCAGCAAGGATGCTATCCCTGTCTATAAAGGTTATGGAGCGAGAGCGGCGCGAGCCGGACAGCCGGCAGTACCCCCTTTCCCGGCTACAATTTGTGTGGCAATCAACAATGTTATTTGTCACGGAATTCCCAGCTCTACACAATATCTCAAAGATGGGGACATTATTGGCATCGATATTGGGGTGCGCTATAAGGGCTGGGTAGGCGATTCTTGTGCGACCTTTGCGGTAGGCAAACTTGATGATGAAGCGCAGAAATTGGTAGATACTGCTCGACGTTCTATGGAACTAGGGATTGAGCAGGCGCGCGCTGGCAATCATATGGGCGACATTGGGGCTGCGATCCAGAGCTATGCAGAGGCTCAGGGCTTCTCGGTTGTGCGTGATCTGGTTGGTCACGGCGTAGGTCATTCGGTACATGAAGATCCGCAGGTTCCGCACATCGGTAGAGCCGGGACAGGACTAAAATTGCGGACTGGTATGGTTTTTACCATTGAGCCTATGATTAATGTAGGCAAGCCCCAGACACGCCTACTTGCTGATCGCTGGACAATATGCACTGCTGATGGTTCGCTCTCCGCGCAGTTTGAGCATACGCTCGCTGTTACCGATGGAGCTCCGGAACTGTTGACTTTGCCCTGAGTAGAGAAACTAGCAGGGGAAATATCTTCTATGCCAGGGATTTGCGCACCGGATTCTTTATGCTCTAGCTAATCGTGAGCAGAACCGGTGTGCAAGCTACCTTTTCTTCTCTCCACCTTTCTATCCGCCCACTCTTGCCCACAAGATAGGTAGATGCACTTTAACACTGCCTATACTCCCCACGTGTACATCTTTCTTGCAGAGATAGGATAATGTGATTTGTTCTATGGTTTATTCCTACTTAAGTGGTTTGGGGATACTAATACTATGAGATATGGTATACTATGTGTTCTGTTGCTATTATTGATATTTCGAGCAAGTTCTATTTCTTGGTTGAAATACGCCAAACCGAGTGCAACTAATACGTTTCCTTGGGCTTTTGTCCGATAAATAAAATATCGCTTGTCATATATAAAGCTGTATGCTACAATTCGGGAGCAGTATACAAATCGTTCACTCCAGAATTCAGATTATCTTTAGGGCATGAGTCCTCTTGCATAGTTCCAGACAGCGATAAACAAGTAAAAAGCGGGAAAGATGTAGAGGAAGAAGCTTGTATAATCCCGGGTCTGAGAGATCGTAAGTAAGTGTAATCTTTGCTACGAGAAAATGAAGGATGATTCATGCTATTGGGCGTATAACAGTTAAGAGATGTTATTAGCCAGTGAGGGAGAAATATGACGCTCGTCACCAAGGAGAATGGTAGCACATATCGGCCAGGATATGAAATAGTAGCTGCCAGAATAATTGAGTTTATAAAGATATCAGGTTTGCAGCCTGGTGATCGCTTGCCTACCGAGCAGAAATTGGGGATACAACTCGGGGTTAGCAGAGCTATGGTGCGGGAAGCTGTAAAGATTTTAACGGCAAGTGGACATGTGAAAACGCGCCGTGGCAGCGGCACATACGTGGGCGATGGAACGCAACCCTTAGCAGCAGCAGCTATAAACTTCTCTATGCCTGTTGATCCGGAGCATATACGCGCTCTTTTTGAGTTTCGTTCTATGCAAGAGATGCTCACGGCTCGTCTGGCTGCTGAGCGCATTACATTGGCCGAGTTACGATCGCTTGATAAATTTTTGTCCCTCTGCCGACAGGGGGCCGAAACAGAACAGTGGAAACAGTTTATAGAGAACTACGATGCTTTTCACCTGGGGATAGCGCAGGCGGCACATAACATATTTTTAGCTGAGACGGTCGCCTTCGTTTTAAAGATCTTGCGTGGAGTAGTAAAGATGTTAATGGATGATGAGCATCACTTGCTGCTTGATATAGTAGAGCAGCAAGAGAAAATATTTAACTCGATAAAAGAAGGCGATGCGGATAATGCGGCTCAAGATATGAGGAGCCATATAGAAGACATTTTGCTGATATATCAGCAAAATGTGCGAAAACGGCTCAGTGTTGATATCCTCGTATAAGCCTGGGGCTGCACATTGCTGGATCTCTGATGCTGCTCACAATACGCTGAAGATACGCGGATGGTCGCTTTTTGATAATGGACAGATGGTTAGGCGCGTATCGGTGTATCTATTCTCAGGAGCACTATGTCCCTGGAAGCATTGCTAATGAGCATCACAATAGTAAAGCGCCTGAGGAGAGGCATGCTTTTCTGAAATAGCCAGCCCAGGCGCTTAGCAGCGCTCCTCGTGCGAAAAGCTTTCGTAGCAAGTAGTACCACCAGGAGGTAAAAATGAGAGATTTTTTTCGTCTGGTGTGATATTCTTTTCCCCGTAGACGTGCTTATAATCGTCTTTTAAGAAACGGCTAATAAGTCGTACTCATACAATTGTTAGGAAAGGATTTTGTTATGCCAGGACATACATCGAGTCCCATTCGCACTCTGGGTGTATTAACTGGAGGGGGTGATGTTCCCGGCCTGAACGCGGCTATTAAGGCCATGGCTTACAGAGCAGAGCCTATGGGCATTCGCGTCATCGGCCTGCGTTTAGGCTGGGCGGGCATCACCTTCCTGGATCGCAGTCGTGGAATTGAGAATCTCTATTTTCGCGCGGAAGACCCAAGTACATGGCAAGGCTCGTACCTGATGTCTTTAACACGCCTGACGACGCGCACTATCGATAGACAAGGTGGCACGATTCTGCAATCGTCGCGGACAAATCCAGGCAAGGTACGGGTCGGCGAGCTTCCTCCCCACCTTGCCTCTTATGGGGCTGGACGCGCTCCTGATGATAGAATTGATCTCACTGAAGAGGTCATGGCCAATATAAAGTTTCTTGGCTTAGATGGGTTGGTGGTGATTGGCGGAGACGATACGCTGAGCTATGGAGCTGTCTTGGATGCCAGAGGCGTGCCTGTCTGGGGTATTCCTAAGACTATGGATAATGATGTTCCCGGCACTGATTATTGTATTGGCTTTCAGACCGCGATCAGCCGGGCCGCAGAGTTTATCAATCGCATGCGCTCTACGGCGGGCTCGCATAGCGAGACAGTTCTGTTTCGTATGTTTGGGCGCGATGCTGGCTTTACGGCTCTGGAGACGGCTATTGTCACCTGGGCAGATCGCCTTTTAATTCCAGAAGTGCCGGCCAATGTCGATGTGCTTGCTGATCTGGTTGCGCAGGATCGACGTAATCCGCAGAATTATTCGACAGTTGTCCTTTCGGAAGGAGCAAATCTGGGCATGGCGGTGCCGGAGGTAGGGGAGCCCGACGCCTATGGTCATCGTAAAAAGGCCAATATCGCAGAGTTTCTCGGTGAACAGCTCTCTCAACGGCTTCCGGGTGTTCGCTTCTTACCAATAGATCTTACCTATTTCCTCCGCAGTGGTGAGCCCGAGGTTTACGATAAGCATATGGCAATCTTCTATGCCAACCTGATCATGTCTATGGTTGAGAAGGGGGAGCATGGGGTTATGGCGGCGCAGCGCGATGGAGCTTTTATATGCACTGACATTCCCGGGAAGGATCTCTCGCCTCGTCGCGTTGATCCTGCCGATTATCATACCACACGTTATCGACCTCGCTTTGAGCATATCACCGGTTCCTATCGTCCCCAGCCGCGCGCCTGAAAAAGGTGAATCAGGTAAGGCAGATGGCAGTGTGGCCATCTGCTGGTCCGGCTCAGCTACATTTTCTTCAAGACATGAAGAAGCCCCTCTGCGGGGTAATTTTTGCTAACTTGTTTAGAAGCTAGAAGGATACCGGCTTTCTCTCAGAGCTAAAACTGGAGACGCGCAGGCGAGCACCACATGATTGGCGAACTATCAGTCGTGTAGGTAATTCGATGTGCTTTGCCGGTCCCATGAGCTGGCCTTCGATGCGATTAATGAGTAGGTTGGCTGCCCGCATGCCCATATCGGCCCGTTGCTGGGCGACAGTGGTCAGGGGAGTGCGCAGCAGGGCTGTATAGCTCAAGTCATCAAAGCCCACCAGGGCGAGCTCTTCAGGGGCCTTAATCTGGTGCCGTTCGGCGGCTTGAAGCAGGCCTAGAGCCGTTCCATCGTTCACTGCAAAGATCGCGTCAGGGCGATTCTCGCCAGTGACTATATTATCATAAAAATTTTGTATGCCTGGTGTTGCTATAAAAACTAGCGCTTCATCATATGGCCGCTGATATTCTTGCAAGGCTTTGCGGTATCCCGTGCAACGGTCGCGTACCGATGTCGTGAGCAAACTGGTCCAGCTTACAAAGGCTATTCGCTTGTATCCCAGGATGAGCAAATGCTCGGTTACTCTATATCCACCGTCGATGTTATCGGAGATTACATAATCGCAGTCTAGCTCTGGTAGATAGCGATCAACCAATACGAAGGGGAAGTTCTTTTCTTTGAGCCGGGCAAGCGCTGGATCATATGTTCTTTCGCTCAGAGGAAAGATAATCAAGCCGTCAGTTGTGCTTTCCAGGCGTTCAATGTCAAGCGCAAGCTCTTCGGCATTCTCTTCAGAGTAGGCAAAGCTAAGTTGATAGCCGCGCGCCTTGGCCGCTTGCTCAGCGCCCAGTAAGATTTCAAGGTTAAGTTCATCTCCTGCCTGACTTAAGATCAAACCAATGTTTTTTGCAGGCTGCTGGCTCAGCTGATAGGCAGGCTCCTGGCCTTTGGGGGCCGCAGAAAATTGCCGTACAAAAGTGCCGCTTCCTTGAATGCGTTCGAGCAATCCCTCGTTCATGAGCGCATTAAGCGCTTGTCGGACCGTTCCGCGGCTAATATGATATTTCTGCGCGATTTCCGACTCTGTTGGAAGGCGAGCTCTGACAGCCAGGTCTCCTGAGAGGATGCGTTCCCGAAATTCTGCCAGAATCTGGGCTGAGAGCGCCTTTGACTGTGAGCTTTTTTCTGATTCTTGCACAGTTGAGTTCCCTTACAAGTTAATTAACAAATTTGTCTAAGAAAATATGGACAAATTTGTTATTGCGCTTTTTTATCATACTCAGCTATGCTAAAAAAGTCAAGAGATTGCTGTCGTAGCCTTATATGTGTCAAGCCCTGCCTGAAGAGAGGCGGCAAGAAAAAGCTTACAGCAGGCTGTTTCTCGTTCATACGTTGATTATCTCTCCTCTTTTTTTCTGCTGCTGCAGGCGACAGCATATATGCTCTTTTCGCTTGCCAATTCGTAGCGTGCTTATATCAAGCCAGGGCCAGAGGATCTAGCTTGCGGTCTTTTTTGTCTGAATATGTTGAATATATTGACAAAATTTGTATAATCATATTAAGATTAATAGGTACACAGAAGTATTCGTTTTGTGTGTACATGAACCATGCAGCATTCTCGAAGTCATAAAGAGTTTCAGCTAAGAGGGCGGCGCTTATGTATTCTTCTTTACCCATTTCAGGCAAGCTCTCTATTAGCGCTATCTAAGATTCCTACATGCTATGGTGCATCTTCTCTCTAAGCTGCTCAACCTGGAAAAACGCTATTTACTAAAAGATGCATTGCTAGAGGAGCAGATAGAGACTGCCCTGGCATGAGTCCAGCAGAAGGGCATCATTGTGCGTAGGCGCCAAAGCCTTGATTAGAGATTGCCGCGGAGGGCTGGTATTTCTACACGCGTTAACTGTTGACCGAACTTCTATTTTTGTGATCGGCTAGATCCGGGGAAGTTTGCCTGTAGCCAGTGTCAATAATCTGTTTTTGATAACCCTACAGCGCTGCTGACCAGGAAAGGAGAGTTGTTTCCTTATGTCCATATCACTTAACCAGAAAGAGACATCGATAACCCGGCGACAGGCTCTGCAGTTGGTTCTGCTCACCAGTGGTAGTGTTGTTGCTGGCGATTGGCTGGCGGCGTGCGGCGGCAGCAATACACGTACTACTCAGCAATCAGGTGGCGTAGCGCCCACACCGCGTAATCAGACGGTGATCATCGATGGAGCAGGACAATTTAGCGTTTTCGATAGCTTTAATCCTTTTATTCCCAATGGTGAGCAATATGATGGCGGTCTTACGCAGGTTTGCTCAGAGTTTCTGTTCTATTACAATCTGGCAACCGGAGAAACAAAGCCCTGGCTGGCTAAGGAGTGGAAGTACAACGCTGATAACACTGAGCTCACGATTACGCTAAATCCGAAAGTTCACTGGAACGATGGGGTACCGTTTACCGCGAAGGATATCAAGTTTACCATCGAAATGCTGATGGGGAATTCGGCTCTGGCGGGAAGCGATACGTATCGGCAGGCCGTTAAGACTGTCGCGGCTCCCGATGATCATACGGTTGTATTTAGTTTAAAGCAGGGCAATCCCCGCTTCCATTACAATTTTGTTTGCGGGATTATCTGGGCGCAGCGCATCGTTCCCGCGCATATCTGGTCGAAGCAGGACCCGCTGAAATTCAAAGATAATCCCCCCGTTCGAACTGGTCCCTATAAGCTCGATCGCACATATCCGTCTCAATTCATGTTCATCTGGAAGAAAGATCCCAACTACTGGAATAAGGACGAGCTCGATCCTAAGCCTGAGTATGTGGTATATCGCACTGCGCCGGCCGCCGACTCCGAGGTTGAAGAATTTAAGCGCGCGCAGATCGACGTACCTGCGAATTCATTTGACTATACGCATGCCCTTGCCATCAAAAATAGCGGATATAAGAACATGGTAATCTCGACGAAGTTCCGCGATCCTGATCCCCGGGCCATTGCCATCAACTGTGATCCTTCCAAAGGTTTGCTCTCCGACCCGCGTATGCACTGGGCTATTTCTTATTTGATCAATCGTCAGCAGATTGGCGAGAGTGTCTGGCCAATTGCCACGCCTCCTGCTCAATTCCCCTGGGCTGACTATCAGAGCAATGCTAAATGGTCAGATAAGGCGATTGCCGCCAAGTATCAGTTTACTTATAATCCGCAGAAGGCAATAGAGTTGCTCAACGAAATGGGGACGGTGCTTGGCAGCGACGGGAAGCGTACATATAAGGGCCAGCCACTTCATTACGAGATCTCGACGTCCTCAAAGGTGGGTGATCCTGAGTATATCTATGGGCAGAAATTGGCGGAAGAGCTGAATAAGGTTGGAATTGATGCGACGGTCAGAGCCTACTCAGGAGCTGTCTGGTATGATCGGCTCTATCGGGGAAATTTCGACCTGGCTACCTGGTGGATAAATGGGGGAGTGCTTGATCCTAGTACGCTTTATGCGTACTTTGAGATAAGAAATACCAAGCCAATAGGACAGGACGCCAGTAGTGGGGGAAATATCTTCCGCGCTAAATATCAAGAGCTCAGCGATGCTGCCGGTAAGCTCGATACAATCGATCCAAATAGTCCAAATAGCGTGGCAGAATTTAACCAGACGCTTGAGGCTTATTACAAGTATCTTCCGTTTATCCCTATTTGTCAGGCTACTTATGCAACTGTCTTCAATAGCACCTATTGGGTGGGCTGGCCTACTGATGAGAATCTGTATCAGGTCCCTTCAAGCTGGTGGGGGCAGTTCTTATTTGTGCTTGGCAGCCTTAAGCCTACTGGCCAGGCCTGATAGTTTATGACTCGCCGGGAATGAATACTTACTAAGTACTTACGCTTCAGTCTCGCGCTTCCAAGATCTTCCTCCTGACTGGCTCTAGAGGATGCTCGATTGGGGCGCGTTGCTATCCTGGTGCCTTCTTCGGACATGCGGGCTCTCAGGTGCTCATTCCTCCGCTCTCTGAGAGCAACGTGGATTGCGGCCGCAAGAGCACTGCTGAGTTTCTACTATCTTAGCAGTGCTCTCCTGGCGTTGGTATGCTTGCAGAGGCCATCTTAGAGGCTGCGAGCTATCAAACTAATACCGCTAACTTATTGAAATCTTCCATATACTGTAAATAGAAGAGTAATAATGAGGATATAAGAACATGGGCAAGGAGCGTTTTAGTTGAAATTGGGGCTCTGCTAGCAAAATAAAAGGAGGATCTGATGATAGGGAGAGATGACATGAGTACTGCGACTCCGCAAGAAAACGAGAAACCTTGCAGGCAGTGTAAGCAGATAAAACCTCTTCTGGCTTTCTCGCGGCTGAAAGGGAAAGCCGATGGATATAAAGAGATTTGTGATGAGTGTCAGGGGTTTAACCAGCAGGAGCGCCATCGTCGTGTAGCGGCTCAGCGTGCAATGTGGCTGCAGGGGCAGGAACGAGAAGACAGAAGACAAATGGAGTGGGCCAGACGCGTGGCCCTCCGCCAGGCCCAGGAGACGCGCTGGCAAGAATTGGAGAACTGGTATCTTCAGCAACCAGACCGTCGTTGTAGGGCTTGTCAACAGCTCTTGCCCGCATCTGCCTTTGACAGCACTTCCTCTGCTAATGGTTTTGTGCTCTATACACGCTGCAAGGCCTGTCATGCACTATTGCTTGAACGCCGGCAAGTTGCTTGCTGCATGTGCCAGAAGAAAACACTTCGCGTTGACTTTATTTCCCAGCTCAAGGGCTATGCTTTGTGTGGTATGGGAACATCACTTTCTCTCTGTTGTAAGAGGTGCGAAGCAAGTTTTCTTGCGCTTCCAGAGCCTGAGCAACGTGTACTTATTCGTTCCTGTTGTGAGCGTACCTTTCCAATAGGCCAGGTTATCTATGCTGAGGTAGATCCTGAGACGCACGAGATTCGCTATGTTGGGCGTACAAGTAAGCCAAAACGTCGCCATGCTCAACATCTACTCGAAGCCGCTTCTGTAACAAACGGAGCCGATAGCAAAGTCTGCCATACGCGCAGTAGCTGGATACAAACCCTTGCGGAGCGAGGCCTTAAACCGTGCATGCGGATTATTCGAAGCGTCGAGGTAAGCCCTTACGTCGCAGAATGGGAACAGCGTTATATCTGGTATGGCATCCAACAAGGATGGAATTTGCTGAATTGCGAGGCCGCGAATGAAGCTTTAGTTGCTCGTATCAAGAACGCACATCTGGATTTCTTAAATGCGCCATTCGAGACACTTGTGCAACAGAATTTTTTTCCGGCATATGGGTTTGCCTACTTCCTCCGCACCTGGTATGAATCAGAGTATGTATCTTGATAAATTCACTTCTGGTTGCACTGCGTCTCTCAGCGCATTCCTGTAATCGACTCATATATAGTACTATTTTCTTTTCTCTTCCATAAGAGTGGCCATATTCAGCTTTATCTTGTATAACTTCTTTATGAGATTTAATGTCGCCTGACCCGGATTGCTGGCGAGATATTCCCAGGCTTGAGTGCCAGTTTCTGCTTCCAGAGAAGTGAGGCTAAGCCTGAAGCCTTAATTGCATATCTACGCTTGCTCCTGGAAGCAAGGTCAGCGTATTTGGATGAATACGGATAAAGAAGTATTAGACGAGCTAAAGATGATGAGAAAATTTAAGATGTCCCGGGCGTATATACGCTGGAAGCAATATATTAGCTCTCTTGTCGAGGGGGAGAACCTGGCTTTGTATTCTCATCAAGAGCTAACCGTGCCGGAGCAACAGGTAATAGCGAGTATCAAGCAGAACATTATGGAGCCTGGTCGTATTGCAGGTATTTTCCTTGTGCCTGCATTGTTCTGTAATACCCCCCCCATATCGAAGAATTAGTATATAGATATCTTTATATATTATGGCGCGTGGATGTTGGTTGTGAGGGCAGGAAGCATGGGCAGGTAGCGCCAATTATCTCCAAGTTTTGTCGCAACATAACCTCGAAGTATAGTACAGCAGCCCGATATAGGGAATTTATTGCTTCCCCAGGCAGGAATATCTACGCAGCTTTTGCGCTCATACAGCTATGTCTCAGGCTGTTTATTGCTAAGATAAACAAGGCATTTGCCGTTCCCCAAAAAATCTTTAAGCGCTCTTCCAGAGAAATATTCCGTTATTTTACATGCGCAAAGATCATAGATACGTACGTACAGACAAACGCACTTAAGGTTGAAATGTGCATTCCGGGTTGCCTGGCGGAGAATGAGACAGATGCGCTTGAGCTTGCGAGCTCTGTAGCAGAGAAGGAGAGAAGAAAAGGTAAAGACAGGCCAGCGCGGGAACAGCCAGAGCGCAGGCAACCGGAGCGCGAGCAGCCAGAACGCAAGCGTGAGGGCGATAAAGGAACAGAAAGGGTGAGGGAGCCAAAGCGAAAGAATAGCTTAGCTGTGTTTGCTGGAAGACCAGGTAATGTCTAGTTCAGCATCCTTTAAAGCAGATCGAGAAAAGATGATAGGTGCGCCCTCACCCTGCCTCTTTCCAGTATACTCGCATATCCAAATGACTGTCTTAAGCTTATCAACTAGAGATCTATGCGGGCTTCTGGTGAAGCGTTTGCCTCAAGATAGCAGCCTCCTCCGTCCGGCCCATGCTCTCCAAAAGAGCTACATATTTTTCTAACATTCGATTTACCTGCCCATGCTGAGGGCCAAAAGCTTGCAGGAGAATAGCAAAAGCCTGCTGGAATAATACTTCAGCCTCTTCGTAGTGATGTTCAGCGCTTAATAGCTCGGCCAGGCTACCCATGCTCAGGGCAGTATCGGGGTGTGCCAGGCCAGATACCCGTTTGCATATAGCTATAGCTTTTCGCAAGAGCGCTTCAGCCCGTTGTATATTTCCCATGTTCTGGTAAAGTTTGCCCAGATTATTGAGAACTGTCGCAATAAAGGGATGCTCTGTGCCCAGGCTCTGTTCATAGAGGTGTAGAGCACGCTGGTAGAGATTTTCGGCTTGCTGATAGTCCCTCTCTTTCTCGGCCAGAAAAGCTAGATTATTGAGGAAGAGAGCTGCATCGGGATGTTCAGAGCCCAGAGTTTGCTCGACAATACTCAAAGCACGGTGATAGAGGGCAGCAGCTTGCCGATAGTTGCCCTCTATCTCGTAGATATCAGCTAATTTATTGAGGCTATGCGCTGTCTCTGGATGCTGGTCTCCGTAAGCCTGTTGGCAAATGCTAAGAGCGCGCTGATAGAGCTCCTGGGCGCGGGAATAATTGCCCTGTTTCTCATTGAGAGCGCCCAATCCATCAAGTGGATGGATAAGATCAGGGTGATCAGGGGGTAGGCAACCTTCATATATGGTAAGCGCCTGTTGATAGGTGGCTTCAGCCTGTTGATACTGCCCCTGTCGATAGTAGACAAGGCCCAGATTGTTAAGCGTCCTGGCAATCTCCGAATGATCCACTTCCCTCATACTATTCTCAATAGCGAGTACGCGCCGATAGAAGTGCTCTGCCTGTTGATAGTGTCCCTGATTGGCATAGAGCATAGCCAGGTTATGCAGACTCTCAGCCGTTTTGAGATGATCCGAGTCCAGGGCCTGTTCGCGCAGTTTCAGAGCGCGCAAATGGAGTGTTTCAGCCTGCTGATAGCGAGCCTGGCGATAGCGTAGAAGGGCCAGAGAATTGAGTGTCTGAGCCATATCTAACGTTTCTGATTTCAGATGCTGCTCATAGAGATCTAAAGCCTGCGTAAGTGTGGCCTCAGCCTCGCTGTAGCATGCGTGCCGATAGCAATAAGTGCCCACGCGTTCTAGAAGCAGAGCTGCCTCTTTCAAAGTGAGCTGAAAATCGGCGATAAGTTTTGCACAGTTTTGCGCCTGGGGTAGGTAACGTTCGCAGGCAGCTTGAGTATCAAAGCGTATCTCTGGGAAGACGCGATTCACCATGCGTACAACCTGAATGGCCAATTGGCGTTGTTGTTCTTGGCTAAGGGTATCTTTAAGCACTATCTGGACGATGCGATGGATATACAGCATGGAGGTATCGGTGCGGCGCTGGATCAAGGAGAAGTTAAGCAACTCGGCCAGAGCCTGGTGCAAGTTCAGGGGATGGGCCGCAAGCGATTGCAGTGGTTCATCCAGCTCGTCGGCTCCTTTCACTAGCAATTCATCAGGGATAGCGTCGGGTTGCATAAAAGCCAGCAGGTGCAGCAAATCAAGGTTCGTGGCACGTTTCTGGGCGACCTTCTCAAAGGTCAGGGTCAGAGTAACCGTCACTGAATTTGTGTGGCCAACTCTATTCTT
Organism: Ktedonosporobacter rubrisoli; assembly: GCF_004208415.1. Taxonomy (GTDB): domain Bacteria; phylum Chloroflexota; class Ktedonobacteria; order Ktedonobacterales; family Ktedonobacteraceae; genus Ktedonosporobacter; species Ktedonosporobacter rubrisoli. Next base: position 4,097,525 of record NZ_CP035758.1, on the reverse strand, counting down.
TCCTCTTTGGCCTAACAACGTCATTCGCTCCTTATGATAGAGCGTAAGGTAGGTTGTGAGACCGCAGCCAGTCTCTTCAAGATAGGCACCTGCCTGATCGAGGGCCAGGGGGAAACCATCCATCTCCCGTGCGATGGCGTTGGCTTCCTGTATGGCCTCGGCTGGTGCTTGATCGAGCTCTGCATCCACTGAAATAATTTTGGCCCGGCGCAGTAAGAATAGCACGCTATCCATAGAGGTCATCTTGGCGATGGGGAGCGCTGTAGCGAGTGTTCCCGTAGCCTGCGTGCGCGTTGTGAGCAAGACATGGCCGTTTCCCTGAGTGGGTGTGAGTAGGTCGAGAAGAGATATATCCTCGATCTGATCGAGAACGAGTAGCCAGTTGGGCTGAGATTGCAGCCAGCGCTTAACGGCTGCAAACAGTTGAGTTTCATTGAAGTGCTCCTTTTGTGGAAGCGAAATCAGATCGGCAAGCGCGCTAACTTCCGCACTCAGCCTCTTGCGAGAAGATGCATTGAGCCATAGTATGATTTGATACATTTCAAGCGAGCGATAGGTATATGCAAGCGCGACCTGAGTTTTACCCATGCCTCCTAGACCATTCAAGGCTAAAATGGGGATCTGAGGAGTTTTGGTGGAGGCGAAAGCTGAGGAAAGCGTAGCGAGAACCTTTTGCCGATCTGTAAAAAAGGTGTTGTATCTGTAGGGGATATAGTGCAGGGGCAATTGTGGAGATGGCATATCTGCGTGAGGCTTCAACGTTTGGTTAGCCAGTTCCTCAACTACTCGCCGTATCCCGCGCGCTACCTCGCTAAGTGCTTCATCGATATCTGACCAGCGGCTTACAGGTTTGCCATCTGGCGGGAGAGGGCTATATTGACTGAGGGGCAAAATCTTCCAATCAGCGGGGCGTAGGATTACAGGTATCAGGCGTTTTGTCCCAGACGCGCTCAGCTCAAGGGCCCGTTTTAGCTCAAGGCCATAGCAGCGCTCTGAGGCAAAAAATTCCGCACTGAGGAGTAAAACAATAATATCCGCAGCCTTGAGCTGAGCTTCCATGAACTGAGTAATGTTGCTGCCTGCGCAAATCGCACTATCGTAGAATTCATCGATAAGCTGTTCGCGTTTTAAAATGCTCAGGTGAGCCATGAGCTGATCGAAAAGGTTTTTGTCGCGGGGAGCGGAGGTAGCATAAGAGAAAAAGATCTTGATGGCCCTGGATAGTGGTGAGAACGACATTACAGGCCTCGCTCTGACTGCTCAAAGGAGTTGTGTATAAAGATGTTTCAAGTGTAGCGCGAAAAAGGATATTCTTAAAGAATTTTATCCTTTTCTTTATTTTAGCATAGAGGGCTAGATTTGTATAGGAGAATGAAGTTAGAGCCTGGAGCAAGAGAAAACGTTTTTTAAGTTTACTTAGACTTCTGGTGTTCTGGAGCAAAATTATGGTACAATTGCAACATGATTTTTCGCATTATGGAAAGTTAGATCAATGGGAAAACTGAAAGAAGTAGATGCGCGGAACATCTCTACGCAGAAAGAGGGTGTTTCGCCAGGCTCAGTACAGTCTGTTGAGAGGGCTCTTGAGCTACTAGAATGTCTGGCGCACTCTTCAGCTTGGGTAGGAATCAGTGAGCTTAGCCATGCGACCGGCCAGCCCGTAGGCACAATTCATCGACTCCTCATGACCTTAGTCGCTCGCGAATATGTAGTCCGCGATAATCGTACGCGACGCTATGCATTGGGACCAGCTTTCCGTCGTTTGGCCAGCACCGATCTACAGACGCCTGACTGGGTGAAGATAGGAAATCCCCATCTGCGCGAGCTAGTAGAGATCAGTGGAGAAACTGCGAACCTGGTTGTTAAGGAAGGGAACCGCGCTGTCTATGTTGCCCAGGCACAGCCCATGCGAACCGTGCGTATGTTCACCGAGCTCGGCAATCGCGTATTTCTGCATTGTACCGGATGTGGCAAGGTGTTATTGGCTTACCAACCAGAAAGTGTGATAGCGGCTATTATTGCTGAGACGGGTTTACCGCGCTCCACTGAAGTAACAATTACCGATCCCGGCCAACTTCAGCAGGAGCTAGATTTGATTCGCCAGCGAGGCTATGCGCTTGATAATGGCGAGCAAGAGGAAGGTGTGCGCTGTCTGGCTGTACCAGTTTATAGTCTGCAAGGCAGAGTGGTAGCTGCTCTCAGCGTGTCAGGACCGGGAAGCCGTTTAGATAGCAGACGTATCCCAGGCCTTCTTCCTCACCTCAAGCGTATTAGTGCCAGTATCTCCAGCGTTCTAGCGGCTTCGCAGGAAAGAGGGGAAAATCGTTAGGCGCTTATGCCACCTGCGATGCAGAGAGCTTGGATACGTGCTGGCTTACCCGGAAGGATGCTGCCATCCTCCCAGGTAAGGATATCCTGACTGAGCAATAAAGGCTAGCCTGTAATGAACGTACGCCCAACGGCCCTGGCCACAGCCTGCGCCTCTGGCATCAGACTCTGGAATTGATCAAGGGTGAGAGATTGGGCTCCATCCTTCAAGGCCTCATCAGGATTAGGGTGTACTTCAATAAGGAGCGCATCTGTACCAGCTGCAATTGAGGCCAGGCTCATCGGACCAACGAGGTCGCGACGACCTGTGCCCTGGCTTGGGTCGGAGATAATGGGAAGGTGCGACAAACGCTCGATGAGTGGGAAGGCGCTAATATCCATTGTATTGCGCGTGGCCTTTTCAAAGGTACGAATGCCGCGCTCACATAGAATAACATTTGGATTGCCCTGGGAGAGAACATACTCAGCGGCCAGCAGCCATTCCTCAAATGTGGCAGACATACCGCGCTTAAGCACAACTGGCTTCTGGGTACGCCCAACAGCATCGAGCAACATATAATTTTGCATATTGCGTGTGCCGATTTGTAGGATATCGGCGTACTCGCAGACCAGAGGCACATCGGTTGGCGTCATGACTTCAGTGATCACAGCCATACCAAAGGTAGCGCGGGCTTTGGCAAGAAGCTTCAAGCCATCTTCACCAAGGCCGCGGAAGCCATAAGGAGAGGTTGAAGGCTTGAAGGCACCGCCGCGCAGGATGACGGCTCCTTCTTTGCGTACAGCTTCGGCCGTCGTCATGAGCTGCTTCTCGGTTTCGACTGTACAGGGGCCCGCCATCATGATGACAGCGTTCCCGCCGATATGGACTACACCCTCGGAGACGCAGGCGGTTGGAACATCCACAATGGTATCTTCTGGGTGAAATTCGCGGCTGGCAAGCTTATATGGCTTGGAGACGCGCAGGACGGATTCAACTCCGGGCAAGCTTTCAAGGTTTTCGCCTAATGTAGGATTAATACCTCCTAGACCTCCGGGGGCGCCCGAAGGACCGACGCTTCCAAGAACACCAATTATTGTGCGCTCTGCTCCAACAGAGGGGTGGCCGGTCAGGCCCTGATTTTTGAGGAACGTTAATACATGTTCGATGTTTTCGTCGCTACAGTTTGAGCGCATTACGACAATCATGAAAAGTGACTCCTTCAAAACAAAATGGAAGAGGGCTTAACGTATGCCTCGTTGCCAACACTAAGGCCCATCGTGACCACTTTGTCATGATTGTCGATGCCTGTCGGTTGATGATCCCAGACAATTGGGATATGCATAACATTTAGCTAGAACTCTGCCCCAAGGTCGGGACGTAGCTGTACCGCTTCTCGCAGATAGACATGCTGTATCTCTTCTGCACTCTTTGCTGTATTGACATGCAGGAGAATACGGATGCACTTACTCAGGCTCCCTGGCACAGGAATCTCGCACGTATTTAAGAGCGCAACCGAAGTCCAGCCGAGCTGGCGCGCTGCAAGAGCCGGAAATACTGCATTCAAGTCATCTGTGACACTGAAAATAGCGCTAGCGACATCTTCTGCGCACAAATTATTTCGCTCTATTATTAATTGTAACAGCTCGGTGGTAGCCGCCAACATTTCCTCACGGCTGTTGCATTCTACTGTGGTCGCTCCTCTGATCCCACGACAGTATGTCACAACTATCTTACCCCTTTCAATAGAAATATCCGATTGAGTGTATGCCGCTGGGCAGACGTGCCTCTATTGTAAAGGATGAAGGCAAGTATATCTACCAGTCTCTTGTTTACGTGCTCATTTCTGTTCCACTCCAGTGGGACGATAGCCTCTCTTTATGGGCTTTCCCATTATGTATGCGCACTGGAGCTTAAATCTATTTTCTGGCAGCTTGCTGAATTGGGTCCTGTATGGAATTGCCCAACTTAGGTATTGGATGATACAAGATGTCTTAGATAATAGTCCAGCCGGCGATATCGAGCTGTGAGCCTGGATCAACATTGTTCTTACCGTCGGCCGCAATGACTGTGGGAGTGCCTCCACGCAGAGAGCCGATAAAAAGCCTATCTTCGCCTAAAGCCTGCGGGGAGCCTGTTTTGAAAGCATACATACTGCCATCTCTCGCAAGATTGGACCAGGGATATTGGGAAAATCTGTTGAATGTACAGACACCAGATGACTCGACAGCTAGCTGTCGCAAGCCGCTCCCATCTGCATTGATTTTCCAGATGCCATTCTGATTGTTATAAAGGTCATCATTGCCTACCAGGAACAAGAGGCTGGAAGAAGTGATCGCACGCACTCTGGTAATTGCCAGTACGCTGCTAGTGAAAATAGGGGAGGCTTTATTCCAGTTAAAGCTCTCAGTATTCTGCTTTATACTGGCAATAGTGCTTGGCCCTGCATTGGGCGTACACGCGCCACTGCAATCTCTCTGGCCTGAGCCGCTGCAGTGACCTATGAAGATGGTCCTCATGTCTGGGCTGAAGTCAAGATCAGAGCAAGCTGCGGGTAACTGTATCTCGGCTGGAAGATTGGGGTCAGCAGATGGTAGAGGATTATTGAGCATAAGCTGAACCAGCTTAGATTGCGCGGCAGCATTATCCTGATCCGGTGTACCATTGTCGAGCAAATAAAGATCCTGATTATTTAGCCAGGTAACAGGCTGGTAGGAATGCCGGGAACTGAACTTTTGCAGGATTTCTCCTGTCGCAATATTGAGCGTGATCAGGGTAGAGCCATCAGCGAAAAATAGACTCCAATCCTTCTCTAGACTTGCTCCAGGTGAAGCAAGAAGATTCTGTAAGGAGGCTTCGGTGGATGACGAACAGTAGAGAGTTTGTAGGCCCTGCCCATCAACGCGCACGAGTTGAATGCGTGACCGCGTGGGAGTTGGCAATGTTCCTGCACTGTCGTTATAGGTTGAGAAGATTATCCACTGTCCATCGCTAGATACCTGGGCATTGGTAATCAGCTCAGGTATTGTGATGATAGGATGTGCCAGGCTTTTGACGATATCGAAACTCATGATGGTGCCGTGTGCTCGGCCCACCTGATCATAGAATGAGGAAGCGTAGATGATAGCGTTATGCCCTTGTGCCTGGTAGGGGGCCAGAACGGCGGCACGAGCTTTGCCTGCCGGGGGGCAGTTAGTCTGGGTTGCTGGCATTGGTACGGTAGCAGCCGGTTGCCATGATGGAGGAAGCATAGTTGATAGTGCATTCGTCTTTGGAAAGAAAATGCTTGGGAAGCCTATGCTTGCGAAACTTAGAGCAGCTAGCACACAGATTGTCAGTAAGCCATAGAGTAAAAAGGAAATACGATTTTTGCGCGTCGGGAGAGAGGTATTCTGTTCTCCGTAAGGTATGGATTCTTTAAGCTTGTTCGGAAGTAGTTTAGAGACATTGCTGCTTGAAGGATGAGGCTGCTGTCCATGTGTTGTGGAGTATGCGGCAGCCGCTTGCTGCTCTGGCGGCAAGGGAATAGTTGCGTTTGGGTCAATAGGGGAAGTATGGCTCTCTAGAGGTGGAAAAAGGGCTTCAAAAGAAGGATGATCGATCTCTAATGGGGCTATAGCACGTAATGCTTGTGAAAAGTCTGCCGCACTCTGGTAACGTTGGGTTGCATCTTTTTGTAGTGCGTGCATAACGGCTGCAGCAAGCTGAGATGGAATATGTGCGTTAAGCTCAACTATGGGACGAGGCGACTCGTAAAGCTGCTTGTAAAGAATTGTCAGAGCCCGGTTCTGCGTCTCAGTTGCATAGGGAAGCTGGCCTGTAAGCATCTCATAGAGCACCAGCCCTAGACTATAGATATCGCTTTGGGGCTGTACTTGCCCACGTATTTGTTCGGGAGCCATGTAATTAGGTGTGCCCATGAGGAGCCCATTCGAAAGCGGGAGCTGGTTATTCATGGCGAAGCCGGGTACAGGAACTTTGTCGGTGTTGTGCGTGACCATCTCTTTAACCAGGCCGAAATCGGCAAGTACTGGCACCTGATTATTCTTGAAGAGAATGTTACCTGGCTTAATGTCTCGATGAATTAGGCCGCGATCGTGGGCGTAATGAAGTGCATCCAGTAATGGGAAAATGATCTGAAGGGCCTCTGTAATAGGCAAGGTGCCTCGCTCCTTGAGCAGCTGCTTTAAAGATCCCCCGGCCAGATAGGGCATGACCAGGTAAGCGAGGTGGTCTTGCTCGCCATAGTCGTGGACTAGTAAAATATTAGGATGGTCCAGACGGGCGACGACCTGGGCCTCATGGGTAAACCGCTGGAAAAATTCGCTGCTATGTTGCTGATCACCCTGTTCCTGGAAGACTTTAATCGCTACTTCGCGCCGTAGATGAATATCCCTTGCGAGATAAACAGTCGCCATGCCTCCGCGTTCGATAGGCTGAATGATATGATAGTGTCCTATCTGCTGCCCTGTCAGATCTTGTATCAATGAACCCTCTTCTCAATTATTTATTTGCATATGTAAAGCCCAATAGTAGAAACGCAATTTGGGCGGGATAAGTTACTTTTAGCCTTTTATCCCACCTGCTCTAAGGCCCTAAAAGAGGAAATCAGGGACCTGGCGCTCAGATTGCAAATCGCCTGGGGCATGCAAGCCGATATTGGTCATCAGGGAGCCTTATGCTGGCCGCGAGGCATTGGCGCCCGGCCTGCAGGTTGCTCAGGTTGTGGTCCTGGCTGTATAGGTGGAATAGGGCGGGAGAGTGGGTTATTGAGCGAGAGCTGTATCTCTTCGCCATGATGCCATGTTTGCAGGGGAGAGCCAGAGAGCAAATAGTAAGTAGCCTCTGTCTCTCTTACTTCAATGCGCAAGCGGCGATCCCTGAATAAGATATAGAAAGCCAGGCGTGAAATGCCCTTTGGGAGTCGTGGCGAGAAAGAGATCTTGCTATTTTGTGTGCGCATGCCGCCAAATCCAGCAACTAGAGCTATCCAGCTTCCGGCTAGCGAGGCAATATGGAGCCCATCGCGTGTGTTATGCTCAAGATCGTCGATATCCATGAGCGCAGCCTCGCCAAGATAGTCGTAGGCAAGCTGGAGCTGCCCTACTTCGGCAGCCAGCACGGCTTGTGTAGCCGCTGATAGTGAGGAATCGCGTACTGTGAGCGCCTCGTAATAGGCAAAGTTACGGGCTTTCTGCTCGGCTGTAAATGCGTTGCTGTGAAGCTGCATAGCAAGCACAAGATCGGCCTGTTTGATGACTTGCTTGCGGTAGAGATCAAAATAAGGGAAATGTAGAAACAAGGGATATTGCTCCGGACTGGTAGCGGCGAAGTTCCAGACCTCATGGTCAGTGAAGGCATCATCTTGTGGAGTTACGCCCAGGCCCTCATCGTAGGGGATAAGCATGCAATTGGCCGCCTTGAGCCAGCTGTTAGTTTCATCGGCATCTACTCCCAGCGCTTGGGCAGCTTCGGGATGGCGCTTGACCGCCTCTGCTGCCGCGCGCAAGTTGTGCTGTGCCATGAGGTTTGTATACACGTTGTTATCGGCAATCGCACTGTACTCATCAGGGCCGGTAACCCCATCAATGCGGAAGCGACCTAGCGTGTCTTCATAGCCAATTGAGCGCCACAAGCGTGCGGTCTCGACGAGCAGAGCAAGGCCAGTTTCTTCTTCAAACGTGTTATCTCCTGTGGCCCCAACATAGCTGGTTACCGCGTGGGCGATATCCGCATTGATATGGAAGGCGGCAGTGCTTGCGGGCCAATATCCTGAGCCTTCTTCGCCAGTAATAGTGCGCCAGGGGAAGGCTGCGCCGCGAAAACCAAGCTGGTGAGCGCGTGCTCTTGCCTTCTCAAGAATCGAGTAGCGCCAGCGCAATACATCGGCAGAAGCGGAAGGTTGGGTTAGCGTGAGCACTGGCAGCACAAATGTCTCTGTATCCCAGAAAGCATGGCCATCATAGCCAGGCCCCGTTAACCCCTTGGCTGGAATGGGGCGACGTTCTCCGCGTGCACCAGCTTGCAAGACATGGAAGAGGGCGAAGCGAACTGCTTGTTGAATTTGTGGATCTCCCTCAAGCTCGACGTCTGCGTGTGACCAGAAGTCATCAAGATAGGTGCGCTGCTCAGCAAGCAGCCCCTCCCAGCCAGTCAGGCGTGCTGATGATAGGGCGGCCATGACCTGATCGTGGATAGCCGGTCGTGAGCGCAGGCTAGACCAACCATAGGCGAGAAACTTAATAATTCGCAAATGCTCTCCCGGCTTCAAATAGGCTGTAATAGTCACGCGGGCAATATCTGGAGAACTTTCGGGTTCAACCGTCATCTCCTCAGGTCCTTCGATATTGTGTTCCATTGCCGCTCCCATGCGCAGACCGCTGACACGTGTGTGATGGATCAGGAGTCCAAACGTTTCTCGGGTCTGGTGCTCCTCGCTTACAAGAGGAGAAGAGAGCGTATTGGAAGCTCTAGGGTCCTGGCTGCGGTTGGGGAGTTCCTCATTGGCCACTAGTTCCGATTGAAGCACAATGCGTGCGGGTCCATCGATTGGTTCAACCTCATAACTAATTGCGGCAATGGCGCGCTGCGTGAATGAGACGAGGCGTACAGAAGAGACTTTGATCGTACGCCCTACTGGTGAGGTCCAAAGAACGTTGCGTCGAAGTACTCCGTTGCGTAGATCAAGAATCCGCTCGTGTTCATGTAGCGTGCCATAGCGTACATCGAAAGGTTCGTCGTCGACCTGTAGACGGATGAGCTTGCCGTTGGTGACATTGATAATGGTCTGTCCAGACTCGGGATAACCGTAGGCTACTTCCGCGTAGGGCAAGGGATAAAACTCGTAGAAAGAATTGAGATATGTGCCAGGAAGGCCATGTGGCTCCCCTTCATCGAAGTTGCCCCGCAATCCAATGTGTCCGTTAGAGAGGGCAAAAATAGATTCCGTCTGGGCCAGAACATCGAGATGTAAGTCAGTCTCGTGGACGTTCCAATCCTCAACTGTAAAGGCAGGATGCTCGATCATGGTTATTTCCTCCGTTTTGCACTACCTACGCGTTGATATATGTGCAGTAACCTGATGGTGTCTATTTGGGGTCAGTACAGCAATATTCTCTGCTGAAGAACAGTACTTGCACCTTCAGCAGAGAGACGATCGCTATGTTACTTACTACATATTAGTATAATATATAAATTAAATCCCCATAGAGTTAGCAGAACTACTTAGCATAGAGTACACGATTGCTCTTCTCATCAGGTTTCATGAAAGTCCTGCAGCGAGAGCAGGGGATTACCTTCACGCTATCGCTTTCGGCGTTGCTCCCCTTCCACAGTGAATGCATGGGCCTCGTCGGCGATAGTAGTAGGCAATCGTTGCCAGGCCAAGCAGTATGCCCCAAGGAATCCAGAGCAGCATTGGTCCTATGGTACCCAAGATTATGTTTGGATCGAGCTGTATAACATCGGGCGGACTGAGGTGAAGTGTGACTACACAGAAAGAGAAAGTAAAGATAAGACCGGCAGCCGTGGCGGCAATGGCTACCAGGGAAGCCGGGATTACAGCCAGAAGGATGGGGACGCGCTTGCCTCTGATGAAGGGAAACCAGCGTGGAAATCTCTCTCCCCAGGGCTGGATCAAACCTAATGTCAGGAGGCCACCACCCGCGCAGACGGCTCCAAAGACCAGGGCAGTGAGGCTAAACTGAGTATTGAACTGCTGCATGTAGGTGGGATTGGCACCGATAGGGATGCCGAAGGCCTGGCCCCAACGAAAGATAGTATAGGGCAAAGGTGCTAGTGCGGCGAGATAAGTGAGCAAACTTCCCCAACGTACAAGAATAAATTCCTGGGATTCTGAACTCCTGCCGCAATATTCGCAGGCCTGGCGAGTTCGGCGCTGATAGGCAAGGGCTGTAAAGCCCCAACAAAAGGCGCCAATAATACAGATGACTTGATTGGTGAGCGGCCAGCTCCAGCCAAATTCTCCTCTAAAGACATAGGCCATCGTTGAAATAAGATCAATATCTGGCACAAAGAGGAGAAGCGCGGCGGCCATGCCCCAGGCGTAAAGCGGAAGCAAGCGACGCAGAATGCTTTTGCTCCTGCCCTGTTGCATGGCAATGCTGGCGAATATACCCAGCAGGCAGAGCCCGACGAATAGGGCAGCACCAAGCTCTCTTGGTAGGTAAGTAATCATTGCCGAGAACAGACCAAGATTTGCCTGGTGCTTGAAGGGGTAGCCGTCTCCCCCGAACAGCCAGTAGAGGTGAGCAGCTCCATAGAGCAAGGACCAGAGGCCGGCCAGGGATGCTATCAAGCCCGGCCAGCGTGGTAGTGAACCCGGGTTTATGCTATGGGTATTTGCTTCCATCAAGTTAGTCCTTTCCTGCTTGAAGGGCAATCTTGTCTTCACTTTGTATTGTAGAGGTACCTGTGTCTCATAAAAGATAGAAACTTGTCGCAATTGTGTCAATGGCTGGATTAAAGCCAGGCCCTGACAGGCTGAATTTTTGAATAGTAATAGCAGCTAGTATTGGAAATAGAGCCTAAAAGCGTGGTAGAGAGGAGGGGTGAGCCCGATCAGTAGATGATGGGCTAAAGTGAGGTTTGAAGAGAGCGTAGTTTTCAAACAGTGAAACCATGATCAAAAGTACGACGTATAGGCAAATAAGAACAAGAAAAAGATGGACCAGAAGGGGGAGCCAGAATGGTATTAGCGCGCTTCCTTCCTCGGGATGAGCGATTTTTCGACTACTTTCGTCAGGCGGCCGAGAACGCTTCGGCGGTAGCCCAGGCTCTATGTGAACTGCTTGAGAACTACAGAGATATTGAGGAGAAGGCTCGACGGGTACGCGACCTTGAACGCAAGGGCGATGAGATTACTCATCAGATCTTCAAGGCGCTCTACAGTACATTCGTGACGCCGCTTGATCGTGAGGATATCACCGATCTGGCCAGTAAGCTCGATGACTTTGTAGATTCCATTGAAGAGGCCACCAGACGCATCAGGCTTTACCATATCGATCAACCAACTGAGTTTGCTCGTCATCTAGCCAGTATCATTGATCAACAGGCGACGCTAGTGGCCAAGATTGTTCCCTTGTTAGAGAACAGGCGGCACTGGGACAAGTTGCTCCAGTGCTCAATAGATATCAATCGGCTTGAGGGTGAGGCCGACGATGTTCTTGATCAGGCCCTTGCCAGTCAGTTCGATGATGTGCACGATATTGATGCACTCATCAAAGCCACTCGCTGGGGAGAGATCTACCAGCAATTGGAGGATGCTGCTGACTGTGCCGAGGATATCGCTGATACGTTGGAAAGGATTGTGGTGAAGAATGCCTGATACCGCACTCTTCATGCTTGTATTGATTGTTATCATTGGTCTTATCTTTGATTTTATCAATGGTTTTCATGACACAGCTAATGCTATTGCCACTTCGGTCGCGACACGAGTGCTCAAGCCGGGAACAGCTGTGCTTATGGCAGCTGTGCTTAACGTGGTTGGCGCTTTGACCGGTACAGCTGTTGCTAGCACCATAGGGAAGGGTATAGTGCCTCCTGGCGTTGGTACACAACTGCTGGTCATTGCTGCCTTGCTGGCGGCCATCATCTGGGATTTGATCACCTGGCGCTTTGGCATACCTTCAAGTTCCAGCCATGCCCTCATCTTTTCGATTGTGGGGGCGGGCGTTGCGGCTGCTGGCTGGCAGTCTATCGAATTTGGCGGGATCTCTAAAACCTTGCAGGGCCTGGTTTTCTCGCCGCTGCTTGGCTTTGTGGGCGCTCTCCTGGTTATGCTCCTGCTCCTCTGGCTTTTTGCCCGCATGCGTCCCCAGCTGGTTACGCGCATCTTTGGACGCTTGCAGATCCTCTCTGCGGCCTGGGTGGCCTTCAGTCATGGGGGCAACGATGCGCAGAAGACGATGGGCATTATTACGATGGCGCTGGCCAGCTACTATGGCTGGACTGGAAGCCAGTGGAGTGTGCCATTATGGGTAATCCTGGCTGCGGCAACTTCCATGGGCCTGGGCACATGTATTGGTGGCTGGCGCGTCGTGAAAACTGTAGGGCTCAAGGTTGTCGAGCTGCGTCCGATTAATGGCTTCGCGGTAGAGACTGCTGCTGCGGCTATCATCGAGATTGCCAGCCGCCTGGGTATTCCCGTCTCCACAACCCATGTTCTCTCTTCAGCCATTATGGGTGTGGGAGCAACCAGGCGCTTATCTGCCGTACGTTGGGGCGTAGCTGGAAGCATTGTTATTGCCTGGGTGGTAACCCTTCCCGTGTGTATTTTTCTTGGCTGGGCTATCTATTTCCTGCTGCATGCCCTGACAGGTATGCGTTAGAACCAGAGAAGACTTTAAATTCTGGCATATCATTACCATGCTCTGCCTCTATCTGCTCGTTTGCCAGCATTGCTTTATGGCGCTCAATCTTGCGCCTGATGACGACAAGATTGCGTTCTAGCTCATCCAGATGTTTCTGTACCTGTTGCTCATGGCACTCAAGGAACTCCAGGCGTTTGCGCGCCGAGGGATCGCCTTGTCTCCTCAAATCTGCGAATGTTTGCATTTGGCGGATAGACATGCCTGTTGTGCGTAAGCATTGCAAGAATGAGATCCAGGTGAGGTCATCACTTGTGTAGCGACGATGGCCGCTGCTAGCACGGCCCACGGGATCGAGTAATCCCACGCGCTCATAGTAGCGCAGTGCGTAGACACTCAGACCTGTACGCGTCGCGACTTCTTGAATAGTCAGTTCTTCTTGCATGTCAGCAGTATACAAGTTAGAGTGCGCACTAAGTCAAGGGGTTGGGAGGAAAATTTTGCACAAGCAGAGATCCAAATATAAAGAGCTCCTCAATTCCATTCTTGCCTTTGCTGCATGTCTGAGGAGCTCTTTGGAGCGTACTAACTGCTAATTATAGGGCAGAGTGCAGACTATACACGTAGTTTTGAATGGCCTCTACCTGATCTTCTTCGGGATACTGATCGATCAGATCCACGATGGCGCTGCCTACAACGGCCCCATCCGCAAAAGTGGTTACGGCGGCGATATGCTCAGGGGTTTTGAGGCCGAAGCCTACAGCTAGTGGGATGTCTTTGCCTTTCGTATAGCCACGGACGCGTTCGATAAAGCTGCGGAGATGTGAAGGGAGCTCTTTACGAGCCCCTGTTACTCCACTGAGCGAGACGCAGTAAATGAAGCTGCCTGTAGCTGTGAGATCAACAATACGCTCAATGCGCTCATCGGGAGTTGTGGGCGGGATAAGAAAGATCAGCGCCTGGCCATGTTGTTTTGCCGCTCGCTGAAGATCTGCCGCTTCTTCTGGGGGGAGATCAGGAACGATCAAACCGCAAATACCGCTCTCCCTGGCCAGGGCGCAGAAGCGTTCAATTCCATAGTTAAGGATGGGGTTGTAGTAGCCCATAGTTATAAGTGGCACATTGCTGTGCGCAGCTATAAACCTGGCGATCTCCATATACTTGTTGAGCGTCATGCCTTGCTCAAGCGCTACGTGGCCGGCGTGCTGAATAGTAGCCCCATCGGCAAGCGGATCGCTGAATGGCATGCCTAGCTCGATAATATCGGCTCCTGCTTTTGCCGTGGCTAACACTAACTTTGCGCTTTGCTCTGCGTTAGGATAGCCCACCATAAGATAGGGAATAAGCACGCCCCGACCTTGTTGGCTGGCCTGGCCAAAAGCCTTGGTGATCCGGGAGGCCGGTGTAACCTGGTCCTGATTTTGCTCTATAACGCTATTGCTTGTTGGTTCCATTGGTGCTCCTGAAAGTTGGAATGACCTGCTACTCAATCTAGTCTAAGATGGCAGGATTGGTTGGATCTAAGATAGCTGCTTGATAGGTCCCACCGGCATATTTATGGAGCAGCTCTTGTAGATCGTTAAGACCTGCTGTAATATCCTGGCGAGCCTGGGCATGGTGGGCCTCGATAGTAATAATTGCATCGGTTGTATCGGCCTGCGCCGCACTTTGTTCGCTTTGTCGCCAGCACCAGCGTCGGGCAAAGACAAGTTTTGTATCATCAGAGAAAATGACCTCACCAGGCTCGGGATGCTCAGCTTCTGTCTCGCCGAGAGTGGTATATCTTTCTGTCCCGCTGGCGAAATGCACAGTAATCGGGCCCTGGATGGTGCGTGTATCAACCACTGCTACAGGCAAGGCATATCGAATGCTGACAAGGTTCCCGATGTCGACGAGCATGTTAATAGAAGGGATATCGCCTTTTTTAGTTAAGCGGCGCAGTAATGCTTCTGCTGCGCTACGATACTGCGTCGGGTCCACGCCAAAACCACGGAACGCGCCGCGCCAGGCGGCCAGGGAGGCGATCTGGCTCAGCGGAGTAGAGCCGATGCGCTGCAATACCTGTTGCTGCTCTGCTTGATAGGATGCTAATAAGCTATCTGGCGTTGGGCCATTTGTCAGTCCATGGGCAAGGATGATTCCGCCTACAACGCCTGGATAACGTTTGAGAACATCGGCATGATATTGAAATCCACTCATTTTTGTAGCCCTTTACAACTGTACATTGAGAGCTTTGGCGACAGTGAGCATATCTTTATCGCCGCGCCCAGAGAGATTCACGATGATCAACGATCCATCAGGAATCTTACCTTGCTCGCCCATTTCTAAGAGATAGCCAAGGGCATGCGATGATTCGAGGGCTGGAATAATGCCTTCGCTTCGGCTAAGGGCCTGGAGGCCGCGCAGAGCCGTGGCGTCGTTGGCGGAGACATAAGAGGCGCGCCCCGTCTCTTTGAGATAGCTATGCTCTGGCCCCACGCCTGGGTAGTCAAGTCCGGCAGAGATGCTCTGGGTCTCAAGGATCTGCCCGTCATCATTTTGGAGCAGGTAACTGAGCGTGCCATGTAGGACGCCGGGACGGCCAGCGACGAGTGTGGATGCATGATTGCCAGGAGTAAGCTCTGTGCCGCCAGCCTCTACGCCGATAAGTTGTATATCCGGTACATCGGCAAAGGGATAGAAGATGCCGATGGCGTTGCTGCCACCGCCCACGCAGGCCAGGATCAAATCAGGGTAGCGTCCCTCCTGCTGCAAGATTTGTTCGCGCGCCTCTGTGCCAATGACCGATTGGAAGTCGCGAACAATCCTTGGATAGGGATGTGGGCCTGCCGCAGTGCCAAACAGATAAAAAGTAGTTTCTACGTTGGTGACCCAATCGCGAATCGCTTCATTAATGGCATCTTTAAGCGTGCGCGAGCCGCTGGTTACTGAGCGTACTTCTGCCCCCAACAGCTTCATACGGAAGACATTGAGCGATTGACGCTGCGTGTCAAGCTCTCCCATATAGATAATACATTCAAGGCCGAGCAAAGCGCAGACCGTGGCTGTGGCCACGCCGTGTTGCCCGGCTCCCGTTTCGGCTATAATTCGCTTCTTGCCCATGCGCCTGGCCAGGAGAGCCTGTCCCAGAGCATTGTTAATTTTGTGTGCGCCAGTATGAGCCAGGTCCTCGCGCTTGAGATAGACCTTACAGCCGGGCGAAACCAGCTCAGAGAAGCGTGGAACATAGTGGAGCGTCGTCGGGCGGCCAACATAGCTGTGTAATTGCTCGCGTAATTCGGTCTGGAAGGCCTCATCCTTGCGTGAAGCCTCGTAGGCCTCTTCCAGCTCAGCCAGGATTGTCATGAGACTCTCGGGGACAAATTTGCCACCGAAGGAACCGAAGCGCCCCCGCTCATCTGGATAGAAATCATGTTGATAGGATTGCGAAGAAGCATTGGGAGACGTGACTTGTTTCTGTATCTGCATTAGCTATGTGCTCTTTCTATTCCTGAATAGTGTCAGTATTGCGTACTGCCTGCATAAATGCGCGTATCTTTTGGGAATCTTTCTGCTTGTTTGTTTCCACACCGCTACTAACATCAACTCCCCAGGGCTTGACATGTAGCACGGCCTCTCTGACGTTCTCAGGGTTGAGCCCGCCGGCCAGTAGGATTTGAGCCGTCTGGGCCGCCGTGCGGGCAATATTCCAATCGTGGGTGACTCCTGTACCGCCCCATTCTGAAGTTGGCGTATCCAATAAAATGCGCCAAGCAGCGTCGCGATAACTCAGCAGCAGATCCAGATCAATCTGGCTTCCGGCCTGGATGGCCTTAATGACCGGGCGCTTGATCTGCTGGCAAAATGCAGGGCTTTCGGTGCCGTGAAGCTGTATATAGTGCAGGCCAAGCTCTTCAGCGACCTCATTAATGTAAGCAGCCTCCTTGTTGACAAAAACCCCTACCAGATCAGGCAAGGCATGCTCGGAAGCGCCATTGTTGTAGAGCTTACTGTCTTTTAGGGCAGCCTTGACCTGCCGGGGCTCAATGTAGCGATGGCTGGGCTCATGAAATATGAAGCCGAGCAGATCGGCACCAGCCTCTATGCAGGTGTCTATATGTTCTGGAGTACGCAGGCCGCAGATCTTTGCCTGAGTGCTCTTATTTGCACCTTGTAAAAGCATGCGCATCTGGCCTGGCACATCGTTGGAAACTACTAATGATTCGCCAACGAGCATAGCCTGGACATCGTAACGGGCCAGGCGGCGCGCGTCGGCAGCTGTATGAATGCCACTCTCTGCTACCACCACGCGATCCGCTGGAATAAGGGAGCGCAGGTCGCGAATCAGGTAAGGATTCATTTTAAAGCTTACCAGATCCCGACTATTGACGCCAATAATCATGGCGCCAGCGCTAATGGCTCTTTGGGCCTCTTCTTTGCTATGGGCCTCAACGAGGCAATGCATGCCCAGGGTCCGGGCAACCTGTAAGAGGTGAGAGAGCTGAGCATCGTCAAGAATGGCGCAGATCAAGAGAATGGCATCCGCGCCCCAGGCCCGCGCCTCGTAAACCTGATATTCGTCAACGATGAAATCTTTGCGCAATACAGGTACATTGACGGCGGCCTTGATCGCCGTCAAAAACTCAGAAGAGCCCAGAAAGAAATGAGGTTCCGTCAGGACTGAGATAGCGGCGGCACCGTTTTGCTCATAGGTGCAGGCCAGCTCAACCGGGTCAATATGCGGAGCCAGCATCCCTTTAGAGGGGGAGGCTCGCTTCACCTCGGCAATCAAGTTTACCTGTGGGCGTGAGCTAAGCGCTTGCCGCAAGTCGCGCGCGGGAGTTTGCTCACTTACGCGTCGTTGTAGCTCTTCCAGCGGTTGTTCGCGTTTGTGCTGCTCTAAATCTATGCGCGTTTGGGTAACGATACGTTCAAGAAACATGATGATCTACCTGTCTAGGCCTGAGCACAAGCGAGGAAATCTGCAAGTTTGCGTTTGGCTTTGCCCTCGCGTAGGGTAGCGCGTGCCAGCTTTACGCCTTCGCTGAACGAGGCAACCTGTTCATTGGCAACCAATGCCGCACCAGCATTTAAGCAGAGTATATGCGTTGCAGGCGTATCTGTATATTCGGAAAGCAGTTCGCGCAGGAGTGCTGCATTGTAATTAGGATCACCACCCTGGAAATATTGCCTGTCCGTGGAGCGTGGTAGACCGGCATCTTCGGGTGTGATCGTATACTCGCGCAAATCCTGGCCCTGTCGCACTTCACAGACGTGAGTTGGTGCGCTCAGCGAACATTCATCTAGCCCGTCCTCGCTATGGACGATTAAGGCGTGATGGCAGCCCAGGTGGAGCAGAACCTCGCCCATTTTGTGCAGATGGGATTTATCGGCGACGCCAAGTAATTGATAGCGCGTATAGGCTGGATTGGTCAAAGGTCCCAGGATGTTAAACACCGTGCGAATGCCGATTTCGCTGCGCGTAGGGCCGACATGTTTCATCGCGGGATGGTAGGCGGGCGCAAACATAAAGCCAAAGCCTACTTCCTCGATGCAGCGGGCAACTTGTTCGGGGCCGAGATCGATTTTTGCGCCAAGCGCTTCTAAGACATCAGCGCTTCCACAGCGACTCGTCGCCGAGCGGTTCCCATGCTTGGCAATGGTTGCCCCGGCCGCCGCGGCGAGAATCCCGGCAGCTGTGGAGACGTTGAATGTGCCAGCATTATCGCCTCCAGTCCCGCAGGTATCCATGGCCTGGGCCGTGGCCCTATCGTTCAAGGCTACACGCCTGGCCTTAGCGCGCATTACGCGGGCCAGCCCGGCAATCTCTTCAACTGTTTCCCCGCCGGGACGCAAGCGCAACGCGGTGAGAAATGCCCCCATCTGAGAAGCGGTAGCGCTTCCGGTCATAATTTCTTCCATGACCGCTTCCGCTTCGGCCTGACTGAGAGTAGCGCCAGCCGCGACATGAGCAATGGCTTCTCGAATCACCTCAAAATCTCCTCTATATTACTAAGGAATCCTTACTTGTAGGATGATTACTTTCGTGGACATGCCTATGTTCTTTCTTCTCCAGGAAATTTCGTAGCAAGTCCTTGCCTACTGGCGTCATGATTGATTCAGGATGAAACTGTATGCCTTCAACCGGATAGCTGCGATGCCTCAGGCCCATAATCAATCCATCAGCTGTCTGCGCAGTAATCTCCAGCGTGGCGGGAAGCGTCTCCTCCTCGACGATAAGACTATGGTAGCGATTAGCCTCGAATGGCTCTGGTAGCCCATGCAAGCTACCTTGACCATGATGGTATATTAAGGAAGTTTTGCCGTGCATTGGCTCTGGCGCGCGCACAATGCGACCTCCATAGGTCTGGCCAATGGCCTGATGGCCCAGGCAGACACCAAGGGTGGGAATGCGTGGCCCAAAGGTTTCTATGATCTGGCAGGAGAGCCCAGCCTCGTTTGGCGTACAGGGTCCTGGTGAGACGACAATATAGTCAGGGTGCAGATCCTCAATTTCTGCAAGGCTTACCTGATCGTTGCGGCGTACGAGTACCTCTGCGCCCAGTTCGGCCAGGTATTGGTGCAGATTGTAGGTAAAGCTGTCGTAGTTATCAATTAATAGCAACATGGTTCTTTCCCTCGTTGGCATGGCTAGAAAGGTTTTCTGGCTTCTCACCCTCACATGTGCTTTGCGCCTGGGCCAGACGTTCTGCCTCATCCAGGGCTCTCAATAACGCTCTGGCCTTATTCAGGCTTTCCTCGTACTCCGCGCTCGGGTCAGAATCTGCGACAACACCACAGCCTGCCTGGACATATGCACGACCATTCTTGATTACCATTGTACGGAGGGCGATCGCTGTTTCCTGATTGCCTGTGTGGCTGAAGTAGCCCACGGCTCCGGCATAGACTCCCCGCTGCGTATTCTCAAGCTCCTGGATGATCTCCATGGCCCGAATTTTAGGAGCGCCCGAGACTGTACCGGCCGGAAAGCCTGCGCGTAGCGCCTCAAAAGGGGTCACGTCTTCCCGAAGCCGGCCTGTAACATTTGAGACAAGATGGATTACGTGTGAATAGCGCTCGATATCCATGAACTCGCTAACCTTGACGGTACCGGCTTTGCTCACACGTCCCACATCGTTGCGGGCTAGATCAACAAGCATGACATGCTCGGCTCGCTCTTTGGGATCGCCTTTCAGCTCTTCGATGAAAAACTCATCCTGCTGGCGATCGGCGCCACGGGGGCGTGTACCGGCAATCGGGCGGATGGTTACCTCATTATCCTCAAAGCGAACCAGCAGTTCGGGCGAGGCTCCAACAATATGAAAATCTTCTAAATCCAGATAGAACATATAGGGAGAAGGATTAATCGCTCGCAGCGCACGATAGACCGTAAACGGAGCGGCGTTGACATGACGGCTCAAGCGCTGTGAGGGCACGATCTGAAAGGCATCTCCGGCGTGAATATATTCTACCGAGCGGCGAACCATCTCCTCAAATTCCTCTTTGCTGCGGTTCGAGCTAATTTGTAATGCGGCAGAATCGTGGATGGGGGCCGGCTCCTGTGGTAAACGTACTGGCTGGTGCAAGCGCTGCTGAACAGCCTCAATGATTTCCCGACCACGCCGATACTCAGCTGCGAGATCTGGCGCATCCAGGTGCAGATGAGTGACGATGCGCACGCGATGCTTTACATGATCGAAGACAAGGACGGTTTCGGTAAAGCAGAAAACCGCAAGTGGTAAATCCAGTTCGTTTTTCTCGGGAACTGGCACGCGCTCAAAACGCGCAACAGCCTCGTAGCCCAGGTAGCCCACGGCTCCCCCATAGAACTTGGGCAGCTCGTCAGGCGAGATTGTGGGTGGAGTGACTAAGCGATACTGCCCAAGTTCTGCTTCGACAAACGCCAGCGGGTCGTGACAAGGAACTTCTTCAATCCTAGAGGCGGTTGTCCCATCATACTCGATGTCATGTCTATGTAAACTCGCGGTCTCGCCGCGCTGGATCATTACCAGATACGGATCGGTGCCAATAAACGAGTAGCGCGCGACGTGTTCTCCTCCCGAGACGCTTTCTAGAAGAAAGCTATAGGGGCTCTGAGCAGTCTTGCAGTAAGCCGAGACCGGAGTTTCCATATCAGCCAGGATATCCCGATAGAATGGAAGAAGTGGCCTACCTTGCTTGCCAGCGTGAACGCTCATCTCCGCATCGCGCAAGCGCTCAATCTCTTCAAAGCTCGGATAATACATAAAACTTTACACCTGCAAAATTTCTCTATGTGCCGCCAGGAGAACTCGCCTGGCGGCCTCTGATTTAACCTAATCCTATGACTTCTTTGACACGATTCAGAGTTGCAGTTGCCTGGGGACGTACTCTATCTGCTCCTTGTTTAAGAATGCCTTCCAGGCTGACCATATCGTTGATATATTCGTTGTAACGGCGCTGAATGGGTTCCAGCGTTGCCACCAATCGGTCTGTAAGCGCTGCTTTAAAGTCGCCGTACCCTTTGCCTGCGAACTCTGCCTCGATCTCCTGCTCCGGTTGCCCTGTGAGCATCTGGTAGATCGTGAGCAGATTTGTGATGCCGGGACGCTCTGGATCAAAAGCGACAAGGCGCAGAGAATCCGTTGTCGCGCGGGCAATCTTCTGTTTGATGACTTTGGGCTCATCGAGCAGATTGATGCGGGAGGCAGGATTCGGATCGCTCTTGCTCATCTTCTTGCTTGGGTTTTCCAGCGACATGATGCGCGCTCCTGTGTCGCGAATCTGGGCCTCGGGCAGCGTGAATACGCGCTTCTTATAGAGACTGTTAAAGCGCTGGGCGATATCGCGCGTGATCTCGACATGCTGACGCTGGTCATCTCCAACGGGAACATAATGCGTCTGGTACAGCAGGATATCGCAAGCCATGAGAACCGGATAGCAATAGAGACCGGTGTTTACCGATTCCGGATTCTCGTCGGCTTTCGTCTTGAACTGCGTCATACGGTTAAGCCAGCCCATCGGCGTGTAGCAGTTCATAATCCAACTCATCTCAGCGTGCTCGTGAACATGGGACTGGACGAATAAGTTGCAATAGCGTGTATCCAATCCACACGCCAGGTAGAGAGCTGCCAGTTTCCGCGTATTCTGATGGAGCTCTTTAGCATTAATGGGCAGCGTTATTGCGTGCAGATCGACGATACAAAAGATGTTATCGTATTGATCTTGAGCGCCGACCCAGTTGCGGATTGCTCCCAGGTAATTGCCCAGATGGATATTGCCGGTTGGCTGTATACCTGAGAATACGCGCTTTTTCACCTGTGTAGCTGTCGCGCTAACCTCCGCTTGATTTTTCTGATCTGTCTCGATGCTCATCTCTTCACCTCTCACCGTATGACATAAAAAACACCAATAAAAAACGCCCCTCAATCCCTCTACAGGGACGAGAAGCGTGAAGCTTTCGTGGTACCACCCTAATTCAGATTATTTACCTGCATCTCTTCGCGGTAGATAATCCCTCGTTACCAGATACGCCGATTTCGTGCAGCCCTGCTCTCATCGTTAAGGTCGGCTCGGCCCTTCAGCTAAATTGCTATGTGCGCCGGCCAGACTGCCTTATCTTGATATCCTGTCCTCAGTAACGGGGGACGTTCCGAAAGAGTACTACTGATTCCAACCGCATTCAGGTGAGAATGTTCGCTCTTTAGCTTCCAGGCCCATTCCATAACCCCAGTAGTGTCGGTTTCCACCGGCCCGACTCTCTGTGCCTCTGTCTGGTTACGTACTCTTCCTGTTCATGGCTCTAGATATTCTTTTGTGCTTACTGAGAGTATAGAAAGAAATTTGTGTCATGTCAAGTACCATATCCTGTTTCTGAACTAATATAGAGATCGGTGTTTCTAGCTTGACCTTGTTTTAGTTAAACTGGCGCATTAAAGCGAGCACACTGCTTACGTAGGGCCAGTTGAAGATGCCCCTGTGAACGACAGACCAACCCCCCTCATTATAGGCGCTGATGACCTTGCTGAGATCGCCATGAAAGTCTGACCAGAGCCAGCGCAGATATGTGGCTCCCATGTAGATGTTATCACTGAGCTTATAAGGGTCGCGACGAATGCCGGTGGATGCATTGATGCTCATAGCAGTGTAGGGCATGATTTGCATGGTGCCTATGCCACCGTCACGTGCAATGATGTGCTGATTCCAGCCGCTTTCCTGCCAGGCAATGGCGTAAAGTAGGTTGACTGGTAAACCATAGTAGCGTGCCGCTTGCTGCAGGAGCGCAGACACTTCTTGCCGAGAGGACCAGTCCAGGGCGTTATAGGCATACCAGCGCACGCTCCCATTTGGATGAAGACCGCTAGAGCTTTCCAATGAGGTATGGCTGTTGCCCGCTGGTCGCGGTATACATAGTTGCTGGTGGATGAAAATCAAGTTAATGTTGCGAATATTATTGGCTCTTGCCAGGCTCGCGGCTGTTGTGCGGTTATTTCTGGCGATACGGCCCAGGGTATCGCCAGGACGTACTTTATACCATGTACAAACGTTTCCATAGCCGGGATTGGCTGCATAGACATCAGGATGTCGCTGAGAGACTACAACGGAACCGAAGAACAGGATGAGCGTGAGTGCTAGAAGCACAATTTGTCTATGAAAAGGCTGGGGCAACAGGCAACCGAGTTTGTCTTTACAGCCTTGCCAGGCAATTGTGTGTGCTGCGGCAAATTCCTGTATCGGTGTATTCATCATAGTTATATATCTCCTCTCTTTTCTCACTATATCCCGGTATTAAATAGAGAACTACTGATATTTAGCTGCTGGCAAAAATGTGTATATCGATAGATATGCATGGCGGAAAAGGGCGAATTGGTACATTATCCTGAACTAAGAGCTCTCCCAAGGTTGGGCGGGAAAAGCTCTTAGCACTTGAGGGAGGGTGAGAGGATTGTCGGAATGAGAGCCTGGCGCGTTCCAGGCCCAATTTGCTTGTTATTTGAGCAGTTAGCGCGGGCCTGTATAGGTTGCCCGTGGCCGTATGAGCTGACCAGTTTTATATTGCTCGATGGCATGAGCAATCCAACCAACCGTGCGCCCCAGAGCGAATATGGCTAGCGCGCTCCCTCTGGGAAGTTGCAGGACCCTGGCAAGCAGTGCCAGGCTGAAATCCAGATTTGGCTTTTTATGGATTGTTTGCTCTACTGTTTGGACAATGGCGTTTGCGTGTTGAACAGATGGTGTCGTAGCGTAAGCCTGTGCTATGAGACGAAGCAGCAAGGCGCCCCGGGGATCTCCAGAGGGATAGAGTTGGTGCCCAAAGCCTGGAATATGTCCACCACGCTGCAGGCGAGACGCTACGGCCTGGTAGGCGCGTTCTGGCGAGCTTACTTCATACAAGAGCTCTTCGACGAGCAGCGTGTTTCCGCCATGTTTGAAGCCTTGCAGAGCTGCTAATCCGGCAATGATCACCTGATAAAGAGGAGTTGCGGCCGAGGCAACGACACGCGCTGTGAAGGCTGAAGTATTGAGCTCATGGTCGGCGCTAAGAATAAGTGCCGCATTAAGTAGGGAGGGAAAGTGGGGAAGGTTCTGTTGCCCCCAGCCCTGGCGCAAAATCTCTATGCTTGTCAGGCCAAGATCATAGCTATCAGCCAGGGTGGCGGCCACGAGCCTCAGGATGCGGGCGCCCGAGCGTAAGATATTGTTAAGCTGCGGGTCCAGGTCATATGCTGCCAGATCATCGGCTGCCGCAAGGGTGAGGACGATCTGTAATTTCTGTAGGGGTGTAAGCTCATAAGTAATTTGTTTGAGTTGCTCATGGTAGGATTTAGCCGATTGATTGGGGCTAAAGATGCTAGTTTCCTTATCGGGCTCTCCGGTCCAGAGCAATGCAGCAACGCGCTCAAAGCTCCAGCTTGTCGCCAGTTGGGTTACATCATAGCCCCGGTAGTAGATCCCCGTTTCATCGATCAAGGTGAGCTCTGAGCTAAGAATGGGCATTCCCCAATGCATGGCGTCGCTTGTAGCTTTGGCAGGATCGCGCCTATATGTTTTGCGTTCGACAAGTTTTTGCACATCTTCCGCGTTGTAGAGCCTGGCGCGATTGTTAGCACCTGCCGGCTCTGAGCGGAGCAAGCCGCGGCTGACGTAAGCATAGACCGTGGTCGGGCTTACCTTGAGAGCTTCAGCAACTTCAGCGGCGGTAAGATAGTGAGTTGATTTCATGGGCCCTCCTTTCATCAGGACAATAGTACAAGAAATTGATAATTAAATCAATATTGACAATGCTTAAGCGAGATGCTTAAGATTCTCAATAATGGGAGATGAGTTGACGATAGAATATGCAGGAGACAAATTATGAGCACAATTCCTGAACCCAGCGATCCTGAGTACTTTTTAGAGAGTTTTCCGCGCGACGCTTTTCCGGCCTACGTATGGGATGAGCGACCGGCCAGCTTGCCTCTTGAGGTTTGGACAACAGAGACAACCCATCGGGACGGTCAACAAGGGGGATTGCCTCTTTCGACTGAACAAAGCTTGAAAATTTATGATATCTTATGTCGCTTTACGGGTCAGGCGCAGGCGATCCGCCAGGCTGAGTTTTTTGTCTATCGGCCCTCTGATCGGGCAGCGCTGGAAGGTGCTCTTGAGAGATACCGGGCCGGCGCTCCTATCGAGCCCACAACCTGGATTCGGGCTACGGCCAGGGATGTGGCCTTAATAGGCAGCCTGGGTGTGCGCGAAACAGGTATGCTGGCCTCCGCTTCCGACTATCATACATTTCATAAATTTAAGCCGGGCGGGAGAAATCAGGCAGCGCGGACGTATCTCGAAGCGGTCCAGATGGTGCTTGATGCCGGCATTCGGCCGCGACTTCATCTTGAGGATGCCACACGCGCTCCTCTTGACTTTATGCGTCCGTTTATTGAGGCCGTGCTAGAGATGAGCAGCACGTATGGTCAGCAGTTGCGGCCAAAATTTCGTATTTGCGATACAATGGGGCTGGGATTGCCGTTTGAGGATGTCAGGCTACCGCGAAGCATCCCGCGCTTGTTTGCCGAGATGCATAAAATAGGGCTTCAGCCTGCCGATCTTGAGTTTCATCCTCACAATGATACTGGTCTTGTCGTTGCTAATTGCCTGGCGGCGCTGCGTGCTGGCTGTGCGGTCATTAATGGCACAATGCTGGGCAAAGGCGAAAGAAGCGGAAATGCGCCCCTGGAAGCTGTGCTACTGCATATGCTGGGGATGGGATTTTTCCGCGAGCAGCAGCCGGATTTTACAGCTCTCAATGAACTGGTAGAGCTGTATGCAAGCATGGGTGAGCCTGTTCCAGCCAAATATCCCCTCTATGGACGTGATGCGCATCGAACGCGGGCTGGCGTTCACGCTGATGGCTTAAATAAATTCTGGTGGATGTATGCGCCCTTTAATGTCCCACAATTGCTAGGCAGGCCCCTGGAGGTATCGTTGACCAAAGAAAGCGGCGTGGCAGGTTTAGTGTTTCTTATACGCCAGCATCTTAGCCTGGATGTTGCTAAGGACGATCCGCGCGTGCTGGAAATATACTCCTGGCTCCTGGCCGAGTTCGATAATGGACGCCAGACTAGCGTCGAATGGGAGGAACTTGCTCCTGTGGTGGCTCGACATTTTGCCAGCCAATAAAGCAACTTTTCCCGTATTCAGCGGCGGTTTCTTATCCCGCATTGCTATACTCTTTGCTGCACGCGATATGCCCTGTCAGGAGGACATCTGGCAGGGTTTATACGTTAGCGAGCCTGATGAAATTATTTTTGGCATTGCAAATGTTTTCTATAATAGTAGCCTGTAATGATCAGTCATGCCCTGTTACACATTCTAGGCTAAACTGGCGAGGGAAGGTAAGCGCCTCTCTGTGCTTTTGGCTTAACCTTGAGCCGCTGGTTTATTCTCAACGTTTCTGAAGCTATCTATCTGTGTGTTTCTGATCTTGACTGGCTCCTGCACGCGTGTTAGAGTGTGTCGTATAGCGAGAAATTAGAACAGGGGGCCTAATGATGAAAACGGATGAACTGCTCAGTGCAACTGTTGAAGAGTATCTGGAATCGATCTACAACATAAGTATGGAAGGTGAGGTGGTGATTGGTGCCCGACTTGCCGAGAAGTTTGGCGTTTCTGCTCCAACTGTGACTGAGATGCTCAAACGTCTGGTGAGAGATGGCTATGTGGAGATGAATAATAAACGCCAAGTGACGCTGACGGAAGCCGGTAATAAGGCCGCCGAGGCTGTGCTACGCCGCCATCGGCTTACCGAGCGCTTCCTGGTAGATATGCTGGGCATGCAGTGGCACCAGGTGCATGAGGAGGCTTGTCGTTTGGAGCATTTTATCTCGGGCGCTGTTGAAGCTCGCGTTATCGCGTCTTTGAATAATCCGACTACCTGTCCGCATGGCAATCCTATTCCTGGTTCTGTGCCGGATGCTCGCAATTATCTCAAAGATCATAATGCGGCGCGTCTTACGACTGTTCCTGTGGGCGGCACAGCTAGAATTCTTTGCATTTCGGAAGTCGTAGAGGATGAGGAAGCATTGATCTTTTATCTGCATGAGAAGGGCCTGATGCCAGAAATGCAGGTAATTGTCCTGGATCAACACTGTGTAGATTCAGCGCTTCAAAATGAACAGGTGAAGTTGCTGGTCAATGACCACGAAGTACTGATTAGCAAGGCCTCGGCTGCCAAGATTTGGGTAACGCTTTAGTTCGTGATGATTCTATTGCTAACTACTCTTCCTCTTGCTCTGTAAACTTCATTCTGCTCGATTTTGTAGCTATAGGCCGAGAATCTATATGGTAATTCTTACGATCTCGTGGGGAAATTGTTTTATAGTATTGGCTCGCTTAAACCATAGCTTTTGTTCACTATGTACTTCGCAGATCTCCAGTACCAAGTGTACCGGAGATTTTTTTGCGGTATCAACTTTTGCTTTACGAGATTCGTATTTGAAGGTAAATTTTAGAAGAGAATTCATATAAGGGAGAAAAAGAAGCTATGCGAGATCCAGTCTATACCAGAAACTATAGCTGTTCAGTGGAAGCGACCGCCGACATTATCGGTGGAAAATGGAAAACAGTTATTTTATATTATCTACTGGAAGCTCCTCGACGCTTCTAACGAACTCAAAAGGCTCTTACCTGATATTTCGCAAAGAATTCTCACCCAGCAATTGCGCGAGCTGGAACACGATGGTATCGTCCATCGCGAGATCTACAAAGAAATTCCTCCCCGAGTCGAGTATTGGTTAACAGATTTTGGGACCAGCTTAAAGCCGATTATCATGGTGATGCTCGATTGGGGAGATCAGTATCTTGAGCGATTTGCAGGGACAAGAGTCGTGTGTGAAGAGTGAGCGCTAGGATTCCTGGCCCGGCTGTGCAATGTGTTGTTTGCTGATTGTTACTGAGATAAGTAGATAGAATATCTGGCGGCACAAGTTGCCGTCAACCTGCCCCCTATGTTCTCCACGCATTATCCTCGTAAGAAAAGCTCCTCGTTGAATGCTTTGTTGTACTATGGCGCTTGACCGCTTCTAGCCAGGATTGTTACAATGGCGCTAGCCTAAAATAGGCCTGATTTAGGAGGAGCAATGTATGATGGCAAGTTTCATTGCTGATCGTGCCACATAAAAGGGCCTTGTTCGTAAGTACCTATATAGATAGGCATAATTGTTCTGTCTATCTATTTCAGACCTGGTGAGTACTCTGCTAAAATTTGTTCTTTACATGTCTATACTTAATTCGTGGAATATAAAATTATATGAACAGCCAAAATATTCCCTTCTCTGTGCCTGATGCTGTTACAAATGCACGGAATGCAAAAAGCCCCTTTGTTGCTGCGCCGCATTCTCCTCTGCCTCCTACTGGCTCTGGTGAAGATAAGACGAGTCAGGCCTATTTCTGGCGCGATCGCTTTTTTGAAGGCGCGTTAATTCTCTCGATGGCCTTGTATTACATCATCGGGAATACACATTTGACTATTGTCGGCCTTTCGCAGCTCAATGCTCTCGTACCAGCTTCGCTACTCCCGCTAATCTCTCTCCCTTTTTTGCTAATCTTCGCTCTGCTATGCTGGTACCGCTTAAATTTTGCGATTGCCCTCTTGCCGCTCTCGCTGCCCTATTATCTCCTGCAGAAAAACGTAATCGGGCGTGCGGAGTTTAGCCTGGCTGAGATAACGTTAGGGGTATGCTGCGCGATTGCTGTGCTGCGTTTGGCGCTTTTGTTTTTTACGAAACAGTCTCGTCCTTTCTGGAGCCAGCTGCGCGACGGCCTGGGACCATTTGTTTTACCCATTCTGGTCTTTGCTCTGGTCGCGGCTATTTCGATTATCCCGGCGTACTCGCGCGCGAATGCCTTACGCGCTTTTCGCGAAGAAGTATTTGATCCTTTGCTCTATGTTGGGCTGGCCTTGCTCTTTTTGCGCTCGCGCCAGGACGTAACGCGTCTATTGGGATCTCTACTGGGAACCGGCCTGATCATTGCTCTGCTTGGCATGGCTCAATATTTCTTCTTCAAAAATACACTCGCTTTAGAGGATGGGATCAGGCGCGTGCACACAGTGTATGGAAGCGCCAATAGCATTGGCCTGCTTTTTGATTATGTGTTGCCAATCGGGCTGGCCATGCTCCTGGGAAGAGTGGCCTTGTCGCAACGCTTCTTAGCGCTCCTGTTATGTGTTCCGATGCTGCTGGTACTCTATCTTACGCAGTCACTGGGTGCCTGGCTGGCGATTAGTGTGGCCACCCTCTTTGTCATTGCTATGTCCATACGCAATCGGAAGATCCTGCTTGCTGGCGGCCTGCTTTGTCTTGTACTGGTGATCGTGGGCGTGTTTATTTTTCGCTCATCTATTCTGGGTCATCTCTTTGAATGGCACACAAATCAACATGGCGTGAGCACGGTAACCAAGCGGCTCTATCTCTGGCAAAGCGCCTTAAACATGATCCATGATAGCCCCTGGCTGGGCTATGGTATGGATAACTGGCTCTGTCACTACAGCCTCAATCTGGATTGCCATACTACCATCTATCACTACTGGCTGGTCAAGGACCCTATAACACATCTGCCAACTGGTCTGCACGACGAGCCCAATCTATCCCATCCCCATAATATCTTTCTGCATGTCTGGGTAAGTATGGGAGTCTTCGGCTTGCTGGCCTTTATCTCGGTCCTACTCCTCTTCTACTGGCTCTTTGGGCGCGTGCTTTCCCGGCTTAACTCGACAGTCGCTCCTGTGAATGAGCAACTGCGCTGGATGGCAGTTGGCGTAGGGGGGCGATGCTGGCGGCCTTGCTCCAGGGTCAGGTTGATAGCGCGTTTTTAGAACAGGATCTGGCCTTCTGTTTCTGGATACTGGTTGCCGCTCTCTTGCTCTTGCGTACTTTGTCGCGTACCACCTGGCGCGATAATACATCGAAACAGAGCTCTGTCTATGCCGAGAGTAGCGTGTAGGGCTTTGGCTTTCGCGCTGCTCTTACAGCTCTCTCCTACCTTGCTGGCGGTTGATTCGTGATATTATATGGCATCCTTCTTTGGCGTAGATCGCGTATACTAGAAGCAGGAATACGAGACTGTATCGCCATCTAGTCATTGCAAAGAAGCAAATGTGTGTGGAAAGGGATTGCCTGGGAGCCGGTGCCAATTCAACCAGTGGATAGTAATAGCAAAGCGTAAGTTTGAGCAAGGAAAGGTGCAGTGTATGCAAGAACAATTGAAGCGACAACATGTTCCTGTCAAGGTCTACCGGTCGGCTCAGCGCTTGATGGTTGCGGCTCCGATGCCTGGCTTGGAGCCCGAGGACATTGTAGTTGAAGTCACGCCGAAGGGAAGCCTGGTTCTTCATGGAGAATTGCGTGGCAGATTGAAAGAGATCAAAGAGTTGCTCCTTGATGAGTGGAGCGCTGGAGCCTATCATCGCGAGCTGGCTTTAAGTGCTCCTGTTGATGCCGAAT
The DNA here is from genome assembly GCF_004208415.1 of Ktedonosporobacter rubrisoli. Classification (GTDB taxonomy): domain Bacteria; phylum Chloroflexota; class Ktedonobacteria; order Ktedonobacterales; family Ktedonobacteraceae; genus Ktedonosporobacter; species Ktedonosporobacter rubrisoli. The sequence continues at coordinate 4,066,950 of NZ_CP035758.1, read as the reverse complement.
GTGCTAACCTCACCTATGGCAATGGTGTTCTTACCGTCGCCTTGCCCCTCAGTACACAGACCCGGCCTGCCCATCTCACCCTCAAGCGCGTCACGCCAACGCATGGCGAGCGCAAAGGTAATGCGGGCCATCCACCAACCTGCATCCATGTACAGGCCTGATAGGGCTTATCTGTAGGCTGCCTTCCCTGGTTTGGTACATAGCTAAGGAATGCAGCCTGCTTGCTATGTGCTTACGTTCATATGCAACCCCTTCTAAAACTGTCTTGTCTGGCCTCGCTATTTTCCTGCCTGAAAGCCTGCTCTAGCCATGTATGGTTGTCGATAGAAAAAGGAGGGTGCTTTTGTAGGCAGCGAGAGGAGTCTGAAGCTGTTTGTCAGCTTCTTCTCTCTCATATCAGGAGTGTAAGTATGGTAGAAGCTACTCAAGCGAGGAAAGTATATCTTGTTGGTGGGGGCATTGCTTCGTTGGCGAGTGCTGCCTTCTTGATCCGGGATGGACTTATACCCGCGCACAACATATACATCTTTGAGCAACTTTCAGTCAATGGCGGAAGCCTTGATGGGAGCGGAAATGCCGAAAGCGGATATGTAATCCGTGGTGGTCGAATGTTCAATTTCTCCTATCGCTGTACCTATGAGCTCTTGTCATTTGTTCCCTCACTTACCGATCCCAATAAAACAGTGCTTGATGAGATTCATGAGTTCAACGACCGCGTGAAGACTCATGCCCAGGCCAGGCTCGTCGAAGGAGGGAAAAAGCTAGATGTATCGCATATGGGCTTTCGTCACAAAGATCGCCTCGATCTGATCGAGCTCATGGTCCGCTCTGAGGCCTCCTTAGGAAGCAGGCGTATCGATGCCTGCTTTGAGCCTTCCTTCTTTGAAACGAATTTCTGGTTTATGTGGGCTACTATGTTTGCCTTTCAACCCTGGCATAGCGCGGTAGAGTTCAAACGTTATCTGCACCGTTTCCTCCATGAGTTCTATCGGATCAATACACTAGCTGGAGTTGATCGCACTCCTTACAATCAGTATGATTCCATCGTCAGGCCATTGGTTAGCTGGCTGCAAAAACAAGGCGTGAACTTTGAGATGGAATGCTCGGTTATTGATCTCGATTTTCGTCAGGATGGGCAGAAAAAGGTTGTTGAGCATATACACTTCCTGCGCGCTGGTCAGGAAGGGAGCGTCAAGCTGGGGAGGCATGACCTGGTATTCGTCACAGCTGGTTCTATGACTGCCGATTCTAATCTGGGAAATATGCATACAGCACCTATGCTTATCACCGGGAAGCGCGATTCCTCATGGAGATTATGGCAAAACATTGCCAAACATAGTCCGGAGTTCGGGCATCCGGGAGTGTTCGATAGTCGTATTGATGAGTCAAAATGGGAATCCTTTACCGTCACCTGCCACGACCCAACGTTTTTCCGACGTATGGAAGAGTGGACAGGGAATGCGCCAGGAACGGGAGCGCTAGTTACCCTAAAAGATTCAAACTGGCTTATGTCCGTCGTTCTGGCCTATCAGCCACATTTCCTTAATCAACCGGCGGATGTCAGCGTTTTCTGGGGCTATGGCCTCTTTGTGGATAAGGAAGGCAACTTTGTTAAGAAAAAGATGTCCGAGTGTACCGGTAAAGAGATTCTTATAGAACTCCTCTCACACCTGCGTTTCCAGGACGATCTTCAGCGTATTGTCGATACTTCCATCTGTATTCCCTGTATGATGCCCTATATTACCAGCCAGTTCCTCACCAGGAGCAAAGGGGATCGACCGCCAGTAGTGCCCGAACAGGCAAGCAACCTCGCCTTTATCGGGCAGTTTACTGAGGTTCCTGAGGATGTGGTTTTTACAGTAGAGTATTCAGTGAGAACAGCGCAAATTGCTGTCTATACCTTGCTGGGGATGGATAAGCAGCCACCCTCAATATATGAGGGGCAACATGATCCGCGCGTACTCGCGACTGCCCTAAAAATGCTTCTTACATAGACTGGAATAGCTTCTGTGAGCATCTAGATAATATGCATATTATTAAAGAACAGATGAGAGGAGGCATCTCTCATCTGTTCGGGTTATGTGTTATGTAGCCGGCACAGCTCTCCATTTTCCCCATGTTACCACTACAGAGCTGATTTCTCCGTTGCAGAGGCGCTCCAGCTGCGAGAGCACATAAAGAATGCCCCTTTCCTATAGTGAGCGCGTGTGAGCGCCATCCCTGCTATTGCCTTGGCCTGAGTAACGGTAAAGCGGTCAAATTGTCATCAAGCTCTTATAGGGTTTATTAGGAGCGTGTCAGGCTTTAGATAAATGAGCATCCACGAAGTAAGCGCGCTGCCCGTTGACCCATGTGCCTCGCACAAGGCCATGCTCGTCAAGAACTACCAGATCGGCGTCTGCTCCCGGAGCAACTTGACCTTTGCGCTTAGCGATGCCCGCGATGCGCGCAGGAGTGAGAGTTGCCATGCGAATAGCGTCAGCCCAACTTGCTCCAAAGGCCACCATATTGCGTACGGCGCGATCGAGCGTGAGTGCGCTCCCGGCCAGGCTGCCATCTTCCAAACAAACCTTGCCATCAGCAACATGGATAATACGCCTGACGAACTCGTAATCGCCATCGGGCAAGCCAGCAGGAGACACAGCATCTGTAATTAAGGCTACATCGTGTATGCCACGGGCGGCTATGGCCAGCTTGAGCATCCGAGGATGGACATGAATGCCATCGGCAATAATCTCAACAGTTGCGCGATTATCGGTTAAAAGTGCGCCAGCGGCTCCCGGAGCGCGATGGTTGAGCGTAGGCATCGCATTAAACAGATGCGTCGAGTGGCGGGCTCCTCCATCGATAGCCTGAACAGCCTGTTCATAGGTAGCCGATGTATGGCCTATGCAAGGGTAGATATCAAGTTCGACGAGCGAGGCAAGGAGCTGGCTTTTATCATCCTCTTCGGGAGCATAATCAACGAAGCGTATCCAGCCGTTGCCGATCTCTGCAAGCTGCCTCATCTCGGCGGGATCTGGCTTGCGGATCGCTGGGCCATACTGTGCACCTTTTTTATCATAGCTGATAAAGGGGCCTTCCAAGCGAATGCCAAGTATTTCTGAGGAAGCGTTTGGCCGCTTCTCGGCCAGCGTGGCGATATTTTTGACTTGTTCCACCGTCTCAGTACGCCCGGTTGTCGCAATGGTCGGGAAAAACGAGGTCACGCCCGTGCATGGAAGATCGCGGGCAACAGCCTCTGTATCTTCGGCCGGGCCGGTAGTGATATCATGCCCGCGAAACCCATGGATGTGGAGGTCAATATAGCCTGGGGCTAGACGCCAGGTGCCTAGATCTGTCACATCCACTGCCAGGCCAGGGAAAAGATGCTCTACACGTTGCCTGGCCTCTGCTGCATTTGTATCGCGCCAGATGGCCCGTATTTTTGATCCCTCAAGCACTATGGCTACGGGACCGGCAATCTCATCGGGTGTGTAGAGCTTCCCCGCTACTAGCACTTGCAGTGCTTGAGAATGTATGCTTTGTATCCCCAGGTCCATGTATATTTCTCGTTTCTCTCACTCTAGTGTAGTTGTACTCTCCCAGCATACTGCTGGAACAATTTCTCATCGTGTTCAATGCCGCCAGGAACATTATTGGAAATAAGGACGGGTGGAACTATCCCCTTGTCAAGAAGCAAACCAATTATTTCTGCTGTCAGCATTTGCGCAATAAGCGCGCCTGTGATCGAGGAAGTCGAACAGGCCTGTATCCCGCCTGGCAACGTTAGCAGGGCATCGCCAAATGGTCCACAGTTGTCGATGACAATATCAGCTAATTCGTAGAGCTTCTTGCCGGATGGATGTCGCGAATCCACTTGCTTTGTATGCTCAAGCGAAGTAACAGCCACAAGTGTATGCCCTCTCTCCTTGATCTGTTGGGCACACTCAATAACTGCTTTATTGACGCCCGAGTTCGAGGATATGAGGAAAGTGTCTTGGGGCTCGATTTGATAGCAAGAGAGCAAGGCTTTACCAGCTTCGAGATCTCGTTCAATCTCGGGGCTCATCACCTTCTCAAGAGGCCAGTTCGCATGGAGTGCTAAATGTTCTAAATCCATTTTATTGACGGGAACAAGTCCACCGGCCCGATCAGCCAGCTCCATGGCGAATGCGCGCGAGTGACCTGTGCCGAAGGTTTGAATAACTCCGTTGTTTTCAAGGCAATCAGCAAAGATACGAGCGGCCTGGCGAATTGCCGCGCTCTGCGTCTGGATCATTCTGTCTACTCTTTTAGCGGACTCCTGCCTAAATAGCTCCATGCCCATTTTTTGATTTTCCGGCATAATGTCAGCATCCTTTTCTATTTCAGTATCCCCAAAGAGGATCGTGGAAGGGCGATAGGTATGTTCTGTCGCTCCCCCTTTCCTCCTTGCCTATCCAGATGATTGGCTTGAGAATACCCTCAGGAAAAATATTCTATTGCGCAAACATTGTGTATACTGCCTCGGTCAGGCTCTCGGCTGTACCTTGAGCGAAAGGACTCATGAGCACCTCATAATCCATTTCGGTGTAGGCCTCCTGTGAGGGAAAATAGCCAAGATAGCCGTTGGTATAGCCGTAGAGCAATACGGGGTGCTGCGCAGCCTGCTTGATTTTTATACCCAGGCTGTTGTAAAGCTCTCCAGGAATAGCGGCGAGCTTTAGCTCTCCCAGCGAGGCTACAGCAATCTCTGCATTCAGCTCTACCTCATCAGCGGCAAGCGCGCGCTCTCTGATGAGCTGAAGACCTTGAAGCGTAGTTTGTATAGTCCTGGCCTGGGCTACATTGCCCTGCTGAAGTTCGCTTGTTAGTTGCGCTTGAAGCGTTTGCTCCTGCCTGCTGAGATGATTGAGATCTGGTGGTTCCTTTGCTTGTAGTTTTATGCTGCCCTGCTTAGTAAGTGGGGGGCCAAGAGTAAGAAGGCGAGCTTGAGGTATCAACTGGTAGGCGCGCTGAGCCAGCAAATTTCCCAGGCGCTCAAGCTCTGGTATGCCTTGCCCTTGCCTTGTATGGCGCGTGCTCATGTCTCCTGCCGCACCTGTGGTGTGCATGATCCAGCATTCTCCACCAAGCTGGTTCCGTAAATGCCGGCGAAATGCGCCGGGCAAGTCGGCAGAGATCTTTGTGTTTTCGGCGCTCAATACGGTAGGATGACAAGGGAAACTGGCAACGATGGCTTCTGGTTTGCTGGACAGGTTCCCATCTATTAGTCCACGCTCAAGCGCATCCCGGCTGGCCACATTATAAAAGCAGAGTAGATCGAGATCGGTGTTTTCTCCACTGTGTGGATGGTCTCGGTTGGTGACAATCCCAGACGTTGCGCCACTCACCCATGTTGCAAGCATAGGACGCATGCGCTTGATGGCTTCCGTGGCTGCTTCGGCTGCACCTTCGATGATGTGCTCAAGATTCTGGGGGACAGGTTCTTCGGGCAGCCCTGGAATGGAATGGACTGCCGGGCCTGAATGTGTATGGGTTGCTCCAAGCCATAAAGTAAGGCCTGGGTAAGTGGTCCGAAGCTGCGAACGTACCACCTCAACCAGTTGTCCATCAACTGAGAGCAGATCACAGATGATCACCACAAAAGGCTGAGATTGTGTGCCAAAGGCAATGGCATGAGCGTAAAGAGGATCATAAATAGCGTCTGCAGGTTCGGAGCGCGCGGCATACCCGCCCATCCTGCATGGAACATCTGGAGTGATCTCTGCCGATGCCCAGCCGATGAGTATACGATCTCTATCGTCTTTTAGCATATTGAGAAGCTCCCTTAAAGCTTGTTTTTCTTTAAGGCTTCCAGGAAGTCTGTGGGACGGTCAGAAGGCATCATCTTACAAGTCAAAGTGTAACCCTTGGCCGCAATTGCGCGATAAACCTCTGCATCTGCCGCAGTAACTGCGATAGAATGGGTGACCATTTTAAATTTGGTTCCTGGAACCGGGGCCTGGTTGCCGACATTGATTTCGGCTGGCTGAAGTCCATCTTCGAGCAAGGTCAAGGCATCGGTGGGTAGTTTGGCGACAATCATGACTTTGCCTTTTTGCGCCTCAGCACTTTTAACGAAGTTCAAAGTATCTTTGATTGAGAGAACTTTGGTTGGGACTCCACGCGCAGCCTGCGGTAAAAGCATTTTCTGCACTGGATCATTGGCAACCTTGTCATTGGTGACAACGAGATAGTCAGCCCCGATGTTTCCTACCCAGGTAGTGGTGACTTGCCCGTGAATTAAGCGGTTATCTATACGCATATGAACAACGGCCATGTTTTTGCTCCATTTCCTACGTTGTCTTTTATAAGCTTTCTCATATATGGCGAGAAACTTACAAAAGGAATCGCACCTGCTCGTGGCTATACAACCCGGCATATAGCCCAGGCACAGTGTCCGGCTTCCTGACCGACATGAAAACCTGATGCTAGAAACACGCTATCTATGCTGCTGTTGTGTTCCTAATCATCGTAAAGAGTTAGCAAAGAGTATGCCCGATGTGTTTAAGGCTTGCTCGACAGACTGGAGATGAATGCTGTTGGTATCAACTGGCAGGTATATGAAGTCTGCCTTAACACTATCTGTCTTTTTGCCCCCTTTCTATAGTCTCAGCACGCTGCTGTACTGAAATCTGGGACCGAGCAAAGCAGGTCAATACTATAAAAAGATAGATAATGTGTTGGCTGCAAAGAGATTGTGGTTCTGCAAAAGGCTGCTCACTATGCAGCAAATGGCCTTTTGAGCAACACATTATAAAGGTTATCTTCGTATGTAGAGAAATAGCCAACCATGATTGAACTATACATTTTCTTTCGCGATCTGTCAAGATGTCTAGATATCTATAACTGTTAGGGCGCTAAATTGGCTTGCTGGCAAAGCATAGGAACAGGCTGCTAACCGCTATTGACCGCTGGAGAGCACGTTGAAAAAGTAGTAACTGTGGCGTTGATAGAGAGATTGGGCGACGAATAAAAAGCTAGGATCTTTGCCCGAAAACGGCGAGATGCAGTTATGATGCCTCGTAAAATCTCTCTGCATCCGCCGTCCTTCGCCAGGGGATTAGCGTTAGAGCTTGGGCAAAAAATTACTAGATCTTAAAGAGAGAAAATCAGGCTGTTTCGTCTCTGGAGAGGGAATGTGCATAGAAGCACTATCTTCCTGCTTTACGATAAAGTTCAGTAATAAATTTATAGCGATCTCCGCGATAGAAGGATTTGACGTACTCGAACGCGCGTCCATCCTGATCATAGGTGATGCGGTACATAAGAAGTAATGGGGAACCCGTAGCGACATGCAGTAATGCTGCCTCGTAAGAAGTAGCTAACATGGGCTCCAGGCTCTGACTGGCATGATCTAAGCGGATGCCCCAACGTTCAGCTAGCAGAGTATAGAGTGAGCGATTTTCCAGATCTTCTCGGCTTAGTCCTGGGCACATAGCAGCAACAAGGGAAGTTCTCTCCAGGGCCATCGGCTCTTCGTCCGCCAGGCGTAACCTGACGCACTCAAATATATTCTCCTGGGGCTCTAACCCCAACGCCTTACGGACTGCCGAATCTGGTTTTGTTTCAGCAAAGGAAATAATATGTGCTCCCGCCTTCATGCCGCGTTGCGCCATGTCTTCAGTGAAGCTTGTGAGGCCGCTCAGAGCTTGCTCAAACTTGGGTGGTGCAACGAAGGTTCCCACCCCCTTGCGTCGAATCAGAATACCTTCATTGACCAGTTCGGCCAGAGCCTGCCTGACCGTCATTCGGCTAACCTTATAGGTTTCCACTAATTCCCTTTCGGGTGGAAGTGCGCAATCGGCTTTATACTCACCTTCATCAATTTTGGTGCGAATCTGCATCATGATCTGATAATATATAGGAACGGGACTTTGCTTATCAATTGATTCATTCATAGCTTTGTGCGGGAAACCCCCTCAATGTGAGAATGGGATTGTACCGTCCTCTCTTTCTCTACAATTTTCCCCTCCACGGGAAGCGTTTTGCAAGGGAACGCTCTAACCCTTCTTGCCGATGTGAAGAACATGAGCCTTAACCACAGATTGTTTTGAATTGTTCTATTTCAGCTTATCTTTGCTTATTCCATCAGGATATTCAGCATACAAGCAGCCACTTCACTATATTATTATAGTCTTTCTATGCTGACTTCTCTAGGTGTGATCTGAATATATTCAGAAGCATAGCTGTAAAATTGACAAAACCAGGAGCCTGTATGCTCTACCTTGAGCTGAGCTGTGTGGCTATTTCGTTAGGCAGCAACAAGTTTTATGTGCATATGGTGAACTATTGCGTATATTTTTTTGTAGCGATGGCAGGTGATGAGCTATTCTTTATGTTCCGTGTTAGCGTGGCGAACCTTAAGGCGTTTTAGACTCCCTTCCCAGTTAGTTTTTACTGCCTGCGTGGCGGCAGCGACATCATGAGCCCTTAGCGCTTTTAGTAGTGCGACATGTTCGTTTATAGAGTTTGAGGCTCCATTGATATGCGTGAAATATGCAATCTCTAGCCAGCGCAACTTCACTTTTAATCTCTGAAGCAAGCGTCTCAATTCGGGATTGGCCGCCTGCTCAATGAATATTTGATGGAAATCATGATCTGCGCCGGAGGCCTGGATGGCATTATTGCATTTGATGGCTTCCAGGAGCCGGGCATTTGCTTGCTCCATTGCCTGCAAATCGGCGCTGCCTATGCGGTCCTGGGCCAGGTTAAGGGCCAATATCTCTAGAGACCAGATGATAGGATAGAGGTGATCGGCCTCTGTAAGATCTATGGAGGCAACGCGCGTCCAGCGATTGGCGGATGTCTGAACAAAGCCTTCGTCTTCCAGGCGTCGTAAGGCCTCCCTGACTGGAGTGCGGCTGACTCCCAGAGCTTCTGCCAGATCTTTGTCGCGCATCGTCTCGCCAGGGTGGTAAATTCCCTCAACAATCCACTTCTGAAGCGTGGTATAGACTTCCTCGCGAGCCAGGGGTCTCCTGAATTTTTCTACATGTTCTGGTATTGGCATGTAATACCTCTCGCCTTAACAAAATAGTGAAGATGAAAAAGAAGCTACTTGCTTCCCTTGACTTCTTTGTGTAGTGTAGTATACCATAATTGATATGTGATATATCACATGTCACATGTCACTCGGCGGGATAAATAATGTGGCCTCTGTTTAGATGAGCAGAGTAGTATCGTCGAAGGAGAACTTCTGTGGAAGATGTCACCGCGTTATTGCAGCAGTTGGTTGCTATCGACTCTATTAATCCTGATCTGGTTCCAGGTGCTGCAGGTGAGCGTGAAATTGCCAGTTTTGTTGCCGATTGGCTGGAGAAGCAAGGCCTGGAGGTTGAGATAGATGAGCCTCAGCCTGGGCGCCCCAGCGTAATTGGTATGGCGCGCGGCTCTGGTGGTGGTCGCTCTTTGATGCTCAATGCACACATGGATACGGTAGGGGTGGCGGGTATGGAGCGCCCGCATGATCCAGTTGTGCAAGGGAAGCGTTTGTATGGGCGAGGCGCCTTTGATATGAAAGGGGGGCTGGCTGCCATCATGCTGGCGGCTGCGGAGGCGAAAAAACGCCAATTGCGTGGTGACGTAATTCTGACAGCGGTGGCTGATGAGGAATATGCAAGTATTGGCACCCAATCGGTAGTGAAACGCTGGCATGCCGACGCAGCTATCGTGACTGAGCCAACCGAGCTTCAACTCTGCGTAGCCCACAAGGGCTTTATCTGGTTGGAAATTACTACGCAAGGTGTGGCTGCCCATGGCTCCAAACCTGACCTAGGGCTCGATGCAATCATAAAGATGGGGCATGTCCTTGTTGGCCTGGATAAGTTGAATAAAACTCTTCTCTCTGCCTCGGCACACCATATGCTTGGGAGCGGCTCACTCCATGCATCTTTAATAGAAGGCGGCCAGGAATTATCGAGTTATCCGGCCAGCTGTACCTTACAGGTGGAGCGCAGAACTGTTCCCGGCGAGACACCTGAGCAGGTGGAAAAAGAAATTCGCTCAGTGTTGGAGCAGATTCGAGCTAGCGATGCAAGTTTTAAGGCGAGCTTAAAGACCTCTCTCGTCCGCCAGGCATTTGAGGTGGACGAGAACGAGACGATTGTGCAAATTCTCAAACGCCAGACCCAGGCCTTGCTTGGGAAGCAACCTGAGATCGGTGGCTCGACGCCGTGGATGGATTCGGCCATTCTGTCAGCAGCTGGTATCCCAACTGTTGTTTTTGGTCCTGGTGGCGCCGGCGCACATGCCGTCGTAGAGTGGTCAGACCTGGAGCAGGTGCAGAGCTGTGCTAACATTTTGCTCGCGGCGGCTGAGGAATTTTGCGCTTAAGTGCCTTTCTCTGGTAACCTCTAGAGATACTAGCCTTTATTTTTCTTCCTCAAGGCCGATTGGCTAGCCATTTTTGGCCAGGAGGAGAGTAGACAGGTTTGTTCATGCACAGGGCGTTGTTGTCGAGGACAAGAGCGCTCTGTGTTCAGCAGACAATGCAGCATTGTGCCTGAATTGCTCCAATTTTATTTAGCGCTTGCTTCAGTTTCGTTAGCCCTCTCTGCTACAACATCACAAAAGTGTCTCCGCAGGCTTGATGAGAGACCTTAATGGGTTTGTTCATCAAGCGGGCCTTAAACTTCAGAGTCAGAAAATCGTATATCTGTATGATACTGAGTTCCATGCACTTTTCTCCACACTAGATAGGAATGCATGTGGAGTGTTTGTGATATGTCGAGAAACAGCAGTGGACAGATTAGTATACAAGATAGCGGCTAGCAGGAATTTGCTTTAAATCCCCTTAGTATATCTGCAACTATTACTTATCCTCATGCGTTATATAAAGTAAGAACCTTGTTTTGAAATGGATAGTTGCGTGTCATGTATGGAATTCCTCAATGTACATGCTTTTTACGAATATAGGAGAAAGATATGTCTAGCAATTCTCTTACTGATCAGCCAGAAGTCACTGGGGATCAGGTAGGAACATCGCTGAGCATGCCAGCCTCGGCAGATGACAATTTATTGACTGTACGCGAAGTTGCCCAACGCTTGCGCGTGGATACTACCACTGTACGGCGTTGGATTGCCCTTGGTCTTCTAGAGGCTGTATCCTTGCCTCACATGGGCAAACGGCAGTCGTATCGTATCAGACAGCGAACGTTACGCCGTCTGCTGGAATACCCGCTCAGGGCGTAATGTGCTTTCGACTGGAGCGCCAGGCCTGGAGGCAGTACATCCTGCAGTATTTCTCTGCCAAGATTACTGTTCAGGGTTCTATGCTATCTCGTCTCGGATCTACTTGTGCCGGATAGCTGCTTGTGGCTTGCGCTCCTACGGCAGAGTTCTTTGTCTGGAGGGTAAACGATGGAGCAATTACCCTCCAAACGCTCATAACAAGCCGCCTCTGAGCGAATCTGCTAGTTTTTCTCCCTATGGCGTTTGCCTGCCTGCGTAGGCTAAGATCGAGGGCGTGAGGCTAAAATCAGCCTGTTAGTGTATGCCGATGGCTCCTTACAATCTGGAAGGCCCGGTCGGGATAGCTCTTCTTGGCATCCAGCCAACTGACTTTCTGGCAAGAGCTATAACTACCGCATTTTTGGCACCTGCTTCATACCACAAATTCTCAGGCAATGGTAGCCAACTTGGGCATAGTGAAAGTAGCGACGTTGACACTTCTGCACGAGGCCTCATATACTGGTACCTGTTACACATATTCAACGGGAGATAAAGCAGGAAGAGGGGTATTGGCCGATGGCATTTACTCAGGATGAGCTTCAATCCTTTAATTCTATTCTTGATCAGAAATTATCTATACTGCGCCGGGATTTAGAGCGTGTATTTGATCAGCGTTTGCAGACGCTAAGACATGAGTTCGAGCAACGCCTTACGACTCTCCAGCAGGATTTGATGCGAAGCTTTCCTCAGAGGCTGGCTGACCAGCAAAGCCGACTTCGGGATTCTATAGGTCAGCGGCTCGATGCTCAGCATGAACAAATTGCGCAGACAGTAGAAGGGAAATTAGAGCAGTCCCAGCAAGCGACTCAGCAGCAGTTTGAAGCTATTATTGAGCGGGCACTTTCTGTTCAGCAAGCGGCCCTTGAGGAGCTCATGAGCCAGCAAGCTCTTGCGCACCAGGCGGAAGCTTCAGCAAACCAACATGTAGCCCTGGCCGCTCCTGAATTAGAGGCTATAGAGGTGCAAGCTGAGATCCCCTGGGAAGATCTGTCAGGCGCTATTGATAAGGCTCTGAGTGAGCGCCTCTTCTCGCTGAATGAAGCTATGCAGGCCGCGTTCAAAGACCTGGAGAGTTATTTCCTGACGCAGTTCCGCAACTTGCGCGATGATCTCACGCATAGAATAGCCCCGTCCTACGGCGGATCTATTCACAATTTGCAGGATATATTTGCTAGCATTGAGCAGCTTGAAAGGGTGATTGAGTCAATGCAGGTATCGATGTCGGCGAACCATGCCCTGCTTTCTAATCGTCTCTATCACCATCAGCAATTGCCTCTGGAGCGCGCCCATGCGGGCGAACATCCATCTATGCCAAATACGTCACATGCCAATGGGACGAACCAGCTTTCTTTGCCGAAGGAGAGCGATTCTGAGCAGTAGTGCTTCTTCAGATGGCGTGGGCTATCTTGTCAGCTAATAAAGTAGAAAAATGCTTCTCGGTCTCACCTGGAAGTAGCGGATAAGCAGATATCAGGCTATTGACGAGGTGGGCCAGGTAGTGTTACACTATTTAGACTTCAAGTATCAAGTACTCTCATCAACTTTTGCCTCTCGCGCTGTGCGTAATTATGCAAACCGCCAGAGGTAGCTTTATGCTGCCCTGCGTAATTATGTGAGCGCCAAACCTTGTTAAAGAAACCAACCCTTTATTCAAATGTGGCTTGTGTTTCTTGTACTGTCTCCATGTATTGTTTCAGGAGTAATCCCATGCTGCTTTTTTATGTTGAAGTGGCACGTACGGCCTTTAGACGGCAGTTGATCTACCGTTGGGCCAATCTTGCCGGTTTGATTACTAACATCTTCTTTGGCGTCGTCTTTAGTTTCGTGTATATCGGCCTGTATCAGGCTCGTCCTCTCGTGGCTGGCTATGATGTGCATGATACGTTGCGCTATTCATGGTTAGTCCAGTCTATGATCATGGTGATCTTGCCGTTCGGTTGGCGGGACCTGATGTTGACTATTCGAACAGGCGAAGTCGTATCGGATCTGAGTAAGCCCTGTGACTTCTGCTGGTACTGGTTTAGCCGTGAAGTGGGACGCAGTTTATACTATCTGCTCTGTCGCTGTATACCCATCTATATTGCCGGTATGTTGCTCTTTGGCATTGGCGTGCCGGGGGAACTATTTTCCTGGCTGGCTTATGGCCTGGCTCTACCTCTGGGTGCTCTATTAGGCATTGCCTATCGCATGCTCTATAACATAGGTGCCTTCTGGCTCATTGAAGCGCGCGCCGTGGGTACTATGGCAGAGGTTGTAGGACTCTTTTTTGCCGGATCTTATGTGCCGATTCCCCTCCTGCCGCTCTGGTTGCGGGGTATCGTAGAATGGTTGCCCTTTAGTGGCCTGCTTAATCTGCCAGTGCAGGTATTGCTAGGTAAACTAAGCGGTAGCGAGTTGTATTTTGCGCTGGCTCGTCAGTTGTTCTGGGTGATTGCTCTGGTGCTGCTCTTACGCTTGCTTGTGAGTGTGGCTACGCGCCGTGTTGTATCTCAAGGAGGGTAATGAGATCCATGTTTCAGGTAGTTCTAAATGATGTAAGGTTATATCGACGTCTGGTCGGCATGCAGATACGCGCACAGCTGCAATATAAAGTGAACGTGCTGCTTGATGTTGTGACTTATCTCGGTGTAACAATTTTGGAGTTTAGCGCTCTTTTGCTCTACTTCGCGGCATTTCCTTCGCTGCTCGGCTGGAAGTTAGGCGAAGTGGCCTTGCTAACGGCTATCGTCTCGATTAGCTTTGGGCTGGCTGAGCTAGTAGGTGCTGGTATTGATAGTTTCCCGGAGATGATCCGGCGTGGCGAGTTTGACCGCGTACTGCTCCGGCCGGTCGGAGCATTGACGCAAGTAGTTGGTAGCGATTTTCGTTTACGCCGCCTGGGGCGCCTGACTCAGGGCTGCATCTGTTTTGGGCTGGCACTCCATTGGCTGCCTAATTTGCATTGGACACTGGCAAAGCTTATAGTGCTTCCTCTTGGCATTATAAGCGGGACTATTGTCTTTGTCTCCATATTATTGCTTGGTGCTACTCTGTGCTTCTGGACGGTAGAAACAACTGAGCTGACAAATAGCCTGTATTATGGCGGGCGTGAGATGCTCAGTTATCCGCTTGTGATCTATAATCGGGCCTTCCAGGGCATTTTTCTTTTTGTAATACCGCTTGCCTTTGGTAGCTATGTTCCTGCCTGCTACATTCTTGGGCGTCCCTTGCCCTTCGGCTTGCCTGCAGAGATAGCTTTTATGGCTCCATTGGCTGCTCTGGCAATAGCTGCTATCGCCTGTGTGTGCTGGTATTGGGGCGTACATAGCTATCAAAGTACAGGAAGTTAGATTGGTATGACGATGAATAAAAATAATTTAGAAGGAGGTCTAATGATGCCACAGATGATCGATGTAGAAGGATTGAATAAGTCTTTTCGCATTGGTGTCAAGCGAACTGGCGCGTTGGGTGGCCTGCTCAGTGTGATAAAGCCGGAACTGCGGGAGGTGCAAGCTGTGCAGGATCTCTCGCTGAAGGTAGCTGCGGGCGAGATGGTGGGTTTGATTGGGCCGAACGGAGCGGGTAAGAGTACGAGTATCAAGATGATGACGGGAATTTTAGTGCCTACATCTGGCGCTATACGGGTTGCCGGGCTGGTTCCTTTCCGGCAGCGCCGAGATTTAGCGGCTCGTATAGGCGTGGTTTTTGGGCAGCGCTCGCAGCTGTGGTGGGATCTTCCGCTCATCGACTCGCTCCATTTGTTGCGCTATCTCTACCGCGTCCCCGAGGAGCGCTATAAAACGAATCTTGTCCATTTACGCAAGATGCTGGAGCTCGACGAATTTATCCATACGCCTGTGCGCCAGCTCTCGTTAGGGCAAAGGATGCGTGGTGACCTTGCCGCGGCTTTACTCCATGATCCCGAATTGCTCTATCTTGATGAGCCAACTATCGGCCTTGATGTGGTGGCTAAGGCGCGTATTCGTGAGTTTTTGCGTGCCATTAACAAAGAGCGCGGAACGACTATATTGATTACGACACATGATATGGATGATGTGGAGGCATTGTGTGAGCGTATGCTGATCATAGATCATGGGCGCAAGCTCTATGATGGTACGGTGGCCAACATTCGGGAGCGTTTCGGAGGTGAGCGCGTCCTGATTGCTGTGCTGGATACAACTGATTCCGAAGCAGCTAGCATTATCGGTGTGGAACACTTGCCGGAAGGCGTAAGGCTGATTCGGAGCGAGGGGCCGCGCATCTGGCTGGGCTTTGGCCGTGAATCCATGCCGGCTCACATGTTGATCTCCTGGCTGGGAGAGCATTATCAATTGCGCGATGTAACCTTTCAGGAGCCTGAGATTGAGGATATAATCAGGCGTATCTATGAGGAAGGACTCCTACTAAAGAATATTAGTAAAGAATTGGAGCAGATCTAGGCACAGAGTATCCAGCTGAGCTAGAATTGAGCAGGTCATACAAAGGCCTGCTCAATGTGCTATTGCCGCTTCTAATTAAGAAAGCTTCTACAATCATAGAGCTTGAAAGGAGCTAACGAACTGATGCAAGATCTTCGTAAGCTAGAGTGTGCCTGGAAATTGTCTCCCATCCTTGAGACGCGTGTGCCCGATACCGGTACGATTCATCAAACGTTGCTACTAAGTACGGCTGAGGGGAGTTATGCTTTGCGCGCATATCGCTATGGCCAGGAGAAGCTGTGGCGCATTGAGGCTGAACATAGGCTAATTGCTCACGTCTGGGCCTCTGGCTTGCCTGCGATCAGGCCTCTACCTCTGGCGCAGGGCGGAACTATTTTAGCAAGCCAGGGACGCTATTATGCCTTATTCCCCTTTGCAGAAGGACAGCAAATTGCTAGAACCAAGCTAAGCGTGAAGGAGATGGCCGCCATGGGCTCTTTCCTGGGTTGGGTACATCGGGCTTTAGCTTCTTATGCACATGATAAGGTCCCGCCGCGCCCACTTGCAGTTGATCATGAGGCTACGATGCGACAGATAGACGTGCTGGTGGAACTGATTTCCGCACGCGCTGGCTTAGATGAAGTGGATGAGATAGCACTTAGCCGGCTTGAGCAGCGGCGGCGCTGGTTAATCTCTGCCCAGCCTGCGCAGAATACTATGGCTCATCTAGAACAGCAAGTTATTCATGGCGATTATCAAGAAAGTAACATCTTCTTTAAAGATGGCGCGGTTTGTGCGATCATTGATTGGGATCAGGCATATGTCGCTCCGCGTGCCTGGGAAATTATGCGTGTTTTCCATTACGTGGGCAAGTTCGCGCCTGTTTTCTGCCGAACGTTTCTGCAAGCCTATCGTGAAGCCTTCCCTTTAGCGCTGGAGGATCTAGATAGTGCAGCCGAGGCCTATAGCTGGATACGCGCCCATGATCTCTGGCTTTACGAAGAGTTTTATATGCACCATAATCAAAGGGTGCGCAAACTTTTCGATCCCAGCTCTTTTCGGCCGCTCATCGAGCGCTGGGCTCAGGTAAGAGGCGCTCTGCAATGAGCAGCATATCTTATTATTTTTATTGGAAGTTGGCCAACCGGGCTACTGTTCTAACATGGCTATGCATGGATATTTGCTAGAAATGGAGTATTAGCGATGAAGTCAGTATTGATCGTGTGGGGAGGATGGGCGGGCCATGAACCAGAAAAAGGGGCCATGCTCTTTGCGCCCTTCTTGCGTGAGCAAGGCTACGATGTAGAGATATCAACAACTCTAGATGCCTATCTAGATGAGACAAAGATGCAGGCGCTGGATCTCATTGTCCCTATCTGGACGATGGGCACAATTACCGCCGAACAGGAAAAAGGCCTGCTTACCGCCGTGAAGAATGGAACTGGTATAGCGGGTTGGCATGGTTCTATGGCAGATTCGTTTCGCAACAATCCCGAATATCAATTTATGGTTGGAGGTCAGTGGGTAGCCCATCCAGGGAATGTCATTGATTATAAGGTAAATATTGCCAGGCGCGATGATCCGATTACCGAAGGTATACAGGACTTTCTTATGCACTCGGAGCAATACTATATGCATGTTGATCCGCGAAATGAGGTGCTGGCGACCACAACCTTTAGCGGAGAATATGCGCCCTGGATTGCTGGCAGTGTTGTACCTGTGGTCTGGAAGAAACAATGGGGAAAAGGCCGCGTTTTCTATAGCTCTCTTGGCCATGTGCGCAGCGATTTTGATGTGCCCGAGGTGCTAGAGATCACCAAACGGGGTATGCTCTGGGCCAGTCGCTAGCATAGTAGTAAGGCTCGACCCGAAACTATGATGTATTTTTGATCAGGCATGTGCCACGACCCTATTTGGCTGATGGCCTTTCTTAGCGGGCAGCAGCACAGCCAGGTGCTGCAGAAACTGCTCCAGGACTTTCTTCAGCAGATAGATCGGATTGCTGTCAGCGCGGGGCATAGGATAAGCTTCTCACCCGCGCTCTTGTCTGGGTGTGTAGAGAAAGGAGCAGCCGGAGAAAGATCTGGTCAAACAAGGAGAGTTGTGCTATGCTTAATAACAGGACGAATTAATTTCGGAATACTAGTCCTCGCAGGTCATATAACATTCTCAGAGGAAAGCGAGTGCTTATGGATAGTTCTCTTCAAAGTGCTAATCTAGCGACAGACGAGGTAAATGTTCTGTCAACCAACCACGAAGAAACTGGGAGTGAGGAGGAGGAACATCATATCCATCTACCCAATCCGAGTATATGGCCTCTTATTTTGAGTGCGGCCATTCTGATGGTGATAGTGGGATTGTTGTTTCTTCCTGATGCACCCTGGCTTGCTGTTGTGGGAGCTCCTATCGTACTCGTCGGTATCCTTGGATGGGCACTAGAAGATCCAATGGCAGCACCGAAGGGAGGCTTCATTGATCTGGCTGCTGATAAGGAATATATCAGGACCGGATTAAGAATAGGTCAGGATGTAGTTGATAGTGAGGGGCAGTGGCTTGGTACAGTGCAGGCTCGCCTCGCGCATTATGCGCTGGTTGAGCGTGGTGGTTTGTTGGTAAAGACCTTATATGTTCCCTATAGTGATGTTAAGGATGTTGTCAAAGGTGATCTCGTCCGTCTCGCGACGAGTGAGGGTGAGTTGCTCGCAAGAGGTCTGAATGGCGTACCGGATGATCTAAATGGTCAGCAGCCTGAGTTTACTGTGCCGAAAGTCACAGGAACACCTCTGTTCGCGCGTGGGCCGTTGTCTCCTGCCCAAACAGGGCATTACAACTATGGTCCTAACTATCCTGGTATCAATACCGATGCCAGCGGTTCATATCGACGTGATGATGTGTCACCAGCTCCGCAGAAATTTGTCGGTGAGCGCAACAAGAGGAGGGTTGCTAGTAGAATAAGTCCTCCGCAACACAGCGTCAGTCTCAATTAGAGCAAACGAAAAAGGAGTGTGAATGGCTCACATTCCTTTTTTTGTGCCTTCTTTTTTGACGATAAAGAGCGTACCTTCTACATTTGCGCCGAAGACTTCCCTAAACTTGCCTCGGTGATCATGCCTGATGGATAGAATTGTCTATTAATGTCAGCATTTGCAAATCTGAAGCGTCCCATCAGGAGATATGCAGGATCGCCTTTCCAGCGATCCGGCGGTCTAGAAGGCTTTGGGCAACTTCAGCGACTTTGGTCCAGTCAGCCTCCAAACCGATGTGTGGATGCAATTGATCCGAAGCTACCAACTGAGCCAACCGTTCCAAGTCTTTTGCCACGCACCTGGGCTCGATGTCACGAATGACTAATCCATTTTCATGCTCTGGTGAGCTAAATGCGCTATATCGATTCTGTAATGTCATTTCTGGATCTCCCGCAGCTCCCAGATTCACACAGACGCCACCTGTTTCGAGGAGCGTCACTGCAGTACGTAAAGAGTTTCCGCCGACTGTATCGATAACGAGGTGATAGGGGCCGAGCGAGCGCGTCAGTGCGACATCCTCTCCTACCACCACCTTATGCACCCCCATGGCATGAACGCTGGCTGCGCGCTCTGCATGCCGGACCAGAGCAATCACTTGAGCGCCTGCCTGCAAGGCCAGTTGGCAGGCAAAATGACCGACGCCGCCCGAAGCCCCGGTGATGAGTACTTTCCGCTTGAGCAGCATAGCCTCTCTTTCTAGCCCATAGAGAGCGGTCAGGCCAGCGACCGGCAACGTTGCAGCCTGTGCAAATGTGACCCATCAGGAATCTCTGCAAGCTGTGCGGTAGGAACCGCATCAAAGTTCACTTAGCCTCGGAAGCTTCGACGGCCAAATTGGCGCAGGCACTCTCTGCTCCCGCATCAGATGCCTTCTGATGAACATTCCATCTTTCTTGTCCTCATATTTTTAGAGTATACTTTCTTGGTGGCTTATATACTGTATTGTACAGTATATCTAGAGATTGCTGGAGAAGGGCACAGGTTGGGCATCGGTGGTTATTGTTGAGGTTGAGAAGATAGTGCATTTTCCGTGCTGTTAATGGGCAAAGGGGTACTTATCCGGATGCCGTAGTCTGCGCGACTGGGTACATACCATGAAAGTGCTCTCAATAATCGTCCGGGAAGATGGTCTTCAAATTGGGGATAGTGGCTTTATACTTGCGGTTGCTGACATTTGCCCGGCAGTTCCACTCCTGATAAAAGTTATGAGTGCAAGCGAGGTGCCTATTATGTCGTCAGTCAGTCAGAGACTCCGATCTTCTAAAGAAACCGGGAAAAGTTTTATTGGCCGCGTAAATGAGCAGGAATGCTTTATTCAACATGCCCTTGCTGCCGATATCCCAGCTTATCAGATGTTCACAATCTCGGGAAGAGCTGGCATAGGAAAGTCAGCTCTACTTGCCCGTTTCCATGAGCTTGTTTCTACTACTGAGCAGCCCTATCGTTGTTTCACAGCCTTTGTAGAGGTGCGCTGGATGACGCCAGCGCATATTATGGAAGAGTGTGCACATCAACTGCGCTTGCAGGGCGCGCCGCTGACAGCTTTTGAGGATACGTTGACGTCCTATAAAGCCGCCTCTTACCAAAGATTGGATGAGCAGGCCTTTTTGCGTACTGCCTATCTTCGTCAGCAACAACTTCTGGGCCAGGAGGCTACCAGCGGGCCGGTGATTGGAAGATTATATGAAGCTGTCGCCCAGGCGGCAAGAAGCGCGTTTAATGTCTTTCCCCAGGCCTGGGCCTCGACGGAAAAGTTCCGCGATCGAGCGCTGACAGAGCTTGTACAGGCATTTGTCAGCGATCTCAATTGGCTTATAGCAGGCCCTGAAGCGGAGAAGAGTTCTGCAGCCGATTGCCGTGTAATTCTCTTCTTTGATCTATGGGAGGTCGCAGCCAGTGAGACTCTGGAACTGCTCTTCAGCCTTTTGCGACAAACTTCCCTGAGCAAGCAGATTGTTCTGGTTGTGGCGAGCCGTGATCCGCTAGCGGGTAGTGAGGAGGAACGGCAGAGTAGATATAATCTTGATTTAGCCGAATTGAACGAGGAAGAAACAGGCAACTATCTTGCTAGATATGGAATTACAGAGGCAGAGCAGATTGCTATGCTCTGGCGGATCTCGCGTGGCTTGCCATTAGCCTTGAAAATCTTTGCAGCTTGCCCACCAGAAAAGCTAAAGAAAGTTTCTGGCCCAGAGACCGAGGCTCTGACTTATGTTTTGCCAGAATTTATGCGGGGCGTGGCTGGTGATCATGATCTGGGCTGGAAGGTAGCCCTTTTCTCGCGACCTTTTGCGCATACAGATCTTCACGCCTTGCGCAGCCTGTCGGCCCAGGATCATGTTTCCTATTATCGCTGGCTGCTTTCGCTTCCCTTTATTGAGTGTCGTACAATTGATGGAAAGCACCGCTATTGTGATCCTGTACAGCGCGTACTCCGCCAGTCCCTCCTTGAGCGCTCTTTCCAGGCTGTAGTAGTGACCAGTCGCGAACTGGCGCAGCATTACCAGCGAGAGATTGAGCTACTTGAGGCGAGTGGAAAAAAGGGATCAGCCGCATGGCTAGAGGCGGTTCTGGCCCATATCTATCAGTTGCTCTGTATGCCTGACGCGGTAGGATATTGTTCGGCCATCGAGCAGGTGATCATGCTGGGAACTGAGGCCGACCAGAGAAGTGTTTTGATTCCAATGCTACATCAATTTGCCCGCGATGCTTCATTGCTGCGGATAGATGGAAGAACGCAAAGCAGTGTCGAACAACTCCTCCGCTATTTTGAAGTCGGGACTGACCTTCAAGGTGCCCGAGAGGCAGTTGATGCGCTGATAGCGATGGTCGCTGATTTGCCGGCTAAACCTGTTTCCCTGATTGCGCAGATGTATCGTAGGCGGGGATTGCTCTCGCTAGCCTTAAGCGAGCCTGACCAGGCCAACGATGATTTCAGTAAAGCGCTTACGCTGGAACAAGATGTTGCCTATGGCCATGCTTTGCGCGGCTTAGCGCAGACTATAGTGCATCAGAATCAGCGTGCAGTCGAAGATTTTACGCGCGCCCTGCGTCTGACGCCCGAAAATGTATGGCTCTATGTGCATCGGGCTATGGCCTATCTACACCTCGGGGCCTATGAGCGAGCGCTTAATGATGTGGCCCATGCTGCGCTGCTCGACCCAGATTTGCCCTATCTCTATACGCTGCGTAATCGGATTTACTGGCAATGGAACATGAAGGGCTATCGCCTGGGAAGCTTCGATTATAGCATCGAGGAAGATCCGCAGGATGCTCAGGCTTATGTCATGCGCGGGATGGCCTTGTGCTCCCTGGGCAAGCTTGAGCAAGCTCTAGCCAGCTTTAATCGCGCTCTGGCTCTAGAGGAAAACAATGCCCAGGCCTACGCTGGCCGCGGACATGCCTATCTGGAACAGGGAAAGTTAGAGGAGGCAAGAGCCGATTTTGCCCAGGCCTGGAAGCTAAATCCCTCCGATCTCTCTAGCGGGCTGATGGAGCAATGGACAATTTTGTGCCAACGGGGACCCGTGGCTGAGTGCGCTGCGCAGCTAGAGAGGCTTGCCGAATATGATCGCCAGCATTCTCTAGCCTTGCTATGTCGCGGAGTAGCATTACTCCTTCATAAACGCTATGCAGAAGCTCTGGCGGTTCTAGAACAGTCCCTTGCTCAGGAACCAGAACAGGTTGAGGCGCTCTTCTGGCTGGCAATGATTCATGCTTATCTGGAACAGGAGCAGCAAGCCATGGAAGCTCTAATGCGCGTGCAGACGTTTATGCATCCTCTCCCTGAGGTTTTGTTGCTGCCTTTGCGCTGGCTAGAGCTAGAGAGGCCGAATTTTTACCGCCTATATACTACATCCTTGCCTGTACCCACTTAGCGATAAAACTGCGTGAAGGACCAGGAAGATCTAGCGTTGGGCAATCTATACTCAACACACAGTATTGCGGTTAAGCCTGGCCCTTCTTGCCATGCAACTTGTAAGCTTGGCGCCTTGAGCAGGCCCTACTTTTAGCGCTTTTGGGATGTAGGGGCAGAGCTTCTTGCGCCGGATTGGGCGGTGAATGTGTTTCGCAACCAATCGATCTTTAAGATACCCTTATCTTGCCAGGAGATGTTGGGCCATGACCTTATGCCCGCTTACGCTGTTTGGCCCGAAAGCGACGCACACGCATCAGATTTGCACAGGCATCTTCGCACCAGCGTCGGCTTTGATTATCGCTCTCGTCATAATAGATCCAGCGACACTCAGGATTCTCGCACTGTTTGATACGTGCAGGATTCTGCGCAAGCAAGGTGGCGAAAGAGATGACCACCTCGCCTAAGACTCCATTCCACTCTCGCGCCAATGGCAAGCGCTGTAGCTGATAGCCTTCACCCTCCGTGATTAGTTGCAATATATGAGGAGTGGTCTCCAGGTAAGTGTTGAGTGCAGCCAGCGTTTGTTCTGAAAGCCTATGTTCCTCAAAGAGCGTTTGTAGCGCTTGTTGCATCATGGTCCTGAGCGATTGAAATGCTGCAAGTGTATGTTTGTCCGGCGGCTGCGAGATAGGAAAGCCCCAACGAATGGCGAGCTGCTCAAGCCATCCCTCTTGCAAAAGGTGATCTTCGTACTCGTCAGGGTGTCGAAAATCATGCCAGTCGCTGTTGAGCACATCCAGGCATAGTGCTTCCATGAGCTATTGCCTCCCTCTTGACCATTCTCATTTTTTTAGGTAGTATATCACATGTAATTCCTAGAATGTATTCTGACCATTACGCGTTTGGGCAAGAAAGGATATACAAGCAAAGGAGGAGACATGATTGCTCGAATCTGGCATGGGAGAACAGATCTCTCTCAAGCCGATGCCTACCTGAACTTGATGCAGACCGTGGCGATCCCTGATTATCAAGCGACGCCTGGCAATCAAGGGGTCTATATTTTAAGGCGCCTGGATGGCGAACAGGCACACTTTCTGCTCCTTACGCTCTGGGAGTCGAAAGAAGCGATCAAGGCGTTTGCTGGAGAGAGCATCACTAAGGCCAAGTATTATTCATTTGATAAGCAGTTTTTGTTGGAGCAGGAACCAGAAGTGCAGCACTATGAAGTCTTTGCTACTCCCTGATCCAGGGAAAATTGCACTGATTCTTTGCGCGGAGTTTGGCAAGCATTTACTGTCGCCAATGCAGTGGGTGGGCCTCTCAATCCTATCACCTATCTCTGACGACGCGCGGACGAAGCTATGAAGGGGCCTGCCTTTTTATGGGCATTTCCCTTTTGCTTATGAGCTGAATTGATGTATGCTTCGGCTCAATGCCTGATGGGTGAGCGCGTTCTCGCTTGGCAAGCAGGCGGTTTCAGGGAGCTTACAATAAGCTAGGGCTGTCGAGCTGCTTTCGTGAAAGCCGAACGGGATTGCCTATCAGGTTCATCACATATAAGGGGGGACATGAAGTATAATTGATTGAGGGATTTAGATTCTTCCTTGTTTGAGCTCTAGCTTTCCCTTGGGAAAGAGGACATTGCGGTCTCCAGAACTCTAAGGACGATAAAAGGGCGTAATTATGTTAAAATATAGTAACCATGCTATATAAGTACTTTCGCCCTCTCGTTAGTTCACAGGTAGTTTTCCTGGAGATGAGCTATGACGCTTCGAAGTACTCTGCCACAGCCTGAATTTAATGTGCTGCGTGCCGCTCATGCTGAGTTTTATGTGCGCGATCTCGGGCGCGCGCGTGAGTTCTATGTCGACCTGTTAGGATTTGTTGAGACAGAGCACGATGATGAGCATCTGTATCTGCGTTGTCTGGAGGAGCGCGAGCATCATAGCCTGGTCTTGCGCAAGGGCGCACAGAGCGGTGCCAGCCATATCGCATTTCGGGTTGCCTCTCCTGATGATCTTGAACGTTTAGCCTTGCTGGCAAAGCAGCAAAAACTTCCTCAACGTTGGATTACTGGCGCTGAACGAGGCCAGGATTGCGCCCTTCGCCTGCAAGATCCCAGCGGTCTCCCCTTGGAGTTTTACGCCGAGATGACGCAGGTTCCCCGTATGCTTCAGGCTTATCACCTCCACAAATCAGTGCAAGTTATGCGCCTTGATCACTTCAATTGTCAGGTTCCCGATGTTGCCACCGCTGCCACCTGGTATCGGGACGCCCTTGGTTTTCGCACGACCGAATATACTGTCAAAGAGACGCCCCTTGGCGAGGAATTATGGGCTTCCTGGTTGACCCGTAAGCATACGGTCCATGATCTCGCACTTATGAATGGACTGGGGCCACGCCTGCATCATGTCGGGTTCTGGCTTCCCGATGCGCTTGCTGTCCTGCGCGCCTGTGATGTCCTGGCCGCCGCCGGCTACCACGATCATATCGAGCGTGGACCCGGACGCCATGGGCTCTCCAATGCTCTTTTTGTCTATGTGCGCGACCCGGATGGCAATCGTATCGAGCTCTATGCCAATGATTATCTCACCGCTGATCTTGATGCAGAGCCAATTCGCTGGACGCTGGAGGACCCGCGCCGCCAGACTTTCTGGGGGAATTTTGCCCCAACAAGCTGGTTTGAGGAAGCCCTGCTAGTTGAAACTGTCCAGGGCGATGGTTTTGTCCCACCTCGTGCGCCGCTATTACGAGATCGTCCCGATCATGTAACCTGACCATGAGATATTTTAACCTTAAAGCCACTTGAGCTGTGAAAATTGAATCTCTATGTCAGAAAAGGTTTACTACACAGGCGAATTGTATTTCGCAAGAGGCTCGCAGCTGAGGAATAGAGAGATTGTGGCCGTTAACCGGAGAGGAGAAAGAGCCATGCCCGCTAGAACAGGAGCCGAATATATCCGTGATCTGCGTGAGCGTCAGGGAGAAGTCTGGATCAGTGGCGAACGTATTGAGGATGTGACGACGCATCCAGCAACCCATCACCTGGTTCAGAGTCTGGCCCATTTATATGATATGCAGCATGATCCCGCATGGCGCGATATACTAACCTATCTTTCACCAACCACCAATGAACGTGTTGGGATGAGTTTTCTGCAGCCCCAGACCTGTGAAGATTTGCAGCGCCGCAGCACTATGATGCTGGCCTGGGCGCGCTATAGTGGGGGGATGATGGGTCGTACTCCTGATTATTTGAATAGTAGTTATATGGCGCTGAGCGCCGCAAGTAGCTATTTCGCTGCTAATCGGCAAGAATTTGCCAAGAATGTGTGCCGCTATTACGAATATATCCGCGAGAACGACCTTTGCCTGACGCATACGCTAATCAATCCACAGGCCAATCGTAGTGTGGGAGCAAGTGAGCAGGTAGATCCTTATCTTGCCGCTGGCGTGCTCAAGGAGACAGATGCCGGGCTGGTCATTCGTGGTTGTCGCATGCTAGCGACACTGGCTCCTTTCTCTGAGGAGATAACTGTATTTCCCAGCACTGTCCTCAAGGAACAGAGCAATACGAATCGCTATGCTTACGCGTTCAGTATTCCCTCTAATACGCCCGGGCTGAAGTTTATCTGTCGCGAGAGCTTTGATCTTGGACGCAGCCGCTATGATCATCCGCTGGGGAGTCGCTTTGAAGAGCTGGATGCAATTGTGGTCTTTGATGATGTTCTGGTGCCCTGGGAACGGGTTTTCCTCTATGGGAACAATGAGCTCTGTAACAATGTCTATGGCCAGACCGGCGCTGTTGTACATATGATGCACCAGGTCGCTGCCAAGTGCGTGGCCAAGACGGAGCTCTTGTTGGGCATTGCCTGTTCAATTGCTGAGAGTATTCAGATTGGCCAGTTCCAGCATGTACAAGAAAAGATTGCCGAAATTATCATCAATCTAGAAACCATGAAGGCCTTACTGCGTGCCAGCGAAGCCGATGGCGCGCCAAATGAATTTGGTTTGATGACTCCAGCCCGTCCTCCTCTCGATGCTGTGCGCTCCCTCTATCCGCGCATGTATCCGCGCATGGTCGAGATCCTGCAGCTGCTGGGGGCAAGCGGCTTGATGGCTATTCCAACTGAGGCGGATGTGGAAGGACCAGAAGGGCCGGCGATTGAGCGCTATATGCAGAGTGCCAGGCACAATGCTCGCGACCGCATCAGGCTTTTCCGGCTGGCCTGGGATGTGACCAGCAGCGCTTTTGGCGCGCGCCAGGTACTCTATGAACGCTTTTTCTTTGGCGATCCAGTACGTGTGGCTGGTGGCCTGTATATGAGCTATGATAAGCAGCCGGTAATCAAGTACGTGCAAGATCTACTTGACCAGGGCCAGGTTGAGTAATCGTATCAGGCTTGAGATTGATGGGCTGGAAGTGCTCGAAAAACGGTTGTTACTGAATTTTTGAGCTTTGACGAAACTGCCGGATAAGAACAACTTTCCCACCTTTTGTGCTATACTCATGGACGTTGGGAAATCGTCGATACACTCCACTACAGCATTAGGAGAAAGCGATGCCAGGCCCATCTTTACATGTACTCGCCTGGTCCGAAGTGCGTCAGCAGTATGAACTTACGACAGGTGGGTTATTTGAGCGCTGTTTCCATCGGGGAGACGAACCCGCATGGCGAGACTGGTTGGATGAGCATACTGCCTTTGCCTTTGTTGGGAAAGCAGGCCGCATCTCGCTTCTCAAAGAAGCTAGGGTGCGAGGAGCAGGCTACTGGTATGCCTATTGCACCAAGGCACGGTGCACGCGCAAACACTATCTGGGACCCTCAGTCAAGGTAACATTCGACCATTTGGAGGAGGCGGCTCTGGCGCTGGCAACCTTTCCTTCTGAGGAGGAAATTGGGCACGACCAGATCTCTCCTCAGACTGAGCCTGGAGGAGTGTTGTTCTCATCCAACCTTTCTCGCCCACGCCTGTTCACGCATCTGGTTCCTCGCGAGCGCTTGTTCAGTGATTTGGAGGCTGTATGGTCTCATCCCTTAACACTTGTCTCTGCCTCTGCCGGAAGCGGCAAGACCACGCTGCTCTCCTCATGGGTTGCTCACTGCTCACAGCAACATAGGAGTCATTCCACCATCGGAGAGACAACGGGGAATCGGGCTTTTGCCTGGCTCTCCCTTGATGCATTGGATAATGATCCGCTCCGTTTTTGGACCGCGTGTATTGCTGCTCTGCGCACCTGCTCGCCTGCTCTTGGACGAACTGCTCTTGCTATGTTGCAGGTGCCTACATCTCTTTCTCCCTCAACCGTTGTGAGAGCGCTTCTTCAGGACCTCCGGGAAGAATCCGCAGAAATCATTCTGATTCTTGATGACTATCATGTGATCTCCGACATGGCCATCATTGATTCAACGCTCTCCTTCATTACTCAGCTTCCTGCCAATCTGCATCTTGTGCTTATTACACGTACAAATCCTGAGTTCCCTCTCTCTCGGCTCCGTGTACAGGGGCAAATGATTGAGATCCATGATCAGGATCTGCGTTTTACACATGAAGAAGCGCTGCGCTTTTTGCACCATTCTATGGGCTTAGCTCTCTCAGAAGAAGAGGTAGCGCTTCTGTATCAAAGGACAGAAGGCTGGGTTGCGGGATTGCAACTGGCTGCCCTTGCCCTTTCCAAACGCGAAGATACCTTATCCTTTCTCAAAGATTTTAAAGGCTCTCACCGCTATTTGTTGGACTACGTGCAGCAGGATATTCTGGCACGACTTCCGCCTGGGCTGCAGGATTTTCTATTACAGACCAGTGTGGTAAGTAAGATGAACGCTGCCCTCTGTCAGGCTATTACTGCCGATTTGAGGCAAGAGACCAGCCAACAGATGTTAGAGGAGATCGAACGGGCCAATCTTTTTGTTGTGCCTCTGGATGAGTATCGGCAGTGGTATCGCTATCATGATCTCTTTCGTGAGGCGCTGCAAGCTCGTTTACAGGCCTTCCGGCCAGGATTAGTTCCTCTCCTGCATATGAGGGCTGCACGCTTTTATGAGGCGACGGGCGAGTGGCGAGAAGCCATTACTCATGCGCTAAGCGCACAAGACTATGCCTATGCTGCAGCTTTGATGGAGCAAGCTGCAGCGCATTTCTGGTTGCATGAGGAGGCTAGCATCATTCACAAGTGGGTTCTCTCCCTGCCAGATGTTATTCTACGCCAACATGTACGCCTGGCCCTCAATACTGCTCTTCGTTCCCTCAACGCAGTTCAAAATAGCAGCGAGTGCCAATATATCAGCACTGTGGCCCAGGTGATGCTACTTCTTTCACGCCTGCAAGGGTTCGTACGCAGCGCTCCGACGCCAGACTTCCCGGAGACCGAAGTGGCCCTGATCAAGCGGCGTCTACGCTTGTTGTTTGCTTTAATGGAAGTGAGAGATGTTCACAAGCAGGGCGATACAGAACGCTTGCGGTCCCTTACCCAGGAGGTCGAGGCGCTGCCGCCCGATGAGGAGGTCGTCTGGAATCTGATCCCGCTTTCCTTTGCCTTCTGGCTGGCCTATACGCACGAGGGTCAGGGAGCCTTTCTTGTGCAGCGACTGCTGGAGGCGCGCAATTTGGTGATTTCGTCTGGGGATCATCTGGCAACGCTCCAAATAATGTGTCGCCTCGTTCTGGCGTATGAGCATGCCGGGCAATTGCGCAATGTGCATCAGCAGTGCGAGGAGGCACTCGCGCTTATCGAGCAGCTTGGTGGCCATCTTGCCCTGGCTGGCTATCTGTATCATTCCCTCTTTAACGTTTCCTATGCCTGGAATCGGCTAGAGGAAGCTTCTGGCTGGCTGCAGCGTTTGCTCTGGTTGGCCCAGGAATGGCAACATGCGGAACTAATGATTATAGGGGAGGTCTATCAGGCCAGGCTCGGGCTGGCAAAAGGGGAACTGGATACTTCCCAGAATGCATTACGAAGATTGGAAGCACTCTTTGCGCACGAAGGCTTTGCAGGTCACGCTCACTGGGTTCATCAGACCCGCCTGCAAGTGTGGCTGGCTCGGGGCGACCTCAGCCTTGCAGCGGGCTGGGCTGCCCAGACGACATTCTCAGCAGAGAACTGGAACCCTTTCTATCAGGAGGATGTGTTGATGCTTGTGCAGATCTTGCTGGCGCAGCGGCAGTATACTCAGGCGACCGAGACGCTGGAGCGCTTCAGGATACATCTTGATCTGCCAGGAAATATCGAGACCACTACGCGCTTCCTTGCCCTCTCTGTAATGGCCTTCTTCTCTACGGGCGAGAGAGAACGTGCGCTCCAGTGCGCCAGTCGTCTGTTTGCGCTGACTGAACCAGAGAGCTCTATACGTGTGTATTTAGATGGAGGCCGGCCCATGAAACAGGCCCTCAAAGCGCTGCAAGGGATGGCAGGAAATGAGGCCCTTACAGGCGGTATGTACACTCTATCTATGCCCTGGCTGTTGCGCTTGCTGGCTGCCTTTGAACAGGAAGAGAGAAACCTCTCACAGAAACGAAAGACGCCAACTAAGCTGGCCTCCCTCGTCCAGCCCCCTCTATCGCAAAATGCTGTCAAGCAAATGCAGCTTTCGCCGCTATCTCGTCAGGAGCAGCGGGTCTTGCGTCTGCTGGTAACCGGCATGACCTACGCAGAGATAGCACAGGAGTTAACAGTTTCCCTTAATACGATTAAGAGCCAGGTTAGTAGCATTTATCGCAAGCTGGGAGTGAGTAGACGCGCTGAAGTTATCGCCGAGATGGTGCGCCTGCACCTGCTTTAGCTGAGGCTGGAAGCTATACAACCGATTGGGAATCCTGCCCTTCCGTTGATCCCCAACCTTTGCGGCACCTTCACCCATTCAATCATGGACATAGGTGATGTCAACCCTTCTGCGCTCAGACTGTAGTCTTCGAAGGTGAAGACGACTGAGAATAAATATAGGAAAGGAGCAAACTATGGGATGCTTCACCTCAAATCCTGCGCCAGAGGTGTGCAAAAGCATTGCTTATAATTGCTGGTCTGGTTGTACCCCAATTGGGTGATGGCATACAATGGGCTGGTAGAAAGAATAGCTAGAAGATCTGGCTACAGTGTTGTTTTTCACCTCGCTGCCATAACAGGCAAGCGGGGTGAAAAGTAGAAGCGGAAGGGATATTTAAGAAATATGAGTGAAAGAGCTAGTTCGCTTTCTTCGGTATCAAGCCCAAGGGTGCCTGTTACTCCTGATAACCTGTTTAGCGTGCTAACGCCGACTGATCCCGTCATTTCCCCGGATGGTCAGCATGTGGCCTATGTAGTTTGGGCATATGCAGGTGCTGATTCTGTCAAGAGCGGACATATCTGGCTGCTTAACTGCGACGAGGCAGATGCAAAGCCCTATCCGTGTGCTAGTGGTAAATACAGCGAGCAGGAGCCGCGCTGGTCTCCCGATGGCCAGAAACTTGCTTTTCTGGCTGTGGAGCAGTCTGAGAATGGCCAGGCGGGTAAGCCTCAACTCTACGTTCGTCCTCTGGAGAGGGAACAGGCAAGGCGTATCTGTGAGATGCCAAATGGGGTAAGCGATCCTGCCTGGTCGCCGGATGGCAGCCAGATTGCCTTTATCTCTCTTGATGGTCCAGAGCCTGCAAAAGATCCCATTGTTCTTGCGCCAGCGCGGCCACGCAGGCTCTGGTCAACGCATACGGATGGTGGTTTGCCTGTGCCAATCACCCCAGAAGGAGTTACCATCTGGGAATATGCCTGGTCGCCGGATGGACGTTATATCGCTCTCTATTATTCTACAGGATCTGATGATACCGATTGGTATCGTGGCCAGATAGGTATTGTGCCAGCCTCGGGCGGTGCTGTACGTCAGCTAACGCAATTAACGCGGCAAGCCAGTGGCCTGGCCTGGTCCCCTGATAGCCAGCAGCTCGCATATATTTCCGGCGAATGGAGCGATCCATGCCAGGGCGGCGGCGATATCTATGTCATCGCTATTAATGGTGGAGAGGCGCGCAACGTCACGCCAGGCCTTGACTGCAGCCCTGGTTGGTGTGCCTGGTTCCCGGATGATCAGCGCCTGCTTTTTGCCGGCTGGTATGGCGTGACTTCCCAGGTGGGGATTGTTGATCTTGGTAATAATGCAATTACGCTTCTTGAAGAAGACTTTGTGATTGTGCCATACACCAGGCTGATGGCCTCTACCCCTGATCTGCGGCGCTTTCTCGTTATTCATTCCAGCTCGCAGGAGCCGGCAGAGGTCTGGCTTGGCGAATTGGAGCAGGTGTCGGAGGCACATGTTAAATGGCGCTGCCTGACCCATTTGAATGCTCTGGCAGAAGAGAGCTTTGCCCTTTCACAAAGCCGACGTATTCGCTATCCCAGCGTCGATGGTTGGCTCATCGATGCTATCTTTACCCCGCCATTGCATACCCGGCCAGGTGAGCTGCCACCGCTCTTTGTCGAGGTGCACGGCGGACCTTCCGGGGCCCGTCAGGACTGCTGTAATCTCTATGTGCAGATGCTTGCCTCGGCCGGCTATGCGGTTTTGCAGCCAAATATGCGGGGAAGCTGGGGGCATGGTGTAGCTTTTGCCGATGCAGTTTTAGGAGATATGGGTGGTAAAGATTACCAGGATATTTTGTACGGTGCTGACTATGTAATCGCGCAGGGATGGGTTGATCCCGAACGTACGAGTATCGGCGGCTGGAGTAATGGCGGCTTTTTGAGCGGCTGGACTATTACGCATACCGATCGTTTCAAGGCAGCTCTGGTGGGGGCTGGCATTGTCGATTGGCTTAACATGCATGCTCAGAGCAACATTGCCGATGCCGATATGCGCCTGCTTAAAGCTGATCCCTTAGAGGCGCCCGAGGCCTATCTGCGCAACTCTCCCCTGGCCTTTGCTGGTCGGGTAAAAACTCCAACTCTGATTATTCATGGCGCCGCCGATCGCGCCGTGCCGGTAGCTCAGGCCTATGCATTTTATCGTGCTTTGCGTGAGCGCAATGTCCCGGTTGAGTGCGTGATCTATCCACGGGAAGATCATGGCTTCCGTGAAAGAGAGCACCTTCGCGATTTCTACACGCGCCTGCTACGTTGGCTTGAGCGCTTTGTCAAGAATGCTTCTCAGCAAGCTTAGTCAGGTATAGTGGGTATCCAGGTAAGTGAGCCTTGCCTGGATACTTCAGATCTGAATGTGGCTGTATGCAGAGGGATATAGACTGGCGTAGCGGATGATGAGGTATAATGAATGGCGTAGGCATTACTTGAGACAATGCCAGTCCCTTGAGAGAAACAAGGAGGCCTCTCGTGGAGCAGAAGAAATCGCATATTCGCCACGATGAATTCGCTAAACAATTCACGTCTGTTCTCGATGAACACTGGTCGGGGATCTTGCGTATCATAAATCGGCAATCCCCTCGTGTGGCGTCCCTTCTACAACCTGCCGTCCCGGCAGGGCTCAAACGTACGAATGGTACATGGCGTATACAGGTGCTGGCACGTGGGGGAGCCCAACGAGGTAAGTTTCGCCAGCCTCGCGATAATGAGATTGTAGCCCAATCGATACGGCTCTATTACCATCAAACTGCAGGATTCAAGTTACCGCGCGTCACTGTGGAGTTTGAATTCTAAGGGCTATGATTGGTCTTTGTCCGCGATAATAATGAAGAAGGTTCATTGCACCCTTGTGCTGTGCTTCTTATCTTTGCCAGGAGGAATACAAGCAATACCAGGAAATAATGTAGGCAGCCATAAATAGGTGCGCCTGCAAGCCTCCTTGTTGTCTTTACCCTCCTTCCAAACCTGCCTGCTTTTGTGTATCTATAGCCGGGCCGGGGATAAAACGTCCCTATTAGACTCTCTGCTGCTTATCCAACAAGCAAACCGCCTGTTTATCTTCCATTTTCTCGTCTCTATATGCCTTCTCTTAACAAGACCACCTGAGCATAAAGATACGGCTTTATAGCAGTATTGAGGTGAGAGAGCTCGAATCAGCGCTTTCATTTCCAGGTTGAGTTGTGCGTAAAAGAATGAGAATATAGATAGCCTGCTGAGGGTAGCAGTGTTTGGGGAAGTATCATAGAAGTAGATAATATTGGGATCAGGCTAGCGAGAAGAAAAAATAAGGGAGCTTCTTGTGGAGAAAGTTATTTCTAGTGATGGTACCTCTATCGCGTTTGATCGGTCAGGGAAGGGCCCTGCGCTTATCCTGGTAGCCGGGGCAACCGCCACCCGGGCGGCTGAGCAGCAGTTCGCAACCGGCCTTATTTCATCCCACTTCACAGTATTTGCCTACGATAGGCGTGGCCGTGGCGACAGTGGAGATACCAAACCTTATGCCGTCGAGCGCGAGGTTGAGGACATTGACGCTCTGATCACCGAAGCGGGTGGCTCAGCCTTCGTCTTTGGACATTCTTCAGGAGCAGTTCTGTCTCTAGAGGCAGCGCGCCAACTTTCAGCTGGCAGGATTGCAAAACTAGCATTGTATGAACCACCATTCATCATAGATGACAGTCGTCCACCAATACCAGAGGATTATGTAGGGCATCTCAACGAGCTGATAGCCGCTGGCCGTCGTGGCGATGCACTTGAGTA
Source organism: Ktedonosporobacter rubrisoli (assembly GCF_004208415.1). Classification (GTDB taxonomy): domain Bacteria; phylum Chloroflexota; class Ktedonobacteria; order Ktedonobacterales; family Ktedonobacteraceae; genus Ktedonosporobacter; species Ktedonosporobacter rubrisoli. The sequence goes on along the minus strand of NZ_CP035758.1, from coordinate 4,032,855 downwards.
CTTTATGGTCAAGGCAGTTGGCATGCCTGCCGAAGCTATTGCTGGCATACGCCAGGCCCCCTTCTGGCAAGGATCGGAGGCCGTGGCGCACACGTTGCTATACGATGGTGCTATTATGGGCGACACGGTGCGCGGCAATCCATTGTCGATTAGAAAATGGTCATCAATTCAGATTCCGACCCTTGTCATGGATGGTGGCGCCAGCCCCGCCTACATGCAGCATAGCGCTCAAGAACTGGCTGCCATTCTCCCTCATGGGCAACATTGTCGCCTGGCAGGCCAGGACCATGGTCCAGCTGATGACATCCTTGCTCCGGCCCTCATAGAATTCTTTGAAGGCTAGGATGAGAGGCCATTTTCGATAGCATAATAAGAACCTCTGGAGAGAGCAGACAAAAGCATACTTTATCTGCTCCCCAGGAGGTTTTTTATCACCCTGAAGATGTGCTTCGCTCCCCGGTTTTATCCTGGAGCCACAGCGGCCTTGAGCTGACGATAGTAATTGATGTGTGCAGCCAGAAAGAAGAGCGCGATGCAGCCAAGGTAGCAGGCGCAGACAATAGCAAAGGCCCCCCAGATGGGCGTAGCATCCCAGCCCTGCAATTCCAGTTGGTGAGCTAAATCGATCATGGCAAAGATGGCATGAATAATGGCAATAAGCACCGGAATAAAGAACAGCAGTAGCAGCTCTAAGGTGAGCACGCTCTGTCCTTCTTTCTGCTGGATACCGACGCGCTCCAGGGCGCGAAACTGGCGGCGATCTTCTTCCTGTTGAGTAAAGAGCTTAAAGTAAAGCGAGATGCCAACGGCCAGAAAGAAGAGCAAACTGACAAAGAAAGTAGCGAAGAGCGTAAGCGAGAAAGTCTGCATATTCGCGTTATAGGGAGTATAAATCTCGCTGAATTGTGCTTGCTGCTGCCCTGTGAGTGAGCTGCGTAGTTCATCGACGGCCGGACGCATCTGCCGCCACTCCTGTACTGCGAAACTATAGATTTGTTTGTGCAGGTTTGGAGCCACAACTTTATCCATCTGGGCGTAGGTAGTGTCGTTGATGACCACGAGAAAGCTGCTCAAGTCTGGCAAGTCCATATTGAAGACCATGGCATGTCCAGTCTCGATGGTCAGGGACTGCAGGAGCTTATCAGTTTTTAATGTAATATATTTGCCATCAACAACGCTGGACAAGTCGGAAACGTAGGGCGGCGCATAGAAGTAAGCCTGCCCGTTAGCCAGGGAGGATGCTTGATCCAGGTTGTCTCCCCAAGCAGGGTAGAGCTGTAAGAGCGACCCGCGCAAGTGGCGATATTGAGAGAGTGAGAGCACAGTGACAGGCAGTTCCTTTGCCTGATGGGTAAGCAGACCCGTGAGAACAGGGGTTGCAAGCTCCTCTTGCAGCGTGAAATGATGCTTGCTCAAAGTAGCGCGCACCTGCTGAGCGCTCAATGGGAAAGTCTGGCCAGGGCCGCTGATATATTCGAGCGAGAATGGCGTTAATTTGAGCATACTGGCGGCCATAGATTGCTGTACCCCAAAGACGCTCGCCATGCCCACCAGAACTATAGCGCTGAGCGTAGTTACCGTCGTGATCATGCGCGAGTAGTCGCTCATGCGATAAGCCAGGCGTGAGACTGTTAGCAGCCTGATTCCTGCCAGTGAGCGGCGGCGTAGCGCGTTCAATAGCATGACGAAGATCTGGCTAAACAGGAAGTAGGTACCGATAATGGTCAGAGCAATGATCGGTAATGCATTGAATATAAGCAAATTGCTAAACATAGTTGCCATACTGTAGGCAGCTGCAAGACTGAGCAGGCCAAACAATACTTTCCACCAGCTCGCCCGTGGAGGCCGTTGCCGCTCGCGTGCTCCTAATAGCAACATGCGAGGCGTGCGTAAGCTCACACGTAAGGAGATCAATAACGCATCAAGCAAGAAGATTGTGCCGAAGAGGAGTAGAGTGGTGAGCAGAGCTGCAGGCTGCAAGTTAAAAGAGATGCTCCTGGGCAACTCTAACAGGGCGCTAACAGCCTGGGTAAATGGAATAGAAGCAAGAATGCCAAGCCCAATGCCGGCTACGAGTGCCAGTACACCGATAAAAAGGCTTTCATAAAAGATCATCAAACCAAGCTGGCGGCGCGTGACACCAAGCGTAAGCAGTAGCCCGAACTCTTTATTGCGCAGCCGGATCAATGCTGCATGAAAGTAGAAGATGAAGAAGAGGGCGAAAATTGCAATAATACCTTGACTGATCGTGAAGAGTACGCGTGCGGAAGATGGCGCCTTGCCATGAGCTACTTCGGGATTAGCGGCAAAGATAATAAACATACAGAAGCAGAGGATCGCGACAGTGCTGGCAAGCAAGTACCCAAGGTAGCGACGAAGGTTGCGCCGGATATTCTTTATGATGAGGCTATGCCACTCCATGATTTCCCTCCAGGCGAGCGAGCATCTGTAGAATATGGGAGAAGAATTGCTGTCGGGCATGCCCCTGGCGCTCCAGGTGCGTAAAGACGCGCCCATCCTTAATGAAGATAATGCGATTGCTAAAGCTAGCCGTCAGGGGATCATGGGTAACGACAAGAAGCGTTGCCCCGAGTTCACTATTGAGGCGCTGGAAAACTTCTAGCAGAGCGTGGGTCGAGGCCGAATCCAAATTGCCGGTTGGTTCATCTGCCAGGATAAGTTGAGGGGAATGAATGACTGCGCGCGCCACGGCGGCACGTTGTTGCTGTCCTCCCGAAACTTCGTAGGGAAAGCGATCCATAAACTGCTCTATACCTAGCATGCTCATGATCTGCTTTACCCGTGTGCGCATGGTCGCGTCTTTGTGCCCATCTAAACTCAGTGGTAGGGCTATATTCTCGGCCAGTGTGAGGGTATCGAGCAAGTTAAAATCTTGAAAAACAAAGCCAAGGTTGCGCCGACGAAATAGCGCCAGCTGGTCCGGTCGTAGTGTTGCCATATTCTGTCCGTTCAGCCAGATTTCGCCGCTAGAAGGCCTATCAAGCCCTGCTAGTAGATTGAGCAGCGTGGATTTTCCACTGCCGGATGGTCCCATAATGCTCACAAAATCGCGCTGCTGCACTTGCAGGTCCAGCTCATTCAAGGCCGTTGCAGTTACCCTTGTGCGCGAAGTCCATAGCTCTTAGTAAGTTTGCTGACGTGCAGAATACCTGAGGGGCCGGCTTGAAAATTTGCATGGTGAGTACCAGCAGTAATGTTTGTAGTATGAGGTGATGGATTGTGCATTGGGAGATGATATTCCTTATTGTTATGATAGTGAAATTGATGATCTGTTCTATGAACAGGCAAATTTCTTGTCCTATCCTAGCAAAGGGATGTCGTAGCAATATTGATGATTTGTCGCAAATTTGTCGCGGTGAGGTGAGGAAGCAGGTAGTGAGGAAGCATGGATGTTTGGACTAAAAATAGCTTATGCTTGCGCAATGGGCCAGTAATTAAAGAGAAAAGAAGTATTCCACTAACCTGGCGTAAGTTGAAGCGTAGATAAAATCGTAAGGAGAAGTGCTTGAGACCGATTACTCAGCAGAGTATAATTGAGGAGGTGTCCCCAATCTGGCCAATCGCTAAAGCTTTCATAAGAGAACGCTGAGCATGTTAAAATGAGAAAGTAACTTTTACCCATATTTCTTCTGCTTCTGCACTCCTCTGCTCAATCAGATCTATACAGGAGTATAGAATGTGGCCAGAGAGCTCCAGGGCTAGCGATTTTAAGTCTAGGCCTGGCGTTAAGCTTCTTAGAGGAGTTAAAGCATAGATTGGGGACAGGAGCTCGCTGCTTCGGTATGATGGCTGTTGGCTAACAGTTTTAAGCTTTTTTGAAGATAGTAATCTGCATCTCTGCGTATGCTCATGAATCGATAGAATGGCTCAATTGAGACGATGAAACATGTGCGATAGGGCTATTAAGGCTATTCTGTATCAAGTTAATCGGGCATAAATAGTCGTTGTTGGGCCTGGAAGGAGCCTTTTATGTCTACCAATCAGTCAAAGGCAAGACGACGTTTCCCAGGGCTGGACCCGGTGATGCTGCAGCATCCATACGATCGCGTTGCCCTCAGTACACTGCAAAAGGTCCCAGGGCTGGATATTGTGGTACGGAAGTTTATTGAGTTATTTCCTGAACGCGTTGCTTATATTCAGAATGTCGCCCAAACCGTACGCGTTACTTCTACCCAATGTCCCCAGCTATACACTCAGTTACAGGAAGCATGCGCTATTCTCGATGTCCGCGAGCCAGAACTATATGTGGCGCAATACCCTGTCCCTAATGCGTATACGAGCGGGCATGACCATCCTTATATCGTGGTCACCACTGGTTTGCTCGATCTGATGAATGAAGATGAGGTCATGGCTGTGATTGCCCACGAGTTGGGCCACATTAAGTCTGGCCATGTGCTCTATAAAACGATGGCACGCTGCATCAGTCTGCTGCTAACAATTGTCGGAGATATGACACTGGGACTGGGCCGGCTGATTGGCAGAACGCTGGAAGCTGCATTGCTCGAATGGGATCGTAAATCAGAATTTACCGCCGATCGTTCCGCGCTCTTAGTAATGCAAGATCCGCATGTAATGCTCACCTTGATGATGAAATTAGCTGGTGGCACGCTGTTTCAACGGGATCAGATGAACGCGCAGGAGTTCTTGAAACAAGCCGATCTTTATCAAGATGTAGACGTTAATCTGCTTGATCGCATGTATAAATTACTGCTTGTCACCTCTGTCAGCCATCCCTTGACCATTGTGCGCGCCCGTGAAATCATGAACTGGTCAGAAGGCCAGGAATACAAGAACGCCCTTCAGGGGCACTATCCGCATACTCCAACAACCGCTCGTGCTGATAGTAATGGGAGTACACCGGGAAGCAATACCGCCGGATCTACTACTCCCCAATTGATACGCTGCCCCCATTGTGGTCGCGATCAGATGAATCAGCGCTTCTGCAGTCTATGTGGAGGGGCTATAGACTGAGAAAAATAAGGGTGGCCGAAGGCAAGCTTTGCTCTCTCGATGATATGCTGATGGCCGCCCATTCTTGCTGGGGACTGGAATGGACGCCAGCGTATCGTGTATATTTAATTTATCTGCTTAGAATTCGCAGGACATAACTTTGCGTCACGCTTGCGCTGGTTGCAGATGCCTGGAGGAGGTCCCATGATAATTTTTTTGTTGCAACTCGTACTGATTGCCTGCATCGGTTATCTCTGGGGGTCAATACCGGCTGGTTATTGGATGGGGAAGATTTTGCGGGGTAAGGATTTCGATATACGCGCATATGGCAGCCATAAAATAGGCGCTACCAATGTGCTACGTACCCTGGGGAAAATACCAGCGCTCATTGTCTTTCTCTTTGACCTTACTAAAGGCGTGTTACCAACGCTTCTATCCTTACTGGTTCCCTTTTTTTATGCTGCGGGCTGGGGACCGATGCTAGCCGCTCTGACTGCCTTGTTGGGCCACTGCTTTCCCCTTTTTATCGGCTTTAGAGGAGGGCGAGGAGTGCTGACCGGTAGCGGTGCCCTCCTGCTTATCTCCCCTTTGACCTTTGTGATCGGCTTGATTACAACGCTTGGAACGATTGCCATCTCACGCTATGTCTCGTTGGGCTCAATTGTTGGATGTTTAACCACAATCGTCTGTGGGCTTATTTTCTTCTTCATCGGACTATCTCAGCCAACATTTATTGCTAAGGTCAGCTTGCCTAACCTGATATTTATGCTGATTGGACCAACTTTAGTTATTCTCTTCCATTATGATAATATTGGGCGTTTGCTCAAGGGAACCGAGCGCAAAATTGGGCAAAAGATTTCAACTGTATAAATGATGTAACAGTACTAGAGGCTTACTGGATCGAGCTATAAGGCTGTATTATTAAAGAGCTTACTGAGGCTTATCGCTCTTCCTCTTCTTCTGTATAGCATTATATATGTAACTACCTTCTTACCTGGGGCTCAAGGCTTTCCACATAGCCAAAAAAGGGCTGATGAGGGGCTCAGCTTGGCCCAGCGCTTCCGCTTTCCTTTTCTCCTCGCCACAGTCAGGCAGCCCAAGAACGAGAACTGGAAAGTCCAACAGAGAGGCTAAAGCCTACTTGACAAAGAAAATGGCAGCAAGTAATATCTGTATATATCAATACTTCATAGTTGTTAAGAGACAGAAGAACTCGTTGTGTAGAACTTCCAACTACCATCCCGGCTAGTACCACAGGAAATTGTGGAAGAGAAGATAACCGGAGCAGGCTCTATATTTTTCGTATTACCCAATTAACTTGCACCCATATAGAGCCAGAAGTCATCAGAATACACTCATAATGCCAGAGGACAGTGAAATGAAAAGTCCTGAGCCCTATGAGAGGGCTTAGGGCTTTGTTATTTTTGACTGCTAAAGCGAGGTGCAGCATGCTTGTCCGACAGATACAATTGTTGCCAGACCGTCTAGCTCAACATAAGACCATCCCGATCGTTGAGAATCGCCTCCAATTTATGCAGGTCTTACGCTTACAGCAAGTAAACTCTATCTTATTACGGCATTGCGATTTATTTGATTTTACTCCTTTGTTGGGGCAAGCACATCAACGCAGCCTCGCAATTTATATTAATGTAGACCAGCTGGATGGTATTTATCCCGATGAGGCGGGTCTGGGCCTGCTGGCACAGTATTTTCATGTTGCGGGCATAATGTCTAATAATCCACGTATTTTGGCTCTGGGGAAAGCAATCGGTTTAGAGACTATTCAGCGCATGTTTGCCGTCGATTCAACTGGTTTAGAGACAGCTCTGCAATCAGTTGTTGCGCAGCATGTTGATATGCTCAATATTTCACCGGCTCCAGTCATCCCATACGTTATAAAAAGTTTGTCCAGGCCATTGCCGGTTCCTTTCATTGGCTCTGGCTTATTGCAGACTCGGCAGCAACTACAAGCCGTACTCGATGCCGGAGCCGCAGGCATAGCCGTTGCGCGCTCTGAATTATGGCGCTAATCAGGCGAATACGCCAGGGGCATCCTGGGGGCAATGAAGCTGTGGGCTGGCGGAGCGAGCAGCAACTTTTTTCTGTTTGTGGAGCTAAGGCAAAACGCACATATGGGGGGCCAGAAGCTAAAAGTCTGCGAGTAACCAAGCGTGCTATAGAGACGTGTGGAAAGAAATGAGCCAGGAGCAAGGGAGATCACTGCCCATTTAGAAAAATGTATTGCTCTTGCTGTAGAGACCACACAATCTTCGATAGTTTGTATAGTGCTAAGGTGTAATCGGGTGTTAGTGGTACGCAAGGAGTCGTTATGGCAAGATATGTGCTCGCCCTGGATCAGGGCACTACCAGCTCGCGCGCAATCCTCTTTAACCATGCCGGTGAAATAGCCAGTGTGGCACAACAGGAGTTCCCACAGATTTATCCAGCTCCAGGTTTGGTTGAGCATGATCCCGAGGCAATCTGGTCAAGCCAGCTCTTAGTGGCTCAGGAAACAATGCGAAAAATTGGCGCCTCGGCCGCAGATATAGCCGCGATAGGGATTGCCAATCAGCGGGAGACGACACTTGTCTGGGAGAAAAGCACAGGCAAACCTGTCTATAATGCTATCGTTTGGCAGAGCCGACTTACAGTCCCCATCTGTGACGCGCTAAAAGCTAAAGGCTTCGATAAAGAGATCCGCGAGCGCACAGGCCTGGTAACAGACGCCTATTTCTCAGGAACCAAGGTGAAGTGGATTCTTGATAATGTTCCCGGTGTTCGCGAGAAGGCTGAGCGCGGCGAGGCGCTCTTTGGCAATGTGGATACATTTTTAATGTGGCGCCTTTCCGGGGGACGCCTCCATGTAACCGAACCTTCTAATGCCTCACGCACTCTCCTGTATAACATCTATAAGCAAGATTGGGACGATGTGATCCTTAAAGAGCTCGGTGTGCCGCGTGCGATGTTGCCCCAGGTGATGCCATCGAGTGCCGTGTATGGGGAGACCAATCAAGAGTTTTTGGGAGGAGCAATTAAGCTGGCCGGTGATGCTGGGGATCAGCAGGCCGCAACCTTTGGCCAGGCTTGCTTTGAGGTGGGTATGGCAAAAAATACGTATGGTACCGGCAGCTTTATGTTGATGAATACCGGGAACAGGGCCGTGCCTTCGAAGAGCGGATTGTTGACGACCATTGGCTGGCGAATGGATAACGAGACTGTTTATGCTCTTGAAGGTAGCATCTTCATCACAGGGGCTGCTGTGCAATGGCTGCGTGACGGTCTGAGAGCAATTCAAAGTAGTGCAGATGTCGAGCAACTGGCGGACACGGTTCCTGACAACGGAGGGGTGTATCTGGTTCCTGCCTTTGTTGGGTTAGGTGCGCCGTATTGGGACCCCTATGCCCGCGGCACGATTGTTGGGCTTACCAGAGGGTCTACTCTGGGTCACATGGCGCGTGCAACCCTGGAGGCCATGTGCTATCAGACGCGAGATGTCCTGGAGGCTATGACTGCCGATAGCGGCGTGAGCGTGAAAACTCTGCGCGTGGATGGAGGTGCGGTAGTCAATAACCTGCTCATGCAATTCCAGGCTGATATTCTTGGCGTAGCTGTGCAGCGGCCAAAAATCGCCGAGACCACAGCGTTAGGGGCAGCCTATCTGGCAGGTCTGGCCACCGGCTTTTGGGGGAGTCCGCAAGAAGTAGCTGAGCAATGGGCCGTGGATCGCACATTTGAGCCGCAGATGAGCTCTGAGCGACGCGATAGCCTCTATGCTGGCTGGAAGCGAGCTGTTGAAAGGTCGCGTAATTGGGAGAAAGCTTGAGCTGAGTTTTTCTGGAGTGTGTTTCGCGGAAGCAAACGAATTCTCTGGTACCACAGTAGTGCGTCAAGTTCCGTAGTATGTTACTTGAAACGGTGATTTACGTAGGGTGAAAGCTGTGTAGACGCTACTTTCCAATAATGGAAATGGGGTGAGTACCTATGGCGAGTCAATCAATAAACAGGCCCACAGCCTTAGCAGGCACCTTTGGGGAGCTGATTGCGGAATTCTTTGGCACTCTAGTGCTCCTTCTTTTTGGTGATGGATGCGTAGCAAGTATGATATTCTTTGGACAGTTTGTTTCCTTAAACTGGATGGTGATTGCCTGGGGCTGGGGATTGGCCGTAATGCTGGGTATTTACATCGCGGGAGCCGTAAGTGGAGCTCACATTAATCCGGCCGTAACGCTGGCCTTTGCTGTACGTGGAAAGTTGCCCTGGAGCAAGGTGATTCCTTACTGGGTTGCTCAGGTGCTTGGCGCTTTTATTGCCGCCGCAATCCTCTTCTTTGTTTATCAAGGAGCGCTGGTTAATTATGAGACCATCAACCATATTGTGCGTAATGTGGCCGGTCCACCAGCGAATCCGATCGGCGCAGGTGTCGTGTTCTATACCTACGCGAAACCCTTTGTCGGCGTATTCGGCGCGTTTTGCGATGAATTTGTTGGCACTGCTCTGCTGGTAGGTTTAATCTTTGCCATTGTAGATCTGCGCAACCAGCCAGTTCAGGCCAATCTGAACCCGATGATCATTGGCCTGCTCATCGTGGCAATCGGTCTTTCCTTCGGCCTCAATACCGGATATGCCATCAACCCTGCACGTGATTTTGGCCCTCGCTTGTTTGCGCTTATTGCTGGTTGGGGTCCTGTGGCTATTCCAGGCCCGGGCTTCTACTTCTGGATTCCGATTATTGGGCCGCTGGCAGGAGGGGTCGTAGGTGCCTTAATTTACGATTTCACGGTTCACAAAGTGTTGATAGCCAGAGGTTTGTTGCCTTCCGGTACTTCTGAGGTAAGAGGTGAGGCTGTGCGAGAAGAGCCGGCTGACTGAGCTTCTTTAGTCAAGGTTATGAAAGGATAGGATATATGAGGGTATGCTAGCAGGCTTTTCCCGTGTCGCTGTTATGGCATACCCTTCGTATATCTGCAATAGCATATGTTGCCATTATCATCAACTACACGCGCGCAAAATCTGGCTTTGATGGCACATGAGCAATTTGATGTGCTGGTGATTGGCGGCGGAGTGACAGGCGCTGGTGTAGCCCTGGATGCCGTGATGCGTGGCTATTCCGTAGCTCTTGTGGAGAAGGGCGATTTCGCCAGCGGCACTAGCAGTAAATCGACCAAATTGGTGCATGGCGGAATACGCTATTTGCCCAATTTTGATTTTGCTCTCGTGCGCGAAGCCCTGGTAGAGCGCGGCCTGCTCCTGCAAAATGCCTCTTTTCTTGTGCATCCCCTAGCCTTTGTTTTGCCAATCTATGAAGGAGATCGGCATCCAGTCGGTATACCTTTTACAACTCCTGGCGGCATCGGCATGAGCTGGCTTTTACGTAGCGGGCTTGGCATGTATGATTTGTTGGCAGGCCGGCGTAATGTGCGTATGCATCGGCATATCAGCCGCGAGCAAGTCTTAAAGCTAGCCCCTTTGCTGCTGAGCAATGGGCTGCAGCAAGGTTTCATTTATTATGATGCGCAGACTAACGATGCTCGTCTCACCATCACCCTTTTACGGACGGCGGCGCGTTCTGGGGCCGTCATTGCCAACTATGCTGAAGTCACAGGTTTTGTCGAGGAGCGAGAGAAAGTGCGGGGGCACGGGTCCAAAATCGGCTTGAGGAAGGTGAGCTGATACTGCGGGCCCGCCATATTGTCAATGCAACTGGCGTGTTTTCAGAACAGGTAGAGGCTATGACAGGCCTGGAGCCACAGGTAAGCGTTGAACCAAGCAAGGGTGTGCACCTGGTCCTCTCACGTAAGGATATTGGACTGGGGGACGAGGCGATTGTGCTGCCGGAGACTGACGATAAACGTATTCTTTTTATAGTTCCGTGGGAAACACGTGCGATTTATGGAACGACGGATACCGGCTCGGGAGATCTGAACCACCCAACAGCGAGCAAGGAAGATGTTGCTTATCTTCTTAAGCACCTCAATCGCTACCTATCTGTCAATCTAACCGAGGCTGATATCATCAGTGTCTATGCCGGCTATCGGCCTCTGGTAAGCTCGCGCAGTTCCGAACATTCTACAGCCCGCTTGTCGCGTACGCATGCTGTATTACAGAGCCCAGCGGGGCTAGTTTCTATTGTAGGAGGGAAGCTGACAACATATCGCCGGATGGCTCAGGATACTGTAGATGTATTGAATCGGCGCGATGGGGCACGTCCGCTGCATCCAACGCAGCATCTACCCCTCCTGGGCAGCGCTGGCTGGCCGGCCGCGTATACCGAACTACAGCGCAAAGGCACGGCGCTAGGCCTGGATGCACAGATTATAGAACATCTAGGGATGAGCTATGGCACTGAGGCAAAGGCGCTTCTCTCCATGGTCGAAAACAACGCGGCCTCCGGTGAGAGGCTCATTGCAGATTTGCCCTACATTCGTGCGGAGGTCGCCTATGTCTGCCGTCAGGAAATGGCCATGACGCCCTATGATGTGCTGGGTCGTCGGATGCCAATAGTGCTGGTAGATCAGCAGCGCGGCCTGGGTATAATTGATGAGGTGGTGTCGATAATGGCGCAAGAGCATAACTGGTCGCCTCTACAACAGCAGTCTATGAGTAACGATTATCGCAGCTTGATTGAGAGCCAGATTGCTTGCGAGCAGGCTATGTGATACTCTGATGGAAGGCGAATGAGGCGTCGGATCAGGACCAACCCAGTGCTAACATAAGAGGTTGGTTCTTAATATATCCAAGGGAGGAAAGCACTGTGAAGAAGCTAATCAATAAGCCAGAAGACGTTGTGAAAGAAGCGTTGGCAGGTATGGCCGTTGCTCATCCTGATCTCATTCGCGTAGATATTGAGCAGCAAATCATCATACGCAAAGATGCCCCTATCCAGGGCAAGGTAGGCGTTATTTCGGGTGGTGGCAGTGGACATGAGCCAATGCACGGAGGCTTTGTTGGAGCAGGGATGCTTGATGCAGCCTGTCCCGGCGCCGTTTTTACTTCGCCTGTTCCTGATCAGATGCTTGCAGCGACCAAAGCCGTCAATGGTGGGGTCGGCGTGCTGCATATTGTCAAGAATTATACAGGAGATGTGCTTAACTTCGAGATGGCCGCCGAACTGGCCGATGCCGAGGGGATAAAAGTAGAGAGCGTGGTGACTAATGATGATGTGGCAGTGCAGGATAGCCTCTATACGGCTGGCAGGCGCGGCGTTGGCGTGACAGTCCTGTTAGAGAAGATAGTAGGTGGCCTGGCAGAGACGAAAGCTCCATTGGAGCAGGTGGCTGAGCTGGCGCGCAAAGTGAATAAGCAGGGGCGCAGTATGGGCATGGCTTTGACTCCCTGTACGGTTCCAGCCGCTGGGAAGCCAACCTTTGAGCTTGGTGAGGATGAGATGGAGATTGGCATAGGCATCCATGGCGAGCCAGGGCGCAGGCGCGTAAAGTTGGCTTCGGCCGCCGAAATTACCGAGATGCTAGCCACGCCCATTATTGAAGATCTGGGCCTCAAAGCTGGTGATCAGGTCCTGGCCTTTGTGAATGGGATGGGCGGAACTCCGTTAATCGAGCTATACATTGTCTTTGATGCCTTACAGCGTATCCTCAATGGAAAAAATATTGCCATAGCGCGCTCGCTGGTTGGCAACTACATTACTTCCCTGGAGATGGCAGGCTGCTCAATTACCCTGCTGCGCCTTGATGAAGAGCTGTTTCGCTACTGGGATGCCCCTGTGCATACACCCGCCTTGCGCTGGGGGCGCTAGCCGATGAGCGTTCTTTGGCAATACTACAGTTTATCGCAAGAATGATGTCAGGAAGTGTAAGTATATGACCAACGAAGACATTATGAACTGGCTGACGCGGACCGCTGATGTGTTGCAGGAAAAACGGAGCTATTTAACCGAGCTAGATTCAGCGATTGGCGATGCGGACCATGGCATTAATATGGATCGCGGCTTTAGCGCAGTAAGAGAGAAATTTCCTGCGATGACCTCACAGGATATCGCGGCTAAGCTTAAGACTGTGGGCACAACGCTGGTTTCAACTGTGGGTGGTGCAAGTGGACCCCTTTATGGAACCGCTTATTTGCGAGCTGGTAGCGTCGCGGCTGGTAAGCAGGAACTGAGCTCTGCTGATGTTATAGCCATGCTAGAGGCGTTTTTGGGAGGCGTTATTGCGCGCGGTAAGGCCCAGGTGGGGGAAAAGACCATGATCGATGCTTTAACGCCGGCGCTTACTGCCGCTAAACAGGCGCTTAGCGAGGGTGCAACTCTGGCTGAGATAACTTCGCGGGCCGCTGCCGCTGCTGAGGAAGGTGCGAAAGCTACCATCCCGCTGGTAGCCACCAAGGGTCGTGCCAGCTATCTTGGCGAGCGTAGTGCGGGTCACCAGGACCCGGGCGCAACCTCTAGCTGGTTGATCCTGCGTTCGCTAGCGGAGGCTTGCGAGGGCAAACAATAAGTATCTAAAAAAGGTAGACTTGGAGGAGAAGCAGAGTTTAACGCTTCTCCTCTTTAAGATTTAGCGGATGAGCTGTTCCCGAATATCCGGATTTTGCTTTTTATCGGCGCGGTAGAGCTCCTGATAGGCCTCAGTGACAAACTGACAAATCTCCTGGGGATCATCGGAGACACGTAAGAGCAAGGCATCCTCCTCAGAGATCGCCCCGGCCGTCAACATAGTCTCGTTAAGCCAGGCTGTTAAACCTCCCCAATATTTCGAATTGTAGAGGATGACAGGAAAATGATTGACTTTCCTGGTCTGAATCAGCGTCAAAGCCTCAAAGAGCTCATCCATAGTGCCAAAGCCACCAGGGAAAATCACAAAAGCTTCAGCGTACTTGATGAACATCGTCTTGCGCACGAAAAAGTAGCTAAAGTCAAGAGAGATATCGAGATAAGGATTAGCGCTTTGCTCAAAAGGAAGCTCGATATTGCAGCCAACTGAGCAGGCTCCTTCTTCCTGGGCGCCTTTGTTGGCAGCCTCCATGACTCCGGGACCACCGCCAGTGATGATACCGAAACCGGCCTGTGCTAGCAAGCGTGCGGTCTCTTCGGCAGCCTGATAGGTGGGATCGCCTGGTTTAACCCGAGCTGAGCCAAAAACAGCGACGGAAGGAGGTATATGAGCGAGCGCATCAAAGCCATTGACAAATTCGCTCATAATACGCAGTACCCGCCATGGATCTGTCAGGGTAAAATCGAAGTGCAAGGCTCTGTCGAGAGCATGCTCTTCTTCCCTGACCTGTTCCTGTGGCACCGGCGCTTTAGGGCTAATTAATGGCTGTGTTGGACGACGTAGTAGGCGTTCGTCTTCGGTGACCGGCCCTTGATTCCTGGAAGGGCGATAGCGTGGAGAGGCTTTACCCATCTTTTGACTGCTGCTGGTTACACCATTTTGTTTATGACGATTGTTGGCCCCATTAGAATGTCTTTTATCACTATGATTAGTGTTACTCATAACTTAAGTTCTCTTCCTCTAGTCCTATTATATCACTCCCCGGTCGCTTTTTAAGAACCACTGTGGCCAGTGGCGGGAGTGTCAGGAGTATAGAATGCGGGCAGGATTGCCAGTAGATGGGCCCGCTAGGCATTGGTTGGTTATTGCGTAGACCACTACCACCATAGCGTATATCATCACTGTTAAGAAGTTCATAATATTCGCCGGGAAATGGTACTCCCAGGCGATACCCGTGCCGCGGTACAGGAGTGAAGTTACAGATGAATATCAACGTGTCGGCTGTCTGCTGACTACGGCGTATAAAGGAAACAACGCTATTGTCGGAATCGTGGCAGTCGATCCAGGAGAAGCCTTCCGGCTCGCAGTCAAGCATGCTCAAGGCCGGCTCCTGGCGATAGAGTCGGTTGAGGTCGCGCACAAAATCTTGTAACTGAGCGTGATGAGGATCGCTGGGAGGCGCTAGAAGGTGCCAGTCCAGGCTCTGCGCATAGTTCCATTCTTGCCATTGTCCGAACTCGCCACCCATGAAAAGAAGCTTCTTTCCCGGGTGTCCCCACATATAGCCATAGAAGGCGCGCAGATTGGCGAAACGCTGCCACAGATCACCAGGCATTTTAGTAAGCATAGAACCCTTGAGGTGTACTACCTCGTCGTGGGAAAGCGGTAATACAAAATTTTCGGAATAAGCATACATGAGCGAAAAAGTAATATTGTTGTGGTGATAGCGCCGATGAATCGGGTCAAGATGCATATATTCCAGCATATCGTGCATCCAACCCATATTCCATTTAAAGGTAAAGCCTAAACCTCCAACATACGTAGGACGGGAGACCAGCGGCCAGGCCGACGATTCCTCGGCAACGGTAATTGTGCCGGGCACCTGCCCATAAACTGCTTCATTAAGTTGGCGCAAGAAAGCTACAGCTTCAAGATGCTCTCGACCACCATACTGATTGCTAACCCATTCTCCCGAGTCACGCATATAGTCAAGATAGAGCATAGAGGCCACTGCATCTACACGCAAACCATCTATATGATACTCGCGCAGCCAGAACAAGGCGCTGCCTATCAAGAAGTTACACACTTCGCTGCGCCCGTAGTCAAAGACATAGGTTCCCCAACCTTTATGCTCTCCCTTGCGGGGATCAGAATATTCATAGAGATGCGTGCCGTCGAAGTAGCTCAAGGCGTGCCCATCCTTCGGAAAATGCGAGGGAACCCAATCCAGCAATATGCCAATGCCTTGTTGATGCATATAGTCGATAAAGTACTGGAAATCTTCAGGAGGGCCAAAACGGCTAGTTGGTGCATAATAGCCGGTTGCTTGATAGCCCCAGGAGCCATCATAAGGATACTCGGTGATGGGGAGCAATTCGATATGTGTAAAGCCCATCTCCTTGACGTACGTTGCCAGCGCGTGGGCCAGCTCGCGGTAAGTCATGAAACGGTCTTCTTCAACAGCACCTTCCTTATGACGTTCGGGGATATGGCGCCAGGAGCCCAGATGCACTTCATAAATGGAGATTGGCGAGCTTAAGCGCTGCTGTTGAGCCCGTTGTTGTAGCCACTGCTCATCATGCCAGCGATAATGTTGGATATCAGTAACAATGCTGGCTGTTTGTGGGCGTAGTTCCTCAGCAAAGCCATAGGGATCGGTTTTTTCTACCGCATAGTTGTTAAAGCGAGAGTGAATTGCATATTTATAGAGTGTGCCAGGGCCCAACCCTGGTATAAAGCATTCCCAGACGCCGAGCTCCTTGTGGCGTAGCTGCATCGGTGTCGCACCATGCTGCCAGCCATTGAAATCACCAATGACCGAAACAGCGGCGGCGTTGGGAGCCCAGACGGCAAAGTTAACGCCTGTTATGCCCTCAACCTCGCGCGGATGAGCACCAAATTTCTCATAGATATGGTAATGCTTGCCCTGTCCAAAAAGATAGAGATCAAAATCGCTAAAAAGCGAAGGCACTTCTAGACCGGTTAAGGCATGCTCTGGCTTACTTCCTGGTTGTTGTGGTACACCCATAATAGGATATCCTTAATGTATCAAGACTATCAGGCTATTTGCCCTCTAAGAATAGCATATGCAAGCAAGTCCTGCGCTATCTGCACACGCTGCTGCGGATCTAGCTTTGTGGTCCTTTCATTATACCGAACTCTAAGAAATATACGCACAGCCCTGTAGAAAGGGGGCAAGATATTGCCCAGATAGGAATATATCGACACGGCGCTATCTTCCCACCTTTTCGGGGTGCCTGACGCATCTAAAGACCATGGAAGTGTTGCACGATGGAAATTGCTGCTGATAAATAGTAGCCATGAACCCGTAGCTTTACGTGTAAAAGATAGACCTGGTAAGGCGGTCAGCAGAACTGAATGATGCAGGGAGGAAAATAAGCATGACACTTGATATGCAGCAGATAAAGCAACGCCTGGAGAGCAAGCGCGCTGATTTAAAAAGGCAGATCGGCGACTTGACCGAAGCACATCCAAAGCCTGTCGATCCTATTGAGCTGAGCGAGGGGCCTCAGGAGTTTGAGGAGACGGCAGTAGATTTTCTAGAGACGCAGAAGGAACAGTCGGTGCTCGTCAATGAGCAAGCACTGCTGACCGAAGTAAACGAGGCCCTTAAGCGCATTAAGGATGGAAGCTACGGACGCTGTGTGGTAGATGGAGAGCCTATTCCTGAGAAGAGGCTAGAAGCAATTCCCTGGGCGGCTCGCTGTGCTAAGCATGAGCAAGCCTTGGAAGAGCGCAACCTGAGCGAGGAGGAATTGTACAACGCAGATACGCAGTAATTCTGGAAAATTGGCTGCTATAAAAGCCTTTTCAATTATGGGTAGATCGGGTACAATAGACGTACCTGATCTACTGTTTGCGGAAAGGAAGAAGGGGTTATTGTGATAGCTAAACGGGCTCGTATCTACGATGCATTGGCGTTGCTCACTGTAATTATCGTTGTTGGGTTCGACCAATGGACGAAAGCCCTGGTGGTAGAGAATTTTAGCCCGGCAGAGAGCAAGCCGTTTGTACCTTTGATTGGGCACTATCTGGGGATCTTGTATATTCAGAACAGAGGGGCCGCATTTGGTATGCTGGCCAACAGCGAAGGCAATATTCTTCTTGCTGCCTTAATGATAGTGGCGATTGGGGTCGTACTCTACCTCTACTTCCGTATGCTCAATTCAGGGACGCTGGCTTACAAGCTTATTTTTGGCTTGATTATTGGTGGGGCCCTGGGCAACTTGATTGATAGAGCACATAATGGTGGATACGTAGTTGATTTTCTCTCCTTCCGCATTCCCGAGATTAATTACTACTTTGCGATTTTTAATATTGCAGACGCATGCATTTCCGTGGGGGTCTTCCTTCTCTTTGTATTTGTGCTATTTGGAGGATTTCGCCACGGTGAAGATAATAGAAAAGAGCGTGAAGCTTCGCCACATCCACTGAGCTCTTCTGGACAGAAGAGCGGAGCGTTGCGCACGACTGAGCAAGATGTACAATCCTGATCTGAAATCGAAGAATGAAAACCAGATATGGCAAATAGATGCTGAGCAAGTAGGTCAACGGCTTGATCGCTACCTTGTATCTGTGCTTAGCGATATCTCGCGCACAGGCGTGCAGCAGCTTATCGCTGATGGCCTGATCCTTGTCAATGGGCGGCCAGCTAAGGCCGGTTATTTGCTCAGATTGCATGATGAGATAGAGGCCTTACAAACGGCGCAGCCACAGCAGCCTCTTGATGTGCAGCCGCGCGCTATTCCGCTGGATATTGCCTATGAAGACGATGATCTGCTGGTAGTAAATAAAGCCGCTGGCATGGTTGTGCATCCGGCGCCGGGCCATTATGATGATACGCTGGTCAATGCCTTGCTGGCACGTTATCCACAGCTACAAGCCGTAGAGGGAGATGTGCGACCTGGGATTGTCCATCGCCTGGATAGAGATACCTCGGGGCTGATGCTGGTTGCGAAAAATGTACGCGCCCAGGCGGCGCTGATAGAGCAAATGAAGCGCCACGAAATCATGAAGCGCTATCTGGCCCTGGTTGACGGTAATGTCTCTTTAGATCAAGGAAGCATCGATGCGCCAATTGGCCGCGATCCTCGCCATCGCCAACAAATGGCTGTGACGGCCGTGGGTAGCCGGCAGGCGATCACTCATTTCCGCGTACTGCAGCGCTTTGCGCGTCATACGCTTCTGCTCGTGCAATTAGAAACTGGCCGCACCCATCAGATCCGCGTCCATTTGCAAGCTATTGGCTATCCGATAGTGGGAGATCCAGTTTATGGATCGGGAAATAAGTTACGCGGGATCGCCTTGCAGCGCCAGTTCTTACACTCCTACCAATTAGAGCTTATACATCCTGCTAGCAGACAAAAGTTAGAGATTGAAGCTCCACTTCCAGATGATCTGCAAGCCGTGCTTATGGATGAAAGCGCGCTCTAGCTAGCGGCAGGGACCTGTACAGGATGTTCTTTGCCCGGCAATTTTTCTCTTTCCCCAGACTTTGACATCCTGGCAGTCTTTCGTTATATTCTGATCAGGTCTGATTCGTTGTCATTCAACATACACATATTTGTGCAGGACATAGAAGAGGCAGAGGAACAAAAAAGTGATTGCACATCGTCTGATGAAAATATTAGCCGTGATAACCTCGATCGGCGCATACCTGATGTTGATATTAGGTGTGCTGGTCACGAAGACGGGCTCGGGGCAGGGATGTGGCAATTCCTGGCCGTTTTGTCACGGTGAGATTATCCCTGGTACGATTACCATCGCTGGCGTAGTTGAGTATAGCCATCGAATTATGTCAAGCGCCGATGGTTTTCTTGTGCTCGTGCTAACTATATGCGCCTGGATATTGTATAAGCGAGATTTTCGCGTCAAGCTATTTGCTTTTATGAGCCTGTTCTTTGTGCTTTTACAGGGAGCACTGGGCGCCCTTACCGTGATGTACGAAGGGACGTTTGCGCTGAAATGGCTGCTTTCTATCCATTTTGGCCTTTCCTTAATTGCTTTCGCCAGTGTAATCTTGTTGACTATTCGGCTCTTCCAGATTGATAGGGAGCAAGCAGGAGCGTCTAAGGGGCCGGAAGCAGTACGCAAGTTGCAATACCCTGCATTGGGATTGGCAATCTATACCTATATCGTCGTCTATACTGGAGCGCTAGTTGCGCATACAGGCGCGGTGACGGGGTGTGGCTATCAAATTGCAGGTTGTGGTTCTACTATCTTTCCCAACCTGACCTCGTTGGCTGGCATCCAGGTGCTTCATCGCTATGGTGCTGGCTTACTCTGGCTCCTGGTGCTTGGTTTCCTCATCTTCGCCTTGCGTCAGGCACGCGAGCGGCGTGATGTTGTGCGGGGAGCCTGGTGGGCCTTAATCTTGATTTCCCTGCAGGCAGTCAGCGGGATCATAAACGTTTTAACTATGGGGCAATTGTTGGCGGCGCTTCTGCATACAACACTGATCTCAATCTTCTTCTGTGAACTTTGTTATCTGTGTATGCAAGTTGGTTGGCCCTGGAAAAGGAGAAACCAGGCCGCGCAGAAAGTGGAGGGGAGCAATTGGAGCTCAATACAGTCTCGTAAAGGGAACAGTATCAGATTCTGCTCGCTCTTGTATCTGGTTTGTGATTGTTCGTAAGACGTTGCTATGATGAATATGGCAAAGGACTTCTTGCTGGAAACCTATTGCCATATCTTATATAAAGCGCCCTGTGTGCCTCTAAGGTATGCGGGGCTTACACTATACTAACGTCAGACTAGAGCATTGCGTCATGGTTTATCCGCTATAGTCGCCTTTATGCTGCCGCTCATTCCTATCTACGAGCAACCCGTTTAGGCTACTTCTGGCCTATTTCTTTGCTTAGTTTACAAGCATTCTGTAAAATACTGTCGCTATTATATTATCGTGAGGCGTGGAACGTATGTACTAAATCCATATATGCTCATTGATAAGTAGAAGCGGAAGAGGTTACCGGCGGTTCTATAGCCTTGTGTCTTTATGAAAGATGCATAAGCTTTAGTCTGCTAGGAGAGGAGAAATTTATTAATGCCTGTTTTGGATACAACTGACAAGATTACGCCAAAGAGCGTATTGCGCTATCGACCCATGGGGGAGAGGGTTGCCCCAGCTCGTAAGCGCTCTATCGTTACAACTGCAACCCTACCTGTGGTGCCGCGTGCATCGCGCGCCTATTACCATGCTGATGTGAGCGAGGATACGGAGGAGTGGCTGAGGGATGAGACGGAAGAGGGAATATCTGAAGGTAGCAAGAGGTATACATCGCGTCCTCCCGTGACGGGCGCCAGTGCAGCGCGCCCGAAGCGCAAGGTAAAGCGAAAAATACATCCTGTTCTCTACCTCAGCTCAGGGATGCTGGCTATGCTTATGTTAGGGACAATTGGAAGTGCTGTCTTTGGTTGGTTTAATACAACACTCGATGATCTTCGTTTTGGACGCCCTCGCACGTTTCAAACCGATGCCTGGGTAGGCCACAACGAGCAGAACGGTACACCAAGTCATTTTATTGCTATTAATCTTAATCGCCATATTGAAATTATTGAACTTCCTGGCGGTGACGCTGCCCATGCTCATATCTACGTTGGACCGCAATTATATGCACAAGATGATGATTTGGTGCCTGTAACATTGAGCTTTGCCGATGTAAATGGAGATCATAAGCCCGATATGATCGCTACTTATCAGGGGACGCGGGCCGTATTTATTAATACCGGTGATGGATATCGCCCGTTGTCGGAGGCTGAACGTCCCCAGGTGGAGCAGTTTTTGCAGCACCTGGGACGTTGAATTGCGTGAAAGATAGCTAGAGGCTATTGCTGTAATAGCCTCTGCGCTTCGTTACTTAGCGCGAGTGCGTCTGATGGTTTATATGCTTTGACGGTTTTTCTACGGCATCCTGAGCAGCCTGCGAAAGCACTGCTCCTACAGAGAAACCAACGCGTTTGCGCGCTGGAATAGTAATTTGGGTGCCGCCGCGAATGGATTTTACTTTACGAGCGGCCACATTCCGCAGATTCCAGGTTCCAAAGCCCATCAGGCGTACTTCGTGACCCTGAGCAATACCTTCGCGGACAACTTCGGTGAAAGCATCGATTACTTTGTTTGTCTCTTTGAGGTTAAGGCCAGCTTTTGCCGCAACCTGGTGAATGAGTTCGTCTTTGCCAAGGATCGCGTTGTTCTTTTCAGATGAACTTGATCGCATATATTATGTTGCTCCTTACAATGTGGTGCAGAGGAGTGCATTGCCTCTGACTGTTACTACAACGCGCTTTACCTTCTCTCTGCAAACGTCTTGCCGATTTCGGTTAACAATATACCTTCTTTGCGCGTTGGAATGGTCTCGCCATCCACTTTTAATATACAGAGCCCCACCAAATGCTTTCTTGCTGAAGATGCTGTAAGTTATCTGGCCTGACAATCAAATCAATCTCCTGAATACGCCCTTCCCGAAGTTCACAGCTTATAACTGCATCGATTCTTCCGTAAGCATGAACTAGCATGCCGGGCGCTCCGTTAACGGTTGCAAGCTTCCAACTCCATTCGGTTTCGCGCGAGACTTTTTCGTTGATAGCAAGTAAGTAGCGGGCCACGTCGCTTGATCCATGCAACGGCATTGGCCAGCGCAGTTCGCCACCATCGCAGTAGAGAGTCACATCTTCTGCGAGCAAATCTAGCAGCGCTTGCATATCCCCCTGTGAAGTTGCTTGCAAACAACGTTGTAAGAACTGCTCGTGCAATTCTTTAGAGACAGGATAGCGTGGGCGTTTTGAGGCAAGGTGTTGACGAGCCCGATAGATGATTTGACGACAGCTATGCTCGCTTTTCCCTACCATTCGGGCAATTTCAGCATATTCATAATCAAAGACCTGACGTAACAAAAAGACTGCTCGTTCTAATGGTGTGAGCTGTTCGAGCAGGCGTAGAACTGCAATCGAGAGAGTTTCTGCGATCTCTACCTGCTCCTCAAGATTGGTGCGGACTACCGGCTCTGGGAGCCAGTTGCTTAGCGACGTCTCTCGTTTCACATGTGCTTTGCGTAGATGGTCAAGGCACCAGTTGGTTGCAATTGCGCATAGATAGGAGCGAGGAGAATGGATAGCTTCTTTTTCTTCCTGCTTGAGTGCGTCCTCCCAGCGCAAAAGTGTTTCCTGCACGCAGTCCTCGGCATCCATAATGCTGCCCAGCATGTTATAGGCGAGAGAGAATAAAAGCGGTTGAAAATTGCGAAAGATAGCTTCTGTTTCCATATTTCTGCTAAAACTCCTTGGCCAAATGGGATACTATCACATCTACCTTATTCTGGCCAGTATCAGGCGTGCCGCCTGGGCAGCACTTACCAGGCTGGCGTTTGCGAGGTGATCAACGCTTCCTACCCAATCGCCAGCGATATAGAGATGGTTGGCTGAAGGAACTGTTGGTTCAGGTCGTCCGGCCAGGCCTTTACGTTGGGCTTGAAGCATGTCAGAGGAGACCATAATATGCGGCAAGAATTGCTCTGCTACTAATTCGTCTCTCCAGCCGGGCTGCACTTGATCAAGCCAGGTTTCGAGCTTAGCCCGATCATTATCAGCATTGCCCTTTTCGCCTGGTCCATGATATTTGATCAGATGCAGTAATGCGCCGCCTTCGGGAGCCAGGCGGGCGCGGCGTGCATGGTTAGAATAGAACATTGGGCGCTCGAAATGCAATACAGTAGGGCGCTCAGGATTTGGTAAACGGCGCAAGGCAAGATCCAGACAGGCGGCATACAGCGGAACAGTCTGTGCGGCATAGGAACGCAAGATCTCCTGGGGACCATTTACGACTAATTGAGCAGCTATTTTAGGTTCAAGCGCTAGGATAACCGCTCTGGCTTGAAACGCCTTTCCATTTGTCAGGCGAATCGAATGCTCAGTCTCACCAGTTTCGATAGTGGCTACGCTGGCTCTAGTTTCAAGCTGAGCGCCAGCCGCTGTGGCTGAGTTTTTTAAACCTTCGACCAATGTTTTCCAGCCGCCATCGACGTGGAGGGCGTCAGGGCGCTTCATGACAAGTTCCAGGGTATAGCTCGCATCAAGCAAATGAGGAGCATGCGTGTAGGTTGCCAACCGAGCCATAGCTTCAACAAAACGCCTTACAACTGGATGAGTAATAGATCTATCTAACCAATCTTGCAGGCTTGTTCCGATAAGCTGCTCTGGATGAAGCGCTGTCAGGTTCTTCAAGAGACTGCTAAGTTCGGTGCGACCTTCCTCGTTGAGGAGGGTTGTGGTGCGCAGGTTGGCGGGATTGATTGGCAAAGTATGGAAACTGTTCTGTGTATATGCCTCATATAGCTCTCGTTCAGATGGCTTTCCCCGATAGGGCACGTCAAGTTCACGTAGAATAGCTTGACCCGGGCCTGTCAGATAGAGGGCGTGAATGCCTCGATTGAAGAGAAAGCCGTGCTGCTCTGTAGTGATAGCTCGTCCTCCTAATTGGCTGGCTTTCTCTAGAAGGAGTACTGAGCGTCCACCGCGGGCCAGTATAGTTGCGGCGGTCAGGCCAGCCAGGCCTCCGCCAACAATCACGGCGTCAAAGGATGTGGTAGATACTTCTTGCATAGATAATTTTCCCCTTAATTTTCTCAAACTTGCGTGAAGTTTTCTTCAGCGCGGATACGAGACGGGATTATCTTCATTTTTGTCACCTTTCTTAGCGCAAGGAGCTATTCATGAAAAGGCACAATAAGTATCACTCAATCTGCGCATGTTCTGTATAATCCATATAAATGACTCATGAGGGCATTGTTATTAATTTTTATTTGCGATTAAATAGTTTTTCTGATAGTACTAGGAGCAATATGCTAATTGCCTACTCTGTATGAAATAAGTTACTATAAAGATACAAATACATCTGCTCCCAGACAGAGGAGGTATAAGCCTTGTCATAGTTCTTTGTAACTGATCTGATAACATCAGGTATTTAGGATGCCTGCTTCTCGGACAAGTGCTGCTGTGCTGCAGAGCCAGTTCTTCTCAAAGTGTTTCCTCGTGAGTGGATGGTGTAAGAGAGGGCCGAGCTGGCTTCTTTTTACATTACAATTGGGTCTCCATCGGTAATCGCTCAAATAAATCGGGGAATTCCACTCTCGACCGAAGAGAGTGAGTTGGTCTTATTGCTCATGATGTAGGAATATATTGCCTCATATGCTGTATCGCTAGCTGATCCTTAAGGATCGGTTTTGAGGAGAGAGTTTAAAGGCTCAGCGGGGAGAAAGTAGCCTCTTAAGAGTCTTTTTCAACGATGAAGAAAGAGGATGTTGTGTGAAACAGGTACTGCATCGTATGTTTTTCTGGTTGCTTCGTCTGGTTGGAAGTATAGGTATGCCAGCTTCCTCGCGTTTGGCCTCGCGCTCAAATTCTTCTGCTATACGTATCCTATTGGTTCATCCGGGTCATCTGGGCAGCGTGGTGCTGGCGACCCCGGTGTTGCACGCAATTAAGTTATGCTTGCCCGATTCACATATTAGCCTGCTTGTGGCGCCCTGGGCAAAAGAAGTTGTAGAGCATCATCCAGATGTAGATGAGGTGTTAACCTGTCCCTTTCCAAGTCGCCGCGAGGGAACGCTTCATCCTATTAAAGCGCTGCCCCTTTTATGGCAGACGGGACGCCAGCTTCGGCAAGGACGCTACGATCTAGCTATCAACTTGCGACGTCGTTTCTGGTGGGGAGCGGCACTGCTTTTATTTGCTCATGCTCCTTTGCGCGTTGGCTGGGCCGTACCTGATGCTGAACGATTTTTGACGACAGCTGTTCCTCGGCCACAGCGTCAGCATGTCACTATCTCTTTTCTGATGATTGTAAGTGCAGGATTACAGGCTCTTGGGTATCCTGCGCTGGATGAACCTTATACCGCTGAACGCTATCCGGAAGTTTTTGTTCCTGATGAGCAGGAGCGCCAGTGGGTGGAAACATCATTACAAGATAAGAACATATCTACTGATGAATATGTGGTGATAGTGCATCCAGGTAGTGGTGCAGCAGTAAAGCAATGGAGGTTAGAAGGCTGGATCTCCTGTATTTCGCAGATCTACCAGGCCATGTCGGCTACCTCTCCTGTTCAGTTTATTCTAACCGGTTCTGCTCACGAACGGCCGCTCTTGGAGAAGATCCGTCAGGGAACAGAGGCGCCGACGACTATTATTCCTACCTCGACTACTGGCCAACTGGCTGCATTATTACAAAGGGCTGATCTGGTGTTGGGTGTGGATAGTGGTCCATTGCACCTGGCTGTCGCGGTGGGTACTCCGACAGTAAGAATCTTTGGGCCTACTGATCCTCAGACCTATGGTCCCTGGGGAAAGGTAGAGCAGCATACAGTAATTACTTCGACTTCACGTTGTGCAAGCTGTGTGGAGATGCCCTGTAATCGGCTGGATATTCCGCTTTCTCAGTTGGCGAAGCATGATTGCACGCAACGTGTTCCAGAAGGGCCAGTGGTGGCGGCGACGCTTAAGCAGATCGGCTGGCACGAAGAAAAGGCATGTCAATATCCCCGCGTTCACGCGGAGGCTTCCACAGGTCTTGATTGATTAATCCAGGTATTTCGTTTCGCGGGTCACGATAAGATGCTGGTATTCTGCCGCAAAGATCAGGAAATGAAGGCCTGAACCCTTTAGCAGGTAGAGCGGGTGTGTTTACCTCTTGTATGCACCTGGCTCTGCTCTATCCCGCCAGATCTGTGCCTGGCAATGATATACGGCAAGTTCTAGAGCCTGGGAGGTCACGCTATGCCCAAAAAGTTGGAAACTCGCTCTAGACAGCCGTATTGTTGGATAGTGCAATCTTAGCATTAGAAAATATCCTCTAACTTATGTATAGCTGTATGTTCTGATGTGTTTTCATCGCTGAGATTATTTTCTTTGTCTCTAGCTAGCATATTGAGCGCATGTACAAGATCTGGACCAGTTGAACGCAGCTCTGCCAGCGCGATAGAAGAAAGCTTTAGGAGGATTTCCTCCCCTTTAGTGGTCAGGTGAACAATTACGCGGCGCTGATCTTTTTCATCCCGCTGGCGTGCAACGAAGCCTCGATCTACCATTCTGCTCACAAGCTCAACTGCACTGTGATGCTGGATTTGCAGCCGCTCAGCCAGTTCTCCTATGGTAGCCTGTTTGCCAAGAGGAAGGCCTTTAATAGCGAGAAGCAATTGATGTTGTTGTGGTTCAAGGCCGGCGGTACGGGCCATCTGTTCGCTAAAGTGGTGGAAACGGCGAATCTGGTAACGAAATTCGGCCAGTGCGCGGTAATCTGCGAGAGGAATTTCATTTTTGGTATTCATCAACATACATCTCCTGTTCTTTTTGAAGTCTGCCTGACAGGTTGATTGATAGCTGCTTCGCTGATAACAACTGCTAATGACTGGCACGCGGGCAAAATTTATAATAAATATATCGTAACACGATATAACTGGCAAGCAAGAGCAAAACTAACAAAATTTATAATAAATATATCGTAATACGACATATCTGGCAAGCAAAAGCAAAACTATAGGAATAGGCATGCTGCTATAACGCGTGAGAGAAGTATTTCTCTAGTTGCATGTTGCATCTGGTATAGCAAACAATCTTCTCTGCGTCAAGCATTGATGGCCTGAATTTACTGAGAGGCGCATTTTCTTTCTCGGCCTGGCGTGGCTTGAGCGCTTAGAGAGAGGTCTTGCCAATGCTGAACTCATTTTTTCCCCTTCTCTGTAAGGCCGCTTAGCAGGCGGATTAAATGGTTCTGTACTAAGCCTTGAGAGCGCCTTGACAGGCCAATGGGAAAATGTTACCTTCGTTTGTGATGTCTGATGTGTTATAAGACTGGTTATTTTTCTGATAGAGGTACGCTATTATGCCACGAATGCGTTTGCGCGATCTTGGGATTAGGATTGGGCGCTTCCCAACAGGTGTTTTCAATGCTATTACTGATGTGCCAGGTATCCTGGTTGGACATAAGACGCTTATTCATGATGAGCCGCGTGTGGCGCGCACTGGCGTTACAATGATCGTGCCTCGCAATGGAGAGATCTGGCAGGATCACGCATTTGCTGGCTATTTCTCTTTTAATGGCTGTGGTGAAATGAGTGGAGTACAATGGGTCGAAGAGTCGGGCAAGATTCACACGCCGATCGGTATTACCAATACTAACAGCGTGGGCACGGTGCGTGATGCAATTGCGGCCTATCCAGCTGAACGGAGAGATAAAAATTTAGCTCCAGCGGCAGCTGCGGCAACCTGGGATGGAACGCTTCCTGTTGCCGCCGAGACCTGGGACGGCTGGCTTAGCGATATCAATGCTTTTCATATAGCCAAAGAGCATGTATTTGAGGCTTTGGAGTCAGCGCAGAGCGGCCCGGTGGCCGAGGGGAATGTTGGCGGAGGGACAGGGATGATCTGCCATGAGTTTAAGGGGGGAATAGGAACCTCCTCGCGGCTTGTAGAATGCCCAGCCGGCCAATATACAGTAGGGGCGCTGGTGCAGGCTAATTATGGAGATCGTCACCTGCTACGCGTCAATGGAGTAGCTGTGGGACGCGAGCTCGGTTTCGAGCACGTCCCGAGTCCCTGGATAGAGCAGCCCAAAGGTGGTTCGATCATTGTAATTGTGGCGACAGATGCTCCTTTGCTCCCCGTACAGTGCAAGCGACTTGCCAGGCGCGCAACCGTGGGTTTAGCACGCGTGGGAGGAGTTGGTAGTGACGGCAGCGGAGATATTTTTCTGGCCTTTGCGACTGGCAATCATTTGCCCTATAAAAGCGGGGCTATTCATGATGTAAAGATGCTTTCCCATGATCAGTTAACGCTGTTTTTTGAAGCGACCGCAGAGGCAGTTGAGGAAGCTATCCTTAATGTATTAACCTCGGCCGAGACGATGACTGGCTGGCGAGGAAGAACAGCTTACGCTTTGCCCCTGGATGAGTTGCGGCGGGTAATGGGGATCTAGCAGCTTCGCGGAGAGATAAGGCCAGATTTGAAAAGATCTGGCCTTAGGATTGTTTATGCTTTATCTTCAGCTACTTCTTGCGAAGGACTGCGCTTATTGCTCACTCTCGTCTTGAGCTGCGATAAACACAGGAGTAGCCGATAGCGAGAGGTAGAGCGAGCCTGCCTGTAGCTTTAACGGAAGCTCATTGCCAAACACATCTATCGCTTGCGCCCTGGATGCGGGCCAGGGCCAGGTAAAAGGGGTTGGCGGTTCATCTTCTCCTGAGAAGGCATCGCGGCGTTCCCAGCTAATGAGAAGTGGGCTGCGTTCTTTCCGCTGGACGGCGAAGAGATAGATGTCCGGCTGCTCGGGTACTTCAATACGCTGGATGTGTTCAAGGCCCGCAAGTATATGTACCATGCGACGAAACGTTTCTGCGGCCGGATAGGGCTGCTTGAAGATCCCTTTCTCATAGTCCACAAGTTTGTATTTGTCAAAGAGCAAATGCATCATATTATGCGGATCAACTTTCTCGTTGGCAAGATTCCAACAGAAGAGTTTGCACACTCCGGCAGAGAGCGCCAGCACACTACGTATCACCAACTCGCGACAGTTAATGCGCTGGCGTTTCTGTTCCAATTCAGGAGAGCAACCTTCCATAAACATCTGAGCCTGGGGCGGAAGGTCGGCCATCTGTGCATAAAGCTCGGCAATGGCTTCGCTCTGGATAGCCTGAGCCAGGGTATCTCTGTGTGGGTTTGCATATATGCTCTCGAATAAGCGCTGCATAATTGGCAAATTTTCGGCGAAATTGAAGAAACTGGGTCCGTTGTATTCGCCTATAACTATCGGCTTCTTGTAGCCCAGGGCCAGCATTTTCTGGCGGACAGCCAGGATATTTGCCGGAATTGCATAGAGCTCTCCGTAGGCATGGAGGTCAAAGATATCAAAGTAGGCTGCACTTTCGCGCAACAGATGATCAAAAAAGGCTTGCTCTGTCTGGGCATCGGGATGCTCAGCATCCGCGGGGATATGAAAGTTATCAACGGCGCCGGCCAGAATTACCCTTGCCGTAGGATCGACCTGCTTTACCGCCTGAGAGAAGATTTTAAGATGTTGTGCATACTCCTGGGCAGTACCTTCCCAGAGCAGGGGATTAGTCGGCTCGTTTTCGCATTGCCAGTAGCTGATGCGTCCCTGACAATGCGAGACGAGGGCGGTCACAAAGCGCTGATACTCGTCCGGATCGCGTGCAGGGGAGGGCGGTTGAAAATTGGTGGCGTGCCTGCTGGCCCATAAAGAACTTGCGTTGAGAGTAATCCATACTTCGTCATGGGGCTCCAGTTGGGCCAGAAGCGTATCGAGTGCGTCCCAGACGAAGTGATCCCGCTCAGGCTCTAGCTGGCTCCAGAAAAGAAAGAGCCTGACGAGATGGGCCCCCAGTTGGTGAACCTGGGGCATGAAAACATCGGCCTTTGCGCCGAGATGGCCATAGAGCGGTCCGCGCACGATACCAAAGAGCGAATCCTTGATGAGATGCATATCTGTTCCATCTCCCTGATTAGCGATGCTATATCGACTCAAAGTTATACTCCTGCGTTTAGCTTACATACTTAAGTTCGTTCAAGTACTTGCTGAAGTATAGAAGAAAATGGAGTGGCGCTACATCCACCTGGATGGGTGGTTAAGTGGGTAGTTCGTGAAGAGACAAAAGAGGTAGCGCTTAGGATAGCTTCAGATTGCGTGCGGCTTTGCGGACCTCCCGACGATTGCTTACGCCCAACTTACGATAGAGATGTTTGAGATGATCCTTGACTGTATTGACAGATATGATCAGCTCAGCGGCGATCTCCAGGTTAGAGTACCCGGCAAGCAATAGACGTAATACCCGTTGCTCCTGACCGGAAAGTGGTTCGAATGGCAAATTATCGTTAAGTGATACAGGAGGCGTTGAGGCTGCATCGGTAGACAGAAGAGCGCGTAGAATTGCCTGTCCGTAGGCGCGCACGGTTTTTTCACGTATGGCCGGCAAAAGCGAACGTAGCAAATGAGCCATAGCATCTCCTTCCTGGAGAAAGACGCGGAGAAAACCTTCGCTATATGCTAGCGAGAGGGCTTTATAAAGCCACTTATGGGCCTCAGCTTTCTGCTTGCAAGTTGCATGAGCCAGAGCCAGAAGTATGAGCAACTCTAGCTGGCCGCGCATGTACTGCTTCTCTTGCGTTACAGGAAGAAGTTGGGCAAGCAGGGCTATGGCCTCTTTCTCCATCCCTTGAGCAAGCAGAAGGCGCACCTGAAGAATGTGAAGTACCATTTGTTGGCCAAATGAGAGCTCGTGGGCCGAACTGCTCAATAAGTGCAAACTGTTCTGCGCGGCAAGGTAGTCGTGGGCATCTAATTGGAGGCGAGTTTGTAGGCTTAGCACTTCTGTGAGCAGCTCTTGTACGGCCGGGATTAATGTCGTTTGCAGGCGTGCAAGAAGCGCAGAAACGCGGAGCTGGGCAGAGATATTCTGGCCGTGCGCGAAACTAAGGAGCGCAAGAAGATAGTCAATGTCTTCTCTGCGTTCCTGGTTATTCTGCTCCATAAGTTCCAAGGCCTCGTGTATGCGCTGTTCGACTGCATCAAGATCATTCCATTCAAGAGAGAGCTGTGCAAGGCCTCTCAGAGCGCGCTGGCAGTCTGTATAATCTCTCTGGGATAGGCCCAGAGAGAGCGTCCTTTGGAAATACTCGTAGGCCTGGTAAAGCTTACCCAGGATCTGATAGAGCGTCCCTAATCTCAGACAGATCTCACGCAGAAACTCCTGGTTGCCGTCAGTCTGGCAATCGGCAAGAGCCTCTAACAGGAGTTGTTGGGACTCTTCGAAGCGCCCCTGATGCATGGCTGTTGTACCAACGATACCGAGACAAATAGTGCGCCATTGCCACGTAGTTGGCCGAATATGGTTCTCCCCTGGCTCTACTGCAAATAAGTTCAGCGCTTTGCTGGCATTCTCCACAGCCTCCTGCTCAGCTGTTTCACGAAGCGAGGCTATGAGGGCTCTGAAGGCAAAAACTACGCCAACCTCGGTTAGCTGCCCTGAGCTACGCCAGCCTTCCTCCGCCTTTTGCAACAGGGCCGAGATGCGTGTCCTATTTGAGTGAGAAGGATGAGCCGGCTCTGCCTGGAACTGAAGTGTAATAGCAGCGTAGAGGCAAAGGGTTGGATGCGCGTCTATCGTCGCCTCCGGCATCTGTGCCAACCAGCTCTGGAGTATATGCAGTTCTATTTGCTGCGCGCCTGAGGAAAAACGTTCGATCAAGAGCGCGGCACGTTCCATA
The DNA here is from genome assembly GCF_004208415.1 of Ktedonosporobacter rubrisoli. Lineage (GTDB taxonomy): Bacteria > Chloroflexota > Ktedonobacteria > Ktedonobacterales > Ktedonobacteraceae > Ktedonosporobacter > Ktedonosporobacter rubrisoli. The sequence continues at coordinate 4,001,149 of NZ_CP035758.1, read as the reverse complement.
TCGTGGGCTTGCAGTGCCGCTTCGATGGCCGCGTCTGCAAGCTCGTGTTGCTCATACCAATAGCTTGCCTGTCTGGCTATTGTGCGTAGCCTTTCCTCCCCAAAGCGTCGCTGGGCCTCCGCGCGCATCGCTTCAGCAAAGAGCGCATGATAGCGGTACCATGGCAGTATTGTAGAGGTCTGGGCGCGGACAGCCTCATCAAGAGCTTCCAGAAAGAGACCAGACAGTTCTAGCGTTTCCAGAACTTCAGAACTATTCTGCCCATCCATAATAGTGTCGCAAAGAGAGCCTGTCAGGCGGCCGAGGACGCTCGTCTGTAGCAAAAAGCGCTGCAGCGCCTCCGGTTGGGCGTCCAGAACCTCGCTGATAAAGTAATCAAGGAGTTGCTGGCGAAAACTGTTAGAAGGCTGCTGTTGCTCAAGGCCAGAGAGCAAGCGCTCTATGCCAGCTTGCTCCATCTTGCCAGCCAGAATGAGCAAACGTAGTCCAGCTGCCCATCCCTGCAGGAGCGCGTCGAGTTGGGCCAGCTGCGCAGCAGAAAGGCTGGCTGCTACTGTCAGTTCAAGAAAGGTTGCGGTTTCTATAGTCGAGAAGCGCAGATCTTGGCTGGAGAGCTCTTGCAGATAACCCTGGGCACGCCAACGTGTGAGGGGCAAGTTCGGCTCGTTGCGTGTAAGAATTACCACATGCACCTGGAGGGGAAGGTGCTCGATAAAAAAGCTTAGTGCCTCATGGAGACGCGGTTCCGTAATCAAGTGATAATCGTCAAGGACGAGAATACTATTTCCCGCCTGCTTGGCCAGATCGTTCAGGAAAAGCGCCAGTATTGTTTCCAGGGGAACAGCCGCGAAAGGAGGCCGGAAGGCGGAGGCCAGGCGCGTAAGCGCTGTTTTCCCCGGTTCTCCTTGCCAGGACTGATAGGCACTGATGATGGTACGCCAGAAATGGAGCTGATCATTATCGCTTGCCTGCAGAGAGATCCAGGCGAGATGTGAAATGGCCTGCTGCTTCTGTTGCTGAGCCAGCCAGGAGTTCGCAAGCGTCGTTTTGCCAAAACCGGCGGGAGCTCGTAGTAGCGTGAGCTTATACGTACGCCAGGCAGCGAGCCGGGCAAATAAGTGTGTGCGCTCGATTAATCCCAGTGGGAGACGGGGTGGGTGCAGGCGAGAGATGAGCAGCGGTTCTGTTGAAGAGAGAGATTGCCCAGCCCTGGATGCGGCTTCAGCAGTGAAGTTGTTGGCAATCTCTTCTAAACGCGCGAGGGTGAGATCTGATGTTCGTCCAAGGTAACGCTTGCTAGTTCGCCCCTGCCAGGAACGGTAGCCGTACCAATAACTTCCGTTCTGCTGAACTGCCTCCTTGCGCACAGTATAGCGCATCCCGCAGCGGCTATGAAACGCGAATGAAGAGATTGTATCTAGCCATTCTCGCCAGGCCTGACTTTCGGGAATGATTTCATGGATAGCCGAAGCCTTTGAACTGGAGAGCTCATAGCTTTGAGATTGCTGTGACCATTTTAAAAGATTGAGAGCTCGTCTGGGCATAGTAGATCCTTGGACCAGAATGGTTAGGCGAGAAGTATCTGGGCATCATTGTTTGGGCTGAAGTATAGCATAGAAATTATTTTTAGGTAATACGAAAATAGTTTACAGGGTAGTCAGAAAAGATACCATTGTAGCCTGCTCTATCCGCTCAAGAGGCCCGTTGGCGCTGGAGGTTACCGTGCCCTTGAATATAGCGTAAAGACTGCTCTCTTCTTTCAGTGATAGATGCCGATATGGTGAAATAAGCAAGGGCGTGCCTTGCCCAAGCAAGAAAGGAATATCTTATGACATTTCCTATGCTTATCGGGATTGTCGCAATTGCTGCGATTGTCGGCTTCTTTTTGTTGAGAGGGCGCACAGAGCCTGTAAGTTGTATAGGCTTAATTCTGGGGTGTATATTGATCAGTATGGTTGTCTTAAACTGGAATGCTATTGGACAGGCCGTTCTACAGATGGCACAGACACAAATTCTACCAATCCGCTTAATCGCCGTACCTTGATTTGGCGACCGCTTGCCTGCTCTCCTCTTTGTAATGAGAACTACCAGCGCTGCCCTTTTGTTTGATCCCGGATGGAGAGAAGACCTGCCGCCGAGTGAGTGGAGTTCGGCACCACGCTCAGCCAAATAGGTTTTCGCCTCCAGATGCGCGCTCACCGGCGATGTTCTTCCCTGGCGGAGTTCTTCCCAAGAAGCAGGCGGTAACAGATAGTCTTCCAATCCAGCGCGGTGTTGGTGAGCGTCGCAACCAATTCTACTAATGACGCGACGAGGGTCGCGTACCGCCGCCCTGCTTCAAAGTGAGCCAGAAATTGGGGGGAGTATTGTTCTCCCTCGCGCGTCAGTCGGTGGAGGCGGTTCGCATGAATTTTGCGGGGTAACGTGATATCTAACCCGAGTGCCCAAATAAAGCGCAGGAGCTCAATGACCTTCAAAAAGCTTGTGGCTTTTGCTGGTCCCGGAGGCTCGCGCAACCAGACGAGGGGAGTGCGTAAATTATACAGGAACTACCATTTCACTCGTGCGCATGTTCGCCAGAATCTTCGCTCAGTCTCCTACCGTGAAGGGAAATAGCATCGTCCCCAAGAGCGTAGGCCATGCTTTGTTCAGCGCTCATCGAGCTGCCAAAACGCCAGGCTTCCTCAAACGCCTGCGAACTGAGGGATGTACGCAACACACTGAGCATATGATTGTAATCAGCGCGCATGGTGGGCAAGACGACAGCCCCCAGAGCGGAGCGTTGTTCCTCTGCAGCAGCCAGCAGGGCCACCGCGCGCGGGAAGTTGCCTTGCGCACAAACCACCCGGGCCAGTCCCTCCAGGCCACGGGTGAGCAACCAGGTGCCGCGCATGCCCTGGCAGAGGGCGATGCTTCTGGTATAGAAGTGAGCCGCCTGTTCATACTTTCCTTGCATCCAGGCGAGATGCCCCAGGCTGCGTAGTGGGCCGGTTTGCTCCCAGCGGTCCCCTGTCTCCTCGAAGCCATGTAAGCTCTCCTGATAGATCTGTTCAGCTTGAAGATATTCTTCTTGCGCCTGGAGCACAGTTCCCAGGACGCTCAGTGAACTTGCCAGATTCCAGTGATCTCCCTGCTCGCGCGCCAATCGCACGCTCTCTTCGGCGAATTTCCTGGCGGTCTTCTGGTTTCCCTGGCTTAGTTCGACCTGGACCAGCAGGCGCAGCGCGGTCGCAAACAGGCAGTCATCGCCGCTGCGCAGGGCCAAGGCGGCTGCTTCTCGTGCCAGGTGCTCAGCCTGTTGCCGTTCCCCCTGGACCCAGACCAGGACGCTCAACCCATGAACCGCTCTCGCAAGAGGAACATGCTCGGCATAGCGTGGTGCCTGTGCTAGCAGCTTTTCCAGCCAGCTGCGCCCTTCGCTCCAAATGCCTTCATGCAACCAGAACCAGTAGAGCATGCCCGCGATGCGCATACCCACCTCTAGTTCTCCCTGTAGGCTAAGACTCCAGGCCAAGGCGGCGCGCAGGTTCTCTTGTGCAGCTCGCAACCGTACAAGCCAGGTTTCTCGTGCGCCGCTGCGCAGGTGGCGATCTGCCTGCTCAACCAATTCCATATAATAACGAGCATGATGCTTTTGCAACAGGAGCTGCTCCTGCGTGGACTTTCCTCTCCACTCCTCAAGTTGTTCCTGCCCATAGCGCTTCATCGTCTCTAGCAGACGATAGCGGAAGGCGTGCGGACCCGCTTCTTGAGCAGTTGAAACGGTCAGAACCAGGGATTTGTTCACGAGCTTGGCGAGGAGATCTAGCACTTCCCGAGGTTCAATCGTCATCCCGACAGATTCGGTCTCCATTGCAGGCCAGACGCAGATGGTTTCTATGGCTTCCAGGGTCCACTCTCCGGCGAATACACTCAAGCGCCTGAACAATTGCTGCTCTTTCTGGCTCAGGCTCTCATAACTCCAATCCAGCGTGGCACGCAGCGTCTGGTGACGGGGTAATGCCGTGCGCCGGCCAGCGGTGAGCAGGTGGAAACGATCTTCCAAGCGCTCGGCAAGCTGCTCCAAGGAAAGCAGGTTCATCCGTGCAGCGGCTAACTCCAGCGCGAGCGGGATGCCGTCGAGACGCTGGCAAATCGACGCGATCGTCGGAGCGTTCTGGTCAGTCAGCTCGAAATGGGGCAGGAGAAGGCGTGCACGCGCGAGAAAGAGCTGGACCGCCTCCGTGTGTCTGATCTGTGCCGCTGTCACTGATTGGAGGGAGCGTGCAGGTACTGCCAACGGCGCAACCTGCCAGACTGTCTCGTCGTCGGCGTTGAGGGCCTCGCGGCTGGTGATCAGTAAGGAAAGTTCCGGGCAGGAGGCATGTAGGTGTTCTGCTATACTGGCGCAGGCTTCTACCAGGTGCTCGCAATTATCAAGGATCAGCAGCATCCGTTTGTGTTGCAAAACCGCGACAAGGGTCTCCAGCAGCGTGTGCCTCGGCTGTTCGGCAAGAGCCAGGGTGGTCGCAATAAGACCAGGCAGCAGGGCCGCGTCGGTGAGGGTGGCCAGTTCCACCAGCCAGACGCCATCGGTATACTGGTCAAGCATGTCTTCGCCTACCTGTTGCGCCAGGCGCGTTTTTCCGCAGCCGCCAGCGCCCGTCAGGGTCACGAAGTGCGTGTGTACCAGGAGCTGCTTGATCTCGGCAAGATCAGGGCCACGTCCAAGAAAAGAAGTGGGGTGTGGACGAAGATTCGTTGGCGTGTATGGTACGCCAGACCCGGTATGTTCGCCGCGCTTTTCTGCCTGTACTTCTTGGTGGAGCCCTTGCTCCGCCGTGAGCATATGCGTTGCATCGTGCAACAGGCGACGGAACCAGCGCTCGTCAAAGGGGGGATAGAGCCGATAGGTGCCCGGGCGCTCTTCATACGCCTGAGCAACGGTTTTCCACAGGAGCTGGGCTTCCTGCTCCTCCTCTCCCGGCAACAAGAGGCGCTCGGCCAATAGGGCGCCGATCAAACGCTGCAAGTTATCGGGACTGGGCAAGCGCTCACCGCACTCCCAGAGTTGCAGGGTCCGAGTTTCGATCCCCACCAGCGCAGCCATGTCGATCTGACGGAGCTTTTTCTTGCATCCGACTCGTGGTCGCACACGAAAGAGACGAAGCAGTTGATCTGGGGTGGCTAGTTCCCCCTCAGGCGTGGCATGGGGCATCAGGTTCTTTTCACTCCTTTTCGTCTCCATCCACCTGGGTGGGGAACAAGACGAACAGCCAGGACGAAACAAGACGAACAGTCAACACGAAGGCATATCCATTCTACCATCAGACACCAGTTAGCTACAATGAGTTCCGTCAACAGCGCGTGTCTCCTCTAGAAGCGAGCAGGCACGCATTGACAACACAAGAAATGCCCAAAAACAGGAGTGTTGACGAAGGAGAAACAACCATGCCATTGGTCCATATCGATCTGCAAGAAGGGAAAACCAGTGAATTTCGTCAGACGGTCAGCGATATCTTGTATCACGCCAACTCATAGACACCTGGCTTCACGCACAAAAGACATATAAGAGCATACACACAAGGAAAGAGAAGAAGATGCAACAAAAAGCCATTCGCTATTGGAGTGAGGGAACCGCATGTGCGGGCACACTTTATCTGCCCGATACGCTCATTCCTGCGCACAAGGCACCTGCTGTCGTCCTTGGTCATGGGACCACCTATGTGAAAGAGATGCATCTGCCCCATTTTGCCCGGGCGTTTGTCGATGCTGGCTTGATCGTGCTCACCATCGATTATCGTTACCTGGGAGAGAGCCAAGGCGAACCGCGTTATAAAGTTGATCCACGCGAACAGGCGCAGGATTATAGCAATGCCATCACCTGGCTACAACAGCAACCCGAAGTCGATGCCGAACATATTGGTATCTGGGGGACCTCGAAAAGTGGAGGTATTGTGCTCCAGGTAGCCGCCTTTGATCGCCGCGTCAAAGCCGTGGTGGCCCAGGTGCCCGACATTTCGTTCTGGTATTATATGACCAACGCCCTTCCTCCTGAGGCAATTCAGACATTTCTGGACCTGATGCAGGAAGAGCGTAAGCATATGAGTATTGGGGGAGCACCACGCCAGATCCGCTTTTCCGCGCCTCAAGGCGAGGCATCGATCGTTGGCCCGGATTGGTTCTTCTGGTTTGAGCAGGCGGAGCGAGATTTTCCAACCTACCACAACGCCATCACCGTACGCTCCATCGAATACATGGCGACATTTGACGCAGGGGCCTTTCTCAACCTGATCGCGCCGACGCCTCTGCTCATGATCCTGGCAGAAAAGGATGAATTTATCCCCGTTCCGTTTAACCGAGCGCATTTTGATCGGGCTGGTGAACCAAAGCGCCTGTTTACCTACAATGGTGGTCATACAGCATCGTATGATGATCCGGTGACGCGTGAGATGACGGCGGGAGTAGCACGAGACTGGTTTGTGCAGTATCTGTTACGTGATGGGAGGAAAAACCAGTGAGCACATGGCTTCCTCTAACAATGAACCGCACAATTGCTCCTAAGCGCACGGAGGAGCGTTTCCTCATCTTTGCTTACAGTTTTCAGGTTTCGATACGCTGACCCCATATAGCATAAAGGTCCATCTCCTGAGTCGGGATGGGCCTTAAAAAATTTACTGAAGGCACTACAGTTGAGAGCTCTCAATAGTTAACTTACCGGAGCTTCCAGAGCATTGGCGATCGCCGTGATGAGCTCTTGAAAGGTAAAAGGCTTTTCGACAAAATTGGCCTGAGGCGCTATGCGTAATGCACGGGTAATCTCAGATGGGCCAGCGGCCGTGCAGAAAACCAGCGGCAATGTCTGGGTTTGTGGATGAGAGCGTAAAGAATAGAGCACCTCCATACCATCGATATCGGGGAGGTGCAGGTCGAGAATAAGCACATCTATAGGTAATGATGAAGATGGGGGGAGTTGAGGCCCGTGCTGATTATTCTCTTCGAGCTGTAGTTGTGGCAACAGGGCACTTAGGCAGTCACGGGCACCTTCGTAGATTGTGACCTCATGGCCCGCGTAGTGCAACATTGTAGAGCACAGCTTCGCGATACGCGCGTTATCTTCAAGCAGACCTACCTGGGCCATAGTACCATAGCATTCCTTAGACTAATATAATACATGCTTAGCACAAATTGTAATGTTTAAATGCTCTATCTGTCAAGGTAGACAGTTATAATAGCCTATTTGAGCCCCACCGAAAAGCCAAAGTTCTCCTCGACGGCAAACCAGAGTTGCGGTACAATCTTAGCACGGCAAGGCATATCTTTGCTAGAAATATATTGGAATGCAACAATGAGTGAAGACGATAACGTGAGAAAATTCCCAATCAGCGTAGTGCGATTTGGGATGGGAAAAGAAATACAGCTCTATAACGATGAAATAGTAGTCACCGGCCAGGAAGATCAAGAGATACGCCTGCAGCTCAGTGTGATCAAAAGGCTAACGCTAATGCCTGGAGATCCCAATCCCTCTAAGTTAGTACTTATGGCGGATTTAGATGATGGAACTGCGCTTATACTGGCCGAGGGGATGACAAACGCGCGCGGCTTCAGAGCTATGCTGCCCCAACTGCAAGAATTGATACCGGATCTAGAGCTCGATCCACCTGATATGAGTGAGCAGTTGCGCCAGGCTTTAAATACGCGGCGGGCCTGGACACTCACCTGCTACGGAACCTTTATTCTGGTGTGCGTCTTGCTCTATGCCCTTTATCTTATTGTATCCTATATTGGAGCCCATCACCACTAAATTTCTAAAAGGAGTTTGCGGCAATGCCTTCTTCTTCAGACCAGCTAATTTCGGTGCCACAGATGAGCAATGATAGTCGTGTGCGTGTCTTTCGCCGCCACTTTAGCGAAAAGGGAGAGTTCGAAGGGTTGGAAGTAGACGGATATGTGATTATTTCTAACCGTTATGTCATTGTCTGTGATACTCTGCTCTGTCCAGAGGATATGGATATTCTTATGGACGAGATACGCGAGGAGTTAACTGGCCGCCAACTCCTTGTGGTAAATAGTCATGCCGACTGGGATCATGCCTGGGGCAACCATTATTTCGCCGACAGCCTTGCTGTCGCGATCATTGGCCATGAAGGCTGCCGAGCACGCTTGCTAGGGCAAGAGGCGCGAACTGAACTAGCAAGCTTTCAGCAGCGCTATGCAACCTTCAGCAATGTCGTATTGACTCCTCCAAACGTGACCTTTAAGCAGGGTATGACGATCTATGGTGGCGATTTGACGATAGAGCTCTTTCATGCGCCGGGCCATTGTCATGATCATATCGCTATATGGTTGCCTGAAATAAGCTTACTGCTAGCCTTTGATGCTGCAGAGATGCCTCTGCCAATCATCGAGAATCGGTTCGCTGTACCGGCGATGTTTGCCACGCTAGAGCATTTTTTGAGCTTGAAACCTCAAAGGGTGCTCTGCTCGCATGGCAAAACTATAGGGGTAGATCTGGTTGGCAAGAACCTGGCTTATCTGCAAGAAGTGGAGCGCCGTTGTAAAATGCTGTTGCAGAAGCAGCGCCCAGATGCTCAGGAGCTTGAACACGCTGCTGCGCTCATCCAATATCCGTTGGATGAAGTTGTCGCCGGCGCTACCGCCTCAAAAGGCCCTGTTGATGAGGCTTTTTATAGCTGGGCTCATGATAATAACGTGCGCTGCATCTTGCAATGGCTTATGCGCTAATCTTTAGGAGCTGGTGGCAGAGGCTCCGAAGGAGCTTGCTCTGTTTGTTCTGCCTGCTTATTCTTGCGCCGCCTCTTTCGGCTTAGATCTGCTACGCGATAGAGCAGGTAGAAAAAGACGATGATTGCTGCAATCGTGATAATGCGCGTCAGGCCAAAACCGGTATTTGTGCCCGGGAACATGTATACGCTATTATCGGTGGCTGCAAATAGCTGAGAGTAGCTTTCGGCACCCAGGACCAGGGCATAGACTGGCTGGCCTTTCGGGAAGCCGCTGCCGATGTTGCGCCAGTTCTGACCATTATCGTCGCTGGCGAGTACGCCAACGTCTGTTCCGACGTAAATTGCTGTAGTCTGTGTGTTGCGAAAATCAACGAGCATGCAGTGAATGCTTGTACCGGAAAGAGGAACCTGTCCTCGTGACCAGTGCTTTCCAGAATCGCGCGAGAGGTAAAAGCCGCGATTGGTTCCTGCATAAATAAAACCGTGGGGTCCACCGCTTTCAGAGGCAGGGTGGACAGTATTGATGCTAATGTCGGCTGGTAAGCCCGTATCGGCGGCTTGCCAGCTTGTAGCTTTGCTATCAGCTTGATAGATATGGGAGCTAGTGGCGGCCCAGAGCTGGTTAGTATCGGGGGCAAAGCTCAGAGAAGTGATGGCACTTCCCTGCGGCAAGCCGTTGCTGGCCGAGGTCCATGAACTGCCCCCATTTGTGCTGATGAAGATACCGTGTCCGGCTGTTGCCGTGTAGAAAATATCTGGCGCATTACCGTTGAAGGCTAGAGCTGTATAGCTATCGGGAGGCAGCCCCGCCGTAGGGGTAAGTACCGAGTTCCAGTGTTGTGCCGCGTCAGTGCTTACAAAGAGGCCTTGCGCAGTTGCCGCATAGAGTTTCTTGCCAGGGATATCGAGGGCGAGCGCGTGAACGGGATTGGGCAAGCTAAGGCCAGTGCTGCGCTCATTCCAGTGCTGGGCTGCATCGGTCGAGTAGAATATATGGCCTTGCGTATCAGCAGCGTAGAGCGTGCCAGGGTTATTCGGGTCTACAGCCAGGGCGCGAATATGTTGATGAAGGCCGCTGTCTTGCCAGTTGCCAGTAGCAAATATGCCTGTGCTGGGGCCGCAGCTGCTCAGGGTGGTTAACAAGAGGCACAAGAGGATTGTCAGCAAAACCATATCTGCTTTGGTCGCCATGCTTCGATGGCCAGTCAACACGTTGCGCATACAGACCTCGGATGATCAAGATAGTAGATCTACTTCTTCTCCCAGTCCTTCGCGGAGGGCAAGACAGTAAATATGGGCAGCCGTCGCAATATCTTCCAGGGCGATGCCCAGACCTTTATAAAGCGTAATAGCTTCAGGTGTTTCGCGTCTCAGGCAGCCTGGTCCCATAATCTCAGCTAAAGAGTGAACTCTAGGCCAATCAAAGAGCCCTTCGTCGGCAGGAATGATAAAGTCTCCAGCCTCTGTGCGCGCTTGCTCGATAGAATCGGTGGTGATAAGAGAGCAGCGATCTAAGGTTGTAAGGTCCAGCTCCCTCCTCTGAGCCCAGTTTGAGCCGATAGCATTAATATGGCACCCTGGTTTAAGCCACTCTCCACGGAAGACGGGCTCCCATGAAGTAGTTGCCGTAATGAGTATATCAGCACTTTCTACTGCCTGGCGTGCGCTGCTAACGGGGACCACATCGACATTGAGCACGCGCGTCATCTCCTGGCAAAATATCTCGCATTTGCGCGCATCGCGGCTATAGACATAAACGCAACTGATGGGGCAAAGAGCATAACTGGGATAGAGATTGCAGATGCCCATCAGTTGTGTAACTGCCTGTTTCCCTGAGCCAATCAGGCCAACTATTGTTGAGTCCGGGCGTGCCAGATAACGTGTTGCCAGAGCGCTTGCTCCACCTGTGCGCATGGAACCAAGCCAGCTTGCCTCAATGATTGCCAGTAATTGGCCATTCTGCGCGCTGAAGAGCATTACAACATAGCGTACACCCTCCCGAAAGGCTGTGTAGGTTTTAAATCCCATTACCCAGAAGGGGTCCGCCGGAATGGCTGCCGCGAGCATGTTCATGACGCTATTAGGAAACATCATGCGGATGCGGGGCTGATTGACTGCCATCCCTTGCAGTTGACTACAGAATGCCTCCTCAAGAACTAACATAGTATCATGCATACTCAGCAGCGAGCGTACATGCTTTTCGCGCAAGACCAGCGCCATAACTGACTTCTCTACTTTGTACTTAGCTCTGACGCCGAATCACGCGCTGCATATAGACAATTGTTTCCTGGACTTCATATCCCTTTGGAAATTTAACTGTCTTCTGGCTTTGTGATTGCAGGATATCCTTCACATTATCGATGGTTGGCAGGACATTGCTTACTGCGCGAGAAGGCTGTGTTAAACGGGCAAGAAGGCCGCGGCGCAGCAGCTCAAGTCCAAAGCCAAGCGCTATAGCCCCGACCCCGGCGGCAACGCCACGCGAGACCTGGGGATTTTGCAATACTGCTGGTAGATTAGCTTGAAATGGCGTAATGCTGGTTGATGACTTTGTTAAATCGGCTCCGCACTGGCGGCAATAGGTATCTTCTGCCATGGATTCGGCATCGCAATTAGGACAGCGCATAAAAATCTCCTCCATGAGGTAACCATTTGTCTTTAGATAACACTTAGATGACCCTTCAATTGCGCCTACTAGCCCGCATTCTTCTCAACATTGTAGCAATAGAAATAGGCTCTTATTTTAGTACATACATACGTGAGCAATCAAGCCATTTATTAGGGCAAAATCTGCCTTATACAACGCCAATACTGACCTTCGGACACAATTATGATCCTACAACGAGACAGCTTGTAAGCCTGCCGCGCAGGAATAATTATCTTAACCCTTCAGGAGCCCTAGCCTGAAATGTTTGGGTGTGTTTGCTCCTTTGCTACATTATACAACTTCATCTGCACCATGTCCTGCAAACCGTGAGTTTCGGGCCCTACCCTCTCCTTTTTATCCTCGCCTGGATAGAGACTGCTTTTTTTAAGAAGCTTTATTTCTTCCTTCCAACAGCTGTTCGATAGCATCAATGACTATCGCGTTTTCCTCTATAGTGTTGTAAAAGTAGGGCGATATTCGTAATACGCCATCATGCGCATCGACGATAATGTTGCGGGCGATAAGGTCTTGGGCGATGGCCTGCGGATCGTCAATTTCTAGCGAAACGATAGAACTGCGTAGCTCTGGCTCTGCTGGTGCTAACACTTTCCAGCCATGCTCTTTTGCTCTGGCAATTAAATCATTCGTCAGATAGCGGCTGCGCTCGCAAATACTCTCTACGCTGGCCTCCAGGATAATATCAAGGCCCCCGTTTGCCGCATATACTGCGGCCATAGAGGGCGTTCCCTGCTCGATCCGCGTGGCATCGGTACGGAACTCAAAATCACGCGTTTTGAAGCTGAACTGATCGCGATGGCCGAACCAGCCGGCAATCGTGGGCTCAAGAGAGGGGATTAAACCCTCACGAATGTAGACAAATGCGAGGCCCGGGCCGCCTAGCAACCATTTCTGGGTTCCGGTAACCAGGACATCGATATCCAGGGCAACGACGTTGAGGGGAACCTGGCCGGTTCCCTGATAGTCATCTAGCAGTATATAGGCCCCATTTTTGTGGGCGATATCGGCAATCGAGCGGATATCCTGGATATAGCCGCTCTTATAGAGCACGCGTGAGGTCGCGACAAGGGCTGTCTTGTTATCCACCACTGCTTCAAATGCTTCAGGCGCTATATAGATGTGATCACTGCTCTCTACAAAATAGGTAGCAACTCCCAGCCGCTGCTTGACAAGCCATTGATAGGATAGGGTGGGAAAGTCCATATCTGTAGTGACAACCTTATTGCGGTCATCATAATCGAGGGCGCTAGCAATTGAGCTGAGCGCGGAAGAGACATTAGGAGCAATGGCTACTTCGTGTAATTGTGCCCCAATGAGGCTGGCGAATTTTTGGCGCGCCCTGGTAATTTCATCCAACCAGCTCTGCTGCCACGCATACGCCCCCAATTCGTCCCATGTTTCCAGAAATTGCTGAATTTGTTGTCTGCAACGCTGAGAAAGAGCACCCTGTGAGCAATTATTCAAATATGTTTTTCTGTACAGAATGGGAAATTCTGCGCGATAAGCAAGGAGCTCAGGGTGTTCAAGGGCTGGAGGCACGGGATATTGCATCCTATCACCTATGCTCATGCTATGCTCCTCCAATCAGAGTGAAGTGAACCCTTACGTAAATTAAAATGCCTTCCTTAATCAGTATATATGCGCGTTGATATATTGCTTTCATCTGGTTTCTGCAGCTCTCGCCCCAGGCCAGTAGCCGCAATGCTAAAATGCTTTCTCTTATCCACCCCTTCGGCCAGAAGATCATCCCTTGCCGCATGATACATCCTCAACAGGAGCCCAGGCCTTGCCGATCCTGACCCTCAGGAGTGTAAGCCTTTATAAGGTACTTTTATAGACACTCTCCCAGTATATCAGATTGATCCTGATTTCGTACAACGATATTTGCTGTTCTGGTACAAATATAGCTGGTGAGTAGAAAAGCTGATATTGAACAAGAGTGTAATTTGCTGAGTTAAGTTTTTTTACGGCTTCTGCTTTGTTGTCGGGGCCAGCAAGTTGACGACTTGTTGAACCTCTGCTTCTGTGCGCCAGCGTTCCAGCGTCAGGCGCAGGATGCCCAGAGCTTGACACTCTTAGGCTCAGGCAAAGCCGGAGGGTCAGCTAGAGCTTGCGTAGTCTTACTTCCTGCACCCTATGATCAGGACCTTTTTTCAAGATGAGATGGGCCCGCTCGCGTGTGGGTTGAATGTTCTCCCGCAGGTTGGGAGCATTAATCTGTTGCCAGAGGCCTCTTGCTACCTCGATAGCGCCTTCGATAGAAAGACTGGCGTGGCGATGGAAATATGAAGTAGGATTGCGAAAGGCAGTCTCGCGTAGTGTCAGGAAACGCTCTATATACCAGCGTTCAATATCTTTTTCCTCGGCATCGACATAGATTGAGAAGTCGAAAAAGTCGGATACAAATAGCCTTGCGGTCTTCCCTGAGCGCATTCTGGAGGTTTGCAAAACGTTCAAACCTTCGATAATGAGAATATCTGGTTGCTGGATGTATTGTACTTCGTTTGCCACGATATCATAGGTGAGGTGCGAATAAACGGGAGCCGTGACTGTAGGACGGCCGGATTTTACCTCGATCAGGAATTGGAGAAGGTGGCGCAGATCGTAGCTCTCAGGAAAGCCTTTGCGGCTCATGAGACCGCGGGCTTCAAGAGTATGCTTGGGATAAAGGAAGCCATCGGTAGTCACCAGATCTACCCGTGGATGAGAAGGCCATTCAGCCAGGAGGGCCTGGAGGAGGCGGGCCGTTGTACTTTTGCCAACCGCTACACTGCCCGCGATACCTATGATATAGGGTACGCGCGCTGAAGTTGTCTCTAAGAAGGTATCTGTCGCCTTATGGAGATTCTGCGTAGCGGCGACATAGAGACTGAGCAGGCGTGAGAGGGGCAGATAAATCTGGGTAGTTTCCTGGAGCGAGACATGTTCATTGAGGCCTTGTAAAGCCCGCAGGCGCGTTTCAGAGAGGGTTAGCGGCATATTGTCTCGTAGTTTTTCCCAGCTCTGGCGTGTAAAAGAGATATAGCGAGACAACTGTTCGTTGCTAGAGGGCGTTGCATCCATAGTGCTATGCTTTCTAGTTTTCAGGGCCCTCCGAACGAAGACCGCAGCCCCTATAAGCTCAGAGGGCAGGAATAACGGCAAGCTAGAGAGATCAGAAGTGCCGAGATTGGCCCGGATATTGCCCCGTTATAGATAGAGCCGATCGGTCCTCTAAGGCTAAAAGCAAACTGACCCTGCAGAAAGCCTGCAGGGCCAAACCAGTCTATTTACCTGGAGAATTTATTGGCGAGATCGCGCGCACTTGGCTCAACAAGGACGTCGCCGTCCGGGAAGATGATTGTTGGCACAGTACGCATGCCACCATTAACTTTCATGACAAACGCCGCCGCATTATCGTCCTCTTCGATATTGATATATTCATAGGGAATATCATGTGAATCGAACCAACGCTTGGCCATGCGGCAATCACCACACCAGGTGGTGGCGTACATTTTGATTTTCTCTCCAGTCTTTGGGGTTTCTAAAGTAATGTCGGGCACTGATAGCTCCTTAAGTAAGTGAATTGAAGATAAACGCGTATACGTCTATAGATCTAAACATCTGCTCATAGCTAATCTATTCCCAGAGTCTATGAGGTGCCTGAGGTCTCAGGCGTCTCGGATGTCATAGCTATTCGTGGGCAGGTTGCAGGGCTGGCTTATTGATTCGCTCAAGGATAAGATCCAGAAAGCGCTTACCTCCAGTGGCAATCAAGGTTGGATTGCGCGCAAGAATACCCATGACAAGGCTTGCGCTAAAGTCGCCACGCAGGGCCTGGGCCATCTGGGCGGGCGTCAGCCGTTTCATCAAATCTAGAGAGCTATCCCACTGTATATCGCTATAATTGCTGATGCGCTTATTAATCATATAGGAGATATCCATATCGCGACCGAAGCGGGCCCTCCATTGTCTATCAAAGCGCTGTAGGAAGGCCGCGCTGGTATTGCCAGCCTTGACAGCTTCAGCGGCTACTTTACCCGCCATCTGGCCCGCATAAATAGCAAAGCGGATACCCTCGCCTACCAGCGTTGAACCGTGGCCGCCAGCATCGCCAGCCAGCAGGAGCCCGGCGCGCGAAAAGCTCTCCAGCGGACCTTCTGAGGGGAAGAGGCCCGTATGATATTCAATAGGGCTGGCAGCTTTGAACTTGTCGGTTAATTGGGGAGATCATAGATAATCCTATCTAAATACGTTCGCGCATCATCGTCGCAATCTGGATGAATGACTCCCACTCCTAGACGCACGCGCCCATTTCCCCGTGGAAAAACCCAGGCATAGCCGCGAGGAGCAAAGGCGCTGCCCATAATTAAGTAGAGCTCATCTTGAGGATAGTTGGGGGCATACATGTCATACTCGGCTCCATAGCCATAGCGGCGGAAGGCCTTGCCCATTTCGGCACGTACGCCAATATGGCGCGAAATGCCGCTGGCATCTATTGTAACGGGGGCACGTAGATTGTGACGCTCACTGGTATGATCTTTGACGGTAACTCCGACAACGCGGCCTTGCTCCACCTGCACTTGCTCAACTGTGTGGCGCACACGAAGTTGGGCCCCAGCCGCAACAGCCCTGCCGGCCAGATGTTGATAGAGTCCCCTGATATCTACGACGCAGGCGACCGCAGGATTATAGTAGAGGGGAACTTCACGGCGTGGGGAGACAAAAACTACCTTGCTAATAGGGTGGTAGAGATGTTGAGGAATGCCCAACGCTTGCATGTCACTGATCCAGCTTCCTCCACTGGTGTGAATAGGATAGCCGATCTCGTTATGGCGCTCCAATACGAGTGCGCGCACCCCCTGTTTGGCGGCAGATTCAGCGGCGGCTAGCCCGGCGGGACCGCCACCTACAATTAACACATCATTATCGTCTGACATGAGATTCCTTCTTTGGGAGAATGATAAGTAATGGAAACTCGCCTGGCTTTGTAGAGAAATGCCAGGTGAGTGCTCTTGGCCAGATAATCTGCTTAAGTATAGATTACCAGATCTGTACTGTCTACTCTTTGTGGTGTGGCGTTATATTTGCCATGGGTGGAACCGAGCGCCTTTGCTGTTGTAAGCAGGTCCAGCGACTTCTTGCTCTTCGGCGTTTGCCGGGGTATGCGCTACCACTTTAGTAGGGCTCCCGGTAGTATTAAGATGGTCCTCTAGTCCTGTGATAAATCCTCCTAAAGGTGCATGTATATTTTTCCCCGGCTGGCTACACTAGGCATAGCGAGACGAATTAGCAATAGTAATAAAATCGTGAGATTGGAAAAGATATGGGGATAAGCCAGCCGTTAATGACTGATACCGAAACCACTCAGAAAAAATTTGTGACCCAGCAATTGGCTGAGAGGCCTGAAAATACATCGATGCAGCAATCATCCCTTTCCTCTGTAGAGGTGGGACGTGGTTCAATTGTGGCAAATATTGTCTCCACGCTGTTGTTACGCATTGCCAGCCGTACCAGTTTTGTCATACTTGGATTTTACCTTGGTGAACATTTTGCCTCGGCAACGATTGTCGCAGTAGTGCTTGAGGCATTCTATATCAGTGAGCTTGTCCTGGCTCCGGCAATGGGGAGCCTGTCTGATCGTCTAGGACGTAAACCTTTTCTGCTAACCGCTCCCGTTCTGGGAATCGGGGCTGCGGTCTTTTTCCTGATCTGTGCTTTACTTTTCCCGCAGCCTCAAGCTGACAAATTTGATGTCAAGCTCGTGGTCTTATTGTTGTTAGTGTTACTGGGGCGCCTGTTGGAGGGTGCTGCAACTGGCGTGAACACTCCTGCCAGCCTTGGGTATATTACCGATACAACCACAGGTTCGGCAAAATTACGCACTCAGGTGATGACTGCCTTTGAAGTCGTCACAGTTGGAGGATTGGCCCTGGCCATCCCCTTTGGCGGACAGGTAAGCAATTTCCTGGGAACCTGGGGTTTCCTGGTGGTGGTTGCCTTACATGTGCTTAATCTGGGGCTGATCGTTGGATTTATAAAGGAAAGCACCCATCATGAGGCACGTGCGGATCATGGGTCGTTGGTAGAGAGTTTGCGGATGCTGGGTAATAAGCGCATATTTACCTTCCTGCCGGCCTGGCTATCGGTAAATGCGCTTGTAGGAGCCTGGATCACGTTAATCACTATTGTACTGGCCTATCCTAATCCTGCCGCCGACATGCGCTTCCCCGGTCAGTTGCTCTATGGAGGCTTTAGCAAGGGCTCAGCGACGATGTTGTTGGGAGGCTTCGGCCTGCTGTTCCTGCTTGGCATGGGGCTGTGGATGCTCGTTCTGCCACGCATGCGCCGTACTACAACCATGCTCATCGGGCTGGGAGGTCTGAGCATCAGTATTATCGTGCTGACTCTGATCAATGGTCTTGCCGAGAATCCGCAAAGTATAGCCCCCCAGGCTATGACAGAGCTAATAGTGCTGCTTGTGCCTCTGGTGTTAGGGATTGTGCTCTTGAGCGGCTTTACACCGGCTGCGCTGACGCAAATGGCCTCTATCGCTGAGACGCAAAAGGGCAAGCGTGGAGCTGTTATGGGCCTGTACTCAGTGGTATTGGGCATAGGACAGCTGTTAGGGGCTTCGCTGGGTGGAATGTCGGTTGATGCTGGCGGCTTCTATGGATTGATGATTTTCTCTGTCGTGTTGGGATTATTGGCCCTGGCTAGCGTGTTATATATGCGGGCTCATCGCGATGACTTGATTTAATCCCTTCCTTACAGAAATGGCGTGACGCAGCTGTCACGCCATTTTTTTGCTCGTCATATATAATCTTTGGCAATTATTGAGAGATGAGGAGAAGAGAGGTTCTTGTTTGCTGGCAAGGGCGGATATGACTAAACTTTCGCCCTGGCGGGTTGTTGAACTTAGCTTATGAGGCGCGATAGTGCTGTGGGAAAAGCTGCTCTTTTATCCCCTGTAGAGCTGTTTGAGAACCGGTTTGAGCTCATAGATTCAGAATAGTGTAGTAGTGGCAGAACACTCATGCACTATTCTGAAATTTTAGTCAGGGCTTTTCACATCTCCAAAAGAGATGGTAAAGGTCTCGCCTCTGGCGGGTGAGGGAAAAATTAGAACTGAAAAGCCCTAATTTTAGCGCACTATATTTGACAAATTACCCTTTGTGTGCTATACTTAGAACAAGATTTCGATGTACCGTGTACACTAACGCTCATTCCTATCTCTATTTTTCTTGTGCATTTTTGTCTGTCAATGTATGAAGCTAGTAATTGGGTAGCTTGCGCAGGAAAGGGAATGTGTACATGCAGATAATGCAACTTACTCAGACGATCCATCTCGTACCCCCTCTGCAGGGCCGGTCTCGTAAACACGTCACACAACCGACTCTCCCTGGTTTTGAGATAGAGCAGGATCAGCCTGTTAAAGTAACAAACCGTCAAATTGCTGAAGTGCTTTCAAGTGTTGCCGATATGCTGGCCAGTCAGAACGGGAATCCTTATCGCATACAAGCCTATCGCAATGCGGCACGTGGAGTGCTTGATCTACCAGAGCCGGCCGCCGATATCCTTGCACGTGGAGAGGCCTTGCCTATCCCTGGCCTGGGCCAGCGTTTACGCCTCCGTATCGCTGAATTAGTACAACTAGGTACCATGACTTTCCAGAATGGGCTGTACATGCAGGCTCTACCATCGGGAGTCAGGTCCTTACTCACAGTTGAGCATGTTGGGGTCTATACCGCCATTCGTTTATATGAAGAGTTGGGCATCGATTCGATCGAAAAGCTCTGGCTAGCCGCTCAGCAAAAGCGTATTCGAACCCTAGATGGATTTGGTTCGCGCAGCGAAGCGCGCTTAAAAGAAGCTGCTGAACATTTACTCCAGCGCCATACCCGCAAGCAGCCGCTTGGCGGAGTTGCTTAACGAGCGGCAGAAAAATAGAGGACTTTTATAAACCAGCGGCCCGGGAAAATATCTTCCCGGGCCAATTTATGTGCTATTGTAGGATGGGCATCTATCTTATGCGTTTTTATAGCTTTATTGCTGATATAATCGTCATAAATTATGCTAAGCTGCTATTGCAGAACAGATAATATGATAGAATCGAATGAGGGGCTCTATACTTCTAGAGATTTGACCGCCTTGATATCTTCTAACGTTTCCCTGGTTTTAGGAGGCAGCATATGTCTGATAGCATTCCTTATCTCAATATCCCGGGAGCTCGATCCAATGAACTGCTTGCCAAACGACAGCAGTTTGTTGCCCGCGGCGTCTCTTCAGCCATGAATGTGTTTGCCGCAAAAGCTGATGGCGCGATTATCGAAGATGTAGATGGAAATCGTTTTATCGACTTTGCCGGTGGGATTGGCACAATGAACGTGGGACATGTGCGCCCCGAGGTAGCTGAGGCGATTACTGCCCAGGCCCATAAACTGATCCACACCTGTTTTAGCGTGATGATGTATGAACCCTATGTTGAACTGGCAGAGCGTATTGTCAGACACGTTCCTGGTGATTTTGCCAAAAAGGCTCTCTTTTTAAATAGTGGCGCCGAAGCCGTTGAGAATGCTGTGAAGATTGCCAGATATGCGACGGGCCGCCCGGCAATTATTGCCTTCGATAATTGTTTTCATGGTCGCACGTTGATGACGATGACGATGACATCTAAGGTAAAGCCCTATAAATATCGCTTTGGCCCCTATGCCCCTGAAGTCTACCATGCGCCTTTCCCTTATCCCTATCGTATGAACATGACCCCTGAAGATGCGGCGCTCTTCTGTTTGCAGGAACTTGAGCATATGTTTACAGGAGAAGTTGCGGCTGATCAAGTAGCGGCTATCGTGGTTGAACCGGTGCAGGGCGAGGGTGGCTTTATGTGCGCCCCTCCAGGATTTTTGCGTGGATTGCAGGCCATTTGTGAGAAATATGGCATTCTCTTTATTGCCGATGAGATTCAGACTGGCTTCGGCCGTACAGGCAAGATGTTTGCAGTTGAGCATGATGGCGTTGCTCCTGATTTGCTGGTTGTCGCTAAATCTATGGGAGCAGGTATGCCTATCAGTGGTGTGATAGGACGTAGCGAGATTATGGATGCTCCTCCGCCGGGAACCCTGGGAGGAACTTATAGCGGGAATCCGCTAGCCTGTGCTGCGGCTCTGGCTGTGCTTGATATCTATGAGAAAGAGGATCTTGCCACGCGTTCTGCCGAGATCGGCAGAGCCGTTATGGAGCATTTTACCAGGCTGCAGGAGCGCTATACATTTGTTGGTGATGTGCGCGGTCTGGGAGGCATGGTTGCCATGGAGCTGGTGAAAGATAGGGCAACTAAAGAGCCGAATAAAGCTATTACAGATGATATACTTGCGGCTGCACATAGCCGCGGATTGGTCTTGATCAAGGCCGGTATGTACGATAATGTCATTCGAGTCCTGGTGCCGCTCTGCGTAACCGATGATCAGCTAAAGCAAGGCTTAGCGATCATTGATGAGGCCTTTGCCATTGTCGCAAACGCTGTCCCATCGTCGCTCAGTTAGCTTCTTAAGCTGAAGAAATTGCCAGGCTCTCCTCCTGGCTATCCAGAAAGCCGATGCCTGAGTAGTTCTTCAAGGGCTTGCTCAGGCATCTTCAGTCTGGCTAAAAATTGCCTTGTTCAACCATCTGGATAAAGCGCTGTTCTAGCTCATACGTACGCGCTCCAGGCTTCCCGTTACCAATGATGATGTTATCGATCTGGGTCACAGGCGTGATCTCTTTAGATGAGGAAGAGATAAAGGCCTCATCAATATCTGGCAGTTCATCCAGCAAGATTGGTCTTTCCTCGACTGCAAAACGGCCCTGCGCCAGTTCGAGCACAACGTTACGCGTAACACCGATCAGGATACCGGAGCGCGGAGTGACGAGCGTGTCACCTCGAAAGATGAAGAAATTACTTCTGGTTCCTTCGAGTACATGGCTTAGCTCGTTAACGAAAAGCGCATCACTGGCTCCTTGCCGTGTAGCCTCTTTAAGCGCACGAATAGCCGTAACGTAACTGGTAGTCTTGGCCTCTGGGGAGACGCGTTGTAAGTGGCTGGTTATAAGTTTACAGCCGCGGGCAAAGCGCTCCATATCGCGTTCTTGAAGCGGCGTAATCAGGACAGCTAAGATCCCATTGCCGGCAGGCATGATGCTATCTTCTGTCACGCCTCCTGTGACAAGAATACGGATATTAGCATGCTTATAAGCGTTACGCTCAATGACTTGCTCTACGATAGTAGTGATATGCTCTGGAGAATAGGGGACGGGTAGTTCAATCAGCTCTGCCGAATGGTAAAGGCGTCGCAAATGATCCGGCAAATGGAAGGGACGCCGATTATATGTGCGTAGCGATTCGAAGACGCTATAGCCACGTAAAACGGCTACATCGTTGAGGGAGATGTGTGCCTCGGCTGGAGCTACCCAGCTACCATTGACATACCATGATGCGTTGTTATCCATAGTGCTCAGCTCCTTCTCTAATAGTGCCCTACAACACGTTCTTTTCCTTCAGCCACGTTACCACATTTTCGGGCACGGGCATGGTTGAGAGGCGGCTCTGCCGAATGAGTTTCCAATCATCAAAGAGATGGCTCTCTTTGATTTCCCGTAGAGTAATGGGTTGATTGAAGCGTTGTACAAATTCGACGTCAACGACCCAGCTTTTGGCATCCTTAGGATCTGGACGTGGCATAGAGATGACGCGCGCCAGGCCAACGATAGCCGTTTCTCCTCCGCTGTGATAGATCAAGATCGCGTCGTCAGGGCGCATAGCCTTAATTGCCAGCAGCGCCTCAGCGTTGCGCACTCCGTCCCAGATAGTTGTTTTGTCTTGCTCTAACTGGGTAAGTGAGTAGGTTTGCGGATCGGTTTTAGCGAGAAAATAAGACATAACATCTCCTGAAAGTTAAGTAACAATTTGTGAGGCAGTAGAATGCCGAAGACTTGCCTATGATGCAGCCAACGAGGCGGATGCTGCGTGTTAAGATCAGGATACATTTTTCTAACCTACTGCCTCCTCTTTGCGTATATTGTATGTGATGGAAATCATAACAACTCCATCTACGTACAGAGTACAACACGGGGTACGAGGGAGATTGCTTCTTCTGCCTCTGGCAATAAGACTGGACATACAGGCAAGCGGTTGAATAAGCGCTGCCTGGGTAAGCCAAAGAGTTGTTCATCATGGATGATGGTAGTTAAAAAAACTAAGGAGTGACAAATTATGACACAGACAGATCCGAACACTTCAAACGTTGAACAGAGACCAGGCTATGGTGTGGAAGAATTGCAGGTAGTAGGCGAGCAATTGCTCTCGAAAGTGAAGGAGCTTGTTCACGAGGGAAATGTGCGTCGCATTATTATTAAGCAAGAAGGGCATACAATTTTGGAGATCCCGCTCACCTTCGGGGTCGCCGGCGTGCTTCTTGCTCCTGCGTGGGCAGCGCTAGGTGTTATTGGGGCTTTACTTGCGCAATGTTCGATAGAAGTAGTGCGTAGTGAAAAGCCTGATGGAGGCAATAGCAATATCCCGCCATATAGTGGCCCCAGCGGCGTCTAGCTGACTGAGACTGCAAAAGCAACAGCGGAGGGGCAAGGCTGCTTCTCTCCATAACAAGGCTTCTCCTGCTATAGGATGGCAGGAGGATGAAGGAATTTCCTGAGAGATTGTTAAGGTTTCAGCACAATCTCGTGTAGGAAGTTCCTTTTTTTGTGCTCTTTTATTTTTCATCGCTTGCCCCAGGTGCAAGTGAAAGTCTGGCAGCTTGTAAAAGTGCGCTATAACGTGACTCACTTTGTATCTGTAAGAGCCATGAAATACCACACAACGCTCTTCGAATTGTCAACAATCTTCATTGTTTTGTTATGGCATGGAAAACGCAAAGTTACGCTGTAATATTGCGTTCTCAGCTTAGATTCAGCTTTTTCACAGCGTCAGTTCACATGAAGTCACTATACTACGTTCAAAGGCGTTTGTTCTGGAATTCTCTGGAACAGAATACTGATGTTTCTGCTGTTTAATTAAGAACATTCTTAAGAGAGCATACAAAAGAATGCTGGATACCGTTCTCTGGTATACGTAGTTGCTCGATAAACTAATTAAGGAGGCATATGCAATGGTACATTATAGTAAAACCGCTTCAGTGCTTGATGAGAGAGATACAGGGCCCAAGCTTGATGATGAGCTGCTGACAGTTCGTGAAGTTGCGCGTCACTTGCGCGTTGATGATACAACGGTACGTCGCTGGATTAAGACCGGGGCGTTGGAGGCTGTCACTTTGCCGCATCGAGGCAAGCGCCGTGGCTATCGTGTCAGAAAAATGACTCTTGATACTTTGTTGAATAGCCCGGTTCTGCCGGCCTAATGCCATATGGCTTTATCTGGTTGCCTGAAGGCTGGCAGCCTTAATAGCTAGAAAAATAATGTGGGGGCACAATTATCGTGCCCTCTACATATTTTTAAACACTTTTCTGGCGCATTGCCGCCTGGATACGATGATCGTTGACAAATTGCTTTCCTAAAGGGGGCATTTTCCCTCTGCAGTGTATAAATATTGCCGGGGTATACTCGGAATGCTCAATGAGATAGATCTCGCTTTTTTGCGTATCTATTATCAATAGGGCCATAGCGCTGAGCAAATCCGGGCTGCTCTGTTGTAGCATAGCAATAATATCTTCTGAAGTCATGCATTCAGCAGGGAAGCGCTGGGATCCAAATATGGGTTGTGCCCAAAACGCGGGGCTAAAAAGGAGAGAGATGCCTGACTGTGGTAGGATGAAAAAAACCACGATATCCAGCCCAGAAAGGAATCTCTCATGCGCATACAAGTATCGCTCACCCTGGAACTGAATGCAAGCGCCGATCTGAGCCAGATGGAAGCACAGATCCAAGAGGCAGGCCAGTCCTGCATGCGCCAAGCGCTCAAAAAAGCGGTGGGAGCTTGGGAACAGGCTCACCGCAGCTGCCCCAGATGTGGCTCTCAGCTTGTCCGAACGGAGGGAACCATCCCTCGAAGCATCCTCACCCTCTTCGGTCCCGTCGATCTGACCCGCCGCCGCTTCCGCTGTCAGCGTTGCCAGAGGCGCTTCACTCCCAGCGGCATCCTGTTGGCTGGCTTGCAGCTCAGACGGGTGAGGGCTCCTTTGAAAGAAGCTGCCGTGCTCGCTGGCGCCTCCTGGCCCTATCGCCACGCCGCCGCCTGGCTTGCGCGCTTGAGAGGAGCGCACATCAGCGCCGAGGAGATCCGTCTGCTGACCAACCAAGCCGGAGCGAGCTGTGCCCAGCGGCACCTCAGTCAAGCCAGCCAGCAGCTGACCTCTCCCCCAGCGCCTGCTCAGGCTGCAACAGCCAACAGATCTTCCAGCCCCCAGGAGCTCGCCGTCATCGGCTTAGACGGCGGTTGGGTCTGCAGCCGGGAGCAACGAGGAGGCATGGAAGGCAAAGTTGGCGTGATTGCCAGCGGCTACGAAGGCGGCAAGGAGCCCGAGGAACCCAATGGGAACATGACCTGGTTCCATCTGGCCCGCTACGTGCAAAGCCACCGCCATCCTCCCCGGGTCCGCAGCCGCTGGAACACCCGTCGCTACGTAGCCACCTTTGCCTCCTCGCGCATCTTGGGAACCCTGGCGGCTCAGGCCTTGCAGGAGCTTGGCCTCGCTTCCCAGCCTCAGGTGGTGGTGGCCGATGGGGCTGGCTGGATCAAGAAAGAGACGGACACGCATTTTCCAGAGGCCCAGCGCATTCTGGATTGGCCCCATTTGTGGCGCACGATGCGCAAAGCCGCCAACGCGGTGCGCCTGCTGAGAGCGTGCAGCGCCAAGGCCCACGCCCAGCAGGTGGAGCATCTGGGCACCTGGTTGTGGAACGGGCAGGTCGAGCGGGCCCAGGCCCTGCTTGAGACCTGGCGTCAGGAGCTGGCGGCTCGGCAGGGTCCTGCGGGACCAGCCTTGCGACAAGCGATCACGTCTCTGCAGCAGCAGCGCGACTGGATCGGCTCCTATCAGCGCTGGAAAGAGCAAGGCTTTCCGGTAGGCAGTGGCATCATCGAACGGGCTGTGGCCCTGGTCATCAATCGGCGCATGAAACGACGAGGCATGCGCTGGTTGCGTACCAATGCGAGCGCCGTGGTCGCCTTGCGCGTGGATTTGCTCAATGCCGATTGGCAACGTCCTCGCTCCTCTCGTTGCTTTCCTTGATGCTCCATGGCCTCCCTGTGCTTGAGCTTAGCCCCACGTTTTGGCTAGAACCCTACATTGTGCGCTGGATATCTGCTGACTAGAGCTAGCAGACAAATCTGAAGCCTGTCCTGGAGACGCATATATTCCCTCCTATGTTCTCACGAGGCCTTTACCGGGTAAATTATGTCATACTGACGGAGCAGGTGCTCTCACATATCTAAATGGGGAAATGTATTGGGTAAGGAATACAAGTAAAACAGCCTTTTCTTTGCCTGCCTGGTGCTAAGCTTCCTCCCTCCTTTCTTCTATTGATGGGCAACTACCCTGATCAGCTGCGCGAAAAGGAACACTGATCCATAAGGATTATTGTAGCTGCTGGTGCTGATAGAGGCAAGCATCGTATGATAGCAAAGAAAATAGAAATAACGTATTTTATAAGGCAATTTTTGGGAAATTTCTATGCACTATATGCAAGGCGTAGATATAGGAAAGATTGCCTATATCCAGGTGTGCGCTATGTTAGCTGAGATAGATGAAGAATCTGAGCAAAAGGTAGGATGGAAGAGGGAATATCAGAAGCCATTTAAAACGGCGAGATACAAACCAGCTTGCCTTAGCAGGACGACTTATGTAAGCTTGCCTTAAGGACGCCCTGTTTTAGCAACAAAGAACAGAGTATAATGAGGGCGGTTTCTCTATTGAATATCGAATTGGAAAGGCAGAAGCGTGCAATGTTATTGGCTGGTGATATAGGCGGAACGAAGTCGAACCTGGCGATTTTTTCATCTGAAGCAGAGATCCGAAAACCAGTACTGGAAGCTACTTTTCCCAGTGCGCAATACAGCAGTTTAGAGGAACTGATCCATACTTTTTTGTCTCAAAACGATGTGCGGGTAGAAGCTGCATGCTTTGGAGTGGCCGGACCGGTGATCGAAGGCAAGGCCAAGGTGACAAATCTTCCCTGGGAGCTGGATAAAGAAAGGTTACAGAGAGAGCTCAAGATTCCAGCGGTACATTTGATGAATGATCTGGATGCAATGGCCCATGCGATCCCTTTGTTGGAGGCTGAGGATGTCTACACCCTAAATGAAGGCCAGCCTGAAGCGCATGGGACACTTGCTGTGATTGCCCCTGGAACCGGGCTAGGGGAAGCATTTCTAACCTGGAATGGGACGCGCTATCAGGCTTTCCCTTCAGAAGGTGGCCATGCCGACTTCGCGCCTACTAATGAAGCTGAGCTGGATTTATTGCGCTACCTTTGGAAGCGCTATGGGCATGTAAGTTATGAATTGGTTTGTTCGGGTAAAGGCTTGCCAAACGTCTATGCCTATATGCGTGAGTGTACGCCGCTAAAAGAGCATGCCTGGGTAACTGAGCAATTAGATGCCCAGGGCGATCACACGCCGTTGATTGTGCAGGCCGCCCTTGATGTGGAGCGAGTATCAGAACGTAGCCAGGCTGCTGTAAGCATGCTGGTTGCTATTCTGGGGGCCGAGGCCGGTAATCTTGCCTTGAAAGTATTGGCTACGGGTGGAGTATATCTGGGCGGAGGAATACCGCCGCGCATCCTGTCATACTTAAAGGAAGAACAATTTATGCAGTCCTTCAAAAATAAAGGACGCTTTGCTGAGATGATGACCAATATCCCGGTCCATGTGGTGCTTAATCCCAAGCTGGCTCTGCTGGGAGCTGCCTGTCGCGGCTTTGAAATATGAGCACGAAGCGGTAAAACTACTCTATCTCTGCTCGCCTCGCTCTGCCCTGCTTTATGAAGCGTATCACTGTAGGGAAACAGAGACGACCAAGCCCACCACCCCATAGAAGTAGAAAAAGTCCGCCAGTGACCAGGCTCTGTAGATCTGTGAGCAGAGATAGCCTGGCACTATGCTGTAGATGTGCAAACGTATGTGTAATGAGCAAAGGATAGCTAAGGGCCGTTTGCCATAGAAATGGCAGCGAGAAGGCAAGCAAGTAGATCCAGAAGCCGGCTTTCAGCAGACCATAGATGAGAATAAATACACAAGTTGCGGGAGACCAGCGTAGGGTGCGCTTCTGCTTTTGTATGCGCGTCCAATAAAAGTAGCTAATGAGATAGGCCGGTTGTTTGTAGAGGTTGGCAATGCCAAACAAATCACTTAAAACCCAATACCCATCAAACTTTAAAAAAGGATTGAGCGAAAACAGGCAACTGCCTAGAATCATCGCCAGCGCTAGCTGAAATGCCGGTTGCCTGGCAATGAGCCAGATCAGTAGATAGAGCACTGCCGCGCAGAGCTGAAAGTACACTCCTGCCGTATCCACACGAACCTTGCGCCAGCGGCTCAACTGCCAGGACGCGCTGACATCGCTATAAAATACTGGAAATATCAGATATACGGCCAGGCCTATTTCGCTGGGCTTGATGCCGCCCTTTACACAGGCGCTGCTATGGCCAAATTCGTGCATAAGTAGTGAGATGAGAAAAAGGCTATAGGCGAGTAATAGCGTGAGCGGATCGGGTTGCAGAATGATCTGGGATAAGCCCTGTTTTAGGGCACAGGCAAGAAGAATAACCAGAGCGCTGAGCAGGCTGAATGCTATAGGCGCCTGAAAGAGAAAAGTCAGTAAAGAGGCAAATTGCTGTACACGCGAGGCGGGAACAAGGGAGAATTTTAGCCAGAAATCTTTTTGCCTCGTCTGTTGATCTCCATCTATTTTTTTGATTTTTGCGATAATGGTTTCGTAGGCTTTCTGCACTTCGTCTGCAGAAACATGAGCCTTTCCGGCCGTGCTGACTCCTTGGGCAATCGCGCTAAAAGAGTCGCCAGCGGCAACTTTTTTCAGCAGCTCATAAGCCAGTGGCGATAGCTCTATATGTTTCTTGTTACGACTGACAGCGATATAGCGCGGAGTTTTTCCGAAGTTATCGACAATGATCTGATCGATAAATTCGGAGAAGATAACGATCTCTTGCATACGACAAACCTTTATAATCAAGATGCTTGTGACGGAATAAGCGCTCCAGCTTGCTCCTGCTGCCGATGAGCCTGATTGAACAGGAAGATAAAGAATAAGAGATCGATGATGACCACTACCGCCATGTAGAGATAGACGACTGCATCATCGACTGTCTGCGCGCCGATAAAGAGAGATCCAGTGCACAGATTCAAGATTCCATGTACCAGGACTGACCAGAAAACACTTTTTGTCTTTATTCTGATGGCGCAGAGAGCAAGGCCATCGCAGGCAATGAGAAAGAACCATAGCCAGCCCGAGGACAGGAAATCAAGGATATGGAATAAGGCGAAGATTCCCGAGGAGACAAAGGCTGCTATCAGGACGGAGCGCGACCACAGCCCGCTTGAAAGCGAACTGAAAAGAAGCCCGCGGAAATGGATTTCTTCTCCCATGGCGTTGAGGAGAAGGAAGAAGCCAGCTTGGATGAGCAGGATGTGCCAGTTCGTTTCGATCCTCACCTGCGGTATGAGTACGATCCAGGCGGCCACGCGGATAAACAGATAAAGGATGCACCAGAGCAGTC
The DNA here is from genome assembly GCF_004208415.1 of Ktedonosporobacter rubrisoli. GTDB lineage: Bacteria > Chloroflexota > Ktedonobacteria > Ktedonobacterales > Ktedonobacteraceae > Ktedonosporobacter > Ktedonosporobacter rubrisoli. Next base: position 3,972,057 of record NZ_CP035758.1, on the reverse strand, counting down.
CAGACCATGAGCCAATTATTTTAAGACCAAAGTCCAGGCTGGTAGTCTTGCGATACCAGCCAATGAGCAACAGCGCGCCGCTAATTTCTCCGATATAGATAGCGACTTTAAGCCAGCTATATGCATGAAAGAGCAGGACTGGCATGATGAAAAGGGCGACGGTCACTAGCGGCCCAAGGATGGCCAGAACAATGCGGCCTGCAATCTTCATATCTGCAGTCTCCATATTATGCCTGATATCTGGAATCTGTGAGCCGATCTTGTAGCCTATGCCAGGCGGCCGCAGCCTTAAGCACGTACGCTGTGGTCATCGTCTTACTTCCATAGGTTCTGTCTCCATAGGGCTGTCTTCTGGTCATGCGAATAAATTCGTAGCGCAGCCAGGCCTGTTCGGACTCATCGTAGCTAGCTTGCAGATAGGTCAGGCCCTTTTGAATAACCTGTGCCGCATCGCCTAATTTAGCGAGTCGAGCGAGAGAGGCCCAGCAGAGCAGAGCAAGGGCCGTATGGAGGGCGTCACCATCAGCTTCGGGCATGCCCCAGCTTCCATTTTCGCGTTGACTGTTGAGCAGAAATGTGCGCGCACGCTCAATGGTGGCCGAAGCGGGTTTGACCTCTTCTAGCAGGCGCAGCGTTACATAAGTGCCATAAAACGGCCCATGATACCACTTGCTGCTCCAACTTCCGTCTGCTTCTTGTTGCCGCTCAATGTACTCTGTACCAGCTCTGATGATGTCTGCAAAGCGGGCCTGATCGTAGAGGGCGAGGGCATAAAACAGATTTGCCAGGACATCCACATCTGCTGTTCTGCCCCAACCGTGCTCGGCATAATAAGCCTGGCGCTCCTGCTTCGGTGTGCGATTGCTGGCCGGGATAATCCAGGTCTCGAAGGCCCCATCGGCAAGCTTGCCATCGCGTAGCAGAATTTGCAGCGGACCCTCACAATAGCTGGCAATATCCTCCCGACGCTTGCGCAAAAGCAAGACCTGTATAATTTGTGCGAGATCATCGGCATCGGGCGCAAGCTCGGGCAGATCAGGGAAGTAGCTCCAACCACCTACACCATCGCGGCAACGGCTCTCGACTAAATAGTCAGCTTCGTAGTCAAGGATAGTTTGGAGATCAAGGGAGAAGGTTTGCGCCGCATCGTGAAGAATTTCAGCCATCAGTGCGCGCTGAAAGATATCGGCATACTGCACCTCACTGCGCCCGGTAAAACCCTCGCTATAAGGGAAGCGCGTTACCCTGCGTGCTTCGCTAAATCCTTTGTGCCACTGCTGGACGATATAGCGTAGGCCTTGCCAGGCAAGTTGCTGAGTCTGGGTCTGCGCGGCTGGCAGTTCGAGAAGAAACTTTGGCTGTTTCTTGGCCCGGTGACGATTCATCTCGGTAATCTTACCGATATCATTAAGGATGCCCTCGCAGCGTTCGCGTAGCTTAATTTGTAGATGGAGCCAGGGCAGGTTATCCGGGACGAGTTCGATTGATTGATGGAGCGCATCAAGGGCTAATTGAAGTATTCTGCTGGCATGATCTTCGTAATACATTTTGCGGGCCAGAGCTGCTATGTCTGCTCGCTCAGGCTTTGTGGGACGCTCTTTTAAGATGCTGCAGAGCAGGAGCGAGGGAGATTGACTGAGATAATCATCTTTCCAATCGCAGAGATCATCGAGCATTTGATGGGCAAAGTTATAGAGGCTGATAGATCTGGTGAGCGCTTCCAGATGTTGCTCATCTCCCGATAATGCAGCCAGCCCGGAGATCACGGCCTGGCTCATGCCGCACTTGGCGCTCACTAATTCCCAGGCAAAATTTTCATCATAGGTTTGCCAGGATTGCTCGCCGCGCACAAATTTTTTCTCCTGCATGCAGGCCTGAAAGTACTTGATCATATAGGCGCGGAAACGAGGCCAGAAGGAAGACGAGGGGGAAAAAAGTTGATGGAGAAGCGATTGCGCCTCGGTCTGGAAGGCGGTCACCAGAAGCATGAATTCGGCAGCTTGATGGGCCTGTAAGCTGAGATCGAGAATCCTATCAGTCATAAAGGCCGAGTTAGCATAGAGATTGGCGGCCAGGGTAAAATCTGCAAGTTTTTCGGGGGAATAGCGGGAAAAGCCTCAAGGAACAAGTATGGGTAACAATTATACATACTGATTTCATGCTGAGTGCCAAAGGTGATATCCTTGTTGGTATCCGCCTCCCATTCTCGCCTAATCTGTTCTGTAAGCGCTTTGGCGCGTTGTCCAGCTTCAATAATCGTGGGGGAAAAAATATCTATCGCAAATGAGCGCAAGGTTTGCTCGGTTATTGATTGAGGCATCACCATTGTTATGTAATCCTCCAGGCCAGAAAAAAAGAATATAAACGAATTTACCAGGGAAGGCGTAGCGAAGCCCACTTTCTCCCAGAAAGGCAGCCGAGAGCCTGGCTACCAGGGCTACACAACGTTAGCCATACTTCTCTATAACTGCAGTTGTGTAGCCAGAACAAAGGTTACATACCCGCTCTTCCCTTTATTCTACTTAAGAGTGCTTGGCAGGGCTTTGGTGGCTACCAGCCATTGCCGTTGGCAACGCAGCCGTTAGCGCCACAGGCATTGCCGATACAGAGCGTATCAACAGTAGCGGTAGCGAGCTCAAGACGCTCTTCGAGCTCCTCGACGCTGTAGAAATCGTCGGAGAGTGTAAGTATCTCCTGCTCATCTAGATGATCGGGTTCGCGTGTCATGACTATGCTTGTCTCTCTTTCAATTACCAGCCGCTGCCATTATAGTTGCCGCCGCAGGCATTACCGCCGCAGGCATTACCCGTGCAGAGTGAGTCAACTACAGAGACAGCAGCGAGCTCAAGGCGCTCTTCAAGCTCCTCGACGCTAAAGAAATCGTCGGAGAGGGCAAGCATCTCCTGTTCCTGCTGGTTCTGCTCATCAATCTTCATAGCTTTGATGTCTCCCTTTAAATCAGTTGCTTACCAGCCGTTATAGTTGCCTGCGCAGCCGTTAGCGCCGCAAGCATTGCCAATGCAGAGAGTATCAACAGTAGCGGTAGCGAGCTCAAGGCGCTCTTCAAGCTCCTCGACGCTGTAGAAATCGTCGGAGAGGGCAAGCATTTCTTGTTCGCCTGAAAGTATATCTTCCATTATTTAGAACATCTCCCTGATAAGTTCTTGAATGTCACTTACCAATTTACATTGCCGGCACAGCCGTTGGCGCCGCAGGCATTAGCAAAACAAAGTGTATCGACGATCATCGTAGAGAGCTCGATACGCTCTTCGAGCTCATCGATGCTAAAGAAATCGTCGGAGAGAGCAAGCATCTCCTGCTCGTCTGCATTCTGGCCTTCAGACATAGGCCCAGTCCTCCTTCATACTGCGAGAGATATATTTCAGATAGCGTGCCTTACCAACCCAGGTCGCCGGCACAAGCATTGGCGCCGCACGTCTCGTTTGGCCTTACTATTGAATTAGCAATAGCCGTAGTCGCGAGCTCAAGGCGCTCTTCGAGCTCCTCGACGCTAAAGAAATCGTCGGAGAGAGCAAGCATCTCGACTTCAGTTTGCTGCTGATCCGTAGACAACATGCGTGTATTACCTCCTTTCTGAAAAATAGATGCAAACTACAGTCATGTATAGGTTAATCATCTAGCGGTCGCAGGCGGTTTCTACCACGGGAGAAGCCTCGACCCCGGCGAGATGATTTAAATATGCTTCAGCGACGCTAGCCCGGAAGCGCGCGGCATAGCCGTCGCAGTGATTGGTAAAGATGCCATTTTCCCCGTTGCTACTGCCCTCGGCATAGACCGCACAGCCGCCACCGCAGTTCAAGGCGTAGCGACATTTGCGACAAATTTTATTGGTAGTCACATCGCGGCTTCGCCACATTGCCTCAAGCGGGGAAGAGACATATTTTCCCTCACGGGTGATATAGCCTGAGCGAATATTCTCGTTTCCTGTGCGTTCCCAGCAGGAATAAATGTTAGCAAAGGGGTCGATGACATACATGCTAGCGTGCGCTCCACAGAATTCGGCGCGCTGCATCGGAAAACCTTTACTCTCTATTAGCGCGCGTGCGCGATCTTTTAAGGGATCATCTGGGCGATGGATCACACTCATCGCAGGATATTTGGCGCGCAGTTCATTGAGAGCTTTGTCCAGGGTCCAGGAGTTAAACGTAGTGCGCGCATCGGTATTATCGTTGGCAGCGTGGATGGGAGCTGTGTAGGCCGAGAAGTGGGAATAGTTATGCCAGCCTCTGGCCATGATCTCTTCGGCGAAGATGGGCAAGTGTTCGATGTTGAGGCGATCGATATTCATGCGCAGACTGATATTAACACCTTGCTCAAGCGCCATGCTCACATTTTTGGCGATGCGCTCGTAAGAACCGCTGCCATCGGCATAGATACGACGCTTATCATGTTCGGCCAGCGGGCCATCCATCGTGACCTGGATCATGCGCAGAGCTTGTGGATTCAACAGATCCTTGTACGTCTCTAGCTCTGTTGCGTTGGAGACAGCCCAGAAGCTGGCCTTTCCCATATCTGTGGCTTTTTTAATAATGTAGTCAATGACGCGGCGATTGCGCGCCAGTAATGGTTCGCCGCCAAAGAAACCAATATTGCGTATATATTGATCTTCGGGAGGCAAGTCGTGTCGTGTCTCGATATCGCTAATGCCTGCAAAGATGCGGTCAATAGTCGATCTTGTCATAGAACGTAACAGGTGGCTAAAGGTCGGATCGGTACGCATGTGGTCCTGGAAGCAGTAAGCACAGCGCAGATTGCAATCATAGGTGGGCATAAGCACAAAGTTTGGCAGGCCGCGCAAGGCCTTCTCATGAAGCTTTTTGGCAATTTTGATAAAGAAAGCTTCCTCCTCATCTTGCGTCTTTTCTGTGAGATATCCCCGCCGTTTAAGAAGCTCAACAGTTTGTCCTGACGGTTGCTCAACCTCCCCGTCGATAGCTGGCGCCGGTGACCAGGCCCCATAGAGAGGGCGCACGGGCCTACCAATCTCTAAGGAGCGCACATAAGTGGCTACCTTCTTTGAAACAAGATCATAAGATCCTGTGTAGCCATGCACAAGCAACATCTGCTCGCTGTCCTCGGGAAGATCCACATAAATAACATAGCTACTTGCACGCAGCTTACGCTCTTGCAGATCACTTATCCGGCTCTTCTTACTATTGGTTGGCAGGCTAATGAGATGCGTTTCCATGGTTACTCCTTCTAGCCGGGTCGGCTATAAGTAGGGGCGGATGGTTAATAGTTATGTGAAAGAAAATTATGCAGCAGTTTGCTTGTAATTTAGGCAAATCAGATCTTCTTGCCCTTTGCGCTTTTGCGTAAAATAAGGCTGGCATACTTGCCTTATTCTGCTGGTTCATGTGCGGCCATGTACCACAGATACTATACCCGGGAGTAGCTCAAAATAATAATGGCAATTGTTATCAAGATTTTTGTCAAGTTCTTTTGATAATATTGCGCCGGTGACCTGAGTTTAGTAAGTGTTCTGCTAGCTTGAATTTTATTAAGGACTAAAAATATGTTATAGTGTTTTTGGGGTAATAAACAAAATTACCTATCCGCAAGGATACTAGGGGTAATCCATGAAAGGAAACTGTGATTAAAGGATGAAAAAAGCGTCCATTGCTATTCCTAACCGGTGTCTGGCAGAGGAGCGTATTCGGCGTGGTTGGTCGCAAAGAGAAGTGGCTGAAAAGCTTGGTACTACGGTCCAGAATGTATGCCGCTGGGAGAGAGGCAATACCTATCCCAATACCTATTTTCGGCATCGACTCTGTGCTCTGTATGAGAAAGATGTGAGAGAGCTTGGGCTGAGTACACCCCTTAAGGTAAGGAACCAGCAGCAGTCGTATGAACTTCATATTAATCCAAGCAGGATTTGTAGGCCCGATAGCCTCTCCGCCCCTCTCTGGTTTGTTCCACACTGGCGGAATCATTTTTTTACCGGCCGGGAAGCTATTTTAAAGCGTTTGCATCGCGGCTTTCAAGAAAGCTCGGCAACGTGTGTGCAGGCTCTGGGGGGCTTACGGGATGTGGAAAAACGCAGATTGCTCTAGAATTTGCCTATAGATTTCGAGATGAGTATCAGGAGATAATCTGGCTACGTGCCGATTCCTATAAAAATCTTATACAGGACATACTTTCGGTTTTAGAGAAAATCTATCATAAGAAATTGAGTGCGCAGGATCTTCCACAAGCCATAGAACTGGCCGAGCGCTGGTTGAATCAGGAGCAGAAAAGGCTGCTCGTTCTTGATGGGGTAAAGGATTTGAGCCTTTTTAAGCTCTTCCACCCAGACGCTTATACAGGGCATATTCTTATGACTTGCAATACCCGTGTTACTGATCGGGCTTGTAGCTTTATTCATCTTGTCTCTGTTGAGGATATGGATTTTGAAGAAGGAGCCCTTATGCTTCTGCGCTATATAGAGAGCGGAGGAGCCAGCCAGTGCTCTTTAAAGGATTTTTCGACCGAGCAGATCGCCCAGGCAAAGTTGATTGTGCAGGAACATTGGGGCTTGCCTCTGGGAATCGCTCAGGCGGGTGCCTATATTAAAGAGACAGCCTGTAGCCTGCGGGAGTATCTGCTTTGTTATCAGCAGCATCGCCATGATTTACTTCATTTTCATGGGCAGGCTATGGCTGATCCGGCGCCCTCAGTTGCCACGGCTATATTGCGCCAGGCGGCCGTGATCGAAAGGGAAAATCCTCTAGCGATTACTTTTATACGCTTATGTGCTACGCTTACACATTATGCCCTTCCGGAGGAACTGGTTATTAATACAATTCCCCTTCTCGACCCAACAGTTCAGACAACTAAGCATAGTTTGTTGGCCTTTCATGCAATGCTTAAATCGTTAATCTTTGTTTATTTTCTCAGGCGTGATCTTAAGACACGAGCGCTGTATCTCCATCCATTGGTATTGGATGTGCTAAGGGCCCAAATGAGTGTACAGCAATGTCACCACTATACTGAGCTAGCTGCGCGTTTAGTGCAGCATTTACCCCTTCTTGATAGATCCGGACGGTATAAGGGAGCAGCTGTCAAGATATGAGCCTGAGCGTTTACTGCTGATTGATTTCGTACGCGTACCCAATTAGCGGCTTAGCTTCCCAGAAAGGAGAGTCTGATCAGTAGCATCCTCCCAATCGGGGGCAAGCATGATCACGTAGCCTGAGCAGCGCAATAGCGATATCTTTAGCTGAGGACAAAGCTTATTCAATTTAGCGCGAATTCCGGCAAGGGCGCGATAGACAGGCCTGAATTCCCGCTTCACAGCTTCGGGACCTATCTGTTGACTTTCGAGTAGCCTGTGGCGGCATTCGGCTTCTGATAAGGAAGTTAGTTCAGCCAGGAGCATCTCATGAGAGGCGTAGCCTGGGTATTGCTGCAGAATGAGTGTGAGGATCGCCCATTCATTGCGCGTGAATTGCTGCTGGGCAAGAATATGGGGAGATTGAGCGCTAAGCAGGTTGAGGATGCGAGCATCGGCATTTAACTCCAAGATGTAGTCCGAGAGGCGCAAATGATGCGAAAGAGATTCTGGGACCAGATTATACGTCTCTTTGACGTCGCTGAGATAGTGAGAACAGAATTCTTGCATGGACAAATGTATCCTCTCTTGTTGTTGTGGTTGTACTGGCTGCACATAGTGCTGAGAAGCCACGTATACATGGTGATGCATAAGGCGAGAGAGTATCCTGCAGTATCGCTAGGGAGTCTGCCGAGAAGAAATGGGCACAGGCAGAGTAAAAGTGCAAAACAGGATTGATACTTCCATGTACACGCGCTCTACTGGCTAGCTACGCTACAGGTGTATTGTAAATGTGTATTTCACCCGATAAAATCTTACACTACAAATAAGAAAATAGTCAAGGATAAAATAAGAACGTTTAATATTGTATTTGCTCATATCCATAAGGAATGCTCACAGTATAGATGAGATAGATATTGCAATATTATTTATATGAGATATACTGCAACAGTTTAATTTGAGGTTATCAGAGGATAATAAAATCTAAAAAGCGTTTTGTTTCTATGTAAAAATCTCTATGTTGGCTGTGAATAGTAATCGTATATTCGGTTAAAATAAATTTAATAGGTGCTAAATGTTGTATTGGATAATAAAGATGCCATGGGGAAATAAAAAGGTGGAAGCGTAAAATTACTTCTGACTAAAGCATATTTAAAGCAAGGAGAGCATGGAGGCAAAGATGAAGCGCTGGTCGGCAAGGGAATGCCGACCAGCTGCAGAAGTCTGAAGAAGCGCACGTTAAGGAAGTTGTGTAGAGCTGCGCATGGGCTGGATTTATGGTCACTGCTCTCGGAGGCGATGCCAGGCTGTTGCGGCTTTGAGAACAAAGGCTGTTGTTACACTCTGACTTCCATACGACATAATTCTTGTAATATTTTTGCTGAGCCGTCCTTCAGCCATAAGGATAAATTCAACATAAGGCCATGCTCTATCGTTTTCGTCATAGCTCTGTTGTAAAAATGACAGGCCTCTCTCTATAACCGTATCGGCCGGTCGGTACTTTCCAGTCTGAGCAAGTGCTGACCAGCTTAAAAGCGCCAGCGCTGTGTTCAGAGGATCACTTTTGGCATAATCTAGTCCTCCCCAGCCTCCATTGGCCTGTTGAGTCTTAAGGAGAAAAGCCTGGATCTTCTCCAGTGCTGGAGATGCAAGCTTAACCTTGGCGAGAAGCCGCGCACAGACAAAAGAACCATAATAAGGACCATGATACCAGGTACTTGCCCAGCTACCATCGATCTGCTGTTGAGCTTCAATATAAGAAGCGCCAGTATGTATGATCTCGGCAAAGCGGGCAGGGTCATAGAGCGCCAGGGCATAGAGCAAATTAGCCATAACATCTACGTCGGGGCCCGTTCCCCAGATAGTTTGAGCATAGGCAAAGTGCCGCTCTTGTTGTGGAGTTCGATGGCTGGCAGGAATAATCCAGGTTTCGAAAGAGCCATCGTCATAGCGATTCTCGGTAAGCAAGGTTGTTAGCGGCTGTTCGCAGAAGCGGGTAATGGCTGCCCGATTATCTGTATGAAGTAAAAGTTGCATAATTTGCCCTAGATCATCGGCATCTGGAGGTATTTCGGACAGCTCCGGATAATAGCGCCAACCACCTATGCCGTCGTGGCTCCGTTGCTCTAGCAAATAGCCCACTTCATCCTTGATAATTGGCTCTAGATTGAGCTTAAAAGTTTCTGACACTTCCGTCAGAATATCGCTGATGACCGCGCGCTGGAAAACATCGCCGTATTGAAATTCGCTCTCAGCGTTAAATCCTTGGGCCTGCGGGAAGCGCGCGACATCGCGTGCCTCGCCAAAGCCAAGCTGCCACTGGCGAATGAGGAATTGTAATCCTTGCCAGGCTAATTGTTCACAAGGGGTACGAGCGGCAGGCAGCTCCAGGTAAAAGTTGATAGGCCGTTGTGAGCGACGACGATTGGCCTGCGTAATCTTTAGAATATCGCGGCACAGACTTTCGCAGCGTTCAAGTAAATTAGTGGGTATGATACGCCAGGTGAGCTCTGGAATAGAAGATGTCAGCAGCAATGCACGTTCTGCTGCATCGATAGCTACCTGAAGCATTGTGCAGGCATGGCCATCATAATATAATTCGCGAGCCAGCGCCTCAAGGTCCGCCCATTTGGGCTCTTCCGGTCGCTCAGGTAACCAGCGGCAGAGGAGGAGCGAAGGCGATTGATGCAGGTAGTCTTCTTTCCAATCGCAAAGATCATCAAACATCTGGTAAGCAAAATTATAAAGATCGAGAGCCTCAGTAAGCGTATCTAGCCACTGCTCGTTGCCCTGCAGGGCGCTCAGACCAGCAAGAACGCAGCGGCTCAGGCTAGCCTTCCCAATAGCGATAGTGCTGGCAACTTTTTCATCAAACTCTTTCCAGGAAAGCTGGCCCAGGGCAAATTTTTTTTCTGTCTGACAGGCAGAGAGGTAATTATCAAAATATGTATGAAAACGCGGCCAGAAGGGTGAGTCTGGGGCAAAGAGACGCTGGAAGAGGGTGTAAGCCTCTACCTGTAATGCAAAGACGTGAGCTAGTGTGTTGGTAGGATTAGGTGATTGGGGGCCCAGGTCCATAATTTTATCGGCAAGAAAGACAGAACTAGCTAATAGCTTGATGGCCAGCGTAAAATCAGCTACTGCGGCTGGGGGAACATCGGGGAAGGGGCCGAGGAAGAGATACGGATAACAATCGTAGATAGTTATGGCCGAGTCATTGCTTAGCTCAAGATCCGTCCAGTTTTGTTTAAGCTGACCGGCGCGTTCTCTTGTCTTTAAGGCACCTTCCCAGACAGGTGCTGGAAAGAAATCCTCGCTGACAGAGATAACCGCAGGTTTTTTGGCTGTTTTGCGCATAGGGCCTCCAGAACATACATAAGGTGGGGTAATGGCTTGCCAGCCGTGCAAGCCCATGAAATATTATCGGCTTGCACGGCTGATGAGAAAGCTACTAGCCTCGGCCGGTATTCGTCAGAAACCACTTTAGATCAGAAATCGTAAGCGGTATTTCCTATAGCCAAACATTCTCCGAAAAGAGGATGAAGAGCATAGGAGACAACGCCGATCAGAGGCTAGCAACTTAAAAGGTGCTATTTCCTGTTAGTAGACTAGCCTATGTTGGCCAGGCACGGCCAGATATCGCCAACGCAAGCATTGGCTCCGCAAGGGCCGCTATAACCGGCACATGCATTAGCTCCGCAGGGGTAATCGGGATGAACCACAGCGGCTGCTAATTCCAGGCGTCTCTCTAATTCTTCAACACTCACGTCAAAGCTGTTCATGCTCAAAATTTCATCGTGCTCTTTGTTATCAAATGACATTCTGGTTACTCCTTCTCAAAGTTTAAGCCTACAAGGCTACATCTAAGCTTGCTGTTGTCCCTATATAAGGACGTCAGTATCTCAAAAGATAAGGCAACTTCCCTACTGGGATTGCAGGATAATCTATGTTACGTATAATGCTTTTCGTAAGGGTTGAGGTGACTTCCTCCTTTCGCTTAACCGGGCACAAAAAAGATGTATGGTCACGGCAAATCACTAGAGGTCATAGACCAGCCGCGATAACTGCTCTTTTTATAAAAGTATACCTGGAAAGAAGGCGTAAGAGAGGGAGTTTGGGCGCGTCTTTTGCGAAAACTAGTAGCCTATTTTTTCGGTACCTCATAAGCAGCCTGTTCTAAGATGAGATAATGGAGTCAGACACGCTGAGACTGAGCTCAGCTAGATTGGTTATTTAAAGAAGTGTGGCCTTTTTGGCCTGGTGGGTAAAAAGTATTGGCTGTGGATCGCGCTCGCGGGCGTATGGTAGATATTGGAGAAGAAGCTTTTTTAAAGGATGGATGTTAATTTATGCCAACAATCTCTATTCGTCAAGCTACTCTGCAGGATGTAGAGGCTTTAGTTATTTTACGTCTGGCATTTTTCGTGGAAAGCCTGGATGTCCAGCCTGAGAGTATTCCAGCTTTGCGCGACAATACCAGGCGTTATTTTAGCAAAGCGATTCCAGAGGAAAGCTTTATTGCCTGGGTGGCCGAGGTACAGGGGGAAATCGTTGCAACAAGTGGGCTTGTCTTTTTTCAAAGGCCTCCTTCAGAGGACAATCCCAACGGGCTAGAAGCCTACATCCTGAATATGTACACGGTACCTCAATGGCGCAGGATGGGAATAGCTGCCCAATTGTTGGAACGACTAATTGAGCGTGCGAAGCAAACTAACGCCCAGCGAATATGGCTGCGTGCTACACCTGATGGTAAGCCTCTCTATGAAAAAAGAGGCTTTGTTCCTAAGACAAGACATACTCTTGAGATGGAATTGTGCAGGTAAATACATTATACTTTTGCTTCTACTTGTTGAGTAATAAGTATATAACCACAGCCAGTAGTTAGATCTGCTACCTCAGTAAAAAGGTCATTTAAGCTCACAGTATCCCTATAAAAAGCTATATGCCCATCTTATGGTCATGGTAGTTGACTGCGCATGGTCACGAATATAGCCACAAGCTTCTAAGTGAAAGCGTCACCCCTGGCAAATTTTTCTACTTTTTTACAGCTCAACAGAAATGTATAGAGTATTCTAAGCAGCCTGTATAACCTGACGATTAGCTTTCACAGGAGTGAAATTAAAAGAAGTGGCTCTATAAATTTTGCTGGTTTGTGCTATAATAGGAATAAATGATTGACTTGAAAAGTTGTTATATTATGGATGTAGGAATTGCGGGGGTCAGGTCGATTGGTAATTTGTGCGCCCTTTCAATGAAATATTCTATCTCCTCCGTTGTTTTGTGGCTCTTTGGCAACTAATAAATTTTCTGTTGCGAAAGGAAAGAACAAGCATGGAGTGATATTTCTCAGCATACAGCTTCAGTAAGAGTAGAGGGTAAATCTTCTCTGAAGCGTTAATAGAAACCTCAATATTAGTGTTTGTCTTAGCTTAGAAAAGCATGGACCTACAATGATACAACAACCATTTTCCATAAATACGAGTACAAATAAGCTCCATATAAGCGATGTACACGTGCTTCCAGCTTCTTCGCTGCCCTCAGCTGCCTATGCGGGTATACAGATAAAGGATAATCACTTGCACATTGCCATGTTGTCGCATGATGCTATCAGCGAGTATGTACTGGAAATTGCTACTCACGATCCGGCAATGATGGTGCTCGACTGGTTGAAGCAAAAGTCACAAAGCCAGCATTTGCAATTTGTGGCCGTCGCCTTGCCAAAAAATGTGCAATTAGAAGGGCTTGTTTCGCAACTCTGGCTGCAAGAAGATGTCGTACCCTATATTCCCGCTAAGGGAGACACAGGGCTGGCACCTTCTGCCGTAGATCTAGTCCAAGCAGTCGCTGCCCATTTCGACGAGAATAATATTGTCTACCCCCACCTGGATGAGAAGCATGAGGTCCAGGTGGCCGAGCTTGTTGCTTTACAGGATTACCAGAAGACAGCTCCCGAGCAGGACTTTAGCTTGCTGACCGGAATAGCAGAGAAGCTGCGCGGCAAGAAACTTGTCTTTATTAATGCAACTCCTCGTGGAGGTGGGGTAGCCTTAATGCGCCATGCCTTGATTCGGCTTTTGCGCTTGCTCCAGGTAGATGCCCACTGGTATGTACTATTGCCCAAAAAAGAGGCCTTTGACATTACAAAGACCAAATTTCATAACGTATTGCAGGCGGTAGCGCACCCAGAGACAGTTTTATCAACTGAGGATAAAGCTCTTTATGAGGCCTGGATACGGGAGAATGCCACAGCGATGGAGCCCGTGTTTAAGCAGGCCGATGTCGTAGTGATTGATGATCCTCAGCCAGCAGGACTAATACCTTTTATTAAGCAGATTAATCCGCGTGCCAAGATCATCTATCGCTCACATATCCAGATCGTAGGGAAGCTGGCTAGCCAGCCTGGCACTGCGCAATATACAACATGGCAATTTCTCTGGGAGAAGATTAGGGCCGCTGATTACTTTGTGAGCCATCCCATGACCATGTTTATTCCTGAGGATGTGCCTGCTGAGAAAATCTTTTTCATGCCAGCCACGACAGATCCCCTGGATGGCTTGAACAAAGAATTGACGGCTGGACAGATGGCTATCTATATGCAGCATTTTCAAGCTTTGTTGCGCGCTGAGGGTCAGATGCCTCTGGATGAAACGCGGCCTTACATCATTCAGATTGCCAGGTTTGATCCTTCAAAGGGTATTCCTGATGTGCTTGAAGCATACCGCACGCTGCGCGAGAGACTGCTTCAGCAGCAGAAAACGATTCCACAGTTGATCATCACGGGAAATAGTTCTATTGATGATCCTGACGGAGCTCCGGTCTATGCTGCCGTGAGAGAAATGCTGCGTGCAGAGCCATTTGCGCAGTTCGCTGAGGATGTAAAGGTTGTACGGCTTCCGCATTGTGATCAGATCTTGAATACGCTTTTGCGTAACAGCAAGATCGCCTTGCAGCTCTCCATCAAAGAAGGATTTGAAGTTAAGGTCACAGAAGCCTTGATGAAGGGCAAGCCGGTGATCGCGTATAAGGTTGGTGGTATTCCTTTGCAGATTGAGGATGGGGTAACCGGCTACCTTGTGGAGGTTGGAAATACGGCGCAGGTCGCAGAACACCTCTATGAGTTGCTGACCGATGAGCAGCAATATCAGCAGATGAGTGCTGCCGCAGCCGAGCGGGCTAACAAGGATTATCTGACGGTTGCTAATGCTATCTGCTGGCTCTACCTGGCCCATCAGTTACTGACCGATGAGCCGCTGGATGGCCAGTATCAATGGGTTAAGGCCTTAGCGAGCACTCTCTTGCAGACAGAGTTGCTTGCTCATGCACAGAAGAAAAGAATCATAGCCGCATAAAAATTGACTATCTTGCGAGTAGCTTTCCTGACGGGAGAGCTGCCCGCAGGTGGGTTATCTTGTGGGTTGGCGTCGCTCTATTTCCACACGCTGTAACTCAGCAATCTGATCATCAAGATGAGCCCTCATTAAAGCCTCAGCACGGCTGGGATCGTGTTCTTTAATAGCCTCGGCGATAAGCATGTGATACTGACTTGATCTACCCGGCATATTGGGAAGCCGCATCGTGAGTAAGCGGCTCTCGGCAACAAGATCAAGTACCATCTCCATCACTTTAGACATGAAAGGATTATTGGCAGCCAACGCTATCTGGCGATGAAGTAGTAGATCAGGCTCGCTATAATCCCTTTTCTCTTGAGCCAGCACTGCCATTTGTTGCGCGGCAGCGTGAATAATTGTGATATCTTCGGCGGTTGCGCGCTGTGCGGCTAAGGCCGCCAAGCCCGGTTCAATGATGCGCCGCGCTTCAAATAAGGCGGCAAGCGTAGTCTCTGCGTGCAGGCCTACATTATCAAACAGGCCAGGCGGTAAGCGGGGAGCATCCGAGACAAAGATGCCTCGCCCCTGCTCGATACGTAACAATTGCTCGCTTCCCAGAATGCGTATTGCTTCGCGTACTGATGACAATCCCACCCCTAACTCGCTGCTCAGATCGACAACGGTTGGCAAACGCTGACCAGGCTGCCATTCTCCGCTCTGAATACGAGCTTTTAAGGTATCTATGACACGCTGATACTGCAAGGGACGGGATCGCGGTTTTTGTGATGCACTGACCATACGATTCCCCTTCTGACGGTTTCAGACGCTTTACAGCAGCTAAATTGCTATGTTACAATGATCATATCATAGGCAGTCAAATTTGGATAGATCAGATCTATTTAGGTATTTCTCCATTCCCTTTATTTCCCAGGGAAGATAATACGAGCAGCATTGAGAAGATGTTTTCCAAAAGCTTTCTCAGTGCTCCTATTTTCCTGAAAGGAGCGTGCTATGCGTGAATCGCGCGTGCGAGTAGGCGTGATAGGGGTGGGTGGGATCAGCGCCCATGTTCATTTGCCCGGACTCAAGGCGTGCCCTCAGGCCGAGATTGTAGCCTTGTGCGATACCGATGAAGCCCGGCTTCGACAGCGGGCGCAGGAATATCATGTGCCACACACATTTACAGATTATCAAGGCCTGCTGCAGCACCCCGAGATCGATGCAGTTGTCATTGCTACTCCTACCCTGTTTCATGCTCCGATTGCCCTTGACGCTCTTGCCGCCAAGAAACATGTGCTTGTTGAGAAGCAGCTTGGGATGACCTATGCTGAAACAGTACAGATGTATGAGGCAGCGCAGCAGGCTGGAGTACGCCATATGACTGCCTTTACCTATCGCTTCGTGCCGGCTATGCGTTATCTCAAGCACCTGGTGGGCCAGGGAAGCATCGGCTTGCCGCGCCACTTACGAATTGCCCGCTTGCAGGACTTTCCTGAGATGAATCTCGGCTGGCGGCAGCAGCGCAAACTAGCCGGCTCGGGAGAGGTAGGCGATATGGGGGCCCACAGGATTGATTTTTGCCATGATGTGATTGGTCCGCTGGCTCGTGTTGTGGCCCTGACGCGTACTTTTGTACCTGCACGCTCTACCCATGATGGCGCGAGCACGACTGCCGATGTCGAGGATTGCGCTTTGTTCCTTGCCGAGTTTGCCGATGGAGTTGGTGTTGAGCAAGGGACTATTGCCTCGTTCGATCTGAGTAAAGTGGCGAAAGGGAGAGAACATGGAGGGCGTGGCCTTGACGAGTTTGAGGTCTATGGCACTGAAGGAACTCTTATCTACCATTTGCATCGTTCACATGAGGTGCTTATCGGGCGTCCTGATGGCATACTAGAAACCAGAGAGGTGCCGCGCGATTATCTGGTTTATCCAGGCTCCTTACGTGATCCTTTTCTTGGCGAGCCAACCGTGACTTTCCGTTATGATCAGGACTTCGCCTTTATTCAGGCTATCATAAATGGCCAGGGCAATATTCCCACATTTTATGATGGTATGCGCTGTCAGGCTGTCATCGATGCCATCTTACAATCGGCGCGTGAGCGGCGCTGGGTGGATGTGGCTGATGTACCAACAGTGACGGCTCCTCTTGCGGCCACCAGCTACTAAGCCATGGGGCAGATCAGGGGAGGAATTTGAGATCTGCGAAGTCCAGGGGCAGACTTGCGATGCGTATAGAGGGTGAGCGAAAGGGCGATTTAAGCAGCCCTTACCTGCTGTCTGAATTAAAGGAGATGGTGATTTATGTCTCTTGATATTTTCAAGCTGGATGGGCGCGTAGCTTTGGTGACGGGAGGGAATCGTGGCTTAGGATTCTCGATGGCGCGCGCATTGGCCGAAGCCGGAGCTCATGTAGTAGTAACCAGCCGTGACCAGGAAAAGGCGCGCAAAAGTGCCGATGAGCTTGCCCGGGCGACAGGGCGAAAAGCTTTGGGACTGGCCGTTGACGTCACAGATGCCGGGCAGGTTGAAGCCATGGTTAGAAGCGTGATAAGTGAATTTGGGCGCCTTGACGTATTGATCAATAATGCAGGAATCAATATTCGCAAACCCATCGAAGAATTTGATGAGGCTAGCTGGGATCTTATTCAGGATACGAACCTGAAGGCACCTTTTCTCTGTGCCCGTGCCGTTGTGCCCCAGATGAAACAGCAGGGCTCGGGACGAATTATCAATGTGGCTTCTATGCTGGCCCTGACCGGTTTGCCCGAACGCAGTGCTTACTGTTCTAGCAAGGGCGGCGTGGTCCAGTTAACAAAAGTGCTGGCTCTAGAATTAGCGCCCCATAATATTACTGTAAACGCCCTCTGTCCCGGCCCTTTTGCCACGGAATTAAATACTCCTGTGATCAATAATCCCCAGGCCAACCAGTTTTTTCTCAGCCATATCGCGCTAGGGCGCTGGGGTCGGCCCGAAGAGCTGGGCGGCGTCATTGTCTTTATGGCCTCCGACGCATCAAGCTTTATGACGGGATCGGCTCTAGTCGTTGATGGAGGATGGACCACCGAGTAATCTCCTGCCAAATGGCACATCTGTGTGGATAGGTGAGGAGATAGGCTGAAAAGCTTAATCCACATGCGAAGAGTGCCAGGCCTCTATTGCGACAGGCGAGCTCTTCGAACCTGGCCTTGAGATGAGAGAGGAAAATAGCATGCAACGAATCGGCCTGACGATGTACGGTACCATCTATAGTATGGGACTTGCACCAGCCTCTGGACGCTCGGTGATGAAGCCCCAACAGCTTATGGAACAGGCTCTTGCTTCCGGCCTGAGCGGCGTTGAGCTCCCGATCCCCGTGCTTGATGAGGAAGAGGTGCCTGGCATCGCGCGCTATGCTCGTGAGCACAGGCTCTTTATTACGCTGGCTTCCAATGGGTACGATCCTGTCAAGCTGACGGCAGATCTCGAACTGGGGGCGCGGCTGGGAGCCTCTACCGTGCGTACAGTTGTGGGTGGTGCGAAAATCGGTGGGGATCGTAGGCCGCTAGCCGGTCGCTGGCTGGCTTTTCTTGAGGAAGTACTGCAGGGTTTACGCACGGCCACCACCAGGGCAGAGCAAGCAGGCGTAAATCTTGCTGTAGAGAACCATCAGGATCTCGCCTCTGAGGAGCTGCTCTGGCTCTGTGAAACTATAGCTTCTGAACGCTTTGGCATTACTCTTGACGCTGGTAATCCTCTAGCAACCGTCGAGGAACCGCTGGATTTTGCCCGACGCGTGGGAAAGTACATAAAGAATGTCCATCTTAAGGACTACTGGATCTATTTGAGCGCTGAAGGATATCGCCTTGTGCGTAGCCCACTTGGTCAGGGCGTGATCGATTTTCCCCAACTATTTGAAATCCTGGCTCAACTATGCCCACAGGCTACGATGTCGCTAGAACTGGGCGCGCTGGAGGCCAGGCATATTCGTGCACTGGCTCCCGATTACTGGGCTGACTATCCAGCACGCGCGCCGGCTCAGTTGGCTCGTGCGTTGCGTTTTATAGATACACATGCACGACAGACTGACGATTGGCAAACCCCTTTTGAACTGGCAGCTCCGGTTGACGAGATCATTGCCTACGAAGCGCGGCAACTGGCCGAGAGCCTGCGCTACCTTAAACAGATTAAAGCCTTATCCTGAATGAATGCTTCAGGTGGTAGACCTGGATTGCTGCACGGCGCTTAGCATCCTGGACATTACAGGTCCAGCACTTTCATGGGCTTCAGGTAACGCGTCTCGACCAGACAATCTAGCGCGTCAGGAACTGCATGCGTTATTGCTAGTTCTACCGGTCGATGGTGTATTGGGCGCGGGGTTGTACCCAGGGCCTCGGCTTCGCTAGCCCAACCTGATTGGAGCCAGCTCTTATAAGGCACAAAGGTCTGTAGCCCTCGCTGGGCCGCGCGACGAAGCGCATTGCCCGTATTAATTGGCGTTAACGTAGCATCTTCGCCGTGAGAGGCCAGAAGCCGTTCTGTATCAATAATCATGATTACCTGTTCACGCTGTCTGGAAGCCAGGCGCATACGGTTGAGGCGGTCAACATTGCACCAGAAGAAAACCTTTGAATTCAGTAGGGCATACCATTGCGCGGGTGTCATGCCTTGTAAACAGCGTTCAAGTGTAGCCGGCGGCATAGGTTTCTGATCACGAATGATCGCCCCATTCGATAGGATCATTTGTTCCTGGCGATATTGCTGTTCGAGGCGGGTGCGCTCAAGGCCTGCCAGACCGGCCCTATCGAGGAGTGCTGTGGTGCTTAGCAAGCCATGACGTTCGATTGAGGGCCAGTTCAGAGCATCAGCCATGTGATAGACAAAACGCGGTAGACGAGGATCACGAGGAACTGTCATATTTCCCCCTGTTTATACGTGCTCAAGATAGCGCTGGCCCATCTGGTACAGGAGATCAGGGCCGGGCATCTCCCTGAGTTGTTGATGGAAGATCTCGAATTCGATGGGTCTTGTATAGCCAGTCTCCTCAACGGCCAGGCGCAGGCGGCGCAACTTGATAACGCCGTCTCCCATCATACCACGTCCAAGCAACATGTTGGGGGTAGTACTGATAGCACTGGCAATACACATGTAGTAGCAGAATATAACTATGCGGATGATACCGGGGGCTATCACCATGCTTAATATGAACTATAGCGAGTTCAATAAATCCTAAAGACAATAGCTTCCTTTTCGCGGACGCTGAGCGCTTCCAGAAGCGCAGGGAACAGAACAGCGGCGTTTTTTGCTGCTACGTTACGATTTTCCCTGGTTGGGGTTCTAATTATAGAGATACATATGTATACTAGAGTTCGAAAGGCTCATATCGATGTTTCCAATTCTTATGCTTGGTTCAGGGGTGTTCTGGACGGCGACCTATGTGCTCATTATCCGCAAGAGCATTCAGGATCGGACGTATGGTATGCCCTTAGCGGCCTTATGCGCCAATATTTCCTGGGAATGTATTTTCTCATTTCTTTTGCCTTCTCCTGGTATTCAGCAAGTCGTCAATATCGCCTGGTTCCTCTTAGATCTAGGGATCGTGGTCTGTTTCCTGCGCTACGGGCGGGACGAATTTGCCGATCTCTCAAAAGGGGCCTTTATGGCGCTCTTTGGTCTGACGTTGGCCACAAGTTTTGGCGCTGTATTGCTGGTGACCCTCGAATTCCACGATCATGGAACCTATGCCGCCTTTGGACAAAATCTGATGATGTCCATCTTGTTTATTATAATGCTCTTGCGCCGTCGTTCTTTGCGTGGGCAATCGCTGAGCATTGCCCTATGCAAGCTGATTGGTACAGCATTTGCATCGCTCGCCTTTTTTCTCTATACCTCCATTTCCCAGCATTCGATCTTGCTTCCGTTTCTCTATGTGGCCATTCTGGTCTATGATCTGATCTATGTAGCTCTGATCTATATGCTACAACGAGCGGCCAGGAGAACTGTTCAGGAGTCGGCACTCTCATCGAAGCAGAGAGAATTGTCTCTCTAATGCCTCAATTCCCATTAGCCTCTTCACCCACGAAGTTGTGGCGGCACACAGAGAGGAGAGGTGGCTCATGTCTATCCACCTTATTCCTCCCCGCGTTGATGCAGGAGCGTATTTTTGAGGTTGTTTCGATGAGAGCAAGGTGAAGCATCCAGAAGGACGGGGTAAGTACCGCTTAGCAAAAGTGAGCTGGATCAGCGTTGAATTGCAATCATGTTATCAAGTTGAGCTATTGCATTTTCTAATTGCTGCCTGGATGTGGCCTGCTCATCTTTGGCTGATGACGCAAGTAATTTAAACAGTATCTGTCGACACGTCTCTAACATAGAATGAAGCTCTCTTTCCTCGAAGCCGACCTTGCGGCGTCGCTGAAGATACTCATTAAATACATGAAGCCCTTGAGATAGATACTCTGGGCCTTGCACGAGTAACCAGATACTCTCACAGATCGTCGCGGTATCCGCAAGGAGCTGTGAATGAACCATCTCCGAGGCGTGAGGGCTGACCCTGCGTAATGGGGTGGCGATAGCCTCAATCGTCTCCTGAATATCGTCCTCAAGAAGTTGCCTTAGCGCTGGGTGAACCGTCATGAAGTCCTCCTTAAATTTCTTTATGTATAGATGTATTGGATGGTTTTTGCGGCAAGAAGGAACGAGAACCGTTTTTCGTGAGCCGTAAAATCAATGAGATTAGTCCGAAGAGGGCGAAGCAGGGAATGAGTATTTTACCAAGGGTGTAACCGGCTGCCATCCAGCTTTGGTGTTGCACCTGGAAGAGCAGCATGGCAACTTGTCCAGGATAAGTTTGAAACAAACCTGATAGCCAGTAAAAAAGCTTGATGAAAAACCATAGCCAGAAGATATTAGTTACCAGCACATAGATGAGAAGAGATAGCTTGAGCCAGGTAGGAGTTGTCTCAGGAATAGCTTGCTCCATATGCATTCTTAACGCCTGCAAGGTTTGCCTCATGCGCCCCTTACCTTGTCGCAAACTATGAATGCAGGCGCTATTAATTGCTTGTTGGAGCTGATCGAGGGCTATGAGACCAAGCAGGTCGGTAACCATCCAATAGCCATCGAAGCGCAGGAAAGGGTTGAGCGAGAATAAGATAGAGCCGACGATTGAGGCTACTGCGAAGAGATAGAGCTGTGATGCGGTTAGAAGATAGAGGCCGTAAAAGAGAAGTAAGACCATGCTTTGAAAATAGATGCCGCCTAGATCGACAATGGCCCGTTGTTTACGAGAAAGCTGCCAGATCCCAGACACATCGGTATAGAAAGCGGGAAAGATAATATATAAACAGAAGCCAATAGGGCCGAGCGGGGCGTGAAATCGTCGGCAGGCCGTGGCATGTCCCAACTCATGCCACAGGATACTACAGAGGCAAAGGATATAGGTCCAGAAGAGAGTTTGGGGAGTGGCATTCATGGTTGTGATGTTTGGCATGCCTTTAAATAAAAATATAAGCGTGATGAGGCTGGCCAGGCAACAGATAGGAATAGCAATGAGTGGATGGTAAAGCCAGGTTAAGAAGTGTACAAGCGAGGTAACGAGGGAAGGTGGAAGCAGCGGTATCTTGAAAGCAAGCATATCGCGTGGTCGCGAAGCAGGCGTTGGGTTATCCGCAAGCAAGCCAACAGGAGCAAGAATCGTCATGACCTTGCGATATAGCGTATAGGCATCGAGCGAGATGTGCCAGGATTCTGATAATCTTTGCGCTGCTTGCTCATAGGAAATAGTGGCTGAGGTTTCTTGTAACAAGGCAACAAGATCGTAGGCTTGCTGCGAGAGCCGCAGCCGATATCCCTTTGGATGAATGGCAAGAAAAAAATGCCGCTTATCTCCAGCCAAGCCGAAATCAGCAGGCAGTACTTGCAGGTTGGGCACCAGGTCAGGTACTGACTGGTGCCGATCAAATGCTTGCAGAGGAATGAGCTTTAATTCAGCTGTTTGCGTCTTTTGCATAAAATATCGTTCTCCCCTCATTCGCTTCTTTGCCGTATCTCTCTTTGAAGTTCTTGTAAATAGGGAAGCTTGTTTGCTGTGTTTAGCATATGAAGGACTGTTGCAACAGTAAAGTTGCGCTGCTGATCATAAACTTTATGGTTAATTTTTCCATAGGAGGCGCGGGGAAATTGAGAAAGCCAGGGTTGAGTGCACGCAGGATCTGGTATGCGTAAAATGGCTGCCGGCTGCCAGCTTCCATCATTTTCTTGGTTGCGGCGTAACCAGGAGAGACCGTGAGAGACCGCCTGAGCTACTGAGTGAAGTAAGACCTGCTCCTGGGCAGATACTGCCTTTGTATCAGCCTTTTCACCTGACTCTTGTGCAAGTAATATATCTATTCCCTGCGTCAGAATATCCAGGGCAAGGGCTGTGGGGGCAGCTTGAGTTTCTTCTGCTAGATAATCAGGATGGAGTGCCCACCCTCCATCACTCTTTTGTGCTCGCAGGACAAATGCTAGCGCCTGCTTGATGGCTGCTCGCTGGTGAGCGTCGTGCCAGCCAGCCTGTACAGCCTCCTTGATGAATTTGACTGCTTGATTTGTGCCGTAAAATGGGCCTTCGTACCAGTATGCATGCCAGCTTCCTTCACTTGTTTGCTGCTGCAGAACAAATGCTAGCGCGGTGCGAACTGGCTCTGTCAACGATCCTTCTAGTAGCAGTAAAGCGCGACCGCAAGTGGCAGTGATTTCGGTATGCGGCTTAAGCCAGTGCTGTCTCACAATATAATTGTCACCTATTGAATCGATATAGGTGCTAAAGCCGCCATCGGGATGCTGATAGCGCTGCAATTGAGCAGTGATTTGACTAAGCGTTTCTTCGAGGAGAGTTGTGCTGTGCAATTTTTTGGCAAGATTACCCAGAAATAGCCCTATGTTGGAAGTAGAATCTGCGTCGTGGGGAGCACGTGCATTGTAGCCCCATTCTCCATTGACACCAGTTTTGAGTAGCCATTGCATCGCCTGTTTCAGGGCCTCGTGCTGCGATGGATAGGGGATGAGTGCTTGACCAACATAGCCAGAAATCCAATCGGTGCTATGGCCAATGCTGAAAAGGAAATCCCCCCATGCCCCATCGGACTGTTGCTGTGCGGTAAGATAGGATAGAGCACGATCAAGCATTGGGAGCTCCTCTGGCGGCAGAGAGTCCGAAGCCTGAGCTCCTTTTAGCATTTGTGGAGAACCAGCCATACGGGACAGATCACGTTCGAGTTCAGCTAATGCACGCTGGCAGTCGCCCAGGAGTCGTAGCCAGCTAAGTTGATGGCGCGGAGCGGTGGCTGGCGTTGGCAGCTCGTTAAGGCGAGCTTGCGCCTGGGTAAAATAGTGTGCTGCCCTAACTGAAGCAGCCTGCGCGATTCCTGAGCGATAGAGATGCCGCCTCAAGTATTTCAAGTATTTCTCCTGCTTCTCCGCATCGTCAGGATAGTCAATCTCGCCGACCTCGCGAGTAAGCTCGGCTAGCAGGAGAGAGGGCTGTGAGGCGCCGATATCATCTTTCCAATCGCGTAAATCGTCATAGAACTGTAAGCCGATATTTGCCAGGTTGAGGGATTCGGTTAGCGCGCTAAGATACTCCTCCGGTTTTCCATCAAGGACGGACAATGCTGCAACCGCCAGGGTAGAAGGAGCCGCCTTCCCCGCAGCAATCTGCTCAGCCGTCTGGAGATCGAAATCGAGAAGCGAGCTGCGAGACCACTTCTGTTCGAGTTGCAAGGCAGTGTTGTAGGTATGCTGGCTATTCCGGAAGTGGGTCCAGAAGGGACTATCAGATGGAAATAGCGTATAGAGAAGATGGATTGCCTCTGCGTGGATTACATTGATACGCAGAATCTCTTGTGAGACTAGGTGCCCATCGAAAATCTTATCGCTTAAAAAAATATAAAGGGAATAGAGTCGTCCAGCCTGGGCAAGCGTGCGCATTGTATCGAGCGGAACTGTAGGAAAGAAGGGATAGAAGAGAAAAGGGTAGCAATCATTTATTATATCGCCATAGGCAGAATCCTGGGGAGTGATAGGGCGTGCAGATAGTGGAACATCATAGACAACAACTTCAGGCCATTGGCTCCAAAATCTTCCCATGAATGTGTCAATAAGTTTGACTTCCTGGCCGAGATCATAGCTACAGGCAATATTCATAAGATGTCCTCGTTGAGCGTTGATGCGAAAATTTGTAGTGACTTTCCAGGTGAGCAAGTATGGCATCTGTGACTACACTTCCTTGCGCAGTCACAGACAGGAAACGGTTATACCCTCTAGTGGACGGGTTGTATATCAGAAAGGGTCGATCTGAGCGGCCTGCTAGCCGTTGCCGAAAACCTGGCAACGCATATCGCAGTCACAGTCATAGAGCGGAACCACGGTAGAGAACTCAACACGCTGATCAAGGAGCTCAGCCGTGATATCCTCATCATTCAAGCCTGCGATCTCCCAGCGCTCTCGCTGGCTTTGATCCATGCTTTCAATATGCTGGTTTGTTGGCATAGTTTTTTAGACAGATAGTCCGCAAGGATATTCTGTCTCCTCCTTATAAAAAAGATAAAAGGGGTAGTGTGGAAGATGGAGAAGTAAGGGAGGATAGCTTCCTTACTTATTATCTGTAATTTCTCCCACAATCGGCGTCACAGTTGCAATCCCAGAGCGGAACCACGGTAGAGAGCTCCACGCGCTCATCGAGGAGCTCGGCAGCGATATCCTCATCGTTGAGCCCTTCAATTTCCCAATATTCTTGTGGAGTTCGTTTCACGTCTTGCGCGAACTGAGCTCGAAGAATGTCTCCGCTTGTTGACATAAAATCTCCTTCCCGGCTTTATAAGCCTCCTCGGAAGAGGAGGAAGAAATGTCCACCCTATTGATCTATGCCTGGCTCTTGGTCTACGTGCCAGACATCTAGATCTCCTGGGAGATCCTAACTTCCCGGGAAGTTAAATCTGCGGCAATCTTCATTGCATCCACAATCCCAGAGAGGAACGACAGTAGAGAACTCCACACGCTGGTCGAGGAGTTCAGCAGCGATATCCTCATCGTTTAAGCCCTCGATCTCCCAGAGCTCTGACTGGTTGTTCCCCAAGCTTTCCCGGCTAGTGCTATTTATGAGCATATACCCTCCTTATCAGAATTAAGGTCTAGTACATTTGGCAATGGGTATCACAGCTGCAATCCCAGAGAGGAACGACAGTAGAGAGCTCCACGCGCTCATCGAGGAGCTCAGCTGTGATATCCTCGTCGTTCAAGCCCTCAATTTCCCAGTGCTCTAACTGCTCACCTCCCGAGTTTTCCCGAGTAGTGGCTCTGTCTATTAACATAGTTTCTCCTTCCAGGCCTTCTGTGAAGGTCCTCTCTTCCAATATATTGAAATAGGTCGAGCTGTCCGATTATTTTCTATGTGCTTCGCAATCGCTGTCACAGCCGCAATCCCAGAGAGGAACGACAGTAGAGAGCTCCACGCGCTCATCGAGGAGCTCAGCTGTGATATCCTCATCGTTGAGCCCTTCAATTTCCCAATACTCTTGTGGAGTTCGTTTCACGTCTTGCGCGAACTGAGCTTGAAGAGTATCCCCGCTTGTTGGCATAAAAACTCCTTCCAGGCTTTTACAAGCCTTTGCTTCCAAGATGCCTAAGAAGGTCTGAGAGGTCCATCATAGGTGTTATGGCGCATTGCTATCGCAATCGTAGTCGCAACCACACGACCAGAGTGGAGTCACAGTTGAGAATTCAACGCGTTTATCGAGGAGCTCAGCCGTGATATCTTCATCGTTCAAGCCCTCGATCTCCCAGTTTCGCTCCTCTTGTGTTCTTTGAGATTGTTGTGTATCGTCCACGATATAGCCTCCTCTATTGACAAAGCATGCCGCCGCCATCGCTTGAGAGAGTTGCTGTACTAGTTTGTTTTAGCGCGGTATCGCTGTTTTCCATACTTTGATATTCGAGATAAGCCTCTCTCACCCCTTTCTGAAAAACTGCCGGGTAGGAGTTACAATGGTTGTTCATAAATTTCCCCGTCTGAGCTGTAGCATAGACAGCACAGCCACCTCCACAGTAGAGGGAATATTGGCACTTGCGACACGTAGGAACGTTAGCGATAGTTCGGTTATGCCAGCGTTCCAATTGCTTATTATTATATTTAACCGCTCCCGTCTCGAAATCGATTCGTCCCACGCGCAAGGCCGGGAAACCTACCCATTCCCAACATGTATAGATATCACCGAGTGCATCAAAAAGATACATGCCCGAATGACTTGCACAAAAGGCGCTCCTGGGAGGTATTTGCGTCTTGTTGACGAACATCTTCAAGAACTCTCCTTTAACACCCGTTGCCGGACGCTCAAAGAGCTTCATCGCGTTATCGCCATCTCCCTCTTTGGCGGCCATAAACAGATCAAGCTGATATGGCGTAAAACCCTCGGGAGGCGGAGTTTTTGAGGGATAGTTGACCGGAGTAGCGTAGATACTGAAGTTAGAAAACGTATTGAGACGGCGCTTCTGAACGATCTCCGCTAATCCTTGCAAATGGGGTGCATTTATTCTTGTGACGTTGACACGTACATCAATTTTTACCCCGCGTGGGAGTAATAGCTCGATGTTTTCCATGATCTTATCAAAGGTGCCTGCTCCGATACCATCCTTGTGGATGCGAGAGCGATTATGCGCTTCGCGGGGCCCGTCGAGCGTTATCTGAAGCTGGGTTACCCCTCCCGGTCCCATCACATTCATGTGATGCTGCAATTCGGTCCCATTTGTAATGGCATAGATGTGATCGAAGCCTTCGGAACGTGCCTTCTCGACAATATATTCGATATTTTGTACATTTTCTGCCAAAAACGGTTCCCCGCCATAGAGCCCTAAGCGGCGTGATCGATGAGCCTCATCTTCAGGCTGGAGATCCCGAATAGCTTCAAATATACGATCTGTTCGTTCAGGCGTCATCGACCTCAACTTAAAGTGGTTTTCTGCTTTGACACGGAGATCGTTCTGGAAGCAATAGGAGCAGCGCAGATTGCAGTCGTATGTGGGGACCAGGAGAAACGAACGAAAGCGCATCTTTCCGGCGTGGATTACGTTTACAACATCCACTAAACGTTGCTGCTCTTCTTCTGCGCTCAAGTTGGTCAGATAGCCTCTACGAATGAGACGTAGTAGCGTCTGTTCTGAGGGAGAGGAAACCGGACCTTTCGGGCCTTCAACCGGTTGCTCCGTTGGGTGAGCGACCCATTGTTCATCTCCGGCTTTACGCATAGCACGAAGGAACTCGGCAACTTTTTCATGTACTACATCCGTAGCTCCTGTTAAACTGTTGACGATTACAACCTTTTCAGAATCTGGAATAGTGACGTAAATGGTATAGCTACTAGTGCGCATCAAGGTTCCTTTCCTTGTCACTATGCAGTATGGTGTTGTAGCAAGGATAATTAATAGCCTGCATGTGTAAACTACCGTCTGTACGAAAAAAGTGTGCTGAGCAGTAAAGATCAGGCAGGGCAAATTTTTCGCTGCTAATGTGGCAACATGTCCCTTACTTGTTTCAAGTGCTTGCTGAGAGTCTACTTGAATTTAGTAAGATTGTCTTCCCTTAAAGAAGGTAATTTTTAGACCATCCTTTCGAGCATCAATTATAGATCGAAAAGACGTAACAGACGGGCTTGATATATGGCTTGTGCGCGACTATGGACCTGAAGCTTTGAATAGATTCGCTTGAGATGAGCATTAACCGTGCTTGGAGCCAGGGTGAGTTCTCGGGCAATTTCCTTATCAGAGAAGCCTCTTGCCAGAAGAGCCAGTACATCATTTTCCCTTCTACTCATAGAGAGAGCTGGAGCGCCTACTTGTGGCTGAGTAGGCTGTAATACCTGCTTCTGCACCTGAGTTTCAGAGGTATACTGATCCTGGAGCAATGTAGAGATAGTTAGATAATGCTTATTCTCGGCGAGCAGGGTATGGATGTAGGCAGGAGCAGGTAGGGGGAGCGTAATAGGAGGTCTGTTCTCCTCTAGGGAGAGTCTATCAAGCAACCGGTGCAGGAGCGAATCAAGCAGAGGGGCAAACAAGGTACTTGTTTTGAGAAACGTTCGGATATAACCCTCTGCCTGACCGAGAGCAAGGGTATGCTCTATGCACAGCGAAGCCTGAGAGTGTTGTCCCTGGGCCTCAAGGGCTAATGCCTGCAGGATATACAAATGAAGGAGCCAGGAGAGATCTGGTATTTGGGCCTCTATCCTCAACAGCTCTGACAGGGCTTGTAAGGCTAAGGCTGGCTCCTGGTTCGCCAGGGCTACCTGGGCTAAGGTAGTATAGATCATAAAACGGAGCACAAAAGGCGCTTCAGGATGGAGGGTATAACTGTAACGCCACTGGTTTGCTCTTTCCAGGTCACCTTGCATCAATAACAACTGGGTTCGATGAGCCTCAACCATCGAACGCCTGATGGTAAGATAATGGCCATTAGACAATAGCGGTAAACGATCTGGATAAAAGCTCTCAATCTCATCGAGAATCGCAAGTGCGCCCGTAGTATCGTCCTGGGCCAATTTTAGCTCAAAGAGTAACCAGCAAAGGCGTCCGTGAAGCTCGATATTCCGGCTATGCTGAATATACTCCATGATGTATCCTAGCTTGTCCTGAGCACCTTCCAGGTCGTTCCATTCCAGCTCTATTGTACTTTGCGTGAGCAAGAATAAGCACGGGATATGGCCTGGTGACGAATGCTGGCCATCCTGCTGTAGAGCATGGGCACAAAAGCCATGAGCCTGATGCAATTGTCCGCGCATACGGTAAATTTCTCCCAGAGCAGACATTGCTTGCAACTGGTCAGTTCGATTATCTGCGGTTTGTCTGATTGTCACCAGCGTTTGTTGCGCGCGCTCGATCAGGGCCAGGTTACCATTTAGAACGTATCGATCGAGTAAGCGGTATGCAGCCAGATAACGCAAGGTCATATAGGTATGTGGTAAGAAGTCGAGAGCCTGCAGTAGCTTTTTGCGCACCCCCTTAAAGTCACCCTGGGGGTAGAGTTTCATTGCCTGCAGGAACATAGAGATCCCATGTAAATGAGGTGGTATCTCCTCTAATTTTAGTCGGGCTAATAGCTGCTTTGCGGCCTTAGTATCTTCAACCAGAGTCTCCAACTCAGCACTTTTGTGAGGAATTGTGAAAAAATTTCCTCGTAGCACCCAGAGCTGCAGCAGAGAGAGGAGGAGATGCTTCTCGATCATATCGCTGGAGAGAGAGCCTAGCCAGCGGCGCAGAGAGGCTAATTCGGCAAAGGTCCAGGGCTCAGTACTCTCGGCATAGCGCATTAACAACGCAGCCACTCGCTCTTCCTTCGAGGCCGCCCAGGCATGCTCGATCGCCTCTTTCAACATACCATGCTCTTCGTACCAGAAACTAGCTTTGAGGTGCAGTAGTGGGAGCAATTCGGGCATTGTGTGCTGTATATGGAAACGTATTGCCTTAGCAAAAAGGGACTGATAACGGTATTCTTGCCGAGAAGTATCGAGTAGGAAGAGAAAAAGATTACAGCGATCGGACGAGTGTAGTATCTCATGAGCGTTATGCTCTTCGACCAGAATATCACAGAGTGGGGCTGTGAGCCGGTCCAGAATACTAGTGTGAAGCACAAAGGTAAGTACCGGCCTGGCTAAGGAGGCCAGAAGTTCCTCTTGTAGATAGGCAAAGATATGGGATAGGATCTCTGCCTCGTTCTCGCTTGTTAATGCTCCTGACTGGTATATCCCTTGGGCAAGTAATTGTAAGCCTACTATCCACCCTTCGGACTCCCCCTGCAATGCCTGTATTTCTGCAGCTGATAGGGCAAGATCTCGCAAACCATTTAGAAAGAGAGATGTCTCTTCCAGCGTAAATTGGAGGTGTGGTATGCCTATTTCCAGCACCTGGTGATAAGCTCGCCACCTGGCCAGGGCAAAAGGTGGTGTGCTACGTGTGACAAATACAAGGTGGAATCTGGGAGGCTGGTGTTCGATAAGAAAGAGTAGAGCCTCATGAATAGCGCTGGAGTGGATCGCTTGATAGTTGTCGAGAATAAGAACAGTGTCTTTTTGTATCTCGCCGAGGATGTTAATGAGACAGATCAAAGCGCTCTGATTTACTCCTTTTGCAAAAAGTGGCTGTATAGAGTCGGTTTCAATAAATGCTCCTATTTTTAGGCTTGCCAGAACATATCTCCAAAATGTAAGTGGGTCGTTATCATCGTTGTCTAGCGTGAGCCAGGCGATAGAGAAGGGAGCCTGTAGTGACCGAGAGAACTCCAGCTCTGAAGCTGTTATACCATTTCTATTCGCACCTTTGGCGCCCAATTCAGTGGCCCAGCTAGCCAACATTGTCGTCTTGCCATAACCTGCTGGGGCACAAACCAGAGCGAGAGGATATTGCGTAATCTGATGGAGAAGTGGCTGCAATCGCTTACGCCTGATAACATCTCTATGTAGAACTGGAAGGCTCATCTTCCAGCGTAAAAGCCTGTTTTGTTGCCGTGGGCCAACTGATGCGGTAATTTGCATATTGGCGGCATTGATCTGCTTTTTAGGCTGCACATGCCGTTCAAAGGAAATGTGCCGATTATTTTCAGTTTTCTGATCCGGTTCTCTTTGGACAAGACGGGAAAAATGAGCAGCAATCTCGTTAAGTCGCTCTAATGTTAATGCCTTCGATGGCCCGATATAAATGCGTTTCTGCACACTATTAAGGCTATAGTAGGCGCGCCAGTATCCATTGCCGCGCTGATTCCCTGGGCGCTCTTTACGCAAGATAAAAGAACAGTTATTGTACTCTACGCGAAAAATGCTTGCTCGTACCAGCCAGGACTTCCAGGCCTGTGAGCCGAGAACAAGCTTTCGGGTTCTTCCCTGAGAATGATAGGTTAATAGCTTATCTTTAAGGACGGGAACACGGCGGTCCATTTTACCTCCTTGGAGAACAGCGACAGCTATTATAGCTTGTGGTGTTCGGAGCGTTCGGGAAGATCAGAGCCCCCTTTTCCCAGAACATACATCTCCTGGGTTCCCTTGCTTTAGTACATCCAGCGCTTGCCAATAGCTAGCCGGTAGCGCCAAGGGGTGCATCTGCTGGGGATAATGCGGTTTGGGTTTGAGCCAGTAGGCGCCCTGACCACTAGAGAGGGATATGAGTTAGCACTTCCATGGAAAGAGTACTATGTTCCCAGCAGGGGTAGGAGGGATCATCCATGATCTATTCCTCGAAAATCTGGTAGAAAGTTGGTATACAATTTGCGCCAACCTTCCTTTTCGCACTGCTATAGCAGTGCGAAGTACATAAAGTCTGATAGAAGGCAGGGAAGCCTGGTTCTGTCTCAACAGTATCTTTTGAACAATTTTAAGTATACCAGACGAAAAACACAAAATCATTGTGTTTTTTCTTGATCTTTTTGTGTAATCTTAACTTCCCAGATACGAGCGAGAATTGCGTAGCTTTTTCAGACTTTCTTGAAGTGATAGAATCTCGGGATGCTCAGGGATCAGGATCTGCTGGCGGATGTAAAGGGCGCGGAGGTAGAGCTCCTGGGCCTGCTCAATTCTTCCCTGCTCGTAATACAGGTTCCCTAGCATATGGAGAGTAAGAGCGAGATCGGGGTGTAGTGGCTCATTTGCCTGCTCGAAAATGTGGAGTGCATGGAGGTAGAGCTCCTCGGCTCTAGTAGTATGGCTCTGAGCTTTGCAGATATTGGCATATGTGATAAAGGCAGAAGCTGTGGCAAGGTGATCGGGATTGAGTGCGTGTTCATAGATCTGCAGGGCCCGTAAAATGAGGGTGTGGGCCTGTTCATAGCGGCCCTGTAGTTGATAGAGCCAGGCGAGATTGTTCTGAAAAAAAGCGACGTAGGGATGATCAGGTCCAAAAATCTGTTCGCGCAACTGGAGAGCGCGCAGGTAGAAGGCTTCGGCCTCCTGATATCTCGCCTGGCGACGATAGAGACTGCCAAGATTATTGAGGATAGCCGAGACCTCAGGGTGCTCAGGTCCCAGGTAGAGACTGCCTAAATCAAGTGCTTGCTGAAGAAGTGGTTCGGCTTCCTGATACTTTCCCTGGCGTATATAGAAGGTTGCAAGATCATTCAGTAATGTGAGCTCATCAAGAGGGCGAAGTGTTCCCATGTGTTCATGAATATGCATAAGGCGTTGATAGAGCGTTCTAGCTTCGTGAAAGCGCCCCATATTTCCGTAAAGAGCTGCCAGGCCAATGAGCAAGACAAGTACATGAGGGTGCTCGGGCTCGGCCACCTGTTCGCAGATGTCTAAAGCTTGTAGATAGAGCGCTTCTGCCTCGTCCTGCCGTGCGAGATCAAAGTACAAAAAAGCCAGCGCATGAAATGGGAAGATCTGTAACCGCTGCTCCTGCGGCAGATGCTTATCAATATGGGAGAGTGCCTGCTGATAGCGTATTTCTGCTTCTTGGTATTTGCCTTGCTTGTGACAGGCTTCTCCAAGGCCAGTGAGAGTGAGCACGAATTCTTCATCATTTTGTGTGGGCAGTGTCTCAAGATGAGAGAGCGCCTTAAGATAGTAGGCTTCTGCCTCAAGATGGCGCGCGCGCTGCAAGTAGTAGGTAGCCACTTTGGCTTGTAGAGATGCAAAAACAGAAGAGGAGTATTTTAGATCCTCAGCTTGCTCGATAACGGCGAGGACATGCGGTAAGAGCTGTTCGCACCAGGGCCATTGTTCCACATTGGCATGCTCTCGATCCAGCGCAAATGCCTTGTGAAGAAACTGTACCACGAGCCCCAACCAGCTGCGTCGCACTTCCAGAGATAAGTGCTCCTTGAGCACCAGCTGGACAAGACGGTGGACCGTGAAAGTTTTATGTTGCCTGTTATGGCGAACAAGCGCATAGGCTAAGAGCTCGTGCAGTAGGGCATTCCATTGGAACTCATCGATGGGGGCGGAGGACAAGAAAGGCTGCAAAGCAGAGAGATCGTCGGTGAAGAGCGCTTCGGGAAGCTCGTCCGGTGCCAGAAAGCACAAGAGCGTCAGCAATTCAGCGGCGTCAGGTTTCTTTTGCCGAAGCTGTTCGAAAGCCAGGGCAAAGGTTCCCTCTACCGAGAGAGGATGGTCTGAGGGAGCGACGTGCCCCTCAAGCAGTTTAAGAGGTGATGCGTGATAAAGGCGTAGGAAATTCTCAAGGCTGCAATGCATAGCTCCAATATAAGCGCCAGCTTGCTCAATAGCGAGCGGTAAGCCACCCATATCTGCAACGAGAGCGCGGGCTTCTGCTTTTATCTGGTTGGATAGTGTTTCCTGGCAAGACTCTGGGGAAAGCAAGTGAGAGCGACAGAGTAATAACTGGACTCCTTCATCCTCAGTGAGCGGTTCCAGCTCAAAGCAGGGAGCTAGGTGGGCAAGATCGGAGAGGCGCGTGGTGAACAAGAGCGAACCGCTGCGTGCAGTTGGAAGATAGTGTTGGAGCATCTCAGGATTTTCTACATTGTCAAAGATTAAGAGCCAACCGCGATGCATATTCAACCATTGAATGACGGCGTTGATAATGTTGATTTGCTCTCGTATGCCTTTGATCGCAAGTTGCAGTTGCTGTGCAACACCTAAAAAGCTGGCGAAAAGCGTCTCGGTAGTCTCTGCTGAGAACCAGAAGACGGCTGTAAACTCCTGAAAATGCCGGTAGGTATATTCGAGAGCGATCTGCGTTTTCCCTATGCCTCCAAGGCCACTCAGGGCACACGCGCAATAGTGCTTCTCCTGGCGTTGCCTCCCTAAGGCCTGATCAAGACTTTGCAAAATAGCTTGTCGGCCAGTAAAGAAAGGATTACGTTGATAAGGTATGTACCAGTAAGGTGAGAGTGCCGTTAAGCTTGCTTCAAGCAGACGACGGCGCTCAAGATCGTTCAAGCCGAGCTGACGTGCGACTTCTAACACCATTGTAGCGTTCTCAGGCAGAAAGTTACCTCGTTCCCAGATGCCTATCGTATTGTGATGGACTCCAATCCTATTAGCAAGCTGACGCTGAGTGAGATGTTGACGTTTCCTGTACATTTTCAGCAGGCTGCCGAAACTTTCAAAAGGTATTTCTTTCATTGTTATCCTTGCAATAGCTGCCTATAATTTAAATGCCCTTGAAAGAGTCAAATATATTACAACACCATGCTTGTGTGTAGATAGTAGCATAAATTCGCATATGAAGAATGTGAGCTAATAAACATTATAATTAATTTTGTAATAAGCGTATTAATTGGAAATAGAAATGAATCTGACCAGATCTCTCAGGTATTTCATTGGACAAACTCCCGCTCAGCGCCAGGAGGAAAATCAACCTGGCGCGTCTTCTAAGAAGGATTCATCCTGCGACAGCTTCATTATGAGTATCAAAAGTACGAATCAGCGCGCTCCTTTATCGACAGTGCTCTCTTCAGAGGCTACGGAGCCTTGGGGGGAGGAAGAAAGGGCGTCAAAGAGAGGGGGAGTAGCTCCATTGCTCTGGGAGGCTTGCAGCGTGAGGAATTGCTCAGGTGAGATGCCATGAGCTTGCAGCAGGTGGATCAGCATATGGGTCTGACGTATGATTTCCTCGTCTTGGGCGGAAAGGTGGTGCATGATTTGCTCGATATCATGGTAAGTCTTCATGGTGGTCTCAAATTGCTCGTTAGCCTGTAATTCCTGTTTGCGTCCAAGCAAGCCCTGACCCACCATAATGACGATCATTAAAGGCAGTTGTGGGACTGAAGCCAGAGCCAGCAGCAGCGGCCACGGGAGCGGATCAAAATGGACAATGGTGGCATTGGCGAGAATCCAGAGCACGATCCAGGCCATAATGAGCCAGAACGTGGGCATAGCTTGAAAGACCTGGGTCATACCCACTGCCACTTTCTGGTTAAAATTGCCTGCCGCCTTCTCTGCTTTAAAGATGAGATTGACGTTTTGTGGCTTATAGGGATAAAGCGTAGGATGAAAGAGCATGAGGCGGCGTAGGCGCTCTACGTGAGAAAGGGCACTTTGGCCTGAGCGATTGGATACGTCCTGCGCTTTCTCCTCTGACTCTTGATGCGTTTGTTCTGGCATGTTCTTCTCTCCTTTATGATAAACAATCCTCTTTATCAAATGAATGCTTAATATATAAATACTTGTTTTTTGCTATCAATAAACATTAAGTTGCTCCCAGATTGCTGCTAAGAGAAAATCGATTCTAGCCGTTCACCTGTCACTGAAAGCAAAAATTCATACCACGAAAGCCTGTCCTTTTTGCGCGCGTCAAGATGAGGCCTTGACACCCTAATCGCGCCATCTCTGCAGCATTTTCTGCATTGATGACATAGCTATTGACAGCGAGGTTGTCCTCATTAGTCATTGTGCTCTCCTTGCTGCAGGGAAAAGAATTGTTGACAAAAGCTTCGTTTGGCATCTTGCCTGATCAGCGTTTCGCCTGCACGCTCAGCTTGACTGAGCCTGCTGATTATTTTCTCATTTAGAGAGCTCAAATACAAGAGTTGCATTTGCCATTGTAGCATCATCCGTAAAAGGATACGATCAGCAGGATAATAGTCCTGTTCAGGGAAAGCAATGGCAAGCAGTTCGATATGCTTTCTTACGATATCTAAACGCAATGGCGTAAAATACTTTTCTACTCCACTCATTACAACCACGGCTCCTCTTAACTTTGGAACAAAAAGCAGTGGAGAGCCAAAATACATCCAACACTTTGTGAATGTTCAAAGGGATATCCTTGCATATTGTTAAAGACGAGGAGCTTTCTTGAGTTTCAGTGCTAAGGAAGCTCCAGGCCTCGGGCAGTCTCATAGCGGGACCAGAGCTTACCAATAAAACTGAGATTTATTGACAGAGGAGGAGAGGCATGTTATGATCTTGGAGACGTTATTCATATGATTTGATCGTAAAACCAATTATTTTTGTTGTTTTCTCTGGTATAAGAAGATGTATTTATCTCTTTAAGGCCAGATTGTTTACGTTTCTACCTCGTTACGCGAATAAAAAGCTTATTTAAGGTCATACCAGAAATGACAAATGCATCATTGTTACTATGACAACTATGGGGTGAACGAGACAGTGATCGGTCGAGTTCCGAGAAGATCCGTTCTTTCATGATGCCCTCGACCACCAGTTCTGTACTCATCGGTTTGCATATTGCTA
This sequence comes from Ktedonosporobacter rubrisoli, assembly GCF_004208415.1. GTDB lineage: Bacteria > Chloroflexota > Ktedonobacteria > Ktedonobacterales > Ktedonobacteraceae > Ktedonosporobacter > Ktedonosporobacter rubrisoli. Next base: position 3,935,530 of record NZ_CP035758.1, on the reverse strand, counting down.
TTCCTTATGCTCTGATTGGGGACGTCATGGCTGAACTCATCGACAGCAATAGTGGTATTGGCTATCTTATCAACACTTCGGCAACGCAGTTTGATAGCGCCGGCGTCTTGGCTGCGCTTCTGGTGCTCACGGCGATTGCTGATGTCCTGAACGTCGTTGTCAGCTTCCTTGATCGTATGACTTCCCGCTGGAAATCAGAAGTAAACCTGAGCAGGAAGACGCTGCCGTAAAAGCCAGATGATCTCTCCATGAGATCGACGGCTCATGTGTATCGGTGATGGAATTGAGAAAGAGAGAACGGATGATGCCCTTTTCTCCACGATCCTTGTTATCTTTACTTGCCTGTTTGCTGCTTGTCGGGCTCAGCTTCGTCAGCTGCGGCGCAACGTCCCCAGCAAATTCTATGGCATTAAAAGTGGGGCAGTCAGCTGCCACTGTCACATATTTTCCTACCTATGTCGCCATACAACAAGGCTTTTTCAAAGCCCAGGGATTGACACTTGATCCTCCTAATCCTATCCTCTTGGGGAATGATGCGAAAGTGGAAGCTGCACTTGAATCGAACAATATCGATTTGGCTACGGGAACCATCACCGCTGCATTTACGGTAGCAAGGGTAGATGGCACCATCAAGCTTGTAGGTGCAATGACGAATGGATATACTATTGATATCATTGTCTCTCAGCGCTTTGTGCAGCAAACTCACCTGACAGAGGCAAGCCCACTTGAAGAGAAGGTAAAAGCGTTAGTAGACAAGAAAATTGGCGATGCGGGGAACAGCGGCACGACGGAAGCATTAATTGTCTATTTATTTAAGATGTATGGTTTCGATGCACAACGCGATGCGACGTTGGTGAATGTAGGTGGGACCACTGCGGCTGGACTTGCAGCGCTCGCGAATGGGAGCGTCGATGTGCTTTCGTTCCCAGCGCCGGCAGGGCCGGAAGCCGAAGTACGGGGAATCGGCTCTATCTTTATTAGCCCGGTGCGTGGCGATATTCCAGCCATGGTAGATCAGTCCTATGGAGTACTCTTTCTCAAACAGAGTGTTATCGATGCCAAACCGAAAGCGGTACAGGCATTTATTCGTGCACTGGCACAAGCACAAGAATGGATTCGAAGAAATCCCAAGCGGGCAAAGGAACTCTTGGGAAAGTACCTCAAGCTCGATCAGAAAAATATGGATGCGGTTGCCTCTCTTGCCATGCCAAGTATGGCAGCAACTCCGCAGATCAGCCGGCAGGCATTCAACACTGCGAATGAATTCCATGTGAAAGCAGGTCTTCTGGCAGTAGGTCCTCACTATGAGGATCTGGTAGATTCTACACTTATTCACCGAGCTCTGAGTGGACAGGCAAGCTCCTCATAGCTGCCCGAGGAGGAGAGATAGTGACAGAACTGGATGACGTGAAGTGGAATTTTGCCCATCATGCTGCCTCTAGCTTTGACCGCACCGATGCCGCCAATGCGTCACCTCTCTATGCCTGGCTGGCACGGTGCGCATCTCTTGATAAGGAAATTTTGCAGTTGGTTTTGCATGCTACTACCAAGTCGATGCGACCGCATATGCTTTTCGCTGCGGTGCAGTATTTACTCCTTAGTGGCGTGCAAGATGAACTTGTTGAATTTTATCCCAACTTCACCATAAGGCCGCGGCCCCATGGTGAGGCCTATCCCTATTTTCGGGCCTTTTGTTTGAAATATGCTGAGGAAATCTGCCGGTTGGTGAGTACCTATGGAGTGCAGACGAATAATGTAGGGCGCTGTGCAATATTGTTACCGGCTTTTGCCCTGGTAGCACAGCATGGGGGATATCGACCATTAGCGATGCTTGAACTGGGGCCAAGTGCTGGGCTGAATATGCTCTGGGATCGCTACGGCTATGACTATGGGGCTGCTGGGTATGTGGGGGTACATACCTCTCCTGTCCAGATCCACTGTGAGGTACGAGGCGAGAGAGTGCCAGCGTTACCAAAGAAGATCCCAAAGATATGCTGGCGAATGGGAATTGACCTTCATCCGCTGGATGTTCATGAGGAAGAGGCCGTACGTTGGCTAAGGGCTTTGATCTGGCCGGAGCACCGAGACCGCGCACAGCTCCTGGAATCTGCTCTGATCATAGCTCGCCAGCACCCGAGGCCGATGGTTGTTGGTGACATGGTTGATCGGCTGCCTGAAGTGCTGAAGCAGGTACCAGTTGAGGCAATACTGTGTCTCTATCATAGCTACGTCCTCTACCAGATCCCTGAGCCTATTCGGGCACGCATCCTTGCACAGATTGCTGAGTTTGCGAAGACGCGGGAGCTATTTCGTGTCTCATTCGAGAGCGCTAGAGAGATGGGTCAGGCTGCATTGGAATTGTTCTGGTATCGTGGCGGCAGTGAGGAACAACGGCTAAGATTAGCTGAGGGCGAGAGCACTGGTCGTTGGATGAAGCTATCTGTTCAATGATGCGCATTTTTGCCTTTCACCTTTCCTATGAGCGCAACTACAGGCATTTCATCTTGACCAGTCGGCGGTAGAGCTTTGCCTATGCGCTATAAAAGTAGCGCATCGTGCCGGTCTGCACATCAACAGGCTAATGATCAACTTGTGGAAATCTGGCGCAGGACCTCGACTTTCCGCCTGGTTGGATGATATGCCCTCGATGGCCTTGTTGTCCTCCAGGTTTCTTGTCACTCAACTACTGCAAGCTCTTGAGGGGACGAACAAAGCTATCTGAAGAGGGCGGGAGGCTGCTGTAATAGCTATCTTTGGCCACCTGCCCTTCCAGGATTTTGCTGCGCTCCTGCAGGAAATCACACCTTCTCTTGTGTTTCACATCCAACGAGAGTTACTTCGACTCGATTATCGTGGTATACGGCACCCGAACCCATATCGGCGTCACGTTCAGCTACTGTCGCATTGACATTGGAGTCACTTTCCGACTGCCCAGGCCAATATCCCTTAGTTGTGGCTGCAACCCCCGGTCGCACATGATCGCTCACCTGAGCCAGTGCTATGAAGCTGCCTCGGTTGTTAAAGACACGTACCAAGTCTCCATCCTTGATCCTACGCCTGGCTGCATCCACAGGGTGAAGGGTAATCTTAGGGGAGCCAGCCTTGCGAAGGAGATCTGGTTTGTTTGCAAACGTTGAGTTTAGAAAGAAATGGGAGGCGGTCGCCAGCAGGACGAGAGGAAAGCGTTGGGCAAGCTCATTTTGGACAGAGGCTGCTTCGTAGGGTGGTGTATACCCAGGTAGGGGATCATAGCCATCCGCTTTCGCCGTCTCAGAGTAAAATTCGAGCTTGCCGGATGGCGTTGGGAACCCATCAGTGAACGGCATAAAGGGATTTGGGTAAGCCAGCCGAACCCAGCCCTCCTGTTGAAGACGTTCTAACGTGATGCCTTTAAGTGCTGGATGCTCAGATTGTAGCACTTGACGCGCCAGAGCTTCATCGCTCTCATAGAGCAAGGGATTGTCAAGACCCATGGCGCGAGCAAGACGTCGGAAGATCTCAGTATGGGGTAAACACTCGCCTGGAGGGGCAACGGCTGGAGCATTCCAGGCAATATAGAGATGTCCATAGCCATCGTGCAGATCAGCATGTTCGAGCTGCATTGTTGCAGGCAAGACAATATCTGCATATTTGACGGTATCAGTGTGAAAGTGTTCGATGACCACTGTGAACAGATCTTCGCGTGAGAGGCCGCACCGGATCTTGTTCTGGTCGGGAACGCTAGCAAGAGGATTGCTTCCATAGATGATGAGAGCCTGGACTGGAGGATCAGACAGTTCAGTTAGCCCTTCGCCAAGACGTGTCATAACCAGAGTTCGGACGGGCTTCTTCAGAAGCTCCTCACGCCAAAGATCAGCGAGATTAGCTGGGAAGTAGCCGCTAGTGGAGTAGACCAGTCCACCACCCAGTCGTCCCCAATCGCCGGTGACGCCGGGAATGCTGGTTAGGGTACGTAGCGTCATGCCGCCACCCGCGTGGCGCTGCAAGCCCATCGTGGCTCGAATAGCTGTTGGTCGCGTCGTGGCAATACGCTGTCCGAGCGCTACGATCCTACTTTCGTCAAGACCGGTAATCGCGGCGACTCGACTGGGAGGGAACTGGGCAATGCGGGCCCGAAATTGCTCCCAGCCGAGGGTATTTGCTTGAATGAACTCCCTGTCTTCGGCTCCCATCTCAACAATCACATGCAACAGTCCCAGAGCCAGTGCGGCATCTGTTCCTGGAAGAGGTGCGAGATGTTCGTCCGCCTGAGCCGCAGTCCTCGTGTGGATCGGATCGATAGCGACGATGAAAGCGCCTTTGCGCCGTGCGGCCAGAATGAACTTCCAGAGATGATGGTGGCTGGTCAGTACATTCGTGCCCCACAATAGGATTAGCCTGGCATATTGCAAGGATTCAGGGTCTATACCACGATTGACGCCTACAGTGTAGCTTGATCCAATCCCTCCAGCCAGTGAGCAGATTGCTACGGCATTATGTTTGCTGGCGCCAAGCGCATTCCAGAGCCGTGCGCCAGCACTCCCGTTCACTCCTTGTAGAAAGCCCAACGTTCCGGTTCCCTGGTAGGGCCAGATGGCTTCGCCCCCGTAGCTGGCAATGGTATCGTTAAGTTTCGCTGCCATTGTTCCAATTGCCTCGTCCCAACTGATGCGCTCGAAGCGGCCTTCCCCCTTTTTCCCAACTCGCCGAAGCGGGTAGAGCAGCCGATCGGGGGCCGAAACGTGCGAAAGATACCCATTCATCTTCACACAGAGTGCACCACTGGTAAAAGGATGCTCGGCTACTCCCCGCAGGCCTACGGCTTTTCCATCACGAACCGTGACGACCCAACTACATCCATCGGGACAATCCAGTGGGCAAGCGCCATATACCAGCACATCGCCCTCAGTTGAGGAGGCACTGAAGCGCCCAGACCTTTGAACTACTGATTCCATACCATGCTTCCTTTCTTTCTCGGAGAAGGTAACATCCTGAACTTTTCGCAGACCTCTGCGTTGATTCTCCGCATCAAGTAGGCTTCAAAGTCCGGACGCGGGGATTGCGGAGTACCGTAATCGACCCAGGCCTTACGCTTAAACAAGCACACTGCAAGTTCCTGCGGGCCAGTGACACTCAAGATGGCCTTTATCCTTTCGGAGCGTTATAGATGTGATGTTGGATAACGCCACTAGCGGTCCACCGGTCTACTAACATATAGTCGCCTTGAAGCTCTTCATGAATTACCAGATATGCTATCCCATAGCGGTCAGCTGCAATGGCTGGTTGCGAAAAATGTGCTTTCGTCAAGTTGTACTTCTAACATTCTAACATTGAACATTTGGCGGTCCCTTATCCTGCTTGTTCTTGTATGGTACACCGAAAGTGGATGATTGAGTAGGTCCACTTGCTCCCTTTGTAAGTAGACCACTTTAGCCCTTCATGGAACGAAGAGAGAGCTTGGCCATTCACGAAAGAGGCTAGGGGGTTGACCTGACTCAACATACCTGCTATTATTTAGACGGCATAATAATAAATAATAGGTGAGATCTATGCACGAACCGATAACAACGTATCTTGAAGAGAGTATAAGTTTGTCCCTTGTACGGCTCTGTAAAGCTTTTCGTCAACAGGGGGAAGTCTGGTATCAGAACATCGGCCTCCACACGGGTCAAGAGCTGGTCATTTTCCGCTTAGCGGAGGAGGATGGTCTCTCACAGTCTCAGCTCGCAGCTCGGCTTGGCGTCGAGATTGGCACTGTCGCAAAAATGGTCCAGCGCATGGAAAAAGAGGAGCTGCTGATCCGTCGTCAGGATGCCGAGGATGCTCGGATCTCGCGGGTGTATCTGACGGAAAAAGGCCGGCGTCTTTGTGAGCCAACTTTGCACATCTGGAAAGACCTCGATGCTTGCCTCGTGCAGGGCATGAGTCAAGCAGAACAGCTCCTCTTTCGCCGCTTGCTCGTCCAGGCGGCAGCCAATTTCTCGCGCAGCTAGATTTTGCCTTCCAGAGAAACATCAGGAGAAGCTTTTTTTTCTCTAATTATTATGCCGGCATAATATTATGGAAGAGGCTATTTTTGCTCAAGGCCTGTCTGAGACAAGGTGAAATGGCTCGAAAACGAAAGGAAAGCAAGAAATGAGTTCAATACGCGCGATCGTTGTTGATTCTGATGTTCCAGGACGATTTGTCATCAAGGAGGTCGAGGCACCCCAGCCTGGCCCATCGGAAGCACTTGTTCAAGTAGAGGCCACTTCTTTGAATCGCGGCGAAGTGCTATACGCCGAGGCTGGCCGGCGGCTTGGCTGGAACCTGGCTGGAACCGTTATCAAGCAGGCTGCCAATGGGGCAGGGCCACAGGTCGGAAGTCGGGTTGTAGGCATGCCTCCTAATGCAGGGGCATGGGCTGAACAAGTAGCAGTTCCAACGAACATGCTTGCACTAATTCCTGACAACGTAACGTATGCTCAAGCGTCAACCTTACCTGTTGCTGGAGTTACCGCGCTTCGTGCGCTTGAGAAAGGCGGACTGCTTCTGAACAGACGCCTGTTGATTACCGGTTCCACGGGTGGGGTGGGACTCTTCGCGCATCAGCTCGCTCGGCTCAGTGGGGCCTCTATCGTCGGGACGGCTCGCCAGGCTCGTCATGAGGCCTTAATCCGCGAAGCGGGAGCCGATCAGGTGATTGTAGGGGACGATCTTGAGCCTGCACGTGCCTATGGCCCCTATGATTTGATTATCGAGTCGCTCGGTGGGAAAGCGCTGGCGAGCGCACTCTCGCTGCTGCCACCTGGGGGAATCTGCGTCACGCTGGGCTGGTCGGTATCTCCTTCGGTCACCTTTGATCTCAGAAATTTCAACGCTACTGGGGGGTTACCCTCTACGGATTGAGGATGTCTACAGAATTACAGCGTCGTGCTGCCTCTGAGGATCTGGCCTGGCTTGCGCAACTGGTAGCCGAGCAGAAATTGCTGACGTCAATCGAGGTGGAGGCATCCTGGCACGACATTGGTGAGGTCGCACAACGCTTTTTACAAAGACAATTCACTGGTAAAGTTGTTCTGTATCTGGCGTAGAGAGTGCTGAAAAACTGTCCGAATAGGAAAGGGATGATCGGCCCGGCGCAAAAGAAAATTCTGATGGTGCCAGAGAGAAGTTTCTGCTGGCTGCACACCTACCTGCGTCATATCACATCTTTTTAAGAGTAAACAGGACGAAGAGCAATGCCCGCCTCTTCGTCCTGGGCCTTCACCTATCAGATTGGCCGATGGGTATGGACAGCTCTAGCTGTATCAATTCGAGCATCCTACCGTCATGTTTTGCCGCAGCTTAGTACTCTACACCGAGATCCAAAGATGTGCCGCCACCTCTGGTATTCGGACTGCTTTGATCCTTGGTATTCGGATTGCTTTGTCCAATGAAGGTGACACGCGTTCCAGCGGGATTCACGTTTGGAGCAGCAAAAGCTCCCAGTGCCAGTACGCAGATGAGAGCGCTTGTGCATGCCAGGACGACGACAAGGGTCTTCACATATTTTGCCATGATTTCTCCTTTTCCAGGAATATGCATGAGCCGAATTTCGAGGAGAGAAGATGACTTCCTCCTATCGTTGGATCATGCGTCTGTATACCTCTGGTTAAAATGTCGGCTGTGAGAGATGGCACACCTTTTCCTCTCTTTGTCCCTTTTTCTTCCCTGAGCCACTATGAGAGAGGAATAGTTCTTGTTGACCCTATGGCTAACATGAAGCGCTGAGAAACAGGCGTACCGTCTCGCGACGTACCGGATGTGACCAGAGCGTTTCCTAAGAAAAGGATACCTGGAGAGGTCTGATTTGCCCAGGACGATCCCCGGACTTTTTACCGGACTTTTGCTTCTTCCTCTTTCCTCATATGGTTTTGCTGTAAAAATAGAACCAGAACAAAGCAATTGCTTTGTGCGCTTGGCGGGGAGCGCCAGAACGGGCAACTGAGCATGGGGCGAGAAGAGCTTGAGGTTCTCGTAAGAGCAATGTTCCTATGAAAAGCCAGGACGAGCTCGGCAATGTACTCCTCACTGCAAGCTCGTTACTTGTCCGATTTGTCGCCATATTAACTTAATTCTTTAAAATAGGAATACCAACTGAATACTGATCATTTTTACGCGTATGCACACCTTGCTATACTGCCTTCTTGTCTCCTGCAAGCAGGTATGCTATACTCTTTCAGGTTCTCTGTTGTTCTACGCGCTCAGTTTCTACTTCAGTTTGCAGATCAACACTCAGTCATCAAGGATGTTTCCACTTTCCCAGGGACATGCAGGAAAGGCACAAAGAGGGTATGAGTTTTGGATCACGTTTGCGTCAGGAACGGCAGCGACGCCATCTGACGCAGGAAGCCCTGGCAGAGGCCCTGGGTTTCTCCTCAAAAGCGATTAGACGTTGGGAGCATGATCTGGCGATTCCTCGCTCCTTTGCTCAGCAGCAACTTGCTAGTTTCTTCGATCTGCCTCCTGAGGAGTTCTTTGAGGAGCTTAAGCCTCGTGTACCTCTTGCTCGGTTCTGGACGGTTCCGTTTCCCCGTTATCCCTTCTTTATTGGCCGCGAGCAGATCTTGCGCACCTTAGCGAGCCGGCTCACCGTCGAGCAGCCGCTAGCGCTCTGGGGACTGGCAGGGATTGGCAAGACGCAGGTGGCAATAGAATATACCTACCGCTTTGCGTCAGCCTATTGCGCCGTCTTCTGGCTGGAGGCGGAGACCCAGGAGAGCCTCATGAGGAGTCTGCTGCAGGTGGCGGACCAGTTGCAACTTCCCCAACGAAAGGTGGCGCAGCAAGCCCAGATGGTAGGAGCGGTCCAGCAATGGCTTGCCTCCCACCCAGGATGGTTGCTCATCGCTGATAATATAGAAGAGTTGGATCTCCTCCAAATGGTCTTACCACCCCAGCGCGTAGGGGCGCTTCTGCTCACCACTCGACGCCAAGCGCTGGGTCCTCTGGCCGAGCCGCTGGAAGTACCTCTGATGAACAACGAGGAGGGCATTGCCCTGCTGCTTCGTCGCAGCAGGCAGCTTGAAGGAGCCACCGCAGGCATTGCTCTTGCAGAGGAAAGAGCACTTTCTGTCCCAGCAGAAGAAAGTGCAAGTGAACTTGTGGGGCTGCTGCAGGGATTACCTCTTGCACTCGATCAGGCCGGGGCCTACCTGGAAGAAACGGGATGTAGTGTATCTGAATACCTCTCGCGCTATCAGAGCCACCGCAAGCACGTCTTAGCATACCGAGGTCTGCATTGTGGAACTCATCCTGATTCTGTGAGTACCACCCTTTCGCTCTCAGTCCAGCGTATCACCGGGGAGCACTCAGCGGCAGAGGGTCTCTTGCACCTGTGTGCTTTCTTGCATCCAGAGGCTATTCCAGAAGAGATGTTGGTAGCTGGAGCATCTCATCTGGGGCCAGAATTGGCTTCGTTCGTGGCAGATCCGTATCAGTTTGATCTGGCTCTGGCAGCTTTGCGTCGTGCCTCACTGGTGACTCGTTCTCCTACAACACGAACCCTCTCGCTGCATCGGCTGGTACAAGCTGTGCTCGTCGACAAGATGGAACCAGCCTCAGCACGCCTATGGAGCCAGCGTGTCATCCGTATGGTTAATGCCGCCTTTCCTGAGAGCCAGTCTGGGAACTGGACTCATGAACAGTTTGGCGTCTGGGTCCAATGTGAGCGCTTCCTGGCCCAGGCCCTGGCTTGCCTCCCGTTGATTGAAGCAAACTGTAGTGATCTGCCTGAGTCTGGTGAGCTCCTTTATAAGACTGGGGGATATCTGCTGGCACGGGGACGCTATCGTGAGGCTGATCCACTGGTGGAACAGGCAGTAAAGCTGGCGGAGCAGCAACAGAGCCTTGACCGAACCAGCTTGATTGCGCGGCTGCAGCAACGAGCACAGCTGTTGTGGAGACAAGGTAAGTACGCAAATGCCGAGACACTCTTAGAGCGAGTTCTTCGGTTGAAGGAACAGCATTTGGGACCCACCCATCTCAAGACCGCCGAAGCTCTCAACAATCTGGCTCTTGTCTGCTATACACAGGGAAAGTACGAAGCAGCCGAACCCCTCTACCAACGAGTCTTACACATTGAAGAACAACAGCTGGGATCATCTCACCTCAGGATCGCGGATACCCTCATTAATTTGGCAAACTTATACTATACGCAGGGAAAGTATGAGACAGCCGAAGCCTTATGGATACAAGTGTTGCGCATTCAAGAACAGCAGTTGGGACCTGAGCACTTAAGACTGGCGATTACACTCAGCAATCTGGCGACGATGTATCGGGATCAAGGCAGGTATGAGAAAGCAGAGTCATTGCACCAACGAGCCTTACGCATGCGCGAACAACAGTTGGGACCAGAGAATCCGCAGACAGCTTCCACGTTGAGCAATCTGGCGACGACGTATCGGGATCAAGGCAGGTATGAGCAGGCGGAGCCATTGTACCAACGAGCCTTAAGCATTCAAGAACAGCAGTTGGGAGATGAACACCCACATATTGCTGAAACCCTCCACGGTCTGGCAACCCTGTTTCAGAAGCAGAAAAAGTTTGAAGAGGCGGAGCCATTGTACCAACGAGCCTTAAGCATTCAAGAACACCATCTAGGCCCAACTCATCCTGAGGTGGCCCAAACGCTGAGTGGGCTGGCAAAAGGATATCGAGATCAGGAGCAATATGAACAAGCCGAGCCGTTGTATCAACGGGCATTGGCCATCAGTGAGCAGCAGTTGGGGGCAACGCACCCTATAACCAGAAGGATTCGCGACGACTATCGCCACTTGAGTTAAATATGCAGACCCTTGTTATCCATCTCCTATACATTTATTTATCAAACCGGCCCGTGAAACCCTCAGCTTCAGACGTAGGGAGAGCAGGGCTGTTCCTTATGGGCCGGCTGGGAAGTGGGTTCATCCTCCTTCTTGACAATAGATAGATCATAAAATACTGTTTCTATGAAAACCGCCATACGCTACAAATCGCAGAGAAACGTGTACTACTCCTGCAAATATCATGTCGTGTTCTGCCCAAAATATCGCCGGAAAGTGTTAATCGAACAGGTGGCAGAACGTTTGAAACAAATCATAGCGGAAGTGACACAAGAGTTTGAGGCCGATATTCTGAGTTTAGAAGTCATGCCTGATCACGTCCATATCCTCATTGAGTGTGACCCTCAATTTGGCATTCATCGGCTGGTCAAGTTGCTTAAAGGTCGATCCTCTCGTCTTTGGCGGCGAGAATTTCCCATGCTCAAACAGAAATTGCCAACACTGTGGACCAATTCCTATTTTGTGAGTACGGTGGGTGCTGCTCCTCTCTCGGCCATGAAGCAGTACGTTGAGGAGCAAAAGCACGTCTAAGAAACCCTACAAATTCGGGCTCTATCCTACCAAGAAGCAAATTGAGCACTTGTAGCGGACGCTCTCACGCTGCCGCGAACTCTCCAATGCCGCCGCCAGGAAATCTACACGTACACTGGCAAAGGAACCACCTACAATCAACAGGCCATGCAACTTCCTGAGATCAAGGAGCTTCGAGAGGAGTACAAGAACATCCATTCAAGAAGACCCGGGCTCGGACGGAGCCTTCAGGGGACGTGCCCCTGAGAAGCCCCGGGCTTGAGCCGTGGTGGAGTCGTCACGAAAGATGAATAACAAGGGAAACACAGCTCCGTGGAGGAGATGGGATCTGGTGTGATGACATTGCTTAGGAAAAGGCCGATACATCAACTGAGCAGCAGTCCTGAATGCTAAGTTGGAGCTAGCACGAACCAAACCAGGTGCATAGGGCAGTCTCGACGTCGGGGCTGGTGTTTTCTTCAGCCCAGCAAATGTAGCCGTCAGGGCGGACCAGGACGGCGCTGCCAACAAAACCAGCGGGTGTGCTGGCCTGTATATAATCTACTTGCGCTGACCACTTGGCCACGACGGCGGCCAGATCGTCGTGGTTACCCAAGTCGAGAAGCAGGCCGCGACCAGCATGCAATAACTGGCTGACGCGAGTCTGACCGGTTGGGGAGTACAGATCCAGATCGAGCATACGCCGGCCAATCAACTCCGAAGAGTCTGCGCCCGGCATAGCATACTGTACATCGAGACCGGAGATCATGCCCGAAAGGTAGCGGTTAGCCTCTGAGAGGCGCATCAGGTCAATGAAAAGTCCGCGCAGGGCGGACCCGTCCTCGTCGCCCTGGAGCATCATCAACAGGCCCTGCGCGCGGGTGTTTTGGAGTACTCGGGCTCCTATGGGGTGGCGCTCTGTGTGATAGCTCTCCAGGAGCCCAGCGGGTGCTTTGCCTTGCACCTGCGCGGCCAGTTTCCAGCCAAGATTGAATGCGTCCTGGAGGCCCAGGTTGAGACCCTGGCCGCCGGTGGGAAGATGGATATGAGCGGCATCGCCTGCGAGGAAGACCCTGCCTACCTGGTAGTGCTCAACCTGCCGCGATGCGTCGCTGAAGCGGGACGCCCACAGGATTTCTTGCAACTCGATATTGGAACCATAGGAGGCACGCAAAGCAGTGCGTACCTCAGTTTCAGTGATCGGTGCGTCGCGCGCAAGCACTTGCTGTTCGGGTCCGCCAAACATCAGGCGGCTAACGCCGTCGCCGAGCGGGGAAAGGATACCTATAACATTTTCATTATGCTGAATATGCTCGCTGAAATGTTTGGTGTGCGTGGGTACTTTGCCTGTTCCTCCGGCGAGCCTTACATCGGCCACGACCATGGAGAACTTGCCATCTCGACCGGGAAAATCGACGCCGACGAGCTTACGTACCATGCTATGACCACCATCACAGCCAACTAGATAGCGTGCTCGCAGGTGCGTCTCGCCAGCTGGCCCGCTAACGAGGGCCGTCACGCCCGACTCGTCCTGCTCCAGGCCGATGATTGTCTGTCCCCACCGGAGCGGAATGGCATACCTGGTCAGTTTCTCTTCGAGAAACGCTTCTATCCGCCCCTGGGGAATTGACAGCGGGAAAGGATAGCGTGTGTTCCAGGGACGACAATCCAACGGGACCGGCAATCCGGCGAAATGACCACCAATCGCCTCGCGAGGCAGCGCCTGCTTCTTAAGCTCCGAAAGCAGGCCGCGCAGATCCAGAACCTCCGCCGTGCGTGGCTGTACCCCGCCTGCCTTCGATTGTCCGCTGCGTTTGGACAGTTTTTCCAGGACCACTGCGCGCACGCCAGCCAAGCCCAGTTCATTCGCGAGGAACAGGCCAACGGGGCCTGCTCCTACAATTATGACATCTGTATCCATTCTCTGTTCAGGATCGCTTCTATTGGATGAAATCATAGAGAGGACTTCCTTTCATTTTATGGCGCTTCTAAAAAAGGGGGAGAGTGGTGCAGGCCGTTTCAACCGATCATGCAGATCCTTCCCCTGTTCCCTATGGAGTGTAGCGCATGAAGCAGGGCTGGCACATCGCTCAACTGCGTGATATGGTGGATGATTTTTGGCTTACTACAGGAGGTGTAACAGGCGCGCAAGCTCACTTGCCTGGAGGCGATTATGCACGTTGAGTTTGCTATAAATACTTCGGACCTGGGTACGAACAGTGTGAACAGAGACAACGAGTTCATGGGCAATGGCGGGATTGGAGTATCCAGCGGACAGGAGGCGTAAGACCTGAAGCTCCTTGGAGGTGAGGGAGTTGCCAGACAGGCTAGTTGCCAGGAAATGAGAGGTCGATGGTTTCCGAACGTATGCGCTCAGCAGGGTCTGAAGGTAGGCCTGGAGAGACTTTTCGCGGACCTGGGTGAAGGCCACGCGCAGCAGGTGAGCCATGACTTCCCCTTTATCCAGGAACGGACGGATATATTTCCCAGCGCGCGCCAGTTCCAGAGCCTCATGCAGGGCAACTTGCGCTTCGTGCATCTGTTCTGCGCGAGCGTGCGCGCAGGCCATGACGATCTGAAGCTCTATGATGCTTTGTGCACGCTTTGCTGCTCGGGCGTCTCTTAGCAAGGGCTCTAGGAGCTCCAACGCCTCAGTCTGCCTATCACTGGTCAGCAGAAAGCGGGCCAGCAGCAGCTCTTCCCGTTCGTATAGGGCGAGCGATGGTCTTGCCAAACGCTGTGAACGAAGATCGTTCCAACGTTGAACAGCAGAGAGATCGCCGTCAAGGAAACAAAGGGAGGCCTGCCAGAAAGCGAGCTCGCGGTAAAGCTGAGGTGCTTCGTATTCCTGAAACTGTTGTATGAGATCGGCACACTGTTGCGTGGCGTTATGTTGACCTTGCGCGTGTTGGATGAGCACCAGCAGCAATTGTGCGTTGATGCGGCGTGAGAGCAGGAACAGCAGCTCGCCAATGCGGAGCGCCTCCCGTGCCTGTTGTTCTGCCTCTGGTAGTTTATTCCAGAGGTAGGAGAGCCATGCCAGCCCCAGGTGTGTCAGGCACATATCGTCAAGGTCCTTCTGCTGGCTAGCCTCAGCCAGCATCTTGTGCATGGAGGATGCTGCCTGGTACAGATCGCCTTGCTCGACACTGATCATGCTTAACCGTCCGATCATTGCCCGTTTGAGTGTCTGATTGCTGCTGGACGCACATCGCGCTAGCACCGCGAGGAAGCACTGGCGCGCAGGATCCAGGTGCCCGGCCAGGAATGCGATCTGTCCAATTACATTCAAGCTGATGCTATACCAGGAATCGTCTTCTTCTAGGCAGGACAGGGCCCGCTCGGAAAAGGTCTGGGCCTCTCTGATGTCCTGCTGGCGCCAGGCCAGCAGACCACGCATGGCAAAGAGCCGTCCCTGTTCGCGCCTCTCGCCCGTTCCGCTCAGGCCCTCTTTCGCCAGCAGGAGCAGATGTTCAATCTGAACCAGCAGAGATGGCGACAAGGGCGCGCCGTTTTGGGAATACAATAGGGCTGTGGCGTAATAGAGGCAGAGGTGCGGGCGCTGCTGGAATGTGGCGGCTGGCAATTGCTCAAACCAATGCGTTAGGATAGATAAGTCGCCGGTGGGTGGTACAGAGGAGAGTTCGCAGATCAGTTCAAGCAGTTGTGCTGCTCGTGTGTTATCCTGTGCCTGTAATGCTTTTTCGACGGCCTCCGGCCATTGTCCCTGCTGCTCATACCATAGACTGGCCCGGCACAGAACGGACCGCGCCTCCTCTTCTCCCAGACGTTGACGTGCCTCGTACTGGAGAGCCTCGGCAAAGAGTGGATGGTAACGGTACCAGCGTTCGCTTCCCCCGGACGGTTCAAGAAAAAGGTTCGCTAGTTCCAGGGCATGCAGCACACGTTCACTATCGCTTCTGTCCGTCACGGCATTGCAGAGAGAGGCCGTCAGCTGTTTGAGTCCGCTCGTCAGGAGCAGAAAATGCTGAAGAGCGGGAGGCTGTGCCTCAAAGACCTCTACCATAAAATAGTCCAGCACCGGCCGATGGCTACCGGTGAGTGCCGCCAGAAGCTGCCCTACCTCCTGTCCGGAAGTATATTTTTGCAGGGTAAGGGCGGCCAGGCGCAGACCGGCAGCCCATCCCTGTAAGCGGGTATCAAGATAGAGCAGATGTTCTGCAGAAAGGTGCGGCGCGCGGGCCACGCGCAGGAATTCTCGCGTCTCTTGCAGAGAGAAGCGCAGATCATTTGCGCGGATCTCACTCAACTCATTGCGTGCACGCAGCCTGGGTAAGGGCAGCGCTGGCTCGCTACGTGCGCTTATGACCAGGTGGAGGGTGGTTGGCTGATGAGCGAGTAAAAAACTGAGTGTTTCGTGAACTCTGGCTTCGGTAATCAGATGATAATCTTCAAGGATCAGGATATGTTGCTTACTGCTACTGGCCAGTTCATTGAGAAAAGTTGTCACAACGCCCTCAAGGGAAGCTGGTTCAACGGATGGTTGCCAGCGTTTCTGCAGTTGAGTCAGCGCGGCCTGGCCAAAATCTGCCTTGGCGATCCGACAGGCCGCGATAAGATAGCTCCAGAAACGCATGGGATCGTTATCGCTTGCGTCCAGGGTGAGCCAGGCCACAGGTTCCGATGTGCCAGTGGAGGAAGCGCGGGAGGCAAGCCACTGGCTCAGCAGGGTCGTCTTGCCAGAGCCAGCAGGGGCGCAGAGTAGGGTGAGCTGGCGCGTAAGACCCTCGTCCACGCGGGCCAGTAAGTGCTCGCGAGAGATATGAGTACTCTGCAGGCGGGGCGCCTGGATTTTGGGGATGAGCATGGAACTACCTGACTGCGTGGACTCAGCGGTCTGTCCCACTGCTTGAGGAAAAGGGGAGACGCCGGTTCCCAGAGCAGAGGCGAGCATCTCTAAACGCGCGAAGGTTAGATGCTCGGAGCGCCCGGCATATTTTTTCGTCGTACGTCTATGGCTGGTGCGATAGGCATACCAGTAGCCCTCCCCATAGCGCCGCCGCTCCTTGAGGAGGGTGATATGGCCAGATCGACCCTGAAAAGCGAAGGAAGGACATTGCTTGAGCCAGGAGAACCAGCGCTCATCCTCGCGTGTCCATACCTGATGGTCTCCTGGAATGTGTAGCTCGTAGAGATCTTCCTTCGCAGACCAGACAATACTATATACAGTTTCCTTTGGCATAGGTTCCTGTTAAATACTGGGTAATTCCCCAACATTGCCCAGTGTGGAGTATAGCAGAGAAGCCAGCGCTGCTCAAGAGAAAAATCATTGATCGGCATGCCTCCGAATTGTGAGCCCTTTCCGCACTGCGCAAGGGCTTGCGTTCGAGCGATATCTGGATCACGCGCAGTGGCAGTACAAAGCCCGTGAAGACTCTTTACTTCCCGATGCCGATATTAGCGTCTAGAGGACCCACGATAATTTTGTGACCCACAATTGGTAGATAGCAAGGACAGCAGGATGCTCAGTTACCTGGGTGACGAGATGATTGCCACGTCCTTTGGCTTAAGCCCATTTGTACCGCGTCGTCCCAACTATGCAGTTGCATACGTAGTTGTCGATACTTGCGATGACTTCATCGGCTATGAGACCGGAAGCGCGGCCTTTAGCCGATTATCAGCACTAGCCTGCCTCGAACGTGCCCATACTCACTAACGCGGTGCGCTTCCGAGATCTCGTCGAGGGGGTAGGTTCGCTCGACGGGAAGCCAAAAGCGCCCGGCTTCTATGAGCGCTCCTATTTCGGTAAGCGCGTGAAAGGCGTGGCCTTGAAAGCCGTTGCTAAAACGTACCCCGTGCTGTTTTGCTCCATCGATGTCGGCGAGTGTAACCACGTTCTGCGAGCAGCCAGCGAGATCGATCAGCTCGGGTAGTACGCCACTTCCAGCGACGTCGAGCGCGACGTCGACGCCATCAGGCGCGAGGGTGCTGACGCGTTCGGCCATGCCTTCGCCGTACGTCACGGGCTCTGCGCCGAGGAGTCGAAGGTAGTCATGATTGGCGGTACTGGCGGTGCCAATCACGCGCGTGCCACGGGCGACGGCGAGTTGAACGGCGGTGCTGCCGATCCCACCTGCGGCACCGTTGATGAGCAGGGTGATTCCACGGCCGACGCTAAGTGCGTCCAGACTGCGCGTGGCCGTTTCGAGCGCGACGGGGAGGCCGGCGGCATCGACGAAACCGAGGGACGGCGGAATCGGTGCCCGATAGGTTAGGAGCGCCAGTTCGGCCGCTCCGGCGCCATCATCGGAGACACCAAATACCCGGTCGCCGACAGCAACATCTGTAACACCTTCTCCAACCTCGTCGACGACGCCAGCGACGTCGCGCCCCGTCGTCTGCGGCAGCCCCGCGCCGAAGCTCAACAGACCCTTGCGCAGCTTCCACTCGGTCGCGTTGATGCCGGCTGCGTGTACGACGATTCGGACCTGGCCGGGACCAGGATGCGGGTCGGGAAGATCAACGATCTCAAGGACCTCGGGACCCCCGAATTGGCTGAATTGCGCTGCTTTCATCATATTTCTCACTTCGGTATAAATTCCAAACTTGATCGGGAGAAAAACACACCAAATATCCTTGTGGATTTTAGTTTTCTTCTTCATTCGCGGCGCATCGCGCTTTACAGATCAAACAAGCTCATCTCTCCAGAAACGTCTTCAGGTCTAATACTCGAAGGCCTTAATGAAGAAGAGAAGGATATGAGGTTCACACCTTCTTGTCTCTCTCTCCTCTCGCAAGTATAGCGTTGTGACATTTGGTCGTCAAACTCCCAGAGGAGTATTTCAGGGAGTATATTTCACATGTGGTGAGAGCAAGTTAAGTTTGCGTGCCTGTATCAGCGCCTGAACGCATTGGTGGCACTCAGCTTGCCAAGGATATGTAGGGCATGGCACTTGTTGTTTCAGCTGGCAGAGGAACCTGCTGCAAATTATCAGTACCGAGGGCAAAAGACCCTGGCACCCTCATAAGATGGCCCTAATAAGAATGATCTGCTCTTTCCCTTTTGCTAAGATCATGGTTTCTTGATTCTCCAGAAAAGCAGTTGATCTTGACGCTATTCATTGGGAATGCTATTATTTGGATACAAATCATTTGATTTCGCAATATTTTGTGAAGGAGAGTGTTGTGGATACGCCAAATTATGCCGCAATCACTTACGAGCTGGAATTACTCTGTGGGCTTCTCCACAAGGTTGCCAGGCAAGAACTGGTGCAACGGCTTGAGCGGTCCGGCGTGGATCTGCGCCCTGGCCAGTATCTCATTCTGCGCGCACTTAGACCGCACCCCTTGACGCTGGCTGAACTGAGCCGTTTTCTGCTTCTCGATCCCTCCACGTTACTGCCCACCGTTGATCAATTGGAACGGCGGGGAGTTCTCAAGCGCATTCCTGATCCAACTGATCGGCGGCGCATCCCGCTTGTGTTGACCGATGAGGGACAAGCGCTGCTGGCCAGTATTCCAAAGCTCGCGGAAGATAGTCCCCTGGCTCAGCAGTTGCGCCACCTGGGAACTGACAAATGTCAGCAATTGGCTCATCTGTTAGCTGAGGTGGTTTTGCCTTTTGCTGCTGATCATACGTTGTTTGCTGCCTCTGCTGCTCTGCGGGCCCTGTTGCATGAGGAGGTGGAGTAACGTCAGAGTATGGCATTGTTTTGCTGGAGATTGGAGCGGCCTTCCTCACCTGGAGTCGCCCTTCTCTCCAAGTAGAAAGGATGAAATTTCATGTGTGGAATTGCTGGATGGGTCGATTGGATCCAGGACCTGTCTGACCAACGTGCGCTGATTGAACGTATGGCGCATACCCTCTGCCATCGTGGGCCAGATGCCCAGGGAAGCTGGGTTTCGCCACGGGCCGCGCTAGCCCACTATCGGTTATGTGTTATTGATCCAGAGGGCGGTAAGCAACCGATGCTCTATCAGGAGCACCAGCACATCTACGCCCTGACCTACAATGGCGAACTCTACAACTTCCGCGAGCTGCGCAGCGAGTTACAGAGCTGTGGGCACCACTTTCGCACCCACTCCGATACCGAGGTGCTGCTGCATGCCTATCTCGAATGGGGCGAAGAGTGTGTACGCCGGTTGAACGGCATCTTTGCCTTTGGCCTCTGGGATGAGCAGAAACAACAGTTATTGCTCGCACGTGATCATCTTGGAGTCAAACCGCTGTTCTACGCCCAGCGGGGCAGTGCGATCCTATTTGGCCCTGAATTGAAGGTAGTTCTGGCTCATCCCCTGATTCGCCCGGAGATCGATGAGCGAGGTCTGGCCGAGGTATTCGGCTTCCAGCGCGCTCCAGGCTCTGGCGTGTTTCGTGGCATCCATGTACTGCGCCCGGCTCATTTTGCCACCTTTACACCGCAAAGCAGCCAAGTCAGCCGCTATTGGAGCCTGCGCAGTGCGCCTCACACCGATGACCTCGAAACAACCTGTGCTAAAATCCGCTCCCTGCTTGAAGATACAGTCAGACGGCAACTCATCGCCGATGTCCCGGTGGTCACGATGCTCTCCGGGGGGCTCGATTCGAGTGTGCTGACCGCGCTGGCTAGCCAGGAATTCCAGCGTGAGGGGCGCCAGCTGCAGACCTACTCCATTAATTTTGTGGGCAGCGCGCAGCATTTCGAGGGCAATGCGCTTCGTCCCAGTCTGGATGCTCCCTGGGTACAGCGGGTTTCCGAGCACGTTCACAGCCAGCATCATTCCGTAGTCGTGGATACGCCGCAGCTGCTTGAACAGATGCTGGTACCCATGCGCGCGCATGACTTGCCAGCGAGTGGACAGGGGCAAGTCTCGCTCTACCTCTTGTGCAAAGCGATGCGCCAGGATGCGGTGGTGGCTCTTTCGGGAGAATCGGCTGATGAGATCTTTGGTGGTTATCCTTGGTTTTACCTGGATGAGGCCATCGCGGCCCCGACTTTCCCCTGGATTGCCTTCAGGCGTCCGGCTGATCAGAGGGCGCCTGAGAATCACGGTGCGTTGGCCTGGCTTGCTTCGGAAGTTGTCCAGAAGGCGAATCCCGTCGCCTATCTGCAGCGCATCTACCAGCAAGGACTGGATGAGGTACCGCGTCTGACCGGAGAAGATGGCCGTGCTGCCCGGATACGCGAAATCTTTTATCTGAACCTGACGCACTTCCTGCCAAGATTGCTGGCGCGCAAAGATCGGATGAGTATGGCCGTAGGCTTTGAGGTATGGGTACCGTTTTGTGATTACCGGCTGGTAGAGTATGTCTGGAATATTCCGCCATGAAGCGCACGGGGGAGATCGAAAAAGGCATCCTCCGCCGGGCAATGCGCGGGGTGCTGCCGGAAGATGTGCTCTCTCGACGCAAGAGCGCGTACCCGGTTTCGCAGAATCCCAGCTATCTGGAGGCCGCACGCACCTGGGCGCTGCAGATTCTTAACGATGCCAATGCCCCGATTCAGCCGTTTCTCAGTGTGAATCATATTAAGCTGCTGACTTCGGAGAAAAGCCCAGGTTCGGCCCAACGAGCCGCTTCTCTCTATGAGCGCATCATCCAGATCAATGCCTGGCTGCAAGAGTACCATGTGTCAGTCGTCTAAGTGGGATTACCCCCATTTTCATAGAGTGCCCAAATATGAGAATTGGGTAAGAGGAAAGACGTAAAAACTGAAGTAAATAGAGATGAACTAGAAGGAGAGTACATATATGTATTTCTCTCTATTTTTGAGCGCTATAACAGATCTATCCAGATTTGTCAATTTTCTCGCTTTATTCAGAGTATTGGCTTATTTTAAGAGAAATAGAATAGTTGACTATTTTTCATAGAATCTGCCACGCTTCCAAGCGTGTTCAGAGGATCAGGCTCCTCACATAAAGTGTTGTGACCTCGTAAAGTCTTCTTTTCGTTGAACTTTGTAACCCATACGCCAAGATATTTGGGAAATTCGCCAAGAAATGCCTGAAAAAGCTCGCATTTTTCTTCCATCTCAGATACACTTACCAGAGTTGGGTGAAGCGAGAGAGCGCCTGGAAACGTTTCGACGCCTAAGCGCTGTCCATTTGAGAAGTGAAGCGGCTGCCCCAACTAGAGCCGCCCAGAGAGGACGATCATGCAGAACTTGCCAACCGGGACGGTCACGTTGCTGTTCACTGATATTGTCGGGCCTACGCATCTGCTCACACAACAGAGTGATTGCTATGCTCAGACGCTCGCGGAGATCAGAGAGATTCTGCGCGTAGCATTCAGGCAGTGGAATGGAATCGTCGTGAACGCTCAGGGCGAGGCCTTTTTCGCTGTCTTTGCCCGTGCCACCGAGGCTGTCCAAGCCTCCGTGACCGCCCAACGTGCCCTCGCCTCCCATGCCTTTCCGCATGGTGCGATGGCGCAAGTGTGCATGGGGCTGCATACCGGCGAGCCGAAGAGGATGCCTGAAGGCTATGTTGGCCTGGATGTGCAACGTGCCGCACGCCTGGTGATCGCCGGGCATGGGGGACAGATATTGCTCTCCCAGACGACGTGTGCTCTCGTGGAGCAGGATCTGCCGGAGGGTGTGCATCTGCGTGATCTGGGGGAGCATCGTCTCAAGAACCTGGGACACCCCATGCGCCTCTTCCAACTGGTGATCGCTGACTTTCCCGCCGACTTTCCTGCGTTGCACATGTCGGAGAGCTTTCCGAATAATCTGCCCGTCCAACCAATGCCGTTGCTGGGACGTGAGCAGGAGATGGCTGCTCTCGCAGAGCTGCTGTCTCGCACTGATGTGCATCTGGTAACGCTGACCGGCCCGGGTGGAACAGGCAAAACTCGCCTTGCTTTGCAGATGGCTGCAGACGTGAGTGAGCGGTTTGCCCATGGGGTGTTTTTTGTGAACCTGGCTCCTATCAGTGATCCTGTCCTGGTTGTGCCAACCATTGCCGAGACACTCGCCATTCGGGAAAGAAGTGGCCGGGCGCTCCTGGAACGTCTGATGGAGGAACTGCGACCGCGAGAAATGTTGCTCCTGCTTGATAACTTCGAGCAGGTGGTCAGCGCGGCAGAGCAGGTAGCTGTCTTGCTAGCCGCCTGTCCACAGCTCAAGGTCCTGGTGACGAGCCGGGAAGTGCTGCACCTACGAGCCGAGCATGAGTTTCCTGTGCCACCGCTGGCCGTTCCTGACCCTGATCACCTACCCGATCTCGCCAGGCTCTCGCATCAGGCGGCAGTCGCGCTCTTCCTTCAGCAAGCCCGGGCAGTTAAACCCGATTTCCACCTGACAGATGCCAACGCCCGTGCCGTAGCTTCGGTATGTGCTCGCCTTGATGGGCTGCCTCTGGCTATTGAGCTGGCAGCGGCTCGTATGAAGCTCTTCTCGCCGCAGGCCCTGCTCGCCCGCCTGGGTCAGCGCTTCTCTCTCTTGACGAGCGCGTCACGCGATGTGCCAGATCGGCAGCAGACGTTATACAACACCATTGCGTGGAGCTATCAGCTGCTCGATACCCAGGAGCAACAGCTCTTCCGGCAGCTCTCCGTTTTTGTGGGTGGGTGCAGTCTGGAAGCCATCGAAGCAGTCTGTACGCCGCCAGGCTGCACATCAACGTTCATCCTCGATGGGATCTCTTCCCTCGTTGACAAAAGTCTGCTGCAACGGGTGGAGCTGCACTTGGGAGAGGAGCCACGCTTCATGATGCTGGAGACGCTGCGTGAGTATGCGCTGCAGCGTCTGGAGTCCCACGGGGAAGCAAAGACAGCGTGCAAAGCGCATGCCGCCTATTTCCTACACCTTGCAGAAGAGGCCGAACAGGGTATGAATGGTCCCCGGCAAGCGGCCTTGTTGGAACACCTGGAACAGGAACATGATAATCTGCGGGCTGCTATGCAATGGGCGACCTCTTCCATAGAGGAGGGGAACGACATGGCTTTGCGCCTGGGAGGAGCATTATGCTCCTTCTGGTTTGTGCGCGCATATGCCAGTGAGGGGCGTGATTTCCTGGAGCATGCCCTGATGCTCGCGCATGAGGTGGCAGCGGAGGTCAGGGCAAAAGCCCTGTACGCGGCTTCGCAACTACATATTGCTCTGGGCGCTCTTGATCGAGCGGAGGAATGTTGTGAGCAGAGCCTGGCCCTGTACCGAGAATGCGCAGACATTAGAGGTATTGCCAACAGCCTCCACTTGCTGGCAGATGTTGCCTGGGCACGAGGAGAACTTACAGTCTCCCACGCGCTTGGCGAAGAGTCCTTGACGCTCTTCAGAGATCTGGGTGATAACCGGTCGATCGCCTACCTGCTGTACCATCAGGGGGAAGTGGCCATCGTGCAAGGGAGGTATACCAGAGTGCGCGACCTGCTCATGGAGAGCGTGGCGATTAGCAGGAAACTAGGTGACACACGGACCCTTGCGCTCTCGCTCTTCAAGCTGGCGCAGTTGTACTGGTTGTCCGAAGGCAACCCGGGGCAGGTCCATCCGTGGCTCGACGAAAGTTTTGCCCTCTTCAAGGAGGTGGGAAACAAAGAGCGTATCGCCAACTGCTTCCATCTCTGGGCGATGCTGGCTCTCAGTGAAGGTGATATGCTTGGTACCGCCTCGCATATCGAGCAAGCCCTGGCGCTCTTCCAGGAGATAAAGCAGCGGGATGGCATAGTTCGCTCACTCTACGTCAAAGCTCAGATGGCTACTGTTCAGCAAAACTATGCCCTTTCCCAGATGCTCTACGAGCAAGGCGTGAAGCTAGCGCTCGAATTGGATGACAAACTGACCATCATTCCTGGCCTGGAAGGGTTAGCAGCTGCCGTTGCCGCGCAAGGAAACCATGTCTGGGCAGCTCGCCTTTGGGGTGCTGCAGAAGCCCTGCGTGAGGAGATCGGAGCGCCCCTTCCGCCGGTTGAACGTGTTTCCTATCAGCAGGCTGTGACAGCGAGCCGGACCCAACTTGGAGAACATGCCCTTGCCTCTGCATGGGCCGAAGGGGGCAGCATGTTGCTAGAGCAAGCTCTTGCTAAACCTGGGCTAGAGGTACTCCCTGTTTCCACGCTGGGAGATTGGCCCCTATCTTCTACCACCTCCTCTCCTTCATCCAATCCTGATGGGCTGACGGCCCGAGAGGTCGAGGTGCTGCGCGCCGTGGCAGAGGGCTTGACCAATGAGCAGGTAGCCCAACGCCTCATCATCAGCCCCCGAACCGTCGATACTCATCTGACTTCGATTTACAGCAAGATCTCCGTCTCCTCCAGAGTGGCTGCCACGCGCTATGCCATCGAGCACCACCTCATCTGATCTCCTCTACGGAATTCTCCGTAGCACCACTTTCCATCCGGTGGGTTATGCCCGTAGGGATACGGAATAGAATTACGGAATGCTCCCGATGCGTTGTGCCTCTCGACGGCCTATACTGTGAGTAGATCTTTCATGACAATCTTGTTGTTGAGGAGAAACGATTCGTGCGGCGCGAGCAGACTGCGTGGAAGATGCAATCTCATCGAGAGTAGCGAATGAATACGAAAGAAATCATATAAAAGGGAGAATACAAATGAGCAAACAAATACTTTTCATTCATGGTTCAGGCAATCAGCACGACCCTTTTGGCAGCGGCAAATTGGTGGCATTCCTGCGACAGCAGCTTGGCAGCGATTACCAGGTCCTGGCTCCAGATATGCCTGATGCCGACAATCCTCGCTACCTTCCCTGGAGAGATCAGATTGAGCAAGAGCTCGGCAAGCTCGATACTGATGCCCTGGTCATTGGACACTCTGTAGGGGGTTCAATTTTGCTCAAATACCTGGCAGAAGGAACCTACCAGAAACCGATTGCCGGGCTTTTTCTGGTATCTGCGCCCTACTGGGAAAGGCAGGGCTGGCAACTTGAGTACGCGGTTCCTGAGGATTTTGCCGCACACCTTCCGACGATCCGACACCTCTTCCTGTATCACAGTCGTGATGATGAAGAAGTCCCGTTTTCTTCTCTGGGACGCTATCAAGAACAATTGCCTCAGGCAACGGTTCGCGTGATCGATGGGAAGGAACATTCTTTCACCGAAGGGTTGCCTCTGCTTGCTCAAGATATCAAGCAGTTGTAGGACTAACCGCACAGTTTCTTGTGCCTGCGTCCATTGCTTATGATGAGCCAACTCGATAGAAAGGCGTATAAGATAGTATCCAGTATTGAAGGTGAGACATCGATTACACTCTTGCCCCTGTCGCTGCATGTGCCTGAGATAGAAGAGTGGGCTTACCTCCAGTCGTGTGCCGCAAGGTGAGGTGCAGATGAAGGACGCTGCACCTCTTTGAGCAAAATCGTAGAATTGCCTGTTTTGACAAACACGCCTTCGCGAGACGAGCGTCCAACCACCTGGCTTACGGCCCGCTTATAGAGGGGCCATGATAGAGACGCATACATTGATCTCGGAAATCGAGTTTTTTCCCTCTCTTGCCTGGCTTGAGAGAAGCAAACTCAAGCCAGCGGGAATTGTTTCTAGCTCAATAGCGTCCAATCTGCGTTGCTGAGAGCAGTTTCCCTGTTTCCACTAGGACAGTAGGGCAGAGATCCGTCCATGATTAAGAACGTCTCCAAAAACTAGTAGACACGCTCCCCTGGCCTGCTTTCGGAGAGATAGACGTATCGTCAGTTCACTCATTGAAGTGACGCTCCTCCCATTGGTGGAGGAAGCCCAACATGGTATCCACCTGCTCATCTGGGAGAGCGTCGCTGAAGCCGAGCGTCGCTTCTTGTGCCCAGGTGCCAAGGAACCAGATCGGACCCGTCGCTACGAACCAGGGAATGGCTTGCATGTCTGAGGCGTGAAGTGGCCTGACCTCTTGATACCCTTCGAGAAAATGCGACCAGATCGCAGGCTCGTTCCTCCACGCCGCTCCTTCTAAAATCTGAGATAACTCTGCCGCCCTCCATCCCATTCCACACCCATCGAAATCGAAAAAGGTTACCAGACCTTTACTCGTGATATGGGCATTCCCACTTGGCAGATCCCCGTGGCAGACACCCCAATTCAGACCAGCCTCCATAAGAGGAGTCAACGCTTTCTCAATACGTTCGGTAAGTGCGTAAAGATACTCCAGGTCATGAGGGCGATGCTGGAACCAAGGCGAAAGGTGGGCGAGTGGTTCATACAAGAGATAATCGAGATCATGGAGAAGTGGCTCCCAGCGACAGGTAAAATCATCCGAGGCCGTATGCACGTGTGCCACAGCTCGTCCAAAATGAGAGCCAGCGTGATACTCACGTAATGACCCACCAGTACAGAGTTCTCCTGGCGCAGACGTGAAGAGTGCGAAATAGCGCTCGTCCTTGCCTGGGAGCAGCGGAGCGAAGAACTGGCCATCGGTGCGCTGGAGGGGAGTTGAGACAGCAACGCCCTTCTCAGCAAGATGGTTGAGCAAGCTTATTTCATAGCAAATGCGTGGATGTGATCGCCAATGCCGTCCATAGAGGCGAAGGAGATAAGAGGCTCCATTTGTGGTACGCAACACGTATGTGCTATTTTGGTGAGGGTGAAGCCGCAGCACTTCACAGGTGGAGATGGGCTCCACTGGATACGCTTGCGTCACGATAGTCATCAGCTCGTCTGCTCTCATTCGGCCTGAATCCTTCTGCTGTGCTGACTTCTCAGGGGCGTTCATGGGATCTTTCTCTTTTCTCAACTCACCCTGGCCCTCATTGGAGCACCGGTCTTCGGATAAGCACTAAGCGATGCCTGTGTAGGTCCACTTGATGGGTTTCGCCATCGTACGATTGTCGTAGCCGATGAAGGCCAGGATCTGGTCGCGCAAGTCATTCTATGCTATCATGGATTTTTCAACGCCTCAATGTACTAGTGGGTACACGATTCCGGCGACTCCTGGGACGGAGGAGGCACATCAAGGGCGGGATTGCGATCGAAGAAGCCAGCCGGCTTGAGCATGAGCCCGATGCTATGTACCGGCATCGTTGGCCAGTCTTCCAGGCGCGGCAGATGCAGCAAGTTGAGCGTACACCAGAGCACCACATTCGTCTGTTCCACCGAACGCTTCTGTTGCGTCCATCTCGGCAATCCCGCGCCGCCCGGATGCTGGTTGGGATAGTCCCCGGCGGGATAGCGCTCCTGGGGATGATAGGGTGTGACCCAGAGATGATGACGCGCAAAGCCGGCTCTCTGGGAGATATGCGCCTGGGGATGTGCGAAGGGCAAGCCCGTTTGCCCAAAGCTGAGGGCATAGCTTACCGGCTCTCCCAGTCGATTGGTCACGTTGGGATTGACAATCTTCCAGTAGCGCCCTCTCAGCGGATTGACGTCGCGCTGAGCTTCCTGCTCGTTGGTCAGCCTGGTTGCCCTGGCAAAGAAGGCATTGCCCTCCTGATTGCCTGGTCCCAGCGGCTCGGCCTGCGTATTGATTTCCTCGACCGAATTAGTGAAGCCGTCCACTTGCATGTCAAGGCGCAGGTTGAAGATATGTTGATGATTGGGCGCAAAGACGGCAGGCTCGACACGCGCTCCATAGGTGGGCTGTTCCCCTGGTTGCAAGGCGCCCGTAGCCATCACCCCGGTGAGCTTGATCTCATATTCCAGGCTGCCATCCTGGTAAAAATACCAGTAGAAGGCATAGTCATAGTTGCCCACTGTGGCAATAAAGGAAAGCACCAGGCGACGCGAACGGCGCACCTCCGTCTCACGATTGCGCCAATCAGTATGTTTCCAAAGCAGACCATGATCTTCCTCATGCAGACAGATCACATTAGGCCAGGTGCTGACCTGACCCTGACTGTCGGCCATGGCCACAGCGAAGTAGTGGACCAGCCCCAGACAATCACAGCCCAGTTCCAGGGAATTGGCCATGCAGCCCAGGCCATATTCGCCGATATCGAAGGCATTTTTGCGATAATGATCAGCTCCCGGATCGCCATAGGGCACCACCATCTCCGCGAGCGAGGCCCGATAGAGGATGGGACGTGTTCGTCCCTGATCCTGGTAGCTGAGCGTGTGCAGCACCAGGCCCTCGCGGGTGGTAAAGCCCACACGAAACCTCCACTTTTGCCAGCTGACCTGGTTGCCTTGCACCACAAAGCTTGGTCCCTCTGGCTGCACGATGGAGAGCGGTTTGAGATCCGTGCGCATCTGGCCCACGGCTTCGGCAGTATAATTGGCCCGTGCTGCCGGAATGTCTTGCACGCCATCATCCTCCAGGCGCACCACCTCAAGCGTGTTGAGATCAAAGAGCACGCGCAGCCCTGCAATAGGATGAGCATAGCCATTATCGTTGAGGCCAGGAGCCGCAGGATCGGGCAGGCGTACCCAGGTGAGCACACGCACAAGGCGGCGTACTTGCTCTTCAGGAGCGCCATAGTTGCCAGCGGACCACGGCTCAATCATCACTTGCTCCATGTCGGTAATGCCGCGCCGACGCAGCGCTTCCCGAAAGCCTGGATGAACTTTAAGGGCTTGTTGACAGGCAAAGAACTCGTCAGGCATGACCGAGGGCTGCACCCCGGGAAGGTGCTGCCAGGACAGGACCTGCTGCCTGCTCAGGGAGACGAGGGCTTCGTAAGTGGCGCCATCCTGGGTATCGAGCAGTACTAGCTCAGCTTCGCGTTCCCAACTGGCGCCGGGCTCAAAGGAGAGCACCAGCGCTTTAGCTGGCTCATGCAAGTTGATCGAGACAAAACGCACGCGTTCGGAGAGGTGCCGCTGTGTTCGCACTAACTGGACCACCTGACGCAATTCCTCGGCGGAAAGGGGATCTAAAGGATGGTGGGGATAATGCATGCATCCTCCTCATACAGAAATAGAGGCATGACAATAAAAAACAGAGAGATTCTTTTCTGCTTGTTATTCAAGTATAGGGAAAAAGGGGAGAAAAATCAATTAGCCAGGAAAACATATATTCAGGATAATGCAAGACAAGAGGAGAGAGCAGAAAGACGGACATCTTGCTTAAGGAAGCTGAGATAGGCAGCAACTGACTTTATCCTTAAGATCGCCTGGCATCTGCTGAATTCGTATGTTCACGTCAAGAAAGCCTTGCCCCATGCGGTCCACGCTCAGGCCGAGCGCCTGCATCTCCGCGTCGAAGAAGCGGCGCAAGGCAGATCTGGCGCGTCTTCAGCGTATCCACCTGGGGCATCTGATGTGCAGAATAAGTGAGGCAGAGGCCAGTGATGACCTGAACCAGCAGGGGATGCAGGGAAGCCAGAATGACGATCCATTCGGGCAGATGATCCCGCTCGGCAACGCCTTCGGGAATCACTATACACACCGAGAAACAGGTAAAACCTGCTTTGCAAAGCAGGTTCTGGATAAGCAAGGCCTAAGTATATTCCAGCAAGATCCTCTTCTCGAAGAGATGACCGAGCCGTTGCGCTTCAGCTTCAATCCCTTTTCGAAGCGAAGGGGTGGAAGAGGAGAAGAGGTTCACCTTGATGACGATGTGCGCGCGCCGGATTTGCGTGTGCCAGACTCCTTGGATGGAGCCGTTGACGAGAACGACTGCAAAGGTCCATCCTTGAAGGTTGAAAACCTGGCGCTTGTAGGCCTGGGCAAGCAAGGGCTCGCAATCGCGCGGCACCCCAATCGTGTAGGCATCGAATAAGGGAAGCAGGTGGATCTGCTCTGTTGCTTCAATGCTTTGGATATGTGGAAGCGTCGCACGCAAGGCGAAGGCTCGCCACCCTTCTACCTCAACTTCTTCCAACTCTTCCTTCATGGATTGGAAGAGGTTTTTGGCGAGGGTTTTTCCACATCCCCACCAAAAAGCAAAATCATTTGCTGTCGCCGGGCCATAGGCTCGCAGATATCGACTGGCGATTTCCTGAAGCGCTTGCTTGGGCTCGATTGGCTGCCATGTATCAATCCATCCTCTGGGGTTCATGAAGGTGACTGTCTTTCCCTGGCCTGGCCCCAAACAGAGGTCCCCGCGATAGGCCGATGGCTTCAAAGGCGTCCCCCAACTCGAAGAGAGGATCAAGTCGCGCAAGCGCATAATCCCCGTGTGCCTGGCCACTGCGTCTGCAAGTTGCAGGCGAGTCAGAGATCCTTGTTCCAGAACATGCGGAATAGCCAGGAGAAAGGCATCTTGTTGCGCACTTGAGAGGCCAAACTCAGCAAAATACTTTGACCAGTTCGCAGTCTGCTGCCAGTCACGCGCTGCTACATACAGAGGAAGTTCTCTTGCAGGGAGTAAGTGTAAGGTAGCACGCATGGCCCATGTTCTCACCAGTGTGTGGTCCTGAAAGATAGCTGCTTTGACATCGCGGGGAGAGAGTCCTTCCACACGGGTACACACTGCCAATTCGGCAGCTGACAACACCTGGGCCTGAATCCCAGCAGTGCGCGCAACTGCCGAAACAGCATCCTGCGAGGAGAAACGTGGGGAGAGACCATGTTGCGATAAACGCCAAGCATGCACCTGATACCATTTCAATGTGGCCATGTGCTTCTTCCTTTCTATCCAATCGGCGCTTTAACACGATTTTTAATACCAGGATACCGGTTTATGCGGTCATAACGCGTCCTCAAAACCTGGGTTCCAGCCAAAAGGCGGGGTCGAGAAAAAAGAGAGGTCCAATCTGTGATAGGATACAAAAAAACCTCAACCCTCACAGAAAGGAACCTCTCATGCATCTACAAGTATCGCTCACGGTAGAACTGAGTGCAAGAGCCGATACTAATCAAAACGTGAGGATAAAGGGATGTCAAGGAAAGCGGCGAGAGGAGTGAGGGCGTTGCCAAGCGGCTTTGCGCAAAGCCACACGCAAGGCCACCACGGCGCTTGCGTTTTGCTCCCGTTCAAGCTCTGCACGCACTTCTAGAAATTCATGAGAACGTAGAGAAGCATCATTATTAGGAAGAGCAGGTTTTGAGGGTGGGAACCTGTCTTTCGCTAAGCAGCGATTTTCATAAAAGGCAGCTTAAGCTCGGTCATCAAGAATGGAACTTTCAAGAGCCTCTTGAAAGGCAGCTTCATCGATGTTGCCTCCAGAAACGATAGCGACGGCCTTTTGCTCCTGACTAGCCAGAGGATAGTGCAATGCTGCGGCGACACTCGCTGCTCCCGCCCTTTCAGCGCGAATGCCGTTGTGCTGCCAGAGCAGACGAATAGCCTGGTTGATGTGGGCCTCGGAGACCAGAAACATCTCAAGATTTTGGGCTTGCTGCGCGATCTGGAAAGGGATAGCCCCAATCTGTCTGATTAGAAGCTCTTCGGCTCGACCTGCCATGTGCTCTAATATCACACGCTTTCCCTGGGCAAGCGAGAGCGACAATGCCGGGGCACTGTCAAGTTCAACCCCGACGACCTTCACATTCCTCTTCTGAAAGAATTGGAGGCAGGCTGCTAGGAGTCCCCCACCGCCAACCGGGACGAAAACCACATCAAAACCGCCCTGATGCTGGGCCTCAATCTCAGAAAATAGGCTGGTGTTGCCAGTAATAATCTCGTAATCGTCAAAACCAGAAATATACGTTGCTCCTGTTTGCTTTGCAAAGTATTGAGAGGCCAACCAGGCCTGCTCGTAGTCCCCGTCCACCTTGATAATAGTGGCTCCATTGGCCACCATTGCCTCAAGCTTGATGTGAGCAGTTTTGGTAGGGACAAAGATGTGAGCTTGAAGGCCACGGATACGGGCAGCCATTGAAAGCCCCAATCCGTGATTTCCCGTGGAAGATGCTGTTACCACCCGTTCTGCCGAGAGCCCACATAAGAGTCGATAGCAGGTTCCGCGAAATTTGAAAGCATTCGTGACCTGCCTGGTTTCATCTTTGAGGTAGAGTTCTTTCCAGGGGATCTTAACGCTATGATATGGATGGAGGGGAGTTAAAAGAACTTGTTGATAAAATGACGATAGGCATTTCTTTTCCCAAGGCTGAACAAGTTGCATATCTTACTCCTGAAGGAATACTGAATTGGGTTGCTATAACGAGCCAAAGGTAGCTTTATGCGTACCTCGGGGCGATTTTAAAGATGGTCCTCATGAACTGCAAGAGAGCATCATTTTGGGAATCTGAATACTTCCGCAGCTGATGGTCAAGTTCTCAACCTCGATGGCCATGTTGCTGGTCAACAGCTGAGATAGAGTATTGCTTCTATGTTTATCTAATATATTGCTGTTCATGTCTTGCCCCTTTATATGTGATGTTCATGCTTTATCTCTTGTTGCAGAATTTCAGGATAAAACTGCTGAACGGCTTGCTCAAATTGGGCTTGCAAAGCTTCGGCGCTCACCCCTAGCTTGCTGGCATCGTGGACAGCGGTACCCAGCTGCTCTAGTAGCGCCTCTTGCTGTTGCGCCCGCCTCGTCTCCTGGACATGACCGAGCACTATGGTTCCCTTCCTCTCTCGACTCTCAGTGAAGCCCATCCGTTGCAGCTCTTTGTAGGCCTTGACGATCGTGTTAGGCGCGATTGACAACTCACTGGCTAGTTCGCGCACCGATGGTAACGTCTCTCCTGGTAAGATCGTGCCGGCTTCCAGGGCATGCTGGATCTGTTCGACTAACTGCACATAGATAGGGATGCTGCTTTGTATATCGACCTGTAACCAGATTGCCATCTTCTTGCCTTTATTTATTCACGTGTTCTGGCATCGATACAGCGGCAGGATGATGCGGGAAAATTAGGCTGGGCACATTCAGGCAGTTCTGCAGCATGGTATAAGATTTTTGTCCCCCTTAATCTGATCTCCGCTCTGTTCGGTCACACTCATCGGGTCCAGATTGATTGGCTTATCGAGAATCAACAGGTCTGGATGGTTGTGAGAGGAGCGATACTAATGTCAGATGCGGCTTCATTCATCACAAGAATGTCTTTGCGATTTCTTTTGTGAGAGTGCAGACTTATCGGTTTCGAGTAAATGTCAATGAGTTTTTCTGAGAGCCACCAGCCACAGTGCCAAATGTTCGCAAGTAGTAACGCGCATGAGCATGGCGATAGGCTGCAGGCGTTACGATAAGTGCTCCAACGCGTGGCAACCCCTCCGATACAGTCGCTATTTCCTTATCCCTGTCAAAGTGCTTGATTGAAGTATAGAATCGTCTTGTCATGGGTGGGTCCTCATTTTGTTGCGGTTACTTCATTCTTTCGTCGCAGTTATGTCTCAAGCATCAAGCAGGCTCAAATTGAACTTGCCTTTTTTATCTGATCAGTGTTAGGATCAGAGAAATATTTGGAAGGAGGAGAAGCTTGAATGCCAACCGTATTACTGGTAGAAGATACCCAGAAGCTTGCACAGGTGATTATTCGTGAGCTAGAAGCCCAGAACTATCATGTGCTTTATGCCGGCGATGGTTTGACGGCGCTGCGCCTCTATGAGGAAGAAAAGCCAGATATCGTAATTCTCGACTGGATGTTGCCGGGATTAGATGGCCTCGAGGTCCTACGTCGCATTCACCAGAACGCCATGACGCCTGTCCTGATGTTGACCGCACGCAGTGAAGAGGTAGACAGGGTACTCAGTTTGGAAATGGGCGCCGACGACTGTCTAACCAAACCGTTTAGTATGCGCGAATTAATTGCCCGCGTCCATGTTCTGCTGCGTCGCGTTGAAAAAATGCAACAAATTGCTCGCGCAGATCAGATTGACAGTGAGCAAAACGTATTGCACTACGGGCCACTCTCACTGGACCCACAAGCGCATATGGTGATACTGGATGGGGGTGAGATTGAGTTGAGCCCCAACGAATTCGAAACCCTGCATTTGCTGCTGCGCAGTCCGGGACGGACTTTTAGCCGCTCATATTTGCAAGAAACCATCTGGAAAACTGCATATCATGAGGGAGACCGCTCTGTCGATAATGCAATGCTACGCATTCGTAAGAAGATAGGACCACTGAGCGCGAAGATTGAAACCGTGCGCAGCATTGGATATCGCTTGCGCCGGGAAGGGAAATAGAGCATGTCAGAGCCAAAACCACGTCGTTCATTCTGGTTCTCCCGTTCAACCATACAGGCCCAGACGGAGACCTTGCTGATTGGTGGAGGCATCTGGCTCATCATGATCATCTTTCAAATGAGCTATCACCTCTCTGCCTCATCAAATCCCTGGAAAGGGAACAATAATATCAATGCGCTATGCCTTCTCTGGTCCCTATTTCGCATTGCTCCTCCTGAACCTCTTTGGAGCAAAGGATTATTGAAGCAAATTTTTGCTTCTTTTGCTATTTCACTCCCGCTATATCTGTTATATATAGTATCGATGTATTTATTGTTATCTCC
Organism: Ktedonosporobacter rubrisoli; assembly: GCF_004208415.1. GTDB lineage: Bacteria > Chloroflexota > Ktedonobacteria > Ktedonobacterales > Ktedonobacteraceae > Ktedonosporobacter > Ktedonosporobacter rubrisoli. The sequence continues at coordinate 3,901,043 of NZ_CP035758.1, read as the reverse complement.
AGGTACATCAACGCAAAATGCTGCTGAATTCTATTTTTTGCTTCTTTTATCAGCCGTTTTATCTCTCTTCTATCTCCTCTTCTTCACTGGCATCGCTTGCTTATTCCATTTTTGGAATCGTCTCAGGCAACGATCGCTGCACTGGACGCTTATTCATGCGCATGTCGTGATACTGATCTTTGTGTCAGCTATAGCCAGCGTATTCTATGTCCTGTCAATCCAGCAGAGGGCAGGGCTGACGTTTGATTTTGTGCTCCTATCAGGATTTTTCTTCTTCTTGATCTTCTTTAGCATTTTTGTGTTCATCATACTTTTGCTTATGATGCCATTATTTATTGTCTTTGCCTACATTGTGACGCGCCCTACGATTAAACGTATTACAGAACTGGTAGCTGTCACGAACAGGCTGCGCATAGGTCATTATGAGGTTCGTGCTCCTGTTGCGGGCAAGGATGAAGTGGCTCAGTTGCAAAAGAATTTCAATGCAATGGCAGACAAAATAGAGCAAATCATTCGCGACCTACAAACAGAGCGGGACTATGTGGCACTCTTACTCAACGAACGGCGCGAGCTCTTCGCTAACGTGTCTCACGAACTGCGTACTCCCATTGCCATCTTGCGTGGCTATCTGGAAAGCGATCTCAAAAACCGTCCCCAGATAGCCGAAGCACTACTCTGGGAAGATATAGAAACGATGGAGCGCGAAGTCCTGCAATTGCAGGAACGGGCCGACGAATTATTTGCCCTTTCCAAGGCAGAAGTCAAGCCGATTGTATTCCAGGCAGTTCCATGCGATGTATACCAGCTTGTCCAGACGCTCATGAAGAGCTGTGCGCCGCTAGCCTGGCGCACGAACAAAGTAGAGATGGTAGCAGACATGCCAGATGAAATACCAAGGGTCAGCGCCGATGAGCAACGCTTAGAGCAGGCGCTCAAAAATATTATACGGAATGCTTTGCGCCATACGCCGCCAGGCGGCGTGATTGCACTGATTGTGACTATTGAGCCAGAGCGCGTCGGCATCTCCGTTGAAGATACTGGAGAGGGGATCGCGCCGGAAGAGCTTGAACATATTTGGGAACGATTCTATCAAGCAAAAACGCCGCAGCAAGGTGGGGCTGGCATAGGTCTTTCGCTCGTAAAAGAGTGGATCACAGGAATGGGTGGCAGCGTAGCAGCTGCAAGTACCCTGGGTGAGGGGAGCTGCTTCACCTTATATTTGCCTCGTCTGCGCTAGTTCTATAAAATAGCACAATTACAAGTGTAGCTCTTCCGACTTCCGATAAGCTTTACACTCTTCTGGCCCTTTGGCCAATAGAGCAATCGAAAACGTTTTGCGATATAAAAACGTTTTAAGCATATTTTATTATGCATTTTTAATATGATTCTATGCATAGTAAATACCTCAAATTCATATTTATAATAATAAATCATTGTATTCATATTTATTTCATGTTCATCTGGTAAAGTAATACGAGAGAGCAAACGCGTCTGAAGTAAATGCCTCGGGCTAGGAGAAGAGTATCTGCATAAAATTGCTCTCAAACGAAGCTCGATCATTCCTTATCTGAAGCGTAGGGTCCGCAGGCTCCTTTCGAGGCACATCTTGCTCGTTTCTGTGAGCATAGCGGCTAGCTGATCCCATCAGGACTGTCCTTGTTGCATCACAGCTGCATCTTAAGTAAGGGATGATCGAGTCCGCCCATGTGAATAGAAGGAGAGAAACGTGACAAACAGTGAAAACACATCTACGACAACGTGTTTGCGCCGTATGTTGGAAGAGCCTGGCCTGCTTCTCGCTCCAGGAGCCTATGATGCCCTGAGCGCACGCCTGATTGCACAGGCTGGATTCCCACTTGCATACATGACAGGATTTGGAACGGCGGCCAGTGTCCTTGGGCAACCAGATGTTGGGTTAGTGACCATGAGTGAGATGGTCACACGCGCGGCCGCGCTTACTGCTGTGATGGGGAAGCGCCCCTTAATTGCCGATGCCGATACTGGCTATGGTAGCCCTCTCAACGTCCGGCGCACCGTTCGTGAATACGAGCGTGCAGGAGTTGCCGCCCTTCACCTTGAAGATCAAGCCTGGCCAAAAAAATGCGGGCATTTGGGAGGGAAACAAGTCATCCCTCTGGAAGATATGGTTCAGAAGATCCGGGCTGCCGTCGATGCTCGCGAAGATCCTGACTTTATCATTATTGGACGGACAGATGCAAACGGCGTCCTTGGCTTTGCTGAGGCGCTGCGTCGAGCTCAGGCGTATTATGAGGCAGGTGCTGATATGCTGCTGATCGAAGCCCCAAAATCTCTAGAGGAAATCCAAAAGATCGCTGAGACGTTCCAGGGGGTTCCGCTCGTCTTCAACTGGGTCGAAAGCGGCAAAACGCCCCTGTTGCCACTAGAGAAGATCCAGCAATTGGGCTTCAAAGTTATCATTTTCTCGGTGAGCTTGCTTTTCGCCGCGACCCACAATATCCTGGCTTTGCTCGACCTGCTCAAGCGCGGAGAAACGTCGGCCGCCTTTGCCGAACACATGGTGAGCTTCTCCCAGTTCACCAAGCATATTGGGTTAGCGGAGATTGAGGCCCTGGAACGTCGGTATTCTTCGGTCTAGGAGCGAGGTAGCAGTGACGGTTGTCGCATTGACTGCTGTTTTTTATCTTGACGAGTACATACAAATTCATGGCTTTTATGCATCCTTTCTTGGAGCAGAAAATCTGCTTCTTCCTGGTTCGACGATAGCCTGTCCGGCTTACCTTTAGGCCGGACAGGCTCAAGCCATGGAGCTTGAGCAGAAAGCGCCTGATCGAGGAGCGATATTTCCCTTCGCCTTTTCTCGCGCATTGCTCTCGTCTGTAATAAATCATTTCACGGCGGATACTTCTTTTCTGCCAGTCTCAGCCCTCACCGAGGAGGGGGGATTGGATTTCAGCGACTTCATCACAGCATTTGCAAAGAAACGGCGTGGCAGCAAGCGCCAGACGATACTCATCATGTTGTTAAAGGCCCCAGGAATAACAAAGCTGCGTCCGCGCTCCAGATTCTTGAGGGCGAATGCTACCACCTCGTCAGTTGTCATGGAAGGCCCTGGGGCAGAAGGGTTGCCCGAAACATTGGTAAAGTTCGTCTTGACCTCCCCAGGACAAAGCGCCATTACGCGGACGCCCTCGTCCCTGTACTCAGCTGCTAAGGTTTCTGAGAACGAGAGGACGAAGGATTTGGAGGCCGGGTATACGGCCATGTAAGGGATCGACGCAAAGGCAGAGATGGAGGCGATGTTGATAATAGCTCCATCGCCGCGTGCTGCCATACCCGGAAGGAAGGCACGGGTCAGATCAACCACACTCGTCACGTTAACCATTACCTGTGTGTGATGCCGTTGCAGGTCCACGTCTGTAAAATGGCCATAGGAGCCAAAACCTGCATTGTTCACAAGCATATCGACCACGAGTCCACGAGACTGCACTTCATGTACAATAGTGGATGTAGCATACTCCTGGCTCAGATCGGCGGGAATGACTTCGGCCCGTACTCCATAAGCGTGGGTGAGCTCCTGGGCGAGCTCGTGCAGACGCGCTTCAGTACGTGCAACGAGAATGAGATGCATTCCACGTGATGCCAATGCGTGAGCAAAGGCTTCTCCGATACCCGATGAAGCTCCCGTAATCAAGGCCATCTTGCCTGTATAAGTATACATTAATGTTCTCCTTGTTGTTTCAGCGTACAATTCTAGAAGGGGCTCTCTTTTAAGGGGCTCTCTTTTGCTCCTGGTCTTGTGCGAAAGCCAATGATGCGCGACGGCATCATAGCTCTTCCTGGACTGACGGAAACTCGTCTGTCTCAAGGGAGAGCAAGACGAGGCCAAGACTCCGAATTTTGAGCAGTACCCGGTAGAGCGCCGCTTGATCGACAAATGATCCACCCAGCACGGTTGTACCAGGGCCATCAGGAAGAATCTGAAGATTTTCAAACCATTCCTGCCAGGATGGGTCCAGGTGTCCTTTGATCCAGATGCGATAGCGTATGTTAAGCGCCTCCTCCCTTTGTTTCCGATGCTCGAAGTATAAAGCGTGAGGGGGTGAGGCGCCTTCACCCAATGGCATGATTGTATGTGGGTGAGGGGAAAAGAAAGTGAGGAGGTTTAGAAAGATGAGAGCAGAGACAAACGTCTTGCGACCTCACCAGCTTCAGTCCGATTATGGACATCCAGCTTGCGATAGAGACTCTGGACATGGGTCTTTACTGTGTTGACCGAGATTACCAGTTCGCGCGCGATTTCCGGGTTGGAGCGTCCTACCACCAGCAAACGCAAGACGCGCCGCTCCTGCTCGCTCAGGGACTCTACGGGCAGCGAAACTTTCCCGATAGGGGTTAGCTCTTCTGCCGGCCGGGCATCGGGCCCCTGCGCAAACGCACGCAGCAGGGTGCGCGTGTAGGAGATCAGAGAGGCCTCGCGGAGATCGGGTAGCAATGTTTTGAGCAGTGCTTCCAGCGCCGGGCCTTCATCGAGAAAGAGGCGTTGATAGTTCTCAGGCTGCGCCAGTCGCAAGGCCTGAAGCAGGGAGGATCGGGCCTGGCTGTGTGCATGGAGGGCAACATGAGCCAGCGCTTCCAGAATCTGGATTTCCAGAATGCTGCGCTTGCGTCCCTGAGCGTGAGCTATCTCTTGCCAGGGAGCCAGCGCTTTCAATGCGGCTTCCCCGTGCCCTTGCGCAAGGTGCAACCGTACGAGGAGCAGCCCTTCTTCTTGCTGGAGGATGAGTGGAAACGCTTCCTCCAGATCGGGTGGCTGGGACTGATCAGCCCGTTGCTTTTCCTGGGCCCACAGTTCGACTGCGGAGAGAGCGCCGGCGGCCAAATGCAATCGTGCCTGGCAGGTGCGTATGGCTCTCAGTGACCAGGGGATGCGAGTTTGTCCTTCCCATTTCAAGAGCACAGCCTGGGCCTGAGCTGTCTTTCCTGATGCATGCAGCAAGCGGGCCTGGATGAGTGAACCCGAGGTAAAAACATGGATGCCTTCCTCTGGTCTTGAGAGAAAGCTCAGCGCTTGAGAGAGATAGCGCTGCGCGTTTGCCATCTCATTCTGTTCATACGAGAGCTGGGCAAGACAATGATAGATCCAGGAGGCAAAGAATGGTTCAGCCTCTCCGGTTTCCAGGCGCAATTGCTGACGGAAGGTCTCTTGGTCTTCTTCGGTATGGGCGAGGGCTTGATGGTAATGCTGGGCAGCTTTCCGTAATTCGCCTTTTTCCAGGCAGATTCCGCCCAATAGGAGGGATGTAGTTAACGTTGAGGAATGATTCCCGAAGTGTTTTGCTCTTCTATATCCTTCGAGAAGGCACTGCCAGGCTATCTCCATCTCGCCAGCCAGATAGGCTTCTACTCCGCGTGCCACAAGGTTTTCCGGGTATATCAGACTTTGCCTGGTAAGGAGTGGTCGGGCCTGACGCGCTAGCCGCAGCGTTTTGACAAGATCATCCTGAAAAAAGGCAAGCTCGGCCTGCAATTGTAGGGTTTCCCCCAGTTTCTCCCACTCTTGTAGGGCCTCAAAGCCCCGCCCTGCCCACTGGAGAAGCATCCCAACATATTCCCAGGTAGCAGGCGAACGCCGATCAGTTGTAAACGTCAATGCGAGGACAGACTGGAAGCAGAGATCGGGTTGGTTTCGCATGATCTCCTCTGGTAGTTGCCTCAGCCAGCGAGACAGCGTATGATACGAATTGCGAAAGCTCTGCGGAATGATAAAACGCTCGATCAGCGACGCAGCGCGGGCAAAATCTTCCCCGGCCAACGCCGCTTCGATCGCTTCGGGTAGCAGCGATTGCTGCTCATACCACCGACTCGCCTTGTTCCTCAGTAAACGGAGCGTGGTCGTTCCCAGGCGAGCCCTTGCTTCGTGCTGCATCGCCTGGGCCCACAGCGCATGATAACGATACCACTGCCGACTTTCATCCAGGGGCAGCAGAAAGAGATTAGCCCGTTCCACTTGTTCGAGCAGACGAGCACTATCCTCCCTATCCCTGATAGCGTCACAGAGAGAAGCGTTCAACTGGGGGAGTTCGCAAGTCTGCAACAAGAAGTCCTGTAACGTTTCAGGCAGATGTGCGAGCACTTCTTCTCGCATGTAATCGAGCAAGTAACGCTGGCTGCCACTCAGGGCTTGCACGTAAGCAGAAGGGTCAGCGTGTTTCTGAAGTATGAGGGCGGCCAGGTGCAGGCTGGCGATCCATCCCTCAGTGCGGGCTTGTAACAGCTCAATCTCGTTCTCTGAGAGGGCCAGACTCATGCGCTGGGTAAGAAAGCTTTGCGTTTCTTCCCGCGTAAAGCGCAGATCGGTATCGCGAATCTCCGCCAGGTAGCTACGCACTCGAAGGCGGGCGAGTGGAAGGTCTGGATCGACCCGGCTGGCGAGCAAGAGATGTACATGAGGAGGTAGATGCTCCAACCAGAAGGTCAGCGAGGTGTGAATCGTGGGCTCGTTGATCACGTGATAATCGTCAAGGATCAGCAAGATGGGCGAGGCCTCAGCATGCTGGTTGGCCAGTTCGTTGAGCAAAGCCGTTAAGCTTGTAGCGAGAGGGGCAAGAGAAGGAGCAGGCGTTTGCAGCAGGGAGAGCGCTTGCTCTCCTATCCCAGGCCGGCATCTACGAAGAGCCTCAATCACTGAGATCCAGAAGCGCATCGGGTCATTGTCCATCTCCTCAAGGGTGAGCCAAGCCACTGACTGTGGGTGCTTTTGTACCCATGTGGCGAGTAAAGTGGTCTTGCCCCAACCCGCAGAGGCAGAGAGCAGGGTGAGTGGACGAGAGAGGGCGGCATCCAAAGTAAAGAGCAAGCGTTCTCGTACCACGAGCGTGGCTGGCAAGCTGGGAGGAGAGAACCTGGTAAGTATTATCATATTGCTGGGATCAGGCTGCTCGTCAGCTTGTGGCACGGTGCCGGAAAGGGTCTTATGGCCATGCTGTGTTGTGAGCAAGGAAGCAGGTGCCTGCGTTGGTAAGGTCTCAGGGGGCGCCTCCTGGAGTTCGCGCGCAATTTCCTCTAAGCGTGCGAAGGTTACGTTCGCGCCCTGTCCAAGATAACGCTTTCGATTGCGGCCAGAGTTCTTGTGGTAAGCATACCAGTAGCCGGTTCCACGGGGTCGAGTCTCTTTGAGCACGTTGAGATGACCGTGTTGCCCCTGGAAGGAAAAGGAGACGTGAGTTAGCAACCAGGCGTGCCACACGTCCTCGTTCCCTGGGGTGAGCACTTGTGGTGGGTAACCAGAGGTATGGAGAACGTAGAGGCCATTCTCGGCAGACCAGATCAATACATGAGCGGGTGGTTTTGGCATAAATTCCTTCGAAAAGATGCTGGATATCATGGGTACAACAGGGGTTGGTAGACAAAGATACCCAACTGGCTTTCTCCCCAAGTCCCCAACATGGGTGAGTATAGCAGAAGTGAGTACTGCCCGCAAGCTTGCGTAGCCTTGCAGCCTCACTTTCTATCCAGGCAACGCAAAGCCTTTCGTCCCCTTTCCCGCCCTGTATAATCACAAGTGCTCTATAAGCCGCGCTGGCGATAATAAGTAAGCTTCCACAGATCCAGAAAAACCAGTGCGTAGAGATATGTAGCAGGTACAGCAACCCATAGGTGAGAGTAGCAAGAGAAGCAGGCCGATAAGTGCTGCTATGAGCACTATCGGCAGCTTCCGGGCAGTGTGCAGAAGCATATTCGCAGATAAAATTTCTTATAGCCATAGGATATGGAATAGAGAATACCAGTGCTGAATTGTGGGAAACCTTATTCATAGCGCAAAGTCTCAGCAATGCGAACCCGGCTTGCCCGTACGGTTGGGCCAAAACAGGCAAGGCTGCCTATACTGATCAGGACGAGAAGCATGAGTGGCAGTGACCAGAGATCGAAGGCGAAAGGGATTGGAAAGAGCCATTGAGAAAAAAGTGTCACAAAGCCATAGGAGATGGGCAGGCCGAGAAGCAGGCTCAAGAGCCAGGCGATAAGCGTCAGAGCGAGCCCTTCGAGCCAGAAGATGCGCGCCACCTGGCCTGAACTGGCTCCCATTGAACGACAGATGCCTATCTCGCGCTGCCTTTCTAGCACCGAACTGGTCAGTGTATTGTAAAGTCCGAGAATGCCCACTAGGCCGACCCCTGCCGCTGCCACATAAAAGATGATGTACAGTGCCATTGCGCTGTTAGCATCGTCGGCCGCCTGCTCTTGTTTGCTGGCAACAGTAAATTTTAGCCTCATATTCTGCAAGACCTGTTGGACCTTGTTCTCGGTTTGTTTTATCGAAGCAGGCGAATGATCGCGTGTCTGGATGAAGAGCTGATTAACGCTGCCTTCCTGATTGCCGACGAGCCGATTGACATTTTCGGTGCTGGTAACTACCAGGCCATGAAAGCCCACTATAGGACTGATATCGTTAAGCACACCAATAATTTTCCAGCTAGCTCTGTGGCCTGTATCGGTTGAAAAGGAAAGCCTCGCCCCCGGTGCGAGATTGGCCCGTTGGAGCGTATCTTTATCCAGCAGAAGCACATTGCGCTCACCAGGCAGAAGCCAGTGTCCGGCCAGGATGGACTTGCGATAGACTCGGGTATTGCTATCTATGCCTTGCAGATAGGTGATGCCCCAGGGGGTATTAATGGCGGCGCTGGTGCCTGCTTCGATATGTGCCACGTTGGGAATAGAAGAGAGCGCCTGACGCAGTTGTGCAAACGGTTGAGAAAAGGCCTGCTGATCGGAAGATACGCTCACATCATAGATAAACTGATCATTCAAGTGCAGAGCCATCTCGTTGATACTGGATTTCACGGTCATGGCTGCCAAAAATGTCGTCCCGGATAGCGCCAGGGCAGTAATCGTCATGAGTGCGCGTCCGCGCTTGCGAAATATCCCACGCAAGCCAAGCCAGGCAGTTTGAGGAAGCCAATGCAGGTGCTCGGCGAGAAAGCGTTGCCATCTGCGATTATTTGCCTGATCGTTGATGACGCCGTAAGCGCTTATTGCCTCGCGCACAGTAATGTGCGTCCCGTTTATTAAGGGAACCATGGCTGCTAGCAAGGGAAGGGCGATACCAGAAAGAAGGCCAATAAGGAAAACGCTAGGCGCGATAGAGAAAGGACCAAGATCCCAGCCCTTGATCGTTGCAAAGCGCAGGGCTCCTATGTAGCCAATAATGATTCCGAGCAGCAGGCCAAAGAAGGTGCCGAGAAGGCTATAGATAAGCACAGTAAAAAGATAGCCACGGATAATAGTTCCTTGCGTGCCTCCCACGGCTTTCATTGTGCCGATGATCTTCATTTGTTCGGCTATCAAGGTTGTCAGGGTATTGATAAGCAGGAAGCAAGAGACAATGAGGGCCCCTGCAGCCAGCGTACGCACCAGATTAAAGAAGCCAGTCACAAAATCGCTGCCAAATTGTTCTGCTATGCTGCTCTGAATAGTTGTATCCTCAATCGTGAGAGCATGCTTGTGCAGGATTTGTTTGAGCGCACTGGCTGTACCCTGAATCGCTTGTATATCCTTAACCTTGACGGCGATGCTATTTGGCGTACTGATCTTGAGTAGCTGGCTCAAGCTCTCTATACTCATATAGCCTTGAGCAGTTTTGGTGGCCTTTATCTGGGCCAGGCCGGGTGTTCTGCTCGTGCCAGCGACGCGCAACTGCACGGGGCCTGTCGGTCCATTGAGATGGATAAGCTCGTTGAGAGAGAAGGGCTGCAGGACCGTATCGTTGCTTTCTAGCAAGATCTCGCCGGGTCCTGGCTGGTGACCGCTGGTAAGCTCAAACTTGCCAAGTTTGCTATGCTGTGGATCGGGAAAGGCAGTAATGTACATTCCGACTGTGCCTATCGTAGTTGTGGGCCACTGAAATTTGCCAACCATCTGGGCCTGAATTGTCTTCACACCAGGAGTTGAGGCAAACTGCTTCATCACATCAGGATCTAGATGGTCAACAATAAAAGTGATATCAGGATAGCTAGAGCGGTTTTGCATAAAGGCAAAGCCATCAAAGATCTTGAATTCAAAGACATTAATGCCAGTCAAGCCAAAAACGCCGATGAAGATAGCCAGGACCACAAGAAGCGTGCGGCCTTTGCGGCGCGTAACGTCTGCTATTGATTTGCGGATGAGCAAGGTGTCTAAGGCTGAAATCATCTTTGTTCTCCTGAGGTCAGATGAGTGTGAAGCTGTTGAACGATACGGCCATCGCGCAGCAATAGTCCTGCTGTAGCCCGGCTGGCGAGATCGAGATCATGAGTTACATAGATGATGGTTTTGTCATATTGGGTCAGCCTGGTCAGAATGTCGAAGACCGCGTGAGCCATCTGTGAATCGAGGTTGCCAGTGGGCTCGTCGGCGATGATAACAGGTGGATCGTTGGCGAGGGCGCGGGCAATGGCGACGCGTTGTTGCTGGCCGCCGGAAAGTTCGCTGGGGAGGCGCTGAGCATATTGCTCCATCTCGACTAGATCCAGGCATTGAAGGGAGCGCAGGCGCCAGCTGCGGCGTGGTAGCTTACTTTTGCCCAATTCCAGGGCAAGTAATACATTCTCCAGTGCCGTGAGGGTCGGGATAAGCTGGAAAAATTGGAAGACAATTCCTACATGTTGACCACGCCAGCGGGCCAGCTGATTCTCGCTACGCACCCTCAGTTCTTCCCCGGCAAATATGATGCGGCCCGAGCTTGGCCTGTCAATTCCAGTGAGCATATTTAGCAGGGTCGATTTTCCACTTCCAGAAGGGCCATTGATTGTGAAGATACTTCTGGCTGGAATAGCGAATGTTATATCATCAAGGATAGTTATTTTTTGGGTACGCGTTGTAATCATATGGGTGAGATGTTCTACCTGGACTAGCGTTGAAGGAGCGCCAGCCCAGGCGTTAGAACCCTTTTGCGGAAAAGTAGGCTCGTTACGATTCACTAAGTTGCTCCTTTGCTTTTGAAGCGATAAGGAATTTTCTTGGGTCGAACAGCAATAGCCCGCCCCTTCTCATAGAAGTGAAAGCTGTTTGCTTCTTATCTCGCTCTCCTAGAAAGAGCAGAATGTGCTTCAGGCCGACTTGAGGCGACATAAGCATATGACCGATGGGCATAGTAATATGGCCAGAGAAGAATGTCTTCGGGGAAAACTCTGATTCTACGAGGTCTATAGACGTTAGCTCAGAAAAAATACGGGTAAACCCTGAGATAGTGGTAAGAAAGAAAATAGTACAATAGAGACCTGATAGAAGATGCCTTATAGTTTGTATGGTGAGCGAGGGTGCGATGTTGCTGCTTATGACAAGGAAACTTTGTGCTAGCTGGAATTGGCGCTTGGCAACTATCTTGAGCGGTTTTTTTCTCCTGGCTCTAGCGCTTACGCTTGTCTTTCTGCTGCTACCCGGGATGCCAAAGGTATCTCGCGATCAGAATGCTGATTATATCTGGTCTGGCATATTGATAGGTCTGCTCTATATAACCGGCAATATCATCTTTCACCACACCCACAATAAGCCAGTGGCTATGTTAGCCTATTGCGTCTTTATATGTACGGCGCTGATTTGTTGCCTGCTTCTGATCAGCACATATAGATGGTGTGCACTACTTATCAATCTGCTTTCGATCCTGACCCAGGGGCTGGCGGCAACCTTTGTGAATTTGCTGTATGTTTCCAATGAGGGAGAAGCTAGCCCGAAAACGCTGCTCCATAAGCTCTTTTGGCCTTATACCTGGCTGATCAGTAGTTTTGTCATGGCCCTTGTAGATTGTGCTGTGCTTCTGCTGCTGCCTTATTTATGGATAGTTGTAGCGCTGCTTATCTATGTGTTCACTCTCGTATGTATGGGACGCATTACCTGGATAATGCTCTTTCATTCTTCGCGCCTGTCTGCTCAGGATAAGCCTATGGCCAGTATGGCCGTTATCTGCATAGTCTTTCTATTTTTGCCCCTGGCACTAAATAGCAATAATGCCCTCTATAATGTTCCACTTTTCTCAACCTCGACGGGTTTCCTCGTCTTTTACTGTGCCTGTATTGCTGGCTTTGTCTTGTTGCTATGCTTTGTCTTATATAGTGTGCGCTACTCTGGTATACAGCTAGCTAACTCTCTGAGTCTGGTAAGCATCGGCTGTACGATTTTATTTCTACTGCTGGCCGTAAATTTTGTGGGCGCCTTCGACTTCTCATTTTGGAAGAGCGGGATTACTAATCTTTTCAAGCATCATTTACTGGCCGTCCCTTTAATGCTGCTACCTTTTATCTGTTGTTATGCTTTGTTGCACGATCAGCTTATTGGCAAAGCTGGACTATTAAGCCGCCAACTGATCAGGAGTATGCTTTGGCTAGAGCTTGCGTGTTGTTTTATTGTTATGGATGTTACTCTGATAGCTCTGGAGAGGCACTTTCTGCCCTTCATTGGCGATTCCGAGGGAATATCGGTACATATAGTCTGGTTTATGCTCAGTGTCTGGCTCTTTCCACGCGTATGGGAAAAGGTACGCGATCTTGGCGACAAGATATTTTATCGTGATTTTTATCATTATAATCGCACGCTGCGTGACTTGAGCACGGCCCTTACGCATTTGCGCGGATTAGAGCAGATAAGCGCCTTTATCTTACCTCGGCTTGCCACGCTGCTAAACGTGGCCGAAATTGCCTTATTGGTCCGGGAAGAGATGCCTGTAGACGGTGATCTAGCGCTAGAGAATACAAAAGTGCTACCGGGCTGGCGCTCGTACTTTCACCGTGTTCATGGAGCTGAGAGCGAGGCCGAAAGTGCTTTTCGCGAACTGATAAAAAGGGCCATTACTCCTCTAGATGGGAGAGAGTATTCATATAGCAACCACGATAATTTATTGCTTTTCCCCCTTTTTGATGGTTACGCATTAAGGGGGTATCTCTGCCTTAGCCATAAGCTCAATAATGAGAGATATAGTCGGCAAGATCTCAGTTTTCTAGAGACGCTGGGGGCTCAGCTGGTCGTTATGGAGGCTAATACGCGCTATCTTGAGCAAGCGCATAGAGATGCTCTGCAGCAGGCAAGCTTAAATCATCGGATTATCCAGGCGCAGGAAGAGGAGCGCCGTCGTTTAGCTTTAGAGTTGCATGACGAGGCGCTGCAGCAGGCAATGCTCCTTACACGACACCTGGCGGATAATCGGGGCGATACGAAAATTGCGGAAATGGAACCTCTGGCGCGCTCGCTGGTAAGCAGTTTGCGGGCAACCTGTCTGGAACTGCGCCCCCCACTTCTAGACGAACTGGGACTGACCGAGGCTCTGAGCTGGTTAGCTCGACAGAGCGAGCAGCGCGGAAAGATTCGCGTAAGCATGCAGTGTATTGGTGATCCCAGGCGTTTCTCTGCCGAAAAAGAGTTAGCCCTCTATCGTGTGGCGCAAGAAGCGCTGGCTAACGTGCTCAAGCACGCGGAAGCGAGTAAAGTCAGAATCAGGTTGCGCTATTCTGGAGAGGATAAGGTTGTCCTGCTGGTTGCCGATAACGGGCGGGGACTACGGAGGGCCAGGCCTCTTACTGGTAGCCTTGGCCTGGCGGGAATGGCTGAACGTATGGAGGCCGTCCAAGGGTCGTTTCGCTTATGGGCCCGTGAGGGTAAAGGGGTAGTTGTGCGGGTCTGTATTCAGCTAAGATAGTGTCCATAAATTGGATAGAAATGTCAGTACGGGAGACTTTTTATGAGTACTTTGCAAGGAGCAGCAAGAAGTGGAGCAAGCTACGATCAGTATTGTGCTGGCCGATGATCATACCATGATGCGCGAAGGGACGCGGCGCTTGCTGGAAGAAGATCCTGCTTTTGCCATTGTTGGCGAGGCACGCGATGGCGCTGAGGCAATTGGACTATGCCGGCAGTTCCGGCCACGGGTGTTAGTGCTGGATATCGCCATGAAGGGCATGAACGGGTTCGCTGTGGCCCAGAACCTGCTTGTGGAAGAAAAGCAGCAAGTCGGCATACTCGTGCTGACTGCTTATGATCAGGCTGCGTATGTTGTAACGATGTTACGTATGGGAGTAAAAGGATACTGGCTAAAGAGTGCCAGCAGTAATGCCATCCGTCAAGCTATTCGCGATGTTGCTGCTGGCAAGAGGAGTATCGATCCAGAAGTGCATCAGCTCCTGACTGAAGAGAGGTCCGACGTACAGTTTATAGATCTGCTGACCAGCCGGGAACAAGAGGTGTTGCAACTGGTTGCGCGTGGATTGCGCAATAGCGAGATTAGCGAGCGGCTTCATGTCTCGATAAAAACTGTAGAGACGCATCTTACTAGCTTATATCAGAAGCTGAATGTCCAATCGCGTACTGAGGCGACTGCCCTGGTGCAGGAACAACGCTTATTGTTTGATAATGAATGAAAATAGATTATATACTGAAGGTTATATATAAATTTGGCTGTTCTTGTTGTCGGTATAAGCAGAGTTTGCTAGGTTTGAGTGTCAATTGGCAGGCAGATGAGATCCGCCATAATTGTCAGAATTTGCAACAAATAATGCATCTGGATCGTATATATCATTAAGGGTGACCTATCACTCGCAAGGTCTAGAGAGCATGTACCAAAAAAAGCTCTTTAAGAGAAGTTACTCTGTTTTGCCTGAAATATGTGAAAAATTGTGTAGAGTTCTATAGTTTTTTAGCTGAAAAGAGTATATGGCGAAGAACAAATGTACACATTCGTGATTTCTTCTCCCCTTTCCGCAAGGTAGGCGATAACGACCTATCACTGAATGTTTTTTGTATGAAGGAGAATTAAGGCTCTGTCTGTGTAGGTGGATGAATAGTTACTGAGATCAGGATGTTTATATCAGCTTCCTCTCTGTTTGAACTTAGCAGGTCTTGGTTATGGTATATGGTCGTACCGACTTGTTATGTCGGGGAGAAAGGATAAGGTTAGGACGTTATGGAGGCTATGGAACTGATGGTGGGGGTGTGGTTTATTACGATCTCGTTCTGCCTTATAATCGCCGGAGTTATTGTTTCTCTGGTGCTCAGAAGGCGCGGTAGGCGTAATAAAGAAGAAATCAGCGATAGGCCTAGAACTGACGAAGAGCAAGATGATTTGCTGCAAAGAGAGCTCTTCGAGTAGGTTTATTAAGGTAATTGAGATGATGGAAGGAGTATGTTCCTGTCGGATGGCTGGTAACCGTAAACAGGAACAGATGTTGCGGCGTTAGTGGCGTCGTAACTGCTAGTCCGTTAGACGGCAAGAGCGATGTGGCGGAATCGAGAACATTGCTCTTGCCATATTGTTATGAGCTTACCTGGCTTCCTCCAGGCCTCGCTCGATGCTTTCTGCTTCTCTCTCTATTCTTCCTCGTGTCGCTTAAATTTGTCCTCATTTGCTGCTTCTGAAAGTTTGTCTGTGGATCTGGGAACCTTTTGAACCTTTCTTGCCGTAGTATTCCTACAGAAGAGAGGATAAGCGTGTGGATATTTGCGAAGACGAACTTATCAAACGAGCTATTAATGGAGATCAGGAGGCATTCCGTCGCCTGTGGGAGCTCCACCATGCCGTGGCGATGGCGACGGCTCTGCGCCTTTGTCATCAACGTTCGCTTGCAGAAGAAATCACGCAAGGTGCATTTGTATTGGCCTGGAAGGGATTACCCGGGTTTCGTGCTGGATGCCCGTTTCGTCCCTGGCTCATGCGCATTCTCTATCGGCACGCTCTTGATACTATGGAGCGGCAGCGTAGCTATCTGCGCCCTATTTCGCTTGATATACTCACTGAGGATATAGCATCAAGCTGTACTGAAACCCATTTGCTGGAACAGCTAGAGCAGCGAGAGGAAATCAGGCATGTTCTGGCCCAGCTTAGCGCGGATCAGCGCCGGGTTATTGCTTTACGCTATGGAGCCGATTTGACGGAGGTCGATATCGCGCAGGTGCTAGGTTGGCCAATTGGAACCGTGAAATCGCGCTTGAATCGCGCGCGTGAGCGATGCCGTGCTCTGTTGTCGAGAGAAAGGAAGTGAAATTATGGGGGAGTGGTATTCAAGCGAGGAGATAGAGAATATGTCCAACTCTCTGGAAGAGCGTCTCAGCGCCTATTATGATCCCGCGCTTCCCGAGCAACCGCTTCCTTCATCATCCTGGATGAGCCTCGCCAAACAATTAAAGCCGAGACAGCCAGATAAGCGCGGGTTGCGTTGGTGGTTAGCGGAGTCGGAGAATGTAAGAGATGCTACTCCTGAGTATATCCGGGAAGCGTTTTCCCATATTCCTCCTGATCTCTATTTGAGAACACGCCCCGGGCACTTAGTCCATTACCGTTACAAAGCACGCATGAAGCTTCCAGAGGTGCGTGTGGCGCTCCTGGGAAGGACTAAGCTTACTCTTATGCTGCCTGGGCGATCAACGTCTTTGCCTGAGCCGGCCGCGCTTGAAGTTCTGCTGGTGGGAGGCCTGGCTCGCTATGTCTGTATGCGCCGTCCAGCTTATCTGTTTATCCGCTTTCTTATGTTGCTTTCACCCGTAGCGCTGCTTGCTCTGAGTATGCTTTTGCTGCGTGCACGGAGCGTTCCGCTGGCGTTGAGCGTGGCCTTGCTGATTGTTTTCCTCAGCCTATCTTGTGGCCTGGTTTTGTGGCTGCTTCATCTGCAGGCACGTACTATGGCGCGGCAAGCTGATATGCTGATGGTCCAGTGGATAGGCAGAGACCGCGTTTGTCTGGGATTGCATGCGTTGCTCACAAGGAGTAGGCTGCCGGCGCGGAGGAAGTGGGGCCAGCTTTCATTGGTTGAGCGCATCAACCACATTTGTGGAATGCGTATAGCTGCTGATCAGGAGCGCTTAACGCTGGTTAGATAGTTTGATTGCGTGTTCTATGGAGTGAGAAAGGCTGAGCGAATTAGATGCCAATAACAACTTTACCTCAAAGGGAACAGAGCGAAGAAAGTATACTAGAAACCTCGCCGCAACAATCTGGTCGCTGGCTTGGGCGTATGCTGCGACGTGTCAAGCTCGCTATGGAAGGCGATGATGATGTTCTCTTATTGCAGAATAAGACGGAGATTTCCTGGCGTGTATATCATAATTACCATCTACTGGGCATCGTTGATACGCGTGAGGAAAGAGCCTTTAAGCTCTCTAAACATGGAATGCTAAATACCTGTCCACTCGCGGGAGAGAACGTAGATTATCTTGTGTTGCCTTTGAATCAGCGCATCCACCGGGTGCGTATCTATCGTCGCCGCTTTAGCAATGAGGTTGAAGTCTATGACCTGGCCACCGGCTAGTTGATAGTGGCTGGCGTGGCGAAACCAGTACGTATTAAGGCGGAAGGCAAGCTATGTTGCGCGTTTATCGTGGTTTGTGACTGCGCCAGTTTGCTTTCTTCCCTGCAATTTAATAACAAGAGATGAAGCCCGACAAAGCGCGGAGCCATATCCTGTCGCTCGGGCATATAAATGCTATCCACTATTTAACTTTGAGCAGTAAATGAGAAGAGTGCTTGCCCACCTGAACGTCTGGAGAAGGAAAATTATTTCCCTCATAATTAGCAAGTCAGATCGTTTAGAGAGTTCACCAGCCTTTATCTGACATCATGAAATGCGTAAACTGGATAATCTTGATCAACCTGCCTGACCAGCTTAATACTGGTATTGCGGTAGATAGAAGTGCAATCTACGATGGGCAAATCATGCTCGGTATAGATAGTTCCATGCATGATATGGACCGGGCTACCAATGGGTAAGTTGAGATAGCCAGATTCCTCAACCCCGACACGGCCAATATCCAGGTCGTGCTCGGACTTAAGTGGCGGCAAGCCATATTTTGTTTCTAATAATTGGAAGAGAGAATTCTGTTCTAAATCTTCCTCCAAAAGTTGCTCGCAACCGTTAAAGCTGATGCACCCCCGTTCCAGAACAACGGGAGTCCAGTTGACCAGGCGCAGGCGGCGCATATAGAAGATCGGTTGACCAACTTTAATACGGAACTGCCGAGCGCTTGTCAGGTTAGCGGGCCGTAAAGTTGCCACAAGGACTTTTGTGCGTGCCTTCTGCCCCTGGGCTTCCACTAGCTCAGTAAAGCCGGTCAGGCGGGTTGTCTGCTGGGAAGAAAATACCTGACTAACGAATGTTCCTATCCCACGTTCGCGGTATAATATTCCTTCGCTCACTAGCTCCGAAACTGCCTGGCGCGCTGTCATGCGACTAATGCCGTATAACTCACCGAGCTCTCGCTCAGATGGTAAGAGATCTCCTGGCTGCCATTCCTGTGAGCGGATCTTGGCGCGTATGATCTCCTTTAGCTGATAATAGCGTGGTAAGGCTGTTTTTTTTAGTATTGGACGCGTGTTTTCCAGACTCATGGTTTTCCCCTGTATAACCTTTCTCATAGCTGCGCGATCTTCGCAAGAGATGAGGTTCTCTACCTTCTAATAGTACCCAATCCTTTACCGTCCTGACAAGCTATAGAATGGATAGGCCCCCTTTTGATAGCAAGCGAGAAGCTAAAGCGCGCTATTTTTAAGTAATGGAGATTCTCTAGTTGCACTTATGCAATTTGCTAGCACGTTAGAGCTCTGCTTGCTATGTCTAAGCCTCTGCGATGTGCTTAGATGGCTATCTGGTGCAGAAACACATCTTGCCCAGGCAGATTTTTACGTGTCTACTGTTCTGCCGAGGCCTTATATTCTCCATGCCATAGCCTGCGCATCTCCTCATTTGTCTCTAAGAGCTCCTGCAGTGTACCTTGTGCATGGAGCTTGCCATCCTTAAGGACCAGGATAGTGTTAGCATGTTGTAAGGCCGCGCGGCGATGGGTAACGACAAGGCAGGTAAGGCCTTCATGGGCAAAGACACGTTCCCAGAGAATCTGTTCGGTTTCTATATCCAGAGCACTCGATAGATCATCAAAGATGAGAAGCTCTGGCTCGCGGGCGAACATGCGTGCTGCTGCCGTGCGTTGGATCTGTCCGCCCGAGAGCCGAATGCCTCGCGGACCAATGAGCGTATCAAGGCCGGCCGGCATTGCCTGGGCGTCTCCTGTCAATACCGCCATTTGCAGAGCTTCTGTCAGCATTGCCTGGTCCTCTGGCAGGCCCATGAGGATATTGTTGCGCAGCGTATCACTAAAGAGGCGTGGAACCTGGGCTGTGTAAGCTGTATAAGGCGGCTTAAAAAAGCTTGCGGGATCTTTAACTGGCCCGCCATTCCAGTAAATCTCACCAGCATCTTTAGGAAGCAGACCCAGAAGGGTGCGTAGTAATGTAGTTTTGCCTGAGCCGATACGCCCGGTAATGACCATAAATGAGCCTCGTTTCAGCTGCAGATCGATATTGCTAATGCCACTCTCGGTCCCAGGATAATGATAGCTCAGCCCCTGGACTTGTAATTCATGGAGATGGTGGTCAATGGCTTTGCTTGCCTGGGTCAGCACGGGCATTGCGCCTCGCTCATAGACTGGGGCATGCTTGAGTAAGACCTGCGCCGGTTCGTCGGTAATGAGCTCGCTCATGCGCTTTATCGAGACTTCTTGCTGCTTATAATCTCCGATGAATATACCCCAGATAGCAGGCAATTGCGTGGTAAACCAGAGATAATAAATAAACAGCGCAAAATCCCCGACCGTGAAGGTCCGCGCGGTCATGGCCTGAGCTGCGAGCACCAGCGTGATGGCAGTTCCGAACGTTACCGCATTATCAAAGATTGAGTCAAGCAACTCTCCAAACAGGCGATCCCTGACCATCATCTTGCGACGTATCTCGTTAAGCACGCCAAACTGGCTGAGCATATCCTTCTCCGCATTGGCGACCTTGACGGCTTGGACCGCGCCAAATAGCTCTCCCAGAAAGCCTATGACGTGTCCGGTTGCCGTTCGGCTAGCATCCCGATAGCGATGAATACGGCTCCAGGCCAGGCGGGCAGCCAATGAGGCAAAGAGTAACGGTATGAAGATGACTAGCGTGATGGTGAGATTAATGCTGGCCATGATGCCAATTGCCAGGAGAGAGGCCAGCGTTTCTCCAACCATAAATGGAATCCAGAGCGGAAAATCTGTGGTTTCTGCTACATCGTTATCAAAGCGATTGATAGTGTCTCCTGATGAGACCGGCAACGGCTTAGCACCGGGCCGGCGCAGAATGCTAGAGAAGAGATTAAAGCGCAGTAACGCGCCAGTAGTATAACGGAAAGTTGCATCACCCCATATCTCACCGAACGAGGTAGCCTGACGGGCCAACCCGACTGAGATATAGAGAGCGATAAGCCACCATAAGCTCAGGGTTAAGGCTGCTGAGCCGGTGAGCGAATCAAAAATGCTTTTCTCGATCAAACCTGGTATGATCTGGACAACGCAAAAAATTATGCGGGAAAGGCTATATATGATATAAGGCCATGGGCGATATTTGATGATCTGCAAGTTAAATGGCCAGGTTTTTAGGGTCGGAACCTGCTCATGCATTTATGGTAATACCTCCTCTAGTCCGGTTTGTAAGAGGGTGCAGAAGCGTGAATGGGGATCGTTAGCCAGGGCAAGGCGCGAACCATGCTCGACAATGTTTCCGTGATCAAGGATCATGATCTCGTCGGCACGCAGTACTGTGTGCAAGCGATGAGCTATAATAATCCCGGTGCGGCCCTCCAGCAGGCGCTTCATGGCTTGTTCAAGCAAGTATTCAGTTGCCGGGTCCAGGCGTGATGAGGCCTCATCGAGAACGACTAAGCTGGGGTTTTTGAGAAACACGCGCGCAAAGGCGAGCAACTGTGCCTCTCCCGCCGATAACCCCTGACCACCAGCGGCTAGCTGCGTATCCAGCCCATGGGGTAGGGATTGTACCCATTTTGAAAGCCCCGACTCATGCAATGCTTGCTCAATAGTAGCATCGCTGATGCGTCGATTGAAGAAGGTCAAATTATCGCGAATACTGGCCTGAAAGAGCTGTACATCCTGGGTGACCATGCCTACCTGCGTGCGCAATTGCTCAAGCGCGATCTCGCGAAGATCTATGCCGTTCAGCCTGATAGCCCCTATGGGTGGATCATAGAGGCGAAAGAGCAGGCGGGCCAGGGTTGTCTTGCCGCTACCAGTATGACCCAGCAAGCCCAGAACTTTGCCCGGCTGGAGCTGGAAGTTTAGATCCTGGAGCACATATTCTTGTTGATCGTAACTGAAAGAGACATTCTGAAAGGTAAGGGCGCTTTGCTCAGATGGGAGATCTTTACTAACGTCTTCTTTAATTTCAGGCTGCAGCATAAAGAGTTGCTCAACGCGCTCGATGCTTGCCTCTGCTTGCTGTAAATCCTGAAGTTGTTGGCGAAGGTTATCCAACGGCTGGGCAAGCAGGCCGATGTAATACACAATTACGTAGGCCGTACCAAGCGTAATTTGATGCTGGCTATAAAGATAGGCACCTAACGCCAGGCCGACCGTATAGCCTACGACGTAGAGCGTGTTAGTGCCAAAGTTTGTAAAGTTGCTGATCAGGCGCGCCGCGCGATAGGTTTCAAGAAGTCGACGCATCAAGGCGAACAGGCGGTGAGTTACATATTGCTCTGCCCCAATGGCCCGAATATCCTCGGTGCCAGAGATATGTTCTTCCAGGAAGCCATAAAAGTCGGCATTAGCCTCTCGCTCTTTAGCCCACTTGTTCACTGCCACTTTTTGCAGGAAGCTGAGTATACACAAGGTCAAGACGCTATAGACTATCAGGCCGAAGCCAGCCCGCCAATCAGCCTGTAGCAAAAATAGCAGAACGCCGAGGATCAGCAATCCGTTGCCCAGCACTTTAAGCGTGAATTGTGAGAAGAAATTGGCCAGGGCAGTTACATCGCTATCAACGCGTTCGATAAGCTCACCGGGAGTGTGCTGCTTATGAAAGGACATATCGAGGCGAAGACAATGTTCTACCAGGTCGGCCCGTAAGGCATTCGTAGCGAGCCAGCCGATGTTTTCAGCCAGGTAGGTTGAGGCAAAGGCTACCAGGCGCTGAACTACAGAGATAATAATGAAGATACCAGCAGCAATCAGCAATACTTGTAGAGGACCTCTGGCCTGGATAGTATCGATAAAGTAACTGATAACTTGTGGGCTAAGCAATTGTAGACCTATGCTGCTAAAAAGTAGCACCGCGAGGGCTAAGTTGCTCCGCCAGTGAGGCTTTAGGTAAGTCAGCAGGAGATGTGCGTATCGTCTCAGCGAAATGCCCATAGAAGCATTAAATCCTTTCGCTATGTGAGCATGTTTTTCAAGGATAAGATCACAGGGGAGCCACAGGTATAACGTGAGCTGGAGACAGCAAGATATGCTATGCAGGCTCTAGTGAGTGGAAAGCAGGAGAATGCTCAAGGCAAAAAGCCTCCTGGTTGGGGCTTCGAACAATGAGGAAGAAACCACCAGGCAAAGTATGCCAATGGTCAAGAGCAAGAGCGCACGAAAAAAGCAGCTATACTGCATGCGCTGAGCGAGACGCAAATAGCAGGCAAATTAAAAGGCAGCTACCCTACGCGTCTAGAAGTTGGTTATTTTTTTCTGGACAATGGCACACTTATCTGAGCAACGTTGGTAGAAACGCGGTCGTACCCAAAACCCGGGGCTAGACAAGAGAGATTCCCAGCGGTGATAGGATAAACCAAAACCCAATCTTGTCACCGAAAGGAACCTCTCATGCAGATACAAGTATCGCTCACGTTGGACGTGAATGCAAACGCAAGCCTAACGCAAATGGAAGAACAGGTCAAAGAAGCAGGCCATCGCTGGATGCGCCAGGCCCTCAAAGAAGTGGTTGGGCAGTGGGAACAGGCTCATCGATCCTGCCGGGCATGTGGGAGCACGCAGGTACGCACGGAAGGCACCGTAGGCAGAAACATCCAGACCCTCTTCGGTCCGGTGTATCTGGCTCGTCGTCGGTTTCGCTGCCAGCAGTGCGGGCAACGATGCTGTCCGTCCAATGGGCTGCTTTCGCATGTCCATCTGAGCCGTGTGACCGAACCCTTACGTGAGGCGGCGATGATGGCAGGAGCCTCCTGGCCCTATCGGCAGGCCGCTGGTTGTCTCAAGCGGCTGACGGGAGCCCAGATCAGTGCCGAAGCCATCCGTTTGCTCACGAATGCAGAAGGCAAGGCAGCGGCTCACCGTCAGGCCGAACACACGGCCTCCTCGTCCCCCCAATCTGCGTCCAGTCAGCCAGCCCCAGCCGATGAGCGCTGTGTGATTGGGTTGGATGGGGGATGGGTGTGCAATAGAGAAAAACGAGGGGGCATGGAAGGAAAAATCGGAGTGATTGCCAGTGGACAGGTCTGGGGGAAAGAGCCAGAGCAGCCCAACGGATCGATGACCTGGATCGAACTGAACCGGTATATGGAGCAGCATCATCACCCTGCAAGGCAGCGGAGCCGTTGGAAAAGGCGTCGGTACGTCGCCACTTTTGCAGATGCTCGCGCCATAGGCGAGCAAGCGGCGTATGCGAAAGAAGCCCTCGGGTTGCACCATCATCGGACCATTGTGGTGGCAGATGGAGCTCATTGGATCAAAAAAGAAGCAACGATGCACTTTCCCGATGCCCAGTGCATTTTGGACTGGCCGCATCTGTGGCGAACGGTGCGCACAGCGGCCAACCTTGTCGGAATGCTGACCCAACACAGCCAACACGAGCACGCACGCGTGGTGAACCAGTTGGAAACATGGCTGTGGAAAGGCGAGGTGGAACGGGCTCAAGAGGTGCTCAAGCAGTGGCGAAGCGAGTTGGCTGGACCGCATTCTCATCGGCTGACCGCTCTGCGGCAAGCGATCACGTATCTGGACAGGCAGCGAGAGTGGATTGGGTCGTATGAATACTGGAAGCACCAAGGCTATCCGGTGGGCAGTGGCATCATCGAGCGAGCGGTGGCGCTGGTAATCAATCGGCGGATGAAGCGGCGTGGCATGCGCTGGTTGCGCCGCAATGCCACCGCCGTGGTGGCGTTACGGGTCGACCTGCTCAATCACGATTGGTCGATGCCTGCCTCTACTCGGGTCTTCCCCTAAATGGTTGAGGTGGCCCCAGGTTTTGGGTAGAACCTAGAAACGCTGACATATATTAGCCTCCAAATGTAGATGATGCAGTAATGATACTCTACTGTGGCTCATAAATCAAGTAGCAACATTTAGCTCAGAGCTATTTAATTTGCCTGCAGGATAAATTTTGCCATACTCAACGAGTCGGCGCAGGCGACGGATGGGGCAAGTCCTGCCCCTATGAGCAGCGCACCTAGCGGTTGATCTGCCTGTTGAAAGGTAGAGTGATACAGTTCACCATGCAAATGTGAAAGGTACCATGATAGAACTTTACTTTTTATGTTAGGTTTTATGTATATGAAAAAGGCTTTCTGAACGTGAAATAAGAAAAGAGTTGTTAAGATTGAGTAGATATATACAGACAATCTAGCAGCAGGAAGGATCTTGCCATAATGAAAGTTTTTATAGCGGGAAACAAATTATTCACGCTCGTCCTGGCGCTGCTCAGTGTAGGCGTCATGCTACTGCTGGCTGCGTGCGGAAGTACCCCGGGATACGCGAATAATAGCCCTTTGGCTTCAAGTGGCACCTCTACGAGCAAAAATAGTGAGAACAGTAGTCCACACTTCGAGATCGAGCTCAAGCACAGCCCCATTGGGACCACAGATCTTTCATGGAATCCTAAAAACGATGAGCTTCTCGTCAAAATCAGTTTGACTGGCCTTGCGCCTAATAGTTCGCACGCCGCCCATATCCATGCCGGGACCTGCGCGG
Source organism: Ktedonosporobacter rubrisoli (assembly GCF_004208415.1). Lineage (GTDB taxonomy): Bacteria > Chloroflexota > Ktedonobacteria > Ktedonobacterales > Ktedonobacteraceae > Ktedonosporobacter > Ktedonosporobacter rubrisoli. The sequence goes on along the minus strand of NZ_CP035758.1, from coordinate 3,876,326 downwards.
TCGATGGCTCGGTCGTCTATCCGCTCAATAGCGTGGTAGCTGATGCGCAAGGTAACGCGGTTTCCGAAACCAAGATCGAGCATGTGAGACAGGGTATTCCAGCACATGGCTGGTATATCAACGTGCATAATGGTTTGACGATGAGCGACATTGATCACCGGCCTATTTCTTGCGGAAACATTGCTAATTCCGACACATCGAAAAAAGCTATGCAGTCAGTCCATGTTACGATGGGAACCACTAGCGCGCCCAACGAAGCGGCCAGCGGTAAGGCGACGCTCACAAGCAAGGATGGCAAGTTTGTCCTGACTATAACCCTCGACGGTCTGCAGCCCAACAGCAAGCACATAGCCCACATCCACGCCGGGAGTTGTGAAGCGCAAGGAGCGGTCCTTGTCATGCTCAATTCAGTGGTGGCCAACGCGGACGGCAAGGGTACTTCTAGCACGACCATCGAGCATCTGCCCTCTTCCAACAACGGCATGTATATCAACGTGCATACGGGGGCTACAATGAGCGAGCTGAGCCAGCCAGTCTACTTCAATCCCATCGTCTGTGGCAATACCTCAAAGAGCTAACCTAGCTTTTCGGTAAGTGAGTAATTGAGAAGCGGTAGCGCAACGTTGCACTACCGCTTCTTGCCAGCCATAATCTTCCCACCTTCATGCGGGAAGAAACTGCCATGCGCGACTTTGCGTGGCATATACTCTTGAGCTTGCTTGCTTCCCTCCGCAGACATGCTTAAGCAAGGTGCTGCAACTGGATAAGGAGAGAGTGCATCGAGAAAAGAAAGTTTTCTTCCAGCCCGGCCACGGCCTGATCCAGTGAACCGGCCTGCAGAGCAGTCAGGATACTGGCATGCTGCTGCACCGAGATCTCAATGAGCCTTGCCTCGCGCATATAAAGGCTCTCATAGCGCCTGATCGCTCGCCACTGCTCCGCAATCATGTCAAGCAAGCGACGGTTAGGACACCATTCGTGGAGCGTGTTATGAAAGGCCGCATCAGCTTGATGGGCATGAACAGGGTCAGAGTGCGCTTCTGAGAGCTCCTGGTTGAGTTGCTCAAGGCGCACAAAGTCAATCGTCGTCATCGTGCCACTCAAGCGCAATGCCAACCCTTCAAGATTGCCAAGGATGGGATATACCTCGCGAACCTCGCGCTCCGTAAGCGGTTGGATAATAAAGCCGCGCAACTGGTCTGCATAGACAAAACCTTCTTGCTCAAGGCGCAAGAGCGCTTCGCGCAGCGGCGTGCGGCTCACATTTAGTTCTTGTGCAAGCCGAGATTCATTCACGCGGCTACCAGGAGCAAGCGTACTATTGAGAATACGCTCAAGAAGGATCTGGTAAAGCTCATCGCGTAGAGGAGCGCGTACCGTCATAGACTAGTTCTCCTATAGCAACTAGCTGCTTAGCACGTCCAGAGCCAGCTCTGTTGCTGCTCCAAGCTAAGATTGCTACCACAGAGAGGCGTGGCGACAAGCTGATCGGCGAAGCGCTCTTTAAAAACCATAGCTGCCGCCAGGCCAGCAGCTCCAGATGGCTCAACCAGCAGCCCCATCTCAAAGTAAAGCAAGCGCACGGCTTCAATCAAGGCCTGGTCATCTACAAGCAGGATATCGTCGATCAGCCCCTTCATATCTTCCAGCGCTTCGGGGACGGGAGTGCGTATGCCGATGCCATCGGCTACCGTCTCAATCTGTGGCAGCGTGACAAGTGTATTGCTGCGCCAGGAACGCTCCATAGCGGGCGAGCCGGTTGGACTTACCCCAATGATTTGCGTATGGGGGGAATGGGCCTTGAACCAGCGTCCAATCCCATTGATCAGAGCTCCATTGCCAAGAGGAACCAGCACCGTATCAAATGGCTGGGGCCAGCGCGTAAGTTCTACTGCTATACTACCCATGCCTTCCGTAACTGCCGCTTCGCGTCCATCTTCCACAAAATAAGCGCCAGTCTGTTGGGCGTATTCGGCAGCCGTAAGCTTGGCTGCGTCAAAATCCTTGCCAACCAGCTGGACCTGAGCGCCCAGGCGCTGCATAGCTTTGACCTTGCGTGGATTAGCGTTCTCTGCCGCAAAGACAGTAAAAGAATAGTTTCGCTTGCGCGTGGCATAGGCCAGGCCCTGGCCAAAATTACCTGAAGAGGCGCAGACAATAGGCATCGGTTCTTTAAGTTGCGAGACAAAATAATCAGTACCTCGACCTTTAAATGAGCCGATAGGGTTGATGGTCTCCACTTTTACGACTAGCTGTAGCGACCCCAGAAACGGCTCAAGTTTCTCGGCCCGAAACTGAGGTGTGTTAGTGAATATGGGATCGATAATACGAGAAGCTGCTTCGATGCGCTCAAGAGAGAGGCGCGAATGAACCGTTGATATGCTCATCTGAAAATCCCCTTCAGGTATACAGACACGAAATATTGTATACAGTTTGATCATAGTGTATACAAGATGAGCTATTTTGTCAACGAAAACCTCGAATGATTTGCGCTTTGCGGCATAGGAACTGAGGATGGTGAAGGGCATCATGCTTATCGCGGACCTGGGGCCAAACTTAAAATTTTCTGTCTGAAAGTCTGTTCAAGGCGCTAGAAGAGCCCTTTTGTGCTCCACCCATTGCTGCAGATCAGGCTTCATCGCTCGGCTCTCTTATCACGGAAAATGAATAAATTATTCGAAAAGTTTATATTGACAAATAAGAAAGCACTATCTATAGTGTGAGAAGAGCGAGATGGAACTGGCTTCTGGTTTGTAATGAGCAAGAAGCAAAAGGGCGGAAAGGTGCTCTCATGTATTTGCGTTGTTATCCAGAAAGTGTGGGCAGGCATGTTTAAAGCCACATCCCAGTTGTCGAACAAGACCAATAAGGCTGAAGATATAGGGCAGCCAGTATTGTTATCTGCGGCTAGCCCGCTTACCTGGTGGGCTGCAGGCTTAATGGCGACCATTTTAGGCTTTTCGCGGCTCTCGTACGGTCTCCTCCTGCCAGCCTTGCGGACAAGTCTGCTGGGCTCATACAGCCTGCTGGGATTGATTGGGACAATTAACTTCGCTGGCTATCTACTTGTACGCTAGTAATGCCTTTGCTACTGGCTCGCATGCATAATCGTATCCTGTTCAATACATTGGCGCTCCTGCTGATGAATATAACTATGTTCATCTCGGCGTTGAGTATGGATGTATGGCAGTTAGGGCTCTGGAGATTTCTTGTCGGCTTCTTTTCAGCCATTGCGACAGTGCTTACGATGTCTCTCACTCTGGAATGCATCAAAGTAGAGAAGCGCGGAACGGCTTCAGGAATCATTTGGATGGGAGGAGCTCTTGGCGTGCTGATTTCTGGCCTGATAGCGCCCTCTATTGTGAACTTTGGAGCTGCTAGCGGATGGCGCCTGATCTGGATCGCCATGAGCGGCGTAGGCGTGCTTTGTGCCCTGGGTTTTCATAGTGTTAGAAAGGGCGGAAAGCTGAATAGCAGTACTGCGCAACAGTTAGCTGAGAAGCAGGTAACAAAGCAGCCGTCATTGTGGGTCGCGCTTCTGCCACTCTTTTTGCCGCGTCGCATGCTGTTTCTGACCCTGGCTTATTGCGGCTTTGGTTGTGGCTATATCATCTACTTTACCTATTTTATTGCCTTGATTACGCAGCAGGGAGTTCCGGCGACCGGTTCGGGCTTTGTCTGGGCTGCCATCGGGCTGGCAGGAGCGCTCAGTAGCTGGCTCTGGGGTGGTATCGTAGATCGCTGGCCGACCGGCTTTTCCCTGGCAGTTCCTCTCGGGCTTGGTACCCTGGGTGCATTGACTGTGCTGGTTAATAGCCAATGGCTGGAATATAGCGGTGCAGCCGTTGTTGGGCTTGCTGCTTTCATTGCGCCAGCCCTCATTGTAACGGCCCTATTGAAGCGAGCCGTCAATGATGAACAGTATGCCCTCTGCTTTAGCATTCTTACTTCCCTTTTTGCCATTGGGCAGCTTATCGGGCCGGTGCTGGGAGGGGCAGTAATTGAGCACTTCAATCTGGCTGTGGGCACAGCTGCAAGCGCAGCGCTATTGGGCCTGGCCGCCCTTTGTGCCTGTGGCTATGGCCTGGTTGCCAGGTGGGCAAAGATCAGAGGGTAACTAAGAGATCCGTTACTACCTCGAAAATTTCTCTCATGCTTACTGTTGTTGGTAAATACCCTACGAAGTGGATTTGGCCCGCAATCTTGGACGCTGGGACACACGCTCCTGGACAAAACCGCTTCCCATCAGGCTTCTTTCACTGAAATTTTGTCAATTGGAGGGGAAAAAGAAAGGCTTGTGTTAGTTCTCGCAGAAGGATTTGCCGGATCAGGGTGAGGAAGATGTCCATCTCGAACGGCTTCGGAAGCGAAGACCAAATCGGAGCGAGCCTGGCTATGCCCGCGCTTCCTGGAATTACTTGATCACACGGAAGCGCAGGGGAACGCATCCTTTGTTTCAATCATTTCTGTCGTTTCGAGCTGAATATGCTCCGCCTGCTACTCATGCGCGTCTTCACCACCACATTAGGAGTGCGGCGGAGCGCAAGATTACGTGCGCAGCTTCACCACCTCGAACAGGAAGTGGGTGGCGCTTGGTGTCTCGATTGAGCGAGCCTTCCTTAGTTCGATCCCCTCGGGGTCGAGACCCTCAAAGAGCCGAATGCCATCACCAAGGAGTATGGGGATGAGGTGGATCTGTATCTCGTCCAGCAACCCAGCCTTCAGATACTGCCTGATGATGTTCGCGCCACCCCAAATGCCGACATTCTTGTCGCCGGCGGCTGCACGAGCCAGCTCAAGTGTGGCCTCGATCCCATTCGTCACGAAGGTGTACGTCGTACCACCCTTCATTGGCAGGGGTTCTCGCTCTTCGTGAGTCACTATGAACACCGGCATCCTAAACGGCGGAGGATCGCCCCACGGCTCGAATCCGACGTCAAACATGCGCTTCCCCATAATGACCGCTCCGGTTGAGGCAGATTTTTCATCCCAAATCTTCGCGTCAGTCTCCGTCTTCGTCTTTGGGTCGAAGCCCCAGTCATGAAGCCGATCTCCACCATCCCCCATCCCATTCCCGACGCGCACGTTCGGTCCGGTGATGAATCCATCTAAGGACATAGATATATCGCTGACAACCTTGCTCATAGAACCTCCTCAGTTCGTCATATCTAGACTAGAAGTGAAACTAGGCCGAGATGCGCCAGCCGCCAAGTCCGGCTAAGCGCCTTCCTGCCACTCGCACCTATGATACTCTCGATGCAAAGGCACCGTCTTGGAAAAAAACGCAATTACTCCATATGCTGGGCACGCGAAATCTGTGCGGGAGTTTGCCCGATGTAGCGCCTGAGTGAGTTCGTGAGGTGGGATTGGTCGAAATAGCCGAGCTGGGAGGCCGTATCGAGGATGGGGTAACCTTGCTCTAACAGCGTGGCTGCCTGCTGGGCGCGCTGAATTTGCTGCACGGTTTTGTGCGTCAGTCCGGTTGCCTGCCGGAAACGGTACTGCAAGGCGCGGGCAGAGAGGTTGGGCTGATCAACCTGCATCAAAAGATCGAAAAGCGGATCGCGCACCAGCAGCCCCGCGCGCATCAGGCGATAGACGAAGGTATCGGCATTTTCGTAGGTTGGCAATTCCCAGGTCGAGCCGGAGAGCCAGAAGGATTTCCCGGTTGCTTCAGACAGGTTCACATCGTGTCTATCCAGGAGACGGATGGGGAGCAAATCCGGCATGAAGGTACCCAGTTGAAACGTAATGCCCAACCACTCGGCATCCGCCGGGACAGATGCACGGGTTGCTTTCGTTTCCGGCCCCTGCACTGTGAAGGTCGTCTTCCCCCTGTATCTCATCAAGAGCATGTCCCAATGGATCGCAGCAGGAGAAAGGAAAGATCCAGTTCCCTGGCTTTGAGTGCGCCAGATCGCCTGGACAAAAGACGAGTCGGACGATCTTACCTCAGAGGTAAAAAGCATGTTTTAGTTTCTCCTTTGGAGAACGATTTTCTACACAGGTGATGTTCGGACTTGTATGAGAACAAACGGCGGTGCTGAGACGCGAGAACGAAGGTCAGCCTCATCTGCCACTCGGCTTTCGCCGGTCTCGGCGCCACCTTTATCATCGGTGAGCAAGAAAGACGAACTCTAAGCCAGGACGGTCGGAGGCATCTCGAACTGATTCCACCGTGAACCCTGTACGGAAAAGTGTCTCAGCAATCTCTGATCGTGTGCGAAACCGTAAGGTTGACTCGGATGTCATCACGCTCTCGTCCTTTCGGAACACGAATGTAGAGCGAAAAGAGACCAGTGGTAGCTCTACATTCATCAGCTCCACCCAGGACTCGACCGCGCCGATTCCAGGGGCCTCATTCGTCTGATAGGACTGTTCTCGGTTCCAGCCCTTCCATGCTTTCTTGCTTGGATCACGCACCTCAAAGACAAGCCGCCCATCCGGGCGAAGCGCGACGTGACACGCACAAAGCGTTGTCATCCACTCCTCATCCGTTACGAATACTTGTGCCACATTGCCAGTCATGGTGATGAGATCGGCCTGCAATCCTTTGAGCTGCGCCGCAGTGCCAGTGATCCAGCGAACGAGGTGCCCATATGCTTTCCGTTTAGTGACGGAGAGCGAAGCTGTAGCCGGGCCGATGCCCACAACCTCAAACCCTCGCGAGGCTTCGCGACAGGCGAGCTTACCGGTTCCGCATCCCAGGTCAATAACAGAGTGTGCACCGAACTCGTCTGCTATGGCGAGATATGGGGCGAGGTCCGGTCGGTCTGGACGACTGTCGAGGAGATCATAGATTTCGGCCAGTTTGGGTTCGGCAAATAGAGCGTCAGGCTTCACGGTACCTCTCTTTCTCTTCTGCTCATCTGATAGCATGTACGCTCGGTGCCAATCCAGAAGATGCCTTGTTGCAAGCTGGCAAGCCGTCGTGCGGCCTCGGCTTTGAGCAGATTACGATCTCTCCGTTTGTTGTCCTCCATGCCCACCTCGGCGAGGAACGGTGTTCCGACGTCCAACGTGCCCACGAAATCGGGCAGGTAATGATGGGGGTGTTCTCAAACGTGTAGCCAATCGCAAACGGGGCGTGTTGTGGAATCGGCAGTCGATACTTCGTGGCAAACTTCGGGCCAATATCATCACGCGCGTAGCTGGCAACCAGAGGATGATACTCAAGCCAGAGCATGAAGCGTTCTTCGAGCTGGCCACAAAATGGCTGTCTGATCACCGTGCCTGTTTTGTAGCTCGGAACCCATCCTGAAATGGAGCGGCCCGCTATCTTGAACAGATCAATGCCTTGTACTTCTGGCGCGACCATGAGCAGCCCCGCTTGACATGCGCATCCGTCTTTTGCATTCCAATGGGTTGTCAGTTCCCGCGATTAAGGAAGGCAATTTACAGATTTGAGAGCAAGTGTACCTGATGGGAAGCGGTTTTGTCCAGGAGCGTGTGTCCCAGCGTCCAAGATTGCGGGCACTGTTACACCTTTGCGGGCCAAATCCACTTCGTAAGGTATTTATCAGTTGTATCTAGCGCAAGCCCGCTGCGTCATAGCGTGCGCCAGCAGATCGCGAAAGCGCTTCAAGGCGGGAAAGATCAATTTCGTCAAGTTCCATCTCTATGGCAGCAGGTTCTGCTGAAGATAGTTGTAGAAAGAGCTTTGCATTCTGTCACTTTCTTGCGAAGCGTGTCGAAAACACGGGACAGCTTAGAAGCGCTGTCGGTACTGACGCGGGGTCACTCCCAGGTGGCTTTTGAAGGTGTGGGTAAAGTGGCTCTGGCTCTGAAAGCCAATTTCCAAAGTGATTCGTGCGAGGGGCAAATCCGTCTGCGCTAGAAGATGCCGAGCTCTTTCAAGGCGCTTGCTCAGCACAAACTGATGAGGGCTCAAGCCTGTCGTCTCGCGAAAGAGCTGCGCAAAATGATAGGTGCTATAGCCGATCTGCTGAGCAAGCGCCTCCAGCGTGATCGGCTGGGCTAAATGGGCCAGGATATACTCAGTGACTCGCTTCATCTGCCGGGGAGTCAGCCTGCGTATATGTGGCTTGACCATAATGTCAGTTGTCAGATAGTGGGTGAGCAGGTGAACTATCAGCATCTGGGCTGCAGTCTCAGCATAAAGATGGTTGCCAGGGGTGGGCTGCTCTAGTTGCCAGCGCAATGCCCAGCCCGTGTGAGCCAGCAATGGGTCCTGGAAGCCAGAAAGCTCCTTGAGGCGAAGGTGGGCCGGATCACAATCCGCAACTTGCTGAGCACTACGGACAAAGAGCCCCTCGCTAAGGTGCAGATGGAGCGCCTGAATGGGCTCACTTGACTGACTGTGCCAGCGTAGTTCATATGGTTCTCCTCCTCCAGGAGTCAAAAACAAGTCACCTTTATGGATGGAAACCGCTTCCCACGGGCTATTGGCAGCTCTGCTTTCAAAATACATGGAACCTTGTATGACCAGGACAAGATGAATATCGGGAACGGCTGGCAAGAGCACACTCTCAACCTCCCTCGGCTCATGAAACTCACGGACTATAATGCCTTGCCAACCAGTCCTCCAACTGGAAAGAACTGGTGGTGTAATTGTGTAGCGCTCAAAGTCGTGTGTTGATGTAGATTGAGGAACATGCTGCATGCCGCTTAGCATCTCTTTCATCGAATAAGGGCTTATTTTACAGATTTCTCAGAGTATAGCATAGATACTCCACAAGTTGCAGCCTTGAAGAGTTTGTGGATAAGCCGAAGGATATACTAAATTTCTATGTTGAAAGCGTTTGAAGCCTTTAATCAATAATAGTACTGCTTTGTTCCTCGCTTCTCCATGCAGTGGGGATGCGAAATCCCAATTCGGTCGAGATCTCAAGGCCAATGCCTCGTAAGAGTATACCTAATTCTTCGGCGCGGCTCGTAAGCTCCGCAGTGAACCAGACGAGAGATAGCGTAGCCATCACCTGGCCCTGAATATCGAAGATGGGAGCGGCAATGGCTGTGGCTCCCAACGCAGTCTGATTGTGCGCGATGGCGAAACGTTGTTGGCGTATGATGGCCAGCTCGTTCTGCAGGGCCTGGGGGTCTGTGAGTGTCTCAGGCGTCAAGGAACGTAACTCAGTCGTCTGGAAGTAGCTGCGCAGCTTTTCTGCCGGCAGGAAAGCCAGGGAGACACGACCTTGAGCCGTGGCGTAAGCGGGACTGCGAAAACCAGTATGTATGGCCAAACCGAGGCTGCGGGCCGGCATGAAGGTGCGCACAGCGACGAATTCGTTATCTGCGAGCACGCCAACTACCGCAGTATAGCCGTAGCGCTCTGATAATTCCTGGGCTCGGGTGCTGATGCGCTCAAGATAGTTTGCTCCATTGACGGCTAGCATGCCAAGGGCATAGAGGCGCATGCCCAGCGCATAGCGCTCGGCGCCAGCCACGCGCTGAACATAGCCCACCTGCTCCATGCTGATGAGAAAGCGATGAATGCGCGCCTTGGGGATATGGAGCATGCGAGCGATCTCGGCCCCGCTTAACGCAGGCGTATCAACTGAAAAGCAGCTTAATATCTGGTCGACAAATAGGACCGCTTCAACTTTAGGCGTTTTACCGGCTGCCTGGGCTGAAGTAGTAACTTTGCGTTCATTGTCCATAACCTGTTCCTCCATCCTTAGATCCACAAGAGCAAGCAAAGAGCTTGACAGGGTTGCATACCACATTATATACTACATACAACCAAACAGCGAGATGACATCTCTCTCAGCGAGACAAAAATTATCAGCGTTAGTAATGACTGCAGATTGCAAGCCCCGAATAGATAAACTTTACCAGGAGAGGGCAAGCGGCAACGAAGTGCAGAGAGAGAAGCTTACTTGCACTTTATCATCTATCTTCCAGGCCGATTCGTAGCGCAAACTCCTTAGTGCATCTAGTATCGTGCGTTTCCCCAAGATTATGCCTGCGTTGTAGCGGCATCAGCTGTATTTATGTAGAACCATCGCCTTTCTCACTATTCGGTCGTCACGCGCTTGCGAGTTCCTTGTGCTAAAGGTGGCACAAGCGGTCATAGTTTGATTGGAGGCATTAGATGGCGACAGCCGATGAGGTAATCCAGAACCTACCCTGGCGCTGGAATACGCAAGGGCTAATATTTGTGATCTGCGGGCTTGGTTTCATGTTTGATGCGTGGGAAGTAGTATTGACGGGCTTTGTCATACCACTTCTGGCCACCTCGGACTGGCATGTAAGTAAGTTGGAGCTTGGGCTTTTTGGTTCAGCTGGTCTGATCGGCATGGCTGTGGGCGCTTTCGCCTGGGGATCTATTGCCGATCTGATCGGGCGCAAACGAGCGTTCATGTACACCATGCTTGTCTACTCCATATTTTCGCTCCTGTGCGCTCTTGCTCCTACTTATACCCTTCTCCTGATATTTCGCTTTATCGCCGGTCTTGGCCTTGGCGGTTTTATTCCTGTCGATTATTCTGTAGTTTCAGAATTTACTCCCAGTAAAAATCGTGGCACTGTGCTGACTGCGTTAGATGTCTGGTGGCCGATTGGGGGAACTTTATGCGGCTTAGTCGCGACGTTGCTTGCTCCTTATCATAACTGGCGTCTACTTTTTGGCCTCATGGCCTTGCCTGCTTTAATGGTCTTCTGGGTGCGCACGGCTATCCCCGAATCGCCGCTCTATCTTATCCGTGCGGGCCGTCGTGAAGAAGCGCGGGCCGTCGTGCAAAGGCTCATCGAGCGCGTAAAAGTCACCGTGCCCGCATGGACGCTGCCAGAAGCTGCAAGAGAGGCCTCGACTACGCGCACGCTCTTTACGCAATTTCGCGCTATCTGGTCTTATAACTTGAAGATTACTGCCGGCTCCTGGCTGCTCTTTATGAGCAACCTTCTGCTCTATTATGGTGTGGTGACCTGGTTGCCGACGATCCTGGTGAGTGAGGGCTACAAGGCCTATGCGGCATTCCTGGTCACCACCCTTTTAACTGCTATCGGGATCGTCGGAGTACTGGTTTCCGCCTGGCTTGTGGAGGTAATCGGTAGGCGCTGGGTAGTGGCCGTAGGTGGTGTACTGGCGGCGATCAGCATGTATATCTTCACTTTGCAGCTCCATTTGCCAACGATGGCGCAGACCTGGATTCTGGTTTTCGGCTTCACTACCGAATTGGTCCTCCCTGCCATACAGGCCTATGTACCTGAGCTCTATCCTACGCTCTTGCGCGGCACTGGCTTTGGCTGGGCCTCGACAATGAGTCGGGTGTGTGCCGGCCTTGTGCCGATCATCTTTGGCTCCTGGCTCTGGCCAGTTTTTGGCCTTGCGAACACCTTCGGGGTTATCGGACTCTTTGTCCTGGTAAGCATAGTCTGGATGTGGGCTGCTATGCCCGAGACTAAAGGCAAACTACTCGATCATGTGGGAGAGGAAGGGGTCGCTGTGCAGGTCGCCGAGCCGGCCTTACAATATCCGCAGGGTGGCTCTTCGGAGGAAGGCGGCTCATACTAATCTTTAGCGCGATTGTTTTGTGTATCAGTTAGCAGAGCTTGTAATGAGGTAGATCGACTAGTCATTCAGGGAGAAAAACCTACTATGGATCTTCATCTTCAAGGTAAGGTAGCGCTGATCACTGGCGGTAGTAAAGGTATCGGTCGACAGGTCGCTCTCACGTTCGCACAAGAAGGCGCGCATGTGGTGCTTTGCGCGCGTACGCCTGCGGACCTGGAGCTGGCCAGGAGCACCATCGAGGCCATTGCTCCCAATTGTAAGGTATGTACAGTTGAGGCTGATCTGCGCAGCGAAGAAGGCGCGCAGAAAGCTGTGAACGCAGCGCTTGATTATTTTGCTGGCGTGGATATTCTTGTCAACTGTGCTGGAGCTGCGCCTGGAAGGCTATTAAGCGAGATTGATGATGAGACATGGCACGAAGCCTTGGCCCTGAAATTTCTTGGCTATGTGCGCATGATAAAGAGCATTGTGCCCCATTTTCTCAAGCGCGGGAGCGGAGTTATTGTCAATGTGGTGGGCAATGATGGCGTGAAACCCTCATACTGGGAGCTGACCGGAACAGCCGCCAATGCAGCGGATCTGGCGGTGATGCAGGCGCTTGCCGATCAGTATGGACGCTACAATATCCGTATCAATTCGGTAAATCCAGGACCCGTGGATACCGGGCGCTGGGATAGCCTGACTGCTGCGTTTGCCCGTGATAAAGACATTTCACTTGAGGTGGCGGATAGCGTGGCTAAGCAATCCATAGCCTTTGGACGCATCTGTACTCCGCAAGAGGTGGCCAATGTGGTAGTCTTTCTGGCCTCGGAGCGAGCAAGTTTTGTGCATGGAACCTCGCTTACAATCGATGGGAACCAGCGCAAGGCGATCATGGATGTTTAGAGCCTGACGGAGATGCACAATGAAAGTAGGCGTCGTGCAGCCAAATGTCCAGACGGGAATAGACGCGGTGGAGGCTAATCGCGCCTTGGCCATGCAGGAAGCTGAAAAAATGTTTATGGCTGAGGCCAGACTGGTAGTCCTTCCCGAGTGCGCAAGTTACCAGTATTTTCCTGGCAGTCCTGAGATGCTTTCTGCGCTTGCCGAGCCACTCTATGGACCAAGCGTTACATTATGGAGCCAGCTTGCGGTCCGCTATAATGCATATATTGCCGGTGGGATTCTGGAGAAGGAAGTCAATGGAATCTATAACACGGCTGTACTTGTCGGTCCCGGTGGTCTTGTGGGGCACTATCGTAAGCTCCATCGTTTCTCCTGGGAGCGCGATTGGCTGCTCGCCGGAAATGAACTGGCGATCTTTGAACTGCCAGAACTTACTATACGAGCGGGACTGCTCATCTGCTACGATCTGCGCTTTACTGAAGCGGTCTTAAGCCTGGCTCTCGCCGGCATTGATCTATTGATTGTCCCGACTACCTGGACCTCGCTTGGTAAACGGATCTTATGGGATCAGGCCGGCTATTGTCCACAAAATCATCTCGCGATCGGCTATGCCTATGCGCACCATATCGCTGTGGTGTGTGCGGACCGTGTAGGGCGTGAGGATGAAGTAACCTTTCTGGGGGCCAGCATTGCTGTGCATCCCGGCGGCGAGGTAGCTCTTGGCCCTTTGAGCGGGCATGAGGCCGGCGCGACTCTTGCTGAGCTCGATGTGGAGCGGGCCAGGGACAAGCGTATCGCCTCGGCTGGCGATCTTATGCGCGATAGACGCCCGGAATGTTACTCGCTGTGGAAACAGAAGCAGGAATAAATTCGGTATGCATGGTAAGATTATTTTAATGGCAGCATCTCATCCGGCTTCCTCTGTGGTAGATAGATGAGCCGGCAATGCTGGTCAGGCCAGAGGGAGCAGGTGATACATGAGCGTTCGTCTGTTGGATCATATCGGTATTGTAGTGCATAATCTGGAACCCACGCTGCGTGAATATGAGCTAACCTTAGGCCTGAAGCCTTCTCACATCGAGACATATGGCGATGGATTGTTAAAAATTGCCTTTTTGCCCATCGGTCCGGTGCATGCGGTGGGATCTACGAAGCTTGAACTTTTGCAGCCCCTGCGCCCGGGAACCTCGGCCTGGAATTTTTTGCAGCAGCATGGCCAAGGCGTAGAGCACCTGGCCTTTCTCGTGGATGATGTCGATCATGAGTTGGATCGCTTAGCACATCTTGGCATCCCCATGGGAGATCAAAGCTCGCGCCCTGGTGCGGGAGGTATGCAAATTGCCTTTCTCAATCCACAGGCTCTTTCGGGAATGCTTGCAGAGCTGGTTACTCCTATCTCGCAACGCGGCTCACTAGCCATGTAGAAGAGCCGGTGAGCCCAGGCCATGGCGGTCATGATGTCAGATCAATCATGCCTGCGATCTATCTGGGAGGCATATGTGGAAACCTTTTTGATTGTAGAACAAAGAGGACCGGTTGGCTGGATTACTATTAATCGTCCTGAGAAGCGCAATGCGATTAGCCTGGAAATGTGGTATGGACTTCAGCAAGCAATTAAAGAGCTGGAGCGTTCAGGTATCCGAGCCCTGGTCATTACCGGGGCTGGAGAGGCAGCCTTTGCTTCTGGGGCAGATATTATGGAGTTTGAAGACACAAAGCGCACGCCTGAAGCCGCACGAGAATCATTTCTGTCAGTTGACGATACCTGCCGCTTGTTGAAAGAATTGCCGATACCGGTAATTGGCGCAATTGACGGTTATGCGATTGGTGGAGGGCTTGAGCTTGCCGTCTCGTGTGATTTTCGCATAGGCACGCAGAGGGCCAGGCTAGGTATTACCTCTACTAAGATGGGCATTACGATTGGTTGGGGCCATATCCGCAGGCTTGTAGAGGCTCTTGGCCCGTCCTGGGCGCTTGATCTCCTGCTTTCTAGCCGCCTTGTAGATGCCGATGAGGCTTTGCGTATTGGCCTGCTACAGCGTATAGTGCCAGATCATGCCATGCTGCTCAAGGAAGCCCAGGCGCTAGGAGAATTATTTGTGGAGCGTGCACCGCAGGCACTGGCCTGGGTCAAGAAGATTGTCTATGACATTACGACAGGAGTTGCAGCGCCTGCTCCCATAGACGATGCCAATGCCGCAATTCGCTGCTTCGAAACTGCCGATTTTCAGGAGGCTGTACAGGCGTTTCGCGCGAAACGCAAACCTCATTTCACAGGACACTAACGGCTTAGGAGGAGATGGGATGAAACCACCTGTTTTTGCATACTATGCTCCAACCGACGTGGATGCTGCGTTAGGAATGCTGCAAGAGTTTGCACGCGAGCAGAAACACGATGTGAAGCTGTTAGCGGGTGGACAGAGCTTGATGCCTTTGTTGAATATGCGCCTGGCCCATCCTGAGATAATTATTGACCTTAATCAGCTCTCTACTCAGCTCAGCTCTCTACGTCTTGAGGACGATTGCTTGCGCATTGGCGCTTTGACACGGCATTATCAGCTTGCTTTACAACCTCTAATTGTCAAGCATTGCCCGCTGCTTGTAGAGGCAGTTAAGTTAATTGGACACGCTGCTATCATCACGCGCGGGACTATTGGCGGGAGCCTGGTGCATGCTGATCCTGCTGCAGAGCTACCTCTGGTGTTGACTACGCTGGGTGGAAGCGTAACGTTGGCCAGCCTTGAGAAGCGACGCGAACTGAAGGTCAGCGAGTTCTTCCTTTCCTTTCTTACCACAGGCATAGAGGATAATGAGCTGCTTATTGAGGTAACTGTGCCGGTATTACCGCCAGGAAGTGGTCAGGCTATCGAGGAGTTTTCTTTGCGCCACGGAGACTTTGCCCTGGTAGCGGCAGCGGCTCAGGTGACGCTGGGTACCGATGGCACATTAGCTGCCGTGCGTCTGGGAATTGGCGGTGCGGCCCCAACTCCTATCGATTGTAGCCATCTATTTGTCCCTGTTCTCAAGCAGGCTCCAGATCCCAGCGTTTTACGTGAAATTCTCCATAACGTGAAAGATCATCTCGATCCTACTGCCGATATCCATGCCAGCGCCGAATATCGCCTGGAACTGGCAGAGACCTTAGCCTATCGCGCCCTGGAACGTGCCATGCAGAAAGCAAAAGTGGCGATAGCAATAGATTCGCTCCACTGAGCGATGAATATATGTATGGATTTAGCTATGAGTTAATTTGCGTGTTTGCTAAGCAGTGCTTGCTGCGGGAGGTAGGAATAGTTGGAGCCTCAAATGCTTTCTTTTGAACTAAGGGTTAATGGTAATATCTATCGGGTCGAGAATGTAGAACCGCGTTTGCTGCTGGCTGATACCTTACGCGATGTGCTGGGCCTGACCGGCACCCATCTTGGCTGCGAGCATGGCGTGTGTGGCGCCTGTACAGTTCTTGTAGATGGCATGCCTGTGCGCTCTTGTCTGATGCTGGCGATACAGGCTCAAGGCCATGAGGTTACGACTGTGGAGGGTCTGGCACCTGACGAGGAGAGGCTTTCGCTGCTCCAGCAAGCATTCTGGGAAGAACATGGTCTGCAGTGTGGCTTCTGCACGCCCGGTATCCTGACGACAATGACCTGGTTTCTGCAGCAGAATCCTGCCCCTACGCGCGCCGAGGTTCGCGAGGCCTTATCTGGTAATATCTGCCGCTGTACCGGTTACCAGAATATTGTGACAGCCGTAGAGAGGGCCGCCGAACGTCTACGAGAGACGGCTAAGGTAGCGAACGGAGCAGAAAACGATGGCCATTGGTAAGGCAATCAAGCGTCTTGAAGATCCGCGCCTGCTTGCTGGTAAGGGCTGTTATGTTGCCGATCTGTATGTGCCCGGGATGCTTGAGGCGTATGTTGTGCGCAGCCCTTATGCACATGCCAGGATTGTGGCGATAGATAGCCAGGCAGCACTGGCATGTCGAGGCGTGCTTGCTGTCTTTACCGCCCACGATCTACCAGCTGATCTTATGCCCATTCCGATGAGATTGGCACCTACGCCGGCCCTGGAACTTGCATTGCAGATGCCGCTGGCCCGGGATGTGGTGCGCTATGCCGGCGAGCCGGTAGCGGTTATCGTTGCCCATTCGCGTTACCTGGCCGAGGATGCCGCTGACGAACTCTTGATCGATTATGAACCGTTAGAAGCTGTTGCCGATATTCGAGTTGCTCTACGCGTGGACGCTCCGCTCATTCACCCTGCTCTTGGCAGCAACGATGTCTTTACGCTTATTTCCAAGAAAGGCGAACCAACCCGGGCTTTAGCGCAGGCGCCGCGTCGTTTAAGCCTGGAGCCAGGCGTGCAGAGGCATGCAGCTGTGCCTTTAGAGACGCGCGGTCTGCTGGCCATTCCCGATGAGCATGGTCGTACGCACGTCTATGGCCCTACCAAAGTTGTGCATTACAACCATGCTATCCTGGCGCGCATGCTTAAGTGCGATCCGGCCTCGCTTCACTTTGTCGAGACCGATGTGGGAGGAGGCTTTGGCGCGCGCGGTGAATTCTATCCCGAAGATTTTTTAATCCCCTTTATTGCGCGTAAGCTCAACCGCTCGTTGCGCTGGATCGAAGACCGCGTGGAGCATTTGCGGGCCACCAATCATTCGCGCGAGCAGCGCCACCAGCTTACCGTAGGCTTTGATGATGAGGGAAAGCTATTAGCCCTGGAAGATGAGATCTGGGTCGATACAGGAGCCTACATTCGTACTCATGGGGTCACCGTACCCGACCTGACGCAAGCTTTATTTCCCGGTCCCTATGCCTGGCCTGCATTCCAACTGCGCACGCATGTCGTAGTCACTAACAAGACTCCCATCGGCACCTATCGTGCGCCGGGACGCTTTGAGGGAACCTTTGTGCGCGAGCGGCTGATAGAAGGAGTTGCCCAGATGCTTGGCCTGGACCCGACGCTTGTGCGCGAGCGAAATTTTGTAGCGCGTGAGCAGATGCCCTACAACGTAGGGACCCAGGGCCTTGGTGAGGACGTTATTCTGGATAGCGGCGATTATCAGCGGCTCCTCGCCATCGCTAAACAGCGCATGCAATGGGAACAATTTGCCCAACGCAAAGCCGAAGCGCGTAAGCAGGGTCGTTTGCGCGGGTCAGGCTGGGCGTTTTTTGTCGAGAAGACAGGCCTGGGACCGTGGGAAGATGCACGCCTTGTGCTTGATAGCGCCGGCCAATTTACCTGCTATACCGGCTTAGCCGCCCTTGGCCAGGGGACGGAGACTATTCTGGCCCAGCTTTGTTCCGCGCAGCTTGGGATCGAGCCAGAGCGCATTAAAGTCGTGCATGGAGATACCGACAAAGTTCCGGCGGGCGGAGGATCTTTTGCTAGCCGTGGCACTGTAGTTGGTGGAACGGCAGCCCATCTGGCCGCTGAAGAGCTAAAGAAGCGCATCCTCAGGGTCGCCGAAGATTATTTCGAGGCCTCGGCCCTGGATCTACAGGTAGGTCCTGAAGGGGTTTCCATGTCTGGCGTCCCCGCTAGACGGATGAACTGGCAACAGGTCGCGGCTCATGCGCAAATGCTGGAGGTTAGCTTAGAGGTAAGCCAGCGTTACGACGTCACGCATATGACCTATCCATATGGCGTGCACGCAGCAGAAGTCGAAATAGATAGCGAGACAGGGCAGATTTCGCTTGAGCGATATCTGATTGCCTATGATGTAGGGAAAGCCGTAAATCCTGCCATGGTCAGGGAGCAGCTCATAGGTGGGATGGCTCAAGGGTTGGGAGGCGCCCTGCTGGAAGAATTGGCCTATGACGAAGAAGGCCAGCTTTTGAGCGGCACATTTATGGATTATTTATTGCCAGGAGCCTGTGAAGTGCCCGATGTGGAGGTCATCATTACAGAGGATGCGCCTTCTCGCCGCAACCCGCTGGGCCTCAAAGGGAGTGGCGAGGGAGGGACTACCGGCGCGGGAGCGGCTATTGCGAATGCGGTTGCCAATGCCCTGGATGCACCTCCAGAAGCGTTTACGCAGCTACCCATTCGCCCTGAAAACGTCAGCGCCTTCTTGCGCAAAAGAACGGCTCGTCCACACCTGAACAGTTCATAGGCTTGCCCATTCTAGTTATCATAAGTCGCTTGGAAAGGCCCTATGTAAGGTTGTAATGGATAAAGACATAACAAACATTTGCAGAAAAGCCAGCGGAATTCTGCAATCATGGTAGGAAGGTAGGTATGTCAATGATCGGTCAGCGCGTACGACGCCGAGTAGACCCGCGGATGTTGCGCGGCAAGGGCCAATATGTTGCCGATCTGCGCCTGCCAGGGATGTTGCATGCAGCCTTTGTACGCAGCCCTTATGCACATGCGCGCATTGTGGATATTGATGTAACGGCGGCTAAAAAGATGCCTGGTGTGGCAGCTATTTTTTGCGCAAACGATACTGAGTTCCCTGCTTTACCCCTCCTTTTGCCCCATCCCTCTCTCAAGGCCGTAACGCAGCAGCCATTTAGTCGTGAGGTTGCTCATGTGGGGGAACCGGTAGCCCTTGTCCTGGCTGATAGTCGCTATCACGCCGAAGATGCCTGTGAGGCTATAGATATTACCTATGAGCCACTTGAGGCTGTCGTGACTGTGCAGGGTGCCAGCAGCCAGGATGCAGCTTTAGCCCATACCTGGTTAGAGTCGAACCTGGCTGCCAGTTTTGTGCAAAACGTGGGCGAGGCTCAAGCGGCGCTTAACGAAGCTCCTATTGTGGTCTCGCTCGAAATGGCGATAGGGCGCGTCAGTTGTATGCCCATAGAGTGCCGGGGTTTGCTGGCCAGCTGGTCGGCTGGATTGGGGCAGAGTGGACTGACTGTCTATGCCTCCACGCAAGTACCACATATGATGCGGCGAATCTACGCCGACATGTTTGATCTGCCCGAACTGAGTATTAGAGTTGTGGCCCCGGATGTGGGCGGTGGATTTGGCGCTAAGGAGCCTTTCTATGTTGAGGATTTCTTAATTGCCTGGGCCGCTAAAGAGGCGGACAGACCGGTGAGCTGGATTGAGGATCGCATGGAGAATTTACAGGTATCCGTGCATGAGCGCGAACAGCATCACCGGGCAAATATGGGCTTGACGCGTACAGGAGAGATTCTTGCAGTTACCGATAGCTTTATGGCCAATACCGGCGCTTATGTTCCTTGGGGTGTGGTCGTGCCGCTGCTGACCTCAACATTGATCCCCGGACCTTATAAAGTTCCCAACTATTATTGCCAGGCCGAAATCTGGTATACCAATACAACGCCACTGGCCCCCTATCGTGGCGCGGGACGCCCGCAAGCTGCCTTGATCATCAATCGCTTGCTAGATAAAGCCGCCGATCAGCTTGGTATTGATCCGGCAGAGCTGCGCTTCAAGAATCTTATTAAGCCCGACGAGTTCCCTTATAACACGGGCTTGCTCTCGCGCGATGGGACAGCTATGCAGCTCGATAGCGGAAATTATCAAGCTCTTCTCAATTCGGCCCTGGAGCAAGGGCAGTATTGGGCCTGGCGCAAGAAACAGAAGGCAGGCAGTAATGGCAAGCTTGTAGGAATTGGTCTGTCTATGGCGATTGAGAATACAGCCATAGGGCCGCATGAAGGAGCGACAGTAACAATTGAGAGCAACGGTGATATTACCATCAAAACCGGTGCCGCCTCGCAAGGGCAGGCTCACGAAACCACCCTGGCGCAGATCGCAGCGACAGTCTTTCACACCTCTTTAGAGCGTGTCCATGTGCGCGAGGGAGATACAGCGCTCATCCCCTATGGAACAGGTACTTTTGCCAGCCGAACTGCTGTCGTAGCCGGTAGTGCTATCCAGTTGGCCAGCGAAAAAGTCAGACAAAAGCTGCTAGCGCTTGCAGCTCATATGCTAGAGGCCTCGGCTGAAGATCTGGAACTTGTCGCTGGGGTTGTTCAGGTGCGGGGTGCAGCGCAGCGCAGCATCTCATTTGCCCAGCTAGCCAGATTGGCCAGTGGACGCTTCCCGGGTGCAACCTTTACCTATCCCATCGAGCCAGGGCTCAATGCTACCGAGTACTTTACGCCCTCAGGCTCGGTATATGCGGCCGCCGCTCATCTGGCGGTAGTAGAGGTAGATGCCCAGACAGGCCGGATTAGCATTCTTGATTACACCGCCATTCATGATTGTGGCACAATTTTAAATCCCCTGGTTGTGGATGGGCAGGTCATGGGCGGTGTCGTGGCTGGCATTGGTACAGCCATGTTTGAGGAGGTGCGCTACGATGAGCAGGGTCAGCTTCTGACCAGCACCTTGGTGGACTATCTTATGCCAGCGGCGGCCGAGATGCCAGATATCAAGGTCGCACATATCCAGACGCCCACGCCCCTGAACCCGCTGGGAGCGAAAGGAGCCGGCGAAGGAGGAGCAATCCCCTCACCGGCAGCCATCGTTGCCGCGGTCGAAGATGCATTGCGCCCCTTCCAGGTCAGCATCTGCCAGATCCCAGTCACGCCGCAGCGCATACAAAAGCTGATTAATGCAGCGAAAAAGCAGGCAATGGCAGGTGAGGAAGACAAGTTAGAAAAAAGCGTTGACGAATAAAGCCTGGTTTATTCCATTGTTCAAGTGTATTTGACGCGAAAAAAGGAGCACGAACTATGCATTTGGTCGATCTCAGTCTAACTCTTGGACCAGAAGTTGAGCCCGTGCCAGGGCACCCACATTTTGAAGCAAGGCCCCTTACAACCCTGGAGAGAGACGGTGTAAACAATAGCCTGATTACCTTGAGTATCCATACCGGTACGCATATCGATGCTCCTTACCACTTTATCAAGACGGGACAGACGATAGATCAAATACCCCTGGAGAAGCTATGCGGTCGCGCCTGGCTCTGCGATCTGCGCGCGAGCGTGCGGCATGAGGATAGTATGCGTCACCGCATCACCGTAGAGGACTTGCAAGGGGCAGGCTTACCGAATGAAGGCCTGGCCGATACAATTTTGACCATATTTACTGGCTGGTCCGCCGAGCACTGGAACCGAGCCGACTTCTACACGCAAAATCCTTTCCTGGATGAACAAACTTCACGCTGGTTGATGGAGCAGCGCGTCAAAGCTCTGGCGCTCGATCATGGCATTGACGGCGCTAAACCATGGCCGAACCATACCATCGTGCTGAGTGAGGGCTGTTGTATCATCGAAAACCTGGTAAATCTCGATGCCATTTTGCCGCAACGCGCCTTTACCATGTATGCTCTCCCCGTGAAGATGCGCGAGAATGGTGGTATGGCACGCGTGATAGCACAGTTAGATTAAGCGACGGCCGGGCTCTACCTGGCAGTATATTGTTCTGTTCATATTAGTAAGGCCAGTAAATGAGAGATCAGAGGAGCGAAGAATGCTGCCATTGCAAGGAATAAGAGTATTAGACTTATCAAGGGTGCTGAGCGGTCCTTTTTGCACAATGACCCTTGCGGATCTTGGGGCTGAAGTGATTAAGATAGAGCGGCCAGGGGGTGACGATACGCGCCACTTTGCACCCCTTGTGAAGGGCGAAAGCACCTACTTCTTGAGCATTAATCGCAATAAGAAGAGCGTCGTTGTCGATATGAAGACGGAGCAAGGGCAGCAAATCATCTGGGAATTGCTGGCGCGCTCTGATGTGGTGGTAGAGAACTTTCGGCCCGGAACTTTAGAGCGGCTGGGCTTTGGCTGGGAAGCGATTCATGAGCGCTATCCGGCGGTTATTCTTGCCTCGATTTCAGGATATGGCCAGACGGGACCTTTAGCTAGCAGACCAGGCTACGACCTTATTGCCCAGGGCGAGGGTGGTCTTATGGACGTTACCGGCGATGTAGGAGGCCCGCCCGTCAAGGTTGGCTTTTCCGTGGCCGACATTGGAACTGGAATGTGGGCCGTGATAGGCATACTGGCGGCGCTGATGACACGCGCCGGCACCGGCCAGGGAAATCATGTGGATGTATCGCTTTTGGAAACCGTGACGTCCTGGCAGACGTATTTTGCCACTGCCGCTTTGATTGCCGGACATCACCCTCAGCGTCTGGGAAGTGCGCACCAGGGAATAGCACCATATCAGTCTTTTGAGGCCAGCGATGGCTATTTTAATCTCGCTGTGGGCAATGATTCGCTCTGGCCTAGATTCTGTGATGTCCTCGACGGGATCTATGAAGGCGAGAAATGGTATCGCTTAGCTGACTATGACACAAATAACAAGCGTGTCCAGCGCAGGGCTGAGCTGGCAGAACAGCTCAACGCTATTTTTCGGGCACAACCGCGCCACTTCTGGCTCGAACTCTTCCAAAAAGCCGGCATTCCGGCGGGAAGCGTCGATGCGATAGAGGAGGTGGCTCGGAATCCACAATTGTTAGCCCGTCAGATGATTGAGCATGTAGAGCATCAAGTGATAGGCCAGATGCCAGTTTTCCACACACCAATCACCTTTTCTAATATGGAGCGCGTGTCGCCTGTTGCGCCCCCTCTGTTAGGAGAGAATACAGAAGAGGTGCTACGGGGATTGGGAATTGTGCCCTGAGCTTATAGTATCATCTCTATGCATTTGAAACGATGAAGAGAACATAGTGATGATAAAAAAGCAAAGTAATGCCTGGTTACGCATTTGCTGTCTCTAGCCATTTGCGTAGCCAGGCAAAATCCTAGAAGGTGCCGCTGCCAGAGCGCCTATTGAGGGCAAGCGTGTAGCTGCCGGCCGAATAAGCTGCCGATAGTATACCTACCTGCTCTTCAGTAGAAGCTGCCGGTTTAAGCTTTTGGACTATAAGCGTACGCAGCCAATCACTGATCCGTGATCTGTTATCGTAAGGCGGCTCATCATCCTCAAACTGTTCTTCCTCTTCCTCACTGTCTAGCGAGGAGTGCCTGGCACCCCAGAGTAACAGACCGATAGCGGTTGAAAAGGCCGGCAGCTGAAATGATCTATCCAGAGAACTATCAAGGCCGTGAATTCTATCAGGCGTACCAAGGCGAGCAGGCAGATCAAGCTCTTGCTCCACCATTTCAAGCAGCCCTGGTAGGAGGGCTGTGCCACCAGTGACCACAACGCCGGCCGGTAGCCAGTCTCCATAGCTCACTGTTTGAATGGCATCGCCAATCATGCCACAGATCTCTTCTACACGAGCCTCGATAATTTCAGCCAGGAGTTTACGCGAGATTCGGTCACGGCGTCCCGGCATGAATTGACCTATATCAATCATTTCATGATCGTCAATCATGGCAGGATTACTATGCCCATACGTGATTTTTAGCTTCTCGGCAACCGAGAAGGGCAGCTGCAAACCGATGGCAATATCGTTAGTAATCAGATCGCCACCAAGCGGCAAAGCTGTAGTGTAGGCAATGGAGCCCTTTGTGAAGATGGAGATATCAGTAGTACCTCCACCGATATCGAGCACCGCTACGCCTAGATCACTTTCGCCCTCCTCTAACACCGCCTCGCTAGAGGCCAGGCCACCAACAATGAGCTCATCAATACCTACATTGAGGCCTTGCATGCAGCGCACAAGGCTATTGATAGAGGTGCTGGCTCCCGTAATAATATGCGCCTCAACCTCCAATAAGAAGCCGGCCATACTTACTGGATTCTCAATACCATCCTGGCCATCTAGTGTGTAGCCACGTGGGATGACATGCAACACTTCATGACCAGCAGGAAGCACGATGGCCCGTGCCGCCTCAAGAGTACGTCTAATGTCGGCCTCGGTAATATCGCGATAGAGAGGAGAGATAGTGACGGCTCCTGTGCTATTCAGGCAACCGATGTGCCTGCCGCTAATGCTCACGTAAGCTGAACGAATGTGCTCTCCTGAAAGGCGCTCAGCGCGGTCCAGGGCCATAGTGATAGATGCCACAGCCTCATCAATATCTACGATTATCCCACGGCGTATACCGCGTGCAGGGCTGGTGCTAGCTCCAACAATCGTTAGCCTACCCGCATGGTCTTGCTTGCCAACCAGGACACAGGTTTTAGTTGTTCCCACGTCGATGCCGACAATCATCATTTACTCCCCTACTATGATAATGGTTGCGTATATTTTGTATTTATAGTATTCTCTTGATGAGATCGAAATAAGGTTAAAATCCTGTTAGGGATGTCGGATGATCCAAAGCCGTCTATGCTCTTGCCGCTACTATACAAGAAATTGGTGAGATAAATAATGAGCCAGGTCACAATGTACCAGACCAAAAATACAGTTATGCTGGCGTTGATTTTATGGTATAGCCAGCCTTGGATCTGTTACCCCTACTATAATTAATACTCTCGTACGCCATTTTTCGTATACAATTTATTGCTAATTATTTTTATTTAGAAAAGAGATCCGCCCGGCTCTCGCCTGTATCTGAAAATATAGACGGAAGCGCTAGTAAAGTCCCCAATAACTATAATGCCGCGAAAAACTGTATCCAGCTTCGCACCTTCCAGGCTCTCATCCCCTACACTACTTTTGCTCGTTCTTGCTCTGGTGTGTATACATAGAATCATTTTATAACTATCAGCCATAATGGTTCAATAGTGCAGGGTCCAGCCTTTTATCTATCCTGCTATGAGTATAACCTAAATTTCCGCAATCATCTAGAGTTCTTTAGCACAAAAATGCGGATTTTGTAGTGTTTTTTAGCTAATTTTTTACTAAAAAACTGCTGAGGAGAAATTTGTTGCTGACGAAAGGGCAAGGGTGACTGCCAGGACTGCCAACTCAGCAATTAAACTGGCGGTTGGAGGAGCCAAAAAACTCCTGGAGATAAATAGATAAGATCTCCCGGCTTGACGACCCTAAGAAAAAATAGTGCTGAGCTAAAGAACCTAGATACGTCCCTGGAGGCACATAGTTTACGTGGATAGAGCTAGTAAACATTGAAGTTCGAATGGGCTAATGTATCGGTAAATTCTTGCTAAGACCTGCAAAGTTGGGTACGCTTAGAAGAAACGCTGTTATCTCGTAAAGGCAGCGGGGAATTGCCTGGACCGAAGCGGTGCCTGCCGCCAGCGTACCGATAAGCAGGCTCAGATAAAGCAGAGGGTTGTTTCTGTCAACTGCAGCCCGTCAATTAACCTGCTGTGACCCTCGGGAAGAGGGCCCGGCATTAGTTTAGCATAAAGGAGGAAAGTATTGGGGAGGCTTCTCGAAGCGAGAAGAGGGCGTGAGGGGTCAATGGCAACGTCGCGGTGTGGCGACCGTGGCAGCTCAAGTCGTTCGAGCTCTTCCATGCCGTTGCTACCTCTGGTCCCCTTTGCCAGCAATTAACTCAGGAGTATCGGCTGGTCTGCATACAGGCAGGTGCAGCGCACCACCGCTATCGAAACACTCGTGATCAGGTCGCCAATGGAGCATTCTATGTGATCGAGCCTGGAGAAACCTTGGGCTACCAGCCCAAAGACTCCACCTTCTACTGTCTCTTTATTGATCCAGCCTGGCTGCAACAGTTCGCTACTGAGCAGCTCCAAAGGGAGCAGCTCTTGCCCCATTTTTCCAGCCGTCCCCTCTTTGATCCATCTGTAAGCCAGGCTATGCATGATCTCGCTGCCAGGTCGCTGACTCCGGCTTCTCGTCTGCAGCAGGAGGAGACGCTGTTGCACCTGTTTGCTCCTTTATTGGTTCGTCACGCTGAAGATGCAGGAACACTTCCTCGCTTCGGTAATGAGCACCCAGCCGTCAAGCTGACGAAGGAGTATCTGCAAGAGCACTATGCCGAGGAAGTAGCGTTGCAAGAACTGGCCCGTGTGGTGAACATGAGCCCCTTTCATCTCTCTCATATCTTCCATCAGGCTGTTGGCTTGCCTCCCCATGCCTATCAGACGAGGCTGCGCCTGGCGCGAGCTAAAACGCTGCTGACGCAAGGATACTATGTGGGCTATGTGGCTCATGAAACTGGCTTTTTTGATCAATCGCACTTCAGCGAGCAGTTTAAGCGGCACTACCAGGTGACGCCAGGAAACTATCGCAAAACCACCAGATTCTCCTTGTCAGTCTCTCTGCCATAAAGCGAGATTGTGGAGGGAAGGGTGTGTAGGCTGCGGATGAAGAGGCAAGTTCGCACACTTGACAAGAGGTAGTCACAAAGGCATATGTCTGAAGAAACTCAACAGTTACAACGCCGGGTCCAGACTTTAAAGCCAGGCATTTGCAAGCAGTAAATGACCCGAAGATTTTCAGGTCATTTACCCGGTCAGTAGTCAATCTAAAGGCTAAAGATTGATGCCACCCGTAGCCTCTATTCTCTGTCCGTTGACCCAGTAGGTTTCCTCGGAGAGTAATACCGCAACGAGTGCACCAATATCTTCAGGTTGACCGACGCGTCCAAGAGGCGTCTGCGCGGCAAGCTGTTGATTGACGGCAGCATTATCACGAACAAGGCCTTCGCCATAGTCGGTTGCCGTGGGACCGGGAGCGACCACGTTGACGGTAATGCCGCGCGGCCCCAGTTCGACCGCCAGGTAGCGAGTCAAAACCTCGACCGCAGCCTTCAGTGGCGCGTAGGCGGTATGATTAGGGACAAATGTGCGGGCTGTGAGTGAGGAGACGTTGATGATGCGTCCCCCATCAGCGATGAGAGGAAGGAGGGTTTGGATGAGGAAGAAGACTCCTTTGAAGTTGACATTGGCCAGCTGGTCAAAGTGGGCTTCAGTTGTCTGGGTGAATGACAGGTAAAACCCAATTCCCCCATTGTTGACGAGGAAGTCAAACGTCTCTCTCTTCCAGATGTCTCTGAGTGTTTGCTTGACAGTTTCTCTAAAAGTAGTAAACGACTTTGTATCAGATACATCGAGGGGCAAGGCCACAGCTTTGCGACCGCGCTCCTCGATTAAAGCGGTCACCTCTTCTGCTTCTTCTTTGTGGCTCTTATACGTCAGAAGAATATCGTGCCCTTTTGCTGCGGTACTCAGGGCTATAGCTCTTCCAATACCGCGATTTCCACCAGTGATCAGTGCTATTTTCATGAATATACTCCTTTACCGACACCTGCTCTTGTTTGCTCAGGTGGATCGTCCATGTGATACTAGCCAGCGAGGGGCAGAGCCCTCACGCCAAATGGCCGTGCTTCTAGTTTAGCTAGCTTGGACGCAGATCAACTAGGAAAATCTTGCGGTGAGGTGGCGTGCCCGGTGTGATCCAAACGTTTGCCAGCTTGCTGGCTCCGTCTGCATAAACTATAGTATGGTCTGCACTCTATAAGTGAATGGTTGGAAATATAAATCCTGGCTGAACTTTGCCCGCTAAGCAAGCGTGGCAAGCATAATAGCTTTGATTGTGTGCAGGCGGTTTTCGGCCTGTTCGAATACGATGGAAGCTTTTGACTCAAAAATGTCTTCGGTAACTTCCAGGGCTTCCAGACCATATTTTTCATACATCTGTTGGCCCAATCTGGATTCTGTATTGTGTAAAGCTGGCAGGCAATGCATGAATTTCGTATGAGGATTATGCGTCAAGGCCATAAGTTTGGAATTGACCTGATAGGGAAGCATGAGCTTAATGCGTTCCTCCCAGAGCTCTAATGGGTTGCCCATTGAGACCCAGACATCTGTATAGAGAAAATCGCAGCCTCGTACAGCCTCCTCGGGATCTTCGGTGAGCGTGATGCGCGCTCCTGTTTGCTGGGCGATAGCCTGCGCGAGCTCAACATAATGGCTAGCGGGCCAGCATTGCCCTGGTCCAGCCAGGCGAATATCCATGCCCATCTTCGCAGCTCCAAGCATGAGCGAATTTCCCATATTGAAGCCCACATCCCCCAAAAAGCAAAAAGAAATTGTCTCTAACGCTCTATGGGTATGCTCCTGCATAGTCAGCAGATCCGCCAGGATTTGGGTAGGATGAGCTTCATTCGTCATGCCATTCCACACGGGCACACCTGCATAGCGCGCCAGCGTCTCCACATGGGCCTGGGACGAGCCACGGTAAGCAATGCCATCATACATGCGACCCAGCACGCGCGCAGTATCCTTTAAAGATTCTTTGTAACCCATATGGGAGCCGGCAGAACCAATATAGGTAACATGGGCGCCTTGATCGAAGGCTGCAACTTCAAAGCTACAGCGGGTGCGCGTCGAATCCTGCTCGAAGATCAGGACTATTTGTTTGCTCTTTAGCCGTTGGACCTCTGATCCTGCATACTTAGCAGCCTTGAATTCAGCGGCCAGAGAGAGCAGAAGCCTGATTTCTTCTGGCGTGAAGTCTTCGAGCTTGAGAAAGTGCCTATTCCTTAAATTGAAACCCATGAGCGTGCTCCTTTTGCTTTCTGTGAGAGTTGGCATAGCGCATTATGTAATGGATGAGTCATATAACTACAACATCTCGGCCTCCTGCTCTTCTGTGAGGATGGGGAAGCGATATGATATTTACTCAGGAGGATTGTGTGACTGCGCTGTCTTCGGCCTCATTGTGTGGATGCTCTAAAGCAATATCTTCTGGCTTTCTCGCTCAATTCCGCCAGCGGTGCCCTGATCGGCGCTGGCAAGCAGATATGCCTGGCTTACTCATCTATTTTTGTGTTTCAAGGAAGACGAATCCAACTTTCCTGTGGATATATGCTCTCTATTATAACAAGTCATGTCGTTGTTGCAAACGGTGTCCATCTACGAGCGCGCAAGCCTGTATAGCAACGCTATTTCTGGGCACGTAGGGATTTATACCGGTGGAGATTGCGCAGAGGTACTTCAGCATTCTTAAGAGAAAGGAGCCGGTTTTTTAAGCAGCAGAGCCGGGCAGGATTGTACCGCAAGTTCCTCCTGCCCTTATCCGCTTAGCCCTCGACGAGCGATTGGGCGCCATCAATCCAGACTTCCGTTCCGGTGATATGGCTGGCGGCGTCCGAAACCAGGAAACTTACAAGTTGGGCAACCTGCTCAGCTGTAGCCGGCTTGCCGTCACCGAGAGGAATTGGCCCCCTGGGGTAGTGGACAGGATATTTTACCTGCTGCACATTGCGTGGCTGCGTGTTTTCCTGTATCTCTGTTTCGACCTTGCCAGGACAGATAACATTCACGCGAATATTGTGCGGCCCCAACTCGACGGCGAGCATTTTGGTCATTGCTACCTGTGCCGCCTTGGTCGCCGAGTACGCGGTAGCTCCTGTGTTGCTAAAGACGCGCGTCCCATTCTCGGATGAAGTGATGACGATATTGCCGCCATGCTGCTTAAGATGTGGCACTGCATATTTGATGGTCAGGAAAGTACCAGTGAGATTCGTGTTGATGGTACGGTTCCATTCGTCAACACCAAGTTCCTCGATAGGAGCCCAGACACCATTAATACCGGCGTTGGCGAAGACGATATCGAGGCGATTCCAGCGGCCCAGTACCTGCTGGACTGCCCGCTGCATCTGAGCACTATTGCCGGTATCGGCAACAGAAGCAATAGCCTCTCCGCCATTCTTCTGAATATCTCTGGCAGTTTGCTCCACCTCCTCAGCCGTATGGCTGAGTGCCGCAACGCGAGCCCCTTGCTTTGCCAGGAGCAGCGCCGTTGCTTTGCCGATACCGGAACCTGCTCCTGTAACAAGGGCAACTTTTCCTGCGAGATCCATGCTTTTACCTCTTTCTATGCTCAACCGTGATGTTGCTGCGTTACATTCTCTTGCAAACTGAAAGATAGAGTTTTCCCAGACCACAGAGAATATGCTGCAATAGTGTAGAGATGGCACGAATCTGCTGGGATGAAGGTTACATATATGCAGTCTTTTGCGCGGCTATCAGAATTCGATCCCTTTCTGGGCCTTGACTCCCGCGTGATAGTGATGCTTGACCTCTACAACCTCTGAGACCGTATCCGCATATTCAAGCAATTCGGGAGGGGCGTAGCGCCCAGTTATAATCAGATGCATGCCTGCCGGGCGCTGATCCAGGGTAGCGCGCACTTCTTCCCAGGTAATCCAGCCGTACTTGAGAATATAGGTCATTTCATCGAGCACGATCAGATCGTAATTGCCGGAGAGAATCTTCTGGCTGCACTGCTCCCAGCCCTGACGGGCAAGCGCTTTGTCTTTTTCGAGATCTTTAGAAAGCCAGGTGAAGCCACTGCCCAACGGTATGACTTCAAGCCCAATCTTGCGCGCCGCCTTCTCTTCACCCCAGTTACCCGTCTGCGCTTTAATGAATTGGAGCATACATACGCGGAGCCCCTGTCCCCAGGCGCGCACCAGCAGGCCTAGCGCGGCTGTAGTTTTCCCCTTGCCCTTGCCTGTATTGACAATGAGCACGCCTTTTTTAATCGCCGTTTTAGCGCGTTGACGACGTTTCTCGTGGCTTACGCGCTGACAGAGTATCCGCTCTTCCTCAGTTAGATTCTTATCTTCCTCGGGGTCGAACTCCTCTGCCTGGCCTGCTGACGCCTGCAACGTTTCCTGGCTTTCGTCCTGTGGATGGGATAGTTCGTTCTCTGACATTGTTAAATCCTTTCTGCTTATCGATGGGTTTGATCGTTAGCGGGTAATGGGGGCGAGAAATTGCTGGCAAGCCAGCTCCGCGCTGCTGTGACAAAGCGTTGGGCGGCATAAGGAAAGCTACTAAACGAAAGATGCACATAGCTTGCCAGGAGATTGCCGCGCGCAAATCCCTCTACCTGCTCGTGCCCGGTAAATGTGTAGGCCGCCTCTTCCTGAGTAGCCGATCGTTCCAGGACGGAATAATGAAATTCATGCCCCCTGATCACTTCTCCTTTACGCATGAGCAAGGTATCACGGAGAGCGCGGGCCTCACGATAGCCAAGGGTAAGTTTTCCTGTTGTCTGGCTCATGAGGCTTTGTCTATCCAGCGCTCCTACCATCGGGAATACCTCTCCCGAGGCGGTATGAATAGATTGGCAGAGATACATGAGACCTCCGCATTCGGCGTAGCAGGGAATGTTGTGCGCGAGCAGGGAAGCCAGGGCTGTGCGAAGCCTGATGTTGGCGGCTAGCGCTCTGGCATGTACTTCAGGGAAACCGCCTCCGATATATATGCCGGCAATTCCCTCTGGAAGTTCTTGGTCATGAAGCGGGCTGAAGGGAATAAGTTCGGCCCCGTTGTCGCGAAGTAGGTCGAGCGTATCGGGATAATAAAAATTGAAGGCCTCATCCTGGGCCAGGGCGATGCGTATCGGAGGCCCTGATAAAGCCTCGATTCCCTCAGCTGCATTTTCTTCTGGCTGAAGCAGCTCCGGGGCCTTGAGCGCAAGCTGTAGGATGCGCTGGCTATCGCAAGTCTGCCGAAATTGTTCGGTCAGCGCTGCCAGTTGTGCGGAGCTAAGGCTGTGTTCAGCTGCCGGGATAAGCCCAAGATGCCTTTCAGGAATAAATGGGGCACGAGCGCGGCTAAGATAGCCTAGCAGCGGAATGCCAGTTTCAGCCTCTATGGCTTCTTGTAACAGGCGAGCATGGCCAGCCCCGCCGACGCGATTAGCAATAACCCCAATCAGATGAACGCCAGGATCAAGCTTCTGGAAGCCGAGAACGAGGGCGGCAGCGCTACGGGCCATAGCTCCTGCATCGATGACCAGGATAACGGGAGCGCGTAAAAGTTTGGCGATCTCGGCAGTGCTTCCCTGCTCATCAGTACTGCGTGCCCCATCGTAGAGGCCCATCACTCCTTCGATAACGGCAATGTCTGCCCTGGAAGCATGGCGCTGAAATATGCTGAGCATGCGTGCGGGAGGCATCATCCAGGTATCAAGATTATAGCAAGCCTGTGCTGCTGTAGTAGCGAGATGGGCTGGATCAATGTAATCGGGGCCGACCTTAAAGGGCTGAACTTTAAGACCTTGAGATAGGAGATCGGCGATAAATGCTGAGGCAATTGTTGTTTTGCCAACTCCGCTGGCCGGGCCTGCAATAACGATCCTTGGCAGTGACATGGCTGTGTCTCCTGCTCTATGAGAGCCGAGATAGAGACTATAGATATAGCCTCTCAATGGTTAGCGGTTGTCTAAAGAGAGATACGTTAACTACTTTGCACGTGTGGGGAGGACCTGGAGGCAGAAAGACAAGAAAATGCCTTGATGCTCTTGAGCCCACCCCTTTGACGCGAAGGAGTGTAAGCATGTTGCACGAGGTCGGTCTCCTGGCTTCTGGTTACAAACGCCATTCATCGGGCCTTCCCATCCTTTTCTTTTGCCTTAAGAATAGTGACCATAGCATAGAGGCTATTCTAGAGGATGAATGACTTACCAGTTACAGTAGCGCGACTGCGGCGGATTTGCACCGCCTTCCCTATTATGCTCGCCTGTTTTGCGAGCCCCCTCGTGAAAAAACGCTGTCTGTATCCTTTTTGAGAGTATAGCTATGGGAGCAGCTATTGTCAATGCCAGAGATATGTAAGTTTTTACTGTGAGTATCTTATTTCATAAAAACCTTGCATCACGGCTGAAGAAACTTTCCCTACTTGATGGTTTCTGGCTGCCGTGGCTTGGATACCTTTAACGACATCTGGCACGACAAATTGAAAAAAGCTTTTGCATGCTCGCTTGCTTGCGATGTAGCCCTTCACCGTCCCGTTTGGGAGAATTGGAAAACTCACAAGTTAAGAGATCAGTGGCCAACCAACGAAACCACATGAGTTTGATGCAAAGTGGCAGACTCCCTATAGTATGAGATATAGGTAGTCTGGCCTTGGTGTAGACTGTAGAAGAGCAGAGTGAATCGTTGCCAGAGCGGGGAAAAGGATAACTTTTCCTGATAGATAAGGAGCATGAGTTGTCAGCTGAGCAGCAGCCGGGCTCAAAAATCATTTTTCCCTCCATTGGGCGAGATGGTACGATCCTTTTATTTTCAGTAGTTGCTGGTAGTACAGATAGTATCAGCTATCTGGGGCTCGGCCATGTCTTTACGGCGAATATGACCGGCAATACTGTCCTGCTCGGATTAGCTCTTGGGCGAGGACAGGCGCCGGCCGAGATTCGTTCGTTTATGGCCTTGATCGGTTTTGTTCTTGGCGCGTTGGTTGGAGCGATTATTACCGAGAGAGATCAAGAACACACGCTTTGGAATGGACCAATGACCGGCTCAATGCTGCTAGAAGGCGTTATCCTTGCAGCTTTTGCCGTAATGTGGTACTTCATTGGCGCGGAGGCAATCCCTGTAATTACTTATGCACTGATTTTGCTCTCTGGATTAGCGATGGGCATACAAAGTGTCACTATACATCGTTTGAGGATCTCAGGAGTCGCGACCACTTATATCACTGGGACGCTGACCACCCTGGTAACCGGACTTGTGAACTGGTTGCATGTTACGCATCCTGGCTGGTTTGCTGTAGGGAGAAGAGGTATAACCAGGGCACCGGAGCCGTATGTTCAGCACTCTTTGCGCGTTCTTGGCATTCAGGCCGCGGTCTGGATTGTTTATGCTCTGAGCGCGATAGCTACCGGCGTTCTTGGCGTACACTCGCTGGTTATCGTGGTATGGCTGCCTGTTGTGGCCATCGCCATAGTGATAGCAAATGCGCTTATTCATAGGTATAGCCTGAGCAGGTAGGGGTATTGTAGAAAGTGATATGTATAGAATCGTGACAGCTATCTTTAGCACTTCAGGCTACATCATAAAGCGCCAGGGAGAAAGTAGATGCTCGCTAAGCTTGATATACCATGCTCGCCTTTGCCAATCCTCGGCATTCAGTTCAAATACCTCGCTACTATCGCAGGCGAAGAGGGCTTGCATTTGCTGAGCGAAGTCTTTACTATAAATCTCAACATTGATTTCATAGTTTCCTAGCAAGCTCAGACGATCTAAGTTCGCGGTGCCTACCGTTGACCACTGCTCATCGATGGTGCACGTTTTCGCATGGAGCATTGTGTGGCGATAACCAAGGATGTGAATGCCAGCTTGTAGACACCCAGCAAAGTAACTGCGAGAGATCCAATCAGCTAAAATATGATTTGAATTCCAGGGGACAAGTATGCGGACATCTACGCCGCGCCTTGCTGCATTCTTGAGGGCGTCCAGCAGGATGTGATCAGGTATAAAGTAAGCTGTAGTGAGTAAGATGCTTTCAGCGGCTTTATCGATGGCGACGATATACATATCCCGGATAGGGAACGTTAGACGCATAGCCTCATTCTGGCTAAGGCGAATGCGCGGGTTAAAGTGGCGGCGATGGTACTCTCTGATCTGCTCCTTTTCAGGACAGAAACGATTCCAGAAGTCGATAAACGATTGAGAGAACTCAGTGGCGATTGCTCCACGCAGGCGCAAATGCGTATCGCGCCATTCTTTCGCATAAAGTTCGCCAATATTATAGCCGCCTATGAAACTTATAGTGTCATCGACAACAAGAAGTTTGCGATGATCGAGAGCATAGTGGCGTAGATCAAATATTTGCCAGGGGCGCCGGATGGCGCGGTATTCCAGAACATGGATAGCTGGGTCAAAGCCTGATTTAAAGGTGCGAGGTACCACAAGATTGCCAAACCTGTCAAATATGACATATACCTTTACACCCTCTGCAGCTTTTTGGGCTAAGCGACGCTGAAATTCCTTGCCAAGCTCATCGCCCTTCCAGATATAAGATTCGAGATAGATATAGTCGCTTGCATTGTCAATAGCCTCAAACATAGCCTTGTAGAGATCTTCCCCGTAGGCATAGAGCTGCAGCCTGTTTGCGCCAACCTGGATTTCTTCAAGAGAGCGGTAGGGAAAGCGCGTATCGTGTTTGTGCCGTCTGCCTAGCGAGGCGATAATGAGCAAGAGCATGGCAACCAGACATTGGAGTAAGAATATGAGACAACCAGTTCTCCAGAGCATGCGTCTCCAACGCGGCCTGAGACTAGCAGTTTTTGCTAATAATCGCTGAGCCTGGGACATGGCTTCTCTCGCTTTCTAATACAATTTTGACTGTTGCATCAGTGTGCGTAATCTGTAGCAATAATATAGGTAGAGTACAAGTGTAAAGAATTGTAGATCTTAGCTGCTACCGGTTAGCTTAGGCATTTTCTTCTATATACTGATCGGTAATTTGGCACGATGAATCAGTATTTTTACCTCCTTCTTGTTCCATATATTTGCGGTTCCTGAGGAGCAGCGGCACTGGTAGACTCTTTAATAGGACATATCTTTTGCTTCTATGTCTTGAGATGTTACTTCCAGTAATGGCGTAGCATCTCTCCTATGAACTTATGTTATTTGTTCTTGCTTATGCTTTTCTTTCCTAAGGAGCACCCATGAATATTTGTATTATTACTGATGATATGGCAAAAGTTTCCTCCCCTATGATGAAAGATGTGATGCGCTTACTAGAGAAGACGCATAAAATTGATATCGCGTATATGACATCTCTGGCCGAGGCTTACAGCTCAGCATTAATAGAAGGACCGCTGGCTGATCTCTATCTTTTAAAAAGTCATTCTCCGGTTGGCCTGGAAGCTGCGCGCCAGTTAGAAGAGCGGGGTGCGCATGTAGTGAATAGCTGGCAGGCGACCAGGGCGTGTCAAGATCGCAATGTAATGTCCACAACTCTGCTGAATGCCGGATTGCCTTATCCACGCACCTGGTATCTGGATAGCCTGGCGCGCGATATTCATGAAGATTTACTTACAACACTGCCATTTCCACTTGTGGTGAAGGCCCGGTATGCGTATGAAGGGACAATGGTAGATAAAGTAAATGATGCTGCACAGCTGCGCTGTCTGGCCATGTATTGGGGGAAGAAGCCGGTTGTGCTGCAGGAATGCTTGCCTAACGATGGCTGGGATACCAAACTATGGGTCATAGGGGAGCAGATATTTGCTGCTAAGCGCCGGAGTCCTATAAACGAGGGGATGCCAGATGAGTTTCAACTGATGCCTGACGAGATAGACGAAAAGTGCAAAAGTCTGGCTCTGGAGGCAGGTCGTATATTTGGCTTGCAGGTCTATGTAGTTGATTTCATAAACACGCCGCAAGGACCTGTCATCGTGGATGTGAACTCTTTCCCACGTTTTCGGGGCTTGTTCGGACCAGATAAGGCCCTTGTGGCCTTTGTAGAACGTGCCTGCTGTACATATGTATAGCCAGCACGTCAAGGAAAACGGTTAGGCAAAGAACATTCCTGAGCCTCAATATCTTGTCGCGCGGCAGGCGATGGTAGCTCTACAGGCTCTTATCCCTTGTCTTGAGCGGTAGCGGGCAAGGTAAGGTAATATTGGCTAGTCTCCACTGGGAAAACTTGGCGATATAGCCTTTAAGTTGGCGATAAGCTACCGTTTGGAAACCGTTATCACCAGGTATACCCTGGTAGATGCTCATGCCATCTGAGGTGCCTGCACCGTGCTCTGGCGTTGTCCTATCATATTTGAGCGTATAGAGAAAGGCTTTTTGGATGAAGCCGCTTGCTCTAACTTGATCAAGACAGTAGTGAATGTAGTTCCATTGGGTATTTTGATCGGTAACGCACTTTGGATAATGCCGTCCGTAATTTGTATTGATGGCGAAGCCAAACTCCGTGAGCCAGGTTGGAAAGTTGGCCCGACCATGGGCGGCATGCGATTGGCGGAGAATATCGATATAATGGGGGAATGAGGGTACATTGGATACCGAGTCATCTGAAGGATCAAAGTGACCGTTGCCGGGTATGCAGGTATAGAAGTGGAAGTTGGCGATATCGAAGTATCCTGCAGCCTGTTCCCACATTCCATCCATAAAGTAGCGAATATGTTTGGCGTTGCGCTGTAGGATTGCACCCATAATGACGAGCAGGTCGGACCGCTTGTTTTTAAGCGCCGGATAAACGTTGCGCATCACGTTGGCCAGCCATTTGGGATCTCTGCATTGCATCCCGTTTCCACTAAAGTTTTGATCATAATCTTCGTTGCCTATTTCCAGCGCCTGAATCTGGCCATGCCCATGCTTGCCATCATATCTTTGGGCGATAGCAGAGGCGAAATTGGCAGTACCTTGTGGATCTGGTAATGTGGCTCCTTGGGAACAGGATTGGGTAAGCCAGAACGCAGGAGCGTGCCTGATCGTCAGGCATAGGTTGATCCCAGCGGCATTACAACGCCTGATAGCATCGTCCCATATATTCCAATTAGCTCCGGTATCGCTGTAATCTCCTTGTGTGATTTCGATAGAAGACC
The DNA here is from genome assembly GCF_004208415.1 of Ktedonosporobacter rubrisoli. Lineage (GTDB taxonomy): Bacteria > Chloroflexota > Ktedonobacteria > Ktedonobacterales > Ktedonobacteraceae > Ktedonosporobacter > Ktedonosporobacter rubrisoli. Next base: position 3,838,911 of record NZ_CP035758.1, on the reverse strand, counting down.
AGGGAACTTGGAAGCGAAGCCATGTCATGCCCAGAGTGCGCATATCTTCGATGGCCTGCGGCTTGAGGTAAAACGTTGGAGAGGAGTCTTGCACGCCTATAGTGGCTCCGTACGGATTATCGTTGTATACCACCACTTCCCTACCTTTCCTATGCCGATTCAACGCTGAATCCAGCAACCATGGTAAGCTCATCAAAGCCTCTCTACTTTCCAGAGAGGAGGAAGGAGAGTTTCATATAGCCATAAATGCCCGAAGAGTAGCTACCACTATAAAATCTCCTCCTAATGAAAAGTATATGCAGCGAGCCAAATAGATCTGTAGCGATGAGAAGATAAACACTGAACGTTCTTGAAATATATGCCTGGCATTTGGCTTGTACTGACGCGAGTTACTTCCCAGATGTTATGCTAACGATATATAATCCCGACGAGCCTCTTAGCTGGTGGGTAGACGAAATGGAATAGTGCCACATGGATTGATCTTGTATGCGGGATAGTGAATAGGGAACAGGTCAGCAAACTGACCTGTTCCTTTGATGAGCTAGCTGGGCTTTGCTGCCGTAATAGAATACATGAGCGGGATATTGGGCTCGTTATCTGGCAGGAGCCAGCGATCGCCTATACGCTGCATCGACTCATAAGGCTTGAACTGGCTAGCGTAGGGATACTCTTTGAAAGAGGTTAAAGCAAGGTTGGCCTCCAGAAGGGCTGTGATGATTTCAGCGGTTCCCCACTGAAATTCATGCGAATGGTAAGGATTTTTGAAGTCCTTGACACCTTCGAGGTAGGTTGTGCCGGGCAAACGTATTTCGCTAAATGCTACATAGTCGGAAATGCCTTGCTCCCAGGTTAGAGCATTTCCGTTGCTAAAGTAGGGATAAGCGCGTTTGAGCTTCTCATCAAACATCATCGCAACCGGATGAAAATCAACTATTACGAAGCGTCCACCCGGCTTAAGCAAAGCTTCGATACCTGTAGCCCAGGCCTTGAGATCTGAGAGCCAACAGATAGCCCCATACGAACAGAATACAACATCGAACCTCAAACTTTGCCTGTTAGCCTCAACGAACCAATCATAGACATCCATGCGCTGAAAGGTGGCTGGGATGCCCGATTCAGCGGAGAGCCGGCGAGCAAATTCTATGGCCGTATCGCTGATGTCAACACCTGTAACATGGGCGCCTAACTGGGCGATACTCAGTGTATCTTGCCCAGCATTACATTGTAGATGCAGCACCGAGCGGCCTTTGACGTCACCGAGAAGAAGCTTTTCCTCCTCAAAAAGAGTGCTTCCACCCTGGCGAAAGAAAGCCGCCTGATCGCCTTTATGGCTGTTGTGAGCTTTTGTGGCCTCGTTCCAGGAGAGACGATTTTCCTCATGAAGTTCCTTGCGCATATAACATGATCCTTTCTATATGCGGTAACTGGAAATTATTAGCAGGTGAACGCAAACATTGCAGCCCTGGCATAGTAAAGCAAGGCCACAAAATGCACGTTAAATGAAGGGGTGATTTGTAAGCGTCTGTACACGCGTTGTACTGGCTTGCATCGGAAAACTGACGCAGTGAGTTGAAACTGAAGATAATTTGTCATAGGCATAGTATGGCGCTCCTGGGTTGTAGGGATCAGGATAGAGCGGGAGGCACACTAAACCTATGGCCTGGGAGAGGATTACCAAACCTGGCCAGAGAGGGTGTTGCGTCAGTCCCGCTGCTTACAAACGACGCAAAAAACTGTAAGCAGCGATCAGCCGTTTTTCTGAGATGTTTCTACGCGCCACGCGTTGTCTAATTGGTGTAACATAGCTTTCTTTTGTCCCGATGTAGGATAAAGTGGGAGCTTTGAGACAGATTTACCTCAAGAGCTATTCTTCTACAGTATAATGAAAAATCGTAAAGCTGGCAAGTGGAAAATACAAGAAAATAGAGAAAGAGTTTATGGTTAAGGGCCTGTGCGACACACGATAGAGCACAGACCCTCCAACCATGCCTACGCCTTAAACGGTTGCGAAAACTATATCTGTATGATTAGCCTTTGCATGAAGCTAGTCTGGCCTGACAAGACCATCGTAATAATCGGCGCACTCATCACATAAGATCATACTGATTTTTGTTACCGGCTCCCGCTCTTTCTGTTGGTGCTCTTCACAGACCGCCAGCTTACAGCGACCACAGACTGCTGTAGCTTTTTCTCCACAGACATAGCACCTGGTAGGATCGTTATCTGTATCCGGCGCTATAGCGGCATCCGGCTCTACCAGAATTTGCTCGTCAAACATGGCTTCCTCCTGTCTGATGTGTAGCACCTCACGTTGAGATGCTTATTATGTGGGTATGCGCGAGACAGCATAGTGCTTCGCCTGGTATATTGTCGGTGCGAGAGAAGAAAGCTCGCCATTTACGACGACGAGATCTTCCCCACCAAAAATTTATATATGAATATTTGATTTTTGTCAATGTTGCTTGACAAAAATTGTAAGGTAATATACGATTAGGATGATACATAGACAGTAAATTTAAAGGTTATGATATGAGAGGAAAATTTAGTAGCTCGGTATAGGTTTTTGGCGGAGAACTAACAGGAAACTTACAACTTTCGCTATTTCTATTGTAAAGCTTGCCAGGTTGCTGCTAATATACAAAGTGTTCTGTATAGATCCATCTAAGCTGCCTCGCATTAATAGGGTGGCAACGCCTTACAGCACCTTTTAATTGGGGAAGAAGGAAGAAATAATTTATGAAACGACATGCCAGATCATTGCGGCCTTTAACCAACGCTGAGCAGAGGCTTTTGCCCAAATATTCTATAGGTATCGTCTCAAAACTCGTTGGTATGCCTCCCCAGATGTTGCGTCGCTATGAAGAGGCGGGTCTTGTCGAGCCTGCTCGTCAAGATGGCAAAAATCGGCTCTACTCCGATCACGATGTCGCAATTCTGCATGAGGTTGCTGAGCTTGCTGAGCAAGGAGTGAATTCCGTAGGGATACGCTATATCCTTCAATTACGCCAACAGGTCCAGATCCTACAACTGGAAACTCGTCAGATACGCAGTACTCAACCGCATCCTGACGAGGGCGAGCCTAAGCGTTCATCGGGCTTGTAAAGGGAGCGTTTCTTGCTTAGCGCTTCCCTTTTACCTCTGTTTTTATAAAAAGTGAACCTTAATGAGCTGGGCTATTTAACCCTACCTGCTTCAGCTCGAAGAAGCTCTCCTTTTTTCATGGTGCGCTATCCTTAACAAAAAAGAAAAATTATGGAACTTCTTTGACTATCTGACTTGACAAAAATTGTAAGATAATATAGATATTATAAGGAATATAAAAGCCATATTATATGTTAGATTAAAGTAGAGAGATAAATATGGCTCCTACCTGATGAATAAGAGCAAGCCTTGCAGAAAGGCGAAGGAAGGGTATGGAGAAATCCTGCATGGGAGGCTAGAAAAATTAAGTTGATATTTAGCCCTTGTCTGGGCCCCTCTTGCAAGATAGATGATAAGTTCGTCCGCGCGTGTGCTGGCTTGTACAGGGACAGGAGAGCGAATTGGAACAAACTGGGATGTAGGCGCGTGTTGCTTATAGCAGCAGGAGCACAGCGGATGAAAGGCAAAATTGTAGAGGGCGTCAAAAGTAAAGAGAGATGCAAGGGGCTTGGTAGGGCTGAGAATTCCCTATTGGGACGAGAAGGAGATCAGGTATGGCAAAGGTTATCGGTATTGATTTAGGGACAACGAACTCTGTCGTTGCGGTTATAGAAGCTGGCGAGCCTACAGTATTAGAGAACGGTGAAGGATCGCGGCTTACCCCATCTGTTGTAGCGATTACCAAGAGCGGTGAGCGCCTGGTGGGTCAGGTAGCCAAACGGCAGGCCGTAACTAATCCTGAAAATACCATCTTTTCGATAAAGCGCCTTATGGGTCGTAAATATGATGATCCTGAGGTGCAGCGCACGCTGAAAAGCGTTCCTTACAAGATCGCGCGAGCCTCTAATGGAGATGTGCGTGTGGTCATGTCTGGGAAAGAGTATAGCCCTCCAGAGGTTTCGGCGATGATTCTGCAAAAGCTACGAACTGATGCAGAAGCCAAACTGGGTGAGCGCATTACCCAGGCCGTAATCACTGTACCAGCGTACTTTAATGATACTCAGCGCCAGGCGACAAAGGATGCTGGCAAGATAGCTGGACTTGAGGTCTTGCGTATCATCAATGAGCCCACGGCGGCCTCGCTGGCCTATGGGCTCGAAAAGGCCAAGGGTGATGAGACGATAGCCGTCTACGATCTGGGCGGAGGAACTTTTGATATCTCGATCCTGCAATTAGGTGAGGGTGTCTTTGAGGTAAAAGCTACCAACGGCGACACGCATCTGGGTGGGGATGATTTCGACCAGCGTGTGATTGATTGGCTGGCCGATGAGTTTCGCAAGGAGCAAGGGATTGACCTGCGTAACGATCGTATGGCCTTACAACGGTTAAAGGAAGCCGCCGAGAAAGCGAAGATAGAGCTCTCGTCGTCCTTACAAACCGAGATCAACCTGCCCTTTATTACTGCTGATGCCAGTGGACCGAAGCACCTGGTAATGACGCTTACACGTGCTAAGTTAGAGCAATTGGTAGGCAGTTTGATTGAGCGAACGCGCGAACCGGTCATGAAAGCTCTACAAGATGCTGGTGTACAAGCTAATGAGATAAATCAGGTGGTACTGGTTGGTGGGCAGACGCGAATGCCTGCGGTCATGGAACTGGTCCGCAAGATCTTTGGTAAAGAGCCGCACAAGGGCGTCAATCCGGATGAAGTGGTGGCTATCGGCGCTGCTATCCAGGCTGGTGTGCTCAAAGGCGAGGTCAAGGATGTGCTCCTGCTCGATGTGACTCCGCTTTCTCTTGGTGTGGAGACCCTGGGCGGGGTAATGACCAGGCTGATTGAGCGCAATACGACGATCCCGACGCGTAAGAGCGAGCTCTTCAGTACAGCTGAAGATAATCAGCCGGCTGTCGAGATTCATGTGCTGCAGGGTGAGCGCGAGATGGCGCGCGATAACAAGAGTCTGGGGCATTTCCGTCTGGAAGGAATTGCGCCGGCGCCGCGGGGAATACCACAGGTCGAGGTAACGTTTGATATAGATGCTAACGGTATTCTCAACGTTGCGGCCCGCGATAAGGCGACCGGGCGCGAGCAAAAAATTACTATCACAGCCTCAAGTGGACTCTCGCAAGGCGAGATCGATCGAATGGTGCGCGATGCTGAGCAGTATGCCCAGGAAGATCGACGCAAGAGAGAGGAAATAGAGGCACGCAACCGGGCTGATAGCCTGGCCTATCAGGCTGAGCGCACGCTAAAAGATGTTGGTGATAAGATCTCAACTGAATTGCGCTCTGAAATTGAGGGAAAGATCAAGGCAGTACGCGATGCCTCGTCAAGTAGCGATGCTGAGCGTATACGTAGTGCTGCCGATGAGCTAGAGCAGGCTATGCAACGTATCGGCCAGGAAGTATATCGTCAAGAAGGTGCGGGCACTGGCCCCTCTGGTTCTACATCTCAAAACGAGCCTGGAACTGTTGAGGGCGAGTTCCGCGAAGTCTAACCTGCATTGAGGCAAGCATCACGGGCCAGGGATGTGCCCGTGGTGCCTGTGTATATTTGGCTGACTAAAAAATGGGCAGGAAGGAAAGGCATTGATGGCCGTTGAGTATAAAGATTATTATGCAGTTTTAGGTGTAGATAAAACCGCGAGTCAGAAGGATGTACAGCGAGCCTATCGTAAGCTAGCTCGTAAGTATCACCCAGACGTTAATCCTGGCGATAAGGCAGCTGAAGAGAAATTCAAAGAAATAAATGAAGCAAATGAAGTCCTCTCTGATCCGGAAAAGCGCAAAAAATATGATGAATTAAGCCAATACTATCAGCGTTATGGAGAATGGCCCGGAGCTGCTGGTCAGGCCGGAGGTGGCTATGGAAGTGGCAACTATCAATATCGTACGATGACTGAGGAAGATCTGCGCGATCTCTTCGGTGGACAGTCTCCATTCTCGAATTTCTTTGAGACGTTCTTTGGTGGTGCTTCTCCTGATATGGAAGGGCGTACATATACAACGGGACAGGCAAGGCGGCGCGCTGTTCCCAGGCGCGATATAGAGTCCGAGGTCGAGGTGACTTTGGCCGAAGCCTATCAAGGGACGACACGGCGCATAGAGTTGATGGAGCCCGATGGCAAGACCCGGCGCTTGGAAGTGAAGATCCCGGCCGGCGTAGATGAAGGGTCGCGCATTCGTATTCCTGCACGCAATAGCCAGGAGGGAGGTGGCGATCTCTATCTACAGGTTCATGTGCTACCCGATCAGCGCTATAAGCGTGAGGGCACGACCTTGCGTACGACGATAGATGTGCCTCTGGTTACGGCCATGCTTGGTGGGGAAGCGAAAGTTTCCATGCCTGATGGGCGGCAATTGATGCTGCGTATTCCGGAAGGAACCGCCAATGGCAGGACGTTCCGCCTGCGTGGTCAGGGCATGCCGCAACTGGGCCAGAAAGACCAGCAGGGAGATCTCTATGCTGAAGTATCTGTTATCTTGCCTGCACAATTGAGTCCTGAGCAGCGCCGTCTCTTCGAGGCCTTCGCGGATTCCCTCGATACCGAGCGCTAGATTGATCAACCGAGAGGAGAAAAACATGGATGAGCAGTATATAGTTATTCGGCGGCGTGCTACTTCTGTTTATAGCGAGCAAGAGGCGGCTGCTCTGGCCCATGTAAGCTGTGAGGTGATCCAGCGTTTTCAGGGACTGGGATTGATCGAGGGGGTTGAGATGAGTGATGGCGAGCGATGCTATGAGGAAGAAGAGTTGGAACAGATGCGCCGTATGCGGCGTATACGCCATGATCTGGGCGTGAATCTGGCTGGGGTAGAAGTCATTGTGCATCTTCTCAGGCGTATAGAAGAGCTGGAGCGAGAGCTAGAAGATCTGCGCTCTCACTTGTCGAAGGATAAGTGACTGAGGTAGCGTTCCACGGTGTAATGTAGAGGGATCTGGCGACGAAGAGGCTGTACATCATACACAGCCTCTTCATTTATTGCTGTATTTGAGACGGATATGATTTAATTTACATAACTGATATTGTCCCTTGCATGCACGAGTAATCTCGCCTGCCGCTAACAAATCGGCAGGCGCTCAGAATTGCACAATATTTCCCCAAGCGGTCAGTTAGAGAAGGAGCGTACTGTGAATGTAGCTGAAGAGGTTCTACAGGCAGAACAACGTATTCGCCCACATATTCGAGAAACTCCTCTTGAGTATTCTCCACAACTTAGCATTATGACTGGTGGCAAGGTCTATTTGAAGTTAGAGAACTGGCAGCACAGTGGCTCGTTCAAGGTGCGTGGCGCATTAAGTAAGTTACTTACCCTTTCACCAGAGCAGAGAGCACAAGGGGTGGTTGCCGCATCTTCAGGCAACCACGGTATTGCTGCAGCCTTTGGTTTGCAGGTTTTAGGAAGCAAGGGAATTATCTTTGTGCCTGAAGATGCCTCTTCGGCTAAAGTAGAAGCAATTCGGCGCTATGGAGCAGAAGTACGTTTCTTTGGCAAGGATTGTTTGCTCGCAGAGGAATATGCCCGAGATTATGCGCAACGCCATAACATGCTATATATCTCGCCTTATAATGATTCCCAGGTGATAGGCGGACAGGGAACGATTGCCGTAGAGCTAGCGCGGCAAATCGAGCATGCCGATCGGGTTTACGTTGCACTGGGCGGGGGCGGCTTGATTTCTGGAATTGCCGGCTATCTCAAACAAGTGTGGCCGGAAGTTGCGGTTGTGGGTTGCTCGCCGGCGAACTCGCCCCTGATGATTGAAGCGGTACAAGCCGGGCAGATTGTCGATAGAGAGTCATTGCCTACCCTATCTGACGGCACAGCAGGAGGGATCGAGGCCGGCGCTATAACTTTTCCCCTTTGTCAGCAGCTTGTTGATGATTATGCTCAGGTCTCCGAGGAGGCTATCCGTGAGGCAATGCGCCTGATCATTGCCGATCACCATATGCTAATTGAGGGAGCTGCTGGCGTAGCGGTTGCAGCTTTGCTGCAAGAGAAGGAGCAGCTGGCCGGTCAGACGGCAATAGTCGTGCTTTGTGGGGCGAATATCAGCTTGGAAACCTTGCGTACGGTAATTTAAGAGAGCTATCTAGCACGCCAAGCTCTATAGGCTCTATATAGACGGCTGCAAGAGTTACTGAAGCCGTAAAATACTATCCCAGCGTCCTGGTAACTTTTAGGGAAGCAACTTCCAGCTTTTCTGCTAGCTCGGTTGCTCAGTTGGTTAGAGTATCTCGTCTAAGGGCCTGGCTATCCACAACATGTAGAATAAGAGAAGATATGCGCAAGAAGGCTTGTTGTGCTTGAAGCTGACTGTGGCAACAGGAAGTCCATTACCACAGTCTTTCCAACTTAAGTTGGGACTTATTTTAGAATACGCCTGCGTAGGACATAGAGAAGTTGGCTGCTGCTAGAGAAGATCAGTCTTTCCCACGTTGAGCCGTTTGTTCATTAGCCAGGGCTTCTATAAAATCTTCGGGATTGGTTACTACCTGTCCTAACTGTAGACGGTGAGCCAGCCTGGCCAGCTGTGGTGGGTGTACAAGCGAGCGTTCCAACAAATCTTCTTGCTGGAATACCTCTGCAGGCGTACCATCGAGCAAGACCTGGCCCTGATACATCACAACCACGCGATCGAAGTGATCGGCGACGAACTCGATATCATGGCTGATCGCGATAACCGTCTTGCCGGCTTGATGTAGCGTGTCCACGACATGGCCAAACAAGCGTACGGAGCGAGCATCCTGGCCAGTAGTTGGTTCATCGAGCACAATGATAGGTGTGTCCATAGAAACGACCGAAGCAAAGGCGATGCGCTTGCGCCAGGGAAATGAACAATCGGCCGGGTGCTCTTCTGCCAGATGCTTGAGTTCGAGCAGCTCCAGGGCTTGATCTACGCGCGCCTGAATCTGCTCGGACGAAAAGCCAAGGTTTGTCGGACCAAAGGTAAGCTCCTGACGCACAGATGGCTTGAACAACTGCTCATCAGGATTCTGGAAGACATAGCCAACGCGCCGGGCTAATTGTGAAAGGCGATAGTCGCTGGTTTTCCAATCGCCAATGTGGATGGTTCCTGTGGTGGGACGCAAAAGGCCGTTGAAATGCTTGACCAGGGTGGTTTTGCCTGATCCATTTGCGCCAACGATTGCCACGCGTGATTGCGCGGGAACCTTGAGCTCTATTCCACGCAAGGCTTCTACCCCTGTGGGATATGTAAAATGCAGATTTGCAACCTTAATGTCCATGGAAACCTCCGGCCCGGAAACCAGCCTCAGCTTCCTCAAGCGTCACTGGCAGGTTACGTGTTTCAGGCCACCATCCTCGCGCTTGAGCCAGGCGTGCCGCCGCCGTATAGCGCAGTTGGCTGCCGAGATCTTCTAAAAGAGGAGAGGTAAGTACTTCCGAGGGCTTGCCATCCAGGATGATCTTGCCTTCGTCAAGGGCGATAATACGATCAGTTTCACGCGCAATCCATTCAATATTATGCTCGGCTATAATGATGGTCATGCCCTCGCGACTTAGCTGTCGAATAGCTGTGAATACCTCATGAGCGCCTAGTGGATCTAGAAAGGAGGTGGGTTCATCCAGGACCAACACCTGCGGCTTCATTACGAGCATACAGGCCAGCGCAACGCGCTGTTGCTGCCCTCCAGAGAGGGCCGTAGGCGACCTATCGGCCCAGGAGCGATCTCCTACCAACTCTAGCGCGTGAGCAATGCGCTCTTCCATCTCCTCGGGCGGGACACCAAGATTCTCAAGCCCAAAGGCAATCTCTTCGCACACCGTAGCTTTGCCAGTTAATTGGGTGATCGGGTTCTGAAAGACAAGCCCGGCTAAGGGAACAATCTCTTCTAAAGCTGCTTTTTGCGTCTGTATGCCGGCAATCGTTACCTGCCCCTGCATCTCACCATTAAAAAAATGCGGAACAAAGCCCGTCAAGGCATAGCATAACGTCGATTTACCAGCCCCATTTGCGCCTATCAAGGCCACGAACTCGCCCGGCTCCACGCTAAATGTGACATCGCGCAAGCTTGGTGTACTACTACCAGGGTAGGTATAGGTAACCGCTTCAACTTCAATTATCGCCATATATATGCTCCAATGAGAAGGAGGACAGTGATAACCATAAGCCCGATGCGCACCCGCTGCTGAAGTAGCGAGTCTGGTACAATGACCAGCGAGGTCTTGGGGCGTCGAGCCTTAAAGGCGCGAGCCTCAAGGGCGATAGCGCGTTCCTCAGTCTCTTGTAAAGATCCCAGGATCAGCGGAATAATCAAAGGGAGCAAGGCCTTGATCCGAGAATAGAAGCCTCCCTCGGTGGCAAGGCCACGTGCGCGCTGAGCATCGATAATCGTACGCGCTTTAGCCTGGGTTTGGGGAATAAGCTGTAGCGTACTAATCACAATGTACGTGAGCGTTGGAGAAACTTTCCGGCGGGAAAGATCTGCCATTAATGTGCTGGGATGAGTTGTACAGAGTACGAGAAGCATGGCCCCAACCATCGTCACCAGGCGCGCAGAGGTCAGATACGCAAACTCTATACCCTCTTTCTTCACAGAAAGAAAGCCAAGCTGCCAGAGTATAGTTTTTCCCTCTGGGTAAAACAAGCCCTGAATAATAAACAGAAATGCCGCTAACGGTAAGATGACTTGTAGCATTACCCTCATTACCGGACCCCCGATCTTACCCCATAGGCACAGTGGGAGTAAAACCCCCACTGCCAGGATAGTCGACATCCAATAATTTGGGAATACGAAATCAAGGACGATAATACAGCCAGCGAGCACCAGTTTAGTCAAGGGATTCAAATTGTGTAATTGACTGGACCTGGCAACATACAGGCCCAGCTGTGCCTCGCTAGCCATGCTTATGCGCTCTTACTTTCCACAACTTGCTTCTTTTCGGCGGGACGGATATTATTCGCCCGTGGGAAGCGGGAGATATAACGAGCTGATAGGCTCCTCAAGATCGCCCAGGCGATCAGGCAGGTCACGATCTTGTCAAGAGGCTCCACTAAGAAGCTCGTAGTAAAGACTGAGGTAATCAGGTTTTTCCCGGTAGCTTCCAGATAGGCCGTGACCAGGGTAGAACCGTTGGGGGTAACTCCTCCGAAGAAGCCTACAGTAATAGGTGCAGAGAGCAAGGCGGCTACAAGAGAGATAATGATACCTGTGATAATTACTTTCCACCATGAGCGGAAAAAGCCCAGGTTTGCGAAGATACCTGCTACACCCCCGATGGCCAGGGCCACGATCGCGTAGGGGATGGAAGAGGGAGCTGTCAAAGCGCCCCAGATAATATTTGCCAGCGCTCCTGTGAGGCCACCTGCGAGCGGACCGGCAACAATAGCAACGAGAACGGTTCCGATGGAGTCAAGATAAACAGGCAGCTTGAGCAGAAGGACGATCTGGCCAATCGCAATATTAATGGCTATAGCGATGGGGATAAGCACAATGACGCGCGTGTTGAAATCTCTAAAGAGAGATGCCCGTTGTTTTTCTCCTTGCATAGAGTTCTCTCCAATTCTTGGAATAAAAAAATTACTTGCCACACCCTTCCTTTAAGATAAGAATTGTTTTTGTTCCCAAATCTGGACTTAAGGATAAGATGTGACATCTTGTGGAAATGGACCTCTTACCTATTGAGCTGAAGCGCTGGCCCACAGCAAGCCAGAACGAATACTCGATGGGTGCGTGAGGAAAGAGGATAAAATGAAGGCGAGAGAAACCTCCTTTTCTGTAGTAGGTAGAACAACCTGGCAATGATAACTGTACAGCACTTATTGTTGCTGTGTCAACCCTCAATAAAATACAGCAATACTATACTATCGCTACAATTAACTGTAAATGGTCAGGATCAGCTAGTGCAGAACTGTTCAGATCTCTGCCAGGCAGGCGACACTTGGATGCAGAGAAATTAGCCACTGCTGCTCAGCAGTGGGGAAGATATAAGTGCCCGACCAGAGACCAGACGTTTTCCGCAGCCAGCTGGCGCTTTTCAATATCTTCGGCCATAACCTCAATGGTGAGCGCGTAGAGTGGATCGTGCATATCCGCAAAATCTTTTAGCATGCTATGCAGCTTAAATAATGACATTGCTGCGTGGTGTCGTACAAGATGATCTTTGTCATAAAGCGCGTACTTTAGGGCCTGGGCAGTTTGTTGACAGCGAAAGTTTTGTAGGCCAATAGCCGCATACATGCGTGCAAAGGCGTCGTTTGTATGCTTAAGAACATCTATAATCGTGGAGAGCGCTGCTGGATAGCGCTCAATTTGCCAAAGGGCAACGGCTATATCTACCACTTCAGAAGGTCCTGTGGAGCATAAGAGCTGCTTGAGATAGGGAGCGGCGGCGTATGAACGTAATATGCCCAGCCCTACTATGGTTCGGCTATCAGCCATAGTGTGGGTCAGACAGTGCAGAAGCATGTGCTCAGCCAGGTTGCGGGCTGGTAAAGAGAGTTCTTGCAGAGACTCTCTATCCAAGCCATCGTGCCAGCGCTGGTAGTTTATATCCGCTAAAAACGAATCGACGAAACGACGAAATGACTCGGAAGTGCTCATTTGCTGGATAAAACACGTTCTATTGACAGCTTCGGCTACTGCCCATATCTTATCCTGGAGGCCTATGATAGTAAGCTGAGGTATACTGGCGACCGGCGTAAGACTGCGAATTTGTTGACAACCGGTAAGATTCAGGGTGGCCAGATGGGATAAGAAGGCGAGGGGTGTCAGATCGGTAATGTGTTTGCAGCCAGTAAGGTTGAGTACGTGCAGACGAGAAAGGAGAGCCAGAGGGGCCAGATCGGTAATGTGTTTGCAGCCAGTAAGGTTCAGGGTAGTTAATCTTCTCAGAGAGGCAAGGGGGGCCAGATCTTGTACCGGGGTGCAGCCGGTAAGATTCAGCGTGGTAAGCTGAGATAGCGCTGAGAGTGGTTCAAGGTTGGCTATACGCTTACAACCGGTCAGATTGAGTATCGTGAGTTGGGGGATTGTGGCGAGGGGGGAAAGATCGTTAAGATGTTTGTAGCCGCTGAGATCAAGGGCACGCAACCGGGCTAGAGAAGCTAGCGGCGCTAGATCTCTGAGGTTGTTTTCGCGTGAAAGGGTATCAAAGTTGGCGCAGTGTAGAAGCGCGTTGCTAAGATTAGCTTTTTTGAGATGAGATCCTCTGAAATCTGCTCGGGTTAAATTGGCATTATGAAGATCTGCATCTCTAAGGTTGGCCATGATAAGAACGGTTCCCGAGAGATTCGTATGGCTAAGATTCGTTTTGGCAAGATTGTACTTACTCAAATCCATCTGCTGCAGGTTGGCATAGCTGAGATTAGGGCGAATCTCTGGATTCTGTAACCTCCATATATTCCATTCCTCTTGACCATGCCGAAGAAGGTCTACGTGATATGGATTTGCCATATGATATACTTCCTCTTCTTAACAAATGTAGAGATTCGGACGCGATGTTACAAAGTGTGACGATATGTTATCTAAGTTGACGTAGCGTCAAGAGCAGATTTAAAATTGCTTTGGTAAAGTCATTAGCTCGATGTGCTTTACTTTGATGTGGCCCTACTTGTGGGGGGCGGAATTCACTACTTTCTGGGCATCTATGTTCTTCGGCCCGCATGCTATGCTTGGCTCCAACAGTTCTTCAAGAAAATGTTAAATAAGTAGTTGCGGCTATTGAGATTATTGAATTGAGGGCTGTTAATATATCTTTTACTTGTAAAAGGAGAAAGTTTTAGGAGCTATGAAAAATTCTTGGCATGTTCAGGCGTCAATATTTCCTTTCGCGCGTACAGGGAAGCGCGTAACGCACCCTTTACTAGCTGTTATACTTACATTTGCCTTTATTGCCCTCAGCATTGTATGTGCGGAACTGTTATCGGCCCCCTTGTCCCCTGTCCTGATGGAGATTAAGCCGTTATTCACTCATCAACCAGCCGTCTTTTCAGCCCTTGCTATGATTATCAACTTATTGAGCATGTTTGTGTTTATCTATCTCTTGGTTTGGGGCTGGCTTGCCTGGTTTGAACGACGCCCTTTCTGGACACTGGGTTTTTTTCGCCAGGGGATCTTTTCTAGATATCTAGCTGGCCTGGGAAGCGGTCTGCTTATGATAAGCCTGGCAGCTGGGATTGTCCTGCTTTTGCAGGGCGGACATTTTCTTGCTGTGCAGGGTCCAATGGAAGGTCTGCCTGCTCTTGGGGGAAGCTTATTGATGGTTATTGGCTGGGTGATCCAGGCCTCGGCTGAAGAGGTTTTGTATCGAGGCTGGCTGCTTCCGGTAATCAGTCTGCGTTCTCGCCTCTGGATTGGAGTTCTGCTGTCAGCTCTGTGTTTTGCTGGAACCCATGTACTCAATAAGGGTTTCTCGCCGCTTGTCTTTGCCAACCTTGTTCTGTTCGGGATTTTTCTCGCGCTCTATCGGCTTGTTGATGGTTCGCTTTGGGGGGTGTGTGCCTGGCATACGAGCTGGAACTGGGCATTAGGAAACTTATATGGGGTGAACAACGCTGGTGGAGCACCCGAGGGTGGAAGCTTATTTCATCTCGGCCTTGTTGGGCCTGAGTGGCTATCCGGCGGGATCTTTGGTCTGGAGGGGAGTATTGCTACGACTATCGTCTTCTTATTGGGCATTGGTGCCATGCTCATAGCAATCTTCTGGAGACGGCGTAACGGAACCTTCTCAATAGAGGGTCAGGTGAGCTCTTTGCGCATGAAATAGAGAAAAATCGCGGCGCTATGCGAATTGTCTCTGCTCTGGCAGGAGGAGGCCAGGGCAGATTGTGACTCTCTATTGCGGAACATAGGTGTCGAATGGAGCTTGTTATGTCCATGACCCTACTTAAGGAGGGTAAAATTCACTACTTTTTGCGCGTCTCTTTTCTGCGATATATGTTACCCTTGGCCTGCCTGCACACAAAAAGGGATGGGCAAGTCTCTATTATGTCCCATTTTTCCCATACTCTCTTTGCTTTGGCGCGGGGGATAATTGGCAAGCTCAGCACAAATGCTTTAAAGAAAGGAAGCCATAATGATCAAAAGATTGCTGTATCCCTGGCGCCTGCAGTGGAAGTTAACCTGTTCATATATTTTCGTGAGCGTGCTGTCCTGGTTTCTGGTTGCCTTCTTGCTACTGGGCTTGATCTGGCGGGGCATGGAAGTTAGCAAGGCGTCCATCTTGTTCTGGTTGTTGCAAAATAACATGCAGAAAGTTGTTTCCCTGGTGGATCGCGAAGATCGAATCGATCAGGCTGCATTTGCACAGTGGCTGCGGCTATATACTGAACAGTCAAGCTTGTTGGTTTCTTATGAAGGATCTGCCTCTATTGTTGACAAACAAGGGAAAATTCTGTTTTCTGTAGGAAGTACTCCTCGTCCTGTGGGGACAACGGTGTTCGCTTCACTTTCAAGGCAGAATGCAGAAGTTTTACGCGCGCTGCTTAGCGACCAGAATCGTACCGGGGGAAGGCTTAATCAGGAAAGGGAGGAGGTGGTAGCGATGGTTCCTATCGTTGGAAGGCAGCATCAGGCGCTGGCGGCGGTGGTCGTACAAGCTCAACATCTCCAGGCGATTCCCTGGCTGGGCTTTGGGATTGGCCTCTTTATTTTGACTCCACCCTTTTTGATCTTTGCTTTGTTTGCAGGGATCGTAGGTGCTATATCTGGCTATCTCACCTCTCGTCGTCTCGTGCAACGCTTCGAACGCCTGGCTTCGACAGCAGAGCACTGGAGCCGGGGGAATTTTTCTCGGCGAGTTCACGATAGCTCTGCCGATGAGCTAGGGCAGTTGGCAGAGCATATGAACCAGATGGCCGGAGAGCTACAGAATCTGCTACAAACGCGCCAGGAATTGGCAACCTTGCAGGAAAGAGGACGTATAGCGCGTGATTTACACGATAGCATCAAGCAGCAAATGTTTGCGCTCTATATGCAAATTAAAGGAGTGAAATCTCTGTTGAGGAAGCAATGCGATAGTGTGTTCCCTCATCTGGAGCAGGCGGAGGTGCTGATATTGCAGGTGCAAAAAGATCTTAACTCTTTGATCTATGAGCTTCGTCCGCCTGAGCTAGAGGACAAAACATTTTTCCAGGCTTTGCAAGAACAGGTAGAACGCTGGGCCTGTCAGACAGGTATCAGGGCGGCGTTTCAATATGAGGTGATGATAAGGCTAGCTCCCTCACAGGAGGATGCGCTTTATCGATTTGTCCAGGAAGCTCTCTCGAATATCGCTCGACATAGCCAGGCCAGGGCCGTCACGGTTCTTATCTGCGAGCAGCATAGCAAGATCTATGTTATGATCAACGATGATGGCAAGGGATTTGAGGTTGCAACTTCTCATGGGAAGGGATTGGGACTGCGCTCGATGCAAGAGCGCCTGATGCCCTTTGACGGTACCCTCGAAATTCGGAGTCAGCTTGGCAAGGGCACTGAGGTGATTGCGACGCTTCCCTATAGCAGGGCCTCATGAAACCAGGCGCCCTTGGGAAGACAAGAGTATGCCTGGTGAGATAGCTCATAGAGAGAACAAGAAAGAGAGTGGATAGCAATTACGCTATTGAAATAGAATGGAAACGATTCAGATCTTGCTAGTTGATGATCATCCCCTTGTTCGTCAAGGCGTACGCACATTTCTGGAAACAGAGGCGGACCTGGTAGTGATAGGGGAAGCCGCCTCGGGAGAGGAAGCTGTCCATTGCTGCACAGAGCTTGCTCCAGATGTTGTGCTCATTGATCTTTCTATGCCTGGTATGGGAGGAATAGAGGCGATTCGGCGTATCAAGCAATGTAGCCCCCATTCGCAGGTTGTTGTGTTGACCTCTTTCCAGGACGATACTTTTATTTTTCCCACTCTTCGGGCTGGCGCACTTTCTTATATCCTGAAAGATGTGCAGGCCGATGATCTTGCGGAAACTGTGAGAAAGGCTACACGCGGCGAATCGGTTCTGCATCCCCGCGTGGCTGCTCGTGTTGTGCAGGAGATACGAGGCGAGCGCAAGGATATACCCAATGCGTTTACTGACCTGAGCAATCGCGAATTGGAAGTGCTGCGCCTGATTGCGCAGGGAAAGACTAACGCCCTGATTGCTGAGGAGCTTTGTATTACGGAGCAGACTGTGAAAGGGCACGTGAGCAATATTCTTGGTAAATTGCACATGGCAGATCGGACCCAGGCCGCCATATTTGCCTGGAAGCAAGGGGTGATCATACATGAGCAATAGAGCGGCTTCGACGTTGTTCTCTTCTCCAAAGATGTAACATAGCCTCTCCTGGCGTAATTTACTAGCGAGACTCTGTAGACCGTTAACACATTTCTGTTTTTTTATGACCCTGATGATTTGCGCTAATAAAGAATGAAAAGCAAGTGCAACACTGAAGCTTGCGCTACGAAAATAAGGAAGAGCTATAAAACTAGTTGAGGTTTACGTAGCGGTAACATCTATACTATGGTTATCGCAGCTAAGGAGGTGGCAAATATGTTCACAGTAGGAGAATTTTCAAGAATTGCCCAGGTTTCCAAACGGTTATTGCGCTATTATGACGAGATTGGATTGCTGAAACCTATACGCGTTGATCGCTTCACAGGCTATCGCTATTATAGTGCGGAACAGATGACGCTTTTGAACCGCATACTTGCCCTTAAGGATCTGGGGTTATCGCTAGAGCAGATCCAGCAAATATTGAAAGATAATGTATCTACAGATGAACTGCAAGGAATGCTGCTTCTGAAGAAGGCCGAAATTGAGCTGCAATTGAAGGAGGAGCAGCAGCGCATTCGCAGGATCGAATCTCGCCTGCAAGCTATTCGAGATAGGGAGGCTAACAGGCCCATCAATGTGGTGCTGAAGCAAGTTCCTGCGCAGCCTGTCTTAAGTGTACGCACTCTGGTCGCCTCCTTTGAGGCTGGATTGGGAATCTTCGATCAAATTATGCTGGCTCTTCCTAAAAAAGGAAACTATGGCTTGCGTTTCTGTATGTGTCATAGCGATAATATTGTTGAGCACGATATGGATCTAGAGATGGGCCATCTCATCGAGGCGAAGTCACATGCGCCTGTACCTTTATATGAGGACTTGCAATTGCGTTTTCGTGAGCTGCCTGCTGCTCCTACGATGGCGACATATGTGGTAAAAGGTCCTCTTGAGAATATCCACTCTGGTTACACTGAGATTGGGATCTGGGCGGAGTTGAACGGCTACCGCTTTGCCGGTGTTCCACGCGAAATCGCCTTGCAAAATCCTCAGGAAGCTGATGGTAGCGATCTGATTACTGAAATTCAATTTCCTGTTGAATATGAAAGATAAATGTAAAATACTACCGAATAGTGAAAGAGAGATGAGATAGATGGAAATCGTGGATATCGTACTGGTGGGCGGTGGAACGTTAGCCGGTCTTTGTGCGGGGCTCCTCTACGCTTTTAGTGTGGCGATCATTCCGGCGCTGCATGTCCTCAAGGGCTCCGAACATATTGCCGCTATGCAAGCTATCAATGTAAAAATTCTTAATCCCGTATTCTTTCTGAGCTTTTTTGGCCCGGCCATTCTCCTACCTCTAGCTGCAATTTTAGCCTGGGGACGGCCGCAATTCGCCCTCCTCATTGTGGCGGCCTTGCTCTATATTGTTGGGGTGATCGGGGTGACGTCGGCGGGAAATATTCCTTTGAATGACAAGCTGGCAAAACTTGAGGCACATCAGCTGCCTGAAGCCGAGGCTGATCGAGCCAGAAAAGAATACCAGGGTCAAGGCGCGGCCTGGATGCGCTTCCATACCATTCGCACGCTGGCTGCGACTTTGACAACAGTCCTTGTCTTTATTGCATGTTTGTTTAAATAACTCATATTCTTAAGGGTGATGGAGAGATAAGGAAATACATCAGGTTTCCCTATCTCTCCGCATGCTAACTAACCCTTGTAGGTCAAGACACGCCCCCACAGGCTCTTGGTGCCCCAGAGACCCGAGCGTAGACATTCAAGCTGGACGATCTGACTATGATCCACGAACATATTCACCTCGGCGCCATAATTTTTAATGTACCAGGCAAAGACCTCGGGATCGGCCGCCTCAAACATTACTCGTTCCAATCCTAGCGAACCAATAATTTTGGCAACCGCGTCTGTGCGCCAGGTCTTCACATTTTCAGTAATCCCCTCGGACTCGATCATGATCATATAGGCGCCAGCATCTAGAAATCTTTTCGCCTGCCCGATGGCCCATTCGACATCACGTGTGCCTTCGGCTTCTAACTCTTCGGCTGTAGTAGCGCCGCCGGCCCCAAATTGGATGCCAACCTCTGGCTTGGCCTTGATTCCTGCTTGTTGCACTTTCTCAACAAGGCGCAGCCAGTCATCTACCGGGATCGTGATAAAGCCGCTAGAGATTTCCAGGATATCGAAGCCGACGTTGCGGCATTCATTGATATACTTGTTAACTGCCTCGCTGCCCTGCGTGAGCACATGTTCAATGAAGCCGCCTGTGGAGACCATAACGTTGTGACGGTGGGCAAGCTCAATGATCTCTTTAAGCGACTGCTGCGGCATCAGCGTAAAGGAACCACCAGCAAATTTCAAAGAGTCGACATACTCGCCCATCGTTTCGAGAATATCCTCTAGATAGCGCTTACCCATAGGCGTATAGTAGGGGCCGCGAATCTCTGTGACACCGCGCGAACGTGGCTTGCCCTCACGCTCATTCAAATGGATAAAGGGAAATGCTCTCTGGCTCATGTATAAAATCTCCTTCTGCATACTTGCTAAGCGTTTAACAAAGATAGTCCTAAGAGCGTCATTAAATCGTGTACATCTAGCGCCTCTAAGCCAGCGGTGGCATCAATAATGGCGTTACGCTTCTGTGCGCTGAGAGAAGGAGTCGTGAGTCGTTCAAATTTAGCGCAGGCTTTTTCCCAGGACATTGGACGGCTATAGAATCCCTCGTAGTCAGTTTTATCAAGATCGAGCGCCTGACCATTATTGAGCGAGACATGGATATGGCAGGGCATCTCTTTGGGGAAGCGTTTGCTCAATGTTTCATTGGGCCGAATGATTACCTTCCGCAATAACTGCTGGACATCCGCTTTGACGATTCGCTCATGCGCATATTGCGCTGGCGTGACCTCTCCATCGAGCAAGGCCACAGCTACCATATATGGCAAGCTGTGATCTGCCTCTTCCTTAGTTTGTACCAGGTGTTTATTGCCCTCTTCACCGCCGCCGATAATATTGTAAGCGACGTCAAAGATGGAGATCTCGATCTGTGTAACGGCATCAGCGGAAAGCTGCTGCGTTTCTCTCAGCTCTAGAATTCCCTCCAAGGCCGACTGAGAATGAAACTCGGCATTGTATTTTTTGACATTTGTGCGACGCACAGCTTCCAGATCTTCGCTTTCCCAGTCAATCTTGAAAGGTCCAGAAATGGACTGCATGAAGCCCTTATTGCCCTCGAATACTTCGAGAGGACCGGTTATGCCGCGCATGGCCAGGAAGGCCGCATGGGTAGCGCCAAAGGCCGTATCGGGGTAGGCCAGACCTTTCCAATTGGAGAGCCTGCCAGTACGGGTAACCCGTAAGGCATTATAGGCCGTGCCGCTTATTGCGATGGCATTGGCGGTCTTTTGCTGATCTAGCCCAAGGGCCTTTGAGACCCCTGCCGCCACGGCATAGGCTCCCTGAGTAGTGTGGTCAAAGCCCCTGGCGCGGACAGGCGCTACATCTGAAAGCCGGCACTGAACCTGATAGGCAAGGGCAAGAGCTGTGAGAAGATCTTTGCCGCTTTTATGGGCATATTCACAGGCGGCCAGCACTGAACCCAGATTATCGCTGGGATGGCAGGTCTCGCCAGGAGCGATATAGCTATCGTTATAATCGAGATAGCGCACCAGGGCTGAGTTATAGAGAGCAGCGCGATCGGGGGCAGTTTTCCCGCCGCCGATAAGCGTTGCCAGCGGATTGCCACCAAAATCTTCGAGTTGCAAACGTAACCTACTTATAGGAGGGCCGGCAAGCGCTCCTATCGCGCAACCCAGAGCATCAAGGATACGAATTTTTAGTTCAGCACGGGCCTGCTCTGAAAGATCCTCGTACTTTGCGCCTACGACATAGGCAGCTAATTGTTCATCCAGGGTCATAGCTCCCTCTTTTCTCATGATATTAGGAGGTATGCGATATTGCCTGCCTTCCACCTTAGTAGTATTTTCAGAAATTACACTTCTTGCGAAGGTAGAAGGTAACTGATGTAACCCGGGCTTGATGCGCATCGATACCAGCAGGTCATATGGGCATTATACTGTTAGCCAATTGATGCGTCCAACACTTATTTGATATATTATTGATGCTGTAGTAGCATCAACTAGAAGGGAGAAAGTAAATGGAGTTTCATCAGCTCACCTATTTTCTGGCGGCAGCTCAAACACAAAATTTTCGCAAAGCTGCCGAGCTATGTCTTGTCGCTCAGTCGGCTTTGAGTCGGCAGATAGCCGCCTTAGAAGCCGAATTAGAAGTAGAACTTTTTATGCGCAAAAAGCGGCGCGTAATTTTAACCGCAGCCGGGCAAGAGTTTGCCGAATATGTGAGAGGTGCCCTTGAGCAATTGCAGCAGGGGCAACAACTCTTGACTGAACTGCGTGCCGGCTACCGCGGTACCGTCCTTATCGGGTGCGTAGAATCCTTAGCGACCTCATTCCTCCCGCCTTTTTTTGCCTCGTTTCATCGAGAATATCCACATGTGCATCTGAAGGTGCGCGTGAATCATACGAGCGAACTGGTGAAATGGGTTGAACAAGGTGTAGTGGAGCTTGGCCTGCTATTAGATCCATCGCTGCAATCTGAGCTCTTAATCGTCACCGAGCTATTCCGTCAATCGCTCCAACTGTTGGTTCCGTTGCAGCATCCATTTGTAGCGCAAGGTCAGGCCTCGGTAACGTTGCAACAGGTGGCTGGAGAAGCGCTTTGCCTGCTCGATGGGACGTCTCGCCTGGGACAGATCACTACACGAATCTTTGCCCAGCGGGGACTTCAGGTGCGTCCTACCATTGAGATCGAATCTGTAGAAGGTCTCAAGGAGTTAGTGCGGCAAGGCGTCGGTGTGGCTTTAACCTTACCTGCCCTGGTAAGACCTACGCAGATTGGCGATGGCCTGGCCTTATTACCGGTTACCGATGTCACCGAGGAGTTTATTTTTGCCCTGGTCTATCGACGTTTTGGCCCTATTTCACATGCAGCGCGCGCACTGATTAACACAATTCAACGGCAGGCTACCTTGCAAGCTCCCTGACCTGCAAAGGTATCACCAGGCCAAGATAGGGCAGGCGAAGCATCTAGGAGTCGAAGGCTATTGCGTTGGTGGGGCGAGCTATAAGTTCACTGTAAATGGTCCCCATCTGCTCGGGCGGATAGGGCATGTCATGTTCTAGCCACCACTGAATCAGAGCAATCGACGAAGTAACGATATGATAAGCCGCGATCTCAATCGGCACAGGGCTACCTTCGCGTGGGGGATGCTGCTGCAGAACGTGGCTTATACCCGTCTCAATCGCATGTTGGAGAAGGGTAGATGACCAGCGACTTCTTAGCACCACGCGTACAACCTCGCTATGTTCCTGGACATAGCGAAATATCAAGGTTCCCAGAGTGGCGGGATCAGCCTCGGTTGGTGCTGGATGGAGCAGATCTATGAGATCGGCTAAGACCACGTTAAGCACATCTTCCAGCAAGGCATCTTTATCATGATAGTGACGGAAGAATGTTGCATACCCTACATCGGCTTGCTCTGTAATGTCGCGAATGGTTACCGACTCGTAACCCTTTTCTAGGGTAAGCGCTATCAATGCTCGGGCCAGCAAATTCTGTGTACGCTTCACGCGTCGATCATGTGTATCCATGTTTCTTTACCGCAGCATAATACTCTGCTCTATAAGCTCTCTATGCTGATCCATTATATCACGAGCTTGCTTAGTTGATTATGTTTTTTGTCCTTATAGGCATTGTGTACAGCTCTGCTTGGATAGCTTTTTTATAGCTGTCGGCACAACGTAGTCTTTAGTATAATGAACAACTTCAAAGTACATTATTTATATTTTTTGCTGCTGAGACTATTTTAAACCCTTATTCGTAATCATTGAAGACGCCAGTTTGTGGCGCAATGGAGGGATTTTGAAAGATCTCTGAGATGGTTTACGAGATGTCTGTCCAGGTGGCAGATTTTTCCAGGCCAGCTACGTTTCGCAATCTCAAAAAGCTGTTAAGGTCAGAAACGTCTCTTAAGGAGAGATAAGCGATGCTAACTGTATACACCCTCATAGCCATAATATTCGTCGCGTTCAGTACACTGCTTGGAAAGCTGATGTTTGAGGTCATGTCAACAAGGCTAGCTTCTAGGAAGATGGCTCATGTGCAGCGAGAGAAGAAAGTTTCGGCTGTATGGTGGCCACTATTTGCTTATAAAACAAGCGCAAGCCAGGTGAACAGAAGACCGATAATGAGATCGCATACCCTCATCCAGAGCTATCGTAGCGTAGGAATATGTGCTCTATTGTTGTTCCTGGTTGGCTGTGGCTCTACGGCGCCACAAAGTGCGGCTCCTTCGCCTACCCCTGCTAGCACACCACCAGGGCAGAGCACAGCGCAGACGGCTCCTACACATAATGCCGATTGGACTACCTATCACTATGATAATACGCGTGCGGGTATGTTGCCCGATATGCCTAATCCCCATCAACTTAGCGTGGCCTGGAAATCTCAACTTGATGGCGCTGTCTATGCCGAACCTCTGGTGATCGGCGATAGTGTAATCGTGGCGACCGAGGGCGACACATTATATGCACTTGATAGGCATACAGGACGCGTGCAGTGGCATGTGAACGTGGGCAATCCAGTTTCCCTCTCTACGCTGCCGTGTGGTAACATTGATCCTCTTGGTATCACTGGAACTCCTGTCTATGATCCTGCCAGTCACCTTGTCTTTGCCGTAGCTGAGATCCAGGGACCATCTCATATCCTGGTTGGGGTTGATGTCAACACGGGTAAGATTCGGATGCGTCGCGTGGTTGACCCGGCTGGCATTGAGCCCAAATACCATCAGCAGCGTTCAGCTCTTGCCTTATCTCAAGGCATGGTTTATATCACATACGGCGGATTGTATGGCGATTGTGGAAATTATCATGGCTGGGTCATCGCCTCGCGTACCGATGGTAATGGATCTCTCCTGACCTATAAAGTGCCAACGGCGCGCGAGGGTGGCATCTGGGCACCACCAGGGCCGGTCATAGATAGTAAGGGAGATCTCTATGTGGCTGTTGGGAACGGAGAAGCGACACAAGGCGACTGGGACCATACAGATTCGGTATTGCGCCTATCCTCAAGCTTAAAGCTTGAAGATGGTTTTGCCCCGACCCAGTGGCAGCAAGATAATGCCAATGATGCAGACCTGGGCTCGATGAGCCCTGTCCTCCTCTCGAATGGCTTAATCGTTTCTGTTGGTAAGTCGGGAGAAACCTATCTCCTGCATGCTAATGCGCTAGGAGGCGTTGGTGGCCAGATCCAGAAGCAGTCTATATGCCCTTCTTATGGTGGAGCTGCTTCAACTGGCACAGAACTCTTTCTTCCCTGTACTGATGGATTAAGACAGATCAAGGTTGGGGATGGGCCGAGTTTAAATGTAGGATGGCAGGCGCACGGACAGGTGACTGGCTCGCCTACTATTGGTGGACATACAGTGTATAGCCTTGACCGGGGCGGTACACTCTATGCGCTCAATATCGCTGATGGCTCAGTGCGAGCTACTGCCTCTGTAGGTCAAACTTCGCGCTTTGCTTCCCCTACTCTTTCAGGCAAGCAGATCTTTGTTGGAACCATGGCTGGCGTTGTTGCTGTTAGCATTTCCTGAGCTCCTCTTGTAGGACTACTTTAGCGCTCTGTGGTAAAGCTGCCCATTTGTTATGAGCAGCTTATCTATTTTCCCTATGATTTGTGGAGGCGAAGTTTGTGCTGGTGTCGGCATATCTAAGCCTCCCAAATTCTTTCTCAGTCCTTCCATGAGGAGCTACCTGTTGTATGTAAATTAATAGTATTCATTTTGAAGAGCAATCCAGCCCGCAGAACGGCTACTATATGTGAAAGAGGCGAATTGCTCCAGTAATATTCTATTTTTAGGAGAGAAAAATTAACTATTGAAACATATTTTTTCAGGTAGAAGAGGAGATAATAGAGGGTTTGGGGTAGCAATTGTAGGGTGAAATGGGCGGTTTGAAGCAGGTGATTCTGTTTACACCGAGTTCGCTGGGATATCACTTGTTCTTTACCTTTATCTACACCTTTCTAAATGAGCCTGGATAATACAATTATTTTATTAAAGTAAAAGGGTAGCTTAGGACAGTGCTACGAGGAAAACTGTAAGGGCAGGTGGTGTCGCTCATATTCAGAGCGGGTTTCGAAAGAAATAAGTTGGAGGACTCCTATGAGACGACGAAGCGTACTCGCGCTTATAGCGTCAGGAATAGCCGCCGGGGCAGCACTTGTAGTGGCAAAATTTGTTCCGGGGCCAAAGCAACAAGAGCTAGAATTGCCAAAGATCACAGTTCCCACGGTTACGGAACAAAATCCTATAGTCGCTGAGAACTCGCTGGTGGGAACAATTGCCTGGATGATTCCGGCAGGGCACGAAGCCACGACGCAGATTCAGGCATATGTAGGTGCGCGCTCGGTAGCGCCTGGGCAGAAGCTCACATTTTATGTAAGTACTAAGAAGGCCGGTACTCCCTATACGCTTGCCATTTATCGCATGGGATGGTATCAAGGTTCGGGAGCGCGGCTTATGTTTTCGACAAAATTAGAGGGGCAGGCGCAAGGGTATTATGATGCAAAGAATTTTAAGCTGATCGACTGTCCTACGCATTTTTACGATCCGGAAACAGGCCTGCTTGAGGCGCGCTGGAAGCCTTCTTATAATCTTACTATTCCCCAGGATTGGATGACTGGGGTATATCTGGTGAAATTGACTGATGATGCCGGCTGGCAGACGTATACCACATTTAACGTACTGGGGAATACAAATGCGCCATATGTAGTAGTTACAGCAGATACAACTTATGCAGCTTATAATAACTGGGGAGGACAGAGCCTCTATCCCGATAGCAGTAGGAACCATATTTCCGCGGCGAAAGTTTCCTTCGATCGACCTAGCGCGCTTCAGGAAGGGTCTGATCAAGTCCTTGTCTTCGAAGCTAATATCATTCGCTGGCTGGAGCGTGAAGGCTATAATGTTTCTTATATAAGCAATATTGATCTCCATACCAATCCGCAGCTTTTGTTACGGCATAAGGCTTACTTATCGATAGGGCACGATGAATACTGGACAAAAGAGATGCGCGAAGGAGTAGAAGCTGCACGTGATCGTGGAGTTGGACTTGCATTTTTAGAGGCTAATGCCTGCTACTGGCAGATCCGCTTTGAACCAAGCACAAGGGGTGTGCCTAATCAAACCGTGGTCTGCTATAAGGTGCTTTCGCCTGATAATATGGCTACAGACTCTGGAGGCGTCACACGCTTTGGGCTAACACGCGATCCTTTATATGGCATTGACAATAGCCGTGTGACTTCGCTATGGCGTGATCCTGTTGTAGGGCGTCCTGAGAACTCAATGATAGGGATCATGTACTCGGATTATAATAGTAAACTGCGTGGGGCCGCCTGGAAGCTAGATCCAGAAATTACCTCACCTTTCTTGAAGGATACAGGCTTGCAGCCAGGGCAACATTTTGACTTTGGTCTGGTGGGCTATGAATGGGATAAGGTCTTTAATAATGGTCATACGCCGTCAACTCTGCGCGTACTTGCGACATCGCACACGCTCAGCATAGAGGGCACACAAGATACCAGCAATACAGCCTACTATGTTGCACCTTCTGGCGCGCTTGTCTTTGCCTCTGGCTCGATCTATTGGACTGCGGCACTTGATTCCTATCGCTATGATAGAACTTTGCTAGGGACAAAGGATGCGCAGGTGGTCCCTGAGATCCAGCAGTTTATGAAGAATATTATGGCGGGGCTTGTTCAGCGCCATACCCTCTAATACGTTCACTTTATGATCGGCTTTGGGAAATGACAGCGAGAGGCAGCTGAAGTTGGCTTCCACATTCCTCGCTGGCCATTGAGAAACCTGTGAGCATGCGGAAGGGCAACCTGACAATGATCTGAAGGCTGTGAGAAGTCCCAAGCTTCTCGCAGCCTTTTTATACTTTTGGCGGATGGTTGATTATATGGAAGTTTGTTGATAAGATGGTCTTGTAAGCAGCGATGGGGAGTACGTGTTTCTGCCGCCATAGTTACTAGTAAGGTGACCAGCTGATGATGCAAGCAACAGTTTCTCAGGAAAATAAAGAATTGCCCTACCTGGATTGTACAGTCATGTTGCCGCTTTCCGCGCAACCTATCGCTGTTCCAAAGCGAGCCTCCTGGAAATTCATGGCGCTTGAGCACCATCGACAACCGCCGGCAGAATGCAGCTATTCCTTACCAATCCATAAAATGCGCATTGCTCTTCAACCATATCTATCTTTTGAGCATCGCGTAAATGATGGCCGTGTATCTCATCTGACCGTGGCCAGAGGGGATCTGGCTGTATGTCCCGCCCATTCTCTGCAGTGGATGCGCTGGCAAGAGGATGCAGAGTTTCTCCTACTATCTATCCAGCCAGCGCTGCTAGAGCGGTTTGCTGAGGAAGCGGAAATAGAGATCTCTTCTATCGAGCTTATTGAGACCCCAGAAGAGTTTCAAGATCCCTTGATCTATCAACTAGGTCTGACGCTTCTAACTGAACTTTCGGCCGAGAGCACTATTTTTTCTGCGGCTTATATAGATGCGCTATCCAATGCACTGGCCGCTCATATACTCAAACATTTTTGTCTGTATAGTCATAAAAAGTCTCTTGTGCCTGCCTCTACAAAGCTTAGTTCGACCGCCTGGAGAAATGTTGTTGAGTATATTCATACGCACCTTGATCAGGCTCTCACACTAAAAGAACTGGCGACAATTGTGGGAATGAGTTCATATCACTTTGCGCACAGTTTTAAACAGGCACTGGGTATTTCTCCTCACCAGTATATTCTACGTTTACGTATCGAGTATGCCAAAATGATGCTGCTCAAGGGTGAAGTGCCCCTCTCTGAGATCGTTATGCACCTTGGCTTTGCCGATCAAAGTCATTTTACACGCAGTTTTAAGCGCGTAGTTGGTATACCTCCTCGCATGTTTGTGCAAGAACATCGCAAGAATGTTCTATCCTAGCGCATGTTTGTTCAAGACAGGCAGGCCAGCATCTGACTATACTGTTCCTTGTAAGAAGATAGCGCACTTCCAACGAAATTGGAGGGTGTCGTATTCGGGCGCGTTGCAGGTGGGGATGATAGAGCAAACATCAGCTTACGTGCATTGTTAGATAGAGCTTAGAAAAGGAGCACATAGATGATCGTCGAGTACACTCGTTACAAGGTTCAGGGGCAACAGGCTGTCGCCCTGGAAGAGGCTTATCAGAGAGCGCGGAGCGGGCTAGAGCAATCTCCTCATTGCCTTAGCTACGAATTGTCGCGTTGTCTTGAGGATCAATCGACGTTTGTTTTACGCATTGAATGGGACTCAGTGGAGGGCCACCTTGAGGGATTTCGTAAGAGCCCGGAGTTTAGAGCGTTTTTCGAAGCCGTCAAACCATTTTTCAACGATATTCAAGAGATGCGCCATTACGAGGTCACCGCAGTGGCGAATAGAAAAGCTTGATCTCAGGCTTATTTGAGACCAGCATACCTGGCGAGCTGTTGGCATAGCAATAGTGCCGGCAGCTTGTCTGTTGAGAAGAGCGATGTAAGCGAATCAGTATATTTTAAGTGGGAAGCGGATGTAGAACGTAGAGCCTACTCCTACGGTGCTCTCAACCCAAACGCGGCCGCTATGGCGGGTAATAATCTCTTTGACAATATAGAGTCCGATACCAAAGCCGCTAAAAGAGCGATCAAGCGTACGGGCGCGATGAAAGCGCTCAAAAATGTGGGGTATTTCATCCGGAGCGATGCCAATTCCCTGATCCTTGACCCAGATCAGCACCTCCCGGTATCTATCCGGGTGCCGGACCTCCGCGATAGCCTGTAAGCCTACCTCAATCTCTCCACCTTCAGGGCTATATTTGATAGCATTATTGATAAGATTATTGATGACCTGTACAACGCGCTCTTTGTCGAAGGTCCCGATAAGCGTAGCAGTTTCCTGCAGACCTTCCAGTCGCAGATGAATGTGATGGTATTTCAACATAATAGCCTGGCTTTTCACGATATGGGTTATGATGGGCAGCAGATCGTGCGTTGCCAGTTTGAGCTCGAATTGTTCGTGCTCGATCCTGGAAACATCAAGCATAGCTTTAATAAGGCGAGCAAGGTGCTCGCTCTGATCAATGATGTGGGCGAGCGCAGAGCGTGTAAAGTCATTCAGGGCTGTATTTGTTTCTTCTAGCTTTAAGAGCTCGGCAAAGCCCTGGATGATGGTGATAGGTGTCCGTAGTTCATGGTTGGCGATAGAAAGGAACTCATTTTTGTGTTGCTCAATGCTTTTCTGAGCCGTGATATCCTGGAAAACCATGACTGCCCCAGTCATTACCTGATTTCCATCATAACTTGTATATAAGGGCGCTGCCGAAACCAGCATCGAGACCTGGCTACCATCGGAGTGAATAATAGTAGTTTCCTTGCTGCGTACGGTCTCGCCGCTGAGGGCCTGAATCAGGAAGAAGTTCCAGGAGATAGTTGGGAACTCAATGCCGGCCTGGGAGCTGGAAGCATAGCTCTGGGCAAAACGATGGACGGGTGTTCCAATCAGCTGAGGCAAGGGAAGCCGTAGGAGACGGCCAGCCGCAGGATTCGCATAATCAATGGACCCGCTAACGATTTCAGCAATAATAATTCCTTCGGGCAATTGGTCAAGGACACTATGTAAGCGCATCTGCCTGTTCTGTATGTCTACATGCAGACGAGCTTGAGCCAGGGCCGCAGCGATGTGAGTGCCGATACTCAGGAAAGTACGCATCTCGGGCCCCGTTGGTTGAATGACCTGGCTAAATGCTGCAGTTAAAACTCCTTCAAGCTGATCGCCGAACCAGAGAGGTGTGCAGATGAAACCGCGCATCTTCTTCTTGATCAGCGGATGTTGCTGATCTATGCGGCCCACCTTCACTGCAGCTTGGAGATCAGCGAGGAAAAGCGGCTGGCGATGTTGGGCTGTCTGGGCGAGGAGGAGGGAACTCGTAAAGGGAACCTGTTGTAAACTACTAACGATTTGTTTGCTATCCGGAGGGACATGTACGCATAGAAGGTGGTACATGCGTTGATCGTTGTCGGCAGTATGCAGGCTAATAAAGTCAGGATGGAAGTACGTTTGAATAGCATCGATTGCGATGGCGCCAATACGTTGCGTATCCATCAATTCGCGGACGCTACGCTCAACGATCTCGATGACTTCCAGGCGCTTGCGCTCTGCTTCAGCAGGGCTATCAGCCTCAGTGGCGAGGTAGGATTGGCGAGCTTGAACCTGAGTTGTGACCTCAATAAGCGTTTGCACTACATGGCTAACGCTTCCAGCAGAATCGCGTATGCAATCCAAAGTCCAGTTCCAGAAAGTGAGCTGGCCCTGAATGGTGTATGCGGCCATTTCTTCTGCGCGGTAGGGTTGGCCTGTTTCCGCGACTGAGTAAAAAATATCGCTAATGCCAAGCGGGAATAGCCATGAACCAAACTCTGTAATGGAGCGCCCGATGATCTGTTCATTGTGCCAGTGAAGATCAAGAAAGGTATTCAGGCTTGCCAGGAAGAGAGCATTTGCCTCCAGCAAACGAAACTCCTGGGCATCATAAATGGCGATGCCGATGGGCATATGCTCAATCATTACATTTGCGTAATGATAATTTGGTTTGTTTGCCTGGTTGACCAACAATAGCTCCTTCTTCGATGTTGCTAACAGTTGCATCATCTGAGAAGACAAACCTTGTCTTCAAGCTGGTGCTTAGCTACAAGGTAGATATGTACTTGGTATCATATATCATATATTCGCTGATAGTGTACAGTCTGGTTACCAACTAAACAATATATTTCAGGAATCATACATTTGAAAGTGGGAAGAAAAGGACTTCCAGAAACATGATCTGATATGTCTCCTCGATTTTTGTTCTGTATATATAAGTTTTGTAGAAGAGCTAAGACCTTTCTTGTGAGGGTAGGATTTTCTGCAGAGGGAGAAGCTGATGAGGGTTTTTCTTCGTCATGGGATGGTTGCCTTGTCCACCACTTTCCCCTTTCTATGTTTCGAGAGAGCGTTGAAGCGTTTCCTTAGCCACATGAGCAGCCGGAGGAGCGCCATCCCTTGTCCCGGCCTTCATTACACATCTATTCTACACGAGATGAAGACAATTTGCATCAAGCAAGGGGTGAAAACCCGAGAAGCGCCGCGCCGCTGGTGATCGATCCCCGTGGCGTGCGGTGGGCTCAAGCCCTTTCAGGCTAAGAACGTGAGGGCCTGCTTATCAAGCAACAGCGCTCTCTCACAGCGTGGCAAGAGCGCTGTAGATATATACTATATGAGTGCCCCATGAAGCGGGGCAAGCTTGACCTCGACTGGCCAACAGCAGAAAAGCTGCGCCAGAGCGTGACGCAGCTGTAAGTATCGTTTCTATTCATTCCCTGGTTCAGTGCAACAAGGTGGTGGGCAGAAGATGAAAGCCCTTCTTTTTCGTCGGGGTTCTGTCTTCTTCGGGGCTTTCTGGAGGACGAGAGAAGAGACTCATACCGATTGGTTAGTCTCTGTGCATTCCCTTTCGTAGTCTGGAAGCGTGATAGCATTGACCGCCCGTTGAAGATCTTGCATAATCTTTCCGGTAATGAGGTTCTTCCATGGCACATATGGCAGCACCCGCAACATAAGATTGCGAAACCAGAGCTGTATTTGGGTCTGCGGTGTGAAGTACTTGACAGCCACGGTTGCAAACTCCTGGTTCACCTTGACGTATTCGCGCATCACGCTTTCGTAGCGGGCAAATGCTTGTTGATAATCTCCAGCTGCGGCGTGAAGCTCTCCAGCCAGTACATAGGCGCCCACCAGAGCCAGACCTGTGCCTTGACCGGAGGCAGGCGAGGCGCAGTAAGCAGCATCTCCAAGCAGCGCGACTCGCCCGGCTGACCAGTGATCCATCTGGATCATACTTGTCGAATCAAAGTAGAAGTCCGGCGCATCCCCCATGAACTGAAGCAGCCGTGGGATATGCCATCCATCTCCGGCAAATCTGTTGGCGAGAAGCTTCTTCTGTTGCATGCTATCGCGGTAGTCGTAGGGCAGTGGCGGCGAAGTGAAGAAAAAAAGACACGTTGCCCTGGTGTTCTTTCCTGTGCTATAGATGCTCACGAGCTTTCCTGGAGTGCTGTAGTAGAGTTCCTGGTGGTCGAGATGAAGAAAGTTGGGAATGGTGAAGATGGAGATATATCCACCCAGGTGATGGATGAAAGACGAGTCATCCCCTAAGGAAAGTCGGCGTACATTCGAGTGTAGCCCATCAGCACCTATCACCAGGTCAAAGGTGCGTGGCTCTCCTCGCTCAAAGGTGACCTTCACCCCATCATCATTCTGCACAAGAGAGGTAATGGAATCGCCGAAGAGATATTCGACCTCCTGCCTCGTTTGCTCGTAGAGGATACATGCCAGATCACCACGCATGATCTCATCTTCACCATCAACGCGCCCATTCATGAAGTCAGCAGGCATGGTAACAATTGGCTTATTGTCACTGGTAACATACGTTGCACTTCGCATGTTGGTGCTCTTTCGTCGGATATCGTCAATTATTCCCATCCGCCTGGCTACCTCAACCGCTGCCCCTCGAATGTCAACTTTGTAGCCGCCCTCACGCAATTGCTTAGTTCGCTCTACTACAGTGGGCTGGAAACCATATCGCCTTAGACAGCATGCAAGTGCGGGTCCAGCGATGCTTGCACCTGAAATGAGAATATGTTTATTGTTGATAGAGAGATCTTTTTGCATGATCTTTGCCTTTCGCTTCTTTTTGTTTTTTCATGAGCGTCATTACTTTGGGTAAATGGATGTATGGATGGCATAGTTAAACGCAATAGGCGCGACAAAAATTCAAGAGCGAAAAGATCAAAATGGCCTTTTCAACTCGTAATGCCTGTGTAGATGTGTTTGGAAGGTTGGCATCCATATACTGCGTTGAGTATAGCCAATACATGGATGAGAATGCGCGACCCAATCGGGGGGTTGGGTGGATGGTTATAGAGTAATGCTAGAGTAGCTGCTCGCGTCGAGCAACCTCACTGGCCTCCACACGATTCGTCACCCCCAGCTTGCGATAGAGGTTTTTCACGTGCCCTTTGACAGTATTGACAGAGATGATCAGGGTTTGGGCGATTTCCGGGTTGCTGCGTCCGGCGACCAGTAAGGTGAGCACGCGCTGTTCCTGTGCTGAAAGCGGTTCCAGCAGCGAGCTTTCAACCATATTTTGGTTTGCAGAATGGGAAGCCTGCCAGGCAGGAAAGGCGTGCAAAATCTGGAGCGTGTAGGAGCGCAGAGGTTTCTCAGTGAAAGATGGGACAATAGCGCGCAGAAGGGCAGCTAAAGGCTCTCCTTCATCCAGGAAGAGGCGCAGGAATCCCTCGTGGCGCGCCTGTGAGAGAACTTCATAAAGCTGTTGGCGAGCCTCATGTTCCTGCTTGTGAGCGATATGAGCGAGCGCAATGAGAAGCCGAATTTCCAGAGCTCGATAGAGATGTTTCCCATGTTGTGCTGAGGCTAGGAGTTGTGCAAGCAAAGGTAATGCGGCTGCCGTTTCCCCCCTTGCCAGGAGCAGGCGAGCCTGTAGCAGGTGCATCGTGTTCTGTTGTGCCTGAGACAGCTCTTGCTCCTGGCACATGAGCATGTTCAGCGTGCGTGAAGCCCCGGAAAGATCGCCAGCTCTGATCTGTAAACGTGTTTGCCAGATAAGGACATCCAGGAGGAGTGGATGCGTATCAGGAAAAGTGCGAAGCTGCACCTGGAGTGCAGAAAGTGAAGCTTGCACCTTATCTGCCTCGCCACGGGTAGAGAGTACCAGGAGCCTGAAAAGTTCTACCTTCATATGGGCATATCCTTCTCCATACAAGAAGTTGCCTCTGTAGTTGTGGAGAGATGCTTCGCGGATTAACTGCTCTGCTTGATCCAGTTTGTTGCGTTCATAAGCGAGATGGAGCAACCCGGAGATGGAACCCGCACGAAGAAGATCATCACCGCTCTCATCGAGTATAGGACTTTCAGCAAGCGCCCGCTGGTAGTAGGAGCTTGCCTGATGGAACTCACCCATTTCAAGGCAGATATCGCCAAGTAAATTTCCGCTGACGCGGGCAAAGACGCGATCCTCGCTGCCCTGACTGAGAGTATATGCCTCAAGCACATGGTGATGGGCTGTATTAAAAAGCCCTGCTTGCATAGCTTCCATCCCCAGCGTAATCAGGCAGCCGCAGTGCCATTCGATCCACTCAGGTGGTTGGCGGTTAGGGGAAGCATATGGTCGTTCCGCTGCCGGGGGCAACAGTTGGAGTGCCTGGCGGGCGTAGACAACTGCCCTGGCGATCAAACCATGAACTATAGTAAATGTGGCACGAAAGGCAGAAAGGATGCCAAGCTGAAACATATCCCCACACTCTCGCCATCCCTCTTCGGCCATCTGAAGAAGATCATCGACCGGCTCAAGTCTCCAGATGGAGCCCTTTCCTTCTTCGGAGAAGAATTTCGCCTGAGCGAAGAGAAAACACAGAGCAGGATGGGTATGTAACAGGGAAATAGGAAGCTGTTCTAGCCAGCGCTGCATGGTATGGTGCTCGGAGAAATAAACGTGCTCATTGAGTTTCTCGATGAGAAGAGCGACGCGCTCGAACTTCCGAGCCGCAAGAGCAGATTCAATGGCTTCCACTAGCATTCCATGTGCTTCATACCAGCGTGAAGCCTTTGCCGAGAGATGGCACAGCGCGTCTTTGCCCAGACGACGGATTGCTTCGGCCCTCAAGATCTCGGCGAAAAGGGCGTGATAGCGATACCACTGGCCTGTGCTCTCCGTCGCTTCCAGAAAGAAGCCGGAACGCTGGGCCTGTGCTAGCCATGCCGTACTATCCGTCCTTCCAGTCACCACATCGCAAAGGGAACCGGTGAAATGGCCGAGGATGCTGGTCTGGAGCAAAAAGAGTTGAAGTGGCTCTGATTGCGCATTGAAGACTTCGCTCAGGAAATATTCCTGGATGGGCCGATGAGCGTGGTCAAAGGGAGATCCCATGCTCAGCTGTGCGAGGGTGCTCTCAACCCTCTGCGGTGTCTCTTGACCTTGTATGCTCAAGGTGAGCAGGCGTAGTCCGGCTGCCCAACCTTCAAGATGGGCGTGCAACATGCGCACAACTTCTTGCGAAAGAGGCTTTAGGAGAACTTGTTGCAGAAAAAGGGCGGTCTCCTCAACAGAGAAACGCAGGTGACCACCTTGTATATCTAGTACCTCTCCTCGGGCGCGCCAACGCATGAGCGGAAGAGGCGGTTCATTGCGAGTCAGGATGAGCAGATGCAGAGAAGTGGGCAGATGCTCGATGAAAAAAGCAAGTGCCTCATGGAGACGAGGATGCTCGATAAGGTGATAGTCCTCCAGAATCAGTATCCCAGCCGAGCTTTCACTGGCCAGATCATTGAGCAAGGAGGTTAACGCTGTCTGCAGCGGTGATGGTGAAAAAGACAACCGAAAAGGTTGGAAAAGGAGCGAGAGTGCTTCCTTTCCGACGAATGGATAGATGGTCTGGCAGGCAGTAATCATAGTAGACCAGAAACGCACCGGATCATTATCGCCGCGATCAAGCGAGATCCAGGCTACTGGTTCAGTCATGCTTTGGGAAGCTTCGGCCGGCCTTTGACGAGAGGCAAGCCATTGCCGGACCAGCGTCGTTTTTCCTGAGCCGGCAGGGGCCTGGACAAGAGTAAGTTTCTGTTTCTGTCCCCTCTCAAGCAGCAGGAGCAAGCGTGGGCGTTCAACGAGCAAGGCTGGAAGCCGAGGAAGTTGCAGTTTGGGCGCGAGTAGTGGGATGGAAGCGAAAGCTGGCGCAACAGGCGCTCGCTTCATTGGTTCCTTCTGTTGGAAGGTAGCTCGCTGTTGTGCCGGTTTGAAATCTGCCTGTGGGACCTGGCGAGATGAGTGAGGATTGGTAAGTATAAGAGCAGTTTCTTCTAAGCGCGAAAACGAAAGCTGATCACTATGCCCCAGATAGCGCTTGTGCGTACGCCCGGCTCGCCTGCGATACGCATACCAATAGCTTGCACGCGCGCGGACCTCTTTGATCACGCTGAGATGGCCTGTCTGTCCCTCAAACGCAAACGCTGTGTGCTCTTCTAGCCAGGCCGGCCATTCTCGTGTATCTTCTGGAGCAAAAGTGCGTTGGAAATGTCCTCTCGTTGTGAGGTCATAGCAGTGATGTTCTTCTGACCAGGTGAGCATGTGCAATGATGATTTCGACATAGATCCGCCTGTTTATGTGTGTTTCATTTTCCCAATCACCCAGCGCAGCAATCACCCAACCCCATAAGTATAGCGGATGGGTGGAGAACAGGGAAGAGGTGTTCGCTTCAATGTATGGGAAATGTTCCTCGTTGTGGACCATACGGATAACGCTGAGCGAAGAAAAAACTAGCAAATCACGCAAACGGCTTGCTCCATTTGGATCAATGTCCTCTCCTCCGATAGCTTGCCTTACCCCTGACGAGCAAATGCCTGAACCGAGATTGTATGATAGGGGTGACAAATAGATTTTATAAAAGAAGACCTGGACCTTGGGATTAAGTTTCCATAAGCATCAGTATAAGGAGCTTAGTGGACATATTTAGAGTTCTACATCGCATCTGGAGTCTTCTCTCCTGATAGAAAGTAGGGTGTGCTATGCCAATATTGCCAGATCATACGCACGATAAAACTGCCTATTTTACCGACCCGGAAAGCGCATCTGAGATGGCGCGACTAACAAAACAAGCGCGCCTGCTGACTGAAGTTATGGGAGGGCCACTGGCTGAGCAGGCCGAGCCGGCCCTGTTCCAGGATATCATCGATCTGGCTTGTGGGCCGGGCGAATGGGTTCTGGAGGTAGCCTTCGAGTATCCTGATAAACAAGTAACAGGCGTGGACGTCAGCCAGTTAATGATCGATTATGCGCGTTTTCAGGTCTCTCAACATAAGTTAAATAATGCTCACTTCAAAGTAATGGATATTTTGAAGCCGCTAGAGTTTGAAGAGCATTCCTTTGACCTGGTGAATATACGCCTGATCGCATCATTTATGTTTAGATCCCTCAATAGCTGGCCAATGCTTATTCAAGAGTGCGTCCGTATCACACGGCCAGGCGGCGTTATTCGCCTGACCGATTGTGAATGGTTTATCAGCAATAGTCCCATGACTGAGAAACTATTCGGCTTATGTACGCAGGCCATCCATATGGGAGGAAATGCGTTTTCGCCAGATGGGCGACATATTGCTATCACACCGATGCTGGGGCGCTTTTTACGCAACGCTGGTTGCCAGAACGTCCAGCATAGAGCCTTTGCCGTCGATTGTTCTGCGGGAGCCAGGGGACATCAGAGCTTTTATGAGGATATGATGGTCTTCCTCAAATTGGTACAACCGTTATTGTTGAAAGCTGGTATCGCCACCCAGGAAGAAGCAGACGTTTTATACCTTAGCGCGCTGGATGAGATGAGGGCCGAGGATTTTAACTGTATCTGGTATTACCTCACAGTATGGGGGGAGACAGCGATCCCTGAGCTGAGGAGGAATGAGCGCGCCTACACGCAAGTAACACCTTTGTGAGTGCCGTGCACGTGCTTGCGAGTACACAGTTGCCTTACGCATGTGATAAAATACATATCAAACTTATTGAGTCGTAGCCTCGCACGCATGCGCTGAATAGGTTCCACAAGAAGGTACGATACCTACTATGAGTACATATGAGAAAGATGCGCAGGCACTGGATGCCTATTCTCATGCTGTGACAACTTCAGCTGAACGCGTTGGACCGGCGGTTGTGCGTATTGATGTAGAGCGCGAGGGAAGACGCTATGGCTATTATGGTGCTCCGCCGAGATCTGGAGGCGGCCTGGGCTCTGGTTTCATTTTCTCCTCTGATGGACAAATTCTTACTAACGCCCATGTCGTTGAGAATGCAGGGCATATTCAAGTCACCCTTGCCGATGGCCGTAAGTTTGATGCCGGTCTTGTAGGCAGCGATCCCGAAGTGGATGTGGCCATTCTAAGGATCGGGGCTGATCATTTGCCGGTGGCGGAACTTGGGCGGACCCCTTTGCGCGTAGGGCAGCTGGTAATCGCCGTGGGTAATCCCTATGGCTTGAACTGGACAGTAACCGCTGGCGTAATTAGCGCGTTGGATCGTACATTAGAAGCCCCGGGTGTACGGAGAATGACCAGGCTGATTCAGACTGATACCTCCATCAATCCCGGCAATTCTGGCGGCCCTCTCGTTGATAGCGCCGGGCGCGTGATTGGGATTACAACTGCCATGATGCCCATGGCGCAGGGACTTGGTTTTTCGGTTCCCCTCGATGTCGTAAAAGATGTCATTGCTCGTGTTGCTCATAAGCGCACAGTTGCGCCAGGAGGCGTCTCTGTAGGTGTGGGCGGTATGCGTGTGCGTCTTGAGGAGAGCCAGCGCCATAGCTCTGGTTTAACCCAGCAGTTTGGGATGGAAGTGTTGGAGATTCGGCCCGGTAGCCCTGCAGAGCAGGCGGAGCTGAAGCGGCTGGATATTATCATTACGGCTGATGGCGAAGCGGTGACAGAGCCACGAGATTTGCAGCGGATTGTAAGGCGCCATAAAGTAGGAGAGAAATTGGCGCTTAGCTTTTTGCGGGGCGGCAAACAACGCCGTGTGACAGTAGTATTATAACAGCAGCCAGGCAGTATATAGATAGGTTAATTTGCATCCATCAAAGGCTGTCGTCCGTGTCATTTACATATTAAGATGTAAAGCCTTGAATTTGACATATACCAGAAAGATACGTCTTACTTCTTAGAGTGAGGTAAAGTGCACTGGTAAGGCTGGATGGACGAACAGCCTGAGAATGGAGGAAGCGATTACGATGTCTATAATGGCCTTTCTTGTTGTATTGTTGATTGTTGGCCTGACTATAGGATGTGGCGTTGTTATTAGTATGTACCTCTACTCTCGGGGAGCGATCGGAACGAAGAGATTTGGACGGGTACAGCGCCTACGCCCTGCCCTGGCAAATCAGGAAGCAGTCGCCGAAGAACAATTCTCTATGAGCATTGGAGTGCCAAATAAGGGCCCGGAGAGTTACCTTGGTAAGTGGGTAATGATCTTTCTGAGTACCGCTGTAGGTTTAAGTTTACTTATTGCATTGCTTATGAGTTTTATGCCACGTTAGATGTGCTATAGATAGTTAGTGACAAATAGAAGCGCACCCGTTGCTTGGTCGGCTTGAGATGTGATACAACGTTTCAAGTCGATCAGTTTTTTTATGCTAAGGAAAGAGGATCTTTGCCGATGTCGTCACTACCTCAGAGAATGCATACGCGTTTTACCGAGCTTGTCGGAATCCGCTATCCCATTGTGCAGGGAGGGCTATCCCATCTCTCGTTTGCGGAACTGGCGGCCGCAGTCTCTAATGCGGGTGGATTGGGCCAGATAGGTTGCGCTTGCTTTGCAACGCCTGAAGAGTTACGGGCAGATATTCAGAAAGCTCGACGCTTGACCGAGCAGCCCTTTGGCGTCAATTTTCCTATTGGGCATATCCCGCTAGAGAGCTTTCTGGATGCAGCGTTAGCCGAGGAACCTGCAGTTATCAGCATTACAGGCGGCAACCCTGAAGCGCTCCTGCGCCGCATTCAACAAAGTGGTGTCGCCGTCAGTACTATGGTGCTGGTCGCGGGCGTACGTGCTGCGCGTAAGGCGGAAGCTCTGGGAGCAGATGCAGTTATCGCGGTAGGCGTTGAGGGAGGGGGACATTTAGGACGAGATGATATTGGTACGATGGTACTGACGCCGAGGATTGTGGAGTCCGTTAAGATCCCAGTGCTGGCCAGTGGCGGAATCGCTGATGGGAGAGGCTTGGCTGCAGCATTGGCCCTGGGAGCCGAAGGTATAGAGCTGGGGACGCGTTTTGTCGCTGTACAGGAGAGCAATGCGCATACGAATTATCAGCAAGCCCTCATCGCCGCCAAAGAGACCGATACGCTGGTGATCGAACGGGCGCTGGGAAGGCCTGCGCGCGTGCTAAAAGGACGGCTGGCTGAGGAGATCTTGCAAATAGAAGCTGAGCTAGAAAAGCAGCAACTTTCCCCTGAAGAGCGCCTGAAGCGCCTCTTGCCCTACATTCGGGGAGCGTTAATACCCGCGCCTCGCTTGCAGGAGAGCTTGATGAAGGATTTGTGTGGGCCGGCCAGGTCATTGGATTGATTAACGATATCCCAAGCGCACAAGCCTTGCTAGAGCGTATCGTGCAAGAAGCTCATGAAATCGTGCAGAAGATGCAAAATATATTTTAAATTCATGATACAAGTTGGATGGGGATGCCAATAGAAGGCATCCCTTCTCCTTAGGCTTGTTCGGCGAGAAACTGACCTATCTCTGCCAGCGCAGCCATCGCGCGACAGGTAATCTCTACAGACTCGTAGTAGGGAATATGTTCCGCGCGTAGAATATGTAATGCTGGTATATCATTCCTGGCATAGATCGTTTGCACCAGGACTGGCTTTTGGTATTGCCTAACCAGCTGTCCAAGCGCGCGTGCTGCTTCCTCTTCACGGACCCCAAAGTCTTCTGAGAGCAGCCAGCGATAGCCGCCAAAGAGTCCGGTAATGATGACGCCATCGATTGCGGGATCGCGCAAGCATACTTCGGTCAAGTGGGCGAAGGAGAGCGGATCTTCATCGGCCGCTCCTGCCACATCGATAGGATTGGTTGACGTGGCGCGGGCGGGCATGAGCGCTTTTAAAGCCTGCTGGGTTTCGGTCTTGAGAAGCGGAACCTCTAAACCTTCGCGTATAGCCGCATCTCCTGTGGCAACCGAGCTGCCACCACCATCGCCAATAATCGCTATGCGCCGCCCGCCTCTGGGAGTAGGGGGCTGCTGGGCCAGGGCCTGGGCAACCGGAAAGAGCTCGTCTGAGCGCACTACACGGATGACGCCGCTGCCAGCCAGGCTAGTATCGTTATCGGGACGTATAGTGGCTTGTGAGCCTGTATGGGCAAGGGCCGCGCGCACGCCTACCTCGGTTGCACCACTAAGGAGAATAACCACAGGCTTGTAATGACCCTGGCGATACATTTCCAGCGTAACCTCACGTAAGCGCTCCGCGGAAATTGCCTCAACATAGCCAGCGATGACCGTCGTATCGGGATCATTGGCTAGATATTGCATGCATTCAGGAAAGGTCACATCAATAGAGTTGCCAAGACTTAAAAACGTGGTAAAGCCAAGACCATCGAGATGAGCCTGAGCATAAAAATACATGCCTAGGTTGCCGCTCTGCGAGACCAGACCGATAGGTCCGGCAGGGAGAGGAAAGACCATTCCCAAAGCATTAAGCCGGGAACGCTTAACATAGAGCCCCATGCAGTTGCTGCCGATAATACGAATACCATGCTCATGACAACGGGCCACCAACTCTTGCTCCTGCCGACGTCCCTCTTCCCCGGTCTCGCTAAATCCGGCGGTAATGATGACAATGCCCTTCACGCCGTGAGCAATACAATCGGCGACCGATTGCTCAACATGCTGAAAGGAAGTGGCAATAACCGCCAGATCGACAGGACCCGGTACTGCACGTAAATTGGGATAGGTAGCGCGCCCCAATACTTCCGGTACAGAAGGATTTATCAGATAAATTTCTCCTGGGAAGCCGCCCTGAATAAGCTGTTTTGCCGCGACATTGCCCCATTTTTGGGGGGAGCGGGAAACCCCTAAGATAGCGACTGAGCGTGGTTGAAGAATAGCGTTCAGATCATTAGGGGTATTACTCATCTCCCCTCCTCTTCGTCATCGTCATCCTGCATACTCTGTCCATTCTCGCGTTGCTTGCGTAGGAGCTCCTCAACTCCGCGAATCAATGTATCTGCGCTGGGTAGAGGACCAGTATTGGCTATTGAATCGGGGCTTATGCCCTCTTCATCGTCCTCATCTTCATCTTCGTCCTCGTCCTCGGCATTAGCTATCAATTGCTCTTCTAGCTTGCGCACATAGGCACTGGCCTCTGGATCGCGTGCTACCAGGGCTGTAATTTGCTCCTCAAAGTGCACAGCGTCTGATTGGATATCGCTGAGATCAAGCCCCAGGGATAGATAGGTATTGAGATAAGTGAGCAAGGCGGCTGTTACTTTGATATTTGGCGTAGCGGCCAGATAGTGAGGAACGGCTGCCCATAAGCTTGCGGTTGGAATATGAATTTGCTGGAAAGCATCATGTAGTACGCCAACTATTCCAGTCGGACCTTCGTAGCGCGAAGTATGAACATCCATCTCGTGCAAGCGTTCCTTGACCTCGCTATTAGATGAGGTACCTGAGATAGGAACGGCGATAGAGTGCGGAATATCAGCTAAAAGAGCACCCAGAAATACCACCTCTGAAGCATTAAAGTGCTTGCAGACATCCAG
This sequence comes from Ktedonosporobacter rubrisoli, assembly GCF_004208415.1. Classification (GTDB taxonomy): domain Bacteria; phylum Chloroflexota; class Ktedonobacteria; order Ktedonobacterales; family Ktedonobacteraceae; genus Ktedonosporobacter; species Ktedonosporobacter rubrisoli. The sequence continues at coordinate 3,796,119 of NZ_CP035758.1, read as the reverse complement.
GAAGATATTGCTGAACGTTTTCCACTTTAGCTGAGGTTCAGTTCCTAGAAAGAGGATCACATCATGACTGAGGTCTGATGCAACATGAGCTAGAAACTGGTTGGTAGGCCAGACGACCGCCCGTTGTATCCCGTCTACAAGCCTGATCGTGGGCCTCGTTTCGGTAAAAACAAAAAACTCTTCCGAGTCGATTTCTGCAATTTTTTGGGGTGCCCAGCGGTCAACCAGAAATTGTATAGCTGTGGTTGCCGAGTCGGCAGCGTCGTTCCAGCCGCCAAACGCAACTACCACAATGGGATCTCGTAGCACTGGTTGCTGGTTGTAGTGTATAAGTGACATGTCGATACCTCTTTGTCAGCCTGATGCTGTTTCCCCGTGCGAATATATGGTATCATTCTATCATAGAGGCGCAACTTAATTCCTTCTCTTCTCTCTCTCCAGGCCGCTTGAAGCATTCTTGTCTCCAGCAGAAGGGTTATTATCCTTGTCTCCTGCCTGCCTGGCGTGGGTGCGCAAGTCCTTTTTGCTGTTGACGCTCAGTGCCATTCAAGCCCTAAGTAATTATAATGAATCTTGCATACGGAATAGCTTTAGTGGGATTTTTATACATGGTTTGAATTTTTTGGGTATTAACCTTATAATATATATGTTAATATGCATTTATCCAATATCTGCTTTTGATACAGACAGGGATATTTAAGGCACTTCTCGCTACAGTGATGGGTAAGCACATGGGAGCAAAGAAGCTGCTTAATACATTTATCTCCCCTGGCATAGAAGAAGAAATTGCTTTTCGGGGTGTGCTGATGACCAGACTGATACGTGCCTTTGGCACATCCTGGGGGATTGTGGTTGCATCTTTGATATTTGGTGTATACCATGTGTTCACCAATATTACGCTCCTCCATTTGCCTGTTGCAGTAGCTGTAATGCAGACAATCACATTTCAAGCCGTCTTTGGAGTGACCCTGGCATTTGTCTTACTGCGTACACGCAATATTGTTGCCAGCATTCTCTATCATGGAGTCTTAGATGCCCTGAATTTTACTGTTTTGTCTATAGTACTTCCATTGCTTCTTTTGCATTAGTTGTTTTGACGGAAAGCTTGTCTTTGAGCAGAAAGTGTGTGTCAAGGATTTTCTACTAGTGCCCATGATGATCTTCTTGGCTTAGCTACGAAGCGCTCTAAGTCAAACAAGGTGGTCACAGGCACCTCTTTTGAAGTTTACTCCCTTGAGACAGGTTATTCCGCTCATGTGGCCCAACTGTTAAGATCGCATAGAAACTCTTCTAGAAAACGCCAATGGAGTGAGTTGCTTGTCAGACACTCAGCTGACGGCAGACCTACATGAGCTAATGCGCTCCTCAAGCGCGCGGTATGTTCTGGCAGGCCAACAGTGACGCGCAGGAAGTCCTGGCCGTCGAGGAGGTTGGGGAAGTAGCGCAGCAGGATGCCATCAGCCTCAACGGCCTTCCTGATCTGTGGCAGCGCTACCTGCTCGGTCAGGATGCGGGCTAGAACGAAGTTGCCCTGCGACGGAATGGGGTCGAGAAATGGTTGCTGGGCTAGCATGCGATAGAGGCGTCCACGTTCCTCAATCACACGCTGCACCTTTTCCATGGCTTCCTCCAGATGTGCCAGCGTCTCGATAACTGCGATATGTCCAAGTACATTGACCTCGAAGGGATTTTGCATTCGACGCAGATAAGAGGCAATCCACTCAGGGAAGAGACCATATCCGATGCGTAGACCAGCCAGGCCTGCCCACTTGCTGAAGGAGCGCAACACGACAAGATTCTCGTAGCGCCCTACTAGGTGAGCATAGCCTGCTGGTCGGGTTGAGAACTCGATATATGCCTCATCCACTACCACAATACGTCCCGTATCCAGCAAGGTCAGCAGATCCTCCTGGGCGAGCAGGTTGCCAGTCGGGTTATTGGGGGAGCACACTACGATCATCTTCGTACTGGGGTTGAGCGAGGCGAGAATAGCCCGCGTGTCAATCTCGTAATCGGCCCGGCGCCTGACAGAGACTAGCTGTGCTCCGCAGAGCGCAGCAGCGGTGGCATAGAGGGAAAAGGTAGGCGGGCAGCTGATGATTTCGTCGCCGGGAGAGAGAAAGAGGCTCCATAGCAGTGTGATCAATTCCATACTGCCGTGCCCAAGCACAATGGCATGCTCATGTACGCCCGTATATGCAGCCAGCGCGGTCTTCAGTTGATAGGATTGTGTATCAGGGTACTGTTGATAGAATGTATAGTTCTGGAGTTGACGCTGGAAAGCAGCAACGGGGCCATACGGACTTTCATTGCAATTCAGCTTGAGCAGCGCTTCAAGAGGGAAGCCCGTGCGCTTGCTAAATTCCTGCGATGATTCGCCAGGAATATAGGGCGCAAGCCGGGCAATTTCCGGGCGCACAGGTATATGAAACTCGTCGTTTGGGGCTTGCAGAATACGTACAGAGGGACTTTTTTCTAGCATCCATTTACAGCTTTCTATATTTTTATCTATGGATGAACATTTTTTAATGATCCATTTTAGCAAACTAGTAGCTTAATAACAGATTAAAGAGATAAAAAGTGTTTGTCAATGTTCCTTGAAAAATTAGCCTGGCTCTCTCATTACTCAACCTTACCCTTTCATGGCCCAATCTTTCTCAGAGAGAGGAGCATATTTGCTTTGCAGACCCAGAGGCTGGGCTGGCTCGCTTCTTGAAGACGCAAGCTGATTGTTGCTCAGCGGCCCTTCCAAGCTGCATGTTCCATCCTTGTTGTGGGCTTGGGCGCCAATATTTAAACAGGTGGTAGTTGAGATTGTGGAGAAGAGAAAAGGTAGGCGGAGCGGGAGTTGGAGGCATAGCTTTCTCCCCAGGCGAAAATGTCCCAAAGAGTTATCTGCTATGCCTCATGCTGTGTATCAATGCGGCTGGGACGAGAAAATTGGTAGTGAAGATCCATGCATGGCTTCTAATGTAGAAGCCAGCTCCTGGAGCGTAGGACCAGTTGCTGGTCCCGGTCTCTCCACAGAGATCGAGGCAGCGACATTGGCCTGGTAAGCTGCTGAGGCAAAATCGTCGCCGGCGGCGAGCCGAGCCAGAAGCGCCGCAACGTGTGTATCCCCAGCTCCAGTTGTATCTACTGCCCGGGTAGGACGTGGAGGGATATGTTGAGGGGCATGAGTCGAGCTGGCTATCCAGCATCCCTCAGCACCTGCGCGAGCGATAACCAGGCCCCTGGAGGCGATCCGAGGAACAAGCGAGGCTGTAGCATCATCAAGCTTAGTAGTTCCAGTCAAAATGTGAGCCTCGCGGGCGTTTAGGCTTATTATGTCAACTCGTGTCAGTAAATGCTCAAGACGTGTGGCCGGAATTTCTGCCACAAGAGGGCCCGGATCAAAAACCAATAGAACTTGCTCGGAAAGCCCTGGTAGCCAGGATTCCAGGCTTGCCCCTGAGATTGGATAACAGAGCTCGTAGCCGGAGACGTAAACGGCATCTCCTGGCTGTAGGAAAAGTTGGCGCAGATCTTCCAGGCGCAGACGTGACTCTATCCCGGGGGCGGTAACAAACGTACGCTCTGCATCCTGCTCAACCAGCGCGATATCAAAGCCGCTATCTTCTCCGCGCACGCGGGGAAGCAGAAGCGGAATGCCCGCCGCCTCCAGATCTGCTATAACCTGGTTTCCCATAGGTCCGTCGCCTACCCGGCCGGCATAAGCTGCTGACAGGCCCAGTCGCCTGGCCCCGGCTAGAAGGTTAAAGCCACCTCCAGAGGTAAGCATTGTACGTCGGGCAACACTATCGCCACCGCGTTCGGGCAGGTGATCCACATACATGAGAATATCTATCAATACGCTACCAATAAGGACTAGCCGCTGAGGTTGCCTTCGGGCTGCACTTTTCATAGCGTTACCTCGCGTGGCAATTCATAGGAAGAGGACTGTTGATCAGCAGAGGATTGCCCTTTAGCTCCCCAGACGAAGAGCAGCCAGTAGATCAGCGCACTTACCAGGAAACCGATAAGATAACCCAGGCTACTTGTCGCAAAAATACCGATCGCAAAGGGGCCACTAAACCAGGGAGAAACCGTAAAGGCCAGGCCCGCCAGAATACCCAGGAGCCAGGCAATGAGAGCCGCGCGATTGATACCGGCTATGTAGAAGTAGGAGCTGCGCGCACTTGTATCGGTAAGGCCTGCAATATTATAGGAGCGCCGTTTAAGCATATCTATGAGGAATATCGCTGACCACGCAGTAAGCCCATCGGCGAGCAATTGCAGGAAGCTCTCAAAAGGAGTGAAGAAGTTCTGCGCAATGAGCATAACATAAATCGCTCCTGCGATCATGAGCACGCCGTCGATAATGACAGTTTTGTAGCGTTCGATCTTCAAGCCAATAGCCAGCAGATTTAGGCCTGAAGAATAGATTGAGAGATCAGCCCCAGCCACCAGACCGCCAATGGCCGTAATTAAATAAGGAATAGCCATCCAGGATGGAAGAGCGCTGCCAATGGCCAATACAGGATTTTCGGCGCTAGCCAGGTTACTGAGGTGGCTGGCGAGAAGGCGGCCCGTTAAAATAAGGACAAAGAGCGGAAGCGTAGAGCCGAATACTGTCCAGCCAACGATAGAGCTTCCTTTAACCTTATGAGGTAAATATCTGGCGTAGTCTGCCCCGGCGTTGGCCCAGCCTATTCCGGTGCCGGCGATGATAATGCTCAGGGTTGCTAGCACTCCTGTATCCCAGGGTCCTGGCTGGGCTGCGAGCACAGCTGACCAGTTTGTACGCGCAAGAAGGAAGACAACCACAACCAGAGTCAACGCGCCAAAGATCCAGGTGGCCGCCTGTTGAATCCAGACAAGCGTTGCATGGCCAAGCAGGCCAATAACTACAACCAGTACCGCAATGATGATCAGGCTGACGATAGTCCAGAACACATTTGAAGGTAGCCCAACAAGATTGAGCAGACCAAGCAGAGCATAAGCGGCTGTAATCACTGAGATGGTTTCCCAGCCAACCAGGCTGATCCAACTAATGAGAGTTGGTCCCAGATTTCCTCGTGTGCCGAAGGGCGCGCGCGAGAGGGTAAGCGTGGGAGCGCCACCCCACTTGCCCGCGATGCTCAGGACACCAACCAGCGCAAAAGAAGCTGCAGGCGCTATCAGTGCAACGAGAATACTCTGCCAGAGATTCAGACCCGAAGTGGCCAGGATGCCGCCATAGACTATACCCAGAATGCCAATATTGGCGGCGAACCAGACCCAGAACAATTCAAATGCAGTGCCATGCCGCTCGTTGTCTGCTATAGGCTCAATGCCGTGCAACTCAATCGACCATACCTTATCAGACTGGGGTGGCTGTTGTTGCTCATTCATGGCCATGACCTCCTGTTTAGGGATATTATGACGTTGATGGCGCTGTACTGATAGTAGCGCGCACTGCCAATAGTGGCGTGCTGAGGGCGTGCAGGTCAAGCTTATTGACGCGTTCGATAGTAGAGATGGCCTGGGGCGGGAACGCTTCTATACCGCAACAAGCTCCAAGAATAGCTCCTGTAATGGCCCCGATAGTATCACTATCGCCGCCCAGGTGTGCGGCGGCCAGACAGGCTTGCCAGGGATCATCAGGCCAAAGCGAGGCAAGCGCGAAGGCAGCGGGTACTGCCTCTTGCATGGCTACACCTGTCCCGATAAGATCATAGATGGCATCAAGGGCGCTTGACTCATCGAGCTGGCTGACCAGATCAACAGCCCAGACGAGGCGTTCGCCAATGCTGGCGCCAGGCGAGTAATTGCCGCGTTGTTGCCCAAGCCGAGCCGCCTGCCGTGCAATGGGCAGCGCCTCTGAGAACGTTGCACCGCTCACGCCAGCACTGATCGCCGCAGCTACGGCTGCCGCCCCTGCAATACCCAGACCGGTAAAGTGTGTGGGACGGCAGACATCCTCTACCAGATCAATAAGCGCCTCAAGAGGTGCGGGTGGAACGGCGATTCCAACCGGGGCTATACGCATTGCTGCTCCGTTTGTATCGCCGCGTCGTCCGGCCTGCTCAATGGGTAGCCCCTGCTGAATAGCTTCAAGCGCACGCCGCGACGATGGCCCTAACTGTTCAGAGCCATTGGCCTCAGCTTCGCGAGACCAGGCCAGCAATTGCGCTATAAACTGAGATGTATCGATATGGCCGTTGCCGGCAATAAGGAGGCGAGCGATAATCAGAGCTTGCTGAGTATCGTCAGTTACACTCCCAGCAAGCTGGCCAGCGCTGATTTCATTTTCAGGAGGCCCATCCGCGAAATTGTCAAGCGTTGGAAATAGCTGTAAGATCTTCTGGCGAGGGAGCAACTGGGTAGGCATACCAAGCGCATCGCCGATTGCCAGCCCGGCCAGTGCTCCCAGGGCGCGTTGCCTCATAGCATCCATAAAATAAAGATGGTGGCGCATAGCTCAGTGCTGAGGTGCGCCAGGGCTCCTTTCTCATTTTTGTCTTTCGTTGAGATCAAAGTTGATATGGAGGCGGAAATGCGAAGGATCAAGCAGGCTGCTTACATGTTCGATTAAGGCCCCTTTCTGATCGCGAGTCACACGTCTACTGAGCAAAAAAGCCTCACCAATGGCTCGCTCAAGCAAATGAGCCTCTTCGGTACGCAGGCGGGCAACCTCGATCCACTCCTCGCTACTGGCCGGAAATAAGCCGGCTCGATTGCTCAGCGCATCCATGAGCGATTCGTGCGCAAAGTCGATGTCGAGAAGGGCCTCCGTCTCTGCATTGAGCGGGATGCGACTGCGTTCGAGGGAAATAGCACGCGTGCCATCCAGCAGGCGCAAGCGATCAAGGGCGATAAAGCGAGACTTGATCTGAAAGCGAGCAGCTAGCTCGGGATCGTCAAGTGGGCCAAAATGCAATACACGTGCCTCGACGCGTGCGCCATGTAATGTCATAGCGCGAGACCAGCCTTGCGTCCATTCCAGGTGCTGGTTGTCAAAGGTGATATAGCTGCCAGAGCCAGCGCGTGTCGTAATTAATTGCTTACGCGCCAGCTCTGATAGCGCTTGCCTTATCGTCATGCGACTGACGCCAAAGTGCTGTGCGAGCCAATGCTCGCCAGGCAGGCGGTGCCCATGACGGAATTTACCAGCTCGAATATCATATTCAATTGCGTTGCAAATGCGCAGATATGCACTATCTTGTCTAGACATCTTTTAGACAAGTATAGTCAAAGATGTCTGTATTTGTCAAGATCGAGCAGGATCGGATTATATTATATTTTTTCTCCAACCTATAGTTATTTCCTGATTTCGAGAGGAGCCACCTAAGACATATGGGGGAGTAGAGCGCTATTCTCAAGGTGATGCGCTATGATAGCAATGTACTTTCAAACAGCGGCCGATAACTCATCATGTTTATTAAGTGCTTTACCAATCCAGCCAGATTGGTTGTTGTCGGGCGCTTGCCAACACACAACCTTTACCGAGTCAGAGATTCATGGTCCCCTATGAGAAGCGGGATCACGCGAAATAACTTTATTGTTAGCTGGCTTCTATATTATAATTCATATTATTTGCATAATTCAGATAAAGGAGCGTTGCATGGAAGCCTTTCTGAATGGTCCAATGGGGCGCATACCGTTGGGAGCTTCTCTTCTTACATTGGGGAGATCACCTGATAATCAAGTTGTAGTGAGCGATAGGCAAGCTTCAGGGCATCATGCTGAGCTTCGCCTCGAAGGACAGGCGTACTATATTGTGGACAGGGGAAGTACGAATGGTACCTTTCTCAATGAGCAACGTCTTGGCAGTAATATGCCCCGCATGCTTATGTCGGGTGATAATATTCGTATCGGTTCGACTATATTAACTTACGAGAGTGTGGGCGGCTCTGTAGAGAGAACTGTCCTGGCCCCACCGGGGCAGGATGTGGCTAATGCGAATGTCTCTACCTATCCGGCCTCTTATAATATGGGGCAATCAGGATCGGGCTTTCCGCCACAGCAGCCCCCTTTTCAGGTACAGCCTCCCCAACAGCCACAAGCCCCCTTTCAAGGTCAGCCGCAGCCCTTCCAGGCTTATCAGAGGTCAGGCGTGAATTATCCACAACAGGGTTATCCTGGCCAGCCGGCGGGCTACCCTGCTCAGCCGCCGCAACCAGGACACCAACCACAATTGCCGCCATTACCACAATATCCTGGTGGTTCTAATAATCTACAGTCTAAAAGAAACGGTCTGTTGGGACCACTTATTCTCGTGCTGGTATTAATTGTAATCGTTGGTGCTGGCTATCTTGTGATTGTAAAGGGGGCATCGAACCAGAACAGCAAGAAGCAGGCTAGCACAACAGCAGTAGCTGCCACGCCATCGCCAATGCCATCACCGACGCCGGCAAAACCTAAAGAGACGGTTCAGCAGGTGATGACAAATTATTGTACTTATGTAAAAAGGGAAGATACCCATAGCATGTACAATCAGCTCTCCAAGCGTCAAAAGTCTCAGACGACGGAGCAGCAATTTACGCAGGATCTTAAGCAGAAAGAAGCCTTGACAGGTCCTCCAACGGGCTGTCAGGTGAGCAACGTGCGTGAAAATGGTTCAACAGCCACAGCAGATGCTACGCTTACCTTTGCCGCCTATCCACAACCAGTTGTAACTCATGTGACCCTGGTGAAAGAGGACAGTGACTGGAAGGTAGATAACGCTAAAACAGATCAGTAGGCATAATTTTGCGGCCTGCCTTGCAATATTTCAACATGTGTAGCGTGTGCAGGGCAGGCAATTTTTTATTATTCTCTAACATGTTTAGAGGCCAAAAATAAAGCAGTTCCAGCCAGCATTTGTTGGTTGGCATAGCGTGGGCAAGATCGGGCAGGCGCATAGTCTGCCCGGTTGCTTAACACGGTTATATCTGATATGTGCCTTAATAGCTACATCTAACAGGCGAGGACCGGGGCATCGCGGCCATGTTCTTGAGTTTATCGCTTTGCCCATCCCGCTGGTTACTTGCCACACAAGGAAAAGGTTTCCCTGTCAACAATGCAGCCATAGCTATTGTTGATAGCATAATAATACGCGCTACATCACCTCTTAAACAAAATTTTATCTCAGCATAACATTCCGCATTTAAAATTAGGATTGGATAGATCAGGCATCAAGTCGCGATATGGGGGAACTATGGATGCATTATTGAATAATCGTGTTCTCATCGCGTCGTTTCTGGCGTGGGCCATTGCGCAGATTGTGAAGACCATCTATGCCGCGTTAAGTCAACATAAACTCATGTTGAGCTCTCTTGTGTCTTCAGGAGGGATGCCCAGTGCTCATTCGGCCCTTGTCGCATGCATGGCAACCGCTGCCGGGCGCCTAGATGGGATCAGTTCGCCGGCCTTTGCAGTTGCAGTTGTGCTGGCCGGTATAGTGATGTATGACGCAGCAGGTGTCAGGCGAGCGGTAAGTGTGCAGGCTCGTTTGCTGAATCAGATACTGGATAAGCTATTTCAAGGCCAGATATTGAGCCAACAAAAGCTCTATGAACTGGTGGGGCATACGCCGATCCAGGTATTTGCTGGAGGGCTGCTGGGTATTCTTGTGGGACTGGTTATGACTCGTTAGTAGCGAAAGAGAAAAAAGATGCGCATTGCTTTTTTTAGCGAAACATTTTTGCCACAAACCAATGGCATCGTGACGCGCCTGTGTCATACCTTGAGCGAGCTGAAAGCTAGATATGCTGATCGGGTCCTGCTAGTAGCGCCAGAGATGCCGGGCTTGCCGACGCACTATGATGGCATCTCAGTACTTGGAGTGCCCAGTGTAGATCTACCTTTCTATCGCGGCTTTCGGTTTGGGCTTCCCTGGTTGCATACCCGGGCAGGGGCTGCTCTGGAGCAATTTGCGCCGGAAATAATCCATGCCGTCAATCCAGCCAGTGGTATTGGTCTGCTGGCCTTGCATTATGCGGCACGCTACCGTGTGCCTCTCGTCGCTTCCTTCAATACTGATCTACCCGGTTATGTCCGCCATTATGGCTTGAGTGTCCTTGAAGAGCCGCTGTGGCAATATCTACGCTGGATACATAGTCAGGCAGCCTTGAACCTGTGCCCTTCGCGGCCTGTGCAGGAGCGCTTAAATGCGCGGGGCATTCACAATGTTGCGCTCTGGCGCTCAGGTGTTGACACAGCTTTGTTTCATCCACAGCATTTCTCATGTGGATGGCGTGAAAAATTAACGAACGGAGATCCTGATGTTACTATTATTCTTTCTGTTGGGCGCCTGGCTGCTGAAAAAGGTCTGGACAAGCTCATTTCTACACTCCCGCAACTTGCAGGCTGCCATCTAGCAATTGTGGGCGATGGCCCGGCAGCTGAGCAGTTACGCCAGCAGGCAAATGGTTTACCTATAACGTTTCTAGGAACCCTGCAAGGTGAAGATCTTGCCACAGCCTATGCTTCTGCTGACATTTTTGCGCAGCCCAGCACAACTGAAACCTTCGGCTTTGTTACTTTAGAGGCCATGGCCTCCGGACTGCCAGTGGTTGCGGCCAGACGCGGCGGCTCCCTGGATCTGGTCCTGGAAGGTGAGACAGGATTACTGTTTGAGCCTGATCAGCCACAAGCTTTAGAGCGTGCAGTACGCTATCTCGCAGAGCATCGTAGGGAGCGCAAGCAGATGGGAAATGCTGCCCGCTTATATATTGAAGGAAGCGAGTGGAGCTGGCGGACAGCGACTGCGGAGCTACATCGGAGCTATGAACAGGTCCTGGCTAAGGCAAAGACCGGATCTTCTGATGAGGCGCTGCCTCCATTGCAGCACGACGCCGATTCACAGAAACATTCACTGCCCTTTGCGCGTTGAGGGCTAGACAATCTTGAGGAGAGACAGGGCAAAAGGTCTTCAATTAAGGCGATGACCATACCTGCACCGTGTGATCCAGGCTAGCTGAGGCAATAAACTGATTATCAGGAGACCAGGCTACAGCATGGATAATATTAGTGTGGTCGCCATAAGTGTAGCGATGAGCACCGGTATTTGCATTCCATACCTGTACCGTCTCATCCCAACCTCCCGAGGCGATGTAGCTGCCTTCTGGTGACCAGGTTACTGTCCAGACAAGATTTGTATGGCCTTTATAGGTGAGCACATGCGTGCCTGCAGTTGCGTCCCATACCTGTACAGTAGAATCGTTGCTTGCGGAAGCTATGCGCTTACTATTTGGAGCCCAGGCAATACTATTTACCGATGCGCTATGCCCTCGGTAAATATACAGTAGCGAGCCATCAACGGGATGCCATACCTGTATAGTTTTGTCTAAACCGGCAGAAGCAATATGCTGGCCATTGGGAGACCAGGCGACTGCATTTACGCTATCGCCATGACCTTTATAGGTGTAGAGTAATTTTCCTGTTGCAGGGTTCCAGATTTGGACAGTATGGTCACTGGACCCCGAGGCAATCAAAGAGCCATTGGGAGACCAGGTGACTGTATTGACCTGAGCCTTATGCCCTCTATATATGCGTAGCAATGTACCGTTACTAGAGTTCCAGATCTGGACAGTGTGGTCGCGGCCGGCCGAGGCAATAAGCTTACCCTTTGCTGCCCAGGAGACTGCAAATACATCGTCTGTGTGGCCTGTATAGGTGTAGGGATTGTTCCCGTCTGTAGCGTCCCATACCTGAACCGTAAAATCATCTCCCGCCGAAGCTATGCGCTTGCTGTCGGAGGACCAGGCAACGCTATTGACATGAGATTTATGGCCTTGATAAGTGAAAATCAAGTCTGCGTTGGGCGAAATGATATGCGATGCTTGCGGCAACTGCCAGAGGGCGAGACCTCCCGAAATCGTCAGGCCCGCCAGGCCTATAAGGATGGCGCGTCGTGAAATGGGAACTGCAGGTTTCTTTAAAGTATTTGTGCCATGACTATGAGAACTAACTTCATCTGTTGTCCGCTGAGTTGGCTTGGCATCTTGAGGCTCAGTGGGAGTTGCAGCGCCTGAGGATGATTGATTAGGGCTTACAGTCTCTGATGACGCAAGAGCTAAGGGCGCGAGGGAAGCGCCTTGCTCTGTTCGCGTACTCTGGGGACCAGACAAAATATAGACTGTAGGCTTTATGGGAGCGGGCAAATTGGCAGCCTCTTCCAGAGCCAGAGCGAAGGCGAGGACGCTTCCAAAGCGCTCTCCCTCATCTTTGGACATGGCTGTCAGGACGGCCTCTTCAATGGCCGGTGAGATATCTGGAACGTAGATCCGTGGTGGGCGTGGGGAATCATAGAGCTGATGGGAGATGATTTCCGCGATATGAGTTCCCGTGAAGGGTAAATGGCCTGTTAGCCATTGATAGACGCAGCAGGCCAGAGCATATTGATCGCTTTCTGGATAGGCGTGCCCCTGGATATGCTCTGGAGCCATATAATATGCCTCATGTTGTAAAGGGAGCATTTGTGAGGTTGCCGTGATGGCAAAGTCGCTCACTTGGAGGGTTCCGTTTTCCGCGAATAATATGTTCTGGGGACGGACATTGCGATGTATAAAGCCCTCGCTGTGAGCATATTGAAGCGCCTCTGCGATTTGTCGCGTGTAGGGAATAAGCGAGGCTAAAGGCATAATCTTATCGGGAGGATAGTGCTCTCGCAAGCTTCCTCCAGGCGCATATTCCATCACCAGGAAGGGGATATGCTCATCTTCACTGGAACCAGCGCCAATCATGCGCAAAATATGGGGGTGTTTGAGCTGACTGAGCGCCCATACCTCTTGTCTAAGGTCCTGTTGCTTTTGTTCACTCAATGGCCGGCGCAATATCTTGAGTGCGGCCTGGGTGCCCATAGAGATATGTTCTGCCAGGTAAACTTCAGCAGAATTGCTTGTGCCCAGAAGATGTAGAAGGCGATAATTATTGAGCTGTTGACCGGTACGATCCCCCATCGACGGCCTCCTTATGGATACCTATGGTATACAGGCAGTGACAAATTTTCGACCTGGGCATTTCATTGCCCAGGAGCATAGAGTAAGTCATACCTGTCTTCTGAGGCTAACTGCAGGGCAGTAGAAACTCGTGTAACAAATCCTCTCTATGATATAAACGAACGAGCGCCGACAAAACTCAGGAAAGGGAGAGTACGTTGTGCACAGCCTGCCAAATTGTCATGGTTTTGTCGCATGTAAGCTGCCTGGTCAAATGGGTTGGTGTTTTTGATATTCCAGGTTGCTGAGTGGGTTTGGCTGATATTCTGCCTGCGCTAAATGCTTCAACATATCTATAATTTAGATAGTGAGGTAAGACTTCGCCATTTATTATTTTATATTAATATGGATTGCTTATTCTACCAGACATCAACGAAAAGGTGAACATGTCCCCTTATCCAGCTTCTCAGCGGGCTTGAGCAACTCCTCTTGTTCCAAGGGCAGGGGCTTGACAGCAACCAGTCGAGATGGATTGCTCAGGCAGGCGGCTACGTGCTCCACAGCCTCTTGTTGCATGCCAGGTAAGACATGGGCGGGCATAGAGCCGCAAGGTCATGGAGATATCGCTGTGGCCTAAGAGTTCCTGCACCACTTTGGGGTGGATGCCTCACGCCAAGAGCATCGTGGCCACCGAGTGACGCAGATCATGGAAGGTCACCTCTGGCAACCGTGCTGTGACCAACAGCTGGCGAAAATGCTGGTAGAGCAGGTAGCTAGCGCTGAGGGGTGTTCCTTTGCGGGTACAAAAGACCAGATTTTGCTCCTGCCAGCGTGGCCCGGCCCGTCGCTGTTCCTCTTCTTGTCGCTCTCGATGCAGCACGAGGGCTCGTATCGCCAGTTCGGTGAGGGCAAGGCGTCGTCGGCTGCTTGCCGTCTTGGGAGGCATACTGACAAAGCCTTGCTTCGGGATAGAGCCCAGCGTGCGTTGAACCAGCAGACTGCGGGCAGCAAGATCCACATCGCTCCAACGCAGGCCTAAGAGCTCCCCTTCACGCATCCCTGTGGTGCAGACCAGGACATAGAGCGCTTCGAGCCGATTGCCATTGACGACTGACAAGAGCTGGCTCAGTTGCTCAGGCGTGAGCACCAGGCGTTCTTCTTGGCGCCTGTGGGGAGGATCAAGCTGGTCAGCGACATTGCTGACAACGAGCTCCCAACGCACGGCATCACGAAGCGCATGATGCAGCACTTCGTGCAACCGGGCAATCGAGGAGGCTGCGGCGCCGGCAGCTCGTCGGTGCTGATAGAGCTGCTGGAGGTGCCGCACCGTGAGTTGTGCTAAGTGCAGGTGTCCAAGCATGGGCAGAATATGCAGCCGGATATCTTGTTCATAGGCCAGGTACGTACGAATACCCCGAGTGGGACGAATGGTCTCCTCCACCCAGGTGCTCAGATAGTCTCGCACGCTGGGGTCAGTGACGAGAAGCTTGCCTTGATCGCGGGCGACCACGGCAGCATTTTTGGCAGCCAAGGCTTCTCGCTGGGTGGCAAAACAGTTTGTTTTGCGGCTGCCATCGGCAAGTGTGATGGCAGCGATCCATTTGCCATCACGCTTGCGTAGTCGGAAAGGGAGTATGAGCCCGCCTGGGATTCTAACCAACCAGTACCAGCATCTTCAGAGCACAGTTACAACGTCGGAAAGGGAGTATGAGCCCGCCTGGGATTCTAACCATCCTCAGTTTGCCGGTGTACTGTATATTGCTTCCGTCGGAAAGGGAGACTGAGCCCGCCTGGGATTCTAACTGCCTGAACAAAGAGGTTCAGACATAGTTGGGGCGTAGTCGGAAAGGGAGTATGAGCCCGCCTGGGATTCTAACCGCAACCTATACCATCAGGCACACCCACCAGGACAGGTCGGAAAGGGAGACTGAGCCCGCCTGGGATTCTAACTGTCGAGCTCGGAACCGCTCGTATGGCTGCACAGCGTCGGAGAGTCCAAGCGTGTCTCGACGAACTGGACCGCAGCCTGAACACTGAATACTTGCGTATTACACGACTCCTGCAGCGCTACTGGCGCTTCTCTCCACCGCAAGAAGATCCGAGCATCCCTTGCAGAAAGGACGAGACCTGAGCATGCCCCTCCTTTCTGCTGTTTGCGTGTGGTTGAGCAGATGGTAAATGACACGAAGATTGGTCAAGTTTTGAGGTTTCGTGTGATCAATCGGCGTGAAGCGTGATCAGCACAGCCATTGGATACTTGCGAAACCGCTTCCTATCTGGAATACTTAGCATCGAAGTTGTAAATGAACAAGAATGAGTAAATGCCTTCTCAAGGGGCTCTGTCTCATATTTGGTGATGCGGAGATGCCCTCAACCCAGTCCTTACCTGGCACGGAAGCTCTTGTTCTCATTCATCCCTTCCTGTTGCGGTCTCCGCGCTTTTCATCGGGTTTCAAGCTATGCGTCATCACCAAAAACGAGACAGAGCCACTCCTCAGTTAATTTACCACCTTCTGAACAGTTACCATTTTCGCCAGGATCTTAGTCTTACCTCTTGCGCAGCAATCTCTTCCCACCTATACTAAAAGAAGAGATGTTTCAGAGAGGATGCGCAAAAAGAGAAAAGGAGACGGCAGTGACAACATCGGTGGACGTTGATAAGCACATTGGGGAGAGCATTGCCACACTGGTACGGGAATCGTCCCCTCTTATCACTCATGCTCAAGTACATGAACTTCAGTATGGTGAACTTCGCTTTGCTGGTGACATTAGCTACGCTCAGCAGTGGACTCCAGGTACAACGTTCGATACGATTGATGAGATCGAGGAGAATAACAGGACCCCTAATCCTCAAACTGCGCATATTGAGCGCAACGAGACGGTTATGAATAGCTACACTTGGGCAACAGAAGAGGCCATTTCTCTAGGAATGTCAGTCTCCGCAAGCTTCAAGGTGCCCTTTGTTGGAGGTATTGACACTAGCATTTCGACGGATTATTCGTTTACCTCGACTGAGACGGTAACGGAGACAAAGGAGCGCGGCTGGAAGTTCATTCAAGATGTGCTGGTGCCTCCTCACTCCAAGTTGACCGCCGTCCTCAAGATCGAGAAAACGATCCCGCGCGTTCCGTTTGAGATGACTGGGGCGTTCACTGGGCATATGATTACAGATGTGTCCATCTGGATGGGACCATTACAAAGCATGCTTCATGCGGTACGTTATCCGATCACGACCATCTTTGAACGGAGGCCCTTGCCCAACGCTCGTGTCGAAGGGAATACCGTGTATCTTACCCTTAAAGGAGTGTTTACAGCAGCAGAGGGAATGAAAGCAATCATCGATTTGACCGAGGTGCCGTTAGGAGGGCTAGATCAAGCTCCGAAACATTGGATTGTCGATGTGACTCCTGAGCATGAGATCCACGTGCCGCAACTCCCAGCGGAAGCGAAGTAGGCTGATATGGCAGACTGGCTGAGAGGAAAGCAAAGAGAGGATAGGGGAAAGGAGAGCGATGCAAGGTGGCGGGAGGGGTGGAGGCGTTCTGTGTGAGAGAAACAGCAGTGTCGATCTTCAGTGAAATGGGAGCGGCATCACCAAATCCGACACTGTTGGGAAACTCCCTTAGGCTTCAAAGCAAAGCCTTTGGAAAGCCGAGAAGCGCGTGGGAGTGAGATCCTCCCCACCGAGCCATGCTCCCACACGTACTAGATTGATTGCAGCGGCAATGCCAAGATGTTGTAAATGCGTTTTGGCTAGGCCAATATACCGTGAACGACGCATGCCAAAGGCTCGCACCCCTTGAGACATCGTCGCTTCGACGCCTTCTCGCAGAACATACTGGCGAGCAAAGGCTGACGTCTTTTGCCGACGACGGGCGGCTTGCAACGCTTCATGTTGGGCCTGGGGTCGGACAGTGATGGTGCGCCGCTTCGACTTCTTTTCCGATCGGATACAGCCGACCTGGCGCGGACAGTGGCTGCAATCGGTGGTGGAGAACTTGATCTTGATCACCTCATTTTTCCGGTCGTCGATGGCAGGAGTCCAATTGATACTGCGTTGCCCTGCGGGGCAGATGGCAAGCTTTTGTTCCCAATCGATATGGAACTGGCTAGCATCGATACCTCCCTCGGTATTGGCTTGCCACTTGACATCCCCGCGAGCAGGACCGATCACTTCAATCCCGTACTGCTGGTGACTACTGACCAGAATGGGTGCGGTAATATAGCCTGAGTCGAGCAAATGTTGACGTGGAGTGAGCTTCTTCTGCTCAAGCTCGGCATGGATCGTTTCAGTCATGGCCTCATCAGTGGTGGCAGCAGCGCTGGTAGTCACATGCGCAATGAGATGAGGAGCATCATCTTCGCAGGTTTCGGTGAGATGCACGGATGTCACCAGTCCATCGCGTTTCACGCTTTTTACCATAGCGGGCTTCTTGATCATAAGGGGAGTTGATGAACTGCTTACCTGGAGGAAGATTCTCATTGCTGCGAAAGCTGAGCTGGCCCTCAACCCAGACATCATTTTGGATCCAGACGCGGCGCAGGGTTTGAACTGCTGGGATCTCACGTAAAAAAGGCAGGGGCCTCTCGCGCATAGAGATCAGCCAACAACTGTGAACCATCTGGACCGATCTGTTCAGCTATCGCCTGACGATCCTGCTGGTTGCGTGGGAGGCGGGGCTCCTCGATACGGTGCCCGTAACGGTCAACCCATTGGGGGTCGCTATGGGCCAATAACCAGTCTCCAGCAATGATAGCCAGACTATTGAGCGCAAAGCGCATCGCCTCACCGACGCACATGAGTCGATGAATCGCTCGCACTCTCGCCAGCACATGGGTGGAGTCGGTTCGTTGACGCTGACGTTCGCTTCCGCCAACCCCGCTCTTTAAATAAGACCAGCATGGCATCCAGCAAGAGCTGCTCTGCTCCCTGATCTATCAGGCGCTTGCGAAAGTCCGACAAAATGGGAAAGTCAAAGCCGGGATCGCTCAATTCTCAGCCCAAAGCATACTTCAGATCAATTCGCCCTCGCACTGCATCAGCGGCTTGTCGATCCGGGAGTCCTTCTAGGAACTGCACCACTGTGATGAACGCGAGCCGCCATGGCGCTTCAGCAGGACGCCCGTTCTGCGGAAAGAAATGAGCAAAAGCTTCATCTTGGTAAATGGTCCCTAACGCGATGTGCATCTGCATGTAGAGGTTACCTTTAGGATAGGCTGCACAAGCGACACGGGCTGTTTCTTCGGGGATGGAAAACTCGTTTTGGGAGTGGAAGGTCATCTTCCTGCTCCTTCTGACAAGCGTCTGCTTGAACTCCTTTTGTTCTTATCCTAACACATGCAATGGAGGAAGTTTCCCAACAGTGTCTTCTGAAAAAGGGGTAGAACACGTAAAAAAACGCCCCCTAACACTACTCTGTGGAAGTGATTTTCACTCAACTTGCTGTACCTGGTTGTCATCGTCAGGCTGCTGGCTGCGGTTGTCTGCTCACCTGATAGCCCAACTGCTCCAGACGGTGAATCAGCCGATGCTCGACTTGGTCAAGATTTGTTTGGTGGAAAAATGCTTCTCCTTTCTCGCGGTACGGCTCACCCGTTTTCATCATCTGAGAGTAAATCACGAGAATATTGTGCCCCACTGCTAAAGCCGCCCGTTTACTCCCCCGTCGTTTTTTTAGGCGACGATAGCGTTCCCCTAGATAGGTTTTTGATCGACGCGCCCCATGAGCTGCTTGGACCAACGTGGCTCTCACATAGCGGTTTCCATGCTTAGCTTTTCCGCTGAGTCGTTTGCCTGCGCTTTCCTGTCTTTCCAGGACAAACTCCTGCCCAAGAACTGAGGTGTTCGGCATCTGGAAAGCGCTCAAGGTTGGTTCCCACCTCAGCCATCAGCACATGGATTCCTTCTCGACTCACTCCCGTGAGTCTTTTCACATCGCTCGATTTGCTCCTCGAAAGGAGCTAAACGTCGTTCAATCTCCTGTTCCAGATGGCTCATCGACCGATCTTGGGCGTCAATCAGACTGAGGAGTTCTCGTAACAGAAAGCGGTGATGCTCTCGCCAATCTGCTGTCAAAGCAGCGATCAACTGTTCTGGGCTCGCGCGGACATTGAGTGCTCCCTTGCTTGCCAATTGGGCTGGATCGCTTTCTCCAGCGCCGAGAGCTTCGAGAATGCTTCGTCCTGATTTCCCCAGAATGTCGCTGAGTACCACTGCTAGCTTCATGCCTGCCTCTTCAAGGACGGATGTCGGACTCGATTGATCAGGCGTCCACGTTCTTGAACCAAACTGACTCGCAACCGGGTGAGATCACGCAGCTCCTGCTGGTGCTGGCTAGGAACGAAGCTGGCAGTTAAGAGGCCGTGTTGCAATACATCCGCGATCCATTCGGCATCCTGTACATCGGTTTTCCTGCCTGGAACAGCTTTCATGTGCTGCGCGTTAGTCACCACTAGCTCAAAGAAGCCGATCCTGTCGCCGATACACCTGCATCCAATAGACTCCTGTGCTTTCCATGCCAACGTGAGTACCCTTCACCTGTACCAGCCATTCTCGCAAGGCCAGCAGATCGGACGTCTCATCCCGGAAACTACGGATCTCTTTGCGGAGCTCGCCTGCCTCCACACTGCTGAGACAAACCACGAGAAAACGCTGATGCACATCAATGCCTGCACAGCGCTCGTACATGACTTGCATTTGCATCTCTCCTTTCTGCGGCAACCCGAAGGTGGGTGTCTGATGGGTTCAGTATCTTCTTCGTGCTCTCACATCCATGAGAGATGGAATGAGGCGAGAGGGAGTGGTTCGTCCAGACACCTGGGTACAGTTTCAAAAGCACGCTCAAAGGCGGTATACTGTTGGTCGTCTTCTCTTCTTCGAGGTTGGCCACCTGACAGTATACCCTTTTTCATCGGGAGTGGTGCGCTCGAAGAGCGCATGACGTTTCGCATTATCCAAAACGCAGCGAGCGAATCGACAGGATGTTCTTGATGTGCAACTGTTGATTCGTCAAGGATATGTCGATGTGACGGGACTGGATCGTTTGTGCCAGGATGTCCTGAACAAAATTGGCAGCCCCCCTTATGATCGGCTTTTTCCGAACCTTTCACAGCAGCAGTTTTCGCAGCATTATCAGGCCGTTCGTTGGCTTCTGTAACGGCAAGATCTGTTCTTCTGTCATTCCCCTCCTTTAGAAAA
This sequence comes from Ktedonosporobacter rubrisoli, assembly GCF_004208415.1. Taxonomy (GTDB): domain Bacteria; phylum Chloroflexota; class Ktedonobacteria; order Ktedonobacterales; family Ktedonobacteraceae; genus Ktedonosporobacter; species Ktedonosporobacter rubrisoli. The sequence goes on along the minus strand of NZ_CP035758.1, from coordinate 3,776,037 downwards.
CCTCCACGACAAGGTAGAATAGTGATACGTTAGAACTTGAGATCACGTGTGAGACAGACACTTTTTGGAAAAAGAGGCTTAATTGTATGCGACCACGGACGAGAGAGCTTGCAACAGAAGTCCAGCAGTCATTGTTGGCATTGTCCGACGAAAATTTAGGAGAAACGATCACCTCCTGGCTCCTTTTTCTGCTGGACCGGGTTGAGCGACTCGAAACACTTGAAGACGTTTGTCAAAGCCTTGGGTGCTCTGTCCATTCCCCTGCGACAGGACAGGAATATGCATCGCTTGCTGACCTTGACCGAGCTGAGCCAACCGTCGGAGATGTGGTGTTCTGGGTCTTTCCTATAAGGCACCGACATTTGAAGAAGAGCAGATTCACAAGCGAGGAGGAAGATCACCAAAAAGGCCCTGTTCTTCTCGCTGTATCAGTGAGCGGATATGCTCGACAAATGTGCGCTACGGTTCTAGCCCCGCCAATTTGGCCTCCAGTTCCGCAACTCTTGCCTCTTGTTTCAGCGTCTCGTAGCCACTCGGCAAGTTGGTAATCACTGCATTGGCCCCGCTCTTGCCCGCGGCCCGCTCCACCAGATCCAGATTGTCAATCTCCTCCACCTTGCCCACGCCAATGTTTTCACGCGCAGTCAGGAAATAGGTCACATAGTCCTGAAAAATGACGCCGACGACGTGGCGCAGTTCCTCAATTGAATAGTCGCGCATATCGCGTCCACCAATGAGGATCTGACCCTCGTCGGGATCGTAGAGCCGCGTCAGCAGCTTCACCAGCGTCGTTTTGCCCGCTCCGTTGCGTCCGACCAGCGCGATGGCCTCGCCCGCCTTGATCGTAAAGCTCACGTGGTGCAGAGCCGTCTCAGTCTCAGGATCTTTGTCGGGATAGGTAAAGCTCACATCGCGAAACTCAATCGAGAGGCCGGGCACCACGGGATCGCGCTCGATAGAGCGCGGATCGGCCGGCGAGAGGATGCGCGGCTGATACTCCAGAAACTCGTAGAGGGTGTCCACATACAGATTATTCTCGTAGATCCCGGAGATATCGGCCAGCATCCCCTGGAAGCTCGACCCGACCTGCATCACCGCCTGCGCGTACATGTTCAGACTACCAATTGTGATGGCTCTGCTGATGGCCTGGAGCGCTATGTAGATGGAGATGGCTGCATTGGCCAGGGTAGAGAGGCCGCCCCAGCCAAAACCGACCAGGGAACGCGGCACCACAATTTGCCTGTCCTGTTGATACAACTCCTCGGCCACCTCGTCATACTGGTGGAGAAAAAGGGTCCCAGGTTGAACAGCTTGATTTCCTTATTGTAGGTGTCGGTCGTCATCAGGCGAACCAGGTAGTGCAGGCGGCGCCGTTGGGGAGACTGCCGGCACATTTTCTGATAGCTATGCCAGCCATAGCGCGAACTGGAGAGGAACGAGGGAATGGGCATGAGCAGCGCGCTCATCGCCAGCCACCAGGCCAGGCTCAGCAAGAGTGCGAGCCTGGAGAAGAGCGTCATGACGGTTTTGAGGACATCAAACACCTGTGAGATCATCTGCATGGGTTTATAGATCGATTCATCGCTGGCGTTGCGCAGCTCATCATAGAAATCGGCGTTCTCGAAGAAGGTCAGGTCGAGCGTCTCGACTTTGTGCAGAATCATGGACTGCACGCGATTGCCAAGGCGCTCCTGCAACAGTTACTGGACCATCGTGCTCAGGGTGCTGAGCAGGCTCTGCCCAGGCCCACCACCAGTTGCGCCACCACAAAGAACCAGACCGGACCCAACGGATGCGAGGGGCTGAAGGCAACAACAATCACGCTATCGACCACACCGCGCGTTATCCAGACACTCACGGCGGCCACAACGCCGCTGATGAGACTGACCAGCACCATCGTGCTGGTCATCCAACGGCTGCTCGACCAGATCAAGCCCATCACCCTGGGCAGGTCGGTCAACGCCTGGAAGATGTGTCTCACCGCAAAGTGCTCATCGTCGCGGTCTCTGCGAGGTTTCCCAGCCGGCGCGGGGCGTTTCCGTTGCTTGACATGGAGACACTCCTTCATCTATACCTGTGTAAGAAAGGGCTGAGAGCCGTTGGACCTTCCCATTCACGTTGAAGCCTGGACCATTCTTCTTCCGTTCCCACCAGGCCACGGGCTTGCACGATCCCCTGGGCATCGATCAGGCAAAAGTAGGGGATCATGCCCCGCGGATTATATGCCCACATGAAGCCCGAACGATACTGGGGGTCCAGCAGGATCGGGAAGTCCACCTCGACCTTGTCCTCTTCGCGGATGCTCTCGACCCAGGCGTAGGTCTCCGCTGCACTCACATCGCTCACCAGCACGAAATCGACCCCTGAGCGTTCTTTGGCCAGCGGTCTCAGCTTCGTGAGCAGTGGGAGCTTCAGGCGACAACTCCCACACCGCGGCGACACGAAAAGGAACAGCACCGAGTGTCCAGTATAGGTTGCCAGCCGCACCAGCTCGCCAGTGAGTGTTCTCGCTCTGAATGCGGGAGCGGGTGTGTCAACTGCAAGTTCAGGGGCTGCTTCGCGCGTTGCAGCTTGCTCTTGCTCATGGATGACGGCTCGTCGCCAGCGCACCAGGCGCAGGGTCAAGAGCAGATTCACGAGCACGACTGCCCATACTAGTAGCAAGCTGATGTTCCAGATACTTTCCATATGCTCCTCACATATTCAAAGGAAACGGTCGGCGCAGTGTTTCAACCACATCGGCCAGGTTCGTGACCAGGATGACTAGGCCCAGGGCCATCAGCCCGAGGAGGAGGAGAGTGCTTCCCGCTACAGGCTCTCCGGCGTCGAGGCTGGTCCAGCAGCCCACCAGACTCCCCACCATGAGGAGCAGATTGCGAGCCACGTCATAGGGAGAGACACGCCGCTCGGTCACGCCGAAACAGTTACAGCTCACCTGCATGCTCCGCCGCAGGACCAGCCCAAGCGCGACGGAGAAGAGCCCAAGCAGTCCAGCAGAGAGCACAAAACCAGGCAAGAGCAGGGCATTGCCCAGCCCGAGCATGAGGAGGAGAGCGCATTCAGCCAGCAGAAATACCCAGGCGAGGTTTCTGGAGAGAGCCTCTGGGAGCAGGCGGAAATCAACGACTGCTTCTCGAAAAGCTGCAAGATCGCGGAGCTTGCCCAACACGGCCCAGGCAAACGTGAGCCCGATGGTGAGGCGGCAAAAGAGGAGCACACTACTAGAGACCATCACCATCTCCTTTCCCCTCCATGTCCCAGTGCACTTCTAACGTCCTTTCCGTGGATTCGCCCTCTCGCACTGTTTTGTGCCTCGCAGCAGGCACATCCACCCACCGCGGGAGCAGGCGGGCCGAAAACGAGGAACTCGCGATCACTCCGGTGGTCTCTCCCTCCAGGTGGGTTGGGGAGTCGCACGGAGAAGGACGGCTCGCCTGGAGCACCTCCCAGAGCAGGGCCTCCTCCTGCTGCGAGGCAAAGCGCACGCGCAATCCCAGTGACCGCGCCTCGTGACGCGAAATAACGTAATCGTGAGCAAAGTAGCCGCCTGCCAGGCGGTCAACGATGTGCTGGCGGATGCTTGTGTCAACATCGGGTAACTGATAGGCCAGCAGTTCGTTGGCAATCTGCCGCGTGAGTTGATCGGAGCGGTAAAAGGCGCTGAGCGAGGTGGGGAAAATCCGTTGCGCGACCAGGGCCAGGATCTGAAGCCGGTCTTCCTCGCGGACCACCCCGAACCACTGCTCGGCCATTTCTCTGAAGGCGCGAACATCCTGCGCCGAAATCAGGGTCGGCGCATCTGGTGGAGGAAAACCCGCTGCACCAATGTGGGCATCAATCGGGCCCAGAGCAGACATGGGCCCCAGGACCAATTCATCCGCGCTCAGACACAGCAAGGTCCCGGCTGACAACGCATGGTAGGGCACAAGAATTGTCAGGTGGTGGGCATATTCGCGCAGCAAGCGCGCCACTTGGTGCGCCGTCGTGATGGTTCCCCCATTGGTGGCAAGGACGACATCCAGCCGCTCCTGTTTGCCCAGTGTGCGCAGGCACTCATACAGGACGCGCACGCACATCTTCTCCAGCGGAGCAACGTAGAGGATCAGCGGGTTGCCGCGGCATTCCTCCAGCGCTCTCAGTGGTGGCAGCGTCATCGATTCCATTACATCTCTCTCTCTCTTGAGCGTTCCTATTCTATGCATCCCAGGCAGGTCCTCCCAGGACGTGCAAGAGCCCAGGGCTGGGAGGGTGAGGGCAAACAAAGGACAGTGCGCGGAGACGTGGGCATGGTTTCCCATCCCAGCCCCTGCTGTGGCTGCCTGGTTGCCAGAGAGCAGCGAATCCGGCGCAGCGTTTTTCCGGCGTTTTGCGCAAGCCCTGCGCTGATCAGCTTCCCTCGGCGCGTTCCCGTCTCCCTGTTTCACGGCCATCACTGGAAACGCAGCGCATGTTTCCCTCCCTAATTGGCCCCACGAATCAGACAGGACGCTAACGCCTCCGTCATCCGCAGTTCCGGCACCATTTTCTCGATGAAAATGAACTGACCGTTGGGGTTGCTCTCGAGAAAGACATAGCGTCCATCGGGCGTCAGAATGAGATCGAGGGCACTGAAGTTGAGGCCATAACTTTTCACCAACGTCAGGCACCGGTCCGCAATGTCCTGGGGCAGCGTCGCTTTGCGATAGGGAATATCCAATGTGTAGTTGCGCCAGTCAAGGCGTGCCTGCTCGTGTTCCTGCGAATGAATTTCCGCGGCAAAGATGTCGTCACCGATCACGGTCACGCGCAGTTCCAGGCGTTTGGGGATGTACTCCTGAAAGAGGCAAGGCACCAGGCGAACCGAGTCGAGCCGTGCCAGTTCCGAGGCAGTGATCAGCGTGGTCGTGGTGATGAACGGCTGCTCCGAGAGCCCCTCGGGGTGCGTCTGGGCAAGCTTTGGCGCTCCCAGGAACGGATCGGTCATGACTTTGAACACGATCTGTCCACCGCACTGCTCATAAAACGTGCGAACCGCTTCGGGATCACTGGTGAGCAACGTGCGGGGAACCTCAAGTCCCAACCGAGCAGCACGCTGTAACTGATTTCCTTTCCACGTTGCCACGCGAATGGCGTCAGGACGGCTGATCCAGTAGCAGTCGAGCGAAGCCCAGACGCTACGCAGCGCGTGGTCAAGTTCATCGTTGGCAAACGCTCGCTCCTGCTCCGAGAGGTCGAGGGGGAGGCCGAACCTCTGCGGCCTGCGCCACCAGACGGAGCGGACCTGCTCGAGGTCGATGACGCGCCCGTTGGTGTGGATGGCGATGGAGCCTTTCCAGACCGAGCTCTTGTCGCTAAAGGTGAGCGAGAGGGTCGTAGACAAGGGGATATCGTTGGTATTGAGTCGGACCACCTCGTGCCCGCGTTCTTGCAACAGCAAGATCACGTCATCAGTATGAAGGTCGTCCATATTGGTCACAATGACAATCTGATTTCTACCCATAGCTTTCCTTACGATCGTTGACGGGTCCTCCACACAAAACGGCCCTTTTGCTCCCTCGATGAGCGATGCTCTCACCAGAGAGCAGGCGTGCTCTGACCATCATCATCTGATCAGGAGATGGCACCATCATGGTGCGGAAAATATGTCTTCGCGCCCTATCAAGTGGTGATGCTCAAAGCAGCCGTTGCGTGAGCGTGTCAGAGGAGGCGTGTCGTGCCCAGCGGGCCACCATCCTCTCGCGGCAGGAGAGACACGAGCGCGCTTGCGGAGACGGGAGCTGGTGCGCGTTGCGCTCGAGAGAGGCTGCGAAGAGCGAAAGACCTCTCTCCAATGGCTCTCATCCCTCCCGCTGAGAGTCCCTCTCTCCCCGCACAGCGACACGCATCTTCTCAGTTGGAACCATCGCAAATATATCCTTGTGGGACACATTCATTTCCAGATGTGAAGCAGTCTAAGCCGCGACCCTTTGTATCGCAGAAAGGCTGGCCTCCGATGAGTGTTGAGCAGTAATAACGTTGTATTCCTGCTTGTGTATAGGTTCCTGCCTGCCAGACCATGATTTGCTTCTGAGGGTCGTACCCACCACTTATCGGCTCTGTCGAAGACTCAGCGGGACGAGCCAATTGAAAAGCGAAAAGTTTGCTAGACATGTGCATACCTCCTTATAGTTGTGGTTTTCTTGGCGACTTGCTCTGCAGAAAGATAATCGATGCAGGCCTCCTCCCTGGCCTTTCGACGTGCGGGGAATGTGATGTCTCTTCGATCATCTCCGTATAGAAGTATAGAGTACGCTATGTTGCGATTGCAGCTGCATTTTGAAGCAGAAAAGACGTATTCTGAAAGAATCACGGAAGGAGACCCATCGATGAACTTGACCAATGACGACACTTCCTTTGGGACGCTTGTGAAAACCTTTCGTCATCGTCGGCGTTGCACCCAACAGCACCTGGCTGATGCCCTTGGGGTGCATCGTAGTACCGTGTTCCGCTGGGAACAGGGAACCTATCTCCCAGAAAACAAAGCCCAGATCCTGGAACTGGCACGCTGCCTCACGCTCGATGATCAGGAGACGCGTCGCCTGCTGGAAGCCAGCCTTACGGCTCTTGCCCCTTACTGGTCGGTCCCCTTGCTACGCAATCGCTACTTCACTGGGCGTGAGGAGATCCTGGAGGCGTTGCACACCCAGCTTGGCATCGATTACCCCGTGGCGCTCACGCAATCCTTGGCCCTGCATGGGCTTGGGGGTGTGGGCAAGACGCAGATCGCCCTGGAGTATGCGTATCGGCATGCGCTGGAATACAGCGCCGTCTTCTGGATTGAAGACGAGCACGTGGTCGCCAGTCTGCTGCGTATCGCTGAGACGCTCCAGTTGCCAGAGCAAAACGAGAAGGATCAACAACAGGTCATCCTCGCAATTCAGCGCTGGCTCTCGATACACAGTCAGTGGTTGCTGATCTGGGATAACGTAGAAGATCTGACGATCTTGCGGCGCCTTTTGCCTTCCATGCGATCAGGAGCTCTCCTTCTCACCACACGTCGCCAGGTATCGGGGACACTCGCTCGAAGTCTGAATCTCTGTCCAATGGGACAAGAAGAAGGACTCCTGTTTCTCTTGCGCCGGGCCAAGCTGGTCTCACCAGAGGCGACAGGCGAGCAGGTTCGTCAGCTTGCCATCCAGGCTCCTCTTCAGTACACAGCGGCTTGGGAACTGGTGACGGTCCTGGGAGGATTGCCCCTTGCGCTCGACCAGGCAGGAGCGTACCTGGAGGAAACACACTGTAGGGTGCCAGCCTATCTCGAACTCTTCCGAACCCGGCGGGACGTGCTCCTCCAGCGAAGAGGTGAGGGACTCCACGATCATCCCGCCTCGGTTTCTACGACTTTCACCCTGGCAATCATGGATGCCGCCGAGCGTCATCCGGCTGTGAAGGATCTTTTGCAGGTCTGTGCATTCCTGCAACCCGATGGCATCCCTGAAGAACTCTTTCGCCAGGGAGGGAACCATCTGGGAGCACAGCTTCAGGCCGTCTGTCGCGATCCGCTGGAGTGGGATCGCGTCATTGGCCTTGTCTGTTCGTATTCGCTGTTGTCCCGGCAGCACGAGGAGCAGACGCTCTCCATTCACCGTCTGGTGCAAGTGGTGCTGAAAGACATGCTGCCAGAAACAGTCCAGCATACCTGGAAAATACGCGTGCTCTGTGCCATAAGCCAGGTCTTTCCCTCTGATGATAAGAGAGATGCTGATTATTGGCGGCAGTGTGAACGTCTCCTATCCCATGCTCTGCACTGCCTCGCATGGAGCGAGGCAGAGGTACAGCGGGGCATCGCCTTGACGACCCATGTGGCGACCTATTTTTCAGAACGCTCCCGCTACGTAGAGGCAGAGGGTCTCTATCTGCGGGCAGTGTACCTGGGAGAGCGAACGCTGGGAACTGAGCACCCGCAGGTCGGCGAAGTCCTCTCCGGGTTGGCAATCCTCTATAGGAATTGGGGGAAGTACGCGGAGGCAGAGGCCATCTATCAAAGAGTTTTGAGTATCCAGGAACAGACCCTGGGAGCTGACCATCCCCAGATGGCGACAGTGCTCCATAACCTGGGGGAAAGCTACCGAGAACAAGGCAGATATGCAGAGGCGGAGCCGCTTTTCTTGCGTGCCTTACATATCTGGGAGCAAGGTTTGGGGCCTGAGCACCGCCTGGTGGCAACAGCGCTCACCGGTCTGGCTCTGCTTTCTCAGGAACAGAGCCGGGACGCAGAAGCAGAAACGCTCTTTCAACGTGCACTTACTATTCAAGAGCAGCATGTCGGCCTGCAGCATCCAGATACCGCGCAAACGCTGCATGGCCTGGCTGTTTTCCGGCAACAGCAGGGAAATCTAGGCGAAGCATGCTCCCTTGTCGAACGCGCGCTCGCGATCCGTTCTCGTTCCCTGGGAGATACGCACCCCCAAACCATCGCCACGCGCGCACTCCACGCTCAGCTGGTAGAAGTGCAAACTGACGCTGAAGAAGACCAGTGTTCTCAAGAACGGGTAGCACAGGATGGCAACCAGTTCAGAAAAGCAGAAGAGGGAAGAAGGGTATCCCTCTCCACGCAAGCAGTTCCCTTCTCCGATATGGGGAAAGCTTCGTTTGCAGCATTTCTGGCGGCCTGCTGTGAATTACATCCCTACGCCTGGTGCCGTTCTTCCGATCTCTGGCAAGCCTATGAGCGCTGGGTGGAAAAGCGTCAGGACTCCTATCCACTCTCCCGGGTGGCTTTTACTCAGCAGTTGAAAGCAGCTGGCTGTCAGACTGACCGGACGAATCGTGCGCGGATTTGGCGGGGGATTACCCTGGTGGACCAGGAAATTGTGACGGGTAGTGACGGGTAGTGACACATTCATTGGGAGAAAGAGAATCCCGCCAATCTTTTCCCTGGCTATCGCAGCTAATGGCTCATTAGCTGCGATACCTTGCCTTTTTTAGTCCAAAACGCTAGACTATCCCCGCACAACATGGGCCATTCCAACGGCCCCGGAATCCGCATTAGGTGCGATAACAAATGGAGAGAGCTGACTTTTTGAAAACGCCGATCCTCGCCAGCGCGTTTGCACAATTTCTTGACAGTGCGCGGCACGCAGAAAGTTATACCGAGGACCTGGTACCCCTGCTTGCGCAGTATGGCTAGGCGGATGTTTCTGCGCTGACCACCGAGATCATCCAGACGTACCTCGCTCGCCAAGAGTCGCTGGCTCCAACAACGTACAACCGACGGCTCGCAGCCCTGCGCAGTTTTCTAAAGTTTTTATGCGCATGGGGTGGCAAATGGCTGACCTTCTTGTTAGCGTCAAGCGCAAACCGGAGCACATACGAGAAACACGTGCCTTAGACGCAGGGCGCGTGGAGTTGGTGCTGCGTCAGATCTCCGACCCGCGTGATCGTGCGCTCTTCTGGCTCATCTATGATGGCGGCCTGCGCTTCCTGGCAGCGCAGGCAATTGATATCGAGGATATTTCCTGGCCGGATCGCTCGATTGCCATTCATGGCAAAGGTGATCGCCCGCGCGAGAAAAACATCTCGCGCTGTCAGCACACTGCTAGACAAATATCTGATCACGCGCGGCAACCCAACCACTGGGCCGCTCTTCGTCACCCAGCGTAAGGCTCGTCTTCCCCGGCGTGCCGATTTGACGCCTGACGACTATGCCCGCCTCTCGTGCCGCCAGGCTGACACCCTCTGGAAGCAGTATATGCCTGGGTGGGATCTCCACCAACTTCGCCATACGGCCATCAGCGTGCGGATTGCTCATGATTATACCGAAGTCGATCTGAAACGCTTTAGTGGGCATACCTCCTTACGCAGCCTGGAACGCTACATTGCCGATAATCGTGAAGCGGCCAAACGCAAAGCGCGCGCCTGGGAACGTCGTCAGGGTTAGAAAGGAATCATCGTGCCACGAATCGACGAGATCGCCTATCGGCAGCGGAAGCGCACACAGACGGAGCGTGAGCTGTCTACGCCGACCCTTGATGAGCGTTTCCTGGCCCAACACGTCATAGGCAAACCGGCGCTGGTCGCCTTTTTGGTGTTGCTCAACGCCTTCCAACGCCTCAGATCTCAAAAAGGAGACATTCTGACCCCCTGCTGTTCTCCTGAGGAGGAAGATGTATGACCAGGCCAGATGTCACCACAGCACCAAAACGACTGCATATTCTCGATGATGGGGAAATTGAGGCTCTCTATGGCAGACCGTGCTTGAACGGAGACGAGCGCACGAACATGTTATTTTTGGCAGGCAACATCAGGCCCACCCGGCTGCAAGAAAAGGGGTCAACTTCGGGGAAGCCGTTTCGCCGTGGCAGTCCTCAAAGAGGACCACGAAGACTCATCACAGATGGTGTACCTAGCAACTCGATCCGCTCCTCGCTCGGTCAGAGAAAGAACTGGTCCTTTTCGGCAGGCGAAGTGGTCCCATTTTGACAGTGCCACCACTGGATTATTCGCTACCAAAAATACGGGTGGTGGGTGCATCTAGGCTCATCCTCACATTAAATGAGCTTGGTTACTTGAACCGCTGTAAAGTTTTCTGATAGACTCTCATCGATGGTTGTGTGTTGTTACGTTGCAAGGAGAACATCATCGATGAGCCAGACAGACCCCACTTCGCCCTTTTTACCTCTGCCAGAAGGGGTGAGCATCACCTCTGTTGAGGAAGACGCAACCAGTGTCTTGGTTCACATTGCTTGCCATCACCCATGCGCGCTCTGTCCAGGCTGTAGCTGTTCATCTGATCGGATACACGGAGCCTATGTCAGGACCGTGGCGGATCTGCCAGCTGGGGGTCGGCGCGTCATTTTGAAGCTGAGAGTGCGCCGCTTTGTCTGTCCCACATCCACTTGCTCACACAGCATATTTACGGAGCGCCTCGATTCTCTGGTGCATTCCTATGCTCGCATGACCAATCGGCTTTCAGAGACCCTCCAGACACTTGGATTTGCCACCTGCGGAGAACTGGGAGAGCGTCTTGCACCCAAACTGGGGATGCAGGTTTCTGGACCAACATTGTTGCGCAGGATGCGAGCACGCATCTACACCCCACCTACGTCTGTGCCCATTGTTGGGATCGACGATTGGGCGTGGAAGAAAGGTATGACCTATGGCACGCTGGTCGTAGACCTCCAAAGTCGTCGCCCGATTGAACTCTTAGAAGATCGCAGCGCCCAAACAGCGGAAACCTGGCTGAGATCGCATCCAGAGATTACATTGGTCAGCCGTGATCGAGGGGGAGATTATGCGGCAGCAGCCAAACGTGGTGCTCCACAAGCCGAGCAGGTGGCCGACAAATTCCATTTGCTGAAAAACCTTCGAGAGAGGATCAAGGAGGTAATGGACCGGAGACACTCCTGTTTACCCCACGAGGCTTCAACCAGGGCTGATGCGATCCCTGCTCGCGCACGAGGGATCAAAGGATCACCCACCAAGGAGTCAGTTCCCCCATCTGTCGAGGTGGCAGATGAAAAACACTATCGAACGATCCCGCCGACCCCCTATTGGCGACCCCCGCCAGACAATTCTCGACAATTACACCGGCAGGCACGACGGGAGAGGCGCTATGGCTTGTATGAAGAAGTACGAAGGCTGAACACGCTTGGGATTGGCGTTCGTGCCATCGCTCGACAGTTGAAGGTGTGCCGCGAGGTCGTTCGTCGTTTTCTCAAAGCTGAAGAGTATCCTGAAATGGCCTCACACCGAAGAGGACCACGGGGCAGCATGCTGGATCAGTACAAGCCCTACATCCGGGAGCGTTGGGAACAGGGCTGTAGAAACAGTGTTCAGCTTTACGATGAGATCAAAGCTCGTGGCTATACCGGGTCAACATCTCTGCTCAGAAATTTTCTTGCCAGTGTTCGCAAGCAATACAAGGCAGCGAGAGCAGTGGAAGTAGTACATCAGGCTTTAACCCCTCCCATCGAAACTTCGGCTTCGCCTCCTCCCCAACCCCTGGTGAAACGTCGAATGTCTCCCACGCGGGCTTCCTGGCTTCTTGTCAGTCGATCAGAAAAACTGGATGAACAGCAACGCAAGTACGTTGAGCAAATCCGAGAAGGTCATCCCGATCTGGAAACAGCCTACCAATTAGGGCAACAATTTGTCATGATGCTGGCCGAGCATCGAGACAGGGATCTGGATGCATGGCTTCAGACCGCTGAACAAAGCATCCTTCCCGAATTCCGCAAGATGGCGAGGGGAATTCGTCTCGATTATGCAGCCGTCCGTGCCGCATTTTCGAGCATCTGGAGTAATGGTCAGGTCGAGGCGCAGGTCAATTGCCTCAAACTTCAGAAGCGGATCGTCTTCGGACGAGCAAACTTCGATCTCCTGCGGCTGCGCGTCCTCTGCCGGGTTTAGCCCTCGGCGTTCCGTTTCTACACACCCTCCCTCGTTGTACTCCCTCAAGAGAGTTCTTTTCTCACAATCAACCAAGCTCATTTAATGTGAGGATGAGCCCATCTATGACTGTCGAAAACAGCAGGAGCTTCACGACCTCTCGCCGATGAATGCATCGCTGCCAGTCTCCCCAAAGGACCGGATGAGGAACCGATGGAGGAGAAAATTCCTCTGGTGCAGGTGAGGACTCACTTGAGACCGAGAAATGTGAAGGAGGAGGCCAATAGAGGGGTCTCTTCGTTTTTCCCCTTCCAAAATTACTCTAAGGGGATAGAAACAAAGAGGAGACTGCTGGTTTGGCATCTGTGGATGAGAAGGGGGAAGCTGCAATCACCGTTTTCTGGTGGCTCTGAAAGAAGAGAGAAGCAGGCCATTTTCCTGGCGGATCTCGAAAGTCATGACACTCATCACTCCTCGGAGGAATTCTGATGTTTTTTTGCATCGCAGAACCACCCCACCACGACCAGTCGATATTGCAGCCCTATTCCCGGAATTGGCACCGCTGGCACGCACCACGACGCGGTTACACCCATGCTCAGGCACACCAACGCCCTATGATAGCTCAGTCGGCGGTCCGTTGCTGTGGCCGATGAATGACCCGTGGCCCTACTGTGAGGAACTACACGATCTAGAGTATGCATCGTGTACTACCCTCGCTGAGGTACGACTGCAACGAGACCTGTTAGTCCACGGGAATCGCTCCGACCCGACCGGTGCCTTCCTCACAGCAGAGGAGGAGGTTCTCCTCGAAGACTTTTAACGAGTGCGGCAAGACTGGACCTATGAGCAAATCGCGATGTTGCCCGTAGCGCAACTCTACGCACGCGATATCCCCGACCTGCAACCGCCTGAGGGCTGCGACCTGCTCCAGGTTCTCTGGTGCCTGTTTGCCCACGGTGACGAATACCTGCCCTGCACGAAACTGGTGTGGCGTTCCTCCCCCACGATCACTGATCTGCTCACTGACTCCCCGCAACCCATTGCTGTGGAGTTCCAGGACTACATCCCGCAACCTTGCATCCTGCATCCAGAACAAGTCGTCGAGTATCCCCAGGGGTTACATCTGTTTGATGAGGATCTGAGCAAACGGCTCATCGAAGGGGGAAGCACGCAAAGATATGGGTCAGAAAGACGTGGGACGGACAGGCATGGGTCGAGATGGATGACCCCAACCGGGGAGGGGCCTACTACCAGTACGAGCTGTCTGTGGCCCCTGGATGGAAGGTCGGTGGCTTGGCGCCACTCTCCTTCCGTGATGTCTGGCCGGTGATCTGCACCACCTGTGGTGCCGATATGGAGCCTCTCCTGACCATCAGTAGCGGCGAAGGGAGCGATAGCTGGATTCCTCTCGAAGATCAGGCCATTTTCGATGATCTCCGGCTGGGTCGCAGTAGTCTCCCAGGGGTCTACATCGGTCGCGGCTACAACATGCAGATCTACCGATGCCACACCTCGGTCGATCATCCGTACCAGACCTGGATGCAATGACCATCTGACATCTCTGTGAGCAAGGGGCGGATCAGGTTATGCCCCAGTGACGAGCCTCCGTCTACGAAACTGGGTGAAGATCAAAACAGAGCAGGGAGCAGGCTCATGGACTCCTGGTGAGCCAGGCCGCTTGGCCTCTGTCCACGCTGGCTCTGGGGAGGTGGCGCAGGAGAGGAGATGGTGGATCATGGGCAAAGCAATCGTGTGGTCTTGTTTGAAACAGGAGGAAGAGCACAGTGCAGACGAGCGCTCTCAAGGACCCAGCGCTGCTTGCGGCAACGCTGGCTTCTGGGCACACGCCCGCCATCTTCAATGGAGGCGTTGTTCCTGCTCTCACGTGAAAGAGCCGATCGTCCTGAACAGGCAGGCAGAAGCGAAGCCCCGTTTCGTCGAATGGAAGCACCAGGCTCGCTTCCCGAGACTGCTGCTCTTGGAGGAAGAAGAGGCTCTGGCAAGCTGAAGTGGTAGCCCACGAGGTCTGCACCAGTGGGAGGAAGAGCCTCTGCGTGCAAGAGGTCATGCCACAATGCACCTCGTGTTGCGGCCTTTTGGGAGGCTCGGGAACGCGCCAGCGAGGGTGGAGTCAAGCGCCATCCCTGCTCGAAGTGCACGCTGGAGCTGACAGCAACGCTGACAGCGACCACCAGAGATCACCTGAGCTCTCAGGAGATGGCAAGAACCAGCTTCGCCCTGGATGTGTGCTTCAAGAGATCAGCAGAGACGAAGTGAGACGTCACGTTAATAAGGATTGCTTCTATCAATTTGATTTGATATGCTGATCAAAGATTAGCAGAAAAAGGGGAAAAAGTGCAAGTGGGAAATTGCCTTTTCTGACTTCTGTGCTATGGTAAGGCTAAGGTGTTGTTTATGGAATGAAAGCTTCGATATTGTCAAATGGCAAGTATTTGCTCTCTGTAAAGGAGCTGTTTTGCCTGAAAGATATGTTATGCTTATGGCAACATGCTGACCCTGACCCCATGCGGCACACTGGGCGAGACTGCCCAATTAGCGAACCTGTGGCAAGCAGGAGCGTAATAACCAAGAGGAAAAACCGTTACAAGAGTAAAGCATTCAAGTGGAGGAATTAATAGATGCAACCACCGTGGTGGCAGAAAGGTGTAATTTATCAGGTATATCCGCGTAGTTTTATGGATAGTAATAACGATGGTATAGGAGATATTCCTGGTATTACTAGCAAGCTGGATTATTTGCAGTGGCTAGGTGTGGATGCTATCTGGCTTTCTCCCATCTATCCATCTCCGATGGCGGATTTTGGCTATGATATTGCTAACTATACAGATATCGATCAAGTCTTTGGCAAGCTTGAGGATCTAGAGCGATTGTTGCAGCAGGCGCATGCGCGTGGGCTAAAGCTTATTTTGGATTTTGTGCCAAATCATACATCTGATGAACATCCCTGGTTTCAACAGTCGCGTGCCAGTCGGACAAATGAGAAGCGCAGCTGGTATATCTGGCATGACCCGGCTCCTGACGGAGGTCCTCCCAATAACTGGACTTCTTTCTTTGGGGGTTCAGCCTGGCAATTTGACGAAAAAACCGAACAATACTACCTGCATATGTTCGATGTGAAGCAGCCAGATTTGAACTGGCGCAATCCTGAAGTGTGCCAGGCTATGTATGATGTCTTGCGCTTCTGGCTTGAGCGCGGTGTAGATGGCTTTCGTGTAGATGTGCTCTGGATGTTGCTGAAAGATGAGCAGCTGCGTGATAATCCGCCCAATCCCAATTGGAAGCCAGGAGAAGCGCACGAATATCGACAACTAGGGCTCTATACTGAAGATCAGCCAGGAATTCATGAAATTGTACGAGAGATGCGACGCACCTTAGATACTTACGGTGAGCGGGTTTTGATTGGTGAGATCTATCTCCCGCCGGAGCGGCTCATGCATTATTATGGTGAGATGCTCGATGAGGCACATCTGCCTTTCAATTTTCAATTTGTGACAATGCCAACCTGGGAGGCGCGCGTTATTCGTCAGATTGTCGATAAGTATGAAGCGATACTGCCGGAAGGAGCCTGGCCCAACTGGGTGCTAGGTAATCATGATCGGCCACGAATTGCTACTCGTGCCGGACGCGAGCAGGCGCGGGTAGCGCAGATGCTTCTCCTGACTTTGCGTGGAACGCCAACGTGCTATTATGGCGATGAAATAGGCATGGAAAACGGTTCGGTGCCTCCAGAAATGATACATGATCCGCGCGGAAAGGGGCATCCTGAACTCAGCCGCGACTACGAACGTACGCCTATGCAGTGGGATAGCGGCCCAAATGCCGGTTTTAGCGCTCCTGGTGTAACTACCTGGTTGCCCGTGGCCAATGATTACCAGAGCTGGAATGTAGCCGTTGAGCGTGATGATGCGCTTTCCTTCCTCTCGCTTACACGTGAGCTATTAATGTTGCGACGTTCATCGCCTGCCCTGACGCTTGGGGCATATCAAGCCATAGACGAAGAGAATGAAAGCTGTTTTGTCTATCTGCGCCAGCATGACGAGCAGCGATATCTGGTAGCCTTAAATTTTTCGGCACAGGAACAGGAGATTCATTTAGCCATACGGGGGCGAGGACACGTAGCGCTCTCAACCTCTATGGATCGCGATGGCGCTATCGATCTGTCCGCGTTACGCCTACGCCCCAACGAGGGACTTTTAATCGAGTACTCAATTATATAAATGAGAAACTTGGCAAGAAGCCCGGCTGTTACCTGTATAGGTGAGCCGGGCATGCTCTACTCTGGCAGGAAGCGCAGCGGAGCCAGCGGCTCAAAGGGAAGAGGCGGGATTACTTCAAGTTGGCGCAAAAGAGGCAATCGAGAGGCATCGATCCAGCGTTCTTTAAGTTTACCGTTTTCTAATCTATAGATGCCAACTGTCATCCACGTAGCTCGTTTGTGTGTGGCGGGCAGGCCGAAGAATTCGCCTTGATGTGTTCCCGTGCCAAGCATATGAAGGACTGCATATTCGCCGGCGGCAAACATATGCTGAGGGGTGATCTCAAGATCTGGAAAAGCTTCGCGAAGTATACTCACCTCTTGCTTGAGGGCATCAGGGCCGGTTGGGAGACCGTCTATCCAACCACCATGGTCGGTATAATCGGAGGCAATAACCTCGTTGAGAGGAGTGAGTTTCCCCGTTTTTAGCGCTGCAATATATTGCAGAAGAGGCTGAAGCTGTTCAGGCTCGGAGGAAGAGGCGAGCGGCTGACCTTGCCCATTCAATAAGGGTAGGGTGCCCGTAGAGGCCTGAGGGATAACCACATGCTTGAGGGGAGGAATTACGCCAAGTTGGATCATCTGGGATAAGTAGTCGAAGGCTAACCAGCGAGCAGTAATGTAGTTGGCGCTGAACTGCCATACCATGGTTGCCGTCCAGGTCAGAAATTTGCCGGTTGCAGGTACGCCGAAGAGCTCTTGAGAGTGAGTTCCCGTTCCAAGAACTCTGATTGCCACCTTGTCGTCTGTGACTGCTATGGCTTCAATATCATCATGCACGTCAGGGAATATGGTTCCAGTAGCGGGAATATGATGGTGCAACTCTAATGGATCAGCAGGTAGCCCAGCGCGAGAACGGTAATCAATAAACTGTGGAGAAAAAAGCTGCCTGGCAGCCGTTTGATCCCGCTTATTGACGATCTCATAAAAGTAGCGCAGGATTGCCTCTTTGTTCTCTGCAATTCCCATAATGTAGATCCCCTTTCTTTGCCTGTCTCAAGATCTTAGAGAAGGCATGTCCAGCAAGCAAGAATACCAATCAGATAAGCAAGGACATCAGCAT
Source organism: Ktedonosporobacter rubrisoli (assembly GCF_004208415.1). Classification (GTDB taxonomy): domain Bacteria; phylum Chloroflexota; class Ktedonobacteria; order Ktedonobacterales; family Ktedonobacteraceae; genus Ktedonosporobacter; species Ktedonosporobacter rubrisoli. The sequence goes on along the minus strand of NZ_CP035758.1, from coordinate 3,758,350 downwards.
GTTAACGGTGCCGGTTGTCTGACATTACATCCTCTAAACTCTGGCCGGCGAGCCAAGCACTTTTCTATGGCTCGACAGTAGTGTTTTGTGAAGTCATTACAAATTTTATTGTATTGAAATAATTATAAAACAACTTTTTTTGTAATGTCAAGGAGACAGACTGTGAAATGGCTGGCCTCAGAAGTGCTGGATCAGCGTGGCTGGGCGCTGCAATATATAGATAGTCTTGAGTCTCACATATGCGGGAGTTCAGTTCGGGAAAGCAAATTCTCCTTTCCAGTGCGCTGTACCATCTCTTGCGTAATTGTGCGTCGTTGTAAAGGATTGGAGAAAACGATAGAAGTGGAAGGCAGGCCGTAGAGATTGAGCTGATTTACAATGCTCTCCAGATGATCTACTGAACTAGCAACAGCCTTAATGACCACCATATCACTGCCTGTCACACGATAGCATTCAATGACTTCAGGAATTTCACTTGCCATAGCAGCCACGCGCTGGCAGCTCTGTCCCGTCATGCCTTTCAGGCGGATAAGAGCCATAATTGGCAAGCCAACCCTGGCGAGATTCACCTCAGCATGATACCCAGAAATGATGCCAGCTTCCTCCATACGGCGTATGCGATCTGCCACCGCTGGGGAAGAGAGCCCAACCCGCTGACCCAATTCATGGTAAGAGAGGCGTGCGTTCTCCTGTAGCTCAAATAGTAACCGCCATCCCGTCTCATCCAAAAGCTTTTCAACTTCAAAAGACATTAAGCTTTTCCCTTTCATACTCTAAGTTAGAAACGATAAATACTTTGCTTTTTCTTTATTTTAGCATTAAATAGGCTCACATTTGAAGTAAGCTCTACTGCGGAAAAGAAGAGCTATAAAAGTATAGCGAGTAATGTAAGTTGTTGTTTTTGTATATCCTCAATGGCCGAAGAAGGTGGATTGTGGGGGCCAGAAGTTTCTCAATGGGCGATGCATCCGACCCCGGGCAATAGACCAATTCAGGGCTGCTATGCGATGGGTCCACGTGGATGAATTGGTTGATTGACTGCATATAAAGGAGTTTGCCCTTGCACATAGCGTTCCACATTAGCGGCGAAGGTCCGCGCACGCATCCAGAATGAAGTATCTGTGATACCCCCGATATGCGGTGTAGCCGTCACATTCTCCTGAAAAATTGGGTGCCTGGGGTCGACTGGCTCCTCCCAGAAGACATCCAGACCGGCGCCGGCCAGATGACCGCTGCTGAGCGCCTCCTGTAGAGCTTGAGGATCGACAAGCGTGCCCCGGCCAACATTGATCAGGAAAGCTCCCGGCTTCATTGACGCCAGAGCCTCCTTATTGATGATATGATGTGTCTCGCTGGTAGCAGGAAGGCTAAGGACAACATAATCAGCTTCGGGAAGCACGCTATGAAGGGCATCCATCCCAACAACCCGTTGGAAAGGAATATTTTTGGGTCCACCTTGCTCGGGTCGTTTGCGTAAGCCCAGCAAGTGCATATCAAGAGCAGCCAGGCGGCGGGCGATCGCAGTGCCCAGGCCTCCCATACCAATCAGACAAGCGGTCTTACCCATCAAGGTACTTCCTGCAGGCTCGTAGAGGCGACGCTCGGCCAGCGCAATTTGGGTTTCCTTCCAACGCCGTGTGAGCAGGAGCATATGCAGAAGAGCCATCTCAGCTACTGAATCGGCGTTGCCTGTGGTGGCGGCCGGTAAGCGGGCAACCCAGATGCCTGCCTCGGTTGCTGCTTCCACGTCAACGCTGTCCAGTCCCGCTGCGAACTCATGAATCAAGCCAAAGGAGCCGCGTTCGATAAGGGCACGTGTGATTGGGGCTGCAAAGGGGATAATAATATCAACGCCACGCAGATGCTCGGCGACAGCATCTCGCGTGCAGGTGATGATTTCATGCCCTGGCAAGATCCTGGCCAGATGATCCCAGGATAGATCTGCAGAAAAGCTTTTGCTACAGAAGAGTAACCGCATCTAAGAACCTCCTTTGATAAAAGTATGACACAAGGTCGTCATGTATTACAACTAATACTGTTCTGGCACCATAGCGGCTCAGGTATCAGAAATTGTAAAAGATGTAGAAGTGGCAGTTTCCTTCATATCAGTTGCCCCGTTTCGCCGCAAATTGCGTAAGGTTGGTGAGAGCAGACCGGCTATACCGGCAAGAATGCATGCAAGTCCGGAAATACCTATGATGATGGGGGAGGGAAAGTATCCTAGAAGAAAACCGCCGACAACCGAACCAAGAGGAGCGGATGCAGTGATGATTGCGAGACGAGCGCCAAAAACCTGGCCACGCAGATGAGCCGGAATGAGGCGTTGTAGGATAGACGTTTCGATGGGAGTATAAGGGGCCCAGGCAAAGGCACCTAGAGCGAGAAATAGGCAGGCCGCAGGTAGATTCTGCGTGATGAGCAGTGGGCAGAGAAAAAGGCCCCAGAGTATGGCGATGAACGGTTGCGTAAGGCCAGGACGGAAGCGGGCGGCGATAAAGCTGGTGGGCAATATTCCGAGCAGGGCACCAACACCAAAGCCTGACCAGAGCAAGCCATAACCGCTAGCTCCGGCATGCAGAATTTTATCACTGTAGATAGGTAAAGCAGCTTCCAAAGGTCCATAGGAGAAGAAAAAGACAAGCGATAAAAGCGTGAGAATGAGCACCTCTTTAGTTTGGAAGAGCACGCCAAAGCCAAGCCAGTTCTTTGTAGCAATTTCTGGCACTGTTGGGGATAGACGAGGAACTGATGGCAGTGAAAGGACGAGCAAGCCCATAAGTAAAAAGCTTACAGCATCAACAAATAGAGCCCAGGGACCACCCGTATTAGCGACCATAATGCCTGCGAGCATAGGGCCGATCAGCGTAGAGAACTGAATGCTGCTCGATGAAAGCGCATTTGCGCGTTCAAGTTCTTGCTCTCTAACGAACTGAGGTAAGATAACACGCGCCCCGGCTCCTGTAGCCGGAGAGAGTGATCCGGCGAGCAGCGCCAGGACATAGATATGCCATAGCTGCAGATGATGTAACAAGTAAAGAGTAGGAATAGTGCCGATAAGTAATGCACGGGCAATATTGTCTATCCCCATGACAAAGCGTGGCTGGAGACGATCAAGTAATGTTCCTAGTAGAGGACCTGTGACAATGCCGGGAAGTTGGAAGCAGAGGATAACAAGACCTATTGCTGTACCCGAACCTGTGAGTTGTAGGACGAACCAGAGCAGGGCAATAGTAGTAAACTGGTCTCCCAGATATGAGATAGTGAGTCCTAACCAGAGACGTAAGAAGGCCGGATGGCGGAGTGGGCTTGTTTCAACTGAAGCTTTGATGGCTTTGAACACAAATAACTCCTTCAAGAGATGTTGATGCCAGGTTCTGGTGATATACGGCGTGATAAAAGTAATGTATGCGTAAATGGCCTAAAAAGCATGGAACATTTGAGTATTTGAGCGCCGTATAGCATAGTTATTGTACAATATACTGGACATTAGTTCTAAGCTTCCATGTACTTTTGGACAGGTAATGAATAATCACTTTACTGATATATAACTGAAGTTAATTTTTTGATGATTTTCTCTGCAAGTAGCGCTTTTCGTCTCCTCCTTGATTTGTACTAGCATTGTTAGTGATGCTAAATGCTTTTTGCTTCGGGAAGAAAAGAGAGGAAGCCAGCGGGGTGAACCGTATTGATCGTTTGACCGCTATAGTTTTGCTCCTGCAAGGAGGCAAGCGCACTGTAGGCGAGCTTGCGCGCCGCCCAAAAGGAGAACTGGTTATGCCATCCCTTTGGCAGAATGCATAGAGCTTGATCTATAGACCACATTGGGGACTATCTGCATATCAAGATATGAAAGCTGATGAACGAGTATCAATAGTAGCTTCAGATGTCTGCCGTTCTTCAATGAAGGATATTGCTCTGTTGCTATGGCGTCTTTCCAACTGTCAGCTGGCGTCAGAACTCTTGGGATTTATTCTGCGACAGAATATTCGCAGAGATAGTCAACAAACTATGATTATGGAGTGTAGATATGGACAAAGAGTCCTGGCAACAACCACGGATCAGGTCTCGTTTCCCTCGCTGGTCCCTTAAAACGGGGACGTATCTTATCGTCCTGCTACTGACTGTTATGTCCTGGGGTGTTTGGGAGGTGAAAGCTGCGGATGATCCCCACTCTGACCATCCAGTGAGTCAGGTGAGTACAGAGGAAGGGGAGCATAGGAAGACTAACAGCATTCCACCCCCTCTCAGCATGCCTTCACAGATTTCTCCTTTGATCTTCGGCACCGACCTCGAACTCACCAGCGCTACTGATCCTTTTCTGAAAGATCCCAACATCAGCTATCTTATAAACCAGATGCACATGAGACTAGTCCGCATGCCTACTCGTATTGGTACCAATACAGAGCCTCAAATTCCCATTGAGACTGAAATGGAAGCAGCTCGCCAGATTCGCTCTATGAGCGCTATTCCCCTGGTGAATCTGCGAGGTCCTGCCGATCCCGATGTGCTCAAGGATGATCTTCTCATGATCAAGGGACTCAATCAGATCTTCGGAGAATCACCAGTTTACTACGAGCTAGGGAACGAATCAGACCTGGGTGGCTTTGATAAGATCGCCTACACCAACAAGTGGAATGAAGTCATTGTGCAACTGAGGGCGCAGGCCCTCAACGGCAAGTTCATTGGTCCTGTCAACTTTCAATACAACGACGATTACCTGCGCTACTTTTTGCAGCATGCCAATCCTCTGCCTGATGCCGTGAGCTGGCATGAGTACACCTGCGATACCAGCGGTATCTACACCAAACCACCTGATCCGCCCAGCACCTGCCTGGAAAAGCTTGATCGTTGGAATATCCATTTTAATGATGCCCGTATTGCCATGCACGATATTTTGGGAGAGGGAGAGGAGGTTCCCATTATCATCAGTGAATATAACTATGATCCCCATATACCTGCATTTAACGAGGATGCTCAGTTTATCATTGACTGGACCAGTAAGGCAATTGAGACGCTGGCAAAAAACAACATCTTTGCTGCCGTTCAGCATTCAGTCATGTCTCTGACTCCCCTGATCAACAATGGACAGTTAACGATTCAGGCCACAGTACTGAAATCCAAATACGAAGAATTGTTGCAAGAAGGAGGAGGCTTCTCCTTTGAGGATGGCCAGACGGCTGGTTGGAAGAGTGATAGCGATAAGACTACGCTGCAAGTTAGCACAGCGGTAGCCTGGGATGGCATTCATGCGCTCCAGGTGACACTAGCGGATCAAGATGTTCAATCTTCTATCGAAGTCAGTGGTTCGGCCATTGCTACTTTGAATGGTCGCTCTAATGTGCTAGCCCATGTCTATGCGCCAGCTGGGAGTTCTCTTATGATTGCTCAGCTCTTTGTGGAAGATGAAGCAACCGGTTCCTTGTGCTTTGGCCAGCCAATCGTACTCAAGGCCGAGACCTGGAATTTGCTGAGATTTGGGTTTCCATTTATGCCTGTTACGTCTGGAAAAGTCCGTACACTCGGCATTCGCTTCTTCAAACAAGCATCTCCTTCTACCATTTACGTAGATGGCATAAGCTGGACCTGATTCAGCGTTTCGCTCCTCTTGAGAGGGGGCGAAATAGTCCTAAAACTAGTTCGCTCATGGGAACGATCGCTCCTAATGCTGCCGAATAAGCCTTCATTGCAAAGTTGGGATTTGACAGTAACAGGAGCGAACGAAGAGGACCGTAGCGACCAGTGAGGTGGGATATTGCTCGCACAAGATAGAACGGAATTTCCTGTTTGTGGCTACTGTACCATGAGCTTATTCTGTAAAAGGACCCCTTCATGCTGAAGCAACCAGCGCTTGCGTTCAAGGCCACCAGCATAGCCAGTTAAAGATGCGTTGGCTCCAATGACGCGGTGACAGGGAACAACAATTCCAACAGGATTGAGGGCGTTTGTGGCGCCAACTGCTCGATAAGCTATGGGCTTGCCTATCTGAGCAGCAATGGTACCATATGTTGTAATTGTGCCTACAGGTATCGTACGTAAAGCCTGCCAGACTTGCTGCTGAAAAGTAGTACCTCCTGTAGAGACAGGAATTTCGTCAAGACTGCTGTAGTCGCCTGCGAAGTAAGCCTGGATACGACTGCTGTAGCCATAAGGATCTGCCATGTGTGTAAGCTGCAGTGAAGCATAGCGGCGACGCAAGAGTGCCATCATACGTTGCTCACAATCAGTGAAGTCGAGCGAGCATAGATATGATCCATCAACAACGACAAGGATTTCACCGATGGGAGAAGCAATGCGATCGTAAAAAAGCTCTTTCACCGAAAAGTTCCTTTCGCTAATAGAGAAATAGCGATTATGATATATTGTTGCGTTTATATAATACTTAAGAAGGTAGCTTTATAGTATCTTATGGGGTAGCTGATGTCTGGCGATTTTCGGACATAATCATCTGAAGAATAGTAAACTGACGTTTCACTTCGTTTCTACTAGTTCCTGAATGCGCACACCGGAGCAAAAAAGTTCTGATGATCTTAACCTGAGAAGCTAGTACGCTGGATTGGTAGGGTTAAGCCCTGGTAGGCAGGATGTGCACCTGTTGGGCGAGTAAGCTTCCGCACACAGCAGGTGCAGCTACACAACGTTTGTATTTCTCCACAGCATCGCTCATCCATGCACTACCAAGAGAAATTGTACATTATCTCGTGCCCTCCTGGGCTCTGTATTATGGCGCTCTTATTGTGCGCCCAGGATTCCACATGACTCCCTGAGGGGAAGCCGGGTAATGTGGAGTGAGGAGCTCTGCCAGGTCAATTTAGGTAAAGAGGTTGCCATCATCTAGATCAAAGAGCTGACACTGCTCCGGCGCGATGTCGAAGCGCTTTTGGAGTGTCTGATCCTCAAAGAACACGGCAACTTCACTGTAATTGCAAATGGCTCGTACCTGACTCAGGCTTCGTTCTTGTCCCTCTGGCACACAAATCCGCTGAAATTTATCGCCAGTAGCTACGACAACTGCAACCTGGTGCATCTGCTTACATGTTGCTAGAGGCGCAAAGTGCTGAAAAGTATGCGCTCTGGCAGCGCCAGCACCAACTAGACTAAGTAGTCCGATACTCAAGGCCAACCCACAGACGATTTTGAGCCATATTTTCACGATCCATCACCTTCTTTCCATTTTCCAATGGGTGTTTTTTGCATCTATTCCCTTTTTCGGTATTCCACCCTTCTCTTTCCAGTATAGTCGAAACGATAAGCGATAAAGATGTATGTTTATGCCACTCGACGGGTAAAGATCGCAAAATATTCGCGCATGATTCTAATGGGGTACTATGCTATTCGATGGATCTGATCACTGCATTTTACCAGCATGAAGTGATCATCCCACGCCTGCTTGATGAAATCATCAAACCGCTCAAGCAGAGCGATGAATGGAAGTCAGCTTAAAACTGTTTTGATCACTTCGTTCCCTCTTGCCTCTATTGGAAGAGCCAGGAATGCTACCTGGCGACTTCCCCAACAAAGCGCTCGGTAGCGAGTTTGATCAAGACGAGCAGCGGTGATCCACCTGTCTCCTGGAAAGCGGCAAGCACAGAGTAGGCAGAGGCATTTCTTATAGCCATGAAATATAGAATATCAGTTCGCGATGTGGCGATAATGTCCGAAAACTGCTAGTATGTGGAGAGTCATGCAAGTATGATTATAGAGCTATGGAAACAATGCAAACCTACACCGATTTTGATCTCTGCTACAAAGCATTATGTAGTCGTGACTCGCGCTTTGATGGGCGCTTCTTTGCGGCAGTTACGACAACTGGGATCTATTGCCGGCCTATTTGCCCGGCTCCGACCCCATATGCGAAGCACGTGCGTTTCTTCACTTGTGCCGCGGCAGCAGAAGCGGCAGGGTTTCGGGCCTGCCGACGCTGCCATCCTGAAGCCAGTCCGGGCTCTCCTGAGTGGAATATGCGCGCGGACCTGGTTGCACGAGCGTTACGCTTGATTGCTGATGGAGTTGTAGATACTGAAGGAGTTTCAGGGCTGGCGCAGCGCCTGGCCGTGAGCGAGAGGCACCTGCATCGAGAACTAATGGCCGAGGTTGGGGTGGGCCCATTGGCCCTGGCGCGAACCCGGAGGGCTCAGACCGCGCGCTTGCTCATTGATCAAACCAATCTTTCTCTCACGACTATTGCCTTCACTGCTGGCTTTGCCAGTATACGGCAGTTCAACGAGACGATGCAGACTGCATTTGGCTGTGCGCCATCGGCTTTTCGGCGGAGTGCGCGTCCTGAAAAAGGAGGAGAAGGGAAACTCACTCTGCGCTTACAATATCGTCCACCATTTGAGGCAGGGACGCTGCTCTCTTATCTGGGGCAGCGTGCAGTGAATGGAGTTGAGGAAGTCAAAGATGGTTGTTATCGGCGAACAGTGATATTACCAGCCTCTCAGGGAGTAATTGAGCTAGAGCCGATGAAGAAGGCAAATGCAGTACAGCTACGTTTGCAGCTCACGAACCTTAATGATTTGAGCATGTTGGTGCAGCGCTGCAGGCAGCTCTTCGACCTGGATATGGTCCCGGAAATGATTAGCAATATTCTGGCAAAGGATAGCTTGCTGACCATTCTGGTTGCCCAGAAACCAGGATTGCGTATTCCAGGAGCCCTTGATGGCTTTGAACTTGCAGTTCGCGCGATTCTAGGGCAGCAGATATCCGTGGCCGGCGCACGTACGTTGGCCGGACGCCTTGTGGCCGGTCTAGGAGTACCTCTGGAGCAACCCCAGAGCTCGTTGACGCATTTCTTCCCTTCGGCGCAAGTAATAGCTAATGCAGATTTACAAGGATATGGGCTTACAAATAGCCGTATCACTGCGTTGAAAGCGCTTGCCAGTGCCGTGGCAGCTGGAGATCTGGTACTTGATCGGAGTGCCGACTACGAGGTTACTAAAGAGCAGCTCTTGAAATTGCCTGGGATTGGACCATGGACAGTAGCGTACATTGTCATGCGAGTGATGGGAGATCCTGATGCGTTCCCGGTTACTGATCTTGCCTTGCGTCGTGCGCTTGAACATTTGGGTGTGAATATGAGCGTGCGCGATCTGGAGGCATATGCAGAGGCATGGCGGCCCTGGCGCGCTTACGCAACCCATTATTTATGGGCTAATCTTGCCGCATCTCCAGCAAGAAATAAAGCTGGAAGTCAGGTCAATGCTGTCAGCGATGAAAAGGTATTGTCTGGATTATTACAATAAATTTCCTCAGGAGAAGTGGGTGTATGAAATCCTCTTCTCCTGACTTACCAACAAATAGTAGATGGTTTTGCCTATCCATTCATTGGGGATGAGTATGTACAAGAGCTTATCCCCATCTCCTAGCTCCTGGATTTGCTCCTACTGACTTTGCCGGAAAGCGCTTAAGATTAACAGAACCTCAAGAAGAGCGCTCTCTGCCTCTGGGATGTGCAACGAGCTTCACACAAGCCGAGAAGAGAACAAAGGGACTCTCCCTCTTGACAAGTAGGCATTTTCCTACGTATAATGCTCTTGATCATGATAGGTAGGAAATTTCCTACCTATCATCTTACAAACTTCACCTTATAGAGAGGAAGGAGATCACTCTGTATGTCCATTACGCATATCCAACGGCTCTCTCTGCCCGTTGCCGATCAGGAGCGAGCAAAGCACTTTTACCTTACCATGCTTGGCTTTGAACTGGTTCGAGACCTACCCACCCCTATGGGAGAGAATGCACGCTGGCTCGAAGTAGCCCCCAAAGAGGCAGCGACGAGCATGGTTCTGGTCACCTGGTTGTCCCAGGCACCAGGAAGTGCACAGGGCATTATGCTGGAGACAACTACTATTGATGAGGATTGCGAGCGGCTGCGTCAGGCAGGAGTCATTGTTGAAGGACCCCAAACCACTCCCTGGGGAAAGCAGGCCAGCTTTCATGATCCTGATGGCAATGGTCTTGTTCTTGCAGATCCTGCACCAGTCGGAGCTTGATTGCACCCATGCTTGAGGCCATTGATACCGTCTTTGCTGCACTGTATTGCTGAGATTATGAGCACCGGAGATGCCATGGGTATTCTACCTGACTACATCTCTGGTTGCAAAGGACGGGAGGGATAATGCCGTCGCTTGAGGAAAACAAGGAAATTGCGCGCCTTGTAGCCGAAGCTCACTGTCAGGGGAATAGTACCGGGCTACGTGATCTGCTTGCACCTGATTTCGTATGGCGCATTGGTCACTTGCCTTACATTGAAGTAGATGATGTTAAACATCTATTTGAGTTGGGCCGAGGCTCAACGCACTACCTGGGTCTGTAAGTCCGGCAGTTTCACCTCATGCGTCAGGTAGCGTTCTCTCAAGCACAATTGGGATCAAGCCGCCCTGAAGGAGTGCGGAGTTCCGATACTATTACTTGAGAGAGCGCGAGGTCTCGAAAAAAGCGAGGCAAACGTAAATGGTTTTTTTTATTATAGGAGATAGTTGTATGGAAGCCACTTTGCCGCGACCTGTGTGCAGGTACAGTAAAATTCATTTTTGATTTTTTTTGAGACCGATTGTTTCGGCTGTGCATTGGGGCCTGATAGCTCGATAGTGAGCTCTGGTTGGCCCAATAAGTAGCGAGGTCAAAGTCTGTGGGACGGCTGAAGTGTTGTTCAGTTAACTCAGCGGCTTGAATATGGGTTATACAGACTACTTGCATCGTTCCCGAGCTTGACCCAACCAGATACCAGGTTCCGCCCTGCCTTACAAGGCCATATGGATCGATAAAGCGGCTGGGGGACCCTCTATAGGTCAGGTGCAAGGTATAATCGTGCCAGATCGCCTCCTGAATAAGCTTCAGGTGAGAAGTTTCTAGTCTGGGGTGAGTTGGTTGCCTTGTATCCAGGTAGATGCGCTGACGCATCTGTGTGGCCTGCTCGCGTGAAGGTGCTGGAAGAGCTGCAGAGATCTTGAGGAGAGCATCTTCACGCGCCTGATCAAGCCCGAGATCAGCCAGGGATATAGAGATGTCCAGCAGAAAGAGCGCGCGTACTTCTGGTTCAGTCAGTCCGGTCAACCTGGTTTGGTAGCCGTCGAGTAGTTCACAGCCACCGCCAGGCCCACGCTCGGTGTAGAGCGGGATGCCGGCAAAACTGAGGGCCTCGATATCGCGGTAAATCGTGCGCTCGGAAACCTCCAGATTTTCTGCCAGAGCCTGAGCGGTCATGCGTCCTCTGGTCTGCAGAAGCAAGAGAAGAGAAATAAGTCGATCAGCTCGCAAGGAATTCCTCCATAGCGTGTTTTGGGGAAACGTGTTTCCGACGTGCCTAGTATACCATAAAGATCTTGTCAAAACGCGTCAGGATTTCCTCTACATTGTAAATGTACTTGAGCGCGCTCAACACGCGGATTTTGCTCAAGGTGCCTTGCATGTAGCCCGCGTATTGACAGTAGCCAGCACTCAGGGATACCTGGTCAAACCTTCTCTGCAGCATCTTTTTGCATTGAAGGGAGAGATGAGTGTTGGAAGCGATCCGCGTGGATGATACCACAGGGGGAGAGCTGGCCACGCTCTTGCCCCTGTTCTTTTTCTCGCTTCATGCTATGGTCGCCTCCTGCCAGCGAAAGCAGAGTAGAAACCTTACGGCTTTCCATAACTCCCTCTAGTAGAAGTCTGATCAAGCGCTCTGCATGTCTATGTATTGATCCCTTTCGCCATCTATGGAAGCGTGGACACACCGCGTAAGATTGAGGAACGCACGCTCTCCACCTCCTGCCCTGCTTCAACGACTTCCAGACACCAGGTCGCTCCCGCCTCAGCCTGAGCGGCGAGGGTAGCTTGCGCTTGTGGGTGCGTAAGGGCATCAAAGACGTCTCCTCCTGTCACGATGTCAAAGGGCGAACCAGGAGCGCGCCGATCCTGCACAAAGCGTTTGATATCTTTGATGGTGGATGGCGCAAGTCGGCTATCCGGGACGCCGGCCGCATCGAGCACTATCGGATAAACTCCATCAAAGCGCACACTCCTTTCCATTGGCCCTTTTTTGGGCCAGAGTCCTGCTATCCAAAGAGGAATGTGAGGGGCCCGTACAGGAGGAGGAAGAAACGTAATCTCCTCGACATGATAGCAGGAACCGTCGTAGTGAAAGGGTTGCCCACTCCATAGGCCCTGGAGAATGGCCAGGCTCTCATCGAGAAGTTGGGCTCGTTTCTTGACATCAGTTGCTTCGCCAAACGCCGTAAATCCTTGATCATAGGACGCGCCAACACCGGCACCCATGATCAGGCGCCCGCCCGAGAGATGATCCAACGTCACCGTTTCCCGCGCAACTTTCCAGGGCCGACGTCGCGGGAGAGCCGCCACCATCAGCCCTATGGGGATGTGCTGCGTGCGCATAGCAACCGCGGTGAGGGCAATCCAGGGATCACAGGCGGGAAGCGTCTGGTTTCCCATGTGGAGAGTATCGTAGAGGAAACAGCCATGCCATCCCGCCTCCTCCGCCTGGTGCGCAAGTTCAGCCAACTCGCGTGCATCGCTAAAGTTCCCAAAGTTGGGGAGCAAGAGTCCATAGCGCATAGAAGTATCCCTTCCTAATCATTTACTCATCATTTACTCATGCGTGTGTGCGAGGATCACTTGAGGTGATCAGCAACATCACGTATCTGTTAACCCAGGTTAAGCAGGTGCCCTATCCTCAGAAACCATTAGATGACTTCGCGTAGATAGTCAATGCACCATCCATCCAGATCGTCAAGACAGGTATGGCATGCAGCCTGTCATCAGGCACACAGTTGCCGGCCAGTGGGTTGGCGAAATGCCCGCATCCTCCTCAGATCGCTCATGCACCCGATCCCATGGAATGGCCAGCGCACCATAGCCATCGATGTTCTGCTCGTCTACTGGCCCCTTCTTTGCCATCTTTTCTCTCCTTCATGTTTGAGATCATACGGGTTTTCACAGGTGGTTGTTAACCCCATCTCCTGATCGCGCGAGGCCTGAGATGCCCAGCTGTTGGGTGTTCACGCGAGGTGGACGATCCGCTTACAGTGTAAGCCGTCGAGAGACAAAACGCATCGGGAGAATTCCGTGAATCTAAGCCGTTTCTCTGGAGGCGAAACGCACCAGAGGAGAAGCGATGCTACGGAGAATTCCGTAGAGGTGATCAGAGGAGATGGTGTTCGACGGCATAGCGCGTGGCGGCGGCCCTCGATGAGACCCCGATCATGCTGTAATCAAAGTCAGGCGGGTATCGATCATGCGGGGATTGATGATCAGGTGCTCGGCTACTTGCTCATTGGCCAAGCCCTCTGCCACGACGCGGATTACCTCTACCTCCCGGGCCGTCAGTCCATCTGGATTGGATGCAGGAAATACCTGATTTGAAACTGATGACTCTTCTGCTAATGGCTGGCCTGGGACAATTCGCAAAAAGAAGTAACAGTTGGGCTGGCAGCCTCAGGCCGCCAGCGTGAGCGAAGAGCAAGAGTAACTTGTGTGAAATTATCTTAGCCTTTTAGATAATTAAGCTTTTTAAACAAGTGAGCCGTGCAGGAGGCGAAACTCATGCTTAGTCTCCCAGATAGTTTTGAGCTGAGCAAAGTTTTCATCGGGATGCTGCATGAGGTTTGCCAGAGTGTCAATTGCCTGCAATTTCTCTTCCCCCACGGTCTTGAAATCGATGGCGATGAAAATGGGAGCCTGCATATAAGTAATCTCATTGTTCATCAGACAGTGGAAATCAAAGAAGACCTGAGTCGCGAGATTTTCTAGCGCGTCCACGCTATCAACAATGTAGGCGCTTGCATCCTGCTGGCCCTTCCGTACGGCCAACCAGGCATGCGCTGCAAAGTTAAAGGTACCAGGCGGCATATCGAAAGGATCAAAAGGGCGCTTTTCGAGCGAGGTATCAGCATCAATAGTGATCCAGCGCTGCTCGGGTGTGTACCAGTATTGGGTGATCCAGTGGACCTCCATCCGGTCAGAGCGGATGTAGGGAGCATAGCCAGTGCGGACACGATCTGGTATTCCCCGGGCCTTCAAGATTGAGGCCATGAGAATGGCGACAAAGCGGCAGGTAATGATGAGCTTATTTTCTACAGCTCGATCTGAGACAAAGCCACGTGGATCGCGGCGGCAGAGTTCGGCGAGCATCGCTGTAGCGGTTGGGAAGTAGTCATCTTCCCCCTGGCGATACCAGGGCACCTGGCCTATATTTCCATAGGCGGGATTGGTCTGGCCTCCTTCTCTGCTTGCAGACAACGAAAGGCTATGGATGACCTGCTGCTTGATAAGGCGGCCAGCTTGTCCAATGTCCACAGGGAGATCGCGCTGCAATCTCTCCTGATAGAGGCCGGGATAGGTAAATTGACTGAAAGCGCGGTAGTGCTCGAACAAGTCCTGTTGCATAAGTTATCCTTTCTTGTCGTCCTCTCAATGAGGAAGAGGAAAACATCCATATTGCGTTCCTTGTATCAAACAGTACCGCCTGGCATCTGACATCTTCTGTCATGATTTTGAAAAGTTTATTGCTCGCATGAGTTCACTGGTGCGAGTTTTATATTGCGTTTAAATTGCATGTGTCGATGGAAGTTGCACTAACCCAGATGGGCCTTGACAAAACCAAGCTCTGGAAACTTCTTCTCCCCCATTTCTATGTCGCCGCTTTCAATCTGAGTAAAGCCTGCTTCCCTGAGCAATTGCGGCAGGTCTTGAATACCGCTGTTCCAGGGGCCGACGTGGATAGGCCTATCTGACCGTTCAGCACTTTCAACGGGTCGCTTCGTGTCGACGATGAGTAAACGGCCTCCCGGCTTGAGCACACGAGCGATTTCGGCAAGCCCCTCATGCTTGAGATTATTAGGCAAGACGTGCATCATAAAGGTGCTCAAGCCGATATCAAACGACTGATCTGGGAAGGCCATGCGCTCAATAACCCCTATCTGGAAATTGATAGAGAGGCCCGTTCTTCGGGCTTTAGAACGCGCACGCGCAATCTGCTTTGGTCCTGGATCGATGCCGTGCACACGACCAGTAGGGCCAACGAGCCTGCGCGCTATCAGGGCTAACTTCCCGGTACCACAACCTACGTCAAGTACGCTTTCTCCTGGTTGAAACTGGGCAAGCCCGGCTATCATATATTGAAGTTCTTGCCACTTACCATGCACAGTAAGATTATGCCACCAGAGCATCAAATCGTAGCGCCAGCCCCAGTTGATCACATGCCCCTGGGTCTTACCGGCTTGCGCTTCACTGGATGGAGTATGGGTAAATGTATGCATAGCTTCTGCTCCTTTTTAATTGGGATACGTATTTTCTTTCTGAACAAATGGTTATGCCTCAGAACCAGCCCTATCAATAAGTTTGTTGAGTTGGGCGATGATAATTGAGGGATCGAGACGCCGCGTGAAGTTGGGATCGACAAATGCCAGGCGAATGACACCGGTTTGATCGATAAGAAATGTGCCTGGCATTGGTAATTCCCAGGATTCATCACCATTGTATTCAGGCAGATCAGTCCCTAGCTGCTTGTGCGCTATCCGCGTGGCTTCATCAAGCGTAAAGACGAGCCCAAACTGGCGGGCGACCTGATTACCCGCATCGCTCAAGACGCTAAAGGTTAAGGCCTGCTTTTCCACGAGGGTAAGGCTGTGATCAGGTGTTTGCGGTGAGATTGCCACCAGCGATGCTCCCAATGCCTGTAGTTGTGGCAACGCCTGTTGATATGCGTGTAATTGTAGATTGCAGTATGGGCACCAGACACCAAGATAAAAAGCTATTACAACAGGCCCGTGCTTGAGTAGCTGCGCAAGGGCGACTGGATGGCCAAAGGCATCGGGCAGCGTGAAATCGGGAGCGCGCTCGTCTTCCTTAAGCACCTTGTTGACCGCGCCCGTAGCGATAAGTTGCTCAATAGGACGAGATGACTGTTGTAGCAGTTTGCCAGGAAGTTGGACTTCCGCTTGAGATTGTAAGGCGGCGAGCTGTTGTGATAAATCGTATGATTTTGGATCGAACTTAGTCATTAGCTTCTCTTTCTATACCTTCAACTGTTTGATAGGTAGACAGGACGACAGTAATTCAGTAAATTTATGTATCTGTTATGATGAATGTACTGGATAGCGAAGAAGAAAACAAGTACGCAAATTAAACTTACCTAGTATGGAAAAACATCCTATAGAGAGCAGGTCCGAAGCGATGGGAGCAGAAACGGTAAGAGACTTTCAAGAGAGCTGATATAATCTGACAGAGAAAATACTTAGCGCAAGCGAATCTGTAGAGCTCGCGTCCCCGATTGCGCGGCTTTACCTCTGGCGGATAATTATAGGAAGGTGAAATATGGGATCTGAACTTTTGCTTTTGAGCAACTCGACTGTGCATGGCATGACATATCTAGAACATGCTATGTCTGCAATACAAGAATTTCTGGGAGATATTCGTAAAGTATATTTTGCGCCCTATGCTCTGGCTGATTATGATGACTACACGGCGAAGGCTCAAACTGTTTTCGAGCCGCTAGGTATTTCGCTGGTTGGCTTACATACACAAGAGAAGCCCCAAGAGGCTCTGAAGGAAGCCAAGGCCTTATTCGTAGGTGGAGGAAACAGCTTCCGTTTATTAAAAAGCCTGCAGCAGTTAAATTTGCTAGAAGTGGTTCGTCAACGAGTCGAAGCTGGTGCGCTGCGCTATATGGGATCGAGTGCTGGAACTAACATGGCTTGCCCAACATTACGTACTACCAACGATATGCCTATCGTCCAGCCAGACTCTTTTGCCTCCTTTGGGCTCATTCCATTCCAGATTAACCCCCACTATATTGAGCCTGACCCACGTCTGGTTTATATGGGAGAGACGCGCAAAGATCGCCTGGAACAATTTCTCGAAGAGAACGATGTGGCTATCCTGGGGATGCGAGAGGGCGCCTGGCTCAGGCGTAGCGGCCAGAAGCTATACCTCAACGGTACGGTTGGAGCCCGGCTATTTCGGCGCCAGCAAGAATCTGTGGAGATTGAAGCGGGCACAGACCTCTCCTGGCTGCTGGATTTACCTGCTCGCTTTGATCAAAAGTAGCCTATTAATGCGCAACACGTTATGCTGTTACTGGCATATTAATCCAGCGAGCGTCTAATTAGATGCAGGGGACAACGGAGATACATTCCAAAAATGCATCTCCGTTGCCGCCAGATGAGCTGATTGAACCCTTCCTCGCTTTATGCCACAGCGATTTCGTCGCATAGCCAAATCCTTCTTTGAATGTGCGTTGGGCTTCGACATATCAGGAATTCGTCATGACTACTAGCTTACCTGTTGCCCTATTCTCTTCCATATAGCGATGGGCCTCGACGATTTCGTCAAATTGGAAGATCCGATCCAGATCTACGTGATAGCGACCCTGTGCAACTCCCTCGACAATATGCTGAAGAGCCGTAGCGCTTGCCTCGGCAGTTACTGTATATGAGGTGCTATAGGCCGTTAGCCTTACCATCGAAGGGATCTCGACTAAAGGTTCAAAGCGCTGCATTACCCAAGCATCGCAGAGAATGCCACTATTGCAAACGATTCCACGCGGGGCAACTGCATGCAACGAGTCTAGAAGCGTTGCGACTCCCACAAGCTCTAAAACACCATGAACACCTCCGGGAACAATACGCTTAACTTCTGCCGCTATCTGGCCTGTATCGAGAATGACATGATCAGCCCCTCTCTGTCGTAACCTGTCTAACTTTGCAGGGCTACGAGTAGTTGTGATAACCTGCAAGCCCATATCCTTTGCCAGCGCCAGAGCTGCCATGCCAACTGAAGATGTTCCGCCCCGAATCAGCAGGGTCTGGCCGGCTTTAACCTCCATGGCATCGACGAGCGAGCCCCAGGCAGTCAGAAAAGTTTCAGGAATCGCTGCCAGCGTTGCCCAGTCTAAATTCGTCTGGAGTGGGATAACCTGATGGGCTGGAATGAGCGCATATTCAGCGTAACCTCCATCATACTCGCGGCCCATTTCACCCATGAGAGCGGCAACGGTTTGGCCCACGGCCAGATCTGTTCCTGGCGCTGCCTCAACGGTTCCAACGCACTCGATGCCAAGAATACGTGGAAATTTTACGTTAGGCGAATGCCCTTGCCGTGTGTAGATCTCGGAACGGTTTAAGCCAAAGGCCTTTACGTGAATAAGCACCCAACCAGGTCGAGGTGTAGGCTTCGGTTGATCCTCAATTTGGAGTACTTCTGGTCCACCTGCCCGATAAACTCGAATCGCTTTCATATATTTCCTTTCTTCGCAGTGTTGAATTTTGCTTATTTGCATCGCACTTAGCGTAAGGAGAGTATATAAAATGGAGCAGGCAGGCACATCGGTAATCAGGTATATTTGTGTGGCTGGAGAGAGCGAAGGAATACGTAGGTAATTTGTAGAAAGCTACGAAAAGGGGTCGGTTACAGGAGATGGGCAGTATGGGCGTAATGAATTGCTGCAAAGCGTGAGGATATGCCAAGCTTGTTATAGATGGAGCGCAAATGAGCGTGGACCGTGCGCGGACTGATTATCAGCGCATCGGCTACTTGTGCGTCAGTATAGCCCTTGGCGACGAGACGCAAGACTTCGATCTCGCGGCTGGTCAGTGCGTCAATATGAGTTGTTGAAGCTGGCTGTTTGAACGTATTCGGCTCGGCCTGGTTATTTGCATCTCCGTGCGCCTGGTGAATGGGAGAGGGATATTTGCCTAGAACAAGTACTTGTTCCAGCGTGAGCTTTTGACCTTCTGCCCAGGCGCTGTTAAAGGCCTGACGACCTAACTGCCGGCGTACCTCTGAGTGCGATAGCTCATAATCCTGTTGCTCGAAATGTATGTGTTCTATGGGTAAAGCAAAATGATGCGGCTTTGCAGCCTGGCGACGCACTTCGGCATATCCCCACAGCTGGGTAGCTTCTTGTAAAGATCCCTGGCGGGCAAGTATGGTTCCCCACCGCTGCAAACAGGTGGCCACGCCCGCATAATCGGCAAGGCGATAAAGCTGTGTCAGGCTCTCGGTAAAGAGCTGATGGGCAGCTTCTATGTCGCCCTGGAGCATCGCCACATGAGCGAGATGCGCGAGCGCGTAAGCGCAGTGGCGCTGAATGCCAAGGATGCGGAGAGTAGCCAGCCCTTCCTCAAGGAAGGCGCGTGCTGAGGCCAGATCGTTCTGGAAACATGCTATCCTCCCTAGCAAATCAAGGGCGTAGGCTTGATGTAATCTATTCTTTGTCTTTCGACAGTAAGCCAGGCTTTCCTCGATCAAGGCATAGCCAGCGGCGATATCGCCCTGAGCAAGACGTACCCGTCCCAGCCCACGCAGGGCTCGGGCTAGATTTTTCTTATTCTGGCTGGCTTTACATAAGATTAGGCTCTGTTCTAAATGCTCCTGAGCTACGTCGCTATTGCCCTGATCGATAGCCATATTTCCAGAGGTCGTATGCGCCAGGGCCAGCAGGGTCTTATCATCCTCAGCAAATTTGTAGCACTCGGCAAGCAACGCCTGAGCCTTACTGGAATCTCTTTGCGCGTTCCAGGCAAGGTAGCCCAGCCAGTGATAAGCAGGAGCAAGGCCCGCTTTTGCATTTGCCTTGCGATATCTTTCCAAGCTTTTCTGATAGAGCTCTTCGGCTCGTCGGGCATCGTCTTGCGCAACGGCAAGCCAGGCTGCGGCTTGTAAAGCTTTCGCCTTGATAATAGGAGCGACTTCTGTATTGTTAGTCAAGGCTCTCTCGACCCAATAGCGTTCCTCGCTGACATACCAATGATACCAGCGAAGAGTCCAGAATTGGGCTACGGCCCCGGCCAGGCGCAAGGCCATCTCAATGCCCTGTCCCTGCTCTCCTCGCTCAACCAACCATTTCAATAGAACGCGTAGATTATCGCGCTCCCATTCAATCCGATCAAACCAGCGCTCTTGCACCTCTCCCGTGGAAGAAGCAGCTTCTTCTGTGAGATGTACATAATAGCGAGCCTGAGCCTCGCGGACCTCTTCCAGCTCGTGGCAGGCAAGCAGACATTCCCAACCATACTCACGAATAGTCTCTAGCATGAGCAGGCGCCGTTCGCCGTGATCTTGTTCACGCTGATAGAGCAAGTGTTTGTTGAGCAAAGACGTAACAGCCTCTAAAGGAGAAGCTGCCTGATCTCCAAGCGTATAAGAAATAGCTTCTAAGGCTGACAGCGTGCAGCCATTTGCAAATGAGGCAAGCAGGCGGAAGAGATGCTGTTCGGCTGGAGAGAGTAGATTATAGCTCCACTGAAGGGTAGCGCGCAACGTTTGTTGGCGTGCTGGAACATCGCGTGGCCCATCGGCCAGCAGGGCTAAGCGCTGTTTTTCTAGGCGTTCAAGAAGCTCATGGAGAGAAAAGAGCTTAAGGCGAGCGGCGGCAAGTTCAAGGGCCAGGGGTAGCCCGTCGAGGCGCTGACAGATCTCAGCAACCAGAGGAGCGTTCTCGCTCGTGAGCTGAAATGCTGGAAGGATCTCCTGTGCTCTCTCGACAAAGAGCGTTATCGCGCCGTAGCTGGCAAATGTTTCTTGATTGCCAAATGCTTCTGCGTGTGGGAGCGCCAAAGGCTGTAAGGAAAGCAAGCGTTCTCCACGCACATGTAGGGGTTCGCGGCTGGTGAGCATAATTTTTAGGGACTGGCAAAAAGTAAGGAGCTCTACCAGAAGAGGAGCAGCTTCGATCACCTGCTCAAAATTGTCGAGTACCAGCAACATGTGCCGATTATGTAAAGTTGTTTGAAGAAATTCAAGTGGAGAAGTTGTCCCGCTCCCTTGAAACTGGAATCCGCGGGCAATAGTGGGTAGCACGAAGGCCGGGTCCTGGATCGAGGCGAGTTGAACAAAATGCACACCATCAGCAAAGTCTGACTGCAGCATAGCAGCGATTTCGATGGCAAGGCGCGTCTTACCTACCCCACCAGTTCCTGTGAGCGTAAGGAGACGTACCACAGTCTGACGCAGCAAGCGACACCCCTCAGCGAGCTCCTGCTCTCTGCCCAGTAGCCTGGTAAGCGGAAGAGGTGTTTTTGAAGGTGATAATGGTCTGCCTATGTTAAGATCTAAAGCAGAGGCGCCGCTGAAGGTAGGCTTGCTCATATTGGACGGGAAAGCGGGAGCCGTCAGCTGGTGCTTAGACCAGCTTTTTTGATGAGGTATAAGCGATGATGGCTCCCGCGTTTGCTGACCTGAAAATCTGGTAGCAACCGTGCTGAGTAATTCGTGGGTAAGAGCTTCTGACTTGCCTAGATAGATACGGCGCAGTTTGCCAGCAGCTTTGCGATAAGCCTTCCAATACATTCCACCATGCTGGCCAGGCTCTTTGCGAGCGGTAAAGCTTCCTTCTTTTCCCTCAAAAGAGAAGCGCGAGGCATGTTCGAGCCAGGTATACCAGGCGGCACTTCCAACCATCAATTGATGTTGATTTGCCTCTTCGTACCAGGTTAAGATCTGTTCCTTCACTACTGGTATTCTATTGGCCTTCACTTGTCATCCCTTCTGCTAAATTTGAGAGAAGTTCCCCATCATTATATCTGGTTCCCTATTGGGAAGAGGATAGGGAACATAAGGCTTAAAGATCTGCTGAGAGACCTTGCGCCTCAATAAATATATCACAGATTCTCGGCTATAAGGATGACATGGAGAGACGATAAGCTTGCTAGCGGCTTTTGCTAACACTCAACTATAGATATCTTTTATGCATAGCTGGAGAAAGATCTAAGGGGAGCATATTGTGAACGATTTCAGGGGTGAGAATTGTTGTATATGGGAGAACATAAAAAGCTCCCCTGTGGGATTGCAACATATTGCTAGTAAAGGGTAAGTGATGAAAATTCCGCTTTCAATTCTTGATTTGTCCCCGATTGACTCGGGAATAAGTAGCGGACAAGCTTTGCAGAACACCATAAAGTTAGCGCAACTTGCCGATCGGCTGGGGTATACCCGCTACTGGCTGGCTGAGCACCACAATACGGATATGCTGGCAAGCTCGGCGCCAGAGATCATGATTGCCCATGTTGCTCAGGCAACCACAAGAATACGTGTAGGCTCAGGAGGAGTAATGTTGCCCAATCATTCACCTCTAAAAGTAGCCGAAATGTTTCGGGTATTGGAGTCTTTGCATCCAGGAAGAATCGATTTAGGCATCGGACGAGCGCCGGGAACCGATCCAAGAACGGCCCTGGCCTTGCGTAGATCGCGAGAAGCCCTGGCAGCAGACGATTTTCCTGAACAGTTGGCAGAGCTATTTGCCTTTGTTGGAGAGAGAGGAGGTTTTCCAGAGGGACATCCCTTCAGGACAGTGAAGGCTTCGCCAGATGATGTCCCGCTCCCACCCCTCTGGCTGTTAGGATCAAGTGACTATAGCGCCCAGGCTGCAGGCGAGCTAGGAATTGGTTTTGCTTTTGCCCATCATATTCAACCCGGCTTTGCGCTTCCTGCAATCAATCTCTACAGAGCGAGATTTAAGCCCTCTAAATGGTTGGAGAAGCCAGAAGTGATTCTGGCTACCTCGGTAATTTGCGCTGATACTGAGGAGCGTGCTGAAGAGTTAGCGGCATCAATGAGATTGGCCTGGGCACGCTTGAGGAGTGGTCGTCCTGGCCCGATACCGAGTCCTGAAGAAGCGAAGGCCCATAATTACACGCCAATAGAGCAAGAAATTATACGCGAGTATGCTACGCGACAAACGGTTGGCAGCCCTTCTGCAGTCAAGGAAAAATTGCTTGCCTTGCAGGAAGAGACAGGCGCTGACGAGCTGATGCTCATGGCGCCTGTCTATGGATATGAAAACAGGGTCAGAGCATATGAACTGCTGGCCCAGGCTTTTGACTTGCCGGTCGCTGAAGGCTCCTCCGCCAGTCTTTCGTAGCGAAGGTCTCTGCGAGAAAGAGTGAGCTAGCTTCGAGAAGCTGATCTGATTTTCCTCTCTTTTGCATAATATCCCTGGCAAGTTTCTATTTTTTGCGATTGTTCTGGTGGCAGAAGTAGAAATTTGCCAGAGAAATTACACCCTATTCATATATTCCCTCGTATAAGAAAGAAGTAGGCGCTGCTTATACAGCAAGGATTTTGTTGCTTAGCTCATCTATTGATGACAGGTTTCCTTGACCGTACTGCGTGGCCTGTGTATAATGCGAAAGGTAGCAGGAAGCCCATCTTTATAGAAAAGCGTGTCGGGCGTAGACCCTATTTGCATCTGACGATGTAGTAGAGCCAATATCAATAGCATTTTAGATATTATGCGGAAATAAACGCCTGCTATATAATTATAGTGGAGGCGGAGAGGGTCTACGTGATTCCCCCAACGAGGATTATCCTTGCAAATTAAGCAGAGAGTAGAACGTGCGAAATATATGTTATTTTTTGGAACTAGGGAGTTAGGAGTGGCATTGTTTTTGACAAGGGCATGAAAAAGCATACGAGAGATAAAGGTTATAAAGCTGCTTGAATGATTCTATGAGAGAAATTCTAAGACACAAATGATTATGATACATCTCTCGGTAGGTGATAGCTAAGCTCTTGACTTAATGCCAGGGTGAGATAAGCCGATGTTCCAAAAAGAGGGGGAAAAGGTAGTATGAAACGAGAACCAGGATCAAGGGTCATAAGCCCGGGCATTCTTCCTCTTATTGCTGTGATTATACTTCTCAGCTTGCAAAGTTGCCTGAGTAATACGCCTCAATCTGGGCCTACAATTCAGGGTGAGCAGACTTTTACTCCGCCAATTATTCCTTTCTCTGCCGCAGAGATAGGGAATCCGCAGCGAGGAGTGCAGTATTATGGAAGCGAAGATCCGCCGCCAAACTGGCCGTTAACTGACAGGTATAAGCGCTGGTGCTGGCGAGAAATCGAGCCGAGCAAAGGGCAATATGACTTCTCTGTGATTGATGCAGAGATAGCCAAAGCTAAAGCAGCTGGCTATACCTTTGGCTGGCGCATTATGCCTCATACTGATGATCCAAACGCATGTATGCCTGATTACCTTAGCAATACGGGCTACAACGATCCTCTCTACCTGCAACGTGCTCAGGCCCTTTTCACAGCTCTTGGTCAGCGCTACGACAATAATCCGTCTGTCGGGATACTGGATATGAGCCTGTATGGTTGCTGGGGAGAGTGGAATGAGGTTTGTGGTGGAGATGCGATGGAGCCGCAGAATCGGCAAAAGCTCATAGATATGCAATATAAAGCATTTCCACATAAGCGCTTCTTGATGTTTGGTGAACACCAGGATGATCTAAACTTTGCACTGCAAGTGCAACGCCCTTTGCCGACAGGCGTACGTATAGACTGTCTGGGCCGCGATACCCTGGGAGGGAGCCGTCAGCATCTAGATGATAACAAGCTTGAAGCCAACCAGTGGAAAGTAGCGCCATTATATTTCGAATATTGTGGTCCTCCGACCAATCTCTCTCTTTCCTTGAAGGACATCCAACAGTATCACGCTTCGCTGATTGGCGATGGCGATGGTAATATCAGCTCTTATAATAGTTATAATCAACAGGATCAGCAGCTTTTGAAGGAGAACTTTAAGGCGGCGGGCTATCGCTATGAAATCAATAGCGTAAGTCTTTCTTCCCAACTACATTCCTCATCCTCGTTTACGGTGAGGACGAAGTGGACGAATGTCAACTCAGCTCCTGCCTATATTCCCTGGAATATGATGTTTCAGTTGCGTTCCTCGGATGGCCAAGTAGCCTGGCAAGGGAAATCGCAAATTGATCTGCAGCAGCCTTTTAGCGATAAGCCAGGAGGGAGTAAGACCATCGAGGATACGTTCAACCTGCCAGGCGGGTTGGCGACGGGCACGTATAATGTCTGTTTTCAGATAGTTGATCCTGCTAAAGTCTATGCTCCTCTTGCCCTGGCAAACACCGGGCGCAGTAACGATGGGTCGTATTGTGTTGGTTCAGTTACTCTGCGCTAAACCGTAATTGAAACTACTAGACAGCGCTGTAGAGTTTACTGAGCTGGTAGATCATGAAGGATCAGATAGGGCTGACAATCTCCTATCTGATCCTTTTTTGCTGTCGCGACTTCTGTAGCAATGCATCCTCTATGTGCCCTGACCTCCTTCGATAAGCTTTCACTTTTGAGAGAGGAGATAAATAAAGCAAACCCCGATTAGGCCGCGTAAAAGATCTCCCAGTAGCTCTGTTGAACTGGATGTGCCTCAAGATGCTCCTGAGACCAGGCAAGCTTATAGAGAATATTTCGGGGGAGAAGAAGATAGAGTCGCTGAGGAAAATGTGTATTTGTTTTATCCGACAGCTCGTAGATAATCAAGCAAGCGGAGTCTGGCAATAAAGAGGAGAAGGTGATAGGATGAAAGAGGGCAAGAAAGCCCGGAAAGATGCTTTTGTAGTGTGGGGAAAGGGATTTAGGAAAGATATTAAAGCCAGAAGAAGGAGAATTGGTCATGGTCGCCAGGCTCAGCTATGAGCAGCTTAGCGCTCTCCGGCGCATTGATAGTCCAACGATCTCGAATGCTATCGAAACATTTAATGTACGTCCGCGTGTTGCCGGCTACGTGGGATATGATATTCGCTGCATGTTCCCTGATTTGCCGCCGACCTTAGGGTATGCAGTTACGTGCACAGTTGATAGTACGACTGAGGGGCGTGAGGGCATAGGGTTTAACAAGCTCTATGAACTGCTGAAGGATGCGCCCAAACCGGCTATTGTCGTTATGCAGGATGTTGGCCCTGACCGTGTACGCTCGTGTCATGCTGGGGAAGTAATGGCAACGACAATGAAGCATCTGGGAGCCGTAGGTATTCTGACAGATGGTGGTTTGCGCGACGCGAGAGAAGTACATGCTATGGGAGGATTCCAGTTTTTTTGCGCGGGGCTGGTGGTCTCGCATGGTAACCCTATTTGCGTGAGTGTAGGGGATGAGGTGACTATTTCAGGTATGCGGGTACGTTGTGGGGATTTGCTCCATGGAGATATCAATGGCGTAGTGCATATTCCTGACGAATGCGCTGATAAAGTAGCTGAGGCCGCATATCGAATCTGGGCGCGCGAGGAAGAGACGATGCGACAGATCGCCGGTTCCCAAATCAGCTTCTCTGGTTCCGAAATTAAGCATTAAACCAAGCCAGGAATATAAGCATAGTCTAGCAAGGGAAGAGGGCGGCATGTATTCAGGCGCCCTCTTAATTATTGGATCTATTCGTGCCTGGAAAAGGTTGAGAACTTTTGCCCGCTTCAAGGCCAGAGCTCTAGAGTTGTTGGCTGTCACCTTTTGTGAGAGGCGTGCGTGCGATGAGTGTCTTAAATGCGAGCTAGTTGAACAGGTTCTGCGAATGGAAGAGGTTCATCGCTATGTTATGGTATTGCGCTTTTACCTGGTATCCAGGGACCACACGTCATGAAGTCGCTCAGAGGGTGGTACAGCAACATGACCTGGGAGCCAATCATCCTGAGCGCATTCATGGGTGGTACAATCTGGCGGGCGGAGGAGCAGGTTTTCTCCTGGTTGAGTTGGAAGATCCTCGTGAACTAAC
The DNA here is from genome assembly GCF_004208415.1 of Ktedonosporobacter rubrisoli. Classification (GTDB taxonomy): domain Bacteria; phylum Chloroflexota; class Ktedonobacteria; order Ktedonobacterales; family Ktedonobacteraceae; genus Ktedonosporobacter; species Ktedonosporobacter rubrisoli. The sequence continues at coordinate 3,731,852 of NZ_CP035758.1, read as the reverse complement.
AGCCTTTCTTCAGCCTTATATGGATCTGATGAGCTTTGATGTGCGGGCCGCATATGCACTCAACTATGAGCAGACTATCCAGGAACTGCGCGAGATAAGTAAGCAGGCGCAGTGAGAGTAGTTTATGCTTTTGCCCTGAATGGAAGAAGCATAAAGCAAGCTAGCTGATAGCCTGGCAGAGGCTAAATAACATGGTGCCAGGCATGAAATGCTCTTAAGATGAGTATGATGCCCATCAAGAGCATTTCATATAATCTCTATTGCTGATAAAGACCTCAGTTTTACTAATTTTGCTGTGGGCTTATCTGTTGATCCCTTGTAAGGCTGCATCCACAATCTGTGCAGCCAGAGTGGCTGGTAGCGGCACAGAGCTCTCTCTAAAGAACAGGTGATAAAGTCCCGGGCCAAAAACCTGACCAAATATGGTCTGAGGATCGAGATCCTCCCGTATCTCACCGCGGGCCTGGGCGTGGGTAATCAATTGGATAAATTGCTCGCGACGTGGTTTTAGCAACAGAGCAGACAATTCTTGAAATTGCTGCGGATGGGCGTAGATTTCACTTATAATGTATAGCACGATATTTCCTACTCGTGGTTGGCTCCAGAGCTGAAACATGCCTTGCAGGAGTGTTACCAGGTCTTCGCGAAGGTTTCCGCTTTCCACCACCGGAAGCTCACGTTGGATACTTTTCAGCGCCTCAATGACGAGCTCGTCTTTTGAGCTCCACCAACGATAGATCGTTGCGGTACTGACACCGGCGCGTGCAGCTACAGATACCAGACTCATAGCCTGCAAACTCTTATCTGCTAATTCATCAAGCGTCGCGCTAAGGATAGCTTCGCGGGATTGCTCGCTGCGAGGCCGCCCTCCTTTGTGCCTGATCGACTCAGTATTGTTTTCAGACATGTGCTTCTTCCTTTGTCGGGCTAATCTGGGGAGGTAGAAAAATTGTATCAAGGTAGTCAAACAAGGCCTCTGGCCTCCCCGGGAAGCCGCGAAAACCGATATAGCCGTCTGGGCGCACAAGGTAGAGCGCCTGCCCTTGTGCGCCATAGCGTTTGTGCAATCTGCCCTCAGGATCGAGAAGAACTTTTCCGGGCCAGTTGTGGGCTCGAAGCTGCTGGTAGCTACTAATGATAAGCAATGGTAGTACCTCGCTGCTCCAGGCTCCTAAACGCGCCTCAATCTGCTGTGCGAGCCCGATGAGCCCCTGGATATATGGCCGTGGGCCTGGCCGACCCGCAAAGAGTAGGAGATGCCAGGACGTGCCGCGCATCTCCTGGAAGAGGCTTGTGGCATTGTGATCAAGGGCTTGCAGGCAAGTACCATCTGGGGCACGGTCTCCAGCCTGAAGCAGCGTAGGAGTGACGAGCTGGAGTAGCTTATTCTGAAGGTAAGCAGCCGAATAAGCAGTTTTGACGTTGGACAACTCGTCGGAACGAGCCAGCGAAGATGTGCGGTAGTTGAGGTCAAGCTGGGCACCCCGTTGAGTAGCTTTGCGCTTAAGGGCAGGAAGGCGCGTCAAGGGGAGCAAGAGATGGTCGCGCATGAAGCGCATTCCGGCGTTGCCGCTCAACGCCACAGTTGTATTGGCTTCGGTAGCCTGCAACAGGAGCTCACCAACCGGCCGTCGCTCCTCTTCATAGGTATCGAGAAGAGCAGGATATGCTCTATCTTTGATGACTAGAGCTAATTTCCAGGCAAGATTATAAGCATCTTGAATGCCAGTATTCATCCCCAGGCCGCCAGCAGGACTATGCACATGAGCAGCATCGCCAGCCAGAAAGGCCTGCTCCTGGCGATAATTTCTGGCCAGGCGCTGATTTATAGCGAATACTGAGGTCCAGCTTGGATTACTCAGGCGTGTGTGCATATCCCCAGTTCGTTGCTGAAACAACTGTTGAAAGAGGTCAAGGGAAGCTGTCGGCACTTGTTCACGGCTCAGTGCGGGTGCAGCTACTACCAGTTGCCACTTTCCTACCTCCTCAATAAAGGTAGCCGAGAAAAGTCCATTGGGATGGAGCCAGATATGGGCTCTGTTACGGCTACGCGCCCAATCCATATCAACCTCGGCGATTAAGAGTAAGCCTGGTAGGGTTTTGCCTGTAAAAGGGATGCCAAGCAGGTGGCGCGTCGTACTGTGTCCTCCATCACAACCAACGAGATAGCGAGCTCGTAGCTCTACAGTTTTGTCGGGAGCTACGACTGTAGCAGTTATACCGTTGGGCGAGTTTTGCAGTTGCGTGAGGTTATGGGAGTACTCGATATTTCCTCCCAGCTCTTGCAAGCGTTCGTGCAGAATATGTTCAACGGTTGGTTGCTGAATAAACCACATGCCTGGATAGGGCTCCTGCTTGAGGGGAGCAAAGCCAAGTTCCCCAACACGTTTCTGACCATCATAGAGATACCAGGGTGGTACTTCGCCCCCTTGCCTCAATACGGGTTCAATTAAGCCCATCCGATCAAAGAGCTCTAGCGTTCGAGGCTGGAGAGCGTGAGCGCGTACAATAGTATAGGGTGTTTCTAGCTGTTCAATAAGGCGACAACTCACGCCTCTACGTAATAATTCGCAGGCCAGCGTCAGGCCAACCGGGCCAGCTCCAACAATCAAAACATCAGTATCCCATGACTGGGACCCTATCTGCTGAGCCATGTTTTTACTTTCCTTCTAATTTAGAAACGAAATTACTTCGTTTCTAAATTAGAATATCACCTCAAAGAGAATAAGGCAAGGCTAACAGATCGAAGGAGAGGAAATATATTTTGCGGTGGGCAGGTTCTCAGTCAAAACTCAGGGAATTCACAGGTCAGGCAGACCCTGATCAGGTAAAATAAAAAGAATCTTCTTTTCTTGCTTATGGTAAGAAAAAAGTGATGGTTATAGACAATAAGCTTCAAGATGAGGGAAGGAAAGAACTATCTGTGGACGTTAGTGCTCTGGTAGGTGTATTAGCCGTGCTGGCCCTAGTTGCGGCCAACGGCTTTTTTGTTGCAGGTGAGTTTGCCCTGGTAAAAGTGCGTGCCACACGCATTGAGCAACTTGTGGAAGAAGGGAATAAGACTGCTCAAATAGTATTAGCTCAGATTCGCCATCTGGATACCTACATTGCGGCAACCCAGTTGGGAATTACACTTGCCAGCCTGGCTCTTGGTTGGATCGGCGAACCTTCGTTGGCCCATCTGATTGAGCCACTCTTTGCCAGGATAGGAGGTCCTGCCGCCGAAGCGCTAACCCATAGCGTAGCCGTGACGCTAAGCTTTATCATTATAACGGCAGGCCATATCATTCTGGGAGAACTGGTACCTAAATCTATTGCTTTGCAGAGGACAGAAAATGCAGTATTCTTTGTCGCGCGTCCTTTGCTTATCTTTGCCCGGCTTTTTCATCCATTTATTCTATTGATGAATGGCATTGGTAATGCAGTTGTAAAGCTTTTTGGCCTGCAAGCCACGGGCGAGCATGGCAGCGTACATTCAGTTGAAGAATTGGAATTATTGGTGGCTCAGAGCCGAAAGGGAGGAGAGCTTGATGCGCAAGAAGAGGAAATGCTCCATCATGTCTTCGACTTTGGCGAGAAAACTGTGCAGCAAGTGATGCGTCCACGCACTGAGATGACAGCTGTGCCTTTGACCATCTCAATGGAGGAACTACGGGCTATCTTCGCGCAGGAGCAATATACCCGTCTACCTGTTTATGATGGTGGCCCGGAACAAATCGTAGGGATGGTTCATCTCAAAGATTTCTTTACTCAGCAGCAAACCCTTAATCAGACCAGGCCCCTTACCACAGTGGATATATTGCGCCCGGTCATCTACGTGACCGAAACGAGCTCAATTGAGAACTTGCTGACGCAAATGAGAAGTTCACGTATTCATCTGGCTATTGCTATTGACGAGTATGGGGCAACCGCCGGAATGCTAACTTTAGAGGATATAGTAGAGGAGATTGTGGGAGAGGTCCAGGACGAGTTTGACACGCGTGAGCAAGGCATCCGGTCAGAAGTTGAAACATTTGCGGATGGCACTTTTTCCGTAGATGGGCTCATGGCCATTGCCAGTTTTGCTGATCAGTTTGGGATCAAAGAACCGTCCTCCTCGGCACATACGATAGCTGGCTATGTATTTGAGCATCTGGATCGTCTCCCGCTAATCGGCGATAGCGTGATGTTAGAAGATTATCAGTTGCAAGTTGAGGAATTGGATCATAGGCGGATTGCGCGGCTCCATGTTTTGCTGCATCCAAAGGCAAGGCCCGAAGAAGTAGATGAGCAAGCGAGAAGCAAGCAGGAGCAGGTTCACGAGCTGTAGAGGAAAGAAAGCATAGTATTCTATGTTGATTCTGTTCCAGACAGAAAAGCGGGCTGTGCGCAGTGCAGAGGGCGTGGAGCATAGAGCGCTTGTAGAGTACTGAGGTAGAGATGACCTGTTTCAGATTTTGGAGGGTTAATTACCACGATTGAAATGTAATTGACACGCAGAGGATAGTCTAAGCCCTGTGGGAGCCGAGCTGGGATAAATATCCAATCGGATGAAGTGAGTATTCCCAGATGGAAAGAAATGGGAGTATTGTCAGCCTCATAGAAGCCGATGCTCAGATTAAGGACGCCTGGATCAAATGGGCCTCCCCGATACTTATTTTGTGCAGTGGCAGCTTTGATCCAGAAACCTACGGCTGCTGGCGCTTGTTGGCCACAGCGCAAAGGTATCTGGAAACGATTGGGATCGTCAGGATAAGGATCAAGATGAGAAACATGTTGATCTGGCCTGAAGTGATACCACAAGTCCATAGTTCCTGCATCCTCTGGCGCGCGCTTTACCTGTGAATTGAGTACCATACTTCCTGTAGAAACGACGTGCGGCCCAGGAATGGGCACGTTACGTGGATAGACATTCAGATAGTGATCGCTAACGCCCCACTGATCAAGATCTGTCATGGAGGATACAGTTCCTGCAAGGTCTCCAACTGCTATGCTAGCCGATACTTGCAGGCCATAAACTGAAGCGCTAAGGCTTCCTGTACCAACAACTGAGCTAGAAGCCGTAAACAGGCCGTTGGCTTGCATTGTACCAAGGCGAGCCGGGATAATGTGCCAGCGCCCCATATCGCCAGGAATGGGGACAACTGCATTATTATCTGCCAGTCCCGTTAACTGAAATTGGATACGTTGGCCAGACATGAGATCAGGCATCGAGGGCGTTATACGGAGCGCTGCAAGATGCTCAACTACGTTAAGTTGTATGGTCGTGGAAGCATGACCTGCACGGGCCTGTAACAAGCCGTGGCCTGAGCGAGCCTTAACGCGTAGCATACCACGCTCGATAGTAGCTAAAGAGCCAGGAATTACCGAAAACTGAAGGGGGTCAGAGGCTGGGTTATGCAAGGCATCGAGGGCATATGCCGAGAGCCGAATGTTAGTGCCAGGAAGTAGTGTTAGCGCTTGATTATTATTGACAACAACCGCTGTGGCCGGTCCCGGAACCTTTTCAGTGCTGTAGATAAAGAGGCCATTAGCGACAGGGCGTTCATAGCCGTCTGAGGGAGAGTTGATGACCGAGAGGCCAGGTTTGCCCGGTAAGCGCGCAACCAGTTCCGAGGAGCCTCCGCTATCGAAGAGCATAGCCTGATAGGCCCCGTGGGTCAGGAGATAGTGCGCCATTTGAGCATATGTGAGCCCCTTACTCAAGCTGGCGTCAGCTTGATGGCCGTTGCAGACTACTAATAGCGCGTGCAGACCATCGCGGCTGATGCCGAGAGCCGTCAATGGATTCTCCTGTGTGGCTTCCGAAGGCGCGGGGACAAAGGGATCATGGTAAATGGCTCCATTTTTGATAAGTTGCGGACCACCACCAATAGCCTTGACGAGATTGCTGTCGGGCGCGAGATGTTCGCTTATATTGAGCGTCTCGCCAATTTGGAGATGAGAGAGCCAGCGAGCGGCTGCGCCACTGCCAATCAGAGCTGAAGCTCCGCTTAAGATAGGCAGGGAGTTTCTGTTTTCCTGGATACAGAGCACTGTGAAAACATGAGTAGACCCGTGAACCGGTTTAAGGATGGCTATAGAGGCCCCGTTAAGGAGAATAGAGGCTCCCAGAGCAGGCGTAAATAGCACAAGATGATCCCCGTTTACATCTCCATAGCGATTAATTGAGTGTAGTGTATAGCTGCCATGGAGAGTGCTAACTTTAGCCGAGAAAGCTTCTGGCCCTATTGTGAGGCGTCCAGATGAGGTTATTCCTAAGACAGCGAAGGAAGAAGGGCTCTGCATAATCTTCCCTTGAACTTGCAGCATACCTAGAGGAGCTCCGCTGCCATAGATCTCGAAGAAATCTCCATTGATGCCAGCTACCGCGTTAGTTCGTTGTCCCATAGAGCTGAGCGTTTCGCCAGAACTAAAAAGCCGCTGGTGAGCCTGAACGACGCCCAGCCGCACATTTGGATTTGTCAAATCGACATCAAGTAAACTCAAATGTTGCGGGGAATTTCCTATAGTCATATCATGGCTGGAAACCATTACTCCGCTGGTTACGATCTGTGGTATCGAGGGAGCTGAAGAGTCGCTGTGGGCTAGAGATGTTCTGGTTTCAACCAGAGATCGAGGGGCGAAAGCTGGCGCAATGGGAACTGCTAGCATTGGAGCACAGCCAGTGAGAGGGAAGAACAGGAGTAGCACCAGAAAGGGCAGAAGAGCGTGTCTGGCAAAAGCGCACAAAAAGGGATGAAGAATAGTAGCCAGATATTGCCTCTCCAAACGCATTACTCCTATTCTACTTTTCAGCTATCCCACTTATAGTATACGTCTGGCACAAAATCGGTAGAAAGAGAGCTAAAGCGCTTAATAGGCAAGCTTGTAAAGGCAGGAAGATGGTCAGGGAGGAAAGAATACATTGATTTTTTTGCCTGGAATATGCAGCAGGCGAGGAGAAGCAAGAGAGCTTTTTTAACTGCCCCTTGACTTTTACAAGAAGTTATGGTACTTAACTCTATAACAACGCAAGTTTACCGGTAAATTAGTCTTAAGAAAGCTACTTATCGGCAAGGATTGTATGACGACGATTTATGACATAGCTAAAGCTGCTGGTGTTACCGCGATGACAGTCTCAAATGTTATACGCGGCAAAGGCTCAGTAAGTGCAGCCACCCGAGAACGTGTGATGAAGTACGTTCAGGAACTAGGCTATCAGCCCAACCTTGTAGCGCGTAGCCTTTCTAATGGACGTACCGGCGTCATCGGACTGGTTGTGCCTGAGATGGGTAATGTTTTCTATTCAGAAGCCACAGCTATTGCAGAGCGTCTGGCCTATGCCCGAGGCATGCGTATTTTTGTGACCACCCTCTCTATTGAGGACAAAGGGGCGCAATTGCTTAATGATCTGGCCCTGCGGCGGGTAGATGGTCTGATCATTGCCTCGAATAGCATTGCGGCGCAGATAATTCATTCCATGTCTGAACTGCATCTGCCGGCCGTATATTGCTTTTGGGAGGCCGATAGCCAGCCAGTTGATTATCATGTTTCTTTTGCCTTTGAAGAGGCTGGGAGGCTGGCAGCTGAGCACTTGTTAGGACTGGGCCATCGTCGTCTCGGAGTAGTAAGCTACTCGCATCGGCTCCGCTTTAGCGGTTTTAAATCAGCCTTAGCCCGGCATGGCGTTGAATTGCCTCAGGAATATATTTGCGGAGGAGGCTCAACACCAGAGAGTGGAAAAATTGCAGGGCGCAAGCTTTTGACTCTTCCCGAACGCCCCACAGCGATCTTTGCCACATGTGATATGGTGGCGTTAGGGGTAATGGCCGCAGCCTGGGAATTAGGTTTACGTGTTCCTCAGGATCTCTCAATTGTTGGACACGATGACACCGAACTGGCGGCCTATGCTACTCCGCCATTAACTAGCATTCGCATTGATAAGCCAGCAATGCTAGCCGCATCTTTTGACCTGTTACTTGCTATCCTTGCGGATAAAAAAATTGTTTCCCCTTCCCCTTTCCCGGCGCGATTAATTGTACGTAGTTCTAGCGGGCCGCGCCCAGCCGGGATTTCTGATTAGCACAAAGGAGGACAAATTCAGGAAAAGTCAACGTTGACTCCTGTACATTAAAGTAATAGCGGACTAACAGAGCTTCTTACAAGTCTATCTAGCCCAGAGACCACGAAAAGATAATGAGCTGGGCCCGGCTCATTATGCCTTGTCATACGCTCATCAATACAAGGAGGTATCATGACCAAACTTCTGTGCAGCGGAAAGCGTCGTCCCCTTCCGCTATCGACGCTGGCACTTGTCGGCATGCTATGTTCAAGCCTGTTGTTCTCATTCATGTTGAGCGCCTGTGGAGGAGATGGAGCTAACGGGAAGATCCACCTTACCATATGGTACTGGAATCGCTCTATCGACGATAAGCTTCTGGCCCAGGTAAGTAAGCAATTTCCCAATGTCGTGCTCATTCCCGAGAAAATCACTGACTACGATAATAAAGTGCGCACAGCAATGGCCGGACATAAAGGTGTACCAGACATCATAGCGATCAATTCGAACATCGCCACGTATTTTCCTGACGAGGATCAATTTGTTGACCTGAACACCTTAGGTGCTGAAGAGATTAAGTCAGAATATTTACCATGGAAATGGAATCTAGGCACTACCCCCGATCATCGTCAGATTGCGATCCCCATGGATACAGGCCCAACGGCGTTATTTTATCGCGCTGATATCTTTGCTAAGGCGGGTCTACCTACTGATCCGCAGGCAGTTTCTGAGCGCTTCAAGACCTGGGACGAATATTTGCAAGCTGCGCCCAAGATTGCTGAGGCAACACAGAATAAGTCATTTCTGTTTGATGACATCTATAATGTGTATGAGATGCAGCTGATGGCCAACAAAGAGCATTATTTTACGCCTTCCGGTCAGTATATAGGTGACCAGCCAGAAATCAGACGTTTTTGGAACATGGCAGTGCAGGCTGGGCAGGCAGAGGGTGGAACCGCCAGAGCTGTAGAAGACTGGAATCAGGCTATGAATAATGGCCGCGCGGTCTCTTTTGTCGGAGCTGTCTGGAACAAGCAGATCCTTGCGGATGCAGCGCCGGATACCGCTGGTAAATGGCGTATAGCACGTGCGCCCGGCGGTGATGGTAACTATGGTGGCTCCTTCCTAACGATCTCAAAGAATTGTGAGCATCCCAAAGAAGCTTTTGAAGTTATTAAATGGCTGCAATCGCCCGAGAACCAGCTCTTTGCCTACAAAGATATTCAGCTCTTCCCCTCAGCCATTCGTGCCCTTGACGATCCCAGCCTGAACCAGCCCGAATCCTTCTTTGGCGGTCAGCGCACAACCCAGATCTTTGCGGCTGCTGCCAAGAATGTGCCGCTATTCTACACGGGGCCGAACGATACAAAAACAGATAACTTCATCTACCAGGAGCTGGAAAATATACAACTCAATCACAAGAACCCTGATCAAGCCTGGCAAGATGCGCAACGATCCATTCAGCGCAATATTCAGCTCTCTTGATTCCTCGGCAAGGCAGAAGTAATCCGCATAAATACATGCAGGAGGTTTACATTATGGGTAGCATTAGTCCAGTGACCGCTGTTTCTGATAGCAAGACGCAGAGCCAGACCACCGCATCAAAGAGCCAGGTACGCAAATACATACCGCTCTACCTCTCGATTGCGCCGTATTACATTGTCTTCCTCGTCTTTGGCTTATTCCCTGTGCTTTATTCGCTCTACCTGGCCTTTCAGAAGTGGGATGGGATCGGCACCATGACCTTTGTTGGTGGGAGCAATTTTTATCTTGTGCTCACCGATCCTCTCTTTGGGAAAGCCGTCCTCAACACGTTTGAGATCTGGATCATGTCAACGGTCCCCATGCTTTTTCTAGCGCTAGTGATCGCGTTTCTTATCAACCAGCGCTCGCGCTCCAAATTTGCCTATCAGCTCTGCTTCTATTTGCCCAACATCACCTCAGTCGTGGCTGTGACCCTGATATTCCAGGCCTTGTTTGGCGTACAGTATGGCCTTGTCAATCAGCTTTTAGCCGCGCTCCATCTGCCTACCGTTGCCTGGCTGACCGATCCCTGGGGCATAAAATGGACCATCTCCTTTATGTCAATCTGGCTCTGGACAGGCTATAATGCCTTGATCTATATGGCCGGCCTGCAGAGCATTCCGTCCGAATATTATGAAGCTGCCCGTACCGATGGCGCGAACATCTGGCATATTTTCTTCCACATCACGCTCCCTATGCTCCGTCCTATCATCCTTTTCACAGTGATAAGTTCTACAATTGGAGGTCTATCACTTTTTACCGAGCCGCAAGTACTCTTCTCGCAAGTGTCCAATATGCTAAATACCGGTGGTCCTGGCAATGCAGGTCTGACCATGGTGCTCTATCAATACTGGCAGGGCTTTGCCAACTTCCACTACGGCTATGGAGCCGCAGTCGGCTGGATTATCTTCTTCATCCTGCTGATCTGCACAGCCATTAACTGGAAGCTTGTACAGCGCGGAGAATAAACGGAAAAGGCATAGATGGTAATAAGGAGTTAGATACATGAAACAAATGGGCACACCACTGCAGAGAGCGATTATTCATCTGTTGCTACTCATCGGAGTACTGGTATCGATTTTCCCATTTTTTTGGATGATTATCATGTCAACAAATTCAACTAGCGATATTTATCGCATCCCGCCCAAGCTGACCTTTGGCGATCAGTTGCTGATAAACATTGGGCATGTATTTCAGAACATCGATTTCTGGCAGAACTTTGTGAATACGCTCATTATAGCCGTCTCATTGACAGTCCTGACGCTCTTTTTCTGTTCCATTGCGGGCTTTACTTTTGCCAAATTTGAGTTTCCTGGCAAAAAGATACTTTTTACGCTTCTCTTGGGAACCTTGATTCTGCCGTCAGGTGGCACGCTGATAGCCTCCTTTGTGATCATGGCAAACCTTGGCTGGATCAATACCTTCTTGCCCCTGATCGTGCCAACTATGGTGACGGCCTTCGGGATTTTCTGGATGCGGCAATATGCGCTCTCAGCTATTCCGAGTGAGCTTATTGATGCTGGTAAGATTGATGGCTGCGGGCATCTGCGCTTATATTGGAGCGTAGCAGTTCCTGCGCTCCGCCCGGCGCTGGGCTGGCTGGGGATCTTAACCTTTGTAGGAGCCTGGAATAACTATCTGTGGCCTTTGATCGTGCTGAGTAGCTCCAAGCTCTATACTTTGCAAGTGGCGCTGGCGACCTTGAACGAGAACTATAATACTGACTATAGCATGGTCATGACGGGAACGTTGTTGGCGACGCTGCCGCTTATTATTGTCTTCTTCCTTGGTGCGCGCCAGTTTATTGATAATCTCTCAGCGGGAGCTGTGAAGTTCTAAGAAGGGTTTCCTATAATTGAAGCGGCCAGATAACCGGTTAGTGCCAGGATCTGGCCGAGTCAAAAGCGAATCCGGTCTGATAGTAGCTGATGATCACTGCTTCAGAGCCTGGAGATTAGATAAGCGGCGATATTTCTTATAGCCATAAATGGGAAAGACATTGTTAGAACGTTGTTTAGTTAGATGGGTAATGCGTTCAAATAGTTAGATATTTTCTTTTGCTTTTCAGATTCTAAGAAGTGATTATTGATTTATAAAATTAAATAATTCTTCTAGGGCATAGGAAAGCAGTCATTATCAGGAAAGGTCCTGATCTAGCGGGAGATAACATGGTAGACAAACTTGCCTGGGGAATTCTTGGCACTGGCTCAATTGCCAGGGTCTTTGCGCAGGGGCTGGCTGGCTCGAAAACTGGTAAGCTGGTGGCAGTTGGCAGCCGCTCGCAGGCCGCGGCCGAACGCTTTGCTTCACAATGGAATGTTGCACATCTGCATAGTAGTTATGAAGCCTTGCTAAGCGATAGCGAAGTAGATGCCGTCTATATTGCCTTGCCGCATACCTTACATGCTGAATGGGCAATTAAGGCTGCCGAGGCGGGTAAGCACATACTTTGTGAGAAACCAATTGGGATCAATCATGCCCAGGCAATGGCCGTGATTGAGGCTGCGCAGCGCCACAATGTCTTTTTGATGGAAGCCTATATGTACCGCTGCCATCCACAGACCAGGCGCCTGGTAGAGCTGATTCGCTCGGGCGCTATTGGCCAGGTGCGCGTTATACAGGCCACTTTTAGCTTTCAGACAGGAAATGATCTGGAGCATCGTTTACTCAATAATCGCCTGGGCGGTGGCGGGATTCTAGATGTGGGAGGCTATTGTACCTCTATGGCTAGCTTGATAGCTGGAGTGGCTACAGGGCAGGGAGTGGTAGCGCCCAGCGCATTTGAGGCTGTGGGACATGTTGGCGAGGCGAGTCGGATCGATGAGTATGCGATTGCTTCCCTTGCCTTCCCCGGTGATATTGTCGCGCAGCTTTTCACAGGAGTACAGGTTAATGGAGAAAATGTTGTAAGCATCTTTGGCTCAGAAGGCTCAATGCTAGTACCAAATCCCTGGACGCCTAATCGTCAATCCGGGAAGAGTGCAATTATTCTCAGGCGCAATGGAGAGACTGAGGCGCAAGAGATTGTGATAGATAGTGATCTTGGCCTCTATAGCTATGAGGCCGACACCGTAGCGGCCCATATTGAAGAGCGCCAAGCACCTGAGATGTCCTGGCAGGATACCTTGAATAATATGCGTATGTTAGATCAGTGGCGGGCAGCTCTAGGAGCCGTCTATGATCTCGAAGAGCCGGATGGCCCTGATCAGGAACTGCCATTGCACAAGCGGCCATTAAAGGTGCGTCCAGGAAGCATTATGAAATATGGGCGCCTGCCGGGCATTGATAAGCCTATATCACGCCTGGTGATGGGCGTTGATAACCAGAGAACATGGTCCCATGCGGCAGTAATGTTCGACGATTTTTTTGAACGAGGTGGGAACTGCTTTGATAGTGCATATATTTATGGCGGCAACGGACATTGTGAGAAACTGCTAGGCCAATGGGTGAGCAAGCGCGGAGTTCGTGAGCAAGTAGTCATCCTTGATAAGGGGGCCCACACGCCACACTGCAATCCTGAAGCCCTAACGCAGCAACACCGGGAGAGCCTTGAGCGTTTGCAGACCGATTACGTTGACCTCTATATGCTGCACCGCGATAATCCAGAGATTCCAGCAGGTGAATTCATCGATGTGCTTAATCAGCACTATCGAGCCGGGAGTATGCGAGCCTTTGGCGCTTCGAACTGGTCAATTGCCAGAGTCATTGAAGCAAATCGTTGGGCAAGCGAAAGAGGCCTTAAAGGGTTTGTGGCGATGAGCAATAACTTTAGCCTGGCGCGCATGATAGAGCCCGTTTGGGCTGGCTGTATTGCGGCCTCTGATCCGGAATCGCGTAAGTGGTTGACAGAGACGGGAATGTCTCTATTCCCCTGGTCGAGCCAGGCGCGGGGCTTCTTTGTTGGCCAGGCTCGCTCCAGTGATGTTACTGATGCTGAGCTAGTACGCTGCTGGCATAGCGAGGATAATTTTCGCCGTCTGGAGCGGGCTCGTGAATTGGTGCGCAAATATAATGTATTGCCAGTCACGATTGCTCTGGCATATGTGCTCTGTCAGCCATTTCCGACGTTCCCGCTGATTGGCCCACGCACGCTCACGGAAACAGGCACATCTTTTCCGGCCCTAACCCTGGAACTGTCCCCCGAGGAGGTGCGCTGGCTTAATCTAGAAGATTAAGGCTAAATAGCTGAGCAAAATTGCTCACATTACCAGCTAAGGGAGCAGGAGACAGCTAAGCAGTTGTCCTTGCTCCTTTTTTCTGCTAAGATAAATAGCTAGAAATAACCTTCCGAGCTATAAGCTTTTTACGGGGCGCTTGGGCAAGGGCAATATTCGTCTCTATGGACGCCCAGGTTAAATCAGCTTTCGTGAAGAAAAGATCTCACCTCAACTACACCATGTGTATCGCGAGAAATTACGCCAGACTCTCAAAGAGAAAACTGGCACCGACTGGAAGGAATAAATCTGTATGAGCGCGCAATCTATGCGTTTTGTGCATCCTGCTCCTGTACATCCAGGAGATAGGGTGGCTATTTTGTCGCCGGCCAGTGGATTGCCTGAGATTTATCCAGTCGTCTATGAACTTGGCCTGCGGCGCCTACGCGAAGAATTTCAGCTAGAGCCTATAGAGTACCCCACGACGCGCAAGATGAATTCGCCACTTGTTGAGCGTGCACGCGACGTGCATGCAGCCTTTGCCGATCCAGAGATCAAGGCAATCATTTGCTCTATTGGAGGAGATGATCAGATCAAGCTGCTGAAGTATCTGGATGCTGAACTTATTCGGGCCAACCCCAAGCCTTTTTTTGGCTATAGCGATAATACCAATTTGCATATCTTTCTGTGGAATCTGGGTATTACCTCTTACTACGGTGGCTCAATCATGGTGCATTGGGGACGGGCTGGAGCCATGCACCCCTATACTCGTACGTACTTAAAAAGGGCGCTTTTCGAGCGTGGGCTTTATGAAATTGAGCCTGCCCCAAATTATACTGATGAGCTTATCGACTGGGGAAGCGATGATCTGCTGAGCAAGCAGCCGAAAATGTACCCTAATACTGGCTGGCGATGGCTTAATGGGGAGAAAATTGTTGAGGGCGTAACCTGGGGAGGATGCCTTGAGATCCTTGACTATAATTTGCGCGCCAGCCGCTATATCCAGGCTAATGAAAACTATGAAGGTAAGATCCTCTTGTTAGAGACCTCAGAAGAAATGCCTCCAGCGACATATGTCTATCGTGTGTTGATGGGTATGGGCGAGCGTGGCTTACTGCAGCAGTTTTCTGCTCTTCTGGTTGGCCATCCTCCAGCCTGGTCTTTTGAATGCCGTCGATCTCCTGAAGAGAAGGAGCAGTATATCAATGAACAAGAAGAGGCGATCCGCCAGGCTTTGCGCGAATATCACCCGGACCTGCTAACAGTCTTCAATCTCGATTTTGGACATACCGATCCACAATTGATAATTCCTCATGGTGGCTATGTAAAGATCGACGCGCTGCAAAAGCGCATCTTTGTCGAATATTAGCCAGACAATATGCTCCGCCGCAAAGTGATTGGTAGATGAAGAGCTCATTGAGGCTCCAGCGGGATAGATGAGCTCTTCAGAGAAACTGCTACTGATGCAGCCCTTTAACAGGCAAACAGAGATATGCTTACTGTACTAGCCTGCGTGCAGCCCTTTTATTGATTTAAACCTATATGCTGCAGGTAGTCCGCAAAGCGGGCCAGGGCCTCTGGAAAATTCTTTCGACCATAGCCGAGACGAACATGTTTACCCCCTTCCGTGAAGACAGTGCCTGGCAGAAGCATCACGCCCTGTTTTTGAGCTGCCTCAACGCAAAAAGCTTCGATATCCTGGGGAATATGCAACTCTGGGAACATAATAGGGCCCACATGAGGCTCATACCAGCTAAAAATCGCGCGATTGCCCTCTAGAAATGTGCGCAGCAATTGCAGATTACTCAGTATGAGAGCTTTATTACGCTCGACGATCTGCTCACCATGACGTAGAGCTGTAAGTGCCAGAAATTCGCTGGGAGCGCTATTACAAATCGTCGTATAATCCTTAGACTGAGCTATACGCTGATAGAGAGCATGATCGCGCGTAGCAATCCAGCCAATACGTAAGCCTGCCAGGCCATATATCTTTGACATTACGCCCAAAGAGATAGCTTTCTCATAGAGCTCGCAAGCGGCCGGCAGGCGATAGCTCGGATCATATTCCAAACCTCGATATACCTCATCAGAGAAGAGCCAGCATTGCTGAGAGCGTGCAATCTCGATGATCTCGGCTTGAGCTTCCCGGCTGAGCAAGTACCCGGTCGGATTGTGAGGGCAGTTGATAATAATGGCCCTGGTATTGCTTTTTATATGCGTACGCAAGAAAGCAATATCCAGTTCCCAATTATCCTCCTGACAGGTAGGCCAGGATGTCACCTCACAACCCAGGCTGAGAGGTAGCTCAAGTAAAGATTGATAGCAAGGTGTGTGGACGATAACATGATCACCAGGTTCGAGAGCCGCATACATAAAGGTGAAGATAGCCTCCTCTGCTCCCGCATGCACAAGAATCTCGTGAGCTTCGACACCGTTGTAGAGCCTGGCAATCTCCTGGCGCAGCTCTGGATTGCCCCGGCTTTCGGTATAACCGAGCCAGTGATTGAGGAAGCGTTCTTGTGATGGCGGATCGAAGCTGAGAATATCACGAATCGATAAGGATTCGCAGTCGGAGCTGCTTAGTAGATAGGGGACGCCAAATTCGAAACGATCGAAGAAACGCTCTAAACGGAAGGGTGAAACTTTCATACCTTATTCTCCCAAGCTCTCATTTGGAACTTCTATTGCCGCGGCAAATAATCAGGCAGCCAGCACACATAGAAATAGAGAGATACTACTTGAACCGGGCATTAACTCTTTACTGTTTTCTTGATAACTTGTCCCTATTATAGGTGCAAAATATAATCATGTCTAACGATTGTTTGTGATCAGAGTGATTGACTTATTCGATCAAGGAGGGATAATGGATCTGCGACAACTTACAACATTTTACGTTCTGGCAACTACTTTGAATTTTCATCAAACTGCCGCGCGCCTTAACTATGTTCAGTCTACAGTTTCAGCTCAGATACAGGCACTTGAAGAAGAGTTTGGCGTTTGCCTTTTTGATCGTCTGGGTAGGAGAGTAGTATTGACGGATGCAGGGACGCGCCTGTTGCCCTATGCAAAGCAGATGCTACACATAGCTGAAGAGGCGCGTCTTGCTATCACCGATGATCATAAACTGATTGGCACGCTGACGATAGGAGCGCCAGAGACCCTTTGCACTTACCGCCTGCCAGACGTGCTCCATAAATTTCGTACGACTTATCCCCAGGTGCGCTTGCTTTTCAATCCTATGCCGTGTGAGGAATTGAGGCGGGCTGTGAGAGATGGGAGTGTGGATCTGGTCTTTGTCATGGAAGAGCCAGTTAGCGATAGCATGCTGCAGGTTGAACCCCTGATCTCAGAAACTATACAACTTATTGCTTCGCCTCATCATCCACTTGCCCAGCGAACAGCTATCTTGCCTGGAGACTTAGAGCAAGAAACTGTGCTATTTGCCGAGGCAGGTTGTCCTTACAGGCTACATCTTCAGCACCTGTTACGTGCAGCAGGTATTCAGCCGCTAAGCACACTTGAGTTTGATAGTGTTGAAGCAATTAAACAATGTGTGATGGTAGGTATAGGCGTTGCCATGTTACCTGAAGTGGCAATTGCTGCGGAGCGGGAGCAGAGCAAGCTAGCAATTCTTCCCTGGGCAGGAGAGCAGATAGTCCTTGTAACCCAGATGCTCTGGCATAAGCAAAAGTGGATGTCACCTGCCTTACAGGCCTTCTTGACAATAGCACGGGAGACGTTGCTGAGATCCCAGGAGCGTCAGGCAGATGGTAGAGGTGAGGAGGACGAAAAAGAAGACAGACACATATCAGTTGCATCTGTCCCCTGAAAATTGTAGAGAAGCAGAAATGGATTGATGGCGGCTTGTCGCGGCTAGATGTATTCCTGCTTCTATTGCCTCATGAGAAGGCCTTGAGCCTGGCCTGTGGACATTTAGCAATCCTCAGGATCTGCCAGGACTGCCCCGGTATCGGCCGAGGTAACAAAGGCTGCGTAGCGCCGCAACCAGGAGCTTTTCACGCGACCTTTGGGCGGCTTAACATTTGCCAGACGTTGCAGTATTTCTTGTTCCGTCAGATCGACGGCCAAACGACGCTCGAACATATCGATATGAATAGTATCTCCATCTATCAGCGCAGCAATTGGACCGCCGGCCGCCGCTTCTGGCGAGATATGACCGATACATGCGCCCCGCGTTGCGCCGGAGAAGCGACCATCAGTAATCAGGGCCACCTTTTCACCCAACCCCATGCCCATAAGGTTGGCGGTAGGTGCCAGCATCTCCTGCATGCCGGGTCCTCCCCTTGGGCCTTCGTAGCGAATTACTACCACGTCGCCTGGCTGTACTTTGCCATTGAGAATAGCAGCGCAGGCCTCCTCTTGTGAGTTATAGATGCGAGCTGGACCACTATGCCGTTGCATACTCGGCGCGACAGCTCCAACCTTTACCACCGCGCCAGAGGGAGCAAGATTCCCAAAGAGTACAGCCAGGCTACCATGTTCGCTATAAGCATGCTCAAGGGAGTGGATGACTTCATGGTCCTGGATGCTAGCTTTAGCAATGTTTTCGCCTAGCGTTTTCTGGGTGACGGTAGGGCGATTCAGGTTGAGGGCTCCTGGCTTACGGGAAAGCTCTTTGAGAATAGCGCTGATGCCTCCCGCCCGATCGACATCTTCCATGTGCCAGCGCCCGGCAGGGCTAAGCTTGCACAATTGAGGTGTGCGCTCGGCAATAGTGTTGATACGCTCTAAGGAATAATCGATATTGCCTTCATGAGCCAGAGCTAGCGTGTGGAGAACTGTATTGCTTGAGCCGCCCATAGCCATATCCAGGGCAAAAGCATTATCGATACTCTCTTCATTGACGATCTGGCGCGGGGTAAGGTTGCTTTCTATCAACTTGAGGACCTGTTGTCCGGCCGCCTGGGCGAGAAATTGACGCTCCTGTGAGGTGGCCAGGCGCGATCCATTACCGGGGAGAGCCAGGCCAAGAGCCTCCATCAAGCAATTCATTGAATTTGCCGTAAACATACCAGAGCAAGAGCCGCAGGAAGGGCAGCCATTCAGCTCAAGCTCATGAAGTTGTTGAGCATTGATTGAGCCAGCTTTGTAAGCTCCCACCCCTTCAAAAATGCTGGTTAGATCGACGCTACGCCCATCAGCCAGCTTTCCGGCGGCCATAGGACCACCACTGACAAAAATGGTAGGGATATCCAGGCGCATGGCTGCAAGCAGCATGCCGGGCACAATTTTATCACAATTGGGAATACAGACCATGCCATCAAAACGATGGGCTTCGATCATCGTCTCAATGCAGTCGGCGATCAGTTCGCGGCTTGGTAGCGAATATTTCATACCAATATGCCCCATAGTGATGCCATCATCAACCCCGATGGTATTGAATTCGAAAGGTACACCACCAGCAGCGCGAATGGCATCTTTGACCAGTTTGCCAAATGCCTGTAAATGGACATGCCCGGGCACAATATCGACATAGGAATTGCAAACAGCGATAAATGGCTTCTTAAAATCGTGCTCGCCTACCACGCCGGTTGCACGGAGCAAGCCCCGGTGTGGCGCGCGCTCAAAGCCCAACTTGATCTGATCTGAACGCATCATTTCTCCTTTACTTACTGAAACAGTATGACGTTTTCCAGACAGCCCTTTTTGTATGGTTAATAGAGTTTAAATACTGTCTAAGATAGTAAGCTTGTTTTGAGTATAGTGAGCGGTAGTTGATTTGTCCAATACTTTTTTTGATGCGATAATGATACCCTGAAGGTATCACTATCAGGCCTGGCAAAGAAAGTTCTTTGTAATCTGTATTATTAGGAAGGTTAGTATGGAGATCCCCAAGCTCACCTATTTTTTGGCCGCAGCTCAAACGCTCAATTTTCGTCGGGCGGCTGAGCTGTGTTCAGTCGCTCAACCAGTACTGAGTCGGCAGATAGCTGCACTGGAGGCCGATCTGGGAGTCGAGCTTTTCAAGCGGGTTAAGAAGCGCGTCCAGCTGACCGAAGCCGGCCAGGAGTTTGTAATCTATGCCAGGCAGGCCCTGGAAGCCCTGCAACAGGGACAGCAGGCAATGGTAGAGTTGCACGCGGGTGCGCGCGGACTCGTACGCGTGGGTTGTATTGAAGGCTTTGGGACAGAGCGGCTTCCGCAGATCTTTGTAAGTTTTCAACAGCGTTTTCCACAAATCCGCCTCCAGGTTTGTATACGTGGCACAGATGAGCTTTTGCAGCTTGTCGAAAACCAGCAATTGGATTTCGCTGTTGTTGGTATGACCTTTGATCGCGGTAAGCCGCCGGCCACATTGGTCGTGCGAGATATATTTCGCGACCAATTGCATATGCTGGTTGCTCCTCATCATCCTCTCGTTTCGCAGAGAGTAGCTATGCCTTTGCTCCTTAAGGATGTGGCCCGCGAGCCGTTGGTACTCTTACGAGAAGGTTTTGGCGCGCGGCGAGTGATCGAGCGCGTATTTGCCCAGCGGAACCTCCCTCTACAGGCCGTAGCCGAAGTAGACATGCTTGAGGGCGTCCTGGCTTTTGTCAGATTGGGCATAGGGGCCACTTTTGTACCTCCTTCGATGATCAGGTCAAGCCAGCGAGCTGAAGTCGTAGCCTTACCACTTGCAGATCTTAAGGAAGAATTTGTGTTTGCTCTGGTGCAACGACGTTTGGGAACTCTCTCCGCGGCGGCAAATGTGTTGATGCGAACTGTGTTACACGAGCTGAAGCAAGAAATCCCATAGTCCACGTCTTTTTCTTTGGCCTGGCCTCTTGTCTGATGAGACTTGTGATCCCTAGTAAACAGGCGGAGTTTAAGGTAATATAATAATTATTAGGATGATAGAAGAAATAGTTACCCTTATTTTAGTACTGCTTACCTGGAGAAGGAGATGGTTTTTTACGTTTTAAAGTTTGGCCTGTAGTAGATTATGCCTGATGATTGTCTCGCATCTTGGAAAGAGCACGGGAAAGTCAAAATATGAAAGGATTACTACTATGGAAACACAAAGCGAGAAAGCAGAGAAGTCCGTATCGACATCCGGACAAGAGGGTGGACTGGCTCGAAAACTACGAACCGGCCAGATTACAATGATTGCAATTGGTGGTGCGATAGGTACAGGGCTTTTCCTGGGCTCTGGACTGGCTGTAGGTTATGCCGGTCCTGGCGTTATCATCAGTTATATTATCTCCGCTATAATTGCGTACCTACTGATGTTTTGCCTATCTGAAATGGCTGTAGCGCATCCCACAGCGGGATCTTTTGGTGTTTATGCTGAGCGCTACATTGGGCCCTGGGCGGGATTTCTTGTACGCTATATGTATTGGGTGGCTCAAGTATTAGCGATTGGAGGTGAGGCCACAGCTGCTGCTCTATATATGAGCTTCTGGTTTTCGGCGATACCTGCCTGGATCTGGGTAGTTATTTTCTCGGCAGCGCTAATTTTTGTTAATGCGCGTTCCGTGCATGTATTTGGAACTATCGAATACTGGTTCGCGATGATCAAAGTTATAGCCATAGTCGCTTTTATAATTGTGGGCTGTATCTTAATTTTTGGTATTAACGGCGTTGGATCGGCCATGCATAATTATGTAAGCGTTGGTGGCTTTCTTCCCCATGGCTGGGCTGGTGTGTGGTTAGGTGTACTTGTGGGAGTATTTAGTTTTTACGGTGTGGAGATTGTAGCTATCACTGCAGGAGAGGCAGAGAATCCCGAACATGCAGTTCCTCTGGCAATGCGGACTATGTTGCTGCGCTTACTCCTATTTTATATATTTTCTCTTGCTCTCATTGTAGCGATAGTGCCGTGGACGAAAACAGGAGCACAGATAGTGACCGGGAGCCCATTTGTGCTGGCCCTGGCCCGGGTTGGTGTTCCAGCGGCAGCAGATATTATGAACTTTGTAGTCATTACTGCAGCCCTTTCGAGCATGAACACAAATCTCTATTCTTGCACACGTATGATTTTTTCTCTCTCACGAGGCGGTTATGCTCCACGCAAATTAGGAGAGGTGACACAAGCGCAAGTGCCATTGAATGCATTATTGCTCTCCAGCTTTGGGTTGCTCATAGCAGTAGCGCTGAACTTACTGACTCCAAATGCATGGGGTATTATTTTTGGAGTATCGATATTTGGCGGAATGTTTGTCTGGTTAATGATATTTATCACATTTTTCTTTTTTCGTCGCAAATGGCAAGGTCGCGCGCTGCCAGTGAAAGCCCCATTTTTCCCGGTTGTGCCTATTGTTGGGACCTTGTTGCTATCAGCTGTTCTGCTCACCATGCTGATCAGTGCAGATTGGAGCTTTGCCTGGTATGCAGGAGTTCCATGTATTGCTATCTTGCTAGGTTTGTATGCAATAAGCCGAAGGAGATCCAGGTATGTTAAATCCTGAACAGTATCGTTCAAATTTCCCGCTACTACAGTCAAAGATCCATCTTGCTAACTGTTCACAAGCTCCACTATCTACAGAGACATTAGGAGCGCTTGATAGGTATAAGCAAACGTTACTAGAAGACGGAATGAACTGGCAAGCCTGGATGAACGAAATCGAGCTGGCGAAGGCCGAGTTCGCGAAACTCATAGGCGCTTCTGTGGAAGATATCAGTGTTATGAGTAGCGTATCCGATACTATCTCTGCCATTGCAAGTTGTTTGCCAATCTATGGACGTAAGAGAGTTGTGGCAACTGTCAATGAGTTTCCTACTGTTGGCCATGCCTGGCTGGCAAGAGCGCAGCGTGGACAAATCGAAGTAACATTTGTGGAAGCTCCTGGAGGATTCTATACCGAGGAAGTCATAGAGCCTCATTTGCGGGTTGCCTCTTCCGGCTATGAACAAAGCATGTCAACACAGGGACATCAGATAGAGCGGCAAGAGGATCTGGCACAGGAGCAGGGCGTGGCCATTCTTAGTGTTCATCAGGTATCCTACTATAATGCTGCCTTACAGAACCTGCGCGAACTGGCGGATGTTGCGCATCGTCATGGGGCGCTTCTCCTTGTTGATGCCTATCAAGGCTTAGGGACAGTGCCGCTGGATGTAAGAGAATGTGGAGCTGATATTGTGGTTTCAGGCAACCTTAAATATCTGTTGGGCGTTCCTGGCATTGCGTTTATGTATGTGCGCCACGGTTTAAGTGAGGATTTGCAGCCTGGTATGACAGGTTGGTTTGGCAGAGTTAACCCATTTAATTTTGATGCGACAAAGCTAGATTTCGCGCCAGGTGCACGGAGATTTGATATGGGGACGCCTCCTGTCATGGCCGGTTATATAGCGCGAGCAGGAATGCAGCTTATAGACAAGGTAGGGGTAGCTAATATATATCCCCATGTTCAAAATTTATCACAACTGGTGATAGAGGGAGCGCAAGCGCGAGGGCTTGAAGTGGCAAGCCCTCTAGATATAAACAAGAAAGGCGCCTCCACTGCTATACGCGTAGGCCCACATAGTCATGCTATCGAAACGGAACTGTCCAGGCGCAATATTATAGTTTCAGCTCGTGCGGATGTGATAAGGTTAGCCCCTCATTTTTTTACTACAGCATCTGATATTGAGATTGCTTTAGATGAGCTAGCTAACGTCTACAAGACAATGCAAAAGAGTTGAGCTTTTAAGAAGGGCTCATGAGAAGTGATACCCTCTGGATTACTGGCAATCGCAGCATCTAGAGGGTATCTGGCATTCAAGCCGCTGCATGATAAGAAAAGGAAAGCCTCTCCTTGTCCCATTTAATTCGCATATTTTAGCGAGCGTTAGGTAATGCACAGGAATGCGTTCCAAATAATTGGGCATGAAGATAGCCTCATGCCTTTCATGATACAGGCTACAACGTTCGCTAAAACTTAGCAGTTCGTCTATGCTACTCATCTAAAGAGATTTGCCGCCTGGCTTCTTAACATGCTTCAAGAAGAATTTTTATTGGTCCTGGTACAACGATGTTCGGCGCCCTGCTGGCAGCGGCAAAAGAGTTGAACGAACTGAAATAAGAAATTTCTTGAAGCCTCTTTGTGATTTAAAATGTTGAGGTGCATCAAACCCTGGGACGAAAAATGGGATCGAAAAAATCAAACTAGAATCAAACCTGAAGGCGATGCGCTTCCATCCTGTTCTCGCTATACTTCTCTTGAGCAGAATACAAATACAAGAAAAAGCAGATGCAGGCAACTTCGTAGCGTTTGCATTGGTTTTATAAAAGGTGCATCAGTTAACGTTTAATGCTGCTAAATAAAAAGGTAAAGATGATAAAAGGGAGCATAGCTGACTTTGAAGAATGGAATGCATAAGGTGGAAGATAAACGCCATCTCTCAAAAGTAGAATATAAGCCCGATATTCAGGGAACGGCCCATATCAAGGATTTCATTCCTGGAATTATTATTAATGGTGTATTGCCTATTCTTATCTGGAGTATATTGAAACAAGCTATCGGCCTTTCTGATTTTATTGCTCTAGTTGCAACCGGTATACCGTCGATCATCTCTATACTCATAGGGATAATACGACACAAGCACATAGACTTCCTGGCCGGCTTTGCTTTGTTTGCAATAGTCGGGTCCTTGCTTCTTTCTACTCTCAGCGGCTATGGGAAATTGTATCTGTTGCGCGATCTACTGCTTACTGCTCCCATCGGCCTGATCATCATCGCCTCGCTACCGTTATCCAGGCCGTTCATGTACTACATCGTGAGATATCTCATGGCCGCGCATGATGGAAAGAGGCTGGCTTACTTTAAGATACAGTGGCAATGTTCTCCTGACGTACGCTCGAAAGTATATCTCTACTCATTTATATGGGGACCAGGATTACTCTTAGAAGCTGGGGTACGAGTCTACCTACTATTTACGCTGGATATAACGCACTTTTTAGCTATATCACCTATCGTTAGTTACAGCTTTTATGGCTTCTTGATATTTCTTTGCGTTATCGTGCGCAAAATGGGAATATCAATCATAAAGAAGAAAAGAAGTAGATAAAAGCAAAATTAGAAATTAAAAGGAAGGAAGTTTTGCTTATGTTACATACATTACGATCAGTTGAAGATTTTTATCGGCAGCATTCCTGGCTTCGGCAGATGCGTGAGACATGCCCTGTTTGGCTAGATGAAAGGAGTGGATGCTGGCATGTATTTCGCTACAATGATGTGTATCGAGTAATTACCGACTATGCCAGCTTTAGCTCAGAGAAACCAAAAACGTCTTCTGCTGCAGGATCAAGCATATTATCTATGGACCCGCCTCGCCATAAGCAATATCGCAATCTCGTAGCGTATGCATTCACACCACGAGCTCTCGCACGTCTCTCGGAGCGGATAGCCGTTCTCACACAAGAGCTGCTTGATAAAATTCGTTTCAAGGGCCAGATGGATCTGGTAGCAGATTTTGCTTACCAGCTACCGACCATTGTTATTGCTGAGATGCTGGGCGTACCTGCGTCTGATCGCTCGCTTTTTAAGCGTTGGACTGATGTGTTACTGAATCATCAGGTAGATGATGCGGAGCTTTTTCGTCCAGATCTGGCGTTAGAAACTGACGATATCGAACATACCTATGAAGAGCTAAAAGAATATCTTGAGGAGGCTCTAAAGGAGAGGCAGAGCAATCCAAAGGAAGATATGATGAGTGACCTGCTTGCTGTTGAGATGGAAGGCAAACGTTTGAGTATGGAGGAGAGAGTCAATTTTTGTCGGATACTTTTACTCGCTGGCCATCTCACAACAACTAACCTGTTGAGCAGTGGCATCTGGTGTTTTGATGGGCAACCTGGATTGATAGAGCAATTGCGTAAACGACCTGAGCTTATGCCAGGGGCCATTGAAGAAGTGCTCCGCTATGCGGCGCCCGGCTGGCGTATTACGCGCATGGCCAGAACAGATGTAAAGCTGGCGGAGGTAACCATCCCTGCCGGCGCAGCAATTTTTGCCTGGTTGGCATCAGCGAATTGGGATAGCACGCAATTTTCAGATCCCGATAGTTTTGATGTTGCTCGCTCGCCAAATAAACATCTTACTTTTGGACATGGTATTCATTTCTGTATTGGTGCGCCTCTAGCGCGCATGGAAGCGACCATCGCCCTTTCAATGTTACTGGAACAACTGCCTCAGCTTTGTCTAATAGATAGAGCAGCGTTGGAGCCTTTTGAAGGAACCACCCTCTTTGGTTTTAAACGTATGCCAGTGACCTTTGTCCCACAGACAAATTGAATGGCAAGCATATTGTAAGCAACTGAGCGGCCTGTCTCTAGCCAGGTTCGCATAAGAAGTTCCCTCTTGAATAGAGGGGAGAGATCAACAAGATGGATAGCACCAATCATTTTGCATTCCCTGTGTTGTAGAAGGAGATAAAACAGCAAATTTGCTCATTGCCAGGATGAGCTTCTATCCCATCCTGGCGATGTCTTGTGAGTGTTGCAGGAATAGCTTCCTCGCACCTTTCTATGTTGGCAGCTTGTTGCATATCCGTGGAGCTTTCTTTTCGTTTGGAGAACAGAAGAGAAAGATGAGAGTCAAGATGGGTTTGACCTGGATAAATATTAATCTGGTTGGAACCAAGGTATGAATTGGCCTATGCTATTTTTATTCTACAATCTCGTAGTCGAGACTAAGCGTGGCCTCTTCTCCTTCGTGATAAAAGCTGCAATGCCCGCGTATTCCTTGCAGCTCGTCTGTACCGGAGCCTGGTACTACGTAGCCAAAGGAATCTGTAGCGCTGCCATGTGCCATTGCTCCGCCATGTTGGATAACAAAGCTGCCTGAGCGGTTGCCGATACGCCCTACAACTCTTTCTGTGGCGACGTAACCAGCGCCAGAATTACCCTCGCTCTGACACATGAGCAGCGTAGCTGTGCTCTCGGCCTCGATATTTCCCTCAAAGATCTTCTTTACTTTAGCCTGGAAGAACTGGGAACCTTTCTCTGGCTCGTCATAAGGAGTCTGGTCCCAGGAAGTAATCTTAAAGTTAGCGGTAGTATGAATAATACTCATAGTGATTCCCTCTCTTCTCATTGTATCTGTTGCCTGTATGGTTAGAGCTATTTGTTGAATAACAAATTTATTTTATCGCTGATTTAGGAAAATTTCGGTCCTCAACTATCCCCTGTTCTGTGTTAACGAAAAATGTTGTAGCGGGGATACAAGGACCATATACCAGACGAGTTAGCACTGTCTTAGGCACAACTTGAAAGGCTTTACTTTGTAGGGAGTTGGAATATCACTATTTTGTCCTATTCTAGAGTATGTGCTGCTGTAGTGATATACTGCCTTTCTAAATGTGTTCAAATGTATTCACACATTGGTCGGTGGCGTTGGAAACCTCTGCACACCGATTTTCGATTGCGGTGAAAACGTCCGCACACCGCACGGGATCGCCCGTGTGTGGCCCTAGCCGGGCAAGATACCGCTTGAGGATATTCACCGCGCTATTCTCATCACGGTCTATCACTAAGCGACATTCAGGATTAGGACAGCGATACGTTCGTTTCCAGAGTGGCATTGCTTGCTTCTGTCCACAGCCACTACAGGTTTTTGAAGTATCCCTTTCATCTAAGATTTGGAGGTCTTTTCCGTACAACTGACATTTGTAGAGCAACATCTGAATGAAGGTGTACAAGCCCCATTCGTTAAACACTGCTCGATTCAGGTGCTTGTTCCGTTCTCGATGCTCTTTCATGACCATTTGCCGTTGAGAAAGGTCTCCAACCACAACGGTTCTTTCAACCAGCTTGTGGGCTATCAGATGGCTAGCCTTGTGCAGAGAGTCGTTCTGCTTGTTGCGTTTCTGCTGTGAAACGCGCTTGTAGACTTGGCTCAAACGCTTGTACCGACGTGACCCCTTTTTGCAGCGATCACGCTTTGACCGGATTTTGTCCAGTTGCCGACAGTACCAACGTGAACCCTTGAAGCCATTAATGTGATAGAAGCGACCTTGCTCGTTGACGCCCGTTGCAAGCGTCTTCACACCTAAGTCAATGGCTAGCACCCCATCGTGCTCATGTGTTTCCTCTTCCTCATCGTGGACAAATGAAGCATAGTAATGTCCCTGTCCATCCCTGGATATCGCCACATCTTTGTAGCCCGTTGGTGCTTCCTCAGTGAGCTTGGCAATCACATCAGGGTAACGCTTGTTCTTGCCTTTACCCCCTGTCGGAAGCCTGAGAGATAAGCCCTCTACCTGGATGTACATGGCTGGATAGATCAAGG
Source organism: Ktedonosporobacter rubrisoli (assembly GCF_004208415.1). Taxonomy (GTDB): domain Bacteria; phylum Chloroflexota; class Ktedonobacteria; order Ktedonobacterales; family Ktedonobacteraceae; genus Ktedonosporobacter; species Ktedonosporobacter rubrisoli. The sequence goes on along the minus strand of NZ_CP035758.1, from coordinate 3,703,947 downwards.
TGAAAAAGTTGTGACGTGGGCGTACCCTCGGAAAACCGGGCTTTTCACCATTTTTGACCCGTCGAAAGAATGCCTTCATTGAGCCATCCAGGCGGAAATAGACCTCTTGCAGAAGCTTGCCGTAGACAAACTTTAGTTCAGGATCGTGCTCTTTACTGGCTTGTAGCGTCTTCTTGGCCTCTTCCCATCCAGGCCACTTTTCCCCATCTCGTAGGCGCATAACCCACCAGTTGTAGAGGCCCCTGCACTTTCCTTGCATAAATTCCAGGGTTGCAGCGTCCTGGTCGCTGACTTCAAGCCGGATTTTCTTGCTTATCAGCATTTCCTGTTACTGCCTTTACTAATGTCCTTTTGTATGAGCGGAGTCCGTGGAACCTCGCAGAAAAAACGGTACAAATCATGATCAGATCTTCAACCATCTCTTTTTCCGGTGAAAGCTTCTCATTGTTCATGACGACAATTTTCGTTCCGTGCCGCTCACAAAAGGCTTCAAACCATTCGTACCCAAAGCGTACCAATCGATCACGATGAGCGAGGATGAGGGTTTTAACCCGGCCTTGTTCGATCAGTTCAAACAGGTGGTTAAACTGTTTACGCTTGTAGTTCAGGCCACTGCCGATATCCTGCATCCACTCATCAACAACAAGGACTTGCTCGGTGCAGAACTGCTCTAGCGCCTTGACTTGGTTCGTGAGATCAGGCTTTTGTGCTACACCTGAAACTCTGGTATAGGCGATAGTGAGCCGTTCATCCTCCGTGTTCAGTCCCATGTACGCTAAGTACTGGTCATGCGTGTAAAACCGTCGATTGCTGACAGGGGATCGATGAGCACGTAACCGGCCCTCTCGATCCCACCGTTGTAGCGTGTTCGTTGACCGTCCGATAAGCGCCCCGAAATCCTTCGGGGAATAGGTTGTCTTCATGTAAGCGTTCCCTTCGTGAACAAAACCCTTCGTTCGCGGGGACGCAGTACAGTAAGAATGATTTCTCAATTCCAGTTAAAGGTGTGACATTTCGTTGCCTTGCCCCTACCATATAGCGGCTTGACTTTCGCGGCACACGCCGCTTGTCCCTGCTCCTACAGATGGGTAACTCGTAAGCAAACAAGAAATGCTGTTCAGTTGTTCAGGTGCAGTTCTTTCAGTCTTGACAATCACTAATCAATCACTCTAAAATGAATTATAAACTATGCGTGATTAATTTGTCAAGGGTGACTATCTGTGTTACACTCGTTAGGAAAGATTGACCAGTGAGGATAAGCTATGACTACCGAACCCGATGAGAAGCGAGATTATATCACGACACCTCAAGCGGCTGAGCAAGCTTCCCTGAGCGCCAACTACATTGCAACTTTGCTCAGGAAAAAGAAGCTTGAAGGCTTCCAGATGGGGCGTGATTGGTTTGTCTACACTGACTCACTGAACCAGTTCTTGCAGACAACCCGCAAACCAGGCCCGAAAGGTCCACGCAAGAAGGCGGCAAGTTCTTCCGACGATGCGCCAGACCATCACCTATCCTCACCAACTAGTATGAAGTAGATCGGGCAGTTCCAACAGGTGCAAATTGTGGCGCATCTCGAAAGCTTACGGCGACAAAGAAGGATAAAATTGTGGCTCAGCATCGAAAAGAAACCTCACTAGCAGGACAATTCCTCAAAAGCTATCGAGAGAAACACGGCCTGACTCAAGAGCAACTAGCCTACGATCTCAACCTAGAGCCACGTACATTACGGGCATACGAAAACGGAGAAAGGCCGCTCAATAACGTGAAAGAGTTACATCGCATTGCGGATAGATTAGGTGTAGAGCCAGAACAGTTAGGCGTTGCCGGAGCACTCTATGTACCAAGAACGCCCGAAGAGATAGAAGAAGCCCTTCAACACGCATGGGAACTGGTAGAAGAGTCACGCCTACGAGAAGCTAGAGCCGTCATTGAACGATTAGCGCACAATCTACGAACCCAAATCACATCAGAAAATCCGGCCTTGTTACGTAGTTTGGCACAGACCTATCATGCCGCTGGCTACATCGTGTCAGAGGCCACAAAAGCAGGTGAGTCCTACGAAGCGATGCTGTATTACAAAGAGATGGAAACCATTGCACGCTTGATTAAGGATGACACCTTGCTCAACATCGCATTAACGTACCAGGGCGATATGCACCGAAGACTAGGAAACCTGGATAAAGCTGCAACCTTGCTTGAAGCGGCAAGGGACACAACACCAAATGCCGACAGTGCAGCATTAGGAAACGGCATTCAATTGTTAGCGCGTGTCTACCTGAGAAAAGGTGATATGAAGGGCTTTGACCGGGCCATGAAAGAGTCCGAGGAACTATCGTACAGCTTCGATCAAGGGGCTAGTAGCACAAGAGGTCACTACAGTCCTGGTACTGTCTACGAGGAATATGGGCGTAGTTATGGCGATTTGGGGATAACAGACAAAGCATTAGAATATCTTGATCGAGCACAAGCAAACCTACCGAAAACGAAGTTTTGGGAACTACTGATAGCTACGTCTAGAGCAATGGCACTCATCAGGGGTAGCGACATGGAAGCAGGCGTTAAGATAGCGGTAGAAGTGACACAGGAAATAAAAAGTGTTGGCGTACTTCGCTATCTGGACCGCATTACCCTTGCAAATAAGTACCTGGAAAACTTGGAGAGGAAAATAGGAAATGTAAGAAAACCTCTTGCAGATGCTTTATACGAAGATAAGGTTACTGACTACTAACTTCACTAAGCCAATGGTAAAGAGAACCATCCATGCTGCAAAAGCGGTAAGGATGGTTTTTTCATGCTCAATTTCTGCCAGTTTCTTTACAATTGCATACATTTAAACACATTTTTGAACACTGTTGATTCCTCCTCCTAAGCGTCAGAAAGTTTTTGGCTATTCTCAATGAAGCAGGAGAGGCCCTTCATGGCTGATGACACGATTTTGTCTTCTATAAGCGTTGTGCAACAAGTAGCGGCGGCAATTCGTGCGAACGTGGCACGTGTAATCATTGGCAAGCTTGACGTCATCGATCTATTGCTAGTGGCGTTGCTTAGCGATGGGCATGTCTTATTGGAAGATGTTCCGGGTATGGGGAAGACAGTTATGGCTAAGGCACTGGCCCGTTCGCTCGGGGCTACTTTTCAACGGGTGCAGGGAACACCTGATTTGCTTCCAACCGATATCATTGGAGTTAGCTATTTTGATCAACGTCGTAACGATTTCACCTTTCGGAATGGGCCCCTATTTTCTCAGATTCTCCTGGTTGATGAGGTGAACCGCACGACACCGCGTACCCAATCGGCCTTGTTAGAGGCAATGGCAGAGCGTCAGGTTACTGTAGAACGCGAAAGTATGCGCTTGCCAAGGCCATTTCTGGTAATTGCAACCCAGAATCCTGTGGAGTTGGAAGGCACTTTTCCTTTACCAGAGGCGCAGCTTGACCGCTTTTTGCTCTCCATCACTATTGGCTATCCTTCTGAAGAGGAGGAGGAAGCGATCTTGCACCGCTTCAAGTTAGAAGAGCCGCTGGAAGAGTTAGAGCATGTGGTGAGCGCAACACAATTGCTTGAGCTGCAAAAGATTGTGCGACAGGTACAATGGCAGCCAGAAGTTGAACGCTATCTTCTGTCAATTGTGCGAGCGACTCGTACGCATGCTGCCATTCAGCTAGGAGTGAGCCCGCGAGGTACTTTAGCCTTTTATCGAGCGTGTGAGGCGTACGCAGCCTTGCAGGGGCGTGGTTTTGTTTTACCAGATGATATCAAACATCTGGCCGTGAATGTGCTGGCCCATCGTTTATTGACGACCACGCGTACGCGTATGCGTGGCAAACGCAATCGTGAGATTATTGAAGAGATTGTGCAGGCGACACCGGTTCCTGTAGAGACAATAGCACCTCCGTCAGCGAGGAAATAATTTGCGATGAATACTGACCTTCTCACGATCGAACACGATCAGGAGCTGCTCAAGAAGCGTCGTATGTGGTATCTGCTGGCGCTAGCGCTGCTCTTGCTCAGCGTACTGGCACAGCAGCCAATCATTTTATTTGTTGCATTGTGTATCGCAATCATCGGCGCTGTGCCGAATATATGGTATCTCCTGGCCTTAAGACATCTAGTTGTTAGGCAGAGGCTGGATCAGCAGCATCTATTCTTTGGAGAAATTGTCAAGCTCTCGGTCACCGTGGAGAACCGCAAATGGTTGCCGCTTACCTGGTTAGAGGTAGAAAACACGATCAGCCCTCCGCTACAAGTTGTCAAGAAACAGAACCGGACCTTGCGCCTGCAGAAAACTGACTATGATATGTTCACGCACACCTGGCTGCTCTGGTCGTTTCAACGGGTGACGCGCCATTATCGCTTTCTGGGCAAAGCACGAGGACTGCATACATTTGGTCCTTTGCGACTCAGGAGTAGCGATCCGCTAGGCTGGCTAGAATGTGAAATTACCGTCCCTACAAGCGAGGTCCTGGTCATCTATCCCTTAATTATTCCCCTTGAGAGCCTTGGTTTTGCCTCGCTTCATCCCTTTGGGGATTATACGTCGCGGCGAAGGCTGGTCGAAGATCCATTGCGATTTGCGGGCGTGCGCGACTATCAGATTGATGATGATCCGCGCCGTATTCACTGGAAAGCATCAGCGCGTGCCGGGCATTTGCAGAGTAAAATGTACGAGCCGAGTAGCCTGCATCGTCTACTTGTGTTGCTGGATGGCTGGAACTTTGCCAGAGATCTACGCAAAGCTGATCCTGAGCTGCAAGAATTTACGCTGTCTGTAGCTGCATCGCTGGCAGTCTGGGCCCTCCAAGAAGGATATATGACCGGCTTGTTGACGAATTGCGCGCTGATAACAGGGCTGATTGAGAAGACAGGTAAAGGAACGCAGCAGATTGAGTGGGATGATAGGAAAATTACAGAATTAGAGCACCTCAAGCTTTCTTCACCGGGAGTTAGCGTACCGTTCGCCGCTGATCATGCCCAGTATGAGCAGATTCTTACAACCCTGGCTCATCTGGAGCCACGTTCCAATACCACAATTGAATACTGTATTGATACGCGTGAAGACATGTTCCCGCAAGGGAGTACGATTCTTATGGTTAGCGCAGCTACATCACTCAATGCAGAGACGGTTGAACGCCTTCTCGATATGCAGGTGCGGGGCTCGGCTGTTTATCTAATACTGACAGGTGAGCCGGGAGTAGAGGTGGAAACAAATCTCTATGATTTAGCTGTATATTATGTTGGGGGAAAGGAACGTTGGCGTGAGCTTATCAAAGCAGTCAACAACAGCACAGAGGAAGCCCTGGGTACTGGCTCTATTCCGCTTCAATTGGATTGAGTACTGCGTAATTCCCGTTGCTATCAGTCTCATGGAAGCGCAGTCAATCTTGCTGGTACTGCTCGCATTGCCAATCCTGCTAGGAGCGAGCACAGCTTCACCGGTGATCGATGAAGCAAGCATTATCTTACTCTTGTTGGGGCTGCAGTGGTGGGCTTTGCTGGTAAAATTAATTTCTACGCATCCTGGGAAGGAGAAGCTGGGAGCTCTCTTGCCTATTGGGGGGCTGATAGTAGCAGCGGGATGTATGCTTATTACCCATCTTGCGTTGTTGACTGAGCCGGGAAAAATGTTCTTGATGGGATTAGTAGTATTATGGAGTTGGAAACGAGGGCTGGATTGGGCGCGTACAAACGCGTATGATGAGCACTTTATTCTCACGTTTAAGATCAGCCTGGCAATCTTGCTTGTGGGTCTACTCCTGGTTCTCTGGTCTCGGGTTTCCAATAATGCTGATAGTCAGGTGCTTAATGTGCTGAGTTATGCCTTTCCACTGTTTTTTGTTAGTGGATTGCTTGGTCTCTCTTTTATCCGTCTGAATATGAGCAGAAAAGAACAGAGTCGCTATGCTGTTGTCGGGCGTAATCCTTTGCGTCTGTGGTTGCTAGCACTGACCATCCTCTGGTTGCTCGTTATAGTTGGGGCGCTGGCTTTCGAGATATTTTCCTTTAATGTAGTTATGAATGTGATAGGGCTGCTCTGGGTGATCCTGGGAGAGATCGTCAGCGAAATACTGTATCTACTCTACTGGATACTTGCGCCTTTACTCTCGCTCTTACAAGGTCCTGCTACGTTACCGCTGAATAAAACTCATCCTCTCAACAGGCCTCAACATGTGGGATTGCGAGAGAACAATGTGCCACCGACATTACCATCATGGCTACTTGCAACCGGTCAGGTTATCATGATATTACTGGCCCTGGCTGCCCTTATTATCGTTATTCGCTTGATACTACGTAACTGGCATATAAGGCACGATGAGAGGGAAGATGAAGAAGAGGAGCGCGAAACGTTTTCAGCCCAAGAAATCTTGCGCCAGCGGAGGCAGGAAAATCGTAGGCATAAAATGGAGCATGGATTCGAGCTTGAAAAGCTCGACAAGAATTCGGCCCGGGCGCAGTTTCGCCAGCTATTGCAGGCGTTGGCTGATAGCGAGCAAAGCGAGGTACTACCTACTCGGCACCTTAACGAGACACCTTCTGAATATCAAACGCGCCTACTTAAATACATTTCCTTGACAGCGGATACCGGGGAGCAAGAAGAAAAGTTCAGGGATACTATACGGCTTCAAGAATTGACGCAGGCATATATCCAGGAACGTTATGCTGGAAGAGATGTGAATCAGCGGGAGCTATCTGAGCTGCGCATCTGGTTGCCACAGTTTATCCAACGACTACTGAAGCATAAGCAGAGTAGCTAGCACAAGGTAGAAGACCTGGAAGCCTTCATCGGGAGGATCTCACGGCGGGAAGGAAGAAGCTGCGCTGAAGTTTGTTGGTAAAGAAGTGTAGCTTGTGAACTTAGCTGCCAGCAGGAAAATCTTGCGTGTGGGGAACCAATGAGTGTGAAAAGTTCCCCAACATATGATAGACTATTAAAGGATAGTGAAAATAGCAGTGTCAGAAAGTAAAGCGAGTAGCTGGCCTGTGGCGAGATCAACACCAACCGTACGTGATAAAATTCTTTATAGTGAAGAAGGAGCAGCCATCTCTATCGTTGTAGGGTCAGAGCAGTGGTTAGCCTGGCTAAACGAGGAGACATCCAGCACTTTTGCATTTCGTGATGGTAATGGCTCTTATACTGCACGCAAAGAACGTGTGGGGAACCGGCGCGGTGGCTGGTACTGGAAAGCCTATCGGAAATATCAGGGCAGGCTCTATCGCACCTACCTGGGCAAATCAGAAGATTTGACACTTGAGCGTTTGAGAGAAGTTGCTTACACGTTGGCAGCACGCATAGCCGCAGATGCTACTAGCGCAGATGACGATAGTGAAGAGGAGCGGCAGGCTCAACATCAGAAGCCTCAAGCAAGCAATATGGCTCCCTTACTAAAAACCAAACTCTACCCTCCTCAGCTTCCAACCTGGCTTGTTGAACGAGCCTCTTTATTTGCGCAACTTGATGGAAGTCTGCGTCACAAACTCACTGTAGTGCAGGCCCCGGCCGGCTTTGGCAAAACCACACTTGTTAATCACTGGCTTGCCTCACGTGGCGTATCTCCAGATTTCCCAACGATGTGCTGGGTTTCGCTTGATTCGGGGGATAATGATCTCATGCGTTTCTGGCGGGCAGTAATGACGGCTGCGCAGAGATTACTGGGGCAAGAACAACAAGCGGCTGGGCAAGCCGCTCTGGCTCTACTTACAGTAGGCACTTATTCACTCTTTGAGAGCCCCCCGTTAGAACTAGCTCTGACACGCCTGCTCAATAGCTTTACTGAGCTCGATAAAGAAGGATTGTTAATCTTTGATGACTATCACGCTATATCGGATGCTGCCATTCATGAAACGCTGGCCTTTTTTATTGAGCACTTGCCGAAAACGATACATGTGCTGTTGCTCACACGATCCGAGCCAGATTTGCCTCTCTTACGCTGGCGAGCGAGGGGAGAGCTCTTTGAGCTATACAAAGCTGAACTGAGATTTTCCCACGAGGAGATGGTTGCCTTTCTGCAACAAGCGTTGCCAGTTACTTTCTCGGAAGTAGCCCTCAGTCGGCTAGATACCTTGCTAGAAGGCTGGGTAGCAGGGCTGCGTTTACTCGCCCTGACCTTTGCCAGATGGAAAACCCCGCAATCTATTGAACAGGCATTAGTAGTTCAGGGCCAATATACTTATCCGCAGCGTCACTTGCTTGATTACTTTATGCGAGAGATTCTAGAGACGCAGCCAGCAGAGCTGCAGAGCTTTCTCTTACATACAAGCGTACTCAGCCGGCTCAGCGGGTCTCTCTGTGACACTATCACCGAAAGCGAGAACAGTAAAGAGAAGCTAGAGGCTATTTCACGGGCCGGCCTCTTTTTGGATGCGCTGGAAGGGCCAGAAACGTGGTATCGCTATCATGCCCTCTTTGCAGAAGCCTTAAGGCAGGAAGCGCGTCGCCGTCTAGGTGAGGAAACGCTGGCTAAATTATGGCGGCGTGCAAGTGTATGGTATGAGCAAGAAGCAATGTTCATAGAGGCGATAGAAATGGCCTGGCTAGCACAGGACATGGAGCGAGTTGCCGAATTAATTGAGCAGCTAGAGATACAATATTTCTATGAACCAATTTCGATGCGCAGCTGGCTAGAACAGCTACCGGAAAGCGTATTACGCAAGCATCCACTGTTGTGTCATATCCTGGCGGTAGAATTACGTTTTCCTGTAGAATATCGCTTTTCTCAGACAGCCATCCCAGCTTCCAAGGTAGTATTGTTAACTGAAGATGAACGTATACGCGTTGAGAAACTACTGCAAATGGCTGTAGAAGGCTGGACGAGTCGTGGCATGTATGCCGCAATTGGCGCAAATCGTGCTTTTTTGGCATTGAGTGCTATGTTAGGAAGAGAAACATTTTCCTCTGTAGTGAAGCATGCGTACGAGGCACTGGCTTATTTATCACAGGAAGACGAACTAAGCCCATATCTCCTTATGTATCGAAGTTCATCTCTCTCATTGGTTGGACTAGATAAACTGCGTCTGGGTCGCCTTGACGAAGCTCGCCAAGACCTTCTCCAGGCCGAAAAGGATAATCTTCCTCCGAGCAATCGATACCTCAATATTCAAATACGATTAGCACTGGGTAAGACATATTTGCTTCTGGGTGAACTGAGACAGGCGAGCAGATATCAGCAACACGTGCTTAGTGAGGCGAAGGATCTTAACGATGATGTCTCGATCGCTGATGCCTTGCTTGAATTGGCATGGGTAGCTTTTGAGACAAATGAGCTTGTAGATGCGGAAATATATGCGAAAGAAGTAAATAGGTTAATGCAGGGTTCTAGCCTGCCCGAAAGCCAGGCCCTTTCCAGGAGGGCGGCGTTACAACTTGCGCTTCTTCAATATGCGCGTGGCGAGATTGCCGTCGCTTTAGAACAACTAAAAGTTCTCCTTGCCAACCCATGGGAGGAATGGACTCCTGAGAGCCTATTGCTGCATGCTCGTACTTATGCCTGGTATGGGCGCTTGCTGATCGCCGCTGGCAATCCACTGATGATACAAGATGGATTAGAGATGAAATTTCCAAGCGGAGAGACTGAAGCGATTACCGAGCAGCTGGAGGTACAAATCTTGCGTGGACGGCTCCTACTTGCGCGAGGGGAAGGCAGAGCTGCTCTTCTACAATTTACACACCTCTTGATTGCGGCCAGGGAAAACCAGCATGGCTATCATGCCGTACAGATCCAAATCTTACTAGCATTGGCGCATGCAGCTTGCAATCAGCACAAGCAGGCTCATTACTGGTTGCGGCAAGCTCTTTTGCAAACAATGCAGGAAGGCTATGTGCGGCTCTTTCTTGATGAGGGAAGGTCAATAATTACCTTGCTGCGAGCTTTACTGCCTACTTTGCAGCATGAGCCCACGCTACGCTCATATGTCCAGAGATTATTGCAAGCCACCTCCTGGCGTTCGGGCCTGGCTCAGAAGGCACAAAGTACTTTCGGCAGCCCATTTTTTGTACCGCTTTCTGAGCAAGAAGAACGTGTGCTGCAGCTATTAGCAGCCGGATGGTCCAACCAAGAGATCGCCAGAGAATTGATCATTTCGGTGAATACTGTGAAGTACCATGTCAAGCATCTTTATCAGAAGCTAGGGGTTAGTAATCGCCTGCAGGCAAGTGAGGTTGCCCGTGACCTTATTCGTAACGAATCATCTGTAAAGCCCCTCTAGACTTGTTTCTGGCCAGTCTTCCTACTACTACCCACTGCACTACCCGCAGGGAGAGTGTGCTCTTTTCCCGTGTTCACTATACTTTCAGAAGATGCTTGAGAGCAAGCAGCGATATATGCGAAAAAGTGCACAAATATATTCTTTTAGGAAGAGGAAAGAAAATAATGGCTATAAACAGAACTGCCGAGGATAGAAAAAAAGCGCTAATCATTGGAGGTGGAATTGCTGGTTTACTTGTCGCTCGCGTACTTTCCGAGCAATACAATGAAGTCCAGATAATTGAGAGAGACGCCTGCCCAGAACAGCCAGGGATTCGGGCAGGGGCGCCACAGTCCTTTCATTTGCATCAAATATTGCCGCGTGGAGAAGTTATTCTGGATAGCCTCTTTCCTGGCTTTACTGCCGAAATATTGGCCCATGGAGCCTTCCCCATCCAGAAAAATACCCTGATCCAGATGATAAATCCTTACGGAGCGATCCCTTTCCCTAGTACAGGAGGAGAGGAGATAAAAGCGGGGACTTATAGCAGGGCATTACTTGAGTGGGTACTGCGTCAACGGGTAGAAGACTTGCCAAATGTCAATTTTCTCTACCATCAGCAAGTCATCGGGCTAGAAACCAGTGCAAATGATGGGCAGCTGACTGTTAATGGTGTTTATATCCGGGAGCGTGGGCAACTGCAGCAGCGGACCACGCTTCTAGCGGATTTAGTGGTTGATGCCAGTGGGCGTTCTTCCAAGCTTGCACAGTGGCTTTCAGATCTTGGTTACGATGTGCCGGAGAGCGAGCGCGTGACGTCGGCCATTGGTTACAGCACACGCTATTACAGAATTCATCCTGAGAAAAGAAATCTGGGGGTGATAGTGATAGAGGGTGATCCGGCTACTGGAAATTCCAGTGGAGGAGTACTTAAAGCTGTAGAGGATGATATCTGGTCAGTCTGTATTGCTAGTGTTGGTGGCAACTACCCCCCTACTGAGGCAAAAGGCTTTGACGAAGGCCTGGCACAGCTGATTAGCCCTGCAATAGCTGAAGCTGTGAGGGGAGCTGAAGTGTTAACAGAGCCACGTGGCTATCGCATACCTGAATGCGTTCGCCAGCACTATGAACAGATGGAGCGCTGGCCAGCAGGCCTGCTTGTAATTGGTGATGCACTCTGTCACTTTGATCCAGTCTATGGTCAGGGTATGACTGTGGCGGCTATTGAAGCTGAAACGCTAGCGATGTGTTTGCAGCAGCAGCAGGAGCAGCCACAAGCAGATTTTGAACGTCGTGTTCTCCAGAGGATGCAAGAAGCGATCTATCCGGCCTGGTGGCGTAGCGTGCTAGAGGATCTACGCTGGACAGGCGTCACGCATAAAGGCCCGGTGGAGCTGAAAGGTGTGAAGCTTCTGCATAAGTACTTTGAATTTTGCATGAAGCAATCCACGCGTAAGCTGTTAGAGCAGATGCAAACCGGCGATTTCAACCCGTTGTACATGAGCTACTTCATGATGAACTGGCTGTTCATTTCTCCGCGCGACGTGATCAATGCCAGGACGCTTTTTGCCCTCTTGGAGGGAGAAACTCATGAGGAGAAGCAGGCAATACTCACGGAGATGTTTGAGGGATATGAGCAGAATATTGAGGCCGCTCTTGAAGAAATTGTGCCTCACTTCACTTTTGAATTCAGACAGCCGCCGGTAAGCATGTAGGCCTGGCATGTAGACGCCGAGCTGTCTACTGTGTCCTCATTTGGCCAGTGGGCTGCTTTTATCGCGTTTTTGATCTGGCTTTGAGGAGCGCTTGAGCTAAGCAGAGAATATTAGAAGTTCATTTGGGATAAAGAAAGAAGGTCAATAATGATTTCACAAGAAGTAATCAAAGATACTATCTCCGCCTACTTTGCCGCTAACAGGGCGATGGATGTAGAGGGCTTTGTGGCCATGTTTGCTCAGGATGCAGCGATATATAATGCTGGGGAAGTTTCCCCGCTGGTAGGGCTTGAAGCTGTCAGGCAAGTAGCAATACAGAGTATTATCCCTTTCAGTAAGATGGAGATTGAGATTAAGCGCATGTTTACCGTAGGAAACGGTGCAGCGGTTTTCTATAGTGGAGCTATGACAGCCAAGAATGGGCGTTCGGCGAATGTAGAAGGTATCGATGTTTTTGAAATTAATGAGCAAGGTAAGATCCAATCTATTCGTTTTTACATTGATCTAGCTGCGATAGTAGCACTCTTTTAAGAGGAAGCTGCCAAAGGTAGGGAATAGAAAGGCAAAAGAGATGGGAAGGGGCAGAGCTGTGCTATCCGACCTGCCATAAGGGTGACCTGAAGTAGGAATACACAATGCGGAAGTCCTTTGCAGCTCTGTACTAGCGTAGTGACGGATAGTTATTTACAGAAATAACTATCCGTCACTGCTGTCTATGTAAGCGAAAGGCGAGATAGCCGATAAATTTTTAGGCCAAATTATTTAGGTTTTAAGAAAAAAATGGTAATATTTGGCACTTTTAGGAGTATAGTATATAATAAGGTAAGATAATCTATGTTTGTATAGGGAGAGAAAGCGCTATTATCATTTTCTTGTGGGCTTATTAAGTTGGATCGAAGAGGAGATAAATAGAGAAGTAGAGTTGAGAGTAAGAAGGGTAAAAAAGAACAAAAAGCCCGTAAGGGTAGAGATGCGTAGCGTTGCTGCGCTGTAAAACCAGCGCAGCAACTAGAGATTATAGATACGAGGTTCTAGTAACTTCTCGATCTCACTACGCAATAAATAAACTTTGCGATCGCCCGCAATTTTTGTTCGATGTAAATTGCCTAGCTTGATTTGCTTAAGGAACCATTCGCGAGAGCGATTGAATTCGTTTTCAGCATCAACTATCCAAATAAGATCATGTCGTTCAACCATAATATCCTCTCCTTGCTCTTTTAGAAATATACATAATCTTATCATAAATGTCAATAATCTATTTTTCCTTATTGCGATTACCTGCAAATTGCAAAAACTCTTAATAATCATCTCTATCTAATTTATACTGTATGTGGCATGTAACGCTGAGGGTTAGAACTGTTTGACTCTTTATCTAAAATCATTAATTTTAGAGTAAAACAAAACACTTTTTAAAGAGTTAGAAGTAATAAAATAACAAAAGTGATGGATGATACAAAAAGAATAGTTAAATGGGCATGAATTTTTGCGTAGAAAGCAGGCCTCCTCGGTCAGGTTGTAAATCTTGTGCTTTTTGTAAAAAACATTGACAAATACGAATATATATGTTATTCGTGTTAGAGGTGCAGATGTAAATTAGACGACTGAGAATATTTCAGAATGACTCTCTGTTAAAACGGTCGTTGTGTAAAATTCATGTTTTTTGCGAAGAGGTGAGTTGATTAAGACAAGATAGTCCAGTTCATAGTAGAGCGAGGAGAGTACTTTATGCGTCTCAAAGTAGCACGTGCCAGGCTCCGTACGATTGTAGAGAGAGCAGCAGCAGATGCTATGTATAAAAAGCAGCTCCAGGACCGTCCTGTTGAACTACTCATTAAGGAAGGATTACCGTATGATGTTATTGAAGATTTTTTGCGCGAGGTAGGATGGCAAGCCGAAGTGACTGGTTATCTGCAGCCCGAGTGCGCTAACACTTGTGCTTTGACGAAGATCGAGACATATCCAACCCTTTTTCTCAGCTTTGATCATAGTCAGTAGCAGCTTCTTGGATACTGGCTATTACATTTAATTAAATCGAGAACAGCAGCAGTGAATGAACTTGTCTGATTTTCCACCTTTTAGCAGAAAATATGAGCAAAAGAGAGCGTCCACGCACCCTGCTCTGGTAGATGAGCAGTGTTGTTATGTTGCAGCAACTTTGTAGAAAAACACGTTTTCTACACCTCAGCGATAATTGGAGCAACATTTACCAGCTCTTCCATAATTTACAGTAGTTCACATATGCTCTTGTCCAAGTAAGCGAATATACGAGCAGTGGATACTTTGTCATTACATTATTTGTAGTATATAATATCCTTCTCATGAGATCAGGAAAGCTGAATCCACTAAGGTAAAAAGAAAAATTAATATATTCAAGCTTAAGAAATTCTTGATTAGATCTGGATCATAGCCTTGATCTTTGTGGGCTTACTTGTTGACAAAAGCAAAACTGTGTGCCGTCTCTATTAAAAGGTTTTAGAGTCGATATATAGTTCATATGTGAATAAAAACTTCTTGCGGTATAATTCTCTTTTTTTAGAAATTGTGAACAGATCGAACGATAAGATCGTTCGATTCTTTAATAGCGGTAAAATTGCTGATGAGCCGGTTTTATAGTACTATGTAAGGAAAACTTCTGCTGTAAATTTATTCTATCAATTTTCTGGCAACTTAACCATAAGCGCTTCTGTTATGGCCTCTTCAAGAGTCATTACGTTGCCAGTTTCCCACAATACCTTGAACAAAGTATTGTCAAGGCTGTGATGTAAAGTCTCTATCAGATCATCTTTTTCTGGCTGTTTAAGTGGGGATGAAGATTCCCTAATATTTTTGTTTAGCAATTGCGCCTGGGCAAGTAAGCGTGTAGCACGCTCGAATTGTTGCCAGATACAGGCAATTTGAGCAATTTCTCTCAAGCAGATAGCGATACCGGCCTGATCATCGAGATCGCGAAACTGGGTCAGACTATTTTGGTACAGATCTATGGCGCGAGCAAAGTTATTCTGGCAAAATGCAACCATGCCCAGGCTAAATAGCGTAGTTGCGGTACCTTGTGCATCGCCTTGTTTGCGAAAGCGCCTTATGCTCTCCTCGTAAAGAATAGTAGCCTGTTCATAGTGCTCACGAAGCAATTCAACTTTGCCCAGATGGTTCAAGATGCGAGCTATAGCTCGCTCATCACCAATTTCTCGTAGCAATGCCAGGCTTTTCTCATGGAAAGCCGCTGCTCGCTCTAATTGGCCCTGTCCAAGGGCCAGATTGCCCAGATTATTGAGCAGACCAGCCATACCGCGACTATCATTTAAGGAGCGTCGGATCTGTAAGCTTTGTTCAAGTAATTCCACTGCTTGCTGGTGGTTTCCCAGGCGCATAGCAATATCAGCTTGCATAACATAAGCGTTACCGATCATTTCTTTATCATCAAGGGTTTGTCCAAGCTGTAACATCTCCTCGGCAAAAGCTGCGGCGCGCTCACGTTTATTCAGGCGTAGAGTGAGTCTGCTGGCTCCCTCCAGCGCTTTTGCTCGCACAGAGATTGCAACCTTGTAGGTCGCGTTTGCCGCAAGTAGCTTTTCCAAAGAAGCGTAATGCTCTTGGAGATGACCGTGAGTCAACCAGAAAGGCCATAGTGCTCCTGCCATTCGCAGGCCGGGCTCGATCTGATTCCGCTCAATAAACCAGTGAAGCGCGGCTTGCAAGTTTGCTTGTTCCTGTTCCAGGCGCGCTTGCCACTGTCTTTGTTCTGGACCTGTGTAGCTGGAGGCGGCCTGTTCGGCCAGGTCCAGATAGTACGTGGCATAACGTTGTTGTAGCGACTCCATCTCGCCTTTTTTTTGCAACTGCTCTAGTGCGTACCCGCGAATAGAATGGAGTAATACAAAGCGGGGTTCTCCGTTTTCCTGTTCCTGCTGCAACAACAAGCTTTTATTAATCAGTGAATACAGTGTGTCGAGGAGATCATGATCGGAATCCTCTGCAACTGGGCAGATCGCTTCGATGGCCTCCAGAAGGCATCCCTCTGTAAAGATGGAGAGCTGTTCAAACAGGGTTTTCTCATGAGTATCCAGTAGTTCGTAGCTCCAGGTAATTGCGCCACGTAATGTCTGCTGGCGCGCTGAGCGGTTGCGCTCCCCTCCTATAAGAAGCTTGAAGCGCTGGCCAATGCGTTTGAGTAGCGCTTGTGGGGGCAAGAGATTAATGCGCGCTGCCGCCAGTTCGATAGCGAGTGGGAGGCCGTCGAGCTCAGCGCAGATGGCCGCAATCGAAGCTCCATTAGAGAGCGTCAACTGAAAGTCAGGTTTCACCGTGCGGGCTCGCTGAATAAAAAGCGATACAGCCTCATTTTGAGCCAGCTCAGCTAGCTTAAAAGGTGGTTTCAGCACCGGCACCAGGAGAGGAGCGATGTAATACTCATATTCACCGCTCACAAGAAGCGCGGCTCTACTTGTCACCAATATTTTTAGTTGATGGCAGCCTATCAGTAGTTCAAGGAGCAATGGGGCAGCCTCAATAATCTGCTCGAAATTATCAAGGACAAGCAAAATACGACCTTTGAGGGAGGGTTGTAGCAGATCTATTGCTTGCTGGTCCCCGCTATCAGGGATACGTAGAGTTTTGGCAATAACAGGGGCGATAGCGTTTGCCTCTCGTACGGTCTCCAGTTCCACGAAATAGACCCCATCGGTAAAAGAATCAGTTAGATTAGCCGCAACTTGTAAAGAGAGGCGAGTTTTGCCCACTCCACCAGGACCTGTTAAGGTTACCAGACGCACATAGTCCTGTTTCAGGAGAGAGCTTACGGCGTTCAAGTCTTTTTCCCTCCCGACAAATGGAGTCAATTGTGTTGGAAGATTATTAGGATGGCGATCCAGAGTTTTGAGAGGAGGGAAGGTAGAAGGAAGGTCATTAAAGACTAGCTGGAAGATATGTTCGTGGTGTTGTATATCCTTGAGGCGGTGCTCTCCCAGGTCTTGTAAGCTTACACCGGGCAAAGTAAGCTTGTGCAGAAGACTAACCGTCGTTTGGGAAAGTAAAACCTGACCGCCGTGGCCGGCAGACAGAATACGAGCGACCCTGTTGAGAGACTGGCCGAAATAGTCGTTGCCTCGGCTTTCTGCTTCTCCCGTATGCAAGGCCATCCTTGTTCGTAGCGAAGTAATCTGTTCTGGCCAGGGTTCTATAGCCAGTGCACGTTGAGCCTTCACGGCAGCTGTAAGGGCCTCGCCAGCGGTTCTAAACACGACATAAAAGGCATCTCCTACCGTCTTAAAAACAATTCCCCCGTTGTCTTGCATGATGGAATAGAGCAGTTCATCATGTCGGGCAACCACTGAATGCATAGTCTCTGGGAATTGTTCCCAGAGAACGGTGCTCCCCTCTATGTCTGTGAAAAGAAAGGTAATGGTTCCGGTTGGTAGGTTCCGCATGAGAGGTATCTCCTTATGGAGGGTTCGCGTAATATATTATGCGCGCTGCTGTGCCTAGCAATATACCCAATCTTGTAAGTTCTCTGTACATAGTGACATTTGCCATCTTATTTTCTGTTATGGCTCCTGCTATCACTGTACACAAACTTATGAAATATGTCAATAACAGTTGCTTATTTATAATTACGTATGGTAATATATAATAAATATTGATAATGTCGTGGAACATTGTATTATCATGATGAGGAGATAAGGGGAGTTATGAATGGATTATAATGTAGAAGAAGTTCGTAAGATAACGCGAAAATTAGCCAGCAGGGCTCAGGAAGATGAGCAATTTAAAGAATTGCTGAAGGCAGATCCTCAAGGTACGATGAAAGCTGCTGGAGTGCCTGAGGAAGCTCTCTCCGATGTGTTGCGCGAAACCGAACTGGCAGATGTTGCAGGTTATGCAGTACCGCAATGTATTGGTTCATTCTGCTTCGTAGATACCTGTTTCATTACACTTTAAAACACCAGCTTTACAGGAACAGATTTTGCTGAATATGTACAAAGGAGAAAGTATTGGATCTGTTATGTGTGCAATTGAGATACTCATTGTTAAATCGGATTAGCATTGCCGGGTTCCTGGAATAGGGTAGTCTTGCTGAGACCATCTATAAAGGATGTATTGGGGAGAGATCAAAAAAGCTTCGTTGGAGTACAGGTAAGCATAGAAAGATTGAGCCAGATAATGAGGAGCGTTCCTGGTGGAAGATATATTTGGAACCAACTCTCTCGCTACAGAGATTGCAGATCCGTTGGCACGTGAGCTATACGAGCTATGCCAGAGCCATCGAGTGCGGGCGCAAAACTGGCACATTGAATATAGTGACGATTCGGAGAGGATGTGGGTGCGATTTAGCCGAGAGGCTGCAGAGATACCTGCTCAGGGCTGGAAGCTACATATCTCAGCGAACAATGCGTCTGCTAAGGAAGTTTTGCAGCGTGTGTTTCCTGTATTACTGACCGGAGCCACATCTTTTAAGGTTGCCAGTTCGCTACGGCAACTGTTCAGATTAAATCAAGGAGAAGGAGGGATCAGTCAGGTAGGAAAATTTATTACTGTTTATCCTGGAGATGATGAGGAGGCAGTGCAGTTAGCGCTGCAACTAGACGCTGTTACCCAGGGGCTTAGTGGACCGCGGGTGCCTTCGGACCGAGCGCTGCGCCCGGACAGCTTGATACACTATCGCTATGGCAATTTCAGCTTCCGCTCATATGTACAGACTCCCTCCGGCTCTATAGAGGCAGTGTTGCGAACTCCTGATAACCAGGAAGTACCTGATCGTCGTAGGCCGCGCTATGAACCTCCTGAGTGGGTTAAAGATCCCTTTATTGAAGCCGGAATTGCCGCTGAACTTCCCGTATTTGAGCGCATTATTAATGGGCGTTACCTGATTGTCGCAATGATTTTTGCTTCAATTAATCATATTGTATATCTTGGGGCAGACCTGGAGAACGGAAGTTCGTGTATTATCAAAGGGCCAGGCTATGCGTGGCAAAATAATTTGACTGATAGGAGCATGCATCGGCGGCTACTTCATGAGGCTCATATGCTAAGAGAGCTGATGCCCAATCCGTATATCCCAAGACTATTTGACGTTGTTGAACAGAATGGAGACTTGTTCCTGGTTATGGAAGACATTGAAGGCGAGGATCTAGCTTTGTATGTGCGCCAGCTTCTGCACCAGGGGCAATTTGTCCCCTTACGTCAGATCATAGAATGGGGTATAGAACTGGCAGAAGTTCTTGAATCAATACATCTAAAAGGCATGATTTATGCAGATATAAAGCCAACAAACATCATTGTTGGTGCAGATAGGCGTCTGCGCTTCATCGACTTTGAGCTCGTTTATGCCTTAGATAATACTGGAGGGCATATTTCAGGCCGTGGTACCAGAGGATACATGTCCCCTCAGCAACTAGATAATCTGCCCCTGGCCTTCTCCGATGACATTTATGGTTTTGGTGCTTTGCTCTACTTTCTGGTAACAGGAGTTGATCCAGCATATGCCCCCAATCCATCTCGGCTTCTTGAGCGGCCGCTAGAATGGTTGTGTCCAGAAGAGATAGGGCCGCTAAGGAAAATCATTGGGCGCTGTTTACAAGAGACGGTCCAGGCCCGCTATCACTCAATGAGTGAGATCAAGGCTGCATTAAGGGCTGCGCTAGAGTCAATAGAAACGCATGGCACAGTTTCTCAAGAGACAGTCGTAAATGAACTTAACGAAGAAGGCAGAAGTGAGCGGGAGCACTTTGGGGAGCTCTCCATGGCTATTATGGATACGATTTGTGCTAAGGCGCAAACATTTCTCGACGGCCATAGTCGAGCCTGGATCAGCACTCACTTTCTCACCTATGGGCTGCTTCCTCGTGATATTAACACTGGCAATGCAGGGATTTTGCTCGCATTGGCCGAACTAGTGGCTGAGCACAAGAGCGCGTGTGCTGCAGAAACCTTGCTGCAAGCGGCACGCTGGCTACGGGATAGCCAGCCGATAGGTAAGGAGCCATTGCCGGGGCTCTATGTAGGAGAATCTGGAGTAGGTGCGGCGCTCTTACGAGCAGGCCAGGTTCTTCAGGATAAGCAGCTCATTGTTGCCGCTTTAGAACAAGGACGTATGGTTGCTTCCCTACCTCATAACTCTCCTGATCTATTTAACGGAACTGCCGGCCGCTTGCGTTTCCATCTGTTGCTCTGGGACGAGACAAAGGAAAGAGAGCAGCTTCTAGCTGCCCAGGTTTGTGGAGAGCATTTGCTATCGACAGCTGTCGAGATAAATGAGCATGAAATTTTCTGGTTGACTCCACAAGGTTACGGTGATTTGAGTGGAGTCGCGCAACCTGGCTATGCGCATGGAGTGGCTGGAGTTGCAGATGCGCTACTAGACCTGTACGAAGCGAATGAGAATGAGCGTTTGCTGCCTCTAATTACGAAGGCGGCTTCCTGGATAGTGAGGCAGGCCATTCCAGCCATGGAGGATAAAAGCGGCCTGAGCTGGCCCAGAGTAGCAGGTGGTAGCGCCCATCCATCCTACTGGTGTCATGGAGGCGCTGGTATAGGGCGTTTTTTCCTTCATCTCGCCAGGCATAATCTGGTATCAGGGGCGGAGGAAATCGCAGCACGAGCGGCTTACGTAGTTGCCCATTCGACGCGCTGGACTGGCCCAACCCAGTGCCACGGTCTTGCCGGCAATTGCGAGTTTTTATTGGATATGTATCAAGCTACTGGAGATCATAGATTCCTGAAGGAAGCCTTCCTCTTTGGCCATTTACTAGAAACATTTGCACAGGAGCAACAAGGCCATATCGTATTTCCTGCGGATTCGCCTACCGTGTTTACTCCTGATTACATGGTGGGATATGCTGGAATCGCGATGTGCTTGTTACGCTTGAGTGCTCCAGAGCGCTTGCCTCACCAGTTAAGCCGTGCCGGTTTCCGTGCTTACAATTAGTGAGCTGAATTGCTAATAGAGCTGTGAGGAGAGGGCATTAATGAATGGCTATCTTGCCTGGAGTTCGCAGTTTCAGAGTGGTGTACTTCCAAGTATTGATCTGGCGCTTTCTATAGATTGTATCTCATGGGATGAGGCATGTGGAGGTAGCACAGGTAAAGCTGTCAAGGTTGCTGTGATCGATAGTGGGATCGATGCGACTCACCCGGCTATTGGTAATGTAGACGGCTACGTTGCTGTTGAAAGCGGTCCAACTGGCCTCGTATATACTACCCAGCCGCACACCGATGTGTATGGGCATGGTACAGCCTGTGCCGGGATTATACGGGCAATAGCGCCAGAGTGCGAATTGTACAGCGTCAGAGTGCTAGGCCCGGCACTCATTACGACAGGCGATATATTCATTGCTGGCCTGCGTTGGGCGATTGAGAATGGAATGCACATCTGTAATCTGAGCCTTGGCTCTACGAAAAAGCAGTATTATGCTGCGCTGCATGAGCTGGCCGATATCGCGTTTTTTCGTCGTATTATGCTGGTTGTGGCTGCAAACAATCTGCCTACTCCTAGCTTTCCCTCTGTGTATGCCTCGGTTTTCTCGGTCGCTGCTCATCAGGATAAGGAGTATGATCGTTATCATTACTATTATAATCCAGAACCACCCATTGAATTTGGAGCTCCGGGAGTTGATGTCCGTGTACCCTGGCTGAACCATAAGTGGATAACGATCACAGGAAATAGCTTTGCTGCCCCCCATATTACCGGGATCGTAGCCAGGATCATGGGTAAACACCCCTATTTAACGCCATTTCAGCTCAAGGTTATACTGAGGTCACTGGCAGCTAATGCTACGCGTTAATGGGGAGCTACCGATTGGGTGGATAAACACCGCAAGTTTTATACGCATATAGAAAGGATTATTTAGGTATGGCAGATGAGGTTATCAAGCAACGCAAGCTGGAGCATATCAACGTGGCTTTAGCGCAGAGCATTGCTGTGGCTCAGCCGGCCAACTGGAGTGATATTCATTTTGTGCACCAGGCATTGCCAGAGGTAAATCTTGATGAGATCGATACCAGGGTTACATTTTTCGGTCAAACCTTGCGTTACCCATTACTTATATCCTCAATGACGGGAGGACATCCCGACGTCATATCTATTAATCGGAACCTTGCTCGGGCAGCCGAAGAGTATGGAATTGCTATGGGAGTAGGTAGCCAGCGTGCTGCCATCATCAATCCCGCTGTATCTTACAGTTATGCTGTCGTTCGTGAGTGTGCGCCTAACGCCTTTCTCATTGCTAATATCGGAGCTCCACAGCTGATTGAGCAGGCGCAGCATCCGGCTTTCAGCATGCAGCAGGTGCAGGATGCTATCAAGATGATCGAAGCTAATGCGCTGGCTGTACATATGAATAGTTTACAAGAGGCAGCACAGCCTGAAGGGGATCGGCGTGCCGTTGGCGAGGTAGAAGCTCTTAAGCGGCTAACTCAACAGATTGATCGGCCCGTTATTGCGAAGGAAACGGGGGCTGGCATCTGCCAGGAACAAGCCATGCTGTTGCGTGCGTGCGGGGTTGCAGCAATTGATGTAGGAGGAGCAGGTGGTAGCAGTATGTCTGCTGTGGAAGCTGCGCGTTCTGAATTGCATGGGGATAAAAAAACATTAGAGATAGGAAAGCTTTATAGCGATTGGGGGATACCTACCCCTATTGCGATTGTTGAAGCTCAGGCTGCTCATCTCCCTCTTATTGCCACGGGCGGCGTGCGTAGTGGACTTGATGTTGCACGTGCGCTTGCCCTTGGCGCAAACCTTGTGGGTATGGCTTTCCCTTTTTTAAGAGCTGCTAGCGAGAGCTATGAGAGAGTTTGCGAAGTGCTCGAAAACACAATTAGAGAGATGAAGGTAGCCATGCAGTTGAGCGGAGCCGCCAACATTGCCCAATTGCATACGGCTGATGTTGTGGTTACCGGTGCTACGCGTGAATGGTTGACGCTGCGTGGCTTTGAGGATGATCTTAAGGCTATGGCTCAGAAGCAGAGAAGATATGGCCATAAGGCTTTTCTTGATCTGACTTGACCCAACATGGTATTGCCAGCTGAAATAGGGAGTAGCTCGAAAAATGGGAAGATAAACTTGAGGAAGAGCACCTTTCGTGCAAGAGGGCAGAAAGGTGCTCTTTGTAATACTACTGTTAGCTAAGACCTATTTTAGGCTTGCCAACTGGCTATCCCTGTCTCTAGCCTTTGAAGCTGCGAATTCCACGAATGGGGCAAGGAGGTTCGCTACATTTGGTGATCCCCAACCAGTCGCAGGGTCCCAGCCAGCCTTAGCGTCATATCCTTGGATGGTGACAGAGTTGCCTTTACTATCAGTTCCGACGAAAGTATTATTTCCACTAGTAATGTCATGGAAAGCCTGTGTATAGAACTTGGAATGACCAAAGAGATAGAGTGCCGGATTTATGAAGCCAAGACGACCATTATTTAACTGGCAGCCGAGCGCCACAATAGCGCTCCATTGGGGCGCACCCGCACTGGTACCAGCTGCAGCTATGATCTGGTTATCGCCAAAGATGGGAGAGCTCCAGACTACCAGGAAACCGCTGTTGAGCGCTGCGTTATAGGCAACGTCAGGCACACCGCGAAATTTGTCAATACCTGCGGTTGCATACTGGTAGAATGGTTTGGCATAGATGGTACTGAAGCCACCGCCACTTGCGCCATTGACACCCTGGGAATTAATCTCATTCCAGGTGACCTCGCTTTTATAGTCACCAGCTGGTCCATTAGTGTCGAGCTTTGTTCCGCCAACAGCGGTGACCAGGGGATCGCTGGCTGGATAGCCTGTACTGAGGAAATAGGAATTGCCATCACATGTTGCTTGAGCAGCGCCACTATCATTAGATGCGGTAACTAAAGTGATTCCCTTATATGCTGCCTCAAAGAATAGTGCATGTTCCTGTTTTAAAATCTGCTGGCTTACGCAGGATTCAGCTTCTCCAAAGCTCATATTAATGACAGCGCCAAGATTATTGTCGATGGCATATTTGATAACGCTGAGAATGTCAGCATCCTCACCAGATTTTGCCAACACCAGATCAATGGTAGCGTCAGGAGCTATGGCATGCGCCCATTCCACATCCAGGGTGATTTCGGCGGACCACTGGATATGGGTGGGATTGCTGGGATCGAAAGGCGTCAGGCCATCGGGGGCAATAATATTGAGCGTTGGATCATTGAGCCCGAAGGTCTGATCGAAGACGTGGAGATCGTTCTTGATTTTGGGAGCCTGGAAAGCATCTATGATGACGATAGTCTGACCTTGACCTGTAGTGCCCCCGTCAAGCAATGGCTGAATATTGTAGGCCTTGTGAATCTGTTGAGGTCCATAACAAGTAGGTGGTGTTGTTATTTGGCAGCTAAAGGGTGCAATGTTTTGTTTGCTAGCCCCGATGTGACGATAGATAGGGTGAATTTTTAGCTGCGGGGTAATGTGACTTGTGGCGCCGGTCCTTGCGCCGACGCCGAAATAGGATATTCCTAGCCAGATGCCAGATAATAAAAGGGCTGTGATCGTCAGGTTGGTAAAGCTACGTGAAAAAAGATACCGCAACATTAAGAACCTCCTGTTGATAGGCAGCAGTAGAGAGGAGAAGCCGATTTGCATATTTTGCAGCTTCTGATGTGGTAATACCACGTTTGTTGGAGGTTTGTCAACCATTTTCTAGTTTACACCAAATATTGGTAGTAAAATGCTATTTGTTACTAAGCAACCGAAGATGTTTATGGATAACAAGGCTATGAAATAGTTATCGATGGATATGCTAATTAACCGCAGGCGCAAGTTTTTCAACTACCTGCGGCGGCGAGGAGCGAAGGGAGGCTGGGGACAATTCGCTAGATGTGGCGCGCCCCATTATCTCTCCTCGAAGAGGGTTCCCGTTTCTCAAAAGTTGCACATCGCGTTAATTAAAAAGGTTTTCGATGTAGCCGCCTCATTACTTCCATCCAAACCGCTATCAGTATCAACAAATTTGTCTTTAATCTGACCTGGTTCAAATAATTCTAATTGGATTGACAAACATTTAAAAACGTGGTATTTATTTTATAAAAGTCGTATAAGTAGAGGAAAACGCATTTTGCACAAACTAGTGTTTTGTCAAGCAGAGATTGACGAATGTAGCGCCTGCGGCGCAGGTGGGAAAGAAGTGGGGTACAATTCGCTCGATCGCGGCGCGGCCCCAGGCTCCTTGCATCCCCGCTTGTTTCACGCTTCATGCCAACCTTGCCAGGCCACTAGTTTTTTATGGGGCAAAGCTGTGAGAGGCAATGTATAAATGAAGAATCATGACCTGTCCATAGCTAGTACGCTGACAGCAAAACGCTTTAGCAGGCTTTTCTGAAGGGATGCTGAGCGTATTAATAACTTTCACCGAGTTCTTTAATACCGTGTTATTTCTCGAAGGAGAAAGGGCAGATCCGTGCAAATGAATGTAGCTTCTGAGCAGGTACCCAATCCATTTTCCTGGTATCGCAAGATGCGCCGTGAGCATCCAGTCGTCTATGACGAGCAGGCGGATGTCTGGCATGTTTTTAGTTATGAGGATGTAATGCGCATCCTGGCTGATCATGCTACCTTTCATAAAGTCCTCATTCCACCCGAGGTACAGAATACAATTAATCCTATCTTATCAAGTGTTCTACAAGCAGACCCGCACAACCATCGTAGATTACATAACATAGTGATGCAAGCTTTCTCCCCACAGGTGTTAACGACGCTGGAGCCGCGCATCAGCGAAATTATTGATGGCCTGTTAGAGCAGGTAATCGTAACAGGTGAGATGGATGTTACCAACGACCTGGCATATCCACTGCCAGTAAGCGTGATAGCCGACCTGCTGGGCATTCCAGCTGAGCTGCACGGAAGCTTCAAGGACTGGTGTGATACCATCAAACGGGAACCAACTATCGAAACAACGAATCCCAAGTTCCAGAAGATGGGCGAGTATTTTCGTCAGGTACTAAACGATCGGCGTCTGCATCCTCAAGATGATTTGGTGAGTGCGCTGGTTGCAGCCGAAATAAATGGACAACGTTTAAGTGAAGATGAGTTACTTGGTTTCTGTGTAGTGTTACTGGCATCAGGTACAAACAGCTCTACAGGTCTGATAGGTAATGCAATCTTCTGCTTTGATGAGCAACCTGAAGTTATGGATATCTTGCGTGCTGAGCCAGAGCTGATGTCAGGTGCCATAGAAGAGGTTCTGCGCTATCGTGCCCCGATCCAAGCTCTGCGACGGACAACAAAGAAAGAAGTTGTACTGGGGAAACAGCATATCAGTGTACAGCAAGATGTCGTTGCCTGGATCGGTTCGGCTAATCATGACGAAGCTCAATTTCCTGATCCAGAAAACTTTGATATTCGGCGTCGGCCAAATCGCCATCTGGCGTTTGCACACAGCATTCATCTCTGTGTAGGTGCGCCCCTGGCCAGGCTTGTGGCCAAAAAAACGCTTAACAGCATACTGAAACGGCTCTCAGATATACGTCGTAGGCGTGACATACCAGCAGTTCCTGTTAGAAGCGCCTGGGTCTCCGGTCTCAAAACGCTCCCAATCACCTTTAAAGTTTCGCCTTAGCATGTTCGGCCTTAGGAGAAACCAGGCCAAGAACTTAGTTTCTCCTAAGTGCGAGAAAACTCTCCCAAAGGGAGAGTTGAACAATATATGCTAATTGGAGGAGGAGGCCAACAGCTGCGCTGCTTCATTTTCGTTACTGATTGCTGCACGACGGTGTGCTAGGGCAATAATGATCAGCAGACCAAGAGCTACAATCGCGATGACAACAGCCCCGGCCTCGGGCCCAAAGGTGCCGCCAGTAAGCCATGTAGGACCCACCGAGACTAGCTTGACCAGAGATCCGCCAGCGATATCATGTCCGCTAACCTGGGAGGCGAGGAGATTTCCTTCTGCCAGGTTCCATGCGGCATGCCAGCCTATGACGCCCCAAACTCCTCCCTCATAGAGTACATAGGCTGCTAAAAACAGGGAGACAGTGAGGCCGCTAATGAGAGCGAGGATATTAAAGCCGCTTGCGAGAAGAGCGGGTAAATGGAATAGTGTAAACATGAGAGCAGAGATGATGACACCGATCCAGGGTCGGTAGCGTGCTCCCATCGTGGGCAGGAGCCAGCCGCGAGTGACCAGATCTTCGCTAGCTCCTTGAATGAGCCATCCAGGAAGGATGATAATGATCCCTAGCAGGGCCCCCCAACCGATTTGATCAATGCTTCCGCCGACAATGATAACGCATCCAGTGAGAGCTAAAATGCTAACGGCAAGCCCGTACATAAAGATACCAAGTAATGCACCGCGTAGATACTTGATGAGAGCAGCTTGGCGTTCTAAGCCGACAGTCCAGAAGGGACGTTTCTCCAGAACCTTTATCCAGACCATCAACAGCAGGATTCTCGTTGAATAGGTAATCACAAAATTAAGGAGTTGACCCAGAGCTGACAGGTATACATCCTTACTTTTTATGAGCGAGTTGATCGGTACAAGAGTTGCGAGGGGTTGCTGAGAGAAAATGAACTGAAGAGCGAGGCCGGAACCTATAGTGATGACAAAGGAGCCAATAATAGCGATATACCACGTGGGGAGCCATTTGCCCTGACGTGCCAACATAAAGATACGATTGTTCACGTCTAGTAAAGAGCTCCTTTGCAAGCTTCTGGTTGTTAAGGACATATTATCTCTCCTAAAAAGGTAAGTAATTCTGAGGCCACGAAATACGCTCCATTATCCTCCTACTTCAATTTCGGGTAGAGAGAGCCAGACAGGATAATATGCAAGATACGCCTTTGCTTCAAAAGGCGCCCCTTCTTGTTCAGGGTTGTAGCCTACCTTGACGTGGGAGAGGCGTTGTCTGGTCAAGCTCACCTGATCTCCCATCTGGCACAGCTTTAAGCCTGGACTTGTAACTAAGAAATCCCGTTTGTCTGGCTGACATAACTCTTGCTCAATCAGAAAGTCGAGCAATTTTTGCCAGCGACTATCATATCCTCTCAAGGCGCATTCAAGGCCGATCCTGGGGTGGATCGAGGTGGAGATATCGATCATCAAGCTTGGAATATCTCCTATTGAGAACTGCTTAAGAATTGGTTGGAGAGGTTCCGTGGAGTAGGGCCAACCAATTGCCTCTAGATAGGCAGGAATCAGGTAAGGTGGGAAGTTGACAATCTGGAGCCGCATGCTACCACAGAAACGTTGAAGTCCAAATCCCACGTGATTGAGACGGGCAGGTTCTGGGATAAGCGTAAGGCAGCGGACAAAGGTATCATTCATGAGCGCTACCTCCTCTGGTGTGCTGAAGATAGAGGTCAGCAAGGCTACAGTTGGCATGATATCGGCCTTTGGATGGGTAGAGCAGTAGAATACTCCTGGTACAGGTACAGCAGGAACTGGCTGATTAAGATCAAAGGAAAGCCAGGCCTGATCAGTCTTTTCATATAAGAGCGAAGCAGGATCGCGCCAGACAGCAAAGAAATTATATAATTTTTGCCAGTCAGGATGAGTCAGCCAGGAGTGACCAGGGTCAGTGGCACCAACAGGGAGTAACGGAACATTGCCATTAGGAAAATACACAAACGAATCGACCGAGGTCTCGTCTTCGCGCAGGTGTAGCTCAATAACAAACAGGTGGTTAGCCAGGCTGGCAGGAAAATAGGATGTAAGAGTAAGGATGCGCTCAAATGCCTCCTGAGAGGCACTGTGTAGAGGAATGTGAGGACGTAGGGTTTGGGTATAATTAGCCAGCGTGAGCATGCTTTTTTCTCCAGTTATGCAAGAATTGACTGTAAACACTTCATGCTAAGAGGCAACGAAGCAAGGTAAAATCCGCTACGAAGTCTTCATATGCAAGGCAGTTTGCGTAGTCTTCCCGTCATTGTCGTCTGCTGATTCCAAATACCAGCCCGGATAGTAGGATAAGTAGGCTTTTGCCTCAAACGGGGCCGATATTTGTTGAGGGTTGTAGCTGACTTTGATATGAGAGAGGGCTTGCCTGGTCAGGCTTACTCGCCGGTCCACCTGGCATAGCTTCACGCTAGGGAGATGGACAAGAAAGTCGCGTTTTTCAGGCGAGCATAATTCTCGCCTAATCAAGTAGTCGAGCACCATTTGCCAGCGGCTGTCTTGTTTTTCTAGAATGCATTCAAGGGAGATTTTTGCCTGCATATTTGTAGAAACATCGATCATTAAGCTTAGCAGATCGCCAATCGCAAACTGTTCGAGGAAGGGAAGGAGCGGCTCGGTTGCATAGTTCCAGCCGATTGTCTTTAAATAAACTGGAATTTCCTGAGGAGAGAAATTAACAATCTGAAGACGAAGGGCATCAGCATTGCGTAGCAGTCCGAAGCCCACTTGATTGATCTGAGCTTGTCCTGGAAGAGACTGAATGCAGCGGGCAGCACTATTGGCCAGGAGATCAGCTTCTTCAGGAGACCTGAAAATGCTTGCAAGTAATTTAATGGTTGTGGACGGATCTGGAGATGGCTTCATCACAGAGATGGAGCAATAGAAGAGGCTTGGAACAGGCATTGTAGCGCCCGGCTCAGCGAGATCGAAGGCAAGCCAGATATTATCTGTATCTGAGTGCAAGAGAGAAGTCCGATCACCCCATTGGGAAGAAAAGCTGGAAATCTTTTGCCAGATAGGATGAGCAAATCTGCTGCTCACCTGAGATAACAACTGCCAATTTTCATCAAGCGCTCGGAATTGCCAGGCGAAATCGACCCGAGTTTCGCGTAGATATATTTCAAAATCAAATAATCGGTCAGCAAGACTGGCAGGAAAATGAGATGTAAGTGCATAAATGCGCTCGAACGCCTCCTCAGAGACGATATGTGATGGGATATGCTGTCGTAGAGATTGAATATAAGCGGCCTGCGTGTGCATCTTTTATCTCCAATCATTACTAGAATAGCAACGATACATTAATTCGATCTTGCACCCAACTTTGCTTTCCTATCAGGCCAGTTTCCCTATATCACTATATACGAACCATCTAAATATGTCAATAACTGTCCATTTTCTTGGATAAACATTAACTAGCTAGGATTATCTTTAGTAAAATTAAAATACATATAACGAATTTGTGGTACAAGTAATAACTGTTGACAAAGCTAATTTTATCTGGTATATCTTCTACTAGTTCTAATAAGTTTAAAAAACTGATGAGAACTGCTGATAACTTATTGGACATACTTACTTCCATTTGTTGCCTGATTGGTATTACCACTCTAAGGAGGTTCCTGATGGCTGACCTTGAAGCGAAACGCAAAGAGCTTACTAAGCGTATTGTGGACAAAATCGTCGAAGATCCTCAGTTCCGTGACCAGGTTTCCAATGATCCAGAGGGAGCGCTGGAAGCTTCTGGCTTGAGCAAGGAAATCCGTGCAATCGAAGCCGAGTCGAACCAGGCAGAGGTGAGTGGCTATGCGGCGAAACCTCAGTGGTTTGATAGTTGGGGCTGTGTCTAATGTAAGCAAGATGAGATGCTTAATAGCTGACCTTGAAGCGAAACGCAAAGAGCTTACCAAGCGTATTGTGGACAAAATCGTCGAAGATCCTCAGTTCCGTGGCTAGATCCCTAAAGATCTAGTAGAGATATCAGGGCTACTAGCTTCATGACATCTGGTCTGGCTGTAGACCAGGCTATAATTAATCGCATTAGTAAAAGAGAGGTTATTGAAATGGCTGATCTTGAAGCGAAACGTAAAGAGCTTACTAAGCGTATTGTGGACAAAATCGTCGAAGATCCTCAGTTCCGTGACCAGGTTTCCAATGATCCAGAGGGAGCGCTGGAAGCTTCTGGCTTGAGCAAGGAAATCCGTGCAATCGAAGCCGAGTCGAACCAGGCAGAGGTGAGTGGCTATGCGGCGAAACCTCAGTGGTTTGATAGTTGGGGCTGTGTCTGATATCCTCCCAAATTACTCAATCAGGGCAGCTTGATCTTCTTTGATCAGGCTGCTTGCCTGATCGAACTCACAATTGGAATGGCGAGTCTGAGGAGTGACGAAAGAGCCTGGCTATGAAGAACGAATTACTTGCCGCCGTTAACAGATCGATGTTATCTTCTGAGGCAGATCCCATTCCTCATATCATTGGTGAAATGTGCTCTTGTAAAGAGATGCTAGAACTTGGCTGGCGGGTTGAAGAAGAGTTCGGTCAGATCTGGATCGGTGTGGCACATCAGCAAGCAGTGAGACGCCTTCAAGGCTGGAAACTTCATGTATCTGCTGCTATTCCCTGTGCCGAGAGTGTCCTGCGCCAGGCTTTAGCGGTTTTACTAGCCGAGCCAACGCGTTTCAAGGTTGCATCTTCTTTGAGCCGTCTGGCAGACCTTAATCAAGGGAGAGCTGGCTTGAGCCAGATAGGCAAGTTTATCACTATCTATCCCTCCGATGATGAACAATGTATTCGCCTTGCTGTCAGGCTGGATGAGGTAACTCGTGGATTGCGTGGCCCTGCTATTCCCTCTGACCTTGCTCTACGTCCCGGTAGCCTGATCTATTATCGCTATGGAAGTTTTTCAGAACAGCTGATTGCTGATAGGGAAGGAAGGCCGCGCGCTGTCATTGCAACTTCTCCTGGCGAGCTCATTGAAGATCGACGTGCACTAACTTATCATGAGCCTGTAGGCGTAAAGAATCCATTTCTGACAGCTGGCTTCGCTGGAGCTTCCACCTCTCATCCTATACTGCTGCAAGATCGTTTTCTTCCCATAGCCCCGCTTCATCAATCGGCGCAAAGTATTATTTATGAGGCTGTTGATCTGCAATTGGCCAGGCGATGTGTGCTCAAGCGAGCGCGGCGCGATGCGCTATTGGATCGTTATCACCGTGATGCACATGATATATTACGACATGAAGCCCATATACTGAGCAGACTGGAAACAGTTCTGTCTGTGCCCAAAACATATGCGCTTTTCAAGCAGGATGACGACCTGTGGCTCGCTATGGATTATATCGAAGGTACACTACTGAAGGACTACATTAAAAATCAGTCGCATAAGGCCGAGCATCTGCCCTTAGGGCTTCTGATTTCCTGGGCCCGAGAGCTAGCCTTCATGCTTGATAAACTTCATCAAGCAGGTATTATTTATCGTGATCTTAAATCAGCCAATATAATCGTTACGCCTGACAGCTTTTTGCGTTTAATCGACTTCGGCATTTCCTATGATCTGGCATCCTCTGACCCCCAGTTTTATGGAGGAACTCGTGGCTATTCGTCACCGCAACAAAACACAAATGAGCCTGCTTCTATAGCTGATGATATCTACAGCTTTGGGGCTTTACTCTATCTTCTTGCTACGGGTGTGGAACCAGCGGAGGCTCCTCACGAGGTGGCATTACTCAAGCGACCTCTGACAGTGTTGAATCCAAATCTACCCGATACACTCTGTCAAATTATCTCTCGCTGTCTGGCCCCACGGCCACAAGATCGCTTTACCTGCATGCAAAAGATTGTTGCAGAGCTGCAGATGGTACAAGATTCTTCTCCAATCTCGATAATACATACCTTGGATAAGGTACCTGCTAATGAACTCGATTCTTATTATAGCTATGCTTGCGAATTGGGTGAGACCTTACAAGTAGTAGTTCAGACTGCGCGCCGGGGCAAGGGCCTCTTTGGGCACAGCTAAAGCCGGCGCCTGGAAGTAAGATCATCTTACGCAATCTTAGCCAAGGGATGGCAGGCGTATTGCTGACCCTGGCCGAATTTGTTACACAGCAGAATACCTCATCTCTACGCTCCACATTGCGAGATGGAGCTTATTGGTTGATGCAGTCAGAGCGCCTTGGCGGGCCCATCCTACCTGGCTTGTATTCGGGGGAGGCGGGCGTGGGGATTGCACTTCTGCGGGCTGGACAGCTTCTAGAGGATCAGGTTCTCATCTCCGCTGCCGAAAAGCAAGGTCAACTTATAGCGACTTGTCCCTATGATCTCCCTGATCTTATGCACGGAACAGCCGGGCGATTGAAATATCACATTTGGCTCTGGCAGGCTACTGCAAGATCCTATCATCTACAAGCAGCCCTACAGGCAGGATGTACCCTGCTAGAGCAAGCTGAAGATATAGAGGATGGAGGAATGGGCTGGAAAATTTCCGCGGGATATTATGGAGCGGCGGGGAGAATGTATATTTGGGGTATGCTCATGGAATGGCGGGCATTGCTGATGCCTTGCTTGACCTCTATCAAGCAAGTGGGCAGATTAGATTTCTCAAAGCTGTACAACGAGTAGGCGGCTGGTTATTGCGCCGAGCTCGCCCTATGGGACATGAGCAGCAAGGAGTGGGATGGGAAAGAAATGTAGGTGGAGATTTGAATGCGGCGTTCTGGTGCCATGGCAGCGCTGGCATTGCCAGTTTTCTACTGCATGCAGCACAGCAGAAAGTGCTACCGTCAGCTATTGAAATAGCTTGTAAGGCCGGCAAGGCCGTAGCAGAAGGCACGCGCTGGGCTGGACCTTCACGCTGTCACGGATTGTCAGGCAATATTGAGTTATTTCTGGATCTTTATAAGTTGACCGGAAATGAGGAATGGTTGCAAGCTGCTTGTACCTTTGCACGTATTCTGGAGGCATATGCTACGGAGGAGGATGGCATGCGTCTCTGGCTTTCTGATGAGGGACCAGCAATGATCTCCCCTGGTTTCCTGCTCGGATACGCAGGTATAGCCGCCACACTACTACGATTGGGATCGTTAAATAAATCACTAGAGGCTAGCATTTCTCGCCTATTCTAGCAAATTTTTGCCAGGAACGAGCGAATAGGGGTAATTGATATAAAGCTAGAAGCGTTACTTTTGAATGGATGTGGAGACTTATCAATGGATAAAGACCTGGTTGGTCAACATGACGAATTGGTACATGCTCAGGTGAATGCGGAAAAGCGGCGATCGAGAGATTCATTAGCTGCCCAGCGAAGGCTTCTGCCACCTCATACGCCAATACCGGCTTTTGACGGCACGTTTTCCACACTGGAGGCTGAATGCCAGAGAGCTGCCTATGATTTTGGGCATAGTATTCATAACTCGCCAATTGCTGTTCTGAAACCAGGATCATTTGAAGACCTCATTCGTATTGTTCAATTTGCTCGCCAACATCAGCTACAGATTGCCCCACGTGGTCAAGGCCATTCCATGTATGGTCAGGCACAAGTCAAAGATGGGATCGTGGTTGATACTAGCTCACTCAGGAACATCTGTGCTATTCACTCTGATAGAGTAGAGGTCGAAGCTGGCGTGCTCTGGCAGGATCTGTTACGAGCAACGATAGAACATGGCTTGCTTCCCCCAGTTTATCCTAACTATCCTGGACTCTCGATTGGCGGAGTGCTCTCGGTAGGAGGATTTGGCCCTGGTAGCCAGCGCTATGGAGCTGTCGTTGATAATGTGCTTGAACTGCAGGTAGTCACAGGCGCTGGTAAGCTAGAGATATGTTCTCCGGATCATCAGCCAGATCTGTTTGAAGCCACGCTGGCTGGCCTTGGACAATGTGCTATCATTGCCAGGGCAACGCTGCGGCTGATTCCAGCAAAAACGCGTGTTCGCGTCTTTCAGCTCTTTTACCCTACTCTAGCCTCGCTCATCCAGGAGGCTGAGTCGTTGCTTCATAGAGATGACGAGCGCTTCGATAGCATGCTCATCATACTGGCCTATGTGGATGCTAATCCTGGGGGGATGTGGGTATATATGTTAAACGCAATTAAATCCTATACCCCTCCTGTAGATCAGATTGAGAATGATTTTCTATTGAGGGATCTGCACTATCTGCGGGGAAGAGAATGCATTCACGATATGCGAAGCATCGATTACGTTAGAAGCATTGCCGATTGGACAGTGCCTCACAACGAGAATGACACAAACTACCATAGCTGGTTTGATGTGTTCGTCCCGACTTCGACTGTGACTAACTATATTCACGAGGCACTCAAGAGCGTATCACCACTCAGGACCGGCTTTACGAGTATTCTTACCCCTCTCAACGCCAGCCGTTTTCGCAGGCAGCTTTTGCGCCTCCCGGCAACTGAGACTTTTTTTCTGATTGATCTTTTGCGCACTGATACCACGCGTGAGGCTCTGGCGAACTCAATGGTATATAATCGCACCTTTTTTGAGCGCTGCTGTGCCCTGGGGGGAACCCGCTATCCCATTGGGATGCTTGAGCTATCAGCGCAGGATTGGAAAAAGCACTATGGAGCGCAGTGGGATACGTTCATGCAGATGAAGAATCTGTTCGATCCTGACTGTATACTCACACCGGGTCCGGGCATCTTTCAGCAATGACGCCGTTGGAGGGACTTCTACGCACATCTCTATTGTCATAATTATTCATTGGTTGTCAGCAAACAGGCAGAGCTGAATCTGTAAACTGCATCTATTGATCTCTGAGTAGAAAGGAGACTAATCAGTGGATAAAGAACCGGTCGATCAACA
The DNA here is from genome assembly GCF_004208415.1 of Ktedonosporobacter rubrisoli. GTDB lineage: Bacteria > Chloroflexota > Ktedonobacteria > Ktedonobacterales > Ktedonobacteraceae > Ktedonosporobacter > Ktedonosporobacter rubrisoli. The sequence goes on along the minus strand of NZ_CP035758.1, from coordinate 3,668,631 downwards.
AGATGAACTGGTGAAGGCTCGAAGGATGATTGAGCAGCAACAGCAACAGATCGCAACTCTACAACGGCAGCTTGACGAGAATAATTTTGCCGTTGATCTGCATGATGCATATATATTGGCAACAACAACTAGAGCCGTTGCATCTCCTTCTACACATCGACGCCTGCTCGAAGTCATTGTGCAAACAGCAGCGCAGGCGATCTCCGCGCAGGCGGGTTCCCTTTTTCTTATAGATCCTGTAGCTCAGGATCTCATCTTTGAGGTTGCAATCGGGGTCAAAGCTGCAGAGGTTGCAAAGCTGCGTGTTCCTCTGGGGCATGGCATCGCTGGCCTGGTGGCAATTAGCGGTCAGCCAATGAGCATCACTGATGCTGAAAATAGCCCATTGCAGGCCTCAGATGTCGCTAATGCCGTTGGTTATAAACCACAAAGCATTTTATGTGTTCCTCTCTACTATCACGATCATATCATTGGGGTCCTTGAATTACTAGATAAACAAGGGACCTCCTCTTTCACCAATGATGATATCCATCTCCTGAGCGTATTTGCTTATCAGGCTGCTATTGCAATAGAACAATCGCGAGCTTACGAGCACCTGCTTTCATTGTTTACAGAAATTGTGCAATCGCTAAATCTGAATGCTGAGGATCAAAAGAAGAGCTTTCTGCAGCGAGCAAAAGCATTCGTTGACCATATTGAGTCGGAAGATTCACAATTTCAATTTGCTTTCAAACTAGCTAGTCTGATTCAGGAGATTTCATGGGCTGGAGAGCGCGAGCAAGAGCTAGTCCTGGGAATCTTACAGCAATATGTGAGCTATCTACGTGCGCAGCCGCAGGTTACATATACACCACTGTAGTAATTGGAGGAGCCTATGTTTCGTCAGCAGCCACCAGCATGGAGCGAGCCATTTATATCTCGCCCGCTTGAACATCCTCTTCAGTTAACGCGCCCTTTTGACCAGATCACGCGCGAATGGGCCTGGGAAAACGCGACTGGCAAGGGCATAAAAGTTGCGGTAATTGATAGTGGAATCGATGCTACTCATGAGGCGGTAGGTGGCCCTGTCAGCAGTTATGCTTCTGTGCAGGAAGGATCTGACGGGATCTATTATGATACTTTGCCCCATACTGATGCTCATGGCCATGCGACAGCCTGTTCTGGCATTATCCGGCGCGTGGCTCCCGAATGTGAATTATATAGTGTGAAGGTGCTGGGGAATGATCTCAAGGGCCGCGGATTGATCTTCGCTTCTGGCCTACGCTGGGCGATAGAGCAAGGTGTACAGGTATGCAATTTGAGTCTGGGAACTACTAAAAAGGAATTTTATGCCCTATTACATGAACTTGTTGACATGGCCTATTTTAAGAATATTATTCTGGTCACAGCTGCCAACAACTTTCCCATTCCAAGCTTTCCTTCCATGTATTCATCTGTTATCTCTGTTGCTTCCCATCCTGGCAAAGATCCGTTCCTCTATTACTATAACCCCAAGCCGCCGGTTGAGTTTGGAGCGCCCGGCATCAACGTACGCGTCGCCTGGCGTGATCATAAATGGATAACCGCTACTGGCAATAGCTTTGCAGCTCCTCATATTGCAGGCCTTGTCGCGCGTATTCTTAGCAAACATCCAGAGTTGACACCTTTTCAAATAAAGTTTGTGTTGTATGCTCTAGCTGCTAATGTCTCAAAGGAGAGGACTCCGCATAATCCATATGAAGAGTAAGTAGCTCATAAGGAGGAAAGCGCTATCATGCCTGTCATCAGCAATAGTGATTCGATATCTATCAGCGGCTCATCACGCCTGAAAACTCTTTTCATCAACCGAAAATTTGCATTGCTTTTCTTTGGGCAGGCCATTTCCCTCCTTGGCGACCAGATTTTTGTCATGATTTTAATTGTATGGATTGCTGCGCAGATTGCCACAAATCAACCCTGGGCTCCTCTGGCTACCAGCGGCCTGCTGATTGCAAGTACCATTCCATCTCTACTTATTGCTCCGTTAGCAGGTGTATTTATTGATCGCTGGGACCGCCGTAAGACAATGTTGTGGATGGATTTCATGCGTGGAGTACTGCTAATAGTCTTGTTTTTGTTGCCATTTTTTCAAAAATATATACATCCTTTCTTCCTGCTAATCCTCATTTACATTGCTATTTTCTGTGAGAATGTCTGTAGTGAGTTCTTTGGTCCTGCACGCTTTGCCTTGATTGGCGATATCGTCCCTGAAGAGAAGCGTCCGCAGGCAATAAGCATGGAGCAAATTTCACAAGCTCTCTCAGTGATCCTGGGACCACCAATCGCGGCACCTTTGTTATTTGGCGTGGGGGCTCAATGGGCCTTCCTGTTTGATGCGTTAACGTTTGTGCTATCTTTTTGCGCAATTTGTGCCGTTCGTCTACCTGCCTCTTTGCAACAGAACGTGGATGAGGTAGGACGAGGCAGTGATAAAGGCACATCCGGCGCAGGAATACGAGCCGAATTTAGGGAAGGACTACACTTTGTCTTTGGCAATAAGGCCATCAGAGTACTGGTAATATCTGTTTTTCTGCTCACCCTAAGCCTTGGCTCCTTTACCCCTCTGTCGGTATTTTTCATCCAGCAGAACCTTCATGTTTCTGTATCAGATACCGGTATCCTCCTCGCTTTTTTCGGCGTAGGTGCCATAGTAGGGGCTGCTCTCTCTGGAGCTTTCGCACAGCGTATTGGCATCAAGCGCCTCTTTGTTTGTGCGATCATCCTGGCGGGTATATTGTTTATCCTTTTTTCTCGACTTAACAGTTTTCTGCTCGCCTGTATAGTCATTCTAGCTATAGGGGCAATGCAAGCCGCTACCAATGTAGCGTCTGCTCCTATCCTTCTCAAAGAGACTCCTAGAAGTTTTATCGGGCGTGTCTCATCAATCATGAATCCTCTGGCGACTATAGGTACGCTCATTTCTGTCTCGGGCGCTGGCTATGTATCAGGCATTTTGCTTGAGCACTTCCACCTGGAAGTATTCGGCTTCACATTTGGACCAGTCGACACCATTTACACGATTTCGGGCATTATCATCGCGCTTACCGGCATTTTTGCAGCTTTTTCTCTCACAGATGCGCGAAAGTATGGCCAAGCAACTAGACAAGCGTAAAGGCTCTCTATTAACTAGACAGGAGGTTATTCCTATGGCTATTAGGAGCGATCTTTTGCTGGACGTTCAGCAGGCTTATAAGGTGGGTAAGGCAGGAAACGGAAATCCATATAATGAAGATCGGCCAGGGCTCCTGGAAAGAGTACACCAATGGAATTATGGCTTCCAGCCCCAGGAACAGCTAGTCAAAGATCTTTGCGTTGACCTGCTGCGCTCAACCATTGCTGCGATCCGGCAAGGCGAATTAACGAATGCAGAGGGTTTCATACGGGCTATGCGAAGCATCATCGCTAACAGCAGTTTATCGAAGAATAATCAAGCAGTTTGTCATAGTTATATAGCAGCGGCCGTTGCATATCTTGATTATAAGCGCCAAAGATATGAAGATGCGATGGAGCATTTGCAAGAGGCCCTGGCTATCGATGAGCGGCTAGAGCAAACAGATCCTATCTATAGATATATGCATCTGCATCGCATGATGCTTCTTGACAATTGGGTACGCGTGCTGGCTCGTCAGAGATCAGCTTTTGAAGCCATGGATCTTGCATTTCACGTCCTTGATTATCTCGAAAGGAAGATACCGACTCTCCCTCTTCCTACCATCTGGGACTCATCTCTGTTAGCTGCTTATCCAGCCGATATATTGAGTATCTTTTTCCGCACTATCGCCTCCCAGATCGCAGAGGCTGCTACGGGTCAGAGTTCGATTAGTGCTCCTGATGGAATGATGCAGTTGCGGGATATATTTGTCCATGCCTGTCATCACTCTTCTCCTGCTGCTTCTAGCACTTGCTATCTCAGCCCTGCTTCGCACGACTGGATACAGCTAAAGATAGCGGCGCTTGAAGATAATATTTCTGTATTTCTTCAGCATTCTATCAGGTTGCTTTCCGCTGGTCCAGGAAGAGTACCGACGCTCTGGTATGCAACTATTGTGGAAATTATTCTCTTAAGTCAACGCCTTCCCAGTAGCAATGCAGCCTTTCGAGAAGAACTAATGCAAGAGGTGCTTACATGGCAACGCCTCCCTCCAGCATGGAAAACTGCTATCTGGAAGATAGCATGATGCTCATGATTGTTGTGCTGGCGCTGTATGCAACTGTACTCTTTAAGAGTATTAGGTGAGCGATGGCCTAGTTTTTTAAGTTTCTAAGAGGGAATTACTTATCCATGTGTGGTATTACTGGAATGATTGATTGGGAGCGAGATCTTACTCAACAACGCCCCCTTCTGGAGCGCATGCTTCGGACTTTGCAGGCAAGAGGACCAGATGCAGAAGGTTGCTGGTTGTCAGCACGAGCGGCGTTGGCGCACCGTCGCCTCGTCGTCATTGATCCACAAGGTGGAGCGCAACCAATGGTTCTTAAGCAGGATGGAAATGTTTATGTAATTACCTATAACGGAGAGCTGTATAATTTCAAAGAGCTCCGTTCCGAATTAGAAAGCCGTGGACATACATTCCTCTCCCGCTCTGATACAGAAGTCTTGCTGCATGCTTATGTAGAGTGGAGAGAGGATTGTCTGCACCGCTTGAACGGCATGTTTGCTTTTGCTCTCTGGGATGAGAACAAGCAACTCCTGCTCATGGCACGTGATCATCTGGGAATCAAGCCGCTATTTTACGCAGAGCGAGCCGGGACCTTCCTCTTTGGCTCGGAACTCAAGGCCCTACTGGCTCATCCGCTAGTGCACCCGGAGATAGACGCAGAGGGGCTGGCTGAAATCTTTGTCAGACCTGTCATGCATACACCTGGTTGCGGCGTCTACCGCAACGTTTCTGAACTACGTCCTGGCCATTATGCTATTGTGGACCCCACAGGTATACATATCAAGCCCTACTGGCTCCTCCACAGCTTTCCACATTCAAATGATGTACAAACTTCGGCAGAGTATATTCGCTCCATACTCGAAGATACGATGCAACATCAGTTGATTGCAGATGTCCCGGTTGTTTCTATGCTTTCTGGCGGGCTAGATTCAAGTGGATTGGTGGCGCTGGCTGCCAACATACTTCGACAGGACGGAAAGAAACTTCATACCTATTCCATTGACTTTGTAGAGAGCGCACGCGATTTCCAGCCAGATATTGTGCGCCCAGGCTATGATCAGTTCTGGGTTGAGCGCGTTTCAGCATCAGTCGGGACAACTCATCATACGATTGCCGTCGATACACCTGAATTACTAGACAATCTTTTTGTCCAGCTTCATGCGCATGATCTCCCGGGTATGGGCCAGCTCGAAACATCTCTCTACCTACTTTCTAAAGCTATGAAACAAGATGCCACTGTGGCTATCTCGGGCGAGGCTGCAGATGAGATATTTGGTGGCTATTTCTGGTTTCATCAGCAAGCTGTTATGCGTGCAGCAACTTTTCCCTGGATGGTAGAGATGCCACTGAATAAGATATTATCGCCAGAAGTGCTAGAAAATATTAGCATAGATGACTATGTATCGCGAAGGTATCGGGAAGCTCTGACAGAGATTCCCCGCTTAGCCGGAGAAGACGCGTATGCTGCCAAGAAGCGTGAAATTTCTTATCTTCATCTGACACGCTACCTCCCATCTTTACTGGAGAGGAAAGATCGTATGAGCATGGCAACTGGTTTTGAGGTACGTGTACCATACTGTGAATATCGCTTGGTGGAATATGTCTTTAATGTGCCCTGGGAAATGAAGACGATTGGTAGAATTGAAAAGGGAATATTGCGTAGGGCACTGGCTGATGCCTTGCCCAATGATGTGCTATATCGAAAAAAAAGTGCCTATCCTCTGACTCGCAACCCTTCGTATATGCATGGTGTGCAACAGAGGATGCTAGATTTACTGAATACGCCAGAGGCGCCGTTACTCAGGCTTATTAACAGTAAATTAATCAGTCAAATAGTAGAATTGCAGTCTCCTCATCAATATAGTGGAGGGATCGCCTCGGTCCTCGAATACCTGATACAAATTAATGCCTGGCTTACAAAGTATCACGTTAGCCTTCATTTATAATCACTAGCTATTCTGAATGGAAGTGAGTATGAATTTATCACCATGGGCCACTTTGATATCGGCTCATCCTACCTTTTTATTAGCTCTACTTCTTCTCGCTGCAATCGTTCCTGCTCTTGGAAAATGCAATAGGATTCCGCGATGAGTGCGGCCGTGTCTTCAGCCATTTTCCGTAGCTGCGCAGCACTCTCAGCACGAATTCTTCGGATCTCTGGAGAGGCCCGATGTGCTGCTTCAATGGCAGCTGGATCAACGGAGAGAGGGCCGCAAATGACGTATTTGCGGCGTATAGTGAGTAAGCGCGTATGAATCAGCCCTTGTACCTCGTTCTCGTTAGAGCCAGCTTGCGTAGCTTGTTCGAGCGTCCACCTTGTTCTAATGGTCATAGAGATCGCTATCAGAGGGATGGCAACTGCGATGATGGCGCCGATGATCTCGCCCATCTGGCCCTCCTTCCCCGGTTTTTATTCGTCTGTCTGCTGTTTTGGGAAGGAGGCCGTGCCCTCCGTCATCTCACCTGCGACGAGTGAAGTGCTCAGAGCATCAGCGCTTTCAGCTAGGAGCTGCTTGATACGTAGCAGCCTGATGATGGCAAGCAACAGCAGGAGGAGACCACAGACCCCGTAAAGGATGCCGTAAATCCCACGCGATGCGCAACGAGATTGCATCCTGTAGATGAAAGCAAGCAGGGAAGCCAGTTGAGATCATGTATAATGTCTTTTATAATGTCTTTACCCCTCTTTCGCTCAGCTCATCTTTTTCCTCATTGGAGCAAAGAGTGTGGAAGAGCATCAAAGAAGCATCAAGATGAAAGGACTTGGACAGCTTGGAATCACTGAACATTGAGGGCGCGAAATTGGCAACGGGGAAGTGCTTTGTCGAGTACAATCTCCCTTCGACGATTGATGTCGCTGCCATTCTCAGGCGCCACGCACGAGAAGAGTTTGAGCCCGGGATGCTCCTTGAGACCTGGGGAGGCAGAGTGGCATCCTACTGGCCAGAGAGCGATCACGTTCTTGTTGTCGAAACCTGTACCTTTACTGCTCCTGGGTGGAGTGGGCCATTAACCCATGTCGAAATGATCACTCAAGAGCAGTATCAACACCATGTGGATCAGATAGCACGTGGGCAATTTGCTCCCATGAACGAGGCAACCAAAGGATGAGTAGAAAGCTCAAGAGATACGCTTCAACCTCAAGTGTCCATCGGAGAGAGCAGTATCGGTGAGGCCCACGAATTGCACAACGAGACTCCGCTCGGGGAGGCAAGTTTGTCCGAGAAGAAGGACTCTAGAGGATGGAAAGCACGAGGGTCAAGCCGTCGCCAACCCGAGCGAGGCAGCAACGTTTTCTGGGATGCCAAACAGCCTGATCGTGACCTGGGAAGTTACTGGATACCGCGTATTGCGAGCGAGCCGCTCTTGTCATTCACACCTCGTTGCGCATCGCGTGGGTTATTCGTATTGAATCGCCGGGACGCAAGCGCAGAGGATCGGTCTTTGTGCTACAGCCTCCTTTACCGATTGAATCAACTGGGGCACAGTAGAAAACAATCTTCTACCCTGTTTTTCTTGAGAGGATGCTCGCTTCGTGAATTTTCGCATATATTTGGTCGCTCTGGGAACCTTCACCATTGCCACTGATGCTTTTGTGATTGCAGGCATCTTGCCCGAAATGGCTCAGAGTTTCCATGTGACGATAGGCACCGCAGGCCAGTTGGTTACCGTATACTCGCTGCTTTATGGGTTTGGAGCGCCGCTGTTGGCAGCGGTGCTTGCTCCTTTCTCACGCAAGCATGTCTTGACTAGCGCTCTCGGTGGCTTCAGTCTGGCAAATGTCGCTTCGGCTCTTGCCCCATCCTTTAGCTTCATGATTGGGTGCCGTATTTTGGCTGGGGTCTGTGCTGCTGTGGTGAGCCCAACAGCTTACGCTCTGGCTGCAACGCTCGCCTCCGATAACACACGAGGTCGAGCATTAGCCATGGTGGGCTTTGGATCAAGTGCAGCGACAGTGGTCGGTGTGCCTCTTGGCACCTGGGTTGGACAGGCGCTTGGCTGGTCAGTGACTTTTGGTCTGATTGCTGGCCTCTCCTCTCTGGCTGGAGTGATTCTAAGCCTGGTAGGCATCCCAAGTATTCCCACATCTTCAACGATCGGTCTGAGAGCACGCTTCTCTCTGATGGTGCATCCCCTGCTCGTCTTGGCTTTACTGCCCACGTTGTTCTGGTCCATGGCCCACTTTACCTTGTACACTTATGTGGCTCCCTTCCTGCAACAAATGACCCACAGCAGGAATGTAAGCAGCTTCCTTCTCGTCTGGGGGCTGGCAATGTTGTTGGAAACTTGTTGGGGGGATATGTCGCTGATCACATAGGTTCTGGGCGCACCATCGTTGTCAGTTTGTTCACATTGGCCATTGCACTCAGTCTCCTGCCAACAACCTCCGCCTTTCTTCTGGGAACTCTGGTCCTTTTGTTTTTCTGGGGAGTGGCTGTCTGGACGGCCTGGCCCGCCTTGCAAAATCGCTTACACAATCGTTCACCTCACTTGGCTAGCCAGGTACTCGCACTCAACGGCTCTATCGACATTCTGGGAGGCGCGGGAGGAGCGGGAGTGGGTGGGCTCATTGTCAGTACATTTCCCGTCCAGATCCTGGCATGGTCTGGTGGTGCATTTGCGCTTGTGGCTCTTCTGTCCTTCTTGCTGAGCACTTGGTGTGATCAGGTGAGAAAGAAAGTGTTCTAAACGTTTCTAGTAAACGATGTCAAGTGTTGACAAATGGATCTATCTATACTCTATTTTCTGCATGAAATTAAGCCAGTACGCCAAACAACAAGGGATGAGCTACCGGACAGCATTACGCTGGTTTCGTAATGGAACGATCCAGGGCTATCAAGCTCCATCAGGAACCATTATCGTGACCGAACGAGAACCGATACAAACCATTGAGAAAGTTGCGATTTATGCACGAGTCTCTTCTTCGGAACACCGGGAGAACTGAGAGAGGCAAGGAGAACGGTTGAGCCAGTATTGTACGGTTCGAGGCTATCACGTGGCTCTGGTTGTCAAAGAAATTGCCTCCGGGGTCAACGACAGCCGCCCGAAATTACTCAGTCTTTTGAAGGATAGCAGCATTACGCGGGTGGTCGTGGAGCATCGTGATCGCTTGACGCGCTTTGGCTTTCATTCCATTGACACGCTTTTCTCCGTTCAGGGGCGCGCCATTGAAGTGGTGAACCCGGCGCAACATGACACTGAAGAGTTGTTGGCTGACTTGACCAGCAGTATCTCCTCATTCTGCGCCCGGCTCTATGGGCAACGACGGGCGAAACGCCAAACGGAGAAAGCGGTGCAAGCCTTACAGGCGAAGGAGGAAGCGTGATGCACCTGGTAGAAAGGCATCTCATCCGCAAAGATGATCCACGGTTTGCGGTGATTGATCAGGCCGCCTTTGCTTCCAAAAACCTGTATAATCAGGCCAATTACCAGATTCGACAATCCTTCATTCACGAGGGGAAGTATCTGCCGTATGCGGAAATCTTTCAGCGCGTGAAAACACATGAAGCGTATCGGGCGCTTCCGTGTAAGGTCAGTAATTCCATCTTGATTCAACTGCATAAGAACTGGACAGGCTTTTTTGAAGGGATAGCAGCCTACAAGCGAGACCCCTCTCCGTTCACCTGACGTCCCAAACTGCCCGGCTACAAAGACAAAGAAAAGGGACGCAATATCCTTATCTACGACAAACAAGCTCTCGGCAAACGCGTCTTCAAAAAGACGGGCAAGCTCGTGTCATCAGGATTACCCATCGAGATTGAAACCTTGATTACCGATTGGGAGAAGATTGCTCAGATGAGAATAGTCCCCCGGTTAGATGGATATATGATTGAGGTGGTTTATGAGCAAAAGGAACAACGAGCAGAGGTTGAGAGCGATGTGGTCGCGGCCCTTGATCTGGGAGTCAATGTCCTGGCTGCCCTGATCAGCAACAAGCCAGGTTTTGCTCCGCGTCTGGTGAGTGGCAAGCCGCTCAAAAGTGTGAATCAGTATTACAATAAACAACGCGCCCAGCATCAGAGTCGTCTCAGCCATGAGAACCGCTTTACCTCGCGCCATCTGGATCGGGTGACGACGAAGCGCAATCGTCGTGTTGACAGTTATCTGCACACGGCCAGCCGTCGCATCATTGACTTGTTGGTAAGCGAGGGGATCGGGACGTTGGTGATCGGCAAAAATCCGCTCTGGAAACAGGAAGCGAAGCTAGGACGCAAAAACAATCAGCAGTTTGTGCAACTTCCTCATGCTCGCTTGATCGATCAACTGACCTACAAAGCCAAACTGGTCGGGATACAGGTCATCATCCAGGAAGAAAGCTACACGAGCAAAGCGAGCTTTCTGGACAGCGACTCCATCCCAACGTATCAGGCAACCCGTGAGAAGCCTGTTTTTTCAGGCTCACGCATTGCTCGCAGTTGGTATCGTGCCAGTGATGGAACCATCATTCACGCCGATGTCAATGGGAGCTTGAATATTCTGCGGAAAAGTAACTCCGACCTTTTGCAAGTGGGGCGAGGAGGAGCGGGCGCGGCAGTTCGCCCTAGACGGCTGGCCGTCTAAACGGATGACCGATAGGCATATTTGTCATCATTCTAAGAGTGCGCCGTTTCACGGCATTTTGTATCGCTGGTAGAGCCAGCTAGAATTGTAGAGAAGTTCTAGGGTCAAGGAACCTACCTGGACTTGAAAGAGAAAGGGGAAAGTAGCATGTTCCTGACGCGCATGAAGGCCAAAATGCTGTAAGCCGAAGATGCGTCAGACCCGCGTGACATGGTTAGAGCTAGACTGCCCGAACCTGAACATCCAGACGTGTTAGTGATGGCACACCGGCCAGAGCATTTGACGACGGTGGCTGATCCCTACAGAGCGATTATCTTGAGCGCTCTGTACTCTACGGGAAAAGGCGATATGCATACGCATATTCAAGGATGTGAGTCAGGGACCTACCTCATGCTAGAACGTACAAAATGCACGGAATGCGGGATCATCCGAGTCTGAAAGCATCAGGTTAATGGAGACAAGATGCGATGGCACAAGCGCCTGAAAATCAGACCAGATGACGGAGCGTTCGTAGTAGTCGATGGAGTCACGACCATCCAGGGAGCGCGAGAAGATCGCGTACAGGGCGAAGGAACGCAGGTTTTCCATTTGCAAGAAGAAAAGAGGAGCACACAGTGCAACAACCGAATACTCTGCTTGCAATACTGAGCAAAATGGCCCAGAAACCAGAGATACAGTTCGATAAACTTTACCAAAAGCTGTACAATCCCGAACTGTGGCTCCTGGCATACCAACAGATCGCTCCCAAACCTGGGAATATGACCGAGGGTATGGATGGGAAAACGATTGACGGGGCAGGGATGCAACTCATCATGGATATGATAGGCGACCTCAAGGCGTCACGCTATGTCCCAAAACCTGTTCGTCGCGTCTACATACCAAAAGCCAGCGGTAAACTCAGACCATTGGGGATACCGTGTTTTCAGGATAAACTACTTCAAATGGTAGTTAAGCTCATCCTGGAGGCGATCTATGAACCAACCTTCTCAGAAGCATCACACGGCTTCCGGCCACAACGAAGTTGCCATACCGCATTAGAAACAGTTAAAAGAATGATCGGAGTTCGATGGTGGATAGAGGGAGACATAAAAGGCTTTTTCGACCATCTCGAACATAGAACGCTTCTGAGCATACTGAGTCAGCGGATCACAGACAAGAGATTTCTTCATCTGATCGAGCAATTTCTGAGAGCAGGATATGTGGAAGACTGGCACTACCACAAAACCTACTCAGGGGCACCACAGGGAGGAAATCTGAGCCCACTCCTAAGTAATATCTACCTGAACGAACTGGACCAGATCATGGCAACGAAAGTAGCCGAATTCAACAAAGGGGAAGCCAGGAAGGTAACGAGGGAATATGCTACGATCTGCAAGCAGCTTGTACGAGCCAAAAAAGTAGCTCGGCAAACGGGTGACTGGACAGTGTACAAGGCACTCAAAAAGCGCCAGCTCAAGACAACCGCAAAAGATCCTCAAGACCCCAATTACCGACGAATGTACTTCGTGCGTTACGCTGATGATTGGCTTGTGGGAATAAACGGAAGTAAAGCCGACGCAACCGAGATGAAAGCATGGCTCACAACCTACCTACGAGACGAACTCAAATTAGAGCTATCAGCAGAAAAAACGCTGATCACCCATGCCTCTAACAAGGTACGTTTCCTGGGATACGATATTGTCCGATGGAAAGGAACTCGCATACGACGCACCCGAACGAAAATCGGTATGCGCACGAGGCGAGCAACCGAGTACCAATTGGCGCTCCTCCTTCCTCATGACAAAAGCGTCTCCTTCGCCAAAAAGTATGGGGAACCTCAGAAATGGCGTGGGACACACAGAAAGCTGCTCCTCAGTCTCAGTGAGTTGGAAATTCTCATGATCTACAATGCGGAAATTAGAGGGTTTCTGGGATACTACGCACTTGCCGATAACTTGAAGTTAGTCGCACCATCACTCCTCTGGCTCACAACGAGCAGCTTTTTACGGACCCTGGCAAACAAACGCCGGAGTTCTCTCAAGAAAGTTGCACAGAGCCTGAAAAGAGGGCCAAACCAATATGTGGTTACTCTCAGTGAAGAGGGAAAACCCATCAAGGAGTATGAACTTGTCTCATCCACGAGGCAACTCATGAAAGAAAAAGTGACGCGGCGTGACCCGGATCTGCTCCCAAACACGCATCCGTATGCAAGCCGAACTGAATTAGGAAAGCGCCTCCTTGCACACACATGCGAGTGGTGCGGCACCTCAAGGGGGCAAATGGAAGTACACCATGTACGGAAACTGGGAAATCTCAAAGGAAAAGAAGCCTGGGAACGCCAGATGATAGAGCGACGCCGGAAAACCATGATCCTCTGTGTTGAGTGTCATGATGAACTGCACGCAGGCAAGTTAAGCGAAAAGAAGCGCTCAAGGAAAACTGGAGAGCTAGCTACACGGAAACGTGTACGGCTAGTTCGGGGGGGAGCGCAGTGAAACCTACTCCAGTCATGGAGTAAGGCGCACGGCGCTTACCCTACTACTGTAAGTCAGAAGAATCTCAGCCCTGTTATAGGCGCCGTAGCGGGTGATGCGGGAGTCTGGTTTCTTGACCATCTGATAGCCACAAAAGAGGGGATTGGTGGAGCGCTGTTCTTCAGCCAGGTAGAGATCGAGCGCGAGTCGGGTATGCTTTTTCAGCCGGTGCGTGACCCATGCCGACTTCTTCGGGCTGTAGATGACGGCGGTACCAGCGCTCTGGTCGAAGTTTTCAATGTTGAGTCCCACCAGTTCTGAGATGCGCAGCGCGTGTTCAATCAGTAAACACATCATCAACGTATCTTTAATGGGCAGCGAGAGATCGTGCACTGGTTTGTTCAGCGTTGGTCGGTTGAGGTCACTTTCCATGAAGTCCGCACGCATTTGGGAGTCGAAACCCAGCGCCAGTGGTCGGAGCTGGCGATTCAGCGCACGACTCCTGCTCTGTTGGGGATCTTTTCCCTGGTGACGATATTTGCTCATCTATTGCTGGATAACCAATCCTTTCCTGTTCGTTAGGCTGCTTGGTATGCCAAAGCCGTGCCGACTTTCTCGGATACCCTGGCCTTTGTCAGACGGCATCTCTGGCCGTCTGACTTTTTTACCACTTCGTCTTTTTTGCTGGACCTGGTGGAAATTCCACACGATCTTTACGATCGCCTCGTCGATACCCTCGCCTTTACGGCGTAATTTGGATAAAGTCTAGCTCAGAAAGTCAGGCATTTGGGGAACAAAGTTTGCTTGTTTGAATCTCTACAGGGCGGATAGGAGTTTCCTATTCAACTGCTCATCGAAGCAGATGTGCTTTCTTCTAGAGTCCTACCTATCCCTCTTTTTTTCCTTCTTCGACGGTTTGCAGAAGAAAAGTTTGCAGGGCTAGCCGACAAGTCGCATGCGCGCAAAAAGGTCAGGAAAGTGGATATTTCTACGATCCAGGAAATCAAAAAGCTATCAGAAAACCCGGATATTGGCGCGTATCGGGTCAGCGCTGCACTGGAACAGATGGACATCAAGCTTTCGCGGAGCACCTGTCGGCGCTATCTTTCGATCAATCGCAAACCGGATCACCTCCGAAGGTGATCCGGTTTGCAGGCCACTATGTGCTCATCGCTAAGAAAAATCAGCCCACGCTCTGGGAGGATCTGCACACCTTTTTCACTGATCCGCAAGCCGACGAAGGAGAGTGGGAAGAAGCACCTACTTGGAGCAAAGGGCTTGGGCGGCTGGAGGAGCGACGCATTCGCACCATCACGGTGCTCACGCCCTTGTTTACGCGCGAATGGAGCGGGGTCGAACAAGCCTTTGCCATTCGCAGGCGCGTCACTCATCCCCTCAAGTGCACCCAAGAGGTGGTCTATGGCATCACAAGCTTCTCTCCGGCTCAGGCCAGTCCCGCTCGGCTCCTGGAGTAGCTGCGCACGCATTGGCACAGAGAAAATCGCTAGCACTCTCGCCGCGATGTCACACTTGGGGAAGATGCTTCTCAAGTGTGAACTCAGGGTGCTCCTCTGGCCTTGGCGGCCCTCAATGGCACCGTGCTTGCCCTCATGGATTGGCTCCACGTTGCCAATGTGTCCGCGCAGATGCGCCGCTTTTGTGCTCGACCTCACGAAGCGCTTTCGTTCCTTCTTACCCCTTTGAGGGGAAATACGGGACTTTGAAATTGCCCTGGAATTTGCTTGATTACTCTTGACATGTTACTGAATGTGTCATATAGTTGGAATGAGGGTTCATTCCAAACGAAAAGCAGACTGTATGATGAGCAGGAAACGTGACCAAATCATTCTGGCGACTCGCGATCTTGTTTTTGAGCAGGGATTGCAGGACGTGGCCATGTCCCAGATTGCGCAGCGAGCGCAGGTCGGGATGGGAACCATCTATAATTATTTCCCCAGCAAAGAAGACCTCGTGTTTTGCCTGTTCAGCGAGATAAAGGCCACCATGAGCCTGCATGTTCTGGAAGGCTATGACGCAACGCAGCCAGTGGTTGACCGGGTTTTATACTTGCTGGGCAGCCTGGTTCGCTACAGCATTGAGCATCCGCGCGAATTTTTCCTCACAAATCAACTGGCGCAGATTCCTTTTATCCAGAAACGGGCCAAAAGCGAGAAGGTGCCAGCGCTGGTTGTGGCTTTCAATCAAGTGATGATCGACGCCCAACAGCAGCACCTGCTCAAAGCGATGCCGCTCGACGTGATGTCAGTGTTGCTCTTGGGGGCGACGAATGCGCTGGTCGAAGCACATATGAGGCAGCAAATTCACCTGGATCAGACCACTACTGAGCAAGCGACGTCGGCCTGCTGGGATGCCATCAAACGTTAGTTTTAAACGCTAGTTTTTTTGCCTGGTATTTGGAATGGATGCTCACTCAGATTTCGGATTGAATACAGGAAAGGAACTCCTTATGCAGAATATTCACTATCACCGTTACGGCGGACCGGAGGAGCGGTTCGCCGTTGACCAGCAGAAAAATGGACAACGGATTTGAAATGGAGAAATGAGATGTCACCACAGAGAAGCAGAGCCGTCATCATGGATTCGTTCGGTGGGCTTGAAAAACTAGATCTGCGTGAGGTCGCTGAGCCACATGCACACGCGGGACAAATCCGGGTCCGCGTGGTTGCTGCTGGCTTGAACCCGATGGATTGGATAATGACTGCTAATGATGCAGCAGGTGCCAGATTCGGCCTGAGTCTGCCAACCGGTTTTGGCTCTGACTACGCGGGAACAGTGGACGAGGTTGGTACCGGAGTGACCGGGTTCGCCATCGGCGATCGAGTCTTTGGCAGCGCCATCTCGCGGTCCGTCGCTGACTATGTGATTATCGACCTTGAAAGACCTCTATCTCTGGGCGATGGGGTGCATCATACGCCAGACGGTATTGATGATATCACCGCCTCGACGCTTAGCATTGCGGCGAGAACGGCTTCAGCAGCTCTGGCCGTGCTCAAGCTTGAGCGGGGCAACACCATCCTGATTGGCGGGGCAGCCGGAGGGGTGGGGGTCTTCGCAATCCAACTCGCCCGCTTGGCCGGGACAAACGTCATCGGCACCGGCTCCGCATCATCGTTTGACTACTTACAAGGCCTCGGTGCCGAACCAGTGACCTACGGCGCGGGCCTGGCCGAGCGAGTACAAGTCCTTGCCCCCGATGGAATTACCGCAGCTACCGATTTATACGGATCGGAGACGGTAGAAGCCGCGCGTAAGCTCGGCGTTCCAGATAACCGTATCTCCGTTATCGCAGCTCAAATTCCGGGAGTAATCGGAGTTTCAGGAATCGATGCCGCCCCAGGTACCCTTGAAGACATTGCCGAACTGGTTGCTACTGGCAAGCTCCAGGTTCCCATTGCGGCGACCTACCCGGTAGAACAAATCCGCGCGGCAGCCGAGTTTCAGTCCAGCCGTCATGTCCACGGCAAGGTTGTCGTCAAGCTCTAAACGTGGGCAGACCTGTAGGATGGGCGTTCGCTTCACGTTTGCATTCGCCAACAGAATCTCCCTTGCAATAGGGCGGTTGCACAAAGAGGACTTTGATGGAAAAGGATAGAATTGTACATTTTTACACTTTCTCCTGTGTCCTATTTTTCACATACCTCGGCGCTGATCAATTCAGGGAATTTTTTGACTTGAATTGTGCTCGAATCGTTAAGTGCCCTACAGAAAAGCAGATGGCACCTCTGGTTGCCGGAAAGGCCTGCCTCAACGAATGCCAAGATTGATGGAGAATGGTATCACCACTACGAAGAGTGAGGCGTCGAAGACCATTTTCCTGATTTACCGAACCAATATGATGACAATTTCTAAATACTTGCGGAGAAAATCCTTCTGGGGCTGGAGAGGCAAGTTTCACATTGGAGATTCCTTGGATTCTTTCTACCTGAATAAGATTAAGTTCGTCTGTTTCACTCGTCGTCATGCTACAGTCCTTTATCTGAGAGTTCCCACACGATCCTGCTCTTTAGCTATCTACGTATGGGCAAGGAGGCGCTTGTTGAGCGTCTGATCCCCACCGAGCAGCGAGAACGGTGGCTCACGCAACAAGATGAGGCGTTGACCTGGCGATTGCGTACGGAGGCCGCTGAAAGACATTTGAAAGGAACACTACAATGAACATACCGAAAGAGGAGGGTATCAAGCATCTGCTTCAAGCAACTCTTGCCCGCTATATCGCAGCAGAAGCTCGTATCGAGCAGATCCTTTCATCACCGATTACTCCTGGACTCTCTGGGGCCAACATCCAACGCCATCAGCTCACATTGCAGACACCACAGGGCCAGAGGCGGACCTCGCTGGTGACGAAAGAGGCAGGACTGCTTGAGAGGCGCATCCTTACTCAGTTGAACCAGCAGCAACAGCGAGCTGTTCCTTTCAGCTATACCTTCGACCTGACCACCGATGTACCAGCCCTCCTTTGTCTTCAGGATCTTGGAACACAGCAAAGACCCGATATTACAGGATCGTTTCCTTCGCACTTGCTTGTACAGGAGGCACAGGGGCTGGCTGCCATCCATATGACCAATCTTGGTCACACAGAGGCATTGGCGTGGCTGCCCCGTGCTGATCGCTCGTATGTGATCGTCTATATTCAGCAGCGCTTTTGGCGACCAGCATGGGAGCAGGTCGTCAATGATCCTGCATTTGTCGAGCTTTTTGGGCCAGCTATCCCCAAGGTTGAGGCTGCCGCTGACACCATTGCCGATGAGATGGAAGCGCTCTATTGCGAGGATGAGACACTGACATTGGTTCATGCAGATTTAAACCCAAGCAATGTCATGGTGTACGAGAACGCGCCATACTTTCTTGACTGGCAAATTCCACGATATGGATCGTTGTATCTCGATATCCCTCATTTATTTCCAACCTTGGAGCAAGCAGAGCTGTATCGACAGGCATTAGAAGAGGCTGGGAAAGCAATTGCTCCTGGTGATTTTGCCGAACGCTACCGCATTGCTGCACATTTTGTCGGCCTAAGATACCTCTGGTTCCCTTTGAAGGCATGGCGAGAGGACCATACGAGAACGAAGTGGGTCCATCACTACCTCTCTCTGATCCTTCAGTGACGGAGGAATACGCGCTTTCATTTTGGAGAGACATATGGCTTGCTGTATGTCTCTGTGATCTTTCCTTGCACAATGGTTAAAACCTGAGCACGGCCAGGAATGTTCACATCCATTGATACCAACTAGATGATCTTTTCTCTCTACGCTGAGCTTGACCAGGCACATATAGTCCTCTTCCTTGAAGGGTTCCAAAGCCAGTACTGCGCCGAGGATGGACGCTGTTTTGACACAGATGAGCGCCGCTGCATGTACACTGCTCGCCACCGTCGAGCCATCAGGAGTGACCACGTAGAGGTCCATCGTGTGCTCATCAACCTGGGTGAGCAAAGCCGGAGCGGGAATGGAGAGCACAAAGGACTAGGTAGAGGAGCGTTCACGTGGGGACGGACTTTGCCCCTTCGCGCATCGCTACGAGTTCCGGCTCCATCCTCAAGTGCTGCACGGCTGTACGCACCTGCTTGTACGAGGGGAGTTTTACAGTGGTTCCAGTGGTCTTCGACAAGTGTGCCGCTACCTGTGTCCGACACGCTTCTAGGAATGATAGTACGCCTGAAGTCGCTTGTGGAGGTCCTTGAGAGGAAAGTGAAGCCTGCTTGGAAGGCAGGCACTGCCAAGCAGGCTATCGCGGGTTCGAGTTCCGTCTCCCACTCCACTTGCAAGATTGTTCTTCTCCTCACAATAGCTGTGCAGGTGAGGTGCCATTTTAATCACGGTCCTTCTGGGTAGGAGCTGAGGCGACTATTTCACACGGGGCGTGCCTTAGCTGCTCCGTTCTCGCTCTGTGGAAGTGTCAAAAACGCATGTGCAGCATCTGGCCTGAGCTTTGGCGATCCATCTAGTTCGTCTTGTCTGCTGGCTAGATGGCTACCAGCTCGCTCTTACCTGCGTTTCTGCTTTTGAGAGGCTCTACCATGCGGCCTAAGAAGTTTGCCAGCAGTCTTGGGAAATGGAGCACGCTCAGAAGGGACGCTGCTCTGGATTAGGATTCATGCCATCACCTCGACAGATCGGACGGCATAATCAGTATATAACAAGAAGCAGCACTATATAGGCAACTTTCTTAAATGCTCTTGGATGGATCACTTCTGGCCCAGTTCCTCATTTGCAGCAATCTCTTCTGTATTTGGCTCGGTGCATGGGCATGTGTAGTATGCTCCTGTTCCAGACGAATCGTATTATGAGCAAGGTGCAAGAAAAGCTCGTGCTCATCTGCTGTCAAATATGGTAGGTTTCGCACTGCACAGGGGGTTGCTCGCACACAGAATTGGGCAAAGATCTGCAAAGTTTCTTTTTCCATCATGAGCGAGATGACATATGGAAAGATCGAACGGAGCTGGGAGAGAATCTGAAACCCGTGGGAGTCAAGATCGCCCCAATAGATCACTGGAAATTCAGACAGCCAGGGGAGCGATACCCGGCTGCCGACCTTGAAGCCTCCGCCAAGGATTGCAAAGGTATCAGACAATGGAGGTAACGTAAGAAACGTCATCTTATTTTCGGCGATGATGCAATAATGTCCTTTGAGGGGCAGCCTTGCACACTGAGAATGTGGGAGGGTGAGCTCAGTAACTGCCAGCCCATAGTGCTTTCTGAGTTGATCATCGAGCAAGCGTATTTGCCCCTGGTCCTCCTCCCGGAGCCCAAAACGCTGCTCGAACGTTGGAGCATCTTGCACGATGACTTCCTGAGGGTGCAGTTGTTCGAGGAGTTATTACAAAATTCCAGTATGTCGCTCAATAAAAAAGGGAAAAAGCTCCAACTATCCTACGCGTTTGCTGACTAACAAGAAATAAGTGCCTGCGTTTGCCACGTATCGCACAAGGTTACAGTCGTCTTGTAAATACAATGTTTGTTTGCTTGTAATGATTTCACATACTCTATTCGCGTGTGGATATCTAAAAAACTCAGAAATGGATAAGTATTCTTATTAATCTTTCATTAAGATTTTTTAATACTTACTTGTTCTTATTGACTAGCCTAAATGTTCTGATTAAAATATCCATAGCTCATATCCATGCCATGGGCACGGATATTTTTTATTTGCATGTATTTATATATCTGCATTTACTGCTGTATGAAAGGGCAAGAGATAGCTCTCTAGCAAAAATTACAAAAGCAGAACTCACCCCTCGCTGTGACCGCTAATCGTTGCAATATACGTATATCTAGAGAGGAACGCCTTTTATGGAAAATATGTATGAAACTCCCGTAAAAAATCATACTGCACAGGCTATGCCTCACCCATTGGACCCCTTAACGGTCCAGGAGATCGAGGCGGTGGTTCAGATTGCACGTAGCGAACGGGGGCTGAGCGAGAGTGTCCGTTTCGCCTCGGTCAATCTGCATGAGCCGGCGAAGGAGACTGTGCTGGCATTTGAGCCGGGCACGCAGGTAGCAAGAGAAGCAGAGCTTATCCTGCTTGATAACAGCGATGGCATGGCCTACGAAGCGATTATCTCGCTCACCGAGGGACGCATCGTCTCCTGGAAACAGGTGCCCGGTGTTCAGCCTTCGATCATGCTTGACGAATTCTTTGAGTGCGAGCAGCTACTCAAGTCTGACCCTGCCTACCAGGCAGCCTTGCGCAAGCGCGGCATTACCAACTTCGAACTGGTCATGGTCGATCCCTGGTCTGCCGGCAACTACGGAGCTGAAGAGGAGCAGAACAGGCGTCTCACACGCGCTCTCTCCTGGGTAAGATCAGATCCCAACGATAATGGCTATGCGCATCCCATTGAAGGCGTATTAGCGCTTGTCGACTTGAATAAGATGGAGGTCGTGCGCATAGAGGATCACGGCGTAGTACCGCTGCCGCCGCAGCCCGGAAACTACACGCCCGAGGCCGTTGGTCAGATACGGACCGATCTTAAGCCCCTAGAGATCACGCAACCCGAAGGTCCGAGCTTCAGCGTCAACGGACACGAAGTACGCTGGCAGAAATGGCATCTCCATGTTGGTTTTACCACGCGTGAGGGGCTGGTACTGCATACCGTTGGCTACGAAGATCAGGGCCGCATTCGTCCTGTTCTCTATCGTGCCGCGCTCGCCGAAATGGTTGTTCCCTATGGTGATCCCACCATTACCCATAATCGCAAAAATGCCTTTGACGTCGGCGAGTATGGCATTGGAACCCTGGCGAACGCGCTCGAACTGGGGTGCGACTGTCTGGGCGTCATTCACTACTTTGATGCGGTCGTTAGTGATAGCCGGGGCCGCGTCGTATGCCTGCCCAACGTCATTTGCCTGCACGAAGAGGATTACGGCATTCTGTGGAAGCATGTCGACTGGCGCACCAACCAGGCCGAGGTACGTCGTTCGCGCCGCCTGGTCGTCTCGTTCATCGCGACAGTTGGCAACTACGAATATGGTTTCTTCTGGTATTTCTATCAGGATGGTACGATCCAGTTTGAGATAAAGCTGACAGGAATTATCAATACTGGAGCGCTGCCGCCCGGCGCCAAGCCTAAGTATGGGCAGCTCGTTGCGCCGCAGCTCTACGCGCCCATCCACCAGCATATTTTCAATGTCCGTATGGATATGATGGTAGACGGACTGCGCAACTCGGTCTATGAAGTGCATACTGAGGCCGAGCCACAGGGACCTGGTAATCCCAACGGCAATGCGTATTACTCAAAAGCGACCTTGCTCGCGCGAGAGGCGCAAGCGCAGCAAGTGATTGATCCTTTCTCGGCTCGCTGCTGGAAAATCGTCAATCCGCACAGCCTGAACGGCCTGGGCGAACCCGTGGCCTATAAGCTCATGCCGGGCGAAAATACATTGCCTTTCGCCCATCCCGAAGCGAGCGTCATGAAGCGTGCGGGCTTCACGCGCAAGCACCTATGGGTTACCCCTTATCAGCCAGATGAACGCTATCCAGCGGGCGATTATCCCAATCAGCATCCCGGCGGAGCGGGATTACCCGCATGGACGCAAGCCAATCGTTCTATTGAGGACACCGATATTGTCATCTGGTACACCCTAAACGCACATCATACACCTCGGCCAGAGGACTGGCCCGTTATGCCGGTTGGCTATATTGGATTTATGCTCAAACCGGTAGGCTTTTTTGATCGCAATCCAGCCCTCGATGTGCCCCCGCCAGCGCCGCATGGCGACTGCTGTGAGCACCAATAAATACAACTATCTTCTTCTCCTGATGCTGAGAAGGAGCTTGCATCGACGTTACTGAACGTAAGAGGAGATTAGCGCATGTCCGAAGTCTTAGAAGGCGCCCCGGTGGGGGAAAGCGCCGAACAGGATACAACGCTCAAAAAAAATGCTATCGGGCTCTCCGAAGTATTATTTCAATCGATCACGGCAATGGCACCCGCTGCTGCAGTGTGTTTCGCGATGACCTCAGCGTATGGCCTCTCGGGTGCCTCAACGCCGCTCGCCGTATTTCTCGCCACTATCGCCTGCGCCTTCATCGCCTCCTGTATTGGACAACTGGCTATCCATATTCCCTCAGCCGGCGGCATGTATACCTATATCAGTCGCAGCCTGGGCGCGAAGTTCGGCTTCTTATCGGCATGGGTCTTCCTGCTGGCTCAGCCGCTGTTGCTCCCTTATGTCGCCTTGATCTGGGGACAGTACGCGGAAGACCTGGTCAAATTGCTCACCGGAGTGGACATTTCCTGGGTCATCTGGACCATCATCGGCTGTATTATCCTGTTCGCGCTCACCTTCTACGGCATCAAGCTCTCGGCCGATGCCAGCGTGATACTGGGTGCGATTGAGATCCTCGTGCTGCTGACGCTGGCGCTGACCATGATCTTCGCCTCAGGTGGGCATAATAACCTGGCGACCTTTACGCCGGCATTTAGCCCGACTGGTTGGAGCGGGATCTTCCAGGGCATGATCTTTGCCTTCCTGGCCTTTGTCGGCTTTGAGGCTGCGGCTCCGTTAGGTGAGGAGACATCACACCCAAGACGTAATATTCCGCTGGCAGTGATCTTTTCCGCTATTGGCATTGGCCTCTTCTATGTACTGGCATCCTACGCTAGCGTGATTGGCTGGGGCATTCCCGCGATCTCTGGCTATGCCAACGACGCTACACCCTGGGCAGACCTTGGTAAAAAGTTCTGGGGCATGCTCGGTCCCATCATCATCAGTTTTGTGATTATTAACAGCTCAATTGGCAACGGAAACGCGGGCATCAATGCCACCTCACGTGTAGCGTACGCGATGGGCCGCGTTGGAGCTCTGCCTGCAAGTTTTGCCCGGCTCTCAAGCCATCGCACCCCTTCATTTGCCATTTTGCTGCATACAGTTGTATCAGCGATCATCACCATTGGATGCGGGCTGCTCTTCGGGATCAGCGGCGCATCGAATCTGATAGGCACAGCTCTGACGCTGGGCCTGCTGCTGCTGTACTTCGCCTCCTGCATCTCGACGTTCGTCTATTATCTGCGTAAACGACGTGAGGATTTCCGCATTGTGCAGCACGTCATTGTTCCACTGGTCCCGCTGGTCATTCTGTGCTTTGTCTTCGCATCGCAGGTCTATCCAATACCTGCCTATCCGCAAAACCTCTCGCTGCCCATCCTTGCTGTCTGGATTCTGTTAGGCATTGGCTACATGTTCTACCTGATGCGTACGAATAAGGAAGCGCTGGCACGTGGCAGCGAGATCTTCCTCGAAGAGGAAGGCAGCGAGCCTGCTGAATTGGCAGAGGCACCGGCATAACGTTACAAGATGCAAGACAGAACACAAGGGAGGCTCGGGGCATAGCATCCGGCCTCTTCTCATTGCTTTCTCAAATGATGGGCTTCTCGCGAGAAGTTTGCCAGGTGTCTGAAGACAAAGCCCTAAAGAGCGAGAAGTGCATAGTCCTACCATCAACCGTGACAGTATTTATGAAAGCAAATAGCTTGTTTCTCGATGTGTGCAAAAGGAGGCATGGAAGCCTCAAGGAGTGTGCATATTTGGGAGTGGAAGGAAAGAAAAAAAGAGATGGCGCAACAAAACAAGCTTTTCCAGAATACAGCGTTGAGGTCAGATGCGCCTGTTGCAAGTAGCGCGAGTCCTGAGGCAGAGTTGATATCGGAAACGTATGTGCCCAGGACCATGCCACCTGTTCTGGGCACATGGAGCATGACCGCTACATTTGTGATCTGTATTTACCTGGCATCCAGCGCGACAACAGCCGCCTCGGGTGGTCCGGCTGCTTTCACCTACCTGCTGCTTGGCTGCGTAACATTTTTCATTCCCAGCCTGGTAGCAACCGCACAGCTTGGTGTCATGTTTCCACATGAAGGAGCGCTCTATAACTGGACGCACAAGGCGTTTGGAGGCTTCTGGAGCTTTTTCTCCGGTTTCTGCGCCTGGTTCCCTGGTGTCTTGATTACCGCGAGTTTTGCCGATCTACTGGTCAGCTACCTGCAGTCCATGAACTCCGCGTGGCTCGCTCTACCCTGGCAGCAAGGGCTGACCATCTGTGCAGTGCTCGCCTGCGTCGGCTTTATCTCAATGCAGCGGTTCATAACGGTGCGCAACATCGTCAACGTCCTGGTTGGAGTGATGTTGTTCTCCAATCTTCTGATCGGGCTGTCCTGCCTTGTCTGGCTGCTGCAAGGGCACGGCTCGGCCACGAACTTCTCGCACTGGGGCGACTGGAGCATCAACCCGGGAAACATCTCCCTCTTCGGGTTGATCGTGTTTACCTACATCGGCACCGAAGGACCCCTGAATTTGGCAGGGGAGATGACGAATAGTGGCGCGATCAAACGCCATCTGCTATGGGGCGCGCTGATCATCTTCTCCATCTACATGGTAAGTACCTTTTCTGTCCTTGTCGTAGAGGGGCAGGCCGCGGTAAATAATCCCTATGCCCTGGTGATGACGGTGGATAAAGTGCTGGGGCATGGCTGGGGAAGTCTGACAGCCATTGGTCTGATGGGGTCTTTTCTTGCTGAAGGTATGGCCTATAACTATGTCTTCGCGCGCCTGCTAATGGTTGCCGGGCTTGATGGTCGCCTGCCCACCTCCATTGCTAAGCTCAATAAGCACCGTGTCCCGACCAACGCGATCTTCTTTCAGACCGTGCTCGGGATCATCGTGACCCTTATTGGCTTTGTACTCGTGCCCTCGATTTCCTTTCTTGGCGCACCTAGCGACCTCTCCCTTGACGCGTACAATGTCACGCAGGCAGCAGCAACCCTGGTCTGGGCAATCTCCACTCTCTTCCTGTTTCTCAATATCGTTGGTTGCTATCGCCGGTATCGCTCCCTTGTGCTGAATGTGCGTATTGTCCCCATGCCTGTGCTCTGGCTAAGTATCATTGTTGGAGTGCTGAGCTGCCTCGCGGGCATCGTTGACACGCTCTGGTATTCCTGGCTCACACAGATTACGAATGAGCAGTGGCGCTACATCGTAGGAAGCCTGACGATGGCCTTCCTCTTTCTGGCAATCATCGGCAGCCTGCTGGCAAATAGCGAAGCTGAGTGGGAGAAGGACACCCGAGCCGTCAAGCGCACCCAATAGGATAAACCACAACGATTTATGATTTACCTTGGCTCTGACGCACTTTTGATGACATGTTCATAGGTGAAGGGAATCTTTCAAGTCTCCTCAAGGAGAAAGGGTAAGGGGGTCTGGAAAGAAGGAAGGAAGCCTGATGGCACCACTCAACCTCTTCCCTGAGAGGCTCGCATACTTTGAATCCTGTAAGGATTTTCGCAGCACCTGGCAATACCAGAACATGATGTACGCGACCGCTGGCTATTTCGTCGAGTGCGTCAGCGGCCTGAGCTGGGAAGATTTTGTGCGGCAGCGCCTCTTCGCGCTGTTAGGCATGACGAATAGCTATATTGATGATCGCAGTGCGCGCGAGAGCGTCATGGACTACTCGTTGCCGTACCGGAGCAGGCATGGCGAGATCAAAGAGCTTCCTTTTTACAGCCATTGGCAGGCGCTAGCTCCGGCTGGCAGCATCCATTCGTGCATCAAGGATATGAGCAAACGGGTGCGCTTCCATCTGAACAAAGGGAAAGTGGACGACCAGCAGCTCGTTTCAGAGGAGCAGATGATGCAATTGCATACCTCTCACATGCCCGGAGTTGATCGCGAGTTGATAACGCTGGACCCCAGACAGTTCCCTGAGCTTTTCTATACCAACTATGCGCTGGGTTGGTTTGTGACATCCTATTGCGGCCATACGCTCTTGCATCATGGTGGAAGCATTCTACTAGATCAGCTTTGTGGATGGGTACGGTACACCAATTGCGCTCGATCTCTGTACGTCAGTCTCACAGGTATTCTACCTCATTTTCATCATCTTCTCTGTCTGTCAGAGACATGGGGCTTCGTGGGAAATTGAGGGTCCTCTTTGAAAAGTTCTCAACGAGGGCTTCAAGCAACGGTTCGCCCCCCTTTGGCGCGTGCAAGGCGCCTCAGCAAGCGTACCCAGAGAGACCAGGAGTGTCGATGAACAGACGACGAGGTGACAGCAGCTTCAGCTCGGTCAAGAGCATCCTCAATCAATGCATCATGGAGCCAACGGTAGATGAATGGCCATGAAATACAGGCCCCTCTCTTGAGACGCATGCAGAGAGTGTGCTGAAGCCGAACAAGACCGGGACGGACTTCAGAGACATCAAAGCCGTGCGTCCCTTCAAAGCCATCTGGAGCGGTAAATCGGAAGCAAATAGATGTGCCTGGTTTGTACGACTCTACCGTATAACGGAGTGGGCCGTGGCCGCCCACTGCTCCAACGCTCAGTGGGCGGTCAAAATGCATAGCGGGCCAACTCTCATGAGGCCAGAGCCGATCTTGCTCAGAGGCAAGGCCATCGATAAGTTGACCAACCTCAAGAAGCGAACTACAGAGATCACGAGTATGGATATTTCGTACCATGGTCATAGGCTCCTTTGATGTGCAGGTAAAACACGTTTTAGCCTTGCAGAAGCATCCTTCTCTATGCTTCTTACTTCAGGACTTCTCTCTCAAAAACTGCTCTGAGGAGTTTTGAGATCCTCACGACGATTTTAGGAGGTATCTGTAGAGATGTCGCAGGTCCTTTCCACTTATGGGTGGTTCCAGATGTTGATACCCCATGAACATCGTGGAGAGGATGCGAACCAGCAAAAGGCCGTCAGCGGGGTTATCGAGGCGGCGCATAGAGAGTTCGTGGAGATAGGACAAGCGTCTGGCATCGATCCGCTGTTGATTAGGAACGCACGGTTTCATTATTAAGAGGCCAAGGCACAAAGAACCTTCTCCACCTGGCCATATCTCTGCGTCGTACTCAGTTCGCTAAGACTGCGAAGTTGCAGCAAGAGTGTGCCTTCACATTGGCTAATCTCGATAAGCCGTGAAGTCACTTCGTGTTCCCAGAACTCAAGCAGGGCCCCGATAGAGGCAAAACGCTTCTTGTAATGGGAGTAAAAGGACCCTTTTGTGAGCTCGAGTCGCTTGGCAGAGCTCGCCAAGGGTAAGATGGCCTGGCCCTGTGTGTATGAGAAGACCCTCGCGTAACCGTACATCGGCTTTCTGTTTTTTCATCACTTCCCTCCTTCTTAGAAGAGGATACCATACAGTATGGTATCCTCTTCTAAGAAGGAGGGAAGTGATGAGAAGAAATGAATGCCTCCTCTCCGATAGACTTTCCCAGAATCGTGGATGCTAGCTCTCAACCCTGCAGAGTCAAACATTTGGTTGGCAGAAGGAAAACTGATGATATCTCTGATGGTGGCCAGCACCTTATGACTGAGAGGGCACCTAAACCTGAGAGCAGGATGAGGAATGGCACCTGTTTGACCCAGGGTTTGCAAGTAGAAAGCCTACCGAGTTCAGCTTCGACCCCTTTCAGCAGTTCTTCCAGGAGCTAATACAGGCTCAGATCGAGTTTCTTGCGTAACTTCTCAGGAGCAGTGCGCAACTTTCTGCTCTATACTCTTCTCATAGAGAAAGGCTTCATTTGACGAGCCGAGTTTTTCTTTTCCAGCATGGCCCTGGTCTTTTTCTGGCCCGACGAACGAAGAGCGAGACCGCTTTTTTCGCGGAAAAGTGGTCGAGACGCCAGCTTCTTCCACCTTGACAAGCTTTTTCCGCGCACGATTGCCAAATGACGCCGGGCACTTCGCTCATCGTGGCGCAACCAATCTTCCCCATGCTCAACGCACTGCGCTTTGGCTCGGTTGGCCAGTTAATGGAGAAAAGGCAACCTTGTAGCAGTCTGGCGTTATGTTAATGTGACCTTGACGAATCAAAGAGCTTGCATTATTATAACAGTGTTATAATTTGTAATGCCAGTAAAAATCTAAGAGGATGCCAGTGGATAAAATGCTGACCCAGAAGGAACGCCTCCGTCAGTTGAGCCAGCGCCGTCGTGTACAGGAGAAGGAAGCTACCAAGCAAGCTATTCTGAATGCAGCGGCTTCGTTGTTTTCTGAGCAAGGCTACGAGGGATTTTCTCTACGTAAGGTTGCCGAGCGCCTTGGCTGTTCAGCAACCAATATTTATTATTATTTCACCAATAAAGATGATCTGCTCTTTGCTATTATTGATGAGGCGTTTGTCAACTTCAGAGAGCGATTGAGAGCTGCAGCTTCGAGTACTGATGAGCCCTTAGAGGGACTACGAGCCGTTATGCGAGCCTATTTTCTCTTCGGCTTGCAGAATCCCATTTATTATCAATTGATGTTTCTGCAACGTTCTGATTTCTTATTGAAATATCGAAATGAGGAATATGAGCCGCGAATCGACTCATTCCGTGTTTTGAAGGATACCGTGCAGCGTGCTATCGATATGGGGGACCTACGCTTTGCCGATGCTACAACGACCAGCAATACACTCTGGGCGATGGCTCATGGGATCGTCTCCATGGCGATTCAGCTTCCGCAGAGATTCGATCCTGAAAGCGTACAATGCAACGCCGAGATGGCAATGGATATCATCCTGGTTGGAGCTCGAAAGGTGCAATGAATTTTGTCGTTGTACTACTGCTCTACTAACACGAGTTTGTGAAGGAGCGAGCAAGGAAAGCATTATGACAAGACGATGGGACGACCTCAGGAGAGAAACCCCTTCCGAATGGGAAGGATTAGCGATGCGGGAACGATCTCTGCTTTCTGTTCGATATGAGTACTTTCAATCAGTGATCTTTGATACGCTTCATCTCAACCCGCATGGGAAGAGCATACTCCATATTGGAGGTAGGCGAGGCCTCTTTGCAGAAGTGCTGGCACGACGAGGATGGCGCGTGACGATTATTGAGAGTTCTGAGGCTGCTCTGGCTTTCGCCAAGAAACAGACTGGGCAAGAAGAGCTGGCAATTGACTACGATAGAGGGAGTGCTGAGCACCTTCCCTATGCTGATGCTTCTTTTGATATCGTCTACTGCTCCGATACTTTGGAGGTAACGAAGAATCTCGACGGTGTGATAGCAGAGGCTTCGCGTGTCTTAAAGAAAGGAGGAGCATTCCTGTATGATACGGTACACAGGACAATTTTGAGCAGGTTGGTGTATCTCTTTGTTTTTCAGCGTTGGTCCTGGACCAATATTATGCCACCCCACCGCTACGACCAGAGCCGCCTGGTTGCGCCTCCCAATCTAAAACGCATCATGCATGCGCATGGTCTTGCCAACCAGGAGTGTGTTGCATTCAAACCAAGGAGTCTCTCGCAACTCATCGGTGCCGTGAGAGCATACAAACGAGGTAGTATAAATGCAGATGAAGCGGGCGAGCGTGTCCAGATGAAAATGGCGAAACGGGGAGAAAAACCAGCTGTCACCTATCTAGGATTTGGTCTCAAACAATAGGAAGCGCATATAACCTGCAGCCTCCTCTCAGGCTCCTCTTTGAAGGGGAGAAATGGGCTTGTGTCCATTTTCTAAAATCACAGCGGATGATAATTATCCCAGTTTGAACAATCCCAGAACATGAAAGATCAGCTATGAATAATTTTAAACTACAGCATTTTTGGAGGCAGCCAACAGTTCCTGCCACCAGTACAGGATGATGAATTGGAAGCGCTCTACCGGGAAGGAGCAAGAATCTCTGACTTTTTGCTCTATGCAGCAGAAAGCAAACCTACCAGAAAGGAAACCAGATATGCAGACAAATAGCACACACCCCACTTTGAATTTCCCCGAGATAGAGCCACTTCTTTGTGATGCAGATTATATCGATGTGGCAAGTGCCATTGGCAAGGGGGATCTGCGTACCTTTGTAGCTGGCTGGATCACCTACCAGCCGGCATGGATGAAGCCGGTGTTGATTCTACGCACCATAATGCTGGGCAGAGAGAGTTCTAAGAAGAATGGGAAGGGAACGAGCTTGACGCCGCAAACAGTACCTATGCAGGCAGGTGAGCAGTTGTCCGGTTGGACAGTACGACAGGCAGAGGAGGATAGCTACTTGATAGTTGAGATGCATGCAAAGAATCAAGAGGCAGCCCTGAGCTTTGTGGCAGAGCCATTGGCAAACCAGCAAAAGCGCTTCGCTGTCCTGCTGGCTCTCCATTATGTGAACCAGAGTGGTCGTCGTTCTTTTCAGATCCTTCAGCCCTTTCATCGACTCCTTGATATCGTCAAGACGAAAGCGGGCATGAGGGCGTGCGGAGAAGTGATGCCTCAGGTGCACTATTGGAGATGGCGCTAGGAAACTGACTACCCCAAGGCTTATGACGCAGAGAGCAATGTCCCTCAATGGGCCCTTGCGTCATCAAACCAAGGTTTATAGGGTGTCGCTACACGGCGTGGCACTAGGGACCAGGTAGCGGGTACAAGCAGATTGACGAGAGGACCATCAGCTATGTCGTCAATTCAGCAGGTCACAAATGCTCCATGTTTGACCCTCGACTGCTTCCTTTAAACATCTTTTTGACAAGAGCGAAAAACAGTCAAGAGGAAGTTCATGTCCTTTCTTTTTAAAGATACAGAGAGGGCGGCACGTAGATTGCAAATCGTTGCTGACGTGTTTGCCTTCTCAAGCCGTCCGTTCCTGCAAGCAGTGGTTGGCACAGCACCAGAGGTTGCTATCGATCTGGGATGTGGGCCGGGATATACCACGTGCCTTCTGGCGGAGGTCTCACAGTGTGTTCGAGCCATCGGCCTTGGTAGTTCCGAATACTTTCTCTGGCAGGCTCAGAGAAACGCACCAACGTATTTCTCGTTTGTTCGTCATGATGTGACACATATCCCCTTTCCAACTGAACCATGCGATCTCATCTTCTGCCGTCTGCTGTTGACCCACCTCCAAGTGCAGATCTCTGTGCTTGAGCGCTGGGGGACGCAACTGCGGCCACAGGATTTACTACTGGTGGAAGAAGTCGAATGGGTTCGGACGGAACACCCGCTCTTGCGCCGCTACCTGGAGATTCAGACGGCTCTGTTCAAACAGCGAGGCAACGAACTCTATATCGGCCTTGGGCTTGAGCAATACCGGGTGAATGATGGGCTCAGACGCTGCCTGAGTCGTGTCTCAGGTACCTGTTTCTACGACACAGGTAGCTACCATGTTTTCCCTGAATCTCCCATTGTGGAAACACCATCCTTTCGTTCAGCAGCAGTATGGGGCCGTCATCGAGCACCTGGAACGAGGTTTGCAAGCCCTGGCGATCCGTGCCACTAGCGAAGGCGAGAATGTCTGGGGATGCGTCAGCTAGCCTATGAGCGCAAGAAAACAACCTCAACGAAGAGCACTATTCATGGAGAAATAGTTCTATGGAAAAGAAAAACAGGTAAGAGCTGCTTAAGAAGGAACGCTTCTTGAGTCCCTCAGAAGAGAAATAACAGAACGAGATTGAGGAATGCATGGAGGAACATATGGCTGGAAAGCGCCAGATCACGACAATGTGTCCAATGAATTGCTTACCTACCCAATGCGGGATGACGATTGAGGTTGAGGAGAACAGACTCCTATCACTCAAAGGAGATCAGCACAACCCGGATAGTCAGGGCTTTCTCTGCATGAGAGGTTGGGCCACACAAGAGATTTTTGAGAATCCCAAACGCTTGCTGCGTCCACTGCGCCGTGTGGGCCAGCGAGGTAAGGAGAGCTTCGAGCCGTGCTCGTGGGATGAGGCATATGCAATGATCGTCGATGCTATCCAGCAAACGCGACCAGAGCGCGTGGGACTCTGGCGAGGACATGGCATCGGCACAACAGGACCGATAGGGCATAGGCTGGTGAGCCGCTTTGGCCTACTGGGTGGTTTTCAGCAATGGTCAAGCGCGATTGTCTGCTGGGCTATGGGCGGCTACGGGTTAGGACTGACCGGGGTAGTAAAAACTAATACGAAAGAGGATATGGCAGCCAACTCCCGCACGATTGTACTCTGGGGCGCGACACTGGCTAGCCAACCTGATCTTGCGCCGCGCTTAGTTGAGGCACGCAAACGAGGTGCCTCCGTAATCCAGATTGATACGCGCCGCACCGAGGCATCGCGCCACGCTGACGACGTGCTCCTGCTCCGGCCTGGTAGCGATGCCGCGCTCGCGCTCGCCATGGCGCAGGTCATTCTGGAGGAAGGACTCTATGATCGAGCGTTCATCGAGCACCACACTCTGGGCTTTATGCCCTTTGCGGCCTCTGTTCAGACCTGTACCCCCCAATGGGCCTCAGCGATCACTGGCATTGAGCCGGAGCGCATCCGTGATCTCGCGCGGTGCTATG
This sequence comes from Ktedonosporobacter rubrisoli, assembly GCF_004208415.1. GTDB lineage: Bacteria > Chloroflexota > Ktedonobacteria > Ktedonobacterales > Ktedonobacteraceae > Ktedonosporobacter > Ktedonosporobacter rubrisoli. The sequence goes on along the minus strand of NZ_CP035758.1, from coordinate 3,635,695 downwards.
CCACGCAGACTCCTGCAGTGATTGTATTAGGTGGCAGTTCGATGTTTAAGCATCAGTACGGGTGGGAGCCTTCGCGCGCCATCTCCTGTCTGCCAGCTTTGACCGGACAACTGGGCATCGCGGGAGGAGGTCTAGGCCAGCGCCACGGAGCATCACCAGAGAGTACTGGCTACGCCGATGTATTGGCGGATGTCACCCCCAAAATGCCAGCCAAGGCAGCTATTCCCAGCCATATGGCCAGCATAACTGAGGCCATAACTAGCGGTCAGCTTGATGTGCTATTTTTGTTTGGTACCAACATGCTCTCTTCCTTTGCCGACACAAACGAACTTGCATGCGGGCTGGAGCGGATCAGGCTGATTGTTTCCTACGATCTCTTTCTGAATGCGACTTCCCGGCGTTGTGCTGATCTTGTATTGCCAGCGACCGCTTGGTTGGAAGATATTGGTCTGAAAGAGACGGCCACTCATATCTACCTGATGGAGCGCGCGCTTGCACCAGCAGGGGAGTGTCGTTCTCTTACCACCATTCTGCGCGAACTGGCACAGCAGCTTGCGGTGGAGGGCTTCTTTCCCTGGTGGAACGAAGAAGACTTTGTGAATGCCCTGCTGGCTGCGCAAAAGACAGCTGACGGCGAACCGCTAACCGTCGCTGAGCTTCGCCGATGTGGAGGATACTGGCAAAAGAATGGTCTCTCGCACATCGCCTACCAGGACCACCTTTTTGACACGCCCTCTCAAAAAATCGAGTTCTGGAGTGAGCGGGCCTTGCGGTCCGGTCTCTCTCCACTGCCATCCTATACCGTGCCAGCCAGTGAAAAGTATCCCCTGCGTTTCTGTCAGGGACGTACACTTACCGCCTTTCATGCTTTCTTTGACGAAGGCCAAGCACTCCCAACGCTGGCTCTTGCCAATCGGGAGCCGCAACTCTGGATACATCCCCAGGATGCACACAAACGACACATAGCGAGCGGTACCTCCATTGTCATCGCCAACCAGCGTGGTCAATTCGAAGCCAAGGCCCACGTGACTGATGCGATCTTAGCAGGCGTCGTCTGGATGCGCGATGGCTGGAGTGGCGTCAATCGGGTCACTAGTGGAGCGCCTATTGTCTCTGCCACTGCCAGCACCGTCATCCCGGGTGCCCCTGGAGGACAAGCAGCGTATGATGCTTGGGTGGAGGTATATGTGAAAGAAGCATAGCGCTGGAACAGCGGTGATGCAAAGGAGGACGGCTAGGCTGTCGGTGTTATTCTGAGGAAATAGTACGTCATACCATATAACTATGGTTGAAATAGCTTCATTTACATCAAATCCATGTCAAATCTACTTTTCGCATTCAGGACATGCCTCTTTGGGAGGAGATACGTCGCTCTTACGTCATCTTCTTTGTCAAGCTACCGGAAGGCTTTGTATTCATTTAGTGTCTTCTAGTGCTAGTTCTTGCAAAACTGATGCGCAGTTATATGGTATGACGTACTTTTTCCTCAGAATAACGTAAATCCGAACATCAAATGAGTCTGGATCACTTTTGGTGATACTTTTCGCTTTTTTTACGAGAAACTGATCATTCATGTCATCTTTTCGCCCTTATAAGGCATGAAGCACACATTGACGCAATGAGGGGAGCAATGCACGACCATATCCCATCCTTTTGATCAATTTCAGTTTGTGGACCTTTCCCTCGATGACTTCATTGCTCCGAGGCTGGGTCAGGCCAGCCTTGACCGCTGCTTTGTCTAGCTCTATCCCAATCACAAAACATTGCAATTCGGGGATCTGACTTGCCTGTGCTTGAGTGAGCCAGTCATCGGGCTTCTTTCCTGTGCATGTCCATAGCATCTGTGCAAACTGTTGAACGAGATTGTAAGCCAAGTCCACTTCTTCTGAGAAATTGCGCGCAAAGGCTTGAGAAGCCAGGTGAGGCGAAATGCACGCTGATGTAAGGAGCATTCTCGACGCGGCCCTGCCAGGCAATCTCATCGCGCATGGCGAGCGATGGTAGTGGCTGATCTGGCCATGGTTCAGGCGTAAAGGGCTCATGAAAAGTTAGATTGAGATGACAGGTACGGCGGGCACGCCCCTGGTGAGATTGGCGCGCGCTGCGCAATGGTACGGATATAGCGTAAGGTCGCGTTGGTGGCTTGGGCAGCACCACATCCATAAACCATTTTGTATGCGTCCCATAGAGCTGGTTTTGGTTGATGGCTTGGGGAGCTCCACAATCGCGTAATTCGTGCGGACGATCCGCCGTTAGAACCAGCAGCGCCACATGCATGAGTTTCGCCTCGATAATCGCGGGCAGAAAGTTCGCGGCCGCGGTCCCTGATGCAGAGCAGCGCGACCGTCTGGTGGAGCTGTTTGGAGAATCCCAGAGCGAAGAAGGCAACTGATCTCTCGTCCATGTGCATCCAGAAACGTAGCTGGGGGCGCAGCGGTGGTCATTGCCAGAGGGGTCGAGCGCGATCCCGGGCAGATAACCACGTGCGACATCCAGCGTGCTGTAACTCGTCAAAGAACGCGCCTACATAGATGTATGTGGGGTTGGCAACGTCTAGCGCCCCCAGTCATGCCTGTTGAGATCCTTCCCTCTCAATCCTTGCCACGTAATCCACGAAGCATAACCTGGAGCTTCCAACAAGTCTCGGAGTATTCGCTTTCGGGATGCGAATCTGCGACAATACCGCCACCGGCGAAGAGTATAGCTTGATTGCCTTCAATGAGTGCGGAACGTAGCGCGAGAGCAAACTCACCATTGCCTTGCATATCAAGCCAGCCAATGCTACCGGAATACCAGCCACGCTCTAGCCCTTCCTGCTTACGGATAAATTCGAGTGCGGGCTTTCTGGGAAAACCTCCCACGGCCGGCGTTGGGGCCAGATCTTGCAGGGCTTCAAGTAGTGAGTGGCCGGGAAGCAAATCTCCTACGATGGTTGTGGCCAGATGTTGTATATTCTTGAGTCGGAGCAGGTGCGGAGTGTCTTCTACGCGTACTGTGGAACAGAGAGAGGCCAGCACTTTTTGTATAGTGACTACGACAATCTCATGCTCGACCTTGTTCTTCGCACTATGTAGAAGCTCCGTGCCGAGACGCCTATCTTCGGCTTCGGTTTCTCCTCGTGGAGCCGAGCCTGCAAGAGGCATCGTCCGCAACTGTTTATTATGGGCTTCAATGAGTGGTTCAGGTGTGGCACCAACGAAGGTGCGTTGACCGCGCTGAAAGGCAAAGATGTGGGCTGACGGATAGGTCTTATAGAGTTGCGGGAGGACTGCACCGATGTCAAATGCTTCCTCAGCTGTGTTGACGACGCGTACACCGCGGGCCAGCACAACTTTTTCAAATGCACCGCTCTGTATCATTTTTACAGCGTCCGCTACTTTGCTCTTCCACGCAGACTCTGGCAGAAGGTTCTGGATGGAGAGTTGAAGAGAGGCCTTGTCTTGTACCGTTCCTGCTCCGTTCTCTGCCTCTATAGCTTCATGCAGCGATCGTATGCGCGCGCTGATCTCATCGGCGAGTCGTGCGATGTCGTCGCCCTCATTGACAGGCTGGTTGATAGTGAGCGCGGCGCGCGTGCCGCTGTAGTGATAATGGAGCAGGGGCAAGATCAAGAGCGCGTCTGGAAAGTCTTGCCAGAGTTGCTGTGATGGGAGCAAGGGATCGAATGAGAAACCGCCAAAGAGCATCGGGCCTCCCAGGTGAATAGATGAGGCGGTAATTACAGCATGCTCTTGAATGGCATGCCATTGAGCAGCGGCGCTCGCGCAACGAGTAAGGCCAGTAGCCTCTATAGTTATCGCCGCGCCAACACCAACAAAGGCACTTTGTTCCTCAGGGTGTGCCCAGAAGAAAATCTCATCCGCGCTGCCCTGCTTGAACGTCTTGAAAATGAGTAGTGGATCTTCTGCTGCTATGGGAAGGGTGAGACTAGCGAGAACGTTTTGATGTAATGAAGAGGCTTTATGTGAAGCCTGGAGCAAGGTTGACAGGAGTTGCTCACGATGCCGTACAACAGATTCCAAACCAGTAATATCGCTTGTGTCTGGCGTATCAATAAAGACTATATCCATAATTTTAGTATGTCCCTAATGCCAACTCACATAACGCCTTTGGTTTCGTGAGTATAATAAAAGAGCAGTGTCAGGTCGTCAGCTACCTTTTACGATCCGTCTTGAGGATGTAGAAAGCAATAGCGTCATAAGCAAGGTTGACCACATCGTATTGACACTGGTTGGACTTATCCAGGGGTCATGCGCAGCGGCGATGGTAAGGAGCCAGGAGCCGAAAAGCAATGCCTGTAGTATTATAGCACGCGGGTTCAAAGGATGCATTGAGCTTACTTGCTAGTCCTTTGACGTTTCTCCCCTAAATTTCCCTATTGCTTCTATTACTATAATTTTCTCTCCTGGCAACAAGCATACAGATTTATGACAAATTGTTTTAATACAACTTAATTTTACTTACGCTATCTATGCTCGTCGCATAAATCGGACAAATGTTTTCTTTATAAGCTCCTTATCATAATCTCTCAAGAGAAATACGATGTATCAACAACTCTGGTGGGCCAAGACGAGGCGATCCCCTTCTGATGTGGGCAGACGGCTTTCCTCAATGCGGTGGCCGTAGCATTCGACCCAGCAGGCATCACTGCGGCAGAGAAGCCACGCGGGGGCTACCACAGCCAGACTGCCCGGCGCAAAGCGTATGGCCTTTCCCACGCACCTGAGCCGATTGATCGCTGGGATCTTCGCCAACTCATGAGTGGAATGGTGCGCTGGCACCCTCGCGCCTTTAACCACCCTTGTTGCTTACACACATCAAGCAGCGTCTCGAAGAGCAGGTGCTCAGCGCTTCCATAGCTTCAAAACAGCCGGCTTGCAGCCAGTGCTGCGTTTGCTGATACACAATCCACCAGGGCGGCAAGTCATGCGGCATCATGCGCCAACTTGCTCCGGTGCGCACCATCTAGCGCAAGCCGTTGAACACTTCTCTCAGTTCCTTGCGTCGTTGCCCGCCATCTTGGGGCAAAAAGCTCAGATACGGGGCCACGAAGGCCCATTCATCCTCCGTCACATCAGAAGGATATGGTTTTCTGGTCGTCATGCAACCATTTTACCATCGTTTTTTTATGGAGCCCCTAACAGACTCTAAAGTTTAGGTTCTGGAACGGGGTCGAAGAAGAAGGGTACTTCTTGACGGCGTTGGGCCTCATAGGAGGCGATTTTGTCCTCAAGCTGTAGTGTGCGGCCTATAGCATCCAGGCCTTGCAGCAAAGCTTGCTTTCTAAATGGATCGATAGAGAAAGAGAGCGAGCGGCCATCCGGTGTTGTCACAGTTTGGGAGGCCAGGTCGGCGGTGAGGGAGTAACTCTGCTGGACCTCAACAGCGTCAAATAGCTCCTGCACCGTCTCTTTATCCAAAGTAACAGGGAGTAAACCAATATTCAAGCAGTTGTTATAGAATATATCGGCGAACGAAGGGGCAATAATCACGCGAAAACCATATTCGTAGAGAGCCCAGGGAGCCATCTCGCGTGATGAACCACAGCCAAAGTTTTCGCGGGTCAGCAAGATTGAGACGCCCTGGTAGCGCGGCTTATTCATCACAAAATCGGGATTGGGCTCGCGGTTGCTATTCAGGTAGCGCCAGTAAGCGAAGAGGCCATCAGCAAAACCTGTGCGCGAAACTACCTTGAGATATTCGACAGGAATTACCGCATCGGTATCCACATTAGCCCGGTCAAGCGGCATTACCTTGCCATGTACTGTAGTGAAAGGCTGCATACTCAACTCCTTACAGGGTATATTATTGCCACACGCGGATATCGACAAAATGTCCAGCAATTGCCGCAGCAGCGGCCATCGCCGGGCTAACCAGGTGGGTGCGTCCGCCTTTCCCTTGACGGCCCTCAAAGTTGCGATTAGTCGTGCTAGCGCAGCGTTCACCGGGAGCCAGATAATCGCCATTCATGCCTACGCACATACTGCAGCCTGGCTCGCGCCAATCGAAGCCAGCCGCCTTAAAAATCTGGTCAAGCCCTTCCTTTTCTGCCTGCAATTTTACCAGACCGCTACCAGGCACAATCCAGGCCTGTACATCTGGATGCACATGCTTACCACGTACAACAGAAGCGACGACACGTAAATCCTCGATACGGCTATTTGTGCAGCTACCGATAAAGATACGGTCAAGTGTGATGTCCTGCATACGGGTACCGGGCTGTAAGCCCATATATTCGAGCGCGCGCCGTGCTCCGGCCTGCCTTGCTGGCTCAGAAAAGCTCGCGGGATCTGGCACCACTCCTTGGACGGATGTAACCATGGCCGGCGAGGTGCCCCAGGTTACTTGCGGCTCCATATCGTCGACGTTCACAACCGCGACTTTATCGTAGACAGCCCCCTCGTCAGTGCGCAAGGCCCGCCAGAAGGCTAACCCCTGCTCCCAGGCCTCATCTCTAGGGGCTAGAGGGCGCCCTTGTAAATAAGCGAAAGTCGTTTCGTCGGGAGCAACCATACCTGCACGTGCCCCACATTCAATGGACATATTGCAAAGAGTCATACGGCCCTCCATAGAGAGTGCCTGGATGGCTGGACCCGTAAATTCAACGCAATGGCCGGTGCCTGCTGCTGCTCCGATCTGACCAATGATGAAGAGTGCAAGATCCTTGGCGTAGCAGCCCCTGGGTAGCGTACCTTCTACACGTATTTCCATTGTCTTTGGGCGGCTTTGCACAAGGCACTGGCTAGCAAATACATGTTCGACTTCACTGGTTCCTATACCAAAGGCCAGGGCCCCAAAGGCGCCATGTGTGGAGGTATGGCTATCGCCGCAGACAATCGTCATGCCGGGTAGCGTGATACCCTGTTCGGGTGCGGCCACATGAACAATACCATTGCGCGGGTCGTCGATATCAAAGAGGTGAATGCCAAAATCTGCTGCATTATGTTCCATTGTCGTGACCTGTGCCGCATTGCCCGAATTGAGAATTGGCACCTTACTGCGTTTTCCATAGCTACCGACCGGTGTTGAAGGAACGCTATGATCGATCATTGCAAATGTAGCATCCGGTCGACGGAGGCGGCGTCCCACTGATTTAAGAGAAGTAAAGGCTTGTGGAGAGGTTCCTTCATTCAGAAGGTGACGGTCGATGTACAATACTGTACCTTGTCCAGGCTCTTCCTTGATAATATGGGCTTCCCAGATTTTTTCAAACAGGGTACGAGGACGTGCTGCCATGGTATGAGTGTCCTTTCTCTCGCTGTGTGCACCTACGGACATTGCAGAAGTGGCATAAGCAGGATGGTGAAAGACGACTATCTCTCAAGAGAAATATCTCTCTATAAAACAGTATAATGAAAGGCCCTTACGCTGTCCAATGCTTATTTGTATGAGGTATGATAACTGAAAAGCATCACCTGGAGGGAAGAGCAGATCAATGGAGCTTCGTCAGCTTACCTATTTTCTTGCTGCCGCCCATACACAGAGCTTTCGTAAGGCGGCTACGCTCTGCCTGGTTACGCAGCCAGCCTTGAGCAGGCAGGTGGCCGCGTTGGAGGCAGAGTTGGGTGTCCTGCTGTTTACCCGGGTCAAACAGCATGTAGTGCTGACGTCAGCCGGGCAAACCTTTGTGACATATGCTCGAAATATTCTTGAGGAGTTGCAGCTAGGGCAACAGGAGATGGCTCGCTTGCAGGAGGGGCAGAGTGGAACCGTCCATATCGGTTGTAACTATTCACTCTCTGCCTCGTTCCTGCCCCCCTTACTGACCACGTTTCGAGAGCTCCACCCCACCGTACGGCTCAACGTTGAGGTGCGGCATAGTGATGAGGTTGTGGGGCTAGTAGAGCGTAGTGAAGTCGATCTGGGTTTTATCTTTGATCCAGTGGTGCATTCAGAGCTTGTAGCGGTGAAGGAGTTATTTCGTCAGCCATTACACCTTCTTGTCTCGGTGCATCACCCGTTGGCGCGCGAGAGTGCATGCATCCTGGAGCAGGTAATAAGCCAGCCACTTCTATTGTTGGATAAAGCGGCCCGGCTGCGTAAAGCTCTTGATCACATCTTTGAACAGCGTAAATTAGACGTGCAGCCAGTCATCGAGATAGGTACTGCCGAAGGGCTAAGGGAACTGGTAAGGAGCGGCTGTGGAGTAACTCTGTTGCCGCCAGCTCTGCTCTGGCCACTTCAATTGCCAGCAGATCTCATGCTCTTGCCCGTTACCGACGTAAGCGATACATTTGTCTTTGCGCTGATCTATCGGCGCGCCGGCACGCTTACCCTGGCGGCCAGACAATTTATGAATCTGGTTATTGATACGCTGGCCAGACAAAGATCAGATGAGCGGTAAAAGCCGTTCCCTTCCTTATTTTTAGATTTGCCAGGAGTATAAGCTGTCAGGTATAATGAGAGTAAATCATCTTCATTATAAGCTTATGAAGGATATGCATATGAATTTTTCCCAGCTTCAATGTTTCGTTGCCCTGGCCGAGACCGGAAGTTTTACCGAGGCTGCCTATGCGGTTGATCTAACACAATCAGCGGTGAGCCATGCGCTGGCAGCCCTCGAAAGCGAACTGGGCGTAACCCTCCTTGAGCGCAATCGGAAGGGTGTTGTTGCCATTAGCAATGCAGGGCAGAAGATTATCCCTCATGTGCGAGCGTTACTGGCTTCAGAGGCGGCCATCGAGCAAGAAGCCAGGGCTGCGCGTGGCTTGAACGTAGGGAAATTGCGCCTGGGCAGTATTGAATCCATCGTTTCGCCAGCTTTGCTGGCCGGCGTCTTGACAAGTTTTCGCACTGCATATCCCGACATAGAAGTTGTACTTTTTGAAGGGGCGATGCACGAGGTAGGAGAGTGGATTGAACAGAGCATCATTGACATTGGATTTGTCGTCCTGCCAGCCAGGGGTGTTGAAAGTACATTGATTACAACCGACGAGATGAACGTGCTTGTTCCTTATGGGCATCGATTGTATGATAGAGCTGCCGTAACGCTTGATGAACTGTACGAAGAAGGCTTTATCATGGAAAAGACGCAGTGTATGTTTCGGCTTATGAAGAGGTTCGGCTTCGAGCTGAACAAGGATAAGCCATCCATTCGTTACCAGGCCAGCGATAGTGCCACGATTCTGGCCATGGTTCGTGAGGGACTTGGCATTACACTGGTGCCACGTACAATGTTACCGAAAAAGCTAGAAGGTGTGGTTGCTCTTCCCCTTGATCCACCACAGCCATTGAAAATTGGACTTGCCGTCAAAGCGCAGCAAACGGCTTTAAGAGGAACAACATTGTTTGTCCAAACTGCTCTGTCCTGGGCACATGAGCATGCCTTGCTGCAGACGGTTTCCTCCTAGCAAAATTGGGCGAAGGAGCCCCATAAAGATTTGCCAACTGCTTACAGCAAGGGCTGGGACGTCTGTTGGACATGCTTGCGCACCTTAAGTCGTCCTGCTCAATATAAATAGACGTGCTCCAGGCTTCTACCGAAAAGATTGCGGCCTTCCTTATATAATTGGGCAGGCTTGCGAATTATGGATGGATCGTAGGCCGCTCATCTTACCAGGCTACCTGATCAGTGGAGTTTGAACTGAAGAGTGCCTGTGGCATCGGCAAAAGAGGCAGATGCTTTAGCCTCTGGGTCTCACAATAAAATCAGTTATAAGGGGGTAGTGGTCACTAGGATAGAGAGGCAATCGAGCATCGTGAATAATGGTGCATGAAGATGGGGTAAATATGTTCTTTCGATCGCGCTGCAAGATCCAATCAATGCGCATCGTGTTCTTCTCCACAAGATCCCCGGTAACAGGTGTAATTCGCCCAAAGTCATGAAATGTATTGGAGTGTTTATTGTCAGCAGATTGATACGTATCCACGAAGCCTCCTTCTAAGAAAAGACTGTAGGGAGGTGAAGCTGGCTCACAGTTAAAATCTCCTGTAAGGATGACAGGTTCCTGTTCATGGCAAAGTAAAGGTAAACGTTGTAAGATCAATCTGGCTCCTTCTACGCGTGCTTGTTCACTTGCATGATCTAGATGGGTATTGATATGGAGCAGTTTAATGTTGGCATCTAGCAGATGAAAGCTTTCCCAGTGAGCCACGCGTACGCATCCTGCGTTCCAACTACTGCTATATTCTTCTGGCGTCTCACTAAGCCAGAAACCTCCTTGAGCAAGCATGGTCAGGCGCGAAGGCTTCCAGAAAATGGCATTGTATTCATGTGGCTCCTCGTTAAACGCTCGTGGTCCCAGCGCATACGCATACTCAGTGAGGCGCTTCTGATAGACTTCGAGATTGCCGTGTTGCAACTCTTGAAAGCCAATCAAGTCAGGAGTATGACGCAAAATAGTCTCGACGTTAAGTCCCGCACGTTGTTCCCATCTATTCACGCCATCATCGTGATAAGCTCCACGGATATTAAAAGTCATTACGCGTAAAGTCGACATGTAAACCTCCTCTTTAGAGGTATAGCATAATTGCTAAATTGGAATTGGTCCAGAAAAAAGAAAGCTCATTAGCCTTTAAGTCCTCCGCTCATACCCTTCACAAAGAAGCGCGATACAAGCGTATAGAGGATTACGCAGGGAAGGGCATAGAGTATTGCATAAGCAGTGAGCTGGCCGTAGTCTACCTCACCATAGGAGCCAAAAAAGTTATAGATATGAATTGAAGCGGGAAATAAATCCTGACTTTGCAGGATGATGAGCGGGATAAAGAAATTAGCCCAGGCGCCGATAAAACTCCAGACTCCCACAACGGCAACTCCAGGAGCAGCCAGCGGCAACATGATATGCCTGAATGAAGCCAGCATAGAGGCACCATCGATCCAGGCTGCCTCTTCCAATTCTATCGGCACCCCATCAAGAAAGTTCTTCATCAACCAGATACTAAACGGCAAGGAACTGGCAGTAAAGAAGAGAACGCAGCCCTGCATAGTATCTGTCAATCTGAGCGTATTGTACATTGCATAGAGGGGTGTGACTAGCGCCAGCACTGGAAGCGCACTTGCAAAGAGTATGCAGTACATCACATATGCTTTCAAGCGAAATTGGCGACGCGAAAGTGGATAAGCGGCAAGACCAGAGAGGATAATTACCAGGAACATAGTGCTTATAGATAGGATAAAACTATTCATAAAAGGTCTGGCTACCAATCCATCGCCGATAATGGTAATGAAATTGGTAAGCGCAGGATGTGTAGGAAATTGGACCTCCAGGGTAGCATGAGGCGTAATGCTAGCCAGCACGAGCCAGATCATGGGCATCAGGAAAAAGAGGCCAAGCAGTGTTAACACTATATAGATCAAGGTAGAGCCAGAGGCACGACGGATAACCATAAATATCTCCTCAATTGAAATGAAAATAGCAGAACAGGAACTTGCTATAGCTCAATGCGTAAAATACGGATATAGAGCAAGGCTAGCATGGCCCCGACGACGATGATCAGGAGCGCAATTGCACTGCCATAACCTATCTGAAAGAACTGAAAAGCCTGCTGATACTGGTAGATAGCCAGCAGCTGGGTGTGTGGATCGTTGCCACCAGTCAGCACAAATACTAGTGAGAAATCAGAGAGTGTGGAGAGCGTAATGAGGAGTAAGTCAGTTGCTATTGCACCCTTAATCAGAGGCAGCGTCACATAATAGAGACGTGTTGCCATACCAGCGCCATCGATAGAGGCAGCTTCTAATAGCTCGGCTGGGATGCCTTCTAAAGCTGAGGCATAGAGCAACATAGAGAAGGCTGTACCTCGCCAGATGTGCGCGATAACAATCATAACCAGAGGATATTCCTGCAGCCAGGCATGTTTTGGCAGATGGAGTGAGGCCATAAGCATATTGAGGAGCCCGGGAGCTAGAATGCTATGTGGTCCTCCGGCTAGATAGGCACTCCAGATAAAGCCAGCCACGACATCAGGAATAACCCAGGCGAAGATGATGATGGCTCCCAGAACACTCTTGTAGATGCGATTGCGCTGGCGCATCAGCAGAGCAAGCAAGAGGCCCAATAAGGCCTGTCCCAACAGGGCGGAGAAGGCTAGATAGAGCAAAGAGACGCTGAGCGCATTGAAGAAACCAGAATCGTGAAGAATATGGATAAAGTTTTGCAGCCCAACCCATTGCACAGTGCCAACGCCGGTAAGCGCCATATTGGTAAAGGAGACATAAAGGGCCCAGAGAGCAGGGCCGAGCAAGAAAATAGCTATGATCAGGAACGCGGGAGCCATAAAGAGCAGGCTCACACGTGGTTTTCCACGCTGGTGTCTCCTGGGGATGGCTGAAATTGCTGCGCTATCCTCCGCCCTCATCTTTATTTGCATGTATATGCCTCTTTCCAGGGAGAAAAGCAGGGACACACTGTCCGCCTTGAGTGCTGGGACTTGTGAACAGCGTGCCCCATTGAATTGCTGAAAGATAGGTCTTATGACTTCTGTTCGACGTTATCCGGGCCGGCAATAGCCGTAGCTGCCTGAGAGAAGGCATTCATGGCATCTGTAGGCGATTGCCCTTGCATTACCTGTTGCATAGCCTTGCCGATCTCCTGAGAGATTTTTGGATAAGCCGGGAAGCCAGGACGAAAATGAGTATATTCCAGCAGGCTTGTAGAGAAGGCAGACATAGGGATGTTTTTATAGGACGGGTTATCCACCGAATCCTTGCGTGGAGAGGTTCCACCGATCAGGACTGTATGTTTGGTCAATAAATCCTTGCCATGGGCAAGTTTGAGCCACTCGAAAGCCAGATCTTTGTTAGGGGAATGGGCCCCAATGGCATAGGACCAGCCGCCTGAAAGCGTGACGTATTTGGGGTCCTGACCAAACTCAGTGGGCATTTTTGCCGTACCCATGACATCTTTCCATTCTGGCCAGGGAGTCGTCCCTTTTGGCTGCCAGTTTCTGGCGATCCAGCAGCCATCGATATCTATGCCCAATTTGCTTTCAGGAATCAGCTGTTGAGGTACAACATTATTAGCGTTGGGCATCAACTCGATATCATTGGTAGGGCCGAGGAGGTCGGCAGGGTTGTAAACAGTTTTGACGAAGTTGAGGGCATCTTTAAATCCCGGACTTGAGACTACCCATTTCTTCGTCGAATAGTTGTAAAGAGGGTTATTTGTGCCATAAAGCAACATCTCGAAGCCTTGCATCGATGCAGCCTCACCAAGCGGGACACCGGAATAGAGGTTCATTGGGATCACATCGGGCTCTTTGGCTTTGATCGCGCGAGCTGCCGAGATAATATCGGCCCAGTTATTGGGCTGCCAGGTAGAAGGCAGATTAGCCTTCTGAAAAATATTTTTGTTATACCAGATGCACCGCACGTCTGTACTCGTCATAATGGCATAATTATGATCATTGAACGTCGTCATTTGCTGCATGCTGGGTGTCCATTGCTGCTTATATTCTGGCCAGGAATTGAGGTAGTTGTCTAGAGGAAGCAGATAGCCGGCATTTACATCCGAACTAATCAGGAAAGAATCTTCATGGACGATATCTGGAGGATTGCTAGAGCGCATCATCAAAGCCAACTTGGTATAGTAGCCAGTTTCGTCAGCAATAATCGGAAGCAGCTTGACCTTTACTGAGGGATGAGCGGCTTCGAATTGCTTGTTAACCTCATCAAGCCATTGCTGCTCATAGTATGGCGGCGGTCCATATTGGCCGTAGGCGATGGTTATAGTGGTGCCACTATTACTTGTAGCATTTGTGCTGCCGCCACATGCTTGTAGCGCTCCAGTAAGAATAAATAATACTGCACAGGTAACTATGGAAATCAGGCGAGAACTACGAAAGAAGGGCTGTCTCTTGTTGGGCATACGTATCACCTTCCTGTTCTAAATCTCAAGGTAGGCAACTAATAAGTCTCTGGAGCGACAAAGGAGATAAAAGAATGTAAATAGCTTGCTACTCTATAAGTATATATCTTCGCTATCATAATGTAAATATTCCGGCGCCTTCCTGCAGAGATTTTATAAGGCCATTACACCATGCTTAACTAAAAGGGTCAGATAGTGCTTTCTTTTAGCGTGCTGCTATGAATTGGGCTGAAAATTCCATAACATGGAACTTAGGCAGGAGATTGGGCTGATATCAGTAAAATGCCGATTCTTTCGTCTACAATGCTGCAACTATGAGAGCGATATATCGTATAAGTCATGTAAGCGATATATCGCTTATTCGTCACTAGAGAAAGGAGATGAATAACAATGTTTGGCAGACGTTTTGCACGAGCGTTCTTTGGTGGTGGTCCGTGGGGTCCTCCTCCCTGGTGGTATGGTCCTGGTGGCGGCCAATGGGAGCAAGGCCGAGGCTGGTTCGCTCCTGAACAGCAGGCTTTGCGCAGCACAGCGGCGGAAGTGGCGCGGCTCTTTATGATCGCTAGCCGAAGCGCTGCTGGTAATCCTGAACGTCAGGCGCAGCTGCGTGACTTTTTGGAGCGCTCCCGCAAGGATCTAACTGATATGATCTATGGAGCAGGTAAGAGTAGCGGGACGGGCGAAGCCTGAGTGGCCAAGTAGCTGCGATGGTAGGTGGGTGGCTACATACTTTGGTGGAAGACCAACGGAGGAGATTGGAGATTGGGATTGAGGTGAGAGGCGGGCAGATCAGTATTATCTGCTCGCCTCGTGGTCTGAACTGACGCTCTATCCTGCTATCCTGGATTTCTGACGGTGATCTAGCGCGTTATGTTTGCAAACAACTGGCCAGCGCTCTGCCTGGTTGAGTTTGTAAGGTTTCCCTGATACCGCTTTCTGCTCCGATGTATTTGCTCAAGGCAGAGTAGACCAGATAGCAAGCAGTCACTCTATAGGCCTCCATGTTTTGGTGGTGTGGCGGAGCTCAGCAAGCTTTTGCCAGTGCTGCTCGATAGCTGAGTGCCCCAGATCGCTTATGCTTACATGCGTATTTGGATTCTTGCCAATAAATTCTTTTTTGACAGAGAGGAGACCAGCCTCCTCCAGCTTACTGATATGGCCTGACAAGTTGCCCTTGCTGAGGCCAGTGAGGCGCTGAAGGTAGAGGAAGTCGGCACTCTCACAAACTGAGAGCGCCGTCATGATTGCCAAACGAGCGGGCTCATGGATGAGACGGCTAAGCCCCACTATTTCCTCGAAGATGTACGTCATGTCAATGCTCCCTTATTCCCGTATCTCAGCCTGGCGCTGAAATGTACCGGTAAGCAAGCAATGATTATAGAGACCTGCAATAATAAAGATTGCCCCAATGATTATATTAGCGATGGTGATAGTCGCACCAGCACGTAAAAAGGCAGGCGGTTCAAAGGTACAGAACAAGTAAGCGACGAGCGGCCAGGTAGGGACATAGCCATAACCTTCCTTGATGTATTCATGAAGTCCGAGCGTGAGACAGAGCAATCCCAGGGCAATAGTGAGAGTGAGCTTCAAAAGGAACATAGAGGCGTAGTGTGGATCAAAAACAGGAGCTTCCTTAATCGCAAGCAACTCAACTAAGGCTGTCAGTATAACAAAAGCCGTCCAAAGCCCGAAGAGTTTATTTTTCGTCGCTGCTTCGATGGATCTCCCTTTTCTTAATCCTGGATTATCTACAGTGCCAAGAGTTTTTCTGTAGTAGTTAGCAATAAGTAGATGCGCACTGCCGGCCAGAAAAAAGCCACCGAATAGCATCGCCAGGGGGAGTACTATATCTGGGGATGTCCAACAGAGCGCGAAAGCAGCTCCTAGTAGATAGTAGATGCCCCATGGAACTATAGTTAATCCCTGGAGTAAATGGAAGTGAGAAGTTACATAGCGAATGCGTACAAGATTAACCATCATGAATCCTTTCTTCTTAGAAGATGGTTTTCCTATGAAGCGCCTTTAATACTGTGCAAAGGATATCCTTTCCTTTGCATTTGTATGGTACATCTAGAGTATAAAGTACTAACTCGTTCTTGTTAAGGACTGGTTTGTTGCGCAAACCAGATGGCTGTACCATTACTTTAATGTTCATGAAACTGGGTATTTGACTTCAGCGTGAGACAGAATAAGGCCCCTTTGGCACAAGCGTCTATCCGGAAAGTTGAGATGTTGGAAGAGCACTCTTCTTTCTAGATTGGCAAAGAACACGCAAATAGCAGAGGGGCCTTGGGACAAAGCTTATCTGGAAACGTACGGATTCCCTTTGAGCGTAAACCGTAGTTCCCAGTCTGTGGCCTTCGTAATGCCTCTTCGGCGACTGATCTCTATCTCTCGTTCTTGTTCCTCCAACGGCTCCCACACTTGGAGGGAAGACGTGGGCGCAACGAGATCGATTCCATACATGGTCATATCGATAGCCATGGCCTGGCACAATTTGCCAGGACCATTGCTCAGGTTGATCAATTCAAGGTCATTTTTCCTACGGAGCTGGCGCATGGCCTCAATTCCTGCCAGAGGCTCCACAGCACGGATTAACACACACCCTGGCGAGCCAAGAGGTTCAGCGACAAAATTGAGACAATGATGTCCGTGGAGCTGATAGACATAGGCATGCCCAGGCTCCCCATACAAGACCTGCGTGCGTTTAGTGCGACCAAAGCTTGCGTGAGCTGCCGGATCGTGTTCACCGAGATAAGCTTCTGTTTCCACGATTCGGGCTACCAAAAGTCCATCAGCCGTGACGCGTACTAACGTTTTGCCCAGAGCTTCTTGGGCAACCGTGCTTGCCTTACGGGAAAAAATGCCCGAGACAGAAGCAACGCGTCTTTTATCTGTACCATGTTCTTCTAACGCGTCCCATCTTTGTTTTTGACGGCAATCGCTCTATGAGGGCAAGCCGCCTAAACGTATTCTAGCTCATCCGAATCTCTCTGCCAATGTAGAAACGTCAAACGAGTCATCTTTGTCTCTTCCCAGGCTCGTACCAGTCGGCATTGACAGTTGGGCAATGGCTGCGCGGTCGATCAGTACCTAGATGGTTCGCACGTTTCGAGAGAAATACCTTGCAGCCGGGGGGTAATGCGGGCGTGGTGTTGCGTCGTTTCCGCTGAGCGATGGCCAAGCCAGGCTTGCAACTCAGTGGAGACATGAATCCAAAAGCTGCGAAACGGAAACTGATCTGAAAAATATGACTCCATTTTCGTTTCATAGCTGCCATCTAACACTCTCCCGACATGAAAAGTGGGCCATTGTTCCAAATATCGCCGTTCCTCTTTGGAATACGTTTTTGCCGGAAAGGTGAGATATAATAGTAATATGGTAAATATAAATACAAGCGGTAGAATAGACACGATATTCCTGAAAACTGAAAGTTTTTTGATCTTCACTCGCATATCGGCCTCCAGGCTAAAACCGAAAATAGATAAATGGGTTAAAGGTCGAACCAACCAGATACGCCGTTGAAAAAAACATAAGCACGCAATAATAGACAACTACGCCTGTCTTATAACTGGCACGATAAACTTTGTTCCTCAAGGACAGCCCTAGAATTTTTGGCCAGGGCGTGGCAGCGATGACACAGATAAACAGGAGGAGGGAATACGCTTCAAGCTTTGCGATTGTTTGGGCATTGATGAACACCGCACCGCCCAGGCCAAACATGGTGCCCAGAAAGCGCAGCGCATCCCCCAGATTGGGAAAGTCAAAAAACACCCATCCGATCACCACGCACAGCAGCAAGTATATATGTCGGACAGCCTGCGGCCATCGTTTAAGCTGTTTCTCTAAAAACACTTTTTCTAGCATGATCAACACGCCGAAATACAGCCCCCAGAAGACAAAATTCCAGCTTGCCCCATGCCACAGTCCTGTGAGGAACCAGACAACGAACAGGTTCAGGATCGTTCTTCGTGTCCCGGCGCGGTTCCCACCAAGAGGAATGTAGACGTAATCCCTGAACCAGGATCCCAGGGAGATATGCCATCTGCGCCAGAACTCCGAGACGCTTTGCGAAATATAGGGGTAGCGGAAGTTTTCCTTGAAACGGAAGCCAAGCATTTTTCCCAGGCCAATCGCCATGTCCGAATACCCGCTGAAATCGAAATAAATCTGCAAGGTAAAGGCAACAATGCCGATCCACGCCATGAGGACTGAAAGCTCTGCACCGGGCAGAGCTTTGACTTCTGACCAGAGCAGGCCGATAGTGTTGGCAAGTAGCACTTTTTTCGCCAAACCACACAGGAAGCGGTTCATCCCAGAATGAAACTTCTGGAAGGTTATGCTCCTGTCGGTCAGCTGCGCTTCGATGTCTGCATACTTCACAATCGGCCCGGCTACCAACTGCGGAAACATCGAAATATAGAGGGCGAAGAGAACCAGGCTTTTCTGCGGCCTGATTTTCCCCCTATAGACGTCAATCACATAAGACAGAATGTGAAACGTGTAAAACGAAATGCCCAGGGGGAGCGCTGGAGCAGCGGCAAGCAAGTGCACGCCGCTCAGTGCTTCAACAGTCTTGATGAGCATGCCAGCATATTTAAAATAAGCCAGGCAGCCCACATTGAACAGCAGGCTGAAGATGAAGAAAAGTGTTCGGCCTCTTGCGGTAGCCGCTTTCCCCAAAAGAATTCCCAGAAAGTAATTTACGATAATGGAAGCGCACATCAGCAATATATAGACGGGCTCTCCCCAGGCGTAAAAAATCAGACTCACGACAAGCAGAACAATATTCCTCAAGCGCTTTCCCAACGTGTAATACAAAATTAGCGTGATCGGCAAAAAAGCGAATGTGAAAAACAAACTGCTGAAAACCATATGCCCTCCGCTACAATGATTTTGATAGTTCCTCCAGCCACAATGGATAAAATTCTTTCTTGAAATGGATGCCATCTTCAGCAAATAAATCTGGGTGTTTCTTTGCCACTGCGCCTATGTCCACATAATTAACCGACAACTTATCAGCCAGCTCTTGTAAGAGCTTGTTGTAGTCATCTATATTTTTATAGCGTGGCTCTTCTTTTAATGCCTCCTGTGTGACAGGAGTTATGGATTCAAGGTAGATTTTTGTATTGGGCACTTCTTCCTTTATCTTGTTAATCAGCTTTGTCATATCATGTTCGAAGAGCACCTTGGGGTCACCCTTTGGCCAGAGCATGTCGTCTGAGCCCAGCATAATAAAAACGTGATCCGGTTTCTTTGCGGCCAAACCTCCAATTTCATCATACGTAAAGCCGGCCGTGGCTCCCGCCCCGGCTATGACACATTCCTTGGGCAGAATTTCATTTTTGGTAAAGCCTTCGGTAATAGAATCTCCGAGAAAGACGCTGTTCTTGAACTGCGCGGTCACGTCTTTCTCGCTGGTCTCATTCCCGCAGGCAGCGATACCTAGAATACACATACTCACTAGAAAACACATTACTAGTTTTTTCATATACGCCTCTCTTTTCTTTCGTTGATAGGCGGATATTACAACTGAAAGGTGCAGATGAGGTGCAGATGAGATAAAGTTCAGATACAATTTTTTCAATTACAAAAACAGCTGTGAAGCCCCTTTCACAGCTGTTTTTGCTTATCAGATTCTTAGGGCTGGAGCGGGAGGGCAAAGAAAAAGCTGACACCATCCTCAGTATTTTCCACGCCATAATCAGCATGGTGAAGCTCCAATATAGCCTTGGAGATGGAAAGGCCCAGACCCGTACTTGATTTGGATGTCCGTGACTCAACAATATAGAACTGGTCCCATATCTTTTTCCTATCTTCCTCCGCTATTGGACTGCCTTGATTTTCTACGCTGATTTCTGCCGTATCTCCTTTGCGTTGTACCTCGATGGAAATTGTATGTCCATTCTCTGTATGCCGGATGGCATTCGTAAGAAAATTCGTCATAACGCGGATAATGAGCCCCCTATGCCCAATAACCATGTAAGGAGAAAACCTTTGCGTGAGCGTTACATTTTTCTCCTTGATTTGCCCCGCCAGTGAAGCGCATACTTCCTCGATCGCCAGGTCTATTTCAAAAGGCGCTATTTCGGGCTTATAGGTGCCGGAGGCAAACTTGGCCAGATCCAGCATATTGACAACCAGCGCGTCCATCCGCTGTATTTCGTCCTCAATGGCCTGAAAATAATGGTCCCGTTTTTCAGAGGCAATCCCATCTTTCAGGATAGAGAGGCAGCTTTTCAAAACGGCAAGCGGCGTTTTCAGCTCATGAGAAACCCCCGCAATAAACTCCTTTCGCGTCGTTTCCAGTCTTTTCTCGTTATCGAGTTCTTGCTTAAGCTGTCCGATATAGGTCTCCATCTGGCTGGAAAGGTAGTTAATATTTCGGGATAGCTCTCCGATTTCATCCTTGGAGCGAACCGGCAGTTTTTCGGTAAAATCCATCTTTGCTATTTTCCCTGTGATCCGGTTTATGGAAATCAGCGGTTTCGCCAGGTGCCTGGAGAAAATAAAGGCCAAGAGCATAACGCACAGAACGGCAAAGCCTAAAAAGTAAGGATAAAACTGCCAGGTGACAGATATCGCTTCATCGACCGGCTGAAGAGCGGTCATGGCAAAAACATATTCCACTACCCCATTTTCAACAACTGGCTCAATGATGATCTTATAGTTCGCTAAATTTTCCTTTGTGCTGAGTTCTTTCGTATACTGAGGGGGTTTGGCGTTATCAGCTAGTAGGCCGACCTGAAATTGTTTCACCTGTTCTAGAAAAAAGCTGTCATTGTAAGGAAAGGGTATATTCTCCGTCCTGTCCGGAAAGGCAGTTTTTGTGATCGTTCCTGCTAACAAGCCTGTTGCCAGGTGACGGTAAGCTGGATCGGCATGCGGGCCATTCACCTTGAATGCAATGTCGGGATTCGTTACTGAGATTCCTGGTTCATCACCCTGTATCAAATAAGGTATACTCTCATCCGCGATATTTACCGTATCAACAAGTACCTTTTCACCAACTTTCAAAGCAGAAAAATCCCAGATATTTCCTTTAAACGAGTACAATGGTATCCTTATAGTATCTTGAGATCCGTTAGTCAATTTTAATTCGAGATAGAAATTTCCCACGTCCTTAATACAGCCATATTTATCCAGCTTGGTAATCCAGACATTGTTTTTTCTGTAAAAATCATATGACGCAGCTTCAGATCCCTCTTTCGCAGCAGTTGTCATATATTCTTTCATGTACGTTTTAAGCGCGTTCGACTTTTCATCAATATAGTATTTCTCAAAAAGATAATTTTGAGCTACTCCTATGAATAAAAGCAGGGTTGAGAACACGAAAGCTATCAGCACAAACCATTTAAAAACAATACTTGTTCTCATAGCTGATCCTCTTCGAATTTATAGCCGGAACGGATAACCGTCACAATATATTTGCCCCTGGCACCCAGCTTAGCGCGCAGGTTTCTGATATGGCTGTTGATTGTCTTTTCATCGCCATAAAAATCATAACCCCATATTTTAGCAATTAACTGTTCTCTGGTGATAACTAGTCCCTTGTTTTGCATCAAGTACGCAAGAATTTCGAACTCGGTATGGGTCAGAGAAATCGTATTGCCGTCCACGGAGACAAGCCTCGATCCCAGATGAACAACGATTCCAGATGAAGAAATCAGCATGCCATCCACAGAGCTCGGATGTATTTTTAGAAAGCGTTTCACTTTCGCCGTTAAAACTCGCGGATTGTACGGTTTAACCAGATAATCATCAGCCCCCAGCTCATATCCCAGAAGCGAATCGTCCTCGTCTGCACGCGCTGTCAATATGATTATAGGGATACTGGAATTTTTCCGTATTCTCCGACAAACTGACCAGCCGTCAAGCTTCGGCAGAACAATGTCGAGTATGATTAAGTCAACTGAATTTGACTGAAACAGCTCCAGGGCGATCTCTCCGTCAGGAGCCTCTAATACCTCAAAACCTTCGTTGAGGAGATAATCTACAACCACTTCACGTAAAATGTCTTCATCTTCGATAACTAGTATTTTTTTCATCCGGGACCTCCAGTCAAGCCATCTATGTTCTTCGACTCATCTTTCATAGTTGTTCCTTTCCCTGCCTCTCGCATGCGAGCTGACTCATGGGGAGAATAGATCCCCTGTAAATTGCAAGTAGGGAGCTATCCATCGTTGGAACAGAAGCTGGAATAGCAAAATAATCTAAAAGAACTATGCTTTTCCCAACAACATATACGCCTGGTGATTCACACGTGTTTCTGGCTGCCCCTGTACGGGCTCGGGATGATGCTCCAGGACATAGCATTGCCAGGATCGAAGAAGCACGGCACGGGAAGCTCGTTGCATGGCGGCACTGGATCTCCCCTCAAAGAGGACCGTGATGCGCTCCTCACTCCACCTGGCGCGGGTGGAGTGCCAGCGGAGGAAGCGAAAGTGTTCCGGTTGGAGGCGAAATCCTGATAGCCATACTCGGCCATGATTTCGTGGACATGATCACGTCGCATTTCGCCTTCGCGATAGCGGTAGAGAATGCTCAGATCAGCAATATTAGGGCTGAGAAGCCAGCGTTAGGACGACTATGTGAGGAACATCGGCTGGATCGGAAAGGAATGTTCCCAAGAACCTAACGTTGCAAAGCTGGGGGCGAAGCCAAGGCGCGAATAGGCATGATGCCGCAGTTCCAACAAGGCACGATTGCGATCATCGAGATGAAAATACAGAGCCAGTTGCTCTAGCGATGGCTCTCCCATGACTTTTGCTAAAATACCTGAGCAGACATCATCTGTAAAGATCCGAGCAAAAAAATCAGTACCAATGTCTGCTAATACCAGCCAAAAGGTACTTTCTGCTGAAAAGGCATATAAACTTCCTTTTACTTATATCTCGTCGACTGGAAAACACAAGATTGTTAGCAGCTTCTTGATAACATTTGCCAAATTTGGCATTGCGAAGAGCCTGCTTGAAAAGAGGTTGAGATTTTGCCTGGCATCGTAGCCGTTGCTTCTATACTAGACCTGCGCGAGGAAACTACAATCGCCAAACCTTCTTCTATGTTGAATATGCAACATAGGCTAAGATGTGTTGAGCGATGAGAAGCAGAAGCTATAGAGTCCTGAGCTGCTTTGAGGAGAAGATGTAGTTTGATAGAGAGAAGTTGGAGAATGAATAGTAATAATTAAGAGAGTAAAAGCTGGCTTATGGGTATGAGAGGAGGGAGTTGAGAGAAGCATCAGTATGACAAAGGTTGCACGCTCTCTGATTTATAGAGAGCGTGCAATTGTCTGAGCGAAGTCGGATTATTGATAGATGGACGTATTGGCGCAGGTAGGATCTGTGGAGATATAGACTTTACTCCAGCTATCCGGTGCCACCAGACCAAGGTCGTTGTCCTCAAAACCGGCGACGCAAGGCTTGCGAACTTTAGGGGCTGCTACCTGATATTCCGGTATTACTACCGCATCATTAACCAGCTCTTGTTCGATCTTCATATACTGCTGCATGCGATCGGTTGGATTCGTATTGGCATCAGCCTGGATCATCTCTTGCTGTAAAGCTTGCTGCTGAGCTGCATCCTTAGCTTGATTCTGGCCAAAATTTACATTGTTATTAGCCGAACCTTTGCCAAACTGCAGCGTGAGCCAGTCCTGGGGATCGGGATAGTCGGCTACCCAGCCGAGCATCCAGAGCATCAGGCCCTGGGGATTATTTGTAGCATTCGAAATATCCCCATAGAGCTTATTTAGATCGACAGATTCGGGCTTAACTGTAACGCCGAGCACATCATGCCACATCTGTTGAACTACAGCTATCTCATTATCCATCTCCGCCTGGAATGAAGAAGCATAGGTTAGCCTGATGGTAGGCAGAGTTTGTAGCGTCATGCCTTCTTCCTGCAAGCCTTCCTGGAAGAGTTTTTTGGCCAGAGCAGGATCTCCAGCCGTGCCCTTCACCCCTGCAGGGCCAGTCAGGTTGGGGTTATAGCCGGGCATCCCTTCAGGAACTATATGGTTAGTGGCGATGTAGACTCCGCGATGTACCTTTTGCGCGATCAAGTCCTTGTTAAGAGCCAGAGCGAAGGCCTGGCGAATCTTAGTATTGTCGAAGGGCTTGACCAGATAATTCATAGCATACCAGTTGATCCATAACTGTGGTACCAGGTGGAACTGGTTGTTAGGCATCGCCTTGGCTTCACTGATATCAGGGGTTGGCACACCAGTGCTGCTGATGCCACCAGTCTTGTAAGTCTTAAAGGCAGTATCGACGGTGGCAAAGAATGCGAGGATCAGCTTGTGTAATTGGGGATGAGGGCCGTAGTAATTGGGATTGGGGGCGAACTCGATATCCTTACCGTGCTGCCATTTGGTGACTTCCCAGGGGCCGGCGCCGCCGCCCTCATTGAGATGCTCAACCCATTGCGTATCCCCGTACTTGTCGATCAGGCTCTTTTCTACTACATAGGAGGTAGAATAGGCCAGAGCATCAAGAAAATAAGCTGCCTTCTGATTGGTTTTAATGACAACTGTCTGGGGGTCTGGAGCCAGCAAGCTATCATTGATCAGTGAAGGGATTTTTCCGCTAAAGCGCTTATCGGAGTCTTTAACCAGGGCTAGATAGGTAGGAGATACTGTCGACTTGAGCGATGGCTTAAGGGATCGATCAATGCTATAGATAACGTCCTGCGAAGTGAGTGGAGTGCCATCGCTAAATTTGAGATTGGGTTTTAACTTAAAGGTCCAGGTCATCCCATCGGAGCTTACCGAATGGGATGCGGCTAGCTGATCAGTTATTTGCAATTTGTCGTCGAATTGCACCAGACCGGTGAAGACCGCCTGGATAGCGTAGTTGGAGCCCGCATCTGTGGAGAGTGCCGGATCAAAGGTTTTGATATCGGTATGGCCTCCCTGGGCTGTGACATAGATCTGTTTGCTATCCGGCGCCTTGGATGTAGCAGTTGTCGCAGGCGTAGCGCCATTGCTTGAGCCACAGGAGGCAAGCACTAACATAAGCAAACAAGATAATGACGAAAAGAAACTTATGGCAAATCTTTTGCCAGGTTGCATGGATAGTCTCCTCTTTCTTGGCTCTGAGTCTGGCACTGACGCAAGAGCCAGATATGTGGTAACAGAAACAACATCTTCGTTGCCCATAGTTTTGTCGACCACTTAGTCCCCATCTGGAAAGAATTACGATTGTGACTGCCTAAACTGAGGCAGACCATAAAAAGTGTAATATCCTTATAAAGTACGTTATATGTCCAGTAAATCTCTCATAATAGGATTGAGATGTCATCTGTCTAGAAAGCTTGTTATGATCTGCTGCAAGCCTTTACCAAACAGAGGTAATGAGGCTGTCCGCTCTATGCGATCTATTCGATTTCGAATCTTGCCCTTTATATAATTCGGTCAAACGTATAATATTTTCATCTTACAATAATGTAGCAATGAAGAAGTAAGAGTTGGTCAATCTGGGGATGCTCAAGCCAGATACCAGGTAGCTATAGCGGAAGTGAGAGAGGTAGTAGAGGGGAAGGTGGAGTATCAGTGAATTGGTAGGGCTAATTTAGCTTTGGATTGCTGAAGCAAGAGTCGCATGAAAAGAAAAAACAAGGACGATGCTAGGCTCGGAAGGTGCGCGTGATAGGGCTGATGTGGGGGCAAAACCCGCTTGTCTCCACATCAGACCTGGAAGAGCTATGTAACTTATGCAGTTGCACCCACGCGTGGGCTGCGTGTTTCGAGCTGCGTCCAGCCATTCACAATAACGAACAAAATGCCAATAATCCAGGCCGTCCAAGCCGCAGCGCTCAGCGTTGCGAAGCCCAGGACCCAGGGCGAGATGAACAGCCATACACCGAGAATGAGTGAGATCCAGCGCAGGGGCATCGCTGCATTAATAAAAGCAAGAGCTAGTAGCGCAAGGATGACTCCAACAATTCCAACAATCCAGGCATCCCAGGAACTTGTTCCGTACATCGCGGTGCCAAAGATCCACGGCGAAATGAAAAGAAGTACTCCCAACACAAGGGAGACCCAATCTTGCCAACGTGTCCATGCCTTCATGGTCACAACCTCCTTAGATTCTCTGTCGGGCAGAGATAATAAAGAAGCATTTTGGCGGGCACTATCCAGGCCTTCGGTAGATGCTCGTACTGTGCTTTCCTTAAATGACTTGTCTGAGTACTCAGTACATAATGAATAACAATGAAGCAGGATACTCTATTCCAAGATATGAGCTCTTTGGCAAAATAAGTAGTAACTTCCAGGTTCGAGGCAGGAGTGTGAGTTGCGAAGCTTGCGCTATAGCCAGCAGGGACATTTGTCAGCGTTAATACAGCTGCGCGAGTAATCGATCCCTTTCTTGCAGCACTAGTGGGAGTATTTCCTTTTCTAGTAGGTTTGTGATACGCCCTTTGGGGCTACCGATAGAGAGCGCGCCATAGATGTAATCCTGCCTCACCTTTTGTGAAGTAAGGAAAAGCAGTTGCTTGATTTGGAGCTTCGCCAGCGGTATCCATGAAACTGGCTCATACGCAGTTTCGCTGATTCTGAGAAATGATGAGCGAGAAGGCGCATGAAAACAAGGTTGCTTGAGCAGATCTTCTCGCCTCTCATTTGCCTGCTGGTACTTTTTCTCAGTGAAGTTGCGTATGAGCTACCAGGCGAAATGATTGGCAATGATGCCGATACCCATTGAGTGAAAAGAATTAAAGAGGTATCCCCACCGCCGCGTTCTCTTCGGGAGTGGCGTTCCAGTAGCCGTATTTGTCGGAGACAGCCAGGAAGGTTGCGATCACGTCAGGAGTCGGCGGTTGAGGCGAATTGGTTACCGGTCTGCCAATTTCCAGAAAGAAGCGTGCCATTTTGGGGGTGGTAATGATGAGCGCCGCCACAGGTTCGTCGGAGACGTTGCGCCAAGCATGGGGTGCGTTGCCTGGAATGTGAACATAATCGCCGGCTTTCCCCGTGAACCACTCGTAGCCCTCGGAACCTTGCCTGAGTCCCTGTACTTCGCCGGAAACTACGAAGAAGTCCTCCGTGTCGGCGTGACTGTGAAGCGGAATCACAACGCCGGGAGGGATCAAACCTTTTAATGTACAGAAATCACTGCCTTCAGCATCCGGGGATGTCAGGACCTCTATCGTTGGGCCCAGGACATCAACGCGAATGCCAGTAGTCGGGTTCAATTCAGTGTTCAAGTGTTTCTTCTCCTCTTTCAAGTTTATTTGACGCCTTTGGCTTCTTGCAGGGAACATACGAGCATCTTGCGATTCTGCGCTGCTCCAGAATAGCCTACTTCAGGCAGACCATCTAGGAAAATCTTGCGGTTTTTCTAGTTGAAAGAGTTCGAGAATACGGATAGCAGAATCGACGCTATGTACAAGGCTCTGCTCAGTTTTGTTCATGGCTGCACCTTGTCATTGACACCTATGTCAGCGTGTGTTACGCTTATTCTGCCACTAGAGATACTATTATTTCCATTATTGATACTTCTTCTTTCGAGGAAGAAAGGAGTTGTTGTGACTCAGGATGTAGTAACTGTTCGTGCTGCAGTAGTGCAAGCTGCCCCTGTATCTTTTGATCGTGAGCGTACCCTGGAAAAAGTACGAACCCTGACGATGCAAGCTGCAGAGCAGGGAGCGCAACTTGTTGTATTTCCAGAAGCTTTTATCTCCGCCTATCCCCGTGGCACTGCCTTTGGAGCCGTAGTTGGCTCACGTACGCCTGAAGGGCGCGATGAGTATGTTCGCTACTGGAATAGCTCAGTTGATGTGCCAGGTCCAGCCGTAGATATGCTTGCCGATATTGCGGGCCGGGCCCATGTCTATTTAGTAATTGGAGTAATCGAGCGTGGAGGCTCTACGCTGTATTGTACAGTGCTTTTCTTCGCTCCCGATGGTTCCTATCTGGAAAAGCATCGCAAGCTCATGCCCACGGCTGCCGAGCGCCTGGTCTGGGGCTTTGGGGATGGCTCGACCTTGCCAGTTTTTGAGACTCCCTTGGGACGGCTAGGGGCGGTTATCTGCTGGGAAAATTATATGCCCTTAATGCGTATGGCCATGTATTCTAAGGGCATTCAGCTTTACTGCGCCCCAACGGCTGACATGCGCGATAGCTGGGTTGCCTCCATGCAACATATCGCAATGGAGGGACGTTGCTTTGTGCTGGCCTGTAACCAATTCACGCGCCGTTCCGATTATCCTGCCGATTATAGCCTTGCCAACGATGATCCTGAGAAGGTATTATCGCGTGGAGGAAGCTGTATTATCAGTCCCCTGGGCCAATTCCTGGCCGGGCCAGATTTTACGGGCGAATGCATCCTGACTGCTGATCTGGATATGTCAGATATCAGGCGCGGCAAATATGATTTTGACGTGGTTGGTCACTATGCACGTCCCGATGTTTTCCGCCTGCTAGTCAACGAGACGTCACAGCCACCTGTTATGCCAGCTTCGGCTGATTGGAAGGCGCCTTCTTGATAGTCATAGCCTCATAGCCCTGCCGTACAAATAGGAGGCAATTCAGATGCAAGGATAGAGTTGCCTCCTAGATGCTAGTCAAGATTAAAAGCTATTGCGCATGGTGAGCCGGTACAGCATCATCTTTCTTAGATGAGGAGGGCCGGCGTTTATGTAGAAACATAGCTGCAAGCAGAGCTAGAATGCTTGAGATTGCAAGCAGGAAGAACGCATCATGCATAGCCATAAGCGAAGCCTGCTTGTACAGGAGAGCGGCTGAAAGATCGGCTTGCTTCTGATCTTGCAGGTGAGCTTGTGTCTGTGTCTGCACTAATGTGGATAATAGCGCCAGGCCAAGTGAGCCACCTATCGAACGGATAACGGTTGAGAGCGTCGAACCGTTAGCAATTGATGATGTCTCGCGTAGGTCAGCCATCGCTGCTACACCGATAGGCTGCATAACGAGATTTAAGCCAAAGGCAAGCAGCATAAGAATAAGCGCATAGAGCCAGTAAGGTGTTGTAAGTGTGCTTGTGGCGAGAAGCCAGAGGCTGGCAACTGTTAGCACAAGGCCGGGAGCAACGATAGGGCGCGCGTCGCCGAGACGATCTACAAGCTTACCACCAAGGGTCATGCCGAGCATCGCCGCTAATACCTGGGGAATGAGCACCATGCTGGTTTGAAAGGCGCTCAGTCCGCGCAGAGCTTGCAGATAGATTGGTACAAGAAAGGCGATACCGAATAAGCAGGGAAAAATACAGATCCCCGCTATACTACCAGCCGTGTAGGAGCGATTAGCAAGCAGACGTAAATCGAGCAATGGCGTACCTCCGCGCCTGGCAATGGCTAGCTCGATAATGATAAAGGCGAGCAGCAGCAATAGCCCGCCTGATAGAGGGATGAGCACTATAGGTGAGCTCCAGCCAGCTGTGCTAGCTTCTGATGAAGCATAGAGAACTGCTGTCAAGCCAGCGGCGGAGCACACGAACCCCGGCAAATCAAAGCGAATGGTGGTCGGGACATGGGTCTCGTGAAGCAGGACAAGTGCCAGGATGATAGCCAGAATACCGATAGGCACGTTGATGAAAAAGATTATCTGCCAGGTAGCGAAAGTCACGAGGTATCCACCAACAATAGGACCAAGAGCTGGGCCAAGTAACATGGGAACACCTATTGCTGCCATTGCTACGCCGCGCTCCTCAAGAGGAAACTCGCGAAAGAGAATCGTCATAATCAGTGGCCAGAGGATAGCGGCCCCGAGAGCCTGGAACACGCGAAAGAGAATCAATATGGGCAAGCTCCAGGCCAAGCCGCAGAGGGCTGAGCCTAGAGTAAATGCCGCCAGAGCGAGAATAAAGGTGCGTTTACTACCTAGCATCTGCACAAGAAAGGGCATAGTGGGCGCTAAAGCACCTTGAGTGAGTATATAAGCGCTAACGACCCACTGAACACTATGTAGATCTGCTGCAAAGACGCTTTGCAAGCGTGGAATAGCGATGTTGACAATGGTTTGATCCAGGAAGCTCATAAAAGCGCCAAGGATGAGCACAATAGCAACCAGCCATTTATAGGATAATTTCATATAGACATAACTTTCTGTATAGCGAGTCGATGTATCGATTGGACAATAGAGTCAACAATAAAGCTTGTTTAAAGTTGGCAGCACTTCGTGAGTGAGTAGCTCTAACGTTGTGAGATCACGAGGGAGGCCTCCGGGCATAAACATGAAGTAATCGAAGCCAAGCTCGACATAGGCTTGCAGCTGTTCTACGATTTGGGCCGGCTTTCCTACAAGTCCGGGGCCGAAAGGGCTTGTATGCGTATCTTTTAGCATTTTTAGCCTGGCTTCAGTTGTGGCGCAAGAACAATTGAGCAGTATAGTGCGGCGCAACGTCTTTGGATCGCGCCCTACCGCCTCACAGGCGGCATCTAAGGCCTGTATGTGGGTTCTGGCTTCCTCTGGAGTGATCATTCCTGTATTCCACCAGTCGGCGTAGCGAGCTGCTAGACGCAGCATACGAGGCTGAAAAGCCGCGATGAGCACAGGCGGAAGCGGCTCAGGATGAGGCAGGCAAGAAGCCTCAGTAATCTGATGGTATGTGCCGGAAAAGCTCACCCTATCCTCGCGCCATAGAGAAGTGATGATCTGTAATTGTTCCTCCAATGCATTCACACGTTGGCCGGCTGTTGGAAGAGAGAAATCATAGGCCAGCGCCTCATCCTCGGCAGAGCCGGCGCCAAGGCCGAGGATGAACTGACCTTGACTCATGTGCTGCAAAGTTGCAGCCATCTTTGCCAACAAGGCTGGATTGCGAAAGAGCTGGCAGAGCACCAGATGGCCGTAGCGCAATTGAGGGTATGAGGCAGCAAGGTAGGTGAGCATTGTCCAACTCTCAAAGATCGGTGTGCTAGCAAACTGTAGATGATCAGGCAGCCATACCGAATCAAAGTGTCCTGTTACCATTTCAATTGCTGCCCGAATGCTGTTGAAAAACAGCGGGTGTGAAAGATCTGTTGCGTTAGCGGAGGGGAGCGTTAAACCGAATTGAATGTGCCTCATATATCATTTCCTCTTTTCTAAAGCTGGAATAGTCCGGATTATGCGGGCTATTTGTTTTGTTAGTGGGTATAGCTTAGGAGAAGAGTGGATGAACTGACATCACCCAATGCGATGATTATCGCGATCTGGCGCCGGATGATTACCAGACGAAGCGCTGCATTTAAATGTTGAGATCGTTCGTGAGCTCGCACACGAGGAAGTGGAAAACTGGTTTCAACGTCTCAGTTGAGAGAAATGTTGAGAACTTTTCAGATCGTCAAGCAGTGAGCTTGATGCAAGATTGTATTTGCCAGGTGCGTGAAGTTATTTCTGTAAGTGCAAATGGCGGGCCAGTTCCATAGCTGCGATGCGGTTATTGACGTTGAGCTTGCGATAAATGCTCTGTACTTGTGAGCGGATAGTATTGACAGAGACTACCAATTCACGCGCGATTTCCGGATTGGAGCGACCGGCAGACAGCAAGCGTAAGACACGCAGTTCCTGAGGGGAGAGCGGTGCGGTCAGAGATGCATAGTCAGAGGGGTAGGGATTGCGTTCGTCCTTATGCTCAGCCGAGAAAGCTTGCAGAATAGTTTGCAGGTAAGCACTTAAAGGCCTGTCATGCAGATGCGCAAGAATAGCTTGCAGTAAAGGAATTAGCGTAACCCCTTCATCTAGAAAAAGACGCAGATAACCCTCACTGTAAGCCCGACTGAGTACAGCTTGCAAGCGTTGACGGGCCTCGTGTCCTTGCCTGCTGGCAGCTTCGGCCCGGGCCATAAGCACCTGAAGCTTTAATACACTCTGGATACGACCGGCTGCGTAAGCTGCTTCCAGTACTGGATTGAGCAGCGACAAGGCCTGCATAGGTTTATCCTGGCTAAGATGCCAGCGAGCCATCAGCAGCACCTCTTGTTCGTGGAGGGCGAAAGATGGAGCACTATCAAAGCGCTCGTGCAGAGTAAGCCAGCGGCATATAGCAGCTAGATCGCCACAGGCCAGCTCAAACTGCACCTGATGAGCCAGAACAGCTCGCGTAAAAGAGTGAAGATTATGAGATTGTAGCCAGTCGAGCAAGCTACCCAACTCGTGTATTGCGGCAGCAGGTTCTCCCTGGGCATAGTCAATATGCGCGAGGAGAAGGTGAGCGTTAAGGCGAATTTCTTCGTCAAGGATTGGCAGGCCTGAAGTTAGCACTTCACTGACAATCTGCCTTGCTTCGGCTAGATCATTCCATTCATAAGAGAGCTGGGCCAGGCTCAATTGTGCATGGGCTATGTCTGAGAGATCTTCATGTTCTTTAGCGTTTGTCAGTGCCTGACGATAATATTTAGCTGCAAGGTGTAATTCTCCTTGCTCAACACAGACACTGCCAAGCATAATAGTAGTTGGTCGGCTGAAATGATGATTGCCAATGGTTTCACATAGCACTTTTGCTTCCTCTAGCCGTGTGCGAGCTAGCGAGAGCTGGCCGGAAGATGCCTCGGCCATACCTATGACGGATAGGCTAATGCTGCGCCAGGGCAGTTCTTCACGTGGAAGGCAGGCAAGCGCCTGCTCCGCATAGGTTATCGCCTGTTTGAGCGTAGCGTGCCGCCAAGCGATTAGTGAGCGGAAAGCGAAAACCTCTCCCAGTCTGGCCTTATTTTGCTCATGTTGCCAGCCCTGTTCCGCCGCCTGAAGCAGTTTCTCAATCTGAGCCAGAGTTGCTGGAGGCAGCCTGTAGGGGCTGGAGAACATGATAACTGAAGCGTAACTCAGGCAGAGCGTGGGGCGGACAGACAGAACCCCTTCTGGAACTTGTTCTAGCCAGCGTTGCAACGTGCGGAATCCATGGATTTCATGGCTATCAATAAAATGTTCGATCAACTCTGCTGTGATGAGCATGTTCTGAGATTGAAGGGCAGCTTCGATAGCCTCGGTCTGTAAGCCGTGCTCTTCGTACCACAGACTGGCTTTATGAAAGGCATCTCTTAAGGCCTCTTCACCCAGGCGACGACGGGCCTCATGCTGCATAGCTTCGGCGAAAAGCGTATGGTAGCGATACCAGCGTCCAGAAGCATCAAGGGCTTCCAGGAACAGGTTGGACCGGGCGAGGGTCTCTAGATATTGGGTGCTATCCTTGCGCCCAAGTAGAGCATCACATAGGGGACCGGTGAGACGGCTAAGGCCGCTGGTAAGTAGAAGGAAACGCTGTAAAGGTTCGGGCTGAGTTTCCAGTAACTCGGTGACAAAATATTCAAGGACTGATCGGTGGCTTCCAGCGAAATTCAGAAGAAAATGTTCAGCTTCTTGAGAAGAACTGTACCTATGTAATGCGTGTGTGACCAGGCGCAGGCCCGCAGCCCAGCCTTCCAGGCGAATCTCAATCTGTCTGATTGCTTGTGGGGAAAGTCTGAGCGGCATAGCTTGTTGCAGGAAGGCCTCTGTCTCGGTAGAGGAGAAACGAAGATCAGCCGCATGTAGCTCATAGAGATCGCCGCTAGCGCGTAGGCGAGCCAGCGGAAGTGGGGGCTCACTGCGCGTTATCAGCAACACATGCAGAGCGGAGGGAAGGTGCTCAAGCACAAACGCCAGTGTCTCATGAATCTGTGCCTCTGTAATCAGATGGTAGTCTTCCAACACCAGAAGGCCTTCATTGGTGAGGGCAGATAGCTCGTTAAGGAAGGTAGTAAGAGATGTCTCCAACTGCGAGTGCTCAAAGGGAGGTTGCCAGCCTGAGCGTAACTGCAGAAGCGCTGAATGTCCCACCGAGGCTGCAAATTTCTGGCAAGCCGTGAAGATATAGTGCCAGAAACGTATAGGATCGTTATCACCGGCATCTAGCGAGATCCAGGCAATGGTAAGAGGACGAGCATGAGTTGAGGAAGTGCGATCTGCTATCCACTGGCTGATCAGGGTTGTTTTGCCGAAACCTGCAGGAGCAGAGACAAGCGTAAGTTTATGCTCTAGAGCCTCGTCGAGCTGAGTAAGCAGGCGTTCGCGCAAAACGAGAGGTGTAGGCAAGTGAGGCAAGCGCAATTTAGATAAAAGCAGTGGCGCGTATATGCTCGCTGTATTTTCTTTCTGGCCTTTTGATCCAAGGGTAGCACGATATTGGCGGGCTGTGAGAACCTGTGCAATCTCTTCTAAATGTGCAATAGTGAGATAGGGTGTTGAGCCCACATATTGCTTAAGCGTACGACCGTTCTGAGTTCGATAGGCATACCAGTAGCCGTTGCCACGCGCACGCGTTTCCTTCAAAAGGGTCAAATGTCCATGTTGGCCTTCAAAAGAAAAAGAAGAGAGGCTGGCAGCCTGAGCGATCCATTGCTCATCACCAGGGCTGAGAAAGCGTCCCACAGTTTTTCCTTGTTTGCGCAGCTCATAGGCAGCTGGTTGAGCAAGCCAGACAAGCGTATAGGCAGACGTTCTAGGCATACAAAATACTTCCCGTTGGCCGGATGATCCTTGATTGATACAGATTATTAGCGCAAATTATGTCATATTCGCGCGAATTCCCCAACGCGTTATGTTGGTGATTATAGCAGCGAGGCTCGTGCTACGCAAGCCGAGCTGTATCATACGGCATGGAGATGTTGGGGAATTGTGCCTGAAGTGCCGTATTGAGCTGGGGCCTGGAACTCACTTTTGTCATCTCTTCCGAGTTTCGAATGGCCTAGAGGCGTCTCGGTCCACGCTTGGGGTAGATGCAACATGTGGTGTTAGACATGGGAGAGTTTATCCGGGTTGGATACAATACGAATGGTCTGAATATGCCCGGTTTTCACTTCAATCGTCAGCACTGAAAGGGTGCGCGAGCCGACGCGCGTAATCAAAGCTGGTTGACCATTGACTGTTGCCAACTCTACCTGGAACCCCTGCGGTAACGACTGCCAGACCGCACTCCCTGTTTCTAGCAAGAAACGTGTCACGGCCTCACACCCAGCTATCGGTTGCGTCGCGGCCCCCGAAACTTTGCCGCCGCCATCGCCCCAAAACGTGACATCTTCTGCCAGCAGATTCATCAAGGCGGCCATCTCACCAGACCTTACCGCCTGAGAAAAACTGATGAGCAGATGCTTCTGGGTTTCGGGGGATGCTGGGAAGCGGGGGCGGTGCTCGCCCAGGTGTTTCTTGGCCCGGCTGAACAACTGCCGACACGTGACCTCACTTTTTTCAAGAAAGGTAGCGATCTCTGCGTAATCGTACTCGAAGATCTCGCGGAGCAGGAAGACGGCTCGTTCGGCTGGGTGCAGCCGTTCTAGCAGGATAAAGCTCTCCATTTGGTAAAAATGTTGTGGAGATTCCTCCAAAAATATCTTCACATAGAAAGAGCGTCGAGGGGTCCTTTTTGTGACAGGTATTGGTTGTCACAAATGTGCCCACACAATGCTCTTTCAGTATGATGCCCCTACAAGTTGGGTATGAGAGCTGTAATGCTACTAACACAGGGCGCAGAGGTGCTTACTCGGCTCGAAAGCACAAAAGGAGAGAAGAAATCACCGGATGAATTGGGCCGAGAGGTGATCATTGCGAAGAATCTACCCGAATGGCGCGCCGGAGACATGGCTCACGAAAGTGGACAGATGTCTTTCAT
Source organism: Ktedonosporobacter rubrisoli (assembly GCF_004208415.1). GTDB lineage: Bacteria > Chloroflexota > Ktedonobacteria > Ktedonobacterales > Ktedonobacteraceae > Ktedonosporobacter > Ktedonosporobacter rubrisoli. The sequence continues at coordinate 3,600,303 of NZ_CP035758.1, read as the reverse complement.
GCGCATTCCGTAAGGAGGAAACAATGTCGATTGAAGACAACAAGAACGACGATAAAGCTGAAATCAAAAGGAACATAGAGAGGGGGGTCGAGGCGATTCTCGCGAGGGACATCGATGGGATTCTGTCCATGTACGCTCCCGATTTCGTGTCGTTCGACATCACGCCCCCGCTGCATAGCCTGGGAGTAGAGGCACACAGGAAACGATGGGAAGAGGCGTTCACGTCGTTTCCGGGTCCAATCAACTATGAAATAGCTAACCTGGATATCACCGTGGGCGATGACATGGCCTTTGCTCACAGCCTCAACCGACTGAGCGGAAGCATGACCACTGGGCAGAAGATTGGTCACTGGCTGCGTTGGACCGCTTGCTTCCGCAAGATCGGTGGCAAGTGGCTAATTGTCCACATGCAGGCTTCGGTGCCGGTCGATTTGGGGCTTGGCAAAGCGGTGCTCGAACTTTTGCCATAGTACTTTTTTGGATGAACCTGGTTGCATATGGACCTTTCTTCTAGTGCTGAACGGTTGTAGGCATCATTGATCTGAGCGACCATATGAGCGGCGAGAGGAGAGCGTGTCACCAGAGCCAGTGCACCCAGGTGCATCTCAACATTTATACGAGAAAGAAAGGGAAAACGCGCTCAATGACTAGCAATCTCTCACCTTCCATATTTACTCATCTGGCATCGGGGCAGCAGATCGAGAAGACCGTCAAGGCCCTGCATGCCCACGGTATCCGCGTGGTCGTCTGTGAGACCGGCGAACAAGCCAGCAAGTGTGTGCTTGAACTGATCCCCAATGGTGCAACAGTCTATGATTTGCCCTCACGGACTCTTGAGATGATTGGCCTCTCTGAGCAGATCGAACGCGCAACCCGCTTTCAATCAGTGCGCGTTCAGGCTGCGGCGCTTGATCACACAACCAAGCGCAACAAGATACGCAAGCTGATCGCTGCTCCCGATGTCCTGGTGGGGAGCGTCCACGCCGTCACCGAAGCTGGCGAAGTGCTCATTGCCTCAGCCTCTGGCAGCCAGTTAAGCGCCGCGGCCTGTGGTGCGAGCAAGGTGATCTGGGTGGTGGGCACGCAAAAGCTCGTGGGCACACTGGAAGATGGACTGGGCCGCATCCGCGACTATTGCCTTCCCTTAGAAAGTGAACGTATGCAGCGCGCTTACGGCCAGCTCAGTGCCGTAAGCGCCATCAATAAACTGCTGACCATCACTGCAGAGCACAAGCCTGGTCGGATTACGACGGTCCTGGTCAAGCAGCAGCTTGGCTTCTAGCAGATCTAGTAAAGCGAGAGGAGCTTGCTTGACGAGAACTAGCAGAAGAGTGCAGCAATTATGCAGATAGAGGGACTGACTTTCCACGCGCATTATCTTGCTTAGCAGAAAGCTTCAGCTCCTTAGAACAGCGCTCTCTCAGCTCTCAGAGAGAACCCTACAGCCTTCGAGGCAAGAGGCAAATGGAGGTCTAAATACGATGCATATCTGCGCCCCAAAAAGGGAGATATGCGTCAGATGACAGCCTTTCTCACTATTACATGCTCAAGAGAAAGCTGCAGTCGCAAGAAAAAAGCCCCAGCCTCAGATTACGTGCGAAAAGCTCGACAGAACGGCAAAGCTGGTGTTATACTTCTTTGCAGGGAGGATGGAACCTCTCCGAGAGGCAGAGGTAGATGATAGAAGATCTGCCTGCAAGAACAGGAAGTGTGTAGCATGCCATCACCCTTTGAGACACCTCCAACCGAACAGCCCTCGACCTACATAGTGCAGGACTGCTCCAACCAACAAGAGCTTGAGCGCTTACAGGTCCAGGATCATCTCTTCACGGTAGCAATGGGTGGGGTGCTGCCCGAACAAGATGATCCAACCCAGATACGCCGGCTCCTTGACGTAGGTTGTGGCTCGGGTGGCTGGCTGATCGAGACGGCCAGGACCTACCCAGGCATCTCGACACTTATCGGTATCGATGTGAGTCGGCGCATGATCGAGGCAGCCCGCACCCAAATCCAGGCGCAAGGCCTGACATCGCGAATGGAATTTCAGGTCATGGATGCGTTGCGCATGCTCGAATTTCCCTCTGGTTATTTTGACCTTGTGAACTTGCGCTTTGGTATCAGCTTTTTGCGCACCTGGGATTGGCCCAAACTGCTTAGCGAGATGCAACGCGTCTGCCGACCTGGAGGCATCGTTAGGGTCGTTGAAGGTGAATTAGCGCCAGAGACTACCAGCCCAGCGCTTACCCAGTTCCATCGGTATCTGGTGGAGGCATTTTTTCAGGCTGGCCATCTCTTCACGCAGGATGGCGCATCAGTAGCTACCCGTCTGTTCGATCTGCTTAGCCAGCACGGCTGCCTGCATGCCAAGAGCCGCAGGCAGCCGCTCGGCTTCCAGGCTGGCACCTCCGCAGCAGAGGCCTATCAGGAAGACATTCGTTTTCTTGTGCTTACGCTGCGTCCCTTTCTGCAGAAATGGGGCTGCTTGCCCAAGGATTATGATGCGCTTTCCCAACAGGTTTTGACCGAGCTCGGACAATCCACGTTTCAAATCCACGGTCACCTGTTCACCGCCTGGGGCCAGGCGCCGGCGCGAAGATGAATGATGCAAGTGGAATCTAAAGGCGATGAGGACAACGAAGATGCATATTTTTGTGGATATCGACGGCACAATTGCCAGGCGTAACCCGCAACATACTATGCGGCTCCTCAATGTTGCCCTCAAGCTCTCTCTGCCGCCCGAGCAACTGGCAACCCTCAGCTGGGAAGATTTCTTGCAATTGCCGGCCCTCATTGAGAAAATTGGTGCTGAGGGAGAGCGCAAGCGCCAGAAGTTTCTTTCCAGCCTGAATCTTGAACCCTCTATTCTGAGAGAACATATACCTATTGAAGGGAGCCAGCACGCCTTGTTGATGCTGGCACAAGCAGGACACACTATGAGCTATGCTACTGCTCGCTTGGTCCTGCTCGAACCACATGCGCCGGCGAGTATGCGGGCAAAGTATGCAGCAATAAACGAGCGCATTCAGACCTCTACCAAACAATGGCTCAGCCATTACCACTATCCCTTTCCCCACCGGGTACATTTCAGTGGCCACGGGGCCAGTAAACTCCCAGTAATTGCCTCCTGGTTACACAATCACCCACAAGAGCAGGCCATTCTTATCGATGATCGACCAGAATTGTTTGCTCAAGGATGGTCAGCGCTTTCTGCCGATGCACAGACAGTGTTAGGTGAGCAAGAGCGGTTCGTCCTGGTTGGCTATAACGTGAAAATGCTTGAGGAAGGGCAACTACGTAGATATCCGTTTCGTAGTGTGATCTGTTCATCCTGGAACCACTTCGCTGATCTCATCCAAGAGGAGGGAGTCCTTTCACATGGCCGATCAACAACCCACCCAGCAGCCCAACCAACCCGCTCACCTGAATGAGGTGGACGAGGAATTAGAATTGATCTATACCATTGTCACCGATCCTGAGACGCCCATTCGCCTGCCAATTACGGAAGAACAGCAGGCAGTAAAAAAGTCCAATCAGCAGAAGTAGGTATCATCTCTCACAAAACAAAGAGAGAGCGTAAAAGGTATAGTCCTCTCTTTGTTTTGGTTCGAGGGAAGTCAATCTCTTGTATCTCTGGAATAAGACGAGGGTTGGCCCTATTGCTGCTTGCACCTCAACGAACATGCAGACTGGCTCGCCATGTAAGAAAAGCGATCGATGGACCTGTTAAGCCTTTTTTGTTAGTGATCACTCTTCTCGGAAATGGGTACTGTTCAGTTATAGATAGAGCATACATCCGCGCCGTTCAAGCTGAGATAACCAGTCAGGAAATCTCGTCAACTTGTTCCAGCGTAGATCTAATTTCTCAAGTTTTGGCAACTTACAAAGGCTTGCTGGCAACGTTCTCAATTGATTAGCGCGCAGGTCGAGATGGGTGAGATTGCTCAATTTGCCAAATGTCTCCGGCAGCTCCTGTAACTGGTTATTGCGCAAATCGAGAAGCGCAAGATTGTTCATCTCGCCAAATGTTTCTGGTAACAGAGCCAGGCGATTATTAGATAGTCGTAACTCTGTCAGACTCTTCAACTTTCCCAACGATGCTGGTAAAGCAACTAATGCGTTGTTCATAGCATGCAATTCTTTTAGATCAGTCAGATTACCCACTGTCTCAGGTAGTTCGCTGAGTTGATTATTGTATATTCTTAACTCCCTCAACTTTGTGAGATGCCCTAGCGTAGCAGGCAGTTCGCGCAATTGGTTGTCTGTTATGTTGAGATACCTTAAGTGCTCTAGACGTTCAAACAGTTCTGCTGGTAGAGACGTAAAATGGTTATTGCTCATGTAGAGGAAATAGGTGAGATTACTTAACTCACGCAAGGCAGCAGGCACACGCGTTAATTCATTGTGGGCTATATCGAGGGTATGAAGCCGGGTTAGCCTCCCTATATGCTCAGAAAGCAATGCAATGTGATTTTCTGCAACGTTTAAGCATTGTAAGTGAGGCAATTGCCATAAGGATTCGGGAAGCTCTTCTAACGCGTTGTGCCCGATACTCATATCTTCGAGATGAATGAGCCGTTCAATACCTGCCGGGAGAGAGGTTAGCCGATTACCATATACTCGTAACGTCTTGAGTCTGCTAAGCTGGCCTAAGCTTGCAGGTAATGTTACTAGCTGATTCCTGTCAGCATGAAGTTCTTCGAGCTCCCGTAAGTTCCCTAATGCGTCGGGAAGCTCGCTCAGGCAGTTCGCATCTACCCGTAAAGTTTTAAGCTTTTGTAAGCTGCAAAGGGAAGTTGGCAGCTTAGTTAAACGATTGTTGGTCACATCCAGGTGCTGTAGGCCAGTAAGCTCTCCCAGCGTTTCTGGGAGTTCTTTTAGCTCACAGTGCCGCAGCCAAATAGCCACTACCACATTATTCTCAACCCGCAAACCTATCTCCCCAGCGTTTCCATCTAGCCTTTCAGCAAATGAAATAGGAATGCTAGCACCTTCTTTGAGGAAACCCTTCTCCCGCAAAAGGCGTTCTACTATTTTTAGCGCACTTGTTTCATGGGCAGAGATGGTTACGCCAGCGTAGCTAGGCTCAGATGCATGCAACATTTTTCTTTCTCAACTCTTACTTTTTGCGACACAAGGTATAACAAAAGAAGCAGTTTTCTCGTCGGTTTTCAGCTAAGCGCCAGGCTGCATGAGCCCGCAATTATGGAATAATATTTTGATTTAGTCAAGAGTCCTCTGCAGGAGGAAAAGATTCTCCTGAAAATTAGCCTTGTTGCGCCTGGCAACCTCTTGCCAAGGCCATGGTTGGAAACACATGCTGATACAGGTGATATTTAATATAGAAGTCGTGAGGAAATCCTGTACCTGTATATTCGCGCTCTTCCCATGTACCGCTTACCTGAGTTTGACAAAGATACTCTAATCCACGCGTGCAAGCGCTATGATGATCTAGTCCGGCTAATTGTAAGGCTAAGGTTGCCCAGGCCGTTTGAGATGGAGTACTACTTCCTATGCCCGCAAAGGTACTATCTTCGTAGGAATAGCATGTCTCTCCCCATCCACCATCGTCGTTCTGGTGCCCAACCAGCCATACGACCCCTCTATCAATCATATCCTGAACCTTATACCCTCGTTTTCGTAGCTCGACAAGAGCTGAAATGACACACCATGTTCCATATATGTAGTTAACTCCCCAGCGACCAAACCAGGAACCGTCTAAGCGCTGAGTTGAGCGTAAATATTGAAGGCCTGCTTGTATATGCCGTCTTGCATCCATGTCATCTAGCTGAGCTAACATTTCCAGAACATGCGCCGTCACATCTTCTGAAGGCGGGTCCAAAAGTGCCCCAAAGTCGGCGAACGGCAAACGATAGACCATCCCACGCATATTATCTTTGTCGAATGCTCCCCATCCACCATTGCTCGACTGGGTAGCCACTACCCAGCGCGCCGCACTCTCCGTAGCCTTACATACCTCTTCTCTTTCTCCTGCTTCAAGCAGGGCTAACACTACCACGCCAGTATCATCGATATCAGGATATATGTCATTTTCAAATTCAAATGCCCAGCCGCCACAAGCTATTGGGCCACAGCGCACCTGCCAATCTCCCCCTGAAAAAATTTGCTCGCGCAGAAGCCACTGAACTGCGCGCCTTAAACTGGGATGGTCGCGTCTTAAACCAGCATACCTCAGAGCACGTAGCCCCCAGGCTGTATCCCAAACCGGCGACATGCAGGCTTGAAATCTCCACCCACCCTCATCATCCAGAACGAAGTTTTCCTGGCCCTCTATGCCTCGTTGCATGACTGGATGATCGAGACCCATACCTTCTATATGTAAAGCAATTAATGAATACACCCAGGGAGGTTGAATGCCGCCCCAACTCCCATCCGCCTCCTGCCTCTCTACGATCCAATCAACTATGTTCTGGCGAGCCCGTAATCGGCCTGGCTGCCAGGCAAAAGCCTCATAGAGTTTTAGCAGCTTATCAAGCCACCAGAAAGGTCCTGAGCCAGGTACTCGATCAAGGTGATTTTCACTTCCCGGCACGATTAGTTCGGCTACACTGCATCCTAAAGCTTTAGTCGGTTTGTGTGAAAGCACAATTAATAGTGGAGCTATAGTGCCACGGGCCCAGCATGCAAAGTCGTAAAGATTCAATGGTAGCCTGGGTGACAAATAGATCAGCTCAGGAGGCATGCTAGGAATGCCCGACCAAGGATACTGACCAAACAAGGCAAGCCAGATTTTGGTAAATACTCTGGCCTTCGCTATTCCTCCTTGTTGATGTATCACCTTGAGTGCTCTCTGCATCATATCACAACTGGTATCTACTCCCAGCACCTTGAGCGCTACGTAGGCCTCAATTGTAGTACTTAAATCTGCGGGACCACCAAAATACAGTGCCCATGATCCATCCACCCTTTGTTTGCTCAATATATGCCTGATGGCACCTTCCCTGATACGTTCTACACTGAGCTCTAAGAAACGCAGCAACAAAACATGCTCCGCAGTCATGGTCACGTTTGTTTCTAGCTCACCACACCACCACCCGTCAGCATCTTGATGCTCCAATAGCCATTCTACAGCTTGATCTACTGCTCTCTTCTGCCAGCTTTTTTCCCGCCGATTTAGCCGTTTGGCGCCCATCTCATCCCCTTTCGGATAAGCAACAACTCCCAATAATAGGTCCTAAGGCTTTTTCCCCTAACACTACATAACAACTTCTCCTTACCCCTCTACTAACTATCACCTACCTAAAACTATCCATATTATCTCGATAGGTGGTAAGCTTTTTTCTTTACTTCATCATCAGAAATACTGGATATATTCAATTTAATAATCCATACTTGCTTACACGCTCTTCCTTAAATTGTCTACACTCATTTGTATTTATTCGTATACTCTATATAGAAAGTATACCTTCCACAAGAAAAAAGCGAAATCAATATATCTTCCCTACAGTCCAGCATACCAATGCGGAGAAGGAGATGAAACTGACTATGGCTATTACCCTCCACCAAACCCTTCATATAACTGCCTATCTTATGCGGCAACGGCTTACCGGTCGCAAAAAATTTCCTCTTGTGCTACAGCTTGAGCCACTCTATCAATGTAATCTCGCGTGCAGCGGCTGCGGAAAAATACAACATCCTTCCTCTATCCTTGCTCGACGACTCTCTGTCCAACAATGCATTGATGCCGTCGAAGAATGTGGTGCTCCTATCGTCTCCATAGCTGGCGGTGAGCCACTTATCCATCGAGAGATCGACAAGATTGTCGCGGCATTAATAGAACACAAGCGTTTCGTCTATCTTTGCACTAATGCTATTTTGATGGGCAAAAAGCTCGATCAATTCAAGCCTTCTCCCTATTTTTCCTGGTCGGTCCATATTGATGGCTTAAGGGAACGCCACGATCAGTCGGTGGCCCGAGAGGGGGTCTTTGATAAAGCCATTGAAGCAATCAAGGAAGCCCAGCGCCGAGGTTTTCGCGTTACAACCAATACCACATTCTTCTCACAAGATAGCGTGGGTAGTATTCGCGATGTGCTTGATTTCTTGAATAACGATGTGCAGGTAGATGCGATGCAGATCTCTCCAGGATACGCCTATGAGAAAGCTCCCGATCAAGAGCATTTTCTTGGTATCGAGCGGACCCGCCAGATATTTCGTCAGGCTTTTTCAGATGGAAGAAGACAGAGATGGCGCTTGAACCATTCTCCACTCTTTCTGGATTTCTTAGAGGGTAAAGTAGATTTTGCGTGTACAGCCTGGGGCATTCCCTGCTACTCCGTACTGGGCTGGCAACGCCCTTGTTATCTCATGGCCGATGGATATACCAGGACATATAAAGAGCTCATCGAGACGACGCCCTGGAAGCAATATGGGCGAGGCAAGGACCCTCGTTGCGCTAATTGTATGGCTCATTGTGGTTACGAGCCCTCAGCAGTACTTGCTACTATGGCCTCTCCCTGGGAGACTCTACGAGCTACTGCCGATGTCGTGCGTAGCGCCCTACAGACTATCCCTGCTGGAAAATCCGACCGCACTTAGCATCTAGCGAGCATGCTACACTGGGATGAATTTTCGCCAGGTTCTTCATCAGAGTAAGATTTGTTTCGATTATATAAATTAAGTAGCTTTGTAAAATGACCTTGATAAGTTGATAGGATGCGGCGAATGGCTGGACATATACAGCGTGTAAAGGATGCTGACGATTTAGTATTCTTGACTGGAGCAAGTGGATTTGTAGGTAGCCACGTACTGCGGGCTCTCCTGGCGGCCCGATATCGCGTACGTGCTCTTGTCCATACGGCAGCCAGGTCGTTACCCTCCCTTGAGGGATGCACTCTCGTACAAGGCGATATCTTACGCCCCGGTGAACTAGTACACCATATGGCCGGTTGTCGCTATCTTATACATGTGGCGTCTCTCTACTCCTTCCTGCCCGCAATGCGTAATACAATTTTTGCCACAAATGTTTATGGCAGTGCGGGGATATTGGAAGCTGCACAATTGGCAGGTATTGAACTAGCTATTATTACCTCCAGTTCATCAACAGTTGGACCCAGTGATAATGAGCATCTAGCTACCGAGGATAATTGGGATACAGAGTATGCTTCTTCTGCGTACCATAGATCAAAGCTACAGCAAGCACGAATAGCGCTTGCCTCACAGGTGCCAGTAATCCTTATCTTGCCTACAGCTCCAGTTGGACCGGGGGATTGGAAACCAACGCCTACGGGGAAAATGATAGTTGACTTTATGCGCGGACGAATCTTTGCTACGCTAAATGGCGGTTTGAATATTGTAGCAGTGGAAGATGTGGCAAAAGCGCATGTTTTGGCGCTTCAATATGGACGTTGCTGGGAGCGCTATCTGATAGGAGGTGAAAACGGAAGCCTGTCTCAGCTCTGGGAGTCTCTAGCCGAAATCTGCGGCCGCCGGGCTCCAAAGATACACATTCCTTTCCCACTGGCTCTTACTCTGGGCTTGGCTAACGAGCTTTACTATCGAATAGTACCCTGTAGAGTAGCAGCGCCATTGATACCGCTCGAAGGTGTCCGTATGGCTCGTCACCATATGTATGTCAGCTGTGCTAAGGCTCAATCTGAACTTGGCTATAGGGCAACTCCTGTGATTGCAGCACTGGAACGAGCCGTGCGGTGGTATTACGATCACGGATACGCAAGATAATAAGATTGGGGGCTTCTTGAGGCATCATCAGGTATGGTTGCAGAATATATGTCTCTTGGAGATGAGCAGTATGGAAATCCTGGCGCCAACTTTTCTTGAGTACTGGGCAGTGCGTTGTATGCGCCCCAAAGTTCCTATTAGATGCGCTGGCCTTCGATTAGCACATTGGAAAGGTTTGCCCAAGAGTTCCCCTGTAATAGTGTGCGGCCTGGCAGGGGCGCTAAGTAGTCATCTAGCTCCTGGAACTGTTCTGATACCTGAGCGGGTTGGCCTCACTGATGGAAGCATCAGGTGCTGTGACCCAATGCTTGTACAGATATTAGTAGCAGCCGCACAGATGTTGCACCTGCGGTTGGACACTGGCACGCTTCTAACCGCTCAATCTCTTATCGTTGGGCAAGAGCGGCATGTTTGGTACCAGCGTGGTTTTGTGGCTGCCGATATGGAAACAGGGCTGCTTCTAGACCATGGTTTGCGTATAGCATCGATAAGAGTTATTCTTGATAACCCAGAACACGATATTTCCCTGGATTGGCTCCATCCCCTAAAGGTGTTACTGCGGCCATCGCTCCGTGAGGAGTTCTTCTGGCTAAGTCACATGGCTCCACGTTATGCCTTGCGAGCGGCTCGTGTGCTTAAGGTTGGGCTTGATCTAGCGCCGGATAGCATATTTGTTTGAGTAAAGGTTGTTTTGCAGAAGGAGAGGTGACACAGTGAACATTAGTGAAAATGCCCTGGACATATTGAAAAAAACTAGCCGCACATTTTATATACCCATTAGCCGTTTACCAACTGATCTGCAGGCAGCGGTAATGTCAGGTTACTTGTGTCTGCGCGCAATCGATGAAGTGGAAGATCATCCCAGCCTGGATAATCGTACTAAAGCAGTCCTGTTACATGCTATTAGCAATATTCTGCAAACTCGCTTTACTGAAAACGATTTTACTGCTGTGTTGGCTGGTTACCGGCAGGAACTTCCAGAAGTAACTCTCTGTGTTGGCAAATGGGCCTTGCTTGCTCCTGCCTCTATAGCACCGCGTATTTGGGAAGCAACAGCAACTATGGCCGAACGTATGGCCCAGTGGGCTGAACATAATTGGAAAATCCAAACCGAGGAAGATCTGGATCGCTACACATTTGGCGTAGCTGGTTCGGTTGGCCTGCTCCTGGCGGATCTATGGACCTGGTACAACGGAACAGCATCGAATCGCATACATGCAGTGGGATTTGGACGTGGTCTGCAATCCGTGAACATCTTGCGTAATCACCCGGAAGATGTGGCTCGCGGAGTGGAGTTCTTTCCAGTAAATTGGAAGGATGCTGATATGCATACCTATGCACGTCGTAATCTCGCTCTAGCGGACGCTTACACGAATGCACTTCCCCCTGGCCCGATATTGGACTTCTGTGCTATTCCACTCGCTCTGGCTTATGCCACCCTTGATGCCTTGGCCCGCGGGGATAGGAAACTCAATCGCAAAAATGTACTGGAGATTGTTAATCAGTGCTCTTCAGAACAAGCCTGATTATCAGAAGCAAGCTTATCCAAAGCCATTGCTACCATTGCCAGCGGATGAGCCTCTTGTATGGAAGGAGTGGCATTATCTTCCCTCTACGAAATCGATAAGCGCCTCCAGGTCAGCCTGTGCGCGCGTGGTATGAGCTGAGGGCAGAGAGACTACTTGACTAAGAGCTGAGCGAGCTTGTTGACACTGCCAGGCCAGAACCTGAGCGCAGTATTCCTTGGTCTGAGTCCGCGCAAAGATCGCTAGAATTTCTTGAGCCTGTTCCTCGGTAATTGGCGCTTCCTGGTTATATATATTTGTCATTATGCTCTGATCTTCTGAGCACGCTTGCTGAAAAGCATGTAGAATAGGTAAACTTTTCTTGCGCCTGTAGATATCGCCAACGGGAAGCTTGCCCAATTCAGCTTCGGTTGCCCAGATGCCTAGCATATCATCGCGCACCTGAAAGGCAAGTCCTAGAGCGTGTCCGAAGCAGGCCAAACCCTCAATAATTTCTGTATTATGGGTTCCCAATGTTGCGCCCATCTCTGTGGCGCACGCCATTAACGCTGCAGTTTTACGGCTGATCATCTCTTCATAATTTGAAAGTGAGACTTGTTGCTGTCTTTCAAAAGACATGTCGAGATGTTGTCCTTCAGTCAGGTGAAGCAGGGCTGTATCAAATAATTTGGCCAGTCGCAAGGCAGTTGCAGGCTCTACTCCTTCGTCAAGGACTTTCCAGAGATGAAGACGCGTTATGGCAAGCAAGGCATCTCCTACAAGGATTGCTTGTGGGACTCCCCATACAAACCAGACTGTTGGGCGATGCCGCCGCTCGATATCCCCATCTTGAATATCATCATGTAACAGCGTAAAATTGTGCATTAATTCTATAGCTGCAGCAGCTGGAAGAGCTGGCCTTAGCGAGAGTGGAAGGGTATTTTGTGATGCTGGTTGTTCCTGCGTACAAGCAAGCTCATAACCCAATAGCAACAGGATGGGACGTAGTAGTTTACCAGAATAGCCCTTGGCCGGTCGAAGCTCTTGATCTACCCAGCCCAGATGGTATTGCATTTGTCCTTCCAACATTAAGAGATCATCGTAGTTGATACCCTCTGCGAGCAATGCCTGCTTTGTGCGAAAAGCTCTATGTAACTCCTGCAAAATTTCTTGCTGATAACGTTGAAAAACTGCGCGTGTTGTGTCTAACATGCCTTTTCCTGAAAGACTCTCTACCCCTACCTAACGAGCAAGGCTTTGAATCCTCCTACCCTTTCTCCGATTCTAATGTTCCTGGCGATAGCCAGATTTGCGGAGAAAAGCAATGGAGATCCTCTTCTCCTAGTAAAACATAGTATAGCATAAAGTTAAAAACTATATATATAAATAAACGAATATAAGGGATTCATAGACACATAATGATCTGTGGCGTGTAATACGACAAAACGAGGCTATGCTCAAAATAATTTCTGTAACTTCAGCAAATCCTCGATCTGGCCGGCAACTGCTAACTTGCGTGTGATATAAGCTTGAATGGGATTCACCGTACTGTTCAGGATACCAGCGAGAATATCACTGCTAATAATGATTTTGACATCTGGCTGAGAAACTGTCCTTTCTATCAATGCTGCGCTCCCGTCTTCAGCGATGCTCAAAGTAAAGTCACGCTGTAAATCGGAGAAGCTAAACTGTACTGTCTTAGTAAAACCACGAAATAGTGATCGCGTCTCAGAATGCTCAAAGCGTGCACAAATTTGCTCTAAATAGGGGACAATATCTTCCATCGCCTTCTCCTAGCTTGAAGTTCTCTCTCCTTATCAATAATCCTTACAGGAAACAAAATGTAATCTCTCAAAATATATCGTCGTCTAGTTCAAAAAGCGCAATATTTCTTAGCTTAACTACTTTTTATATTTGCTATATCGACTTCAGTAAAGGAATATCTGAATATTTTCTTTTCAAGATATTAGACTTGCCCTTGCTTGAAAAACATAAAATTTGAAGTGTCTTTGCCGTATGGTTTGAATAGAGCTAAGGAGTTATTGATCCAAAACTGCATCTAGTATTTGCTTCGATGTAATATGATCGAATAAGTTGCGTCCCTTTAGCTTATAAGCTTCCTTGAAAAAACCTGGCCTCAAAGCAGTTTGTTCCCTTCTGCCTCTTCCCAGGATAGTTGTACGTCTACTGTAGCCATAGTAGCCAGGATTAGTACCACCAAACAAGGCCACAATTTTTGCAGAGTTTCTGGGAGCAAAGCTTATGTCATCCCCCTCATTCAATTTCTTATACGCTGCCGCTAGATGCATAACTCCTGTATCGCCGCTCAGAAAAACATCTGACTGATCTATTAGAGCTGCCATCTCCAGTAAATGGGCCTTTGGTTCGGCTGGCATCAGGAAGATACGTTGTGGATAATCCTTGCTAAGAGCCTTCAGCAGCTGAAGAGAACAGCCTGTTGCTGTATAGCTGGGTAAAATATAGACCATGAGATGAGGATGTACGGCAAGAATTCTGTAAATGCCTGCTATGAGTAGATCTGTGGGAGGCCTTGTGACAGTAGATGCGGTATCTGGAGCAACAATGAGCAATTTCGTATTTTGCTGTGTGACCTTTGCTTCTGCTTTTAAAGCTTCCAATGTGCTGATGGCTAACTTGACGTGCTGAGAAGATATATACAGAGGAATATCTTTGACCTGGTTAAGAGGTGCCATGGCCTTTCCAAAATAGTGGTCAACCATGTCCCTGGCAATTGTGCTTAAATGGAAATCCTGTTGCCTACAAAATGCAAGAAAATCTTCTGCTATGTTTATTATAGATGGATACATTATATGTGAGTGAAGTCGAGAATAAAGACCTGGAGCTACAATGCTGGGCAGTACAGCTTCATAGCTCCTTTGTTTCAGAAAGTCTATTATACGAGCTGCCGCAGGATCAAGAGCAATTCCTCTTAGCCATTGCGTGATATTGGCGCCGGGGAAAAAGACTTTATTCGTCTCAATGATCCGATTAATCCGCGGATCGCACGCAAAAATCTGCGCCTGGAGTGCGTTACAAAGTATATCTATTGTGCCGGAAGCTAGAGGATCATTTGCGACAATTTGATCAATAGCGCTTAAGCCAACGACAATGGCATCACCTATTCCTACATCTAGTGTCACGAGAAAACGAGGTGTATCCGATTTCTGTTGCTCACAACGTGTATAACAATGTAGATAGCATTCATACATAGGAAATAAACTTGTGACTATTTTGTTAGCTTCAACCTATCAACTGATCATGAATATCGGCATGTAGAGTTCCGATATTTATCTTCTCCCTTGCCAGGAGAAAACATAAGCCTCTCATGATGAAACAAGAAAAAATTGCCGAATTCAACAGTAACTGAACTTCAGCGTCTATCATCATGAAGGTATACGAAAAGAAAGAATTTTACGTTTCACAGGTAATATAATTCTTGAATAGAATTATATTGACAGGATAAAAACCATCACAAAAGTCGTTAAGGAGTTAGCGAAATCCCATGAACACGAATAGAGCTCCACATCGTCTCACGCTGCGTGGGCAAATTGTGCTTAGCCTTTTGTGGTTTGCACTGGGATTACTATCATCCGCGTTACTGCCGATAGTAATCCCCACCCAGATTTTACTCTTCGTGACACCTGGGCACGTAGGGAACGCGCAGCAAGTAACATTTCTAGCCTGGATTTCTGCTCTGGGAGCTGTTGTCACATTATTTATACCTCCTTTGACAGGCATGCTCTCAGATAATACATCAGGCTCTCTGGGCCGCAGGCGCCCATATATCATAGCCGGCTCTATAGTGATCCTACTTAGCGTGCCTCTACTCATCAAAGCAAATAGTATTGCTATGCTCATTCCTGGTTTAGGCATCTTGCTTGTTGGCGTTAATATAATCACGGCAGGTTATCAAGGGCTCACGCCGGATCTCGTTCCTCGCGAACAGCGAGGAGTTGCATCAGGGTACATGGGTTTTATGACGATTCTAGGGAATGTTGGTAGCCTCTCTCTGGCGGCCTGGCTCTTTTCCCAGGTGAACTTACACTCAGCGGGAGCCGATATTATACGCAGGGGGGCCACGCTCTACTATATCAGTACAATTGCCGTTTTAATCATTGGCGTCATCATAACGGTGATTGGGGTGCGTGAAATACCTTTCGTGTCCCCAGCGCTTACACTAGAACAAGCAGAATCAAGAATAAAACTACAATTTCATGAATGGTTCGTCCAGAATTGGATCAAGCCCTGGCGCGAGCATAATTTCACTATTGTTTTTTTAACACGAGCTGCTGTCATGATGGGGCTGGCTCTATTTATGACTTTTATCGAGTACTATCTTGCGAATGTAGCACATGTGACTAATTTTGTGCAAGCTACAGCTACGGTAGCCATTCTGGCATTACTCAGCGCAATCTTTAGCGCACTCATACTAGGTATTTTCTCCGACTATGTAAAGCGTGTTCCTCTTGTGAGTACAGCCACACTTTGTATGGCATCTGCAGCACTAGCTTTTGTCGTCTTTCCGGCCGGCTTCCCTCTCTGGCCACCAAGTATACTCTTTGGGCTGGGCTATGGTGCCTACATGAGTGTGGACTGGGCTTTATCGATAGATACGTTGCCCTCCAGCGAGACAGCTGGTAAAGATCTAGGATTATGGAATGCTTCAGCAACTCTACCCACCGTCATAGCTCCTTTGCTGGGAAGCCTCATTATTATTCTGTTTCACGGTTCAACGGCTCTGGGCTATCGTCTCATCTTTGCGGCTGCTACTCTCTTTCTCATTCTTGCGGCTATAGGAGTGCTTTTTGTGCGTGAGCGGAAGGAAAGCCATCTTGCTGCAACCCCTAGAGCGTCCCTTAAGCAAAAGTTACATATTGGATGGAAACTTGCCTTCCAAACACAGGCTGGCAATGGGCGTGGTTTTCTCCTTTTCTGGCCGCTCTGGGAACGCATAACCCGCGCAATATGGCACCTGCAACCAGTTCCCTATGCACCACACCATTTATTAGAAGTACGTTTCACGCATTATACCGGCAAGGCTGTGGATTTACCTGATGGCACACACATTGCTAAAGGTGACCCTATTATCGAGCTACATTTTCGCAATCGAGCCTTCCTTGAAGTGGATGAACATGCTCCGGCCTGGCGATATTTGCAACTTGTCGCACAAAATCTAAGAGCTCTGGCCGCCTGGATACAGGAGCCCGATTTTCCTGGCGATGTCTATGCAATATATGGCACTACCTTGCTCTATCGTGCAGCCCCACGGCTCGGCTTTACCTTACGCCAACGCCCTAAAAATATCCACACCTATCTGGAACGCTTTTTTATGATGGGTTTGTTAGTTCTCTATCATCGTCGCGGAGGTATGCGCCTCCTTCAAGGCACTACCTATGGCACATATCCACAAGAAGCCTGGATGTCCCGCGAAGAACTGCTTAAGCGTTATAGCTATTTGCTATCTCTCCCTTGAGGGAGATTGCTTGTCATCTGCTGCTCTCTTACAAAGAGCACGGCGACGGCTGCAACAATGAGGAATAGAGAGGCAACCAGAAAGACAAGGCGGTAGCCTAGTTCTATCTGTCCAAACTTGTCGCTTGTGTTGATGATGAGGCTACCAATGAGTGGAGCAATGATGGCCGGTAGATTCATTGTTGCATTCCATACGCCCAGGTCTTCACCAGCTTCCTTCAGCGAAGGCAGAGCATCAACTGACAAGGCCCAATCCACACTTGTATATGCCCCATAGCCTAATCCAAAAAGTGCTCCCAGAGGCCAGAGCCAGTTTATAAGATTTGCGGGAACTACAACAAATGCGATAGAGGTCAGGCTCATGCAGAATGTAGCCACACATACCACAGGCGCGCGCCTCTTCAAATGATCTGATAGGACGCCAAATACGACCCCGCTCACTACTCCTCCACCCAGAGCCAATACTGCCACTAATGCGGTTATTTGCACAAAATTGGTAACGTGCTGTACCCGCGCAAAATAATATTCGACATAGGTCATAAATAGGGCAAGCCCCAGCATGATAGCGGAACGGGTGAGGAATACAACGACAAAGTTATAAGAGTGCCAGGGAGCATTCCAGCCATGAGCAAACCAGCGAGCAAACTTTGTGAGGAACTTCTCGCCAGCTTCCTCTTCTATTACATGTTGGTCTGGTACCAGAGGTTTCTCTTTAACAAAGACGATTGTAATGATAATAGCAACGACTAAAGCCGCTGCTCCTACGATATAGTAGATACTGGCATTCTCGTGAATGACGCTCTTGCTATAAGCATTCTGATTAATCCCCCCAAGTAGCAATGCTGCCAATCCCAGGCTTGCAACGTTGCCGAGGATGGTCATTGCTCCAACATAGCCAGAAGCTTCCCCACGTTGTTCCTCTGGGACCTGATCTGGTACCAGGCTCTGGTAGGCTGGTGTGAGAACATTATTTCCCAGGTGTAAGAGCGAGAGGCCTAACAAAAAGATCAGGATACTGTTAGACAACACGAGAAAAGGTGTACTGGCGATGAGGAATAAACCGCCGATAGCAATATAGGGACGTCGCCGTCCTAGCTTACCCGTTGTATGATCTGAAAGAGTCCCTACTAGCGGAGGCATCCCTAGAGAAACAACTGAAGCTACAGTCGAAAGCCAGCTAAGAAATAGTGCCTGTTGTGCGTCTCCTACTTTTCCTGGAGTAACGAATAGCAAAATCTGTGTTGGAATGACTACAGGTAACAGCGCTGCATATTGGAGGTTAATAGAAAACCACAATATATTAAGGGTTAATTGTTCGCGAATAGAAAGTCGAGAAATTTTCTTCATCATCTCTCGCAATTCCCTTTAGCAATAAAACAATGTTTCAGAGCAATTTCTGGCGCAGTTCGTCCAATAAAAGACAGCAAATACTTATTGTGGATTATAAATACCCCTCGATTACATAGGCTTTTCCGGCTGTGGCTAATGGCAAGATGTTGTTTACCGATCGCTACTAAGTAGACGCTATAAATAGCAGGATAGTTACAATTCGCTTTTCCAATCAGGATTTCGTAAATGGTTTTAAGGATTCCGCAGCATGGCTAACCCTAAGTTAAAGTGAAAAGTAAGCAGCTAATGGAGCAAACATGAACTTTCTTGTCGATGCCTCTTACATAATATCGGGTATGCTCATTTTATTATTTATGCACCTCATTATTAATTTGTTGTGTTTTTGTCGCTTAAGCGTTTCTAGCTGGGAAAAAGCTTCTCCAGCTTCGCTTGTTTCGGTACTTGTTCCAGCTCGTAATGAGCAGGAACATATCGAAATGTGTGTGCGCTCTTTGATAGGACAACATTACGAACAGTTAGAGGTACTCGTTCTTGATGATCAAAGTACTGATGCTACAGCCGCTATTGTCAAGCGCCTTATTGATGAGCTACCAGCCACGCAGAAGAAACGTTTACGGCTCTTACGGGGAAAGCCACTTCCAGCGGGATGGGTGGGGAAAAATTTCGCTTGTTTTCAACTATCCCAATATGCTCAGGGGGCCTACCTCTTTTTTACTGATGCCGACACCGTACACGCTCCCGAGACGGTAAGGACTGTTCTTGAATATATGGACCGCGCCAGGGTCGATTTACTTACGGCTCAGCCTGGATATGAGCTGAAAGGTATCGGGGAGCATCTCTTGATGCCATTACTCTGTTTCCGTGTTTTTACTCTCTTACCCTTGACACTAATAAGCCGAGTTCCAAAGCCTGTTTTGGCCGTGGGAAACGGACCTCTCCTGTGCTTTCGTCGCCAGGCTTACAAAGCTGCCGGTGGGCACAAAGCAATCAAAGAGCATATTTTAGAAGATGTGACCCTGGCCCGTAGCGTTAAAGCTGCAGGTTATCGGATGGCCTTTGTAGATGCACATAAGTTGCTCTATTGCCATATGTATACGTCGTTTGCAAATATGTGGACAGGCTTCTCTAAGACCTTCTTTGCTTTCTACAGCTATTCTCTGCCAGCCGCTCTTGCTATTTTATTTTTTGATGTAACGTTGTTTATAGTGCCGCCGCTGTTAGTCTTATTATCACTATTTATTTCTCTCCCACGAGCCGTCATATTACTCTCTCTTGGTAATTATTGCCTGGCTGTCTTAATGCGCCTGTGTCTGGCTTGCCGTTTTGGCCGATCCCAGCGGGTCTTGACGCTGCTTCTCTGCCTTCTCCATCCAGCAACTGTCATCCTGGGATGTTTGATTTTACTAAACTCGATACGCTGGCATTTTCGAAAATTAGGTACGGAATGGAAAGGGCGCTACTACTCCTCTCAAAACAGCTCACCAGAGAGATTGGATTGCTAGCGAACAGGCTTCCAATATCGTTCGATAAAACTTTGCTGCCCTCCTCCAGCCGTATACTCTCTGATCAGGTTTCGAAATGCAGAAGGGGGATAGAAGAGTGTAGCGAGCTGTGACTGGTAGAGACTTGTCACGTGAATTCGCTGCTCCAGATAAGGAGAAATGTCTATTTCAAGTTTTTCTAATTTATATGCCTTAGCCAGCTCAAATGTTTCTCCAGGAAGATACGCAGCGTAGGGAAAGTCCTCGAAGAAGAGCAATGAGTCTGGGTCAATTACACTGAGGGCCGCCTGAAAGATAAGACGATGGTCCCGGTGACCTCCCGTTCCAAGAGGCCCAACAATCGTGGAGTTCGGGTAGGCTGCTTGCAAATCTATAAACCATTGGCAGAGTTGTGGAAAGAGAGGATCATGCTGGCAGAGCACTGTATAATCATTAACCTCACTGAGATTAGCTAGATCGGTAATACGGTATATTACTTCACGCCAATCTAGCCATAGATAATCGGTCTCCAGGGCTAGCATTGCTTTTTCATCTTCGGCTTTGCGCGCTTGATAAGCTGAAGTATCTTCTGGCACTTGCCAGAGCCTATGATACGTTTGCGCCAGAGGTGAAAATGGAGGTTTGGGGTCGCCTGTGAACAAGGTGACAACCAGTATATGTAGCCCCTGAGCTCTGTGGCTGCAAATGGTACCACTACATGAAAAGGCTACATCATCGAGATGGGGAGAAATATAAATAAAATCATAAGCATCATTAGTAATAACGGCTTTGGTATAAGAATAGTCTTCAAATATTGCTAGAGACACTGATTCCTCCTTATCCGTTGTCATCCCTATTGCTTCCAGGCTAAATTTACACACCTTTTTCTGACTTCATTATGCTTGACAAGGACAAATTTTTACTTCAGGCTCATCTTAATAGGCCTGAAGCCCGGGCCAGGTGAGATATTTAAAAGCATTGCGATAAGAAAGCGCTGGAAATGAAGATTAGAAAGCAAGGCTGATCCTCCCCTTGCCAGGTATATGAGAAAAGCATTGGTTAGATTGCTCTCAAATGTCTTTTGCGTCGTTACAACCCCATTACCTCTATGTGAGGAAGCACTACCTTCCAAAATGCTCTGCAGTACACGAGAAAGTATTTCCATTAGCCATTATCAGGTACATTATACTCGATGTCTTGATTGTTGTATTTGTATATATTTCAGCAATATTTTATTGAAAAAATCAAATACTTATGATATATATACTTTGTGTTTCTGCTACTTTGATGGAAGAGTTCCGAATAAGTAGCATAAAAGCGCAAAATACTCATGAGCAGACAAGCTTACGAGCGCTCATGACGTATAGTTTTTCACTTGACAGGAGGTATAGTTTTGATGAAGCGCAACCCAGAAAGCACAGTACCAACCAGGCGTTGGATCGCGCCTACTATTGAAGTTATTCAAGTCAGTTTAGAATGCACCGCCTATGCGGGTGCGCAAGATCTTGAAGAGTAATCCATGTGCATACTCTTCCGTATCGTCTCGGGACGGCATAGCAATTAATGCCATGCCGTCCTTTTCACCCTGGAGATGCTCATGTACGTACATTTGTTAGGTACTGCAGCTGGTGGTGGCTTTCCTCAGTGGAACTGCAATTGTATAAATTGTCATGGATTACGAACAGGTAAGATATGCGCGCGTGCTCGTACCCAATCCTGTGTGGCCATTAGTGGGGATGGATGTCATTGGTTTCTTCTTAATGTATCACCCGATATTCGGGAGCAAATTGCGTCTTTCCCAGCATTACAGCCACCTTTACATGCTCGGCGCGGCACAGCTATAACAGGTATTCTGCTCACCGATGCAGATCTTGACCATAGTCTAGGATTGCTATTATTACGCGAAGGGACACCATTGCATGTGTATGCAACCTCTTCTATACGCCAGACACTAACCTCCGGTCTGAATCTTGCCCCAACCTTGCAGGCTTACAGTGGCTTGTGCTGGCATGAGCCGTCCTGCTCTCTGGCACCGCTTCTCTGTCCCGATGGCTCGGCTACTGGCCTACTCTACGAAGCTTTTCCCGTCTCAGGTCATCCCCCACGTTTTAGAGAGCGAGCATTGCAGCAACCAGGAGATCGCGTAGGATATCGATTTACTGATGAGCAAAATGGTAAAACTTTACTCTTCCTGCCAGGTTTATCTTCTTTTGAAGATATTCCCCATCATTATCTCTACGACAGTCATGCCCTATTGCTTGATGGT
The DNA here is from genome assembly GCF_004208415.1 of Ktedonosporobacter rubrisoli. Classification (GTDB taxonomy): domain Bacteria; phylum Chloroflexota; class Ktedonobacteria; order Ktedonobacterales; family Ktedonobacteraceae; genus Ktedonosporobacter; species Ktedonosporobacter rubrisoli. Next base: position 3,578,509 of record NZ_CP035758.1, on the reverse strand, counting down.
ACATTCTGGAGCGAGTATGAGATGGAAGAGCAGCAAGTTGGTAACACATCTGCAACTCAGATGGGGCATTTACCAGTTGGCGGGCCATTTGGTAGCCTTGCTCGGCTTGCGACTCTTCCTATAGATCACAAAATCTACATGCATATCAATAACACCAATCCAATGTTACTTGAGGATTCACCTGAGTATGCCAGTGTTAGGAGTGCTCAAGCAGAGGTTGGCTGGGACGGACTGGAATTGCTGCTATAGAAGCAGTGTTAGGAAGGATTGTATAGCATGACCATACAAACTACTCCACTTCCATGGGACCGCGAGACATTTCTTTCTCGCCTACAAACCGTTGGTATGACGCGCTATCATCACCAGCATCCTTTTCATGTAGCGATGAACTCAGGCCAGCTGACACCACCTCAGATTCGCTCCTGGGTGGCCAACCGTTTCTATTATCAACGCAATATTCCACGCAAGGATGCAGCGATTATTGCAAACTGCCCTTTGCGTGAGGTGCGTCGCATCTGGCTGCATCGGGTCAGTGACCATGATGGATTTCGCGAGGGTGAGGGAGGAATTGAATGTTGGTTCAGGCTAGCCGAGGCTGTTGGCTTAACACATTCAGAGGTGCAAGACGAACTTCACGTCCTGCCTGGGGTACGCTTTGCTGTTGATGCATACGTACAGTTTGCTCGTACGAAACCCTGGCCGATAGCGATTGCCTCTTCGTTAACTGAGCTCTTTGCACCTGATCTAATGCAGAGCCGTCTGCAGGCCTTTGAGCGGTATTATTCCTGGATTTCTCCTAGCGGCCTTGACTATTTTCGAGCGCGCATAGTACAGGCTGCTACAGATTCTCGCCAGGGTTTAGAACTTACCTTGCGTTATTGCTCTACACTTCAGCTACAGGAAGAAGCAGTACGTGCTCTTGGCTTCAAGTGCGATGTGCTGTGGAGCATATTAGATGCATTAAGCCAGACTGCAACACCAATAGAGAGCAGCATGCAGCAAGAATTCCACCTGAGAACATAAGGAGGATATGATGGAGCACCAACCCCGATTGACAGCGACCTCGCGCCCAAAATTAGCGGCAAAGGTTCTTATGCGGCTCGATCCCCTTACTCAAGAACCTATCCTGCTCTATCCTGAAGGTGTTGTCAAATTAAATGAGACAGGAGCCAGTATTGTCAGACTATGCGATGGCGAGTCTACCCTTGATGAAATCGTGCAGGCACTGGCTCAGCTTTACCACGTTGAGGCAGAACCGTTACGACAAGAGGTTATGGCTTATCTACAGAACCTCTATCGCTATAGCTTACTTGCCTGGCACTGATGTGGCTTTTTGGGATCAATAGCAGGGAGGAGACAGAAATTTCATGATTCATACTCAACAGGAGCAAAATACTTATCGTCCCTTTGGCCTGTTGGCGGAAGTAACGTATCGCTGTCCGCTTCATTGCCCCTACTGTTCTAACCCCATACAGTTTACTCAAACTCATGATGAGCTAAGTACTGATGAATGGGTTCGTGTAATTGCAGAGGCTCGTGAATTGGGTGTACTGCACCTGCACTTCTCAGGTGGTGAGCCTCTCTTACGAAAAGACTTGTCTCTCATGATCTCTCATGCCCATGCTGCAGGGTTGTATACCAATCTGATTACCAGCGCAAGAGGTCTTACCTATCAACGCCTTCTCGTTTTGCAAGCCGCAGGGCTGGATACCGTGCAAATCAGCTTTCAGGCTGATGAAGCTAGCCTCGGTAACATTATCGCAGGTGCAAACGCGCACGCCTATAAGCTAGAAGCAGCACGTATGGTCAGGGCTCTGGACTTGCCGCTAACGATTAATGTTGTGCTACATCGGGCTAATCTAGAGCGCCTTGAACAGATAATTCATTTAGCAGAGGAGCTAGATGCTCAACGACTAGAACTGGCCCATACACAATATCTAGGCTGGGCGTTCCAGAATAGGGAGATGCTTATGCCAACCTCCGCGCAAGTTGCCAAGGCCACGGCAATCGCGGCGGATGCGCAGGTACGCTTGCGCGGTAAGATGGAGGTACTCTATATCAAGCCTGACTACTATAGTGATCGTCCAAAGCCATGTATGTATGGCTGGGGACGCCGTTTTTTAACCGTGAATCCACAAGGAGATGTGTTACCTTGCCAGACAGCTAGCGTGATTCCATCCCTACGTTTCGAAAATGTACGCCAGCAATCGCTGTCTAGGATCTGGCACGAATCCGAGGCATTTCAGCGTTTTCGTGGAACTGAGTGGATGCCTGAACCTTGTCGTAGCTGTGCTTTGCGCGAGGTAGATTTTGGCGGGTGCAGGTGCCAGGCCTTCTTATTAACCGGTGATGCGGCCCAAACTGACCCTGTTTGTAGCCTCTCTCCCCACCATGAAAAGCTTACTAGCTTGCTAGCTAATATCCAACCAGTTAACAGCGCAGCAGGCTTTTGCGCATTGTCAATACGCTATCGCACCAATCCCACTTGATGCGCCGTAGTTTGCCGGAGAATGACGAAAGTAAATTTCTTTGCTATTTCATAAGGCTGCTTCTCGTAGCGAGAATAGTGGGTATAAACGTGCATCTTGCCTGGAGAGCAGATGCATATGCGCAAAGCGCGCATATGCATCCTGAAAGGATGAGCGAGGAGCCAATTGCAAGCAAAGGGACTTACAATCTATCTGCTAGGATTATGCGGCGTAAGTAGTCCATAGACGGCTAGATAGTTAGAAAAGGTTGCAAGGTAGACTTTACCGTTAGCGATTGTTGGTGGCGAGAATTTAGCAAAATTGCCCGGATAGTCGCGTTCGGGGCGCATCTCGCTGCTCCATAGGGGCTCCGACAGATTAGTGGCGTCGAAAGCATAGAAAATGCCTTCGACTGTCTTCTGATTAGCATCCTCGTAGAGGGGATGCGAAGCCCAGAGGATTCCATCGCGGTTTCCATGGGCAGAGAGGGAAAGGATTCCTCCTGGCATGCCACGTACACCGCGTACCTCGGGTACATCTAACTTATACTGCGAGGCTGGTTCTGTATGGAAGCGGTTGCCATCGAAGCGGAAGGACTTCAGGTAGTCATTCTCTGGCCAGACATAGATGTAACCTTTTCCATCAGGTCCTACCCAGTAGGGAGGGCCGCCGTGAATGTGCATAGATTTCTTAGAATCATTAGTATATGGAACGCTTGGATCAATGGGAAAGCTGGCGTAGAAATTTTGTGGAATCTGGTTATCATTATTCCTGTTGAAGTGGCCCAGGCGACTACGATCAAGGAGGTAAAACTTTCCTTCTTTGCCGCCACCGAGCGCATAGCGTGTATGTGGAATTACCAACATGCCTGCTGAGCCAAGGTCCATATCAATGGCATTGAGTATCTCGGTATTATAGGGGGTAAACCAGTCAACCAGTTTCAGATCTTTATTTAGCTTGATTATACTATCTCCAAGTGCTGAACCGTCAGGTCTAAAGGTACCATTGCCAGTCATAAAGTACAGGAAGCCTTCCGGGTCTACAGCCAGGCCTTGACCTGCCTGCCAGATTCCAGCCTCATTATCGCTTTTATGATGGGGAGTTGTGTTATATACGCTTACTTGCGCCAGAGTTTCAGCGCTATAGGCAAGCACCCAACCGTGGTATGGCTTTCTGTCCCCAAAGGCCGCAAAAGCGATGTAGATGTTTCCGTGAACCAATGTTAGGCCGGGACGCTGATCCTGCCGCACGCTTTCAAAGATGACATTCCCGCTCTCATTTTTAGAGGCTTGGCCGGGGACACTCGCTTCGATTTTTACTGCGTGAATAATATCGCCAGTTCGCACATCCAGGGCATAGAGGAAATGAGAATATGAGCCATCTGTATATGGTCGATTTCCCCTGCGATGCATTGCGACTACATAGAGTCGCTTTCTGACTGGATCAATGACGGGCGTACTGAGGATGCCAATCTCTTCGACAGCATCTCTGTAGACGAGAGGACCTATATTATGATCAGGTAAGCTCACAGGAGTTCCTAGATCTCTTCTCCATAACGGTTCGCTATGGTGGGCATGATCAGCATCGAAGGCATAAACGATATTATGCATTGTTGCTACATATACTACGTTATGAACTCCTTTGTCAGGGATAGGGACGTTGGGCAGATAAAGTGGTTGCGCATAAATCTGGCCTCGCACTTCCCGCTTAAAGAGCATGCCAAATTTGTCGGGTCCGACGTTTGAGGGTTTCAAGATGACTTCATGCAAGCTTGCCCCGGTACGCATATTGTCGTTATGCTGGGTGAGAACTGAGGCAAGGGGATCAGCATCGGATTCAGTTAATTGCATCAAAAACGCTGATTCTGCGCTCATAGTATTGTCTTGCGGAGTAAAGAACGTGCCATCGGGGGTCACTTCTGTGGTCATAGTGCTCTTTCCTTCCACTATAAACATCCACTACCACTACTCAACCAGAAGCAGGAAGATAAGCTAGTTCGCTTTTTCTGATCTGCTCCTACTACTTACAACGTTTATTGCATCATTTTTTAACAGGCTAATTTTTTCTATATAATGATTGCACTTTTGAGATTCACCTTATTATTTCATGTTTTCATATTAATAAGCTAACTTCCGCAAATTTATACATGAATACTCAATAAGACAAAAAGGAAGGTGAAAAATGATGCTATACTTCCTCAGCATAGGAGGTATTCTGGATCTCGCCTCTAATGGTGATGGAGAGGTTTATGAAGCAGCAGCTTCTACAGGCCAGAGTTATGCAAAGATCAGCATAAGCAAAGAGAAACATTGGTCCCTAAAAACTCGCAGCTTTCCATGATAGCAAGCCAGAACTAAAATTCTACGCGGTGACATGCTGCACTTATACGAAGCTAAGGCAGCACGTCAACGATAACTTCCTAGTGTATTCAGCGTCCGCGTAGCAGGAAAAACCTGTTTCTAGGACTGAGAAGTAATCAGCGTATTTAGCAATTGCGTTCCAACTGGCGTACCTAAGCCGGTACAGGCATCCCAACCAGTACCGGCTGTATAAGCTCCGTTATTACCGCTAGTCACGTCGTACAGCGCTTTGTTCTGGGTAAGCTGCTGGTAGTTCTTGTAAAGAAATGGATTTAAAAAGCCAATTGCCTGCCCCCGCTTTTGATTGATCAGGGCGATCAAACCAGCCCACAACGGAGCTACAGCGCTTGTGCCACCTATAACAGTACTTTGTCCATCAACGTAAATCTGATATCCTGTCTGAGGGTCGGCATTTCCAGCTACGTCAGGCACTCCCCGACCAGCATGCTGATTATTGATGGAGAGTGGAACATGTGCATCTGTTTGCCAGGAAGGCAGCGCAAAATTTTCGCTCACGCCACCCCCTGTCGCACCTCCTCCAGCAGTTGTGTCATTCCATACAACCTCTGCGGTAATCTTGCCGTTTGAGGAGGAGAGGCGTGTACCACCGCATCCCAAGACATAGCCACTTGAAGCTGGAAAATCTACATGGGCTAATTGATCGCTGGCTCCATCCCCTGAACCATTATCCCCTGCGGCGCAGCATATGGTAATTCCCAGAGTTGCAGCCGTCTGAAATGCCTGATCCATAGCCTGCATTGCCTGGCTGGTCCAGCTTGACTCTGGAGCTCCCCAACTAATCGAGATAACCGATGGATTATTGGTTGTGTCATGTAGTGCCTGGGTGATGGCATCCAGAAAACCACGGTCAGTATTTGGTGCAAAGTAGACTACGATGCGTGCTTTGGGGGCAATGGCACCTGCGATCTCTATATCCAGATCAACCTCGGCATCTGCCCCTCTTGGATCGCCCTCTGGCTTATTCTCTCCTCCATCAACCGAGACGGTCGTGACCTGTGGCGTAGGAATACCCAATTGTTTAAAGTAGGTTGCCAGGTCTTGCTCAGAGTATCCCCCTCCAAGCTCAATAAGTGCGATACATTCACCGCTCCCATCAAGGCCCTGCGGGAATTCATAAAGCTTAGCTAGCTGCGGTGGAGTATAGGAAACTGTGTCAGTATTTGCCAGGGGAAATCTGGTTGTAGAGTTACCATAACGAAAGCGCGGCTGTGCCTGTGGCCTGTCGTCAAGCCCGAAGACACCTGCAACTAGCGGTTCAAGTTCTGTGGGAAGATGCAAGTGACCCACACGACCTCTAAATACGCCCCCTTTATAAGCGTAGCGTTGAAGCTCAACAGCAAACGCTTGCATCATCGCCGCGGCTGTGCCAGCCAGTACAATTCTTCTACTGGCTGGATCTTCCTCTACAACCTTCAGATTGTGGGCTTGTGCAAAGGCTTCGATTTTAGCAAGATCATCAGGAGAGGCGCTATATCTGGCTGCGTATTCCTGCCTGCTCATACGAGGACCTGGCTGCTGGGCATACTGGCTGGCGTTGTCACCTGCTCTTTCTCCCGCTGGAGCACGCAAATAGACACTTACTTCAAGATGCTCATCTGGATTTACGGGTCCAACTATATGGGCGCTGGCAGGTAATTTTCTTTCACTATCAGGTAATCTTTTAAATCCTGTAGGCGGTGTGCTAGCCATGAATATACTCCTTGCACTTGATAAACTATCCTAAAGCACGCTTCTATCATAACATATGTGGCTCAAGCTGCTCGTTCTACTTGTGCTGGCCAGGGAGGTATCAAATCCAAGGGATACCAGCATCTGTTTAGAGGCATGAGAGCGAGTACTGCAGCGGGTCCATGCTCAGAGATTTTTACTACAGATCAAGGGGATCAGTTTACGGGCCAGGTGTTTATCGAGCTCTTAAAGTTGGCACAGATTCGCATCGGCTGGGATGGGCACGTTAGACAATGTAGTTGTCGAGCACCTCTGGAGAGAGGACATCTATGGGTATGTGCGCAAGATGTCTGGTGAAACGGCGAGAGATACCATTGTCTCTAGAGGCCAGAAGCAGGCATCTATGAGGGTGCGGTGACGTCTTATAATTGACCATTATTCTACTAGACATTAACGAAGAGGTGAACATACCACCTCGCCCAGCTTCGCAGCGGGCTTGAGCAGCTCCTCTTGTTCCAAGAGCAAGGGCGTGAGAGCAACCTTGACAGCAGTGAGCTGAGCAGGATGGGTCAAGCAGGCCGCTACGTGCTCCACAGCCTCTTGGTGCATGCCAGGTACGACATGGGCTTACAGGCGCAAGGTCATGGAGATATCACTATAGCCGAAGAGTTCCTTGACCACTTTAGGATGGACAGGCTTCTCAGGCGGAAATCAACGGTTCAAGAATGGCACACTCTTCATCTGAGAGAGCTGAAGGATATACTTCCATCGGCTTCCCAGCCTTCCCGGGGCAGATAAATCCCCCTCAACGTCCGTTCGCTTCTCTCCCTATCCTCTCAGAATTTCTCCCATCTTTCCCTGCTTGCTCAACAGATCGGCCTGGCAAGCCTTCCTGGACACGCTCTAGCAGAGAGCATGATCCATGAAAAAGAACAGCGCAGCCGCCACTCTCTGAAAATGGTCAGCAAGCTCATCATTATTCTGGAAGAGATCCGTAGGGAATACAAAATGGAGCATTGGTGACAGGATCACGCACAATATATGCTTGTACGGCAAAAGCCTCAGCGAGGAGCGATCCGTTGAGAATATCGGCTGGTTTGCCCTGTTTGACGATCTTGCCGTTTTTGAGGACAACCATCGTATTGGCGAAACGTGCCGCCTGATTGAGATCATGAAGAGCCATGACGATAGTGATGCCTCGTTCACGGTTCAGGCGTTGTACGAGATGAAGCACTTCGAGCTGATGACCAATATCAAGAAAGGTTGTTGGTTCGTCAAGAAAGAGAATGTGCGTGGCTTGAGCCAGGGCAAGCGCGATCCAGGCACGCTGACGTTCACCACCGGAAAGCGTGTCAAGAGCACGTTGACGAAAAGTTGTAAGCCCGGTTAACGTCAACGCCTCCTCAATGGCTTGATGATCTTGTCGTCGGAGCATGCGCAGAGGACCGGCATGGGGATAACGCCTCTGTTCTACAAGCTCGCCCAGACCTGTCGGTGCAATGGAACTCTGCGGTAAGATGGCCAATCTGCGTGCAACCTCAATCGTTGGCATGCGACTGATCGCCTTACCATCAAGATAGACAATGCCCTCGTCGGGTTTGAGCAGGCGGACCAGCGTTTTCAGGAGCGTTGATTTCCCGGAGCCGTTTGGGCCAAGCAGCGCTGTAATGGTCCCGTCACAATATCGAGCGAAAGGTGATCTAGTACAAGCCATTGACCATAGGTCAGACGGATATCTTCGACCTGCAAACAATGCTGTTTTACTGAAGTATGCGCAGTCTTCATCCCTGCCGACTCCTTTTTGCTGTGTAGCTGCTGAGATACAAAAAGAAAGGTGCTCCCAGGAGAGCCGTAACTACACCAACCGGGAGCGTGCTGGCGCTGCTAAACCAAGGAATATGAAGCAGCAGAAGTCTGGCTATAATATCAGCAACCAGAAGCAATCCCGCGGTGAGCAGCGGACTGAGAAGAAAAACACGGCGATTATCGCTGCCAACCAGCTTACGCGCGATATGTGGTCCGATCAAGCCAATAAAAGCAATACCTCCCATAGCAGAGATCGCAGCGGCAGCCAGCAGCGTTGCCAGAAGAAATAAAAGCACTCGCATCGCTTCTACGCGTAGGCCAAGTCCACGTGCAACCTCATCGCCTAGACTCAAAGCGTTGGCAACAGCGGCGCTAGCGATAGCGAGAGGAAACGTCAGGACAGCCCACGGCCAGAGGACAGCCCAATGATCCCAGGTCCGCCCATTGAGAGAACCGATGAGCCAGAGAAGGAGGCCATCCAGCAGTTGATGGCTGAAGATCAAGAGGAGGACTGTCCCGGATTGTAGCACGGCATTGACAACCACGCCGAGAAGAGCCAGACGAAGAGGATCAGTCTTGCCATACCAGTTAAGAATATAGATCAGGCCCCCTGCTCCCAGACCCCCGATAAAGGCGACAAGTGGTAGGAAAAGTATGCTCTGGGCACTAATGGGAAGAAAGGAGAACCAGGCAACGATCATAAGAATGCTACCTGAAGTGATCCCCATAGTTCCTGGCTCGGCCAGTGGATTGCGCGTAATACATTGAAGCAGAACTCCTGCCAGACCGAACATGGCTCCAGCCATCAGCCCTATCAAGGTCCGTGGGAGACGGAGATGCCAGATCACGATAGTCGCCAACGCGTTTGCCCTCGGGTGAAAAAGCGCGACTATGGTATCGCTCAAAGAGAGCGAAATGCTGCCCAGCGCAATATGCAGCGTAAATACCAGAAAGACGAGCAGCGAGGTGATGAGTATGAGCGCTGGGAAACGTCGTATTTTCTTCTTAAATTGAGAAGACAGGTAAAACAAACGCATCAACATAAAACCTCGTGAGTGCATTTCCGCAATAATGCCAGCAGCACCGGCCCACCAAGCGTTGTCCAGGCGCCTACCGGGAGTTCAACAGGTGCCAGTACCTCACGGGCCAGCAGATCCGCTGCAACGAGCAGCCCTGCTCCAAGGAAGGCAGCCAAGGGTAGAACCAGGCGTGCATCATCCGTATTGAGCATTCGACGCGCCAGGTGAGGAGCCAGTAACGCGATATAGGCAATAGGCCCACAAACCGCCACAACCGCAGCCACCAGAGCAATGCCCAATACAAGAAATAGCAGGCGGACCCTAACAACTTTCAGCCCCAGATTCTCTGCAACCTCATCGCCCAGTTGCAAGACATTGAGGGTACGAGCTGAGAGCAGAGCCAGCACTTCTCCAACAAACAGCCACGGTAAGACTAACCAGATTGCGGCCCAGGTCCGATTCGCCAGGCTCCCCAAAAGATAGACGAAAATGAGATTTGTCTGATCTGGCAACGCTGCTTCAGTTCCTCTTCCTGGCAACCGGTCTAAGTGAAGCGCTCATGCCGCTTACGTGGCTTTTGCACCTGCTGACCCTCTCCCGAGCTTCGGCACTATCCATCAGCGAGATACTGGCCGAGCCACCCTTGCCACAACCAGAGCAGGTACAGGAGCCGCGTGATGCCTCACTTACGTTTCGAGACGTTACCTTTACCTATCGTGGTCGCCAGCAACCTGCGCTTGACAGGGTGAGCTTCACAGCAACACCCGGTACAGTGACGGCTCTGGTTGGACCATCGGGTGCAGGAAAGAGCACAGTGGCCCACCTGCTTCTACGCTTCTGGGATGTTGACGCCGGGAGCATCGAAGTGGGCGGCGTCGATGTTCGTCAAATGACGAGTGAGGTGCTGATGCGCCAGGTAGCCTTCGTGTCTCAGCAAACATTCTTGCTGCAGGATACTGTGCGCGAAAATATCCGCCTGGGTCGGCTCCAGGCCACAGACGAAGAGATTGAGACTGCGGCTCGAGTAGCCCGGGCCCTGACTACATCCTGACCCTCCCCAGGGCTATGACACAATCGTTGGGGAGCGTGGGGCTCGCCTCTCCGGTGGCGAGCGCCAGCGCATCTCAATAGCCAGGGCAATCCTCAAAGATGCTCCCATCGTGTTGCTCGACGAGCCGACATCCGCTCTAGATACCGAGAGTGAAGTGGCAGTTCAGCAGGCCATTGATCACCTGGTTGCCCAGTGCACCGCCTTTCGACTATCATGCACGCCGATAGCATCCTGGTATTAGAGGACGGACATATTGTTGAGCAAGGTACGCATGCTCAGCTGCTGGCGCGAGGTGGCCGGTACGCGGCCATGTGGCAGGCCCAGCAAAGCGCACAACGCTGGAAGGTGGGCAGCGCTTCCTGATCGAAAGTGGCAAGCCCCTGTGCTCCGGCGTGCGCAAAACTAGCGCGAATGGGAGTCAGGATGTCTGGAGAGAGCAACACCAACAGGTTCTCGAAGATCGCCAGGAGTCGAGACGGCATGTGCTGTTTCAGCTCTGCCGGCAGGGCCGCAGAGAATGCTGGAATGTAGGAGGTTGTTACCACAGCTCCAAGAGCAGCCAGACCAATGCTTTGTCCGAGTTGACGAAAAAAGACGAGCGCCACCATGAAGATGGTTTTGCGCCCAAACAGGTCAGAAAGTTTGCCGTAGAGAGGGATAGTCACGGTCGAAGTAAGTAGGAAGAGTGTAGTGACCCAGACAATTAAGTCAAAGACTTGCAGATCAGCGACAATGCGGGGCAAGGCAGTGGCGACGATAGTTTGGTCTAGAGCCGCAATAAATGTCATCAGCATCGTGCCTATTAAAGTAGAGGCAAGCGTACGTTCGGAAAACCGGTGTGCGTGAGGTACTGTCTCTCTGTCCCCATGGGAGCTGTATTGTGAAGTGTCCTTCACTGTTGCTTTCTCCTTCCTGAGATATCTTCATCCAGAGAGATGTATGTACCCAGGCAAAAGTACCTACATTCAACATGAAGATATGCAGTCAGACTAAAGTTGATTCTGCCCACTGGATGGCTGGAACGAGAGTGGCAAACGGGTGATGGTCAGGAGTGGGGCGAGTGTCGCTGTAATCGGCTCATCATTTCTTACGCGTTGCAAACCTTTCAATTGGGAAAGGAGCAGCGGGAGAGCAATCTGCGTTTCGAGCCGGGCTAGCGGTGCACCAAGACAAAAGTGGATGCCGTGCCCAAACGCTAGATGACGATTGGGACTCCGCTGGATATCGAACTGATCTGGGCGCGAGAAGTATTCCGGGTCGCGGTTGGCTGAGCTGATCCAGGCCTGCACAGTCTGATGAGCTGGAATACGTTGTCCTGCCAGTTCAACCTCTGTGGTCGTTCGACGTGAGAGAGACCAGATAGGTGGCAAGTAGCGCAGCACTTCTTCTATCGCTGCTGGTACCATCTCCGGCTCACGAATCAACCTCTGGAGCAACGCCGGGTCTTCCGTGACACACCAGAGAAAGGTGGCGATCAGATTTCTCGTGGTCTCCTGTCCTGCCCCTAAGAGCAACACACAAAAACGCAGAAGCGCGTCTTCACTGAGCCGTTCGCCGTCCACCTCCGCCTGGCTGAGCAGACTGAGGATATCCTCACCCGGGGTACGGCGCCGCTCTTTGAGCAGAGCAGCAAAGTAGGCAAACATCTCCTGTTGCAGATTCTGGAGGAACTGCTGAGAAGCCTGGGGACTGGTCGGTCTCTGCTGGGACGTGAGGTGCTCCGTCTGTGCCCACCGCTGAAGGATATCCCAGTCCTGGGCTGGAACGCCAAGCAAGGCAGCAATGACCCTGGCCGGTAAAGGCACAGCCAGGTCTGAGACAGCATTCATATGTCCCAGGGGCAGGATCGGCTCAAGCAGGTCCTGAGTGATGGAGGTAATTGTCTGGGTCAGTCGGCCAATCGCCCGTGGAGTAAAGGCCAGATTCACCAGATTGCGCATGTGACGGTGCTCTGGCGGATCTTTAGCAATCACGGTCCCTTCAAAGAAAGATCCGGCTTGAGTATTGTGCTGCGAAGAGAAGTGAGCCGTGTCTGTCAACACAGCAACGACGTCCCGGTACCGAAAGACCTGCCATTGCTGGCTCGGCTCATCATAGAAAACGGGATGATGCGTGCGCATCTGCTGGAACCAGGACGAGAACTGTAAGATATCTGTTGTGGAATAAACGCGAGTGTAAAACTGAGGTTGCATAAGAATTTCTCCTCTCTAAAGAACAGGAAGTGCCGTCATTACCACCTCTATATGAGCGTATGACATGCAGAAACAACCTCTCCAGGAGGCTGATGTATGCCTTTCCGTTGACGTTACGGCTTGAGAATGCGCAGAAGCATCTGGGCATCAGGCAAACCCTCCTCCACCAGCTCTCGATCAAAAGCCGCCTGGATAGCGAATCCTTGCAGACAGGATTGAATAGCATTGACGAGCTGGTCAGGATTGCCTGCCACCACCTGCCCGGCCTCCTGCCCCTGCACAATGAGCTGCTGCAGTTCAGTTTGAGTGACACGACTCAACTGGTAGACCAGGCCGCGCAGTTGCTCATGGGCCGGTTCGTTGACCAATACCTGGGTCATGAACACCAGCACCTCTGGGCGTTTACGTACCCAGGTCATAGCACGCGACAGCCACCACTCAAGGCGTTCCCAAGGGGTGCCGGGGCGTTCTACCGCTTCCCTGGCATGCTGCATTCCCAACTGCATTTCGCGCTGGATAAGGGCAGTAAAAATGGCTTCCTTGTCAGGAAAATAGTGATAGACAGAACCATAGCCCATCTCAGCCGCCGCCGCAATATCGGCCATTTTGGTGGCGGTCAAACCCTTGCGCAGAAAGACAGGCAACGCAGCTGCAAGGATGCGTTCTCTTTGCTCTTCATGTAAGCGTTGATTCGCCTCTACGGAACGAGGTGACACTTCTCACTTTCCTCTTATTCGATTGATATGTCGATCTAAAACTAAAAGAAGTATAGCAGCAAAGCAAGGCTTCTATCAAGCCTTTTTGGAGGGAATTTCAAGAGCGGCTGGAAGTGAGCGCACCGGAAGTGGAGTGCAGACGCTTCCTCGGGCTCACTTAGCGGGCTGTTGCCCTTCCATCATCTGTCAAGATATGGCAGAGAGTATTGATCAATCTCATGATTGTGGAGAATCTGCGAAGGCTCTTTGCAGCTCATCAAGCATCTATTAGCCAAAGCATGCACTGTAACCTTATTACGTAAAGACATATGGAAACGAATTACTAAGAAATAGTTTGAAAAAAAGTCTAGCGCCGTACCATCATTTATTTAAGGAGAAACTATTATGGCAGATTTTGCTATCTCAAAAGAAATAATCAGGAAATGCTGTTTATATCGCAATATACAGTATAAACGCATCTAATTATATTTGGATGCTTGTATTTCTACGATGAAGGAGTAAACTGCATGTCAAAGGCTTCGTCTTCTCACACATGGTATCGCCCTTTTGCCCTGGCCATGTTTGCAAGCATGCTCTCCATTAGCGGAACGCTCATGACTCAATTTGCTGTGATTACCTGGGCATGGCAGACCACTGGTTCAACCATTGCTTCAGGCTTAATTACAGTAACCTCCTTTTCTGCCGTTGTAGGTGTAAGCCTCTTTTCAGGGGCTCTAGTTGACCGCTGGAATCGCAAAAAGGCCATTATCGTCACTGATATCATTGGCGGCATAACAACAGGTTTGATTCTGCTGCTCCACCAGGCTAATCAGTTGCAGATCTGGCATCTCGCTATCCTCGGCCTGGTGCTTGGAACCCTCGAAGCTTTTCAGTTTCCTGCCTACATGGCGAGCATTACTATGATGGTTGAGCCAGAGCAACGGAGTCGGGCGAATGGGATGTTCGAGACAGCATGGAACTTAGCTGAAATCATCTCAGCCGCCCTTGGGGGTATCCTGCTTGCCCTCATCGGACTGGACGGCGTTCTCCTGATCGACCTGGCAAGTTTTGCCGTGATTGTGCTGGCAATCTCACTCATTCATATTCCTCAACCCGAGTCAACAGGCGAGGTGCCTGGTTCATTGTTGCTTGACGTTGTAGCAGGCTTTCGCTATCTGCTGGTGCGTCCGAGCGTGCTTCTGACGGTTTTGCTTTTTACCTCGATCAATGTGGCCTATGGCACCTACCAAGGGGTTTTCAGGCCGATGGTTCTGGTGTTTACGCACAACAGTGAGCAGATCCTCGGTTTTGCCCTTGCGGCAGTGAGTATTGGCAATCTCATCGGCGGAATTTTTGCCACAATCTGGAAGGGACCCAAAAAGCGTATTCCTATTATCCTGCTCAGTTGGAGCGTGATGTCCTCGTTCGGTTTTGTTCTGGCTGGCCTGGGGCGCTCACTGCCGCTCTGGCTGGTGGGACGTTTTATGGCGGGTGTGCTGAATATGATTGCTGTTACGCTGAGCTCTGCGATATGGCAAGATAATGTGGATGAGCATGTTCAGGGACGCGTCTTTGGGATTATCCGCCTGATATCGCAAGGTACGGTCCCTATTTCAGCTTTTCTTGCCACCTTTCTCGTTCAAATCGTAATCGGGCCTGCCATGCAGCCGGGTCAGGGCCTGGCCAATCTGGTTGGAGGTCTGTTTGGCACCGGCGATGGCGCTTCTATGTCGCTAGCAATGGTTTCCACAGGTCTGATCTTTGGCGTCCTTTTACCTCTCGTGGGTTTCCTGATCCCTGCTATTCGAAATTTAGATAGTCAGGGTTCTGATGGACACCAGGATGCGCAGTCAACAGGTGATATGACACATTTGGAGGCAGGATCATTTAGCCATGAGTAATACTATTAGATGTAATTGGGAAACAGCTAAGCTGGATTATCCTCGCGCTCTGTTTGTTCCCGATCTCATTTTGAAGCAAGCACACACCAAACCTGATGCGCTTGCGGCCGTATGTGGGCCTGATCAGTTGAGCTACCGCGAATTGACGATCCGAGCCGGGCAATTGGCGATGCAACTCCGTGGGCTGGGCGTTGGATCCAATGTGCTGGTCGGCATCTATCTTGAGCGCTCGCTGAATCTGG
This sequence comes from Ktedonosporobacter rubrisoli, assembly GCF_004208415.1. GTDB lineage: Bacteria > Chloroflexota > Ktedonobacteria > Ktedonobacterales > Ktedonobacteraceae > Ktedonosporobacter > Ktedonosporobacter rubrisoli. Next base: position 3,563,086 of record NZ_CP035758.1, on the reverse strand, counting down.
TGATTGCACAATTAGCCGTATTTCTGGCTGGGGGAGCATATCTACCGCTCGATCCGCGGCTGCCCAAGGAACGGGTAAAGTTTTTGCTTCGCGATTCTGCGGCGGCAGTGGTCCTCACGCAGAAGAGTCTGCGTGGCCATCTGCTAGAAGATGGGGTTTCCCTGCTCTCCCTTGACGAGAGCTCTGAAAAGCCCGCTAAGCTAGAGGAGACTGAGCAGCATGATCTACAGGGCTGGCCAGCCTGGCGACAAGATCAGCTGGCCTATGTCATCTATACGTCTGGCTCGACAGGCCTTCCTAAAGGTGTAGAGATTACCCACGCTAACCTGATGCACCTTGTCGCATGGCACCTCCATTGCTATAACCTGACGGCAGCTGATCGCTGCAGCCATCTTGCGGGTTTGAGCTTTGATGCCAGCGTCTGGGAAACCTGGCCAACCCTGGCGGCGGGTGCCAGTTTGTGGTTTGTTGATGAGCAGACCCGCCTTTCACCACAACTGCTTCGCTCATGGCTAGTAGAGCAGCGGATCACGCTGAGTTTTGTGCCTACCGCTCTTGCCGAGGAACTGTTGCTGCTTGCCTGGCCAACACAAACTACCCTGCGCTGCCTGTTAACCGGGGGCGATGTGCTCCATCGCTATCCTCCCCGGAATCTCCCTTTTCAGCTTTTCAATCACTATGGGCCAACTGAATGTACTGTTGTAGCAACTGTGGGGCTAATCGAGCCAGGAGTGCAATCTGTTCAAGCACCTCCCATTGGTCGAGCTATTGCCAATACTCGCTTGTATATCCTTGACCACAACAGGCGCCAGAGAGTCCCGTTTGGCGAAGTAGGAGAACTGGCAATAGGCGGCGCGAACGTGGGGAAAGGATATCGTGGCCATCCTGAGTGGACGAATGAGCGCTTTATTGAGCTGATCTTGCCAGATCAGACAACTGAACGCGTCTATTGCACGGGAGATCTTGTACGCTTTTTGCCCGATGGACAGTTGGAGTTTCTCGGTCGCCAGGACCAGCAGGTAAAGCTTCGGGGCTTTCGTATCGAGCCTGGCGAAATCGAGATGGCGCTGCTAGGGCATCCAGCCATCCGTGAAGCGCTGGTTCTGCCCCATGAAGCCAGGCCCGGACAAAAACGCCTGTGTGCGTTTCTGGTCTATGACAATGGGCCAAAGCCGAGCTATCAAGAACTGCGAACCTTTATCGGACAGCACTTGCCGGACTATATGCTACCCGCGGCTTTTGTCGAACTTGAAGCTATGCCACTGACGGCAAATGGCAAGATCGATCGATCCGCTCTCGTCTCTCGGCTGGAGCAGGAAGCTGGCGATGCGCTTCCGCAACAAGCGCCACTGACGGAAACTGAGCTGACACTCGCCTTGCTCTGGGAGCGTATCCTCGGCATCTCTCGCCCTGGCCGCGACGCGCATTTCATCGCCATGGGAGGGCATTCGTTGCTCGCCGTACGCTTAGTTGCAGCGATTAAAGAGACATTCCAGGTCGATCTCTCCTATGGCAAACTTTTTGAGCATCCACTTTTAGGTGAGCAGGCAGCGTTGATAGATTCGCTAGAGCAAGCTGAAAGCCTTCCACCTCTATTGCCAGTCAGCGCCAGTGAGCATTATGAGCTGTCGTCAGGTCAAAAGGCGCTCTGGTTCCTCTCACGGCTTGTGCCTGATGAGCCGCTCTATACCAATATCCTGGCCTACCGTTTGTCTGGACCGTTACATCTTGTAGGCTTGGAGAAGAGTATCAATGATCTTATAAAGCGCCATCCTGCTCTGCGTACGGTCTTTCCCTTGAAGGGAGAAAGACCAATACAGCGTGTGCTTCCCGAACTTGCCCTTACACTTGAGCTGTTGAAACTAGAGAGCGGATCGAGCAGCGAACGCGAGCGACAAGCTATGGCGTGGCTGCGTCAGGCAGCCCGACAGCCCTTCGATCTTGAGCAAGGCCCCCTCATACGCGCCGCAGTGGTCCAGATTGCGGAGCAGGATCACCTCTTGCTTCTGACGCTGCATCACCTCATCTCGGATGGTCAATCCGTAGCGATTTTTTTGCGCGAGTTGGCGGCCCTGTATCAGGGGCATTGTGTTGGCCAGCCGGTAAGCTTGCCTGCCCTGCCACCTCACCAACTGGCATTTGCCGCCTGGCAGGGCGAGTTGGCCGGCAGCAATTTCTTTGCTCGGCAAGCAGCATACTGGCAAGAGCAGTTAAAGTCCGTGCCTGCAACGCTCTCCTTACCCACCGATTATCCCCGACCTGCCAGGCAAGCATTTCATGGAGCGCAAAAGCTATTTGTCTTGCCTGCGCAGCTTTCTCAAGCCTTGCTGGCGCTAAGTCAGGCAGAGGGGGTCACTCTGTTTATGACCCTGCTGACAGCCTGGGCTATCCTCCTGTACCGTTATAGCAAGCAAGAAGTCTTTGCGATTGGCGTTCCTGCGCTCAACCGTTCCCATCCTGCTCTTGAGGAGGCGGTTGGGATGTTCGTGAATACGCTGGCCCTCCGTATGGATTTCTCCGCTGCTCCCGGTTTTCTGGCGCTTCTCAAGCAAGTCTATGCGACTGCTGTAGCTGCGTACGCTCAGCAAGAGTTGCCCTTTGAGCAAGTTGTGGAATTGCTACAACCAGAGCGCTCGCTGAGTCATAATCCCATTTTTCAAGTCATGTTCGCCTTCCAAAATGAAGACTTTGCTGCGCTTAGCTTGCCACAATTGACGAGCCAGCAAGTTGCTCTGGATATCGGAACCTCGCTCTTCGATCTTACCCTGGAAGCTATCGAGAGCAAACAGGGGCTACGTATACTGTTTGAATATAATAGCGAGCTGTTTGCCGAGGCAACCATTGCGCGTATGATAGGCCATTTTCAACGCGTTTTAGAGGCAATTGTTGCCAATCCAGATCAGCCGGTTGCCAGCTTACCACTCTTATCAGAGGCAGAATGCCTCCAGCAACTCTATGATTGGAATGCTACAGCCTTTGCCGGTTCTTTACAACTGCCGATCGCCACTCTGGTTGAAGCGCAGGCGCAGCAGAGGCCAGGACAGGTCGCTCTGATATCTGAAGATGTCGCTCTGTCCTACCAGGAGCTCAATGAGCAGGCCAATCAACTTGCACGTAGCTTGCTGGCGCGTGGCGTCAGGACAGGTTCGCTGGTTGGTGTGGCGCTTGAACGTTCTCCTGCTCTGGTGATCTGCCTCCTGGCAATTCTCAAAGTTGGCGCAGCATACCTGCCCCTGGATCCGGCGTATCCCCCTCAGCGTCTGGCCTCTCTCCTGGCGGATGCTCATCCCGCGCTGCTGATCACCCAAAGTTGGCTGGCTCCGCTCTTCCCACAAGTTCAAGGGCAGACTGTCTACCTGGATACCCTGGGGACTGAAACAGAGCAGCAGAGCAAAGCTAATCTTGCAATCTCAGTTGAGAGCACCACAGATATGTATGTGATTTATACTTCTGGCTCGACAGGACAACCCAAAGGGGTTGTGATGCCGCAGCGGGCTGTACTCAATCACCTGTCCTGGATGCAACAGCGCTTTCCCTTGAGCAGTGAAGATTGCGTTTTACAACACACTTCTCAAAGTTTTGATGTCTCGGTGTGGGAGATTTTTGCACCGTTAGTGCTGGGGGCAAAGCTTGTCCTGATGCCACCCGACAAAGACAATGATCCTGAATACTTCATCAAGATCATCCAACGCCAGAGGGTAAGCATTCTGCAAAGCGTACCCGCGCTTCTTGTCATGTTGCTTGAACAGCGCGATTTCTCACAATGTACAACTTTGCGCCGCGTTTTTTGTGGCGGGGAAGCTATGCCTGCTAGTTTGGTCGAGCGCTTTTACGCGACTAGCACAGCCGAGCTTATCAACATGTATGGACCAACCGAGACGTGTATCGACGCAACCTACTGGGTTTGTCCGCGCACGGCCTTGCCCACCAACATTCCTATTGGTCACCCCATTGGTCATGCGCAGGCGTATGTGCTTGATGCTCATCTTCAACTGCTGCCTGTTGGCGTGCCTGGAGAGCTCTATCTGGGCGGTCACGGATTGGCAGCGGGCTATCTCAATAGCCCTGAACTTACCGCAACGCGCTTTATTGCCAATCCTTTCCCACATACACCCGGCGCTCGGCTATATAAGACAGGGGATCTGGTGTGTGCTCGTTCCGATGGCACGCTTGAATTCCTGGGCCGTCTCGATCAGCAAGTAAAAGTGCGAGGTTTCCGTATCGAGTTGGGGGAGATCGAAGACATCTTGCTTAAGCATCCTGCAATTCATGAAGCTATGGTCGTTGTGAGAAGCTATGCCAATGATCAGCGCTTGCTGGCTGCCGTGGTGTATCAGCACGGTCGATCATCTTCCGAGCTTGAACTACGCAGCTATCTTCAGGAGAGGCTTCCGGCCTATATGATCCCAAGCACCTTTGTAAGCTTGCCCGCGCTGCCTCTAACTGCTAACGGCAAATATGATCGCGCCGCGCTGGCTGAGCTGACCTTGCCAGAAACTGAAACATCGGAGAACTACCTTGCCCCGCGTACGCAGACAGAAGCAAAGCTGGTGGAGTGCTGGCAGAGCCTTCTGGAGCATGCGCAGATTGGCATTAAAGACAACTTCTTCGCGCTCGGAGGTAGTTCCCTGCTAGCAGCTCGAATTGTGGCCAGAATTCGTGAGATCTGGCATATTGATCTGTTACTGCGCTCTATGTTCGAAACTCCAACGATTATGGAATTGGCAAGCAAGATTGACGAGCTGCTCGAACAGCAACAGCAGGTATTTCAGCGCCGGCTTGAGACCGTAATTGATCCTGCTGCAGCTCAGGATCTCCTTGCCGAATTTTCTGCTCTGACGGATGAGGATATTAATCGACTTTTTGCAGCTTTGGCCAAGACTACTAATGAAGAAAGACTTTCCAATGAAAAGTGATCATACAGAGAAAATAACCCAACAGGAGAAACGCCATTTACTTTTGAAGGCTTTGCAAGAGAAGGCCGGGGCTAACGATGTAGTTCATCCGCTTTCTCTTTTCCAGGAAGGGCTCTTTTTTCTCTCTCAACTGCAGCCAGAAAATGTTCAGTACAATATGCCGCATAGTCTGCGCCTGCGCGGCACGTTACGGCCGGAGGTGCTGGAAAGGAGTATCCAGGAAATTGTACGCCGCCATGCGCCGTTGCGCACGCTGTTCACGTTTTCGGATGCAGGTGAGCCACAGCAGGTGATCCAGCCCTTTCAACCCGCAAAGTTGCGTACCATTGATCTGAGCTTTCTATCCGCCGCTCAAGCCGAGCAGCGTGCGCGGCAAATCATTCAAGAGGAAAGCGTCCATGTGTTCCGGCTGGCCAAGGAAACGCCTTTTCGCTGCCTGCTGCTACGCTTGCATGAACAGGAGCACTGGTTCTTTTTTGTCGTGCATCATCTTGTTTTTGATCTGCTTTCCCTTGAGGTCTTCCTTAAAGAATTGGAGATCCTCTATCGCGCTTTTTTGCAAGGACAAACCTCTCCACTACCAGAGCTGGCACTTTCTTATCCAGGCTTTGCCCGCTGGCAACGACAACAGCTCCATAGCGACGAGTTCGCGGCCCAGCTCGCTTACTGGAAAGAGCAACTAGGGGGAGAACTGCCTCATCTGACCCTGCCTACCGATTTTCCCTGGGCGGCCCAAAGCAGCGAAAAAGGAGGGCTGTACACGTTTTCTTTGCCGGAGGAGCTCCTGGGCCAACTCAAGGTCCTGGCTCGTCAGGAGGGCACGACACTCTTTATGAGTTTGCTTGCTTGCTTTGCCATCTTGCTTGCACGTTATAGCCAACAAGATGATCTCTGTATTGCTACGCCCGCAGCCATCAGGAAGCGTGCGGAGATGGTCCCCCTGATTGGGCTATTGATCAACACGCTCATCTTGCGCCTGGATCTTACAGGCGAGCCAGGCTTTCGCGACCTGCTCAAGCGTGTCAAACAAACGGCTCTAGATGCCTATTCACGGCAAGATGTCCCCTTCTCCAGGATCGTTGAGGCGGTGCATCCAGAGCGCATGGCTAACTCAGTCTCGCTCTTTCAGACACTTTTTTCTGTTGAGGATGCCCCTATCCCCTTTGCCTTGCCGGACCTCACCTGCACATTGCATGACCATCAGCACGAGACAGCCAAGACAGATCTGTCGCTCTCAATCCAGGAGGAAGCATCTGGTCTAACGGCGATTTTTGAGTATCGCAGCGATCTCTTTCAAACTGCCACAATTGAGCGCATGGCTCAACATTTCACTAACTTACTCACGGCAATTGTGGCTGAGCCAGAGCGTCCCATTTCGACGCTTCCCATGCTTTCACAACAGGAACTCTCCACTTACACGCTGGCCTGGAATGCAACGCTGCTGGATTATCCGCGTCATCTGCTGGTGCCTGAGATGATTCTGCAACAAGCTCGCCGTACCCCCGAGGCCCTGGCTGTCGTTGGCACTTTCCACCAACTCACTTATCGCGAACTGACGACTCAGGCCTGGCAACTTGCTGTACAGCTACAGGCGCTAGGCGTGGGTCCCAATATGCTGGTTGGCGTCTGCCTTGAGCGTTCGCCCGAGTTGATAGTAGCTCAGTTGGCTATCTTGTTGGCTGGAGGGGCGTATCTCCCACTCGACCCAACGCTCCCTACACAACGGCTGCGCTGGTTGCTTGAGGACGCTGGCGTGATCGCAGTGCTCACGCAAAAAGGTTTACGTGCTCGCCTGGCGAAAGAGGGGCTACCTGTACTCTCTTTAGACAGTTCTGCACAGAAGGAATCCTCGCAATTAGAGCAGATCGCGCTGCCCGCTCTGGCTCTATCCCAACCAGAGCACCTGGCCTACGTCATCTATACCTCTGGCTCAACAGGGGTGCCCAAAGGAGTGGAGATCACCCACGCTAATCTGGCATATATAACTGCAGCCGTGCAGGAGATTTACCACATTACAGCCGGTGAGCGCTGTTCACATATGGCCGGGCTCGGTTTCGACGTCTCGGTGATGGAGACATGGCCCCCTCTGACGGCCGGGGCAAGCCTCTGGCTCGTCGATGAGCAGAAACGACTCTCTCCGTCTCACTTACGCGACTGGTTGCTACATGAGCAAATCGCTGTGAGCTGGGTGTCTACGCTGGTGGCTGAAGAGCTACTCAAGCTCGCCTGGCCCGCCCAGGCAGCGCTACGTGCCATGGATACAGGCGGCGATGCGCTTCACCTGTATCCTCCCGCCGGGTTACCCTTTCAATTGTTCAATACCTATGGGCCGACCGAAGCTACTGTCATCGCAACTGCTGCCCTGATAGAGCCAGGAGATCCCCTGGATGAGCATCGTCAAGCTCCTCCCATTGGTCGCCCGCTGCCTAATGTTCACCTGTATGTGCTTGATCGCTTTCAGCAACCGGTGCCTCCAGGCGTGGTAGGAGAGCTCTTCATCGGTGGTGAAGGGGTTGCCAGGGGATATCGCGGCCATCCTGAGTGGACCAGCGAGCGCTTTATTGAGCTAGCGCTGCCTGGTTTACCCGTTGAACGTGTCTATCGTAGCGGGGATCTGGTGCGCTATCGCTCAGATGGGCAGTTGGAGTTTCTTGGTCGCAAGGATACGCAGGTAAAGCTGCGCGGTTTTCGCATAGAGTTGGGAGAGATCGAGGCTTCGCTTCTGCGCCATCCGGCCCTGCACGAGGCCATCGTGCTTACCCATGAGATCACACCTGGAGATTTTCACCTCGCGGCATTTCTGGTGGCCGAGCGTGAAGCAGCGCCATCCCCCGCCGATCTGCGGCTCTTTTTGCAGCGCTCTCTGCCGACCTACATGCTCCCAACGCACTATATTCTCATCGATTCCCTCCCGCTGACTCCCGGCGGGAAGGTTGACCGACGCGCTTTAGCCGCATCCCTCAAGGCTCCCTCTGGAGCGTCTCCGGCACGGCTAGATGCTCCAACACAGCTCTCAGATACCTACCTGGAACAGTGGCTAGCCGCTCTTTGGGGCTCATTGCTTGCCAGCACAGATCCTGTCGGCCTTGATGAGAATTTCTTTGATCTGGGTGGCCACTCGCTGCTTTTGCTGCGTGTGCATGAGATGATTGTCAAACAAACAGCCATTGATATTCCACTGCTTGATCTCTTTGCCTACCCAACAGTGCGCACTCTGGCCGGACGGCTGCGGGAATTAAGTGCTCCAGGGCAGGATCAGAGCGCTTCTGCACAGGAAGCTCAGCCGGCAAGCGTGCCCGAACAGAGTGAAACAGAGATTGCTATTGTCGGCCTGGCCGGGCGTTTCCCCGGCGCGAATACGCTCAAGGAATTTTGGGAGAATCTCAGGACCGGCGTCGAGAGCATTAGCTGGTTCAGCCGTGGCGAACTGCTGGAAGAGGGCGCTGATCCAGCAGAGCTCGATCATCCTGACTTTGTGCCAGCAAAAGGCATCATAGAGAATGCCGACTACTTTGACGCGCCTTTATTCGGCATTTCGCCACGTGAAGCCGAGACGCTCGATCCGCAACAGCGCATCCTGCTTGAATGCGCCTGGGAGGCCCTGGAGCATGCCGGGTACAACCCTGAGAGCTATCCCGGCAGGATCGGAGTCTATGTTGGCTCAAGCATAAGTACCTATCTGCTCAACAATCTCTATCATCATAAGGAGCAGATAAAAAAAGTTGGTATGTACCAGATTCTGCTCGCCAACAATCACGATTTTCTCTCCACACGCCTAGCCTATAAGTTGAATCTGCGCGGGCCAGCAGTCACCGTGCAAACTGCCTGTTCAACCTCGCTGGTGGCAATTCACCAGGCTTGCCAGAGCCTTCTACAGGGAGAATGTGAGCTGGCGCTAGCCGGAGGAGTCTCCATCCAGGCGCCGCTCAAAGAAGGATACCTCTATCAGCCTGGGGAGATCATGTCGCCTGACGGTCATGCACGCGCCTTTGATGCGCAGGCGGGAGGAACAGCGGCGGGAACAGGGGCCGGGCTGGTTGTACTCAAGCGCCTTGCCCAAGCGCTACGCGATGGGGATACCATCCACGCTATTATCAAAGGCTCAGCCATTAATAACGATGGAGCCCATAAAATTGGTTTTACAGCGCCGAGCAGCGAAGGACAGGCAGAAGCTATTGAGCGAGCGCTGAGCGTGGCCAAAGTTGCCCCCGGCAGCATTTCGTATGTAGAGGCTCATGGCACAGGAACCATCCTTGGCGATCCCATTGAGGTGCGTGGACTGAGCAAAGCTTTTCGGGCACGGGGTGAGCAGGCACAAGGATATTGCGCACTTGGTTCCGTCAAGACCAATATCGGCCATCTCGATGCCGCCGCTGGTGTCGCTGGCCTGATCAAGGTAGTTCTGATGTTACAGAACAAGCAACTACCCCCAAGTTTGCATTTCCAGCAGCCTAACCCCAAGATCGATTTTGCCCATAGCCCGTTTTTTGTCAACACTCGCCTACAGCCCTGGCAGCCGCGTGAAGGGCTGCGACGAGCAGGCGTCAATTCCCTGGGTGTGGGGGGGACAAACGCTTACGTTATTCTTGAAGAAGCGCCAGAAGAGATGCGGCTAGAAGAAGGCGAGCAGCTCCCTCAACTCCTGGTGCTTTCGGCGCAGAACCAACGCTCCTTACAAGGGAATATCCAGCGGCTCCTTGAATATGTGCAGCAGCAGGGGGCAGCCCTGCAACTGGCTGATCTGGCTTATACACTTCAGGTTGGCCGCAAAGCATTTTCACAGCGCGTGGCTCTCGTAGGGCACAGCGCAGAAGAGTTTAGCCAGAAACTTGGCAAGATGCGCAGCCAGGCAGGGCCGAGAGCAGAGACAGCATTAGAGCGATCGCCTGTCTTCTTATTCCCGGGCCAGGGCTCTCAACACGTGGGGATGGCCAGTGAGCTCTATCGGACCCAGCAGCTTTTCAGGAGCCAGGTGGATCATTGTGCTCGTCTACTTGAACCAGTGCTTGGGGTAGACATGCGCAAGATCTTGTTTGCCGGGGACAGCGAAAGAACGGTTGCTAGTCAGCAATTGAATGAAACCTGGCTCACTCAGCCAGCGCTGTTTGTGATCGAGTATGGGCTGGCCAGGCTCTGGCAATCCTGGGGAATCGTTCCCCGGGCTATGCTAGGCCATAGCGTTGGTGAATATGTTGCAGCATGCCTGGCTGAGGTCTTTAGCCTTGAGGATGCGCTCAACATTATTGCTATCCGCGGGCGCCTGATTCAGGTCTGTCCTCGGGGTACGATGCTGGCCGTCTCGCTTTCTGAGGAAGAAGGGCGCTTATGGCTCTCTGATGAGATCTCGCTAGCGGCAGTTAATGGCCCCGGGCGATTGTTCTGGCTGGTCCAGAGCCCAGGCTTGTGGAAATTGCCGAGAAACTGAAGGCCCGGGGGTCTCTAACCGTCCACTTAATACCTCACATGCCTTTCATTCCACAATGATGACTCCGGCCCTCGCACCTTTTGCGGAGCTATTAAAGGCTGTGAAACTATCAGCGCCAAAGATTCCTTTTCTCTCTAACCTGACCGGTACCTGGATCAGCGCAGCCGAGGCCACCGATCCAGACTACTGGGTGCGCCATATTCATAGCACGGTCAGATTGGCCGATAATCTGCAAACGGTTCTTAGTGATGCGCCGCGTCTCCTCCTGGAGGTTGGCCCGGGTACCACGCTCAGCACCCTGGCGCGCCAACAGCTTCCTGCCAATAGTGCGCATATGGTGATCTCATCTCTGCCCCATCCACAGGACGGGCGCTCAGATCTGGCTTGCATGCTTAGCGCTTTAGGGCGTGTCTGGGCCTGTGGGCAGAAAGTAGACTGGGAAGGCGTAAACAGCGGGACGTCAAGGCGACGCATTCCGCTACCAACGTATGCCTTTGATCGTCAGCGCTACTGGGTAGATCCTCCCCATCTGGAGTACAGAGAGCAGGAAGCCTGTCAGGATGGAACAATCCTGCTGCCTGCCCATAATCCTGTTGATCGGCCCTCGCCTGAAAACGGCAATGGCGACTATAAGCAGGATCTTCCAGAAAGTGAGTGCGAAAAGCTCGTAGCGCAGGTCTGGCAAGATGCGTCAGGAATAGCCCCCTTGGCATTCATACCAACTTTCTAGAGCTAGGTGTAGATTCTCTACAAATGACGCGAGTTCTTAATCGCCTGCGCGAAATCTTTGCCCTGGATATTCCTCTGCGCTGGCTGTTTGAAGAGCAAACTATTGGACAGCTTGCCCAAAGAATCAAAGGCGAACTAACCAGGCTTCTAGAGAACGAATCTCCAAAGAACTCAGTAGTTTAACGATGGACAGAGGAAAACAGATGTTGAAAGATAACGCTCAGAAGAAAAATCAGCCCGGACTGGTTGGAAACGAGATAAGCATGCTGCAACGCTGGCGGCAGAAGCAGGAAGTCCACGCGTTGGGGCAGATTCCCAGGCAAACGCAGACGGAGGCGTTACCATTGTCATTTGCCCAGGAACGTATCTGGTTCCTCCAACAGATGGAGCCTGCTTCCACCGTCTACCATCTACCCATTGCCTATAGACTAGTGGGCGCTCTGAATGTTTCCTTGTTAGAGGAAAGCCTGGCAGTGCTTGAGCAGCGCCATGCTGCCCTGCGCACCTGCTATACCGAAGTGAATGGGCAACCAGTACAGCGCATTTCTGCACAGCAAAGGCGCCCTTTGAGCTTGATCGATTTGCAGGAGCTCAGAGGGAATAGCGACTTTCCACAGCACCTGAAGGCAGTGCTCGCAGCAGATTATCAAATTCCTTTTGATCTTGAGCGCGGCCCCCTTTTTCGGGCCACGCTCTACAAATTGCAGGAGCAGGAGCATATGCTCCTGCTTACGCTCCACCATCTGATTACAGATGGCTGGTCGAATGGTCTACTGATGGAGGATTTAGGAGCGCTTTACACGGCACTGGCAACAGGGCAGGCGCTTCCGCCAGCGCCAGAAGGCTTGCAATTTGTTGATCTGGCTTGCTGGGAACGAGCACGCTGGCAGCGCGGGGAGATGGATGAAGCTTTAGCCTACTGGAAACGGCAACTTGCGACAGCCCCGGCGCTGTTGCAATTGCCTCTCGATGCTCCTCGGCCTGCGGTAAGGAGCAATCGCGGCGCCGTTTACAATTTTCAGCTTGCCGACGAGACTGTGGCTAAACTGCGGGCATTGTGCCGGGCTGAACATGTTACCAGCGTTATGGCTCTGCTGGCTGTTTTTCTTGTCTTTTTAGCGCGTTACACCGCTCAGGAGGATCTTCTGGTTGGTTTACCTGTCTGGAATCGCCAGCGGAAACAAGCCGAGAACGTTCTCGGCTTGTTTGTGAATACTCTGGCCATTCGGATTTCGCTGGCACACCAACCAGACTTTCGCACTCTGCTGGAGCGGGTAAGGGTCGCCACGCTGGAAGCGTACCAACATCAGGAGTATCCCTTCGAGAAACTTGTGGAGCAACTGAGACCGGAGCGTACGACCAGCCATACACCGCTGTTTCAAGTCATGTTGAGTGTTGATGCAGGCGCAGATGAGCAGCTTAGCTGGCCTGGCCTGATCCTCTTGCCTGAGAATGTCGAGCGAGTTGGAGCACAAGTTGATCTCACCCTTGAGATAACTGAACATCACCAAGCTCAAAATGGGTTCGACGGCTTTACGTGCGCTTTTGTGTATGCCACCGATCTCTTTACACCAGCTACCATCGAGCGAATGATCGGCCACTTCTCCCAGCTCTTGCAAGCATGCGTGGCTCAACCTGACACAAAGATTGCTCGCCTGCCCATTCTCTCCCAGAGGGAATTGCAGCAGATGACCGTAGATTGGAACGCTACGCAGGTCATTTATCAAGATAGCCACTTTTTACCTCGACTCTTTGAGAAGCAGGTCGAGCGCACTCCTCACGAAATTGCTCTCACCTACAAACAGGCTGTAATGACTTACTGTCAGCTTGATGAGCGTGCTAATCAGCTTGCCAACTTTCTCATGGCCCGGGGCGTCACGTCCGAGACCCTGGTGGGCATCTCCGTTGAGCGTTCGCTGGAGATGGTTATCGGTTTGCTGGGAATCTTGAAGGCCGGTGCCGCCTATCTTCCGCTGGACCCATATTATCCCCCGCAACGTCTTGAGTATATGCTCAAGGATGCGCAAGTACCCATGCTATTGACCCAGAGTCATCTAGCAGAACGCTTTGCAGCCATGACAATGCCTCTTGTCTGCCTTGACGAAGATTGGCAGCGCATTGCCCGTTTTAGCCAGGAGCTGCCGGCGATTTCAGGCAGTCCAGAGCAACTGGCATACGTGATCTATACGTCAGGTTCCACCGGTAAACCAAAGGGAGTCATGAACACTCATCGCGGTGTCTGTAACCGGTTGCTCTGGATGCAAGACCACTATCAACTGACCGGGCAGGACCGAGTTTTACAAAAAACGCCTTTCAGTTTCGATGTCTCAGTCTGGGAGTTTTTCTGGCCTTTAATAACCGGAGCACGCCTGGTCATGGCCGAGCCTGAGAGGCACAAGGATACTGCCTATCTTGTAGAAATCATCAAGAGTGCGGCGATTACCACACTGCATTTTGTACCTTCTATGCTTCAGCTCATGCTTGACGAGCCAGGATTGGAGGAATGCTTCTCTCTGCGGCGTGTCATTTGTAGCGGTGAAGCGCTCTCGCCACTAGTGCAAACACGCTTCTATCAGCGCTCTCAAGCGCAGCTCTCCAATTTATATGGGCCAACCGAGGCCGCCATTGACGTTAGCTATTGGGAATGTCAGCGCGGGGATCAAAGCAAGACTGTCGCTATTGGCTTTCCGCTAGCCAACACACGGCTCTATGTCCTTGATCACCTGGGGCAGCCAGTTCCAATCGGTGTTCCTGGCGAATTGCACATTGGTGGCGTGCAGGTTGCGCGCGGTTATCTCAATAAACCTGAGCAAACAGCCGAAAAATTTATCCCTGACCCATTTAGCGTGGAACCCACGGCCCGCCTCTACAAAACAGGCGACATTGCTCGCTATCGCGCGGACGGAGCGCTTGAGTATCTGGGGCGTATGGATCATCAGGTGAAGATTCGCGGACTGCGCATTGAACTTGAAGAGATTGAAATGGTGCTGATGCAGCACCCGGCTGTGCGCGAAGCAGTAGCTATCACTAGAGAGCTGGCTCCTGGCGATACCAGGCTTGTTGCGTATCTCATCCCAACTAGCTCGCCCATGAACCAGGGTGACAGCCTCGATGTAGAGGAGATCCAGCGCTACCTGAGTGCGCGATTACCCGATTATATGGTACCGCGCACATTCATGATCCTTGAGAGTCTGCCGCTTTCTCCTAATGGCAAATTTGATCGCCAGCGCTTGCCCCAGATCATGGAAGAAACTCCTTCGCAGCCAAGAGCATATGTTCCTCCCAGCAATGATATTGAGCGTACCATCGCCGAGATCTGGGGAGAAATACTTCATCTCCAGCAGATCAGCATAGAGAGCAACTTCTTTGAACTGGGTGGGCATTCGCTACTGGTTACTCAGATGCGAAGCAAGCTGAGGGAGCGCCTGCACGTTGAATTGAGCATTATGGAGGCATTTCGCTTTACGACCATCCAGACACTCGCGCGCCATGTAAGTCAAAGCAGCAGGTCTGCAGCATGGTCAGTGCAGAACATTCGGGAGAGAGCAGCCAGGCAGCGCCAGGCATTCAAACGCAAACATCCATAAACCTATTTCCAGTTTTGACCAATAGAGAGCAGCCAAAAAAAGTTTCTATGCAGAAAGAAGAGGAAAATATCATATGAGTAAATTACAAGAAACGCACAATTTAGAAGGGGTAGCTATCATCGGCATGGCCGGCCGCTTTCCAGGTGCGCAGAGCATTGAAGCGCTCTGGCAAAACCTCTGTAGCGGACACGAGGCAATCACACGTTTGAGCGCCGCCGAGGATGAGGCTTTGCAGCGCGATCCCAGCTTACAAAATAATCCCGATTATGTACCAGCCGGGGCCTTTCTTGATGATATCGAGGTTTTTGATGCTGCATTCTTTGGCTACAGCGCACGAGAGGCGCGGATTATTGATCCCCAGCAACGACTGTTTCTCGAATGTGCCTGGCAGGCGCTCGAACATGCTGGCTATGATGCCACGCAATATCCAGGACGGATCGGGGTTTTTGCCGGCGCTGGCATGAACCTGTACCTGTTAGAGCATATCTATCCCAGACGTGCAGAGCTCAAATCGATTGATGACTATGAAACCATGCTCGCCAGTGAAAAAGACTTTCTTGCTACGCGTGTAGCCTATAAACTTGGCCTGAAAGGTCCGGCAATTACCGTCCAGACAGCTTGCTCAACCTCATTAGTGGCTGTGGCTCTGGCCTATCAGAGCTTGCTCAACTACCAGTGCGATATGGTCCTGGCCGGAGGAGTCGCCTTGCAGGGCCTTGAGCGATCTGGATACCTATATGAGCAAGGTGGGATTGGCTCGCCGGATGGTCACTGCCGCGCTTTTGACGCCCTTGCTCAAGGAACAGTTGGTGGCAATGGCCTGGGAGTCGTTGTGCTCAAACGCCTGGAAGATGCGCTGGCTGACGGGGACCAGATCTACGCAGTGATTAAGGGAGCTGCCATGAACAATGATGGAGAGCAAAAGATGGGCTATACTGCGCCCAGCATCGATGGCCAGGCCGAAGTAATCAGCGAGGCGCTGGCCCTTGCTAACGTGACAGCTGACAGCATCGGTTACGTTGAGGCTCATGGCACGGGCACCACCATCGGCGATCCTATCGAGATTGCGGCTCTCACTCAAGCTTTTCGCGCCTGCGGTGCTAGCCGGAACACGTTCTGCGCGCTAGGCTCGCTGAAGACCAATCTTGGCCACCTGGACGTAGCTGCCGGGATTGCTGGCCTTATCAAAACCACTCTGGCACTCCATCAGAAACAACTACCGCCAAGCCTGCATTTCCAGAGCCCCAATCCACAGATTGATTTTGCCCATAGCCCGTTTTATGTCAACACTCGCCTGACTGAGTGGCAAAGCGGCCCAACACCCCGCCGCGCCGGCGTTAGTGCCTTTGGGATCGGGGGAACCAACGTACATGTCGTCCTGGAGGAAGCGCCACCTCTTGCACCTAGAACGCCATCCAGCGCCCCTCAGTTGCTCGTGCTCTCCGCCAGGACTGCCTCTGCGTTGGAAACTATGACGGATCAACTCGCTCGCTACCTGGAAGCACATCCGCAAAGCGAACTGGCGGATATTGCGCTAACTCTCCAACAAGGCCGCAGAGCGATGCCCTATCGACGTATGCTCGTCGCCACCAGCAGGAAGCAGGCTAGCACAGCTCTAGCCACGCGCGATGTAGCCCAACTTCTCTCTTCGGTTGTTGAACCAGGAGATCGCTCTCTCGTCTTTCTCTTCCCCGGACAAGGTGCGCAATATATCCAGATGGGGCAAGAGCTTTATGCTACTGAGCAGGTATATCGCCGTTGGATTGACTATTGCGCCGAACGTCTCTTGCCTTTGCTTGGTCTCGACTTGCGCACATTGCTCTTTCCTCCACCTGAGCAGGCCGAGAGCAGCGCCCTGGTCCTCAATCGGACAGATATTGCCCAATCAGCTTTGTTTGTGACCGAATACGCCCTTGCACGCCTGTTGGAGTCCTACGGCGTTGTGCCAGACACGATGGTCGGTCATAGCCTTGGCGAATATGTTGCAGCGTGCCTGGCCGGTGTGTTTTCGCTGGATGATGCGCTCTATCTTGTCTCCAAGCGCGGTCAACTGATGCAGAGCATGCCTGGAGGCGCTATGATCAGCGTGGCAGCCTCAGAAGAGGTGATGAAAGGGTTCCTTGACGAGCAGCTTTCCATCGCAGTCATCTTTGGCCCAGCCCAGTGTATCGTGGGCGGCTCTTTCGAAGCCATCGCCAGATTAAAGCAAACTTTGTCCGAGGCAAAGATGGTATATAGCACATTGCATACCTCGCATGCCTTCCATTCGCCGATGATGGATGCCATGTTAGAGCCATTCCGTCAAGTGTTTAGTCAGATCACCTTGCACGCGCCGCGCATTCCCTATGTCTCTTGCACGACGGGCACCTGGATTACGGCCCAGGAAGCGCTTGATGCCACTTATTGGCTCAAACATCTGCGGCAGACTGTTCGCCTGTCCGATGCCATCCAAACGCTCCTGGTCGAGCCTGGTCGGATATTGATCGAAGTGGGGCCAGATCAGACTATGAAGGCGCAGCTTCGACAACTTGGGCCACAAATAGCCCGTTCCGTAGTCTCTGTACCAACGATGCGTCACCCGCGCGATGTGCAAACTGACACGACATTTCTGCTGACAGCTTTAGGCAAACTCTGGCTGGCTGGCGTTCCAGTGAATTTCTCGGCGCGCTCCTCAGGTCAGGGCCGTCGCGTTGCTCTACCCACTTATCCTTTTGAGCGTCAGCGTTATTGGATAGATGCTAAATATAGCGTACTGGAAATCGCTTCCCAGGAAGTGGAAAAGGAAGCGGAAAACACTCTGAAGGACTCTTCAACGGAGCTGATGGCGTCTCCGGCCGAACAGTTTCGCTCAACTCTCCTCAACGACTATGTTGCGCCGCGCACTGAGGTTGAGCGCAAAGTCGCGGTTCTCTGGCAGGAGTTTCTGGGCATCGACGAGATTGGCATCTACGATAACTTTTTTGAATTAGGTGGTCACTCGTTGCTGGCAATTAGCCTGATCGCTCGTCTGCGCGAGACATTCAAGATCGAGCTGCAGGATCGCACACTCTATGAACAGTCCACAGTGGCCTCGCTAAGCGCCGTCATTGAGCAGAGCAAACAAGCCTTTCTGCCAATTGTGCCAGTTTCGCGCACGCAACCATTGTTGGCAAGCTGGCAGCAGCGCAGGCGCTGGAAGCGCTATCAGCTTTACCCCGAACAATCGGAGTATGATAATTTCTCGATTGGCTGGATCTTAGAAGGTCAGCTAGACCATGCCCTCTTCGAGCGCTGCATAAATGAAGTTGCGAAGCGGCACGAGATCTTACGAACTGCTTTTGATGAACATGAGCAGCAGGTTATTCAGGTAATCAAGCCAGAACTGCCCATTTCAATCCCACTTAAGGATCTGCGCACCTTGCCTGCCCATGAGCGTTTTTCGACCATGCTACGCCTGGCCGCCGAAGAAGAGCATACCGGGTTCCGTATGGAGCAAGCTCCGCTCTGGCGTATGCGCCTCTATCGCCTGGATGAAGAGCGCTATGCCTGGATCATTGTTGCCCATCAAGCCATCTGGGATGGAGTCTCTTCTGAGAAGATACAGCACGAGATGAGTATCATTATGAAAGCACTCGTTAAGGGTGAGCAGTGGCACTTGCCGCCTTTGACCGTGCAATTTGCCGACGTGGCGGCCTGGGAGCAGAAGCGTTTCCAGGGAGAGCTCCTGGCAGACATGCTGGCCTACTGGCGCGAGAAATTTTCTGGAACGCTCACCCCGCTGCAACTACCTACAGACCGCCCTCGCCCGCAAGAATACATGCCGAGCGCACTGCAAGAGTGGCATCTACCCAGGTCGCTTGCGGATCGTCTAAAGGCAGTTGGACAGGAACAGAGCGCTACCCTCTATATGGTAATGCTTGCGGCTTTTAACGCTCTATGCTTCCATTTAAGCGGGCAGGAGGAGATGTTGGTTGAGTCATCTTTCCCGAATCGCGACAGGCCAGAAATGCTTTCAATGGTCGGGCCTCTGGCTAATATGATCACGCTACGTACCAGCCTGGCCGGCAATCCCGGCTTCCGCGAACTCCTGGCGCGGGTGCGTGAGGCTGTTGTTGGGGCTATTGCTCAGCGCGAGTTACCCTTTGTGCGTGTTTTGGAAGAGTTTCATCCTGAATATTATACCAGCCACGAGCGTCCGGGGCGCATCTTTATGGCCCAGTATAACGCTGAGGAAGTGGATGATGACCTGCCAGGGCTTACTTATGGCGAACGACTTTCGTTCAGACGCATCGTGTCTGACATTTATTACTCATTGATCGATCGTGGCGAATATGTGGAAATAGTCTGGGAGTATAGCACACATTTGTTTGACAAAGAGACAATCAATCGCATGTTCGCAGACTACACAGCCTTTTTAGAGCAGGTGGTAGCAGATCCAGAGCGGCATCTGACTGATTTCAAGTTACTGCATCACCCCATTTCACAAAAAGTTGTGTGAGGCTGCTGTGCATCGCCTCCGACGAAATCTGGAACGAAGCGGTAGGCGTGGGAAAATGTCGCATTTCAGAATCAAACAGCTTGCCTCTACCCGGCAAGCTGTTTGGTCCCGCGACAGCGCTTGCTACGATTGATGGCGCATACATTCATGATGTAAGAGGGGAATCTTATGAAGGGCATCTTTTTAGGATTCCAATAGAGGTTTAAAGATGATTGAGAACACTCAGATAGCGATGTATGAAAACGAAAGCCCGGTTGAGCGTCCTGCTTATACGAGAAAAGATGTGCTGGTGAAATGCCCTCATTGCAAGGCATTGTTATACGTACGTGCCTTAGAAAACAATGCCAGGGTCTGTCTCGAATGCGGTCATCATTTCCAGCTTTCGGCGTTTGAGCGGATAAATAGCCTGTTGGATGCTGGCAGCTTTGTGGAGACCGAAGCTCATCTTTACTCTGGCGATCCTCTCAATTTTAGCAATCAATCATGGACCTATCCAGAAAAGCTGCACGAGGCCCAGGCGCGCACTGGGCTTGCTGAAGCTATTATTACGGGCACAGGAAGTATCGCAGGATATGCACTCGTCATAGCGGTTATGGACTTCCATTTTATTGGTGGAAGTATGGGCTTAGTCGTGGGAGAGAAGATCACACGAGCCATTGAGCTGGCGCGTGAGCAGCTCATCCCGTTGCTCATCGTCTCAGCTTCGGGCGGTGCACGAATGCAGGAAGGAATCTTCTCGCTGATGCAAATGGCAAAAACCACCATCGCTTTACAGCGACTTGGTGCAGCACGAGTGCCCTTCATTTCCTTATTGACCCATCCGACAACAGGTGGTGTGGCTGCCAGTTTTGCTATGTTGGGCGATGTTATTCTCGCCGAGCCTGGCGCATTGATTGGCTTTGCTGGTCCGCGTGTGATTGAGCAATTTTCCTATAAGAAATTACCAGAAGGGACCGATACCTCTGAATTTATGCTCGAACATGGCATGCTCGATGCTATCGTGCCGCGCTCCTCGCTACGTGCCACACTTATACAATTGCTCTCTATTCATTCATTACAAAATACACTGCAGTTTAGTCCACCTCTGCACCCTCTTCGATGGATTGGAACGGCAGAGAAGTCGCCAGTCTCTGAGAGTGTATGGGACCGAGTACGAATTGCGCGTCATCTGCAACGTCCTCATACGGCTGACTATATCCGCCTGTTATGTACGAGCTTTTTTGAGTTACGGGGAGATCGGCGTTACGGCGATGATCCCGCAATTATTGGTGGGGTAGCAACATTTCTTGGCCGAACAGTTATGTTCATCGGACAGCAGAAAGGACACAATACCCAACAGAATCAAGCACACAATTTTGGCATGCCCCATCCCGAAGGATATCGCAAAGTACAGAGACTTATGCGCTATGCGGAGAAGTTCAGGTTGCCTGTTATCTGCTTGATTGATACACCTGGCGCCTTTCCAGGGCTGGAAGCTGAACAGCGTGGGCAGGCACAGGCCATTGCCGAAAGCCTCATGCTTATGGCATCTTTGTCTGTGCCAACGGTAGCTGTGATAATTGGAGAAGGTGGTAGTGGTGGTGCCCTGGCCCTGGGTTTTGCTGATCGGGTGCTGATGCTGGAGAATAGCATCTATACTGTTGCTTCTCCAGAAGCAGCGGCGGCAATTTTGTGGCGGGACAATAAGTACGCTCCACAAGCGGCATCTGCTCTGCGTATTACGGCTCCAGACCTGCTGGAACTGGGAGTCATCGACGGTATTATTCCTGAACCGCTGGATGGTGCACACCTTGATCATTTGATCACGAGTCGTTTAGTGGCAGAACGACTATATCAGGTTCTGACTGAGCTGTCTGCCGTACCTGTTCCCGCACTCTTAGAGCAGCGATACACAAAATTTCGCCAATTGGATCAAAAGCTGTGAATTATTGCAGAAAGGCATTATTCCACGGCAAAGCGTGCTGTAGAGAATATGTCTCACCTGCACAATGGCGGCTCGCAGGCTACCGGGCAGCGCTCGCGGAAGCTGTCTATCCCTTCACTGACCCTGCCCCACTTTCATGGAGAGAGGAAATGCGTGTATACTTGCCATGAAAGAGGAGAGCAGAGGAAGAGCCTCAGCGCGCAAGAGGTCATGCCACAAAGCACCTCGCGTTGCGGCTTTTTGGGAGGCTCGGAAACGCGCCAGCGAGTGTGGGGCCAAGCGCTACCCCTGCTCGAAGTGCACGCTAGAGCTGACAGCGACCACCAGAGATCACCTGAGCTCTCAGGAGATGTCAAGAACCACCTGCGCCCTGGGTGTGTGCTTCCAGAGATCAGCAGAGACGAAGGGAGACGTCATGTTAATAATGTATACTTAATGATATGTTTCAGTTGGCGCCTGAAAACTTTGCATAAGAGGGTTCAATGGAAGAACAGGTGTATCCTTTTTCATCGGCCGTGCGTTTCGAGAGCGTGACATGTCAGATTGGAAAGCGCAAAATTCTCGATCGTGTCAATCTTACGATTAAACGAGGCACCATTACTGGAGTGCTTGGTCCAAATGGGGCAGGAAAAACGACATTACTCAGCTCAATTATTGAACTGCGCCATCCTACATCTGGTACAATAACTGTCTTTGGGGAAAAGCTTCCAGTGCGTAATAAAAAATTGCGCCAGAAGATAGGCGTTGTTTTTCAAGAGACAGCACTCTACGATGAGTTAACAGCCTTCGAAAACCTGAGCTTTGCCTCGTCTTTATATAATGTACCTGATGCTAAACAGAGAATTATTGAGGTGCTGGAGCTCCTTTCGCTCTCAGAGCGCGCGCATGAGCGCGTACGCAATCTGTCTGGAGGGATGCAGCGGCGTGTCGCGATTGCCCGTGCCCTCTTACATGCTCCTGCCCTGCTGATTATAGACGAACCAACGCTGGGAGTAGATGTAGAAGCCAGGCATGCCATCTGGTCGCATCTGCGAGTCCTGAAGTCTGCAGGTACAACAATTATTGTTTCGACCAATTATCTTGATGAGGCATTGGCCCTGTGCGATACAGTTGCTGTCTTACGCGCGGGTCAGTTATTGACCTGCGAAACTCCAGGAGCCTTGGTCGCACGGGCTGGGAGCTGTCTTGACATTGAGTGTAGCGAAGCGGCAGGCACAGCGATTGCTCAGGCACTTGCCACTGTTGATGGCATCTTGCGTATCAATCAAGCACCAACAGGCTTGTCGGTTTTTTTGCACGGAAATACGGTTCCCGATGATGTCATGCGCCTGGTTTTGCAAAGTGCAACCATCAATGGCTTTCGGGCGCGGGGGGCAGACCTGGCCGAAGTCTTTCGAGCACTGGAAGAGGTATCATCATGAAAGCTCTCCTCGTAGCGCTTGGTGGGGGTTTTCAGGCCGAACTAAAGCAGCTCTCCCGCTCACGTTTATTTGTTGCGCTTACCATCATTCAAGCCATCACCTTTCTTTTTCTGGCTAGCCTCTTTGGTATGACCGGTAGCTTTGCTCCAACGGCTATCGTCACTGAAGATAAAGGGAAATTGGCAAATGATTTTATCACCACTCTAAATGCCGCTCACCATTCTTTTGATCTCCATATTATGGATACCCAGGCGGCCCAATCCGCATTACATCGAGGAGATCTTGTAGCGATTATTACTATTCCCCAGAGATTTTCAGAGGCGATTGCGCGAGGAGAAGATACAACTATTCACGTTGATGTAGATAATGTGAATACTGATATGACAGATGATATTCAACGTGCCCTACCTTCTGCGATTGTTGCTTTTGGTCACAAACTACAACTTCCTCATCTTCATGTGCAGGTAGCAGAACATGACCTTATCGATCATGACACAGGCTTTATTCCTTATCTTGTCGTGAGCGGGCTGGCTCTAGATGCCTTTGTGATTGCCTGTATTCTCAGTGCTATGGCGGTTGCGCGCGAGTTTGAGGCTGGCACAATGAAGCTGCTCGCCGTAGCACCAGTTCATCCCCTTTTCTCACTCCTGGGCCGCGTATTGGCGACTGACTTAGTTGCGGCAGTAGCAATGGTATTTCCTGTCGCTGTGACGATTGTTGGCTATCGTATAGTACCGCTTCATCCCTTCGAAATGCTTGGGGTTATTCTGCTTTGTATCATTATTTTTAGTTGCGTGGGCGTGGCACTAGGGGCTATCTTGAAGCGTACATTGCCTGTTGCCTCTCTCGTCTTTGGCTTAAGCCTGCCTCTCTATCTGTGTAGCGGCTCATATGAGCCTCAGCGCTTCGACGGGAATCTTATCTGGGCCCTGGCACATCTATCTCCAGTCTATTATGCGGTAGGCATTTTACAACAGGCATTTCATGGATTGCAGGTAACACCTGAAGCGATTTCCAGCGATTTTATCGCCTTGCTCACCTGGGCAGTGTGTATGCTCTTGCTCGCGGGGATACTTTTGCGTGGCGCAATGCTAGGAAGAGCAGCTATATGGCAAAGGGAGAAACAACAAAAGCAACAGCACCTGAGAAGGGCTGGGAGCTGGCTACTCCAGAAGCAGCGTTTTGTTCTAGCTGCGCACAAGCCTCTTGTTCTGCTTGCTCTGTTTGTGCTTATCGCGGGAGGAATCTGGTTTAATGTGCTACAAAGCCTATCTTTACAAAAGAGCCAACAACAGCAAGCGGCAGTTGAGCTCGCGGCGGCTCAAAGGCAAGATACATCGCTATTAGATTATATAAACTTCATAAGTGATTTGCTGGCCCATGACAATCTGCTCAACACGAAGAAAGGCGATGCCGCTACAGCAATTGCCAATGCACGCACCCAGGAGCTGCTACAGCAATTAGATGCCGATCGTAAGGTAACGCTCATACGTTTTCTCTACGATGCCAGATTGATTAAGAATGATTATAAGATTATTAGCTTACAAGGGGCAGATCTTAGAGCCGTACATCTTGCTAACGTTGATCTTAATGATATCAATCTAGCGGGCGTCAATTTCAGCGGAGCCGACTTACATGGCGCTGATCTGAGTGCGGCGAGCCTTGCTTCTACTAACTTTAGCGGTGCTA
This sequence comes from Ktedonosporobacter rubrisoli, assembly GCF_004208415.1. Taxonomy (GTDB): domain Bacteria; phylum Chloroflexota; class Ktedonobacteria; order Ktedonobacterales; family Ktedonobacteraceae; genus Ktedonosporobacter; species Ktedonosporobacter rubrisoli. Next base: position 3,538,918 of record NZ_CP035758.1, on the reverse strand, counting down.
ATCTATCGGGAGCCAACTTGAGCCGTACGAATATGCGTGATACCGACGTGAGCCATGCGAATCTAACCAATGCAAATTTACAGTATGCGATTGTCGAGGCAGTGCAATTAGAAAAGGCCGGCTCTCTAGCTGGTGCAACATTACCAGATGGCTCGGTTCCTCCCGCAGGGCTGGACCAAGATTAAGCAAGATGGAGGTAGATCTCTCCGCGGCTATGGGTACAAAAACAGCTCAACTGGCGAAAAAACTTACAAGAAATGGCATCATCTACTCCATGATCGACGTACCGCAACTGAACCGACGACCATGGCAAGTAGGGCAGTTCCAAGCAGAACTGCAAGATCAGTTGAGAAGCCGCTCAGGTCTGGATAGAATAAGGCCTGGCGCATGCCATCAATAGCATAGCGAATTGGGTTGAATGCGCTGATTGTACGGAGCCATTGAGGCAAAAATTGGATGATAGTAAAGCCTCCTCCCAGGAAGAATAAGTAGGTTGCTAGAAGAGAAGATGCCAGTGCGATATTTCTGGTGCCCCGCAGTAATGTACCAAGAATTGCCCCTAGACTAGAGGCGCCCAGTGCTGTCGCTGCAAAAATAGCGATGAGGGCCGGCCAATGGCCGGCAGGAGGAGAGATGATACCAATGATAAGGCAGAGGGCTATAGCTGGAATGAGCACTATCAGCGAGGCAATAAAGCCGCCAAGTAGACGTCCTGCGACCAGGACCCAGGCGGATAATGGCGCAAGCACGAGGTGGCGCGCTTTACCGCGCTCTACATCCTGGGCACACAGCAAGGCTGTACCCATCAAGCCTGTGCTTAGCACAAGTAGAACAAGATCTGGGAGGACCTGATAAGCGAGAAAATTTACATTCGTTTCTCTTAGATTTCGCTCATCAATATTAATATGGTAAGGATTGGGGGTCGCATTGCTATCACCGGTATTTAATTGGCCCTCAAGGCTAAGCTGAGGAGCATCGAACTGGGCTATTGAACGTTCCACGCTGCGTCGGATATCGTCTGAGAAATCGATATCGATGTTGTTAAGCAGGAGTTGGAGACTCGCTGTATGGCTTGACGCTTTCTGTTCAAAATCAGCTGGGATGATGATAATTGCGGCAATTTCTTGATCGCGCAGCATACGTTGAGCGTCCTGCATATCTGTTACGCTAAGGAAATAGGCATCAGTATCTGCTTTAATGATCTCGGCCATATGTAGCGAGGAGGGACCATGGGACTCAATAACCAGGGCAACGGGCTCCTGGGTTACGGCAAAGGAAAGGGCAACAAGCATAACAGCCATTCCGATAGGAGGGATGAGGGCACTGGCTATCGCCAGAGGCATACGCCGCCAGAGGAGCAAATCCAGTCGTGCCAGCGCCCACAGGCCTCTGAGAGCATGAAAGTTGTCTTTGAGCAGCTTCAGGATATCAATGCTTATCTGACGGCGGGCCCGCTTTTTTCTCATCCCAATCTGCCAGAAACCTGGAGCGTTCCTTTGCTTTCGACTCTCATTCCAGCGCCTCTGTTGTCCCGACGATTTTTTGCCCCGCATAGATCAGTTCCTTTCGCTGTGATAGGTTTTCGTGGCAGTTTTCAAAAAGGAGACGAGATGCCCGAAAAGCTGTATTAGCAGAAGCCCATGAGCTCCTGTTCGCTTGTAAGAGGATCTTGCCCGTAGATTATGATGGTGCTCACCTCCCTCAAAGAGGTTTATACATTAAGTATACATTAAAATAAGCGGATTGACGCTTCGTGAGACAAAAATTCTCATTAAGCGAAACCGCTCCAAAGGCAATGATGAGGGCAAGCAGACTCCTTGGGATAAGAGCAGCGTCCTGCTCGGATCGGGACAAATTTGTCCCGATCCACCACGGGCGTAGAGTCCCAAAACTATTGGGCAGGAACACGATTGGCTCATTGTCGGAACTGTGGCACTTTTTAGATGAAGAGCTTATAAGAGCCAGCGTGTCGGCTCTGCGCTCGCTGTTTCTTCTTCCGGTAATTGTATCCCCCTGACCAGGTTTTGCCACTCCTCGGCGAGATTGATCATAAAATTCAATGGTTGCTTCTATCGTAGTTTTTTATCATCGGATATAGACCTTTGTGTTCTGGTTTTGATATCTATTAATGTAGAAATGCTTGAGAGCTTTAATAAGAGCAGGAGAACGATAAATCCACCTTTGAGAAAATATGCTATTTGAAGATAAATTACTATTGCAACACCTCATAGCATAAATTATATTACACGTGCAAAGAAGCTTCTGCGGGTCTTGAGTGGTTGCTTGATTTTTTGCTATAGGGAAGCTTGCCAAAGTTGAGCAAAGAAAATACGATAACCATGGCCAGGCTAATAGATTGCAGAGAGGAGTAACTATGATTAGCTCGTTGATTTACATTACCAGTAATCCGGGAAAAGCCAGGCAGATCAGCCAGTACTTAGATTTTCCTGTGGAGCATAGAAATATTGAACTTATCGAGGTCCAATCTCTTGATTTAGCAACTATTATCAAGCATAAGGCGCGCGAAGCGTATAAGCACGTGCTTTCTCCAGTGCTGGTAGAAGATACCTCCTTGCAGTTTCTGGCAATGGGGAAATTGCCGGGACCATTGGTCAAATGGTTTCTAGCAGAGCTAGGTACGGATGGCTTATGTAGATTGCTAAATGGATCTGAGGAAAGAGCTGCCAGGGCTGCAGCACAATTTGGGCTGTATGACGGTCAGTCCTTTCGGACGTTCACAGGCGAAAGAGAAGGTTATATAGCTTACGAACCGCGAGGAAACCATGGTTTTGGCTGGGACCCGATATTTATTCCTGCTGGCTATGATAGAACGTGGGGAGAGATGACAGATGAAGAACGCAGAGAAACATCGATGCGAGCTCTAGCACTGGAAAAGCTCGATGCCTACCTAAAATCCAAGATGCATTAGGGAACTTTGCCCTACTTAGCGAAATGGTGTGGCAGGATGCACTCTTAATAGGTGTATATATAGTAACATCGATATATCCCGGTAATAGAGGATCTACCTATCGTAGTAAAACTGTGAAATGTGACATAATGTTGGCTCCATTACTTTGCTATACTCTTCTCTTGACAGAACCATAAGCCTGCGAGGGTTCAGTAATCTATGCGGCTAGTACAAGTTTTGCTGGCTGAGGAATGAGCAAAGCTAAGAATTGTGTAACCCATGTATATAGCTCATTATGACCTTATGACCAGACATAATGACCTGAAATATTACTAAGGAGACAAATAAATATGAGTGTTGAACAAGCGGGACAGGCGATAATATTTGAGCCAACCGACCTGCAAGCTCTGCGTACACGTCTAAGGGGAAAAGCACTTGTACCCGGCGATGAGGGATATAATAAAGCACGACAGACCTGGGATACCGAAACCTTTCAGCAATATCCTGCACTAGTTGTGCTTCCCTACTGTACAGATGATGTACAGCAGGCCGTTAAGTTTGCCCAAAAGTATGGTCTTCCCATAGGAGTACAAGGCGGGGGGCATGGGCATCCCTATCCAGTGAATGGTGCGATTCTTGTAAACTTTGCATATATGAGTAAAATCCAGATTGATGCACAGAAAGCAAGCGCACGAGTAGAGCCAGGAGTTAGATCTGGAGATGTAGTGCGGGAGGCTCAGTCCTATGGCCTTGCTCCACTCACTGGTTTTGCAACAACTGTTGGAATTGTAGGTTATATGCTTGGGGGAGGTGTTGGTTGGTTGACACGCCAGTATGGTCCTGGGGCGGTGAGTATTCGCTCGGCCGAACTGGTGACTGCTGAAGGTCAAGTGTTGCGGGTCAGCGAGAAAAGCTACCCTGATCTTTTGTGGGGCCTGCGCGGAGGTGGCGGTAACTTTGGGATTGTTACTGAGTTGGAATTGGCGCTCTACCCAGTTGAAAATATCTTTGGGGGTCAGATTGTCTATCCAATTGCGCAGGGCAGAGAAGTCTTAAATGCATATGCACAATGGATAAAAAACCTGCCCGATGAACTGACTTCAGCGCTGCGTATTGTACATTTTCCTCTTGCTCCTGCGCTTCCCCCAACGTTGCGGGGGGCGTCAGTGATACAAGTAATGGCTTGCTACAATGGGGATCAGAGCGAGGGAGAGGCTCTATTGCGACCGATGCGTCGAACCAGTGCATCACTTCTGGATACATTTGCGCAGATCCCTTATGCACAGATCGCCTCGATTTCCAATGATCCAGTTGAGTCCCCTCCATACTTTTTGACGGGAGAGACACGAGCCTTAAGGGATCTAGTTCCTAGCGATATTGAAACGCTTTTGAATGCCACGGGTAATCCTGCGGCAGGACTGATGGCTGAGATACGGCAATTTGGTGGAGCATTTGCCCGACAGGAAGAAGATTCTATGTCATTTAGCTTTCGGCAAGCATTGTTCTCGCTAACTGTGATGGCTGGAGCGCCATCTTGTGATTTGTTAGGAGAAAGGAAGAGAGCTATAGCAGCCTTAATGCAGAAACTCACGCCGATGATGACCGATGAAGCGCTTATCAATTTGAAGGGAAACGCTAGCGAGGAACTAACACGAGCTGCTTATCCGCTGGCAATTTATCAAAGATTAGCTGCGCTTAAACAGCAGTACGATCCGCAGAATGTCTTCCGCTTCAACCATAATATTCCTCCTTGCAGGAATAAAGCCTGGATGCAGGCTGCAGACTTCTAACTGATTCTTTAGGATACGCCTGTTTCAAAATTTTTATAACACAGCACATCAGCTCTGGATATGGGTAGATGCCGACCGGCTCAGGGTGGCGGCATCTACCTGGTGCAGGCCCAAGAAAGATCATAAGAAAGCAAGCTGATATGAGAAAGTATGAGAGCACCTATCTTCATTGGGCCACATACCGAAAACGAGCAAACCAGTATCCAGGCGGAGCTGCGTTCCAAAGCTGCCTTTGTCTTACGTCATTGCCAAATTTTGCTTGCCTCTTCCCGCAAAGAGCGAGTTCCAGCCATTGCGCGAGCGCTGGCCTGCGACGAGGGGATGGTGCGAACTAGCTCCATGGCTTCACTACCAAGGGGCTCATCGTGCTCCAAGCAGGCACGACGCGCCCATACCACTTGCGGACCAAACTGCGAGCAGAAGATGGCAAACGCCTGCGCGACTTGCTCCATCGCAGCTCGCACAATTTTGGCAAAGAAGACGATAGGTGGTCATTTGGAACTGCTAGTCCAGGTCTGCTTCGAGGTTGGACTGACCAGCAAGCTGATCTCCGACGAGAGTGTGCGCAGAGATCTCAAACGGTTGGAGATCAACTGGAGGAGGGCGAAGCGCTGGATCACCAGCTCAAGACCCTCTCCACGGAGTAAAAAACGCCCACAACCGTCTGATTGAGTCCTGTAGCTCACGCTCCGACTGGGCTATCGGCTTTGTCGATGAGGTCTGGCAGTCTCGCTTTGCGCTTCCTGAACAGGTGTCGTGGGTCTGCGCTAAGTACACTCACACTATCTTTTTGGCTTTGGAGCCAATCACTGACAAAATTTTCTCTCAATCCTTTCCGCCGACCACCGACACGCCCCAGTTGCGCACCGTTTGATCATCTCTTTGGTGCTTCGATACAAGCTGTCTAACGCTTCGACTTCTTCTGCTCTCAGAGGTGGTATCTCTAGGGATTCCCTCATGGCTCCCTCCTTCCGAAACCGACCTACAGGATGCTGGGTCTCCCGATCTTTTGATGAAAAACACTGCCTAGTTGCTTATGAAGCCAAATTTTAATGCCTCTTTCATAGCCATCGCGCAAGACGACCGATATACTGCATCTGGGCATCAATGACGCGGAACTGATAGAAGGAGGGGTCTCTCCGATGGCTGACCAAGCACTCTTACCTGATCCTAGCTGTTTACACCTGCTTCACCTCGAAGCCGAGGGGAAGGTGATCACCGCCACGGTAAAAACAACAGCACAGCAAGCTCGTTGCCCTCTCTGCGACTTCCGATCAGAAAAGGTCCACTCTCAGTATCAGCGTGTCGTTGCTGACCTGCCCTGGATGGGATATGCAGTCCAGCTCCTGCTCCATGTCCGGCGCTTTTTCTGTCCCAATCCCGGCTGTCAGCGCAAAATTTTTACAGAGCGTGTGCCCAGCGTTGTCGCTCCTTCTGCTCGACGCACCTTGCGGCTTACCAACCTTTTCACACTCGTTGGCTTCGCATTGGGTGGGGAGGCGGGCAAACGCCTTATCGCCGGGATGGGGTTGGTTAGCAGCCCAGATACCCTCTTAGGGCTTATCCGAGCTAAGCCTTCCTCCCAGATGCGCACCCCCAGAGTGCTGGGACTGGACGATTTCTCCTTCTGTAAGCGCAAGACCTACGGCACGATCTTAATAGATCTAGAAACACACGTTCCAGTGGATCTCTTGCCAGACAGAGAATCGATCACCGTAGCAAAATGGCTTAGAGAACATCCAGGGGTCGAGATCGTGAGCCGCGATCGGGCAGGTCCATATGCAGACGGGATAAGACAAGGGGCTCCAAACGCGGTACAGGTTGCCGACCGCTGGCACCTGTTATCGAACCTTTCAGAAAGCATGAAAGGGTTCTTCCTGAACAAAGCCGCGCAGCTCAAAGCCCTCGTTCAAAAACCCTCGGAAAAGATTTCTGAGGAGGAAGCGGCCCAGCTCACTCCCTGGTACGCCGGAATGACTGGGAGCAAACGGCAGGAAGAAAAGAGCGAGAAGCTCCATCAGGAGCAAGTGCAGCGCTATCACCAAATCCACGACCTCTTTGCCAAAAAAGTTGATACGCTAACATTGCACGCCAGGTGGGAGTAAGTCGGAGGACGGTCTATTACTATCTGAAGATGACGGAACCGCCACCGCGAACCCGTATCAATCAGCAAGATCGCTCGCGCATCTCTCCATACAAAGATTACCTGATCAAGCGTTGGAACGATGGCGTACGGAATGCTCAACAGGTTCACCGGGAACTGCTGGAGTTGGGATACACTGGCTCGGACCAGCCCATTGTCCGTTACTTTGCTCAATTCCGGACCAAGAAGAATGCCAGAAAATTCAAACACGTTGATCCTGAGACGACCACTCCTGTTAAAGCCCCTCCCAAGCGTCCGCCGACCGCCTCACAGGTGGCTCATTGGATCACCTTTAAGCAAGACCAGCGCTTGGACTGGCAGCAGAAGTATTTGCTTCAACTCTGTCAGGCTGATCAAGAGATCCAGCTTGCTTACGACCTCATCACCGAGTTTACCACTCTGTTGCGAGAGCGAGCTGGAGACCGCTTGGATGTCTGGCTTCAAAAGGCGGAGGAACAGGGTATTGCGGAACTCAAAAGATTTGCAGCCTCACTCAAGAAGGACTACGATGCAGTGAAAGCTGGCCTCACGCTGATTTGGTCTCAAGGCCCGGTAGAAGGGCATGTTCATAGATTGAAGTTGCTCAAGCGTCAATCCTATGGTCGCGCTAGCTTCGAGATCCTACGCAAGCGAGTGTTGCAATGCGGCTAGTAAAACCGTTCAAGGGAGGCTCGACCACGATTCATCAAAAGATCGGGAGACCCAGGATGCTTGACACATATTGTTACCATCCCTTGCAAAAAAACTTGTTAGCTGGAAAGGGATGTGATACTACTCTTTCAGTATTCAATAAGGAATGAGACAGAAAAGTTGTGGACGTGACCTGAAAAGAGGGATCAGTTCGAGGAAGGAGGCGCAGAGGAAGGACCGAGCCGTTCCATAGCTTGACGAATGGAGTGGGCAAGCGAGGCTTTTTCGTCATCTGGAATAGCGAGTACCCCTCTGGAGTGCTCAAGAGCGACAGTCTGTTGCTGTTCATAAGGAACGCCTGGAGGCAAGGGAGCCAGGTGCCAATGCACATGTCGATTTCCTTGTTGACTGCCGAGCGTGAGAATGTAGAGTCGTTCAGTCGGAACAACCTGTCTGAGAGCTTCAGCCACTCGATAAATGAGTCGCTGAAGCTGAAGATACTCCTCCAGAGTAAAGTCCCCAGTGGCCTGTTCTCGGTGATCTCGCGGAGCAACTAGTACGTACCCATAGAGTACTGGGTGTTTGGTTAAAAACACGACAGCAGTTTGATCCTCATAAATCATATGGTGAGGATTGTTCCCAGCCACGAGTTCGCAGATAAAACAAGGACCTTCTTTCACTCGTTTTTTGTACGCTTCGCTATCAAAGGGATACCTCTCAAACATGCGATCTCTCCTGTCATCGTCATGAACGGACTTGTCGTGTGACTCCATTGTAGCAGACTCAACCATGTCTTACAAGAAACGTTTAACTGGAAAGAAGATCATAAAAAGATATCAAGAGTATTTGTCCACTTGCTTCATCTTGAGTAGTCCATAAGGGTGGCAGAAGCAACAGAAGATGACCTTTCTTTCGTCGGCGATGAGCTTGCGAGTTGGCACGAAGGATCACAAACCACTCCACTTCCCCTGACTCCCACAATGGCAATTGGGGACTCTGGTAGGGGTGGTCATACAAGCGCGGGTTGCCTACGCGCAAGAAGTGTTTCGTGGAGTAGCTGATATTGGTGCTCAAATTCATACTCAGCCAGCTTTGATGGTGGCATGGCACACATTTGCCAATGACATCCATGCCACCTGTCGTGGCTTCGATAGTGTTTCCTCAAGAAATACCGTTTCAGAGCACAAGAGCTGCGATCTGAAACGGCATATGCTCTTTTCCCTGTTTACAGCAGGCAACGCAGGTAGGCAGGAATCATCAATGTCATTTCCCACTTTGCTTCCATGTGAGGCAAGATAAAACGGTGATATCGGCTTGCGTGATGCAAAGGCGCAAGACATTGGGCAATTTCAAATGCTCGGGTTAAACGCTCCAACGACTCATAGCGCACCCATGGTCTCAAGTAAGCAGACCGTTGGCGCATTTGCCAATCAGGCGTGTCAGGGAAGGAGATTTCCATTTCTTCAGGAAAGAGACACAGACTGAAAAAGGGATGGGCAACTGAGCTATCTGACCAATCGAAAAATAGTGGCCTCTGTTCAACCCAGGCCACATTCGCAGGGCCGAAATCACCATGTTCCAATGCGTAGGGGAGCTGATAGGTTTTCAACTCCTGGCAAAGGTTCAGAAAGTGGGGCAGATGAGCGTGCAACGCAGCAATCTCTGAGCTGGTGAGACCTTTTCCTCCGACAAAGAGGGCCTCAGTGTCAGCCAGCAAGGTTCTGATATCCTCTATCAAGTCATCAAGCGTACGAGTAGGGCATCCCATTGCAATCAGAGAATCTGCGTGCGTTACCGTCTCTCGCTGGAGCATAGCAAAGGTATGCACTGCCTCTTCCCACCGGGCAAAGATTCCTCGTTCGCCAAGTTTCGGCCCACCGAAATCGCGCAGCAGCAAGAGGCTCTGTTGGCGATTTGCCGCAAGTACCGAAGAAGCGTGGGAAGGCCAGTGGACATCCAAATGTTGGGTCAGTGGAAGTTCGTGAGTAAACATGGCTGGAACGGCTTTGCAATAGACCTGTTCATGTGTGGTTGCTACTCGCAAGAGGCACGAACGCTCCCAGGTACGGATCTGTTGCACTGCCTCACTTACCTCAATCGCCTGTCCCTGGAGTGTCTCGACGATCCAACGTGCTGTTTCATCAAACCAACCAGTTCGCGCCCAAGCGCGTCGAGCTGTCGGAATGCCCTCAATTTGCTCTGTGAACCAGGCCTCAAGCACTGCTCTTTGCATCTGATGGGTCAGCGGGAGGGTCTTGAACTCAGAGAACCCAATCCAAGAACCATTGACAGGAGGACGCCATTGCGCATCTCGGTTCTCAAATTCATAGACTCTAATTAAATGTCCGCTTCCCGTATCTTGGTCGATGAACAAACAGCGCAAGGTAATGACGCGCAGCGCCAGCAGGGCTTGAATGGTTTGATTGATGTGATCACAGGTTTGCCAAAAGGGGCGTTCTGTTGTCTGCCAACAAGGAAGGGACCAGCCGTTTTCGGTATGCAGCAGGAGCACGGCAGGCTGTGTTCTGTGAGGAATCACAGCAGAATACTCATAGATGGCAGGAGGATTCATCGAATGCTTCTCTCTTTCGTCGTTCTCATCATGGCTCGTGTCTGCGAGAGGATGTCTCGCATTGGCATCCAAACACACTGCCTTCCTCAACTGAGGCGGCAGCAAAAAACATGCTTCAGATTTCAGAACCATAATGAATCAGGCGAACATGGATGAATCGTACCTCCAAGAAGATATGCACTCATGAGGAACAAAGATGCTCACACGGACCTACGGTATCACAGCGCTCTTTTCTTTGTCAACAGGTGAATGGCTTTCTCGTGCGCGTGTAACTCATGCTTCAGGTGGAGAACACTAAGCAGCTAGCCGCCATGCTCCTTCTGTTGTACCTGCAGACGCAGCCCCTCGAAATACTCACGATACCGAGCCAGTTCTGCCTCCAACTCGGCAATTCTCACATCCTTGTAGCATCTTTGGCTAGCAGACCGAGTGAGGAGCGAGAGCGAGCCCCTCTTGTCCACATTGTCCAGGCAGTTCTCTCACCTCCGGCTGCTCAACCGAAAGCTATGCCTGTAGCCATCAGGTCTTTGGGGGAAGACCTGAATCTTACCAAAGGCTTACCTCCTTTGCTTTAGATAATGTTCGTGACGAATTTCTTGTCACACCTCGGCTGAAGTTTTCCAGGATCGAGATGCAGTAGACCATTTCCACTCCTTCCAGTCGGTGTATATCCAACAGCGGCGCGCCAAAAGGTTGAGCCATTCTCTGATCCACGTTGAGGGAAAGAGAGGGGCTTCTCATTTCTCAGGCCGGGAAAACAGTGACTCTTGCCTCATCTTTTCCGCTGAGCCCCTTTTGCTCCTCTGGTCACCCCTGTTTCTTCAAGATCCAGGCTTCCTCCTGGCCTAAATACGAGGCCATCACATGCTCATTAAAGCGAGCCAGATGGATGTATCAACGCTAAGATAGAATGGGCTCATGTAACTTTTTGGTGAGACCCTGGTAATTCTCAGCCAGCTTGCTACACTGTGAGCATCTTTTTGAAGCAGAGGTAGCAAGGGAATGCCCACCACACCACTCTTACCGTTCCCAGAGGGATTGGAGATCACCGCCATCAGCCTCACCGACGATGGGTTGCTTGTGCGAGTTGTTTCCAATCGCACCAGTTGCCCCTGTCCCGTGTGCGCAACGCCATCAGAAGTCGTTCACAGCCTGTACCGACGGCATCCGCGTGAACTCCCATGCGTCGGGCAACAGGTCAAGCTCCTCCTGTTGGTTCACAAATTCTTTTGCCGAGTCCCAACATGCCCTCGGAAAGTTTTTACCGAGCGCTTCCCCGAATTCCTCCAACCCAGTTTGCGACTCACAGCTCGCCTGCGTTCGCTGATACAGGCAGTTGGCCTGGCCTTTAATGGCTCTCCGTCGCAGTCAACCAACGATGGTCAGATGGGTATCTCGCCTCTCTGCGGAAGATACCCACAATGGCGAAACCAACCTTGCGCATCTTGAGGAGTCACGGTGAGCAAGGCTTGGGCAATGGCGTCGTGCAGGGCTTCACGCGTGCGAGCTCCTACTCGGCGCAGGAATGTTTTCAGTTTCGAGAAGGTTTCTTCAATCGGGGAGTAATCCGGCGAATAGCTGGGGAGAAAGAGCAGTTGGCATCCCCTGGCCCGGATCACTTCCTCTATCCGCGCCGATTTGTGGGCTGCCAGATTATCCATCACCACCATCTGTCCCTCGATGAGATGGGGAGCCAGGACCTGTTCAATGTACTGTTCAAATACTGCACGATTGGCTGATCCGTCAAGCAGCAGGCACTCACCCATCCCATGAGAGAGAGGCTATCAACGTCAGATTCTTGCCCCGGTTGCGTGGCACGTGGTCATACGCTCGTTTCCCTTTGGGAGCCCAAGCATGCAGCGGTGTCAAACCAATGTGCGTCCCACATTCATCGATGATGACCAGTTTGGTGGCATCCAGATGTGGACACTGTTCACGCCAAGCTGCGCGTTGGTCTTCGTCGCGCTCCGTGGCTCCAAGCGTTTTCTTTTTGCGGGTCCAGCCCAGTCGTCGGATTGCTCGACTCATGGTATTCGTGCTCACACGCACACCAGAGGTCTGTTCCCAGAAATGACAGCGCATCGCGAGGGTTGCATCAGGAGAGGCTTCAAGCTGGGCTTCCAGACCGGCTTGCAACGGAGCACGTTTGTTGGGGGGACGACCGGGGATCGGTTTGCGGTGCAGGTGCCCCGTCTCCCGCCGTTGCTTCAGGTATCGTTTGATGGTCGCTCGTGAGACGCCGAATAGCTTGATGATCTCTCCCCGCTGATATCCTTGATCAACTGCTCGTACGACCCGTTCTCGCAAATCCGGTGAATACGCTTTCATCGGTCCCTTCTTCTTAGCTTGTCTCTGATCCTCTCTTTTTCTCTGCTATTCTATCATTGGCTCAAGCTTTTGGCCAGTCGCTGAAGTAGCGAATATCCACGCTCTAGAACTGATGACGCCTCTCGGTCCGGAATGGCATCTGCGCTTTAGGACGCCCTCCTTGACGCGGCATTTTCAGATGATATAGGTCACGGTTGATGGCAAGTAAACGACCACAGGTAGATCGACTCAGCTTGATGCCCAGTTGCTCCAAAGCTGCACTCACGCGGTAGGCGCCCAGTTCTGGATTCTCAGCAAGCTTTTTCACCTCAGACATCGCTTTGAGCGTCGTTTTTCGTGCTGGTTGATGAGGCGCGTGCGAGTGATCATGCAGTCCTGCAAATTGTCCCTCGGCCCACTTATTGAGCGTGGTATGAACCGTTTGTCGACTGGTCACCAAATAGCCTGCAATGCTTTTCGCATTCCATCCCTCAGCATGCAACTAGATGATTGTCCGTCGACGAGTGAACGCGTCAGTCATCTCAGTAAACCGCTGAAACCGACGCTCCCGCGAGGGCTTAGGTCCACTGGCGAGAACCAGTTTGATGGTTTGTGGAGAGGGTTTGCGCCCAAATTTCACAAAACAGATGGTCGTCAACTCATTGGGGCGAAAGGCAGAGTACTCTGCATGCAGATTCACAATCTCTTGCCGGATATCTGGCGGCAAGGTCCGTTTGTCTTGCCTGGGAACAACTGGTGGTGGATCAGGTGGGAGCAAGGAGGCCATACCCGCTTGGTCAAAGAGGTTGGACTTGTAGTAGATGGTCCGCATCGACATGCCTGTTTCGACGGCACGTTCTTTCGGTGTCTCCCCCCAAAGGATTACCGGACGAATAATTTCGTAGGTTATTTGTGTCGGTTAGCTTCGGGCGAATCTGGTCCCAATCGTGAGTAGGTTCCTGGCTTTGGTATCGCTGTTTGGGCATGAATACTCCTCTCAGGAGTGCAGGAGACGATCAATGCCTCACTGCAAAAAACGCGAACCCCTTTTCCTGGAATATTACCCATTTTTGTTAGCTGAGACAAGTTTTCTTGCAAACCCCTGAGATCCTCCCTCATTTCCGAGAAAGCCACATGAATGTACTTAGAGGATTTGTGCAAAGCCCGGTGTCTGCTCCATCAAACAGCAGCCGGTTTATTCTGGCTAAGCTATTGCCATGGTTCCCTGGCTAATAGGCCTTCTTTCGAAACGCAAGCAGAGCTGCCAGCAGCGGCAGCAGCGCCGCGACGAGGCAGATGATCGATGCCACGAACGGAAAATCAATCGCTAGAGAGGCTTTCCAAGCGTAATCCATGCTCCATACGCCTCCATGGGACAGGAAAAGAGTTACGAGTATCAGTGCAGCCGTCACAAGCAAAGAGAAAACCACCGAACGAAGCGTGTCGGAGAAGAGGATGGAAAAGAAGAGGGCCAGCCCCAAAGGAACTAAAGCCACCAACCAGAGCAGCCCCGTTGCGATGAGCAGTGTGAGCACATCAAGTGGCTCTGCTAGAGCCAGGCCAGCGAGGGCCAGGATCAGGCTGCTCATCACGCTCACGGCCAGCAGCAGTCCTGTACCCACCATGTATTTGGCCAATAGAATACGTTCTCGACTGATGGGTTTACTGAGCAAGAAGAAGATCGTGCCTGTTCTTGCCTCCTCGGCGATCAGCCCGCCTCCTAAAACTGCTGCGAACAGGAGGAGAATAAGTGGGCCGTTGGTGGCGAACCAGCTGCCCCAGACGAATGCAGAATAGTTCTTCACCGGGTCGTGCGTCAGCTCTTGGAAGAGGGGAGCGGCTGCATTGCCACTTGCTTGAAGATATTTATGATATTGATAAATGGCGATATTGCCAGCAGAGGCCACCAGAGCCAGGAACGCGAAGATAAGAACCTTCCAGCGCGCTTGCAGCACCTCTTTGAGGATCATGCTCCTTCTCCTCTCAATGCAGTGAGCAGCACCTCTGCCAGGGGCACCGCCACCACCTCGTGATCACGCAAGGCATAGGGTCGCGCTTGCAGCAACGCCACCAGCGCCTGAGCCTCTCCGGCCATGCGCAGGCGCACCGCTCGCCCTTCCTGCTCTACCCTCAGTACGTCGGGCAGCCCGCGCAGGTAGGCCATCTCTTCAGCCGGGGGCTGCTGGGCATAGACCAGGCGCACAAACTGCTCCCGGGTGCGCAATTGGTCCACCTCGTCATATAAGCTGAGCCTGCCCCCGTGCAGGACGGCGACCTGATCGGCCATGGCTTCCACCTCAGCGAGCTGCTGGGTGGCGAAAAAGATGGTTGTGCCCCTGGCTGCCACCTCCCCAATAAGGGTGGAGAGCACCACCTGGTGGGCCAGCGGATCAAGGCCGGCGGTTGGCTCATCAAGAATGAGCAGCTCCGGCTCATGGCCCAACGCCAGGCACAGCGCCACTTGGGAGCGCATGCCCCGGGAGAAGGTCTTGAGGCGTGCGTGAGCAGGCAAGGCAAAGAGATCAAGAAAGCGTTGCACCAGCGGCTGGTTCCACCGCCGCTGCAGCTGAGACGAGAGCCTGCAAAGCTGGGCGACGGTCAACCCATCGTAGAGGCTGCTCTGCTCACTCACCGAGCCCACCAGGGCGTTGATCGCTTGCTGCTGCCTGCCTACCTCATAGCCCAGCACCCGCACCACCCCACTCTGAGGAGGACGAAAGCCCAGCAGGGTTTTGATAGTCGTGGTTTTGCCAGCTCCGTTGGTTCCCAACAAGCCGAAGATCGAGCCGCGAGGCACCGTGAAGCTCAGGTCGTGGAGGACCGATCTTCCTCCATAGGAAGCGCTGAAGTGGACGAGCTCTATGGCCGCGCTCTCCTCTGGTTCCCATGGCAGGGATGTGTGATGTTCTCGTGTGCGCTCATAATGCTTCATGACTTTTCTCCCTGCTGTTGGCGTTCAGGATAGAATTGCATGATGGCGTGCTCAAAGTGGACGCGTAAGGCGTCGGCGCTCAGTCCCAGACGGCTGCCATCATGGACCATCTGGTGCACGCGCTCCAAGAGTGCTTCTTGCTGCTGGATGCGCATGCGCTCGGCAACCGTGCCCAGCACGACAGTTCCTTTGCCCGCGCGACTCTCGGTGAAGCCTAGACGTTGGAGCTCGTTGTAGGCTTTGACGATCGTGTTGGGCGCAATGGAGAGCTCGCTGGCCAGCTCGCGCACCGAAGGCAGCGTCTCTCCTGGGGAGAGGGTGCCCACCTCCAGGGCGTGCTGGATCTGTTCCACCAATTGCACATAAATTGGGACGTTACTGCGTAGATTGATCTGTAGCCAGATAGCCATCTTTTTGTCTTTATCTATTAGTGTATCACAACATTGATACAATATTAGATATTATAGGAAAAAGACTAAATTGTCAAGAGGGCTGGGGAGATCACACAGCTATTTACTTCTCCCACAAAGGCGTGAGTAAGAGGCGGGCTGCGAGAAGAGGCTGCTAGCCAAACATCGCATGAACTGTTTGGCACTACCAGCGCCTGTGTATAGGGAAAGGAGAGATATTCTTCCACCGGACTACCCGCTCCTCTGACTTCACTAAAGCAGGTAGGTCGCATAACCAACAAAGCTCCCCACTTCTCATTGCCTTCTCATCGCTTTTCTCCTTATATCTCATCAGTATTTTTGAACGAAGTTGACAAGACCACGCTGGACCATGATCTGTTCTCAAAAGGCTTTGAAAGGCACCTTAGCATCAGGAGACTGGCGAATGACTGATCCCTCAGCGCAGTGTTGGGGAACCATCGCAGAGGGCCGCTGCGGTGATGGTTCTCGCTAGTCGTGCAGCAGTGGAGATCGCTTCGTCAGGACTGAGCCCGCATAGATCGGTGAGGGTAAAGAGCGCTTCCGCACTGACGACCACCGCCAGGTCTCGCTTGAGTTGTGTGAACGCCTCAGCATCAGTCTGCGCGAGCATAGCCTCTGCCGGGGCCAGCGCCTCATCGATCCAGTCAAACCGGAGTTTTGGCCTCGTAGCGGGGCCCTCTGGTTGCGTTATGGTGGCTGCGATCATAGCACGCACCGCTCCCTGGTAGGCCTGTACACGCCGAAGGAAAATCTCAGCGGCGAAGGCGATACGTTCCACCGGATCGGTGGAGTGGGCGATAGGGGCAAGCGCCTCAGCTGGACTGGGCCATAGGCTAACAATGGCTGTGTTCACCAGAGAGGGGAGATCGGGGAAGTAGCGGTAGACCGTCGCTTCCGAGACCAGTGCGACCCGCGCGACTTCGGGGATTGACACAGCGGAGCCTGAGCGAATCAAGCCGCGGCAGGCCTCGATGATCGCTTGACGGGTACGGATTTTCTGGTTCATGCGGCCTGAGCTGCTCGCATCGGGCAGATCGTGCTTACTGTGCATCTTGTTCCTCCTCACCTTCATGATATCACACTTGTACTATGAGAGAGTACTTGCATAGATAGTAAAACTCTGGTACTATGATGATAGTCGACTCTCATGAAGAGGGTAAGGTATCATAAAGGAGGAGATAGATGACGGAGATTTCAAAGGATGCGTTCGTCCATGCCGTGATCCTCAAAGCGGGAGAAGGACGTACGATTCCTCTTGGTCCGATTCAGATGCTGGTACAAGAGGATGGGACACATACACGAGGAACATTGGGCATCGCAGAATTAAGCGTAGCCCCTCATGCTCCTACCCCGCCGCCTCATTTCCATCGCACGTTTGAAGAGAGCTTTTACGTCCTCGAAGGCGAATTAGAGTTTCTGGCTGGGACCAAGACCTTGCGAGCGGGTGCAGGAACATTCGTCATGGTACCCATTGGGGCAGTGCATACCTTCAGCAACCCGACAGGCAAAGCAGCTCGTTTTCTCAACACCTTCACTCCTCCGCGCTATCTTGGCTACTTTGAAGAATTAAGCCAACTGATTCAGGCAGGGGTGACGCCAGATTCGCGCCAGTTTGCTGAATTGATGGCTCGCTACGACACTGTGGTGGTTTCTTAGCTTGTTTTTTATTCTCAATGGCTTGCTTGCGCGATTTCATAGGAGCCCGCTGGCAAGTGTGAGTTTTCTAATAGAAAGAAGAGGTGCTATGAGCACTTTCCCTCCTCTCAATGCGCGAAGCGTATCTTTTGCCGATGGTTTGATGGTTCGTATCCATGAAGGAGGAAGCGGCCATCCCATCCTGGTTTTGCATGGAGGCGCTGGGCCGCAGAGCGTCGCAGGACTGGCTGCGGCTCTCTCCAGTCACGCATATGTGCTCTTGCCGACCCACCCTGGATTTGAGGGTGAGCCACGTCCTGAGTGGTTTGATAGTATTGATGATCTCGCACTGACCTATCTAGAACTCCTCGAACGACTCGACTTGCAGGATGTGCTGGTCATTGGCTCCTCAGTAGGTGGGTGGATCACCTCTGCAATGGCAGTCTACAATACTATGCGCCTCGCCGGCCTCGTCCTGATTGATGCCGTTGGCATTCAAGTCGATGGGCATCCTGTTGCTAATGCGTCCACACTCTCGCCCAATGAACTTTTAGCTCTCAGCTTCCACAATCCGGCAGCCTTCCGCGTCGATCCAGCGACCGTAAGTCCAGAGCAGGCCAGGGCTCGTGCCGGAAACATCAAGACCCTTTATGTGTATGATCAAGGGCTGAATATGGCTGACCCAAAGCTAAGGCGCCGACTTGGACGCGTGAGCATCCCTACCCTTGTGGTGTGGGGCGAGAGCGATCGAATCGTTGATGCCGGGTATGGCCGTGCCTACGCCCAGACGTTGCCCCATGCTAGCTTCGAACTCATCCCAGAAGCTGGCCATCTCCCACAGCTTGAACAGCCAGAACGCGTGCTCAACCTGGTACGGGAGTTTGCCGAAAGCTGCGCTCGCGTGTGAAGTACTCGGGAAAGAGAAGAAAGGAATGGGCTTTGACGGTGCTGGCGATGACACGGATTGCACACGCAAGTGTACTCATTGCCGATCTCGTGCAACTTGTCGAAATCTCAATTCCATAGCAGCGTACATTGCGCACGAGGTGCGCCTGTTCTAAAAATCGCGGCATTTTGCCGCTGTTCGCCCAGGAAAGTGGCTTGAGAGAAGCGATTCCATCGTTGCAGGCCGATTTCGTCAGTTAAGAAGAGTTTTGACGAGAAAAAAGAGAGGAACATCTATGGCAGTCTACTTTGTCCTTGATATCGAGAAAGTCATCGATCCGCAAAAGATCGGTGAATATAGTCAGCGGAGCGGACCAACAAGAGAACAGTATGGAGTAAAAACAGTGGTCCTGGGTGGGGCATCCGAGACGATTGAGGGGAACTGGCAACCGCAAGGAGCAGTTATCCTGGAATTTGAGGATGAGGCACATTTCAAACGTTGGTACACTTCGCCCGAATACCAGGAGATTTTGCCTCTTCGCTTACAAGGGACGACCTCGCGGGCAATCCTCATACAGGGAGTTTAAGTATATATTCTTGAGCTATACTAGTAAAGAGGAGAAAGAGATGCATCTCGAAAAAAATCCTACAACCCATGTAGTCCTTGATGTTGTTGGTCCAACAGTGGAGTTTCTGCTCTCCCCTGGCGATGAAAGCAGCGATTTCTGTGTGTTGAAAGGTGTTCTCTCTCCAGGGGTCTTTGTGCCAATGCATCGTCATCCTGATACGGAGGACTTCGTTGTTCTTTCTGGGACCATTGAGTGTTTGAAGATCACTGAAAATGGGCATGAATGGATCTCTGGCAAAGCGGGAGACTTCTTCCATGTGCCCAGCAATGCCCTTCATGCCTGGCGCAATGTTTCCTCCGAACCCACGACCTTGCTCATCACAACTACCAAAAAGATGGGGCACTTCTTTGAAGAGATTGGCATACCGTGGTTGGGTCGTCCTCAGATGCCTACCCCCGAAGTATTGGCACATCTGATAGAGACATCTGAGCGATATGGATACTGGAACGCCTCTCCAGAAGAGAATGCTGCAGTTGGTATCAACATGAGTTTCAAGTAGGGGAGAGCTTATGGACGCACAAAGCATCAGGAGCTTATTCGTTTGCTCAGATCTTGCGTCCTCTGCTGTCAAGCATTTGTCCCCTGATACTGTTGTAAGTTTCAACGCGAACATAGAAAAATGAGTTGCTTCAGCATAAGGTAGAGGACTAAAAAGGATTGCAAACATATGACGGCTACCCTGGTCAGGCTGGGACGGTGCAGGTCTGGGAAGCTGTCTGATATACTAAGAGTGAAAAAATCAGGATAGCACTCAGCGGTTTCCTGATCCAGATCGTTTGGGGAGGAAGTTTTTAATTGGGAACGAGTTTTGTCGAATACAAGGGAAAGGGGTTCTGGGCACCTGATCTCTACCTGGCAATCTGGCTTGGAGCGCTGATTGAGGTCATTGGCCATCTGTCTTCACCCTCCGAATGGCTCGTACGTGCTCAGCGGGACTGGCATCTCCAGGCTGTTCTTGGAAGCACCGGAACTGTTTCTGCCAGTTTAGACAAACTTGTGACGACGGATGAGCAGACACGTATCCTGCTGGCTCTGAGCGAACAGGCACTCACCTTGCTGGCCCGGTATGAAAGAGGAATCCCTGCTGATGTGGCCAATGCCATGCTCACCGACAGTATCATCATCAGGCCCCCTCAGTGGGGGTGCAGGACGCTGTTCCCACAGCAGATGTGCTCGCTATGGGAACAGCTTTCATCCGGCTTCTCAAAGGAGAACTGACCCCACCAACTTCATCTGTTCGCTTGTATGTGGTACATGCCGTGGAAGATGTCCCGTCACTACCTGATCCTCAGCCTCCAGCACCGAGATGACTGGCCACACTGGTGCTCAAGAATCTGGCGGCAACGGTTTCTATGCTGGTTGGATAGTCACAGCTTCGCTTGCGACACGCCCTTCCTCGATGATCAGGGCCACTGCCCCACCGGTGAGCAAGCTCACATCCTCGACATCGCCGATAAGCCGCCCATTGATCCAACCCTGAATCCGTGTCCCGCGTACCCGCAATACGAAGGCATAGGGCTGATAGAGATCTCTTTTGAGCGGCAGCTCGGCCAGCACCTCTTCACCATCTAGTACTTTGATGAGACGCGCGCTATGTTCATCAGTCAGTAGCAGCGCATAGTAGCGGCGCATGCCTTGCGCGCGAGCTGCAAGCCCTATGGCTTTTGCCATATGAGGGGTGAGCGTCGCGCTCACGCTATAGTCTTTCCAATCGCGTGTTCCCTGGATGAGCAGACCGCGCCCTTCATTCTGGATCAAGCGGTAGGTCTCAGGCCACCCGGGCTCGAACTGATCAATGCCATTGACCCATGCCCGTCGCCAGAGGGTTCCGTTGTGCTCAGGTTTCCCCAGCACGACCTCTGGCGCGCCATCCCAGGTCAGGAAGTCCAGGTAGACGCTGCCACTATGAGTCTGGGAGGCACGCAGTTCGCAACCAATGGCTGCAATAGGCGCCCCCACAAGAGCCGGAATGCGCCATTCAAACTCGTGAGCCTGGCCGGCTACGATGCTTGCAGCCGGCCCGCCCAGGACAAGCAGTTTGTCATCTGCTCCATAATAGCGCAAGAAGAGCTGGCAGGTGACGGCTGCCGCATTCTGCTCATCTGCCAACACACGTGCGTGCACCTGCTGACCTGGATAGAGGGTTGGCGAGGCTACCAATTGATAGCCATCCATATGTAACGCCTCTGGTGGCATAAAGGTCGGTGTAGCCACATGAACTCGGTGATGCTCACTGAGGTGCGAGTAATGGATGGCCAGGCTACGTTCACCAGTCAGGCTGTGATCCTCCACGTTTTCCAGCCTGGTTGGCGCAGCTGATGACTTCTGGCTCTCCTCCAATTGGAAGCCTTGCACCGAACCTGGCAACGCGAAGTTGAAACGAGCCCCCTGTTTCGGCGCCACAAAGTTCTGCCCAGCTAGCGTGTAGGCTGAAGCGACGAGATGGTAGGTTTCCTGTACCGCGTCGGTAATCGCCCGCCCTCCTTCGGCCGTTGCCTGATAGAGCCGGTCGGCGACCGGGCCGCGCCAATCTACGGTACTCTCATCAAGAGCACGGAGCCCATTTTTGATGCCCAGCAGGCAGCCAACATTGCCAGAATTGCAGTCCGTATCCCATCCGCAGGTATTGACAATCATCAAAGAACGCGCAAAATCGTCATTGCCATAGAGCAACGCGAGAATAATCAGGCCGTGGTTCGGCACCATGTGGCAGTTCCCGCCATATGTATCGTAGCCATATTTGGCCGCCAGCAAGGTTCGGGCCTTACGCCAGTCGGGTTCGTTGGCGTGCCACTCACGGATATCGCGGATCATCTGTGCAATAATTGCCTCCTGCGGAATATAGGAGAGCGCGCTATCCAGCAGTTTGTTGATATCACGCTCCACAAAGGCCAGAGCCTCCATGACCGCGATCATCTGTGCGCCATAGATCGCCTCACCATCATGACTCACACTGGCAGCTTTGCGAGCCAGGTCGGCTGCCAGAGCTGGATTGCCGGGTGCGAGCATGGCCCAGGCATCGATAAAGATCTGCGCGCCGATCTGCTCAGCCACTACTTTGCCATTGAGCTCGATTGAGCCACTGCGCGGAGCGGCAATACCATGTGTGAGACGCCGAAAAGCCGTCTCCTCGGTGGAGTTTCCCAGTCCACCCCACCACAGAATGGTCCGCTTTTCAATGATATAGTTCAGCCAGGTCTGCCCAATCTGGACGGCGGTAAGATCGCGTGGGTTGCCATAGTCCGAGAGTGCCCGCACAAAGGTGAAGGTTCCCGAGAGATCATCATCGGTCACGATCAGAGGGACGCCAAGCTGCTCGTGCACATAGCCGGTAATTTCGCCCAACTCGGTCATAAATTTTTCATAGGACCAGCCTTCAAAGGGGCGCCCAAGATAGACGCCGATCATTTTTCCCAAAACACCGGCATAGACACGTTCAACATAATCAGCTGGAAATCGCGTTGGTTGAGACATACAGAATCATTACCCTTTCAGGCCCATCAAGGCAATGTTCTCAATGAGCTTATTTTGCGCATAGAAGCACAGGATGATCTTCAAGATCATCTTACAAGATTCGCTGTCATCGACAGGTTTAACTGCGAATGATATGCTGTGATAAAGCCTACTAATCTGATGGCGATCATGAACTGTGAGCTGTCGTTCACGTACAGAAATGGACCAGGCAGCTCATTCCAGGTCTCCAGGAACGTAAAGACCGCACTGACCGTCAGCCTCGCCGTGGCTCAACCCGCTTGAGAAGTTCTGGCGCAAGTTGCGTCAGGAGGTGCTCTATTTACACCGTCAGGCCCATGATTGAAAAGCGTTACAAGCACGCGTTCGCCGCTTTCTCAACCAATTTGCTCAAGGCTCGTCTGAGGTACTCCACTCTGTGGGCTTCGCCGGTGAGGGCAGCCTGGCACAAGCTCTGCATAGCCCATGATTCCCGATCTTGATTGTTAAAGTTCATCAAGGGCCTTCTTGATAAAAAAAGCTGCTGTATCTGTTTGTCCTCTCCTGGAATGATCAATAAAAAGAGGGAAAAGCGCAATCAGCAAGCAAAAGAAATAAATCGAGTACGATCATGTGGCCCCTCATTTATCCCCTGAAGCGTTGATTCCATGCTCTAACAGATCGAGACCAGACATGACTATAGCCAGGAGATCTGCATGGATTTCCTCAGAAGACTCCACTTTCAAGCGCCGCCTCGCGTATTCCGCAAAGATCCTCGCGTAAAGGGCCAGGATCAGATGCGCAACGAGGCGAGGCACAATATCGTCTAATTGCCTGCCCATATCTTCCGCAAGAACATGGGCCAGATCCTCTTCAACAGACTCAGCCATTTGCCGATCACGAGCCTGCAGGGAGGGGCTTTCCTGAATCACCTGGAAGACCTGCTGCCGCTTAGAATCCTGCTCTGGAGGCGGCATCGCTTTCATAGGTTCGAGGCTGCCGAGTAGCAACTGGCGTAGAAAGGAGAGCAATGGTTCCCTTTTCTCACGTTGACGCACGAGTCCTGCCAGGGAAGCCTCCATAGGTCGATGGAGGCCAAAAAAGGTCCTCT
This sequence comes from Ktedonosporobacter rubrisoli, assembly GCF_004208415.1. GTDB lineage: Bacteria > Chloroflexota > Ktedonobacteria > Ktedonobacterales > Ktedonobacteraceae > Ktedonosporobacter > Ktedonosporobacter rubrisoli. Next base: position 3,515,495 of record NZ_CP035758.1, on the reverse strand, counting down.
TTAGTCGGAAAATAGTTATAGACGGTATTCACCGACACATCAGCCACTTCGGGCACTGTCACCTGGTCAAAGCCACGCTCAATAAAGAGCTCCATCGCTACTCTGGCAATCTTCTCTCGTGTCTGCTGCTTTTTTCGTTCACGTCGTCCTGGTGCCTGTGTCATAGGCGCATTGTAGCTCTTTTTGCAATGGACTGCAAGATGGGGTTGACTTTCTCTCTGCATCTCATCTATAATTGTGGTTGCTTAAAAAATTAATGATACGTAAAAATATATAAACTGCAGAAAAGAAAACGATAATGCAGATGTCTTTGTTCCCGTTTTGATTATTGTTGCCTGACCAATTTTATCTTACAAAGAACGGCTTCGTTTTGTCGAGAGATGAGCACGGCAAGAGTTGGTTTCAGAGAGTCTTGGTGATGAATGCTTCCTCCAACATAGCTTCCTCTGGCGCTTTTCCGGTAATGGGCTCCTCTTGAGGACTCATGGAGTTCCTTCTGACTGCCTCAAGGTCTCTAATACGGTTCTTGCTGCATAGATTCCGCTCTGCAGCGCGCCATGAATGCTGCTCGACTGAGTATACTCGCCTGCCAGATAGAGGCCCTTGAGTGATGTGCGATTCCCTGACAATTGATCGAAGATGCCTGGTTTTTGCGTAAACTGCGAGAAAGGAATGCGATAACAGCGCAGGAACATCCAACTCGCTAGATCATGCTCTGGAAACCAGCTGCTAAGCTCGCTCAGGCAGCGTCTAGCCATGCGTTCATCATCCTGTTCAGTAAGATCCAGAACTGTCACCGAGAGCAAGTGCCGTCTCGGCGGGGCATAGGTCGGAGCAATATTACTTAGCAATACAACGTGATTCACGTATGACGCAGGATCGGTATGCAGGACAATGGCACGCTGATCATACAAACGCTCCGCTCCTGCAAAGTAGAGACACGTACACCCTACACCCTCAGTAGGCAAAGGCAGGCCAGTAAGCTTTGCGGCTACTGGACTTTCTGTTGCGATTACCACCTGATCAGCCTCCACTTGCTCCCCATTCGAGAGGCGCACACCGATTACCCTGCTGCCCTCACCTCTCAAGAGCTCGCTTACGCGTGCATGGTAGTGGATGGTTCCAGAAGGCAAGGAGGAGGCCAGTTGTTCAGCGATGCTTCCCATTCCCTCCGCGGGTAGAATCGTCTGCCCCTCGGCCAGCATCTTCAAGACGAATTGAAACATGCGTGCGCTCGTCGAAAGCTGGCGATTAAGGAAGATACCCCCGAAGAATGGTCGGGCAAAGTGCTCTATAAATCCCTGTTCTGCAAAGCCAAGCCGCTGCAGATACTGTTCGGTTGATACATCTTGTCCTTGCAGTCCCTTGCCTGCAAAGATCTCATCTGGTGAGAGGCCCAATAAAGGGAATAAGCCTAACAAACGCCCTTTATCGATGATAGAAACAAGTGGGTTGGCCAGACTTGTCAATGCTTTGTCTGGTTGTCGGCGTGGGTCAGCCAGGACAAAGCGTTTACCATTATTGACAAGCAGTGTTTGCGGATCAAAGCGGCGTGGTTTGAGATCATCGTAGTTGAGTAACTGCCGCACGGATGGATAAGCAGTGAAAAGCACCTGAAAGCCTCGATCTAGTCGATAACCTTCCTCATGCATGTCGGTGCGTACCCGTCCACCAACCCGGTCACTCGCTTCTAGAATTTTGATAGATTGTCCTGCATCCGCGAGAAGTTTAGCGCAGGCGAGCCCTGCCAGCCCTGCTCCTACAATCAGAATCATCGATAGCTCCTTCCCTTACAAGAGATAGTGTATCTTCTACCTCTGCATTGAATGCAACATACTGGCGCTCAGAGGAGGTAAACGCAGCCAGACCAGCCCTTTGACTTTGCGTGCCACCATCATGCTCTACTCCTCGCGCCATCGTTTTGAGCAACAATGGTGCAAGAAAAGCACCATCTATTAGACTTCCTTCTGTGTCCTCACGAGCGCCGGGAGCGGCCTCATGAATGGATCTGCCCTGTAGAAATCATCGCGATTCCCTAGTGCCCGGAAGGTAACCGCCGTAAGCGCGATCAAAGCCAGAGCAAGAGTGCGGCCACAGAGAGTGCCACCTTACTATCGTGCAAATTCCATAGATTCCGGCTTTCTCCTTCGTTTTCACTCTATGCCTCTGCGCCTCACTCACCGGCTGGCCATTGCCAGGTCCCTGAGCACCAGCTGGCTTGTAATCTCAGCCGAGAGCAAGACGCCAGGAATACCCGCGCCTGGATGCGTCCCGGCGCCTACAAAGTAAAGGCCCCCAATCTCTTTTGCCCGATTGTGTGGTCGCAGATAGGCCGATTGGAAAAGCGTGGGTTCAAGCGAAAAAGCGGCTCCCAGATGACTACGTAACTGCGAGGCAAAGTCAAGCGGTGTAAAGCTCTGCTCGGTGACAATGCTCTCGCTTAGCCCTTTCAGCCCTGCCTCCTGCTCTAGATAGTGTAGTATCCTCTTCCGTAATGCAGCTGCCTCGTGTTGCCAATCGATGCCATGCGCGAGGTTAGGTACTGGAGCCAGGACATACAGACTTTCGCCTCCAGCCGGGGCCAGTTGTGGATCGGTGTGTGCCGGCGCTTGCAGGTAGAGTGCCATGTCCTGAGGCATCCCATGACCATCAAAGATCCGCTGCACATGCTGGCGATAGTGATGTGGCATGAAGATGGTATGATGACGTAACTGCGGGAAATTCCGCTTGAGACCCAGATATAGCAAGAAGCAGCTCATTGAGTAGCGAGCATGCGTAAGACGCCAACTGTGTATGCGCGATTGTTCCTCCTCTGGCAGCAACTTAAGGTATGTGGTCGCTATATCGCTGTTCGCTATGATAATCTGCGCCGGCAAGCTGGTACCATCCGCAAGCCGCACCCCGCTGACTTGCCTCTGCGCGAGTTCTATGCGCTCAACCGGCGTTGCATAGCGGATCTCGCCCCCCAGTGCCTGAAAGAGGCGCTCCATTGCCTCAATCAGCGTATACATGCCACCTTGGGCGAAGTGGACGCCGCCAAGACGCTCCAGATAGGGAACGATACTGTAGATCGCACTGGCGCGAAACGGGTTTCCACCGATAAAAAGCGGGTGGAAGGAGAAGACCATGCGCAGGTGCGGATCACGAAAGTAGCGTGACACAAACGAGTAGACGCTCTGTTGTGCCCCTAGATGGAATAGTTCAGGCAGTACGCGTAAAAAGTCGCTCCCATGCAAGAAAGGCTGCTTCGCGAGATCGACAAAGGCACGCTCATAGATGCCCTGCGTGGCCGCGAGAAAGGCCCGATACCCCGCTACATCACGTGGCTCGAAGCGTGCAATCTCGGCTTCATCCGCCTCGGCTGTTCCCCAGTAGTCGAACGAGCGTCCATCATGGAAGATAATGCGGTAGAACGGGCAAAGCGGGATCATAGATACATCGTCACGCAGGTTGCGCCCGGCGACCTGCCAGAGATCCTCCAGCAGATGTGGAGCAGTGATTAACGTGGGTCCCATGTCGAAGGTGAAGCCCTGGGTTCGAAGCTGAGAGGCGCGGCCTCCGGGTCGTTCACGTGCCTCCAGGAGCGTCACAGGATGACAGGCGGCTTGCAGGCGAATAGCGGTGGCCAGCCCGCCGAAACCGCTACCGATGACAAGAATCTTTTGCTTGCCGCTAGCGCGTGCTACTGGCATCTTTCCAAGAGAAAGCGGCTTCATAGCTGCATCACCCCCTCTGTAGATGCAGCGGGCGCAGTGGAAGGGGTAGAAAGGGCGTGAACACGCTCCTCAACAGCCTCGATGAACTTGTTCGTACTCCCAAAATCTTGCCGAAAGAGTGGTTGTCCTAAGCGGAGCGTTACCTGCCAGCGCTTGGCATGCTTGTAATGCAAGCCAGCCGGGATGATCGCGACCCGGCAGGACTCATCACGTTCCGCTAGCTCCGTCAGACGTGCGAAACCTGCTCTGAAGGGCAGGAAGGCATCCTCACTCTGTTTGGGCGTGAAGATCGGATCGATGGTTGGATAAGCTTCTGGGAAGATCACCAGCGCCTCGCCGCTGCGCAGAAGCTGGATAGACGTGGCGACGGCGCAGCGCAGATAATGTTGTACCTCGCAGGACGAGTAAGCGCCCTGCCCTGCCGGAGTATATGCTGCGAGTTGTTCAGCGCGCAGCAGGATTGGCCAGGCGAGGGCTTCACAGGCCCGCTCCATCACCGAGCGCAACCAGCGTTGTTTGATCCAGTCCGGGGCGACGAGGATATGTAGCCGGCGTGGGACGCCGCTCAGTAGTATACAGCCATCGTAAAGATGATGGAAGTGACGCGCTGCGATTAGCACCGGTCCACTTTGCGGTATCCACTCTACCCCCTCAATCGTAAGTAAGATCTTGCGCCTGACGAGAGCGCGACTTGCCACACGTACGGTTAGATGCGACATGAAGCGCGTGAAAGCGGCTCCGTCGATGGGTCGTTGGGGAGCAAAGAGCGTGAGCGAGGCTGGTAGCAGACCGAGAAGGATACCGATCACCGGCGGTAGGATAAGGCCAGAAGAGAGGTTTAGCACAATGGCGAAGCAGGTATTGGCTGCATAAATGCCAAAGGGAAGCCAGGCAACCAGAGGTTTGCTATCGAGCGGGCTGCGCCAGAGCACCCTGCTCACACTGGTATAGATAAGCCCCGTCACCGACCAGCCGAGCAAATTACTGATGGGCATGCCGAAGTAAAGACCGTTTGTGTACCACACCCAGAAATGGATTGGCAGGTTGTTATTGGTCATGGAAGGATCAAGGGTGAGGTCCCATACGGTCAGCAGATAAGCGCCTCCCAGCACACTCCAGAGAGACTTGTGCGACCAGTTAGTGCGCGCAATGAGCAGATGTGCCAGGAGAAATGAGGTAAAGCCCATATAGAACCAGGAGAGCGGAATCGAATAAGGCACATGTCCCAGGATTTTCCCGCCCAGAAAATTGGTATATGCATAGGGGCCAAAGGGAAAGCCCGTACTCGTTCCCAGCAGTTCCATGCTGAGAGAAATCAACGTGGAAGCGCAAAAAAAGATCAGCGTCTTGCGTGTGTCAATGAAGAACAGGCCAAAGAGCAGCATGGTTGCTGCACCCAGCAGAATATGCAATGAGCCTGCATAGCGGATACCAAAGTTAAAGACTTCCGCGCCATAGGCTGTGCGGTCCCATAGTTCAGGATGGGGCATTGCGATCAACAGGCCTCCCAGGCCGAACACAAGCGCTGCCAGGTGACAGCAAAAGAGAAACTTGACAGCTTTCATCGCTTACCTCCTCGTATGAGTATTCGTCCGCGCCATATGTAGTGATGTTGCATCGCACTGATCCCTACTTTAAACGCGACGGGTAGATCACACAGTGGTGAGAGCCAGTAGGACCAGGGACGGCGGCTGTAAGCGCGTGAGGTCCCATATAAGACACCAATCCTCATAGCTGTAAAGAAAGCATTAAGCAGCAGGAGCCAGCGGTTGCGGCGGGCCGTGCATAAAAGCATGAGGAATAACGGCAACGGTGCAGCTTGCACCAGGGCAATTTCCAGCCAGCCAGAGAGTGTCTGCCAGCCGGAGAAACGATCGTGCATTGGTAGTGAACGTGGCCAATTTCGCCAGGTATCGCGCCAATCTTCATACATCCGCACGCTTATCAGATCCTCGGCCTCATAGAAGCCAATCTGATGCCCGGAGGCGGCTAACTCTCGGGCAAGCGTGATATCTTCACAAACGGAATCGCGTACACAGGCAAAGCCTCCACAGCTCTCCAGGGTCTCACGCCTTACCAGAAAACATTGCCCGTTTGCCTGGATTGCGCTGATTGAGCGTGTCGCATAGCCAGGAATACCAAAACGATAGACGAGTGTTGTTAGGAGAGCAGGATGTAGCAAAGCTTGCCCGAGACCATCAATCTCTTGCCGCGTGGCAAGGCTGCAAGCCGTGAGCCCGGTTCGATGCATATGAGCCAGTAGCGAGCAGACTAGCCAAGGGGATGGCCGCACGTCGGCATCCAGGGTAAGGACCCAGGAGGAAGTGGGTTCTACATGGCGCAGTCCAATGTGCAGGCCCCAGACTTTGCCATTCCACCCCTGAGGAATTGGACTGGCATCGAGCAGACGAATGCGCGGATCTCGTTGTTGATAGCTCAGCACAAGATCCTGTGTCCCATCGCAGGAGCCACCGTCCACCACGAGGATCTCGCTCACCTCTCTGCCAATTGTCCGCAGGCCTTGCAAACATGAAGGCAAACGATGAGATTCATTGAGCACTGGAATGATTACAGAGAGATGTTCTGCCTCGTCCAGATCTGCTGACATGACGAGTTGCAGGCGCGTCCCCCTCGCAGTGCTCAGCAGGCGTTTGACAACACGTAAGCCAGAGATAAACTGTGCCAGGCCTAACACCGTCAGCAAGATATCACTCTTCATATACGCACTCCAGTTCTGCAGGAGAGGTTACTTCCCCATTCCTCCAGAGAAGATCCAGCAAAAAGACAATGCCAGCTTCACCCAGCTTAGTAAGCCACGAGGTTGAGGCGCGTTGGCGAAGGACATCGTACTGGCTGCGCTCGATTTCGCGCAGAATGTTCCGATATAGACGACCTGCCAACAGGATAGGTAGACGACAGTCAGGTGTAAGTAACCAGACACCTTGCAAACTCTCTTGATAGTAGAAACGAGCGCGCTGAATCTGGTAACGCATCAGTGCGCGGAAGCGTTCATCTGGACCCTTTTGCGCTTGATAGAGACGCAGTAAATGTTGAGAGGAAGATCCGAAATGCTCTAATTCCGAACAGGGCAGATAGATGCGCCCAACAGAGAGATCACTGCCAAGGTCACGCAGGATATTCGTAAGCTGCATAGCAATGCCAAGCTGTTTTGCTGCCAGGCGGGCCTGCTCAGAGTGCACACCAAGCACATAGCTCATTGCTATCCCAACGGTGCCGGCAACCTGATAACAGTAATGATATAGTTCAAGGAAATCACGCGCCTGGACTGGCTCTAGATCTGAACGCAGACCATCCAGAAAATCATCGAAGATGGCGACCGGGATCTGGTAGGTCTCCTGCAGAGAGGCGAGGATAGTTCCAAGCGGCTCACGGGGCGCATCTGAACGTGCGCCACAAGCAAACCAGTAGTGCCAGGCGTCCAATTCTTGTCCGACGTCGTTACGGCACCAGCCTTCACCGCGCTCATCCACCAGATCATCCAGGGTACGAAAGAATGCATAGAGTGAAACTACCGCACGGCGTACTGCCGTAGGGAAAAAGCGCGCGGCAAAGGAGAATGTTTTGCCATGCGTTGCCAGGAGGTGCTCTTGCCGCGTAGAGGTCAATGTCCAGAAACAATCAGAAGGCATATCACTTTCACCTGATGTCTTCCCTTGCGCAGGTAGCTTGATATGCGGGTTGCTCTTCATATCTGATGGCTCCTTCTTTCACAATGACATTTCATAAACAAACATACACAGTTTTCTCTCTCCTGAGAATTGGGCCATCCCCTAGCTTATCAAGTGATAAGGAAGGGATAAAAAAAATTATGTCCGCTCCGGGGCGGCAAGTCCATGAAGTAGAAGGCGCACCACCAGATCGGCGACGGCTCCATGAGCAGCCGACTCTGATTGCATTGCTTGCTTCTGTGGCTGCCGCGTAAAGGCCGAGAGTGTCGTCATAAATAGATAGGCTGATTGGATTGGTGCTAATCCACCCTCTTCCGATGAGCGGAGCCTGCCCTGACGAATGCCTTGCTCAAAGAGGGTAGCCAGCGGAAGGATAAAGCCCTCGCGAAATTGCTCATCCAAGACTAGACGCGCATCAGATGAGAGCTCATAGCGTACGTCATGCAGCATCAGGTTCAGATCATATCGGCTCCTGCTGAGGAGAAAACTAGCGATGTGGCGTAGCCCGGTCTCTACCTCTTCGGAACGGCGAACAATACGCTCAAGAGCTGCTTTGATCTTGGCAATTTCCTCTGAGACGACGGCCAGATATAAGTCCTGCTTCTCAGCAAAATGGTGGTACAAAGCTGGTTGGGTTAAACCACATGCCTCGGCCAGTTGGCGCGTGGTGACAGCACGATAGCCATACTGCATAAAGAGCTCATAAGCCACGCGCATGATCATCTGTCGGGTTTCCTCTGCATCTCCCTGAGCACGGTGTTTCTGCTGCCTTGGGGCCACTGTTGTTGTTCTCTCCTCTGGCCAAGAATTATTTTTTAGTTATCACTTGATAACTACTATAGGAGAAAAGAGGGAAGATGTCAAGGGTAGGAGCTGGCTTCTTGTCCATAAGAGAATGGTGCAAAGCTACCCACGGTTTGCGCAACGAGTTAAGCTCAAGTAAAGGTACGCGCATAAAGTTACCATTACCCCAGCATCAGAACGAAGGTTGCGAAGAGCACTCATAATTGAATGGGATCAATCAAGGACCGGTAGCCTGGTGAGGCGATAGTGAAGGCAGCAACACAACGGGAGCGCGTGGTAAGGCTAGGCAGCGGCAAGCAGATCGAAGCCAAAGGCAGAGGCAAAGGTGGCTGGAAGTCCATGAAGCGTGACGATCAGTCTGGGAGCATCCTCTTGACGAGCATTGCGTGCCAAACGCTGGTTCCAGGAGAGTCGCCAATGCGCGCTTCGCTCGGGTGAAGATCTGCTCTGAGGGCGCTGTTGCGCCACCACGCGCAACAGGGGCAGAGCTTTCCAGGCAAATGATTTGATTGCGGACCCGCTTCAGCCAGGTCAGCTGAATGCTACAGCGCGGCCAGTCGCGCCAGAGCAGAAGCACGTGGTGCGCTGATGGTCTCAGCAGGAGGCGAGGAATCCGAGTGCGGGGCGTCCAGAGGCCGGGGCACCGCACTCACTCGTCGCAGTTTGAGTGTGCTGAGACTCTCCTGACACTGTGAGCGTAAGGGGCAGGAACAGCAATGACCGATGCGTACGGCGTACAACACTCGTAGAGAGTCATTCTGCTCGGGACGCCGAGCCTTCGGGTACAGCGGATGGTTGGCAGGGCAACGCAGGGTCCCATCTGGCTGCGGAGTGAATGTGGAGCCAGGAAAACCATGGGGAGAAGATGGCCGGGCCCATTGCGGTGGACCGTACACGCCCGGAGGTGTTGGGGCGACCTCTGGTGCTGGCACATTGGTCGCGGGCTGATCTGTGTCGCGCGCGTGGGCAAATTCGGTGGTGCGCAGCTCGGTTGGAGAGAGCTGTTGGCCCAACTCCAGCCGGATATCCCACGTCCATTGAGCCAGGATCTGGGCAAATTCCTTGCCGCAGGAGGTAATGAGAGTACTAGCGATCTGCGTCTTGCTCCTTGTCTTCATCGGCCAGTACGGTTTCAAATGAGCCACGATGCAGGTACAGTTCAAGGATATCCGAAGTCGTAAACGCCGGGGAGGGAAAGGTGCTGAGAAACAACTCGTAGACGATTCCGTCGCGCTCGACACCACCAGCAGGGTCAGGGGAGGTTCCCGCATGGGTTGCGACCGCCAGGCGCACGTTGGGACCGGCTGGTGTGACGGGGGCGGACGCACAGTCATAGAGCAAGCGCGTCATGCCGCTTTCCGCGTGCGGACTCACGTGGTCAGGAGCATGAGCCAGGCGACGTTTTACCACGTCAAGATCCAGCAGATGAGAGGCTCGACTTCTCACGAGCAACGTCAGGTTCGCCGAGAGCACATCAAGCGGGGGCGCGGCATCGCCGTACAACCCATCTAGCCGCACGAGGATGGAAGCGAGGGAAAGCCCAAAGGGTATGGCGTAGCTGCGGCTTACCTTGATCGCTCGTTGCAGTTCGCCTCGGGAATCCCACTGACTGCTCCGCCAAACATGCCGAGAAGCTGATGCAAATGTGACGGACCGCACAACCGTCCGGGTGCGCACAACTTCTCCTCGCTTCCGTTCGGTGTAGCTCGGCGCGCAGACCTGATCAAATCGGCGATTTGTGGCAGAAAGCCAAGCTTTCCTGCTGAGAGCGCAGGCCGGTAGCTCTGGCCCTTGCCCCTTCCCGGCTCGCGTCATACACGGGACGAACGGCTCCCAACCCGCTTCAGTGGGCTGTCTGCTGGGCTCTGTGGCCAGCGAGGTATGCGTTGAAGGCACTCACCGCTTGCCCAACGCCGTTCTCTGCGCGGATCTGTTCGCCCAGAGCGGCAGCGTTCGCGCGCATGCGCTCATCCGTCACCGCCTCGTTGATTGCTGCACTCAGACGCTCGGCCGTCAAACGCGTGTTCCGAATGGACTGAGGACCGGCCCCCAACGCATGGACACGCTCTCCCCAGAATCCCTGGTCTCCCAGAAACGGGATCACGATGGTTGGTTTCCCAGCGCGCAGGCTGGCAGCGACCGTGCCAGCCCCCCCGTGAATCACCGTCGCTGCCATGCGGGGGAAGAGCCAGGAATGGGGAATGGATGCTGTTTCATACACGGTCTCTGGCCATGTTGTGTGATGCAAAGCTCCCCATCCGGTCGTGACCACGGCGCGTTGGTGCGCCATCGAGAGGGAGCGTGCGACTTCGCGGGTCAAGGCCTCAGCGTGTGGGTTTGCCATGCTCCCAAAGCCGATATATACTGGTGCAGGACCGGCTTCAAGGAAACGCACAAGATCAGCAGGTGGCTGGAACGTCGCCTCTTCCTGCAGAAACCAGTAGCCAGTGACCAGACTTTCGGCAGGCCAGTCTGAGGGTTTCGGCAACACAGCAGGACTGTAACCATAAACAATGGAGATCTCTTGCTCACGTACGACCTGCGAAGGATTGTGCACCGCCTGGGGTGAAAGGCCCAGCAAGGCGTGGGCCTCGCTTTGAATTGGCTTCTTGAGCATACGCCAACGCATCGAGTCGAGTACCTTGCCCGTCACCAGATTGTAAGGGGCACGCGCCACACCCAGCCATGCTGGCAACGAGGGAAACAGAATGCCTGGAAAGGCATGTGTTGGCTCGATGGGCTGAAGATAGGCCGCCATACAGGGCAGGTGCAACTGTTGCGCGATGGGAAGACAGGCAAAGACCGTAATGGGATTGAACACGATCGCATCAGCTTGTTGACAAGCGGTGTAACACTCGCGCATAGCAGTGCGCATCAGCGTGTTGACCGCAGCCAGCCGTGCCGCGATTCCCGTTCGTGTTGCTCGTTTTCCCTCCTCTTTGAGTGATGCCTCCAGCACCTCTTGGGGATCGCCTGACAAGGGGAAAAAGTGCAGGCCATGGTCGAGCACAAACGGCTCAAATTGGGCGGTGGTTGCGAGTGTGACCTCGTGACCAGAGCGCTGCAAGCCCTGTCCTAATGCGACATAGGGCTGTACATCGCCCCGTGTGCCGCCGGTGAGAATAGTCACGCGCATACAACGTTTCTCCTTTACTTGGTGAAGACTGGTTTTCATCAGAAGCTTGCAGGGCACCTGGCTCTCAGACCAATGCTGGCTCTGTGACTGTACCCACACGCCCCTCATCGGCTGGAGGAAGAAAGTGGGGCAAGGCGTCTGGGACCAGGTGGTATCCCTGCTCAAACATCCGTGCCTCATATGCTTTAATGGCCTGCCGCGCCTTGAGAGAAAGGTCTCCAGCTGAGAGACCTGGCTCAAGATACCGAGAGAGATAGGCGGTGTGGTCGTGCATGGGAGCAATCAGCAGGTCAGGCTCAGCCTGGCGCAAGCGTTGGATCTGTCGAATCGAAGCAAGCTGCTGGTGCTGGGCAGATTTGCTCAGCATGATCGCTCGTACCTGGTCGACTGCCAGGTGGCGCAGCGTGTAGAGCGTATCCCCAACAATCAGCACAGCATAGCCCTCCATGCGAATCAGGACGCTGAGATGACCTGGAGAGTGCCCTGGTGTGGGTAACAGGAGAATACTCTCATCTCCCAACAGATCTTGACTTCTCTCAAAACTCTGATAGGGCCCGGACGAGAAAGCCACCAGTTCCGGCTTTCTTCCCACCAGCGTAGGTGCCTTAGCAAGCGGGAAAAAAGGGCCGAGCAGCTTCGCGTTCCACTCGACCTGCGAGACAACGAGCTTCGCCTGAGGAACGGCAGGTAGTCCGCCAATATGATCTTCATGGATATGGGTCAGGATGACCATCTGGATCTCTTCGCAGCGATATCCAAGACGCTGCACCTGTGCGCGAAGTTCAAGCGCTCGATCGAGCTGATACTCGTCTTCGTCCAGGAGCAGATGCAGGAGTGGCCCTTTGTAGTACTGGTTGTGTTCGTTGGCCTGCTCCCAGTTAATGCCTGCGTCAACTAGAATCAGACCAGCCTCTTGATGTTCGATCAAGTAGGCATAGATAGGAACCATAATAGAGTGACTTTTGTCTGTCACGAAGCGCCAGAACCCGCGCCAACCCGTCCACTCTTTCCCTCCATAAAACTGCCCATACGGGACCTTGGTGTTCCCAATATGGAGTGGATATAGCTTCATCGTGGGTCTCCTTTGTCAGATCCAGTTGAGGGATTGTTTTCCGATGGGATCATCCAGACGCTCAATGCTTGAGCATCGACGAGGGATAAGGAGTGGCTCGGTACTCCAAGCACGCGCTCGACCGCCTCGGTCGAGGCGGCAACCACTTCTTCGATGAGCAGCGAGTCGTCCTGTGTTGCTTCCTTGGAGAGAAGCCATCTCGCCAGAGTATCTGAGAGATCCTCGACGAGAGACAAAATGACGCGGCCTGTTTGATCGGGATACGAGAGCGTCATGCTTCCCTCCTGCAGCCCTTGATGAAGGATCACCGCAAGCCTCGGCGCGAATCGTTTCACACGCATTTCGCGCAGCTTTTGACGGAAAATGGCATTCTCATCGAGATACCACACACGCAGGAGCGTCAGCGTCATAGGTCGCTGTTCGGTCTTCCACTCTACCAGGGTCGTAAAGAAGTGTTGCAGTTTGTCCAGGGCAGAGAGCGTCGAATCCTGCAGAACAGGGAGAAACCGTTGCTCAACTCGCTCCAGGAGAAGATCAATCAATCCCTCCAAAACCGCCTGTTTGGAATCAAAGTAATGATAGAGGGCTCCTTTGGACATCCGAAGAGCATCCAGGAGATCCTGGATCGTCATCTGCTCATAGCCTTTGGTAGCAATCAACCGCTGTGCCGCATCGAGAATCTCGTTGCGTTTGGCGGCATAGTCCTGTTCTTTGACCGTACGTGCCATGCTCGCTCCTCTCATTAATAAACCGTCTGCTGTTTATTTTAAGAGAAGTATACCAGGTGAGATGGTGGCTGTCAAGATGGATGAGAGAAAATGAGCTGGTAAGAGATCAGGGTACCGATATGCAAGGGGAGTGACTTGAGAGTGAGCCTGAGACCAGTTCTTGACAATTGATGCTCACTCGCCTAACGATGAGCTCTTCAACTACCTCGTTGCACAACCCGTGGGCTTGTACGATTGGCTCAAGGGACTAGGGGTCACCAATGTCGCGATGGAAAGCACCGGCAGTTTCTGGAACCCCATCTTTAACATGCTAGAGGGGCATCTGGAGGTGATGGTCGTCAATGCCCAGCACTTGAAGGCGGTTCCTGGGCGCAAGACCGATCTCAAAGATGCGAATGGATCGCCGACTTGCTCCAACACGGACTAGTACGACCCATTTTTGTGCCTCCGGCCTGGCAGCGAGAGCTACGCGAACTGACGCGCTACCGTGCCAGTTTGGTGGAAGAGCGTTCGCGCATCATCAATCGACTCCAGAAGGTCTTGGAGGATACCAATATCAAGCTGGTTGCGGTGGCAAGTGACCTGATGAGCAAGTCGGCGCGTGACATGCTCGTCGCCTTGCTCGCCGGTGAAGTAAGGCAGATCCCATCAAAATTACATAGAAACGATGATATACGTTATTTGGAATAGCCTTTCATGTTAGAATAGCAACAACGAATGCTTCTTCTCTCTATGAAGACAGGATGGTGCTCCAGGAACGGGTATAGAGTTCTGGACGGAGACACACCATTTGGCTTCATGCTTGCTGCTCAACGGTGATAACGAGAGAGACAGGAGAAAGGAGAAAGAATGTTCACATCGATCTATCTCTATCGCGTGCCGAAAGCGCAGGTGGATGCCTTCTTGCAGATACAACGGGAAGCTGCTCAGATCTATCGCTCCTATGGAGCTCTTGATGACGTGACCTTTGTGGCAAGCAACCTGGAAGCCAAGTATGGATGCCTGGCCTTTGATGAGACCTTCCCTGTTGGAGCAGACGAAGTGGTGCTGATCAGCCTCAGTTCCTTTCTTGACCGATTCCATCATGATGAAGTCATGAGCAAGGTAGACGTCGACGAGCGCATTGACGAGCTCTACCAGCAGGTAACCACCCTCTTGGATATTGGGCGTGTGATACGTGGAGAATTTGAACAGGTTGTCTAAATGCCCTCATGTGGAAGAGGTATGAGCGGTCCCTAGAGTGACTTCCTGGAAGAGTCCGAAAGGGGCACAGATGCTTTCACCGACAAGTTCAGATGCTCTTGAATGGTTCCGCTATCCGTTGGCTGCAGCTCATGATCTCGCAAAAACGTGACTAACCATGGAAACGTTGCCGGGACTAGCCCCCAACATGCTTGATGTTTACGCCCGGGGCCTTGATGACTTTCTTAGTTTCTGCTAGAGAGCAGATATTTCGCCCGTGGCTGCCACACGGGTAGATCTTGCTCGCTATGTCGGCGAGCTTCGTGGGCGTTCTCGCTCCTCGGCGAAGCCTGGGTCTCCAGATCGCGTCCCAACGACGAGTCTGTCAAATGCGACGCTTCAGCAGCGTCTAACGGCGGTTCGCTTGTTTTTTTGATTTTCTCATCGAGGAGGGAAAACGAGCAAATCATCCGGTTGGTCGTGGAAGATATACGCCTGGGGCTTTGGTGTTGAGCGCGAACGAGCGCTCGTGCCCCGCTTCTATACCATGCTGTGGATTGCGAGCGATGAGCAGTGGAGGGCCTTTCTGGCTGTGGTCAAGCAAGCTCCGCTGCGGACGTGCTGTATGGCTGCCCTGGCCTATGATGCAGGGCTCCGCCACGAAGAAGTGTGTTCTGTGCGAGGCGACGATCTCGATCCATCTCAGCGCATGGTGCGCATCCGAGCCGAGGTTGCCAAAGGAAACCGAGAGTGCGTCGTTCCCTACTCAGCTATCACAGGCGAACCCTTGCGGACTTACCTGATCCATCGGCGAACCATTGCCATGAGCAGAGGCCCTGTTTCTCTCGGAGTTGCCCAGTTTGGTGGAGTAAACAGTTTGTATTGGTTCTCCCTGCTTTCTATCTCCTTTTACGTCGTCCGACGAACATCTGCTACTCGCGTGTGTCGTGACACTTTGCCCAGAGGATATCCCTCTCCATTTTTGGCTGGTGAGAGGTTTCGGGATTGACGTGCTCATTGATGGCATGGATAATGAAAAAGGCAAAAGAAGGATCAGGACAGACCCTTCTGAGATCCTCAAAACTGCTTTTGAAAGAGTTGCGGCATGCGGAATACAAAATTGATCTTGATTGAAGGAATACCTGGATCCGGCAAGTCTACCCTGGCACAATCCGTCACCCATGCTCTCACACGCTCTGGGATTGCCTGCCGATGGTGGTACGAGGAAGAAAAAGATCATCCACTCTATGTCTTTCACGATCATGCGTCCTTGCAGCAGACCATTGATACCCTGACGGCTGGGGGCTACCATCAGATTATAGAGGCTGTTCTGCTGAAATGGAAGGAGTTCTCACAGCAACTTCAATCCTCGGAGACCATTGTGATTCTCGATGGATGTCTCTTTGGCTATCTCACCTGGAGCTTGTTCCCACTGAACGTTCCAGCCGACGAGATCCAGAGCTATCTTTCTCAGGTGGAACAGATTCTCCATCCTCTTCACCCCTGCCTCATCTACTTGTATCAACAAGATGTGGCGCGTGCGCTTGAGAAGATTTGTGAGAGGAGAGGTGGTGAGACACAATCTCGCTTCATTGCAGGTGCGACCCAATCATCCTATGGAAAGCAGCGCCAACTCCAGGGATTTGATGGAATGGTCACCTACTGGAAGGATTTCCGTCACCTCATCGAGACGGCATTCTCCCAGTTCGATGCCTCTAAGATGGCTCTAGAGAATTCGGCGGGCTCCTGGACGACGTACGAACAGAGTGTCATAACATTTCTTCGCCTCCCTCCACAGGAAAAGGCAGCCGTTGCATCTTCCGAGTTTGAGCACTTTGTTGGAACATACTCCTTTGAGGAAGATGGAGGCCAACATGCTTGTCTAATTCTGCTCGAAGAGGATCATCTCATCGTCGATGGCATGCCACAGGTCTGGACAAGGACGAGACTCATTCCGCGATCACACAATATATTTGCTGTTGAGTCACTGCCGTTCCAGATTACCTTTGAAGAAGATGCTCATGGGGTCATCATTGGGATGAGTGCAACAGGATCGGCTCTGCTGTTTGGGACTGCTGATCATTTCTTTACCCGAGTGCAGGAGAAACGTTAGGGAAGAGTTGAGGACTACGAGGATGGGGCGTCCTGCTCATGTTCTTCCCGCCGCCGAATGCGCACGCGTACTTGTTCAACAAAGCTCCGATACGGCTCCAGTTCCGCCAACTTCGCCTCTAGCTCTACCATCCGTGCATCACGTTGTAGACATGCATTAGCCAGCGTGGCAAGTTGTTGTTGCAGGTCCTCGATCTCCTGTTGCGCCTTTCGCAAGCGCATGACTAACTGAGATTATTTGTAGTTGAGCAACCGATCACGAGGGGATGGCAGTGAAGATGTATCATCACTGGTTTTTCGCTTGCGTTTGGTTCGTTGGTGCTGCTGGCCCGGAACAGCGCGATAGCATCCTCATTGTGGACATACGAGGAGTAATGCAAACCACATTCAGCGTAGACGCTCTGCGCGGTAATATCCTGTTTTTTCTCGTTGAGTGAGGCATTGGCGGCACGTAGACGCTCAATTGTTTCTTGCTTACGTGCTGTCGTTGATGCGCGCAGGCCAGTGGTATCAAATCCGTTTAGGTAATATACTAAAGGTATGGCGAAACGCGTGACAGTCCAGGCCGACCTCACATCACAAGAGCTTCATGACCACTATCGAAGCGCCACCAATTCTGTCGAGCGGACCCACTGGCATATCCTGTGGCTGATGAAGGAGGGCCACACGCCAGACGAAATAGCATCCCTGCTCGGCTATACAGCCAGGTGGGTTCGCACGATAGTCCAGCGCTGGAATAGGGCTGGAGAGCAAGGCATTGTTGACCACAGGCTCACGCTGAAAGGCGCTCCCTGCCTCCTGAGCGTCGAGCAACAGCAGGAACTTGATCACGCCTTAGATCAGCCGCCTGCTGATGGTGGCCTGTGGAACGGTCCCAAAGTGGCGGCCTGGATGGCGCAGCGTCTAGGACGACCGGTGGACCCTCGCCTTGGCTGGGAGTACTTGCAGCGACTAGGCAGAAGCACTTGCGTCCTCCGCCCGCAGCATGAGCAGAGCGACCAAGGCGCCCAGCAGGCGTTGAAAAAAACTGCCAGAGGAGGTCGAAAAGCTGCGAGAGCAGTATCCAGAAGCCCAGATTGACCTGTGGAGCCAGGATGAGCATCGCATCGGCCTCAAACCGATCCTGCGTCGGGTCTGGGCTCGCAAGGGCAGCCGAGTGCAGGCCGTGGTGCGACCGCGCTATCAGTGGATGTATCTCTATGGGTTTGTCCAGCCTCAAAGCGGAGCAACCAGTTGGGCGCTTCTGCCTACGGTGAATACACCAGCCTTTTCTCTGGCTCTGGCCTCCTTTGCCCAGGAACAGGGCGTTGGACCACACAAGCACATTCTTCTGGTTCTCGATCAGGCTGGTTGGCATAAGAGTGCCGGACTCCAGATTCCCGAAGGCGTGCATCTGCTGTTTTTGCCCCCGCATTCGCCTGAACTCCAACCAGCAGAACGCTTGTGGCCGCTTACCAACGAGCCGCTCGCCAATCGGATCTTCCGTTCGCTTGATGAACTGTAAGACGTTGAGGCCGAGCGCTGTCGCTGGTTACAAGCTCATCCTGAAGTGATTCGGGGTTGCACATCCTTTCATTGATGGCCTGCTTCTTTAGACACTACTTAAACAGATTTGATATGAGCGATCATGTGCGACCAGGGGTTGCAGCCACAACTAAAGGATATTGGCCTGGGCAGTCGGAAAGTGACTCCAATGTCAATGCGACAGTAGCTGAACGTGACGCCGATATGGGTTCGGGGGCTGTGTACCACGATAATCGGATTGAAGTGACCCTTGCTGGATGTGCGACACAAGAGAAGGTGTGATTGCCTGCAAGAGCGCAGCAAAACCTAGAAGGGCATTAAAGATAGCTATACCAGCAGCCTCCCGCCCTCTTCAGATAGCTTTGTTCGTTCCCGAGCTTGATGCCGTTTCTCCCATGGCGAAAATCACCCCCAAAAAACGACACGTAAGAGCGTATTTTTTCTTGATGGATGCTTACACTTCATCGAGAGAAAACCAAGCTCCCAGGAGCACACAAGAAACAGAACACTCTTTGCCTGGAAAACGAGCAGCTCATGGAGAGCTGGAGGTAGGAAAGACCTCTCTCGCCCTACCCAGACAGCGAGGAGAGCCATTGCCTGTTCCTTTGACTCCTCTGATTGGACGATGGCAGGAGCCGGAAGCGCTTGCCGCGCTCTTGCAACGATCCGAGGTGCGTCTACTTACCGTAACCGGGCAGGCAGGAGTAGGTAAAACACGCCTGGCCTTGCAGGCTGCCGCTCGCCTCGCAGCGGACTTTCCAGATGGGCTCGCATTGCTGCCGCTTGCAGGAATTCAGGACCCAACGCTGCTTCTTCCTACAATTGCGGCACACTTCAGACTGGGCAATCGGAATACCCAGCCACTGCTTGAACAACTCCAAACGTATTTCCAGGATAAGCAGCTGCTTCTGGTACTTGATAACTTTGAGCAACTTCTGCCGGCTGCTCCTTTGCTCGCGGAAGTGTTGTTCTTCTCACCTCAGGTGAAAGTGTTAGTGACTAGCCGCGTTGCCCTGAGACTGCGCGGCGAACAACTCTTAGTGGTTCCTCCGCTTGCCGTCCCTGATCTGGCCCAAGACCCAACGCGTGAAGAACTTCTTCAAAATCCTTCTGTGCAACTTTTACTAGGATATGTCCAACGCGTAGACTCCTCCTACCAGCTTACAGATGAACAACTGTTAGCTCTGGCGCAGATCAGCACACGTGTCGCAGGGATTCCCCTGGCCCTGGAACTGGCGGCCGGGTGGCTTCAGACACTCTCCCCTCAAGCATTGATCATGCGGCTCCAACAACATTGCCTTGCTCTGCTTACACGGGGTAGTACTGACTTGCCTAAGCATCAACAAAGTATGCGACAAACAATTGCCTGGAGCTATCAGCTGCTCTCTTCGCAGGGACAGCATCTCTTCCACTATCTGGCGGTCTTTGCAGGAAGTTGTTCATTTGAGGCCCTTGAGGATGTTGCTCTGGCCATGGGATGCAGTGAGCAACAGGTGCTCGACGGACTTGCCTCCTTGATCGAGGCCCATATTGTGGAGCGGCAGGAACTGCAGAATGGGCAAAGTTACCTGGTTCTGCCCGATCTGCTGCGCGAATATGGGCTGGAGGTCTTGACCTCCACAGGAAGACTCCTCCAGGTTCAGCTAGCGCATGCGAGGTATTATCTGCACCTGGTTGACAGGATCATGCCCTTTGGGCTTCAGTCCTCTTCGCAACCAGATAGGTTGGCAGAGATCAGTCAGGCTTACGATAATGTTAGAATGGCTCTTTTCTGGTTATTAGAGCAGCCCGAGAAGAGTGAGCAAATCCTACACACTTCTGAGATGGCCTTACGTTTGTGTACATCGCTCTCCGGTTTCTGGTATATGAGTGGACATTTGAGCGAGGGACGACAATTTCTCGCGCGTGCGCTAGAGAGAGCTGCAACGGTTTCCATCTCCACCCACATCATTGCGCTCACTACTGCCGCTTTTCTAGCCTTGTTTCAGGATGACTACGAGCAGTGTGTACTTCTCTGCCAAGAGGGGCTACTCCTAGCTCAGAAAGAAAATCGTCCCGCCTTAAGCGCATCGGTGCTCTACTGCTGGAGCTGGGCAGAAGCGAATCGAGGCCATTTGCCCGAGGCCACACGATTGGGTGAGCAGGCCTTACAACTCAATGCTTCAGTGGAGAATCAGATCGGCCGCGCGCTCTGCTTATATTCTCTGGGCTTTCTCTCCTCGTTACAGGCAGAGTATCCCCAGGCAGTCTTCCAGCTAGAGGAGAGTCTCGCGCTTTTTCGAAAGCTAGAAGACGTCTCTAGCCAGGCCAATGTACTGCTCTGCCTGGCCGAGTCGCTCTTTGCAGCCCAAGAGGATCTCCCACGTATCCAGGAATTGCTTGAAGAGAGCCAGGCGCTTCCGGTTACCCTGGCCAACACCATCTATCCAACTAACTATCTCGTCCTCTTGGGAGAACTGGCCCTGAGTCAGGGTGATGTGCTCAGGGCGCGCCAGCAGTTTACGGAATGCCTGGCAGCAATGACCCGGATGGGGGATAAGCGAAAAATAGCCGTCTTGAGCGTTCGGCAGGCAGAGGCAGAACTGTGCGAGCACAATTATACTGAGGTTGAAGCACTCTGCTCAGCCAGCCTCTCCTATTATCTGAAGAGCAAGGGCTATGCCTGGGCTGCTTTGCCTTTAGAAGTTCTGGCCAGAAGTCATGCGGTGCGGCAGCAGGGTCGAAAAGCGGCATCCCTGTGGGGCCAGGCCCAGGCCTTACGCGAACAGTTCCATTTTCCCTTGTCAGCTCGTGAGCGTGCTATCTTTGCTGCGGCAGAGGCTGAAGCGCGCGCAAGTGTCGGGTCGGATACCTTTCTCGAAGCCTGGCGGGAGGGCTACCACTCCGGTTGTGCTATGCTAGAGGATCTCGCCCCTACTACTAATCTGGCCTTTCAGAGCGGATGCACACCACCGCAACCTATCCTTCCTGATCATCTGACCAGACGGGAAGTTGAGGTCTTGCGCCACCTGGCGCAGGGGCTCACCAGGGCACAGATTGCTCATAAGTTAATCATTAGCCCGTTGACAGTGCAGTCCCATATCCGCTCCATCTATCGCAAAGTAGGCGTCTCAACCCGCAGTGCAATTACCCGCTATGCCTTAGAGCAAAACCTGCTCTAGTAGCCAAGGCGTTTGTGGCTCTATCTCAGTTCTGTTGCTCCTACTCTTATAGGAATGGACGCGCGTTTGCTCCGAGTGGGGAAAAATGCCATCTCTTCAATTGGACGTCCATCAGAGAGATAACGAATAACTGCTTTCGTATACCTTCTCTGATCCTGGCGAGGCATCAGTGCATACATATAATTGACATACATGAGCCAGCCAGTCTCAGTAATTTCATAGGATGTGCCACGATCAGCAGCCAGCCCCTGAACCACCGATTCTTCGAAGGCCGCACGTGTTTCGGGATCGACATTGTTCCAATCAATGTTTGCCTTTTCTAAGACTCCACGATAAGGGAAAGCGACAATCCCTTTTCCGGCAACTTTCACTCCGTTATAAGCATGAAACCATGCTCGCTCTTCTCCGCCCAGCAGCCGATCCATATACTGCTTCCGGCTTTTGACGTTGTAGACGAGCTGAGAGCCAAAGAAACTGGCCGCACTTGCGCCATAGCCGTCAATAAAGTCCTCAGCGTACCCATTGAACAGATCGTGATACAGGAAGGTGGCTCCGTTACGCTGTACGACAACGCGTGGATGGTCAGCAGGCGCTATATTGCGTGTGAAGGAATGACCATTATGAGGAACATACCCCTGGGCCCGCATGTATTCATTGAGAAACATACGGTAGCTGAGCTTTGTATTCGCGGAAAGTGGCTTCAGCCCATGTTTAGCAAAAGCCTGATGCAAGCGCAGCTGGGAGGAACAGTTGTTAAGGGGGTAGAAATCGATGGTTCTCGTTCCTAATTCCTTGATCAGGTCGATATCTGTGACGAAATCATCAAGCGTTTGCCCAGCCATCCCATAAATCAGATCAACGCCCGTCAAGGGGAAGCGCTCGTTGACCCAATCAGCTACCCGACGAATCTGATCTACGGTTGCCGTCATGGTGAAGAGCTCACGATAGAGCGAGTTAAAGGTCTGCACGCCGAAACTCACGCGATTGACCCCGATCTGCTCAAAGGCTTTGAGCTTTTCCAGGGTCACACTCTTGACCTCGCATTCAATCGTAAATTCTTTGAGCCGGCTCAGGTCAAACGAGCGATGTAATGCTTCACCTAATTGATAAAAATGCTCGGCACGCAGAACCGAGGGAGTTCCTCCGCCGAAGAAGATGCAATCGACCGGGGTTGAATGGATAGTTGGGTGCCTGTGTTTGATTTCAATCTCCCGTAACAGCGCTTGCACATAGAGATCGAGCTCATCAGTTCCCTGGAAGGGGCCGCGCGTAAATGGACAGAAACTACAGATGGTGTCGCAGAATGGCACGTGCAGATAGAGCGCCCGTCTGCGAGGCTTTGAAGCAATCTGCTTATAAATCGAGAAGGGATCAGGCATTGGTGGCTCATAGGGCGTGAAGGGATAGGTCCAGTTCAGGATAGGAACCTGATGGTCAAACTTTAAGAGTGTTGGCCAGGGGCTGACATGCATGGGTATTTGAGCAGCTTGCATTGGTTACATTTCCTTTTAAGGTAATATCAAGACATGCCCATTCGGCAAAGGGCCTGAACAAACGATACCTTGCGCGCATAAACGATTGGGTGCGCCAGAGAAAGCTGTGTGCAAATGAGTGGCCTTCTTACTGAATATCGCTCTCCTCAAACTTTATCCGCAACAGTGCTGAGCCCGCATCCCTCGACCGAAGTATTTTTAAACGGCAAATGGCTTGTTGCATCCCTCCACCGTTAGGGGGAGAAAACCTTCTCTCATCCAGAATTCAGTTCCCATAAAAATACCTCGAACGGGAGATGTGTTTTCTTCTGCACTCCGTGTACACTTCCAGGCAGATAAGTTAGTGAATACGAGAGGAATTCAGAGGGGCTTTGGAAAGGTTTGAGCATGCAGCGATCTACATCTTCATTGTTTCGTAAAGAAGCGTTGGACTATTATCGACAAAGCAAAGAACAGAATGTGCTGCCACGTCTGGTAGCACCGCCCGTGTTTCTGTTTCTCTGGATACTGATGTGCCTATTCGCCTTGATGGTTGTGATTGCTTCACTTGGTCAGATACCAATCTATGCAAGTGGCTCCGGGGTAGTGCTTGCACAGCATTCCATACAGAGCAAGCAGGTCATGCAGGAGAGCACAGTGCTCCTTTTCTTCCCAATCACTCCTATACATCCCTTGCAATTGCATACAGGCGCTCGTGTTCACTTCCATATAGGAATATCTGAGCAGCAGATCAATGGGACTGTTGATATCATCGTACCAGAGGTGTTGAGTCCAGCCGAGGCGCAGCAACGCTACAGGCTTGATGGTCGGCTTTCACAGATCATTTCAGGGCCATCCATAGCTGCCTTCGTCAAATCTGCCATCCCATTACCTGCTCAATTCTATGCCAACAGCCTTGTCTCTGCCCAAGTTCAGATTGGCTCAGCATCTGTCCTGTCTTTGATTATCTCAAAGCCTGTTGCATCGACGGGAGAAGCATACCATGCCTCAGTTTGATTCAGATAAGGCTCTCACACTGGAGCAGCGGCAGGTGCCCCCAGCCTCTAGAAAGCCAAAGGCTCTACGAGAAATGGCTAGACGGAAACGGTCGTCTATGAGAAGTCCATGGAGGAAGCGTGTACCGGTCTTACATCAGTTGACCATAGCCGAGTGCGGAGCAGCCTGTCTGGCCATGATTTTGACCTACTATGGACGCAAGACCAGCGTTTCTGAGGTCCGAGAGCGCTGTGGCGTCGGACGCGACGGTCTTTCTGCTTCTGCTGTTGTTAAAGCAGCTCGCTCCTTTGGCCTGCTAACACGCGCCATCACCTTAAAGAATGCAAGCGATCTCCGCTTTGTCCCTATACCGGCCATTGTCCACTGGAATTTCAATCACTTTCAGGTTTTGGAACGCTGGTCGCCTGGATACGTTGATCTGGTCGATCCCGCTACAGGACGGATGCGCATGGCTATAGAGGAATTTTGCCGCAGTTTTACCGGTGTGGTCATTCTGCTTGAGCCAGGAGCCCTATTTGATCCCAGCAACGTAAGGGAGCAGGTGAATTTGCGTAAGTACGCTGCAAATTATGTAAAGCAAGTACCTGTAGCATTCCTGCAAATCATAGGTGCCTCCTTACTTTTACAGTTACTGGCCCTGGCGACTCCAGCTCTAACAGAGGTGGTTATTGACCATGTTGTCCTTTCGGGGTTACACGATGTCCTGACTTTGCTGGGCCTTGGCATAGTAATCGTACTTCTTGCCCAGCTCGTGGTCTCTCTTCTGCGTGAACTGCTCATGCTCTATATGCAGATGCATACCGATATGCGTACGATGTTGCGCTTCTTTGAGCACCTGCTCAGGTTGCCTCTGCTCTTTTTCCTGCAGCGCGCGAGCGGTGATCTGCTGGCGCGTATGAATAGTAACCTTGTGATACGCGATCTCCTAAGTAACCAGTTGATCTCGACGGTACTGGATGGCAGTTTTGTGATTATCGATTTCATCATTCTTTTCACGCTGTCACCGCTCTTTAGCTTGCTAGTATTGGGTCTCGGCTTACTGCAAGTAGCTATTCTGCTGGGTACCAATCGTCTCGTCCGTGAGCTCTCATATCGAGAGTTGACTGCCCAGGGTAAAACCCAGGGATATATGACGGAAGTACTTGCTGGCATGATGACGCTCAAGGCTATGGGGATTGAGGACCAGGCACTCGAACGCTGCTCTAACTTGTACTTCGAGCAGCTCAATATCTCAGCACGGCGCAACCTGGTTTCCGCCCTGACGAATACTGTGCTGGTCACATTGCGAGTAGGTGCACCTCTTGCCTTGCTCTGGTTTGGTACATGGCAGGTGATTAGCGGTACGCTTCCCGTTGGGGCGATGCTGGGATTGAACGCACTGGCGATTACTTTTCTCACGCCTATTGCCACGTTGGTCAACAATAGCAAGAGTTTTCAATTAATTCACTCCCATCTGGAGCGCATTGCTGATGTCCTGGAGGCACAACCAGAGCAGGGTGGCAAGGCTGCGCAATTGCCATTACAGTTGACCGGGAGCATACGTCTCGAAGGGATATCTTTCCAATATGCGCCCGATGCCGTTCCAGTTTTGCAAGATATCTCTGTTAGCATTCATGCCGGACAAAAAGTTGCGATTGTGGGCCGTACCGGCTCGGGCAAAAGCACCCTGGGCAATCTACTTCTGGGCCTGCATCAAGCAGGCAGTGGGGAGGTCTTTTACGACGATATTCCTTTGAAGAAGTTGGATTTCCAGGCGGTACGCTCGCGTTTTGGAGTGGTCACGCAAAATACCAGCTTATTTAGTGGGTCAATCCGCGAAAATGTTGCCTTAAGTAATCCTAGCGCCAGTATAGATGACGTCGTACGAGCAGCGCAAATGGCTGCCTTGCATGACGATGTAATGAAGATGCCGATGAAGTACGAGACCCATATTGCAGAAAGTGGAAACGCACTCTCCGGTGGACAACGCCAGCGCCTCGCATTAGCCAGGGCATTGCTCAATGATCCTGTTCTACTTCTGCTGGACGAGGCAACTAGTTCTCTGGATGTGGTAACCGAGAAGGCTGTGGAGCACAACCTCAGTGTGCTGGCCTGTACAAGGATCATTATCGCTCATCGTTTGAGCACCATTCGTGACGCTGATCTTATCCTGGTGCTTGATCAGGGTTCAATCGTTGAGCGCGGAACACATCAGGAATTGCTCAAGTGCAATGGGTATTATGCCCAGTTGATCCAGAGCCAGTTGACTCACAACGACGAGGACGGTAAGTGAGATAGGCGAGGTTATCTTGAAATGAGGCATATCGGCCAGTACAGCACCTTGTTTGCCAGAAACCAGTGCATTCAGGAATTTTCTGGAAAGCTTGGTTCGTCCTGATGAAGGCTATCATCGGAACGAGTGTTTGGCCGTTGCCATAGATGATTCATCGTTGTTCTTTGTAGGTTGTAAATGGAATGCTGTACAAGAAGAAAGGAACCCTATGATGAATATTGAGAGCATTATCCAGGCCTGGAAAGCCGAAGAAGAGGCGAGAGATGGCTGGACTTCGCTCATGCCAGCTCTCCCTGTTGGCGAAGAGCTCACTGAGCAAGAGCTTGAAGAGGTCGTCGGGGGATTTTGTGGGCAGCATGCTTTCACCGGCCGACAATGTGCTGATGGACAGGAGTGGTAGGAGCAGAGCGCAGGTGCTCGCTTCTTTATAAAGTACCTGGAAGGTATTGAAGTGGTGTGCGATGGCTCTAGCAAAATGCTGGAAGCTATCCTGAAAAGATTTTGTAAAAAGAAAGGGAATCCATGATGAATATCGAGAGCATCATCCAGGCCTGGAAAGCCGAAGAAGAACAAAGCAATGAATGGGTTTCGCTCATGCCAGCTCTCCCCATTGGTGAAGAGCTTACTGAGCAGGAGCTCGAAGAGGTCGTTGGAGGCCAATGTGGTGAAGAATCCGTTACAGTCTGTAGGGCGGGTGGCGACTGGTAGTATGCGAGCTGAGGCGTTTTCTACGAAACGCTAGAACGGCTTAGAGCTCATGTGCTACGCTAACCTCTAGCAGCGTCCAGCTAGAGGTTAGCCGAACAATGCAACAAGTGAAGAAAGATCGCCCTTCTTTCTCCCGCGCCAAATTATATTGAGAACGTAGTCTCTTCCCCAGCAGAGGTATCAACACAGAGTTGGTTCCGGCTCTTCCTGGTAAAGAGGACTTGAAAGCAGCATCATATGCTAGGAGACCCATAATGAATATCGAGAGCATTATCCAGGCCTGGAAAGCCGAAGAAGAAAGTGGGGACGAATGGAGTTCTTCCATACCCGTCATTCCTGTTGGTGAAGAGCTCACCGAGCAGGAACTTGAAGAGGTCGTTGGCATCGGGGGTGTCTGTACTATGTGTGATCAGTGGTTTATCACCATATCACCGGTAAGCCATCCTGGACAGACACAGGCTTGAGATGCTTGTTAAAAGATGGGCTTATGCTCTCCTGGTCCAAATATAGTGCGCTGGCCTCTAAAAGGATTTTAGGGGCCAGTACCCCGGAGATGCGTTGCGAAAATTTCTATCTTGACGAGTAAGGAAGGATTTACTCACTATGCCTCTTTCACTGTCTGACCTGTATGCAATGATGGGCATTGCTTCCGGCACAAGCGCTGCGGATCAAGAACTGTCTGGCAAGCGGGCGTCGCTGCCAAACTGGACTAACACTTTACAGGATGTATTGCGTCTTGTAGAGATGATGGCCGGCGAGTCAGTTATGTTGGAGAAGAGGCAGTGGAGCTTTCTTGATCTCTCGAATCCTTCCCCTTTTGAAGAAATTCTAGCACCATTTATCGGGGTAGCACAGCAACGCTATATGGATCAGGCTGGAGCAGCGGCTTACTTGCTAACAGAGAAGGCACATCTGAGCTTGCAACGCTCTTTATTACAGATTCTCACCTCTCTATCGATACAGGCGCTACACACAGCATTCCAGGCATATGCTCAGGGCTATTGGCGCTCGGCTGGACGCCTGGATACAATCGGCAAAGCATCTGCCAATGAAGAGATGGTGTATCAGCGCTTCATCGAGCAGATGTATGCGGGCGGGCTGATTACCTTTCTCCGCAAGTACTATGTTCTGGCCCAGTTGCTTGCCACTACTGTCGACCTCTGGGTAAACGCTCATATCGAGTTTCTTCAGCGCCTGGCCGCTGATTGGCAGGATATTCAGCAAATATTCGGCAAAGACACTGAAATAGGGAACGTGATAACGATTCAGCCAACGCTTTCTGATCCACATACTGGACGGCGGTGCGTGATGGCGCTACAGTTTGCCTCCGGCCTCAAGTTAGTCTACAAACCCAAAAATATAGGGTTAGAAGCAGGCTATTATGATCTGCTGAACTGGTGTAATATGCAAGGGCTCACGCCTCCTATGAAGATCCTTCCCATTCTCAAGCGTGTCGAGTATGGATGGGTCGAGTTTGTACAGCAGGAGCCCTGCCAGGACTTTGCGGCAACACAGCGTTACTGCCAACGCGTTGGCATGCTACTCTGTATCGTCTATCTCCTTGGTGGAACGAATTGTTTCCATGAGCATCTTGTTGCTCATGGAGAGTACCCTGTACTCGTCGATCCAGAAGTACTTCTACACACATCTCCTTGTTTTGATAGCCAGGAATCAGCTTTGCAGGCTCAGAGTTTCGATTGGGAGCAGGCGAGCTATTCTGTACTACACACCGGGCTACTGCCAACCTGGCAGCAGGCTGAGAAACCTTCTGCTGGGGGTCAGTACAGCGATATTAGTGGCTTTGCTATGGCCGCCAGGAAAAAGATTTATGCCCAGGAAGACGCCCTTACACTTCCGTTCCGCCAGGATATGATTCTCGCGTATGGATCTCTCAAACCGCGCCCCCGTTATAATACTGCTATGTATCGTGGCTGCCCGCTGCAGCTAGAGGAGCAGAGCAATGAAGTGAGCAACGGATTTCGACGTATGTATCAACTGATATTTCATTATCGGACCGCGCTGTTAGCTGAGGGTAGTTCTCTGCTTGCCCTACATGAGCAATCTGTGCGCGTTATTTCTCGTGCTCCTCGGGAATATAGAGATCTTCTGCCAAAGCTATTGACCCCGCAAGCCCTCAGTGACCAGAACAGGCGTCATTTCTTGTTGAAGTCCCTGGAGAATATGGGAGGCGCAGCAAAGGATAGTCTATGGCAAGCTATAATCGAAGCCGAGAAGAGGGCTCTCCTCCAGGGAGACATCCCGGTTTTTCGCCTGCCCGTAGAGAAAAACCTGCCGCTCGTGGCCCATATGCAAGCAGGTCCCTTCAGACTGCACCAATCAGCTTTCGACCTGCTACAAGCTCGCTTAAATTCCTGGTGCGAAGCAGATATGCAGTTCCAACTACACCTGCTCCAACGTGCGCTCAGGCGGGATATCACTTCAGGAGTTGTCAGTTCCGTGCCCAGGAAAGCGACTGAAGATGGTCCGGCTTCTGCTGGAGAGCTGAATCTGGATTTTTCTGATATCTTGCTCCCTCACGCCTGGAAAATCGCTAATGATATCGCTATGCAAGCCATACCTCTGGGAGATGGAGGGGTAACATGGGTAGGAGCACAGTTTTTAAAGTGTGCGCGGTGTCATCAGCTTCGATCAATGGGCTTTAGCTTGTTTCAGGGAACAGCTGGTATTGCACTCTTCCTGGCTGCTATAGCCAAAATCTCAGAGGATGCCAGTTATCTAAAACTTGTGGGTGCGGCTCTCCAGCCGATACAACAGATGTTGCATGGAAATGGTCAATTGCTAGCCCAGGAGATGGGGATAGGTGGTGCGGTTGGTATCGGTTCTCTAGTGTATACCTTCACGCGTATCAGTCAGTTACTTGATGATGCGCGGTTTCTGGCTTCGGCTCAAGATGTGGCCAGATTGATCACTGCTGAAGAGATTGCCGCCGACCGGAGGCTGGATATCGTATCAGGAACAGCTGGCGCTCTTCTTGGGTTGCTGGCTCTTCATGAAAGGACGGGGGATCAATGGGTTCTGGACCGTGCCATTCTTTGCGGCAAACACTTGCTGCAGACCAGAACGATGAGCGCAGCAAGATGCCAGGTATGGCCAACGTACGGAGGAACACATCATACTGGTTTCTCCCATGGGGTGGCTGGTATTGTGTATGCTTTACTTCGGCTTTACGCTGTGGCGAGAGATGCTGATTTGTTGGATGCGGCCCGCGAGGGCTTGATCTACGAAGATGGCGCATTTCGGCCCGAAGTAGAGAATTGGGCAGAGGAACTGGGAGAGAGAGCATCCAAGTCGTGGATGACGTGGTGTCATGGCGCACCTGGCATTGGACTTGCGCGTATCGGCGGCTTACCCCTACTGGCCAGTCCGCAGATTCAGCGGGATATTGAGGCAGCTTTGCAAACAACAAAGCGCTTTGGAGTACAGGCATTTGATCACCTTTGTTGCGGGAACAGCGGACGTACAGAGCTGCTCTGGACAGCCGCTCTGCATTTGAAGCGATCAGACCTCGCAGAGATAGCGCAACAGCATATCGTGAGAATGATCATCAAGGCTGAACAAAGAGGAGCGTTTGCCTTGCCTACTTTTCTGCCAGCGTGGGCTTCGCTACCTCATTTTTTTCATGGCACATCCGGTATTGGCTATACCTTGCTGCGTATGCTCTATCCAGAGCTATTGCCGTCAGTGCTGCTGTGGGAATAACGTCAAAATGAGTGCATCCTTTGATGACAAGCAATGAAAAAAGAAGGGAAGAAATACATGGAGACTGACCCCATATTCCCGCTTGAAGATACGTCATCAGGTATAGAGGGGGTGCGTTGGTATCAGGCTACAACGCTTACTGAACGCATCGCCTCCCTTCCTCTGGAAGAAAGGCTGCATTTTCTCAAGAGCCAGGAAATCACCGAGCAGGCGCTAAAAAAGCTCAAGCGTTGGAAGGAGCAAAAGCCTTTTAAGAAGGGAAGACTTTTCTCCGATCGTCTGGCAATGGATGCTCTCAGCGAACAAGAGTTGTGTGCCCTACTGGCTGAGCCAGGCGAGGCATTGTACACGCGCCTGTCGCAAAGAGAACCTCCTGATTGGCTAGTCGCGCTTAAGCAGGCCCTTGCAACAGAGGTCTCGCCCACGACCATGAGGCGTTTCTTCACAGATGTAGAGCCAGAGCGCGGTGCTTACCGGATCTTATATCCCTTCTATCCATTGCTCCAAGGAGGAGTGAAACGCTTACAAAAGCTGATACGTGAGCTTTTTGAGCAGTATCATCATCTCCCATTTGAGCCTGAATCACTCCTCTCACTCTTCCTACCGCATCTGTTTCGTCAATGGATTGCCAGGCTAAATAGAGCCGTGGTGCTTGAAATGCATATTGCCCGTTTGCGAGGACTCTTGCTGGGAGAAACGCCGGAAGAACGTTTCCAATCTTACATAGAGCGTTTGAGCCAGCCAGAGCATCTCCTGAATTTCCTGGAAGAGTACTGTGTCCTGGCCCGTCAGCTGATGATCACGCTCGATCTTTGGGTCGAAGGCCGCATCGAATTCTTACGCCACCTTTGTCAGGACTGGGAGGAGATCCTGACGACATTCTTTCTGGAGCAGAATCCTGGTCAGCTTACCGAAGTGCAGGCCGAAGTTGGTGATCTCCATCGCCATGGCCGGAGCGTGATGATCCTGACATTTCGCTCAGGCTGGCAACTTGTCTACAAGCCCAGATCTCTGAGTATTGATATTCATTTTCAAGAGGTACTGAGCTGGTTAAACACCTATGGTAATCATCCATCCTTTCGTCCCTTGAAGCTCATCAACTATGGAACACATGGGTGGGCTGAATGCGTCTCAGCTGCCGCATGCTCTTCTGAGGAAGAAGTCATCAGCTTTTATGAACGGCAAGGAGGTTATCTGGCTCTTCTCTATGTTCTGGAAGCCTCTGACTTTCATTATGAGAATATCATTGCCTCTGGCGAACATCCCTTCTTGATAGACCTGGAAGCGCTCTTTCATCCTCGTGTGAGCAAAGAAAGCATCACTGCTCTGCAACGTCCTGCACAGCAAGCGCTCGATCATTCTGTTATGCGCATTGCCTTACTGCCACAGCGTTTCTGGTCCAATGATGCGTCCAAAGGAGTCGACATAAGCGGGCTTGGCAATCCTGAGGGGCAACTCAGCCCACGACCAGTGCCGCGATGGGAAGGGCTGGGGACAGACGAAATGAAGGTGATACGTGAGCAGGTAAAGCTGCAGGGAGGTAAGAATTGCCCGAAACTGGCTGGCAAGTATGTGCAGGCATCCGAGTATATTGAATGCATCGAGAGAGGTTTTGTTGCTATCTATCGCTTACTCATCGAGCATCGGGAAATTTTCCTGGCAAAGATCCTTCCGCGTTTTGCCCATGATGAGATCCGCTTCGTAGCTCGTCCCACGAGCAGCTATGGTCATCTCCTCACAGAAAGTTTTCATCCGAATAACTTGCGGGACGCTTTGAGGCAGGAGCGCCTCTTTGATCGCTTATGGATGGCGGTTGAGTTTCAGCCCTCTCTGCAGAGGCTCATTCCTGCTGAACGGGCTGACCTACTTCGTGGAGATATTCCTTTGTTTACCACCACACCATCAAGCCGGGATCTTTTTTCAAGCGAGGGAAAAAGCATCCCCAGATTTTTTCCTGAGTCAAGTATCTCTCAAGCCAGAAAACTGCTTACCCAACTTAACGAAGAGGACTTACAGCGACAAATCTGCTTGATTCGTGCAGCCTTTGCAAGCACAATAGATGATTTTACCGCACAACCTGATCATTCGACTCGCCCATCTGGATCTTGATCGTTTCAGAGGCTTGACGCACTTTTGATGATTATGATGAATCGGTGAAGAACGTGCTGACGCAGGAGGTCGCTCTTTCCCCCTGTCCTTTCCCTTGATGGTAAATGACGTGAAATGTGGGCACTTTTTGGCGAGCCAGTCCCGCTCTCTTACAAGCTAGCCTCATGGAAGCAAGCAACCTCTCCCGAAAGTGTGCCCAGAAGCTTTCTGGAAGCCCCTTGCTGAAAGGGAACATCTCACGGGTCAACTTGGTGTTGTGCCATTCATCCTGACGGCAGAATTTCTCGCTCCTATGGGCGTGGTATTTTGCTCCGCAGAGAGCCACAAGATACGGAGACAGATCTGCTTCGTTACACGTTGGGAGTGATACAAACAGGCGATTGAGGGCTTCTGACCAGATCTCAACCACCAAATCATCATGACCGTGTTATACGATAGTTGACGGCATAGTCCCAGGTGGAAACGCTTATTCCTTTTTCCGCGAACTTCCAGACTGTAATTGTGCTGTTTTAGTGGAAGGTGTAAGTTGGGAAGAGAGGCTCCAAAGGGAGGACAGTATCTATGCAAAACGGGCATTCAACGTAACAAAAGAATTGGAAGTAGGAGCAGTCAAGTTGGCCGAGACCAGTGGCAAATCAAAGAGCCAGATCGCACAGGACCTGTGCATCTCTGACAGCAGTTTGAGCCGCTGGTGTCAGGAATAGGGTGCACATGGTGAGCAAGCTTTTCCTGGCAGCGGACACCAATTGCCTGAACAGGAGGAGATCCGTCAACTCAAGCGGGAACTAGAGGTCGTGCGCACAGTGCTTGGGCTCTGTACAGAAAGTCTTACCATTTCATACATGCCATAGCGGCGCACTTTGCAGTGTAATTGCTGAAGCAGGTAATCCCGTACCGATTCCCGAATGCTTTCTGGTGGACTATCCCAACAATCCTGACGCTGCTTACGCCAGGGATCAGGTCTCCAAGAACGAAAAGCAAGGAAGCAATGCTTGGAGATAGGTATGGGCAGTTCCATCAGAAAGTTCCTGGCAGAGTTGCTGGTACAGTCGTGTTAATGCAAGATGGGGGTGTCCCTGGCCATTCCCCACAATCCGTTCAAATTGACTCACGATTCCCTCGGGCCTCTGTAAATCGACAAAATAGATGAGGGTAAAATTGGCGGGATAAGTGAGTGGTAAAAAAGAAGGGAAGAAGCAGAGAGTGAGAAATGGAGGAGAAGATGGAAGGAGCCAGGGGAAAGCCCTCAAAGAAGCTGTTCAAAGAAGCATCAGGGAAGGTGTGAAATAGGGGCAAAAAGCAGCGGAGAGGAATGGTGAAAAGGAGTCGTCACAGGTGGTGAAAACGGAGGAGGAGAGGGAGAGAGAGACATAGAGGGTATGGGGAAAGCGCGTGTGGAGCGTGCCGATAGGGATCTATCAAAGACTGTGCAAAAAAGAGCCTCAAAGAAAAGAAAGAAAAGGATAGCCCCATTTTTTTGCGAAATAGATGAG
Organism: Ktedonosporobacter rubrisoli; assembly: GCF_004208415.1. Lineage (GTDB taxonomy): Bacteria > Chloroflexota > Ktedonobacteria > Ktedonobacterales > Ktedonobacteraceae > Ktedonosporobacter > Ktedonosporobacter rubrisoli. The sequence continues at coordinate 3,481,580 of NZ_CP035758.1, read as the reverse complement.
GGGAAATCTGGAGGAGAACATGAAGTGGCTGGGTAAAAGAGGTGATATATGGGGAAAGATGTAAATAAGATAGGTCTATCTGGTGAGAGAGGGAGACAAGAGCAGGAAAAGGAGAGGTCTCGGCATCTCTAAGAGAAGCTGGAGACCTCACTTTTTATGGAAAATTGATGGAAAAGGGAGAGGAATATACTGGCTCATGGGGTGAGAGGGAGGAGGAAACAACAGGGAGGGAGTATGAAGCAAGAGAGAAGAGTGCCGAGCCTCACGGAGTTGACGGAAGAGCAACGGACAGAGGCATATAGGCGCTATGAAGTGGTGAAAGAGTGTGTGGAAGAAGGAGTGCCGCAAACGGAGGTGGCGCGGGAATATGGAGTGCCGCTCTCGACATTGCAGCGCTGGGTGCATCAGTATCGGGAAGATGGGCTGTGTGGATTGGCCCGGCAACCGCGTGCGGATCGAGGGACGCGGCGCAATCTCTCGGAAGAGGTGGTGAAAGTGATCGAGGGATTGGCCTTACGCAAACCGCGCAGATCGATGGCAACGATCCATCGGCAGGTGAGTGCGATTGCGCTCACGCAGGGATGGGAAGAACCCAGCTATGCGCAGGTGTATCGAATCGTGAAAGCGTTGTCACCAGCGTTGGTGACGTTGGCGCAGGAGGGGGCCGGGAGCTATCGAGAGGAATATGAGCTGTTGTATCGGCGAGAAGCGGGAAGGGCCAACGAGATCTGGCAAGCGGATCATTGTCTGTTACCAATTTGGGTCAAAGATGGGCAGGGCAAGAGCGCTCGACCGTGGTTGACGGTGATCGAGGATGATAAGAGCCGAGCCATAGCTGGCTATCGGTTCTCGTGGTCAGCCCCCAGTGCGATCCAAACGGCACTAACACTCCGGCAGGCGATCTGGCGCAAAGAAGATCCACAGTGGCAGGTGTGTGGTATCCCCGAGGTGTTCTATACCGATCATGGGAGTGATTTTACGAGCGTGCATTTGGAGCAGGTGGGAGCGGATCTCAAGATGCAGTTGGTGTTTTCGCAGGTGGGAAGGCCGCGAGGGCGAGGCAAGATTGAGCGATTTTTTCAGAGTGTGGAACAACTCTTTTTAGAAAGACAGCCCGGCTATGCGCCATCGGAAGCGTGGCCGAAGTCTGTGGGGCAGGGAGCCGGGAAGGAGAGAGCAGGGGTGCTGACGCTCTGGGAGTTGGAGCAGTGCTTTCGGGAGTGGTTGCTCTCGGACTATCACCGTCGGGTGCAAAAAGGGCACAGCAGGGGACCGCAGGAGCGCTGGGAAGAAGGGGGATTGTTGCCGAGGATGCCGGAGTCGTTGGAACAGTTAGATCTGTTGTTGGTGCAGGTGGCAAGGAAGCGGCGGGTGCAACAGAGCGGGATTGCTTTTGAAGGATATACGTATCTGGATCCCACCCTCTCGGCCTATGTGGGGGAGGAGGTCATGATCCGGTATGATCCGATAGATCTCGCAGAGATCAGAGTGTTTTTTCAAAATCGGTTTGTCTGCCGGGCGATCTGTCCAGAATTGTCGGGACAAACAGTGAGTTTGAAGGAAATTGTGGCAGCCCGGCAGGCAAGGAGAAGGGATCTGAGAGGAGAACTAGCAGAGCGAAAAGCGTTAGTGAAGCACTATGTGAAACGCGAAGCCGAAACCAGCCGCAGGGCTACGGCAGAGCAAGCAGTGGGGGAGAAAGCGGCAGCAGTGAAGCTGGAAGTTCGCCAGCCAAGATGCAGGAGCAAGAGGCCCCTGTGTCAACGAAAACGCGTCTGAAGAGGTATAGGAATGAGTAAGGCGAAGACGAAGGAGCTCATGGGGCCGGTTGCGAGAGAAGGAGTGGTGGTCTGGGAAGGGCTGGGTGAGGAGCAAGAGGAAGAAGAGGTGCATCGTCGGCTGTGGAAGCGGTTTGTGCAGACGAAAGAGTATGGGAGATTTGTAGAGTTCTGTGAGGAGTGCCGAGCCTCGCGCTATATCGGGGTGTGCTATGGAGCAGCAGGAGTAGGAAAAACCGAGTCGGCGAAGGAATATGCACGCTGGGATGAAATTGAGCCATTGTTGTCCTGGCATGGGGTGGTGCAGCCCCGGTTGTCGCCAGAGAATCCCAGGCCGACAGTCGCGCTCTATACGCCCACGGCGACGGTGACGGCCAGGCAAATAGAGAAAGACATTGCGCTGCTGCGCTGGAGTCTGCGGGTGATTGGAGAGGCGGCCCGCGCCGTGCCCCAAGAGGTGGAGACGGTGGAAGGGATGGTGCGTCCGGGGCAGGTAGACCTGTTAGTGGTGGATGAGGCAGATCGACTCAAACCACAAGCCGTGGAGGTGCTGCGAGATGTGTATGATCGAAGTCCCACGGGGCTAGTGTTGATCGGGATGCCTGGGCTGGAGAAACGTTTGGCCCGCTATCCGCAACTGTATTCGCGGGTGGGTTTTGTCCATCAATATCGGACGTTGGGAAAAGAAGAACAGCAGGAGCTTGTTGAACAACAGGTGCGCTCTTTTGGCGGAGGAAGAGGTGAGGGGAGGAAGATCGAGAAGGAGGCAGTGGCGCAGATTATTCGTATGACGGGCGGGAATTTTCGGCAGATGGAACGGTTGCTCTTGCAAATGAAACGGATCATCGAGATTAATCCAGAGGTCGAACAGGTGAACCGAGAAGTGGTAGAAGCAGCGCGAGAGCAGTTAGTGTTTGGAAGAGGTGTCTAAACCGAGAGCAGGAGGAGGCTCTCTTCTGGTTTGCCTTTTCAAGACAGAGAAAGAAAGCATGTGTTTTTCTCTGTCTGAGCATTGTTCAGAGATGCGTTAATGATGGCCCAGGATGCGCTTGCGAGTAGTGCGTTGCTGGACTTCTGTCGCTTCTCTTTCATCGATTTCATCTTGTACATGGCGTGGTTGGAGGGATTGTTTCTCGATGTGTAAATATTCAACCTGATCTTTCTCGTGATTGAACACGGCGATCCATGTGTATGTGCGCCCTTGACGTTTCACCACCGCCGGGGTGATTTCCGAGGGTGATTTTATCCAATAAACTTGCATGAGCATTTCTCCTTTCACTCTGTTCTACAGAAGGTTCCAGTCATTTTCCTGGTATCGCTTTTGCGTTGCGCACTTCTTATAGTCTTTTGGGAGAGAGAAAATTGGGGATCTGGAACTCACCCACCGATCCATGCGTGGTTTTCGTGCCCGCTCTCCCTGTGAACGGCTCGGATGACGCGCACATGAGCAATGTCCAAAGGAGTCTAGTATATTTACGAGAGGATGTGAGGTAAAGCCTTGACATGTACCAAAGAATTATAGTACAATGATAAGTAATGACGACGGAACAAGAAAGAGGAGGTGTGCTCTATGGGAGAAATGACACGCTGGCAACACGAGTGCTTGTTTGCAGCGGGCGGATTGCTGGATCGGTTGCGCCCCTTAGGGGTGACTGAGGAACGGGAGATTGAGCGTCTCTGTCAAGAGGAAATCGCGGCCTGGCGTGCGCGTCCGACGATGGTCGTCGAAAGTTCCCTCCAGGAGCCGCTGCGGCATGCCCGCAATGCCATTCGGGAGCATCTTCCTCTCACTGGTGCTAATCGGTGGAAGAATCCGAAGACGAAGAAGTACGAGCACATTGCGCTCAAGTATCTCAACTTTTCATTGGAGGAGTGGCAGCGCATCAATACCGATAGCGAGGAGCGCTTTGCCCAAAGAATACGCTCGCAGCAACGCATTGACGATCCCGATGCGGTTGTGTGTCTCTCCGAAGACCTCTTGCGCAGGCCTGAGTGGTATAACTTGGCACTCGGGGTGACCATCAACACCGGGCGTCGGAGCACCGAAGTGCTCAAAACGGGGGTCTTCTCTCCCAAGACCGCCTATACACTCTGGTTTAAGGGCAATTAAAGACGAAGGAATATGATTTAGAGGCGTATGAGATCCCCACGCTGGTGCCCGCGGATCTGGTGCTTGCGGCTATTGCTCGCTTGCGGCAGCTCCTGGATTGCTCTCAGATGAGCAATGATGCGGTCAGTCAGCGCTTTGGCCCGGTGATGCGTCAAATGGCGGATCAGCACTTACGTGACCTGATCCCCAAGAAAGATGAGGGGCAAAACCTGTATACGCATCTGTCCCGTTCCATTTATGGGCGCTTGTGTGTGCTCTATCACTGCCCCCCTGCCGTGTTCGATTTACAGTATATGGCGCATATTCTCGGCCACTATTGGTATTTTCGTGAGCAGGACGAGAAGAAACGGGCGAATCTGGATAGCACCTTGCATTATATGGACTATGTGATTGGTGATGGCCATGGCAACTTGGACGGTCGTCGTGGCATTTGGCTGGGTACGAAACCGGGCGTTGAGGTGCTTGATGCCTTTCGAAAGGAGTGGGAGGAGATGACACAGCCACCCGTGATACGAACAGGTCATTCTGGAAAGAAGAAAGAGCCAATGGGAGAGCAGCATCCGGTGAGACCCAAGAAGCGTTCCATCCTCAATTGTTTGCCCCAACAGAAGACCCTGTTTGATGCCGAGATGGAGCGGCGAAGCCTGGCCCATCAGCATGAATTGGTTGGCGCGCTCTTGAATGAAGCGGCCTGGTATCGGCAGATGGATGCGGAACTTTCCCCTCTTTCCGAAGCGCTGCAAGCGTCTACCCCATTGGGGACTCTGAGATCCCTCATTGCAGTGTATCAGGGGGAGAAGCAAGACGTGGCAGTCAGCACCCATCTCCAGCAACGCTGGGGGTGTCGCTTGACCAGATCGATGCGCTCTTTGAGAAGGCCGTCGAGGATGGCTATAAGGAGCCTCTCAAATACTTTGAGGGCACCCTAGAAAAACGGGAGAGCTATAAAGCAGGGGCGCAGAAGCGGGCCCAAAAATACCAGCAAACGGATTTTACCCTGCTTCCCTATTCCCAACTGGAACATATTCGGATGCCTGAAGCGGCGCAGGAGCGGGTTCGTCGCATTGTCCTGACCATCATGCGCACAATGAACGGGCCCAACCCCGTGATCGTTGGTATATCAATGCTGGACTCATCTACCAACTCAAAACGATCCGCCATGAGCTGATCAATGCCTATCTCAAGGAACATGAAGAAGAGATCAAAAACCATCATCGCCAGTTGGGTATTGAACCCCGGTATAATCGCAAAATGGAATCGATTCGGAAATGATCACCATTCCTGAGGAACCTCTCCCTTAAATGGGTCTCTCCATGCTCTTCCTAAAGAAGTAACATCTCTTGCCTTTTGGTTGTGCTGTCGTCATACAAAATTGTACAATAGAATTGTTGGTATGTAAAATTATTTGGTATAGATTATGATTATACAAAAGAATATCAGGTACAATATGTTACGGAGTATACCTGTACCTGATATTCTTTTGTATAATCATTTAAGGATGGGAAACCTCAACTTGTTGTACTTAGAAATTGATGTACAGATTTATGGAGAGAGAACAACCTATTTGCCCCGATTTCTCGTACCATAGATAACATAGTACGCAAATATCTATACAACACAACCTAATGTAAAGAAAACGAACTCCAATACTTGTAATGATGACCGGTCTATTTTCTCGTCACGTGTATCTATTGTGTACACAATAGATACACGTGACGAAGAAAATAGACCGGTCATCATTACAAGTATGGAGTTCGTTTTCTTTACATTAGGTTGTGTTGTATAGATATTTTGCGTACTATGTTATCTATGGTACGAGAAATCGGGGCAAATAGTTGTTCTCTCTCCATAAATCTGTACATCAATTTCTAAAGTACAACAAGTTGAGGTTTCCCATCCCTTAAATGATTATACAAAAGAATATCAGGTACAGGTAATACCTCCGTAACATATTGTACCTGATATTCTTTTGTATAATCATAACTATACCAAATAATTTACATACCAACAATTCTATTGTACAATTTTTGTATGACGACAGCACAACCAAAAGGCAAGAGATGTTACTTCTTTAGGAAGAGCATGGAGAGACCCATTTAAGGGAGAGGTTCCTCAGGAATGGTGACATTTCCCGAATCGATTCCATTTTGCGATTATACCGGGGTTCAATACCCAACTGGCGATGATGGTTTTGATCTCTTCTTCATGTTCCTTGAGATAGGCATTGATCAGCTCATGCGGATCGTTTTGAGTTGGTAGATGAGTCCAGCATTGATATACCAACGATCACGGGTTGGGCCCGTTCATTGTGCCGCATGATGGTCAGGACAATGCGACGAACCCGCTCCTGCGCCGCTTCAGGCATCCGAATATGTTCCAGTTGGGAATAGGGAAGCAGGGTAAAATCCGTTTGCTGGTATTTTTGGGCCCGCTTCTGCGCCCCTGCTTTATAGCTCTCCCGTTTTTCTAGGGTGCCCTCAAAGTATTTGAGAGGCTCCTTATAGCCATCCTCGACGGCCTTCTCAAAGAGCGCATCGATCTGGTCAAGCGACACCCCCCAGCGTTGCTGGAGATGGGTGCTGACTGCCACGTCTTGCTTCTCCCCCTGATACACTGCAATGAGGATCTCAGAGTCCCCAATGGGGTAGACGCTTGCAGCGCTTCGGAAAGAGGGGAAAGTTCCGCATCCATCTGCCGATACCAGGCCGCTTCATTCAAGAGCGCGCCAACCAATTCATGCTGATGGGCCAGGCTTCGCCGCTCCATCTCGGCATCAAACAGGGTCTTCTGTTGGGGCAAACAATTGAGGATGGAACGCTTCTTGGGTCTCACCGGATGCTGCTCTCCCATTGGCTCTTTCTTCTTTCCAGAATGACCTGTTCGTATCACGGGTGGCTGTGTCATCTCCTCCCACTCCTTTCGAAAGGCATCAAGCACCTCAACGCCCGGTTTCGTACCCAGCCAAATGCCACGACGACCGTCCAAGTTGCCATGGCCATCACCAATCACATAGTCCATATAATGCAAGGTGCTATCCAGATTCGCCCGTTTCTTCTCGTCCTGCTCACGAAAATACCAATAGTGGCCGAGAATATGCGCCATATACTGTAAATCGAACACGGCAGGGGGGCAGTGATAGAGCACACACAAGCGCCCATAAATGGAACGGGACAGATGCGTATACAGGTTTTGCCCCTCATCTTTCTTGGGGATCAGGTCACGTAAGTGCTGATCCGCCATTTGACGCATCACCGGGCCAAAGCGCTGACTGACCGCATCATTGCTCATCTGAGAGCAATCCAGGAGCTGCCGCAAGCGAGCAATAGCCGCAAGCACCAGATCCGCGGGCACCAGCGTGGGGATCTCATACGCCTCTAAATCATATCCTTCGTCTTTAATTGCCCTTAAACCAGAGTGTATAGGCGGTCTTGGGAGAGAAGACCCCCGTTTTGAGCACTTCGGTGCTCCGACGCCCGGTGTTGATGGTCACCCCGAGTGCCAAGTTATACCACTCAGGCCTGCGCAAGAGGTCTTCGGAGAGACACACAACCGCATCGGGATCGTCAATGCGTTGCTGCGAGCGTATTCTTTGGGCAAAGCGCTCCTCGCTATCGGTATTGATGCGCTGCCACTCCTCCAATGAAAAGTTGAGATACTTGAGCGCAATGTGCTCGTACTTCTTCGTCTTCGGATTCTTCCACCGATTAGCACCAGTGAGAGGAAGATGCTCCCGAATGGCATTGCGGGCATGCCGCAGCGGCTCCTGGAGGGAACTTTCGACGACCATCGTCGGACGCGCACGCCAGGCCGCGATTTCCTCTTGACAGAGACGCTCAATCTCCCGTTCCTCAGTCACCCCTAAGGGGCGCAACCGATCCAGCAATCCGCCCGCTGCAAACAAGCACTCGTGTTGCCAGCGTGTCATTTCTCCCATAGAGCACACCTCCTCTTTCTTGTTCCGTCGTCATTACTTATCATTGTACTATAATTCTTTGGTACATGTCAAGGCTTTACCTCACATCCTCTCGTAAATATACTAGACTCCTTTGGACATTGCTCATGTGCGCGTCATCCGAGCCGTTCACAGGGAGAGCGGGCACGAAAACCACGCATGGATCGGTGGTGAGTTCCAGATCCCCAATTTTCTCTCTCCCAAAAGACTATAAGAAGTGCGCAACGCAAAAGCGATACCAGGAAAATGACTGGAACCTTCTGTAGAACAGAGTGAAAGGAGAAATGCTCATGCAAGTTTATTGGATAAAATCACCCTCGGAAATCACCCCGGCGGTGGTGAAACGTCAAGGGCGCACATACACATGGATCGCCGTGTTCAATCACGAGAAAGATCAGGTTGAATATTTACACATCGAGAAACAATCCCTCCAACCACGCCATGTACAAGATGAAATCGATGAAAGAGAAGCGACAGAAGTCCAGCAACGCACTACTCGCAAGCGCATCCTGGGCCATCATTAACGCATCTCTGAACAATGCTCAGACAGAGAAAAACACATGCTTTCTTTCTCTGTCTTGAAAAGGCAAACCAGAAGAGAGCCTCCTCCTGCTCTCGGTTTAGACACCTCTTCCAAACACTAACTGCTCTCGCGCTGCTTCTACCACTTCTCGGTTCACCTGTTCGACCTCTGGATTAATCTCGATGATCCGTTTCATTTGCAAGAGCAACCGTTCCATCTGCCGAAAATTCCCGCCCGTCATACGAATAATCTGCGCCACTGCCTCCTTCTCGATCTTCCTCCCTCACCTCTTCCTCCGCCAAAAGAGCGCACCTGTTGTTCAACAAGCTCCTGCTGTTCTTCTTTTCCCAACGTCCGATATTGATGGACAAAACCCACCCGCGAATACAGTTGCGGATAGCGGCCAAACGTTTCTCCAGCCCAGGCATCCCGATCAACACTAGCCCCGTGGGACTTCGATCATACACATCTCGCAGCACCTCCACGGCTTGTGGTTTGAGTCGATCTGCCTCATCCACCACTAACAGGTCTACCTGCCCCGGACGCACCATCCCTTCCACCGTCTCCACCTCTTGGGGCACGGCGCGGGCCGCCTCTCCAATCACCCGCAGACTCCAGCGCAGCAGCGCAATGTCTTTCTCTATTTGCCTGGCCGTCACCGTCGCCGTGGGCGTATAGAGCGCGACTGTCGGCCTGGGATTCTCTGGCGACAACCGGGGCTGCACCACCCCATGCCAGGACAACAATGGCTCAATTTCATCCCAGCGTGCATATTCCTTCGCCGACTCGGTTTTTCCTACTCCTGCTGCTCCATAGCACACCCCGATATAGCGCGAGGCTCGGCACTCCTCACAGAACTCTACAAATCTCCCATACTCTTTCGTCTGCACAAACCGCTTCCACAGCCGACGATGCACCTCTTCTTCCTCTTGCTCCTCACCCAGCCCTTCCCAGACCACCACTCCTTCTCTCGCAACCGGCCCCATGAGCTCCTTCGTCTTCGCCTTACTCATTCCTATACCTCTTCAGACGCGTTTTCGTTGACACAGGGGCCTCTTGCTCCTGCATCTTGGCTGGCGAACTTCCAGCTTCACTGCTGCCGCTTTCTCCCCCCACTGCTTGCTCTGCCGTAGCCCTGCGGCTGGTTTCGGCTTCGCGTTTCACATAGTGCTTCACTAACGCTTTTCGCTCTGCTAGTTCTCCTCTCAGATCCCTTCTCCTTGCCTGCCGGGCTGCCACAATTTCCTTCAAACTCACTGTTTGTCCCGACAATTCTGGACAGATCGCCCGGCAGACAAACCGATTTTGAAAAAACACTCTGATCTCTGCGAGATCTATCGGATCATACCGGATCATGACCTCCTCCCCCACATAGGCCGAGAGGGTGGGATCCAGATACGTATATCCTTCAAAAGCAATCCCGCTCTGTTGCACCCGCCGCTTCCTTGCCACCTGCACCAACAACAGATCTAACTGTTCCAACGACTCCGGCATCCTCGGCAACAATCCCCCTTCTTCCCAGCGCTCCTGCGGTCCCCTGCTGTGCCCTTTTTGCACCCGACGGTGATAGTCCGAGAGCAACCACTCCCGAAAGCACTGCTCCAACTCCCAGAGCGTCAGCACCCCTGCTCTCTCCTTCCCGGCTCCCTGCCCCACAGACTTCGGCCACGCTTCCGATGGCGCATAGCCGGGCTGTCTTTCTAAAAAGAGTTGTTCCACACTCTGAAAAAATCGCTCAATCTTGCCTCGCCCTCGCGGCCTTCCCACCTGCGAAAACACCAACTGCATCTTGAGATCCGCTCCCACCTGCTCCAAATGCACGCTCGTAAAATCACTCCCATGATCGGTATAGAACACCTCGGGGATACCACACACCTGCCACTGTGGATCTTCTTTGCGCCAGATCGCCTGCCGGAGTGTTAGTGCCGTTTGGATCGCACTGGGGGCTGACCACGAGAACCGATAGCCAGCTATGGCTCGGCTCTTATCATCCTCGATCACCGTCAACCACGGTCGAGCGCTCTTGCCCTGCCCATCTTTGACCCAAATTGGTAACAGACAATGATCCGCTTGCCAGATCTCGTTGGCCCTTCCCGCTTCTCGCCGATACAACAGCTCATATTCCTCTCGATAGCTCCCGGCCCCCTCCTGCGCCAACGTCACCAACGCTGGTGACAACGCTTTCACGATTCGATACACCTGCGCATAGCTGGGTTCTTCCCATCCCTGCGTGAGCGCAATCGCACTCACCTGCCGATGGATCGTTGCCATCGATCTGCGCGGTTTGCGTAAGGCCAATCCCTCGATCACTTTCACCACCTCTTCCGAGAGATTGCGCCGCGTCCCTCGATCCGCACGCGGTTGCCGGGCCAATCCACACAGCCCATCTTCCCGATACTGATGCACCCAGCGCTGCAATGTCGAGAGCGGCACTCCATATTCCCGCGCCACCTCCGTTTGCGGCACTCCTTCTTCCACACACTCTTTCACCACTTCATAGCGCCTATATGCCTCTGTCCGTTGCTCTTCCGTCAACTCCGTGAGGCTCGGCACTCTTCTCTCTTGCTTCATACTCCCTCCCTGTTGTTTCCTCCTCCCTCTCACCCCATGAGCCAGTATATTCCTCTCCCTTTTCCATCAATTTTCCATAAAAAGTGAGGTCTCCAGCTTCTCTTAGAGATGCCGAGACCTCTCCTTTTCCTGCTCTTGTCTCCCTCTCTCACCAGATAGACCTATCTTATTTACATCTTTCCCCATATATCACCTCTTTTACCCAGCCACTTCATGTTCTCCTCCAGATTTCCCCTCATCTATTTCGCAAAAAAATGGGGCTATCCTTTTCTTTCTTTTCTTTGAGGCTCTTTTTTGCACAGTCTTTGATAGATCCCTATCGGCACGCTCCACACGCGCTTTCCCCATACCCTCTATGTCTCTCTCTCCCTCTCCTCCTCCGTTTTCACCACCTGTGACGACTCCTTTTCACCATTCCTCTCCGCTGCTTTTTGCCCCTATTTCACACCTTCCCTGATGCTTCTTTGAACAGCTTCTTTGAGGGCTTTCCCCTGGCTCCTTCCATCTTCTCCTCCATTTCTCACTCTCTGCTTCTTCCCTTCTTTTTTACCACTCACTTATCCCGCCAATTTTACCCTCATCTATTTTGTCGATTTACAGCCTGATGTGCCCTCCTATAAAGACTATATTCTCCCTCGTTTCTCGATCAGATAGAGTAACAATTGCCATTGTTACTCTGAATTGTAGATGTGTGGGGGAACAATGACTGATGTACCAATAATTGATAGAGGTTCCTTAATTGAGGGAACATAATTTGTCGTTCCCCCAATGACACGGGGTGAAGGTATCATATGAGGGCGAGAGAAATGGAGAAAACGAAACTTTTGAACACAAAAACAAGAGAACCATTCAATGGTTCTCTTGTAGCTAACAGAATCAACTATACCCGATTTTCCCCCAAAATCAAGCCTTCTTCCTGATGGGTTTTGACGGCGACGTTCTCCACATAGAGGCTACCCTGCCAGCAGCCCTGCACGCCACCGGATGACGAGGTTTTGGCAGGACACGCCCACTACGTATGAGTTGCAGGCGCAAAGGTGCCATTGGCATTGCGAAAGACCACTTGCGTGTTCTGGAAGAGAATAAGCATCTCCGGATGATGAGGCTGGGCTCCTTCCACGAAGCGCAACGTCACTGGAACCAGATCTGCTCCTGGTCCATAGATTTTAGGCCCAACATACATTCTCGCTCGCGTTGGATCACCTCCAGGCAATTCAATGATCTCAATCTTTCCTTGCAAATTAAGCGCGATGAAGTGGCTGGAGGTGCTACCGGTTTCATGCCCCACAAAGGCATCCATCTGGAAGGTGCGAGGACGGCCATAGTGCAGATCGTCTGAAGCCGTCTGCACCCATCCCAGCACCACTGATCCCGCGATGACGATGAAGAGCATCAGGATCATGCCCACACCAACAGGCAGGAGCCAGAGGGGCTGACAAGAGAGAGGACACTGCCTTCGCTCTGGCAGCTTGGAGGTTGGCTGGGTGCGTGAGGCACGAGGAATGCGCGGTGGCTCTTCGGTGGCAACATCCGGGTCAACTGGACGATACCGAACAGCACTTTTTGGGGCCAGGGCTGGCATGATCTTCCTCCTCTTGAAGCCTATGAGATGCAGACAACACACGAAGCGTGACCAGAGAGAACCGTGCTGAACCTCAAGGCGGATGAAAGCCCGCCTGCCGTATGCGGACACGGCTTCATTCGCGTCCATTGAAGCGCCATGAGGATAAAGGCTTTTCCACCTGGAAAGGGAGGAAGGGTCCCGTAAAGGCAAACCATACGACTTCTCCTCTCGTTTGTGTGCGAATGAACGATAATCCAGTGATGAAATAGGCACGAGATGAGAGCGAGAAGTCTCTTGATAAGAACAAGTGTACCTGAAGAAGGGAGAGGGTGGCAATCCCTTTATCCACCAATTTCGCTCTAAAAATGGGGATAAAGGTGTGGAGAACTCACCTCGACGGTGGATCGACTGTGGACAACCCTCTGACCGCGCTCCTAAAGCGGGGCAAGAGAGAGGAGGAGCATGAAGCCTTTGAGCACAAAAAAAGAGAACCAATCAATGGCTCTCTTGTAACTAACACAATCAAGTATACACTATTTCCTGCCAAAAATCAAGCCCTCGCATTCCCTCAGGTAAAATGTTACTGAACAAGGTACACTTCCCTCAAATAAGAATGTTACCGAGGGGAGCAAGAGCGAACCTCGGACAACTACTTTCGTTTGGTAGACGACAAGTAGATTCCAAAACCCATTGATGACCCCGCTCTGCACCTCCGACTCATTGGAGGGTTCGAGCAAGCCAAGGTAACGAGGCGTGACCAGATCGTCATACGCACGGCCTACGAAGCTGGTGCGCGAATCACTGAATTGCTCACCCTCACAGTAGGCGATTGGCGAAAGCGCGGTGGGAAACAGGAAGCCACGGCCTGTAACAAAGAGAGCCACGGGCGACGGGTGAAAATCATTCGCTTTAGCATGGAAACGGCGAAGCTCCTGCATCGCTATGTGAACGAAGATCGTGTTCGTGTCGATCCGCACCATCGTACTCTCGCTCAGTTACGTGACCACGAGCCATTGTTCCTGTTGGCCAGGCACAAACCTTACAGCTATGATGCTTTCGTCCCTCATTGGGAACGGTTGCGCCGAACGATTGGCGTTGACCTCAATATCCATGGGCTTCGCCACTGGCATGTTTGCCAAATGATGCGACTGATTCATGGGATTGCCGAGACTCCAGGAGAAGTGGAACGCCGCAAGGAGGAAATGGTCCGTTACATGGCCTGGCGAAGCCCTGAGACGTTGAAAGCGTATGAACATTACTTTCAAGCTATTAACCACGCTCAGATGCAGGAGGTCTTGCATCGGCAATTGGATGAAAAGCTCAAAGAGTACATCCGACAAGCGCAGCAAAACACGCTTCTTGAAGACCTGACGAGTGCGCTCCACACCACGCTTCCCAGGGCAAGCGGTCCCTCCTCATCCGCAGGCATCTCGCATTCCATCCGCCTTTCTCTTTTCCACCCCCTTTTTCCTCGCTCTTTTGAGTCCAGTTTCGCTCTTTCCTTGAGGCGCTTTCTTTGGCGATCTCTGAGGGAACGCGCTGTTTCGATACACCTTCTTCTATTTATTTCCTCTTTTACCTATTTTATTACATCCTACCACTCACTTGGCTCCGCAATTTCACCCTCATCTATATTCTCGATTTACACCAATCCTATGTCGGGCACGAAGTGCACGGGACTCATTCGTGATTGTCTCTCTGGCAAAATCCTCTTAGCGCGTGCACTGCTCAGTGGAACCCAGGGTGATCTCAGCGCTTTGCTCATGGAAGTAAAGAACCAGTTGCCGGTTCCAGTAAAAGGAGTGATTTCGGATGGACAGGAGACGATCCGGTCAGCCGTGGCCTTCGTGTTTTCCCAAATCCCCCATCAACTCTGCCAGCTTCATTACCTCCATGATGCAGCCATGCTCATTTTTGAAGCCGACCGACATGCCAAGACGGAGTTGAAAAAGCACGTGCGAGGCAATCGTCCAATCGAGCGGGCATGAGAAGAGGGCCGTGATGCCGAAACGGAGACCATTCGCGATTATTGTTTGGCCGTGCGCAGTGCCTTGACTGATAACGGACGCCCCCCTGTCTGTGCTTCTGGACTCAAGCTCCATGAGTGGCTGACACATATCAACGATCCGATTGCCCGCGTAGCAGAAAAAAGGGCGACTCCATCTGTCCTTAAAGCAGTTGCATCACCTGCTTACACTCGCTCTGGCAGCTACCTCCTCTCTGTGGCCTCCTCTTCAGGTCGCTTATGAGTGGGTCCAGCAGGCGGCTCATGTCCTTGCCAATCATGAGAAGCTTGCTGGAAAAGAGGTCTGTGCTTAGTATGAGCAGTTGCTGGGACAGATGGATAGCCACAAGAGCCAGATTGGCAACCTTAGCAAAGCGGTTGATCATTTTCGTAAGATCACCGAGAGCTTTGCTCCTGGACTCTTCCACTGTTACGACATCGCTGACCTGCCCGCCACCAACAACGCGCTCGAACAGTGCTTTGCCTCAGCACGATAGCATGAGCGGCGAGCGACCGGGCGGCGTGGAGCGATCCTCGGCGTGGTGGTTCGCGGGTCGGTGCGTGTGCTCACAACAGTTGCTACGCGGCTCCATTCTTTGAGCAGTGCTTGAACTCCATCCCTACGATTATCAAGCCTGGCGGCATTTACGCGAACACCTCTCGTATCGGGAGGAAACTCGTCGCAAGCAATATCGCTTCCGAAAAGATCCCACGGCTTATCTTGCTGCCATTGAAGCTCGCTTGCTCCAGACATGATTGCCGTTCTTGGTTTTTTTCTGTACGCATCCTCTGGCAAGGGTGTAGGCAGCAGAAGACCGGAAAAGATGGACAATGGAGATCTTTCCTGATGCTTTCCATTAAATCTCAAGGTAGAATGGCACCATTTCCTTCAAGTTGCCATGTACTTTCGCTGTTTTCTGGTGTATCATTCCTTTAGTAGTATCTCGTTCTCAAACAGATTGGAGCAACATATGCCCCTCTTTCCCTTTCAGGGAATCTGGCCGACTCTCGCTGACAACGTCTTCATTGCTCCCGGCGCCATGATTATTGGCAACGTGATATTGCATGAAGGAGCCAGCGTGTGGTACAATACGGTGATTCGTGCGGATCTGTCTCCTATCAGCATTGGACGTGGGACCAATATTCAGGACAACTGCACACTGCATGTTGAGGCTAATGGCCCCCTCTCGATTGGAGAGGAATGCTCCATCGGCCATAATGCTATTGTGCATGCGGCAACCATCGGCAACCATGTCCTGGTCGGCATGCATGCCGTTGTCCTCTCCTATGCACAGATTAGCTCTGACACCCTGATTGGGGCGTCGGCTCTCGTGAGCGAACGTGCGACTATCCCCTCAGGTGTGCTGGTTCTGGGAATTCCTGCCAGGGTGGTACGGCCTCTCACCGAAGCCGATCACCGGCGTATCCTTTATGGGGCCACGGCCTATGCCACACTTGCTGCAGAACACAGGCGGATGCGGAAGGAAGGGAACACCTAAGTGTTCCCTCCGCGTTCTCATATTTGCCCACCACGCCTGTTGCCACCCACGGGCGGCCAGGTTACATCGAGCGTTGAGGATGAATTGATGCATGGCACGAACACTGGAACTACCAGCCGTTGGATCAGCTCGCTCCTCACCGGCATCCCGGCTATCTCGTTTGGCACGTTGCCGATCTTCGCACGTCTGGCCTATGCAGCAGGGGCCACTCCTACCACAGTGCTGCTTCTTCGCTTCGCTCTCGCTGCTCTCATCATGGTAGGTGTGATGCGTGTGCGCAGCATTCCTTTTCCTCGTGGTCCCGCTCTTCTGGGGCTTGTCCTCATGGGTGGAGTTGGCTATGTCGGTTAGTCCCTTGCCTACTTTACCGCTCTGACTCTGACCTTAGCAGGAGTCGTAGTACTGCTCCTGTACTGTAATTCGTCCTCAGTTTGCAGCTCTATCCAATGATTATCGCTCATTAATGCACGAACTTTCTGTACCTGATTCCATGCTCCACCTGCTTGTTCCGTACTACGGAAATGTACCCACTGGCCACTCCCGGTGAGGACACGAACTTCTTTCACCTCGTCCTGTTTGTGTTCCTCTCCCTTTCTCTCCCTTCTCGACCACATGTCACTTACCATGAGTATTACCTGAGCTATCGCAGTACCTGCAGCTGCTACAGTAAAAGGATCGATTGGAGCTGGAGCAAGGCTTGGATGACTTCTCTCGTATCGCCGCATGGCTTGTAAATGAGAAGCGATCTTGCTGATGCCCCAAGAGACATTCACCCAAGCTTCGTCTTCATTCTTCCATTTTGCTATGGGCTTGCTACCAGTTGGCAAGGATTCTATATAGCTAAAAGGACTGCCTTCCATATATACGGGACGTACGAGCAGTGGAACCGCATAGATTCTGCGATCATTCTGATGTTCAAGAATGATCTGGAAATCGGCACGGAAATTGTGATCGGCTGCGAGAAAATCTGGGCTGATGAGAAAGAGGACTATATCAACCGTTTTGAGCTCATCAATGAGATTTGACGGATCTGTGGTGATATTGCTCGCCCAAGATTGAATCGCCCCATGGCGCTTCAATATCACCAAATTCATTTCTAGTCTTTGACAGTACAGTTCATCTGCAGGTACACAAAAATAAAAAACTTTTATGGCTCTATCGTTTACCATCTCGCTTCCATCCTCTCATAGCGTATTTTGAGAGGAGACAAAATAGGTGTATAAATAATTCCGGTTTATGTTTACGCATAATCCCATGTCATGTTCAAATATGTTTTCTACCACAATAGAATGTAAAGGGCCTCAGGCGCGCTGAGTTCTATAAAAGAAGATATGCCCATATCGTCACCATAAAGAGGCTTGCGCATACAGCTTCGCATTCCACTTCCCTGTTGAGGTTGTCTGCTGGTTGGTGCAGTGCCCTCCAGGAAGATTCGTGAAAACTGCAGCAGAGGAATTGGCCGAAGATGCACGGTAGATATCTGGACTATGTGCTGTTTCTGTGCGACGCGGCTGGCGAGAGCGGCTTCTTGGCAATTTAGCCCGTCTCGATGGAGCGGATGGTAATTCTTCTGAAGAACTTTGTGCTCTGATACATCCCTTTGGAATGAAGGACCGTGTTGCTCTCAATAGTATCTTGGCAGCTAAGGAGAACGGTGAACTCAAAGATGACGGCATTATTATAGAAAGTTCGTCTGGTACTTTGGCGATTGGATTGGCTCTCGTTGGGCGCACTCTTCGACATGAGGTACATATTGTGCTCGATCCCCGTGTCGATGCTCTCACCCTGGCAAAGCTTCGAACACTGGGTGCTATCGTACATATGGTCGAGCAGATGACAGAGGGCGGCTGGCAAGGGACAAGACGCCAGAAGGTTCTTCAATTAATGGAGGAGCATCCAGGTGCTTTCTGGCCGAGACAATTTACCAGTATTCAAAATCCTCTATCATACACGCAACTTGCAAAAGAGTTGCTTGAGGATGTAAATCACATAGATGCCCTGGTTGGACCTGTAGGAAGTGGTGGATCACTCTGTGGCTCCGCTCGTTTCTTAAGAAAATTCTTACCTGACCTGCTCGTTGTAGGTGTAGATGCCGTGGGCAGCATCACTTTTGATCAACCTGATCTAAAAAATAGGCTTCAGAGTGGACTGGGAAATAGTATAATCTCCGAAAATGTTGATAAAACGCTGATAGATCAAGTACATTGGTTAAATGATGAGGAGGCATTTAATGCTACTCTACAATTGGCTGCAAGCGAGCAGATTTTTGCAGGAAATTCTTCTGGCTCTGCCTATTTGGTCGCCTGTTGGCTCAGTACTCAAATGCCTCTGGAGAGCACAATAGCCGTGATCTTTCCCGATAGGGGGGATCGTTACTTTAGGACTATTTATAACCCTGATTATTGGAGGGATCACAATCTCACTCGGCGATGTATTTCGCCCGATCCGAAAGAGGTGCCTTATGGTACGATAGTCAAGGAGTAGTCCTATGCTCATCTGGATAAGGAGCACTAAGTATGCAAGATCCCCGTGTTGTACGATGGGCTCAATACATTAGTACGCTATTGTCTCTCAGTCCAACAAGGAGAGAGGGTAGGTATTGAGTCGTGCCCTTTGACTGCACCTCTGATTGAGGCAGTCTATCAAGAAATAATAAGGGCAGGCGCATCTCCAATAGTGCTGTTGTCACTGGAGCGCTTAGACGAAATCCTACTGCGTGATGGGAATAATGAACAGATATGTCAGTCGACACGTCTACAGGAAGTGATAGCAGAAGAGGTCGATGCTCTGCTGGTGATCCGCGCAGAGGAGAATTCGAGCGGATTGAATGCGGTTAATCCGGCACGCATTCTGCTGAGAAGAGAGGCAACAGACAATATCTACGCTCGTCGCAAACAGGCGCGCTGGACGTTGACGCGCTACCCTACCAATGCTCTAGCTCAGAATGCCAATATGTCTCTGAATGATCTTGAAGAGTTTGCCTTTGATGCGTGTTTCCTCAACGATCACAATCCTATACAATGTTGGCAGAAACTGGGTACAGAGCAACAGCGATTGATAGATTGGCTCGCAGGCCGCAAGCAAGTACATATACTCAGTGGAGGAACCGACCTTACTCTCTCTATTGAGGGACGTAGATTTGTGAATGGTGACGGCAGACGCAACTTTCCCAGTGGGGAATTCTATACAAGTCCATTGGATCAAAGTACCACTGGCATCATCCACTTTGATATCCCGTCTCTGGTATACGGGCACCTGGTTGAAGGGATTCGACTGGTTTTTCAGCGTGGCAGAGTTATCGAGGCCAGCGCAACACCGGGACAATAATATCTGGAAAGGATGCTGTCTTTAGATGAGGGCGCGCGCTACCTGGGTGAATTTGCCTTTGGTAACAATCCACGCGTCATGCGAGTCATCCATAATACCCTCTTTGATGAGAAGATGGGAGGAACTGTGCATCTAGCTCTGGGTGACAGCTTTCCTGAGGCGGGCGTAGTCAATCGTTCAGCCATTCACTGGGATATTATCTGTGACCTACGCCTTGAGGGAGAAGTATGGGTAGATGATACGCTCTTCCTGAAGGATGGGAGGCTTCTATTGAAGACGGAAGCTCTTGGAAGGTGCCAAATCTGAAGCGCTGAATATATAGATAACATCGAGTTACTACAAGCAAAAGGGGTCTCTGTCATGATCGAATCCCTCGACCACTATCTCTCTGTGAAACACACATTGCACCTTGAACAGCTCAAGCAATTTTTGACTATTCCTAGTATAAACACGCTTAACGAGTTTAAAGATGATATACACCGGTGTGCTGGATGGGTAGCCGAGCACTTACGTGATACCAGTTTTGAGCATGTGCAGCTTCTCGAAACTCGCGGTCACCCTATCGTATATGCTGATGGGTTGCATGCGCCTGGAAAGCCAACTGTCCTGGTCTATGTACATTATGACGTACAACCGGTTGAGCCGCTTGAACTCTGGGAGAGCCCACCATTTGAACCAACAATCCGCGATGGTCAACTTTATGCGCGTGGCGCAAGCGATGATAAAAATCAAGTTTTTATGCATATAAAATCATTTGAAGTAATATTTGCTACTGCCAGCAACCTGCCGGTCAATGTAAAATTCTGTATAGAGGGAGAGGAAGAGATTGGGAGTGAACATGTCACACAAGTGTTACAACAGCAACAAGCACGTTTTGCTGCAGATGTGGTTGTCATTTCAGATACGGCTATATTGGGACCCAACCAGCCTGCTGTGTGTTATGGCTTACGTGGATTGGTGGCGTTCCAGATTAACGTCAAAGGCGCCGGGACAGATTTACATTCTGGTAGTATGTATGGAGGCGCAGTCCAGAATCCTATCCATGCTCTGGTAGAGTTGTTAAGTACGATGCGTAACCTCGACGGTAAGGTGACAAAGGAGATTTTCCAGAGGAAGCATCACCCCACCAAAGAGGAGTTCCCCGAGGCAAACGGATCTTGAGCTGCGTTGCATGCTTGCTGTTTTCTGCATACCATCCTCCTGCATCGCAAGTGTTTCTCTCAGAGCATACCTCGCTTTGAGCTGAAGAACAAGCCCCTTTCCTCTTTGGGGCGGCTTCGGGACAGAATGCTCTGCTTGTTTCTTCGGGGGTCTAAACCGCTCAACCGCTGCATACAGCACAATCAAGACACAGGAGAGGCCTTGACTTTGGAAAATATCACTCCGCTGATGGCTCTAGCCAAAGCAGCAGGTGATGGAAACGCTCGCTATCATCGATAAAGGCACCTCAGTTATGTTGTGCGAGGATCTCCTAAAAGGCCCATCCAGGTCCGCAGTGCTAACTCTGAGATATCCCGTTCTCTCTGGCGATTGATACCCTGCAACCGATTATAGTGCATGTGTGTAAAGCTGGCATACATCCGGCTCAACGGCTGCATCAAACCCTGTTGCGTCTCGAGATCCGAAAGCTGTTGTGCTATCTGAGAGATGCAAATACGCCGCGTATTCAGAATTTTCAGCAGTTGCATCCCTCCCTCCAGCTTTTGTATATAATGCGTATCTTTCAGCAAAGCACGTAACTCCGCACTTTTCAGACGATAGGTCATCCCAACCTCTTTCGTATTGAAAAGGGATTGACGGTACCAGTGCAGACGTTCTTGGGGAGACAGTTCCAGGCTTGCCAGTAAATCATCAGTGGTCAGAACTGCCAACATCTGGGGAGCTAGTGTCAGCCTGCGAGCCCGTTTCAGGTGTAGCAGTTCTATCACTGCACTGCTGTCCGCATCAAAGAGCTTTTCGGCTAGAGCCATACCCTCTAGACCACCGTAACGCTCGATTTCTCGCTCATAGCTATCAAACGCGAATTTGAGGCACCTCCCATCAGAGACTAATTGAGAGGCCCAACTACACAACGTTTGAAAGAGCTGTGATGTCAAAAGAGAGGGATTGCCCCGGAAGCGCAGACGAAGATGAGGATCAGGATCAGTGTAGCGAATGAAAAACCATGACTCAGCCAGCTTCTGCGTAAAGACCTTTTGCACGAGAGTACGTAAGGGATCGGCAATGAGCTCTTCATGCAGTGTCGGTGCACTGTACAGTTTGAGAAATAGCCAGTCACTGCCAGGTGCTTTCAGGCGCTCTGCATTCACGATTGCTATTTGTTTGCTCGGGAGAGGGGAGTGTGCAACGAGTCTCTCCCTCGATGGTGTAGATGAGCACCTTATGAGTGGCACGACAAATTCTGAAAGATAATGTCCATCGGGTCCCTCTAACCAGGCATGTTCAGGTCCCGGGAGCGCTTCCTGCAGCATCACCGTCTGCGTCTTTTTGCGTGCTCGCAACGTGGATCGAAGCTCCTCGGCCTGAGCGACCTGTTCCAGGTCGAGCAGCAGGCGATTGTCACCTTCAGCAAGATAGACATAACGGGGTACTCGCCAACGTTCTCTCCAGCAGGAGAGGGTTTCCTGGAATTGTTCGGGTGACGCTAAACACAGTTCATTCTCATGAAAAGATGCACTAAGCGACCACTGAGCGAGCGAGAGAACCACGCGTCCGATCTGGAGGCGTGGAAGAAAAGGAAAATGGACGCATCTTCCCCAATGGAACGGAGAAAGATTGTATGTGCCATCCAAACTGAGGTCAGAAAGGAACCGCATGATCGATGGAGCAGTTCTTGACTGCAACAAATGACTAGAGCATGGACGCACTTCCATCTGTTGCCTGGGCCAGTACAGATAAAAGCGCTCCCCTTGCACCCCTAGAACAAGTTCATCGAGGGGTATCGTGTCTGCCATGCTCACGCCAGGTACAACACCATAGATCACCTCGTATCTGCGAATTGCGGGCCGAAGTGCGACATTCATCGAACGAGGAGTAGAGGAGGTATAGACCAACTCTGCCTGGAGAACGTGGGGCTCTCGTTCCGCTTCCTGTTGCGCGCTGTGTTCTAACACCTGTACAGCCTCTGTACCAAGGTAAGAGGCGAAACGACCCAGGCTTTGACCTGCCTGATAGGTCCCATGTGGCCCAATGACGATCTGGTATTTCTCCTCTGCTAGAGCCTGGCGTGAGGTTGCCGCCAGCCAGACAAAAAGGTCAAACGAGAGCGGTAGTCGAACCTTATCGCTAGGAGGAACCAATGCCAGACGTTGCAAGCTCTCTTCATCGAGCGCAATCACTCCTTGCCGTTCATGCAACGCCATCAGAGCCAGGCGAGATAATTCTTGATCGCGTTCGCTCTGTTTGCCCATCTCATCCGAGACGCTTTTCAGTGCAAACGCAGGAACTCCCAGGCCAATCTGGGAGTCCATTACCTCCAACAAGGGTACCTCACGATCAGTACCATAGCGTTCGAGAAAGGCCATGCGATACGCCTGCAAGTAGTGGGGACGCTGCGGGCGTAGTAGCCGTGGCGCAACGTTCTCGATCTCTTGACCAATTTTCCGAGCGAGTTGTTGGCCAACCAGAGAAAAGGAGCTATCGGTTTGCACGAAGGTGCTGGATGGAAAGTGCGCCCAGTTCTGCTTCACTTGACGGAGGTAGGTTGGCTGGCTTGCACAACGTAATGTCTCTACCTTTGTGTTAATCTCCTGAGCGCAATACTGCAAGTCATGATAGCGTTCGATACTTTCCTCGTCGTTCGTTTGGTCCCATACCCTTAAAGCGCGTAAAAAGTTCTGCAGAAGCGTAGCGACAGGGGCAGCAAATGGAATGTTCTCCAGACGTTGTACCACGTATTGGGCAGGCAAGGTCTGCCCGGTGAAGGGAGGATGCAGATCAGTGAAGAGCAAGGTATACTGCCAGAGTGACGTGATCAACTCTTCCACCTGGGAGAGCGTAGCTCTAGGGACGGCAGCCAACAGTTCTTGCACCAGATCACTGTGGGAGATAGGCTGGCGGGCTAGTTTGAGCGTGAGCAGCGCAACTGGAGTAGCCCGTAGCGAGACAGTTTCGTTCTGATTGGGTTGACCCAGTGCAAGCTGTTCCTGCAGAAAGATGCGACCATTGCGTACAAACGCAGCCCGGTTGGCAAGATAATGCAGATGACGGCGTATCTCTGGGAGAGTTTCTAGCTCCCAGAGCAAGGGCAGGAGCCAGTTCAAATCCGGGCGAGAAAAGAGTATGCGAGGGCGGTTGGCAATCTGCACATTGGTCTGCTCTCCCCAACGCGCCAGGGAAACACCGGCGAACAATCCATAGGGAGTCGGGCGCGTTGCCATGCGAATCAGGTAGCGGAGCAATTTACGTTCCCAGCGATCTCTGTCGCGTGGAGAGGATGCTTGACGGTCCAGTTCTTCCAAGAAATCAATGCTGCCGATTGCCAGGGCTCGCCGCACAAGTGGGTTTTGGGGATGTAAGCCGGAGGCTGCGACCGCTGACGGCTGTTGGAGGGAAAGGTAGGCTTCAATCGGAAAAAGAGGCGCTCGGACCTGAATAAAATCCAACGGAGTATAGCGGACTGCGTGCGATGTCAATAACTCAGTTGGCGAAAATGTTCGAGTTGATGAATGCATATACGAGTTAGCTTTCTTACATACAAAACT
The DNA here is from genome assembly GCF_004208415.1 of Ktedonosporobacter rubrisoli. Classification (GTDB taxonomy): domain Bacteria; phylum Chloroflexota; class Ktedonobacteria; order Ktedonobacterales; family Ktedonobacteraceae; genus Ktedonosporobacter; species Ktedonosporobacter rubrisoli. The sequence continues at coordinate 3,457,548 of NZ_CP035758.1, read as the reverse complement.
TACGAGAGAAGGAAAAAGCGATCCCAGGTTGGCTCATGGGGAGTGGAGGCGGCCAAAAGCACCAGTGCATTGCCAGCGGCTCCGTTTAACAGGCCGGGATCATCAAGCAGATCTCCTCCTATTCGCCGTGCTCGATATCCTAGCAGTGTCTCGGGTTCGTAGTTGGCAAGCATTTGCTCGCATAAGGTATTTACAGGCTCAATAAAACAAGTATCTCCTGTCTCAGCAGCGAAGCGCAAGGTAATCTGCAAAAGACCAGCAATACCGTGACAAAAGCCAGATGGATCAAGACGACGAGCCTCGACTGATCGTCGATAGACACTGCGCATTCCGAGCAACGCAACGTCTCGATAGGTCGTGCAATCTACTGCCTTCCCTGCCAGCCAGAGGGCACGAGCTACACCAGGAATGCCATAGCACCATGCCGTGCGTGTAGTTCCGCTTTCAACCGGAGCGTCTCCTGGTGGGGACGCGTTGGGCCAATCGATGCCCCAGGTATCTGCCCGATGATGAGCGACTACCCAATCTGCTATCCGGCGAATGGTCATATCCAGAGACGGCACGTGTATCCCACTGGATTTGGCAAGAGAGAGTAGAGCCAGAGGCCCAGGGATTCCGTGTGCCAATCCACAATTGAGATGACCATGAGGAAATTTGCTGAGCCAGCCAGGATCTGACAAGTAAGAAGGGATATACCAATGAGGAATCCCGTCAGTTTCTTCTGCCAGGTAGATCAGTGCCTGAAGCACTGCTTCCAGTGTTTCGGTTACCGCTGGAACATGACGGCGGCAAAGCAGGTGCACTCCCATTCCTGTAAGCCCGCTAATGTGATCGTAAAGCGATTCTGTACACCCATGGACCTGGTCAGCAATAACGTTTTCTGCCACAGTGCGGATTGCTGGTAACGCTTGCTGTTCTAAGGCAGTCAATGTCCTTAGATAGCGCGTTTCCCCATGACTTAATGACCAGGTGACGAACAAAAGGCCGCTAAGAGCGCCAAGCCCAAGCCGTCGAGGCGACCAGGACGACCTTTTGACGCTGCATACCGCAACTTGCATACAATGGTGACCAGCGACATCCCATCCCTCTGTTGGAAAGCGACGATCCAGTTCTGAGAAGAGCAGTGCTGCACCAGCGTGGCCCGCGTAACAGGAAGCAGCAGGATCTGTATCGTACACGGATGTCTGGGTTTGCTGTCTTATGTTGTTGATCGCTCTCTGAAGCAGTTCCGGGTCCTGCAAGCGAAATGCCACATCTTTGGCAGCAGCAACTGCTGCTGCCGCCAAAGATGGATTAAGAACGTTGCGCCAAGATGCCATGAGGGTTCACCGCCTATTCAATTGTTTGGCGGCAACGCCCCGCATTCGCACGGTTCTGTAGTACACAGGTAATGCCCTGTGCAGGTATTGCCCCAAGTATAGGCATCAGGAATATTCGCGTCTTGCTCCTCTGTTTCCTCAGAAGAAAGCTGAATATCCAGCTCGAAATCATTTTCAGTCATACAGGGATCTCCTCTTTCTAGCTAAATGTGCCCGGGTCGCTTCATGACGTTTGACTTCGACTTTCTTTCCCTTCTCCATCCTTTTCCAGTGAGATACTCGAAAAGAAACGCAAAGGAGAAAATCGAAGCTAAAGTAATTATACAGCAAGAGATACACAATTCTATTGTGTTTTTTGGGCGCTATGACAACTGGTGCATAAATCTCAGAGATCGGTTGTTCCTGCGGTGCAGTAGGCATCCTGAGAAGGTTTTCCCTCTACCACGTGTTCGCGTTATCACTGGAGTTGGCTCGACCGACTCGCCTGTAATGCCTGGTGGGGACCACCACAACTGCGTGTCACTGTCGCAGGCGTTTCCACTTTTCCCCGATCCCAAGTGAGCAATCGTGAGAAGATGTACCTCCTGCCACCAGTCCTCATGCAGGTGTGCCATCACCATGTCGATGTAGTCGGGATTGGGCTGTGCGGCAATATAGCGAGCAGTCAGATATTCCTGGAAAGTCGGGTGTGGAAAGCTGTACCTGTGGTAGTATGTTCCAAGACAATTGCCTGGTGGTATGAGATCACTCATTTATACCTTTGGCCCATATAGCACAAGCTTCTGCGATTCTTTGTTTCCGAAGAGTGTCCCTGTGCCTTTGGGGAGCACAAGTAGATGCTGCGCCAGAACCTGGGCTACACCAATGCCCATCACGCCTGCTCCTATCACACCGATTGTACGGACTTGCATGCTATTCTCCTCACATTGAATTTGTTAGTCCCACGAAATGCGCAACGAGGAAAACTCAGGGAATGGGATAGTGTAAAAATCTCAACCAGGTGTAAATTTTGGGATTCAACCAATCCGAGTGGTTGAGGTGATTCCTCCCCATTGGACGCGCAACCCAATCCTTCCCCGGCCCATGCCTGCACAAGATCAGGCATCATGGCTGTGATTGCACCAGTTGAAGCAGGGTCGCCACGACCTCCGAAAGCGGGATTCTGGTATCGATCTCGTATCCCGCAGCGCATCTGAGCCTCGGCTCGATGCTTTCCACTAAACTCAGCACGCGAGCGACCTCCTCGGACCGCTTGCCGTACTGATTGGTGGTTCTGGTGCGCAATCGTTCGACGATGACCGAAGCTGGTGCGCTCAGCAGGACGATGAGATCGAACTGGGGAAAAAACGTCGGCATATTCTCCGCATACCCGCTGACAAACAGCACATCGGTGTCCTCCGTGGACAAAAGATCTTGGATGCAGTCCTCTCGCCATACCCAATCTCTGTTTCCGTCCACCGGCGTGACTTCGGCAGAAGCTTCGCCTTCGATCTCCACCCACTGGGAGAACTCGTCGCTATCGGCATCCACGGCCTTGTATCCGCGAGCAGCAAGTTCGCGAATGACCGTGGACTTGCCGGTTCCAGACATTCCCGTCAACAGAATTCGCTTCATGACGTCATCCTTTTGCTGGAACAGTAAGATCGACCAGCCTCATCAAATAGGGTTGCATGGGGAGTTCTACGGTTGGTGGAAATGATCATATCACAGGAAGCAAACGGCCTCAATCACCGAGAGTGTGCCAGACTCAATTCCTGGCGCGTTTCTCTCAGATAACTTGCCCATATCGGCTTGAGAGGTGCATTCAGCACATTGGTCTCTCGTATTAGTTGGCGCGACATCTTATCTCATCTCTTCCGCGCTGTGAAGCTCTGATGAAATGACCAGTGTCTCTCTCATCATCTGGCGCGTCACTCCCAGAAGCAGCGCGAGGAGGCTGCACGATTTTATGCAAGCAGAACGCGGGCGCAAAGCTGAAAAGCCAAACGAACTGGTCTCTGCTTTGATGCCGAAGTGTTCATTTGGGAACTGCGTGAGCAAAAATCGGCTCTCTCGCGTCTCGTGGCTCCCCTCTCAAAAGGAGAGCTGATCGCTCACGCAGTTCCCTCACTGCTCCATGAAACGCGCGCACGCAGTGGCTGGCTTCGCGGAAGTACGCGGCTTCAGCTTGGAGATCATCGAGGCTGCTGCAAGATATTGTACGGCTCCAGAGGAGAGATGTCCACAGAGTTTCTGAACGGACAGAACGGGCCCCCCACTGGGTGGCGATCAGCAGGGATGCCTGATTGAGAGGCGGGGTGACTCGCAGAAAGGAGACTGGGGAAGCAAAGGATCCTGGAGGGCCTACACCTGGAGGGAGCTTCCCACAGCCCAAGTTGGCCCAGGAGACCACGAAATACGCCTTTCCCCCCGCCTGAAGGACAAACTGATGGGGCACCTGCGGGAGATACAGAAACCCCTGCGTGACTTGCCTGACGTGTGCTCGGATGGGCTGGTGTCGAGCATCAAGGAGCTGGACCGCTGGATAGCCGGAGAGCGGACAACTCTGCTTCGACTGGTTCACCAGGACAAACTGTGCGGCCTCGTTGCTGGTAGCGGCGTCGAAGGTGCCAAAAGCGAGCAGGAGGTGCTGGGTTTGACAGGGAGGAGGAGCCCAAGGCGAAGATGCTGATCGTGGCGAGGGCGCAGTTGGCGTCGAACGCGCCTGCGACAAGGCAGTCGCGCAGCCACTGAGAACCAGTGCCACCCAGAACAGCCAGAAGACCCCTAATGCCCCTCTGACGGGGCGATGATGCTTCATCAAGGCCTCCTGCTTCTCGTTTCGGAATCAAGAGAACCTCTCACTTTCATGACCGTTTTCCCTTGCGTTGTGCTAGAATCGCATGTCTCCTTCTCACGTGCAAGTATACCTGAGATGCGCCAGAAATGCGACCATTTTTCCCCATGTGTTGGCGTATTTCTCAGATATGGTGGCAAAAATGTGGCAAGATTTTATGAAGGAGAGAAGGGAAGAGCTGAAAAAGAATGAGAGGCGACGCTACGCCAAGTTCTGTGAGAAAGCTGATGCGCTGAAAGCGCTTGGCAGCATGGCTCGTTTTCTGAGAACAGTAAATTTTATCTGATAAATGACAATGATGGGCGGTCTACCCCTGGCACTCGATCAGGTAGGTGCGTACATCGAGGAAACGCCATGCAGTTTGACGGATTATATACATCTTTACGAAACCAGGCAAGCGGAGTTACTGAAATGGTGAGGAGAAACTATCCTTGACCACCCTGCTTCGGTTGTTACCACCTGGTCTCTCCTTTGAGAAGGTTGAGCAAACCAATGTCGCTGCTGCCGATTTACTGAGGCTCTGTGCATTTTTGCATCCCGATGCTATCCCTGAAGAGATCATCGTCAAGGGAGCACCTTACCTGGGGAAGCACTTGGACCTGTGGCGGCTGACCCTTTGCAATTAAACAAGGCTTTGCGTACGATTTCTGCGTATTCGCTGCTCAGCCGCAATGCAAAAGATCATACCCTCTCGACACATCGCCTGGTACAGGTCGTATTGCGTGCTGGTATGAATCAGGCAACGGAATATTAATGGACAGAACGGGCAGTAGTTGCTGTAAACGCAATATGTATTGAGAACGAAAAAAACTCAAACTGGGTTAGCTGGGAGCAATGCGCTCCCCACGTTCAGGCCTGTCGGCTGCTGATCGAACAAACAGGTATGAATCGCCCGGAGGCAAGGTCCTTGCTACAAAAAATGGGTGGCTATCTCCTGGAGCGTGGGCGCTATGATGAGGCTGTGCTTTTGCTAGAGCGGTTACTTACACTTACAGAGTCGACGAGTGGAACTGATGAGCTTTAACTGACGGCTGTGCTCGATAATCTGGCTGAACTCTACAGGTACCAGGGCAAATACGAACAGGCCGGGATTTATTTACATAGATCGCTAGCAATTTATGAAAAACACCTGGGTCCGGAAAATCTGAGCACCTCAGCGGGCATAATATCGTTGGGAATTTTCTACCAAACATTGGGAAACTACGATCTGGCTGAAACGTTGTTCCAACGAGCACTAGCCATCCGCGAGCGGCACCTGGGTTCAGGCCACCAGAGTACTGCCCAGTGTTTTGGACATCTGGCGATTCTCTATCGAGGCGAAGGAAGTTATAGCAAGGCCGAACCGCTGTTACAGCAGGCTGTAGCTACCCGCGAACGACTTTCAGGACCAGACCATCCCGCCACGGGCCTGGCTCTACACAGTCTTGCGCTCCTCTATCAGAGGCAGGGCAAAAATAAACAGGCTGATGCACTCTATCAACGCGTCCTCGCCATTTACGAGCAGCATCTAGGGAAAACGCATCCAAGGACTCTCAGGGTCAAAAACGATTATGAGCATGCCCTCGAAAAACATTTATGACGTTTTTATCGGCCTGCAAACGATCTAGTGAACGCCTCTGCGATTGTTGCTGCCTTGGTTTTCCTAAGCTGATGATCATTATACTAGCGGTGAAAACTACGAGTTGATACAGGTCAACCATATGTTCGACCTTAAACACAGGAAAAGGCGTTGGGGTGTCTGAAAATAGTCAATTATTTGCTTGTATCGAAACTATGACAAACGAACGCTCTTGTTTGCTGGTTCCGTCCTATGCTATACTCAGTTTAGTTGGGTTTGTGGGAGATCCCACCAGCTGCAACGGACGTAGCTTAACGCTGGTTTCGTGGACATTGAAATGCATGTCCATAAAATTAGCAGCTATATCCCAAACCTTATGAATAACACTCTTATCCCCAGACCTGTCTGGCCACTTGAGCTACCAGCTTCAACTTGCGCTGCTGATCTTGAGGCGAGAGAGAATTTCCTTCCATCGTCGAAGCAAAACCGCATTGCGGGCTGAGTGCCAGCTGCTCCAGAGGGAAAAAACGTGCAGCTTGCTCAATGCGCTCTCGTAACTGGGCAGCTGTTTCTAGCTGCGGCCGTTTTGTGCTGACCAGACCCAGGACTACGAAACGGTCTTGTGGTACATGCTGCAGAGGCTCAAATCCTCCTGAGCGTGGATCATCATATTCCAACAAGAAACGCTGAAAACGTGTTTGCCTAAATACCCGTGCAATCGGCTCATAATCTCCACTGGCGTAAAATTTGCTCTGATTATTGCCACGACAGATGTGAAGGCCAAAGGTGACGCCTGGCTGCGCGTCAATAATCGCATTATCGCATGCAATCTGGAGATCTAGACTCTTGTCAGGATCAATGCCTCGTTGGCGCAATGCTGCTCGGATATCTGGATCGAGCAATGAGGCGTACTGAGGTGCATCGAGTTGAATATACGAACACCCCAGTCGACGCAGTTCCTGCACCTCACGCCGTGCAATCTCCACTACATCCGCCAGATAGGCATCGTAAGAAGGATAGGCCTCTCTTGATTTCTGAGGATCATAGTACGGTTGGGCACTGACCAGCGTAACTTTGAGAGGGCCCTTTCGACGCGCACGCAGATAGACCCACTCTTCAGCGCACATGCTCCTGCGCCACTTGAGTTTCTCCACCACCACGGGTGTCGGAGCGAAGAATTGTCCGCCTTCCTCATCCTTCATAGGAAGACGCCGGCCTCCTGAGGGGTCGAAACCTTCGAGCGCGTCGACCAGATGCCCAAAGAAACTAGCTCGTCGCATCTCCCCATCGGTAATCACCTCGATGCCTGCTACCTCCTGCAAGCCAATCGCCTCATCGACTGCCCTGTCCTCAAGGGCTTTGAAGGTGGCAGCGCTGATCTGACCTGTCTCGACCTGTCTGCGCGCTTCAAGTAAATAGGCCGGCCTGAGTAAACTTCCAATCACTTCACTATGTATGGTCATAGCCCTCTCCTCCCCGATATAGAGAAACAAGCAGGATGATGTTGCCCGATACCTGATCCATCTCGCTCAATGCGTATGTCTTATCTGAGCGTTTCAAGGAATTAGGAAATTTATCGATCCTTTCAACAGAAAAGACGAATTCAGTTGCCTCTGAGCAAGCGAGAGCACCACACGTCCGATCGGCAGACATGGAAGAAAAGGAAAATGAGCAAAAGCTCCTGGACTCATAGACTGGAAGGTTGAATGGAACCGGACAGGATTGTACAAGCCCTCCAAGCACTCAAAAATGACCGATCGCGCCTCTTGCCGCGTCTGGAATTGCATGCGATTGATGCGATGCATTGTGCTAAGCCTCAATGCTGGTGGGATAGGCTGTCCCAGAAGTGAAAACTTCGATCCCGTTGACGCGTATCCCATCAGGATTTGAAGCTTCGATCCCGTTGACGCGTATCCCATCAGGATTTGAAGCTTCAATGCCATTTATACGTACTGCATCAGGATTTGAAACTTTGATCCCGTTGACGCGTATCCCATCAGGATTTGGGCCAGTCACGGCAAACACTGCCAAACCAGTAAGTAATAAAATGGCACAGAGGCCGAGAGCAAGCAACCTTGGGGTATGCTGTGAAAGAGTAAGGAAGCGAAATTTCATGGAAAACTCCTTTCGGCTTTGAACTGATCATGGTTTGAACCGTCTTTCTCCGAAGACGTACTGCCGCATCTGCGATGAAAGTACAAGAAGGATGGATTACGTTAACATCTTCCAACACAATCTCCATCGGAAGACCTCTATCCTGTCCTCAAGTACCTGAAGCGTCAGTGGCCGGCATCGTATAAAATTTGCAGGCTCTATTCCAAGTATAGAAGGGCGAATGTTCCATTCAATGGTGCAACGGAGTACAAGATGGGAGAGTCGTTTCCCACGATTTCGACATTTTCCAACATCTTGGGTTGGTCCCTAGCCGGAGAACAAGAACATCACAATCTCGTAAGAATATTTCAAGAAACTCAGTATCCCGCTGAACAGGTAGCAGTGCTGATACAGCCGTCCTCGCTTCGGCCTTTTGTGTCCTATAAGCCCGTGTCGGTCTAGCGATCAAACAAGGAAGCGGGCTTACAGATCCCATGTCAAATACACGGTCGGCCCTAACGTTACGCACCCGAGCTTCATCCCCTCCTCTCAACGAGGGTAGCATGCGGTGGACCTCATAACAACATCCTCACAAGGATCTCCTGAAAATGTTCCTCAATTGTAAGAAAATGCAGCTACATTATGCAGCTTGCTCTTTCTCCTGAAGAGCAACTTCATAGCCGAGTCGTTCTAAGTTGCGAAGGGCACGCCGCTTGACAGCATCATGTTCCCGCTCTTCAAAGTATGTGCTCCCAAGCTCTTGATAGGTTTTTTCTTCCTTGAGGATGTGGTAGATAATCACCAAAATACTGTGGGCGACCGCAATGATCGCCTTTCTCTTGCCAATACGTCTCGCTAAGCGCCGATAGTGTTCTCCCAGATAGCTGCCCTTACTACGAGCAGCTCCATGAGCCGCTTCAACGAGAGCTGATCGTAACCAGGGACTGCCTTTGGTAGTTTTCCCGCTCAATCGCTTCCCAGCACTCACTTTGCTCCCTGGACACATGCCAGCCCATGATGCGAGATGACCATCACTGGGGAACTGATCCATATTGATCCCGATCTCGGCTAAGATGATTTCGGCTATCCTCCGGTTGACACCGGTAATCCCATCCAAACGCTCAAGCGCTTTCGCATATCCCTCTAAGCCCAGGCTCGTGACTGGAAAAGAAGAGGCTCCGTTCCCCTGCTCAGAAGAAGCTCCTGATACGGTTGAGGGTGAGAGCTGCTGCTGCTCCTGCGATGGGGGTTGGTTCTCCTTTTGCTGAGCGATGTTTTTTTGTCAGAGATACATCCTCTCATAAGGAGTCTTCTTTGGCTACTTTTCTTCGCTTAATACCTATGGGCTTCTAGCCCCAGAAACTGTCTCCATTGTTTCTCGTTCAGCATAGTTCGCATCTGCTGGTACTTGTTTATTCGGCTAGTGAGCATCATGCCTAAGAGTAGGCCATGTTCCTTTTCTGAGGTCAAGCTATTTTCGTGAATTTCCTAAGCGTCACCAACTGCTTACGCATCATGAACAAATCTCCCCACGGGAACCACTGGCGCATCACGGTCCCTCTATACCCACGGGGATAGAGAACAAGCTGCTTGACCACGAGACGACACCAAGCAGCTTCCTGTGGAAGGATGACAGAGCTGCTTGCTCCCTCACCAAAGAAAGTTTTGGCTCGTAGCAACTTGAGGAGCAGTGTGTGGTGTCGGTTCGGGTCGAAGTCGACCAGCTGAAAAATGGTACCCATGCTCTTTCCAACCTGAAGCTAGCCAGTCCTGGTATGCGTTCGCGCGGACTGCGCCTGCCGCCGTTATCGATCCAGTTGTAGCTCTAGGGCGCCACGCGCACTTGACAGAGCCAGCGAAAGACGGTGAGGGCTGGTGCTTGCACCGGCCCAGCACGGAAATAGGCTGTATCGTCTAGGGTCAGATACTCATCACAGGGAAACGGCTTTGTTCTCTCGTCAGTGATCGTTGCCCAACTGGAAGCAAGAGATCTCGGCAGTGGTTTCACCGGAGCATCTCTCCTCCTGATGAGGAGGCGGGCCAAAATCCTTCTTGATGCTTTTCTTCCGCCACTTGACTCTCTTTCCATCAGCTTCCTGATGGAGTGGTGCGAGCTTGATACTGATTGAAGTAGGCATGCCAGGGATGCAGGTGCGGTTCAACCACCCGCGCCTGCACAAAGGGATCGTGTGCAACGATTTTCCGCGCTTGCGCTTCGTCCTCGACATCGAGAATGGCTATGGCGCCCTGATTGTCTAGGAACGGACCGCCCATGAGCAGCTGCCCGGTCTCAAAAACCTGTCTCATATACTTGGAATGTTCGCGATAAAAGGGAAGTTCAGCCACCGTTTTCACCGTCTGCCACGCTGGACCCTGGGTATAGATCATGACAAACATTCTGGTTCTCCTTTGCAAACCACTGTTAGACGAGCTGGTACAATGCACCCAGCTCCTCGCCCTCAATGGATGGGATGATGTGCTGGCTGCCCACGTACCTACTCGAGAGGAGCCTGGCAAGAAGCTTTGCGTACGGGGGATCAGCCCTGATGGCAAAGACTACCACTTCCAGATACGCCAGTCGCTGCTGGTCGATGCGCAGGTGATGAACGCGCACCTGGTCATCGTGGAAGGCCCAGCCACGCAGAGCCACATCGAGCCGGGAAGAGTGTAAGCTCGCCCGTATCACCCGTGCCAGCTTTTCAGGAGGCTTCGCCTCCTGCTCTGCCCATTGGAGAATGCGAAGGGTTCCTTCTTCTTGCCAAAACGAGAGCAACCGTTCTTGAAAATCCTGGTAATGATTACTATGGTGGGAAAAGGGCCCTTTGGTCACCCCAAGTCGGCTGGTCAAGGACTCGATGGGGAGTGCTTCGGCTCCTACCTCTTCAAGCAGAGAGAGCCCTTCTTCGAGCCATCTGCGTCTGCTGAGTTGCGCCATGGCCGGTTCCTCACTTTGCTCGATACGTTTCTCTTGCTCAAAGCATACCATATGGTATGGTATGCTTGCAAGGGGAGAATGTTCTTTTCCTCTGTAGGACTCAAAATTGATGTCCTTGACCCAGCATAAAGAGGCAGCAAATTCCCACAAGTACGGTCCTTTCCTCCCACAATGATCGTCCTTAGCCGATGATTCTCCCACCAATAAGGTCTCTGGCCTCTCTTCAGCGAGAGGGTCAAGTGCTCCTATTGCTCTTGGTACATCTTTTTGATAGTATTCCTTCCGTTTTTTCCTCATGGGCATATGGAGAGGCGATTCTCCTGAGTGTCGAGAGACGAGAGGAGTGGGACGGATGACACGAATGGTGAGATCCTCCTTGGAGCGCTCTTCTCCCCCTCTTTTTGGAGGGTCTCAGCAGGATTGTCCTTGATGAGGGTGCAAAGAGGCACCACAATCCTACAAATAAGGTCTTCGTGAAGAGGGGACGGTGTTTTTCTTTTGCTCTCTTCTCCTCTTCTTACGACTATAAGAAGAGGAGAAGAGATTCTGGTGTGAGGAGAAGGGTTATGGCTGAGGAGCGGTGGGATTGTCGAAGGCCGCGAGGCGCTCTCTGACGCGGCGCTGGAGGGCTTGGAAGCTAGAAGTGGCCTGATGCTGTTTGTAGGCTTGAGATAAGAGGTCGTGAGCCTCTTTCGCCTGGGTGCTCAACAGGAAGCGTTCAGGAAAATACTAGAAGGCGTGCTTTTTTTCCGTGGCCGAATTGATACTCCAGTGCATTGAGTGAGCCTGCCCCGCTTTAGTGGAACAGGGAAATCTTCGGATAGACTGTTTCAGAAGGAGAGCAGGGATCATGGCAAAAGACCTACACAGTGGAGTTGAAGCGGGAGGCTGTTCGCTTGTCAGAGACCAGTGGCAAGTCGATCGCCCAGGTCGCTCGCGAGTTGGGCGTGAGCGACACCTCGATTTACCAGTGGCGCAAAGAACTGGCAGCCCAGGGCAGTGAAGCTTTTCCGGGAAGGGGGCTTTGGAGGAAGAAAATCGGCGACTCAAACGGGAACTGGAGCGCACACGCCAGGAACGCGATATTCTAAAAAAAACAGTCAGTATCTTCTCACACTGCCAGGAGTGAGGTATCAGGTCGTGGAAAGATATCGAGAGGGCTCTCCAGTCAGACTGCTCTGCGAGACGCTTGAGGTGTCGGTGAGCGGGTACTACGCCTGGAGAAACCGTCCCGTCAGTGAGCATCAGAAGGAAGATGGCCTGCTTGCAGACCGCATTCAAGCAGCTTACCAGGCCAATCGGCAAGTCTATGGCAGTCCTCGTTGGCATGCCGAACTGCACGCTCACGGGATCAGGGGTTCGCGCAAACGGATAGCTCGTCTGATGAGGGAGCAGGGTCTGTACGAAGAAGTCGATGGCACCATCGGACGATGGCAACCATAAGGGAGCCTGGAGCACGTGTCGCGGCGAATCTCTTAGATCAGGATTTTACGGCCAGTCGCCCCAATGAAAAGTGGATTGGGGATATCACCGCCGTCTGGACCTAGGAAGGATGGCTCGCGCCTTTCGGTGGTGCTTGATCTCTTCTCGCGTCGCGTGATCGCATGGGCGATGGCGGCATGCCAGGATCAATCCTTGGTCGAGGCCGCCTTGCGGATGGCTCTGCTTGGACGCCATCCACCAGCTCACCTGCTGTTTCATTCCGATCGCGGATCGCAGTACCCCAGTGAGGGGTATCGGGCTCTGCTTGCGGAGGTCGAGATCACCGCAAGCAGGAGTCGCACCGCCAATTGGTACGAGAATGCGGTGACTGAGGCATTTTTCGGGACGCTCAAGGGCCAATGTGTGGAACGCGTTTGCTTGCAGACACGAGGACAGGCCAAACAAGCCATCTTCGAGTATGTGGAATGCTTCTCTCATCGCCTTCGCCGACCTTCCTCCCTTGGCTCTCTCAGCCCGGTTGTTTACGAGCAACTCATGTGTTAGCCTCAAAGGTTTGGGGCTAACACAAAAGCGGGTGCATCTCACCGTGAGCGTGGAGCTTACTCTTGACGAATCTCAAAACCTCACATGATTGACGGGAAACCTGAGACAAAAGGAAGAGATGATGAAAATTGGATATGTTCGTGTCTCAAAGCAGGAACAAAACGAGGAATTGCAAGTCGACGAGCTCAAAGAAGCTGGCTGCGAGAAGTGGTTTATGGACAAGATGACCGGATCAAAAGTAGAGCGAAAGGGATTAAACGAAGCTTGAAGTATTTGCGTCCTGATGACACCTTCAAGGTGTGGAAATGAGATCGAGCAGGGCGTTTGCTCCCCCATCTGATGAAACTGCTCAAGAACCTCCAGGCGTGGGATATTGAGTTTGTCAGCATTACCAAGCAGATTGACACGACCACTTCAGGTGGCAAGCTCATCTTTCATCTCATGGGAGCACTGGCAGAATTTGAGCGTGATCTCATTCGGGAGCGTACCAATGCGGGACTCGCAGCAGCCAGAGCCAGAGGGCGCGTCGGTGGACGACCACGAAAGCTCAAAACGAATGGGAAAGTCGCTTTAGCTCGCCGGATGTTTGCTGAACAGAGTCACTCTATCTCAGAAATCTGTGCAACGCTTGGAATCTCCCGCGCAACCCTGTATCGGTATGTGAAAGAGGCAAAAAAAGCACCGAGAGGCTCTGATCAGCCTGCATAAGCTTGAGATGGACACCCACCACACTTCCTCATTCTTTAGAGTAAAAAATGAACTGATTATCTGGCCCCTTTGCCCTTAGAGTAATTGAGAGGAAAAAAAACGGAGAGACCCCAAGTATTATAAATCTCAGCAGAGGACTGAGGGAGGTACCTCTATTGAATGAAGCGAAGTTCAGAACACTTCAGACGCGATCGCGACAATTGCCTGAAATTGAACACGCCATCTTGTGTATGCTGGTGGAACAGACAAATCACGGTCTCTGAGTATGAATGGAACGAAAAAACAACGCTAAGGCGCCGTTAAAAAACAACTTCCGTTCGAGCCATCAGAACTGGTAAGATGGAAATTACAAAATTCGGTGGAACTGGTCCATTTTAAGTAAGCCGGTGATGGCAGAGTCATCAGTGCAGTGCGTAGAGCCTGGAAAACTTCTCGGTCAGATAGGTGACGAGATACTGCGGGTTGGCATCTACCCCTGACACATGCTGTAACAGTTCATTGGCCCGATAGATGGAACCGAAGCGATGAATATGCTCGCGCAGCCACGTGAGAATGAACGTGGTCTCCCCCTGCTCAGCCGCTCATCACAATCGGCGAACTGCCGGCGTAACGCGTGAGCGATCTGGGCACTATATAGATTACCAAGGGTAAGGCCAGGGAAGGAGCCAAAGCCACTCACCCACTGCACATCTTGAAGCGCCCCATTGGCGTCGCTTTCAGGCTCAATTCCCAGGTACGAGCGATACTTCTCCTTCCAGAGACGTGGCAGCGATTCCACCGCGATCGTGCCGTCCAGCAGCGCCTGTTCCAGTTCAAAGCGAATGATGATATGCAGGTTATAGGTGACTTCATCGGCCTCAACACGGATGAGACCGGCTTGGACGTGGTTGAGCGCTCGCGAAAACGCCTGCACACTGATCTGCTGAAAGGGGTGGGGGAGGGCCTGCTGAACCAACTGGTAGTGATGGTGCCAGAACAGCTCGGATCGCCCAATCACATTTTCCCACAGACGCGACTGAGACTCGTGGAAGCCCGAAGAGGTGCCATGGGCAAGAGACGTGCGTACTAATGCCTTGTCACACCCTGTTCCTAGAGGGCATGGCCGCCTTCGTGCAAGGCGGCCATCATCGAGGTGGGCAAAAAATCGCTAGACCGGATGGTAAGACGGACGTCTTGTGGGGCTCCCAAACCCATGAAGGTAAAGAGATGAGGGGAAAGAGCCAGCCCTCCCCGCGAGAAATCAAACCCAATGGACAAGAGAAGCTGTTCTGCGAGCGCTCTCTGCTGTTCCTGCGCGAAATTCCCTGTCAGGAAACTGGTCTCGGCCCGAAGGTGGCTATCCTGGATGCGACGGAGCAGCGACATGCTGGTCTCGCGGATCGGCGCGAAGAGACGTTCAAGCTCCCTGGAGGTCATGCCAGGATTCCCGCGATCGAAAAGCGCATCGTAGCGATGTTGCTGGTAGCCCAGGCGATCGGCGACCTCGCGCTGGAAGGCGATCATGCGCTGCAGGTGTGGGGGCAAAGATGGCAAAGTCATTGGTGGCACGGGCACGGACCCAGGCCTGATAGCTGATCACGCTTGCCCGTTCCATTTCCTCAACCAGGGAGCGAGGCAGCTTGGTGGCCCACTCATAGTCGTGGCGTATCCACCGGACCAGGCCGCGATCAGTGTTGGTAAACGAGGAGTGCTCAATAACCCCTTCCAATTCGTCGAGGAGTTGACCCAGGCGAGCAGCAGTCCTCTGTTCAAGGATGAGCCCTTTGAGTGTGGCTGCTTGATGAGCACGAACCTCGCCTGCCTCTTCTGGCAGACCGCCAGTCATTTGATCCCATCCCAACAACGAGCCTGCCGCTTGCAGATCGGAAAGGGAGTGAAGCAGATGCGCCAAGTCGCGTATGCGGTCATCAGTGCACGTTAAGCGAATGGGTTCCTCTTCGATTACCTGCATGCTTGTTCTCTTTCTTGTGGATGCAAAGGTCTCACGAGATCCTGTCTCTTTATGCGTATTGTATCATGGCTGTGTGCTGAAAGGGCAGTGGCCTTGCTTCGAACAAGCTCATCCATCACCGAGAACGAGCCAGACCCGTTTTTCGTTCCATTTTGGATACTGTTGCTAAATTGCTCATCACGCTCAAGAAGCCTGGAGAGCAGCAAAGCGCGAGGTGTGAGTCTTTGGTGGAATACCAGCTTGCCAGGCAGCAAAGCGAACCAGATTGAGAGCGCTCGCTGTCAAAATGTGTTGGAGACGTGTTTTCGCCTCGCCAATGGAGCGTGATCGGCGCAATCCGAATGCGAGATAGTATGTCTGGTAATGTCTCCCAACGTCTCTGGCAAGCGTAAAAATCGTGGGAAGATCTCTGTGAGAAATCCATTTTCTCCGGGCGTCTCTGGATGTTGCTGTCACAATAACTCTGCAGGCTTGAGGTCCTGAGTTGTATCCTGAGAACTCCTATCACTCTGACTGATTGCCGGGGAGCGTGCCTTAGCGTTGCTCTCAGATATTCCAGGGCTTTCTCCCACGCTCACCTTCTGGAGAAAGATGCTTTCATCCTGGCGATGCGGTACCAGTTTACAGCAAGAATGATTGCGTCCCATTGAGGGGAGGGCAGTGGCATTGCACTTTTGCTCTTCTCTGCCAAAAGCAAAGCGATTGCGCTTTTGGCAAAGGTGTCAAATCTCAATGATTCATTGAGGATAGAGGTAAGAGGGTATTTCAAGTCTTGGCAGAGCACACTGTTTCTTGCCTATTCTCTTCAAGGCGTCTGATAGATGTTTCACTTGTCAAAATTCTCTCCAGGCTAAATCTGTATAGGTTTTACGATATGGCTCATTTCCCAAAGAGGCTTGCCACTCCTCTTGCGTCAGGTTTCGGCTGAGATGTAATCTTGCCTCCGCAATGAGATCTTCTGGTTTCCACAGCCAGAGACGGATGATGTTGTCCTCGCTCGCTGTGGCCAGATAGGCATCATCCTTGCTAAATCTCATGGCATATGTTATGGCACTATGAAGTAAACAGGCACGCTTCTCTCCTGTGCTCGTCTCCCAGATACTCACTGTCTGATCTGTGCTCGCCGTCGCTAGATAAGTCCCATCAGAGCTAAAAATTCCTAATTGAACAGCTTTAGTATGCTGCATCTCGTTTATCAGCAGGCCGGTTGTCAGATCCCAGAGTCGCGCTTTCTCATCTGTACAGGTTGTTAGGAGGTACTTTTTATCAGGGCTGAGGGTGAGTGAAGAGAGTGTTTCCTGGTGAGGCAGTGTATACGCAGGCTGTTCCTTCATCGTCTGCCAGCACCAGAGTGCTATCTGATGGTCGTTGGCTGTTACAAGGTAGTCATCCTGGGCACTGAACAGCAGTGTGTGGACTTGTTCTTGCATTGGAAGAGTGAGATGCAGGCCTCTTTCATGCTCCCATTCTCGGATATGAACAATTCCTGTGCGTGTTGCAATAGCTAGGAAGCGTTTGCTGGCGCTCAATGCAAGTGCCGTGATCGTCTCTCCTGGAAGAAAGATCCTTGTCTCCTGAGCTGTTTCAAAATTTTTGATCGTAATTGTTCCATCGGGACCAGCTGCGGCGCAGTAACGATGATCGTCGCTTAAGATACTGACTGGGGAATCTGTTAAAACAAGCCGTTCTCTGTAAGTATTGAACAGGACATTAGCTGCCTCTGCTTCCTGTATAGGCTGCTGTGCGTCATGGTCATGGCACATTTTCCAATGTTGGATACGATTGTCCCCCTCAACTGCCACATGAAGCACCTGTCTACCCTTAAAAGCATCAACAAGAAGGCCGCGAACCTTTCCTTGATTATATGGTCTGGACATTATCTGGCTCCACTGACCAATTTGCCAGATATGTACATGGCCATCATCGCCTGCCGTCACAATGTAGGGTTTATGGGGATGAAAGAGCACATTCCTTACCGGCCCGCGATGTGGCAAATAATGCACCGGGATCTCCTGATCGAGTCGCCATATGCGAGCCAGATGATCCTGGCTTGCCGTCGCAAGTATATATTCGTGCGGATGAAAACAGACAGCGGTTACTGGAGCCTGATGTGGGAAGCGCTGTGCTTCATATCCTTCTTTCAGATCATACACTCTTGCTGTCTTATCCTCGCTCCCCGTCGCAATATACTTCCCATCAAAACTGAAGGAGAGCACATGTACTGCTCCATTGTGACGAAAAATATACTCTGGTTTGGGCTTTCGTCGCCATCCCCATGTGATATCCAGTGGCCATTTCCAGAGCCTGACTGTTTTATCTTCGCTCGCTGTTGCAATATATGTATCGTCAGGACTAAATGCGACAGTATTTACCAGAGCATCATGGGAAAAGACCGCAACTTGTTTTCCATTGCTGATATCCCATATCCTGGCCGTATGATCAGCGTTGGCCGTTGCAACATACCGTCCATCGGAGCTAAAGGTAACTGAGCGTACAACTCCCGGATGTGAGAAACAATGGATGCTCTTGTCCAGGTAAGAGGGAGAGACAGAGCTGGCATCATTGTTTGGTAGTACATCTGTTATGGACCAGATCCTTGCCGTTTTCTCTTTACTAGCGGTAGCAAAGAGAAGAGATGGCTGGTTAGTTACAGCAACAGCGTGTATTGGGCCAGGATGATGTAACCCTACTAGTATCGAAGCTCTTTGCGTATCCACAATCCAAGCTTTCCCATAGGTATCGGCGACAACAATATACGCTCCATCTCCACTCACAGCGCTGGCCTGTAGTGGTCCTAGCGGAAGATTGAAAATTGATTGATCATTGATGTTGGCACCAGAGAGCCACTGTAGACCGTCGAGACCTGCAATAACCAGGGTATTTCCATCTCTTGTGTATAAGACGGACCGAGTAATAGTCCGTCGATTGGCGCGAAAAAGGAGACGCGGGAGCAAAGTCACTCCTTGCCGTAAGGCCTGTTCAGCCTCAATACAAGGGAAACGTTTTATCGCCTCTACGGCTAATAAAAGGCTTTGTTCAATAAGATGTGGCTGCGTTGTTTGAAGCAATTGGGCTTGTGTTGCAATACGTTGCGCCAGTGTACGCTCTTGGAGCTGCTTTGTCTCTTCGTGCTGATGGTTGCGTGTTTCTTCTTGTTGACGCCATTCTATACTTGCTTGCAAAAATGCTTGTTCTTCAAGTGTAAGTTTATGAGCACAGTGGGGGAACCAGAGTGCTGCTTCCGTGACATCACGCCCACGAAGCAAAATTCCCTCATCCCGGTGCTGAACTTCATATGGACTACTCTGCACCCATTTGTTCGCCCGATGCCTTATTTCCCGCCGCCAGGAGAGAAACTGATGATCTTCTCGGAGCCACGTCTGTAACAGATCCCATTCTCGGAGCAATACGTCATGAATAATCTTCACCGTGACGTTCTTCGTCTTCTCATCCAAACTTGTTTCCAACAGATGAGCTTGAGCAAATATCTCAACAACGGCGCGCACTTCCTCTTCTTCCTGTGGAGCATGACAAAGCCCTGTGAGAGTCTTTTGAATACGGCAATCAAGTCGTCCCTGGCGATCATCTCCCAAGTCAACGAGATCTGTGAAGATTCGGCGGGCCAGAGCTTGCTGCCGTTGTGTCAGGCTCTGATAGGTTTCCGTTGCCCATTTTGTGAGCGCACCTGCTGTTCCTCCCACGTGCTCAAAACAAGCATGGGTGAAGTAATGATCTGGACTTTGATCCCACATATGTTTAAGTAAGAAGGCAAGCAATGGGAGCCCTGAACTATGTCTTTTTTGCAGCGCATCACTTGGCTCTGCAAGAGTTGTCATGCTATCTTCTGCTATTTTCTCTTTAAGGCCGTTTTCAAAGTGGAGATCGACAACTTGAGCAGGATTCTCAATGACTTCCATGATTTCTTCATATCTCATTGGAGGTATATTGCTGAGTTGACGCTCGACCAATTTGATGAGTTCGCTGTGCTCAGCCAGTTCGCTATAGCGATCATCACTCATCGCAAGGATGATAGTGACTGCCAGATCACTTTGAATGAGTGTCACCAGTTGCTGAATAAATTCTTTGCATAGGTCTTTTTTGGTCCGAGTAAAGATCTTTTCAAATTGATCAAAGATAAGAACAAGTCGTTCTTTCTGCGGATGATTCCGTTGCCAGGCTCGTACTCCCTCAATCAGCCTCTGTCCACGGGAAGTAAGTAACCCGCTGGCGCGTAGGGGAAAAAGAGGATCATTCGTCTGTTGGAAAAGAAAAATTTCCCAATGATCGCTGCGGGCTATGCGTTTACCGCTACGTAAGAGCGGTAACACTCCAGCTTGCAAGACAGAAGTTTTCCCACTGCCAATCGGTCCTAGAATGGCAAGAAGCCTTTTATCGCGCAAGAGCAGCTCAATCAACTCATGAATATAACGTTCACGACCAAAAAAGAACTTTGCGTCCTGCTCTGTAAACGGCTCTAGCCCTTTGTAGGGACAAACATCTTCTAGATGGAGCCGTGGGCAGATATTCTGTACGACTTCTGAAGGGAGCACGCATGCTACATTGGCCATTCTGGCACGGTTATCTGGCTTCGTAATGGAGGTAACCATTCCAATTACGCAGCGTCGCTGCTCGTCCCAAATGGGAGCTCCACTGAAACCAACAGCAATCGCATTTGCCTCAACAGTAAGCACGCGATGGCCTGTTGTCGCATGGATGGTTTCTCCGCTCATCATTCCAGAGGCAGGTAATCCCTGCAAGGATTCGATATTTGGAAAACCGAACGTCGAGATCCTATGACCGCTCGTGTATTGCGAAGATCCTAAATGTAATGGTCTCACGTTCCGAGGGAGAGAAGATTCGATCTGGAGGAAGGCGATATCTTCTTCCTGATCTGAGCGCCATAAATCAGAAAGTACTCTAGCAGTATAGGGACAATCCGGCAGCACATAAAACGTGACCTTGACTGATGATGGTAAAACCTTGCCAAGAACATGTGCACATGTGACAAGTAAACCATCATCAGAGAGCAAAAATCCAGCACCAATGTTTTGTCCACTCTGGATGAGCGCAATACCAGCTTTGATATCTTCACTCATAGCCTCACTCCGCAAGGCCTATAGCCTTGAGATGATCAAAATAGAGCAGATACTATAGCAATCCTGGTTACTGATTTTCCTGCTTCTCCTTATCCCATTTCAGTGTGACAATGATATTTGCCTCAGAGGCTGTAGCCGCAAGAAGCGCACCAACTTGTAAGCGAAAGGTAATGCCCAACTGGATTTCATAGGCATGAGGATGCAGCGTCTGTATCATCGTATTCACATGTCGTATAGCTGGCATGACCTTCCCAAAAGCTCCCTCAAATGTATCTTGGCTTTCACAAAAGCTTCTTTGATTTCATCAGTACGTGAGGCGGCAACAAGGCCTCCCTCAGCTTCGACTTCAAGTTCATCTTCATTGACTTCAACAACAACTTGAGTACCATCTTCCATGGAAAATTGGACAAAACGTTTCATAATCATCCTCCAGAGAGCATATCTGTTCATGCGCCAGCTATGGGATGTACAATCTACTTCTATACGAAAAAGTAAAAACCTCCAGGAAAAACAAATAAAATGTTGTAATTTAAGATATATGCTAACAAGTGATATAGAGCATATATGAGAATAGACGCTTATTTTAGGGATATTTCAAATGAGAACTCATGGAAGAAATGCGAGTTTTAGCTGGTCGATAATGTATCTCTTTAACCTGTTTGGCGAGGAATGTTCCTTACTTGCTTGACGCTCCCTCTTTTGTAGCTCCATATTTTAGCGCCCCTCACCTCGTAGAAAATGGGGTCCCGATATAACTAGAGGAGATGAAGACCTTGACGAAGAAGTGAGCAGGCTTGCTCGAAATAGAGCTACCAGTGGCAAGCAAGGGGGAGGTGGGAGTTTGAGGAAAGGACGAGAGCTGCACATGGAGCAGGAGTGGAGCCTCCTTGTGCATGGGGGAAACGCAGAGAAAAGTTGCCTGAGAGAGGGACGACATCACAAGCAGATGAATCGCCTCTCAGGCAGCAATGGGTGATGAGCACCTTCATTGCAGCCAAGAGGGGCAAGCGTTGCTGTGGCTTCCTGCTGACACTGGCCCAGAACGCGGCTAGGCGCTTGTCCACTTGTCCCCAAATGCGCAGCCGTTGCGCATTTGGGGAGCTCATCTGCTCGCATGACCAATCGGCTCTCAGAGACCCTCCAGACGCTTGGATTTGCCACCTGCGGAGAACTGGGAGAGCGTCTTGCACCCAAACTGGGGATGCAGGTTTCTGGACCAACAGGATGCGGGCCCGCATCTACACCCCACCTACGTCTGTGCCCATTGTTGGGATCGACGATTGGGCGTGGAAGAAAGGTATGACCTATGGCACGCTGGTCGTAGACCTCCAAAGTCGTCGCCCGATTGAACTCTTAGAAGATCGCAGCGCCCAAACAGCGGAAGCCTAGCTTAGATCGCATCTTTAAATCGGCATGCGGCGACCCCTTTCTTCAGATATGGAGTGGAGCATGCCGCTCCTTTCTTGCAAAAACTATGCATATATGCTCTACTTATGTATATGGATAGAGCGATACGGATACAACTGAAGCCGACTCACAAGCAGAAACAATTGCTTGATGAGACTACGCGCCAATTCACGCAAGTCTTCAATGCCGTATGTGCCTATGGTTGGCACCATGGCGAGAAGAACGGCGTTCGGCTTCATCATGCAACGTACTATGAGTTGCGTGAGGCATATCCTCGTTTGAACTCCAATGTGCTCATTCAGGCACGTATTAAGGCTGCTGAACCTTGAAGTCTGCCTTTGATCGCAAAGCAAAAGGACGTAAAGCAGGGCAACCTCAATCCAAGCTCTGCCCTATTCGCTACAATGAGCGTACCTATGTCCTTAACTGGCAGACACAAGAAGTCAGCCTTTCCACTCTTGAAGGGCGTATTCTTATCCCCTTTCAAGTTCCACCCTACAGCAGCAAGTATGCAGGCTATCAGGTCACTACTGCTGATCTGTGTATCCGCAATGGGCGCTACTGGTTGCATGTTGTGGTGAGTGTCCCTGCCCCTGATGGGTCTCAAAGTGATGAGATAATTGGGGTTGATTTGGGACTCAACCGCCCAGCTGTCACATCCAATCGTCACTTTCTTGGCTCTCACCACTGGAAGGAGGTTGAGCGCCGCCGTAAGCTTCAGTCCAAAGGAACAAAAAGTGCAAAACGACATCTCAAAAAGTTGTCTGGTCGCTCTTTGCGATTTCACCGGGACTGCTTTCACGTCCTCTCCAAACATATCGTTCAGAACGCCACCCCTGGCTCTACTATCGTGATTGAGAACCTGACCCACATTCGCAGTACTAGCAAGATCAGGAGGAAGGGCAGGGCAAACGCATAAGAAATTGCGCATAAGAGGCTGAGGAGTTATAGTAAGGTTACTATTCCATCTTCCTCCGTTCTACCAGTACGGCGTAGGATCGACCGGATTCGGCGCGTGGCGGGAACTGGCCACACATGTGATGACGACCAACGAGGTGCTTGGAATGCAATGCGAGTGCTTCCCGCTGCTGTATCACTGGCGCGTGCTGCCAGGGCCATCCCCAACACAAGCGCCAATGTCTGATGAGCAAGCGGAAAGAGAGCATATGGTTGCATATTGGGACGGTTCCCCAGCGGTGCGCGAGCGGCTTGAGGCGATTGCGCGAGCATCGGCCCAGGTCGTGCTGTTTCTCGAATACATCCCGCAGAACCTCCAGCAATGGCTCACAACACAGCTCGCTCTTGGCGGCGAGGCGGTCGAGCAAGCCATCGCCAGCGTGGAGCGAGGCTTGCAAACGGGGGTAGCGGTCATGAAGGCGATGGGGTTGCTGCATTTTGACACACATTTCCACAATATTCTGACCGACGGTCGGCATCTCTATTTTGCCGACTTCGGTCTAGCCACATCCCCGCGCTTCGAACTTTCTGAGGCCGAGGTGGCCTTTCTCGGTCTCCACATGAGTCATGACGAGTGCTACACTGTCACACAACTGGTCAACTGGCTGGTTATGGTTTACACAGACGCGCGTAGTGCCAGCGTCCGCAACGAATATATCCGCCGATATGCCCAGGGCGCCAATCCTATCAACATGCCAACTTCAATTGCGGCGACCATCAAACGCTACGCACCGATCGCAGCCATCATGAACGACTTGTATTGGAAATTGCATGGGGAAAATCGAACGGTGCCTTTCCCATCCGATGAAATCCAACGTGTGCATCCTTGATGGTGAGAGGGGATCTCCGTGAATGCTTCGTGCTTGAACGACTCACTTCAAGTTACGAGCTTCTTATTCAGCGCATGCAAGCCTTTGCTGAAAGTAGCGAGCGACTGCATACGATCATGACGGATTTCACAGCGACCATACGGTAACCTGTCGGACTAGTGTGTGCAATTTCTCATGCGTTTGCCCTGGCGTCTCAATGAGGTCTTTAAGGGAGCGCCCCAGGCGGTCAAGCTTCCACACGACAAGCGTATCTTCTGGTCTGAGAAATGCCAGCGCTTTTTCTCATCCCTTTCGCTCGAACTTGACCCCAGTCATGGTATCACTGAAATATTTCTCGCATCCCGCCTCTTTCAAAGCGTCTCGCTGTAACGCCTCGTTTTGCTCGTGTTTGGAGATACGAATGTAACCAACCTTCATAAAAACCTCTACTGTAAGTGTCACTTACTCATCTCACCTAGCGGAAAATGACACTTTGATTCTGGCACATTTTTTGAGACTGCCCCAAACTCAAAGTTCACACTCGCGGAGAGGATGCATCCCGTGGGAAGAAAAGCTGAACGATGAGTGTCAAAAAAGGGTCGATTTTGCATCTGTCTTTCTCAAGAATGTTGGAGCGCTGCCACTCAGACAAGCAAGCATGAGGAAAGCGATCAAACGAGATTGCGGAGAAAAACGGCTTCTCAGGTCTCTTTTCCCGCACTGCAAGCGTGTACCTGGGGAGAGCACGCCCCGCTCTTGCCCCTGGACCGTTCAGTTCTCTTTCATGTGACCCACTCGTGACCTCTTATGATGGATCGGCGCACTCCTGCGAGATCCATTCGTCCTGAGAACGTGTTGAACAGAGAGAAGAGGAGAACATCCTCAAGTTTGATACTGCTGGCGAACCTCTCTGGCCTGGGGGAAGTAGCACTCAGTGAGAGGTTTTGGTATGATAGCCAAAACTGATCAAGAGGAGCTAGAAGGAGACAAGCGATGTCACTCAAGTCACAGCCAATCAATCCTGTCCCCGAAGAAACGGTTCGGATTGCGCGAGCAGTCTACCCGAAAGGGAACGTGTCCATACACATGCGGGATGAGTTGGGGACCATCTATGAAGATGAGTCCTTCGCCGCGCTCTTTCCCAAGGATGGGCAACCAGCCGAGGCGCCGTGGCGTTTCGCCCTGGTGACGATCATCCAGTTCGCTGAAGGACTCTCAGATCGACAAGCCGCTGATGCGGTGCGAGGTCGCATTTACCTCAAATATGCCCTCGGGTTGGAGCTTTCCGACTCAGGCTTTGATGCCTCAGTGTTGAGTGAATTTCGTGCCCGCTTGATTGCAGGCCAGGGGGAGGAGCAATTGTTGACGGCAATGCTCACGCTCTTCAAGCAGCGGGGCTGGCTAAAAGCACGTGGGAAACAGCGTACGGACTCAACCCATGTCCTGGCCAAGATTCGAGCCCTCAATCGACTGGTCTGCGTCGGAGAAACCCTGCGCCATACGCTCAAATGTTTGGCGATCGTGGCTCCAGAGTGGCTGCGTGAACACAGCCAGCCAGAGTGGGCGGATTGCTCTGGGGTGCGTCTGGAAGACTCGCGATTGCCCTCTGGAGAAGAAGAGCGACAGGAGTGGATACGGCATGTGGGACAAGACGGCGCCAATGTCCTCAGCGCTCTCTATGAGCCGGAGGCCCCCGCCTGGTTGCGAGAAGTCCCTGCTGTCGAGATCTTGCGGCGCGTGTGGACTCAGAACTATCTGTGGAGCGAGGGGAAGCTCTGTTGGCGCGCTGCGGACAATATCCCTCCTGCGACCCTCTACCTGAGCTCGCCCTACGATGTGGATGCGCATTACGGCAAGAAGCGCACTACCAGTTGGGTTGGCTTCAAGGTCCATCTGACAGAAACCCGTGAGAAAGATCAGCCACACCTGATCACGCATGTGGAAACAACGACCGCCCCCATCAGCGATGATGTCAGCACCCCAACCATTCATGAAGGACTCAGGCACAAAGGCCTGCTCCCGGAACAGCACATTGTCGATGCTGGATATGTGGATGCCCAACTGTTCCATCAGAGCCAGCAGGATTACGATATTGATCTCGTCGGTCCCCCTCATCCTGATGTCAAATGGCAAGCCCGCCAACAGACAGGCTTCGCAGCAGGGCAGTTTGCCATCGACTGGCAAACGCAACAAGCCGTTTGTCCGGAAGGCCACGCCAGCATGAGCTGGACTCCAGCCATCGACAACCGCCACAATGAGGTCATCAAAATCAAGTTTTCCACCAAGGATTGTCAAAGTTGCCCTAGTCGCCCCTTGTGTACCCACTCGACACGGGTCCCGCGTCGGACCATCACCGTGCGCCGAGAACAAGCACATCAAGCCTTACAGCGCGCCAGGGCACGTGCCACAACTGAGGAAGTCAAAACCTTGTATGCCCAGCGTGCCGGAGTGGAAGGGACCATTTCGCAAGGCGTCCGTGTGATGGGGCTGCGACGATCACGCTACATCGGTCAAGAAAAGACCCATCTCCAACACGTCGCGACGGCTGCTGCTCTCAATATCGTTCGGGTCGTGCGCTGGCAGGATGGCGTTCCCCATGCGCAAACTAGGCATTCCCCTTTGCTTCAACTCCTCCGTCCGGTGGCGTAGAGTCTATCTGGGTTCGCCAGCAGTATCAAGTTTGTGCCAGACCCCATAAGCAAGTTTACAGAGCTAAGTGCTAGCTATTTTGTCATTCTCATCTACCCCGTTGCCTACACATCATTTCTTTGAATGAAGGTTTACTGCAGACCCTGGAGAAGCCTATGGCCAAAGCAAGCAGAACCAAGAAAACAGGGGCAGAGGAAGCCTTTCTCTTGGTGAGGAGGCTACTGTTGTGAGGAGAAGGCACTTTTCTCCTTCTCCTCGGGTAGAAGACCGCCAGCAGGAATACGCTGCTCTATTTCTGCTGCGAGATGCCGTATGGTTGGATACTCGAACAGCGTTCGTAATGGGAGCTCCACGCCAAAGGTTGCTGCTATCCGCATTATAAGTTGCGTTCCTAGCAAGGAATGACCTCCAAGGAGAAAGAAATTCTCATCCCTTCCCACCCGCTCTAGCCCCATTAACTGAGTAACGATCACTGCAAGTTGTGCTTCCAGAGGCGTTTGAGTTTGCTCGGCAGCATTATCGTGCAAGCTATTGAGCAAATGAGGCTCAGGAAAGGCGGCTCGATCCAATTTTCCATGAGCCGTTAAGGGAAGCGTCTCTAGCTGAACAAAGGTGGTGGGGATCATGTAGTGAGGCAAACGTTTCTCTAAGACCGCTCGTAAAGCGTTCTCTGAAATGCATGAATCCGCTTCGGGTACGATATAGGCAACCAGGTATTTCCCTCTCACAGAATCCTCGCGGGCGATGACGGCACTTGTCTTCACACCTGCCTGTTCATTTAATAAGGTGACGATCTCATTGGGTTCAATCCGATAGCCGTGAAGGTTGATCTGAAAGTCAGTGCGCCCAAGAAACTCTATTTCTCCATTTTCACGATAACGGCCCCTATCACCTGTTCTATACAAACGAGCCCCAGGCTTCTTCGTAAAGGGATTGGCGATAAACTGTTTTGCTGTGAGCTCCGGTCGATGAAAGTAGCCACGAGCAACTCCATCCCCCCAATGTAGAGTTCCCCCACTACGCCAGGCGCTACTTGCTGCCCTTCTTCATCTAAAATGTAGATCTGCGTATTAGCGATAGGACGTCCTATGGTTGGAGGAGAGGCACTCCGTGCCGCCGGCAGAATAGGACCAGAAGTGGCGACGACTGTCGTTTCTGTTGGTCCATAATTATTGACCAGAGTAAATGGAAGAGAGGCGGGAGGATACCGATGAAGCGTATCTCCCCCTGTCAGCAAGAAACGGAGGGACGTGCAGTGTGGCCATTCAAGCGTTATCACTTGCTCTGCAAGTGGTGTCGGGAGGAACGCCATCGTGATGTTTTTGGCGAGAAACCAGTCGCGAAGTGCTAGTGGCTGCTTGCGTATGCTCTCTGCAATCACATGGACACTGGCTCCACAGGTCAGATATGGCCATATTTCCCACCCTGCTGCATCAAAGGCCGGGCTCGTTTGCTGAGAGGCGCGATCTGATGGGACAAGCGAAAAGGCGTTTTGATGCCAAAAAACGAGATTGAGGACATTGCTGTGTGTAATTTGCACTCCTTTGGGCATCCCGGTTGAACCTGACGTATAAAGCACATAGGCCAGATCATTTCCTGTTGCGCCAGAGTATGGGTCATCCATGCTCTGCTGGGTAAGCCAGCAGGCATCCGTATCCAGACAGAGCACGGAAGTACCTTGTGAAGAAAAACGAGATGCCAGCTTACTCTGAGTCACAAGTACTGGGGCTTGCACATCTTCTCTCATGAAGGCCAGCCGTTCGGTGGGAGAAGTGGGATCGAACGGTACATAAGCTCCTCCTGCCTTGAGAATACCAAGCAGCCCTATGATGAGCTCAATCCCACGCTCCAGGCAGGCTCCTACAGGAACGTTAGGTTTTATCCCTAAGGTTTGTAAACAGTGGGCAAGTTGGTTGGCCCGCTCATTAAGTTCTCTATAGCTCATTGTTTGTTGCCCATCGGTAAGTGCCAAGGCTTGAGGTGTGCAGCGGACTTGTTGTTCGATGAGTTGATGAATACAACGAGCTTGTGGATACTGCTGCTGAGTAGCCGTATTTGGGTTTCGCTTTGCACACATAGGTGCTCTCCTCTCTAGAATGAGTTCTACGATTGCTTACACATAGTGCTCGCTTCATCTCCATGAGGTATTAGGGGAGAGAGACTGGTTGGGACGTAGTGTGCCGTCACTCCAGTACAGGATCTTCTTGCTGATCTCACTGAGCAACTCCTGGCGACTCTCGTGGAGAAAAAAGTGTCCACCCTCCAGGAGATGAAAGGTAAAATCACTTCGTGTCTGGATATGCCAGGCTACAAGCTCTTCATTGCTGACCAGATGATCCTTTCGACCACCAAAGACAACCAGGGGGCAGGCAAAGGGTTCATCCTCCTCATACTGATAAGTCTCGCCCAGGGTAAAATCTGCTCGTAGACTTGGGAGGACAAGTTGCATGAGCATACTATTCTGGAATGTTTCTTCAGTTATGCCATTCAAGCAATGAACACCTTCCAGAAATTCTGAATCGGGCAGTGCATGAAGAGGGATCTGCCTGCTGGGCAATTGAGGGGCACGATGAGCCGCCAAAAAGAGGAAAGCTGGGGTCACTTGATAAGATCGTCGTAGCTGGCGAGCAAGGGTAAAACTGATGAGACTGCCGACGCAATGTCCGAAAAATGCGAAAGGAACATCAAGATAGGGATGAAGCACTTCTGCTAATTCCTGGACAAGAGGCACAAGTTGGGTAAAAGGAGGTTCTCGGAACCGACTTTCTCGGCCTGGAAGCTCTATCGCACACACCTCTATGTCTGGTGGCAACTCTTGTGACCAGGTATGAAAGAGCGATGCACCTTTCCCCGAGTAGGGAAAACAGAAGAGTCGTAGACGAGCATGAGGATTGGGACGAGCTCTGATCACCCAGGTATGAAAATCCGGGTGCCGTTCAGATACCATTAAGATCTTTCCTTTCTATGAGCAATCCAATCAGTATGTACGCTTTTACCGCTCCTCTTTTGTGGTGGAAGGAAGGGAGGGAACAGTAGCAGCCAACTCTGTCAGGATGGGGTGCTGGAACAGATGCATGATGTTCATGTCTATACCCTTTTCTCTGGCTTGAGCTACGACCTGCATACCGAGGATGGAGTCTCCTCCAAGCAGAAAAAAGTTGTCATGCCGTTGCACTTTAGCCACAGGGAGGATTTGCGTCCAGATGTCTGCAAGTATACGCTCCTCATCGGTCTCAGGCGTGTAACTGCGTTTGGAAGAGCATGCCTGCTCTCTAAGGGGAGGCAGCGCTGATGTATCAACCCTGCCATCAGGGAAGAGGGGAAAGTGTTCCAGGAGGATGAAATCAGAAGGAAGCTCCCAGGGCGCTAAGTACGTGGTTGAAAATTGCATGACCGCATCGCAAAGTGCTTTTGGACTCTGCCATCCGCGATCTTCTGTCTGCTCCCTATGAAGGTCTATCTTGGCAGTGGATGTAGGGCGATAGCGCTCCTGCACTGCAGATATATAGTGCAGACCAGTTCCTTCGAGGAAACGATCTTGTGTGAGATGCAGGCGATAGCCGTGCCTTTGGAGGAGAGCTTGAATCTGTGCTACACGATCATCAAGGTCATGCACTTCGATAACAATTTGTCCAATCCTGAGCCAATCGTGCTCTTCTATCCCCAGCAGTACATCCAGTTCGCTTTTTTCCACATCGATTTTCAAAAGGTCAATCTGTTCTATCTCCTGCTCGCGCATGATCGACGAAACTGTTTTTACAGGGCAAACAAACTGCTCAGTGATCAAGCGCTCTTTCAGCAATGTATCTAGCTCATCAAGGGAAGGTATCTGCTTGCTCTCGTTGATCTGTTGTTGATTGAGGAGGAAAGTCTTGACGACATCGCGCTCTTGCTCATCCTGGGCCAAAAAGCCGGATAGGAGCGAGCAGTGTGGATAATACGTGAAGAGTTCACTCTTGTCCTCCTTAGAGAGACCGCAGGCAAAAGGATGAGCTTGGACTGCATAGAGTGACATGTTGAGTTGTAACAACTCAAAAACAGAAGGAATCGGCTCAAAAGCGTAAATGCAAGCTGTAGGGCAAAGTTGATGGATGAACAGAGAGAAAAGACCGATATTTGCTCCTACATCAAACACGCAAGCGTGCTCAGGCAAACACATGCTTTCGCTCAGATAGTGCTTGTCCTCAAATATCTCTCGATAAATTAACTCTGTTTCATTGCGGCCTTTCTGAAAGACCGTCATACCATTGGGGAGTTCATACGTGGGATGTTGGGCAAGAGTCCCTGCGCATTCCAGGCGCAATAACTGGCCAAGAGGGCCTGAGCGTGAAGGATCTGGAACCAGATATGCGACGAGATGCTCTTGTCCAAAGGTATCCTCCTGTACTATAACTACCGCCTTCTGGATGTCTGGATGGCAGTTCAGGACCTCTTCAACCTTCTTCAGGTTCATCGCTGGCCATTGCTGATGCTCTCGCATCTGGAAGCCTTCTGTAGAAATATACATCGTCCACCTCTTCTCTTCATTCTCTTCTCTCCTCCCCCTCTGGAGAGAGAAGTACAATTTCCTGTGCTTCTAGTAGAGATCGACCTGGGAAGTATTTTCTTGAGGATACCAGGATATCTATGCTTCTTGATGGCAGAATCGCATAGTAACCAGAGCCGTGCACAGCTTCATTCCCTCGTTGGTATACTGAGAAAAAAGTGATGTACTTCTTTGAGTGTCTCGCTGAGGGCACAAGCAGCCAGAGCTGCTTGTGCTCTAAACGAATGTAATGTTGGCAATATTCATCGTAGAAGTCTGGAGGAAATATATCATGGCCTTATCGTCAGGTCAGGAGAAAAATGAAACGCTCAGTCTCTATCATCTTCTCGATCCCGAAGTGCTTGCTAATCCTTATCCTCTCTATCATCAACTCCGCAGTACTGATCCGGTGCATTGGGACCCCTATTTACATGCCTGGGTGGTCACGCGCTATGCAGATGTAGTGACAGTTTTCCAACGCTTTTCTGCCAATCGTACCCCGACATCGCAGCAGTTGAGCGCCTTAGGGCTTCACAAGCTTGCCCCATTAGCCCAGGTGATGGTCCATCAAATGCTCTTTCTCGATCCTCCGGCTCATAGCCGTGTACGGACCCTGGCTTCCCGAGCCTTTACCCCTCGACGTATTGAAGTGCTACGCGCTCATATCCAGGATATCACCAATACCCTACTGGATGCTGTTTTGCAGAAAAGGCACATGGAGGTCATTAAAGATCTGGCCTACCCACTTCCGGCCATCGTTACAGCAGAAATGTTGGGAGTTCCAACTGAGGATTGGCCTCAACTCACCGCTTGGTCTGCTGATTTCGCCCAGGTCCTGGGAAATTTTCAACACAATCCCGATTTTGCCTCCCGGGCGCTCAAAAGTCTTGAAGAGATGATTGCCTACTTTCAGGCAGCGGTGAAGCAACAACGGGCCCATGCGCGAGAAGGACTGCTCAATGCCTTACTTATAACAGAGATCAACGGTGATCGTCTGACAGAAGAAGAGGTGATTGCCAATACTATTGTCACGATGGTTGGTGGGCAAGAAACAACAACAAATTTGATTGGCAATGGAATGTTGACCTTGCTTCGTCATCCCGACCAGTTAGAGAGATTGAGGCAAGACCCCTCTCTCCTTCCCTCTGCCATTGAGGAACTGTTACGCTTCGAAAGTCCCAGCCAGCATACGGCACGCCTCGCTCCTCAAGACGTGAAACTGGGTGGCAAGCACATCAGCAAGCGCGAGGCTGTTATTGCAGTGATGGGGGCTGCCAATCGTGATCCGCAACGTTTTCCAGATCCAGATCTGCTCGACCTTGGTCGTCAAGATAATCGTCACGTGGCCTTTGCTTGGGGGAACCACTTTTGTTTCGGTGCTCCTCTGGCCCGGCTTGAAGGACAGATTGCCTTTGAGTCTGTGCTACGGCGCATGCCATCTCTCCAATTAGAACCACAGCCCATTTCCTGGCGGGCCAATCTCGGCCTACGTGGCTTGAATGAGCTTCATGTGGGGATACATGAGCCACGTGCCTGAAGCCCTAAGAGATCATGCTCGTGGCTTCTGGATAGCTGGGCAAACGATGTGCAAGAAGCTCACAAACCTGTCTCCGGGAGAAAGAAGGCATGGGAATGGCTCCTTTCTCCTAAGCTCAGAAGGGCCAACGCTCCTCGCTCTCTGCCGAAAGATCCTATCTTTCTATATCATAGAACAGTGCTCTATCACTTGTCGGAAGGCTGATGGTTTCGTCGTGCGCTGAGAAAGCGTTTCAAAGAGTGCAACCTGTTCCTCGGCAGGAGCCATGCGCGTGTCCAGGATTTCCTCAATCTCGTTGTTGACACAGGCCACCTCTTCCTCAGTCAACCGTTGTCGAGCAAGTGCCCAGATCTGACGCGCCAGCTCCGTGGCATTGATTCCTTTCACACAGGCAGAAAACCCCTGTGTGCGCTCATTGCAGAGTGAAGGGAGCCGATGTGCTAAGTCATACCAGGTGAGTGGGGTTGACGCAAGAAAGGTGAAGACTTCCCGCTGGCTACGCACCAGAGCCGTTTGGAGCACAAAAGGAATACTGAATCGCTCCCACCCTGGATGTGTGTGTGTAGGTAAAACAGTAGCTGGAATACGTCCTTCTGCACAGAGAAAGCCTGTTTGCACCTTTGCTTGCCGCAGCAAGGAATGAAACAATGGCTCATTGCGGCTTTCAACGGCTTGTGCAAAGAGTTTGGGGTCAAGCTGATCAGCCTCAGGAAGATGCAAACGGATTCTCGCTCCATAGCGGGGATAGTAGAGAAAATCAAAACCATTAAAAAGATGAGCTACGCTGGGATGAACGTCCTGCTCTTCTCCAGTCTCTATGTCGACAGCTCTTACCTGATCCATTTGTAAATAGGTCAGCGCGTTGAATTCCCGGGTATCGTTTGGCTGAATAATACCTAAAAAGGTGTATTTATATTCGTTGGCAGAGCCTGTTTCTTTGCGCAGTGGTAGAACAAGCGGTCTTTGCTGACGCAACACGTACCGATAGTAGTCAGTTAAACCTGCAGGGCGTGTGGGCAGATTCTTGGTCAATGCCAAATCTGTAAGGTAACGGCTGCTTGCGAGCAAGCCGTGATCTCCCCAGACTTCCAGGCGGTAATCGCGTTTGTCTGAGAGCGTTCCTTGCAAAAAAGGTGAGTTGGCTGTCAATAAATTGAACATCCATCCCATTGCCTGAAGCAAGGCTATCTGTGAGGCTGCCCCTTCAAGAGGCAAGGAGTTCCAGGGTTGGATCGAAGCAGCCATCGCTCCGAGCTCAAGTGACCAGCCGCGCCCTCTTTCAGGGTTTGTGGGATAGATCTTTGAGAGGGCAGAGAAGGGGACATGCGATCCTACCTGCAAAGGCCCCTGAAAGAGCTCATAGAGGGGTTTAGGAACGACATACTGATAGGCAAAAGAGGGGTCTTCTAAGGGGTGAAAGGAGGAAGAAAGCAAGCTTGCGGGTGAGTGTTGACGCAAAAGCTCTTGGACAAGCACAAGGGAACGGCGATACGTTGAAATGAGTTGAGGAAGGTGGTGAGCAACTACCCCTCGAAACTCAAGAATATGTTCCGCTTCATCATAATCAAGAACTACGCGCTGCAGAGAGAGTTCCCTATCCTGGCTGAGTATTTTTTGGGCGTGTTGTTGTAAAAGAGAAGCGACTGGAAACAAGCGTCCCGTATTGCCCTCTACTGCTAAGGTCTCTACTTCTCCACCATATGTTGAAGCGGGACTTGGTTCAGGTGCGTTCATGTCTCCTCCAAAAAAGGATTTTCTAAGAAACAGATCTTCTGTTTCTCATAGGAAAGCGAGAAGCCTTCTCGCCAACAAACTTTGACTCTAGGAAATACTGACGAACTTGCTCATTCAGAATGTGGACAGAATGTCTACTATTAGTCTAGCAGGGCAGAAAAACTGCTCAACCGCCTCCGAAAAGTTGGTACATATCCATCCACCAGCGCCTCTTTATCACCGTTGTCTCTCATTGTCCTTCATCCGCGATCCTCTCTGCTCGATGCCTTCAATGACGGTCCAAAACGAGATGCTAAAAAAATTCCGAGGGAGGCTTTCCCACTAAGTAGGCAGGAGAAGGTGGAACTGGTACGCACACTAACGCCGTCAGGCAGAGGGCAAGAAATTCACTCACGCAGAACGATACCATGCGACGAAGCCATGCGTGTCTGGGCTATAAGGTCTCATCTCATTGTTTCCCCTTTTTCATGCCTGTGTGCTGTTCATCGTCACCCAGATCTCATCACGTGGACGTAAGGTCAGCTGCGGATCAGGCGTTACCTTCGTGCCAGGCAGAAGCTCAACGTGAGTGCGAGAGAGGATCGTTGCCAGGCGCTCTTGCCCTTGATCCCAAGAAACGAACGGTTTTGCGACGCTGCAATCCGTTCCAAAAAAAGGGTCGATATTGACACTTCCCCGTAAAACGACGTTTGCGGAAAAAGCGGGAGGCGTGGCGTCTTTTTCTCTGCTTCCTGCCAAGGCTCATGAGGATGACGCCATTCGAGTCCCCGTCCCTCCCTTGTCACCATCCAGGAGACAGTCTCGTGGCAGCAACGAAGGGATCTTTCCTTCGTCATTGTCCGTCCGTGGTCAGTTCTGGTGAGGCTGAACTGCAGAAGGGAAGGGAGGCTTCTCACCATCATCTCTGGTTTCTGAGAAACAAGAAGGAACGAGTTGCACAAGGATGCTTCAACACTCCTTTTCACTGGGAGAGGAGGAAATGAAGCCGAGAGGCTAGAGAAGGAGAACGAATGGTACACCAACAGTCTCTTCTGGACGCATGGGGGTTCACCTCGTTTGTTGCGGCGCTCCAAGAGCGGAGCCTTTGGCATGAGCCTTCTTTTCTAGAAAGTCCCGCCTATGATACCATCCGCTTAGGGCAGAAGGAGCTGGTGAATCTGGCTGGGATCAGTTTTCTTGGATTCCAACAGGATGAAGAAATCCTGGAGCATTTCCTGGAAGCCACCCGTCGATATGGGATCGTGACAGCGGGTTCGCGCTTAGCTCAAGGGGTAAGCCAGGCCCATCAGCAAGTCGAAGAATTCTACTGCCACCTTACTGGCAAAGAACGAGCATTATCGTTTGCTTCTGGCTGCTTAGCGAACCTGGGTTTTCTGCACGCCATGGGAACACGTTTCGGAACAAAAAAGCTCTGTGGGCTCGATAATCGGGAAACCGTGTTCCTCTTAGATCGGGATTGCCACTGGAGCCTACGCAAAGGTGTTGAGGGATTTCCACAGCATGAGTATTTTCCCCATAACGACCCGATCCATTTAGAACAGATGCTCGCCAGGCTGCAGGGGGCAAAAATCGTCGTCGTTTTCGAGAGCGTTTATTCCACGGATGGAGGAGTCGCCCCTATTGGTACGCTCTTAGATGTCTGTGAGCGCTATGGGGCTGTCAGCTTTGTGGATGATGCCAACGGTTTTTTGATCTATGGACCATCGCAGCGACCCTTTGCTCAGGAGTTTGCCCACCTTGGGCGAGCAACCTTTGTGATGACCTCCTTTTCCAAGTCCGTTGGCCTGGAAGGAGGGATCATTGCAGGTCCCGCTGATGCCATACGCGCCTTTGAATTTCTCTCAGGAACATCGATCTTTACTGCTGCTATCCAACCCCCAACCGCTAGCACGATTCATTTCATTATGCACAAACTCGTCGAACAGCCTGCTCTTGTGGACGGCTACTTAGAGCAAGTCGCGCTCTTTCGCCGTCGGCTTGAAGCCATAGGCTGTCGCCTCAACCCAACTCCGACCTACATCACTTCGATCCTGGTGGGCGATGATGAGAAAGTAGAACCGGTTCGTCGTGGATTGTTCGAGCGGGGCTATCTGGTGACTGTTTTCCATTATCCTGCTGTCCGGTTCAACCACGCCATGATTCGGATTCTGCCCAATAGGATGCATACTTCAGAGCAGATCGAGGGCTTCCTTCAAGCCCTTACTGCCGTCAAAGAAGACTATCAGTTTTAAATCGAGGTGCCACGATGACCCACATCTCTCTCGTCCTCTCCATCTTTTGTGAAATGCTTGGAACAACACTCCTAAAATGCTCCTATGGTTTTTCACAGCTCTTGCTTACGCTTCTGGCAAGAATCGCTTCTGTCTGCAACATCTCTCTGCTTTCATTGGTGCTCACAAAGATGGACGTTGGGATGGCCTCTGCCTCTGATCCACGCTGGGCACGGCGATGATCGTAGCCATTGGCGACCTCTGGTTCAACGGGTCGATGCGTTTGATGAAGATTGGCTCGCTCTTGCTGGTCATCAGTGGTGATCTCGGCCTCCAACGAGAGCAGCAGTATTCATTGAAACAGGGCAGGAAGGAGGTGCAACGATGAGCACCAAGAAACAAAGAGGATTGAGCCTGGATCAGCAAGCAGAACTCGCTCTGCCCTGGGCCATCCGAGTCGCCGCGACATTACGCCTGGCCGATTTCATCGCTGGGGGCGTGACCCACTTGGAGGATCTTGCCAGCCGAGCGCAGGTGCATCCAGGTGCACTTGGTATGCTCTTGCGCTATCTGAGCGCCTCTGGGATCTTTACCGAACGAGCCCCAGAACACTTTGAACTGACCCATGCAGCCCGTATGCTTCTCGATGATCATCCCCAGCATCTGCGAGAACAGCTCGACCAAGAAGGGGTGGGAGGAAACATGGATCGAGTATGGATAGGGCTCCTCGACTCGATTCGCACAGGTCAAGCTGCCTATCGAGCCATCTACGGATGTACGTTCTGGGAAGCATTAAGCACCAACGCCAGCCTGAGCGCCTGGTTTCATCCCTTGATGATCAGGCTTTCGACAGAGGATGCCGATGCCCTGGTCAAGAGCTATGATTGGACAAGGGTAGGTCATATCGTTGATGTCGGCGGAGGAATGGGAAGCGTGCTTGCTGCACTTCTTCACGCGTATCCTGCACTCTCTGGGACACTCATTGAGTTGCCTGAAACAGCGGCCCGTGCTCAGGCCACGTTTGCTGATCGAGGACTGCTAGAGCGCTGTAGCATCGTTGGAAAGAGCTTTTTCGAGCCGCTTCCTCCTGGGAAGGATATCTATCTCCTCTCTTGTGTGCTCTTCAACTGGGATGATGCACCCGCGATTGAGATCCTTCGTCGTTGTGCACAAGCCATTGGACCACAAGGACGTGTGCTCATCCTGGAACCACTCAGCGGTCAGGAGCCCATTCCTCGCCCGGTGACGGCTGAGGAATTACTCACCCTGGTTTTACTCGGAGGTCAGATACGATCCTTGGAAACCTATGCGAACCTTGCTCACTGCGCAGATCTGGAAATTTGCTCAGCTCATCGCTTAACATCAGGCAACACGCTGATTGAATGTGCTGCATCTGCTTATGGGATATAGCCCTCAATCTCTCAAAGGTGGCTGCTCATGGATACCCAGAAAAATCTCTCAGCACTAACGATTCAGGTTTTCGAGCAACTGGACCAGATTGAGGCAAGGGACTGGAATGGCTGTTGTGCAGCGGAGAGCGCCTTTTCTGCTGACTACCTCCAGGCTCTTGCCCGTTGTGAGCTCGATTGTACCTTCCGCTATTTTGTGGCCCGCAAGGACGGTCAGGTCGTGGGAACGAGTTTTGGCTATCTCACTCGTTTTCCCCTCTTTCCCCTGCTTCATCCCAGGGTCTTTATCGGGGCCTCACCGCTCACGATAGGCTTCCCTTTCGGCTTCTCCCAGTCTTGCTCCGATCAGGAGATTCTTCGCACCTTGATCGATGGCATGATCCGGGAAGCAAGCACCCAACATGCCGCAATGATGGTGTTGCGCGATGTGAACAAAGAAACCTTGACCACTTTCAAGGCGCTTGAGGACACCTGTAGGACACTCGGCTTCCATCGCCAGCCGTTGTTTCAACAGGCATGGCTCCACCTTCGGTGGGTAACCTTTGACGACTACCTCACGGCGTTGCGTGCTCGTTACCGTGAGTTGGTTCACCGAGACCTACGCCGGGTGCAACAGGCCCAATGCACCTTGCAGGTCCTCCCAGGATCGGAGGCCCGTGCCTTTCTTCCCGATTTGCATCGGCTCTGGCTCCAGTCGTATTGGAAGCATCAGGACCCTGATCAACTCCTTCTTCCCCCAGCCTATTTCAGTCAAGCGCTGACGCTGCCAGGCTGTCGAGTATTTCTCGTGCAACGACTGGGACACCTCCTCACTTTCATTCTCACCTTTGAGCATGCCTCCACGCTTGAGGCCGGTCATAGCGGCGTGGATTATGCGCTTATTGGCAACATTCCTGCTCATCGGTATGCCGAGTATGAAATTATTCGCTACGCCATTGACCACTGCTTTGAGCGGATTGATTTTGGGATTTCACATGAGGCGAACAAACAACGGTTGGGGTGTCATCTTCAGGGGCAGTACGGCTATTTTTGCCCCCTTTCTCCCTTTGCTCGGTTCCTGGTCGGACTCCATATTGACCGGTGGCTCTTGCGTAAGTATGGTTTTGCGGTTGCTGCCCCCGAGAGTCAGGACGGTGAGATAGCTCCCTATGTCTTCCGTAAGCCACCCGAACTGGAGGAGAGGAGATAGCTCATGAACACAAGGATTGCAAAAAACATTCTTGCTCATATTTGTTATGCAAGTCTTGCGACTACCTCACAAAGCGGTCTTCCCTGGTGCTCTCCGGTCTATGTGGCTTTTGATCGCAATCACCATTTTTACTGGATATCAGCGCGGCAAGCCCATCACTCCCAGAATATCAGAGAACACAGGCAGATCGCAGCGGTTCTCTATGATTCAACCGTTTCTGAAGGAACTGGAAAGGGGGTCTATATCCAAGCCATCGCACAGGAATTGTCAGATCCAGACGAGATAGCGTCTGGGCTGCTCGCCGTTTTTGGGCGAGCAGGTGAACAGCCTCCTGCGATAGAGATCGTGAGGGGGAATTCCCCGCTTCGCATCTACAAGGCAGAAATGCAAGCAGCATGGATCAATGTTGGAGGGCAGGTGAATGGAACTCCGATCGAGCAGCGGGTAGAGATTAACCTCAACAA
Source organism: Ktedonosporobacter rubrisoli (assembly GCF_004208415.1). Taxonomy (GTDB): domain Bacteria; phylum Chloroflexota; class Ktedonobacteria; order Ktedonobacterales; family Ktedonobacteraceae; genus Ktedonosporobacter; species Ktedonosporobacter rubrisoli. The sequence goes on along the minus strand of NZ_CP035758.1, from coordinate 3,418,175 downwards.
CCTGTGACCCCTCAAGCTTGGAGGGAACGACACCTCGTACTCTGCTGTGGCCGGATGGCACCAAAGAGAGCGGGAGGCATCAACAAGAGGATGCAAAGGACCTACGTCCATGCCAGGAGGGAACTCCCAAGAAATAGGCACTTCCATGACGACTCAGGTGAACTCCGTTACACGTCACAAGAAACGAACCAGCCTGTTGAAAAATGCCCAGCAGAGTTTATGAGAAAGGATGAGCTAAAAAATTCCCCATCTCAATTTGGTAGAGCAAAAACGAAGGCAAAAGTGAAATAGGAGATGAGGATAAAATAAGGAAAATAGTCATAAAATGACTATTCAAAGAAAAACAAAGGATATATGCGTAAGATTGCCTGTTGTTGAGGCCAAGAGAGATCATTTCTGCCACGGCGACCTTGCGCCTATGGATGGTCTTGCTTCTGTTGGTGGGAGGTTTCTCTATCGGCGAAGCCAGGGGAAGAGCCATGGCCACGGCTTCGGAGGGAAACGGACGTCGCCCCCAACCTCGTTTCTGGAGCAAGCGTTTGAGGTTCTGACCAGAGGCAATGACGAGCGCCTCACAGTTGACCCGCCAGAGTCGTCGCAAACGAAAACGCCGCATCCCATGCCACTGCTTGCCCTCTCCAAAGAGTGGTTCGACCCAGACTTTGCGCTTGTTGAGCGCTTTTTGATACGCAAAGATGGCTTCGTAGGCTTTCACACGGTCAAGGTAGTCGGCCAAAAAAGGATGATGGACATGCCGACCACGGTTGCTTTCGGTACACGCACTCTTCACTGGACAAGCGTTACAGATGGCAGCGTCTGCGCGATATTGTACTTCCTGTGACCCCTCCAAGCGGTACGCAGGCCGCAAGATGTGTCCTTGAGGGCAGGTAAACTGATCATGGAATGCATCATACGTGAATTGCGCTAATCCGTAATAGCCAGCGCGTTGCCCTCTCTCGGCAACAGGAATGTACGCACGGATGTGGGCATCTTCTAGGGCTTTGATGATCTCGATGGTTCCGTACATCATGTCACCTGTCACCTGCCTGGGTCGGAGACGCCAGCGAAAGAGGATCCGCCAGATCAGATCGAGAATGGGTTGATTGTCATTGACCTCCCCTGGCACCACCAGCACCGACAGAATGATCCGACTTCTCCCTCCGTCCACAACGTAATGTGTATGGTAGCCCAGGTGTGTCCCTCCTCCTTTGAGACGCATGGGCGTGGCGTCGGGATCAGTCGTGCTGATCCGCAGGTCCGCTGTCCGTTGATAGGTGCCATGGACTTCGCGTTGGGGCCGACCCTCCTCAGCGATCCAGTCATGTCGAGCCGCATTGTCGGCAGCAAGGTCATCACGCCGCGTCTGGGAAAGGGATGTGGGGAGCGGAAAGGGTCCTGGAGAGGCTTCCTCCGGTGAGATGGGTTCGAGAACAGCGGAGCCCCCATGCGTTTCCTCGGTCTGCTCAGGTGTTGCTGGTTCAGAGGCAAACAGAGCAGCGAGGTGTTCTCGGATGGCTTCGCGAGCTTCCACGGCAAAACGTAGGGCCAATGAATCGAGATCAGCATTGGCTTCAACTTGTGTGGCGTCAAAGGAGAGTTCCTTGCCCCAGACTCATTTTGCCTGGCGACATTGTTCCACAATGGTCTCAAAAAAGCGGCGAAATATCTCCAAGCCGTAACGAGTGCGAATCTTGCTGAGCGTGGAATGATCCGGCAGTGGCTCATCCAGTTCATAGCCCACATACCAGCGTACGCTCAACCGATCTGCCACCTGGCGCATGAGGAGGCGTTCCGAGCGAATATCTTCAAAGAACATCACCAACTGGAGCTTGAAAAAGACCACCGGATCGATGGACGGTCGCCCAGCCACAGCGTAATGCCCGCGAACGTGATCGTAGACAAACGAGAGATCCAGGGCTTTTTGCAGATGCCGGTAAAAATGATCCTGAGGAACCAACTCCTCCAGGGAAACTGCGACTAAAGGGGCAAAGGCCCGCTCTTTGAAACCCATCATAGTTCTTGCTCCTCCTCGTCCCCATTGCATCGCCTTTTTCCTCCTTTGTCAATCTCAGCTTCTCCTCTTTTCCCGTTCACATGCACTTTTTATCCTTATACCCTTCTCTCCACTTGGCGGAACCCTCGCTCCGTCAAACTCATGGGCCCACTTGTAAGCTCAGCAAGGAGTTTTTCAACAGGCTGGAACGTTTATGATACTCAGCTTTTGCACTGCCACAAAATATGTAGGAGGCCTCTGCGAGAAGCCTCCTCGAACCTTGTAGTCGCCAGGAGAGAGAGCCGCTGTGATGGCGGAGACAGTCACGCTTTGTTGCTCGTACCCACCTGCCAGAGCCGTTCTCTTCTTCCCTCCTCGCAGGGCTCTACAACCATCTGCAGAGACGATGAAGGGTGCGTGAGCGCGCGCTCAGAGCGTTCATCCTCTTCTGCCAAGTGGCTCATACGGACGATACTACGGTGTCACGCTGACTTGTTCCAAGCGCTCTATGACTGCTTGGGCCCTCACCTCGTAGAAAATGGGGTCCCGATATAACTAGAGGAGATGAAGAGCTTGACGGAGAAGCTAGCAGGCTTGCTCGAAATAGAGCTACCAGTGGCAAGCAAGGGGGAGGTGGGAGTTTGAGGAAAGGACGAGAGCTGCACAGGTAGCAGGAGTGGAGCCTCCTTGTGCATGGGGAGACGCAGAGAAAAGTTGCCTGAGAGGGGGACATCACGAGCGGATGAATCGCCTCTCAGGCAGCAATGGGTGATGAGCACCTTCATTGCTGCGAAGAAGGGCAAGCGTTCCTATGGCTTCCTGCTGACACTGGCCCAGATCGCGGCTAGGCGCTTGTCCACTTGTCCCCAAATGCGCAACCGTTGCACGTTTGGGGAGCTCATCGGCAGCAACAAGAGAGTGAGCTTCAGCAGTTGCGAAGTCCAAGTGCCACTTAGGAGCATGCAGCCATCGCTCATGAGAAGCCCATACCCAGAACGTTCTCTCATGCTTGTGTCTGCCAGATGATCGGCGATCCTTGGGGGGCAATATCCAGAAGAGCGTCAGACTCTACAACGGCAATAGAGTACTAGAGGCAAAATGGGGAGAGCTTGATGAAATAAAAGTGCTGAAGCTCGTAGGCACGACACCTTACCATGATTAGCCTTGCTCCACCTCAGAGGCAGGAGAGCGAACATGCACATGGAGCTCTTCCCTCTTTCTCCAAGCACTTCTCATTCTATTTGCTTTCTTTTCCATGCAGTCTTTGCTGCTCTTTTCTCCTACTTGGGATCGTAACATTTTTCGTACATATTTCCCCGCTAAGGCTTGGTAGAGCAAGAATGGGCCAGAATCTCTTTCTCACTAAGGCAGCCGATAGCCTTCCGGTCCCGTTCGTGGCGGTTTCATTGACACTATTCACATACACATGATAAGAAAAGAGCATTGATTATGTGTATGTGGAGAAGAACGTGCCTTTCACTTCCAAAACACCACCCTACTTAACTCCTGAACAGCGTCATACCCTGACCCAAATCCCGGCTGACCTTCCGGATCGAGAGATTGTTCGCTACAACACCTTTACGCAGCAAGATCCCAATCTCATTAAGCAAAGGAGGCGACTTTATAATCGCCTGGGATTTGCGGTTCAGCTCGCCGTATTACGCTTTCCGGGACGACCATTGAAAGATTTAGCGGGGATTGCGTGCAGGGTACTGGCAGCCATTGCTGACCAAATCCAGGTTTCAGCATCCGCGTTTGCTCGTTACGGGGACCGCGACAATACCCTCTATGAGCACTTGGACGAAATACGGCAGAAATGCAAATTTCGTGAGTGTGGGTGGAGAGAGTATTTGTAGTTAACACGCGAACTGCTTCCCTTGGCCCTGGAAAGTGATCGTCCAGTTCCGTTGATCGAGCAAGTCTTGGAACTGCTTCGCAAAGAACATAGGACAGCGAGGCACTGGCTGTCCCGACGATGATGAAGATGGTGAAGTGATGGTATCCATACGTTCTTTCCTAACTCTGCTCGACTCTATCCATATGCTTGACCAGTGAAATAGGGCTGTACGCGAGCCTCTCAGACCATCTCGAATTTTTGGCCTGTCGTCTTTTCTTTCTATCGCTTGTCATACGCATATGAAGCATGTTATGGTTCGGCAAAAAAACGGCGCAGTTCTTGTGCCACCAGTTCCGGTTTGCCGCCTGGGTTCCTTTGTTTATCGTAATTCCAGACAGAGCCATGATCGAGTCCAGGGAACTCAACACGTGTCACATGAGGTAAGACCTTCTCCAGGGCGTCAAGGCTCGCTTTCTGGAACGCCGCACTCTTGGAGCCGCCGAGCAAGAGTACCTTGGCCTGCACAGTGTGGAAGTTTTCCAGCGTTTCACTCATCTCGAAGAGCACCTGTCCATCGTGGTGAAGGGTCGGAGCGAGCGTCCTCATCGATAGGTACTCGCCGCTGCCGTTCTTGTCCTCCCGCGCCAACATCATTTTTGTTAGGAATTCGAGCAGCAGACGGGGGATGTATTGCATAATCGGTGGCCCCATCTTCGGGCCGAGCATGCCCGTGATGAGCGCTGCTGCCACGTTGCCCTGGGCCATCTCTTTGTCATAGCGCTTCACCCAGTCAAGGGGAGTAGAGCCGTTGACAGAGAGCGCTGGTTCGTAGATAGCAAGCTTGTGAATGGTGGGGAGGACAAGTGCCGAGCGGAGCACGATCAGGCCTCCGGTGCTCAGCCCAAAGACCTGGCGGGCGTCTGTTTTCATCAAGAGGGCATCGAGATCTTCAACATCCTTCTGGATGCTGTAATCGTTGCTATGTGGGCTGCTGAGACCGCGGCCACGCCGGTCTGGCACATAGACAGTGAAAGTATCAGCCAGGGTTCCTGCAAGCTGATGGAAGTTATGGGCTGACCCCATGCCTCCTTGTACGAGGACAATGCTCGGACCGTGACCGTATTGGCGGTAGCCGATGCTGGTGCCATCTTGCGAGGTGACGATGCCAGTTGTGTAGTGCTCCCGCACGGGAGTAGTCGCTTGATTGTTGCTGGTCGTTTTCGTGTGCATGTGTTACTATCCTTTTGTGAACTCTTCTGAGAAGAGTTCTCTATCGTGTCCATCTCTTGTCGTCTACGAAGAAGCATACTCTCTCGATAGGTGGAACACAGTAGCCAAAAGGATAGGAGAAGGATACTCTCTTGTGTGGAGAGAAGCAGCGCGCAGAGAAGCGCCCAGAATAGCCAAAAGGATACCTGCTTGATGCCTGGATCGGAGCGATCCAGGCAATGTAGGGCTAGCGCTGACGCACAATCACGAGCTCAGAGTAAGGAGAGCGCACGTGCATAGGCAATGGCCTGCGTCCTATTCTCTGCCCCGAGCTTGCTGAGAATACCGGCGACATGTTTCTTGGCAGTGGCGAGCGAAACCACCAGCTGGTTGGCAATCTCCTGGTTGGAAGCACCCGCGGCAAGCAGGTGCAAGACCTCCAGCTCCCGTGGCGTGAGCGGCTCAAGGAGCTGTTGGGCAGTTTGAGAGGAGGGGCGTGGTAGAGCTTTTGAGCCAGGGAGGATGATTTCCTGCTGAACGATCTGGTGCTGCTCGCTGGCAAAGGAGGCGAGCACAGTAGAAACATAGGAAACAAGTGCCGGTGGGGCAGGGAAGATGGCGGCGCGCATGTGCTTTGTCGTGAGCCATGCCTGAAGAGCCTGGTGCATCGGCTGGCCAGCATCGAGAAAGACGCGCACGTACCCTTCAGGCTCGGTCAATGTGAGCAGTCGATGGAGAACGCGCAGCGCCCCTTGTGTGGCACCTAACCCCTGGAGAGCCACGACCTGTAGCGCCAGGATGGAGATCACACTCCCTCTTCTGGCAACCTGCTCGGCGCTCTCCAGGAGATCTGTGAGCAGATGCAAAGCCTGTGGATATCTCTGCTGCGCTAGATAGACGCGTACCAGCGCCAGAGAGGCGCTTTCACGGCTGTAGATGAGGGATTCCTGGCGAGAGGAGGTGTGTTCGGCCCAGTTCGCGGCTCGCGTCAGGTCGCCCTGGGCGAGCCAGAGATGGACCCGGAAACTTTCGAGCCAGGGGCGAATGAGCGCGATCTCGGCAGCGTGATGCATCCGTTCCATCTCGCGTACCACTTGTTCAGCGGAAGCCTGATCGTCTTGAGCAAGATAGAGAGAGATCAGCACCTCAGAGGCCCCTATGAGAATGTCGAGGTACTGCAACGGTGCTGTCTGCTCAATCGCTTTGTGCGCAGCGCTTTTTGCCTCTTCCAGTCGATTCCACGCGTACGCAAGCTGAGCCTGGAACAGGTTGGGATACGCCGCCTCTGGGAGGGGTCCTCCCAGACGGTTGACCAACTGTTGGAGTTCCTGATTATGGTCGTGTGCTTGTGAGAGGCGTCCCAAGGCAATCAGTGCGGCAATCAATCCCCAGAGGATTTGGGCCTCCTGATAGCGATTTTGCGCCATTCGGGTTCTCTTCCGACTTTCCTGCAAGGCTGTCACCATCGGGAGAAAATCCCCTGCCATGCGCCAGGCGATGGCGAATGGTGCCAGCCGATGCTGCTGCCACATGGTGTCGTCAGAAAACTCCAGATGCTCCATCTGCTCAGCAGCCCTGCTCAGTTGCTCCCCATTGCCATCAGCGAGCGCCTGTGTCATCAGTTCCCAGCCGTCGAGAAGAGTAAGCCGATAGCGCAGCCGCTCTTGCTCAGCGAGCGAAAGGCGACGCTGGTCTTCGCTCTGCACGGTCTGCTCCACACCTTCTCGGAGTTGGTGCAGATACACTCTTTCCTCCTGATCAGAGAAAGGGGACAGCATCCTGAACGCGAAAATGTAGCTCGTGGCAAGGAGAGGATGCGCGCGCAAGATCTCCTGAGGGAGGAGCTTGATCCAGGCCAGCAGCGTTTTGATCTCCCCTTGCAGATACAACTGCTCGACATAGCCCTCCAGCAACTCTGCCATGAAAAGCGCGTCCTGCGTGGCCCTCGCGTGGGATATCGCCTCGTGCGGCCATCCCTGCTGGTGATACCAGAGCGCCGCCTCGCGGTGCAGGTGCAACACCTGCTCCGGCTGGGTGGCTTGTAAACGCGCCAGCAGTACCTCGCGGAAAAGGGTGTGAAAGCGATACCAGCGCCGCTCCTCATCAAGTGGAACCAGAAAGAGGTTGGCCCGTTCCAGCGCTTCCAACATCTGCTGACTGGCCTGCTCCCCAGAGAGTGCCTGGCAAACTTCGGCATTCATCCGCTCAAGCACCGATGTGTAGAGCAGGAAACGTTGGTACGACTCAGGCAGCGGTCCTAGAATTTCCTCCTGCACATAGTCCAGAATAAAACGCTGGCTGCCGCTAAATGCCTGGAGAAAGGCCGACACGTCAGCGTGTCTCCGCAGGGAAAGGGCCGCGAGTTGGAGTCCAGCAACCCATCCCTCGGTGCGCGTCTCCAGGAGACGGATCTCTTCTTCTGAGAGCGAGAGAACCATCACCTGGGTCAGAAAACTGGCCGCCTCTGCGCTGTCCAAGCGCAGATCAGTGTCGCGAATCTCGACCATCTGTCCTCGTGCCCTCAGACGAGCAAGCGCCAGCGGAGGATCACCACGAGTGGCAAGCAGCAGGTGCAGGCAAGCGGGAAGATGATCGAGCAAGAACTGAAGGGACTCGTGAATAGTCGGTTCCTTGATGAGATGGTAGTCATCCAGAATCAGGATCGTTTCCTGCCCAAGCGTGGAGAGTTCATTGATGAGCAAAGTCAGAGCACTGGAAAGGTGCGCCGGTTGTGGGAAGTGCGACATCGCGAGCGTCGCCTCTCCTGCTGGAGAGCCAGCTTTCCTGAGTGCGGCAATCACATATGCCCAGAAGCGTGCTGGATCGTTGTCTTGCTCATCGAGTGCAAGCCAGGCGACCTGACCAGATCTCTGGCTCGCCCAGGCTGAGAGCAGGGTTGTTTTGCCGTAACCAGCTGAGGCCGAGAGTAGCGTCAAGGGATACGAGCGGCTCTGATTGAGGACCGTGAACAGGTGCTCGCGTGGTAACAGCGTGGAACGAAGAGGTGGGATGGTGAACTTGGTCACCAGCAAAGATGACTCAGGCATAGGAAAACCTCTTCCTCTGTGCCACTTCGGCGACCTTTGTGATCACGCTTTGCGTCTTGTTGATCTGGACAATCGATTCTCCCTGTATGAGCAGCTGATAAACAAATGCAGCAGCGCTCGCGCATACCAGCGCACAAGCGACGAGATGTTTTTGTCGGAACAAAGAGAAGCTTGCTCATCTCACTACCCTTCTCACGGGACGTCTTGTTTTGCCATAACGATCACCCCTTTCCTGGGAAGGGCCAAGCGTATGACTTTCTCACAGTATATCTGCTCTCTCGATGCAGTGTAAAGCAATCGCCTTTTCACACTTTACCAGAACCAGGTGTTGTTTGCCAGATCAATCTGCGTTTCTTCAGGCACAAATCTTTTCGTCTTATCCCACTCAAGCCGCCTGGGAAGGGCGATGAAGAGGAAGAAGGAGGCAGAGTTTCTGCCGCATATCTTTTCGTCAGAGCAAGGGTGTTACTGGTAAATGCCCTACGAAGTGAGTCTGCCCCCGGGTTGCGCAACGAGTTTTATCTCAGCAATGATTTAGCTTGAGAGGTTCTTCGCGGCTTTCCTGTTTTCATCATGCAGAGGGATTTTCGATTCCTTGGTAGGCAAAAAGTTGGAGCACTAAACGGGCCTGTGAAGACATCTCAGCACATACATGCATCTCGTTGTGCTATCCGTGGGCGCGACAATCCCCAGCAAGGTGACAAATTGATGACAAAATCGCGGAAAAAGTTCATACCTCTGTCATCTCAGGTTGCTATACTAACATCTCTCCCTCACTTCTTCGGGACACTAGGCGGGAGGAGAAAGCGTGCAGAATGAGAAATAGGGTAACACTCTTGACGCGAAGAGTGAGCATGCTGAAAAACGGGAAGGAAAGATGTTATGAAACTGGGACTCCATATGAACGATTTTACCTGGCAGGGGGGAGCGAGCCTGATTGGCCCCACGCTGGTCAAGATCGCACAGATAGCCGACGTAACGGGATTTGATCGCATCAGTCTCGGAGATCATGTCTGGCAATCCGCCTATCTCGGTGGGGTGGAGCGCGAGCAACTCTCCTGCTATGAAACGCTGGCGTACCTTTCTGCTCATACTCGCCGGATCAAGCTCATTGCGATGGTCACAGCAACGCCTTACTGGCAACCCATTCGACTCGCCAAGACTGTGACCACGCTGGACGTACTTTCTGGGGGGCGGGCGTGGCTGGGCATCGGCGCGGGAGATTACGAAGAGGAAGCCCGTGGATCAGGCCTGCCTTTCCCTCCAACGAAAGAGCGCTATGAGATGCTGGAGGAGGCGATCCAGATCTGCCTGCGCATGTGGCACGGCGAGCGGGGAGACGAGCGCCCCTTTGAGGGAACCTCTTACCAGATCCCGCGCCCGCTGAACGTTCCACAGAGCCTCACTCGACCCCATCCGCCGATTCTGATCGCCGGAAGTGGTGAGCAAAGAACGCTGCGCCTGGTCGCGCGCTACGCCGATGCGTGCAACCTGCGACCCGGCCAAGAGATTCCAAAGAAATTGGCGATCCTGCGCCAGCATTGTGAGACGGAAAAGCGCGAGTATGACACGATTGAGAAGACCTGTATGTTCGCCTTTGACGTTGGCAAGGATGGTTCTAAAGCGAGCGAGCTCATCGAGCACCTGCGCTGGCTCGCCGGAATGGGAATACAAACAGTGCTTGGGGTGATTCCACAGATCGATACCATCACCCCGCTGGAGGTGATTGGCCGAGAGGTCATTCCCGCTGTGGCAGCTCTCTGATTTGGGTACCTTGAATAGGTCTGCTTTCGCGCTTTTCGCTGGTTCTGTGGGGGAGTTCTCGCGTCCGCTGAGCGGATTCTCTGTACAAGACTGCAAACCTGTCTGTTTTGCTTTCGACACCATTTGACGATGAAAGGAAAAAACATATGGCACCTATCATTCCCAAGGAGCAGCTTCAGAATGGCTACCTGTTTCAAGGAAAGGACTATGGAGGCGTTCCCCTTTCGTTTTTCTGGATGCAGCTCCCCCCTGACGAAGGCCCTAAACTCCACTTTCACCCGTATGATGAGATCTTTCTCATCCTGGAGGGTCGCGCCACGTTTACTGTGGGTGAGAGCAGCTTAGAAGTCGAAGCTGGAAATGTCGTGATCGGGCCAGCCGGTGTGCCTCACAAGTTCAGCAACGCGGGCTCGGGGATCTTGCGGATCGTCACCCTTCATCCGAATCCAAAGACCATTGGAACGCGGGTCGAGGAGTGAGACAGAGCATGGTCCTTGCTTGGCTTCGCCAGGTAAAATGGAAGGCGAAAGAACGATGAAAGCACAGAAAGGAGCTCTCCTCACGTGTTCTATATATGAACGGTCCCGATCAGCCCTCTCTCACTATTCAGACCTCCGCTGAGTCGGCTCCCACTGTGCCAGCCTGGTTTGGCGAAGTTGTGCTGATTGTTGAATATCTTCGCAAGCACGGTGTTCTGGCCAGGATCAGTGAGCGAGTGCACTTTGCAATGCGCCCTGGAGACCTTCTACGAGCGGCTTCGGCCCTTTGCCGCCCCATTCATGGCCTTGTTTGAGCGTGACCAACTTCCAGCTCGTTCGACCCTCTCGCGCTTTTTGGCGGCTCTGACAGCAGGGCCAATCGAAGCCTTGCGCACGCTCTTTCTCGAAGATCTGCAGGAGCGGCGAGCAGACGGCTGCCGCAGCGCCCCTGCGGGCTGACTGACCGAACAGGGAAGCTGTGGAAGGTCTTCGACATCGATGGGACACGAGAGGCGGCCCGCCAGCGCGCCTTGTCAAAGAGGGAGGGCCAGCCTGCAGCCGCACGTCGTCTTGATGAGGTGTGCGGCTGCAGGCTACACGGGTCGCAAACGAGGGGAAGTTGTGCGAACCCGGACGACCGTTCTGCAGGCCCATACCGCTCAATGGCTCGGCACGTTTGGCAATCCGGGCAATGGCGAATACCGCAAGGAGCTACGCCGCGCGGAGGAAACGATCCAGTCGTACCTACGGGCGCACCAGTTGCCGGAAGCGTCTGCATTACTGCGGCTTGATGGTCTCTATGGAACGGGAGCAGTTCTGGACGACTTGTTGGGGTTGCCGTTCGGCATGCGCAGCAAAATCGGCTCATAAGTTCTGCTTTTTGAGGTGCATTCAGGCACCTCTCCTCACTGCCGCCATATGGGTCACACATGTGAATCGAGGCCCTGACAGACGACAGAATGCTTCGTAGCTCATCAGTGTAAAGCCGCTTCTGGTCTCAAGCTTCTGTCATGATATGGGGAAGAGCGAGTGCCATAATTTCTATAAAATCACAGCGCTCTCAGAGTGTTCATCCTCTTCTGCCAAGTGGCTCATAAGGACGATACTACGGTGTCACGCTGACTTGTTCCAAGCGCTCTATGACTGCTTGGGCCCTCACCTCGTAGAAAATGGGGTCCCGATATAACTAGAGGAGATGAAGAGCTTGACGGAGAAGCTAGCAGGCTTGCTCGAAATAGAGCTACCAGTGGCAAGCAAGGGGAGGTGGGAGTTTGAGGAAAGGACGAGAGCTGCACATGGAGCAGGAGTGGAGCCTCCTTGTGCATGGGGGAAACGCAGAGAAAAGTTGCCTGAGAGAGGGACGACATCACAAGCAGATGAATCGCCTCTCAGGCAGCAATGGGTGATGAGCACCTTCATTGCTGCGAAGAAGGGCAAGCGTTCCTATGGCTTCCTGCTGACACTGGCCCAGATCGCGGCTAGGCGCTTGTCCACTTGTCCCCAAATGCGCAACCGTTGCACGTTTGGGGAGCTCATCGGCAGCAACAAGAGAGCGAGCTTCAGCAGTTGCAAAGTCCAAGCGCCACTTAGGAGCATGCAGCCGTAGCTCATGCAGAAGCCCATACCCAGAACGTTCTCTCATGCTTGTGTCTGCCAGATGATCGGCGATCCTTGGGGGGCAATATCCAGAAGAGCGTTAGCCTCTACAACGGCAATAGAGTACTAGAGGCAAAATGGGGAGAGCTTGATGAAATAAAAGTGCTGAAGCTCGTAGGCACGACACCTTACCATGATTAGCCTTGCTCCACCTCAGAGGCAGGAGAGCGAATATACACATGGGCTCTCAAACCCCGCCAGGACCTTGATAAAAAGGTGTGCAATATTCGTTGCAGAAAGATCTGCCCACTTCCGTGCTTTTGAGCGTGTTTTGTTGCAAGAGATACTGCACACGGACATTACCAAGGTCCTGGCGGGGTTTCGCTCCATACCGACCACTATGAGTGGTTACACCTATTGAAACCTTCCGTTGCGACAAAAGTGGCCGGGAAATCTTTTCGCTTTGAGCCATCTGCCAGTGATATACTGAAAAGACGATAATGCCTCTATATACAGAGGCGTGTTTTTGTCTCGTAAGAACCAAAGAAACAAGGAGCAAAACAGCATGGCAAATCAGAACCACGTGAATCTTCTCAAAAAGTCAGTGCAGGAATGGAATGCCTGGAGAGAGCAGAATCCATCGATTACACCTGATCTCAGCAACGCCGACCTCACAGGAGCCTACCTCATAGGACCTGAATTCAACACAGGCGTCAACTTGAACAATGCCAACCTCACAGGAGCCTACCTCACAGGAGCCTACCTCGGATGTGCCGACCTCACAGGAGCCTACCTCAGGGGAGCCGGCTTCGACCATCACACCAACTTGAACAATGCCAACCTCGGCGGAGCCTACCTCGGAGAAGCCAACCTCCAAATTGCCGACCTCACAGGAGCCTACCTCGGATGTGCCAACCTCCAAAGAGCCCACCTCCAAAGCACCGATCTCACAGGAGCCTACCTCATAGGAGCCATAGGAATCTAAGAGATAGTTGAGGGATGCCTGAAAAGAACATCCCTCCTTCTGCCTCCGCCAACCGACCGTTGCTCTACGCTTGCTTCCCTGTTCTCCCGATGAGACACTTCTTGCTCGCCTCAGCCGTATCGTGAATGTACCGTAGTCAGACATCCTGATCCGCTGGCTGCGCGCCATATTCTGGCGATGATGGATCACGACTGCCCACCAGAAAGGCGCAAAAGTGTCGGTTTGAGGGTAAGAAGTGACCACATGCGCAAGTCATTTACCACCTAATCTGCGCATCATAGGGCAGGGTGTCTCTGCATCATGATCTTTGTGTTCCATCGGAGAGTAAAGGAGGTTGGATCACCAGGATACGAGCTGCACGCCTGCGCCGCCGTGCGGGTGAGGAATCCCGAATAATCACAAACCACTCGACTTCACCTGGTTGCCACAGCTCCAGTTGCGCAGACTGATATCCGTGTTGATAGAGCCGAGGGGCACCTACACGAGAAAGATGGCGATCATCCGGTTGCCACTCCACCGAGTACCGCGACAGTCGCTCCTGATCATATTCAAGAGTCAAGACATCTTGAAAATATTGACCAGAGCCGTTTCTCCGGCAAGGTTACGCTCACCATACAGGTAAAAGTTTCTGAAGCGCGCGTAACCCGCTTTGTTCAACCTTCGCGTTTCGCAAATAGCTGAAAATGCCTGATACATCAACTTCGGTCCGGGCTGAACACCTTTGATCCAGCCCAAAACAGCGGCAGGACTATGACAAGTCAAATCACACATATAGAGGTGGACGGATTTGATCTGGATTGTGTCTTTGGTGGCGAAATAACGAAGAAATTGGAGATGTGTTCTCGAAACATCCAAGAAAGTGGGGAAAATGCCCTTGATCTTTCTATTGCTCGTTATATTGTATTGGCAGCTATCTTGCGGCTGGTGTCACCTTACGTAGCGTTTCCCCTCTCAGGGAAGAGAGAACAGTTACTCTGAGAGAGCAGAAGAGAATAGCCGTTCTTGCTCAGTCGCGATAGTAACCAGCGCTTGCGCTATGTTTGTTTGCCCCCACGATAACAGTGATAAAAAATCTTTTGGTGTGGCAAGCGTTCGACGACGTGTTTCAAAGAGGGGATGAAACGCTTCCAGATGGACCCGTGCCCAGAAGCGCGTCTGATACTATCGCGTCAGTCCAGAGGGAGCGAAAGGATCGTCAACTTGCTGCGCCCCCAGATAGGCGAGATGCTCGACAGCGGATAACTGGTAGCAAGCATGGCTAAAAATGGTATCTATTCAGTAGGGGAGCGTAAAAGACTCATGATCTACAATTGCCGCTGTATTTATGACCATGCCGAGATCATGAGCGAAAGAGCATGTATGCATTGGCACCTGTTCCGTAGGCCATCTGCATACATACCATGTTCGTTAGGATCTTATTTTGTTATCTTCAAAAGACTCCATTGTTGATCAGTATTACCACTATGTTGCCACTGGCAGATGTTTGCCCCGTTGTCCCTAGATCCCCCGGCAACAACAATAACTTTCCCACTGTTACGATTCTTGATCGTGTAGTACTCCCCATCTGTAGTTTCCAGGGTCCATTTTTGATCATCGTTCCCAGAATACTGCCACTGGCAGATGTTTGCCCCGTTGTCCCTAGATCCCCCGGCAACAACAATAACTTTCCCACTGTTGCGGTTAAAAATAAAAAACTCCCCGTCGAAATTTGCCATAGCCTTCTCCTTTTCTTGTTTTCCGCGAAACGTTTTCCTATCTTCCAATCTTGCATGTGTTGTCTCTCACCAGTGCATTCAATGGCCAAGCACATGGAAAGCTTGTTCTGCTCACCCTGGGAGAGAAAAATCTCTTTCTAGTAGAAAGACAATCTACGAAGTACGCGCTCCTTCCGCTTGCGTCATCTCCTTTTCTCGTGCTGGACGGATGATCGTCAAGCGTTCAATGCCTGTGTTCGTTGCACTTTGGAGAGCCGTCAGGAGGGCCGGCGTCGGTGCCATTACAGATAGCCTTCCTCTTATAGATGAGAGGAAAGGTGACGACCTCTCTCAGAATGTGTATGACTCCCATCACGATGGAATTCGTGGAGCGAGCTTGGTCAAGATGCGGTAGCTGGCAGAGAGTTTGATGAAGGCCTCGCTGCTTTGGGGCAAGCCCTCATGGTCGCGGCAGAGCCGACGCCATCTGACGATCCAGGCAAATGAGCGTTCAATGACCCATCTCCTGGGGAGAGGGCGGAAGCCAGAGGGAAAGAGGTGTGCCCAATCCACCTCTTCTCCTTCCGGGACGAGCAGGCCGCGTTTGGGTACACTAAGCCCTTTGACTGTTTGCATTGTCCATCCCAGGGTGTATTTGAGCCATTTGAGAAACTCACCTCCATAATGACTGTCCCCCCAGAGGAGCAGAAGTCTAGGAAATCGTTCTTTGAGAGGCAAGAGCAAGTCTCTGCCTCCCGCTTGATCAGAGATTTCGGCTCCTGTCACTTTCACCTCCAGCAGTTGGCCTTGGGTATCCACAAGGGCGTGCCGTTTGCGTCCGTAGATTTTTTTTCCCCATATCGTAACCTTTCTCTTGGCCACGCACTCCGCTGGTTTTGATGCTTTGACTGTCGATGATGGCCGCACTTGGCTCAGGATCTCGGCCTTGCTTGACCCGAACCTGCATCCGCAATGCAGTGAGCACTTGATCCCAGATGCCTGCACGTCGCCACATCCGAAAGTAGTGGTGAACGGTCTGCCAAGCTGGAAAGTCATGGGGGAGGCTACGCCAAGGACAGCCGCTGCGCAACACATACAAGATCGCGTCAACAATCGAACGCCGTTCATGCAGATAAAAAGCAGCATTGGGGCTGATAGGTGGGATCAAAGATGCTAAGATCTCCCACTGCTCATCCGTCAAGTTGGAGGGATAGTTTCGATACAGACGTGTTCGATACATCGCATATGCTCCTGGTTGGTGACTCTTCTAAAAAACGCTGTTTCTTCCTCCTCTATCATCTCACCACTCTATCGTCTCTCCAAGCGCAGCCACGCATCTTGCTCTCCCTTCATCTTTTTCTCTTTTTGCCAGATCAATAGAACGCATCCAAAAGGGGTGCTCCCTCCGAGTATCATGGGAGTCATACACATTCTGAGAGAAATCAGACATTTCATCGATCCAAAACCTTGTCTTAGTAGATGAGCTAAGGTGCTACGCCATGTTATGTGAGAGAAACTTTGCTCAATTCTCGTCTTAACGTGCTTCTCAAGCCAGTCGTTGGCAAGTTATCTGGGATAAACGCGCACAAATTAAGTTAAATGATACTTCAGTTGGAAAAAGCTTCATGCACAGAACAATTAGAGCGAGCAGAACATGGCGATACATTACAAACAGAAAGTCCCTATGCTACTCAGCTAATACCGGTAGCCTCATCTATTTTTTCCTTCCTTTGTGAAGATGAACTTCATGCAGCATTTTCAAATGCTTTGAGCGAACGCCTCAGAGCTCAATGTAATCAATTGTACAGTCTTGCACATTTGCTGCCGTCACTGCTGCAAACCCGCAGTGCATTGAACATGTTCTTTGATGAGCAATACCCACCTCTCAATGGCAATGCGACTGTTCTTCCGCAAGAAACATCGAGCCAGATCCTCCTAATTCAACAAAGATGGAGGAAATGGCTTATTTACTGTGGCCTCGCCTTGATATGCATGCTTATCGGTTTCGATATTTTCGGTCTCCTGATCTTGTATGGACGGTAATAGAAGCTTTTGTTTTCAAGGTGCTGGAGCGAAAATTTTTTGCTGCAATGAGCAATCCTTTCAAGATCTTGCTCATCGGGCTAATCCCATCTCCTGGGAACCAGAGGCCTGAGTGGTTATCTCCTCGCCGCAAACATGGGATTCTCCCAGAGCTGTTGCTGAAGGCGGCTGGGGTTTTCCTGATAGCCACAGGCTTTAGACAGGCTCTGAACAAGGCTCGGATTGTGACGGATTGAAAGAAAAGCTTGGGATGAAAGCGGATCAGAAGGAGCGTCATGGAGATTTTGGTACCACTCAGATGGAATAAGGAAAGTATATGTTCTGTTTTAAGAAGTATCGCTTTTCAGAAAGAGGCAGAATAATGGCTTTTCACGCTGATGTCGTGTATGGTCTAGGCAATGACCGCGAACTGAGACTCGATATTTTTCCTCCTGATCCGCACAAGAACCAGCGAACGGCTGTGCTACTAGTTCATGGAGGAGGCTGGCGCCGGAATAGCCGCCATATGCTACGCCCTCATGCGGAGAAACTAAGCAGCCTTGGCTTTACCTGTTGTACCGTCGAATATCGCTTCGTTCAAGAAGCACCTTGGCCTGCTCCGCTGCACGATGTGAAGGCAGCCATTCGTTGGGCACGCTCTCATGCTGAGGAACTAGGCATCGACCCTGAGCGTATCGTCTTGCAGGGATATAGTTCTGGCGGACACCTGTCCCTGATCGCGGCTGGAACACCCGATCAGTCTGAATTTGAGGGCAAGGGTGGCTGCGCTGGCGTTTCTACTCGTGTGGCGGCGGCCATGGCAGTCTATCCGGCGCTGGTATTCTTTCGCGATCCAGAAGAAGCAATTTTCGGCAATCACTATCCGCCCGCCGACGAGGCGGCGTGGGAACAACATAAGCTCAATCAGGAGGGCTTTCCGTCCTGGCCGCTGCTTGGGCTGAACGCAACGGCAGAGGCTATGCAGCAGGTCAGTCCTTTCTCATATATCTCGCCTGCGTTTCCGCCAACTCTTTTGCTGCACGGAACCTCCGATATCCACGTACCCTATCCGCCAACCGTGCGTTTCCATCAGGCGCTGCTGGCTGCTGGCGTTCAGTGCGATCTGCACCTTTACAGCGGGCAATCCCATGGATTTGATCTGTCAAAGAGCTTTCGCGATGTTGTTCAAGAAGAGGCTGCGCTGTTCTTCCGCCGGATAGTCAGTGAACCAGAGATGGTGAATAAAGAGCTTAAGGAGACCACCGCTTAACGGAATCCTTGGCGAACAGTATAGTATCTCGAAATCACAAATGACCAACAAATAAGCGCCGGATTCTCACAACTATGGCAAAAAGCAGAGGGCAAGCGATCTCTCTCTGCTTTTTGCTCTCATGCTGCACAATGACGGTCAGCTTCATTCCCGGATGAACTGAACAATACACGTGATCCGTACCAGCTGTCGTGAAAGGTCCGGTTATCTGACTTCCATTCCCGCTGATCTGCATATTATTCATAGCTGGTGCTTCGCTCTCTTGCATGGATTTGGGGCTTCCATCGTCCCAGATCCCGTTCGCAAGTATATGAGGCGCTGCTGAGTCATCAACAAGCTCCAGCGTACTACCTCAGACAATTGTACTAGTGGGTCAACTGACAATTAACTTGCGTGAAGATGGCGTAAACTGAGGAATGATTGCATACTCTCCTGAGGAGCCCCCTTTCCAACGGATCATCATCGGGCGTCTGGAGAAATAACCCTCATCTCCACTCACCACATCTGGTCATGGGACATGGAAACGAGGAGCCCGGCTTCGATCAGGACTCCGCAGACTTCCTGTGGCCTTTTCTTACAACTGAAGCTGTACTTGTCAGAGAGATTTTCAGAGAAATCTCCAGGAGATGAATCCTTTCACCCTTTTTTGGTCTCTTACTAGAGAGAGAACGATCTGAATCAAGAGAACGTTCAGAGGTACAAAGGAGGATCAACATGGTCTATGTGAAAAATGTCCCCACTTTCGAGCGGATAGTACGCGTCCTGGTAGGCAGTGGCCTGGCGGTGTGTGCTGGGTGGGTGTATCTTCAGCTCATGCATGGGGCATGGGCAGTGCTGCTCGCCCTGGTATTGCTTGTCTCAGCCCTCTTCGTGGCTGCGACCGGCTTCTTCGGATGGTGCCCTGCCTGTGCTCTGGTTGGACGCAAGCTCATGTCAAGCCAGCGTCCATCATGAACTCAGTACCTGACGCCCAACTGATACCCGATGCAGTAGACGGTGATCCCGCAGCGATAGAACAACTGCTGGGCAAGTATCATCCATCTGTGACTCGCTTTGCGCGCAAGTTCTGCGCGACTCCTGAGGATGTTGAAGATGCTGTGCAAGAAACCCTCTGGATTGCGGCTCAACGCATCGGTGCATCTCTCTACTGAGGATACTGAAAGACTGAGGGCACTGAAAGTGGGAACTGAGGAACTTGTACTCAATTGGGATCATGTAAGTAATTAGGAGCATCGCTCTTCCGCGGGACCTAATCGGAGGAGGGGTGCAACTAATTCATAAGTAGAAGTCTCCTATTGATGGATTTGGCTCGATTGAGAGCTCGTACGTTACTAATCACAGAGATCAACGTGTTAAGGTGAGCAACAGAGCGGCGATTGCGCACTTTCGGACGTTCGATGCCGAGTTCTTTGGCTTGGCTGTTGATGCGTTCACAACTGGTGCGTTGAGAGTAAATGGCTGTGTAAAGCGGGGCGCCTCGATCCAAGAGCACGCGCTGGAGTCCTCCTCACTCCCAATTGAGATCTTTGACACAGCCCTTCCCTTTGAGAAATTGTGGATGGTCACAGGTCTCACCGGTGAGAGCAGGAAAGAGCAGAGGGCATTGGAAGTGTTGGCACGATAGCCAGAAGGATGAGCAAACTGGAAGAGAGGAACCATCCGCAAGCCTTGAGCGCAGAGAGGAACGCCATCACTAGCACGAGGGCTGAGATGGGAGGAATGTGCATTGAGGGGAACAGCAGCAATGCCGCCATGGCGGGCTACCTGCTCATAGACATACCAGGCATCATAAGCAGCATCAGCAGTGATATGGGTTGGGAATGTGTTGATACAGAGGCTGGAAATAACGCACATCGCCTTCATCGAAAGGAAGGGTGTGTTCAGCCAAGACAACATCACCATAGTCAGGAGTAGTAGCAGCAGCGACGCCAGAGCCGTATCCCCAAAGCATCTCTTTCTTTTCTTTGGTCGAACCATCTGGTTGCTCTCGGTTGGTCGAGCGTTTGACGCCGAGTTTGCAGTCAGGATCACCTGCCAACACTTTGGTTTTGTCGTAGCGTTCCTTAACAGAGGCTCGTGGATTGTTTTCTTTTCCCCATGCGTAAATATGCTTCACGTCAAAAGCGACGACCTCACCGAGTCCAGGGATCTCATGCTTGAGAGCGCGGCGGTGGCCTGGAGCAGGGCTTGGAGCAAGGAGGGATCAAAGCAGCGCAGTTTCTGACGAAACCAGAACTCGCACGGCAAGGTTTGGTGACAGTCGAAGCCGTAGAGTTGGAGGGGGTCAAGCACGAGGTGAAAACCAAGATCGAGGACGAGGAGGGGATGGGCCAGCAGGAAGCGACGCAGCTGGCTGGTAGAACTGAGGCCTTCGCGGATACGAATGAGGAAGGCCTTGAGATAGGCGCTTTCAGGATGGGCAGGCCGACCCCTAGAAGAACGCTGGGCGTGCCACTGCTCGACGAGGGACCAATCGAGGTGCGAGAAGAAGGCACGATACTACTGGACCAAGAGATCATGAGAAAGCAAAAGGGCAAGAGTGGACTGGTCAAAGTGAGCCGAAGAGGGTATCATAGCAGGAAACTCCTTTGTATGAGTGGAATGTGTGTGTTGATATCCCAACTCTGCAAAAGAGTTTTTCTTTTGTCAAGAGGTATGATTGGGCAAAAGCAGTTTTCCAGCAATGAATTCCTTGCGAGAGAAATACTGGAAAGAGAAGGAAAGAAAAAGTGAAGCTCAATCAGTGTTTTTCTGCAAAAAGAGGAGGCATCGGCCTGATTTCCAGCAGGGAATTACTTGCGACGCTATTTCTGTGAATTCTGGATCGATCCCGAGTAGGGAAAAAGGCTCAAATCCAGTAATGGATTACTTGCTTGCCTCCATTCAGAGACAGAAAGCGCCTGACACCTCGTTTTCACTGCATATTCTTGATCTCGATACACTGAAATTTCATCGCTCGTGTCGTGAAAATATATGAAGAGCTTTTTTTACAATGCCACGCTCTTGCTTCACGACTTCCAGCTCTCGTTTGAGGCGGCGCAGCTCTTCGGCCTCTGGTGTTTGATGACCACTGCCCGCAAACGCCTGCTCACTGTGTTGGGGAAATTGTTTGCGCCAATTATGAATCGTGCTCTCAGAGACTCCCAACTCCCGTGCGATCTCGACGATCGGCTTGCCGCTGGCCTCTGCTCGTCGGACAGCTTCGATCTTAAACTCTTTCGTGTAGATTTTTTGTTCCCTGGACATCTTCATTCCCCCATTTGATAGCGTCTCGTCTATCTCACCTTTCTGACGCTACCAAATGGGGAATGCTCATTTGCAATTGGAGTGTGCTCGGATCTGCTTGAGTTCATTGATATCAGCAAGTATCTCATAGACTGGTGAGTGAGTTGGCGGGCGCAAATATTGCGGTGTTTTGAAGCCAGATCCTGTTACCAGCACCACAAACGTTTCATGCACCTTTAAAAGGCCCTGTTCAACAGCCGGGCGGATCCCGGCCAGGGCTGCCGCACCTGCTGGCTCGGCTAAAATGCCACTCGTAGTAGCAAGGAGGGCGATAGCATTAAGCAAAGCCTCTTCAGAAACTGCCACAAAACCTCCCCTACTTTCACGGATGTCTCGTAAAGCCATACCTGCGTTAATAGGAGCTTCTACAGCAATACCATCAGCAATAGTTGACTTATGGTCGCAGGGGAATACGGAGTGACCTTCCCACATTCTTTTTAATGGTTGGCAGTTTTCTGCTTGCACTCCAATAATGCGCGGCAATTTTGTGGTCGCTCCACAAAACATTAGCTCTCGGAAACCCTTGGCAAGGCCGTTTAATGTCACTCCGTCGCCGACCGGCACTACAACGCTATCGGGAACCTGATGCCCCATCTGTTCCCAGATCTCAAAGGCCACCGTCTTTTTTGCTTCCAGCGTAAGAGGATTATAGCCAGTATTGCGATCGTACCAGCCAAAGGCATGTGCAGCCTCTCTGGAGAGGCGAACCGCTGCTTCGTAGCCCTCTTTTACTTTGAAAATCGTAGCACCAGTCACGCGCATATACTGCAACTTACTATCCAGGATACTAGCGGGAACAAAGATAACAGCTTTAAGTCCACAGGCAGCAGCCCCCACTGCCAAAGATAAGGCAACATTCCCTGTTGAAGCGCAACTGATGGTCTGAATCTTATTATGGAGAGCATATTCCAGGCTCAGAGCTGTGGCCCGATCCTTATTCGAGCCAGTTGGAGAGCGTGTCTCATCCTTCAACCATAATCCTGGTAGACCTGCAAGTTGTCGTAGCGGCAGCGGAGCGAGTAGGGGAGTTCCTCCGACTGCCAGCGGATACAAAATTTCATCCTGAGTTGGTAACAGCGCAAGATAGCGCCACATACCGCTATTTGACCATGGGTTTGCTGGTAAAAGATCAGGCCCATAGGCGTATTCCATTTCAACACGTTCTGTATTTCCTATCGCTCTGAGATCTTCAAAGCTTTTTACGCTTTTAGCTGATTCATCTTTGCCTGTTACCTTGTAAGATGTTACTTTACCCATATCTCGCCCATTTCTATTAAGCTGTCGCAAGTACCTCGATGGTAGGACTATGATCGCGCTTTTGGCCAGGTGGTTCAGCCGCGTTCATTTGTTTAAGTTTACGTGAGCATCTATGCAGTCTCTGTTTGAGAGTGTGCCGTATCGCCTTCACAACAACGGCGGTTTGTTCGTTTTTTCCATGTAAGCCCGAGATGCAAGTTACTTTGCGCTTCATGACAGTTTGCATAACACTGGGCCAGGCATGCAGACAGGCTACTCTGGTTGGAGCGTTCATGCGGCTTATGACTCCAATTCGATAAGGAGTTTCTCTAGAGTGTCGTTGTCAGCCTGCTCGATGAGCGTATCGCCAATCTCCGCAGAGAGTTGGGCGATAGTGGGCTTTTCAAAGATACTCCGTATTGGGATGAGTATGTGGAACGCCTCCAGAAGTCGGGATACAACCTGGGTCGCAAGCAGGGAATGGCCCCCCAACTCAAAGAAGTTGGCCTGGGTACTGATGGGGTTGACATTGAGAATGTCCGCCCAGATCATGGCTACTGTCTCCTCAATCTGATTGCGTGGCGCGATATACTGCACCTCTGCCGACATTCTAGCAGTCTGATCCGGTTCTGGCAGAGCCTTGCGGTCAATTTTGCCATTCGTGTTCAAGGGCATCTGCTCAATGAAGATAAAAGTAGACGGGATCATATACTCTGGCAGCCTGGCTTTCAGATGGGTGCGCAGCTCGTTCAAAGAGGCAGTTTGCCCGCTTCCCATGTGAATATAGGCGATTATCTGCTGGTCATTCTCTGCCCGTTTATGCAGGATGACCACCGCCTCCTGCACCTGGGGATGCTCTCTCAATACCGCCTCGATCTCTCCAAGTTCGATGCGGAAGCCGCGAAATTTGATCTGATCGTCGATACGTCCTAGTAACTCTATCGCCCCATCGGGTAGATAGCGAGCCAGATCACCCGTTTTGTAGAGCCTTGTTCCCGCCTCCTGACCGTAGGGATCGACCACAAAGCATGCTGCGGTCAATTCTGGCCGATTGAGGTAGCCCGATCCAATGCAGACACCTCCAATGTACAGTTCTCCTGCTACGTTGACTGGTACCGGGTTCATGGCGTTGTCCAGCACATACAGTTGCATGTTGTTCATTGGCTTGCCAATAGGCACGCTGGCTAGATTGCTGTACTTCTCCAGATTGGCCTGTGTGACGTGGAAGGCGGTGCAACCAATGGTTGCTTCTGTTGGTCCATAATCATTGTAGAGCTTGCAGTTTTCTGGTAGGATATTTAGCGCTTTTCTGGCCAGAGCCAAAGGGAAGGTCTCTCCTCCCATGACGATCAGGCGCAGGGACTGTAAGGCCGTGGGCTGAAGCAACAGAACGTACTCAAGCAAGGTTGTAAACTGCGAGGGCGTCATATTTAAAATGGTGATCTGCTGTTCGCTGATAAGCTGGGTAAGCGCTCCAATGTCGCGTGAAACCTGGCGTGGAACCAGGTATAGACTGGCACCTCTCAACAATGGTCCAAAGATTTCCCAGATGGAGAAATCAAAACTCAGCCGATGATTTTGAATGACGCGATCATCGGGCTGAGGCGCATAGTGATCCAGGGCAGCGTCGAAGTACTCCGCAATGTTGCGCTGTGTAATCGCCACACCTTTTGGCCTACCAGTTGAGCCAGAGGTATAGATGATATAGGCCAGGTCAGTTCCTTTAACTGTCAATGGGCAGGACGTGTCAGGAAAGCCTTTGGTATCATTCCTTGTCCAGACCTGAAGTTCGGCGGGTAGATCGAACGTCTCCTCTGACTGATCGAGCAGGACCAGATTGCTTAGTTGCTGCGGTAATTCCTGTGCTAGCGCCTGGAGCACTGCTCTGTTCTGGGTATGCGAGAGGATGGTCCTCGCCCCCGTGTCCTGGAGCAGGTAGACTATCTGAGCGAGGGGCAGGCTGCTATCGACTGGCAGCAGAACCCCACCGGCTTTGAGCAACCCAAGCACGGCCACAATCATTTCGAGCGATGGTTCAAGGTAAACACCCACCACCGTATTTGGACCCACTCCCAGAGAGCGCAGATGATGCCCTAGCTGGTTAGCCCGGCAATCAAGTTCATAATAGGTGATTTGCTCACCAGCAAAGCTCAGGGCTTGATTGTCGGGCGTTCGGGCGACCTGCATAGCAAATTGTTCCGCAATCAGCGGCAATGCCAGGGGGCGAGGCTGATAGGTGTTGTTCCAGGTGGTGATGGCCTGTGCCGTTTCCTCTTCAGATAACAGCTTGAAGTCTCTCAGGCTTTTCGTCGGATCAGCAACGATATCAGTTAAGAGACGTTGATAGTGGTCAATCATACGTTCCATGCTGCTATCGGTAAAGAGATCATGGCTGTATTCCCAGAGTAAAGTAATGCCTTCAGCATCTGCATGCTCAGTGTGGTGCTGCCCGACGCGCTGCTCAGCGCGTGGAATGGCAATGATGGCCAGATCAAATTTGGCCGAGCCATTGCTGATCGCTTCGGTAAGGGTAATATGGACATCCGGAACCCGCATATCGGGAAGAGGTGAATCGTGGAAACTAAACATCACCTGATAAAGGGGATTATAGCGCAACTCGCGTATAGGATGAACTGCTTCGACAACTTTATCAAAGGGGACATCCTGGTTGGCATAGGCGTCAAGCGTGACAGTTCTTACCTGCTTGAGCAGTTGAAAAAAGCTCTCATGATCATTGATGCGGGTGCGCAGCGTGACGTTATTGACAAACATACCAATGATCGTTTCCGTTTCCTTGCGGTTGCGGTTGGCTACGGCTGTGCCCACACAGAGATCCGGTTGATTGGTGTACCGATAGAGCAGGATCTGGAAAGCCGCGAGCATAGTCATGAACAGCGTGACGCCGGCTTCATGGCTTAAAGCTCGCAATTTGCGGCAGAGTTCTACTGGCAATTCAATACGTGGCACTCGACCAGTGAATGTGGGTACGTCGGGACGTGGATGATCTGTCGGCATGGCCAGCACAGGAGGGCTATCGGCTAATTGTGTTTTCCAATAGGCGATCTGGTCGCGAGCTTCCTGGCTCTGCAGCCATTGTTGCTGCCAGTAGGTGTAATCACGAAACTGGAAGGCAAGCTCTGGCAGAGGCGAGGGGCGCTCTTCGATAGACGCCGTATAAAGTGCAACAAATTCGCGTAAAAAGATGTTGAAGGACCAGCCATCATGGACGAGATGGTGCTCGACGTGTAGGAGAAGATTGTCTCGTTCACTGATGCGGAAAAGGGTCCAGCGAATCAGAGGGAGTTGATTGATGTCCATGTCCCGGTCGAGTTCTCTGGCAATCAGCTCTTTGAGAGTAGCTTCGCGTTGCTCTTGTGGTTCCTGCTCCAGATTGATAATAGGCACATGCACCGGCTCAGCTTGATGAACAACCTGGATGGGTTTGCCACCCTGATTGGGGAAGGTAGTGCGAAAGATCTCGTGACGACTGATAATTTCGCTCAGGCTCGCTTCCAGGGCGTTCAGATGCAATTTGCCATTCAGTCTCAGGGTTGCCTGAAAGTGGTAGGCCTGATTGTGAGGAATGAGCTGCTGGATAAACCAGACTCGTTCCTGTGACGAGGATGCGGGGATAACCTGGTCTTGCGGTACTTTGACAAAGGGTATACTGTCTGTAAAACCGTCTGAGCGGGTCGCGGAGATAAAGGCCGCGAGTTGTGTGATCGTAGCCTGTTCAAAAATGACACGGACAGGTACGTGGACATGCAGCCTTTCCTGTAGTCGCGCCAGTACTTGCAGCACGAGTAGGGAGTGGCCGCCCAGGGTAAAGAAGTTTTCCTCACGGGAGATGCCCTTCAGGCCCAGAACCTCTTCCCAGATGGCTGCGATTTGCCGTTCTTCCTCGCTTGCGGGTGGGGTTCCCTGGCTGCGTATCTCATGGAGGATAGACCAATCTGGCTCAGGCAATTGCTTGCGGTCGATTTTGCCGTTTGGTGTCAAGGGGAAGGCGGTCAGTTCATGAACCAGGGCAGGTACCATATATGCAGGTAATCTCTGGCCTACCCAGGTGCGCAGTTGCTCGGCATCAGGTCCATGGTTGGTATCTGATGCTACTATATAAGCAACCAGACGTTGGTCGTCTTCGCGGCGATTACGAACCATCACAATAGCCTGAGCGATGCCAGGCATGCGGTTAATGACCGTTTCGATCTCGCCAAGTTCCACGCGATAACCATGTAACTTGACCTGCTGATCGCTCCGCCCCAGGTAGCGAAGCTGGCCATCAGGCTCCTGGCAAACCAGGTCGCCGGTGCGATACATGCGTCCACCAGCCGGTTCCCAGGGGCAGGGTACAAAGCGTTCAGCTGTCAATTCTGGTCGATTCAGATAGCCACGGGCCAGTCCTGAGCCAGCGAGATAGAGTTCACCAGTCTCGCCTGGGGCTACACGTGACCCCTCTTCATTGAGTATGTATGCCTTGGTACCGGTGATGGGGCAACCAATAGTCACCTTCTGGATATCCAGGGGGAGAAGAGCCTCTGTTGAGTAGGTAGTATCTTCACTGGGTCCATACAAGTTGTACAGGCGAGAAATCTGTCGCTGTTCGGCCAGTTGCTGCACCAGTGCCAGGGGAAGGGCCTCACCGGCCAGACACACAGTCTTGACGCTTTGAGGCAGTGGCCCCAGGCGCAACAGCTCACGCAGAATTGAAGGGACCGTATTGATAAGCGTGACAGGCTGGGACGTGTTCAAGTAGGGCAGGAACAGAGCATTCTCGACCAGCAGAACGCAACCACCGACGCTCCAGGGAGCAAAGAACTCAAAGATCGCAAGGTCAAAACAGATGGAGGTGCTGGCCAGTGTACCCGCCAGTTCCTCGGTAGAGAAGCGTTGCTGGCACCATTGGAGGAGTGCGAAGGCGCTGCGATGCGTAATGGCAGCACCTTTAGGCTGACCGGTCGAGCCAGAGGTATAGATGACATAAGCAAGTTGTTCAGGGTAGATTGGTGCAAGCCGGGCAAGATTCTCGGCGGTTAACCCAGGCAGATCGGTGAGCAGATCCAGACAGAGATACTGCAAAGTCTCCGTATCGCTCAATTGAAGGTTCTGCAGGATCTGTGAGTTCGTAATCACGAATGAGACCTGAGCATCCTCCAGGAGAAAATGGAACCGTTCCTGAGGATAGGCTGGATCAAGCGGAACCGAGGTGCCACCGGCCTTGAGAATGGCCAGCAGAGCAACAGGCAAATCTAATTGCCGGGGCAAGCACAGGCCAATACGCATTTCCGCTTGCACGCCCAGCATACGAAGGTATATAGCAAGGCGAGTTGCGCGCTCATCAAGTTCGCAGTAGGTCAGGGTTTGCTGCTGATCGCAGACCGCCAGGGCCTGGGGGCTGCGCTCCTTCTGTTCTTCGAAAAGCTGTTGCATGCTGGATAGTCCGCTCCTCGGAGCGGTATTGTCGCGTTGGAGAGGCGAGATCCCGGATGCAAACGGAGCCGGGTTATAGGGGTGAAACATGCTAACTCCTTTTTTCTGGTTGCAGGCCCTTGAGTGGGCATACATGAGATGGTTGCTATCCTCTTTTTGAGTTCAGCCCTGGTTGGTAGTGTGGAGTAGCCCTGAGATAATCTCAAGTGCTTGCTCGACATTTTTCTCTGTAATACCATAGTGGAATACGGCTCGTATGTTGCCATGCCCCAGTTCGCTCAAGTTCAAGCCACGCTGATGCGCAGCCTCGATGACTGTTTTAGAGGTAAAGCGCTCATGAATGACCTTGAACAGGACGATATTCGTCTGGACATTCTTGAGCGTTATGGCTATCTCTGGCCACTCGGCCAGCCGTTCAGCAAACAGGCGAGCATGGCGATGATCTTCCTCCAGACGATCTGTCATCTGTTCCAGGGCAACAAGGCCTGCCGCCGCAATAATGCCAGCCTGCCTCATGCCTCCCCCAAGCATTTTGCGCATGCGGCGGGCCTGCTCAATAAAGCTCCGGCTACCTACCAGCATGGAGCCAATGGGTGCAGCAAGCCCTTTTGAGAGGCAGAACTGGAGCGAGTCCATCTCGTGAACCAACTCAGCTACACCGACGCGCAGGGCGGTAGCGGCGTGAAAGATTCGGGCTCCGTCCAGGTGAATGTTCATCTGCTGCTCGTGGGCAAAGGCCGCGGCCCGGCGCAGGTAGGTAGGGTCGAGAACAACGCCACCACAGCGATTATGGGTGTTTTCCAGGCAGAGCAATGCTGGCAAGGCGTACTGTGGATCGTCTCGTTCCTCCGGCATTGCTGCGGCCAGATCGCTGATTAGCAGGCTCCCGTCTGGCTGTGTGGGAATCGGTTCGTACATGATGCTTCCGCACACCGAAGCTCCACCTGCTTCATAGATGTAGATGTCTGATTCGTTGCCGACCAGTGCTTTGAAACCTCTGGGGCAATGAACTAGCAGGGCGACCAGGTTGGCCATGGTGCCGCTGGGCATCAGGCAACTATTCTCTTTCCCACAGATGGACGCGGCCAGCTCTTCTAACCGACGCACAGTGGGATCTTCCCCATAGACATCATCACCGAGGACGGCCTGGGTAATGGCAGCTCGCATGCTGTCTGTGGGCAGAGTGAATGTGTCGCTACGCAGTTCGATCATACATGAAACTCCTCTACTACCCTGTTTCCGCTATCGTTGCGCACGGCCAGGTGGATTTGTGAGCTCGCGGTCTGTAAGGCACAAGTTGTTTGCTCATAGCTGGCGGTATGCGCAATAATATATCCCAGGCGGTCATAGGCACTCCGAGGCGGATTGACCTGCTTCCCGGGAGCGCTGGTCAAGGTGATCTGCTTAATCCCATTGACAGCCCTGGCTACGCTCAGTCCCTCAATGTTTTTCGTCCAGCCCTGTTCCCTTGAGACCAGAAACTGAATGCCCGCGCATCCTTGCGCTCTGAGGTTCAGATCAGGTTCATGCCCCGTAACCGCTTTTATCTGCTGCTCTATCAGGTCGATCCCGCTGGTATAGCGGATCAATTCGGGAATCATTCCACCAGCCAGACGTGCATTAATCTCGATGATCTGGCAACCATGCGTGGTAAGTTTGACCTCTGTATGGGCCGGTCCATGAGCGATACCCAGAGCTTCCAGTGCTTGCAGTACCGTGTTGCGCATCTCTTGCTCACTCGCTGGCGAGAGTGCTGCTGGAAAGAAGTGGCGCTCTTCTACAAAGTAGGGAAAGGCTGTCAGGTGTTTCTCAGTAATGCCCAGGCAGGTCGTATGGCCCTGCCAGCTAAAGGTTTCTACACTATACTCGGCGGCATCAATAAAGGCTTCCAGCAGGGCTGCCTGAGCAGTCCGCTGCCCACGAATATTTCTGGTCAGAGACAGTATACTGCTTACCTGTTCCTCCACGTCTTGTCTGCTGGCGCAGAAGCGTACTGCGTTTGAGGCAGTATCGTCGACTGGTTTGGCAACGCAGGGCAGGCCTACTTGCTCAATGGCCGTGTCCAGATCGCTCAACCTGCGTACCTCAACAAAAGCCGGTTGCTGCATACCTACTGCGGCAAGATAGTGGCGCATGGCTGCCTTATTGCGGCAACGAGCTACTGCCTGTGCTGGATTACCGGGCAGACCATGCAGTTGTGTCAGTTGAGCCACGTTAACCAGGTAAAATTCGCTGGTTGTGGTGATTCCACAGATACTGTCGGGATCGAGTACATCGATAGTCTCCTGGAGGCGCTCACCGGAATTGGTATCGCAAATAATAACCCGACAGGGTTGTTGTTCTAAGCCAGGATAACGTTGTGGATTGTTGGTCAGGAAGATAGGCGTCAGGCCCATTTCCCTGGCCTTACTCAAGGCAAGCAGGCCGGTGCCTGTGGTATTCGATTCTACAAAGACAAGTTTTGGCGACATGTCACTGCCTCTTTCATCACATAGGTCTTGACCAGGGAGATATCCAGCCCCGGAAGTTATCGTTTACTGCTCAGGCTCGTGCGCCAGCGCCAAGCGGCAAACGTTTCAATTGAGTAAAGGACCAGCTCTGCACAGCTGTATCGGGAGTGACCTGCTCTGGTTGGGCCGGGAGATGGCCTTGATTGACCCCTTTGTCGATGCGATAGGACTCGTTGTAGATGGTGTTGAGGTATCGATCGCCCCGATCGGGGAAGATGGCTACGATGTTAGTCCCGGCCTTGACTGTATGGCTGAGCCAGCGAGCTACGGCGTAGACCGAGCCTGAACTATTGCCTGCGAAAATCTTTTCGGTATGGGCTAGATCCAGCGTGGCGGCAAAGGCTTCCGCATCATTGAGCCAGTGTACCTCATTGACCAGGGCATGCGCGACATTTTTCGGAACCAGGCTGTTTCCCAGGCCGCTTTGCAGACGTTTGGGGGAGTCTGGCTGCCCAAAAATAACGCTGCCCACGGCATCTACCGCAACGACATGCAGGCTCTGCTGCCTTTGGCGTAGTGCTCGTGCGGTTCCGCTCAGGGAGCCTCCACTACCCACACTGGCCACAAGGATATCGACTTGCCCCAGATCCTCGATCAATTCGTTGGCCAGGTCAGTATAAGCATAGGGATTGCCTGGATTCTCATACTGACGTGGCCAGAAGGCCCCAGAATGGAGATTCATCAATTCATGCAGGCGTTCCAGACGTGCTCCCTGCCAGCCCTTGTCGGTCATTTTATCTACAACGTGGATTGTGCAGCCCAGGGCACGCAACTTGGTAAGGGTCAAGGTATCGATCCGTGGATCTGTAACGATATGGACGCTATGGCCAAGAGCCGTTCCTACCAGTGCTATGCCGAGGGCCATAGTGCCAGATGAACTTTCGATAATGGGAGCACCATCTTTGAGCACGCCTTTTCTGCGGGCATCCAGGATAATCTGCTTGGCTACCCGGTCCTTCATGCCAAAGGGATTGAGCAATTCCAGTTTGCCATAGACATTTCCTTGCGCCCCTCCATCCAATTGCAGTTGCACCAGTGGGGTTTTGCCTATACTCTCGATGATGTTTTTGTACAGCATAGTGCTCTCCTCTCCTTTAAGAGATATGCTCTCTCAAAGTAGTATTGACGCAACATAACGAATGATAGACCAGTACGGTACTGGCCAGATCAGAGATTTGATCATAAGCTTGTCTGAGTTGTTCTCGGTATGCAGGGTATTGCGGAGAGAGCAGAAGGCCCAGGCATGTTCCGCTATGGGCCACGATTACTCCTAGCCCACTGATGCTCTGACAGATTTCTTGCAGATTCTTGAGTGTTCTTTTGGGATTCAGGGCCTGATTCAACTGGGCGCTGCGGGTCGCTATGTATCCCAGGCTGGCCAGATCTTGCTGACGCACGGCCATGGCGGTCATTTCCAGCAGGCGTTTATATTCTGCCACCTCTTCTTGAGTGAATGGTTTTGGATAGTGATTAAAAGCAATGGTATCTACTGAACCACCCTCATCCAAACCGATAATGGTTAGTGAGGGCAGATTTCCGAAGAAGGTGTGTAGCCGAACCTGCTGATGGTAAAAGGCGGCAATACCGGGATACATCACGCCATCTGACGGCTCGATCTGCTGCATCCATTGTTCGAGCAACGCCAGGGGAATGGATAGATGAAAGCATGAGGCGATGGCCCGCGCTGTGGCTACCAGATCGGCTGAGGAACTAGCCAGACCTTTGCCCACGGGCAGTTCACTGACAATTTTGAGTTTGCCCCCCGGTTGCAGATGATAGTATTTTAGAATAGCAGTGGCAAGGGTCTGGGCTTTCCATTTAAAGTCAGGCCACACGCTGACTCGCGTGTTGTCCGGCTCTGCGATAAACGTGGCGTATGAGTAGCAATCAATCGGGAAAGTAACCAGAAAATTGTTGTGTTCAGGTCCAAGTGAACCTTGCAACAGTTCTCCAAATGTGCCAAATGCTTTGCCTGTGCCAATCAATCTGCCGGACGTGTCTCTCCCTGGTGCGGTTAAATGGCCTGAGATCATAGGTCTTCCACTTCCTTTTCGCCAGAAAGTTGTCTATCAATTTCGCGCAATGCCTGTTCTATCTGGAACTGTTTGCTTTGCCGAACTGTCTGAACGTGCTGAAGATCGTTTGTCTGTTCGCGCAACATCTGCTCAACTGCCTGTGTCCCAGTTGATCCGGAGGTGTGTTTTTCTTGGAGGTTGTGCTCAGGATCGAAAAGCTCTTGCAAGGTATGGTAAGCAATATCGGCGGAATATCCCTGAGCCTGGCAGATGGCATGTAAGAGGTGCGCACTCCCCTGGCCGGGTGTGAAGCCTTGCTGTATGGCCTGTACGATGTACTTGCCCGCTGCAACCTGACCCTGACGAGTGGAGATGCCCGCTTGCAAGGTCAGATGGTTGGCAAGCGCAAAGCCACCGAAGTATTCCTGGGTACAGGCATGGCGCATGGTCTCGCTCTGAAACTCCATCTGATCGATGACCAGGGTGAAGATGCGTAGAAGTGAGGCCATAGTCGTAAACATACTGCTGAGCTGGCTTCCAGCCTCTTTTGATACTTCGACTAGATTGGTATAGGAGGTGTTGCGCTGACCCATAATGAAGTCCTGGTAGTAGGCCGTCAGGTGGGCAGTTCTGGCTCTCAAGCGTTCAAGGACGGGAAAATTCTTTTTTTGTGGCATGGCCGAGGATATGCCTGAAAACTCATCAGGCAGACTAATAAAGGCATAGGGTCCACTGCCCCAGGCGATCAGATCGGTGATAAAGCGGCTCAGAGTAGCACCAATAGTTGAGAGTTCTGCGGCAATACGTGTACGCCAGTCCCGCGAGGCGACCGAGACCAAGGCATGCCTCTGTGGTCGGTCAAAACCCAGCAGACTTGCCATGCGTACCCGGTCCCAGGGCAGTTGCTGGCCTGCCATCGCGCCTGCGCCCAGAGGGCAGGTATTCAGACCGTCGTAGATGTTAAGCAGGGCAGTGGTCGAGGCAAGCATCTCTTCGATCAGGGCAGTGAGATAGAAGCCAGGACTGATGACCTGCGCGGCCTGATAGTGGGTATAGCCTGGCATGATCATCTCCGTCATTGCGCTCGCTCGCCTATGAACTGCCCAGGCAAAGCTCACCATCTGATCTATGATGGCCAGAAGTTGCTCACGACCTGAAAGCAACTGTGCGCAGGCCTGAAAGTCGTTTCTGCTGCGATCAACATGCCATGCGCCTGGCAGGTGCGACAGGGATTGTTCAACCTGGCGCTCAATGGCAAAGGCAATATCGGACATATTCTCCTCTCTCTTAGGCTGGAGAGTATCTCTTCTGATGCTGTTGAGGATAGTGCCGATAGATAGCGCTTCCTCAAGATTGAGCAGATCCATTCGCCTGTATTCAAGGAGCAGCACTTTCTCGATCTGTATATACCAGGGCAGCAGGTACGCCAGGTCGTAATGAAATTGTGGGGTCAGGATGTCTTCGTCGAGCGATGTATGCGGGCCAGCCGCTATTCTTCCGGTCAGGTTGGCTGGCATCTTTTTCTCGTCCTGCATACTCATTTTATCTCCTCTAACGCACTCATTTCTCTTCGGTAAAGCCGATGGGTGTGAACACGATTTTACGCGAGACGCCTTTCTTCCATGCGTTGGCGCAAGCTTAATGGCCTCATGTCTGTCTAGACTTCTTTATATAGGCCAGGCAGTTGTCCTTCGTGCCGGTTTTACCTGCATCCTGCCAGCCATTAGGGTTAGGCCGCTCGGCGAACCAGATGGAGTATTGATCTTATTGATGACTGTTACTTTATAGATACGCTCAAATTCGCTCTATTCTTATTTCATGAATATCCCTTTCTTGTACTCTTTTTCTCTTGTATGATCCTTTACGAGAAAAAAGGCTGGTTAGCGCTGTATACGCGCCGTCTGTATAGCTTCAATGCTGGTTTGAAGCTGGCGTGCCAGCTCCCGAACAGCAGGTTCAATGACGATGCTCAGATGGGTGGCCGCGATCGTCTTGACGGTGACTGGCTGACTAGAGAGGCTACTCCACCCATACGTTTCGTCGTAATACTGCTTGTCCACTGCTAGTTCCAGCCGTTGCAGGTCTTGCTGGATGCCCTTTTGCGTTCTAAACAGAGTGATGTGACCTTTGTAAATCTGTGCCTGATAATTAGCAACGGCCCAGATTTTGGCTTTCGCCCGTTTGACAAAGTTATGTACCCATGAGAGGCCAATCTCTGGACCAACGATTCCGGCCAGCTTCATCTGTGTAAGGATGTATTGCAGAGCTTCATCCCTGGGCTGCTGACGCAAGTTAGCCAGCGGGATGTCCAGTTCCAGGCCGTTCCTTTGCCCCTCGTCATAGGCGAAGCGTCCAAGGATGGTGACTTCATTCCCATCTGTCAGCCGGATACTGACCTGAGGCGGGCGACTGTCGATCAGGGCCAGCAGGGCGGTTGAGCTGCTTTGCTGGATGAGTTGTTGAGCCATTTCAAAGGCGACCAGCCCACCAAATGACCAGCCACCTAAAAGATAGGGACCGGCGGGTTGAACCTGGCGGATGACCTTGATATAGGCGCTGGCCATTTCTTCAATAGAGATCTGGCGGATCTCTTTTTCGTAGAGGCTCAGATCTTCAAGTGCATAAAATGGCTGTTCTGTTCCCAGATGCGTTGCGAGATCGTAGTAACAGAGAACGTTGCCTCCACTGGGATGGATGCAAAAAAACGGGATTTTCTGGCCCTGACCTTGCAGAACTACAAGTGGCGATGGAGATTCCTGGTTGCCCTCATGATGTATGGCAGCGGCAAGTTTCTCGATTGTGGCTCCCTGGAAAAGCGTGGAGAGCGCCAGTTCCCTGCCAAATTCCTGGCGGATACGCTCCATGAGTTGCAGGGCAATAAAGGAATGTCCGCCAAGCCGGAAAAAGTTGTCTTTAACGCTTAAGGGTCGCTGGTTGAGGATTTCTTCCCATAGTGCAGTCATTCTCTGTTCCGTTTCGTCCCGTGGAGCCACAAAGCGTGTTCCTGATCTGTTCCTGATCTGTTCGGTGCTATTCTCCTGCGGCATTTGAGCAATCGGTTGCTCTTTGAGTTGGACTCGTTTGTTGCACTGGATACCAGAGAGATGCTGCAACGCGGACACGCTCTGCTGCGGCTGCTTGCAGAACTGCTCCAACAGATGTTGAAGCTGCTCCAGCAGGGTGAGGATGAAGTCGCGGCTAAAGCGTCCGGTTTCATAGGAGACCTCCATGATGAGCATTGGGCCGCCTTCAGCGATTAAGGTAAGTGGATAGCCAGTTCTGGCTCCGCCGGAGATCTCTTGTACGCTCAAATGAGGATCATTTTCCAGCTCGGCCTTGGGATAGTTCTCGAAGATGACCATGGTCTCAAACAGACGTTGGCCGAGGTCGATGCCACTCCATGCCTGAATCGCTGAGAGTGGTGTGTATTCGTAGAGCCTCATGCGGTTCTGCCAGCTTTGTATGTCTTTGAGCCACGCCATGACGCATTGTTGACTGTTGCTCAACTGGATACGCAGTGGAAGGTTGTTGATGAAAAGCCCGGTCATGGTGGAAATGCCAGCCAGATCGGCTGAACGTCCAGAGACGGTTATACCTATAACGATGTCTTTCTGCCCACTGTATTTGCTCAGGAGCAAAGCCCACATACCCTGTAGTAATGTATTCATAGTGAGCTGATTTTCCCGCACTAATGCGACAAGCTTATCGGTGGTTTGCAGGTCTAGCAAGATGAGTTCTTCACTCAGGTGTCCTTCCGCTGACTCGATACGCTGGTTCGTATCGTCGCTCTCCTGCAAAATAGTTGGTTGGGTAAAACCTGAAAGCATCTCTTGCCAGAAATATCGGGCTGCTTCCATATCTTGCTGCTTTAGCCAGGCGATATAATCCCGATAGGGTGGTACAGGCTCCCACACCTGCACTTTTCCCTGTTGTAGCTCAGAATAGATCTGAAGCATTTCTTGAAAGATGAGATTTCTGCTCCATCCATCCAGCAGGATATGGTGGAAGTTCCAGATCAGATGGACGATCTGCTCATCTGTGCGTATGACGGTAATGCGCATGAGAGGTGCTTTACTGATGTCGATGCCTCGCACCTGATTCTCTGCTTGCAGGGCTTCTAATTGTTTGTCTTGCATCTGTGTGGCAAGTCCTCGCCAATCTTCTTCCCTCCAGGGCAGTTCAACCTGCCTGCGAACAATCTGTAGTGGCTTTTTCATGTGCTCCCATATAATAGCGGTTCGCAGGACCGCATGGCGTGCCACGGTATGTTCCCAGGCGGCTCTGAGCCTGAGAAGGTCTACTTGCCCATGCAGGATATAATGCAGGTGCTGGGAGAGCATATGTGCTTGGGGATTGGCAAGGGTATGGACAAGCATTAATTCCTGCATGGGAGAGAGGGGGTAGATATCCTCAACATTCTTTATTTTCATCTTCTTCCTCCTGTTTGCCAGTCTCCGTTCTTGCTTGCGGGTCTACTCGTTGTCATCGGCCATCATACTGGCCAGCGTGCCAAGTTGCTCTTCATCCAGATCTGCCAGTGGAAAATCTGATGCGCTGAAATGCATCTCGCCCATGTGCTCATCAGGTGTACTTATTTGTTGTAGCGCCTGCTGGAAGCAGTGGGCCAGCCGTTCGATGGTCTCTCGATTATGGAGGTTGGCGCTATAGCGCCAGTTGTGGTTAAACTGACCATTGATAACGCTACAGTCTACCTCAACGATATATGGCCTGGATCCCCGTGAGCTGACATCCGGCCCGGTGATTTCTTCAGCGCTTCTCTGAAAAAGCGCCCCCTCGGTAAAGCTTTGATCGAACTGGCCGAGGTAGTTAAATTTGATGCCTGGAACTGGCGTGGCCTTCAGGCGTTCGCGGATCTCTGGCCGTCCCAGGTAACGCAATATGCCAAAGCCAATGCCGTGGTGAGGTATAGCATTGAGGTGTTCTTTGACCGCCATGATGATTGCTGCCGGTTCTTGGAGTCCGCCCAGATCCAGTACGACAGGGAAGTGACTGGTAAACCAGCCCACCGTGCGAGAAAGATCGACCTGTTTGAACAACTCTTCTCGTCCATGTCCTTCCAGTGTGATGGCCAAAATGTTCTGGCCGTTCCAGGCTCGATATGCCATGCCAAGCGCAGCCAGTAAACCATCGTTCATACCACTGCGGTAGCGGGCGGGTACATCTTGTAAGAGCCGGTAAGTCTGTTCGTGACTGAGCTGGCATGTAATGGTGCGCTCTGTGCTCATCAGGTTGGGGCATTTTGGATGGTCGAGTGGAAATGCCTCAAAGGGACGAGCCAGCTCTTGTAGCCAGTACTCGGCCTCTTGCTCAGCCTGAGCTGTCAGGGCGTAATCAGCAAGCTGTTGGGCCCACGAGCGAAATGAGGTAGTTTTTGCAGGTAGATGAACTTCCTGGCGCTGGCTGAGTTGCCGGTAGATGCTTTGCAGGTCTTCCAGCAGCAGACGCCAGGAGACTCCATCGACGATCAGGTGGTGGATGATAATCAGCAGATATTGATCCTCCGCAGAACCCGCCTTGAAGAGGCGGGCCTGGATCAGTGGTCCCCCACTCAGATTCAGGCTCTGTTGGGCCTGCCTGGCCTGTTCTTCCATAATAGTTCGTTGATCTTGCTTATCGATGAGCGCAAGATCGACGGTTCTAAAGGCGACCCTGGCCTCGGATGGCTCCCCACCTGTTTGCTTCCAGATCTGATTTTTCCTGGTAAAATGGAGACGCAAGGCATCATGATGGGTAATCAGGTACTCGAAGGCGATGTTCAGTAGTTCGCTATCGAGCGGCTCGGCGATGTGTACAAAGAGGGACTGGTTGTGATGCTGCACTTCTGGCAGGTTCTGTTCAAAAAGCCAGTGTTGAATGGGAGTCAGCGGCACCGGACCGTTCACCAGTCCTTGTTCGGCCTCTGATACGATTTCTCTCTTAATCCGTGGAGCCAGTTCGGCGATAGTCTGAAACTGTAGCATATCTTTGGCCGTCAGATACAGTCCCGCACGCCTGGCTCTGGCGATGATCATGATGCTTAAAATGGAGTCACCGCCCAGGGAAAAGTAGTTGTCGTGAATACCGATGTGCTCTTTATGCAGAACCTCGCTCCAGATTGTGGTAAGTTGTTGTTCGCTCGCTGTGCGTGGGGCGACAAAGCTTCTGGTTGACGCCTTGTTACCATCAGGATCAGGCAGGGGTAGGGCGTGCCGATCCACTTTGCCATTAGCGGTCAGAGGCATTTTTTCCAGGAAGAGAAAACTGGCCGGTACCATGTAGCCTGGCAAGTACTGCGTGCTATAACTGCGTAATTCCTGCTCCTCTGGTTGCTGACCTGTCTGGGGAACGATATAAGCCAGCAGTTGATAAATCCCTGTTGTCTCTGCATGGGCTAGTACCAGACAGTCTTTAATCTGCGGATGCTGTCTTAAACGTGCTTCGATCTCAGCCAGCTCGACACGATATCCATGGATCTTGACCTGAAAATCAGCCCGACCCAGAAAATACAAGTCTCCATTGGAACGATAGAGGGCAATGTCGCCACTGCGGTACATGCGTGCGCCTGCTTCATTACTAAAGGGGTCAGGCAGGAAACGCTCTGCGCTGCTGACAGGATTTTGCCAGTAACCGCGTGCTACCCCGGCCCCGCCGATATAGATTTCGCCTGCAATCCCTATAGGAACGGCCTGGAGATGCTGGTCCAGCACATAAATGCGTACATGGTTAAGTGGCTGCCCCAATGGTAATGGACAGGTTTCGTTTGCCTCGACTTGTCTGGTTAGAACGCCGACTGTGGTCTCAGTCGGGCCATAGTGGTTGAGAATACAACAGGCCGGAGCTAGTTGCTGAATACGCTGCAAGAGGTCGCTCGTTGTGGCCTCGCCACCAAGGATCAAGGCTTGCTGTGGTAGGGGAACACTTGCTTCACTGATTGAGAGCAGAGCGTTCAGGTGTGTGGGTACCATTTTTATATAGTCAATAGGATGCCAGTGCAGGTAGGCACTCATAGCTATGGGGTCTTCGACCTGCTCACGTGTCAGTATATGCAGACAGCCGCCAGTGCAGAGAGCACTCCACAGAATGGTGTTGCCCAGGTCGGCAGCCAGGGTGGTGGTCAAGGCAAATGTAGCCGCTGGCTCGGGTCTCAGTTTTGCCAGGATACTGGCAAGGTAGCTGATAATTTGTCTGTGCTCGATTGTCACGCCTTTGGGCCGACCAGTTGAGCCAGAGGTATAGATGATATAGGCCAGATTGGCTTCTGCAACCATACTTATCGGATCAGTTTCCGGCAGTCTGGCCAGCATCTCGCTGATTTCTTCCAGACAGATCAGATCATACCGTTGGCTATCTAGCGAGGAGGCTGGCGTTTTTCTACCGATGACCAGCCTGACCTGCGCGTCATCCAACAGCATTTGCAGGCGTTTGAGAGGATAACTTTGGTCAAGTGGAAGAAAGGCTCCGCCCGCCTTCAAAATGGCGAGCAGCGCTATAATCGTCTCCGGGGCGCGCTCGACCAGAAGCCCGACCCGCACCTCTGGACCGACTCCCTGGCCTTGCAGATAGTGGGCAAGCTGGTTAGCCTGTCTATTTAACTCTGCGTATGTCAGCGTCAGTTCGCCCATCGCAAGCGCAGGCAGGTCCGGCTTCTCAGTGCTCATTTGGGTTATGATTTGCTGGATCAGCAAGCCCGGTCTCTCTACACGTGTGACCTGATTGCGTTCCTTGAGAAGATGCAGGCTTTCTGCTGAGCTAATCAGCTTCAGGTCAGCACAACGCTGTTCAGGGTTGGTCGCCATGCTCCAGAGCAGTGTTTCCATGTGTTGTACCATCTGCTCAATGAGAGCGGTATCAAAAAGTTCAAGACTATACCCGGCTGTGATGGTGAGATCTTCCTCATGAGCATCGACGTACCAGGCGAGGTCGAAGCGGGTTTGTTGTTGACCAATTTCGTAAGGTTCGACCTGAAGGTGTGCAAAACTGAGATCGCAGGCAGGTGCGCTCTGGAAAGCCAGCAGAACCTGAAAGAGCGGATTGTAGTTCAGCCTGCGTTCGGGCTGCAAGGCATCAACCAGCTTCTCAAAGGGGATATCCTGGTGTGTATAGGCCTCTAGCGTTGTCTCGCGTACCTGCTGCAACAGATCCAGAACACTGTCCTGGCTATGGAGCTTTATGCGCAGGACCAGTGTATTGGTGAAGAAACCAATCAGTGTTTCCTCCTCTGCCAGAGTGCGGCCAGCGATAGGTGAGCCAATGACAATATCGTCCTGCCCACTATAGCGGGCCAGCAGTACAGCAAAGGCTGCTAACAGAATCATAAACATCGTGCATTCGGTACGCTGACTCAGGAGTTTCAGATTCCTCACCAGCTCGCGTGGCAACGTAGAGTTGATCCAGGCCCCCCAGTGGTCTAGCACGGCTGGCCGTGGCTTGGAACCGCTCAGTTGGAGCAAGGCCGGGCTATCCTGTAGCTGATTTTTCCAGTAGTCGATCTGTTGCTGAAGATATGCTCCCTGGAGCCGCGAGCGCTGCCAGAGGGCGAAATCGGGATACTGCACTGGCAGTTCGGGCAAGGAGAATGCCAGCCCTTGCATACAGGCGGTATAGATCTGGGACAGTTCCTTGGAGAAGATACTCATAGACCAGGCATCAGAGATGCTATGGTGCATTTGGATGATCAGGATCTGCATCTGATTGTTGATCAGTATAACCATGGTCCGTAAAAGCGGTCCCCTGGCCAGATTAAAGGCTCGCTGCGCCTGCTGTCTGGTGATCTCTCTGGCTCTGATTTCCCGTTCTACCTCCGGGAGCGAACGCAGATCATAGATTTCCAGCTCACTCTCCTGGGCGTCAGTCAACTGAATAATGACCTCATCTTTGATAATACCAAAGGTGGTCCGCAGGCTCTCGTGGCGGCGCAGCATTGCGTTCAGGCTGCGTCGTAGTACAAGGATGTCGAGTTTGCCAGAGAGCCGGTAGGCATGAGTAATATTATACAGACCGCTCTCCGGCTCAAGCTGATTGAGAAACCATAGGCTCCGCTGACTAAAAGAAGGTACTGGCCTCGTCTGAGGATCTCTGGGTCGAATGCTCTGGCTGGCCAACTCTTTGATGCCTTCGTCGCGCAGACGCATGTCCAGTAAGGCTCGCCGCTTATTGGCAATCTCTCGCCTCTTTTGCTCGGAGGATGGGTTTATCATGACTTAGTTATTCTCCTCTGTTGTCACGATCTTCTCGGCGAAAAGCTGGTCAACCTCTTCGTCTGAAAGCGCAGCTAACTCTACCAGGAGCAGGGCTATCTTCTCGATCTGCTGACGTTGTTCGGCCTTATGCTCAAGGATGGCTGCCGCCAGACGAGCAGTCGTAGGATAAGTAAACAGCATTTTTAAGGGTAAATCGATCTGAAGCATTGACCTTATGCGAGAGATGACCTGGGTGGCCAGCAGGGAATGTCCACCGCATTCAAAGAAATGCTCATGAATACTGATCCGCTCTCGATGAAGTATCTCTGCAAAAATATCATTGATAATCTGTTCCAGCGCCGTACGCGGCGTGACAAAGACCTCGCCGTCTCTCGCCTGCTGCCCGGTAGGAGGTGGGAGTTGTTTGCGATCCACCTTGCCGTTGCTATTGAGCGGCAACGTCTCAAGCAGCACAAAGACTCCTGGGACCATATGGGCGGGCAATTTTTCGCCTAGAAACTGTCGCAGCATCTCTCCTATCCCGGTCTTTTCCTCTCCACCGGGCTGCTGCGGCACGATATAAGCGACAAGGATTTTGTCGCGCTGTTCCTCTTGATGAACCACAACTACGCAGTCCTGCACTGCCGGGTGCTGAAGGAGCGTCTTTTCAATTTCTCCCGGTTCGATGCGGTGCCCACGAATCTTAATGACCTGATCGACTCTGCCCAGGAATTCGATCTCCCCTCCGGGCAGGAAACGCGCCAGATCCCTGGTTCGATACATCCTGGCTCCGGCTGCACGTGCGAAGGGATCAGGTAGAAAGACCTCAGCCGTTTTCGCTGGATCGTGCAGATAGCCCCGGCCTACGCCTGTGCCGCCAATATACAGATCGCCTGCAACCCCCACTGGTACGGGCATATACCATTGATCGAGGATATAGGCCCGCATACCGGGAATGGGATGGCCGATCGGGATAATGGGGAGTTCGTAGTCGCTTCCCGGCGCATGCCGTATAGCTACATGGCACTGGTCATCCGAGCACTCAGTTGAGCCATAGGTGTTGAGTACCGGGATCTGTGGGAAGAGGTTCAGCCAGCGCGTACACACGTCGGTGGGCAAGGCATCACCAGTCGGAACAATCCAGTGCAGGTCAGGGAGCACGATAGATGTGTGTTCGACTTCTTGAAGCAGTGCTCGCATCATCGATGGAACAACTTGCAAGACACTGATTCGCTGTTTCTGGAGCCAGCGTAGCAGATTGCCTGGATCGAAAGCCAGTTCATCTCCAGCGACGGTGACGGTGGCTCCCACCAGGAAGGGGGCCAGGCATTGCCATATCACGATATCGAAGCCAACAGGACTATTCTGGGCTAGCCTCTGGCCTGCTCTAAGTTCGACATCTGCCACTTTTGCCTGCATATGATTGAGCATGCCTTCCTGTTCGACACATGCGCCCTTAGGTATGCCGGTTGACCCAGATGTAAACATGATATAGGCCAGCCTCTGCGGCTGATAGGCCACCGGTTCCAGGGGAAGCCCCCTCTGTGGTGGCAATTTCTCAAGCTGTACGATAGCAGGCCGTTCCTCTTCCGGCCATGCTGCGACGACCCGTTGTATCCTCTCGACATGCTGATGCATGGTCAGCACAAGCCTGCTTCTGCTCTGACTGAACATCTGTTGATAGCGGTTGTCTGGATGCGTGGGATCTAACGGCAGACAGGCTGCGCCGATTTGCCAGAGAGCCAGGAATGCACTAATCAGTTCTATACCCCGCTCAAGCAGCAGGGCAACAATCTGCTCCGGTCCCACTCCCAGATGTTGTA
The DNA here is from genome assembly GCF_004208415.1 of Ktedonosporobacter rubrisoli. Taxonomy (GTDB): domain Bacteria; phylum Chloroflexota; class Ktedonobacteria; order Ktedonobacterales; family Ktedonobacteraceae; genus Ktedonosporobacter; species Ktedonosporobacter rubrisoli. The sequence continues at coordinate 3,374,801 of NZ_CP035758.1, read as the reverse complement.
GATGGGCGGCCAGCCGTTCAACCTCCTGCTGCAATTCATGATACGTTACATGGCGTTCTTGAGTGATAATTGCCAGAGCGTCGGGTGTTCGCGCTACTTGCTCATTGAAGAGTTGAGAGAACCCTTTTGTTCCGGTTGTTTCGGTTAGACGGCGATTCCATGTCTCAATCTGACGCTGGTACTCGCTTGAAGTAAGGAAAGAGCGCGTCTCATGGTGCTCCTCTGGTCGCGTGGCCATAGCATGCAGGATCTGCTGATAATAGGCACAGATGGCCTCCATCTGCTCATCGCAAAACACAGCCCGGGCAAAATCAAGTCTCAGCGTCAATTGGTGCGAGGCAGGGTCCAGACCAAAATCGACGCTCAGAGCAAAACTGGCATCGCCATAGCTGATGGAGTCCAGAATGCTGATCGCCCCAGTCTCGTTGGCCTGCTGAATGGTATGAAAGTGTTCAAAGGTAAAGAGCGTCTGCAAAAGCTCCTGACCGCCGATGGCGTTTTGCATTTCACTGAGCGGATAGCGGCGGAAAGGAAGCGCCTCACGTTCGATTTGGAAGCACTTTTGTACCAGATCATACCAGCTTTCTGCACACAATTGTATACGGAATGGCAGAACATTCAGAAAGAGGCCGCGTATTCGATCCCCATCGAGCTCTTCAGGTCTGCCATCAGTGGTTACGCCGGTCAGGATGTCGCTCTGGCCGCTGATCATTTGCAACACTTTGCTATGCGCGGCCAGCAGGACACTTTTCAGAGGGACCGAGGCGAGGCGAGCCAGAGACTTGAGGCCCTCTTGCGGCACTATGTAGCGGAGCGTCTTGATGCGTCGATCGCCTGCTTTTGTGCGTTGTGGCCAGCGCGGCAACGTGAGAATACTGGCGTCCTGTAACTGCTTCTGCCAGTATGCTCTGTTTTCTGAGGATTGCAAGGCCTGCTGTTCAAGATAAACGAAGTCGCGGAAGGATGTCTTGAACGTATCCAGTGGCGGTAATTGCCCCTTTGCGAGCCCGGTAGTATAGGCAGTGAAGATGTCAGCGAGGATCCCGTACAGACTCCAACCATCAAGAATGGTGTGGCTGAACGTGACTGTCAATTGCAGGGTTGTAGCGGAGCGCAAATGGACGAAGCAACGCAACAGGCAGGGCTGGTTGAGATCGAAGGTATGAGAGCGCTCATACCTAATTAGATTGTCAATGCTTATCTGCTTTTCCGCATCAGTCTTATGCTGAATGTCTTCTCTAAAAATAACTGGTTTTGCGATTCGATAGACAAGCTGTAGGGGCTGGCTATAAGTGCTCATATCGAAGGCTGTGCGCAGAACAGGGTGCTGATGAATCGCCTGAAGGATAGCCTGCTCCAGAAGGTCAAGGTCGATCTGCTTGCTGTGCAAGGTCAGACTCAGAACGTTGTGGTAGACACTGCCATCTCCTGCCAATTCAGCATGGTAGATCATACCAGCCTGCAATCTGGTTAAGGGATAGGCATCTTCGACTTCGGCTGGTAGATGCGCCCGGTCATTTTCAGAGATAAGGCTGAAGGCCGAGGTCGGCAGAGCTGCTCCCTGCTTTATTCCCTCTGCTGGCAATACTTGAGCCAGGGCGTGGATAGTCTGGTGCTGGAAGATCTGTTGCAGGCTCAAGTCAATGCCAGCCTGTTTGAGCTGACTACGGATACGGATACTGCGTATGGAGTCGCCACCTAGAGCGAAGAAATTGTCGTAGATGCCAATCTCTGAGATCCCCAGAACCTTGCTCCAGATATCTGCCAGCAGCTTTTCCCCGGTGCTTGCCGGAGCTACAAAGTGCTCCAGCATATTGGACCGCGCAAACTCCGGGCCAGGTAAGGCCTCACGATCAATTTTGCCATTGGGAGTTAAAGGGAGTTCTGGCAACTTTATAAAGAGCGCAGGAACCATATAGGCAGGGAGCCGTTCTTGCAAGGCGGAACGCATTTGTTCACTGGTAAATGGCTGAGCCGGATCAACAACCAGATAAGCGATCAGGATCTTATTGTCGCTCTCGCTTTCTGTATAGACTTGAGTGGAGACCTGTAAAATGCCAGGTAACTGGCCAATAGCAGCGTCGATTTCGGCAAGTTCGATGCGAAACCCACGTACCTTGACCTGACGATCGTTGCGGCCCAGAAACTGTAAGGTTCCATCAGGCAGGTAGCGGGCGAGATCGCCAGAGCGGTAGAGGCGTGCGCCAGCTTGTCCGCTGATCGGATCGGGTAGGAAGTGTTCCGCGGTCAGGCCTGGCCGTTTATAATATGAACGGGCCAGACCATCGCCCCCGATGTAGAGCTCGCCAGGGATGCCAACAGGCACAGGTTGCATGTCGTCATCAAGCAGATAGACCTGAGTATTGGCGATAGGTCGCCCGATCGGGACCGAGGTTTGGCCATCAGGGAGAGGCTTCTGCATACTATAGCAGCAAGTAAAAGTGGTATTTTCAGTTGGCCCATAGCCGTTGATCAGGCGCTCAACCTTGCCTGAGCGGAGTACCTTTTGCACATGGGCAATGGAGAGTACATCACCTCCGGCCAGCAATTGACGCACGGTTGTGAGATCATCAAGGTTCTGTTCAACCACCTGATGGAACAGGCCAGCCGTGAGCCAGAGAGTGGTCACGCCGTACCGTGTGAGAGTGTTGGTCAGTTCTTCTGACGCAGGTATAGCGGGTGGTAGAATCACCAACCGACCACCGTTTAGCAAAGGTCCCCAGATTTCCAGAGTTGAGGCATCAAAGGAGATAGGCGCGAAAGCCAGAAAGGTCTCAGAACGATCAAAGCACATGTAGTTAGTATTTTTAACCAACCGTATCACACCTCTCTGAACTGCGCTCACACCCTTGGGCTGGCCCGTAGAACCTGATGTATACATAATATAGGCCAGATCGTCGGCACAGGCCAGGTCAGCAGGATTGTGCTCCTGCTCACTCCCAGGGTTATCATCAAGACAGATAAAGGTACAGGCCTGAGCTGGCAGATATGGCAGCAGATTGTGCCGGGTCAGGATCAGGTGGACATCGGCATCGCGCACCATAAAGGCAAGCCTTTCCTCTGGATAGGTGGCATCGAGCGGCACATAGGCTCCTCCTGTTTTGATGATAGCCAAAATACCAATCAGCATATCCAGCGAACGCTCGACGCAGATGCCAAGCTGAGTGCCTGGACCAGCCCCTTGTCTGAGCAAGTCATGAGCCAGACGATTAGCCCGCTGGTTCAGAACCTGATAGGTCAGATGTTGGTCCTGGAAAACCACAGCCACATGCTCTGGGGCCTGGTCCACCTGGTTTTCAAAAAGGCTTTGCAGTGTGCTTTGATCGGGATATATCGCTGCGGTTTGGTACCACTCCCCCAGGATCTGTTTGCGTTCACTGTCGGACAACAGGCTAATGGTTGCCTGCCGCTGTTGCGGCGCTACGACAATCTGCTCAAGGAGGGTCTGATAGTGTTGCAACATGTACAGAGTTGTTGCCGATTCAAAGAGATCGGTGTTATACGCAAGGGTGATCTCAAAGTGCTGATCAATCTGGTGTACATACAAAGAGAGGTCGAATTTTGTGGTCTCCTGGCCGATGGCATAGTCCTGCCAGCGCATCTGAGCAAAAGTGGCCTGATCAGTACTTAACTGTTCAAAGGCAAACAGAACCTGGAACAAGGGATTGCGTCCACTCTGCCTTTCAGGCTGGAGCAACTGCACAAGCTTCGCAAAGGGTACATCCTGATGAGTATAGGCTTCCAATGCAGTCTCTCGCACCTCTGCCAGAACATCCAGAAACGTCTGCTCGCTATCTAACCGGGTGCGTAAGACCAGGGTATTAACAAAGAGACCCATCAAATGTTCCACTTCAAGCTGCTGACGGCCCGCAATAGCTGATCCCACAACAATATCGTTCTGGCCTGTATAGCGGGCCAGCAGGATGATGAAAGCCGCCAGGCAGGTCATAAAAGGTGTAGCCTCCGCTTGCAGGCTGAGATTTTGGAGGGCGTTGGTCAGTTCTCTGGATATGCGCAGGGTGTGGGCATCACCGTGGAAGGTCGGGGTCAGTGGTCGCGCATGGTCAGTAGCCAGTTCCAAATGATGTGGAGCGCTCTCTAACTTCTGTTGCCAGTAATCCAAGTGAACCTGCTGGCTGGAGTTCTGCATCCATTGGCGTTGCCAGATGGCATAGTCTGCGTACTGAATCGGGAGTTCCGCCAGAGGCGAGGGCTGTTTCTGGCTAAAGGCCTCATAGAGTGCAGCGATCTCCTTTAAGAGCAAGCCAGTTGACCAGCCATCAAACAGGATATGATGGATTACAAAGAGGAATATGTGAACATCCTTTTCCAGATGAAAGAGCGTGGCTCGTACCAGTGGACCGGTGTGCAAGTTCATGGGCTGGCTGGCCAGGGCAAGGATCTGCGCGTGTGCCTGCTGTTCCCGCTCGCCGTCATCGAGCATCTGCATATGAACATCGGTCAGTTTGATCATGAGTTCAGGCGCGATCTGTTGCACTGGTGCGCCATCACGCAGGGCGAAGGTTGTGCGCAGGCTTTCGTGCCTCCGAATGATTTCGTTAAGACAGCGCTCCAGCAGAGAGCTATCCAGCATCCCTTCGATGCGATAAGCTACAGGCATCACATAGGCGTTGCGATCCATCTGCAACTGGTCAATAAACCACATGCCCTCCTGAGCAAAGGAGAGCGGCGGAGCGACATCCTTTGCGCGCCGTGTTATACGAGGCACCTCCTCGCCAATCTGCTGTATCCCTGGCGTTTGCTCAAGTAAACGATTAAGCAGGGCCAGCTTCTTGTTCATCTCCTGAAGAGTTTCGGGCTCGCTCATCACTCATTCTCCTTCCCTTGTCCAGGTTCCAGGCTCTTTTGCTTTTCAGGAATTGACATCTGTTCCACCTGTTTCATCAGCCGGGCGATTTTCTCCACCTGCCCCGGCACTGGCTCCTGGTCTACCAGAATACTGGCAAGTTTTTCGACAGTAGGCTGCTCGAAGAGGACACGTAGGGGCAAAGGTATCCGAAAAACAGCGCGTACCTGGGCAATGATGCGGGTAGCTAACAGTGAATGGCCGCCGAGTGCGAAGAAGTTATCAGTGCGTCCGATATGCTCGACTTGCAGGATTTCGGACCAGATTCCAGCGATCACCTCTTCTACGTCATTGCGAGGCGGTAAAAATGCAGCCGTCGAGGCGATGGCCATGCGTTCTGGTTTGGGAAGCGCTCTGCGATTGAGCTTGCCATTGCTGGTTAGGGGAAGAGTGGTCAGTTCAACAAAACCGGTGGGAAGCATATAGTTCGGGAGTCGGCGTTGCAAGTAGCTGCGCAGTTCGTCCACCGGGCAAAGGGTCTGGCCGCGCTCAGGCACAATATATGCCGCCAGCTCCTTGTCCTGTGTCATGTCCTCACGTATAATGACCGTGCATTCACGTACACAGGGATGGCTGGCCAGTACGGCCTCAATTTCGCTCAGTTCGATGCGATGACCGTGTATCTTCACCTGATCGTCAATGCGCCCGGCGAAGAGAGGATTGCCATCTGGTTGAAGCCGGGCCAGATCGCCAGTTTTGTAGAGGCGAGTTCCTGGCCGAGTGCTAAATGGATCAGGAAGAAAGGCTGCCGCAGTACGTACTGGATCGCCAACATAGCCCCGACCAACCGGGATACCGCCCAGATAGACTTCGCCAATAATACCGACCGGGACCGGTTGAAGTTCCTGATCGAGCACATACTGACGCGCACCGGCGATGGGCAGACCCAGGGGGACCTGGAGTTCATTCTCACCCAAAAGCTGTTGCTGGATATGGTGAGCCGTATCGTCTGAGCACTCTGTTGCGCCATAGGTGTTGATCACCGGTATCGCCGGATAGCGTTGCTGCCAGCGCCGGCAGAGTTGAACTGGCAACGTCTCACCAGTCGAGATCAACCAGCGCATAGATGCAAGCGTGGGCAGTCCATCGCCGCTCTCCATTGCTGTGTCCAGCATAACCTGAAGTACCGAGGGAACAGCCTCTAGGAGCGTAACTCCGGCCTGGTCTAGCCTGGGTAGCAGTTGTTGCGGCTCCTGAGTAATGGTGTCAGGGAAGATCTGGACCGTGCCGCCGACGAGCAGTGCGGCAAGAAATTGCCAGATCGAGATATCAAAGCAGTGCGAAGCAGTCTGTGGCACAATATCGTGCTCATCCAGGTGCAAGATCTGCACCTTTGCTCGCAGATGGTTCAGCATGCCTTCTTGTTCAATCATCACGCCTTTCGGCCGTCCAGTTGAGCCTGAGGTATAGATAATATAGGCAAGATCACGCGGCGTCTGGGTAACAGTGAGATTTGTGTTGCGCTGCTCGACCGCTAAAAGATCCTCGACTAGCATGATCCTTGGCGCAATCTGTCCCTGTTGACAGACCTCATCCAGAGTTGGAGCCAGGGCGCGTGTAGTCAGAAGCAACTGGCTGCCGCTATCCTTGAGCATGCCCACCAGCCGTTCGGCGGGATCAGTAGTTTCTAGAGGAAGATATGCCCCGCCACTTTTGAAGACAGCAAGGATGGAGAGAAGGAGCGAAATTCCGCGTGTCATGCCCAGCGCTACCAGTACTCCAGGTTCCACCCCCACATCTTGCAGACGGTGGGCCTGGCGATTGGCAAGCCGATTAACCTGCGCGTAAGTGAATTCCAGATCACCGTCGATAACAGCTCTGGCCTCGGGCGTACGTTCGACCTGTTGTTCAAAAAGTTCATGATAACAATGCTGGTTTTCTTCGGCGATCCCCTCATTTACATTCCACCTGTAGAGGAGGTTATGACGCTCAGAGGGTGTTAACAGGTTTAGCGAGGCAATAGGATCTTCTCCATGTTCGACTGCGCTCTGTAGAAGTTGCTGGTAATGAGCAAGCATGCGTTGCATGGTCCCGGCTTCAAAAATATCCTGCTGATAACGGAGCGTCAGAGCCAGTTCATCGCCTTTTTCATCGATGGTTAGATCCAGGGCCAGTTTGGCAATGCCGCTATTGATCTCCAACGGTTGGATGCTCAGGTTGCCTGCCTGTTGGAACGGATTCGGCGTATTTTGCAGGACGAATGAGACCTGAAAAAGTGGATGATGGCGGAGGTCTCGTTCGGGTTGCAGGATCTCTACCAGTTTATCAAAGGGCATATCCTGATGGGCATAGGCTCCTAGTGCCACTTCACGTACTCGTTTGAGGGCCTGACGAAAGGTGGGATTGTTGCTCAGGTCGGTGCGCAGAACAAGCTGGTTGACAAAAAAGCCGACGAGCTGCTCGGTTTCTCGACGGCTTCGATTGGCGACATCGGTGCCGACGACGATATCATCCTGACGTGTATAGCGGGCCAGTAGAACCTGAAAGGCCGTAAGCAGGAACATAAACAAGGTGACTTCTTCGCGCTGACATGCTGCTCGCATCTGTTTGACAAGAGGTACGGGTAGTCTGAGCCGTTCCAGCGCTCCCCGATAGGTCTGCTGCGCCGGATAGGGGTGGTCGATGGGCAGGTCCATAGCCTCCGGTACACCGGCGAGTTGTTTTTGCCAGTAAGTGAGCTGCTGATCGAGAAGAGAACCCTGAAGCCACTGACGTTGCCAGACGGCGAAGTCTGGGTACTGCACAGCCAGCGGATCAAGTTTAGCGTCCCGGCCATCCAGCAGTGATGTATATATCTCCATTAGTTCGCGCATCAAGATTGCGTTGGACCACCCATCAGAGATGATATGGTGCATAGGCAATTGGAGAATATATTCTGCTGGTCCTGTCTGGAGAAGCGAGGCACGTATGAGTGGGCCATGCTCAAGATCGAAGGGCCGCCGGACCTCTGCGAGCAGTTGCTGTTGGATGATCTGTGCCTGTTGCTCAGGCGTTCCTTCCAGAGTACTCACGGTCAGAGACAATTGCTTGTACTCATCGATGATCTGCCGGACCTGCCCATTTTCCGTGATAAAACGGGTGCGTAAGCTCTCATGGCGTTCAACTATTTGTTGCAGACTGGCCCGCAGGATCTCAGGTTCTAACAGGCCGGAGATGCGCACTGCATACGGAATGGTGTAAAGGGGGCTGGCTGGGATCAACTGATCAAGGAACCACAGTCGCTGCTGGGCAAACGAGAGCGGGAAGCTCCTGGTCTGCCGCCCGAGATGTATAAGCTTTGCTTCTGAACGCTCCTGCTGTTGCTTTCTTTCGGCTAATTTTTGCAGAAGTTCATGGCGCTTTTCTGGTGGAAGCGCCGCTATACGCAGATGTCTATCGGTCATAAAGCCCTTTTCTTCCACAGATTAACAACATTTCGGGATTAGTGATCCTAAAGTGCTGAACGATACTTTTCATTTCCTGTATATGGGAGACGTGAAATGCCCACCTATTTACAGAACAGGTTAAAGATGTTGTATTCAATACTGCACGAATAAATGGTACATAAATCTGACTGGAAAGTCATGCTCAGATAAGAGTGTTTACTTTTGCGTTTTATACAACTTGAATGGCAATCCTGACGAATGGCGTTACCGTTTTAACAGCAGAATAACTTGCCTTGCAGGAGCAATATATGGCTGCGTTAAACGGCGTGCATTGACATCTCATCCACTGTCTCCGGTGTACTACCTGGCGTGAGAGCACCATTATTCCTTATGAGGGCACTAAAGCGGCTCACATTGGCGTAAGACGACTTTTTTTTTGCTCTGTTGCTGGGGCCACGCTGGTTCCACCAAAAACGAGAACCAGCCAGATTTGTGATAGCTATCGTACTTCTGTCTCGCCACTGCAAGTTTCGGCTCAGCCACGCCTCATGCAGCAGTTACTGTCACAAGGGTAGATCAATCCCCCCACACCTGCCCCTTTATCTGTAGAAAAGAGGTTTGAAAACACTTCCCTTTGAGCAGGACTTTCGCTCACTCTCAGGTATCCTTACCTGGGTTACAACGCAAAGATGGTCTCAAGGCACGGCAATGGGTTTCAAGCAACAGAGCAAACATCAATAGACAGGTGCAAGAGATAACAGAGCATCCATCTCTGTTCCTTATGCCATTGAAGGGAAGACCGCATGGCAAATATAGCCAGAAAAGGCTTGCAAGTCACCACGCCAGTAGAGCCAGAACGTCAAGATAGACCAGCACAACAGACGCAACATGTATCTCTGTGGCGCAACCGCGATTACCTGAAAAGATTATCTAAGAGTTTATTGGAGGGAGTGCAAAGGGCATGCCAAGCACTCCAGTTCTAGCTGATGGGAAGAGTTAATCGTTCGCAGAAATGTCTTCAATAGGAGAAACTATGCCTGCCTGGTAAGCAACAAGGAGGGCGTCTTTTTCGTTATGGACGCCTAGTTCCTGATAAATGTTCTGACGATGCTTACTAACTGTTGCACGCGAGATGGAAAGCGCCTCGGCAATAGCATCTTGATCGTATCCGTGCATCATTAATACAAGAACTTCGCGCTGACGTTTGGTAATCGCGCCATGGAGGCCTTTATTTCCCTGGTTGCGGTTGAGTGTCAGGGCAGAGACTTCCAGGGTATGCAGGATCAAGCCGCAGGTCTGGGCCAGAGCATGAGCAATAGGTAGAGGTAAGGAAGGATAGCTGGGATGGTGAGGGCTGGCTTTGATATACATCTCACCATAGACGATTCCACGAAATCTAACAGGAAACCTTACAGAGATGGGATCGCAGCGTAATAAGGTTGTTTGCAGATTTAACTGAGGCGAATTCATCACGATTATTGCGTTCCCCTTGGTTACTTTCATTACTTCCTCGCACAGTTTGTTCGCAACGCCCTCGGCATGGCCGCATAGAGTTTCGGTGACTGACGTGAGATGAACAAAGTAATCTACATACTCTGCCTCTCGCTCTAGCCTGTTGTTCATGTTTCATCCCCTGAACTAAGCATAAAAACTCTTCAGTTGTATACGGGATCCCAACATTTTCTCTCAGCAAAATCCCCTCCAGGCAAGAGAAATATTCAACAAATTTGAGATGAAAAGAAGTAGAAAGAAGGGCTCTTTTCCTGCTCCAGAGGTCAGGGAAGGCCCTTTTTTACGGAGATAGCAATCCTGGCCTCCTTGACTTTGACCCATTTTTGTAGAGCCTCCACCGATTGGAACTGAGGAGGATGAGAGACGTTTCTACGTTACGTAACGTTGGCGTTGTTATTATAATCCAATAAATGATAAAGCGTCAAACGTTACGTTTAGCTTGCTGGGTTCCCCATCTTTTCATACCTGAGCGGACTCACATCCAGGATCACCAAAAGGTAAAGCCAGCCTTGGGTAGTTGGAATAGAGGCGATATCTGTCGCCCATTTTTGGTTCGGTTCTGTGGCCGTAAACTCTCAATTCAAGACATTAGGGGCGATGGAATGAGAGGCATCTCTTCTGGTGGTCAGCATTCTATGCCGCTACGAGGAGTCTGATGATGTTGGAAGTGTCATCTTTGCTTTCTCTTCCGGCTGGATTAGAAATCGCCGAAATTACTGAGACCTCCGATCTTGTGATCGTTCATGTCGTGACTACTTCTCCAATAAAGGCATACCCTCTCTGTAGTGAATTTGCTACCCACGTCTGCAGCTACTACACGCGGAAGGTTTCTGACCTGCAATGGGCAGGTCAGCACGTCCAACTGCTTTTCCATGTCCGTAAGTTTCGTTGTGATACTGCTACTTGCCCACGCAAAGTCTTTGCTGAACATCTAGATTCCTTTGTGGAAGCTTGGGCGCGTCAGACGAAGCGGTCACACGAAGCTATCGAAGCCATTGGCCTCTCTACCTGTGGGAAGGGGGAGCACGATTGGCTGACCGTCTGGGTATAACAACGTCTCCAACGACTGAGCTTGACCCGTTTTAGGAGAGTCGAGAAAGTGGAGGACGTTTGAGAGTTCCAAGTCAAGGAAAGAGACTCTCGATGAAGAAAACGTTGAGAACGTTACGTAAAACGTTTAAACGTAATTTTAATATAGCAGATAACATACGTTACGTCAACGTTTTCAACGTTTTCTTCAGGCTCCTTTCGCGTTCGTTGCTCAAAGGCTACAGGACTGAGATAACCGAGCGCAGAATGACGGCGCTTGCGGTTGGAGAACGTTTCTCTCGAGTTAAAACGGACTGGCGGGCCTGGGCTTGGGTCTGATAGCTTAGTCGATGAGTCCATTCTCGTTTGAGCGTCCCAAAGAAGCTTTCAGTGGGAGCGTTATCCCAACAGTTGCCTTTCCGACTCATACTACACGTGATTCCCGCAGCAGCTAAAAGAGCTTGCTATGCCTGACTCGTCTCCTGACTTCCTCGATCCGTGTGATGCATCACACCTGGCTTGGGACGTCGCTGTAGCAGTGCCATTTGCGCGGACTTCCAGAGATCTGGCGATTGTGCTCAAAAAGCTGCCGAATATGCTGTGTGAGTGCTTCATTCTTCTGTTCACACTCACTCTTTGGGCGCTTACGCCAGGCAGAAGAGCCACATTCGGAGACGGAAAGCACGCGGCACATCGTCTTCACTGCATATTCTCGCTTGTGCTCTTCAATAAACTGGAATTTCATCGCTCTTGTCGTAAAAATATGCGAAGAGCTTTTTTTACAATGTCTCGTTCTTGTTTCACGACTTCCAGTTCGCGTTTGAGGCGGCGCAGTTCTTCGGCTTCTGGCGTCTGGTGTTCACTTTCTGGAAATGCCTGCTCGCCATGCTCGGAGAACTGTTTACGCCAATTGTGGATCGTGCTATCTGAAACTCCCAGATCTCGTGCGATTTCCGTGATTGGCTTGCCACTCGTTTCGGCCAGGCGAACGGCTTCAATTTTGAATTCTTTCGTGTAGATTTTTTGCTCTTTAGACATTTTTCTCCCCCGTTTGGTCGAGTCTCGTATATTCCACATTCTCCGACTCTATCAAATGGGGGAAGGCTCATATTTTCTTTCGCTTGGGAAGCAGCGTTGATCAGATAAGAGAACAAATCCAGCAATTGTAAGATTCTAACAGAACTTTGAAGATCTAATCTATCAAACTCCACAATTATAAGGAGCTCTTTTTGACTCACTCTAGTCCTATTCCTGTTGCTTGTTTACAACGGCAAGCGAAGAGAGCGCAGGCAGCGAGCGTGACTAAAACGCTCAGAAAGCTCTGATGCCGTTGCCCTCTTCTACAAGCGAATTAGAGATCAACCTGGTTAGCAGATCCAACCTTCTCTGCTCCGATCGGCCGAGCTTAGGGATGAACCTCCTCCAGAACGACGAGATGTCCAAGGCCGTTGAGCGTACTCAGATCAATTTCTGCTATGCAGCGCACTTTCACATAATTGAGGGTAAGTGTTCCCTCTACATGGGCAACTCCCCTGGCTTGCTCGAAATCCGCCTGGCTCAGATTTGTTGCTGCCGGATCAACGCGGACCCCCAGGTCAGTTCCTCCTCGGGTCGTCGTAAACTTGATAAAAACATAGCCCATCTCGGTCACGCGCTGGCGAAACTCTTGCAGAGACGGCTTGGGACCTCCGACTGAGACGGGATGCTCTCCTTGCGAGAGTCGGTTGACCAGTTCATCCATCCTTTTGCTTCCTTTCTCTCGATGTATAGCGCTGTCGTCTTCTCCTACCAGGGTAACTGGCCCCCGATTTAGACCTGGTTTTGTTCCTGCCTACTGACAGCGTACAAATCTTCCGGGAGTTCAAAATGTAGCACGGACTGACAAAATTCGCGCCATTGGGGAGTCACCTGATCCCAGAGTGCTCCTTGTCCCTCTGCCACAGGAGAGCTCACCACAGTGAAATCGTCCCATAAATAGACAATCGTTTCATCTCTCATTTCCTCCTCATGTGGCTTACACAGCTCCTTCCATCCAGCAAATTGACGTAGATCTTTGAGATAGTAAGCTTTGCAATATTTTCTCATGAGGTTGGCCCCTCCTGCGAATTTATTTGCCTTGATGCAACTTCCTCCATGTGTTTTCGTAAGCTCAACGGACGCATATCGGTCCAGACCTCTTTGATATAGGCAAGGCACTCGCTCTTGAGTCCCTGCTTGCCCACCTCTCTCCAGCCCAATGGAGGCTCGCGGTCAGCAAACCAGATGGAGTACTGTTCCTCATGATTCACGACGACTTTGTAGATCCTGCTGTCTTCTTCTTCTCTGTCCATAGAACAAGGTCTCCTTCTTCCAGAAACGAGTAAACAACTTCCTACGAAAAACATGTTATTACTATACAACATGCTAAGAGGCTTTCCAAAGTAAATACATATTATAAATAACTCATATACTTTCACTCAATTTCTCTGTCTTCATATGTTTTGCACTACTACTGGGCAAGATACTTACCCCCATAATCAGAAGAGCAGCGATAAAAAGAAAGGTTGTCGCTCCCAGGAGGTTACCAAAAAAGCTCACAATCATTAGCCCTAGCAATAGCATAACTGCGTTTACCGCATTAAAGACTCCAAAGAGACGGCCCCTAAATTCGCTCACCACACTGGTTTGCAGCATAGTCGTAGCAATGACAGAAAATGTCACAATAAAGAAACCAATAGCGGGAAGCAGACAGAAGCCCAGCAGTAAGGATGGGAAGCTGGCCCAGAGCAATAAGCAAACACCAGCGATTCCCAGGCATCCACTGAGAAGATAGGCAGGTTTGATCCTCTCTCGCACATAAATTGCACCAAGAGAGCCTATCAACGTCCCAACGCCTTGCATGGTAACCAATAGCCCATAGGCAGCGGCATCTCCGTGAAGCGTCCCTTGCACAAAAGCTATAATAATCACATTCAAAATACCCTGAGATAAAAATAGGATGCCAGAGGTAATGACTAGCATGCTGACGATAGGTTTCCCCCTGATCAAACTCACACCATCCAGCCACTCCCGCCATAGCTCTCTACCCTCCTCAACTGATGGCTGCCTGCTCCCAGATCGAGGCATTATCAGTAACAAAACCATAAAGGCGGAGAACATGAATGAAATACAATCCAAAACTACTACCCCTGTCAGATGAAAGGCAGCAAAAAGCACTCCCCCAATTAATGGGCCGATCAGGCTGGTGATAGAGTCGCTTAAGGAGGTAAGAGAGTTGACGGCAGTAAGTTGTGCCTCATCTGAGACGAGAGAGGGGAGTAAGGCATTGTAGGCCGGTTCAAAAAAGAGTGTCAGGCAAGACTGCAGACAAGCAACAAGGTAGATCAGCCAGAGCAGAGCACTAGAATGCACAAAAAGGAGGAGGAGAAGAAGAACTGCCCGCAGACTATCTACGATAATCATTAGCCAGCGCCTATCCCAGCGGTCAACCAGCACGCCAGCCAGTGAACCCAGAAAAATAATGGGAACTGTTTCTACGATAAACATCAATCCTGTATCCAGCGCTGACCTGGTAAGCTGGTATATATAAAAAGGGAGCGCAATCTTGATAATCAGATCTCCAAGTTGGGAGATTAGCTGCCCAGACCAAAGTAATATTAAGTTACGAGAACGCAAGGCTGCAAATATCTTCATAAGGTTTTCTCCCGGCAAGCTAGCTGAGCATTATGAAGACATTGCCCTAACTGCGCAGCCAGTTTCCTCACACACGGCTCAAGCAATATCGTATCATGGTACCCGGAAAACATATATATCTCCACTTTCGCTGAAAGTTCATTCCATCCCCGGTCAGGCTTTAACAAAAGATCCAGGTTGAAATCTCCGAATTCCTCCATTTCAGTAGATCGAAAAAGAGTGAGAGTACCTGGATAGGAGACAGGATAGTAGGCATGAATTGCCTGCATCCGAGTTTTTAAGATGTGCGCCTGCTGTCGTAACCATTGAGCCGCTGGATCAGGCAGTTCAATACCAGCCTTTTGTATTTCAGCAAGGGCAAAGGCATATTGTGCATCAGGAGCCAGGTTTTGCAGGTGGGAGTAGAGTTCGCCGGCACTTTTTCTAGGGACGTCTCGTAGAACCTCTAAAACAACTGTCATGATGTTACTGGCGTCATCGTGGGGCAGGTCTCTCATAATAGCTGGCGTGGCAGTATCAAAGATACCGAGAAAGGCGATATCCTGACCTGCCCTCCGTAACTGCTGGGCCATTTCGTACGCAACGTGCCCCCCGAACGAATATCCCCCTAGCAGGTATGGCCCTTCTGGCTGGACGCTTTTTATAGCCTCAATATAGCACGTGGCCATAAATTCAAGTGAATGATAGGGAAACTCTTTCTGTTCTATATCAGGGTCTTCTAGCGCGTAGAATGGTTGATCAAATCCCAGATGACGGCTCAGATCGTAATAGCAAAGCACATCTCCACTGCCAGGGTGTACTGCAAAAAAAGGAAGTTTTGAGCCTTGTGGCTGGATGGCTACGAGAGGAGTGCGTGCAGGAGTAGCGCGCTGCTGCCGAATGATAGCAGCCAGTTGCTCTATAGTGGGATGTTGAAAAACTAGAGAAAGAGAAAGCTTCTGGCTAATTTGTTGTTGGATCCTAGCAAGAAGCCGTATCGCGTGCAATGAATTTCCTCCCAGGGTAAAAAAGTTGTGTTGCACTCCTATAGGTTGTACGGCTAGCACTTCTTCCCATATTTTCGTCAAACATACTTCTAATTCATCTCGTGGCGCGACAAACTGCGCTTCGATTTTCTGAAAGGAACGCGAGGGAGCAGGAAGCGCCTGCCAATCGATTTTCCCATTATGGGATAACGGTATCGTATCCAAGGGGATGTAGGAGGTGGGTATCATGTATTCGGGCAAATGGGCCGCCAAAAACGAGCGTAGGTCGGATATTGAAACTTTCCTCTTCTCTGAGAAGAGCAGATAGGCGACAAGCTGTTTCTCACCAGAGGGATCTTCATGCAACAGCACTAAGCTGCTGCAAATCGCAGGATGCCGTTGCAGAATCCCCTCGATTTCTCCAGGTTCTATACGAAAGCCATGTAGTTTCATCTGCGCATCATTTCGACCCAGGTATTCAAGGTTGCCATCCGCGAGGTAACGTGCTACGTCTCCCGTCTTATACAATCGCGCTCCTGGCTCCTGGCTAAAAGGATTAGGAAGGAATCGTTCAGCAGTTATGTCGGGGCGATGAAGATAACCCCGCGCCAAACCATCTCCTCCAATGTAAAGCTCTCCTGTGACTCCCACCGGCACAAGCTGCAGATCCCTATCCAACACATAGAGCTGCACATTAGCGATGGGCCGACCAATCGGAATCCTTCCCTGAACATTTCTATAGCGAGGAATTTCATAGATACTGCAGCCAACAACTGTCTCTGTAGGTCCATATTCGTTAATTAGCCTGGTACCTGGAGCCTCCTTTTGCCAAAAAGTAACGTGCTCACTATGCAAGGCCTCTCCACCGATAATAAGCGTGTGAATCTGTTGAGCTGCTTGCCGGGAAATAAGGGATTTACTCAGCAGATCCATGTGGGTAGGAGTTAGTTTGAGCAGGCTGAGTTCTCCTTGCAGACGCAAAACTTCCTCGAAAGCTTCGATGCTTTCACTTTCGTGAAGCAGAACCACACGTTGACCTTTCAACAGTGGTGCAAATAAGCTGGTGATGGTAAGATCAAACCCGAGCGGAGAATGGACCAGAGAACCATGCCCGTTTGCCATATCATAGGTATCTGCACACCAGTAAAGATAGTTCACCAGGCCTTGATGCGGGATCATGACACCTTTCGGTTTGCCAGTAGATCCCGAAGTATAGAGTATATAGGCCAGATTAGCAGGCCGCATCTGCTGGCCGGGATTCTCGCCATTGTTTTTCGCAATAATAGGCCAGTCTCTATCCAACAGGACTTTACTCAAACCCTCAGTTCTAGGTATACATGAGATCAATTTTTGTTGCGTCAATAGGAGACAAACCCGCGCATCCCTAGCAATAAAAGCTAATCGCTCACCAGGATAAGAAGGTTCCATTGGAACATAAGCTCCTCCGGCTTTAAGAATGCCAAGCAACCCTATCAACATGGCTACTGAACGTTCTAAACAGATGCCCACAGTATCTTCTATAGTAATCCCCATGAAGCGAAGGTGATGCGCTAATTGATTAGCACGCCGATTGAGCTCCTCATAAGTAATCTGCTCATCGCCACAAACGAGCGCAACTGCATCGGGAGTACGCAAGACCTGGCCTTCAAAAAGCCGCTGGAAAGGAAGATTGAATGGATAGGAGCGGACCGTTTGATTCCAGTCTATTTGCAGTTGTTGTAGTTCGCGCCCGGTAATCATTGGTATGTCTAAAATGCGTCTGTTCGATCCCTTATGGTCGAGGAAGCCTTGCAGCAAGGCCTGCAGGTGCCCCAGCATGCATTGCACAGTTAGAGCATCAAAGAGCTTATTATTATAAGAAATCTGCAAAAGGAGACTTTCCCCGGGACCAATAACAATGGAGAGCGGGTAATTTGTCATAGCGAACGAGCGAGCACTTTCTATTTCCAGGTCCATTGACGAAGAGGGCGATGAGGAAATTTCTGGATAATTTTCAAAAATACAAATACTCTCAAATAATGCTTCCCCAGGAGAAAGCTCACTCCACGCCTGAATCTGCAGCAGCGGACTATGCTCATATTGATGCAGATCTAACCAGTTTCCCTGGATCTCTTGTAGCCAGGAGAGCAAAGAGCACATGGGAGCAACACGAACCCGCAAAGGCACGGTATTAATAAAGAGTCCGACCATCTGCTCTACCCCATCCAGCTCGATTGGCCGACCTGAAACAGTTACCCCAAAGACAACCTCTTCTTCACCGCTATAGCGGCTCAAGAGAAGTGCCCAGGCTCCCTGGATGAGAGTATTGAGTGTCAAAGAGTGCGTGCGGGCCATTTGTTGCAATGCAATTGTCATCTCGACAGAAAGATGCGCTTCCTCCTGCCCAAGGTGTACAGGCTGCTCTGAAAACTTCTCGTACTTGCCGATATATGGGAGCCTGGTCGGAGCTTTAAAGCCTGCCAGGAAGGCTTGCCAGAACTGTTTAGCTCCCTCTTCATTTTGCTCTTGTAGCCAATTGATATAGTCGCAATACTGCCGAGGAAGTGGTAATGAAAGCTCTTGTCCTTGAGTGAGGGCTGAATAAATCGTGAAAACTTCCTGAAAAATCAGGGAGGCAGACCAGCCATCGAGAAGCAGGTGATGAAAGGTCCAGGCAAAGTGAAAGCGCTGGGGACCCAAACGAATGAGGCAGCCACGCAGCAAGGGCGCTCGTCGCAAGTCAAAGCCCTGCTCCCGCTCGCTCTTGAGCACCTGCTCCAGGTGCTGGGCCGACCACTGGCTCCCATCCAGCTGCCGCCAGGGCAGGTGCACGGTCTTGCCTACCACCTGCACCGGCTCCTCGATCCCCTGCCAGACAAAGGCCGTACGTAAGACTGCGTGCCGTTGCACGACCTGCTGCCAGGCTTGCTGCCAGCGCTGCGGCTGCAGCGGCCCGTGGAGCCGAGCGTTGTACTGCACCAGGTAGACCTGAGCAGTGGGAGCATAGAGGCTGTGAAAGAGCATGCCCGCTTGCATGGGCGAGAGGGCGTAGATGGCTTCCAAATCGTCAAGCTGCATGGCTAGGCTTCTCCTTTCTCAAACGTGACTTGCTCCAGCACCGCCTGCAACTGCCGGGCTGAGAGCGGCTGGCGAGATGAGGTGACGGGGGAAGCCTGCGCACAATAGTCGGCGAAGCGGCGCAGATGGAAGAGGTAACGCTGGCTGAGCTGCTGGATCGTTGTCTGGGCGTGCAGCTGCTGGCTATACGTCCACTGCATTCGCAATTGCCCCTCCTGTACCAGGCAACTGACATCGAGAATATGCACCCTTGTATTGTAAGGGCCAAAATCGGGGCCGGTAGACTCCTCTGCCAGTTCAAAGAGGGACTCGCCTGGCAAAGTTTCAATAGATTGTCCAGCATAATTAAAGCTGATGGCAGGAGTGGGCATGTGGCGCAGACGCTGGGCCTGGGGATGCTGGCTCAGGAAGCGCAAGAGCCCATAACTCCATCCTCCCCCTGGCAGCCGCTGCCGTTGCCGAGCCACCGCCCTGATCTGCTCCACGACATCTCCCTGCCCCTCTAGATCCAGGCGCAGAGGAGCTATCGCCGTAAACCATCCCACCGTGCGCGTGAGATCCTGCTCGGGCTTCCAGTTCTGGCGTCCATGACTCTCCAGATCCACCCACACCTGCTCTCGTCCTGTCCAAGGCGCCAAAGCCAGAACCAGAGCCGCCAACAACGCTTCGCTGACCTGCACCCCCAGCACTTTGGGCACTCCCCTGAGCAAGGCCTGCGTGCTCTCCTGCTCCAGGCTCTCTTGCAGCGTCCGACTGCTCCCCTCGGTATTGGCGCCTGCCGGCCAATCCAGCGGCACGCCCATCTCCTCCTGCTCAGCGCGCT
This sequence comes from Ktedonosporobacter rubrisoli, assembly GCF_004208415.1. GTDB lineage: Bacteria > Chloroflexota > Ktedonobacteria > Ktedonobacterales > Ktedonobacteraceae > Ktedonosporobacter > Ktedonosporobacter rubrisoli. Next base: position 3,355,511 of record NZ_CP035758.1, on the reverse strand, counting down.
GCTGCTGCTCGCTCCAGTAGGCCAGTTGCCCAAGCACAGCCGGGCTCTGGGCATAGCTCGCCAATTGCTGAGCCCACCCCCGCCAGCTGAGCCCTTCGACCGGCAGGTCCACAGCCTTGCCCACTTCGGCAGCTGCATAGCCTTGCGCCAGCTCTGCGAGCAGGATGCGCCAGGAGACGATATCGCTCACCAGGTGATGAGCCAGCAGCAGCAGACGTTGGCTCTGCCCCGCTCCCAGCTCGAACAAGGCAGCCGCCAGCAGGGGACCACGCTCCAGATCCAGACGCTCGCGCAGGCCTGCGCTCACTTCCTGCAGGATGCTCGCTTGCTGCTCGCGCGCGAGGCAAGAGAGGTCGAGCTGCACGAAGGGCAAGGGAGCTACCGGCTCCTGGGGACGCGCGCGATGGCCGGCAGAGGCTGGGAAGCAGAGATGCAAGGCATCGTGCAAGCTGAGCAGATGGGTGAGGGTTTGCTGCAAGGGGGTGAAGGCAAGACGACGCTGGCAGCGCAAGAGCAAGGACATGCTCCAGGAGTGCGCCTGGGGTAAGGCTTGTTCAAAGAACCAATGCTGGATCGGCGTCAGCGGCGCCTCTTCCTGAACCTCAGCTTGCTCTTCGGAATTCTCTGGCCTGGCCTCAACCATCGCGGCTAAACTGGAAATGGTAGGATGCTCAAATAGTTGCTTCAAACTAATCTCCATGCCTGATTGCCTGACTTTAGCCAGGATAGTAATGCCCAGAATAGAATCCCCACCCAACTCAAAAAAGTTGTCATGGACACTAATACGCTCGATCCTTAACACTTTCTGCCAGATTTCTGTCAGACGTGCTTCAGCGGGGGTAGATGGCTCTGCATAATCCTGCCTGTTAATCGTATGATCATTTTGCGGGGAAAGGAGCGCGCGTCGATTAACTTTGCCATTAGGGGTCAAAGGAAGCCCTTCAAGCGCTATATAGGAGGACGGCACCATATAAGCTGGCAGGAATTCCTTCAGATATTTTTGCAGCTCATTTGTCGAGCAAGATTTTCCTTGCCTGAAAACAAGATATGCTACTAGCATCTTACTGTCTGCTTCTGTGGTGTGCAAAACCACTACTGCATCGCTTATAAGAGGATGTTCTCTTAGCACGGCCTCAATTTCGCCTGGTTCAATACGGAAGCCGCGCAATTTTACTTGCTGGTCACGTCTGCCCAGGAATTCGACAGCACCGTCTTCTCTCCATAATGCCTGATCGTCAGTTTTATAGAGGCGCTGACCCGCTTTCTTACTCCAGGGATGAGGAATAAAGCGCTCTGCTGTCAACTCCGGCCGGTTGAGATAGCCCCGCGCCAGCCCACCGCCTCCAATGTAAAGTTCTCCTGCCGCTCCAATGGGAGTCGGGTTGAGCCTCTCGTCCAAAATATAGGCTTGCGAGTTAGTAATAGGCCGGCCGATAGGGATGGGATCGGAAACTTGCTCCGGCCGTGTCATACCATAACAACAGCTAAAAGTTGTCCCTTCAGTGGGTCCGTACCCATTGATTAAGCTATCTACCCATCCTCGTTCCAGCACGCGCCCGACCTGCTTTGCCCCTAATATATCTCCTCCTGCCAGGATTTGTTTTACTCCGTCTACTGCCTCTATATGCTCTTCAACGATTTGATGGAAAAGGCCAGCGGTTAACCAGAGTGTTGTAATGCCGTGATCTCGAATGACTTGCTTGATACCTTCTAAGGTAGGTATCTCTTCTCCATAAAGCGCTAGCCTTCCTCCATTAAGTAAAGCGCCCCACAGCTCGAAAGTTGAGGCATCAAAGGCGATGGGAGCCAGCAGCGCTAATACTTCATCTTTTCCCAGCCTGACATAGTTTGGTTGCCAGACAAGTCTCACTACATTTCTTTGAGTTACGGCTACGCCTTTCGGCTGACCCGTGGAACCTGAAGTATACATGACATAGGCCAGCTGCTGACTGCTAAGCGCAAGGTCCAGATTCAGCGCTGGCTGTACAGCAATAGATGGCCAATCGGCATCCAGATAAATTATCTTTCCTGTAAAATCAGGCAATCGGGCCTGGAGTGCTTTCCGCGTTAAAAGGAGGGGAGCGTGTGCGTCGCTCAACATCCAGGCTAGCCTCTGCTGCGGATACTGAAGATCCAGGGGGAGATAAGCCGCGCCAGCTTTCAGAATTGCCAGGATAGCTACTATAAGATCGATAGAGCGTTCCATATAGACGCCTATCAGCTTCTCTTCAAGAGCACTATTCTGGCGAAGGAGATGAGCTAGCTGATTAGCGCGACGATTAAGCTCAGAATAGCTTACCTGCACTCCTCCCTGATCTAGGGCTATGACATCAGGGCAATCTTCCGCCTTTGTCTCGAATAGCCTGGGCAGATTGCTTTCCTTTGGATAAGGCCTGGCAGTGCTATTCCAATGTGTCAGTACCTGCTCCTGAACTGCCGCAGGAAGCAAGGGAAGATCAGATAGACGAAAATCTCGATCCTGACAGTCTGCAAAGCTCTCCAGAAGCGTTTGCAAATGATTTAAAATACTATGGATTTTGGTAGCTGTAAAACACCCAGTGTCATAGATGATTTGCAGACAAAGCTTTTTGCCCGGTAATACCACTATGCAGAGCGGGTAATTTGTTCCCGCGAAAGAACGTAAGTTATGGCTGTTCATCTCCAACGGTTGTTCTTGTCCAGAAATAGCAAGCGTCTCTGGAAAATTTTCAAAGCCAAGCAGGCTCTCAAATAACGGCTTGCCTGCCGGTATCTTGCTCCAGCTTTGAATCTGTGTCAGCGGAGTATATTCGTATTGCTGTGCTTGAATATAGCCAGTCTGTAGTTCTTGTAACCAGTCGAGCAAGGGACAATGATGCTCAATAAATACACGTAAAGGCAGGGTATTAATAAAGAGACCGATCATTGCCTCAATACCTGCTAATGTTGCAGGGCGCCCCGAGCTGACAACGCCAAAAACAACATCGTCTTTGCCACTGTAGCGGCTCAAGAGAAGTGCCCAGGCTCCCTGTATCAGTGTGTTTACAGTTAAGCGCCCACGGCGAGCTACTTGACGAAGTTTTGTAGTTATTTCCTCGGACAGATACACTTCCTGGACATGCTGATTGGCTGGCTGGCTGGCTGTTCCCAATTTCCTCAGGACCAGGGGAGTTGGTATATCAAATCCGTCGAGATAGCTTCTCCAGAAGTTCTCTGCTGCCTGCATGTCCTGCTTTTGCAGCCAGGCAATATATTCATTATAGGGACGAGGCAATGGCAAATCGAGTTCACGTTGCCGTTTGAAAGCATCATAGTAAGCAAAAACTTCTTCAAGTACGTGGGAGCTAGACCAGCCATCAAGGAGCAGATGGTGAAAACTCCAGGTAAAATGATAGGTTGTTTCATCGAGACGGATAAGGCTGAGATGCATAAGCGGGGCGTGCGCCGGCTCAAATCCTTGCTCGCGTTCAGCCTGCAAAAGGGCTGTAAGTTTCTGTTGTTGCTCATGGGCAGCAATCATTCGCCAATCGCACTCGTGCCAGGGCAGAGGTACCTGTTTTTGCACAACCTGCAAAGGCTTCTCCACTTTTTTCCAGACAAAGGCTGTACGCAAAATGGCATGCCGATCAATGACATGCTGCCAGGCTCGTTTAAAGGCTATGACATCAAGATCCGCCCGAAATATCCAGCTCCACTGTAAAACATAGATACCGGAGGTAGGGGCATACAAGCTGTGAAATAGCATCCCTAGTTGCATAGGCGAAAGAGGATATACCTTCTCCAAGGCTTTCTCTTGCATTTGTGCTCTACTCCTTTGTTTCACTCAACTCTGACATGAGATTCGTCATGTCCTCAGAACTCAGTTCCACTGAGATATTCTGAGTTGAGGTACTCCCCGTTGCTTCCAACTTGACCGATTCGGCAGAATGCTCTCCTTCCCTCGCGAGCATTAAGGCAGCAATTGTCTGATGTTCAAAAAGATCCTTCAGTGTGAAGGAGAAGTTTGCCTGATTGGCGCGAGCGATGATGCTGATGCCAAGGATGGAGTCCCCTCCCAGCTCAAAGTAGTTGTCCTGCACTCCCACCCGCGGCACCCGTAACACTTGCTCCCAGATATGCGCTAAGCTCCGCTCTTCTTGCGTGCGCGGAGCCACATACTCCCTCTGCTCCTCCCTCCTTGCTTCCTCTGCCTGCCCGCCCTCAGCCAGCAAGGCGCGCCGATCCAGTTTGCCATTGGCCGTTAAGGGCAGCCGCGGCAGTAGCCGATAGCCGGCCAGCTGCATATAGCTGGGCAGCTGCCGACCCAGCGCCTCTCGCACCTGCTCTAGTGAGAGGGCGTGTCCCGGCTCGGGCACCAGGTAGGCCTGCAACTGCTTGTGCGTCGAGGAGCTTTCCTGCAAGAGCACCACCGCCTGTTGCACACCCACCTGCCTCTTGAGCACCTGCTCGATCTCCTCCAGCTCGATGCGATAGCCATGCAGCTTGACCTGCTGGTCTGCCCTCCCCACAAACTCCAGCTCTCCCCCTCTCCCCAGCGCACCAGATCTCCCGTGCGATAGAGCCGGGTCCCTGGTTCCTCTGAGAAGGGATGGGGTACAAAGCGTTCGGCCGTCAGCTCAGCTCGCTGCACATATCCTCGTGCCAGCCCATCACCTCCCACATAGAGCTCCCCTATCTCTCCTCTGGCCAGCGGCTGTAGGTGGCCATCAAGCACATAGGCGCTCGAATTGGCAATCGGCCTGCCAATCGGCACCGTCTGAGCGTCCTCAGGCACCTGCGCAACCTCGGAGAACGTGCTAAAGGTCGTGTTCTCCGTTGGACCATACACATGCACCAATTTCCCCTTTCCCTGCACCTCGCGGGCCAGCCGGATCCAGGCCGGATCAGCACGCTCCCCGCCAAAGAGCAGAGTAGAAACGCTTCCCAGGGTGCGCGGGTGGGTGGCCAGCAGTTGATGCAGCAACGCCGTGGTCACAAAGAGCACCGAGACCGCCTGCTGCTCTAGCTCTTCCTGCAACTGCTCAGGCGCCAGCAGGCTCTCGCGGGCGATCCCGATCACCCGTCCCCCATTGAGCCAGGCCCCCCACAGCTCAAAGGTCGCCGCATCAAAGGAGAGGGTCGAGGCTTGCCCCACCCAACTGTGGGCATCGAGGCGCACATAGTCGGGATTGCAGACCAGCCGGCTCACCGCCTGCAGAGGAACGCTGATGCCCTTGGGCGCTCCGGTCGAGCCCGAGGTGTAAAGCACATAGGCCAGTTGCTGGCTATGGGCAGCGGCTGGTTGAGGAAACGACTCCGCTGGCGCTGGCTCAGCCTCCAAAGCATCCAGGCAGAGCACACCTAGCCCTGGTACCTGCGGCAATTGGGAGCGCAGAGAGGAAAGGGTGAGCAGCAAGCGCGGTCGCGCATCCTGGAGCATGAAGCGTACCCGCTCAGCTGGATAGCTCGGCTCCAGAGGCAAGTAAGCAGCCCCGGCATGCACCACCGCCAGCACTCCCAGCAGCAGGTGGGGACCGCGAGGCAGATACAAGCTCACCACCTCCTCGGCCCCCACTCCCTCATCACGCAGATGAGCCGCCAGCTGCTGGGCTTGCTGCTGCAGGCAGGCATAGGTCACGTGCTCCTCGTGCCAGACCAACCCGATACGCTCTGGCGCCCGGGCCACCTGCTGGGCGAAAAGGGAGGCCAGGCTCTCGTGCTGCGGGTAGGGCCGCTGCGTCTGGTTCCACTCCCACAGCACCCGCTCTCGCTCCTCTTCACTCAGAAGTGCTGGCGAAGAGCTTGAATCACTTACCGCGATGCGAATGTCATCGATAAGAAGCTCAGGATTAGAAGTGATTATCGTCAATACATGCAGGAATTGTTGGAGCCAGGACTTGATCGTTTTCTCGGCAAAAAGATCAGCATTATAGTCACAATTCAGCTCAAATTCCTTTCCTTGTTTGACAACATTCAGATCCATCTCAAACTTGGCGGTTACTGCACTGCCCAATGCTTTATCAATCTTCGCCTGTAGACCTGGGAAAGTCGGCTCTTCCAGAACGTCGAGATTAAAAGTCGCGCTAATCAAGGATGGTCGGCTTGCATCACGAGCCAACTTGAGCCGCCTCATCAAGCGAAATAGCGAATAGGCCTGGTGGTCATAAGCATCAAGTAGCGTTTGCTTTACCTGAGCTAGATATTGAACGAAGCGCACTCCTCGCTCAAGATGGCTATGTATCGGCAAAAGATTGACACAATGGCCCACGAGATGTTGGCCTCCAGCGGTCGATTGCCCTGCGCCTGGAACACCTACTACAATGTCGTGCTGTTTTGTCAGTTGATGTAAAAAGACCTGAAATCCTGCCAGGAGTACGCTGAAAAGCGTACATCCGTTTTGTCTCCCTAATTTTTCTAGTCGCGAAACTAGTTCCGAATCCAGATTGCTTTTTACGCGCTTTCCAGTATAGGTCTTAAATGCTGGTCGAGGCTGGTCAAGGGGAAGTTCCGTCACAGGTATACCTTCAGGGAATTGCTTCAACCAGTAGGTTTCCGCTCGGGCTATTTCCCCGTTTTGCTCTAATGCCGCAAGCCAACGCACATAATCGCTATATTGCATGGCCTCTGGTAAGTCAGGTGCGGAATGATGGCAAGCAGCAGTATAGAGCTCGCCTAGTTCTTGCAAAATTATGCCACAGGACCAGCCATCGACAACAAGATGGTGATAAAGCAGGACAAGCAAAGAATGATGCCTCTCCAGCCTGATCATCCCGGCGCGGAATAAAGGTCCATGCACCAGATCAAAGGGCTGCTGCCGTGCTTCTGCGAGCCAGCTTGCAATCCGCTCATCCTGCTGGTTCTGTTCGAGTGCAGAAAATTCAAGCACCTCAAAATCCAGCTTTCGGGTAGCAAAGATACATTGGTAGTCACCAGAAGGACTAAAAGTGGCTCGCAGGGACTCGTGACGATTGACTAACTCTTGCAGAGCAACCTGCATAGCTTCTTCCTGGAGAGGACCATACAAATGCACAACAAGCGCTTCGTTATAAGCACTCGATACCTCTTCTCCCATTTGAGACATCACCCAGACTTCCTGCTGGGCATCCGAAAGCGGAAAATGCTGAACTTCTGTCTTGTGAGGCTCGTTCCCCCGAGGCGGAGTTGAATTGGGCTGCTCAGGGAAAAAACCTCCCTCCTGCATCTCGGCAATACTACTAGCAACGGCCAGGCAGATCTGTTCGATATCGCTTTCAGTATGGGCGGTTGATAGAAAACAGTTGCGCCCTTCCCAGATATAAATCCCCTTCTCTATCATGTGATAGAAAAAGACCTCTTCAGCCAGCGCAGGAACTTCCTGCGCAAATACGAAACGGAAAAGCGAAGAAAAATGTACAAGTTTGAGTGGAGCCTGGCGCTGTTCGCAGATGAGATTTACACGCTCTACTAGAGCAGAGGTACGCGTTTCCAATACATTATTGCTTTCCTCGACTCGCTTTAAGATAGCGCAAACAACAGGCATTATCAGTGGATGTTTGAAATAAGTGCCTGCGACAAAAGTTTCTCTTGCCTCTGGCAAAGATGCATCACCGTAACTCCATTGCCCCCCATCAATAGTGTCCATATAGGCTGCTTTGCCAGCAATAGCGGCAACAGGCAATCCTCCGCCCAACGCTTTGCCATACGTGGTAATATCAGCCTGGATACCTACCAGGCCTTGAATGCCGCGTGGATGCACGCGAAAGCCAGTCACAACCTCATCAAAGATGAGAGCAATGCCGTGCTCTTCTGTAAGCAGCCTGAGCTCTCGCAAAAACTCTGGCAGAACGAGATCAGGCCTGCGGCTTTGCAGTGGCTCAACGAGAACGGCCGCCAGTTCATGCGCGTGGCTTCTTACCACATTCAACGCTTGAGCATCACCGAAACGCAGAATAATGACATCCTCAACCATGTTAGGTGGAATACCTGGAGCCATTGGTAGTGCCAGCATCTGGCCTTGCTTATTCTCCCCGGGAATTACCAGAATGCCATCAAAGGTGCCGTGATACGAGCCTGCAAACAATGCGATTTTTTGGCGCCCGGTTGCAGCTCGCACCAGGCGCAACGCTATCATGACAGCCTCTGTTCCAGAGTTGCAGAAGGTAGCCCGTTCGTTACCAGTGATCTGGCAAAGCAAACGTGCAGCAATTCCAGTTTGATCGGTTTCGATGCCAATGCGCATACCTCGCTTGAGTTGTTGTTCTACAATCTCTTCAATAAACGATGGTGAATGCCCAAACAACAAAGAACCGTAACCCATTGCTGTGTCTATATATTCATTCCCATCAACATCCCATATACGCGCTCCATGGGCAGAGCTTACCACCAGCGGATAGACCAGCTCTTTTAAGGCCAGACGGAAGCCCTTTACCCAGCGACTATCAGCGAGAAAAGGACGATAATCGCTAGCGTACTGTTTTGAGCCCCGGGTTCGCAGCGTGTAGCGTTGAATAAAGCGCTCCAGATATGTCTGCTGGCGAGATGTCAACTCAGCATTGAGCCTGCTTCTTACCGGCTGATAAGGGATAAATGGTCTGGGCACCTCCTTATTAGAAGGGAGAGAAACTGGCTGGGCCATCAGGGAAGCATGAACATTTTCAGGTTGTGAAGTCTCCATCCCGGGAGTAGCTTCTGGCGCCGCACGGAGCAACGCTAGCTGTTTTTCTATGACTTGCGAAACTAGCTGAAGCTGTTGCTGCATAAGCTGCCCGATATCGTTCGCAGTAACAGCAGGAGCGGCTGCTCCATTGGTTGCCTGGGAACGACCCTCCTTAATAGAGTAGAGACCATACTCAGCGTCATCATGAGTAGAAACCGGACTTGTGGTAGACTGCTGAACATCCGAAATGGGCACTTCAGTTGAAGGAAGGAGCGCAGACAACTGTTCGGAAGATATGTTCTGCTCGATAAGGGCTGCCAGCTTATGAATAGTTGAGTACTCTTCCAGGAGAAGACGAAACGGGATGCCGAAACCGAATCTATTCTGAATCATCTGGCTTGCCTGTAGAAGGGAAAGAGAATCTGCTCCCATTTCAAGGAAGGTTGTCGTTGAATCAATATTTTCGCTATCTTCTCCTAGCAACTGGCTAAAATCTGTCCGTAAAAGAGCGGCGATTTGTTCTCCGCGCTGAGATAGCCCCGAAGGCATCGAAATTTCAGACATTGCTGCCTCCTGCTCATCTCCCCTGGTTTTTTGTGGCGACAGAGCTACTGAAGACCCAGGGGTAGAGAGCCAGTAGCGTTTACGCTCAAATTGATAGGTTGAGAGGGGTACACGGCATCGTTCTTTGCTAGCATAAAGGCGTTCCCATACAACATTTCCACCCTCTAGCCAGAGTTGACCCAGCGCATACAAAAGTGCCTGTGTGTCGGATCGATACTGGCGATGGTCCAGAGAGGAGAGTATCGTGTGCCGGGGTGTCTTCGGCAAAGCTCGGTGGACGAGTGAACTGAGAGTACAACCAGGCCCTACTTCGAGGACCAACCCTTCAGTCTCGCGCAATAATGTCTCGCAACCCTGGGAAAAGCGTACTGTTTCTCGCAAATGCCTGCCCCAGTAAGCCGGGTCAGTAGCCTCTCCTTCCGTAATCCAGGTTCCTGTCACATTTGAAATATAAGGAATGCGAGGCTTTTGCAATTGAATAGCGCCAACAATGCTAGTAAATTCTTCAAGGATTGGCTCCATCATGACAGAGTGAAAAGCGTGAGAGGTAGATAACATTTGATGGGCAATGCCCTGCTGCTGCAAAGTTCGTTTCAAAGCTTCAACTGCATCGATTGGTCCAGCCACAACACAGCGTGAAGAACTATTAATAGCTGCTAAGGATAGCTCTTGATCCAGCAGCGGAAGAATGGCAGCCTCGGGAAGAGTGATAGCCATCATTGCTCCCCCTGGCAATGATTGTATGAGCTTTCCGCGTTCGGCCACAATTTTTAATCCATCTTCTAGAGAAAAGACGCCGGCCAGGCATGCAGCGATATATTCTCCTATACTATGGCCTAGCATCGCTGCTGGCTGGACTCCCCACTTCATCCACAACTGACTGAGCGCATACTCTATGACAAAGAGAGCCGGTTGAGTAATTGCCGTTTGACGCAACAGTTGCGCATCTCGCTCCGACGCACGCTGCGCAGGATAAAGGATATCACGTAGATCTCTTCCTAAGTGTGGATAAAGTAAGTCGCAACAATGGTCAACCGTTTGACGGAAGGACGGTTCGTCTCTGTAGAGATCCTCTGCCATATAGACATATTGGGCACCCTGGCCGGGAAAGAGGAAACACACCGGGCGCTCTCTTAGGTATGTTACGTTGGTAAATATTCTTTGCTTATCCCTTGTTTCTAGAGCCTGTATAGCATTATCTGAACGAGAGCAGACAAGAATACGCCGATGATTGAAATGTTGACGTCCTACTTGCAATGTATAGGCAATATCGGCAAGATCAGAATCAGGTAATCTTTGCAGGTCGCTGGCAAGGTTATCCGTCATCTTCTCCAGCGCAGAATCAGTTTTGGCCGAAAGCACTAAAAGATGCCAGGGGACCTGACGCTCAAACGCTGTCTGCGCTGGAGCCTCTTCCAGAACAATGTGTGCATTTGTCCCTCCTATACCAAAAGAGCTTACGCCGGCCCGCCTGGGAAGTTTATCGCTCCCCCACTCTTTGAGCTGGGTGTTGACATAGAAAGGGCTGTCAGCAAAATTTATTTTGGGATTGGGAGTTTCATAATGCAGGCTTGGGGGAATCTTGCGGTATTTCAGTGCTAACGTTGCTTTGATCAAGCCTGCTATCCCTGCTGCAGCGTCGAGATGTCCAATATTTGTTTTCACTGAGCCGATGGCACAAAAGCTTTTATCAGTTGTACCGTGAGAAAAAGCCTCAGTTAGCGCAGCTATTTCAATCGGGTCGCCAAGAGGGGTTCCAGTTCCATGGGCCTCGATGTAAGAGACCGAAGTTGGATCAATACCTGCAACAAGGTGGGCAGATCTGATCACCTGCGCTTGCCCATTTACCCCTGGAGCCGTAAAGCTTACTTTCTCTGCTCCATCGTTGTTGATTGCCGACCCTTTAATTATGGCGTAGATATAATCTCCATCTTCCAATGCTTCGCTGAGCCTTTTAAGCACCACGATGCCAACGCCGCTACCGCTGACTGCGCCCTGAGCCTTTGCATCAAAAGCCCGGCAGTGTCCATCTGGGGATTGTATGCCTCCCTCCTGGTACATATAGCCAACCTGTGGATCTACATCCAGGCTGACCCCCCCTGCCAGTGCCATATCACACTCGCCATTTAACAATCCTTGACTTGCCAGGTGCACGGCAACAAGAGAACTAGAACACGCGGTCTGGATATTGAGAGCGGGCCCTCGCAAGTTAAGTTTATAGGAAACACGCGTTGCTAAATAGTCCTTGTCCGCGCCAAGTACGATCTGATAATCACTGAGCGCACTAAGCCGTTCTCGATTGGGATAGACATTCTTCCAGAGATACTCATTAATGCCCCCCCTGCGTAGATTCCTATCGGCCCTTTAAACGTCTGAGGATCATAGCCGGCATTCTCTAGCGCTTCCCAGGCACATTCAAGAAAGAGCCGGTGTTGAGGGTCTATGATCTCAGCTTCACGGCTAGAATACCCAAAAAATGCTGCGTCAAACAGGTCTATATCTTCCAGAATGTGCCTGGCTTTTACATATTGAGGATTGCACAACACACGCGGATCAACACCGTTTGCTAACAATTCCTCATCGGGAAAAAACCTGATGGTTTCTCGACCTTCCTGTAAATTTTGCCAGAACTGTGCCAGCGTGTTGGCTTGAGGAAAGCGACCTGCCATCCCAATAATAGCAATTGCTAAATCTTCATTTTGATACGCTGCATCAGTAGACATACAAGTTTCCTTACCTTTCCACGGGTCGGCGTCGGTTTTCCATCCTTTGCCGGAGACGACCCTTCCCACGGCTGATTCTTTCCTCCTGCTCGCCTGCCTGCTCTACCTCTCGCAGTATCTCTTGTTTTTGCTCTAAAGAAGCTGTGAGAGCGCGAATGGTTGGATTCCTGAAGAAGTCAATCAGGGATACTTCCCTGTTAAGCGCTTGTTGAAGCTTACTATGAAATTGCATGATGAGAAGCGAGTGCCCTCCCAATTCAAAAAAGTTATCGTTGATGCCTATCTTCTCAACGCCCAAAATTTCTTGCCAGATGCTGGCACTTAAACGCTCAAGGGGCGTACTCGGTGCAATGTATTCTGTGGATGCTGTTTGTGGTGGTAGCCGTGGATAGGCGACTAAGGCCTTGCGATCAATCTTGCCATTAGTTGTGAGTGGCAGCCTGCGTTGTAAATTGATCGAAGCGGGAAGCATATACGACGGAAGTTTCTCTTGCAGATAGCGACGCAGCTGCAAGCTGAACTCAAGCGCCTCAGCAGAAGAAGGGTCGCACTGAACTGAAGTGTCAGGCACAACGTAGGCAGCAAGGCTTCGATGTCCAGAAGATTCTTCCTGGGCTACCACCGCTGCAGATCGTACAAGAGAATGTTGATTAAGCGCGACCTCTACCTCTCCCGGCTCAACGCGATATCCCCGTAGCTTCACCTGACTATCACGGCGTCCCAGGAATTCAATCACGCCATCGGCAAGATAACGGGCCTGATCTCCTGTCCTGTAAAGTAGAGCTCCGTTCCTCTGTCCAAACGGGTCAGGTATGAAGTTCTCTGCTGTGAGCTCGGGTCGGTTGAGATAGCATTGTGCAACCCCCAGGCCGCCAATATAGAGCTCCCTCAAAATTCCTTGAGGTACCGGATGGAGCAGATTATCAAGAATGTAGATGGATGTATTTGCTATGGGACGGCCAATCGGGATAGTAGGAGAAGCGAGCGAGGGCTCCTTGTTTTGCAGATCATAAATAGTCGCCGTAATGGTTGTCTCGGTCGTGCCATATGCGTGAAAGAGGCGAATCCTTCCCTGCGTATATTGTTGCCAGGTGGTAAGTGGCTTCGTTAGAGTTGTATCGCTTCCTACAACCACCAGGCGTAGCGCCTGGGGGAGCAGCCTGGTGCCGCTCTCAACCGCCCTCATCCATTCATGCCAGTAAGGTGTGGGCAGATTAAGAACCGTTAACCTCAAACGCTGTACCCAGATAAGAAAATCTTGCAGTTGACTCGTTTCTTGCTCAGGCTTCAATATCAGAGTAGCCCCTTTGCTCAAAGTAGCGAAGATTTCTTCCGCCGCCACATCGAAGCTAATGGAAGCAAACTGTAGAACGCGATCGCCAGGTCCCAGCGCATACTTTTCATTGATCGCGAATGTATGGTGAACTAAGGAACGATGAGGAACTACCACGCCTTTAGGTTGGCCTGTCGAGCCTGAGGTGTAGATCACATAGGCAGCATTTTCTCCAGACAAAGCCGGCTGAGGCGTGCAGAGCGCTCCTACCGCCTTTCCCCATTCTCTCTCCAAGCAGATGATCCTAAAGCTTCCTGTAGGCAACGACGCGCAATAACGTTCCTGTGTCAAGACCATTGAGACATGGGCATCGGCTAGCATAAAGCTCAATCGCTTTTGTGGGTATGTTGGATCGAGGGGAAGATAGGCTGCGCCAGCTTTCAGGATTGCCAATAGAGCAATTATAAGTTCTGAAGAGCGACCCAGGTAAACTCCGATCAGCGTCTCTGGACCCGCTCCCTCCTTCGTGAGAACGTTCGCCAGGTAATCGGCGCGCTCGTTCAGTGCTTGATAACTGATATGTTCTTCTTTATATACAAGAGCAATGCTGTCGGGAGAACGCAGGGCCTGGCTCTCAAAAAGATGGTGTAGACAGAGTGCTTGTGGATAGTCAATGCTCGTACGATTCCATTCTTCGATGATCTGGAGGCGTTCCGCTTCGGTTAATAATGCCACTTCGAGTGGATGCTGATCGACATTATCAATCAAATGCGTGAGGAGTGTCTGCCAGTGACCAAGCATACGTTTGATCGCAAGCCGCTCAAAACGCGCTCGATCATATTTAATTTCTAGCGTGATCTGCTGATCTGCTATGCCAATCGCCGTAAGTGGATAGTTGGTTTGTTCAGCAGTTTGAAGCGTTTCGATGCTCAGAGCATCTGTCTGATTCCATCCGCTCTCTTTAGGATAATTCTCAATGACGAGAATACTCTGAAAGAGCGATTGTCCTCGTGGCACCTCGCTCCAATTTTGGATCTGTACAAGAGAAGCATACTCATATTGGAGCATCTCACCTACTCGCTCCTGAAGCTGTTTAAGCCATAAAAGCGCCGTAGTGTCAGGATCAATCTGCACGCGCAAGGGAAGCGTGTTGATAAATAGCCCGACCATTGCCTCGGAGCCTGCTAAGGTTAGTGGGCGTCCAGAAGAGACAAGACCAAAGACAACATCCCTTTCTCCGCTATAATGGCTGAGCAGTAAGGCCCAGGTTGCCTGTAGAAGCGTTCCCAACGTAATGTGGTTCCTTTTCGCAAAAGCATACAATGTAGCGCTATCTGATGCTGAGAGATGTACCTCTTCTGCACCACCCTGACTCCTTTCTCCTCCCGCTGCATCCTCAATATGCTCGATAGGCAGTGGCGTAGGCACTTGAAACCTTTTTAGGAACCGTCGCCAGAAGCTTTCTGCGCCTGCTTCGTCTCGGAGTTGTAGCCAGCCAATATAATCCCCATAGGGCCTTACGCTTGGTAGGTGAGCTATGCGCATCTGCAGAGCTGCATGGTAAGTCTCCCATACTTCTCCCATTACCAACGCGGCCGACCAACCATCGAGAATAATATGATGGCTGCACCATACGAAATAATAAGCCTCATTGGCTGTCCTTACTAGTTTAAAGCGCATTAAGGGAGCCTGGGTGAGGTCAAAGCGGCAAGTTTGATCTTGTTGCAGCAAAGCTTGCAGATGCGTTTGCTGCTCGGCCGAAGATAGAAATCTCCAGTCTTCTTCTTCCCAGGGAAGGCTAACTCGGAGCCGGACGACTTGCAACGGCTTATCTAGTTCCTTCCAGTAGATAGAAGTTCGTAGGATAGCATGCCTCTCTACTATCTTTCTCCATGCCAATTTGAACTGAAAAGTATCTAGCTCACCGTGTAAGCGGTAGCAAAATTGCACGACATAGATGCTCGCTTTCTGTGCATAGAGAGTGTGATAGAGTATTCCCTGTTGCATTGGCGAAAGCTCATAGATATCTTCAACGTTACTTGCCTGCATTTCACACCTCATCTCCGACGAAATTCTTGACTTTTGAAAGGACTTTGATAAGATCTTTCTGGCTGGTACGAGCCTTCGGAAATTGCGCAGGGGTCGGGGTGCTGGCTTGGATCACCTGATCTGGTTGAAGCAGGGAGCGCAGTATCCGTTGAAATTCTTGAGCTAACTGTGCAATTGTTGTTTGATTGTAGATAGTACTGCTGTACGTCCACTGCGTGGAAAGCTTGCCTTCATGCATAAAGCAGTTCACTTCGATGAGGTAAGGGCGCATCCCCTGCTGACTATGATAAGGTCCACAAAATGTCTGCATCGGTCTCCAAAGATCAGTTTCCTCTAGTTCCTGGCTCCCCAGATAGTTAAAGCTTATCTCGGCTTGAGACAAGGCTTTTAGCCGCTCACGAACTTCCTTTTCTGCTGATAGAAAGCGTAAAACTCCATAGCCAATCCCTTTCTCAGGAAGGCGTTGCAGATATTTTTTGACGATCTGCAATCCCATTTCCGGCTCCTGCGCCTGAACCAGATCGAGAACAAGCGGAGTGAGTGTCGTAAACCAGCCAACCGTTCGAGTCAGATCAATCCCTTCTCTGATTTCTTCGCGCCCGTGCCCTTCTAGATCTATGGCTACTTTTGATTGACCAGTCCACTGCTTTACAGCTAAGGCCAGGGCCGTCAGCAGTATATCAGTTACCTGTGCCTGGAAGACAATGGGCATTTCTCGAAGGAGCATTCGTGTTTCTTGCCCATCAAGGTGTACAAGAACGTCTGCAGCGGTAGCTTCGAGATTGAGGCCATGACTATAATCTGCCGGCAAGCGGGGAACAGTTTCTTGCGCATAAGCTAACCAATAATCTAGTTCCTCTTGTGCTGCTTGTGACTGAACATATTCATGTAATAGAGAAGCCCATTGTTTAAACGATGCGGTCTTCATCAGGTAAAGTGGCTTTCCTTGCGCAAATTGTCTATATGCTTTCTGCAAATCTTCTAACAGAATGTGCCAGGAGACAGCATCGACGACGAGATGATGCGCAACAAGAAAAAGATATGTTAACCGTTGAGGTCCCAGAGTAAAGAGAGTTGCCCGTATCAATGGTCCACATGTAAGATGCAAGCTGGTTTGCAGCCGAGCAATAATGCTCTCCATAGTTAAAGATTGTTCTGCCTCTGGAAGCGCTGCGAGATCAACAAGCGTGAATGGTACCAATGCATCGGGAGGCACAAACTTTTGCTGCCAATCCCGCTGCCCATCTCTAAAGAAGCGTAGCCGCAGAGCATCATGCTGCTGGAGCAAGAAGCCTAGCGCTTTTTCCAGTATGGCGGGCGAAAGCTTTTCCTTCAATTGTAAGAGCCAGGCCATGTTCCAGTGATGAGGGTTGGGAAGCTGCTGGGCAAAGAACCAGCTTTGAATAGGCGTCAAAGGGGCCTCACCCAGGATGAATCCCTGCTCTGCCTGGGTAGATCCACCTGTTGCGCTAAAGGCATGAAAAGCGAGCGCTGCGATAGTTGGGTAGCGGAAGAGCTGCCTGGGCGTTATTTTTAAACCAGCCTGCCTGGCCTGATTACAGACGCTAATAGCCAGAATAGAATCTCCGCCCAATTCAAAGAAATGCTCATAGATTCCAATACGCTCGACCTTCAACACGTTGCTCCATATATCTGCTAGCAACTTCTCAACGAAGCCTGTAGGAGCAACATATGTATTGCTCCTTGTTGTCTCGCTTTGTTCAGGCACAGGCAAGGAACGCCGATCAAGCTTGCCATTTGGCGATAAGGGAAGATCAACAAGAGGGACATAGAAAGAAGGTATCATGTGGCCAGGCAGGTGTTCCTCCAGAAAGACACGTAACTCGCCTGGCGAAAAGGTGCTGGCTGGCTGCATTACTACATAAGCAACTAGCCTCTTATTTCCAGGTTCATCTTCTCTTACAAGCAGTGCACAATCACGAATCGCGGGATGACGTCGCAAGGTTGCATCTATTTCACCCAGTTCGACCCGAAATCCTCTTAGTTTGATTTGTTCATCATTCCGTCCAATATATTCTATGGCTCCAGAATCGAGATAGCTGACGATATCTCCTGTTTTGTAGAGCCTCTCCCCTGGTTCTGTACTGAAAGGATGTGGAATAAAGCGTTCAGCGGTCATAGCCGGACGATTGAAATAGCCACGCGCAAGTCCTGCTCCGCCAATATAAAGTTCGCCTGGAACCCCTACGGGGACAGGTTGTAAACATGGGTCCAGCACATATAGCTTGACATTGGCGATGGGATGCCCAATAGGTGGGGGCGTTTGTATATCCAGGCATGGTTGGACAGACGCCCATACCGTCGTTTCCGTAGGGCCATAGGCGTTAAACATATGTCGTCCTTCAGCCCAGGTAGCAACAAGAGATGCAGGACAGGGCTCTCCTGCGCAGATCAATGTCTGCAAATGGGCTGGAGGCACGTCAAATGACAAAGCGGATAGGATTGAGGGCGGAATCGTAAGGGTCGTAATCGCCTGTTCATAGAGCAGGGAAATCAGTTCGGGACCCGAACGAAAAACCTCCTGTTCGGCTAAATGCAGAATGGTTCCAGCGCCCCAGGCCATGACAATTTCAAAGAGAGAGGCATCGAAGTTCAACGACGAAAACTGCAGTATACGCGATGCAGGCTGCTGCTGAAAGATATTGACTTGTGCCCAGATCAAGTTGACAACCCCTTTATGCGCAAGCATAGCACCCTTGGGATAGCCAGTAGAACCCGAGGTATAAATTATATATGCGAGATTCTCGCTGTATGTGTGGCTCTTGGGATTGCAATCCTGCTGCTGGGAGAGCTCTGGCAATTGGTCAAGACACATAAACCTGGCTGGCGCGGCCCAGGTCATGCGCTCTCTTAGGGGAACTGTAGTTATCAGGTTTTTTAGAGCGGTATCTTGCATAATGAACTGTAGTCGCTCTGGCGGATATTGAGGGTCAAGGGGCACATAAGCCCCCCGGCTTTGAGAATAGCTAGCACAGCTACAATCATCTCGACTGAGCGTTCGAGACAAAGCCCAACAAGCACATCCGGGCCAACTCCCTGATCTTGCAAGTAGTGAGCTAGTTGATTGGCTCGCCGATTAAGTTCCCCATAACTCATGTGCTGACTGCCAAAGATGAGGGCTATGGCTTCGGGCATGGCCTCTGCTCGCACCTCAAATATCTGGTGTAGACAACTATCCTGAGCATAGGCAGTTTGCGTTGTATTCCAATCATAGAGGATAGTTCGCTGCTCAACAGATGAGAGTAAAGTTATTTCTGAAAGCGGAATATCTGGTTGGGCAACGATTTTTTCAAGCAAAACATGAAAATGCTGGCACATTCTTACGGCGGTGCTGGCATCGAAGAGGTCTGTATTATACTCAATATACCCCGTGATGCCCTTATTCGCTTGAGTAAGCCACATTTGCAAATCACACTGCACGGTACCATTATCTATTTCAATGCTCTGTAGGCTGACATCAGCCATTTCTATCTGATCCAGGGGAAAGGTCGCCAGGGCGAATGAAACCTGGAAAAGGGAATTATAGCTCAGGTTGCGTTCCGCATGCACTGCATCCACCAAATAATCTAAAGGAACATGGGGATGGGCGTAGGCCTGCAAACATACCTCCCGAACCCTGCTGAGCGCTTTACGGAAAGAAGGTCTATCTGATAAATTCGTTCGCAACACAAGCGTATTAACAAAATAGCCAATAAGCCTCTCGACTTCCGGCTGATCGCGTCCAGAAATAGCGGCCCCCACTACGATCTCCCACTGTCCACTATAGTAAGCAAGCAATATCTTATATGCAGTTAATAGCGTCATGAAGAGCGTTGCGCCTTCCTGGTTGCTCAAATCCTGAAGGGGTCGATACAACGAGTCGGGCAGCGTCAGCGCTACACGAGCGCCATTGTAAGTCTGCATAGATGGACGAGGCCTATCGGTGGGCAGTTCTAGAAAGCTTGGCGCTCCATCTAGCTGTTCTTTCCAGTAAGCAAGCTCGCTAGCCAAATTATCGGGAAGCCATTGCCTCTGTCCACGTGCGAAATCACTATACTGGAAGGGAAGAGGAGATAAAGCAGGCGTCTCTCGGCGCACAAAGGCAGGATAGAGCATAGCTAATTCTTGAAGAAGCACTTCCATAGACCAATCATCTGAAATACTATGATGGAATGTGAATAGGAGTAAGTGCTCTTGAAAGCCCAATCGGAAAAGCGCTATTCGGAATAATGGGCCGGACGACAGGTCAAATAGGCGCCGTGACATCATACGCATCAGTTCTATGGCGATATGGCTTCGGGCATCTGTTGACAGTGAGAGAAGATCAACGACCTGGAACAGGAGCTTACAGTCATCTAGAACCAACTGAACCGGCTCAGATCCACTTATCTCAAAGGAGGTACGCAAGATTTGATGACGCTGCATAATTTCTTGTAAACTTTGTTCCAATGCCCAGATAGAGAGCGGCCCCTTAAGACGATAGGCATATGGCAGGTTATAGGCAATATTCTCTGGCTCTAATGTAGAGAATAGCCACAATGCTTGCTGCGTAAAAGAGAGGGGTGCCGATACGTTTTCTGGTACAGCAACAGGGAGCGTCTTGCTTCTTTCTTCCTGCTTCGTTCGTAAGGTCTGCTCAACAAGCTGAGCGAACTGCATCAGGACCGGACAAAGTAGAAGATTTGACAACGAAACTTCTATCCCGAACGCTTCGCGGATACGGGCAACAATGCGCGTGGCCAGCAATGAATGACCACCGATTTCAAAAAAGTTATCCTCAATGCTGATTGACTCCACACGCAAAATATCTTGCCAGATGGCTGCTATGCTCTCTTCCAATGCGTTCCTCGGAGCTACAAGAGGTTTGTGCCTGACGTTTTCAGGTCTGGGAAGCGCTTTACGGTCAACTTTACCATTGGGAGTAAGTGGGAGGGCCTCTAAAAGCACAAATTTGGCTGGAATCATGTAGTGAGGAAGGCGCTCTAGAAGAAATTTACGCAATTCGCCAGGTCGAAAAGCATGAGCCTGTTTGGCTATCAGGTAAGCAACAAGATATTTCTCCTCGCTTGTTTCTCCCTGTACGATCACTACTCCATTACTGATATCAGGGTATTGCGTCAACACCGCCTCAATCTCGCCTAACTCGATGCGATATCCATGAACTTTGACTTGTTGGTCATTGCGACCGAGAAACTCAATAGAGCCATTAGCTTGTAGACGAGCCAGGTCACCCGTCTTATACAGCCGCTCTCCGGGCTTTTGCGAAAATGGATTGGGGACAAACCTTTCGGCAGTCAAATCCGGCCGGTTGAGATAGCCGCGTGCCACTCCAACGCCGCTGATATAGAGTTCTCCTATCGCTCCTTCAGGGGCAGCTTGCAAATCCTTATCCAGAATCAAAATTTCCATATTTCTTATTGGAAATCCTATAGGTAAAATTCTGGCCACGCCCTCAACCTTATAGATAGTTGCCCAGACTGTAGCCTCAGTCGGCCCATATAAATTCCATAAATCCTTTCCACAGGACAAAAGGCGCCGTGCGAGTTCAGGTAAAAGAGCTTCCCCTCCACAAAGCATAGTTAACTGCTGGCCATCTTGCCATTCAGCTTCCAGGAGTAAATGCCAGGTCGTTGGAGTTGCTTGCATGATTGTCGCACCACTGGAGCGCAGCTTTTTTGCCAATTGTTGTCCATCAGTCGAGGTGTCACGCGGGACAATAACCGAACAAGCTCCAACAATGAGAGGCAATAATAGTTCCAGCACTGCAATATCAAAAGAAAGGGTAGTTATCGCTAAAACCTTGTCAGTACTCGTAATTCTCAATTTTTGCCGCATTTGCAACAAAAAGTTTATGACTCCTCTGTGAAAAAGCTGAACACCTTTAGGTTTTCCGGTAGAGCCTGAAGTATAGATAACATATGCCAGGTTCAAGTCACAGGCTAAGGAAGTAATCTCGCTAA
This sequence comes from Ktedonosporobacter rubrisoli, assembly GCF_004208415.1. GTDB lineage: Bacteria > Chloroflexota > Ktedonobacteria > Ktedonobacterales > Ktedonobacteraceae > Ktedonosporobacter > Ktedonosporobacter rubrisoli. The sequence goes on along the minus strand of NZ_CP035758.1, from coordinate 3,334,349 downwards.
TCTCATCCCGTTGTCTGGTCGAATGCTTGTCATTTACTATAATGATATGCGGAATAGGCACAGCTACACTGGTAGCTAATTCCCTCTGAGTAATGACTATATTGATACGAGCATCTTGCATAATAAATTTGAGACGTTCAGTCGGATGACCAGGGTCCAGAGGAACGTAAGCTCCCCCTGCCTTGAGAATAGCCAGCAACGATATTACCATGTCAATTGAACGTTCTAAATATAGTCCCACAACCACCTCGGGACCAACCCCTTGACATTGTAGATAATAAGCTAAATAGTTAATACGTTGATCGAGCTGGCGGTAGCTTATTTGTTCGTCCTCGAAAAGGAGGGCAATGGCGTCGGGGGTCGCTTTAACTTGCCTCTCAAACAAATGGTGAATACATTGATTGTCAGGGGCAAGGAGATCAGTAGCACTCAGCGGAACACTGCTCCGCCACAGGAAAGCAGAACTCATCAAGACTGTCCTCCATGTAACTGCTATAGTAGCAGTTACACAATACTGTGCACTGTTGATCTTATACATATTTATCTACAGAAGAGTTGTTTATGTAAAACACCTCTCCCCTTGTATAAGATGAGATTGAGAGTAGACGAACTATCAGGCACAGCTATAAATAGAAATAACACTGGGTAAACAACACTAATTCTATTATAATATAGTAGACGGTTTTGTCATGCCCTGCGGAGGGCAGTATTTTTACTTTTATTAGGTAATTTTCAAACAGAACCTGGATCATTCGGCAAAAGCCCGCAGAATCATCCCGAAAATTGCTACCGTTGGGAAAGGCAGAAATTAGCTTGTGAGCTCCCACAGGAGCTAAGAAGAGCCGTCAGCCGAGTGAAATCGAGAGCGGCGCCGTAAACGCAGGTTAAAGGGCAGTTTTCTTCAACATGCGTTCGACGCAGCCCCACTATCCCAATCGCCTGGAAAATAAGCGCCTTCTTTTCTGCTACTCTACCTGGATCAACATCCTTTTCTAGCTCGTTGTTGAGGATTTCCCCACGGTATCAAAATTCGCGCTGGCTTACAAGTGGAAAATAACAACGCCTTTATGGTGATGTTAATCCTTGAAAGCTAATCAGAGGATAATTCTTTTGCGTACCAGAAAAGCCCGGCTTGATAGGCAAGGAGTAAAGCGTCTTGCTTACTATGTACTCCTAAACTGTAGTATATGTGTTGTCTATGTTTATTCAATGTCGCAGTCGTAATTTCCAAGATATGCGACATTTCCTCTTGACTATATCCTTGCAACATAAGCATCAGAATCTCACGTTCCCGTTTTGATAAGGAATCTATGAAGCGGGCTATTTGCGGGAGAGGTGTCTGTGACAGATGGCGCGATTGAACCTCCATGAAGCCTGCCATCTCCAGCGTATACAAGATCCAGCCACATAGCTGGGCAATGGTCTGAGAAATAGCTACAGGTAGACTTGGCCCATCTGGGTCAAGAGCAACTTGTAAGTTGCCGTAGGCACGGTTGCAAAATAATACAGGAAAGCTAACAGAATTAGAGAGCAATGAAGAAACACTTTCCTGTGGCAAGGTTCTATGAAGGAGCAAGCGGGCGCGCCCCTTCGTCAAGGAAATTACTTCCTGGCAGATGCGCTCTGTAACTTTTGATCGCTGACCACATAATTCCTGACAGATATTGAGGAAGTTTCTGACGAGCTCTAGGGAAACCAAATCGGTTTGTTCTGCAGATAGCTCTTCCGACATTCAAACCCTCCTGAATTTATCTTGCGAGACACAAATCCCATGGGCTTATCCATGTGAATTTTAAGAATCAAACTTTGATTTTATATAAGAAATTCAATGTTCTTCCTTTCCAAGAGAAATTATTGATCTACTCTTCTCTTAATAAGACTTACATTTTTCATTATTTGGATCTAAGATTATCTTTATGCAATTTCGGGAATTTATCTAAAAGCTGCGGAATATCGGGTAGCTGGAACTTAATCTCTGGCACATCACTGCTACCAATGCCAGTAGAGAGTTCACAATATGTATAGGTAGGAGGTTATATGGCACTCTTTATACGACCTGCTTTCCTCATAGCAGTCTTTTTAGCGGAGTTCCAAATGGATCTTCATTTGGCTGCTCTGGCTTTCTGCCTCAAGGCTCAACTAGACAAAGATCATTAAATAGCGAAATGGGAATTATATATCCCATAAAATACTTCCCCCCTGTATAAAATACTGCTACCTTGAAAGGCCGTAAAGTTCAAAACACATTAATATATAAAGATATACCATTTGGCATGAGCTATGTCAAGGTAGTAAATTTCAATATATCACACGAATACATCCATAATACTGATAGTGAGTTTATATCAGAAAATTTAAGAGTATGGCGGTGGTGCTGCACGAGAAAGCCGCCTCTGGGGCCAGGGAGGCGAACCAGTTCCTCCTTGATGAGCGCCCAAGGGTCTGGCTTGGACACAATCTCCCTCTGCCAACCGCGATGCTCCTGAATCCAGAGCAACAGTTGCCCAGGGTACCCGTTATCGGCGAAGAGAGGCGAGAGACGCGGGAAGCGTCCTGTCAGGGTGTGCAGCAGCAAGCGAGACAAGAAAACGCAACGATTGGGCCGATATCCAAGCGCACATGTGGTAGGCACGCCCTGTGCCTGCTGGCCCCTCCTCAACAAAATCGCTGCTCTGGCACCTATCACACAAGGCCAGAGACGGAAAGCTCTCCCCAGAGAGAATCCATGCTCCTTATGAAACGAAAGATCCTCACCAGGACCCTCTCGCAGGCAACTTGCCTCTCCCAGTGTTTCCACAAGGCTACAACTCATCCCTCTAGCAGTATTTAGGCCCTTTGACGCCTCTCTATCTAAAGTGGAGCATTCTCGACCTGCATAGCTTCCTCCTCTACCACATCCGTAATTTGAGGTTGTTAGTGAGCACAGCCAGAACGATGCCAATCCCAATCGCAATGAATTGCAGGTAGGGATTGATCCCCACCATCACCAGGCCATTTTGAATCACCGCAATGATCGTGGTACCAATCACAGTTCCAACAATCGTTCCCTCTCCTCCCGAAAGCGAGGTTCCCCCAATGGCTACTGCCGCAATACAGTCCAGCAGCAAGGCATCTCCAGCGCTGGCCGCCCCGCTGGTGAAGCGCAAGGTGTAGAGCACGCCCGCCAGGGAGGAGAGCAGCGCAGAAAGCATGTAGATGAGCAACGTATGCCGTCTTACGACAATTCCCGCACGCAAGGCCGCTTCCTCATTACCGCCAATAGCATAGGTATGGAGCCCAAAGCGTGTATGGGCCAGCAGCCAGTGGCAGAAGAGAACACAGAGCAGCAGCACGACGAACTGGACGGGAACCAGACCGATGCTCGCCCGTACCTGCGCATCGGTGAGCCCCCCGGCCGGTAGGTGGAACCAACTGATGCCATGCTAGGAACCAGATAGAGTAGATTGCCATTGCGGATCTCTCCTACTCCCTCCAGATCCACACTCACTGGTTAGCCACTCGGCGAGAGGATAAAGCCAATCCCTCGTGCAATACCTAACATCCCCAGGGTCACAATAAATGGCGGAACCGGCAAGGAGGCTATGAGCCATCCATTAAGCAATCCAGCCAGAACACTTACCACCAGCGCCGCGCTGACACCCATCACAAGCGCCAAGGGCAAAGCAGTGGCTTTGCCCACCAGGCCAAGGACCAGAGCCGCCACCACAGTGGAAAGTCCCATGACATAGCCCACCGACAGATCAATACGCCCAGAAATAACCACAAAGGTCTGTCCCAGGGCCCGTAGCGTAAAAGCCTGAAAATGTTGTCATAAATTCTTGAGTAGCTTCCATACTTCACATTCTCTAATTTTATACTCTAAAGCTCAATTAAGATTTTTTCTTCATAGGAGCAGTAAACACGATTTTTTCTTGCATCTTGTACTACCTTCCTTATTACTGTTGAACTAATTAATTTTAGGGCCGTATATAAATTGATATGTGGCAAGTAGTAGATTTTACCTTTGTGAAATCTATATGTATATTCTACTGGCGTAGCAAGATTTGTAGCTTATAATACCTAAAATGATATAATACATATATATGCATGTGATTTTCGCAAAGCATATATATGTATTAACATTGAAGGAGATTCAAAATATATGGTGCACCCGATTTCCCCATTAAAGATTCTACCTTGTTCGATATCCATTGAAACTGTTTATAATATACTTAATAGCTTCACGCTAATCAATACTTCAGACACACTTTCTTCAAAAATTGGTTCTTGGGTTATTAGTACTCGTAAAAATCTTTCTTATAACATTTGCAGAAATAATATGATTTTTCTTGAAATCTTACGTGATGCTCTTGCAGCAATGGGTTCTTTTGAAGATTTTCCATCTTTTCTTGCCTATCTTTCGTCCAAAGACCCATATGAGTTGCTCCAGCAAATGCTACTTCACCTTCTGCAAAAAGATACAGATTTTGTTATGGATTCACATTATGCTAAAAGTTTGGGGGAAATTTTGCATGATTTTAATAGTTACTTTCGATTTATGGAACAGATAAACCAGATTTGTTCAGTCGATATTGATATTCACAGAGAAGTTTATGCTCTATTCAAAAACCCATCAAAGCTGAAAGAAACTCTACTTTCGCATCTCGAATATATGTGGAAAGTTGTGATTGCAGCTGAATGGAAGCGATCAGAAAAAATATTACAACAATAAGTTGATCTATATAGTCAATGTCTCAATGAAGATGCAACCACAGTAGAAACATTTCGTTTTTTCACTGGAAGAAATTTGCTACAGGAAAAGAATATCAATCAAATTAATATAGATACCGTTATTCTTGTGCCCTCACTTCATAATGGGAGATCTATTACGGCATGGCATAGTGATAGAGTGTTACGTATTTTCTTTTCAGCTCCCCCTAATTATGGAATGGTCAAACGTTCATCACCTATAAGCTCAAATGATATTTATGGAAAATTAAAGATATTATCAAATACACTATCTGATGTGATTCGTATACAGATAATAGATCTTCTTTCACAAAACAGCGAACTGATGACTCAAGATATTATCAAACATTTTAATATTGACCAACCAAGTATCTCAAGAAAACTCAAACAACTTGTCGGTGCAGGATTCGTATCAGAGCGTCGTAGCAGAGATGGCAAGAGTAACATTTATACATTAAATGATCTCGGAATAGAAGATGCTTGCCACGCTCTTGACTTGTTGAAATCGGGATTCTCAAGAAATGATGGAAATGAAATTGTAGAAGCGCCGAGGACCCATGTAGAGCAAGATAGAAAGCTGAGCGATCTTATGCGCTTTTTCAATACCCAAGCTCGTCTAATAACATGGCCGCCATCAAAAGAGAAAGATAAAATACTTATTCTGGAACATCTAGTGTCATATTTTGAAGTTGGCCAGAACTACTCTGCCCAGGAAGTCAGCGACGTCCTTAGACAACATTTGGACTTTCAGGATACTGGCATCATAAGGCGGGCCTTGAATGAGTATAACTTCATGCAGCGGGAAAACGACGGCTCTAGCTACTGGCGTACCCATTAGAACTTTCAGATGAAGAGCGTATACAGCAGAGGCTCAAAAAAGCGGCTACCAGAAATTAGGCATTGTAGCGGACTTATAGGTTAGACCGTACTAATTTCAATGATCTGCGATATTTGTCTGACCAAGCCGATTTGCATGAGCAAGCACAAACAGATCGATGGCCGACTGAAGATTCAGATCGTGATTGAAATGCTCAAAGAAGAGGAAGTCTCGCTGCATGAGTATGAGAACCTCGGCTAGGTTCGTACATATTGCACACTTTTTCAAACAAGTCTACGTGCATAGTCAAGTTCCCTCAAATTTAGTGGACCTGCCTTTGATGTGCAAGGCTTCCAAACAGTACCACCATATGGTGAGCCTTCTATGTGTCTAAGCAAAGAAGGTGTGCGTCGTCCTAATCAGGAAGGAGACATTGACCATGTGTAAGTATAGCTGGATGGATTGATTGGGAGGTGGATCTTACCTCACAGAGAGCAATCATAAAGCGCATGGCCCAAACTGTCAAACGGCGTGGACCGGATACGCAAGGATGTTGGCTTTCACCGCATGCCGCGCTTGCTCATCACCGACTGATCGTTATCGATCCCACATGCGCCGCACAGCCAATGATCTATCAGACAGATAATAATACAATCGCGATTACCAACAATGGTGAGATGTATAATTTTCGAGAATTGCGCGACGAATTAACCGCTCATGGCCATATCTTTCAGATGAAATCGGACACAGAAGTTATTCTCCACGTGTATACAGAATGGGGAGAAGGCGGTGTCAAACGGCTCAACGGCATATTCGCCTTTGGCCTCTGGAACGAGCAGAAGCAGCAGTGATTGCTGGCTCGTGACCATTTGGGATGAAGCCGCTATGCTGAAGGATTATGCGATAACGGTACGTGCGTAAGCGCTTGAGGGTGCCAGGTATTTACGAATCAGGGTTGTATCCTGAGCACGGAAGTTGCAGAAAATCCCCGAAAACGGGTTAAGGTCAAAGGAAAAGATGTCCCCACAAAGGAGATAAGTGCAGCACAGTTGTAACTATGCAGTATTGCCACCTTTGTAAAAACGTGTCACCAGCATCTGGCCCCGTGGAAGAGCAAGTGAAAGCAGCACTGATCAGGACCCAGGTGATCCATCAAGATGAAACGGGCATGCGGGTCGGCAAAGAGGGTTAGTGGGTCCATGTCTGCTCCACCAAGCGGCTCACCATTATGAGGTCCACCGGTGCCGGGAGCGTGAAGGCCTAGAGGCCATTGGAATCGCACCAGCGTTTCGTGGCACTTCTGTCCACGATGGCTTGGGCAGTTATCAGAGCTACAACTTTACGCAGGCTCTCTGCAATGTGCACCATTTGCGGGAGCTAACATTTATCGAGGAGGAATGCAAGCAGCCGTGGGCTAAGCAGATGAAAGACGACTGCTGCCAGGATCAGGGTTTTAGCGACTGTGTAATGACCTTCCACGTCATCGGCCGGGTCGGCTTCGGCATCGCCAGAACCCAGTGCGCCATAGCGCTGAGGATGGAGTTCACAATGCTGTTGAAGATGCCGCGAATGGCACGGATTCGAGTTCCTGCCATTCCCTCGCGGATGGCACTGAGTACGGGCGTCCCCGACATGATGGTAGGCACCATTCGCAGTTGAACGCCCTGCATTCGCTGGAAGCGCAGTTCCAGTCCCGCCAAAGCCATAGGCCCTTTACTGGAGGTTATAATATGCATGCCTTGGCCAAGTGACGCGCGAATATAGTTCAATCTTAGCTCGCCCTTGCGAAGCCCAGCCCCAGCCGCCTCAGCCAGAACATCGCCGTTGGTCGCTTGCAATCCTTTCAAGATGTTGGTCCACTGAGTCACCTTGGGATGAGCTGCCAGAGGCCGTCGTGCCCACGGATTGTGCAACGAGATTCATAACTGAACTGTTTTTGCATCGCTTCTCACGAAAGCAAAAAGAATGATCCGTTCTTCTTCGATCGTCTCAAATACTGAGCCGACCAAACTGGGATTCGGAAATGGATCTTTCACGGAGCCTGGGAGGGCGAGCGGCCCATGGTGTCCGGATCATCGGTGCGGCGATTCAAGGCGGCGGCACATCCCTCCATCAGAGCTTGCAGTCCATACTCAAAAGACGCTTCGTTGTAGGGACTCCCACCTTCGGCAAACGCGACGAGGAGTGGAGCTGCAGGCCCTTCACTCAAAAGCGCTGCCAGGGAGTCACGGGAACCAGGCGCTTGTGTCGCGGGCCGCCGCGAGCTTTGTTCGGCAAGGATGAAGCCGTTGACATAGTTGGTGAGTGCAGTAATGGTGCGCAGCGCCTGAACGGGATCGAATCCCAACGCCACCATCGCCGCGAGCTCCTCATTAAAGGCGCGAATGGCGGTAGGGCTAAGTTGCTGTGCCTCGGTCACGATTCGAGCGCTATCCGGGTAGGCCAGCAGGGACGCGCGATAGGCATGCACGCGACGCGCAAGCCACTGCTGCCAGGTCTCACCGGAACGCGGGGGCCCCATGCCTGCTTCCCGAATCAATTGGTCAGCCATCGCGTCCAGGAGTTCCTGTTTGCTGCGGAAGTGCCAGTAGAGGGCCGGTGACTTGACTTCCAGTGCATCGGCAAGACGCCGAGTTGTTAACCCGTCGAGCCCGACCTTTTTGAGAAGCGCCATCGCGGCCTGGACCACAGTCGCTCGATTCAGAGATGTTCGATGTTCTTCATTCCTGGCTTTTTGGCTCATACTTGACTCCTTATCATTGATAATGTAGTATAGCACATAGGCTCTAATTTATCAGTGATAAGGAGATGGTTCCTATGGAGAATCGCAAAGGAAACGCGAGTGAAATCACCAGGCTTTCCACCACGGCGGCAGACGGGACAAGCGTTTGCGCAGACGTTGAGGGAGAGGGACGAATCATTCTCATCCTTCACCCTGGAATGAATACCAGCAAAAGCTACACTCAAGTTGCTGCCAGACTGGCAAGGCGCTACCGGGTTATCCGGCTTCATCGTCGCCAATACCGGCTGGATCTTAAAACGGCCCCCCTCATCGGCTCGCCATGCACTGTCGCGGAGGAAGTGGATCACGTTCTCGCCATGGTCAAGGCGGTGGGAGCGCCTGTCTTGCTCTTCGGCCACTCATCAGGCGGGACCGTCGCGCTCGAAGCACTCGCCGCCTCACCGTCGTCGTTCGCCGGGGGGATGATCTACGAGCCCGCTCTCGTTCTCAAAAGCACGGATGGTCTGCACCTGTCAGGGGACCGGATCGAGAGCAACGGCGAGGTGGGTGAGGAACTCTTGCGTATGCGGCAAGCGCTCATGAAAGGCCAGCCGGGCACAGCCATTGGGATGTGCACACGGGTTATCGCTGGTTTACCAAGCTTTGTGGCGAACCCTGCTGGTGCGCTGGCTGCGCTGATTCCCGCCTACCGCCAGCTCATTCCGTGCCAGATCGACGACCTGGAAGCCATGGAACGACTTGGTGTGCGCCTTGATGCCTACTCCAAGCTGAACCTGCCCGTCACGATGGTATACGGAGAGCGAAGCCCTGACGAAAACCTGGAAATGGTCGCTGCAGTGGCAGAGGTCCTTCCAAGAGTCGAGCGCATTGAGCTTCGCGGGCAGGGCCACACATGCCATGTCAGAGATCCTAAAAAGCTTGCCGAAGTGATTGAAACTTTCGCCAAAGGGGTCTTTGAAGAAGCCCCATAGCATCTCTGCCGGATGTCGTATCTCAATCAAGGAGCCGTGGAAGCGCGGGGCCTGCGTATGACGCAGCCGTCGCGTGTACACGAGAAAGACTTGTCTAGAAACATCCAAAGGATGAGTTAGCTATGAGGAAGTTCCATCAGCTTGTATGGCCGTCCCACAACGGGTGCCTGATATTGACCAGCACGGTGCTTGTGATGGATTTCCGGGTCATAGAGTGCTGGCTCGGGAGCCACAGCATTAGAAGCCAACCAGGACAACACCTCCTGGTCGTTTTTCAGCAACGTGTAGATGACGACCGAGAGCACTTGACCAGCAATGCGTCCAATCACACGACCCCAACCAACATAGGTCCCACGTTTTTCGTCATAGCGGCACTTGATCGGAACCAGACGCTCATAGAGCCTGGCCCATTCGCAATCCAGCCTGATGGCTTTCCAAACAGCCATGTAGATGATGGATTTGAGCAAACGTGCCCCTCGTGGCGAAAGGTGAGCGCGATCCAGGCTCGTCCCCGACTGGGCAATGGCAGGAACCCATCCACAGTACGACTTGAGCTGTATGGGGCCGGTCAAAGTTGGCAATGGTGCTGATGAGCGCAATGAAGATCGCCGCCTGCAATGGCCCGATGCCAAGGGACCGCGGTCAAGATCTTTCCTTCGCGGTAATGCTGGACAATTTGCATCATTTCGGCATCAAGCAGCTCCAGGTACGAAGGTATGAGCTTCAATTCTTCGATCAATTGCTGTTGTTCAAAAGCCAATCCCCGGAGCCTGCCGGGATCTTTGGTCCCAATGCTTGTGGTTGCAAGGTGTTGCAATTCCACCAGTCTGGCATCCGACAACATCTTCGTGTGGCCCCTGGCAAGGGCGAGGGGAATCGGCTGACGACGATGAGTGTCAGATGGACGCGCATGGCCTCCGGAGCGCTTCTCACTCATGACTTTTCCTCCTGGATCATCTGCATCCATCCCGCACCCGCAAAGGCTCCCAGAGGCTTCTCTCTGTTGACTTCTTTCGTCGATACGCCTTCCATTGCAGGATCTCCCTTTCACAATACTCGTTCGAGAGAGAAGACCTGGACCTTCTCCCTCGGAGATCACCTTGATACTTTTCCTAACTCATATCCTGCCAATTGGCTTCCCATGGAGTGGGAGTCTCAGCCAAGCATCGTTTCTGGCTTTCGCACCTGCTTCTCGACTTCGAGAATCTGTAGTGCGACCTGGCGCGCACTTCCCAGACTGGGATCTGAAAGGAAGCCCGCGCCGATCCAATCGCCTGCCAGATAGAGATTGGCGATGCCCGGGACTTCTGGTTTCGGTCGGCCAGCATAGCCGCCAGTGAGAGCCGTGGGAAGCATGCCAATGGCCTCGATGTGTGGTAGGAAGCTTCGCCTCACCAGCACCTCGCGCCACCCTGGCTGCACAGTGTCAAGCAACTCTTCCAACTCATGCTCGTCCTGCCTGGGGGAACTTTGCTGTGTTGGATCGAGCATCTTGAACGTGTAGATCATCGCTCCTCCTTCTGGCGCAAGGCGCGAGTAGACCGATTGGGCTGACAAGAAGCGCGGCTGGTCCAGGTCCTGGACCACCGGGTAACGCGGTTCAGGGAGGCGGCGCAAGGCAACATCCAGGCAGGCAACTCGTGCTGGAATGAGGGGGTCGATGATCTCCCGTAAAGGAGCATATGTTCCTCCATCCACAAGTTTTGCAGCGTCGTCCGGACCAGTTGCCAGAATGACCGAAGATGCAGCCACCACCGTCTCATCGGAGAGCTGCACTCCCTCGACCTGAGCATCCTGGTAGCAAACAGCGCTCACACGGCTCCCACTCCTGATGCGTGCCCCTGCCTCTACGGCCGTCTGGCGCAGCCCATCAACCAGGGTCTGCCAGCCACCATCAATATAGAGGACCGGGTGCTTCAGTGAGAGTTGCAGTTTGGAGAGAAAGACCTCAGCGCTGACCAGATCCAGGTTCGAGCAATAGGTAAACACCTGGGCAGTCGAGGCCATGAGTTGACGATCCAGAGGATGTTTGACGTTGCTCTCCAGCCACTGCTGCACACTCAGATGAGCCAGGCTTTCGGCTTTGACCCGTGATATGCGGCTAAAGAGAAACCCCAATTCCATTTTATCACCAAATTTGAGCAGATGGCTGCTCAGAAGCGAGGAGGTACTCGCTGGAAAGGGATAAATCTGGCCGTCATGCAGCAGAAAGGTCTCCTTCGGGCTCCCATATGTGTAGGTAATCCCTAAGTCCTGAAGGACCTCCTCGGTAGCTCCTCCCGTATAGAGGCCATGGATTCCTCGATTGAACAGATAGCCATCATGGTTCGAGGTGGCCGCTCGCCCACCCAGGCTTGCCGCCTTCTCAAAGAGCGTCACTGACTTTCCAGCACGCGCCAGATAGGTGGCTGCGGCAAGCCCGGCCAGGCCACCACCAACGACCACTACATCAGTGTGGGTAACAGATGTTTCCATGCTTCGCTTCTCCTCTTCATGAGAAATATAACAATAAACTTGCCTGGTCGAGCCTCACGCTCGAAAGGAATCGGCGGTGATGGCAATAAAGTGCTTCCATTCCTCAGGTACCGCTGACTCTTCAAAGATCGAGGTGACAGGGCAGGCGGGTTCACACGCTCCGCAGTCGATACATTCATCATGATCGATAAACAAGTGCTCGCTTGCATCAAATGCGAGCTCATTGCGGGAAGGATGAATGCAGTCAACGGGGCAGACATCCAGGCATGATGCATCTTTCACACCGATGCATGGCTGTGCAATGACGTAGACCATCTTTGTGCTTTCCCTTCTCTTTTCATGGCGGTGTGCAGAGGTATGCAGTCATAGCCAGCACGGGGATGCCACAACGAAATCGAGCATCTCCAGGGTGGCAAGCTTCATCTTTCTGCATTTCGCCGCAGTCTGGTAAGCAACAGAAGTTAGAAAGGAGATTATGGCCCCTTTTCTGGCTTGCGCGGCTCCTCAATCTGAAGTGAGAGCAGTGTCACCCCCAACTGGCTCAGCTTGGACAAAAGCCCGTAGAGGGCTGGCTGATCAGGAACATTCCCGGAAAGCAACGTTGCACCTGTTTCCTCAGAGTGGATCGAGAGATCAGCGAACTGACTTTGCCAGGCTGTATCCAGATGTCCTTTGATACGAATGAGATAGTACATGCTCTGCTCCTTTCGTGTGGTTACTCTTTCACAAGGATACTGGCTCACTTGCCTCAAGGACATCATCCGAAAAGCTACTTTCTTAAGAGGGAGAAAAAAGGGAGGTCAACAAAAGGATACTATCGTGTTACAGCAGGCCATATTCCCGCGCACGCGCAATCGCCTGTGTTCTGTTGGCGACGCCCAGTTTACTGAGAATACTGGAAATATGCTTCCTGGCCGTCGAAAGCTGGATCACTAGCGCATCGGCAATCTCCTGATTGGCTGCCCCTTGTGCCAGTTGTTGGAGGACGCGCTGTTCCTGTGGCGTCAGCGGATCAACAAGCCCGCAGGTTGCGTCAACGGGAGGCGCAGTAGGTAACGCTTCCACTATGATAAAAGCACGCAAGAGCTTGCGCGCATAAGAAGCCAGCGATTTGTCTCGCAGATCCGGCAAGAGGCTTTTGAGCAGCGCCTCCATCCTGATTCCCTCATCAAGAAAGAGGCGTTGATAGCTCTCTGGCCTGGCCCGTATGATCGCTTCACGCAGCGTTGCTCTTGCTTGCACTTGCCTCCCAGCTTGTTCATAAGCGAGCGCTTCGAGCAGAAGGATCTGGAGTTCACTGTAGCCACGATGCGCTTTGCTGGCCTCGTGCTTCCACTCACTCAGCAGGCCGAGTGCCACTTGTGATTGACCTTCTGCGATCTGTAGGCGCGCGAGCAGCAAGCCTTCCTCTTCTCGACGAACGTGGGCAAAGGGTTGTGTTGTGTATAGATCGGATGAGGCCCACGCTTCGGTTTGAGGCAGGTCTGCCGCTTTGAGGGAGAGCCAGGCCTGTGCCATGCGGATCTCCCGCAGGATGTCTGATTGAGACTCCTGTGAAGCGTTCGCATGCAACAGGGAGCGGGCTTTTTCAGCTTCTCCCCGCGCTACCAGCATACGAACTTGAAAAAGTGAGATGGAAGGGAGTATGTGTATCCAGGGATACTGCGTCTCGATCAAGGCCTCTTGCAGATACCGCTGTGCCTTTTCAAGATCGTTCCATTCATAAAAGAGCAGAGCCAGGCCATAGTATGCCAGACGCTCGTAATAGGTTTCTCTGCGGCCCGCCTCAAGAGTCAATTGCAACCGGGCAAGGTCTTCATGTTCGCGGGAGTGAGCCAATGCCTGCCGAAAGAAGTTCTCCGCCTGCCGTAACTCGCCCCTGCTCAAGGACACAAAACCGAGCCAGATAATCGTGGCGATGGTTCCTGGCAGCGAGCCTGATTGTTCCGAGAGGGTCCTTGCCTGCAACAAGATTGGGTAGGCGCGATCTGGTTGACCAGCGATGGTCATCTCCAGGCCAAGCAGATTCAAGCAGTGGCCCCGCCAGAGAGCCTGCTGCTCAGAAAGCAGAGAGAGGGCCTGGTGGGCCAGAGCCAGGGCTTCCGCAAACCGCCCTTGCATGCTGGTGAGCACTGCCCGTGCGGTCAGTACTGCGCCAAATCCGGCCTCATCGGAAATCTGGCGATAGCCTTCTTCTGCCCAACACAAGGGTTCCTCGACGAGATCGAGGGTCTGTGGCGAACGAGCGGTCGTGAATACCATCGAACCCACATATATCAAGCTCAGATAGGGTCGTGAGCGCAGAGTTTCCGAAGAGAGTCGGGCTAACCAGCGGCGCAGCGTATGATATTCGTTGCGAAAGCTTGCAGGATCAACGAATTGCTTGATCAGGTCTGCAGCGTAGCCTTGATCTCCAGCGGAGAGCGCGTGAGGAATAGCCTGAGCCCAGCGTGCCTGCGCGGCATACCAGGAAGCTGCGCGTCGATGCAGGAGTGGAAGCAGTTCGGGCGCAGTTGCGTGAAGACGGGTGAGCAAGGCTTCACGAAAGAGGGCATGATAGCGATACCAGCGCCGTTCTTCATCGAGAGGAACGACAAAGAGGTTGGCCCGTTCCAATGCTTCCAGTAGTGCCTGGCTTGCCTGTTCTCCCCCGGTCTCCTCGGTCAGCGCCTGGCATATGGAAGCATTCATCTCAGAGAGGATTGCCGTCTGAAGCAAAAATTGCTGGCGGTGGGCAGGTTGCCGCGCCAGAATTTCCTCTTGCACATAATCGAGGACAAAGCGATGGCTGCCCCTGAATGAGCGAACCCAGGCGGCCTGGTCTGCAGTGCGTTGCAGTGCAAGCCCTGCCAATTGCACCCCAGCGATCCAGCCCTCGGTTCGCTCAAAGAGTCGCCGCACCTCTTCCTCTCGCAGCGAGAGGCCCATCACCTGGCTGAGAAAGCAAGCCGTCTCGATTTCACTCAAGCGCAAGTCGGCATCGCGGATCTCAGCCATCCTTCCTTGCGCACGCCACCTGGCCAGAGGAAGTGGGGGATCGACCCGGCTGGAGAGAATGACATGCAGCGAGGAGGGAGTATGATCCAGGAAAAACGCGAATGAGGAGTGGATGGCTGGCTCCTGGATGACATGATAGTCCTCCAGAATGAGGATCGTTTCCGACGAGCTCGCCGCCAGATCGTTGATGAGCGAGGTCAGGACGGATAGAAACGGAGGCTTCGTCTGATGGCTGGCTTTCGTCGTGTCCGCAGGCGCCACAAGGAAATCTGCCTGGAGTGCAGTAACCACAGAGGTCCAGAAGTGCTCTGGATCATCATCCAGTTCATCGAGCGAGAGCCAGGCAATGGGCTGCGTATGTTGACTGGCCCAGGTAGACAATAGCGTCGTTTTCCCAAAGCCAGCCGTGGCTGAGAGCAGCACCAAAGGCAGCGAACAACTCTGATTGAGCTGCTCAATCAGGCATTCACGTGGAAGAAGCTGGGCGCGCACAAATGGAACCGTAAACCTGGTCATGAGCAGGTGTGACTCTGACATGGTCTAGTCCTCTTTCCTGAAATGGAGCGGCCTGTATGTTCGCGTGAGATCCATCCCTCGACAACTGTTGCACGCACCAGCATTGCTCCTCCAGGATCAGTAAGGGGAGTTCGCCACTGGTCAAACCGTCCCTCGCTCAGGCCCATCATGGCCCCCTTTTGAGGAGAAGTATACCAGATAGGCAGCGATTTTCCCAGGCCTATTTTCCTCGTCTGAAGAGACAGGGAAACAATCCCATTATCGACCATTTTCTGGCACTCACAGTTCAGCTTTTCTTCGCCAAGAGGTCATCATCTCCGTGAGCATAAAACTTGTGCTTAGAGTAGTCAAAAAAGAGGACTTTGGCGGGTCTCGCCGCAGCACGAGTGAGAGGACGAACGGAAGGTAGGCCAAGAAGAATCTCTGAAGGAAAAGTTGCTCTGGCTCGACATCTCTATCAGGAATCCAAGCATTCCGTTTCTGAGATCTCTCGTTCAACACTCTTCCGCTATGTGAGAGAAGGTAAGAACAAACCCGGACACAGGCTTAGCGGAACAAATCAGAATCTCTTTATTACTCGCTTGCCCTTAGCGGAATCTATCGGGGAAATTATGATGGGACCCCTAGTACCAGGCAGCATCAGCCACGATGCGAGCCGCAGACTGCCATTAGCGCTAGCGGAAGAAGACCGCCAGCAGTACATGAACACCCCGACTCCCGTCAGCGTAATCAGCCAGGCCAGGGACATATCGCGTACAGTGCGCCACTGCACCGCGCCCACGCATGCCTTTGCGCAGGCTGATCCCAATGATCGCGCCACTACTCACATGGGTGGTGGAAACCGGCAGCAAGAGTGGTGAGGCCAGGCCGACCAGCAACGCCGTTGCCAGATTCGCGGCAAACCCCTCTTGATGATCCATCTTTGTCACCTTTTCTGCCAGCGTGCGCGTCACCTGCAACCCACCGAGTGCGCTGCCTAAGCCGACCGCTGCCGCACAGAGCAGGAAGAGCCAGAACGGGGGCGTGTGCAGGGGGCCATGCAAAGCGAAAAAGGTCACCCCCAGCGCAGCGATCTTCGGCGTATTGTTGAGACCGCGTGTAAAGGCGGCAATCCCGCTGGAAGCCCAATGCAGGCCACTCAAGCGCACGCGCGTAGAAGCCGAGTGAGCAGCCAGAAGAGAATCACGCCCAGGAACAGTGCCATGACTGGACTGAGAGCAGGGGAAGAACAATTTTGGTGAGCAAGTTCACCCAGAGAATCCGGTTCAGACCAAAGGCCAGCACGCCGGTGGTGACGATTGCGCCCGTAATGGCGTGGGTGGTGGAAACTGGGAAGGCCAGGCGCGTGGAGAGAAAGACCCAGGCGATCGCGCCTCCAACTACCGCGAGGGCAAAGATGAGCGTCAGATGGACTGAACTGACCAGCAACAGTTCTCGCAAGTGAGCCAATTAAGATGACGATCTTTCCAGCACCGTATAGACAACGATGCGTTGTGTCGTTTGCTGTTGGCTAGGTATCCAGTCGCCGGAGCAGGTGATGAGATTGAGATATGCCCCACCTGTATTGGCAAAAATCTCTTGCACGGGAGCAGCTTGCGGTGTATAGAGTGCTACCCGGATGACACGAAATTGCATGGCTCCTCCTGACGCCATTTGGACAATGACTTCGTTTCCAACAAAAAGCGTATGCAAGGACCAGAAAATGGCTGGAGCACCTCCCGGACGGTCAAGATGACCATCAATAACTGCACTTCCTAGCTGGCCCGGGATGGTACCTTTTGCATACCAGCCAACATCTTCCCAGGGACTGGCTTCAGGCGTGCCCAGATCTCCCGTGGCCTGAATACCAACCTTTTCAATAGCGGCATGGATTTTGAGTGTGGGAATGAGCAAGCGTTCCGGAATATCCTGAGCTGGTACAGTTGACTGTACCGGAGAATGAGGCTGCTTTGTGGCTGCCGGCTGGATAGGCTTGTTTCGCTCGACAGGCAAACCACAGGTAGCCATTCCACTAATAAGATAGAGACAGCTGATCCAGAGGAGAAAGGAACCTGGTTGACGCCATATCAGCTTCCTCAATGCACCGTCTCCCTCTCGATTGGAGACGCATCACTAACCATTTTCGTTGTTGGAGCGGTAGGAGTTCGCCGGCAGGCGACACTGATACTAGAGGTGAAAGCGCCCAGCAGGACAAGCGCGATGAGCACCCATGGCCATAGCAGAGATGCGGGCTCAGCGGCTGACGATAGGGGTGCATTTGGATCACTTCCCGTTTGTGGCATGCCAGGTATCCCTTTTTCCTGTGATGAAATCATCTGGAACCGAGGTGTGCCATCTAGTTTGCCAACCGCGAAAATGCTGGTTACCGTCCAGGGCTGCAAAGTGATCGAAATCGGCACAGTGACATCTGCCGGAGCTAGCTTGACATTGAATGTATAAGTTCCAGCAGTGAATAAAACGTAATTGCTGACTCCCAGATAGGGGAGTGCATCTACTATCAAATCACTCCTGGTTGTCACCTGAGCCTTTCCTGCCCCTGGAGAGAGATGATAGATGCGGACTTTGGCCTTGTCACCAATAACGCGATTATCGTCTTTGACAATATCCAGGGCAAATTTCGTCTGTTTTGTACCCAATGCCGCGACCGTATAGGCTGCTCCCTCCTGAACTGAGAGCGTTTGAGTAATGGTCGCGGCATTGGGCCCCTGACCAATAAGTGCGATCTGAACTTCGTGTGTCCCGGCCGGCAGTGCAACGTACTTGCTTACCGAAGCAAACTGAAAATTGCTGAGTAGCTTTTGACCATCTACAAAAATATCGACGGTCCCGATATCCGGCGAGGCATGAATGAGACGAATAAACGACATGGATTTCGCGGAAACCGATGGTGACAACCCATCGTCCAACGCGAGAAGTAAGAACAGACTACAGGCCAGACCTATACTCAAGAGAATCGTGGCAAGAGGCTTTCGCAACTTCATCATGAGGCGCTCCTCACTAATCATGCTATTTTTATATATCTATGTATCAATACGACAGGATT
This sequence comes from Ktedonosporobacter rubrisoli, assembly GCF_004208415.1. Classification (GTDB taxonomy): domain Bacteria; phylum Chloroflexota; class Ktedonobacteria; order Ktedonobacterales; family Ktedonobacteraceae; genus Ktedonosporobacter; species Ktedonosporobacter rubrisoli. The sequence goes on along the minus strand of NZ_CP035758.1, from coordinate 3,316,059 downwards.
TCCCTTCTGGATCATCTTGTTATTGGCTGGAATATGACAACACAAATACATAATTCTAAATCTTCTGTAATCCATTCACGGCTATCCAGCGTAAATCTTTTACGGAAGCTGTATCTAGCGATACAAGTTCAGGCTTCAGAAAAAGTTTATAAGTCTAGTCGATAGATAGAGTGATTATATCGGTTAAGTATTGTATCGCTAGATACAGTTTGAGATCATCATAGCCTGACAATCTCTCGGCGTAGATAATGCTGCGCCATCGGTTAAGTGGTCACGGCGCGCATGGCTGCTTGGCGGATTTGAATGTACCACCGCCTGAAATGAATTTCTTGAAAGGATGAAAACGCATGATGAAAGGGCGTACCAAGAAAGACAGTGCAACTGCCAATTTATTGGCATCGTTTGCCAGTGCACGATCGCGTCGAGCAGTGCTGAAAGGAGCAATCGCAGGCGCAGCCGGAGTGACGGCAGGTGCAGCTGGTTTCGCGCTGACCCCATTATCGAGCATGCCCGCATATGCAAAAGCCGTGAATTTTCATGCAACAGCAGGCAATGTCCAAACCACCGATACTGCCGCTACCATTTTGACGGTTGCACGTACTGCAGAACAACTGGCCGTGACGTTCTACAGTAATGGTGTCGCAAATGCCGACAAGCTGGGATTGAAAGGCAACGACCTGGAGAATATTAAGGCTGCTCTTGTCGAAGAGCAGATTCACCAGCAGTTCTTCGCTGCTAATGGAGGCTCGTCGCTGGCTGAAACCTTCAGTTTCCCAAAGGGTGCTCAGACTTTCACCGATCTCAAAACCTTCATTGACACTCAGCAGCAGCTCGAAGGTGTTTTCGACTCAGCATTCCTGGCTGCGATCTTCGAGTTTGCTCAGATGGGGCGGCCAGACCTGGCTCAACTTTCTGGACAGGTCGCCACAGTTGAGGCCGAGCATCGCGCATTGGGCCGTCAAATCGGAGGACTCTCGCCGGCTGATAACTGGGCGTTTTCACCAGTTCTGCTGGCAACGGTTGGCGATGCACCCGCTTTAGTTCAGAAAGCAGGCTTTTTGAGTCCGAGCTCGGGCAACAGCTATACCTACCAGGAGGTAAGTATAGAAAATGCCGGTATCGAGCAGCGTAAACCTTTTACAGCCAGCTCTAGCGTCGTCGGAAACGGCTAAATAAATATTAATCGCTCATTGTGTGGTGGGCCCAACCCCACACAATGAGCTCTGCTTTAGAGATAGACAAGGAGGGATGGTTATGTCACAAATCTCTGTCCCGCCGCGTTTTTGTACCCAATGCGGCGCTGCTGTTGCTCTCCCACAAACCTGCTGTGATCATTGTGGGGCAGAGCTCGATATGCGCCGGTGCCAGCCAGACGACGCAACCATAAAAGCTTCTTCACTTGACTCCGACGCCACGATTAAAGCCTCTTCGCGTCTCCCTGTCTATCTTTATGCGCAAGCGGCCCATAGGGAGGCTACTGGGAAAATTTCGTATGACGATGTTACACAGCATCAGCAACATGAACTACTTTTGCCTAAATCACAGCAGAAACACAAAAAGTCCGTTCAGCTCCTAACACTGAGAATTGCTTGTATAATTAGCCTGCTGCTGCTTCTACTCGTCCTCCTCAGTGAGGCATTCAATCATGGAAGCAGTGTACTTGCTCAGCAGCAGGCCGAGAAAAGCAAGACACAACTCGATCACCTTATTAGCAGTGCGCAAGTCGCTGGTGTACCCACATATTACTTACAGTCAGTTATAGCTCAGAAGCGACAAACGAGCAATGATGCCGTACTCCTCACTCTGTTTGCTAATCCGCTGGGCATTTCCCTCTATCAGCGCCAGGCGCAGCAGTATCAGCGGCTCCAGAAGCTCATACCAGGCATAGTGCAAAAGGCAAGTGAGCAGCTAAAAGCGCAAGCTTTGCAAATGCTACAAAGCTTGCAAACACGGCTTTCTCAGGAAACGAATACTTCTGGAAATATCCATTACTTTTCACAATTGTTTAGCCAGGATCAGTTGCGTATGTCTTCAGCACACAGCCCCAAAGACTATATAGCGATCAGCCAGGATGCACGAAATGCAGTAACTTCTCTCAATTTGATGACATCGACCAATCAGCAACTCAACGATCTTGGTGCTACGTTGAGTAGGATGAACGCTGCGCACTTGGATGTAACGGCGATGCAGCAGCAATATCAACACGATGTCTCGCTTTTCAATAGCGCAACCCGGCCTGAAGATTTTCAAGATCTCACCATACAAATTCAGATACAATATCAACAGCTACTTGTCAGTTCTGCACACGCTTTTCCTTATGTCAGTGCGGTGATGTTAAACGAGCTGACGACGAATATTCAAACGCTACGTACATATGGGATAAATCCAGCTCCCTATCAGAAACGTCTTGATGCAGACCAACTAGCAGATGCACGGGCCAGGACGCTTCACGATCAGTTGATTTTCTTAAAGCAGATCGATGCAGATATTGGCTCGATGTATAGCGATTTGACACGTGGTGAGGCTAGTTACACGGTAAAGCAGTTTCACCACGAGGTGGATGCCTGGAATAAAGCCCATCCTTATTATGACAGCTATGATGGACATAGCTACGCGCTAGACAATGGATATATGCAGACGGGTATTGGTGGTACTCTCGATAAAGAGCTGGCAAGCGCTCATACCGTAAGCGACTATGGGACTGTGATTACAGAAGCAAAGAATGCGCTTTTTAATCTCCATATGCTGGAGGTCGATTCTAATGATCACCATTCTTTTGATACGGTCCATAAGACTGATGAAGAGATGCTCATACACTACCATCTGGAACAGAAGCAGGTGTTGATGGTTTCCCTTGTAGAGCAGTCTCTACGGGTCTATCAGCAGGGAAAACTCGTGAATGCTTATCAAGTCACAACCGGTCGTCAGGAACTCCCCTCACTTCCTGGTATCTGGGCTGTGCTCGATCGCAAATCGCCAACTATTTTCACGGCAGGCGAACCCAGAAATTCGCCATACTGGTTTCCTGCCACACCTATCAGCTATGCGATTCTGTATCATTACGGCGGCTACTTTGTGCATGATGCGCCCTGGCGTGCAAGTTATGGACCGGGAACACAATTTCCGCACCTGGACGCCAGTGGCAATACACCGTACAACTTTGATGGCAGCCATGGCTGTATTAATTTACGTGAGAACGATGCAGCCTGGATATACAAGCACACCGATTGGAATACAGTGATCGTCATTTATTAGTAACAAGGTGCAGCATGCCACAGCAGAAAACAACGCTCTCTCCTGGCGATAATATACTGGAGCGCTACAAAGTAGAAGCTTTTCTCGGCGGCGGCGGTTTTAGTTCTGTCTATCTTGTGCAGGATTTGCAGGCCAGCAGGCAGGATGCCGAAGCAGGAGAGGCGTTTTTTGCGCTCAAAGACCTGCGAACAGAGGATGAGCACGAAAAGGCACGCTTCATATTTGAAGGCGAAGTGCTTCGACGGTTTAGTCACCCGGCGTTGCCCCGTCTCTACCGTGTGCTCGAAGATACGGAACGTCGGCGCGTTTTTCTGCTACTGGAATATATTGAAGGGCCAAATCTGGAAACATTGCGACGTACAAAACCAGAAAGACGCCTTCCCTGGCAAGAAGTGCGTACGCTGCTTGTTCCAGTGGTAGAGGCAATAGAGTATCTTCACGGGCAGCGACCACCTGTTATTCATCGTGATATCAAACCAGCGAATATTATTGTTCCACAAGGAAAGCGGCCCGCGGTACTTGTCGATTTTGGTATTGCCAAAGAATATGAAATGGATGCGACGACAACAGCGATACGCCATTGCTCGCCTGGCTATGGCGCACCTGAGCAATATAGTGGGCTTGGCACAGATCAGCGCACTGATATTTATGGTCTGGCTGCGACCTGCTATACCTTGCTATCAGGCCAGGTTCCTACCGATGCATTCTATCGGACCACCACATTGGCAAGTAAAAGGGAAGATCCGCTTCTACCGCTCAACAGGGCAGTTCCAAATGTGCCAGAGCAGGTCAGCAAGGCCATCTCCCAGGCCCTGGCGATTGGACAGGATCAGCGTTTCTCGACGGTGGAGGACTTCTGGCAGGCCTTGAACGCCTGTGAAGAAGGATCAGACCAAAAGAAGAAGTATGCTCTGTTGCATGAGAAACCTTCTATAGATAAAAGCTCATTCTCACTCCCCGCTACCAGCTGTGGTAAGCGCCAAGATCATGGGAAGCCCAAATGGACTCTTTTCTGGGCCACCTTGATAGCTTTGGTGCTGATTCTCTCTTTGCTATTTGGTCTGGGACTGCAGACAATGGGGGGGTTCAAGACCAGTACGCGAAAATCCGGCACATCCCCAACTTCGCAAGCTCCCTCTAACCTGCGAGCATCCTCATATAGCGGAACGATCTATGATGTCGCTACCAATAGACCAACGCCAATGTCATTGACAAACATTGAGCAACACCTGGCCGAGATCAGTGGCACATTCTCCGGCCTGCACACGACTGGGGCCTGGAAAGGCGTACTTGATACCTCAAAACATATCTTTTTTACAGTTTCGGGAAGCCAGGCTCATGCTCCTTTCTTTTTTCAAGGCTCGATCCGTGCTGATGGCCAACTCGTGGGTAACTATTGTACCCTTGACCAAGCTGGACAATGTACCAGCGGTTATGGCATATGGAGTGTGTCACCAGGTACGCTGGGTAAATAACATCTTACAAGCTGACCATGCAAGCCGCCAGGCATGTCATTCAACCAGGTTGAGCGAGTTTTTTAGTGAAGGATGAGCGTTTCAGCGAAGATTGAGCAGGCTTATCGGGTGCCCATGCCATAGCTATTTTCGCCTTTTCACGCGCAGAAGCTCAAGATGTAAATCCTTTGGGTGTAACTTTGAGATTAAACTGCTGATTTTTTGGTAATTACTCTGTGGATTTCGCCTCTTTGACATAGTGATCTTTCCCCGCTTTGGTGGCTCTTGCGCAACTTCCGTGCTCTCATCAGGATGACCTGCGCTCGATGGCCAAATGAGCGCACGTCTCTTCAAACGAGGGGAAGACATCCCAGAAGCCACGGTCGCCCCTATTGCGCCGTTGGGATTGGAGCATTTTCGCCTAATCGGCGACTCCCATTTCGCCCCGCAATCTTGGCGTTCCCTGAAAAATCTGCGCCCTTTACGTTTACAAGAAGAGGAGGAAAGCGCCCAAACGGAGAAATCCGTTCAGTAAACCACCGTTTCCCCAACTCAGCTATAGAGAGCAGGAAAGGGCTCCTATGAGAGAAGTAGAAAAACAGGCTCTTGCAGCCTGAAAGGAAAAACACTATACTCTTGCGAGACGGTTCTATTCTCAATGAAAAGAGGGTCAAACGAGACACATGAAAACGCCATTCGCACCAGTTGAGGTCTTCTATTCAAAGGCGCGGCTTTTTGGCCTGCGTCTCTGCAACAGGCGGTAACTGATCCTTTCCAGTTTCAGCAACTCATGGCGGACCTGCTCAGGTTCTCCCTGGTGAAGCGCCTGGTGGAAAACCAGACCCTCAGTATTCATCGTCTCGTGCAGGCAGTGCAAAAAGATCGGATGGACCATGAGACACGACGTCACTGGGCAGAAAGGGTGGTCCGAGCTACCGATGCTGCATTTCCTGATCACCCACAAGATGTCGCCACTTGGCCTCAATGCCTTCGGTATCTTGATCAAGTACAAGCATGTTATACATTGATAGAAGACTATGCATTTCTCTTCAGTGAAGCGGCGGCGGTCCTCCATCGCACAGGTCTCTATTTCCTTCACCATGCTTTCTATGCCCTCGCCGAGCCGCTGTAACAGTGTGCCCTCTCGATCTACGAGCGACTAGTAGGGTCAGGGCATCCCGACACAGCTGCTATTCTCAACAACCTGGCAACGCTCTCTGATGCCCAGGGTCGGTATAGTGAAGCCGAGTCATTGTACCAGCGTGCTCTCACGATCTGCAAGCAACAATTAGGGGCAGAGCATCCCAATGTGGCAATCTGCCTTGACAACTTGTCAAAGCTCTACCTCGATCAGGGGAGGTATAAGAAAGCCGAGCCATTGTGCCAGCGAACCCTCGTGATCTGCGAGCAGCAATTAGGGGCAGAGCATCCCGACACGGCTAATCACCTCAATAACCTGGCGGGTATCTACTGCGCACAAGGGCGCTATAGCGAAGCGAAGCTGCTGTACCAGAGAGCTTGGTAAATGTCCTACGAAGAGAGACGATCAGGCCCGTAAACATGGAACATTGCCCTCAATCTTGAACACTGGGACAAACTTTCCTGGAAAAACCGCTCCCTGTCAGGTATGCTTGTTTCTAAATCTGTAAATTGCATGCCTCATTGCAGGAACTGATAAACCATTGGTATTGCGGAAGATGGACGCATCTATCAGGCGAGGATGTGAATGCGCGCACCGGAAGTACAGGGCATTGATCTGTTCAAAATAGCGGGCCGCTCCATTTCAGGATGGGTTCCCAGTCTCAAAACGGGCACCGTGATCAGACAGCCATTTTGTGGCCAGCTCGAAGAACGCTTCATGCTCTGGCTTGAGTATCACCCTCTGGTTGCCAGCTACGCGCGTGATGACATTGGCCCGAAGTTTGCCACGAAGTATCGACTGCCGATTCCACAACACGCCCCGTTTGCGATTGGCTACACGTTTGAGAACACCCCCATCATTACCTGCCCGATTTCGTGGGCACGTTGGACGACGGAACACCGTTCCTCGCCGAGGCGGGCATGGAGGATGACAAACGGAGAGATCGTAACCTGGTCAAAGCTGAGGCCGCACGATGGCTTGCCAGCTTGCAACTAGGCACTTTTTGGATTGGCACGGAGCGTACCTTAACGAAACGTCGCCACTACAATCTGGTCTTTTTGCATGCTAGACGCAAAACGTTTCCCGCCTTTGCTGACATTGCCGCTGTCTTGCCGGAGGTCTGGTCTTGGGGAGAAATGGCCGAAGTCGGCGAGGTAGCAAGCCGACTTTCACACCAGTTTCCCGCCGATCTGGTGGAAGCAGCGATCTGGAAAGTGGTAGCAGATGCGGCGGCAGCGGGACATCTGTTGCTCGATCTGGAGCAGTACACCCTCTCGCGCATGCTTCCTCTGGCCTTGCTCCCACCTGATGCTCCGGGGCTGGTGCCCTCTCCGCTTCTGCCTGAACCAGAGACGACAAAAGTTCTCACCACCTTCCGCCCACCGTCCTCCCTCATTGCTGGTCCAACCTTTGATGCCTCAACGCTTCCAGAACCACAGCGCGAGCAGTTTCACCGCAATCTGCGGGCGGTGGAACAGGTGCTGGCCGGAGCCACCCAGAGGCGCGTCTCGGAAAAAGGGGTATCTCGCGTTCGACGCTTTCACGGTTGGTGAGCAGGACCCGCGAGAGGGGCCAGATCGCCTGTGTATCTCACGGTAGCTATCGAAGAGCCTCGCACCTGCATCCGGCCTTCGCCGAGTGTATCCGTCGGTTGTTTGGACTGCCCACACGGCTCACCATGAAGGCCATGAGCGAGCATACTGAAATGCAGCAGGTCGCGGCACGCTTATCGAAAGAAACGGGAACCCCCATGAGTCTGCCCTCCTACAAGCAAGTGCGCACTGCCGTACAGCATTTGAAGTTGGACCCGGATCTGATGGCGATACGCGAAGGGGCCAAATCGGTGGCACGGCCTCGCGAGTCTGCTGAGTCCTTTGTGCTCTCCATCCCGGCACTGGCCCTACTCACGGAAGGCTCGATGAGCACACGATGGACCTGTATGTGGTCACTCCTTCTGGTGAGACGGTGGCGAGCCGTGTGCATGCAGCAGTGCTCATCTGTGTCAAAACGGCAGCGATCCTTGGCGCGGTCCTGGCTTTGGGACCACTGAAGGAAGAGGACTATATGCGCCTGGTTAGGTCTGTATGGAGAGGAAAGATCACCTGGTTGGGATCAATGGCTGTGAGCATTCCTGGCCGTGTTTTGGCAAGCCTGCGATTATCTTTCATGACCGAGGAAAGATCTTCACCTCCGAGCGTGCCCGCCAAGTGCTGGTGGATCGTCTGGGCATTATCACGGAACAGGCCCCCCGTACGCGCCATCCGCAAAAGGAACCGTCGAATCGCTTTTCAGGTGGATGACGCAACGGTTTGAAAAGAGACTTCCCAACTCGTCGTACGGTATCCACGATGCCGAAACGGCAGCGCAAGCGGGGGCATGACGAATGATGATGAACAGGCGTTAGGTGACCAGCTGTTGGCAGCGCTGGGCCTGTCGATCCGAGGACATTGGAGCACGCGCAAGCCCAAACTCATGGGACACTTGCACCAATACGGCACCGAATTCCTCATTGTCGATGATGCACACGATCTCTCGCTCGAACACCTGATGTTGCTCAAGGAAGTGACGGATCAGGGGAAGTTACAGTACGATCATCCGCTTGAGTTGTGCCTGGTAGCAGCAGGGCGCGGGGACACGATTCCCTTGAAGGAAACATTCGATTTGCCTGACCCGACATGGCTGCAATTCCGACGACGCTTCGACAAATTGCAACCTTTCTGTCGCGTAGCTTCCCATACCTCCGACGAAGTGCGTACCATCCTGGCAACCCTGGAGCAGGTGTACCAGCCCCTCTTTCCGCAGCTTAACATGCGCCAATGGACGAGCAGTATCTATGGCTGGCTCACCAATCCAGTCCTGGACCCGACCCACTCAGGCCGTGTCACGATGGACAATTTGATGAAGTTGGTAATGACGGCTCTAGAATGGTCGTATTTGGCCGGGGACACGGAAGTAAAGGCCGAGCGATTCAAGTCCGCCGCAGAACTGCTGGTCCTGCGCCATGATACACTCAAGCTCATTGATGGAGCAGGTCCAGAGGCCCTCCCCCAGGAGCAAAATCAGGCAGACGTGCCGGGTGTAAATGGAAAAGAGCCCGAACAGCAAGCTGTCGAAGATATCGCCGTACCGAACGCGCCGAGCACAGTAGAAACGGTGGAAACGGCGAAAGTACAGGAAGTCACGGGCAAAACAGCCGGGCTTCACGTTCTCAGGCGTGGTTCGTATCGATCTGCAACGGTTTACCAACAGCAGCATCCACCTGGTGGAATGCCCTGGCTGTGGAAGAATGCGTTCGCTTGCCCCGGTCAAGGGTATCCTCCGGTTCAAAGCGTATCCCCCACGCAAGCAGCAAACCCCATTGACAGCAAAGCGTTGGTCAACCACAGGAAAAACAGACTGGGATGTGGTTGGGGGGAAATGATGGTGAAAGACAAGGAGAGGAACTTGCAAGTACTCTGTTCTACGGGAGCCTTTACCCGTAGTTCTGATCCTCACAACCACGAGGCTATTTTACGATATACTCAGGAGTTCGTTGCAGATGGCTTAGATCGTGCTTGGGGTCCTTCCAACGATAGCCCTTGCGGCTCAACAGCGCCCGAAAACGAGTGTAGCTGAGCAATATCCCGGTCGTTTCCGTCAGAAGACGTCGGACCGGGCGGCGTGAAGCTCGACCGTCAAACGGCAGCGAGGATCCGCTGCCGTTTCCAGCGGCTCAGCCCTTCCCTTCGCGGACGTCCTTTCCATGCTCTGCGAACGCCTTGAAGTCCTGCATGTGCTGTTGCGACTGCTTGCGGAATGAGCCGGGCATCAGGAGCCCCACCAGCCGCATCAGCAAGCCGCTGAACCGGTATTCGCTCTCGCTCACCCAGAGCGTCCTATCCGGACCGGCCTCGGTCAGCCGGTCGCGCACGACGCTCCACATGCCCTCAACGACGATCTCTCGGTCGAAGTGAACGACGCTCCCTTTCGGGATCTCGCGTAGGTCAGCCGGTTCCCGGCGCGTGATGGTCTCGGTGCCCTCGATCTTCTGCTTCCCCATCTGCATCACGACCCGCGACTTGGTACCGACTTGCCCGTGCACCCCACTCAGCGGCTCGTGCAGCACCAGGCCCCGCAGCCACTTCGGCAGGTGTGCCGGGTCGGCGAGCAGCTGGATCACCTCCTCTCGCGGCATGGCGATCTCGATCGATACGGTGTACTTCATGGCGGAGCCCTCCAGGTTCCAAAGTGTGGTCTCTACTAGTCTTTTGAGTATCATAGCATTACAGAAAGCAGAAAACTTCTCGAATATTGCTCTCCTAGGAACAGCGCCAGGGGCTGGCTTTTTTCCCCGTCTGCGCGTGATATGAGGCACCACTCATCCCTGCCAAGCATCACACAGCGGGGTGTTAGTACATCTCGCGCAAAACCATTACCAGTCCACATGGAAAAAAACGGGCGAGATCGGTTCGTGTGATGCGAACGCTCTGCCATTTCATTTGCTCTTTCTCCCTCTTTCCATCTAAAAGAGGCGAACACGAGGACGAACCATTTTGTCGTGAATTTACACATGTCGAGAGCCGTGACCCGCTCCAGAGGCAGCTTCTCAAGTGACCAATGGTTGTGCTGCTCAACATTCAGGTGCGCAAATGCTTTTGTGATGCAGCCGACTGTGCCCGAAAAATCTTCATGGAGCGTCTCACGCCCTTCGTTGACCCCTTTGCGCGAGTAACACAGCGTTTGTATCAGATCGTGCAGATCATCGGCTTGGCGACTGGCGGGAGGCTTGGCGCACGTGTCACAGATCGGATGGCCATACAGATCTCGCGCCACACCATTCTCCGGCGCATCATGGCGCTGCCCACAGAGCCAGTTGGACAGGTGTCACAGATTGGCATAGATGACTTCTCGTTCAGGCGTGGACGTAAGTTTGGCACGATCATCGTGGATTTACGAACGCATAAGATCCTGGATGTACTGCCAGATCGAACGGCAGACACTTCAGCCGCCTGGATGCAAGGGCACCCGGAAATTGAGTTGGTGAGTCGAGACCGAGGAGGTGACTACGCTGCTGCCGCCAAGAAAGCCGTTCCAGGCGCTACGCAAACGGCAGACCGTTTTCATTTGCTCAAAAACCTTGGTGAGACTTTGGAGGGCGTCCTCTCACGTCATCTTGCCGCTCGTCGGCGTACTCAGGTCGAAATCGTCTCAGCCACACCCTTGGAGACAGAGCAACCGAAACTGCCGCCGAAATTGAGTCCAAAGGAAATGCAGGTGAGCCAGGCAAAGCGAGAGGAGCGCCTTGGCCAATACCAGCAGATCGTCGCCTTACGCAAACAGGGCTTCTCGCAGGCAGCAATTGCTGAGCGAGTCGGGGTAGCCCGCACTACCGTCTCGCGGTGGCTGGCTCATGGCACCTTTCCCGAACAACAACCGCGCCCGCGAAAAACCCGCCTTGATCCCTATCTCAAAGAGATTGCTCAGCGCTGGGAAGCCGGCTGTCACAACATCGCTCAATTGCATCGGGAGTTAGTCGCTGGTGGTGCCCCTCTCACCTACAAGGTCGTGTACAAGCAACTAGTTCGTTCTCTTCCAGAAGGACGAAAGAATGCCCAAAGGCCCGATCAGCTTCCACGGCCTCCTGCCTTGGCACGACAAGCCGTCTTCCTATTTCTTCGCCGCGCCTCCAGAATTGGATGCCGACGAGCAAGAAACGCTCGCTCTGCTTCGGCTTTTGCACGCTGAGGTGGATCAGGTGTATGTGCTCGTTCTACAATTCGCCCAGATGTTGCAGACGCGTACTGGAGAGCAGCTCGACGACTGGCTTGAGCGCGTCAAGGCAAGTCAGATCCGCGAATTGCAGGGGTTTGTTGCTGGAGTAGAACGAGACAAAGCCGCTGTGGTGGCAGGACTCACGCTCCCTCAGAACAACGGTCTGGTCGAGGGACATGTCAACAAGCTCAAACTCATCAAGCGGATGGGGTATGGCAGAGCAGGATTTGCATTGCTGCGTCAACGGGTTCTCCATGCCTTGTAAGACGAAAGGAATTTTATAACTGTTCCATGGTTAACAGGTGGAGTGTGTAGCTTATAGGAACAGAACATAAGAGGAGAATACGAACAACATTCGACATAATCAGCAATGGACGACGTTTTTGGCGATCAACCCAAACCCCAATGAAGAGTCCGAAGAGGATAATGGGAATCGTATCTGTAGCTGTTAAAATTGCCATTTGAAAAGCAGATGCGTGAAGAAGGGTAACAGCAGTCAGAGGAAAAGCTATGAGTGTCACCTGCGAACCAATGCTAGAAACCGTTTCTCCGAACCAGAGTTTGAGAAAATCCCAATTATGCCAGATTGGACTAAAGCGAAAACGCAACATACATTTCACCTTTTCCTGACGAGGCTAGCCTCTGCTTTACAACAAATAAACTAATGGAAGAATATCATTTTTTGTTGCGTCTGTAACATCTGCCCAATATCTTGATAGTAAATATCGAGATCTCCAGCATCAATCATATGTTGAAATGCTAGCTCAGTGACAGCATGCTTAATTATGAGAGAACACATTGCCTCAATGCGCCGGATGGCTGCCTCAATAACCTCTTCAGGGGAAAAGAGAGAGCCATAGGCTACACAAAAAAGCACGAGGCGCTCGTATTGCATTGATGGTTGCTCAAGACCAAAAGACTGTAATTTTGGGTGATTTGAAAGAGGAATAAAGCGATAAGCAGCACAAGCTACATCCCAAATACGAGGCGCTAGCCCAGCTGTGTCGAAATCAATCAATGCGTAAGGTTTTTGTTGACGAAAGAAGCAGGCTCGTTCAAAATGGTGTTTGAGTGGTAGTTTAAAGAGGAAAGTCAAGAGAGCATCGTTGGCATCGAGAGCCTGGGCAGCTAGTAGTTTTGTTCGAGCGAGTTGAAAGTGCCCTTGGGCAGCCAGGGCCAATCCTTCTTCAATTACAGCACTAGTATTTTGTGGTTCACTTTGCTGAATATCCTTTAGTACATCTATTGCCTGCTCATATATACCTGAGGCACATAAAGCTTGAGCATAGAGTAGTTTGTAAGAACTGTTTTCTGGTTCTTGCTTAATAGTAAGGTATAATATATCAATAGCTTCAGTATATCTACCAGTGCATAGAAATATCTGCCCGCTTGAAATGGATGAGATAACGCTTTTTTAAAGGGAAGAAGATATTTCTGATCAGGAAATGAAGTGATAGCGGACGACGGGAATGGGATGGTATGAAGAAAGAAGGTTGTACCTGTTCACAGACTTGCCGTGTCCAACCTTGATCAGCCGCGGAAAATGGCATCTGTAAGACGTCCAGATAAAGACGATGATTTTGTTCTTTCTCTTGTGTTTTATGAATGCTTCGATCATTGTGACTGATATGAAAACCGGCTGCAGAATACACAGGAACTATATAATTCCCTAAGGCAAAAGCTTTCGCTCCCATAAGAGTATCTTCGCTCCCCCAGCCTCGAAAACGTTCATCAAAACCGCCAGAAAGGATAAAATCGCTACGCTTCATGCTGAATACCCCCCCAAACCATATAGGGAATATCCCAGGATCGACCACGTATGGGGGATATATCCTCTTATCATTTCCTAAACGTTTCAAGTGATCGAAATCGCGGATGCTCCTTAGCCAGCCAATCCATTTATAATTAAGGCTGAATAATCATTGTCTCGAACAGCACATTGTTGGACTAAGGTTCGTTGATATATTTCTCCCATTAGTGTTTACTCACAATCCCATTTAGTAATACTGATTGATCAGGTATTACAGAGCCAGGCAATATGACCGTATGAGAAAGGTATGCTTGCTCTATCCGGCTATCTTTCTCATACGATAGTGGATCATATCCATCATTGTGCGAGCATCGAGCGGAATTTGGATAAGTAAGTGGACAGTAAAACGAGTAAAAGAGATATGTCCACCAAAGGAACAGTGCCTACTCCGCTCTGTTGGCCGTTTCAAGCTCCCTAAACACTCATCCGTTGAATGATCCGCAATTTTACCCAACGTGCGTACAATGCTGTCCTGCCATTTCCTAAACGCTGTCAGCGACCTGCGACCTCGATCTTCTCTACCGCTGGAATGACTTCGGTTGCTAGCAGATCGAATGTCTCAAGGTCGTAATACTCCGAAAACATGCAGAGGATGACTTGATCGATACCTAGCGAGGCCAGGAAGGCGCATCGCTCAATGGCAGCGGATGGAGTAACAGTACCAGGGCGACCATCACGGCTCACATGCATGGTCTCAAGGATGCTTTTCTCGATCTGCTCGTAAGGCCGACCGATAGCCTGACAGTGCTCTTGCATAATTGCCAGTTTGCGCTTTATTTGCTCATCGCCGAGCACCGGGACGTTCGGAATGTTCCAGGCATCAGCGTAGCGAGCAACCAGGCGTGGCGTCTTGCGTTCACCAGTTCCACCAATGAGAATGGGTGGATGAGGCTTCTGAACGGCCTGTGGGGAATTAAGCGGGCGATCGAGTTGATAATACTTTCCACGATATGAAGCTTCGTCGCCAGCCCACATCTGAAGAGCGATTTGAAGTGCTTCCTCTAATCGTTCAAAACGCTCGGTCATAGGTGGGAAAGGCACACCCAATCCACGATGCTCCGGTTCATGCCAGGCGGTGCCAATGCCGAAGTAGGTACGCCCATGTGAGAGGACATCCAAGGTGGTAGCGGTTTTCACCAGGATGGCGGGATGACGATAAGTGACGCCGGTAACCAGGGTGCCGAGTTTGATACGATTTGTGCAAGCGGCGGCAAAGGCGAGGGCGCTCCATCCTTCGAGCATTTCTTTTTCAGCCGGGCCGACATTTTGAAAGAAGTGATCCATGACCCAGAGGCTGGATAAGCCAGCGCATTCGGCTCGTTGGGCGAGGAGGCCAAAGTTGTCGCCAAGATGAGCCTGTCCTTCGGGCCAGGTGAAATTCGTAACCTGAAGACCAATTTGCATGAGAACTCTCTATCCCTTCTTCAGTACATTACAATCATTCGAGGACAAGGAGAATATCCAGAGTTGCCTCTGTTCAGCTGTTATGATAGACCAGCAGGAGAGAGAGTTCTGTCGCATTTTTGGGAATCTTGTTGAAAAGCGGGGGAATGTCAGGATTGCCGCCGATACTGACGTGGGGTCACTCCCAGGTGACTTTTGAAGGTGTGGGTAAAGTGGCTCTGGCTCTGAAAGCCCCATCTAACGCCACCTGGCTCAGAGACAAGTCAGTTGTCTTGAGCAATTGTCGGGCCTGCTCAAGACGTTTGCTCAACACAAACTGATGAGGAGTCACTCCTGTCGTCTCTCGAAAGAGCTACGCAAAATGATAGGGGCTGTAGCCAATCTGCCGAGCAAGTAGCTCCAACGCCAATCCCATTTGTGCTAGCAGTGGGTCCTGGAAGCCGGAAAGCTCCTTATGCTCAAGGCGAGCCGGGAATGAAGGGGAAGGTCGTAACATCAGGCGTAATCAGCATTTGCCACACCCGTTTGGCTTGGGGCTTCTCGAACCACAGAAATTGTGAAGCCGTCAGTGAAATTGTTGTCTATGGCAAGAGCTAGAGAAAGCAAGCGTGGATCGCTGCTGGCGCGTTTATTATACTCGAAGAGTCCCTGCTGGCGTTCATTTCTTTCGGCCTTCGCGCACAAGGCAGCGCCTCCTGCGATGGTGTTATCGGCGACAATAATGCTCCCGGGTTGGGTCAGGCGCAGTGCCCAGTCCAGGTAATGGGGATAAGGCTGCTTATCGGCATCGATGAAGACAAGATCAAAAGGCGCTTCGTCAAGCAGATGAGGGAGCAGTGCTAATGCGTTACCAACCCGTACCTCGGTCCGATCCGCGACGCCCGCATGCATAAAGGTACGTCGTATCAGCTCTGCATTTTTAGCATTAATCTCCAGAGAAATCAAACGTCCATCAGCAGGAAGTGCGCGCGCCAGCCAGATACCGCTATAGCCAGCCAGGGCGCCAATTTCCAGAATTTTGCGCGCGTGACATGCTGTGGCTAAAAGTTGAAGAAGTTTCCCCTGAATGGATGAGATTTGGATCTGCGGTAAACCCTCATCGCGAACGAGAGCCAGGGCTTGTTGCAAGCCTTCATCTTCAGAGGCAAAGAGATAGGCAATAGCTGCCTCGATTTCTTGTTGTATTTTGGCCTGCTGTTCATACGTTACTTTGTCTTTATCACCATATTTGTTTATCATTGCTTCTTTTCTCTATGGTAATCTGGCTCAAGATAAGCGGTTCAAGCACAAACTTGCTGCTTTAGAGTCAATTTCCTCGTCAGGAAAAAGTTCGTGGAATGAACTTTATGATTACGCATTGAACTACAGAACAGATGTGCCAATGATGGTGCCTATCGTTGTTTCCTAGAACAACGGACGAAATGCTGAGGCCGTAAGGCTTCCAAGATGACGATGCCAGATATGCTTCTCATTGCGTTCAACTTCTGACACAATATCTTTCATCATCCTGAGTACCTCGGGTTCTTCTTCATCATACACATCACCCTGAAGCAACTTTAACACCTCAAGTCGATACCGCTCATTCTGGACAAAAGCAGTAAAAAGCACATTAAGGCGATAGTACACAGAAATAAACTCATACCAATTTCTTGTACCCCGGCGTAACGTTGTCTCGAACGCTTCAAAGCTCTGCTTACGGAAATCCCCTTGCTCAGCAGCACGTAGAATAGCTGCACTGGCAAAACGAGCGCTATTAAGGGCGATACTTACCCCGGTCGAGAAAACCGGATCAACAAAACGAGCAGCATCTCCAAGCAACAGGAAATGATCGCCACAGATCTGTTTCATAGCATAGCTATAATCCCCCTCTTCACGCAACGGCCTTACCTGGCAAGCATCTCTCAGTCCTGCGGCTAGCTCTGGACGGCTCTCCAAGCAGTGCCAGAAGAACGCCTCACGTTCTTGTCTAGAACGTGCAAAATTCCTCTTTTGCGTCACAACGCCGATACTTGTCACAGTCTCAGTGATAGGAATTTGCCAGACCCAGCTATTGATGAGTGGCAAAAAGTGAATAAAGATAAAATCTTGCTGCGCTTCATTGCGTGTAAGAATACGGCGATCATATCCTTCAAACCAGGTATGCAACGCATATTGGTCAAAAACGGGATCTTGTACACGCAGTTTGAGCTGATTTCCCAGTAAGGTACGCCGCCCGCTGGCATCCACTACCATCCGCACCTTCACCTTGCTCATTTGCCTGGCAATCATAAAATGGATGCTGGGATAATCGTCATCAGCAAACTCAACCGATTGTGCCTGTATTCCTTCATAGATTGTAGCTCCCTTCTCATTGGCATGTTGGAGCAACAGGAGATCAAATTTACCTCGATCGACGTGGAAGGTATAGTTTCGATCTACGCCAGGCTGGCTACGTTCATCAAAGCGTACGCCTGCATAACAATCAGCCTCCAATCCTTCCCACTGCATGTTGTAGATCGGTCCCCTATCAGCGGCAGTCCAGGCTGCTCCGTACTTTCGTACAAAACGAGCTTGATCCATCTTTTCTAACAACCCAAGGTCTTTTAACACGCGTGTCGAAGAGGGAACAAGCGACTCTCCCACGTGAGGGCGTGGAAACAGCGCACGCTCAAAGAGGACGCAGGAAAGACCAGCTTGAGCAAGATAAGAGGCCATGGCCGATCCTGCAGGGCCTCCACCAATAATACCGACATCGAACTCAGCTTGTTTCATGCGATAATCTCCTACAGGAAGGATAAAAGGAAACGTTTGCACCTTTAGAAGGTGACAGGGAGAGCTGCCAGAGAACGCAAAGAACCCTGATCTCGCCAGATAAGCTGTGTAGGATCAACTGCCAGACGAATATGAGGCAGGCGACAAAGCAAAGTTCCTATCGCAATTTGTCCTTCCAGCCGTGCTAGAGGAGCTCCAAGGCAGTGATGAATACCCTTCCCAAAGGCGAGGTGCGGATTCTCTCGACGGAGAATATTCAACGTTTCGGAATCTGCAAACTGTCGTGAATCCGTATTGGCTGCGATCAAAATACCCTTGACGATCTCTCCCTTGCGTATAAGCTGACCATGCATGGAAACATCCTCGCGAGCCCAGCGTTGTGTAAGGAAACTTATCGGGGCAACATAGCGTAAGAGCTCTTCAATAGCTGAGGGAAGCAATGTTGGATCTGCCTGAAGCAGATGCATCTGTTCTGGATGTTCCAGCAAGGCCAGCAGCCCATTACCAATCAATGTGCTGGTTGTTTCATATCCGGAGGTAATCAACAGGAAGATCAGGGAAATCAGTTCGTTTTCATTGAGCGTATCAGTAGTGTTTGCTGCTTCTACTAGTGAGCTTACGAGATCATCGCCTGGGTCTGCGAGTTTCTCAGCAATGAGGGCAGTAATATAGTTGTAAAAAGCCTTCTCTGCAACTCTAATGTCTGCAAACGCAGGAAATGCACCCCTCCAGATGCGTTGTGTCCAGTTACGTACGTTCTGACGATCCTTTGAAGGAATACCTAATATTTCTGAGATGATGGTGAAGGGAAGCGGAAAGGCAAATTCTTCGATGAGATCCATCTGACCCCGAGAGTGGACGGCATCAATCAGCTCATCAGTGATTTGTTGGACTCGTGTACGTTGCCGTTCGATTGCGCGTGGCGTAAATGCCTGCGAAACCAATACTCGTAGGCGAGTATGATCAGGAGGCTCCAGAGTGAGGAGATGCCGATTCCAGTCAAGTGGGAGAGGTGGGCAAGGGCTCTCGTCGTTGGGTCCTGGTTCATTGGCGGCAAGAGCTACTTTTTCTCTATCCAGCGTAAAGCGAGGGTCTTTCAAAATTGCCTTCACATCAGCGTAGCGCGTTACAATCCATACCCGATGCCCCCTCCAGATAAGATTTGTAAGAGGTGACGTTTCGCTTAATTGTCTATATAGCGGGTATGGATTGTATTTTTGCATTAATATTTCATGCAAGCCTATATTTTCCATACCGTATCGTCTCCTTACTTTTGTTTTCTCGTTGGAAACCAATAATTCTATTCGGCATTATTTAGTGTAGCAATAGGTGATGTATCCACAACCAACGGAGCCGAGTAAGATGAGCGGCCAGCGCTACCCGAGCGCATCCAGGGAGGCGAGCTGACGCAATAACAAAGGGTCAGAAAGATCATGGGGTTCACGCAACGCTGGCGGTGCTCTGGCACATAGATTTGCTGAAAACTTCTCCAAAGGAGCTCGCCCAGGCAATCGAAAGATTTCGCAGGAAGTTCTCATCGCAAGCAGAACCGATTGAACCAATGAATAGGGCCTTCACATTGTCTTTTCTCTACCGATTAGAGAAAGAAATAAGGGAAACAGTACTATTCTCTATGTGGAGTATTTTCCTGATAAAGAATGAGTAAAGAAAGGCACAAATTATGAAACAAATAGAAGAACATATCAAGAATTTGATCATAAAAAAAACAGCTCTTGAGAAAGAGCAACTCATGCTTGAAGCAGATTTAGTGAGTGATCTGGGGATTGATTCTATAGAATGCATAGAATTAATCCTCAGTATTGAAACGGAATTTCATATAAGCTTCCCTGACGAAGACATGAGGAGCATGAGAACAGTTGGAGATATAATAAGTAGAACAGCAGCCCTTGTTGATGCACGATAGAAGCCTTTCCCTCTTGAGGGCACTCTTTCCTTGCCCCTTCTCTGGGAGACATGAAGTAGAAATACGTTTATTAAATCGACAGCGGGGAGCCTTATGCCCGTGGGCTAGCCTGGGAAGAGGCCTGAGAGAAGTATCTAGAAGGGATGCTTCTCAGGGCCACTAAGGCTGATGCAGAGCACGCCGTAGCACCTTGCCTGAAGGTGTACGTGGAAGTACCTCGATAATTTCAAGAAAATGCACTCGTTTATAGTGGGCCACTTGATCATTCACGAAGTCGATGAGGGTCTCCCCTATGTCTTGTTCACCTTTTTTGAGCACTACAAAGGCTTTTATGTATTCTCCAACTTCGTGGCCAGGAACTCCAATGACAGCGCACTCATGTACTGCTGGGTGCTCTAATAAAATGTTCTCTATTTCTCCAGGAGAAATACTAAATCCTTTATGTTTGATCATATCTTTTTTGCGCCCTACTATATATGTATAGCCCTCTGCATCCACATAGCCAATGTCTCCAGTAGAGAGCCATCCATCGCGTATGATCTCCTTGGTTTCAGCTTCTGCCTTCCAGTATCCCTTCATTATTTGGGGACCTTTCACAACAATCTCGCCTATTTCATGTATTGATAACTCTTTTCCTTCCCCGGCAAGGTCCATGATCTTTTGTCGCGTATGAGAAACTGGCTTTCCAATACTCTCCAATCGCCACAAATCTCGTTGGTGTGGCTGAGCATGTGTCAATGGTGAGGCTTCAGTCAAACCGTAGGCCTGGACAATGAGAGGAGCTATCTTCTTCTGCAGCCTGCGTGCGACCTCAAGCGGTAATGAGGTAGCTCCCGAGTAGAGACACTTTACCTGTTTTAGCTCATGAAGGTCACCTTTGTATCTTTCAAGTAAGACAATTAACGAGGGAACTACAAAATAATAGGTGACAAGGTACCGTTCGCACAACGCTAAGGATCGTTCCAAATCAAAGGAATCCATCAAGACGAGTGTGCCGCCACAAGCCAGAAAGCTCCCAGCAACCATCATACCATAGATATGAGAGAGAGGAAGGAAAAGCAGAGCAACATCAGCATGTGAGAGACCCAGGCTGTCAATAAACTGGAAGTGATTGATGATGAGGTTTGAGTGAGCCAGCATCACTCCCTTTGGCTGGCCAGTAGTACCTGATGAATATGGCAAGGCCAGAAGATCATCAGGATGAATATTTGTATCCAGAGATGGTAGTAGCAACGAATGCTCTAACAAGCTCACAAAAGGAACTGTAGGCAAGAAGCTCTTAGAGAGCGTGTCCCCGATAGTAATGATAAAGCGCAAAGTAGGAATTGGATGAAGAGCTAATGCTTGAGAGAGTGTTGGAAAAAGACCTGCATGGAGCACGATAGCTTTCACCTCAGCATTCTCTAGCTGGTAGAGGACTTCGCGCTCTTTATATTCGTGATTTAAAGGGGTAACGATAACTCCAATGGATGCTGCGGCGATAAATGTAATCAAATATTCTGGCCGATTGCTCATGAACAAGCAGAGGCAATCGCCCTTGCGTAGTCCCAACTCGTAGAGACCATGGGCCACACGACGAACCATGGAAGCCATCGTCTGATAGGTAAGAATACGGTTCTGATAAATGATGGCAGGATGAGAGGGATAGCGTTCTGCAGCCTGCTGCAGCAGTGTATCATACGAATAGCGA
This sequence comes from Ktedonosporobacter rubrisoli, assembly GCF_004208415.1. GTDB lineage: Bacteria > Chloroflexota > Ktedonobacteria > Ktedonobacterales > Ktedonobacteraceae > Ktedonosporobacter > Ktedonosporobacter rubrisoli. The sequence continues at coordinate 3,294,879 of NZ_CP035758.1, read as the reverse complement.
GGTAGCCTACTTGAATGGTACCAACTCTCTTCGTTCATCTGGCTTTGTTTCATGAAATACCTCTTTTGCTTTACCGATCGTCATCTCAAGCTACCAATACTTCAGAATGCTTCAAGCCCTGATACTGAAACAACCAGCACCCATAGTGAAACCCTCCACCTGCGGCAGGCAACGCTATCCATTGACCGGGCTGCAAACGCTGTGAACGCAGCATTTCAACAAGCGCGACGCCAATACTGGCATTAGAAAGATTTCCGTAGGAGCAGAAGTAGTCAGCAAGTTTTCCTGACGTGTTGCCGGGCCAACCGTACTCAAGCATAAGCACTTCTCCGACACGACGTACAATCCGTGAATTGGCTTGATGAGGAACAATAGAGCCAAGTTCTTCAGGCGAAAGGTGGGCATGACGGCATAGGACATCAACACACTCGGCCATGGCTTGTGGGGCATCCTCATAAACGCGTTTGCCACTCATGCTTGCATAGCCCATCCGATACTTTGCGAGAAGATGATCTACCTGCTCACCACAGCTCTTCTGATACATTTCTAAGATTTGTTGATCAATATTGACGGCCTCTCTTGCATCTTTGTGCAAGAGCGCCTGGTACCATAAAACCTCTGCTTGATGAGCATTGTAGCCATTTATGGCATAGGTTTCGTCCCCCTGGGTTATTCCGCGCTCCAGGACAAAGGCGCTGGCCCCTTCCCCGAAAAGCAAGCTTGATCGCCAATCAAGAATATGTACAGAGTTTGCTATGACTGCTTCTGCTGCGACGATCAACACGACGCGTACGTTGCTGGTGGCAAGTGCCTCCGCTGCCATTTGGAGCGCTTCCGTAATACACGCGCAGCCACCTTTGAGTGTAGAAGCACGTATGGATCTACATCCAAGTTGCCTCTGCACCAAACCCGCAATCGTCGGAAATATATAATTGTCAGAAGAAGAGGTAGCAATCACCATATCCACTTCAGGTGCTTCTCGCCCTGCGCTGGCCAGGGCATGTTGGGCAGCTGCTACTGCCATGTCAATCAAGCTCTCATCATGAAATGCCATTGGATCATCTATAAGACCTGGGGCATCGGTACCTGCAATCCTGCGGCACTGTTCAAGCGTGCAAGAGCGTACGCAACGAGCGCTTAATCCTGTTGCTCGTTCAAAATCGGTACCCTTGCGTGGATATCCTAAGCGTGTGGCAATATAAGCAAAAAAATCGTTGGTGATCATTCCCTTCGGGATAGATGACCCCAGACCAGTCAATCGTACTTTTGCTTGTGTATAAGTATCGGGCACAATGTAGCGATAGGCCGGCCAGGTATCAGCAGTAATGTCTCTTCTCATAAAACCCTCTCCCTGCTTCTCATACTGGAACAAAAACACAACGGCTCCCGTGCAAGATTAAAACGCATACAGCTTTTTGAGCTCTGCGAGGAGCTCTAGAAATGCATTGATCTGCTCCTCTGTATGATGAGCATGCAAGATGATGCGCACAATTGCCTGGTTCTGTTTGACGGCTGGATAATGAAATACAGGGATAATATAGTTTTGCTCATGAAATGCACGTCGTATGCACTTCACCTTACTATCAGAACCGACGAAAATAGAGGTAATATAGGAAGGTGAAGAATAAAGGGTACAGCCAATTTCTGTTAAACGCTGGCGAAAAAGAGCGGCCCGCTCTAAATAGGTGTCTACGAGATGAGGATGGGTCTGTAATTTTTGTATGATCATATGTGCGGTACTTGCTGTAGGTGGTTGCATAGCAGCTGTGAAGAGAGAGGTTCCAGAAAGAAGTTCAAACGCCAGAATAGCATCATGTGGACCGGCAATAGCTCCACCTTCTAGTCCTACTGATTTCGCAAATGACATCATAATGAAGGTCGCCCGCGGCAGATGGGCAAATTCGTGAGCGAAGGGTCTCTGCTCGGGACCGTAGATGAGAAAGCCATTTGCATCATCAACATAGCTTATTGCTCCATATTCTTCACATATATCGAGTATTTCACCTATCGGGGCAATACTACCATCAGAGGAATAAACACTCTCAAAAATCACAATTACTTTTTTTCCAGCAAGGGGAATCAATAGCTCCCTCAAATGAGCAGGAGTATTATGGCGAAACGAGAAAAGTTGTTTTCCAAAGGGGAAGCGCTCAACAGCTTTCCACAAGCTCCAATGACAATCATGATCCAGGACAAAAATCGCATCCCGATTATCAATAGAACAGTGGGGATTCATATAGCATTGCGAACTCATAGCGTGAACAAAGCCCAGGTTGGCCAGCAAGCCTGAGGCAAACGTAATGGTCCGTTCCTTGCCAGTCAGGCGGCAGATCATCTCCTCAAGCTCACGATGAGCCTGACTAACCCCCTGAGTCATTCGAGATCCCCCGGTTACCAGCCCATAGGTATAGGCAGCTCTCGTAAAATACTCAAGAACTTGCGGGTCCTGTTGCAAGCCGAGAAAATTGATTCCAGCAAAGTTCACGTAGGCCTTCTGCTCGATAGAAACCGTTGTGTAAGCCGGACCTTGTACCACAGGAATATCGTACAAGAAACTTTCTTGCTGCGCTGCTAGGACGAACTCGGTAAATTTCCATTCGTCTGTGACAGATGATGATAGCATACCTTTTCACCCCACATATCTTGTTTCAAGAGGCACTTAGCCCTCCTTGTGAGGAGGAGGGAAGGGAACGGATGTTTGTTTTTCCAGAAGCGTTGTGAGATAAGTAATCAGATCCTGTAGTCTATCATGCGACATCATTACTTCAGATGGGATAGTGACACAAAACTCTTCCTCAAGGCGCATCCCTAATGAAACAATGTCTATAGAGTCAGCCCCAAGATCGCCCATGAGATGCGTCTCCAGGGTAATTTTTTCTTTTCGCATCTTGAGATGATGAGCAATGATCTCAACAACTCGTTTTTCAATCTCTTGTGTCATGTCCGAACTCTCTTCTCCCGCTGTTATCCCATAGTAGTTTCGATAGCCTGGCGCAAGGTCGAGGAACGAATCAACGTAACCACCTTTTCAATATCATCATCCATACGTCGATCACTCCCAACAAATGGAACCGTTTGGCGTATGGCCTCATAAACGGCCCGTGTTAGCGTGCTCATACGTTCCCTTCCGCGCAGATCTACTGCTTGACAAAGCGCTAAAAGATGAATTGCCGCAACATGCTGTACTAACTCAACCATGGTATAGGCATCGCGGGCTGCTATCGACCCCATGCTCACTTTATCTTGATTGTGTGCTTCCGTCGAACGCGAAAAGATACTAGCCGGGCCTGCTAATTTTAATGCTTCAGCGGTTAACGCTGAACAAGTCAACTGCATACCTTTAAAACCGTGATATAAACCAGCTTCCTCAGCGTCTTCCCTGAGAAAGGGAATTAAATTTGGAGTCAAGCCATTATTAAATTTTTCATCAACCACCAATTCCAATTGCCTATCAAGCAGGTCGGCAATATTGGCAACGGCAATTTTTAGCGCATCCATGGCCTGAGCAATATGACCTCCGTAAAAATTCCCTCCGTGATGGATAGCTTGAGTTTCTACATCAAATAAGGGATTATCATTCGAAGAATTAATCTCGGTTTCGATCCAAGCCTCAACCCAGGAGAGCGTGTCATAGAGGACGCCGATGATATGAGGAGCACACCTTAGCGAATATTTGCTTTGCTGCATTTGCCCCAGTTCTTGATACTCCCTCTGGGCAAGTTCCTCATAGCTCGCCAGGATTTGTTGATCGCTCTGGGCCAAGCACGAATCTTCTAGCAGGCGGGCAATGTTGGCAGCACTTTTTATTTGCCCTTGATGCGGTTTCTGTGCATGTATAAAGGCCTCAAAATGCCCTCTACTACAACAGAGAGCCTCACAGGCCATGGCCGTACTCACATCTGCAATAAAAGCCAATTCCCCTACATCATAGGAGGTAAGACAGGCAAAGCCTGACATAAAGGACGTTCCATTCACCAGTGCTAGCCCTTCCTTGGCTTCAAGGGTCAGAGGCTCAAGCTTATGCGCCTTCAATACCTCAGCTATCTCTTTAAGCGTTCCTTGCTCACAAACGTTTCCTTCGCCAATAACCATAGCAGCAAGATAGGAGAGAGGAACGAGATCTCCGCTTGCACCAACCGATCCGCAGGCAGGGATGAGTGGCAAGATATCCTGCCCCAAAAAATATAGGAGCCGATTGATAACTTCTTTTCGTATCGCTGAGTTCCCTCGCGCTAAGCAATTCACGCGGATGAGCATTGTGGCTCTTGTCACTTCAGGAGGAACTAACGGGCCGGTGCCGCAAAGCAGAAATCTGATTAAATTAGATTGCAATTGGGCTGCTTTTCTAGCAGAAATCTGCCGCCTTCCACTGTCACCAAAGCCCGTTGTAATTCCATACATGGGCTGTTTGGTTTGGAGAAATTGTTGTTTAAGGGCATAGGAGGCTTCAATTCTTTGGCATGCCTCATGAGAGAGTGTACATATGCTGTCCTGCGTGTTTCTAGCAATCCGAACAACATCCCTGATAGTCAATGTTTTTCCATCTAGCTGTACACTTGTAAGCTCTGGCATTTCCTTAACCTTCTTTGAATATTTCACCTGCATTCTTCTCCTGGGTTTCTTTTGCCCAATACGGTTCTCTTTTTTGATATCCTTCGGAACAAAGCAGGCTATTCTTTAATCAAATCTCATCAAAGTCCATAAGAATAGGAGAGCGTTTCAGGAAATACCTTCATCTGGCGTTTCTACATCTGGTACCTGCTCAAGAAGAGAGGCTCGCCCTTCTAATACTCTAGGAGCAAAGATCGACCGATTTTGTTGTTATGAAAGGTCACAATATCAGTTACCCATGAAAGCACAGGACGCTCCGGAGGAAATATCTATGACAGCACTGGAAGAACGTATCTGCGCCTACTTGCAGCTCACGGTCCAGCCAACTCAATGGCGAGTTGTGCAAAGCTATTGCACAATCGCCCCGAGCTTTGTCTGGGCATCGCCATATATCAAAGTATTCGTCAAACTGGGAATCAATTATCGCCTTATCCAGTATCTTGCCAATAGCCAGCTAACCCCTAGTTATCTGGCTGGTGGGATCTTCGCCAATACCACCATTACGGTACAAGAATATGTACAGGCTGCGCCGCTCAATTACGCCTGGAAGTCTGGCGACTTTCGATCTTTAGCAGGCTTGCTGAAGCATCTTCAAAGCCTGCAAGCGCTTCGTCGTTATGTGTCTGCTTCGTACAATGAGAGTTATCGCGATCTGCTTACACGTTCTCTCCGATGCAGCAAAGCATTTTGTCAGCATTCTTACATCCAGGATATGGCTTATAGAAAAGAGATCGAGGATTTGCTAGAACAAGCTGAGTGCAGCCTTTCGCACATTCAAGGCTCCGGCCTCGTTCCCTCACATGGTGATATTCATCATGGCAATGTCCTCGTCACCCCAACAAGCATGTACCTGGTCGATTGGGAAACATTTCATCTTTCCGACCCTTTGCATGATCTCGCTGATATGCTTTGGTGGATGTGCCCTGCCACGCAATGGGAAGAAATACTCACATTGTTCCAGGTTGACCTTACCAACCCTCAGCAGCGGAATCGTTTTTATTTCCAGGTCTTGACCTCAGCGCTGCAAAAATCTCTCTGGTGCGCTCATCTCCAGCAAGCGTTCTTGGCAAGGCGCTATTTGACTGATGCTCACCTCGCTGCCAGACAAACGCCTCCAAATGAGTTTGTTCCGGTCCACCCTGAATTTCCCCCGGCAAATGAGGCCAGATCATATGAAAATTTTGTGCGAGACCATTTCTTGTTATGATGAGGCGAGAAAGGTGAACTACCTTTACCTTCTCTCGCCACAACCGATAGAGAAAAAGGGATATTCCATGATTCTGTTCTAACTAGCAAGTGAGGAAGAAACGATGACCACACCGACAAGCGCTCACGAGCCCTTGCCTGCGACCCTGCCCGGCCACTACTATCACGATCCAGAAATCCATGCCCTCGAAGAAGAACGCATCTTCTCGCGCCTGTGGATCTGTGTGGGCCATAGCAGCCTGCTGCCCGATCCAGGCATGTACCAGCTCGTGACTCTAGCCCAGGAAAGCCTCATCCTCCTGCGCGATCAGCACGGCAAGCTGCGGGCCTTCTTCAACGTCTGTCGGCACCGGGGCGCCCGCCTTTGCGCCAAGGCCCAGGGGCGGCTCAAAGGGTCGCTGCAATGTGGCTATCATGGCTGGACCTACAAACTTGACGGCAGCTTGCTTGGCGCACCCAATGTGCTCCATGCCCAGGATTTTGATCCTGCGGCCTTTGGCTTAGTGCCTGTGGCTCTAGAGCTCTGTTGGGGTTTGATCTGGATCAACCTCTCTCCCTCTCCTGCTCCCTTGTCCTCTCAACTTACTGATCCTCTTAGTTGTGTTGGTTCGTCACATGTGTCTCATCACTTAGAGGGACTGGAGGTAGGCAAGACGGAGATCTATGAGGTGCAGGCCAATTGGAAGATCGCCTTTGAGAATGGCCTGGAATGTTATCATTGTCCTACCGTCCACCCCGAATTTTGTGATCTGTTTCCAACCATCCGTTCGTATCCAACCCTTGCAGAGAGTACGACGCCCTTAGCACTTGCCGAGCATGCCGAAGCGTTTACCCTCACTGGACGAGCTTCTCGCCCTCCACTCTCCACGTTAGCTCCCGAAGAGAGGCGCCTCATCCATTCCATAGTTGTGTTCCCTAATATCTCGATAACGCTCGTTCGCGATCATGTCCAGGTATTGGTTTTCTATCCGCGAAGTGCTCAGACGACATCTATCGTTTCCTTCTGGCTCTTCGAACCTGAGGTTATCGCTGCTGCAGACTTTGATCCGATGGATACAGTTGCTCTTGCGAATATTATTGCGCAAGAAGACATCGAGCTATGCAAGCTGGTCCAACAAGGAGTCACGTCAAGGGCTTATGCTTCTGGAGGGATCTATGCACCTGTCGAGAAGCATATAGCTTTGTTCCGCAATTTTGTTTTGCGTCAGTTAGCCCAATAGAGCCCTCCATTTTCCAGAGCTGATGGGTGGAAGAGCATTTTTCCTCTCCATCAGTTATGGAGAAGGGAAAGCCTGGATATCGATGCTCCTCTTCCTCTTTGTACTTACCAGTTGTTGCACATATGGGAATTAAATGGCTAACCCAAATGCTAAAAATTGCCAGAGAATTTCGCTGGCAGCTACGGTGGTGATTCCTGTTGTATCGAGAGAAGGACTAAGCTCAACAAGATCAAATGCGACGACTGGAAGCTGGGAGAGAAGACGAAGTGCTGGAAGGACTTCCTGGAGAAGAAGACCACCAAATACAGGTGTTCCCGTCCCTGGCGCCTGTGAAGGATCAATACAATCAATGTCAAACGTTACATAGACAGCGCGGCAGGTATTCTTTAGCAAAGCAATGGCCTCGTTCATTATTGTCTCTAAAGTATGCTTGCGCACTTCTTCTGCCGTATATTGCTTTATTCCGGCATTCTTCGCAAATCTTGCACATCTAAGATAATCAAGCCCGCGTATTCCAATGGAGACTACATGCTCTCCTTGTAAATGACCCTCCCTGATAAGCTGACCGAAAACATTTCCATGATGCACCCGCGGCATGGTCAGAAAATCTTCATCAACATCAAGATGAGCATCAAAATGTAATAAGCCCAGTGGCATTTGTCCCTGACGATCTAAAGCCTGTTTACAGCCAAGAAAGGTAGCATAAGTAATAGAATGGTCCCCACCAAAGATGAAGGGAAAAGTAGTTGTACGCACCTGACATACAGTCTGTATAATGGCCTCATTCGTTTTCTCAGGGTTGGCAGGCCAGACAGCTATATCGCCAAGATCTCCTATCAGCAATCGTGCAGCAGTTAGCGGCTCATCGGTTGAAAGATCGAACAGCATCTCGTCTTCAGCATAATTATAGAAAGAGTATTCGCGTATTGCTCGTGGAGCAAAGCGTTGTCCACTTCGCACCGTCGTGCCATAGTCTACAGGTATCCCCAGAATAGCCACATCATAGTCTTGTGCCTCGTTGAGGTGAATGTATGGTGTGCGCAAATAGGTCGCAATTCCGCTATAGATGGGTTCTTTTTCTTGCTTCATCGGAAATCTTCTCCTCTCTATCTTTAGCATAACAAGCTGGGAGAAACCATCGAGAGCAGAAGCTTTATCCAGGCTGGAGGCAGATGTTTGTAAAAAGGCTGCTGGCATCCAGTTGTTTTACGGGACGATTCTGCTTATCTCGCAAAAGGCCTTTTGCAAGAACAAAGTGGATATAGGCATCCCAAACGCGCTTTTTTTGTATCCCCCACGGCTGTCCAGGATCTGTGTAACGATGACTCAAATAGGCCTGCACGTTCTCAAGGAGACCTGTATCTGGAAAGGTTCCTGCAGCTGTTCCTTGCATGAGTAAGTGAGCCGCAGCTTCAGGTTCGTTACGCGCAAATTCATAACCACGCTGAGTAATTTGCATAAAATTCTTTAGGAGCTTGAATTTCTCTTTTAGGAGGGAGGGGCTGGTGATAAAATTCGGCGTGTAGTAATCAGGTACACCATACTCTGTCAAAGGGAACACCTTAAGTTTCATGCCTTTATAGAGAGCCTCCCTGATCGATAAACCATACTCACAAGAGAAATCAACCTCCCCGGTAAGGACCGCCTGAAGTGTGCCTGTTGTGATTATTATTTTCTGAAAATCTCCTTTTCCCCCATCGTATTGAAGCGCTTCCCTCATAATACCTTCTTCGTAGGCTACTCCCTCTTCTCCAAATTTTTTGCCATCAAGGTCACGTAAACGAGTAATATTTCCCTTATCTAAGGTGAAGCACGCGTCATCATTATGTGCAGTAATAGCGGCAATGGAGATAACCGGCTGTCCTGCAATTTTGTCAAGTACTATCTGCTCAGTTGTGCTAATGCCTATATCTGCCTGTCCGTTTGCAACCAGGGTATCTGGCAGTACGGTGCTGGAAAAAGGTAGAATCTGAAGATCAATCCCCGCCTGCCTATACCAACCTTTCTGTTGAGCTACATAGATCCCTGTATGGTTCGGTGTTGGCTCCATTTCTGGTACTAATACAAGCTTTTGCATCTTCCCTTGCGTATTTCCCAAGAATGCCCGCTCCGGAGCATACTGATGCAAGAGAAACGCGATGAATGCAGCCACCGCGATTATGACAAAGGTGGTATTCAGGAAGGGAAGCTTTTTCTTCTGGGTGTCGAGCGATGATGATGCAGATACATGTTTTCCATGTAGTTGTACGCTGTTATAGCGCCAGGGCAACATACATCGTTCAAGGAGCAGGACCAGCGCGAAAAGAAGCAGGCTAAGCAGGGAAGTCACAAAGACCGCAGCAAAGACTTGATCCGTTGCACGAGCATTGACTGCATATTGTATAAAAATTTCCAGGCCTTTTTCTGCTCCTATCACTTCGCTAAAGATGGCTGCTGTCACCGCATAGGTTGCAGCGATGCGTAAGCCAGAAAAGAAGGCTGGAAGAGCTCCTGGCAGACGAACATACCAGAGACACTGCCAACGAGATGCATTCATACTTTGCATTAGTTCATCGAGTTTTTTTGATGAACTTTCAATTCCATCGATACTGGCAATAGTAATGGGGAAAAAGCAAAACATGGCAACGAGGATTACCTTTGGGCTCAAATCAATGCCAAACCAGAGGCGGAACAAGGGAGCGAGAACAATTATTGGAATTGTCTGAGAGACGATCAAGAGAGGGGAGAAAGCTTTGCGAATTGTTGGTAACAGATACATAAATATAGCAAATGTAAGCCCACAGCAAGCTCCAGCCACGAGCCCTATAAGGGCTTCTTGTAAGGTTTGCAGCATATGGTCAAAAATGAGAAACCAGTTATGAATAAGTGCATTGATTACTTGAATTGGCGTAGGAAGAAGTAAAGGGCTTATTTGTGATACATGATCAAAGAGTTCCCAGAAGAGCAACAACGCAACGAATGGAAGAAACATTGAGGCATAAGCTTGTAGATATCGCCGTCTCATGAAACAGCCTCCTTCATCAGATAGGCAACAAGTTCTTGTTCTAGTGCCACGGCATTTTTGGAGGCAAGATGCTCAGGATGACGAGGACGAGGAAGGTCAACAGGAATGGCGTAAGCTACTTGAGCAGGTCGTCTGCTTAAGACATAGATGCGGTCAGAGAGGAAAATAGCTTCACGAATATCGTGGGTAATAAAAAGAATGCTTGCTTTAAATTCTTGCCACAAGTTCAGGAGCCAGAGCTCTGTAGAGAGGCGTGTGAGTGCATCAAGTGCGCCAAATGGCTCATCAAGCAGCAGAAATGACGAATGGAAAAGAAACGTACGCAACAAGGCAACGCGTTGGCTCATACCGCCGGAAAGGGCGTCAGGATAGTGCCAGGCGAAATCAAGCAACCCAAATTGTTCTAGATACTGGCGCGCGCGTCTACGTGCTTGCTGATGTGGCTCACGTCGGATGTCCAGGCCTAAACAGACATTTTCCTCAACAGTTCTCCAGGGAAGGAGCAGCGGCTGTTGGAGCATATAGCCTACTTGCCCAACTCGTTTCGCCCCTTCCATACCATCAATTACCACAGCGCCTTCATCTGGTTCCTCCAGACCGGCTACAATATGCAGTAACGTTGTTTTCCCACATCCACTTGGTCCAATAATCGTAACAAACTCGCCTGCGGCAACTGAAAGATCAATAGAGCGAAGGACAGCCAGCTCTTGCCGATTCACTCGATATACTTTGCTTACCCCTTGGACAGACAATCTGAGCGCATGATGCTTCGTGTTTGTGTATTCTGTCATGGCAGCAATTCTCTCCTCGGTCTGTTTTATAACTCTTTATCGACCATGCCTTAGAGAGATGCATATCCTTTTAGCTCTGCAAAAATGCTCAGACTGAGCACAAATGCAAAGGAACGCCTTCGGTCCCCTTATAGGAAAGCTCTCGGCGTTTCACCCTACGCAAAATCCTAGTGGCGTCGATTAGCAAAGAGAAAAAGTTAATTACTTGTAGCCACAAAGAGAAGAGGCGCCTTTTGGCTTCTATAAATCCGAAGCGCTCTGCAGTCGAAAAAGCCTTTGAAGAAAAGGAAGAGAGGAAAAGTAGCGGCATGACGACAAATATCACGTATCAGATGGAGAATCTCTACCGACCGTTTTTGTCCCAACAGTATGGAGAACTCGCAAATTACCTTCAGCAAAGTCACGCACCTCGTTCCGACGCTCTCATGTATGAGGTGGCTGCCCAATTAGGCATTGGTGAGCACTCTGCTGTTCTGGATGTTGGTACTGGATGTGGGCCGCACGCTATTGAACTTGCCAGGAGACTCGGATGTCATGTAACCGGCGTTGATATTGCTGCCACGAGTCTTAAGGAGGCATGCCGCCGGGTTGAAGAACTAGATATGAGGCAACAGATCACCTTTCTTCAGGGGGATATTCTAGCGCTCCCCTTTGCGTCAGACACATTCGATTTACTCGTGTGTTGTGGCGTGCTCGAACATATCAAGAAGTTACCGCAAGCTTTTCAAGAATGCGCCCGCGTCCTGAAGCCTTCCGGGAAAATGCTTATTATGGCAACGTTGGCCACAGAATTGCTGGAGCCATCCGAAGCGACCTATCTCTACAAAAATGTGCAGCTCGTACCAGAAAACATGTCTCCTACAACGTTTGAAGCCATGCTCACGGCAGCCCACTTTGTAATATATTCCCGTGAGTTCTTAGGGAGCGAGACGTACGAATATCTCTTTGAGAGGGAACTTTCCAATACCCATCCTCTGCTTCAACTTTCCCGCTTGAGGCGCTTGCGTACGAGTTGTGAAGCACAATTTGGCGATGAAGCATGTCGCACAATGGAATTGATGTCCTTATGGTATATCTATCATTTCCTGGGAAAGCTCGCCTCGGTCTTCTACGTTGTTGAGTGTAAGCAAGAAGGCTAGATGAGGAGTAGCAAAAGGAAATGGCTGGTATCAAGCAAAAGCAGCGTCCACTTAAGATAGGCTTATTGCTCCCTCACTGGACAGGCAGCCAGGAAGGGAAAACCCCTCGCTGGACAGATATACTTGCCATGGCGCAACTTGCAGAGGAGATAGGTTTAGACTCCCTCTGGGTCGTGGATGATCTTCTTCTCAGTTTTGAGACCGGAGACCGTGTGGGGATGTGGGAGTGCTGGTCTTTGCTCGCCGCTCTGGCGGCTTCGACGAAGCACATTACGCTAGGATCACTTGTCTCCTGCAATAACTTTCGCAATCCAGCATTACTGGCCAAGATCGCCGATACTGTCGACGAGATGAGCGGAGGACGAATCGTGCTTGGTTTAGGCGCTGGTGGAGAAAAAGAAGAGCATCAGACCTTTGGTTTTCCCTGGGAAGAGCGCTTTAGTCGTCTGGAGGAAGCTTTGATCATCGTTCAAAGCCTCCTTCAGACGGGCTATGCAAATTTTGTGGGGAAGTATTACCAGGTACAGGAGTGCGAGTTGTCTCCTCGTGGTCCGCGACAACATGGTCCACCACTTCTAATAGGCACCTCATCTACCCCAGGTCCACGTTTACTGCGTCTCGTAGCACATTATGCCACCTATTGGAACGGTTGGTTAGGATTTGAACGAAGCGCACCTGATGTTGTTCCGCCTCTGCGGCAGAAAATTGACGCGGCTTGTCACACACATAACCGCGACCCTGAGACTCTGGAGCGAACACTCAGCGTGGGGATGAGTATTTCCAGGCATCAGATCATATTAGGGCCATGGAATTTTACTGAGGGGGCTATCAAAGGTGAGCAAGAGGAAATTACTGAGATATTACGCGCATTTGCCCATCAAGGAATTTCGCATCTTCAGCTCTATCTCGCCCCATCTACCCTTCGAGGCATTGAAGCTCTTGTTCCTATATTGGAAATGTTGGAGAGAGGATAAACAACTCTTCCACTTCCAGGATCATGGAACTTTTCAGGAAAAGGAGGAGCAATGGAATCGACCCATCTGCCGCTGAGCTTAGCGAGTATCATGGAACCCGCCTATGCAGCAAATCCTTATGCTCTCTATCATTGTCTACGCGAGAAAGGGCCTATAATTTGGGATAAACAATTGAACTGCTGGACAATTTTAGGATATCGTGCCGCAATGAGCGTGTTACATGATTCCCACTTCTCCGCTCAGGTATTTCATGACGATCTTTCAGAAGCCACACAGTCTCTCCAGGATCAGTATGCGCCTTTACTCTCCATTCTCTCTCACATGATGTTTCTGCAAGATCCACCGCATCACACGCGCCTGCGTGGGCTGGTAGCCAGGGCATTTACTCCACGTAATATAGAGGCGATGCGTACACAGATACGGCAATCTACACAGCAACTGCTAGAGAAGGCACATGTAGAAAAACATTTAGATGTACTACATGACTTCGCTTTCCAGGTACCCATGAAGGTCATTGTGGATATCCTGGGTGTTCCACATGAGGATAGCAAATTCTTCCTCAAATGGGCGCATGACCTGGACGCCTTAGTCCAAGAGGTCCCTCTCCCTCTTGCCGAGCGCATCCCTTTGTTGCAGAGCATTTCTGAGTGTATAGATTACTTTCGTCGCTTGATTCACAGACGTCAGAAGCTGCCGCAAGACAACCTGTTGCAAATCCTGATTAGAGCAGAAGAGCAAGGTGATCGGCTCAACAAAGATGAATTGCTTGGAACCTGTATCTTATTGCTGGTTGCAGGCTTCTTAACCACCTCTCATGTGATTAGCAACAGTCTCTATGCTTTGCTTGAGCATCCCAGCCAGATGCGGTTATTAAGACAACATCCAGACTTGCTGCCGCAAGCAGTAACAGAGCTTCTCCGTTATGATAGCCCTATCCATGAAGTAGCCCGTAGAGCCACATGTGATCTGCACCTGCAAGGGCAGCAGATTGGAGCGGGGGCTCAGGTCATTATCAGTCTGGGAGCTGCGAATCACGATCCTGAGCAGTTTCCTCATCCTGACCATCTCGATGTTTTGCGCGCAGAGAACCGACCGCTTAGCTTCGGGCACGGTATCCATTACTGCCTTGGGGCTTCTCTTGCCCGCATGGAAATAGAAATAGCCCTGGAAACATTGCTCCAACACCTCCATAATCCAGTGATCGAGGAGGCAGAGTGGGAGAGCGGCAGAGCTTTACATGGCTTGAGGAAGTTCTCGCTCTCTTTTGACTGATCAATCTTTCACAGGGAGAGAAACAAAGGTTATGGAAAAAAAGAAATTTCTGTTCAACCCATCAAAGGAACAAGTGGAATGATAGCAAAGCAAGCTGCATCTCGGTCTCAGGGACATCAACGCCCCTTGAAGGTTGGGCTCATTTTACCATCATGGACAGATGGTATGGACGGCAAGACCCCAAGATGGGCTGATATACTTACGCTCGCTCGTCAGGCCGAGGATGCGGGATTTGACTCTCTTTGGGTAACTGATGATTTGATCTTACGGATGGAAAATGGAGAAATGCTTGGGATGTGGGAATGCTGGTCCCTGCTGGCAGGTCTGGCAGCAGAAACATCACGTGTTCAGCTCGGGTCATTCGTCTCCTGCAACAACTTTCGCAATCCAGCATTACTGGCCAAGATCGCTACTACTGTCGACGAGATAAGCGGGGGACGCCTTATCTTAGGGCTGGGAACTGGCGCAATGGAGGAAGAGCATCGTGCCTTTGGTTTTCCCTGGGAACAGCGTTTTGGCCGCTTTGAAGAGGCTTTGCGCATCATTCATAGCCTGCTGAAGACGGGTCACGCCCATTTCATTGGAAAACACTATCAGGTGTGTGATTGCGAACTCTCTCCGGGTGGCCCACAAAAGGAGGGCCCACCTATTCTTATAGGAACTTCGGAAAATCCAGGCCCTCGCCTCCTCAGACTGGTAGCACAATATGCTGATATATGGAATGGCTATTGGTCCTCTGGTCAATGCATCCCTGAGCGTATTGACGCACTACACGTGAAAGTGGATGATGCCTGTCACCAATTCCAGCGTCCTCCAACCACCTTGGAGCGGACTATCGAGGTGAAAGTGACGTTTGCAGGGCGTGATGTCAATGCATGGCCACAAGAGAGAGCACAAACAGGGAAACCAGAGGAATTAGCGGCACTTTTTCGCGCTTTTGCCCAGCAAGGAATTTCTCACCTTCAAGTTGGCCTGGCTCCCAACACCGCTGTTGGCATTGAAGCGCTTGCTCAAACCCTGGCCCTCCTAGATAAAGACGATTGCAAACCTATCTTATGAACTCTTGTCCAGGCTATTGCCTCCAATCGCGTTCATGATCATCTTTGTTTATCAATGAGAAATGGAATACCCAGTTCTAGCTAGCAAGAGAGGAAGAAACGATGACCCCACCGACAAGCGCTCACGAGCCCTTGCCTGCGACTCTGCCCGGCCACTACTATCACGCTGCGGAGATCTATGCGCGCGAACAAGAATGCATCTTCTCGCGCCAGTGGATCTGTGTGGGCCATAGCAGCATGCTGCCCAATCCAGGCATGTACCAGCTCGTGACTCTGGCCCAGGAAAGCCTTATTCTCCTGCGCGATCAGCAAGGGGTTCTGCGGGCCTTCTTCAACGTCTGTCGGCACCGGGGTGCACGCCTGTGTGCCAGGACGGCGGGACGGCTCAAAGGGGCGCTGCAATGCAGCTATCATGGCTGGACCTACAAACTTGACGGCAGCTTGCTTGGCGCACCCAATGTGCTCCATGCCCAGGATTTTGATCCTGCTGCCTTTGGCTTAGTGCCCGTGGCTCTAGAGCTCTGTTGGGGCCTGATTTGGATCAACCTCTCTCCCTCGCCTGCTCCCTTGTCCTCTCAACTGAGTAACCAGTTCGAGGATGCAGATCAGCCCGCCGCCTTTCTTCAGCATCTAGAGGGGCTAGAGGTAGGTAAGAGAGAGGTTTATGAGGTGCAGGCCAATTGGAAGATCGCCTTTGAGAATGGCCTGGAATGTTATCATTGTCCTACCATCCACCCCGAATTTTGTGATCTGTTTCCAACCATCCGTTCGTATCCTATCCTTACAGAAGCCAGGACATCCCCTCCGCTGGCCGAACACGCCGAAGCGTTTACTCTCACCGGACGAGCTTCTCGCCCTCCACTCTCCACGTTAGCTCCCGAAGAGAGACGCCTCATTCATTCAACAACCTTGTTGCCTAACACCTCTATTCTGCTTATTCGTGATCATGCCCTGGTATTGATTTTCCATCCGCGAAGTGCTCAGACAACGGCCATCGAGGCTTTCTGGCTCTTCGAACCTGAGGTTATCGCTGCGCCAGATTTTGATCCAATGGATACCGTTGCCCTTACTAGCCTTATCATGCAGCAAGATATCAAGCAATGCAACCTGGTCCAACAAGGAATCACGTCCAAAGCATTTGCCTCTGGAGGTATTTATGGGCCAGTTGAAAAGCGTCTTGTCGTGTTCCGTGATTTTGTTTTGCGCCAATTGGCTCAATAACGTTCCTCCTCTAGAGAGTTGCAGGTGAGAGAACAATGCACATTCCCGCAGCCCCTAGCCAACAGTTCGCAGTGGATTTTCTAAGAAGGTATCGATAGTTTGCTCAAATTGTCGAATAATTTGTTGCTGCTCTTCTGGTTCGAACATATCAGTTCGAAAGTAAAAGTTGAAAGCAGGATAGGCGAGCTGATTAAAGTTTTCTATCTCTACACATAAACTTTCATAGCTGTATCCCTCGGCAAGGAATTCATTTCGAATTGAAGCTGTACCGAAGCCATTTTGAGGATGATAGGAACTATTCTGTGTAACAAAGTATACGGTCTGATGCCGAGTAGTTGGAGGATTCAAGACAGAGTAGCGATAATGGGTAAGCGTCTCAATCACCTCGGTAGTGGTTTTGGCAAGCAGTGAGAGAAAGGTATCTTCCTCTTCTATCCGGAGCTGTATAACACTTTCCTTTGTGAGGAGTCCCATCGTCTCTTGAAACTGTTGTGATTGACGACGATGAAAAATAGTAAAAAGTGAAAGGCAGCGTTGCCCAGTAATATGATAGAGACAAAGAAATAATAAAGAGAGATAAACGACAAAAAGAGCCATATCTATGGAGAACGCTGCGAATTTCTGCTCTCGTGCTAAGGCTTTCACCCTCTCCACGCGTTCTTTTCCAGGCTGATAAGAGATCCAGCACATTTCACCTGTTAACTTATAATGCCTCTTTTGTGAAAAAAGCCCGACATTATTTCCATTTGAAAGCTTTTTCTCCCAATACTGCCTGGCTTTTTTATATTCCAGCGAAGACCGGAAAGCCATCTCATGCAAAAGGTACTGAGAAAACTGGGGATAGGTTTTTCCACAATGCAGCTTATGTTGAAGTGAAAGTTCATACAATTCTAGCATCCTGCGATAAAGCACTGTCCTGGACCATGCATCGCCAATAATATGATGTTCATTAAAATACCAGACATACTTCTGGTTACTGAGTTTGAAAAGCGCGGAATCAAAGAGACGGTGAGAAAAGTCAAAAAGCTTGTGAAACCTCCTGGCGGCAGCTTTCTGAAACTCCATGAATGGATCAGGCGACGAGGAGCAATCGATAACATCTATATCATATGCTCTATAAGGGGCTATGTACTGTTGAGGTATGCCATCCTGTTCCAGAATAATGAGCCGTAATGTATCACTGGCATTGACAAGCACCTGAAAAGCCTGTTGAAAATGCCTCACATCTACCTCTCCATCAATGACAAAACAGTTGGCAATGCTATGAATGCTCATTTTTGGCTGTAACTTTTGCATGATCCAGTAGGAGAGTTGGAGTTGTGTCAGATTGGAATACCTGGTGTATGTTTCGATTTCCTCACTGATTGGTTCTTTTGCTAAATGAGAAAAATCGAATGCTTGAGGATCATAGTGCATGTCCACCTCCCTTGGTAAACGAGGAACTACTTTACTGCTATAAAAAAATCGACGGATATCCGTCAAAGGTGAAGGAAAGAGCATACAAGATTGCTTCAGAGAGTAGGATTCAAGTCTGCGCTCCCTGTGACGATAGAGAAAATGAGTTCACGAATCAGGGCGAGGGGAGAAAAAATGCATTTTGCCTGGACACAGGAGCAGAATCAACTCTATCAAAGGATTTTGCAGGCTTCGCAAGAGATCCTTCACGAAGAGAGCAAAGATTTACCCCGATGGTGGACACGTGCACATTGGGAAGCCTGCGCTCGCATCGGATTGCTTGGCCTGAGCATCGCAGAACGCTATGGTGGGCAAGGCTATGATGCCCTTACAACGTCCTATGCCGTTGAAGCCTTTGGAAGAGGCTGCGTGGATATGGGCCTTGTTTTTTCGGCATCAGCTCATCTCTTTTCCTGCTGCATGCCACTTGCCGAATATGGAAGCGCTGATCTCAAAGAGAGGTGGTTGCCGGGTTTATGCGCCGGTTCATATATCGGAGCAAACGCTAGTACTGAAAAAGAGGCTGGATCTGATATCTTTGCCCTCAAAACTCAGGCCTGGCGTGAAGCAAATGGGTATATTTTACGAGGCGTCAAAAGTTATGTCAGCAACGGACCACTTGCCGACCTGTTTCTTGTCTACGCAAGAACAAATCCAGCGCATGGTTATCTGGGCATTACCGCATTTCTTGTGGAGAGGGAGACGCCTGGGCTTCTTATTGGTGAGTCGTTTGAGAAGTTGGGGCTCACAAGTACACCTGTCTGCCAGATTCTTCTTGATGAGTGCTATATCCCTGTCCACAATAGGCTTGGACAGGAGGGTCAGGGAGCCCTGATTTTCAAGCGCTCTATGCAATGGGAACGTGCTTGTCTATTTGCAGCCTATGTAGGACAAATGGAACGGCAGCTTGAACAAACCATCTCCTATGCACAGAAGCGCTCTCAGTTTGGAACACCTATCGGGAAAAAGCAAGTCATTGCTCATCGGATCGCGAACATGAAGTTGCGGCTGGAATCTGCAAGATTTTTACTCTATCATGCTTGCTGGCTTTTTTCTCAACAGAAAGATGCCACACAAGCCATCGCATTATCCAAATTGGCAGTCAGTGAAGCCGCAATTCAAAACAGCCTGGATGCTCTGCAGATCTATGGCTCTGCGGGTGTTTCTGGCGAAGATGGCATCGAACGTATGGTGCGCGATGCTCTTCCAGCGACGATTTTTTCGGGGACATCAGAGATACAAAGAGAGATTATCGCAAAGGAGTTGGGATTATGAGTCTACGCGATATCGTGCTCCATGCCGCTCAAACCTGGCCCGATGCTCTTGCAGTCAAAGGTCCTGACAGAAGCCTGAGCTATCGTGAACTTGACGCTTACGCATCTCGTTTTGCCTCCTGTTTGGCGCAGTTGGAAATGCAAGCGGGAGATCGTGTAGGGATCTGGCTAGAAAAATCAGCTTTGGCGATAGCGGCCATGCAAGGGATATTACGGCTCAATGGAGTCTACGTTCCTCTTGATCCACTCAGCCCCTCAACACGGATAGGCACAATTGTAAAGGACTGCGGTATCCAGGTAGTCATAACCACTCAATCCCGGGCGAAACTTCTACGCATGCAAGAAACTTGCTTACCTCAAATCACTTACCTCTGCCTTGACAAAGGAGAATATGGCCCTTGTTGGGAGGAGTTTGTTCCTTCTTCTCCCCAACCTATCATCAAGCCTCCTCCCTCTCAGGATGACATGGCCTATATTCTCTATACCTCCGGTTCGACAGGAGTACCTAAAGGGGTGTGTATTAGCCAGAGAAATGCCCTGGCTTTTATTCAATGGGCCGTCACGGCACTACCCGTCACATCCACTGATCATTTTGCTAACCATGCCCCGTTTCATTTTGATCTTTCAGTGTTCGATCTCTATGTCGCTTTTTCTGTAGGAGCTTCTGTTTACCTTATTTCCGAAAGTATGTCCTTGTATCCAGAACAACTTGTAGATTTCATACGTCGGGAAGAGATAAGTATCTGGTATTCAGTGCCATCAGTACTTCTCTTGATGATGCAGCAGGGGGACCAGTTTGTGGAGGCCTCTCGCTCTTTACGCATTATTTTGTATGCGGGAGAAGTATTTCCACTCAAGCAGATACGCCGTCTGTGTCAGATACTCGCTTCCGCCCGTATTTTTAACCTGTATGGACCAACAGAAACCAATGTATGCACATTCTACGAGATCAGCGATATATCTTTATGTACCAACGGTATTCCCATAGGTCGTGCTTGCTCAGGCGATACGGTCTGGGCGCAGAAGGAAGACGGAACGCCTGTCCAACAAGGAGAAGAGGGTGAGCTTATGGTAGCAGGTCCGAGCGTCATGCTAGGATATTGGGGAAAACCTCAACAAGGGAAAAGGCCATATGCAACCGGTGATAAAGTTCTTCTGCAGGAAGATGGCAATTACCTGTATCGAGGTCGTTATGATTCCCTTGTCAAGATACGCGGAAATCGCGTCGAATTGGGCGAAATTGAGGCGGCCTTAGAGCGGCATCCTGCTATTCAAGAAGTGGCTGTTCTTGCGGTTGGAACAGCGCTAGAAGCTCGCCTTATTGCCTTTGTAAACTGCCTTCATCAGGCTTCTCTCTCTTTGCTAGAAATAAAGCGCTACTGTGCAGAACACTTACCACGCTACATGATTATTGACAACTTACAGGTGCTACCAACTTTTCCCAGAATGAGTAATGGAAAAATTGATAGGAATGCTTTATTACACCTGGCGTTAAAAAAATTGCAGGAGGAGAATGAATGCAAAGAAGCATCATTGTAAATCAGTTGAACGAATACATTGCCCAACAAATACTCGATGGAAGTAATATCGATCTGCAAGAAACAACCCCACTTCTTGAATGGGGCATTTTGAACTCTCTGGAAATGGTACGCTTGCTCCAATTTCTTAAAGAGCATTTCTTGGTCGATATTCCACCAGAGAAAATGATACCTGATAGTTTTGTCAATCCCGGGGCTATCGCAGATTTGATTATGGAGGAAACAAATAAGTAAAAGAGGAAAACTGTGACGCGGCTGATCAGTTCTTTATTCTGCCAGATGTATCGCCTCACACGTGGAGGAGGAAGGTACGGTTCCCGTCACGTTCCGCTCCTTTGCGGAACGTGAGCTGACCCTTTTTGTGGGGAATGTCTCGTGACCAGAGATGCATTCACTCACCCCTGTGTCGCATCCTCTCAAGCTGAGAGGATGCCTTGCTGTGTCCGTGAGAACATCACATCTCTGCGCTCTTCATCTTTCTGAAGTGTTTCGATGCATACAACCCACCCCCAAGCAGCGCGATGCCTGCACAGCTAGTGAGGATGCTTGCCGCATTGAGAGTGATGAAAGAAGCATGGAAAGCAACAGGATGCAACAGCGTACTACTGAGATACCCACTCAGAAATGTGGCGAGCAAAGAACTGATGGTCGTCGCGGTTCCAAAGGTGGAAAAGACACGGCCCTCCATCTTTTCGGGTGTGGCACCCAGTATCAACGGACCAACGAGAGCTTCCGTACAACTATGGGCAATACTGATGATCACCATGCCAACCAAAGCGATGAGCGGCTGACTTTGGAATGCCGTCACCATCATGGCAATCCCAGCGAGCACCCTTGCTGTGTAGTACACTCTGGGATGTCCTCTTGTTGTTGCAGACCTACTGATGAGCCAGGTTCCAAGTATCCCTCCAAATGATTGCACACCATTGAAAAGACCGTAGAGACTCACAGGGACGTGCAAATTTTGCGTGATAAAGAAGAAGCCCATCGTGTTATATATGCCGAATCCAAACGCGAGCAGGCTTTCTGCGCACAAGAGTGTCCGTAAGAGCAGATTTCCTTCAATGCATTGGAACCCTTCCCACAGCTCTTTGAAGACATGATGGAGTCCCTGTTTTACGCCTTCGAGAGATGGTGCTGGCTCTGACACATGCATGCTGCGTATGAGCACCCAGGAACAGATGAACGATGCAGCATTCAAAAGAATGGCCAGATTTACTCCCAGATTGGCATAGCATATTCCTGCCAGCGCTGACCCAACAGGCCAAACAGCGAAAGCAGTGCCTGTGGTGAGCGCAGAGGCTTGGGTGAGCCTTTCTTCTGGCACAATCTCCCTGAGAAGGGCCTTCGTCGATGGATTGAAGAACTGACTCAAGCTACTCTGAGCCCCGACCACAAGATAGATGATCCCAAGCTTCATAGGAATTGGCAACACAGAAGTCGATGCCGAAAAAAACGGAAGCGGACCTGGCCCGCTTACCAGCAGCAGAGAGAGAACGAGGATTGCGCGTATCACATCCATGAAGCGCATGATCTTTTGTTTCTGCCAGCGATCCACAAACACTCCTGCAAATGGACTGATCAGAAGGGCGGGAAGAGCGGCTGAGAGCCCTATACCACTGATGGCGAGTGGTGCATAGCTTTGGTTCTGAAGGAGTGTTCCAATCCATAACGTCAGGCTGATCAGGAAAAGCACGTCACCCGTATACGAGATCGCGCTTCCTATCCACAAGAAGGTGTAGTTGCGATTAATGAGCAGAAAGCGAGAGCTCGAACGTGCCAGGTACTTTTGAGAAGAATGACGCATAGCAATCCTTTCGCGCGCAAATGGGAGAGGTGATCCATGTTCTGAATAACAGTGTAGGGGAGGATGCGCAATACGGAAAAGATATGCTCTGTTACCGGAGAAGGGAAAAAACGGGGAGGAGTGTTGGGACAGAAAAACAAGTCAGACCATCATGGCCTCGGATGGTCGTGCCTCTCTCGCATGGTCGTCTCTTCTCTCACTCTTCTCTCGCTAGTGCGCCCCATACGGGGCGTTTGCAACCCGAGAATGAGTGATGACGCTGACAACAGATGTCTGTTGTAGTCGTACCATTTGCTTCATGATCTTTCCTTGCTCTTCGCTTTCTTGATGTGTGCCTGGATACTACCATGCGAAGTTGCTCTGTGTCAAGTGCTGATCATCACGTTTGTTACGGATCAGTGATAGTGTCAGGAGGAAAGAGAGAAGTCGAAAATGTCAGTATGAAGACCACCATGACACTGACCTCTCAAGAAGAACGAATCAAGATCCTGGAAAAGCACGCGGCAGGATATCTGAGTATGACAAGTGGCAGCGCACATGCAGTAGAGCTTACTCTACGCCTCCCGACTCAAAGCGCGCTATCGAGAAGGGGGAGTCGCAGGCATGGGGCATGGCAACCGAGGGAAAAGGAGTCCTCGACGCATTGCAGAAGCGCGGTGCGAGAGCAGATCTGCCAACGGGTCAAAGGAAGATATCATGGCTGCAATCAGCGTCATATCCGCGATCTGCTTGAAGAACGTGACGGCCTCTCCATCTCACGGGCCTCTCTCAGGCGGATCATGCAGGAAGAGGGCTTCTTGGTCGTCACAACACACAAGCGGCGAACACATCGCTTGCGCCGTCCACGATACCAACAAGAAGGACAACTGATCCAGATCGATGGAAGTCCGCATGCCTGGCTAGAGCAACGAGGTCCGCGCCTCACGCTCATTGGGGGCATTGACGATGCCACCGGCAAGGTGGTGGGGGCCGTCTTTCGTGAACAGCCCACGAATTGCGCAACGAGCTGGTGCGCCGCTTCAGCGGCAGAAAAGGAGTGTATCGGAAGATATCAGGGCTGTTGGAAGGCCCTGTGCACACCCGACTGATCCCTGCCACCTCTGGCTTGAATCCCGAAAGGGAGGGGGGAGTGTAGCATGTCGGGGTCAAAGGCCACGTAGGAGCAAGTCATCAATGCTCCGGGTGGAAAGTCGCAAAGCGTGTATGGTCAAGCCTGGATTGGTTGAATTCTCGTCTCACTGGCCTACTTGCGGACGCCAGCGAATGATGGCTGAAACGCTGGACCAGAAGAGAGAGCAGGATGGTAGCTCTCCTTCTCTCTCCAACTCTTCTGGCAGACCCTTTCTACGAGGGAAGAGGGACGAACGGAAGACCTGGAGCACGCTGCATCTCATTTCTGCTGAAAATGCGGGATCACCTAAACAGGGAATCATCCCTGCATGGTGACGGAGGCATGGTATTACTCAACGTACGGCTGTAATGGCTGGTGCAGACCGCGAAAACGGTACCGACAGCGGGATAAACCCAGGCAACTGAGGCGAAACCAGCGCTGTTTGGGAGGAAGCATGCCAGCGGAGCCTGAGAGAAAATGAGAAAGGAAAAGTGGGGTGTGCTGATGCTGCCCCGAAACCGAATACCTGAGTATCTAGGCGAAGGGGAGAGCCGTGTGCGCGGAAACGTGCACGCACGGTTCGGAGAGAGGGGTACGGGCGACCCAGGAATGGGCGACCGGCCCCTACTCTACCTAAAAAGTAGCGAAATAAGAGAAGAGATCTCTCATTAGAGAGAAACACAACCTACTCTCACAAGGAGGTCTCTCTCGATATGATACCCAAGCCATGCATAGAGGTTCAAACCTCTCCTGTCGAGCGCCCTTCGGTTCCGCCCTGGTTCGCTGAAGCGGTTATCCTTTCCTTAGAATCGATAGGAGGCATCGACCGTCACCTGCTCGACGGACCGTCACCTGCTCGACGGTTGGCGGCTCTGCTCTCCAGATCTTGAAGCCCTTATTGAACGCCTGATATTCCGGCAAGGCTAACAATGGATTATCTGCTGCGTCATCCATGACCAGGAGGGTGACAAAGCTTACCCGTCAGGCAGCGGGCAGACGGCATACCGAATGCCCTACGGCTGCTTTCGTTGGAGCGCTCCCCACGATTTTGCGATGACCCATCAAAATTTGACGTGCACTCGACTACTTGGCGCCACGCTTTTGATGGGATGCTACTACTTTCACTACAATCTGTGGATGAAAAAGCGCGAGCGGGGAATGAACCATATGAGTTACCCCCAACATAGCGCGGAAAACCTGCGGCTCATAGGGAGCCGCAGCTTGCACAGCCTCAAGATACTGGCGGAGCCATCGTCGCGTTCCCTTGGCCCGGCTATCCTCACCAAGAAGACGTGCATCTGCACTGGCCGCTAGTTGCCATGGGAAAGCCAGGATACGAGCAACCTTTCGCTGAAAGAGTCGAGCAAGTCCCTTCTGCCCTTTCATGGAACGTAAACAAGCATCAAAGGCTAGGGCTTCAAACAGCGTAACCGTCATCCCCTGACCGTACATTGGATTGAAGACACACATGGCATCACCGACGACGAACAGCCCTTCCGGCTGGCGTTCTAAACGCTCAAAGTGCCTCCATCGGTTCTCTGTTTTTCGATATCCATAAATAGGTGAGAGCGGTTTCGCACCTTGAATAGCGTCGTAGAGAGCCTGATCAGGCAAACTACGCGCAAAGGCAAGGTAGTCTAGCTCGTCGGTCGGCGGATAATCCTTGCCAGCGCCAGCGAGGGCCACGATCCAGCGCCCTTTTTCAGCAGCAAGCAAGACGCCTCCACGCCGATGCCGCTCCGTCGCCTGGATCGCTATAGATTTCCATGCTGGCTGATGATCGCTAGGAGCCTCATAGATTCGAGAGGCATAACCAAGATAGGCATTCATAACCGTTTCGTCAGGCTTTTCATACCCCAGCTCCTCCAACCATTGAAGGATACGCGAGGAAGCACCACTCGCATCAATCACTAGATCCCCTTGCAAATCCTGAAGCTCACAGTTTGGTTCCCGCCGGTGAAATCGAACACCACAAACCACCTGAGCGTTTTGATCAAAAAGTAGAGAGACTACTTCATGTGCTTCAAGGATAGAGATTTGATTATACCGCTTTACTTCTTGATGAATATGATGCTCAAGAAATGGACGCGAACAATTATACCCTCGTAACCCGGACGGTTCCCGAGCGCAGCGAGCACCATAGTAGTAGATACTGTCGTTGACAAAATCTCGTTCAACTGCTCCGTGCGCGAGAAGTGTGCTGGTCAGGCCCGGAAAGAGTCTTTCCAGGCAAGCCTGACCCCGCAAGAGCATGGTGTGTACATGCCTCCCCTGCGGCACTCCTGCACGAAAGGCTGCCTCGGTCGGATATCGATCCCGCTCGATCAGCGTAATCCTTTCAAAATGGCCAACAAGAACCCGCGCGAACAACAAACCAGCAATCCCACCGCCCACGACAATTGCATGATCGCCTTTTCTCGATATTTTAGGACTTAGCATGTTTCAACCTTTCAAAAATCCTTATTTGTCAATGTTTGCAAAATAATCGAGCAGGAGGCGATGGACGAAAATGTATCCCCCGCCAATCTTCCGAAGGAGAATACGGTCGGTGGCATAATTTCGGCCATGATCTCCAGCCCCAAAATGCATCGGAGGACCATATTCTGATAGCGGCGTTGGGCTTGAGCATCTGGTAGCCAATCTGGCTGCATTCGCTCGGCCGACCATTGCGCCAACCAGCTCAACTATCGCTTGGTATCAGCATCTGCATAGCGTTGATTGGCGCGGCCACGTCGCAACATTCTCTCGATATAGGCCGCAAAGAGCGCCCTGCGACGTTCTTCGGGCGATCCAATACCGAGCATGGCTTGTGTATCAGGAAGATGTGTAAGTAGCAGAATATGCAACAGCAATGGTGTGGTGATGAGCTGGCGGAGCTCTGCATCTGTGTTGAGCACCCTGCGCACTCCTTCAAGCTTTGGTCCCGCTTGGCTCAGATAGGTGCCGATCTGAGCCGGCGTGAGTGGTTCTAATTGAATAGCTCTCTGCAATCCTAAACGCCTCGATTGTGCGAAATATTCTTCCTGCCGGCAAGAGATAACGGCTGGGAGAAAGTCATGTTCTTGCCGATAGGTGTTAATCGCGATCACACATTCGGGACGAGCAGCTTCCTCCATCTCGTCCAACCCATCCAGCAGTAGAAGAAGTTGATTGGTATGAAGCCAATCCTGAGCGACTTTTTGAGGAACACGGTATTTTCTATAGAGTTCCTCAGCAAGCCACTTCTCTAATAGCTCGCACAATCGACGCCGATTTTCCAGCATTGGCGCGTTCTTTCCACGTTCCCACGCCCGAATTGTCTGGGCTTCAACTCCCATAAGCTCAGCTAGCCGCTCCTGGGTCCATCCCTGACGTTCGCGCGCTTTTTTCAAGAGGAGATTTCTCTTTGTTTGTTCCATATTGCTGCTTGTGGCGTGAGCAACAATCACTCTAGGGCAATAAAACTTTGCCATACAAAAACGATATTCCAAGCACTAGCGATAATAACACAACCCCATCTTGTATACAAGCAGTAAAATCCTGAAAAATTTTTACTTTGCTACAAGCATTCTAAAATATTGGTGAGATATATCTGATTTTACAAGTTCATCGGTCCTTCATCGGTCTTTCATCTGTTCATTGAGGGAGAATTTCGGCATAGTAACAGTGGAACGCCTCTTTCGAAAGAACTGGTCTTTGCTGAAACCAAGGATTATCTCCGCTTTGGGAATTCTGTGATGCCTGTCGAAGATACCGTTATAACGGTATCTTTCATGGAGTACCCGGAGCAGGAAAAACGCGCCTGGCGCGCGAGTATGCTCGCTGCGATCTCCTCTCTCCGCTCTTACCTGAAGAGCTCTTTACGTTGGCTGGGCGACGCTATCTCGATGAGTAGTTTCCTCATGAGCTGCTCGCAACTCCGGGCTCTCCAGCTTTCGACTTCAGTTCTCTCCTGCTGCACGGTCTACTACACGGCTCCAGTGGCTGCCACCCCTTCGCGCAGCGAGCACGAGGTAATAGCCCTTTCAGCAACGCTCCCGTATTTAGTGGAAGCTGCCGAACAAATCAGTTGTGGGAAGGATGATTTTTTACTGGCTTATCGTCTGCCGAAACGGACAGAGTTAGTCATAGTCGATGAGGCCCAACGTTTGAAAATGGCGGCATTAGAGCAGATCCGCGATCCGAATGATCGCGAAACTTTGGCTTAGTCTTGATCGGTCAACCAGGACTGGAAAAGACGTTGGCGCGCTATCCACAACTATACTCTGTTGTCGGATTCGCGCATCAGTTTCGCGTGCTCTCCGAAGACGAAACGAGATGGCTTCTTGGGCAGCGCTGGGCCACCTGGGCATGAATATTCATGTGGATGATTTTACGGATCAAAAGGTTCTCGCGGCTATCGTGCGAATTATCAGAGGCA
This sequence comes from Ktedonosporobacter rubrisoli, assembly GCF_004208415.1. Taxonomy (GTDB): domain Bacteria; phylum Chloroflexota; class Ktedonobacteria; order Ktedonobacterales; family Ktedonobacteraceae; genus Ktedonosporobacter; species Ktedonosporobacter rubrisoli. The sequence continues at coordinate 3,266,799 of NZ_CP035758.1, read as the reverse complement.
ATTTCCGTGTCATTCACCGGCTGCTGATGTAGATTGAGCGTATTCTGGTGATCAACTACTTGCAAGTCGTGAATAAAGAGGTGGTTGAAAAAGCCCGCGAATGGCTGGCCTTGGGATAGGTTGCATAGTGATGAGCCGTCTCAAAACCGTTGGTTTCCTGTGACAACTCTTCTCACATCCAACGGCACGCGCGTTTCCTGGGCTGCAACTGCCCGTGCTATTGAATGTGGAGCCACCAGCTTCCCCGCCTGGATGATGAGCGCACGATCTTTCTCCGCGCAATGCTTATCCAGACGGCAATGAACTCAGACTTTTCACCTGTATTCACACCGTCACGACTTCGGTATCGAACACGAAAGCCAAGTTATGGCTCTTGTGAAGGGGCAATCAGGCTGTTGTGAACCCGGCACTCTTCGACAAAAGCCAGTTCACGCAGGTAGAACGCACGCGAAGCTCTGTTGGCACCGGGTTGATGAGCAACGAAGCGTTGGCGACGCACATCCACGAATGGGGCTTGCGGGAAGAGCTGGCTCAGTTCAGAGAGCGCGGATGCAGAGGAATCCCAAGCGTTATCATACTCTCCAAGGGTCATCTGGACGGGAACGCGCACATCAGCACTGATCTGGCGAAGATGCTCAGGAAAGCGAAGCACCTCACGCAACTCCGCCATCGGCATAGGAACTCGACTCTGCTTCAAGCGTTCTCGGGCCTCATGAACCCAACCGTTGGCGGGCCCATAGGCCCCGGAGTTCTCATTGAAAGAGACTGGGACGAAGGGGGCATCTGTCAACAAGCTTTGATAGCCTTGGAGGATACCTGGCAACCAGCGTAATCCCGTCCCATGAGTGCTCACACCAAGTAAAGGTACATCAGGCTGGCTGGCTGCCAGCCCTAGGACGATGAGCCCCCGAAGGATTGGCCAAGTAGAACGATTCCGGCCTCGTCAGCTCCATACTGCTCCCAAGCCGCTATCAGCGCAAGCCGCAGGAGGGCGATCTGGCCGTCAAAGGTGCTCAGCTCTTCGGCGATCTGTCGACTCGCTCCGTAGCCCGGCCGATCCAGCGCCAGCACCGCGTACCCAAGAGAGGCCGCCGTATCGAGGAAGCCAGCTTCGCCAGGGATGGTATTATCAAAGATAGCGGCCGAGTTGCCGCCCCCATGCAAGGCCACAATCAGAGCGCGGGGAGCGCTCAAAGGTTTTGCATAGACTCCCGAGAGGTCACTCTGACCTGCTCGGATCAGAATGGGCTTCCTGGTTGTTGAAAGACTCATCTTTTTACTCTCTTTTCTTCTTTCTTTCGGGGGACATCGCCACGGGTGCTGGCCCAGGATCTTGGAAGGACTCTCGGAAAGAGGATGAAGCACCATACTAACACTGCTTCTCTCAAAACTCTCCATTCCCAAATCCACTCCCCGCGCCAGAATCGGTTTTTCGGAAAGCACGTCGCTTCTGGTTCAGAGCGGCGCCCAAAGGACACTTGACTTTAACAAAGGGAAAACGTTCTATTCCACCTCAGCGGGATTTTAGGTGGGTTTTTCGGTCGGAACCCGTTTTGTCCAATATCTTTAGTTCATACTCCTTATCAGTTTTAAAGAGTGCTGATGCGCAAGCGAGTATCCGGCAGGAGGGTGCGCCTATCCTCTTGCCAGATCCTGCCTGGATCACTTTCCAACTCTGACGCTTGGAGTATACGTGGAAGGGGTCGTTTGAAGCATCGGCAATCATGTCTATCTTTCACCCACGATGCCGAAAGAGCATTGCCTAGGTAATGGGGGGTAGTTGTCAACGGGAATGGTGCTGAAACTGGAGATCGATGGAGGAAATTAGATCAGCCTGCTCGCCGGCTGAACAGAGATTCTTTATCACCACCTGTGATCGACTCTCACCCACGTCTCGGGAGCGCTTCGATGCATTGCTTGATCGAAGCCTGGAAGCTGAGACCAACGAAGAGGATCGAGATGCATCTCAAGTCAGCATCTTAATCCCTATAGCACGTTTCGTCTGGATATGAACGAGCGGATGGCTCTCGAAGAAGAGCTTTCGGCTTGAAGCGCGGGATCTGTGGAGCGGTGAAGATGGACGCTTCACAGATCCTCCCCGCGGGTTCAGTTTAGCATGCCGTCAAGCCACCATCCACTGGCAGACAAGCGCCTGTAATGAATGAGGAGGCATCTGAACAAAGCCAGATGACTGCTTGCGCAATCTCCTCGGGTTTCGCAATTCGTCCCACTGGGGAACGCTCGGCAAGCTGGCCCTGCACGCCTGGATGTGTCTCAAAAATGCGTTGGAGCATAGGGGTGTGGACGAAGCCCGGACAGAGCGCATTCACCCGGATGTTCTGCCTGGCAAATTCCAGGGCAACCGCCTTTGTCAGTCCCACAACGCCATGTTTGCTCGCCGTGTACGCCACAGTTCCTCCACTGCCCCGCAAGCCTGCAAACGACGAAAGGTTTACAATGGCACCACCCTGCTTGAGCATCTCGGGGATCTCATATCTCATACTCAACCAGACTCCTTTGAGGTTGATCGCAAGCACACGGTCCCATCCTTCCTCCGAATGGCTGATCGTTCCCGCCTCCTCGCCGGCAATACCCGCGTTATTCACCGCGTAGTCAAGGTGTCCGTAGATCCTGATCGTCTGCCGGATCAGTTCCTCGACCTCAACGGCCTTTGAAACATCTGTCTGGACAAACGTTGCCTCACCATCTGCATCTTTGATCAGGCGAAGAGTCTCCTCACCTCCTTCTGCTGCCACATCAGCTACGATGACGCGTGCTCCCACCTGTGCAAGAGCCTGAGCGCTTGCCCTCCCAATGCCAGTTCCCGCACCTGTGACCAGTGCCACTTTGTCAGTGAATTGCTTTCTCATAACTTCTCCCTTCATTATTCGCATGAAAATCTCCCTTCTTTCTTCAATGGGCTGGCCTGCACAATCACACGCGTTCCAAAGGCGACAAGCCTTATCTGGGAAGCGAGCCAGCCGAGTACTAGAAACAGGCTATTCGCGCACCTCGCGCTTGGCTGTGAGCAGCATGGAGGAAACCAGGAAGATGACGGAGTATACGCCAATCACCAACCAGACATGAACATGGCTCAATGTGGCTATTTGCGCAACACTTTTTCCCTGGACTACCGCGGCGGCGTATGGTGTTGTGCCAATAGGGAACACCGTGTCTCCCAACCAGCCAACTGGCATATAATTGAGCACTGGCCCCAGCTGATACTGGGTCAGATTGAGCCAGAGGCTCTGGTGTGTCAGCATATATCCAAGCTGGCAGAGCAAAGGCAGAAAATTATCCACTGGGAACCAGAGCAGACTCGCACTCAAAGCAAAGGGAAGCGAGCGCCCTAACGAAGTGAAGGTGACTGCTACCAGCATAGTCGCACCCATGCTGGTGAGAATAGTCAGTATGTAGAGTCCGATACTAGGCCAGGCCAGTGTACTGAGTGTGTCAAAACTGCCAACTCTGACCGCCAGGATGACGGCGAGCCAGAGAAAGCTCAGGAGCAGACACAATCCCAGGACAACCAGCGCTACTCCCGCCACAGCCAGAAGCTTGCCGAAAAGCAGTTGGAGACGCCCCACACCACGTGCCAGTACGATGCGGATGGTCCCATACTGATACTCGTGCCCATAGACATACGCGGTCACGATGAGCAGAAAAAAACCGAGAGAGGCCCGCACAACCGCTAATCCAGATGTTGCGGAAAGCAGAGCTGCGTGTGGACTTCCAAAAGCTGCCTGGATATTTCCAAATGCAAGTAGAATGATATCTGGCAAACTCACAACAACAAGCAAGAGGAAGAAGAGCATCCTGATTTGGCGCATACGGCAGACCTTGAGCCATTCACTGCGAACAATTCCGAAGAAGTGAATACTAGCGATATCCGGGCGGGTCGCTTGCCTGCTCTGGGAAAGGGCATTCTTCATCGTTCTTCTCCTCCTTTGGAATCGGTCATTGTCAGAAAAACGCTCTCAAGATCGAGGATAACTGAAGCCAGAGTCTCAGGCGCGAAGCCAGACTTGACGAGAAAGGTGCTCAGATCAGACCCTCGCTTATTGGGGGCTGGTGTAATCAGCGCACCATGCTCATCCAGTCGCGCTTTCCGGCCCCAGGGTTGGTCATGCAGTAACGCAAGCGCCCTGATGGGCTCCTCAACCTTGACAAGAAACTCGCCTGTCCCACGGGTGAGATCTTCTACGGCTGCTTCAGTGAGTAGCTGACCACGATTGATGACAGCGACACGTGAACAGATCTGCTGAATTTCAGAGAGAATATGACTGGAGAGGAAGACGGTCTTTCCCCTGGCAGCCAACTGATACATCAGGTCGCGCATCTCGACGATTCCAGCAGGGTCTAATCCATTGGCAGGTTCATCCAACACCACGATGTCAGGATCATGCAGCAGCGCGATGGCAACGCCCAGGCGCTGTTTCATCCCCAATGAATAGGTTCGTACCCGATCCTTCTGGCGCCCATGCAGACCGACGAGTTCTAAAACGTGGTCAATATGCTGGCTCGGAAGACCTCCAAGCACAGCAGCAATCGCCTCCAGGTTGTCACGCCCTGACAGATAGGGATAGAGTGTGGGAGTTTCAATCAAGGCCCCTACACGAGGTAACACCTGTGTACGATACCTGACACTCTCTTTTCCAAGAATCTCGATACGACCAGCGTGCGGGGAGATCAGGCCAAAGATCATACGAATAGTCGTTGTCTTGCCTGCCCCATTGGGACCCAGGAAGCCGAAGATGTCACCACGGCGCACCTCTAAGTTCAGTTGGTTGACCGCGAGACGTTTCCCATAATAGCGCGAAACATTGCTCAGACGGATCACGACCTCACTTGAACGAGCTTGTGATCCAGAAGCCTTATCTAATATTGGTATTGCTTGATTTTCCATTACCAACTCTTTCGCTCAAAAAATGCCATCAGATCGAGAATGTTACTGGTAGACTCGTGACGCCACGCAAAAAGAGATCGCGTTTCCAGACGAACTGCTCAGTCTTGCTTGCCCGGCGCAGATGAGGCATGCGTCGTAGGAGGGTACTCAAAGCAATTTGACCCTCCAGGCGGGCTAACGGTGCCCCGAGGCAGAAATGAATACCCTTGCCAAAGGCCAGATGCTGATTGCCCTGGCGGGTAATATCCAACTCCTCTGGAGCAGTGAACTGCTGCGGATCGCAATTGGCCGCGACCAAAGAAACATACACCGCCTGGCCTCGACGGATCACGTTGCTCTCTATGACAACGTCTTCACGTGCCCAACGGGGGCCTGAAGTACTTACTGGAGCGGTATAGCGCAGCAACTCCTCGACGGCTACAGGGATCAGAGAGGGATCGTCACGGAGCACCTGCAATTGGAGAGGATGCTCTAACAGCGCCAGCATGCTGGTGCCAATCAAATTGGCGGTGGTCTCATGCCCGGCGATGAGCAGCACGAAAATGATAAAAGTGAGTTCTTGCTCATGAAGTTTTCTTTCATTCTCTTCTCGCATGACAAGATCACTCACCAGGTCATTGCCAGGTAGCTTTCGCCTGGTGGAGAGGAGCGTTGCAATGTAGTGCGTGAGTTCCTTGTGAGCAACTGCGCGTACTTCCTCCTGCTCACTATCGTTGGGTGTGCTTACAATGGCCTGTGACCAGGCGCGAAATGTCTGACGATCCTCTCCTGGAATCCCTAGTAATTCTAAAATGACGGTGATTGGGAGTGGATAAGCAAAATCAGCAATCAGATCCATTTTTCCTTGCCGATGCACCGCGTCCAGCAGTGCATCAGCGATCTGCTGAATGCGCAGACGTAACTGCTCAACCCGGCGTGGTGTAAATGCTTTTGCAACCAGGGGGCGCAAGTGTGTAAAACTTAGCATGTTTCCAGCCGACAAAGTGTGCTCCTCATCGGTTGTACTTTCCTGAAGCGCTCTCTGCCCATCTTGCTGCGACGACACCTGCTGTTTTGTGTTCGTAAAACGTGGATCTGTCAGAAGAGCGAGAGCCTCATTATAGCTTGTGACGAGCCAGGCATCTGTCCCATCAATGTCAGTGAAACGGGTAAGAGGTTCTTTCATGCGTAAGTGAGCATAGAATGGACATGGGTTTTGTATTGCTTCCTGTGAGAGCAAATCATCCAACGTAATCTGATGCATAATACACAGTTTCCTTTCATGCGGATGAGAGAGTCGGTATCCATTTCTGAACAGCGCAAGGCTCTTTGCTGGAAGAAGCGAGTGGTCGCAAAGCTAAGCAGTAAGCCGCTTGTTCTGAGAGAGCGAAGACGCCTCGCTTCTTTGATGTTCCTGCCCTTGAAGTATAGGAACAGGTGCTTCGCCATCAGTATAGGGGAGAGGGAGCGGCTAGCCATCCTCCCAGAGGAGTATCACAGGGAGCATTGCTATGAAAAGAGGGAGTATTGTGGGAGAACGCTCAGATTACACCAGGCGCAGTTCACGGGCGCGCACAACCGCTTGCGTGCGATTGGTCACAGCAAGTTTGGCAAGAATATGCTTCACATGCCGTTTGACCGTATTGGGGGAGATTACCAGCTGGGCGGCGATCTCTTGATTCGCCGCGCCTGCAACCAGCAGTTCGAGAACCTCCATTTCACGGGCACTGAGCGCTTCCAGAAGTGGGGGAGGCGAAACAGAGGCATGTTGTCGTTGTTCTTTCTCCTGTTCTGAGGCGCTGGCAAAAGATGTGGCGTCCAGAAGCGTACGAATATACGAGGCGCTCCCCGGCTTCTGGACCGCGAGACGCATGAGCAAACGAGCCATCGGTTCACCCTCGTCGGCGAAGAGACGCACGAAACCATCAGGTTCAGCCAGGGAGAGCGCATGCGAAAGCTGGGAGAGCGCTGCCTGCGTCTCCCCTTGCGCCGAGAAGGCAAGGGACTTGAGCAGCAGGATTTCAATGATGCGCCCCGCGAAACCCACTTGCTCATAGAGAGGATAGAGGCGATCAAGCAACGTCAGGGCCTGCTTGATCGGGAGGTGTTGGGAAAAACTGCGACCATGGGCGATGAGCACGCGCGCCAGGGACATATAGAGCATAAAAAGTTGAGCGCCTGGCGGTTCTTTCAATGGATCGTCGTAGCCCACGCCGCTGGTTTGGAGCCTGGCCTGTGCTTCATCGAGCTTGCCTTGATGAAGCAACCAGCGTATGCGCGCTAGCATACCGATTCCTCCCGTTGCTCCAGGTTCAGTGCTCTCGTCGCCTGTTTCTAGCTCGTGGAGCAGCGTAAGTGCATCTGCTTCTCGTCTCCTGGCCAGGCACATGCGAAACTGGACGAAGCGACAAGAGAGCATGAGTGCATTGGTCTGTGATTGCTGACTCGCGGCCAATGCTGGTTTGAGCGCTTCCTCAGATGCATCCACCTGGTTCCATTCCAGCAGCAACTCGGCATACTTCATGTAGGCCCAGGCGATGAGTTCTGGCAGTGCCAGATTCTTGGAACGAAACAACTGAAAAAGCTGCTGGTAGAGACGTGCAAGCTTGGGTAAAGCGCCCTGGGCCTCGTAGAGTTCTGCCAGATCCGTCATCGCAAGCACGCTAAGCAGTGGATAGTCTGCGGCATTCGTCTGCGTACTGACCTCGATCAACCCACGTTCAGCCGCTGCAAAATCTCCAGCACGCAGTTGATGAGCGCACTCAGCGAGCCGGAGATAAAGCGAGCCCAGATGTCGCAGATCCTCTCGGTATGCAGGGAGCAATTCGAGGGTGCGCTGAGCAAGCGCTACTGCTTGGCTAGATTTATGGGTGAGCAGTGCCTGGATGACAGAAAAGAAATGAAGGTCTACCTGCGCTTCTGCCCATTCCGCGTGATCCAGCGGTTCGACATGTCCTTGCCCTCCCTCTTGAAGCTGCGTGATGCTCTGCTCCCGATACCCTCCTTGACCCTGAATAAACAGAAGCCAGGCAGAAGCAACAACCAGGAGCGGGCGGTGTGTAATACTCTCACGTGGTAGCTGCGAGAGCCAGCGGTGGAGCAGAGAAAATTCGAGATGCCCGATGAGATAGCGAACATGGTGTTCGATCAGAGGAATCGCTCGTGGAACATCTTTGGCCTGCACAGCATACTCGCAGGCTTCAAAGAGCATCCCATGCTCTTCGTACCAGATACTGGCACGATGACACAGTGTTGAAACCAGATCCGGCTCTTGTTGGGAAAGGTGATAACGTAACCCTTCGGCAAAGAGGCCGTGATAGCAATACCACTCGCCCGTCTCATCAAGCGCACTGACAAAGAGATTGGCCTGGCGCAGATACTTGAGCATGGTCTGACTATCTGTCCGCTCTAGAAGCGTGTCGCAGAGCGAAGCCGTCATCCGCTCCAGGATACTTGTCCGCAACAGAAAGGTGCGCACTTCTTGTGGAAGGTTTGCCAGTATCTCCTCATGAACATATTCGAGCAGAAAATGCGAACTGCCGCGCAGCTGACGGAGAAAGGTGTCATGGTCGTGATGATGACGCAGGGCCAGGGCAACCAGTTGTATGCCGGCAGCCCAGCCTTCTGTGCGCTCCTCAAGGTGGCGCAGGGTAGCAGGTGCCAATTCCAATTGCATGCGGTGCAAAAATGACTGGATTTCAGGAGAAGTGAAACGCAAAGCTTGAGCACGGATCTCGCTCAAGAAGCCACGAGCGCGCCAACGAACCAGAGGCAAAGGTGGATCGCTGCGCGTTCCGAGAATCAGATGGAGACGTTGAGGAAGATGCTCAAGCAAAAAGAGGAGTATCAGATGCACAGCTTCGCTCTCAATCAGATGATAGTCATCGAGGACGAGTGCAACATCAGTGGAGAGGGAAGCGTCAAGATCATTAATGAGCGGAATCAGGACCCTCTCTTGAGGGGAAGTTGGGTTGGAAGAAAGCAACTCCTCAATCGAGAGATGGATGCCAAGGGTGCGCAGCGAGGCCCCCAGATAGGTCAGGAACCGCGTGAAGTCGCTGTCTCCGGTCTCTAGTGAAAGCCAGGAGACAGGCATCGAAGTTCGACGCACCCACTCCACTAAGAGTGTGGTCTTTCCTGAACCCGCAGGCGCAGAAACAAGCGTCAGGGGGAAGAGCTTGCAGCTCTCAAGGTGCGCGATCAAGTGCTGCCGTGGGATATGCTGAACGGGCAAGCGCGGTACGAGTAATTTTGTCGTCAGCAACGTCTCTTTCATCTTCGTTTCTCCTCGATCAGATGTCCCTGCCTGATCGAGAGTCTCCCTATCCTTTTAACAGTTTGAGCTTTTCCTTGACGCGTGACCAGCTGACCTGAGTGTAGCGAACGGTCGTCTGGATGGCAGGTGTTCCCTTCACTGTCACATGACCCAGGTAATAGGCCAACTCCTCTAACGACCACCCCGCCGCACGCGCTCGATGGGCAAAGTCATGGCGAAGATCATGAAAGGTCACATCAGCAATCAACTCCCATTGCTCCTGGGTAGCGCTCCTCTTGAGGGTACGGAACCAATGGTGAATGCCAGCTTCGGAGAGTTGCAGCGCACGTTGGGAAGTGAAGACATACAGGCTTTCTCGATCTCGTCCTCCATGCAGGAGATACTCGTTCAGTGGCCTGCGTGCTTCATTTAAGAGATCGATCTCGCGAAACTTCTCCCCCTTGTGCCCCACACGCAGCCATCCAATCTTGGGTTCCACATGAGTATGCTCCATCAGCAGGTGCGCCACATCACTGACCTGACATCCAGCCCAATACCCCAGCGCAAAGATCGCTTTTCCTCTCAAATAGTTTCTGGCACGAGTTTTCGTGTCTCATTTGGACTACTCAGAACTTCAGGAGATCCTCGTTTGAGCACGAAGGACAAGAGCCAATCATTGTAGGAGAAGCATCGACTCGTAAGAGAAGGAATGTTCTGTGACGACTTTTCTCCTACGAGTCAGTCTAGCAGGGATTATCTGCAAAAGCAAGGACAAGTCAATAACCTCAAACTGATTAAGCGCATGGGATTGGCCGTGCCTCGTTTCCTCTCTTGCACCAGCGTAAGCTTCACACTTTATAGCAGAAAGGGGTATTTTCTATGATAAATCATGCTATCTCAGAAAGCAATCGAGCATCAACAAGTTTGTGCCCAACCCAACTTCTCCATGTTGTGCTTGGCATGTTGTTTGTTGGCAAACGACGCCATGTGACTGTTCTTCTCACATAATTTTCGTTTCAGAGGGGCCGATGCCGCTGGAGAGGAGGCACCTCGCCAGGCGTCTCCCCCCAACTCAGGGTGGAGGCTTGCACAGAGCTATTGAAAAACATCGCTTGTCACTCAACGACCCGTCATGTTGAGCATATGCTCGGGAAGCCGGGCTCCCTGCACTGTGAACTTTGATGTGGCACGTTCGATCTCTCTGAGGTCTTCGGCGGTCAGCTTAACGTCGGTAGCTCCCATGTTCTCCTCCAATCGCTCCTGTGTGCGGGTGCCTGGGATGGGAACAATCCAGGGTTTCTGGGCTAGCAGCCAGGCGAGCGCTATCTGGGCAGGCGACACCTGCTTCTGTGAGGCGATCCTGCGAAGCCTATCGACCAGAGCTTGATTTATCTCTCGTGCTCCTGGGGTAAAACGTGGGTATGTGTTTCTGATGTCAGAGGAGTCGAAGACCGTGGTGGGAACAATCGTTCCCGTAAGGTAGCCACTACCAAGCGGGCTAAACGCCACAAACCCGATGCCCAGTTCCTCGCACGTCGGTAGCACGTCAGCTTCGGGCTCTCTCGTCCACAGTGAGTATTCGCTCTGGACTGCCGTGAGCGGTTGAACGGCATGGGCTCGTCGAATCGTTTGGGCCCCAGCTTCTGAAAGGCCAAAGTGCTTCACCTTTCCGGCCTCGATCAGCCCCTTCACCGTTCCAGCTACGTCTTCAATAGGCACCTCTGGGTCAACACGGTGCTGAAAGTACAGATCAATGACTTCAACTCGGAGCCGTTTGAGCGATCCCTCGACAACTTGTATGATATGCTCGGGCCTACTTGAAAGGCCCAATCGCTCCCCGTTAGGGCCAAAGTTCCATCCAAATTTGGTGGCGATCACCACTTGTTCACGATAGGGAGCCAGTGCTTCACCCACCAGTTCTTCGTTCACATACGGACCATACGATTCAGCTGTATCAAAAAACGTGATGCCACGCTCAACCGCCGACCGGATAAGTGCGATCATCTCCTGTTTGTCGGATGCTGGACCGTAGGCATGGCTCATGCCCATACAGCCGAGTCCGAGCGCCGAAACTTCTACGTGACTTGTTCCAAGTATGCGCTTATTCATGGTTGAATCCTTTCTGTGAACTGTTCATGTTGTTCACGCTTGAACAGCACTCTGCCGCAGATTTTTTGCCACTGTACTGCCAGAGTTAATAGCGCTGAGCATCGTTCGTCGGCACACTCACATAAAGTTGGCTTGGCATTCCATTGACTGTTGCGCCTGCATGCGCGTAATTGGGTGACCGATTGGCGTTGAACTCGGCAGGGAAATTCAGCTCCGGCTTAGACGCGGCATTCAGAGTTGCGATCTGTTCAGGGGTCAAGTGCACGTCCAGAGCATTCAGGTTTGCCTCAAGGTGCTCCATGGTCCTGGCCCCAATGATAGTCGAGGTGACGCCTGGTTGGCTCTGCACCCAGGCCAGGGCGACAGTGGACACAGCGGCGCCGAGTTCCACTGCAAACTTCTGAAGCTGGTCGATGATGGTGTAGTCCTTGTCGGTGAGTTCAATGGACGCTCCCCGCTGCCTTTGCGTCGTCGGATGATTTTCGCGTGTGTACTTTCCTGAGAGTATCCCCCCTTTGAGCGGACCCCACGGCAACACACCCAGTCCGAGTTCCTGCGCCATAGGGATCAGTTCTCCTTCCACTGTGCGTTGCAGCAGCGAATACTCGATCTGCAGTGCAATGAGAGGTGCCCACCCCCGGAACTGTGCGATCATTTGTGCCTGAGCAACTTTCCATGCCGGTGCATCGGAGAAACCTATGTAGCGAACCTTCCCGGTCCGTACCAGGTCTTCCAAGGCGCGCATCGTCTCTTCTACCGGGGTAAATCGATCCCAATTGTGCAGGTAGTAGAGATCAATGTAGTCAGTCTGCAGTCGGCGAAGCGACTCCTCGCACTGAGCGATGATGGCTTTGCGGCTGCCTCCTCCTCCATTGGGGTCGCCAGCCCAGAGGTTGCAGAAGAACTTGGTCGCAATCACTACACGATCTCTGCGGCCTTTGTGCTGCGCGAAGAAGTCGCCGATGATCTTCTCGGAGTGACCCCTGGTGTAAATGTTGGCGGTATCGATGAAGTTGCCTCCCTCCTGCAGATACCGCGAGATGATCGCTTCTGACTCCTGAACGCTAGAACCCCAGCCCAGGTCTTCTCCGAAGGACATGCCGCCCAGACAAAACGGGCTGACCCGCAATCCAGAGTGACCGAGCGTCACATATGAGGTGAGTGACATATAGATGTCTCCTTAGAATGATTTGTTTGGAATAAGTAAGAATCCTTTTGAATTGAACATGCTTGAGCAGCGTGATGAGTTAAGAGGCTGAGTTCGCCATCAATCATCATCGCCGCGCCGGTTAACCACCTGACTCGTGCGAGAAAGGCAACCTCTAATGCTCCATCGGCTGTTTGTTATTTCAACGCTTTGGCGATCTCTTGGTTCTCTTCGGCAATCTGCGCAGCCCGTTCCAGGTCGCCGTCCAGACGTGCATCCCAGTACGCCACCTTGCCACTCAGATATCGTTGCCGGATTTGCAGTTTACGGATTTCCTCCGCGACTGCTTCGGCGTGCGCCAGAAACAACGCTTTTTGCTCCGCTGCCGCTGCGTCACCACGTTTTCGCTGCTGTAAGTACAGCCGCATTTCATCGAGAGAAAAGCCACTGGCACGCAGACACGAAAGCCTCTCCACGATCCGTACTGTCTCTGCACGATAGCGTCGATGGCCGCTGTTTCCGTCACGCGGAATCGGCTCGATGAGCCCAACCTTCTCGTAGTAGCGCAGCGTATATTCACTCATGCCGCTCAGTTCAGCCATTTGCTTAATAGTTAATGGTGCTTCTGTTTGTACTATTGGAATATCACTTATCATGCATCTGACCCCTTTATCTTGTTTTATGCTGAATATCTTTCCTTTAGCAGCTGGAAGCATCAGCTTCCTCGATTCGTTTGAGAATACTGAAGCAAGTATAAAATACTTCGAGCGCTCTAAGTCAAGCGGCTTTCAAGAAGTTTTGGACCTTCTCCTGCAGATTCCACATGACCGAGCATCCATAAACCACCATGGTGTTTCTCAGGATACTTTTCTAGAGAATTGCTTTAGGTGGCCTAAGAAGCGGTATCATTGATAAATGGCACTGTTTCTTGCAGTACTTTTCCATGCTATGTTTGGCATGTTGTTTGTTGGCAAATGACGCTGGATGACTGTTCTTCTCGCGTAACTTTTCGTTTCAGGTAAGCACGGATTGTCGCCAGCCTCGGCCTTCAGACACTTTCCAGATCTCTTCCTGCTCTACCCAGTGCCGTTCTCTCTTTGGAGGAGGGGTTAAGCGCCTCGGATGCGATGGAAAATGAGGCAAATCTTTGGGAGATTTGAGGGTGCGGCGTGCACCGCAAGCTGGGCATTCCACACAGGTCGTGCCAGCTTCTTGAAATTGGCGGCGTGTCACCTCGATGATGCCGAGACAGGTGCATTTGGTGCTCATTGTGGTAACGACCTGTTTACCCATCGGATCGCGGTACGATGCTCGTTCAATACGGGAGGATGGATGAGACAGCGATACGGGCGAAGGAAGAACTTGTGCCCTGGTGGACGATGAAGGAGGGAGCGATGAACTGATCCCTCTCTCCTCATTTCATCGGCCTTCTCGAAGCTCGTGACAACCACCCATCAAACAGAAAAGGGCAACATGAGCACCAATTTCATCTCAACATTTCCATACTGGAGTGGGACGCAGGCGTTTCTTTACACGTGCGCCTCTAAATCTTCCACAGTCCGGGAGATCAACTGCACCACATACTCAAGCATATCCGTATCAAAGGCAAATCTTGCTCCAGCCGCCTCATAGAGTTCAGGCACCGTTCTTGTCGCACCAAGAGAGAGAGCGAAACGATACTGGCGGATCGCTCTCTCTTGATCGTGAAGATAGTTGTCCCAGATCTGCAAAGCGCCTAAGGCGGCAAAGGCGTATTCAATAAAATAGAACGGAAAGCAATAGTAGTGCAGCACCCCTTGCCAGCGACTTCCACATTCTCTCTCCAGACCGCTCCAGTCGATTGCTGGTTGATAGCGTTGCGAGAGTTCTGCCCACTTCTGCCGGCACTGCTCAGGATTCATTCCTTGTTTGGGGTGATCGTAAACCCAGTGCTGGAAGGCATCGCCCATAACAATGAGTGGCAAGAAGTTTGTCAGCAAATTCTCCAGGTGCTGGATGCGCAGGCGTGCCGCCTCCTGTTCTGTACAAAGACCGACCTGGTGAAGATGCATAGCCCCAATAAATTCCATGCTGGTTGATGCAACCTCGCCAAACTCTAGTGGTATGGCCTCCTCTTTTCGCTGGTGAATGTAAGGCAGAGGGATGGTCTCAAAGACGTGGAAGGCATGCCCCATTTCGTGAAAGATCAACGGCACAACGTCGGTAATCGCATTCACTTTCCCAAAAATGAAAGGACGGCGCCTGACCTCTAGCGGCAGATTGTAGCCATCGTCAGCTTTGTTTGGGCGCTCTTCCAGATCGAAAAGCTGCTCCTGGAGCATGGTCTCAAAATAGCTTCCCAGTTGAGGATCGATGCTCTGAAAAACCGGAAGGCATTGCTTCAGCAGTGCATCAACATCGGAGATGCGGCCCGGCTCCTCACTCGCTCGCGGGTCAACCAGCATATCCCAGGGGCGCAGTTTCTCCACACCCAGCAGCTTCCGGCGTTTCTCGAAGAGCTGGCTGGCTGCTGGCACGATAACCTGCTCTACAGTCCTGTGGAATATCTTGCAATCATCAGGGGTATAATCAAAGCGCAGCAATTGTTGCCAGCGATAATCGCGGTAGTTCTCATAACCGGCGTTGCGCGCAATCTGCTGACGCACATGCATCTTTTTGATCCAGAGAGCATCGAGCTCTTCGCGATCTTCAGCTTCACGCTCCGCAATAGCGCGCCAGGCTCGTTCTCGTTGTGCGCGATCAGGATGAAACAGGACATGTTCCACTGTGGTTTTTGGCATCTCTTCCCCGTTCCACGTGATCATTTGCGCTCCGCCAATCTGGTAGTATTCGTCATCCAGAGCCTTATCTTCATTCAACAGTGGCAGATTCTCTTCGCGGTAAAGCGCTGCTTCTGTACGCAGATTGCGCAGGGGAAGCGCAAAGCCCTCCGGCTCCAACCCGCTGGCAAGCAGACGCTCTTTGATCTGCTGATCCAGTGCCTGTTGTGGAGTAGAGACTTCTTCCATGAATCTCTGCTTGCGCCGAGGACGTTCCTCGTCAGCCGTGTTCGTTGTGCAGGCAATATCCAGGCGCATCATCGTCTCATTGACGAGTGCGCTCAAATCCGACCATTGGACCATCCAGGGCTGGAGCGTTTCCGACACAAGAGGACTCTCTAGTAGCTCTCGATACCAGGGCTCGATCTCCGCCCAGCTTAAACGTTCAAACGCTTCGCTCGTCTGGGGAAGTGAGGTAAACATACAGGAAACCTTTCTTTTCAATACCGTGGTATACTTTATGATATGAGGAGCAATAATAGCAATTTATCTTCAAATAGTATATTTTCTCAAAGGTGGATTTATAGTTCTCCTGGTCCATCTTTGCCCGCTCCTACAAAGCTCTCAAGCATTCCCACATCGACAGATATCAAAACCAGAACACAAAGGCCTATAGCGAATGATAAAAAACTATGATAGACGCAACCAGAGCTTCTCTGCGCTAGCATTGGCAGAGATCAGTGACGTAGAGCATAGAGCAAAGACCATTCTCGCGGATAGACCAATCGTCAAAGGTATAACGATTGATGGCCCAACTTCGCGTGATTTAGACGATGCGTTCTGGCTCGAAAGCAGGCTCCAGGGAGGATATACGCTTTTCATTACTATTGCAGATGTGGGTTCGCTTATCACGAGGCACTTGGCTCCAGAATTGGACAAATCAGCCTTTACCCGCGCCTTTACGCGCTACAACGCTGATTATAATCGTCCTATGCTTCCTACTGCAATCTCAGAAGAGTGTCTAAGCTTACACGAAGGACAAATGCGCCCAACTCTTACGCTTGCTCTTCCCTTCGATGCACAACTTCATCCCGGAGAACCACATATCTATCGGACTTCTCTCACCAGCCTCAAGCGCTTCTGCTTTCAGGAAGTAGATGACGAGATAGAACATCCTCGAAGTAAATTTGCACCTCTGTTACAAACAGCATACCAGCTAGCTAATAGCCTTTTCCACCGTCGAAGAGCACGAGGAGCCCTTGCGCTCTATGATCTCCATTCCGGCTGGGTCACAACGGAAGAGGGGCAACTACTGAAATTAACAGAGAAAGAATGTCATAAGGCACATATCATTATCCAGGAATTCATGATTCTTACCAACCAGACTCTAGCGTTTTTTTTAGCCAGCCGGGACATCCCAGCTCTTTATCGCAATCATACGGCAAAAGCTATTGCTCCCCAACGTTCCACATTACTTGAGATGCTTGATAATGTAATTTTGCATCCAGAGATAGCACAGCCTGAACGTATAAGTACAACTGTCAACATTGCTCTGGAACGCGCTCGCTATGCTCCAAGCATCATAGGGCATTTTGGCTTGAATGTGCCAGCTTATCTTCATCTGACTTCACCATTGCGCCGCTATCCTGATCTAGTCAACCAGAGGATACTTCATGCGTTTCTAGAAGGTGTGCCATGCCCTTATACAAAAATAGAGCTCGAAACCATTGCCGCTCATATTAATGCTGAAGAGGATAACGAGAAAGAGCGACAACGATCTCACCACCTGGAAAAACACGATAAAATTCTACGTAATATGGTTCATCAAGCCATTCAGAATCATAGCCAATCTCCCAGGCCATTAAGCACACTTGATGCAAAACAATTTCACAGTGTTCTCAGGATGGCAGCTCAAGAACAAACACCACAGCCGGCCGTTGAGCAAGAAATACTTGCTCGTTTAAAAGATCAAGCTCTCTCTGCTCATGATCTCTTTACCTTGTTATTTCGCTTCCCCAATCAGGGAGAAAATTGGCGCACTGTGAAACAAACTGCCCTCCAATGGCTGCAGAACCATACTTATCATGCAGGCAGTATTTTGCTAATGGGCAAGCAATCGCTCGGTTGGGCCGAGCCTGAATGCGAAATCACACCTCGGGGGCCAGACGATCAGAGAACATTTCTGGCAAAAGCCTCTATAGAGATTGGAGAACGCTGTTATATTTCTTCTACCCATATTTCAGCACAAAAGAGTCGCGCCAAACAAAAAGCTTTCGCGGAACTATTAGCGCTTATTGCAGGCTTCGAGAAGCAGCTCCCTGCTGAACTTTCATCTCTCGACGTCGCTTCGCATGAGATTTCTCCTCCCAATCCTGCATCCTCCGCTGCAGAGGATAGCCAGGCCAACAGCTCCCTCAAAAACTATAAAGGCAAGCTCCTAGAAAGAGCTCAGGCTGAGAAGTGGAATCCCCCACTCTACAAAGAAATCGAGAGAGTAGGACCTCCTCATGCTCCTACCTTTCTTGTTGAGGGGACAATCTCTATTGAGAATAGGGTTTATCAGGCTCAGGGACGCGGCAAAACAAGAGTTCAGGCTGAACAGTTAGCAGCTCAACAATTACTCCAACTTCTCCATCAGCAACCTGTCTCCACGGAAAACAGTATAACATTATCGCGGAAGCCTGCAGTAAGCATCTTGAATGAAATGAAGCAGCGGGCAGCAGTACAAAGCATTACTTATGCCTATGAACCTTCCGGCCCTCCACGCTCAAGGATATTTGAATGTATTTGCCTGGTCTCTATCACTAATCGGCACAGTGTAGAAACAAGGGGCAAAGGGAAAACTAAAAAGGAAGCGGCGCAATCTGCCGCTTCGCAAGCTATTGCTTTTCTTTCCCTCAGTCCCTAGAAAATAGAGAGAAACACATATCTTTTTGCGAAGCATGACCGAAACGAAGAAAGCCAGCGACGAGGACGGATCAGACCTGCTAGCCTTCTTCTCAAGTGCAGCACAGCAAAAGTTCTTTTTCTGAAAGTGCTAGAACTTCAATGGCAAAGCTGCCAGGACACGCAAGGAACCGGCATTCTGCCACACTAGCTGCTCAGGGGCACAAGCAAGCTGCAGATTGGGTAGTCGCTTCAATAACGCTTCAATCGCAATCTGTCCTTCCAGGCGAGCTAGTGGCGCTCCCAGACAGAAATGGATGCCCTTGCCAAAGCTCAGGTGTTGTTTTTCCTGGCGCAGAATATCCAGGTATTCCGGGTCAGAAAATTGCTGGGGATCTGTATCAGCTCCCAACAAAGCACACCTTACCATCTCGCCTTTACGCACTACATGACCATGGATTGAAATGTCTTCACATGCCCAACGTGGTGCAGAGAGACTTACTGGAGCGACATAACGTAGAAGCTCCTCAACAGCTGCAACAAGCAATGATGGATCATCACGTAAGAGCTGCATCTGTTCAGGATGCATCAGTAGTGCCAGCATTCCATTGTCGATCAGATGGACAGTCGTCTCATGTCCCGCTGTTATCAGCAGCAAAACCATAGAGATGATTTCTTCTTCGCTCAAGGTATCTCCCTGTTCACTGGCTTGAATCAGTCTACTAGTCAAATCGTCGTCTCTATGTGCATGCTTTGTTGCCAATAACATTTTGATATAATCGATAAACTCTTTCTCAGCCGTTCGTCCCGCCTCGATCTTATCGATTTCTACATCGCCTTGGCTTTGAACGATTGCCTGGGTCCAGGTCCTAAATTGCTGCCGATCTGCTACAGGGATACCTAGCATATCCAGGATAATAGTAATTGGTAGTGGAAAGGTAAAATCTGCGATAAGATCCATTTGCCCCTTATCCTGAACTGCAGTGATTAGCTCATCAGTAACCTGGCTGATCCGTGGCTTCAGTTGTTCAATCATACGTGGCGTGAAAGCCTTGGAGACCAGGTTGCGCAGACGCGTATGTTCGGGCGGATCTGTGTTGAGAAGATGGGGCCAGGCTGCTAACGGCACATAACGTAGTGGAGCCTCTTTTCGCCCGCCTTGCTCGCTCATCATCACTGCTACCTTTTGCAAGTCCATTGTAAAACGCGGGTCCTTTAAAATTGCGCTAGTATCTTCGTAAGTTGTAGCCAGCCACATTTCTCTCCCCGCCCAGTTAACACGCGAGAATGGTCGTTCCTCACGCATCTGCCTAAAGAAAGGATAAGGATTGAGCCGATGAGAGAATAGTTCATCTAAGGTGTTCTGAGCCATATGCTGCGCCCTTTCTCTGTTTTCTTATACATACAGACAACAAAA
Source organism: Ktedonosporobacter rubrisoli (assembly GCF_004208415.1). Classification (GTDB taxonomy): domain Bacteria; phylum Chloroflexota; class Ktedonobacteria; order Ktedonobacterales; family Ktedonobacteraceae; genus Ktedonosporobacter; species Ktedonosporobacter rubrisoli. The sequence continues at coordinate 3,247,341 of NZ_CP035758.1, read as the reverse complement.
GAAGCATATTTGTAACCATATAGTTACGTAACTATATGGTTACATCTTACCTGCCTGCAAGTGATATGTCAAGGGCAGAGGATTTCTTTGTCTGCAAGGAGAGGTAAATATGTTGACTTACCCGAATTGGTTATGCTATCTTCATATTGTTACTTCTTCTAAGCAATACAGATATCCATGCGCATAGAACAAGAAAGGGGGTAGTATGGCTCTCGCCGCAAAGAAGCCAGCCGTAAGGCAGCGCGTCCCTCGTGGGGGCGTGCAAGTTGTTAAAGCGCTTCGTGTCGCCCAGGGTTGTACTGCGCCTTTTTTTGGAAGGTATGTTGACACGCAGCTAGAATAAGCATTAGCAAAACGTCAAATCAGCAAGCCATGGGTGGCACAAGACTATCTTGCCCCATGGCTCGTTCTTTTTTGGCTGTTCCACAAAAGCGGTTTACCAGAAGTTTGCTTCTCGAAACTTTGTGAAAGAAAGGAGGGCTTGAGATGCCTCAACCTATCGAGACATATCATATCTGGAGAATGTATGGCAACCAGCAAGCTATCGTCAAGACTATCGTGAGCCATCAGACTGCTGCGAACCAGCAAGCAAAGATGCTCACAAATCAAACTGGCTATCAGCATGTTGCTGTGATTGAGGGCTCCCTGGTCGAAAAAGCCATTATCGCTAAAAAAATCAGTTTGAGCCACTAATAGACCTGGAAGAATGACTTTAACCGCTTTCGTACAATAGCTTTTTTCTCCACTCCGCAGGAATGGCCCCGGCAAGATCGTAAGTGCTGCCTCCGGCTCGCTTGTATATCAGATAAGCGAGAATGGAGTTTTGAATCTATGAAATCCCATAAACCCAACCAATCTCTCTGGCTTAATCACAGCTACTTGCTCTTAGAGGGTGGCCAGATTGTTTCATATCTTGGAAATCAGCAACAATCCTTTGCCTTACCGCTCCTGGTTCTAGCACTCACCGGATCTATAGTCCAGGCCGGCATCGCTATAAGTCTAAGCACTATTGCAGTGATCGTGATAAGCCCTCTAGCTGGGGCTCTCGTCGATATATGGAATCGCAAAACAACTATGCTCATCTGCGATGCTGGACGCACGCTCCTCACTATTACTATCCCACTTGCATTCTGGTTTCATACCCTGAACATCCTGCAGCTCTACATTATTGTAACCCTCACAGGCATACTTGGCACAATCTTTGAAGTAGCCAATACCGCCGCGCTACCTAATGTAGTAACGCGGGAACAGCTTCCGGCGGCTCTCTCCCAATCGCAGGCCGCCTATTCCTGTGTACGTACCTTTGGATCGCTTCTTGCCGGCGTGCTCTATAGCATTGGAGCCATAATTCCATTCCTGGCAAATGCGATCTCATTTGGCTTATCAGTATTCTCGCTGGGTCTCATTCGAGGAAATTTCCAGAGCCAGAAGGAAGTTTCGCACCTTCCCTTACACAAATCTATTCTTGAGGGCTTTTCCTGGTTATGGAAACAACCACTTCTACTCTTTCTCACTCTAATAAATGGTGCTGATAATCTGCGCTACGGTGCAGGCGGTCTTGTTATTCTGGTTCTCGCTCAGGATCTCCATACTTCGCCCAGCGGTATTGGCGCGATTTTTACGGCGGCTGCTATTGGCGCTCTTCTGGGCAATCTTGCCAGCAATTGGGTACGCAAATATGTTAGTTTTGGCAAGATTGCCATCAGTATGCTCTGGCTCGAAGCTTTGATGTTCCCGCTCTACGCCATTGCCCCTAGCACTCTTGCAATGGGTCTCATCGCGGCTGCCGAAGAGCTCATTAGTCCAATATATACAGTTTCAATTAATAGCTATCGGCTAATTGCCACTCCAGATTCGATGCGCGGCCGCATGAGTAGTACTGTCCAATTGATCATGCGAGGGGCACAATCGATAGGAGTTATTATTGGGGAATAATCATACAAATAATTGGGGCCAAATGGAGTGCTCTCCTTCTAGGTGGCTGGTTGATACTCCTTGCTATCGCTACCACCCTGAACCGACATGTGCGGCATGCTACGCTTCCTCAGGTGCAGTAGTAACAACCTCTATCTCGCCAGGAAAGCTATGACATCTTATGCCTAAAACGTTAAGTGGTACTCAGTTTGCCCATAGAGATTAGCTTCCTCTCGCCTTAGATATATCGACAGCCTGTTTACGCAGGTACGTCAGTTCAACAAGTAAGGGAAACAAGGAGACAAGCCCATCTGATCGTTCTCTTCCTCGCTGCTGGATGGCTGCATGTGCTGCTTTGAGCTGACCGTGCTTGTGGAGAAATCCTGCTGGGAGTGGGGAAGAGCATGGGCTTCCCAGATGGTACAGACTCGTACTGTAATTCTTTCAGGTAGCCACACAGATGGCGGGATGTCAGCGTACCATAGAACAACAGTTTATACCGGCTCAGTGATGGTACCCATTCTACGACTACTTGATCCCAGATTTGGCGCTTATCCAACTGGGTGAGAACTTGCAAGCTAAACTGTGAAGGATTTACAATGGAAATGGAAAATCAGAGACTAATCTTGTATGAATGGATTGGAGGATTACCAGCACTTACAAAACTGGAGCAAGGTCATGAAACTGAGGGAGACAGAGCAATATTCACCTTTTCTCTAGCAGTTTTAGACGAGTTTACAAGATAGTCAGAGAGATAAAGCACATGAAAGATGCTGAGTTTATTGAGAACAACTTGAAAGTGGTCGAGGAGTTTCGCGCCAATGGGGGAAAGATCGCAGGCGGAGCGCCACTGATCCTCATTACAACGAAGGGAGCGAAGACAGGGCAGGAGCGAGTTTATCCCCTGATGGCAGTCCCTTATGACGATTCGTACCTGGCGGTAGCCTCTAAGGGAGGTGCGCCAAAGCATCCTCAATGGTATCACAATCTCATGGCTCATCCTGATATCACAGTCGAGGTGGGCACCGAGAAGTTCCCTACCCGGGCCAAGCTGCTAAGCGGCGAGGAGCGGGCGAAGGCAGCCCAGGTCTTTCCGCCTTACAGCGAATTCCAGCAGAAGACGGCCGTGAGATACCCGTTTTCTTGCTCAAACGCGTGAAAGATGATGCATGAGCGGGTGCAGGAAACCAATATACATTATATCCCTCCCTTGTCCTCAGCCGTTTTTCCATGTAGCATTTAATATGCTATCCATTTTCTTGCAGCAGGCTCATTAAGGGAGGTGTACCAGGATGACATCCTGCCTGTTACGAACTAGCGACATTGCTAAAGATCTTGGGGTTCATCCCAATACTATCAGATTGTACGAGGAATGGGGCTATTTTTCTACTATTCCTCGTGGCCAAAACGGCTATCGCCAGTTTTCACCCTTACATCTTGAGCAAGCTCGGCTTGTTCGTCTCGCACTTACCTGGCCTTTCCTGGGAGATAGGGACATTCTTATAGAGCTTGTAAAGTGCGCCGCCAGAGGTGAGCTTGCCACCGCTATGGAGCTGGCACACCAACATCTTGCCTATTTGCATGTAGAAATAGCCTCCACTGAAGCTGCTATAGGGTTCCTTGAGAGTTGGGCCACAGGACAGGTAACCGAAACTTCTCGACCTCCAATGTATATTAAGGAGGCTGCTCAATACCTGAACGTCACAGTAGATATGCTGCGCAACTGGGAACGTAGTGGCTTGCTTACAGTTCCTCGTGATCCTTTAAATGGCTATCGCCTGTACGGTTCAAACGAATGTGGACGCTTACGTGTCATCCGAACTCTTGTTCAATCCGGCTATAGCCTCATGGCAATCTTACGAATGTTACAACAGTTTGATATGGGCTCTACCCAAAATCTACGTGATGCTCTGGAAATTCCCCGTGAGGAGAGTGATGTTGAATATATTGAGATCGCTGCCGATCGCTGGCTTTCAAGTTTGCTAAATTTTGAACAACAAGCCCTGAAGATTATCCTCCAAATTGAACGGCTCAAAGAAGTATCTCTTCTATGAAAGCGCATAACATACTTTGGATGTTATAACGGCTACGAATCTACTGTTTCTGCAACCATTCAAGAGCAGCCTTGACAACAGGATCATCCTCTGGCTTCTCTATCAAAGTCCAGTCAAGGGGACAAACATATCCGGTTGAATTGACTTTGTGTAGATTTGACCTGTTCGATCACAGCCCCAGGCCGTTGCCAGACAGAGATTGCCCCCATCTCTAAGAATTTTGCGCTGAATAGAGGTTGGAGAGCCATGAGTGGCTTCACCGAAACTTCTGGTTTGTGCTCTCCCACGAAAGGATATGACAACAAATTCTCCGGAGCTACATGTCAGTCGGCTGGTTAAAATTGCTACAGGTGTAGCAGGATACTTGAGCAGATAAGGCTTGTCAACATATCTACGCACATACTTTCCCCATTGACTCGTAAGCATTGTACCTCCATGGGAATAGCTCCAGGTTGATTGCATCCCTTTAGGGAACATAAAAGCTCCACTCGCTTGTTCTCCTAGAATCGGGCCAACTCCGGCTAGCATAGGCCATAGGCAGCCTCCTGTATTCCGTCGTACATCGATAATCCAACCTTGTGTTGGAATTTGCTCAATTGAGCGTATAAGGGAATGTAGACTAGTAGCATAGCGTTTACAAAGGTGTGCTAGATTCATTACACCTGGAAGATCGAGATAACCTATACGGCTGGCAAGTCGCTCTCCACGCAGCCTGGCCTCTCGGGGATAGCTCTTTGCTTGTAGAGTAATAAAGAATGCCCCTGGACTGCGTTCTCGCTTGACAGTCAGTTTTACGAGAGGTGCAAATAGTTCCTTGTACAACTCTTGAGCATGCTGAAAATTTTCAACAGATTTGCCATTCAGTGCTTGAATCCTATCTCCTACACGTATCCCTGCTCTTTGCGCAGGACTCCCCGTGGCCACTTGTACAACTACTCCTTCGGGATAAACAACCAGGAGGCCTACAGAATATTGCTCTCCTTGCAGAAATTTTCTAGCCTCCTCTGGAGGTATAAAAAAACTATGTGCATCCCCCAGGCGCTCTAGTACCTTTCTAAGCGTAGGGTATGTATCAGCAGTATTTTGAGCATCATATGCATGCTTAAATGCAAAGCAGCGTAATTCCTGCCAGTTGATCTGTTCTTTAAGAGAGTGTCCTAACCACAAGAATCAGTAGCGGAAAGGAGATAAGCGCGAAAGCATAAGCCGAACCGAGGCGAGCTGAAGAAAGGCTTCTGAACTGGTGGTGAGCCCTTCGTAGTCGCGAGCTAAGCGGCGGAAACGGGTGAACCAGGCCAAGCTGCGTTCGACGACCCATCGTTTCCTTTGCACCTGAAAACCCGTCTTGGGCCGGGGCAGCAGAACCGGTTGGCCGTCCACGAGGATCCAGTGCTGATGGGACCTATTGTGAGCCTGTGGCACCAGTTCTGTGGTCCAGTGCAATCGCTGCGCAATCCAGTCGAGCAATGGTCCTGTATAGCCCTTATCCGCAAAGAGGTGGCACAGACGCGGGAAAGAGCGCGGCAACTGGCTGAGCAAGAGCCTGGCCCCCACGCGATCCACGATGTTGGCGGCATGCACTTTGACAGCCAGAAGGAAACCCTGCGTATCCACGAGCACGTGGCGTTTACGCCCATAGATTTTTTTTCCCCGCGTCGAAGCCCTTGTCGCTTCCTGGCACGGGAGCCGTTTTGATCGACTGGCTATCGATGATCGCAGCGCTGGGTTCCGGGTCCCGCCCCATCTGGGTGCGTACCTGTCGGCGCAGGTGGGCCATGATGGGCTCCCAAATCCCCGCCTGCGTCCAGATGCGGAAGTAGTGATGGGCCGTTTTGCCATTGGGCAGGTCGTGCGGCATCTGTCGCCATGAGCAGCCTGTGCGCAACACATAGAGGATAGCATTGACGATTTCTCGTCGCTCGTGAAGGGCCGTTGTGGCCTGGGCAGAGACTGCTGGGATGAACGGCTTGATCAGCTCCCATTGCGCATCGGTCAGATCCGACGGGTAACGTTTTCGCTTGATTGGCTCACACATCTTGGTTCGTTCCTTTCGAGTTGTGCTTTCGGCTGAACTCTCCTTTCTCTGAACTATCGGCTCATTGTTCTAGCTAGGACACACTCTAAGAACAGAGTTGCATTGGATATATTCAAGAAATTCTTCAAGGTAGCTTTTTGCTTCTGGGTTCATTTAAACATTTTAACTGTTCATCAAGCATATTACCACTTTCTATAAGATAATGTAAAATAAACATCATTGTCAAGTGAGAATATATTACAGGCCTGATTCTCTGTTTCCAATCCTCGCCCAGAAGTGGGAGGTAGAGCAGATTTTAGAAAAAGGCTTTATAAAATACAGCAGAGGTGACAAAGACGTAAAAGGAATTGCCCTAAAATTTTGTAAACTTCCTTCACCTAACTGCATAGCGTAATCATTGCCATAAGAATTCTTTAAAAGTGCTCCCAGCTCTTGAAGAGAAACCCTTTCCCCTGAAACTTGCCAGCATGAGCGACGATAACGTCAGCAATTGATCTGGCAATCTTCGCTCAGGAAATCAGTTTGCACTGTTTTATGCAAGACCTGCGTCCAGTCATACGCTTGAAACGCCTCGATAAATGCTTTACGCCAGACAGCAGGCGTAGGGGCGCTTGCCGCCCCTACCGAGAAAAGGCCGGCTCGGTCCCACAGGACGACAAGTACGGTTGGCACATCATGGAAATGGCTTAAATCGAGCGCTTGATAACGCAGTCCGGTGGATGCAAAATATTTGTATTCTTCTTGTAACAGAGCAGGAATGGCCTGCCAATCAAGGCAGTGATCTCAGGTGCGGCAAACAGTCTGCAAGCGGTGTTAGGGCTCTCCTCCATGAAGGAAATGTCCTCATCCTTTCATCTCCTCAAACCATGGCGACAGGATACCACGTGTGGCGATAGGCGAACAAACTGGACACCTTGGAACATGGTAGACGACATGGGAGGCAAGCTTGAATTCAGCGGCAAACTCTATAGTAGAGAAATGGCCGGACAAAAATGTATTTCCTTGTAGTATCCATTGCAAGATATAAAATACGCTGTAACTCGCTATCATGGCTTCAAGCGCTGGCATCGTCGGATAATGCATCTCGCTTTTTTCTAATCGCCAGAAACTTTCCTGATAAGTTGGATCTGACAAAAGTTTGCAAGCATGTTATTCTAAACCGAGAAGAAGAAAGCACTTAGGAGCAGAGAAGGAACAGGGAGCGCTTAACGTGGTAAAATACAGAAAAAAATCTGCAAAACCTGGAGAAGAGCACGGAAAATAATGGTATGAGTGAGATTCAGCACCTATCAACGAGTACTACTATTTCTTCTGACTTGCTAAGTACTAAACTGGCGCTACCGCGCCCTCGCCACTTCCTGCTGCCACGCGAATCACTCTTCTCACATCTTGATAGCGGCATGGACCATGCAGTCACACTGCTCTCCGCGCCAGCCGGTTTTGGCAAGACGACAATAGTACGAGCATGGATTGCCGCTCGCAATCCTAATCAGGAGCAGTTCAAGATTGCCTGGTTATCATTAGATGTAGATGATAACGACCCGATACGCTTCTGGCGTTATGTCACGGCTGCCTGTCAGCGTTTTGATACGACTGTAGGCCAGTCCACACTGGCATGGCTCAGCGCCACACAACCACTTCATTTTGATTATTCTACCCGGTTCCCATTTGAGAGCATATTAACGAGACTCATCAATGACCTGAATAAGCTGGAGGAGCCGTGTGTCCTCGTCATAGAAGATTATCACGTTATTGCTCTATCATGCATCCATGAGATGCTTGCCTATTTTCTCGACCATCTTCCTACAACAATCCACGTGATCCTACTTTCACGCAGCGATCTCCCATTGCAACTAGCACATTTACGGGCACAAGGAAACTTTTTTGAGTTACGATCAGCCGACTTACGCTTTTCTCTGGCCGAGACACGTTCATTCTTGCAGCAAGCCCTTCCATTTCCACTTTCGGAGGAGATGGTTGAGAGTGCATATGAACGAACAGAAGGCTGGGGTGCCGGACTAAACCTGTTAGCACTCGCGTTACGCAAGTACACGAACTATCAGGAGCTAGCACGTTTTGTGGAAACACTCACGGGCCGATATCGACCACTTTTGGAGTATCTGGTAAGTGATGTGCTCAATACACAGCCAGAACCCCTACAAATGTTTTTGTTGCAAACAAGTGGACTCGCTCGTCTGACAGCCTCACTCTGTGAAACAGTCACAGGCCGCAAAGATAGCGATCTGCTCCTTGAACAGATCGAACGAGCTAATCTTTTTTTGGAGCCGCTCGACGGAGCAGGCCAGTGGTATCGCTATCACTCACTCTTTGCCGAGGCAATGCAGCATGAAGCGCTCCATCGACTTGGGATTGAGGCATTCAATGCGAGTTTTCAACTGGCGAGTATCTGGTATGAGCAACATAACCAGTTCACCGATGCAATTGAAACTGCTCTCAAAGCCAAGGATTTTACACGAGCAGCGACCCTTATCGAACAGCTATACGGACCATCACTTGAGCAGATGGCCAAAGAATTCTACACCTTACGACGCTGGTTCGCGCAAATTCCGCTGACTGTGCTACAAAATTTCTATACGCTCTATCTAGCCTATGTACACATATGTCTCTTCGATCCAAGTGGACGCATGGAGACAGATCCCGAGCGAGTTGGCAAGATCGAGGCCTTGCTCGATACAGCGGAACAACAATGGAGTGACAGAGAAAACCGACCTCAACGCGGCATAATATATACCTTACGCGCCCTGCTTACTAGCTGGCAAGGTGACTTTAAGAAAGCAGGTTCTTTCGCCAGACAAGCACTTACCTATCTGGGGGAGAAAGAAGATGCATGGCGCAGTGTATGCCTGAGTATTGTCGGCACAGAGGAACGCTTCTTTGGTTCGCTCGATGTTGCATTGCCCCTTTTACAGCAAGCACTTGAGCTAAATCGGTTGGGGAGAGGAAATCCCTATGGCGATCGCGCGATCAGGCTTGAGCTTGGCGAACTCTATATCCAACAAGGAGAGCTGCGACGGGCAGCCGAAACCTATCAACCGATCCCCGCAGAAGCAGGAGAAGACTTTTTTGATCGAGGGAAATCACTGCTCGGCCTGGCTCAACTTTCTTATGAAGGAAATATGCTGGATGCTGCCTCAGAGGAGGCACAGGCAGCGCGAGATTTAGGACAGCGTCTCCTCGATGATGGCATCCAGATACGGGCCGGGCTTGTGTTAGCGCAAGTACAGTATGCTCGTGGATATGCTGAACAAGCGAACCAGCAAATTGCTGAGCTCGTCGCCCACGCCCGGGGGTATCCATCATCTTTCCTCTATCGAGAGACCCTTTATTGGCAAGCCCGGTTGCGCCTTATGAGTGGAGATCTTGCGGCTGTACAGTGCTGGATGAATGAACGTCCCATAAACAACGCTATGTTACCGCTATCTATGCTCATAAGGGAAGATTTACTCGTTGTACGCCTGCTGCTTATGCGTGGTGATATGCAAGAAGCACAGCAGCTCCTTGAACAATGCTTCAATAAGGCTTCCCAACACGCCTATATCGCTTGCGTGATAGAGATACAGGCTCTTATGGCACTGACACACTTCCAGCAGAACAATCTAAGTGAGGCCAAGCGCATACTACAAGAGGTATTTCCTCACGCCCGCGCAAAAGGCTATCAACGGCTTTTCTTGGACGAAGGGAAAGCCATGGTGACGCTCCTGCGCGCCTTAGAAGGTAACCAACAGAAGCAGCGCTCTGCAACACAATCATCTATACTAGAACCACTGAGTTTACAAGAACAGCGGGTACTCCGTCTTTTCGTGGCTGGTCTTTCCAAGCCAGAGATTGCCAGTGAACTCGTTGTCTCTACGAACACGGTCAAAACGCACCTCCAGCGCATTTATCGGAAGCTCAACATAACCAACCGCACAGAAGCCCGAGAAGTTGTACGCCGTCTCCATCTGCTCTAATTACATTCACCCTCACAATCACCCGAAACGGGCGACATTGCATCACCCCCTTGTGCCTTACACTGAGAACACAAAGTTTTTACAAACCTTCTCTATAGCATTTTTAAAGGAACTATCAAGATGACAACTCAACCGTTTCATGTGATTATTATTGGGGGTGGCATTGGAGGTCTTTGTCTGGCCCAGAAACTGAAACAAGCCGGGGTCAGTGTCTCAGTCTATGAGCGGGATCAGTCGCGCACGTCGCGTTTACAGGGATATCGTATCCACATCAATCCCAGTGGAAGCCGAGCTCTCCACGAAAGTTTACCACCACGCCTCTACGAAATCTTTCTCGCGACTTGCGGGAAATCTGGTCAAGGCTTTAACTTTCTCTCAGAGCAACTGAAGGAATTACTTTTCATCGGGCCTGATGATCCGGGCTTCATCTCTGAAGAAGATCCCGTTGAGAGCCATAAATCTGTGAGTCGCTTCACGCTGCGGCAGATACTGCTGGCAGGCCTGGAAGAAAGAGTTCACTTCAACAAACAATTCACGCACTATGAAGAGACGTCCGATGGCAAATTCGCGGTCTTCTTCGAGGATGGAACTTCCACAATCTGTGATGTTCTAGTTGGGGCTGACGGAAGTAATTCGCGGGTGCGTAAGCAATTTCTCCCGCAAGCCCGGCGTATCGACACAGGCATTTGTGCCATTCAGGGCAAGACCCTATTGACAGATGATATCAGACATCTACTCCCCCAGCGATTGTTTGTTGGTCCAGCCTCTGTCATTGGACCAAACGGATATAGCATGTTCATTGCAGTCCAGGAGTTTCAACACAAGCCGGGTGAGATTGAGGAGATAGGGGAGGTTATCAAAGTACATCCTAACTTGCTGCTCAGCGATACCAGCGATTTCATCGGCTGGGGATTTATCGCGCGCCAGGTGAAGCTACCAACACAAAAAGATCTGAAAACTATGGATGGAGAAGACCTTAAACAAGTTGTGCTGAAGATGGCCACTGCTTGGCATCCACTGCTCCAGCAACTCATACGCGAAGCTGACCCATCAACAGTGCTCTTTACGCCAATACAAACCTCGTTGCCCATTGAACATTGGCAAACAAAACTGGTCACTCTGCTCGGCGATGCTATTCATAGCATGACTCCGGCCCGTGGTATTGGGGCGAATACAGCCCTGCGCGACTCTGCACTGCTCGGTCGCAACCTGATCGCCGCCCATCGTGGCAAAATGCCGCTCCAGCAGGCTATTCATAACTATGAAGTCGAGATGCTCCAGTATGGATTCGCTGCTGTACTCAGTTCTAAAAAGACTCTTGAACAGACAGCATCGCTAGAGAAGCCGTTGCCTCTGGCTATGACCAGGGTTGCTTTTAGATTTCTAAATGCAGTACCGCCTCTGAAGCGCCGCATATTTAGCGGATTTGGAGATAGCTAAGTTGCAACATCCCGTAGGGACATGGAGCCGTGGAATCCTGGTTGTATGACCCATGCGCGCTCGTCATATCATGTACGTCCATGTACAATGGCAAGCACGACGAACCATCAATCCCAATCTCCGCATTAAGCGAGCAGCCCGCTTGTCTGAACAGCCAAGCTCCTGCTCGCACTACTTGACGTACAGATGAGAGCCGTCATAGCATCTTCGATGAGGTGATAAGCGGCTTGAATCTGCTCAGCCAGAGAGGAGATTGGCCATGCTGGTTTATTGGAGACATTTGTGCCAGGCATTCAGCCACTCATAGATCCCTCCAGGGTTTCGCACAGTAGTTGACCAGTGAAGAAGGGAAAGCATGTGTACATAAAAGGGGAGGCGCAGATATGTCAAATATACGTAATTCTATTCACACTTCTTATGTGAATAAGTTTCTTATTCCTTCATTAGGTATTCTTTGTTCAATAGCACATCTATCCCTTCCAACTAAATACAAAGAGAGTAGAAGTCATACTCCTACTCTCTTCAATTTCTGGTCAGACGAGGAATCGCTGAGATGCTTTATTCTTCCTGACTTTTGCCTTGCAAGATGCGTATACGCTTACAAACTTCATTGGTTCTAGGATCATGCCAGCCTACGATCTCCTGGCGGATATCTAATGCTCGTTGATAGAGGGCTAGCGCTTCCTCGTTTCTGCTCTGGGCCTGCCTTAACATAGCAAAATCGTAGAGCGTTTGTGCTATTAGCAGATGGCGTGGTGGAAGATGTACCTCGCGAATGAATAGCGCTCGTTGATAGAGAACTTCTGCTTGCTGGTATTCATCTCGTTGATAATAGAGATTCGCCAGGTAGTTCAACGCTTCCGCCACATCGGGATGCTCGGTTCCTAGCGTTCGCTCCCAAATTTCGAGCGTTTGTTTGTAGAGAGCCTCTGCCTGCTCATAATTGCCTCTCCCATGCGCGATTCTTGCTAGATTGAGGAGAGGATAAGCAGTATCTGGATGATCTGCACCCAGGGCTTGCACCCACTGGCTCCGGGCGTGCAGCGAGAGTTCTTCGGCCTGAGCATACTTTCCTTGCTCACAATAGAGCCCAGCCAGATTGCTGATCGAAGCTATTGTGTCTGGATGGTCTAATCCCAGCACCTCTTCACGGATACTTCGGGAACGTTGGTAAAGCTCCTCCGCTTGTTCATACTTCCCCTGCTCATAATAGACAATAGCCTGATTATTGAGAGCCGATGCTACGTCGGGATGTTTGCTCCCCAGCGCTCCCTCAAGAACGCGTAGAGCATATTGGGAAAACTGTTCGGCTCTCTGATAATTCCCTTGATTACAATTGACAATTGCCAGACCATTGTGTACACAGGCCGTCTCAAGATGATCAGGTCCTAATGCCTGCTCCTGAATCTCCAGAACTTGCTGGTAAACATGCCCCGCTTGTTTAAATTTCCCTTGTCTCCTATACAGATTTGCTAACGCTTTGAGCGAGCTGGCTATTTTAAGCTGCTGGACGCCTGGCTCTTGCCTCTGTATCTCTAAGGCTTGCTGGTAAAGCTTCTCTGCTCGCTCATATTTTCCCTGCTCTCGGTAAAGATTCCCCAGGTCACAGAGCAGAGGAGCCATGTCCAGGTGATGTGCTCCTAATTTTTCTTCCCTCATCTCTAGAGCCTGCTTATAGAGCGTTTCAGCCTGCCCATAATCAGCGCGAGAGCGCAAGTAATCTGCCATTTTATACAGCAATGAAGCTAGTATCAGGCTCGAATATTGCCAGGTGCTACAAGCATGCACACAGGCAAAGGCCTGAGAAATCAGTCGCCCGCAGTCTGATCCGGTACCAGTAGTCATAGGAAAGATTGCTTCTAGCGCAACAAGAATATTCTCTTGCCATTGCTTCTGCTCCTCACCGGACATGGTTTCTCTAAGTACGGCCTGTACGAGACGATGCATCGAAAAAGTATGGCTTTGTTGCTGCCGTGTTAGGAGAGAGTAGCTTAATATAGCCCCTATCATCTGATTGAATAAATAGGGGTCCTGGGTTACCTCTGCTAACTGTGAGCTAAGATGTGGGCCTCCTTGCGTGAAGAACTCCTCCGGAATGGCTTCGGGTGCCAGCAACGCACAAATCTTTAGCAGTTCGGCGGCAACTGCATTCACACGCGTGAGCTGCTCAAAGGAGAGCAGAAAGGTTTTTACCACCGATAGGGGGTGAGCCGCCAGTTCAGAGCGTTCATTCAAAAGTTTGATGCGATCACTCTGAAACATGCCTCTATAGTCGGCAAGACTACATTTTGTAAACTCAATATAGGCCCCGGCTTGATCCAGTGCCAGTGGTAAGCCCTCCATATCCTGGACTAATAAGTTGGCAATTGTCTGTGTTCGTTTAGCATACTCACTATCAGCTTCAAGCGTATCAAGCAGCCCGGAACGCAAAAGAAGAAAATGGAACCCTTCCTTAGCGGATAACGCTGACAGGTTCAATGGGTAAGCCAATCCTTCCATCCCATGCAGACGAGTCGTAAGAATAATTGCTCCTTGCCTGGCCGTTGGAAAATACTGTTTGAGTAACGCCAGATCTTCTACATTATCAAAGATCAGCAGCCATTCTTTATGCGTACTCAACCAGCGTAGAACTGCCTGTAAGGTCCTGAGCTGATCCTTTTCTTCGCTTTCAGCGAGCCGAAGCAGATTTGCAATGGCGAGAAAACTGCTAAGAATGCTCTCCTGGGTCTCGGCAGCTACCCAGAAAACAGCATGGTACTCATTGGCATATCGGTAGGCGTACTCCAGAGCAAGTTGAGTTTTTCCAATACCTCCTAAGCCAGTCAACGCACAAGGCCGGGCTACTTTCTTGGCCTTTGCATTAAGCAAGTTATGGAGTTTATCTACTAGCTCTCGCCGTCCAGCAAAAAACGGGTTGCGCTGGTAGGGGACAAGCCAGTAAGGAGAGAGAGCCGTCAGACTTGCTTCCAACAACAAACGCGTTTCACGCTCATTTAGCCACAATAATTTTGCCAGTTCAATGACCATGCCTTTACTATCGGGTAGGCACAGTCCTCGTTCCCACTTACTGATAGTGTTGTAATGAACCCCTAGCTGAGCAGCCAACACTTGCTGCTTCATATGTCTCTTCTTACGATAGGCTCGCAGAAGCTCTCCAAAAGAACCTATTTCTATACTATCCATGTATGAAACTCCTATCATCTCTGGCGAGTATTGCAAAGGGTCTTTCAGCTTCTCGATGCCTTCGACTTTTCTCATCAAGTATTCTTACGGCATTTGCAGGGAAAGTATCACAAGAAAAAGCGTTCCTGGGAGTATTGGAGCAAAGAAGATGCCCCAGGCGCCTCACCCTCTCGGCACATCTCATAACTCAACTGAAGAGATTGTATGCGACACCTTCAGCCCTGCCCTTCTCACGAAAGAGTCGGACTTTTCGCTCATTCGCCTCGGCGTCAATCCTGGCTGGCCTGGTACCGCTGGTAGGTGATACACACTAAGCGCGAAACAGTAGTTGGTTGCGCCATACATCCAAGCCTGCCTGTTCAAAAAGCACACGCATCTGCACTGCACTGTGAAAATGTATACATGGGTGAAGCCATGCAAGCCAGGTAGGTAAGGCGAGATCAGCGAGAAGAACGAAGCCACCGGGACGCAAGTTCGGGCCGCCGGTATGCGTGAGGCGGCCCGAACTTGCCAGTAATGAAACGAGATGGTTGAGAGTGCCAGATAACCGATGCAGCCGATCCCTTTCAGTTGGCGCTTCTTCAATCAGCGATGGCCTGATAGGCCAGGGTCCAGAAATCGCGGTAGAGGTCGAGCGGGAAGAGGCGCTGCGTGAGCACAATACCAATCAAATCCTCTTTAGGGTCGGAAAACCAGGAGGTGCCCAGGCCACCATCCCAGCCGTAGCGGCCGGGAACCGAGGCCAGGTCGTCACGCCTGGTTACCACCGAGACCCCAAATCCCCAGCCATACGTCTCAAAGAAGCCGGGAAGCGGAGGGCTGGAGACAGCTTTCTGTGCGGGCGTCAACTGATCGGTGGTCATCGCCTCGACCGAGAGCCGCGAGAGGATGCGCTCACTACCATGTTTTCCCTCCGAGAGCAGCATCTGCCCAAAGGCCAGGTAATCGTCGAGGGTCGAGACCAGCCCATTGGCTCCAGATGGAAAGGTGGGAGGGCGGCCCCAGCGGCTCTGGTGGGAGCCGTCAAAGAGTTCAAGGGTCCCGGTCGCCGGATTGGGAAAGTAGCAGCTCGCCAATCGGTCGAGCTTGTCAGCCGGAACGCTGAAGCCAGTATCTTTCATCCCCAGTGGCTCGAAGATACGCTCGCGCAGGAAAGTCTCCAGCGGCTGACCGCAGATGCGCGCGATCAGTACACTCAAAACGTCGGACCCTATGCCGTAGAGCCACCTCTCGCCGGGTTGGGCCATGAGTGGTAGCGTACCCAGGCGGCGTAGCCACTCCTCAGGATTGGGCTTTGTCTGGTGGTAGGACGGCACTATCCCGATCTGTAGCTCGTTGGCAGCCTTCAGGATCGGAGGCTCTCCTGTCGGCGTCAACAGCAATCCGAAGCCCATGGTAAAGGTGAGCAGGTCGCGCACGGTGATCGGACGCTGCGCGGGTACCGTCTCATCGAGTGGAGCATCGATGCGCTTGAGCACCTTGCGGTTGGCCAGTTCAGGCAGCCATTTCTCCACAGCATCGGAAAGGCGTAGTTTGCCTTCCTCTACCAGGATCATCGTCGCCGCCGCTGTGATAGGTTTGCTCATGGAAGCGATGCGGAAGATCGTGTCGCGCCGCATTGGATCAGGACCATCGAACGCCTTTTTGCCCACAGCATCGACAGAGACCTCGCCATGTCGGCTCACTAGCGTGAGAATGCCAGGTACCTCACCGCGCTCCACATAGCCCGTCATACTCTTGTGCAAGCGACTCAGCCCCTCTCGGGACAAACCTTCAATTTTCATCGTCTCATTCCTCCTGGCCCAGCTACTTCCCCCACGATACGACTAGTCCATTCGGCGAAGATATGAGCATCCATAATATGTATTCTTTCCTTTCTAAGACCGCCTCCCGTCAGCCGGAATACTGCTGGACTTGTGCGTCCATTTGTTTTGCCAGACGGTAGTCTCTGGTTGCGAGGGCATGATCCTCTCAACGAGAGTTGAGAGGCAGCCCAGACGGCGTAAAGACGGGAGTGTGCCGCCCTGTCATATCCGCGTGGTTTCCTTTGTCATAAGAATGACAACCCGAAATGAGGAAATGTGACCGATGAAGACCGACACCACTTTGGCTCACTGCTTTGAGGCGCAGCGTCCCCGCTTGCTGGCCCTGGCCTACTGCATGCTCGACTCGCTCGCCGAGGCCAGGGCTATTTAGTTTTTAGAGAAGCAGGAGTGCAGAGGACAGCCAGTCCTCTGCCGGGGCATGGGGCGTGCCCCATTTTCCCTTCTTCTCGGGCGGCTGGGTGGGGCAAAACAGGAAAATTAAATAACCCTGCGCCGAGGCAACGGAAGTTGATCTGTGAAGTAGGGAAAGCATATAGTGTATATAAAGGGAAGGGCAAACATGTCAAATATCAGGATATCTCTTCATCAAGAGCGACCTATAAATCCTCAAGCCGTGCACTCACTCTATGCAAGCATCGGTTGGTGGCCCGAGCGTACGGAAGAGCAGATAAGCCATGTTTTGGACCGCGATGCTGCTATAGGAGCCTGGGATGAGAATGCTCTCATTGGTTTCGCCCGCGTTATTTCTGATGGTTATTTCCATGCCTATATCGAAGACGTAATGGTTCATCCAAATTATCAGCAGAAAGGCGTGGGAAGTCTCTTGCTTTCAAGGCTAGTCGAAACTCTTTCCCATATCAAGACCATTACATTGTTTTGCCAGGCTGAACTTGTTCCATTTTATGAAGAGCAGGGATTTCGTGCGTTTCCCTCTCAAAGAATTCTGCATCGCGCCTAGCTATCGCGAAACCATCCTATTTAAGCTTTAAAACTTAGAGACTTCATAAAGTATTCTTCCCTCAACATCCCATACTCAGTAACGTTGAGGGAAGATCCATTTGTTCGGTTATTTTACAGAAAGAGAGATGGAAAAGGTTCTCCAGAATATTCCTTTCCGCCTATCTTACGACCTGCGCTCGCTCAGCAACTCTGGCTTTCGTTTGCTTAAGTGCTATGTAGCGCATGCTGATTAGTCCGATAAGTGCAAGGGCCCCAAGGCCAACCAGTAAATGCACACTGCGGATTATCCAATGCAAATTGCCAGTCAGAAGACCGGTCTGCGTAAGTCCCAAGGCAGGAACGATGAGCGCATAAACAACGCCCACAATTCCTAACAGCCTCAACTCTTTATTAAAAAGTGCCAAGATAGCCAGGATCAACAGAGTGAGAGTAACGATGAGCCCAAAGAGCATATGAAAAGGAATTAAGTTTATTTGTGCAAACCAATAGGCCAATCCGAGTGCAAGTGCTCCAAGGCCGGCAATGCCAGCGATGATACTAATAATACGTGCTGCAAGCATAGAAACTCCTTTTTTCATGCGCAAGAATATATCTACCTAGCAAGCTGCGGACCCATGGCTTGCTCTTTGCGATTGCGCAACCGTGCCTCCGACTCTCTATCCCCAGATCTTTGTCGGTGTAGCCATAGTGTAGCTTTCATGCATGACAATAAGGTGAATCTGCACTGTGTATTTTGTCATCAATCTGTCATCCCGCAAGGCAGCTTGCCTGGCCTGCTACTTCACAACCGGCTTTACGCCCTACGCACTTCTAGAGAACCTGGCGTGAGTGTTAACCTCTCATCTCGACTCTAACAAATCGCTAGAAAAAAACGAAAGATATTAGTATCTTTGGCCCGTGGCACTTTCTTATCTGTTGGCTGCCAAATCCGATACCGTTGAAATCCCTCGGGATCTTATTATGAAGAGTGTGTTACACGAGGGTTGATGACTGAAGGTTTAAGGCCCGGTGATCGAGATGTTGCTCCGACCGCCGGGCCTGCTCGTCAAGACACCATCAGGAGATGGCGAGCGCGAAGATGTGCAAAGTTCCTCCGCTGACCGTGCGCGGCAGTGTAATGCTGGCGACTTTCTTGCCCCTGGTGAGCGTGATCGGTGCGGTCGCGAAGATGTAGGTTGTGACCTGCTGTGGCGTGCCGTCTACACTATTGTGGTAGCTCATCTGAGTAGCTACCACGTTGTTATAGGCAACGAGATTCTGGTTCGTGCCCAGGGTCCAGTCGCTGAGGCCGAGTTGGGCGGTCTGGGTGCTGCCATCGATATAGGTGATGGTGATGGTTCCCTGCGTATTGCCATTTATCGCACTGCCCAGGAAGGTGAGATGCGTGGCCCCGGCTTTAGCGCGCGGTGTCTGCATGGTTTGCCCGAAGACCGCGATGTTGTCATAGGTGGCCGCCGGCACGTTTGGCCAGGTATAGCTGATCCCGTTGACCTTCACCGTAGCCCCTGGCGTATAGCCGTTTTTTGCCAGCGCCTGAGCCGAATAGCTGGACCCATAGTCGTCATAGTCTGCCACACTCGTATTGTTGTCGTTCGAGATGCCCATGTTGTTGTAGAACGCGAGCAGATCGCCCGGCTGCGCCACGACGACAGGCAGCGAGAACGACGGTAATTGTGGCCCGCCAGCTCTCTGAGCCGAGAAGCTGATGTCATAGTAATCCTGCGCCATGCTCGAACCCGCCGAGACCGTGAAGGTTTGGCTGGCCGACCCATAGGCCGGAACCGAGAGGCTCCCCGAAGCAGGCCTGAGCGTGAAACCAGAGGGAACCGTTGCGCTCCAGTTCACAATTGTCGTGCTGTTGGTGATACTCTGCGCAATGACGCTTACCTGGGTTGACCCGCCGGGCGCGACCACGGCGCGGCTCGACTTGAAGGAGATGCGCACCGGTGACTGGCCATACTGATACGACGGAGGTGCATCATTAGGGCTAGCTCCCCAGGTAGTGTTCGCCGAACTGCCGAGAGTGAAGTCGAGCGTGCCCCCCTTTGCGATGAAGGAGCCCGGCAACCAGGGCTTCTTGCTCGCCTGGCCGTTCACCTTGAGGTTCTGGATGTAGTACATGTTGGACGAGGCGCCCGGCGCGTTGATCTGGAAGATCTGTCCACTCGGACGATGCACGGTGATGCTCGGGAAGAGCGGACTGCTCAGCACCACGTCCGCGGTACCCGGCGTCTCGGGGAAGAAGCCTAGCGCGGCGAAAACGTACCATGACGACATCGCGCCAAGGTCATCGTTGCCGGCCAGGCCCTCGGGGCCGGGATACCAGATCGTATTCTCAACCTGGCGCACCACCTGCTGCGTCCGGTAGGGAGCACCGGCGAAATCGTACTCCCATGGCGTCTCTAACGTCGGCTCATTGCCAAGGAAAGCATAGGGCGAATTCGGGCCGCCGTTAAACTGTGTGAAGAAGGTGTTGAGGCGCTGCACGACCTTGCTGTTGCCGCCCATTGCATCAAAGAGGCCGCGCAGGTTGAAGGGCACCATCCAGCTGTACTGTGCGCCATCGCTCTCAACCCAACCGCTGCCGCTGGTCGGATTGTAGGAAGTGGGGAAAGAGCCATCGAGGAAGCGCGGCTCCAGGTAGCTATCGGCGGGATTGTAGAGATTCTCCCAATTCTGCGCCCGCGCCACGAACTTCTGATAGTTGGCAGTATCGCCGAACGCCTGCGCGAAGGCGCCAATGGAGAAGTCCGCGCTGTTATACTCAAGCGTCGCGGAGGTGGAGGCTGCACCATAGAAGTTGCAGCAGCCATAGCGCGCGTTCATCGGCAGGTAACCAGCTTTATCGAGATAATCCAGGCCGGGGCGGTTATTGTTAGTCTTTGTGGCCTCGTTGATCATCGCCGCCAGCGCGGCCTTCGTATCAAAGTCTCGGCCGCCGAAGGCATAGATGCCGGCGATGATCGAATCGGCCGGATCGCCAACCATCGTGTAGGTTTCACCGTTCGCCAGCGACCACTTGGGCAGTAGGCCGCTCTGCTCATAATCGTTGAGCATCGACTGCACAACATCGCTGGCCTCTTTAGGAGCCAGGAAGGCGAGCATCTGCGCCTCTGAACGGTAAATGTCCCAGCCTGAATAGTTGGCGTACTGCTCGTGGCCCCTGGCGACCGTATGTACCTGCGCGTCGAAGCCGATATATTGGCCGTTGACGTCGGAGAAGACATTGGGCTGCAGAAGCACATGATACATGGCGGTGTAGAAAGTCTTGAGCTGTGTCGCGCTGCCGCCGCCAACCCGAATCTCACCCAGATAGCGATTCCAGGTCTGATTGGCCTGCTGTCGCGTCCTCCTGGTTGACATTGGCCTTCGCGTTATTGACGCTCACGAAGGAAAGGCCGACGCGCACGCCGATGGCAGCGCTCCTGCTCGTGTTGAAGGTCACGAACGCACCAGTGCCTGGGCCCGAGACCGAGACATCGGGGCGCGCCTTCCCTGGCGCCTGCGCCGTGGTGGTCAGGCCGCCGTTGGTCACGGTAGCGTTCTTCCAGGTGCCAACCGTAGCGAAGGGCTGACTGAACTGCGCCCAGAAATAGACGCGGTAGTGATTGTTGGCGCCACAAAACCCCCACTAGCTGCCCAGCCCGAAATGGTATTTTCCCCGATATTCGTCTGCGCATTGCCGACGCCATTTATCGAGCCGGAGGTATTGACGATGAGCGTCGCCGCCTGACCTGCAGGGTAGGTGAAGCGCCCCGCGCCACTCCTCTGCGTCGCCGTCAGCTCGGTTGTCACACCGTTATCGAGCTTGACTTTATAGTAGCCTGCCACAGCCGACTCATTGGCGTGCGAGAAGGTCGAAATATACTTCATAGGATTGCTGGCCGGCGAGTCTGTCACGCCGCCTACGTAGGGCATGAACGGAATATCACTGTAGACGCTGCAGCCAGCCCCGCTGAGGTGCGTTAAACTGAAACCTTTTATGCGATTGTCATTGTACTGGTAACCGCCCGGCGTATAGCTCTCTGTATCGGGGCTCCATTGGACCATGCCAAATGGAACATCCGCGCCCGGGAAGGTATCCCCGCCGCCAAGGAGCGCTCCTGGCTGCACGCCGGTGCCCGTGAACGGATCTACAAGGCTGGCGAGGTCTGTTGTGGTGGAAGTAAGAGAAGTGTGCTGCGCCAGCGCCCTGGTCGTTGGTAGACATGGCGAGACCGTGAAGAACAAGGCTACCAGCGTGGTGATGATAGCCGTGGACAGCTTGATACTTGGTAGATGCATTATATACCTGTCTCCTGATTGTTTCAGCAAGAATAACTGCATCTCGTGGACTGACCGCCTTCATTTGACGGTTGGATAGAGATGCTTCAGTTTGATATGGGCATCGGCTTATGCAAAATGCCAGGAGGGGCCTGTGTTGGCCTGATTGCGGTCGTGCTGCCACCTCACCACTCGCTCTTGCACCACTTCTATAATCGGCATGCGATCTGAGGGAGCTCGCCGAGCCAGAACCGCCAGTTCAATCTCGGCCATATTTAACCAACTGCCATGCATTGGCGTGTAATGGATCTGCAATTTCTCGGTCAGTCGCCGGGCTAACAGGAGCAAGAAAGCAATGTTGATTAAATTTGGAGTCTACGTCTTGACGATCATACATAATGACTACAGCCTTTCAATTTTCATCCCATGCGAATAAAGCTAAAACATTATTGATTTGGTAAGGATTCAAATCCATTATAATGTTTCTCAGAGTGCAAATAGATACTATGATAGTTATCCCATAGGTATCTGTTTCTAACAGAAATACTAAAGAGAAGTTGTCACAAAAGTGTGACAACATATTACCTGCTTGTTACAAAAGTGTAGCAGTTAAACAAGTTTTATTGTTTTATAGGAGCTCATAAGAGTGGGGCTTTGGAATCACTGACAATTAGCAACCATCCATTAACAAAATGTACTTTTCTATATGCCATAATGATCTATATCTCTATATCAATTTGTGCTGTTAGAGAAACCATATCATAGGAGGGCTTCATGGTTGCTTCCCTTGAACTTGCGCTGGAACGTTATCCTCGTGTCTCTTTGACGCGTTTGCCAACGCCTTTACAATCATTGCCAATCTTGAGCAAGCATCTCAACTTGCAAGTCTGGATGAAACGCGATGATCTCACAGATCTTACCCTGGGAGGAGATAAGCCTCGTAAACTGGAATATGAGTTAGCGAAGGCACTAGCCAGCGAAGCTGACACGCTGGTTACTTGCGGTAGCGCGCAGAGCAATCATGCCCGCCTGACTACTGCTGCAGCTCGTAAACTTGGTTTGCACTGTGAAGTGATCCTGAGTAGCGATCAGTATCAGAAATTACAAGGCAATTTACTTACTGTCTATCTTATGGGCGCTCAGGTACATTTTGTGCAAACTTCTGACCATTGGGATCTAGAGCAGCACGTCCAGCAAGTATGTGCGAAACTGCGAGCCCAGGGCCGCAAACCCTACTATATTCCTGTCAGTGGAACAACCCCACATAGTTGTCTTGGCTACATTCGCTGTGGCTTAGAAATAGGCCAACAGCTTGCTGAACAGAGAGTACAGCCCGATGCAATCTATGCACCATTCGGCACCGGTGGCATTTTTACCGCCCTGTTGCTCTCATTACGCGCTCAAGGCATTTCTTGTCCCCTGATCGGCATCAGCGTTAACCAACGACGCGAGCACTGCTACAAGGCTGTAGAGCAATGGTGGTCCGAGCTTAGCCGCTTGCTCGACTGTGACTCGACCCTTCCACGCGGCCAATATGAAATCTACGATGAGTTCATTGGCCGTGAATACGGAGATCCAACCGAGGCCAGCCTTGATGCTATCATGCTCATGGCCCAGACCGAGGGCATTCTGCTCGATCCTGTGTATTCAGGAAAAATGATGGCAGGTTTCCTGGCTCATCACACCTCTGGACGCTGGTCGGCAGGGCAAAAGATCTTGCTCCTCCACTCAGGCGGCATTCCTGCAATCTTTGCTTATCATCAGGAGCTGAAAGACCATCTCTCCAGGCGTGGAGCGATTCCAGACTCTCTTAGTTGACTTTTTCTTGCTTGCTTAAACCAAATAGATTATCAACGCTACGCGTAGCTAGCGCGTGTTATCTTTAGCGCCTGCTTCCCTTTTAAATATCGTTGTAGATAGAGGATCAGAGGAGGAAGTGCAGATTATGGCAATCAAGATAGGCATTGGCCTACCAGCTACCATTCCTGGAACATCTGGTAAGCTCATACTCGACTGGACCAGGGCTGCAGAACAAGGCCCATTCTCTAGTTTTGGGATCATCGATCGCCTGGTATATCCTAACTACGAGCCACTTATCACTTTAGCCGCTGCTGCCGGCATCACCAGTCGTATTCGCTTGATGACAACCGTGTTGTTAGCTCCGATACACAAAACAAGTATACTTGCGAAGCAAGCCGCCAGCCTTGATGCGTTATCTAACGGACGCCTCACTCTAGGCCTGGGTGTTGGGGCCCGCGAAGATGACTTCCTCGCTGCATCAGCTGCTTTTCATGATCGCGGCAAACGCTTCGATAACCAGCTAGAACAAATGAGACATATCTGGTCTGGCCAACCTCTCAGCGAGCAGGTTGGTGCTATCGGACCTGCTCCAGTCCAGCACGGGGGTCCAGAGGTCTTGCTTGGCGGATACTCCCAGGCTGCGTTCCGGCGCCTTGCTCGCTGGGGCGATGGGTTTCTCAGTGGAGGAGTTGCTCCCGAAATGGCGGCACAGCTCTTTCGTTCGGTGGAGGATGTCTGGCAAAAGGCAGGTAGGCCCGGTAAACCTCGGCTGGTTGCTTGCATTTATTATAGTCTTGGCCCTCAAGCTGCCGAACAGATCGAGAACTATATCGTCAACTATTATGGACAGGCTGGCGCTCAGATGGCTAAGTCTTTCCCATCCAGTCCTGAAGCCATTCGTTCGGCGGTTCAGGGCTTTAGCAATAGTGGAGCTGACGAGCTTATCCTCTGGCCCTGCATTCCGCATCTGGACCAGATAAAACGCTTGTCTGATATCGTTGGCTAACTCACCTGGAAAATAGGAAGTGATCCGCTTCATGGCTATAAGAACTCGGGTCACTTCTCCTCTCCCTAGCTGTAACAGGCAATAGTTCCTGCCCTTCAGTGATACCGCCTGGTTATCACTGCTTATCCAAAAAAGTATTAGACATTTTCACAAGATGAGCACTATACTTTATGAAACATTCAGATAGAGAATCTCTATTTTCTTACCTGGCTCAGCGAAAGGAGCTAAGATCATGTCAGATACAGAGCAACAAAATGTTTCTCATCAAGCTAGCAAAGACGAAGTACCCAGTAAAGTACAAAATAGTTTTGGTCCTGTCGCCTCCGCTTACGTAACCAGCGCAGTCCATGCCAGCGGCCCTGATCTAGCCTGGGTCGTCGAAGCCGCCGCTCTTACAGGCAAAGAGCGCGTTCTGGATGTCGCCACCGGAACTGGCCATACGGCACTGGCAGTCGCCCCATATGCCTCTGAGGTTATAGCTCTCGATCTCACTTCATCAATGTTACAAAACGCCCAGCAGCTCGCTCGCGAACGCCAGGTTCATAATATTAGCTTTATCGAAGGTAACGCTCTCTCGCTACCATTTGCCGATAACAGTTTTGAAGTTGTCACATGTCGCCAGGCCGCTCACCACTTCTCCGATGTAGCAAAGGCTGTTAAGGAATGGAGACGTGTCCTTAAGCCAGGCGGCAGGCTGGTACTGGTAGATACCATCTCACCCGAGGAACCTGAGCAAGATACCTTTCTCAATACGTTTGAGGTTCTCCGTGATCCTTCGCATGTGCGCGATCTGCGTATTTCGGAATGGTTGGCCCTCCTGAGCCAATCTGGCTGGACTGGAGCTTACGTTGCACACAGTTGGGATATCCCATTGGATGTACCTACCTGGACCAGGCGCATGCGTACACCAGAAGCAGAAGTCAAGAAAATCCTGCAAATGTTTACTACTGCTCCTTCTCCCATACAAGCACGCTTTCACATCAGAATAAGCGATGATGGCATTATTACGTTCACTCTCCCCGGTGCGGTTATAGTGAGTACGAAAGCATAAACCCATACCTGGATGGTATGCACGCTCTTTCTTAGAGAGTGTCCTAACCACAAGAATCAGTAGCGGAAAGGAGATAAGCGCGAAAGCATAAGCCGAACCGAGGCGAGCTGAAGAAAGGCTTCTGAACTGGTGGTGAGCCCTTCGTAGTCGCGAGCTAAGCGGCGGAAACGGGTGAACCAGGCCAAGCTGCGTTCGACGACCCATCGTTTCCTTTGCACCTGAAAACCCGTCTTGGGCCGGGGCAGCAGAACCGGTTGGCCGTCCACGAGGATCCAGTGCTGATGGGACCTATTGTGAGCCTGTGGCACCAGTTCTGTGGTCCAGTGCAATCGCTGCGCAATCCAGTCGAGCAATGGTCCTGTATAGCCCTTATCCGCAAAGAGGTGGCACAGACGCGGGAAAGAGCGCGGCAACTGGCTGAGCAAGAGCCTGGCCCCCACGCGATCCACGATGTTGGCGGCATGCACTTTGACAGCCAGAAGGAAACCCTGCGTATCCACGAGCACGTGGCGTTTACGCCCATAGATTTTTTTTCCCCGCGTCGAAGCCCTTGTCGCTTCCTGGCACGGGAGCCGTTTTGATCGACTGGCTATCGATGATCGCAGCGCTGGGTTCCGGGTCCCGCCCCATCTGGGTGCGTACCTGTCGGCGCAGGTGGGCCATGATGGGCTCCCAAATCCCCGCCTGCGTCCAGATGCGGAAGTAGTGATGGGCCGTTTTGCCATTGGGCAGGTCGTGCGGCATCTGTCGCCATGAGCAGCCTGTGCGCAACACATAGAGGATAGCATTGACGATTTCTCGTCGCTCGTGAAGGGCCGTTGTGGCCTGGGCAGAGACTGCTGGGATGAACGGCTTGATCAGCTCCCATTGCGCATCGGTCAGATCCGACGGGTAACGTTTTCGCTTGATTGGCTCACACATCTTGGTTCGTTCCTTTCGAGTTGTGCTTTCGGCTGAACTCTCCTTTCTCTGAACTATCGGCTCATTGTTCTAGCTAGGACACACTCTTAGTATAGCCCGTTAAAAGAAAAGCAGGTCAACGGGTCCAGCATTCTGCAGGAAGCAAGCCCGCTGGCCTCTTTTCCCATATTTGCCATGGCAAGAGTTAAGGCTCTCGGGCAATTGCCTGCCTGGCCTCCAATACTTTCACTATTTTGGCAATTTCCAATGCGCTTGAAACCAGGAGACAGTTTTCTGTATTATCTCCTCCTGCAGGTATACAGATGAAAATTGGTGATCTCCTCCTTTCAGCCAGTGTATGCTTGCCCCATGGGCGGCATAAGCTTCTCCGTTTTCGGGCAATACCTCAATATCCTCAGTTCCTTGCATGACAAGCGTTGCGGCTTGCGCGCATTTTAGAGCTTTCAGCGGCTCCAGTGTGCTCAGGCTGGGCAGATATTCACCTCCCACGGCCCAGCCGTGCCAATCCATCCAGCCGTACAGTTCAGCTTGCTCTAAATGCTGGGGAGAAAAAAATGTCCGAAACACTGACTGCGGATAAGCTACAGGCGCAAGCAATGTAAGCACCTGTACGCTTGCTACTTCGGCGGCCAGGCTGCAGGCCAATGCAGCTCCCAGGCTAAATCCGATCGCCCCGAGTCTCTTAGCATCTACACCTGCTTGCATCCGTAGAACTTCAAGCGCTGCGCGCGCATCTCCCAATCCCGATTGTGCAGTAAAGTCGCGGAAATCTCCTTCGCTTTCGCCCTGGCCGTGGTAATCGAAGCGCAATACAGCCAGGCCCGCCTCTGTTAAGGCGCGCGCCAGCGCACAATGCATATTATGTGGTCCCACAGCAGTATCGGCAAAGCCCGGAATAATGAGTACACCGGGTAACTGAGCTACTGAGGTAGCGGGATAATGAAAATGACCGCGCAACAAGTTTTTCCCTGCTCTAAATTGCACTTCACTCACAGTTCGCTTATCCCTTCATACCTGTCATTGTAATGCCTTCAAGGAAGTAGCGCTGCGCGAAGGCAAAGATCACAATCAAGGGCAGCATTGTCAATACCGAACCCATCATCAAGGCCGGCCAGTCAGTTGCCCGTTGCCCCTGAAAGGCAAAGAGCCCCAACGACAATGGATACTGTGAAGTATCAGAGAGATAGATTAACGGGCCGAAGAAATCCTGCCAGGTATAGAGAATCGAAAATACAGCGACGACGATGAGGGCGGGCCTGACCAGAGGTAGCATTATCTGCCAGAAGATGCGGAACTCGCTGGCCCCATCCATCTTAGCCGCCTCCGACAGCTCCCAGGGAATTGTCAGAAAGAACTGGCGTAGCATAAATATGAAGAAGCCATTGCCCAGAAAGGCGGGAATGATCAATGGCGCATATGATCCTATCAGACCCGTGTACTTGAAGAGGACATAGGTTGGAATGAAGGTTACTATCGACGGCACCATCAGCGTTGCTACAGTCAAAACAAAGAGTACATTGCGGCCAGGATAACGCAGGCGGGCCAGGCTGTAGGCAGCTGCGGCGCACGAGATGACGGTGCCAAGAGCAACCATTCCCGCATAGAAGATACTGTTGCCCAACAATTGCAGGTAAGGAAAACCGGGGTCGTTCCACACCTGGATCAAGCTATTCCAGTGTATGGGGTCGGGCCACCACTTAATTGGTGTGGAAAAAATCTGACCATCATCCTTAAACGCTGCTGACAACATCCAATAGAACGGCATAAAAAAGATTAAAGATACGATTATGAGGAGCAGATGGCGCCCCATTGCTTGAAAGCGGAACCGCCCTCTGGGGCGTTCTTGCCTGTCATTTACCTCTACACTCTTTTGGAGACGCACTTCTTGCCTTTCGTATACCTGCGTCATGCACGTCCTCCTTCATAAAATACCCATACACGTGCTGACCAGAAGATCAATAGCGTCACTAGCAGCACGGCCAGGAAGAGTATCACAGACAGCGCTGAAGCATAGCCCATCGAAAAGTAGCGAAATGCGCTCCGATAGATCATGACCATAAACATCAGGGTTGAGCCCTGGGGATCTCCGGTAGTGCCTCCAATTACCATCGCCTGCGTAAAGACCTGGAAGGAAGAGATGACCCCCATCACTAAATTGAAAAGAAGCACTGGACTGAGTAGCGGCAAGGTAACATGCCAGAAGCGCCGCCAGGCTCCAGCTCCGTCTATAGATGCCGCTTCCAGTAGTGTTGAGGGGACGTCCTTTAGTCCGGCCAGGAAGATGAGTGTTGCTGCTCCCAAGCTCCATAAACTTAGAATAATCAGTACCGACCTGGCTTGATTGGCATCGCTTAGCCAGGGCTGTGGCTGGATTCCCATCAGGCCCAGCAGCGTATTCATCAAGCCGCCACTATTAGGATTAAACATGAGCATAAAAATAAGCGTACTGGCCACGGGAGGAACAAGGGTGGGTAGATAGAAGATGGTCCGATAGATGCCGATGCCTCTGGCCTGTATATTGAGGAGCAACGCCAGGGCCAGGGCAAAGAAAAGGCCTAGAGGGACTGAGATCAGCGCATAATAAGCGCTATTGCCTACTGATTTCCAGAAGTCCGGGTCGGCCGTGAGCATCGTCTGATAGTTCTCTAACCCGATCCATCTTGGCGCTTCAATAATATTGTAGTCAGTGAAAGAGAAGAAGACCGTGGCGATGATAGGGTAGACGGTAAATAGCAACAAGCTGATGAGCCACGGGAGCACGAAGAGCAGCCCGGCCCTGGCCTCGCGGCGTTGTAGCAGGCTCATAGGTCGGCGGCGCATGGAAAGCGTTATCATGATACTCGTTCCCCTTTCTCTGTTTCGTTCATATCAAGAAAAGGCTCTACTTTTTGCGCAGTACACTATCCAACTTATCCTGGCAAGCTTTCTGCGCCTCTGCCATGGCCTGTTTAGGCTTGGCAGCCTTGGTCATAACGCGAGCAATAGCCGTGCCGATCTGGTCGGATGCAAAGCCTTCTACCGGCGAGTTCCACATTGGGGTGACAATTTGCTGCTGCTGATAGAAGAAGTCCATAATCTCTTGCGCAAATGCCTTACCGCGCTTTTGTACCAAGCCATCAGGTAAAATACTATGGGAAAAGTCTGCGTTCGCCGGCAGGTCGGGAAGAACGTTGAACCAGGTTCGCACTCCAGTAGCGCTCATATAGTCAAGATATTGAAAGGCCTCTGCTGCATGTTTGGCTCCTCTAGGGATAACCGCCCAGTTAGGCCAGTCTCCGGAAATCTGCTTCGTGCCACCGGGACCAAGCGGTAAGGGGGCAACATTCCATTTTTCAAATGAGGGGCCCGTCCAGGTATAAAAATCTCCTACCATCCAGCTCCCTTGCAGTACCATGGCCTGCTTCTGTGTCTGGAAAGCCGGAGCTCGACCTGTCTGGGCATCAGGATAGGCATCCCAGATGACTTTAGCGCGTAGCAGATAATTAACATCCCCGCGATACTCTTCGTTCAGCCACGATAGAAAATAATCCATCATCGCAATGTTGGCCTCGGAATCGATGGTATATTTCTTGTTCTCGGCGTCATAAATCTGCGAGCCATTGAGCGCTGACCACATAGGGAGATTATATCGATCACTTCCTTGCGCTGGGGTATGCAGTACAGGAAAGCCTATGGTCTGCAATTCGTCACCTTTCCAGGTCGTAAATTCTTTAGAGAGCGCACGTAATGCATCCCAGGTCTTGGGAAAGTCTTCACGCTTTACCGAGATTCCTTTCCGCTCAAACCATTCTGCGTTGTACCACATGCTAAAGACCCCGGCCGTAATTGGCAAACCGTAGATCTTATCGTTAAACTGGCAGCTTGCCAGTGCGCCCGCAGGCCATTTATCAATCTTGGCGTGCTGGGAGTTAGCCATCATTGAGGTCAGATCCATGGCAGCTCCGCTCGCCCCCAAAGAGACCGGGCTATCCCAATACAAGGTGGCATCAGGCGCATTGCCGGCAGCAATATGAGCAAGCAGCACTTCCGTATAGTCCTGCTTACCGGTACCGCACAATACGGGAGGCATCTGGATGTTCGGATGAAGCTTCTGATAGTCCTTCTCAATGGTATTGTGGGCATTGCAGTAGGTCTGTGTTCCACCTGGCAACCAGAAGATTATCTCTGTATGCCCCGATGCTCCTCCTGAACCACCACAGGCAGCTAACATAAGCATGCCGCCGCCGGCAGCTGTTAGTTGAAGAAATTTGCGTCGATTGACCAGGCCTGGAGAAATAATTTGCCTTGTGCTCATCTTTTGCCTTCTTCCAGAGATCATCAGTGACCTCACTTTTGACTATGTTCTATCCAGATCGTCAGTACAAATAACGAGTCGTCCGTACGAGTAGAACGATACATCCATGCCATTTAGTATACGGACAAGCATAGTTGAAAGTCAAGCCATCTCCTGTTATAATAAAAATCGTCAACCAATTCATAAGGTCGTACGGACCAATTTATTGTAGACCAAGGTAGCAAAACAATGGAATCAGAAATAAAATTTGGCGAGCAAGGAATCGACCCTGGCAACGGCGTTCCACTCTATTTGCAACTCAAGGAGATTATGCGTGAACAGATCCGTAGCGGCGCCTGGCAGCCAGGGGATCGCATTCCCTCCGAAGTAGAGGTTAGACAGCACTTTGACGTCAGCCGGGCCACGGTACGCCAGGCAGTCACTTCACTGGAACAGGAGGGATTGCTCACGCGTCAACAGGGACGTGGCACCTTTGTCTGTAAACCCAAGGTTGAATGGAGATTGCGCAACTTCTATAGCTTTACCGAAGATCTGACGGCACGCGGGCTTCATCCTGAGAGCCGCTTACTTGTGTTTGAGGTGGTGCTGCGTAAATCTATCGCTTGCGAAGTTTTCGGGCTGGGGGAAAAGGAGCCTCTGATCAAGCTGGTGCGCCTGCGCCTGGCTGGTGGGGACCCTCTGATGCTAGAGACAACTTATCTGCCCGAATGCTTTGTGCCTGGACTCACGGAAGAAGACATCAGATCTCAGGCCCTCTACGCCCTGCTGGAGGCCAAATACGGCATGCGTTTGGGCCGCGCAATGGAAAGCTTTGAGCCAATCCTCGTCGATGAGTTCGCGTCAAAGATGCTTGAAGTTCCCCGGGGCTCACCAGCTCTCTATCTAGAGCGTGTTGGCTCGCTGGCCGATGGGCGTCGCGTGGAGCTCTCTCAATCGGTGGTTCGGGGAGATCGCTGCCGCTATCTTGTTGAGTTAATGTGACTAACGTGATGTGCAACTTTTGTTGAAAGGGATAACCAGCGGAGACATTGCCATCTAGCACTCGCACCGCACGTCCACTGAAGCGCGGCGCTCTAGCTGGCTGTCCCAGCTTTTCTCTCCCCAGATTCCGCAGGCGGCAAAAACAAGTTGCACTTGGTATTCACTAGTTGAAGGAGGTAACTTGCATGAAATTGGGGGTATTTACGCAGTGGATTAAGGCCGACTCGATCGAGGAGTTGGCCCTGCGTATTCGCCAATTGGGCTTGCAATGTGTGGTCCTTGATTCTTTTCCTGGGCTACCCATTGACCTGGATAACCCTACACCGGCTATTTGCAGTCGTATCAAGGCAGCCTTTGCTCAGGCAAAGGTAGAGATTGCTGCTGTAGGCGGATATAGCAATCTTGCGCATCCCGATCCCCAAATTCGCCAGGCCATCCATACTCGCTTTCAGGGCTTGATCAGGCTGAGCGCTGCCATAGGTGCGCCTATGCTGTGTACAGAAGTGGGAACCTATGATGCGCAAGACGAATGGAACTGGAATCCGGCTAATGCTACTGAGCAAGCCTTGAATGATCTCATAGCCTCTGTGCGGCCTCTCGTAGCCTATGCCCAGGATTATGGAGTGCTGCTTGGTATAGAGCCCTATGTTATGACGATTATTAATACGCCTCAACGAGCAGTCAGTTTTGTGGAAGCTTTAGATATCCATCAAGTACGTATAGTCGCCGACCCGGCCGGCATGTTGACAAGAGGTACGCTTGACGAGCAGTCAAGCTTTCTGCCAGCGGCATTTCATGCCATCTCTCCATATATTGGGCTTGTTCATGTAGAGGATTGCCGACCCGATCCAGCGGGCCATTTCTTCTGGTTGCCTGCTGGGCAAGGCTTACTTGAATACCCTCTCTTTATGGATCTGTTATTGCAGGCCAGGTACGATGGCCCATTTATCCTGGAACATCTCTCTGAGGCTGCGCTACCTGCCGCTCGCGAGTACGTGCTCTCTCAGTGGAAGCTTGCCAATGAGCGGGCAGGGCAGGTGCAGCTATGATCAGACATTTGATTGTATTTAATACGCCAGAAGGAGTAGGCAGGGAGCAATGCCTGAGCATGGCAGAGCGAGCCCGCCAGGAACTTTCGCGCATACCCGGTGTTCTGCATATTTCCTTTGGGGTGGCAGTTACCGAAAACTCACGCTACAGCTATACTTTCGTGATTGATCTGCGTGACGAGAGCACTATTAGCAGCTATCGGCAGCACCCTATTCATATTGCCTTTGCTGACGAGCATTTCCGCCCTCTGGCACTCGACAGAATTACTACAGACTATGAGATCGTATATTGACCAAAGGACTTTCAGCGTGCAGAGCATGGTAGCATTGCTATCACTCGCTCGGGAGTCGTACATCCCTTACTACGTTAAGCGGATAGTATTAAGGACCATGGATGAAACTCGTTGTTGCTAAAGACTATGAAGAAATGAGCGCGCTAAGTGCCGATATCGTTGCTTCCATCATTACAGAAGCGCCTAACGCTACCCTTGGCTTGACTACCGGCAACACTCCTGTCGGGCTCTACAATAAGCTGGTAGCCAGGTATCGCTCGGATTCGCTCTCGCTCGACAAGATTCGCGTATTTTGTACTGAAGAATATCTGGGCATTGGCCCCGATAATCCTTGTGGGCTCTTTTCCTGGTTAAACCGCTTATTTGTCACGCCATGCCGTCTCTCCGCGGATCGGGTATTCAGGTTGCGCGGAGATGATCCAGAGCCTCAGCTGGCCTGCCTGGAGTTTGACGAGCAAATTCGCCGCTGCGGCGGCTTGGATCTCATTGTTGAAAGTGTTGGCATCAATGGCCACATTGGCTTTAACGAACCGGGATCTCCTCTCGATGCTCCAACGCGCATCTTAGCCTTGAGTGAAGATACATTGGAGTATAATACTAGCTACTGGGATAGAGATGTCCCTCGTTACGGCCTTACCATTGGCCTCAGCACAATCCTGGCAGCCAGACAAATTCTACTGCTGGTTTCCGGCCAGTCTAAAGCGGAAGCTCTGGCCAGGGCACTTACTGGTCCTGTCACCTCGGCAGTTCCTGCTTCGATTCTCCAACAGGCGTCCCAGCTCATGGTTGTCGCTGATCGGGATGCCGCTTCTTTACTTTCTGGCGTTGAGGTCTAATAAGATGTATAGACAGCAAGATGAGATCCTCATTGGGCTCGATATCGGTACCTCGGGAGTCAAGGCGCTGGCCTTTACCACTGCAGGCCAATGTCTCGCGCAGGGCAGGGCCGCTATTAGCACTGTCTATCCCACGCCTGGCGTGGCCGAGCAAAGGCCGGCAGAATGGTGGCAAGCATCGCTCACCGCACTCTACCGTCTAACTGAGCAGCTCGGCCGCGCTGCTCGTGGTGTGGTTGGTATCGGGTTGACGGGCCAGTGCCCAACTTTCACTTGTCTGCGACCTGCCGGAAAAGTAACCGGACCAGGGCTTATCTATCAAGACAATCGTGCCACCACCCAGGCCGATTTTCTGGCGCGCCATCTGGGCGCAGACGCTATACATCAGCGTACCGGACAGGCTGTTAGTCCCTTTTATATTTTGCCCAAGTTGTTATGGCTCAATGAACAGCAGAGCAACTGGCTCAAAGCGGGATCAGTCGTTGTGCAGCCGCGCGACCTGGTAGGCTGGTACTTGACGGGTCGCCTTGCTACTGATCCAACGCACGCCGCCTGCACACTTGCCTATGATCTGAGCGCCAATTCCTGGACCCTCGATTGGCTTAGTGAACTTGGCCTCGCTGCGCTTTCCTGGCCAGAAATTATGCCTTCTTGTAGCGTATTGGGCAATTTAACGGCCGAAGCCGCAGTAGCCACCGGTCTGCCAGAAAAAACGCCGGTAATTATAGGTGCAGCAGATAGCATCTGTGCCGCCTATGGAGCAAGTGCCACCACTGTGGATGCGCTCTGTGAGGTAACGGGTACTTCTACCTGCCTGCATCTAGCTGTCTCACGGCCTATCTCGTCCCACGCCGTTAACATCTATCCTCATATTGAACCTGGAATATGGTTTGCGGAGGTTGGCTTAAATACGACGGGTTGTGCGTTGGCCTGGCTATCAGCACTTCTTAAATCTACTCCCGAGGAACTGCTCTCGGCTGCCGAAACTGTCGAACCAGGCGCGGCAGGCCTGCTATTCCTGCCCCATTTAGCTGGGGGAGAACGCGATGAGCCTGGGCGCTGTGGTGCGTTTATTGGATTGCAGCTTGGTCATACTACCGCTCATATGACCAGAGCGCTTCTTGAGGGTATCGCTTATGCTCTACGCCAACGTGTTACGCTACTGGAAGCCGCCGGCTGCAATATCTCACATGTGATTTCGTGCGGTGGCGCCTCGCGCAGCCAGCTCTGGGCACAGATTAAGGCTGATGTATTGGGTAAGCCTGTTAAGCTGGTTGAGCCGTTCGACACGACGGCCTGGGGCGCGGCACTTATTGCCGCTCAAACTCTGGATATCCCGGTGACATCCTCGCCTCTGATGCATACAACGTTCCAGCCGGGCGACAGCAGGTATACGCCATATTACGAGCGCTTCTGCCATCTTGAAAACTTATTAATCGTCAATAAAGACAAAATCGGTAACTGACGCTTCAGCTCGATTATTACTGCTTACTTCCACATGCACATGTGGAACTTCTCAGCCGCGTTGTCGCTAAGAATGATTTGTAAACTGGACTCGAAAGGAGCTCGCGCAAATGAGTAAAGTACGTGTAGCCGTGGTTGGCTGTGGGAATGTTTCAAATAAGTACATTCCCCATTTAAAGCAAAGTCCGTACATTGACTTGCTGGCAGTTTGCGACAATCGTATAGATTACGCGCGTAGCCATGCCGAAACCTACGCTATTGCACACTATTTCGACGATATTGATAAGTTGCTGGCTGCCGTGAAGTTTGATCTCCTGGTGAATCTCACGCCCATGCAATTTCATGCTCCCTACAATCGCAAGGGGCTGGAGGCCGGCCGCAATGTCTGGTGTGAAAAGCCAATCGCTACAGACCTGAGCGAGGCGCATGCGCTTCTCGATCTTGCTAGAAGCAAGGGGCTGGGACTATGGGGCGCCCCCAATTCACCTGCTTCGCCTGCTTTCCAATGTATGGCCAGCGTTCTGGCCTCTGGAGAAATCGGGCGTGCCTGTGTGGCCCACGGTATCTACGGCTGGAGCGGCCCCTCCTGGCCTGGCACCGCCTGGTTTTATAAAAAAGGGGGCGGCTCTCTCTTCGATCTTGGCGTTTACAACATCACAACCTTGACCGGTCTGCTTGGCCCCGCAAAGTCAGTGGTTGCCATGGCCGGTGCCGCTATCCCCGAACGCATCATTGCGGGAGAGACCGTTAAGGTCGAGGCTGATGATAACACGGCCCTGATCGTGGATCATGGGAATGCTATTTATTCAGTTATTCAGACTGGCTTCGTCTATGGCGCGCAGCGTGAGGATTGGACGATCCAGGTGATCGGTACAAGTGGCGCAATGACTTTAGGCGGCTTTGATTGGGCGCCCCAAGATGTCTCTGTCTATTCAGGTGACCGCACGCTTTCGCCCGATGGGCAGTGGAAAATCAGGTATCAGAGCAACTATGATTATCACTGGGAGGGTGGCGCAAGCTATATCGCTGAATGCCTCGCAAAAGGTGAAAAGCCCTTGCTCAGCGGCGAACACGCCGTACATGTGCTTGAGATAATGCTTGCGGCCCTGAATTCTGCCGAAACGGGACGGCGTGAGCAGATCGAATCATCGTTCCCCTGGCCGTTAGGTAACTAAAGGTCACTGTTACATAGTAGAAGTCGAAGTTCCTCTGTATTTCTACAGGGGAACTTGTGGACTCGCGACTCGCGGTCCGGAATCGGCAAACAGAACAAATTTAAGGCGGCAGGCCTCATAAATCTGAAGTCTCAATAGTTTTTTCTTCATGAAACTCCAAGGCTGCCGGTTAGCTGGTTGATATCTACAGCCTCGGCCATCAAGCGATAGCCTGCATCGTTGGGATGGACGCCATCTCCGGAATCGTAGACCTGGTTAAGTAAGGCTTCATCTTCGGGCGAACATAATGGTGCGGCAAAATCGAAGATAGCATCAAACCACTGCTTTCCTTGCTCAAGCATCCAGCGATTGACAAGCCGACGTTGCTCAATCTGCGCAGGAGAATAGCCGCCAGGCAAAATTGTCGTGCCAAATACTTTCCTATAAGTTTTTCGCGCCTGCATCGCTAGCTGCTGAAATGCCTCTATTAGAATTGGGCCGGCGACGTCAGCGCGCAGGTCATTTGAGGCAATATGCACAATCAGATCCGTTGCCCCTGGCTGCGTCATGACATCCCAGGCCATTCGCTGCATCCCAGCCTCTCCAGCAAGAAACGCTGGTATGCCTGTCTCCTCTAGTTGAGGGGTTGCCGAGGAGAGCAGCTGGTTGCCGGAGATACCAGCATTTAAGACAGACATAAAGCGCGTTCCTCCGGCTTCGCGCAATCTATGCGCCAGGTAATCGGGCCAGCGCCGATTTGCATTCAGCGTTGAGCCAACACCGTCTGTAACTGAAGATCCGATGGCTACAACGGCATTGAGCGGCCTGGCTGGCAAGACATCAACGCCACTTATCAACCACCAGGAGGTAGTCAAAAGCGGATATGCAAAAAATGCTGTTTCCGCTGACGTGGCTGTCACATTACCCAGGCCTGAAATATACGACGTTTGTTGTGCGCTCAAGTGTCCGCTGAGGATCTCGCCCCGAGCTAGAAAAAAAGTGATGGCCAGATCGCTTGCTGCCTCGACTCGCAGGGCCACTGGATCGCTGATCACCTCCTGGCCGGCCTCTAACGTAACTGTCTCCCGTCCCTCAAACAGCACAGCTCTCTCCCCTGGGCCTAGCTCTGGGCCTTCCAGGACCTTCCCCGCGAAAGCCGCAGAGATTGTGATCGCGGCATCTCCATAACGATTAGATAGCCGCAAGCGAATCAGTTCTCCTCCAACATGCATGTGAACAATTTGCCGCAACGTACGACCGCTCAGATGGGCTATGGGCATTTGAGTAGGTGCTGCATACCATGCTCCTACCCAGTGAGTATAGGCTTGCTTCTCTATAGCTCTTATAGAGGTATGTTCTGCTTGCTTGCCAGCGTCCGAACTCATAAACATCTTTCCTTCTCAGCTCATTACTTGTTCCTCTTCAAAAGAATATATCACATCGCTATGAGCCTTGAGGTGCTGGCTGATCTTATTTTAATCTCAGCAGTTTGTATTTACAGTTTCCGCGTGGCATTAAGCAGCACAAATACAAAGCTTGCCTCTACGCCACTTCAGGGCCTTACTCAAACAGCATCCTTATCACGTATCGCTGCAACCCAGAACTTCACTGCTTCGGCATTAACTCGATAGAGAGTGTTTTCTCTCACGCCTAATACGCGCTCTACGGCATCCATATATGCATGATGAGTCCTGACGATTTCTTCGATGACATGTTTCTCATCTGCCCCTTGATCTAACGAAAGCAGTAATTTGGCATGGGCATTACCCATCCCTTGTAAAAGTGATAAGGTAGCTTCACCAGCCTTGTCAGGATAGGTTGTTGTAAAGCTGCCTTCCTGAATACCCTGCTTGACAATTTCTGTAATGAAAGCTGCGCGCTGCTCGAAAATTGCTTCCTCTACTTTCACGCGAACAAGGGCATTGGCATCAGAGTACCAGATAAGACCTAGCTTGATCACATCAGCCTTGTGTGCTGTTCTCAAACGATCGAGCGTATCGAAGAAACCTTGCAGCTTTTGGCTGGCGCTCAAATGAGGATCATGAATAATCGGGAGCAACGGCTTTTCAAATTCCTGCTTTATCTGCTCGACAAACGCTTCAAGCAACGCACGCCGCGAGTCGAAGTAGTGATGAAAAGCTCCACTGGAGATTTGTACTTCTTTCAGGATATCCTGAATAGATATTTGCTCATATCCCTTGCTCAGCACTAGCCTCTGAGTTGCATTAAGAATCTCTCTACGCTTCGCTGCATATTCTTCCGGCTTAACGGTTCGGGCCATTTTTCCTCCTCAATAATAAAAAGACAGTCTGTTTATTAATTATAGCAAAGAGGGCTTTTTTGTCAATAGTTAAATTATCGCAAGCTCGTTCCGTTGCTTTTAGGGGCAGATGAGCATACTTTCTTCTACGCGATCAGCACCTGAAAACTTAGCAGTTTATTGATCTCGGCAATCTTCGAGAAAAGATGAAGGTCTCTCTTTCCCGCTAAACTCTACCCGGATTGCTACTATATTTTTATTTTAGCAGTTAGCTTCGCCCAACCATAAAAACTCATACGTCGGATAAGGTTTATTTAATAAAGAGATGGCTCATCGACACCTCGCCGTATGATGCTTGAAAGGGGGCACACGCAAATTGGGCAAAAAAGTTGGTGTCATCGCCGCGGTTGAGAGAGGGCGTCTTACCTTTTCTGGGAATGGGTGCTAACTATAGGAAGAGAAGTGCAAGATCTGAGAAGTTTTTTTCGAAGGGAACGGGTAAGCTTGGAAGAAGAAAACATCCACTTATGCTCTGGAAGTGTTATGGGAAACGTTATTATCGGAACGCCAATGCCGCTGGACGGGCTTATGAATGACCGCGCGGATGTGCCGCGTGAAGAAAGGAAGTGATATGGCTAAACTCGTGTTCGGAATGAACCAGTCCCTGGACGGCTACATCGACTATATGCGATTTGGGCCAACAAGTCCCACGCTCTTCCGCCACTTCATCGAGGAGGCTCAGTTGCAGGCGGGTAGTGTCTACGGTCGCCAAATGTATGAGGCCATGCGTTACTGGGATGATGATCATCCTGAATGGGATGCAGAGAAACACGCCTACGCTTCGGCGTGGCGGAACCAGCCGAAATGGGTCGTCTCGCGCTCGTTGAAGTCGGTCGGCCCCAACGCCAGGCTTGTTGAGGGTGATCTTGAACGCGCGATCCGCGAGCTGAAGGCCGAGCGCGACGGGGAGATCGAAGTTGCTGGCCCGAACTTGGCGCACAGCCTCACCGAACTTGGCCTGATCGATGAGTATCGAATCTATCTGCACCCCATCGTGCTTGGTCATGGCAAGCCATATTTCGCTGGACCTCAACCGCCGCTCCGCCTTATGACTCATGATCGGATTGACGAGGATGTGATCAGGTTGACCTACGTTCCTGCTTCATCTCGCAACTCGCCGGATGGAAATCGCCGCTGAAGTCTGGGCTCGGGTTGAGCCCAAAGCGACGGAGGCGGCCCGCTTTTCAATACGAGGTTTCAATGCAATTGAACTTGGAAAGAACGTAACTCATTGTTGAAGAATCTTTCCCTCTAAAGACGCGTCGTGACTGGAAGTTGTACACGCATCTCGCAGCAAGGTTTGGGCTAGTTCTCACCACTCATAAAGAAACCGGGCTTTCGCTGGTTTTCATCAAGATCAGGCAGAGGAAGCCAGGTATGATCCAACTTCCTCTGGGGCTTTTTCCGCGCTGCGTAGTCAGATAATTTCAAGAAAAGCAGCCATTCATCAGGTCCGAGCGTCCACAAGGTTAATTGTGGCGACCGATAGCCCGTCACGCTCAGGCACACCAGGTCTGGATATGTGCCATTTCAGATCCAGGACTACTTACGCTTATGATCCGCGATGACGGTATAGGTTTTACTCCAGCTAGCGGCTCAACCGGTTTGGGACACTATGGCTTACTTGGCCTGCGCGAACATACCCATTTGCTTGCATCTATATGAAGCTAGAGATTGATTCTCGTGCTGCAGCGGTAGCAAAAGCCATTGAGCTTGGCATTCTTCCATAGCTTGCTCTTCTATTGTTCACTCCTTAAGCACAGGGGTTAAAACCGCTTGACATTCCACATTAATTTGCAATATAACTTTACTAATCCAATTTAAATTGAAATATTAAAGGGAGAGATGAGCAATGAACGAAATACCTCATGTGCAACGCAGCGGATTATCTCACGCCCGCCTGGAACGCCTCAGCAGAGCGCTTGAAGGATATGTTGAAAGAGGCGAGTTTGCAGGAGTGAGCGCTCTTCTTTATAGACATGGCGCACTTGCCTATTTTGATACTTCCGGATGGCAGGATAAGAAAGCCCAGGTCCCCATGCAAAGAAACACTATCTTTCGTCTGGGCTCA
Organism: Ktedonosporobacter rubrisoli; assembly: GCF_004208415.1. Lineage (GTDB taxonomy): Bacteria > Chloroflexota > Ktedonobacteria > Ktedonobacterales > Ktedonobacteraceae > Ktedonosporobacter > Ktedonosporobacter rubrisoli. The sequence goes on along the minus strand of NZ_CP035758.1, from coordinate 3,206,455 downwards.
ATGACTAAACCCCTGACCAATGTTGCGGCACTGACCCTGGTCGAGGAAGGTAAACTTCGGCTCTTTGATCCTGTAGATGAGTGGCTACCAGAACTTGGCAATCGTATGGTGATGCGCGATCCGAACGGCTCTCCTGACGATGTTTATCCTTCGCCACGCCCAATTACTCTTCACGATCTCTTGACCTATCGTCCTGGTATTGGTTGGGGAAAATCTAGCCTTGGGTCACAACTCTTTGCACTGACCGCCCAGCCAGTAGCAGACGCGCTACAAATTTCTAATGCCGAGAGTTTAACACCTGATGCCTGGATGGCGCGCATAAGGGAATTTCCTCTGGTGTATGAGCCCGGAGCACGCTGGCTCTACCACATATCCTCAGATATCCTGGGTATTCTGCTTACGCGTGTGACAGGAAAATCGCTTGAAGAGGCTTTGCGTGAACGCGTCTTTGAACCGTGAGGAATGGCGGGTACAAGCTTTGTAGTATCTCCAGAAAAGCTCAGTAGGCTTTCAGTTCTCTACGGACCCGCTCCCAATGGTGAGCTTGCTATCCTGGATCACCCTCAGACAACAGGTTGGGCCGAGCCGCCCCTTTTCGCCTCCGGAGGCGCTGGCCTGATTTCCACAGCTGATGACTACTTGCGCTTTGCTCGCATGTTACTCAATAAGGGTATGTTGGATGGCTCGCGCCTTCTCTCGCGCAGAACTGTGGAAGCCATGACAACTGACTATCTCACTCCTGAGCAACATACCCACGCTACTTTTGCATTTAGTAATAATCAGATGTGGGCCAATCGGGGATTTGGCTATGGTGTGCAGGTGCTGACAAAGCAGACCGGCTTGGGGCCAAGTATTGGCACCTTTGGCTGGCCTGGCGCATTTGGCACGGCATGGTATGTAGATCCACACGAAGATCTAATAGCCATCATCCTGCTTCAATATCAGAACGCCATTGTTGCCGCGGATTGGCGCAGCCAGGTCGGCGATGATTTCTTGACGCTAACATACCAGGCAATCAATGATTAAAGCTACGTTTTTCTTCCTGGATCTGTAGTGGCTTTTCTCATAGGCAAGCCTAATAATACAAACTCTATTCCTTTAGAGCCTCCCAGTTCTTAAAGAATAGATTTGTTATGGCCCTATGCTGCAGGCAAGCAAATTGTTCTTGACGGCTTTTCACCACAATCTGCTCGCTCCTCGCTACAGTTCTCTCCCCTTCTTTTCTACAGCCAGGAATTATAACAACGAGAAGTTGAAAGCTCTGCTCCCTTCTTTATCTCTACTTGACAACATTTTGCTAGCATGCTAGTATTCTAGCAAGAACAATATTGCTATCTTTAAACCTACTGCAAAAAGAAAGAGGGAACATGCCCCCCGAAGAGAATGAAAAGAAACAGCAGTTTAACGTCTATCTCCCTCCCGAGTTAATTCGCGAGGTAAAGCATACGGCTGTTGATCAAGGGATCTCGCTCTCGGTTTTTGTTGAACAGGCGCTACGTGCCTATGTCCAGCAGCTCCAACAGCCTCATTTGCGCGGGAAAGGTGGCTCTGCATGTTAGTTATGCCTATTGTCTATGTGAGCGATGTGGAGCGCTCTATGCGCTTCTATGAGCTATTGGGCTTCAAACTGGTGAGAAAACACCGTAAAGGCCGCTGGGCCGAACTGCGCCTGGGCGATGCCAAGCTAGGGCTACATTATCTGGATAAGCTCTCACAGAGCCAGGAACAGCAGCGCGTGGATCTGGGCCTGGAGAGCCAGGAACCGCTTGAAGAGCTACAGGAACGCTTGATAGCGGCTGGGATTCCCCTGGAACGCTTCGTCTCGGATGAAGCCTTCGGCTATTCGCTGGTTATACGCGATCCCGATGGCTTGCATATTCAGATAAACCAGCATGACCCAGAACTCTATACGTAATTTAAATAAAGCTGACCATGATCTCTTTTGATCATGGTCAGAAAAGCTAATGACATGATCAGCTAACAACAGATCTTTCTCTTTATATAGTGGCAAGACAGATGGCCGAAGTTCAATTAAACAGATTGGGCTTGTAAGAATTCTTGACGTGACATACTTATGTCCTCTCGTCCTTATGTAGGGCATAGAAGGCAGTTCTCAGCTACAGATAGCTGGACCGACTCTACTAAAGCTTTGTTGGCAATTGAACAGGTTTAGGAACAGGTTACGAGCTACTTTCTGGCCAATAGATATAAACTCGGCGCCCAGCTATTGCCTCTGTGTCCGAGCTTTCTATAGCTCTATGGCTATAAAATTTCGTCGCCAAGAGAATTTATCATGAAACTAAAGAAAAATACTCATACAATTAAATCTGTGCAGGTGTCCACGCATCGCTTGCATGGCCCTGTATTCGTAGGCGTCATTATAGCGCTCCTACTTACACTCCTCCTCGAAGCTCTGGATCAAACCATTGTAGGTACCGCGCTGCCAAAGATTATTGCCGATCTGCAGGGTTTTGATCGTTACACCTGGGTCGTGAATGCTTATTTACTGGCTACGACTGCCATGATTCCCATCGTTGGGAAGCTTTCCGACCTGTTTGGTCGCAAGTGGTTCCTGGTCATTGGAGTTATGCTTTTTCTGCTTGGCTCAGCACTTTGTGGCCTGGCGCAGACGATGAATCAATTGATTGCATTTAGAGCCATGCAAGGCCTTGGATCTGGCATCGGGCTGGCTCTGGTTATGACAATCGTCGGCGACATTTTTCCTCCCGTCGAACGGGCCAGATGGCAGTCCATCCTTAGCAGCGTCTACGGCTTTGCCAATCTGATCGGTCCAACACTTGGCGGCTGGCTCGCCGATCATGGACCGTTGCTCGGCACGCTGGTCACAGAAACAACGCGCTGGCGCTGGATCTTTTATATCAATCTCCCAATCGGGCTTCTAGCACTTGTTATATTGCTCCTCTGCTTGCCCATCGATATCTCCGAACGAAGTCAGGATAGGATCAGTTGGGCCGCCGTACGAGGCATTGATTTTACTGGAGCATTGCTTGTAGCAACCGCAACCATTTGCCTGCTGTTGGGGCTTACCTGGGGAGGCGACGCTAGCTATGGTTGGCAAAACACGCAAGTCATTGTTATCCTGGCAATCGCTGGCATCCTTTATCTACTATTCTTATTCACCGAACTCAAGGTAGCCGATCCGATTGTGCCGCTTGACCTCTTTCGTAATCAGGTCTTTACCGCAGCCTCGTTGCTGAACCTGCTACAAGGTATGGTACTGCTGGGCCTAACAATCTATCTTCCGCTCTTTCTGCAAGGAGTACTCGGGGTATCGGCCACAAATAGCGGGGCGCTTCTAACTCCGATGTTGGTAAGCGCAACAGTTGTTGCCTTATTCGCCGGCTTTGCAAGCAGTATACTGAAACGCTATCAATGGATCGCTGTTGCAGGAGCAATTGTTATGGGCGCAGGGGTGTTTCTATTAACACAAATGACCCCCTCCACAAGCTTATTGCTGGCCACTATCTCTATGCTAATTGCAGGAATTGGGATGGGTGTATTCCTCTCTATTGCGCCACTGGCAGCCCAAAATGCTTTACCTCGAACTCAATTCGGTGTTGGCATGGCGGCAGCAAGATATATGGGACAGTTAGGGCCGACGCTTGGCGTGGCGCTGGTGGGAACCGTGGTAAACAGTTCGCTCTCCAGCGAGCTAGCGCGGCGCCTACCTGCTAGCACTATCAAACACTTGACTCCAGCCGGAATCAAGCTAGCAACTGATACACAGGCGCTGGTAAACCCTGCATATCAGGCGAAGGTCATAGAGATGCTGCAGCGCCATGCTGTAGAACAGGCAGCGAACCATCTTTCACCGGGTCCTGCCCAGCAAGCAGCATTACAGGTGCAGCATCTCCTCAGCCAGGTCTTCGAAATCCTACGGCTCTCTCTGGCGGTAGCGCTCCAACATGGCTTCTGGACAATATTCATACTTTGTGGAGCTACGTTGTTAATGACCTTCTTCCTGAAAGATGTTCCAATGACAGCATCTTCGCCAGCAGTTGACAAGCCTGAAACAGTACTCGCTGATCCGCAGTCCTCCAGTATCCAGTAGGAGCATGAATCCATTCCAAACATATTGCGTTAGACATCATGCCTCCAGTCTCGTCAGCAGGATGGCAGGTCAGCTCGACGCTTCTATGTGCAAGCTTGCGGAAGATTCGCCAGGGGAATATTTCAGTTCCCCTGAATCTCGATCCATATATTAGACCTGCTCTCTCCTGCCGTGGCTGCGCTCACTCGCGAACAAAGTTTTACTAATCATTTCTCTCAATCCTGAGCAGATTTGTTAGTAGGCGAGCGCATACGTCCTGCCTCGATAAGCAGGAGAATGCTAATGCACGCGAGAGCCGCCGCCAGCATATGCAGTCCCCCGTTGGTAATCGTTCCACCAAACAGAAGTCCGAGCAAGCTCGTCGAAAGAATGCTGCCCACATAACGAAATGTCTGGAACTGGCCCGCTGCAGCACCCATCTCATGGGCAGGGGCGGCAGCGTAGAGGGCAGCTTGTAGGCCCAGATTCTGCAAGCCATTAGGAATACCAAGGATTACAATTACAGCAAGTAGCAAGATCACCGCTGTTTTTGTATCGAGGAACAGAAGCAGTAGCGTTCCTATGCTCAAAGCCAGGGCCCCCAGCAAGAGTGCAAGCCTGATACCAGATCGACGCAGAATCTGAATCGCCGCAAATGTGGCAAGAACTCCAATTCCAGCAAAGGGCAACATGATAATTCCCGAGAGCGTCGGGCTAAAGCCTCGCGCCTTTTCAAACCAGAGGGGGAGGCCGAAAAAGAGGGAATAGAAAACGAAATTCACTGCCGCAAACTGTATATAGACCTTCGCCAGCTGACGATTTGACAGGAGCACTCTCACATTGAAAAAAGGGGCTTGCGTTCTGTACTCCCAGAGGAGTAGGAGAAGTAGCAAGACCAGCGCAGTTGGCAGAAGCAACCAGAATGGATTATTGAGTGCAAGCAAAAAGACGAGCAGGCTTGTAAGCGTGCCACTAAAGAGGATTATTCCTGGTACATCTAATACCCTCACAATCTGACTGAGGGTGATTGCGTGCAATCGTATCGGCTCTCGCTCTTCGGGCTGCATAGGCTCATCTCGCGGCAGAAGTAAGAAGGCAAGTATGAGTCCAATGATTACCAGAGGCACATTTATTAGAAAGATCGCTTGCCAGTTTGCCATGAGCATCAAAACGCCGCCCAGCGTTGGACCAAGGGCCGCACTAACATTTGAGGTAATCGAGATAGCCCCTAAAGCTGCGGCTGGCGTTTTCGCACCCTCTCCTGCTATCCGGCGGGTCTGTGCGCGCAAGAGGGCCAGGCCGGCCGGATATGCTGCCGAAGTTCCCAGAGCCTGAAATACACGCAGCACAACAAGCCAACCAAATGCAGGAGCCCAGGGAGCAAGCAGACCTGTGATCCCAACAAGGACTAAGCCAAGACAAAAGATGCGGCGCGGCCCTATCAGATCGGCCAAGCGCCCCATGAGCGGTTGCCCAACCGCGGCCGCCAGGTAGAAGCTAGAGATAAGCCAGGTTGCACTGGCAATTGTAATATGGAAAGCGCTTCCCAGGCGGAATAGCGAAACCGAAATCATCGATGAGTTAAGCGGATTGAGTAGTGTCCCCACAGCGATAGTTCCAATCAGCCACCAGGGTAAGACAGAACTATTCGTAGAAGGCGCCTGCCCCTTTTGATGAACCGTAAACATAGAAAACCTCCATTTTTTAGCTACATGGAGTGAAACCATTGCGGAAAACAGCCAGTCGCGGTTATTCGTCGCTTAGCATCCCCACTGTGCCTTGATTGTAGGCCAGCCGTTTCATGTATTACAATACATAAATATCCATGTATTCATGAACTCGCATCCATAGAAAGGTAGACCTGACACGATGGATCTGCTCCAACTTCGCTACTTTCGGACCGTCGCCCGCCTTGAACATATGACGCGCGCAGCCCAGGAGCTCTACATTTCACAATCTTCACTCAGCAAGACTATCTCTCACCTCGAACATGAGTTAGGCCTTCCACTCTTTGACCGCCAGGGACGTCAGATCAAGCTTAACCAGTACGGCAAAACGTTTCTCCAACGCGTCGAGCAGGCCTTTGCGGCTCTGGAAAATGGGCAACGTGAACTAGCCGAGCTAACTAATCAAGAACAGAGAAGAATTTCGCTTGCCTCGATGAGTGTCTATCTGCTTCCCAATCTCTTACAGGCCTTTCTTAAAAACCATACAGATATCAGCATTCGTCTCTTTAGCAATCCGCGACGCGAAACTCTGGCTCAGCTTGAAAGAGGTGAGGTCGATCTGTTTATCTCTTCTCCTCCCATTGAGGTGACAACAGTTGAGCAGACGTCTTTGATGATGGAGGAGATTCTCCTGGCAGTTCCGCAGGGGCATTGGCTGGCTGAGCGCGAGACAATCAACTTAAGCGAGGTGGCCGGGGAAGCATTTCTGGCCCTCAAGCCAGGCTACCGCTTGCGCGAGCTCACCGACACGTTTTGTCAACAGGCCGGCTTTACACCACATATTGTCTTTGAAGGGGATGAGCCTGTGGCGCTGCTGCATCTGGTTAAGGCGGGAATTGGGATTGCCTGCATCCCGTCGCTTGTATGGAAAAGCTTTCCCGAGATGGCTGTGAGAAGTCTTCACATCACCGAACCACGTTGCGAGCGTGAAATGCTTCTCCTCTACTCAAAGGAACATTATCTCTCTTCTGCTGCGCGCGAATTCCGCGACTTCATAATCACCTATTTTGCCCAATTTAACCAGAAGAGGCCAGCATAGCATGCCCCCTGATCCCTTTTCAGAGCATGCCTTGTTACAGAAGAGAGCAAACAGTCACAAGCAATCTAACTTGCAAATCACAAGCGAATGTGCTATAATTTTGGTAAGAAGATAAAAATTCTGATCTTCTGTCAGTTACTGGAGTAGCTCGTTGTGCCATATATTCCTCTCTGGCAACAAGATGTCAAGGAAGCGATTCTACTATGAAGAACAAACAACAAAGACGCTCGAATTGCCCTATCAACTTTGCCTTAGAGACATTCGGTGACACCTGGTCACTCTTAATTATTCGCGATATTGTCTACTTTGGCAAAAAAACTTACGGCGAGTTCCTGGCCTCAGAGGAAGGTATCGCCACGAATATCCTCGCCAGCCGACTTGCTCTTCTCGAACAAAAAGGTATTCTTGCCAAAAAGCCTCATGATACAGACAAACGTAAGGAGATGTACGTCCTCACCGAAAAAGGCCTGGATCTCATACCTATCTTAGTGGAGATAGGGAATTGGGGCGCTCAGTACGATCCACAAACTGAGGCACCTCAGTCCTGGATCGACAAGGTTAATACTGATAAAGCAAAGATAACTAGTCTCATACGCGAAACAATCCAAAACGGAGGCTCCGTTTTTTCTGGCCCCAATAGCGTTGTTAGCCAAGTGATGTAAGCAAACCAATGTTGAGCAAAAGGTGAGCATCACTATCGGCCTCTCACCTTTTGTTCTCTTACTTTTCTCGGCTTCCCGAATCCAGTTCAGTACTATACTGTTCGCGAACTTCTTGATCCTCTTCAGCGTAAATCAGCTGTTTTGCTCTCCACTGCCTGATTCCATCTACAATAACCTCTAGTCCATCGCAGAAATCCTTATCTTCCGTATACATTTTTTCCTGTTTTTCGCGCTGGATAGCCACTACCATTGATTCTCCCTGCAAGCGCTGTGCGTTTCTGATGGTGTCTTCGCTTGGAGCAGCCTGCTCTTCGATCACAAAACCATACACATAGGATGTTGTCGTCGACCAGGCAAGGAAAGCCAGGCGCAAGGAGAAACCCGCTGCCAGCAGAGAGCTAACCGTTATTTCTAGCAACTGCTTTAACATGAAGGCCCGGCCAAAACCAGCCCCTGCCACTACTCGTGCACCCTCGCGATGAGCAAGCAATGCTTGCCGCAATCGCAGGCACATCTCCTGTAGCCACTTTGACCACTCTTGCCCGGGAATGAGGCCCTCGAAATGGGCAAACTGCTCGGATAAGAGCACATTGGCCATTTCATCAAGTAATTCTTGTTTGTTCTGCACATGCCAGTAGAGCGCTCCGGGACGAACCTGGAGCTCAGCTGCTACCCTCCTTAAGGTGACCCCTTCCAGGCCATCTCGGTCGAGGATGGCTATAGCTGTGGAGATGATCTGTTCGCGATGTATTTTCATGATACCTGACAGTGTATCACACTCTCAAGTATACTGTACAATGTTCAATTTTATCACGGTTATAATCTTTATTTGAAATGCGTTATACATGACTTGAGATACTTTATAAAATCTTCCCTGCCTGGGAAATCTTTCCCTTCTTATCGCTAGTGCGCATCAGCATCCCTCTCTCCTTCTTCCACCGGTGCCTCGTGTACGGCACGTAAACCATCCAACAAGAGGGTTGTGAGAACCTCTGGCAGTTCTTCCCATCTAGAAGCAATTACTTCATCGCCAAGTAACTGGATCACGAGCAAGCCAAATACGCTGCCGGCTACTGCTCGCACGGTAAGCTGCACGTCTAGATCACGAAGTTTGCCCTGTTCGCGCTGAGCACGGAAATAGCGCTCTCCTATTTCAAAGGTAGGTATCAGAACTTGCTGAGTATACAACTCTCGCAGCTCTGCATTCACAAGCACTTCAGGCAATACGGCCCGAAATACTTCGGCATTCGGCCAGACTAGCGAGATACGCTGCCGAATATACTCCTGTACGAAAACCCTAAAATCTTGCTCGCCGCCCTGCAAAAATTGTTGACTACGCTCAGTTGATTCGTTCAAACGATGAAGTATCGCCAGCAACACCTCCGTCTTACTGGCAAAATAGGTATAGATAGTCCCATCGGCAATCCCAGCCACACGAGCAATATCTTTAATGGTTGCGCGATGAAATCCCTTTTCCGCAAAAACCTGCGTGGCAGCATCAAGTATCTGTTTGCGCCGCGCGGCAATCACAAGCTCTTGAATAGGATCCCGAGAATCAGCCATATCTAGGCCTCCTTTTCGCTCTCTCACAGATGAGCAAATATTAGCAATTCAAAATTATGAACAGGCATTCACCACGAGACTAGCACGTCATGGCACATCATGTCAAGCTAGCGAAGCAGTTCAATTGCTATACTGGGCACCAATTCAACGTGGTTGAACAAACCTATCCCCAAGCATATGGCACCTGAAACCTTGAGTTCTTTTCATTGCGCTCACAGCGAGAAAAGCGAGAAATTAGCGCTAGCGCTTAGAGCAACTGAGATAGCCAGCTTTGACAAACTGCCTAAGAACGCAGCAGGCGGGCAGCATCACAAACAGCAGGGAAAAGACATCCTCACAATCGTAGCAAAAAGCTAGCATCTCAGCTAGCTCAAGAAATCGTTGGGAGAGCTTTTTCTAGCGCATATCTTCCAGCGCTTCAGAAGACATGGAAAGACTCTGCAACGTCGTCATAGCGGTCAGGTGGGGAGAATTTGAGACCTATAATTTTTGATAAGCTGATAGATCGTGCCATGTGGTCACTGTTTCCACGCTACCAGCACATCATGCATATGGCTCACTCATTATACAAACCGATCAAGGGCATTCTTTAGATCGCGAATAGCGCCATCGGGATCAGAACGTGTAACCGCCTCCTGAATGCTTTGTTGTAAATGCTGTTCCAGAATAGCTCGCGCCACTTGATCTAATGCCGCACGAACCGCCGCAATTTGAATCAGCATATCATCATAGTCGCGCTCTTCTTCCCACAGCCGCTTAAGACTTGCGGCATGACCGGAGATACGCGCTAGTCGATGTGCAATATCTTCACGAGTCAGCACACGTTGTTTTGCCATCATTATCACAATCTTTTTCAGGGAAAACTTATAGATCCCCCCTGGGGGATCTATCTCCATGCTCAGAGTATAGCTATCCTGGCTTCCAAAGTCAAGGCTCCTAAACGCAACACCCAGCAGGAGCGAGAGGACGCGTTCCCTCCAAGGTTTTTGAAGTTTTGCTTCAGGCCTTGTTTCCATCGTCAAATCTCCCCCTATTATATCTTTCTTCTTTCCCTGGTTCCAACCCTTTTCCTCGATAGGCTTCTCTTGCAGGACTACACTCATAGGTGGTAAACGCCCAGAAGAGCTAAAAGAATGCTTTAAAGATGTATATTCGTGACTCTCTTGTGATTAGGGAAACATGCGGAGTTAAGTCACACTACAAATACATCAGGAGCGCACATGAGCATGCTGGATGCATTTGACCGGCATGGCTCAAAGGAGAGCCCTTTGTTCAGGCTCTCCTTAGCGCCTATAGCTGTTCAACCAGGGGCTTACTGTCCTCTTCTGGTGCCGCATCTAGATCCTTCAGGAAGACCTCTTGCCCGCGCAAGAGGGCCTCGGGACGCCGCTTGCGCAGCCAGAGCCAGCAAAGCCCCCCGAGCAACAGCCAAACAAGAAAGAGGGGGGAGTGCCAAGGAAATGGGGTAGGGAGGGACAGGAAAGATCTGGGCAAAGAGGACAAACAGCAAGATAATGAGAGGAACGAGAGGAACCACGACATGGAGCCAGAGACGAAACTCCTGCCGCCGCTGGCGCCAGTAGAAGATGCCCACCGACAGACAAGAGGCGAAATAGAGCAAGAGCATTCCGATGGTCAAAAGCGTCGCGATCAGGCCAAAGGCATTGGATACACCCAGGAGCAGCCCTGCTCCCAGGGCGAGTACCACGGCTGTCGAGGCATGGATGACGATAGCAGAACCTGGCGTGTGTTAACGAGAGAGGCGGGCAAATAAATGGGGTAAGGTGCCACTACGTCCCATGGCGTAGGCCACCCGTGAAGTCGCATTGATCCCAGCGTTCCCATTGCCAAGCGCACTATTGATGGTCACAAAGCTGATCAAGACAGGGCCAAGCCAGCCCCAGAACCGTTGTCCAAGCTCGATCCATGGCGCTGGAGAGGCCGCATAGCCAGCAATATGGCTCACACCCCAGCCGATCATCCCAGCATAGGAACCAATGGTATAAAAGACGCCAATCCCAAGCGCTGAGAAGATGACAGCCAAAGGAATAGTGCGTCTCGGATGGGTCGTCTCTTCGCCGAGAGGGGCTGCCGCCTCAAAGCCTGTGAAGGCTAAAAAGGCAAAGAGCATGCCCTGGAAAATACCTCCCCAACCCCCAAAGCTTTGTTGCAGGCTATAGGCTGGAGTCAAGGTCGCCACATCATTGGGTGCGCGCAGGATCATGGTCAGGGAGAGGGCCAGAATGATGCCAATTTCGATGCTGCCAAGAATCACACTGACCACTGTCGAGCGTTGAATGCCTGAATAGGTAAGAAGTAGCAGCGCCGCATTGCCCACGATCACCCAGACGATCCAGGAAATATCGATCCCTGTAAGCAGCTTCACCAGGTCTTCGAGATAGGGTCCCCAGACTAACGAGAGCAATGGCAGCAAGAGTGGCTGGGCAAGTAAAAAGATCCAGGCAGACAAAAAGCCGACATGGGGTCCCAAGCTGCGACTGATATAGGTGGTGAGGCCACCTGCTGAGGGAATATGTACCGCAAGCTGACCAATGCAAGCCGCAATAAAGATACAGGCGATCGTCGCCGCCACCACCGCCAGGGGCAGCGAGGCTCCCGCTAAGGGAACGGCTGGGGTGAGAGCCGTGGCAACTGCTGAGGCAGGGGCCATCGCTGTAATCGATTGGAAGAGCACTCCAGGCAGGCCAATCGCGTTGGCCTTCAGGGTTGCCCTCTGCCCAGGGAGCGTACCTGAAGCAGAGGCAACCGGAGGCTCTTTGACACGGTGAGCGCTTTCCAGCTCACTTACCACGGGAGATGCCTCTCGTGAAGAGAGCGCTGGTTCAGCATGCGGGACCTTCTCTGCCGAGAAGCCTTCGTTGATCTCAGGCATCGGGTTTTCTCCTCTCTTTCCTGGCTTGAGCGAAGCAAACTCAAGCCAGCGGGAATTGTCTCTAGCTCAATAGCGTCCAACCTGCGTGAGGGAGAGCAGTTCCCCTGTTTCACGCGTGTGGACACGGTTCCGACGACTCCTGCTGCGGACGAGGGACATCCAGGGCTGGGTTGCGGTCAAAGAAGCCGGCTGGCTTGAGCATGAGCCCGATGCTATGTACCGGCATCGTTGGCCAGTCTTCCAGACGCGGCAAATGCAACAGATTGAGCGTCCACCAGAGCACCACATTCGTATGCTCCACCGAACGATTCTGCTGCGTCCAGCTTGGCAGGCCTGCCCCACCCGGATGCTGGTTGGGATACTCTCCGGCAGGATAGCGCTCCTGAGGGTGGTAGGGCGTGACCCAGAGGTGATGGCGGGCAAAGCCGGTCCGCTGGGAGATATGCGCCTGGGGATGTGCGAAGGGCAAGCCCGTTTGCCCAAAGCTGAGGGCATAGCTCACCGGCTCTCCCAGTCGATTGCTCACGTTGGGATTGACGATCTTCCAATAGCGCCCGCTCTGCGGATTGACGTCGCGCTGAGCCTCTTGTTCGGTGGTCAGCCTGGTCGCCCTGGCAAAGAAGGCATTGCCCTCACGATTGTCTGGCCCCAGCGGCTCAGCCTGGGTATTGATCTCATCGACCGAGTTGGTAAAGCCATCCACCTGCATGTCCAGCCGCAGGTTGAAGATATGTTGATGATTGGGAGCAAAGACGGCAGGCTCGACACGCGCCCCATACTTCGGGTGTGCTCCTGGCTGCACGGCCCCAGTGGCCATCACCCCGGTCAACTTGATCTCATATTCCAAGCTGCCATCTTGGTAAAAATACCAGTAGAAGGCATAGTCATAGTTGCCCACCGTGGCGATAAAGGAGAGCACCAGGCGACGCGAACGGCGCACTTCGGTCTCCCGATTACGCCAATCGGTATGTTTCCAGAGCAGACCATGATCTTCCTCATGCAGACAGATCACATTGGGCCAGGTGCTGACCTGACCTTGACTATCAGCCATGGCCGCAGCGAAGTAGTGGATCACCCCCAGACAATCACAGCCCAGTTCCAGAGAATTGGCCATGCAGCCCAGGCCATATTCGCCGATATCGAAGGCATTTTTGCGATAATGATCAGCTCCCGGGTCGCCATAGGGTACCACCATTTCTGCTAAGGAGGCCCGATAGAGGATGGGACGTGTTCGTCCCTGGTCTTGATAGCTGACTGTGTGCAGCACCAGGCCTTCTCGGATGGTAAAGCCCACGCGAAACCTCCACTTTTGCCAGCTGACCTGGTTGCCTTGCACCACAAAGCTGGGTCCCTCCGGCTGCACGATGGAAAGCGGTTTGAGATCCGTGCGCAATGGTCCAACGGCTTCAGCGATATAGTTGGCCCGCGCCGCCGGAATTTCCTGTACCCCGTCATCTTCCAAACGTACCACCTCAAGCGCGTTGAGATCAAAGAGCACGCGCAGCCCCGCAATGGGATGAGCATAGCCATTGTCGTTGACGTTTGGTGCAGCCGGATCGGGCAGGCGGACCCAGGTGAGCACACGCACGAGACGAAGCTCCTGCTCTTCAGGAGCGCCATAGTTGCCGGCGGACCACGGCTCAATCATGACCTGTTCCATCTCGGTAATGCCGCGTCGGCGCAGCGCTTCCCGAAAGCCTGGATGCACTTTAAGGGCTTGTTGACAGGCAAAGAACTCATCAGGCATGACCGAGGGCTGCACCCCGGGAAGGTGCTGCCAGGAAACAACCTGCTGCCTGCTCAGGGAGACGATGGCCTCATAGGCTGTCTCATCGCGGGTATCCAGCAACACTACTTCGGCTTCGCGCTCCCAGTTCATGCCGGGCTGAAAAGACAGCACCACCGCTTTGGCTGGCTCATGCAGATTGAGCGAGACGAAGCGCACGCGTTCGGAGAGGTGCCGCTGCCTCCGAACGATGTGGACAACCTGGCGCAACTCTTCAGCGGAAAGGGGATCTAAGGGATGCTGGGGGTAATGCATGCATTCACCTCATACAAAATAGAAATAGAGACATGAAGCAAAAAGCAGAGAAAATATTTATGCTATTATGAACAGTATAAAGGAAAGCGGGTGAAGAAAGCAACCAGCTAGGAAGAACAGGGTGTGCAGGGAAAAGTGATAACAGAGGCGGGAACAGAAAAATAGGTTTCTTGCTTGAGGAAGTCGAGACAGACACCAGTGGAGCACATCTTCACCTGGCTCACTGCTCAGGCGAAGGTCTTTTCTCATTTTTTCATAGGCAGTGAGATGCCGTGGGGCGGCAGACAAGGGGATGAAAATGGGCTCTACTGCCCATCGGTGAAGGCAGGTTGCGGTTGGTTGAGCGAATGATGCGCTTTTGCTCGTGTTGGAAGTTAGCCCGGATGCGTCCAGGAGTCATGATTGTCGCTGTGGCAACAAGCCACAAGCACGCGAAGGAAACTAGTAGTTGTTCCGCATCCACTGATCTTCCCCCTCAGAACGTCAGTTGAGAAGTCTGTCGTTCTTGCGGACTTAATGAAGCGAGCAGCGAGGCAGGATCGGAAGCTGGTGCGCCTGGCCGCTTCTGCCTGGTGTCGAAGGCTTGCAAGATGGAGCAAATATAGGTCAGGAGCGCTTTTTCACGTGTGGCGGTGAGCTGAGCAGAAAGCAACGTGGTGACGACCTCTCTTTCGTCAAGAAACAGGCGCAGGTACTGTTCGGTGTGCGCAAGCTGGATGATCTCGCAGAACTGCTTTCTTGCCTCCTGGGGCTGTTTGAGCTGATAATAGGCAATGCTCAGCAGGAGACCAATTTCGAGGGTGCTACGTAAGCGCCCATTTGATGCAGCCTCTTCCTGCCACCGCGTGAGCAAGGGCACGACATCGGGCGCAGCGCTGCTATGCAACAGCCAGCGCGCCCGCAACAATGCCTCTCGTTCATGTTGCAAGCGCGAAACGGAAGGCAGGCCCGGGTCTTCCTGCGGTGACTCTAGCCAGCGTTGAACAGAGGCGGCGTCGCCCGAAGTGAGTTCGAAACGCATCTGCCAGAGCAAGACCTCGCGATACTGTTGAGGAAATTGGGCGGGGTCGAGATGGACGAGTCTCGCCTGAAGCATTTTGATGGCCTCGGGCCTCATGCACAAGGCCGCAACAACCCTGGCCAGGATGAGCGTCGCCTGAACCTGCAAGAGCCGGTCGTTGATGGTCGTGCTAATTGCCAGCGCTTGTTGGGCTTGCTGCTGAGCCAGGGCTAATTGATTATGTTCATAAGCAAGCTGAGCCATCCCTATGAGCGATCTGGCCTGGTCGTTCGAGCCAGCCTTTGCTTCCCGCAGGACCGCTTGATAGAGCTCTTCAGCTTGATAGAGCGCCCCCTGTTCAAGACAGAGTTCGCCCAGAAACAACTTGAGAACAATAGACCCCTCCTGCTCCTGTATGTCTCTAAATGTGGAAAGGCCTGGAAGCATTGTCTGATAGGCGGCTTGAAAATGTCCCAGCCAGCGCGCTTCGATGGCCAGTGCGGTCTGGCAGACCACCTGCCAGAAGGATTGTTCTGGAGAGAGGAGAGCCAGTGCCTCGCGCAGCGCGAGCCGCCTCTGGGATCGTTCCCTGACGAACGGAGACCAGCGCGCGCAAGGCATAGACCTCGGCGAGACGGGGCAGCCCATGGCCGAAGCCATGCCGCAGATCGTGGAAGGTGATATCGGCGATGTGCTCCCACTGTCCATCGATCGAGAGTTCACGGGGGGCAAGTAATTGTTGCGCTGGGAACTCAATTCCTCGCGTGGAATTGCGCGTGAGCCACTCCTCGTCGATGAGCCATTCCACAAAACCGTTGAGGATGGACTTGACGCATTCACGGTGACTGATGCTGGTGTCAGCCAGTTCACCAAACAGATAGGTTTGCACAGCGGTCTGGGTGAAATCTGTTGGCGGGTCAAAAGGCGGCTGATGTCCCGGTTGGCAAAGAAGCCAAGTCAAAAACTGTCGCAGGATAAGTGCATAGGTACGCTGAGTTGTTTCCCGCTTAAAGGCCAGCCGACTGGCGATATAGCAGTCAACCCATATGGTGGGTGTGTCTTCTTCTCTCTGGCTTTCGTTGTCCAGCATGTGCTCTTGCTCCGGTTTTTCCTTGCCTGATTCTTTTCAGTTCATAGTTTTTCGGGCTGATTCTGGTGAGAGAATGGGAGAGGTGAACGTGAGGAATCCCTTCGTTTTCTCTAACTGTGAACTGAAGCATATTTCAGTGCAGAAGTCGATCTCTCTTCATGAGTGTACCATGACCGGATTCCTAGCTGTTTTGCCGTTTGTTTGTCTTGTACATAGGATACCCGAAGGAAACTCGCCAGCCACGCTGCTGCTCACGCCTGAGCTACGTGCTCCATACCTTCCCGCATTACTGGAGTAGCTCCGAGGAGCATTTATCAAAGCCTCTTCTGCGTCTTTCTCCTGATGGTGGTCCTGGCTCTTGTCATCCTGCCGCTGATGTTCTGGTTCCCGGCAGGCAACTTAGGGCTTCAAGAAGTTTCAAGTGTTGCCCTGGAGGAGGAAGTGTCACATAGGGAGCGCATCGGGGCAGGAGATCAGTAACCAGTTTCGTAAGGAAATAACCCCTGGCAGTCCTTCTTGCCAGGGGTCCTTTCATGTCGGAAAAACGTAGTGAATGGGTCTATCGCTCATTCCAATGTGCGCAAGATCTCACCCAGAGAGAACGTCGCGCCACAGATCACCTCATCGGAGGCCCCATAATAGACAGTGAGCGTATCACCATCTTCAATCACGCCGTTGGTAAATACTACATTGCCGAAAAAACCCGTTTTCTCATAGGCCGCGGTCGGTTCCAGCAGTGGTTGGCGCGAACGAGCTAGCACGCGTGTGGGATCGTCGAGATCGAGCAGGACCGCGCCCAGGCAATAACGATTATGCTCATCAGCGCCATGATAGATTTCGAGCCATCCTTCGCCAGTACGCGTGGGAGCCGCGCCTGCGCCTACACGTACCGCATCCCAGCAGCCCGGGCGCGTCTTGAGAAGGCAGGTATGCTCACCCCAATGAATAAGGTCAGGTGAGCGCGAGACCCAGATGTTGTTGCCGCCTAATCCCTCGGAGCCAAGAGTGGGACGATGCAGCGCATAGTAATAGCCGTCTATCCTTTCTGGGAAGAGCGCGCAGTCTTTGTTGGGCGGAGGCAAGATCATCCCGTGGCGCTCGAAGCGCTGCCAATCCTCGGTGCTCATCATACCAACGCCATAACCAAGCCCTGAAACAGCGGTGTAGGTGAGATAGTAGCGGCCCTCAATACTTGTTATGCGGCAGTCCTCAATACCGAATGTTTCCAATGGCCCCTGCCCAATGAGCGTTGGGTGGTCCGCGACCTGGAAATGAATCCCGTCTTCGCTCCAGGCTAAGCGCAAATGCGAGAGAGTCGTCAGATACTGCTGTCCTTTGTAGGTAAAACCCCGCGGATCTTCGCCGTAGTCAAGGTCTGGATCATCTAGCCGACGCTTCAAAATAGAGAGGCCGCTTTTTGTCGTGGGATCGATAGTCAGAGCGCTCACCTCCTGTTCGCTCTGCACAGGGCGTTCCGCGACTCGCAGGAGCAACCAGGTTTTCCCCTGAAAACGGAAAGCCCCTGGATTGAGCAAGCATTCCACCACCAGCCCTTCCATGCTCGGCGCTATAGTTTGTGGATGCAAAAGTGGATTTTGATCGAAACGTTGTACCATCTCGGACACAAATTCTCCTTCTTTCAGCGCATATAGTGCTACTGCTCTGTCAATCTTCGTTTGAGGGGTGCGCCGCTTGCGGCGGCGGTAAGGGAGGGAATGCGGTCCCGGGAAGTTCCCCGAACTTCCATGCCCCGCCCCGTTTGAGGAGCCCCCTTCTTAATCCCAGCCGTAATGATGCCCCCACGCCTCTACCAGGCGGCGGATGATCAGAATCGTCAACAGAGTGACTACAGCGTTGATCAGCGCGATAGTCGCGGCATAGCCGGAACGAAACTGATCGAAAGCCTGGTAATAGATCTCTAATTGCCAGGTTTGCGTGGCCATGTCCGGGCCTCCATTCGTCAGCGTGAAAGGCTCGGTAAAAATGGAGAACATCATACCCACGGCTAGAATGAGGACGGTATAAAACGCGGGATAGAGCAGCGGCAGCGTGATACGCCAGAAGCTGGCCCACCTGGATACACCATCGATAGAGGCAGCTTCATAAATCTCGGGAGCAATTCCTTGCAGGCCAGATAAAAAGATCAGCGCGTAGTACCCCGAGAGCTTCCAGACGAGCATAACCACGATGACCAGTGTCGCAAGCGTTCCATTGCCCAACCAGTCAGGCGAAGCTCCGAAATGAGAGCGCAAGAACACATTGAAGGCGCTATCGTAAGAAAGGAAGCCGCGCACAATCAACGAAGAGACTACCCCCGAGGCCAGGTACGGCAGAAAAAAGCCTACCGCGAACAACGCCTTCCAGCGTGGGATATGATGCAGGATCAAAGCCAGTCCAATCGACGCAGCCAGCACCAGAGGGATAAAGAAAAGCATAAACTTATACGAAACAAAGAAAGCCTGGCGCACACGAGGACTGGTCAAAGCCTCCTGAAAATTTGCTAAACCAATAAATTGTGGCGTTGGTGAGATGAGATTCCAGTTCTGGAAGACCAGAAAGATGCTCCAGAGTAAGGGAATCACAAAGAAAATGATGGTAAAAATCAGATAAGGGCTGGCAAGGCTCCATCCCTGAAGTTGCTTCCTCCAGCTTCGCAGGCTGCCCTTTTCTGACCGAGCAAGGCTTAACATCGCTTCTTCCTCCCTTCATATCTATCGAGGTTAACGCTATGTGCACGTTTTTTGCCGCCTAGTGCTTTGTCAAACTTCGCTTGATGAGTGTGCCGCCTCCGGCGGCTGGGATGAGAAGGAAAAGGAAATTTGGGGAACTTCCGTCCCCGCAAACTTCCTTGCTCCGTTCCCTGTTGGGGGGACAGGGAACCCTCTCCAGTGGAGAGGTAATCCCGGCAGGAACGCTGCGCTCCCTGCACCTTCGCTTTTCCACTCGTCATTTCTTGGTGATCTATAAAAACGTGCATATCGCGTGGGCTAACGTAGGACAATCTGAACACCTTTGACAAAATTGCGGCTGAACGCCAGAAAGAGCACTAATAGTGGAAATGTCAGAATTGCGGCCGCGGCATACAGTGGTCCAGGGTAGGTTCCGTAAGGACCGAACATTGTCGCAAGGAGCACATTCAAGGTCTGCCGTGTCGGCTCTTTGATCACAATCAGGTCCCACATTAACTCGGTCCAGCGCTCCATAAAGACAAAAAGGAAGATAATCGTGGCGATGGAACGCGAGAGAGGCAGCATCAGGCGAAAAATGATGCGCAGCTCCCCTGCCCCATCGATACGAGCCGCCTCGATAAAATCCATAGGGATCGAACGGAAGAAGCTGGTAAACATAAAAATCGCCCACAAGCTCACTGCTTTCGGCACGAGCATAGCCCAATAGCTGTTGTAGAGGCCGAGATAGCGTATAATCAAGAAAGTTGGGACCAGCAGGATAATGCTTGGATAGAACATCTGGAAAAGGATGAAATTGTAGACCGCGCCCTGGCCACGAAACTTGAGGATCGAAAGCGCATAGCCAGCCATAGCACCGAAGATTACGATAGTTCCCGCGTCAACGGTGGAAACCAAAAAACTGTTGAAGAGTGCTGGAAGCCAGGGCTGAGGAATATATCCTCCTCCAGAAAAAATCCATGTGTAGGAACGCAGCGATAAAGCTGTGGGGAAAAACGCCCGGTCCACCTGGTTCCAGGGGGCGAGAGATTGCGCGAGCAGATAGGCATAGGGCAAAACCATGATCAGGAGGAGGGGCACAGCCAGTACATACAACCAGTAGCCCCGTGGGAGGCGCTTGCGCCTCCCAACTCCTTTGCTTGAACGCGCGCCCAGCGAGAAAGCGCGCTGTGTATTCCGTTCACTTTGAGCTTGAATCATCACAATACCCTCTCAAAATAGGGATACGCAAAGAGGAGAGCGCCATTAACTCAGCAGAGGTTGGGCCGCTGTTTTCCAATTATTCCAGCCTTGAGCAGGGCTACTCTGCCCCTTCACAACCGGAATGATAGCCTGATCTCCCAATGCTACCTGTAGATCCGTATATTTCGCGACGGCAAGGGGCGGGACCGCATTCGGAATGTTCTTTGCATATGGCACAAGTTCGGGGTTCTTCGCAAAAAACGCCGCGAACTGTGGGTTTGTGCTCAGGTCATCGCGTGCCGGTGGCAAGGTCGTCGTCTGTAGCCACTTCACATCATGCGCAGGATCAGAGAGCACCCATTTGATGAAATCCCAGGCCTTTTTCTGCTGCTCATCGGAAGCCTGCTTATAGATGACCAGGCCCTTGGCATCGGCAAAGGTTTTTACTGGTTGATCGGCTGGATAGTCATCGGGCACTGCTATCGGAGAAAGCACATAGTTCTTATCCAATTGCAAGTTCGGATATTTCTGCTGCCAGGTAGCAAACGTCCAGGGTCCCAGGACGCTCATTACCGACAGGCCATTTTCAAAGGGATCATTGGCAGTTTGCGTGAGCAACAGGTGTTTAGCAGCCAGATCCTTGAAGAAAGCCAGCGTAGAGATGGCCGCCTGATCGTTGGCTGTGATCTTGCCGCCACTGGAGAGCGCTTGCCCATTACTGGCAGCATCATAGAAAGTGAAGAAATCGAACCAGCGCTGCCACCAGGTATCCTTGGTAAGTGCATCATTCGCCCACACAAACTTATCTGGGAACTTCTGCTTGAGCTTATCGCCCAGAGCGAGGATCTCGCTATACGTACGAGGTGGCTGGCTATAGCCTAATTGCTTGAGAATATCGATACGCCAGCCAAGCATCATCGCATTCGTATACATGGGGATAACGTAGGTATGGCCATCGCTCTGCTTCCAGGGAGCAATCGTCTGTGCCATATTGCGTGCCTTCACAACGTCATTCCAACCTGGCATCTGGTCAAGGGGTACAATAGCTTGCGAGCTCTGCAACTGAGCCGCGAAGCCAGTGAAGATATTCTCTGAAGCGGTTGGTCCCGCTCCTCCGGCCAGAGCAGACTGAATGGCAGCTTCTGATGATGGCGTCTCAGGAATAGCTTTTACTGAAATCTTGACATCAGGATGTTGGGCCATATAACCTTTTGCCATCTCAGCCCAAAAAGCGCTCTGAGGTGGGTTGGGGGCGGCCCAGAATGTAATGTCAGTGGAGGAACCAGTAGTTCCTTGTGAACCACCACCGCATGCCGAGAGAAACGTACTCATACAAAGAATAAGAGAGCAAACAAGGAAATAACCTTTCAGCTTCATTGCCGATCCTCCTTATGAGCGGACGGAACGATAGAGATGTTGCCGTTCCAAATAGGGCTCCCATTTTTAAAAGGAACTGTAGAGCAGGTCATAGCCTCTGGACGTAGCTGCCCTCACTCCCAGGAGCAGCCACAAGAAGTACGTGGGATCAACTCGGTCGCAACAAGCATTTGAACAGGAGGAGTGGACTCCTCTGAGAGGATATCGAGCATGCGGTGAGCCGCGAGTCGCCCAATTTCATGTTTAAATACTTTCACCGTACTCAGAGCAGGAGTACTCAACGCGCTCAAACTGGTATCATCGAAGCCGATGATGGCAATATCAGCGGGGACATGGCGTCCCCGTTGGCTCAGAGTTCGCATAGCGCCCAGCGCTATTGCGTCGTTAGCAGCGAAGACGGCCGTCAGGTTGGGAACGGCATCCAGGGCTTCGCTCATGAGCTGCTTACCCGTATCAAAGGTGGTATCATGAGCGTGGAAGAGATAAGGGGTAAGGTTCGCGGCCACCATTGCCCGACGATAGCCACGGCCACGCTGCGACGAACTGGCCCAGTCATCCGGGCCCAGCAGCGCAACGATGGTTTGATGACCATGCGCGATCAGGTGCTCGGTTGCCTGCTTACCGCCAAGAATATCGTCGCTATTGATGGCATCAACAGTCGCGGCGGTCAGCGTATTGTCCACTAAGACGAGCGGTACCTCTGCCTGCTTCAAGGCGAGAATAAAGCTAGGCGCAATATCGGGCCCTGCCAGGATTACGCCGTCCACTCTGCGTTCCGCGACAGGCTTAAACATGCCATCAGCTTTGAACTGTTCGTCACTGATTGTTGTCAACAATAAATGATAGCCCTGGCGACTGAGTTCAGCCTCGATGCCATGCATAATGATGGAGTAAAATGGATCAATATCAAGCGGGACGTGGCGCTGATGAACGACGTAACAGATGGTCTCTGTGCGGGCAGTGGCCAGACTACGTGCGGCCATCGAGACTGTATAGCGCAATTCCTGGGCCACAGCAAGGACGCGCTCACGCGTCTCTGCCTTGACGCCTCCCTTGCCGTTAAGGGCTCGGGATGCTGTGGCAAGTGAAACGCCAGCCTTTTGCGCAATTTCTGCTAAATTTGCATCCATTTACAACCTCAATGAAAATATTTTGCAAGCGCTTACATAAAGATTGTAAATGAATTTCTTGTTGCTGTCAAGTGAAGTTGGAGCAGTGCCCAGGGCTCTCCACTTTTCGCCTCCTGCGGCAGGCAAAAAGAGAAAAAGAAGGTTGTGGGGACTGAAGTTCTCCAACCTTCCTTGCCCCGTTCCCTGTCCAGTGGGGAGGCAACCCTGGCAGGGACGCTGCGCTTCCTGCACCCTCGCTCCTGGTGGCAAGGCCGTACGGTCGCTTGGCCCAGCACCGCGAGAAAACGACTTAGCGTCGAACGATGAGGCGTTCGCGCCCGAAAAGCACCATGAATGAGGCCGCAAACGGCTGGACGCATTCTATGAGCGCGTCCAGGGTACGTTCACCACTGATGGTGTATCCCAGCAACACGACCACAAAGTCAATCACGTCATACTGGCCAAACCGGCACAGGGCGAAGCGCACCCGCTCTTCAATCGTCGAGAGCACACCTACGTGCCGAAGGGAGTGCGCAGCCATAGCCACTTCCCCAAAC
Organism: Ktedonosporobacter rubrisoli; assembly: GCF_004208415.1. Lineage (GTDB taxonomy): Bacteria > Chloroflexota > Ktedonobacteria > Ktedonobacterales > Ktedonobacteraceae > Ktedonosporobacter > Ktedonosporobacter rubrisoli. The sequence continues at coordinate 3,183,477 of NZ_CP035758.1, read as the reverse complement.
CACGGTGGAGTCGAAGGCATCGATTGGGAAGAGGTCTGGATGGTGACGAGCGCATCAGTGATACTGCTCATGATACCTCCTTGCAAAGAAGCAGAGGGTCCGCAAGGAGTCCAGATCCTCTGCCTTTTAGGGCCTTGGACGTGATGGAGCCATAACCAGCCGCGCCTCGCTAGCCTCAATGACGTTTTCCTCGTATCCATCGCCAGGTTTGCCAGGGGCGATACAAGCTGCGAATGTGAGGGGATTGCTCTAACCAATCTAATTCCATCGATGCTCTTTCCTTTGTGACTTCCTGCAAGTCGCTCACTTGAGCGCACCGGGAGCCTACCATCTCAGTGGGCACTCAAGTTCAACACATGCTTCCTCTTTCTCAACGATCTTGGAGTCAAAAGAGTCATTCTTTTCCTCACGACGGCTCCATGCAACGAACATTGTTGGGTTAGAGAGCATGTCCTCCATGCTGACGTAGGAGGGCAAGGCCTGCCCTGCCAAACATCATGCGTTTCATGAGCGTTATCCTGGTCACCTGGCCCTCTCTCTGCCCATTGCTGTGAACGAGCGTGAGTATTGGCCTCACCCGCGTGTGAAGAACGTTGGTTGAGCCAATGTCAGGAAGCGCATTTCCCCGGAAAATGGTCCTGGATCACTCGACCAGCCCACGAGGGGGAGATCTGTGGGTAGTCCCCTTGTCTGCTCTTCGCGGACAAGGAGCGTGATGGCATTGGTCACCTCGTTTCCACACCTGCTCGGCGAACTCCATAGCGCAGGAGCACATTGTCAGAATGCTCCCAGGTGCGGACGTCGATGAGCCGAAGCGATGCGGGTGGTTTGCCCACGAAGACAGGGACTCCTTCTCCTAAGACCACATTGCCAATCATCAAATGGATCTCATCAACCAGATCATGCGCCAGCAGATCGTTCCAAAGCGTTCTGCTCCCGGTAATCAAAATATCTTTGCCTGGTTGGCGTTTGAGCTCGGCAATCTGCGCGTTCGCGTCTGCACGCCTGATGATGCGGATATCGGGCCTATTTCCTGAAAGCGTATCTGAGACGACGATGGCCTTGACGGACCTGCCCGCTTGTGAGAGCTCCCTCTGTTCGGAAGTCCACTCCTCCGAGTCAGGATTCTCAGCGACCTTGGGCCAGAAACTCTGGAACAGCTCGAAAGAAATACGGCCCACAAGATGCACGTCGGCTGTACGCAGCAGTTCGGCATTATAGGTGTCGAAGACGCCGCCCATCATTGGGAACATAACCGAGACCTCGTTGTTTGGCCCGGTGTGATACCCATCCAGTGAGATGATGTTGAAGACAATGATTTTCCGCATGATATCCTTCCTTCTCAATTCCTGTTGTTCCAAACCCTCTCAATCAAGGGCTATAGTCATTCGTTCTTCTTCACCCCTTTCGATGTGGTCATTCCCCACCATTTTTTCTCAGACGAGACATCTCGTTGCACAATCTGTGGGCTGGACGAGCACCCAACCAGAACAATCTATGTGGCCTGGGATAACGCCGATACTCATGAGGATGACGAGGTTGAGGAGGTCGTGCGGGCAGCAGCAGGGCACCTGGTCTTGCTGTATCTGCCCACTTACAGCCCGTGGTTGAATCCCATCGAAATGCTGTGGAGGCATTTTCGGCGGGAAGTCACCCATTGTGAGCGCTTTGAGACGAGGCAGGCACTGCTAGCTGCGGCCAACGAGTTCTTTGACCGCTCCAATCGGTGCCCAGAGAAAATTTTGTCGGTGATTGGCTCCCAAGCCAAAAGATCTTGTGAGTGTACTTAGAGCGCCGGTCAAGTAATCAAGCAGCCTTTTGAAATTCATCCTGAGTTTGCTGATCAGGCACACAGTTGATGTCGCCTAGCCGTCCTCAAAAAACCAATGGGGTGCAAGTGCGCGATGCTGCATTTATTGAGAGAGCTGAAGCGGGAAGCCGAAAGAGGTAACAAGCTTCGGACTAAGGAATGCTGTCACATCGGCGACCTGCCTCTGATCGCGCTGTGAACTATCGATGGCAAGCACTTGAAGCGCAAACGCTCGATAGAACCCTGTTGCTTCGTCAGCTCGATACACGGCAAAAGCTGGCTGTCCATTGGCGTGCGTCGGAAATAAACGCCACCGCTTCTGTTTGCCCGATGGGAATACGACAGCAAGGAGAATAGCACGAACCGCTTCTCGTCCCTGATACCACGAAGGGACCGGTGGCATGGAGAGCGTCGCGTCTTCTTTCAGAAGGGCCACGAGTCCATCCACATCGTCTGTTTCCCACGCTTGGAGATAGCGGGCGAGCAACATATTCGTTGCTGCATCAGCACGGCGGACCTGTTCTATCTCTCGCTGCTCACTGTGATAGTTCTTCTCAAGCGTCACCCGAGCGCGGTGCAAGGCACTGTTTGTCGCTGAGACCGAGATCTCAAGCAGGTGCGCGATCTCGACTGCCCGCCAGTCCAGCACATCTGAAAGGAGCAAGATTGCCCGTTGGCGGGGTGGGAGCAACTGAAGGGCGGTAAGAAAGGCCAGCGAAACGCTCTCCTGTCTGGTATAGCGTGCTTCCGGGTTCTCGGTTGCTTCCGTCAGCCAACTGTCAGGGAAAGGCTCAAGCCAGAGCACTTCGGCACTCCTGGGCGCAACCGGCCTCGTTGGGTCGGACGCAAGAGAGGTTGCGGTCGGCAGTGTGCGCGTTGAGCGTTTCTTGAGGATATCGAGGCTGGTGTTGGTTGCAATCGTGTAAAGCCAGGTGCGCAGGGATTCCGGACCCCTGGGCGTGAATGTGTCAAAGTGCCGCCAGGCTCGCAGCATGGTTTCCTGCACTGCATCCTCGGCATCGTGCAATGTCCCCAGGAGGCGATAACAGTGCAGGAGCAACTCCCTGCGATAGGGTTCGATCACGAGGATACTCTCGGATTGGCCATGGACAGTACCATCTTTGATCTGAGCCTCGTGAACGTGATCAATCTTCCTGTGTTTCTCTGTCACACTGCTTCCCCTGGTCGCCATGTTTTCTTGGAGAGTACTGTTTGTTGGAACTCTCACACTTGTCCGGGCTATTGAATGTGTCCCCATCTTTTTCGACCTGCTCTCTTCGAGTATATGCTACCCTCTTCGTGCGCCCACTATCATCTGAGCATCCCAGTCGGATAGCTACTTAGTAAACTGTCGTGAAGAGCAAAACTGTGCGGTCTGATGGGGGATATTTTCTGCTTGAAGAGACAGATGATACGCGCGATTTTGGAACGCTCGGACGAGTGACAAAGAGCCTGCACCGTGTGGTAGAATGGGCGTGTTTGGCGCAAGAGCATCGCACCAGCGGCCCAACTGCACTGATGAGCCAGTTCAGGGGCAAGAAGCTGAGCAGAAAATATCCCCCATCAGACCGCACAGTTTTGCTCTTCACGACAGTTTACTAAGTGTCTATACCAACGGGGTATGGTTCGGCATGGCTGATGGTGGGTCTGTTCAATAGAAGCATCTCTGACCATCAGATGAAAAAAATGAGAATACAAGGGGATCATTATGTTACTTGAGAAGAAAAATGCTGTTATCTACGGAGCAGGAGGAGACGTTGGCTCTGCGATTGCACAGGCCTTTGCGCGTGAGGGGGCGAGAGTGTTTCTTGCTGGTCGCACTCTCTCAAAGCTCGACGCGGTGGCACAGGCTGTCTCGGACTCTGGCGGGATGGCTCAAACAGCCCAGGTTGATGTCCTTGACGAGCAAGCCGTCGAAGCGTTTACCGACAGCGTGGTCAGGTCAGGTGGCAGCATCGACATCTGCATGAATGCCACCAATTTTAACTATCCAGGCAGTCTGGGAAAGCCGCTCATCGAGTTGTCGCTTGAGAACTTCACCGACCCGATCACGGCCTATACAAAGGCATACTTCTTGACGGCACGAGCGGCGGCACGGCGCATGGTCGAAAAGAGGTCGGGCGTGATCGTAACGCTGACTGCGAACCCTGCCCGCGTGCCTATCCCTTTCTTTGGAGGCCTGGCGCCTTCATGGGCGATGCTCGAAGCGATCACCCGAAGTTTCGCGGTAGAATTGGGGCCGCTGGGCATTCGCGTCATTGGCATGCGCTCGGACGCCATTCCAGAAACAACAGCGGTCCGAAATGCCTACAGCTCTCGCGCCAGTCTCCTGGGCCTGAAGCTGGAGGATATTGTAGCTCAATCGGAGTCTAAGACGCTACTGCAACGGCTGCCGACACTTGCGGAAGTCGCGAACACTGCGGCGTTTCTGGCTTCTGACCAGGCCAGGGCGATGACGGCGACGGTTGCGAACCTCTCTTGTGGATCACTCGTCGAGTAACGCGTTAATCACCTCTCAATCCTGCGCGCCCGAGAGAAAGATCAAAGACGAGCAGGATTGAGAAGTTTCCCAAACCGCCTGAAAGTTCTTTGATGCCTGGTCTGCATGTCCGGTAAGCAGTAATCAGAAATTGACAAACAAGGAGGCAATGAATGTAAGCAGTGTCACAACCAACTGTACAATCCCAGATGCTACCTGAATGACACCTGCTAGCGCCAGCGCTATACCTTGAATAAACTTAGCTATACCCATCAACGCAGCCGTGAGCATTGCCAGGATAACAACCCCAACTGCTCCTATGACAAGTCCCAGCAGTTGCCAGAGAGGCGTTGCCGTTTGAAGTGCTTTTGAGAGGTCGTCCCAGGCCTGCTTGAGGGCATGCATTGGATTGAGAAAATCAGCAAGCTCTGGGCTGAGCGAGTGAATGGTCTGAAAAATTTTGTCTCCAATTTGCCATGCCTGAGCTACCTTACCACCTATAAAGGAGACGAGCTGCTGGAAAAATTTGAGCACGGGCTGGATAACAGGAGCAATCTCTCCCCAATTGGCGGCAACCAGCGTCCCACCGGCAGCAATTCCTGCAATGGCTACAACTAACCCGGTGGCTATCCCTAACAAAGGCAAGAAGGCAATCCCAAAGATATTCGCGGCTATCCCGGCTATTCCCAGCACAAGTGCTAATCCAGAGGCAGCGGTACCAAGCAATAGGAATAATATCGCTGCCTGTGCGAGCTGCAGATTGGTGTTTCTCAGATTGCCCAGAAGACCATTCAGGCTTGATGCAATCTTCTAGAAATGCCCCACTCATAAAAAGTCTGATCAGTATGGAGCAGGCCAAAGCTTTTGAACAGGTCGAAAAGGTTTGTAAATTCGCTGTATGTCTTGGGAACATCCATACCATACCAACGAACTTTGCAGCTTTTGCAGCAAGTAATCTCGAACCGCTTCCCGAACGCTTTCAGGTAGGCTATTCATCTTCGCACAGGCTTCGGATCGCTTCGGGAGAGCGCTTTTGGTCCTTCGCTTTGAAAGCGGCCAGATTGAGCCATGCCTCCTCTTTCTTTTCCATCTTAAAGATAGTAGATCATTGCGCACCAACCTCTTTGCGCCCTCGATAGGCAATAGCATTGAGCACATTGCGCTGTTTCTGCACGTGACAGCGTTGCCTCAGCGTCGCTGGAAAGAGGGCTAAGACGACAGCGGCGAGGATGCCCTCATGCCCATCAGTGACGATCAGATCCATGGATGTGGCACTACGCTGGCGCACATCTTGGAGCAGGCAATTCCACCCATCCTTGTCTTCTTCGACACAGGCCCGCCAGGTCAGCACATCCTTGCTGCCTTCCAGGTCCACTGCAAAGGCAGTGAGATGATGGTTGAATCGGTTTGGGTTCCATGCCCAACGGTAAAATGGATGCCATCGAGGGACAAATTCCGGGAATGAGCCAGAAGAGGACGCTCTCGCCAGGTCTCGAATTGTTTAGTCAGCCTATGATTGAGGCGACTGGCTGCTCTGGCAATATGCCTGGAGTATCACCTCAAAAGCCCCTCTTTGAAAAGCCTCTTCCTTACACGCGATTCGGAATAGCGCCACTGATGTGTGGACAAAAGTAAGAACGGTCTATAGTCTCTGAGTGACAAAGAAGGTGCGCAGGTATTCAAACAAGGTGTATTCATCGAACCTTTTGCTGATCATACCAATATAGCCATCTGGCCGCAGCAAGCAGAGAGCTGGTGCCTGCATGCCATAGGCGCTGTGCACCTCATGATCGACATCGAGCAAGAGGGATCCACTCCATTGCAGCCAGGAAGGTTGTTCTTTTCCTGCAAAAACAAGATGGGGCACGATGAGGTCATGCCATTGTGCACACACCAGCCTTGCCAGTGCCGTTGTGCGAACCGTTTCGGAGATTCGGACGTGGAGCCCGGTAAACAGCAGCAGATGGATCACGCCCTGCTGGAACAACTGAAACACGGTCCTCGGCGTCTGTGAGCTGGCATCCAGAAACGTTGCCTGGGGGGCACGATCTCCTGCCTGCACTTTTCGGAGGCTGACAGGTTTCTGCCATCTCTTTCCTCCAGAAGGGGGTCGCTGCTCTCTGCCATGAGAGAGCGGTGAAGGACGATAATTGATCAGCAGTTCAGAGGACGCAAGCGCGATTTTCCTCTGTATTGCTGGGAGTTGGATGAGGCGACTGAGCAGAGGACTGACTACCTTTTTGACAACGGGATGTTGCGCATATTGAAGGGCAGTGCCTGCGCCCGTTGCTTTCAGAACACTCTGGGCCACTGGAAGCCGCTCGGACTCGTAGGTCTCCAACAAGCTCTCTTTGCCCTGCTTACCTAGCACCAGAGCCAGCTTCCAGGCCAGGTTGTACGCGTCCTGAATCCCTGTATTCAACCCTTGTCCACCTGTAGGGCTATGAATGTGGGCTGCATCACCCGCCAGAAACACTCTTCCCTGGCGATATCTGGTGACCATACGCTGATGGATATGAAAGTTTGAGAGCCAGGTGGCCTTACAGATGACGGTGCCCAGCTCACCAGTGCGCCGGGTGAACACTTCCCGGAAGCGTTCCAACGTGACTTCTTCAGGTGCTTCGCTTCGTCGAGGAATATGGGCAAAGAGTCGCCATTGCTGATCGAACGGTAACGGCATTACCGAGAATAATCCCTCCTGGTGACTCCAGACATAGGCATGCCTTTGGGGCCTTTCCCACTTCAATTGCGCATCTGCCAACCAGAAGTCTGCTTCCATAACAGACCCTTCAAAAGAAATCCCCTGGCTTTTCCGCACAAAACTGTGCGCCCCGTCACAGCCAATCACATACCGTGCATGGATGACTTCAAAGGTTGTTCCATTCTCACTCTTCACTCGCGCGGTCACCTCTTGTTCATCCTGAGACAACTCAACCAATTCTCGTTGCCACTCCACCTGCCCTCCTTGCTCTTTCAGATACTCACGCAAAACACTTTCGCTATGAGCTTGTGCGACGACTAATTGATAAGGATAAGGCACCTGGGGAAGTGCCTGCCAATTCATGCGCATCTGAAGCTTTCCATCAGGACCATAGACATACGTTTCCCAGAGCTTGAGGGCGTGCTCAAGGATGGGCGTAATGATGCCCATCTGCTCAAAGAGTTCCAAAGTTCGCGATTGCATGCCTAATGCTCGTGAAGTCGTTGACGGTCCATCTTTCTGGTCGATAAGACGGCAGGAAATCCCTCGTCGGAGGAGTTCACTTGCCATTACCAAGCCGGTAGGTCCAGCACCTACAACAAGCACGTCGAGTGGGGTGAACGCTCGACCGCTTTCTCTGTTTGAAGGGTCTTCTGGTTCATTTCTTGTGACTGCCTCCTTATCGGAGAACTGCCTTGCCATGAGTTGTACCTCCATTGTTTTCTTTCGTTTTCGGCAGAAATGCGCCATCTTGCGATCTCGGCTTGCAGGCGGAGGTTCGTTTCCACCAGGAAGATCTTTAAGCCAACCTTGCGGAGATTGTTTCACTCCTCCTCTGCAGTAAGCGTCTTTCTGCGTGTGTTCCAGTGTAGCGCGACAAAAGCTTTACGTCTTGCTCACAAAGGAGCATTGCAGGGAGTATTCCAGCAGTGATTAGAGCAGGTGGAGTTCGCGGGCACGTACGACTGCCTGAGTACGATTAGTCACGGCGAGTTTCGCAAGAATATGCTTGACATGACGTTTGGCTGTGTTAAGGCTGATCACCAGGTGATCCGCTATCTGCTGGTTGGAAGCGCCATGTGCCAGCAGGGAAAGAACTTCTCGCTCACGCACACTCAGAGGATCAATGAGCGGTTGATGGAATGGTGGAGTGGGTAGGGCAGGACGCTTGGCTGGAATGGCAGCTAGGATCTGCTGGATATACCCAGACGAGGCGGTGGGAGATGTGGAGATCTGTAACAACAGGGACGCTATCACCTCTCCTTCGTCAACGAAGAGACGTACATACCCTTCTGGCTCGGCTAAGGCTAGGACCGATCCGAGTGTGGTCAATGCTTGCTTCGTTTTTCCTTGTGCTTGTAATGCCAGAACAGTGAGCATCTGAATTTCAATGAACCAGCGCTTGAAATTCATCCGTGCAGCCAGATCCTGTAAATGCGCCAGAAGGTGGAGCGCTTGTGAGAGCGGTGATCCGTTCGCTTGGAGGCGTCCCTGTGCAATCAAGGCACGGGCCAGCGTCAGATACAGAAACATGCATTGATTTTCCGGTGGCATGGCGAGTTGATCATCAAAGCGTATACCGCAGGTAGCTACCCAATGGAGCGCTCCTTTTACATCGTCACAGGCAAGGGCAAGACGTGCAGCGATGGCGGCCAGATACCTCTTTTCTAACCCAACAGACCACGACTGATCCACTGACGGCCATTGCTGTTGAAGGAAGGATCGCGCCGTCTCAGTCTGGCCTTGTATCAGTTCAATGCGAGCCTGCATCCAGAGGCCAAGAGAGGAATATGCTGCCAGGAGATCCGTCCCCTGCGCGATGGCTAACGCCTGTTGTACGCAGCTCTGAGCTTCAGGTACCCGATTCCATTCGTACAACAGCGCGGCCTTGCTCACATACATAGGGGCGAAGAGCACGGGTGAGAGGTTGGGGTATGACCTGAACGCATCAGAAATGCGCTCAAAAAGCTGTTCTGTCTTGCGTAACTTTCCTTGCGCTTCGTACAGCTCGGCCAGACTCCACACCGCTATCAGGCTCATTGGATGATAGGTCTCGGTTGGCTGAGGCACAGCAATGTCAAGGAGGATCTGCTCATAAGCAATCAATTCTCCGCTCGCACGATAGGCGGCACTGAGGATCAGCCGTAAGCGAAAGGAAATGAACTGACTCAAAGCGGTCCTCTGTGCAGAGAGGAGGCGCAACGTCTCGTGAACCAGCGTGATCGTGCGCACCAGATCGTGGTGGGAAAACGCTCTGAGCGCATGAACCAACCTGAGCTCACTCTGGAGTTCCACCCACGGAGCCGTCGTGGCCCAGGGTTGTGCCTGCACAAGCCGTTCCATGTGCGCAACCATTGGCTCGACGATTTCTGGAGTATTTTTGTTCCTTGGATGTCGCCAGGTTTGCATCCAGATTGAGGCAACACAAAGCTCTTGAGATGCTGCAACGAGCGTTGGGGGGAGCAGATTCAACCACTGGTTCAGCCGGTCCAGCTTTCCTTGCTCTACCAGAGGAATCAAAACTGTTGCCAGCAGGCTTGCCGCAGAGGAGAGATCGCCAGCCAGGAAAGCATATTCACATGCTTCCTCCACATCACCATGCTCTTCATGCCAGCAACTGGCCCGGCCATAGAGCTCCGAGATCAGGTTCGGCTCGCTCCTGTGGAGCTGCGCACGGAGCACTTGGGAAAACATGGGATGATAGCGATACCAGGTTTCCGTTTCATCGAGGACGCTCACAAAGAGATTGGCGCGCCGTAATTGCGCTAGGAGCACATGTCCTTCTCGCTGACCCGTGACAGCCTCACAGAGCGGTCCGGTCATTCGTTCCAGAAGACTCGTTCGTCGTAAAAAGGTTTGCATCGCGAGAGGCAAGCCAGCTAACACTTCTTCACTCACATATTCAAGGAGAAATTGGTGCGTACCACGCAACGTTCGCAGAAACGCGGTGGTGTCGGCTTGTCCACGCAATGCAAGCAGCAGCAACTGAACGCCAGCAATCCAGCCCTCGGTGCGTTGCGCCAACAAACTCCTCACTTCTTCGGAGAGCGTAATTCCCATCAAACTTCCAAGGGAAGCAATCTCGCTGGAAACGAAACGTAACGCTTCTGTACGTACCTCACTCAGTTGCCCATGTGTACGTAAGCGGGAGAGGGCCACGGGTGGATCGGCACGTGTCCCGATGATCAGATGCAAGTGAGCAGGCCGATGAGTGAGCAGGAAGTGAAGTGCGGTGTGAACCCTTTTTTCGGTAATGAGATGGTAGTCGTCCAGGATCACGACGACCTCCTGCTGGAGCAAAGAGGCAAGGTCGTTGAGGAAACTGGTAAGCATCCTCTCGTCGTCATCCGCCTGGGTGAACTGATAGTTCCCCGCCGTGTCACTGTGTCTGATGAAGCATAGCAGAGCGGCTCGTAGAGAAGTGAGAAAGCGTGAAGGATCATTGTCCACCACGTCCAGGGAAATCCAGACCACCGGCAACGCAGTGCTGGTAGCCCATTCTACGAGCAGGGTTGTCTTGCCAGATCCTGCTGGCGCGCAGATGATGGCAACGCCTTGTCGTGCTCCTCGTTCAAGTTGTGCAACCAGATGGGGACGCGCAATGTGCTGGAGAGGGAGGCACGGAAGCGTGAATTTCGTGCTCGGAAGCAGAGCAGGAGCGCCAGACGAGATGGGGATTTGCAGCATTCCATGCCCTTGCCCCGGCACCCCTTTCCTCATCGAAGTATCCTCAGAACGCATCGCAAGATGATGAGCAATCTCACGGAGACGGGAGAGCGTCAAATTGGCAGATTTGCCCAGATAAGAGCGCAAGAGCCGACCCTGCTTTCGGCGATAGGCACGCCAGTACCAGCCCCCACGCCGATTTCCAGCACGAGCCTTCTGTGCGGTGAACGTTCCCTCTGTACAGACAAACGTGAAGCTCATCGCGGTTTCTAGCCAGGTATACCAGGAAGGCTCATCGACGGCGACCATCACTTTCTGTCCGTCTTGCTCGTAAACAAGTATTCCGTCTTGAACAACTCCGCTCGTAGTTGGTGACTTCTTCATGCCAAAAAGCTTTCGTGGGAGGATGGAAGGGGTTAGGGTACGCTCCTAACAGTTCCCTAACAGGGAGTATACCCAATTCGCGACGAAACCTCAAGGAAAGATTGCCAACGTAGATTTTTAGACCGGTTCACTACTCCCTATAATCGCATTGTACAATTCGTGGGTCCATCACGATCTCCGGGCACTTTCAAATCCTCAATGCGTCCGGTTGGAGTGACCAAATCGCGCATGTAAGAATCTTTTCGAGAGCCACGGCGTGTCGGAGTGCACTCTCCCCATGACGCGCCAATGCACTGCTCTAGCTCTTCACGCATCACTTGTTCAAGCAAGACTTGGATGGCGCAGCGCGCGATTCGGCGCAGATACGCCCGAAGTTCCTCTTGTTCTGGCAGCACGTGTGGCGATGACTTCTATGTTGCATCTTCAGAGATCGATGTAGTGGGCTTTTTCTTGGGTATAGGCATAACACCCTCCTTTTGGTGAAATTGCCAGAAATTCATTAAGGAACAGTCTATGCCTGTAGTAGTATCTCAAAAATCCTTCTTTGAAAAGCCTTTTCCTTACACAACTATCGGCAAGTTCTCTGAGAGGTCTACTACTATCCTATGAGGACGCAGCTTCTCTCCGAGCTCTTGATGAACAACTACGTCTTTTACAGCTCAGAGATTGAGCGCGTCACACACTTCTAAAAAATCGTGAATAATCCAGTCAGGGCATATGGCGTCTGGAATTCCTCGTTGAGCAGGGTCATACCAGACAGCAAAGATGCCGACACCTTGTGCGCGATATAGCAGGCGCACAAGGTCATCGCCGATCATCCATGCTTCGTGAGCGCTAACATGGAGCTGCTCAAGTGCGGATCGGAGTCCCTCTAATAGCTCCAGAGCATGAGGAGTGAGCTGACGATACGAGTGGTGGAGAGTCTCGAATGCATGTACCATTTCCGCTGCTACATCTTTCCTCTCTCGGTTCAGTACTTTTAATGCGCTTTCTACCGTCTCCTGTCGTGTTTCAAATGGCTCAAGACTGTCTCTTCGCTGTTTCTCGACATCATTTTCAATCTCGCGTTTATACGCGAGACGGCTTTCTTGAAGGGCTTGCACAATTGCCTCCGTAGGCACGTCCAGTATAGGGGCAAATTGCTGAGAAATCTCTCGCCAGCTTTTCGAGACCGACAAGAGGAGGAACAACGACGAGCAGGGCAAGGCTGGCAGGAGCAGAATCTGATCTTCTGTACCCGCAAAGGAACACCCCTCACAGCCAACCATCTGCTCTACCAGCATTTTCGCCAGCTGTTGGTCAAAGCAGGGTTGCCAGAGGTGACCTTCCATGATCTGCGTCACTCTGTGGCCACGATGCTCCTGGCGTGAGGCGGCCACCCCAAAGTGGTGCAGGAACTCTTAGGTCACAGCGATATCTCCATAACCTTGCGCCTGTATGCTCACGTCTTACCTGGCATGCAACAAAACGCTGTGGAAAACTTAGCCGCCTGCTTGACCCATCCTACTCAGTTCGCTGCTGTCAAGGGTGCTCTCACGCCCTTGCCCTTGGAACAAGAGGAGTTGCACAAGCCCGCTGAGAAGCTGGAGGTGATGGTATGTATACCTTTGAGTTGATGTCTAGTAGAATAAGAAAATATCATAGAATATTTTAGCGCCAAACCTCTGGATGGTCATTCGATTGGAGAGATAAACTTATGGGTACACTTTCAGGTATTCGTGTCGCCGATTTTACGCGTGTGGTTGCTGGCCCTTATTGTACCATGCTTCTAGGCGATCTTGGGGCAGAAATTATTAAAGTCGAGCCTCCACAGGGAGACGATACGCGAAGTTGGGGACCTCCTTTTGTGGAAGATGAAAGTACCTATTTTCTAAGCGTCAACCGCAATAAGAAAAGTGTGTGCCTGGATCTACGCACCGATGAAGGGCTGGAGATCGCCCACCAGTTAGTCAGCCAGAGCGATATTGTGATTGAGAATTTTCGCTCGGGGGTTATGGAACGCTTTGGCCTGGGCTATGAAGACTGGCGTGAGCGCCACCCGGGCTTGATATACTGCTCTATTTCTGGCTATGGCCGCAGTGGTCCCTATAAAGATCGCGCTGGCTACGATGTGATTGTCTCTGCCATGGGTGGTCTAATGGGAATTACCGGCACCCCTGGAGAACCACCTGTGAAGACTGGCGTTGCCCTTACTGACGTTATCACCGGGCTCTACGCGTTCTCGGGCATTCTGGCTGCCCTCTATCATCGTGAAAAGTCAGGGCAGGGCCAGCGTATCGATGTCTCCTTGCTCAGTGCTGAGCTAGCATCTTTGATTAATGCTGCCAGCAGCTATCTCATTGGCGGCGAGATCCCTACGCCTAAAGGAAGTGCTCACGGCTCTATTGTTCCCTACCAGGTCTTTCGGGCCAGCGACGGCTATCTCATGGTTGGGGCCGCCAACGATAAGCTCTATGCTAACTTCTGTGAAGCCATCGGACACCCAGAATGGAGCACAGACCCGCGTTTCCTCACTAATGCAGATCGCGTTCACAATCGCGAAAGCTTGCTTCCCCTCATCGAGGCCGTGTTACAGACCGAGACTGTAGCAGCCTGGGAGCAGCGCCTGGCCACCGCTGGTGTCGCGGTAGCGCCTGTTAATCGTATGGATCAGGTATTTCGTGATCCCCAGGTCATCCATTCACAACAAGTTGTCAAGGTCATGCATCCCACCGCCGGCGAGATTTCACTGGTTGGCCCTGCGGCAAACTTTAGTCTGACCCCAGCGCAAGTAACAACTCCTCCACCAGCATTAGGACAACACAATGAGGAGATCATTAGCAAGCTCCGATCGGAGGGCCAGCAAGCCAGGGGAACCGCAAGGGATCAATCCTCTGAGGGGGCATAAAAGAGGAAGAACTTCAAACTTGTATCTTTACCTCCAGTTTCGTCAGAACCGGGTTTCGATGCCAGGGGTTTTTCCTGGCAAGAGGCTTAAAACCTTGCTCCGCTACGCACAATGCATCAAGCTCAGTCAGGGTATGCCACAAATCCTCTATGGCATACCCGCTTTATCAATTTTCTCTACAGCTGATTATCAGATAATGGCCGATGGGCAGTATGCTACCAGGGTACATGAGGTGCAACGCGGCTTACGGGCCGCGCATGTAGCCCGTCCATGGTAAATCATACGATGCGGGAGGCTCGACCATTCGGAGCGCGGAATAAGGCGCATCAGCTCTTGCTCAGCACGCGCCGCATCCTCGTGTTGTGTCCATCCCAGCCGCTTACTCACGCGCCCTACATGGGTATCTACAATAAAGCCCTCAGTCACGCCAAAGGCATTTACAAGCACTACATTCGCAGTCTTGCGCGCTACTCCCGGCAGCTTCACAAGCTCATCAATACTCTGTGGTACCTCGCCATGGTAATGATCCACCAGGTACTGGCAAACAGCACGCAGAGTCTTTGCCTTGTTGCGATAAAAGCCAGTTGACTTCACATCCTGCTCTAGCTCCTCCTGGCCAACCTGCGCATAATCCTGAGCGCTGCGATATTTCGCAAAGAGTTGCGGAGTCACCGCATTCACCCGCTCATCAGTACACTGGGCCGCCAGAATAGTAGCAACCAATAGTTCAAGCGGCGTTGTAAAATTTAGTTCATAGCGCGCCTGTGGATATAATCCACGTAGCTCCTCAACAATAGCGCTTATCTGTTCCGAAGAGCCTGGTTGCGGACCTGTATATACCATCCTTAAGAACCTTTCTACACAGCAATATTCTCTTCTTACCTATTCTTTGCGTGCCCTTATATTCTGATAGTCTAAGCTGAAAGCAATATCTTCATAAGCCGATAATAAATTCTCCATCCACACATTATGCGAAAAATGAAACCTTTTAGAAATGTATCCCGTGTAAACGAAAGCTATCAGAAATGTACATCATTCCTGTATCCATTTCCGGGCCGCAAGCCAGGTCCAGGAAGGCTTTACAAATCCTTGTTATTTCCTGGCAGGGAAAGTATATGGCCGAAAACCTCACACGTCAAGCTTAATATGCCAGAGCTAAACATTCCCATTACCAGGAGTTCTCTATACAAGAGTCTTGCTAGCAAGGAAGGCAGGTACATAAGCTAGCCTAAAGTCACACATATTACAAAATTTAAAATATAGGGATCATGCACTCTCAAGCTGTCCGTGAGAAAAGTGCTAGATATCCTCGCTTCCCGCCTTTATCAAGAGAGGAGTGTATATGGATGATGAGCGCAGAACGGTGCGCACGACAGAACGGTTTAAGGAGACTCCCGAGCCCAATCTAGCAACTTCCAATGTCGTGCCACCCTTAAATCTTGGGGAACGCAAGGAGGTTATTAGACGTAAAAGCATTAGCGCCATCGTAATTCACGAGGCTATTCGTGAAAATGGGGAGCGGGAACTACGCCGTTCGCCTATTGCACTTGCCGTATCCGGGCTTGGAGCCGGGCTTTCTATGGGTTTCTCCCTCGTCACTCAAGGGCTGCTGCATACCTACCTACCCGCACATGCCCTCTGGACACCTCTGCTTGACAATCTCGGATATAGTGTTGGTTTCCTTATCGTAATCTTGGGGCGCAAGCAGCTTTTCACTGAAAATACGCTTACGGCTATCTTGCCGCTGCTAGCTAACTTTAATCGTCAGACCTTATGGAAGGTGGCCAGGCTCTGGCTTGTAGTGCTTATCGCTAATCTCGTAGGAGCGCTGATCTTCGCCTGGGCGATTTCCCACACCAATCTCTTTCAGCCAGAGCTTCAACGCTCTTTCGCAGAAATATCGCACCATTCTCTACGTGGCGATTTCGGCCTTACGGTCCTGCGCGGGATCTTTGCTGGGTGGCTGATCGCACTTATGGTCTGGCTATTGCCCGCCGTTGGTGACACCAAGTTTCACGTGATCATTCTGATCACCTATATAGTTTCTCTCGGCGGCTTCGCACATATCATCGCAGGTTCAGTCGATGTGCTCTACCTGGTAAATATAGGCGCGATCTCCTGGCTCACTTACCTGGTTGGCTTTATGCTGCCCACGCTGATCGGCAACATTCTCGGCGGCGTCTCTCTGGTAGCTGCGCTCAACTTCGCCCAGGTTGCTACAGAAAAGATAGGAGGGGAAAGCTAGCCGAGATCAGATCAGGCTAGATCTGCTAACAGCGAAGGAGGAACGAAAATACACAGCACTATCTCGGGCGGCCCTAAAGGTTGCCCGAGCATTTATTATATACTCTACATCCTTCTTTAAAAAGAAGTTAGTTTATTTCTCAAATATGACGAAGATAAGCTATACTATCCTCTAGCTTCTGAAAGCTTTTTCGCAGCCTGGAGAATATATCTGCTAATCTCAGCACTTGTGGCTCCTTCATTGAAGCCAAGGACAGCAGAAACCGGAGGAACGACAAAAGAGACGACGCATGGATAATCAACGTAATAGATGCGCATCTCTGGCAAGCTTTGTTGAAAGGGGAGCAGGCTTTCCCAAAGCCTAAGATGCTCCTCGGGCTGAGAAAAGTTCTCTACAAGTCTCTTGGTAGATGCTCTGTGCCACTTATTTGCCCACGGAAGATACTGCCCCCAAAGATCTTGTAGGCGCTGTTGGAGCACTGGGGTTCCAATTCTCGCAAGTGAGGGATTAGCCGGTGCTCTTTGTCCAATCACAGCTTCAATGAACCACAAAAACCATAGCCTTGCATCTAAGCCTGCTGCTTGTAATGAGCCATCGCCAGCAGGATGCTGATCAAACGGAGAAACTGCTAAACCATCTTTTTGCAAGATCCAGACACAAAAATTTATTCCTATAGGGAAATCTTCTACCAGGTGCCAAGGATTTGTTCCTGATCGGTTCATGCGCTTCTTCTCTTCTCTAATTATTTTTAATGCTTTTCTCCAATTATACCATTATCGCAATAAAAAAAGCTAACTCCCTAAGCAGGAACATAAAGGAGCTCCCATACTACACATTTCAAAATAAAATCAATAGTCAGCATTGCTTCCTATACTTCATTTCTGCAATTTTAAGCGATTGACCATCACAAGCAGATTACGTATATTTACGGTGGCGTGGGGCTAGCTATGGTGCAGCATCCCAGCAAATTGCACAATAAATACTATAATATATTTGAGAACCGCTATGCTTGTGAATTTTATTCGTAATCGATGGCAAGGCCTTATCGATGGCTTCTGGTTTATTCCCAGCCTCGTTGCACTAACAGGGCCAGAGGAAGCGAAGGGTCATGTCTGCTGATCAGGACCAGGCGCAGAGTAAGAGGGAGATGATTCAGCAAGCCCTGGAAGCTTTGCTGAATCTGCTGGCTGCTAATCACGTGATAATCTTCCAGCCCCAGCACGGTTCGATGTGGTAAAGTAGCCAGGTCATTGAGGAGCAGGCTGCAAGCCAGGCCTGCCACTGAACATCATCCTGAGTGAGTGGATGACGTGTGCTCTTGCCTGGTTCGCGAACTTCATAGCGCTGTCGCTGCGCACTCCAGATCAAAGCAACAGGCATCTCCTTAGGCACGGTTCTCTCCTGTTCAGACCTCTGGTTACCCAACATCTGCTCAAGGAGCAGTATAGCAAAGAGAGAAGATCACTGCAAGAAACAGGCTCGCATCCAGGAGCCCGGACCGCTTGTTGGGTAACACATGAGGCAGCGACAGTCGCGATTGAGCAGCTACACTTTCTCCACCTGGTTCGGTACTTTTCTACTACAATACTCTTCTGTCCTGAAAACTTCCACTTCTCATAGTACCCTCCTGAATAGATAGCAGCCAAAAGGGACATCTCTGCAAAACTAGCCTGAAAAGGGTGTGTAATTTAGAGGAAGCTGCATCTCTAAAAACTCGCCCAAAAAGGGAGCGTCTTTTAGATTTAGGAGAAACCTGTCGTGAAACAACAACGCCACATCTATATCATTCTTGGCTCTGCAAGCATCTTCATATTGCTAATTAGCGTGCTTGCGGCGAGTGCTCTGTTCCGGCCTCATCTGCAGGCACACGCCCACAGCGCGGCCGCACGCATGCAGATCAGCGTCTTGCCAATGCACCCCATGTATAAAATGGCTGTGACTATGAAGTCAGGGAAAGGGGCATTATCATGTTTGAACCAGCGCACCCGTCCTCTCTGCTATACTCCTCAGCAGATTCGTCAGGCCTATGGCGTGACACCGCTGCTCAAGGCAGGTATTACGGGAAAGGGTAGGATCATTACGATCATCGATGCCTTCCAATCGCCAACGGTGCGCCAGGATCTGCATCTCTTCGATACGCTATTTGGTCTGAATGATCCTCAGCTCAATATTATCGCCCCATTCGGCGTGACACCTTTTAACCCAAAAGATCCAGTCCAGACAGCCTTCGCCGGCGAGATCGCGCTGGATGTTGAATGGGCGCATGCCATCGCCCCGGACGCTACTATCAACTTGCTTCTAGGCAATGTGAAGGGAGGCACCATCCAGGATCAATTACAGGCACTGCTCCAGGCCACGGGTTACGCCGTTAAACATAACATGGGAAGCGTCATCTCGCAAAGCTTCGGGGCTGGCGAATCCTGCCTGAGTCGGAATTTTATTCAGGCCGAACATCAGGTCTTCCAGCAGGCCAGAGCACAGCAACAGTCGGTATTTGCTTCGGTCGGCGATTCTGGAGCCGCCGCCTTGCAATGCGATAAACAAGGCCAGGTCGTAACACTTGCCCAGGGCGTTAACTATCCAGCCAGCGATCCACTGGTTACGGGGGTCGGTGGCACAACGCTTTCCTTGGCCAGGTCGGGGGCTTATCTCAAGGAGACGGTCTGGAATGAGTCGGAAAACGGGGCAGGAGCAACAGGTGGTGGTGTGAGCCAGATCTTTAAGCTCCCTGCTTATCAACAGCAGATCGTCAATCAGAATGGACGTGGCATCTCCGATATCGCTCTTGATGCTGATCCGTTAACTGGCGTTCCTGTCGTTACCAGCTCTCTTGAGCCAGGAAAAACCATGCTTATCCCTATCGGAGGCACAAGCTTAGGAGCTCCAGTGGCAGCCGCGATGACTGCCCTCTTTGACCAGGCTTCCGGAGGACGTTTGGGCTTCTTAAATAGCGCCCTCTACCGCCTCGGCCAGAACGCAGCCTCTAAACAGGCTTTCCATGATATAACAGCTGGCAACAATACATTCGCCTTCCAGGATGGTAACGGCAATATTGTCACAGTCGACGGCTTCCCGGCTGCTCAGGGCTGGGACGCTCCCACGGGGCTAGGTACACCTAACGCTGAACAGCTGGCCACGCTCTTGCCTAAGTTTGTTCAGGCTAATGATGGGGCCGATCTCTAATCCTTCCGATTTGAGCTGAACATTACTTCTAGTTCCTAAAAAATTGACGATGGGCCACAAAACGAAGGAGCTACCAACGCACCTGGCAGCTCCTTCATCTTCAGTAGGTAAAATGCTAGCTATGAATCAGCTCTTTATCAATCTCGTCATTGGCAGTTACCTCCATCTCCTCATTTCCTTGCCGTACCACAAAGGGCACATCTTTCAGGAAAAATGTGGCAAGCAGAGCAATGACCGCAAAGATCAGAACCGCTACAAAGCCATGCTGCAGCGCTCCGGCAAATGATAATTTTTCGGCTACGCTGCTCGGTAGATGGCTCATCACATCCCCAGATGCTGAGCTGCTCACGACAGTACCAACAACTGCGATACCCAGGGTAGCACCTACCTGCCCTAGATAGCGCGTTGCCGCAGTGCTAATCCCCAGCCGATTGAGCGGCAAGGCGTTTTGCGCTGCCAACATCGGTATAGAGAAGAAGGTACCAGTACCAATACCCACCACAATCATAAACAGGATAGACGGCAGCAGGCCGCTCTCTGGCTTAAGCAGCGTGATCAAGAAGGTACCTACGACCATCAATACGGCTCCCAGGATGGCGATGAGCTGATAGCGCTTGAGTATGCCCACAATGGGACCAGCTACAGTTGCCCCTACGACCATGCTTATCGAGAGCGGGGTCATCACCAGGCCTGCCTCGGTAGGTGAAATACCCAGCACCCCTTGAAAGAAGAGTGGTAAGTACAGCGAGAGCCCCAATAGAACCATCATCTGCAGCACCGAGAGCAACGCCGCAGCACTGAAGACCTGATTGCTGAAGAGATCCAATGGCAAGATGGGTTCGGCGGCTTTACGCTCAACCAGCAAGAATAGGACAAACAGCACAACACCGGCTCCAAGCAGGGCGAGCACCTGTGGCGAGCCCCAGGCTGAGATCTGCGTGCTCCCCCAGCTCAGGCCAAGCATTAAGGAGATGGTTGCTATGGCCGAGAGAAAGGCCCCAAGAAAATCGATGCGAGCAGTCTTAGTTTGTGCTTTATTCACAGCTCCACTGCGCAATGAGAGATTAGCCGGTAAAAAGAATAGAAGCGCAACCAGAGCCAGGAGACCAACCGGTATGTTAATATAGAAGACCCAGCGCCAGCGACCGTTCTCGGTGATCAGGCGGCTAAGCAGCGGGCCATGCTCAGTCAGCCAGCCGCCAATTGCCGGACCAAAGAGATTCGAGAAACCATAGACAATGCCAAATAGGCTTCCCCATTTTGCCCTCTCAGCAGGCGGGAAGAGCTCGGCGAAGACTGTCGCGACTAAAGCCATGCCAATGCCTGCTCCCAATCCCTGTAAGGCCCGAAAGATGATCAGCTGATCCATGCTCTGGGATGCCCCGGCCAGACCCGAACCAAGCAGGAAGAGGGCAGTGCCGCCTAGCAAAAACCATTTGCGCCCAAACTGATCGGAGAGCTTACCAACTATCGGGATCATGGTCATCGAGGCAAGTATATAGGCCGTCACTACCCAGGTATAGCGATCTAGCCCATGTAGCTCTGCAATAATACGGGGCATGGCGGTGCCTACAATTGTCTGATCCAGGGCCTCCAATAAGAGTGTCAGCATCAAGGCACTGATTACTGCAATAAGCCCAAATCCCCGCATTAATGGCTTATCCTGCATTACAGCAGCCTCAGGTGCAGTTTGCATTTGATTTTTCCTCTTTCATTCCTCTTTACTTTTCCATTACTCAGAGTATACCCTGGAAGAAGGACAGGATCGGTCCTTGTTTATCAGCTGATCCTTAGAAGAGGAACAAACCGCAGACTCCATCGTCTTCTCAATCGACCACCCGCTACTGACCACTCTAGACCAGAGGCTTTATCCGCACAGCATGACAGGTTGAATCTCTACCAGGGTTGCATAATAGCCTTCGCCTTAGCGTATCTGGAAACGTTCATGCGTATATTCTCTGCACTGCTTTTTATCAAGAGGCATAGAACTGAAGATAGAGAATAGAAAAATAGACATAGAGAGATGCTTTCACCCCAGAATACGAGTTAGCGCAACATTAAGAACAAAGAGCAGGGCGAAGGCTATTCCCAAATCACGCCGTCCAGCAGAAAAGAGCGCCAATGCAGCCGAACCAAAGAAAACTACTTGCAGAGCCAGGTACCAGATGCCTTGTAATTGCCAGCTTGACTTTGGCGCACCAAGTATACCCCAGACGATAATAGCCAGGACTGGAAGGCCTATCCCTGGCAGAATTTTCATGAGCATTCCCTGGCCAACCTGAAATCCCCAGTAGCCTAGAGCCACTAGAACTCCCAGCTCCAACAAAAAAGCCAGCCCCATATTTACATATTTGATACTATTAAAAATCATCTCGGCCACTCCTTTTAGCTCGCGCTACCCAGCATAGAAACAAGAGGCAATTTTGAAATTTTCTTGCTTCATACATCTCACAAGCTCTCTCGATAACTTTTTATCTAATATAGATAGATAATAACCTATTATAGTTAGACTGTCAAGGCAAAAAAGGAGTGATAACATTTTTCCTCCCATTTTTCCCGCTAAGCTCATAACATAGCCTTCCAGTCCCGTTCTAAATCGGTTTCATTGACATCATCTTGCCCACATGATACGAAAGACAAGAGAAAAAAACGTGGACGTGGAGGATGCGATGCCTTTTACTTCAAAAAGCCCAACCTATTTGACCCCAGAGCAGAGAGATGTTCTTACTCAGATTCCGGCTGATCTGTCTGATCGGGAGATTGCTCACCACTACATCTTGACGCAAAAAGATCTTGAGCTGATTAATCAGTGGAGGAGGTAGCATAATCGCCTGGAGTTTGCCGTTCAGCTTGCTGTACTCCGTTTCCCTGGGCGTCCGTTAAGGGAGTTAGCAGGAGTTCCTCCTCGCGTTCTTGCAGTGATCGCCGATCAAGTGCAGGTTCCTGCTTCCACCTTTTCCCGGTATGGAGATCGAGATCATACGCTCTATGAGCACCTGGATGAGATCCGCCAGACATACCACTTCCGTGACTGTGGATGGAAGGAGTATCTCTGGCTTGCGCGCGAGTTGCAGCCGTTGGCCTTAGCTACCAACGTTGCGGCGCTGGAACGTTACCAGTCCGGCGGTAATCAGCAGGATGGAGAGTCCCGTGAGCAAAAGCTCCGGTGTGGCAGTGAGTACGCCTCCCGAGGCGATTCTGGGTACCCAGTGGAAGGGCTGGAGTGCATTTATCACCGAATAGCGATACGTTGGCCCCAGGAAGATCGGACCGAGGACTTCGCCAATCAATTGTACATACAATACCACTACCCAGGTCATCGCTACCGCAAACCGTGGGACGATCCCAAACAGGAGCAGCGCAGCTCCGATGAGGACCCATGCGGCGGGGGCATGAAGCAGTGCGCCAGTGAACACGCGCGGGAATGCGGCAACGTCACCGCTACTGAGCCAGCGCACCAGCCCCATGAAGAACCCGCCTGCCGCCAGGATGATCACGGTTCCCACGAGTGCGTTCACAAGATGGCTAGCAATCCAGCGTATGCGCCCGACCGTCGTTGAGAGCAGCAGTTCAGCATGTCCAGCGACTTCTTCGCTCCGCAGTCGTAGCACCGCAAAGGCCGAGTAGAAGACTGACACCATCCCCAGGGTAATCACGATCATTTCCAGAAAGATGTCTGCGCTGCTGGCATGAGGGTTCCCACTGTAGTGGATCAAAAATGTCATCCCAAAGGAACTGGTTCGGATAAATTCCTGCATTGAACCTGCGGCTGCGCCACACACAGCTCCGATCACGCTATAAGCGATGGCCCACCCCAGTAATGGACCACGCTGCAAGCGCCAGGCAAGTGCCAACGGGCTACGCAAGCGAGTAGAGCCAGCGGGACCGGGGCGCGGAGCAAGCAAGCCAGAACCAAGATCGCGGCGCGCTATCAGCAGATAGGCAAAAGCCTCGACGATGATGGTGGCAACGAGCATCAGGCCAGCAGCCCCCCATTGCTCGTCCCCAAATGGCGCAAGCAGATGGCTCCATCCGTTCGGCGAAAGCCACTCCAGCCAGGGCTGACCAATCGCATCGGCGACAAAACGAATCAGGTAGGAAGCTATGAGAGCGAGAGCGCCAATGGCGATTGCCGTGCGCGTATTCTCGCTCAGTTGTGCCACCAGGGCAGCTATTGCCGCAAAGACCAGGCCATTTCCGGCCAGCGCCACTCCAAACGCGATAGATCCAACCATATCGATGCCAAGGCCAAGTAATCCAAGTACACAAAGCAGGCCAGTGAGCAAGCTGGCTCCGCAGGCCACAATGAGGCTGGCAGTCAGCGGCGCATATCGTCCGACGACACCAGCACTCAGGAGATCCTGGCGCCCGGACTCCTCTTCAGTTCTGGTGTACCGAAAAATGGTCAACAACACCATGAGTGCAAGCAAGACATACGCACTATCACCAATCTTAAAAACCATCAGTGCACCCAGATCCGCGCTGACAATATGCCCGCTAAAGGCAATGAGCGCCAGATTTTTTGACATCTCCGCTACAAAATTCTCGCGCATCAATTCTGTAGGGAATAGTCGTTGGTAGTTTACGGCGACGCCCACCACCAGCACCACGATCAGCACCATCCATACAGGGATCATCACCCGCTCGCGCCGGAGCGCCAGACGGGTCAACGTTGCTGTACCTTCCAAACCTTTCATCGCACCACCTCCTGCCTGCTCTGCTCTCTGGTCTCATAGTGCCGCAGAAACAGTTCTTCCAGAGTCGGCGGCTGGCAAGTTAAGCTGTGTAAGCCTGCATGTGTCAACAGGGAAAGTGCTTGTCCTAATGCATTAGCGTCAGCCGAGAAGCGCACTCTGTTTCCCTGGATGTCGAGATGATGTATGCCCTCCAGTGTTGTCAGGGTAGGCGGCACCGCTGTTACTTCGGCAGAGACCTCCGTGTGCGTCAGGTGACGGAGTTCAGCCAACGTGCCGCTTTCCACCGTGCGCCCGTTACGCACAATGCTGATACGGTCACAGAGCGCCTCGACTTCAGCCAGGATATGGCTGGATAACAAAACGGTGCGTCCCCTGGCCTTTTCTTCGGCGATGCACTCACGAAATGTGGCTTCCATTAACGGATCAAGGCCCGATGTGGGTTCGTCCAGGATGAGGAGCTCGACATCAGAGGCCAGGGCAGCAATTAACACCACTTTCTGCCGATTGCCTTTGGAGTAGGCACGACTCTGCTTACGCGGATCAAGCTCGAAGCGCTCTAACAGCGCTACGCGTCGGCGCGGATCTATCCCACCTCGCAGCTTGCCGAGCAGATCGATGATCTCACCTCCGGTCAAATTCGGCCAGAGTGAGACATCCCCAGGCACATAGGCAAGGCGACGGTGGAGGGCAGTGGCATCATGCCAGGGATCACCTCCGAGCAGGAGCACGTCACCAGCATCGGATCGCAACAGGCCAAGCAGGACACGAATTGTCGTGGTCTTCCCTGCCCCGTTGGGACCCAGGAAGCCGTGGACTTCACCAGTGCGAACCGAGAGGTTGAGGCCATCAAGGGCACGCGTCCGGCCAAATGATTTGATCAGTCCGGATATGGAGATCGCTGTTGGCATATCTGATCATTCCTTTCTATGGCTCTATTTCTTTCTGAAATTGTTTCTACTCTTACCATACATATGGCACTAATCGATAATGCACCTTTTGTGCGTATTTATTGTACCCATCCAGCTCTTGCTTGAGCAGCTTCTCTTTATCCGCTGGGACTGGGGAACGTGGATTTTTGTACATCTATTCCTTCACATCTTCTGCTTGTCCACGCGCCCGCCTCATCTGCTCAAGCTGTTCCTTCGTGGCAACGGCCATCTGACGAAAGACCTGCTTGCCCGCCTCGCTGTTGCCTCCATCTTCTGGCAAAAGCCAACGATCCAGCATAGAGGCAAGAGCTTCCATAACCACAGGAAAGGGGGGAAACTGATCAGGTGAGTGAAAGTCTGCTATCGTGAGCTGTCCATACGAGAGCGTTTCGAGCAGGTGCGCTGTCACCTCTGGATCAAGGTCCTGGCGAACCGCTCCAAGCGCCTGGAGCGCTTTGATCAAATCGAGGGTGGTCAAACCAGACTCTATCCTGGCCACAAGATTGTCTGGCTTGCGCAGATAATTGCCAAGGACACGCCGATCCCGTCGCATGATGGAGGCCATCAGAGGACGGCTGCCCACGGCACGAAAGAGTGCTCGGTAGAATCCTCCAATGGTACCGCCACGTGGGTCGGACTCAAGAGCTTCCAACCAGACTTGGGAGTACTGCCTCCATTCCCAATACAAGAGGGCTTCAAAGAGTTCCTCCTTTCCTTTGAAATAGAGGTAGACAGTCCCTCGACTGACGCCAGCTTCCTCGGCGATATCGTTCATCGTGGTCTTATCATATCCCTGACGGAGAATAACGTCTGTTGCCGCGTGGAGAATCTGAGCCTCTCGTTCATCATGGTCGGGCATTGGCTTCTTCCTCTCATCTTGCAATGAACACTTTGAACAAAATATGTTACTTTGTTCAGTATAATCACAGGAGCGCTTCCGTGTCAAGGTGCATGATGGGCAATGAATCACGAGTTCCCAAGTATGCTCACTTCAACGTGTTTTTCCTGATCTCCTGATGGGTTTATCTCGAAACCGACCGGTTTTTTGACACACGATCTCTTCCTCTTGTGCTCACACTTGCACGCATGGCTGACTTGTGCCAAAGTCGTATCAAAATCAAAATGTCAAAACTATCGACCTTTCATGAGTAAGTGACACAAACCGCAGAGCTGAGAGAGCGTCATGAAGATTGGATAAGGTTCGGGTCTCCAAGCAAGAGCAAAATGAGGCATTACAGAGAGATGCCTTGAAAGAACCTGGATGTAAAAAATACTTCGGCGACAAAATGACGGGATCGAAGTTTGAGCGAAAAGGATGAGAGGATCTGCTGGCGTTTGTCCGCCCAGGTGCTACAGTGATTGTCTGGAAACTTGACAGCCTGGGACGCTCGCTCAAAGATCTTATCGAAACGCTCAACATCCTCAAAGATCAGGGAGTCGATTTTATCAGCCTCACCGAAAAGATCGGCACGACCACGCCTGGCGGGAAGCTGATCTTCCATCTCATGGGAGCATTGGCTGAGTTTGAGCGTGATCTTATTCGTGAGCGAACCAATGCTGGCCTCGCTGCTGCGCGGCCAAGAGGACGTGTTGGAGGAAGGCCAAAGAGACTGACCACGAATGGAAAAGTCACCCTAGCGCGCCGCCTATTTGCTGATCCCAACCATTCCATTTCAGAGATTTGCTTGACGCTTGAGATCTCTCGCTCAACATTGTACCGATATGTGCGAGAAATGAAGCAAAAATCTTCAGAACCATAAATGAAACGCACGGTTTTGGCTTAGCGGGAAACATCCTGGCTCATTTTCGGGTATCTGGTCTTAGCGGGAAAAATGGGAGGAAAAAATGTTATGAGCCCAAAAATATATACCTTCTTCTCGCTCATCAGATGATTTGCGCATTCCCTTCACCAACAATCTGGTCGAAGGAGATCTGCGCATGATCGACGTGCCACAAGAGATTTCGGGAACCTTTCGCAGCTACCTCTCCACCATGCGCAAACAAGGCAGCTCGCAACGCCTCAAGTAGCGAGCTGCCTTCGTTGGTGCTCCTTTTCCCATTGCTTGGGAGCAAGGCATCTGAGCAGCTACTCGGAATGACCTATAGGCCCTGCGTTAAGGGAGAGACCTATTGCCACAGGGCAGCCACACGAGCCGCCTCTTGCCGACTTTGCTCGCGACCCAAGTTGGCTGCGATACCTCGTAGAGAAGGATCAAGCGCGTTGCCTCCAACGGAGGCCAGGGCAGCCTTCATTGCCTCATCGGGCGTAATCACCTCAAGTTGCGCTCCCTCACCCTGCAAACGTTCTCTCTACTCATCCAGGCTTTCCAGGTAAGGGAATGGAGGGAGGTCGGGTTGGAGTACCAGAACCTTATCGAAACCAACTGCCAGGTCCAGATTGGCTATTGAGTAGCACCCGCCATCGATATAGCGACGCTGATTGATGGGAGCAGGAGGATACGCGTAGGGCAATGCACCACTAGCCATCACCGCGTCAACCAGCTCAACCCCAGAATCCCTTGTGAAAACGGTTCGCTCGCCGCTCTGCACATCAACAGCCACGATCTCTAACCGGCTTTGGGGCCAGTTCTGCACTGGCAACCGTGAGGCAATGATCTCACGGCGCTCTGCCTCTGGCACCGTAGGAGCTGCTAATGCCAGAGCGCCGATGCGTTGCAGAATCTCTCTCCCCGTGCCTCCTTCTTTGAAAGCGCGCGTGAAATCAGCGAGCATCTTCGCAAAGTCCGGCTGCGGTGCCAGTTCATGTGCCTGTAACGCTGGATCAACCAGCCGCTGGAAGAGTTCCTCCAGTGCAAGGCCACTAGTAATCTGTGCTGACACGTTGGCACCTGCCGAAGTTCCCACAAACAAGTTGGCAGTGCAAATATCTATCCCGGCTTCGGCCAGCCCTACCAGCAGCCCGGTCTCCCAGGCAATTCCTACTACTCCCCCTCCGCCGAGCACTAAGGCGTGTGTTGTCATTGTTATCCTCACTCGTATTTATTAGAACTACCTGGTTCACCTTACATCCGTTGCTTGCGTATCTATCTGTGGGAAAGTATAGCAAGATAATGGCGACAACCTTATGTCATAATTCCGTATGGTGACAGGCAATCTTTTTTGCTTCGAGCTTCACACGCCTGCGCAACTCTTCTGGCTCAAGTATTTTGGCATCGGTGCCCAGGCTCAATAAGATGCGCACGAGCCAATCATACTCCCTTGTCCGCCAGTGCAAAATGAGCCATCCTTCGCCATTGTCCTGGCGTTGCAAGCGTGGTCCCAGATCCGCATCGTGCTCCAGGCGCAGAACGCCACGGGCTGTCAGGTGAATACGTACCACAGGAAATGAAGGATGTTCACGGGTGGGAATTGGGATAGGGGATTCCAATGGCTGTGGAGACGATGGGGCAGCTTTCACGTCAAGAAAACGGTCAACGCGGTAGATGCGCCACGCCTGGCGCTCATGGGAAAAGCCATCGCAGTACCAGAGACCTCCGTGGCTACGCAGGCGCGTCGGCAGGATCGTTTGCTGCGAGACTCCTTTTTCGGAACGATAGGTGACGCAGACCCACTGTCGCTCGTGTGCACTTTGCAGAAGCTGATCGAGAAACGGAGCCGGATAGGGCAAAGAGGGGACACCAAGAGAAAGGGTGTTTGTGAATTGTTCAAGATGCTCGCTCTCGCCCTGGGGCAGCAAGGTCTTTATTTTGGCGAGCAGCGATTCGCGCTCCTGTTTGAAGGGGGTCGCGCTGAGTTGAGAGAGACCGCTCAACGCCAGGCGCAACAAGAGGGCTTCGTGCAAGGTCAAAGCGAGCGGGGGCAGGGTAAAATCTGGTGGTAAGCTATAGCCGCCAGCGGCACCCAGGTCGGCGATGATGGGAATGCCCATTTCGCAGAGAGCGTCGATATCTCGCTGAATGGTGCGCCGGGAGACCTCAAAATGCTGGGCAATCTCTGTAGCGCTGCGTTTGCCTGTTTGTAAGAGCAAAAGGATAGCAGTTAGACGGTCAATACGATTCATCTAGAAAATCTCGTTGTGGGCCTTTCTTCCACATGTTCAGCAAAATCGATGCATTTACCATCTTACTTGATCGTTAGGAAAGGCAAGGTCATAGCAGAAGCTTCATTTCAGGTAGCGAGAAGTATCCTCGCTACCTTGCGTAAGCATAGCGCTAAACAGAGGCAACCTGGCGTTCGCGTTTCTCACTAGCTAGCTCATATTTATTCGCGAACAGACGAGGACTGCAATAAATCTTGCGTCGGCTAAATGCCTCGGGAGTCTCGTGTAAGAGGCGCATCTGCACATGGGGTCTCTGAGCTCCCAGGCCGTGGAACCAGGGCTCGGGCAAGACATAAGCCGGATCATGCACCCAGGCTGGACACGTGAGGCCATAGCAAGCACATAGATACTCAACCGAAGCGGAGCAGAAGGCGGCCCAGCGCAGCGTCTCGTCAGTCAAAGTCCCTGGCAAAACCAGAGCATCCTCTACCATTTCCTGTCGCCGATCGCTGGCGTAGTCAAACCAGTAATTCAGGAAATCGCCAAGGGCGTTCCAGGGTCGTTCGCCCTGGAGAATTTGCGCATAGGTCATTTGTATAGTTTGTAATTCGGCCCACATCGTCTTATCCTGATTCTGAATGAACTTCGTCCCTCACATTATTATAGCATGCGTGCTAAAATAATGCATCCAGCGTATCATCCAAACAGCACTCTTTTTGCCAATTTCGTTCCGCATAACGGTCTACGAGGGCCTGGGCCTGCTCTCGTGTATGAATATTGAGCATCTCACATAGAGCCTCGATATCCTCTGCATCTCTCTCGCGGCCAGCCAGCAATTTCAGCGCCAGCATAAAATCGGCATGTGGAGCATAGATATGCAAATGGGAATACTCCCGCCACAAGGTCAGGGCTCCCAATGGAGGGATGAATGCCGCTACTACATCATTCATCCAGTCGCGCTTGATCTGATATCGCTTCGCTACAGCGTTTACGGCTGAGCGAAAGATTTTTGTTTCGTCGCTTGGCTGCATAGAATCGGGGAAATCTAAAGGAACTATATCAACATCCTTCGTTGAGTTCCTATTCTTGAGGAAGAACATCATATAAACGCCACCCACCACAGCCAGGCGCACAGGCTTTTTCAGCTTACGATTCGCCAGCTCTTCATCTAACGCCTGAAAATACACTTCAATTTCGTTGCCTTCCACGCAATAGATCCTTCCCGGCAGCGTCCATGCACGCTCTCAGCAGCTTAATAGGCAAAGTATACCTA
The DNA here is from genome assembly GCF_004208415.1 of Ktedonosporobacter rubrisoli. Classification (GTDB taxonomy): domain Bacteria; phylum Chloroflexota; class Ktedonobacteria; order Ktedonobacterales; family Ktedonobacteraceae; genus Ktedonosporobacter; species Ktedonosporobacter rubrisoli. Next base: position 3,153,223 of record NZ_CP035758.1, on the reverse strand, counting down.
TGAAATTTGCTGAGGTCAAGCGAAATTGCCACATTTCATTCATTGGCTCAACGAGCACAATCAGAGGCCAGCCGGGCAGCTCCTCAAGAAACCAGCCGAGCGCTACGAGCCGCTGCCACAGCTTCCAGGCGATTATTAACATTTAGTTTGCCATAGATGTTGTGCAGATGCGTCTTCACAGTCCCAACAGCCAGAAAAAGGCTAGCCGCTATCTCTGTAGAAGAGGCCCCAGCCGCTAGCAGATGCAGCACTTCCAATTCACGCGCGCTCAGCGGCTCAAGCAAAGCCTGCTCCGACTTGACTACCTGAGTATTGCCAATCCTCGTCCTTTGGCTGCAAGCTTTCAGCAAATGTAGGGCATATTCTTGGATTTGCGCCGAAATATGCGGATTTTGTCGCCGGCGCCGAGAGGCTGCGGCAATCTGTTGCAGAAAGCCCTTGACGATCTCTCCTTCATCGGCAAAAAGCCGTACAAACCTTTCAGGCTGGGCAAGCACAAGAGCCTGTATAAAGATATCAAGGGCCGATTTCTGTTTATTCTGCCTCTGTAACAAACCTGCCTGTAGCACCAGACTTTCAATGAAGAGAGGAAGAAATGTTTTTGCGTTACAGTTCAACTGGATCTGCCTTAGCAAGTCCAGGGCACGGCCATCTTCTTCACGTGCAAAGCATATTCGCAACATGGTTAATTGTTCCATTACTTGCAGATAGGGATATCCTATATCCTCCTGTTGCGCATACTGCTCCTCCCATCGGCTACTGGCTTCCCAATCTCCATAGACGAGTTGCATACGAGCGTGATAAGCTTCAGCAAATCTTATCAAATGAGGAATTTCATAGCTTCGCGCTAGTGCCAGAGCCTCTTGTAGAGCCTGAAAAGTGGCAATTTCATCTCCCTGGGCAAAACGTAGGCGGGCCAGGCTCAATAGTCCCATAGTAGCTAATTCCATAATGCCGCCACGCTTACATAGCTCAACTCCTCTTTGTAAATGATACATTGCCTCTGGCAATCGATTCCATTCCCTGAATAAATCTCCGAGTCCCAGCGCGATTATGCCCTGGGCCGGCGTTTGCCGCGGCTTCTCTTTAACGCTCTGTCGCGAGCGCCGATAGATAACATAGGCTCGATGTAGCTCGCCATGTCGCGCATGAAAACGTGCAAGATCATCAAGGGCCGTAAAACAGAACAGAAAATTATTAGCCCTATCCGCCAGAGATGCAGCCTCTTCATACGCCTTTAGGGCCGCACTAATATCCCCAGCCAGAACATAAGCTCTTCCCTGCCCATAGGCCGCCAGACTTCTCCAAGCCGTTGCTTCATAAGGCAGATGTATTCTGGCCTGCTGGGCCTGCTCCCGGGCTTGATGGGCATCAAGGGCCGCAAAAGATAAAATCGAGCGCAAAGCAGCCAGCTTACCCCGTAGATGCTTGCGCTCCACTTCATCATCTAGCTCGCCTATACAACGCTCAGTAGCTTGCAGCCAGAGCTCGACTTCTTCTAATCTCCCATTCATGAGAAGCGCTACAGCATAGGAGAAACATAAGCGTGGCCGCGCGTATACGACATCGAGGGCAAGTTTTTCTAGCCAGTCTAATAGCGTTACGATCTCGCCTTCCTTGAGCTTTATTTCCATTACCTGTTCCATGAGCAAAGCGGCCCGCTGAAAGTCAGAGGCAGCCAGAGCGTGCTCTATTGCCTGGCTGAAGTGCCCTTGTTGCTCATACCAGAAGCTGGCCCTCCTATGAAGTTCAGCGGCCTGGCCTGTTTGCTGCAAAAGGTGGCGGAGAAATTCAGCAAAAAGCCGCTGATAGCGATAGCCGTTGCGCCGCTGGTCAAGCGGGAAAATAAATGCATTCTCATGCTCTAAAGTCGCCAGGCAGGCCGAGCTATCTTCCCTACCACTAAGTGCAGCGCAAAGGGGTGCAGATAAGCGATCAAGAATAGATGCCGTGAGCAAAAAGTGCTGCAAATAATCAGGTAAACGCGTATATATTTCTTCATCAAAATAATCAAAGAAGTAGCGCTGATCGCCAGATACAAAGCTCTCAATATCACACTCAACGCCTGGCTGCTCTTGCATTATCCGCGCGGCCAGGCACATTCCAGCCATCCAACCTTCTGTCAGTTCTTCCAAGGCTGCGAGTACTTCATCGCTCAGAGCAAGTCCCATATGCTGGCATAGCAGCCTTTTTGCTTCCTCAGCAGTCAGACTCAACTCACGTGAGCGTACTTCGAGCAACTGGCCATGAGCACGCAAGCGAGCCAGCATCAGCGGTGGCTCCCGGCGCGATAGAATTATAAGATGCAGGTGAGCCGGCAGATATTCAAGCCAGAGCTGTATAAAGCGCTGCAAAGCAGGGTTCTCAAGCAACTGATAATTATCCAATATCAGGAAATGATGCGCTTCATCCTCCGCAGGTAGCGCATTCAAGAGAGCCATGCCTGCTGCCTGCAGCGAGAACTTCTTTGCATCCAATACGAGCTCTACCCGTTCACTCAATCCTGGATAGAGGATGTTTAGGGCAGCGGCTAGATAGCTTGCGAAACGATGAGGATCGTTATCCAGCTCATCTAGCGAGAACCAGGCAGTTGTTCTGGCCTGCATCGCTACTCGCTTGCCCCAATCACGCAGCAGGATCGTCTTACCCGAACCAGCCGGAGCACAGATCAGTGTCAATGTATAGCGAAAGCTCTCATCGAGCCGCGCAAATAGGCGTAGACGTGGCATACTTTCAGCATGCGTTATAGCAGGCGCTGCGAGCTTTGCCACGAGCAATGGCAATAATTGCCTGATCTTATCACGATCATTTTGCAGGATGTGCCTATCTTGTGGCTCTTGTCTATGCATCACTTTCTTAATCTCAGAACCATGCTGCTCAATTTAATAAAGGTCGGGCAAGTGCTGGTACAGCATTTCTATTTTAGCATATGCTCTGTCCTGCCCCTTTTCCTCTACTCGATCTTGCCTCAGGCTGCTCAGCTATACGTTTTCCCCCCAATATGGCAGGCAGCTATCGCCGAGCAAGCGAAGGCATTACTTCTCTACAACGTTTCTTACAGCTTCACCTTCTTCCTGTTCGCCCGCGCTTAATGACTGAACGGTATTTTTGAAGGTGCCGCGCTGGACAAAGCAAGCCGTCAACAAGGCCAGGATGCTGATAATCAGCAGAACCCAGAAAGCATCCTGTTGCGCCAGTATAGCGCTTCGCTGCAGTAAATGGGTACTGAGCGTTTTCGTTACATTGGCCAAGCCAGTTGCCTGCTTCAAGTAAAGTTGGCTCTGCATTTGCAGCACGCTTGCCACTATAGCAACCCCTAGCGAGGCCGAGACAGAACGGGCAAGGGTGATAAACGCGTTTGCCTGGGCTATGCGTTGAGGCACAATTTCCGAATTCGCAGAGATTACCAGCGGTTGCACACAGAGCCCGAACGATAAGCCCTGGACAATAAGCCAGAGCAGTAACCACCAGAGCGCAGCAGTGGTGCTGATAAATGTTAATTGCCAGCTAGCGATAATGAGTAAAATCAGGCCAGCAATGACTACTAATTTTACGCCAAGTAGATCGACAAATTTCCCTCCCAGCAAAGAGGTCACAGCTGAGGCTATGGGCTGCGCGATCAGAATGAGGCCGGCCTGGAGAGCAGTTTCACCCCTTATCTGCTGCAGGTAGAGCGGAAAAAGCAGGTTGCTTCCCATAAATCGGAAGAACAGTAGCATAGTTGTCAGGATGCTAAAAAGGAACGGGCCATTGCGAAAAAGGCTCAGGTACAACAGTGGTAATACCCCTCGCCGCTCGCGCCGCACTTCAAAAACGCTGAAGATGATCAAAGCTATGCCGCCACCAAGAAGCAAGGTAAGAATTCGCGGTGATCCCCAGCCTGCTGTACTGGTCTCCGCCAGGGCATATAGCACAAGACCAATGCCAACAGCTATAAGGATAAAGCCTACAAGATCAAAGCGTAAATGTGACTCTGGCTTGACCTCGCGCAGGATTTTGCTGCACAAAATAATGGCAAGTATGCCAAGCGGTACATTAATATAGAAGATAGCCGGCCAGTCGGCATAAGTGACGAGATAGCCGCCCAGCGTGGGGCCTAGAGCAGGGGCAAGCAGAACGGGAATACCAAAGATCCCCATCATTAAGCCGCGCTCCTTTGCCGGAAATTCGCGCAGTAAGAATGTCGTCGCCAGGGGAAATAGTGCCGCTGCACCTATCCCTTGCACAATGCGAAAGCAGACAAGCAAGGGAAAATTCCAGGACAGCCCACAGAGCGCGGAGCTGAGGGTAAACAATACAAGCGAGAGGATATAGACACGCTTGATGCCAAAGCGATCAGCACAGAAAACCACAGCTGCTATGGCAATCCCTGCCGTCAATAGATATGTAGTAATTACCAATTGCACGCTCTGAATATCCACGCCGAAAGCGCTCTGTAGCCGCGGAATGGCAATATTGACAACGGTTTGATCCAGCAGGCTCATAAAAGTCCCAATAGTGACTGCCATCAGCACCTGCCATCTATAGGGTATCCCTTTCCTCTCAGCTAAACGTTCTTGCACGGTTAGATGTCTCCTTTGTCTCCTGCACCCGTAAAAGGTGTCTTGCCTTAGTTCTTCACTTTTGAGAACATGTATCATTAATGTTGTGTATAAGATCATACCAGAGAGAGGCAGAATATAAATGTACCGAACGATAGATTGGTGCTCAGCACAGGTTTAGCCAGAAGTGCAGAGAGTTTAGGAGGGATTAGTGCCAGTTGTAGCAAGTCTCGAAGGGACAAAAGGCCCTGGCATGGTTGGTTAGATTGGAGAGAGCCCAATCATGCTTTGGGTCAGACAAGGTGAGAATAAAACAAGCGTAGCCCCTGCACTAAGCTAGTTTGCCAGCACTATGCTTAGCGCAGAGGCTTACGCAACCGTTCATCTAGCTGCCCAAATTGAGCTGAATGCAGCTAGCTATTTCTGCCCCTGGCTTAGTTGCTAACCAGGGACAAGGATCGGAAGCTAAGGAGAAACATCATCGAGCCGCTTGCCGCGCGTGGCAATGCCAAACTGGGCAATGACTGCAGAGATAACCAGAAAACCCGCAATAAGCAACATAGCCAGCAGCGGACCCATTTGTTCCAGGAGAGGAGCAACAACAAGCAATCCAACGCCAGCCCCAACATGTCCCACCCCATCTACGATCCCAAAGCCGGTGGTGCGGGCACGAGTCGGATAGTTCTCAGTAGACCAGGCATAGGTCATTGGTACCCAGACATTAAAACCGAAGAAGAGGATTATCGAACCAATAAAGGAAACGAAGGGCACAGCTGATGGCGATGAGAATGTCCCGCCCAGGGCAATTATAATGCCCCCAATGAGGGTGATGACTGCCCCAATCGGGAGCCAGTACTTGCGCTCCAGGCGCTCGCCAAATGTATAGGCAAAGACAGCGCAGAGCAGGAAGCCAAAGGTTCCCATAGCCGTAATAAGGCCAGCCTCTGGTACAGGATATTTCAGAGACGCCAGCACAACGGTAAGTCCCGCCGAGATGGTATAGACTGTGATGTAGGCAAAGAGCCAGACTACTAGCAAGAGCAGTGTACGCCGCAGGTATAAAGGATTGCGGAAAATCTCAGCATAGCCGACGCTCGCTTCTTGTGTTGGGGTAGGAAGTTCATCAAGCATCTCAGGCAGGGGTTGTATCCTTGCCGCTCTTTCTTCCATGCCTTTGACAACCCTATCAGCCTCATCCACCCGTCCCCGTAGAATCAGCCAGCGGGGCGATTCTGGCAGTTGGAAGCGCAAAACGATTCCAATCAGAGCCAGCAAGGCTCCAATGAAATACATTATCCTCCAGCCGCTTGTAAAAGCTGCGCTGGCCAGAGCAAAAGGCAAGCCAAGCGGGAAAGGGGTCGCTTCTGTGGTAAGTAGAAGACCAACCCAGATGCCCAGAAAGGCTCCTAGCGCCGACATGAAGAAGATAAGCGAGGTATATTTTGCGCGCCCATTGCGCGGCGCGACCTCATTGATGTAGGTATTGACGATTGCTAAATCGGCGCCAATGCCAATTCCGGTAACAGCCCGCGCAATCGTAAAATTTGTCATATCATTGCTCAGAGCCGTGTAAAGCGAGCCAAGGCCAGTAATCAGTAGGGTAATCAGCAGTGTGTCACGCCGCCCGAAGCGATCAGCTAATGGGGTAAGGAATAGCGCTCCCGCCACATATGCCACAAGGTTGAGTAGCACCGGCAGCCCCAGAAATGAAGAGGCATTCGCCGGCGTACAACCTGCGGCAATCTGCGCGCAGGTCTGAATGAACGACACATTGATGTCAAAAATATCAAAGAAGGTAAACAGGAAGCCAACACCAATCACAACAAGAAATGAAGGGGCAAGGGACCAGACTTGAAGCCGGTCCTGGCGGGCTATAATATTACCCGCGCTCGCTGTTGAGGATGTCGTCCTCGCTTCTGATGCCATAAGATACCTCTCTCATCATTACTTAATGGCAGCAAGTCATCATGATGCCAGTCTGAGATGATAGAAATCCTGTAGACAGAAATACAAAACGAAGTTACGAGATCGGCCATACCTCCTAATCTTTTCAAATACCTTCCTAGTGCTTTGTCAAGCAGAGATTGACGAGTGTGCCGCCTACGGCGGCAGATGGCGCAGGGAGCTGGGGCACAGCCCCAGTCAAGGGGCTCTCGCCCCTTGCATCCCCGCTTGTTTTACGCGTCACGTCAATCTTGACAGACTACTAGTTTCGCTCTTGCATCTCATGCTTCATACTAGCTAGCACTTGTCTGTTTGGGAAGTTCAACAAGGAAGGTTACACGCCTCCTCGCCGCTCAGATCACCGTCATGGGTCGTTCTTTCAGCGAAGCTAGCTGCAGTTGAGCAGGCTTGCCATCTAATCCCTTCACTAGCGAGGATTCTTCAAACCAGCTAACCGGGGCGATATGTCCCCAGAACGTTCCGCGCCGAGGATCATCAACGGTCCAGCGCATAGGCTCGAAGTCCGGGTCGCCTGTAAAATAATCACAGGTATAGAGCTCTATACGAAAATCGTCGGGATCACGCAGGTAGAGAAAAAAAGCGTTGCTCACCCCATGGCGACCAGGGCCGCGTTCGATAGCCATGTTCTGGCCTGCGGCCGCAAAACGGTCGCAGGTATGCAGAATATCTTGTGCCTCACTTACCCAAAAACCCAGATGATGTAGCCTGGGACCTGTGCCATTGGTAAGCGCTACATCATGAATCGTCGGCTTGCGGTAGAGCCAGGCTGCCCATAGTTGCTTGTCTGGAGAACTTGTGACTGTATATTCGGAACAGCGGAATCCAAGTTGCTTATAGTAATCAAAGGCGCTCTGAACATCGGGCACGTGGAGATTAAAGTGGTCGATGCGTTGGATATGTGAGCCTCGATAGAGATCATATCGTCGCAACAAGCTCTCAACTGGTTGCATAAAATAGAAGAACTCAACGATAAAGCCGCAGGGGTCCTGGACGCGTAAGGCCTGCTCCATGCCTTCTTCTTCGTTTTGTACCCAGCGAACCGGGCAGCCCTGCTGCTCGTAGAAGCGGGCCAACAAAACAAGATGTTCGGGAGAGGCAACGCGAAATGCCAGATGATCAAGCATGGCCACTGGCCCCTGACGCAAGGCTAAACTGTGGTGAAGGCGTTCTTCATATCCACGCAGGTAGATAACATTTTGGCGCTCCTCGCTCACAACCAGGCCCAACAGGTGAACATAGAACTCCTTAGCTCTCTGCAAATCTGTCACGATTAGTTCTGCGTGCGCGGCGCGTACAATATCAAAAGGTGGCTGTATCCAGGTGGTGTCAAGCATGATCCTCTGTATTCCTTTCATGTACTCTATCATGGCTCATCGCCGTCGCCCGACCCGGTAAATTATCCTCACGCTTCTTGCTCAAGAAGCCTTCAATTGTGCGCTATGGCTACTCGACGCCGAAGCGCGGAATAGCATGACGATCTAGGGCCATATGAATTGTCTGGAGATTACAGTAGAAGTCAAAGGCATAGTGGCCACCTTCATGGCCAATGCCGCTCTCCTTCACTCCCCCAAAGGGCGTACGGAGATCGCGCACATTCTGCGAGTTCAGCCACACCATGCCAGCCTCGATGTCCTGCCCAATGCGATGAGCTCGCCCGATATCGCGCGTCCAGACATAGGCGGCTAGCCCATAGCGCACGGCGTTCGCCAGCTTGATTGCCTCTGCTTCATCGCGGAAAGGCATAGCGACAAGCACTGGACCAAAAATCTCCTCCTGGAAGATGCGCATTCCTGGCTTGACATCTGCAAAGAGCGTTGCTTGCAAATAGTTGCCCTGGGTTAAACCATGCGGTCGTGCGCCACCAACCATAAGGCGTGCCCCTTCTTGCTGGCCTGCTGCAATATAGCCCTGTACTCTGGCCAGATGCTCGGGATGGATCAATGGCCCCAGTTCCGTTTGAGGATCGCTTGGATCTCCGACGCGAATAGCAGCTGTTCGCTTTGCCACTGCCTCAACGAAATCATGATAAATGCCTTCCTCAATAAGCAAGCGCGAGCCAGCCGTGCAGCGCTCGCCGTTGAGGGAGAAGATGCCGAATACTGCTGCATCCACGGCCTGCTCAAAATCAGCATCGGCGCAGACGATCACCGGCGATTTGCCGCCCAGCTCAACAGAGCAGCGTTTTAGCGTGGCAGCCGCACTTGCCATAATTGTTTTGCCGGTTGTTGTCTCGCCAGTAAATGCGATGAGATTGACGCCTGGATGCGCCACTAAAGCCGCTCCACAGCTTTCACCAAAGCCATGCACGACGTTGAACACGCCTGCCGGTAGCCCGCTTTCATCCAGTAGATGGGCAAACAGGTCAGCTGAGAGCGGAGACCATTCAGCGGGCTTCAGAACGACGGTATTGCCAGCCGCCAGTGCCGGGGCGATACGCCATGATGAGAGCATGAGTGGAGTATTCCAGGGCATTATCAGTCCCGCAACTCCTACCGGCTTGTAGAGCGTATAATTCAAAAAGCGCTTCCCAACCTGATATGCTTCTCCGGCGAGATTCTGAATGACGCGCGCATAGAAGCGGAAGTTTTCAGCGGTGCGCGCAGCTTGAGAGCGGGCCTGGGTAATTGGCATGCCGACGTCGTATACCTCAAGTTGGGCAATCTCGTCAGCATGGGCTTCGATTGCCTCCGCAATGCGCATCAATACTTGCGCTCGCTCGCTTGTCGACAAGCGAGGCCAGGAGCCTTCGTCAAAGGCTTTGCGAGCAGCCCGTACTGCGAGCTCAATATCTTCGGTCAAACCCTCGGCAACCTGCGCCAGTGGTTGGTTTGTGGCAGGGTTGAGCGTCTCAAAGCTACGACCAGCCTGCCCGGCCTGGAAGCGGCCATTGATGTAATGGAATACTGGTTCGTGACTGAAGCTTCCCGCTTCTCCGAATATCTCACCTGTATTTGAAGTCGTTGTCATAGGTACTCCAGGAATGCTTACTGAGCATTGATATAACTAAATATGTTCTCCTGATGTCGTAGCGGCTTCGGCTACGACGGTATTTTCCAGTACCCCCAATCCATCGATCTCAAGGCGCATCTGGTCTCCTGGATAGATATGTGAGACACCTTTAGGAGTCCCAGTAAGAATGATATCGTTAGCCTCCAGAGTCATAAACGAAGTGATATAAGCAATCAATGCAGGAATAGGGCGGAGCATGTCCTGCGTGTTCCCACACTGACGCAGCTCGCCATTAATGTACGTACGCAGTTCGAGCTTATGCGGATCTTCGATCTCTCCCTCAACCAGATAGGGGCCAAGCGGGCAGAAGGTATCCCAGCCCTTAGCTTTGACGGGTGGGCGATAGAAATTCTGCACAAAATCGCGAATCGTCAATTCGTTGGCGATGGTATAGCCGCGGATCACCTCAAATGCCTCGGCTTCGGCTACATTGCGACAGCGCCGCCCGATGACCACCGCCAGCTCATTTTCATAATGCATATATTGTATGCCCTGCGGATAGATCACCTGCCCTCTGTGTCCAACCAGGGTATTGAGAGGTTTAAAGAATAGCGCTGGCTCTGCGGGTAGAGCCACAGAGAGCTCTTGCGCATGGTCTTTATAGTTAAGGGCAAGGCCTATCATAGTGCGTGGCTCTACCGGAGGAAGAAAGGAAACCGCGTCAGTGCTATACTCGCGCCCGGCCTCATCGCACAAAACATCAGGGGCAATCAGGCTTCCCTCGTGATAGGAGCCATTTACGAGAAAACGTGCTAACTTCATTTTATCGCCTCTTTCTTTGCGCTGTTTCCATAGCTGCTCAGCACAGCTTCCAATCTGGCTTGATTCTCTGGCACTGGCTCACAGAGTGGCAGGCGTAACGTCGGGGTAATATATCCAAGTTGGCCCATGACCCATTTGAGGGGACCGGGGTTAGTCTCCAGGAATAGTGCCTCGTTCATGGGTAAAAGAAAGTAGTGCAGATCCAGCGCCTCTGACCATTTTCCCTCTTTCACCAGATTGTAGAGCTTTGCCACTTCTTCAGGGAAAATATTGGCGGTCGCGCTGACATGCCCAACGCCGCCCAGCGCCAGCATGGGATAGCAGAGCAATTCAATGCCGGAGTAGACGTGGAAGTCGCGGCCACACTGGGCTAAAACCTGGCTAACCTGCTCAAAGTCCTTATTCGATTCCTTGACTCCAATGATATTTGGCTGCGCCTTCCGCAGGCGCGCCATTGTCGCTGGCGCCATATTTACAGCTGTCCGGCCTGGAATGTTGTAGATAATAAGTGGGAGCTCTACACTGCTGGCCAGGGCGGAGAAATAGCGGTAAAGCCCCTCCTGCGAAGGGCGATTATAATATGGGACAATTATAAGGGCCGCATCCGCTCCCATTTGCTCGGCGCGTCGCGTCAAGCGCAGGGTTTCATTGAGATTATTTGTGCCTGTAGCCGGGAGAAAGGGCACGCGTCCCCGAATAGTGCGACTGGCAATATCCATCACATACTCGCGTTCATCGAGCGAGAGCGAGGCCGGTTCGCCAGTTGTTCCGGTGACAGAGATGCCGTGACTACCGCTCTCAATCTGCCAGTGAATAAGCTTTGCCAGGGTAGCTTCATCGATTGTCCCATCGCTATGAAAAGGGGTAACCATGGGCACAATCGAACCTTTAAGCTGCGCAAGGTCTTTTCGGTGAGCCATCTTTCTATCCTCTCAGCGAAACATCGGGGGAAAAGGTAAAGTGGTCTTTATTATGCTTGTACGCTTCTATCGTGTGCAACTTATGCTCGCGAGCAGCTAGCTCAATCTCCTGGGCAGGTGCATGCTCTTCAAGCAAACGAATCAAATTTGTATGTTCCTGGATGGATGCCCAGCCTCGCTCCGGGATGTAGAGAAAAACCGTGCGCCGCATCATCGCCAGGCGGTTCATCGTTTCCTGCAGCAGCTCAACGAGATATGTATTGGGACACCGCTCGTAAATCGCGCCGTGGAATTCCTCGTTGAAACGGCTAAAGGAGAGGACATCGACAGTATGCAACGCCTTTTGCATTTCTGTGTTCAAGCGATATAGAAGCCCGATCCCTTCTGCGCCAAGATGAGGAGCAGCCAGTGCCGTAGCGCCACCTTCGAGGAGGGCCAGGGTTACCATCTGTTCTTCCCATTTGCCAGGATCGGGAGGGGCAACCTGCAGCCCGATATTACGTTGATATATGACCCAGCCCTCGGCTTCGAGCCGACGCAGGGCCTCGCGAATCGGGACCTGACTCATACCTAGCTCACGGGCAAGCGCGTCTATGACAAGGCGATGGCCCGCTGAGTAGGTTCCATCGAATATCCGTTCCCGTAGAATCGAATAAGCGCGTTCCTGCTTACTCATAGTAGTTTCGTTCGTGGAACCCATATTTGCTCCTTTGTTCTGCTCAGATCCATCATCTTTGTCTCTCGGCTTGCTAAAGCTCTGTAAGAGCTCCTGCTATATCCGGGAAAATGTCGAAATAAACACTACGAAGCGATGGATCTGCCACATCATATACGATCTATATCAAAATCATATATGATATTTGATAGTATACGAACCTGGGAGTAGATTGTCAAGGGTTTCCACAATTTACATAATATGTTTGGAAACTATCGCTTGTATCTCGCCCAACCTATTAGCGTGTGCTGTTACTAATCTCAGCCACGATATACCGAGGGGAAATGGGCCGTCCGCATCATGTGGCTTTGCCTCAGGATTCGCGCTCGGAAGTATTGGGCACTGCCGCTATTCTGCGCGATCAAGCTATCTTTATCGAGGCCAGTCCAGCGCTCCATGATAACAGCGAAGGATTTTTTATGTATACTTATGAACCAGGGGACAATAGAGTGGCTATCACTGCTTTGCCCCTGAGTGGAAGCCGCAGAACTGCTATTTTACTGAGAGCCGCAGTTTCTGGTGGGAAGATAAACTCCCCGAAAGTTTTGCAATCTATGCAACACCAATTGTCGATTAAGCAGGAAAGAGGTACCCAGAAATGAAGCATGTGCGTGTTCTGTATCATGGAAAAGCTGTTAGCGGGCGCCTGGAAGATTCCGCGATCATCCTGGATGACGGTACCACCCTCGCCGAAGAGCAGGCGAATTATCTGCATCCAGTTGAACCATCTAAGATAATAGCAGTACATTTGAATTATCGTAGCCGTCTACAAGAATTAGGCAGGAACCTTCCCCAATTTCCCTCAGCTTTCCTCAAGCCCCTCAATTCCCTCTCAGCGCATCGAGCTCCGGTGGCCCGTCCACGTGGCTGCGAATTTCTCAACTATGAGGGCGAGATTGCCGTTGTCATCGGCAAGCGCTGCTCTGGCGTCTCCATAGAAAGCGCACTGGATTTTGTCGGCGGCTATACGTTGGCCAACGATTGGGGTGTCCATGATTTTCGCCATCTCGATGCTGGCTCCATGATGCGTGTGAAAGGCCAGGATGGCTTCTGTCCGCTGGGTCCAGCGCTTGTGGATGCCCAGGATATCGATCCCTATAATCTGGTTCTGCGCACTTATGTGAACGGGGAAATGGTGCAGGAGGGCCATACAAAGGAGGAGCTCTTATTTTCCTTTGCTTATCTTATCGCTGATTTTTCCCGCATGCTTACGTTAGAACCGGGAGATGTGATTCTGACCGGGACGCCAGCCAATTCTCGTCCCGTCAAGATTGGCGATGTCGTAGCTGTGGAGGTTGAAGGGATTGGTCGCCTGGAGAATACTGTCGTCGAGCTTGAGCGCGATCTCGAAGAGGTTGGAGGTCCACCAAAAGTGACAGCAGATGCGCTTTCCATTGCATTGGCGCTATCCCCTGAGCAGGCCAGGCAAGACCTGGAGACACGGGAGCCCAGAACCTATTAAGTACGTCTTAGCCTTCAGCCAGAAGGCGTGCAAGCACTTTGATGGAAGAGGCAATTCTGTTTCCGTCAAGGTTCTTGCAATGCCCAACGGGACAGGTGAACCACTATCCTTTCGGACAATGCAAGCTCTCTTCTCGCATGCGAGAATCGTCAAAAGATGGAGCCTCTTCCAAACTGGAAAGCCTCATGCGCTTCTGTCTCTAGATGCTAACTTGAAGCGCAGCGGCTACGGCTGGTTCCCCTCCCTCATTTCCTCTTCTGCTCTCCAGAGTAGAGCCTTGAAACTGCATGATCTCCGGCTTCTTCTGCGCCTCTTTCCGTGCTGCATAGTCATGAACCGCTTCGCCGGCTCACTCATACCTCCTTCGCGCGAAGAAATGCCGGTCCAACCTGGCATGGAATAACCTCGATTTGCTTCCATACATTGCCCTTCACATAGGGCTCTTGCGCTAACCAGGCATCTAGCTCATCGCGGGAAGGGAATTCACAGATCATGACCGAGCCAATCATGTTTCCCGCATCATTCAGAAGGGCAGCTGCATAGAGGTGTTGAGCAGCCTTAGCCATCTGCTCGACCAGGGCAAGATGTGCCTCGCGTGCCGCTAAGCGCCTTTGTAAGGCCTCGTGGTCATCACCATCGCGGGCAATAACGAGAAACTGCATCTAAAATATCCTTTCATGCCAAAATCAGCAATCGCGTGAGTGGAAAGAAAGGTGAGACCTTTCCTTCTATGGAATGAGGAGAATCTTTCCTCTACTCTGGCGCCCCTCCAGATACTCGTGCGCGGAGGAGGCCTGAGCAAGGGGGAATGATCTGTCAATACGTACGCGCAACTTGCCAGCAGCTATCCAATCAAATACGTCACCTGCACGTTGCAGCAGCTCTTCACGTGTCGCAATATAGTGGCCAAGGCTTGGGCGGGTCAGGAAGAGCGAGCCCTTCGCGTTGAGAATCTGCGGGTCGAGCGGAGGTACAGGTCCGCTGGACTGACCGTAGAGCACCAGATAGCCACGTGGACGCAGGCAGTTCAGGCTTTGATTAAATGTATCTTTCCCCACTGAATCATAGACGACCTGAACTCCCTTACCAGCGGTCAGGCGTTTTGTAACCTCTTCAAAGTTCTCCTGGGTATAGAGAATCACCTCATCGGCGCCAAGGGAGCGCGCCAGGTCGGCTTTCTCTTCGGTCGAAACCGTACCGATGACGCGGGCGCCACATAGTTTGGCAATCTGTGTAAGCAACTGCCCAACTCCTCCAGCCGCTGCGTGCACCAATGCAGTATCACCGGGCTGCAATTGATATGTGCTGGTTGCCAGATAGTGCGCAGTTGTGCCCTGTAACATAACAGCGGCAGCCTGTTCCAGGCTTACCCCTTCCGGGACAGGCACCAGGCGGCTTGCTGCGATTACAAAATATTCGGCATAGGCTCCCAACGCCATAGCATAGGCTACCCTATCGCCTACTTTGAGATCCGTAACACCTTCACCGACCGCATCAACGGTGCCGCTACCTTCGCTACCCGGAGTAAAGGGAAGGTCATTAGGATAAAGCCCCTTACGATGATAAATATCGATAAAATTGACGCCAATTGCAGCCTGTTTTATACGTACTTCCCCAGCTCCCGGCTCTGGTAGCTTTACATCTTCATAGCTTAGCACTTCATGATCACCAAACCTGGGAATACGAATGGCTTTCATCATATTCTTTCTCTCCTTGCTAAGTTTAGCGCAATCTCCTACATTTCCACAGATCATATTCAGATGATGGCAGTGACATATAAAGTATATATGTCAAGAACATGCTGAACTGAGCCCTCAAATCACAACTTCAATGCTCTCTATTATACTTCATGCTCCTCAAAGGGCAAAAGTTACTTGGTATTTGCCTTGTATAGCATCTTGAGAGATCTGTGTATACCTCCCACAAATATATAAAGAGGAGGCTACATATGAGCATTTTGATGGGTAGTATGACGAGCAAACCAACTGTTTTTGCGCTCGGCCCAGGCGGTCTCCCCCTGCATATACGAGGTCCAGATCTTGTGCTGACGACTCCTGGCACTGAGAGATTTGAGGAGCGCAGGCGTTTGCGCATCTGCTCCCCAGGCCAAATGGTCGTACAAATTTTGTGCTTTATTGCTTGTTTTACCGCCAACTTAGTTGTCAAGATTTAGCCAGAATCCACAAGTTTCATTCGCAAATTTACAGTATAGGATACAAAAAAGTAAATGTGAGCAGGCTCATAGATTTGAGAATCATACTGTGTTAACGTCTATTTAGATAGATAGATTCGGATAGATATGATATCAGCACAATAATAGCTATAACCGTTTCAGGGAAAAGGACGCTTCTTTATGCCTGCTAAACGTTACTGTGTCAACTGCGGAAAATCTCTCTCTCTCAAGCAATCACCCTGTCCTCGCTGTGGTTCATATATGACGACCCATCGACGACCTGACAGCAAGATAGTACGAGAACGGCGTGCGATGGATGCAGCCACTTCATTAGTGGACATGTTTGTACGTCTGCTTCGGGACTCAGAGGATGAACAGGGCAGACCTTTCGGTTACCATACAATTGCACGTTTTCGTCGCCTCGCGCTACATCTCACGGGCTTCGGTCTTCTGACAGATTTTAAGGTGAACGCTGGACGCTGGATGAGATGGTTCTGGCTAGGTCTCTATTATAGCTTCTTCCCCCTCTCTCTGATTCTGGTCTATCTTTCGGCTGTGGAGCATTGGCCGGCTGTACCTAAGAACTGGTTTGTCTTCTGGCGCTGGCCTTTCGATCTGGCAGCACTCCCTATGGATCTCCTGCTCTTCCTGCTGGTCTGCATTGGCACGACGATACTCTTCTTCCTGTTGGATAGTTTTCTTTGCCATTGGCTTATACCTCAGAAGTCTGGGCGCTCTCCATCAGCCATTGAAAAGTGTAAGTCTCCATTTGCTCTGTCTGTTTGGGATGCACACTCCAAGCAACGATGGCAGGCATCACTTTACCGCGAAACGGCCTGGAAATTTTGCGATTGGCGAGATCGCTATCTTCTGAGCGGCATCGTGGATGAACTAGCTTATCGAGTGCTCTTCTTCTCTGGTGCACTCGTGCTACTGGCTGGGCTCAATATCCTGTGCTTTGGGGCCTTTGAATGGCTTTACCTCAGCGTTGGCAGGCCACTTGCCGATCTGGTGACATTCCATTTGCTGCACTCCTATCTGTATCAATCGCCCTGGACGATTGGAGCAGCAATGCTAATTGCACAAGGGCAATTTTGGAAAAGTAGAGAATTTACGCTCTCTACCTCAAGATCACAGACTGGCTGGCAATGCTCGTCCATTCGCTCATTGTATAGCCAGTTGCTGTTAGTCTGGTTGCCAGGAATGTTCTTTTTCCTGTTTCTGTTTAAATATGGAATCTTGCTAACTATCTTGCTGCATATTCTTTATGATCTGCTATATCGTCTGTTGATCATCGGGGGGCTGAAGAAAGCGGTGGAGCATCTCGATACGAAAGATTCTCTCGTTGAAGACACTTTTAGAAAAGCGCGGAGTACCTCATATGGCTCAAACAAAGATGTCTAGGCCACACATAGCGCGGGAAGCACGAGCATGGTTGCCTTGTAGCTGCTGCTTAGCTTACATCCTACTTGTGATCAGTGTGTTGCTGGCACCGTTCTTCTGGCCGTCGCTGGTGCCATTCTCGCTCATGCACTATTGGTTCTGGAGCGGGTCTCTGCCTGAGATTGCATTTGATGCCCTGCCTCTTTTTCTTGTGGGCGCAGGCGCAACCCTCCTGTTGATCTTCTTAGCACGCAAGCGCATTTTTGCCTATCTGGAAGATCACGAGTCAATATGGTTGCCTTCCAGGCTTCTGAACATGCTTACTGCAGTTCATTGGAGCATACGAACCCCGTATGTTGCCAGATCAGGCATCCACCTTGTGAAAAGTACCTTCTGGCTTACGATCAGAGGCCTCTTTACTGCTCTTACGGAGACAGTGTTGGGCTTATGGCTCTTTTTCTATGGCTATTGTATTGCACTGAGTCTGCTCAATAGTATCAGCTTCGGCCTGATCCAGTGGGTCTATCTCTACGCGTTGCGCCCGGTCGGTGATATATTGACCCTGCGTCTGCTGCATCCCTACCTATATCAGAGTGTGTGGGTAATCGGAGCAGCGGTTATCGGCTTTCCACCATACTGGCCGCATCGCAACTACTTCAAAGATCTGCCTTTCTGGTTTCTGCTCACCCGGTGGCCGAATATGTTTCTCTATCTGCTGGTTCTGCGTCACGGTCTTTTCCCGACATTGCTGATCTATACACTCTACACTCTTCTAGTGCAACTCCTGTTGCCTCGCTTGCTGAAGCAGCCAGAGGAGGAATCCGAACAGCCAGAAGTAAATGCTTGACGGATATAGCAGGTTGGCGGGTCATATGGTACGTTCTTTTGCCACATAACCTGCTAGAGTGCCATAACACTTACGAGAGATGCTAGGAGAGCCAGGATCAGAGCGCAATACGATCCCAGAACGTTTGTTTCAGTGCAAGGAATGTCGTGTTCATGTAAACTGTGTTGATAGCAAAGCAAGCTTGCAAATAAAGCTTAGCGAGATCTCTAGAAATTTCTTCATCAAGCAAGAAGTAAAGATGGAAAAAAGTGTAAGGCTAGCAACAACTTTTTGTAGTTTCCAGGTTGAGATAAGCCAGGCCAGTACGTCTAATAAATCAGTGTTATTTAATTCGGTTCTTCTTGGGCGCCAAAAATCATCTATTGCTGAGCTCCGGGCCAGTAACTTGAGCAGCGGGGTATACTATCCTTGGATCGTATCGTCAAGGCTGGCAGCTTGTTTGCCTGCTCTGGCGGCCAATATCCCGCGGTTTCCGTCGTCAGTGCGCCAGCACACATCTACAACCCGGTGCACACTATAAGCCCTGGCCGGCAAGCAAGGGATAGAGGCATTCCAGGTCGCAGGCTTGCCAGCCGAGCCCGCATCGTCAATGGCCCAACAAGAGAACAGGCAGGTCTTGCTTGCTACTACCGAACATTAATTGCTTTCCGATCCACAACATCTGATTGAAAGAAAGGATAATAAGGCTATGGCAGCTTATTTCATCGTCGATATTCAAGAGATAACAGATCCACAATCTTATGCCGAATACAGCAAGGATGTCCCGGCAACCATCGAACGCTATGGTGGAAAATTCATAGTGCGCGGAGGTGCATATGAGACCATCGAGGGTGACTGGCAGTCACGGCGCCTTGTCGTGGTTGAATTCGATGATGTAGAGCAATTCAAGCGCTGGTACAACTCCCCTGAGTATAGCGAGCTCCGTAAGATTCGCTTCCAGGCCTCCAGTGGTCGAGCAGTAATCGTACAGGGAGCTTAGCTTCCCCGCTATACGATGATCTGTCCTCACCCAATAATCTGGCTATAAGAAATCTCGCTATTCTGTCGCGTTGCAAATTATAGGCTTGCAACGCGACAGAATCCGCTATCTCTCATTACGAAAATCTCTGGCCAGCGAGTACCTTCTGCGATCCCTTCCAATCAAGTGCAAAACAGGATAGAAGATGCAGCAAGATCCTTTCCCTTGTCCCTGGTTGGAACAAGCTGCTATCTCATAAATAGCTGTTTAGAGCATGGCCTCCAACCGGGATTCTCTCAACCGCCGGAATAATAGAAGTCGTCAGCACATCAAAAGGTTCGAGGTCGGCGCTGTTAGGCATGATAAAAATAACGTGCTCAAAGCCCTCCTCGGCAAAGCCTGCTAATTTATCGATGGCAGCCTGGGGGCTCAGCGTTCCCGCGCGCCCATACGCGTGATATGTAAAACGGTGGTAACTGTCTTCTCAATCTGCTCATAAGGCCGCTTGAGCCTTTCACAGTGCTCGCGTAACACGGCGAGCTTATGGAGTCGATGCTCGCGGGTTCCAAATGTGCTAAGGAAGTTACAGGCATCGGCATACTGAGCGACGAGGCGCAAAGTCTTCTGTTCGCCACTGCCTCCAACCAGAATCGGAGGGTGTGGCTGCTGCACAGCCTGCGGCGAATTCAGCGGATGCTCCAGGTGGTAATATTTTCCCTGAAAGGGCTCGGTCTTGCCTGACCACATATGCTGAGCAATTTGCAGAGTTTCTTCAAGACGCTCAAAGCGCTCCTTCTGCCCAGGAAAAGGAATGCCCAGGCCTCGGTGCTCAGCCTCGCTCCAGGCGGCTCCAATGCCAAAGTAAGTACGGCCATGCGAGAGCACATCAAGCGTTGTAGCTGCCTTAAGCAAAACTCCCGGGTGGCGATGCGTAACGCCGGTAACTAATGTCCCCAGTTTGACTCGATTGGTACAACCTGCGGCAAAAGCCAGGGCACTCCATCCCTCCAACATTTCATTCCGCTGAGGATCTGCTGTCGGGTCGATCTGAAAGAAATGATCAGGAATCCAGAGGCTAAAGAAGCCAGCCCTCTCGACACGTTCAACAATAAGCCGAAAGGTATCTCCTAGCAATCCCTGATCTTGTGACCAGCTAAAACTCGAAAACGCGAAACCTAATTTCATATATGCTACTCCCTCTTCTCTTTTACAACTACATACGCCACTTTAGCTTTCACTAATGCAAGTGACTTGCAATAATTAGGGCGAAGAGAGTCTATCATATAGCTCTTGCTAATGCAAGTGGCTTGCATTAAAATCCAGAGAAATAGAAAAAAGCGAAAGGAAGTAGATATAATGGAAAGTGCTTACCGGGAATCATCTACTGAGACGAATCATAGGGATGGGGCAAGGCGCCGACCGGGCGGACGCAGTACCCGGATCAGAACTGCTGTTTTGCAAGCAACCATGAGCATGCTCCGCGAGCGTGGCCTGGAGGGACTTAATGTGGCTGAGATCGCGGCCACGATTGGCATACCTGAATCCACAATTTATCGTCACTGGCGCAGCCGAGAAGAGCTTGTTGTTGCCACTGCTCTGGCTCATATGGACGAAACTATTCAGCTTCCTGATACGGGTAGCTTGCGCTCAGACATACAGATATTCTTGCAAGATAGCGCTAGTTTCCTGCAATCAACTGAGGGTCAGCTCTTCACGCGTTCGATGTTCGCAACCATGAACCGTACAGAGTCTCAGGTACGCCAGGAATACTGGATGTCTCGCTTCAGCCACACAGGTTTGCTTATTCAACGAGCGATTGAACGTGGAGAGGTTGCTCCCGAAACCGACCCGAACGTCATTATGACCGCCCTCATAGGAGCACTTTATGTGCGTTTGCTCGTGCTAGACGCTCCGCTAGACGCTGCTTTTCTTCGTCAACTTGAACTAATGCTACTTGATGGCATTTTGCAGAAAAGGCATTTGTGAGTCATCTCCTGAGCAAGCACCTTCTTTTGGACATTTGATGTTGAGATTTGGCAGAACGGAACGTCATAAGAAAATAAAGTGCAGGAAAGGGACTTTTGAAAGATGCATCACCTGACGAGCTCTGCTGAAGAACTCTATAATCACTATCACAAAGATATCGTGCGCTTCTTCGCGGATCATCTGACAGATCGAGAGCTTGCCTGGGATCTCTGCCACGAGGTATTTTTACGCCTCTTGATTACGCTCGCTTCTGGCAAACAGCTCAGCCATCCCCAGGGCTGGCTTATGCGCGTGGCAAAAAATCTGCTTATCGATACCTATCGCCATCGCCAGATAGTAGCGACAAGGCAGCTTGCTTTGTCAGATCAGGAGACGGCCATGCTAGCGACAGATTCCCGTACGTTTAAGACCCTGCTTGAGCGCGAAGATATGCTGCAAATTATCATAGAGGCTTTCAATGCTATTCCAGAGAAATATCGGCTTCTGCTCTTCTGGCGCGAGATTGAACGTTTGCCTCTCCAGGAGATTTCGCTGCAAACAGGGACGACGGATTCAGTACTTTCCACGGAGCTATGGCGGGCACGCAAGCTTTTACAAAAGGAATATCAGCGCCTACGTTTTAGGGACATTCTGCATAGCGACGAAGAGATCTTCGGGCATCTGGATGCTCTGCTTCAATTCAACGTAACTGCGGCTCCTGAAGAGCAATTGCACCAGCTTGAAGCACATGTGCATGATTACTTTGAGCAGATCGCCCCTACCTGGGATAACTATGTAGCAAGTGCCTACGAAGCTGATCTGCAAGAACGGCTTACCAGGCTATTACCCTGGAATCGCTCGATGACTGTCCTCGATGCTGGTACCGGCACCGGTTATCTTGCCAGCATGATCGCTCCCCATGTCGGCCATGTAATTGGCGTGGACTGCTCCTCTGCCATGCTCGCCCAGGCAGGAGTAAAAATGGCTCAGGCTGACTACCAACATGTCTCCCTACATCAAGGCCTGGCCGAGCAATTACCTCTTGCCACAAATTCGGTAGATGTAGCCATGTGCCATATGCTTCTGCACCATGTGGTCAGCCCGCGCACAGTCTTAAGCGAGTTGCATCGCGTTATTCGCCCCAACGGCTACCTTGTTATTGTCGATGCCCACGCTCACAAGCATCACTGGACACCTGAAGCCTTTGGCGATCTCCATTACGGCACTCATCTAAAGAAGTTGCGCAAGCATCTCTCAGCGCTACAGATAAAGACGCTACTGGTAGAGGATGCGGGCATTTCCCATTCGGGCCTCTCGATTGGCACCGATGCTAGCTTCGCCAATTTCCTCCTCATTGGAAAGATAAGTGAGAGAGGAAAAAGAAATCAACGAATTGAAGAACAGGAGATATGTGCTCATGGATGCTTATCAACTCTATCACGCTGACAGTTATCTTCGTGAAATGGACGCCACTGTGTTGCGCGTTGAGGAAAATTGGGCCATCCTTGATCAGACCGTCTTTTATGCCCAAAGCGGCGGTCAACCCGCGGACCACGGCACGCTATCCTGGGCCACCAACCAGGCCGGGGTAATCGATGTCCGTCGTCACGGCGCAGAAATCTGGCATAGGCTGGAAGGCGCTATGCCAGAAGTGGAAGCACGTGTCCACGGTCAGCTTGATTGGGACCGCCGCTACGCCTTGATGCGCACACATACTGCCCTACACATTCTCTGTGGGGTTATCTGGCGTGACTATGGGGCTCATGTTACGAGCAGCTCTATGGACCCACTTAAAGGTCGTCAGGATTTTGAGCTTGAGCGCATGACGCTCGATTTTGTCACCGAGATAGAACAACGCGTAAACGCCGAGATAACTGCCAATCGGGAAGTGTGCATTCGCTTTCTACCGCGTGCCGAAGCCTTTACGATCCCGGATCTGATCCGTACAAAGATCAATCTATTGCCTCCTGATATCGAGCAAGTGCGTGTGGCCGAGATCGTTGGCCTGGACCTGCAGGCCGATGGCGGTACGCATGTCGCCAGGACTTGCGAAGTCGGCCACATTCGTGTTGTAGGGCACGAAAGCAAAGGGCGCATCAATAAGCGTATACGTATAGCTATCGAAGATTAGCCACATCTACTACTTATTGATGGGTCAAGCGGCTGCTATGGCTATAATTGTCCAATCAGCCGCGCAAGCCGGGCCTGGCTCTCGGTATCATTGCCTGGGATAGGCATCACAAACAGTTCATCCAGCCCTCTGGCTAGCAGTTCGCTCAAGCGCACGGTAACCTCATCTTCGTTCCCAGAGATGACTAGATTATCTATAAGCTCATCAGACCAGGAGCCATCAGAAGCCACAGGAAAGCCCGCTTCGGCAAACATATTTGCATAAAATGGGAGCCTTCCATGAAAACGTCCAGAGTCAAACTGCGCCCGCAGAGCGGCTCTGGCCTCAGCGCGATCTCGATTAAGCGCGACCATGACATGCGCTACGAGCGGAGGTCTGGGACGTCCACTCTTTGCCGCTCCTTCTTGCAGGGCTGGTAAGCCCTTCTCTAGCAAATATGATGCCGGGCACATCCAGGTAATGACTCCATCAGCTAACTCTCCCGCCAGCCGAAATGCGCCTTCACGTAAGGCTGAGACCAGGATAGGCACGCGTGGCGCATTGGGTAATGTAGCCTGGACTCGGTAATAGTTTCCCTGATGCGCAACTTTGCCCTCCCAGAGAGCTGCCCGCAATACAGTTATATATTCGCGCAGGTGCCCATGGGGACTTTTCATCGGGATACCATACATTCCTTCGATGTTGCTACGATGGCTCGGCCCAATTCCCAGACGTAGCCGATCCGGCGCAAGTTCGGCCACGGCGAGGGCTTGCTGGGCCAGCGCCAATGGATGACGTGGATAAGTAGGCACGATTGCTGTACCCATTCGCACGCTCGTAGTGCGCGCCGCTGCGGCCATCAAGATAGTCAAAATCTCTGGGTCCGGCGTTATCTGAGCCACCCAAACCTGGCGCACACCTGCAGCCTCAGCTTGCTCAATAGAGGCTATTGCAGCTAAAGTACTTGAGGCATAGACATATAAACCTACGCGTTCACGCACTTGACGCTTTGTTATCTCTATTCCTTGCGTTGACGCAATTTCTTTATTTTCCATTTTCTAAATCTCTTTCTAATAGGCCTCTCTAACCAAACTTGATTTCCATAGAAATATGGCTATAGGAAATATCGCTCCTACCTCCATATTTCTGGGCTTTAGTGTAAGCTCGCCATGTTATCAAGTCAAGAAAACATTTTTGATGTGTATCATCAAAAATGTTGATAACATAGACTAAGGAAGCTGCTTACAATTCGCTCCTTCTCCCAAGCAATCTCCCTTGACAAGCCTGATTGTTGCATGCTACCTTTGATATAGAAAGTGGATCATCAGATGTCAATAGATAAGCGATACGCCGTGCAACCTTTACCTGCCTCAATCTCGCTTCAATGCCAGTCTTTAGCTGTTCAGGTCTCCCAGCAGCGCATCTTACCCATTTATATTTATCAATACCAATTCAGTAAGCTGTGTACCAGAATCTATGCTCATTTCTCTATCCGCAGGATAAACGCTCAGTACTATCCAGAATAATCTGGCATAGTTTAAGGCCATCGCCATCTATCTGCTTGATCGAAGCATATTATTGTGCGCAAATACGTCAGCAGCGTATTCTTTCGCGTCCATATTCAAGGAGAGTTGATGGATACCTATCAGAAGAGAGATGACCATGTACGCACACGCTCCTGGCGTAAGATGCTTGTTATGGGTCTCATTATATTTATCGGCATCAATCTACGCACCATTGTTCTGGCTGTCCCGCCTATTCTCCCTCTGTTGCGTCACGATCTCGGGCTCTCATATACCCAGACGGGGTTGATTACTTCGCTTCCCACACTTATCATGGGAGGAGCTGCCTTGCCAGCGGGTCTGCTCATCGGTCGTTTAGGGGGACGCTTCATGATTGCTTGCGGGCTCGCCTTGCTGGCTCTGGGAGGCTTTTTACGCGCCCTCTGGCCCGCCCTTCTCCCGCTTTATTTTTTTACAGCCCTATTGAGCCTGGGCATCGCTTGCTCACAAACGGCCATTCCTTCGCTGGTACGTCAGTGGTTTCCAACACGCATTGGCTTCGTTTCAGCGCTCTTTACGGATGGACTGGTCATAGGAGAGACATTAGGAGCGGTCCTTACCATTCCTGTCGTGCTTGGCTGGCTGGGTCAGAACGCCTGGGCGGCAAGCTTTATCTTCTGGGCAGTGCCGGTCGTCATAGCCCTCTTCCTCTGGCTCTGGCTCGCTCCTACTTCTCCACCTACCCATTCACCCGAGCAAGCCTTAAGCGCAGAAAGCTCGTCCAGGGCTGCCATCTCCACAGGACACAAGCCGGTTCGCATCAGCGCCTGGGTGCTGGGATTATTAATTGGCGGGGCCCAGCTCACCTACTTCGGCATGAACGCCTGGATTGCTTCCTATAATCAGGCGCTTCACATTCCCGAGATGACGCCTCTGGCTCTGGGAGTGCTCAATGCGGCTCAACTTCCGGTGAATCTGGCAGCAACATTTTTTGCTGACCGCATGGCGGGAAAACGGGCTCCTTTCATCGTGACTGGCGTGATCTGCCTGATCGCGATTCTTGGCTGGCTCCTGACTCCTGCAACTCTGGAACCGCTCTGGGCGGCGTTCTTGGGAGGAAGTGCTACGCTCGTCTTTACATTGGGGATCGCGCTGCCAGCCCTCCTGGCGCGGGGTGAGCAGATCGCCAGAATGACGGGAACGATGCTTACTATGGGCTACATCTTCTCTTTTCTTGGTCCCTTTCTCGGCGGCTGGCTCTGGGACATTACTCACGTTCCAGCCGTCGCTTTTCTGCCAGTCGCTTTTGCTGCTCTGCTCCTCCTGACGCTAGGCATAGTTCTACCCCTTCATAAGCATATGGCCTCATAAACCCTGGCCTGTATGTTATACTATGGCTATGCATAAACTTCTTGCCAGTAATTAAATTCGGCACTCCTTGAAGAGTGCCGCTTCCCCTAACCATGTCCCCGCAAATCTTCTCACTTCTTAAACACATGCACTTAAGGCAAGAAGGGATATATACGTGTCACCTATCCAAAACAAGCAAGATAATCATGCTACAAAACAGGCAACCTGGCAGGCGCTTTCCCTCTGGCACAATCGAAATTACTTGCTACTGTGGACAGGAGGTATTAACTTCATTTTCCCTGACAGCAGCACTTTGCTTGTAATAGTTATGCTCAAACAGCAGCATGCTCCCCCAACCGTTATAGGGCTGGTTCTTTCTATAGGCAGCATTGGCTACCTGACGGGTACCTTGCTGAGCAGAATGATCCAGCGTCGCATTGGCGTTGGGCCCATTGTTATCGCTACTTGCTGGCTCTTCATGTTCTTCTGGCTGCTTTACCTGGTTCCCGCCACGATACCCAATCTGGCCTTACTGGCCGGTGTCACGGTTTTAACGTCACTTGTCGATCCCATCTATGATATCACTCAGTTTAGCTATCGCGCCGCACGCATTCCTGACAAGTTACAGGGTCGCGTCCATAGCGCTTATCGCCTGGTCGCTCTAGCAACGCCACAGCTTGGGCTGGCTTTAACAGGCCTGCGCCTCGAATATGGCAATGTTCCGCTTACTATTCTTACTCTGGCGGCTTGCTTGTTGCTGCTGGCTGTTGTGGCAAGCTTCCAATGGAGGAAACATAACTCGATCATCGCTCCTCCTGAAGAGCTTTAAGCTGCTCATGTTCAGGTGCCCACTCTAACAACAGTGTGGGCATCTGGACACTTTTAGAACAAGGGTATATGGGTGGTAGAAGCCAACATCACATAGACAAAGACGAGCTTGAGCGTATTGCTGACGGCGTGAATAATATATGAAGCCCATAGAGATTTGCTGCGCTCGTAAGTAAAGGCGCAGAAGAGCCCCAGACAAAATGCCATAGCACCAATCATAACGTTCATATGAGCAATAGCAAAGATGAGCGAGCTCGCTAGCACACCTACCCACACACCCCAGCGCTGGCGTAGAAATGTATAAATCAAACCACGAAAGAAGAGCTCTTCGGCAAAGGGTACAGCTATGCCACCCAGGAAAATCAATACACCAACTCCCAGCCAGCTAAGCCCATGGGGTGCTAGAGTTGGCAATTGCGCATTAACCAGGGGTAGCTTGAAGATCAAGACTACTGCATATGTTGCCAACGCCCCGACTGGGATAATCAGCAGGCTCAAGCCCAGGGCAATCAAAGGCCATTTACCGGGTATGTGGCGCAGACCAACCGCGCGCCAACTAACGTGCCGACGCCGCATGCCTAGTAAGTAGACACAACCGACGAGAGCAACAAACTCAAGCCCTAGAGTTGCAGCGCTTAAAAGTGTTGAGGTAGTAATTTCGTGCGAAGCAGAGAAGGTATGTTGGAGCAAAGCGAATCCCGCAACTCCCGCCAGCATAATCACAACACTTACCACAGAGGTAAGGGCAACATCGCTCCAATGCCATCTAAAGTTATCCCTGGCAAGCTCCAGTTGTGAATCAGACAAACCTCCCGCTACTTCTGGCTCAGGCGTATAAGAAGGATCGTTGTTTTGTATATTATATATCATGCTATAATTGCTCCTCTCATATGAGTTACCAGAATACTCTTTCTATAACCAGCATAAGCTTTATTAGTATTTTACAATATCTTATATTCTTGTACGCTTACTATATCACGGGGTATTTTGCAAAAGCAAGCAAGGCGAGCCGCTCATATTGCTGCCATAAGATCGAAGAATGCACCTATCGGGATCTTTTGCACACTGCTGTTTTACGAACATAGCTGTGGAGGGAGCACGACACTATTCTCTACAAGACCTGATGGATAGTGGCGTCAGCTCCTCTCCAGCTACGCTAACTGCTGTTGAGCGCGAGCAGCTCGAAGATAGGTTCGCCAGTGCATTTATGCGCGCCTACAAGTCTTGATTCGATCACAATTTTCGCGGAAGAAAGTTTGGCTCAGCCTTTCTTCTTCCGCACTTTTATAATCAGGCAATTCTTAAGTTGATATGAGGTCAATATTGTTCTGCTTAACCATCAAAATGAGATGGATGCAGGCTAATCGCGGGGTAGACCATAGCTTTCTTTAATAGCTTTTCTAATTCCTTTGGCTACGTCGGCAAAGGCCTCATCTCTGTTAGCAAAGGTTGTTATCGGCTTTGCATTTCTAGGCACAGCTTGTAGCCTTCCAAAGGGGGAACTATTCCAGTCATCTATTGGGCGTAAGATAATCGGGACAACAAGTGCCTCATCTTTCTCATACCGCTTCATCGCACGCACCATCTCATTACTATAGCAATAGTCTGAAGCCATAAATTCCGGGCTTATCAAGAGTAAAATAATCTCTGCGCTTAGCAAATGCTCATCAATATTATGCTCCCAATCAGAGCCCGCGCTAATATCGCGATCATGCCAGATAGAGACTATTTTTCTGCGTCGTAATGAAGAAAGATGGGCTAGCAAAGCATCCTTCAGGCTTTCATCAGCGTGGGTATACGAGCAGAAGATCTCCACACTAGCAGGAAAAGGTTGGTTACAAGAGGAACAGAGTTGGGCATTGGCAACATTTAGTTTTGAACAGTGCTTACAGATGCGCTGGACCATACTTTACTCCATTTCACATGCTAGCTCAAACTAACCAATCGAAGTTCAACAATTCAGACATTGTTTATTACTTGATTGTATAGTAAACTAAAGCAGTTGTAAACACAAGCTTAAAAAGAGGGGGAGGCATAAGTAAAAGCTGGATGTGTAAAAATCAGTTCCCTTTTAGCTGCCAGCCAAATTACGATCTGAGCGGTGGACCTAACATCGAAGCTCTTGTCAAAATATGAGAGCAGTGAAGAGGTAAGACTGCCTCCTCACTGCTTTTTCTTAATAACGAGCACAGGCAAACTCGCTTGGCTCAGCTCAGCTCAGTTTATTTATGCTTTGGTAATTACAAGTGCCATGGGGCTTTGGTGAGCAAGCCTTTCGCTCCAGGGCAATTCCACCCGTTGCCAGGACTGGCCAGCATCAGGCGAGCGGTACAACCCACGATTATTGAGAGCATAGAATACTCCCGGCTCTGCAGAGTGAGTTGCCAGGACTGGGAGGATCATCTCTCCCCGCTCTGGTAAGCCCTTCGTCATCATCTGCCAGGGCTGCCCGCGCGTCTTCCTGTATATAAAAGACTCCGGTTGAAATGGATAGTGCCCTTTCTGGGGAGATTCTGACGCAGAAACTATAATGGTATCTGGATCAGCGGGATCAACAGCCACGCTCCTTAGATACTGATGCTCCAGACCTTCATCTGGATGCTGCCAGGTCTGCCCTCCGTCATAACTTTCATTATAACCCTTGCCGGCTTCCGCAAAGCCATCGCCTGCCGCTGAATAGAGACGACCTGGCACATCCGGGTGCATCACAAGCGTATGCGTATCAAAGGGACCTTCCGGAACCCGATCTATCCAGGTCTTCCCACCATCTGTTGTGTATACGAGTGCTCCGGCTTCAATCGCCACAAAAACTCGGCCAGCCTCAACAGGATCGGGAGTAATACAACATACATGGTTAGTAGCCGGCTTTGGGGGAAAGCTCCAGGTGGAAGATGAGGGCAGTTCCCGCATCCCTGTAAGTTCTTGCCAGCTCTCACCACCATCTTCTGAGCGAAAGAGCGTGCCTGGCTCTGTCCCTACATAAATCACACCATATTCCCCAATACGTTCGACAGTACTGACAGCGACAGCGATGATATTGGCCTCAGTAATACCTTGTTTGCGGAAAGGTGCTGGAACCATCGGAGTATCGCCAATGGGTTGCCAGTCCTCTCCTCCATCAGTACTGCGCCACAATCCTCGCCCATAGGTACCGCAGTAAATTCGCTGCGGATGAAATGGATCAGCGGCCACGCTTGTAATCTGCAAACCGGTCAGGCGTGAGGCAACCTGCCATGCTCCCTCTTGCTTACGAGCTACCAACAGTTCCTGCGACATCGCTATATAAAAAGCCATATTCATACTCTCCTTTTGTCTACAATAGACTCATGTGTTTTTATAGATCTTGCAATCTAGCAATGAGTATAGGAGCAAATGGGGTGATCAAGCATCACTCTATGGGGGTATTGCTAGAGAGTAATAAGTTGGGGAGCATTTTCATATTTGCTAGAGAGTGATGGCTTGGGGAACACGCGGAAATTTCAATTAGAGGAGATGCCAGCGGCGCGCCATCTCGCTTGCTTCTAAACGATTTCTCACTTGCAGTTTGCGATAGATATGCTTAACCTGCGTTTTGATTGTATTGAGGGAGACAACAAGTTCGTTGGCAATTTCAGGATTGCTGCGGCCCGCCACCAGCAAGCGCAGGACCTTACGTTCCTGTGGGCTTAAAGCCTCAACAAATAACAGCTCATCAGCACTGGCAGCTTGCTGCTTACCTATGGACTGCAGCAAGCGCCTCACAAAAATAAGTTGCGCCTGCTCATTGATGCTTGGTAAGCTGGTCTTGAGCAGACTCACCCATCCCTCTTCTTCATCAAGAAAGAGGCGCAAGTAGCCCTCCGGCTCGGCCAGCGAGATGCCTTTGAGCAGCGCTAATCTCGCTTCAGGCATTTGTCCCTGACTCTCATACGCTCTGGCCATCAATAATATGATCTCAATCTCGCTCCTCAGGCGCTCCTGATTCTGCGCAGCCACCAGCCAGCGCTCCAGCAGGCCTAGAGCGTCTGTGCCATTCTTCTCTTTTATCAACAGACGCGCTGTGAGCAGGGCCTCGCGCTCTCGTATATAATCAGTAAGTTCCTCTTCCTGATAGATGGACTGACAAGCAGCAAGCCAGCGCCGTACTGTAGGAATGTCAGCTGACAGATAAGCCAGCCATGCTAACCACATCTCGATTTCCCTTCGCCAGCGTGGCCGCATCAAACGTACAGCAGCCTCGTGTAAAATTTCCTGAGCCTGCAGAAATTTTCCCTGCGCATAGCGCACGCGGGCAAGAATAATGCTAGCCTGAGCCTGAAGCTGCTCCTGTTGCCTCTCCTGGCTTATCATATACGCCTCTTCTGCGTCACTTTCCGCCACAGCAATCTGATTCCATTCATAAGAGAGATTGGCCAGACCAATCAATGCCATTCCTTTATCCGAGAGGTCTTCGCCCGCCTGATCAAACACCTGCCTTAATAGGGTCTGGGCCTGATGCAACTGTCCTGTTCCATGCGCAAAATAACCCTGCAGAAGAAGGCTCCCACGCTTGCCATATTCATCCACTTCAACCTCCGCAGCACCTTCTAAATACTCATTTGGTAGGCGCGCATCGGCCACCCGGCCGGCCAGAAGAGCATCCATCCCTAGCATGCCCAGAGCTATTCCTCGCCAGATCCACTCTCTCTCCGGCAGAAGTGGCAGCGCTTGACCTGCCATCTCTATTGCTCTTGCCTCATCATTGATATGCGCAGACAGTAAAGCATGAAGTGCCAGCGTCTCTCCCAATTCCTGATATTCGCCTCTCTCGCGTAGTTTACTTTCTGCCATTTGCAGATATTTCTCTAGCAACGGCTTGAACGCGAGCGTCCGTTGCGCACTGGAGAACGCCAGCACCATTGCATAGGCCTTGGAGAGTAGCGGCTCATCGCGCATGATTGCTTCTGGCAACTGGCCTAACCAGCGCAAAAACAGGTGTAATTCCTGAAGCTGTAGTAAGTGTCTTGCTTCGATTATCTGTATCATAAGTTTGACAGCTCGTCCCACATCCTGGGCGTTGAAGGCGGCCTCTACGGCATCGGGGAGCATATTATGCCGCTCGTACCAGTCGCTAGCTCGACTGGCCAGCTGGCGTAAGGACTCCTCACCTAGTCTACGCCTGGCTTCTTGCTGCATAACTTCAGCAAATAAAGTATGGTAGCGATACCACTGCCCGTCACCTTCTAGCTGATATAGAAATAGGTGAGAGCGCTCAAGCTGTTCAAGGCAAATAGCGCTATCACCGCGACCGGTCATAGCATCACAAAGCGAGCTATTGAGCCGTTGAAGGCTGCTGGTTTGCAATAAGAATGTCTGCAATATTTCAGACTGAACCAGCAGTACTTCTTCCACAAGATAATCTAAGAGATGATGCAGGCTACTTGCGTTCTTAAAAAGTCTCTGCTGCATCTCCCGCACTGATAGAACCTCTTGACTCGGCCAGGCCAGCGTAATCAAGCGTAAGCCCGTTGCCCAACCTTCCGTATACCGGTGTAATAGATCAAGGCTCTCTTTCTCAAATGAAAAGTGAAGGGTTTGGGTAAGAAACGCACGCGTCTCCTCCAGAGTAAAACGCAGTTGCGCCATCCCTACCTCAGCAAGTTCATTGCGAGCCCGCATTTTTGCCAGAGGGAGAAGAGGGGTAGAACGGGTAAGCAATATCACATGCATGTTTGCAGGAAGATGCTCTAGCAGGAAATACATCCCCTGCTGAATATCAGGGGACAAAATCAGATGATAGTCCTCAAGCACAAGGATGCTCCGCTTTGAAAGGTGCGTCAAATCATTCAGTAGAGTCGTAAGTACGACCTCCAAAAAGTTTTGTGTTAATGGGGGATGTGGCATGGAACGCAATAACGTCAGAGCCTCGGCGCCTATCTCTTCTTGAAGCGTCTGGCAAGCTGCTAGAAGATAGTGCCAGAAACGAATTGCATCGTTGTCTTTATCCTCTAAGCTCACCCAGGCAACAGGAGATAGCTGCTCGTTGCGTGCTGCTAGCCAGGTACTCACCAACGTGGATTTACCAAAGCCAGCCGGGGCACAGATGAGCATTAGCTTCTGCTCCAGACCCTTATCGAGTAAAGCCAATAAGCGCTCTCGTATAAGCAGCGATGCCCGTGGCCTGGGAGGATGAAGCTTAGACTTGAGCAAGGGCGTCTGAAATTTCTCAAGAGAAATGGCTCTCGGCGGCTCGTGGTGACCTTTTCCTCCTTCATCAGCTTGCAGAGAAGATCCATCGTTTAGCGCGGCTGAAGCGCTCAGAGCCTGGGCTAGCCTCTCTAAGCGTGCAATAGTTAGATCCGTGGTGCGTCCAACATACTTTTTTGTAGTGCGCTTTCCTTGCCGGCGATAGGCATACCAATAGCCCTCACTCCCATACGCTCGCCTTTCTTTAAGCAAAGAGAGGTGCCCAAAGCGACCTTGAAAAGCAAAGGAGGCCAACCCGTTAAGTCGCTGCTGCCACTGCGCCAGATCTGCCTCAAGCACCGCTACATCCGCCGCCATTCCTTCCTGCCATATATAGCCATCGTATGCACTCGACCAGAAAAGCCGGGCCGTTGCTACACGCTTCGTCATGCATCCTCTCCTGACGGCTCAATTCTCCAACCAGATCTACAGCGATACATAGGAAACTTGGGCCTGTTGTGTATCTGGAAATTGCATTTCTCAAAGACCCTGTTCACGGTCTATCCTTAGTATAGACTGATCAGACTTTTTTGGATAGATACCTTCTCGGCAAGAATGAAGAGTTGACTGTTGACAATTTCTCTTGCCTAAACCAGGCGCTGATACGGTAAGTATTGGTTGGACAAGTGCATTTAAGCTAACCCGGCGCCAGCTTCCCTCGACGAAGGCGTTATTAAGTAAATACAGGCTAGATAGCTCTAAAAGGGGTTCGTCCGCCAGCCTGGCAATTACCGAGGATAAGTACATGGGCAACTTGCGGGTTACCCATGTACGCTGAGAGAGAAACTGCAAGCTTCCCTGGCTTACTGATACGAGCTTGTGTTGGCACAATTGGGTTGGGTAGAGATGTAGATATTGCCCCAATCAGGCTGATAGGGAATTCCGAACTGTCCGAATACATTATGTGGCCAGCCTACAACACACGGTTTGACTGCACAGAGGCTCTCATCCTGATAGAGCACAATCCAGGCCACGTCGTTCTCCAATTCCCGCTCTACCTGATCGTATTCTTGCAGGCGCTCGGCGGCATTCTTCACATTCTCATCAGCTTTGGCCAGATCGGCAAGCACCTTGCGTTGCTCAGGATTGTAGCCATAGTTCGAGTAATCGGAACCGGCCGAGGGATCAAACATAAGCGTCGTCCAGGAATGCGGATCGGGAGAGGCCTGCCAACCCAGCGCATCCGCCATGACATTCTTGTTGCCATGGGAGCCATTGATATCGGTGACCAGCTTATTAAAATCAACCACATCGATCTTAACCGAGATCCCTAGTGCAGTGTTCCACATCTGTTGCAACACCGCCCACTGGTCGCTAAGTGACTGCTCTCCTGCCACTGTCACTTCGATATGGATAGGCGGCATGGTAGCAGGTGTCATACCCTCTTCCTGCAAGCCTTCCATGAAGAGTTGCTTCGCCCGAACCGGATCGCCTGCCAGGCTCTTATTACCGCTAAGATTAGCTAAATTTGGATTATAGCCCTGCGCGCCCTGCGGAATGGTATGATAGGTCGGCAGAACTGTGTTATGCCATACCTTGCTTGCCAGGAGCTCTCGATTGATTGCCAGGTCAAACGCCTGGCGGACCTTGAGGTTATCAAAGGGCTTGACCAGGTAATTCATCGCGACAAACGCGTTGCCTAGCGAAGGATCGACGCGAAATTGACCATCGGAAAGCTTCTTTGCAGCTTCTACATTGACTGGCGGCACGAAGGAGAAGTCTACCCGGTTCACTTGATAATCTTTATAAGTGGTATCAGATTCTACATACAACGGCATGACCAGCTTCTGCAGCTGCGGTTTTGGTCCGTAGTAATAAGGATTGGGAACAAAGGTGAGGCTTTTGTTATGACTCCAGCTCTGTAGCTTCCAGGGACCGGCTACTCCTCCTTCGCTGAGATGATCAGTCCAATGTGAGCCATACTTCTCTACAAAGCTCTTCTCAACAACAGCCCAACTGCCCACAAGATCCATAAAAAAGGCCGCTGGTTTAGAGGTCACAATAACAACTGTCTGCGGATCTGGCGTTAACAAACTATCGCCAATGAGGGTCTTGATCTTGCCATCATTGAGCTTATCGGCATCTTTAATCTCCGCTAGCTCGCCATAGGCAAAAGGCGACTTCAGTGAGGGCTGTAACGAGCGATCGATGCTATAGACCACATCTGCGGAAGTCAGCAGGCTACCATCGCTAAATTTCAGATTAGGGCGCAAATGAAATGTCCAGCGCAGGCCATCTGCACTAAGCTCGTAGGAAGTTGCCAGGTCTGGCACCATCTTCGATTGGTCGTTATAGGTGTACATACCGTTAAAAAGCATCCCCTCCGCCTCAGCTGAGTAGACTTCCGATATTAGCGGCGGATCAAGCGTGGCCACATCCCTTACACCTCCAATGGGGAAAACTAGTATCTGCTGTTTGGTAGGAGCTTTGGCCGCCTGCGAAGTTGTTACGTTAGAGGTAGAGCTTCCACAGGCTGAAAGTAGCATGATAAGCAATGTTAATGCTGGAAGAATAACATATCGCGTATGCTTCATGTGGCATGCCCTCTTTCTTCATTCTTGAAGAACAAATACGCTATATCTGGCAAGACATTTCACCAGATTGAAGTGCTCTCTGTGTGCCATTTTCAGGTGTGCAAACGACGGCACCACGCTATTACACCTGAATAGAGACTATCACCTCCTCTGTTTGATCTAGTAGACTACCTGGCATTTCTGGCCTTTGGAAGATGGAATCCATCTTAGGATCTTTAATAGAAAATAAACTCTATACTCATCCATTAGATACTATATAGGTCTATTTCTATTGTTTGCCAGGCAAACTCACAATAGGATCATTAAATTACTAATATCTATAATACGTATTTTGCAAGCGTAAATTCACATAGAAGCACTAATCAAGAAAAAAGTTCTAAAGGGCTTAACAAGAAGATGGGGTTATAAATAAATTTGCTTTAAAGTATTATCGTTACAGTCTTACTTTTATAAATAATAATCGACATGTTGGCCAGATAAAAAATCAGCAGCGCTAGAAATGCTATTCTATACATTTTCTTCCTGCGCTCCACCAGTCATCAGTTGCTCCACCGGAAGAAAATGCTCCGTATGCCCGAGAGGCGTCAGAAAGAAGACCAGGGCAATAAAAAAGGTGAGCAGGCCAATTACTGCATAGATCAGGGCAACATTTGTATATTCGATTATCAGGCCTCCTAGCAAGGCGCCAAGAGAAGCGGTTGACCACGTTAGCACCCGTATAAAGCTAATGACACGACCCAGCAGAGCATTAGCTACAATTGTCTGGGTCAGGCTATAGGTAGATACATTAAAAAGGACCGAGCTTCCCCTGCTCATAGCCCAGAGCAAAACTGCTATCCAGTACTGGTGGGTTAAGGCCATACCTGCAAGCATCAATCCTTCCAGCATTATCGATCCTAGTGTAACAACTGCAAATGGTAGGAGTTTGCGTAACTGCTCGGCAGCTAACGAAAAAATGACAGTACCAAGGCCTCCAGCTGCGAGAAGAAGTCCAATCTGACTATCGCTGGCCGCAAGCCACTGTTTAGCAAACAGAACGATCTGGGCGAGAGGGGTTGGCACAATGAAATTGATGAAGAGTAGCAATAAAAGTATCCAGCGCAGAATCGGTTGCTTCAGAATGTAGTTTAAACCTTCAAAAACTTCATTATGTATACGGGTAGAAACTTTCTCTCCCTTTGTTTCTGGGTTGAAACTTTTACCAATCCAGGCAAGCGAGGCAGCCGAAATAAGAAATGATGCAGCATCAATAAGTAGGATCATGGAAAGAGGCATAACGGCTAGCAATAAACCTGCCAGCAGCGGCCCTGCAATACCTGCGGCCGAATAGCTGGCCTGCAAGCGCCCATTCGCAATAACTAAATCCTCTCGCTTAACAAGGCTGGGAACAGCAGCAAAGTTAGCAGCATCAAAGCCTATAGAGAGGGTTGAACACAGGAAGGCAACGGCGTAGATCCAGCCAACAGAGAGCAGGCCCAGCA
Source organism: Ktedonosporobacter rubrisoli (assembly GCF_004208415.1). GTDB lineage: Bacteria > Chloroflexota > Ktedonobacteria > Ktedonobacterales > Ktedonobacteraceae > Ktedonosporobacter > Ktedonosporobacter rubrisoli. The sequence goes on along the minus strand of NZ_CP035758.1, from coordinate 3,116,514 downwards.
TAAAGAGCAACGGAATAGCGGCTACCAGCAAAGCGCGCATAATATCAATCGCTATCATGGCATATTTGCGCTTAACACGGTCGGCCCATGCTCCTAACAACAGGCCAAAGAGCAGATAAGGCATGGCACTCATCACAACGGTCAAGGCTAAATTGAGCGGAGATCTGGTAAGTTGAAAAATCAGAAGTGGCAAAGCAAAGCCGGTACAAGAACTCCCTAGCGTTGAGATAGTCTGACCAATCCAGAATTTTCTAAAGTCGCGGCTGTACTGATGTGATAACTGAAAAGCATCTGCCATAGCTAACCTCCTTTTCTTGAAAGTCTATATTACTAACAGCCCATGTTTTAAGTAGCAAGATATGCTCTTAGCATGCCTTAAAAAATGCATATGCTAGCAGCATAGCCAACAAACATAGAAGTTCTCTAAACAGCAGAGAAACATGCGGAAGGTTGCGCGGCAGTTAGTAAATCCTGGAGAGTTCTCACACAGAGAATTTGAGCTGATAGTAGGGCTTTGCCGAGGCCAGGGCTATACAAAGGAAAGATAAAGGGCAGCCTCTCAGCTTGACTTTGTACATTTCCAACTCAATAACAGACCACCCATGAGAAGCGCTCAAGCGTCGAGCGGGGGACTAAAACCGCGCCCGGATCAGTGGGTGATGTGGGAAAAGTCTGCAGGTCCCAGAGATGGCGCCTGATGAGAGCGAGCACATCACAGAAGGTGGCGGTGTGCTTGCGATACCAGGCAGCTTGAGCGATCAGGAGCTGCCCATCTGGATGCAACGCTTGCCCAAAGAGCGTCACCAGGCTATAGAGGCCGAAGAGCACAGGCGTCGAGCGCTCGATGGCTTGATCGGACCATTGGCGTTGCGTCTCGATGCCCAAATGGGCGCGCCCCTCTTCAAAGGTCACTTCCAGACTCCAGCGTTTCATGAAGTCCTTGATGATCTCTTCGGCGGTCTGGGTGGGATCGGTACAAAAGATGGCCTTTGGGGGACGCTTGCCCTGTGGATCGCGAGTCAGCACCCAGCGTAGAGGCAGAGGAGCGGAGCCCGTGCGATACCACAAGGCGGAGCCCGTGCAGAAGTCTACTGGCCGCTCACCCTGGCTGTACCAGTCCAAGGTGAGCTTTTGCCAGGCCGTTTCTGCATTCTGCAAGACTTGCTCCAGGGAGGGAAGGCGCTCGCCAACCACTCGCGGACGACCCATCGTGTGCTCTTTGCGTTCGGGAGGTGGATCATGCAGAACCGCATCGAGCCGACCAGTTGTAATCAACGTGACGTGCTGATGCTGAGCATACACCCCTAGTTCCAGGACACTGTAGGCGCTGTCGCCCAGTAGCTTGATTGAGCGATCAGGCAGCCATCGGCGCACAAGACTGAGCATCTGATGGGCCCACATCGCGATGGTTTTGTGTCGCTTGCCCAAACGCGCGCTCACCTCTGGAGTGGTTGCCAGCACACACAAGAAGGGCAATGCCCATCTCTGCCTGGTCCAGGGGAGCGTCACGACCACGGCCAGCACAATCCAGCGCAATCCAGGACTGCTCACCGAGCGTTCTTTGCTGGAGAGAGCGCTATCGCGGTAATTGCCTCGTTTGCGGATCTTGCTGCCCCAGCGCCGTTCCAGCGTTTCATCGATGACCAGATCTACCCAGGCTCCCGCTGGTACAAAGGTTTCGACGATCAGCAGGAGCAATTGGCGACTCACAGCCAGGGGAGACCAGCGGGCTCGATTGAGCACCTGATGAAAGAGGCTCCAGTTGCTTGCCTGACTGAGGCCTGTGGCACGCAACGCGGCTGCGACCGTGCGGCGTCCGTGGGCCAGCAAGGTTCCGGTTAACAAGATCATCAGTTTTCTCCAGGTGGGAGCGGTAAACAATGGCCGAAAGACGGCTAATACTTCTATAATGGGATCGGGAAGGGGCATGAACATCCTCCTGAGCTAAGATAGTGCTTTGGTCAGCTTCTATCTTACCTCCAGAAGCTTTTGTGCCCAGCCCTTTCCCCAAATTGTACAAAGTCAAGCTCAGGAGGAGGCTGCATTCATCGCATCGACTGGAAGACCAAAAAGTCCGGGATGGCGAAACAGGCCAGTCGTTACCAATAGCTTCAAGAAAGTGCGCGTAACGAGGATAGCTGTAAACATGCTGATCAACACGCCAAGAAAGAGGGTTGTTGCAAAACCAACGATGATAGTAGCGCTAAAGTTATTCCCAAAGAAATACAACACGGCACAGGTAATGAGTGTTGAACAATTAGAATCCCGAATAGAAGGCCACGCGCGCGCCCACCCCATATCAATAGCCTGCGAGAGGGATCTACCTTCACGGAGCTCTTCTTTGAGGCGCTCAAAGATCAGCACATTGGCATCAACTGCCATGCCAATTGAAAGGATGAAACCGGCAATCCCCGGCAGAGTCAGGGTCACGCCAATGAGCTTGAAGACAGCAAAGGTAAAAATGGCATATAGTACCAACGAAATGTCTGCAAGAAATCCTGGCAGGCGGTAATAGAGGAACATAAAGAGGATAACGACGCCAAGGCCAAGGGCTCCGGCCACGAGGGTTTTGTTGATTGAGTCCTGGCCGAGCGTAGGGCTCACTGTCTGCTCGCTCTGGATGCTGAAGGCAATGGGCAGCGCTCCATATTTGAGCACTTCAACGATGCGTTGAGCCTGAGTGTAAGTGAAACTGCCTGTGATCCGTCCGCTGCCCGGAATCTGGCTATTGATCGCTGCCGATTCGATTACTCCACCATCAAGCGTAATCGTAAGATCCTCACCTATATGGTTAGCCGTAAACTTACTGAAACGCCCAACTGCATCACCCTTCATGGCAAAGTTGATCTGGTAGGCATTTGTTTGGGAATCCTGACCAATCCCCAGAGAGGATACATCTAGATCTTTTCCTGTAAAGAGCGGCTGTACACCCTGATTATACTGAGCATAATTCTGAGGCTTCAATGTAGTTCCTTCTGGTATCCTATCATGGCCGGTATCCCAGAATGCGAGCTTGCCAGTCTTAAGCAAGGTCTCAATAGCTTCCTGCTGGTTGCCGTTGTTGAGGCCCGGCAATTGGACAGCGATGCGAGGTTGACTATTTGAGTACTGGATACGAATATCTGGCTCATTCACACTGAGCCCACCGTTGATCCGTTGCTCGATTTGATTTCGTGCGGCCTGCATTGCCGCCGGCGAAACATCTTGACCCGGCCGTGGAACAAGCAGGACGCTAACGCCTCCTTGTAAATCAAGCCCTTCCCTCGCGACAAACGGATTATTGATCCCATAGAGCGGCTTGCTACTGGCGTTAGGCCAGAAGACAACATAGGATGCGCCAATGGCAAGCAAAGCAATCAGGAAGAGAAATATGAAACTTCTTCGGTGCATATACAGCTTTTCCTCTTATCTGCTTAATTCATAGTATATACGCTAAACAATAATGCTCCTCTACTCCTGCTTTCCTTGGAGCCTTTGGCGCAATAATATATAGCGAAGTATACATGGGCTTCCTATGAAGTATAGCATATTTTACTTTAGTTTATATATAATAGGCTATCAGCCCCCTACCTATGTCCAGGTTCTACAGCAAACATAAGCAGCAAAAGGACTTAGCAGCGCAAGCTGCTGCGATATTATTGAATACCAGGTGCGCGAGGACGCTATCCCTCGTCGCCACGCCCTCCCTGGCGTAAGTAAACCCCCATCGCCAGGCGGCCACGCCTACCCTCGTAAGGAAAACTATGTCTCTCTAGGAGGCATGGTAGTATCGCGTTTTACCAAGCTTGTTCCAACCAGTTTGGTAATAAAAGGCGCTTCGGGATCGCCAGCACGTATGATAAGCGTTTGGAGCGCGCTCATTCCCATGGCTCTGGTATCGATGCATATAGTCGACAGTGCAGGAGTCACAAGTTGCCCTAGCTCAATTCCGTCAAAGCCGATGAGCGAAATATCCTCGGGAACATGGCGTCCAGCCTCACGCAGCGCTTTCATAGCTCCAATGGCTGTAATATCATCAACACAAAAGATGGCGCTAAAATCAACTTTGCGCTCAAGCAGGCGCCGACAGGCCTGATATCCGCCCTCGGAAGTCAGGTTGCCAGATTCGACAAGATCATAATCGATAGTGAGGCCTCTATCTAGAAAGGCCATACAGTAACTGACCCAACGCTGTTGCACGGAGTAGATTTTATAGATAGGCCGCATTGGCGATTCCGATGGTCCGCCGATAAAGGCAATTCGTCGATGCCCCAAGCTGAATAGATATTCCATGGCCAGTTTGCCGCCCTGAAAATTATCGGGCAAGATCGCATCTACAGTATGGCTTAATTCTGAAATATAGTTATCGACGAGTACCGCCGGAACTTTGATAGCCTGGATCGCTGCCAGCGCGTCAGCCTCAACCTGTCCAACTAACAAAATGCCACCCAGGCGCATTTCATATAATGCGGCAATCAGCAGCTGAGGCTTATGGCGCAAATCATTGATAGTTCGGTAGATTATCTTAATATTATTTCTTCGCGCTTCAGCCTCAACTCCTTGAAAAATGAGCGCCCAATAGGGATCGACAGTTGCTGGTGTCTCCTCTATGCTAGAAGAATAGAGAAACCCCACTTCTTTCAAGACGCGACCCCCCGAACGCGAAGCCGCAGGCTGCCCATGTGCACGAAAATAGCCAAGATCAGCAGCAGCTCTCAGCACCTTCTGGCGTATCTCTTCATTAACGTTACTATGGTTGTTCAATACGCGTGATACGGTGCCAACAGATACTTCAGCCTGTCGTGCTATATCCTTAACAGTTACTGAGCCTGACATAACGCTCCTTTCCTGGAACCCTCACATCTGCTGGCTGAGAGCAGAAAGCAAAGCACCTGCGGATACGACTTATTTGTCCTGTCTCTGGAGAGACGAGCGCTCAATGCAGGTTTTTCCTTGATCCTGCGCTGTTCAGCATATCTCCAACTCTTCAGACGAATATACACATCCGCACGTTCATGAAATTATGATATCGTTATTTCACTCATTTGTCAATTTATTTGTCTAACATAGAATTTCATGCCCGTTTTTCCGGCTATAACCAGACATCCAGGTTTGTTTTACTTAACTTTAGCAAGTTTATCAGCATAAATTTCTCTATTACTTACAAATTAGCCAGTAAACACATTGACACCATCATGAAAAGAAGCTAATATAATTTTATTGATATTTCAACACAGGTTTTTTCTCACAGAATACATCTGTGCCGATAGTCTGCCTAACCTAGTCAATCACCCCCTCCAGAGGGAGATGAGGCTTGGAAGAGCCAAACGAATACATTCGAATAGCTATTAGAAAGCAGGTGTTCGGTGACTCACAAATCTATTTTTGCGCGCAAAATACAGGCAGGCCTACTATTCCTGTCATTACTGACGATCCTCTCTTTAGTGCTGGCGGCCTGCGGTGGCAACCCTGCCCAGAAAGCACGCACAGCCAGTTCGATCACAATGTTGGCCAACTCTACTGGCGACTATCCGAGAAACTTCAATCCGTTTTCGCCAAGCGTCATCAGCGGCACGCAAGGCATGCTCTACGAAACTCTTCTCTATTTTAATCGCCTCGATGGATCGAATAAGCCCTGGCTGGCCAGCAGTTTTGAGCTTGCCCCCGGCGCTACAAGCGTAACGTTCCATCTCCGTCAAAATGTGCAATGGTCCGATGGCCAACCTCTTACCAGCGCTGATGTTGTATTTACGCTTAACATGATCAAGAAATATCCGGGACTGGACCAGGTAGGCATCAACTCGTTTATCAAAAATGTGACAGCTCCCGATAAGGCAACTGTAACGGTCACCCTAAACAAGCCCTACAATCCGATTTTGTGGATGTTGGGAGGCCAGACGTATATTGTCCCTGAACATACCTGGTCAAAGGTGAAAGGCGACCCCACTCAATATGCAGACCCCAATCCAGTCGGTACCGGACCGTTCGTGCTCAAATCTTTCACTCCACAACTGGTTACGTTGAGTAAGAATCCAAAATTCTGGCAGCCGGGCAAACCTGAGATCGAGACGTTGAAGATCCCTGCCTACAATTCCAACACGAGCTCAGAGCTAGCTCTAGAAAAAGGCCAGCTCGACTGGACGAACCTGTTCATCCCTGACATCGATAAGTCCTACATTAAGCTTGACCCACAACATAACCATTACTGGTTTCCTTCCAGCGATGTGACTATGCTGTTCCTGAACCTCACTCGCTATCCCTTCAATTTGCTTCCTGTGCGCCAGGCTATTAGCTATGCCATCGACCGTGATAAGCTTTCTAAGATAGGAGAGAGCGGCTACGAGCCCGTTGCCCATCCTACGCTCCTGCTGAGCCAGGAAAATAAAGATTACATGTCACCAGAATATGCGAATCTTTCTTTCCGCAAAGACCTCGATAAAAGCGCGCAGCTCCTCGCTCAGGCCGGTTTCTCTAAGGGTTCTGATGGCATCTACGCCGATAAAAATGGTAAAAAGCTCTCGTTTAAACTTAATGTCGTAAGCGGCTATACCGATTGGACTACCGATTGCCAGCTCATGACTAAGGATTTCCAGGAGGCCGGCATCAAAGTAACTGTCAACCCTGTGGAGTTCGACACTTACTATAATGATCTGCAGAATGGCAACTATGACATGGATATGCTCTGGACCAATGACGGTCCCTCCCCGTTCTTCCGCTACGACGGATTGCTCAGAAGCTCCTATTCAGCGCCCGTAGGTCAGGCTGCCAGTTCAAACTATGAGCGTTGGATGGACCCGGCTACCGATAAACTGCTAGACCAGTATGCATCCAGCACGGATGCCACTATGCAGAAGCAAGCTATCCAGGGTCTGGAAAAGATTATGGTTGAGCAGCTTCCCGCTATCCCTTTAATGGCTGCTCCCTATTGGTATCAGTACAGCACAAAGAAATTCACTGGCTGGCCCGATGCTCAGCATCCTTATGCAGCTCCCGGAACCGCTGAATATCCGGATATCGAGTACGTCATTTTGCAGTTACACCCGGTTGAATAAATCAAGCCGCTTGTGAGGTTAAAGGAAGCTATTGCTCACCTACCCTCACTCTGCGCTATCCGCTACCAGGAGTCTCATCGCCCACCCCTGGTAGCACTACTACAAATTTAGCAAATCGCCCTGGAGGGGATAAATATGCGCCAACTACTACGCCGCATCGGCTTTTACCTGGTTGCGCTCTGGGTTTCTATCACTATCAATTTTCTGATTCCTCACCTGGCTCCGGGTAATCCTGCTCAGGCCTTTATCGCGCGCATGAAAGGCAAGGTGACCCCACAGACCCAACATGCGCTAGAAATAGCTCTGGGCGTTAATCACGATCCGCTCTGGCTACAATATTTCCAGTATCTCGGCAATCTGCTTCATGGTAATCTTGGCGTCTCAATTACCTATCTCCCAACTCCTGTTACTGAGGTTATTGCGCAAGATCTGCCCTGGACGCTGGTACTGGTTGGAGTTTCGCTGATCATTAGTTTTCTTATCGGCACAATCCTTGGCATTATTGTCGTCTGGCGCCGCGGTTCCCTTTCAGATGTTATTGGCACGCCATTTTTTACTTTTCTCTCAGCGATACCCTATTTCTGGCTGGCTCTCGTTCTGCTCTATTTCCTTGGTTTCCAATGGGGCTGGTTCCCCATTCATGGTGGCTATGACTCGGACATGGTAGATATGGGCTGGAACATCGATTTCATTCTTAGCGCAGCTCAATATGCTATCTTGCCCGCCCTCACTATTGTGATTGGCTCTATCGCTGGCTGGATGCTAGGCATGCGCAATGCGATGATTACAACGTTAGCCGAAGATTTTGTGCTTATGGCCGAGGCAAAGGGCTTAAGAACATGGCGGGTCATGTACTCTTATGCCGCGCGCAATGCTATCTTGCCCAATGTTACAGCCTTTGCGCTCTCGCTTGGCTTTGTGGTAAGCGGCTCTCTACTTACCGAAATTGTCTTTTCTTATCCGGGCATTGGCTTTGCCACCATTCAGGCCATAGACAGCCACGATTACGCCTTGCTACAGGGTATCTTCCTTGTATTGACCCTGGCCGTACTGGGGGCAAACTTCTTTGCCGATCTGCTCTACATTGTCCTCGATCCACGAGTGCGCGCAGGAGGGAACTAAGATATGAGCGCTCTTGCCAATACACCGGTTAGCGATACGCCAACACCTCTCTCTTCACCGACTTCGAGCCGGCTGCATAGCTTTCTAAAGTTCTGGGTCATGAACCGTAAAGTCAGCCTTGGCTCGGCTATTCTAGCCATCTTCCTGCTCATGGCTATCATCGGTCCCGCCCTGATACATCAAGACCCTAATGCGATGACTAATGATTTACTTCAGCCTCCCTCTGCCGCTCACTGGCTCGGTACTACTCAAACGGGACAGGATGTGCTCGCTCAGGTTATTGTGGGCGCCCGCATCTCTGTTTTCATGGGCCTGGCTATTGGCCTTGTCACAACTACCATTTCGGTTATCATTGGCCTGCTCTCAGGCTATTTCGGCGGTTGGATTGATGAGTTCCTTTCGCTGGCAAGCAATGTATTCCTCGTCATCCCTACACTTCCACTCGCTATCCTTATGGCGGCCTTCATTTCCTATAAAGGTGTCTTAACTATTGGCTTTGTCCTTACCATCACCGGCTGGTCCTGGAGTGCTCGCATACTGCGCGCTCAAACTCTTACCTGGCGCGGTCGCGATTGTGTAGAGGCAGCCCGCGCCAGCGGCGAATCGCTCTGGCGAATCGTCTTCTTCGAGATTTTTCCCAACGAGATCGCTATTGTAGCCGCTCAGTTCTTAGGCACGGTTATCTATGCTATTCTTGCCGAGACGGGCCTGGAATATCTGGGCCTTGGTGATATTACAAGTATAAGTTGGGGCACTATGCTCTACTGGGCCTCGAATAACGATGCACTTATGCGTGGCGCGTGGTGGTGGTTTATAGCACCAGGGCTCTGCATTGCCCTATTAGGAGCAGGCTTGACCTTCATCAATTTTGGCATCGATGAAATCGCTAATCCTCGTTTACGCGGTATGCCAAAGCTGAAACGTCTTAAGGCTAAGCTTTTACATAAAGAGCTTTAAGCCCTTTAACTATTCATTTGGAACACTGGCACAGCATCTGGATATCGAAGGCTCGCTCACAACTGGATTTATTCAACTGATGGAGTTGCCTGGCTTCCTTAAACGGGTGCATGACCAAAAGGATCGCCGCCTCGTCAAACTCTTCCTGACGGAGCGGGATCTTATACTCTCCCTGGAACCTATAGTGGTAGCGTTCCACCAGGGAGTCATTATCTTCAGCGCTCTGGAGCTATGATCTGTGGTTGTGGCTTACGCTAGACGCTCTCCATATTTCCATAGGCTACGACAGCTTTTATGCCGCCGGTGGTAATTAGTTTTGCCACCTCGTCGGCAGGGCAACAGTGCTTTGCTACTCTCTGAACGAGAGGTTCCAGATATGCTTCTTCGCCAAAGCCTCGCCTCTGCAGGCCATTGGTGGCAATTATGAGGATCTGCTTGAGATAATCATCAAGGTCCACGCCAGGATAATGAAACTGCATGCCATGTTCACAGGCTAATTCATAGATGGCATACCAGCGATCATATGAAAGCGTGCTTGCCAACTGAATCAGCGGGCCCTCATTCTCGACTAATCCTATGGTAAGCGCTGATGCACTCCAATGTTCATGGGGCGGCTGCTGGCAACTGACGCGATCTTCAATGGTTCCGTAGCCAGGTTGTAATCTCGTGGTAAACCAGGCGAATTTACATTGCGTATTGACATCTTCTGCCTCGCTCAAGAGTACTTTCTGACTCCCATCTTCTCCTGTGCAGAGTTGGCCTTGTTCTGCACCATAAAATGTTGAGAACAAGGTACGCGTATCCAGCCGATAGAGCATGTGCTCGCGCTTGAGCGAGATGGAGCGAAAATGAAAGATATAGTCAATATAGTGCTCGCTATTTCGGAACACGGGAGGCATTCCCATTTGCGCTCTTCTTCCTGGCCATAGCCACGTATTAAACGTGAGGCGGGTGGCTTTATAGGGTCCAAGTTGATTGCGCCAGAGAGAAGAATTGGCAAGTAAGGCAACACGCAAGCCAGAGGTGACATTAAGCGCATTGAGGAGCGGAATGGCCTCCTCTGCGCTGCATTCTACATGGGTCTGCCGGGCAGCGGTAATGGTATGCATATCGACCCCATGCTCATCAGGCCTGGGCGCATTTTCGCTGCAGTACAGCTCATACATAAGATCAGAACTTCCTTTTTCGGAAAATAGTGTTGGCTCCGGAGGTGTGAGTGGCTGGATTCCATATCCTAACAGCACAACTTGCTTTTGACGCAGCAATGAGGTGATCGCAGCCAGGATCTGGCGGAGGTGGGAACGTGCAACGATAAGGGAAGGAGCCGGGGCAAGGTCGATTTCGAGAATAGCATACCCAAGATCAACTGTAATAAGATCATACTGATACGTGCTGCTTGGATGAGAGATGCTTCTCTTTCGTTTCACGCCAACAACTTTTTTTGAGATCTCATCGTAGACGGCTTCCCACCCCTGCTGGATGAGAGCATGCCAGAGAAAACTGACGGTTTCCCGCTCGGCTATCTTGCCATCTTGAGTGACCAGGAGATATTCATTTTCGAGCCCAATCCATCTTGGCTCCTGCTCGAAGGAGGAACGGAAGCCACGCTCAAACACTTGCTGAGCATCTTGTAACGTAGGAACTTTTCGCACTTTGCGCTCCTTTCTCTCTTTCTTTCTATCGGATGGGCAGAGAAAAATCAAGAGAGCTGAAGCATCCCTTCGTCTCAAGGCAGTGCGTTTGGCTCTTGAAGCTCCTCGGTGAGGCCGGCGAGGAATGGAGTTTGAAATCACTCATCCAGGTTAAACCAGGAACTCTTCCTTTCACCCCAGCTTTTGTAATTGACAGGCTATAACGACTTTTTGTAGACAGAGGGACTCTTCCCACATCTTTTTCTCGCATTCATGATATTTTCCATGGAGCGAGTGCATTTCTCATGCTAAAGCTGTGCAAGAACCCTCGGCACCATGTTGACGTGCAATGAGAGGTTGCACCTCTCACGGCTGCATCACTCAGGACTATGCGGGTCTCGGAGAGGTTCTTATCCAAAAGAAGAAAGTGTGCCATAGGACATCTTTGATGCCTATGCATTCTCAGATGTCAACTGTTTCATGTGTTTTGCTGAAGAGCTTTTGCTCTTCAAAGAGAGGAGACAAGACTATGCACAAGACGACCTACACAACGAGCCTTAATTCCTGGTTGGTCGAGAATCCTGATACAGAGATTCAGCCAACCACTGAGAGCGTGTGGGGAGAAGCTGGCTTAAGGAGTGTGTGGGGCACTTCTGTCTGGAGTAACGTGTGGGGAAATGCTCCATTGAACAGTGTGTGGGGCACTTCTGTCTGGAGCAGTGTGTGGGGGCAACCAATGATTAATGCAACCTCCGAGTCGTCGGTCTGAGATGAGTTCTTTCCTCCCTGGAATGTTCATCATTCCAGTTTTTACACGACTCCGTAGCTGCGAAGGGGAGAAAAGCCTTGAAGCTTTTCCTCCCTTCAACCAGGGCCTCATGATAGTATTGGTACGTGCTCCAAGAACAATTCTTGTGATACCCAGAGACAAGCCATAAGCCGAAAGGAAGAGCTAATGAAGCGGTACGATCTCATCATTGCAGGTGGTGGGCCTGCAGGAAGTACGGTCGCTACGCTAGTGAAGCGTTACTCGCCCCAGACACGAGTCCTCTTGCTCGAAAAAGCACAGTTTCCTCGGCATCATGTGGGTGAATCATTGCTTGCCGGTGCCTCGCCAGTTCTTCAAGATATGCATGTTTACGATAAGGTGAATAAACATGGGTTCGTAGAAAAACTGGGAGCAACGTATGTCTGGGGCCAAGATCGCAAACCGTGGGGATTCGAATTTGATGAAATTATCAACAAGTTTGCTCAGCACGGCCAGCAACTTCCAGATCTCTACTGCAAAGCCTGGCAGGTCCAGCGTTCCAAGTATGACCATCTCCTGTTGAATCACGCCGCAGCTATGGGCGTTGAGGTTCATCAAAACGCGCGTGTGCTTCGTGTACTTCGCAATCCTGGCGACGAACGAGTTGTTGGTGTGGAATATCGTGATGGAGAAGGAAGCAGGTGTGTGGAGTGCAGCTGGTTTATGGATTGTACTGGCCAGCAGGCCTTGCTAGGACGAGAGCTCAAGCTGCTAGAGTACGATGAGCAGATGAATAATTATGCTTTATTCGGCTATTGGAAAGGGGCAAAGTGGAAATTTGAGTATCTTGGTCATCCTCACCTGACACGCATCTTTATTGCAACAACTCCTCACGGTTGGATCTGGTACATTCCCGTGGGTCCCGATGTGGTAAGTGTAGGTCTCGTCACGCATCGCGAGACCCTCAAGCAGATGCCTCATGGCCCAGAGAACCTGTATTATCATGAACTTACTACTTGCGCCGAAATTCGAGACCTGCTTAGAGATGCAACGCTCATACATCTTGAACCCGATCAGGGACGTGCTGTCTGCGCTATTCAGGACTGGTCCTATACGAGTCGTCGGATGGTTGGGCCTGGCTGGGCTATGGCTGGCGATGCAGCAGGATTTGTTGATCCTATTCTCTCCTCCGGCGTGATGCTCGCTCATGAATTAGGGCAAAAAGCAGCCTATACACTCAATTCGTCGTTTGCGGCAAACAGTGATGAGCAGATTCAGAGCTATTGGCAGTTCTATGAGCAGACCTATCAGAGCTACTTACAAGCCTACCGGAATATGGCCCAGTTCTGGTATAGCAATAATTTTTCTATGGAGTCGTGGTGGTGGCAAGCCCGGCGGACGCTGGCGCAACAGGAAAGCGATCTTGCCCTCACTGATCGCGAGGCATTTACGCGGCTGACCTTCGGCTACTCGACGCGCGCCGAATCGTTGAGCCTGTTTGGAAGCTATCCCTTACATGAAGCGCAACAGCTGGTGAGAGGATTGTTTGGAAGCCCTTACGATGCAAATCCTCTGCGCTCAAGCTATGCACAGCGCCCTCTCAGGCTTAAAGAAGATGCTCAGCTCACCGATGGAATGTACTTTTACCAGGGGAGGATACGCACCAACCGCCGGGTTGTCAGCGGAAATACGTGCTATCTCGATTTGCATCCAGCTGAAGAGGTTCTCGTAAATCTTCTGGATGGAACACATACACTTGCTGATCTTGACGAGGCAGCCAGAGAACTACAGAGTTTGGAGATCAAAATGCCACTGCGTGGCGGCCTCGATCTCCTTGTACAACTTGATACTATCGGTGCGCTTGCCTGAGAAAGCTCGACTACTCCTCGCAAACTGATGTATCAACCAGAGCGTCTTGTCGCGACGATATAGCACCTTGCATAACGAGCAGCGCAGCTCAAGCAGCTTTTTCTTTCAACGCTTGTTCAGACTGAGCAAGAAAACTATCAGCTGCAGCGCCAATTGATTGCTGATGAAAACTGACAGCCTGGGCCATGCGCCCGAGGATTTGTTCAACCTGGCCTGCTCCCGGGGGATCAAGAAGGCGTTTAGGGGCCGAGTTCTGACTTGTAGAAACCTGTTGAATGTAGGCAAGTTCTTTCTGCTGGGCAGGAGTCATGTCTGGCTTGAGCAATTCGCGCGCCTTCGCAGAGCCGGGAAGGCCACGGTCCATGCCCAGGGCCTTAATGGCGCCAGAATCGTGAATGAAGAAATTGATAAACGAAACCACATCTTGAGCATAGCTGGTCTTTGCAGATCCGCTTAATAACATCGTTGCCTTAAAATACATTCCTGGATGTTGCCCTGTGGGTGGCAGCACCAGAGCCAGGGTATGGGGTGTGAGCTGCTGAAACGTTTCAAGAAAATTTGTGGTTGCAAAATCCATGGCTACCTTCCCGAGGACCAACAAAGATTGAGAGGGATCATAGCTCTGGTTGGAGCCCTGCTGGTCCGCCGGTATGCAACCACCCGACCGGCGCAATTCTTCCCAGTATGTCCACCATTCAATCACATCTTGCCTCTCAATGTTAAGCTTTCCATCAGCAGTAAAAAGCTCTTTGCCTTTCTGACGAATGAACAGCTCAAAGAGAGGAATGGAGCCGCTGGCATCACCGGTGCCATATATCTTTGCCCCCAAAGACGCTGTGATCTGCTGGGTATACGTTGCAAAAGTCTGCCATGTCAAATGCTCATCTGGTGGCTGCATATGTGCTTTTTCCAGGATATCCCGATTAATGACCAGGGCTACATACTGGCCACCCAGCGGAACACCATAGATTGCTGCATTCAGTTCATTGCCTTTGAGGAGTTCCTGATCAAAGTCAGCAAGGCTAAGCTGTTTGGGGATATAAGGGGAAAGGTTCAAAAGCAGATTTTTACGGATATAGAGAGCAAGATAGCGCGTATCCATCTGGATGAGATCGGGAATTCTCCCCCCGGCAATCTGTGTCGCAAGCTTATTCCAATAACCTTGCCAATCTGTCGCCTGGCTGTTCACTTGAAGAGCAGGGTATTTTTTCTGGAACATATTGACCACCTGCATAGTTCTGTGCATTCGTTCCGTACCACCCCAATAGGTCATGTTCAAAAGCTCCTGCTTCTGTCCAGATGCCCCTCCCTTTCCGCAGCTTGCTAGACCCGCGAGGCTGAGGCCTGCTAACCAGTATACCCCTCTCTTTACAACATCTCGTCGCGTTGCTTGCTGCCACATGGCCTTCTCCTCGTATTCTCAGGTATATCTGACTAGTTCCACATTTACCCAAACAAAAACATTCATTGCTTACGCTCTTGAAAGTAACAGGCCTTTCGTCAGGATGTGTGAGGGGAAGATCTCCTTACCGTTAGAAAGCTGAGAACGTTTGTTACTATGCTCATCGGCACCTTCCGTCGCTACTTGAGTCATTGAGCATGGACATCACGTCGCGAGCAAGATTAGCCGATCTCCCACATTTCATATGTTCCAAAGCTACAGCCTGACTCTTACCTGCTCTCCATCGATGATGACTTTATAGCAACGGAGCCGAATTCCGGGAAGAGCAAGGCATTGTCCTGTAGGCACATGGAACTCCAGGCCATGCCAGGGGCAACGCACTACTTCTCCCTCGTAAGCCCATTGCCGTTGCCAGTTGGTTTCTTTGGTAGCAACTATTGTCCCCGTTAATTCCCTCGCTTCACAAAGAGGGCCAAGCTGGTGCGGACAGATATTAGGCAAGCCGTACCACTGGCCCTTGATATGAAAAATACCGATTGAGCGCCCAGCTACCTTGACGACTTTATGGCTATTGGCTGGGAATTCGGAGATATGGCCTACATGATATTCTTGGGGCTGGCCTGGCAAAGCAGCTTCCTTCTGCACCTCAAAGAGCATTTTGTCAGTTCTTGCATCTGTCATTATCTTCTCTCCCACAAATGATCATTGCTGATTCCGGCATGAGAGATTTTGCCTGCGCCCCTGCCTGTCAATTTTGAACAGGCGTAAGGCGTTTTCGCCAAAGATTTTGCGTAATATCTCATTCGACAAAGGCAGCTGGTGAATCTTCATCGGATGATCGAAATCATCATGTGGCCAGTCAGAGGCAAAAATGATGGAATCCTCACCGCAAAGATGAATGAGCGTTGCAAGATCAGCCAGATTCTCTGGCTCCTCTATTGGCTGGGTCGCATTCCAGAGCTTCCTCATATAGTGGCTGGGCCGTTGCTCAAGGATGGGCACTTCTCGCCGCTTTCCAATGTATTCTTTGTCAAGGCGTTGTTGCAGAAAAGGTACCCAGGAAACCCCTGCCTCACTGGTGGCAATGCGTAGCTCTGGGAAACGCACAGGCACGCCCGTTGTGACCATTGAGGTGACATTCGCTATCATCGAAAAGGTATGGCTCAACGCATGACGAGCAAGCTCATTGTCAAAGCCATGATTATTGAAAGGAAATACTGGATGGGTCACGGTGACGCTGTGAAGGATCACCGGAAGATCTGCCTCCTGGGCCGCAGCATAAATAGGATCGTAGCTATGATGGCCCCAGAGAGGATCAAGTCCAGCACAGGGTAGAAAGATGCCGACAACAGCGGGCTCTTGCGCATAGCGTCTAATCTGGCTAGCGGCATCCAATGGATCTTGTGGGCAGGCAATAATACAGGCCAGCAGACCCCTTTCTACCGAGGCCCATTGATCAACGATCCAGGCATTGTAAGCACGCGCGAGGGCTGCTGCATAATCATGCTGCGTTAACATGGCAATCTTCAAAAGATTGTTCGGGAAGAGAATACCGATAGTGACATGAATTGAGGAGAGATCAGCGCGCATTTGTTCAGGTGTAAAGACTTTGCGAGCGTTGGTAAAGCCACTGGGAAAACGCGCTTGATATCCCCCATTGCTTTCGCCGGGCGAAAATCCTGGGATATCGATGCAGCGTTCAGGAATATCTTGAATGTTTTCGAGTGCTTTGCGCCAGGGCATATCGCAGTAGGGTATCAATGCCCCAGGATTATCATGCACATGGACATCACAATCGATAATGAGAAAATCCTCAAGTTTCATTTTACGTTCTCTCTGAGAGGTTTTCACTGTATCCATAACGCTTGCTCCTTCCTGAGAAATAGCCAATCAACGCGAAACGCATATCAGCTGGAAATTCCTCGACGTAGCTATGCTTTCCCTCTAGATCGCCCGCCTGAATGGTGCGAAGGATCAGCTCTTCCTTCTCAGAAGGTATCCATAATCGAGCCCGGTTGAATCTACTTCTGGATTGACTATTTCCCTGCTCAGAACTTCTATATTGCATTCAGCAAAAACTTGTTCCCAAAACTCACGTTTTTGTAAGCTTTGACGTGAGAAGGGGTGCGCTAGATAATAGGGATTATAGTAAGCGAGCGCAAGCTCATGATGCATAAGAAGCGGATTATCAATCTGCACATCAACCTCAAGGACAATCAGATGGAGTCGTGGGAAGCGTGCAAAGAGCTGAGAGAGGAGCTGGATAACGCCTTCCCTTCCTTGCTGGCCCATAATCTGATGCAGAACGTAACGCAGGCTGGCAACGTCAGGTTCGCTGCCTGAATAGGTGGTGAGAAAATCGGCAATTGAGCTCTGGCTAAGATGGATGCGCTTGTGCATATGATGCTGATGGAGCTGCTCTAGCGCCCGCTTGTAACTTGTTTCGTCTGGTTCGATGCCCCAGACCTCGATGTCCGGGTAGCGCTGACAGAACTCGATAAGGTAGAGATCAGTCCCACAGCGCAGATCAAGCAAACGTCTGCAGGGGGACGGAAGTGCGCTGAGCAACCTATCTGTGATTGGGAGTGCAACATAATGGCTCATCCCGCTGCTGCCAGAACCAACTTGAGCATCGCCGCGATCAGTTTCCTCTGATCCTCGCTTCAAGCGCTCGCCTATTCTCAGGAAGGTATTGCCGTATCCACCAATGAAAATTGAGTACCAGGGGCGAAAATCCGCGAAGCTTCTCCCTTTTTCGCTTAGCTGATAGCCTTCCTCCTCCTCCTCAACAATTCCTTCAGTACGCAGATACTGCATGAAGGCCTCCAGCTTCAGGGGATCAAAATCATGTCGCCTGGCGAGCTGGACAAGAGAGATTGGGGCAGCATTTAGCAGCGTCTCGAAGAGCCCTGTCTCAAATAAGTGGTAGATGCAGACAGCCAGCGCATGAAAGCGGATTGGTTGAATTGCCTCTATAAGTCTTTTTTCGAATGTATTGCGCATTGATGTTCTCCTTCTCCGCTCTATTGCCGGGATAATATACAGATTTTCTCTTTCCTACGGATGATCAGTTACTTGCTGAAGAGGAAACAGTGAATGTGAGACCAGCCAGCGCTCGAAGTTCTCGGCAAGAATCTGATAGCCCTCCGCATTAGGATGGAGCAATGGTTCTTCCTGCTCAATGAAGAGATGCCTATGCTCAGGGCCAAATAATTCCAGGCCATTCAGGTAGTAGGTATAGGAATCTCCAGTGTCGCGTAAAAGCGTTGTCGCATAGTGGATTTCTTCACGGATTGTCTGTATGCTCAGCCCTCCTTCTACAGCCGGCCTCTCTTCCCAGCTCGGCGTATAGATGGGCGAAAGAAGAATGATCGGCGTTTGTGGCTGCTTTTCGCGGATAATTCTCACAAAACCAAGCAAGGCCGGACGAAAAGTATAGATATTCAGGCTACCGCTGCTGCAGATACTGCCCCCAACACTGATTACCATGAGATCAACTGGTAAATCCCGCATCAGGAGAGCAAACATCGGCTGCAAAAGACAGCCAATCCCCGATGCCAGCGAAGTAAGATGCAGGTCGAGATGACGAGAAACCAGAGCTGGCCATGTCCGCGCTGGGGAAGCCGCTCCTCTGCCTTGATCTACAGAGTTTCCATAGATGATCCAGCGCGATCGATTGCTCTCATTGGCAAGCAGGGTTGCCCCATCGCTTATTTCCAGCGAGTGCAATCGAAACTGATTGTAATGAGGTAACCAGAGTGCAAGCGTTTTATCGCCAGGCGGTAACGTGCTGAACTGAAAGCGGCCGGAAGTTCCTTGTTCAATAGTTTCTATGAGCTGATTCCCGATACACAAATCAAGGCGCGGGATTTCTTTAGGCGAACGCAGAGACGGCGGCGGTGGATCAGCCTCGAACACTCCTGCCAGACAAGAGGTGTTGCTTTTAAAAGTAAGGCGAACACCAGAGGGCATGGCGGCCCTTCCTATTCCGCTGGAAAGGAAAAAATAGGCTTCCCTATAGGGAACTCTCCAGGGGGCCACATATGGCCCTTTGTACTGCAAATCGACAGCGCCTTCATAAGCAAGAAGAGGGTCTTTCGCCGAAATAATCTGAGGCATACATCCATTTCCTCTCTTGTTCTTATTATATTTTTTCTAATATTATATATTATAATATACATAATACAATGTATTTTAGTCAATAACTTTAATACTCAAATTTCTGCAAAATGCTAGCAAATTTTGATAATAAGAGAATCCCGCATCTTTTGACTTGTTAGTTTCGGTAACGCTACCCCAATCATGCTCACATAATGCTCAGAGCGTTTCAACGTAACTGCTCTCTTTCGTACGTCCTGTAGACTGAAAGACAGGTATATATCGCACTGCTTTCAAGTAAGGAGCACCTTGGGTATAGCCTGTACCAGTACGCTCACCAAGCATACGCAGGGCGAGGCGATAGTGTGTCTGGCGCCACTTTATGAGGGTGGACGAGAACCTGTCCATAGCCGCTTTCAGCATATTGAGCTCATCTGTGGTGAGCCATTGAGAGCTGCATGCTGATCTGACCGCATCGTCGAGCGTTCGGTTACCGACAAGAACCCAGTCGCGGACCTCTGGAACCGAAAATAGGCAGCTGAGTTGAGCCTTTCGGCATCAGGCTTGCTACATAAGGCCTCAACTATCTTGTAGTTGCGGGATTGAATAGCGCTGGCACCCTCCGTAAACTTCCGAAAAGTTCGGAACGCCTCTGGCTGCATTGTCGCCAGCAGCGAGAACAATGGAGCAGCTTCATGTAAGGCTGACTCGGCTAAGCTGATATGGGAGATGGCTGTTTTGCAATCCTTCTCGCTCAAGGCCCGGATCGCGGCACAGAGCATTATGGCCAGCAAAGCGAAAGTTACCTCGAATGCCTGCAGCACGCGGATGAATAGATATTCATCATGAATAGTATAAACAGGTAGCATGCTCAACTGCAGCATGCGGCGATCCTGCGTAGAGAGTATGGGCAGGACCGTAACGCATAGTTTGCACGCAGCCAGATACGGGTCGGCAGGAGTGCTCTCATCCACGAGACCAAGACGTTGTAACGCAGGTTTGACTATCTGTACTGCCAGGCGGCAACGCTTGGTAGTAAGTGATGGAGAGGGACGCATCTCAGGCAGCAGTTCGCAGTGGCCTGACGAAAAAGCTAGCTCGAAGTTAATTTCGTCGGCAACCAGCTGCAGCACAAGCCAGTCCCGGCGTTTCAGAGCGAGCGTCACCAGCCCGGGTGTATCATCCATCGTCGGCGTCGGCAGTAGCCTCAGTGCCAGATAAGTAGTATATTCGTAGCAGCCGTCCCATTTGTCAAGGGCACAGCGCAAGAATTCGCGCAGCAGCGTCGTGTCCCCGCCGGAATCAGATGGATCTAAGAGTACCTTCCTCGAAAGTGCGAGCATCTTCAATAGACTATCAGAGACGAAGTGTTTCCCCATACGGTGATACTCGGCAAGCACAGAGTCATAGGGAAACCGAGTTGGTTCTGGGTTGTTGAGCCAGACAATCAACTCTTCAACTATCATGTCAGGTCTCCAGTCGCTTCACTTAGCCTCCGTCGCTACCAGTATGAAATATTCACTAAAAACCTTATCCCTGGCTGTGATTCGAGTTGTTCATACGAAGGGTTGACCTTGTAAAAGATCCTTCATAACGCTCCGCCCGCCTCTTCATTCTCGGCTGGTATGGATGGCTCATCAAGCGGGCATAGATGAGCCATTGGACCTGTCTCGCTCAGCACTGTGCGTATGCGCCACAGCTCTGGAAAAAACTTCTGGCTTAGCCGACTGTTGAGTATTTCGAGAGGGAGGCCTTTGGTGCCGATCACCTCATGGCCGAGTATGCGTGTGGCAATTTTGTAGTGCCGCACCCGCCAGATCGCCACGCGCTCGTCCCAATCGATCATGGCCTCGGCGAGTCGGTAGAGCGGCCTATCCGGGCTGCCCCGGTAGAGCTCAGCCAGATCAACACATTCTTGGATGATAAGCTTATTGAAGGCTCTACTAAGGGCATGGCTCACGCGCTGCACCGCATGCCATCCGGGTGATTCAAAGCCCGAGCCGTGGCCGAGTATAGTACGCAACGTCTGAAAATCCCATGGCGCCAGGTGGCGCAGCATTTCCAGCTGCCCGGTGATGAGCTCTATGCCGAGCGAGGCCCGACCCAATAGCCGCGCTGCGGTGTCAAGTGCTCCCAATTGCACTTGACGGGTAGCCTCCTCGACTTCAAAGCAGGCATGCTTGAGCCATAGCTCGCTGCTCTGATGGACCACTTGGAACAACAATTCATCGCGATGGATAATCTCTTCGGGCTTGCGCTGCAGGGATAGCAGTTCATCAGTTCGCATGTAGCGGGCATAGTCAGTATCGCCGGAACCATTGAGGATAGGTACTGAGTAGTCCTTTACCATGCGGTGCCTCCTTTCGGACAAGGCTATCAGCGAAGCTCACGATCTCATCTCTGCCAACAAGAATGACGCAAGACGGTATCAGCTCCTGGACTCCTACAATAGTTATCTCGGACTAAATCACAAGCAGCCCTTTCGGGTCAGTTGTGGACTGCACTCATCTATTGTACGTCGTCAACTATCGATGGCTAGTTCTTGTACAACACAACCGAACAGCCAGGCTACCTGCAAAAGGAAAATAAGCTTCCTAAATAGGAAACTCTCAAGGAGTACGCAGTGTGCTTTCTACCGCAAAGATAGAGCCCTTTGCGTAAGCTGGAATAGTGTGGTTTGCTGAAACACCTTGAAGCATGAAACATCTTGTCTATGTTGTGGCATATTAAGTTATCTATCTTATCTATCGATTATTATATACCATGTTTTCCATATTTATCAAGATGTTTGTCAGGCATATAATGCCTGCTTGTGCTTTTTACCTCACTTGCGCTTGTATGAGCCTCTCGCGCAAGCGTGGTAAGAGCTTTGTCGCTATCACGTCACCGTCTTGCATAAACGCGTGCCCCCGAAGCAGAAGAGTTGAGATACCAAGATCCAGGTAATCGTTGAGACGTTTTGCAACTTCGTCGACGCTTCCTAAGAGAAGAAGACTATGGCTCCAGATAGCGCAGGTAAGGCCTGCCCATAAATTTTTATCTACCCAGCCATCCTTGTCGTGCTCAAAGGCCAGAATACGCTTTTGACCCACGGATTCGGTGACCGAGAGGTAATACTTCTCGGTTCTCTCTTTGTCCTGCTGCGAGAAGCCTTGCAGTGCCTGCTGGGCAGCTTCCCATGCCTCTTCTGCTGTATCGCGAGCAAGGATACGGAAGCTAATGCTGAAGCCAGGTTCCCGCTTATAGCGAGCCGCCAATTCGCGTATTTCTGCAATGCGCGCACGAATTTTATCTAATGGCTCTGCCCACATCATATAGACATCTGCCTGCTGAGCAGCGATGTGTTTGGCCTGCTCTGAAGCGCCTCCAAAATATATAGGGGGATGAGGACGTTGCAATGGTTGATCATTGTCAAATGTTTGCTGGAGCTGATAAAACTTGCCGCTATAAGGGAAGCGCCGGTGTGTCCAGACTCCACGCACGACTGTAAGAAACTCTTCAGTGCGTTGATAGCGCATACTATGCTCGTGAAAGTCGCCATCCTGCTGCATCTGGTTTAAGGCGCTTCCAGTGACAATATTCAACGCAACGCGTCCCTGGCTAAAATAATCGAGTGTGGTTCCCATGCGAGCGGCAACTGCGGGGGCAATAAAGCCCGGACGCAGAGCAAGGAGCAAGCGCAACTTTTGGGTATGCTGAGAGATCACCGAGGCCACTATCCAGGGATCAGGAAGACCAGTTCCCACAGGGATCAGCACTGAATCGTATCCCTGTTGCTCCCATTGCTGAGAGAGCCGAATCAAAGGTTCCAGGCCATTCTGGAAGTTCAGCGGATGACCTTCGGAGTCCCTAAGCTCACTAAATCCGGGGAAGACTGTTACAATTTCGCGTAGACAGTTCGTTGCCATCATGCAATCCTTCCTTCCTGGCCGAGCGTATTCTCTCTTATAACTGCTTTGTCTTGAGTCGAGCCACCACTTCACACAACGCATCTATCTCTTCTTCGCTATTGTAGTAATGCACTGACGCGCGTACCATGTTATCCAAACCACGCGCTGTCATATCCAATAACGTTGCCTCCTGCCTGGTAACCGTTACATTCATCTTGTGTTGTGCAAGGTGCTGCTTGATTTCTGCCGGTGACATTCCCGCCAGGGTGAAGGTGACAATGCCGCAGCGCACTCTACCCAGGTCATGTACAGTTACGCCAGCAATTTCGCTCAACTGAGAACGTAACCGTTCCGCAAGCAGCTGAACGCGTTGCCAGATAGCCTCTAAGCTCCATTGCATGGCATAATCAATAGCAACGCCGAGGCCGATTTTCCCGGCGTAGTTTATCTCCCAACTCTCGAAACGGCGCGCATCTTGGCGAAGTTGGTAGCGATCAGGGGCAAGCCAGCGAGCAGTATGGAGCTCGATAAAAGGGGGAGTGAGTTGTTCCAGCACGCTGCGCCTCACATAGAGAAAGCCTGTGCCTCGTGGCCCTCGCAGATACTTGCGTCCCGTGGTGGCGAGGAGATCACAGCCGATTGCCTGTACATCAACAGGCATCTGCCCCACAGCTTGACAGGCATCAACGAGGTAGAGGATGCCAGCTTCGCGTGCCACCTTTCCAATTGCCGCAACCTGATTGACCAGCCCGCCATTGGTCGGTACATAGGTAATAGCAATAAGCTTGACACGCTCATCCAGCATGTTCTTGAGTGCGTCTACTGAGGTTTGACCATACTCATCGTTGGGGATAGGGGCGATAGTAATCCCCATTCTTTTCATCAGGTGCAGAAAGGCAAGATAGTTACTTCCATATTCAGAGATAGAGGTAAGGATACGATCTCCGGGGCGCAAGGGGACAGAATAAAATAGCATATCCCAGGCACGCGTTGCATTCTCAGCGAACGCAATCTCATCACGAGAGCAATTAAGAAGTGCGGCAGCGGCATCATATACATGTTCAACCGCCCCTTCGGCCTGATTCGTTGCTTCATATCCTCCAAGTTGTGCCTCCAATTGCAGATGAGAAATAATCGCCTCAAGCACCGGCTGAGAAATCAAGGATGACCCTGCGTTGTTAAAATGCTTCACAAACTTGCAGCCAGGCGTTTCATATCGCGCACGCTGAAGGTCAAACTGCATATTGGCTCCTTTCTCTTTCTTTCTAAAGTATACCATATATTCTTGACAAAAATCGTTATTTCTGGTTAAGCTATAATTTACTACTTATAACTGTATTTTACCTTTATTGAAAGCTTGCTTTTCTTATTCGCTGATATGAGAAACTAGCATTGACTTATCAGAATATTTATTGTTTACTTATATGTAAAAGCAGAATAAGGCAAATAATATGCAGCGTGTGTCTAGGTATTCAAAAGAGCATATGTTCAGCGAATACGTGATCCGGCGTAGTTGCAGGAAAGGGACAGGTACTGATGCTGCGACGCGAGCGTTTTACGCTAGGGATTGAAGAGGAATTTCAGTTAGTCGATGCTCAGACCGGAGCGTTAACTCCAGCTCTCCCAGATCTTCTCGCCAAAGGAGTTGAGCCGTTTGGCCAACATATCAAGCCTGAAAATATGCAAGCGATGGTGGAGCTCGTTTCAGGCACGCTTCCAGACCTGGCCTCGGTTCGCGAGCATGCTTTTACTGGCCGCCGAGCCTTATCGCAGCTCGCAGCGCAAGCAGGACTGGCGTTGATCAGTGCGGGAACACATCCATATGCCAATTGGCGAGATCAGCCGATAACTGAGAGCGGATATCACGCTCAATTACTCGAAGAATATCAAGACGTCCTGCGGGCTGATCTTATTTTCGGTCTCCATATCCACGTGGGAATCGAGAATAAAGAGCTAGCAGTTTCTCTCATGAATCAGCTCCGCACCTGGTTACCACATTTATTGGCGCTCGCCGCCAACTCGCCTTTTTGGGTAGGCCATCTGACTGGCATCAAGGCCTACCGCGCTATCCAATGGAGACGTTTTCCCCGCAGTGGTATCCCTTACGCGTTCCATTCATACAGCGATTTTGAACACTATATACAAGAACTTATCTCTATGGGATGTATACACGATGGAAGAAGGCTTTCCTGGGACATGCGTATCCACCCCGACTTTGGTACGCTTGAGTGTCGCATCTGCGATATGCCTCTTACGCTGGATGATACGCTGGCCCTTACGGCTTTGTGGCAAGCGATCGTCGTAAAGCTGGCTCACCTTTATGAGCAGGGCAAAGCCGTTCCTATCTGGAAGAGCCGTCATATTGAGGAGAATAGATGGCGCGCCGCACGCTATGGACTTGATGCCGAGTTTGTGGATTTTAGCGCTCAGAAGCGTATGAGCATGCGGGAAGCGCTAAGCCAGTTGTTAGATTTTGTTGATGATGTGATAGATCAGTTGGGCAGCCATCGTGAAATGGAGCATATTCGCACTTTACTCAACGACCCCCGTGGAACAGGAGCTGACCGTCAGATAGCATGCTACAAAGAAAGTGGAGATATACAACAGGTGCTCCATTTCTTGATGCAGCAGTCGTTGCAGGGCCTCTAAATAGAAGTGAGATGAGCGCGTACCTACGCCGGGAAGGAGTACTTCTTCTATGCTGTTCTCCAATTTGCTTCAATCCTTGCCACAGCATCATCCAACCGAGACACAGGCAATGATCGCTGAACAAAGAGCAGCGGGGGTTGATGTGATAGATCTTTCCGCTGGCGATCCTGACCTGCCCGCACCTGAGCCGGTTATAGAACAGCTCTGCGCTGCTCTCCACGAGAGTGAGAACCATCGTTACCCAGAATACCGAGGTATGCACGCGCTTCACGAAGCAATCGCAGCGTGGTTTGAACGTCGTTTTGCAGTTCATCTTGAGACTGAGTGCGAAATTCTTCCTTTGCTCGGCTCAAAAGAGGGACTTGTGTATACCGCCCTCACCTTGCTCTCAGCCGGCTCTATTGCCCTCGTTCCCGATCCTGGCTACGCCGTCTACTCCACGGCCAGTATTATGGCGGGGGCATCCCTTTATTTCATGCAGCTTACTGAGGAAAATGCCTATTTCCCAGATCTGGAGGCCATCCCACCCGAAACGCTGAAGCACGCTCGGCTCCTCTGGCTCAATTATCCCCATAACCCGACAGGGGCATGCGCGTCGCGGGCATTCTTTGAAAAAGCCCTAGCCTTTGCTCGCCGTCATCAACTCGTGATCGTCAATGATATGGCATATGCCGAAGTCTATTATGAAAATAGCAGGCCTCTAAGCCTGTTACAGCTACCTGGAGCCCGGAAAGTTGCCGTAGAGCTGCATTCATTGAGTAAAGCTTATAATATGGCGGGGTTCCGTCTCGGCATGCTGGTAGGAAACCATGAACTGGTTGATGCGGTTGGTCGTCTCAAGCGAAATGTTGATTGTGGTATTTTTCGTCCGCTGCAGTATGCTGCCATCACAGCTCTCCATTTGCCATTGGACTGGGTGCAACAGCGCAATGCGCTCTATCAGCATCGCCGCGATCTCCTGGTTGAAGCCTGCAATGCACTCGGACTGGCGACGCAGCCGGCAAAGGCTGGTCTCTACGTGTGGGCTCGGATACCGCCTGGTTTTACGTCGCGGACATTTAGCAGATGGCTCCTGGAGCGCAGCGGAGTTTTTGTTACCCCTGGAAGCAATTTTGGACGAGGTGGCGAAGGATGGGTGCGTATCTCACTCACCGTGCCCGATGAACGGCTTATTGTAGCTCTGGAGCGTATTAAAGCGGCGATGCAACGAGGATAGCCGCCGTTGTGTAAGCGTGGGGCTCGCTGGCACTTGAGGAAAGGAGTGGTACAGGCCATGTGTGGTATTGTCGGCATCTGTTCACAGAAATTGTCACCTGAGGAGAAAAAGAGGCTTGTATCCCGAATGGCTGCGTCAATGGTACATCGCGGACCAGATGGCACCTCCGTCTATGCAGATGGAGATATCGGGCTAGCGGTGTCCAGGTTGGCAATCGTAGATAGAAATTATGAGGAGCAGATATTCTGGAACGAAAATAAGACTCTTGGCATTGTCTTTAATGGTGAGATATTTAATTATAGCGATATCCGCAGACAGCTCAGCAAGCACCATCATTTTGCCTCTAGAACAGATACCGAAGTTGCGCTCCACGCGTTTGAGGAATATGGCATCCCGGCCTTTGATAAATTTAGTGGGGATTATGCCTTTGCCTTGTGGGATCGTACGAAGCGGCAGGGAATGTTAGTTAGGGATCGCATAGGAGTGAAGCCTCTCTATTATGCCAAAGTCGAGCAGGGCTTTGTTTTTGCCTCTGAAATTAAGGCTTTGCTGCTCTGCTTTCCAGAACTGGCTCATCTTGACGAACAGTCACTTTACGATTACCTGAGCTATCGCTTCGTGCCAGGAGAAAAGACTATCTTTCGGGCAATTTATAGGCTCCGGCCTGGCACCTGGCTCACCTTTGCCCAGCATGGATGTACTGTTTCACAGCGTTATTGGAAGTTTTCGAGGAGCAACCTGTCCCCCAAAGATGAGGCTGAGCTCCTGAATATGGGAAGAGAGCTTATCGTACAAGCGGTACATACCCGCATTCCAAAGGAAGTTGACTATGGTGTATTGTTGAGCGGCGGCCTTGATTCGAGCCTGATTTCGGCGCTAGTAGCACAGAGCCAGCAACGCCCTCTTCACACCTTCTCCATTGTCTTCCTGGGAGATAAGCGCTTTGAAGCGCACTCAGAGCATCCCTACAGCCGCCTGGTGGCAAAGGCGCTCGGAACGCTTCACGCAGAGGTGCCTGTTACGCCAGAACAGTTTCGCGATGCTTGCCCTCGCACAATCATGCACATCGAAGAGCCGCTAGGCGATCCTCCCACCGCACTGTTAGGTATACTTTGTGCCTTTGCCCATAATTCAGCCACAGTGTTGCTCTCTGGCGAAGGTGCTGATGAGCTGTGTGCAGGATACCCTGTATATGCCCGTGGGAGGTCAGGCAAGCAGAACTATACAGGAATGGGCCATCTTCTTACTGACGCGGAAAAATGCAGCCTGCTCTCGGCAGAATTTCTTACCGCGCTTCAGCGTAAGGACTCCTCAACGCTAACCCTACCGCAAGCTGAGGAGGTGCAATCCTGGGATCTCCTGCATCAAATGCTCTCTATCGATTGCCAAAACTGGTTGGTTGATGATCTCTTGCTGAAAGCTGATAAGATGAGCATGATGTCATCCACAGAAATCAGAGTTCCCTATCTCGATCACCGCTTTGTAGAGTTTGCTTTCTCTCTGCCATCATCCCTAAAGATCAGGGGAAGTGAGAGCAAATATATCCTGCGTAAAATCGCCGAGCCATATCTTCCCGCAAGCATTATTCAGCAGCAGAAGCGAGGCTTCCCATTACCGCTCGGGGCCTGGCTAAAGGGTCCACTACGCGCCTGGGCCAAGGAACTACTTCTTTCAGGGTTGCTAAAGCGAGGATATTTTCATGTTCCCTCTTTTCAGAAACTTGTGGATACGTATTTTAAGGATGATGCCGATGAGTATCTTCCTAACCATATTATCTGGTCAATGCTCGTTCTTGAGCTATTTCATCAGATATTTCTTGAGAAATATGGAAGGCCCTCTCCTCCTTAATACAAGAAAGATTCTATGATCTCTGCACATTTTGGCGAATCGTGACATTGTTGGAAGTGCAGGCGCATTTTCTCAACGTTGGCCCGATAGGCAGGATTCCCAAGCACCAGATCGACCTTACGCGCAATCTCAGCACTGCTATCTCTGCGCATATCTCCTCGTAATCCCAGGCCGTGATAGACGACACGCGCAGAATTTCCTGGCTGGTCCGCCTGCCTGGGATAGATGAGCAGAGGAACGCCAAAAAGGATACACTCCTTCACAGAGTTTGATCCGCCGTGACTGATCATAAGATGGGCCTTTTGAAGTACTTGTAGCTGTGGTACAAATGGACAAATGTAGACATTTTCAGGGAGCGAGCCGAGATCCTTAATACTGCTTGAGAGAAGAAGCGTAGCGTCAACTTTTGTACGAAAGGCCTCGATGACACGCCGCAGGAACTCCTCTTCCAGGCCTCCTTTCCAGGGCGGCAGCGTCCCTATCGAGCAGTAAACAAACTTTTCACGTAACCTGAGGGTATCCCAAGGAAACGCTGCCTCTTTCCTCTTGAGATGAACACAAGGGCCAAGGTAGTAGACATTTGCTCTTAGTTTCTTTCGGCGAGGAAAGTCAAATTGCTCGCTGGTTAAGACAAGCTCAGGAATGCTCTTCAACGAGAAATCCAGTGAGGCAGCACGCGGGGCCAGCTCTTTTTTTAAGGGAAAGCCGTTTGCAGCAGCAAGGCGTTGGGCGAGATCATAAGGAGATGTGCCGATGATCAAAGTGCGCAGGAGCATTTGTAGCCTATACATGACGTAAGCAATATGGCAGCGCAGCCAGGCCAGCTTGATACGAAGCAAGGATATGTGTGAGGAGTTGGGTACCAGCAAAGAGGTATATGGTGGAACCCATGGGTCCTGGTCCAGCAAAGGTTTCGTGCTGAGTCTCACGATAGGGACATGATAGCGATAAAATGCTATAGCATCTATAAGATAAAATGGGTCGAAGATCAAGAGGTCCGGCCTGAGGCGCTTCATGATATCATCAGTGATCGAAGCTATGTTTTGTAGATCTTCTCTGATCCTGGCTGCATCCCTTCGGAGATCACGATAGTGAGCGAAAGCTTCCTTCCACCTTTGCCAGAGAGAACCATGTCCCGTGCGGTTAAGACGCGGCATCCTACTCATGCGCATCAGACCATGTAGAAAAGAGACTTCTTCGAAGGCGAAACCTTGGGGAAGAATGCTTTGTCCCACCTTTGCAGTCCCCAGATAACATATAGAGTGTCCACGCTTACGTAAATCATCTGCAAGTTTCATGGTTGCATGAATATGTCCAGTGAACTCATCGATGAAAAAGACTATGTTCGCCATCGTTTCCTCCCTGGATCTTATGGAACGAGAAACTACTCCTTATTCATCTCTTCCAATTTCTGCACTCCTGCAGGCGTTTGCACAAAAACCGTAAATTGGCAAGCTGCATCAATGTCCTGTTTTACAGCTTCAATCGTATCGGTAATTC
This sequence comes from Ktedonosporobacter rubrisoli, assembly GCF_004208415.1. Classification (GTDB taxonomy): domain Bacteria; phylum Chloroflexota; class Ktedonobacteria; order Ktedonobacterales; family Ktedonobacteraceae; genus Ktedonosporobacter; species Ktedonosporobacter rubrisoli. The sequence goes on along the minus strand of NZ_CP035758.1, from coordinate 3,086,553 downwards.
CCAGATCGATGCAACTCAAATAAAGGCCATTATTTGCTTGCAGGGCAACCGTAGATCCAGCGAGTACGGTGAGGATAAAGCGGCAGGAGTCATCAATTGTCTGCTTATTCGCCTCTACAGATTCGACATCTTGCCGATTGACATGGCTTACATAGCAATGATTCTCAGCCTGGAGCACAATGCGATTGTGGTCAAGCGCAGCAATCGTAAAAAGACAGGAGTCATCGACAGCTCTTTTCACAGCTTCGATCGGAAGAGCAAAGCCCCTATAAACACAACTCAAATAGCACCCATTATTGGCCATGCAGGCGATTTTCATGCCGTTAAGAAGAGCCATCTTCCCAACTCGTTCAGACATGTATAACCAGTCCTTTCTTGTTGCTTTCTGTGTCCTGGATCACGAATCCTCCCTAGAGAAAGCTATGAGTTCCATCTATGGTTTTGCTCTTTTCCACCGAAAATATTATACAATAGAATCATAATAATGCACAATAAGCCATAAAGTAACTACCTGCTTTTTCTGTAAAAATAACATAAGACGAAGAGATGTAATTCTTGGCTCTTTCGGTGTTCACGGTTTTCTCGCACATCGCCCTCTCTGCTCCTTATGAGTAGACACTACTGATCGGGTGGAAAAAGCACTTGATGCCTCGCGGCTTTCGTATTAAAGGTGTGTCCTTCAAAAGCAGTGATGCCTTCACTCTCCAGGAGTGGGCCGACCAGCTCGACCGTATGCGAGCCTCGCCGCAGAAGCGTTTCGGTCTTTGCTTTGGACTTCCCACCGCTGAGTTGGTGTAAAGTGGACAAAGAGACGCTAAAAACGACCCGCGAAATGCGCGCCCAATGAATAGCGCCTGCACACATGACACAGGGTTCGGTACTCGTGTAGAGCGTATACCCGTGCAGGTGGAAGCGATGGGAGGTGCGACAATACTCACTGATTGCGCAGAGCTCGGCATGGGCGGTGGGATCAGAATAATCCACACTGTGATCCTCGGTCTGGTAGACCAGATGGCCGTTGACAACCAAGAGCGCTCCAAAGGGATCTGCTCCGCGTTGGCCAGCGTTCCGTGCCAGGGCAATAGCCTGGCGTAAAAAGGGCTCATCTGTTTCTTGCATGCAAACGCTCTCCTTTCGTGTAAAGCAAACCACTCAGAGAGAAGCAGGATGACCTCGATTCTGCCTCAGGGGCAGCGATTAGTGGGGAAGCACTACAAGAAAGTATACTTAAAATGGATCGGCTTTTTCCAGCCATCAAAGTGGCAAGTTCCATCCTTCAGTGCAAAATTGGATCTTGTTCACTTTCGATAGAGGTCGCTTGCTCCCATTATGCGCAATGAGATCAGCGGAGAGATGAACAGCGTATGAGCAACCAGAACCGGCAAATTTGGCGCAGAATATTCGACACAAACCCGGCCCGGAAGAACTCTCGCTAAGACTTGGCCTGAACAGGATCGATCTTGACATTTTCTTGAATTTCCTGTGCTAGAATGTCCCCCAAAATGGAAATTATCGTACACCAGCATTCTGCTGCAATTTCTCTCTCGGACGCTGAAAGGAGAGGATATGCCCCTAAAATATGCTTGTTTGCTCATATTCTTGCTGCTGGCTGGCTGCGGCACACCAGGCCCGGTGGCATCGTCAACATCTGGTACGCTCACGCCAACCCTACCAGCCAGGAACGTCACCTGGATGATCAACGCAACAGCCCTGAACCGCCTGCAAAGCCCGAGCAGCGGATGGTCTCAAGCCGATAGCATGCGATTTTTTGACAATGCTCACACCTATGTCATTGGTCAAGGACCTGCTAACTGGCAGAGCGTCTCTACGCGCAGCTTTACCAGTTATATGGCTTTACAAGCCGCCTTCGCCGCACACTCCATCCCTTCCTCTGTGCAGGCCATTGTGTATGATAATGAAGCCTGGCAATTTACCCCTGTAGAAGAACAGCAACACTTCGCGCTCTTTGTGCAAAAGGTCGCAGATCTCGTACACAGCCATCATATGCTGCTGATCGCTACGCCGGCAACAGATCTGACAAGAGTGCTCGATCCTGGCGGGAAAGGGAGTACGTACAGCCGTTTTGTGTCCCTCAACATCATCAAAGCAGCCGCACAGTATGCAGATGCCGTCGAAATCCAGGCTCAGGGTGCGGAGGCGGACCTCTCGGCCTACACGCACTTTGTAAGTGTTGCGACGACGCAAGCGAAAACTGCCAACTCACGAATCGTTGTCCTTGCCGGGCTCAGCACAAACCCCAATGGGCAAAGGATCAGTGCGCAGCAGCTCTACGCGGCTTTTCAGGCAACATCCAGCGTCGTGAGCGGCTACTGGCTCAATATTCCAGGCAATCAGGGCGGATATTGCCCCACCTGCGGAACACCTCAGCCACAGGTAGCTATTGATTTTTTGCGGATGCTCCAGTGATCCTCATCTTACCGCAGGAGCATCAAGAGTGTCGGAAATTATCAAAAACGCTTCATCGTCAGTGCCTCCCGAGGCAGTTTCCCTACCCAAGCAATCGCATGCTGCAGGCACGCGGCATTTGCTTGGCAAGGTTTCATCGGCCTTCAAGAACCGCAAGGTCTACCTGGCGCAGGCGTGCAGGACCGGCAATCACCTTGAGCGCCGTAATCTTACCACCCCTGATCAAGAGCTCGCCGACAGCGAGCAGCCGCCCCTGCGGAGCCACGACGATTCCCACAGAGCCGTTCACCAGCGCTGCCCGACAAGCCTGCAACATCTGAGCACGTTCCACAAGCTGTTGGGCGAGCACTGCCGCACCGTGGATCTCCCCTGGTATGCCCGCCGGCACATCCGGAGAATCGAAGCGGAGCACCACCTCTGGATCGAGCACGCTGAGCAGCGCCTCGAAGTTCCCTTCGCGTGCTGCGGCGAGAAAGGCTTCCACCACTTCACGGCTGGCGGCCTGCTCCGCTTCCTGCCTATGTGCTCTTCCACGCACACGGCGACGCGCTCGACTGGCGAGCTGCCTTGTCGCGGCCTCCGAGCGCTGCACAATAGGAGCAATCTCGTCGAAGGGCACGGCGAAGATATCGTGGAGGACGAAGGCGAGCCGCTCGGCGGGCGCAAGCATGTCCAGCACTACTAGAAGCGCCAGGCCCACCGCATCTGCAAGTTCCATCTCTTTCTCCGGGTCGATCTCTCCTCCTTCGCCCGCCGCAGCTTCAGGTACCGACGCTTCTAGAGACTCCTCGCGTCGCGACTTGCGCGCATGCAGCACATTGAGGCACACGCGCGCTACCGCTGTGGTCAGCCACCCACCCAGGTTCAAGATGGTACTCGCGTCGCAACGGCTAAGATGGAGCCAGACCTCCTGCACGGCATCCTCCGCCTCGGCAAGCGAACCGAGCATTCGATAGGCCATCGCCTGCAAGCGGGGACGCTCTGCCTCAAATTGTTGTGCCAAAGTGGCGTGTGTATCCATCGGTCACATTTCCTCATTTCGTTTTGTCATAGGAATGACAAAGGATACCACACGAATGTGACAAGGCGGCACACTCCCGCCTTTCCCGTCGTCTGAGCGTCCCTGTCAACTCTCGTTTAGAGTATCGACCAACACTGCGGTAAGCGCAATAGATGAACGCCTTGCAAGCAAAGATAGTCTGACAGAGGCACACTATAATTGTAGGTGAGATTTGGGCCATGAGAGAGTCGCGTGGAAAGCTCGATTCGCTGCCCATTCCGATCTCACCAGTACACCTTTGAAAGAGAGGAAGAACAAAAGATGCAGAAAGACATTCCTGAATTGAACTGGCAGAACTGGATGCAGCGCTGGGACCATCAACAAAACTATTATCTCCCCGAGCGCGAAGGACGCTTCGCCGCTATGCTCGATGTATTAGAAGCCTTACTTCCAGAATCCTTTGTCGCACTTGATCTGGCCTGCGGTCCTGGCTCAATTAGCCAGCGTCTCTTATCCCGTTTTCAACAAGCCAGTTGCATCGCTGTAGATATAGATCCCATCCTGCTTTTGCTGGGACAACAAACGCTGGGAACCATGCAAGGGCGTTTGCGCTGGGTGGATGCGGATATCAGCCAGCCTTCATGGATCACTCAGCTTGGCGAGGAGCACGTGGACGCGATATTGAGCACGACAGCCTTGCACTGGCTGCCTGCTTCGACGCTGATGGATCTCTATCGTCAGTTGGGAACCCTCCTTCGCCCTGGTGGGATCTTCCTCAACGGCGATCACTTTGGATTTGCTCCCCATATGCCGAGCTTTACCAGGGTTTGCGAGCACGAACAGGAGCATTGGAGTGAGGAGGCAAACAAAGCGGGCAACGAAAATTGGGAGATGTGGTGGGAGGCCCTGAGGCGTGAACCAGGGATGGAAGCGCTCTTCGCAGAACGCGAGCGCCGCTTCAGCGGCAAAACAAAGCCCCCTGAGGCCCTGGTAGATGTCCACCTGGCTGCGTTACGTGATGCAGGATTTCACGAAGTTGGGGTCATCTGGCAGCGCCTTGATAACCGCGTGGTGATGGCCGTGCGCTAGCCGCATGGGTTCAGAAGCGGCGACAACTACAAATCGGCCCGCGCGTGTCGAGGCTTGAAACACCTCATTTTACAAGTAGTGAGAAAAAGGAGTCCCTCTATGTCAATTTTTATACGCATTCTTATGCGGGCAGGGCAACTTGCCGGCGTAGGAGCACTTATTCTTGGCCTGCTGCACTGGTTTTTCCATATTAGCTTTATCGAGATTCATATGCTTTTTGGTTTTTTAGTCGCTCTCGCACTTCTGGTCGCAGGTATTGTTGCCATATTCACCAGGGGACTCAGAGTTCTGGGGATCGTAGCTATTGTCATGACCATCATTGTTCCAGTGTTTGGGAGAACCCAGATGCTGATCCTCACAGGGGATTTCCACTGGCTGATCCGGGTGGCTCATCTGCTTATTGGAGCAGCTGCTGTTATCCTGATCGAAAGAATTTGTGGACAATATATAGAGAGCACACAGAAGCTAGTTGCCGGCAAAGAAGTGATCCAGGTATCTTAAGGATGTCAACTTGTGTTTACGACGATAGGTCTGCTCATAAGATCCAAGAGGAAAGAGATAATGAAAGCTTAAGGTTTGTCCCGAGACAGGCCAATGGCGATTGAAGGAATGCTTTTGCCTCAGTAAGACTATCGGCTGTGGGGAACTCAGTGAAATTGGGCATATGATGGGCCAGCGTATTAAACCTTTAGGCGTTCAGGTTTGGATGCGCTGACCCATATCTGGCCAGCAGGACAAATGGCAGATGGCCTGCTGGTCATAGTTTTGAGATATCGTGTTCCCGAAACCCATCATTGTCTTCCCAGGATTAGAGACAGGAGGAAGATAAAGAGGTGCTTATTTCCCTTAAAACTGGATTTATGCTGATTCTTTATCAGTGCTGTTGTAGCTCTCGCCACTCATGAGCCAATAAAGAATAGGTGGCCAGATCGATGAGCTGGCCATCGTGCATCCAGCTTTGCCGGCGAATCCCCTCAAATGTAAAGCCCAGCCGCTCGGCTACGGCGCGTGAGCGTATATTCCGCACATCTGCCTGCAGCCCGACCCGATTCAGCTTGAGAAATTCAAATGGATAGCGCAGCATAGATCTAAGCGCACGCGTCATTAAGCCTCGCCCCGCCACCTGTTGACCAAGCCAATAGCCAATCTCCGTTGAGTTGATGGCCTCATCCACGGGAAAGAAGAGGATACCACCGGCCATGCGCCCTTCGAGCCAGATGCCCACCCAGGGCAAGCCATTTTCATTGAAGCGTGTAAGCCCTCGCTTGATGAAGCCTTCGGCATCTTCCCGGGTCTGCATATCTTTCGCCCATCCCATCCATTTCCCCAGGTACTCTCGATTCTCTTTGACAAATTCAAGCAAAGCCGAAGCCTGGTGCAGCTCTAGAATTTGTAAAGCTGCTCCTTCTCCCAGATCATATGTAAACATGGAACTCCTTTCCCCAACAAATAAGAACTCAAAAACATAAAAGTTTATCAATATATCGCCAAAGAAATACAGCGGTTAGCAGATCTGTATTTCTCGCCGTTTGTTATTATCGCATAAGAAAAGAGCCTCTGAGAAAAGTTCCCAGCGGCTCTTGCGTTTGGCAACCTTCTACGAAACAGTGGCGTTCGCACAGGGCGAATCTGTTGAGATATAAATGTTACCCCAGTCATCGGGAGGCGTCAGTTGCAGGGAAGTGATCTTAAAACCCTGGACGCAGGGTTTGCGCAAACCATATTGCGACTTCTGCACTAACGATGTCCAGCCGACAGAGTTGACAACACCCTGTTCAATCTTATTGTATGTGGCCAGGCGAGCATCAGGGTCCTGCATCACATCGGCCTGTACCATCTGGTCTTGCAAGGCCTGCTCTGCCTGAGCATTGGGACCCTTATTCTGCCCAAACCCCATACTGTTGTCAGCTGCATCTTTGCCAAACTGAATAGTGAGCCAGTCCTGCGGATCGGGGTAATCAGCGCCCCAGTAGCCTGCATAGAATTGATATGGATTAGCGGAGACGCCATTTGTTGTATTGCTACTCATCGTATTAGCGTCAATATCGCTAAGCTTCACGTTTACGCCCAGCACTTGCTGCCACATCTGCTGTAATGCTGCCATCGTATCACGATAGGCTTGCACTCCGCTGCTGGCATAGGTTAACGTGATCGGGGGCAGTTGATTGATGCTACCATATCCACCTTCCTGGATACCTTGTTGGAGCAGTTGTTTGGCCTTGGCGGGATCGCCAGCCGTCCCTTTGACTCCTTCAGGCCCGGTTAGCCCTGCATCATAACCATACATCCCCTGGGGAACAATGTGGTTAGTAGCTACGTACGATCCTTTCCAGATATTTGAGGCAATCAAGTCCTTATTTATGGCAAGGGCAAAAGCCTGGCGAATGTGAAGATTATCGAAAGGCTTCTTGGTAAAGTTCATTGCCAGATATTCAATACTCAGATAGGGTACGCTCCAGAAGTCTTTACGCGTCTTGTCCTGATCATAGTTCGAAAGCGGAATGCCGGTATCATCGAGGCGATCGGTAAGATAATCCTTGCGTGTGGTATCAGCATTTTTATAGAGAGGGTAAACAAGCTCCTTCAGTTGGGGCTTAGGACCATAATAATTAGTATTGGGGACCAGCACAAGCTCTGTGTTATGGGTGTAGCGCTTCATCTTAAATGGCCCTGTGCTACCGCCCTCATCCATGTGATCGGTCCACCGCGAGCCATATTTGTCGATCAGGCTCTTCTCGACGGTGTACGCACAGGGATAAGTTAGCGTATCAAGGAAAAAGGCGATGGGCTTGCTCACGACGATTTTGAGTGTGTTATCGTCGGGGGTGAGCAGGCTATCTCCAATAATCGTCTTTATGGACCCTCCGTTTAGCTTATCACTATCCTTGATATACCCCATATAGTAGAGAGCTGTGGTAGACTTGGTGGCCGGCTGCAGCGCGCGATCAATGCTATACGCAATATCGTGCGAGGTAAGAGGGGTACCATCACTAAATTTCAAGTTGGGCTTGAGGTGAAATGTCCAGGTTAACCCATCAGAAGAGCGCTCCCACGATTGGGCCATTTGCCCATGCATCTGCAAGTTATCATCAAGGGCTACCAGACCGGTAAATATTGAACTAACGGCGGTAACCCCTGGTACATCATAGGCGAGCGCGGGATCGATAGTGCTAAAATCGGAAACACCTGCTCCTGCAGCATACACACTGACCAGAACTTGCTTGTTGTCAGGCGCCTTGGCATGTTGTGTAGTCTGTGAATTACTCGGATTGCCTCCGCAGGCAGTAATGAGCAGGGCGCTTAGCAAACAGACGGGTAGCAGGATCTTATGCAGAGATCTCATGCTGGAAAATATTCCTCCTTATTGCTATTGATATGCTCAATAATGAAATACTCCTATTCCTATTTTACACTCATCCTTCCTTATAATTACAAGAATGATTTGTTGTAATCTATATGAAGGTGATTCTTTTTCTATTTCTGCATGGGAGGCCCGCAGTTAATATACCCAAACACGATAAATGAGTCTGGTGCAGTAGACTACTAGAATCTCTTCATCTTGTAGTAGTATTACGTCTCTTGCTTGCTAAAACTCACATTTTTTCATGGGTGGTAAAAAAGTGCACGAATTGGGGCCTGTAGGCCATATTTGTAGCATATAATAGAGTATAGCAGAGCGTTCACAGTGGCTTACCAGGGCTTTTAGAGAACATGCAAGCACCCGCAAGCTTACACATTTTACGATGTTTGCTATACTCCAGGTGGTATCGCTCGTCAATGGAGTACGCAAGCAATCTCTCTAAAACGCTTGGCCGATAGTACGACTAAACAGTACTCACTTTGCACGATGGCTAGCAGCAAGCCATAAATTCATTCTCAGGAGAAAGATCGGATGATGTCAGAAAATAACTCTGGAGAAACTATGCAATTTACAACTAGCGATGAACGTATCAGCACTTTACTTAAGCGCGTCCAGGAGACTACAGACCTGCTAAAGCTGGAAGCCCTGGCATCCTGGGATCAGCATACCCAGATGCCTGAAAGAGCTGGCGAAGCGCGCATGCACCAGGTAGCAACCCTTGATGGAATCATCCACGAACGACAGTCGGACCCTGCGCTGGGCAAACTATTGCAAGAGCTAGAGGGCGTGGTTAGCCAAAGCCGCTTTACAGATGCCGACCGCAGTCTTGTGCGTCATGCACGCCGGAGCTATGATCAAGCAACCAAATTGCCTCCCGAATTAGTTGAAGAGAGGGCAAAAGTGGCTGTCGCTAGCCTGGAAAGCTGGGTTAAAGCCCGACAGAATAACGACTTTGCCAGCTTTGCCCCCTGGCTGCAGCGTACCGTACATCTACAGCGCGAAATTGCCGATCGGCTGGGTTATACCGAGACGCGCTTTGATGCATTGATCGATCTCCACGACCCCGGTCTGACAGCTAGCGAAGTTGAGGCTCTATTTGTACCAATACGCGACGTCAGTACCCGGCTACTTAAACGCATTCAGGCTAGCGGCAAAACCATCGATACTGCCTGCCTCTTCGGCAATTTTCCCATAAGCCAGCAAGAAGCCCTATGCAAGAAAATGGCCGCCAGCGTTGGCTATGACTTTACGCGTGGTATGATTGCTAGCTCGGCACATCCTTTTATGATCGACTTTGGCACGCCGCTGGACGTACGCTTCACGGTGCGCTACAGCGAGCAGTTTTTGCCGATGGCGCTTATGGCAGCTTTACACGAAGGCGGCCACGCCCTCTATGAGCAGGGAAGCGCGCCCTCTCTCTTACGCACACCGTTAGCCGGCGGAGCTTCATCTGGCATCCACGAATCGCAATCTCGCCTGTGGGAGAATGTCATCGGCCGCTCCGAGCCCTTCTGGCAGAAGAAATTTGCCCTGGTTCAGGAGGCTTTCCCCCAACACTTCGCGGAAGTTCCATTGCCCACATTCGTGCAAGCTCTCAACAAGGTCGAGCCCAGCTTGATTCGCGTTGAGGCTGATGAAGTCACCTACAACCTACATATCATGGTTCGTTTCGAGCTGGAGAAGGTCCTGGTCAATGGTGAAATCTCTGTAGAATCGCTGCCACGCCTCTGGAACGAAAAATACCGCGAATATCTGGGGATAGAGCCCGAGAATGATACTGTAGGTGTCTTACAGGATATGCACTGGTCCGATGGCTTTGGCGGCTTCCAGGGCTATACAATAGGTAATATCTGTGCAGCCCAGATCTTCAAAAAGCTCCAGAGCGAGTTCCCAGATCTGAAGGAACGGCTGGCCGGGGGCGACACTTCCTTTATCCTACAATGGCTCAGCGAGCATATGTATTCTATAGGTGCCACCTACCTGCCGCAGGATCTCATGGTTCGCCTGACGGGTGAGTCAATGAACCCAAATTATCTTCTGTCCTACCTGACAGGAAAATTCGAGAAAATCTACGACCTCTCACCTGAAAGCTAGCTCGGATTGAGCTATATTCGCCATTGAGCAGAGCACGACCCATAGGCTGCAGCCTGTAATCAGTTACAGGTATGCAGCCTGCTCTGCACGGTAAAGCTCAAGGTCCAGACAAAAGCAGCCATACATTATAATGGATAGGGTCCTCTAGAAAAGAGCCTATGGAGGAGGGAAAACAGTGTCAAGGAGCAAGCAAATATTACTTCTAGGTTCGGCAGGTTATTTAGGACGCGAGCTCACGGCCCAGCTCCAACAAACATGCGAGGTCATTCCTACACATCGTTCAGCGGCACACTTTGCCCATTCGGTGCGCTATGATTTCTGGACAGACGAGATCTACCCGCTATTAGAGCAACATCATATCGATACTGTCGTTATTGCCGCTGCCATGGCCTACGAAGCGGCTAATCCAGCCTATGACTTCGCCACCTTGAGGCTGCAAGCGACCAGGCTCATACAAGCCTGCCGGAGTTGCCGTGTGATCTATATCTCTAGCGATGGCATCTTCGACGGCAAGCAAGGAAAATACACTGAAACTGATATGCCTGCTCCAACAACGCCTTACGGTCGCAACTTGCAATGCTTTGAAGAGATAGTCCAAAAGCTATGCGCAGATTTTTGTATCATCAGGCCCAGCTATCTCTATGGCTACTCACTTGGCAACCTCGATCACAGGCTTAACAATCTTCGCAAACATCTTCTCGCCGGCGATACACTCTCCTATTTTACCAACATGCTGAAAAGTCCGCTGGCGGTCATGCAGGCAGCCCCGGCAATCAGCCAGCTCACCTGCTCTCCTTATGTCGGTATCGTTCATGTAGCTGGCCCGGCGTTAAGCGTTTATGATTTTTATCGCCAGGCCATGGAAGCTCTGCATGTGCCATGCCAGGGCCTTCTGCCCACCCGCATGCTTGCTGATGCGCCATATCCTGCCGATACTTCCTTGGATACCAGCCTGATGCATAAGCTACTGGATATCAAGGTGCTTTCTGTTCCCGAAGCTTTGGCCCGACAGGATTCTCAAAGAACCTAAATTACGCCAGTATACGGCTTCCAGAAGGTAAGGGGATCAATCAGAAGTCAGAGCTTGCCGCAGCTCATCTGGTAGAGCTCTGGCCCGCTCCGTCAGTTTATCAAGCGCCACAATTGTCATTTCGCCTTCAGCCGCAATCTCTCCTTCGACAAGAGCTTGTTCTCCTTCCTGCTTGCTAACTTCCTGCAAAAGACGTGCAGTGAAGGCGACCCGCCACGAGCTGTGGCTTACATGGGCTATCCTAGCTTCGACACTGAGCCGATCATCATAGCACACAGCTCGTCGATAGTCGCAGGATACGTGAACCCGCGGAAACTCGATGTCGGCGAAAGACGTGGCCCGTGGAAAGCCCAGCGTACGCACTAATTCATGTTCGGCAACTTCCATGTAGCGCAACATAGCAGTAAAGTGGATGCGTCCCGTGCGGTCCACATCTGAAAAAGGAACTCGCACCTGGATACTAACTCGTGGCATATGCTCTTTCCTCAAATAAAATATTTGCTTTCTCCCCTGTCTTCTAAGCTCAGGCAGATTTTATCTAGCATAACCTGCTCATCATAAAGGGGGGAAACGTTTCCTCTTCATTCTAGCCCCCGCGATCCGCAATTTTCAAGCGTTCACCTCAGCTCAACTTTATAAATCTTCTATATGCAGGTGAGATTGTACATCCCCAGCACGTAGTATAGATAATACCAATATAACTATCTGAAAATTTTTGTACAGCTTATAATGCTTTAAGTCTAGAAACGTAATATGCATGAATAAATCTTCTAGCTTTATTTCTTTCATTATTTCTTTTGACTTTTATAGTTGGGTAAAATAATATATTTCATCTTTATTATGCAAAGCCCGAAACATAAGATTGGAGGTGATGCGCCCAGAGTCACTACCACTTAATAGTTTTGCACTTGGCTCAGGTTATGCCACGGAAAATATGCTGACCAGCCAATAATTTCAGCGCCACTTTAGGTTTGAAGAAGGAGATTTGCCTCATGCATCACAAAAGGCATTTTCTATTCTCTCTATTTATTGTCTTCGCTATATTGCTAACCGCCTGTGGTGGCAGCGGCAATACTAGCGGCAACGGGGCAAACGCGACCCCTGCACCCTCCAATAAAGCTTCTGAGAAGCAGCAAATCCTTATTTTTCCTATTGGCGGAGTTCAAGATGTCGCGACCCTGGACCCTCCTAAGATCAGCGACGTCTATTCAGGCCAGCCAGAAGCTATGCTCTTCAGCAATCTCGTTACATATGATGATAAGGCAAACATACAGCCGGAGCTAGCTCAGTCCTATTCACAAAGCGCGGATGGTCTGAGTTGGACATTCCATCTAAAACCGGGCTTGAAGTTCAGCGACGGCAGCCCGTTAACTTCAGAAGATGTTGTCTACAGCCTTGATCGTGCCTTGCAGCCTGCGACGAAATCTCCTTTTGCGGCTACCGAGCTAGGCGTAATTAAGGACGCAGATAAGCTGGTTGCCGGTCAGATCAAGACAATTATTGGCGATAGCATTTTGGCTCCTGATCCCCAGACTGTTATTGTCAAAACCAGCTTACCAGCGGCTTATCTGCTGGATTCGCTCAATTCTATACGGGCCGCAGTGCTGCAAAAGAGTTTTGTAGAGAAATATGGTACAGGCTGGGTTGGTCACCTTACCGAAGGCGCTGGCAGCTCTGGTCCCTGGATACTACAACGCTATGAGCACAATAAGGTTCTCACCTTTGTACCCAATTCTAATTATTTTGGACCAAAGCCACAGCTGAAAAAAGTGGTGATGCCTCTCTACTCGGCGGCTGACAATACCTACAAGGAGTACCAGGTTGATCGCGTAGACTTTTCGTTTGTGCCGACAGTTAATACGGAAGCTGCTCGCAATCTACCTAATGGGCAATTACACGTAGACCCCACCCTCAGCAACCGCTTCGCGACAATGAACTACATGGTCAAGCCGTTTAACAACATCAAGATCCGCCAGGCTTTTTCCCTGGCCCTCAATAAGGATCTCATCGCGAGCAAAGTATGGCATAACACGATTATCCCAACCAACCATATTATTCCTCAAGGGGCAGCTGGCTATAATCTCGACCTCAGCGGACCGGCTGGCGTCAAGAGTACAGCCGGTGATCCAGCTCTGGCCAAAAAGCTCTTCCAGGAAGGCTTACAGGAAGAGGGGCTGACGACTGCGACGTTACCTCCTATCTCTTTTGAGGTAACTGTTGCTGGTACACAAGCTCTTAGCGATCAGTGGGCAGTTATGCAACAAATGTGGCAAAGCGCGCTGGGCATCTCCGTCAAGATCAACACCGTCGACTTTAATAAACTTATCGCCGATATTAACGGTACGATCGGGAATAAGAACGTTATGGCGGCCTCACTCGGCTGGCAGGGCGCGCCCGATCCACGATCCTGGACAACGCAGATGTTCGCGCCAGGCTCAGGCTCTAATTATGCCAATTATGGCTATACGCCTGCGCAAAAGCAGGTTATCGACGAGCTGGTAAAAGCCGATTCCAGTATCGGCGATCCCAAGGAGCGAATGAAGCTCTATGCTCACGCAGAGCAGCAGCTTGTCGATGATGTGGCCTGGATCGTGTTAGGCCAGAAACAGACCTTCTACGTGGTGAAACCATGCGTTGTTAACTGGCCCCACAACGCCTATGGGCACTATGGCATCCCCTATCGACCCGATTGGGCCAATTTATACATTTCCACACAAACTCCTTGCGCTAACACTAGCCAGTATCAGTAAATCAGCACCAGGATTTCAGGGACGGAGGCAGGCCAGCCAAAGCTTGCTTCTATCCCTGGACCTTTTGCGCAAAACTTTACACCATCGACTCTGAGATGGTAATATTGAGTCGGCTGAGCTGATTCCTCATTTTGTTACAGTTTTACTATAATTGCGTCAAGCGTTTTTATTACTGATCTTTTTAGGCCGGCATGGCGATCATACAGAAAGAGGCGTAAGGTCCTGTCCCTGGGGTAGACAGCGAGGCACATCAAGCGCAAGATAACCAGGAAAAGTATTGATGGGTTCTTCTATTTCCAAAGCCATTAAGCGCGGGTACACTCGACGGTTGGTCTTACCTTCACTGCTCGTGCTGTGCTGTGTTCTGTTATTTTTCGGCACCTATCTCTATCTAGAAACAATTTCTCCCTATAATCCCCTCTGTGCCCTGGCCGCGCCAACTCCGCCGTCACTCTTAAAGGTAAGTACAATTGAGGGAAATATCTATATTCAACCAGCCCATTTAGCAGCCAGAACCGCAAATGGGAAGGTGCTCTGGGAGAAACCAGGCCTGGATGCCTGGGCTCTTACCGCTCAGGATGGCATTCTTTATGTCCAATCTAATAGATTGGCAGCGGTTCGCATCAGTGATGGCCAAACGCTCTGGGAAACGGCAAAGGATACCGTCGTAACCTACAGGCCCGTCGAGACCCGCGCCCCCCTGGTCGTCAACGGAACAGTTTACGGGCAATATGATCGCTACTTTGTGGCATTGCGGGCTAGCGATGGCAAGTTGCTCTGGAAGACTCCTAGCGACCAGGCCTTTATGAGGCTGCAGGCGGCTGATCGCGAGCATGTCTATATCACCACATTTGATGGACGTAGTGCCGATGATATCCCCACGATTACGCTTCGCCTGCTCTGTCTGCGCGCCCAGGATGGTACGGTGCAGTGGACGCGCGAGCAGAAGATTCCCTCTATAGCTTACGACAAGTATAAAATTACGCAAATCATCCCGACTCCTGATGCGCTCCTGGTCCAGGCTAACAACTCGTTTTGGGCGCTTCGCGCTCAATCGGGGCAAGAGGTATGGCATTTCTCAGTTCACCTCCCACAAGAAAGCGATGAGGGATATGCAGTGACCGTTCAGGACGATCTCGTCTTCCTGAGCACAGGTAGTACGCTCTATGCCCTGCACATCAACGACGGCTCTCAGCTCTGGAGCTTTCATGCGCCCGAGACTCCCACGAACACAAACACGCTTCTGGCTGATGATGATCATGTCTACGCCCAGTTGAATGCTCTCTATGCATTTCAGGCCGATACTGGAAAGGTGATCTGGAAACAGACGCTCAACCACCCCAGATACATACTTCTGGCTAACGGCATTCTCTATCTCATGCAGGTGCATCCATTCCTCTCGGCGATACGCGCCGGCGATGGCCAGCCGCTCTGGCAGATCGAATCGAATACCTTACCAACTTCAATTGCCACACGGCTGGTTGCTGCCGACAATACTAATGTTTATATTGCGAGTAGCGGCTATGATCGTTGCTACCACAATGCCCACAGCAGCATCTACGCCTTTCGGGCCAGCGATGGCTATCAGATTTGGAGCTATCGGGCTGCTCGCTAACACTGAGAAGCCCGGAAGCAGCTCTCTCTAGTTACTGCTGATATCCTTGCTGGTCCTGGCTCCTCCGTGTTCCATACCAATCTCTTGAAGCACCCTTTCGGCTCTTGTCGCCTGGCTCAGCTAACGGCTCAGCTAAACCATAGAGCTCATCCTCAGGCATATCCTCACCGCCTGGCGTGCTTCCAGGATCTTCATCGTAAAGATTACTATACGGGTCCTGGTTATCCAGATCAGCAAACTGATCCTGCTCACCATAGTTATCGGGTGCTGTATTTGCTTCATCATCAAAATCGCCAAAGTCGCCATGTGGCCCCAGATTACTATATCCCTCCTGCGTGCCCCGATTGGTAAACTGTTCCTGAGAGACGTTGGGCGCTTCGGGCTGCGGACGCCGATTCTTAGCGCGTTCCCTCTGCACATTCTCCTGTTCTGCCATTGCTCTGCCCTCCTCATTCTTTTTCCGTTGGCATTTGCTTCATAATGGCCTCAGCTCATCCTCACAACTGGATTTTATGCGTTGATCTTCCTCGCGGATCTCATGGGATAGTCTTGCCGGCCTGTTTACCTAATGAGGAGCACGAAAGAAAACCTTACGAGGTAACAGAGGAATTTACAACTTTGCGCTTGCTTATCTCGCTAAAGCAGAGCTGTCAGAACATGCAAGCTTATTGGACAGCATTCAAGATAAGCTGTAACTTCTCATGTAGCTGCGCATTGGCGGCGATAACGCCGTCTCCATATTGGCCTGCTAAGCTATCCTGCCTGATTCCGCTCACCGTACCGCCGGCTTCCTTAACGAGAAGTGAGCCAGCAAGCCAATCAAACAAATCATGGCCATACTCCCAGTAGCCATCTAAGCGCCCGGCAGCCACATAGGCAAGCTGCAATGATACTGTGCCCAACATGCGTAAAGCAAATACGCGAGGCATGATGCGCGCACTCGCCTTTAGCAGAGCTTGTGTTTCTTCGACATCCTCGCGCATAAACGAAGGGTGAGCTGTGGCCAGAAATGCATCAGCTAGATCGGGCTTACAAGCTACATGTAAGGGCTTTCCATTTAAGAAGGCGCCAGCTCCCGCATAGGCATAGAAGGCCTCTTTCCTCTCAACATCATAGACAAGAGAAAACACAGGATGCTCTTTCTCCATCAGGCACAGGGTAGTCGTCCAGCCTGCTAGCCCCTGGAGAAATTGAATAGCTCCATCGATTGGATCGCAGATCCAGTAAGTTTCTGGTAAGGCCGCTGGGCTCAGCTTATCGGGCTCAAATTCTGCATCTAGCCACTCTACTTCTGGATATTGCTCATACAATGCGCTTCTAAGCTGTTCCTTAGCCCAATCATTGCTCTCCTCGAAACGCTGAAATAGCGCCTCCCTATTCGCAGGAAGTGGCTTTGGCCTGGCCAACTGTATGAGATGCGTATTAACGCGCTCCACAAGCCCACATACGAAATCGATCTCGATAGTCTTCATTTCAAATCCCATCCTTTTTCTTTCAGGTAAAAATCTAAGAGCTTCTGATACTGCTCGCCATATTTCTCTGTTAGCAAGGGGCCAAAGTCTGCTTCTATATGCTGCATGAGCAGATCATGATAAAATGCGTTCTTCAGCACCTCGATTACCGCTGGATGATCTGTCTCCAGGGCTGATTGCTTTGTCACACCACCAAAACTGCCGAGAAGAGCTGATCGATAGTCGCACAATAAGGAGAATTTTCGACCTATGTCCTGCTCAAGAATAGTGCTACGCTTATGGATATAGACATTGCGCAGCGCGGTCCGATATGGTCCCAGCACAATGAGCACAACCGTAATTCCTCGCTCCTGCGCGCTTAACAGAGCCTCTTCGAACAGATAGATATCCTCAGACCAAGCATCCACAACGATAGTCTTCTGGGCATTGGCTATGAGCCTGTGTATGGCCTTATCCAAAGCTGGACCCCTCGCCAGCTATAAAAAGCTGCATCAGAGCGCGGGGGCATTTTCAGTTCACTAATGAGCTCCTGGGCGTTCTGTTCAAATTCACGACGCACATGGCGCAAAAGCTGGTCAATCGGTACTGCGTCATAGCGCCCAGGATCGCCCTCTATCATGCGACAGGCACCTTTGTCCATTAAGGAGCGCAAGGCTGCATAGACGTTGGTGCGCGACACAGAAACACGCCTGGCAACTTCATAGCCAGATAAACCCGCATCCTCATGCAATACAAGATAGCAACGAGCTTCAAGCTCGGATAAACCAATCTTCCTGAGTTGCTCAATCATAAGTTCTTTCTCATTTTAGTAGTACCATGAAATACTACTAGTAGTATGCCTGGATACTACCCTTTAATGGAGATTTTGTCAAGGGGCTGCACTCAATGCCAGAATTGACATTAGAAAGCTGCTATGATACATTTCCCTATAGCTGTTTATGCGAATATTCGCATAATTGTTAGCAGGGAGCAATTTTCTCATGTCTGAGGCATTTTCATCTCATCCAACCCCTCCTATCAAGGTCTCTCTTGAGCCGGTCTATAATGCGCTCAATAGCTTCGCCCTACTCACTGCGCTTCAGGCTTTTCCTGCTCCCAGCCCGTGGGTGGCGCAAACGGCAAAAGAGCTCACATCTGAAGAGCATCACACAAATCGCTTAATCTTCGAAGGATTGCGCGATGCCCTTATCCCTGTTCAGGAGGAACCTGATTTTCCAAGTTATCTGAAGCATCTGGCCGAACAAGATCCTTTAGCGCTACGCAATCACGTGCTTGAAAGGCTTTGTTTTCGCTACGCGCGGCGCGGCGCTTCCCATCTAGCGAAGGCTTATCAACAACGCCAGATGTAGCCCGCCTGCTCAGTGACGTTCAGGCCTATCAGAGCTGCGTTGATCGTATACAGCTGCAAGCCTCCTTTGATCCGGCTTTACAAAGGGAGGTCCACGCCTTCCTTAATGATGCTTCGGCCCTACATCAGCTTATTGTCTCCCATCTCGAAAAGCTCTGGCTCCGGGCATTGGCCAGCGAGTGGAGGCGGGCCCAATCGGCGTTACGCTGGCAGGTTGAAATGTTTGCCCATAGCCTTGACGAGACTGCTTCATTAGGCGAACTTTTCGCTACATTTACTGGGCGCGAACTGGCTACCGATCTTGTCACCGCCTCAACTACAGCCTCTAAAATCATTCTTGTGCCTTCATGGCACACCGGTCGCCAGGTTACCTATTGGGAAGATGGAGCAAGTTTTCGGCTCTTTTTCAGTGAGCCGCCAAATTACGATGTAGCTGCGCTACACGCGACACCCGTCACCCGCTCTGAGCTGCGCGCCCGTCTCGATGCCCTGGGAGATGAAACTCATTTACGCATTGTTGAATTGCTGATCCAACAGAATGAAATGTCTGCCCAGGAGATTATTGCTGCACTTGAGCTGAGCCAATCCAGCGTCTCACGCCACCTCAAGCAGCTTGTTTCGCTTGGCTATCTCTATGAGCGCCGCCGGGAAGGTGCCAGCAAGACGTATCGCCCCAGTTCCTTCTTCTTTGCGCGTACAGCTCAAGCTCTGTTACGCCTGGCTGCTGGCAATACCCAGGCTACTTCTGAGGAGGCTACTCGCCCAAAGGAGCTACGCCGCTTCCTCGATAAGCACGGCAAGTTAGTCCTGTGGCCGCCAGCCAGGCAGCGTGATAAGGTGCTCTTGTTAGAGTATCTGACGGGATTTTTCGAATTTGGGCGGGTGTATAGCGAGAATGAGGTCAATCAAATATTGCTGCAGCAGTGTACGTTTAAGGATACTGCTGCTTTGCGCCGAGCCTTATACGAGTATCGTTTTATCAATCGCACGCGCGACGGTTCGCGCTACTGGTTGATTGGCTCAGACCTTGACAGCGAGGAATAGTTCTCATGCTCTTGAGAACCATTCCTCCTTAGCCAAACTCAGAGGATATTTTAGCCTTCACGCTTATCATGGAAGCAGTATAGCAGATGTTCCTTACCATTCAGCCTGGCATGGCTCCTCAACGCTTCCTTTCTTCCATTGTCCACGCCTCTTTACCAATATTAGCGCCTAAAGCTGTTACTCTCCAGACATAGTACACAGCAAACTCCTGGCTAAAGCAGCCTCAGCATTGCATACTACCCCAGAGAGGTAAGGACCTCTTATGGCAGTCAGGAAAACACATGGTAATCCCTATCTCAATAAGAGCCTGAAGACAGTATGGCGTATCCGTTCGGCTGCCAATCCACAAAATAATCGCAGAAAGAAGTAGTCAAATGAAGATCGTGCGATATTATGAGCATGGTGGACCTGAAGTCCTGCGCGTTGAAGAGGCGCCTATTCCGCAGCCGGAAGCTGAGCAGATCTTACTTCAGGTGGAGGCCATTGATGTTGGTTATATTGATAGCCAGGTGCGCGCTTCGGCTCTATGGGGCACGCTAACTTTCCCGGTTGCGCCTGGTGGCTATGTATACGGCAGGGTTGTTAAGGTTGGATCTGGTGTGGAAGAGATTCATGAAGGTGATCATTTACTTGGCTTCGCTCCCTCCGGAGCTTACGCCGAATATGCCTTGCTGCCTCTCGCCAACCGCATTCTGCCTTTGCCCAAAACAACGCTCTCCGCCGAGGAGTTAGTGACGCTTCCGGTTTCGGGCGAGACCGCCTACCATCTGCTGGCAACATCAGCCAGGCTACAGCCTGGTGAGAGCATCCTGATCCATGCCGCAGCGGGAGGAGTTATGCATTTAGCACTTCAACTTGCCCGCGCCATGGGAGCTGGGCAGATCATTGCGACAGCGAGCTCGCCTAACAAGCTCACGTTTGCCCAGGAGCTGGGGGCTGATGTGCTCATCAATTACAGCGAACCAAATTGGGCCAAACAGGTAGAACAGGCAACGGGAGGCAAAGGAGTTGATGTGATTCTAGATGCGATTGGCGATCAGATCTTGCTTGAAAGCCTGCCGCTGCTTGCTCCCTTCGGTCGCCTTATCTTCTATGGCCTCGTCAGCGGGCGTCTACCGGCCATACCGCCCGAAAGCCTTGCAGGCCTTATGCTAGGCAGCAAACGCTTCCAGGGCTTTTCCATAATGACTTTGATGCAGCAACACCCTGAGCTGATTGCCCGAGGGAGGGAGGAACTGTATCGCTACGTCGAGCGCGAAGAGGTACGGCCTCGCATCACGCGTACCTTTGCCCTAGCAGACATCGCGGAAGCACATCGCTGGCTCGAAGCGCGCGCCTCCTATGGCAAAATCGTCATGCGTCCATAAAACCAGGCGCTTCTCTTGCACAAGCTCTTCTTTTTCTGAAGCAGGCCAAAGATACAAATTTCGCGCATGGCTATATCTATAGCCTCTCACAACATGCCAGTTAAGAACCTTGCCCCGCTAGCTCTCCTCTTTGAGAGCTAGCTTGAAAAGGCCAGGGTATTCTATCTTACTCTCAGCAAGAAATTAAATGGGGTCGAAGGTTAGCGGGCGCTCTTCCTGGACCGACTGCGGTTCTGCCCTAACAGGCGTGCCATAGGTCCGGAAACTTGTGGGCAAGGTTCCTCCCCAGTACACACCGCGTCCGCGCTCAGCCTTCCTCCAGATAACAGGTTCCCAATCAGGGGCAAAGATCAGGTAGCCACCTGAGAACAATTCAACGCGATTCCCTCCTGGCTCATATAAATAAATGTAGAAAGCCTGCGTAATATTATGTTTAGCAGGTCCAGCTTCCAGAAAGATATCGTTCTCTATCAGAAGATCCGCAGCACGCAAAATTTCCTCTCGATTATCGAGCCAGTAAGCCACGTGATGTAAGCGTCCGTGATTGCCGGTAAAATCGCGCGTGTAAGCGATATCGTGGACCAGAGGGGTTACGCTGAGCCAGGCCCCCTCCTCAATTCCATCTACCTCCGGCTGCAAGCATTCGCGCAACTGAAAGCCTAGATTCTCCTGGAGGAAGATCCTGTTAAGCGTCACGTCACTGCACATGAGATTCACATGATCGATGCGTTTTGTCCCTATGCCGCGCCCGGTATATCTCTGGGGCTGATTAATCAGTTTTGAGGACATATGAGGCGCAGCTTTGTATTTCTGCGACTCATAATAGATCTCCATGAAATGGCCGTCAGCGTCCTCGAACTGATAAGCACGGCCATGCCCGATATCTCCCTCAATCCATTGTTTGCCATAACCAAGCTCTGCCAGCCGGCGCGCCCGGCGCTCTAGCGCCTGCGGGCTCATCGTACGCCAGCCAACATGCCCTAAGCCGGCCTGAGGTGCCTCTGTCAGCTTGAGGGTACAATGATCATAGTCGCCCCAGGCGCGTAGATAGATGGATTGGCCCTGACAATCCGTCTCCTCCATGCCCAGGATCTCCTTAAAAAACCAGGCGCTTTCAGCAGGCTTCGGTGTCAAAAGTTCAACATGCCCTAAATGAGCAATATCACGGATCGGTTCATGAGCGTCTTGCATTGTATGACCTCCGCCCTTCATCGGGAGATTCTGAATCGACAACCTTTCAGCGTTATTGGCATACTTGCCAGGCTACAAATTATCTACATACAAGGCAATCGATTGTTTGGCGCACAGCTTGGCGCTTAGCTCTTCTCTTCAGAAGATGCAATGAGCTCTTGAATAATCTGTGCTCCACGATTGGCTGCCGGGAGACCGCGAAATAGGAAGGCGAGATTAACTACAGCGCTCAGTTCTTCCCAGGTCGCTCCGGCTCGGAGCGCGGCCCGCGCGTGCAAGTGGGCAGCATCAGATAACAGGACGAGCAGCATGCCAAAAAGCATAAGTTGTGAAGTCTTTACGTCAAAGCACTTTGGGTACATAGCATGTGCCCGAACGGTTTCTTCTAGCGAGAGCAATTCTGGGTCAAGACGGGCCAGAAGATCTGTCCGTGCCAGAATGCGAGGAGGAACATAGCCAATCAGTTCCACATAGCGTTGACGGAGAGCTTCAAGCTCCTGGGGGTCCATGTTGAGGTCTGGAAGTTGATTACCTTCAGTATGAGAATTCATGCGTTCGCTCCTTTCGAGGACGTATCTCAAGTCAAGGTCTCTCATCTCTTGAGGTAAGCTTACCCCTATTATAGCTTATTTGATGATGTGATGCCTCACTTCGTCTCTGCTGATCTCCGAAAGCGCCCGCCTGGACAAACAGGCTTAGGACATCTCCCCTCATCTCAGAGGCAAGTACTCTAATACCGCGTCGCTGGCTCATGATCATCAGTCTCAGGTTGGAGAAAAGCTATCCTCCAAAATCGAACCAGAATCGAACCAGGGGTGGACGCGCTTTCCAGGCGTTCTGACTATACTATCCGAGAGCCAATGGCCGAACCATCTCAAGGGAGAGAAGTTGGGACGACCGCTATGAATAAGCAACCTATTCGGGTATCACGTAAATAGTGAAGGAGGTCTACGTTTCCACACGTGCGGAACGTAGAAGATGTTCATGTCTGTAGTGAAGCACTCGCGCTATCTTGCCTCCCTTTTGATCGTCTGCATGGCGTTATTGGGACTTCCGGGAACTGCTCTTGCGCATGGTGGACCAACCAATGGCCCGCAAACCTACACGCAGACCGTAGGCCCATACGAAATCGCCACAGAAGTCGAACCAACGATGCGTGTACCCGGTCCTCTCAACCTAAAAATTACTGCGCACACTGACATAAAAGATGGAGTCCTCTCCTTGCGGGCAGCGCCGAGCAACCTGCCCTTTACTGACAGCAATCGGGCCAGAGTGCGCCTGATTGCCGGGCAGCCTGGACCTTACTATGTACAACTTCATGTTCAGGAAGGGGGGATGTGGGAACTCGAACTTTGTCTGCAGAATACACCAAAAAAAGCCTGTTCACTTATTCCTTTTACAGTGATTGCGCCAACGCCTGATGCCGCTTCGCTACTGGTGTATGGTGCCTTTGCCTTCCTGGGCCTGATTCTGGCAGCCAGCGTCGTGGCAGGGCTCGTATGTAGCTGGCTACATATATCTATGCCACGCCCATTCATCTATGCTTTCGGGCTGCTCGCCATTATTAGCTTGACTGCTGCGTTAACTATTGCCGCGCAACAGGCATTCATGCCAGCCCCGACTATCCAGTTAAGCTCTGCTACTACTTCTCAAGCAGGCACACCTTCTCAACTAAGCATTGGCCGTCCGTATGTGAATGTAGAGCTAGTTTCTATGCCGGCAAAACCTATTGCTGGTCAAGCGCTGACGCTAGATATACAGCTAACAGACGGCTCGACCGGGCTCCCGATAGACGACCTTGTTCTCAATCACGACGCTTTGATGCATCTTGTCATCATTAATGAGGATGGCAGCTTCTTTCGCCATCTTCACCCGGCGCGGCTCGCTCCTGGGCACTTTCAGATATCCTTTATTCCTGATCAGCCAGGACAATACAGCGTCTATGCAGAGATTGAACGCCTCAATAGCGGTGATCAATTGATAATGCATACGCTAGAGGTTGGCGGCCATTTCTCCCCATCCACTCCCGCTGTACGCACAGGTTTGGGAATGCATAACGTCGCCGATCTCCAGATCCAGATCTCAGCTTCACACACGCCGATACTTAGTGGAGAACCGATAACCTTAACGTTCCATATCACCAGGAACGGTCGGCCTGTGACAGATATTCAGCCCTGGTTAGGGATGGCCGGTCACCTGCTCATGCGCAGTAATGATGGCATGCTTTTCGCCCATGTGCATGCCGTTGGGGCCATGCCTGGTGCCCCGGGACCGGTAAGCTCCTCGCCCGCCGATTGGTTGAATGGAACAGGCGCTGGCGATACGACCTGGCCCCAGAACACTCAATACTTTGGACCCGATGTGCAGTTCGTCTATACCTTTCCAGAGCCAGGAACTTATCAAGGCTGGATGCAGTTTCAGCATGCGCATCAGATTATCACTGTCCCTTTTCAATTACAAGTTTCAGCACAATGAAAGGAAGGAAAATGCTCACGATTATTCAAGCCGCTTGTCTGGCTTGTCTGGCATTTATGCTGGTAGCCTGTGGAAGCAATTCATATACGCAAACAAGCCAATCCGCACACTTTATTGTTCAAATGAGCCTGGATAGCACAAGAACAGGAGAGTGTAACGCAACTATCGTCGTGCAGGATCAGAAAGGGCAACCCACTACAGTCGATGAGCTCGCTCTTGCCCCGGTAATGCCTACCATGGGACATGCATCGCCAGAAGTGCTCGCGCAGAAAGATGGCGTGGGCAGTTATCATGCCCATGGCTCGTTCTTTCTCATGCCTGGTAGCTGGGATATTAATATGCATATTCGCCGAGGCACGATAGCCGAGACCTTACGCTTCACTGTTCAGGTGAACGCGTAACGCCTATGTAGCACAGGAAGGAAGCTAGAGTTGTTACAATCTTATATTCTTACAAATGAGGTAACAGCCAGAAACGAGATCCTACACGAGGTTCGTCGTCGTCTGGTGGGCGCAGTCATTTTGGCCCTGGGGCTTCTACTTGGAGAGGTTGGGGTCGCATGGGATGTGCAATGGCATGCTAACGTTGGGCCCGATACATTCTTCACAGCCCCTCATATGATGGTATTCGGCGGTATGGCCCTGGCCGGGCTGCCCTGTTTGTTTATTACGCTCTTGAGCACCTATAACTATCATCGCCGCGAGAGCGCGCAGGTAGTTGCCACGACAACCGTGCCGGTGTTAGGGGGCAGCTTTCATGCCCCGCTGGGCTTCTTAATCGCGGGTCTGGGAGCTGTCGTAAACTTGCTAAACGGAGCCTATGATCTATGGTGGCATAGTGTCTATGGGTTTGATGCCGTCGTCTTTTCCCCACCCCATATCGGCCTGTCGCTCGCCGAGCATATCGCTATCGTTGGCGCAATGTATGCCTTCGCTGAGCTATACCATCTCTCACCGGCAGGAACATGGCTGCGGCGGGCCACGATTATCGGCATTGCCTTTGCCGCTGCCCTTATGCTCTGTTCGCTCTCTTTCTATCTTCCCGAAGTACCAGGGCTCTTTGACCTATTGAGTGGAAGAACTTTAGTTGCGGTCGCCTTCTCATCAGCGATCCTGCTGCTGCTCGTCGCTGTTTTCCAACGACCCTGGATAGCCACGCTAGCTGGCGGCATTTTTACCCTCTTCTATGTTGGAAACTGGCTATTCGCTCCCTGGGCCACAGCCGTTTACGCGTCCTCGCTCAATCTCCTGATGCGTGAAGGAGCCTATCAAATAGCTGTGCTTCCCTGCATGTATCCGGCCGGCTTCCTTGTGGCTGCCTTAAGCATAGATGCACTGTTTCTGCTGGCACGACGCCTACATTGGAACAACGCCCTCTGCGTGTTCTTGCTTTCGGGTATTGCAGCTTTGTTGCTAGCTTTATGCTACCCACCTCTCTACGTATTCTCGGGTGTCAGCGCAAGCATGGTGCCTACGCTTCTGGTTGCGCCATTGCTGGGTATGGTATGTGGAACGCTCGGCTGGATGCTTGGCTATACGCTACGGCAGAGTAGCCAGGCCAATGTGGGTGCAATTCTCGCTGCCAGCGTAAAGGAGAGCGCATAATGAGGCACGTGTTCTTCCTGATTACAGCGTTTTTGATCGCGTTGGGAGGTGCACAGCTCCCGGCGATGTCGCAAAGTGGAACCAATGGGACACCAGCACCTGGCTACCAGGGTATAACCGCGGTGCATCAGGAGAAGGTGAAAGTGGGACCCTATACCGTTACTACTGGTTTTAGCGATTGGCCTATGCACGCGGATCGCTCGTTGGATATCATCTTTATTCCTGATGGCGGCATCGCTGATAAGCACGGTACTGTCACATTGATTTCTCCCAGCGGACAGGAAATTGTGCACAAATTGCAGCGTCATCCGCGAATGTATGAGGACTGGGGATTGAGTATCACCGTCTTGCCCGAAGAGGGACCGTGGACATTTCTGTTTGAAATTGACGGTCCACTAGGTCACGGAGTTGGGCGCCTGGCTCCAATAATGCTACTTGAGCGACCCGGACCGCCGATTCTGCTCAGCTGGCTAGTTGGGCTACTGCCGCTCTACGGCTTGATTGCCCTCATCATCTGGGCCTGGTTGAAGGTGCAGCCAAAGAAATTCTCGCAGGTATGGAGCTGGTCATAAGGCCTGCGAGAACTCTCAGCTTATAATTCTCAAGTATTTTCAGGCGAGCAGCAATAATCCTTCACCTTCTGCTCGTCTGAAAGGCTTAACTCTCCTTGAGGAGCCCTTTAATATCGTTGGCTAACTGTTTTGCAGAGAAGTTTACCGGCAATAATGTGCGCTCCTTCCCTTGCTGATCAATCAGGTAAACAATGCCCATATGTGATATGGCTTGACCGTTAGCATCTTGCTTTAGCGCATCTGTATAAATATGATAGTCCTTCCAGATAGGAATCAATTCATCGCGCTTGCCGAGCAAGAAATGCCATCTGGGATTGGTATCCAGGCGGTGCTCTTGCGAAAATTTCTGCGCACTTGCTTCAGTATCATTGGCTGGATCAACGCTTACGGCAAGTACAGATACTTTTTTAGCATCATCGCCTAGCTGAGAGAGCGCCTGGTGAAATTTTTCAGCCGCGAGCGGGCACATATCCGGGCAATGCGTATACAGGAAAGAGAGCACCACAACATTGCCTTTCAGTTGCGAAAGAGCAACAGGTTTTCCTTGCTGATCCTGCAGTCGAAAATCCGGCCCTGGTGCTTTGCCCAGGTCTGCCTCTGCCGGAGTCGTCGCGTCGGAGGATGAAGGCATAGTATTCATGTTCATGCTCATATCTGTTTGACCTGCCCGCCCACAGGCCGAGAGAAATAGAATTGCCGCTATTATCCAGAGCCAGCTCTGCACTGAGCGTGCAAGCAACACACGTTTACGCATTGTGCAAATCCTCTTTCCAGGCCTATTTGACCGCAATATCCAGATTCATCCCCTGATGAATCGTGCAGTAAAACTTAAAATCGCCAGTAGTTTTAAACGGTCCTATTGTTTGAGATTGGCCTTCCCCAGTGAAGTTCAGGTTAGCTTTGGGCGCTCCTGGCTCGCTGCCGGGCTTCTGGGTCGAACCATCCCAGGTTCCGTTAATCACGGTGTGAGGAGAATTAACTGTATCGACAACCTGGATAGATTGTCCGACAGGAACGTCGACTTTTTTGTCAATGAAATCTGAGACACCCATCCTTACCTGTGGCCCCGAAGCAAGCGATGCCTGATCCTTTACAGTGCAGGCAGCAAGAAATGATGTCAGCAGGAGCGTACCTGCGATAGATATGATTCGCAGCCTTTTCGGTGCTCTATTCGTTGTATTCATCTCGCCTTCTCGGCCTCCTGTTCTTTGCGTTCTTGCTGTAGTAGCCAGTGCAAGCCAATGCTGCAGGCGATGACAATAAAGAAGAGATTGCCTGCAACCCACATAAGCAATCCGCCAAGTTGCTGGTCGCTTCCCTCTATCATTATTGAGCTTTGCGCCATATGCGCCATCCCATGTGAGCCCATTGCGCTCATGCTTAGCTCGTAGAGCGGATGTGAGAAAGTGAGCCCGGCCCCAAGTAGCATCATAGGCATATCACTAAAGAAAAGATAGGCTAATTTGCTAGCCAGCGAACGCAGCATACGCCCCTCCTCTAAGGGGTTAAGCAGCGGCCACCAGAAGAGCAGCCCGGTTAGCAAATAGCAAAGATTCGCCAGAAAATGCAGTCCTGGATAAAGCATCATCGCCTGATAGAGTGGAGGAGCGTGCCAGATCCAGATGTTACCATTAAAGATGGCTGACGCGATAAATGGATTGCTTGCCAGGACAAAGCCGCGTTTGTGTAATGCTTGACCGAGCAACTGTTGCCAGCAGCAGGCAGGCAAGCCCAGCAAGATGAGCGGAGCGGCAATCAGTGACAGCAAGAGATGCTGGCTCATATGTATTGTGAAGAGATATGCTGTACCAAGCGCATCCATTGGCACAATCCAGCAAAGAAGCATAATGCCAAGGCCACTGAAAAAAGCTGCCAGCCTCGCCCAGGCCAGCGGTTCTGTTGGAGAATGCTGATCATGAGCCAGCCTGATAATATTGAGATAGGCTATGATCATACTCACTGCTAGCACTAATAGTGGCAGCCAGTCCCATAAGTCGCTCTCGCCTGAAAATATTGCTGTTGTACCTGTGAACATCCCGTACCTCCTTCTCCAATCATGTGTACGAAGAGGGGCAGCACATTCATAGGAGTATCTTGCCGCCTTGCACCTTATTCATCATAAGCCTGAAAAGACTGAGCAAAGTTCCTGGATCGTCGCCTCGAAAGCCTGTGCCCCTACTTCGTGTGAGGAGTATAGGCTTAAGTCAAAAGGCTGTCTATCAGGCAATAACCTGAAGCGCATTGCCTGCTCTCAGTCTATTTCTATCTGACACGCCAACGACCTTAACCTATCTGTTTGCGCTTAACTAACTCTGTTGCAGGCCGAGAGAGCCTTGAAAGCTGCCGGGGCCACAAGTGCTCAGTACTTTACTGTAAGTGAAAAATCGCTGGCTTTCAGGTATTTTCCTGAGTTGTATGAGTAGATATCCCAGGTTCAGCCATTCCCCAAAAATAGGTAACTTTGCCAGGCATCAGACCAAATACTTCAGAGCTGACAGGAGTCCTATATAAAATTGGCAAGCTTTCAGCCTTCGGACCGTTGGTTGTATAATTTAGGAAAGATGAGACAAAGCTTGCATGACTCACGGATTGAGCTCTCTTTGCCTTGAAGTGGCCTTTTTCCCCAACCGGATGATTTGTGTTTATACATCGCGAGAACTATAAGACGATATCGCACACGTAGCAGAATTACCCTTTTAGCACGCATCTGAACCCTCCAGTTCTCGCCAGAGAGATTTTGAGGAATAGGTTCTTAAAGCAGGGGCCAGGAGAACGCCCCGCGAGCTAGCAAACTGGCTCCAATTTTTCTCTCCTCTGTTCTGCCCCAGGTGGCAGACAAAAGAGCTGAAGAAAGCCCTTAACATGCGGCCTGGTTCCTGGCAGATAGTCATTACGTCGTATCAGAGCAAAAGTGTAGAGAACAATGCTAAAGGAGTCTCTTCTGTACTATGGATGAATTTAGTTATGAGATGCCAGAACAAAGCCTGGGATTTTTGCTCTGGCAGGTAACCAATCTCTGGCAGAAATATCAGCGAGCGGCTCTAGAGCCATTAGGGCTAACACACGTGCAGTTTGTCTTACTAGCCAGCATTAACCGGCTCAACCAGCAAGGTACGCCAGTCACGCAAATACAGCTTGCTCGCCACGCACATACAGATGTGATGATGACTTCGGAAGTGGTACGAACATTAGAAAAGAAGAGGCTTATCCAACGCGCTCCACATCCAGTCGATACGCGCGCAAAATGTCTGAGCATAACGCCTCAAGGCCTGGAGAAAGTAAAGCAGGCCATCCAGATTGTAGCAGAAGTAGATCATAATTTTTTTGCCAGCATACCCGAAGGCTCAGAGCACTTTGCGGCACTACTAAGACATCTGCTAGCCGAGCGCTAAAAACGAGACAATTCCAGTTGGGCAAGCGCGGATCAGGACAAAGCAAAAGAAATAACGAAATGTTTGTGAACCATTGCATTGTTTTTACGTCGCAATGCTGTTAAGTTTGTGTTGCAAGGTTGTCTCTGGCCGATCGAGAGTATATCATCCTCACTAGCACTCTATGGGCCTGTAGCTGTTGTAAGGAAAGGATAGCATCATCATTCATGGGTAGGCATATGTACGCTATAAGCCGTCGCCAGTTTCTGACGCTATGTGGAGTAGGGGCATTGGCGGGTCCTCTGGTTGCCTGTCAGAGCAGCCAGGCCATTGCAGGGCAGGCCAGTCCCACAGCAGGCCTCAGCCCTACACCAAGTCCAACCCGCCGCCCTCTGCCCGATAATACTGATTGGTCCAAGCTTGCCAAAAGTTTGCAGGGCACACTTGTCAGGCCTGATAGCCCTCAGTATGCTACCGCGCGTCAGCTCTTTAGCCCGCGCTTCGATACTATCAAGCCAGCCGGGATAGCCTATTGTGCCTCACCCGCTGATGTACAAAAATGCCTGGCCTTCGCGCAAGACTTTGATAAGCTCCCTATTGCACTACGCGCCGGCGGCCACTCCTACGCAGGCTATTCGACAACTACTGGCCTGGTCATCGACGTAACGCGGATGAACACTGTGACGGTAAATCAGAACACCGCCACTATTGGAGCAGGCACGCGCTTGATCGATGTCTATTCAGCGCTGGCCCAGCACGGCCAGGCCCTGCCCGCCGGCTCCTGTCCCACTGTAGGAGTTGCCGGTCTCACGCTGGGTGGGGGTGCTGGAGTGCTTGGTCGTAAGTTTGGTCTCACCTGCGACAATCTGCTCTCGGCGCAGGTAGTTCTGGCGGATGGGCGTATCCTGACCTGCGATGCCCAACACGAGGCAGATCTCTTCTGGGCCCTGCGCGGCGGCGGGGGTGGAAATTTTGGCATTGTCACTTCATTCACCTTCCAGACGCACGTGGTCGGATCGCTCTCTCTCTTTAGCCTGGGCTGGCCCTGGAGCGATACAGCTGCCATTCTCGATGCCTGGCAGAACTGGGCTCCTCATGCCCCTGATGAGCTCTGGTCCAACTTCCTGCTCCTCACTACCAGCGATAATACAGGTCCCATTATGCATATCAATGGCGTATATGTAGGCGAGGTCGCTCAGCTGAATGGGCTGCTTGATCAGCTTATCAGTAAGGCGGGTAAAGCGCCGACCAGTCGCTATGCCTGGGCCTCTGATCTCCTCCAGGCTATGCTCTATGAAGCAGGCTGCTACAATAAGAGCGTTCACGAATGCCATTTGCCCACACAGGACCCACAGGGCCAGCTGAAGCGCGAGATCGATACTGTAAAATCTGATTACTTTACCAATGCTCTGCCTCATTCTGGACTGGATGCACTGATAAAAGCTATCGAGCGCCGCCAGAACGATTCGACACCTGGAGGCGGCGGGATTGGGATCGATTCGTTGGGGGGTGCTATCAATCGCGTCGCTCCCGATGCTACAGCCTTTGCACATCGCAATGCGCTTTTCTCCATCCAATACTCGACGAGTTGGGATGCCGCCGCCCCAGAATCGGTTATATCGGCCAATCACGCCTGGCTTACTGGGACGTGGCAGGCTATGCGCTCTTACGCCAGCGGGGCAGCTTACCAGAACTACGTTGATCCAGATCTTGCCGATTGGCAGCATGCTTACTACGGTCCAAATCTAGCACGCCTGCAGCGCGTCAAGACCAGCTACGACCCTGGCAACTTCTTCCATTTTGGCCAGAGCATTCCGCCGGCCAGCAAAAGCTAAACAGCTGCCTGGAAATTCATGCTCTCAGCTTCAGCCTGGCAAGCTTGGCCGGGCTGAAACGCCAGGGGACATTATCCATTAGGGTTCTGTGTGTGGCGCGTTTCCGGTCAACCCGGGGAGAAGAAGTGCAACAATTTGTTAAGGAAATGCGGCAAAAACTCGCATATTCCCTCCGCTGCTCGGTAGTTCAAATAGTTCAACCGCCTTACGTAACCCCTCAACCAGTTCTTCCACTGCTTGCGATCCTGCGTACGATCCCGAATTGGGATCGTACACAAGCGGTGAGTCGCACCGAAATGGCCTTGGTGCACGTTTTCAGGGGATCAAAGCTCCCTGCTTGACTTGTCAACAAACTCCACCTGTACTGGCAGATGATCGCTTGCCTTTGGAGTTAGCTCATTCATGATTACCTGGCAGGAGTGTAAAGAGAGAGCGAGTCGAGGTGAAGCGAAACAATAATCGTTACGCTGAGAAGGTCCCCTCCTGGCATTGCTGGTATAGCCAGCTTGTGTGGGATTCAGCACACGATAGCAGTCCACTAGCCCAGCCGCCTTGAGTCGTGCAATCGCTAGACGCTTTCCCTGCTCTATTAATCGCGGATCAGCGAAATCCTCCTCGCCGATAGGCAAGAAATCGACAGGATCTCCAGGAGCAAAAGCATTCAAGTCACCTGTCAGCAAAAAAGGCCTTTCGCGCATTGGCTGTATTTCCTCTAAAATAGCCTCAACTTCGCGCAGACGACACTCTTCATACTCATCAGGATAGCGCGATTGCAGGTGTGTCGTGTAAAGATTGGCAACTTCACCATTCCATTCTACGTCGATACCAAGCAAGGTTTTCTCCATCGTAAATTCGGTGCGCGGGCCTTCCAAAAGGAAAGGAAGCTGATAATTGCTAACACGCAAGACGGGCAAGCGCGAGAGCCAGGCCACACGAAAGCTATTGTCGGACTCGCCATAAATCAGGTGCATATTCAGCATGCTAGCTAATTTCTCGGCGTTGCTTCGATCATTGGCTTCTTGAAGGGCTACCAGATCAGGATTCTGGTCACGCAAGATCTGCGCAATCAATGGAACCCTTTCCTGTCCTCCATAAGAGATGTTATAGGTGATAATTCTCATGCCATCCACACTCCTTTCGGTCCAAGCATTCCTTCTGCCTTCCAACACAACGTTTCTTACCTTAAGTGTACCTTATACCTCAAAAGTTTGCAAGGAGAAAGGCGCATGATTCGCCAGTTCTAACTGCCGGGCGCACGTGTGCGCCTGAAGTACGCAGGCCCATGC
Organism: Ktedonosporobacter rubrisoli; assembly: GCF_004208415.1. Lineage (GTDB taxonomy): Bacteria > Chloroflexota > Ktedonobacteria > Ktedonobacterales > Ktedonobacteraceae > Ktedonosporobacter > Ktedonosporobacter rubrisoli. The sequence goes on along the minus strand of NZ_CP035758.1, from coordinate 3,053,622 downwards.
CAGGATATCTTGCCATCTTTTTCCAGAAGTCGAGCACTCATCTCACAAATGGGATAGGTGAAAATTGAGTGCTTACGTGGCAGGGCAAACCCAACAATGAGTCAGAAGAGCCTGTATACAGCAATGCCATGTCAAAAGTTCTCTCATTATGGAAACCAATCATTCGTCTTGTTTCGGCTTCTCATGCCCTTATCTCACCATTTGGTGTCACGCTCGTCTTTGCGTATCGAAAACTTCAACGTGGATGCTAAGCAAAAAGGTCTGGCAACTTACACTGCCAGACCTTCCCGGTGCGACACCCCATTCGCTACAAGGCACGACTTTGTGCTTTCTTGCCATAGGATGTATATTTGGCCAAAGCGTGAGTATCGCGCTAGCAGAGCCATCTTCACAGATTGCTACCATTGAGCTTTTCATCCCCCAGAGATGATCGCAGCTCAAACTGATGTATGATCAGGATTACGAAATCTGTACTGTAAAATACTGATTCGCGTTAGAGTTCTTCAAGTCTGAAAGACTGATTTTGCTTGTATCGCCATCGGGATTTCCCAGCGTTACCACCTGAGTTTTGGCATCCACACCAAGGACAGCGAAGGCATGATCGGCCTCAAGTTTTCCATCCTTAGCAGCAGTTCCAATCACAATGACGCCTTGATCGTGGTCATGCTGTATCTGGTCTATGGTAAGCGATGCTATTTTTCTTCCCACAGCATCTTTCCCAGTAAGAGCATACAAGCCATTCTGGATATCATGATCATTTGCATCCGAATTGCCGATCCCATCGATACCTGCATAATCGTTTTTGTTGACAGCTGCCCACAGCTTCTCTGTCATAGCGGCCCATGTCACAGTTTGGCCATGAATATTTTCCACATCGTTGTAGGCTATATTGCCTTTGCTATCCTCAGGAAGCTCTCCATTGACGGTCGCTTGAAAGTTACGATGCGTTCCGTCTAGCAGTCCATAGAACATACCGGAGTAGGTACCATCTCCGTTGTCATGGACGTGCTGCTTGATGGTATCCGGCGAGCGTTGAGCTACGGCAAGCAGCGAAGATAGGAAATAACAGTCGCCAGCATCGCCTTGTTTAATATTGCCAAGATCTCCAGAGATTATAGGATTACCATTCTTATCTTTTGCAAACAATACTTGTCCGGGAATCTTAGCATAGTGTAGTCCCTTCGGAATTTTCGGAGACTTGACCTGCTCTGTTCCTGCTGCTGAGGCATTCAGCTGATGGGAAGTTAGTGTTACCAGCAGAATAACTGCTACCAGCATCCCTGCCAGCAAGTAAGTTCGTGGTTTGCGAAACATCTTTTCTCCTTTTACACGAGTCTTTTTCAGTAAAACATCTGCAAGTATGATAGGTGGTAACCAGGCAATATTAGCTTACTTGCTCTGTTTCTGTCATGAGACAATCTGTAAGATGTAGCAATCCTTTTATAGTGGAAACTGTATGAGGAGAAGCTCAGAGCAAGATAAAACTCTTCTGGCAGCGTGCTCGCTCCTCTCGCTCCTCTCCTTGATGCTCCTTTAGCTTCTCTTTTGTTGGGCTTCGCCCCACGTTTTGGGTAGAACTCAGGTAACTAGCACAAGGGAGGATGAAGTCTGGGCAAAGTCGTAGAAACCAAACACTTATTCTTCATCCTCCCGAGCACTCAAAAATATGACGGACTTATAAGCATTGTGTGTTTCCTCTCAATGCATACTTGCACAGCCCTTTTGTATGTCTTAATTGTCTCTCCTCTTTTTAATGTTACGTGAATAATTTCTCAAATAGCCTATTTCACCTAAATTATTGACAGAAACCATCTGCTCGTCAATACTACTTACACAAGGATGTGATATGGAAAGGTACACAGAATGCTTTATCTAGATATCTATGACGCTCGTGAACAGGGGCATCGCTATTGCATTCGAAGGATCGACTGGCACGATGTCTCCAAGCAACAGGAGTACCAACGCCTCCGGGCCGAGATTTTTGTTAAGCGGCTGGGTTGGACTCTCCTTGTTGATCCTGAAGGGTGTGAATCTGATCGCTATGACCAAATAGACGATGAGACTATCAACATTTACGGCGTATATGGGATAGATCATCGGGAGCGCGAACACCTTCTAGCAGGCGTGCGAATCTTTCAGCTACGGTGTTGGAACGATTCGATGGTAGTCAACGAATTTGCTGAAGCCGGAATGATTCCTGATCCTATTCTGACATATCTCAAAGACCACTATAACTGTGATGATCTCTTAGAGTTGACCCGCCTGTGTGTTCAGCGCGGGCGCTGGTACTGCCCTTCAGCCCTGCAAGACAGCAGTTTTTCCTGTGCTGTGGCACGTGACCTCATCTACGCTCTTGCCTATGCTCAGGCGGAGCAGACACATCAGCGCTACACGATAGGTATCGTCCATACTGGCTATTTACGTGTGATGAAACGATCACACTTCGTCTTTAAGGAACTCTACACCCACCACGTTGACAGACGAGGGGGATACGCCTTGGCCGTCGTTGATCTAGCTGCAACTATCCATGCCATTCGGGCAGCCGGCGAGCATGAGCGAGCTGGCAGGATGCTGGCCCTATGCCACAATACTCAGTGGATAAATGCCCCCGTCAAGTATCCATACCGTTCCCCGATGGCAGCGGTGCCTCATAGGGAACTGCACCAGACGACAGTTTGTGCTCTCTCTGATTTCGTAGCAATGCAGGGAATCACTGTCTGTCCCATCTTGTTTCTCTATTGAAGGAGTTACAGCAATGCAACCAATACAGCCCTTACAAGAACGCCTGACCTCACAGTCTCGTCACCGCCTCCCACAACGCAGTCGGTTCGACTGGTGGTTTCGCCTTACCGCTCCCGCCGGGACGCTCTCGTATGAGACTGCCCCAACCCCCCAAGCCCGTGAGCATCTTCGCCGATCAGGTTTGACTAGCCTGATCGCACCCTTTTTCTTCATTGCTCCCTTATTCTTGCTTCAGCAAGCAGGAATCGATCTGGCAACAGCAGCAGGTATTCTTGCCTTCATGCTCATTGTCCTCACCGCACTTTTGCTCAATCGGTTAAACCAGCAGGTGCTGGCCGCTCTCCTGCTGATCTGTAGTATGGATGCTCTCATTGAAGGGGCCCTGCTCAGTGCCAAGGGAGGTTTGAGCACTGGCTGGCTTCTGACTTTTGACCTGTTTATCATCCCCTTGATCACTGCTGGAGTGTTGTTGTCTCATCGCTATTTGTGGCTATTTCTATTTTTACACATCATATGCATTCTTAGCGACTTTTATCTACTTCCCCATACTTCTGATCTCAGCACACTTATTACTCTTTGGCATGGACCAACCGTTGCCTTCGCCCGTCCAATCATCATTCAGATTGGTGGCTTCCTCTTGAGTTTTATAGCAGCTAGATCAACGGATCAGGCTATCACACGCGCTAACCAAGCAGAAGCGCTAGCTGCCTTGCAAGAAGTGGTAGCCCAAGAGAAGCAGCAGTTGGAACGAGGGATCAAAGAAATCATGGCGATGCTGGCCAACGCCGCCAATGGCACGTTCACCACTCGCACGTCGCTGCCACAAGAAAATATCCTGTGGCAGGTGGCTTCCTCGCTCAATACCCTATTTGCGCGCTTGCAGCACACTAGACAGGCAGAAAGCACCCTGCGGCAAACGGAACAGGAAACGCAACGGCTCATCGCTACATTACAAGCTGCCAAGCGAGGACAATATGTTAGATGGCCCCTGCCAAGCGGCGGTCCCCTCGATGCGCTCATTAACGAGCTGAGAACTCTCCCGGCACTCACCACCTCCACGGCATCACCCGAAATGCCCATCTCAGTTCCGCCGAGAACTCCTGATCGCCGTCCCCCTATAGGATAAACGCAAGGCACAAATAGACCTGTTCGTCTTTCCTCCCAACATCGCAGGAGCTCTCAGAATCGATGAGCTTGGCGAACAGGTCCTCTGAGATCGAGACTACGATCCCTTGTAGCTCGGTGAGATCTGACAATTCGTTGCCTATGCGTCTCAGCTGTTATCAGAGCATGAGTTTTCACAGGCACCCATAACATTCAAAGAAGAACTATCAAGCATCTTTGCTCTCTCGCTTGAGGAGTTCCTGTTCCTCATAAGCTGCACAATCCCAAAATATCAGCAAGCGTAAAACATTATGTGTATGCTCGCTGGTATGCTGATAAGCTTTGGTTGCTGTCCAGCGCAGTGTAATAGCCCCCCACTCTTCCTGCTCGCGTGGCGCTTCCCACGCCTCGGGCGCAAACTTAGCCAGCAAGTCGAGCAAATTCTGTCGCGCCTGCAGAAAGGCTGCCAGCGTATGCGGAACATCCTGATCCCAGAGCTGCCAGGCAATATTTTCCTTCTCATCGAGGCTCTCTAACGGAGGAAGCTGCAGACATTTGCGTGCAAAAGCCAGGGGAAATTTACGTTCGTGATAAAGCATATGGAAGACGTGCCGTGCCGCACTCCATTCGCCAAGCCAGCGCGGATACGGAGGTGTTACACTTAATCGTTCGGAGGGAATCTGTTCAACTGTGCCCGCAAATCCTCTGGCGCTACTTCGTAATTGCTCTAGAAGCCATGGCGTGACATCCATACTCATACCCCTTTCTATCTGGCCAACGCAGTACGCAAGCCTCTGACAGAGCACACAAACCGCGCGCTAGCACGCGGCGCACCTTACATTCCTGCTGAACGCATCTTTACTCAACAGCGCTTGCTTACCGGTTAGCTCATTACATCTGTCAGCCACACCAACAACCCATACCACATGCATGTGGTAACTTAACCAACGCTTTTCATTTTAAAAGCTTAAATACGATAGCACATTGTCCATATCCTCGTCAATAAGTTTTTGCCTATTGTTCCCAGACTCGGCGAAAGCTCTCAGGGGCTTTGTGGTTGAAGGGATCGGCTGGAATAATCTTCCTCTATGAAATGTTATCTATTATGCCGAAAATGATTAGTTGTCAATATATCTTTACTGCTTCGATAGGCTTCCTCAACAAATATATTTCTCAACCTATCGCTCAGCCATTCTATTTTTACTAGTTATAGCCACTGATGGATATTAAAGAGGATATTACTATGGCCATTTTCTATAGAGATAAACCAGAAGCCCTTTTCGAGCATGATTCCCAATTTTCGGATGAGTTACAAACTGTAGATGAGGCATTGCTCGCTGATGACATTGCAGAAGAATCAGCAGAGCTAGAGTTCCTGGAGGATGCTGAGGAAGCCGAAGATGATGAAGAGCCTGACGTAGAGAGGGATCTCCTTCCTTCGCTCATGGCCGAACATGGAGTCGAAGACTCTATGACCATGTATCTGCATGAGATTGGCCGCATTCCTCTCCTACGTGCGGAAGAGGAAAGGCGCCTTGCTCACATCATCGAGCGCGGTAAGCAGGAACAAGAGCGAGCCAGATTGCTGCATATCCAGCCAGATCAGCACATCATTGAGCAGGCTCAGCAGGCCAAGGGCCATTTCATTGAGGCAAATTTGCGCCTGGTGGTTAGCGTTGCCAAAAAATATATGGGACGAGGCCTCTCTTTACAAGATCTCATTCAAGAAGGCAACACAGGCTTGATGTCAGCACTTGAAAAGTTCGACGTCAATAAAGGCTATCGCTTCAGCACGTTTGCAACCTGGTCGATTCGCCAGGCAATCGGCCGCGCTATCGCCAATCATGCACGTACTATTCGTCTACCGGTGCATCTAGTTGAGTTTGCCAACCGTATGCACAAGGTCCAGCAGCAATTATTGCAAGCTCTTGGCCACGAGCCAAGCCCTGAGGAGATTGCCGAGCGTTTGCAAACAAGCCCGGAAAAGGTGCGCGAAGTGCTTAAGGTGAGCCCCCAGACGCTGAGCTTAGAGATGCCCGTTGGCGAGGACAATGATCATTCTCTTGGCGATCTCGTCGAGGATGACGGCTTGCAAACTCCTGTCGATATAGTTAGTCGGGATCTACTCAAAAAGCAGATCGACGAAGTTCTACAGTATCTCACTGAGCGAGAGCGCCTGATCATTTCTATGCGCTACGGCCTTAGCGATGGCAGGAGCCATACGCTTGAGGAGATAGGCAAAGAACTCCACGTCTCGCGTGAGCGCGCACGCCAGATCGAGACCAAAGCTATTCATAAGTTGCGTTACCTGGGTCAGCGTACAAGCTTGCAGGATTACCTCAATTAAGAGCAGGGAGAAAATATAGCGCGCTTGGAATCAATCGCAATCTCCCTGCCTCGTTGAGGCTCACCGCTATATGCACATTTCTAGCTCGCGCCGCTAGCTTGCCTGGTTAACATTGCACACATGCAGCGCCGCAAACACACGCAGCTAGACATCAGCATTGAGCCTTTTCATGAAGTATGCCGCAAGATCCGGCTCCTGGGGCTTGCTGAGAACCGCCTCTACCCAGGCTTCTCGCTCAAACCAGCAGACTGCCAGTTCCCAGATGCAAAATCCTGCGCCCGCTGGCCAGTGATACTCAAGTTGACCATTATGCCCTTTCATAGCCCCGTACAGATGATGCTGCACGATACCACCAGCGGTCCACCAATCCACTAACACATAATCCCCCTCAGTCCCTTCGTGAACAATCATAAAGGCAATACCATAGCGATCTTCAGCAACCGCGGGCAGTGGAAGCTGGCGCTCGGCAATCTTCTTGGCTGCTTGCACTAAGGCTGCCGAAGGATATTCAGCTTGTGCAGCCAGCCCATAGATCTTTACGCGCCACCCTTGCCATTCCCACAGTTCAAGAAAACGTGCAGGGCGTGGCTTGTACGCTTGCTCATTTTGAAGCATCATTAAAGGTTTCCTTTCTATAGATAAAAAATGGCTTCTTGAGAATGCGCTAGCCACCCACAACCATCTCCCTCCCACATACCTTTACTGAAAGGCTTTGCGAAATGCATTCTTGCGCGAAATTTTGTCTCCACGGAATTCGTAAATATCACACCCACGCAATTCAATTACGCGCCCATCGGGCTCAGTCCAGACATATGACCATTGCGCAACTCCCTTCTCCCCAAAGATATCTATTGGGCCACCGCGAGACTCGCCCTGACCATCATACGCGAGCATGTCTAGCATACCTTGCCGCACCGCTTCTCGACCCTTATATGTCTTCCCAGGTTCAGGGCCAACCGATGCTTCATAGATACAGTCTTCAGTTAAGAAGGTCATCAACATGTCAACATCATGACGTGCCCAGGCCTCAGCAAATGCTTGCAAACGTTCTTCCGTCATGTATTTTCTCCTCAAGCTATTCTTACGCTTCCTTGTTTTCCTCACACATATATGATAAGCTAAAAATGGATGATTGAACAGTTCCATTTTGTTAGCATTTAACTAGACCACTTGGATGGTATCACAATGACTACGCCCTCTAAAGATAGACATTCTACACGGCGCATGCCCCGGCCCGCCGTGGATTTCCTGCCACAACTTCAGCGTGGCGGCAAAGTTTCGCTTGAGCAACAACTTGTGCTGTCCTTGCGCGAGGCCATTGTAAGTGGAAGGTTACGTCCTGGCATGCGTTTACCATCCTCAAGGCGCCTGGCCGCTGAATTGCAGGTCAATCGTAATACTGTGATAAAAGCGCTCGAACAACTCATCTCCGAAGACTATGTGATTGGCAAGATTGGCTCAGGAACATTCGTTAATAAAGGCATCAAGCTCCCATTTCACGGCACTGCGTCACCTTCTTACCCCGAGAATGCGCGTTGGCTTCACGCCATTCCCGAACCATTGGTGACGCCGCCACAATCTCCCTTGCGCGAGTTCCGTGTGTGCCAGCCCTCTACGGCCGCGTTTCCGCAGGCCCTCTGGCGCAAAGCCTGGGGCTCAGCGCTCCGTCAGCCTCTGCCAGATGATTATAGCGTGGTAGCAGGCGAACCGGAACTAAGGGTAGCTATAGCTGAATACCTTGGACGGACCCGCGGGCTCTTTCGGCCCTGGGAGGACGTTCTGGTGAGTTGTGGAGCCTTACAAGCCATTCACCTCATTGCCCAGGCAACCCTTCTCTCAGGAGCCACAGTTGCCTTCGAAGAGCCTGGATATCTATTGGCGCGTCAAGCATTTGAGAGCCACGGCGCTCGTATCATGCCAATACCCGTCGATACAGACGGAATGCGTGTCGACATGTTGCCGGAAGGTCCGAGCGGGCCGCTGCTCGTCTATGTTACTCCTTCCCATCAGTTTCCCCTTGGGGTTCGTCTCTCGCTCTCACGTCGGCTCGCCCTCCTTGAGTGGGCCACCCGTAACGATGCCCTCATTGTGGAAGATGATTATGATAGCGAGTTTCGTTACGATGCACCGCCATTACCTTCCTTAGCCAGCCTTGATAAAGCTGGAAGGGTCGTCTATGTTGGGACATTCTCCAAAGTGATTTCGCCATGCCTACGGGTAGGATATGTGCTCGCTCCGCCTCCTCTGCGCGATCGCCTTGAACGTCTTAAGTGCCTGAGTGACTATCACACAAGCGTTCCTTTACAACTCGCCCTGGCAGCCTTTATGAAAGAGGGATTTTTCGAGCAGCACATTAGCCGAATGCGTCGCCTGTATGCAGAGAAACGTTTTGTTCTGGCACAAGCTCTTGCATCGCTAAAACCTGATGCATCCTTCCTTGGCTTGGAAGCCGGTTTACATATGTGCATCACCTTCGGGGGAGATGTTGATGCGCATCAGCTTGTTCAAAAAAGCCTGAAGCATGGCATACTCGTTACCCCTCTGTCCCAATATTATCTCGGCAGTTCTGCTCTCCAGGGGTTGGTTCTCGGCTATGGCGGGCTGGAAGTGCATGAGATTGAGCAGACTGGCAGACAACTCGCCTCGATTATAAGCGTCTGTATCTCACAGGCCTATCACCCAGAAAAGCGCCCCGGCGAGCATTCATAGCAAACATCCTGGAGAAATTATGATTGAGCAGCCAAGAATTGATAGGCGTATCCAGCGAACTCGCCAGTTGCTCAGCGACGCCTTGCTGGCCCTGATTGTGGAACGTGGATACGAGATTATTACGGTGCAGGATATCACAGTTAAAGCCAACATTGGACGCACAACCTTCTATATGCACTACCGCGATAAGGAGGAGTTGCTAGCCGCCAGTGTGCAACGCCTGGTCAAAGAATTGAGGCAGGAGATAGAAGCAGGCACTGAAGAGCTATGCACATATCGCACGCTCATCATCCTTGTGTTCCAGCACATAGCCCAACACTACAGATTGTATCGCGTATTGCTGGGAAGGGGGGGCATCCGCTAGTGGTGATGCTAATGAGGCAGTATCTCGCTGAAGCTATCCGGCGCAATGTCCTGCTTCCGCTGAACACTGGGAAGAGAGGCGCAACCGACCTCGATATGCTTGCCGCGCATGTCTCCGGCTCACTGCTGGGATTGGTGATGTGGTGGCTGGATCATCATCTCTCGCCTTCGGCAGAGGAGGTAGGTGACCTCTTCTGGCGTTTGATATCGCCTGGGGTCAATGATGTATTGGATGTAGCTGTGTAGCTGAAAATTTGAGAGCAGAAAAGCCTCTCTTTCATGCTCGCGCGCTTTCCTATCCGGCACGAGAGTCTGTGGAAAACATGCTTCTTGTAAGAGTCCGGCATGCTAAAATAAACTTTATATAGAAAACAAGAGATATTTCTCATAATAGAGCGTGCTCCTGTTCGCGGGTACTGGGAGATTCTAGTCGCTTGCCTCATGCATTCGTTATGCCTCCACCTTATAGCCGGTAGCATTGCTTCGTGGGACAAAGGAGAATTTTTTTTGGAAGTCCAGACGACATCTTCGGCTCCGCTGCTAGAGAGGCAACCTGATCCTCGGCGTTGGCTGATGCTTGCTGTGGTTCAATGTGCTACCTTGATGGGGGTACTTGACGGCTTTATTGTCAATATTGCAGCGCCTTCAATTGAGCAGCAATTGCACGCGAGCTTTGCTGAGGTGCAACTTGTTATTGCTGGTTACACCCTGGCCTACGCTGTGTTACTCGTTACTGGGGGTAGGCTTGGTGACCTCTATGGACGCAAGCGCTTATTTGTGCTTGGTGTGGCCAGTTTCACGCTCTTCTCTGCTCTTTGTGGCCTGGCTCCTACCGCCTGGCTGCTTATCATATTTCGCATTGTCCAGGGCGTAGCTGCTGCATTGATGACTCCTCAAGTAATTGCTTTTATTCAAGTCAGTTTCGCTACAGCTGAGCGCCCAATCGCCTTTGGCAGCTATGCAGCTATCGCGGGTCTGGCTTCTGTCCTGGGGCAGGTCTTTGGTGGCTTTCTCCTGGAGGCCAATCTCTTCAATCTAGGCTGGCGCAGCATCTTCCTGGTCAACGTGCCCATCGGCATTGCAGCTTTGCTTTGTGCTTTGCCGTTGCTCCGCGAATCTCGCTTGCCCGGCGCGCGCAATTTGGATCACGGGGGCGTTACGCTACTCTCGCTTTCTCTCTTCCTCCTTGTCTTCCCGCTTGTGCTGGGAGGAGAAATCGGTTGGTCGCTCCAGGTCGTGCTTTGTCTGCTGCTATCTGTGCCATGCTTGATTGCCTTTATCGCTTATGAGAACCGCATGACGCGTTCAGGCAAATTGCCTCTGGTCTCGTTCTCGCTTTTCAGACAGCGCTACTTTCCTTCTGGCATTTTGACCATTATACTTGATAGTGCGCTTGCTGACGCCGTAACATTTCTCCTGACCTTCTATCTGCAAACAATCTTACAGTTCACACCACTGCAAGCGGGCCTTGTCTTTCTGGCAACGAGCGCCTCCTATATCCTGGCCTCCAGCCTGAGCCCACTTGCCAGTCGTTATCTGGGCAAGCATTGCTTGTTAGTTGCCGGCGCGCTGGTGCTTCTTGGCAATCTCTCAGTGCTGCTCAGCGCGCAGTTTTTTGTTCCTCGATTGGGTATGCCCCCTTGCTTGTGGCGCTCTTTCTCTCAGGAATCGGCATGGGTTCACTGAGTGCGCCATTGATGGACAAAACGCTTGAGGGGGTTTCGCCTGAAGACGCTGGGAGCGCCTCCGGGATCTACACGACTGCATCGCAGGTTGCAGGGGCATTAGGTGTAGCGCTGATTGGTCTGCTGTTTTCCAGTGTGGCGCTGAGCAGTGGAAAGCTTTTATCGGCTTTCGTCTGCTCGATGCTTGTGATCACAGTCTGCAGTATCGGTCTTTTATTCACAATTCAAGCTTTGCGGAAGTAGGTAAAGCGGGCCATGGAATACAGCTGTCAAGGCAAAAGCTAGATCTGTTCATTAAGCGCTTATTTGTCTGGTAAATAACAAAATAAAGATATTTGTCTGCCTTCTTCCTTTTCGCTCAAAAAATTTGCTTTTTCTCTTGAGGAAAGCCAGGGCAGCACTTTATAATGGCGCTATAGTGTGATATCCGATTATATATCCTCAATCCATATCACACTATATTAATTTTTCGCCACTAAACTCACGAATAGTGTTTCCTTTACATACTTTTTGGAGCGAAACGAGGAACAATGAGCAAAAAGAATATACAAGTGCTGCTAGTACGTCGGCCACAGGGATGGGTACAAGAAAGCGATTTCCGCCTTGTAGAGACTGAGCTGCCAGCCCTACGCAATGGAGAGGTACTTGTCAAACATCTCTATCTTTCGCTTGATCCATATATGCGTGGAACGATGAACGACGCAAAATCTTATCAAGCAAAGGTTGAATTAGAGCAGGTCATGCGTGGTGGAATCGTTGGTGTGGTAGAAGCCAGCAGGCATCCTAATTTTCAAGAGAACGATCTGGTGTCCGGGTATCTAGGTTGGCAACAATATAGCATCTCCACAGGACAAGATGCTCTTGGCCGAAATATCAGAAAGCTTCATCCCAAAGCAGGAATAGCACCTTCGCTTTATCTGGGTGTTCTGGGTATGCCTGGCGTGACGGCCTGGATCGGACTAGTCTCCATTAGCCAGCCTAAAGCGGGAGAAACGCTGGTGGTATCGGCTGCGTCAGGGGCAGTGGGCAGCGTCGCTGGCCAGTTAGCCAGGATCAGGGGATGCCGCGTGGTTGGGATAGCTGGTGGAAAAGCCAAATGCGACTATGTGGTTAACGAGCTAGGCTTTGATGCCTGTGTCGATTATAAGGCCGGCCATCTGGCTGAGGACCTGGCAAGGGCCACCCCAGTTGGCATCGATATTGACTTTGAAAATGTTGGCGGCGAAGTGCTTGAAGCCGTGGCATTGCGCCTCAATCCCCTCGCCCGCATCGCTCTCTGTGGCCTTGTCTCTGAGTATAACGAGATAGCTCCACAAGGTTTCCGAAATTTCGGGGCGCTGCTGACTTGGCGGATAAAGCTTCAGGGCTTCAATGTGGGAGATCCGGACAGTCTCAAGCTCTGGCCGCAAGCGCAGAGCGAGCTAGAACAACTGATACTTGCGAAGAAGCTCACTTATCGTGAGAGCATCGTCAACGGCATTGAGCAAGCGCCAGGAGCCTTTATCGGTATGTTGAAAGGTGAGAACTTTGGCAAACAGCTTGTCAAATTGACCTGAACAGTGCACATCGGCATTTTATCGCCTCAGCGGATACCCAATATGTGTGTATCCAACGTATACGTTCGACAGAAGACCAGGACTTCACGCTTTCTGGCTGCTATCATCTTCACACGCCGGCCTTCAGCTTGACCGGCGTATGCTGCCAGAGCTTGATGTATCGTGGGTAAATCCTCTGTCAAATTGGTCTACAGCTAGCTTATAAAAAGGAGATGCGGTGCTTTCCCTTTATCTGAAGAAAGGGAATAGACATAACGCACAATTTTGCATATGGCCTACTATTCATCAAATCAACCACCGCCGCCACCCGATCCCTATAATCCTGCCTTCTTATCTCCACAGGCGCCGCTAGCTTATCCTGGCGTCTTCACTAAGCCGGTGGGGATTTTTAAAGCGGCTCTGCTTGCTGGAGCGCTTCAAGCAAGTGCTCCCTTGCTTCAACTATTAATCTTTTCAGTGTTCCATCTACCGCCAACCAGCTTTGGCTGGATTTTCATAGCTCGCTTCCCTGTAAGCCTGGTCGATCTCTTGATTACTGGTGTAGTGGCTTTCTGCACGGGTCTATTCATAGCCAGGAAGACAGGAAAGATCGGATCAGTCCTGGCTGCATGTTTGGTGGCAGATATACTCTATGCGCTGGTCGCTAGTTTGTCCACGCTCATTACACCGATCCTATATGGAATATCTCCTATAGAACTTACCTCTTCTTTTCTAAGAATCATAGCGATACAAATAGCCTTCCAGGTGGCGCTTGTTGTCGCAGTGACCTTGCTCGCTGGCACATTTGGCGGGCTATTTGGCAGTATGTATGTCCAAACATCGTCCCTATTGCAAGGTGGAGGACCAATAGCGCCCGGGCAAGCCTATCCACCGTCCTTTGGGCCATATCATCCACAGCCATCGTACGGAGCCTATATGGAATCGGCTTATCCTCCTCTGGCTAATCAGCCTCGACCAACCAATCCCTGGTCCCGTTCTCTCAGTAGATTTCGCATGCGTCTGGCAGCGCTCGGCCTTTTCATTTGCTTTGGGGGATTTTATGGGCTCATAAGTGGGGGCTCTCATGTGGCGGATAATCCCTCACTGCTTCTGGTGATGGCGCTCTTTATCATTGGGGGAGCGTTTCTATTTGTCCTCACATTCTTGCTGCGAAGCAGGCATTAATGAATAGCAGTGTTCTCAGGTTGCAGAGGCAGAAAAAATCTTCGCATCCAGCAAAAGGAGATAATTCTATGGCTCGTGGCATCGTCTTTTCTACTGAGCGCCTGCGCGCGCTCTTCGAACCGCGCAGCATTGCTCTAGTGGGCGCTTCCGATAAATCAGCCTGGTCCTGGATGATTCATGCAGGCTTGATACAAGGTGGCTTTAATGGAAAGATCTATTACATCAATCCGCGCAATCCGGTCGTGCATGGCCAGACCACATTCGCCCACCTCACAGATATCGGAGAGCCCGTCGATCTGTGTTATATCATGGTGGGCATCGAGGCAGTACTGCCCACCATCCAGGACATGATTGCGGCCGGACTTCACAACGCAATAGTCCTCACCGGAGGCTTTGCTGAGCAAGATGAGCATGGACAAGCGCTGCAAGAAGAGATCACCAGGTTAGCTGCTCAGCATGATCTGGCTATAATCGGGCCCAATTGCATGGGCTATATCAATATCACCCACAGCATCGAGGCTATGGCGAACCTGCCCGAACGTCCCATCCTTGCAGGTTCGATTGCCCTCATTAGTCAGAGTGGGGCCCTGGGTGCGCTAATGCTCAACTATGCCCATACCCAGAACGTGGGATTGAGTATGCTCATTAGCACAGGCAATGAGGCAGTGATCTCAGTAACCGACGTCCTTCAATACGCGATCGAAGATGAGACAACCAGGGTCATAGCCCTCTTTATGGAGACCATCCGCGAGCCTGCACGCTTTGTTCAGCTAGCGCGCCAGGCTTTTGAACGCGGCAAGCCCATAGTTGTACTGAAAGCCGGGCGCAGTGAGGCAACGGCAAGAGTAGCGCTAACCCATACTGGAGCCTTAACCGGCAACGATCGTGTGATCGATGCAGTGTTTCGTCAGCTGGGCATTATTCGCGTCAAATCAGTTGAAGAGCTGATCCTTACCGCCAACGCCTTTGCTAAAGTCGGCTCGCTCCCTGGCCGCCGCCTGGGTATCGTGGCTATTTCTGGCGGGGCCTGTGATCTGGCGGCTGATCTTGCCGAGGAAGCTGGTATTGCGCTGCCCATCTTCAGCGAGCAAACAAAGAACGAGCTGCGTACGTTGCTGCCAATCCTCGGCCCGGCCAATAACCCACTCGATGTGACAGGGGCGGCATTGAACGACCAGAACTTGATGGGCAATATACTCAGCACTGTAACTCGTGATCCAGAGCTCGACGCAGTACTTTGCTTGATAGAACCTCCCGCCGACGAAACGCCGCAATCACGTTTTGTCATGAACATTCTGGGAGGCATTGATCAGGCCCTGAAGAGCTCACCCATTCCCGCTTTCATGCTTCCCCTTACGAGCAACGATGTAAGGGATTCGGGTCGCACCTTCCTTGAACTTACAGGGATTCCCTTTCTCTCAGGGGGCATTCATATGCTGATCCCAGCGCTAGGCAAGCTTATGGCCTGGATGGAGCGCTACCAGGCTGCGCAAGCAAAGGGACCTGAGCAGGCTGTAAGCCCGCTTTCCCTCACTATAGAGGCTCTTGGAAGTTGGTCCGAATATCAGGCCAGGGAGTTGCTGGCGAAATATGGCATTCCTGTCATTCCAGCAACACTGGCTACCAGTGCAGAGCAGGCGGCTGAGGCGGCGCGAGCCATAGGTTTTCCTGTCGTGCTCAAGGTTGTTTCGCCTGATATCGTCCATAAGAGCGATATTGGTGGCGTGAAGTTAGATCTGCAGAGCGAGGAGGAAGTACGCAAAGCTTTCACACAGCTGATGTCAAATGTGAAAGCTGCCACGCCTGCAGCATATATCGAGGGCGTGCTGATCAGCGCTCTCCATGCTGAAGGTATTGATCTGCTGGTAAGTGTCATACGCGATGCCACCTGGGGGCAAGTGCTAACGCTGGGAATCGGGGGTATCTGGGTCGAAGCCCTCAAAGATATCAGCCTGCGCATCCTACCAGTTACTCGCGATGACGTAAGGGCTATGCTTACAGAGCTGCAGGGAGCGAAGCTGCTCGCCGGGGTCCGTGGCTCTAAACCTGTCAAGATGGACAAACTTGTGGAAGTGATCTATCGTACGGCAGCTCTTGCCCATAGTCTGAAAGCCAACCTTGAGTTGCTAGAAATTAATCCCCTTCGCGTGAATGGCTCACAGATCGAAGCCCTGGATGCGCTAATCACCTGGCAGGGAGCAGCAAAATAGCTAGCATGACATATCTCTTCCAACAGAGATGGAAACATTTATCTGTCGATGCGCCAGCTTCATCCATCGGCGGCATCAGGCAGTAAGAAAGACAAGTGTAGATGACACAGAATACTTATTATCAGAAGCCAGTTCCAATTCCCGATGAGGCCTCACAACCTTTTTTCGCTGGTGCTCGCGCCCACCGTTTGATGATCCAACAATGTAAAGCATGTAGCGCTGTGATGTGGCCGGTCAAGTCGCGCTGTGATAATTGCTTACGCCCGGCCGTGAACTGGGTGCAGGCAAGTGGGAAGGGCACCCTCTATTCCTTCGTCTTGATGCACCAGATCTATCATCCAGGCTTTGCCACTGAAGTACCATACATCATCGCACAAGTGGACCTGCTAGAAGGGCTGCGCATCATCACAAATATTGTCGATTGCCCATCCGCTGATCTGCAGATCGGAATGCCTCTTGAGGTAACCTTTGAAGCCATCACCGACAAGATTACCCTTCCCAGCTTCAAAGCCGAGAGATAAATGTGCAACAGCTAATTCACCCAAAAGAGAAAGGAAGATGCCTGATGGGATATAGGTATATTCACTATGAAAAGAAAGGCCACATTGCCTATGTAATGATCGATCGCCCCGAGGTAATGAATGCCCTCCATTATGAGGCCAATGCTGAGTTGAGCGCAGCCTTCGATGACTTCAAGCACGATGAGGAAGCCCGCGTTGCGATTATTACAGGAGCAGGCAAGCGGGCTTTTTCTGCCGGCAACGACCTCAAAGCAACTGCAGAGGCGGCCGCCAGAGGTGAAAAACAGCCCGAGTTCGGCGAACTGGTTCGCTTTGGCGGGATTACCAGCAACTTCGTATGCGCCAAACCAATCATCGCAGCAGTAAATGGCATCACGGTTGGAGGAGGCTTCGAGATCGTCCTGGCTTGCGATCTGGTTATCGCAGCAGAGCATGCCCGCTTCGCGCTTCCTGAACCACGTGTAGGCTTGATAGCCGGGGCGAGCGGCATCCATCGCCTGCCTCAGCAAATTCCCTTTAAGCAGGCAATGGGCTTGCTGCTCACCGGCCGGCAGATCACAGCAGAGGAAGCATATCGTATGGGCCTGATCAACGAAGTTGTGCCTGCCACCGAGCTCATGGCAACGGCTGAACGCTGGGCTAACGACATTCTTGCATGTTCGCCGCTTGCCGTCCAACTCACCAAAGAGGCTGTTTTGGCAGGATTAACGCTGTCGGTGGAAGAGGCAATGCAGGCCGATCAATCACGCCTGCAGCGTTTGCTTGCTTCAGAGGACTTTATTGAGGGCCCAAAGGCATTCGCCGAAAAGCGCAAGCCGCAGTGGAAAGGCCGCTAGCCAGGAAGAAGGAGAGCCAGGAATGAGTATCAAAGGGAAATGCGCAATCGTAGGCCTGGGTATGACCGACATGGGTAAGGTGTATGGGCGCAGCGCCACCAATTTCGCGGCAGAAGCGATCCAAATGGCCCTTGACGATGTGGGCCTCAAGAAAGAGGAAGTTGATGGATTGCTCATCAATGCTAATCTGTCTCAGGAAATGAGTCCTCTTTTGCAAATGTCGCTTGGCTTCGAAGATCTATCGTTGCTGAATGTCATGAATGCCTATGGGGCTACAGCCGGGACGATGATTCAATATGCAAGTATGGCGATTGAAGCAGGGCTGGCTAACGTGGTAGTGCTCGTCTATGCCGATAATCCGCTCAAAGAAGGCAAGGGCACAGGTTCCTCTTACAGCGGGGCCAATGCCCTACCGATCACCGGCATGGAGAGTTTGCGCCTGGCATATGGCGTCTATGGGGCCAATCCCGTCTATGCGTTGGCGGCGCGGAGGCATATGCACTTGTTTGGTACCACAAGTAAACAATTGGGCGCAATAGCGATCTCCCAGCGCAAATGGGCGCAGATGAATCCCCGGGCTCAAATGCGCAAGCCGCTAACGCTTGAGGATTATCTGAGCTCGCGCTACATAGTAGAGCCCTTTCATCTGTATGACTGCTGCCTGGTTTCTAATGGTGGCGTGGCTGTCATTCTCACCTCAGCAGAGCGGGCCAGAAGTCTGAAACAACCTCCTATCTATGTTCTGGGCATGGGACAGGGAGCACCTGGCGACGATCAACGCACTGATCGAGAGCCGGGCATCTATACAGGTGCGAAACAGTCAGGAGAAAAGGCTCTCGGCATGGCAGGTATCGAGCTCGCGGATATCGATATCTGCGAACTCTACGACTCCTATCCCTACACTGTTTTGGTGACGCTGGAGGACTACGGCTTCTGTCAAAAAGGAGAAGGCGGGGCCTTCGTCTCTGATGGAAAGCTTGGCCCGGGCGGAGCGTTGCCCACCAATACTGGCGGGGGTGAGCTCTCTGCTTACTACATGTGGGGCTTCACGCCTCTCTCAGAGGCCATAATACAGGCACGTGGGCAAGGGGGAGAACGCCAGGTCGAGAAAAACGATCTTATTCTGGTCAGCGGCAATGGGGGCGTCCTTAACTACCATTCGACAACGATCCTGAGTAAGCACGCGATTTAATCTATCGGCAAGGCAAGCAAGGCGTCGCCCTACTTTCAATGTGTCAAGAGGGATTATAGGAAGAAGGATCTATGGACGAGGCTAGTAACTGAGCCTGGGGAGCAGTCCCTCGTGGGCTCAGGATCGTCTCCAGCAGAGACGGTACGAGGCATCAAACTAACAAGCTTGCATAATTACCCATTGGTAGTATGCCGACCATCATAGAAACGTATCCAGGTCTCAAATACCAAACAGGAGAATAAGCATGCAAAGTGTACGTGACCTCTTACAGCGTCTTGCTAATTTTGATGCAGGCAACTCCTTCGTGCTAAGTGTCTATCTGGACATGCGGCCACACACGACAGGTGAGAATCCGGCGGTGCGCGATTCCCTGATCTTTTTAAAGGACCGGCTACGCGAAATCGAGAAGACGCTTCTTCCACGCGGTCCAGCCCTTGACGACTTTCGTCTCGACACGGCTCGTGTACAGCACTTTCTAGATGAGCATGCCGAGCCATGGTTACAGGGCCTGGCTATTTTTGCTTGCAACAGCCATCAGCTCTTTGAGACTATTGAAACAGGGGTACCTTTTGATAATCAAGTCGCCTTAGAGCCCCTACCCGATCTGTTTCAACTCGCTCGCCTGATAGATGAGCAGGAAACGACAGTAATAGCTGTCGTCGACACAAACACAGCGCGCCTGTTTGTTACGCGTCGGGGCTTCTTAGAAGAGGTAGGCGGACCCGATGACGATCCATTTGGCTATGGCAAACGCAAGGCCGGCTCAATAAATCAGAAGCGCTATCAACGGCGCGCCGATAACCGCCGCCAGGAATTTGCGCGCGAAGCCGCGCAGGCCATTGATGAACTGGTCAAGCATGAAGGCGCTCAGCATATCATTCTTGCAGGAGACGCGGTGGCCATTCCATTACTGCATCGGGCCTTGCCGGCTCATTTAGAGCCGCTCGTCCATGAAGAGATCCTGCGCCTGGATATCCGCACACCCAGGCATACCGTCCACGGCGAAGTAGAACCTATTATCGTCAAGATCGAAGAGGATGAATCGCACGCCCTCGCCGACCGCCTGGTAGAGGCTGTGCGTGAACAAGGCCTTGGTGTTATTGGCTTTAAAGAAACACATAATGCGCTCAATAATGGACAGGCCGAGGTAGTAATTTTAGATGAGGATACTCCTCTTGATGATACTGAGCGCAGCGATCTTGTGCGCCTGGCAACGCTTTCCAAGGCAACCGTAGATATGGTTAGAGGACATGAGACACTGCGCGAAATGGGAGGTGTTGGCGCCCTATTGCGCTACAAGATAGCTTGATGCTCCGCACATAACAAACTCTCGATCTATGCCACCTCCAGGAAAGGGGGAGTGTCGCGTCCCCTCTGCTCACTCCCTCTTTCCTTCCCGCTCTCGCCCGCTACGCCCATCTTCAAAAAACTGATTAAATAAAGGGATAACGTTAATCAATGGCTCCTCATAAGGATGTACGCGACGAATAGCGGCCAGCGCCTCCGCAATATACTGGCGCGCACAACGCACCTCGACATTACACTCACGCCCCTCACAAATCTCGCCTGGGGTGCCGGCAAAAGGCCGTGCTCCCGACAATGGTCGCCAGTAACCGCGCACCTGGCTTATGGATAAGCAATGATCATAATTTCCCACGCGCCCCGCGCCAACAAGATGAAGCTCATCCCGCAGACGCTCAACATATTCTTCAGGAATATGGGTCTCTATTTTAAATTCTTTAATCTCATCCATACAATGAATCCCTTCTCACACCTTCATAAACTATGCGATAAGTGTAACAGATTGTACAATCTCCACCTTTCTAGAAAAAGCCCCTTGACCTTGACATTGATGTCAAGGTTTATACTTACTGAAAGGAGAGGAGATAATCGATGCACATTGGTCAGCTTGCCACATTGACGGGCGTCAGCGAGCGCTCCCTGCGCCATTACGAGTATAAGGGCTTGATATACAGCAAAAGACTAGAAAATGGCTATAGAGATTTTGAAGAGAGCCAGATTGAACGGGTTAAAGCTGTTCAGTTTTACCTGGGCCTGGGTCTCAACACAGTTCATATCGGGCACATTCTTAATTGCAACCCCGACGATGCCCCCCGCATCGCCAAGTTTTGTCCGCAACTTCTCGACCTCTACGAGAATAAATTGGCTGAAGTCAACAGGGATCTTGAGTACTTGCTAGAATTGAAAACTCGCCTGGAAACAAACATAGCTAACTTTAAAGCCGCAAAAAAAATCTTACAAAGCAGAGCAGAGCCTGCCGGCCACCAGCGCTAAGAGAGCATAGAAATTTGGTGCTCCCCACCCGGCGGCCACAAGAGGGGTTGTCGGGTGGGAAAGCACTCACTTCGCGGCGGTGCGCTCAAGGGCTTCCGGTATCTTGAATCCCCGGAACAGCAGCCAGAAGGGGAGAAGGACGATCTCGAACGTTGCGACTGGAAGGGCAAAGATTGTTCCGTTGCCTCCCGGTGCCACGTCGATCAGACCGAACCAGCCGACAATGCTCCCGAACAAGACCGCAGCGTAGCCGATCAAACCAACCACTGAGATCACTCGCGGAACGAGTCGAAACCGGAACAACATCCAGGTAAAGAGCAATCCACCCAGCCCGAGCATCGGCAAAGAGAGCCCGGTCAGGCCAAGAAATTTCGCCTGCTTGAGGACGTCGCCAATAGTCAAAAACCACGAGCCTTGGGGAGCACCGGACTTGAGGAACTCCTGACTCAACGGGATCAGCAACAAGGTAGAGGCGATGCCGATCATCATAATGGTGCCCTCGATGATTCGGGAAGCCAGGTACCCGACCGCGAGGGCTTCATCGAGTTTTCTGAGCAAGCCAAACGCAAACACCGCTATGAAGACGATCCCTATGTTGTTGATCGACCATATCAGGGACCCCAATTCGACAACCCCCTTGTTCGGAAAAACCTGGGCCAGATAGTTGGAGGCGTTAAGAATCGAATCCAGGACAAATGCTCCGGGGATACTGGCAGCCGCAGTCACCAGGAAAAGGGCTGCAATCACAATTTCTGCCCTGCGCTGGTTGAAACTTCCGATGCGCTTTGATTTTGGAGTCTGCGTGGTTTGCTCGGTGGTTTTCATGTATTTGTCTCCTTTTTTGAATAAGGGTGATACGTGTCAAGGTTTGATATCCGATAGATCTACCGGTTCGGGTTCAACGCGAATGACCGAGAGCAATGGCATACCTAGATCACGCACTTTTCTGAGCAAGCTATGCAACGCGGCCTGATCGACCAGGCCGGTTAATACAGTCTCGCCTCGGTCTTCTCGTGTGATGGTCAGGCCAGAGAACCAGTCGGCCCATCGGTTCTCAAGGTGTCCCTTGATGCGAATCTCGTAATGCTGTGGCTCGTGCATTTTTCTCCTATGGATCAATCTCCACATCGTTGCATGCGTTCTTTGCTTTGATCGAAATATACCTATGAATGTGGTGAGAAGGGATCACCACATGTGGTGATTTATGCGGTGAATTGGTAATCAGGAGGCTGTGAGGGAGGAAAAGCCCCAGCAGTGGTTCGACACACCTGCCAGGTTCGTTAGAACAAATCGAGTTCCTTAGCCCGACGTATCGCGGCCCGGCGGTTGTTCACTCCGAGTTTACTGAAAATGTTTTTGGTGTGGGTACGCACGGTGTTCAGGGATATGATGAGTTCGCCAGCAATTTGTGGACCGTTCAAGTCGGTTCTGAACAGCCGAAGCACTTCAAGCTCACGTTCCGTGAGTGGCTCGATCAAAACCTGTTTGACAGGCGTTCTGGCTTTCGCTGAGTCCAGGGCTTTCAGGAGTTGACGGACATAGTTCGGGGCAATCCCATGTTTCGCAGCACCTTCTAGCAGGGCCGTCATGGGTGAGCCTACGTCCACAAACATGCGGACGTAGCCCTCCGGTTCAGCTAGCGAGAGTGCCTGGCGCAGTGCCATAAGAGCTGCATGGATGTCACCTTGCATCTGGTGGGCGAGCGCCTGGAGCACCAGAATTTCGATGACACTTCCCGTCCTCTCACCGATCAACGCTGCTTTCAGGAGGCGTTCAAGGAATTTCATGCCCTCAAGCATTGAGCGATCAGCGCGCTCGCCCTGGGACCGCGCCAGGAGGACCCTGGCCAGGGTAAGGTGCTCGAACTCACGCAGGTAGCACGGCGCGTCCTCAATGGACAGGCTTTGCTCACGCGCCCAGCCGAGAGCCTCACCTAATTTCCCCTGCGCAACCCATATCCGTGTCACAAGTGCCGCAACAGGACGCACATTAGGGAAGAAATTTCTCATATACAGTTGCCCCGCCTCGTGGAGCAGGTCAAGAGCGCCGTCCAGATCTCCTTCGGCCTCCCGTATTCGAGCTTGAGCTACGCACCAACGAGATCGATTTTGTGGTAAACCAGTGCGCTCGCCCAGTTCCTTGCTTCTCAGCAGGAGTTGCGTGGCGGCATCCAGATCGTTCTGCTCACGATGGAGTTCGCTCATTCCCACATACAGGTCTGCCATTCCTCGCAGGACAGGCTCGCCCTGGGCCGTCGCTTCCTGCAAAGCGTGCTCGTAGGTACGCATGGCCTCGCGGAGCCGACCTTGCGCGGTCCTGATATCAGCCAGAGCGATGGTGCCACTAATAGCATCAGAGATGTTGCCAGCCATCTGCACACTCGTTATGCCATCCGCAAAGGTCCGGTGTGCGGCCTCCAGATCTCCGCTCGCCCAGGATGCAAGCCCCATGAGCGCCACTGCCGGTCCGCGCAGGAGATGGTCATCCTCAGGGACAAGGCCAAGCACTCGTCGGGCGTATTTCATGGTGCCTGCCACATCGCCTAGTGCCTGGGCACGGGCGGCACGGTATATGGCGATCGCACCAGGGAGACGGCAAAATTCCTCTTCGTCCACGACGACTATCCTTCGGCGGAGTATATCCTGAGCGTCGTCGAAGGATTCAGGGCGCGTTTCAGCCGTCGTGTTCAGCCACCGTTCGGCATCCGAGAGGCGCGCCTCCACGCCCTCCAGATCGCCGCCTGACAGCAATGCATAGGCATATCCAACGCTGAGCACCGGCCTGAAGTGGAATAGCTCTTCGGGTAACGCCTTGAACCAGCCAAGCAACATGGCATCCTGTCTACTTCTGCGCATCGCGGGCACTGCCAGTTCGATCAAGTCTGCCGCTCGCTCGAAATCCTCTGCGGAGAGCGCGTGGCAGATTGCCTCGGCCACCGACCTATGCTGCTCATACCACTCGCTCGCGCGCCGATGCAGCGCCGATACCTGATTGGGCTGCTCTGCCATCAAACGCGCGGAAAGCGCTTCGGCAAAGAGGTGGTGATAGCGATACCAGTGGCGTTTGTCATCCAGCGGAACTACAAAGAAATTGCCTCGCTCCAAGGCCTCCAACTGCGCGTTTCCTTCCTCCTGGCCGGTGACAGCATCACACAGCGAACCACTCAATCGGTCAAGAATGGAGGTCTGGAGTAAGAAGCTGCGCACAGGGGCGGGCTGCTGCTGCAAGACCTCTTCGACCAGGTAATCAACAATGTACCGGTGGTCTCCAGCGAATGCCTGGATGAAGCCGGGAATATCGTGGTGGCCCTGCATGAAAAGCGCGGCTAATTGCAGACCGGTAATCCAGCCTTCAGTACGGTCTGAAAGCCGTGCGATGTCTGCCGCCGAGAGTTGTAGGCCCATCACCTGGGTGAGAAAGTCGGCGGCTTCGGATGTAGTAAACTGCAAATCGGTGGCGCGCAGTTCAGTCAAGTGACCTCGGGCGCGTAAGCGTGCCAGGGGAAGGCGAGGGTCTTCGCGGCTAGCGATGACCAGATGCATCTGCGGGGGCAGATGCTCGACGAAATAGGCGAGGGCCTGGTCAACTGCCAGGGCCTCAATCACATGGTAGTCGTCAAGGACAAGCACGAACGGTTCGTTGATGATGGCCAGTTCGTTGAGCAGCGTCGCCAGCAGCGCTTCGAGGGCTGGCGGTTGGCTTGCCTGGAGAGCATGCAAGACTCCTTCGCCAGATGTGGCCGCAATCTTCTGCACAGCCGAGACGAGGTACATCAGAAACCTGATGGGGTCGTTCTCTCCTTCGTCCAAGGACAGCCAGGCGACAGATCGCTCGATGGAGGCGACCCATTGACTGACCAGCGTGGTTTTGCCAAAGCCAGCGGAGGCAGAGATGATGGTCAACTTCCCATTCAGGCCCTCTGTCAGCCGCTCGATCAGACGGGGGCGGCTGACCACGTTCGACCGAAGCCGAGGAAGATACAGTTTTGTGGTTACAATCGTCGTCACGTTCTCTATCCTCTGACGGCCAGACGCAGAAGATCAACCTCACGCTTCATCTAGCACGAAGGTGCTGGTTCCAGGTGTGAAATGCTCCAGACCTCATTTTCATGACCGTCTTCTGCCTCCATTGTGCTTAAAGCGGGTAGCTCTTCCTCTCTTACGAGCAAGTATACCTGAGATGTGTTAGAAATGCGAGCGCTTTCAGGCCTTTCCAGGCGCATTTTCCATATAGTTTGGCGGGCAAGTGAAAATACCAGAGATCCTCAGCGTTCTGGGGCCTGCACTAGCGCTTGCCAGGCTAGCCGTACAGCATGCGCTTCAAGCTATTTTTATTCTGCCACTGCTCCTGATTGGCTAGATATCCTCATCTGCGCTGACACTGGCAAATTGGTGAGGATTAAGCCTATCCTGTGAGCCATTGCATTGAGCATAAAATGTTTGCTCAATCTGGTTCAGCAACCTTAGGCATAATTTTAGCTGAATTCAAACTTTAATGCTTATAGGCACGTTGCACGCTCAAGCTTACCTTATTCGTCTCACAAAATAAGGTTGAAGTATGTACAGGCACATCAACGACATCATAGGCAATCTTCTCAATCTTGAAAAGTGTGGCACCAGGCTCGCATTCAAGCAGCTGCGCCTCCTCTTTACGCGCGAAGATCACATCGATCACCTTCTCATTGCTGGCAATCTCTATCCCATACTGTTCATGGAGGAAGTTGTAGGTCGATTGAATCTCGCCTATCCTCTGCTCCAGGCCTGGATAGCGCGCGAGCGGATAATGAGCAATATCCAGAAATAGCGGTCGCTCATCGACGTAGAGCAAGCGCACAAGGCGTAGCAGGGCGTCACCAATGCTTCCCCTTAAGGCCTGTGCCAGTATTTCATCTGCCTCAACAATACTGCTGGAAATGATGCGCGAACCAGGTTTTTTGCCCAGCTCCGCGCTAAACTCTGAGAAGCCGCTGATCGAAAGTAACTCGTTGCGAATCTTCTTCGAAGTGACGAACGTACCTTTGCCCTGCTTGCGCGTTAGCGTGCCATCGTTGACCAGATCAGCAATCGCTTTACGAATCGTAATTCGGCTTACCTGATACATATCGCAGAGCTCTGCCTCGGTTGGAAGCTGCTCCTCCGGCTTATAGCGGCCCTGCATAATATCCTCTTTTAGCAACTGGCGCACCTGGACATAGAGAGGGGCCATGCTCGCACTTTTCAAATTCACAACTACCATATCAAGTCAATTGCCTTTCCTAGTTACCGTTCCGGTATGCAGCGCTCAACAATCAGCTAGCGAGACGCCTACAGCGGTGATATCCATCGTTGATTATAGCGTTTACCGGCTCTTTAAAGCAAATTGACTTACCAGGCGCCAAAGTAAGCGATGGTGCGGGCTGCGGGGTGCCCAGCGTAAGACAGTGCTCAATCGTATATCCCTGTAGCGTGCCATAAAGAAAGCCAGCAATGAAGGAATCGCCAGCGCCCAGCGTGTCCACAACCTTTACCGGCTCGCTACCATGCGTGTAGAAGCGCTTGCCATCATAGGCAAGGCTCCCCTTCTCGCCAAGGGTAGCCACGGCAACACGCGCCCCCCGGCCCTGGGCCTCATGCAGATAATCGCGAATATAGCTATCATCCTGCTGATAGGAAAAGAATGGATAATCAACAGCTGGTAAGAGAGGGACGACCATGGCATGCTCAAGTCTATCGGCAAAATCAAATGAGGTTATTAGACCATGGGCCTTAAATTCAGGGAAATAGCCCTCAACTTTGCCCCAGATCCCGGCGTGCACAGCCGCAAATTGTCTGATGAAGCTGAGATCCTCAGCACCCAGAGTAAAGGAAGCCAGTACACCTTCTTCATAGTCTCCCAGCAAGCGATCATTATTCACCAGCTCTATAGAGGTGACTGCGGTAGTACCAGCAAGTTGATGGAGATGCGAGACATCCACCGCGCGCTCGCGCAAAGACTCAATCAGCAGTTGTCCATAGGCATCGCTACCGACAGCGCCAACATAGGCAGCTTCAAGGCCAAAGCGCTGCAAATAAACAGCAACGTTAACAGCATTTCCGCCAGGAAAAGCCTTTTGCATTGAAGTATAGACGTCAACACAATTATCTCCAACCGTGACAACCTTCATTTCTCTTCCCTCATTGGAATAGCTCCCTTCACAGCACACCTGCTATGAAGGGAACCGTCTCGAAGCCTGCATCTATGAGAGATCGAATCTCTCTACAGGCGGGATACTACCGTATTAGTACTCGACAATGCCATAGTAGCGCCGATCATCGGGATTGTGACCATGGGCAATCGCAAAGTAGTAGGAGAACCATTCAAGTGGTACAAACATTACCATAGGAGCCAGATCGGGATGCAGGCCCTGGGAGAGCTCCTGATAATCAAAGACAATTGCATCGCCACCATGCTTGCGCACAAAACGCAGCGCGCGTTCAGTAATGTGGCGCGACTCGTCAGTACCCAGCAGGAAGACAAAAGGTACGCCTTTGTCTACGATCTCCAGTGGTCCATGACGGAACTCGCCGCTCTCAATAACGGCGCCGTGACCCCACATGAACTCCATGTTGGTAATCACTCCCTCTTTATAGGCCAGCGAGACCAGAGGACCGGCGGCAACCGTATAGAACCCTTTCCAACTACTGACCTGGCTGGCCTGCCTTGCCGCTATCTCTTCATAGTGAGAGATATGATAGTCCAGTACACCCGGCAGTTTTTCTAGATCGGCAAGAATATGCTCTACTACAGCCAGAGGCTTTGTCTGCTGGATATAGTAGCAAGCCAGTAAATAGACGCCAAGCAGGTGACACTCCCACATAGCATGCGCATTGTAGGCAAGCGCAAACTTACCCTCCTCGCCCAGGGGATTTCCCGTTCGCTCATTAACAATACTGATCGTGATCGCCCCGCGTTCGTTGGCCTTGCGCAAAGCCTTGACTACCTCCTCGGTCGTGCCCGAATGCGAGATAACAATCACCGCAGCTTTATCATCTACGGCCAGGGGAGTATGGTCTACAAATTCCCAACCTGTATAGACGTGCGCAGCAACTGTGCTATATTTGTCAAGCAGATATTTAGCAGCGTCGCCGACAGCCATCGAGCTGCCACAACCAACAAAGTAGAACTTATCTACAGCACCGGCCACGAGTTGAGCGACAATATCCGCAATTACCTCCTTCCCGTTTCTCAGAAACGCTTCCACTTCTCCCACCATACTTGACGTTACCAGGAAATCCACCTGAGACTTATCTAACTGTAACAAAAGAAATTCCTCCTTCTGATTTAATCAGCAATAGATGTTGCTTCTGCTTGCTGTTTTCTATGCTTTCTCTCCCAATAATAGTAGGCTGGCAGCCCGGTCACGCAGACAACAATAGCCGCCAGAAGTCCTTGCCAGGGGGCCCAGATAAAGGTTCCCCAGGCCATCCAGGCTGAGCCCAAAATGGAAAGCGCGGTCATGGTCTTCCAGAGTGGCGTACGGAACATCGGCTGATAATCCGCCCGCTTACGACAGAAGACGATGGATGCATACATCAGGATGTTGATAATAAGCAAGACTAGCGTAAAGTAGCCCAGCAGGGTGCTAAGGTCGGTAAGAAAGATCAAGATAATCGCGTAGCCGACCTGGAACAGGATAGAGATAGATGGCGTCTCGTATTTCGGATGCACGCGCCCAAAGATTTTAAAGAAGAGCCCATCTTTGGCCATCGCATACTCTAGACGAGGCTGGTACATGATGCAGGAACTGAGCGAACCCAGGATCACGACAACAGCCAGGGCCGAGACCACTGCAGAGGCGATCTGAGCAAAGCCGGGAATGTAGGTTACGGCATCAGAGACTGCTGACTGAGAGGCGATTAGCTTATCAAAAGGCATCAAGCCGGTGACCGCAACCGAAAGCAGGGTGTAAAGGATCATAATGATAATCGTCGAGCCTAGCAAGGCACGCGGCAAGGTCTTGTTGGGCTGCCTGAATTCTCCTGCCATATAGCAAACTGCAGCCATGCCGGTATAGGACCAGGTGGTAGCTGAGACGCCGCTCATCAGGCTGTTCATTACGCTGCTATGCTGTGCGCTCGCCGGCACAACTGTAAAGTTCCCGACTTTCATAAATATCAAGCCTATGGTAATTACCAGGGCGAAGGGCACAATTTTGGCAATAGTTATCAGCACCTGGAAGAAACCGCCCTCACGCACGCTCCGATAGTGCAGTACGGTCAGCACAACAACAATTGCCGTAGCCAGCACCTTGCCGGCAATTCCGTTGAAGAATGGGAGAAAGGGCGCCACATAGGAGACGATAGCCAGAGCCATGATCGAGATGGAGGGCGGATCAAGGGCAAAAAAGGAAGCCCAGCCATAGAGAAAGGCGAGTGGGCGAAAGCCGGCCTTATCGAGATAGACATAGCCACTCCCATTTTCTGGATATGCTGTTGAGAGTTCAGCCAGTACCAGCATCTGGGGAATAATAATTAAGCCGCCGATAATCCATGAGGCAAGGGAAAGGAGCGGAGTTCCGGCCGCACTGGCAACCTGGCCAGCCGAGACAAAAATACCGGAACCAATAGTCGTGCCAACCGCGATGGCCAACGCTGCCCAGGGACCCAGTTGACGCTTGAGCGTTGAATTGCTCATGATGTACTCCCTTTCTTTAAAGAATCGTTTCTAGCAAGTTCCCAGTCCTGCCAGGCTCCTTTGGAGCTTGCAGAGCAGCAGACAGCTATATCCCCTCAAGCCAGGCACATGCTCTCTGCAATGCTTCGGTGGGCCTGGTAGGCGAATCGCCATTCATGATTTCCAGGGTCATATAGCCGCTATACGCCGCGTCACGCAGAGCTTTTATATAGGCTTGTAGTGGCAATACGCCGTCGCCGGGAGCTAGATGTGCATCTGATGAGCCATCGCCGTCTATCAAGTGGAAATGCACAAGATCGGGGCCAAAGGCTTTGAGATACTCTTCAACAGTCTCGCGGGCCAGATACATGGCCACGGTGTCGATCATCGCCTTCAAGGCCGGAGATTGGATCTCGGCCATCATCCTGGCCAGGCCTTTTAGATCCGTGATGATATTCGACTCGAAGGGCGTGAGCGGCTCAAAAGCCAGGGTAATTCCTACCCGTTGCGCTACTTCAGCGATTTGCGCGATAGAATCGGCAGAACGCTTCCACGGCTCGTCCCCAACTTCTGAAAAATAACCCAGGCCAGAAGTTAACAAGACCAGGGAAACTTCCAGCTCAACGGCTGTATAAATACAGGCCTTAAAATAGTCGATGCTCAATTCGCGCAGTTTGCGATCGGCTGCAGCAATGTTGAAGGGATACATGCACTGCTCAGGGGTTAGACAACATAGGGTTAAACCTCGTTCCTTGATGCTTCTTTTGATATTGCGTATCTCGCTATTTGAAGCCTGACCAATATAGAGGTGCGGCGCTCCTGCCCATAGCTCGATAGCTTCAATATCCAGATGCACCATAGCATCAAGAAACATCTCAAAAGGGAAGCGACGGTACGTGATGTTCATACCAGCAATCTTCATCTTGATCACCTCCTCGTGTATCAAATTTGTTATGTATTGTCCTATAACCTTATAACATAAATTTAAGCAATTTACCAGGGCTGAGGAAAAATTTTTGCCGAATATAGTAAACTAATCCTGAGGTTCATTTTAGATACGCAAAATTAGCAATTGGCCTTTAACCTCGCCTTGCCTATTCTGTAGTTGTGTATCTATGTGAGGCTTAATATTGTCATTTATGCTTTTATCGCTAGTTCTCCCCAGCCCATGTTTTGCCCTGGCAGGATCGGCGCAGGCAAACGAGGACAGGGTGAGAAGGAAATTTTGTAATGGTAGTGCTTAAGCAAAATATCGCGCCTTGTCTGGGTAACACTATCCCTCTACCTGGGTAATTTTGGGTAAAGTTTTTACCCATATTAGCCAGGGTCTCGCTATCGGGTGCATTACTGAAAATCAGCATACATGCTCGTCCGTATGACATGTTGCGCTACGTCAGTCGGCAGGGACCAGGGGTAGCAAGAGTTTGGCGTAACCTGGAGGATCTCCATGCATGCCTTAAAAGTAATAGCTATAGTGCTATTTACAGGCTGGCAATCAATGGGCGCGCTCAGACTGGCGCATGTGCCGGACCGTTAAACTTGCAGTATTTGTTCCAAAGCTTGCGCCGTACACGCTTGTAATTATCGTCTTATCCAACATTTCTTCCGCCTGGCTTAGCCCCTTACAAAAAAGATTTAGCCAGCCATTTAACCTTTGATAGATGTCTTATTTCTCATCCGGTAGCTACACTACTAGGTAGCACAGCTTACAGGACCTATCCTGAAAAGTTATTTCAGCTAAAAATACACAAAATAAGCGGCAATCTTAGTAGCCCATCTAAAGAAGAGGCAGATGACCTAGTGCTTTAAAGCAGCACTATAGCATGAAATCATGCCTTGAGTTAAAAGCAGGAGTCTCATCCCTGGCATTAGCTGGCCACTGAAGCCGTTCTGGCCCAACTCTTTGGCAGCCAGATGAAAAATCCAGAAAGAGATGGCAGGAGAAAGGATTAGCAAGCATGGCACAGACTTTTCCCTCAGCCTCACATACCTCGGCATTGCAAGGTCTTGAGGAATTTATAGAGACGATCAGGCAGGAATGGCAGGTACCTGGATTAGGGATAGGTATAACCAGGGACGGCGAGACAATATTTTCCAGTGGCTTTGGCAAACGCAATCTGGCTGATAATCAAGCTGTAACTCCCCAAACCCTGTTCGCCATCGGCTCGTGCTCCAAGGCATTCACGGCGCTGGCGCTCGCTATACTTGTCGACGAGGGAAAACTTGACTGGGATACGCCTATCAAGCAGTATATCCCCACGTTTAAGCTGGCCGACAATGTGGCTACCGAACACGCGACCGCACGCGATCTGCTCTGCCATCGCACTGGTCTGGCGCGCAACGAAATGATGTGGTTTAACTCGACCATTTCGCGCAAAGAGCTGGTTGACAGATTGCGCTACTGCGAAGCGCAGCACTCCTTCCGCTCCACCTGGCTCTATCAAAATATGATGTTTGCCCTCGCTGGCTACCTGGTAGAGGTCCTGAGCGGTCAGAGTTGGGAAGAGTTTGTCAGGGAACGCATCTTTTTGCCCCTGGGCATGCGCAACAGCAACTTCTCGGTACACGAATCCCAGCAGAGCAGCGATTTCTCCTTGCCTTATAAGTTAGAAGCTGGCGAGGTCAAACGCGACTGGTTCTATGATCGCTTTGATGCCGTGGGACCAGCCGGCTCGATCAACTCGAATATAGAGGATATGCTGCAATGGCTACGTTGCATGCTGCAGCAGAGCCAGTATGGCGAGAACGGGCAGCGCCTGGTCTCTGCAGCTCAGTTTGAGCAACTTATCACCCCTCACATGATAGTGCCAGTTCAACCTGGATTGGAAAGATATCAAGAAGAGTTTTATAGAACCTATGCGCTGGGCTGGGCCGTTAACTCCTACCGAGGGCATACGCTGTTTACCCATACTGGTGGAATCAATGGCTTTATCTCTCAGGTTACGGGCTTTCCCGATGATGGAATTGGCGTGGTCGTCCTCACGAATCTAGGAGACCCTCTTGGCGAGATCACTAAAGTGATTACTTATCATCTCGCTGATCGCCTGCTTGGCCTGGATGAACTCAACTGGAACGAGCGCTGTCACAAAGCCGCCGACTACCTGCGCAAGCTGTCTGAAGATGCAGAAAATGAGCCTAAAGAGGTTCACAGCGCTAATGCTCCTCTCTCACATCCGCTGAGCGCCTACGCAGGCGAGTACAGGCATCCAGGTTTTGGCACGTTCACCATTGCGGCCGCCGAAAATGGCCTCAAGGGCATTCTCAATGACCTTGAGTACAGCTTTGAACATGATCTCTATGACGTGTTTAGCGTCTCGGAAAAGACCTTAGACCTGGCATGCAAAATTGTCTTTATGTCCAACATCAAGGGTGATATAGATAGTTTCTCCATCCCTCTTGATCCGGAGGTAAGCCCTATCGTGTTCACACGCGCTTTAGCTAATGATGCAGACTAATCATCTGCCCATTCTGCCTGCTCTCCATTTCACCGATGTGACGCAGACCAGTCGTCCTTATTTTTCTCTCGTTATGCTTCTCCGTGGCGCATTCGAACTGCGCCACGAGCGCATCTATCTGGTCAAAGAGCCCACCTGAATACATGCTTCTTACAAAGGAGAGGAAGTCCGCATGCCAGACCGCCTATTTGTGCGCAAGTTGCCGCCCATCCTGTTATGCTTATTTGCGCTACTGCTCGTCGGCTGTGGGGCAACGTCCCCCGGCCCCAACAATAGCAATCTTACACCCGCTCCGGCTGATAAACAGGTCTTGCGCTATCCTATCGGCGCAGCCGATTTCGGCACGCTAGATCCCGCCCGTGCTATGCTTGATATCGATAATTTTACGATCCAGATGATCTTTACTGGCCTGGTCGAGCTCAAGTCCGATGGCACGTTGATCGACCAGATGGCCGCCTCTCATCAGATCTCGGCGGATGGTCTGACCTATACCTTCAAGCTCAAGCCCAATTTAAAGTTCAGCGATGGCAGCCCGATAACGGCTGAGGATATCGCTTATAGCATCAATCGCGTCCTTTCTCCGGAGACGAAATCTCCAACTTCTTCCTTGCTGGAGCCCATCAAAGACTCCGACAAAATACTTGCAGGCAAGATTCCGACCCTTATCGGCGATAGCCTGCTTGTCAAGGACCTGCAGACCATCTCGATTGCACTGAGCAGTCCCGCTGCCTATTTCCTGCAAGCGCTGTCTGGACCTGAGGCGTTTACCGTTAACAAGAGGCTAATCGAGAAATATGGCTCCAAATGGACCGATCATCTAGCCGAGGGAGCCGGCTCGGGACCATTCCAGGCTCAGGCCTACGATCACAACACAGGGCTGACTCTGGTGCCAAATCCCAATTATTCAGGCCCTCAATCCAAGCTGCAAAAGATCGAGATGCTACGCTCGGGAGACGTGGACACCACCTACAAAACCTACCAGACAGGTCAGCTCGATTACACCACTGTCCCAACAATCCAGCTCGCCAGTGCGAAGCAACGCAAAGATTTTCACCAGGTGCCCATCCTTCAGATGACCGCCATAACGATGAACTTTCTGGCCAAACCCTTTAATAACGTCAAGATTCGCCAGGCTTTCGCCCTGGCCGTCAATAAAGACCTGCTGGCCGAGAATGTCATGCACGGAGCAACGGCCCCCACCAATCATATTTTGCCCCTGGGTATGCCTGGCTATAATAAAGCGTTTACCGGTGTGGCCGGTGTGAGCAGCACGCGAGGAGATGCCAGCAAAGCGAAACAGCTCTTGCAGGAGGGTATGCAGGAAGAGGGCTATGCCAGCGTCAATCAGCTTCCCCGATAACCTTTACCTACATTGCTGACGATAGTGACCTTGCCAACATCGCCGCAGTACTGGTGCAGCAGTGGCAAGCAGTACTGGGCGTTACTGTGAAGGCCTCAGTGGCAACCTATCAAGTCCTGATTCAAGAGCGACTGAATACCATTGGCAACTCGGGACCGCTGCAGATCTGGATGTTACAATTTGGCAACTATGCCGATCCCCAGGGCTGGCTGAGCTTCTACTATGGCAAAGGGGCCTCGTACAATACCCTGAACTATGGGCTGAGCAAAGGGAAGCTGGGAGCTGCCCAACAGGCGGTACAGCAAGAATTGCAGCAGGCGGATACAAATCTTAATCCCCAGCAACGTACCCAACAATACAACGATGCCGAGCTAAAACTTGCCAACGATGTAGCCTGGCTTCCGCTCTTCCAGACCGAGTTGCAGGTACTCGTCAATCCTAAA
This sequence comes from Ktedonosporobacter rubrisoli, assembly GCF_004208415.1. Taxonomy (GTDB): domain Bacteria; phylum Chloroflexota; class Ktedonobacteria; order Ktedonobacterales; family Ktedonobacteraceae; genus Ktedonosporobacter; species Ktedonosporobacter rubrisoli. The sequence goes on along the minus strand of NZ_CP035758.1, from coordinate 3,019,009 downwards.
TTACAAAACTTCCCACTGAGTCCGGTCGGGCTCATCGAGCCAGATGCCTGGAGCAAAATGTACTTTGTACAGTAGATACTACGATGCATTGAAGCAATAGTAAGGAGTAGAATCAATGGCACAAGCTTCGTCACTTCCCTCGCCTGCCCAACGGCTGCAAAGCTACGAGGAGTTCGCCCTGGCGCGCATGCAGGAATGGAAAGTACCCGGTGTCGCCGTTGGCATCATCAAAGATGATGAGGTGATTTACACGCGTGGATTTGGTCAGCGTGATCGAGAGCAAGGTCTGGCGATGACGCCTCAGACAGTCTTTTGCATAGCCTCTTGCACCAAAGCCTATGTAGCCATGGGCCTGGCCATGCTGGTGGATGAGGGCAAGCTTGACTGGGATGTTCCGTTGCGCAACTACTTGCCCGAATTCCAGCTCTCGGATAGCGTGGCCAGCGAGCGCGTGACCACCCGCGACATCCTCTCGCATCGCACTGGTCTGCCGCGCCACGACCTGCTCGCCGAGAATACTTATTTCCCGCTACCAGAACTCGTCAAGCGCCTCCGCCATCTTGAGCTCACTAAGGATTTGCGCGCAGGCTGGCAATACAATAATTTGCTCTACGCAACGGCCGGCTATCTGCTAGAGACGCTGAGCGGGCAGAGCTGGGACGCCTTCATCCGTCAGCGCATTCGGGAGCCGTTGGGCATGAACAATACTGGCTTTAGCCTGCAGGAGATGCGCCAGGCAGCGGAATATGCAGCGCCCTACAGACTGGAGAAAGGTGAGCTGCAACGCACTTCCTATTATTCTCCTGAGACAATGACCGATGCGCCCGCCGGATCAATGGCTTCCAATGTAGATGATACCTTAAAGTGGGTGCGCTGCCTGATTAACGGCACAAAGTACGGCGATGGCGAGCAACGCCTGGTTTCTCAGGCTCAATATGAGCAACTTATCGGACCCCAAATGATTGTACCCCGCGGGGAGCTTCGAAGCGAGGCATATCCTGAAGAATCACACTATTGTTACGGGCTAGGTTGGTGGACCTTCACCTACCGAGGACATCGAGTCGTGCAGCATAGTGGGGGCGTGCCAGGCTTTAGCCTGCTCACTACCTTCTTGCCCGATGACAAACTTGGTATCGTTACATTTACCAATCGTGAGGCTTACCAGGTTGCGGTACATAGCATCTTTACCTTCAATCTTTGCGATCGTGTGCTGGGGCTAGATGAGATGCCGTGGAACGAACGCACACGGCAATCATTTGATACGGCGGTAGAGCGGCAAAAACAACAGCGCAAAGAGGAAGACGCCAAGCAGGTAAAAGATGCCCCTCCTTCTCATCCCTTGAGCGCTTACGTTGGCCAGTACGAGCATCCCGGCTACGGCGCCTTCACCGTCTCTCTGGATGAGCAGGGCTTAAAGGGCCTTTACAACAACGTAGAATATAGGTTTACTCACTTCCACTACGATGTGTTTCAGACCGAGCTGGCATATTATGAGTATCGTTTCAAGGTTTCGTTTGCTACCGATCTCGATGGCAATGTAGCAAGTCTGGCGGCACCTTTGGAGCCGGCGGCGAACCCGATTGTATTTAAGCGCGTTGCGGTCAAGGCCGCTCAAGAGTAGCCAGGCCGGCACTCTTCCTTAATGGTGGGGCTGTCTGCATACCGCCTCTCCATCTATTCGCGAACTTACCCGGCCAACAATGTAGTTGGCATGTAGAAGAGCGCCCTGGATGTGGTGAGAAAGGCCTGAATCGTTGAACTTCCTGGCTCTCAAACCTTGGAGGGCCGGGAAGGCCGGGTATCAGATAGTTATATAATGAATCTTTTCACTAGAAGAGGTATTTATGTCTCGTGCAACTCATAGAGAGCGCCTGCACGGCTACGAAGAATTCGTAGATCACGTTATGCAAACATGGCAAATTCCGGGCGTAGCGATTGGCATTGTCAAAGATGATGAGGTGATTTACGCGCGCGGCTTTGGCCAACGTGATCGAGAACAAGGCCTTGAAACGACGCCGCAAAGTATCTTTGCCATCGGCTCCTGCACGAAGGCCTTTGTGGCAATGAGCCTGGCAATGCTTGTGGACGAGGGTAAGCTTGCTTGGGATGCGCCTCTACGCAACTACTTGCCCGAGTTCAAGCTGGCCGATAGTGTCACGAGCGAGCGCCTGACTACCCGCGATATTCTCACACACCGCAGCGGCTTGCCCGGACATGACGCGCTGGCCTATAACTCTCTTGTCACGGTCAAAGAGCTCATTGGGCGTTTGCCCCATCTTGAGTTCAACAAAGATCTTCGCGCCGGCTGGCAATACAATAACCTGCTCTACGGTGTGGCTGGCTACCTCTTAGAGGCAATCAGCGGGCAGAGCTGGGACGCCTTCATCCGCCAGCGCATTTTGGAGCCGCTGGGCATGAATAGTACCAGCTTTAGCGTTCAGGATGTACAGCGCGCCGCAGACTATGCCCTGCCCTATAAAACTATCAAGGGCAAGACGCAACGCACCCGTTTCTATCCCAGGTTCAATAAGGGTACATCCTACGATCCGGCAGGAGCTCTGAACTCGAATGTCGAGGACATGACTAAGTGGCTGCGCGCTCTGCTCAAACAGAGCAGGTACGGCGAGCAACGCCTGGTCTCCGAAGCACAGTTTAAGCAGATTCTTGAGCCACAGGGTATCATTCCTATCGATCATTATCAGGTGGGGATGAAGTATCCAGAAGAGGCTCGCTATTGTGCGGCGCTGGGCTGGCGAGTCTTCAGTTACCGGGGCCATGAGCTAGCGCAACATAGCGGAGGTATTGATGGCTTCACGGTCATGACGACCTTCCTGCCCGATGATAATCTAGGCATCGTTGTCTTAACCAATCTAGAGTTCGAAGCCGTGCTGTTTCCCAATATATTTGCCTTTAATATCTGCGATCGACTTCTGGGACTTGATGAGTTGCCCTGGAACGAGCGCATGCTGCGTGGCAGCGCGCAAGCGCTTGAGCTGAAGAAGCAGGCGCAGCAAGCACTTACCGAGGGACAGGTGCCTGGTACGGCCCTCTCGCATCCCTTGAGCGCTTATGCCGGCCAATACGAGCATCCCGGCTATGGCCTGCTCACCCTGACTGTCGAAGGTGAGGGCTTAAAGGCGTTCTATAACGACCTGGAATACAGCCTAACCCATTTTCACTATGATGCCTTCCTGGCCTATCAGAGCCACTTTGATCTCACGCTAAAAGTCTCTTTCGGCACAAATCTCGCCGGCAATATCGCGAGCCTGGCGGTTCCGTTAGAGCCGGAGGTAAACCCAATTGTTTTCACGCGTCTTTCATGAATGTGCTAAGGGACGGCTTAGTTATTTTTGTCGTGAGTATGAAGAGGTCTGCCCGGCCAGTCAGGGCAACTTTCTGCCGACTTTCAAAGCAGCGTTCACGCCGGCCCGAAGAGTAATTTCGCCAGGGCCCGATGCAATTTCACTTTGCTAGAAAGGGGAGAATGAACAACATAATACATCTCTAGCGCCTGGTTCCGAAGCGCAATGTTTCTTCTTTAGCCACTTTTTGCTCTGCCCGGCTGGCAGTGGCAACGAGGCCACGAGAATGCTACCAGTTCGGCAGAGCACTGCTGCTACGTTGCAACCTAAGCACTATTTTTTACTTCATAATGAATGCGAGTCAGGCATTCAAGGAGGGGTTTCGCATGTCAGAGCACATCCGCATCCGCAAAGTGCTCCTGTCAAGTATTTTATGCCTACTGACGCTACTCATCGTAGCTTGTGGAGGACCAACTCCACAGACAAACAATGCTGATCAGGAGCCCGCCCCGGCCAGCCAGCAGGTTTTTCGCTTTCCCATTGGTCCCGAGGATTTTCGTGTACTGGACCCCGCGCTTTCTAGTCTGATTGTGGATAATCAGGCGATTGGCGTGATCTTTACTGGCCTGGTCGCACTTGATCGTAACCTGAACATCATCGATCAGATGGCTCAGTCGCATAGCATCTCCTCAGACGGAATTACCTATACCTTCAAGCTCAAGCCTAATCTCAAGTTCAGCGATGGCACGCCGCTGAAGGCTCAGGACATCGCCTATAGTATCGACCGCGCATTATCGCCAGCCATAAAATCACCCACAGCCTCGTCTCTTGACGTGCTGAAGGATTGGGACAAAATGATTACTGGCAAAATCCCAACGCTCATCGGCGACAGCTTGATCGTTAAGGATGAGAACACCCTAGTTTTCGTGCTGGCGCACCCGGCCTCCTACTTCCTCCAATCTCTAGCCGGCAACACAACTGCCTTGCCAGTCAACAAGAAGCTGATTGACAAGTATGGCAGCAGTTGGACCGAACACCTGGCCGAAGGTGGGGGTTCAGGTCCGTTCAAAGTGGAGCAGTATGATCACAACAAAGGATTGACCCTGGTCCCCAATACCAACTATTATGGGCCGATCCCCAAATTGCAAAAGCTGGAAATGCTGCGCTCGGGCGATACAGACACTACCTATAAGAGCTATCAGGCAACCCAGCTTGATTACACCCCTGTGCCGCGCGTCCATCTGAACGAGGCCAAAAACCGTAAAGACTTCCAACATTCACCTGAGCTGCACCTTAACTATATCATGCTGAACTATCTGGCCAAACCCTTTGATAACATCAAGATCCGCCAGGCTTTTGCCCTGGCTGTCAACAAGGACTTGATCGCTGAGAAAGTCATGTACGGTTCAGTGACCCCCACAAATCATCTGATGCCCGAGGGCTTGCCCGGCCTGAATAAGAATCTGAGTGGCCCTGCAGGCGTCAAGAGCACCAAAGGAGATCCCGCCAAAGCCAAGCAGTTGCTCCAGGAGGGCATGCAGGAAGAGGGCTATGCCAGCGTCAGCCAGTTGCCGCCGATTACTTTTATCTATTATGCAGGTAGTGCTGACCTTGCCAACGTCGTCGCCGTCGTGGTCCAGCAGTGGCAAACGGTGCTAGGGGTTACTGTAAAATCCAGTGTCGTGAGCAGTGATGTGTTAACACAACAATCGCTAAACACCACAGGAAATTCAGGCCCCTTGCAGATCTGGCTGTCGGGCCTGGCTAACTATCCCGATCCACAGGGCTGGCTCACTTTTGACTTCGGCAAGGGAGCCTCTTTCAACTTCGTCAATTACGGCCAGAATAAGAGCAAGAATGCTGCCGCGCAACAGGCTGTGCAGGAGGAACTGCAAAAGGCCGATATCAATCTTAATCCCCAGGAGCGCACCCAGCAGTACAACGATGCCGAACAAAAGATCGTCAACGACGTTGGCTGGATTTCGCTCTTCCAGAGCCAGGTTCTGGCCCTGATAAATCCCAAGTTGCGTAACTATCCAGTCACCCCTCTGGGCTTTGGAGGCTTTGAGCCGGATGCCTGGGGCAACATCTACATGGCTAAATAGCCGTTTGTCGCTGAGGACATTTGGCTTGAGCACAAGGGTACACTAATTTGCAATGTGCCGCGCGAGCAGGTTCAATCTGGCTGTTCAGCAGTTCAGGAACAGCTTGTCCGCGCAGCGCGTTTTTCAGATCATCAATGCAGTTCATGTGATGGAGAATACACGCTATATCAGATTTGTATCTTCATCCGTCATTTTTTGCTCCGCTCGGTTGGCAGTGGCAACGAGGCCACGAGAATGCTACCAGTTAGGCAGAGCACTGCTGCTGCTACGTTGCTGCTCGCACAAGTACTGGAAGACAGCACCATCCCACGCTGATCAAGCTTGATCGTTCCAGGACAGTGTGGCCCCAGCAAGTAGAGGCGGCATATGCACTATTTTTTACTTTATTTTATAAGGAGGGATTTCGCATGTCAGAGCACATCCGCGTCCGCAAAGTGCTCCTATCAAGTATTTTATGCCTGCTGACGCTACTCATCGTAGCTTGTGGAGGACCAACTCCACAGGCAAACAACGCTGATCAGGAGCCCGCCCCGGCCAGCCAGCAGGTTTTTCGCTTTCCCATTGGTCCCGAGGATTTCCAGGTGTTGGACCCCGCGCTTTCCTCAATGATTGTGGATAATCAGGCGATTAGCATTATCTTTACTGGCCTGATCACTCTTGATCGTAACCTGAACATCATCGATCAGATGGCTCAGTCGCATAGCATCTCCTCAGACGGAATTACCTATACCTTCAAGCTCAAGCCTAATCTCAAGTTCAGCGATGGCACGCCGCTGAAGGCTCAGGACATCGCCTATAGTATCAACCGCGCATTATCGCCAGCCATAAAATCACCCACAGCCACATTCCTTGATGTGCTGAAGGATTGGGACAAAATGATTACTGGCAAAATCCCAACGCTCATCGGCGACAGCTTGATTGTTAAGGATGAGAATACCCTAGTTTTCGTGCTGGCGCACCCGGCCTCCTACTTCCTTCAGACCCTTGCCGGTAGCACGATCGCTCTGCCAGTCAACAAGAAGCTCATTGACAAGTATGGCAGCAAGTGGACCGAACACCTGGCCGAAGGTGGGGGTTCAGGTCCGTTCAAGGTAGCACAGTATGATCACAATAAAGGATTGACCCTGGTCCCCAATACCAACTATTATGGGCCAATCCCTAAACTGCAAAAGCTGGAAATGCTGCGCTCGGGCGATACAGACACTACCTATAAGGGCTATCAGACTGGCCAGCTTGATTACGCTACTGTACCGCTTACCCACCTGAGCGAGGTTAAGAACCGTAAAGACTTCCAACACTCACCTGAGCTACTACTCGACTATGTTGAAATGAACTATCTGGCCAAACCCTTTGATAACATCAAGATCCGCCAGGCCTTTGCCCTGGCTGTCAACAAGGACTTGATTGCCGAGAAAGTGATGCGTGGCTCAGTAACCCCCACGAATCATCTGATGCCTGAGGGCATGCCCGGCCTGAATAAGGACCTCAGCGGTCCCGCAGGCGTCAAGAGCACCAAAGGAGATCCCGCCAAAGCCAAGCAGTTGCTCCAGGAGGGCATGCAGGAAGAGGGCTATGCCAGCGTCAGCCAGTTGCCTCCCCTCATCTTTACCTACTCCACCGGTAGCACTGACATTGCCAACATCGTCGCCGTATTGGTCCAGCAGTGGCAAACTGTGCTGGGCGTTACTGTAAAATCCAGTGTCGTGAGCGGTGAGGCGCTTTCGCAACAATGGATGAGCACCATTGGGAATTCGGGCCCCTTACAGATCTGGCTGATGGGAATGGGGAACTATCCCGATCCACAGGGCTGGGTGACTTTTAACTTCGGCAAGGGAGCCTCTTTCAACTTCGCCAATTATGGCCAGAATAAGAGCAAGAATGCTGCCGCGCAACAGGCTGTGCAGGAGGAGTTGCAAAAGGCCGATATCAATCTTAATCCCCAGGAGCGCACCCAGCAGTACAACGATGCCGAACAGAAGATCGTCAACGATGTTGGCTGGCTCACGCTCTTCCAGGGACAATTTCAATTACTCATAAATCCCAAATTGCGCAACTATCCAGTCACCCCTCTGGGCTTCGGAGGCTTCGAGCCGGACGCCTGGGGCAACATCTACATGGCTAAATAACCGCTTGTTGCTGAGGGCAATTGTCTTCAGCACAAGGCACCATCATGAGCAATGCCGCGCGGGCAAACTCAAGCAGGCTGGTCATCAATCCAGGAATAGCTTGTCCGCGCGGCACGTTTTTCTGTTCACCGTTGCCGATCCTACATTACAAAATATTTCTGTATCGGATTTATATCTTTATAACTGAGATATTTATTTTTGCCAAAACTCTGATTATACTCGAATTAGGCTCAAGGGCATAGCGGCACAAAAATTACTAGCGTGCTGGCGTCGAGCATCGGGTGCGGCATTTTGCCTTTGAGTGCGGCAAACTTCCAGGGAAACGGGTGCCTGATGACTATCCAATGAAAAGCAGTCTTCTCGCTGCACAATATGCTGTCACTTTTCCCGGAAGCAGGTAAGATTATGAGTTCAAGGAGGAACTATCATGCAAGATTCTTTGATGCAGAACTTAGCTTTGATTGATGCTGTCCCGGTGCGAACAGGCAGTGCGCTCACTAATGATGATTTTGATTTAGATATCAAAATTACCACCTCTCCCTCTGCGGAAGGCAAGCAACAGCAGCCTCAATTTATATTCACGCCTCTGACATGCTTACATAGCTGTTACGGCAGCGCCTGTAGCTGTTAGTCAATAGGGCGCTTGCTTCCTTTGCAAGCATTTTAGTTGTATCGGCAAAAACGCAAAGTTTTGCCGATACGCAACCCCTCAAATACCCTCATACTCAGATACGCAATCATATGAACCTCTAAACATGCGCCACACAAACTATTTTGGAAAAGAGCTAGAATGTTGAGCTTACTCGGGTTTCGGAGAGTCTCCCCTGGTCGGAACTGTGGAAATCTGAATCGATGCAATCAGCTAATAATCCGGTGAGGCTGCCACGGAGCAGGGAAAGAAGTGATATACTAGTGAGAGCGTTTATTTCAGGAGGGCAACTAACGACAGGAGTCCAGGCGGTGCCTGGGAAAATGAGCGCTTGCTCCTCAATGACTCAGTAGAGAAAATGAACTGCCCAGACGTGCCGAGAACGAGAAATAGGTGAATAGTACACAGGTCCTGGAAGCCACGGTAGAACAGCGACCGCAACGCTCTGCTGAAAGCATGGGGATCTCCAGACCTGCTTCGTCCCGGGCGTGTGCTTTCAGAGATCAGCAGAGACGAAGTGAGTCAGCATATAAAAAATCTCTAGAAGCTATTTCATGCAATAGCAAAAGAAGGAACAGATATGAATCCCAGTGAAATTCAGGCTGCTATTCATACATTTTTGACACAGCAGCCTTCTTATCTCGAACGGCTTGCCAGTATTCCCTCTGTTGCGTTTCCCGGTTATCCCAGCGAACCAGTGCTGGAGGCAGCCAGGCTCACCAGGGATTTGCTCGCCACCGTTGGGCTGCAGGATGTTCGACTGCTCGACCTTCCCGGCGGATATCCGGCCGTTTACGGTCACATCCCCGCCCCTGCAGGTGCGCCAACCATCCTACTCTATGCTCACTACGATGTACAGCCGGCCGGCGAAGGTTGGTCCAGTGATCCCTTTAAACCCACCCTGAAAAACGGGCGGCTCTATGGCCGTGGAGCGGCTGACGATAAGTCAGGGATCGTACTGCATCTTGCCGCCCTCCACGCTCTCCGAGATAAGTTACCGGTGGGCATTAAAGTCATTATCGAGGGAGAAGAGGAAACAGGTGCAGGCAGCCTGGAAGCATATGTGCCCCAACATCCAGAGCTCTTTCAGGCCGATGCGATCATCGTGGCGGATTCTGGCAACTGGAAACTGGGTGAACCTACACTTACTACCACGCTGCGAGGCGCCACGGCTCTTACCATAGAGGTCAGCACGCTTAAAGGGCAGGTGCATAGCGGCTTATTCGGTGGTCCTACTCCGGATGCCCTCATGGCCTTGATCCTTATGCTTGCCAAATTGCTTGACGAAAATGGTGATGTCGCGGTTCCCGGACTTAAAGCTAGCGAGTGGAGCGGTCACAAGGTAGATGAGGGCCAGCTTCGTTCCGATGCAGGCATTCTTGAGGGGGTAGAGCTCATCGGTACGGGTAGCATTTCCTCCCGCCTGTGGACAAAGCCCTCGATTAGCGTTATTGGCATTGATGCCAGTACGGTTAAGGATGCGCGCAACGCCCTCTACGATACGGCAAGAGCGAAAATTAGCTTGCGCGTCCCACCCGAGCAATCGCCTGAGGAGGCCCTGGAACTGCTCAAAAAGTATCTCCTCTCGATTGTTCCCTGGAAGGCTCACGTTGAGATCAAGGATGAAGGTCCTGGTGAAGGTTTTGCCGCACAAACTTCCGGGCCAGCATATAAGGCTGCCTCTCAGGCCTTACAGTCAGCCTTTGGCAAAGAAGTGACCTATATTGGTAGTGGTGGCTCTATTCCACTGATCAATGTCTTTGCCAACACGCTTCCACAGGCCGAGATTATTATCTGGGGCGCGGAGGAGCCGCAGACAAACATGCATGCCGCCGACGAAAGCGTTGACCTTAATGAGCTCGAAAACATGGCGCTTACTGAGGCCCTTTTCCTACTAGATTTTCCCCATAAGCTGGGCAAAAAATAATAGAGGAAACTCACCCATTTGAGGGTCTCGCTAGCGCCAAATACCCTTAAAGGATCGAGTACTATCGCAAGAGGTAGCGTAGTGATTAGCGTATCTTACCTATCTCTTGCTGAATATGTGGCACCATACAAATAAGCTATAATCAAGGACATAGTAACAAGGGCAAAGAACAGCTTCCCTCAAAGGAGTCGCTCATGAGCGTTAAGAGACTTACCGGGATACCTGGTTTCGCCATCGATACAGTTGCAGCGGCCGCAGAAAACGATCCCGAAATTCTGCGCTTAGAAAACCTCGATACCGATCTTTTGCCTCCTCCTACTGTCGAAAAGATAACCCGCGAAGCTATCGGGCGCGATGAGAACAACAGCTACCTCCCTTTCACAGGCAATTATGCCCTGTGTTCAGCCGTTGCTCACCACGTTTCTCAACAGACAGGACATACATATGATCCCAAAAACGAGGTCATTATTACTTGTGGGGGTACTGAAGGCCTATTTGATGCTCTATTAGCCACAACTGACCCCGGAGATGAGGTCATCGTCACCGATCCTACCTATGCTGGCATGATTAACCGCGTTCGTCTAGCTGGAGCCATACCTCGCTTCGTTCCCTTGCGCTGGAATGGGCATGAATGGCGGCTCGACTTGCAGGCTTTACGCGCAGCCGTCAGTCCACGAACCCGTGTGCTATTTATTATGAATCCCTCTATGCCCTCGGGAGCAGTTCTTAACAGGGAAGAATGGGAAGCCATCGCCGAAATTTGTCAATCTCAAGATGCCTGGCTGATCTATAATGCGGCGATGGAACGTATCCTCTTCGATAATCGTCAGTATCTCCATCCTGCCTCACTGGCAAAAATGGCCTCCAGAACAATTACAGTTGGTTCTGTCTCTAAAGAATATCGCATGATTGGCTGGCGCGTTGGCTGGGTTGTGGGTCCAGCAGAGATCATGAGCGATATAGCCCGCGTCCATATCTATAATGTGGTTACGCCTACAGGGATCGCACAGAGTGGTGCGCTAGCCGCGCTACAATCGCCAGTTGAGGACCTACTATCGAGTGTTGCAGAATGGCAGCGCCGCCGAGATACAGTTTGCGAGCAATTACAAGGAGTACCAGTCTATGCAGCTGCAGGCGGATGGTCTCTGCTCCTTGATGTAGGTTCTCTAGGATACGATTCATTCACTGCCTCCAGGTTGCTCCTTGAACAAGGTAAAATTGCGGCCACTCCTATGCGCGCCTGGGGCGAAAGCAATAGCGATCAGTTCGTACGCCTGGTATTCAGCAATGAACCGGTAGCACGGTTGGCTACCTTGAGAGACCGTATCGCCAGTACGTTCCCTACCATCAGCTAAAGTTCGAGCTGCAGATCTATTTTGCATGATAGCAAGGGCTTCTGCTCCCAAAGCAGAACAAAGACGAGGTAGACCTAAAGAACTTCAACAGGCTAAGAGCCCCGAAGTCACTTTGGGGCCTCTCGCTCGATGATCTACTTTAGAGAGCTGCAAGCTTCGCCAACTTCAGGGCATTCTTAGCGTAGCTTGCGCAGCGGCGAGAGCAAGATCCACACAAAGCCATGCGCCAGCCCTGCGCCGGCAATAAGCAGAGCCGGACGTAGCTCTAGAGATGAAAGAGAGAGCTCTTCTAAATATAGAAGAGCTTTTCGACTTGTTTGTCCTATTCTCTCCTGCCAGGCTCACGACCACCCTGTCGATCCTAGCGATTCCGCTCGCTGCGCACAAAGAGCATAGTTCCGCCGATGAGAAAAATGAGAAACAGGACAGCAATTACCACCAGGTTGATGAGCGGATGGAACAGCACCACCTCGTGATACTGCGGAGTCCCGGCATAGACGATGCCTCGGATCAGATCTACGGTATAGAGCATTGGCGTAATTTTCGAGATGACATCCAGGTACCAGGGTAAATTATTCACCGGCATAAAAACACCAGCCAGGAAAAATTGGGGAAAGATGATAAATGGCATGATCTGGTTTGCTGCACGCTGAGTATTAAAGACCGAGACGACCAGCACTCCAAATGCCCCTCCGAACAGACAAACGACAAGCGAAGCCAGGATGAGCAACAGAAGAGCCGATAGGGACAACGAGACCCCAAAGAGCAAGACACTCATGAGCAAGAGTATAATCCCTTGTCCAAAGGCCACCAGCGCTTCTCCAAAGATCTTTCCAAAGACAATAGCGTAACGTGAAATGGGCGCTATAAACAACTCCTGGGTAAAATCGTTCTCCCGATCCTCTATCATAGATGTAAGGCCCATCATGGTTGTCTGGAACAGCGTCATCGCCAGCATCCCAACGATGCTAAAGGTCACCAGATTAAATTTGACAGCATGGCCAAAGCCGCTTTGTAAGGTCTCTACCAAGCCTACAACAAGGACAATCGGGAAAATTATCGCAAAAGCCAGACGTATAGGATCGCGCACAAAGCGCATGACATCGCGCCCGGCAATCGTAAGAATCGCATTCCAGGTGATATTCATCCGGCCTTTCTCCTGTGTATGAGGGAAGGCTTGCGAGAGGCTCATAGCTTTCTCCTTTTATTTTTTCGCGCTAATCCTGCTTAATAATCTGTATATAAACATCCTCTAATGTCGGGGCCTGAGTCTGTATCAAGCTCAATGGTGTGGCAAGCGATTTTAGCAAGTGATGGATGTCCTGCTTGTCTATCGTGATAGAGAAACCGGCTCCTTCCTCGAAAGGCAAGCCTTTCTGCTGTAATTCTGCGCGCAATTGCTCACGATCTTGCGCATCGATAAGTAGTGTAGGTTGGAGCAGAGCTGCTTTGATTTGCTGCGGCGTGCCTGTACTCACGATTCGGCCATGATTGAGAATACAAATGCCATCGGCCCCTTCTGCCTCTTCCAGGTAGTGCGTGGTAAGAAAGATGGTTGTGCCGCTTTCTGCTCGTACCTGGCGTAGATAGTCCCATAGACTACGCCGGCTCTCCGGGTCAAGTCCTGTCGTTGGCTCATCCAAGAAGAGGACAGCCGGGCGGTGAAGCAAGCTGCGCACAATTTCCAGTTTGCGTTTCATACCTCCCGAAAAAGTCTTCACTGGCTTAAAGAGGCTCTCCTCAATTCCTAGCAATTCCGCCAGAGCATGAACCTGGGCCCGATAAGCAGAAGGCATCAGGCGATAAAGCGGCCTGTAGGGATAGAGCCCATAAAGCGTTGCATGCAAGCGTACATTCTCTTCAGCCGTGAGGTTGAGATCCAGGCTGGGCTTCTGGAATACGATGCCAAGTTGGCGCCGCACAAGATCCGCCTGAGTCATCAGGTCGTAGCCCGCGATGCTAACGGTTCCTGAAGTGGGGGCAAGGGTGGTCGTGAGCATTGAGATGGCTGTAGTCTTGCCGGCTCCGTTCGGACCAAGCAGAGCATAGAACGCGCCCGCTGGTACGGTAAAAGAAATACCATCGACGGCGTTCTTCTCGGCTTTTTTGTAGCGCTTAACCAGATTCTCGACAGCAATAATGGGTACATCAGGTTGCGCCTTGGTGCCGGGCAAGGTGCGTGCTGCTTGAGAAAGCATCTATTTTCTCCAATTCGTGTCGGCCCACCGTATAGGCAAGCCGCTGTTTTCTTTTCTCTATGTTAGCGTTCGATGATAGGCAAGATCAGATGAGATGGATATTCGCTTGTGTGATAGATGCGATTAAGGGCAGGCCTGAGATCTTCTGCGCGCTCGGCTGGGATGTTTCCTCCTGTATTGCTATTGCGCTCAAAGCGCGGGAAGTTGCTGCTGGAGACCTCCAGGCGCAGGCAATGCCCCTCTTTGAAAAGATTAGAAGTAGCGCCTAAATGAATATACAGCTCATAGACTTGAGATGGTTCCATTAGCTTTGCTTCTGCGAAGGAATCGCGATAGCGAGCACGCAGTATGCCATCAGTGAGCAGCTCAGCCCGCCCATCGGGATGGATGTCAACGAGCTTGCCGGTAAAATCGGTATCGGGGACCGACGAGGATACATAGAGGACAAGTTCAATTGGTCCGGTTACTTCTAGAGGTTGCGCAAGCGGCGCACTCGTATAACAAAGCACATCCTCGCGCCGCTCAACTTCACGTTGATCAAATGGCCCCATAGTGTCTATTTCGTCTTCACTGGCGGCATCCCTCACTGTCAGAACAGGGTTATGTGGGTCGTAACAATAGACATCCTCTGCTTCCTCAGTGGGCTGCTCAGTTGAAAGCAGGCCGTTGCCTGAGAGCGTATTGGCATGTCCAGTACTGTGCAGGTAAAACTGACGATACTGCGTATCGGGCAAAGGCCAGCTCTCCTCCTCGCGCCAGACATCAGCTCCCATGACAAAGATGCGTACAGGCTTCTCTTGCTCAAGGCCATTCTCTATTCCTTTGAGCCAGTGATCGTACCAACGCAGGTGCAAATCGGTTAGCATGTCTTTGGCAAAAGAGGCCGAGCCATAGTTTCGGGACCCGAAGCCGCGCCAAAAGTTGCCATGGGACCAGGGTCCAATCACCAGATGCTGTTGTGCGCGCGCCAGGGCACTGCCTCCCCGCTGCTTCATGCCCTGGTAATAGTCAAGATCTTTTGTCAGGAAGGGATCATACCAGCCAGAGATTGTCAGAGCCGGCACGGTAACATCCTCAAGAAACTTCGTAGAGACCAGATTCTGCCAGTAGGGATCATGTGCGGGATGTGCCAGCCACTCAAAGTAGTATGGCGCTCGCTCCAATAAGCGTGGTTGGTCTAGCAGTGGAAGACGTTGGAAAGGTGCAAGAAGATCCTTATTGGCCTGCTCTATCCCTTTCGTCTCTGCCTGTTCCTGCCTGACTGCCAACTCTCCTTCATCATTCCAGGCCCAGCCAAGGCTGACGTTCATTGCCCATTCAAGGGTAAGCCCTAGCAAGAATGCGCCCCCTTGATAAGGGTTGAGATGCCAGCCGGGAGACTGCGAAGGCACAATTGCCTGCAAGGCTGCCGACTGGGCACGTGCCGCTTGCCACTGGGTCAGCCCCTGATAGGAGACACCAAACATTCCTACTTTGCCGTTAGACCATGCTTGCCTGGCGGCCCACTCAATCGTATCCGTGCCATCTTCGCGCTCACGTACAAACGGCTCAAACGTCCCTTCAGAAGCAAACCTTCCGCGCGTATCCTGCGCAACGATGACATAGCCAGCCTCCACTACACGCTCTGCGTCAAGGTTAAGTTCCAGAAAAAGCCGCTTGTCTTCTAAACCGGGAACAGGAAAGCGCATATCCTTGTTATATGGCACGCGCGTCAACAGGACTGGCCATTGTCCATCACCTGCGGGTCGATAGATATCGGTGGCCAGCCTGACACCATCGCGCATAGGAACCATGATATTTTCTTCAATCACTATACTCATAATTTAAGGCTCATCCTTTCCCTGGGACGGGAGGCTTGTTTATCTACCAAATTTAGCTGTGCCATCAGTTTAGAAGAGGAATGGATGAATGCGCATCATCTAGCGTGGTGATCTTCTGGATGATTTATATGGTTCGCAAGCATGAGGATAGACGATCATAGCCTGGGAGGCGTTGCTCATTCAAGGAATTCAAGGCTCAGGCGGGAATTACACAAGTCGAAGGTGGCGCGCTATCTCGCCAGTGGCTTTTCGATCATGTACATCAAGTTTGCGATAAATGCTCTGAACCTGAGTGCGGATCGTATTTACGGAAACGACAAGCTCGCGTGCAATCTCAGCATTCGAATAGCCCGCCACGAGAAGGCGCAGCACACGCTGCTCCTGGGCAGAAAGCGGCTCGTTAAGCGCTGGAGTCACAATAGTTTTCTGGCCAGCTTGTGTTTGGGCAAAGGTTTGCAGCAAGCGCCGTAGATAGTCCCGTAATGGCCGTTTCTCCAATTGGGGCAAAAGCTGGCTCATGAGCGAGTATAGGGCTGGCCCCTCATCCAGGAAGATTCTCTGCATACCTTGTGGGTAGGCTTGCTCCAATGCCGCAATCAAAAATTGGTAAGCTTGAGGTAGCTGTGAGCATGCGGCATAGACCTGGGCCAATAAAAGCTTGGTCTGAAGGGTATGGCGCCCTCGTCCATTTTTCTTTGCATTCGGTAGCACATAGTTAAGAATGGCTAGGGCATCCGCAAACTCTCCTCGTGCCAGAGACATACGCGCCATCAGGAGGGCTCTCTGTTCCTGCAAAACAGGCACGCTCAGCGGTCCAACCTGCACAGGAGCTACCTCAGGTGGTCTGACCTGATCAAGAGCATCTGGGTCTTCTGGCGCCTGCAGATATTCTCTATCAGGAAGATGTAATACGCTCTTGTGAAGACGAACCAGCTCGTTCAGCCAACATTGCGCCGTGTCAAGATCCCCACGTAAAAGAGAAAGCTGGACAAGCCAGCAAAGCGCTTCGTGAGAGAAGAGAAAAGCTTCTTCAGGGAATGAACGTAGGCGCGAAACAATATTCCCCACAAGCTCAACAGCTTGCTGCGTCTCTCCTCTGATCTGCGCTATGCGCGCCAGTACAGACTCCGACAATATCTCGATGATCTCATCGGGAAAATCACCCACCTGACCTTCCGGCCTCCCGGCCTGCGCGAGCTGCTGCAAGACCTCCAGATCATTCCATTCATAATAAATTTGCGCCTGGCAGATCTGCAACATGAAGGAAACATCGCTCGAACTCGCAATTGCCTCAAGTTTACGGCAATACCTTAACGCTAAATGCATCTCTCCTTGCTCAAAACAAAGTATGCTTAGAAGAAAAAGCACTCCTACTTGTCGCGTATATGGATTGCCGCCGGTTTTCCATAGCCTGTACACCTCTTCAATAACAAATCGAGCCTCATTGAGATGGCCCCGCAAGAAAGCATTGATCCCCACGATGCTCAAGGTCAAACCACGCCACAGAGCTGCGTCCTCTGGCAACCAGGATAGGGCTTGCTGAGCATACTCGATGGCTAAGTCATATTTTCCTCGATGGAAGGTATAAAAAGCACGTAAGGCAAAAACTTCACCAAGCCGAGGAAAGTTAGCGCTAGCCCGCCAACTCTCCTCAGCCCTTTGTAATAATTCCTCATTTTGTTTATATATTTTTTGATCCTGAGGCTCTTCCTCCTGGGTGAAGAGCAGGGCCCCTGCATAGTTTAAGCACAGCAAGGGAGATTGCTTGAGCCACTTATCCGGTATCTGTTCCAGCCAGCGGCGCAGCGTATGATACTCAGGGGTTTCGTAAAAATGCTCTCTGCTCACAAACTGCTCAATTAAGGCAGCTGCACGCTCGCCGCCTTCTGCCATCTTAAGAGCCGTCTCAATCGCCTCCGCCAGCATACCTTGTTGCTCAAACCAAGTGCTAGCCATATACAGAAGAGCCTGAAACTCTCTCTCCCCCAGCCGGCGGCGCGCTTCGTGCTGCATAGCCTGGGCAAAGAGTGCATGATAGCGATACCACTCGCCAACATCATCGAGCGCGTCTAAAAAGAGATTGGCACGCTCGATCTGGCGCAAAAGTTCCGCGCTCTCCTGCATACCAGAAACGGCGGCACAAAGCGCGGGGCTCAAGCGTGCAAGCACACTGGTACGTAGCAAAAATTCCTGCAAGCGCTCGGTTTGAGCCTCCAGCACCTCGGTAACAAAATAGTCAAGCACAGGTCGGTGGGTGCCGCTAAAGCTTGCCAGCAATTGCTCGATCTGAGCCTGAGTGGTCTTGCGTTGTAGCGAAAGAAGGAGCAAGCGCAATCCAGCTGCCCAGCCCTCAAGATGAGTATTGAGTCGTTGTAAGGTCTCTACAGATAAGGCAAACTCTTGTAAGAATGTAGTCGTCTCTTCAAATGAGAAACGCAAATCGCTGGCAGAGATTTCATGAAGGTCTCCGTTAGCCCGCAAGCGTACCAACGAAAGCGGGGGCTCATAGCGCGTAATTAAAACTATATGCAGGGTTTCTGGCATATGAGCAAGCAAGAAGTTCAGCGTCTCGTGTATCCTGGCTTCAGCAATGAGATGATAATCTTCCAGGACCAATAAACCTGAGATATTTTGTTGACTGAGCTCATTGAGAAAGCTCGTGAGAACATTTTCGAGCCCTAACGATTTCCTGGCAGATTGGGCAATGGATGGCTGAATAGAGCAGGAGAGCAAGTCAAGGAGATGCTGATCTTGTCTGTTATACCAGCCCTGGCAGGCAGTGAGCACATAGCGCCAGAAACGCAGCGGGTCATTGTCGCTAGCATCCAGCGAGACCCAGGCCACGGAAGGCAACAGATTGCACTCACTTCGTGAGGCGATCCATTGGCGCACGAGAATTGTTTTGCCAAATCCGGCCGGCGCACAAAGCACAGTCAGCTTACCTTCCAGGGCAGCATCAAGCCGTTGCATGAGTCTTTCGCGCACAATTAGTGAGCTATGCAAGTGGGGCAGCCGCAGCTTGGGCATAAGCAAAAGGGAACCTGAAGACGACTCCTGAGGTTCGTAAACTGCTTCTTGTGCCTCTTTTTGAGCACGCGCAAAAGCTGCGGCAATTTCGGTGGCGATCTCTTCAAGGCGTGCCAGGGTCAGATCTGCGGTACGTCCAACATAGCGTTTGATTGTTCGTCTATTCTGACAACGAAATGCATACCAATATTCTTCCTTACGCGCCCGCGCCTCTTTGCGTAAAGTTAGATGGCCTTGTTGGCCCTGAAAAGCAAAGGCAGAGCGCACGGCCAGCCAGCTAAACCATTGTTCCTGCTCGCCAGTGATAGGCTGCAGATCTAAGCTTCCCTGGCTGCGCTGCACATAGATGTTTTGTTTGGCGGACCAGATAACGGCATCGCTGATGACTTTAGGCATACATCTCTCTTTGCTTAATTACCCAATCTTGTATATAGATGAATATAACAGGTGTTGTTTCATCCGGCAAGCCCCAGGGCTTACTTTAAAAAGATGGGTAAAAAGGCACCAGCAAGAATAAGCAACTAGGCCAACGTCAAAACTACCTTGCCGCGTACATGGCCCGTTTCCACCAATTCATGGGCCTCGCGGGCCTGGGCTAGAGGAAATGCACGCTCAAGGTGGACCGCAAGCTGTTTTTCATCAACCATGTGAGCAAGCACTGCCAGCCTCTGTGCATCGGGACGCCCGATGACCATATGTGCTGAAATGCCTCGCGAAGGTAAAAACTCTGGCGCTTCAGTGATAAAAGCCATTCGCCCCCCAGCACGTAGCGCGCTCAGATTACTGATTACGCCCTCGCCTCCACGGCAATCAAGGACAGCATCCACACCAAGTGGATGGGCCGTATGCACAGCTTCTACAACATCGCTTAAAGCATAGTCAATCACCTCATGCGCGCCAAGTTCACGTAAGTACGCGTGATTGCGCGCGCTGGCACTGGCAATCACATGAGCCCCTAAACTAGCAGCTATCTGTACGGCAAAAGTGCCTGTCCCTCCAGCTGCGGCCGTAATGAGCACAGTTTCACCCGCCTGCAGCTTCAAATCTTCGGTGATAGCTTGATGAGCTGTTATTCCGCTAACTGGAATGGCCGCAGCATGGGCGGCATCAAGAGTCCGTGGCCTACGCGCCACAAGTTTTGCGGGAACCGCAATATACTCTGCGTAATGGCCAACCTCACGGACATAACAGTAGACAGCATCCCCCACGGCGAAATCTCGCACATCGGCTCCCACTTGTTCGATAATACCTGCCGATTCCCAGCCCAGGATAAAGGGGAATTGGCGCTCCCCTACCAGGCTTTCGCGGACTTTAATATCCCAGGGACCTATCCCTGCGGCCTCGACCCGAATCAAAACTTCATCAGGGCCAGGCTCAGGCCGCGGCACTTCCTGCAAAACTAACTGCTCTGGACCACCAAATGCGTTAATTACGATAGCTTGCATATATCGTTCCTGGCTCATACTGCTCTTCTCCTTTGAGATACCCACTAAGCTAAGCTTTGTTCTATTTCTGACGCGTAAAGACATAGCGGATCGCAAGATACTCTTTGTCTGCAGGCCGCGTAAAGTACATCGATTCACTCATGTGATTCTCATCCTGCCAGCTAAAGACGTAACGAATCTTGATCACCTGCCCCTCCAGCTTGGGACCTGACCCACCTTCTGTAAAGTGCCCATAGAGCGTTATCATATTACCTGAATCAAGCGCGACGCTCTGATAACGCATAAACCCTGTATCGAAATGATCCATGGTCACGAATTCGTAGCGTTCATCAAGGTTATTATACGTGAGATAGCCGAGTCGATAATACGGAGCTCCTGCTAGCTTCCCGGTCATTTCTTCTTGTACATAGCAGCCATCGACAACCCATTGCCAGCGAGTTGTGATATCGTTGGAAACGACGGGGGTTGAGGTTGGGGTTTGCCTTATCGTCAGCTCTGTCTGCCAGGTTCCCATTAGAGGTTGGAGCCTTGTAAGGGGTGGGCCAGGCTTGGCCAATCGTAAAGATGCTGAGGGCTGGCCGCTTCCCTGGGATGGGCTCGTCTGCGCAATGGCACTGTTGAGGGCTGGAGATACAGAAGCGTCAATACCGACCGGCTCTCCACATGCAGCAAATGTTAAGCTGAGCACAAACAAAAATGCTATGCAAAGGACATGTCGCTGCGCTCGCTTAATAAAATACATAATCTAGCTTCCTCTCTTTCACATAAGTGGAATAGTTTGCGGCGAGACAGAAGAATGGGTTCTCGCTTGCCCAACAAGCAGCATAAGATCTCAACCAGGGGCTTGTCTATGGGCCATTCGACGTACGCTGATTAGACAGGCTGGTTGATTTAGCAATAGCGCCAGGTACGATTGAAACGGCAAAGCCAACTCGACGCTTAGCCACGGCAGATGGAAAGAGAGGGGAAGAATCAGAAGTTTGCTAGATTTCCCTCCAGGATGTAGCACACGAGAAAATAAGCTCATGGCAACATTCGTCAGCATGCGGCACGCTTTGGCCTGAAGGGAGTTCTCAGTTTTGCCAGGACAGCCTTTGCAGTCTGGAGAAACGCGCTCAGGTAAGCAGACCATATTGACGGGAGATGGTCACTACTTGCGTTCGGCTACGCGCTTCCAACTTCTGTGAGATATTATAGAGGTGGCGCTTAACGGTGCCTGGACTTAGATATAATTGGCGAGCGATCTGCTGATTTGACCAGCCCTCGGCCACCAGGCGAACAACCTCCATTTCTCGCACTGTCAGTGACGGCTGAGCGGGCCGCCGGGGGGAAGATGCCTGCTTCTTGGTGAGACGTGCGGCCAGATCCTGGCAGCGGGCAAGGGCTGGAAGTGCCCCTAGCTCACTACAGATAACTTCTGCCTCCTGCAAGTCAGTCTTGGCTTGCTCTATCTGCAGCTCAGCCAGTTCCAATTCGGCACGTTCAATGAGTGTCAGGGCCCGTTCATAGGGCATTGCACAAGCCTGAGCCAGCCCCCAGGCTTGCTCCAGGTGTTGATGAGCAGGAGACAAGTTCTGCTCCTCCCGCAAAAGCATAGCCAGGAAGCGCTGAGCCGCCAGCTGGTTGAGGGGCTGACGCACTTCACTGGCCAGCTGCAAGGACTTCTGAGCGCAGTCATAAGCTCTGTCTCGCTCTTGGTGTAACTGATAATAATTCGCCCAGAGTAGCTGACCTTCAGCTCGTCCTGCGACAGAACCTGCCCAGCCCAGCCAGCGATCATAAGCCTCCAGCCAGAGACGAGCCCGCTCCGGCTGATTCTCTCTATTCAAGAGCTGAATTGTCAGTCGCTGCATAGCCTGGACCTCAAAAAAGTGATGTTGGCCCGGCTTACTGGCGTGACCTTGTGGTAGGACCATATGAACGAGCGACCATGTACGCTGATAGTCCCCCTGTAGAAAAGTAAGCAGACCAAATATGCCAGTCACAATGCCTTTGCCAAAGACTGCCGCAGAGGTATAGCTCAGCAAAAACTCAGCTAACTGGTAGGCTTCCTTCCAGCGTCCCTCACTATACCAGAGAGCAAGATCCGCAGAAATTCCATGCTCTCCAGCAAAGAAGCCGTTAGGTTGGTGTAGGCGCCGGCGCGCCAGAGCAGCCAGTTCTACCCGCCGCTCCACGCGGTCCGCTAGATAGGGGAGTGTGAGCCAGACAAGCTCATGTTGTGCATTCTGTCCTTCATTGATAGAAAAGCCAAGTGCTTTATAGATCCTGCTAGATTGGCTATAGGCATAGGTGGCCTCCTCAACGCGGCCAAGAGCGCTGTACGTTAGCGCCTGAGCAGCAAATAGCATTGCAAAACCCAGACTTCGCAGTGATTCCGGAATATCGCAATATTCGACGGCGGGAAGATCACGCACTAGAGGCTCAACCAGGCTTATTACCTCCTGATAGTATCCATAGTGGGCAAACAGATACATAACCAGCCCCAAAAGATCAAAGGCAGCGCAGCGGGCCGGAGGAATGGACAAGACAGCGGCGTTATCGGCCTGCTCTTCCGGGCTTAAGGCCTGCCAGCATGCGAAGACTGCTCGCGCATCCGCCATAGAGGCCGACCCTTCATTTAGGATATAGTGCAACAGCGCACGGCAGGCCAACGCATGCATAACCAGTTCCTTGGCTTCGCTCTCTCTAGCCAGCTTTAGCCCCTCATTGACAAGCTTCAGGCAAGACTCAGGATAAGCCCAACGGCGCATCCAGCAAATAGAGATCAGGAGCCTGGCCCGCTCGCGTGTGCCTAGCTGTGAGGCATAAGCCTCATGTAATAGCTGCTCATAGAGATCGGCGGCGGTAAGTGCAGCCCCAAGCTTGATGGCATGCTCAGCGACCTTTCGCAGCCAGGGAACGGCGCGCGGGTCGCGGGCCTCATGCAAATGGGCAGCAATAGCTTCTTCTGGAGGAGGCGATTGCGCAAGCAGGTACTCGGCAATTCTTTGATGCCAGTTCCTCCGCCGCGGAGGCGAGAGGGTATCGAGTACAACTTGCCACATCAAAGGATGGTGAAACTGCACAGCCCGGCCCTCGGGCAAAAGATCAAGAAGATAACGGGCCTGGCCTTGTTCAGATACCTGCCATAATGTCTCCATAGAGACTTCACCAACTTCCTGCCATAGCTCCAGGGGAACCATCTGCCCAATTACAGCAGCTAATTGGAGCAGGTGCTGTTCTTGAGGAGAGAAGCGAGATACCCGTTCAGCAATGAGCTGCTGTAGCAACGGCGGTACCTTTGCTTCCGGCAAGCCGCGCAACTTCCAACGTCCCTCCTCCTGTTGGAGTTGCCCACGCTTTTCCATCATGTGCAACAGTTCTTCGAGAAAGAGCGCGTTGCCAGCTGCATACTCTTGTAGATAGTTAAGCAAGATGCGCAGCTCAGAGGATGGTAGATCGTAACGCGCTCGCAGCCAGCTAGCAACCTCATCCCGTACAAAGGGCTGTACCGGCACACGTTTGGCCCGCGCCTCACGTGCGAGGAGCGCAAGGAGGCGGGCTACCTGCGGCAGCCGGGTGATAGCTTCTGTGCGATAAGTGAGCAACAGTACGACGGGAAGGCTGGCAATTGATTGAGCTAACAAATGCAGCAGATCCAGACTTGCTACATCTGCTTCATGAATATCTTCTAACAAGATCACTAGCGGCCCGTTTGTTGTCACCTCACGTAGCCAGGCCTCTAGTTGCTGTAGATGCGTGAAGAGTGTGGTTGCAGTGTCTGACTCCTGCAGCGAGAGCAGAAAAGATAGCTGAGAGGTAGGGCTGCCTGAGCCTGCAAACGCTGAGCGCCAGAGGCCATAAGGCACGTTAGCCAGCAGCTCTGAGCTGCGCCCAAGCAGATTTGGAACTTGCTCCCTGCGCGCCTCCTGTAACATCAATCTAGCCAGCACGGTTTTGCCAACACCCAACTCACCTGATAATAACAGTAAGCTACCCGCGCCGAGTGTTGCTTCTTTCAGGCAATCCCGGAATAGCGCCAACTCCTGTGTCCGTGCAATGATAGTATAGGGAAGAGGAATAGAGTTATGAAGCTGCATTGGGGTTTTCCTAAATATCCATATTGAGATGCTTCAGACAGCTAATTTAATAGCTTTAAGTATAGCGCTTCCTCCTCCTAAAATCAATCAAGGGAGCTAGCCTGATTGGAGCTTTGTAGCCAGCCCCTTTTTCATGTCCGTTTTACGAACAATTCTGTCTCTTCTCTTCATTGTGGAAAGCTGCGCTCAACTGTAGACTCTGTATATGTTAGGATGAAGCAGCAAGGGGAGCATATCCTACTGCTGCGAGCTTGCCAAAGGAGGATCGCAATGCTCTCACCGGAACAGATGAACTTCTATCAGGAAAATGGGTATCTTCTCGTCAAGCAACTTTTCACAAAAGAAGAGATGGCGACCTATCGTCAGGAATGTCATGATCTGATCCAACGCCTCTCCGCTCACCAGGATATTGACGCAACCTGGAAAAGCGCCCGTACCACAGTGGCAGCCGCTAAGGAAACCAGGCTCTTACATTGTCACGATGTACAATTCTATGCAGCAGCTTTCAGCCGCCTTCTTGTCGATGAGCGCCTGACGGGAGTTGCCGCCGACATCATTGGTCCCAATGTGCAGCTACACCATACCAAGATGTTTATCAAGCCGCCTGAAAAAGGTTCGCCATTTCCTATGCATCAGGACCACCCCTTCTTTCCGCATAAAAATCATAGCATGATCGCGGCTATCATCCATTTCGATAATGCGCCAGTGGAAAAGGGTTGCGTGCGCGTCGTACCAGGCAGCCACAAGCTTGGACCGCTGGAACACATTCCTGATGGCAGCTGGCACCTGCCGAGCGAACAATATCATATAGAGGATGCAGTGCCATGCCCGGCCCAGGCCGGCGATGTGCTCTTCTTCAGCTACCTCACCATCCATGGCTCGGGCTTGAACGTGAGTGAAGAGGCCCGCACGACGCTCCTGGTCCAGATGCGCGATCCTGCCGATCCACCTACCCTTGATACTCACAAGTCGCGTGGCCAGGGCATGATCCTGTACGGCATCGATCCGCTGAATCACGCGTAGTACACTCTATTAAGGAAGTATTTCGATGAATGAACAGCCCCTGGTCCCGCAACAACGTTTTACCGATCTCAATCACCTGGCGCTCTCGCTCCACATAGGTAGCTTTCAGAGCGAGATCCTGAGCTGGGGATTTTTTGAGGCAGGCTGGTGGCGCAATTACCTGCATACCCACTCATTTTTTGAGGTCTGTTACGCCTTTGCCGGCAGGGGGCTGTTCCGTATTAACGAGCAGGAATATACTGTAAGACAAGGCCAGATCTTTGTAGCCAGACCAGGAGAAGTACATGAAATCATCTCGTCGGAAGAAGAGCCTCTCGGGATCTATTTCTGGGCCTACACACTCACTCAGCGCGCCAGCTGCCCTGCACAGGTTCACGGGACCGATAGCCTGCTTAGCACGTTTCTCATGGCTTCCCAACCGGTAAGCAAGCAACCTTCAAATATACAGAGAACCCTCGAACTGCTCACCGAAGAAATCGCCAGGAAAGAAGCTGGCTATTTACAGGCCATCGATGGCCTGCTCATCAAGCTGCTACTGGATACGGCGCGTGCGGTAGTAGACCTGCCATCACTGCCAGAACAGGAAGAATTTGCCGCGCGCAATCCAGAACAGGCTATCGTGCATATCATCGTACAATATCTACGCGACAATGCCCATCGTGCCATCGCGATTCGTGATCTGGCAGCCCAGGTACACCTAAGCGAGCGCCATACCAGCCGCCTCTTTCAGAAAGTCATGGGCCTTTCCATCATGGAGTACCTCACCCATCTGCGCCTGGAAACTGCCGGACAGCTTCTGCTAGATCGTCATCTGCCGATTAAAGAAGTTGCGCAAGCTACAGGCTACCCCAATGTGCGCCATTTCACGACTCTCTTCCGGCAAAAGACCGGCCTGACCCCCGCTCAATTTCGCAAAAAAGGGGGCACCAGCTTCTTGCAGACGGAAGCAGAGAGAGCTTCCATCAGTTAAGCTTCCCGCACTGACGAGCTCTCTCAACAAGACTACTCATTGGCTATGCTAATTTTCCCCTCAGCGCTCAGTTTCCAGGCCATCACTCTCGCGCCACGCACCATCTTTAGCGGTACGCAGGGTAGCTATACTATAAGGAGCAAGCGTAAACTGCTGAAATGCGGGCTTGAGCGTGAGCGTATCAGTCAAGCCACCAACTTCAAGCAAACGTAAGATCAGACCCTGGCGATCTTCGGCAGCCTTCAAACAGGTGATCAAGCTAGAATTTGCTTGAGCGGCTAGCAGGCTTGCGCGCTGAGGTCCCTTGCCTCCACGTGCCACATGCGGGATGACAGTTGGCGCCTGGGTTAAACCATCGGCCAGGCGATAGCTGCGCAGCGCATCTACCTCTCTACCGGCCTGCAAACGTAGAGTAAACTCCTGTATACCCTGATCGGTATACGCATACTCGTTTCCTGGCTGCAAAGCATAGGGATTATGATGCGCAAAAACAGGTGAGCGCAAGGCGGTAATATAGAGCGTATTCTCCAGGGCCGCATATGAATACTTCGCATCATTAGCCAGAGCAAAGCCATAGCCATCGCTTCCGCTAGCCAGAACCCAGCGCTGCCCCGGATACTCCTGCCCGTTAGCGGGACGTTCCAGCGAGCCATACGGTACTTCATAGCGAAAGTTTGCTGCGGGCAGGGATAAGGGATAGCAGAGACGCAAAAGCTGATTCTTGCCACGCCAATCGAGATGCACACGAATCTCCAGAGGAAGGGCAGGATCATCATAGACATAGTAGGTACTGGTAATTATGGCTGCTGAGGCTCTAGCGCGCACTCGCATGCTTGCCCGCACAGGTCCCTTTTCTTCCAACGCGACTTGCTCGCAGACAAACGACTCGCCCTCGTAACCGAAACGATCAAGGCCATGGCTCCAGGTATCCGAAGGATCGGCAACTACAAGCGGACAATGCGCCCTACCGGCGAAGATTTCGCGCCCCTCCAACTTATCGCGCAGGCTAGCAATACTGCCTGTTTGCGGGTCGATCTCAAGCCGCCATCTGCTGCTCTCAAGCGTATGCGCACTTGTCTTAAGCGTAGAGCTTACGGCAGCCGGTTGGCCTGAGGCAAAACTATAGGCCCGATAGCCAAAGGACGGCACGCGCGCGGTAAAAAGGATACGGCGAATGCGCGAAGCGGCGGCCTGACTTTCGGCAGGAAGCGTCTGATAGGGAAACTCGCTCCCGCTTTCATCGCACAAACGACATTGCTCAACTCTATCGCGCAGCCAGGGCTCGTACTCAACAGGCAGTTCTTGCTCTGTGCCAGTTAGATTAAAGACAAGAAAGTTGGCAGCAGTCGGATCAGCGCCAGGAGTAATCGTCGCCGCAAGCTTGCGCAGGGCTGTATTACGAATCTCTTCAGCATCCTGAATGATGCCACCCAGAGCCTCTATGGCATCGCGCGTCGCGCTCTCAATGCAGGTGCCTCCCAGCGTATCGTGAAACTGGTTGAAGAGTAGCTTCTTCCAAAGCTCGCTCACTTTCTCGTATGGATAGGGCGCCTCGGCAGCCAGAGAGGCAAGCACGCTCCCGGCTTCTGCCTGCACAAGCCCGGCCTCGGCCCGTCTATTGAGAGCTTTCAAGGCCGAAACGGCTGCATAACAGCCGATCGCGTGGTATTGAATTTCACCGTCCACGCGTGGGCGCGGCACCTCTGTAACAGCCGCAAAATAACGCCGGGGATCGCTAAAACCTAGCGCGTGGCCTTCCTCCTGCTTGTCCCGGATCACGGCAAGCGTGGCGCGCGTGGGTCCGCCTCCATGATTGCCCACACCATAGAAGCACATAAATGGATAGCCGGCTTTCTGGGCCATTGCGGAAATATCCTTGATACGCTCGCTAATTGACTCGGATACGTTATAGCCAAAGGGCACGCGGAAAGCAGTCACCTGCGAGCCGTCAGGGGAGGTCCAGGCAAAGAGCGAGGATGGCAGCGTTTTTTCATGCGGCTCAGGACGCAGAAAGACGTAACTATCAAATCCGGTATGTCGGAGCAACATAGGTAAGGTTCCGGCATGGCCGAAAGAGTCTACATTATAGCCCACAGTCACATCTATGCCGAACTTCTCACGAAAATACCTCTTGCCATACAGAGCCTGACGGATAAAGGCCTCGCCGGCAGGAAGGTTGCAATCAGCTTGCAACCACCAACCGTTGACAATGATCCAGCGTTTCTTAGCAACATACTCCTGAATGCGCGCAAAAAGTGCCGGCTCTAGCTCCTCGATCCAGCGATAGATCACCGCCTCACCGCGCGTAAATATAAATCCCGGCTCCTCCTCCAGGCGATCAATGGCCGACCAGCAGGTACTGATAGCTTCAGCGCATCCCTCCGGCCAGCGCCACAACCACACTGGATCTATATGTGCATTGCCAATCATGTGTAGCTGCAATGCTTCAGGAACAGTCAAGCGCGTCAAAGTTGTTGATCCTCCTTCATTTAAGGAAAACGGAAATACAAAAAGCATGCAAAGCAGCGCTTAGTTGATTTTTATTTATGCTGTATCTTTGATCCGCATGATTGACGGATAATGAGATCGGTAGGAAGTAGAATAGTTTTGGGTGCTGTGACTTTCTCTTGAATTGTATCTATCAGAAGTTGTGCGGCTGCCTCCCCAATCTGGTGAATATTCTGGGCCACAGTTGTCAATGGGGGATCGAGTCGCGAGACCAGGGGAATATCATCAAAACCTACAAGAGCTATATCATCAGGAACTTTGAGCCCGATCGTATGCAAGACATGTAAGAACTCAATCGCCTGGTCGTCGTTGCAAGCAAAAACTGCTGCCGGCTTTTCTGCCTGCTGCAAATATTTGCGTACAGGCTCCTCACGAATCTGCGCTCTCATCACAAGCTCTTCCTCAAAAGCTATTCCATAGTCTTTCAGAGCGGCCTTATATCCTTCGAAACGGGCTAGCGTGCTTGTAACAATCTCAGGTCTGTTCAAAAGAAAACCGATACGCCGATATCCTAAATGCAAGAGATGCTCTGTCATAATGTAGGCGCCGTGCAGATGATCCGAGGAAACTACATGCGTCTCTATTGCTGGATAGTAGCGATCGATCAGCACCAGAGGCACGGCACGCCGCTTGAGCGTATTGATAGTTTCGTCGTGCAAAAACGAGCCCGAATAGAGTATAATACCCGCAACTCCAGAATCGGCAAGTTGTAACAAGCGCTGGCTCTGCTGACTAAGGCTGCCATGAGAGCTCGCCAGCAGCATGCGATAACCTCGCTCATAAAAAGCATGCTCTAGATGCGAAAGTATGGTAGAAATAAACAGGCTATTCGTACTAGAGACCAGCACACCCACAAGAGAAGTCTCGCTGGCCAGCTCGGGCCTAGCAGCTCGGTTTTGCTCTAATGCTGGAGCAAACTGCCTGGCGACAAAGGTTCCGCGCCCGCTGATACGTGTGAAGACGCCACTCTGCACCAGGTCCTTCATGGCCCGGCGTAACGTCACCCGGCTAATGCCAAGCTCCGCAGCCAGAATAACCTCGGGAGGCAGCATCTGATGAACGCTCCAGCGTCCAGAAGTCACCTGGGCAAGCAGCCACTGGCGCACTTGTTCATAAAGAGGACGATCCTCTTCCCAGCTGACCTTCTCTGTCATACATCCATCCCTGGTTACATACCTAGCATCTGCGTATGGATGCGGTCCCATATGCAGATTGACTTTGCCAATAACTTGTATATCAAACAGACAAGAATGTATGCCAGATAAGCTTATTCCCATACATCTCAGTCTGCATAAGTATTATTATGTATACATACATTACAATCTTCAGAGTGAGATGTCAAGGACCATTCAGGCCTTCCCGGCGGAGAAAACCTGAATGGATTTTTAATCGGCCTAAAGCTCTCAGCGAGCCAGATAAGCCAAAAATGCACTTGCAGGGCAGGAAAATAGCCCCTGGCAAGATTCATTTGCCTTCTCTGCTAGCGGTTTTGCCGCTCAAATAATTGCCCCAGACCATTGAGACGACTGAAAGGTTGCCTTACTTCTGGAGAGAGCAATTCCTGATAGCGATGAGGTCTTCTGAAGGCGTTGCCCCAGATATGTTCAGCGCGCCAGCTGCGCAGCCTGCCTAGATCGAACTCAGCTATAACAATCCCTTCATTTTCTCCTGCCTCCACGAGACAGGAACCATCTACATCAAATGCTACGGAGCGCCCATTATAATGGCCAGGAGCAGGATAGTTAGCCATCGCCATGCCGGTCATATTCTCAAAAGCCCTTGCCTGAAATTGGTGTAGACGTAGATCATCCAGCCAGCATGCGTTAGGCGTAAGTACAATTTCAGCCCCTTTTAGCATCAAGATACGCGAGCTCTCAGGAAATTCACGATCATAGCAGATCATCAAGCCTATCTGCACAGCGCCAACTTGCGTGTCTAGCTCACAAACGAAAAAATCATCCCCGGGGGCACAGGAGGCTTCCGGCACCATATACTGGCCCATATGGACGTTAAAGTCGCAGGTATGGACTTTGGCATAGGTTAAAGCGATCTTCCCCTCTTTGGTAATTAGAGATACAGAATTGCGCGGCATATCCTGCCATTTTTCAAGATAGGTAAGAGCAACATTAACCTTGAGTTGGCGGGCCAGCGCACAGAAAGCCTGGACAAAGCTACTTCCAGGCCCAATAGCTTGTTGCATCCACAACTCGTGCGCCTCGGGCTGCGTACGTAGATAGCCCTGATAGCCTATATTCCACATCTCAGGAAATACGATGATTTCGGCGCCCAGCCTGGCGGCCTCCTTACAAAAATAGACACCTTTTTCCAGGTTAGCTGCCTGGTCATTACCACAAGCCGCTATTTGTAAAAGTGCTATGCGTAACCTGTCCATCCAATATGCTCACTTTCTTTTATTTATGGATGCACACAATCCAAAGCTGATCATTACTTACTGGAACACAATAGACGTCTTGACAGTTTCACTTAAACCAAGTAAGCTATCACAAATACATAACATGTATATAGAGATTTATATTTCTCTTAAGCTTCTTTAGTCTCAAGGACTTTTAGGGCTAAGCCAAAATGAAGATGGGGAAGAGGTGGGGAAAGATTTGATCCTTCTTGGGGAAGATTGTTGCTAAGCAAAAAGCTATATGAGCGCAGGCTCATTCTATATACAATCGACACGTACCTATAGCAATTCTAAGGAGGTTCCCTGTGTCTGCCCTATCATTCTCATCACCGGCTCGCTCTCCGCGCAAGCCGGGCACGCTCCTCATGAGCCTTCTAGCCCTCTGTGTGCTTCTCCTTGCTGCTTGCGGCGGCGGTTCCTCCACTTCAAGTAAGAAAGCCGATACGCTCTGGGTTGCTCAGCTTGGTGATCAATATACCGATAATTTCAATCCTTACGCCGGCGGTTCCGGCGGCCCTCCTCACGAACTGATCTACGAATCCTTGCTCTACACCAACTACGCAACTGGCAAGATGCTTCCCTGGTTAGCCACCAGCTACAAGTTCAGCAACGATAACAAGACGCTGACCTTTACGATCAGAGATAAGGTGAGCTGGAACGATGGTCAGCCGTTCTCAGCTAATGATGTGGCCTTTACGCTCAACCTGATGCATAAGTACCCGGCAATCGACGTGAGTACGATCTGGAGCTATCTCTCCAGCGTAACAGCGCCCGATGCCCATACAGTGGTCATCAATTTCAAAACAGTATTCACACCCATGATCTGGTATCTGGGCCGCCTTGAGATGCTCCCTGAGCACATCTGGTCAAGCGTGGGAGATCCGTCCAAATACATTGATAGCAAGGCCATAGGCACCGGTCCTTTTATGGTTGAGTCCTTCGATCCACAGGTTGTCACGTTAAACCAGAATCCCCATTACTGGCAGGCCAAGCCCAAATTTGCCCGGGTCAAGTATCCAGTTTACAAGAGCAACGATACCTATCTGCTGAACTTGATCAACGACAAGGTAGATTGGGGAAATATTTTTGCGCCTAACCTTGACAAGAACTTCGTCCAGCGCGACCCTGAGCACCATCGCTACTGGTTCGCCCCTAACGATACTGTGATGTTCTATGTTAACAATCTCAAGAGCCCCTTTAATCAGCTAGCGGTACGCCAGGCGATAAGCGACGCTCTTGACCGGGCCAAAATGTCTACCGTGGCGGAAAACGGCTATGAACAGGTGGCGAGTCCAACCGCCCTGCTCCTGCCAAACGCCAAGGATTATCTTCTCCCCGAATACGCCAACCTGACCTTTAAGCAGGACCCGCAAAAAGCCATTCAAACCCTGGAGAGTGCAGGCTATAAGAAAGGTAAGGATGGCATCTTTGCCGATGCACAAGGGAATCGCCTGGCCTTTAAGATCGATGTGCCCACTAACTATAGCGATCGCATTTTGCTAAGCCAGATTGCTTCTGAAAATCTCAAAGCTGTAGGTATCGACGCCAGCATTAATACGCTCTCACCCACAGATTGGTATAACAACAAGCAGCTAGGCAAGTACGATATGACCATTGATTCGGATCAGGGCGGCATTACACCTTTCTACTACTTCAATCGCGTTCTCAATAGTCACCGTAGTGCAGCGATTGGCCAGCAATCTCAGTCCAATTTTGGGCGCTGGCAAGATCCTACCACCGATCGCTTGCTTAATCAGTATGCCACAACTAGTGATCCAGAAGTACAAAAGCAGGCCATTCAGGGCCTTGAGAAGATTTTTGTTGAGCAGTTGCCAACTATCCCGCTGCTCGATGCACCAACCTGGTTTGAATATAATACGCAGCACTTTACGGGCTGGCCAGACAAGAGTAACCCATACGCGACTACCTATCCTCCCTTACTGGTTATTCTTGCCCTGGAGCCGCGCTAGTGCTTTGAGCAGACGATAGCGAGAGGCGGCGTGAGGCCAGAGGTTCACATCCTCTCTCCTCACGCCCTCATAAGCGCGACTCAGCCGCTGAGCCCGCTTGCTCTATTAGCTGGCTTGTCAGTCGATAAGGTAATGACAAGACAAGTGCTTCTTTGGCAGGGAAAAAGAGAGCGCTTGGCGGCCATTCAGTCTAACATGCATTTGTTCCGGCCAGGAGTTGTCAGCTTACTTCCCGGGGCCAGCTCCTGGATTTTGCTATGTAGATCACTTGCCACAAGTAGGCCAAACGTTTTAGCAGACAAAGGAGTTATGCTTTGCGCCTCATATTACGCCGCCTTGGCTTTTATGCAGTCACGGTATGGGTGGCGATTACACTTAATTTTCTTTTGCCGCGTCTCGTTCCTGGCGATCCGGCGCAGGCCTTTATGGCCCGTTTCCAGGGAAGAAGTATCGATCCCGAGATGCTGCGAGCGCTAGAGATTCAGTTTGGCGTCTCACATGCGCCGCTCTGGCAACAATACTTCCAATACATCAACGATTTGCTGCATGGCAACTTTGGCATCTCGACAAGCTACTTTCCAACCCCGGTAGCTACTATTATCATTCAGAGAATGCCCTGGACGCTCACGCTGGGAATCGCCACTATTATCATAAGTTTCTTGCTCGGCACCCTGATCGGAATCATTAACGCCTGGCGACGAGGAACCCTTGTTGATACCTTGATCTCTCCGCTTATGATGATGATCTCGGGCATTCCTTACTTCTGGCTTGCGCTCATCTGTCTGTATGTCTTCGCCTTCACTTTTCACTGGTTCCCGCTCAACGGCGGCTACGACGAAGACATCCTGCCAGCCTGGAATTTTGATTTCTTTTTGAGCGCCCTGTTCCATGCCATCCTACCCGCACTCACCATTATTATCTCCTCAATCGCCGGCTGGATGCTCACCATGCGCAATACGATGATCACGACGCTCTCGGAAGATTATGTGCTGATGGCCCAGGCCAAAGGGCTGAGCAGCTGGCGCGTTATGCTGACCTACGCTGCCCGCAACGCTATCTTGCCAAGCGTCACCAGCTTTGCCCTGGCCCTGGGTTTTATTACCGGCGGCCAGCTGTTTACCGAGACTGTCTTCTCCTATCCAGGGATCGGCTTTGCCTTCATCCAATCAATTGGCAGCAAGGACTATGCACTCATGCAGGGCCTCTTTTTGATTATTACGCTGGCAGTGATTACCGCCAACTTTTTTGCCGATATGCTCTACACGGTGCTCGATCCACGTGTACGCCAGGAAAGGAACTAGCTGCACTATGTCCACACCTCCCTTTAACGAGACTCCTTTAGCCAATGGCGATGAAATGCTCCATACATTACAGGTAACAAACTCCAGCGCTAAACGCGGTAGCGCAAACATGTTGGCCCTGATCGCCATCGTGGGGCGCAGCATCTGGCGCCTGATCAACTTAAATCGCAAAATGCTGACCGGCTCTATTATCGTCGGAGGGTTTATCCTGCTGGCGATCTTTGGTCCTTTGCTTGCTCGCTTTAAGCCAGATGAGCTTTCAGCCGATATTCTGCAGCCACCTTCAGCGCTGCACTGGTTAGGCACGACGCAGGCAGGACAGGATGTCTTTGCCCAGGTGATGCTGGGTACGCGTTACTCTATCTTCTGGGGCTTACTTACGGCTATCCTTGTG
Organism: Ktedonosporobacter rubrisoli; assembly: GCF_004208415.1. GTDB lineage: Bacteria > Chloroflexota > Ktedonobacteria > Ktedonobacterales > Ktedonobacteraceae > Ktedonosporobacter > Ktedonosporobacter rubrisoli. The sequence continues at coordinate 2,984,394 of NZ_CP035758.1, read as the reverse complement.
ACGTTTATTTATATGGTCTTCGGGCTCTCGGCTGCCTATTTTGGCGGCAAGATCGATGACATCTTAACGCTGATTACCAATGTTTTTCTGGTCTTACCGGGTATACCGTTGGCCCTGGCGCTCGCAGCCTACATTCCCTATAAAGGACCACTGACGGTGGTCGCCGTTATTGCCATTACGGGCTGGCCGGGGCACGCGCGCATAGTGCGCTCGCAGGCGCTTACTTTACGCCAGCGCGACTTTGTTGCCGCAGCGCAGATCAGCGGCTTGCCCGCCTGGCAAATCATCTTCGCCGAGATTTTTCCCAACATGCTGGCGGTCGTAGCCTCCGGTTTTGTGGGCACAATGCTTGCTGTCATCCTGGCGGCGGCTGGCCTGGAATTTCTGGGCCTTGGCGATATTCGCAGTATTAGCTGGGGCAGCATGTTCTATTGGGCCCAGAATAGCTCCGCATTACTTCAAGGCGCCTGGTGGTGGTTCATCCCGCCTGGAGTTTGCATTGCGCTGCTGGGGGCTGGCCTGACTTTCATTAACCTTGGCCTCGATGAGATTGCCGATCCGCGCTTGCGCAGCGAGACAAGACCCCTGAAGTTTCTGAGGAGTCGTAAGAGACAGGCAACCTCAACAACCAAGTCGGAGGGTCCAGAAGAAATAAGCCAGCGCTAAATTTTCAGGTCAGGGAAAAAGCGTATATGAGCTCTCCTATTCTCGTATCGAGGCAAACGCCCGGTCAGCGGCACTGCCACCTTGCATGTGAGAGAGCTCCCAGCAACGCGCAAGAAGTCCGTTGCGCACCTCAAAGAGGGCAAGTACGAAAACTGTAAAGGGGTTTCCTTGCGCATCTTTCCCGCTCAAACTATGCCGTGAGACGAACCTATCGCCTTCAACCACAGTTTCGTGAATCGTAAAGCTGTCGAAGGAGTAACCTTGCCTCTTTCGTTCTGCTAAAGCCTGCAGGTGTTGCACAAACGCTGCGTAATCAAGCCGCGCGCCATCTGACCACTGCTCGTATTCAGGCGAAAAGTAGCGCTCGACTGTAAATTTTCCTGTGGCCAAAAATTCCTGAAACGCTTCTTCGAGCAGCTGTATACCTGGATGACGGGAGATATGTTTCATGGTATTTCTTCCTTACTTTAACTGGTAAGGGCACCTTTATTCTTGAAATGTCCTTTCAAATGGTTTCCGGGAAACCATTTTTAGTATAGCCTGCTTTTCTCCTCAGTGCAAAGCAAAAATTTGCTTGTGGCCTTCTACTTTTCTACCACAGTGGCTCTTTTGTTAATGCCACTCATGGTGTAGGATAGAAGCAACCTCCTCCAGGCTTACAATTCAAGAAAGGCAGACATTTGTTATGGTTGCAGAACCACGCACGCATCACCCCTATCATATGTATGAAGCTATTATGGCTCAGCCCGAGGCCAGCGCCAATGTGGCCAGAGATGCTGAGCAGATTGCTAGCACGAGCGTAGAAAAGCTCAACGCGGCTCGGCGCATCTTTCTGATTGGTATAGGCACCTCGTTTCATGCCGCACAGATCGGCCATCTGCTCTTTCGCGAGGCTGGCATCACAACTCAGGCTATGCATGCCTTTGATTTTGCCCTCTATGGTCCGACATTGAGTCCCGAGGATGTTGTCATCCTCGTAAGCCATCGCGGCAGCAAAGTCTACGGCATTGAAGCCCTTAAAAGAGCCCACGAAGCCGGCTGTACTACGCTACTCATCACCGGTCAGGGAGAACCTGTCAGCGCTCGCTACGCCAGCTATACGCTCAAGACAGTAGAGCAAGATAAAGCCTCAGCCCATACTATTAGCTATTGCGCGGCAATCGTCACGCTGGCTGTGCTCGCCAATACGTTGACAAAGCACAGAACTGGGACTATTGCCTTTTCACTAGAAAATTTACCCGAGCTTCTCAAGACATGTCTGGAAAGTGAAGAGCAGGTGCAAACATTGGCAAGCCAATATTTCCAGGCCCGGCGCATCTGGCTGGTGGGTGGTGGACCTTCCGCCGTTACAGCGCAAGAGATCGCTCTGAAGATCAAGGAATCTTCCTATTTGCAGGCTGAGGGAATGTCAGTGGAGGCTATGCTTCATGGTCCATTCCAATGTGTAGAGCCCGAAGACTTGTTTATTCTCATCGCGCCCAAAGGCGCGGCCCAGGAACGCGTTGCCCAGTTCTCTGCTCAGGTTCGGGCTGTTGGCATACCCTATCTCCTGCTTGACGATGGTTCCAATACTAAAAATAACCAGCCCTACCAGGGAGCTGCGGCCGTAGTCTCTGTTCCATCAACATACGAGCCGCTAACTGCTCTCACCTGCCTTTTACCCCTACAGCTCTTTACTTATTATCTTGCCATACAAAAAGGTACCAATCCTGACGGCTTCCGCCTCGAAGATCCACGCTTCGCCGCAGGCTCTAAGCAGGTAAAATTGTAGCATTACGTTTAGTACTGTGGAATGTAGCTATCTACACAACAGTCATGAGAAATGGCGCCTATCTCAGAAGAGAGCAAGCTATAGCTGTTTCCGCCATACTACAAATCATGAAACATAGCAGTATTATGGCTTCGTTTCTGATAAAGGCATCTCACATCTTTTGCGTATAGTTGGGCAAAAGATGTGAGACATTTCTTATGGCAAGTGACTACGATACTGGAGAACAGGCGTGCTGGTGTTTTTCATTCTGCTCGGGCAGAACGAGAGCAAAAAAAGCTGATTCTGGCTGCTCTTCCCAGCCGTGTTTTGCATAGAAATGGCGCCTATATGATTCGCGAATGCGCCTGTTAACCAGGATTAGTTGTGTACAGCCACGGCGGTGAGCATAAGCAGATACGGCATCAAGGAGACGGCTGCCGATACCATGTCCTGTCTCATCGGGATGGAGAAACAATTCAGAGACATAACCATCGCTCCCACGCTGTAAATGAAAGAACCAGTGGACAGCAACATAGCCAACCACTATTCCTTGCGGAGGCTCAGATGAGCAAGAATGTACCCCTTCTCCCACTGTTATACGCTCAGCCACCAGTATCGTATGATTATCTTCACGAAGACAGTGTTCGATGCGGTCGGCAACCTGGGCTTGCATCTGCACAAGCGATTCGCTGCTGATCTGCTCGGACCAACCTACTGCCTGAATGATGCCAGCAATTGCTCGACTATCATCCAGGCGTGCTTCACGAACTAGCAGATTCTCTTGTGACATATATACTATCCTTCATTCAAGGAATACGCCAGAAGTTTTTGCGCTATTTTCACCCACAGCCATTTGGAAACTATTCTTCCTGGTAATCCCTTCCATAGACGCTTTCTGGCTTATAAGAGAGTGGTAGCACTTTCCAGGCACGAAGTTGCATATCTTAGCGGGTAATAGTTGTTCCCATATGAGAATGACCTTCTATTTCCGAGAGCAAGGCATGCGAAACAGCCCCACTGACAATATGCACACGTGGAACATCGGCTAAAGCCTGCAAGCATGCCTTAATTTTGGGAATCATTCCCCCATAGATAATTCCCTCAGCAATCAAGGCTGTAGCTTGTGCTGCATCAAGTTCTGCTAGATTTGTTCCGTCAGGCAGATGTATTCCATTCACGTCGCTCAAAAAGATGAGCCTGTCAGCTTTGAGAGCGCCTGCCAGCCGCGAAGCAACCAGGTCAGCATTGATATTGAGGCAGGTATTATTGGCTCCCAGACCTAATGGCGCGATTATCGGAATATAGCCAAGAGCTACCAGGTGAAGCACCAGGCTGGCATCAATTGTATCAATCTCGCCGACCAGACCGAGCCGTTCATTAGCAACATGGGCCTGGATCATATGACCATCTGTACCGCACAAACCAACCCCATCTCCACCCATCTCTGTGGTTAGCGCCACAAGTTCCCGATTAATGTGACCACACAAAACCATACGCACAACTTCCAGGGTTTGGGCATCTGTTACACGCTGCCCTTGCTCGAATCGGGTAGGGATATGTAGCTTTTGCAACCACGCGGTAATCGAGGGTCCGCCGCCATGAACCAGAACGACCTTAACACCTAAGTCATGCAGCCAGATGAGATCCTGCAAGACAGCACGCTGGTATTCAAGCGCGCTCCCTCCTAGCTTCACTACAAAGGTCTTTTGCTTCAACGTGGCAACTAAAGACAGGGTTTCTTGAACCGCTTCAACCAGTAAGCGGTGATGCGAAGAAGGTTCATCCTCTTTTTCATGGATCGAAATGGCCTTCATATTTTCTATTTCCTTCATATACGTGCCTACGATAGCACGTCACGAAATGGATCACCTCCACCATTCCACTTGGAAAAAGGAGATGTTGTTATCAATTTCACACAAGGTATTATCTCCCAAAAGAGATCAAGGCGAGGTACAAGTAGTAAAGAGACCTCTCAAAAAAGACTCAATAATATTTAGTTCTTGCCCATTTTTATGGCTAGTAAATGCGAGAGAGGATGCGCCGAGGAGAACGAATCATGCTCCACACGCCAACATTGCTATCAGGAATAGTTGCCTGGTGGACCAGTCTGAAGCCAAACTTCTGATAGAACGCTACATTAGCAGGATTCGTTGTATCCAGGTAACAGGGCAAGGAAGCAGCATCAACCCGTTCCAGACCAGCCCTCAGCAGTCTGCTTCCAAGACCCTGGCCCTGTAATGCAGGCTCAACACCCAGCAACCATAGATACCAGTGAGGCTCGCTGATACAACGCCGATGAATATTCCTTGTATAGCTATCGGCAGCGTTTATACGCCATAATCCCACGAGTCCCATTCCACAAGCAGCGCGCAGGGCACCAACCCGCAACATACGCAGATTGTCCAAATTCGTATATTCTGGCGAAATCCAACAGCTCACTCCTGTAAGCCCAGAGGCCACAAGCGTTTCACCGTAGCGTAAAGCGTAACGCAGTGGGATGCTGTACATGAGCACTAATCGGCGGGCTCGTTCGGCTTCATGCGGATAAATATAAATAGAGAGAGGGTCCGCCCAAAAAGCCTTGCCGATCATCGCACTCGCCTGGGTTAGCTGTTGAGGGGTAAGAGGCTGGAACTCGTCTGTCTGGCTCATCAACTGCTCCTTGCGTCGAAGCGCTCACACTAATCTCGCTCAATCGCCACAGAATACCTTTTCAGATGTTGGAGAGCTGACAAATTTCAAGCACGCTATATCTTACTATATCACATATCAGGGCTCTTTCAGGCGCTTAAGAGCCCTGTTGGCAGATCAAAATTTTTTCGGCAGCAAACGTATATAGCTACTGTACGTTACGGAAGAATTGGCCGTGGAAACCAAAGGGAATGTGATGCGGAACCTCTGCGCGCCCGATCTCGTCAAAGGTATGGGCATCAAGGATAAGCAAGAACGAGTTGCCCTTACGCGCATTCAATACGACTGAGAGAATCACCCCATCATCTTCTTCCTGCGCACCTGGCACCTCAACCAGGACGGGCTCGCCGGGATAACAATCCTCCTGTGACCAGATCTTTGTCAGGCGCCGACGCACATCGACGCGCAGCAGAAGATTTGATACAGCCTCAGGATGCTCTTTACTGCTACCAACTCCATAGGCAACCCCATATTCATGCGTGTTACAGCGCTTATAGTTAATGGTTGGCAGCTCGATGCCGTACTCTGAAAGCACTTCATAAGTCACAGGTGCCGAAGCATCAAGGGGAATACGATAGCGTCGCAACATACTACGGGAAGCTGAATCGACCTGTTGTGGATTGCCCCGCAGTTGTTCAAGGTAGATATCATTCACAACAGCGGGAGATGGATAGGCCGAAAGATCGACGAACAGGGCTCCATCTTGTTCAAAGGCATTGATGTGGTGAAAAGTAAAAAAGGCCTCGGTCTTAAATCTCCCAAGCACACTGCCATCCTGCCGATTCATCACCACAAAGTACGCCCCTTCCTGGGGTCGCCATTCATAATTTTCGATGAAAGGTTTATCACGAGCCAGCAATTTCAGCGGATTTACGCGATAAGGAAATTCCGCAATAATGATGTAGTGTTCAGACAAACCAAAGCTATGGATGTATGCAGGCTCCTGCACTAGATATGCGCCAATCAGTTTGCGGCCATATGTGCCATCTTCGATAGAGAAGACCTTGAACTGGCTCTCGCGCGCAAACTCTGTAATATAGCTGATGCTTGCACGGCTGGCAAAATCGTAGTGTGGATGCGCAGAACCATGATGACCACTAAGCTGATCTTCATAGGCAGTCACGCCAAGCGTTTCAAGGGTGTGAGGATCAAACTTGACGGCCATAGGTACCTCAGTCATGGCGACAAACTCATCGGCCACCTTGTTAATACTCACGTTGGCATTAGGAATCATCTCGGTCATAGAACCCTTAAAGATTGCTTTACAGGGATCGGTGGCAAACCCACCAAGGGCAATGCGTCCTTCCTGCAGCGAAACTTTGTAATTTGTGCTCTGCAGAAACTTATTAGCATAAGAGACGCGCCCATGCTGGAAAGAGAAGCGATGAAGCATCGCAAAGCCATCAAACCAATGACGGAACTTGTCGGGTCCGACCTCAAATTTGGCTGGTCCATTACGCAGGAGAGAGCCCGAAAGCCAGGTGGGAATTGTGCCTTCTATTGGTAACTCATCGAGCGTAATTTCTTTATCGAGGGCCATATAGCCAGAAGCAAATGTATCAGACATGGTATCTTCTCCTTATTACTACACGTTGTATCGTCGTCAGTATTGCCATAAACTGAAAAATAACGGCAAACCTCTTATCCGGATAAGCTTTAGGCGTAGCTGCCTGAGCCAGGTGCAAGCAGATACCATGCCAGCTAGCTTGATTCCTTCTCCCTTGCTTCAGGCTCGGCCAAGTTTTCCAGCGTAACCAGGGCTTCATCGCACCAGGCAATAACTGCCTGGGCATCATATTTTCCATTGCTAAGTGTCAGGAGCCAGTAGGGAAGATTGGGATTTGTGGCATATTCTTGTTTGATTTGCACCTCAGTCTGCTCAAAAATCTGCAAAAGCTGTATATACTTTTCTCGATATTCACGTACGTGCTCGATGCTCGCGGGAAGAGGAACCTGAGTGCCAAAGAATAACTTGAGTAAAAGTTCGTTGCGGATGACCTGATGCTCAACAGGGCCAGCCAGCCAGCGGCGTAGTTCCTCTCGTCCCTTGTCGGTTAAGGCATAGATGCGACGCTCAGGTTTGCCTTCTTGCTTCTCGCTATGCGATATGGTCAAGCCTTCGGCCTGGAGTTGCTTGAGCATAGGATAGATCTGGGCATAGTTCTCTTGCCAGAAATGACCCAGACCGCCTTCAATGGCCTTCTTAAGATCATAGCCCGACATAGGCAGCAGGCTGAGCATGCCCAGCAGGGCATATTTGCTTTTGTTCTCTTTACCCATAACTTCACACCTATATATTTCACATGTATATATCTTTCATATATATGAAGTATAATCCAGGTGAAAAGGGATGTCAAGGCTCTTAGGAAGGCGCTTGCTGGGAAATATTTGCTCTATTGCCGAACTCAAGCACACCTTGTTCTACTTACCCCTGGTTGCCAGGCGAGGCCAGCGAGCGTAAAGAAACGCGCTTAAGAAGAAGCAGAAGTCCTATGCCCAGTATCCACACTGCGCCAGCAAATACCAGGAAAGCTCCGTACAGGCCAATGGCTTCGCTTAGAAAGCCAATACCAATTACTGGCAGTGCCACCCCTAAATACATGGCCACATAGAAGCCTGCCAGAACCTCGGCCCGCCTGGAGAAAGGAGCGCTAAGTGTTACCAGGGCGAGGCTCCCCATCCAGGTTAATCCATGGCCAATTCCATTTATAACCATGCCAAGCAGCAAGAGACCAGGAGCGTGCAATGGGACGGCAGCCACGACACAGCCAAGACCAGGCAGGAGGAAGGCAATCCCATAAAAAATCGCGCGTGGGGCATAAAGGTTCCGTAAGAGTACCTGGGTGGCCGCAGAAGCGCCAAGCAGGAGAAATACGATGCTCCCCGTCATTATGAGCGCATTTATATGCAGCAGAAGCCCTACATACGTTGGCGCCAGAGCAACAAAGAGAGCAATCACCGACCAGGCAAGAAAGGCTGCAATGCTGCCAGGAACAAATGTAGCGCGTAGTGAGCTCAGCAAGTGCCAGGATGGGAAATAACGCCGCCTATTCTCGCTGCGTTTTGCCACAGTCTCAGGCATGCTCCAGGCCGCAAGAAATGCAGGCCCGAGAAGCCCGAGATGGACAAGATAGGGCATGACAATCGGCTGGAAAGTAAATTGAGCCAGCATTCCTGCCAACAATGGCCCAACAGCGCCACCCGAGGCGACGGCCAACGAAGCATGTACCGTTGCTGCATTATGCTGCTGGCGCGGATGCAACTCTACAAGATAAGCAGTTAACGTAGCGATGGCGCTTCCGACTGCGATGCCTTGAAAAGCCCGTGCCACAAACAACCAGACAACGGTATGTGCAGAGGCAAAGCAGATGCTTCCTAGCATAAGCATAAGGAGGCTGGGAATAATCAGCCTACGGCGTCCTATACGGTCAGAAAGCGGACCCGCAAGCATAAGGGAAGGTATGAGGGCCAGGGGATAGGTGGCAAAGAGTAAAGAGATCGTTCCTGTCGAGAGGTGCCAGAGTTTCCTATAGATCTCGTAGAGGGGCGAGGGCAGATTTGGCCCTACCATCACGATAAAAAGTGTATACACCATAAGCCAATATATGCCGTTTCTTTTACTTTCTCCGTCCATCTCATGCTCCTTACTCGGTACAACCACGCTATCGATGTTCCGGGATAATCTGTCTAATGCTTCACTGCCAGGATGGTTGCTATTTTCCGCGAAAAGTGATCTTGCCACAAGCACCACTTTCTGTTAAGCTGGCCATACCACTTCCCTTTTGACTGTTCAAACCAATGGGAGATCTCAGTATGATCAAAGAAGCGCTACATCCCCTCTTCTTCGCGCTCGCGCTCGATCCTTCATCGCCTATTCCTCTCTATCGCCAATTGGCTGATGCCATACGCCAGACCATCCTTTCAGGCAAACTGGCGGCAGGCACAAAGCTGCCATCTACGCGGCTCTGCGCCAGGAATTTAGGGATTTCGCGTTTTACGGTTCTCACTGCCTTCGAGCAGTTGCTAGCTGAAGGTTATATTTATGGCCAAGAAGGTAGTGGGACGTATGTCACCGATGTCTTGCCGGATAGTCTACTTGAGCTACCCGATAAAACAGCTCCTCTTGCGCCTGCTGAAGAGCAAAAACGTAAGCTCTCGCGGCGAGGAGCTGTCCTGGCAAACAGTATGGTTATGCCCCAGTTCCTGGAAAGTGGAGGGGCGGTTAGTGCATTTCGGCCGGGCCTGCCAGCCCTCGATCAGTTTCCCTACACCATCTGGAGGCGTCTGCTGACGAAGCGCTGGAACCGCTTTCCAGCAGAACTGTTAGGCTATTCAGATCCCGCGGGATTTCTGCCCTTACGTGAGCAGATCGCAACTTATGTACGAGCGGCACGAGGCGTTCAATGCGTTGCTGAACAGGTTATAGTTGTAGCTGGCTCTCAGCAAGCTATTGAGTTGGCAGCGCGTTTATTGCTTGATCCTGGCGATGCTATCTGGATGGAAGATCCCGGCTATCCTGGAGCCCGCGGGGCTTTGCTTGGTGCAGCGGCACAAGTTATTGCCGTGCCGGTCGATGAGCAGGGACTCGACATAGCGCAGGGCATTCATTTAGGCAAACATGCCAGCTTAGCTTATGTAACCCCTTCACATCAATTTCCTCTTGGGGTGACCACAAGCTTGCCACGCCGGCTGGCGCTCTTAAGCTGGGCCAATCAGGTTGGAGCCTGGATTCTCGAAGATGATTATGAGAGCGAATATCGCTACACGGGTCGTCCGCTTCCCTCTTTACAAGGGCTTGACGCAACGGGTAGGGTTATCTATATCGGTACGTTAAGCAAAGTGCTTTTCCCAGGCCTGCGCCTGGGCTACTTGATTGTGCCTTCTGATCTCGTAGAGGCATTTGTGGCTGCACGCAAGCTCATGGATCGCCAACCACCAATCATCGATCAGCTCGTATTAACCGATTTTATGAGCCAGGGCCATTTTTCGCGCCATCTCAGGCGAATGCGCACCCTCTATGAAGAGCGTCAGACACTGCTGATAGAAGCTGTCAGGCGCGAGTTGGCGGGCTTACTCGCGGTCGCTCCGTCTGAAGCTGGCATGCATCTCGTGGGAAATCTTGCTGAAGGCCTTAACGAAACCCAGATCTCACGGGCTGCAGCACAGCAAGGGATAATCGTTCCGCCTCTCTCGGCCTACTCACAGCGCGCACTCAACTCTCGGGCATTACTGTTAGGCTACACGGCCTTCAATGCCCAGCAAATCAACCTGGCAGTGCAAAGTCTGGCCAGAACATTCAAAAAAACTATGCAGGATGACATGAGCGCTAGCACTGCTCCTTAGCCCACGCGAAATGCTGGCAAAATATTTTTTCTATTCAATGTTTTCGAAGTGCTTCGAACAAAGCACTTGACATAGCATAGATAGTTATGTATGCTCTGAAGAGAAGATTGGAGGGAAAGCGTATGAAGAAGAAGTGACAAGCTAGCACATCTCAATTGGAGGCACATATGATCAGTTCTTATGTAGTTACAGGAGGCGGTCAAGGTATCGGCAGGGCTGTTGTCGAGAGGCTTCTGGATGGCCCCAACTGCGTCGTCGTGATCGAACGCAGCCCAGAAGCGCTAACCTGGATAGATGAGCATCCAGCAGGGCAGCGCGTGCTTGCCTTGATTGGCGATGCTAGCGATAATACAGTTACGGAGCAAGCGGCGGATCTCGCCCAGTCAGCAGGCGCTTTTTCAGGTTGGGTCAATAATGCTGCTTTATTCCGTGACGCTTCGCTCCACGCAGTCTCCGCCCACGAAATGCTGGACCTGATCTCGCTAAATCTTAGTCCCGTTATCGCCGGGTGTCAGAGCGCCATTCGCCGTTTCCTGGCGGCAGGAACGCCGGGAGCAATTGTAAATCTCTCCTCACACCAGGCCAGGCAAGCTGTTCCCGGCTGCACTCCTTATGTGACCGCCAAGGCTGCCATTGAAGGGCTAACGCGTGCGCTAGCTGTAGAGTACGCTCCCCACGGCATACGCGTTAACGCTGTTGCCCCTGGTTCGGTGGAGACTGAGCGCTACAAAGAATTTCTTCAGCAGCAGGAGCCCGAGGTTAGCGCACGAATCGAACAAGAAATGCGCCTGCTCCATCCACCGGGCCGGATTGCGCGCGCCCAGGAGGTTGCCGCAGCTATAGTCTACCTACTCTCAGCCGAGGCAAGTTTTATCAACGGAGCCACCGTGCCTGTCGATGGTGGAAGATCAGTGCTCGCTCACGATCCCGAGTCATTACTACCGCTTAGCTGAATGCGCTGAGTGCCTAATGGTCCAACTCTACGCATGGGCTTTCGCTAGCCTGTAGCGCGCTTGACTAACTCTAAGTTTAGCATCACTTCACGAGTTGTGGTGGGCTTCTCAAGCTGTTGGAGTAATCGCTCCATAGCCGCCCGGCCGGTTTCCTCCAGAGGTTGGCGCACGGTGGTGAGATCCAGAGCTTCAGCCAGTTCACCATCATCGAAGCCAACAATAGCAACCTCGTCTGGAACACTGAGTCCCAGTTTGCGCGCCGCCCTCAGCACGCCGGCGGCCAGGGTATCGGAGCTGGCAAAAACAGCCGTTGGCCGTTTCTCCTGGGCCAACAGCTCCATTGCCATATTCATAGCTGGCTCTACTCCGTGCAGAGTGAAGCGTACATCATCCTCTGCAAGGGAATAGCCAGCTTCTTGCAATGCGCTACGATAGCCTATGAGTCTTTGTTGGGCTGGGGAGACATAGAGGGAAGATTGCTGAGTCTCGCCAAGAAAAGCAAAGTGGCAATGGCCTTGAGCTATCAAATGCTCGGCCACGAGCCGGCCACCAAGCGAGTCGGAGGTCAGGATGGCATCGAAGCCGGGATAACGCACATCGATGAGCACTGTAGGTAGTCGCAGAGTGGTAAGGCGCTTAGCAACGACCTCATCTAGCGGCAGGCTGATCACTATGAGACCATCCAGGCGCCCCGTAATGGGCAGGCTTGCTAGTAGAGGTGAGGAGCTCTGTGCCGCCGATACCTGGTCAAATAAAACGATCTCCAGGGGACGGTGACTGACGAAGCGCAGAATCCCGTTCAGGCGTTGAGCAACTGACGGGTAAGAGGTATATGGCGCGATGACGCCTATGCGCCCTACGCCTCGACGCGCTTTGGCCACGGCTTCCGGCTTAGGAGCAAAACCAAGCGCATCTACAGCCTCCAGAACTTTGCGCCTCGTCTCTGCGCTGACTCGCGCCGGGGAATTGAGAGCTAACGACACAGTAGAGATGCTCACGCCAGCCAGAGCGGCCACATCATAGATCGTCTTAGAGCTTGACACGTCATACTCCTCCTCTTCCCTAGAAGGATATATGTATGTCCGCGATGTGTCAAGCTATCTAATCGAAGCACTTCGCACCAGGCCCTATCTCTCCCGCAGTCACTCTGCCCACGGACAAAGCGTACAAGCTCAAATTGGGGACATAAAACATAGCGCATGAGGAGCGCTTAAGACTCACTCTGTCGCCATGTTTGCGGCGGGAAAAGACACAAGAAACTGGCTCCATTCAGCGGAGGCACATATATGTGCCTCCGGGTTGAGTTTTACGACTTATGAGCTCTGTGCATTCCTTAACTTTTTGAGGCTGGCAATGATGATGGATGGTTCAAGACGGCGCGTATAGTCGGGATCGACAAAGGCCAGCCGGATGGTTCCATCCCGATCTACAAGAAATGTACCTGCCATCGGCAATTCCCACGAGCCATCGCCATTGAAAGCTGAGAGATCCGCGTTGATCTGCCTGTAGGCAGCGCGCACCGCCTCATCAATCGTAAAGACAAGCCCAAACTTGCGCGCAACCCGATTGCCAGCATCGCTTAAAACCGCAAAGGTTAGCGCCTGCTTTTCGGCGAGCGAGAGGCTCTGATCCGGCGTCTGGGGAGAAATGGCTACCAGCGAGGCACCTAGTTCTTTAAGCTGGGGGAGAACCTGCTGATAGGCATGGAGCTGTATATTGCAGTACGGACACCAGGAGCCTCGATAGAAGGTAATAACAACGGGTCCCTGTCCGAGCAACTGTGTAAGTGTCACGGAATTGCCAAGGGCATCGGGTAGCGTAAAGTCCGGGACCTTTTCGCCTTCCTGGAGAGCCCGCTCAGCCGCCTTGTTGGCCCTGAGCATCTCGACAGGACTCAGTAACTGCTGCAAGAGCTCGGCAGGCACCATTTGCTTCCCCATAGCGAGAACCTGCGCAAGCTTTTGGGACAATGGTGCGTCTGTTGCCATGATTTGTTTGAGCCGCTGATCCGGCGATGATATCTCAGTCATAAATTTTTTGCTCACTTTCTAATAGACCGGTCTACTTTAAGGTAACAAAAAAACTGCGTTCTGGAGAGAAAGCTCTCTCATCTCGTGAGTACACGTTCAAAGAGAATGCGCAAAAAGGTATGGAGCGGAGCGGGGTCCTGCTCAACTTTCATGCGCAACAGCGCTCCATGTAGGCTGTTTAAGCAAAAGTCAGCAGTCTGTTCAACCTCTAGCGTAGGCGAAAGTTCTCCGCTTGCCTGAGCCTGTGCTATGCAGCGCTGAATTCTTAAGCGCAAATGCGTAAGCGCGTCCTGTAACCTGGCCCGAAAAGGCTCGTTGTAGGCTGCAAGTTCCTGGCTCAGGTTCCCAACCATACAGCCGCGATAGGAGAGCAATGACGCATACCAGCGGCCCGCAGCCTCAAAGAAGAGCTGCAAGCGCTCCAGGGGAGTATGCGTTTCATCCTCAAGATAATGCCCAACATACGTATCATACTCCTGCATATAGCTCTCCAGGGCTGCCAGCACAAAGGCGTCCTTGCTCGCGAAGTAGTGATAAAAAGAGCCCTTGGGCACGCCTGCCGCATGCAACACGTCCTGGATGCCGGTCGCGGTATAGCCCTTTTCCCAGATTAATTGTTTGCCAACTTCCAGCAGATGTTGCCTGGTATTTGCCTTCTTCATACAAGAAGAATAGACCAGTCTGTTCCGAAAGTCAAGCCCTCTTTGTACAGACTTTGCCGGAATCAACTGGCCGACCAGCGTTTCAAAACACTGGTAGGGCTGTACGCCTGAGACCAGATAACTATGTGATAATAATCATCGCCTTCAAGGCCATCTTTACTCAGGCCTGCCAATCCCCTGGAGTAAATACGCACTCGATAACTTCCTGGCTTGACCGAGATTCGCGTGGCATCAGGGAAATAAGCAGTGCACCCAAGAATCGCTATCTTGCCCGATGGTACATCCAAACTCGCCTCCACAACATGATCCCAGGAATCAAATTCATCTTCAGAGCCCCTGTCCAGGAGATCAAGCTGGATAGGGACTGTCATGTTACGAGCGGTGCCAACGCCAACAATCCCAGGCGCTACGGCTATCTTATTGGTGACTAATTGATTGCCCCAATCATCAGGAAAATCGTCGTCAAACTCTTCGTCCTCAATATGTATTTGATAATAGTCAGCACACAGGTTCAGACTATACGAAGCGAGTTTCCTCGCCTTTGCTTCAGACATCAGGATACCTCCTTCGAAAGCAACATAAGTTTGAAAGATAAGTTTCCACGCTATATTCATCATTTCTATACAATAGTAGCATATACTATTACTTTCCCACTGCCAATTTCCGTAAGCCCTGGCAAGTTCGCTCTCAGCTTCTTTCCAATTGAAGCGCAAGCAGTCAGATAGCTTCTGTGGCGTTTATAGTCCCGCGTCAACTTTTCTCGGATAATTTTGTCCATATATGCGATAACCAGCATTTTTGTAGAGTTATGCTTGAATTGAAGAACCTGCACCTTTTAACAGATAGCGAGTTCTCTGTCCATTTCAGAATAGCTTGCTTTTAGATTTCCACTCCCAAGCAGGCAAGTGGAGAAGTATTCTCCACCCAGGTACGACGCTCACAAAAATTGCTTGACAAAGATGGATTGAAGGGGTATATTTTTCAATGAAAGAATTTTTTATTCATTAAAAGAGTAGCAGAACAATTTGCTTCGTGGATTAAAGGAAACAGCGATTTGGCGACAGTATGTCCTGATATTCGTTTGTCTTTTTTCCATGACTTCTTGTCTAGAGTCAAAAAGTACTCGAAAGGAAAACATGGATGAGTCTTAATAATACCCAATCAGTTGTGCGGCATAAACGCTCTCTGCGGGCCAGAGGGATCGGTTACGACACCGGCTTCAGTGCCGATGGTGAGACCCGCAGGCCGTTCGACCACGAAATCGTTAGGCGCGAGTTACAGATCATTCGCGACGACCTGCATTGTACAGCGGTGCGCCTGTTTGGCGACGAGCTGGACCGGCTCGAATTTGCGGCGCGTCACGCGGCCGATCTGGGCCTGGAAGTCTGGTTCTCGCCGTTCACTCAGCAGTTCGGCCCCGAGGCGATGCTCAACCTGCTGGCCGACGCCGCCGAGCGTGCCGAGCGCATCCGCCGCCAGGGAGCCGAAGTCGTATTCGTCACCGGTGCCGAGCTGAGCCTGTTCAATACAGGCTTCCTGCCCGGCGATAGCCTTGAAGAGCGAGTCACTAATCTGCTCAAGCGTCAGCCGGAAACCCTTCAGAGCATGGCCGGGCTACCCGCACGCATTAATGAGTTCCTGGCCAGAGCCGTGGCCACGGTCCGCGAGCGATTCGGCGGCAAAGTCACCTATGCCTCCATCCCGCTAGAGGGCATCGACTGGACGCCGTTCGATATCGTTTCGGTCGATCTTCACCGCTCGAAGGAGATCGCCCATATCTTTCAGCAGGGTGTGCGCACATTGGTTGCGCAAGGCAAGCCGGTTGCAATCACCGAATTCGGCTGCACCACCCACCGTGGAGCGGCTGATCACGGCGGTCGCGGTGGTGGTGAGATGATCGAGTTCGACGGGAGCACGCCGGTCCGCCTCAAGGGCGACTACATCCGCGATGAGCAGGTGCAGGCTACCTATCTGCGCGAGCTACTTGACATCTTCACAGCTGAAGGCGTTGATGCCGCCTTTGCCTGCACCTTCGTTTGCTATGGCTGGCCGCACCGCAGCAACCCCCACGAAGACTTCGACATGGCAAGCTGGGGAGTGGTCAAGGTCCTTGAGAATCGCACTGGGGAGACCTATCCCGATATGCCCTGGGAACCTAAGGCCGCCTTCACCGCGCTCGCTGACTACTATCATGCTTGATCGAAGGAGGTATCTATGTCTCTGAAATTTGGCCTCTCGCTGCCGCAAGGCTGGACCATGGAGCTGGCGCATCTGAAAGATCCGATCGAAGCGTTTGAAACTATGGCGCAGGTAGCTCAGGTCGCCGAGGAGGTAGGCTTTGATTCTGTCTGGCTTGTCGATCATTTCCATACCTTTCCAAAGCCATCACAGGAAATGACCTTTGAATGCTGGACCTCGGCCGCAGCTCTTGCGCGCAGCACCCAGCGAATCCGCATTGGCCAGATGGTGACCTGCAATGGCTACCGCAATCCTGCACTCCTGGCCAAAATGGCAAGTACCGTCGATGTGCTCTCGCACGGACGGCTGGACTTTGGGATTGGGGCGGGAGCGCTCGAACAAGAGTATCGCGCCTATGGATACGACTATCCTGAAGCTCCCGCTCGTCTGCGTCAATTGCGCGAGGCGCTGCAAGTGATCCTGGCCATGTGGACGCAAGAAGAAGCTGTCTTCGAAGGGAAATACTACCAGGTGCGCGGCGCGATCAATCAGCCCAAAGGCGTGCAAAAGCCACATATTCCTCTGCTGATTGGCGGGGGCGGCGAACAAGTCACCCTCAAGCTTGTCGCGCAGTATGGCGATGCTTGCAATGTAGGCGGCACTCTAGAAACCATTCGGCACAAGTTTGATGTCTTGAGAAAGCACTGTGAAACCGTAGGGCGCGATTATGAGAGTATTCGCCGCACGGTGACGCTTTCCTGTATGATCGGCGAGACCAATGAGCAGGCTGAGGCAAAACTCCCGGCTGGCTTACCTGGTCGCGCCGCCATTATGGCGAGCTCCCTGGTTGGTAGCCCGACCACACTGCGCAAACGTCTGAGCGAGCTGGAGGAAGCCGGCGTTCAGGAAGTCATTCTCCGCTTCCCCGATGTCTTGAATCTTGATCTGTTGCGCCTCTTTGCGAAGGAGTTAATCGCTTAGCTGATGAGAGGCTGGCAATAGCGATCCCGGAGACAGGAAGATGCGAAAAGCTGGTATGGCACAAGCTAATGAGCATTGCAACCTTACCAGCTTTTCATTTGACATACGTTTTGATACGGTCAAGCGTATGTGCGGAGCTATATGTCAACCGGCCAGGAGGTATGTCAGAAAACTGTCGATTATGAAGGAACCAGATCAGGGGATGGGCTGGAGAGCGCAAGGCTGCGCCACTGTTGGCAAGATTGCTTTGGTTGGCGGATGGGTACACTTTTGTGACACTTTTGACATACTGTAGCAATAATGAGGAATTAACCTTCTAGCAGATTAAAAATTATTGCTTCTCTATAGAAATACTATTCTGAAAAAGGATTTTTGTCTATGAAGCTCCATTCTTCTCGCAGGGGATTGGCGCACCCTGCACACCTACTCCTGGCCTCTCTAGTTCTGCTCATAGCTTGTCTTTCCTTGAGTCTGGCATGCTTACCTGCCGCCTCCGTGCAGGCTGCGGCATCTCCCGTCCTTAAGCTTCCTCCTGATCTGACCTCAGTGGAGGTTCGCTTCCAGGGCAGCGGCGGACTCACACTGCACGGGTCAATTGTCGAGCCGGTCCATGCCCCGATGGGCAGACCTGGTATTGTGCTGGTGACCGGCTCTGGTCTAGGATTGCGCACCGAGCGGCTGCCAGAGGCGATAGCCTTCGCCCAGCAGGGCCTCTCCATCCTGATCTACGATAAGCGCTCGGTGGGCTACTCCATCAATCAACGGAACTACTCCCAACTGGCCGATGATGCTCTTGCTGCCGTGCAGGCCCTGCGTGCCCATCAGGGGGTAAACCCGCAGAAGGTGGGTATCTGGGGATTGAGCGAGGGAGGCTGGGTCGCTCCACTGGCGGCGTCCCGTTCTGCCAACATCGCCTTCGTCATCGTGGTGGGCGCCAACGCGATGATCCCGCTCCAACAGGAAACCTGGTCGGTGGGCGACACCTTGCATCATGCAGGCGTGTCTGGATCACTGCTTGACCACACCGAACCTACTATGTTTCGCCTGGTGGCGGCGGCTGCGCTCTTTTCAGAGGCCTACTATGATCCCATAGCCGCCCTCTCGTCTCTGCGGCAACCTCTGCTGGGTATCTGGGGCAGCGATGATCGGTCTACTGCCCCAGGAGAGAACCCCCCACTCTTCGCTCACGCCCTCCAGCAAGGCGGGAACACGCACTACGCATTCCGCTTCTTCAAGAACGCCAGTCACTCCATACACGTGAGCCGGGATGGTGGGGTGTCTCCTCTGCCAGCATTGGCAAGTGGCTATGCCCAGCTCGTCGGAGCCTTCGTCCACGCAGTAACGAGCGGCCAGTTGCCCACTGCCGACGCTCCCGCTCCGCCGCCGCAGGCGTGGCAGAGTGTCGCAGTGCCTCCGCTGATGTGGTGGGAATCGCTTTGGCTCCAATGCGCTGTGGTCGCTGTGCTCATCATAGCGTTTGCTACCTATCCACTGGTAGCTCTGGTGCGACGGCTGCGTGGCAGTTCCCAGAAAGCTGTTGCAGGTTCGCCGGCACGGCTGCTCGCTAGTGCTGGCACAGTGGTGATCCTCAGCTTCTTCCCGTACTTGATCTCCCTGATGATCTCTTCGGAAAATACCAACGTGGCGCCAGTTGGTCCAGTTCTCGCCGGGAGGCCGCTCCCGTGGTTGCTGCTGCAAGCGGCCTCTCTCGTCGTTGTCGGTGCGCTTGTCTGGACAGCAGTAGTTTGGCATCAAGCGAGGGAAAAGATGAATGGCAGCGAGCGGCTTCGGCTGGGTCTCTTACTGGTTGGCGGCGCCCTGTTTGTGCTGTGGGCACTCTACTGGGGCCTGCTTCTGCCTTGATCTCCATTCTCTTTCAAGAGGTCAACAAAGCCATAGCACATCCATTGAAAAGAGGTTCCATGTGGAACCCCTCCTGCATCCCCCGCTTGATCGCTCTTCAACCGAAGTTGATTGATATCGGAGCAGGGAGGGAAAAGCAGAGCAACGTGCCCCTTGTGCGCAAAAAAACGAGAGATCTCTTCTGACCAGTTCCTAAAAACGCTCAATCAGGGTCGTGCTGATCAAGATTTTTCCACAGGTAAAAGACGGTTTCGCCTGGCGGGCAATTTTCGAGCGTTCCATAGAGGCTATATCCCAACTTTTGATAAAATGCGGGGGCTTGAAAGTCTGAGGTAGCAACGCGAGCGTAATGACAACCGCGCTGACGTGCTTCGCGCTCTGCTTCCTCCATTAACTGCCGACCAAAACCATGTCGGCGAAGGGGCTCATCAAGCCAGATGATGCTGACTTCAAGCTACTGGGGAATCGCGTGCATCCTCCTCATATCAGGGCACGAGATCTAGCGGCTATTCCCCATTTATCGACACTTCCTCAGTTTCTTTGTCATATTGCTCACGGGCCTTTTCCATCTCCTCGATATGTTCATTGGTCCAGGCGCAGAGCGACAGGAGAGGATTCATCAGGGTCTTACCAAGCGGGGTGAGATAATACTCCACCTTTGGCGGAACAACAGGATAGACAGTGCGCTTAACCAGACCATTGCGTTCAAGGTTTCTCAATGTGTGGATCAACATCCTTTGCGAGATCCCCTTAACGGCGCGCTGCAAATCACTTAAGCGCCGACCTCCCGGCCGAAGCTCATAGACCACACGTACTGTCCATTTATCAGACACTAAATCCAAGCCCCGATATGTTCCGTACAAAGGCGTCAGATCTCCGGACTCGGTGCGTTCTAACGAAGAGTTCTCTCCCATATGCTCAGTCCTTAACGTCAAGTATAGTTTCACCAATATTTACTTTTTTGTCAGTATACCACTTTTTTATCAGTACTTCTATTAGTAAAGTATTCATGGTACAGTTCCTCGTATCAATTATGCGCAGCGAATTGGAGGCCGAAAGGTCGAGGGTGAGATATGCCTGTTTATGCTCCCAACTGAGATGTAGTCAGCTTCCTACAGTTAATAGTTACGGGTGAAAGAGGAAATATATGAAGATATTCTTAACAGGAGCCACCGGCTATATTGGAGGTTCGGTGGCCGAGAAACTTGTAGCCAGAGGTCACCACATCATTGGGCTCACGCGCTCACCGGAACGCGCAGAGCAATTACAAGAGCGCGGAATCGAGCCCCTTTTAGGGAATCTTGAAGACAAGGACCTGCTGGCCACTGCTGCTAAGCAGGTTGACGCCGTAATCAATGCTGCCGACTCTGATAACGCTAGCGCGGTGGAGGCACTACTACCTGCACTTGAAGGGTCTGGAAAGCTATTTATCCAGACCAGCGGTTCCAGCATTGTGGGAGATAAAGCTGCAGGCGAGCCAGGAAACCAGATATTTAGCGAAGATAGTGTCATGCATCCTGTTCCAGAGAAAGCAGGCCGTATCGCTATTGATCGAATGGTGCTTGATGCGGCACAAAAGTGTGTGCATTCAGTTGTTCTGTGCCTGAGCCTCATTTATGGGCGCGGCCGAGGTATCCACTCCGAGAGTATCCAGATCCCTCTACTCCTCAATCAAGCCAGGAAGAGTGGAATCGTCAGTTACATTGGGCGAGGTTTAAATACCTGGTCTACAGTCCATATTGATGATGTTACAAGACTTTACTTGCTCGCATTGGAGAAAGCTCCAGTTGGCTCTTTCTTCTATGCCGAAAATGGTGAGGTTACGATGAAAGCTCTTGCAAATGCTCTCAGTCATTTACCTGGACTATCAGGAAAGACAGCGAGCTGGTCCCTTGAAGAAGCTATTCAGGAATGGGGAACGGAGCCAGCAGTTTTTGCCCTTGGCTCTAATAGTCGCGTAAGAGGATTCAAGAGTCGTCAGCTTTTGGGCTGGAAGCCCAAAGAGGCTTCTGTGCTTCACGAGATAGAACACGGTTCCTATCGCCATGATGTCATACGCTAGTCTAGCATACATGAAAAATGTAAAGTATTGATCTGCCCGAAAGAGATATACGGCGGGAAGTTTTGAGAACTTCCCGCCCCCTGAGGCAAAGGCAACACTTACATGTGAGAGAACACCTAATGGCGACAATCTCTTGCCTCATATTGTCATGGATTGCCCCAACAATTCCAGCTGAATACACGATGGCTATAAGAAGTTTGGCTGCCTCTCATGGGCAACTGTTACTTAAAGATGCGCCACATCGCCAACTCCTGGTCATGCTTACGCAGCCTTTCGACAGCTTCCGCCAGCGAGCGGCCTTCGGTCAATTCGTAGAATAAGAATATCGGGACAAACATACTTGCGTAACCAAAGGGTGCCCCTTCAGGACCGATATAAGCAATGCATCCATGATCGAGAAAGGCACGAGCCAGGTTAGGGGTTCCGGTTTCGCAGCCCAGGCTGATCACAATTCGTCCGGGAAGATCAACGAAGGAGTGAAGATCCTGCGGAGTTAGAGCGCCATGGAAGCGCTCCGTCGCCTCAATTTCTGGAGCTAAAGCCGGCAAAAGCAGTTGATCGTAATCTCCATGCATGGCAAGAAGAACATAGGGTGCAGTTGCCTCTTCTCCGCTCAGCACATTAATTGCATGCTGAGCACGCCCAACGGGAAAACGGTTAACTTTGATGCCAAAGCCTTCCAGGGCTACACGAATTGTTCCTCCCCATAGATCCCCATCCAGAAGATCAACACTGGTCCAGTAAGAAGCCCCTTTAGCAAACTCCCTGATCATAGATGGCCTGAGGGTTTGCCAATAACTAGCTTCGCTTGATGCCTTGCGAGCTGCTTCCTGCACGGTTCGTCGCTGCGCGGCCCTCTGCAGGAATTCCTTAAATGCTGGCGATAAGGTGGATTTCTCGTTTGTCTGCAAGCTTTCAAGCTCTGCCAGAAATTCTTCGGGAATCGACATCCATTTAGACATTTTTTCTCATTCCTTCTTCCTGACGCCATCACTGCAGACCTGGATACCATACACAAGATCTGCAAGAATGGATAATCTACGACGCCTTCACACTGTACACAGGCTAACAGAAGGAAGAGGAGGTCCCCGAGGGAAAATGAGCACATAACATCTAACCGGTGTGCAAAAGTATGCAGCACAGGTGGAAAAGACGTTTTGCTCAACGGGCAAGCAACAATTTTGACAAGCGAAGCTCTAGATCAGTTCGGTATAGACTTTCACTGCGTTCTCCGGCAACGAGCTGCTATTCGCCTCTAGCCCATTTCAGCTACTTTTGCCGGATCATAGAGAGGAGAGAGAAGAATCCCCATGCTCTATTCCACATTTTCTCTTAGTCAGAGCAGTTAGCCGAACTGAGCGTATAATTATAGAAGATATTAGATACTATAGCACATCTCTCTCGTCTGCAGCAATATCGGCAGCAAAAATATCAGACGCCTTTATCTCTGCAACCTCCAGTAAAGAAGTTTCCAAAGATGCCGGTCTCCTAACAACGAGCTTTGTCCAAATTTGCGACAGAAACGTGTTTATGCCATCTACAATACATTGCAACTGCTGTTATAACACGCCAACTACGTATATAATGAAGAGAGTTGTCTACAACTATTTACAGCAGGAGGAAAGGGCTTTTCTTATGACAGGCCAGAAACAAAAACAAATCATTGAAGCGCTGCATGCAAAAGATGCAATAGATCCCGCAGAAGAGGTACGCTTTCGCGTAAATTTCCTGAAAGAGTATGCGCTCAATGCAGGGATGAACGGTTTTGTGCTAGGTATTTCAGGGGGACAAGACTCAAGTCTTGCCGGGCGCTTGTGCCAGATCGCGGTAGAGGAACTACGTCAGCAAACAGGAAAAGAGTATCAATTTATTGCCCTTCGCCTCCCTTACGGGGCCCAGAAAGATGAAGAGGATGCTCAGCGTGCACTCCAGTTCATTCGCCCTGATAGAAGCTATATTATCAATGTTCAGCCAGCAGTAGACGGAGCGGTTGCCGCCTTTGAGCAGGGCACTGGCTTGAAGATGACCGACTATAATAAAGGGAATCAAAAAGCCCAGGAACGTATGACTGTTCAGTACCGCATTGCCCATCAGTTTAATGTTCTGGTTGTAGGCACCGACCATGCGGCAGAAGCGGTAGTAGGCTTCTTCACAAAATATGGCGATGGAGGAGTAGATCTAACTCCGCTCACTGGGCTGAATAAGCAGCAAGGCCGCTTGCTTCTGCAACATCTTGGCGCGCCAGAACAGATTTATACAAAGCTGCCTACAGCCGATCTTCTTGATCAGAATCCGGGGCGGCTTGATGAGGACGAGCTGGGTACAAGCTATGAAATGATAGATGCCTATCTTTCAGGCAAGGAAGTTCCATCTGAGGTTGCCCAAAATATTGAGCACCGCTACCAGCGTACTGAGCATAAACGGCACGAGCCGGTTACTCCTTTCGATACATGGTGGAAAGAATAGCCCAACAGCTCAGTAACCTCTCGTCAGGCCGCGTCTTGCGACCTGGCGACTCCTAGCGCATTTAGTGCGAGAACTATATAGGAAGCGACTCCTGGCGTGGGGGAGCACATGATGTTCTTAGCACAAGCGATGTTGAGAGCTCAACATGATTTGATTCAAGCGTTTGTCCCGCAATCAGGCGTAGCAACAAATTTGCCGCCATCTTCCCCATCTCAACCAGTGGCTGATGAATCGTCGTTAGAGGAGGAGACATCTGAGCTGCATATGTCACGTCATCGAAGCCAATTACGCTCATTAAGTCGGGGATACGAATATTGTGCTGGTACAAGGCCTGATAGACTCCTGCTGCCTGTGCATCATTCCCCGCAAAAATTGCTGTGGGGGGGTCGGGATGCTTAAGAAGTGCAAACGTTTGTTGGACTCCATCTCCCAGGAGATAATTACCTTCACAGATAAGCGTAGGATCAACGGGAATATTTGCGCGCTCCAGGGCTTCACGATAGCCAGCCAGGCGTGCTCGTGAGGTAGTCAGATGAAGAGGACCGGTGATAATCCCGATGCGGCGATGCCCCAGGGAAATCAGGTATTCGGTGGCAGTATAGCCTCCCAACCAGATAGTCGAGCCAATCGTAGGATAGGCTGTGGTCGGCTCGTTACGATCTCCAATGGCAATTACAGGAATATTATGAGCCATCAACGTATCTGCGATACCAATGCGCTCATAGGGAAGCAAGAGCAAGACGCCATCGGTAGCCTGGTCCTGGATGCGACGTAACCAGCGACGCTCTATATCCTCATCTTCATTGGTCGTAGATATAACAAGGCGGTGCCCACTCTCTTCTAATACCTCTTGCACCCCTTTCATGATACCAATATCATATCCCCCTTCCAGGCGCATAATCACCAGATCTATCAAACCGCTCTGCCCTTTACGCAGATGCCGCGCGGCATGATTCTGCACATAATCGTGCTGCTCGATCATTGCCTGAATACGGGCTCGGGTCTGCTCTCCTACCCCGGGAAGCTGATTGAGTACCTTAGATACTGTCGTGGTTGAGACTCCAGCCTCTTTCGCGATTTGCGTTATAGTTAAACGCTTAGATTGCCTCTGGGCCAACAGCATATCCTCTTCACTAAAGTAATCGTTAACCTAGCTTATTTTCTTCATCGTACCATGTTTTTCCCTCTATTGTCAAGTAAAATTGCTTTAGAGGCCGCTAAAACTTCTATTAAAGGCTCTAGATCTTATCACTTGACAGGCTAGAGTTTTCTATGTTATCTTTTTTACAGAAAATCTAGGTAAACGTTACCCTAAAATTTTATCTTATTTTTGTACTGAGCGCTGAAAGTTTAGGCATATGTCGTTCGCAAAATGCGCTTTGCAGCAGGTGAACGTTACATATACATTCGTCTATTAGCGATCCCCTTACGGCCTACAATGACAGCCTCACAACACTATGTGAGGAGAACAGTGTATTATCGGGAGGTTTCTCAATGGATATGCCAGCGCAAAAGGGAGCCCTTTTTACCCGCCGCAACTTCCTCCAGCAGAGTGCAACCGTGGGCATGAGCCTGCTGGGCTTTGAGCTGCTAGGAGCCTGCGGTTCAGCAACAAGCAGCGGAAGCAGCTCAGGAATAACAACGGCAAGCATTAATACGCTTCCCCCTTCGACAAATCCCGGTGCAGTCTATGTTTTCAATCAGACGGTTAAGCAATTTGAACAGTCCCATCCCCATACAAAGATTGTTGGCAAGAACGATCCATATGATCCTTCAACCTATTTTGTCAAACTCTCGGCCAATCAGATGGAAGACGCAGTTGAGAGTTATTTTACCGAGCCACCTCTTTTGATCAAAAAGCATGCCGCCGCTGACATTAGCGATCTAGCAAAGAGCTGGCAGTATTTTAGCAGTTATAACCCGGGTATCTCCTCCATCGCGACAGATCCTACCACAGGCAAGATCTATGGCATTCCCGTCACCGGCTATGCACTGGGTATCTGGTATAACCGCAAGCTCTTCAAAGCGGCGGGACTTGATCCCGATAAACCGCCAACCACCTGGGAAGAATTTCGTGGCTATGCCAAACAGCTCACTAGCTCATCCGTGGCAGGCTACGCCGAGACCAGCAGTTCAAATCAGGGTGGCTGGCACTTCACGAACTGGATGTATACAGCCGGTGGAGATATGCAGTCAGCCGATGGCACCAAAGTGCTCTTCAACAGTCCTAAAGGCGTGAGCGTGCTCCAGTTGCTCAAGGAAATGCGCTTCACTGATCAGTCTATGACAAAGCAGCAACTTTTGAACCAGGATCAGACCTTGCAGTTGCTGGCAACCAATAAAGTTGCCATGGTTGTTATGGCTCCCGATATGCTTGATACGCTCAAATCGCAGTATCAGGCCAAATTGGAAGATTTTGGGATGGGTCCCATGCCCCAAAATGGCGGCAATGCAGCCCTGACCGGCGGAAATATTTTTATCTTCAATCCCAAGTCGGCCCGCGAGGTAATCAAGACAGCGTTTGACTTTGTTATTTACTCGAATTTTGATCCGGAGGTCATGGAGAGCAATCTGGCCCGGAAAGCTGCCGCCGGTCAAACTGTCGGTGCACCGAGCAATATCCTCTTTACTGGGGACTTTCAGCATAAAATCAACGAGCTTAACCTCAAGTATGCCAATGTTCCTACCCAGAACTACACAACCTTTGCCAATTCTAAACTGACTTTACGTCCGGAGCCACGCAATCAAACTCAGAAAATGTATGCTACGCTCGATTCTGTGGTCCAGACTATATTGACCAATGCAAACGCTGATCCACAGGCATTGTTGAAGCAAGCCGCAGAACAGTTCCAGCAGGTTCTTGACCAGTCAGCCTCTTAATGCTTCACAAGAGGGCCTGGCTCAAGAGAGCTGCGCCCTCTTGCGGAAAAGAAGGAGATATCAGTGGAACGCTCATGGCCAGCCTCATCCTCTACACGCTCCCGGCAACAAGCTCCTCTCCTGAGAGCAGAGGAGGCGCCCGCGCTTGTACAGAGGCAGCTCACTCCTCGCAAATGGGAATATATCATCCGGCGCAATCTCGGCGGCTATCTTTTCTTACTGCCAGCTTTGTTCGTTTTCGCTCTCTTTGTCTGGTACCCTGTCATCCTGGGCATCATGATGAGTTTTCAGAGCATTGATCTCATCAATCCCGCGATTTGGGTAGGTCTGAAAAACTACCTCCATATCTTCGCTGATCCGCTTTTTGTGATAGCCTGGCGCAATACCCTGGCCTTTACGGGCTTCGCGCTGCTCTTTGGCTATTTTATCCCCATTATTCTTGCCCTGCTCCTCAATGAGATGCGCCACGGTAAGAGTTTCTTTCGCCTGGTATTTTATCTACCAGTAATATTACCACCCATTGTAACGGTCTTTCTCTGGCGTTGGATCTACAACCCGGATTCGGGCTTGCTCAATGCTCTACTCAATCTCGTGCATGTAGCTTCTGGCCTCTGGCTGGAATCGCCAGTCACTGCGCTACCTGCACTGGTTGTGGTGGCCACATGGAGCTCCGCAGGCTCAACCATGCTGATTTATCTCGCGGCTCTGCAAGGAGTCCCATCCATGCTCTATGAAGCTGCAGAAATAGACGGAGCTAACTTATGGGCACGACTCTGGTTTATTACGCTTCCCTCTATCCGTCCGATTATGCTTTTAATGCTCGTCTTACAGATTATCGGGACAATGCAAGTATTTATCGAACCTTTTACGATGACGAATGGCGGCCCTCAGAATGCTACGATAAGCGTGCTCTTGCTGATCTATAACTATGCCTTTCAACAATCGGACTTTGGAGGTGCCAGCGCATTAGGCGTGATCCTTTTCCTGGTACTGGCCGTCTTTGCGCTCATTTATATGCGCATGACCCGCTCTTTGCAAGGAGACTAACTTATGGCTATTCTCATGCAGAACCCACAAGATCAGCCTGGACAAAGGCCAGATAGCCAGAGACGCTGGTTTTCCTGGCGCGCCAGCGACGACGATGCTAGCGAGCGTACCCTTGTGCCAGCATCTGCGCTGAAGAGACCGCTAAGCCGTACGCTCTACTGGCTTGTCTTCGCCTTGCTCCTCATTGCTACACTCACAACGCTGGGACCGCTCTACTGGATGGTTAGTGGCGCGTTGAAATCCAGTGTCGAGATTTTCCAGACGCCGCCGACGTTCTGGCCCCAGCATCCGCAATGGAGCAACTACATTAATGCCTGGACGTTTTTAAACTTCCCGCTTTACTTCTGGAACACATTGGCTCTGGCTGCCGGAGCAGTAGTATTACAAATTGTTGTCTCAGCCAGCGCGGCTTATGCTCTGGCCAAGTTGCGCCCGGACGGCAAAAACATTATCCAATTCTGCTTCTTCTGCACTCTGATGGTCCCGCCTGTCGTCTATCTTATTCCTCAGTTCGTCAATGTGAGCGATTTGCCCATTATTCACGTATCTCTGGTAAACTCATGGAGCGGTGTCTGGCTACCTGAGGCGGCGAACGCTTTCAATATTCTTGTGCTTAAAAGCTTTTTCGATACTATTCCTAATGAGCTAACCGAGGCGGCATGTCTGGATGGGGCAAATTCCTGGCAAATCTTTACACGTATTATGCTGCCACTTTCACGCCCTGCCTTAGCTGTGATTACAATTTTTACTATTATTGCCTCGTGGAAAGACTTTCTCTGGCCTCTGCTGGTACTTGCTGACGACCATCTCCAACCTTTGATGGTCATGTTTTATCACCAGAGCAGAGCCAATTCGGGGCTTCCTTTCACTTATCTGATTGCCGGGCTTGTTTTCACTAGCCTGCCACCAGTGGTAGTGTTCCTGATCTTCCAGCGTCAAATCATTCGCGGTATTAACCTCAGCGGCCTGAAGGGCTAAATAGGATGCTGAGCAAAACAAAATCTCTATTCATTTTTGCTCCTCCTCAAGACGCTGGATTCAGCGTTTCTCGGCTGGACGTTCCACTACTTCAGTGGCATCAGCCGCTTGCGGGACTATAAGGTCATGCTCCTCGCTAAATTCTTGAGCCAGTAGATAACTACTGGCTCTAATTGCCTGCGCCACTTGTTCAGTAGCGTTTCTTTCTCAGCGTTACGTCTTTCCTAAGCTCTCGATGCATCTTAGACATTGGAACAAGACAAGTTCTTAGCAGGCAAAACTCTTATCCTTCTTGCCTCTCATCCAACCATCTGGCCCCATTTTCCCAATAGAGGCGAATATCCTCAAGTGGCCTCCCTTTCGTCTCGGGAGCCAGCCACCAGACGAACAGCCAGGCAATGACGGCAAAGATAACCAGGACAATAAAAGTAGCCATTCCGCCAAAGGAGGTAAGAGCACTCAGGAAGAAGGAGGCAATGATCACATTGGCCACAAGATCCGCCGTCAACATGGTCGAAGATCCAAGGGTGCGCAAGCGTGCCGGGAAGCTCTCCGAGGCATAGACCCAAACCATAGAGCCAAAACCAAAGTTGAAGGCTGCCGTGAAGAAGAGGATGCCAACAAAACCAAGGGTGGATAGCGCTCCATTGAACGCCCCAAAGCTAAAGACGACGGCCATGAGAATGCCAGCTAGAATCATCACGCCAATCCCGGTAAGCAGGGTTGGCCGTCTGCCCAGCCGATCCACGATAAAGAGCGAGCCTATTGTGGCAATGAACGAGGCCACCTGGACGATTCCGGGCAGGATCAGCAGCGCAAAGTTACCCTGAAAACCCATGGCCTTGAAGATGAGAGGACTGTAAAAGACTACAGCATTGATACCAGTAATCTGAACCAGAAAGCCAAGGATCACTACAAAGATTGTCGCGCGAAGATAGGGAGGCCGCAACATATCAATCACTCGTCCACCGCGCTCGCTCCTGATACCTACCTCAAAATCGCTCATCTCTTTCTCAACCATAGCCTCCGATTCGATCTGCTGTAGTGCTTCCCGCGCTTGCTCGCGCCTTCCCTTCATAAGATACCAGCGCGGCGTATCGGGCAAGGGTAAAAGCAGGAAGCCGACGATAATGGCTGGCAGAGCAGCTAATCCCAACATAAGGCGCCACTGCGCTCCAAAGGCAAGGGCATAGTCAATAAAGTAAGCAATCATAATGCCGGCCACAGTTGCCAGCTGGTACATCACAACCAAACGGCCGCGCACCCTGGCGGGCACGGATTCTGCGACAAAGATAGGGGTTACGACAATCGATAAGCCAATCGTAATGCCGAGCAGGAAACGTGTCACATCCAACCAGAGCAGGCTCATAGCTAAAGCGCTGAGGATAGCAAAAACGGCGTACGAGAACGCAACGATGACCATCACCAGCTTTCGACCAATGGCGTTGGCCAGCGGACCGCCGAGCAGAGCGCCAACAATTTCGCCTACGACGACGACGGTTGTTACCGACTCCACCTGAAAGGTTCCAAGGTGAAGTTGAGCAGGAATAAACAATAGGGCTCCAGAGATGTTGCCAAGATCATAGCCATAAATAACCCCAATGATAGCCGCGGTAATAGCAACAAGACTACTGCGATGCGGCCTGGGAATGTGTGAAATGTTGGTAGCAGCGTGCGACATTGCCTGGCTTCTTTCCATCGTTGAGACAAGACTTACTTCGAAAGATCGCTTCGCCTTGTGGGTGAAGCTGTAGACAACAATTTCTACGAACTAGATAGCCTTCGTTAAGATGTACACGTAGCGAAACCATGACTTGTGACTTGCACACTTTATGCACGCGCGACGGTATGCTGAATGCGATACAGAAGATATCGGGTTATTGTGTTCTATCCTGAAAGGGGCTCGCGCCAGCGGCCGCCATGACAAATATGTTACAATGGGCTTGCATTTTTTATCTCACCTGAATCTGAGTAGAAGGGAAAGTAGCAGTTATGCAGTTGAACGCCAATGGCTTAAGTCACCTAGGACTCAGAGTGACCAATCTCGCACGCACGAAACAATTCTATGTACAGACGCTTGGGTGCCAGTTGCTTAGGGAAACCGATGGAGGGATCTTAGTCAACGTCGCTGGCATACTTGTCACATTCTACGAGATAGATGCCGATTCTGCCATTTATGATCGCTTCAACCCATTTCGGGTGGGACTCGATCACCTGGCCCTGGCTGTGGAAACACCAGGCCTTTTAGCAGACCTCAAGCGCGATTTCGACAAAGCTGGGGTTCGTAACAATGGGATTGAGGAAGATCCCGAGACCCACGACCAGTACATCAGCTTCTACGATCCTGATGGCATCGCCTGGGAACTCTATGCGCTCTCGACTCCTTATGAGAAGTAAGTTTTTCCAGCTCAGTTGCGCAAGATATTCTCATTGAGAGATTTGTCGCATGCTTTAGCTGCTTTCAGCCGATGAAATTAGGATAATCCCGCTTCCATCGGCTGCGCCTGAGCCACCTCATGAGTGCTCGCGCCTACGCCTTGAGGCAAAACATGGGCGAAGTTTCAATTACAGGATATTGTGCTTCTTATTGCTCTTCAGCTTTTTGCTCTTGTGCCTGTAAATACACCGACCCGACAGCCACATAGTCATAGCCGGCCCGCACTAGCTCGGCGGCATCAGGCAACATTCGGCGCCCATCCAGGATAACGTATGGGGGAGAAACCGTTTGTCTGATCGTGCGCGAGAGCCCGC
Organism: Ktedonosporobacter rubrisoli; assembly: GCF_004208415.1. Taxonomy (GTDB): domain Bacteria; phylum Chloroflexota; class Ktedonobacteria; order Ktedonobacterales; family Ktedonobacteraceae; genus Ktedonosporobacter; species Ktedonosporobacter rubrisoli. The sequence continues at coordinate 2,953,093 of NZ_CP035758.1, read as the reverse complement.
GAAATTCCTGCCAGTCTGTAGAAATGCAGACCGCATGGCTTCCCTGCAAAGCTTCCTGGGCCGATTCATGGTAAGAGATCTTGCTATAGAGCGGATTCTTTTCAGGAGTAAACATGCGCCGCGCATTATTGAGGGCCATTGGATCATACGTCCTGATTGCGCTAACCCCTCTCTGTAAGAGGGCCTCGATGAGGGCGAGTGAGGATGCATCCCGAATATCGTTGGTGCGCTGCTTAAAGGCTAAGCCGACCAGGGCCACAGTTTTTCCCTGAAAAGAAATGCCTTGCTGCTCCGCGCGCTCAAGCAGGTACGTTTTCTGCTCTTCGTTGATCGCATAGACCGAATCGAGCAAAGGCGTCTGCTGCCCTCCGGTACGGAGTTGGCGTATCAAGGATTGAATATCCTTGCCAAAGCACGACCCTCCTGCGCCATTGGAAACATACGATCCCCAGGGGCTGATCCGGCTATCCGCAGTAACGGCCATTCTGAGCTCATCGAGACGGATCTTTTCATCTGTCTCGGCAAGACGGGCGGCAACTCCATTCCAAAAAGAAATTGCCGTGAAGAGAAGGCTATTAGCTACATATTTGCTTGCTTCCGCCGTTTCTGGAGTCGTCTCGATATAGCGAATGCGCACATGATGCACAAATTGTGAATAGAGAAGGCGCAGCAATTGAAAATCCTGCTGATCATCGGCTCCAATGAGCACGCGATCGGGCCGGCGTGACTTCTCCACAGCATCCCCTTCAGGCAAAAATTCTGGGTTGGAAGCTACGCCTACGTTGGGCACCTGATATTCTTGCAAGATCTGGGCCAAAGAGCGCGCGGTACCAACGGGAACGGTACTTTTATTCACAATGACCACCCGCCCCGCATCGCGGCGCTGAGCCAGTAGCGGAGCCAGCACGCTGACCGCAGCAAGATAGCTGCTCAGGTCTGTAGCGCCATCGAGTCCAGCTGGAGTAGGTACGCACAAAAAGATAACCTCAACCCCTTCAATGATTGGAGCCAGTTCATTGCAGAAGAAGAGCGAACGCGCAAGGCGCTCTTGCACAATCGCAGCCAGTTCCGGCTCATTGACATAACGCTCGATTTCCTGACGTTGACCGGTCTGGTAGGCAGCAATGCGCTCGCGATCAATATCATAGGCGTAGACCTCGTGGCCATACTCTGAGCAAACAGCTGCATGAGTGAGGCCAACAAAACCCGTTCCAATTACAATTACCTTCATGCTTTTCTGCGACCCGGATGCCGTTCATCGGTAGAACACGGGCCGCACCCTTTCTTTTCCGTTTTGCCTCAACGGCTGGCAAGCATCATTTCTTTTACCTCTTCCTCATTTGCCTGGCTTCATTGACTGGGCTGAGAACATCCCACAGCAATCTCACGAGGCGTTGCCAGCCCGAGGTCCCAGCTTCACCTGAAGTTGGCTCAGCGTACCACCCCCTCTATTCCCTGTCAAGCATGTCATTCCTCGAAGTGCAGTCTGAAACAGGCCTCCGTTTAGCTCAGCACTTAGCCCATGAAATTGAGCGTCATATATTCAACCCGAAGCAGACTTGTCGCTAATGATGCTTGCAATGCAAACATCACACAATTTTATATTGAACTGAAGTAGATATGAACAATATGCTATACTTCTGTCTGACGAATAACAAAGTTTTTTCAGGAATAGCGTTCGGTACAGAGAGACATCTGAAATGCACTCAAACAGTATCTGGCTCAACTTGTTCTATTTAGCGCTCACGAGAGCATTTCCTAACACGAAAAACTGGGGAAACGGGCCTATCGGCTTGATCGTCCTGATCTGATATACACTGTTGAAGGGTTTTTCGCTCTTCTGTGGAAATGATCGGGTGGAAGTCAAAGTTTTGCAATCTCAAGAGATGCACGCCTCGCCGGATGATGCACGCTCGGAGCGGACTGCTCGGTTCCCAGCACGCACCATTGCGCCGCGTTCTCCTTACGGATGCGAGCCACTTCGAAGTGGAATGAGGAGAATAAACAAGGGCGGCTTCTGTCCTCCTTTGAGAGTATACTATGTCTATCAAGGAAACCAAACACGACAGAAACAGGGACACAAAGGAGAAGAAGATGAAACTTAACGATTTTCGCCTGCTGGTCAACGATTTCCCAGCCTCTTTTCACTTCTGGCACGAGCTTGTGGGTCTCCCCACCATCTTTCGAGACGAGAACAATACCTACGCGGAACTGGACGCGGGCAATGTGCGCCTGGAACTGCTCAGAGCCGACTATTTCGCGGCCTCGGTTGGCGCTCCCCAACTCACGGTTGTGCAGGAAGGCTTTCGTGGCGTCGTAGTCTTCGAGGTCGATGATCTTGAGGCAACCTATGCCGATCTCGTCAAACGCGGCGCTCCCTCACTCGCTGCCCCGCACGATCATCCGGCAGGATTTGCCCGCGTCGCTCTCTTCACGGCCCCCGATGGCTATGCTCTGGAGCTCTTCAAATCACGCGGTAGCTTCCCACATTAAGCCGAGAGAGGAGAAAGCGATATGAAAAGCGGTGATATCTATCCGACGCTCGCCTTTGCAACGCAGCAGGACTGGGAGACATGGTTGGAGCAGCATCACGGTGAGGCCAGAGGAGTGTGGGTCAAGCTGGCCAAAAAAGGCGTTGCGCTTTCCTCCATCACCTACGCAGAAGCGGTCGAAGGCGCGCTCTGTTACGGGTGGATCGATGGCCAGGCGGCTTCATATGATGCACAATACTGGCTGCAAAAGTTTACTCCACGCGGCCCAAGAAGCCACTGGTCACAGACGAATCGCGCCAAAGTTGGAGCGCTGCAGGCTGCTGGCAAAATGCGCGCTGCGGGCCTGCGCCAGGTTGCATTGGCTCAGGCCGATGGGAGGTGGGAAAGATGATTGCGAACGTGCGGGCAGACTCAGCGGAAGAAGAACCTGCAGATTGCGCAATCCATGGAATGCTCATCCAGGAAGGGAAGTGGGTGCCCGTCATTTTTCGCAAAAGAGAGGGCATCACCAAGCTCAGAAACCCTCCTACGTATGAGCTAAGACACGCGTAGGGGAGCGGATGAGATCGGGACGACCTGCGTGTTGGCATCTAAGGCAGCAATTGAAAGAAGAGGAAGATGCGACCAAAGAAGCGTTCAATGCCACTGTATGTGCCCAACTCTTCTTTGGTCCAGGTCGGAGGCAAACAGGAGCGATTTTTCTGACGTTTGGGATTCCAAGGAATCACCGCAACCGCACCTCAAGCTAGTAAACGAGGAAAACCTATGAGAAGAGAACAACTTCTCCATCGATTGAGCACGCAACTTGTCGAGCTTCCTGATATACGTCCGCAGCGGGTTGCCTTGGATGGTATCGATGCTTCAGGCAAGACGACGTTAGCAGATGAGCTAGTGCCATGGATTGAAGCTCTAAAGAGGCCAGTGATTCGAGCTTCGATTGATGGCTTCCATCAACCCCGCAGGATTCGGCACCAGCGCGGACCTGACTCGCCCGAAGGATATTTCGAAGATTCGTTTGATTATGCTTCTTTGCGCAAGGCGCTGCTACAGCCACTCGGGCCACAAGGAAACAGGCTATATCGGCGCGCTGTCTTCGATTTTCGTGATGATGCACCATTGGAAACGCCCATAGAGAAGGCACCAGAGAATGCAGTACTGCTCTTTGATGGAGTATTTCTTTTGCGCCCCGGACTTATCGATCAGTGGGATTATCGAATCTTTGTGGATGTGAAGATGGAGCTGGCTTTGCAACGTGCCTTGCAACGCGATTTGCAGCTCTTTGGCTCTGCCGAGGAGGTTCGGGCACGCTACCTGAAACGCTACCAGCCTGGCCAACGTCTCTATTACCAGCTTGCCCGCCCACGCGAAAAGGCAGACGTTATTGTTGATAATAATGATCTATCTCAGCCGCAACTGATTTTCCCAACCTCCTGAGCTGGAAGAGCTATCTCAATACTTCTAGACACCTGGGCTCCGGGCAATTCCACTTAGTAAGCTTTCCATGCCTGCTCAAAAGAGCCCAGCCAATACGCCTGTCCTGAGCCTGGCGTTAACAAGCTCACCTGGAGAATACCTGGATACTTTATTAGTAAGCACTCACTGGATGGTTGAGTGCCTATCCTGCTTATGTCTTGTCGTTCTCTCAGCAGGCATGTCCTTCAGGAAGAAGGTTGCCAGCAGGGTTATCACGCTAAGTATCAGCACCAATGCAAAGCCATTCTGCAGCATCCCGGCAAGTTGGAGCCTGGCTGAGGCCGTGGCCTGGAGAGATGTTTGCGCATGTTGCGCGAAGGCTCCATTTACGACAACACCCATTAAAGCCGCTCCTAGTGTCAGGCCAAGCTGGCTGAGATAGCGAACCACGCCAGTTCCTACTCCTAGCTGCGACTGCAGGATAGTATTTTGCGCCACAACCATCTGGATGGCAAAGAAGGAGCCAGCCCCAAGACCGATCAGAACCAGAGCCAGACCAACCAGAAAGAGGTTGCTCTCTTGCCCCATACACATAAGTAGAAAGATGCCCAGCGTCATGATGGCCGACCCCACAATAGCAGTCAGCTGATAGCGCTTGAGCCGAGAAATCGCGGCTCCCGCCAGTGTCGCCCCTATCGACAAGCTAACCGAGAGAGCAGTGAATAGGGCTCCTGTCCCGGTCGGCGAGAGCGCCAGGATACCTTGCAGAAACAAGGTGAGTGGAATGAAGACCCCAATAAGAATCATGCCCTGAACAAGCGCAAGCAGAGCATTGACGGCGAAGACGGGCTGACGAAACAGGGCAAGGGGAATAATTGGCTCAACAGCTTTACGCTCGGCTATAAGAAAGAGAATATAGAAAAACCCGGCGGCCAGCAGCAGTACAATGACCTGCGGAGATGTCCATCCGCTTTCAAGAGAGAGCCCAAACAAGAGGCTGCAGGTCGCCACGACGAGCAGTCCCGCCCCTATCCAATCAATGCGCCCAGAAGTAGCTTGCTGGCCCCCCGACTCGCCTTGCTGCACATAAAAACGGCTGGGCAGAAAGATGACAAGCAGAAGCAAAGCAATTAAGCCAATAGGCAAATTCAGATAGAACAGCCAGCGCCAGCGCGTGTTCTCGGTGACAAAGCCAGTGATGAGCGGGCCATGATCAGTAAGCCAGCCGCCTATCGTCGGGCCACACAGCTGCGAAATGCCAAAGACAATGCCAAGCAAACCCTGCCTGCTTGCTCGCTGCTCCGGAGGAAAGATGTCCCCAACAACGATAGCTACCAGCCCGATGCCAATACCTGTGCCCAGCCCTTGCAAAGCGCGAAAGAGGATGAGCTGCTCCATCGTCTGAGAAATGCCGGCCAGTCCCGAACCCAGCAGGAAAAGAATAATTCCCCCAAGCAGAAAGCGCTTACGTCCAAACTGATCCGAGAGCTTGCCAGCCACGGGTATCGTTGCGGTTGCTGCTAATAAGTATGCGGTCACGACCCAGGTATATTGATCCAGCCCTTGCAAGCTGCTGGCCATACGTGGCAGAGCGGGCGTGACAATCAGATTATCTAGCGCTTCCAGAAAGGCCGTGAGCAACAAAGCAACCATGATAATTGTCAGGGTCGAGGGCGAAGGACGGCTGCTACTGCCCTGCGCCCTCGACAGTGTTGATGTATTTGAAGACATTTTTGCTATCTCTTTCCTAATTTTAACTTCCATTCGAGCATAGCGCGTGCAAGCTGTAAGAAAAAAGGGTTGAGCTTCGTAGGCAACATTGCCATCCCAACTCCAGAATGCCTAGCTTCGAGTCGAGATGACAATATTCCTTTGAATGCTATCTTTAGAGGGAAAATGCGAGATTTTCCCAGGGATCACTTGAGCATCAGGTCGTATTTAGCGCGCCTGCGAGCTCCGGCTAGCCAGAAGAGACTTGAGCCGCGCCACGTTCTGAGGCTGCGTCTTCTTCATCTCTTGCTTCATAAAGAACTCTGCGACTTTCGGAACGTTACCAATCTCAGCCGTGAGAACCAGTCGACATGATCCCTCAGAGAGCGCTTCAAGGCGATAGCTCTCACGAAATGAGTTTGGCGTTGAGGCCTCAGTTTCCAGGGCTAGCAGGCGATCTTGCTCAAACTCGACAACCCGGAGCGTCTTCTCGCTCTTATATCCTGAATACTTGCCAGCTTCGAAGTAGCTGGTTCCCAGCTGTGCAGGCCCGGGAGGAGTCACGCGAACTTCCAGAATACCTTTTATCCACGCGGGCCGCGCGTCAAGATCAGTAAGAAGCGCAAAAACAGATGCTGAAGAATATTCAAGGGTCTCGCTATATTCAAAGGCCGTCATAGTAATTTACCTTTCTATCTTTATGTTTAGATTTAGCGGCAGAGCAGTGTAGAAAAAGTCTGTTGCAAAATTTGCCTGGCTGCCTGCTTATTCTCGGCAGCCTCTTTGCTACGCCAGCCAATAAAGCCATCGGGCCTGACGAGGACAACACCGGTGGTAGTGATTCCATATGCCTCGCAGAACCTGTTTTCCACATCGATGAGATCAGCCTCTTCGCCACCAACCTGATAGCTATCTACCGGAAGCCGCTCTTCAGCTTTTAGCTCCTGAAGCGCCTCCTTCCAGAGCTCACCCTGTGGGCCGGCGAGGAGCACAAAGTTGGGGCCGAAAAGATCCTGAGTAGAGACTGGTTTGCCCTGCCGTTCGAGCAGCAGGTGCATGCCATGAGTTCCCGGCGTGCCTTTCCACTGATTTGCAGGAAGTGCCTGGGGAAGTTGCTCCTCGCCAGCTTCCCACACAAAGGCGCCAGCACCATAGCGAAAGCCGCCATTAACGACCGCAGGATCTACGGTAATTCCGGCTGAGCCCTCGTTCTGACGCTGCTGCGAGAGCAAGGCCATCTGCTCGGTCGTGTAGTCAGCCAGCGGACGTCTCTCCGCATCATAGGTAGTGAGCAGGGCCTCCCCGGCCTCACCACGCAGAACCGCGGCTAACTTCCAGGCCAGGTTATAGGCCTCAGCAATGCCTGTATTCGCGCCCAGGCCACCGCTAGGTGGTTGTGTACGCGCCGCATCGCCCACCAGCATAACGCGTCCCTGCTTCCATTGATCAGCAACCAGGGCATTCATTTCCCAGGTCAGCTTCGCCTTGAGCGTGATCGCCAGATCAGGAATACCAACTGCAGCCCTGATTAGCTGCAGGCAACGCTCTTCAGGATAGTCAGCCAGGCTTTCTTCTTCCGCTTCATAGCCGACATCCAGGCGAAAAACATTAGGTCGGAAAGAAGAGCCCGCGTAGGGAACAAGCGCTCCAGCCGCAATCTGCTCGTTACTAAGGAAACACATAATCGCGTGCCGCTCCTGGAAGACCTTCATCAAATCTGCCTCAAAGATCATGCTGATGAAATGCCCCATACTGCCTATGCCATGCTGGCCGATGCCAAGTTGCTGACGAACTGAGCTCTTACTGCCAGATGCATCTACCATATACTGAGCACGTACCGTGTATGTATGCTTGCTCTCGCGCTCACACAGCGTGGCAGTAATGCCCTCTTCATCCTGTGCAAAGGCAAGCAGTTCCGTACTAAAGCGCAGATCCCCGCCGAGCTGTTCAGCATGCGCACGCAGCACTGGCTCCAGTACATCCTGAGCGATAGCACTGCCGCGTGCAGCGCTGTCAGCATTGTTAAACAAGGAGCTAACGTCTTCCTGCAAACGATCAAACTCCTGGCCCACCAGGCTATCGACAAGTAGCACATTGCCTCCCTGCAAGAAAGGTGGCTCAACTTTATGGATATCATCTTCAATTCCAAGCCGTCGAAAGAACTCCATGGTACGCGGCGTAAAGCCCGTTGCCCGCGGATGGATTGCAGTTCCCGGATGGCGCTCAACTAGCAGCGAGGAAATGCCATGAAAGGAAAGGAAGAGGGAAGTTGAAAGCCCAACTAATCCTCCGCCAACAATCAAGACAGGGGCCATATTTTTACTGTCAGAAGGTTGTAATGATGTGTTCATTTCTGCTCCTAATCCTTATAAATCTAAAGAGAATATTGCATAGTTCGTGAGAGAAAAGCACGTAAGGTTCTTCGTGATGAGTACAGATCATTCGCCTGCTGGCTTCTCAGGCTCTTGGGCTTCAAGCGAGAGTAGCACCAGCCCCAGATCGCACATTTTGAAGAGAACGCCATAGAGCGCCGCCCGATCACGAATAAAGCCAGAGATAACAGTTGTGCCATTAGTTTCATGCGTAATCGAAAGATCCTCAAACCAATCTTGCCAGAAAGCACTAAGGTGCCCTTTTACCCTGATGACGTATCTCATACTCTTGTGCTCCGTTCGGTAACGTTTCATCTGTGCAGATAATACCCTCTCAACGAGCGAAATACAGTCATCCAAAGGATACTTTCAAAGGACACTTGCGGAGCGCACGCAGGTAGGAGGGTAGTAGCCTTTTGGCTACCATCCCTTTCGGCGGATATTAGCTCCAGCTCAATCTAGCGAAAGGTGAGTTTCTGAGCATTAGAGCAGCGCGCGCGAGCGGGCATGAGCAATGGCCTGGGTGCGATTCTCGGCCCCCAGCTTACTGAGGATGCTGGCTACATGTTTCTTGGCAGTGGCCAGCGAGACTACTAGCTCATCGGCAATCTCGCGATTAGAAGCCCCTTGCGCGAGCAGGAGCAGCACTTGTTGCTCGCGTGGGGTAAGCACTTCCAAAGGCGGCTGTGCAGTTTGCAAGGAAGGTGATTTGGAGCTAGGAACGCTCATCTCTTCAAGCACCACTTGAGCCGACTCTTGTCCAAAGGCAGTGAGCACGGTACGGGCATAAGCGATGAGCGCCAATGAAATGGGCGAATCGTTTTGAGGTGTGTGTGTAGTCTTAAGGAATGCTTGCAGTGCCTGTTGCATCGGCTCTCCAGCATCGAGAAAGACGCGTATGAACCCTTCAGGCTCAGCCAGGCTGAGTAGACGAAGGAGCATCTGTTGCGCTTCTTCGTCAGCTCCTGAAGCCTGTAAAGCATTGACTTTCAAGGCAAGAATGGAGATCACACTTCCCATGCGCGAAAATTGCTCGGCAGAGCTTTGCAAGGCAGCCAGCCGCTCTAAAGCCAGTGAGTACTTCTTTTGCGCCAGGTAAACGCGGGTGTGCGCCAGATAGGCGCTTTCACGGCTAGAGTAAAATTTCTGCCCATGAAGATAGGATGTGTGCGCGGCCCAGTCTCCAGCCCGCGCTAAATCGCCTTGTGCAAGCCAGAGCTGGACCTGGAGACTCTCGATCCAAGGTCGAAAAAGCGGAATGCTATCAAGCCGATGCGCGTTTTCCATCTCTTGTAGGGCTTGCCTTGCGGCCGCCAGATCGCCTTCAGCCAGGTAACAGCGCACTCTGACCTCATAAGCACCCATCAGAATATCCATGAATTGTAAGGGGCCCGTCTTTTCAATAGCGCTCAAGGCAGCACTTTTCGCAACCTCCAGCTGATTCCCTGCATAGGCAAGCTGGGCTCGAAATAAGTCTGGATACGCTGCCAGCGGAGCCTGAATGCCCAGGGTAGCGATCAATTGCTGAAGAACCTCGCAGCGGTCCTGAGCCTGTCTGAGCTGCCCTAATGCAATATAGGCGGCAATCAATCCCCAGAGATACTGGACCTGCAGATAGCGATTCTCGGCCATCCAGGTCTTTCGCCCCTCCTCTATGAGAGAGATCATCAGAGGAAAATTTCCGAGCAGGCGGGCTGCCACAGCAGTACTGCCCTCAGCTTGCAATCGCCACATAAGACCATCATCCAAGCACTGATCCTTTAGCAGTTCGAGGGTACCTTCCAGGCGCTCGGTCTCTCCATCTGAGAGCGCGCGCGTTAGCAAGTTCCAGCCCCGGAGAATTCTCATACGCTGGAGCAGAAGCTCTTGTTTCTGTGGGTTGAGAGTAGTCGGGTGCTGCATCAGCTGCTCCATTGCCTCCTGAAGCCGACGCGTATATACTCTTTCCTCTGGCATTTGATGAGAGAACGGAAAGAGCATATTGAAGGTCATAATGTAGCTGGTAGCCAGGAAAGGATGAGCGCGTAGAACATCTTCGGGAAGCATTTTAACCCAGGAGAGCAGCGTTTTAAATTCTCCGCGCAGATACAAACGCTCAACCCAACCCTCCAGTAGATCAGCCACAAACATGAAGTCCTGCGTAGCCAGAGCATGCGGGATAGCCTCGTGGGGCCAGTCCTGGCGCTGATACCAAAGTGCAGCCTCTCGGTGTAATCTTCTGAACTCTTCGGGCTCCTTTACTTGTAAGCGCGTCAGCAACACTTCGCGTAAGAGCGTATGTAGACGATACCAGCTTTGCTCTTCATCAAGCGATATGAGAAAGAGATTGGCCCGTTCAAGCTCCTCTAGCATTTGCTGACTTGCCAGTTCACCCGTCAAGGCCTGGCAGATCTCGGCATTCATTCTGGTAAGTACCGAAGTATGGAGCAGAAAGCGCTCCTGCGCCTGCGGTAGAGGGGCCAGAATCTCTTCCTGTATATACTCCAGTAAAAAGCGCTGGCTACCGCTAAAGTTTCGCAGAAACGTCGAAACATCAGTATGCTTGCGCAGAGAGAGAGCCGCCAGTTGTAGGCCAGCGATCCAGCCTTCAGTGCGTTGCTCCAGTCGCGCAACCTCCTCCGGGGTAAGTGAGAGGCCCATGACCTTACTAAAAAAACCGGCAGCTTCTTCTTCGCGCAGGCGTAGATCTCCCTCGCGAATCTCAATAACCTGTCCGCGCGCGCGCAAACGCGCCAGTGGAAGCTGAGGATCGGCCCGCGTTCCCAGAAGTAGATGCAGGTTGGCAGGAAGATGGGCGAGTACAAATTGCAATGATTCATGAATTGCAGCTTCACGAATCAGCTGATAGTCATCAAGGATCAGGGCCGTATCCTTTGCCTGAGCTGCCAGTTCGTTGAGCAGCACTGTCAAGGCGCTAGAAAGCGTCGCCGGCTGCGGAGAATGCAGCATCGCAAGGGTAGTCTCTCCTACCGCAGCGCCGGCTTTCCTGAGCGCGGCAATGACATAGGCCCAGAAACGTGCGGGATCATTGTCTTGCTCATCCAGCATGAACCAGGCAACCTGGCTGGTACACTGACCCGCCCAGGCTGAGAGAAGGGTAGTTTTGCCAAAGCCTGCCGGTGCCGATATCAGGGTCAAGGGAACCGAGGTGCTCTGATCGAGAAGCGCGAGCAGATGTGGGCGGCGCAGTAGTGCTGAACGAACAGGTGGAATGGTAAATTTGGTCACCAGCAAATCTGGCTCGGCCATCGAAAAGTCTCCTTCTCAGTTAAGATGCATGCTGGGCTCTCTTGTCTCCTGCTGGGAATTTCTCATCCTTTCGAGCAAACGAGGAGTAAATGAGCTCGACTTAACTCTATCACTATCGCCGGCTGTTTTCAACAAGCTGAGCACACAATATCGACAAGAGGCCCTGAGACGCTAGCTTCCCGCATCTTGCTTTTTTGTGGCGATCATCCCTCAAGCTTTCTGATAATGGCTTCCAGGCAGGCATTGCCAGCGCCAAATAGCTTCCGGGTATCCATTCCAGGCTTCTGCCTCATGAAACATCACAGCTTTTCCCTCCACCAGGTATCCGCGAAAAGCGCCTTCAGGAATGGAGGCAAGCATCCGATCAGCAAAAACTAGAGTCTGCCGGGCATCGTAAAGCGTGCCATCGAGCAAGGCAAACTGTTCATAGATATGCCGCTCAATCTCCGGCCAGGCCAATTTCTTCGCCACTAACGCACGCGTCACGCAGACAATAGCCGCCATATTCGTGACTTCCGGCTTACAATCAAAGATAGTTATGTGCCCTTCCAGCGCATTTATTCCGAGGTGCATCACGCTATGACAGGCCGGGCAAACCGTCTCCAGATTATCCAGCTTGTGGTTATCCTCGGCGCCAATATGATTCACTTGCATAAATTTATGGCATACCAGGCGACAGTAGGTACAGGTATATTGATCTCTCTGCAGAACACGTTGCCTCGTCAGCTTCCACGCGTATGGATCGCGATCCTTAAACCATTCACCAGAAGCAATAACCGACGCTCTTAGCCGCTTTCTCTCCATAGAGACTCTTTTCATTTCCCCAGATATTATTTGATAATCCGCAAAAGCTCATTTATGCCCATCATCTTTCCCTGAAGATTTTACCATTTCCCTGAGGTCCTGTCTCCCAAATTGTTTTCTCCCCTTCCCCGGCACCAGTGGTCATACACGCTCTCAACTATAAAACTCTCTCATTCTATTTATATCATTTAAATCTATTATATATCTTTCATAGTAAGAAATCCAGCATAATCTCATTAACTCTGACACCATTTGAACTTTTCCTGACAATATTTAAACAATGTGCATTAATTGTTTTTCTTACCATAAATATGCAAATTACTTGACTTTCTGTCTCAGATGTGTCATAAATCATACAAGATATGGGCCTGAAAATCTTCTATAGTTCTAAATATTGAGGATGCTCATCATATCTTTCCTTTTCCCATTGCCATTTTTGTACTGGTTGCCTTTTTAACCTTTCCCGTGCAAACACGCTTCTTAAGATAGTGTTTTGTCAAACTTCTTGTGATGAGAGTGTAGCCTGCGGAGGCGGAGGGATCAGAGATAACTATCTCACATATCCCTTCTTTTACATTTAATATAGATATAATACTATTTAAATAGAAAGTGCACGTATATGATAATAAATATTACTTTTAGGAATTTGATCACTAAAAAGCGTAGTTCTCTGCGGCGCTTATGCTTGCTCACCTTGGCGGCGCTGGTTTTTATGCTCCTATATACTCTCTTGCGAATTCTTGCTCCCCAGCCAGATACACCATTTTCCCCATTCTTGCTCGGCTGGATCATCTGCTTTCTCCCTTATTTTGCGGTATGTATCTGGATCGTAAGAACCAGGCCGCTTACAGGCAATGGAAAATGGGCCGAGCTAGCTATTATTTTTCTTGGCACGCTCATCTTTCATTTGCAGCTGCTCTCCTTGCCAGCCGGGCTCTCGCGCGATGCCTGGCGCTACTTATGGGATGCACATGCCACAATCCACGGCTACAGCCCCTATATCTATGCTCCTGGAGACCAGATTCTCATCCCGCTGAGAAATATACTCTTCGAGCAGAGCCGCTATCGCAACCTGGTTACCAATTATCCTCCAGGTGCCCAGGGCTTCTTCCTGCTGGGATATCTACTTTCTTCAACCAGCTTACTTGGTTTAAAAACCGTCTTTCTCGTCTGCGATCTCGCCACCAGCCTGGCTCTGGCTCTGCTGCTTATACGTAAACAGCTCGATCCGCGCAAAGCAGTTATCTATGCCTGGTGTCCCTTGCCCCTGGTTGAATTTGCCGTCGAGGGGCATGTCGATGTATTAGTAGTTATGTTTACTGTACTAACCCTGCTTTGCGCCAGCAGCAACAGATCTTCTATGCGTATCCTGGCAGGTATCATGCTTGGCATGGCCACGCTCTCCAAGCTCTACCCACTGATATTGCTTGCCGCTGTCGTACAGCGTCGTGATTGGCGCCTTATGTGCGCCTGCGCGCTAACAATCTTACTGGGATATGTTCCATTCCTGATCCTTGGTCATGGCCGAGCCCTTGGCTTCTTTCTTTCCTTCGCAAATCAGCAAGGATCGAACGCTGGTCCTATCCAATTAGGTGTGCGCTGGATCAGCTATGGATTACAGCTTAAAGAAGCGAGTATTCTCTCTCTAGAACATATAGTTGACGGAGGTGTGCTGGGTGGTGCAGCCTTGCTTTTACTCTTCTTGCAGAATGTGAGAAGGATTGAGCCGGAGACGGCTACCCTGATTCTGCTTGGGCTTGTGGTAGCAATGCTGCCGCATGTATTTCCCTGGTACGTGACGACCATCGTGCCCTGGATTGCCATCGCGCTAAGCAACACAACAACTGAAGCGGGCGGGTCAGGCAAAAAAATAGCTGTATTGGCAGGCTGGTCCTTTACCTGCACGGCTGTGTTAAGCTATATCCCGGCTATTGAAGCCTTAAATACTACACCTATCTGGTTCTGTTACTATGCTTTTGCCTATGGACCGGTCCTGCTGGGGGTAAGCGCAGCCGTAGTTATGTGGTGGCTGAGGACAAGGAGGGCCAATCTTCCAGGAGCTAATTCAGATGGATCAGAAACATAGAGGTTTCTGCCTGGAGCCACGTGTCTCTCGAAAGTAATCTATTGGCCAAAGGAGCTTGGTCGGCAGAGTTTTCTTAGCCTTTCCTACGAGTCCAACGACAGATCTTCGCCTCTTTGGGAAGTTGTGTATTTCCAATCGTGTATAATAAGAAGATACAGATGTATGTCTGTTCTTTCGAAACAGTGCCGGTTTTTCAATATCAACAAGGAGGTTGCTATGGAAACGCGTATTCCGTTTCAGTTAACGCCGCAAGAAGATCAGGAAAGGGATCAGTTCGAGTTAGATATACGCATTGAGAAACAGGAACCTGAAGAAGTTTTTATTGTGACAACGGATAACACCTGTATCTTCGATATCTGCCGAACCTTCTGAGGCAGGCTATATCTCTTCTCTTTTTACTAAGAGAAGAGATACATACTAGTCTCGCCCCCCATGAGCTATCTCAGGTGGATGGCTCATGGAGGACTTTACCAGCCCTATTCTGATGATTTATCTGCTAATTTTTGCGCGAATTTACCCTGATGGCGTAAGGATAAGGCGAGAGTTGAAGCTCTTGCTCCTGTCGGCCGCTAATTGTAAGATGCACAGGAGCAATAGAGGCCAGTACTGTCTCTGTAGGCATCCAGGCATGGCCAGTCCTGACGATTACCAATTGCCCGTGAGCATCACCAAGATAGGCGAAATCTCTACTCGCTGGACGCGAAAGCGGATAGGGCTCAAGCCCCACCTGCTCTTGTAGCTGCCTTGCCACATCAAGTACATCCTCGGCCGGCAGGCCAATCTCGCTTACGCTGAGTATCGAAGATGCCCCAAAAGGTCCAGAAATTTCTTGCTCCAGATCTTCATATACAATGAACTTGAGAATATTGTTAGCAGCATCAAGGCAGTAGAAAGAGCGCGCCCTGACAACCGGAAAGTAGACTTCATCTTCACCCTTCTTTCCCTGCACGCGGAGCGGCGAATCGGCGGGGAGCACAGGCAAAGACTTTGTAATAGGCAGCAAAGGGATGCGTTCACGTACCCAGGCTTTTGCCTGAATAAATGCGTTGCGCGGAATCGCAAAGGCTATGTGGTAGAGGCTCTCCGCCTCCACTTCCTTAAAATGTAGGAGAGTTGCCCCAGCTTGAAGCGTAATGGAATCATTTGTCTCAGCCACCATCGGTAGGCCAAGAATGTTCTGATAGAATACTTTCTGCCTGGCAAGTTGCGGCGTTTGTAAGATCACTTCCTGAATATCCATAGCTGTTCCTTCTGCTCATTCCAATTCTATAGCTTATTCGTCTTCTAGCAGCATTTACATCAAATCAGTTGAAATACTGATTTTTTTGGGAATACCCCAAAGCAGGCTAGGAGAGATCCCTGGAACCCTTGTCATCGCTTTTCAACCTGATTTGATATTATAAGCTGCTTTTGTACTTCTGCCTTGAGTGTATACTGACTTACTCATATATAACAATACATAAATATTCATGTAATTATGCAGCTATATTCATGAAACAAGGAAAGCAAAAAGAATACCTGGAGAAAACCGCTGTAAGGATGGATAAGTTCTACTATTGTGCAGTATGGTTTTGCGATAGGTGAGAAGTCAATGCAAGCAAAAGATATTAAAAAGTTACCAGAGCTATTTGCGCAGCATTCCACGCTGGCTACCCACTTTTCAGCACCAGGAAGCCGAGGATAAGAGCAGCATGTCTGTGCTACTGATCTTCTGACTGCGCTAGAAGATAGTTTTCGGATTGCCCCCATAAAATTCCGGCAGGCAATCCATTGTTTTGCCAGCTAAAGCCTTTCTCAAGGCAAGCTCATACCAACAGCGTTCCGCCTGGCAAACTATAGTATTTAGCGCACAACAACATTCTGGCTCAGCATATCGCTTAACCAGTGGCGCTGTTGCCTACTGAAAGGTTCTGGCGGATTCTGCGGATCGGCAAATCTCAATGATGTTTCCGCCGGCGGCGCGCTCCGCTTCCTCACTACCTCACAGATAAAGCAATTCACGATACCATGTACCACCTCACCGGAAGGCAGCGTCATCACCTGCGTCTCTGGCTCTGAATAGAGCCCACACAGCCTCTGTACGCTCACCTGCAGCCCCGTTTGCATCTCCACCTCTCGACACACCGCCTCCTCTACCGTCTCACCCGGTCCCACCATGCCCAACGGCACTTGCCAGGCTTCACCCTCTCGCCGTAAGAGCAGCACCTCACCATCACTATTGCGTACAATAGCTGCCACAGCTGGAACTACACGTTGCGGCCAGTCATACGAAACTGGTTCCCATTTGCGTACCGTATAATCCGGGTCAAAGAGCGCAGCCAGATTCGGAATATAGCCATCAGGCTGACGTAGATCGTGAGCTCCCGGATAAAGCCGTGTCCCTTCGCTCAGTTGAGAGATCATCATAGCCGTCAGGCCCGCACGATGGGCCCCCAGAATATCGCTCATTGGATTATCACCAATCATCAAAATGCGCGACTTATCAATATGAGGTAGGCCTAGTTGTGCCTCATGGAACATAGTAGGCGCCGGCTTCCCAATAATCAGCGGAAAGCGCTCTGTTGAGGTCTGCAATGCGGAGATTACCGCCCCTGTCGCAGGAGATGGTCCACCCTCGTCAGGAAACCAGGCATCCACCATCGTAGCCACAAAATGAACCCCCTGACGGATAAAGCGCGTAGCCCATTTAAGCTGCTCATAATCGATATCTGATTCGCAACCCACCACTACCGCTTCAGGATCTTCATTTGTCGCGCTTATTCCTAGCTCGGCCATCTCAAGCAACATATCAGCGCTGCCAATTGGATAGACCTTACGAATACCTTGTTGCTGCAGGTAGAGACAGGTGGCCCAGCTTGATGTAAACATCTCCTCTTTATATGCCTCAATGCCCATATGCTGTAAACGGCTGATCAAACCATCACGCGTTGGGCAGGGATTATTGGTAAGAAAGCGAATTGACTTGCCCAACGAGCGCAGGCGCTCTAAGGAGGGGATCACATGAGCAAGTACCTGGCGTCCTACATAAATAACGCCATCCATATCAAAGAAAAATGCGTCGAATTGATCTGCTAGCAAAAGAATAACCTCTACTCAAAAAGCTCTGAGATGACCAGAAGGAGTTTGCTTTTTACCTCGCACATCCTTCCGGCACAAATGAATACAACCTATGTATAGACAAGCAAGCCAAAAAGAGAAAGGATCGGCCCGCTCAACAGTATTTTGCAGTCACTCAATGAGTTCTGCTTATTATAGTTTAGAGCTTTTTTTCAGCGAGGGGAAGTGCCAAACACCAGGCAAGCGCAGCACCAATTTATGGGCCCGCTTGTTCACAGAGGGAGGACTGACTCTCCTAGAGATTCTATAATCCCTAACAATACAATATCACTTCTCTCACCTTTCATAATGCTCATCATCATAGCTATACGAAGAGACAGAGATAGGCCTTGCCGGCACTTATAAATCTACAATTGATTTAATATATTGGTATAGCAAAATGCTTTTTTTAACAAAAGAAGTGCAAGACTAATAATTGAGATCCTCACGAGTGAAAGGGTTGACTAGGATGAGATTTACATGTTATATGTAGCAATAAATATGTAATCGCCCTTATAACAGGTAGGGATTGTTGCTGAAGTCGTAGAAGATATGGCGAGCTCACATATATATTATCGAGTAACCTCAAGAAAAAAGCGAGAGAGGAGCATAGATATATGGAGCGCTATCGAGTAGCGATTGTCGGTACCGGTGGAATTGCCGGGAGCCACATGCAGGCCTGCCAGGAGCTGAGGGATCGTGTAAAGGTTATCGCGGCAGTAGAAATTGATCGCGCCAGGGGCGCAAGCTTTTGCGATCAGTATAATATTCCTCGACTCTATACAGATGTGACGGAGATGCTTGAGGCTGAGAAACCTGATCTAGTCCAGATCGCCACACCCCCGGCGACGCACTATAGCCTGGCCCTTCGTTGCCTGGAGGCCGGTGCATGGGTTTTATGCGAAAAGCCGCTCTGCACCTCTCTCGCTGAGCTGGATCATATTGCTCGCATAGAGAAACAGCACGGTATCTATTGCAGCAGCGTCTTCCAGTGGCGCTTTGGCTCGGGAGCAAAGCATCTCCGGCACCTGATCCAGACCCGCACCCTGGGTCGTCCGCTCGTGGGCATTTGCCAGACCACCTGGTATCGGGACCAGGCCTATTTTGAGGTTCCCTGGCGCGGCAAATGGGCAACAGAGGGAGGAGGCCCGACGATGGGACATGGAATCCATCTCATGGATCTTTTCGTCTGGCTGCTTGGTGACTGGGATGAGGTCTGCGCTATGGCAGATACGCTTGATCGGGCGATTGAGGTCGAAGATGTTTCTATGGCAGTGGTGCGTTTTAAGCAAGGAACGCTAGGAAGCATTGTCAATAGCGTTTTGTCGCCTCGCCAGGAGAGCTACCTACGCCTGGATTTACAGCAAGCAACTGTTGATCTGCGGGCTCTGTATAGCTATACTAATCAGGATTGGCGCTACCACGTCATTGAGCCAGGATCTCAGGAACACAGCAGCATCCCTGGAGAGGTCGTCGCTTCCCATGCGGCCCAGCTCGCCGCATTGCTAGAGAGCATGGATAGGAAAGAGCAGCCCGTAGCAAGCACGCTTGCCGTGCGCCCAACGCTCGAGCTCATTACTTGCATCTATAAAGCGGCGGCCAGCGGCCAGACGATTCGCAGCGGATCTATAGCAGAGAGCGATCCCTACTATTATCATGTTGCCGGTAAGCGGGAACCACAGCCACAATGAGAACCTATCGTATTCCCAGAGCATTCTTCACATCCCTGGACATTTCGTGCGGCCCTGGAAGTTGTCAGCTTTACATCATGTAATTTGTTTGAGCAACATAATTTCATAGGGCCTGAAACCGGCGCGCTGATAGACATCGAGCGCCTGTTGATTTCTGGCCAGAGCTTCGATCTGTAGAACGCTGATCCCTTTCTGCCTGGCAAATTCTTCGGCCCTCTGCAAAAGCCGAGCTCCAATCCCACGCTCCCTATACGCTTGCAATACAACAATGTCTGATATATACACGTACTCCACAAGGGAGGAAAGATAGGTCTGATCACTATGCACCGGTCTGACGTTGATAAAACCGACAACTTTCTCAGCTACTTCGGCGACAAATATCCTGCTTTCGTCGTGCAGATGCGCCTCTTGCATTTCTTGAAAGTTGCGTTCGACAATACGCTCGCCCTCTATACGGTCTGCCTCCAGGCCGCGTTCAAATTCTTGTAGCTCTATAATGCACTGTTTTATCTGCTCTTGATCTTTTATCCTATAACCTCTGATTGTAACATCTGTGCTCATACGTTTTTCCTTTTACACTTAGCACGTCATCCAGCAGCCTCAAAACACTATTTTTCTCTAGAAAATAAGCCACTACTTTTTGAGCTTTTTTTAGCGTAGCATACTTCTTCTACTTTATCAAGCATACTTCCTGGAATCTGACAACTTTTCTCGTAGTGCGAATAGGAGCCGGAGAACGACAATATATAGACAGAGATGATACGATATGTTAGAGTATGGAAGCAATCCCAGCGGCAAATAGTCCAGATAGATTGGGAAAGAGGTGTAATCCCAAAAACGGGCAATGAGGTAAGGGAGGCTCTACATGGAACAATCTTCATCCTATGTTACTGATGCCGAAAATATGGCAGAAATGGCTCGTCTCATTAAGCAAGCGCGACAGGTAACGCAGTGCATGGGTCTGTTACCGCAAGAAATCCCAGAGCCAACAAGCGTGCTGGATCTAGGCTGTGGCCCGGGGAGTGGGCTCTAGGCCTGGGAAAGCTGCTGCCGGCCTGTCAGGTCACCGGAATAGATATCAGCCGCATTATGATCAGCTATGCAAAAATCAGTGTTCAAGAACGCGAGCAAGGCAATGTCAATTTCCATGTGATGGATGTGCATCAACCGCTAGCTTTTCCCGACGCCTCCTTTGATCTGATTCACGCTCGCTTTTTAGTCGCTTTAATGCGCACTACTGATTGGCCAGCCCTCCTTAAGGAATGTCTGCGTCTATTACGTCCCGGTGGAATTTTATGTTGTGTAGAGGGCGATAACGCCGGGCTCTCCAATAGCCCCGCCCTGCAACAACGCCAGCTGCTGATGACTAATGCCATGCGTCAGGCCGGCTACTGTTTCAGTCCGCTTGGCATCTCCTTCGGTCTGCTGGCAGCCCAACCACGCTTACTTAAGCAAGCTGGCTTTGAAAGACTTGAACAGCAGGCATATGTACTCAATTGCTCAGCCGGAACCCCTGCTCACGAATCAGCCTGCGACAACTGGAGAACTATGCTCAAGCTGGTTGATCCCTTTCTGCTAAGACAGGGCGTGGCTACGCAAGAAGAATTGGATCTTCTCTACGAGCAGGCCATGCAAGAAATCTATGAGCCGGATTTCGATTGTGTCAGCCTCATTCAGAGGTTATGGGGCTATAAACCAGCTCTCTCTTGAGAATAATGTTGGCCCTGAAGCCATTCTTATTGAGCAGTGTCTTGGTGCTAAGCGGTCCTATCTCCTCGTTGATCCTAGCGCTGGCAAAACCACGAGTATCCCACCTCCGATAGCACCGTTTTTGTGCCTTTTTTTGAGAGAGGAAAAGTTTTTATATCTTCAGCAATCTGCCACTGTCTGAGATACTTTTCCTCCATCTCAGGTTGTTTTTGCACATACTATTGCTTTCTTAGCCCTGGTTACTTTATACTTAGAGAATATATTGCTCAGCTTCAGACCTATGATACGTAACGTGAGTTCCCGTGCCGCATAGTACAAGCATTTTCTTTCAGATCACTTGAATGGTTATGAGTGAAATGGAGGTTTCACCTTGCACGCCGAATTCAGGTATACCAATAATGCAGAACGAGAACACGATCCTCTGGCTCCCCAGACGCTTGGCTGTAGCGTTTCCGCGATCCTCGCCGCCCCCATAGTCTTACTTATCAAATGGCTCTGGCCTTCTGCCATCCCTTTTCAATTATTCCAGTTCTGGACCTTCCACGGCCCCTTTAACCAGCTCCTGTTTGACTTGCTGCCCTTAATTGTGGGCGTGGTCATTTTTCATCTCTTGAGTATTCCCTTCTATAAGCAATGGTTTGCAGACTTTGACCCCGCATGGATGAAGGCTGTCCATCAATCTCGTTGGCGCCATTTTTGAAGAGATTGGGATCAGATGGATTCTCTTTTACCTGGCTATTGTGATTGTTGCTATAGCCAACTTCTTCTTTCTCGGCTTTCTGGGCTGGAATATCCTGCAGTGGTTTACGCTCCACATCGCCGTGCCTTTCACGGATATTGTCACGCTGGGCAGGCTGCATCCCATACTGTTCAACGCACATTATGGCTGGGCAGTAGTAGGAGCGCTCATCTACACGACAGGCCAAAATAAGATAGGGCTCATCTATTCAAACCCGCTCGGAATGCTCTGGGCCTGGTACAAGGGCCTATTCCTTTTCTTGCTCATGTTTCAGTATGATATTCCGCTGGCTATGCTTCTAAATATTGCTGACGTCCTGATTCGTATACTTGTCTCTTTAATGATTACAGGCGTTGCT
The DNA here is from genome assembly GCF_004208415.1 of Ktedonosporobacter rubrisoli. Classification (GTDB taxonomy): domain Bacteria; phylum Chloroflexota; class Ktedonobacteria; order Ktedonobacterales; family Ktedonobacteraceae; genus Ktedonosporobacter; species Ktedonosporobacter rubrisoli. The sequence continues at coordinate 2,931,373 of NZ_CP035758.1, read as the reverse complement.
AGCTTAAGCAAAAGCAATTAAGCCGCAATCCAGATACCTTGGTCCGCTGCCCTCAAGGCAGCACAGCCCAACAATACGCTTGTTTTACCAGCCTGGAGCGATGAGAACTATCCCTTCAAGCCAGAGGTAGCAATACCATTTATCAGCATGCGTTGGAAAATAAGGAAAAAACCGAAGATAGGCAGCAGCGAGAGCAAGGACATCGCAAAGAGCGCGCCAAAGTCTGAGGACCCACTGCTATCAAGAAATGAGCGCAATGCTACAGATACGGTATAACTTGCCTGATCGTTTAAGTAGATCAATTGGCTGAAGAAATCGCTCCAGGTCCAGATGAAGGTGAAGATGGCGGTTGTCGCCAAGGCCGGAACTGCCAGGGGCAGAATAATGCGCAAGTAAAGCTGGAAGTAGCTGCACCCATCAATGCGTGCGGCTGCATCCAATTCACGAGGAATAGTACGTATGAACTGCATAAGCAAGAAAATAAAGAAGGCGTCTGTGGCAAAAAACTTAGGCACGATCAAAGGGAGAAAAGTATTGACCCAACCAAGTTTTTGAAACAGAACGTATTGAGGAACAACTAATACATGGTAGGGCAACATGATTGTACAGAGCATCAGCGCAAACCAGAGCTTTCTACCTTTGAAGCGCAAGCGTGCCAGGACAAAGGCTGCCATTGAGCAGGAAATGACATTGCCGATCACCGCTCCTACACAGACTATCAGAGAGTTCCAGAAGAAGGTACCAAAGGGATACTCCAGGGCATTCCACCCATTCATATAGTTGTCAAGAGTTAGTGCTCGGGGCCACAGACTGATATCGCTCAAGATCATAGAGGTGGGCTTAAACGAAGAGGCAAGCATCCATAGGAGCGGATACAGCATAATAATCGCTCCACCAATGAGCAGCATGTGCCTAAATAGCCCTGACAAGCGCTTGCCCTGCCTGGTAAATGCTGCTTGTTTCATTGTTTAATCCCTTTCATCCTGATAGTAGACCCAATACCTGGAGGTCAAAAAAGCTACAGCTGTAAAGAAGGCTATTGCTAGCAATAAGACCCAGGCCATCGCGGATGCATAGCCCATGTGGAGATTGCCGAAACCTTCTTGATAGATATAGAGGGTGTAGAAGAGTGTGGCATCCGCCGGACCTCCGGTTCCCCCACTGACAATGAAGGCCGGGGTGAAAGCCTGGAAGGCGTCGATAGTCTGTAGGATCAAGTTAAAGAGAACCAGGGGCGTTAGCAACGGCAACGTGATTGTGAAAAATCTTCTTATCTTCCCGGCTCCATCTACGGCGGCGGCTTCGTGAAACTCCTGGGGTATCTGCTTTAATCCAGCCAGAAAGATGAGCATAGGTGAGCCAAATTGCCAGACGGCCAGGATAATCAGTGTAAAGAGCGCGCGATCAGGGCGAGCCACCCATCCACCTGTATCACTTATCCCTAATAGTCCCAGAAATTGGGACAGCAGTCCATCAGCCGCGAAAATCTGGCGCCAGAGAATAGCCACGGCTACGCTTGCTCCAAGCAGGGAAGGAATATAATAAATTGCGCGATATATCCCTAACCCACGCAGGCCTTTATTAAGCAGGAGGGCAATACAGAGGGCGAATGCCAATTTCAATGGCACTGAGAGAAAAACATAAACCAGCGTAACCCTTATTGAGTTCACATAGCGCGGGTCCTGCAGCATGCCCAGATAATTTTTGTTACCAATCCACTGCGGAGCCGATAATAAGTCAAACTGGGTAAAAGATAGATAGAGTGAAGCCAGGATGGGGCCCAGCATGAAGAGGAAAAAGCCAACAAGCCAGGGAACAAGAAATAGATAGCCAGCGATGGTTTCCTTAGCAACACTATGCAGCCTCAGGCACTTTTTGCTAGCATGTTTATGCCACAAACCCTGGCGCATATCCTTTCGCTCCAGTTGTCTGATGCCAGCCGCTATGTGCCTTTTCTGCCTCTTTGGCTTCATGTCACCTCCCTTTTCACTCAACTCCTGGCCCCATTTCATGGTGATTTCTTAACGTGCACCAGCAGATTGTAGTATAGCCTTACTTACATAGTACCAGGGCCAGCGAACACAAGCGCAGCAAACAAAATAGGAAGGATATGCCTTATTTTAAGAAGAGCTGGGAAAGCGACGTATATCTCTTATCCGGCATACTAAACCTATCTGAGTAATTCATAACATATTACTACTTCTCATTCAAATTGTACTTTTGTTCTTTTTCCCATCCATATTAATTTGGATCTTTTTTCTAAGCAAGAATAGCTATTATTCTTAATATCTATTATCATCGCCGTAAAAATTCTTTTGCCTCGTCTCGGCGAATTACACTTCGTGGCCTGCAGATAGCATCCCTGCTCTTATGTAGAGTATTTATGTCTTCCCATATTTTATTTCTATCAAAAGATATTTGATATTATACTACTTATTAAAATCAACTTGATAAAATTTAACGGCGAGAGATATTTAATGCATATTTTTTATGCCTTCAGAAAACCTGCTTTTGCGCTCTTGTGGAGTGGACAGGTCATTTCAGCATTTGGGGATCAACTATTTAGTGTCGCCTTTTTATGGCTTACAACGAAGCAATTAGGCGAAAGTGCAGGCGTCATTTTCGGCACGGCTTCTCTCTGCGCCCTTATCTTTGGCCCATGTAGTGGAATTCTTGCCGATCGTTTAAATCGGCGCAATCTCCTGATTGGCGCTGACCTGGCACGAGGTTTTCTGGTAATCCTGCTGCCTCTCCTCTTGTGGCTTCATATGTTTGAGATATGGTTTCTCATTCCCATTATTCTCATAAAAGAGCTTCTTGCAACCTTTTTTGAGCCAGCACTGACCGCGAGCCTTCCTATGCTCACCGATAATACTAAAATTCTTTACGCCATAAACAATCTCATGGATATGGCAAAGCGCTTTGCGCGCATGCTCTGCCCTGGTATAGCTGGCCTTCTCCTCCTCTATCTCTCCTTTGCTTACTTTTTTACGTTTGACACGATTAGCTTTGTTATCTCCGCCTTTGTCTTCCTCGCGCTCGGCCCCTGCTTTCGTGCAGGCTCATCGTGGCCGCCACTGACAATTGGACAGAAAAATCGGCATATGCTCGGAGATTTACGAAAAGATCTAGTACTAAGTAGTGCTCGAGCGTATCAGAATCGCCAATTTTTCAGGGCCGTGCTTTCCCTCGGCATAATGAATATAGCCTGGAGCATCATCTATATCATCGGTTTGCCTCTCTGGACGCAAAGGGTCCTGCATGCCTCTCCGGCCATCTTTGGCTTGATTGCCAGCGCATATGGGGCAGGCAACATTGTCGGCATCTTCTTGAGTACGTTAAGAAGGTCTCTCTCGCTACGCGGGATGTATATAGGAAAAGCCTTTCAAGGCCTGGGCTTCATCTTGCTGACCCTCGCACCTTCTAGCTCCATCGCCATGGGAGTTACGTTTGTGAGCGCTTTATGCGGTTCATGGGGAGAGCCCAGCATAACCCTTATGATCCAGACAGAGTTTTCCCAGGAGCATGTCGGGAAAATCTATAGTTTACGTAGTTCGTTAGGACAGCTTGGCCTGACCCTGGGAACCATGGCCGCTTCCCTTGTCTATTATATATTTAACGTTACAACAGGAATCATCATGAGTGGGCTCTTCCTAGTTGCCATCAGCATACTCTGCCTGGCCTTGCAGCGCTCACCTACGAAAAGCGATCATCAAATGACAAAGCTATATAATTCCGACAAAGTACCGGCATTAAGAAGCCCATCGACAGTTAAGCGAACGTAGCATTCTTTCTCAACTTTGCTGGCATTGATCAGGAGCTACTCCTTGGGCACCAAGCAATGCCTGAGTTAACAGCAGTGCCACCTCGTCGGTCGGTTTATCTACTGCTCCAAAGTGAATGCACGCAAATCCGCATGGATTTTGTGCATAGTCATAGCCAAGCATGCCACCCGGGAGCCCATCAAGATAGGGATAGAAATAGCGCTGGCTGGGAAGTTGATATACGGCTTCATGAGCAAATTGCCTGGCCACAAATCCTTGATCCCAAAGATAGCGCATTTGCCAGCTTGAGCGGCTGAGCGGAGATACGGTTAGCATGCTAGCAGCAAGCTCCCTGGGGTCCCGCAAATTGCGTAACCAGTACAGACCGGTGTTGATGCACCCGGTAGAAAGGCCGTCCAGCTGGCCAGGCTGGCGTCCCCATACATCCAGATACTCTTTGCTATGATCCTGGTCTGCCACAAATACCAGATTGTGCTTCTCAAATGCCGCCAGCGCATCATCGAGAGGATCAAGCACAAAAACGTCATCATCCATAAAACAGTAGACCTCGGGAGGGTAGAGTACGCCGATACATGTCTTCATGACAAACCAGTAGCGTCTAGCCCACTCAACCAGCCGTTGTCCTCCCAGGATGCCAATTGCCGCAAGCACATCTTGTGTCGGGATAATCTGGGCAAAAGGGAGCAAGCTGGCATAGAGCCGACGCTGCTCTTCATTCCACTGATAGTCCCCAAATATGAGTACTTGCGAGGGCTGATAGCCATTCAATATCATACTATAAATCGCTAAAACAGTAGAAAAGGGCATACGTGCATCAAAATACATTTTAAGAGGGGGTCCATTTGGCCTGGAAAGGCGCTGCACTACCAGCGGGAGATAGGAACGCAGGAGGTCATGAGAGGTCTCTGAAGGAACATCTGAAGAGACAATCCGAGCTCCCCAATGCCAATTGCCCATTTGCTGCCATTGGGCAACTTCCAGGTCATCCCCATTTTTTACCTCAAGCGTGTGACGCGAGAGGGGATGTGAGGTTGTATCTGCATAGACAATCCGCTTATTTTGTCGAATAATACAGCCATTATCATGCCAGAAAACAAGCGTTCCACTCTCATTAATTCGTAGCCGAAAAACTATATGAAATCCGCGCATTTGCCCTCCAGATGAATGCGGCCCCCAGTAGCGCAGCTGACCGTCAAAGAACCGGCCCCAATCAATGAGCAGGCATAGATCAGATCGTAAAACTCCCCAGGTTGTCTGAGGGAGCATTGACATAGGTAGTGCATCCCACTCCGGCAAAGAGGTCCATTGGCCATTAACCTGTTCAACGGGACGAGGCCATGAGCAACTGACGAGTGTAAAAGGTGGTGTGTACATCTGCTCCCCTGATCTTATCAGTATCTTCTCTACTCTCCGTTAAAACATGATTTTCTTGCTCTCTAATTATATCATAGTATTTTTGGGACTAAATATAAATATCCAGAAAAATGAGAGTGAAATTTACTTAGCGATTTTTCCAGCAAAATTTTCTAACTCTACCCAAAGGAGGTTTAATAGCTTTCCCTCACCTCAAGAGATGCAGTTGCTACAGCGTAGAAGAATATTTCAGTATCTTTTAGCTACATCAGGCAATACAATATTTTCATGTTAATGAGGCTATATCTATATATTTCTATCTTGTGTATACTCTAGTTTATGCTCACTGTTTTTTAAGAAAAACATGAGTAACCCTTGATAAAAGCTATTTTTCGATATATACTTTTAAAATGGGAGCTATGGTTAATGGAGAAAATAAGATGAAGGATAGTCAAGATGGCTATCTTTCGGCAAGACTTCACCAGGCGGCTGAGGGATGCCGCTCAGTGCCACATAGAAACGTTGCGGACCGAGGCCGTTAGACAAGAGTGCAAACTAGACCGCTAGAATGTGGATTGAATCAGTTCTAGCAAATGAGTTAAGGGGGAGAGAGCATATGCACCATAAGGATGGCTCTGAATGGTCTTCAGGAGGGGCATCATCTTCTCAAAAAGGATACACGCAGGAAAGCAATTTCGAGCAAGCTGCAACCAAGGCTTCTTTTCCCTCCCACCTCTTAGGAGGAGGCATCTCGCCAGATCTTCTAAAAGGAAGAGTTGCGGGGAGAATAGAGAAGCTTCATTTAGTAACGAGAAGAGTACTTACGCAAGAGGCTCGTGAAAGAGGCATTACCTTCCTTGATCTCGGCACCGACTCGTTTTACCCTTTCTTTAAAGACTACACAGCTACCAAACATGCTCTTCAAGCACTAAGTGCTCACGCCTACACAGCGCGCTGGTACCCCTCTTCATTCGGACTCATGCAACTTCGCGAGGAAGCGCAGAGATTCTTTGCCTCGCGCTTTCATGTGCATGTCGATCTCACACGAGAAATTATGGTCTCGGCAGGAGCATCGCAGGCCTTTGACGCGCTTTCGCGTGCATTCAGGGGCGAGTATTTTCTATTGCCAGCCCTGGCCATCAGTACCATTCACACCATAGCTATTGCCAATGGCGCAAAGCCACTACGTGTTCCTCCGCACCCTACTACTGGCTTGCTTGATCTCGCTGCGGCAGCAAACTTGCTTGAGCAGGCGGGTAGACCATCTATACGCTTTATGTATCTCAACTACCCGCACAATCCAACCGGGCAAATAGCATCAAGAACTTTTTTTGAAGAGCTTGTCGCTTTCGCCAGAGAGTTTCATATCTTGCTTGTCCACGACATGGACTCATGGTACTTGATGCACCATTCTCCCAACGCTCCACTCAACATTCTTGAAATTAAGGGGGCAAAAGATGTTGCCATTACCATTCTCTCCTTCAGTAAGGAATTTGGCATTCCCGGAATACGCATAGGCCTGGTTGCCGGCAACGCGGAGGTCATCAATACGTTGCGGATACACAATTCAGAATATAGCGTGATGCTGCCAGAACCCTGCCAGTATGCAGCTATAGAAGCGTTGAAGAACTTTCAGGATAATGAAGAGCGCAAGAACTTAAGCCAATCAATTACAGAAGTTTTGCAATTGAGCATCGAGGCCTGGCAGCGTCTTGGCTGGCCCGCTGAGAAGATCTATCCGCCGCATGCGGGCTATAAATATCTCCTGGCCGTCCCGCCAGCTTTCAAACAGATAGGTGAGGTTAGCGGAGCCGAGTTATTTGATTTCTATATCGCGAAATATGCTTACGTCAAACTTTCAACTTCCCGGGCATTTAACGAAGAGAACAGCGATTACATTCGGGTTATTTTGATGCAAGAAAAAGCTATCATGGAAGAGGTTTTTAAAAGGCTTTCTCAGCTTGGCATCCATTATGATATGGAAATGCCTCCTCATCTTCCGGATATATACGCCAGTACGTTGCAGAATATTGATCTTGCTAACCTATAACTAGAAGAGGAGCAAATATAGCTATGGGCATTCCAATCCCTTCCAGCCACTTAGATCTTCTTCACAAGCCAGTATTAGGCCATTTAGCGACGCTGATGCCTGATGGCAGTCCTCAAATTACCCCCGTCTGGATCGATTACGATGGAACCTATTTGCTGGTGAATACCGCTCAAGGAAGGGTTAAAGACCGCAACATGCGCCAGCGTCCTCAAGTTGCGCTCGATATTGTTGATCCCGCAAATCCCTCGCGCAAAATGATCATCAGAGGACGTGTCTTAGACGTAACGGCAGAAGGCGCAGATGCCCATATAGATAGGCTTTCTCAGCGCTATGTTGGTACAGAGACCTATCCATCTCGGATCCCAGGAGAAATACGCGTTATTGTTAAAATCCTGCCAGAGAAGATTTTTGCAGAATAAGTAGTCATGCATGAGCTTAAATAATGGCGCGTACAATGATATATCAAAGTGGCTGCTTGCGGCGATGCGGGAAGAAGATTTTAGCTTGATCCTCTAAGCTGCTCAAAGGCTCGGGCACAGCGCAAAACTGTCGAATCCTGCCAGCGCCGCCCCACGAGCATCATGCCGATGGGTAATCCCTGGATGATCCCGCAAGGAAGAGTCATGGCCGGATGGCCGGTTGCATTAAATGGGCAGGTGTTTACTGTCAATTTGCCAACCCCGCTCATACGCTCCTCTCTGCTGGCATCCTGGCCAGGCAGTCTTGTTGCTTTTATAGGCACAGTGGGCATCAGCAGAATATCCACCTGTTGCAGAGCATCCTCATAGGCTTTATTGAGCACACGAACAAGATTCTGGGCTCTGGCATAGTAGTATCCATGGTATTGCTTCTGCATATAGTGGCCCAGCAATAGATGCATCTTGGCCATATCGGAAAGGGCATCTATCCTGCTAGCCAATCCGTGGGCAAACGCTTTCAGCAACGAGGTGCCGTAAAAGCCTTTCCAATTTGTGCCCATGCCTTTGCCCTGCATCACTGTCGCTAAGCTCCCCTCAAAATAGAGAGGACAGAGAATTGCTGGCCCTAGACGATGAAGTGGCAGCGACAGAGAAGTCAGTTCTGCGCCCAGTTCTTGAAACTGGAAAGCAGCCTTCCTCACCAGTTCATCGACCTCTGGCTCAGAAAGTCCCGGCCAGGCAAAGCCCTCTTCCACAAGGCCAAGGCGTAATCCTTTTATCTCGCCGGCCAGTGCAGCGCTATAAGCCTCAACCTTGACATCTTTCTGGCGGGGATCAAGGCCATCTTCGCCGGCTATAACCTCTAGAAGTAAGGCCACATCGCTTACCGAAGAGGCAAGCGGCCCTGCATGGTCAAGGGTAAGGTCCAACGAAAAAATACCGGTATAAGGGACAAGTCCATAGGTAGGCTTGAGCCCATAGACTCCACACCAGCTGCTCGGAACCCGAATTGATCCTCCCTGATCGCAGCCAATTGCCATGTCACAGTCGCCAGCCGCGACCAGAACTGCGCTCCCACTCGATGAACCACCCGCTGAATAGTCAAAGTTGTGAGGATTATGTACCGGACCCGTATCAGCGGAATGGCTTCCGGCCGAAAAACAGAGATGTTCACAAACGGCTTTGCCCACAATCTCGCCGCCCGCCTCTAGAATGCGCGCGATAATCGTTGCATCAAAGTCGGGAATATATCCTTCCAGAAGCGCAGAGCCGTTCATCATGGGCACGCCAGCTACACATACATTATCCTTGACGGCAATCAGTTTCCCCGCCAGGCGACCGGATCGGGCCCCCTTGATGGAGCACTTCTGATACCAGGCGTTATAGGGATTTTCGCCAGCGGCTGGACGATAGACGTTTGCCCGCGCATACCTTACTGGCAGCCCAGGTTCTTCTAGCTGATCAAGCACGTCATAAGAAGCCATGACTTTATCAATCTCGGCAAGGAAGAAGGCAAGATCAGCAGCATCACACTGCAGCCCATAGCTGGTGGCAATGGCTAGCAATTGCTCCTTTGTTGGTCTGCTCAGCATAAGGCTTCTCTACTATTATTTCTGTCCGCCGTTTTGAGATATCAATGGCCGGTGGCCTGGCGTGCAGAAGGCAGATATTGTTCGCCATACCACACAACAAGGTGCTCGGGCTCGATCTTGAAAATAACTCGTTTCTCATCTGGCCGTCGCGAACGAAATTCTTTCGATCCAACATAACGCAAGGCCAGGGCATCGACATGCTCTACAGCCCCCTCACTGGTTTCTTCCATCACCCTCCCGCGAATAGCAAGCCAGCGATAAGGATCATCTGGATCAACAATATCGAGGGCAACCTGGGGCCGTTGGCGCATATTTTGCTCTTTCACGCGCCCGACGACGGTATTGACGAGCAAATGAGTTCCATCGTAATCGATCCAGATGGGGGTAACGTGAGGGCTACCATCAGGCATTAGCGTCGCTAAATGTGCCAGGATAGGCTTGCGGAAAAGGTCTAGATGGCTGGTTGGAAGCTGGACACTCATCACAAGTAAATTCCTTTCAGGAGAAGGAGATAACCCAGAACAGCTAGAAAATGAAATTGTTCAAGGCTTTTAGACGGCTACTTTCTCAGTTTGCTGGGAAAGATATATTGTTTTCAGAAATTCAGTAAAGGCGCGCATCTCTTCCCGATATTCTGCAAGCTTCTGGATTTGGACCTCGCGGGGCTCGCAGAGATGAAAATCGGCTGCACCCTGGCTCTCTAAGCGCGTAGTTGTCGAAATGAGATCAAGGATTAAACGCCTATCAAAAAGCACAGGTCGATTTTCGTAAAATTGGGTGAGGTAGTCTATCACTCTCTGGCGCATTGGTACCTGCAACTTTCGTAGCTGATGGCCAATAGCGTGATAGGCATGCCAGGCCTTATGCGATTTCTTCTGGGCTGCAAGCAGTTTTGCATTGCTTGTGAGCTTCTTACGCAGTTTCATAAGCTTCTTCTGCCGTTTTTCTGCCTTTTTGTGCAGCTTTATCTGTTCCGTCTTTAGCTTTTGTATGATGTCATCGGAGGCAGAAAAATTAATCCAGGGGTAACGTACGTCGCCATCGTCTCTGGTTATATGGCCAGCACATGACATCGTGGTGGTAATACCTAAAGCATTTAAGGCAACAACAGTCTCAAATATCTCATCGTCAATAGGCATGCCAAGGCCATCAGAGACTGAGCAAAAATGTTTTATGAGGTCGTCCCAATGCTGATCCATATATCCTCCTTTTTGCTTCATACCTACTATTTGCCAGTGGAGTTTGTCCAGGAGCATTTTGTACGCCGTAACCATCGCATCTGTATAGCTCCATTGTCACAATCATACAATAAATATGTTTCAAATACAAAAATACTTATTGGAAGATTCGATCTTTTCAGCTATCAGATGTATGCTCAAATCTAGATCCGTTGCCCCTAAGCTTGACAGTACATTTCTGTTGCTATATAGTATCCGCACACGATGTATCCATATACGATGTATCCGACACCGATACTATAAAAAGGAGCTTGGCAAGAATGACGCATCTCTACTTTATCCGTCATGGTGATTATCTCGAAGATGTGATGCAAGGTACCTATCAGGATCTAGGCCTCTCATCCGATGGCATCGGCCAGATGGAACGCCTACGAGATCGCCTATACAAGACAGGCGAAATTAAAGCCGATGTGTTTATCAGCAGCCCCATGCGGCGAGCGAAAGAGTCAGCGGGGATATTGGCGCCGGCCTTCAACTTACCAATCACTTTTGATAAAGGCCTTGAAGAATGGACCTGCGATGATGGTACCATGCCTCCCGACGAGTTTTCTGCCCTTTGGCGGCAGGTTACTGAAGAGCAGAAGCCTTTTTATCGTTTCATGGAGGGCTATGAGACCTGGGTTGAATTTTCTGGGCGGGTCCACGCGGCCCTCAATCGTCTACTTCAGGAACACAAAGGAGCAACGATAGTACTGCTAAGCCACGGAGGAGTTATCGCTGCCTCGTTTAGCTATTTCTTCGGCCTGAGCACTGCAATACCAGCCCGCGTCTCCCTTAGTGCCAAGCACGCCTCTATTACGCACTGGTCACAGGCAGAGAACTCACATAGTTGGACGCTGGAATATTTTAACGATCACCATCATTTATTACCTGCTCTATAGGAGAGGTATGCACCCGGCTCCCGTTGTAGCACGTAGAGCCGGGCCTTAACCTTAAACAGCTGGCGGCAAGGCAGCGATCCTGCTAGCCAATAAATTCTCTTGCAAACATTCGTATTCCGTCCAACTGCGGCATATCAAAGAAGCGTATAATCAACTCCTGCACTCCGGCATCTTCATATTCTTTCAGGCGTTTGCGAATCGTCTCAGGGCTACCAACCATCCCCAGGTTAATACGATCAGGGAAGTGGGTACGCACATAGGCCGGAATGCTGGCCTGAGCCCCTTCATCTGTAGCTCCGATTGCGCAAAACGTTGAGGTGGTGCGATAAATATGCTCATAGTCGCGGCCAAGCGCCTCGCAATGCGCTTTGAGCACCGCCAGCTTCTGCTTCACTTCCTCGGCGTTGCTGCCGACATTGCAGCCATCAGCATACTGAGCAACCAGCTTGAGCGTAACCTTCTCGCCATCGCCACCGATCAGGAGCGGAATTTGAGGTTTCTGCACGCCTTTAGGCTGATTAATCGCTCCGCTGATTTGATAATGTTTCCCTGCGAAGCTTGCCTCTTCCTGCGTCCACATAGCTAGAATGATCTGTACGGCCTCCCGCAGTTGACGCAGGCGCTCCGGTCCGGCGGGAAATTCATAGCCATAGGCCCTGAATTCGTGTTCATACCAACCAGCGCCGATCCCAAAGCTTAGCCTTCCATGTGAAATGACATCAAGGGTACTGGCCATCTTGGCCAGCAGCGCAGGATTTCGATAGCCATTGCAGCTGACCATCTGACCGATGCGAATGCGTTTTGTATCGCGGGCCAGCGCCGCTGCCGTGGTCCAGCACTCAAACGTCAACTCCTGTAAGGGCCGAGGGATCGTATGTAAGTGATCTACCAGGTACGCCGAAGTAAAGCCTACCTCATCTGCTGTTTGCGCCGCGCGAGACAGCGCCTCGTAGGCCTCAACCGGGTCCTTAACACTCATTAGATCCAACGTCCAGCCCTGTGGCAACAACAGCCCAAATTTCAAAGCCATAAATAGCAGCCTCTTTCTTATCTCAAGGCAGGGAAATTCATGGGAACGAAGGAGATAGCCGAATCTGATTTTATAGTGCTTCCATTACAGCGGCATGTGACTACTCATCCGTCCTCCCTGCCACCTTTTCTCTTGCCTAGAAGATACAAGCTTTCTGCGCATAGCACAGTAGCCGAAAGGATACCAGAGAGGAGTATTTCGCAGAGGCTAGAGTATACCATGCTTGCGCGCATTGGCAATGGCCTGCACTCTGTTCTCGGCCTCTAGCTTGCCCAGAAGGTTGGCTACATGCTTCTTAGCGGTTGCCAACGAAATGATTAGCTGGTTGGCGATCTCCTGGTTTGTCTTGCCTTGTTCCAGAAGATGCAAAACCTCTAGCTCACGGGCCGTAAGCGGCGAAAGTAAGCCCGAGACAATTGTCTGGGATGCGAAGGAACTGGCGCGCGCTGTCGGGAGAGCTTGCTGCTCGAAGGCTGCCAACAAAGTTCTTACAGAAGCTCCCAACGAAGCTTCCCTGGCGTGCTCCTCCTGCTGAACTGTTGTCGCGAGAAGGCTCTGAAGCACATGCTGCAAATATGGACCTGCGTCAAGATAGATGCGCAGGTAGTCAGCAGGCCGTGCCAGGCGAAGCAAGCGAAGTGCTGTCTCTCTGGCCTGTGCATCCTCTCCATTTGCCTGCAGGGCTACTACCTGGAAGGCAAGCGTCTGTACAATATACCAGGCGCTCTCGTTTTGTTCCGCCCTGGTAAGCAGTCGATGCAGGAGCTGTCTGGCCTCCTCATTTCTTTGCAGGGCCAGCAGAACGCGCGCCAGAGCCAGGGTTTCTGCATATTCTTCGTTGTCGAGGCGGCTAAAAACCTGAAAATCGAGCTCATAATGATCGGCCCAGGCCGCAGCGGCGGTAAGCTCACCCCGCGCAAGCCAGAGAAACGCACGAGCAGCCGTTACCAGGCGTCGCTGGTGTTTCCACTGACTTGCTCGGCTCAGGCGTTCAGCCTCATCTAATGCCTGCTCCGCTTCTCGCCATTCTCCCTTGACAAGTAGAATGCGTATTAATTGGGCATAGCTGGCTATCTGTATGTCAGTATGTTGCCAGGTACGCGCAAATTGTAGGGCGGCATCCAGATGGCTTCGCGCCTCCGCAAGCTGGTTCCAGGCCCAATGCAGCTCTGCCAGGCGCAGGTGAATGTAGCCAAACATGGACCTGGCCTTTCCCATTTGCAACAAACGCTCTAACGCCTCTCTGACAATTTGATAGGCCCGTTGCAATTGCCCCGCGTCCCGATAAGCCTCGCCAATCTGCTCCATCAGCCAGACCGCCTCATAGGGCTGAGGCTCCTTCTCAGCTTGCTGTCTCAAGTCAGATAGCATAGGCAGCAGAGCACGCGCATTCGCAGCTTTAACAAGCAGGTGGTGGACTGGCAGCATTTTCCACACGACACTCTCGTCTCTTGCCAGTTCCTGCAATTGGGAGCTCAGAAGCCTCATTTGAGCCACATTCTCCTGAAGAATGGCTGCTCTGCTAGCCATCCAGGTATAGAGCAGATCCAGGCGGTTTTGTAGCGATCTCAGCGCTGGCTCCGTCCTGAACGCAGCTCCTTGAGCCTGCAATTGGGCTGCCAGGGGAACAAGAACCAGCTCAGCCTCGGCTACGGCCTGCTGCCAGGCCTCATCAGGAGAATAGAAGCTTTGATATAAGATTTGCAGGGCGGTTGTCAGAGCAAGGTCGGCATGGGCTAATAATATGGCTTCGGGCAAACTTTTAATCCAGCCATAGAGCTGTGAGACCCCTCCATTGAAGCACATATACGCGGCTGATTGCTCCATAAGTTCAGCCGCAAAGACATAAGCGCTTCCGGCAAGCGCATGGGTAATTGCCTCATGTATATTACCCTGTTGGGCATACCAGTCAGCTGCTCGCCTATGCAAAACAGGGATACGTTCTGGATAGAGCGCTTGCAAGCGTGCCAGCAACACATCGCGAAAAAGGCTATGAAAACGGTACCAGCGCCGCTCTCCATCAAGGGGAATGAGGAAGAGATTTGCGCTTTCCAGGGTAAGCAGCATCTGCTGGCAGACCTGGATACTGTTTTCCACGGTTACTGCCTGGCAGAGTGGAGCATGCAGACGTGCTAGAATGGCTGTGTGGATGAGAAAATCCTGCAACTCTGGAGACTGGCGCTCCAGGATCTCTTCCTGCATATATTCCAGGATAAAACGCTGGTTGCCGCTCAATTGCTGGACAAACGCAGTATAATTCTCCCGCGTACGCATCGCAAGGGCTGCCAGTTGCAGGCCAGCAATCCAACCCTCAATGCGCTGCTCCAACACATCAATCTCTACCCTGGCCAGGGGACGCTCCATGGCTCGCGCAAAGAAGTGCTCTGCTTCTGCCCGCGTAAAGCGTAAATCCTTGTCTCGCAGTTCGACAAGCTGGCTCCTTGCCCGCAAACGGGGCAGGGCCAGTTGTGGATTACTGCGTCCAGCCAGAATCAAATGCAGCCTGGCGGGAAGATGCTCCAGTAAGTATTGAATACTGCTAATGATATCTGGGTCATTGATGACATGAAAATCATCAAGGATGAGCACAATCTCTTTCTGAGTGGCGGCCAGATCGTTAATAAAACTTGCAAGGATGGTTGCCAGGGATGGAGGACTCGGAGCTTGCAGCATGCTCCGCGCTGTTTCTGCCGCCGCTGGCTCAACGATACGCAAGGCGGCTACAACATAATTCCAGAAACTGGCGGGATCGTTGTCCTGTTCTTCAAGCGAGAGCCAAGCGACAAGCTGGCCAGAAGCTCGCTTGCGTGCGGCCCACGTGGAAAGCAAGGTTGTTTTGCCACTGCCGGCCGCAGCTGAGAGCAGACCTAGACGATGAGAAAGTACCGCATCCAGGTCCTTGAGCAAACGTTCCCGCTCTACTAACAAAGCAGGAAGTTGGGGAGGAAAGAGTTTTGTGGCGAGCAGAACGTCTCGCCTCTCGGGCAAGCGATTGGAAAAAGGCCACCGTGGCTCTTTAGGAGCAGCTCGCATTGTTTGCGTGGGCAGCTTTATAGCGATTTCACGTTTACTTATGAGGTCAGTGGCCACCTGCTCTAAGCGCGAAAACGTGGCACTTCGCCCTAGATAGCGCTTACGCGTGCGCCGGGCCTGCCTGCTATAGGCATACCAATACCCTGTTCCCCTTGGCCTGGCTTCCTTGACGATACTGAGATGACCCGCGCGACCCTCAAAGGCAAATGCTCTATTCTCCTGCATCCAGGCGAGCCAGGCTGGCTCATCTTCCTGGCGAAAAGAGCGATAGAGCTGGCCGCCTGTTTTAAGCTCATAACACTGCAGTTCCTCTGACCAGATGAGCGCATGTAAGGCTGGCTTCGGCATAAACCCTCGGCAGTTGTGTGTTCCCGCATATCGATTACCCAACTTCTGAAGCACCCAACATTGCCAAGTATAGCAAAGATAAAAATGCTATACAAGAGACCTAAGCTTTCTTGTGCTCAGCCTCCTTTTGCCTATCCACAACGCCGGCCTTCTCTCAAGGCCTCTTGCAAGAACGTACCAACCTGCTGACGAGCTTTCCTTCCCTGCTCAAAGACCCCCGCTAAGAGCACAAAAGCATGCATCATTCCCTCATAACGGGTGAGAGAAACTTCTACGCCAGCCTCTTTTAAACGCATAGCATACAGCTCAGCACCATCGCGAGTCGGATCATATTCAGCTGTGATGATGAGTGCAGGCGGAAGCCCCCGCAGATCGCTGGCGAGAACAGGTGCGACTCTCGCATCTTTGCCATCAAAACCACTGGGTAGATATTGTTGATAGTACCAGGGCATATCCTTCCCGCTTAAGAAGTAGCCTTCGGCATACGCGGTGTATGAGCTGCTGGCAGGCTGGTAATAATCAAGTACAGGATAGATAAGCGCCTGGCAGGTTACAGAAAATGCGCCTCGCTCGCGTGCCTCCAGCGCTACGCCAGCCGCAAGATTACCCCCTGCACTATCTCCACCCACGGCGATACGCGTAGGGTCCGCGCCTAGCTTATCAGCATGCCTTGCTGCCCACTCTGTCACCGCATAGGCATCCTCAAAGGCGGCAGGAAAAGGATTTTCAGGCGCCAGGCGATAATCCACGGATATAACAATACTGTTAGCGGTATTGGCAAGCGTTCGGCACAAAGAATCATGGGTTTCCAGATTACAGACGACCCATCCTCCGCCATGAAAGTAGACAAGCACAGGAAACGGCCCTGTCCCAGCGGGCGTATAGATCCGCAAGGGAAGAGGGCCACCAGGCCCCGGAATCTTCACCTGCTCTACCTTACTGACAACTACAGGTTCACCAGTAAGAGGAATGATCTCGTCATCGCCAGCTCTAAGCTGAGTGGCGGATAAGTGCGAGAGTGCTGGCCTGGCCTGGGCATGCAATTGTTCCATTAGGGCTCGGGCTTGTGGATCGAGTGGCATATAAAACTCCTTCTCTTGTTTTAAAGAATCGTCACTAAGTTAGCTTCAGGTTTCTCTATTCATCCCAGGCTGCCCAATCAGGCGCCCAGGATGGATCATAGATGCGTAGGCCGCGCTCCAGGCTGGCAATCTGCTGGTGCTCGCCTTCGCTCAAGGAAAAGTCAAAAATCTCAAAGTTGCTCACGCGGTTTGCGGCACTGGCGGCCTTGGGGATCACTGCAACTTGTTCCTGATCCAGAAGCCAGCGTAAGACAACCTGCCCCACAGATTTGCTATGGGCACGCGCAATTTTTGCCAGCACAGGATCTTTTAGGACCCGTCCATTGGCAAGAGGAGCATAGGCAGTAAACAGGAGATTATGAGCTCTTGCCATCGCCAGGAGTTTCTCTTGAGCCAGGTACGGATGATACTCAACCTGATTACAGAACAGCGGAGCCAGTTCAATGGCCTGGCGTAAGAGCCCGGGTGGAAAATTACTTACGCCCAGCTGATGGATCTTCCCTTCCTCACGCAGGCGGGTCATCATGTGCAGCGTCCCGGCAAGCGGCTCGCTCGGTTGAGGCCAGTGCAATAACAACAAATCAATATATTCTGTGCCAAGTTGGCGCAGCGATTCCTCAGTTGCCTGCCGCAGCCGTCCCGGAGCAAAATTACTGATCCAGACTTTCGTTGTGAGAAAGATCTCTTGGCGCGGAACCTGGCTAGAGGCCAGTCCTTTACCAACGGCCGCTTCATTGCCATAGGCCTGAGCCGTATCAATGTGCCGATAGCCTATATCAAGGGCGTGCTGTACCGCTCTTGTACAAGCCGCCCCCACTATTTCATAAGTGCCCAATCCCAGCCTGGGCACAGTTGTTCCTCGGAGCGTCAGCGTGGCAGAATCGTTACTTTTATGCATCGTATATTCCTCACCTCTTTAAATGCTTAGGGTTGTATTTGATAAATGTTCAAGGCTTCTCTTGTCTGTATAAGCCGAGCCTCTACAACAGCCTTGCTTAGATAAGTGTCCAATCACTTCTATTCAGGTGGAGAAAAGGATATACTAATAGACAGCCTGAAACCAGGAGAGCCACGATCATATGACTGGCACTCCTATGTTTCATTAGCGATCAGAGGGACATCATGATGAAACAGCAAGAGAAACAACGTTACCAGGAACTTGGCGATTTTCTACGCACGCGACGAGCGCGAATCTCTCCAGAACAGGTGGGGCTGCCACGTGGAATACGGCGACGCACGCCGGGCCTCAGACGCGAGGAAGTGGCCCAACTGGCAGGTGTTAGTGTGGATTGGTACACCTGGCTAGAGCAGGGGCGAGAAATTACTGTTTCAACGCAGGTATTGGAGAGCCTGGCCCGAGCGCTTCATTTAGCCGCTGATGAACGCGTCCATCTTTTTCTCCTGGCTCATCAGCAGCTACCACTTGAGAGACCGGCGCTGGAAGAGACGGTCAGTCCGACCTTGCAACACTTTCTTGACCATCTTGGCACCAGTCCGGCCTATGTATCAGGGCAGCGCTGGGATATTATTGCCTGGAATGAGGCGGCATGTGCGGTATTCGGTGATTTCCGCGCGATGAGGGGCCGGGAGCGCAACGCTGTCTGGCGAACTTTCACATCAGCAACGCATCGTCAACTTCTTGTAGATTGGGAAGGGCACGCCCGCAAACTCCTGGCCCAGTTTCGCGCCAGTTTTGGCCGCATGCTGGGAGATCCGCAGCTAACGGAGCTTATTAACGATCTGTTGACAGCCAGCGCAGAATTTCGCTTGTGGTGGCCCGATCACGAAATCCTGGGTACGCCCGAAGGGCAGAAAGCCCTTAATCATCCCCAGGTAGGCTTTCTCCTCCTGGAGCATCTTACTTTCCAGGTCTACGATGCGCCAGAGCTCAAAGTCACGGTATATACACCTATCAACGAGGCGGATACTCCTCGCAAATTGCAGCAACTCCTCACCGAGGGACCACGCGTTCCGCTTGGCTTTTAACGGGCCATAGAATCTGTATTACCCTACCCAATGTATAAAGCAAATCCAGCAAAATGGCTATAAGAAATATAGCCGTAGTAAACCAAATAGGAAGGGCACAAAATTAGCGCTGCTTCACCTTCGATGCCTTAGCTACAGGACATCAGTTCTCCTACTTTTTTGCGCAAAGCTATAGACAGTTGCAGGGCTGAAATGCTATTATATACGCTACAATAGCATCAGATTTCCACAAGGCACTATCCTTGCGGGCGTAGTCACGCCCCTTACCTCTCCTCCTGCAAGAAGATTTGCCACATGTGGGATACCTGATAAGTACATTATTTCAAACATTCGAAAACAGCATATTTTTAGAGAAGGGTGCAGCCGTGTGTCTCTCCCAAAGAGACGCTGCCTGCTCCCTTTTTTTATTATGTAGGAGCATTGATATGAAGCAATGGAAGACGCAGCTCGGTCTGCCACAGACAACACAAGGAACTAACGGCTTTCTCCTCGTGTTGATCATTGATGCCCTTGGATCTGGCTTATTTCTCCCCATCTCTATCCTTTACTTTCAGGTTACCGCCGGCCTACCTTTGCCGATCATTGGCCTGGCACTTACTATTGCCACCATTTGCACACTTCCTATCACCTTGCTTACGGGAAGCCTGGTCGATAGCTTTGGAGCGCGCAGGCTGACAGCATGTAGTCAGATCATCCAGACTATAGGATTATTTGGTTACCTCTTCATGCACACAATTCCAGGCATGTTTCTTATGGCCCTGCTCATCACGGGAGGGAACAGGATGTTCTACGCGGCATCTACTGTTCTGGTTGTCGAGATTGCTTCCCCTGATGAACGGGACCGCTGGTATGGGCTCATCAGGGCTATACGTAGCGCCGGGAATACACTTGGCGGTATACTTGCAGGCTTTGTCGTAGCAACCAATAATCCGGCCATCTACCGCTTGCTCATAGGCAGCAGCGCAGCTTGTTATCTCATAGCGGCCAGCCTTCTGCTACGTCTGCCTGAGCCAAATTATCGGCATGATGCCCAAGCCAGCCCGGCGCCTTACCTGGCCATCCTGAAAGATGGCCCTTTCCTCGGCTTTCTGATCAGCAATCTCCCGTTTCTCCTCTGTAACCTCATCCTGGGCATAGCTCTTCCTGTCTACATCACTGAGGCAGTTCAGGCGCCATCCTGGCTCTTACCAGCCCTAAGTTTCAACACGCTATTAGGTATAGGCCTGCAAACTCTTGTTGTGCGTTTCCAGGAACCTTATCGCCGCACGCGGATTATCGGAGCGGCAGCGCTGACCTGGTGCATCTCTTGTAGCCTCTTTGCTCTGGCTTTATTCATCCCGCGCGCACTACTCGTACCCTATTGTTTTTTTGTTGTTGCCTTACATACATTTGCATCTTTGATGTACAACCCAACAGCTGGTTCACTCGTCGCTGAACTTAGCCCTCTCGCCTCACGCGGGCGCTATCTAGCGGCTATAGAGTTCTCCTGGGGAATCGCAAGCGCTATTACTCCGGCACTCTTTACAGCGCTCTATGCGTTTGCACCTGCTCTGCCCTGGCTGGTACTGTCAGTGCTTGTTGCGATATCAGGAATGGCGATTCTACAGCTTGAGCGCAGATTCCCGGCGCGGGCGGTGCGTTCGGGCAAGCAGGCTTAAAGCCATTTTCCTTTTTCTCTAGCATCGAATATTTCTATAAGGAGCACGTTTTAGCGCGACACATAGCAAGCCAAAGGCCTGAGTTTAGATAAATTGCGCCCTAGAGCTTCGTTGACATATAATAAACTGTGCCTGATAAGTTAACTCCAGATTAGAGCTATGCCAAAGTAGTCTCTCCGTTCGTTACCTTCTGCTCTATTATAGAAAGGGGAACGCATGCGCATTGCGTTGATAGCCGATATACATGGAAATTTCGTTGCGCTGGAGACAGTTCTGCAAGAAATCGCCCAAGAGCCCGTTGACAAGATCATATGCCTGGGAGATGTAGCGGCCCTGGGACCACAGCCCCACGAGGTTATTGATCGCTTACGCCAATTGAAATGCCCAGTTATTTTGGGGAACACTGACGCCTGGCTTTTAGCGCCAAAGGGTGCCAAAACTGCAGAGTCTGAAATACTCGCGGCAATCACTTCCTGGTGCAGCGCGCAGTTGACGCCAGAAGACCGAGAGTACATGCATACTTTCTCGCCTCTTCTCGAATTTCCTCTCGACGCAGGTAGAAGCCTCTTATGCTATCACGGTTCCCCGCGTTCCTTTGATGATGTCATTGCTTCTATTACGCCTGATGCGACGGTAAAGCAGATGCTTGCAGACTCAATGGCAACGGTGATGGTAGGCGGCCATACGCACATTCAGATGCTACGCCGATATGAAGATGCATATCTGGTCAATGTTGGTAGCGTGGGCCTGCCCGGCGTGAATGCCGGTAGTCCAGAGCTGCCCAACAACCGCCAGGTCCATTGGGCAGAGTACGGAATGCTCACCCTCGAATCAGGACGCCTGAGCCTTGATCTACGCCGAACGCCGCTGGATATGACCGCCGTTTTGCAAGCTGGAACTCGTTCCAAAATGCCTCATATGGATTGGTGGCTACAGAAGTGGGAGCACGCTTGAGCAGTGAATCCCCATTGTCTATCATCACGAATAGCAAGCCACGAGCTAGCGGGACGAATTTATGCTCATTGCCCTACGGCCTCATCGCAAGTCTTTCGAGAGGATAGATAGGAAAAATTGAAGGCGCGTCGCGAGAGGCCTGAGCATGCCGCACGCTCGCGACGCGCCTCCCTCACAGCGAGTTCATTTGGCCAGCGCCATCGCCTCGCGACAGCGATCAAGAAGTGCGTCTAGCCCCTTGTCTCTCGACTCGCGCGCATTTCTTCCCTGCCTTTTAACCGCAGCAATTGCCTCCTCATTCGACATTCCTCGGCTGCTCACTAGCCAGGCGGCAAGGATGTGGCCGGTGCGACCTACTCCACCAGAGCAATGGACCACTGTTTTCTCCTGCTTTTGCTCACCCTCAAGGAGAAATGGGAGGATCTGATCAATGAGTTGGGCCTCTTCAGCAAGATGGAAATCAGCGATCGGCGCCCAGAGCACGTTATTTTCCCCAAACACCTGGCGATAGGTACCCAGTAGATCATCATAAGCTGCCAATTGACGGGAAGGCAATAGACAGAGCACGCGCGCAATACCTTGTGATTGCATAAAACTGGTCCAAGTGTGGACGAGCCGAGAGGAAACACTAACGAAAGGAAAACCGGGACGACGCGCGCCAAAAACATAAGCCTCCTGCGCAGAAGCTGGCCCGAAGCCGCGCTCCGGCTTGCTCATCCATTCCGCAAGTTTCATCAAGACATTGTTCATAATTATATTTTTCTCTACCTTTTCGCTTTTCTGACGCATCAGCCAGAGTGAGCAGCGAGGCCAGAGAGATCAGGCGTGCGCAAAGAAGCTTGCTTCAACGCTCAGCCTGCCTTGAGGATATTTGCGCTAGATACGCCTGTACTCAGCCCACGGGACACTGAAATATGCCGATAACTCAATCGTACTCAGGTTTGCACTTTTTCGCAAGGGGTCTTCCCTCAACTGAACCCAACGTTTGAGGCTATTCTTTGCCTGGCTTCCCACTTTTTACTCAGTATGCTGCCCATCCTTGCCTGTTTCAGGCGAAGAGGAAGAAGGTGTCCCTAACTCTTGCTGAGCTTCTGGAATCTCTACTGAAATCCAGGTATCATCCTGCGCGCAATTATAGGTTTTATGATTATACGGCTTTCGCGCCTTATTATACGTGGTATATTCTCTTCTGAGGGGCATCTCCTGCCGACAAATTGGACAATCCATATCTTTTACTCCCTGAATTTTAGCCACTACCATACAGTATACTTATCATGCCAAATAGTTATAGCCTGTTTTGATATATAAGCTCGTCTTTGCCCTCAATTATAGGAAGACGCGCTGTTGGATTTTCCAGGCAAAGAGAGCTTTTCAGTTTGCCGATATCTCCCCTTCAGAACGGGTGGCAGATAGGGGCGCCTCTTCCCCGGCACGCGGAGGTTTTTTCTGCAGCAGTGCCGTGGCAAGCAACCCCAACATGGCCAGGCCAGCAATAATGAAAAAGACGTCATGCATAGCAAGTAGAAACGCTTGCTTCTGCAAGAGCACGCCAGGAAGGGATTGGGAAGGATCTGCAGCAAGCTGGCTACGATGGATTTGCGTTTGTGTCTGTACCAGGGTTGCCAGAACAGCGAGCCCCAGGGAAGCAGCAACAGCTCGTGAGACGGTGAGGAGCGTTGAGCCGTTGGTCACGGGTTGTGCTCCGTGGATATGAGTCATGGCTGCAACCCGCAGTGGCTGTTGGATCATACCAAAGGCGAGGCCAACTACAAACAGGACGAGATCGAACTGCCAATAGGGCGTAAGGAGCGTCAGGCGGGTGAGCAGAAAAGCTCCTAGCAGCAGGAGAACGAAGCCAGGAACAATTACTACCCTGGCATCGCCCAGGCGGTCCACCAGCCTGCCTCCTACTAGCGTACTGATAATCGTTGCAAGCGCCTGGGGAAGCAGGAAGAAGGCCGCCTCCAATGCACTCAGGCCGCGCAGCGTTTGCAGATAAATTGGCAGGAGAAACAGGAGACTAAACAGGCTCGCAATCGCGAAAAGAACTGCTATGCTTCCTGCCGCAAATGTGCGATCGGCAAAGAGTCGCACATCCATCAAGGGTCGTCTTCCCCGACGCACTGTCCGCAGCTCAAGCCCGACAAAGAGAGCCAGGGCAGCTCCTCCGCTCACCAGAAAGATCATAACGGGAAAGGAGTTCCACCCAAGTGTGCTGGCCTGAGCAAAGGCATACAGGATCGCGGCCAGGCCATAGACGGAGGTCAGAAAGCCAGGGAGATCAAAGGAAACTTGCTCCATTGTACGCGTCTCATGCAGAATAATGGCTCCCAGGATGATGGCAAGCAGACCGATAGGCACATTGAGGAAAAAGATGATCCGCCAGGACGCCATAGCTAGCAGATAACCGCCGACAATAGGCCCAAGAGCTGGAAGTACCAGAAAAGGAATGCCTGAGATGGCTGTCGCTACCCCACGTTCTTCGCTGGGAAAAATTGTCAGAATCAGGGCGAAGGCAAGAGGCAGTAGGATGGCTCCGCCCAGCCCTTGTAGGATGCGAAAGAAAATCAATAGCGGAAGCGTCCCTGCCAACCCACAGAGCGCTGAGCCAATAGTAAAAGCGCCAAGCGTGAGCAGATAGGTACGTTTGCTTCCCAGGCGCTGCGAGAGATAGGGCGTCAAGGCAATCAAAGCTCCCTGCGCCAGCAGATAAGAGGTAACTACCCACTGGACACTTTGGACATCAGCCCCAAAGGCACGTTGTAACTGAGGAATGGCTATATTGACAATCGTTTGATCCAGGGAACTCATCAAATTTCCCAGGATGAGAACCATAGCGGCCAGCCACTTGTAGGATATATTCATCCTGCTGCATCCCTTTCTTCCCTCTATAGAGATATCGTGCGTAATACAGAAGTCACTCCTTTGTCTGGCGAGGGATATTTTGCCTTCTCTCATCGCGAAATCCGCGCGCTTCTGCAGTTGCTAGAAGACGGGCTACCAGGCGTTGCAATTCCTGCTGCTCTTGCTCATCAAGGACTTCAAGTAACTGTAGAACCTCATCGATCTTTTGCTGACGCAAAGCGTCAATGCGAGCAATTCCTTCTTCGGTCAAGGCAATTTTGACAATCCGCTCATCATTGGTCTGGCGCTGTCGTGTCAACAAGCCTGCGCGCTCCAGGCGTTGGCAGGCCTCAGTAGCGGTTCCCATCGTAATGCCAAGAGCACGGGCCAGTTCGCCTGTTTTCAGCGGCCCGGCGCTTCGCAGATGGCGCAATAGCCAGTATTGCTGGGGGGTCATCTCTTGACGTCTATCGGGACGCAATAAGCGCGAGAGCGAGAATAGGTCTTCAATCAGCTGTTCTCGGGTCATATAACTATCTCCTTCGGATACCAAATGATTCGGAGTACGAATCAATTATACCGCAAGAAAGCAGTGCAAGCAAGGTTGAATCGTCAGCAGGGCTTTCCAGTTCCGCAAAAAGGGATAGTGAAAGGCTCGTCGCAGTCGAGCGAATGAGGCTTCACCTGAAGTAGTGAAGATACCTATAAAAAACACCTGGCAACAAGGAATGTAGCGACGAGATGCTCGCAAGATCTCACCATAGAACCTGGTGTTTGTGTGGAGCAGACTGTTGACGTGCATTCCTGTTTTGCGCCAAAAAGCATTTACACATACAGAGGGATGTATCGCTGTAGCGAGGAAAATTCCTCCAAAGGACAAAATACCAGTCCTACGAGCTCAGGCATGGCTCGGAGTGCAAGATACGACGAAACGTTAAAATCTATCACAATATATTCTTGTAGCCAGGTAAATTAATCAGCTGACCAACAAAGGATATGCGAAAGCACCTGCTCAAGCGTTTGCAGCGGGTGAGCATCTCCTCCTCTTGAGCGCCAACCCACAAAGCCATCAGGTCGCACCAGCAGTGCACCATTGTTGTGAATGCCAGCCTGGGCCAGCCAGCAGTTTTTTGGATCATCGACGAGCTCTGCCTCTGCTCCAATACAGTAGACATCAATCTCTAAGTTCAGGCGAGCGGCCACACTGCATGCTGCAGCGCGCCAGTCCTGACCATCCGGACCAGTGAGCAATACGAAGTTACGTCCAAACAGATCGAGGGTAGAGATGCGCCGTCCCCGATGCTGAAGCCAACAATGAGGTGCGCGCGTTCCTGGGTGCCCATCTAGAGCAAGTTCAACCTGGGTCAACGATGGAGGGGCCTTTCGTGGAGCAATAATCGCCTGGGAAACATAATGATAGCCAAGTGAAACAACCAGATCATGGGCAATACCGGGCTCTATTTCTTGGGCATATTCGGCTCCATAGCGATGCACCTCTGTTTGCCAACGTAGCCTGGCCTGCTCAACCGTAAACTCTGCCACAGGTCTGCGTTCACGATCATAGGTGGATAGCAACGCCGGATGGGCCTGTTTATTCAGAACGAGAGCGAGCTTCCAGGCTAGATTTTGGGCATCCTGAATACCCGTGCTGGCCCCAAATCCTCCAGTCGGAGGCATTAGATGAGCCGCGTCACCAACCAAAAATACGCGGCCTTGCGAAAAGCTTTCTGCGACACACGCCGCAGCCTCCCAGGAGAGGATGCTTTTCAATGTAATATCCAGATCAGGAATACCGATCGCCTGCCGGATCAAATGGCAACATCGTTCGAGCGTAAAGTCTTTTAGTGTCTCTCCTCGTTCCGGCGCATAGCCAACGTGAAACGTCCAATGGTCCATATTACTAATAGGGCAAAGCGTTCCACTTGCTTCAGGATGGGTTATCAGACAAATAGCGAAAGCTCGCTCCCGAACCAGGGCACTCAAATCCGCGCGAAAGTACATGTTAGCCTGATATCCCCCCGACCATTTCTCTGTGGTTGTGATGCCAAGAGTATTGCGAAGAGCGCTGTTTGCCCCATCAGCCGCAATCAGGTAATTGGAACGTATTGTCAATTGCTCCCCTGTCGCTCTATTCAGCAGGAGAGCAGAGATACCATCTGCATTCTGCTCAAACGAAAGCAATTCGGTGCCAAAGAGCCATTGACTGCCCAGTTTGCGGCCCAGGCGCTGTGCGGCCTGCAATAACAAAGGCTCTAGCTTGTCCTGTGTGCATGGTCTGACATATGTAGGGCTAAAATGCCAAACATCCTCTTCATACAAACCAGGTAGGGGACTCCTTCCGAGCTCACCCTGAGCGAGAGTAGTCACGATCACACAATCTTTGCAATGGGCAAGATCGTTTCCGGCCGCAAATATGGCCGCTTCCATTCCCACCGAACGTAGCAGTTCCATGCCCCGCACGTTCATGCCGTATTGCTTGGGATGGGTGCTCGTTTCTGGGCGGCGTTCGACAAGTAATGAAGCAATACCATTATGTGCAAGAAAAAGCGAAGCGGAAAGGCCAACCAGTCCTCCACCGACAATGAGCACCGGTACATGAGCATCAGGCCTGTGTGTAGGTAAAATCATCAGAGTTGTCCTATATGAGTGCAAGAGCACCTGCTAATTTCTAAGCCTAATTCTGCCTGGACAGAATCGCGAAATTTATTGAACACGCGCATAGCCCCAACGTGATTACCCTGTTTGCAGTAAATATCAATTATCGTGTTTACGGCTATTTGATTATATGGATCAATGCTAAGCGTCCGATAGGCATATTCTAGCGCTTCATCAAGCTCATTATTTTGTAAGTGAATCTCGATTAAACATCGGAGGATCTGCAAGTGATGACGCTCGTAGCGATCGCGATAGGGTTGCACGTAATCTTCATAGACATCTTCGGGAAGAAAGCCGCGCTCAAAATAGTCAGTAATTTTGCTGTAAAAAAATGCTGCCTTCTTGCGGTTTCCACTAAGGTCTATTTGCTGAGCCATCTCGAATTGCCGCTGAAGTTCCCAGACATCAACCCACCAGGTATCATCTCTATGGAAAAGATAGAAGTTGTTGGTGAGCCGGCGGATAAACGATGACTCTTGCCCACGTGCTATGCCAGGTTCCAGCAAGTGGCGGAGATAGTGAATATTGACCCGTAAATTGCGGTGTGCAGCCAGCGTTGATGCCTGGGGCCAGAAGAGATCCGCCAGATAATCAGCCGAAAAAGGCTTCTCAGGATTCAAAATAAACCATTTCAGCAGCGATTGTATCCTGGTTCTTCTCCATATAGGATCTTCAAGTGAAGTATTGTTCTGAAATACGCGAAATGACCCGAAGAGATAAACGCGGAATACCGCCTGTTGTTCTCGTTCATATGGATGCAAAGAGGCTTGAGTAGTCGAACAGGTAGAGTGTATATGTTCCCTAGAATCCATATCTTCATCCATCCCAAAGAGTATCTCTTCTCTAATTATAGAGAATCTACAAAGTTAAAATCTGCAATTTATGACTTTATGTCAATTTTCCTCAAAAGTTACGCAATCGGTAATTATTAGAGAACTTCTTTGTGCGAGAATACTATCTCCAGGAACGCCATGCGCAAGTCTTTGCCCGACAGACCGTGCCTGCTGTCAGCAATCCCATATATAAAAAAACAACTTGCACACATGGTCAGTTCTTAAGGAAAAGAACAGCGCTACAGAAGAAAGGTTATGCCTTATGGAAGTTACACAGTCTCCGTCCTCCTCTCTCTTCTCTCCGACTATCCTGGATATGTTTAGATCGATATTTGCAGCCAAAACAGTGCAAATAGCTGTTTCCTATAACATTCCTGATCTGTTGCAAGATGGTCCTAAGAGCGTTGCCGAATTAGCTAAGGCCACGGGAACGCATGAAGATTCGCTCTATCGCTTGCTGAGAATGTTATCAACCATAGGTTTTGTTGAGAGACTTGAAGAGAAACGCTTTGCTGAAACACCACTTTCGCACTCTTTGTGTTCCAATGAGTCTAATCCATTGCGTTCCTTTGTACTCTGGTTGTTTGATCATTGCTGGTCATCGGTAGGTGCTCTGGCGCACAGTGTGAAAACAGGTCAACCATCATTTGAATATGTTCACGGGATGGATATCTGGCAGTGGAATGCCACACACCCGGAAGATCAAGCCTTGTTTAATCAGGCTATGGCCTCTTTCTCACGGTTTGACGAGCAGATTGTGCTTACGCATGATTTCTCGTCGGCGCGGGTAGTCGCTGATATTGGTGGAGGATATGGAGTTTTTCTGCGCGCAATACTCAAGGCCCATCCTATGCTAAAGGGCATACTTTACGATATTTCGCCGGTGATTGACGAAGCAAAAGAATATTTTGCCGGGGAACAGTTGGAGGCGCGCTGTCAACTCCTGGCAGGTGATTTTTTAGTTGCGATTCCCACAGGAGCAGATATCTATATCCTTAAGCATGTTCTTCACAATTGGAATGATCAGGACTGTATACGCATACTTTCTAATTGTCGTGCCGCGGGAGGAGTTGGCTCCCGGATTTTCATTGTTGAGCAGGTCTTATCTTTCGAGAAGCCTCTAGAAGATGTTTTTGTGAGCGATATGGTTATGCTAATGGTCTTAAAAGGCGCCCGCGAACGCAGCGCCGATGAGTATAAGACTCTGCTGGAGGCAGCTGGCTTTATGTTGAAACAAGTGGTCCCCTTCAACGAAATGTATTCTCTTATTGAGGGCATAGCTATCTAAGCATGCCTTATTTGTAGGGAGATGAGGATAGAAATAGTGAGTGCTGTACAGCCCTTTAGAATTGATATACACCATCATCTGCTAGCTCCCATGAGCCTTGAAATACTCAAAAAAGCGGGCGTGGCGCGAGATGCGAGCATTGGTATGGGACCTGGCTCACAGCTCGAACTGGAGCAGCCCTGGGACCTGACACGAACCCTTGCGATGATGGATAACCATAGCGTTGCCTCTACGATCTTATCTGATTTTGCCGCTGGTTATCTGGCTAAAGATCTTCAACGTCGGCTAGCATTAGTGCGGGCAACAAACGATTTTCTAGCTCAAATTGTGACAAAGGCTCCTGGCCGATTTGGGGCCTTTGCAAGTTTACCATTGCCCTCTATCGATGCAGCGCTGACAGAGCTGACATATGCGCTGGATACCCTCCATCTAGACGGTGTTGTCCTCGCCGCAAATTATTCAGGTCAATATTTAGGCGACCCTGCCTTTGAACCTTTATTTGCTGAATTACATAGGCGGCGCTCTGTGGTATTCATCCATCCTGCACCGCCATCCAGATCAGATAAGACAATGCTGAAAATACCTGCATTTATGCTGGAATTTGCTTTTGATACTACACGCGCTCTTACTAATTTAATATTCAGCGGGACTCTGAGGCGCTACCCAGCTATAACGATTATTTGTGCTCATGCAGGCGGTGTTATTCCATATCTGGAATCGCGTCTTATATTCAGTAGAATGATGACTGATCAAATGACGCTAGCAGAAAGTGCTGAGGAAATCAGGTGGGCGTTAAAAAAAATCTATTACGATGTTGCTTTGTCTGCCTCTCCAGGCGTGTTTTCTATGCTCCAAAGCCTAACCGATCCTTCCCATCTTGTCTTTGGCAGCGATTGCCCGCCAGGTCCTGAGCAGTTGATGGGGCTGACTATCAAGGGCATCGAGAGCTATCCTGGATTTGACGAGCAAGCGAGGATCATGATAGAACGTGACAACGCACTGGCTCTTTTCCCCAGGTTGCAAGCTCTGCAAATGGACGGTGCTACGAGATGATGCCGCTCGACAGATGTTTATCGCTATCGTCTAAATGTTACCTCGCGAATGAGGACATCGACACAGCTCTTACGGCCGGCCATATTTGTAGGAGAACCGGGCTTCTTCCAGCGCCAGGCAAAGCTGACTAAGCATGATGAACTGGCTGAGATCGGCAAACTCGCTTGAATCTCAAAGATATCCAGATGTTGACGTTTCTCCTGGCTTAACCACACTCGGCGGCCCTTGATCCACTGGAGAAGCTCGGTACGTCTTAACAGGCTTTTCTTAAATCGTCTTTTGTCTTAATTTGTTTTTATTAGCATGGCTGCTTCCTGGCATGCTGCTAAGAGCTTATGGCTTATTGCCGCTTATTTAGTCAGGCTGAGTATTGTCCCATCGGTAGATTTCTAGCGCGTTGGCCTGTGTGCCGGGATAAACCAACTCTACATATGAATCAACTTCGCTTTGAATAGTTTTGAGCAAAGGATGTCCAGCGTAGTCACGTAAAATCGTCGGAATCGGCGATTTTGCTTCTATGAGATGTAAGCAGAGATCGCCCTGTATCCAGATACGGCGCGATTTCACGCCAGCTAGATGAGGGAGTTCGGTGGCGTCTGAACGCCTGAAGGCTGTAGCGATCTTCTCAGCATTATCGGGATGGAGCAGGCGGCTGATGACGATACCATGATAGAGCTTTGTCTCTGATCCTTTTGTTTGCTGCATACATAATGACTCTACTTTTGCTTTAATCGCCTGCTGCTGAATGCGCGTCTGCTTATTGAGATAGTTTGTCGCAGCTTCCTCAGTCAAAGATACATCAGCTTTGATCGCAAACTCTTGTTCCCAGGTCATTGCAGTACAATCCTTCTCTACAGGATCATACCACCAGCGGATTATCATATGCTCAAAAGGGCCTGAAGAGGGCATCCGTTCTGAGATAGTTGCTCTACGAGCCCTGTCAGTCTTTCTCCTGGCTATCCAACTATATTGCTCTCCCTGTTCGTTGGGCCTTGTAGTGAGTTGGAAAGTAACGCAGTCAGCTTCCTCTTCCAGCACTTCACTACTTTCATATTCTGTAAATAGTGATGGCCATATGCGTACGTTATTCGTTAGACGCATCACCTCATCAACGGGGGCGGTAATCAGCACTGTGTTGCGTATATATCCCATTATTCAACCTCTCGCTTTGAAAGCGTGTTAACAAGCGTAATAAAATCATCAATATTTTTGGTTTGTAGCGCCTGTTCATGGGAAATATGGATTCCCTGACTATGCTCTAGACTTGCACATACTTCGGTTATGCCAAGCGAATCAACGCCCAGCTCATCCCAGGATCGCTTTTCGCTATCGAGAATATCGATCGGAATGCCTACCTTCTTGTGCAGGATCTCAATAATGGTAGTACAGGTATGCACACTCATTAGTTGTCTCCCTCTACTAAGGCCAGTCATGGCCGTAAAATACTGACAGTACGATACGAAGATAACGTTGCTACAAAGTTCTCTATCAGGAAACTTTTCTATAACAATGGTGGTGCATAGTTACGCAATAATCGTTGTCCCTTATGCATCTGTTCATGAGGGAATTTACACTTACTTAACATAAGGACCTGTTCTTTGCTATCACTTATTTTTACAGGGAGGAAGAAATTACTAACCAATGGCAAGGGTAGTCATTACTGGTATTGGTGTCGTCGCGCCTGGTGGCATTGGTAAGGAGGTTTTCTGGGACACGCTAGTTTCTGGAAAATCTACCTCTGCTTTAGCTTGCATGGATCACATTGAACGGTTTAGATCACAGATGGTTGCCGCCGTCACTGATTGGATGCCAGATCGTTACGGACTGACAAAAGAAGTGATAGAGAGAACAAGCAGGCACACGCAGTTTGCTCTCGTGAGTGCGGCTGAGGCCTGGGCTGAAAGTGGTCTGGAGCTAGAGCGACTCGATCTAACACGCCTTGGTGTCTCAGCGGGCACCGCTATTGGCTCCACGACCCGCCTCGAAGAGGAATATTGCGTTGTGAGCAAGGGCGCTATAGATTATGATGTGCATCCTGCGCTGGCATCTCCCTATCTCTATCATGCTATGACGCCAACCAGTCTTAGCGCTGAACTAGCAGCCGGATATCGGGCGAAGGGGCCTGTAGTTACCGTCTCAACCGGGTGTACGGCTGGCTTAGATGCCATCGCTCACGCCTTTGAATGGGTCCGCGATGGTGATGCAGATATTGTCATTGCGGGAGCAGCTGATGCGGGCATTTGCCCGGTGAATATGGCTGCGTTCGATGCTATTAAAGCCACTTCGCCTAGAAACGATGAACCTGGTACCGCGTCGCGTCCATTCGATGCCTCGCGCAATGGCTTCGTACTGGGTGAAGGGAGCGCTGTCCTGATCGTGGAGGAACTGGAACATGCCAGGAGCAGGGGTTGCCCCATTTACGCAGAGCTCAGAGGATATGGCAGTGCGCTTAACGCATATCATATGACCGGGTTACAACGAAACGGCGTGGATATGTCGCAGGCGATCACCATGGCACTATCCGAGGCTGGGGTATCTCCCCAGGAAATACAGTACATCAACGCACATGGATCATCGACCCAGCAAAATGATATTCATGAGACCAATGCATTTAAACAGGTATGGGGACAGGCTGCCTCTACTATCCCCATCAGCTCCATCAAATCGAGCATCGGCCATTCTCTCGGGGCAATTGGGGCTCTTGAAATAGCTGCTTGCGCTCTGGTCATACGGCATCACAAGATCCCGCCAACAATTAACTATAGTTTTCCTGATCCAGAATGTGACCTTGATTACGTGCCCAATACGGCCCGGGAGCAGCCAGTAGAGGTGCTGATTTCCACTGCTAGCGGTTTTGGAGGTTTTCAGTCGGCACTTGTGATGTCTCGTCTTTTCTAAGGAGATCTCTATATTATGGTAAAAGAGGTAGTCATTACAGGGATCGGCGGCGTTGCCCCTGCTGGTATAGGTGTGACAAATCTCTGGCACGGGCTGCGCAGCGGACAGTCGTTTATCACGCCTATTACGCGCTTTGAGACCACGCGCTTTTTCAGTAAGCTGGCTGGTAGCGTGGATCAATTTCAGCCAGCTGATTTTCTCGATCCCCGCATAATTGTCCAGACTGATCGCTGGACCCAGTTTGACCTTGTATGTAGTATGGAAGCCATTCAGACGGCAGGGCTTTGTATAAGCAACGAGGATCAGCAAAGGATTGGTGCCGTTTTTGCCGCGGGAACCGGCGGCAATGAATTTGGCCAACAACAGTTACATATTTGTCACTCTCAGGGGCCAGCTTTTGTCAGTACTTATCTTGCAATCGCCTGGTTTTATGCCGCTAGCCTTGGTCAAGTTTCTATTGGCCAGCATATTCGTGGCTATGGGCGCACTATCTGTGCTGACGCGGCAGGCGGTCTCATTGCCCTTGCTCATGGAGCAAAAATCATTCAGCAAGATATCTGTGATGTGGTTATTGTCAGTGGCTGTGAAGCGCCTCTTGCCCCCTATACCTTTGCCTCGCTGCAGGCTTCCGGCCTCCTTTCTTCGGCAACTGGACAATTTCCCTATTGCCCATTTGATAGCGAGCGTGATGGCGTAATTGTCGGTGAGGGTGGGGCCGCGTTTTGCCTTGAGAGCAAAGAGCGGGCTATCAAACGTAACGCCCATATTTATGCCGAAATTGCCGGGTGGGGACAATCCTTTGACGGGATTGTTACACGCGAGCCCGCAAGTGATGGTGTGCAATACGCACGCGCTCTTGCTCAGGCCATCGAACTGGCACGTCTCAAACCCCGGGATGTAGATTGGGTTGTTTGTGATGGCCTGGGTACACAGGGTGGGGATATCTCTGAAGTAAAGGCTTTGCAGGCGGTCTTCGGCTCTCATCTCGCCGCGACGCCTGCCTCAGCCCCCAAATCTATGCTTGGGCGCCTGTTTAATGGAGCATCTACAGTTGATACGCTGATAGCCATTCTAGGATTAGAGCACAATCTTCTTCTACCCACGATTGGCTATCTACATCCTGATCCTCGGTGCCCCATTGATTGCGTCCCCAACCAGCCACGCCAGCAGTCACTACAGCATGTTCTTGTAGGGAGCCGTGGGTTTGGTGGCTTCAACGCAGCCCTTCTGCTCAGGCGCCCCTCTTGAAAACAGGTACAACACAATGGAAGGATATGCTATCTATGTTATACGCAGTTTCTCGTGCTGATGTGTCACCACTTAATAATAAGCGTGGTGGGCGCATGCATATTTTGCTTACCCCTAAGACTGTGGGCATTGGTTCGGCGTTCCTGGGAACATTAACGCTGGAGCCACAGGAAGTGTTTACCAGGCATATGCATCCCTATAGCGATGAGTGTGTGTACATAGTGCAGGGAGAAGTTACCTTTGAAAATGATGAAAACACTATTGTAGCATCAGCCGGGACCGGAGTATTTATTCCGCGTTTTGCTCCACATCGTTTGCAAAATACCGGCGAGGTAGAAGCTATGCTCGTTTTTTTCTGCACCCCTCTGGCTCCGACACCGGAGCAAGGTCATGTTTTACTAGAGTTTCCCGAAGGAGATTAAGAAATGTCTGTATATGTTGTTATTATTGGTAAATTGCTTGATGGAGTAGAAGCCCGGTTATTTGAGCTTGTCATCGGACAGGTAAGCCGTGCTATAGCGGAATACACCGGCAATGTCATCAACGATGAGCTGATTCGCGACAGTGAAGATCCTTCAGCATATATGCTGGTAAGTAAATGGACGAGCAAAGAGGCTTGGGATAGTTGGCGTAGCACTACAATGCATGTTGAGCAAGTTAGCCCATTACGGCCTTACTGGCAAATGCAGTCTGTGAGAGCATATGAGACAGTTTTTACAGATGAGAGATCGCCTTTGCTCTCATAGGAGGGGGTATCATGCAACCTGTGGTTCTGATGAATGTTTTTGAAGTGCCATCGGGAAGCGAACAAACGTTTCTGCTCTGGTGGAAGGAGCATAGTGAATTATTCAGAGATGAGCCGGGCTTTATCAATGCCTGGCTCTATCGCAGTGTTAGTGATGATGCGCACTTCAGCTTTATTAATATCGCCCACTGGGAAACAGCCGACTGCCTGGCTGCGGCACGCGCCAAACATATCACAGGGCATCCCGCACCTCCTGATATCAAAGGCCACCCGGCTCTTTATGCACTTGAAGTTCAATATTGAAAGAAGCAAGATAGCAGGCTTTCTTTCCTTTTTCTCCACAGTAGCTTTTCAGGCGAAGAGCTACTGTATAGACGCCTTGCAGTATAATTAGCAACAGCATGCCATTTCCACCAAACACCGAATTACTGAAGAACGGCCTCAAGCTAGCTTTACAAAAAGAGCCGCAAGAAAATGAAAGCATCAGGATTAGGAGGACTTCTTACAACGATGAGCCAGACGCTACAAAATATCGACCCGGCAAGCATAGCCACTACTATCGACGCCAGCCTTATCGCCTACAAAAGCTGGCTATGTACATCCGCAGGTGGTCAACTACATCAGGAGCCGGGGTTGCTCTGGGCAGAATCCAGCCTCGTCAATTCTGTTCTTTCTACCAATCTACCTCAGGAAGAACTCTCCACTGCTATCAAGCGCATTCGGGACCACTTTGCTTTGCGCAAGCAAAACTTTCAATGGCATGTGGGACCCGCATCACAACCAACAAACTATCGTGATGCTTTGCTCGCACATGGTCTAAGGCACGATGAAGATGAGCCTGGCATGGCTTTAGACCTGCAAACTTTGCGAGAAGATATCCCTCTTGCCTCAAACCTTACCATTCGCCCGGTTACAAACCATGAGCTGTTGGAACAATGGCTGCGTGTCTGGCTATTTCCGGTCCCTGAAGAAAGCGTAAGGCAAATTATCGCAGCCCATGCAAGCTTGCAAATCGACTCCGCCAGCCCTCTCCAGTTCTATCTCGGGCTCCTGGACGGAAAACCTGTGGCAACTGTTTGTCTATTTTACGATGGACGCGTAGCAGGAATTCATTATGTCGTGACCCTTCAAGAAGTGCGGAGACAAGGAATTGGAGGAGCGATGACATTGATGGCTGCTCGCCAGGCGCAAACTAACGGCTATCGTGTAGCCGTGCTTACAGCATCGCCATTTGGGATCAATATTTATCGTCGTCTCGGTTTTCGTGAATATTGTACATGCAGTACGTATGAGTGGAACTGGCAAGAAAAACCCTGACCAGCCAACTTCTTGATGCCTGCATGATAGTGCTTTCTCCAGGTCAAAGCCCGAATACAGTCTTGGTCATCGGCAAGCTATCGAATCCCCACTTACAATCCCTCCGAAATATCTTGCCAGGGGACGACCTATCCAATTGCTCGTGTACGTTATTCATCGAGGCCGAGAAAGTATCTCTAAAATTTGGCTCATGCTAGCTTCTCAGCGGCAGAACTGTGAGTGAGAGCACGAGACTGAGCAGCGTAAGCACGAGCAAGGAGAGCACGAAGGCCGGCTGCGCACTACCGTATGTAGCGGTAAAGGCAGCAAAGATCAGGCCAATGACTGCAGTCCCGAGCGCAGCTGCCGCCTGAGTTGCAGTGGTATACATCCCCGATGCCGCCCCTACATCCTCATGAGCGATCCCCGCAAACACCTTTGGCTGAAGAGGAATGACAAGAGAACCCATGCCACTTCCAAGGATGCAGAGCGCCACCACCAGCGGCAGCAACCCCCATTGCCCGACGAGCCAAAGAGCTGCTAGCAGTAGGAACAAATAGCCCAATGTTACCAGGAACGCAGCCACCGATAAGCTCCACTTTCCCAGACGAGAGGAGAATAGAGGGCTGAGGCTGGAAGAAGAAATAAAGGACAGGCTCGAAGCGAGAAACACGTAGCTCGCTTGCAAGGGGCTGAGGCGCAGAACTATTTGCAGGTAGAAAGCTAGAAGGAAGAGAAATCCAGCGAAGAGGATATTGGCGAGCAGATTCGTAAGCAGACCAGCCAGAAAACGACGTTGCCGCAGGAGTGCAAGCGAAATGAGGGGCAGCCTGCCTTGCCTCGTTACCCGTTGCTCATACAGGAGAAAGGTGAGCAGGAAGGGCAGACAGAGGGCGAGGGAGATCTGGCTCCACAGCGGCCATCCAGTCCTGGCCCCCAGCACCAATGGGAAAATCAGGGCGGTGAGAGCAAGCATGAGCAAAGCTGCCCCGCTATAATCCAAGCGGTGTAGCGAAGTTGTGCGCGATTCGCGTAAGAGTGCACTAGAGGCAAGCAAAGCACCGATGCCGATAGGGACATTGATCAGGAAGATAGCACGCCAGCCCAGATTGAAGAGATTGGCTACGAGAAGCCAGGCGCCTATTACCTGCCCCACAACTGAGGCCGTCCCTCCAACTGCCGCAGAGATGCTGAAGGCCAGGGGACGTTCAGAAGCCGGGAAGCTGACCTGAATAAAGGCTATCACCTGTGGAACCAGGAGCGCCGCAGCGCCTCCCTGGGCAATGCGGAAGAGGATCAAGAGCGAGGCAGTGGGAGCAACCCCGCACAGTGCGGAAAAGAGGGTGAAGCCGCTCGTTCCCAGGAGAAATAAGCGCTTTCGTCCATAGAGATCACCCAGGCGTCCCCCAGTGACCAGCAAGACGGCAAAAGCTAACGTATAGCCGGCAACGATAAGTTGCATCTGGGCAAAGCTGGCATGCAAAGCGCTCTCAATAGTTGGTAGGGCAATGTTGACGATGAAGGTATCAAGGCTGCTCATAAAGGTAGCACACACCACAACGGCAAGCATCACCCAGCGCCGAGGGTCGCCCGCGGGCTCTGCTTGCCTTGGAGGAGAAGGTGCTGTCAGCATTTCTCTATACCTCTCTTTTCTCTCTGGAAGATCTCAGAGAGAGTATAGCACAAGAATAGTGGGTGGTACTTACAGTTGGCCCAATCCTGGCGGCAGAAAACTCGCACTTATTCCTCCCCGCGTTCTATCCAGGGCCTGAACCAGAGCCAGGTACCTGCAAGCAGTTCGGGGTTACGCACTGAGGGATTTTAAGGGCTAACGATGTTCCTGTTATCCTCTTCTTCCCTCCTGCTCCATCGTCACCGACTCCTGACACAAAGCCGTGGGAGTAAGAGGCAAGGAAAACAAGAACGTTGATCCTTTCCCTTCTTCACTCTCGACCCAGATCGAGCCCTCATGGCGTTTGACAAACTCGGCCGAAATATAGAGCCCTAAGCCCAATCCCGGATAAGTTACTTGATTTTCTCCATCGACGCGGTAAAAGCGCTCGAAGAGATGCGCCTGTTTTTCTGCAGAAATACCAATGCCAAAATCCTGCACAGAGGTAATCAGCTCGCCATCCTCCTGCCACGTTTTTATCCTGATAGTCTCAGCCTGCGGCGAATACTTGATCGCATTGGTGAGCAAATTGGTTATGACCTGCCCGATACGCTCTCGATCTGCCTGAAGCACCACCGAAGGCGCCAGGTCATGTATAATTGTGTGCCTGCTGGTCGTCCGCTGCGTCTCTTCGATAATCTCCTTAACCAATTCATTGAAATCAAATGGGGAGCAACGAAAAAGCAACTTCCCGCTCTCTATTCTGGTGGCATCAAGTAAATCACCAATCAGATCTGTGAGTTTCTGGACCTGCGCATCCATCTTTTTGAGAAGCGTGGCCGACTGCTCATCCCCGGCCCGGCGAAAGCGGCGTTCCAGCAGCTGGGTATAGGCTTTGATGCTGGTCACCGGCGTTTTTAACTCATGGCTGGCAATCCCGATAAACTCATCCTTCTGGCGCACCAACTCCTCCATCTTCTGGCGTGCCAATACCTGCGCGCTGACATCGTAGGCAAAAACCATAATCCCCTCAATCACCCGATTAACGCCACGCAGAGGAGTGTACACAAACGTAAAATAGACATCCTCAAGCGCTCCATCTCCATGTCGATCAAGAGCCACTTTCAGTTCCTGCCCGATATACGGAACGCCGTCGCGATATACCCCTTCCAACAATGGCTCTAAGCCCTGGCCACGAACCTCAGGCAAGGCGACAAAGAGTGGCTTATGCAGGACATCTTCGCGGCTTCGCCCCCAGATCTTGAGCGTCGTTGGGTTGGCAAGCTCAATCACATGGTTTGGACCACGCAGGATAACTACGGCGGCGGGAGCTTGCATGAACAGATCATGTAATTGCTGCTCGGCTTCATAGCGACTGCGCGCAAGTTGAGCATGCGTCGTGACGCGAGCAAAGAGCTCACGAGCCGAAAACGGCTTGACCAGATAATCATCAGCGCCCGCCTGTACGCCTTCGACCGTGGCCTCCTCTCCAGCTCGTGCCGAGAGCAAAAGGACAGGAACACGAGACGTATTCGGATCGGCTTTGAGGGCTGCTAAAAGCTGGAAGCCATCCATTTCAGGCATCATCACGTCGGCAAGGACAAGATCTGGAC
Organism: Ktedonosporobacter rubrisoli; assembly: GCF_004208415.1. Lineage (GTDB taxonomy): Bacteria > Chloroflexota > Ktedonobacteria > Ktedonobacterales > Ktedonobacteraceae > Ktedonosporobacter > Ktedonosporobacter rubrisoli. The sequence goes on along the minus strand of NZ_CP035758.1, from coordinate 2,891,879 downwards.
ATTGCTTCTGGATAGCCTGCAAGGCCAAGGCTCCATTGGCCACAGTCTCTACCTCAAAGTGGTCGCGTAAGAGCCGCTTGATATATTCGCGCATATCGGCATTGTCATCGGCCAACACAATCCGCGGCCGGTCTCTTAAGCTAGCTACGAGCTCAGAGCCAGTTCCCGCGGCTTCGGAAGCTATCAGCGCAGACTGCTTCTCCGCCGGAAGCCACTGCATGACCTCTTCCAGGTAGGAAGGAGCTCCCATGGCAGTTGAAGCCATGGTCCGCCTGGCCAGAAGTCGTTCTTTTGGTAAATGAGCGCTGCCCTTGGGAATGGTAATCGTAAAAGTTGTTCCTTTGTCGACAGTGCTCGCCACCTCAATCGTTCCCTGATGCAGCTTAACCAATTCCTGCACGAGCGCCAAGCCAATGCCAGAGCCTTCGTGCGAACGCGCTTTGACTCCTTCGACACGTTGAAAGCGATCAAAAATATGGGGCAAATGTGCTGGTGCGATGCCCACTCCCGTATCGCGGACCGTCAAGACCACCCGCTCAGCGTTCTCGCGGATGCTAAGCGCAATGCTACCTTCAAAGGTATACTTGAAGGCGTTGGAGAGCAAATTGAAGACAATCTTCTCCCACATATCATGATCCAGAAAGATTGGCTCCGAGAGCGGGGGAGCATCAATGAGCAGTTCCATGCCGGCTTTTTCGATAGCTGAGCGAAACGTACTGGCAAGTTCGGCTGTATAGGAGCTCGCGTCGGTGGGTTCATAGCACGCCTGCACTCTTCCCGCCTCCAGGCGTGAAAAATCCAGCAAGGTATTGACCAGCTTCAAGAGGCGAAGCGCGTTGCGATGGGCCGTCTCGATGCGCTCACGGTTGTGCGCCAGGGTCGTTGGATCATCACGCACCTCCTCAATTGGCCCGAGCAACAAAGTCAATGGGGTCCGAAATTCGTGGCTCACATTGCTAAAGAAGAGGGTTTTGGCATGATCAAGCGCAGCAAGCGCTTCGGCTCGTTTGCGCTCTTCTTCATATGCCTGAGCGCTGCCAATGCTGGCAGCAATCTGACCCGCCACCAGAGTGAGGAAACCACGATAGCCTTCATCGAAGCGCCTGAAAGGATTGAGCCCTACGATCAAGACGCCAGCCTGTCCTTGCTGCCCCGAAGAGGCAATCGGGACAACAACAGCCTGGCGAGGAGGCTGCTGCCAGGCTCCAGTGGGCAAATCGGCGACGAGTTGGTCAGGCAAAGAAACCAGGCCAGGTTGCTGGGTTTTCACCACCTCAGCAAAGGGCCAGGAACCAGCCACGCTCAGCTTGGCACGCTGAGGAACAATCGGATGGTCCGTGGCAATCCCGGAAGTCCCCGCCAGGGTGACAGCTTGCTGCTCACGATCGAGTAGATAGAGCAGAGCAAAGGGCAAGTCATGCCGATTCTGCCTTAAGCTGTGAGCACAGAGCTGACAGGCTTCGGCGATCGTACGAGCATTCATCGTTTCCGCCGCCAGGGTTTGCAGTAATTTGAGCTGACGTTCCCCCAAAATGCGTTCAGTATCAGCGGTATTGGCACAGATGATGCCTCCTACTCCTCCATGATCGCCGGGCACCGGGCTATAGGAGAAGGTATAATATGTCTCTTCGGGATAACCGTAGCGCTCCATGAGCAGCAGGAGGGCTTCATCATAGGTTCCCTCGTTGGTATTCATAGCCGTTTGCAGCCTGGGACCTATGGCATCCCAGATTTCACGCCAGACCACTGCTGCAGGTTGGCCCAATGCCTGGGGATGTTTGCCACCCACAATGGCTTTGTAGGGATCATTATAGAGCTTGATGAGCTCTGGTCCCCAACCAATCCAGATCGGTTGGCGCGAGGTGAGCATAATGCGCACGACTGTTTTCAAGCTTTGCGGCCAGCTTTCAGCCGGACCCAGCGGCGTCTGAGACCAATCTTTGGCCCGAATGAGCTCCCCCATTTCTCCACCTCCGGCCAGAAAATCAAGCGCTGAAGCAGGTTGTGATATGCTCTGCTTCGCAGGAAAGGGAACCTCTATTTGAGCCACATCGTCAGCCACTCTCTCATATGAGTGCACCTGCAACAGCGCTTCCCTCGTAAAGCGCCACGAGCCGCGCGCCCCCAGGCGCTGGCCATGTAATTGCTTGCTCCGTATCCAGCGGCGAATCGTGGAAGGATGGACGCCAAGAAAGGCAGCCGCTTGAGGAAGCGTAAATAATGTCGATTCTTCTTGAGACATATATTGATTTCTTTCCACTAAAGGTTGCATCTCTTCTCCTTCTAGCGAATCTTCATTGATTGCCAGCTCTCATTGATCCAGCTTCAGTTGAGGCAACTTATATTCTTCCTCTCAAGATCGCTAGTTGTGCTTTGCCCTTCCTCTCTTGAGCAAGTTTTCTCATCAGCGCTCTCTTCCCCGCTTCTTTTTGACGGCAAGGCTGCTACGCCCTTGCATTCTTGTGCCGCATAGGTTTCTCCGATGCGCGCTCGCAGTTCGAACAGGGCTAGAAGGAGAGGGGAGGGAATCAGCCGGTACCAGCGCGTCGTCCCCTGGCGGCGCGAATCTATAAGATGGCAAGCTACCAGGCGTTGTAAATGTTCAGAAATAGTTGCCGGGGCGAGTCCAAGCAACAAGGAGAACTCTTCTGGTCGCCGTTCACACGTGCCTAAGGGAATCTGAGGCCAGCCGGCGGCAAGTGTCTGTAAAATACGTAGGCGGCTTGGCTGACCAAGGGTGGCAAGTATCTCCGCGAGATAAACCTCATCCGCGATGTCAGAGGTAAGATGCGCGATACTCTTCGGCTTTCTTCCCATATACCTCTTCTCCTCTCACCTTTCTGATAGCCCGTTCCTGCCAGTTCTCTGGCTCTGTTGTTTCTCCATCATAAGGATATTCTGCCATTGTCTCTATTACTCAGGAATCGCAATTACGCTTCTTTCCCCATAAACCTATCCAGCAAAGGAATATCTTTTTTACATGCCAGCTAAAACTCGCTCTATGCGATAGTTCGGTATCAACCGAAGCATTCTTTTTTAACACGAAAACCTTTATTGTAAAGTTTCACTTGCGCGTATTTTGAGCCAGGAAGTCCTATTAATACCCTTGATATCTAACTTCACCTCTGTAAATTCTCTGAAAAATCCCTCTCGGGACAAACAAGGTTCTGGTGGTCTTCTATGATCTCAGCAAAAATTTGGGGTCGCTGCCGCGGTACGGTCTGAAGCAAAGAGGACAAGATATCGCAGCTAATGAGATATTAGCTGCGATAAGGTTCACTCTTGATGAGGTTTTTCCAGTTGGCTTGACGTCCCTGGGACACTTCTGACTGTTCAAGCGTGGCACAATCGTCAGTTCGCTCGGCTCTCCCATATGAACGTAACCCAGCTCGACGACAATTCATGTTGTGCGGTAGTTAGTGTTATTTTAGCGCTTGATCTGCTTGCCTGCGGGCACGTGTAAGCGCGCGGTCGAGAAGGATGGCCGGCACGGTAATTATGGCCAGTCCGGCACCAATCCATGGGATAGCGCCAACGCTGACCCCGGCATCAAGGGCAGCGCCTGCGAATATGGGAACAAGGCTGATACCGAGTTGAAACATAGAGACCGTGGAGGCCCCGGCGAGAGTGGGGGCCTGCCCTGCGATAGTGAACACTCGTCCGTAGATAGCCGGGTTCAGGACGAAACCAGCGACCCCCAGAAGCAGGACGAGGGGAACTACAGCTAGAGCATACCGGGCCAGGACCGCCAGCAGGACAGAAACTATAGCTATCACGATCGCCCCCGCCAGAAGCGCTTGTGTGGGACGGCTGTCGGCGATTCTTCCTCCGAGGGAAACACCGAAGAAGGCCCCGATGCCGAACAACACGAATATGGCAGGGACCCATACCGCAGGAATACCAGTGATATCGGTCAGGAAGGCCGCGAGATAGTTATACGAGATCATGTAGGCGGCCGTGCTCAGCAGGGTAGCGGCGTAGACGATCCATAGCTGTGGCTGTCGCATGGTGCTCAGCTCCCTCCGCACGCTCGGTTCGCTATCCGCGCTCGTCGCAGGCACGAAGACGCGAGTCATGATTGCCCCAACAGCAGTAAGAACGACCACGGCCCAGAATCCGCTCTGCCACCCGGAGAAGTGACTTAGCAGGGCACTGGCTGGACCGCCGGCTATCATTGCCAGGGTGAGCCCGCTAACTACCACGCCAGAGGCACGGGCGGTACGCTCGGGTGTGACAAGGCTGATGGCGGTGACTGCAGCGACCGCAAAGTACCCGGCATAGGCGAGGCCACATATGAAGCGGACGGCCAGAAACACGCTGTAGTTGTCGGAGAGGAGGCCGAGGGCCAGGGACGCGACAAATACAGCTTGCGTGGTCACCAGGGTAGCCCGCCGCGGCCAGCGCAGGCTCATGACAGCCAGGGGCGGTCCCCCAATGACTACCCCAATGGCAAACGTTGAGATCACCGCACCAACGGCTGATAGCGTGATCCCGAAACCTTCGGCGAGAGCTGGGAGGACCCCGGCAACTAAGAACTCAGCACTGCCCATTGCGAATAGGTTGAACGCAAGCAGGTAAACTGCCAGCGGGAGCCTCGCGGCGGCAGTTGGCGCTTGCCGTATGGATTGATCGCTCATCTGCCCTCACTCCTGGCTTGCAGGCTTTGCCGCTGCTGATGCGCATCCACGCGCCACCTGCTGAGCGCAGAGAGCAGGTAGCCAGTGAAGTAGAGACCAAATCCGTAGATCGCGTGTGCGCGCAGGCTGCGGAACCGGGCGACGGTAGGGTTAGGAGTCTTGGACGCTGCTATCCCTAAGCCGAAGGCTGGTTGCATGAGAAAAAAGGGCGCGGCCACCGAACCGAGGCCAATGAACATGGCCGGCCCCAGCGTGGGCCGCTCAGCCCATCTGGGATAACAGGCAAGCAGCAAGCCGGCAAACCCAATCCCTATCGAGTAGTGGGCAACCCGCCCGAGCAGTCGCTCCGCGGGGACAGGGGGTACGGCGGCGATGTTGTGATGCCTGAATTGTCCCTGGGGCATGTGTCCAATCCACCTGGCCACGAGCCTATAGTCCAACAGAGGGACCCCGGTAGTGCGTCGGATGACTTCGGCTCCAAGGTCCATAACCGCTGTCGCGCCCACTCCGATCAACGCAGCCCTGGCAGCCCATTGCCACAACTTACGCATTTTTACATTCTCCTTTGCAATCATTCTTCTTGACAACATTCATACTCTATCCTAGACTATACAAGTTAACGTTAACATGAAGTCAAGCTTATACTGAGGGAAAATGTGAAGATGGATATAAATCTGGGTAAGCAGGGCGAAGAAATGACAATCGGCGAGCTCGCCGCCCGTTTCGGTCTAGCCCCACACGTCCTGCGGCATTGGGAAGCCATGGGGCTATTGATCCCAGCTGCCGGGGTGAGCGGACGCCGCCGCTATAATCAGGGACATAGTGCTCGGGTAGCGATGATCGTGTATGGCAAGCAGGCAGGCTTTGGACTCAAGGAGTTACGCGAGATGCTTGATGCCCCCGATCCCTCGACCCGCAGGGCGCGGGTTAAGCATCATCATTTGGCACTTCAGCGGCGCATTGCCCAGGCTCAGGCCGCCAAGGAGATGGTCGAGCATATCCTGAAATGTCCTGTCGAGGACTTCACACAATGCCCTAATTTCCAGCAGTTGGCTCAGCAGGTTGCGACCCGCGTTCCTTCCGACACTACTGTGGATCTCTCAGCGCAAGCCTGGCACACCATAGATAGGTGAAGTACCCCATCCCTAAAGGGTAGGAGCTTCTACAGCACACTCCCGCTTTCCACGCAAGCGAGCGCGTACTGTTGGACTCTTCCAGCCCGATAATATATTGATTGCTGCGTTATGATCTCGGTCGAGAACCGCACCGCAATGAACGCAGGTGTGTGTTCTTTCTCCGAGGTCTTTATGTGGTCCCTCTTTGCCACATTGAGAGCAGATTTGTGACGTTTTGTAGGGATCGACTTGGTGAACTTGCACGTTCCTGGCCCATTCTGCCTTGTAACTGCAATACATCACAAAAGTGCTCCATCCCGCGTCCAGTATGCTCTTGTTCAATCCTGATTTGGCACTGGCTCCATTAGGCAAGTATCGGCCTGTCTCCTCATCCTGTTTTGGTTTCGGACGTTTAGAAAGGTTGGACGAGGCCAAATCTTCAAAGACGATGGTTTCGTAGGTGTTCACCAATTGCCTTGAGGCTTGATGCAAGAAATCGTGTCGCTGATTTCTGATCTTGCGGTGTGCCTTAGCCACTGCCTTCTTTGCTTTCTCCCGGCGATGGGAGCCGCGTTTGCATCTCGACAAGTGGCGTTGCTTTCTGCGTAGATCGGCTTCGCCTTTACGGAAGTGTTGAGGCTTCTCTATCGTGTCACCTGTTGAGAGAGTGGCGAAGTGCAATAAGCCAAGATCAATGCCAATCTCCTCATCTGTGTAGGGTGTTTGGGTAGAGGTCCCTTCAGGTCGTTCACAGGCAAACACGACATACCATTGACCTGCCTCATACTTGATCGTAGCGGTCTTAACAGTTCCTCCGATCTGACGATGGAACTTGCACTTGATCTTGCCGATTTTCGAGAAGGTGACATGCTTCTCGAAGAGCGTATAGCCTCCCTGTGTGTAGGTAAAACTGGTGTAGCGGTTCCTCCCCTGGAAGCGAGGGTGTCCAGGTTTCTCTCCGTTCTGGATGCGACGGAAGAAGGCTTTGTAGGCTTTATCCAGTCGATTGAGCACATCTTGCAAGACTTGAGAGTGGATATTCTGATATTCCGGCCTGATCATAGCCTTGATCTCTGGCAGGTCGCGTTTCTGCTCGTAGTAGGTGACGCCCTTGCCTGTATACTTGTAGGAGTCTCGACGCTCGGAAAGTCCGGCATTGTATAATTCCCGGCAACGTGAGAGCGTCCAGAAGAGCATCTTCTCTTGCGCCTTGTTGGGGGAAAGGCGGAATTTCAACGCTTGCTTACACATGTTTTTGCTCCTCAATGTACTGCTTGATGACTTCTAGAGGAGCACCGCCAACGGTACTAACAAAATACGAGTTGGTCCAGAGCGTCGGCAGGCGCGTTTTGAGATGAGGGTATTCTTGCCTGAGCAAACGAGAGGAGCGACCCTTCACGAGTTTCATGAGTCGATGGATACCAAATTGAGGGTCAACACTGACCAGTAAATGAACATGGTCAGGCATGACTTCCAGTTGCTCAAGAATGGCGTCGTGTTCCTGGCATACCTCAGCAATAATTTGCTTTAAACGAGTGTCTACCTGATGAACCAGAACCTTACGTCGATATTTTGGACACCACACCACATGATAATGTGTGACGTAGCTCACATGGTGCTTTGAACGTATCTCATCCATGCAAAACAGTATACAGCATCAAGCTATATACCTGTCAAGAAGTTGAACCCATCCACCCAAGCCCCAAACAAGGAACGCGCCTTCCATCCCCAGAGATGAATCCAGGGGGATTTCGGCGCGGGTCGCTAAAGATAAGCGGCGCATTTGCAAAGTTCGGAATCTTCATCCAATGCGCCAGCCCTGACTCAAAGCCTATTCAGGCTCATTGCCATAATCATCCTGCCATAATCGCCTCATCTCTTCATTGCTCAGGAGCAGCTCATCCAGCGTCCCTTCCGCATCGATACGACCATCATTAAGAACAATGATATGGTCGGCGCGTTGCAGAGCGGCCCGTCTGTGCGTCACGACCAGGCAAGTTGCATCCTCGTGTGCAAAGATATGTTCCCAGAGAGTGCGCTCGGTCTCGACATCAAGTGCACTGGATAGATCATCGATCACTAGCAGTTCTGCAGCTCGCACAAGCATACGAGCTGCTGCAGTGCGCTGAATCTGGCCACCCGAAAGCTTAACGCCACGCGTTCCCACTGGCGTATCCAATCCTGCCTCTAACGTCTGTAGATCCTGCTCCATAACGGCGCCCCGTACCGCAGCTAACACGGCTTGTGGATTTTCTTGTAGACCCAGGAGAATGTTCTGTTTGAGCGTCTCACTGAAGAGTCGCGGCACCTGAGCCGTATAGGCGATGCGCGGCGGCACAAAGAAAGCTGCCGCATCATCAACAATCTTGCCGTTCCAGCGGATCTCGCCCTTCTCGCGCGGCAGCAAGCCCAACAAGGTCTGTAGCAGCGTCGTCTTTCCGCTACCGGTGCGTCCCGTTACCACCGTCAGCGAGCCGCGCCGCAGACGCAGGTCTATCGCGGCAATCCCGTGTCTGGATTGTTGATGATAATAGGTCAAGCCTTTCGCCTCCAGCAGGGCCAGCTTATCGCTCACCTCATGCACAGGAGATGCTATGGCCGGCAGCGATCCACGCAGATACAGCGGAGTAGCTTCCACCAGCGCGTCAGGAGAAGCTCCATTCAACAAAACATTCATACGGGCAAAAGCGACGCCAGTCTGCTTATAGTCGGCAAGGAATCTGCCGAGATCAGAAGTAAAGTCGGCGATAAAGCTAAGATAAGAGATAAACAGAGCAAAATCGCCAACTGTCATACTGCTCTCGCGCAGACTATTGGCCGCCAGGAGCATGATCAAACCCGTACCCACGCTCACAGCGTTGGATGTAATCGCGCTAAGAGCCTGCGTTGCCACGCGATCGGTCAGCATAGCCTTCCGCCTCTGCTCGTTTAGGCGCCGAAAACGCGCCACAGCACGCTCTTCGGCTCCAGCGGCTTGGACTGTCTGCACTGCCGTCAGAATATCGCCAATCGCTCCGGTAACCTGGCTACTAGCCTGGCTGCTGGCATCGCGATAGCGCCCCAGGGTAAGACTAGCTCTGCGCGCAATGATAGTTACTATGAGCAAAGGTAGGATAGTCACCAGCGCCACAAGAGAGTTGATAGAGAGCAATACCAGAAATGCCCCCACGGCCAGCAGGCCTTGCCCGACAATTTCATCGCTCCAATCAAGTTTATCCTCAGCCTCATGAGCATCGTCGCGAAAGCGGCTTATGGTTTCACCGATAGAATAGGGCAAAGCCTGGGCTCCCGGGCGCTTAAGCACGTAGCGCAGCAGATTGCGGCGCAACAATCCACTCATGGTAAAGCGCATAAGAATCTCGATAAAGCCGGCAGTAAGCCACAAGGCCACGCGGCCCACGGCCAGCACGACCATCAGCACGACTAAACCTGTTACGCCCAGCGGTAGGTGCGCATGCCCGGTAAGTGTATCGAAGAAGGCCCTGGTGAGCAGCCCGGCCAGGAGCGCCGTAAGGCCAAACACGCCCCATAATACAGCATGCAGCGCATAGAGCCCTGGCTTGTAGCAGGCCATTTTTAACAGATAACGCCAGGTTGGCATTGGCTTCATAAAGAGACCTCCAAAGTTTCGACCCGCAGCAACTCGGCAAAGCGTGAGGAGGGGTCAGCAGCCAGGGCAAGCCGCGCTCCATACTCGCGCACCCGCCCGTTCTCAAGAACAAGAATATCGTCAGCATAATCAAGAGTGGACAGCCGATGTGCCACAATGATCCCTGTTCGGCCTTTCAACAATTGACCTAGCGCCCTATGCACCATGCGATCCGTAGCCGGGTCCAGGCGAGAAGAGGGTTCATCCAGGATTACTAGATCAGGATCACGTAGCAAGATGCGCGCACAGGCCAGCACCTGCGCCTGTCCTGCCGAGAGCCCTATTCCGTCAGGCCCTAGCTGCGTATCTAGCCCGGCTGGCAGCTCCTGAAGCCAGTCCGTTAGCTCCAGGCTATCCAGTACTGCCCTGATCTGTTCATCAGGTACGTTATCGTCAAAAAGGGTAAGATTATCACGCAAACTGGCATGGAAGAGCTGAACTTCTTGGGTGACCAGGCCAATACGCTCGCGCACCGCCTTCAGGCTAACCTTGCGTAGATCCACGCCTCCCAGGCGCACCACGCCAGCCTCGGGATCATGGAAGCGCAGCAGGAGACGAGTCAGGGTTGTCTTTCCGCTCCCCGTACGCCCCACCACACCAAGAATGCGGGCAGGAGCAAGCGCTATGTTGACGTCACGCAGAATCGGAACATCGCTGGCATAAGCAAACGAGACGCCATCAAGTTCCACAGCCAGAGATCCTGCCGGTAAGGCCTTGCCGGGTCCATCGAGCACGCGCGGCACTGTGCTTAGCAATGTCTCGATACGCCCAATGCTGGCATCGGCCTGCTGCAGATCTTGCACTTCGTTGCGGATCTGCTCGGTCGGCTGGCTCAACATCTGAGTGCACTGAAAGATGAGATAGACAGTGCCGATAGTCAGAGTTCCGGCCTTGAACAGCACAGCACTCAAGCCAAAGGCCACCGCCGTACCCAGCGCAAACATGCCCAGGCTGATAGCGCTCATACCATAACCCCACATTTGAGCCTTACGCGTCACAGCCAGCCAGGCGCGCATTACTTCAGCACAACGCCGCAACACGAAAGCCACAGCTCCGCTAGACCTAATGTCCTCTAGACCGGCCAGGTATTCGCTCAAGAAGCCAAAGAAATCAGCGCTGGCCTGGCGTTCTGCCGTCCAGGAGGGCGTTGCCACGGCCCGGATACGCAGTAAAGCTACCAGAGCTATTACCACAAAGGCGCTCATCAGCAAGCCTATGCGCCAATCCACATGATAAAGGAGTCCAAGCACGCCCAAAAGCAAGAGAGCGTTGCCGAGTATAGAGATCACAAAGCGCGAAAAGAAGCGGGCCAGGGTAGCCACATCCCCATCAACGCGCTCGATCAACTCGCCCGGCGTATGAGCCGCGTGAAAAGTAGCATCCAGCCGCAGCAGGTGAGCAACAAGATCGGCACGCAAGGCATTGGTTGCTGACCAGCTCACGTTCTCGGCGACATAGGTCTCGACAACGGCAAGCCCCTGCCCTACTAAAGCCAGGCCCATAGTAAGACCAGCCAGCACAATAAGATCACGCATATTGCCGCCCGAGGTAGCCTGGTCAATGAAGTAGCTGGCTACCAGTGGAGTGATCACTTGCATGGCTATCGACGCACACAAAATCACAGCCAGCAGGCCCATCCACAGCCACTGAGGGCGTAGGTAGCGGTCCAACAGCCGCCAGTAGCGGTTCAGTGCCTGAAAAGGGCGCATGCTTTCCTCCTTGTCATGAAACGGCCCGCCAATAATTGAATAGCAAAAGAGGAGATATGCCGCTCGCTCTGTTGTCTCAGTCCCAGAGCGGTAAGCAGGGATTCACACACCCGGGAAAGTAGGAAGGGTTTCCTCATTGCAGCCGAAAGTATCCCACACGCAGGAAAAGCCCAGAGCTCGCAAGGGGTAGAGGCTTTCAGCATTCTGGAATACGAGGTCAGGAAACGCCTTGAGCGTCTCAACTGATCGTCCATAAATCTGTTGTTCTTCCTTTCGATCAATAACAGCACGAAGTGTTTTTATGATGACATGCGCACACGTTGGTATGCCTAGCATGTTTTCTGTCAATGGGAACAGAGAAAAACCACGACAAGACATGGTTTTATAGTGTAGAGAGCAATGGTGCTGTACGAAAGGCAATCTGCTACTTTATGCTATAAGCAAGCAGACAAAAGCCCTGTGGGGCAAAGTGGGCTGATATATGAAGAGTAATAAAGATGTCTACGGAAGAGAAGCGTTCTTCCCTGTAGCCTATCTCAAGGTTGGTATAGCCATATCCGGAAATACACGATCATTAGCGATGATCTGCCTGAAAGGTACCGGATTTAGTTGCGGTCACAGCTCACTTTGTCAAGCAACACCTTAGCTGTGGTCAAGGGCATGATGAATACTACCTCCAAAACAAGATTAAGTAAATAATAATCTCTGCTTTCCCAAAAGTCAAGCCTAAAGCGGACCGAACCACGGATTTCCCTCTTCCCATTTTTTCGCTCCTGCAAGGAGGCAGAAAATCCTTGAAGCAACAAAATCGAGTGTTCTCATTGCAAGCCAGCAAATGACGCTCCAGGTTTCATATCATGGATCTACAGCACACTTGAGCGCCTTGACCTTCGCATTCCCTTTTTGCAGGAAATAGCATGCTATACTTTAAATTACATCAGGTCAGTGCTACCATGCAGGGATGCTCTAGAAAGGCTTACACAACAATGCAATTCATTCCTCAAACGCTGTTCCAGGGACCAGCTTTAGAATTCGATTTCCCAGCCCTGCAAATTGGGCTTGCAGAGTACGCAGAAGGACCGACAGGATGTACAATCTTTCTCTTTGCCGAGCGCGCTACCACCAGTGTTGATATTCGCGGCGGTGGAGCTGGCACGATCAATGATCATGAGCGCAATCACGCCATTTGCTTTGCCGGCGGATCTCTAGCAGGGCTTGAAGTGGTTAGCGGAGTTACTGCGGCCCTGTGGGAACAATGGGGGCGCCCGATTGGTCAGTATGCGCTTGTAAGTGGCGCAATTATTAACGACTTCCGACGACGCGCGAACAGTATCTATCCCGATTATACTCTCGGGCAGGCCGCCGTCAAGGCCGCACGAACTGGCTACTTCCCACTGGGAACGCGTGGCGCTGGACGATTAGCACACTGTGGAGGCATTTTTGGCACCGAGAAGGACGAGCCATCAGGGCAGGGTGGAGCATTTCGCCAGATCGGACCAACAAAGCTGGCAGTATTTACTGTTGTAAACGCCTTTGGCGTAATCTTAGACCGCCAAGGGCAGGTAGTGCGTGGGAACCGCGACCCTCAGACCGGGAAACGGCGCCATCCTTTAGAAGAGATGGAAGAACGCTTAGAGCAGGACCGCCCCATCGCCTCGCCCTCCGGAAATACAACCCTGACCCTTGTAGTAACCAACCAGCAACTTTCGCCAGTTGCCCTCCGCCATCTTGGTCGCCAGGTTCATACTGCGTTAGGCCGCGCTATCTATCCGTTTCATACAGTGCAAGATGGGGATGTCCTCTATTCAGTGACAACCAATGCAGTTGAGAATAGCACACTTAACGGCGTGACTTTAGGTATGCTTGCCTCTGAACTGGCCTGGGATGCCGTACTGGCCAGCGCCCCAGCCCATAGTTCAGAGACATAAAACAAGACGCCACTCTTTAGTGGCGTCCCCAGACAGATTATACACGATGCTTGAAAGCTGGTTACAATACAAGTTTATTGGCCAACCCTATAACCAGCTGCTGTAAATTCTGCAGATTAAATGTTTCAGGCCTTTCGCCTCTTATCAGGCTCAGCTGCCCACCGCTACAATAGTGCGTTTGGCTCGCCCCATTGGTATACGTCACCACCATTTCTGTATAGGCCGCCCTGTATGTTTGCTGCCACTTGATAGCCTTGATCACATTATAGTGAGATAGAGAATAGAGGCGGCCATCTACTCCTCTAAAGGTCAGGTAAGGCTCGACGAGAATACCATTAATCCACTCGCCATTCGTTGTGAGCACACGATCCCAATTGGGAATTTTGTTAAGAATCGTCTCCGCAATCCAGGGACTGGGCTGCGCGGCAAAACGCTCATTCCTATGCTGCAGAAAGAAGTCTGGTAACTGCTCGATCTGAATCATCCCTTCCTGGAAATTATAGATCGCACGAATATCGGCCTGATGAGAAAAACAAACTACCGGAATTATATAAAGACGTTGGAAGCGTGGCTCGATACGCCCCACATACTTCTTGAGCAAGAGGATAAAGCTCCTTGTCTTTTTCAGCGGATTAAGATATGTCTTCTCCACTGTCTCTCCACGCCGGCCTTGCTTGATCTGTAAGAGCTTTGAGGTATCGTAACTAGCAATAACTCTCTGATTTCTGAAACCATAGCTATAGCCCATTTGCCGTGGTGCATAGCGGGGCAAGTAGGTAATTGTGCCAGCGTAGTGCTTTACTTCAACACAAAACACAGTCCCTTGCGTATAGACCAGAAAATCTGACTCCCTATATCCATCAATACGACCATACGAATCGATACTAGGTACAAGGGGACCGCGCAGTAACACTCCCTCGCCATATCTACTAATTATTTGCCTGGCATACATCTCTGCTTGGTCCCCAACTCTTGCCCGCTCGCGTTCGTCAAACGGCTCCCATTGCAATATTCTAAACATATGGCTCCTTTTCCCTCTCATCCTCGAATATATCCTAGATTACAACATCACCTAACTTTCTTCAGGAATTAAGTATTCTATTCTACCATTCTTCTTATCAAAAGGTGGAGGTATGGACACTACTGCTCGCTAATACCAAAATGAGGGCTCAGCTTTCGCGGGCAGGCTTCAAGCAGGGTTTCGGTGATATGATAGGATTCTATTGCTTCCAGGGATAGCTTCCCGTTACGGATACAGCCAGCCACTGACGAGAAAGGATGAGATCAAGCTATATGCACAATAATCAGACCAACGAAACAGCTAATTCTCTGAATGAACCCGCATCATACTGGCAGCAAACCACTACCCACTATCCTTTATCCACTGAAGTGCCACATACCGTTGATGTGCTTGTCGTGGGTTGTGGCTTATTTGGAGCCACAACCGGCTACTGGCTGGCACGAGCAGGCAGATCAGTAGCGCTACTTGATCGCCAGGCTGTGGCATATGGTGCGAGCGGACGTAACGGAGGATTTGTCGTGGCCGGCATGCACGAAGAATATCCGGAGGCCATTAGACGTGTAGGGCAAAAGGCAGCCCATGCAGTACTGAGCATGGCCTATGAAAATCAGGCATTGTTGCGTCAGGTTCTGGCCGAGGAAGAGATTGCCTGCGATTACCGCGAACCAGGCAGCTTGAGCCTGGCCTTAGGTGAGGAGCAACTTACCCTCGTACAGCGAAATGTTGCGGCCCTGCAAGCAGATGGCTTCTCCGCGCGCTGGCTCGATCGTGCTGAAGCACAAAGCTTGATTCGCACGCCCCTGGGTCCAGAGATCCTCGGCGGAAAATTTTTGCCCGAGCAGGCTCTCGTCCATTCAGCAAAGCTCATCCAGGGACTGGTAGGAGCTGCCCGGAGGCATGGAGCAAGCGTACATAAGGCCAGAGCGTTGCGCCTGGCTCAGGATGGCGATAGCATCCTGGTAGAGACAAGTGCAGGTCGGATAAGAGCCGGGGCGCTTGTACTTGCGGTCAATGCCTGGACCGGTGAACTGATCCCAGAGGTCAAAGAGCTGATAGTGCCGGTGCGCGGCCAGGTTCTGGCTTACGCTCCCTTAGAACAGATCTTTACAACAGCGATTTTTGCCTCTATTACCGAGACTGAGGAATACTGGCAGCAGACGCTAGACGGCTCGATCGTGCTTGGGGGATGCCGAGCACTGGCTCCAGATCGTGAGGTGGGGATCTGGGAAGCTGTGCCAACCGAGCAGGTACAGCAAGCGCTGGAACAAATTTTTCCCCGCTTATTTCCCCGGCTCTCAGGGCTTAAGGTCGGGCAACGCTGGGCCGGTTTAATGGATTTCACGCCCGATCGTCTGCCAATCGTTGACCACATACCTGGCCTTGAACGAGCCTGGTTCGTCGGTGGGCTCTCGGGCCATGGCATGCCCTTTGGTATCTTGCTTGGCCAGCTGCTAGCCGAAGCTGTACAAACGGGCCGCACGCCCGAAACATTGTGGCCTTTGCAGTTGAACAGAGAGACGTTACGTATGCACAAGCTATAAACGCCGATTGCTGCATAGGGCGCTGGCGACGCTTACTAAGCCTGAAGCGTGGCTTTCCGAGATATGGCTAGCGCCCCCTCCCGTTTACAGCCAACGTCTATCTCTTCTAAAGATAGACGTTATACAACAGGTGGCTGCCCCCAAACACTGAGTAATTCTGCAGTTGCCACAAAGTCGGGCTGCTGCATCTCCTTGAGCGCCTGCTGATAGAGAGATTGGTAGTCAGAAGGAAACTGCGTCCACTTGCGCAGAAATTGCAAACCTGTCCGAAAAACATGGCTCATATCCTCGATAAAGAGGCGTCCTTGCTCAGTTCCTGCTTGATAAGTTAAATGATAGAGCTTTGTCTGAAGCGAGCGCACGCGATTCTTCCTTAAGACGTCTTCCAGATGACCGATCAGGCCATCTCTCTCAGGAGCAAAAAAGCTTCCCGAGCGGTATATCGCCTGCACCATAAGATCAAGCAGGCGAGAGAGGGCTGGACAAGGCGTAGCTGCTACTGAGGCCTCTGTAAAGCGAATTATGCCGTCACTCCGACAGACGCGACTCATCTCACGTATCATCTTTGGCCAATCCCAGGTTCGTAAAAAGCTCATCCCCAGGCGAAGATTGACCAGATCGAAAGATGCTGGCGGAAATTCCAGCATGCGCAGAGCATCCATGACGTGAAAGCTTACGCGATCCTCCAGATGTTCTTCAGCAGTTCGACCGCGTGCATACTCAACCATACGTAGGCTCACATCCGCCCCTTCCAGCCTCCTGGCCTCTGGATATGCCCTGGCAACGTCAATCACCCAGCTTCCCGAGCCACTTCCAACATCCAAAACACTGCTCAAGCGCAAGGTAGTTGGCTGTTCAGAGAGCACTCCACCCATATCAGTAGTGAGCATCTGATCCTGCACACGTAAGCGCTCAAGTTCTTCTTCATTAGAGCGATCCTGCACAAAATACGTGCTAGGGTGCTCCCGTCGTGGCTGTTCCAATCCCGGCATAAATTTTTGCTACCTTCCTAGATCCCTGGAACGCAACATCAAGCCTACGCTCGCGGCTAAGTTTTTGCATGTTTCTATCATTTATTTTAGCAAAGCCTGAGCTTCCTGTCGAGGCAATTTTGCTCTTTTTCTTTCATATATCAACAAATACATTTGTTCTTTGATATATCACAAACACAATATTAGATCAGATGAGAGAGCAGGCTTAAAAAAAGGAGGCATTTCGCTTCTGACATCTTCCTATCTGCTTCAGGTTGAGAAGCTCGGGAATGGTAATTCTTAAAAATTGGGCAGCGAAAAAACCAGAAGTGGAGAGCCCGGCGATAGGAAGTAACTATATAGGGGTTTCCAGCTCTCCAAAACGGGATTGTGAAGGAGGCGTCGCGATCGCGCGAATTGGCCCTTGACCTGGGGCGAGGAGGCGACGCCGCAATCTAGTGGAGAGCCCTGGCTATATGGACAACTTTCCAGAAAGGAGTAAAATTGTGCTAGAATATCTATTCTACCATTTACAATAATGAACAAAACAATTATATTGTTTGGAGGAAAGACTGTGATGAATGGAGGTTCAATACCTCATCAGACTAGAAATAAGCGTTTTGTACGCAATACTTACCTCGGCTCACTCCTCGAAGCTTTCTTTGTTTCGGGTATCACTACAGTTATTCTCATCCGTATTTATCTGGCTGCCACTGGTTACCCGCAGATTGGGGGACGCGGCTTGCACTTCGCCCATCTGCTCTGGGGTGGACTACTGATGTTGATCAGCCTTGTGCTCTTCATGGCCTTTCAAGGACGTACTATCCAGTATAGCGCATCTATCGTGGGCGGCGCAGGCTTTGGCGCTTTCATTGATGAGTTAGGAAAATTTATTACCAGCGACAATAACTACTTCTTTCAGCCGGCTATCGCTCTTATCTACGTCATCTTCATTTTACTTCTGCTCGGCTTTCGCGCACTAGAGCGGCATACACACTTTTCAGAGCAAGAACGCCTGGCTGCAGTCCTTGATTTGCTCAAAGAAGGTGTGCTTTACGACCTCAGTCCCAAGGAGAAAGCCGAGGCGCTTTATCTGCTCCATGCCAGTCAGACGCAAAAAACCATGAATGCACAGTTGCTCCTCAACCTTGTCGAACATATGCAAGTCGAAGAGCCGAGCAGGCCAGGCCTCTTTCTACTTATCGGGCGCTGGTTGCATAAGCTGTACCGGCAGATCATTCAATCCTCAAGCTTTATCAAGGTAACCTTTATCTGCGTTCTCTGCTATGCCTTCCTGTCTACGCTGGCTACGATTAGCGTATTAATCTTCGATTTCTCTTCTTTTTCCTTGCTCATCTTCAAACATCCCCCTCAATTCGATCAATATTGTTTGCTGATTAGCTCGCTCCTCTCTGATGTTCTGGTTCTCTTTGGCGCTCTTCAGTTGCTCAGACGCCGACCTATTGAGGCTTATCGCTGGTTTCAGCGCGGAGTACTGGTCTCAATCCTCTTGACCCAAATTTTTCTCTTTTATCAAAACCAGCTTCAGGCCCTCTGGGATCTGCTCATCAATCTTATCTTGCTCTCGGTCATCCATTTTATGCAGCACGCTGAGCGCCGCGAGCAACGGCATAAAGCTTTAGAAGACATGAATGTGCAGATACCACAGACGACTTTCCGGTGAGCGTGACGGCGAAAAATCGCTCTTTTCGCCCTAGTCCAGCCTCTCTTCAGGGCTAAGGGTTCCCATGTGGGAACCCTGGGCTCGATCTATTCCCTATCGCCTGGCTGAGTTCCTCAAAAACCATAAAATTACCCTTGACATTTCCTCTCTACTCTGGTATACATTCCATAGATATATATGAGAGATATATACATCGGATGGATATTATAAATGCTACAGCAATGAAAGCTTAGCAAGCATAGAAAAGTTGGCAATTCAGACAGAGGATGAGGCAAAGACGCGTTAAGGGCTTCCAACTCTTTTCCTCAGTCAGCACAGATACACGCTTTATATATCAGGAAGGAAGATTTTATCATGACCAATATGCAACCCAGTCAGGGAGATAACCCGAGGACATTTTATCGAGGCTTAGCGCAGAGCATGCTGCTCAATATTGCTGTACCGTTCCTTCTTTATTATCTGCTAAAAAACTATCTTCATCAATCAGATATTATTGCACTCAGTATAGCTTGTTTCTTCCCTGTTATCGATAATATCATCTCTCTTATACGCCATCGACGTCTTGATCTTTTCGGAGCGCTGTTTCTTGTGGGAGCTATTGTCAGCACTGTTCTCACCTTTATAGGTGGCGATGTCAGGCTCTTGTTAATCCGCGAATCCTTGATTACCGGCGTCTATGGGCTGCTGTGCTTCCTCTCGCTCTTCCTGCTGCCCCGGCCCATGATGTTCTATGTCGGCCGACAGATGGTGGCCGGTAACGATCCAGTACGTCTTGCGGGCTACGAGGCTTCCTGGCAGCATTCCTATGGTCGCTTCGTTCATCGCCTGATTACGACTGTCTGGGGCTGCACGCTGACTGGCGAATTTCTGTTGCGGGTGCTTATCGCCTTCCTGTTGCCGCCAGCGGCCGTGCTGGTAATCGGCCCTATTCTTCTCACCGTTGCCATCGCCAGCACCTTTTTCTGGACCTTCTCCTATATGCGCCGCGTCCGCCCGCGCATGCAAGCCTTGCGACAAAACCAAGCCGCGAGCGCGCAATCAGGCTTATAGCCCAGCCTGCTTTTGAGAAGTCAAACCACCCCCTCCCGCACATGCTCATATGGGCCTTCTCTCCAGGGATGCCAATGTGTGGGAGGTTTCGTTTTTCCACTTGCTCGCTTAATAAAAAGCGCTTAAGCAGCTCTCAGCGCTTGCCCAGCAAGTATGCTCTCTCTATGTGCTCCAGATGCCTTAACCCTATTTCTCAGTATTTAGCTCAAACTGGGAATGTTCCTGCCTCTCTAGCTTTAGCCTAAAAGAAGAAGAGTTTCCCTGACAAGGCCTATCCTGGTCGTCTCACGCTAAGTGGCCTGTTCCTGCTTCTGTTCATCTTCGCCGAGCCAGAGCTCTAGCGGAAGGGGCTTCAAATCGCCAGTAAGGCCGGCTCCCTTGAGAAGCGGTTCTGGGAACGTGCCCTGAAAAAGCATAAGTGTAGGCAGATCAATAACTATGCTTTCTGGACTAACGTATATGGTCGATAGCCCTGTGACTTGCGAGAGATCCGTATGGCCAAAAATGACTTTCCAAAACTTAGCCTTGGAGAGGTCAGCCCGATCGAGCTGCGCAGAAATAAACATGACCATGGAGAGATTACTCTCTTGAAAGAGGGTACCAGAAAGGCTGGCACGCGTCAAATTCACATCAGCAAGGTTAGCTTTTCTCACGTCCGCGCCATCGAGCCGGGCAAACCACATATCCACTTTGCTTAGCTCAGCTTCACACAAGTTGGCTTTTTTCAAGTCTGCGCTGTTCAGGCAAGATGAGCTCAAACGTGCCCCTTGCAAATTGGCCTCGCTCAGGTTTGCCTCCAACAGATTAGCCTGATCTAACTTCGCCCGGGAAAGATTGGCCCCTGCCAGATTGGCCTTTCGCAGGTCTAGCCCGCGTGCCTCTGTATCAGAAAGATCTATTCCGCTCAAGTTGGCCTGGGCCAGGCAAGCGAAGTTGAGATGCGCACCGCGCAATATGACTTGCCTCAAGTCCGCCTCCCTAAGAAACGCTGAGCGGAGATCGGCCCCTGCCAGATTGGCCCCGTCCAGGAAGGCATAGCTTAACTGGGCACCGCGTAGATGGGCTCCTTGCAAGTTGGCACCTCTCAAATCGACCCGGCTCAAGTCCATCTGGCTCAGCTTTGCTCCCGCGAGATCGGCCTTTGAGAGATCTGGAATGAGATCCAGGTTCCGATGGAGCCAGGAATGCCACACTTTCCGGCCCTGTTTCAAGAGGTCTATATGTTTCTGTTCGGCCATAATAATTCCCTCCGTGTCTTTACTTCCTTGTTTCTTCTCCTGTTCGAAAGAGCCTGATTTTCACTATCCCGTTGAAGCATACCAGATCTGTAGCGAATTTCCCAGATGCCTATGCAAAATAAATCAACCCGACTTCACGAAGGTTCAACAACAGCAATTTTGCCGCTCGGTCCCCAAAATGGGCAAGCGGCAAAATTATTCTTACCAACAATATTTAGAAAACCAGGGCTAAACATCAGGAATGTAAGATATGAGCATTCATGCGTTGCTGCCAGGCCACGTCCTGCCAGAAGGGATGCTGAGGCGCAGAATTGGAGCAGAGGATATAGCCCCAGAAATCATGCTGCAAACAGGTCTCAACTGCATACTCGGCGATATCCTTGCCCACCGGTCCCTCCTCAAAATTTGCCAGCAGAGGAGTATAGCCAACATAGCCCTCACCAATGACGGCAGGAAGTCCGTGCTGTTGCGCCCAATCCGCGATCTTAGCCAGGCGGATCTTGATGATCTGGCGCATGGCCTCACGGTGCGCCGCATAATGCTCATAGAGCCAGAGATCCCACTGGTCGGGATCGGCCCAGTCATGGACATAAAAGAGGCGCTTATCCATGCCTGTGGCCGCCTGCCGCCACTCCCCCGCCGCTTTCCAGGCCTCCAGTGGGGGTGCATCCGGGCGCAAAATACGCCGACTCAAGGGATTGGGTAAAGGCACATCCTCGCTTCTCAGCCCGATTTCTTGAAGTAGTTGCTCCAGTACGCCGTAGATATAGAGATGGAAATGGGCCACCTGCACATTCTCGGCCATGCTTCGCATATGGACAAGGATCGGCGAGGCGTAGCAGACGGTCATAAGAATATCGGGGTGCAAGGCTCGCATGGCTGCGACAGCCTCCTCAAGATAAGGCTTCTCAGCCTCCAATGCATCCTCGCCCTCGCGCGCAACCTGGGTCAATCTGGTATATTCTACTTCGTTGTGTAGCTCTGCATAGGCAATCCTCTCAGCCAGATCGTACTCCTTCAAAAAGCTAATCAAATTGCCCATGGCCTGGGCCAGAGCCATAAAACGCTCACGTGGCGGAATAGCCATTAAGGCCCGATACCAGGCATCGTTGGCCGAGAAGCTTGGACTCTGCTGATACTCCCACGATGAAAGAATGATGTAGCAATTATGTTTTTGCGCAGCCCGAAACAGGGCGAGCAGGTGCTTACGCCCGTCCAGGACAGCTCCACCCTTGGCATTGTACCAGCGCGTGCGCTGCCCAACCTCGCCTCCTAGATTGGCCAGGCGCAAGGGAGCTAGCTCGTCATGCTGTGGACCAAAGAGCAAATAGGGCATAGCACAGATGCGCACAGTATTGTATCCACGCTCCACCGCTTCGGCAAAGGCGCGATCCAGATCATGAAACGGTTCACCCTCCATCGTCTGCGTGTACCAGGAAAAATCCCACAGCGAGATCGTCAAGCGGCGCGGCAAATGGGCCGGAATCGTTACGGTAGGCCTACTCATTTCAGGCTCTCCTTTCTCAAAGCGCCGTAAATGTTACGGCGCTAGCTGCTATTTGAGCGCTCCACTGGTCAGACCAGCAATGAAATAGCGTGTCCCCAGCAAGAAGCCGATAATGATTGGCAGAACGCTGATGAAGGTTCCCAGCATTACAGCCGGCACATCGGTAGCATAGAGGGCATTTAAAGTGGTCAGAGCCAGTGGCATTGTAAATAGATTCTTATCGTTGAGGACAATCAACGGAATCAAAAAGCTGTTCCAGGTAGTTAAAAAAGTCAGAACGCCCAGCGCGGCCAGGCCCGGCAGGACCAGAGGCAGGACGAGTTGCCAGTACGTGCGCCATCCTGAGCAGCCGTCAACTTGCGAGGCATCATACAGTTCGCGCGGGATCGCTTGCTCAATATATTGGCGCATCCAGAAGATACCAAAGGCGTTGGCCGAAGCTGGCACGATCAGTGGCCAGTAAGTATTCAGCCAGCCAAACCATTTCATCTCGACAAACCAGGGTATTAAACCAATCGTCGGCGGGATCATGATAGTACCTAGCATGAAGGTGAAAAGCCAGCGATTGCCCGGCGCCTGCGTATAGCGTGAAAAACCATATCCAGCCAGCGAGCAGATAAACAGGGTCAGCAGCGTCGTAGCTATGGCGATAAGAAAGCTATTGCCCATGGCCAGAGGCAAATTGAGCGTCTCGATTAAGCGCTGAAAGTTCTCCAGCAAGGCCGCACCAGGCAGGATAGGGGGTGGAAAGCTATATACCTCCGGGCGGGTATGCGTCCCCAGCACGATCATCCAATAGAATGGAAATAGAAAGACCAGGGCAATCAGCGCCACGCCTATCGTCACGATCAGGCGCAAGGTATGGTTGCCAGATAGAGCTTGTCCTTGCATCTCTCCCTCCTCTCTGCGCTAGTTGCGATTGCGCAAGACGCGAAACTGGATGATGGTAAACACTATAATCAGAATGAAGATCACGTAAGAGATAGCAGAGGCCAATCCGAAATTAAATTGCTGGAAAGCCGTCTGATATTGATAGAGTCCCAGGGTCATGCCCAATTGCGACGTACCACCAATGTTTCCGGTTCCTGTGGTTGTGGTAAGCACATAGGGCTCATCAAAGAGCTGTATCCCGCCGATAGTAGCACTGACTACACTGACCAGAATAACTGGTATCATCAAGGGTAGCGTAATATGGCGGAAAATGGAGCTGCCAGTGGCGCCATCGACGCGCGCGGCCTCGTAAATCTCGTTTGAGATAGACTGCAGCCCCGAGATAAACAGGGTTAGATGCCAGCCGGTCCAGCGCCAGACGATGATCAGGATGAGGACTGGCTTGAGCCAGGCGCCAGAGGCAAACCAGTCGTAGGCAAACTTATGGCCAATCAGCGCACTGATGACAGCATTTAACAGGCCAGCATTCGTAGAGAACAGGGCGCTGACAATAATCGCAGTTAACGAGGGTGCAATCAGCAACGGAAACAAGAAAATCACCTGCAAGATGCTGCGCCCCTTCAGGACGTAATGATTGATCAGAAAGGCCAGGGTGAAGGCCAGCCCCATGGTGAGAATAGTTGAGCCCAGCCAGATATAGAAGGTATTCCCCATGATTTTGAGAAAATCAGGGTCCTGGAATAAATGCAGGTAATTGGAAAATCCTACGAAGATGGGCTGTGAGAGTCCATCCCAGCGCGTAAAGCCCAGATAGAACGAGGCCGCGATGGGAATGGCCCCAAAGAGGGCAAATAAGATAAAAAACGGTGCGATGCACAGATAAAACATTCTGTTATCGCGCAGGCGCTTGCGCAATCCATTGGAGTGCTGTCGCTCGCTACCATGCGTCGGCACGCGGGCAGCGCCTGGCTGCGCCTGGGCGCGCGTTGTCTGTATTTGCATAATTTACAATATCCCTTCTCCCAAATAGCCTTTCGCTGGATGAAGCATTTCCTTTCCGTTTAGCTTATCTTATGCACAAGTTTTCCCGCAGCGCGGCGGCAGATGGGAAAAGATCCTGTCTCTAATCCGCTAGCTCGCGGTGTAAAGCTGTAGATTACAGCGTACATCCTTGCCGCTCTGGCAGAGAGATATTCCCGTCGAGCATAACTTGCGCATTGTTTTAGCTCGCTGTATTGGCCTGTATCTGCTGTTTGGCCTTACTCAGAGCCGCGTCAATGTTCATCTTGCCACGTGTGATGTCATTGAGCGTATTGGTAAGGACATTGCTGACGATCTGGTCGTTGGGGTTAGTTATCGGTGGCGTCATAGCAGACTGCACCTGAGCAAAGATCTTATTGACGTTTTGATCTTTATAGTATGGATCGCTCTCATTTATCCAGTCTTGCGTAAGGGCTGGCTTCCAGGCTGGATACAGATCATTGGCGGTATACATCTTATGCAGGCTATCCATATCCTGAGTGACGAACTTGCAGAATTCCCAGGCAGCCGCTTTATTCTGGCTGCTTTCAAGAATGCCAATGAAGTCGCCACCGCTATCAAAGGCTGTCTTGCCGTTGAAGGCAGGAGCAAAGGTTACGCCCCATTTTCCAGCGGTATCTTTGGCATAGACGCTCTTGAGATTGCCACCCAGCCAGTTGCCCCAAAAATGCGTAGCAATGCTGCCGCTTTCTAGCGCGGCTCCCCATTCCGCGGTAAAATCGGCGAAGGGCGAGATAAGTCCAGCATTCCAGGCCTCTTGCGCATATTGCATAGCAGTTTTAATGATGGGGTTATCGAGCTGAAGGTTGCCCTTAGCATCATAGTGCGAGAGCCCAGCCTCGCCGACAATCGTACTGAAGATCTGGTTGGGGGTAGAGATTAGCCATTGTTTGCCTGCGACTGATAGTTTTTTACCAGCTTGCAGGAAGGCATCCCAATCTTTGAGCAATGCCTGAACCTGCTCAGGTTCAGTGGGCAAGCCGGCTTTCTCAAATACATCTCGGCGGTAAAACATTGCGCCAGGCCCGGTATTCTTGGGCAAAGCAAATATCTTGCCACTCTGCGCATCGCTGACATAATCCCAGGCATATTTAGCATAGCTATCCTGATACTGCTTCGCTTTGTATGGGTCCTGAGATAGATCAACGAAACCAGGCTTGCTTTTAAACTTGGCGATAACACCGATCTCAATCATCGCAACATCTGGCCCGGAGCCAGAGACCAGGGCTGAGAGCAATTTGTTAGCATAGTCGGTATCTGCGTTGGGAAAAGCCTGCACGTTGACTTTAATATTGGGATGCTTCTTCTGGAAAATAGGTACTGTCTGCGCAAAGGTCTTGTCATTATCAGGCCAGGTCCAGACGGTAATCTGCCCACTGGCTCCATTTGTGCCGCTACTGCCTCCCGAGCTACCACATGCCGCCACGATTGATCCGACAGTTCCAACTGAGAGGCCGAGAGCCATAGCTCGTGTGGTAAATGCGCGCCGGGATATCCTGCGCTCAAGCAACTGACGAACAAGGTCATGCTTTTCTTGCATTGACATACGCTGCTCCTTTGCAATGTGTCCTTTTCCCTGGGTCAACTCGAAAATAACTTGATATAGTGATCATAAAATGATATAGTGTCATTGTCAATAGGTCACCAAGTCATCATACAACTTGACCGGAGTAGAGCATTCATAATACAAATAAAAAAAACTGGAGTTTCTTATGTCCTATACACCTGCTTCTGCAAGCTATCGACCGTTGAGTTCTCAACGTCTGCATGAAGGTGTGGTACAACAAATAGTTGCGCAAATTATGAGTGGTGGCCTGGTACCTGGTGCTTCCCTGCCCTCCGAAGCTGCTCTGGCTCAACAGTTCGGCGTGAGCCGCACAGTGATTCGCGAGGCAGTGCGTATGCTGGTCAGTAAGGGCCTGGTGGTGGTAAAGCATGGAAGCGGGATGCTTGTCCAACCTTCCGAGCAATGGAATTATCTGGACCCGCTTGTTTTATTTGAGCATTTGCGTGTGAGCCAGGACAAAACAGTGCTTAACGAGCTATTAGAACTGCGCAGAATCGTAGAGGTGGAAGTGGCAGCGCTGGCAGCTCAGCGCCGTACGGCTGAAGATATGCAAACATTGTATAAGTTCGTTGAACAGATGCGCACTGTTATTGGCGATCCCCGCACCTTTACACGCTTTGATATCGCTTTTCACGACGCAATCCTGGCAATTGCGCGCAATCGCTTGCTCGCCCAAACTCTGCGTCCCGCCAATCAGGCTCTCTACGTGGCTCGCTTGATCTCCAGTCAACGCTATAGCCGGTCTGAAGCCTCTGAACGTGGACATGAGGAAATTCTCAGCGCGTTGGAAAAGGGAGATCCTCAGCAGGCACGCGAGGCAATGCATCGCCATATTAAGCAATTTGAGGACGACATCCATACGATACTGGCCCCGGGTTTTTCTTTCGATGTCTCTGATCTCGCTCATGAACTTGACTGACAGGAGTAGCTATGAAGATTACCTCATTAGAGTTATTTTTGGTCCCCCCGCGCTGGCTCTTTCTAAAAATATCTACAGATAGCGGTATCGACGGTTGGGGCGAGCCGGTAGTCGAGGGCCATGCCGCAACAGTAGCTTGCGCGGTTCGTGAAGCCGGTGAGTATCTTATCGGCCAGGACCCATTACGCATCGAGGATATATGGCAGGTCCTCTACCGTACACGATTTTATCGCGGCGGAGCAATTCTAATGAGCGCAATTGCTGGCATCGATCAGGCTCTATGGGATATTAAAGGCAAGCATTTTGGTATGCCGGTACACGAATTTTTAGGTGGTGCGCTGCGCGATAAAATCCGTGTCTATGCCTGGATCGGCGGCGATAGCCCTTCTGACGTGGGCCGGGATGCGCGTAAGAAAGTTGAGGCAGGCTTTACAGCAATTAAGATGAATGCAACTGACCAGCTGCACTATGTCGATTCGTTTGATAAGGTAGATGCCGTGCTGGCACGAGTCAATGAAGTACGCGCGGTCACTGGACGAGAGTTCGGTATCGCTATCGACTTTCACGGTCGCGTCCACAAAAGCATGGCTAAGATACTGGTCAAAGAGCTAGAGCCGCTTCACCCGCTCTTTATCGAGGAGCCAGTACTTCCAGAGAATGAGGAAGCTTTGCGCGAGATTGCCCATCACACAACGACGCCTATTGCCACGGGCGAACGGCTCTACTCGCGCTGGGATTTCAAGCATCTGCTGCACTCAGGCTACGTGGACATTATTCAGCCCGATCTCTCACATGCCGGGGGTATTTCTGAGGTAAAAAAGATTGCCTCTATGGCCGAAGCCTATGATGTTGCGCTGGCCCCTCATTGTCCTTTGGGTCCCCTGGCTCTGGCCTCCTGCCTACAAATTGACGCCTGCACGCACAATGCGCTGATCCAGGAACAAAGCCTGAACATTCATTACAATACCACAAGCGATCTACTTGATTATCTTGAAGATCCTGCGGTCTTTAGCTACCAGGAGGGCTACGTTGCGATTCCGCGCGCTCCAGGGCTGGGCATCTCAATTAACGAAGAGGCAGTACGTAAGGCGGCACTCACGGGCCATGATTGGCACAATCCTATCTGGCGCACCAGCGATGGAGCTGTCGCCGAATGGTAAAACTTGCCTGATTGGCAAGCTCACTTTCTCGCGCCAGACGCGCCAATGCCGGCGAAGCGACTTTGCGATGAGATAGGGCCGCATGTCATTGGATGGACCACAAGGCAGCCGGCCAGGTACGCTGGAGGGCTGCGGGGAGCTTGCGCGAAGCCGATCCTGGGATCTAAACGCCGATATTGCTAATATTGCTGCAGAAATGTATCACAAATGTCTGCAATAAGGGCTTCCCAGAGGGCAAATGATGAGATAAAGTTTTCAGAAAAATATTCTTAAGGATGAGCTAAGCTATCCTCTTCTCACAATATAGAGCGATACCTCCCATTTAACTCAAGAGGTATCGTTTCTTACCACCAAGTTCTTCACCCTTCCCACCTTAACTTCAGTCTATTTCATCATCTATGCATACGCACGAAACTTTAGCTACAAGTTAGAGACTTTCCTGCATTATCTCTTTACATACTTCTCAAGAATAGTCACATCTAACCTCAAGTCCATATACAACTAAGCGGCTTTGCCCACGTTCTTCTCATGAGAGCTTTTATAGCGGCATGGCTTTTAAACGTGCTCATTTATCTCAAAAAGACTTGCGAATTGGTTATAATGGAATAAAAGAGTATTATGATATATTCCACAAAATACATGTAAAAGAGCCTACATCCAAAGCCGGCATACTACTGGTAGTATATGGAGGCAATTAGATAGATAGATGTAACCAATTCCGTCTATCTATAAGATGTGCAAATAAAAATTTAAGTATGTTGCTCAGGGACGAGCAACATACTTTTTCTTATAGAAAGGTTCTGTTTCCATGTTACACCCCCACATGCCCTCACCCCGAGCAGATCAATTTCCTCCGCATTTGTGGCCCGCTCGCGGCATCACGCGCCGGGCCATGCTTCTGGGCCTGTTAGGAGCTACTGTGGCCGCCTGCGGAAGCCCACAAGATTTGACTTCACCGTCTTCCAATGGAACTGCTGAAATGACTACTTCCCAGCACCCCACGCAAATGTCGGCCCCGGCAAAAGCCAGCACCGAGCTCCTTACCATTAAGAGCCAGGTTGCTAATGCCGTGGCCTGGCTCCCTGATGGCCAAATGCTGGCCTCGGCTGGAAATAACAAAAATGTCCAATTCTGGAATGTAACAAGCGGCCAGATCCAGACCGTTCTGCAAGGTGCTTGCACCTTCCTCAGCCTGGCCTTATCGCCAGACGGTCAGTATGTGGTGGCTGGCGGCGGTGGCCACAACGAGGCAAATCCTCCCCTGGCTAGTGTCTGGCACATCTCCAGCGGCAAGCACATTCTCAACTACAGCGGACATATGGGCCGCATTAATACTGTTGCCTGGTCCCCCGATGGGCGCTATATCGCGTCTGGGAGTGCAGATACAACTATCCAGATCTGGGAAGCGCTTAGCGGTAAGGCGGTGCTCACCTTCAAAGGTCATAAGGCCCCGGTTGCCTCGCTCGCCTGGGCCCCTAATGGAAATGCTATTTTTTCAGCAGCGAGTGAGGCACAGTCAAGTGGCGGCATACCAAGTCTGGCGCTATGGAGCCCCCAGACAGGGAAAAACCTGCGCCCTGAGGGTTTTATCTCTACGCGCCCTCTAGGAGCAGAAGCAGTTGCCTGGTCGAAAGATCTCAAGCTTCTCGCTTCAGGCCATAATGATGGTAAGATTCGCGTTTGGGACACTAGCGGCCGAAACATTGCCAGCTATGATAGCGCAGCTGCCTCGGTGCTTACAGTAGCGTTCTCGCCCGATAGCAAATATATCGCTAGCGCTGGCGGCGATCTTACAGCAAATACTGGCAAGAATATAGCTCAGATTGCGAAACTCAGCCCTACAGCCGATGGTGGCAGTAAGGCCGAGGTGATCACAAACTACGCGGGCCATTCTGCTCCCGTGGTCTCCCTTGCCTGGTCTCCTGACGGCACACGCGTAGCTTCAGCTTCCCGGGATCAGACGATTCAGATCTGGCAAGCCATCTAAGCTATCCTCCTCTCAGAACACGGGACGATACCCCTGATAGCTAATAGGGGTATCGTCGTCTTTACCGAACTGTGAAAAG
Source organism: Ktedonosporobacter rubrisoli (assembly GCF_004208415.1). Taxonomy (GTDB): domain Bacteria; phylum Chloroflexota; class Ktedonobacteria; order Ktedonobacterales; family Ktedonobacteraceae; genus Ktedonosporobacter; species Ktedonosporobacter rubrisoli. Next base: position 2,862,185 of record NZ_CP035758.1, on the reverse strand, counting down.
TGCTGGACTTCAGTTCTCTATGGCTAGAGCAACCATAAAGCTTGCTTCTACTCCAGGGTGCGCACCTTGCGTACCGGCGAAAGCAAGAGGCAGAGACCAGCCAGGATAATACCCAGCAGGCCTAATAGGAGAGTAAAACGTATACCAAGCCCTTCGGCCAACACTCCAGCCAGCAAGGCCCCCAACGGCATTACGCCCTGGGTAAGCTGCTGTATGCAGGCATTGGCACGCCCTAACAGATGCTGCGGAATCAACGACTGGCGCAGGCTTAATTCCGCAATGAGATGGAGCATTACCGCAATATCCCCTAGCAGCTGGCTCATAAAGAGCAACAAGATCACTATAAGCATAGGTCCCTGGGCCAGCGGAATCAGCAGGCCGATAAGCCCATAGAGCAGCAGCGCGCCTCCAATCGTCGGCCCAATCCCAAATTGACTGATCACGCGCTCGGCTATCCATGCACCCAGTAGAGAACTCAAGCCTCCCGTGGCCACTATTAGACCCAGCCAGCCCGGCGCTACGTGCAGATCGTTGACAACATAGAGCGCGTAAAGCGTGCCCACGAACATCCCAGAGCAGTTAAAGAGCCCGGCACTCAAAGCAAGCACACGTAGGAGCGAGTTTCCCCATACAAAATGCAGCCCCTCAAAGCTCTCCCGCCAGAAACTCGATGAAGTTGCGGAGACGAGCGGCTTCACTTCTTTTTTCGCTATCCTGAACAGACACCAGGCCGAGCCGAGAAAGGTAAGCACATCCACAATAATTGCCAGCGGCGCGCCCCAGAGCTGAACAAGCGGACCGGCTAGCGATGGTCCTCCTATCTCAGCTAGCGAATCGGCCATAGCAAGCTTACTGTTGCCCTCTACCAACTCTTCTTGCGACAGAAGAGCCGGCAAAAACGAGGCATCAGCGACATTGAAAAACACTGTCAATATCCCCAGCAGAGCGGCAACGCAATAGAGCTGCTCTATGCGCAACACGCCGGCTAGCATAGCCAGAGGGATGGAGATTAAGAGAAGGGCCCGCCCGATATCAGTGGCGATCATTATTGGACGACAACGCAAGCGATCAACCCAGGTACCGGCAAACAACCCTAAAAGCAACGTTGAGAAGCCGCTTAACGCACTTAAGATGCCCATTTGCAAGGGCGTAGCCGACAAAATAAGCACAGCAGTTAAGGGAAGGGCAAGACCTGTAATACCATTGCCTACATTCGAGACGGTACGACCGAGCCATAACCTCACAAAATCTTGATTACGCCATAAGCCTCGAAGCTGCCAACGCATATCCGTTGTTCCTCTTCCTTCTATATGCGCTACCGTCAGCCAGGCTCATGCCAGAGGTGCATGCGCGCATCAATACCATGCTTATAAGTTTCCCTGTCTTCCAGGACATGAGGCTGAGCTGATCGGCCATTGCACAAAAAAGACACAATAATGCCATCAAGGGAAAGTCGTTGCTAGCAGCTGGCTGAGAATTATAGCGGCACAAAGGAGGGCAAAAAAAAATTGCACAGGGCCGGGGAAGGATTGGCTTTATCGAAAAATCTATCCCAGATCCATTGTCCTGATGCAATAGCGCGAACGTATAGAGGCTATCAGCATATGCCGATAGTCAGCGTAGAGGACCTATGAAATTTTTTCGCACCAGAACATGAAGCATGTATCCTCAAGCCAGAGCAGCTCTATGGCCTGAGGTGATGATGGTACCCATCGGGGGCACCTCCTTCTTAGCGGGATCTGGCGCTACTATATCATACGCGGGCTTATGAAGCAAGCTATATCTGTATAAGCGAGCCAAGCTTCAGCCGACCGGAGCGCGAGGCATACCGCAAGCAGCGGATCGGCCACGCTCCTCATTTCTCTTATTGAAGACAACGAAATCAAGACAACCTATCCTTGCTCCTGCTCGAAAAATGCCGGCACTCTATCAGTAAAGCGCTGGATCTTTTGCAGCTGCTTTAGCTCTTCAGGGATATTCCAGAGCTGATTTCCTCGCAGATATAACCGTTGCAGATTATGCAGCTTCCCTAACGAATTAGGTAATTCTTGCAACTGATTGCCATCAAGGTCGAGCATCTGTAATTGCTGCAACTGGCCCAGCTCGGGCGGCAGCTTCTCAAGCTGATTCTCCTCAAGACTCAGCACCTGGAGACGATACAACAGTCCCAGTTCACGGGGCAGTTCGCGCAGCTGGTTTCTGCTGAGGTGCAAACTGCGCAAGCTAGAAAGCTGGCCCAGCTCGGGCGGTAATTCTTGCAAGTGATTCTCTTCAAGGTCGAGTACTTGCAGATTACGCAAGCTGGCAAGTTCCGCAGGTAAGGCTTGCAGCTGATTGCGCTTGAGGTGCAATTCGCGCAGATTACACAACTGACCCAATTCGGCTGGCACTCCCTGTAGCTGGTTTCGGTTGAGATCGAGCACCTGCAGTTCGATCAGGTATCCCAGAGCAGCGGGAATTTCCTTCAGATGGTTACCGAACAGATACAAAACCTGGAGATTGCGTAACTTCCACAGCTCTATCGGAACCTTTCTGAGCATGTTAGCACCTAGATCCAACTTTTGCAGATCATGCAGTTGGCCCAGATCAGCCGGTATCTCTTCAAGGCGATTTCGCCCAAGATCCAGGATCTGGAGCTGTTGCAATTGGCCAAGGCTGGACGGCACCGCTTCCAGGCGATTGCCAAACAGATACAGAACTTGCAGGCTATGTAAGCGTCCCAATCCCTCTGGGATCTCACGCAACAGATTTACACTGATATCAAGCACTTGCAGGCCGGGCAACTGATCCATGGTTGTCGGCAGCTCTTCAAGGCGATTCCTATCAAGCTGAAGTTTTTGCAGATTCTTCAGCCAGCCCAGAGACGCCGGCAGCTCACGAAGCCGATTGCCACGCAGGCTCAGTTCTTGCAAGTTGCTCAGCTGCCCCAGTTCCCAGGGCACTTCTTCGAGCTGATTGCGACCCAGATCAAGCACTTGCAGCTGGTCTAAGAGCCAAAGCGCATCGGGCAGCTTCTTAAGGCGATTTCTGTGTAGCCGGAGCTCTTCCAGATTGCGCAACCCCGCCAGCTCTGCTGGCAGTTCCTCCAACTCGTTCTCTTCAAGCTCTAAGATCTGCAGCTCTGGCAACTGCCATACCGCCGCCGGTAGCTCTCTGAACTGATTGCTACAGAGATCCAATACGCGCAACTGCTGCAATTGCGCCAGCTCTGCTGGCAGTTCCTCCAACTCGTTCTCGCCCAGGCGTAACACCTGCAGCTGAGCCAGTTTCCACATCGCCTTCGATAATCTTCGCAAGCGATTTCTACTTACGTAGAGCTCTTTTAAATTCTTTAATTGCCCTAGCCCTTCCGGCAACTCCTCCAACTCGTTCTCTTCAAGCTCTAAGATCTGCAGCTCTGGCAACTGCCATATCACCTCTGATACTGTTCTCAGGCGATTCCTGCCCAGATAGAGCTCTTTTAAATTCTTTAATTGCCCTAGCCCTTCCGGCAACTCCTCCAACTCGTTCTCTTCCAGGCGCAATACCTGCAACTGCAGCAATTGCCCTATCACTTCGGGCAGGTCCTTGAGCTGATTGCCACATAGATCAAGAGTTTGCAGATTGCGCAACTGGCTAAATTCCTCAGGCAAAGACGTAAGCGCAAGCCTGGGAAGCGCCAGTTCAATCAACTGAGATTGACTGTTATATGTAATACGAGTAGGCTGAACGTTCATTCTGGCTAATAGGGCAGCCAGGATCGTTTCATCACTTTGCAGAGACATTCTATCCCCTCGCTTCGTCGTGATTATGCTTATTTGTTCTTCTTAATGGATTTTTAGAGCAACAACTACACATTTTAATATTTTCTGTACAAGTATCGCAACAGCGCATATTCGCCAGCAGAAATTCACTGGGGGGAATAGCTTGCGATCCCTCACCCGTCAGCCTGGAGAAAGTTGGCTGCAGCATTTCTCTCTTTACTAGCTTTCGCTACTTTGCATGTTTCGATTCGCAATTGCCTCGATTCTCAGTCGAACCCCGATTCGGCTGCACCTCTCGCCTTTCTCCCAGAGAGAGACTACCTTTGCATACGGCTTCTGTCAAGCGCCGTACAAAGGGCTTCATAATACAGAACGGAGCTGATGAGGTAAAATAACTAAAACATCTGATCTAATTTGTAGGAGACGTGCTGATTTTTCATGGAAACCGCTAGAATGTAGCTCTATTGTTTCAAGAAAAATGTTGAAAACTGATCAGGACATTTTTCCTATGTCGCGTGCCCTCCGCTGGCAAGAAGGAGAGGCTGACAAAAACTCTCAGCATGCCAGCCTCTCTTGACATCTACTTGCAAATCGCCTTTGAGAAGTAGAGCCGACGAAGAGCAATTACTGAGTCTTCACGCCATCTTCGCGCATCTCATCCAGCACAACAGCAATTGCCAGGACAAACGTTGCGTCTATACCATCTGGCACATCAACCGTATAGTGATCGCTTAAAAAGGCAAACTCGCGGCTAATATGTCCGTAGAGCCGAGCGTACTGATCTATGATCTCGAAATCCCACTCCTTGAAATTGCCATGAACCTGCAGAACGACGCCACTGGCACAATCGATTTCGAAAAAATTGTTACGATGCTCGACCTGGCCCTTTTTCCTGATGGTTGCTACTTCAGATCCATGCTGATAGAACATATACTGCTTTTGATAGGTAAAGACTTTTTCTTTGATGCTACATACTTCTTGACCGGTATTTCGATCATAGATGCGTAAGTAGTCCCCTATGTGTAAGAAGGTTCCTCTTACATCATAGACAATCTCTCCTCGATCATCGCGAACTACAAAGTCATCTTTGATGGTGAGAAAGCGTTCTTTGAGATGATAGCGCACCAGTGTCCCTCCATGCTTTAAGTGTGCCGGCATCCTTCCATGTGGAAGCAGACCTTGCTTCCTGTTATTATAGTATATTTTTGTTCGCTAGCTAGAAGGGTTCCAATTCTCTATTTCGTCTCAGGCAAGCTATCACAAGGTGTCGACCGTATGTGCGTATGACGCTGGATTTTCAGAGGCGGCTTCTTGTGACCAGGTGTGAAGATTGCGCCAATCGCCTTTCCACAATAGGATAAGGCCCAGCACGAGCAGGACAATATTCGCCCAGATCCCGGCTGTCGGCCCCAGGCCAATTATTGCGCCAAGGGCATCACGCATACCATCAAAGGCCGCATGATATACGCTAGAAACCGCCAGGCTATGGGCCCGATTCCAGATGTAGGCGAAAAGAATGCCGTGACAGACAACCGGTATTACGCTCAAGAGTATCACAGAGACGGCAGTAATAATGATGGTCGGCCCAGGAACTGCCTTGGCGATGGCGCCCATAACTGTATTCCCGACCGTAAGCGGAAGATGCCAGGACCACCAGATGAAAGAATGGAGCAGAATAGCTCTGCGCGTGCTCATGCGTTGCAGGAGACGAGGCAGCATGTAGCCTCGCCAGCCAAATTCTTCGCCAAAGCCGGGTATGAGCGTGATAAAAGGTAGCAGCACAGGCCAGAAGCGAACCAGGCTCAGATGAGCTGGCAGCTTGAGCGTTCCGGCCAGCAGATCTATGCCTTCCGGCACCAGCCAGAGGAAGGCCGCCAGGCCAAGCACCGCCAGGTAGTGGCGTGGCTTCCCCCAGTTCCAGCCTGCACCCTTAAAGCCATCGCCAAAGATGTAGCGGCCACAAATGTATGTACCTACAGTAACCATCATCATTGCACTAGCATTGAGGGCAATGATTAACAATAGATTTCTGCCCCAGATAACGCTGACGATCTGGAATGGCCACGAGAGGCCGAATACGATTAGTAGGTAGAGGCCCAACGAAAAGGATCGCCTCCGTGCTGTTTCGTTCTGTTCCTTCATAATTATTCCTCCTGGTTCTCATCTTCGGCAGAAGGCTGGCTCTTACCTTGTAAACTTTGCTGTAAGCTTGCCATTTGGGCCCAATAGGCTGCAAAGGCTTGCTGGCCCTGTGGCGTAATGCGATAACTTGTCGCAGGTACTTTACCCTTGTAATACTTGCGGATCTGAATATATCCCGCCTCCTCAAGGTTGGAGGCCTGACGGCTGAGATTCCCTTTGGTCAAGCCGGTAATGGCTTCGAGGAATTTGAAATCAACCTCTTCAGCCTGATTGAGGGCCGCGAGAATAACCAGGCGTGCTGGCTCGTGTATGGTGCGATCGAGGGAGAGCACCTGCTGCAGGTTATCCTTGATAACAATCGTGTCATCTGCTTGAGATTGTTCAGGAATAGCCATTATTCCTTCACCATCAGTTGCGCTTGCAGCCGCGCGGCCAGGGCCCTAAACTTACTATGCTCTCTAAAACCCTTGAAGATCATAATGAGGGCTATTCCTGCGACCCATGGGCCATCAAGCAGGCCATAGGCTCCTCCTCCGCCGGTCACGGCACAGGCACAGAGCAGAAAGATCCCTACGGAAAACTCTTCCCAGGTACGCAGATAGCGCCAGGCAATCAAGGGCATGGCCACGACAAAGAGCATATAGAGCCAGTCGGAAGGTTTGCTCATCCTGCTAAGCCAGATATATACGATGCCAACGATGGCAAATATCAGGATTATAAAGATAATGGTTCCTCTATGCCATTTACGGGCTTCGGCTGTCCAGATTTCCTGAGCCTGGCCAAACTTTCTGTACAAGAGTCGCCGCAGGATCTCTTTTCCGAATAGCCAGCTTAAGGTGAGAGCAATCGTGAGTATGGCGGTGAGCAATCCCGGCCCAACCAGGCCATTGAGCAGGTAAATGGCCAGACCTACCACTCCTCCCAGGACATGCCCTAAACCGCCCTTACTCTGCGAGTAGCTGGCATATTCCTGGGTGAGCTGCTGCACTTCTTTCAGTGATCGCAAGGAGTAACTTTCCATTATCCCCTCCATAGAAACTAGTTTATATCGTAAACCTGTTTCTATAGTATGCCAAACCTTGAGGATTGTCAAGGGGAAGTACAAAACTTGCGGGCCTTCCTAAATCTGGTTTTCCTTAACCCGAGGCTGGCGAAGCGCAGGGAACATCGGAGGCAGAGATGGAAAGCCCGGCTTGAGCTCTTTTAGCTACGCGAGTCAATTGGAGAGAGCATCGTCAGCTCGCTTAAGAAGCTGCCCGTCGATAAGCGACATCCAGCGCCTCTTCCGCGGCGACGGCCAAATCTGGCGTGACGCCAGTCCCTTCCCAGTTTGTGCCGCTAATGGGATTGATCGAACGGCCCGAGGGAATCATAGTTTCAAAATTGACTGTAATGGGATATTTAAACCCTGGATTGGCTCCGCCCTTCGTCCTTTCGCCAACGATATAGGCGCGCTTCAGCTGCTGCAGGGTATAGGAAAAATCTTCAGCTCCGGAAAAAGTATTCTGGCTGGTCAGCACATAGAGCGGCTTCTGCAGGTAACGAGGACCTGGCACATAGGGCATAACCCATTGCTGGCGCAAGAGATCCTTTTTGCGCTCATATATACCGGTGAGCTGTACCTGTTCATCCTCTAAAGCTGCAAAGAAATAGCTACAAAGAAACTGCACCATGCTTGAGTCGCCGCCGCCATTGTAGCGCAAGTCGATGATCAGGGCCCTGGTGTGAGCAAGGAAGGTCATAGCGGCTTGCATGTTCTCGCCGGCAAAGTATGGATGCATAAATCTATCGAAGCGAAAGTAACCAATATTGCCCTCCAGGATCTCGACCTTCTTCATATAAAAGCTCTGCTCTATGCCCTGCACGCGTATACGCTCAATTTCCTCTGCTGGATAACTTTGATCTTCCCGAATATGCTCAGAGACGCCTTCGGGCCTGTAAAAAAGGCGCAGATGCTTATCATGGCTCAGTTCATACAGGTGCTCGGTAATCACTTTGGCTAGCTGGTCGGCATCAAGAATGCCATCATAAGCTCCGTCTGCGAGGCGCTGGCGCAGTGTAGCGGCTATCTGCTGAGCGAGCTCAGGAAAAACATAATTTTCACATAAGCTTTGTGCTAATCCTTCGATAATTTCACGGGGAGAGATTTGTTCTTGCATCACTTTACTATTTTGCACAATTTTCCTCCATCCTTTATTGTTACTCTATATACTTCTGCCAAAAGCTCTTGCTTTCATTTTGAGCATACGGTAAACTAAAGGGCAATGCAACTTTTTAGCTAATCAGCAAATCAGAAAGCGAGAAGTGATGACACGCATAATACATCTTGACTCGCCGCAGGCCGAACGGCTGGCCTTTAGCTACTCGCCCTTACAGGAAGCGGTGCGCAGCTTACAAGTTTTGGCTAAAAGTAAATATCATCCCCTGCATCTGGCCTGGGTTCTGCAGATACGCCAGCAAATGCCAGTCGCGCTTAGAGCCGAGGTCTCAGCGTTTGGCATCATTTTCGCCAGGATGATACCCGATATCTTTGCCAGCTCGCTATCGCTGGGCTCAGACTTCTTGCCTTTTACTGAGGAATTTCGTGTAACGCAAGAACTAGCGGCGCAGGATTATGCCGAGCGGGTGCTTAACCAGGCAATCCTCGGCCACGATATGGATGAGCTCAACTATCCTCTCGAACAGATCTCCAGTTCGCCCGAACTACAGGAGCAGATTCTGGCCCAAACCGCAGAGATTCACCCGGCCTCTGTCCAGATGGTTCAGGAACTTCTAACGAACCCGCAACGAAGCCAGGAGCGCTTTCTTGCCTTTTTCTTGCAGTACTGGGAGGTATGTCTCGCGCCACAATGGCCGCAACTGGAGGAGCTGCTCTTGCGCGATATTCAACAACGGGGCCAGTTGCTCTTTGAGTATGGTCCGCGCGAAGTTCTCAGCTCACTTGCCCCTCAGCTAAATATATATGAGGAGGAGAACAATATTACTATGCTCTATCCCGCGCAAGGCCATTGGGAAAAGAAAGCTGGCAATCCTCTTTTCCTGATACCTTCCTCCTACGTCTGGCCGCGCCTCTCCTTCATCTATGGGCGGGATGTACTACATGCGATCGCCTACTCGATCAAACAGTATCATGAAGAGGGCAATGCCCCGGTTCCCCCTGAGCGCTTGCTTAAGCTTCTACGCGCCGCCGGGGATACGACGCGCATGCAAATTCTGCAGCTTCTCAGTCAGCGCCCACGTTCAACGCGTGAGCTTGCCGGCCTGCTTGGCCTTTCGGAAGCTGGCATCTCAAAACATGTGAAAATGCTGCAAGACGTGGGCTTCTTAAGATCCGAACGCTCAAGCTATTATGTGCTGTACCAGAGCGTGCGCGATCCTCTTTCTGAGATCACGCGTGGCCTGGACAGGCTACTTCAGCCCGCCCAGGATGAGGAAATTACCAGCTAGAGGCAGGGAGATTTGTCGAAGCCGGGTAATATAGTTGTAGCACACCATAGAGTCAATCCAATACCATGCATGACCCTGGTACAGACATGAAAATGAAACCATTAGAACAACTTTTGCTTGATCTGTTTCGCGAGCTCGGCTTGCATCAGCCAGCCAGGATCTTACCGGGCTGGTCGCTCTCGCTCTCGGAATTCCTGGCGCTCAACGTGCTGGCAAGTCGGGCCCCGCTCTCTCAACGCGAGCTCGGCTGCGAGCTTTCCCTTGAGAAAAGCACCATCAGCCGGCTCGTCGATCAGCTGGAGCAGCGCGGATGGATTACACCTATGCGCGATCTACAAGATAACCGCCTCTGCCTCCTCTATCTTTCAGAGCAGGGGCAGAGTATTGCACTCCAACTTCAGCAGCGTTTGCATGAACACTATCAAGGCCTATTCAGCCAATTAGGCCCTGGAGAGCGCCAGGCCCTGACAAATGGTCTTGCAGCCCTCTTCAAGCTTCTGGAGCCGGCCTGAAAAGGCGCGGGCTTCTATCCCGCTTTAAGCGCATATCCGCCCGCAGAATAGAAGCTCCGTTTTAGTCCCTAACCCTCTTCTTTGGCGCGAGAAGTTCCCGCTAGCAAGCCTCGTCTCGGCAAGGATTAGCCGGCGCCGTTTAGCCTGATAAGCTTGCCGAGGCTAAAGCGCTGCCCATACATCAAGATGCCGGCACGATAGATGCGCGCCGAGATCCAGGCACAGAAGGGGAAAGCCGCGAGCATCAGCACAACTGTGAGCAAGATTTCCCACCAGGCCACCTTACCGGCCCCGATACGCATCAACATCAGCGTTGGCGACCAGAAGGGAACATAGGACATAATTCTGACCCAGAGCGCATCCGGCACTCCTGGAATTGCCGCCACAGAGACGCTTATCAAGTAGCCAATCATGAAAAGGAGATTGATAGGACCACCAGCATTGCGCGCCTCCTCCGGCTGGCTGACCAGAGCTCCAGCCGCCGCATAGAGCGAGGAATAGAGCAGGAAGGCCAGGATAAAGTAGAGCAGCAGGAGCAAAAGCATATTAATAGCGGAACCTGTTATGTTAATGCTCATGCCAGTCACAGCCGCGCTTCCCAGCAGAGCAGCTTTGATCGGCGTCTGAATGGCTAGCATAATAATGCCGGTCAGTACAGTTACCAGCATCTGGGTCAAGCCTGCCGCGCCAATCCCGATGATCTTACCTAGCATCAACTGGAAAGGGGTTGCCGCATTGATTAAGATCTCCATAATATGATTGCTCTTCTCTTCAGCCACGCCCTGGGCCACGCCAGCTCCATATGTGACGATTGATATGAAGATTATAACTGCGCCTACATAAGCCAGAATGTAGCCTAAAACTATGTCAGCTGTGGAACGGTCGCTCTGATCCTGCTTAAGATTGCTCAGGGTAAATTGAGGCTGAGCCAGCACACTATTTATCTGGGTAGAGCTTAGATGGAAGCGCTCTGCGCGATCCAGAATGCTCAGCTGGTGAGCCACATTCTGAAGCGGCGCTGTGCTGCTATCTACAGCACTATCCGAGGCTGTATAATCGGTAAAGCTGATATCCTGCTTTTCCGTGCGCTCAAGGACTAGCAAGAGCTTCAGCTTGCCATCCCTTACCTCGCTCTTCAAACTATTGAGGTCGGCAGGGGCACCAGTCTGGACGGTAAAATTGGCGCTCTGCGCTGCGCTCGGACCGAGACTTTGCCCTGGCTGTCCATTATTAAGGTTGGTCTCGATATAGTGGGCCAGGGCCGCATCATTCATCCCTGCCACGCTTCCAGCATTATTGACGATAGTGATTCTGTTCTGCTCAGAACCTGATTGCGCGTTTATATATTGAATGACTGTTGGGACAAAGGACCCCACGATCACGGCTAGCAGATAGATAGCCGTGCTAATAACGAAGCTTCGCCGGGTAATCTGGTTCTTATATTCGCGCTCACAGATCAGACCAATATTGCGCAAGCTATTTTGTCGCGGCGAGCGCGCACTAGAGGTAACTTCCTCGCGCTGATCTTCTGGCGTAAGAGTTGACTTTGCCATGCTTCTCTTTTCTCCTAGTCCCTAGTATGCCGCCGGTACGCTCAGCGGAGCATCCGGTAGGGCAATGGAGCCCACCAGTTCAATGAAAATGTCGGTAAGTGAAGGATCAGTTATTTCAAAGCGGCTAACTGAAGCGCCGCGCCTCAAAGCTTCGGACAGAATAAAATTTGGATTGAGACCGTGGCTTAATTGCATCTCAATATAATCCTGGCGCCTTTTGGTAACCTGCACGCCGTCTATGGCATCCAGCCAGGAAGCCTGGGGATCATTATCCAACTTAAGGCGCAGGACATTGCGCCCATGTTGACGCTTGACCTCGCGTACATTACCCTGCACAACGCTCTGGCCCTTATTGATAATCAGGACATCTTCGCACATCTCCTCGACCTGCTCCAGTTGATGAGTTGAGAAGATGATAGTCTTGCCGCGCCGATGCATCTCTAGAAATGCCTCTTTCAACACGCTGGCATTAACTGGGTCCAGGCCGCTAAAGGGCTCATCCATAATCAGAATGTCTGGATCGTGCAGGACAGTGGCCAGAAACTGAATCTTCTGTTGGTTGCCTTTCGAAAGATCGCTGACTTTCTTTTTACGGTTCGCATTGATCTGAAAGCGCTCGAACCATTCGTTCATTTCCTTTTTTGCAGCTTGCTTCGATAGACCATTGAGGCGAGCCAGAAAGAGCAATTGCTCTTCTACAATCATCTTGGGATACAGGCCGCGCTCTTCGGGCAGATAGCCCCATCTATTACGTGGCACCTTGTTCACATTCTGACCGTTCCAGGTAATCTTGCCGCTATCGGGCCGAATGATATCGAGGATCATGCGCATGGTAGTTGTTTTGCCGGCTCCATTGGCACCTAGAAAACCAAAGATTGAGCCCTCTCTCACTTCCATAGAGAGATCTTTGATCACCCGGACCTCGCCAAAGGATTTATTTATCTGGTCAACTAAGAGCCCCACTATTCGCTCCTTTTCTTATAAAACTGAGAAATGCAGACAGATCAAAACAACAAAGGATTTTAAATTGCTATACATAGAATAGACGTTTTTACTTTCTCTTTCTCCAATTTTAGTTCGCTCATCACTTCGTCCTGACGAGAAGATGCCCAGACAGAGCTTAGGAAAAGCAGCTCTACACCCTCGCTCAGAACCTCTGCCAGGATGACCAATGGTCCAGAAAGAATGGCCATCTTTGCGCAGCTCGATTGTGCACTAACGCACAACCGCTCTGCGCAAGAGCGCATATGAGAGAAGTACACAGACAAGAATAAACGGAATCAACCACAAAGCGAGCGCGCTGAGCGAGTGTTGGGCAAACCAGGCAAAAAAATTGCTCCAGTTGTGGAGATAGGTTAACCCAAGCGCGCCCGCGCTGCACGCTACAAAGAGAAAGATAAAAAATGCATACATACCGATCTGGCCGAAGTGCTGAGCCATGCAAGCGCCGGTCAAGCCAAGAAAACTCAGAGACTCCAGGATCGCAAAATAGCTCCAGAATTGTGCAAGGAGGGTACCATCACTCATATATGGCAGATGAAAGAAATGCATATTCAAGCCCCAGCCGCCGGTCAGCCCGCTCTCGATAAACGAGAGGAGCGTCAGAGCAACGGCCCAGACGAAATTTATCGCAAGTATGGAGAGTGTTGTACCCAGGAAGTAATCAACCCGCCGCACACTGAAGCCAAGCGCCAGAGGAAAGGTATCCTTTACCATTACTGTGCCAGCGACAAACATAAAAATGTAGATCGAGATCATTCCGCCGGAATACGTTCCCGCATCTCTGCCAGCGGCAAGGCTAATGACCAGCGCCACCACAAAGCTAAGAGACATAATCATTGCTGGCGCAGCAAACCAGGTGAGGCTATTTCTGAAATGTATATTCATAACGCCAGTTATTTGCTTCACGAGATCTCTTCCGCCTTTCTTCTCAGCGCTCCACCGGTCAGATGGATGATAAGCTGCTGCAATGAAACTGGCGCTAGCTCTAGGCCGAGATCTTCGGCCTGCGCCCGCTCCCGAGCCTCTAGCCTCCCCATCAGCGTGACCGAAGCCAGCCCACCTAACGCCTCACGGGCAACGACAGTTTTCCCGCTCACAAAAGCCTCAACTTTGCCCGCTGTTCCCGCCACAGTAAAGGCACGTTCGCGCAACGTCTCGGCATCTTCATCGATAAGCAACCTTCCCCTATCTATGACAAGCACATGCTCTAACATCTGACTCACTTCATCGATAAGGTGCGTAGAGAGCACAATCGTGCGCATATGCTCGGTGTAATCTTCGATCAAGCGATCATAGAATATGCTTCTGGCTACCGCGTCAAGGCCAAGGTGCGGCTCATCGAAGAGGGTCAGCGGCGCCCGGCTGGCCAGGCCAATGATAATGCCAACGGTCGAGAGCATCCCCCTGGATAAGGCCTTCAGTCTTCGCTTCAAGGGTAGCTGAAAGTCATCGCATAAAGCCGTGGCATATTCTTGATCCCAGTTGGGAAAGAAAGAGGCGGCAGCACTGAGCATATCAATTACGCGAAAAGCCTCGGGAAATCGCTGATTCTCTCTCACAAAGCAGATCTGGCTTAGCACACGACTGTTTTCATAGGGTACTTCGCCGAATACTTTCAGTTCTCCGCTGCTGGCAAAGATCTGGGCGGTCAGGATCTGCATGAGCGTCGTCTTGCCCGCGCCGTTACGCCCGAGCAGCCCATATATCTTTCCCTCTTCTAAGGAAAAACTGATCTCTTTGATTGCTTGCACATTTCCATACAACTTCGTTAATTGACGGACCTCAATCACTTTGCTCATCGCACCTTCTCTCCTCTGCGCACCATCTCCGTCAATTGCTCTGTGCTAATGCCTAGCTTAGCGGCCTCTCGGATCATCGTCACCACATACTGCTCGAAAAATTGCTCTCTACGCTTCTCTAGCAATTGCTCACGGGCTCCCTCAGCCACAAACATACCAATTCCCCGCTTCTTATATAAGATACCCTGGTCCACCAGTAGATTGACTCCTTTCGCCGCAGTTGCCGGATTAATCTGGTAAAAGGCGGCAAACTGATTGGTTGAAGGAACCTGCGTCCCCTCGGGTAGCCCTCCTTCGATGATGTCACTTTCGATCCGCTCGGCTATCTGCACGAAGATCGGACGGCTATCATCTATCAAGTATCCCATTTTTTACTACCGCCCTGGTTAGTTACTCTTGTAGCTAACCATACAAGAAATAGAGCGATTTGTCAACTGGTATTCTGTATAGTTTGTGAACACAGTGGCACATGTAGCCCTGCTTCCAGCCAGGGATTGGAAGCACAAAGCTGCATAACGTGAAAACTGCGGATTGGGCAAAAGCTGGCCCTTCAAGAACGCGCTGAGGCCTCTTAAGAGGTTTGAAACAGGATGGACAAGCCCAGGCTATGTATCGTTATAACTACATATAGCCTGGCCATTAAGCTATTGGCGTTATTCTCGGCAGCAAACCCCACTATAATATTACACTAATTTTATCGCAAGCTATATTTTCTGCTGCAAGCTTTTTACTGCTGAGTCCAGCACATAGAGAGCCCGAGCCCGATGGCAGGCTCCCAGTTTTTGATAGACACGATGGAGATGATTGCGTACTGTAGATTCGGCCACGCAGAGTTCTTCGGCGATCTCGCGCCTGTTGAGCCCTTGATAGAGGAGCGTTGCTATCCGACATTCCTGATAGCTAAAGTCATAGGATGCGGTCCAGTATTCGGCCAGGTCGCGCTCCTCTTCTTGCTCCAGAGGGACCGTCTCCACAAGCTCAGCACGCGTATGAACATCATAGGTCACGAAGAGGCGACGATAAATGATACGCCGTAGTTGCTCTGGTCGTATATGTAAAACTTCGGCAATCTGCTGATTAGTCCATCCCTGGCGCAGGTAGTTTAGAATAGTCTCGTCACGGGCAGCCAGCTCCTGCTCTGTAAGGCGCTGATCTCTTCCCTCTTGATTGATATTTCTCTCTTCCCTCATCTCTTCCCTCATAACAACATTAAACCCAGTTTTGCGCTCCTTCAAAAAAGTAATTTCTGGCGGGCCGCTGCCGAAAAGGCGCAAGAGGAATCTTCCTCCCTCTTTCTCAGTATAGCAAAAGACTTCTTACTTACCGAATACAGGTACTGATGGCTACTTTCCGTCGCTCCAGGCTGGCGCCGGAGAAAGAGAAGTCTGAAGCCATGGCGTGCTTCCAGGGACTTTACGTTTCAAGTACCCAGTTATAGGCATACAAGGCGATCTGGCGAATTGCCCTGCCTCATGGCAGCCGTAGAAGCGGGACGCCCCGCTAATGGCCACTGCAGCTATACCGAAGTACATCTGCTTTCCTATTTACTTTCGTTTAATTTCGTTTTATTACATCTACTGTTCATATCGTCTCGCCTCTCAAGATCCCGAGAGCCTTATGCATGGTCTACCGCGACTAGCTAGCGAGGCTGCAAGTAGCTCATGCGAAGGACTTATAGCCTTCTTCAGGCAAATCTTCATCACTATGAACTCTTCAGAATAGAGGCAATTAAAGGGGCGATAGCATGCGTTATGGCACAAATTTTTAGCTGCGCAGCTGCCTCTGCTCGCTCTGCTCTCTTGCCGGCATTTTTGCTGAGGAGCCGACGAGAATGCACGAAAAACCGAAACAGTTGGGCCTGACTATTGACTTTTCAATTTTTTTATTGTATTTTTCTTGAAACCATATAAAATTAAACGAAACGAAAGTTTTCACACAAGGCCACCTACGCTGTGGTTGGGCGGCCTTTCACAAGGGCGATGTCTCGCTCAGCGAAAATACAGCACGAGATGGCTCTATTAGCCGGGAGGTACTATGGCAACGAGTGCCACATCCACTTCGTCCATTGGTGTACAGGATCTGCGCTGCGAGTACCAGGATAACCCTCTTGGTATCGATGTCAGGCAGCCCCGTTTAAGCTGGAAACTTGTCTCCCCGGCAGGGCGCGGAACTGTACAAACCGCGTACCAGCTGCGGGTGAATGATGAAAAGGGTGAGCTCTGGGATAGTGGGAAAGTGCCATCAGGGCAATCAGTCCACGTTCCCTATGCCGGGCCGGAACTTCGCTCGGCCCAGCGCTACACCTGGCAGGTGCGGATCTGGGATGGCGCCCACCAGGCCTCAACCTGGAGTGAGCCGGCCTGGTGGGAGATGGGCCTGCTACATTCCTCTGACTGGCAGGCTAAATGGATCGAAGCTGACTGGGATGATGATCCACAGGCGTTCAAACCCGCGCCCTATCTACGTACAGCCTTCACGCTTGATAAGCCGGTAGCTTCGGCACGACTCTATGTCACGGCGCACGGCCTCTACGAGCTCTCGCTCAACGGTCAGCGCGTCGGAGATGCCTATTTCACGCCAGGCTTCACCAGTTATGAGCATCGTCTCCAATACCAGACCTACGATGTGAGCGAGTTGCTGCGCTCAAACGAGAATGCGCTTGGGGTAATTCTTGGCGATGGCTGGTATCGGGGCTCAATCTCTATCGGCGGGCTGCGCAACTTCTATGGCGAGCGCCTGAGTCTGCTCTTACAGCTTCATGTCCGTTATAGCGATGGTAGCGAGCAGGTTATTATTTCTGATGAGCACTGGCGGGCCACAACCGGGCCGATCCTCAAATCTGATCTGCAAGATGGCGAAATCTATGATGCGCGCCTGGAAATGCCTGGCTGGGATCAAGCCGGCTTCGATGATAGCAGGTGGCAGGGGGTGCGCGTGGCTGAGTATGGCCTTGCCAATTTAGTGGCGACAGTTGGCCCGCTGGTACGCCGCAAAGAACGCTTTGTTCCGCTGGCGATCCTCACGACTCCGGCTGGAGAGACTGTCGTGGATATGGGACAGAATCTTTCTGGGGTAGTACAGCTCAGGGTTTCGGGGCCAGCCGGAACGACGATTCGCCTGCAACATGGCGAGGCCCTTGATAAGGCTGGCAATTTCACAATGGAGCATCTCGGGCTGGAACCGATCATCCCTGCTCCTCTCCAGGAAGTCTTGTACACGCTTAAAGGTGAAGGTGAAGAGGTCTACACGCCTCATTTCACGACGCACGGCTTCCGCTATGTGAAGGTCGAAGGTTTCCCTGGCACGCCGACGCCAGCAAACTTTACAGGCATTGCGCTCTATTCAGATATGCCGGAGATCGGATCCTTTAGCTGCTCAGATCCGCGTTTGAACCAGCTTCAGCATAATATCCTCTGGAGCCAGAAGGGCAATTTCCTGGAAATCCCCACTGACTGCCCAACGCGTGAGCGCGCCGGCTGGACTGGCGATGCACAGATCTTTGTTGGGACCGGCTCTTTCCTTATGCAGACGGCTGGCTTCTTTACTAAATGGTTGAAAGATCTGGCCGCCGAACAGGGAGCCAACGGACGCGTGCCAAACATGATTCCTTCGCCAGCCAGCAAGCTTACGGTTAACAATTTCTCGACGGAGTTTCTGGAAGGGGCTGCGGGCTGGGGCGACGCGGCGGTAATCATACCCTGGACACTCTACCAGATGTATGGTGATCGGCGCATTCTTCAAGAGCAGTATGAGAGCATGAAGGCCTGGGTAGAATACGAGCGCCAAAATGCCCAGGATAAATATAAGCCGGCGGGCCACACGGCTCCACGCTATCGGGAACGTGAGCCGCACGCCCACGAGCGCTACCTGTGGGATACTAATTTCCATTGGGGCGAATGGCTGGAACCGAACGATCCGGTGCCCGCTCTCTTATTCGGTGAGCATACGCCCGAGGTGCAA
The DNA here is from genome assembly GCF_004208415.1 of Ktedonosporobacter rubrisoli. Classification (GTDB taxonomy): domain Bacteria; phylum Chloroflexota; class Ktedonobacteria; order Ktedonobacterales; family Ktedonobacteraceae; genus Ktedonosporobacter; species Ktedonosporobacter rubrisoli. Next base: position 2,844,027 of record NZ_CP035758.1, on the reverse strand, counting down.
CAGATTCTTAGCGCGCCGCACGTTGCCACTGCCTATTTTGCCAATTCGACGCGCTTGCTGGCCGAGGCCGCGCGTGTGCTGGGCAAAGAGGCTGATGCACAGGAATATAGCAGGCTACATGAGCAGATTAAGCAGGCCTACATCAGCGAATTTGTTGATAAGGATGGCAGCATCACGCCAGAAAAGCAGGCCGCCTATGTGCGGGCGCTGGCCTTTGATCTGCTCCCCGCCGAACTGCGCCCGGCCGCCGCCGCTCATCTTGTGAAGCTTATACGCAGCGCAGGCACGCATTTGGGGACCGGCTTCCTTTCAACGCCTTTCCTGTGTTCGGTGCTGGGCGCCAACGGCTATCTCGACGTAGCCTACGAGCTGCTCATGCAAGAGAGTCGTCCTTCCTGGCTCTATGCTGTGGAGAAAGGAGCAACGACGATCTGGGAATCCTGGGATGGCATCGATGAGGAGGGCAATCCTCATGGCTCGCTCAACCACTATTCGTATGGTGCGGTGGGAAGCTGGCTATATCAGGTTGTAGCAGGGATTGAGCCCACACAACCCGGCTACAAACACGCCAGCTTCCAGCCGCAGCCAGGGGCCGGCCTCACCGCAGCCTCGGCCAGCTATCAATCTCTCTATGGCGAAGTTGCTTCTAGCTGGCAACTTGCGGACGGACACTTCAGGCTTACTGTGACGGTCCCGGCCAATACCAGCGCCACCGTGACAATTCTTTCGACTATAGGAAAAGAGGTTACGGAGCAGGGACAGGCCTTAGAAGCTGTCGAGGGCATCACCGGTGTGCGCAGAACGGAGGATGCCACGCTCATCGATGTGGGCTCTGGCACCTATACGTTTGATGTTGTTACTGCTGACCCAACAGCCGGGACAGAAAAATAGTTAGTTACCTGGCATGCCTGGTTGCTGCCTTTCTCTGGAGAGGATGGCCCAGCAGCCGGCATGCTGCCTCAATATACCAATTACGCACCCTTATTATGTCCCGTTGCTTAGTAAATCGGTATACACATTATACACCCTTAATTTAGCCCGTTGCTTAGTAAGATGGCATCAAGCGTGCTGCCATAAACCCGGAACTCAAACCGCGCATTCACATTAGCTTTCTGGCCTTGACCTGGAAATATTGTAAGCTTTTATGGAAGAGCTTATTACTCAGCCAGGATCAGCATGAGCCGGTGAGGCCCGGTTGGAGCACCGATCCGTAGGGATATATTTTAGCACCCCAAAGGAGTCTCAGAGCATGGAAGAAGAAATCATTCGATCACCTGAAGTACTTTCCCAGACTCTTAACGCAGCGGACGATGTAATAACAGACGTTCCCGAAGCTTTGCGCCCTCCCACAAAACCTGTTGGCCTTGGCCTTCCCGCAGGTATAGCTATTGCCACGGTTAGCTGGCTGGCCGTGGGCTTACCAATCCTTTCGCTCTTGTTGCCAGAACAGATCAATCGCCTTGATCCGATCCACAAGGTGGCTACTCTTGGCATTATTCTCACGCTGGGCGGCCTGGCCGGCGTGATCAGTCCACCGCTGGGCGGCGCGTTATCTGACCGCACGACCGCGCGCATAGGTCGGCGCCGACCCTGGATTCTGGGTGGCATGCTGGGCGTTGTGGCCGGGCTCCTGCTTGCCTCGCAGGCCAACACGATTCTATTTATCGCCATCGGCTGGATTGTGATCAATTGTTGTGGCAATCTTTTGCTGGCAATTCTTAACATCCTTATGCCTGACCGCATTCCAGAGAAGGAGCGCGGCACAGCTTCGGCCATTATAGGTCTGGCGCTCCCGATAAGCACGGTTCTTGGCATGCTGCTTGTCACGACTGTCCTCAATCTCACCGGCCAATCGATTCCGATCGCCTATTCTGCCCTGATTGCTATTATCATCCTGCTCGCCGGCGGCTTTGTGCTCTTCTATCGCGAGCCACGGCTCCCTAAAGGGGCGATGCCGCCCTTCCGTCTTGGCGAATTTGTGGCCGGCTTCTGGATTAGTCCGCGCCAGTTTCCCGATTTTGCCTATGCCTGGATTACGCGCTTCCTGGTCTTCCTTGCCTTTTTCACGATATCTTCGTTCAGCAATTTCTTCTTGCGCGACGTCGTGCACTATGCCCAGCTCTTTCCCGGGCATACGGTGGCCGAAGGAATGACGATTGTGACGACTATTTCAACGGTTGGCTCGCTTGTGGCTACGCTGCTAGGTGGTATTATTTCTGACCGCTTTCAGCGGCGCAAGCCCTTTGTGATCGGGGCGACGGTTCTGCTGGCCCTAAGCCTGCTTATTCCTGCCTTAATCCATACCTGGCCGGCGGTAATTGTCTCCTTTGCCCTGCAAGGTATAGGCATCGGAGCTTATAACGCTGTGGATATGGCCCTGATTACGCAGGTGCTGCCGCGCGCGGAGAGTCGCGGCAAGGATCTGGGTGTGATGGTGATTGCGCTGAATGTGGCGCAGTTCCTGGCGCCTTCGGTTGGTGCGCTTGCGATCAGCATTTTTGCCAGCAGCGTGGAAGCCGGTTATACGTCGCTCTTCCTGGTTGCTACGGTGCTAACGTTGCTGGGCGCTGTGCTTGTGCAGCCGATCAAGAGTGTACGCTAATTTTCGGATGGAACATTTGGGCTCGCGCCCCGATACCTATCCCCCGGAGAGATATCCACCCGGTTAAGGGCCAATTCACTTGCTCACGACGTAGCCCTTAACCTGGGGACTCTCTCCCCGCCTCGCCGCTGTCAGGCAGCAAAAAACGAGTATTGGGAAGCCCGGGAGAAATGAATGGGACCCTTTAGAAGAAGTGATTGTTGGCCGTGTGGAAGGTGCTACCGTGCCCTGCTGGCATGCTATTCTCCAGGCCACCATGCCTACAGAACATCACGCCTTCTTTTACACCCATGGAGGACGCGCCTTTCCCCAGGATCTGCTTATGGCGGCCAATGCAGAGTTGAACCAGTTCGTTCAGCTCTTAGAAGCTGAAGGCGTCAAGGTTCGCCGACCCGACCCGGTAGATTGTTCTCGACAGTTTGCTACTCCCGATTGGAGCAGTCCGGCGGGCCTCTATACAGCCATGCCAAGGGATTGCCTGCTGGTCATTGGCGATGAGATCATCGAAGCGCCGATGGCCTGGCGCTGTCGCTACTTTGAAACATTCGCCTATCGCTCCTTGCTTAAGAACTACTTCCAGCAAGGGGCTAGATGGAGCGCAGCACCCAGGCCACAGTTACCCGACGCTTTATACCAGCCTGTGGAAGAACAAGAGGGAGAAGAAGCATTTCCTTTTCGTAGCATGCTTTCCGAATATGAACCGACATTTGATGCTGCCGATTATATTCGTTGTGGCAAAGATATCTTTGTCCAACGTAGTCAGGTTACCAACAGTTTTGGGATCGCCTGGCTCCGCAGACATCTAGGGGAGCGCTATCGCATCCATGAACTACAGTTCAACGATCCACATCCGATGCATCTGGATGCAACCTTTGTTCCTCTCGCGCCCGGAAAACTGCTGGTCAACCCGGAGAGAATAAGGGGGATCAAACTGCCTGAGATGCTCGCGTCCTGGGAAGTGCGCTACGCGGCTCAGCCCGTACCCAGAGCGGCACCGCCGCTCTATATGAGTAGTCATTGGCTTAGCATGAACATTCTCATGCTCGATGAAGAGCGCGTAGTAGTCGAAGCCCAGGAAGAGCCACTCATCGCCCAACTCACATCCTGGGGATTTAAGCCGCTGCGTTGCCCGTTCCGCCACTTTCAAGCTTTGGGAGGATCATTCCATTGTGCCACGCTTGATGTGCGCCGAAGAGGAGGATTACAATCCTATTTCTAAAAGCCTGGTCCGGGCAAGTAGCCAGCTTTAAATAGCGCCGGTCTCACGTTCTTACCAGGGTCTATACTGCATACAACAGTTGTAAATGATCTGTATGCGAGCATGTGATGTACTGGCAGTAGTGAGCGTGGATGCTCGCAGGGCTTGGGAAGCGCAACAAGCGGGAATGAGGAGGAAAAAAGGGGGCTCGCGCCCCATTACCTCTCCCCCGGAGAGGGTTCCCTTCAAGTATAGATTTTTAAAGAAGCTTCCCCTCGCCACACTCAAGCCACCAGACGCGAGCTTCCTCGAAGAAAGCGATGCCAGCTTCAATAACGCGGATTGCATCTTCAACTGAGGTTGCTTGCGGATAATAGAGATGCAATGCCTGATAAAAGGCGGAAGCAGTTTGTGCGAGCTGACTCTCTTGAGACAAGAGAGCGATAGCTTCGGGTTTAGGGAGCTTCCATATACGCAGACCATCCTGCTCTTGGATGGTCAAGAGTTGATAGAGCGTTGGCCAGAGGTCGGTACAGAGAAAGCGCACTTGTCGCTCTAACTTACCTGAGCCATGTTCGAGCAAACCCCGGCAATAATAGGCAATGCGTTCATCGATGCTCGCCAGTTTTTTACGAGCTGAGCGCTGTAAATCTGCCTCGCTCGCCTCTGGCACAGGAAGTTAGCCGGTGAGCATATGGTAGGCTCCTGGGATTGGCCCAACATAGTCAGAACGTGGCAGAGGCGAGCGTATATACCCCTGAATATACTGGAATGGGTGTGGATCGATGCACGCCAGGTCGCGTTGAATAGCGCTACAAATTTCCAACGGCAACTGGCCATAGATAGTGAACGCTTCAGATCGAAGGTAGATCTGGAGATCAATGTCGCTACATCCAGGGATAAAGCCGCCTTTGAGAGCTGAGCCATGAATGAGCAAACCGAAGAACCACTGTTCTGTATGGCGTAGATACACTCTGGCCGCAGCCTCTACAACTGGCCTGGCTGCAGGCACAACGCGGGAGAGATCAAGATCGTGCATCATTTTCCCTTTCTATACAGACAGCTTACAAATTGACAGCAAGACGCCACAATCTGCTACGATGAAAAAAACCAAAGACGCATCGAGAGCAGGAGAACGAGCATGCCTTGCCCGGATCGATTATCGCAGTGGTCACACGAGGTGTCAACCGCCATTCATCATTTAAGCAAGCCGCAAATCTGGGGGTTGGTTCTCTGGAGCGCGGGGATCGCGCTCGCTGGAACGGCAGGAATCACGCAAATCAGTGCTCTGCTCGCGTTGGTATTAGAACAGCAGGAACAAGCGGTGTTTCAACACTTACGCGAGTGGTATCTGGATGCAAAGCACAAAAGCGGAAAAAAGCGGCGAGAAGTGGACGTGACCACCTGCTTCGCACCCTTGTTGCAATGGATCGTGCGTTTGTGGGGAAATGGGAATCAGCAAATGGTGCTGGTGCTGGATGCCACCACATTGGGGGAGCGTTGGACGATTTTGACGATCAGCGTGGTGATCCGCAGTTGCGCGATCCCGGTGGCATGGAAAGTGCTGGGCGGACATGAGAAAGGCAGTTGGCGACCGCATTGGGAGGGGCTGCTCAAGCACCTGGACGGTTGTATTCCAGCTGAGTGGCAGGTGCTGGTGATGGCTGATCGAGGGTTGTATGCGCGTTGGTTGTTTCAGGCGATCCTCGAGTGTGGGTAGCATCCATTTTTGCGCATCAATCTGTGGGTCAAGGCACGCGCGGTGGGTGAGAAGGAGTTTGACTGGATTAGCCGATGGACTCCTACGTCGAGAACCCATTGGAAAGGGACAGTGGAATGCTTTGCGGGGAAATCCAGCCGCCTAACATGCACGTTGCTGATGCATTGGGAAGCGAGCTACGAACACCCCTGGGCGGTGCTCACCGATCTGTCTCCCGAACAAGCCGAGATAAGTTGGTATGGGATGCGGACATGGATTGAAACGGGCTTTAAAGACGTGAAGCGCGGCTTATGGGGGTGGCATCACAGCAAAATGGTGGATGCCAGCCGCGTCGAACGATTGTGACTGGCGATGGCGGTGGCTCAAGTCTGGACGGTGAGCCTTGGCTGTCAGATGGAGCAAGAGAAGCGTCAGGAACCCCCAGGTGAGTCATTGCCAGAACAGCACATCGCACGGCGGAGACGCAAGCGGCCTACGGGTCAACTGCCAACGCGCCAGTTGAGTTGCGTGGTCCGTGGGCGGCTCGGTTTAGTCGCTGCTCTGTTCAACGCAGAGGTTTTGCCGTGCGGCATTCTGCTGGCTGAAGAGTGGCCTCAGGCCATCACCTCACCCAGGAAGCTCCCGAAGCCCTCGCAGCTTCGTCAGCGTGAGCGGAAGCGCGAGCGCGGATTGCCGCCTGGCGCCCTCAAAAAAACCTATATGTGAAAGGGAGAGGGTTCCCCCGGTTAATGGCGAGCCCTTAACAATCCCGTTTTTGAAAACTGGAAAATCCCTACAATGCTCGCAACTCCTTGTAAAATGGGGTTCGCTTCCCAGTGGGATTGCAACACTCTCCGTTATGGAAACATGGGAATGACGCATAAGCCTCTAAAAGGGATTGTTAAGGGTTAGCTCTTAACCGGGGGCTTGGAGTGCAAGTCCCGTTAAAATCGTAGCTCTGCCCCAACGTTTCCCTCCCAGTTAGGAGTTGCAAAACGTGTATTTCTTCGAGAGACGTCTCTCTCATATGCTTTAAAAAGGGCAACAGCCCGCTTGGGAGCGCAACTAAATTAAAAAAACCTCTTTTTCATCCTCTCAATTCTGGCATGGCTTTTTCCCCTTACTCCTCATAAACCGATTATTTTACGCACACCTCTCTTTTCTAATGGGTGAGTGCTTTGCTTTCAGGATGATGAGCTTGATCTGCTCTAGCCTTCAAATGTGATCCTCATCACATCGCTACACCATTTCCTGGAAAAAGCGCTTTTCATCTGCTATACTTTTCTTGCATATGAAGGCATGTTTCTCATCGAAAGAAGCCGAAAAGTGGTTGGCACCCGATATTAATTTGTGCAAAGTGCTAGACCAGGAGGTTATCTGAGATTCAAGAAGAAAGGCAAAAATGAAGTAAATGAACTATGATCTCGTTGTGGCCAGGAAAGATATACTCGATCAGCTCCCTACATTCCTCGCTTCATTCTTCCAGGTTGCTGTACAAGATGTCTGCATTGTGGACTGGCAGAAACAATTTGATCTGGACGAGGAGAAGTGGAGCTCCATCCTCATCTTTTGCTCTTATGAAAGGTGTTCTGGCGATTTTGCCTGGTCGCTCAGCCTCTTTGCTACCATTAACTTCCCTGATGTCTATACAGCAGGCCGATTACCCACAGAGGAGGCTCTAGCTATCCATCTAGCAGAAACTTTTAACACAGTTGTGAGATTTCCACTCTCACTTAATATTCATCCTTCCGCAAGTTGGCTTGCCACACCCAGAGGAGAAGTGTTCTGTGCTTACGCTATGGAGGGCAATTTGGTAGTCATCGATGGAGAAGAGTATATGCCGTACTTCGTCTACGAGGTAGAATTCCCAGTCCCGGAGCTGCCCCATGCTCGGGTGACTCATTTTCCCGATATCATTAATGAATTAGAGATCAAACAGCGGCCATCAACACCGATCTGTGACACACTTACAATCCAGCTTGAGAATAGCCACCTCTCGACGCTTTCGAATCCCGCATCCAAGGCTCTTTCAGTTTTAAGCTTCTGGGAAGTATTGATCCTACGTATGTCTCATGGATGGGCCCGGGAAATTGTTATCCAGCCCAGCAGTATGCAAACCACCTTAGAGATAGAGATAATCTAGATGCGGCAATTGCCAAGCTTCCCCAAGCTGAACAACACCTGTTCTGGGAAGCTGCCAGCCTCATCGAAGAGCAGTATCGAACCCTCACTATCGACGATGCAGGGGCAGCCCTCCTCGAAGCAATGACATATGGCCAGCCGACGGACATCTCTCAGCAGGCCTGGTATTGGCAGCGCCGTCCTCCTATTCTCCCCTGGAAGGATCTCACTCCGCAACCTATCCGTGCATCTCTCCGCTTAATGGAGAACGGTGAATGCGTGCTCGATAGTAAATTAGTACAATAAGAGCATCTTCAGAAGAAGCCCTCTTTTCATCCTCTCAATTCTGGCGTAGCTTTTCCCTTTGCTAGCTTGTCCAAAAGATCCACAACTCGACCTCAAGCTATACTCGCCAGCCTAGCTTGTGCCAGGCCCAAACTCGAATGCCTGGCACAAGGTTCCCAAATGCACAAATCACCCTCACATCCCTCCTCTTTTGTAGTAGTTGATAGGCAAAGCAGGAGCATGAAGCCACACTGCAAAGACACTGCCCGGCTTGACAAGAAGAACATCAGCGCTTACAATTTACTTAAACAGTTTAAATAATAATCTGTTTAAGTATTAACCTCGTTAACAAAGAGAGGCAGGATAAGGATATGAGTGAGCCTGGCACCAACGATACGCGAGATATCGCCGACGCTTTATTTGACATTATTCCTCGCTTGTTGGATCACATTCGCGCGGATATTCCTCGCGCCTCAGACGATCTTGCCCCGAGTGGCGCGACATTATAGAGCTACGTGCCACCAAGGGACAGTTCAAGTTGTTGCGCGTACTATTGGCGCGCCAGCGCTGCACCATGCAAGAGCTGGCCGAACAATTGGCGGTGGCGCCACCAGCCATCACGGCTATGGTGAAACGCCTGCTAACCCAGGGATTTATTGAGCGGGTTCGCGATGAGCAGGATTGGAGGGTTGTACAGGTCTCGCTAACGGAACGCGGGCAGCGCGTGGCCTCGCTTTATCAGGAGTTCTGGCTTACTCATTTCCAGAGCCTGCTTGGTCATCTCGACCCGGATGAGCTCATGCAGTTGCGCGCAACTGTACCTATCCTGCGTCACCTGAGCAATATCGAAGCATAAGTGTTCTTGCTGAAAAGGAGACTATTTTTATGAGCATACAATTTGGCGTCTTACTTCCCCAAGCCTGAATGGGCGATATGAGGGCAACCAAGGACTCAACAGAGGCCTATGAAATGCTTACCCATATTGCACAGACGGCTGATGAGCTCGGCTTTTCCTCGCTATGGCTGATCGATCATCTGGCCACGCTCCCTCAAGCCTCGCAAGAAGTGGCCTTTGAGGCCTGGACGTCGACGGCGGCACTGGCAAGGGACACCAGGCGCATACGCGTGGGACAGCTCGTCACCTGCAATGGGTTTCGCAATCCTGCCCTCCTCGCCAAAATGGCCAGCACTGTCGATGTGCTCTCGCATGGCCGCCTCACCTTTGGCATCGGGGCCGGCTGGACTGAGTGGGAATATCGCGCATATGGTTATGAGTATCCCGACGCGCCTACCCGCCTGCGCCATCTGCGTGAGGCGCTTCAAGTGCTCCTGGCCATGTGGACGCAGGAGGAAGCTGCCTTTGAGGGCAAATATTACCAGGTGCATGGAGCAATTAATCAGCCCAAGGGCGTGCAAAAACCGCATATTCCCCTGCTGATCGGCGGTGGTGGCGAGCAAGTTACGCTCAAGCTGGTTGCCCAGTATGGCAACGCCTGTAACTTCCGGGGCGACCCTGCTACCTTGCGTCGCAAGTATGAGGTGCTTAAGCATCACTGTGAGACGGTGGGGCGTGTGTATGAGAGCATTCAGCGCACAATGATGGTGCCCTGTTCCCTGGCCGAGACCGATGAGCAAGCGCAGGCTCAGTTTGCCGAGCTGTTCCCCTTTGGTGATAGCCGGACAAGAGAAGGGCTGATTGGCAGTCCTACTACGGTTCGCCGCCAGATAGCAGAGCTTGAGGCGGCTGGCGTGCAGGAACTGATGCTCGGCTTTTTCCCGCGCAGCGATCCCGAACAGCTCCGGCGCTTCGCCAGAGAGTTTCTAGCCTCATAAGGCGCGACATGGCCCATTTCGCTACTTTTCTGGCTGTTTGGAACAGTGGCCAATGATCTCTATGCGAGCATGGAATGCGTTGACGGTCGTGAGCAAGAATGAGGATAAAAGGGGGCCAGAAAAAGGGCCAAAGGAAATTTGGAGGCTATGTGCCAGAATACTTGCAAAAACTAGCTTCTCAGGCTCTAATAGCAAAAAGTACTTGAAAAGAGGTTTTTTCCCCGCCTGGGATTGTTAGGGCTTTTCTGTCTCCCTAAAATAGGGATTGTTAAGGGCTCGCCCTTAACCGGGGGCACGGGGCGCGCGCCCCGTTAAATCGCGGCCCCAGCTATACAGCGTCCACGCGCCAGCGCGAGAACGCCCGCACAACCACCTTATCCCCCTGCATAACCTGTTGCCACCTAGCACACTCCTCACCCACCACCGGCTCAAGCCAGCTCTGGATAACCAACGGCTCCCCAAAGCGCGGACTATGCAAATACTCAATATCGTAACTCAGAGCATCGAACCTCGTCGTATCAGGCGTAATCCCGGCACGCGCATAAGCCTCCCAGGCCGCATTATCCAGCTTCTCCACAGCCGCCGCATTATTCATATGGCGCATAATATCGATATCCGCGAAGCGCACACTTTCCCCCATAGTCACAGGCTCACCATCCGGGAAAACTGGGAAGGACTCCTCAGCTTGCGGCTCCCGCGGACCATCCGGGAGCCAGATCCGGGCCGTATCCTCCGGCAGGCGCGTAGGGCGACCGCGCGGGTCCAGAAAAACCCAGAGAGTGCGCGCCGAAATGATTGGCGACTCCGCAGCCTCTAAATAGGCCTCATAGCCGCGCTGGGCCGTGATGCGCGTAAAGGCCAGGCCATAGGTTTTCAAGAGTAGCTTCGTGTGAATCGGCACTGGCACGTTAAAGGTAATATGCGTACGCTTGACGATCCAAAAACCATTCCCACCCAACTGGGCATCCTCAGCATCCCGGGCCGCAATATCCTGCATGTAGCGCACAAAAGCCGTGGGAGTCAGGACGCCAGCGCAATTGCTTTCATCATAGCGAACAATATGTGTATGGCAAAATAATCTTTGCATTGCTTCTCCTCAGAAATTGCTCTCTTGTATTGTAGCAGGTTTTACCGGCTACCGATCAGGCAGGTCCGCTATGTTTCCAGGGCGGCAAAGAAGGCCAGCTGGTCGCGGTCAATAGTGGGCACGAGCACTGAACGATCAAGGTATTTGTTGCCGCGTTCGCAGGAAGTTTCGGGAATGAAGAGGCAGGCATGACAGGCGGCCTCGTGCAAAGTAGTGCCCTGCAAGCTGCGATGCTCGGCGCATAAAGATCATAGCCCTGGCCCACGGCGAGCCCATAGCGCTCTCGCTAAGCGCAGGCCTGCGCACAGCCATACTCGGGGAAGCTAGAAAACCCGGCCTGCTCTACTGGCTGGTCGAGCACCTTGACCCGGCCTGAGCGAGCCTACATTAGCATTCGGCATATATTGGGAAGAGGCGCACCTGAGAAGCATCGCTGAGAAATAGAGAGATAGAGGATATAGCCTCAATACTTTTTCCTACGTTTACGACCCTTGAACGGCTTCTGGTGAAACATATACCGCTTTTTCTTTCTCCGTACATCCTTCGCTTCTCCCTGAGATTCTCCATTCCCTTTTTTCTCTATTTTATCTTTTATTTTGATATATATCACTCCTATAATTTCCATAACTAAGATGAAGACAACCCCTGGCCAGTAATAGAGAAACCAGCCCCAGAAAATTCCTCCACGAGGAATGATACGTACGTCTTTTGGGTTCTTTATCGAGAAGGCGATAGGTGCCGTGTCACCGGTATTATAATAGAAAGGGCACCAGTGAGGATTCATTGCATTTCTGCTCATCCGCCCATCAGGGATAGAAAATTGATAAATCACGAAGCAATTTTTGACTTCAACACCCTCATCATCCTCACCACCATCAGACATTTTGTATTCGATGACTTCTACGATTTTTCCAGTTGTAACCCGCGTGCTGCTCTGCTTTAAGAAAATGTCGTAATCGAAGATATCATAGCCTGTCGCCAGGAAGAAAACCAGAAATGGAGCCAGCAAAAACATGTAAACCAGAACTCTAATTTATCATTCATCGGGGATTGAATGTCTTCATCCAATTGAGCTCCCTCCCTCAATTATTCCTATTAGTCTTCACCCAAAGTTTGTTCTTATCATTTCCTTAACAATTATCCTATTTACCTCTAATGATCTCTTTTACCATGCTAACATATAGAACCTACAAAGTCTGTGATATAATACCAGGTTCTAACACTCACAAATGATATTGTATGCAAAAGGTGACTAGACTATGCAAAGAGGCATCCTATTCGATCTTGACGGAACCTTAGTAGAATCATTTACCCGCAAGCCCTTGCCCGGTGTCGCTAACATCCTGCAGGAGCTGCAGAGCCGCGACGGGCTGCATATCGGCGTGGCGACCAACCAGGCCGGGCCACTCTGGGAAGCTATTACCGGTCAGGCTAAATATCCAACCATACACAAGCTGGCCCAAAACCTGCTTTCCATCGCTCAGCAGCTGCAGCTTACGCACACGCTCTGGCTCATCTCCCTCTGGGACCCACGTATTATGACTATAGGAAACACCTTAGAAGAAGTGAACGAGGGCGCACTGGCGATCCAACAGGAGCTGCAACAAGCTTTACAGGGGTCGCTTGCCCATGCTGTAAGCTTTATCGAGCCAGAATATCGCAAGCCGCGACCGGGCATGCTCTTGCGGGCTGCGGCCGAATGGAAAATTGCCCCGGCAAACCTGCAGTACGCGGGCGATATGGACACCGACGAAGAGGCAGCCCTGAACGCTGGCGCACGCTTTGTTCACGCCTCGGCGCTCACCACACTCTTAACATGAAATGGCTTGCGCCCTCCTCATCACTTCTGCAGATAGCAAACCGCTAGCTAGAGCGAGCCGACTCCATAACACTTATGGCCTGGTAAGTCTGGGGTTGGAGGAAAAAAATTTATAAATAGTACAATTCTTGTGGGGAACTGATAAGCAGAGGACTCTCTTTTCCATTATTAGTATACGCCTTTTGTCAAGGGATGCACATCGACCGTTTGGACGATGTTTTTTCGCAGATTGCCTTGTACGATAGTAGAGCCTTGCCGATTTGAGCCTGGCAAAGACAGGCCAGAGCTAGAAGATATTTGTGTAAAGAAAAGAGAGCAATTATGATCGCAAAACACCTGGGACTTCCCCGTACCAAAGGGGCCGAAGGTTTTCTTGCCGCCATCATCATAGACGCACTGGGTAGCGGCCTCTTCGTGCCTTTTTCGCTACTTTACTTCCACGTCGCCGCCAGTTTGCCCCTGGTTAATGTTGGTTTTGCACTCAGCACGGCCGCCATTTGCACCATACCAATCGTTTTCCTGGCGGGTCTGTTGGTAGATCGCTTCAGTGCCAGGCACATCGTCATAGCTGCGCAAGTGCTACAAGGCTGCGGCGTGCTCGGCTATCTGCTGGTCAACAACATATTTAGCCTGGTAGTCTACGCCTCGCTAGCCTTAATCGGTCAACGGCTCTTCTGGTCATCCTATTTTGTGCTTATTGCCGATCTTGCGACAAAGGAAGAGCGGGATCGCTGGTATGGATTGGCTGGAGCAGCTCAAAGCATCGGCATTGGCGTAGGCGGACTTGCCTCAGGCTTTCTGGTAGCCAGTAGCGGGCTCATCGGCTATCACCTGATTGTTGGAGTCGATGCGCTCAGCTTCTTTCTAGCCGCGCTACTACTCCTCTTCTCCTTACGCAAGCCGGGCCGGCAAAGCAGCAGCCAGCCACAATCCACAGGCTATCGCCTCGTTTTACAGGATTGGCCCTTTCTGGCCCTGACCGCTACGAATATTATTTTCGCCATAGGGAGCATGCTACTTGGGATAGGCATCCCCCTCCACCTGGAAGCATTGAAAGTACCTGTCTGGGTCGTTGGAGCCATATTTGCCTTCAACACTGTGCTCCTTGCTACCATACAAACACTTATCGTGCGGCTACTCGAACCATATCGCCGCACACGCATCCTGATGTTAGCGGGCGTATTATGGAGTGGCTGGTGCCTACTCTGCACGCTAGCTCTGGCTATCCCTTCAGTAGTATTGATTCCCTATCTGTTTGGCATCACCTGCATCTACAGCCTGGCGGAGCTAATGCATGCTCCGACCTCCAATGCATTGGCCGCCGCAGCCAGTCCAGAGGCTTTGCGTGGCCGCTATCTAGCCCTATTTCAATTTGCTTGGAGCATCGCAAGCATCCTGACACCAGGCCTGTTTACGCTGCTCTTCGCGATGAATACAAGCTTGCCCTGGCTAAGCGCCGCTCTACTCTTATTGGTAGCTAGCTTCGCGCTTTTCCTGCTGGAACGACGTCTACCCACGCACGCTGTACGCCCGTCTGCAATGTCAGCGGATCAAGAAAGGGTCGGGTAGTCCCTGAAGTTTGGGAGAAGGAGGGATTCGGCCCAGAAACCTGGCATATTCGAGGAAAAGTGCTTCTCATCTGCTATACTTCGTATGAGGGACGTGATTGCAATCAAGGCGCGACAGAAAGGGACAACCCGCCATGATTGACTATTCAGAATATCTTGAAGGATATCGGGATGCGCAAGCCTATGATGTGGAAGAGGGAGGCTACGACGCGGATTATCCTTTGACCGCCCAGCTGGCTCAGTCGTCAGGTGGACCGCTGCTTGATCTCGCCTGCGGCACTGGTACGATGGCTATTCGTATGGCAGAGCTTGGTTTTCAGGTCACAGGAATAGATATCATCCCCGAGATGATTGAACGGGCTAAGCAGAAGGCTCACATGCAAGGTGCCACGCTTGAGTGGGTGGTGGCGGATGCGCGCACATTCCAGCTTCAAAAGCAATTTTCCTTTATTTATATGCTGGGAAATGCCTTCCAACACTTTCTCAGCCGAGCCGATCATGAAGCCTTGCTAGCTCGCGTATGGGAGCATCTGCAACCGCAAGGAAGTTTTCTCTTTGGCACACGTAATCCCTCGCCCCGCAATCTCTTTGAAACTCGCTTTTCAGAGCCACAGAAGTTTACACAACCCGATGGCAGGCAATATATTATCAGGGAGCAGCAAGAGTACGATCCGCTCACGCAGATTCAATACTACACCTTCAATGAATACTGGCTCAAACCCGAAGGCCTGCAAGAGAAGAAGACGTATCACACAGCACTACGCTACGTCTTTCCGCAAGAGATGGAAGCTCTACTCTTCTACAACGGGTTTCAGATTCGTTCATGCTACGGAAGTTGGCAACAAGAGCCGCTTACCGCAGCTTCTCGTGAGATGATTTACGTCTGCCAGAAACGGAGCTAGTCTGCCATTCAGGCCTGCTCTGATACCTGTCATGCAAGCATAGCAGACGATAGCCGTGTGAAGATCTTATTTTTCTATTTCTTTTTCAAGTATAGCGGATAAATGCCCAAAAAACATCGTGCTAAGGGCCAGTGTTTTTCTGCATCCTCTCCTGTATGATAGGCAGCATCATACGTTCCTCGCTTCAGCAAAACCGGTAGAACCTCATCTCATATCGCCAAGAGCGAGCAGATTTAAGGAGACAAGCGCATGCAGATTCGACGTTTCGGCCCTGATCTCAAAAGCAAGATTTCTGGCAATCATCCCGGCCTCTATGGTGTGCCTATTCAGCTCCGGCGCGGACAAATCCCACCGGAAAAGCTTGAAGAGTTTGCCAGGCGCGTCAACGGTATGCCCCTGTGGCTGGACGCGGAGCTTCAAGTGGAGGCCATGTACTTTGATCCGCATGCCTCAATAGAAGAACATGCCGCCGATCACCCGACCCTCTTCCTGGTCATCAAGGGTCAGGGAACCGTGCGCATTGGGGGTCCCGCCGGGGAAACGCGCAAGATCGCAGCCGGTGATGTTGTGCTCTGGCCAGCTTACCTTGAGCACACCGTCTGGACCGAGGATGAAGAGCTCCACGCGATAGTCATTAATACCTTCAAGGCTGAGAAGGCGCATTGAGCTAGCTAGCAATGTTCTGCAGAGGAGACGAGAAAGAGGGAACTTTCCCGTCTCTCATTGGACGCCATCAACGAGGCAGGGATGACAAGAGGATAGTTTCAAGCAAACCCGCCTAACTGCTGAGCAGCAAAGTTTTGTCTAGAATGTTACCGGCAAGCTTGCCAGGCCACGGAATTGCGAAGGAGCCCAGACTGCCTGCTCTGGCTCAATTGCCAGCCGTATACCTGGCAGGCGCTTGAGCAAGGTTCCGATGGCGATCTGTCCCTCCAGTCGGGCCAGAGGCGCTCCCAAACAAGCATGAATCCCCTTGCCAAAGGCCAGCTGCTTATTCTCTTCACGCGTGATATTCAGGCTTTCTGGACCGGAGAACTGGTGGGGATCAAGGTTGGCCATAGACAACGAAAGTAGCACCATCTCCCCTCTGTGGATGACCTGGTTGTGAAGCTTGACATCTTCATTCGCCAGGCGCTCCACAAACTGAATAGGACCAGCATAGCGCAAGAGTTCCTCAATTGCTGCCGGGAGCTTCGTGGGGTCCTTACGCAGCATATCTAGCTGCTCGGGATGTTGAAACAGGGACAGCATGCCGTTGCCAATCAGGCTCACCGTTGTCTCGTGCCCGGCCAAAATCAACAGCCAGATCGTTGAAATGAGCTCGGTTTCGCTAAGCGAATCGCCCTGATCATGGGCCTGAATCAGAGCACTCGTCAGGTCCGTACCGGGGTGTTCGCGCCTGGCTTCCAGTAGATCCTGGATATACTTAACAAAGACTTCCACAATAGCGGCGAGTTCCGGCGCTGCCCCCTGCTGAGTTGTAGTCATACTCATCAGGGTTCGGCTCCAATCGCGGAACTGCTGACGATCGGACACAGGAATGCCCAGCATATCCGAAATGACCGTCATAGGCAGGGGATAGGCAAAGTCAGCAATGAGATCCATCTTGCCCTGTGGCTGCACTTTATCTAGAAGCTCATCGGTGATATGCTGAATTTGTGGGCGCAGTTGCTCGATCATACGTGGTGTAAATGCTTTGGAGACCAGGCCCCGCAAGCGCGTATGATCGGGCGGATCGACGGTGAGCATATTGCGCCACCACATCATCACATTGGGGGTTCCGTCGTCCGCAGCCGCATCCTGCCCGCTCTGGGGCGGCATAAACTTCAGCCGATCCTTCACAAAACGCGGATCTCTGAGAATGGCTATGACATCCTCGTAGTCTGCCGCAAGCCAGACGAAGCCAATCTCGGGCACCCCCTCGATGCGGACCAGTGGCTCCTTACGCCCACGTAGTTTCCTGTTCAAGGTAAAAGGATTCTTTATAGTTTCAGGTCCATATAAATCACCAAGCGTAATCTGTTCCATATTTTTCCCTTTCAAGCTCCATCTATTGGTGAGCTTCTCTTCTCCTTGCACAACATACAGGCGCTACCTGCCTCTACCTACGCATCCCACGTATCTGTCTTCAGCGCTACAATACAGCGAAGCCTTGCGCTTTCCATCTTTTCGCGCTTCTGCACCAGAAACCTAAAGCCAAAACGAGGCAAGAGAACCCGCGTGGGGTCGTGCCCTCTCTTACACTCCAGGCTTTGTAGGCAGTATAGAGCGTCATGAGGGAAAGACTCATCATTCCTTAAGGTGATAGAAAGGGTGATCTTTACGCGCAAAGAAAATGCCGCCCTGCGGAGGAGGGGAAGGAGGAAAGCGTTAGAGGATATCGCGGCTGAGAGCGGCCTCGCGAGCCTCCCAGCGGCTCCTGACATTGAGTTTGCGATAGACACTCTGCACCTGCGTCTTGACAGTATTGATCGAGACCACCAGCTCCTCAGCAATCTGGGGATTGGAGCGTCCCGCTGCCAGCAGGCTAAGCACGCGCCTCTCTTGAGGGGTTAGCGGCTCTAGCATGAGTGTCGCCGTAGCCTGAGAAGGGGCGGGCAGGGCTGTTCCCACACCAGCAAAAGCCGCTAGCAAGCCGCGCGCATAGCAAATCAGCGG
The DNA here is from genome assembly GCF_004208415.1 of Ktedonosporobacter rubrisoli. GTDB lineage: Bacteria > Chloroflexota > Ktedonobacteria > Ktedonobacterales > Ktedonobacteraceae > Ktedonosporobacter > Ktedonosporobacter rubrisoli. The sequence goes on along the minus strand of NZ_CP035758.1, from coordinate 2,826,255 downwards.
CTCCTCCCGCAGCTCCTGAAAATGGCTGCGCAGGAGCGCGGCCAGAGCCTCCCCTTTCTCCAAAAAGATGCGTTGGAAGCCCTGGGCCTGCCCCAGCTTTAACGCCGCAAATAGTGCGTCTCGGGCCTCGGCCGGGCGGCGATTGGCGGCATGAGCCTGAGCCAGTAGTAGCTGGATCTCTAGCTCGCTGCGAATACGCCGCTGAGCGTGCGCGTCTCCCTGCCAGCGCTCAAGAAGCTCTAAAGCCGCCGGGATCTCTCCGCGCACGATAAGAAAGCGGGCGTGGAGCAAGGCTTCGCGCTCCCGCTGGATAAGCCGAAAATCTTCACCAAGCTGGCGACAGGTAGCCTGCCAGGGCTCTAGTGCGGCCAGATTGCCCATGACCAGATTCAACTCGGCCTCCTGGATAAGTGCCTCGCGATAGAAAGTGCTCGACTGCCATTCCTGGCTAAGCGCCAGCAGCTTTTGCAAATTTTGTTGCGCCTGTTCTAGCTGTCCACTTGCCTCTAGCAAACGAACTTGCAATAACTCAGCGGGGCAGATAAGAATAGCCTCAACTAAGTGTTTTCCCAACGTATCAAGCTGATCGCTACCCAGTTTCAGCATCTGCCTGATGTGCCCTTCGGCAGCCGAAATATCGTTTTTTTCATAAGCAAGCTGCGCCATACCACGCCAGGCTACGGCTAGCTCGGCAGGATTCCCGGCAGTGGCCAGCAGGTGGCGATAGGCCTGCTCGGCTTGCGACAGTTCCCCTTGCAGTAAACTGATTTCGGCAAGCATCGCTGTTCCACGCATGCTGTACTCCGCAACCGGAATCCCAAAGAGCTCCTGTCCTTCCAGCATCAAGCGGCGCGCCGCCTCCGGCCTCCCTGCATAGAGCTCTCCCATACCAACTATCAAAACGCTGGCACCTCGCCAGCGCGTCTGAGGAGCTGGCGGGAGCTGGAGGGCTCGTTGGGCCAGGCGAATCGCCTGTGGTAGATCATCTTGCCAGCGCACCACTTCGGCATGGCAGGAGAGCACTTCGCTTAACTTTTCCCATTCTGCGCTCCGTTCGTAAAAGCGCTCAGCCATGTGTAGCGGCCCCTCAACCAGAGCCAGCGTGGCCGGAGAGCTGCGATCTAAGGTGAATAAGAGCGCCGTAGCATATTTGAGGCAAAGCGCCGGATGCGCCTCCAAGAGCTGAGCAGGCAAAAGTTCTAGCCAGCGCAGCAAAGTGGCATATTCATGCATAGCACTACGATTCTGCACGTTCAGCAACCGCTCCATCAAGCTTGCCGCTTGCACCCATATTCTCGCCGCAAGGGCCGCCTCAATCCCCTCAGCCAGCATACCTTGTTGCTCGTACCAGCCGCTGGCACGCTCCAGACATAGCTTCATTTCCTCCTCGCCTAAACGCTGGCGCGCCTCTTCCTGCAACGCTTCAGCAAAGAGGGCATGGTAGCGATACCACGGCGGCTCGCCACCAAGAGCCTGTAAGAAGAGACCGGCACGCTCCACTTCTCTCAGCAACTGCGCGCTGTCTTCACGCCCACTAACCGCATTGCAGAGCGATGGCGTCATGCGACCGAGCAGGCTGGTTTGCAACAAAAAGCGCCGGCGCCCTTCCGGCTGCGTGCTGAGCACATCGAGCACAAAGTAATCAAGCACATAACGATGACTGCCTGTGAAGGCTGCCAGCACTTGCGCGATTTCCTCCGGCTGGCTTTTGCCCTGCAAGGCCAGGGTGAGAAGGCGCAGGCCAGCGGGCCAACCTTCCAGATGAGTTTCGAGAGAGCCGAGGGTTTCCACTGGCAGTGGTGCTGGAAGAGCCTGCTGCAGAAAGGCAGCGATTTCAGCAGGGGAAAAGCGCAGATCGCTAGCTCCAAGCTCTAGCAGTTCGCCACGAGCTCGCCAGCGCGCCAGGGGGAGCAAAGGCTCGGCCCGGCTAAGCATGACCAGATGTAGCGAGGGTGGCAAGTGATCGAGCACAAACGTCAACGACTCGTGGATCTGCGAGGACGTGATGACATGGTAATCTTCAAGAATGAGCAGGCAAGGCAAAGTCTGCTGGGCTAGCTCATTTAAGAAGCTAGTGAGAAGTGTCTTGAGAAAAGGCAGTGTAAAGAATGATTGCTCAAGCGCAAGCTCGGTCAGAGCGGAACTGCCAGGCTTGTCCTCAAAGAACGTGCAGGCGGTCAGCACATAGTGCCAGAAGCGCATGGGATCATCGTCCTCTGGATCAAGCGAGAGCCAGGCCGTCTGCGTTTGTGAGCTCTGCGTATCGATCCATTGACGTACAAGAGTGGTTTTGCCAAAACCAGCGGGAGCAAGCAGAAGGGTGAGCTTGCCCTGACGGCCTTGCTCCATACGCGCCAGCAAGTTTGGACGTGCAAGCAGCGAGGCAGCTAAACGTGGCAGGCGCAGCTTGGGTATGAGCAAAGGTGCGGGTAGCAGCGCAGCAGGAGGGTGAGGCGCAGGAACCCGACTTGCACGCTGTACTGAGGGTGCAAAGTAGCGCCTTGTGGTCTCCAGAGAATCATGGCCCATAAGCCGAGCAAGCTCGGGTAAAGACATCGTTTCTGCCAGGCGATAGCCAAAGCAATGGCGCAAATCACGTGGACTCAGGTCGGCAATACCTGCCAGGTCAGCATATTTTTTGACAATATATCCTAGCGCTCTGACTGATAAGGCTTCATGAGTTTTCTCTGAGAGGAAGACCCAGGTCGAGCGGATTGGCAACGTAGGAAGGTAATTAGCCAGTGCCTGACAAACTATGGCGTTTAATGGCACATTGCGTGTTTTGTGGCCCCGGTCTACAACGTAAAGCTGACCTTTCTCTGCTCCAAGGACGATCTGTTCTGGCTTCAAGCGACAGAGTTCATTGGCACGCAGCCCGGTATAGAGCAGGAGTAGAATAATGGTTCGATCGCGCGGGGTTCCATAAGTAGTTACCGCTGCAAGCAACGCCTGTTCCTCCTGCCCGCTGAGATGGCGCTGGTGCATTATTTCTTCTTCCATGCGTAGAACAGGCATTGAGGTTTCGCTATTGAGAGGATGCTGAGGGCACGCCCATTGAATGTAGCGCTTGATACTGCTCAGGGCTCGATTAATAGAAGCAGGTCTTTGCATACTCTGTTGCAGGAAGGCACGATAACGTCTCAATAGAGAGGTCGTAATAATCTGCGGAGAGAACAGCACGCACCTATCATCTTCAGCCGCACCAGAAGCCTCCTGCTCGTACCAGGCAATGAAGTGGCGCACGTCGCTAACATAGTTACGAACAGAAGCTGGAGAGAGATCTTCTTGCGCCCTCATCCACTCTTCAAAAGCCCTCAAAGTCTGTGTCCCAGCGGCAGAAACTTGCGGGATGGAAGCTCGTTTCACGTTCTCTCCTCGTTAGCAGACATTTTCCTTCCTGTATTGCCTGCCCTTTTCCCTATTGCTATATTAGCAGACATTGGCCGGCCTGTCGAGCTCCCTTGTTGAAGCGATTGTTGACTCAGGCCCGCGAACATAAGCGTGAATGGATGATCCAGAGCCTCGAAGAGAGGATGCAAGAAGTAGAAGCCCATGCGATCTTCTTGCGTAAGATGCTGGCGAGAGGAGAGACACAAGCTAAGGAAGGCTTGAAAGCCGGGACGGCTAGTTGTTGATGTTTTCAAGATATCTTGCATATATACAGTTATACACGGCTACCTGTTCCTGCGCTGGAGAGGCCATCAGGGATGTGCGCGGAGCCAGGGAAGCCGTTTCCTGAGCATTGGCCCAGATACCACCTGCAATACCAGCAAGCAAAGCAGCCCCACGCACTGAAGCTGCAGGAGTATCGACAGAGAGCAGTTCCCGATTCAAAATATTGGCAAGCATCTGACGCCAGGCAGGATGCTCGCTACCTCCACCAGCCAGGCGCAAGGTGCTTGTTTTAGTTGCAGCTGGCAAGGCCTCAAAGGCCCCGCGAATACCAAAGGCGATGCCTTCCAATACAGCATGCAGCAGATGCTCGCGCCGATGATCAATACGCATACCAAGGAAGGCCCCGCTACTAGCAGAATGGGTATGATGAGGACGTTCTTTCGTCAGGTAGGGTAAAAATAGCAGGCCCTCGGCACCAGGTGGTACAGAGGCCGCGCTAGCATACAGCTCATCCCAGCTTGCATTAAACATCTGACGCACCCAGTTGAGGACAAGTCCGGCATTTTGCACAGCTGCCATGGCATACCAGTGGGTTCCGTCAGCGGCCCGATAGAGGTGAGTACGTCCGCGCGGATCGGCGCTGGGCTCTGCAGAAAGCTGCATTAACTGCGCCCCAGTCCCCAGAGTGAGTTGAATAGGTCCCGGAGTGAGTAGACCGGTGCCAAGCGCCGCCGCCGCAGTATCGGCCGCACCTGTCGCTACAGGAAGCTCGGCTGGCAGGCCCAGTGCTTTAGCCGCGCGAGCCGAGAGCCTACCTGCTACGGCGCCCGAGGGTACGATCGCGGGAAATAAAGAACGGTTTAAGCCAAGCGCGGCAATAATATCATCTGCCCAGCTATCTGCCCGTAGATCATAGAGCAGAGTGGCAGAGGCATCGCTGGGATCTGTGGCGACTTCATCGGTCAGACAAAAGCGCAGCCAGTCCTTGGGTTGCAAGGCCCAGCGAGCCTTCTGATAAGAGGATGCTTCGTGCTTCGCTAACCAACATAACATTGGACCGGCCATACCTGGCACCAAAGGATTCGCCAGGCGTTCTTTAAGGAATGTGGGCAAGCTATGATATTGTTCAAGCTCTGCTTGCGCACGTGTATCAGACCAGAGCATGGCAACGCGTACTGGCTGTCCCCCTTCGTCTGCCAAAACCACACCATGCATCTGCCCGGAGAGCCCGATAGCTGTAATCTCGATATGGGAAAGCCGGGCCAGCGCTGCCTGTACAGCCGCTATCGTAGCCGACCACCACTCGGCGGGATTACTCTCAGACCAACCGGGCTGAGGCGCTGTGACAGCGTAGTCAGCTTTACTCACGCTCAGCGTATGCCCCTGTATGTCCTGGACCACCACTTTGACTGAACTTGTGCCAAGGTCAATACCCAATAGCGCCATTCACATCGCTCCTTACAAACCTCTAGAGGGAAGTATAGACTTTAATCCTTGCTTTTATTTTCAAGCAATTTCCTCAATACTCTGCATAAGCTCCTTTTCTCTTTATATTATAGACCATTATCGAATCTGATAAATACAGAAATTAGGTAATCAGGCGGAAGGAAATGCGTTGATCTATCAGCCGTCGATTATGGCTAGATTGAGCCCGCGAAGCCGTTGCGGATCGGAAATCGCGTTGATCTCGGTAATCTTGCCGTTGCTTATCGCGACATTGATAACGATTAGGAGCCGGCCCCGCGGCGCCACGATGATTCCCACGACGCCATTTACCAGAGCTGCACGCGCGGCTGCGGCTCGTCCCCTGAACAGCCTGGCCACAACTTCTGCCCCACGCGCCTCCTTGGGAGCGTCTGTGTCCCCTGCAACCTTGTCGTATCGGAACACAACATTCGGATCAAGCGTTGTGAGTAGCGCTTCGAAGTTCCCGGTGCGCGAGGCAGCAAGAAAAGCATTGACTACTTCCCGCTTTGAGGCAAGATCGCTCTCAGTGGCTCTCGCTCCTCCGCGCACACGGCGGCGAGCCCGGCTGGCCAGTTGTCTGGCTGCCGCTGGAGTACGTTCTACGATGGGCGCAATTTCCTCGAAAGACATGGCAAATATATCGTGCAGCACGAAGGCCAGGCGCTCGGCAGGCGAAAGCGTATCAAGGACAACAAGCAGGGCAAGCCCAACTGAGTCTGCTAGCACTACTTCTTGTTCGGGATCAATTCCATCTTCAGTATCTGTGATGGGTTCAGACACAAAAGCTTCAAGGGATTCCTCATGCCGCGATTTGCGCGAGCGCAGCATATCGAGGCAGATCCGCGCCACTACCGTCGTCAGCCAACCACCAATGTTCTTAACGGCACTCATATCAGAGCGGCTAAGGTGAAGCCAGGCTTCCTGTACCGCATCCTCCGCCTCGGCCAGATCGCCGAGCATGCGGTAAGCTACTGCTTGCAGATGGGAACGGTTAGTTTCGAACTGTTCTACCAGCCATTCATGCGTATTCATTGAGACATCTTCCCTTAATCACATTTTCAGTGTTTTGCTGTCATAAACATGACGAACGATCCTTGTCAGATGTGACGGGAAAGCGAGCTTGCCTGGAAAAATAGGGCAAAGGCTTCGCTTTATGATATGGGAGCCTGATGCTACGGCCTCCCACTAGCCTTTGTCATTATGCACGGCCAGCCTGGCTGTCTTTCTTTCGATGATCTGCTTGATATGGCGATCTCCCCATGTTTGCATAGCATTCAAGATCGGTTCCAGCGTCTTGCCAAAGTCTGTCAACGAATATTCGACCCTTGGCGGAACCTCCCGATAGATCTCACGGTGCACAAGGCCATCAGCTTCCAACTCCCGTAGTTGAAGCGTGAGCATTCTCTGGGTAATGGCCGGAAGCTCTCGCTTGAGCTCACTGAAGCGTTTGGGTCTCTCAACTAATTCGGAGAGAATAATTCCTTTCCACTTCCCACCAATGATGTCAAGTGTAGCTTCTACAGCGCAACGGTACTGGCAATATTGATTTCCCATCTTTAAATCCTTCCAGTAGTATCATTTCTGGTACTATACCACAATTTTGTGCGTTCTTGCGCTAGTTAATATTTCTCTCTATATTTATATCACTGACAGGTTTAGCATGGACACGCTTGATCCAGAGCTGAAAGATGCAGGTCAATTTGCCGCTCCAAATGGAATAGGTCATACTTTACACCTGTTGGCATGATGACTCTATGCTAATGGTCGAATAGTGGCGGCACTAATTCTGCTCCATCTCCAGCAGGGATCATGTGGTTTAGCAAGGAAATCAAGAGAAGCGGTTCCTGACACGAGTAGAGATGGCGGAGAAGCTTGTCTCTTCAGGAATCAACGTCATTTATAAAGAAAAGGGGTGATAATATATGGGAAAGAAGCTTATTGTGCTCTCCCTCATACTTTGCGTCTTTAGCAACACTACAGGCGAGTTTGTTATCGCTGGTATCCTACCAGATATTGCGACTAATTTAGGAGTATCGATCCCTGCCGCCGGATTATTAGTATCAGCATATGCTATAGGAATGATTATCGGTGGCCCGCTGCTCACAGTTCTTACCGCTCGCTTTGCTCGCAAGCCACTTATCGCGCTCCTGCTTCTGGTCGTGGTTCTGGGAAACCTGGCTTCAGCGCTCGCGCCAACCTATCCTGTACTTTTTGTAGCTCGCTTAGCCACCTCGTTGGGAACATCCACATTCTTTGCCAACGCAGTCGTCATCGCCGCATCCACGGCTGCCCCTGGCAAGCAGGCATCCACGGTATCTCAGCTTGCATTTGGCATGAATCTGGCCATGATCTTAGGAGCTCCGTTGGGCACCTTCATCGGCAATAATTTTGGCTGGCGCTTTACTTTCGTGGCCATTGCGATATGTTGTGCCTGCGGTCTCTTGCTTGTGTTGTGGTTGGTGCCAAGGAGCCAGCATGCTACAGCCGGTACTTCTGCCATAGCTGAATTGCGAGTCTTCGGCAAGCCAGACGTACAACTTGCTATCGCGATCACCGCACTGGGCAATGCCGGACTACTCACTGTCTTCATCTACTTCGCGCCATTGCTTACCAATATCAGCGGCTTTACTGCTGACATAGTTGCCATCCTGTTGCTGGTATATGGCGTTGGCGCTACTATTGGTAATTTCGTCGGCGGCTGGCTATCCGATCGTGCTCTGATGCCGTCACAGATTGGCTTGCTCCTTATCCTTGCGGCAGCACTCGCACTTCTATGGGTAGTCAGTGCAAGCATGATAATTACTGCAGCTATGGTCTTTATCCTCGGTGCTTTGGGTTTTTCGGTCATCCCCGGTATGCAAACCCGGGTCCTGACTACTGCATCTGCGGCCCCAACCCTGGCTATTGCCGTGAACGCCTCGGCATATCAGCTTGCGGCGGCTTTCGCAGCCTGGCTTGGGGGCCAGATCATCAGCAGCGGACCAGGCCTGCGCTCGATCTATCTCGTCAGTGCAGCTATCACTATCGTCGGGGCTGCAGTGAGTGGCTATGCCTGGTTGCGAGATCGCAGAGCCATCAGTACGGAACTGCATAGCACTTCACCGCAAGCCGATACCAGCCTCACGCTGAATACTGTTAAGAATAACCAATGTGAATGATACTGGGGACAAAGCGTGAATCGCTTGCAAGGGCAAAGAGCGCACCCCCTATTGCAGAAATCTCTCCATTGTATAGAATGGAAACAGTCTTTGAAGGAGGAGAAAGCCGACGATGCGGAAAATTCAAGAGATCAGCGAAGATGAGATGATTGCCATCTACTTACAAACTGAGCTTTCTTCAGTCCGTTTTCGCCAGAAGCTTGAAGTACACATACAGCAAGAGAAGATTGATCTAAATATTCTTCAAGAGCCAGATTTGCACAATGCCTCAGAAAATGCACTCAGGCGAAAGTTGCTGGGAGAATATAGGGGCTATGGTCAGAACAGGGGGTATTTTACTGACTTCCCTGCCCATGTACGCTGGGAACGGGTCCGACTTTCAAGAGAAGAGTTAGAGCGGGTTCGCTATATTGATTGGAAGTACTGGTTAGACCTCACCGATGGCACCCGCATGGCGATTGATGGCGCACGTAATGCGTTGGCAGGAAAAGTGGTCTACGATGTGAGCAGCGATGGACTTGTGTCCCTGGCAAATGCGTTGCGACATGGAGCACGGTTCCCACCACTCATTCTGGTAGCGAAGGATGTTGAGGCGCCTCTGGTCGTCATGGAAGGACACGCACGCCTGACGGCCTATCTCATTGCACCAGAGTACATCCCAACTGAGCTAGAGGTGATTATTGGCTATTCTGAGCAAATGAAGGATTGGGGTTGCTACTAAGGAGGCCAGGACAGCAAATGAATCCATTTGGTCGTGAGCTTTCTAGAGGCCGATCTGGTAGGGCTGCAATTGCTCCCTCAGATCATCATAGGAGCGAAACACAATGCCATGAATCCCTAAGCGCGACGCAGCCTCCACATTAGCACGGCGATCATCGATAAATATAGCCACCTCTGGTGCGCATGAGAGTTCTTGCAAGACCTTTTGATAGATGGCCGGCTCAGGCTTGCTCAGTCCCAGCTCGCAAGAAAAGAAGTAGCTATCGATATCCTCAAACGGGCTCTGCCTTAAATGCTGCACGAGAGGCGCCTCAATATTGGAGAGCAGCGCTGTAGTATATCCCTGACGCTTCACTTGTTTAAGCAAGGCAAACATCTCGGGTCTCTCGCGATACGTTTGTTTAAACCCATCAAGCCAAAGGGACTCACAATCCGGGCACGGGATCTGCAATTCGGTCGTCACCATCCCCCAGAGCTCCGCTTCGGAAATCTTCCCTTTATGCCAGACGTCCCAATACTTCCTCAGTGCCTCTGACAACACTTCACCATCTACTTGTAGAAAGCTCGCATAATATTTAAGCATCCCGGCGGCAGGCTCCTCAATGAAGACACCTCCCAGATCAAAGATCACAGTCTGAATCACAACATCTCCTGCTTTCTATTAAATTTCTTCATGCACCTTTATCCATGCGCACAATCGTAGCAGAAAAAGCTTGGCCGGTCGAGATAAGTCTGGAAACTTTTCCTCGCACACTCCCGACGATCCGGCTAGCCCTTGCACACACCGTGGAGAGATTTGAGCTGCAGATGTGGGATTATCCGCCATCCGCTCCCACGACGTTTGACAATATAATAGCCCTGATAAAGATTCGTCGCCGTTCCAGCCTTTCCCGGAATATCTTCCACCGCATTATCGGTAATATCTACGCGAACCGTTCCATCTGCAAGCGCGGTCACGGCATCGATACTCATACAGATCTTGTGGGTGTGCTGATAATCGCCCTGCAACATCTCGTAAGGGTACCGCTTCTGGTAATCCTCGTCCAGGAGCGCATAGGCAGCCTTGTACCGCTTCTGCTCCCAGTTAGTATAGTATCGCTGCACGATATCTCTGGCCTGCTCGCTTGCCGTCTCATTCGTCGTGGGAGTGGAAGCATCAATATAGACTCCAGACACATAACGAGCATGGGCATTCATATTAATCAGCCATATGCTTGCCGAAATCCCCACGATAAGCGCCACAGCACATAGGAGAAGCCAGCCAAGGACGGGGCGATGTCGCTGGATGAAGAGCGATGCGGGACGATAATTAGTAGTTGGTGCCTGAGGAGCTGGAATAACCTGTGTAGGAGCGGTGTATAGCCGCTCTGCTGCATCCCGAAGATCTTCCGCCAACAACCAGGCATCGTCATAACGCTGAGAAGGCCGCATCGCCATAGCCTTCTTGATTATTGCCTCAATTTCTGGTTCAAGGTCAGAATCGCGCGGATCAGCCTGCGTTGGTCGATATCCTGTGAGCATCTCAAAGAGAATAACGCCAAGACTATAGATATCGGCCCGATAATCGATGCCCCGACCGTGCCAAATCTCCGGTGCCGCATATTCGGGAGTTCCTATAAACTCTCCGGTTTTAGTTAATGTAGAGCCCTGAATGCGCGCAATACCAAAATCGGTAAGGATGATATTATCATCCATGTCCAGGAGAAAATTCGCTGGTTTGAGATCCCTGTGAACTATTTTTTTGACAGCATGTGCATACATCAGCGCATCGGCTGCTTGCTCAACGTAATAAAGCACCTCATGCAAGGGCAAGGGACCGTCGCGCGCAATTTTATCCGCCAGGGTTCCTCCCGCAATATAAGGCATCACAAGATAAGGTATATCGCGATACTCTCCGGTCCCAATGATGTGTATAATATGGCGATGACGCAAATTACCAATAATACGAGCCTCTCGACGAAAGCGGGTGAGTAAGCCAGCATACTCAGCCGCATTAAGCTGATTCTTCGGCTTAAGAAACTTAATCGCAACTTCGCCCCCGGAAGTGACATGATGGGCCCTGTAGACGACGCCCATGCCACCCTCTCCCAGGAGACGTTCGAGATGGTAGCCGTCAATGTTCTGGCCGATAAGTGCTTTAGGGTCGATCTTCATCAGGCGTCCCTCCACTAATATGCACATCTCACGAGCTACAACAGGCATTCCTCTTAAGCATAAGTATACCGTATATTACAGAAAAATATTATCTGCATTTTATCTAGTTATAAATTTTTCTTACATTTATGGAAGTACTTCTTTCCCGGCCCGGAGTGTAAAAGCGTTTGGTAAGTTTGGGAAGAACTTCAGTAGTCATAATTCTATTGCTGCTTTCCCCTTTCGGTGGATGTGCAAGCTGTCGCTTTCGCTCTATGATTGGGGCATGAAAATTCATGTTCTTACACAGGAAGGATAGAGATAATGACCGCAGTATCGCCACGAACGCTAGGAAGAAGTGGAATAGAAGTCAGCGCACTAGGCATGGGCTGCTGGCCCATTGCCGGGATTACCCGAATCGAGCCAGGTTTTGGCGGTGGAACGTTTGGCTGGGGCAATATAGACGATAATGAGTCGATCCGCGCCTTGCATGCAGCCCGGGCTGCCGGGATTACCTTTTTTGAGACCGCCGATGTTTATGGCGGAGGACATAGCGAGCTTCTCCTGGGTCGCGCCTTTGCCGAGCGCCGGCAAGATGTCGTCCTCTGCACCAAGTTTGGCTTTGTCTTTGATCCCTACACGCGACAAATGTTAGGCCGTAACGCCAATCCCGAGTATGTTCGGCGTGCCTGTGAGGGAAGCTTACAGCGCATGCAGACCGACTACATTGATCTCTACTTGCTCCATGTTGGCGAATATGATACAAGCTGTCTTGACGATATTTGCGACGTCCTGGAAAAGCTGGTAACCGCCGGGAAGATCCGCGCGTATGGCTGGTGCACCTGGCCTAACAGTCTGGAAGGAGTCAAGATCATGGCCCAGCGCGAACACTGCGCGGCTGTTGAGTATCGCTTAAATGTCCTGGAGGATGCTCCGGCGATGATGGAGGTTTGCGAAGAGCATGATCTAGCCAGCATAAACCTGGCGCCCTTAGCCATGGGGCTATTGACAGGAAAGATCACCCAAACAAGCCAGTTTCCCCAGGGCGATGTACGCCATGGCTGGAATCTCAACGCCGGCTCGGAGGCCGAATTGCTCAAGAAGGCCGAGCTACTCCGCGAAATCCTTACCAGCGACGGGCGCAGTGTTGTGCAGGGAGCGCTGGGCTGGCTTCTCGCGCGCAACCAACGCACGATTCCTATCCCTGGCTTTAAGACTGTTGCCCAGGTAGAGGAAAATGCCGCTGTACTAGAACTGGGTCCCTTGAAGCAGCAGCAGATGGCTGAAATTGAAAAGCTGCTGCAGCGAGACTCGGCGCAAAGCAGAGCAGTGTAGGATAAATTGACAAGCGCTGAGCTGAGCTGCTATGCTGATGGCGTATCTGTAAGTAGATACGCCATCTATTTTTTGTTCAGCCACAGTGTAAGGCAGCAGCCAGGCATATGAAAGCAGCACGGCAGGGAAGGCATGGCACATACAACCCCACGAGTCGAGCAGGACATCCTAGTAGAGCCAACCAACAGGCCGGTTTCCGTTGGCTCGCCGCAATGGTATGCCTGGCTCGATAATGAAGAGAATCGTTCGTTCTTCTTTAGCAACGAAGCTGGATCGTTTACCGCGCGTAAGGAACGCAGAAAGCGCGGAGGGTGGTACTGGATTGCCTATCGCAGCCGCCGGGGCCGGCTTGTTAAGACCTATATGGGGCGTAGTGAGGATCTTACGCTTGAGCGTTTACGTGAGACCACAGTGCGCCTTGCCGAGCAGCAGATAAGTGAACGGCATAAAGCCCTTTCCACACAGCTGGCTCAGCCCGATGTTACTAGCAGGTTCACCCCGCCACCACTTGCGGCCCGTCCCTTTAAGCTGATCGAACGCCCAGAGCTACTCAAACAACTAGACGAAAGCCTGCGTCAGCACAAACTTACCCTGGTCACAGCTCCGGCCCGCTTTGGTAAGACCACCCTGCTCAGCATGTGGTATAAAATGCGGAGCCAACAGAGCCACAAACAGAAAATCGCCTGGCTTGCCCTGGATGAACGAGATAACGATCCGGTACGCTTTTGGAGCGCCTTAAGAAGTGCTCTCCTACAAAACACTCAGCATACTGGCAACGACAGCTCAGCACCACTGCACTCGACACCCTTGATGTCTATCGAGACAGTTCTTGCCGCATTATTAAGCCGCAATTCTCATAGGTCCATCCTCATTCTTGATGACTACCATACTATCACCAACGCGCAGATCCATCAGCAGATGCAATGGCTCGTGACATATCTGCCGGCCGATTTGCACATTATCATTGTTAGCAGGCGCGAACCGCCACTCGCCTTAGGGCGTGCGAGAATCTATGGCGAGCTGGGCGAGCTAGACGCCGACGATCTGCGCTTAGGTAGAGATGAGATCAAGCGCTTCTTAAGCGAAAGCGTCAACCTGTCGCTCTCAGCCGAGGAACAGGCCTTCCTTGAGCAACGCACAGAGGGCTGGATTGCCGGCCTCCAACTTATCACGCTGGCTCTACGCGAGCAACAGCAACCTCATACGGTGCTGGCCCAATTTACTGGTAGCCAGCACTCGCTCTTTGATTACTTCGCCGAAGAGGTCTTTGCCCAACAGAGCGAAGCAGTGCAGCGCTTTTTGCTCCATACCGCTCCGCTCACTACCTTTACACCACAGCTTTGTGCCGCGATGCTCGATGACGAAGCGCATGCCGATAACACGACCCAGACGCATAACCTGCTCAGACAACTTGAGCGAGCCAACGCCTTTCTCATTCCTATGGATGAGCAGCGGCAAAGCTATCGTTATCATGCTCTTTTTGGCGAGTTTCTCCTGGAAAAACTGAGACAGAGCTCACCAGAGTTGCTCATCTCGCTGCATCAACGAGCTGCCCGTTATTTTGAGCGACAGCAGATGCGCGAAGAAGCGCTTGAGCACGCGCTTGCGGGAGAGGATATAGCCAGGGCCGGTCGTCTCATTGAGCAGCTCGGGGATGAGATACTATGGAAGCGTGGAGAGGTTAAGCTGCTGCTCTCATGGATGCAACGCTTACCATCCAGCAGGTATGAGGGGAATCCCCGCCTGGCTATGCTCTATGCCTGGGCTTTGCTGCTCAGTGGGGAGCGTGAGCCGGAGGGCGTTGCCGCCTTGCTGGAAGCCATCGAACGGCGGGAAGATACAGCACTTATCCAGAAAGGGGAGATCGCGGCACTGCGCGCAAGAATTGCCGCCTTCCACGACGATATTCCGCAGGTGATCGCCTTCTCTCAACAGGCCCTACAAGAACTTCCCGAAGAACGGGCGCTGTTGCGCGCCGATGTGGCCTTTGGTCTCAGTGGCACGTACACGGCACGCAAAGATCTGGATACCGCCTATCGCCTGCTCGCTGAAGCCTTGCACATCAGTCAGGCCCTCTTTAGCCTGCGTACAGCAATGTTCGCCAGCCGCTACCTGGCCGCGATCTGTGTTGAACAAGGGCGTCTTAGCGAAGCGGAGGCCATCTTGCGCCAGGCCTTGTACTTCGCGGGAGCCAGAGAGGGAACCCGGGTGCCGGCAACGGGCATCGTCCATATCGGCATGGCCGAACTACTCTATGAACGCAATGAGATCGCCGCCGCCCTACAACATGCGTCGCTTGGCATAGCTCTTGGCGAAGCCAGCGGCGAAATCAAGGTGATCTTGGGCGGATATTGTATTCTAGCCCTGATCCTGGCCATTCGAGGCGAGATAGCCCAAGCCTGGCAGCATCTGTGGAAAGCTGAGCGTATCGCTACTATAGGCAAAGTTCGCTGGCTCAGTGAGCAGGTAGCCATGATAGCCATACGCCTCTCACTTCTACAGGAGGATACAGGCGGCGCTCAGCGTGCCTTGCGCCAAATTGGTATTGATCCAGAGGCAAGTATGGCCCAGGCACCACCAGAGGGGCAGGAACAAGTACGGCTCATGCTAGCGAGGGTTTGGCTGGCCGAAGAGAAGTATGAAGAGGTAAAAGAACTGCTTGCCCCTATTATAACAGCCGCCCACGCGGGGAAGCGCGTAAAAGTACTTCTGGCCGCCCGGGCTCTACAAGCCAGTGCCCTCTATCGCTTGCGCGAACGGCTGGCAGCGCATGTATTGAGCGAGGTTTTAGGCCTGGCCGGCCCGCAAGGGTATATGCGCACATTGCTGGATATTGGCGAACCTCTACAGAAGCTCTTGCAGGGCGTTGAAGTAACGCGAGAGGCGCGCATGTATGCACGCAAGCTGCGCGAAGCTAATGGCGCTGGCGATCTCGCTGTGGAAGGATGCGAAGACTTAAGCGAGCGGGAACATGAAGTATTACATTTGATGGCCGCCGGGATGTCAAATCAGGAAATCGCAGAAAACTTGATCATCGAAGTTAGCACGGTTAAAGTACATGTCAGGCATGTGTGCCAGAAGCTTGGCGTGCAGAAACGCCTGCAGGCGGTTGTGAAGGCGCGCGAAATGGGTTTACTAAAGTCTTCCTAAATATCTGATGAAAATCGGTCATTGCCTGGCTTCCGTGAGATCTTTGGCCCTAGTCAAGAAGGGTCTTATTCACTCGTTTCGCGCGTTGCTTTGTTGCCTAACATAGTGATCTATGCTATAGTTGTTAGGCAACACGCCTGGTCCATCCTTGCTTAGAAGATCAGATAGGAAGATCTATGCCAAGATATGCACAATCACAGCTGAGATGGTCCGAGCAAGCCCAAAGCTATGTCCTTGCCAGCGCTGATCAAGCCAGCTCTCAGGAATTCAACGTGGGCTGGCTTGAGCAAATTGCCTCCTTTTCTTTCCATAGCCGTGATGGCATGTACTACACAGTGCGCAAGCAGAAAGTTCAACGCGGAGGTAGCTACTGGTATGCATATCGACGTCTGCATGGGCGCATCATCAAGCGCTATCTCGGCAAGACAGCAGATCTCAGCTTGAATCGTTTAGAGGAAATCGCGCGTCTCCTGGAAAGCTCGTCTAGCGCACAGCAGCTCACGGCAGATCCACAGCAAGAAATGACCTCATCTTCATACTCGCTATCAGTCCCGTTTCAAGAAGATGTCAAAGTCCTTTCGCCGCCTGAGCCAGTTCCGCTTCTTTTATCCAAACTCGCTCCTCCACGCCTGCCCGGCTTTCTACTCGACCGCTCACGCCTCTTTACTCTGCTCGATAACGGTCAGCAATGCGCGATTACGCTCCTCTCAGCGCCTGCCGGCTTTGGCAAAACAACCCTTGTCTGTCAATGGATAGCCGCGCGACGCACACAATCCGATTTCCCAACAGTTGCCTGGGTCTCTCTGGAAAGTGCCGATAATGACCCGCTGCGCTTCTGGCGCTATCTCATTGCCACCTGCCAGGCTCTGCAAATCGACCTGCAAGATGCAAATGCGGCCTTGCGAGCACTAACTCCACAGCCGCCCTTCCTGCTTTCAGAATTTTCAACTATGCTCACAGCTCTGCTTAATGCGCTGGCCCAATGCCCAACCCGAGGCATCCTGGTTTTAGAAGATTACCATGTTATCACCGAGCAGACGACTCAGGAAACGCTCTCTTTCTTTCTTGAACATCTCCCAACCACCCTCCACGTGATACTCATTTCGCGCAACGACCCTCCCTTTTCTTTAACGCTGTTGCGTGCCCGAAATATGTTATATGAGGTACGTACTTCTGATCTCCGCTTTAGTGAGGAAGAGAGCAGCATCCTGCTCCATCACGCTCTCCCATTTGCTCTCGATGCCTCGACCATCCAGCGCTTGCATGCACAATTGCAAGGCTGGGGAGCCGGTTTGCATCTCATGAAGCTTGCGCTCCAGAAGACTACTACAGCCGCGCAGCAAGCTCAGGTCCTGGCGCTCTTTTCCCAAAACAACACCTCTTTGCAGGAATATTTTGTGAGTGAGGTGCTGGCTTTACAGCCGGAGCCGGTCCAACAGTTTATTCTTCAAACCTGTCTCCTTACGCGTCTCAACAGCTCCTTGTGCAATGCAGTGACGCAACAAGAGAATGCCCAGGATCTGCTCACGCTACTGGACCACAGCGATCTGTTTCTCGAACCGCTTGAGTATGGCACATCCCAGAGGCCACAGATGACGCAACAGTGGTATCGCTATCACGCGCTTTTCGCTGAAGCCATGCAGGCCGAAGCCCATCGTCGCTTCAGCAGAGAGCAATTGCGCCTTCTCTCTGCACGCGCCTCTCACTGGTACGAAACGCATAGTTTTCCCCACGAAGCTATAGATGTTGCCCTCTCTACCCAGGATTATGAGCGAGCGGCAATCTTGATAGTCAGTACAAGCGCGGAGCATACCTTTCCAGGAGAAATCTATGAGCCTCATACCTTGCAGCGCTGGCTAGAGCAACTGCCAGAAAACATACTGGAAAAGCATCCCCTCCTTTGTTTGAGCTATGCTACAACGCTGCTATTTCAAAGCACTTCATGGCAGCCCGATGATCTGGCGCTACCTCTGATGGAGAAGCTTTTGCACAAAGCCGAGCAAGGCTTTCGCGTCGAGAATAATTTATCGAAGCTTGGAGAGCTGGCGGCCTTTCGCTCATTACTCGCCCTGAGATCAGGCGATATACAGGCTTCCAGTAGATATGCCAAACAAGCCCTGGATTGGCTGGCGGAGGGACAGCACATCTGGCGTGGCCTCACGCTCAGTATTGTGGCCGAGGAATTGTTACAGAAGGGACACTTTCAGCAGGCTTTTGCCGCCTTGCTTGAAGCTCAGGCGCTATGTGGGGCCGCAAAGAATCACTATTTTCAGCGCATCGCTCTGCTCAAGCTGGCCCACGTCTACTTTGAGCAAGGAAATACCCAGCAAGCTAGCGCCCTGTATCGCCAGCTGCTTGCGGATGCCCAGAACGAAGAACCCATTTACGCACGCTCTTACGCTCTGGTAGGGCTAGCTTCACTCTGCTACGCTTGCAATGACCTGGAAAGCGCTTCTCGCTATGCTCAGGAGGCCATCGCGATTAGCAACTCTCAATTTCTCGTGTACTACGAGGTCCAGGCAGGCTTGCTTCAGGCTCGTATCCTCCAGGCCCAGGGCCAGGATTTTGTTGCCCAACAGCAACTCTCTGCCCTCCTGGATCGAACGTTTGCCTCCTTACCCCATCTCGCCCAGGAAATCAAGGCCGCGCAAGCGCACTTAGCGCTCTCCACAGGCGAGCATATAACCATGCAGCTTTGGGCAGCGAGCCGCTTGCCTCATCCCACTTTTTCCCAGGAAATAGGCGAAAAGCTGCTCATTAGCCGCTGGCTGCGCGCTCAAGGTAAGCTGGATGAAGCCGCGCATCAACTTGAACTTTTGCTCGCGGCTACACAGAAGGCGGGACAGACGCGACGTATACTTGAGATTCAGGTAGAGATGGTCCTGGTCGCAGCAGCAAGAAAGCAGAAGACAGAAGCCCTACAATTATTACAGCGAGTGCTTGGACAGGCCCTGGCAAGCAACCTGAGCCGCATGTTTCTTGACGCGGGTGAGCAGATGGCCACCCTGTTGCGCCTCCTTATCCCTCAACTGCACGAGGCGCCATTGCTTACCTTTGTACGTACGATTTTGCGTGCCTTTCCAGGCCAATCACAGAACGGCACCCTGGCTCCGAGCACAGCTTTACTCGAACCGCTCTCACCTCAAGAAAAGCGCGTCTTACGCCTGCTGGCCCAGCACCGTTCAAACGCAGACATAGCCAGCGAGCTTGTAGTTTCGGTCAATACAGTACGCACTCAGGTCCAGAGCATCTATGGCAAACTTGGTGTCCACAATCGCAGTGCCGCCAGCGCGGTAGCGCATGAGCTGCATCTCATCTAAGCACTGCAGATAACCTCTCCATTTCCTGCTGTCCTCGAATCATGCAACTAATCATCCTCAAGGATGACGCAGCTTCATCCTTCTGAAGGCTATACTGATCTCTGTCGCTGGGAGCGTGGATCACAAATTACCATCGAGCATCGACCTATTTGCGCATACAGAGCAAGCGTGAATTGAGCCAGATCTACTCCCCATTCGGACAGAGGTATCACTTCATTTCTCATGCGATATTGGACCGCCATTCATCATGGTGCGTTCAGAAAGGATACATCATCATGTTAAGCGCAGCGTTCCCCTATTACAAAAAGCGAGAGTCAGTGTTGGGATTAGAGATGGCTTATGTAGATGAGGGCCTGGGCGATCCAATCGTCTTCTTGCATGGTAATCCTACCTATTCCTATGTCTGGCGCAACATCCTGCCTTACGTACAAAGTTTTGGCCGCATTATTGCTCCAGATCTCATCGGCATGGGAGATTCGCAGAAGCTACCCCACAGTGGCCCGGCCTCCTATACCTTTGGCGAGCACCGCCGCTATCTCGATGCACTCCTCGAAAAGCTAGGCGTACGAGAACGTATCATTTTTGTTGGGCACGACTGGGGAGCGGCTCTGGCCTTTGACTGGGCGCGCCGTCATCCCGATGCCGTACGCGGTATCGCTTACATGGAGGCAGTTTCGGGAGTCTCTTCCTGGAGCAAGATGCCGGAGATAGCGCGCTCGCGTTTCCAGGCCCTGCGTTCATCCCAGGGGGAGCAAATGGTACTTGAACAAAACTCCTTCATTGAGTTCAACCTGCCCAAAACGATTCTGCGCACGCTGACTGAGGAGGAGATGAACGCATATCGCCGCCCGTTTGCCGGGCCTGGCGAAGCGCGACGCCCTACTCTCTCCTGGGCCCGCCAATTGCCAGTTGATGGTGAACCTGCCGAAATCGTGGAGATTGTTACGGCTTCCGCCCGCTGGCTCTCGCAAAGTCCTGTTCCTAAATTGTTGATTCAGGCCATTCCAGGTGTACATGATCCAAACGAGCTGGCACTTCAACGCGCCTGGCCTCAGCTTCGCACGGTAAGCGTACGCGGCCACCACACTCCACAGGAGGACTCTCCCGATGAGATTGGCAAGGCCATCGCCAGTTGGCTGCAAGACATAAAGTAGATACTTCAGAGGCGAAACGGTGAGCTAACTAAACAAGTTTCATAGTGGCCAACCCCTGGCTAGAGCTGTAGCCATAAGAAATATTCAAATAAAACATGAGGAGAAAATAACATGAAAACGATCCTTTGGGCAACCTTATCGGCAAATGGAAACTACGCACAATCTAGCGCCGAGAACCCTCCTAAGACGGAGGCAGTCAACGATTTTGTGAACCAGGCGAGAGCCGTTGGAAATTTTATCGTTGGGCGCAAAACGTTCGAGAGCTTTGCCACTAACGGCGGAGGCCCTTTTAGCGGTCTCGACATCGTGGTCGTCTCTCAGAGTGCCAAAGAACTTCCTGGCGCTCAGGTCGTAGCCTCGCCCAAAGAAGCCCTGGCCTACCTCCAGGCTAAGGGTCATCAAAGGGCTCTTCTGGTTGGCGGAGCAGCACTACACAATGCCTTTTTAGCGCAAGAGCTTGTTGACGAATTTATCTTCGACATAGCTCCGGTGCTGGAAGGCAAAGGATATAACCTTTTGCTTGATCAGAACAACTACAAATACAAAAAGGCTCAGTTGATGGATTTCAAGCCTCTCGGTAATGGCGTCGTGCAGCTGCACTATGCACTTGAGGATGCTTAAAGTCGTTTAACACGAAACCGTCAGGTGCTGGGCGTAAGGAGCTGAATAGGCCACTATTCTGAGCTTCTTGCGCACCTCATCTTCCTCACTACAATCATCACCTTAATCGCTACTATGACAGAAATATCTCTATAGACACCGGCCAAATCTGCTTTCCCGCAATCTTCCCACTGCTAGCTACCACTTCTTACCGAGCTTACTTTTTGCCTTATTTTGCGATAGACTCGTCTCAGTAGAGGAGCGATTAAGGCAACCAGTTACCTCTTTGCAGTATTTCCGCTTGCACCTCACGCTTTTAGAAAGATAGGAATTGCTCTATTTTATTTCACCTCACTGGCGAGAATGCAATCTTCATCTTCACGAGGAGGTTGCCAATACATCAGATAATTATCCAACATTTCTCGGCTAATCTTAAATGAGTCTTTCGTGAGAGTATTGTTTCTTCCCACAATCCTTTCTCGTATCGTTTCTATCGGCGTCTCAACATAGTACATTACCGCTTTAGCGCCAATTGCATCTATTTTCCTTCTCAACTCATCTCGTTCTTCTTTTGCCCAAAACCCCTCGTCCATAATGACATCAATACCTTTCTCAGCGAGATAAAATGCAATATCTCTTGATAACCCGATAATTTTACGATCCCATTCCTCATATCCATCGATTGTAGGATCGTTTCCAATGAAACGAATTGACCACTCATCCTTTGTGATTCTTACTGCACCAGTTTTTTCTTCTAGCTTCTTTGCAAATGTAGTTTTACCAGCGCCGATAAATCCACAAATGAGATAAACAATAGGTTTTCTTTTCATAAACGTTATTATACCAGGTTCTCAATCAGATGAAGAAACTACGCACAGGTGTTGAGGCCGATTGAGGCTAAAAATATGTGCTCCCTGACCAAGATGCGAATTTGAATCACTAACAGACTCTAGTACTACAGCACCACTTAAAACGTGAGGTGGCTCCACAGGATCACTGCACTATTACAGTCTCTTACGAAGTAGGAGCCTAAGAAGCCATTTCATAACACATATACCTCGTTAAGTATCACTGTAGTACTAGATGCTCATCACTGTAGATAGAGTAGAGGGAATAAGACATTCCAAAGCGTATGCGCAATAACGATCGTTATCACTTTCCACTTGCCCCCTGAAATGGTATACTCTCCCGTTTAGAGGTTATCAGTCAACGTCACTGCCGGGATTTGTAAACCATCCGGTGGCGAGGTTTCATATATATAACTTCAGCAGAGTTTTTAACCCTTGCGAGAAGCCCAATCTCTTCTCACGTTTATTCACAAGAGGAACAGCCGAGACCGAGAATATAGCATGAGCAGCTGGCTAAATGCACTGCTGTGTTGTAACGAAAATGGATGTAACATGATTATCTTTGATGAGGATAGACCATCTGACTCGCCCTTTATTGAAAGGGTCTGGCGCTGCCATAGCGAGGGCACAGACCCTTTTCGCTCAATTGCTGCGAGCCGCTGTGAGCTGGTAATAAGCAGGCTTCACGGCAAAACCACGGTGACGCTGCTTGGACCAGAAACCAAATCTACACCAGTCGGTGACTGCCCCGGAGATGGGGACTGGATCGGCATTCTCTTCAAGCTTGGCACATTTCTGCCCCAACGCCCAACCAGTACCCTCGTTGACTCAAGTGCGGATCTCCCCCTGGTTTCACGAAATTTCTTCTCGCTTTCTGGCTTCACCTGGCAGCTTCCTGACTATAATAACGCCGAGACTTTTGTCGAATGGCTGGTACGTAAGGACCTGCTCGCACGTGATCCAATTGTAGATGACGCTTTACAGGGTTGCTCGAACGAGCGCTCATTGAGTACCATTCAGCGCCGCTTCCTGCGCGTAACCGGGCTAACCCAGAACGCCGTGCGCCAGATCGAACGCGCGCGCTGCGCCGCATCACTATTACAGCATGGCGTCTCTATCCTTGATACCGTCGAGCAGGCTGGCTATTTCGATCAGCCACACCTGACCCGTTCACTCGTGCGCTTCATCGGCCAAACGCCTGCTCAGCTTCTCTACAAAAGTCACGCTGAGCAGATGCCGTTTTTATACAAGACGGCCCCATTTAGATAAGCTATACTACCTCCATCCAATTACAACTGTAGAGGTAAGGAGAAGAGTATGAGAAAAATTATTAGCACCATGTGGGTCACCCTCGATGGTTTTATTGCTGGCCTAAACAACGAAATGGATTGGGTAGGAGAAAGTTATGATGAAGCGATGGGCAAGTACGAGAGCGATCTGGTCAATTCGGCGGATACCCTCTTGCTCGGACGTGTAACATACCAAAGTTTTGCTGGCTCCTGGCCTCATGTCCCCAACAATCCCGACGCTCCAGAGGAAGAGAAAGCCTATGCGCGCACGCTAAATGCAATGCGCAAAATTGTGTTTTCCAGAACTTTTGAAAGCGTGGAGTGGAACAATTCTACCCTGGTAAAAGAAGTAGTTCCTGCAGAGATCGAGCGATTGAAGCAGGAGCCAGGGCGAAATATCATTATCTATGGAAGTGCCAGCCTGGTACGCACTCTGACCAGCTTTAGCCTGATCGACGAATATCAGCTCTTAATCCATCCAGTGATTTTAGGCCAGGGCAAGCCTTTCTTCCAAGGAATCAAGGATCAAGTAAAGCTGAAACTTGTCGACAGCAGAACACATCCTTCCGGCGTAGTAGTTCTTTTCTATCAGCCGAGAGAGAAGCGCGCTTAAGCGCACAGCGAAAATTAGTGAGCGCGAAGGTAGCTTTTCAAAACGCTTCTCTCGCGCTCACCTTCTCCCAAAAACGCCGACAGGAAAGGTAAACGATCACACAAGCATGAGCAAGAAAAGAATTACTTCTACAACACTGCAGCAGCCGAACGATTCCTAAATTTCCTATCCAATTGCTCGCTTCGTTATACATAATACGAGGCATACGCACTGGGCTTATGCTGAGTCTGACCTCTTTGAATAATGGAGCAGGCAGAAAGGAAAGGAATTCATGTCACATCAGCAGGACGCTTCTCAACACGTAACGCAGTATCCTATCAATCCCGAAAATATAGCAGAGATAGCTCGGCTAGTCAAACAAGCCCGTCTCATTTCGGAGCAGATCGGATTATTGCCAGCAGAACTTGATTTATCAAGGTTTCACCGCCTTCTCGACATCGGCTGCGGCCCAGGGGAATGGACCTTGCATATGGCTCGTCTTTATCCTCATCTTCAGGTACAAGGCATCGACATCAGTCAAACGATGATCGCTTATGCCAGAGATAGTGCGAGTTACGAGGGCCTGAGCAATGTGAGTTTTGATGTTATGGATGCCAGGGCGCCACTCAAATTGGCAGAAGCAAGCCTGGATCTGGTCCATATGCGTCTGGCCACACCTTTCTTGACCACGAGTGCCTGGCCCCAGATGCTCCAGGAATGCTTTCGCCTCCTGCGTCCAGGCGGAATCATATGTAGCACAGAAATGGAGAACATGGGAACCACGACAAGCGCTGCGTTGGCCATGTGCAATCATCTGGGAATTGAGGCGTACAGAGCGGCGGGACAGTGTTTTAGCCAGCATGGAGACATCTATGGCATTACCGCCGTCCAGGCACGCTTACTTCAGCAAGCTGGCTTTAAACAGCTTCAGCAGCAAGTAAGGCTTATCAATTATTCGGCAGGCATGCCCGCCCACCGCGTTATGTATGAAAACTGGCAAGCCGGGCTCAAATTGTTCCAACCCTTTGCGTTACGTATGGGCGTGACAACTCAGCAAGAACTGGATATTCTTTATACACGTGCACTTTCCGAGATGGAGCAAGAAGATTTTTGTGCTGTGGTATTCTTCCAGACTACCTGGGGACTCAAGTGATCTCCGGCCCCGGGAACAATGGTTACTATTGGTAACCATGTCACTTTTCGGTTCCTCCTTACAAGGTGTAAGTCTTCCTTCTATACTAAAGTACATTATAGCCGCATACCTCGCAAGCGGATTGAGAGGTATGCAGGGAAAGATTTTGCTGCACATTGTTGACAAGGAGATATTGCCATGCAGGCGTACCAGATACAGCAATCCACGGATCGAACAGCCCTTAGCCTTACCGAGCGTCCCATTCCTCAGCCAGCACGAGATCAAGTATTGATACGAGTACGAGCTGTCTCGCTCAATGCTCGTGATATACAAATTATGCACGGGCACTATCCAGCAGCTATTGCATTTCCACTTGTTCCGGTTTCCGATGGAGTTGGCGAAGTAGTTGCTGTAGGCCACGCAGTACAACGCGTCAAGGTCGGAGACCGGGTTGCAGGAATCTTTCGCCAAAAATGGATAGCAGGAAATGCGAGCCCGGCTATCCGCCAATCTACGTTAGGAGGCCCACTTGACGGCTTATTACAAGAATATGCGGTGCTAAACGAGGAAGGAGTAGTTCTGGTTCCAGCTCATCTAAGCGATGAGGAGGCAGCAACTTTGCCCTGTGCCGCCACTACTGCCTGGAGTGAGCTGTTTACCCGAGGACAATTGAAGGCCGGCGAGACAGTTCTTGTGCAAGGAACGGGCGGAGTTTCGCTGTTTGCCCTACAGTTTGCCAAGCTGGCCGGCGCGCGCGTGATTGTGACATCGAGGAGCGATGAGAAGCTTGAGCGGGTGCGCGCTCTCGGTGCCGATGAAGTAATCAATACAGAGAAGACTCCCGCGTGGGCAGCTCGCGTTCGAGATCTGACCGCAGGATATGGAGCCGATTATCTGATTGAAGTTGTAGGAGATCTCGCCCAATCGCTCCAGGCCGTAGCATACGGAGGTCAAATTAGCCTTGTCGGTTTTTTAGGGCAGCGCATCGCCAAGATCGATATAGCCCAAGCCATCGTAGGTATGGTCCGTCTTCAGGGAGCCAACGCGGGACATCGCGAAGCCTTTGAGGCCATGAACCGCGCCATTGCTTTGCATCACCTGCATCCGGTTATTGATCAAACTTTCTCTTTTGAAGATGCGCCCGAAGCCTTTCGCTATATGGAACAGGGAGGATATCTTGGCAAGATATGCATTCGCCTTTAGCACTGCAGGAGGTCCCGAATTTTGTGCACACCAGGGTATCCCAATTGGATGCCCTGGTAGTACACGAAGGAGTACAGGCAAGTCACTTTTCCTCTTGCCCTACTCCTTGCGGCGTCTGCGCCTGCCAGAGAGGGCCAATACTAGCAGCCATCGCTGCTGCAGTCCAAAGAGCGCTGTTTGCGACAATCAGCCAGAGCTCATACTTCTTTAAAGAGAGATTTCATCCATCTGCTTGCTCATAGTGCGCCCTGCAATTTTCCTATCATCGCCTTGTCCTCGTACAGTTTTTTGCAAAATCAACCACTCAGCTAACACAAGATTTAGTACCAGCGCAAGCCAGATGCCTGCTCCAAGCGTTGTGTCCAGAACCTGACTGATATTAATAGGAAGAGAAAGCTGGCCACGGAGTACGCGCACAAGAATACTCAAAGGCACAATAATACGAGCCACAACCGCTACCAGGGTAAGTGCATAGTTGCGTACCATCCAGGTATAGTGCTGAGTTATTTTTCTTTGGCGAATAGCGCGATATGCTTTGAAAGCACTGAGAAGCCAGAGTACATCTAACATGAGAAAAGCGGTCTGGCGTGTAAAATCATTACTAGTGAGCCCAACAACAAAAGCGGCTATACCACTGATCAATACGCAGCTCAGATAGATACGCCCGATATAACGATGTATAGTGCGATAGTTCTGGCGCAATCCTTTAATGAATTGAAAAGGGCCGCTGATAAGTGCAAGAAAGGCAAGGAATATATGTATCACAAGTACTACATAGAGTATAGGAAAAGATGGGTCTAAGG
This sequence comes from Ktedonosporobacter rubrisoli, assembly GCF_004208415.1. Classification (GTDB taxonomy): domain Bacteria; phylum Chloroflexota; class Ktedonobacteria; order Ktedonobacterales; family Ktedonobacteraceae; genus Ktedonosporobacter; species Ktedonosporobacter rubrisoli. Next base: position 2,799,736 of record NZ_CP035758.1, on the reverse strand, counting down.
CTATTCTACTCTGGGCCGGGCCAAGGCGCACATAGGGAGAAATCATACCTATGCCAATTCCCAGAATGAGAAGTATAAGCAGACTCCAGCCTATTTTTTGTCTGTATTTCGCCATAACGCAACGCTCCTCAAAAATTTTATGCTTCAGTTCGCCAGGTTTTCTGAAAACTTTTGAAACTGTAGTAGCAGTATAGCGTGCGAAAATGACAGGGCAATGACAAAAGGAGGCAGAGTAATTCATCTTTCATTCATCTTCTCGTAGTCAAAAACCTGCTGGGGCAGCTAACAGGCATAATCCTCACCTCGGCCCCTGTTCTTCTCAGCGAGATTGTCAGGATAAAGCCAGCGCAGCTACAAACCAATTGTTTACATTGTGCCCTGTGACCTGTCCAGGAGACATATTGCCGATATAGGTATAGAGCAGATGGCCATTATATTCGACCTGGTTGCCGTTGCCCGCCTGCTGCAGGCCGAGAGATCCCGATAAGGGAAAGGAACTGAGAGGACAGATAGATGGGTTCTCTTTTTCCTTAAGCAGCGCGTTGGCCGGGATAGTTCTACTGTCCCCACTAGTTTCCTGCTAGGATTTTCACTTACAAGAGATGATCAGACTTGCAAGGTGGCATCAGAGAAAAGATTTAACGTGCTTCAAACTGCACCTCAGGATAAAGTTGCGACACATTTTTCGTCACATCGTCAGCATTGCCCTTGAGATAGTGATCAAAGAATTGCAGGCTGCAGCCTGCGATAACTGAGAGTCCACGCCGCGCGTCAATAGAACCAACCGCCCCGACTACTCTGGAGAGCGTGCTATCCTTGAGGAGAGATTGGTCACTGAAATTGAAGTGGCTGGTGCCACGGATGCTCGCCCAGAACCGTTCATCAGGGGGAAGGCTGCGGTACATTGATTGGATATGGCTAAGAATCGCGCGGCTCTCCGCATCCGTGGGATCGCCATGATCGCTCAGCAGAAACATAAAGGGGCGATGAAGACCTTGTTGAACGACATTTCCGTATGGAGCCCCATCAAGATCAATTCCCGCCTTGCATCTGCTATCATCGTGGCAAAACTGGGCCGCTGTTGCTCCGCCAAAGGAGTGTCCGAAGATCCCGACTTTCTGCATATCGAGCCTATGCGTGAAGGTGCCGGATGGATCAGAACGATTGAGTTCGTCTAATTTACTGAGAACAAAGCTGGTGTCAGTACTCCAAATAGAGATAAGATTGTTAGCGAGGCGATCTTGCTCCTCAACCGGAAGATCGGCATCGCCTGGATTCCCCGCGTCTGTTTTCGTCACCACTCGACCATCTGAGAAAACAACAACGCTGGTACTATACGGCGCATCCATTCCCACAACGATATAGCCGTGACTCGCCAGATCTTCGGCCAGGGTGGTATAGTCGGTGGCAAATGCGCCTATGCCGGATCTCATGAGAACAACCGGATACGTTCGCTGAGCCGGCGATACTTCCGAGTTACTGATGCTATGTGCATGTACCTGCGCAGGATCTCGCGCCAAAAAGGTACTGCCTACTACACCCTGGTAGCGCGCAAGCGCAGCTCGCCACGGTGCGGGCAGATAATCCACTGTTTTAGATGATTTCGTAGGGATCGCAGGATACCATATCCAGACCACAAGTTCGCGCTTCTGACCGGCGACCGGTGCAAGGCTGTCAGTGTGCGAATGATCAGTCCAGTCATACATAGTACGACCGACCGCGAAAGAGCCGCTGGGCGCTGGCAGCGTAATAGCTGTCCGGTGCTCATTCCAAAGATAGCCGAGCAGGATTGTAATACTTAAAATACCCAGAATGAGTAGCACGGCAATTCCTTTCAGCAGTCTTCTGACAAACGTCCGCCAAATATGAGGATGGGACGACCTGGCGAAATCATCTTTAGCGGCAGAAGTTGCCGTGAACTGCCGTTCGTGCACGTGGTCAGAAAAATTTTGCTCATTGGCCATGCTATTTTCCTCTCTTTGCCTGATGATATAGGCGCTGGAAGATCATGATACTTCCAACATAACAGGTATTAGCATGCCAGAGACACTACCCAGAGGCGAACCCCTGCGTGTCCTTTTAGGAGCACTCAAGTGTTTGTGATGCTAACGCTCACGTGCTCTTGCAAAAGCACTCAAGTGTTTGTGGCGCGATATGCAATTACGTGAGGCATAAATCCCAGCAGGAAACTGACGAAGCAGAGGTAGCCCTTGAAGAAAGGGAGATCGTTGTCAGTCAAGGATTTATTTCATCTGCTCAATAAATTTTCCCCTACGTCGGATGCAGACAAACCCAAGCTGCTGATAGAGCCGAATTGCGCCAGGGTTATTGACATTCACATGGAGAAGCACTGCCTCTCTGCCCACAGCTCGCCACGCTTGCAACGCATGAGTAATCAGAACAGTGCCCAGCCTCCGCCCCCGCCACTTGGGATGAATCCCTACTTGAATCAGATAGCCACACCGCGCCGGCTCCTCTTCATCTTCAGCATTGGTAATAAATCCAACCGCCTGACCCTGCACCAGGGCCAGAAAGGATAAATCGGCCCTGAATGCAGGATCGTCAGAGACCCACTGAAGCCAGCAGGCCTCATCCCATTCAGGAAAACCTGGCCGCTCACGAAATGAGGCGACATAGAGTGAAAAAAAATCATGAATGTGCGCAGCTTCCCAGGCAAGATACGACACCTCAAACGGAACAACGACGCGGGGAAGGCCCTGCGAGAGATTATAGCGCATAACTTCTTCAGCAAAAGCTAACGTGTAACCTTGCTCGGCCCAGGAAGCAACAACCTCATCTGTCACGTCCTCACAATACACTTCTCGGGGACGCTTTGAGTGATCTTGTTCCATAGTAAACCTGCATTCGAAGGTATCCCGATTTTCATAGTAATGATAGACAAGAAGAAAGGACCTTCCGAGAACTATCAGTGCAAGAAAAGTGTAACGTTGTTAAAATAAGCTTGTCAAGAGCGCGGCAGATTAAAGCCCACCTTGAGCGGTTTGGTAAGATAATTAACAGCCACAGTATTCTGTGGGCAAAATCAAAGCTCATCGTAGCTCAAGGATCGTTAAAGGGCAAAAAGATGCACAAAAAACGCTATGCACTTGTGGGCACTGGATCGCGTGCCCGTATGTTTATCGATGCGTTGACTACAACCTATCGCGATGTTGCAGAGCTTGTCGCCTTCTGTGACATCAGCCGGGTACGTATGGATTGGTATAACCAATATGTACAAACTCATGCCGGATTACAGCCGCTGCCGATCTTTCATGCCGATCAATTTGAGGCAATGATCGAGCAGACAAAACCTGATACGGTAATCGTAACAACGATGGATAGCACACATCATATCTATATCGTGCGTGCCATGGAGCTTGGTTGCGATGTCCTTACCGAAAAGCCGATGACAACCGATATCACGAAGCTGCAAGCGATCATGCAGGCAGTTGAACGTAGCGGCCACACCTTACGTGTTAGCTTTAATTATCGCTATGCGCCAGCTTACACGCGCTTTCGCGAGTTGGTAATGCAGGGAGTGGTGGGCAAGCCACTGGCAGTCGATTTCTCCTGGATGCTTGATACCAGCCATGGGGCCGATTATTTTCGGCGCTGGCATCGGGAAAAGCAGAATAGCGGCGGCCTGCTCATCCATAAAGCCTCCCATCATTTCGATCTGGTAAACTGGTGGATTGATGCCTATCCTCGCGAAGTCTTTGCCCTGGGCGATCTACAATTCTATGGTCGGGCTAATGCAGAGAGTCGAGGAGAGCACTATACCTATCAGCGCTATACCGGGGTTTCGGAAGCTGCCAACGATCCCTTTGCCCTTACCCTCGATAAGAATGAGGCGTTTCGTGGGCTCTATTTAGAGGCAGAAGAGGAAACTGGATATTTGCGCGACCGCAATGTCTTTGGCGAGCCAATCACTATTGAGGATACCATGTGCGTCTGCGTACGCTATCGCAGCGGCGCGCTGCTCTCCTATTGTCTGGTTGCCTATTCTCCCTGGGAAGGTTTGCGCGTGGCGATTACAGGAACCAGAGGGCGCATAGAGCTTGATGTTGTGGAGAATATCAATCATCTCCAAGGAGATGGCGGAGCTGCCTCAAGCGCCAGCAAGGGAGCATTCAAGTCGGCGCGCATTCGAGCCTACCCGATGTTTGGCACGCCCTATGATGTGGATATTCCTGCCGCCCAGGGCGGGCATGGAGGCGCAGACCCTGTTTTATTGGGGCAGCTATTCTCACCTGATCCCCCAAACGATCCCTTCAAGCGGGCGGCTTCACATTTCGATGGGGCCGCGTCAGCCCTGGTTGGTATCGCGGCTAACGAAGCCATGCGCACTGGCCAGCTGATTCGCATAGATGATCTATTTAAGCTTCCTGCTAAAACCACGTAGGGCATTAATAATCGGGCATCCATAGGGATCGGGCGACGATAAGTGTCGCCCGATCGCGCGAGGGTAGCTGGCTTGTACCTTGACCTTGTATGAAGGACGTCTGGCTTATAGGTATGCCCACAGGCAATCCTTGCCATTATTGCCCCTCTCGCGATTTTCCAAATAGGATAACCTCGCAAGAATAATACTTACCTCAAGCAATCTGTCCGGCCGGGATGCGCTCCTCCCATTCATATGAAGCAGAAGGCTCTACTTCATCGTACTCAAACCAGATAGGTTCCTTGATATAGGCTCCTTGCAGGTCGATAAGATAAAACTTGTGGGGTTCGTCAAGATACTGTTGATATGGTATATGGTCAACTTTACGAATTATGCCTCGTAATCCTCGAAATGGGCCATAGCCAGAGATACGTACGCTCGCGCCTGGTTCAAATTGACTGGATGCTACCACGATAAACCTTTCCTCTGCACAACCTGTTACAAAATGAAGAGTGCCACTAAACTTTTCCTTCCTCCAAAAGACATCTGAAAAACGCACCCGGGATAACGGTTTTTCTTCCTCCGACATAATAGCCTATAACATATACACAAGAAAAGCAACAAGCAAACATATTTCAAGAAAAAACATTATCTTAGGATAAAGATACCTCACCGGAATAAGCCGTAAGCCATTTCATCGTGTTTCTATTCAGCAAAATTTCAGGTAAGACCACTGATTTTTCAGCAACAATGTGTATGCTAATCTTAGCAAGATCTATAAATCGGCCAGAGAAGCCCTACTCATAAGCACAACAGATAAAGATATTTGAGCCTTAAAGTAGAAAGCAGCAGGGAGAAATGTATGGAAGATAGAGCAGCAAACCGGATCACAAAAACGTCAACAGGGCTTTCCCTTGAAGAGGCGCAGCTCAAAGCGCTGAGCTATCGGATTATGGATACCGTGACAGCGTATCTTAGCGATATTCGGGAGCGTCCCGTATGGCAGGCTATGCCTGATGATGTGCGCAAAGCGTTAAGGGAACAGGAGCTTCCTGCGGAGGGCGAGCCATTTGAGCAGACCCTCACCTTTCTCCAGCAGATGATCTTGCCCTATCCCCAGGGCAATGGACATCCCTGCTTCGCCGGTTGGATCAATTCCGCGCCAGCCCATGCGGGCATTCTGGTACAACCTCTTGCCGCAGCTATGAATCCTAATTGTGGTATAGGCGAGCACGCCGGCCAGGAATTAGAACGGCGCGTCGTGCAGTGGATTATGGAGCTGTGCGGCTTCCCCACAGAAGGCAGTGCAGGCGTTTTTGTTAGTGGCGGCTCCGAAGCCAATTTCACTTGTTTGCAGGCAGCCCGGCAATGGGCGGCACAAGCAGATGGCTGGAATGTGCGTCTTGAGGGATTGCAGGGAATGCATAAGCCTTTCGTTCTCTATCAGTCCGACCAGGGCCATTTCAGTGTGCGGAAATCTGTGGAGGCAATGGGCCTGGGTCGCAATTCCATCCACATTATCCCTTCGACTCCCTCCTTACAAATGGATGTAAAGCGCTTACGTGAGCAAATCAACAAGGACCGCGCGGCTGGCTTGCGTCCCTTCTGCGTTGCTGCCACTGCTGGTACCGTAGAAACGGGAGCGATTGATCCCCTTGACGAGTTGGCCAATCTATGTGCCGAGCAAGGGCTCTGGCTTCATGTCGATGGAGCATATGGAGCCTTTGGCATCCTCGATGAGCAAGTTGCCCATCTCTATAAAGGTATAGAGCGCGTAGACTCGCTGGCCACCGATCAGCACAAATGGCTCTCAGTGCCCATCGATTGCGGCTGCGCCCTGGTAAGAAACGGCGCTGTATTGCGCGACGCCTTCAGCGTCACCCAACCCGGACCAGGTGAGCATGATCCCTGGCTATCGGAATACACCCTGCAGCGCACACGGCGTTTCCGGGCCCTGGAGGTCTGGGCCATCATACGTTCAGCCGGGCGGGCAGGGCTGACCCGCGCGATTGCCCATAATAATCAGCTAGCCCGTTTGCTTGCTGAGCGTATCAAAAACGAGCCCGAATTAGAGTTAATCGCCGCCGAACCACTCAGCATCGTACGTTTCCGCTACGCGCCTGCTCACCTGCGCAGCCAGCCTACCCAACTTAACCACTTGAACAAGGCTCTTGCGCACGAGATCCAGCAGCGTGGTAAGGCCTTTCTTACCAGCACGCAACTGCAAGGCAAAGAAGTATTGCGCGCCTGCCTCGTAAACTATCTGTCCACGGAAGCCGATATGCATACAATTATCGACGAAACCATAAGTGCCGGCCACACACTTGTCTCTCGCCACAGCTAAATAAGGAGCAAGCAATGCGTTTTGCAAACATTCTAGAAACGATTGGCAACACACCTCTGGTTGAGCTAAAAAGCTTTAGCCCGCGTCCAGGACTGCATATCTTTGCTAAATTGGAGGGAGTCAATCCTTCGGGCAGCATCAAAGATCGCATCGCCAAAAAGATGATCGAGCAGGCCGAAACCCAGCATCTCCTCATGCGGGGCTCGATCCTATTAGAGCCGACTAGCGGTAATACTGGGGTAGCGCTCGCCCTCGTTGCCAGGCTTAAGGGCTACGCCTTTACTGCAGTAATCTCCGACAAGGGCACCCAGGATAAACGCAGACTCCTTGAGCTCTATGGAGCCGGAATCATCACTTCGCCAGGAGCAGCCGGGAGCAATGGAGCCGTGCGCCTGGCGCAAAAATTGGTGGAGCAGGACGCGCGCTATGTGATGCTCTATCAATATGGCAATCAGGCAAATGCAGCCGCCCATTACGAAACGACGGCTCCAGAAATCATCAAAGATCTGCCAGATATCAATGTCTTCGTAGGTGGACTGGGAACCGGCGGAACGCTCACGGGTGTTGCTCGCCGCCTCAAGCAATACAATCCAGCGATTCGCATCGTCGCGGCTGAACCAATCAAGGGCGATAGCATCCAGGGACTGCGCAATCTTGCCGATGGGTTCGTCCCTCCCGTTCTCGATACTTCAATGCTTGATGCCAGGTTACTGGTCTCAAGTCAGGATGCCTGGCGCCGAACGCGGCAGCTCCAGGAGCAAGAGGGCATTCTGGCCGGTCCTTCCAGCGGAGCCGTCCTGGAAGTAGCGTTACGTACAGCAGAAGCTATGCAGCGCGGCAATTTAGTCATCATGCTTGCAGATGGAGGCTGGAAGTATCTTAGTGAGGAGCGCTGGATCACTCATCCAGCATTACAGCGCGCTATGGTTGCCCCGTAGGATCATAGTTCGATCGCCCCTTTTTAAATAGCCGGAAACAACTACCTTGCAACATATGCTCCCGGCGCTTTTCACACGAGCTGCGGCGAGATTGCATAGCTAAAGAGTACGTGAAGAAGATGGTTGAAGGAGAGAAGATTAGCCAATCTCGCGGAAGCTCCCGACAGAGCCAATGGGTTTGCCTGATAAGATGGAACCTATTGGCTCGCTGAACTTAACAGAACCCTAAATTAACTATGGACCGACATGCACAGATAATCTCTCTTACGGAGTAACGTCGTGTGGCTCTAAATGCGCTCGAATCTCCTGCTCATGCGTTTCGCCCCAGGTCGCAATGGCCGCGATCACTGGTTCAAGCGTCTTGCCAAAGGTGGAAAGTGTATACTCGACTTTGGGAGGAACCACAGGATAGACCTTCCGCGTAATCAGCCCATCAGCTTCCAGTTCACGTAACTGCTGAGAGAGCATCTTATCAGTGATATCAGGTAGCATGCGTTTAAACTGGCTAAAGCGCATGGTCTGGTAACGATACAATTTCCATAATATACGCGGCTTCCACTTTCCAGCCATCAGCGCCAGTCCAGCATCGACCGGACACTGAAAGAAGCGGTCTTCTACGTGTATACTCATACTTTCCTCCCGGAGAGTACCTATCTTTTTTGTGCGTTCTTGTCATAAAGATAGCTCAATGGTATGCTTGTGTCAAGCCGGCGAGTATCACGGAGAACGCGAGGACATCATTCGTCCTCGCCTTTCCTGAAATGAATGAGAACGATTTCTAAAGAAATAAAGGACTAGAGAAAATGACCTTTCAGCTTCCGGATGACAATACATTCTTTGGGAAAAGTGTACGGAGCCGCCTGCAAGACGAGTATCTCATATGGCTTACGGCGGTAGATACGCGCGGGATGCCTCAGCCAGCTCCAGTCTGGTTCTGGTGGGATGAGGCTGCAGCCAATTTTTTGGTCTATAATCTGGCTCATGCCAGACGCCTGGATTTTGTGCGCCAGAATTCCCAGGTGGCATTGCATTTTAATGGCTACCCGATCGGCTCTGGCATCATCGTCTTTGCCGGCCATGCTCAGCTCAGCACGGCAGAGCTTCCAGCTGATCAACACCAGCTTTATCTTGCGAAATATCGTCACTGGATGACCAGCGAATTTGGCTCGCCGGAGCAGTTTGCCGCGAAGTACCCGGTGGCATTGCGCATCTCTCCCATAAAGGTGCGAGGCTCATCTTACTAAGATAAGCCTATCTAAGGCAGGTGAAAGGGCTATCACCGGAACGAGATAGCCAACGAAATGCCCGCTAAGGTTGAACCCTACTGTGAAGCGGCTCACAGATTACGCCTGGAGGTGGCAATACAGGTAGCCACCTCCTCGCATCCTATCTTCAGTGTTGAGCGAGATAGTACGCTTTCCTCTTGACTTTCGTCCCGATGCAAGCGCCTCCTGAGCTTGCATCGGCGTATCCCCACAAAAACTGTACATGGGCATTTGCAAATTCTTCCTCGTATTGTATGAAGCTACGCTACTTTTCCTTCTGGGTCTGAAGAGAGAAGGCAAACGGATTAAAGTTAGTATGATAGTCGTAGATATCGGATTGCTCCTGCCGTTTTAGAAAGCCTACAATACCATACGTTAAAGGCGTAGCAACGACCTCGTAGAGCACCTTAAAAGCCCACTGCGTCAGAATGGTGGTAAGCAGGAGCGAGGTTGGAATTCGCCCCCAAAACGCAATACTAATAAAGATCAGAGAATCCAGGCCCTCGCCAATCAAGGTTGAACCAATCGTGCGCAGCCAGAGCCAGCGCCCCTGCGTAGCAATCTTTAATCTGGCCAGCACAAAGGCATTAGTAAACTCACCTATAATATAGGAGATAAACGAGGCAAGAAGCGTAACAGGGGTAAAGCCCAAAATTGCGTTATATGCGCCTTGATCCTGCCAGATGGGAGCGGCTGGAATAATACCACCAAGATAGAAGGCAATGACAGCCAGCAAGTTGCAAAAGAAACCAAGCCAGATAACCGATCTCGCCGCTTTATATCCATAGACCTCGGTAAGCACATCGCCAAAAAGATAGCTTAAAGGAAAGACAATTACGCCGGCTGGAAGTACAAATCCAAAGATAGTTATCAATTTAACGGCAAGAATATTCGCAGTAAGCAAACAGGTCACAAAAAGCGCAGTCAGCGCTACGAACCAGAAAGACGCTTTCATCCAGGTCTCCTTAACCTCGGGAAATTTTGCTGTTGGAGCAGAGAATTAGCAAGCCTCATAAATTCACTCGCCTGTATTCCCGCCGTGCATTTTAACACGTTGAAGCTCTTCCTGGCGATCTCCTCTATGACATTTCTAGAAGGACTTGACGAGGTAGCCTTGTCGGAACAGCAGCATATTCAAACCCGAGAGCTTTAGCCCTGAGTTTGGATATGCCGATCCTGAGATAAACGCCAAGGATATATTGTGCAGCTTAAAACTGCCTAAAAATGAGGGGCCACAAGATGGAGAAATTGGGATTGAAGTTCTTTCTCCCGCTCAAAAGCGCCGCTCATTACTGTCGAAGTAATGAGCGCGGGAGTCTTGATTCCGCGCATCATCATACAAAGATGTTCTCCACGTAAGCATACAGCGACATCATCGGTTTGCACCATCTGACTGACCATATCAGCAATATGCTGGCCAAGCTGTTCTTGATGTTGGAGGCGATGAGCACAATGGTGAGCAATACGTGCGAACTTGGAAAGCCCTAAGACCGTCTCGTTGACCAGGTATCCTATCGCAACGTCACACCAGAACGGGAGCAAATGGTGTTCACAGAGTGTCCAGACTCGAATGCCCGATATGCACACCAGTTGACCAGCCCTGGTAGAAGTGAAGCTGGTATCTGTTGTGCCTGGTTCATATTCAATATATTCGCGCCACCAATCTGCCCAGCGACGTGGTGTATCCTGGATTCCCTCCCGTTGCGGATCTTCACCAATAGCGACAAGTAGCTCACGACCCAGACGCACTAACGTATCATAGTCTACGCGTGGCGTGGTAGGACGGAGAATTTCATCCACCATGACGCTCCTCTCCTCCTTCTAAGAAGAAACGAGAGCCAGGACATCCCTTGGTTTTGCCTGTGAAAAAGGGCAAATACTGTTTGCAGCAGACTACTGACGTCCTCTCTCTCCTAAAGTGAAAAAGCTGGCTTCTGTAAAGCTTATATTGGCGTAGAGCATATTTCTATCCGACTTAATCTCTTATCTCCTCACGCTCCTTTCCAATCTGTCAGTCAAAGAAGAAAAAAGAGAATCGGCATGCCAGATGAGGAACCGGAGCCATGCAAATCTCTAACAAATTTCTTCTAGCATCAGTATAAAGAAGGCAAGAATAGCTCGCTGTCTATATATATTTCGATCCCAGTGAGGGATAAACATATACTCCTTGCTCCTTAAGTTGGGCCAGATATATTACTTCGATCTCGCACTCAAGCCATTGAATTTGCGGGAAACAAGCATCCACAAGCACCATGATTCCTTGTGGCATCGTTGCATCGACCCGTATGCCCTGGCTAGCTGGCAAGTCTGCTAATGTCGTCCACAAGGCTGTATGAGTAGGCTCTCGGGTATCCCTGGCCAGGATCTGTCCTGTCTTCTTATAGAGATCACCCAGCAAATCACCCCGCCGGCTAATGCTCGTACGTGGGACAATCAACAGGATAAGCCACTGGAGAATATGGCTAAACGCACCATGCTTTTTTGGCCCTCGCTTTAGTGTTCTATAGAAGGAATAATCGGCCCCCGGATCGAGCGGTAAATGCCCTTGCGCGACGATGCCTTGCAGAAAAGGGATACAGGAGGCAAGAATCTCTAGCGGCTCGTGAGACCGCTGAAAACCTTCAGGTGTGAATAGGCCAAAAAACTGCTCATACCACTGCTCCACATCTCGTGCTTGCTGATCCACAGCAAGCAAGGTTTCAGTCTGGGCCAGAGCAGTAAAAACAATATCCGCATTCTGCCAGAGGGATTGGATATTTCGATAAACGTTCCGCTCATACTCCGTTAGCTGATCAGACCAGCGCTCCAAGGTATTTTCATAGGGATCTCCGATACAGGAGCCAAAGAGCATGTTAAACGCCTCCCGCCTCTGGCGACACGCGTGCAGAGCTTGAGAGCCTTTTTCTAATCCAGCCATAAGAGCATCTTGCCCGTCCACTGCCGAGAAGCTGTAAGTAATTTTAGTCTGCAAGAGAAGATCACAAACTTCCTGCATAGCCGGCTCTAAGTGGAAGTGCGCCTTTTTCAGCCAGCTGACAAGTTCGGCAGAAGTAATGGCCCTATCTGACTCTGCTGAATATTGTAGGAGAACAGTCATATATTTGCTCCTTTCCAATCGCAGCCTCAAACGAATAGGTGAGCTTTTATATCATACGCCTGATCCTTCTCGCTCATATTCGCCTCTCTGCATTCGCAACCGCTCATATAACTGCTCGTAGCAATCCACCATGCGCACAAGCGAAAAACGACTCTCCACATGTTGGCGGCAATCTGTTCGCCGCAGCGAAGAAAGCTTCTCCACAAGAGCAGCGGCCTGCATACAATCACCTGGCTCAACCAGAAAGCCTGTCACTCCCTGCAGAATAGTTTCCTCAACGGCGCCACGCCTGAAGGCAATCACGGGCGTACCGGCCGCCATAGCTTCGACCGGCACCAAACCAAAGGCCTCCTCCCACTGAATCGGGAAGAGTAGTCCCCGAGCCTGCCCCATAAGTTTCCAGAGTGAGGGACGGTCTAACTGTCCCAGATAGGTTAGCTGACGCGAATGCTGCCTGAGAAGCGGCCGTATTATCTGCTGGAAATAGCACTGATCATAGATGCCTCCCGCAAGCAGCAGAGGTCTGCCAGCCTGTAAAGCAATTTTTATTGCCTCTTCAACCCCTTTCTCCGGCGCGAGCCGTCCGGCGAAGAGAAGCGGAGCATCGCTGGGAACTTCCTTCATAAATGGGATGCTTTGGCAGTTGACCCCATTATAGATAACCTCATCTATTGAAGTGAACTCGGCGAAGGTTCGAGCACACGCCTGCGAAACTGTTACAAGGGTTAGAGGATGGCCATGCTGATGAAGCAGATGCAAGACCTGATTGATATCGGGATCAATCGCCGCTATCTGTAGCGTATGCATAACCGGCACATCAGAGAGAAACTGGCTAAAAGCAAAGACCGGCCAATCAAAGGATTGAATATGGACGAGATCAAACTCTTTTCTACGCTGCTGAAGGCGCAAGAAACACTCAAAAAAAAGCCGAGTTTGCGTCAGCTTTCCTACAGCCTCATCTTGCTGCTCACCCGAAAAGAGAGTAGGCTGCACGCTGGCTGGCACATTGATACGTTCTAGATCAACGCCAGGAACCTCAGAATCATGGTGAGCAAAGAGCGTCACTTCATGCCCGCGCGCACAGAGCGCTTGAGCCAGATCGGCAAACTGCGCCTGCGAGCCACCAATATGCGGTTCACGTAGCGGAGCCACCAAAGGCGCAACGAGAGCATATCGCATAGCAAATACCTCCACATTCTTTATTTTTCTATCGGAACTTTTTTGCTCTTAAACATAAAGAAACCAGAAACGCTAACTCCTCCTCATTGTTGAAGTTGGAGTAGCGCCTATCTCTGTAATATTGGAAGAGCTTTGCGCCGCGCCTTTTCCATGCTCAGATGGGTTAAACAAACGATAATGCCTACTCACGGAATCATAATTACTCCTCCCGTTTCCCTGATTGCCAGGGTGCCAGCACTTCGCGGTATATTGCCTATGTCTTCCAATATAAGAAGAGCTACCAGACGCTACTTTATGCCGCAATACAGAATAGATCAGCTTTGCTTTGTAAGAGCAACGCCAGGCATATTCAGCGCGCAAAGCCAGATTAAGATTCTCCAAAAAAATCGATAGAGAGAACCATCTTGCGCGCTGTGCTATGCTAGCAGAAGGGCAGGTTATTTCCGCATCAATAGTAGAGCTGGATAAAATAAGGAAAAGGCATAATATTTCACAAGTTGACAATGCTGCAGTAATTGGCACCCGAAGTGCAAAACGCTCTCAAGCAAAGGAGAACCGGTCATGAGTTTGCTACGTCAGGGCAAAGCGCAGGCCCTGACCATCTATCTTGGCGAATCCGATCAGTGGCACGGGCAGCCGACTTATGTAGCGCTTATTCATCTGTTGCGTGAGCGCGGCTGTGCTGGCGCAACAGTAACGCGGGCCATCGCGGGCTATGGAGCAGGAGCACGCTTGCACGAGCAGCAAAGCTGGTCCTGGTCATCTGATGCCTCGCTAGTTATTCAAGTGGTCGATCAGCCAGAACGGCTTCGGCGCTTACTCCCTTTTATCCAGGAAATGCTTAGCGGTGGGCTCATTACATTGCAGGAAGTCGATGTCCTCCAATATACCCATGCGCGCTCACGCGGCCTGCCAACGAAGCTGCCCATTGAGCGCATCATGGAAACAAGTGTAACAACAGCCTCACCCGAGACGCCAGTAAGCCATATTGTCGCGCTCCTGCTTGAAGCTCCCTTCAGGGCATTACCCGTGACCGATCAGAACAACCACCTGCAGGGCCTCATCAGTACAGGCGATCTAATCAAAGCCGGAGTCCTACCGGTACGGCGCGGGGTAATGCGCACAGCATTAGCGCTTGGGGAGCAGGTAACTTCAGGCGTAGAAGCACCCCTGGGATCAGCTCCGCTAGGCAAGCTCAGCGCGCAAGATGTGATGAATCAACAGATACGCACAGTTACGCCTGATACATCAGTACGCGAGGCCGCTCGTCTGATGCTAGATACAGGCCTCAAGCGTTTGCCAGTGGTAGACACGAATGGAACACTACGTGGCATGCTCTCCCGCACAGATTTGCTTCAGATTATCGTCACCAGTCCGCTTATGAGCCCTCATGGAAGCTCCACAACTCAGCAGCTCGGGCACAGCAGGCCGCTGCCAGGACTGGCACCCCAACAGCAAGCAGTAACCAGCCTGATGGAGACGGAGGTACCCACAGTAGCCAAGGATGCCTCTCTCGCCCAAGTCATCGACTATCTGATAGTCTCGCCTTTAAAGCGGGTTGTGGTCCTTGATGACGAGGGACGTGTTCAAGGTATTATAAGTGATGTCGATGTGCTCGCACACCTGCAAGCCGAAGCGCGTCCAGGGCTGCTACGCATGCTGGCCCAGTGGGCGCGCGGAGAAAGCACACGCCTGCCCACAGGCGCGCTCCATGCTCCCGAAGGAAAGGCTCGCATTGCTGCGGATGTCATGAACCAGGATGTAGTAACCGTAATCGAGACGAGTTCTGTCCAGCAAGCCATCGAGCGCATGATAGCCAGCGGACGCAAAGTCTTACCAGTGGTCGATGCTTCCAGCCATCTTAAGGGTATCGTCGGGCGCTCTCATCTGCTACGCGTCTTGCTTGAAGGATAGAACATAGCCTGCCGCTCGCCCGCATTATGCTCACTTATCAACGAGGGATTTAAGGTTTGCACGACGCCTCAAGGGCTGCGAGCATTAATGATGCTGCGCAGATCATTCGCCACGATGTTACAATAAGATCAGCACAGTTAAACTATTGCTCTCATTATTGTCTGTCATAGAGGTCTCACCGCGCTAGAAATGCGACGACTCCAGGTGAGATCAGGGATTAGGAGCTGTACATGACAGAATTGACTACTTCACGACCTAAAACGCGTTCCGGTTTTTCTATCGCCATAGCTCTATTTCTACTAGGTCTGATTGGCAGCGGCATTCTCTGGTGGCAAGGTTTTCAAGGATACGCCATAATTACCTTCATCAGCATGCTTCTCATAGCCTTGATAGTTGCTGGCTATACCAGTCCTCATTTTCGCTGGACCGGCTTCGGGACAGACACCTCCCAGCTCGACGACCAGGGCCGGCCCATCCAGCGCGCCAAAACGTTGTGGGACTGGCTGCGCCTGTTACTGCTACCAGTTGTGCTGATTGTAGGCATTCTCTGGCTCAACGGTCAGCAGCAACAGCTGCTCCTTCAGCAAGAAGCTAACGCGCGTCAACTTGCCGAAGAGCAACATCAGCAAGTCTTGCTGAGCTCATATATGGATAAAATCAGCGATCTCATCCTTCATGACGACCTCCTGCATACCAAGCCATTGAGCGCCATTCACCTGGTAGCTCAAGTGCAAACGACAACGACTTTACGCGCCCTGCAGCCTGACAAAAAGGGGGCTCTTATACACTTCCTCTACACCAGCCAGCTCATCAACAATGACACACACGTTATCAGTCTGCTCGAAGCTGATCTGCGGGGAGCCGATCTACACAATCTTGATCTACGCGATACAAATCTATCCGGGGCCTATATGAGCGGTGCTAATCTAGCAGGGGCTAATCTTAGCTACACAACGCTCAAATTTACTGATCTATCCAACAGTAACATGAGCGGCGCCAACCTGCAGGCAGCCGATATGCATAATACAAAGCTGAATGGGGCAGACCTGAGCAAGGCTGTGCTGCTCGATGCTCAGGGCTTACAAAAGAGTCAGCTTGCTAGCGTCAAATCGCTGAAAGGGGCCATCATGGTAGACAGCACGAAACATCCCTGAAAAGCACAAGACTAACTATAACAGGCTAACATCTGGCGTAGCTCTTCCTTGAGAGCCACGCGCCAGCTCTGGGGCTCCAACAGCTCTGCACCTGGTCCCAGCCAGCGCAAGAGGTCAAGCACAATATCGCGGTTATCTTCGCCAAAGGTCATGAGCATCTCGCGCTCAGAAAAATGCTCAAAGCAAGCATGACGATAATACCAATCGCGCTGTAAGCGCTCCGCCTGGGCTACAGTGAGGCGGATTTTCACAGGCGCGTGCTGCTGCCAGCGCGCCATTGCTGCGCGTAGCCAGTTGTGTTCCAACAATGTACGCACATCAAATTCCTCCTGGACTGCACTCGCCGGCCCATATGGCTTGATCTTTAAGACTCGATCTGCGCGCCACAAGCTTGCCGATCGCCCCTCGCGCTTGCCAGCCAGGTACCAATGATCGCGATCCCAGAGCAAAGCACGGGGCGTAAAGGTAAATTCATGGACGCGAAGCCGATAAGGTGTTCGGTACTGCATCCACATCATATTATGATCAAGCACAGCCTGCAAGAAAACGGTTACCACCTGGCTTTCATGGATATTTCCCTCCTGAGCAGGCCGCTCAAGCTCTTTATACGCACGCTCTGGATGGAAGATATCATAGGGTAGCTTCTCAAAGCCTATGAGCTTCTCAGCCTGCATGAGAATGCTGCGAAAACGCTCAGGAATGGCAGCCAGCAACTTTTGCTCCGCAGTCTCCATCTCATCAGGAAATGGCCGGGCCTGCAAGCCGCGCAATAAGGTCAACCCTAAGAGGAGAGAGATAGCTTCTCCTCGTGAGAACATCAGGGGAGGAAGAAAATAGCCCTCCATAAGCCGGAAGCCGCCTTCTCGCCCTCGCTCGGCATAAACAGGAACTCCCAATTCGCTTAAAGCTTCAAGATCGCGATAAATTGTGCGTGGCGAGACCTCAAAATGCTGCGCCATCTGTGGTGCGGAAATAGATTGTTTACTACGCAGAAAGAGCAGGATACCCAGGATGCGGTCAAAACGATTCATAATAGTGCCCCTACCAATCTCAGTGCGCGGTTTTAATATGACATACCTCTGTCAAATATTACGGCATATAGTAACGCCATACTCTTAAGTTCAGCCGAAATGGTTGAACGGGCTTAAGGTAATTTGATAGGAGGTTCTTACTGATGATTAGTCGTTACTGGCGAGGCTGGACCACTCTAGCAAACGCGGATGCATATGAGCAGCTTTTACGCACAGAGGTGCTTCCCGGTTTCCATAGAATTAAAGGCTATAAAGGCGCTTACCTGCTGCGTCGTGACCTGGAACATGAGGTAGAATTCGCCACGATTACCTTCTTCGACACCATGGATGACGTGCGCGATTTTGCCGGGGAACGCTACGAAACTGCTGTCGTGCCGCCTGCCGCTCGCAAGCTCCTCTCACATTTTGATGAGACATCGCTTCATTACGACACGCTGCTTAAACCCGCTTAATTGCCTGGCAACGGCAAGAGCAGTGCCTGGGAATCTCGGTCGCGAGGTTCCCAGACCTTCTTGCCGTTTAGCTGATCATTTCCCTGCAGGCTTAATCGCGCAAGGTGCCACCAAGCGTATCGCCTACACGCTTCACAATGCGCTTGCGCACATCGGCCACACGCGCATCGCTCAAATTACCTTCAAGGCTCTCATACGTCAAGCGATAGGCCATCGACTTTTTGCCGGCCTCAATAGGCTGGCCGCGATAGATATCGAAGAGCTCGATATTAGTTAGCAGGCTGCCAGCAGTGCGCTGGACCATCTGCTTCAGTTGAGCTGCAGTTACCTCTTCGCCTACCACAAAGGCCAGATCCTCGACAATTGGCGGATAATTGCTGATTGGCTGCATTGGCTGCAAGCGCCAGCTCGGCTTCACCAGCGAAGTTATCGCCATATCGAGGACATAGACGCGCTCCGTAGCTGGCAGATCAAAGTTCTGCAAAACCAGCGGATGGATCTCGCCCATAATCCCTTGTGTCGCGCCATAGAGCTTTATCTCGGCACAGGCGGGCGCAAAGCTTGGGTTATCGCGCTTTGCCACATATTCAACATCTTTTTCAGCTATGCCTAGCCGCGCGAAGAGCATTTCGAGCATACCCTTCAGATCAAAGAAGTCGAAATGCTCGGCGCCAGCAGGATCGGCATGCACGCTGGGCAAACGTCGTGGACCATAGAGCAAAATGCTGAAGCGGCGCTCTTCCAATGGACGCTTGTCCTTGCCCTTCTCGGGCAGGTAGACACGACCAATCTCAAAGGTTGCCAGGCGCGTTGTATAGCGGATGTTATAGGCCAAATTTTCCAAGGCGCTCACCAGCATTGAGCGGCGCATCACTCGGCGCTTGACATTTAAAGGATTGAGCAGTGTAATGAACTGGTCATCTTGCTCCGCTGTGCCTAAAGGACGGCGCTCAAGCCGATCATGGTTCTCGGGCGAGGTCAGGCTATAGTTGACTGTCTCCTGCAAACCACAACCAATCAGGATATCGCGAATCTTCTCCTCAATCTGGTGCTCAAGATTCATATGCGGAGGCGGTAGCACATCTTCCAGCATGGTCAGCGGAATGTGCTCATAGCCAAGGATGCGTGCCACTTCCTCACAGAGATCAGCCGGCATCTGAATGTCAAGGCGATACCAGGGCGCAGTACAGCGTAAGACAGGCTCGCCGGCCTCTACACGCAGACCGAAGGCCGCAAGCCCCAACTCTTCGCGTGACGCGGGCAAAGCTGGCAGAGACTCGCAGACAAAATCGAGCCTGCGCAAGCTCTCAGCAACAGTCTCAAGTTCCAGCTTCTGGCCCAGAATACGGCGCATATCGCTTGCTGTGGTATAGGCAATGTTCTGCTCTTGCGGCACAGGATAGGCATCGACGATACCAGGAACCACCTGGCCCCCGGCATAATCGCGCATAAGAGCAGCCGCGCGGCGCGCACCAATGGGATTAAGCGTAGCTGGCACACCTCGGGTAAAGCGATAACTTGCCTCACTATGCAGCTTAAGCCTTTGCGCAGTGCGCCTATTGTTCACATTATCGAAAGTCGCAGCCTCTAGCAAAATGTTGCGCGAATGATCATTTACCTCAGTCTCTTCGCCGCCCATCACACCGGCCAGAGCAATGCTACCCAACGTATCGGTGATCATCAGCATTGCTTCGTCAAGCTCACGCTCCACACCATCAAGGGTGGTCATCTTCTCGCCAGCCCTGGCGCGCCGCACAGTAATTGTCGGTTTTTGCTGGCCAGAACGCTCGGCCCGCTGCTTGAGGAGATCATAATCGAAGGTATGCAGCGGCTGGCCCCATTCCAGCATGACATAGTTCGCGATATCGACAACGTTATTGATGGGACGCATCCCGGCCTGCAAAAGATACTCCTGCATCCAAAGCGGCGATGGGCCAATCTTCACATCTTTGATCAGCATCGCCGTGTAGCGATTGCACAGATCGGAATCGGCAATCTCCACATTGATATAGTTCGCGGTCTCTGTGCCGCTGGTCAACTGCTGCTCATCTGGTGGCAGCTTCAAAGGCACGTTGGTAAGGGCCGCAACTTCACGGGCGATACCAATCATGCTCAAGCAGCGTGCCATATCAGGCGTCACTTCCAGGTCCAGCACTTCTTTGCCCAGGTAATCGCGCAAGGGAGTACCAACCGGGGCATCTTCGGGCAGAAGCAAAATGCCCTCATGCTCATCGCTCAACCCCAGTTCACGTTCAGAACAAACCATGCCGCTGGATGGTATGCCACGAATCTTGGAAGGCTTGAGCTTCTTTTTGGGTCGCGGCTCCTGATCACTATAGGCATCGATAAGGACCGCGCCGGAGCGCGCGAATGCCACCTTCAGCACGGGTAGATCGGCGGTCTCTTTATATTGAAAGAGATTCGGAGCTCCTGTTACCACCTGCTCAGGCTCCGCCGCCCCATAATTCACCTCGACCAGCACAAGTTTATCTGCATTGGGGTGTGGTTTTACCCCCACGACCTGGCCGACAAGAATTGTTGCCGGGTCCCACCAATCGCCCTGGCGCTCAAGACCTTCTAGAGCCAGGCCAGCCATTGTCAGACGGTCAGTCAATTGCGGCAATGGCATGTCTATATCTACGTAGTCTTTTAACCACGAAACGGGTACTAGCATTATTTTTCTCTCCAGCTATCGCAGCATCTATCTAGCCAATCCGCTCCAGAAACCGTACGTCATTCGAGAAGAAGTAGCGGATATCATTAATATCATATTTCTGCATTGTCATACGATCGGGTCCCAGGCCGAAGGCGAAGCCGCTATACTCTGCAGGATCATAGCCACCATATTCCAAGACTCGCGGGTTGACCATCCCAGCGCCTAGAATCTCTAACCAGCCGGTATATTTGCAGATGTTACAGCCCTTGCCGCCGCAGATCACGCAGTCAATGTCTACCTCAACGCTGGGCTCAGTGAATGGGAAGTAATGCTTGCGGAAACGCATCTTACGGCCCTCGCCATACATCTGAGAGGCATAATTCATAAACGTGCCCTTTAAGTCGCTGAAGGTAATATTCTTTCCGACCGCCAGACCCTCAACCTGATAGAACATGGATTCGGAGCGCGCGGTAACCTGCTCATAGCGATAGCACTTACCCGGCAGAATGATACGAATCGGCTCAGGCGCGTACTGGCGCATGGCATGAATCTGGCCCGGGCTGGTATGCGTGCGCAATACGACATCGGGCGTGGTTGTATAGAAGGTATCCCACAGATCCCGCGCGGGATGTCCGGGCGGCATATTGAGCAGTTGAAAGTTATATTCGTCGGTCTCTACTTCCGGGCTATCATACACAAGGAAGCCCATGGTGGCGAAAATGTCGGCGATCTCGCGCAGGGTACGCGTGCTTGGGTGCATCTTACCCAGCGTTTGCGGGCGACCTGGCAAGGTTACATCAATAAGTTCTTTGTTGCGGGCAGCTTCTAACTCTGCCTGCTCAATCGCTGTTTGTCGCTCCTGCAAAGCCTCTTCGAGGGCTGTCTTGATCTCATTGGCAAGTTTACCAATGCGTGGCCGCTCCTCGGGTGAGACCGCGCCTACGCTGCGCAAAATCCCGGTCAGGCGTCCTTTACGCCCCAGGTATTCGCTGTGCCAGGCGCGCGTCTCTTCGGTAGTGCTGGTGCTGGTGAGGGCCGTTATGGCCTGCTGACGCAAATCCTCCAACTGTTGCAAGATGTCGGATTGCATGAGATTACTCATAAAATGTTGCCTCTCTTTTGCTTACTTCTGCCTGCATATGGCCGCCGCCTGAAGACTGGCACCAGGTCAGCTTCAGTATGGCTTAGCATCGCAAACAACGGCCATTCATACACGCACGATCAATCATCCATCAGCACGAATAATTGTTTTCACGATAATTGCTTTTTAGAATCAAAAAAGCTGACAGTTCGTCATAGGGACGAAGTTGCCAGCCTGCTTAATCTCCGTGGTACCACCCTTGTTGAATCGAAGCGCCTATATATTATGGCATACGATTCCACTTGGTCCGTCCTGTAACGGAGACGATCCGGGGCTGTCTACCCAGACCTTTAAGTCTGCTCAACAGCCAGCTCGGGGGCGAACTTCAGCATTGGATAAAACAAAAGGGCTTTCAGCCGATGGCCCTTTCTCTCTGCAGCTTAGCCTTTTGCTTACTTTTCCCCTTCACGGCTTTTTTACATCTGTTCCATTCGCTTTTAATACAGATACAATTATGCCAGATTTCGGGACAATTGTCCACCCCTTTTTTTGCCTCATCCAGCCTGCACAAAACTCTTGAGCCGCTCCCACACCAAAGGAATGAGCGAATCTTTTTCACATTTTCCTTACTTCTACCACCCAGTAACGCATCTTTCCCCAAAATAGGAAATATTTCTATAGCAAAATAATACTGTATTGCATATAATATCTAATATATTTATACTATTGAAGATGATCCTTTAAGCCAAAGATATGTATTTTTCAGTATATAACTTCTAGAGAGCAGAAAGTTTTTGTTGTATGTCAAACATTGTTTCATCCTTTTTTGCTGTTGAGAAAGCGCAACGTTGGCTCCAGCTCAAGGCGCTTTTGCTCGCCACCACCATTGGCCTCTCCTAGTTTCCCCTTATCTCCCTCTCTTCGCGCCTGGGCGTCTTCTTTGCCTCTAGCGTCTTGCGCATGCCCGGCGGACGGGCATTACTTCTATCCTGGGGACCAGATGGGGGCTACATGCTATTCTTCTACATGAGCATGCTCCTGCTGAGCGCGCTGACCTACCTGGGTTTGCTTCCCTATTTGCTGGGATTTCGTCGGAGAACCTACGCGACCTATCTGCGCTCGATTGGCCTGCTTGGCTTTTCGCGCAGCGGACTCATGGCCATTGCCGCTGCGCTCATGGTGACAGGCCTCTATCTGGGCTGGCAATGCTTGCTCAGCTGGCTTCTTCCTTCCATGCATCAGAGCACCCATTATCTACAGTGGTCAGCTTCTTCCTCCTGGATTTTCCTGATAACCGGTTTGGAGGCGCCACTGGTAGAGGAAACAGCCTTTCGCGGCCTTATCATCTTCATCCTGCAAAAGCGCTTTCCCGCCTGGTTCGCGCTGCTCTGGTCTGCATTGTTATTTGGCATCATCCATCTCTCATTTGGTCTCCCCAAAGCTCTCACCGTGGTAGTCGGTGCCGGGATTGGATGGGGTATCATCCGCATAAAAATCCGCAGCATCTGGCCTGGCGCAGTTCTCCATTATCTGAGCGACGGTCTAAGCTTGCCAGTTGCTATCGCTACGCTTGCTATGGTTATCACCGTCTTGCTCGAACCAGTGTTCAGAGTACCTGGAACCCTGACAAAAAAATCTGTGAAAGAAACATAAACGTTCTATCTACCGAAATTAACTGCACTTACCTATAAGTGCTTACCACACAGCATGATTAGCCGATTTTTGCCTATTGCGCAAGAACAGCTTCTATGGTAATTTCTTCATAGAACCTTCTTTCCTACTATACGTGGGCAATATTAACGCTAAGAGTGAGAGTGACAAGAAATAATACTGAAAAGGCCTTTATTGTATCATGCACGAAACACAAGATCCTAAGCCGGAACTACCAGACGCTACCCCCGTTGATCAGCTGGAACGGTCTGCCTGGAATACGCTTCTCCCGGCCTCATTGCGTGAACGCTGCCTGGAAACATGCCAACTTATTGCCGAGCGTTTGCGCGATCCCGCTCAGGTTCAGGCGATAGCAGATCAAGCAACCAGGCAGTCTACCTCTCCATTTTTCTGGGGTGGTGCATCCTTTTCCCAGGGTCCTGGAAGTGAAGCTTTGCTCTACCTCTTTATGGCCCTCTGCTTTCCTGATCAGAAATGGGACGAATTAGCGCATAAATATTTGCGCCTGGCCGTTCAGAATACCCACCAGGAGCCTTTGAGCTATCCGGCCCTTTACAGTGGTAGCGCAGGGCTGGCCTTCTTGCTCGATCTATTTAGCACCTATGAGCCACGCTATCAAAAATCCAGTCAGCGCACCAATACTATGCTGGCTGAGCAAATCATGGCCGCTTCCTGGCCAAAGGTGGTCAAGGAGGTTGGCGCCCATCACTACGATACTATCAGTGGGGCAGCCGGCATTCTAGGCTACCTTATCTCGTTACGCTCTCCGGCTCCTGTAGTAGAGGATGCCATCCAGAACCTACTCGACTATCTGATCTGGCTCTGTGGCGAAGATGAACAGGGTTGCAAGCATTGGTTTATCTCGCCAGAGCATTTCCCGCTGGAAAGTTACCGCGACAACTATCCCACAGGCTACTTTAATCTCGGCCTCTCCCATGGTATTCCCGGTCCCCTGGCGGCTCTGGCTCTGGCCTGGCAAGCTGGTTACCGCCTTGAAGGTCAGCGTGAGGCTATGCTCGCCACTAGCCAGTGGATCGCCACCCACCAGGTACAGGATCAATGGGGTCTCAACTGGCCGGCAGGCGTTCCCCTGGAAGCCTCATCTTCTCCTGAGCGCTGGAGCAGATTGTCGCCCTCACGTACTGCCTGGTGCTATGGAACTCCGGGAATCGCTGCCGCTCTCTGGATCGCTGGCGATGCTCTTGAAGACGAAGCGTTACAGCAGTTCGCCCTTACCGGGCTCGAAGCTAGCCTGCGCCATCCCCTTCATGAGCGCCGGATTGACTCGCCGACTATCTGTCATGGCGTAGCAGGATTGCTGGCAGTCTGCTTACGCTTCGCTCAACGCTACCCGACAAATAGTCTGTTACAGGAGCAGATATCACTTCTGGCCTCTCAAATTCTTGACGCCTGTAATCCCGATCTTCCTCTCGGTGTTCAGGATGAGGAAATCAGCGGCAATTTTGTCGATAATCCCGGCTTCTTAACAGGTGCAATCGGCGTAAACCTGACCTTGCTGGCTGCCGCTACCGCAGTCGAGCCGCGCTGGGATCGCGCCTTGCTGCTCGCTTGACAGACATGATCCCTGAAGTACCTGCAAGACCATACACGGGAGCAATCATATGCTCCCATGTCTTTTATAGCTCACTTTGTTTAAAGCGCACAATAGCTAGAACTGCCAAAAGAGCCGCGACTAGAAACAAGCCAACCATAGCCAGGCCAGGCCTCAACGCTTGCCCATCAGCGATATCCTTCATTACTGGCTGCAGCCAACGACTGCCCTCCAGTTGCATTAAAATGAAAGTGCTGATAATGCCTATCCCGGCCACCAGGCTGCGCTTCATGAATAAAGTCCCCAGTAGTAGTGTCAGGCTATAAAGCAATAGAACTACTACGACTTCCCACAGAATGGTGAGTAAGATCTGGCTCGGCGTAGCCCATACTCCCAATCTAAGATAGATCAGGATAAAGGTAACCAGACTCGGTAGCAGAATCATCGTGGGCAACATCCCTGTAAGTGCTGCATACTTGGATAGAATAAAGGAGACACGCGATAACGGCTTCGAGAGGAGCCATGATACGATCTGGCTCTGCTTATCATCAATAATCTTTCCCTGACCGGCAAGTATAGTTCCTATCCCGTAAAACATTAAAGATACTATATTGAGCTCAAATAAGATCTCTCCTACATCAAAGCTCTTCTTTCCTGCCGCATCAGAAAGTACCAAAGCCTGAAACCCGTTGATGAGAATGAGCCAGATAACGCAGGATTTAAGCCAACCTAGATGTCCCCACCACAGCCTGCTCTCTTGCCTCCACATGGGCAGTAGTCCCGCACTCCAGCCATTTGCATCTTTATTTTTCAGATGTGGAGATGTCTGCTTATCCTCAGGCTGCTCACTCTGGCCGAGCCGCATTTGCATTATTTTCGCTCCTTGCTTAGACTTCTTTTATTTATCATTCTCAACCATGCTCAGGAAAATATCTTCCAGCCCATGTTTCTTGCGGCCAAATGCGCTTACGTATGGTTGCCCATCCTGGATAAGCAATGGAAGCAAGAACATTTTCGCACTTTCCTCATCGCTTACCGACACATACCAGCGTTCCTGGTCTCGCTCACGCATGACGCTTACTTGCTTCACCCACGCTTGAGAACTTAGCCTTTCATAGGCTGAGCTTGTTTCGCCTTCGAGCTGCAATTCATACACCACTTCTCCGCTACCGGCCAACAACTCTTCAATAGGAGCATGAGCCAGCATCTCTCCGTCCTTCAAAATGACTACCATGTCACTTACCCGCTGTACATCATCGAGAAGGTGTGTTGAGTAAAAGATAGTAGTATATTGGCGTAAGCGCTGCATGACCTCTAGAATATCACGCCGTCCTATCGGATCAATGGAGGCTGCAGGCTCATCCAGGATCATAAGTTGAGGATGATTAATATATGCCTGGGCAATGCCAAGACGTTGCCGTTCTCCACCCGAAAAGCCCTTAATTGGACGATCAGCTTTATCGTTAAGACCCACCAGGTCTAGGCTATCGGAAATGCGTTTTTCCAGCACGCTAGATGGCCCCGAGTAGAAAAAGCTACAGACAAAACGCAAGGTCTGACGAGCGGTCATATGATCATAAAAGTGCGGATCTTGAGCCAGGTAGCCAACCCGGCGGCGAATAGCAACGCTATCGCGCTCTATATCTAAGCCAAAGACCATTCCGTTGCCGCTACTGGCTTTAGACAGACCTAGCAATAAGCGAATCGCCGTACTTTTTCCGGCTCCATTAGGACCGAGGAAACCGCAAATAGTATTTTTAGGAATGCGCAGATTAAGCCCCTTGAGGGCAATCCCTGTTTTATACCGCTTGCTAAGATTATGCGTTTCAATCACATAAGCATCGCTTCTTGCGTCACCATGGCCTACATTCTGTCGAAAGGTTGACAGCATCACAGAATCCTTTCTAACTATTGTAGTTTTGCCTTCATATCTATAACTGTAAAGGTATGTCGATCTTCAAGATGGGGAATACGCACGGTTGCCTATTCCCCACCCAGAGTATTAGCGCTTTTCAATAGAAATAGAGCCAATCCGACTGGAGAGGTCCAATTGTGCACGCGGTGCTGAGCCTAGTGTATCGCTGCCAAAGGCATTTTTAGATTCTATGCTAGACATCTTTAGTTCGACGGCTGCGTTAGAAGGAAGCGAAGCCGTAATCGCCCCCACATCAGTATTTAAGGTATAACTGCTCTGGGGATCAAGCATGCCATCAAAATCAATCTGGCCAACGTTAGAAGCTATCTTTCCTTGCCCCTGAAGCGTACAGTTCCGCAGACGAATTGCCCCTACATCACTCTTAATCTGCATCTGCCCCTGAATATCCTCAACGTGGATCTCAGCTGCATTGCTTTCCACGTTCAATTTCGTTGTTGTCGGGACGGTAAGATCGAGGTCCACGCTCTGATTTTGCCAGCTATGGAGCGTCGAGGTTACTTCTACATGCACTGTATCTCCATCCTGGCTTGATGTGAGCTTAAACGGATTCGTCGAGCCAGTATAGTGAAAAGTAGCGCTAAGCCCGATACTGCCAGCATTGCCCTTATGGATATGAATATCTCCCACAGGATTTTGCACAACGAGCTCGGGCTGTGCGCCAACCTGAAAGCTTTTCGTCGGTCCATCCTGTTTCTGGGTTGGTCCGACCTCAACATTTATAGTGCCGCTATCACAGGCGCTCAACAGAAACACCCAGCAGAGCCCCAAAGTGGCTAGCAAGAGATATGCTGAACGACGTTGATTTGCGCGACTTTTAGAGCAAACTGATAGCCATGGCTTATCCTGCCGATTTTCCTTCCCATGCTGATCTAGCAAATCTTTACTCCATTACTTAATCTAAGAGCAACCTTCATTTGTCGCTCTTCCATCTCTCTTAATAAATTTAACAGCGGCTTACCCGTATTCTTGCCGCATCTCTATATATTTTATTACGCGTTGCTAACATAATAGTTCAGACACATGAGATTTCTTTTACCAAAGTGTTACGAAAGTGTGACATTTCTAATCAACGCCACAGATATGCTCCACAAGCGCTTGTAAGACTATCCAGAAATCTGATGGAGTTCAGCTAAAACTTGCGGGCAAACGAGCATTAAGACAGCTAAGGTTAAGGGCCAACACTCTGTCTGGCCTCAGAGGTTTGCTGATTTTATTTGGCGCGGCGGATGTGAGCAACAAATCAAGTGTGGATGCGCTTGCACCTCTGCATTACACTTTGGGAGAAAGGATTTGCGTCTCTGTTCAAACCCTTTGACTTCAGGATGAACCTGCGCGCCGATATGAAGAGGTTCGAGCAGCAACGAGGATCGAGGCTAGCCAAAGGAACGAAACCATAGAGCTTAAGATTACCTTGCCGGTGAACAGGATGAGACGCCGGATACAGCCGTTGCAGGTCGTCGTTGGAAGCGTGGCGTGCAGTAAATGGATGAGCGGATGGCCTGTACAAGTGTACCGCAAGTACCAGGAAGAACTTCCAATGCCATAAAGGGCACGCATTGCAGGGCGCTCTACGATGTGCTGAAGTGTGTCAATGAGGCAATAGCGGTACCAAGGCACCCTTCTTCAAGCCAGCTCGCCCAACAATCGTCAGATCATAGGAGGTAAAGCCATGGGTAGAATACCCGAAGAAAGAATGGCAAAAGCGCAGGAGCAACTTAAGAGCATCTCCCCCAAGGACCACGCGAAGGTCAAGCTCATTGCCAACATGGTTCGGCCGTTGCGCAGCTTTCTCTTCAAGACCCCCGATGATTATGGGATGACCGGTTGGTACGATCTTGTGATCCCGTCAGATGATGGCACTCCACTTGAGGCCTGGTATATCCCGGCCAGGGGCGGCGAGAGTAATAAGCTCATCATCTACAATCATGCTTTGCCCATGTGTCGCGCTGGCTTCCCGGGACACTTTGGTGAGCCGTGGAGCAGCTATGATAATGTCGAGATCGACTTTGTTATTCAGTACAAGCACCTGACTGATGCCGGCTACAACGTACTGACCTACGACATTCGAAATCATGGCAATAGCAGCGCTGCGAACAACGGCATCTGCGGCATCGGTCGTTGGGAGTGGCGCGACTGTGTTGGAGTAAAGAAGTATGTGGATAATCATCCAAGGCTCAGCAAGATGACGGTTGGACTCTACAGCCAGTGTATGGGCGGCAACTCCCAGTACGAAGCCATCGCCAGGCACCCGGAGCTATTTGCAAACGTCAAGTGCATGTGCAGTCCACTGGTGCCTTCCATGTCAGCCATCTTTCAGGCGTTCTCAGAGTTGCAGGGGGTTGCCCAGTATCAAGAGCTCATCGATCTAGAATTGCTGAAGATGGGCGCCTTCCCGGCTGCCGATATGACCCCGCAGCTCTTTGCGTCGAAAATCACGATGCCCAACCTGACGATTCAGGTGCGGGACGATGCATGGACCAAGAACCCGGAAGACGCGCAAAAGACCTTCGATATGCTTGCAACAGATGAGAAGGAAATGATTTGGGTTGAAAACACAACGCGGCGCTTCAAGGATGGTTACAACTTCTTCGGAAGATATCCTGAGAAGGTACTCAACTTCTTCGCGAAGTATATGAAGCAGAGATCTCCGGTTTCGACACCGGTTTAAGGACAGGAACGATGCCAGGGGCTCACCTACATGGGTATGCCCCTGATACTCGGGAGAAAACCAGAGCTGCACAGATAAGCACATCTTCCCCTTTCCAAACAATCGCCAAATTATCGAGACTTTGCTCTCTATCCCCATTTCTGCAAGTAAAGCTCGACAGGCAGCATTTGCCTGCGTATAATAGGCGCAAGATTGCATATCTCTTATTAAGGTAAGATAGCCAGAAAGAGGGCAAGATTAGCATGCCGTATCCCTTCGAATCAAAGAAAACTGAGCAGCCATCAACCTATTTTGTTCAGGACAGGCAGAACGAGTCCGAGTTCACGCGCTTAATACTTCAGGATCAGATGCTCACTGCAGCAATGGGAGGCAACTTTTCCGAACAGCCAGAGCCCAAAGCCTTTCGGCGCGTCCTCGATGTCGGGTGCGGAACTGGCGGCTGGCTCCTGCAAGCTGCACAGACCTACCCAGACATGTCTCTATTTGGCATCGATATTAGCAAGCGCATGATCGATTACGCCCGCGAACAAGCAGCTATTTCTCAGCACACAGAGAGAGTCGAGTTTCAGGTCATGGACGCCTTGCGCATGCTCGAATTTCCGAAAGCTTTTTTTGATCTCGTCAATATGCGTTTTGGTTTTAGTTTTCTACGCACCTGGGACTGGCCCAAGATGCTTAGCGAGATGCAGCGTGTCGCTCGTCCTGGAGGCATTATTCGTATCACAGATTCAGCAATTCAGCATATAAGCAACAGTCCGGCACTTACCCAGCTCCAGCAGATGGCTATCTGCGCTTTTTTACAGGCTGGTCACATCTTTGAACAGGAGCGGCTTGGCGTACTTCCACATCTGGAACGCTTACTTACGCGCTACGGCGTTCGACGTGTGCAAACAAAGGCTTATAGCATAGAGTTTCGGGCTGGGACCAGCGAGGGTCAGGCCTATGCCGAGGATATGGGATATGTTTATAAAACAATACGCCCATTCCTGAAGAAATGGGGTTGCCTTGCACCAAACTACGACGAGATCTATCGACAAGCCATTGAGGAGATGCAGCAGAGCGACTTTTGCTCAAGCTGGGATCTGCTTACTGCATGGGGAGAGCGGGATTAATACATTCGGGAAGAAACTATTCACATTTCAGCAAGCGCTACAATACTTGACTTAAATGTGCTAGTATATCTCAAAGTGGGGCTGAGAATAAGGGCTCCAGACATTACTCATCCAATGTATTACCTGGTAAGCCAGGCGGGTTAGCACTCCACATACACGGGTTATTTTTCAATCTGGCTTTCTTTCAGAGAAAGGACTCAAGCAATGACGGATACACCTGTAACAGGGCGCACCATTCATGTGCATCGCCAACAATATCATTTTGCCTGGGATCATAGCATTGCGCCTATTGCGCGCATCCAAGCTGGCGAAACAGTTTCGCTCGATATGCTGGATGCCTCATGCGGTCAGATTACCGCCGAGAGCACGCTTGACGCGATACACAATCTTAAATTCGAGGGCGTAGACCAGGTTAACGGGCCTATTTATGTCGAAGGTGCGGCGCCCGGCGATACCCTGGAGGTCGAATTCCTCGACCTTCAACCGGGCAATTGGGGTTGGACAGCCATCATTCCAGGCTTTGGCCTCCTGGCCGACGAGTTCAGCGAGCCGCACCTCAAGATCTGGAAGCTCGAAGGGGGTGCAGATGGCTGGGCCGAGTTCGCTCCGGGTATTCGTATCCCTATTGCCCCCTTCTGCGGCGAGATTGGCCTTGCCCCTGCCGCTGACGGCGCGCATTCGACGATTCCACCTTATCGCCACGGCGGCAATATGGATACACGCCACATTACCAGGGGCGCTCATCTTTACTTGCCGGTCGAAGTAGAGGGCGCACTCTTCTCTATGGGTGATGGCCATGCCGCCCAGGGAGATGGAGAAGTCTGTGGTACAGCCATCGAGGTTCCCATGCAGGCCACAGTACGCCTGACAGTGCGCAAGGATTTGCAAGTAGATGAGCCCCAATTTCTAACCGCCGGTCCGCTTACACCGCGCACAAACACGGCTCCCTACTATGCTACCGATGGTATTGGCCCCGATTTGCCAGAAGCAGTGCGCAAGGCAGTTCGCCATATGATTAAGCATCTGCAGAAAACCTATGGCCTCTCGCGCGCCGACGCCTATATGCTCTGCAGCGTTGCCGTCGATCTTAAGCTGTCCGAGGTTGTAGACATGCCCCACTGGCTGGTCAGTGCCTTCCTGCCACAGAGCATCTTCACCTCGGCAAAATAGGCGCGGCTCTAGCAAGTGTTTCCAGGCTCGCATCCTGGCCCTGGTGCTCTCTGCCTTTTATTTCATTATGGCTATAAGAAATTCTCTTGTAAGAGAGCTTCTTCTGAGACAGGAGCATAAGATACATTATGTGGGTTCCGGGCTGAGGCCACCGATTATAGAAGAGATCATCTATTTTGTGGCAGCCTCAGCCGACCTCGCCTGGCCTTCCTCACTCCCCTTAAGAAGCATTTTAACCATTGCCTGTTAAAATGCTACAATTAAAGAATAATCGAGAACAGCCCATCCTAAATGCTTGTAAAGCCAAAACAGATGAAGCGCAGAGACAGGTCAGGAAGGCGAAGTTTTTTGGTCATTCCTCTCATCACGCTCTGTATTACGTTTCTCCGGCTTCTTTTCTTTATTCGAGCTCATGATTACGGCCAGCCAGCGTGTCTCATCGTTCGTCTCCAGGATCAGTTTCACAAGAACTGTGAGCAGGACTGAGAGAAGCGCACCTATAGCGCCAAACATCCAGGTCCAGAAGACAAAGGTAAAGAAAACCACGCTCTGGGAGAGATCCAACCCGCTCCCCATAAGTTGGGGAGTTATCACATTATCGCCGATAAGATTAATAATAAAGAGCACAACAATCACTACGAGGGCCCCTATCAAGCCATGCTGGATCAAGGCCAGCAGCACCGGCGGTATGCAAGCAATGACAATCCCCACATTCGGAATGTAGCTTAAGAAGAAGATAAGTACTCCCCAGAGGATCGCAAAGTCTATCCCATAGAAGAAAGATTACAGCTCCAACTGCCACGATCAAATTATTTACCGCCCGCAGGTACACAAACTGTTGAGCTGCGATACTGAACCGCTGACCAATCGTTAGCAGCGCTCTCCCTCGCTCGCCACTTCGCTGCAGCTTGTCGGCTATGCTGCGCGCTTCCAACATAGCAAAAGCCACGCCAAGGATCACAAGAAATGAGCTGGTCAGGCCGCGAACGGTAGTCTGCAAAAAGCTAGAGAAAGCCGCAAAGATCTGCCCCGTATCCAGGGAGTTGGCAGGGCCAATCTCTTTTATATTGATGCCAAGTTGCTGCAACAGTGGGCCTACCTCGGTCATCAATCCTTGTAAGCGCTTTTGATAGTCTGGAAGCCTGTCGGTAAGATCATTCAGCGAGACATAGATAAAAACGCACAAAAGGGCAATACAGATAACAATACCAATCAGTATGAGCACAAGCGCCAACCAGGCCGGTACCCCGCGGCGTTCTAACCAGCGCAGCACCGGTAAGCAAATAACTGCAATGAAGATCGAGAGAATAATGGGCGCCAGAACCGGCGCCGCAAATTTCAAACCGGCCAGGATAATTATCAAGCCGGTCCAGACAATCACCAGGCGCAGAAGTGGGGATGTTCTCCAGCTGATCACTACCTATCTGCCTTTCTACATTTAGCTGCTCGTCTATTTGCAAGCAATGCGTGAGAAGAGCACACTAAGTTTTAGCCCCAGCATAATTAACAGCAAGCAGTTAATTTATATTGGCTAGATTATAGCTCAAAATAGAGCAACTCCCCAAGCAGATAGGCAGCCAATCACGGCTTAGCAATAGTCAACTCTTTATCAATCAGGTAAAGTAATTCTGCTGAAAAGCCCTGGCTTGTCAAAGCAGCCAGGACACCGAAAGCAAACTGAAGAAAGGCTGAGCAAGCTCTTAAGCTGGGAGTGCACTCAAGTGCTCGTGAGTAACCTGCCAGTGGGAGCCAAATTTTTGCAGAACATTGGTCCCGCGTCCAGAGCCTTGCATAAGTTGCCCTTCTACCTTGCCCTGCCAATGAAAGGTATAGACACAGACAGCAACGTGCTCATCGCGCACAAGCCACTGCACATCCTCAAGTGTATAGCGCTCCTCCTGGATAGTCGCAAAGGTCCTCTCAAACGCTTGCTTGATAGCTTCTTTACCTTGAAAAGAGCCGTCATTAAACCAATAGATGGCATGATCTGCAATCAAGGGTGCAACCTCTTCAAAACGATGGGTATTCATTCTCCGCTCCAATTCGCGCAAGAAATCTTCTGGCCTCATATTTTCTCCTCTTAGCTGGCTTCTAAAGCCTCCTCTGGTAAAAACCGCCCCTGGTAGGGGATAATTCGCTTCTCCAGAAGCATCACAAATAACGCATATACCTCTATCCTTGAAGGGCTGATAAGTATTCAGATGGCAGTAGTATTGTATATCGCCTCTGCCAGTTCAGTAATTCTTGCTACTTTATCTTCCCTGGTCATCACGCCCGGTTGTGAGGAAATATATCCTAAAGGAGGGGAGCAACATGCTCCATACGATTATTCGTCATCGCGTTTTTCTCTCGTTTGTAGGGCTACTGTTTATCCTTTGTGCCGTGGTCATCCCATCCACCATCCATGCGCAAACAGCATCAGGGATAAACAAGAGCAATACCACCTCCAATCTATCTCATAAGCTAACAAGCTTAGCGCAGGTGAAGAACTGGCTGTATTTTATCTCAAAAGAGCCAACACAGGAAGATCTGACAAAGATCGAAAGCTCGTCCTATGATATGGTTGTGATAGACAATCTGCATTCCCTCAAGGGATCAAGTGACTATCCGCTGAGGAATATGCTTCAAAGGTGGCATAGCGCCGCTCATCCGAAACTTGCCCTGGCCTATATTGACATTGGGGAGGCAGAATCGTATCGAACCTATTGGCAAGAAGGCTGGAAGGTTGGAAATCCATCCTGGATTGTTGGGAAAGACCCTGACGGATGGGATGGAAGTTTTCCCGTAGCCTTTTGGCATCAGGACTGGCAAAAAATCTGGCTTGATAAGCAAAAAGGCTACCTGCAAGACATCCTTAACGCTGGCTTCGATGGTATCTATCTCGATTGGGTGCAAGCATACCAGGATAAGAGCGTGACCGAGGCAGCAAAGAAGCAAGGCAAAGATCCACAAAAAGAAATGGCAAATTGGGTCCGCACCCTGGCAAATTTCGCGCGCGCTCAGAAACAAGATTTTCTGGTTATTGGGCAGAATGTGCCGGAGCTGGCCCTTGATGAGAAGATATATTTCGACACCATTGATGCGCTGGCCCAGGAGCAGACCTGGTTTGATGGTGGAGTAAATAACATGCCTCCTGGCGGTTGTCCCTTGCCGCAAACCGATGCCGATGTAGACTCAACTAGCTACTATAATAGCCTCTCGGACGCGTGCAAAGCTGCCTATAAGGCCAATCCTGATGGTTCATTGCACGAAAGCACTGCCTCCCACCTGAAGAATTGGGAAGCCCTCCATAACCAGGGCAAACCCATCTTCACAGTCGATTATGCTGAAAAGCCAGAAAATATTGATAAGGTTTACCGGGTATCGCGCTCGTTAGGTTTCGTACCGCTCGTGACTACCCGCAACCTCGATAAGTATGTGCCACCACATATATAACAAAGCCCAGCTCAGCCCGCGCTTGCGGGATAAAAGGCCAGGCTCGATCTTGCGCTTGCCACAACGATTGTAGATACTGTGCTTTATTGCCTGGCCCGACAACAAGGGAGCGAGCTAACAGAGATACCTGAATTGAGGATTCCATGCTTGCTTTGCCCATGATGCACCTTCTCCTCTCCAGCCTCACCTTCCCAGAGCCTATGTGGGCAGAGGCCGAGCGGCCTGGTTCACAAGAAGTCCATGAGCCTGCTCCCTGCTCTGTTTGGCAAGGCCGTTCATGCATGTGCACAAGTAGAAGTCCACATGCAATCGGCTAGGCAAGAGCCCACAATGTGGATACCGAGAAGGTGGAACAGCTCAATGCCTTTATGGGAGAGCGAGCTTTGACTTTCTTCGATTGCGGGTATTGCATTATCGAAAGTATGCATGAACCTGTCCCATGAGTTCACTCCAGGAAAGGG
Source organism: Ktedonosporobacter rubrisoli (assembly GCF_004208415.1). Lineage (GTDB taxonomy): Bacteria > Chloroflexota > Ktedonobacteria > Ktedonobacterales > Ktedonobacteraceae > Ktedonosporobacter > Ktedonosporobacter rubrisoli. The sequence goes on along the minus strand of NZ_CP035758.1, from coordinate 2,764,239 downwards.
CGTAAACTGATGGCGCATAATCCAGCAGGAGACTCAGAGAGCAGGCCACCTGTCGATGTTTTGCTCTCCAGGCTCATTTGACGACCTCGCCCCAAACGGTGACCAGCTTCCAGGTAGCCACAAAATTAGGGTGCTCGACTTGAGAGAGCATCTGCTGGTAGCACGGCTCATAGTCCTCGATGTGGCCGACCCATTTGCGAATGAAGGGCTGGGCTGTGCGGAACCCCAAGCGGACATCCTGAGCAAACTGCTGCCCTGCTGGGGTCCCAGCAGGCAAGGTGAGTACATGAACCTGCGTCTTGACGTGCCGAACTGCGCCATACTGCTGCAAGAGCTGGCCCAATTCGCTGCTCACCCCATCGCGTTCTTGGCGAAAGAAGTGCCCTGCTTGATGGAGGGCCTGAAGAAAGAGCGCGCTCAGATGCGAGAGCGCTTGACTATTACTCTCATAGAGGTCGCATTCCGTCACGCGCACGATGCCACCCCTGCGGCACACATGGCGCATTTCGCGCAGGTATTTGGGCCAGTCCCAGGTACGCAGGTAGCTCCAGGCCATGCGTGCATTCACCAAACCAAAGGTATCAGCGGGAAATTCGAGCATACGCAAGGCATCCATCACAGCAAACTCAATCCTTGGGTCGTCCTGCTGGGTGTCTGCCTGCTCTCGTGCATAGCCAAGCATCGTGGCACTGATATCGACTCCCACCAGTCTCCGTAGATGAGGAAACGTCCGGGCCAGCTCTAAGAGCCAATTGCCGGTCCCACATCCCACGTCGAGGATTCGGGTAAACCTAAGTGGATCAGGCTGCTCAGGCAGGACTCCTCCCATCCCTGTGGTAAGCATCTGGTCCTGCAACGCTAAACGAGCAAGCTCTTGCTGATTGGAGCGATCTTGGACCACATATGTACTGCCTAGCTCCTGCTGTCGCTTAGGATCTCTCGATGAGTCCATTGGTTCTTCTCCCCGATTTTCTCTGCATGCCTAAAAATGTTTCTCTTTCGTATTTTTCTCTTTATCTCTTGCAACTCAGGAAGAGTATACCAAAGAGGGAGAAAAAAGACAATGAAAGATCCGTCTTCTTTCTCAAGAGTATGAACAACAGCATCGAAAGGAGCAGTAAGAAACGTTTTCAGCGTTGACGTTATTTATCGTTTCTGATACAGTAAAAAATGACCTTAAAATGTTTTATGTAACGTTCCCAACGTTTTCTTCTTTGAGAGGAGATGGATCTCTCAGCCATTCTCCACCTTTCTCGACTCTACAGAAACGGGTCAAGCTCAATGCGCGCACTTGATCGAGGCGCTCATCAATCGCCAGTTCGATTTCCTCCAGCGTCGCGTTGGGATGATCTTACCGCCAGTGAGTGATGACCTCGAACGCCTCTTGACTTTTTTTGCTGCCAGCGCTTTTCCAACTCTTCGGCGTCCATTGCGCTGCCCTCCTTCCTCTTGAGCACACACCTTTTCTACTTCTATCTTCCCATTTTGGCTTTGCAAAAAAATGAAGGGCACCCTCTTCTCTCCAGAGCCTGGAGAAATCGCTTCTCATCTGGTATACTCTTCCTGAAGTTGGAAATTAGCTTCATTTTCCACACATTCAGAAGGCATATCAATGGGTCACGCCGGCTGTCGATGGTATTGATCTCTTTAAAATTGCATACACAGGAGACACCAACGCATGAATACGCCACCATCGCCACCTGGAACGGAGCAAACTGACGGATCATCCATCCAGATCGGTGCTCTCGTTCCTCTCACTCGGCCTGGCTGGGTCGAGGCAGGCCAACACTTGCTCGCTGGACTCGAACTGGCCGTTCGCGAAGTCAATAACGCCGGCGGGATCGTCGGAAGGCCACTCAAGCTGGTGGTCCGAGACACTGCGGCTGATCCACAGAGGGCTGCGGCGGCCGTAGATGAATTGGCTCGCCTGGGCGTGGCTGCCTTGGCGGGAGAGTATCACAGCGTCGTCGCTCGCGCCGCTGCCACCAGGGCCGACGCCCTCGGCCTGCCATTCCTCTGCTCGTCAGCGGTTCTCGACGCGCTCACCGAACAGCCAACGGAATGGGTCGCACGCCTCGCCCCTGCGCAGTCCCACGGCTGGCAAATCTATGCAGACTTCCTCCTCAGTGCGGGCTACAGGCGAATCGCCGTAGCAGCAGAGTCGAGTGTCTACTGGGCATCTGGGACCCGCATTCTGCGGGACTACCTCGCTCCACGCGGTGGCACCGTTATCGAACTCGACATGCGCACGCTCGCCCCCACGGCCGTGTGCGACGAACTCGTCGCCAGTCGCGCAACAGCCCTCCTGCTTCTGGTCGGCTACCCGGAGCCGGCAGTGTCGATCGTCAAGTCTGTCCGCCGCGACCAGCGCCTCGCAGAGATGATGGTTGGTGCCCCAGCCGGGCAACCGGAGTTCGCCGAATGGGCAACGTTGTTGGGCGATGACAGCACTGCGATCCCATTCTTGCGCTACCTGCCCGAGCGCCTCAGCCCACTCGGTACACGAGTCGAGGCAGCCCTCCGCGAGCGGTTAGCCAAAGCGCCCTCCTTCGTCGCCTTTGAGGGCTACGACACGATCGCAGTCCTCGCCGATGTGCTGCGTTCTCACGGCGCGAACCGGGCACGCACTGCCGAATCCTGGCCGCGCGTTGCAGTCGAAGGCACCCGCGGGCAGATCCAGTTTTCCCGCATGCCAGGCATCAGCATTTGGCAATGGGCTTGGGCGCCAATACAAGTCGTTGATCGAGATCCGGCGGAACCCGATCGCTTTCGGATACTTCACTCCAGCTAAGAGAGCACGGCGGTCTGGCTGCCCAGATCTGTCCGAACTTGGGGTGATGAGATGTTTTCCTGCGGTTTTTCCCAAGCGCTCATTACGCAGGGCATTGCATAAAGCCAGCATCGGATTAACCTTGCTGGGTTCCCAATGCATTCCCCCCTTTGAGCCGCGCTTGCATCACGACCTTGTTGGCACTTTCCACCATACCCGAGCCGATAGGCCATCTTGCAGCCAAGAAGTCTGGATACTGCAGTTGGTGGAGTCGCTTGCCAAAATAGCGCAGAGCGTCCCCAACGGCAGGCAGCCGCCCGCGCCGCCCCAGCCGTTCTAGATGTGCTAGAACCCGAATGGGACCGTGATGCTTGAGCTGATGCAACAGAATGGACAACCAACGTGCGGGCAAAGAATGTCCAGCCTGCTTTCCCTGCTCAGCCACCTGCCTCAAATACTGGGCAGCATGAGCAAAATCGAGGATACGCACGGCATCGTGGCGATGTCCATCCACAAAGCCTTGGAGCCATTGAGCCCCATCTTGCACGGCACAGACGGCTTTTGCTCGCTCTCCCCCCTCGTTCAATCTCTACAGAAGCGAGATCAGCAGCCATGATCAGGGGCACCAATTTGCGTCTTGCTCTTCTCGCCTCCCCACTTGTGATGAGAAAGACAAATGTAAAGCCCCCGGGAGGGATATTGCTTATAATGTGGATAGATAGCCTCATGTACGGAGCCGGACGAATTCTGATTGTGCTTCTCTTCTGGCTGGCAGCCATCCTCTCAAGATCGAACACGTTTTATCTCTTCCTGGAGTGCTGCTATACCTTGCCAGCTCCTTCATAATGCGCGGCAGCATTTCCTTCTTGTCAAGCTCTGCTAAAGGAGTATGTAAAGGGTAAGCAGCAGGTTACAGGCGATACCTGTGCATGAATGAAATACCATTTCTATAGCGATGAAAGAGAAAAAGTGTCATCTTGACGCAAAGAAGCACCACAGTTTATACTTTTGTTATGAAGACATCCCCCTCCGGGGGTAGTTTGATCTTCTTCCAATCAATCATGAACGAGCCAGGTGCCCAGGCCTGTTTCAAACAACACATAACCATACAATCTCTTACGCCATCTTTTCTCCCCAGAAGAGATGGATGTAATATGTTTAGGAGGATACTTGTGATACATTTCAATGCAGTCGGAGAGGAGAATATCCTGCCTCCTATGCAACCTCCTGTCCTTGTTCCTCGCCCTCATCTTGTCAACAGATTAGAGCAAGCTATAGGTCCAGATGCACATCCTGCCTGCAAAGTGCTTTACATATTGGCTCCTGCTGGTTCGGGAAAAACAGCGCTTTTATGTGATTTTTCGCAGCAAACTCGCATGCCCTGCTGCTGGTACACTCTAACAGCCAGCGATACTGATCGCTTCCGCTTTTTGCGCCTGCTTATCGCTAGCATCAGACGTCAGTTTCCAGACTTTGGCAAAGATCTGGATGTGCTTATCGCTGATACCATAGCTCAGCCGAGTAACCAGCATCAGCGTCAGTATCAACCATTGATATCAGCTCTCTGCGATGCGATTCAAAGAGATATCAGTGTACCCTTTGCAATCATCTTGCTCAATTTTCAAGAGGTTAATGAAGATGAGTCTGTAATCCGTCTGGTAAATATATTCATTCGTCAGGCCCCACCCCTCTGCCGCTTTGTGTTTGAAAGTCGCGTCTCGCTCAATATTGAGATAACCCAGCTCATTTTTACGCAACAAGTGAAAGCATTGAGCATCAAAGAGTTGCGTTTCACAGCAAAGGAAATACAGGAACTGGCTCAACTACGCGGTGTCAAATGCAGCGAAGCTGAGGCACAGCGCCTGGTTCAGACCTTTGACGGCTGGATAGCAGGCATTTCGCTGGGTATCGGCTTGAGCAACCTCTATTCATTAGAAAGCGAGCGGCGCCGAGTCCAACAGAAATACCTCTTCTCCTATCTGCTCGATGAGGTTTTTGCGCATGACCCTGAAGCTCTTGCCTATTTGCAAGAAGCCGCGATCTTGCGCGAGATGACACCTGATTTCTGCAATAGGCTCTTACTGCGATCCGATGCGGAGACATTTTTGCAACGCCTGGAAGCCCAGGGGCTCTTCGTCAGTAGTACTAATCGCGCAGGAGTGATTGTTTTCACCTGCCAACCGGCCTTGCGTGAGATATTATGTGATAGATTTTTGCAAACTAACCCTCAACGTTTCAAAGAGCTCCATGGTAGGGCGTCTATGCTCTGGCATGATGCTTCTGACTACGAGCAAGCAATCTTCCATGCCCAAATGGCTGAGGATCATGCAACAGTGCTACATCTAATACTTGCCTGCCAGAGCCAGTGCCTCCACAATGGACAGCTTGATTTTTTGATTAAACAAATCGATGCACTTCCAGATCAGGTGCAAGGAACACATCCCAGAGTTTTGCTGTTACGCATTAGGCTTTGCTTCTTATTGGAGAGAACAGCGCAGATCTCCGCCTTGCTAGAACAAGCGGATCAGGCAATAGAGCGCTGGTCCCAGCAAGCAGGCGCAGAGTTAGAGGCCGAGTATAGTCTACTACGAGCGCGTTATCTTTTTCTTGCAGGTCGCTATCAAGAGGCGCGTGATGCTTGTCTACACGCCCTGGCACTGCTCTCGGAGCAAGAAAGCCAATTGAAAGGCGAGATCTACCTGCGGCTGGGAGTATGCGCTAATCTCTTGAGAGACCCACTGACAGGAGTCAAGGAATTTCAGATGGCGTTACAAGCTTGGGGTAGCAAGGCCGTAGACGGTACATTGATTGATATCCATCGAGCTTTATCTATGACCTTTCAAGATCTCGGCAATCTTCCGCTGACCAGCTACCACCTCAGGCGCGCAACAGCATACTGTGAGCAAATGGGTTATGAGCGAGGCAAAATCGATTGCCTCAATCAAGCTGGTGCGTTGGCATTTTACCAAGGTGACTATGAACAGTCCCATAGCGTCTATACGCAGGCGCTCCACCTCTCGCAAGGATCGCTACGTTATCGGTTGGGAGAAGCTGCGGCTCTGAGTGGATTGGGAAGCCTGGCACAAGTACGGGGAGATTACGCGTTAGCATTGACCTTTCTCGAAGATAGCCTTGTCTTGAAGCGCAGCCTGAATGACCATTTTCATGTTGCCTACACGCTGTGCAATATTGCTACAATTCGCTTCTTGTTGGGTGATGCTATCTCCCCCTGGCAGCTCCTCAAAGAGGCAGAGCAATTTGCAGTCTCCGTCCCTGTCACTGATGCAATTGAAGTAACATGTACCTTGACTCGCGGTCAGTTGCTTCTATGGCAGAGATCTATAACTGAAGCACTCACCTGTTTGCATCCTCTGCTCGGCCGTTTACAAGAGGCTGGATATAAGAAAGAGTCAATTCGTATCCATATCTGGATGGCTGCCTGCCTACTGGCTCAGAAGCAACAAGCGCGCTTTATAAATCATTTAAGAGCAATAGCCGATATTATTGAGGAATCTCCGCTGCAAAAATTCACTGCGCTACGAGAATTGAAGCTCCTGCCAGAAGTCAGCCACAGCATCCAATCTCTGGCAGAAGCCGCACAATTGTGTGCCTTGTTGGATCTGGAGCCGGCCTTGCCCTCAGATACGACTGCACAACAGGGGCAGGCTGTACTCCAGATCACAGAGAACGCAACACACATCCGTGCCATCGCCTTTGGCGATGCAGCCCTGTTTATCGACGATCAACCTGTCAAAAGCTGGCGATCCCAACGGGTGCGCGAACTTTGCTTCTTTTTATTGGAGGCTACAACTCCCCTCAGTAAAGAGCGCATTATTGCCGACCTATGGGAGGAGGATGAGCGAGATATTGAGCAGATCATGCTTAATTTTCACTCTATGATCAATCGTTTGCGGAACGTCGTGGGCAAAGAATGTGTCATCTCAACCCAGCATAGCTATAGTTTAGATCTCAGCCAACGTTTTGGGTCCTCTGTTTCTTACGATGTCGCTACCTTCCAACACTATCATCAACTATCCTGTAGTAGTGCGCAAGAAGATGACGATCTTAGAAAGAACTTAGAAGCTATGATCACCCTCTATCGTGGCGCCTATGTTCAACCGTTGTACAACACCTGGTTCTTGAGGAGGCGCTCTTATCTGCAATCGCTCTATTTCGATGCACGCTTGCGCCTGGCTACTCTGACCTACCAGCTACAAGAATACGAGGAAAGTGCCGAGCACAGCCGAAAGATTCTGGAGATAGAGGGGTTTAATGAGGAAGCCCATCTGCGCCTGATGCTAGCCTATGCCCGGCAAGGCCGGAGAGAACAGGCCTTACGCCAGTATCAGACATGTAAAAAACTTCTCAAAGAAGAGCTGGGAAGCATTCCCGGGCCTCGCCTGGAAAAGCTCTATCATCAGCTGAGTCAGAGAGTTTGATCTGCCATTCCTCTCGCCAGATAAATGGAAAGATTTGGTGATGCTCCGGTGGCAAGGATTTGGTGAGAGTTTGGTGAGGGTTTGGTGAGGACGCTTACTTATACTATCTTCCAGAGAGTGGATGGAAGCACGGAACAAGCAGGTAAGCAACATAATTAGCTGCCTTGTTCTGAGCCTTTCCATAACATATCTTCCTGGAAGGAGTAGTATATGAACCGTTTACATATTCCATCTCTGCTTATGTGCATCGTATTACTGTCAATGTTGGTAGCTATAGCTTCTGTTGGCCCGCATGACCCAGACCCCATCTGGCCCAGGGCTACCCAATCTACTGTGTTGTCGGGGTGGCAATGAGCGAGGTGCGATCAGAATGTCCTGGAAAATAATAAACCAGATTATCTGCCTGGCTTATGCTAATGAAGAGTTCTGGCAGGCATTACAGGCGAATCCCTTGCCAACATTGCAAGCTGAAGGATTCCAGCTTTCGCCGGAAGAGCAAGAAACTGTGCAGAGCCTGGTTGCGCTCTCCTTTAATGACTTTTGTCAGGCATTAATTGATCGTTACGCGCCTCCATCACATTCTGACTTTTAAATGTGTGTTGCATATAGTGCTTAGCTCTAGTGATGAAAGAACTCCTTTTATGTCTCAATCGCTTACGGTCCTCTCTATAGGAGGGGTCAAAAAGAAAGGTGCGCTTTTTTTACAGCAGGCACAGATGCGAGGCTTACGCGTCTGGATGCTTGACACTGAGCAGAATCTTGCTCAGGCTCCGGCCGTGGTAGCGAAAGCTGATCGTGTGACGGCACTCCCATTTCGGGATCTGACAGTGTGCCAGGAATGGGCAAGAATGCAGCAAGAGGAGAGTAGCCTTTTGGGCGTGTTTCCCCTCTCTGAGTATGCTGTAGAGGCAGCAGCAGTTATCGCTCAGGCCTTACATCTGCCAGGGAATGCACCCGAGGTAATGAGTGTAGTGCGTCATAAGGATCGCTGCCGCCAGGTGTTGCGGGAACTGGGTTTTCCACAACCCTCTAGCGCACTTTGCAAGAATCTTGCCGAGGCGCAGGACTTTGCCGCCAGCCATGCCCCTGGCCCCTGGATTATCAAGCCGCCTGCCGAAGGTGGCAGCATCGGCGTGAGCCTTGTGCGCACAACTGCAGATTGGGAGCCCGCGCTCCGCCATCTACTTCAGTTTCCTCAAACGGAGTCAGGAACAAGGAATACTCAGCATCTCACCCTCCCTTCGCCTTTTCTTGTGGAATGCTTCCAGCAGGGACAAGAATTTAGTGTCGAGGGGGCCTTTGTCGCGGGCAAGCCACAGGTGCTAGCAATAACTCATAAGATTACAACACAAGCCCCTCACTTTATCGAGATAGGACATACAATGCCTGCTGACCTACCATCCAATTTGAGCCAGCACATCCGCCAGACAGTCGTTAATGCTCTGTTGGCCGTGGGTATGCGTTGGGGACTCTTCCATGTGGAATGCTGGGTGAATGGTGATCAGGTGGTGCTTGGCGAGATACATGGCCGTTCGGGGGGCGACAATATTCATCTCATGACTGAATTGGTTACTGGGCTAGATATGTTTGGCCTGGCACTCGATGATCTATTAGACACCTCTTCTATCAATCCGGAAAGTTGGCAGCTAACACGCCAGGGAGCAGCTATGCGCTATTTCAGTGCCGCTCCAGGACGAGTCACGGCTATTTATGGTCTGTCAGAGGCTGCGGCTGACCCTGCCTGCGTCAAAGCCTTCTGCACTTTACGGGTAGGGGATGAGAGCTCCTACATCGCCTCTTCACTTGATCGCCACGGGTATGTGCTGGCAACTGGGGCTACGGCAAGCACCGCTGCGGCCACAGCCGAGCGCCTGAGGCAACAAATCAGCATCGAGGTAGAAGCTCTTACCACATGTGAGGTAGCTTAACACATGTAGAAAGGAGTTATAGCTATGCTCACTACGATAACGAAATCTATTACGCCTGCTCTGTCAGCAACAGATTTGCTGCGAGAGTTAAGTCTCTTTGAGCAGGTCAATGGCGTAGCAAAAATCGATAAAAAACTGCTTGAGTCTTTTGCAAAGCGCACAACCTCTTTCAGTTGGGTAAATATGGCGATGACACATCTGCCCGTGGGAAGATTAATACGCCTGCTACAAGAGACACCACATCTACTGGCTCCGCGCACCGCTCACATTGGCAACTGGGAAGATATTCTCCAGGGGCGAATTGGCAAGAATAACTCTAATACAGTGGTATGCAGCCAGTTGCGCATCGGAGAACCTTTGCTGTACGAATTTACTCAGACAGAGGATAGCACCCTTAAGCAGGGCGATAGTATCTATCTGCCAGGTTCCCTGGTGCAGGCTGGCAAACGCCAGGAGTTGCCGCTGTTTACCTGGAACGGTCAGCAGTTTGTACGGCGCACGCGTGAGAAGGCATTGTTTACTCCTTTTGTCATGACTGAGCAGGAAGGGAGCCTGGTGCCACTAACGCAGGTACACTACGAGAGGGCGCTAGCCCATCCCGACATCCATTTCCGCTTCGCTTCCGATATCATCGTGAAGCATCGGCAGTTGGTGGAAGATATACTCAGTGTGCTGATCGAAGAGGCCACTCATAGCAAGGAACCAGAGCATGCTCTTGTGCGCATTATAGATCGCGTAGCCACGCTGGATGGCGAGCTGCAACGCCAACATGTGCGCATCGAACATGGCGGCTATCGTGTAGGAGAGAGCTTCTACCCACATATCTGTGATCTGGTAGCGGCACTTATGCTTCCTTATTATGCAGCAACGCGATCTGAATACTTCTTTGCTAATATGCAAGCGTTGCCGCAGGCGATGCCTGTGCTCTCGAAGACAATGATCCCTCTGCTCTACTCTATTCTTAATACTCACTATGCGGTAGAGATCTCTGAGGAAAATCGTGGGCTGCTCAATCAGCCATGTAATCCCCATCTTGAATGGGGCGCAAATGGCTCAGCAGGCTATTGGCCTAAGAAATCAGGTTGGTTTCCGCGTGAGGCGCGCTATGCACGGGCTATTCACCAGACGCTTCTCAAACATTTTGCTAAGATAGATCCCATCTTCTTTGTGCTGTTGCCTTCATCAATTTTCCTGCTCTGGCCCAATAGCGCCTATCCGCAGGACCTTCCTTTGATCGAGCAGCTCTTGCGAGCTGTGCATCAGCGTACTGATCAACTCTTGCGAAAAGATTCGCAAATCATTATGCATGAGATTGATCGTGTTGTGGCTGAATGGGCCACACAAGTAGGGGGAGCGCTCTCGCCCTATCTACGCAAGCGCTTTGGCGCTGCGGTCGCACAAGCGGTGCCTGCGGCGCTGCCACAGGGCAGCCTTTCGCTTGAGCCCAGCGGATTTGCTGAGCTAAGCATGCAGCAGGCTTCTCTTATCGTGGGGACGTTATATGAGACCTTGCCACGTCTTTAAGACAACAGGTTGACAGTCTTTGTGCTCGTTTCTCAACACAGTTCTATAAAGGATTATCGTGCTATGTATGATACCGTTCTCATAGAGCCCTCCCAGATGCGGGCCACGTTTCCCTGGATGGGCAAAACCGTCAACTATCATCGGTTGGCAAGCCTTGAAGCAGCTGGGCTCAGTAATTTGAGGCGACTTCCATTCACTGTGAAGATCCTATTAGAAAATCTCCTGCGTCAAGCCGCCGCCGGACGAGCCACCGCCCAAGAGGTAGCTATGTTGGCGCGCTGGCGGCCAGGGCGGGCGGAACATTATGAGTTCCCTTTCTATCCGGGGCGAGTGCTGCTTCAGGATTTTACGGGTGTACCCGCAGTAGCAGATCTGGCAGCAATGCGTGATGCCGTTGCTCGACTCGGTGGAGAGCCGGAAAGGGTACATCCCTTGATCCCTGTAGACTTTGTAATTGACCACTCCCTTCAGGTCGATGCCTTTGGTACACCACAAGCACTGACACATAACATTCAGCGAGAGTTTGAGCGCAATAAGGAGCGCTATATGCTGCTGCGCTGGGCTCAGCAAGCCTTCGATAATGTACGTGTCATTCCGCCTGGAGTAGGAATCGTCCATCAGATTAATCTGGAGTATCTGGCTTCGGTGGTGCAAATAGAAGAACCTGAAGGCGCATTGTGGGCTTTTCCCGATACCTTGATCTGTACTGATTCGCACACCCCTATGATCAATGGCCTGGGTGTGCTGGGTTGGGGTGTGGGCGGCATTGAGGCCGAAGCTGTCATGCTAGGGCAGCCTCTCACTTTGCAAACGCCAACTGTCATCGGTATTCGGCTCAAGGGTGCATGCCGTGAGGGAGTAACAGCTACCGATCTGGTGCTCTATATTACCCAGATGCTGCGCCGCTATGGGGTCGTGGGCAAATTTGTGGAGTTTACCGGCGAGGGGGTACGACGGCTCTCGCTAGCAGATCGAGCCACAATTGCCAATATGTCGCCGGAGTTTGGCGCTACTGCCACAATGTTTCCTATCGATGCGGAAACCTTGCACTATCTCCGCATAACCGGTCGGAGCCAGGAGCATATTGAGCTTGTTGAGCGCTATGCACGAGCGCAAGACATCTTTTTCGATGAGCAAACGCCTGAACCAGACTTTGATGATCTGCTAGAGCTGGATCTGAGGAGCATTGAGCCAAGTATGGCTGGGCCTAATCGCCCCCAGGACCGTGTGCCACTAGCTCAGGTCCCCGAACGCTTTCGCAGCTTCTATGCTGATAGTCTTCCTGAGAAACCACGCTCGATACCTGTAGAAATTGCTGGGCAACAAGCTGCTTTGCAAGATGGTTCTGTCGTAATTGCCGCGATCACCAGTTGCACCAATACGTCTAATCCTGCTGTGATGATTGCCGCCGGGTTACTTGCCAAAAAGGCCGTCCAACGCGGCTTGCAGGTCAAGCCCACGATCAAGACAAGTCTGGCTCCCGGCTCGCGGGTGGTGCGCGAGTATCTCGAACGCTCGGGCTTGCTGGCGTATCTAGAGGCGCTGCGCTTCCATGTCGTGGGCTTTGGCTGCACTACTTGTTGCGGGAGCAGCGGTCCATTGCCAACGGAAATTGCAGATCCTATTCAAGAGCATGGATTGATAGCGGCAGCCGTGCTCAGTGGCAACCGCAATTTTGAGGGCCGGGTCCATCAACAGGTGCGTGCCAGCTTCCTGGCTTCGCCACCCCTGGTCGTCGCCTATGCCCTGGCTGGCACGCTCCATCTTGATCTGACACGTGAGCCTCTCGGGTACGATCAACATGGCGAGGCTGTCTACCTGCGCGATCTGTGGCCCAACACTGCCGAGATTGAGCAGGTCATGAAGCAGTTCTTGCAAAGCGAGATGTTTGTGAAGAATGGTAAAACGCTTAGTGAAGGTGATGCCAATTGGCAGGCGCTTCCCATCTCTAGTGGGAAACTCTTCGTCTGGGATTGTACTTCTACCTACATTCAGGAGCCGCCCTTTTTCCAGCATATTACCTCTAACGAGAAAACGCTGGTATCTACACTTGATATCCAGCAGGCGCGTGTCCTGGTTTCACTTGGTGACTCGATTACGACCGATCATATCTCCCCGGTAGGTAACTTTGCGGCAAGCAGCGAGGCTGGCAGCTACTTGAGCGCGCAAGGAGTGGATCGCCGCGATTTTAATACCTACGGCGCCCGGCGCGGCAATCACGAAGTGATGGTACGCGGCACCTTTGGCAATATTCGCCTGCGCAATCGCCTCACGCCAGATAGAGAGGGTCCGTGGACCCGCTACCTGCCCAGTGGCGAAGTGCTTTCGATCTATCAGGCCGCCGAGCGCTATCGTACTGCGCGTATCCCCTTGCTAGTGATCGCTGGCAAAGAATATGGCTGTGGCAGTTCGCGAGATTGGGCGGCAAAGGGGCCAGCCCTCTTAGGTGTGCGCGCCGTGCTGGCGGAGAGCTTTGAGCGCATCCACCGCAGCAACCTGGTAGGCATGGGCATCTTACCCTTGCAATTCCTTGAGGGAGAGAATCAGGAGTCGCTAGGCCTGACGGGCGAAGAGAGCTATACCATCACGGGCCTGTTAGAGCAACCTCGTCAGCAAGTGACGGTACAAGCGCTACGGCCTGGCGGTGAAGTGTTCGACTTTGAAGCCATTGCTCGCCTGGATAACCGGCAGGAGATCAACTACTACCAGCAAGGGGGCATTTTGCCAAGCATGCTATACAAAGTCTTACATGAAGACGAGAAAGAAGTGACTGCAAATGAAGCCTGAATCTCATCTCTGGGATGCTCGTGCACAACTCACAAGCGGAACTCACCAACTTGTCTATTATCGCTTGCAGGCTCTTGAAGACGCCGGGCTCCTCTCGCTCCATCGTCTACCCTATACTGTGAAGGTCCTGTTGGAAAATGTGTTGAGGCAGGCAGATCAAGGAGGCCTGGTTTCAGAGGCAGATGTGCAGTCTCTGGCTTCCTGGCAACCGGGGCAGGCTCAGCACACGCAGGCTGAATATCCTTTTTTCCCTACCCGCGTGCTTTTACCCGACCTCAGCGGCATTCCAGCAGTAGCCGATCTGGCCGCCATGCGTGCAGCAATCGTGCGTAAAGGTGGTGATCCTCGCCTGGTCAATCCTCTGGTGCCGGCTGATTTTATCATCGATCATTCGGTACAGGTCGATCAGTTTGGCACGTCGAAAGCGCTAATGGCGAATATGGCTCGTGAATATGAGCGTAATCGTGAGCGTTATGCCTTTCTACGCTGGGCTCAGAAAGCCTTCGACAATTTTAGAGTTGTTCCTCCAGGCCAGGGCATTCTACATCAAGTGAATCTGGAGTATCTGGCCACAGTAGTCGCTACGCGCCAGATTGCTGGCGAACTGGTGGCAATGCCAGATACGCTGGTAGGAGCTGATTCGCATACCCCCATGATCAACGGTCTAGGTGTACTTGGCTGGGGTGTGGGCGGCATTGAGGCCGAAGCGGTCATGCTAGGGCTGCCCATCTATCTGCTTACACCTGAGGTCATCGGCATCCGCGTGATCGGGAACCTGCCCGAAGGCACGACTGCTACCGATGTGGTTTTGACAGTAACCCAACTGTTGCGTCAGCAGAAGGTGGTGGGCAAGTTTATTGAATTTACTGGCCCGGGACTCAAGCATCTCGCGTTAGCGGATCGCGCAACCATTGCCAATATGTCACCGGAGTTTGGGGCCACTTCGACCATCTTTCCCGTGGACGCTGAAACCCTGCGCTATCTACGCATTACTGGTCGCAGTGCCGAGCAGGTGGAACTGGTAGAGCGCTATACTAGAGAGCAAAGGATGTTCTGGACCGACGAAACCCCAGAGCCAGCTTTCGACGCGCTCTTAGAGCTAGATTTGAGCAGCATCGAACCCAGCGTGGCCGGCCCACGTCGTCCTCAAGACCGCGTAGCTTTGTGGGCTGTGGGTCGTACCCTACGCAGTAATTTTGCCGAGCGTTTTCCCGCAGAGGGAGCTGTGAAAGAGGTCCCGCTGGAGTATCAAGGGCAGCACATCCCCGTTCGTGATGGCTCCATCGCGATTGCCGCGATCACCAGTTGCACCAATACGTCTAACCCTGCTGTGATGATTGCCGCCGGGTTACTTGCCAAAAAGGCCGTCCAACGCGGCTTGCAGGTCAAGCCCACGATCAAGACAAGTCTGGCTCCCGGCTCGCGGGTGGTGCGCGAGTATCTCGAACGCTCGGGCTTGCTGGCGTATCTAGAGGCGCTGCGCTTCCATGTCGTGGGCTTCGGCTGCACCACCTGTATCGGCGGGAGCGGCCCACTGGTAGAGCCGCTGGCAGAAGCCGTGCAACACCATGATCTCCTGGTAACAGCTGTGCTCAGTGGCAACCGCAATTTTGAGGGCCGGGTCCATCAACAGGTCAAGGCAAGCTTCCTGGCTTCGCCGCCCCTGGTCGTCGCCTATGCCCTGGCTGGCACGATGGACATTGATCTGACGCAGGAACCGCTGGGAACCGATAAGCAAGGTCTTCCGGTCTATCTGCGCGATCTGTGGCCCAGCCAGGATGAAGTACAACAGATCGTAGAGCAGGTAATATCTGCCGAAGTCTTCAAAAAAGGCTACGCCAACGTCTTTGCAGGCGATGAACAATGGCGAGCTCTGCCAGTCACTGAGAGCGTGCTTTTTGATTGGGACCCAGATTCTACCTACATCCAGGAGCCGCCTTTCTGCCAGGATCAAGCGCCGCTAGCAGATATTATGGGCGCGCGTGCGCTCGTCGTGCTTGATGACTCGGTAACAACTGATCACATTTCGCCAGCAGGCAGTTTTGCAGCGGAAAGTCCCGCAGGCCAGTATCTCCAGGCTCGGGGTGTATCTCGGCGTGACTTAAATACCTACGGAGCCCGGCGCGCCAACCATGAGGTGATGATTCGCGGAACCTTTGGTAATATTCGCCTGCGCAATCACCTCGCCGAAGGCCATGAGGGCTACTATACGCGCTGCCATCTCGATGGCATGCTCTGTACGATTGCCGAAGCTGCCGAGCGCTATCGTACTGCGCGTATCCCCTTGCTAGTGATCGCTGGCAAAGAATATGGCTGTGGCAGTTCGCGAGATTGGGCGGCAAAGGGGCCGGCCCTCTTAGGTGTGCGAGCCGTGCTGGCGGAGAGCTTTGAGCGCATCCACCGCAGCAACCTGGTAGGCATGGGCATCCTGCCTCTGCAATTTCTGGAAGGGGAAAGTAAAGAGTCGCTGGGGCTGACCGGGCAGGAAGTCTATCATATAACCTGCCTCACCTCCGGCCTCAAGCCACGCCAGCTCATTGAGGTGCAGGTCGAGCGTGAGGATGGAACACGCTTCTCGTTCCAGACCATCGCCTGCCTCAACAGCCAGGTCGAGGTTGCCTACTACGAGAATGGGGGCATTCTCCCTACCGTATTGTACAAATTGCTGCATAAAGACTGAATTTTCCCTTGATCTGCTGAGGAGACTATGCACGCGTTCACCTCGCAAGTGAGCAATAGTCTTCTCTGCACGAATGACATAATCTGAGATGAGCAGTAGTGTAGTTAACAAGGAGAAACTTGCATAATGGATATCGTAAGCTGTATCGCTGACACTCTGCATATACCGCCGGAGTATGTGACTGATGATCTAACATACCAATCTATCTCAGAGTGGAGTTCTCTCAATCATGTCACGCTGATTCTCAAACTAGAAGAGATGTTTGGTCAGCATATCAATAGCACGCTCTTTCTGCAACTGACCTCTGTAAAGGCAATCAAGGAATATGCTCAACGCTTTGCCACCTTGGATGAGACGCAGAGAGCAGCAGAGACGGAAGCACAGGCAACAAATGTACGGGAGGAGCGCGCTGAGATAGCATCAGGAGGTCCAATCTATCGCGGGCTCGCTGGGGTAGCTTTTGATACCTCAACCATCACTGAGGTCGATGGTATACGGGGCCGACTCAGTTATCGTGGGTATGCCATCGAAGATCTTGTAGCCCAGGCCAGTTTTGCCGAAGTCGCACACTTGCTGTTATACCAAGATCTTCCTGATCCAGAGCAATTGGCGGCCTTCGAAGCTCGCCTGTGTACTGCACAAGAACTGCCCCACACTGTGATGACCTTGCTGCATGAGATGGTAGATGCACATCCCGTAGATGCCTTGCGTACGGCTGTATCACTGCTCGCGGCCCACGATCCGGAAGCCAGCAATACCAGCCCTGAGGCGCTGCGACGGCGAGGCATACGACTGATGGGACAGGTGATGCAGATCATTACCACCCATGAACGTCTGCGTCGGGGACAAACACTGCTCGCCCCGCGACCATATCTCTCGTATGCAGCTAATTTCCTCTACCTGCTCACAGGACGCGAGCCAACACCTCTAATGGAACACATCTTGAATGCTGATCTGATCCTACATGCCGATCATAGCGCTAATGCCTCGGCTTTCGTGGCACGCATCGTGATGAGTACACAAGCTGACCTCCAGGCTGCAATCACCGCGGCCATGGCGGCTTTTGCTGGAGCTCTCCATGGAGGTGCAGTGGAGCAGGTCATGCCTATGTTACAAGAGATAGGAGAGCCTGAGTATGTCGCAACATATGTGCAACGGCGGCGCGAGCAGCACCTGCCTATCATGGGCTTTGGGCATCGCGTCTATCGTACGGAAGATCCACGCGCGACGCAGATGCGCCGTCTGCTGCAAGATTTAAGCCGGGCATGCCACGAGCCGCGCTGGCTTGCCATTACCGATGCCCTTATTGATGCCATGCAACCTTATGCACGACACGGCATTCATATCAATGTCGACTTCTATGCCAGCGTCATCTATCACTTGCTAGGCATTCCGCAGGATATCGCAATCTCGCTCTTTATTCTTGGTCGTATGGCTGGTTGGCTGGCTCAAATCGAAGAACAGGTTGAGAACAATATTCTGATTCGTCCACTCTTGCACTATGTTGGCCAGCGGGATAGAGCCTATATACCACTGAGAGAGCGCAGTTCTCGTCTCACAAAGTCATATGCAGCGGAGACACCCGTGCTGGCTTGCAGATGATTGTGTTGACCTGGTGGAGGCTGTCGGGATCAGATCCCGGCACCCCCATGTTTATGCTCAGAAGAGGAGATTTCTTTTATGATTCTTCTATCTCCCCAGCAAGGGGAACAGGCTGTGACGCAGCAGCGCCTGCATAGCTTCTTTCTAGAAAGTGCTGCCAACTTTCCCTCGGCCCCGGTACTCTCTATTGGCAATCAGGAATGGAGCTATGCGCGGTTAGCAGAGGATGCCAGACGTTACGCCCAGGGCCTGCTGACGGCCTGCCAGGGACGATTGGAGCGGGTAGGGGTTTTTGCCTATCGCAGCTATGTTGCCTATGCTGGAACGCTCGCCAGTCTGCTAGCTGGCGCTACCTGCGTTCCCTTGAATAAAACCTTTCCTTCACAGCGCACGCAACGCATGATTGAGCAGGCAGAGCTGGATGCGATCATTGTCGATGCCACCTCGCTGCCGCAGTTGCAGTGCATCTGGCCCCAACTGAAATCGCACCCTGTCTTGCTCCTTCCAGAACATGATGCTGAGGAAGCACGCTGTCCCGGCGCACATCTACTTGACTGTCGTGCGCTCGCCAGGCTTGCTCCTCTACATGAGCTGCCCGAGGTTTCGGCGTTGAAGCCTGCCTACCTGCTCTTCACCTCAGGGAGTACAGGCGTACCCAAAGGCGTTCCGGTAACGCATCAGAATGTTGTCGCCTTTTTGCGCTGGAACCTGCATAAATATCAATTCACGCCTGCTGACCGTTTTACCCAGACCTTCGATCAGACCTTTGATCTCTCCTTCTTCGATCTGTTTATGGCCTGGGGGAGCGGTGCCTGTCTCTGCGTGCCGCAACCAATCCAACTTCTCGCTCCCTTTGCTTTTGTCAAAGAGCAGCGCATCACTGTCTGGTTCTCGGTGCCTTCGGTGATCTCACATCTGCTCAAGAAGCAGTTTCTTGAGCCGAGTTCGCTGCCCTCACTACGCTGGAGCTTGTTTTGTGGCGAAGCATTGCCGCAGAGCGCAGCCGTCGCCTGGCAAGAAGCTGCTCCCAATTCCATTATTGAGAATCTCTATGGCCCCACAGAATTGACCATTGCCTGTGCTAGCTATCGTTGGGATGCGCAACGCTCACCTGACGAATGCGCCAACGGTTTTGTGCCTTTAGGACAGCTCTATCCTCATCTAAAGGCAGTGGTCGTTGATGAAGCACGATGCCCGGTGGCCCCCGGGGAGTGCGGAGAACTGTGCGTAGCCGGCCCACAGGTCTTCCCTGGTTACTGGCAGAATCCAGAGAAGAACGCCACAGTCCTCTTCGTCCCGCCTGGAGAAGATTGCATCTATTACCGTACAGGTGATCTGGTGAGGCTACAAGGAGACAACTATGTCTACCTTGGTCGCATCGATCACCAGGTCAAGATTCAAGGATATCGCATCGAATTGGGCGAGATCGAGGCGCTGCTACGTCAAGAGGGGCAGGTGGTCGAAGCTGCCGCCATCGGTTGGCCGTTGGAGGAGGGCCAGCCACGGGGCATCGTAGCCTTTGTCTCGGGCTGCAACATGCAGGCTAGTGAGCTGCTACAGCGCATCAAGCGCTTTCTCCCCAACTATATGCATCCTCAGGCCATCTATGTACTGGAATGCATGCCCTACAATGCCAATGGGAAAATTGATCGAGCGGCTCTGCACAAGCTATTAGAATGAGAGGGAGATGATGACGTCTTTTCTTTCTGCTCTCCAGCAGAAATATATCGAGCCTTTCCCACGCCCTTTCTGGCTACTCACGGCAGGTTCTTTTGTAAATCGGGCAGGAAACCTTGTGATGCCGTTTTTTGTGCTCTACCTAACAGCTCAGCGCGGCCTCTCGATCCCGCAAGCAACCATGATTATCTCGATGATGGGGATAGGCTCATTAGGGGCCAGTTTCCTGGGCGGAGTACTGGCGGACCATATAGGTCGCCGCACCACTCTGCTGTTGAGTTTGGTGGCCAGCGGGAGCCTGATGTTACTGCTCGGGGTCATCTCAGCTATTCCCTGGCTGATTGCAGTAGCACTGCTTATGCAGTTCTTTAGCCAGCTGGCTCGTCCGCCGTTAGCAGCTACTATTGCCGACATGGCGCCGCCTGAGCAACGCACCCGGGCTTATAGTCTGCGTTACTGGGCAAACAATATTGGGGCGTCAATCGGACCTATGGTGGCAGGACTGCTTGCCACAGTTTCTTACTTCTGGCTCTTTCTCGGTGATGGCTTGACCACGCTACTGTTTGGGGCCGTGATCTGGCAGGGTGTTCCTGAAACCCTGCCCCACAAGGGTGCAAGCGAGCCAGCTCATGGCACACATCAGCGTAGCTATCTTCACACAGCGCTTAGCGATCCCTTGTTGTGGTGCTATTCTCTGCTGGCGCTGGTCTTCAACGGTATCTATACTATGTGGCAGGTGGCTATGCCACTCGATCTGCGCGCTCATGGTTTTAATGAGGTGTATTATGGCGCTTTCTCGGCAGCCAATGCTGTACAGGTCGTCTGCCTTGGTCTCCTGCTTACCGGGCTTGTAACTCGCTTCTCACGCACGAATATGCTGGCACTGGCTGCGCTGTTGCTAGGGGTTGGCCTGGGACTCTATGCCTGGACGCACTCCGTCATGAGCTATTTGCTCGGGGTCTTCATTTGGACCAGCGGTGAGATCGTCTATTATCCCCTCTCTACAGCGCTCATCGCTAGCATCTCGCCGATCCATCTGCGGGGCGTCTATCAAGGCTTCTTTGGCACCTTTAACAGTCTGGCGCTCTTACTGGCTCCCTGGCTAGGTGGGCTGGTACTACAATATGCTGGTGCCAGCAGGCTATGGCAGGGCTGTTTGTTCCTGGGGCTCCTGAGCGCAGTGGCCTATCTAGTACTGGGTCAGCTGCAGCAGAAAAAGCTCTTTGAGCGCAAAAAAATACTGGCTGAAGCAGATGTTCATTGTTCATCTTGATACGAAAAGGATCGATCTGTTTTATGGACCTATTGCAATATACTTCACTTCTTCAAGAGGTACGCGAGGCATTGCCAGTGACGGCGCAGCGCGTCTATCTCAATACGGGCACCTTTGGACCCTTGCCCAGCGTCAGTGCGCAGGCAATTGCTGAGCGAGCACGGATCGAGATGAGCGAGGGACGCCTCCCGCCAACCTTTCTAGAGCGTGAGGCCATCTATCAAGAGGCACGCACACGTATTGCCCGCTTGCTGCACTCTGATGCTACCGAGATCGCTCTCACGCACAGCACTAGCGAAGGGCTCAATATTGTCTGCTATGGCTTTGATTGGCAGGAGGGAGATGAGGTTATCACCACTAATCATGAGCACAACAGTGCTCTGGCCCCGCTCTATCAGTTGCGCAAGCGTCGGAGCATCGCTATTCGAGTTGCCGATCTGGGCCTCAAAGGTGACCGCCCATTGGCAGCAGCGATCAAGCCGCTTATTAGTAGCCGCACGAAGCTCATTGTCGTCTCGCACATCTCATTTAAGACAGGGGCAGTGTTAGACATACCAGAGCTGACGTCTCTTGCACAGCGCATACAAATCCCAGTGCTGGTTGATGGAGCTCAGTCGGCAGGAGTGCTTCCTCTTGATCTCCAAACATTAGGGATCGATTTCTACGCTATCCCGATGCAAAAATGGCTTTGCGGGCCCGAGGGGACTGGCGCTCTTTATGTGCGGCATTCCCAACAAACTCAGCCACTCTCAGCTACCTACGTGCGCTTCTTCTCGCTGAAAGAAGATAAGGAGGTGTGGCAGTATACAAGCGAGGCGCGCAGATTGGAATGGGGTGGCCGGCAGACAGCTGCCCTGGCCGGTCAAGTGGCCAGTCTACGCTGGTTAGAAGAAGAGGTTGGCTACGCCTGGATCTATCGGCGCATTGCTGCACTGCATACCTATGCCTGGCACACCTTGCAGCAGTTTCCCAATCTTCGCTTCCTGACCCCTCAACCGGGGTGCAGTGGCCTGCTGACCTTCCGCCTGCTCGGCCTCGATCCCGAAATGGTAGCGACCACCTTGCGCAGCACCTACAATATCCACTTGCGCACAATCAAGGACTGGCAAGCGTTACGTATATCAATAGGATTTTTTAATACAGAGGATGAAATAGATGCTCTGGCCGCGGCGCTGACGAGCATCATCAAGTCTAGACGAAACGAGGTTATGCCATGATGTCTCTTGAAGTTCAGAGCTTTGCTTTTTTCTTTGACCGTTTAATGCTTGATGTCATCGCCCAGCTGCACGATATCGCCGATGCTGATTTGAACCGAGAGCTGGACTTGCCGGAGTGCAATACCCTCTTTGTGCTTGCAACACATCTGATTCGTTCCGCCGACTACTGGGTGCTCGGGATGGCAACGGGTAAGCCACAACCACGTAATCGTCAGGCAGAGTTTAGTGCCAGAGGCACGCGTACTGAGATCGTAGCCGATTATCAGCGTTGGTTAGCAGAGATGCACACAGTTTTAGCTGCCTTCCCTGCTGAGCGCCTGAACGAGCTAGCCACAGGGGAGGAACCTCTCACGATCCGCGATGGTTTTTTGCATACCTTACAACATTGTTCGGTGCATCTAGGCCATATCCAATTGAGCCGCCAGATCTTAGGGTATGCCCCTCCTACTAAGCTGCTCCCGCAGGTACCCAATGGAGCCTTAGAGCCCGCACGTTGACATAAAGGAGATTTTCATGTCACAAGAGCATAACAAGCGGGCACTCGTCGTTATGGCCCATCCCGATGACGCAGAGTACGGTTGCGCCGGGACGATAGCTAAGTGGACCCAGGCCGGTTGGCAGGTAACCTATGTCATCTGCACAGATGGTTCCAGTGGAGGACCAGACGATACCAGCCAGGTAGGGCTGCAGGAGCGCCAACGTCTCTCGGCTTGCCGCAAGGCTGAACAGCGAGCCGCTTGCCGGATACTGGGTGTCTCCGAGGTAATCTTTTTAGATTATCCCGATGGGTTGTTAGAGCCTACACCAGCTCTGCGACGCGATCTGGTACGCCAGATCCGCCGCATCCAACCGGCACGCGTAATCTGTCAGTCCCCTGAGTATTGCTGGGATGCGCGACGCCGCTATCATGCCGATCACCTGGCTGCCGGGCAAGCAGCAATGGCTGCATTATATCCGGCAGCGCAGAACCCCTGGGATTTTCCAGAATTGCTGACCGAGGGCCTTTTACCGCACAAGGTACATCAGATTTACATCCTGCGTCCTCCAATCTGCAACTATATAGAAGATATCTCAGAAACTTTTGAGATCAAGCTTCAGGCCCTCCACGCTCACACCAGCCAGGTAGGCTCAGGCTTTGAGCAACTTACCGAGCGCCTGCGCCGAGAACATCGTCAGCTTGGAGTGCAGCACCAGATAAGTTACGCCGAAGCTTTTTTCTTGCTAGAGAATCGGTGAATGGAGAACGAAATAAGAAAGAGACGAACAGCAAGAGGAGAAGGAGGGGGAGCACGAAAGTGTGAGCTCAGTGGATAAGAAAACACCTCTCCTTCCTTCAGTTTGTCTCGCGTTTCTTCAATCGTCTTTTTTTCAAGGTTGGCATACTTGATCTGAAAGAGGTATATTGAAGAGAAAATAGAGGGGCAGATCACGATGATCCAAAAAGGTCTCTGGCAAGAGAGAACCATTCGAGAGATACGCGCCTTGTTAGAAGCGAATGATGCGGTTAGAGCCTTGCTGTTGAAAGGCTCCTGTGCCAATCTCTCTCTCCAGGTAGACACGTGGAGTGATGTTGATATAATCATTGTCGTTGCAGATGGAGCATTGGAGACGTTTTTCCCGACCACTGCCTGGTTAGCCCCTCTTGGGGATGTGTACACTTTTAGCCAGTCCTCAAACGAACTGACGAAAACAACGCGAGTCTGTTTTACCGATTTCCGACGCATCGATTGTGTCTTTCTAGAGGAATCGGACGTCCAAACGCAAGTGATCCAAAGCGAAGCGATTCAACTGCTCTTTTCGCGTTCACAGCTCGTCAATAAAGCCCTTGTCAAGGACATAGTGCAGCTTCCACCTGCCTCGGTGATGACAGCAGAACAGTTTGATCATCTGGTCAACGACTTCTGGTTTAAGGGGATGCTGACCACCTGCAAGGTCATGCGCAATGATCTGTTAATTGCGACCCATCTCGCATTGGCACTGATTCAAGATACCTGCGTCCTGGAGATGGTCTTGCGTGATCGGGCGCTTGGAACCAGCCACCATCGTGAGGGCGGATGGGGAAATGATTTCATTGCACACCTGGGCACAACGCACTTCCCCTTTACAGCAAGAGGAATTCTTGAAAGTGTCAAACAAAGCAGCACAGTGTTTGATGACCTGGCAAAGCAATGGTCAAGTGACTACCACGAACAACGTCACCCCTTGCTTGCCTGGATTCGCTTTGCGCAAGAAACGGTAGCGGAGTGATCCGAAGGAGGAACGTGTGGCTCGAAAACAGCCTCGTCTACCAGTGACCCATTAATGCATCCTTGAGCCCTTTCAGAATACCTGCCGCAGCCCGATGGCACGCTGCGGTGCCCCGCCACTTAGAAGCTGACTCCGCATGAGCAATGTCGAGAAGCTGATGGAGGCCTGCAAGTGGTGTATGGAGCCAGCATTATGGTTCCCTGTCCGTGGCCCGTAGGAGCCAATGCATTCTCAGAGCGTAATCAGTCTACGAAGAGGTCGATTCTCTGGGACAGTCCTCACATGGGACCACCAAGGCTCATCACAGATGGCCTGCATCTCAGCTTGATCTGCTCCTCTCCTCACGCGATCAGAGAAGGAATTTCATACATGGAGCAAGGGTACTGGCTAGCTATGACCAGGGAAAGGAGGAGGTGTTTTCGGGATGGCACGCTCTCGGCGAAGGCCCTTCAGCAGCTTTTCCTTGGTATCCGCTTCAGGTAAGTTCACAAGATCGATGTAACCAATGGCAGCTAGGAGCCCTTCCAGAGGACAAGGGCGTATTCGAACTGGCAACAATGTCCCCTGCTCACCCTTTGGATCTTGTCGAAATGCTTCTGCCCATTCTGGCTGCGTATAGAGTGCGTTGATATAGTCTGGGGAAAGGAGAACAAGCGTACGGTGGGCTATTTTTGTCGCCTTGTCCATCTCCAGAACAAAGTTTGAGCCAGGTCGAAAATCCCATGCTTGTAAGATTGTGCTGTACCCAGCTGCTTCAAGCTGCCAAGTAATCCACTCTGCCCATGCTCGATCCACTTGCGTATAGCTAATAAAAAAGTCTTTGGTCTTCTCGGACATCTCTTCAGTTCTCCTTTCGAATGGCGAGATAAAAAGCATAATTACTCATCGTCCTAGATAAACTCAGCTGAGCAAGAGCCTCCCAAAATCTGCTTATGGCGCGTGCCGCTGCAGATAGGAAGTAAATGCCTTGATGATCTCTTGCGTAAGGGGGATAGGAGCTCCAAAATGGGTACGTTGACTCCATTGCCCTCTTCTTTGATCACGGTAGAAGAGCTCAAGCCAAGTGGTGAGATCTTCTTCAGTATGCATTTGCATCCCTACGAGATCGGCGAAAGAAAGTTCGTAGATGGGCTGATCGTTGTCCAGATACTCGATAAAACCGTCAGACGTAAGAACCAGGAGTGCATCGGGATAAGGACGTTGTGGAGGTATCTCTGGAGTTTGGTGAATGATTTTCACCATCCTGACTGCGAAGAAACCGATTGCAAGGCTATCCAGCACAAGAGGAAAGAGCAATAAGCTTGCATTTCCATCTCCAGGGGCGAGAACAAAGATGAGGGCATTGCCGCTAATAAAAAGAAAGAGAAATACAATGAATGCTTGCGCGCCAGCGATATCAATATGAGTAATTAAGCTGCGAAAAGCTGAGAGAGACATCCGCTCGCTTTGATAGATAAGCCAGGTATCTGGAGCCTTCTTTTCCCTTATATGTCGTAAAATCTTTTGAGCAGAAGGTAGGCGAGGCAGTGAAAGACCCGATGCTACTGCCCCATCCGCTAAAGCAGCTTCAGTCGCAAGCGGAGTAAGCTCCACTGCATCTGATGCATATGCGAACACGACCTTTCCTATATGAATACTATCCTTTTTTGTGAGGCGATAGGGAACACCGGGTTGAAGTCGTTGTCCGTTCATAAATGTCCCGGATGTGCTTTTCCGATCAGTGAGAAAATAGGCACCATCCTTTAAGGTAATCATGGCATGGTATGCTGATACGGATGGATCAGTTCGTACGATGGTATTATCAGGAGCACTTCCTATGGTGATTTCGCCTAGCCCAAGATGGATGTGCTCACCGTTTGGGCTATGAAGAGCTGCATCGATGAGATCAGCAAGCTTCTGCGAAAGAGCTTTATCTTCCGAAGCTAGCTCATCTATCTCAAGAAGCTGGGCAAGAGAGGCAAGAACTCTATTGCGTGTAGTGATCAGGGTATGTCCTTTAGACAGTGAAGGCAAGAGCTGTTCAACAATCTGGACATCTTTGACGCCATCAAGAATCAGAAGCCAGTCTTCCTGCTCTGTTAACCAGCTCCGAAGTGTCATAAGAGGAGTAGCCTGCTTCGGCATTTCTGGCTGAGCAGCTGCAAGCACAGCAACGATGCTTTCTATACTTTGAAGCAACGGTGTGTGCGAAACGTCCAAGGGATTATCCTGCAACCAGAGGAGGACACGATAATTGCTTTGATACCGATAGGCATATTCTTTGGCGACTTCGGTTTTCCCTACACTACCATTACTCTTTGAGAGAGAATTAGTAATTGCAACCGTATATCCCTTATGGAGAGAAGTATATATCTGCTTCAGGGCATGCTCTCGACCAACAAAGGTGGGATTCCTTTCTAGATCGGTGCCCACAACGAAAGGTTTGAGTCCTGGAAACCTCGGAGGTTGGTCAGGTTTGGCGCGCGTTTGTGCAACCTCCTTCAGCAGTATTTGCAGAGCTTCTTGCTCATTTTTCCCCGCAAGTTCAATAGGAGAGAGAGTGAGGAATATGCCTTCTGTTTCACAGGGTTGGATGCGAATAGGCAAAAGGAGGTGCTGTTCACCAGAGCTGTCTCGTTGAAAGGTTACCGTCCAGTCGGGCAAGGTACAAAGAATGTTGACATAGTGTGGGGAGAGAAGAGCAAGAGTTCTCTCAGTCTCGATAACGGCTTTATGGAGTTCGAGTACGCTATTTGACCCGGGGCGAAAATCCCATTCTGGAAGAATGACACGATACCCATACTGCTCTAAATGCCAGCCAATCCACTCTGCCCAGCGCACATCAGCTGGTGCGTGGCTGATGAAAAAGTGTTTTTTCCCTTGGTGCTCCTGCTCAAAAGCTGGTAGAGATCCTGTGATCTTCATGGATACGTACGTTGCTCCTCAGTTTCATACCACTACAGAGAGCAAAATCGTCTCTCTTAGTAAAGAGACGTCGGAAACTGCGTCATTTAAAACAAGCAGAAGCAAAATTGTGAGCTTGACCAGTTTCAGGAGAGTCGAAAAGGTGGAGAATGGCTGAGAGGTTCATTTCCTTCTAATGAAGAAAACGTTGGAAACGATACGACACGTCAACGTTTAGAACCTTTCTTCCTGTTGCAACCGCTTTTGCTGCCATCCTGCCTCAGGAGTGGTGCACGAACCTTGGGAGTTGATGTTTTGAGCACAAGGTTCGAACATGAGCATGGAAACCACGTGCTCTTTGGAAGGGTTCCGCTTGCTTCCGATGCTCATTTGCACAAAGCAGCTTCACCCTTTATCGGCCTAGAGTCTGGTAGGGATTCAAGTTGGAGGCCATGCTAAAATAGTGGCATGGCCACAAGAAATCCTGTCGTCTGACCCATAACCTCGCCAACAGGACAACTCACTT
Organism: Ktedonosporobacter rubrisoli; assembly: GCF_004208415.1. Classification (GTDB taxonomy): domain Bacteria; phylum Chloroflexota; class Ktedonobacteria; order Ktedonobacterales; family Ktedonobacteraceae; genus Ktedonosporobacter; species Ktedonosporobacter rubrisoli. The sequence goes on along the minus strand of NZ_CP035758.1, from coordinate 2,736,686 downwards.
GCACACCAAGCTTCAACACTAGCGGAAGCCAGATGATCAGCGAAAAAGGAGCACTCTCACGCGGAAAATCATTGTTTTCAACGTCACCTCACTGGATGGGTATCACACAAGGCCAAACAACGATGTCACAGTCATGTTCCCAATGATGGGCGGCGTCTTCGACACACCTACAATGCCGAACTGCTGCGCACGCCGACGTGCATCTTGCTACGCGCATGGGTACTTGGCAAGTGCTGTGGCTACCGTCAGAAACGTGAAATGTTCGAAGGAGTCTCCACCAATCTTAGTTGGTACGAAGCCCAGCTACCACATAACGAGATTGGTGATCTACGATATGTTGACTATAGCTATTGGAACGAGTTGACTGACGGCACGCACCTCGTGAAGGATGGGGTAAGGAATATACAAAAAGGTAAAGTTGTCTTTGATGTACCTAATGATCGATTTTTAACATTTGCAGAAGCGGTACGAAACGATAGGCACGATTTTGAGCCAATTAATTTGTGGAGTCAGAATATTGATTCACCGCTTGAGATACTTGAAAGCCACTTGCGTAAGAGTGCGTTTGCCATTGCCGGTGATACAGCTCCTGCCGCCTTTAAGGTTCCTGTTGGCCTTGTTAAGCTTCCCCTCATCAGCCTAACTCAATAGCGCTAATGATATCCCTTACGACGCTATCGAGCGACCTTTGAGCATCAATAGCCATAGCTCCTGGCGCCGCTAAAAGCTCCTCTTGTAGTTGCGCATGTCGCTCAAGGATATTTTGTAATTCCTGAGGGTCTTTGCCAAAGTCATGGTCTGTCCGGCTGAGGATACGATGACGCAGCGTCTCAGTATCGACCAGCAATACAAATATCTTGGTAAACCAGCTAAAGAACCGATCCTGGTTAGAAGCAAGTGCCCCGACAAACACCGTCTCGTCACTATCCAATATCTCCCTAAGATCCTTCTCTTGCCAGTTCCACCCGTACTTTGACCAATCCACAGGGGGAGGTGGCCAGTCTACGGGCTGGCCTAATTCATTCTCAAGGCGCGTTACAGGTAAGTCGTCAGTGTTGTATGCAGTATAACCTCTTTTCTCCAGTTCCCAGATAACACTGGTCTTTCCTGAACCTGAGTCGCCAGTTATGAGATAAGAAGACATGCAACAATTATAGCTTAACGAGCCACTACTCACAAGCCAGCAGCCTACTTGATGAATTGATAAGGAGAAGAGGAGAGCGGCCACAATCTGCTCTACCAGCATTTTCGTCAGCTGATGATCAAAGCAGGGTTGCTAGAGGTGACCTTCCATGATCTGCGTCACTCTGTGGCCACGATGCTCCTGGCGTGAGGGGTCCATCCCAAAGTGGTCAAAGAACTCTTAGGCCACAGTGATATCTCCATAACCTTGCGCTTGTATGCTCACGTCTTACCTGGCATGCACCAAGAGGCTGTGGAACACTTAGCGGCCTGCCTGAGCTATACATCTCGACTGGCTGCTGTCAAGATTGCTCTCACGCCCTTACTCCTGCAACAAGAGGAGTTGCTCAAGCCTGCCGCAAAGCTGGGTGAGGTGATAGGTTCACCTCTTCGTTAATGTCTAGTAGAATAATGTTGTATTAACATAAAGTAAAGGCATATAAGCCTCTACCTTGCTTGCTCAGCTAGCTGCGCGCCTGGATGTGCTTCTCAAACCAGTCAAGGGCCAGCTTCCATTGGAAGTAGCGATGATGCGGGCTGGCAGTTTTAGCGATCGCGTGGCTAGCATTGGGGAAGCGAATAAGCTCTACAGTTTGCTGGCGCACGCAGAGCGCCGAAAAAAGCTGCTCGCCCTGCTCAATCGGGCAGCGATAATCGTTCTCCGATTGAAGCAGGAGTAGAGGGGTTGAAATATTCCCCACATAGGTAATTGGCGAGTGCGTGCGGAAAAATTGCAAGCTCTCCTCATTCTCCCAGAAACGCCCATATTGGGTGCCCAGCCAGAGCGCTGATATATCGCTTGTTCCGCACATACTTACCAGGTTTGAGACGCCGTTAACCGAGACCCCTGCGGCGAAGCGGTCAGTATGTCCCAAAGCCCAGTTAGTCATAAAGCCGCCGTACGAGATGCCCGTGATACCAAGCTTTTGGGGATCAACTTCGCCTCTGGCCAGCACAGCATCTATGCCCGCCATCAGATCGCGAAAATCCTTCTCGCCCCAGTCCGCAGCCTGAGTAAAGGCAAGATTATATCCCTTGCTGCCGCGCGGATTGACATAAAGTGAGGCATAGCCAGCCCCCGCCAGAGCCTGGGCCTGAAAATAAAAGCTGTGTCCCCACGCGCTATATGGCCCACCATGTACATGCAGAATTAGAGGATAGCGACCTTCGGCGTGCAGCGGTTTGACGAGCCAGCCCTCGATCTCCCAGCCATCTGGTCCCGTGAAGCTAATGCGCTCAGTCGGCGCAATGCTTACTTCCGCGAGTAACTCCTGGTTAGTAGAGACAAGCGGCTTAAGCTCACCACCGCTCCAGGGGAGGGTGAAAAGATCGTAGGGCTGCTCTGAGGTTGCTGCCACGCCAACGAACATCTGGCGCGCCCCTGCGCTCTCCAGGGCAATGATATCCGCGGCGGTAGAAGAAACGCGCTGGCACTTGCCGCTCTCAAGCGAGAGGGCAAAGATCGCATTTGCCCCATGCTCAGCACTCACAAAGTAGATAGTTTGCCCGTCCGGGGACCAGATAGGTTTGGCACCACCGCTGAAGTGGTAGTCGGGCTGCATCGCTGACAGCGAACGATCGAGGTGGCTCATGAGATCACGCTGATCGCCTCCAGAGCGCGAAACCAGCCAGAGGTGTGGGTCTTCGTAGCCGCTGCGTGTATCCATGGAATAGTCAGCGAAAAACGCGATGCTTTCCCCATCCGGCGACCAGGAGGGAAACATTGCGCTTAGCTCACCATTCGTAAGACATTTTAGTTCACCGCTCTCGACGGCAAGCGTCCAGATATCGCTAGCCAGGCTTGCATCAACATTGGCAGTGCGGTTCGCCACAAATGCTATCTGCTTGCCATCTGGTGACCAGACTGGCTGGCCCGCGTCAAAATCGCCTTCGGTGAGCTGGCGCGGAGCGGCCTGGGGCTCATCAAGATTGAGTAAAAATAGTTGGGCGCGCTTATCGATATAGCCGCGCATGTCGAAACGCGAGACAAGAGAGCTCTGGCGACGTAGACGTGGTGTATTTTTATCAACATCGCTGTGTGCTTCCAGCCAGGCGCTCTCCTGCGGTACCTTCTGTCGATCCGTCTCCGGCGTTGAGGTATAGCAGAGCTGCTTACCATCAGGAGACCAAAGTGGAGCGCTTACTCCATCAGGAACGTTGGTAAGGCGGCGAGCCTCTCCGCCACTCACCTCGATGAGAAAGAGCTGAGGCTTCTCTTCATGGCGTGTCGAGACAAAGGCCAACTGCGCTCCATCAGGCGACCAGCGTGGCTGGGTGTCGTGTTTCTCACCGCTTGTCAACTGGCGGCACTGACCATTCTCCAAGGAGGCTAGCCAGATCGCTGAATGAGCCTGATTCTTCGTCTCGTCAAAGCTGCCCACAACATAGGCAACCTGGGAGCCATCAGGTGAAGGCTGCGGATCATCTACAGTTTTGAGTCGCCAGAAATCCTCAAGGGTAAGCACGCGTTTTTCTTCAGACATTGTAACTCTCCTGTGGTAAAAAATTTGCTAATCGGACGCAACAAATCGAGTCAAACAATAGGAAATATGTCTGGTTTCTCTAAGTGTACCCGAACAAATCCCCAATTACCCTCTACCTAAAGGTAAATCTAGGGATAAATTTTCTGTCGTAGTGGTAGATGAAATTTCTTCCTCGTCTCACTGCTGGCTGACCTGGTGTTTCACAGTATTTCTTAATCATAGAGTTAATACATATTATATTGCATTTTAAGCAGATAAAGCGCATACGCCTCCAGTGGCGTATTCCTTCCCATTCCCACGCTCGATAGGCTAAAGTCGAAATCGTTTCGCGATGGCTTGCTCGCTCAGGTTTCCCACAAAAGGTAGCTGATAAGGCTTGCCGCGCCACGCCTGAACCATTCCTATTACCCAGACAATGAATGTGAAGAGCATACTTATGAGCAGAAAGAGGGCCAAACCCATACCTACATATTCTTGCCAACGTTCATGGCCTGCATCGAGGAGATATAGCAGCACAAGAAGGATGAGGAAGAGGATTTGTGAGCCTACGAAAAAGAGGAAAGCTTGCAGGCTATGAAAAAGGACAAAACGATTCTTTCGCATTAGCAGAAACATGAAGAGGCCACTTATCCATCCCAGCAGGTAACTCAGGCTTGCCAACCTTCTTGAATGCCAGTCCACGCTATAGATAGTTTGCTCCGGCCCCTGAGCGACACTGCTTTCTTGACAGGATGCATCTCGACTGTCCTGCTGGTCTAATGTGAAGGGAAGGGATGCATCTTGATAGCTCTCTGCCGGTTCGCTCCTCAGAAAACCCAGATCCTGAGCATCTTTTTCGAAGAGCTGGCACAGCTTTTCACGGAAGTAAGGAGATGGAATCGCATAGCCTCGCTCCCATCGACTCACAGTGGCTGCATCAGTCTCAATGAGTTCTGCAAGCCGAGCCTGCGACCACCCTCGTTGCTCCCTTTCGTGTTTGAGGAATTCATTCCTCTCTTTGCCCATCGCTTCACCTGTTTCTTGTATAAGTATTTATGAGCCTATGATACTTCTTGAGCTGCCTGGTTGCAAATAATAGGGCGCCTGGCACAACTCGATAGTTCTTAAATATATACCAAAAGCCTGGTTATCGCCTACTCATCGACGAGACTTCATCATGGTTGCAGCTCCCATTTCCTGGCAAACTCACCTCCACATGCTTACCGCTTCTTTGCAAAGAGTACTGGATGAAAGGAATAGGAAGGTATGACAACGAAGACAAAAGGCCTGCTCGCCTTTATCTTGCTTGCTTTTGGGCCAGTCTGGCTTTATGAGTTCAGCGCTCATCTCTTTGGACTTTCTTTGGACAATCCACTGGTACAGCTTCCCATGGCATTCGCTCCAGCCATTGCCGCATTGATCACACGGCTCTGGATCACAAAAGAGGGATTTAGTGATGCGGGATTTGCTCTGCATCTCAAAAGAAGCTGGCCATACTATCTGCTCGCCTGGCTCTGGTCAGTGCTCGTTATTCTTGTTGTGGTAGGGCTAGCGTCTCTTCTGCGGCTCGCTCCCCTGAATTTTTCTCAGCTTCGTACACTTCTTCCAGGAATTTCTCTTCCCGAATGGGTATCACTCTTGCTTCTCATGGGGCTTGCGATTGTTATGATACCTGTATTTTGGGGTGAAGAGTTTGGCTGGAGAAGCTATCTCCAGCTTCGCTTGTGGCCTCGTCGTCAGCTCCTAAGTGCTCTCGTGACAGGGCTTATCTGGGCTGTCTGGCATTATCCCCTCCTATTTCTGGGATACATCACTTATGCTAATATTCTGCTTGGGCTCCTCTCTTATACCTGTTACACCGTACTGCTCGCTATTATGCTGGCCTGGCTTCGTCTACGTACCGCTAGTATCTGGCCTGCTTGTCTGGCACATGCAGGAGGCAATATGATCCTTGGCACACTAACAGGGGTCCTATTAGGAGCGCTTGATGTGGCTATATGCGAGCTGTTGTCGCTCATTCCGCTCGCTGCTCTCTGCGCCTGGATTATCCTCAAAGGAAAGTTTAAAGAGACCAGAACTCCCGATGTACTAATGCCTGCCGCCTCCTGGAAAGGTAGCGATGTGAGATCTCAGTAGGCACAAACGAGAGAGGGAGGCGCTCTTAAGAGAGCTTATCACAAAGGCGAGCTGGCGCGGCATAGAATGGCGAAGGTACAAACAGATCAGTCAGCTAGAGGGCAAGGTAACGTCAGCTCTGGTATAATCATAATGCCCATGCCTTCCTTGATCATGACCAAGAGAAATCCTTGTATCTCGTTCCTCAACTACCCACCACTGCGAAAGGTGATATGAGCGATGATGGACAAACTTTTACTGGACACAGCCAGGCGAGCAATCGCTTACCTCGACGGCTTGAGCACACGTGCTGTCAAACCAACTTCTGAGGCCTTGACCAATCTAAGCCGTTTTGATGAGCCACTACCGGAGCACCCAACCGATCCTCTGGCCGTCCTGGAGTTGCTAGATAGCTATGGCTCTCCCACCACTGTCGCTTCCGCAGGAGGGCGCCACTTTGGTTTTGTCGTTGGTGGCTCGCTTCCCGCTGCCCTATCAGCAAACTGGATGGCCGGCGCCTGGGATCAGAATGCCGGATTAGCCGTATTGTCACCGCTAGCCGCTACATTGGAAACGATTGCTCTCCGCTGGCTCCTGGACGTGCTGCGCCTTCCAGCTGATACGAGTGGAGCATTTGTCACAGGAGCAACTATGGCAAGCTTCACGGCCCTTGCAGCGGCTCGCCATCATCTCCTCGCCGAAGCAGGCTGGGACGTTGAGGCAGACGGACTCTTTGGAGCCCCTCCTATCACCGTCATCGTTGGCGAAGAAGTTCATCCATCTCTACTCAAAGCGCTTGGGATGCTTGGACTGGGAAGACAGCGTGTCGTACGCATTCCTGTTGATAATCAAGGGCGCATGCGTAGCACGGCCTTTCCCCAGATCAAAGGACCCACGATTGTCTGCTTGCAAGCCGGCAACGTCAATACAGGCGCCTTTGATCCTGCCCACGAGATTATCCCCTCCCTCCGCGAAACTAAAGCATGGGTCCATGTCGATGGAGCCTTTGGCCTCTGGGCAGCGGCATCGCCGGCCTATGCGCATTTGCTAGAGGGCTATAGCCAGGCCGATTCCTGGGCCACGGATGGGCATAAGTGGTTGAATGTGCCCTATGATAGTGGGCTAGCGTTTGTGAGAGATGAAGCAAGCCAGCGTTCCGCACTTTCCATCAGCGCGCCCTACCTACTGCAAGGAGGTCTGAGAGAGCCAGCACAATTTACCCCTGAAGGGTCGCGTCGCGCCCGTGGCGTCGAAATCTGGGCCGCTCTGCGCAGTTTGGGGCGAGCAGGGCTGGCCGATCTCATTGAACGCACCTGCCACTACGCCCAATACATGGCCAGCCGACTCCAGGAGGCAGGTTTGCTTATCCTCAACCAGGTTGTGCTCAATCAAGTATTGGTCTCATTCGGGACCGATGCGGCCACAACCAATCGCATCATCGAGGAGATTCAACAAGATGGCATCTGCTGGGTTGGGCCAACGCTCTGGCAAGGGCAGCCAGCGATGCGCCTGAGTATAAGTTCCTGGGCCACAACAGAAGAGGATATAGAGCACAGCCTGGAAGCTATTCTTCGTCGCTCTCGGACATGAGATGCTGCGACACGACAAGAAGGCACAGTTTAACAGGAAACGCACACCGGATTAGCTAACCCGGTGTGCAAGCGAGGCACAATTGCCAGCCATCAGCTCATCCGTGACATAAGGTAGAGCACGTAGGCAAAATCTTCCAAATGTCTACTTGACAAAATATATATTGCTCCAATCATCAGGCGCGACGACATCAAGAGGCTGTAAGGTGAAATTTTGTAGCTTCGGATTAATCAAAGCCTGAGTTGCTGCCTGATAAAGAGGAAGCCAACCAACATCGTTAACCAGCTTTTGCTCTGCCTCGTTGTACTGTCGCATGCGCGCCTGGGGATCTAGATTAACATCAGCTTTCTGCAACTCATCCTGCACCGCCTGCTGGGCCGCGGCATCCGAGCTCTTATTTTGGCCATAATTCATGGTATTGAACGCGGCACCTTTGGCAAAATTAAAACTGAGCCAACCCTGAGGATCGGCATAGTTGCCGATCTCGCTCTGCCACATCTGCAGGGGACCAGGATTACCGGTAGTATTCATTATTTGCTGTACGATAACATCTGAGTTCTGGGCGTTAGTTTGCACGGTGATGCCAAGGACGCTTTGCCACTGCTGCGCCAGTACAGCAACCACATTGGTAAAATCGCTATCATCGCCAAAATAGGCAAGTTTTAAAAGCGGAAGCTGGCTGATGCTGCTATAGCCCGCCTCCTTCATGCCCTCCTGCAAAAGCTGCTTAGCTTTCTCCTGATCGCCTTTAGTACTTGCTACGCCAGCAGGTCCGGTCAGATTCTTGTCATAGCCTGGCACACCTTCAGGCATCAGATGATTCGTTGGGATCACCGAGCCATGCAAGACGTTTTGTGCGATCAGGTCCTTATTGACGGCAAGAGCGAGAGCTTGCCGAATCTTGATGTTATCAAACGGCTTTGCCAGGTAATTCATAGCTATAAATACGATAGCAAGCGCAGGTGAACTATGATAATCATTGCGTTTTTCGGCACTTGCCAGTTGGACCGTTGGAACAGCAGCGTAGTCGAGCTGGCCCGTCTGATACGTTTTATAAGTGGTATTTATATCGCCTGAACGCAGCAATTCGACCTTTTGTAGTTTGGGCTTAGGTCCATAATAGTTAGGATTAGGAACCAGGCTCAGACCCTTATTGTGATCGTAGCTTTGCACCATAAAAGGCCCTGCGCCCGCTCCCTCCTGGAGATGATCGGTCCATGTGTTGCCATATTTATCTAGCAGCTTTTTATTTACCGTTAAGGCCGTGACAATTGCAAAAGGCGTCAGGAAATAAGCGGCGGGATGGCCAAGTACAATTACTACGGTATTATCATCTTTGGCAATCAAACTATCACCAATCAGCGTGTTGATCTTACCGGTCACCATCTTTTCCCAATCCTTGATGGGTTCCAGATAAGAGGCCGTGGGCGATTTTGTGGCTGGCGATAAGGCGCGATTGATGCTCCAGACAATATCATGAGCCGTCAAGGGAGTGCCATCACTAAACTTGAGATTGGGCTTGAGTGTAAACGTGTAAGTCAGGCCATCGGAAGAGATACTATGTGATGCAGCCATCTGATCAACCACCGAACCATCCCCTTTAATCGCCACCAGGCCAGTAAAGACCATCTCAATTGCATTAATATCTATGTTCAATGAGGCCAGCGCCGGGTCCAACGTGCCGAAATCGCTGGAACCGATTGGATAACGGAAGATCTGCTTATCGGCTAACGCCTTCGTCGAATTGTTGCTGCTACTCTGCGGGGCCCCGCTGGCGCAAGCGGTAACCAGCAAGGCAAATAAGCATAAGAGGCTAGAAAGAAGCAACATACGCGAAATAGTATGCCTTTGCATATAAAATACCTCCTGTGACTATTGTTACTAAAATACAGGTGTGCTACCTTGAAATGTACATAAAAGCTCCTTTGTGGAAAGCAAAACTAAGCTAGCGTACATCGGGTTATTGTACCGAAATAGCCTGTGCAGATTTCTGGGGGATAACGTAAGCTCTGCCGATGAGCAGGTGAATGTCTAAGCATGGATAAAACATCTCCCCAGGCCGTGGCCTGCAGAGCTAATAGCCAGACAAGAACGGGCAGAAGCATTTCGCGTTATGCATAACGCCCGAACATCTAGACATCTTCTAAAAGCATATCTGCCTGCATTCAGGTGGGAGTATTTATCGGCTATGCTTATCCTATCTCGTATCATAAGCTACCGGGTAGCGTAAGGGATAAGGCAGCTGAATACGCTCTTTTATTAAAAAGTTCTTCAGGGATAAGCGCGTAACCGTTTCCAATAACAGTGTATAGTTCGAGCTTATAGGAAAGCATCTAACCAAAGTTAGAAGGAAGGGGTAAAATATTTTAACTGCCCACCTCAGGGCATTGCGAGCTCCCACTCTCTTAGCCTGACAAAAGAGGGCCAGAAGCTCAGGCCATTTCAACTTGCTGGGTAAATAGTTTTACCCAGAATTTACCCAAAAAGAAAATCGTGCCATGCCTGACAAGCTGCCGCCATTACTAAACGGCACTCGCCAGCAAATCAAAGATAGTAGCTACCGCTCCTCTTAGCATATCGGCCCCACTTTATCGCAGCCTGCCGCTTCCTGCATCTACGAGCAGAAACCGTATTATTGCTTCACAGAAAACAAGCCCAGATCCAGGTCCCTCCCGTGAATCTGAGCTTGTTTGCCATCCCGTAGCTCCGTTGATCTATTTAGTGTCGTGTCTTTTCAAGCTATCCCCTGCAATCCATCTAGAATGCTGAGGGTGGAGCATCCGCAGGATCGCTGCCCCAGCTTCGATCAGGCGTATCGGACAAGGTAAAATTAAGCGTTCCACCCTTCTCGATAAATGAAGCAGGCAACCATGGTTTGTGACTCAATTCCCCATTGAGCAACAGGTTATGGATATAAGGCGTGCGCGCCGAAGCCTGGAGCGCATAGATCTGGATAACCTGCCCTCCTTGACGATAAATAGTTATCTCCGGGAAAAGAGGGCTGGCCAGAGCAAGATCAGCAGTACCGGGCGTTTCGGGAAACATACCCAACGCCGCAAAGACATACCATGAAGAGGTCTCGCCCAGATCGTCATTGCCGGCCAGGCCACCCGGACCGGGAGTATAGAGTGTATTGGCGACATCTCTTACTACCTTCTGGGCCTTGTAAGGTGCGCCGGCATAATCATATTCCCAGGGCGTCTCAAAGGTTGGCTCATTACCCAGGAAGGCATAAGGCTGATTGGGGCCAGCGTTCAGGCGCGTGAAGAAAGTATCGAGCCGCTTAACAACTTTATCATTGCCGCCAAGCGCATTGAAAAGGCCTCGCAAGTTAAAGGGCACCATCCAACTATATTGAGCACCATTCCCCTCTACCCAACCTTGCGGGCTGGCTGGATCATACGAGGCGGGAAAAGCTCCCTCAAGGTTGCGTGGCTCCAGAAAATGCGTAGCTGGATTGAAAAGTTTTTTCCAGTTTTGTGCGCGCGCTAAGAACTTCTGTGCGCTAGCATGCTCTCCTAGCTGGCGGGCAAAAGCCGAGATAGCAAAGTCTGCGGTGTTGTACTCCAGAGAAGTAGCGGCAGGGCCATAAAAACTACAGCATCCATAGTGGCCATCTGTCGGTAGATAGCCGAGCTCATCCAAATAATTTTGCCCGGGACGTACATTATTTGGCTGTGTAGCCTGTTTAACCATAGCATCCAGAGCCGCCTGCGTATCAAAGTTCCGCGCGCCAAAGGCATATGCTCCGGCAATGATAGGATCAGCAGGATCGCCAACCATAACATATGTCTCGCTATTAGCCAGGCTCCATTTGGGCAATTGACCACTTTGTCTATAGTCATTGAGCATAGATTTGACAATATCGCTTGTCTCTTTAGGAGCAAGCAGGGCCAGCAACTGTATTTCCGAGCGATAGATATCCCATCCCGAATAGTTTGCATATTGAGCGTGGCCTGGTTCTACCGTATGGATATTGCCATCGAAACCAATATACTGGCCATTCACATCAGAAAAGATATTGGGCTGCAGAAAGACATGATAGAGAGCCGTGTAAAATGTACTACGCTGAGTGGCCAAACCACCCTTAATGCGAATGCTGTTCAAGCGCTGTAACCAGGCTTGCTGAGCTTGCTTTTGTGCGCGGGCAAAATTGTTGTGCCCAGCTTCTTGCTCAACGTTATCTCGCGCATTGGCCACGCTGACAAAGGAGACTCCCACATGTGCAGTAATCGTAGAGCTTGCCCGCGTATCAAACGTAACATAAGCACCTGAGCCAGGTCCAGAGGCGATAGTAGCTGGATGCAATTGTGTAGCAGATGGCGGAAGAGACGTTCGCTGCTTGAGAAGTGTGCTCAGTTGCTGCACGGCAGGCGAAGCCGGGCTGCCACCCTCAGCATTGAGGTTGCCAGGTTGCAGCGCTTTATCATGCCAGGTCCCAGTTGTCGCAAAGGGCTGACTAAATTGGGTCCAGAAATAGAGCTTGTATGTATTTTTGGCACCGCAAAAACCGCCACTGAGAGCCCAGCCCGAAATAGAATCATGCCCAATCTTCACCTGAGCATCATGCGTTCCGTTAGCCGAGCCCGAGACGTTGAGCAGCAATGTTGCTGTCTGTCCCTGGGGATACGTAAAGCGCCCGAGACCACTATGCTGGGTCACTGTCAGTTCAACATTTACTTTATTATCGAGAGCCACCTGATAATAGCCCGGACTTGCCGTCTCATGGGCATGGGAAAAAGTGGCAATATAGCGTGAAGGGTTAGCCGCCGGTGATTCCTTGACAGTCCCGACATATGGAATAAAGGGAATATCACCATAAGCTGGACAACCTGCCCCGTTGAGGTGGGTAAGGCTAAAACCTTTAATGCGATTATCTGGATACCAGTAACCGCCAGGGGCATAGCTTACCGTATCGGGGCTCCACTGCACAAGGCCAAAGGGAACATCCGCCCCGGGAAACGTATCACCCCCTGCATACCCTGAAGGGGAACCGGGCTGAGCTCCTGTACCCGTAAACGGATCAACCTCGGCAACTGAATTAGCGGCTGAAGTAAGCGCAGAGCCAGCCGCCAGTACGTGCACTCCTCTGGCCAGGGCCAGCCCCGAGGGGATCAGCAACATAAGCAAGAGCGCAATAGTCAGAGTCTGTGCCAACCTTATACCTCTACCACGTACCATTTCGACTCCTCAATTTTTTGTAATTATACAAACTGATGTATAGATGCAATAGTAGCACAGTCTCATCACAAGATGAAATACTAGAATTTAAATATATTTCTCATATACACATAAAAATCTATAATATGGCTAAAAATAAGAACATAAAAAAATATCGCTAGCTCTATTCTTCTATGTATTGAGCGGACATGCGGAAGAATTTCGGGCCTTCAGCCTTCTCTCTGTTCGCTTCCCTGGTTCTGTGATACATGTAGGTATCGTCGAGACTTTCCCCACCACCTCTGAGCGTCTTTCTCCCCAACATCAAGCTTTTTTCCCAGGAAAATGCTCCCCAAGGTAGACTTTTGGTGACTGTTTGTACCTCATCTTTGTGCTATTCTTGTAAGCATACAGAACATACCGGTTTGACGATCGTACAATGTAGCTTATGTGCCTGATCATGAGCTAAGCAAGGAGCAAGGAAATATGTCAACAATCAGTTTCGAAGCTAAACTGTATAAAATCGGCTCATGGACCATTCTCAAGCTGCCTCAAGAAGCCAGCGCACAACTGCCGTCACGAGGTATGACAATGGTTGAGGGAACCATAAATGGTTTCCGCTTTCAAGCAGCGCTCGAACCAGACGGGAAGGGAAGTCACTGGTTCAGGATTGACAAAACCATGCTTGAAGCCGCTTGCGCAAACGTCGGTGACACGGTAGCCCTGGAGATTGAACCAACGAAAGAATGGTTGGAACCCGAGGTGCCAGCAGATGTAAAGAGCGCTCTCCTGGCCGTTCCACAGGCGCACGCTCTCTGGCTGAAGATCACGCCGAGCGCAAGGTGGGACTGGATTCGCTGGATACGAGCGACCAACCAAGCCAAAACGCGTCAACATCGAATAGAGGTGGCCTGCTCAAAGCTCAAACACGGAGAGCGAAGGCCATGTTGTTTTAATCGTAACATCTGTAGCGAACCCCTGGTATCAAAGAATTGGGTTCTCCTCGAACCGAGGCAAGCGCAGGAAATCATGGAATAACTATATACTCAGCTACTGGTGAGCCAATCCGAAAAGATGGAAGGGATAGAAGCTCAGCGGAGGTGTTGTATCTATAGGGAGCATTAACAAAGAGAAAGGGGCGCAAGCCTCCCCTTACCCACCCTCACCGAAGAGTCGAGTCCAACACCTGGTAGTGATTCGATGCGCTATACTTTGTGCACTTGTGACAGTGCTGGGCATTACAATGCAGAATACGCCGCCCCTGGCACAGGATTCGAACCCGCTTTTACCAAAAAGTTATGCAACATCCGGGCCGTTGCCGCCCTGGTGCTCGCTACTCAGCTCGTCCGGCTACCTGCTTGCGCCTCTTTCTTACTATTCTAAAAGATCGGTCGTCCAGTTCGTGGCCTGGATGGTTGTATCCAGTTCGCGCCTCTGGCGAGCAAGCTCATCCAATTGCTTACGCAGCGCTGCGACATCGACCGTGGAAAGCTTACGAATCTCAGCGCGCCCATAACGCTCAATCCGATTAGAGGCCGTATCGGCCAGTCCATCAATAATGCTGTGGTGCAGCGAAAGCACATCTCGCTGTGCCAGCGCATTGGTAAGAGTAGTACCATCCGGCAGGCTGGCTTGCAGATTGGTCCTATTGATTCGCGCAATAAGCTCCTGCAATTGAGCCAGCATCTGCCCCAGCTCCGTCAGCAACTCTGTAGGGTTCTCAGGCGGCTGTTCACCTTCCTGGACCAGAGCGCTTTGATTCAGGCGGTTACGCATCTGCTCGATGCGCTTCTGCAGATCTGCACGCAGCACCAATGCTTCTGCAAGCTTCATAATTCCGGCCTCCTTGCGAAATGACAGTTCACATCTCATTTGTTATATGTCAACTAATTTAGAGTATAATCACGAGAGGTGCCTTTGTCAAGAGCAATAGCGGCCTCTTATCGAATTTAGCGCTATTATAAGTTAGCCGATAGAAGCCTTTACAGGAACCGGCGAGCTCACTGCTTGCTTACCTTCCTCTGATACATGGCAATATTCATCCCAGGCTTTAATTGGGAGCGTGTCCAGCTTCTTGCTCGCCAGAGCTTCGAGGAACAAGCGCATCTGCTTGATCTTCGTAATTAGCTGGATATTGCAGTCCACAGCCAGGCGGCGCAGCGTATAATATGTATCAAAATCTTTCTGCTTGTTGCCGGTGACGACCACAAGAGCCAGATCAACCTGTTGCTGGCGCAAACAGCTCCGCACATTGGGTTCAGCCTGCTCATCGGGCTGATGTAGCAGGGTAGCCTGTATATCATGTTCGCGCAAGAATTGCCAGGTCTCCTCGGTGGCATAAAGTGGCAGGTTCAGGGCTCGTAAATGCTGCAAGCTCTGTTCCAGGGCTTTATGCTTGTCCTCGCCACAAAAGCTAAGGAAAACCCCTTTCTCTGGTATCTTACTTCCCGTCGCCAGGCTAGCCTTGAGATAGGCCTCAGCCAGATCTTCACCAAAGCAAGCCACTTCACCTGTAGAAGCCATCTCTACGCCCAAAACCGGGTCAGCATCAGTGAGGCGCGAGAAGGAAAATTGTGGAG
This sequence comes from Ktedonosporobacter rubrisoli, assembly GCF_004208415.1. Classification (GTDB taxonomy): domain Bacteria; phylum Chloroflexota; class Ktedonobacteria; order Ktedonobacterales; family Ktedonobacteraceae; genus Ktedonosporobacter; species Ktedonosporobacter rubrisoli. Next base: position 2,721,598 of record NZ_CP035758.1, on the reverse strand, counting down.
CCTTCACGGCCACAAAAGGCGCAGGGGCAATCTCGACTTCTGCAATCTGCTCCTCAAACAAAGCCGCGACAAACAGATCCATAAAGTTCACGCCTGTGACTTTGGAGATGAACGGGAAGGTACGCGAGGCGCGCAGGTTGGTCTCAATGACATAGACCTCTCCATCCCTGACCAGAAACTGAATATTTACCGGCCCGGTAATATTGAGGGCAGCCGCGATCTTGCGCCCGATCCCGACAATTTCTTGCTGGACTTGCGCAGAGATTGAATGGGGCGGCAAGACAATCGAAGCATCGCCCGAGTGGACACCGGCATTCTCAATGTGCTCAGAGATGACATGTGCCTTGATCTGCCCATATTGAGCAACGGCATCCAGCTCAACCTCGCGTGCATACTCGAAAAACTTGGAGATGGTGACCGGATGTGCCGGCGAGACAGTCGCAGCTTCCTGAGCATAATGGACCAGTTCTTCCAGCGTATCGCAGACCTTCATCGCGCTTCCCGAGAGCACATATGAAGGTCGTACCAGGACAGGATAGCTCACGCGCGCGGCAAAGGCTGCCAGCTCATCCAAGGTGCTGAACGAGTCCCATTCGGGCTGGCGCACACCCAACTTATCGAGCAACTGCGAGAAGGTGCTGCGATTCTCGGCTCGGTCGATATCCTCAGCGCTAGTTCCCAGCAAAGCACAGCCATAAGCGTGCAGAGCCTTGGCGCGATTGTTGGGAGTCTGTCCACCCACTGAGACGATCATGCCATATGGCTCCTCAAAATCGTAGATGTCGGCGATGCGCTCGAAAGTAAGTTCCTCAAAGTAGAGACGATCCGAGACATCGTAGTCAGTCGAGACGGTTTCGGGATTGCAGTTAATAATGATTGCCTGCTTCTGGTACTTTTTTAAAGCCTCCACAGTACTGACGCTCGTCCAGTCAAACTCAACGGAGGAGCCAATGCGATATGGTCCCGACCCCAGGACGACAATACCTCCATCTCTCCCCGGAGCGACATCGTGATGCTCGCCATTGTAGGTAAGGTAGAGGTAATTTGTGCTGGCGGGAAATTCGGCAGCCAGGGTATCAATCTGAAAAACTGCTGGCTTCACTCCCAACTCTTTGCGCTGCTTGCGCACTTCGAGCTCACTCTGCTCCGTCAGTTCGGCGATGCGCTTATCGGAGATCCCCACTTGCTTAATTGCACGCATCTCTTCGGCATTGAAGGAACATTTAGCATGCTGCTGAAGAGCCTGTTCCATCTCGACTATATGCTTAATACGCTGCAGAAACCAGTGGTCGATACCTGTCAGAGTATAGATCTCGTCAAGCTCCATGCCTTGCTGAATAGCATGAGCAATGGCAAAGGCTCGCTTAGGAGTAGGGGTGGAAAGATAATGCTGTGCCTGCGCCTGGGAACTGAAGAAATTGCTTGGCGCCACAGCACCTTCAAAGCCCTGTTCGAGCATGCGCAGCGCTTTTTGATAGGCTTCTTCAAAGGTTCGGCCAATTCCCATAACTTCGCCGACTGACTTCATCCCTGTACCAATTGTTTCATCAGCGCCCTTAAATTTGGCAATATCCCAGCGCGGAATCTTGACAACAAGATAATCGAGACTTGGCTCAAAGCAGGCGCGTGTCACTCCTGTGACTTTATTGGGCAGTTCGGTCAGACCATAGCCCAGGGCAAGTTTAGCCGCAATATAGGCCAGTGGATAGCCGGTAACCTTGCTGGCCAGGGCTGAGCTGCGCGATAAGCGGGCATTAACTTCAATTACATAGAATTTAGACGTGACAGGATCAAGCGCATACTGCACATTGCATTCGCCTACGATGCCCAGGCTACGCACAATCGCGATAGAGGCGGCGCGCAGCGTATGATACTCTTCATTCGTTAAGGTCTGGCTTGGCGCAATAACAATGGACTCTCCGGTATGAATGCCCAGGGGGTCCATGTTTTCCATATTACAGACGGTTATACAGTTATTATAGCGATCACGTACTACTTCATACTCAACTTCTTTATAATGATGCAGATATTGCTCAATTAAGACCTGGGGCGTAAATGAGAGCGCCTTATTAACTATGCTTTCCAGCTCTTTGATATCATGAGCGATACCGGAGCCCTGACCGCCTAGCGAGAAACCGGCGCGCACCATAAGCGGAAAGCCGAAGCGCTGCCCAATCTCCAGAGCTTCTGGCAGCGTCGTCGCGCTCTGGCTCTGTGGAGTGGGAATATTGATCTTCATAAGGTGCTCGGCAAACTTCTGGCGATCCTCGGTAAGAATAATGGCGCTAATCGGCGTGCCTAGAATACGCACGCCATAGCGTTTTAAGACGCCACTTTCGTGCAGCTCGATGCCGCAGTTGAGCGCAGTCTGGCCACCAAAGGACAGCAAGATACCATCTGGGCGTTCCCGCTCGATCACTTTTTCGACAAAGTAGGGCGTGACGGGCAGGAAATAGATCCGGTCCGCCAGGATCTGCGAGGTCTGAATGGTAGCGATATTGGGATTAATGAGGACGGTTTGCACGCCCTCTTCCTTCAATGCTTTAAGCGCTTGCGAGCCGGAGTAGTCAAACTCTCCGGCCTGGCCAATTTTTAATGCCCCCGATCCCAACAATAACACTTTCTGCAACTGACTCATCTAATCTTCTCCAGGAAGTAATCAAAGACCCATTCGGTATCTACTGGTCCCGGCGCGGCTTCGGGATGGAACTGCACTGACATAAAAGGTTTTGAGATATGCTTGATACCTTCATTCGTTTCATCATTGGCATTGCTAAACCAGGGTGCAAAGCCCTCGGGAATATCGCCAACGGCATAGCCATGATTCTGGGTGGTAATATAGCAGCGCTGCGTGCCATTCATAACACACGGCTGATTCTGGCTGCGGTGCCCAAACTTCATCTTATAGGTATCGCCTCCTGCCGCCAGGGTCAGTAATTGATTGCCCATACAGACGCCCAGTGTAGGCACGTTGTGCTCTAGCGCTGTGCGAATCGTGTTGATCGTCGCCGTTGCATATTTGGGATTGCCCGGTCCATTGGAGATGACAATGCCATCAAAGTGTAAGGGCTGCTCTGGCGCAAACAGGGCATAATCCCAGGGAACTGTGATTACTTCAACATTGCGCTTAAGCAGGCTGCGCACAATGTTGCGCTTAGCCCCACAATCGATAAGGGCAATAGTCTTGTTGCCCTTCCCGGCACGCACGAGCTTTTTTGTGGAGACGCGGGCAATCTGGTTCTCCTGATCAGGATTATAGAAAGGAATATCCTGCTCAAAAACTATCTTACCCAACATAGCACCGTGCTGGCGAATATGCTGAGTCAAGCGGCGCGTATCTTTGATCTCCAGGGCCGGAACTTTTTGCTGCTTGAGCCAGGTGGCCAGTGTCATGGTAGATTGCGCGTGGGACGGGGTATCGATGTAGTTGGAAACAATCAGCCCCGAGACATGGATGCGCTCATCTTCCCATAAAGCCTGTTCAGGCACGCCATAATTTCCAATCAGCGGATAGGTGAGGACGAGCAACTGGCCTTCAAACGAGGCATCGGTAAGGGCTTCTGGATAGCCCACCATACCGGTGCTAAAAACTACCTCACCAGCTTGCGCCTGCCTGTACCCAAAAGACTTTCCCTCAAACTGCGTTCCATCCTCTAAGATCAATGTGCCATATATGGTCCGGTCCTCAACAAGCTGGGGATCGGTAATCGTTTGCATTTGCATAATCAGCCTTTCTAGGCAACTCGCCTCTCCTCCTCATACACATGAGTAGAAACCAGGACAATCTCCACACTATCCTCCTGTGAGGACAGTATGACTGCTCAACCGTAACTTATGTATGCCTTCCCAGTACTGCACGTACTTTCTTTTGTGCGAGCTTCTCGCTTTTAGAGAAGGGTGGCCAGCAAGGCCATTTGCGCCCACAGCCGATTCTCGGCTTCATCTATCACGATAGAAGTAGGGCTATCAAGCACGTCATCACCAACCTCAACATTGCGCCGTACCGGTAAGCAATGCATCAGGCGACCATTGTCTGTATGCTGCATCTTCGCTTGAGTCACCATCCAGTCTTTGTGCTGCACGCGAAGTGCTTTCTCGGCTTCCCAGTTTCCATAGTACTGAAGCGCCCCCCAACTCTTCGCGCATACGATATGGGCCCCTTCCAGAGCCGTATCCATATCATGCTCAATCTGCAGCGAGCCGCCGCTTTGTTTGGCACGCTGGCTGGCCATCTTCACGATTTCGGGATCGAGATCCCAGCCTTCGGGATACGCCAGGGTAACGTTCATGCCCAGATCGCAGGCCGCCAACATTTGCGAGTTTGGGGTGGCCATTGGCAAAGCTTTGGGGTGATATGCCCAGGTGAGCACATATTTCTTTCCTTGAGGCTGTCCTAGCTGCTCTTTGATCGTGACGGCATCGCCAAGTCCCTGGCAGGGATGATAGACATTTGACTCCATGTTAATCACAGGCACCGTGGCGTAGCGCGCAAAGCTATTCAAGACAAGATCCTGGCGGGCATTCTGCCAGCTTCCGGCGCTGGCACTGGCCGCCGATTTGGTCACGAGCTCGCTGCAGCGAATGGCGAGACCATCGCAGTAGCGCGAGAGCACAGGGGCAACCTCTTTTACATGCTCAATAGTTGCGCCATCCATCACGACGCCATCGCCAAACTCGAACGACCAGGCACCCTCCATACTCAGATCGAGGGCCTGCCCTCCCAGTTTAAACATCGCCGTCGCAAATGAGACGCGCGTGCGAACTGATGGGTTAAAGAAGAGCGTCGCTAACGTCTTACCGGCCAGGCTAGGCTTGACTTCGCCATGCTTTAAGCTCAAAGCCAGATCGATCAAGGCCTGTATCTCTTGTTGGGGCAAATCCGCTGTATTCATAAAGTGGCGCTGCGAGAGCTGCAGACCAGTTGCATCGGCCATCTCTATCTTCTCCTCTATGTAGAGCCTATAAGGCAACAGCAACTGTCTGGGCTAGCTTGCTCTGCGCGATATGCAGCTTTTCTTCAAGCAAGCGGATAGTCTTCTGCATGGTATACTGGTTGCTTTCAGCAGGTACTCCAACGTTTTTCTCAACGAAGAGGACGCCTGTATCATTGTTGACAGCAGGTCCGGTTATCATGGTTACCTGAACGCCATATTGAGCCATAATCTCTTTGGCGCCCCAGGCAGAGACCAGATCTCCGGCTCCAACGATAAAGCCACACACGTGCTGCTGGATCTCTTTGCACTTAATCAGGCTATCGACGTTATATTCACCAAGAATGCCGTCGCCAAATTCGGCAATGATCAGGTCAGGCTGACTGAGATTGGCCTCCTGCAAAATACCCATGGCCACTTCTACGACTTCCGTGGCATCGCCACAGGTTGAAGGAAGACCACCATCCATAAAACCATAGACGGGTGCAGCTCCGGCATCTTTAATCTTATCAAGATCTTGCGTCGAAGCCACGCCTGATAGCTTGACGCCGGCTACCTTCAGGCCTTGGGATTTGAAATGCTTGATTAATTTACAGATCGCTGTGGTCTTGCCTATGTTCATGCATGTGCCAACCACCCCAATAATCGGGGCGCTAGCCGGCAATTGCTGCTGACGCGCTATTGCGAAGTCTTTGATATTGAGCTGCTGACCAGAGGGAGAAACGATGCTGCCGAGCACGCGTACCTGCATGGGTACTCCCCATTGCTCATTGATACCGCGAATCTCACCGACAACGCCGCTTTCACAGAGGAAGTAAAGAATGTCGCCGACAGCTACCTGAGCGGGGATATCTCCGCTATACTCACGCAAGGCCCGACGCTTTCCCAGTACGGCAGGGATAATATCGCCTTCCATCAGGGAACCAATTCGTCCGCTGGCATATTCCAGAAGCTTGTTTTTGCCTTCATCTGCCAGGGCTTCTACGAGGATTACCGCACCTTCTTCGGGCACGATTTGTGTCCCAACTTCAACGCTGGATGGTAAATTTAAGCTGCCAACAACTGAAGGAATCTTACTAAGTTGCATTTGCATTGACTGCACCTCTTCTTCCTGACTATTTTGCTCTCTCTTCCCGACCTTGCTCATAACGCGGCAACGCCTAAAGAGTAGAACAAAGAAAGACTGGGAGCGTGGAAGGTGCGAGGGTAAAAAAAATCTCGCCCCCTCCAACTAATTTGAAGGGACGAGAGTAGTTGCATAACAGAGTACCAGCTCTGTGCACTAGACCCGTGGTGCCACCCCTATTGCCACTACTTTATTCACGTCATTGTGACAAAGCGATTGTGACCACTTGTTCGGGTTATTCTTCCGCGTGGGAACCACCCACCTGCCCTACTTGCTTCTGCCTCTATGGATGACATAGATAATACACAAGCTTTCTTCGGCCAGACGCTCACGAATGCGTTCTGAGGATACATCTTCCTTCCGAACTTCCACTCTTCATCGGATCGCTGTTGGCTGCCACCCTCATACTATTTTCGCTCAACGCGTGCAAATCAATATTTTACTGTCTTCGATAAAGGATACCAGATGAACACTGAAATGTCAACGGTTGCGGCAGGCTCGTGTTTCATCCTGCAAAAGAAAATAACCAGAATACATCCTTAAAACTCTCATTCGTTCATAAGAGATTACTTTCCGAGACAAATGCTTCTACGGCCAGGTAGTAAGTAGGGTTGTATGCAGCAGAGAAGGCGGAGCATATTGCGTCTGCCTCTGGTCTTCCAGCAGTTCTTTTAGCTTATATTCAGTTTCTGAGCCAGGTTCAGCCGAATAAACACAGCACTTGAGATCGGGATCGCCACTGATCTGAAAGCTAGCAATCTCCAATATCAGCTTGCCAACCAGGGGATGTTCGATCTCGCGCCAGCGCGAACATTGCCTCTGTACCTGCTGTCCTTCCCAGGCCTGCCGAAATTCCGGGCTCTCTCGTTTGAGCGCCTCAACAAAGCCTGCAATATGGGGATCGCTGAGATACTGGCTTGCCGTAGCCCGAAACGATGAAAGGGTCTCTAGAGCAAACAGCTCACGGGCCGGGAAGCGCTGGCGAAAGTCGCTCTCGGTAAAGAGCAATCTGAGCATATTGCGTTCACGCTCCGGGATTGCGGCAAAATCAGCGAAGATAAGACTGGCAGCCCTATTCCAGGCCAGAATATCAGTGCGCCGCCCGGTGACATAAGCCGGTCCAAGCTCCATCAGGTCAAGCACCCGCTGATAGGCTGGACTAAGCGTCTCAACCAGCGGAGGAACGTCCGGGGGCAACGGCTGATCAGCAAGCCAGGCTAGATGGATACGCTCATCCCTGCTAAGTTGCAGAGCATCAGCAATGCTTTCCAGAACACTCCTTGAGACATGCACATCGCGCCCTTGCTCCAGGTAGGTATACCAGGCGGTACTGACTCCAGCCAGCTCCGCAATTTCTTCGCGGCGCAGTCCAGGCGTACGACGACGGCGCGTCAGGGGAATGCCCACGCGCTCCGGGGTCAGACGAGCTCGCCGGCTGCGTAGAAATTTGCTGAGTTCCATGCGACGTTCTTGTTTATTCATAATACATTTATCCTGGGAGATTTTATGTTAGGATAATCTCTTTCTGTTTCAAGCTGAGCTTATACAGTACACTCTCATACAGAATGCATCGACATGTAGCAGTATATCATGCCAGAGGATAAGAAGGCGAGGACATATCCAGAAAAGGTACATGTGCTCTACTATTTATCCCAGCACAAAAAAGCGCAGACAGTAAAGGAGTTTCTCCAATGACATCTCTTGCAGGAAAAGTAGCAATTGTGACTGGCGCCTCCCGTGGTATCGGTCAGGGAATCGCTGAACGGCTTGGCCAGGATGGTGCCATAGTAGTCGTCAATTACCACTCGGGAGCAAGCAGAGCGCAGGAAGTAGTGCGCAACATTGAGGCGGCAGGGGGCAAGGCTCTGGCCATACAAGCTGATATGAGCAAGCTCGTGGATATGCGCCGCCTCTTCCAGGAAGTTGAAGATCGCTGCGGTGGCCTCGACATTCTTGTCAACAATGCGGGCATCGGGCTTTTAAAACCAACCGCCGAAATAACTGAGGAAGAGTTTGATAAGCTCTTCACCCTCAACGCTAGAGGAACCTTTTTTGCTCTTCAGGAAGCGGCCAGGCGTATACGCAATGGCGGGCGCATAGTCAGCGTTTCAAGCGGTGCTACTGTTGTCGTTACGCCCGGCTTTGGGGCCTATGCGGGAAGCAAAGCAGCCGTGGAGCAATTTAGCCTTGCGCTTTCCAGAGAACTAGGGGCCCGCGAGATTACGGTGAATACCATCCTGCCGGCCATTGTCGATACAGGTACGCTTGTGCTCCCCAAGGATATGATCGCCAAGCTCATCCAGCAAACCCCTCTCGGGCGCTTAGGACAACCGCGCGATATCGCTGATACTGTGGCTTTCCTGGTAAGTGATCAGGCGCGCTGGATTACCGGGCAAACGCTGCGTTTAGGCGGCGGCTTGATATAAGAGCATGAAAATTTCCACGGCCAGGGGCAAAGAAGCTGCAAAAGGCTTCGCTGTCCTCTGGCATCTTCTCTAGCTTCCTGCGAAACCGGCAAATACAGGAGAAACGCGTGCATAAAAAATTCCACAACAGCAACTTCCACAAGCCTTGCCCCTTTCACGAGATTTTTCCTAGAGCAGCGGCGCACAGAATTCCTTGACATAGCCCTGAAAGCTTACCAGGGACTCAACACAGGCCCAGCTTGACCGCATCAGTTCCTCGCGCCTCTTTTCGACTGCCACAATGGCTTTTGCTGGCCGCCCTGCCGCCATTTCATCAAGGACGGCCTGAATTACCTTAAAGGGATAACCAGCTTCCCTGAGCAGGGCCACGACGCGCAAACGGCTCATCTGTTCCTCATCATAGAGACGATAGCGACTGCTCCGGTCGCGTTTAGGCTGCAAGAGACCCTGTTGTTCCCAGAAGTGCAGGGCCGAGACGCGCACACCGACTTGCCTGGCCGCTTCTCCCACCCTCAACGCTTGCGGATGGCGCAAACTGGGTGCAGGCGTAGATTGCGTTGCTAACATATGTAAAGCCGCGAGTGTCTGTTCACACTCGTGGCGCTTGTTGGCAAGCTCGGCATGGCGTTGATCTATGGTTGTAAGCGCAGCCGAGAGGTCACCTTGATGCAAGGCATTCATAATGCCTGGCGTTCGCTGCCAACCATAGCCAGCAAGCATGTTGCGCGCAGTGGTGAGCGCGGCCAAGTGGCGCTGCGTATAGAGGCGATAACCACTTTTGCTCCGTGAAGCAGGCGGCAGCAGACCAGAGGCCTCATAGTTGCGTACCTGTTGAACGCTAATTCCGGCAGCCCTGGCCAGATCAATAGTGCGCAAAGCATTGTGAAGCATCATGTGAAACTCCCAAGTAATTTTTGAGGCTTTATTTATTTTTCACTCTTCTCTTTATATCACATCCAATACATAAGCAGTGCTTGTTGAGACTTGGCAACATCGCGGAACAATGCTATTCGCCCTTGCTCAACCCTCCAATCTTGCATATGTGTTGTACAGTAGGCATGTGATTTAGAAAAAGGCCCGGCCAGTCTGGATCATAAGGGTATGCATGCCCGGAACTACTGTAGAAGCATATGCTTACTCGCTCGCCTTGCCTGGCTTGCCCCATACAAAAAGGCGAGCCAGAGCCGAGCGAAAAAAAGGATGTCTCTCATTACATGAACACCAATGGTAAAACAAGGAGGTTCGATCGATGACGCATACTGCTCCTACCTATGCAACGCTCGACGAGTGGATTGAGCGTGAAGCGCTTCAATTCTCGCTCTCTTCACCCACAGCTTTTAACGCTGCAGTTGATAAAATGCTGGCCTCACTCGGAAATTCGGTGGAACTGCTTGGTCTGGGAGAAGCGCTACACGGAGGAGAGGATATACTCACCCTGCGCAACCGCTTGTTCGAGCGCCTGGTTACAGCCCATGGCTACAGCGCCATAGCCGTTGAGAGCAGCTTCCCTAAAGGCTGGCTAACAAATGAGTATGTGGCCGGCCGCGGCCCACAATCTTACGCGGAAGTAGAGGAGAGCGGCTTCAGCCACGGCTTCGGTCGCCTCGAAGCCAATCGCGAATTGATAGAATGGATGAGGAGTTACAATGCCAAACCTTCCCACCAGGTCAAACTCAAATTCTATGGCTTTGATAGCCCGACCGAAATGTATGGCAGCGACAGTCCACGCCAGGTCCTGCACTTCGTCTTAGACTACCTCACTCCGCTTGATAGTGACAGCGGACTGGAGCACCGCAGTCGCATCGAGCCTCTTCTAGGCCAGGATGCTGCCTGGGAGAATCCTGCTACCCTAATTGATCCAACGAAGTCAATAGGCCTATCGGAGGTCGCCACGGCCCTACGCATGGAGACCGAGGAGCTCATTTCAACCTTGCAGATCCAGCGTCCTGAGCTGGTCGCCAGGAGCGACGAAGAGCGCTATTTGGAAGCCGTACACTACGCTATGATGGCCCGGCAGTTGTTGAACTATCATGCTAACCTGGCCCAAACATCTGACAAGCGCTTTATCCGGCTTCTTGGTATGCGCGATGCTTTAATGGCAGACAATCTAGTCTACATCGTCTCCCGTGAACGCCGCCGTGGAAAAGTGTTAGCCTTTGCTCATAACAGTCATCTGCAGCGTGGGAAAGCCCAATTGAGCCTTCCCACCCAACTGGGTCCCGATGTACATATATGGTGGCCAGCCGGAGCGCACCTTGAGCAGATGCTTGGCCCGCGCTACGTCATCATCGGCACGGGCTTGGGCAGCTCTGAGCCTAACGGCATCGCCCGGCCCGAAGCCAATACACTTGAGGCCCGGCTCACGGCAGTACCGGGACCCGGACGCTTTATTCCTACCCACAAAGGACAAGGGCTTCCAGCTAGCGACATTGCCGCGCTCCCGGCCCGCACTGCCAGCAAGAAGAACCCGAGTTACTTTCCCCTGAGTCCCGAAAGCCTTGTCAACTTCGACTGGCTGGCTGTTCTAGACTCGACTGCCTACACGCGCGGAGCCCCAGTACTGCCGGATCAAAAATGAGTTTCAGGTAGTCGCAAGTATCTGATCATCGAAGAGTAAATAAGCAGCCCAACATGATGATAGGGCTGCGCTTCCTTTCTCGTAGCAGATCTATCCACGATGTGAAATCAGCAAGGATTGCGCGGAGCGACCAACAAGCCCTTCTTGATCATAAAGATTCGAGGTTGTCAGGCCCACACCTTCAGCCTGCAAAATGGTAGTTGCATCCATACAGATCCATTCTCCTACCGGAGGCCGCAGGCAGTGCAGGGTAAGCTCAGGAGGAATAAACTGCCAATCCCGAATATCCAGCGGGCTACTGATGCCATTGGCTGAATCGGCGGCTGCGATCAAGCGTTGCGCCGGGCTGGGCATTTCTCCTTCAATCAAAGGATAGCGCAATCTTGTCCAGGCTAGCGCAGAGCCAGCTTGTGTATAGCTACCGCGCACAAAACGCCATTCGGTGGCTAGAAGAAAGCCGCAACGCCATTCAGGGGTTGGATCAAGTTCTTGTCCCGCCAGGGCCGGGGGCATATCTGCCTCTGGAGCTGGGGGACGTCGCGAGGGCAGCCGAATGCGCCATCCGGAGGCATGCATTACCGTACGTCCATCGTGATCAAGAAAGGCTTCTAACAGCTCAACGCTGCGTCCAGGACGAACCAGGCGAGCATGAGCACGCAAGGTGGTTATGGGCACAGGGCCGAGAATATCGATAGTTACACGCGCCAGCTGCATATCCTCGCGCGGCGAACAGCGTTCCATCTGGCGAACCAGGAGCGCTCCAGGAGGTCCTCCATGCTGAAATTGCGGATTCCAGGGTCCCTGGGTATGGATAGTAGCACGAAATATATCATCTTCCTCCGGTATCCAGAAAGCCGGTATCGTCATAAGTCCTCCTTCATAAGTTTGCTCATATGAACCCTTTACCACACAGGCTTGCTTCTCACATACTCCTTGAGCGCATAAAAGGCAGGCATTGGTCCACTAGGTGGATAAATATTATTTGGTTGGTATCCATAATCAATGGTATACCAAAATATTTTCTGGATTACGCCCGAGTTGGCAGACTGATCGGTCACATACGTCAAATATTGGGCTTGTTGATCTGGAGTCACAGCAGATCGACCATCCATCGGCCGCAGGGGCCAACCAATCTCAGTTACCCAGATAGGTTTGCTGGCAAAGCCATAACGCGTGGCGATCGTGTGCATAAGTTGCCATTTGTGATCAAACGACGGATGCGTGCTATCAGCATCCACGCGGGGATCAAGTCCCTGATTGTAGTAGTGGAAGTTCATAAAATCCATATACTGACCAAAGCCCGCTTCAAAAATAGATTCTAAGACGGCCATTGTGCGAAATGGATTGGATGGAAAAGTTCCGTACATACCTACCTGGGCATGGGGACTTGCCGCTTTTATCGCTTGATAACCCGCCTTCAAGATTGGTCCATAATCATCAATAGCAAATTTCCTATTCTGGTCATACTCTTCATTGCCGATCTCAAATGAGTCTATATAGCCATGACCATTCTGGCCGTTATAGCGCGTGGCAATCTGAGAGGCAAAGGAGGCCATTTCAGCTGGCGTCGGAATTGAAGGCGTCTTAAAACACGAGCCCTGGAAGCACTGTATGGGCACATCCAGATGGATGCCCGCCGAGTTCATCAATGCTACGACAGAATCGAGCGTTCCCCAATAAATGCCTCCGCCAGATAGCATACTCTTAACATGAATCTGGTAGCGCACCCAACATATCCCCATCTGTCTATAAAGCGCTATCAGAGTTGCATCAGCATTCACTGTGGTAAAGCCGTACGGGCTGTTCTCATCACATTTCCCTGTATAAGTGGGCTTACGTGTCGGTGGCACCGTACGCGCTGGCACTTCGCTCCCTTTGGGGAGAACACCCCGGGCCGTATCTGGAGTCAAAGACGCAATGGTAGATTGTGATCCTGTAGGGACGAGCCACACATACCCTGCAAGAACACCTGACCCTATCACTACCATTATAAGAGTAACCGTTATAATTATACGCGAACGAGAGATATTTCCCCTCTCTTTCCATGGTCAGCTTTTGCCGCAAAAACGTTCTCTGCTATCAGAGACGCGACTTACTTTCTTGAGTAACGTATGCATATATATTTCCCATGCCGAAATTACCCGACACACAAGCAGCAAAAGGACAGCAACACACTTCGCCAGGTAGATATAAAGAGCAGGGAAAGATATAACGCTTCTCTATATAATGATAAACGCTATCGAGTGGCCAATAATCTTGCGAGAACCTTGCGATTTTAAGTCGTTTTCAGCTACTTACTTGCCAGGAGAATACTTCTCTAGAAAGAAACTCTCCCTGGTCCATTATATACGTCCTTTCTTCCAGTTTTACAAACTAAAACTGTTTAGGTTTACGTATTATCCTGTATTCATACAATATGACATATTTCTTAGCTATTTGCTCCTTTGGTTGATCAAGCTGTTGAGGATGCAGCTTGCCAGAGCATGTATTTGCACTATTCTCCAGCAAGCTTTGTAATTTCAGGATGACATGAAAAAATAGGGAAGTGCATTTCGGTGGTACGAAAGATATTCTCTACCCAGGATAGCCAGGTGCTAAATCCAGCACGCTCTATGCTATGGAACAAGAATATATCAGCAATTACACCATAACAGTATTTTGCCAAGCATTTCGATAATTTATAATACATAACCATGCATTAAATCTTCAGATAATTCTTGTTTTCCAAAAAATCGGTTCCCTAAGACTACCTTTTTAAGCTTTTTTTATGTATGCTTTCTTATGGAACAGATGTATCTTTATAATCATTGATACATTCTGAGCCAGTAAAGTTTTTCTAGACGTAAGAGACACATTTTGTTGAACTGTACGGAAAGGACGATTTTTCATCATGGGAATGACAACCTACACGCCAATCATCAGTACCAACGTAGACGATTCTCTGCTTAGCGAATTTAACCTCGACATCCGCACTTCTTTACAGGAGGAAAACCGGGTCGAAGGTGATTATAATGTATATACCGATACCTGCGCTACCTGTGATTTCAATACAACCTGTGCAGCTACCTGTAGCTATTCCTGCTAAAATCCAGCAGATTATATAACCAATAATCTACTGAATTGGAGGGCTTTAGCTAGTCTTCAGGTCGTTCCTACGAGTGGATGACCTGTAGAACACAGTTGACTTACATTCGTTCACATAGCGAAGGGCCTGATAGCGTACGATATCGTATGCTATCAGGCATACATAGTGGACATGTTTTGCTAATTGAGTACAGGTACTCTCTTTGCCACATTGTACTTAACCCATAGCATGCAAAGGATAGCTTTAAATAGAGAAAATATGCAGCACCAAGATAACATCAGTTCTCCTCCCACATCAAATAATTTCGTCCCGCGAACTAGAACAACCCGGCAATCTCTCCTTGATAATTCTTTGCATGGTCGCGCATTAGAAACGCTTCATCTTATTGCCGAACGCATGCGCGATCCTGCCTTGCTCTTCTCCACAGCTGCACGCGCCAGGGAGCAGATAAAGTTGGACAGAGCATTCTCCTGGGGAAGAGCCTCTTTCAACCATCTCGGCAGTCTGGCACTGCTCTATCTTTCTCTCGCTCGTAGTTTTCCCGATGAAGGGTGGGAAGAGTCTGCCCATAAATACCTGCGCCTTGCCGCCCAACGTAGCCAGCAAACCCCGTTAGTTACACCAGGACTCTACAATGGAAGCAGCGGACTGGCGCTGGTGGTAGCGGCTTTTTGCCAAGAAGAGCCACGCTATCGACGCACACTTGAAGCGCTGAACGAACAGATTAGCAGGCAGGTGCTTGATCTATCTTTACCTACAGCTATCGCGCAGAGCTCGATGGGAACGTATGATGTAATCAATGGAGCTGCCGGTATTCTGGGCTATCTATGCTCACTGCCTGAGCCTCCATCACATGTTCAAGAAGCTATCGACGTACTGATACACTATTTGATCTGGCTGGGTGGCGAGGAGAAACCAGGACATCCCAACTGGTTGATCGCTCCTGAATGGCTAAATGAACATGATCAAGCTCTCTATCCCAATGGCAATTACAATCTCGGCCTCGCTCACGGGATTCCCGGTCCTCTAGCCGCCCTGTCCCTGGCCTGGCAAGCAGGATACCACCTCCCCGGCCAACAAGAAGCTATCGAACACATCAGCAGCTGGATTCGTGCCTCTGCTATATCCGACACCTGGGGTATCAACTGGCCTGGAGCTATTCCCTATACGGCTACACATCCATGGGAGCAGGAAATGCTTCCCACCCGTGCTGCCTGGTGCTACGGCGCGCCAGGAATAGCCGCCTCCTTACGCCTGGCTGGGGAGGCTCTTGGAGATGAGGAATTATGTCAAATGGCAGTTACCAGCCTTGAGACCGTCTATCGGCGCCCTGCCGAGGCCATTGGCCTTATCTCACCAATCGTCTGTCATGGAATCGCTGGCCTTGTCGCGATTGGCTTGCGCTTCGCTCAGGTATCATCAAGCCAAATGATAAGAGACCATATTCCCTTACAAGTTGCCCAGATCCTGGCGGCTTGCCATCCCGACGCGCCCCTGATTGTGCGTGATCAAGAGATACCAGGAAACTTTGTGGATGACCCTAGCTTTCTTACCGGTGCGGTAGGGGTGGCTCTGGTCTTGTTGGCAGCCTCTAGCGAAGTAGAGCCAGCATGGGATCGTATACTAATGATTGCCTAGAAGGAACACGCTCTATGGAACATGAACAAGCGAAACCAAAAAGTGTGACCCTGAGAAAGCACCAATTTGAAGCAGGTCAGACGAATCAGCTTTATGAACCGGTTGGCATGTATTTGCTACGTGCCCCACATCTGCCAGCCCAGGTATTCATACAAATGACAACCGCCACAACGGTGAGCGAGACATCCACCGATAACAATCTTGAGGCAAGACTTGCCTCAATCAGTCAACAAAGCTATGACGTCCTGGCCCGATTGGTAGAATGCCCTGCCATTGAACAAGCTCTCTTCGTAGCCAGTAGTGACATCGCAGCCGGCATCGAATGCATCAAAAGTGGGGATCACACTTCTCGACGAGCGAGACAGGCTTTTGCCGGTATCTTCCGCTATCTGGTACGCATGTGTACCCGCCCGACTCCCTTTGGCCTTTTCGCAGGCGTTGCGATTGGCAGCTTGGGTGACGTAACAACAGCCCAACTTGGAATATCTTCCCTGGCTCGCATACGCACCCGTCCAGATATGAGCTGGCTCCTTTCTCTTATTCAACAAGTGGAGGAGAACAGAGAGACGCTACCGCAACTTCATGTTCTGATGAACCGCAGTATCTATATGGCAGGCGCCCGAGCAGTGCTTCCTTCAGCCGATATCTATGGTAAAGGTGACAATCGCTCAGTAGCGGTGCGGGCAACGCGCGTTTTCCAGTATATTCAAGAAATTGCCCGAGAGCCAATCCCTTATTCAGTACTCCAGCAGAAAGTCTGCAAGGCCTTTCCCCAGGCTACCGAGCAGCAAGTAGAGAAGCTACTCCAACAATTATGGGAATCTCATTTCCTGATCAGCGATCTGCGACCACCGCTGACCAGCCCTCACCCTGAGCAATCTTTACTGAAACGCTTACGCCAACTTCCTGGAGCCCAGCCGCTAACAGCTGCCCTTGACGAGATCCTCCATTTAATGGCGGAGATTGATTCACTGGGAGCCGGAGGTCCAACACATTTATTGGGCCAGCTCGTAGAGAAACAACAAAAGCTTGTGCCCGCTCAGAAGGAGCAGACCTACCAAATCGATGCCGGGCTAGCGCTGGAGCAGTTCCAGCTCAACGTTGAGGTAGGTAGAGCCGTAGCCGATGCTACCGAGGTATTATTGCGCCTGGAGCGCTCCTACTCTCGCCAGCACCTACGTGAATATTATGGACTTTTTATTGAACGCTATGGCATGCACGCCGAGGTTCCTGTCCTCGATTTGCTCAGTCCGGAATTCGGCTTAGATGCCCCTTCTACCTATCTTGAACCTCCACGTACTTTTCGGCTCGCGGGTTCGCCACCTCTACATACAGAGCAGCAGGAACAAAGGGATAGGCTCCTCAGTTCGCTATTAGCAACCGCGCTGCATGAGCAGGCTAAAGGAATTGAAGTAACTGATACATTGCTTGAGCAACTTGCTCAATGGCAGCCAAAGCCAACGCGTCCACCCTTGCCAGCAGTAGAAATGTATGTGCAACTGCACGCATCATCTCGTGAGGCCCTGGATCACGGTGAGTGGAGAGGGGTGATTGCGCCAGCAACGCTGGCCTATGGCGGACGAACTTTCTGCCGTTTTTTCGATATCGTCGATCCTGCAGGCCTGCCTCAACTCAAGGAGTATGCCCGACGAGAAGAAGCCTTTTTCCCCGATACGCTCCTGGCGGAGTTGAGCTATCTGCCCAAACGTGGGCGCGGCGCTAACGTAGCGATACGCCCACTACTGCGTACTTACGAGATTGTAGTGAATACAACACCCTCAGTCCCACTTGAACGAGTTATTGCCCTGAGCGATCTCGTTGTAGGAGTCGAGCATGAGGGCTTCTATCTGCGTTCGCTCAGTCATGGGAAAAGAGTAGTGGTCACACAAAGCCATATGCTCAATAGCCAGAGAGCGCCAAACGTCTGCCGTTTCCTGCTGGAAATCTCACAGGATGCCTATCCCTTGCTCTCCTCGTTTAATTGGGGTCCTGTAGCAAACGTTCCATTCCTGCCACGTGTGGTACGTAAGAAGATGGTGCTCAGGCCAGCGAAATGGAATCTTCAGACAATAATGGTTGAGCCAACAGGCTCTGGCAGTGCCCAAACACGCTTTTTCGCCGGTTTACAGAAGTGGCGTAAACAGTGGCAAGTGCCACGTTACGTCTATTTACAAGAGCATGATAATCGCTTGCTGCTCGATCTTGAGCATCCGCTCTCGGTAGCGGAGTTGCACCATAGTTTACAGAAAGCCGGTCAGAATGCCTTCGTGCGCTTACAAGAGATGCTGCCCGACTTCGACCATCTCTGGCTACATGATAAACAAGGCCGGGCTTATCTAACTGAGCTGGTAGTTCCTCTCATAGCGACAAAACCAAACACCCCCCAACAGTCAACAGAAACTATGCAGGCAGAACGCCCTCAGCATTTTCCCGTTTATCCAATTACAGAGAGGGAACGGCTTAAATTAGCTGGTGATGACTGGACTTTTCTTAAGCTCTATGCCCCGATAAAGCAACATGACGAGCTTATCACCATGCCCTTACGTAAGTTCGTTCAGCAATTGAGCCAACAGCAGCTCATTGATCGCTGGTTCTTTGTCCGCTACGCTGATCCTGAACCGCACCTACGCATACGCTTTCATGCAGCAAATGCCCAAACTAGCAACGAGCTACTTGTGCAGGCACTTGCCTGGGGACGAAGCCTGGTTACTGCAGGGCTGGCCGGGAACCTGGTGTTGGATACTTATCGACGTGAAATAGAACGCTACGGGGGTCCTCAAGCGATTGATCTTCTTGAGGAAGCTTTTATGGTCAATAGCGTAGCAACGGCAGAGATCATAGCTGCCCTTTACACCAACCAGATTACTCTTGACGAACAAGTAATTAACGTCTTTATGCTAGATCAGCTTTTTACGCTTTGGGGTTTGGATCTCTCCCAACGGCTGAGCTACCTGCAGAAACGTACTGGCAAGTACGAGCAAAGTGAAGCCTTCCGTCCTCAACGCCGGCTCTTCTGTGAACTTCTTCAACCCTGGGATGCTAGCTTCGATCCAAAGATACAGTCACAGCGTACGCTCCTGCTTCAAGCAAATCTGATACAGGAGACAGTTCTGCAGCGAGTCTCAGCCGCACTCCACGACCTGACGAGCCAGAATAAACTCTGGGTACCAGAGGAAACGATCCTGGCTAGCCTTGCCCACATGCAATTCAATCGTCTCTACGGCATCGATCGAACGCGAGAACAGGCTGGATATGCGCTCTGGCGGCATACATTAGAGAGTATCCAGAGACGACCGTCCCAAAAACATAGCCAGTCCCCAAAACTCTAGGCAAGTTGCGCATTGACCTGGCCTCTGGTAATCTTTGGTACTTGAGTTGAATGTAATTTATTTAAGAAGCATTGCCCTCAATCGGCTTGATTGAGGGCCACATAGCTATCGGGGAGGACCTTGTTTTATACGCGTCAAAGCCTGCTGGGCCTGACCGAGATCGGGCAATACAAACTCGCACCACCAGGTCGCGCCCGCCTGCTCAAACTCCCCTACCTGGGCTCGTGCTCTGGCCTTATCATCACCAGGGCTGTAGCCGCCGATGCACAGGTCAAATGGGCCTTTATCTGTGCGCTCTTGCGCGATAAAAGTCCTGATCGCGCTCACATCGGCGGGCTGGAAAGATCCATAGCCCTGAGCATCGGGAACCTTGGCAGGGCAAAAACCATCCCAATGCGCGGCTCGCCTGGCTGGGGCTTTGCGCGGCCAGAAACCACCTATCCAGATTGGAATTCTCGGCTTCTGGAGCGGTTGAGGTTCAAAGGTTACATGCTCTACTCTATAGTGCTGCCCCTCATAGTGAAAGGGCTGCCCGCTCATAAGGCCTGCAAGAATCTCCAGGCCCTCATCAAGCATCTCGGCTCTCTGCTTTACATTTGAAACTTCGCCAAAATGACTATCTCTAGGATCGCCCAGGCCAAAGCCGAGAATCAAGCGGCCGTGAGAGAGATGATCAAGCGTAACTGCTTCTCGCGCCAATTTCCAAGGCAAGCGAGAAGGCAATGGAGTAACCGTCATCCCAAGGCGTACTCGCTTTGTACGAAGGGCTATTGCCGTCAATGCTAGCCAGGGATCGTAAGTTACGCCACCTTTGACCCAATAGACTATATAATCTTCCAGAAAGACCCCATCCCATCCAGCCTCTTCAGCAATATGCGCATACTCCACAAGGCGCTCAATATCGCCATCAATGCCCGATAATGGCAGCGCAATACCGTATTTCATAGCCATACCTCATCATTCTCTACCTGGATTGCTATCTTTACTACGGCTCTCATTTTACTCTGACTTCATGCCACCCTCTGTCATATTTCTGGCCTTCTCTTATGGGCACACAAACTTGTCCTTCAAGCGTCAATTGTCCAGCGATTTAGCGAAGCACCTCGTCAATCCCCTGGCTTGAGCAGGGATAGAAGGGGCATTTCTTTTAAGGTCTTATTCCCCAGACACAGTGAAGGGTCCAGCTAACTTGAAAATCGCTGCGTCCCACTTCCTCGATAGCCTGGCGATAGATAGCGTCATAGTCCTCGGCCAGGCAGCCCCACTTGCGAATAAATGGGCGCAACGTTCGAAAGCCATAAACCACATCATTGTAATAAGCCTGCCCTTCTTGCGTACCTGCACGATATGCTAAAACATACGGCCGAGTCTGAACTTGCTGGCATCCATACTGATAAAAAAGCTCTGGCAACTTTGCAGTTAAGCCGGTACTCCCCTGCGTAAAGAGATGTCCAGCCTGAAAAAGGGCACACAGCAACATCTCATGCAGTCGCATATGAGATGGACTATTGCTATGGTTAATAATCTCCGGCTCTGTAACCCGGATAACGCCCCCGGCATGGGTGACACGCAACATCTCACTAAAAAGTTTGCGCCAATCCCAGGTACGCAGAAAACTTGAACCCAGGCGCATGTTTACCAGGTCAAAATAAGCATTGGGAAATTCCAGCATGCGTAAAGCATCCATGACCAGGAATTCGACGCGCTCCTCAACGTGCTGCTGAAACGCCTGCTCACGGGCATGAC
The DNA here is from genome assembly GCF_004208415.1 of Ktedonosporobacter rubrisoli. GTDB lineage: Bacteria > Chloroflexota > Ktedonobacteria > Ktedonobacterales > Ktedonobacteraceae > Ktedonosporobacter > Ktedonosporobacter rubrisoli. The sequence continues at coordinate 2,700,739 of NZ_CP035758.1, read as the reverse complement.
TGATCATACGTTGACTCACATCTACACCTATCAATGACAGCTCTGGATATTCCTGTGCCGTATCGATAATCCATCCGCCTGTTCCACAACCAATATCGAGCACACGACGCAACTTGGAAATATTCTTGTGCTCCGGAAGTACGCCTCCCATTGCTGCCGTAATCATATGATCCTGGATAGTGACGCGCGTAAGTTCTTCTTCATTCTGACGATCCTGCACAAAATATGTGCTGGGATGCTCAGGTTTGTTTTTATCCTGTGGTATTGGCATCCTACCTTCTTCCTTTTCCAAAGCTTATAATTTTATCAGTGTTATTTTGCTGCTTAAGTTTCCATTTCTGGCAAAGCTGCAGCTACCGGTAGTATATGATAGCCAGGTGGGCATGGCGAGCGGGTTTTTACTGCACGTCTGACCCGCAAAGGACAGGCAACTACTGTGCATAACGCTGCACTATATCTATCAAGAGGGAGAAAAGTTTTGTTAAAAAAGATTGATTGTGTGATGATACGCGTGTCAGATGTGAAAGCCGCTGTGGACTACTATACAGCTGTATTTGGCTTGCGCCTGATATGGTGGGATGAAGAATCGGCAGGCATGGCCTTCCCCGAAACAGACGCAGAGATTGTCCTGCACAGCAAAACAGACATCCCCGGACGAGTTGAGGTGCATTACCTTGTAGAGGATGTAGAGACGGCTGCACAGACTCTGCGCGCAAATGGTTGTCGTATTCTTGTTGAGCCGTTTCCTATTGCGATAGGAAAGTGTATGGTAATCGAAGATCCATTTGGAACGCGCCTATGCATTCTTGATATGACGAAAGGGCCGCTCAAGCCAGGTCTCCAAATACCCTGAAGGCCTTATTATTCTCCCATCAAAAAACCTGGAAGTTCTATTTTAGTGCGCGCCATATCGGCTCTGTGCTACACTTCTGACAATTATCAGGCATACGGTTTAAGAGCTTGCGCTTGCAGCTAAGCTCTTTCTCATATAGCTATTTCTGAGGTTAAGAAGATTTCTATGCACATTGAAGATTTTCAAACATACCAGCGAGAGTCGCGCAAAACCTGGGGCGAAGTGAAAACTGATAGCCCGATTGTCTATCCTACGTTGGGTCTTACTAACGAGGCTGGCGAGGTCGCCGGCAAGATTAAGAAGATTTTCCGCGATAAGGGCGGCAAAATCTCGGAGGAAGATCGGGAAGCGCTCAAGTATGAGCTGGGAGATGTTCTGTGGTATCTCACTCAGATTTGCACGGAGTTGGATCTCACCCTAGAAGAGGTGGCAACCGCCAACATGCAAAAGTTATTCTCACGACTTGAGCGCAACCAGATCCATGGAGACGGCGATAACAGATAGTGCTCACAATAAGGCTTTTTTTGTACAGGCTCTTCATTCTGTCACTTAATGCAGATATGAACGGGCCTTGCTTTATGCAAGTATTTATGTTATTTGGAGCAAGTCAAATCACCAGGTGGACTTATACGAACAATTGCTGACTTACTCGGCATCGACGGGGGTCAACAGTCCACCTGTAATTTCACTATAGCATACATACCTCACAAACCTATCCCCATCTCATCCCACATGAATCTGAGCCCCAGCGAGAAGACCTATCTGTTCATAAGGACAGGGAGAATCCTGCTCTTCCGACCGATGGATGAATGGCTATCTTCCTTATACATTACAGGAGTAGAGGATAGAACAGAGAAATGGCTAAGTGAGCTAATCACACAATTATTATTTATTACTTCTATGATCTATTTATGTCGAAAAGGCTCACTGTGTCCTGCAATACAAGCTCTGCAAGCATGCTGCAGACAGTTAGAAGAAATGAGACTTCATCTATGACAGAGCAGATTATGCAAGCCATACGCGTTTATCAGTATGGTGGTCCTGAACAGCTTAAGCTTGAAGATATTCCACGCCCAGAGCCAGGGCTTGGCGAAGTGTTGATACGCATCCATACAGCCGGGGTCCTGCCAGCGGAGTGGAAGATGCGCCAGGGTTTCTTTCAAACAATTTTCCCGGCCAGCTTTCCCTACATTCCTGGCTCCGCCATGGCAGGCGTTATAGAAGAGGTTGGGCCTGGAGTGGTTAGTTTCCAGAAGGGGCAAGCAGTTTTTGGTAGGAGCACGCATGGAGCCTACGCTGAGTACACCACAACCGAAGTAGAACCGCCAGCGCTCAAGCCGAACACGTTCAGCCTGCTGGCCCTTAAGCCGAAGGAGCTTAGCTTTGCAGAAGCGGCAACGCTCTCTGGTGGGGCTACGATTGCCTGGACAGGACTCTTTGGCGATGGTCAACTACAAAAGGGCCAGAGCGTCCTGATTCATGGAGCTGCGGGCGGCGTTGGCCTATTTGCGGTCCAGTTCGCCCGCTGGAAAGGGGCCAACGTAATTGCCACCACCTCAACCGCTAATGTAAACTTTGTGCGTGCTCTGGGCGCCGAGACCGTGATCGATTACACCAAAACTCCTTTTGAGCAGGTTGTGCACAATGTCGATCTGGTACTCGATACGATAGGTGGCGAAACGCTTGAGCGCTCAATGCATGTCCTCAAAGCAGGAGGCACGCTGATTTCGCTGCTTGAGCAGCCCGATCAGGAAAAAGCCCTTGCACTTGGTATTAGCGCAAGAAAAAACTCTTTTGCACCGACTAGCGAGCATCTCCGCAGCATAGCTAACCTGATAGCTGAGGAAAAGGTCAAACCTGTTGTAGGCAAACTCTTTCCACTCCACGAAGCACAGCAGGCTCATATTTTGAGCCAGAGTGGCCATGGACGCGGACGTATCGTACTACAAATCACGGCTTAAAGCCCTCAAGGATAGACACGTGAGACTACTCCTGCATGTCCTTACCTGCGTCCAGCACGCCAGGCTATCACAATAAATAGAAGGCCTCCTATCAAAAACCATAGGTCATAGGCATACATCGGGTCCAGCGTGCCATGAGAAATTATATCAATTGCATCCTGAATAAGCCCTACAAGTGCGCGCAGTGACAATACAACCCCGGCTCCCCAGGCAGTTGTAAGCCATATCCAGCGAGGTATGATTCTACTCCAGGTCTGCACAAGAGCAAGGGCAATCACACCGGCAATAATGCACAGGGGAATTGCAGCTATATCTATGGCTAACAAAGGCCCGCCGGCAGCGAGGACCGTCGTCTTCCCTGCCGGCACTACAAGACCTGCCGTGCCGCCCATAACCCAGTAAATATGGACTACAGCAAATAATAATGCCCAGATGCAAGTTAGATATTCTATCCAGGCCATTCTCCAGGATGACGTGCTGATCGTAGAGGAAGCTTGATCGCCAGATATTCTCTTCATACGAATAGCTTATGCTCTTTCTAGCTCCCTAAATTCCTGTTAGTTGGAGCAGAAATAAGTATAGCACACAGTATTCAGAAGCCTTGAGCCGTTTGCCAGGTCTGCTCTTGCTCATTCTAGAGCAGATCGGAGGACACAGGCTACAACATTTCCCCAAGACTCCACCGCTGCGGTACCTGGAGACGCTTAAAAACAGAAGAGCGCGCGTCATTTTGCAAGAAGAGGTCTCGACAACTTTTCGAACTGTCGAGACCTTTAATAAAAGTAACGCTCAGCTGACTTCTATCCCGAGATGCTTCCCAATGTTGAACAAGTGACTCATTTTCTCCAATGATGAAGTATCTCGTAGAGCACAACGGCGGCGGCAATTGAAACGTTGAGCGAATCGCTGCTTCCCTGCATCGGAATTCCCACTGTGAAGTCGCAGAAGGCCTGTTGCGCAGATGAAAGTCCCTGGCGTTCGCTTCCCATCAATAGGATTAAGGGCGATGGATAATGGGCATGTCGATAGTTCAACGTAGCAGCATCAGATGTGCCAACAACAGGATAGTGGTGAAGCCGCTTCCAATCAGCAAAGGCCTGGAAAGAGGTTTTGACCAGGCGTAGCGAGAAAATTGCCCCCATACTAGCGCGCAATGCTGTTGGATCATACGCATCGGTCGTGTGATCAAGCAGAAATGCGCCACGACAACCAACGGCGTCGCAGGTACGCAGAATCGTCCCCAGGTTCCCCGGATTCTGAATCGCTTCAAGAGCAATCCAGCAGTCGTTAGTAGAAAGCCTGATCTGCTCTAAGCGGTTCCATTGCTGGGAAACAACTGCTGCGATCCCTTGCGGATTGTCCTTAAGCGAAAAACTTAGAAAAACCTCAGTGCTAACGCAAAGCGTAGGAAGTCCTTTTTGCCTTTGGTCTTGCAATAGTGTTTGCCCTAGCTGGCTCTTCAGCAATTCTGGTGCAACGATGAGCTGCTGCACCAGTTGTGGATAACGCAGCGCTTCAGTGACAAGTCGCCATCCCTCAAGCAGCGCCAGGCCGGTTTGTTCGCGCACCGAGCGTTTAAGAAGGGCTCGAATCTGTTTGATTTTCGCATTGTTTCGGCTTGTAATGATAGTATCGGAAAAGACAGAAAAGTCTTGTTGTGTTCGTACCAGAGAGTGGTGTTGTTTTGCCATAGAAAATGCCTGCCTTCTAGCTTTAAATGTGCCAGGAAAATCTAAGCTTTGGCCAACCTCTAATAAAGAGGGGTGAGCTTGTAGATGAAACAGGTGATAAAAAGGGGAAAGCCTGATGCAGGCGCGGCAAAAGAGGAAAAAAAAGCAAAACAACATATTGCTTATACAACGTTGGCGTGTATAAGCGTGGCTATGGAAGAAACACGCTTCCTATTTGATCCTTGCCTCCTTACAAGCGCTCTACTCAGGCTTGCAAGGAGGCAGGTACATTTGCTTGAACAATACGTATATTAATTAATTTCATAGAGAAAATGTATCATGCCGCCTGGCTAATGTCAATCAAGAAGCGTAAAATGCACAGCTCACGCTCTACCTGGCTAGATTCCATTCCAGGCATAGCTAACCTGCAGAAAGCTCAATATGCTGAAGCTTATCAGGATTTCTGATAATATCGATCTCTTGAACACGACCATCAACTATCTCCAGAGTCAGGACGGCAAAGACGGCTTCATGCAGAGTGAATAGCATACCAGGACGACCATTGACCTGGGAGATGCGCCAGGTCAGGCCAGCAGGAGCTTTAGAGGAGAAGCCCAGCAATCCGCGTAAAACCTTGTCCCGCCCATAGACAGGACAGAGCGTGGCCCGCACTTTTCCACCACCATCAGCGTACATCACGATATCCTCGGCCAATAGTTTGAGTAAGCCTTCCATATTGCCGCTAACAGCAGCCTGCACAAACTCCTCCATAAGCTTGCGATGCTGCTCGCGGGGAATAGGCTGTTGCGGACGCTGGGAGGCAAGATGTTGCTGAGCTCGATGCACAATCTGGCGACAATTCCCTTCGCTTTTGCCTACGATACGCGCGATCTCATCGTAGTCATAATCGAAGGCCTGCCGCAAAAGAAAGACAGCCCGTTCGATAGGCGAAAGATTTGTAAGTAGGCGCACAAAAGCTAGCGAAAGCGTCTCAGCCATCTCCACATGATCATTTGCCGCGACAACAGGTTCAGGTAGCCAGACACCAATGTATTCCTCATGCTTGTGTTTTGCCAGGCGTAATTGATCAATACAGATATTGGTCACAATTGCACTTAAATAGGCCTTAGGTGAGCGGATCGCGCCTTGCTCGTCCATAACACAGGCTTTATGCCAGCGCAGAAAAGCCTCCTGGACACAATCCTCCGCATCCATTACCGTGCCAAGCATGTTATAGGCAATAGAGAAAAGCAAAGGCTTGTATTGCTGAAAAATTGTTTCTTCGTGCATCTCATATCCCCAGGGGATATTCGGCCCAAACGCTCCGAATATCCCGCGATCTCTGGCTAGCTTTTTGCTCGCTAACGTTTGGAGTGAGGGGAAAGTGCTTTATCTGCCCTCGTTCAGGCATGTCTTTCCTGCCAGCCAAGCCAGCCAGAGAATGAAACATTTATTGACAAGTCTCTTATACAGATACGGGTTGTCGTGTGTATTGCAATACGCTTTGAGCTGCCCGACGAGCGCTGGCAAAGCTAGCTCCAGCCAGGTGCGCTTCGCTACCAATCCAGTCGCCGACCAGGAAGACATTCGCAACCCCTGAATGTTCCGGTTGCGGCATAGCGCTCAATCCGCCGGTGCGCGCCTGGACCATTCCACCCGTCACCTGAAGATGTGGCAAAAACTGTTTCTCTACGACTTCGGCGCGCCAGCCAGGCTGTATCAGATCAAGCCACTCTTCCATCTCCTGGTAGATCGCCCGCGCATCTCCAGGCGCAGCGGGATGAAGATAGCGAATTGTATGGAGCAATACCTGTCCCTGGGGGCAAGCCTGGCACGTTCGGACATCGCCACGCTGCAAAATGGACGATCTATACCTAGCACATAAGCATGTTGTGGCTGTGGAAGACGACGCAAACCAAGATCCAGAACTGCGGCATAGAGTTGATGTCTGCTCTGCTCCCAGGTTCGTAAGGAGGCGCTCTTGCGCTCACCGAGCAAGTCCAAAGCAGGCTCGGCCTCTGTCGCAAGAATCACTGCCCCTGCCTCTAGTATTGTATCATTGGCCAGACGTACCCCGCTCACCTGGTCGGCAGCGTACTCCAGTTCCACCACCCTGCTGTTCGGCATTAGCTGTACCCCGGCTCCCTGGGCCACGCGCTTCAATCCTTCTATCAGCGTTTGCCAGCCATGATCAAGGTAGAGGACAGTTGGCTGCGTGCGCCAGAAGTTCAGGACGAACGCCGCATCCACCAATTCGGGAGCATGCGTATAAGTTGTCAGGCGCGAGAACATATATAAGAATTCACGAATGCGCGGCCGTTCCACATTCTTTTCCGCCCAGGTTTGTAAACTTGTGCCCTCAAGTTGCGTGTGATCAGAGCGCGCAAGTACGGCAAAGAGTCTGGCCAGTTCTAGCTTTTCCCGCATAGTAAACAGACCAGAGGTGATAGTGTTCTTCAAACTAACCGGCAATTGGGCAATTGTGCTTTCATAGGCGCCCATATAACGCGAGAGGTCTGGAGTTTTCCCGCTATAAGCAACACCTAGTTCGTGCAGAATTTGCTCAGCAGGACCACCGAGGTAGAGCGCATGCGCGCCAAGGTTGAATGAAAATCCCTGTACATTTCTCGTAATAGCTCGGCCTCCCAGCAAACTAGATTTCTCAAGCAATGCTACCTCTCGCCCAGCACGAGCCAGATAGGCAGCAGCGGTCAACCCGGCAAGCCCACCGCCGATAACAATTGCATCAAATTTTTGCGCGTGCATAGAAATCCTTCTCCATTCCTGCAAGTAGTCAAAAGTAACCATAGTTATTCGTCTCTGCGAATAATCACACATGGGACGGAAGTAGAAGTTTTTCTGTGACAGCCATTATGGAAATTTCCGCTATTTCCGTTCTTGCCCTTTTAGCACAAAGATTTCTTTACGCTCTTCTCCCCTTTGCAGAGCATTTGTGAGCTTACCGTGATATGAACATTCTCTCTTGAGAGGCAAACGCGAGTGGCACATCTTGCCCTTCATTAAGAAGAACAAAAAACATATTTAATCGATCAGATCTTAGCTAAATAATCATTAATGGGAGCATAAATCATGGCAATTCAAGGACCAGACAAAACAGGCAGCGAGCAGAAGAGAACAAGCCCTATCCAGGGTAAAGAGAGATCTAAAAATCCGCTAAAGAGCCTGAAGGGTAACTATTCAGGTGGGTCAGGAGAAAGCAGGAAGAACAGGGGTCCCTGAAAATAGGTGATCGAAGGCAGAGAACAGTGCAATGCCTTGCTTTCGCAACGTGGAGAGGTAACTGCGAATGCGACAGAACATAGCAATTCCCAGCTCGGTGCGGAAGCAGCCAGAGACTTTTTGCTGCACCTTGATCATGCGCAGGTCGCGCTCGGCCTGGTTGTTGTCAAACGGCACAGCAAAATCATGGAGGAACCGAAGCACCTCCCACTTTCTCTGAGAGAAACGATCCAGCAGGTTACGGGCCGGGCTTTGTTTGGCTCGTCCTGGGAGTCGTTTTCCCTGTGCTGACTTCTTGGGTGGACCCGGCGGTGGATGAGCGAGATAGCCTTCTGCCAGGATCTCATCATAGCGACAAAGCAAGCGTGCGAGCACGAGCAAATCCAATTGTGGCTGACCATGTGTTTTCGCTCGCTCCACCTCAGCCTTCATGTCGAGCAACAGCTCTTTCATCGCTCTCGCCCAGACTTGTCCTAGTTCTTCCTCGATAAAGGTCAGCTCTCGCAGATGATGGACATTGCATAAGGCTTGGGTAAAGCAGTAGCTCTGATAGCTCTGCAACCCATCATGAACACTGGTGCCACGAAACTGTGGAGCGATGCCAATGGCATCAAGGGCCACCCGTCCCCGACTCGGATGAGCCGCATAATAGGTCAGCCGAGCCGTCGAGCAGACATGCACCCACCAGCCCTCTGTGCCGACCCGCATCCCGGTTTCATCCTGATTGAGTACCTTGGCCTTGACCACAGCCGCTCTCAGACGAGTTTCGACCTCCTCCAACTGATGGTAACAGGTTTTGACAAAGCTAGCGATGCTGCCCGCCGAGAGTTGGACTCCCAGCAATTCCTGCAAGAGTTGACTAGCGCGAGCATAAGGCAGAGCCTGACCTTGCACCAAATAGGTGGCGAGCGTTTGGATGCCTCTTCCATACTGTGTTGGAGCCTTCACGCTCGCTGGAAAAGACGCTCGTGTCAGGTGATAACATACGGGGCATTGCTTTTCTTCCACGCGATGCTCCTTGATCCAGAGCCGTTGGCTGGGCAAGTCAATCACCTGGCGTCGTTCTGGTAGAGCTGCTGGAAGGCCACTGAGATCACGGTGACAGTGGGAACAGGCAAGAACTGGATGCACGAGGATCTCATCAGGCGTCTGGACCTGGCGCAGATGATGTCCTCGATGGCCTTTTTGTCCTCCAGGTTTCTTGCCACTCGGCTGCCGCAAGCTCTTAGGAACACGAACAAAGCGATCTGAAGAAGGTGGGAGGCTGCTGTTATGACTATCTTTGGCCACCTGCCCTTCCAAGGCTTTGATGTGCTCTTGCTGGGAGGCAATCACTCCTTCCAGTTCCTTGATCTGCTTGTGCAGCGAACCAATGGCCTGGATGGACTCCCGCACACACTCATGTAAGGTGCGATTGGTATGTCGTAGCGCGTCATTCTCTTGTCGCAGCTGCTCCAACTCGTCATCCTTGTTCATAAGCCTACTCTAGCAGATTGACAGCTCTCTCCGCAACTACCTAGCCCATCTGAATAGTTACCCTGAAGGAATAGCATAACAATCTGCTAATGAAGCATGTTTTTTTGTATTTGTTGCATATATGCTTCACAAATCTGCTCTATAATTGCAATTACCTTCGCAGCCAGTTCTTGCAAGCTTGCAAGCGAAGGCAACTCTTCCGGCTCAAAGGCCAGCCGTATCGTGCGAGCGAGCATAGCTGCCTTTGTCTCCAAAGAAAGACCGCCATGATCTCCAGTTTCCATCTCGCCAGTTTCCTGGAGACCCGGGCTGTCTACCCGTCCCCGGCGCTTCTCACTCACCAGAAATGGACCTAGCAAAGGATCAATAAAGCAGAAGCCGATTAAGGTGGCGCTAAACGCGTACATCTGGGCTTCGAAATCGACATCCGTACGCATCAATCCGCCAGCACGCAACAAGCTCAAATATTGGGAAGCCGCAGCCATTTGTTGCTTTTGCAGCTCAGCATCAACGCCAGCAAAAGAGAGCTTGCCCAACAATTCTTTATTGCCAGTAAAAAGTGCACGCGCTAGTGGACGCCGCATTACAATGAGTAGCAAAGAATGCATCATGCGATGCAGGAGAACCTCTTCTGGGTCGGCCCGCATTTGCTCTAAGAGGGCATTCCAGACATATACTGTCTCACGCATTAAGAGCGTTTGGAATAAACTTTGACGTGTCTTCCAGTGCAAATATACTGTACCTGTGCCAACTCCTGCGCGTTCAGCAATATCATCGATAGTAACACGCTTATATCCCCATTTTAATAGCAGCTCGGCCGCTACATCCAGGATGCGCTCTGCGCGTTCCCTCTGCTTCGAGCGTTCGGCCTGGGCCGGAGCATGATCCATAAAACGCTTCTCTACCTTCTTATTCAGTGAACAATTTACAAATTTCCTCAAATGCTAGCCAGTTTAAAGTATAATGAGTTGGCAGAATAGAGTCAAGGTATGCAGCTTGAGAGGCTCAAATGAGATAGAAGCGCCAGGTATTTTACAAGTCGTCCCACCGGCATCTATGCAAAAATGCATATGTCTCGCCTGTATCCTTTTTTTTGTCTGGTACGTGTACAGATACGTGTGAAGAAAAGATCACAAATTCCATTTCTGGAATTTTTATACAGACGGAGAATAAGTTAAGAATCCATTCTGATCTGTAGAAACAAGAACTGCGTGATGAAATGATGAATAAGCAGCTTGCATAGGACAAGTGCGTTTATTATTCATCCTCACGAAAGGAGCATGTTATGACGACAACTCAGCGTACTACAGTTGTAGGTGTCTTCTCTACACGTAGACAAGCCGAAGATGCAATCAACGAACTCCAGCGTGCAGGATTTACCAACGAACAAATTGGCTTTCTTGTCAAGAACGGCGAGCAGTCAGAGCAGGACTTAAGGTCAACAGCACCAGGGGAAGTCACTAACGCTGCTGTTGGGGCCGTAAGCGGCGGTGTGATTGGTGGAATTGTGGGCGCAGCGGCTGCGCTGTTTATTCCGGGTATCGGACCAGCAGTCGCGGGCGGTATTCTGGCAACAACGCTAGGCGGCGCCGCTGTTGGGGCCGTAGCTGGCGGTCTACTTGGTGTCTTTAGTCAGATGGGTATACCTGAAGAGGAAGCACGCTATTACCAGGGAGAGTTTGAAGCGGGCCGGGCTCTGGTGACCGTTACTGCTCCCAACAGACAAGCGGAGGCTCTTGATATCCTACAGCACAACGGCGCTAGCACCAGTACAAGGCCTGATGCCTACAACGCAAACCAGGCCGGAGCTTATCGCCAGCCTGTCTCGGATACCTATACCCAGCCTGGTCAGTATGATCCGCGCACTGCACCATCCCAGACATACAGCCAGCCTGGCACCTATACCAATCCTGAGACACCTTATCAAGATGAGGCAAATACGCCACGCACCTATGACCCTAACGCTAACCGCCCTTATGATCCAAACGATCCAGCGGTAAGGCGTACTTACGAGTCTAACAATCCTAACGTGCCCTATACTGAGCGCCCTTACGATCCTAATGATCCAAACGCCAGAAGAACATACGAAGCTAACAATCCTGATTTCAGGCGCACTAACGATCCTAACGTGCCCTATACTGAGCGCCCTTACGATCCTAACGATACCTATCCCAGACGCGACTAGTTCCGTACCTTCGTTGCTACCAACCTTAAACTATCCGGCCTCGCTTGCAGCAGCGAGGCCGGATAGTTTATTTAGCAGGCAATTTAAGCTTGCCCTGGCTATGACACCACACAGCAGTATAAATCAGCTGGAGATTATCTGATGCGCGCTCCGCCATCGCATTCGAGGATTGTGCCAGCCATAAATGTATTCTTGATGAGGAATGCGATGGCCTGGGCAACATCTTCCGCGCGGCCAGCACGCTTGACCGGCGTTGCTGCGGTTATTTGCGCAAATATTGCCTCTCTCATCTCGCTGGGAAAACCGCTCCACCAGGGCGTATCGATAAGTCCTGGCGATACAGCATTCACCCGTAAGGGCTGCAGCTCTAGAGCTAAGGATGGGATTATTGCTTCCAGGGCGCCATTAAGTGTGGCCAGACCCGCAGCTCCTGCCGAGGCTGTACGTGCGGAAACCGCGCTCACAAAGGTTAGCGAGCCATCTTTACGCAGGTAGTCAAGACTGGCCTGAGCGGCCTGAAGCTGGGCCCAGTACTTGGTCTCGAAGGCACGACGCAGCATGGTAAAATCCAGCGTGCGGAAATCCCCCATCCCTTCGCTGCTGCCCAGGGTCAGGACAAGGTGATCAAAGGAACCTACGCGCTTAAAGAAGGCTTGCACCTCTTCTAATACGCTTGCATTTACCACATCATAAGCCACTTGCTGCTCTATTGAGACGCTGGCCTGAACCAGCTTCTCGCGCTGGCGAGCGGCAATTGTTACCTTTGCCCCCTGCTCGGCTAGCATTTTCGCCGTTGCCAGGCCAATTCCAGACGAGCCACCAATAATAACTATGTGCTGATCCGCGACGCTCATCTTCAATTCCTTTCTCATACGAGCAAGAACTCTCGCCCTCTACTCGCGCATCTATTTTATTGTATACGGTACGTACCGTTTCTTTATTATAGGCGATACGTTCCGTGTTGTAAAGGGGTAGAGTTAGCGAATCCTATTCCAGTACAAGCTTAGCCCCATCTCGATCTTGGATCGAAGCCGATGAACAACGACAATGAGCAATAGGCCCATTGTATCGAGCAGAAGATGGCGCTTGCGTCTTTTCATCTTCTTGCCTACCATCTCGGTCGTTTTCACACTTTGGCTATCAAGACTGGCGGCACCAGGCTGAGGATAATGCCCATCGGCCACACTGAGTTGCGTTCTGGGGAATTCGTTGATCGCTTGTCATAGCTCACTGCGCCACCAAGCATGAGAGGGATGCGAAACAATGCCATAGGGCGGGAAGGCCCTAATAAATCTCGCCAAGTACACCCGTTGCGATTGAGGCATTAAAGAAGGTATTGAGCATTTCCCGCCGGGAATATTCAATTTTGCGGCCCAACTTCTTGGGATCATGTAGAGAAATACTGGAGCTCAGAGAGCCAACAATGGTTTCATATCTTTCAAGAGTTGAGGAAACGTCACAAAATGCGCTTCTTCGTTCAAATGTGCACCGCCTTGAATAACTGTCAGCGGAGTTGCTAGCTGGCGTGCAATCTCATTGGTCTGCTCGAATGGGACATAGGGATCATCATCACTCGCATATACGTGAACACGCCCTGCTAACTTTCCGATCGTTTGCCAATCGAAAGGCGAAGCAAAAAATGAGGCATTGATCTTATCATAGTCAGGCAGGCCCACAGCACCAACGAAACCAGCAGCAAGGAACGTCCCAAGGATAGGATGCTCGCTTTCTTCTAGCAGACGGAGTGCAAATCCGGCCCCCATACTGTGCCCAACAAGAATCGTCTCTGGAGTTAATCCTCGTACTTGTGCTCGAAATGCCTGTTTCCACGAGATGAGGCTTTGACCTGCAGGCGTTGGAAAGAGAGGAAGAGTTACAGAGTGACCGTAGGACTCAATACGTTTGGCAAGCCAGGGAAACCAGTTTCCTGTGGGAGTTCCATAGCTGCCATGAAGAATGATGATTTGTTTCTTGACAGTAGAAACCATAATTTCTCTGTTCTCCTTTAATTCCAATATCTGACCTAGTATACCTTGTGGGCTACGTGAGGAACAAGCATCCTCGTTAAAACCTCCTCAGCGAAGTGTTTCTGCTCTCTATTTCTTACAAACTCTCAGTAGAGAGCCGACTGCAAGGCAAAGGCTGATCGCAAGGCTTTAGCCACAAGAGCAATTGCTTGCTTTGTGTAAAGGCTGCCTGCTTGTTCCAAAGGGACGAGCGCACCTGGCTGCATTGGCTTGCTCACGCTCATCCCAGATGAAATGGAGTTTCTCCTTACTCCAGGAAGCCTTGAGAAACAAGCCAGTCAGCGAATTGCTCAATCCAGCGATCGCTCGGCAAGCCCTGTTTTGTCATGCCAAAGCCATGGCCGCCTTTAGCATAGATGTGAAGTTCCACGGGATGCCCAGAGGCTTTCCAGGCGTTATACAGGGGCATATTGCCATCTGCAATCGACGGGTCATCATCGGCAAGCGCGATAAACAACGGCGGCGCATCCTGTGGGACCTTGAGCTCTTGCCAGACCGGACCATAGATTGGAGCCGCGAAAGCCGGCCGGCTCTCGGCCGTATATTGCGTAGCTGCCGCCAGAGCGATTGCGCCACCTGCCGAGAAGCCAAGGACACCGATCCTTTCAGGATCAACGCCCCATTCAGAGGCGCGTTGGCGCACCAGCTTAAGGGCCTGTTGACCATCGCTAATCCCTACAGGTGCCTGCGCTTGCATGCCTGCGACATCATGTACTATATGCATAAATTGCGCCATAAAATCTTCATCGCGCTCGGGAGTTGGCGCCAGGCGATATTTGAGGACAAAGGCGGCCACACCGCGCTCATTGAGCCAGCGCGCTACCTCCTCTCCCTCAACTTCAATGGAGAGGAAAGAGAAGCAGCCTCCGGGGCAGACAACAACAGCGGTTCCGTTGGCCCTCGAAGGATCGGGCAAGTAGGCCTGTAGAGTTGGCTCTACAACATTGCGTATCAAGCGAGTTGGTGTCGGAATGTGCAAAGGAGGGAAAATGGTTTCCTGCTCAGTTCGCCCCTGGCTGATACCGCCGGGAACACCAGCGGGCCAGACAAGGAAAGTCTCTGTATGAGTTGTATTTTTCATCAAAGCCTCTTTTCTAGAAATCTTCATTCTTCATAAAAGAAGATATAGTGGGGGTTGCGGTAATATTTGCTGCCTGCCAGCCGCAAGCTCGCTCGACAAGCTTCATAGTCTAGCGCGAGATAGCAGCGAGCTATTCTTGCCCTCGCTTCTGCCATGAGTATAGAGAGAAAAGGGGCAGGAGCGCACGCCCCATCAGGGTTATAAGGCGGGTGGTTCTTTGCAAGGATCAGGGCTAAAGCAGTTTGAGATGGCGCGCAACCTCACCAGCTTCCAGGCGATTGGTCACAGCGAGCTTGCGATAGAGATTTTTGACGTGGCCTTTGACAGTATTGACAGAGATAATCAGAGACTCGGCAATTTCAGCCTTGCTGCGCCCGGCCACCAGTAAAGCGAGCACGCGCATCTCCTGGGCGGTAAGCTGCTCATCCTGTCCATGAGCAGCTGTTTTACCTGCTAAAGCGCTAGCAAAGGCTTGAAGCAGGCTGCGCACATAAGCCCGCAAAGGTCGCTCGGCCAGCGCAGGCAAAAGCGAGCGCAGAAGAGCGCGCATCGGTTCCCCTTCATCCAGGAAGAGGCGCACAAAGCCCTCGGCTCTCGCCTGAACAAGGGCTGCTGAGAGATACTGCTGGGCTTGATTCTTCTGCTGAAGAGAGGAATATGCCAGCGCAATGAGTAGCTGGCCTTCTAGTGCACGCCTGTGCTGCTTACCTTGTCGAGCAGTGCTAAGGAGTCGCGCAAGTATAGGAAGAGCGCCCTTAGCCTGTCCCTGTGCCAGCCGCAAACGTGCATGTAGCAGCTCTAAGTCCTGCTGCTGGAGAAGAGTCAGATTATCTCCCAGATCAGCCAGCGAAGCCAGAGTGCGCGAGGCCGCAGTCAGATCCCCATCTTTGATCTGGCTGCGTGCAAGATACATAAGAACCTCCGGTATGAGTAAAGATGTCAGCGGGCTGGCCTGTAAACGCACCAGGAGGGCTTCAAGCTCTTGCTTAACTAATGCACCTTCTTCACGCGCGCGCAACAGCTTCAGCCGTAAAAGCTCGCTCTTCGTGCGTATCTCCTCTCCCCAACGCAGAAATAAGCCTCTTTCGCTAGAAGGGGCGATCTCATGGAGCTGCTGTTCCATTTTTTCAAGCTGGTTCCACTCATAAGAGAGGTGGGCCAGCCCGCTGAGAGAGGCCACATAAGGAACTCCTTCTCCACCCTCAAATTCACGGGCCATATCTATCGCCTGTTGAAAGTACTCGCCGGCGCGATGGAGCTCACCCAATTCAAGGCAAACATCGCCAAGCATTCTGCCAATAGCCGGCCTTAGTGCGCCATCTCCTCTCTGCAAGCTAAAAGTGTAGGCCTCAAGCAAATGCTGATATGCCTCCTCGAAAGAACCCGCCTGCATGGCCTCTACAGCCAGCGCGCATAGACAGATACAGCGCCAATCGTGGCGCGCATAAAAATAGCTGCTAGGTAGCTCTACTGTCAGGGGAAAGAGTTGAAGCGCCTGGTGCGCATAGGGGATCCCTGTAGTTGTATCGCCATTAAGGAAGGCATAGGTAGCGCGTAAAGCATAGAGCATCCCGACATGGTAAAGCTTTTCCTGACGTCGCCATCCCTCCTCAGCCATCTGCAAAAGATCCTTGACACACGCAAGTTCTAAGGACATATCGCTCATCTCTTCAGGAAAAAGGCGCGCCTGGGCATAACGAAAACAGAGTGCGGGATGTGCACGTAGCAGAGCTGTTGGCAGTTGTGGCAACCAGCGCCGTACAGTATGGGACTCGGAAAAATAGGAACGCTCATGGAGGCGTTCAATAAGCTGGGCCGCATGCTCGAACGCACCAGCCGCCAATATAGCCTCGATAGCTTCCACCAGCATATTATGCTCTTCATACCAGCGTGCAGCCTTTGCCTGCAGACCTTGCAGTTCTTCTTCTCCCAGGCGCCGAAGTGCCTCCGCTTGCATAATTTCGGCAAAGAGCGCATGGTAGCGATACCATTCACCGGCACTATCCAATGCTTCCAGGAAGAAGCCCGAGCGCTCAACTACTTCCAACCACATAGCGCTCTCCTGCCTGCCAGTCACAGCCGCACAGAGAGAGCCCGTCAGCCGACTGAGCAGGCTGGTCTGAAGCAAGAAGAGCTGCAACGGCTCCGGCTGGGCGCTCAGCACCTCGCTCAAGAAATACTCCTGAATTGCCCGCTGCGTGCGAGTGGTGAGCGAACCGAGCTGCAAGCGGGCAAGAGCATCCTCAACTGCCAATGGAGCCACCTGACCCTGTAAGCTAAGCACAAATAGGCGCAGTCCGGCAGCCCAGCCATCTAGATGGACCTCAAGCTGGCTAACGGCTTTATCCGAGGCAGTTGCAGGGAGGAGCTGGCTCAGAAAGCTGGCAGTTTCCGCGTGAGAGAAGCGCAAATGGCTACCGAAAATTTCCAGCAGATCACCACGAGCTCGCCAGCGTGCCAGAGGCAAAGGCGGCTCACTGCGCGTCAGGATAAGGATATGGAGAGAGTCTGGCAGATGCTCGATAAAAAAGGTCAACGTCTCGTGGATACAGAAATGCTCGATGAGATGATAATCTTCAAGGACCAGAACACCAGCCTGAACATTTCGCATGAGATCGTTGAGCAAGAGAGTAAGCACTGTTTCCAGCGCGGACGGCGAGAGCGCCAAACGGGCCAGTTGGAAGAGCTGAGCAAGAGCCTTCTTACCGATCTCGGCTTGAAAGGACTGACAGGCTTTGATCAGAGAGGACCAGAAACGTAGCGGATCATTATCGCCCCGCTCAAGCGAGAGCCAGGCCACGGGTTCGGGGCTATGTTCAGCCATTACTGCCTGCGAATGGCGATAGGCAATCCACTGGGTAACCAGGGTGGTCTTGCCACAGCCGGCCGAGGCCTGCAAAAGCGTCAATTTCTGCTCCTGTCCCGCCTCTAGCAACCTAAGCAAGCGTGAGCGCTTCACCAGCTGGGCCGGCAGCCGAGGAGGATGTAGCCTGGTTTCGAGCAGTGGCATCACAGCTTCATTTTCAGAGGTCAAGGAATTGCTGTGAGGAATGACCTTAAAATTATCGGCTTTGCTCTGCTCGCTTCCCTGGATACGCCGCTCCAGGACAAGGGCTACTTCGTGGAGCCGGGCAAGCGTAAGATCCCGCGCTTTGCCCAGATAGGCTCGATAGAGCTTGCCTTGATAACTGCGATAAGCTTTCCAATATTCGCCACCACGCTGATTCCCTGCGCGTTCTTTACGTGCAGTGTAAGAGCTAGCGAGCCCCTGGAAGGCAAAGATTGTAGTAGTCTCTTTCTGGAGCCAGGCAAACCAGCTTTCCGAGCCAGCAACAAGAGAAAGCGTTTGGTCAGCATAAGCAATCAGGAGCATATTATCGCGTATAACAGGTGTTGATCGAGCCATGCATCATACTTCTCATCTTTATAATTATCTTGCCACTTAACGGATCTAAAATTCCCTAACACTATAGCATATGTTAGGGAATTTTACTCGCTTCCGCCCTATCTTCTTTCAAGCCCACAGCTGCCAGGTCGGAGAATAAGCTCTGGTCTGCAAATAGTTACTTGCTCATCCTGAGCACCTCTAAGCATCGACGGAGCTCAGATATTGGCAAAGTGTATCACGAAGCTGATCGAGATGCGCCTGACTATGTGCCAACCCCAGCACCTGACAACCTACTGCATTTATTGGACCCAGTTGAGGAATCATCGTTCTCGTGACATCCAGATGGGGATTGTCGGGCCAAGCCTCAAGAAATGCGCAGCACATGCGACGACTCTCGCGAAGACGAGCCTGCAAGAGCTGAAGAGTAGATATCTCCTGCCAGGGCGTCTCATAGCGCAAGCGGCCCTCAAACTGCACGCCGCGCGCAACCATAGCCGCAATCGCCGCCGATTCCTCAAGCGTCGCCGTCAGATGAGCAACAATATGGCTGAGGGTCCAGCCCTGCCCGCTCTGGTCACTAGCCGCAGGATCGCGCGGCACAAAGCTTACTGCCGCATCAGTTGCCGCAGCGAGGATAGAGTTAATAGTATCAAAGAATTCATCAGTTATGCGCCGCAAATCAGCGTGCTTGAGATCAGAGGTCAGATCTGAAAGTTGGGCCCGACCAGCGAACACAGCGGCAAGATCAAAGTTCATAGCCTTATCCTTTCTTAGCCAGGCAAATTTAGTATGATATCCTCATGCTTGCCATAGTTTGCACACAAACTTATCAATTGACAAAAAAGGGCTCTCCAACCTCACCTCTCTGCACTATTATAGAAAGCTCGTGCGAGCAGTCGAAGAAAAAAGTCCCGTTCATCAGCGGAAAAATCGGCTAAGGCGTGAGCATTCACTTCCTCTACAAGGGCAGTAGTAATCTGCTCAAGCGCGCGTCCCTGAGCGGTGAGAAACACCCGTTGCACCCGCTTGTCCAGGGGATCGGTGCGACGTTGAATAAGCTCCATCTGGCTCATGCGTTGAACCAATCCTGTGATTGTGGCCTTATCCAGGCCGAGCAGTTCTTGCAACTCCACCTGAGATCGCCCTTCCTGCTGCCAGAGTTGCTTAAGCAAGGTCCATTGGGGCATTGTTACCCCGTAATTTTTTAAGCGCCGCTCCATATCAAGAGCTATGGAATGAGCCAATTTAATCACAAGTAAAGCTGGCATTTCAGGACAATTCATCAAGGATGTCCTCTATCAATAAGTTTGTATGCCAACAATATATATCTTCGCATGGAGCTTGTCAAGGGCTGGCAATCAGCCAAAAGAGGATGAAGATCTTATGCCCTGCTCGCCGCAAATGATTTATTCGTATCCAGGTGAGACCGGGATTATAAAATTCTATTGACAACCAAAACGTTTTGGCTTTATACTTATCTTGTAACCAAAACGTTTTGGTTACTTGCCAGGCAAACAACTCTCTTCTTATTTGGAGTCGTAGAGCAATGCATACAATCCATGATGTAGCAAAAGCTGCAGGCGTCTCGATAACCACAGTCTCACGAGCCTTGAATGGGCATAGCGATGTGGGCGAGAAAACCC
This sequence comes from Ktedonosporobacter rubrisoli, assembly GCF_004208415.1. Classification (GTDB taxonomy): domain Bacteria; phylum Chloroflexota; class Ktedonobacteria; order Ktedonobacterales; family Ktedonobacteraceae; genus Ktedonosporobacter; species Ktedonosporobacter rubrisoli. The sequence continues at coordinate 2,681,215 of NZ_CP035758.1, read as the reverse complement.
GTCAAAGAATTATAAGCATTGCCAAAGAGCTTGACTATCAGCCAAACGCAGCAGCGCGCAACTTGCGGACAAAGCGGACCGATAGTATTGCCCTTGCACCTGGATTACCGCCAGCCGAAGAAGCTAATCTCTTCTTTAAGCAATTTATTGGCACCCTGGCCTTCGATTGTTTTCAGCACAACCTCAGTTTATTAGTAACCTTACCCTACTTACAAGCGGATGCCACGAAGACCTATCAGCAGCTGGCAAGAACCAGCCGCGTCGACGGTATCATCCTGGCAAGCATTCAACCGCAGGATCAGCGTATAGCTCTGCTGCAAAGCATGGATATGCCCTTTGTGGCCTTCGGGCGCTTGCGCGCTGAAAACGATCTTACCTATCCGTTTGTAGATGTCGATGGCAAAATGGCTATACGCAAGATTGTAGATTACTTATATGGGCAAGGGCATCGGCGCATAGCCTATCTCAGCGATCTACTTGATGCTTCCTATATTTATTATCGCCGGGACGGCTATCTTGAAGCCCTACAAGCACACAACCTTAGTGAAGATCCTCGCCTAATTATTATGGGTCTGCACTCTCAGCAAGAGACTACTCAGGCCCTGGAAAGCCTTTTTGGGCTTTCAGCTGAAAGTATACCGACAGCCATTGTCACGAGCAATGATCGGCTCGCTATGTACGTCCTATCAGCTTTGCGCATGCAGGGCCGTGCTGTTGGGAAAGGAGCTGGCCAGATCGCCCTAGCCAGCTTTGATGACCTTCCCTTTGCAGCCTATATTCAACCTTCATTGACAACTATCCATCCACCCCTGGAAGAGTTATCCAAACTCTTGCTGGAATTACTGGTGAGTATCCTGAAACAGGAGGAGCTAAACATACAGGAAGCGATCTATCCGCATGCTACCCGGCTGGGTCCCCAGCAATTTCTCTTAGAGCCTGATTTGATTATACGAGATTCAGCCTAGCTTTCCAGGATCTCGCTACTATTTTTAGCATCGTTCTTTGCGAAGGATGATGATAGGACGACGTGTTTTCATTTTGTATGGCCCACAGTTGTAGAACAACGCCTGTTCTGCGCAACCAAACACGCACTTTTTGCTCATTTATTTTTTAATATCCTTATTACTCTTCATACTTTTTGTAGGAGATGAAGCCTCGGACATTTTAAAGTTTGGCAGCTCTTTGGCATCGCTTATCAGGCTATTTTATAATGGAGGACACCATGATACCCGAACAGTTCTCAGCCCTTGATGAAGCCATCACTCGTATACGCAACGGCCGCTTGAGCAGGCGCAGCTTTCTTGAGCGCACTCTGGCTATCGGCTTAAGCAGTGGTGCGGCCGTCTCCCTGTTGGAAGCTTGTGGAGGCAACAGCAACAGTAGTGGCGGCAATGGTGCAGCCACCAATCTCATTTGGATCAGCGAACAGGATCAGAGCGGTACCTATCAAATGCTTGTCGATACTTTCAACAAGACAATCGGTCAACAAAAAGGCCTTCATGTAACCTATCAATCAGGTCCAGCTAAGACCGATGATTTGCTCACGCAATACACAAACATGTTACGCGCACGTAACGCAAGCGTTGATGTTCTCTCCATCGATATTATCTATCCTGCTCAATTTGCCGCCAGCCAATGGACCGTCGCCATAAGCGATACGCAGTGGCCAGCGGCCGAGCGCGCTAAATTTCTGCCTGGCCCTATCAAAGGTTGTACCTACCAGAATCAGCTCTGGGCGGCTCCTTTGCGCACGGATCTAGGCCTGCTCTACTATCGTAAAGACCTGCTACCAAATCCTCCAAAGACCTGGGATGAGCTTAACAGCCTGGCGACTGCGACCGCTCCCTCTAAAATCAAATATGGCTATGTCTGGCAAGGCGCGCAATACGAGGGCCTGGTCTGCGATTTTGTCGAGGTGCTCTATGGTTATAACGGAACCATTCTAGATCCTAATGATCCAAGCAAAGTGACAATTAATAGTCCCGAAGCCAGGCAGGCCCTCACCCGTATGGTAAGCTGGGTAGGCACGATCTCACCTGAAGCGGTAACCACTTATCAAGAAGATCCTGCCCGCCAGGTCTGGCAGAATGGCAACGCAGCCCTTATGCGCAACTGGCCATACGCCTACGCGCTTAGCAGCGATCCTAAGCAATCGCAGATCGTTGGCAAGTTTGACATTTCCGCTATGCCCTATGGCGGCAGCGGCACGGTTGGGCATTCGGCGATTGGCGGCTGGAATCTGGCGATCAACGCCTTCTCCAAAAAAGCCGATGCTTGCTGGGAGTTCATCCATTACATGCTCCAGGATGATGCCCAAAAACAACTGGCGATCAAGGGAACTTTTACGCCCACCCTGCAAAGCATTTACACAGATAACGACGTGCTGGCGAAGCAACCGCTGTTTGGCAAGTTAGGGCCTATTCTCAAGAATGGTCTGCCGCGGCCGGTCTCCCCCAAATATAGCGATATCTCAGATATCCTTCAGCGCTATATCCATCAGGCGCTCAAGAAACAGATAAGTGTCGATACTGCTCTGAGCAGCCTTGAGACCGAGCTTAAAAAAGCTCTCGCCTCCTGATCTAATCAATCTATGCCATAGGCTTAGAGCTCAAAGAGCATGCCGGGGAGCAAATCAGGCAGCCTTATGCCTGAGCAGAGGATCAACATCCCTCTGTGCTCCCTGATTTATTCAAGCCAGCATGAGCAGTAGCCTCTTTTAAAGAGAAAGGCCCGCATAGAATTCATAAAACGCAGAGATCGCGCAAGTGGGAGCCAGAACGCGATAGGGAAAACAGTTAAGGAGACCTTCCAGCGTTAGTTCTCGGCAACAGGCTGCAAGAAATTTCTGGGCCAGGGCGGAGCGTACCTGTCCATCACGCTGCAGAAACTGGCCCCAGAGCGAAAGAAACTGAAACTCTTCATCCACGCTTACCATTGAATCCGTATACTGCGGAGGAAAGAGCCGTTTGTAGGCCTCAAGATTGTAGAGCCATGAACAACCTCGAACGCGTTGTGCCTCTGGCCGCTGCTGCTTAATGTGGGTAAACATGCTTTTGAGTTCCAGCAATCTGGCTGTTCTTCGTTCCCGACTTAACGGGCCATACCCTGAGCCATCTGCTGGCGTGAAATGGAAACGGATTGCCTGTTCAGCGGGGAGATAGATGTATTGAAAGCAACCATAGGGAGAGGAAGAGGTAGCTTGTCTATGCTTCTCATAGAAGGCAAACGTATACTGAGCAGGATTGGGCGCCTGTTGTAATCCCGCCAAATAGGCCTGCCAGTTTGCATGGGTAGGCTCAAATGAGCGGTTAAGGCATTGCAGATAGATATTAGTAAAATGAAAGATGGCCTCCTCAAAGCTGAAGTGGCTGACCTGGGCAACAGAGGCGGCAAAATGCAGTTGAAGATCAAAGTAGGCTGGCGAGAGGTCAAGCGACATAGAAATACCTTCCATAAGTGAGAATAGTTTATCCAGCTCCAACGCGCCAATACGCTTAGGCCTGCTATCCTACAGGTGCGTCAAAGCCAATAAAGCTTTGCCATTCTAGCATCTTTGAGCGATGCTAGCGCATCTATTTTAGAGAACGTATGGAAGACCTTCTTAAGAACCAGGGCCAGGAGCTATTGTTGCTTTTTCCTGGCCTGCCGGGCCAGTTGACGGGCCTCCCCTAAGATCGTAGGTTGGAGAGCAACAGGCCCTCTCTTATCGGCAAGTTGAATAGTAGATTCAGCACTGCCCCCAACCGGCTTGGCCGCCCCTTCCAATATCTGCCCAACGAAGCGCGTTGCCTTCGGCGCATTGGGATGATTCAGCATTTTAAGCAATGGAACGGCGGCAATAAAAATCAGCAAGGGAGGTTCGAGCAGTTCAAAGGCCCAGGCCAGACCTATGCCGCCATAATATCCAATGGTCCGCGGCCAGTCGACCTCTACAGGACCAACGCGGCTGGCCATGCCCAGATTCTGCTCACTCACATCTTGTTGTTCAGCCATCTTAATGCGCTCCTTTCACATCGACAATAACAGTGTCTACCAGCCTCAGCAGAGCACCGGCTAACACTAGAAGCATAGCGCAGCATCTAATACCCAGCAAGCGCAACTATATAGAACTTCCCTAGAAGCTGCAAAAGGAGGCAGCGAGACTTAAACATAAGATATGATAATATACTTGAGCAAGTCAGCTAAGAAAGGAAGCATATCATGAAGCTAACAGAGCTACTTCAGCGCTTGAATGCTCTGCATCAGACAAGCTTTACATCATTCGAAAAATTCCCTGTTGGTGAACAGGGAGCATATACCATCACTGATCAAACAGGCAAAAAATATGTTCTCAAATGGGCCCCAGGCGCAAAGAACCTGTCATGGATGCAAAAAGCCAAAACAGTTACAGAGCTCTTGCGCAGCCTGGATTATCCAGCCTCACACTATCTCTTCATTGGAGGGCTTCCAGAAGGCATTTATAGCATCCAGGACGTCCTCCCCGGTTCTCCCATACAAACAATGACGCCCGCACTATTGCCTCGTTTATTTGAGCTCAATAGGCTTCAGCTTGGCCGGGCCATTTCCGGGCGCACTGACTGGCACCAGGAAGTAGTCAAGACTGTACTTCTGGGAGGCGATGGCTACTGCATTCACACCTCCTTGCAGCAGCATTCACAAGTCACCGTTGATATCCTCCGGACATTGCAATCCCTGGTAACGGCATATCGTGATGAGCCCCATAGTAGCAACGATATTGTCCATGGGGACTTCCAACACGCTAACATTCTCGTTCAAGATGAGCAGATCAGCGGAGTAGTGGATTGGGATAGCTTCGGCGCTGGAGACTGCATTTTTGATATCGCTACCCTGCTATTTTACGCTTACGACAATCTTAAGGTGCGCAAGCAGCTTTGGGATTATGCTCTATCACAAGCCTCGCTCAAGCTTCTGAGCATCTATCTGGCTCACATGATTCTTCGCCAAATTGACTGGTCGCTGTGTTATCATGATCAAAGCACGGGCGAACACTACATCAAAAGAGGGCAAATGCTGCTTCAGGAGATCACTTACCGTCTCAATTTAGCCTGAGATTCCGGCTGTTCTGCCATCCCGCTAAAAGGCTTCTATGAAAGCTTTCTAGAAAAGTAGAAATACAGAAATCTACAATTCACGTTCATAGAAGCTCAAGAACGCATAATTAGACAAGAAAGCCTATGCTTCGCTACAGGTGCTAAAATCGCCGGTCGCAAGCCTGTTACCCTTGACTTTTATTGACAATATGATATACCTTATATCATAAGGTACAGAGTATATTATAGCCGTAATTGGAACAATGTAGAAAACATTTTGTAGTGAGCAGGGATCGCTAGATGATAGAAGATAACACAATGGAAGATCTCAAGCTACGTCTGCCATAGCTTCCAGCGTCCTACCATAGTAAGGAGATTTTTATGTCCGTGCGCCAGGAACAGCCGCACACTCATTCTCAAGGAGTTGAAAGTACTTCGGGCTGTCCTTTTGAGCATTCAGTTTCCTCGCAACAAAAGACAGCTCGTCCGAAAGATCAGCCAGGCAAGCCTATTGAGCACAATGGAGAACGCTGGCACATTCATGGCTTTGAGGAAGCAAGAGCTATCCTACGCAGCTCTGAAACCGCGCAGGCAGGCTTTGGCGCTAACCTCATTAGTCGCGTTCCAGGCATCACCAACACACCTATTCTCTACTTAGAAGGCAAGGAGCACCAGCAGCAACGCAAGCAGACAGCGCGCTTCTTTGCCCCCAAAGTCGTCAGCGACAACTACAGGCCACTGATGGAACGCCTGGTTGCCAGCATGCTCAAGGAGGCTCGTCAGCAACGGCGTTTTGACCTCAGCAATTTCAGCCGCAAGCTTGCCGTGCGTGTCGCCGGCGAGGTTGTCGGGCTGACAGATAGCATCTTACCGGGCATGGACAGCCGCCTCGAAGCTTTTTTCCACGGTCAGGGCCAGACTTCTGGCCCAAAGTTCTGGCGCACCTTGCGCATGCTCGCGAACCAGCGTAAAACGCTATCCTTTTTCTATCTGGATGTCAAGCCAGCCATTCGCGCACGCCAGCGTCAGCTCAAAGAAGATGTTATCTCTTACCTGGTTTCACAGAACTATAACAACCGGGAGATTCTCACCGAGTGCGTGACGTATGCAGCTGCCGGCATGGTAACTACACGCGAGTTTATAAGCGTGGCGACCTGGCATCTTATGGAGCGGCCAGAATTACGAGCTCGTTATCTCAGCGCATCCGAAAAGGAACGTTATACGATTCTGCATGAAATCCTGCGCCTCGAACCTGTGGTGAGCCATCTCTATCGCAGCGCCACAAGCGAAATCAAACTTAGCAGCGGCAATGAGACCTACGTTATTCCGCAGGGCGCAAAGATTGATATTGCCGTATACAGCACCAACCAGGATGAGCGCGTGCTCGGGGAGCAGTCCCGAACGCTTTGCCCCGAACGTGAGCTGAAGGGAGATCGTATCCCCAACGAGCTGATGAGCTTTGGGGATGGCCATCACCGCTGCCCGGGCTCCTTTATCGCGATTCAGGAGACAGATATCCTGTTGTATAATCTACTGGCCCTCGAAGGTTTGCGGATTGAGCGCCAGCCAGACCTGAGCTGGAACGATTTTATCAACAGCTACGAATTGCGCAAGTTTATCCTTGCCATCGACTAGCCATATGCTGCGATGAGCGGGCAAGCAGGAATTACTCTTGCTAGCCCGTTCTCGTGTTCTCTCTTCTACCTCTAAACTTCCGAAACAGGCCTCGAAATGTTTCGCCTATCTCCTTACTTGCTGTAGCACACAAACCCATGTTATGATAGCAAGAACTAACCTTAACCAGGGATATGAGCGTTTTTGTACCGCATTTCAATCAGAATCGCCCTATCACAGCCCGCCACTCTTGCTGCACTTGAGGGAGGAGAGAAGTGCTAATAAGTAGCATTATACTCATTGTCGTTGCTGTCGGTTTTGCCTGGAATCTAGGGGTCCATTATACAGGAGCCGTAATGGGTATGCCCTACGCGGCTCGCTCGATTGCACTGTGGCCAGCGCTCATCCTGATTGCTGTCCTGACCATCCTTGGTGCAACTTTCGCCTCGGGAGGCGTAGAGACAACTGTAGGTCTGCATATCATCAACGATCGCCTGGTCACTATCCCCGATGCTATCATAATCGTCCTCTCTGCTGGTAGCTTGACTCTACTCTACAACTATCAGAAGATCCCGACTTCTACTATTCAGATTCTCGTATTTTGCGTGGTCGGCGTGGGATTGGCAGGCAAGATTCCAATCTACTGGATCACAATCAGTAAGCTGGCTGTGGTCTGGGTTTGCGCTCCCCTACTCGCCTTTGGCCTTGGCTTTCTCTTCACGCGCCTGCTTGATCTGGTGGTACCCCTGGAGCTTGCCCGAGCACAAACTCAGCTTCAAGCCAGGGTCCCGTCAACCCGGTCCGACAAGCACTGGTTCTCACAGGCATTTCCCGGCCTGGCTCGCGAGGCGCAAGCCATTCCTCCTGCTAATACCTCACACATCTCCTTTCTCACTCTACTTGCGCTCCGTAGCTTACCATTGTTACTTGTTTGCGTCGGGATTGCAGCATCCTTCGTACTGGGAGCTAACGACGTTTCCAACGCTACCGGAGTATTTATCCTCACGCATCTCTTCTCCCTTCCTCTAGCCGGCCTGATTGGAGGAATTGCGATGGCTGTTGGCACGCTCACCTGGGGACGCCGTATTCTTAAAACTGTAGCCTTTGATGTCGTAAAGATGGATCTCACTATGGCTAGCGCCGCCCAGGGAGTACAGGCCCTGGTCGTACTACTGGCGGTTACGCAGGGGCTATTTACCTCTATGAATCAAGCCTTGATCGGCGCTATGGCTGGCGCAGGGTTGGCGCGTGGGCGAGAAACTGTGCAACGCCAACAAATCCTTGGCATTTTGCGGGGATGGCTTATTGGTCCACTCTCGGGAATCATCATGGCCTCCATCCTTGAATGGTTAGCGCAGCTCCTGTTTCACTTGCGCTGATAGCTCATGTAAGGATAGCTCTCTTTACAGTGATAAAACACTCAACAGAAAACTTTACCCATTTTATCTACTTTCCCTTGTTTGGCTTGTGCTCTTTGCTTATGTTCGCTATACTCGGCTATAGATAACTATTTTCGACTCGATGTTTCTTGAGCATAGTTGTGGGAAACGGAGGTATCATCAATGGTCTATATATTTGCACACTGAAAATGCAAGTGTTTTCGTATAGGTATTGCTCATTGCTCCGCTTTATGTTGCCATGTTGATAGTCGCATATAATATATGTTTATGGCTGGTTACAGCATATTTTTGAGGTATAGGATGCATACATTTCTTCGATCCGCAACTCTGACTACTACCCATCTCTGGTTTACAGTGCGTGCCACAACACCATTAGAGCTCGATGCCTTCAGCGGAGCCGCCCTACGCGGCTCGCTCTTCCACACCATCTGGTTCCGCTTCTGCACCAATAGAAGCGCGTCCTCATGCGCGTCCTGCCCACTTCATAGCAGTTGTCCGGTTAGCGCTCTCGTTGCGCCGCTGCGCGAAGAAAGCATCTGGGGACGAGATATTCCCGCCCCTATGTACTGATCCCGCCTCTGGAAGGGGCCCGACTCTACCAGCCTGGCGAACAATTCTCCTTTGGTCTGACCTTGATCGGCAACATTACCCAGCTTTTGCCCTATATTATGCTCGCGCTACCCCAATTAGAAGAGGAGGGGCTCGGCCGCCGCCTCGATACCAACGCCGGCAGGCGCGGCCGTTTTAAAATTGAGCGGGTTGAAAATCTGCACCCATTTACGCATCAGAGCCAGACGATCTATGAGCCTGGCAAGGGCCTGGTTCAGGTTCCCCCGCTTCGTGTCGAGGCGCGAGAATGCCTTTACTACGCTGAGCAACTCGATAAGGAAACCATTACCCTCAATTTCGTCACTCCGTTACGCTTAGTGGATAGAGAACGCCTGGTCCATTATCCTACCTTTCGTCCGCTCATTCAACGTTTGCTAGAGCGCTACCTTGCCTTTGAACGTTACTATGGAAACGCAGAGCTTAGCCTTGATAAAACCGTAATGGCTGATCTCTGGCGTCAGGCCGAGGCAATTCGCTGCATCGACGATCAGATGCAATGGCAAGATTTGCGCAGCTATTCGCAGCGCCAGAAAAGGGCAACCCAAATCGGAGGCCTGCTTGGCAGGGTGACCTTTGCCGGCCAGCTAGAGCCTTTCCTTGGGCTTCTGCGCATCGGAGAGTTAATTCATGTGGGGAAGAACGCAGTCAAAGGCAATGGAAACTATACGATCGAACAGGCAAGAAAACCATTTCCATAGAATCTTGACGGACCTATCATTCCGGTCAGGCTCTACGCGCAGCCCCGTTCGGGAAATATCGCCTCTAGCGTGTGCCTGACCATGAGCCTCAGGCGAAGGCTTTGCAGACGCTGTACACACTTCTGGAAAATGAGTAGAAATAAACTTGCTATCTGCCTGCCAGATGGGTATGCTTTCTAGGAGGGAGATTTGTAGGACAGCTTAATAAGCAAGCTTAGATGATGAGCAATAGTTCTGGCGGGCTAGAGAGCTTCAAGCCACTGGCATTTCTTTATCTCATCTGCTCGCAGGCTTGATAATGGCCTCGGGCCAAAGGCGAAATTACTCTAATTTCTCTGGCCAGATGTAACTATAATCTGTCTACAATATCTAATATTTTTATGAAGCAGAGTATGCTATTGCTACTACTTATTTTATTTTCAGAAAGAGGAGATTAGAGAGATGCGTCGGTATTTCTTGCTCGGCCTTCTTGTCTGTATTCTGGCGGGATGCGGCACAGCAGCCCAGTCACAAGCCCCTCAGAGCCACACAACGGCCACAAACACGGACTCTCTCACCCAGGTCGATTGGAAAAACTTCACCTATTCCACCACCTGCTATAGTAGCACCCACACCTTTCAAGCAAAAGATGGTAAGGCCAGGGATAAGGGCATCCTTTTCCAGGTTTATAAGCCCGTCTACGGCGATTTAACAGGAGATCAGCGCCCCGAGGCCGCCATCCCTTATAGCTGCACAGGTGCTGATTTTGGCGGCGTTCACGTCTTCGTCTACACTGGCGATGCAAAACATCCACGTCTGCTGGCCGAGTTACCAGCATCCTATGATCAAGCACAGGGCGATGCTTTGGGCAGCGTTGATAGCGTGACAATCAACAATGGTGTGATTCGCCTGTCAGGAAGCAACTATGGACCAAATGTACCTCATTGCTGTCCCAATGTGCAGATCATCCGTAACTACCGCTGGGACGGCAAGCATTTTGCTTTGATCTCTTCAAAAATGGTGGATAAGGCAGCCACTACTTCCTGACCGGCGACGATATAGCATGCCCTCACAACGAGCGGGCGCCGCCGTGACGCTCCGCTCACTTTGCCTCTCGCATGAATTGATGCCATCTCCGCCTGCAATCAGCGCGATTCATTGAGCACGCTGCACTTAAAACCTATCTCGCCTACACGCGGAACGTCTTTCTCATGCACACGAGGAACTTGACATCTCCCTCCATTTTCCTCTATAGTACGCCCAACGACATATCAGCAAATGACATATCAGCAAACTGACTATATGATGAGGAGGAACGCCTGTATGGGTATGCCCGATCTTGGGCGCTTTTCGGAGCCATCTATGCTGATCTTAGCCAGTCTGGCGGGCGGGAAAAAGCATGGCTACGCCATTAGAGAGGATATTGAGGCCATTGCGCAGGTGAGGATGGGAACCGGGACTCTCTACGGAGCCATCGCCCGACTAGAGGAACAAGGCTTGATTGAGGCACTTCCTGCGGAGGAGCGCGGGCGCCGCCCTTATTGCTTAACCTCTGCAGGAATCGCTTTCCTTCGCGAACAACTTAGCAGTATGGAAGCGTTTGCTACGCTTGGCTTGCGGAGGCTAGCAACGCTATGAAGATCCATAAACTGCTGCTCTATCTCTATCCATTGGCCTGGCGAGAGCGCTATGAGGATGAGTTTTTACTTGTATTTGCATCTCAGCCTTTTTCTCTATTTGAGGCGCTTGATGTTCTGCGTGGAGCTCTTGACGTGCATCTTCATCCACAGCTTGGTACGAAAACGTTACCCTTGCCAGACAAGCTGAGACGGCTGCATCTGGCTCTGCGCAGCTCTCTGCTGATCCTGTTCTGCGCATTTATCGGCTTTCTGCTCGCCGGCATGGGCTTTCAGAAAATGACAGAGGATGGAACTTTTCAGCAAGTTAGCCAGAGTGCAAGTCTTGTGGGCATCTCATTTCAACTCGTTATAATTGGTGCAGTCATCGCCCTTCTAGGCGGGATCGCTGGTGGCCTACCCATCGCTATGGCTATCATCAAGTCTGCGCTTGCCCGCAGGCGCTATACTCCCTTGTTCCTGCTGACTGTGCCTTTTCTGGCCTTTGCGTTTTTCGTCTTGATCTTGTCACTTCTGAAAGTACTTGATCATTCCGGGCTCCAGCCTCTCTGGCTGACCTTTCTCTATCGGGGCACCTTTTTAGCGACAGTTCTTTGCGTAGCTATTGTCAGTACAGGCGCTCTGTGCCTTGCCGTCACACATAGCGAGATCCCTGGAAAGCTTTTGGGCTTTGCTGTGCTGCCCTCGATCCTCGTTACGCTCGCTATGGGAATGGTGCTTACGGCTATCGCGATCTGGGGAATTGGTCTATATAAGAATGCGCCGCAACTTCTGGCAGGCAATAGCGGGATTGTAGGAACAAGTACTTCTGGCACCTGGCTTGGTATTGTGCTTATGATGGTCCTGGCGTGTAGTCTAGCCACGCTTTCACTCAGGCGCGCACTCTCGGCGCGTGCTGCATTGCGCATGAGCTCTCGCTGAATACAACCAGCTACCTCATGCTAGCTACAAGGTGGCCTGCTTAAGCAACAGGCCACCCCAGAATAAGATTTACCAGCAACAGTTCTCCTATTTTCATCATGAGGTCCTGTTGATAGGTCGTCATGTCTAAAAAATCGCACGGAAAGTTATGTAAAGGAGTTAGATACTATGCAGGCAGACCATGCCTTAACGCAAGCTGCTGCTCCAGCAGCGCAGTCAGCTCCAGTTATCCTGCGTACAATTGAGCTGACCAAACAATATGGCGCACGGCTCGCCGTTAAGCACTTAAACCTGGAAATCAAGCATGGCGAGATTGTGGGCTTCCTGGGTCCCAACGGAGCCGGAAAGACTACCACAATTCGCATGATTCTTGGCCTGATCGCGCCTACAGGCGGGCGGGTCGAAATCTTTGGGCGCGACCTGGCCAGTGAGCGCGACTTCCTGTTGCCGCACGTCGGCGCATTAGTTGAGATGCCAGCCCTTTACCAGCATCTGACGGGCTGCGAGAATTTACGAGCCATGGGCGCGGTCCTTGGTGGCGTATCGCGCCAGCGCATTGAAGAGGTTCTGGAGCTAGTTGGACTGCAAGCGCGCCAGAGAGATCGGGTGCGCACCTATTCGCTGGGCATGAAACAGCGCCTGGGCCTTGCTATCGCCCTGCTCAACGATCCTGATCTACTCATCCTCGATGAGCCAGCTAACGGCCTCGATCCTGCCGGCATCGTCGAGATGCGTGATCTGCTCCAGCGGCTCGCCAATGAGGGCAAGACTGTCTTTCTTTCCAGCCATTTCCTGGGCGAGGTGCAGCAGATTTGCTCGCGCGTCATCTTCCTCAATGCCGGTCAGCTCGTCGCAAATAAAACCGTCGCTGAGTTAACCCGTGGACAGGGCGAGTATGTGGTCGAGCTTGAGCAGTCACAGGAGGCTCTCGACTTGCTCAAAAAACAGCCCTGGGGCGCGCAGGCTCGCCTTGACGATGACGGGCGCCTGCTCACATCAGCCCCTGGTGATAGCGGACGCGAGCTCTATGCCTTTCTGGCTCAGGCCGGCTTTCCGCCCGAAAGCCTGGCACCCGCGACACAAAATCTTGAGGAGGTTTTCTTCTCTCTTATCAACAACCATGAAGGAGACAAGGCCCAATGAGTACCTCTAGCGCTATTCTCACGCCAGAATCTAGTACCCAGGCCCGCTTGCATGCCAGATTTTTGAGTATGGTGCGCGGGGAATTTGTGAAAACCGCGCGCCTCTTCTGGATCATGCTGATCATCCTGTACGCTGGATGTATGCTCGGCTTCCTGCTCGGAGCTACCCAACGGGCAGTACAAACCGATCTTCAACACACGCCATTGCATTTTCTTTATTATACTGTAGAAAGCAATCTTGTCATTTTTCGTATCCTTTCAGGCATCTTTCTGCTCATTCTGACCTCGTTCAGCATTGGATACGAGTATCAGTACGGTACCATTCGCATTCTGCTGGCGCGGGGAGCTGGCCGCGTGCAGCTCCTCCTTGCGAAACTTGTCATGCTGGCCGCTATGGCCCTGCTACTCCTGGTGCTATTTATCCTATTGTTAGCTCTGCTCATCTGTGTGCAACTACTTATTATGGCTGGCAATCTGCATGCGCTCAGTGCTATTACGCCGGCTTTCTGGTCAAATAGTGGGATCGATGTGTTCACTGTCGCCTTCAACATGCTCATAACGATCCTGCTAGCCGCAGCCATGAACGCCCTCGGTCGCTCCCTTACCATTGGTCTGAGCGCCTCGCTGCTCTGGTTCCCTCTTGATAACTTTGCCTCGCCTTTTACGAGTGTGCTGGCACAATTACTCCATAACGATTTCTGGCTTAACCTCTCAGCCTATTTGCTGGGACCCTTGCTCAATCGCCTGCCCGAAATGCTTCTCCCTAAAGCTGCCCGCACAGGCTTTGAAGCCTTCGGCCTCGAACCTATGGTGCATGTGAGTGGGTCACACGCGCTCTGGGTCGGCGCTGCCTATGCGCTTGTCTTCCTTGTGCTCGCCCTCATTCCAACCTGGAAGCGCGACATCAAGGAGTAAACCTTTGGCCAACTGTAAGAAGAACACAAGTTGCTGACGGCCTTTTAGCAGCAACAAGGAGATTTTTGTGCGTGCATTCAAGCTAGAATTGGGAGATTCTCTATGCCTTCACATGTACCTTTTCGCAAGTGGCTAAAGATTCTGGCGAAGATTTTTCTGGGCCTGCTACTCATTCTGGTTCTCATCATCGCTTCTGGCATCGCCTTTATCGCTGTTCGTAGCCATCAAACTGTCATGCTTCCCACTCCTACCGGCCCCTACGCTGTCGGTCGCATGGAGTACGATTGGACCGACCAGTCGCGCGAGGATAGCCTGGCGCCACGACCCGGCACGAAAAGAGAGCTAGTGGTCTGGGCCTGGTATCCGGCAGTACGCCCAACGGGAGCGCAGACCGCGCCTTACCTGCCGCCAAAATGGGGAGATCTCAACGATCAACAGCATTCGGCTGCCTTTGGACTCAAGATCGTGCAGAGCTATGACTCTATCCAGACCCATAGCTTCGCTCATGCTCAGCTGGCAACGAATGAAGCACGCTATCCCGTGCTCATTTTCGAGCCCGGCATGGGCAATATCCCGGCGCAATACACAACGCTGATCGAGGACCTTGCCAGCCATGGCTATATCATCTTTGCCATTAACCCAACCTATAGCGCCAATATGATCGTCTTTCCTGATGGCCGCGTTGCTGAGGCAACTAATGCCGGGAAACCTGGCGATAATGATAACCTGGAGGTTAAGGGCAATAAGATTGTGTCGGTCTGGGCCAGGGATGTGATATTCACCATGAATCAGCTTGAGCACTTAAATGCCACGGCAGGAAATATGTGGAGTCAGCATCTTGACCTCACACGTCTCGGCATTTTCGGGCATTCCTTTGGCGGCGCCACATCTGCCCAGGTTTGCCATATGGACACGCGCTGTAAAGCAGGCATTGACCTCGATGGTACGTTATTAGGTGATGTGCTCCAAACAGGCCTTACCAAACCCTTCATGGTGATTCAATCCGAGGAGAATCCCTGCGATGCCGACTGCCACACTTTTCAGCAAGGAGTTCAGGCCATCTTGCGCACAGTGCCAGCGGGCGAGGCCTATCACCTTAATATCAAAGATACAAGACACTTCAATTTCTCAGACTACGCAGCCTACTTCTCGCCACTGCGCCTTCTAGACATGCTTGGTCCAATAGACGGGGTGCGCGGACTGCAGATCACACGCGCCTATGTGCGCGCCTTCTTCGATAAGTACCTTAACAATACGCCATCGCCCTTGCTGCAAGGCCCAACGAGCGCTTATCCAGAAGTGCAATTTTTTAAGCCCTGAGCGCAGCCTAATAAGTACAAATCTTGGTCAGAGAGGAGAGCTGAGAAGCTTTCCTCTTTCGATTTCTTGTGCACGCTAGTCGTCAGGTGATCGAGCATTAGCGGGACTGGCAGAGATGCTAAATTTGTGGCACAATTGTCATCGACCAGACAGCAACTCTACTTGAGCGCAAACAGAGGACAGCCAGGGTTGCGGGACTGGAAGGGAGGATTTTATGCGAGCTTATTTAGATCTGTGTCAACGAATCCTTAGCGAGGGAATCAAAAAAGAAGATCGCACAGGCACAGGTACGCTAAGCGTCTTTGGCCATCAGATGCGCTTCGATTTGCGCAAAGGCTTCCCTCTGCTCACTACCAAAAAACTGTATACTCGATCTATTATTTATGAACTCCTCTGGTTTCTCCAGGGAGATACCAATATACGCTATCTCAACAAACATAATGTCCATATCTGGGATGCCTGGGCCGACGAACAGGGCGAGCTAGGACCGGTTTATGGCAAGCAATGGCGCTCATTTAGCGGGGCAAACGACCAAACCGTGGATCAGATCCAATGGGTCATCGATGAAATCAAGCGCAATCCAGACTCGCGCCGGCTGGTCGTAAGTGCCTGGAATCCGAGCGAGATAGATGAAATGGCCTTGCCGCCCTGCCATTGCCTCTTTCAATTTTATGTAGCCCAGGGTGCTCTATCATGCCAGCTCTATCAGCGCAGTGGCGATACATTTCTAGGCGTTCCTTTCAACATCGCCAGCTACGCGCTGCTGACGCATATGATTGCTCACGTCTGCGGGCTACAGGTCGGCGAATTTATTCATACCCTTGGCGATGCGCATCTCTACCTGAACCACATTGAGCAGGTCAAGGAGCAACTGACGCGTACGCCTTTACCACTACCGACGCTGAAGCTCAATCCAGAGGTCAAATCGATCTTTGATTTTACCTTTGAGGATATAGAGATCCTTAATTATCGAGCTCATCCACACATCAAGGGAGCTATTGCTGTATGATCAGTCTGATTGCCGCCTATGCGCATGGGCGCGTTATCGGAAAACAGGGTACGATCCCCTGGCACCTGCCTGACGATATGCAATACTTCAAGCGCACAACCAGTGGGCATACCATCGTTATGGGATACACAACCTTCGCATCGCTGGGACGTCCCTTGCCAAAGCGGCGAAACGTGGTTCTTACACGGCGTCACACGCTTGAGCAACCCGGCATCGAGGTTGCCCACAGTATCGAGGATGTGCTCTCCCTTGGCGATGTATTCATTATCGGTGGAGAAGAGGTCTACCGCCAATTTCTGCCGCTGGCCGATCGTCTCTACATAACCGAGATTGAGCTTGACGTGGAGGGCGATCGCTTCTTTCCCGCCTGGGATCAGCAGAGCTTCACCTTGCGTGCCTCTCAGGAGGGCCTTGTGGATGAGAAAAATCCCTTCCCTCATACCTTTTTCGTCTATGAACGCAAGCGTCCCTCATAAGGATTTGCCTGAGCTCTTTCTGCTCTTCCGAGGAGGGAGAGCTTACAGCTTTAATGGACGCGCATCTATGCATTAGTGAAATAGCTCATAGGGAAGCTCTAGCAATTATGCTATGTTAGCCACGAAGCAGACTGCCTGGCAAGCAATACATACCTGTACCTGCTTAAGGGCATGACATTACCGGGCCAGGGCGGCCCGGCGGCAAACATAGCGTCTCGGGCAGCGATGATCGCATGCTGCAGCTTTGGGCTGCCTCTAACGCAAAACCGTCGATAAGGCTCGCCATCAACATGATACTATACAGGCGCTAACGTACTCGCCTATTAGCAGACGTATTGCTTGCCTTGGCGTTAATATAACGTATAGCAAGCACAATAAGCCTGGAAGCGCTACCACGCGGCTCTCTTATTGTGAGCCTTCTATTTTTCTGCGTGGCCAGATGGTAACCACTGGTGTTCTATTTACAGAATAGACAACTTTTTTATATTCATATTCAGGCGCCTTCATCGCCTTCTGGAGGGCATCCAGGGCAGCCTCTCTCTCGGTGCCCGTATAGATCGTTGCATCACCAGCTTTAACCGTATAACGCAGTTGCTTCCCCTTGCTCATATCCCCCTCTTCCGTTTTCTCCACCATTTATCGATATTCTGTTGTAGAGAATACCAGGTAACTTCCTGCCCACTAGTATGTTTGCTCATAAGCTGATATATCGGACAATATGAGACTGGTGTACCTTGATCATATCATGTCTGACAGCACATGCATAGCCAGATGGCCAACTGGGCCAGTACTTTTTCTCTTTTCTGGCTACCCACAATCGCTAAAGCAGACCAGGAAAGCACGCAAGGGTTAATGCACGCGATCTCCTCTCTGAAGGCGATAAAAGGGCGCCACAAATCCTTTGCCCCTGCAGAGCTAAGTCAACTTTAGAGATGGTGAGATGTTCCACATTCAATTCGTCGATTTTCTCATAGTAATCTCAGTCAAATAAGGTATACTTCTAAAATAGAAATTTCGTTGTGCTATATTCAAGGAGGTAGCAGGATGCATCAAGATCCCGTACAGGAGCCACAACACCCATACACGCAAGACCCCTATAGCTTCAACCCGTATCCTCCCTATGACCCACAGCAAGCGCAACCAACTTTTGTATCGCAAACTCCTCAATATGCCTATCCAGGTAACATGAGCCATGATAGTGGGCAGGGAGGGATTGCTCCCAAGCGGGGGACAGCGGCACAGCTCTGGCAGGGATTGGTCAAGTTTCTTGGTGGCAGAGGATTACTGACTGCTGCTGGAGCAGTACTTGCGATACTTTCGTTTCTTATCATGCCTTATTACAGTAACTATTCGGGCTACTTTCTTGCCAGCCAGGTTCTCGATGACAAGTGGTGGCTAGAGCTGGCACTACCCCTCCTGGCACTGATTGTGTTGATAGCACAACAGGTGATACCGCGTATAAAACAGCAGCATATGCGCTGGTCACTCATTCTAGCAGCCAGCGGCGTTCTCGGCATACTCTTGCATTACTGGTTTATAGATGCAGCAATCAGTAGCAACTACTGGCGTCCTGGCACCTGGGGCTACTTTTTAGGCATGGCCCTGATAGCTGCAGGAGGGCTACTATTAGTTCTGGGACCCAAGAAGGCAAGATAGAACGGCTACCCACCTCACTTTTTGTCTTGACAATTGTTTTATCTTCCATCCGTCTTAACACATGGTAGGAAGAAGCAAAACAGGTTTAGCACCCTCCATTGTCCGTGACCTGGCATATCCAGGAAGCATGAACAATGGAGGGTTGTAGTCATGAGCACAGCACTATCTTGCGCTAAAGGTGATGGGAAGCTTTTGGACGCCAAAGAAGGCAGAGGCAGCTGGAATGCGCTCTAAGGGATGCGCGCGATCTCGCTTGATCTCCCCGAAACGGGCAAGCATACTGCCCAGAGCAACCCTTGCCTCCAGACGCGAGAGCGGAGCCCCGACACAAAAGTGAATGCCATGACCAAAGGCAAGATGCCGATTCGGCGCTCTGCTGATATCAAAGGTATCGGGATTGGGGAACTGTGCCTCGTCACGATTGGCTGAGCCCAACCAGGGTGAGACAAGCTGGCCAGCCTTGATCTTGTGTCCACCCAGCGTGGTGTCAGTGGTTGTGACGCGAACAAGCCGTTGCACGGGAGAGCGGTAGCGCAATACCTCCTCAATCGCTCCTGACAACAGGTCAGGCTGAGCTCGCAGGCGCTCTATGGCTTCTGGATGTTCATCAAAGCAGATGATTGCATTACCGATCAGGTTGGTTGTTGTTTCGTTGCCAGCAACCAGCAAGAGCCCATAAAAGCTCAGTAATTCACCCTCGCTTAGCTTCTGTCCTTCGACTTCGGCCGCCAGCAATTTGCTGATCAAATCATCCCGAGGAGCTTTGCGCCGCTGCTCTGTGACCTGTTTCAGATATTCGTTCATCTCGCGTCCAGCCTGTATAGCCTCCTCGCGCCGCAGGCTGACAATCGTATCCGACCAGTGCTTGAAAAGATCCCGATCCTGGGTAGGTATTCCCAACAGCTCAGCAATAACGATAACCGGCAATGGATATGCCAGGTCTGCAATGATATCCATTCGCCCTTGATCTATAACCCGGTCCAGATATTCATTGACAATCTCGCTAATCCGTGGCGTCAAATTAGCGACAGTACGAGGTGTAAAGGCCTGCGTAACCAGCGAGCGCAGTTGCCGATGGCGCGGAGGGTCCAGATTGAGGATACTTGGCTCCGCTGTCGCTTGCTTCTTCTCCTCTTCCGTGGCCAGGCGTTGAAACACTTCTGACGAAAAGGTCGCAGGATCATTGAGAATGCTCGAAGCATCCTCATATTTAAACACATGCCAGAACTGATTCTCTGTATCGAAGTAGACGGGCTGGCTCTCGCGCATAGAACGATACCAGGGAAAAGGATCAAGGCTCATCGCCTGCTCTGGCAGCTTGATTTCTCCTCGTGGCCTTGATGGTTTTTGCATTTCTTCGTCATGCGTTTGCTGAGATGAGATCGTCATTCTTAACCATTCCTTTCCTCATCTTTTCTATCCCACTAACTGCCTATCTGTCCCCTCTTTTTAGCATGTTCCTTTTTCCTAAAAAAGGTGAAAAAGACTGCTCCCCTCTCCCTTTTCTATCTTCCCCAGGGGAATCGACAGGATCTTACTTATATCTACGCAAGAGTCCCCCGTTAGGTTGCTTACTTTCTATCTATGGAGCAGGTTACCGGCATTACTTATAGAGCCTTATTCTACCCGGATGCAGAACGAGGCACGTTGCGCATAGAAAGTTCTCTGGAGTAAGCAGTTAAGTTGAAAAACAGCTTTGTGAGGCATCGCACCCATACATATGAGGGTTTTACTGCGCAAAATGATAAAAAAACATGCTTGCCGCCATCGCCATGCAATCCTTCTCCACAATCGTTTCTGAAAATAATCATAGCCTGGCATGACTCCTGTCACACTAAAATAGTGACAAGATATATGACATGGCTCACATCTTTATGTGGCCTGCTCTGCAGTAGTATCTCTTTAAGAACGACAACAGCTCTCAACCTTACATGGTAACGGGGTTGAAATACATAGTCTGAGGCAAACAAATTTCAGCTAAAGAGGTACATAGTATGCTAGAATCATCAGATCCACACATCCCTTTCCTACCCCAAAGCGCTTTTCAGGCCCCTCCTAAACGGCTCAATCTCTTCTGGAGAATGGCTTTCTTCTGGCTAGGCACTGTGCTGATCTTACTTCTTTATCTTGCTCTAGGCAACCTGGCTATAGCAAGTCACAATACCATTTTGGTTTATGCGGCAATGACTGTCATCTATCCAGGCCTGGTCCTTGGTCAGACAGCTCTATTCAGGCGCTTTGTGGATCGGCGCTCGTGGCGATCGCTGGGGTTGAATCTGTCGCGCAAAAGCCTTGTGAATTTCCTGCAAGGAATTGGCTTTGCACTTTTGCTGTACGGCCTCGTGTACGGAACACTGATCGCGCTGGGCCAGGTAAAAGTTGTCGCCCTGCAAGCCAATACAACTATTCTAGCTGGCTTACTTTTTAGCCTTCTGACCGCCTTCATAAGCGAACCACTGATAGAAGAGCCATCCTACCGCGGCTACGTTTATCGCAACCTTAACAGTCATCTTCCTTGCTGGCTTGCTATTATATTGCAATCGCTTATGTTTACAAGCAGCTATGTGTGCGCAACCATCATCTCAGCATGGCTGGGCCTAAAGGGTGCAGGGCCGGCCGGAAATCTAGCGACCTATATCCCAGATATGCTCTTGTTTGGCTCTTTGATGCAGATCCTGTGCATTGCCAAAAATAATCTCTACATGAATATGGGCTTCCACATCTTCTCAATTGAAATAGGCCGCACCTACCTGGTTTCCACAAGTTCTCTTGCCCTGCTCAGACTGGCGCTTGCTCCCGAGCTTTTCCTCATCGCTAAATTTACTGTTCTCATACTAGGAATTGTGCTCTTCGTGCTCTGGCAGTCCTTGCGCGGCCACCCTATTGATTGGCAAGCGCGCATAGCCGATGAACCTGAAGCAGAAGATCATAAGTTTAAAAGCAACACATACAGGGTGTAAAGAACATTGAAACCTGCAACATCGCGCTCTTAAAAAGCGCTGGACCCTTTTTGAATATCCCGGATCGAGCATAAAGCTCGATCCAAAACGCCTGGAGATCCTTCTTCTCTCTGTTGGGGAACGCTTGCACAATTATCAAATGGGGGATATAATCACGTAAATGCAACCGTTGGGGAACAGCCCATCAATGTCCCGGGAAGAGAGAAAGGCATGGCCAAAAAGGTTCCGGCAACGCTGCGCTGGTCAGCAGAAGATAGCCACTATATCTGGCAGAAAGATGGAAATACAGAGAAAAGGTTGGAGTTATCAGCTCATGACACCTTATGCCAGCTCCTCGACGAATACGCATCTTTTTCCTTTCAAGGCCAGCAAGGACACCTCAATTTACTTAAGGAGACACGCGTAAGAGGGGGAGATGGCTACTGGTACGCCTATCGCCGTCAGGGTAAACGTGTCGTGAAGAAGTATGCCGGACGCTCGGCCGATCTTACAACTACTCGTCTGGAGGAGCTTGCCCTCACCATGCAAGCAGAGAGCATTCAGAGTGAGCCGGCCCAGGAGCTGCACAAGCCGCATCCTCAGCCCACTCAATCACAGCAGCCGCCGCTGCTCGCGCCCAAACTGCACCTTCCACGCCCAACTGCTTCCCTACTTGCTCGCGAGCGTTTGCTGGCTCGACTTGATGATGGACTTCTACGCAAACTAACGCTGATACAAGCGCCGGCTGGTTTCGGCAAAACAACGCTGGTGAGCAATTGGATAGAGACACGCCATAAGCACGATAGAAGCTCACCTCAAGTCGCATGGGTTGCCCTGGATGAGGGAGATAACGATCCGATCCGTTTCTGGCACTATCTTATTGTGGCCTGCCAGGCCTTTCAACCGAACCTGGGAGAGAGCGTCCTGCCATTGTTGCACATAGCCCAACGGCCTCCTTTTCCACATCCTTCGCTAGAAACCATTCTCACCGGGCTGCTTAACGAGCTGGCCGACCTGACGGAACGCGGCATCCTGGTGCTTGAAGATTATCATGCCATTCACAACAGCGAAATCCATCAAACTATGTCTTTCTTCCTTGAGCATCAACCCGCCAGCCTGCATCTGCTCCTGATGACGCGGGCAGAACCGCCGTTGCCTCTGGCCCAGCTGCGCGCCCACGATGAACTGCTTGAACTTGGGGCGTCCCAGCTGCGCTTTACTCAGGATGAGACGCGAGATTTTTTGCGGCAGACCTTACCTTTTCCGCTTGAGGATTCGCTACTGGACCTGTTACAAAGACGGACTGAGGGTTGGATCACCGGATTACGCCTGCTCACGCTGGCTCTGCAAGGGGATGAAGCTTTCTCAGCCCACAAGATGGAGCAGCGCCTGGCAAATATCAGTGGGAGCCAGCGCCATATCCTCGACTATCTGGTAGCCGATGTGCTCTCCTCTCAGGAGGAGCCGCTGCAAACCTTTTTGCTGCAGACGACAGGCCTTGCCCGCCTGACGGGTTCGCTCTGCGATACGGTGACAGGCCGCGCTGACAGCACGCTTTTGCTCGAACAGATTGAGCGCGCAAACCTGTTTTTGCTCCCAATAGACGAGAGTGGTACCTGGTATCGCTACCATGCGCTTTTCGCTGAGGCGATGCAGCATGAGGCACGTCGCCGTCTTGGCGAAGAGAGTCTACTTGCCATCGCTAGCAAAGCCAGTCACTGGTATGAGCAACACGATATGCTCTATGAGGCGGTTGAGTCTGCGCTGGGCGCGCACGAAGTGACCCGAGCTGCTGCGCTGATGACACGTATAGTTGAGTCAGAAAATATTTTGCAACATCAGGAATTGCATACCTTTTTGCGCTGGCTCAGACAGTTCCCTGAAGAGATCCTGCGCACGTCACCAACACTTAGCGAAACATACGCCATGGTAATACCGTTTACGGCTCATCGGCACCTGTCAACCTTAAAGCCACAGTTTGAGAAGTATCTCCAGATGGCCGAGGATCGCTTGCGCACACTCGGCGACCTGCCTCGCCTGGGCGAAGTATTGGCCTTGCACGCGCTTCTCAGCAAGCACGTAAACGATCAAGCAAGCACAATCTGCTGCGCGCAGGAAGCGCTCAAGCTCTTGCCGGAGGAGAAAAAATATTGGCGGAGTCTTGCGCTTTCTTTGCTCGGCATATCAGCGATCTTTGCGGGCAGGGTGAGCGAGGCCCGACAGCTCATGCATGAAGCCGGGAAGCTCAAACCTGTCTCCTACGAGAATAGTTATACCAGGAGTAGTTCGCTTGTCCAGCAGGGCTATCTTGCCCTTGGGGCTGGCCATCTTGAACAGGCAACTTTGCTTATGCAGCAGGTCCTCGACATAGCCGTAGATGATCGCTCAGATCAGGGAACGGCCCTGCTCCTGCTGGCGACAATCTGTTATGAGTGGAACCGTTTGGCAGAGGCCGAGCAGTATATCCAGCAGGCCTACACAGTAAACACTGAGGCTGGCGATGAACTATTATGTCTCCAATCGGCAATCCTGCAAGCGCGCATGCTCTACGCTCGCGGTGAGCATGCACAGGCGCTTAATTATTTGCAGCTCCTGGCGACTGGTCTGGCGCACCCACGCTTTGGCCGCGAGGTCGAACTCTGGCTGGCGCGCTTCGCCCTTGCCTCTGGTGATCTCCTCGCTGCACAACGCCGGCTTGCCGGACTACGCACTCTGGCTCAGAACGACTCCCCTGCAGATATCGCGCGCGAGCAAGAGGATCTGTTGGCCGCGCGGCTGTTGATTGCCCAGGGAGAAGAGGAGCAGGTGCACAAGGCGCTAGATATCCTTACCTACTGGCGAGCAGAGGCGCAGAGTCAGACGCGCTTTCGCAGTGAAGTAGAGATATTACTGATCATGGCCCAAGCCTATGAACGCCTCAGGCGCGGACAGGAGGCGAAAGAGGCACTCAAAGAAGCGCTCTCCCTGGCACAAAGCGCTGGCTATCAGCGTCTCTTCCTCGATGAAGGCGCCGATATGGCTGCCCTGTTGAAGGGGATTGCAGCCGAGGTACGTGCGCCGCTGCAGGTGGCTTTTTTGCGTACGTTGTTGCGCAGCTTCACCACCAACCAGCCCTCGAAGGCAACGACTGACAGCGATGACTTGCTCAAAGCGCTAAGTACACAGGAGCGACGTGTACTCAATCTCCTTGTCGCGGGCCGCACCAACCCGGAGATCGCCAGCGAACTTGTCGTTTCCCTCAATACTGTGAAAACGCAGGTCAAGAGTATCTATCGCAAGCTTGATATTGGCAGCCGCCACGAGGCCAGCGAAGTGGCACGACGTCTAGGCCTGATATAGAGTACGGTTTCCCTCATCAAATCACCCGCCCAAATGCCCCGACCGGGTGATGCCAGCCTACCCGCTTTCTCCTTATACTTCTGCTATCACAGAAATTCGACATTGAGACTTTTCTCCCTATTCTGATTAAGGAGTAATTATATGTCCGCGACAGAGCGTTCCTTACGCCCGAATACGTCACCCGGGCAAGGGGAACAATTTACCTTCACATTGCGCAACGGCAAGATAGCCAATCCCTGGCTCGCGCTAGGGGCGCTCATGTTTGGCTTTTTTATGGCCCTTCTCGATGTTACCATCGTCAATATTGCGCTCTCAGATATCGCTTCTAAGCTCAATACCGATCTCACAACGGCAACCTGGGTCCTGAACGCCTACAGCCTGGTCTTTGCCGTGCTTTTAGTAAGCATTGGTCGTTTTGCCGATCAATTTGGCCGCAAATTGATCTTTATGGCTGGCATGGTAGTCTTTAGCCTGGGCTCGCTCCTCTGTGCGCTCGCACCCTCAATTGGGGTCCTTATCGCAGCGCGGGCCTTCCAAGCCATTGGAGCTGCCGCCCTCAATCCTATTAGCCTGGCCATCATCATCTCGATCTTCCCACCCCAGAAGCGAGGAGCAGCAATCAGCGTCTGGGGCGCGGCAGCGGGAATCGCTTCGGCAGTTGGCCCGGTACTTGGCGGTTTCCTGGTCCAGAACTTCGACTGGCGAGCAATCTTTTTCGTCAATATTCCTTTCTGCATCATTGGCTTGATTATGGTCGCTCTCTTCGTCCCTGAGACGCGCCAGATCAATGGCAGCAAGGGTATTGATCTGCCTGGTCTGTTAGTCCTGAGCATTGCCATGTTTTGCCTCGTCCTGGCGATTATGCAAGGCAACGCCTGGGGTTGGGGCTCACTCACGGTTCTCGCGCTCCTGGCCGCCACGCTCGTGGGCCTGGTCCTTTTTGTCTTCATTGAGACAAGACAGAAAGATCCGATTGTCGATTTCAGCCTGTTCAAGATTCGGAGCTTCACCGCCTCCAATATATCGATGTTCCTCTTTGGAGTCGCCATTCAGGGCGCGTTCTTGATGATGGTACTCTACTACATCAATGCGCAGGGCAATGACCAGCTCAACGCAGCTTACGCGATCTTGCCCATTCCCCTTACATCCTTTGTCGTCTCGCTACTTTCGGGTGCCTTCAGTCGCTTCCTCAATCCTCGCATCATGGGTACGGTTGGTCTGGCTGCATTGACGATTGGCTTTATACTTACCTTTCTCACCAATGCAGATACCTCCTACCTCGATATGGCCTGGCGTCTGACGTTCCTGGGCATTGGCATGGGTCTCGGCTTTCAGAACTTCCCAACATTCGCCCTTTCCGATATACCACGCACCAAACTTGGCGTAGGCAGCGGCATCTTTAACACCTTCCGCCAAATTGGCTTTGCGCTGGGCGTCGCTATTCTTATCGCCATCTTTACCAGCCAGATCATGCCCAACATTGATCAGGCTCGCGAGAACTCGGTGCAGATTGTAAGCCAGGATAGCAAGTTGCCTCCACAGCTGCGCAGCAGCATCATCGAGGGGCTGAAGAGGAGCAGCGCCAGCACTCCTGCCTCAGCAGAGGACGCATCCTCCTCATCGTCAAATCGGGCTTCATTTGACCTGAGCAAGCTGGCTGATAAGATTCCCGGTCCCGCCGGCCAGGCTCTCAAGCCAGAGCTAAGATCGCTTAATGACAGCATTGCGCACCAATTCAAGGAGGGAATCATCAATGACTTTCGCCTGACCTGGCTCGTTTCTGCCATCTTCGCGGCCATTGGGACCATCGTCTCGCTCATCACGGCAAGCGAGCGCCGCAAGCCCGCGCAGGATACACAAAGCGAACCGCCTCTCGTCACGGCTGCGCACTAATTTTGCTGCGCTAAGATATGCGCTGGCACGAAGCTCCGCGCTTTGAGGTAGAGCTTTGTGCCGCGAGGGAGATCCTTTTTCATGCTTGATTGCCTGGAATGGCAAGCTGCTCCAGGCTTTTCCCCGAGGTGCTTTACTGGCTTTCTTGTTGGAGCTGCTCTAAATATTCTGCGCGTAGAATACTATAGACGCGGACATCGTGATATTTGCCAAAGCGCATAATCATCTGTCGCAGGGTTGCCTCGTACTTAAAACCTGCCTTCTCATCGGCACGCCAGCCAGCAATATTCTCCTCCATATCCTGGGTCTGGATACGGTTGAGATTTAGCTCAAGAAAACCGTAACGTAACAGGAGTTTTGTTGCCTCAGTGCCGTACCCCTTACCCTGCCGAGAAGGATCGATTTTCACATAGAACTCGGCACTCTGATTGAGCATATTGATGTCTTTTAAGCCAGCAATACCCATAATCTCAGCTTCACCTTTGAGCGCTACACCTAACAAAATATGCGAGAACTCTCGATAGAACTGGCCAAGGCGCTCCTTTATACGGTGATTATTGCTCGGGTAGACATTGAAATAGCTACGCATCTCCTCGTCGTTGTGCCAGCGGGCCACCTTGTCAAAATCCTGCTCTGGCTCAAGTGGGCGCACATAGAGGCGCGGCCCTATAAGAAAAGGGTTCTGCATTTCTTTTTGCTCCATGATGATATTCCTTTCACCTCCTGCCATCGATTTACCGGCTATAACGTCGTTGCTGCTTCTCCGCATAACGCTCTTGAGCGAGCTGGATCAGGCGATCCAGGAGTTGGGGATACGAGAGACCGCTCACGGCCCAGAGTTGAGGATACAGGCTCGTCTTCTCGAAACCGGGCATGGTGTTGACCTCGTTGATATAGTAAGTATTTGTGTCTGTATCGAGGAAGAAGTCTACGCGCGCCATCCCATTAAGATCGAGGGCCTTATAAGCCCGCAGCGCCATTGCACGCAGCTCCTGGGCCTGTTCGTCGGGAATATGAGTTGCCGGAATATCGAACTGAGCCGTATGATTTACGTATTTTGCCTCATAGCTATTGAAATCGCTTCCGTGCAGGACCTCGCCAACGACCGAGACTTGCGGCTCATCGTTACCAAGAACCGCGCAGGAGAATTCACGCACGGCATGGCCTTGCTCGACAACGATCTTGCGATCATATGAAAAGGCAAGCTTCACAGCTCTCTCCAATTCCGCCCGATCTCGTGCCTTGTTGACGCCAACGCTGGAGCCAAGATTGGCCGGCTTCACAAAGCAAGGATAGGGCAGGCGCTGCTCTATGGTGTCAAGTACGTCCTCGGGATTACGCTCCCAGCTGTGATGCTTAAAGGTAAGTGAAGCGACGAGAGGCAAGCCGGCCATGTGGAAGATCTTTTTCATGATTTCCTTATCCATGCCAATTGCCGAGCCCAACACACCACACCCGACGTAAGGGACGTTGGCCATCTCAAAGAGTCCCTGAATCGTGCCATCCTCTCCATGCGGACCGTGCAAAATGGGAAAGAATACGTCGAGCGCCTCAACACTGGAAAGAGGATTTCCACTCTGAAGGTCAATCAAGGATTGCGGAGCATCGCTGCCTGCCTTTACTGCCACAGCGGAAGTATCGGCCTGGGACTCGCCAAGGGCCGGATCTTTTCTGGCCTGGAGCAATTTCTCTGGCTCGACGCCCCAGAGCCAGTTTCCCTGCTCGGTAATCGCAATTGGGATGACTTCATATTTCTCGCGATCCAGATATTGCAGAGCCGAGGCTGCCGAGTTCAGCGAAACCTCGTGCTCGCCAGAGCGCCCACCAAAGACAACCCCAATGCGTTTTTTCTTTATAGTCATTCTTCTTCTCCTTTTTGGTCTGTGAGGAGGGCTACCATGGTTTCCATGTGCAAGCGATGCCCACCCTTGACCAGAACCAGGTCATCAGACTTCACTTTCTCCTTGAGCAGGGCAACAGCTGCGCGTTTGGCCTCCTCTACCTCGGCCTCCTGATAGGGATCGACCTGAAAGTAATAGATGTTTTGTGCCGGCATGCCCGACTCCTGCGCGCCTTGGATAAAGTAGCGGGCGTAGTCTCCAATGGCCACCAGATAGTCGCAGGTGCCATTGAGAGCCTTCCCCACAGAATAGTGTCCCTCCAAGGTATAGTCTCCCTGCTCCATCACTTCCCCCAGAACCGCCCAACGCTTGCCAGTGGCCGGCAACGGTGTTTCGCGCAGAGCCTGTGTCATTATAATAAGGGATTCCTGGACGGAATTGTAAGTATCATCGATGACTGTACTACCATTGGGACCTGCGCCGCGCCTGACTTCACCCCGTCCTTTAAACGGTGTAAGCGTCTCTAATCCATCGCGTATGACATCAAGCGGTATACCCGCCGCATGGCCAACAGCCGCAGCAGCCAGCGCCGTGGTGACTCCGTGTGCGCCCGGCAATGCCAGTTTCACCGGAATCTTCTGCCGCTCAACGCACAGGATAAAATGGGTGCCGAAGAGACCAAGCCCTTGAAGCTCCACCGCGCGCACATCGGCCTGGGCATCTCTGCCATAGTAGATTACACGTGCTCTGGTCTTCTCGTTCATCGCCCGTACCCGCTGGTCGTCATAGTTCAACAAAGCTATGCCTTCTTCTGAGAGCACCTGCACAAGTTCGCTCTTGCCAATGGCGACGTTTTCTCGTGTGCCAAAGTATTTCAAATGAGCCGCGCCGACAGTAATAATGACAGACCAATCGGGGCGCGCAATCGTTTCACAAAGCTCACGTAGCTCTCCTATACGCTCGGTTCCCATCTCCAGAACTGCATAGCGATGCTCTGCTTGCAAACTCAAAAGGGTAAGGGGATAGCCAAGCTCATTGTTATAAGAGGAGTAAGTTTTTAAGGTTGGAGCAACTTTACTCAGGATAGCCGCAATAGCTTCCTTGGTCGTCGTTTTGCCACTACTACCAGTTATACCTATTTTTATGGTTTCTGGCTGTCGTTGCACTCTCACCCGCGCGGTAGCCTGGACAGCTTTGACGACATCTGGCACAACAAATTGAAGAAAACCTGGAGGAACGTCCGCGTGAGGCGTGGTACAGAGGGCGCCAATGGCCCCGGCTCGTGCCGCGTCAGGGATAAAGTCATGCCCATCCACTCTGGCACCTTTCAGCGCTATATAAAGATCTCCCACACCGCAGTGGCGGCTATCGTGCTGCGCGCTACGGAAGGATAGATCCGGCGCAGGATCGGTTGTGCCCACAATAGAGATATGTCCCCGGTTTCCCTGTAGAAGATCCTCGAAACTAAACATCCTATAGTGCCTTTCTACTTGACCTTTTCGAAAAATAAGAGCATCCTTGCTGCATGGTGGACGGCTCCGGATAGGGCGCCCTTTCGATCCGCCACAGGATACTGAAACTTGTTCAGGAGATTCTTCATCTCCCGCCACCAGCTGAGGAGAATGCTCGGCAGCAATACCGCCTAGCCATTTTACCTACGTTTATTTCCACATGAGCGGATTCCAGCGTCTCGTTCATATGCTGTAAATTAAATACTTGTCTGGCATTATGCCGATATGGCCTTTTTCTTCCCTAGCGCTGGAAAAAATATGCCTTCTTCGCAGGGCGTGCCAAATCCGCTCAATCAACTATGCAGGGATAGGGCATTGCTGTGCATATGGTATCTGCAACGTACTTCCCATTTCCTCGTTTTTATCTATCAGTGTATCACAACATTAATACAGCATTAAATACTACAAGATAAAGGTGAGCCTGTCAAGGGAAAGGAGCCTCAGTACAATCATACAATTTCTGTGGCACAAGAGCCAATCATAGGCAAAATAGGACCTGGAGACCATGAAGTGCTCCATTCTATGCATCGATGGGCAGAGCAGCGAAGAGCAGCAAAACTAAATGCACCTTCATCCAACTAAGTACGTATAGTAAAATAAGTCAGCCTTACGCGTAGTATATTGAACAGCAGAAATAAGAAAGGACTCGATGAAACGTTCATTTTGGCGGATAGATAGATCTTTTATCGCTCAACCCTGGCTAGCCCATGTGTTCCGGCCCAGGGATGTGCAGATGCTTCCCATTGCCCGCAAAAAACTGCTTATACTGCAGATTGCCTGGTTGTTTGTAGTCCTGTTTATAGGAACTCACATCCTGCTAAGCTTTCCTGCCTTCGTAAAGAACTGCGAAAGTCCTACATGTGCCTTCTCGCCTTCCGAGGCGCTCGCGCTCCAGAACTGGGGAGTCTCTGCGGATATGCTAAATGTTTCTTTTATGATCCTCAGTCTCCTTCAGGCCAGCGTCTTTTTCAGCGTAGCCACACTCATTTTCTGGCACACTCCGCGCAAATGGATAGCCCTATATACTGGTTTTATGCTAGTTACACTAGGGGGAACTATTTCATTCAGGCCATTTTATGATATTCTAGCCCCTCACTCGTCAATATGGTCTTTCCTGCTATTATTGCTCGATTTTTGTGGACCTTCGCTCTGGTTTTTCTTTTTTCTGCTTTTTCCCGATGGGCGTTTCATCTCGCGCAAAGAATTTGTAGCTACAGGGATATTCGTTCTGTTCATCCTAGCACGTATAGCTATCTCTTTCTGGCCCGCCACTTCAAAAGCATGGTATCCGTTATCCCAAGATATATTCAACCTCATTATGCAGGTTACTGCTGAGCTCATTCTTATTTATCGTTATACAAGCTTAGTTGACAATGTACAGCGCCAGCAAAGTCGCTGGGTAGTATGCGGCCTGACCCTGCAAATTGCCGCCTTTCTGGGCCGATTTTCTGTCAAGCTCTTCTTTAGCTCCTACAGTATTCTCGTTCTCACTTCCCGAGCAGGCATACTCCTGGCAGGAATTTTGCTGCCCTTAACCCTTGGTATCGCTGTTTTACGCTATCGCTTATGGGATCTCGGCCTATTTATCAACCGTACCCTGGTCTATGCTCTTTTGAGTGTGTGCATCGTCGCTCTCTATATCTCCATAGTTGGTGGGAGCGCAATCCTATTTCAAACTAACAATAACCCCCTTGTTCCACTGCTAGCAACTGGGCTTATAGCTGCCTTGATACAGCCGCTACGTGCTATCTTACAGCGTAATGTAAATAAACTGTTGTATGGGGAGCGCGATGCCCCCTATGTTGTGCTCGCGCGTCTGAACCAACGTTTAGAAAGAACGCTACTTCCCCAGGCCGCGCTACAAGCAATAACCGAGGTAGCGGCCCAGGCCCTTATGCTGCCTTACGCGGCTATTATCCTGGAAGAAGATGGTATGCAGAGAGTCAATGCAGCCTTTGGGGAGATAGCCGGGATAGAGCGAGAGGCGTTACTGAAGATACCGCTCGTGGGGCAAGCGGGGCGGTTAGGCGAAATGGTGTTGGCCCCACGCGGCCCACATGAGATTTTTACAGAATCAGATCAAAAGTTGCTGCAAGAGTTGGCCCGAAGAGCGGAGCTGGTTATTCACGCGGCACACCTCACCTCCAATCTACAACGCTTAACTAGCGATTTGCAACGTTCTCGTGAGCAACTCGTCCTGGCCCGCGAAGAGGAACGCTACCGTATACGCCGTGATCTGCACGATGGCGTTGCCCCTACACTGGCGGCGCTTGCGCTCTCAGCCAACACGATAAGCGAAGTTGCGCTTACCAATTCGCCCTCCGCTGCCCAGATGGCCAGGGAGCTCGAAAAAGAGTTACGAACTACTATCGCCGACATCAGACAACTTGCCTACAATTTGCGGCCTCCGACATTAGATCAATTGGGTCTCATCGCGGCAATACGCGAATACGCAATTCAGCAGATGGGTACTGGGGCAATAAGCCCATCCTCGCCGAAGAAAGAGGCGAGCTTAAAAGTCATTGTGCAGGCTCCAGAAACGCTACAAGCTTTGCCCGCCGCCGTCGAAGTTGCCGCCTATCGTATAATCCAGGAAGGCCTTATGAATGTCGTGAAACATGCCAAGGCCAACATCTGCTGGATACGCTTGAGCGCAGCAGATGTGCTACAAGTAGAGATTATTGATGACGGGATTGGTATATCTGCCGCGCCCCACATGGGCATAGGTAGCCTCTCGATGCGCGAGCGAGCAGAGGAAATTGGAGGAACTTGTGTCATCGAATCCAACAACGGAGTGGGCACGCGCGTCTGTGCCCGGTTCCCCTTACGCACAGGAGTAGTCGATGGAGCAAACAAACGCTAAATTACGCATTCTGCTTGCCGATGATCATCCCCTTTTTCGTCACGGCCTGCTAAGTTTGTTGCAGGCTCAAGCCGATTTTGAAGTCGTTGGGGAGGCTGTCACTGGAGAAGATGCTGTAAGGCAAGCAGAACAGCTACAGCCAGATATCATCTTAATGGATATCCGCATGCCAGGCATGAACGGGATCGAAGCCACACGCCGTATTTTGCATATTAATCCGCACATCCGAATCTTGGTCATTACTATGTTTGAAGACGATGCT
Source organism: Ktedonosporobacter rubrisoli (assembly GCF_004208415.1). Classification (GTDB taxonomy): domain Bacteria; phylum Chloroflexota; class Ktedonobacteria; order Ktedonobacterales; family Ktedonobacteraceae; genus Ktedonosporobacter; species Ktedonosporobacter rubrisoli. The sequence goes on along the minus strand of NZ_CP035758.1, from coordinate 2,648,140 downwards.
TCTGTCTTCGCGGCTATGAAAGCCGGCGTGCTCGGGTATGTGCTTAAAGATGCACAGAAGAACGATATCCTACGGGCGATTCGCGCGGTAGGTAGTGGCGAGGCAATTTTCGGTCCCGCTATAGCCTTGCGCCTTATGAATTTTTTCGCAACATCCCTACCTGAGAGTGCAGCGCCAGAATTACCATTTCCCGATCTGACCAGGCGCGAACGTGAGATCCTGGAGCTAATCGCGCAAGGCCTTAGCAACACAGAAATCGCCGAGCGCCTGGTCCTGAGCCATAACACAGTGCGCAATTACGTCTCGAATATTTTCAGCAAACTACAGGTCGCTGATCGTGCGCAGGCCATTGTTCTGGCCCGCGAAGCACATCTCAAGTAGCCCTGCGTTGCACAGTTGCTAAGCTCTACACGCATTGTCTTGCCACCTATCCTTAGTGGATACGCGTGACGCTAACTATCCTTAACTTGATTGATGTAAAGTAATTTTTAGCAACTTTCACCCGCCCTTCTCGCTCTTCAAGAGCGGGCGAGATCCAAACATCAGTTTCAGTTATTTTACGCTTACATCATGTTTCATACCAGCCTCATAATGTCCTGGCAAATAGCAAGCAAATTCTGGACGTGAGCCCGCAGTAGAAGCGGCAAAGGTATATTCGAGCGTCTTCGTCTCACCCGGCTTAATATCATCAAGAGCCGTTAAGGCCATCCCATCCATGTGCGACATGTCCATACCTCCCATATTGCCCTCCGCCTTAGGCATAATCATAAATTCATGGTTTGTGCGTCCATCATTGGTGATCACAAAACGATAAGTGGTGCCAGGGGCAAAACTGGAGAGCGACGAGTCAATTTTGAAATCCGAGAGCTTGACTGTAACATCCTGTGGTACTGTCGACGAGTTGGCGGTTGAAGAGGTAGTTGAACTACCACAGGCAGTCATAAACAGTAACGTCACTCCCAACAAGATGCCGGATAACCAATGTAACTTCATTCCTATTTTTTCTCCTTCTGTGCTTCGATTGGAGCATAAAACTTGCAGCTTAACGGCCATAGCATCCCTACCCTTTGGGCCGATTTGCGTTGTCTTAAACATACCCATACCCCCGGACAGGGGATAGAGATATGTTTAAGAATATAATATGTCCCCAGTCAGATGTCAAGAGAAGGATCAGGATATATGCAGGCTATCCTGTGGTTCATCTTCATTTGCCCAAAACTCTGCAGGGGCCAGCGGTAAAGCCACGCTAAAGGTTGAGCCCTTTCCTGGCTGACTCTCAACCTTTACAGTTCCCTTGTGCACAGTGACAATCCACTCAACAATCGAGAGACCTAATCCACTTCCGGTGCTTGTCGTTTGTGTACGCGCGGGATCGGCGCGATAGAAACGCTCAAAGATATGAGGGAGATGTTCAGGAGCAATACCGCTTCCGGTATCCTTGACCATCAGATGTGCTAAAACTTCGTCGTGCTCCACCAAAAGTATAACGCTTCCTCCCACCTCGGTATAGCGTAACGCATTATCCAGTAGATTCATCACCACCTGGATCAGCCGCGCCTCATCGCCAAGCACAACAGTATGTTGCGCTGCCTGAACTTGCAGCTCAATTCCACGCTCTAGAGCCAGCGCTTCGGCAGTAGAGGCAACAGCCTGCACAAGACGATCGAGGCTCACTGGTTCCAGTTCAAAGTGCGTCTGGTGCTCATCTCCACGCGCTAAGGCGAGCAAATCGCTAATGAGGCGTCCTAGCCGTTCAGTTTCGCCCTTGATCTCTTGCAGCATCTGCGCATACTCTGCCGGAAGATCGGCTTGAAGCAAGGCTAGATCCGTCTTACTACGAATCGCCGTTACGGGAGTACGCAGCTCATGGGACGCATCGGCGACAAAGCGGCGCTGGCGGCGAAAGATCTCTTCAAGGCTGGCGATCATTTCGTTGAAGGTACTGGCTAGAAAGTGCACTTCGTCAGTTGAACGAGGTACGGGGACACGTTGTTGCAAATCGCCACGTTTAATATCGCGGGCCGCCCGGGTCAACTGTTGAATAGGGGCTAAAGCGCGCGCAGCTAGCCAATAGCTGCCCAGGGCGCTGCAAAGCAGAATCAAGCCTCCTTGCATGAAAAGCTCGCGCGCAATATTCTGTAGCGTATGATGCAGTTCACCTAACGGCTGACCTATCTGGATTACCGCATAAGGCTTGCCATTCTGGCTGAGCGCCTGGCTATAGAGCTGGACCTCCTGTCCATCCTGCGCCCAGATCGTTCCATGCCAGGAGGCACCTTGCAGGGGTTGCGTTACGCTTGCCTCGGGCACCATCAAGTTCTCAAAGGCCGGTGTCTCGTGTAAGGGCGTGCCTCGGCTATCGAGCAAGCGCACAAGAACGCTAAAGGCAACATCTACATGCTGAGAACGCTCCTCCTCGACGCTCAGCGTGAAATCCGGCAACTGACGGGCTACCCCATGAAGCCTGATTGTACCATGATCATAGCTGATCCCTTTAGCGATCTGCTGAGCCTGCGTTTGCAAATTACTATCAAGGCTGGCATCTAATTTAGCTTCAAGATGTTTATACAGCAGATAGCCCGAAATCGCCAGCAGGAAGGCAAAGACAAGAGTATACCAGAGCGTTAGTTGCATACGAATACCTGGGGGAGAAAGGTGACGCAGAAGCGGCTTCATCGTTCCGGCTCCTTTAGCTGATAGCCAATGCCGCGCACAGACTGAATAACATTGGGCTCCCCATCGGCACATAGTTTTGTCCGCACATAGCCCACATAGACGTCAATCACGTTGGAGAGGTGTTCAGCATCGTAATCCCAGACATGTTCGGCGATCGTGGTACGGCTAAGTACCTCACGAGGCCGGCGCATGAGAAAATCCAGCAGAGTATATTCCTTGCTGGAAAGGCGAATGAGCCGCTGGCCCCGGCGCACTTCATGAGTACTTGTATCCATAGTGATATCCATAAACTTGAGCACAGTGTTTTTAGGCGTACTCTCACGCCTGAGCAAGGCCCGTATCCTGGCTTCTAATTCACGAAAGTCAAAAGGCTTAGTTACATAATCATCGGCCCCAAGATCAAGTCCCTGAACTCGATCATCGACCCCTTCCAGGGCCGTAAGAAAGAGAATGGGCACGTTGCTTTGTCGGGTGCGCAATTGGCGACAAACTTCAAAACCATTCAGGCCAGGCAAGAGGATATCAAGGATAATGAGATCATAAGGAAAAACCAGCGCCAGATGAACCGCGTCGTCTCCATCAATGCTTAAATCAACTGCATAATGGCAACGTTCGAGGCTCCGCTTGAGATCAGGACCCAAAGAAGGATGATCTTCTACAAGCAAAATACGCATACAACTCTACTCCTGCTTTGTAAATTATGAGAACCTGCATATGTCAACCCATATCTTCTCATCGTTTTCTCATTCGTCTTTGCTATAGTAACATGTAAGCGTAGAAGAAAGTGAATGTACTTTTGCCTACCAGAGCATTTTTCTGTGTATCACTACGAACAGGCGAGCGAGCTTGTCACTAAAGGTATAAAGAAATGTATTAATTTCATCCACACATTAGGAGAAGAGGTCTAGCGTCCCTTCATTGTAAAGAAATAACCCTGAAAACCATTTGTTATGAATAAATAGAAGAGAAAGGACTATCGCTCGATGCGTGAAATAGGGCAGATTATACGCGTCCAAATCCAACCACTTCCGATCAAGCATGGTCATCCCCAACGCTATGATCCCGCTCGGCTCCTTGTAGTCGATCGTCTCTGCCTCACCTCTAAGGGCGTCGTGGGGATAACCAGTGCCGATGAAGAGGTAATGGATGTCCACCATGCACAGCATTCCCAGTCGCGCTATCGAGGAAATAACGCGATCTCTATTGGTTTTACCAGCCACTATGACATATTGCGCGCTCAATTTGGTAAGCATATGTTCGATGGCTGCGCTGGAGAAAATATTCTTATCCAAACAGGAGCTTACTACACGCTGGCCGACCTGGGCCAGGCTCTTGCTATTCAGAATGCTTATACTGGCGAATTTGTCTATCTCACCCAACCGGCAGCTACCGAGCCCTGCGTCCTCTTCTGCCGTTTTGCCCTACATCCCTGGTTACCTCACCCCAGAGATCAAATCAAGCGGACGCTACAATTCTTGCGTCATGGCCGTCGTGGCTTCTATGCTCATGTTGCCCCTACAACAGGACAAGAGGTGATTGGGCCAGGAGATCGCGTCTATGTGCTCGAAAACGATGAACTTCTACAGGCCGGTGTGGAGAAGGAAAGGCTGAAAAAACATCCAGTTCCCTCCTGAGTACGGGGTAGATCGACAGAAAAAAACCTCCTTTCCTTCCTCTTTCTGTCTGCATTCCCACTTGACCTACAAGGAGTTCCGCGCTATCCTTTTCCAGGTGGGAGTTGCAGAGGCTTACGCGCCTTCCTATGCAGCTTGAGTACATAGAATTACATAAATTAAAGCGTGAAGCCAGCGAGTAATGTTGTTCATTTCTGCCAGGATGACAGCGATACAAATGAGCTGCTCATCCCGAAAGCCTGATGGTGCAGGATATATCGTGGTGTTTCACCTTTTTTCCCATCAAGCTGCGTCTCCACACCGAAAGAATGTATACTAGATAGAGACATAAATGTGGTTAGCAGAATTGCAAGGAGCCTTTGATGATACAGCAAGAAACATGCTCGCCAGCCCAGACCACTTCCCCCGCGTTTAAGCTGATCATCGTAGTTGAGGATGATGCTGACTTTGGGGCTTGCCTCATCCAGATGATCAGGGAAGAGACTCCCTATCGCGCCATTCATGCGCATGATGCCTTTGAAGCCTTAAGAATGACTGGCCACTTCAAATTCGACCTCTTTCTCCTTGACTATCAACTTCCTGGTATCGATGGCCTTGATCTCTATGATTTGCTACGCTCGACCGAAGGACATGAAAATGTGCCAGCTCTTTTCATAACGGCAAGTTCACGCCTTCCGCAAAAGGAGCTGGAAAAGCGCAAACTACATAGTCTATACAAGCCATTTGAGCTCGACGAGCTGACCCGTACGCTGCGGGAATTGCTAGAACCTCAAGAGGCATAAGCGAATCTCACTTCTTGAGGGAAAGTAGCGAATTTATCGCTGCATGGATAGGCTTATACTCCGCTAATGGTATCTAAAGTTTCTCGCGAGCGAGAAACTTATCAAGGTAACTGGGCAGCGGACGGAATGTTATTTTCTATTTGGTAGCGCTTACCTTGAAGAAAGAGTACTAACCCCAGGCAGGATTTCAGCTGCTGAGGTTAGCTTTGTACCTGACTAGATCTCCCTACTCGCTCAGCCAATCAGGCTTATGAGGTAAAATTTCCAGGGTTTCTCTTTATAGCTCGCTGGCATGCTGAGGAAATAAGCTGCTAAGCGCTTTTGGCAGTCTGAGGCCCATGTTGCCAGACCGTACCACGTCGCTCATACTCTAGAAGGCTTTCTATAGAGATGGCTATTTCTGCTCCAAAGTAGCGCTCAATCAGCCAGAGGGCAAGATCCAATCCGGAAGTTACGCCTCCTGCTGTTACGACATCGCCATCATCGACCACACGCGCATTGATAATTTGAGCCCCGGCTGCGCGCAAGTCCTCTATAGCGAGATGATGGGTCGTTGCCGGGCGCCCGGCAAGCAAACCAGCCTTTGCCAGGAGAAGAGAACCGGTGCAAACCGCACCCATCGTCACGCCAGCTTGTTTAAAGCGAGCCAGGTGCGCAGGTAAGACACCCTGCTCTGCCTCCGCCCAGGCTCCTCTCTCAGCGCGCGACGCCCAACCACCTCCCGGAACTATGAGCACATCCGGCGGGCTCTCTAAGGAGAGCGTTTCGTCTACGCGCACACGCAACCCATGAGCGGCCGTGACTTCCTCGGCACCATCATAAGAGACAAGCCTGACATGCATATCTTGTCTATGCATCGTCACTTGCTGAAATACGCTAAAAGGGGCAAGCGCATCCATTTCCTCGAAGCCCTCAAACAGCACTATTGCGATATCCATTCTTTTCTCCAAATTGTTATTAATTACAATCTTGACAAAATCACTATTGATATGCTATAAATACAATAGTACATACAAGAACATTTGTCAATGATACGCGGCAAAATGAGGGAGGATTTGCATGGATTATCGCTGCTTCGCCTTACAGAAAGACGCCTCTACTCCGCTTTATCGTCAATTAGCAGACCATATTAAACGGGCGGTAAAAGAGGGAGAGTTGCAGCCCGGCGAAAAGTTACCGCCCATTCGCAAGCTAGCAGAGCAGCTAGGCATCAGTCCCATTACTGTCTCGCAATCCTATGATGTCCTGGCCCTCGAAGGCGTAGCCAGCGGCAGTATTGGGCGAGGAACCTTCCTTCTGCCCCGACCGAGCATAACATCTGCCTTCCAGGCAAAGCCGCTTCAGCCAACTTTAGAAGGAAGCCAGCAGCCTCCAGCAAAGCCGCCCGAATGGATGGCAGCGCTCCAACAGCAGCTTCGTCTACCCAGGGCCGCGCTGCTGCAACGCACTTTACAAAATGCAGTGAAGCGCTGGCCTGCCGAAGAGCCGTTGCTGCATTTCTCCAGTGGAAATCCTGATGCCAACCTCTTCTCGCTGGAGCGCTGGCAAGAGGCCATGACCCAGGCGGGCATTTCTTTAAAGCAGGAGGAGGACACCAACAATCTGCAATATGGGGCCAGCGCCCTTGGTGATCCCGCCTTGCGCTCCTTTCTTGCAGCATATATCAGGCGTTACGGTATCTATGTTGATACTGAAAGTATTTTGCTCACCAGCGGCACCCAGCAAGGGCTTGATCTTATAGCACGAAGCTTGCTACAACCTGGGGATAGTGTCTTTGTGGAGGAAATGAGCTATATTTCTGCCCTTGACATTTTTGAGCAGCGCGGTGTGCAGTGGGAGACGATACCGCTTGACGAATACGGTCTGCAAACAGAGGTTCTGGCGCGTAAGTTAGAAGCTACACCTCAAAACCGGCCACGCCTGCTCTATACCATTCCGACAGGTCAGAGTCCAACAGGAGTTAGCTTAGCCCAGGAGCGCCGCCGTCACCTGGCCGAGCTGGCACGCAAACATAACTTGTTAATTATCGAGGATGATGCCTTCAATGAGCTTTACTATCAGGGTGTCACGCCTGCTCCTGCGATCTGGAATTATGAGACAGAGGGACGCGTCATCTATCTAAAAAGTTTCAGCAAAACGATCTTCCCGGCCGTACGGCTTGGCTGCATCGTCGCCGCGCCCGCTCTGCTCTCAGTGCTGGTGCGGCAAAAGCAGATCTTTGATCGTCCAACGCCTATCTCAACAACGCGTACAGTCCTCCACTATTTGAACGCCCTGGCCTACGAGCGCGAGCTTACCCATATTCGCCGAACTTATCATCAGCGGCGCAACGCCCTCCTGACCGCTCTGGAACAGGAGTTGAGCCCCTTCGGCTGCCATTGGAGTATCCCCCAGGCCGGCTTCAATCTTCTGCTCAGCATTCCAGAGCATCTGGATAGCATACAGGTTGTTGAGGAAGCTGCATCGCGTGGATTGGTGCTTGCTCCTGGTCAATTCTTTGCGCCAGTACGTACGCAGCAAAGCAGCAATACGCTCCGCCTGACTTTCGCCGACAAATCGCCGCAGCAGCTTGAAGAAGCAACGCGGCGCCTCGCTGCCGTACTGCAGACACTTGTACAAACAGAAAGGCGCCCTATCCATTCAACTCCGCAATTTACGACCGAGGTCTAAGGATGGCTAGCCAGCCATCCTCCTCCTGTCGGAGCGAGCCAGGGATCTGGATGCAGCACGCCAACACGAGCGGGCTTAGAATTGCGGGGGTCCCTGGCGGATACGCTGGCGCACCTGCTCAAGGGTATGCTGGGGAAGATAGCATTCTAGCCACCAGGTTGCGCCGGCTTCGGCAAAAGAGGCCACCTGGGCCGCATCCCGCGCTTTGTCTGTGCCGCTCGTCAGGCCGCCGGCCACAACATCAAAGGGGGTATCTTGCGTGCGCTGCTCCCTGACATAACCAAGGATCTCACGAAAATCGTTGGGGGTCAGCGCGCGCTCTCGCATGAGGGGAAAGATGCCATCAAACTTAGCTGCCCGGCGCAGGGGCTTTTTGTGCGGCCAGTGGCCGGCAACCCAGATAGGAATGCGAGGCTGTTGCAAAGGTTTGGGCAGAAATTGCGCCTGTGAGAGCTGATAATGCTTGCCTGCATAGCTAAATTTCTCGCCGCTCCACAACTTTGTCAGGACTTCAAGCCCTTCGTCAAGCAGCTCTCCGTGCGCTCGGGCGTCTGTTGTCTCACCAAAGATGCTATATTCGCCGCTGCGGTCAGTTCCCAGCCCAATACCAAAAATCAGGCGGCCACCTGAGAGATGATCTAGCGTGACAGTTTCGCGCGCAACTTTCCAGGGCCGACGACGAGCCAGCGGTGTAACCATTGGGCCAAGCTTGATACGACTGGTTCGCAGGGCAATTGCGCTCATTTGTATCCAGGGATCGGCTATTGCCATAGCTTGTGGTAAATCGGGGAGTTTGTAGTTGATATGGTCCCAGACAAAGAATCCATCCCATCCCATTTCCTCAGCTTCATGGGCCAGCTCGGCTACCAGCAGCGGATCGCTAAGCGCTCCAAAGTGGGGAATATCGATAGCAAATTGCATATGTACGGCTGCTTCCTTTCAGTGTATCCCTACCTTAACAGCTCTCTCATTGACCTCTCAAGCCTTAATGCCTCCCTCGACATCAACGATCGACTTTTACCCGCTTGAGAGCAACTAACTCAAGTATAGCATTTCCCAATGCTGCCGAGAACTGTTGAGCCAATCCTGGCAAGCTCTGGCCTTTAGCTATCTCGTTTGTAAAAGCCGAAAAACCTGCAAGCGCAAGTGCTCAGCGCGCGGCTAACCAGCTAAGTTTGTCTGGATTAAGGACTGCATAGACATGCTGAATCAGCCCACCCTCAATGTCAAGAAGCACTACACCAAAGGGCCGCCCATTCACATATCCCACAATAGCCGGCTGGGCATTGATCTCCTCTATCCGCGTCTCCATATCCACTGCGAGCAGGCGCAACCCACCCAGCATACCACGGGCAACCTTGTCGCGTCCTTTTACCGGTTTTAAGCCTGCACGAACCTTACCATTGCTATCGCCGGTAAAGACAATATCGTCAGCCAGCAACTTGAGTAAGCCTTGCATATCACCGTTATTGCTAGCCTGCATAAACTGGTAAGTGATTCTCTCCTGTTGATCAGGCGAGACCTCAAAGCGCCGCTGCCGCTGCTCCAGATGCTCGCGAGCTCGATGGAGGATCTGTCGGCAGTTAGCCTCGCCCTTGCCAACGATTGTGGCGATTTCGTCATAATTATATTCAAAAACTTCGCGCAACAAGAAGACTGCCCGTTCTAAAGGTGGCAAACTTTCCAGCAGGACCAGAAAAGCAAAAGAGAGGGATTCGGCCAGCAGTGGCGTCTCAATTAGCTCTGGGCGCAGATGTGTGCCCAGAGGCTCGGGCAAATAGGGACCAACATATACTTCGCGGCGCGCCTGGGCTGAGCGCTGAAAGTCAATGCAGAGATGGACAACTACTGTTGATAGATAGGCTCTTGGGGATTTCACTTCCTCTTCGCTGGCCTGCAGCCAGCGCACAAAAGCCTCCTGTACGATATCTTCGGCGTCGGTAGCGCTACCCAGCATGCGATAAGCAATAGAAAAGAGTAGCCAGCGATACTGATTAAATACTTGTGTAGCATCCTCAGAACCTTTCAATTTATCCTCCGTTCTGGCATTTTCCAGCTTCATCACTCTACATAATATTATATAATCAGCTTTCTCAGTTAGCGATAATATAGACATGCGACACTGGCTATAACCAGTGTCGCGCATGTAGAAAGATCAGCGTCATAACGAAGGCTAAGCATTCTCATTTATTCGGCTCATAGCTCCTTTTTCTAGAAGCAGTTGCGCCGCCTGGCGCGCACTGCCCAGGCTTGCATCGATGCCAAATCCCTCGCCGATCCAGTCGCCGGCCAGATAGAGATTAGCCATACCGGGCAATTGCGGCCCGGGGCGGCCCGCATAGCCGCCACTCTTCGCCAGAGGCAACATGCCAAGAGCTTCGATGTGCGGCAAAAAGAAGCGCTTGACCACTACCTCACGCCACCCGGGCTGAGCCGCATCAAGCAAAGCCTCTAGCTCGCGCTCATCCTGATGTGGATCTGTGGTTTGCCGGGGATCAAGCTGCTTGAAAGCATGGATAAGAGCTCCTCCTTGAGGTGCAATGCGCGCATAAAACGACTGCGCCGACATAAAGCAGGGATGCTCAAGGTCTTGAACTACATGATAATGTTCGTTGGGTACGCGGCTCAGGGCAACGTCGAGGCAGGCTAAACGAGCAGGAACCAGGGCCTCAAAAATCTGGCGCAGTTCCGGATATTTGTCGGCATCGACCAACTTTGCCGCATCTCCCGGTTCGGTTGCAATGATCACCGCCGAAGCAGACAACTGATCTCCATTATGCAAACCCACACCCCGTACCTGACCATCTTGATACTCAACGGCCTCGACTCGCTTGCTGCTCACAATACGCGCTCCTGCCTTTTCTGCTACTTCGCGCAATCCCTCTACAAGCGTTTGCCAGCCACCATCAACATAGATCGTAGGATTATTCTTAAGTATCTGCTGTGTTTTCGCGACGAAAAATTCTGCGCTAACCAGATCGAGGGCTGAAGTATAGACCTGGGGAGCGACAAATGAGCCCAGAAATTGCTTCACGCGCGGGCGATGGGCTATGCTATCCAGCCAGGCCTGGGTGCTCGTCCAGCGCAGATCCTGCGCGTTCAGCTTCGGTAAGGCCGCAAACAAACGCCCAAGCTCAAGTTTATCGGCCACATCCAGCACATCTGTGCGCAGCATCGAAAGCGCATCGTATGGCGCTACATGCAACTTGCCTTGCTTTAAAGCAAAAACATGTTTTGGCGTGCCTCCGCTATAGTGAACTCCAAGCTCAGCTAAAACCTGTGTGGCCGCCCCTCCTGTATAGAAAGCGTGGATACCACGATTAAAATGATAGCCTTCATAGTCGCGTGTGGCCGCCCGCCCTCCCAACTCTGCAGCCTTTTCAAACAAGGTCACGCTAACACCAGCCCGCGCCAGATAAGCTGCTGCGCTTAAGCCGGCCAAGCCGCCACCAATAATAACAACATCTGCATGCATAGATTGAGCCTCCATGATAGCCTTCTCCTTATTTTTTAACTATTGAAGAATTTTACGCAAAGCAGACGAGATAAGCCCAAACTTTGTGACAAAAGAGAGCTATGAATGTATTCCCTTACTCAATCTCCAGCGTGTATCAGAAGTAAAAATCGATAAGAATTTGCCGCTAGCTTGCTTAAGGAGAGATCTATGACACATCACACAAACAGCAAAGATGATAGAAAACTTTTGCAAGAAAAGATCAAAGGTATTCGCTTCGCCATGTTGACCACCCAGGAAGCCGATGGCGTATTGCGTAGTCGTCCGATGGTGACTCAGGATGCGGATTTCACAGGTGATTTATGGTTCTTTACCTATACAGATTCTCCCAAGGTGAATCAGATAGAACAAAATCGCCAGGTCAATGTGAGCTATATGCGGTCCGATGATATGACGTTCGTCTCGGTTTCGGGGACAGCACAACTTGTGCAGGATCGTAAAAAAATCAAAGAGTACTGGAAATCTACGTATAAAGCCTGGTTTCCCAACGGAGAGGATGATCCTAACCTTGCCCTGCTCAAGGTTCATGTCGATAGCGCCGAGTACTGGGACGCTCCAGCTGGTAAGATGAGTGGACTCTATGCCGCCATTAAGGGCATAACCGGTAAACCCCAGGATATCGGTGAAGATGTAAAACTTGATATGCGCTAGCTCTTATCGACTCTCTAGTAGAGTCGATACTTAAAGATAAGCCGACGCCCATGATAAAACATAAATTCGCGCCTGCTCGCCGACGCATAAGGATCGAAAAGTCTTAATGTTTTCAGAAATTTTGAAATAATACTTATGTGTGGCGTGTTATAAACTTATACCGATTTGTGGCAAGTTGCAGGTCTGCCACCTCTGCAGCTTTCGCTGATCTGAGGGACCTGGAGACTTGCCAGGTTTGTAATCCAACGGATAGAGAACTTCAATTCAGTTCGAGAGGTATTTCGTTTTCTATGGCCAATTCGCAAACAACTCATCCCTTACAGGTTGGTGTACAGCTCCACCCTCAGCACACCACCTATCAGAGCTTTGCCGAAGCCGTTCAACGTGTAGAGAAAATAGGCGTCGATTCCATCTGGAATTGGGATCATTTCTTTCCACTCTACGGAGATCCCCAGGGCAGCCATTTTGAGGGCTGGACCTTACTAACGGCCATGGCTACGCTCACTACACGTGCTCAGATCGGTTGCCTTGTCAGCTGCAATACCTATCGCAATCCGGCTTTGCTTGCCGATATGGCCAAGACTGTTGATCACATCAGCAACGGCCGCCTGATTCTGGGTATCGGCGCAGGCTGGTTCGAGCGCGACTACAGAGAATACGGCTATGATTTTGGTACGCCTGGCAGTCGGCTGAAGGCGTTGGAGGAGGCAATTCCAACCATTCTCCACCGCTGGGAAGTGGACGCACCAAAACCCGTCAGGTATTCCATTCCTATTCTGATTGGTGGCGGCGGCGAAAAGAAGACACTCTACATTACTGCCAAATATGCTAACATCTGGCATGGCTTTGGTGATGTTGCTACCCTGGCTCACAAGAATCAGGTACTCGATCAGTGGTGCAAAGAAGTTGGGCGCAACCCCAATGAGATTATACGCAGTACCGCTATCAGAACTGATTTCAGCGAACACGAGCTCGACGACAAGGTTGCTACAGGTATTAGCTTCTTTACGTTGGAACTGGATGAGCCCTGGGACTATTCTGCCGTTGAGCGCCTGGTTAAGTGGCGCGATGGCCGGCAGCTGGCAACGCGCTAAAACATTTTCCCCTGGAGCGCCACTTTAGCTATCGTGCAGCCTTATTATGAAACTGCATGATAGCTTCTGGTATCTTTTCTGCCCGCTCGCTTGTTATATTAGCGTGCTTGCTCGTAACTTTCCCCACATAGATCTCTTTATTTATGCATAGTCATATATATGTTCTTCAGAGGCTGCACAATAGGAGTAGCAAGCATGGAAAAATTCCTTCTTGGATCGCTAGATTGGCGTATAGTGCATATATGCTTACGCGCTTAGGGCGAATTTTACAGCACTGGAAGGTGGTAAAGTCTAATGGCTGTCACAAAAACAATTGTTAATCGCAGCAGTCAACAGCTGCGTGTCACTTTTTTAGTGCGCAACGGTGACGATCCCAATACACCCTCAGATCGCAAGGTGAGCGTGGACATACCGGCAGGCGAGATGCAAGAGCACATTCGCTATAGCGATGAGCGCAACCCTTATCTCAATGGAGTGATCATACAGCTACAGGATGCTACCTCTTCAATCCAGCAGGCTCTCTACGTTTTGCAGCGCGGGAAAGCTGGCACAATGGATTATAAGCTTAATACGAATACTATCTTCGAGATTAGCTATAGCGAGAATGAGAACTCTTTCGCCATGGAGGCCCATAATTAGGCGCCACAGGGCCAGACCATAATAAGCAAGGCCTGGCATGGCATAAGTGGCAATATAAAAGCTAGAGCGCTGCGTAGCCTGCCTGTAGGCGCTGCGCAAGCCTCTGCTTCTCCTCGCCGGGCAAGAACGAGGCTTGTATGGCTTGCAGGTTACTCTGCAAGAAATGGGTACGCTCCCAGCCAAAGGTTTGATTGAGCTTTGCATATTCCGCTGAGAGCGTTATTGGCGTCGTAGCGCGCGCATCGGTATTAACGTTTAGCGGCACACCAAGCCGATAGAGCTGATCGATTGGATGATCGGCATAGGTAGCGCATAGACTGGTTTGCAGGTTTGAGGTTGGACAGATTTCGAGATGAATGCGTTCCTGGCGCAATATCTCAACCAGCTTTAGATCTTCGATGCTACGCGCGCCATGCCCGATGCGTGCTGGCTGCAAGCGCTCAAGTGTCTCCCAGACGCTGGCTGGACCGCTGGCCTCGCCAGCATGCGCCGTACGCGCAATAGCATGTTCGACGGCATATTGAAAGGCTGGAGCATGGGCATCCAGAGGGAAGCCTGCTTCATCTCCAGCAATATCAAGGCCCACCACGTGGGTGTCGCGGAAGCGCTCGACAAGTTGCACAGTTTGCATGCTCTGCTCAGGCGAAAAATGGCGCAGCGTGCAGAGAATCAAGCGGGCCTCCACGCCGGTAGCTGCGCTGGCCTCAGCCGTGGCGGCATTGACTACTTCCACTACCTCTTCAACTGAGAGCCCTTGCTCCGTATGCAAAAAAGGGGCAAAACGGATCTCGGCATAGAGAATATTGTCCCTCTGTAACTGGCGCAGCATATCAGTAGCAACCAGGTAGAGATTTTCACGGCTCTGCATGAGGGCTGTACCTTTCTCGGCACGCTTAAGATACTCAACCAGGTCGGTACATTTAGCAGGGGCCGTAAAATCGCGCTCATAGGCGGCCTGGCTGATGGTTGGATCTATCTTATGCACCACGTCATAGCTCACTGAGCAATCAAGGTGCAGGTGCAGCTCAACTTTAGGATAAGTCCTGAAATCCACTTAGAATTTCCTTCTTTCTGCAAGAATGCTCTTACTTCGCTTTTCAGTCTGTAGCGATTAGAAGCTTGCCAAAACTAACAGCGCCTCTTGGCGGGCCATGGATCTATCAATATAGTCCCATGAGAGATGTTAAGCGCCAACTGCGGCCCGCAGTTGCTCCAGGAAGCGCTCGCGCGAGGCCGCGAGCACTACTTCGACGTTGGGCGTATTTCCAGTGGCTCCTAGATGATCAACGATGGTCTGTCCACGGCTCAAGGCACTCTCAGCATCTATTTCTACAAAGAGACGCTTGCTCTCGGCAATGCTTGCGCGATCGAGGGCAACGGCCATGGCAATTGGATCGGGGAGATCAAAGCCCACGAGATGGCTATTTTCGATTGCATAGGTCTGCACAGACTTCTGAATATCAATACAAAATTCAGCTAATGGAGTACCTATACGACGTATGGCCGCAGCCTCCTCAGTATCAAAGGTAGCCCAGATGCGTGAGATGTCCCAACCAACCATGGTAATTGGCATCCCTGAGGAAAAGACGATCTTCGCAGCCTCGGGATCGACCCAGATATTAAACTCAGCCACGGGAGTCACGTTGCCATATCCCTGACCAATCCCACCCATAATTACGCATTCCTTGACCAACCTGGCCAGCGCGGGGTCGAGCAATAGAGCCAGCCCTACGTTAGTAAGCGGTCCCAGGGTCACAAGGGTAATCTCGTGAGGATGTCGACGAATGGTTTCGCGCAATATATCTACCGCATGGCCTGGAGCCGGAACTCTTCCACTCAAGGGTAAACCGATATCGCCCATGCCATCGTGCCCATGGACGTTCTGGGCCGTCTCCAACTGGCGCAAGATAGGAGCTGCCATCCCTTGATAGACAGGCACTCGTTTCTTGCATAGCTCGACAGTATAGAGTGCATTCTGCACCCCTTGCTCCACCGGAACATTGCCAGCCACGACAGTAATAGCTTCCACCTGCACATCTGGCGCCTGCATTGCCATTACTAGCGCAACGGCATCATCAGAGGCTGTATCGGTGTCAATCAAAAAGCGACGCATAGAAATTCCTCCTTTACTTTGCTCTTACCGTTTGTATAGGCTGCTAACATGCTGATCACTCATCCAAGTCGAAGATTGGGCACTTCTATAGAGCTATCATAAAGACAATATGTCTTCTGCATTTGTTTCTTTAAAGCTCATCACCGGTGCTACTTGCGCACTATCCTCTTCATCTTCCCCATAGTTCATCATATATGGCTATAAGAAATATCCTTGTAGGCGGATGCTAGCGTCAAAGCTGGCTCCAGAGAGCTCACGAGGGGGCGCATATTTGCCCTGCTTTAGCCATCTACTAGATGCCTGTAGCATAAGTCATACGTATGACTTGTGTAGAGATAGATTATGCTATGATGACTGGCTCTGTCAAGGCGCGGTTTTCACAATTTCCCCTTCTTATTCAGCACCCACGACGGCTGGCACATTCCCTTGAATCCGCTCCTCATTCTCAGTATTGATGTATTAATCTTAAGCTCTACCAGTGACGCGCTACGCTATGAGAGTAGTGATTATTGGACAAATAAAAATTTCAGCAATAAGCAATCGAGCATAGCTGTCTCTCTTTGGCAAAAAGGATCGTGTCATCTATGGGCATTGCTACCTGCAAGATCGCTGTCTGGATTCACTTTAGCTTTTGCGGCAGATCATTTCCTGTAGATATCAGACAATTTTTTATTATGAAAAGAGCAGCTTTTTCTTCCATTACATGCGCGGCGACGAATCCCGCACACTTTCTTCTCCTCTTTGCGAGGCATGCTAAACACGACCACAATTCCCTGCTCATAAGCCTGGATACTACCCACGGAGGGAACAGATGAAACCAGATCCTATATCCGATAACGATGCCAATCAGGCTTCCCCTCCTGAAAAAACGCGAGAGAAGAGGGACGACGCATCATCTCCTCAGCAGGGAGCAAAACAGGCAAATCAATGGCTCAAACAGATCAGCAGGATTATGCACCCTGGTCCCAGCACGCCACAGGCTCAGCCCCCACCACAGCAAAACCCGGCGGAGCGCTTGCTTCCCATTCAGCCAGACAACCAGGCAGAGCAGGAAATGTCAGAAGATTTGTCGGAACAGGTCGCCCGCTGGCTCAGACGTCTCCTTATTCCGCTGGTTATCCTGGCCTGGACTACTATAGTATTGCTCCTCCTCTGGCTGGCTGGTCACGTGGCAAAGACGATCCTGATGCTTATGATCGCGGCGCTGCTCGCCTATGCGCTCTCTCCAGCCGTCTCCTTATTTGCGCGGGTCATGCCACGCGTGGTGAGCATCCTCCTGGTCTATCTGCTCATCTTAGGAGGCCTTGGCGTACTGCTCTATTTCATCGTGCGTACAGCCATAGAGCAGCTTCTTTCCCTCTCCCAAACGATCCAGACCTTGCTAACGCCAGGTCCCAACGGCCAGCCAGCACCCCTTGAGCTTTTCCTGCAGTCCATCGGCATCACCTCCCAACAGCTCGCAAACCTGCGTGGCCAGGTGGTAGGGCAGCTTGAGGGAATAGCAGGCCAGATTATCCCCATCGTCAGCGGAATTGTCAATGCTATTCTCGACCTTGTTCTGATCGCAGTCTTGAGCATCTATCTCGTACTTGAAGGGGAGAAGCCAACCCACTGGCTGCGGCAGAGTCTTCCCTGGCGTCAGCGCGGCCGCGTCAGCTTTACCGTTGAGACCATGCGCCGCATCGTAGGGGGCTACATTCGCGGCCAGCTTTTCCTCTGCACGCTCATTGGCGTCCTTGTGGGCGTGGGGATGACCTTGTTGGGAGTGCCCTATGGGCTCTTACTTGGCGTGCTGGCTTTTTTGTTAGAGTTTATTCCCATATTGGGAACCATGGTCTCCGGGATCGTCTGCGTACTACTTGCGCTCACCAAAGGCTGGCTGATCGCCCTCATTGTCCTTATCTATTTTGTTGGCGTGCATGTGCTCGAAGGCGACGTGTTGGGGCCGCGCATTGTAGGCAAGACGATCGGGCTCCATCCCATCGTCTCACTTGTTGCCTTGCTTGCCGGCAGCGAGCTCTTTGGCATCTGGGGGGCGCTATTCGCCGCGCCAGTGGCCGGGCTCATGCAGGCGGTATTGATAGCCTTATGGACAGAATGGCAGGCCAATAATCCACAGGAGTTTTCGGCTACAGCACCCGAAACAATGCCTATAAAAGATGAGACAGAAACCTCTTCCCAACAGGATCAGCCTTTGTGACGCTTCCCACAGCTTGGGCTGGACGCTTCTCAGAAGCGCGTCTTCTATCTCTATGGCTCAAGCCGTGGGTTTTATGACGCGGCTCGATAAAGATGGAGCAAAACAAGCGTAAATGTTTCCTGGATTTGGTCGCTAGCAAAAGGCTACGTTTGTTCATAACAGAAAGATGAGTATATCTTATAGAAGAACACACTAGTCTACTCTTGACTTTCAAATGTTTCAATGCGACTATAGAGCTTGCAATCTTCAAAGGATTTATCCTTACTCTTTATATAAAGAAGGAAAATGATGAGCAACCAGGAATCAATGTTTACTCCACCTGAACAATCAGGGCAGCAGCAAGAGCGCATGCACAATACAGATCCACGCGAACAGGCCGGTTCTGCCCAGCAACACTATTACGAGCCGCAGCCCAGCGTTAATCCCTATGCTGAAGACTATCATGGCCAGTACCAGGAATCCCAGGCCTATGAGGACGGGTACCGTGGTTATAGTGGCCCTTATACGCAGCATGAGCAAGGGGAGAAATTGCGCCCAAAACAGCCAGCATTTCAAGGCCAGCGGCGCACCTGGCTTATCATCCTCATCGTTTTTGTATTAGTTGTGAGTGGAGGCATGGGCTCACTGCTAAGCGCCCTGGCTGGCATGCTATCGAGCATAGTAGGCATTGTGATTGTGATTGCTGTGATTGCCGCAGTTTCCACTCGGCCTGTACCGCTGCCCACGCGTACGTTCGATGTCTCTGAACAGCCTGTCTTGCGCATTCATAACGACGCCGGCAACGTACGTATCTGGCGTGGGCAAGCTGAAAAAATAGAAGTGCGCGGGACAAAATACGTCAGTCGGCTCTTTGGAGAGAATGCCACAACGCCACTGGAATATACACAGGTTGATAATGGCCTCAATGTTGATGTTAAGCATTGGAGCTCAAATAGTCTCTTCAATGTGTTCTCGGTGACCCTTGATGTCTATGTTCCTGAATCCTGTACCGTGCAGATAGATAGCAATGCTGGCTCTCTTAACATATCGGGAATCAAAGGGCAGGTGAGGGCCAGAACAAATGCTGGTACCGTCATGGTTGAGCAGGCAGTATTGGCCCCTGGTTCGGAATTGAAGACGAATGCTGGCACGATTACGATGCGCGAAGCTACGCTGGGTGAGCGAACTGATGTCCATACTAACGCCGGTACGATCCATGCCGAGCGCACCCTTCTGCAAGGCAGGGTTACTCTCTTAACCGACGCTGGCACGATCCACTTCGATGGCACCCTAGATCCGCGGGGCAATTATCGTATGAAAACAAGCGCCGGCACGATCCATGTAGTGTTACCCTCAAACTCGTCTTTTATATTAAATGCGCGTACAAGTATGGGCTCGGTTACCAATGAATTCGGTGGCACTGCTGTCGGTGCCGAACCCCAGGCCCAGCTGGATTTAAGCTCCGATCTGGGCACAATCCACGTCCAGCGCCGCTAGCACAACATGGAGCCAGCGCATAGACGACTGGCTCCGCTTCTCTGCTTTTGCAGAAAACTTGATCTTGACCTGGAGCGCACTCCATGTTCTACAATAAAGGACAGATAAAGGGCAACGGCCAGAAAAGCATTTTAACAGCACAAAGGCATTTGCTCGTCACAGGCCGCTAGAATGTTCCTTCATTGGCCTGTTATTTTATCTCCTGGAGGACCGGTCTAGAGTGCTCCTTCTGAAGGATTGATAGTTTTCAGCAGAAAAGAGTTGTGCACTTATGGCGATGAAATTTGGTGTAATTGTACCGCAGGGCTGGCGCATGGATCTCGTAGGGATTAAAGATCCAGTTGAGGCCTATGAAACGATGACGCGGGTTGCCCAGACCGCCGAAGAGGTTGGCTTCGATTCGATCTGGCTTTTCGATCACTTCCATACTGTCCCCACTCCGACCCAGGAAGTCACCTTTGAATGCTGGACCAGTACAGCGGCCCTGGCACGCGATACAAAACGTGTGCGCATTGGGCAGATGGTCTCCTGCAATGGGTATCGCAATCCTGCCCTATTGGCCAAGATTGCCAGCACTGTGGATGTATTGAGCCATGGACGCTTGGATTTTGGCCTGGGCGCTGGTTGGTATGAGCATGAATATAAAGCCTATGGCTACGATTATCCAGATGCGCCTACACGCCTGCGCTATTTACGCGAAGCAGTCCAGGTCATTCTCAAGATGTGGAGCGACGAGGAAGCCTATTTCGAGGGGAAATATTACCAGGTACGCGGCGCCATTAATCAGCCAAAGGGCGTGCAGAAGCCGCATATTCCCCTGCTCATCGGCGGCGGCGGCGAAAGGGTAACGCTTAAGCTTGTCGCGCAGTATGGCGACGCCTGCAACGTTGGCAATCTGGAGCCAGAGGGCATTGCGCGCAAGTTTGAGATCCTGCGCAAACACTGTCAGGAGATTGGGCGCGACTACAACGCGATCCATCGCACAGTTATGCTCAACTGCGCACTTGCGGAGACCGACGACAAGGCTTACGAGAAGGCCTTAGCCAGAGGTCTGTCGCGCAATACAGGCGGCGCCGAGAATCTGCGCACGCGTGCTCTCGTTGGCACCGTCGAGACTATTCGCAAACGTCTGGCCGAGTATGAGCAGGTCGGAGCGCAAGAGATCATTCTTTTCTTCCCCGATTCGCGAGAATTGGAGCCGCTACGCACCTTTGCCGGCGAAATTATTGGCAAATAAAAGTCAGAGGGATGCCCATAGTGCTTATGGACATCCCGCATGTGAGCGGGAAGGATCGGCCAGCATATCTCAATTATGCTACCGAGCTGATCCTTTCTCCATAGCTCTGCTGCTTCTTGAGCGGCTCCCCAATTACCAGGTGCAACCTGTAGTCACCATAGACGAGCAGCTCATTGACCAGCGCATCAAGGCACGCATGGTCAGGCACCATGACTTTTAAGAGATGGCAAGAATCGCCTGCAGTATGATAGCATTCGCAAATTTCCTCACGCCCTTCCACAAAGCGCAGAAAGCTGCGGTGATTCCCTTCACGCTTAGACAAAAATACGTGGATAAATGCTGTCAACATAGGGGACACTTTATTGCTATCGATCTGGGCCGCGTAGCCAACGATGATCCGTTGCTCCTCAAGGCGACGTACACGCTCGGCCACAGACGGGGCCGTCATATGCACGCGCTGAGCAAGTTTGCGCAAAGATAGCCTCCCATCTTCCTGAAGCGCCTGCAGAATGGCCTTATCTACCTCATCTAGCTGCATAAAACAGGTACCCTTTCAAATGTAATCAAGATTGCCCTCAAAAACCTTACAAGCGAAAAGAGACGCCGACTTATTCCCGCTTAGTATGTATGGAGCAAAATCTTTGTCGCCCTTACAATACCATAACAGTTTACTAAAGCCCGCTGCGGGCAAGATATGCATAACGAGAGGAGTTTTCTCCTCCTCTCTTCTCAACTCGGCCCGATCGTGAAGTTGGACCTGTAACAAATTTGGTAGTTAGCTTATTAGCAATAATAGCAAGGAGACAATAGATTATGCAACAAAACGTAGCGCACAGCGCTTTAACGCCTTTCTCCCTGGCCGGGCTCAAGTTAAAAAACCGCGTGGCGGTTGCTCCTATGTCGCGCGTGAGTACGGCTGGTGATGGAGTTGCCACTGAGCAAATGCTTGACTACTATACAGCTTTTGCCCGCGGAAATTTTAGCTTGATTATCACAGAGGGAACCTACATCGATCAAGCTTATAGCCAAAGCTATGCGAATCAGCCAGGCATCGTTACTCCAGAGCAGGTTCAGGCCTGGCGGCACATCGTCGATTCTGTACACGCGGCAGGCGCGCATATCTTTTTGCAGCTCATGCACGCGGGAGCGCTCTCGCAGGGCAATAATTACCGCGCACATACGATCGCACCTTCTGCGGTACAGCCCCAAGGAGAGATGCTATCCGAATATGGCGGTCACGGACCATATGCGCGGCCCCAGGCCATGACAGAACAGGATATCAAGCAAGTAATTGAAGGTTTTGCCAGGGCGGCTGTACAGGCTCGTGCGGCTGGCTTCGATGGCGTGGAGATCCACGGCGCCAATGGCTACCTGATAGATCAATTTATTACCGACTATACCAACCAGCGGACAGATCGCTATGGCGGCTCAACGGAGAAGCGCATTCGCTTTGCGCTTGAGGTTGTGGAGGCCATTCGGAGCGCTACAGGTAAGCACTATCCGGTAGGAATACGTCTCTCGCAAACCAAAGTTAACGACTTTGTGTACCGCTGGCCGGGCGGGCATAAAGATGCCAGCATCATCTTCTCGGCTCTAGCTGGAGTTGGGGTAGCCTACATACATGTTGCCAGCGAAGGGCGCAACTGGACTGAGACGGCTATGCTCGGCAATGGCAGCACGATTACGCAGCTCGCCAGAGAAGTTGCAGGGGTTCCGGTTATTGCCAATGGTGGCATGCACGATCCACAGCAGGCGGAACAAATTCTACGCGATGGACACGCAGATCTTATTGCCCTGGCCCGGGGTGCCCTGGCTAATCCCGACTGGCCGCGCCGCCTGCAAGAAGATAGCCAGCTTGAAGCATTTGAGCACGCAATGATCTCCCCACAGGCAACCCTTGAAAATACCAGGCGCTGGTTGGCTGAGCATAAGGCTATCGCCGGTAGCAAGGGCAAGTAGAACAGCACTGAGCTTATTGCGTAATAAGCTCAATGAGCACTGAAAGGGCAGGCAACCATTCATAGCCCTGGATAACTGTGAGGGATTGCCTGCCGACTAAAATTAGGAATGGGCTTAGAGAGTAGTTACCTCGTTGGCCAGAACCCAGGCCTGACGATGATTAAAGTTGATCTCATACCAGAGCGTCTGGCTGCCATCGCTGGCAACTTCGCGATCTGTATATGCTGAAATGAAAACTGCCTTATCAGGAGCCTCACCAATTTGGTCGCCCTTCCAGTCCTGCTCCGTCGCCGCTGGCCGACCATAGATTGGTAATACACTAGCATTATTCTGGTGCAGCACGACAGGCTGGCCCAGTCCGAAGCCTTCTAGCACACCATCTCTTGGAGCCGCCAACCAGGCCTCTTTAGCATGAGCATATTGTCCCTGAGGTCCCTGCGTGCTCGCCTGATCTTCTGTGCCATACCAGATTTTATACATCATCATCCCACTGCCCGCCTCATCAGGTTTTTTGTCGGTATAGTAATAGCTAATCAGGCTCTCAACAGTATCAGTTTCGTTCCACTCTGTCGGCTTATCCGGTTGATGCGGAATCAAGTCAGATTTGGTACTGGGCTCAGTATAGAGATAAAAGAAGTTAAAATTGTCTTTTGTCTCGGTTCCATGAGGTCCCAATGGTCGCCGTCCAGACGGAGGAATAAGCGTCACAAAGCCCTGACGTGTTCTTTTGGCTAAAGGAGAAAAGAGTTCTCCAAGAGTAAGCTTAGCATAATATTCCCACAGCCAGTACGGACCCGGATCGACGTGATTGGGGGCAACTTGCAGGTTAGGAGACGGAATAGTGCCATGAGACACGATATGGTCATGGTCAAAGGGAATATGATACTTCTCTATGAGAAAAGCTACTAGCTTGGCCGAGGCAAGATATTCGGCCGCGTTATACCACAAATAGCCATCTTTATCATAACCAGCATGTTCGATCCCGATAGAATGCTGATTATACCAGAAATTGCCCGCCTGAAAGGCGATATCCTCATGGCGCACTGCCTGATAAACCGTGCCATCGGTATCAATAATATAGTGTGCGCTTACGGCAAAGGTTGGGTCCTGGAAAGTTGCCAGGGCGGAAAGAGCACTTCCTTCGACATCGTGAATTACAATATGGGTAATTGGCAAATCCGTGGGCCGATTGGCCGAATCGTAATTGCAGGGCTGATTATCTGCGACTTTATTGCAATCATATTTCTGTGGATCGAGAATGCAATTGATGGCTGGCCCATATTCGGCTCCTTGTTGCTGGCAGCCAGTAGGCAAGGCGTCGCGTGGAGCGATATAGGTTTGACGATGAGGAGTTACCGCCTGCGCTTGCAAAGAGACGGTCGCGCCCTGATCGGTTGTGGCCGTAAAGCCGTTCTGGATCAGCTTATAGACAGCATCGGCATACATAGTAGCTGTCGAGGAGACTGTAGCGTTGCTGTAAGCTGCAACAGCACCGTACCAATCGGCAAGATTGGTCGGTAAGCTATGCGAGCTTGAGGCTTTTTGCGCATCCTCACGCAAGATCCAGGCTCCGGCTCTGATATTCGTCGCAAAATCGCTCTTGATCTGCTCCTGGCTAACATGCATAAGCTGGGCAGCATGATCGAGAGTATTGATCTGCCTTCGGGTAAAATGGTGTGTACAGGGAAGCCCGGCATTGGAGAGTTGAGCCTGGCAGCCATCGGCATCGGTATGTACGAGATTCATACAGCCATACCCATCACCTATATTTGGGCTTCCACTATGCATATGCATATGCCCTTCCATCTGACAGATGGCTTTAAGCAGATCGCTTGGCACCCCGGTCTCCTGCGAGGCCTGGGCAAATACTTGCTCCGCATCCCCTGAGGGTGCTGCGTGGGCTCGTCCTGCCACATTCCACACACCAAGAGCACTTAACAAAAGCAGTGCACCAACAGAGGCAAACAATATAACAGGTTTCACAGTTTTTAACACTACAAAAACTCTTCGCATCAAGTTATTTTCCCTTCTTCCTGGGATAATATTTTCAAACCACTTCCCTGCAGCTGCTACTATAGCTAACCATTTTAGCGCTAAAAATTACACATTCGCGAGAAAAGTACTAATTCTCTACCTTCGCTCATAGTAATAAAAGCGCATCTGTCTTAATTCATTGTTCTAAAAACATAGAAACAATAAATTATTGTGTGCCTATCAATTCAGCTACATGTATGTTCAAGTTGATTTCCTTCCTTTACTGATATTCTGTCCAGGGTTACACTGTCAGCTACATGCATGTTCAAGTTGATTTCCTTCCTTTACTGATATTCTTTAATATGTGGGTCGTTAGCAAACATTTTGCTCCTATTGCTAAGCGTGGAAGCGAAAAATCAGCTCTTGTCTGAGAGGCCTGAGCATATACTTGCTCCGCATTCCCTGGGGTGCTGCGTGGACTCGTCCTGCCCATTCCACACACCAAGAGCACTTTAACATCAGGCATCCATAGCAATCTCAGCTATTTCGCCCTTCAAACGTCTGTGGGCAAGCTGAAAATGCCAGTAATGAAAACGTGCAGCTGTGGCTTGAGCTGGGCACAAAGGACCGGGGAAGGCTTGAGGGACAACAGAAGAACACTGAGAGGAAGAGCGTATTCAATTGATAGGGCAATCATCACCGTTGCACATTAGCTAATCTCTACCTCTAGCGCTTTTCTCACGGCTCTGCTGCTGTTTTTGCTGGATCGCCTCCCAACGATGGATGGAATACCCAACAACGAGGACATATGTGCTTCTTGCCAGAAACAAAAAGTTCTCTTTGAAGGCCTTTAGAAGCAATAACGTTTTAGGAAGATGTATAACAGCAGGCCTCCCTTCTATTGTTCAATGCTAGAACTATACTCAAAAGCCATGAGCCAATCGCCAGGTCAGTGCTTGCCCATTCGAGAGCAGCTTGGCCGACCCAGGCCACGACATTTCCCTCAGGGCTCACTCGTTGTGAACACTGCTTTAGGAGAAACAGGAAAAGCCTGGCGAGATATCAACCAACCGCACATTACAATTACTGTTTGATTGGCCCATAGCTCAGGTGCAGTAAGCCTGTTTTGTAAGCTTTGCAGTCAAGCAATTGAAGCTTAGCCTGATCCCCTTCTGGAAAGAGGCGCTTGCCCTTCCCCAGCACCAGGGGGACTATACTTAAATAATACTCATCGATGAGATCGTGCTGGGCAAGCAGACGAACCAGATCCGCACTCCCGTTGATCAGCAGATATTCCCCAGGTTGCGCTTTGAGCTTTGCCACCTCTTCGACGATATTCCCAGAGATGATATGAGAATTGTTCCAGGTGACCTCCTTAAGGGTACCGGAGACCACATATTTGGGTAGGATATTAAAGAGTTCAGCCATTGCACTATTTCTGTTAGCCCAGGTGGTTAATTCCAGGTAGGTCTTACGTCCGAAGAGAAAGGCGTCAGTCTCAAGCAGAGTGTTGATGACATCAACCTCAATCTCTTGATCTAAATAGGGAAATATCCACTGATTGCAGGCTTCCATGACCCCATCCAGGGTTACAATTTCAGCTGCACGTATTTTCAAATTGACTTCCTCCCTTAACCGATATTTTGTATGTGTGGATCGTTAGCAAACATTTTGCTCCTATTGCTAAGCATGGAAGCGAAAAATCAGCTCTCGTCTGAAGGTATTTCCCTGCGTTCAAGTGAGAGGCGCTTCAAGCTCATCCAATCAAGCTTGTCCAGCACGCTATAGAGGGCTGCCTGATCAGAAAGAACACCAGAGAGACGCGAAGTGCCTCCTTCTTCATGCACAATCTGTAAATTCTCCAGCCACACCTGCCATGAGGGATCAAGATATCCCTGGATGCGAATTGAAACGTGCATCAATATACCTCCTGGCGGTATCCGTCCGTACTTATAGCAGTTCAAACTCCACTACGTAATGCAGCACTTTTTCTTCTCGTTCGAGCAAAAACTCTGCATCCTTGCTATAATAGACAGCCCGCTCGCAGTCATCACCGGCAAAGGCGCGAATAGCGTCATACGACTCCCAGAAGGAGAGAACGAGAAACTCGGTTTTGTCCCCAAACGTGCGTTGACATATCTGCACTCCCCGATTCCCGACAACGGCGAGGTAATCTTTCACCGCAGTTTCTAACAAATAGTCAAGATACTCCAATGCTCGCGCGGCCGTGATTACGCCCCGCCAGCTTCTGACAATCATCGTGATAGCTTCCTTTCATCTCACACATTTTCAGGCATGCTGTGTATCTATAGCTCGTTCTTGTGGCCGAGTGGTTTCTGCTTGGAATAATTTTGAAAGCAGTATAACGTGGCTGATAAGAAGAGACATCACCGGAGTTCGTGATATTTCGGGTGATTATTCCAGATAACCCACATGGCAGCAAATCTTCTACAGATTACCCAACAGCACGGGCAACACAGCACCCTCTTCAAGCGTTCAGGGTTCGATAGCGCAAGCAGGCTGACCCTTCACGTTCCTGGCGTCGTGGCCTGGCGGGAAAACTCACTGGTTAGAGGAGATGGAGCTGCGCGGCTCTTACCACAGCCAACCGCTGTTCCTCCTGCCCGAAAGCCGCAAGGATACGCGGGATATAGGGCCTGAAAAGGAGCATCTCATCAGCATGGGGGCCTGGTCGGGTGACGTCTGCAAAGAAATTTATGTTCTGGATGTAGTGAGTAAGAAAAAGCCTATCCAGGTCAGCTTGTAGCCTGGACAGGCTTTATTGGGTACACTTAGCATAAGCTCAGGAGAAGCTTAGCGTGATATCGCCTAGCTGGCTGAAGGAGGCCTGGAAGGTGTCACCAGAGGCAACCGAGACGGCGGCGCACATCGCTCCGGGCAATATCAATTGTCCGGCAAGCAGGCTGACCTCAAACTCCGCCAGCTTATTTGCCAGCCAGGCCACGGCGGCCGCAGGATGACCCAGCACAGCCGAGCCTACACCTTCTTCAACCGTTGCTCCGTTGCACTTGAGTGTGACGTGGATATTGCTCAGATCCAGGCCGTCAAGGGCAACGATCTGTTCGCTGGCGATCACACGAGCCGAGGATGCATTATCGGCGATGGTATCGACAAGCTTGATGCGCCAGTTGGCAATCCGGCTATCAACCAGCTCAAACGAGGCGCTTACTCCACGCGTGGCGCGCAAGACATGCTCAACCGTGATACCCGGTCCACGAAGATCTTCGGCCAGCCAGAAGGCGATCTCCGGCTCTATACGCGGCTGAATCAGTTCGGCGAGGGCAATCGTACTGCCCGGCTGCACAACCATTGTGTTCAACAAAAATCCATAATCGGGCTGATCCACGCCCAATTGTTGCTGCATAGCTTTGCTCGTGAGGCCAATTTTGCGCCCGACAATACTACCACCCTCAGCCTGTTTGAGGCTTAGCCAGGCCTGCTGAATGGCATAAGCCTGGGCGCTGCTTAAAGCTGGATACACCTCACTGAAAGGTTGAAGAGGCGCTTGAGCACGTTCGGCGCGCTGCAGGGACATAGCCAGATCCTGGATGGGAAGATCCATGACTCATTCTCCTTCTGCCAGGAAATCGCGGACCAGGCGATTAAAGGTCTTTACATGCTCAAGCTGGGTCCAGTGGCCACAGTGACCAAAGACATGTAATTGCGCATTTGGCAGCGTCTGCATCAGATCCAAGCCGGTCTGCAAGGGGATCACACGATCCTCCCGCCCATGAATAATTAGCGTGGATGCCTCGATAGTCGAGAGGCGATCCTCGTAGTGGGCCAGGGCATCCACTCCCTGCTGGCGCGGCGCCGGAAACATGCTGGCAAAGGCCTCTTGCATGCCCGGACGTATGCTCGCCTGGTAGCGCAGTTCGGCCAGTTGATCGCTTACCAGCGCGCGGTTATACGCAAAAATATCGAGCAGGCGGCGCATATTAGCGACGCTTGGCGTATAGCCCCAGGTCGTATTAAGCCCTTCAGTCAAGGGAAAGCGCACGCCCATTGCCCCCATCAGCACCAGGCGCTCCACTTTCTCCGGGTGCGATATTGCAGCAGCCAGGGCTACGGCTGAGCCCATCGAATTGCCGACAAGGTGCGCTTTCTGTATTCCAACTGCCTGCATAAAGCTGAATAAGTGCTCGGTCCACAGGTCCAGGTTATAGAGGTTCCGTTCCGGCAATTGGGTATAGCCAAAGCCCAACTGATCATAGGCAAAGACATGCAAGCGCTCAGCAAGGGCCGGGATAGCAAAGCGCCAGTTGGCCCAGGCAGAGACACCCGGCCCGGAGCCATGAATGAGGATAACAGGTGCACCACTTCCCGCCTCATGATAGTTAGTCATGACACCCGCGGCAAGAATACTTTTGCCAATTTCTGGGGTTGCCTGTGGATTTTCAGTGGTCATGATTTTGGCTTTTCCTTTCTATAGCCCAACGACTCAGAAACACAGTGCGCAGCTTTCAGAATAATGCCCATGTAGGTATCTTGCTTAGGATAAAAACGATAGGCCGGCACAGAGATACTCATGGCGGCAAGCACATGTCCATCCTGATCATAGATTGGTGCAGCAACGCAGCATAACCCCACGGCAACCTCCTCGTGATCAAAAGCGTATCCATGCTTGCGTACCTCCTCCAATTCTTGGGCCAGGCGCTCAAACGAGGTGATTGTGTGTGGAGTAAAGGGTTTGAGCTCCTGCTCCTCCAGCATGCTCGTCACTTCATGCCAGCTTCGCTGGGCCAGCAATACTTTTCCGACTCCGCTACAGTGTGGCGGCAATCTCCCACCGATCTGCGAAAGGAGAATCTGGACGGCCGGTGTTCCCTGCAATTTTTCGACGTAGAGCACCTGCCCCTTATCCAGCACGGCTAGATGGGACGTCTCTCCCCAACGCTCGACCAACTCACGCATGACCTGGCGCGCCTCTATGCAAAAATCAGTATTATCGAGGAGAACCTGGCTCAGGTGAAAGAGACGCCAGCCCAGGCGATAGCGGCCCACTTCAGTGCGCGCGAGCAGGCCCTGCGTAGCCAGGCTAGCCATGATTTCGCTAGTCGTCGATTTGGGAATGGCCAGGGTCTGAGAGATCTCGCTCACTCCCCACTCAGGATGTTTGAAGGAAAAAAGATCAAGGACATGGCCAACTTTCTCCATCATATAGCGCATCGCCATGGCTCCTTCCTGTTCTTCGTCGAATAGAGGGCTTCTTTATTACAACCAGGGACAAGATCGATTTACGCTGCTCAAAGGTGGGAGATTTGACAGGAAGCTTGCTTTCCCATCAAGGCCATTCTGGTATCAGAATACCACGCCCACGTAAATTACCGCTAGCCAGATCCTGAAAAGCCTCTCTGGCTGCGGCGAGCGGATAGAAGGTTGTGTGCAGCTTTACTTTACCCTGCGCGGTAAGCGTCATCAGTTCCACCAGATCATTGTATGTGCCTACCAGGTTGCCAATAAAATTAATCTCCGTGGCAATCATGTCGCTGGTAGGGACCTGCAATTTGCCCCCATAACCAACCATATAGTAGTTGCCCGCACGCCGAAGCATGGCAACGCCATCGGCAAGAGCGCTACCCTCACCGACAAAATCTATAATCGCCTCGGCCCCTTGTCCGGCCGTGATCTCTTTTACTTTTGCTACCTGGTTGCCAGAGGTATACACTGTATAATCTGCGCCCCAGCCTTTGGCCAGTTCAAGCGCTTCCGGCACGCGATCGACGACGATGATTTCGGCCGGGGTTAAGGCCTTGAGGCATTGAATACCGATATGGCCCAGACCACCAGCCCCTATCACTACTACTTTTGCGCCCGGATAGAGCTGAGGTACGGCTTTTTTAATGGCATGATAGGCTGTCAGCCCGGCATCGGCCAGGGCGGCAATATCTTGCGGGGCAAAAGTAGGCTCTAGCTTCACAACGGCTCGGGCGCTCGTTTTCAGCAACTGTGCCATGCCACCATCTACCGACATGCCAGAAAATTCAGCGCGGGAGCAGTGCATATCATTGCCGGCGCGACAAGCTCGACAAAAGCCGCAGCTCATCTGGGGATGCACGATTACTGTATCGCCCACGGCGACATTGCTTACGGCGGACCCGATCTCATGCACCCAGCCGGCATTCTCGTGCCCCAGGATGTAGGGTAAGCTTACGCCCGAGCTCTCCTTGAAATTTCCCTCCATGATGTGCAAATCGGTGCGGCACAGTCCGGCTCCTCCCACGCGCACGATCACATCATACTGGCTCGTGATTCCAGGTTCGGCCACCTCTTCAAGTAGCGGCATTTCTCCATAGTGATGCAAACGTACAGCTTTCATATGTAGTCCTCGATATTCAATTCTTCTGGTCCACTAAAGTGCGAGCCGGGCAAGCCCCAGCGCCGAAAGAATTCGCCGGTAGCACGACAGAGCTCTACATTAGCATTTCGCCCGGCCTGGATCAAGGCTCTACTGCGCCGCCTGGCCCGCGCTATGCTCTGAGCCGACAGGCAGCTACCATCCGCGCGCGTGAGCAGCAGTCTGTCGGGCTCAAGCTCTGCTCCCGGGAGCGCAGATTGAGCCAGGTAGGCCAAAAGAGCCTGCCGGGCCTGAAAGGTCAAGAAGGTGATGCGTGGCTCCCGTTTGCCGCGCCGCGGGGTATACTGCACGGCTAGCGGCTCGGCTGCCAGGTCGGCCATAAGCTCACCATTTTGAGCTAACGAACCAAGATCGCCTACACGCAGGCGTAACAGCTCGGCCAGGTGCAGCCCGCTCCCAATCAGGGCCAGCAGGATAACAGCCTCTACCCCTGGCTGCTCGCTAACCGGCGGCCCGCTTGCCGCTACTTTCCCGGCCAGAGGGCGCCAGGGCACGGCGATCCCATTCAGGCTAAACCAGAGCTTTACGCCGCGGGCCAGAGTGGCAACCTGGCTCTCGCTATAAGCAGAGAGGGCCGCAGCAAAGGCTGCCAGGGCCTGGCTTGCTACCTGCGGATCTTGCAACGCCTGTTCGCACAAAGCCTCAAGGTCGCGCTGGCCTGTCATAGTCTGAAAGCGCGCAAGGCTGGCCACGGCGGTACGTGCCCAGAGCGGGTTATGGCAGCGCTGCACGAGAATAGCAGCCATTCTTTGTACTGAGGGGAAAGCGAGGAGCGCGCTTTCGTGACGGCCAGCAAGCAGATGTGTGGTATTCATTTGCGCCCCCTGGCATTGATTAGCTCCTGAATTTTGTCGCCAAGGAAATGATCGCGCAACACAACTTCGCAGGAGGTGACGCCGGGCACAGCCTCCACGCGCCGCCTGAGCTCGCGGCCAATGCTAGTAGCGAAACGAGAAGGGCAGAGAGGGCTGGTCAGGTGAAAATGTACAACTACCCGACTGCCAAAAATCTCTACCTCATCCAACAGGCCCATCTCAGCCAGGGAGCGGCGAATCTCCGGGTCACGCGTTGAGCCAGCCGCAGCGCGTACGGCCTGCGCATCGATTGTCATCAGGCTACCTCCTCTTTCCCTTGTGCAAACTCGGGATGCTCTGCCGCATAGGCCCGCTTGCGCTGCGCGATCTCGTCATTTTCGATGGCCTTGAGCTTGCTTTCGATATCGATGCCGTAAAGCCTGGCAATATTACCACCGATAATCTTTTGCTTGATCTCATCGGTCAGATCAACGCCATATTCCTCTTTCAGATCGTCAGGGAGCTGAAAGGCCATAAAGCCATCGAGCTGCCAGTGTGGATACCAGATCGGGAAGTCGGTCCCATATATAATGCGCTCCGGGCCAAGCCAGAAGAGCAGATTGGCCATAATCTCCGCAAAGTAGCGCGGACGCTTATGCACAAAAGCTAAAGCCAGGGCCAAAGAGCCATAGACGTTGGGGCAACTCGCACCAATCCAGCAAAAATCGTCAAGCCTGGGCAAGCCAACATGATCAATAATGAAGTTCAATTCGGGATAGAGGCAGGCAGGCTCATCTATATCGCGCACATCGAATCGTGCAAGGGAAAGCGGCTCGACGCCCGGCCCTTTATGGAAATGCATGTTCTTGATGCCAAGTTCCAGGCATTTCTCATAGAGTGGAAAAACCATGGGATCGTTAGCGCTCCAGCCGCGCGACTGGCCACGCCACTCGGCAGTATACCACTTAAAGCCCCTCACGCCGCACTCTTTAACCTGGCGCTCTATCTCCTGCACGCCGTTGGGGATGCGTGGATCAACGGCTCCCAGGGAGATGATGCGCTCGGGCGCCAGGTCGCGCAAGATCATATTGCGTTCTGCCGAGCAAAAGCCCTTGTAGTAAAAGTCCTTTAAAACTTGGGTAGAGAGAATGGACATATCCGCATCACCCTTGATAAAAATCTCGCTGAGATACCAATCAGGGTCAACCTTGCGGAACACACTCTCATACTGCATTGTCCACTTACTCTCGGGAGGATTGAGGGCATTGTGGATACCGTAAAACGATTCGATAAAGACATCGCCAAAGCGGTTCTTGCAATTCTCTTTACTGGCGTCCCAGAATCCAGTGTGGGCATCAAATACAAATGCGCCATTTTTCATTGATAGGTCCTTTCATTGTTCGCTAAGCGTGGTCTGGTCCGAGTATTGAGGGCTATTTCAGGAGTCTGGCAAGAGGCGCAGCGCCTTCCAAGCCAGGAAGGCAAGGTAACACACGGAAGGCTGTGGCGCCCGGCAGGCAAGTTTTCACTTTCAGCGCGTGAAGCATGAAGATGTCTTAAGGCGGCTCGCCTGTATTCATCACCTCTAGAATCGTATGGGCATCAAGCCGAGGTGGTTCTAAAGTTGCGCAGATGCGTCCGCTATAAAAGACGAAGACGCGATCGCAGACCGTGGCTAACTCCTGTGGATCTGTCGAGGCCAGCACCTGTACCACCCCGCGCTGCGCCAGGCCATGCATCAGGGCATAAATCTCAGCTTTAGCGCCCACATCAATGCCGCGCGTCGGATCATCAAGCAGCAGTACGGAAGGATCGGCCTCCAACCACTTGGCAAAGACAACTTTTTGCTGGTTACCACCCGACAAAAATCTCACTTCCTGATCGACCGAAGGGGTGCTTATACCCAGACGGGCCACGTGCTCACGGGCGCGGGCGCGCAACTGGTCGGCCCGCAACAGCCAGCCCGCGCGCCGCAGGGCTACCGCGCGCACCTGCGCCACGTTATCCCATACCGACTTATCAAGCATCAGGCCTATGCGCTGCCGATCGCCCGGGACTAGCGCTATTCCCTGCTTAACAGCCTCACGCTGGTTGGGCCTCACCTCAACCCCGCTGGGATGCCACACGTGCCCACTAACTGGCCGCAATAATCCGGCCGTGACTGCCAGCACATCGCGATGCCCCGAACCGCTGAGCCCGGCTACGCCGATGATCGCCCCCGCAGGTGCTTCCAGGGTTACCTCTTGCAGTCGTCCCGGGATGCTCACATGCTCGAAACGCAACGCTCTGCTTTCCGGCATTGCTTTTCTTGCCGAAGAAGCTAGATAAGAGGTTGTGGAAGCAGCCTTATCGCCAAGCATAGCCGCCACAATCTCTTCTATCTTTAGCTGTGCTACCGGAATAGCATCAAGCACGCGCTCGCCATCGCGCAAGACAGTCACCTCATCGCACAAGCTCAAAACATCTTCCAGCACATGGGAGACGTATACAACGGCGACCTTGCGTTGACGCAAGGTGCGCAACACGCCATGCAACAACTCAGTCTGACGGGCGTGCAAGGCCGACGTGGGCTCGTCAAGGATCAAGACGCGGGGATGGACCATCAGGGCGCGAGCAATTTCGAGCAACTGACGCTGCTCCAGGGAAAGCGTCTCAACCAGAGCTCGCAGATCAAGGTCAAGGCCAAGCTCATGCAAAATAGGTCTGGCCTGCGCTATCATCTGTTTACGCGCAACAAAGGGACCTCGGCGGAGCTCGCGCATAGGAAACAGGTTTGCCAGCACATCAAGATCTGGAAAGAGATTCAGCTCTTGTGAGACGACCGCGATGCCCCGCCGAGCGGCTTCAGCAGTGCTGGCAAAGTGGACCGGCTGGCCCTCCAGGCACAAGGTCCCCATATCGGGAGAAGTGGCCCCGGCAAGGATCTTGACAAGGGTAGATTTGCCTGCGCCATTTTCGCCGACCAGGGCGTGAACCGAACCTGCGCGCACACGAAAGTCTACTCCCTTGAGGGCACTGATTCCGCCATATGATTTGTAGATTCCCTCCGCTTCAAGCATGTTATGAGAGCCTGCCATAAATTGCCCTTTCTGGAAATGCTGCCCGCATCGGTTATGCTAACGCTGCCCTCTAAGCCACTGGCAATACATCTGTTAAAGGTCCAGATGTGGGACCCCGCAGTCCATCAGGATTTGAAGCCCCGCAACATGTCCCATTAGCACGCTTCCCTACTTGGCCTGATCCAGGGGCTTGATCTGGGCTGACGGATTGGCAAATTGCTTATCAATGATTGGCTGGTAGAATTTGCCCTTTGTGTCGAGCGACTGCTGACGCTTGATGATATCCTGGACATTATCCTGCGTGATGAGCAATGAGCCAGTATTCCACCACCCGGTCGGAATAGCCTTTCCCTGCAAGGCATGCTCGATCAGCAAACGCATAGCAACATAGCCCTTCAAGAAATGTTCAGGATCGAGGATGGCATAGTTCACCCCATTAGCCACAGCCTGCAAGCCGACCGGATTGAGATCAAAGGCTGCCGTGAGATATTTGCCATGATTGGCTTGCTTAAGGCGTGCCAACGAAGCATTATCGGCATCTCCTACACCCAGATAGGCCACAGCGTCGGGATGGGCTTTGATCAGATTGTTCCAGGCATCAAAGTTCTGCTGCGGCTCCTGCTTTGAATCGAAGGGACCAAGAACCTGCAGATCGGGGCGTGCCTGTTTGAAGGCCTGCTTCATACCATCCGAGCGATAGACAAGAACCGGCACGCCGGGCGTATCAATGCCAATAATTACGCTCCCTTTAGCATCCTTGGGCAGGCGCTGAATCGCGGCATCAGCAAGCATGGCCCCGGCTCCAACATTATCATTGCCGACATAGGTTGTGATATTCGTGCCAGCTACCGGAACCGTATCCACGGCAATAATGGGAATGCCGGCGCGCACAGCGTCAGCCTCGGGACGTGCGAAGAGATCAGGGGCAAGCGTCTCGACGGCAATACCATCGCGTGAGGTTCTTGTGAGATCCTGGAAGAGCTTCACTGCGGCCTGATCATCGATATTGGGGGGCGCAACAATCTGTGCCTTCACATGATACTGATTCGCTGCGTACTGCGCCCCGGCCGCCATCTCAGAGGCAAAATTCAAGCTACTTGTCTCGGTCACGAAACCAAGATGGATATCGGCAGGATTTTTACCTCCCGAGGTAGAACCGGTACCAGGAGTAGACGTCGCGCCACCGCTACAAGCCGCCAGAATTAAGAGTGAGAATATCATCATAGTGCTGCATAAAGCCGTAAGTAGTCCGGGTCGCATATGTTTCGGCCGCATAGGTTCCTCCTGTGGAAGATGCTTTTACTACCCATGTTCATGCACCGGCCTCGCGGCGGTGTCGCCTCTTCTTCGCTTCAGGACATGCAGGATGAATCACAAATTGGTGGTGCGCCTCGTTCGGCCCCAGCGCAACAGGCTATCAAGCGAAACCGCCAGTAAGATTACAGCGCCGGTCGCAAAGGCGGTCCAATTGATGGGAACGTTGAAATAAGCCAGGCCGCTACTCACAATACCAAGCAGGATCGCGCCAAGGGCGGCCCCAATCAGGGTTGCCTTGCCACCATGCAACGAAGTGCCTCCAATTACTGCCGCAGCGATCGCCAGCAGTTCGTAGCCGGTCCCTAGATTAGGATCGGACGAGCCAAAATAGCCGAGCGAGAGGATTCCTGCCAGCCCTCCCAGGGCTCCCATAAGGATGAAGACAAGCAATTGAATCGAAAGAACAGGCAAGCCGCTGAAGATGGCCGCGTCGGGATTGGAGCCGATAGAGCGAACACGATAGCCGAAAGGTGTCATTCGCAATACAATACTGAGGATCGCCACAACTAAAATCATTACCCAGACATTTGTAGGAATACCAAGAAAATGGGCGCCAATAAGTTCTGCAAACGGGTCTGTCAGGCTCAGGCCAATCACTTGCTTGCCGTCGCTCAAGGCAAAGATGAGCCCACGAAAGATAGACATTGTGGCAAGGGTTGCGACGATTGAAGGCAGCCGGAACCATTGAATGACAAGACCATTGATCAATCCAAGCAGCGCCCCAATCATCAGCCCACCAAGCGCACCGAGCCAGGAGGGCATCCCTGCATGCATAAGCATAGCCGCACACAGCGAGGTGAGCCCATAGATTGAGCCAACCGATAAGTCAAGTTCGCGCATGGCCAGCATGAAAGCCATGCCGCAGGCCAGCACAGCTACAAAGGTGGCTTGATTGAGAATATCTAGCAGTTGACCTACAGCCAGAAATTCCGGGTGGATCACGCCTATACCCAGCACGAGGGCCACAGTCGCAATAAGCACACCGATGTAGTCCTGCGCAGCAACTACCCGCAGGGAAGTACGCAGAGTCGGGAAGGCTCCTTTCTCGCTCCTGGCTTCAGGCAAACGAGCGCTGCCATATGTTCCATTACGTAGGAGGGCTTCATCTGATCCGGCTAACGTTGCCCTCTGGGAATTGTGGGCTGCAGAAACGGATGATACATCCGCGGACTCTTGGGGGTATGACTCATGAGATTCTTGTGTTTCTGCCATGATTTGTCCCTTCTCGTACTCCTAGCAGGGAGTTGCTGGAACCTTTTTCATACGCCATTCCTGCCCATTGGCTCAAGAACCTTTTGAGGTTTATAACATGCAATATAAATCGCTGTCAATTCTCCTGTTCGGCATTCTCGAACAAGGCACTTGTCTCTGAGAAGAAGGCCACATATACTCAAAAACAACAGCAAATCAGAAAGTTTGCAAACTGTAGCTGCCGCCTGCTCGTGTATACTCTTTAAGAAGGGTGAGAAAACCATGGAAGTGAAGCATCCGGTCAGTAGCAAAGTGAAGGTTGCTATCATTGGCTCCGGCAATATCGGTAGCGATCTGATGTACAAGCTTCTCAAGCAACCAGGACACATGGAATTGGTACTCTTGACAGGCATTGATCCAAACTCCGATGGGCTGGCGCGTGCTCGCGCGCTAGGCCTACGTACCAGCACTGAGGGTATTCAGGCCGTAATTGATGATCCCGAAATCAAGATAGTCTTTGATGCTACCAGTGCCAGGGCTCACGTTCGGCATGCAAAGGCTCTGCAGGAGGCCGCAAAGATCGCAATCGATCTGACGCCAGCAGCCCGTGGTCCCTACGTCGTGCCCCCGGCCAACCTTGAGGAACATCTGGATAAGCGTAACGTGAATATGGTTACCTGCGGCGGTCAGGCTACAGTTCCGCTGGTCTACGCGCTCAGCAGCGTTATGCCCTTGCTCTACGCCGAAATGGTCAGCACGGTTGCCAGTCTCTCGGCAGGCCCCGGCACACGCCAGAACATCGACGAGTTTACCGAGACGACAGCCAGATCGCTGGAGGTTATCGGCAAGGCCAAACGGGGCAAGGCGATTATCATTCTCAATCCTGCCGATCCACCAATTATGATGCGCAACACAGTCTATGCCATTCCGGAAGGAGATTTCGCTGAAGACACGGCTATAGAAGCTGTCGAGCAGATGGTAGCCAGGGTTCAAACCTATGTGCCAGGCTACCATCTCAAGAATCGACCAGTGGTTGATACGCTGGACACGCCCTGGGGCAGACGTCAAGTCTTAACTATGCTACTTGAAGTTGAGGGAGCCGGCGATTATTTACCACGGCACGCGGGCAACCTTGATATCATGACAGCTTCGGCTCGTCGCGTCGGCGAGATGTTTGCGCAACGCTTGCTTGGCATGCAGCAGGAGGTAGAAGCATGAAGGCACCACGCATCACCGATACCAGTCTACGCGATGGATCGCATCCTATGCGCCACCAGTTCAGCAGCACGCAAGTTCAGGCTGTGGCCCTGGCGCTCGATGAGGCAGGAGTGCCGGTAATTGAGGTAACGCATGGTGATGGTTTGGCCGGCTCTTCGCTTCAATATGGTTTCTCTGCTACTTCTGAAATGGAGTTGATTGCGGCGGCTAGAGTCGTGTGTCGCCAGGCAAGAATCGCGGTCCTGCTCATTCCAGGCATCGGGACGCTCAAAGAACTTGAGCAAGCGCAGGAATGCGGGGCCCAGATTGTGCGCATCGCGACGCAATGCACTGAGGCCGATATTTCTCAGGAACATTTCGAGTTTGCCAAGAAGCTTGGAATGGAGGCTGTCGGGTTTCTTATGATGGCGCATATGCGCTCACCAGAGCTCCTGGTGCAGCAGGCGAGGATTATGGAGGCTGCGGGAGCCGATTGCGTCTACGTTGTAGATTCGGCCGGGGCAATGTTGCCCAAAGATGCCCACGAGAGGGTTAAGGCTCTCAAGGAGGCGCTGGGCATTGAGGTAGGCTTCCATGCACACAATAATCTTGGTGTGGCAATAGGCAATAGCCTGGCGGCCCTGGAGGCCGGAGCCGATCAGCTCGATGGCTGCTTACGCGGCCTGGGCGCTGGTGCGGGCAATGCTCCCACTGAATTATTGGCTGCGGTCCTTGACAAGATGAGTCTTAATCCGGGGCTCAACATCTATAAGCTCATGGATGCCGCAGAATATGTGATTGCGCCAATGATGCCCTATCAGCCGCTACCCAGCCGCGATGCTATCACCATTGGCTACGCCGGGGTCTACTCCACCTTTTTATTGCATGCCCAACGAGCCGGGGAGCGCTACGGCATCGATCCACGGATTATTCTTACCGAGCTGGGCCGCCGCCAGGCCGTAGCCGGACAGGAAGACTGGATTCTCGATGTAGCGCTTGAACTGGCTCGTGGGTCTCTCCCCACTTAGAGAGGGACAGGAGCAGAAAGGATCGAAAAGCAATGAGTTTGCCTAGCAAGCCTCCATATACCGTAAGAGATGCAACGCTGGCGCTGCTGCGTTCATTTGGCATGACCACTATCTTCGGCAATCCGGGCTCGACGGAGCTGCCGCTTTTCAAGCATTGGCCCGCCGATTTTCGCTATATCCTTGCTCTGCAGGAGTCTTCGGTGGTGGCAATGGCCGATGGCTATGCGCATGCCACGCGCAATGCTGCCTTTGTCAATCTGCATTCTGCTATCGGTCTGGGCCATGGATTGGGCAGCGTTTTTAGCGCCTACCGCAATCAAACGCCGCTGGTGATTACTGCGGGACAGCAAACGCGGGCGATGCTGCTGACCGAGCCCTACCTGTGGGCCAGCGATGCTCCCGAATTTCCGCGACCTTATGTAAAATGGAGTTGCGAGCCAGCGCGCGCTCAGGATGTTCCCGCGGCGATTGCGCGAGCTTATTATCTGGCCATGCAAAAGCCCTGCGGCCCGACTTTTGTCTCTATTCCTGCCGACGATTGGGAGCGCGAGGCCGAGCCGGTCACGCCACGTCAGGTAAGTACTGAGTTTGCCCCCGATCCGCTCGCCCTACAACACGTCGCTGATGCACTTAACCGCAGCCAGCATCCGGCTTTGATTGTTGGTCCAAGCGTAGATCGCGATGGAGCTTGGGATGCGGTTGTAACCCTGGCGGAACGCACGCGGGCCGCTGTGTGGGCCAGCCCAATGTCTCACCGGGCCAGCTTCCCCGAAGATCATCAGCTCTTCGTGGGCTTCTTGCCCCCGGTCCGACAGCTCATAGAGCAGAAGCTCGCCGACTATGATGTAGTTGTGGTGCTCGGCGCGCCTATCTTCACCTACCATGTGCATACAGAAGGCCCCTTTGCCCCAGAGGGCGTGGAAGTCTTTCAATTGATCGACGATCCGCAAGCCGCTTCCTGGTCGGTAGTGGGCAGCAGCCTGCTTACGACCCTAAAGTTGGGAGTGGAGCAACTGCTTGAGCTGGTAATGAGCTCGGCCCGCCCGGCTCCTCAAGCCCGGCATTTAGCTGTGCCGCCGGCCACGCACCCTATGTCCGGCGAGTTTGTTATGCATACGGTCTCACAGATCATGCCTCAGGATGCCATCATTGTCGAAGAAGCTCCTTCCCACCGCAATGCCCTGCATGACTATCTGCCGATCCGCAAACCTGATAGCTTCTATACAGCAGCCAGCGGCGGTCTGGGCTATAGCCTACCGGCCTCTGTCGGCATTGCCCTCGCCAATCCGGGACGGCACATTATCTGCCTGCTTGGTGATGGATCGAGCATGTATTCGGTGCAGGCTCTCTGGACTGCGGCGCAACACCAATTGCCCATCAGCTTTGTGATATTCAACAATCAGGAGTACGCGGCCCTGAAATCATTCAGCAAGATGCTTGATACGCCCGGGCTACCCGGCGTCGATCTGCCAGGCATTGACTTTGAGTCCATCGCCCGCGGCTATGGCTGTATGGCTTGCCGGGTAGAGAAGGCTGAGGAGTTAGCCGAAGCGCTAACAGACTCTTTCAAGCGGAAAGGACCCGTCCTCCTCAACGTCCTTGTCGATCCGGCCGTGCCTCAGCTTTACTGAGTTTATGGCCGGGGAGCTCAGGCCTTATGATGACCTGAGCTCTCGCCAGGAACTTACCGGTCGCTTGCTCAGCGCTTATTCTGGCTTCCAGAAAATGCAAACCAGGAGTCGAATTTACGAGCAAGCTTTCGCTCAGGCTAGCCTTTTTCTCTTCCCTATCGTCCCGGCGATGGATAAGCAATAGCATATTCTCCACTCGTATACTGTATATAGGGGACGGATGCGTCCGTTCGGGCAATCCCAGTATGGCAACTGACCTGTTACGACATCGGCGGAAAGATGTTTTTGGGCCCTGGAGCACAAAAAGAGCATTCTGCCGAAACTGAGTTCATAGAAGACAGGAGAGAAGCATGGACGAGATTGCTGGTAAACTTGAAGAAAATGTCAGCGGAAAACGGGCCTCTATTACTCAGGTAGCGATCGCCAGTTTGATCGGAACCATGATCGAATGGTACGATTTCTATCTGTACGGAACTGCTTCCGCCCTCATCTTCAATAAACTCTTCTTTCCCACTTTTTCCCCGCTCGCCGGGACGCTGGCGGCCTTTGCCACCTTCTGGGTTGGCTTTGGGGCCAGGCCGATAGGTGGTATCGTCTTTGGACATTTTGGCGATAGAATCGGGCGTAAATCGATGCTGGTTCTGACGCTGCTCCTCATGGGCGGCGCAACCTTTCTGATTGGTGTAATGCCCACATATCCGGTCATAGGAGTCTGGGCGCCTTTCCTCCTGGTCATTCTCCGCTTCGTGCAGGGCTTTGCCGTGGGTGGCGAATGGGGAGGAGCAGTTTTGATAGCTACCGAACATTCGCCAAAGTCCTGGCGCGGCTTCTTTGGTAGCTGGCCGCAGGCCGGAGCCCCCGCCGGGCTATTGCTGGCTACGGCGATGTTCACCTTAACGACTCTGTTTTTGACGCCACAGCAATTTGAGCTTTTCGGTTGGCGTATCCCATTTCTGCTGAGCTTCCTATTGATCATCATAGGCATCGTCATTCGCCTGAAAGTTCAGG
The DNA here is from genome assembly GCF_004208415.1 of Ktedonosporobacter rubrisoli. Classification (GTDB taxonomy): domain Bacteria; phylum Chloroflexota; class Ktedonobacteria; order Ktedonobacterales; family Ktedonobacteraceae; genus Ktedonosporobacter; species Ktedonosporobacter rubrisoli. The sequence goes on along the minus strand of NZ_CP035758.1, from coordinate 2,605,917 downwards.
AAACCCCTGACTTTATGCAGGTCAAGGAGAGGCACGCCGAGGCCCACATGCCGGTCATCGAAGTATTTCGGACGAGCGGCAAATACGTTGCCCTGGCGGCCGGTGCATTTTTAGCTGATGTTACGGGCTTTTACCTTTTCTCCACCTTTGTGCTCTCCTACGGCACTACGCAGCTAGGAATGCCAAGGCTGACCATTCTTAACGCTACGCTGATCGCTTCGGCCTTCTTCTTCTTTGCGATTCCTGCCGCGGCCGCGCTCTCCGATCTATGGGGACGCAAACCCGTTTATATGGCCGGCATCATTTGCACGGCGGCAACCGTCTTTCCCTTCTTCTGGCTCTTTGAAACGCGCTCGCCGCTCCTGGTTATCCTGGCGATATGTCTCTCACAGATCGGCCTGGCCCTAATGCACGGCCCCAGGCGGCGCTCTTTAGCGAGCTATTTGGAACACGCGTACGCTACAGCGGCATCTCGCTGGGCTATCAACTGGGCTCTGTCCTGGGCGGAGGCCTGACGCCATTTATCGCTACTGCGCTCTTCTCGCTGGCTCATACATCATGGCCGATCTCGCTCTATCTCATAGGGATGGCGCTGATTAGCTTGCTCTCCGTAGCCTTAATGCGTGAAACCCATCAGCGTACGGCTCCCGCCGCGCAGTAAGGAATACAGGACAGATTAGCTAAAAACATAAGTACTGCCTCGTTTCTTGTGCAGCTTGTGGGCTTGCATTGTGCAAGAAACGCTTCGGGCCAACACCACGAGAAGGCACGACCTCAACTTAATGATCGTGTCTTCTCCCCTACTCTTTGATCAGGCAATTAGCTTAAGGAGCAGGCGGGATGCTTTGGGCGAAGTGGAAGAAGTTAGTAGGGTCGTAGAGAGCTTTGATATGTTGGAGGCGCGGGAGATTGGAACCGTAGTAGGCATGCTGCCAATCTGGAAGCTTGGGGTCAATGTAATTCTGATAGGCTTCGCCGCTAGCATAGGGGCGCATTTGTTGCCAGGAATTGGCCAGCCAGGAGAGATTCGCCTCAACCACTGAAGCGGGATCACCTGTATTCCAATTTGCCGTGTATTGGATGCAGAAGAGCGCTTTGCGATGCACAAAGGCAGTAGCATCCGCAGGTACACGATTAAGGGCTCCTCCATAGGCATCAAGCGCAATACCGCCTCCAATTGTGGGCGCTTGCTGGCTCTGCTCAATGGTCTTAAGCATGGCCTCAATACCAGCGCTGGACAGGCGGTTGTTAAAGAAATCGGACTTAGCGCTGTAAGCCAAACGTTCGACTTTGCCCCCTGGATGCTGGTCAGGGAGATAGCATTCGTCAAGGCTCTTACAATCGGCCTCATAGAGCATGGCATCGAGCAGGCCAGCGCTCCATACTTTGTTCACCGTAGGCGCTGAGCCAATCCGCGTGGTAACTTGCTCAAGTAAGGTGTTGAGAGACGCCTTATCGCCAATGTAGAGGCCTATGAGCCGTACATGTGGATCTTCGTTGCTCTCGCCAGTTGTAGCAAGCTGACAGTTCGAAACGAGCTCGTCCGGCGCCTGCGGAGCCCAGGACTGCCAGGCATCAACTACCGTTGGGGCAAGTTTCCAGGGCCAGCCAAGAGTGAAGAGCGATAATGTTGAAGGAACTTGATGCACCTGGAAGGTGAACGAAGTGACGACTCCAAAGTTACCGCCGCCACCTCCACGCAAAGCCCAGAAGAGATCGGGATAGTGTTTGGCATCACAGGTCAGCAAGCGACCATCGGCCAGGACAATCTGTGCAGCAAGCATATTATCGCAGGTCAGGCCAAACTTGCGGCCGAGGAAGCCGATGCCACCTCCTTGAGCCAGGCCGGCAATCCCCACCGTTGGGCATGAGCCGGAAGGAAGGGCCAGGCCAGAACGAGCGAGGGTTGCATACACGTCGATCAAGCGCGCACCTGCTCCGATGGTAGCGGTTCTGGCTGCTGTGTCTACTTTTATCTCGTTCATGCGCTTAACGTCAAGCACCAGGCCGGTACTTGTCGAATAGCCAGCATATGAGTGACCGCCGGAACGAGGCACGAGCGGAATCTTAACATGCCTGGCAAAGGCCAGGCTGGTCTGTACATCCTCTGGCGAGGCACAATAGGCAATAGCGGCTGGCTTGATATTATCAAAACGTGGGTCGAAAAGCTGATGTGCGGTAGTATAACGAGGATTATCAGGTAAAATCAGTTCTCCTTGCAGGCTTTTGGCCAGCTCCGACCAGTTGGTCGGTACAGGAATTGTTTTGTTGGTAGAGTTGGTCGCAGGAAGCGCGCTCGATGTTCCGGGCATACAGGCAGCTAGCGGCTCTGCCAGCACGGTTGCAGCGCAAAGAGAAAGAAACTTACGGCGACCTATTCCTTCTGATATTTTCATGAGCCTCTATTCTATCCTGAAACTTTACAGTCATTCTAACTGAAATGGCTCCCTGGTCAGCCACTTCATGATCTCCTTTTCAACTGAAGCGGCTCACAGGCCAGCCACCTCATGATCTCCATTGTACCAGAAGCACGCAAAATGAATATTAGTCCGTTCGCTCCTGCTCTCCAACTTAAAACTTTTCAAGCCCAAAACAGGCAGGTATGAGCCTCTCTTCGTTATAGAAATTATTGATGGAAAAGTAATAAATGTATCGATATGGCTAATATGAAAACAAATTTCCCGACTGCTCAAAGCCGGGTGGCAGATAAAACCAGAGCTTCAAAGATGAGCCCGAACGGACCCTTATCTATGCAGTTCGGGATTAAAGGGCGCAGCGTCAGCCGCAATTCCTTCGAGCAAACGCTTCAAGCCAAAGCTGAACATTTCCTCGGCAGGACGCTCTTCGCCTTCAACAATCGCCCGCGCCAGATTTGGATAGCGCCCACTAGCAATAACATGCTCCCGTATGTAGGGGCCAGCTTGTTGTTGCCATTCATGTTCGCTAAGCCCTGTCCGACGTTGCACCTCAGCTTCCCCTATTTCCTCAAGCACAAAGCCGGCAACGTAGGCATTGAGCATCGTTAGAATGCTCATGCTGGTCGCCGTATCAAAGCCAAGCTGATTGAATATTCCCAGCAGATAATCGGTCCGCTTGAGTGAATTGGGTCCCAGAACCGCACGATGACCAATGGTAGAAGCGAGCCAGGAGTGACGAAGCATCATTGCACGCGTCTGGATAATAACCTCCTGCAAATAGTAACGCCAATCTGCTGAAATCGGCTGCGGCAGCGGCACTTCACCATAGACAGCATCGATCATCAGTTCCAGCAGATCTTCTTTGCGCTCGATGTACCAGTAAAGAGCCATCGCACTTACTTCAAGTTGGGCGGCGATCCGTCGAATAGAAATGGCCTCAATGCCCTCTTCATCTGCCAGAGCCAGGGCCACACGAACAATCTGCTCTCGATTGAGCGCCGGGCGCTCGCGTCTGGGGCGCTCCGGCCGTTCCCAGATCAGGCTCTGCGTCCGCTCAGTGGTGGGCACATCTGCCGAATCGCGGTTGACTTTTTTTCTCATACATAATAGTATAATTATTATACAGTGTATAGTTCAATGTACTTTGTAAGATTTTTAAGAGGAGATTTCTACGATGGCTCAGCCAACTTTTCCGCGTATTGCTATTATCGGTGCTGGCCCTGGCGGCTTAACGCTCGCCCGTCTGCTACAAATACAAGGTTACACCCCAACAATCTTTGAGAAAGAAGCGTACCCTAACGAGAGATCTCAGGGCGGATCATTGGATCTACATCCCGATACTGGCCAGCTCGCCGTGCATAGGGCCGGGCTTGATAAGCAGTTTCAGGCCATCGCGCGTTACCAGGACGAGGGGCTTCGTATCCTCGATAAGCAAGGAACAATCCTCCTGGAGGATAAAGAAGACGCGGAGCGATGGCATCCCGAGGTTGACCGCATCGAACTGCGCGCCATGCTCCTTACATCCCTTACTCCGAACAGCGTTCAGTGGGGAAAAGCATTGAGCAGCGTACAGCCCACTGGCGACGGTACACATACGCTCCTGTTTGAGGATGGACAAAGCGAGGTATTTGATCTGGTTGTTGGCGCGGATGGAGCCTGGTCGCGTGTCAGACCTCTTCTATCTGCCGCCTCGCCAGAATATGTCGGACAGTCTTCTATCGAACTGGAAATTGACGATGTTGACAGACAATATCCCCATATTGCACGACTTATGGGCCGCGGCACTATATTAGCGGTGTCTGGCCTTAAGGGCCTCGTCGCCCAGCGCAATGCGCATGGGCATATTCGGGTCTATGTGACCCTGGGAGTTAAAGAGGAAGAAATTGCCGCTTTAGGCATAGACGTCGCCCAACCAGCGCGGACCCGCGCACAATTGATCGCCCTGTTTCCCGACTGGAATCCCGACTTGCTTGAGCTTATTCGGGTCTGCAACGACAACATGGTAATCAGGTCAACATATATGCTACCAATTGGTCATAGCTGGGATACCCATCCAGGGGTCACGCTGATTGGAGATGCAGCACATCTGATGGCTCCAACCGGGGGCCAGGGAGTCAACCAGGCGATGCGCGATGCCGTTGAGTTAGCTGAAGCGCTCGGGAAATGTTCCACGCTGGAGGAGGCAATACAGATGTACGAGCAAAGCATGTTTGTGCGAGCCAGATGGGCTGCCGAACTTACCGCCGAAGGACTCGATAAGATTATAAGTGAGGATGCGCCAGCCAGTACCCTGGCCTTCTTCCGTAAATTCATTAAGGAATGAGTGGGCCATTGGTCCAATATTCTACGGAGGCGTGCGGACTTCACAACGCACGCCTCCCTTTCCAGGCAACCCCACAAGAGATAACCGGAAACACTAATAGTTTCTTTCTGTTCCCCAAGCCATCATTTCGCCAGCGACGATAATAAGTTTAGCAGATGGTCACCCTCAGCAATGCCCCATCAGAGTGATGTAGGCTGCCCAGCCTATCTCAGTCATTAAACAATTAAAGCCGGAGCTTCAGGAGACTTCATTGCTTGCCTGCATTACTACAGAAGAGCAGGGCAGGCCAAGAAAGTCGCAATAGCGTTTGACCACCTTGCTGATTTCCTCATCCTTAACCTGAAGAAGCGTAAAAGGCTGGAAGAGGACCTCATTTGTCTTTTTTTGCGCTCGTCGTCTCCATGTGCCAACAATCTGACCAGCGACCACAACGGCAGGCTGGAATATTCCATTGTTGCCAGGAACGATTCTCTGGGCATATTCTGCGGCAAGCACGGCGCTGCGATCCCTATAGCCCAGTAGATATTCATCGAAACCGGGCAGAAGATGGATAATGGAGGCTGCATTTGCATTCTGGCTCAAGGTATCTCTGGCCATCCAATATTCCTGCTCAGAGATCTTTTCCCTGATCAGCCCAGCCTTGATCGCTTCAAGGCCCTGCCTGGCCTCAGTGAGCGTCAGACCAGTCCACCAGGCAAAATCCCGCACCGTGGCAGGCCCACGGCTCACAAAGTAGCGCTCGGCGAGCACGGCTAAGGCCTCCTCCCGCGACAGCTCACGCCTCGCAGGCACCCACTCGTTGAGCAGCACGAAGGTTTGCTCTTTCTCCTCAATTGGTCCAAAACAAATCAGACCTGACTGAGCCATGTACCACAAAAGATGGTAACCGCGCTGCCCACGGGTGCTGATGCCCGCATCTTCCAGCAGTTTCATCATTGCCGAGCGGGTTAAGCGCTTGCCGCCTTGTAATCCATGCAGAAAAAGCTCTTTAGAGCGTGCGAGGATTGCCGCATCAAGTTCGAGCTGCTCCTGCCTGCGTTTATCCGCAGCCAGCACGCGCTGAGCCGTCAGTTGCAGCATCCAGCCGGCATCTTCAGCCGGCACAAAATGGATTGTACCCCGCTGTGGCCAGGTTCGCAGAATCTTGCGCTCCGCGATTGCCTGTTCGATATCGGTCACCGTCGCCTTTTGTGTGCGCAAGCCAATCGCCCACAAGGCCTGCCGGTAATCCTGGGCTTGAAGCGCACCCAGCCAGCGCACTACTTCCTCGGGCCGCTGGAATTTCTCACCGTCGATCCGCTGACCGCATACTCTCAGCTGAGCAATATCCATATTTATTCGTCCTTCTTTATAAAGAATGTCAGCAGCGCGTTGGCGAAAAGCTCTGGCTCCTCAAGCGCGGCAAAGTGGCCACCCCGCGGCATCTTCTCATATCGCACCACATTGAGAGTACGCTCAGCCCATTCCTGTGGAAATTGAAGCTCACGCGGGAAGAGGGAGATACCGGCAGGCACTTCGCTTTTAGCTTCCAACTCCTGGTTCTCTTCATTAGCATACAGTGACCAAGCAATTAATACATACATACGAACAGACGAGCTAGCAGTTCGAGTGAGCCAATGGATCATGATGTTAGTGAGCAATTCATCCCTACCGCCAAAGGCCTCTTCGACTCTCTCACCATCTGCCTGAGACTTTATCATACTGATGATCCAGGCCGCCAGTCCAACGGGTGAATCAGTGAGCGAATAAGCAATAGTTTGTGGCCTGGTAGATTGCATCTGCAAGTATGCGCCCTCGCTCATCCCCCAACGTTGCGTATCCAAGGCAAACTGTTGCTCAGCCGCGCTTAGGCTAGAAATGTCCTCGCGCCCAGTTGGATAGCCTACATCGGTCAGATGGATAGCTTCCACAGCTTCAGGATAGCGCACGGCAAGAGCCTTCACGATATAACTGCCGATATCGCCCCCTTGAGCGACAAAGCTTTGATAGCCAAGCGTCTCACGCATAAGTTTGGCAAATAGATCGGCAACTGCCATCGGGGTAGCGGTCTTGCGCTGCGAAAATCCAAAGCCAGGGATCGAAGGAACAACTATATCAAAAGCATCGCTCAACAGAGGAAGCACTTTATGGAAACGATAAAAGCTATCAGGCCATCCATGCACCAGGAGGAGAGGCTTTGCATGTGGATGTGGGCTTTTTATATAGACAAAATGTATGCTCGTGCCGTCGATAGTGGTTACGAATTGCGGCCACGCATTTAGTTTTGTTTCTTGAGCGCGCCAATCATATGTCTTTTGCCAGTAATCCACAAGTTCTCTCATGTAGCTGAGACTTGTCCCCATACTCCATCCCGCGCTTTCCTCTTCATCGGGCCAGCGAGTATTTTTTAGCCGCGCCATGAAATCATCAAGCTCAGTCTGCGGAAAGGCGATTTTAAATGGTTGGATGTTCATCTCTTAACCTCTTCTTTGCTTCTTCTTGCTGTTCAGACAGACATAGTGTACACTGGTTTCGCTGACATCTTCTGTCATGCAAACCTGAAAATAGAGAAGCCAAGGTACAATCGTGCGTGCAGATCGTCTGGTAGCCATAGTCCTACACTTACAAACGCGAAAGAAAATGACAGCCATGGCGCTGGCTAGAGAGCTAGAAGTTTCCACACGTACTATCTTACGCGATGTGGAAGCGCTCTCTATCGCCGGAGTTCCTATTTATGCTACTGGTGGCCGTGGCGGGGGAATCGCGCTTGATGAGCACTATCGTGTGACTCTTAGCGGATTAAAAGAGGCTGAGGCCCAGGCTTTTTTGCTCTCCAGCAATCTGCAATTACTGAGAGAGATCGGGCTGGGTGATGCAGCTGAAAATGCCTTTCTTAAGGTCGCGGCTGCCGTGCCTACACACTATCACGAAGCGCTCTCATTTATGCGCCAGCGTATCTACATCGACCCGATCTGGTGGTGGCACGATGTAGAGCCACCACCATTTTTAAGAGACATCCAGCAAGCCGTCTACGAATCCCGCTGGATATCTGCTGTCTACGAGCATTGGAATGGCGGTTGTGTGGAACAGCTCCTTGAGCCATATAGCCTGGTGGCTAAGTCGAGTGCCTGGTATCTGGTTGCTCGACGTGAGGGAGCCTTGCGCACATATCGTCTCTCACGCTTTCACGCTATTACACTCCTGGATACTCATTTTATCAGAACCGCGGACTTTGATCTACCGACATACTGGCAGCAACATATCCAGGAATTCAGCGCAATCACTTCTGTCTACAGCTTTACCCTGCGTTTTCACGAAAGTTGCTTGCCCCTGGTGAGGAGATTGTTACCGGGCCGCTCCACTATTTTTGGGCCGGCAGACGGAGATGGATGCATGAACGCGCATTTCAACGTGGAGTCTATAGACCAGGCCAAAATGCTGGTGTTTGGCCTGGGAGGGCAAGTAGAGGTCATTGAACCGCCAGAATTACAGGCAGCCGTGCTTCATACTGCCTATGACCTTATTTACAGCTCATCAAAATCAGGCGAGAAGCGCAAAGAGTCCAGCTTCAAGGACGAGGAACACTTGTAAGCGAGCGCAAAGCAGATAAAAGATGCCGAGTTCCTCATCCCTCACTATCTGCTTTACAATATCACCCCAAACTTAAGCGATTGCCCGCACAGTCCCTTTAATTTGCTCGCGACTATTGCGCCTTTAACCGGCCCGAATAATTGCAGCTTATAAGTTTGCCCTAGCCGCAAAGCGTGGGCGGCCGACCCTATCCGGCACTATGAGAGACGTTATGCTGAATGCGACGCGCTACCCAGGCCAGGAAGCCGGCCATAGCCAAGGCCAGCACGCTAAGAGCTACCCGCTCGGCCAGGGTATGAGCGATATATAACCAGCCGGAAAGCGTATGGCAGGCCAAAGCTCCCCCAGCCAGAGCTAGAAGATGGAGATCATTCCAGCCCCGCATCTCCGACCAGCACTTTACCAGCCAGGCGATTCCTATACTCAGGGCAGCCGTACCCAACACGAGAAGCAGCACCAGCGGCCAGTGAGCAAATGCCGGTTGAATACGTCCAAGAGCCAGGGCATCATGCCAGATGAACCCGACGACGCCAATCACCAGCAGGACTATCCAGGGGCTCGGGGCACGACTCTCACGCATTCGTCTCGCTGTCTTCCTAGGCAGCACGCCCAACGCGATGACCACAAGCGCGATAATAATCAATGCAGTCAGGCCAAGGAGGATGGGAGATGCATCGTAGCCTGCGGCAAAGGAGGTACGCGCAACAAGCCAGAGCAGCCCAACGCCAAAAGCGTAGAAAACGCCGGTAACGATAAGGCCAAAGCGCCCCAGATAGGGCTCGTTACGTTGGGCAGGAAATAACAGGTCCGTAAGCAGAATCGGCACCCCTGCGCTCCAGACGGCATGGACAATGATCACCAATTCGGTAAAGATTCCGTTGATACCCAGAAAGCGCGCACCATAATCAGCGGCATGGTAGAGAGAGGGATTGAACAGGCTCTGCGAAACAAGACCTTCCTCCACAAAGCCATAAGCAGCGCCCAGGAGCAAAATGCTCGCCCAGCCATGGCCACTACGGCGCACCAGTTCGCGAATGAGCAGCGCCCCCGCACCATAGAGCGGCAGATAGATAGGCAGTAAAAAAGCTAGAGCAATAGGCTGATCCAGTGGCGTTGAGCCTCCAAGTAACTCCGCCACCAACGGCGCCATCACAATAAGCACAAATGCGGGCAAACGCCGGCGCATAAGACATTCTCCTTTAAATCCGACATCTTGCCGAGATAGAACATTTTCCATCCCAACTATGCATTACTTTACAAATCTACGGAGAGTCTAGCGCAAGGCAGAGAAGGTCACATCCTCCTGACGGGTGGTTCCACGGGTAGTCCTATCGAAGGTTTGTATGGAGTAAGCTCAGGTATCGAGGAGATGCAGACGGTGCGCCATCTCGCTGGCTTGCAGGCGATTGCTCACACCCAGTTTGCGATAGAGATGCTTTACATGGTCCTTGACAGTGTTGATCGTGATCACAAGCTCGTGCGCAATCTCCTGGTTAGTATTTCCAGCCACGAGCAAACGTAAGACACGCTGTTCTTGTAGAGAGAGAGGTCGTACAAGTAGATCGGTAGAAGAAGCCGGCTTAATAGCACGCTGCTGTTCCTCGCGCAAAGCGGACGCGCGTAAGATGCGCTGGGCATAAGAGCGCAATTCGGCGTTATCAAGCACCGGCACCATCCGGCGCAGCAGATGTAGCAAGGCCTTCCCCTCAGCAAGAAAGATACGCGTCAAACCTGCGGGAAGGGCGAGTTGGAGCGCCTGCCACAGTTGCTCTCTGGCCTGGCGCTCCTGCTGACAGGAGATATGGGCCAGGGCCAGCAAGATGTGGATCTCCACAGCAAGACGCCATTCGCCAGGCGCGGGTTGCAGGTGCTCCAGCTCATGCAAGGCCTCGTAAGATTTGTTCTGGATAAGTAAGAGACGCCCCCGCACAAGCTGAGCCGCTGTTTGTTTCTGAAGAGCCGGCGTTGCGAGAATTTGTTGCCCCATTCGTACATCACCGGTTTTCAGCGCCAGGCGCGCCGAAAAAAGCAGCGCATCAGTAAGCCTTTGGGCTGCCTCGGGCCTACTCGCCGTTTGCAGACGTGCCACGAGTCTGGCAAGCTGCTGTTGGGCCTGAGTAATCTGCCCGCGCGCCTCGGCAATCTGCACGAGCTGCAAAGCAGCATCACTATGCAGGTTCGCTAACTCCTCTGCGGCCAGCGCAAGGGCTTCGCTGGCTTGCTGCTCACACAGGGTTAGCTCATTCCAGGCAAAATGTATGCCCGCCAGACCCAGTAAGGCTCTGACCGTGATCTCACGATCCTCGTGCTGGCGCGCCTGAGAAAGCGCTTGCCGATAGTATTCATGGGCCTGGTATAGTTCACCCAGAACATAGTTACATGCGCCCAGCAGCACCAATAGGCCCGGTGTAAGATGCGCATAGTTCGCTCGCTGCAGTATGCGTACGCATCCAGGAAGGAGGTACGCGCATCCGCAAAGCGGCCTTCATACATAAGGCCAGTTCCTACTATGAACGTACAGATGCCACGCCATGTCTGGCTATGCCGTTCCTGCGCGCCAGGAGGGAGTAAAGCAAGGGCCTGCTCCGCGTATTCAGTGGCCTGAAAAAATTGTCCTGAGCGCCAGCAGCTCAGGGCGTGGAAGACGGCAATCAAACCAAGAGAGGCCTGATCATCTTGCTTACGCCAGCTATCCTCAGCTATGTGTAGTAGCCTTTCTACGCGCTGGTTGACAGTAGCAGGGATGGAGGCCTCTTCCGGGAGCATACGGAGCGAAAGCGCGGCCAGCCAGCAGAGCATTGGATGGGCATGCAATATCTTCTCTGGCAACGACTCAAGCCAACGGCGCACCGTGTACTGCTCGCTGATCTCGCCGCCCTTGCCTCCACGCTCGATCAGCCTGGCTGCGTACTCAAAATCAGGAGCCTGCAAGGCCGCCTCTATCGCCTCCTCAAACATCTCATGTTGCTCATACCAACGGCTCGCTCGCTGCAATAGAGCCTGTAATTCAGCTTCGCCCAGACGCCGGATGGCCTCCCGGCGCAAAGCCTCGGCTACCAGCGCGTGAAAGCGGTACCAACCTCCCTGACCGGGCAATGCTTCCAGAAACAATCCGGCCAGGGCCATAGTCTCAAGGCGCGCAGCATTATCCCCTTTGCCCAGGATAGCATCGCAGAGCGGAGCACTTAGACGACTAAGAGCGCTCGTTTGCAAAAGAAAGTGCTGCAAATCTTGCGGCTGCCCATCAAGAATCTCGGTTATAAAATAGTCAAGCAGGGGTTGATAGAGAGATGCTAAATGAGCCTGCTCATCTGAGCCCCCATTAGTCGGCATATCTAGAGCTCCCAGCTTTAGCGGACCTTGTGAGGCCGCCAGTTGGGAGCGCTCGCTCGCCCCCTCTTGCTTGTGATCCGCCGTAGGGTGCTGCACTAGAGAGGCAAGGGCACGTTCGAGCTCTTGCGGCGAGTTCTGGCCAGTAAGGGAGAAAGAGAGCAAACGTAGACCCGCCACCCAGCCTTGCAGGGAAGCAGTAAGTTGCCTGAGAGTTGCATCGGAAAGCTGAACAGAGAAAGCGCGCCGAGCAAAGATAGTTGTTTCCGCCGCAGAGAAACGCAAGTCGGCTGTACGCAATTCGGCAAGCTCCCCTCTGGCACGCCAGTGTAGCAGAGGCAGAGGCGGCTCGCTACGTGAGAGGAGCAGGACATGAAACGTTGCCGGAAGATAGTTGAGGAAGAAGGTCAGCGTCTCATGGATAGCCGGTTCCTCAATAACGTGATAATCATCAAGGACGAGTAATCCTTCCTCTGGCCGTTGGGCAAGTGTATTGAGCAAGGGAGTCAGGGCTGTTTGTGGCGACTTGGCGACGAAGGGAGGTTGGGTGGCTTCGCGCAGGCGCGCTAGCGTTTCATGCCCCAGACGCGGCTGGAAGGCCTGGCAAGCCGTGATAATTGAACGCCAGAAGCGAATCAGATCATTCTCATCTCTATCGAGCGAGACCCAGGCCAGCGAGCTTGACCAGTTGCACGCCTGTCGCTCGTGTAGCCACTGATTGACGATGGTAGTTTTGCCAAAGCCAGCGGGGGCCACAAGCAGGGTAAGCTTGCGCTCCAGTGCGCTATCCAGGCGAGCCAGCAGGCGTGGCCGCGCAACCAGCGAAGAGGGGAGGCGCGGAGGCTGCAATTTCGGCAGGAGCAGTGCGGTGGAATGAGCAGCGCGCGACTCTGCTCTTTCTGGCTCCTGTGCTGCTGCTGGGCTAAGTTCCAATCGATTGAGGATACTAGCGGCCTCCTCCAGGCTCGCTATGCTTACATTACCCGCACTTCCCAGATAGCGTTTAACGGTGCGCCGGCCCACTGTGTGATATGCATACCAGTATCCCGAACCTCGGCGGCGCGTTTCTTTGATAACCGATAACCTACCTTCTTGCCCCTGAAAAGCAAAGGAGGTATGCGTTTCTAGAAAATGAACCCAGGCGGGCCCGCCTTCTCGCGCAAAGCGTTGTGCAGCATCTCCATTCCTGGTCAGCTCGTAGCACTGGCTTTCCGCTAACCAGCGCAGCACATATGTTGGTAATTTCGGCATACCATCCTCTCCGCTTACACTTTTCACACCCAACTCCCCCAAACATCCCTCGTGTGAATATAGCAGAGCCAGGTGTGTCTCGCAAGCAGAACGTTTCTCACAAAGAGATCTGACACCTTTCTGCTAGCGCAAAGCCTACTATTGCCTCTTATTCTCCTGAATTACTACTAAAGCGAGTTCTCTTCACTAAGTATACGAATAAATGCGTAAGTGCCCCCATACAGCGATAATAGCTCCATTTTCCTCTTGACAAACCAAGCAATCATACCCTATACTATTACCGATAGCTGATCAGTGAATAATCATTGAACGGATATTAATCAGTGAGTTATTCGAAATAATGGGTGTTAAACAACGTCGGGAGCGGGAAAAGCAAGAGTTGCGGCAGAAATTTCTTGCTGCAGCCCGGCAGATTGCTGCCGAGGAAGGTTGGCAGTCGGTCACCACACGGAAAGTGGCTGAGCGCGTAGAATATAGCCAATCTACTCTTTACGAATATTTTGAGAATAAGGAGGCAATTCTGCTCGCGCTCTTACGCTCAGGCTATGAGCAAATGGTGGTAGAGATGCAGGTAGCCTTTGCCTCAACTGATGATCCCGAAGCGCGCCTGCTCGCTATGACCGAGGCTTACTGGGATTTTGCCTTTCGTGCCCCTGAGTTGTATCAGGTGATGCATGGATTAGCCGGGATTTCTTATGGTGTGTATGGACATCCTGATACCCCGGTCGAGGTCAAACAAAGTTTTGCCCTGGCACGCGAAGCCCTTCAGCAATGGGCTGAGGCCAAGGGAGTTCAGGTGCCAGAGCTCAGAGACCTGGTGGAAGCTCGGCGGGGCCTGATTCATGGGCTTATTACCCTGGGTATGGCGAATCGTATCGCTGGAGGAGCGGATCGCATCAAACATATCCTGCAAGAGACGATGAAAGATCTGCTCTACGCCTGGATATATCGTCCACGTGGATAAGCGTCCTATATTTTCTTCCAAATTTATATTGGTTTCATCATTACTGTTTTTCACTGATGGCTGCTTCCTTTGAACACAGCATGAAAGGTGGGTACATAAGGCTTCCCAACGTGGCTCACCAATCCATCGCTTAATAAGGTGAGTCCGAAGTAGCAACGACAGGAAGATAGTTTCTGATGACTGCAGCTGCCAGTGCCCAGATTTCACATTTGTTCCCATCTTTCTGCTTCGTCACTTGACTATCATTTATTTTCCAGAGGAGGAAAAACATGCTTATCACCAGAGATGGCAACAAGGTAACGTTGATTAACGTCTTTGATACCAAACCCGAGCAGCAACAGGCGCTCGTCGATCAGTGGATTGAATTCACTGAGGAGATAAAAGATGAAGCCGGCTTCATAGGCGCTGCCCTGCATAAAAGTACTGACGGCACCCGCGTCATTAACTACGCCCACTGGCAAACCGATACCAACTTCGAAGACTTTCTCAAGAGACATGGCGAAGACTTCAATCGTTTTAATCAGAACGCCACTCAGATCGATCCCCATACCTATGAGGTAGTTTATCTCTACGAGCGAGCTAATAGTTAAGCGGCAATCGATGGGCGTAGAAGGATGAGTATGCCACAGAGGCCGGTTCGATCTGGCCTCTGATGAGACAAAGCATTTCTCATAAGTAGTGCTTGAGCTCTAAGGGCCAGAGCTAGGTTGGTTTCCTGGCCCTTAGTCGCGCCTTTCAGGTCGCGAGCTATTCACCCTTTTGTCGCTTGCCCAAAACGTGAGCACAGGTCACTTTTTATAGCGAAAAGGCTGCAAAAATCAGGGCAAATCAGCAATCTCATAGCGCTCCGCAGCCTTTTCCCGCAACTTCTCATACACCTTTCACAGCAGGGACTTACCTATCCCAGTGGCAAAACTGGATCTAGCTGCTGGCAAGGTATACGGAAGCAACTGCCGGCTATTGTTTATTTCAGGAGGATACCTGATGATCACCTCGGTGAGTAAGCCAGAAACCCAGGGCATACAGAAGCAGCACCTTGCATTTGTCCTCCTGTGTCTGGCTCGTTTCATGGTTATTCTTGATGCCTCAATCGTGAATGTTGCGCTGCCATCGATGCAGCACGACTTTGGCCTTTCAACTGCCGATCTGCAATGGGTCGTAAGTATCTACTCGCTCACCTTCGGCAGCTTTCTGCTATTAAGTGGGCGGGCCGGAGATCTTTTTGGCCGCCGTAGGCTCTTTATGGGCGGGCTGGCACTGTTCTCACTGTCATCTCTAGCCGGAGGATTTGCCCCTTCGGGAATCTGGTTTATTGTGATCCGCGGCATTCAAGGTCTGGGAGCGGCTCTGGTGGCACCCACAACCCTTTCTCTGATCACAACTCTCTTTGAAGAAGGGCCGGAGCGCAATCGTGCGTTTGGCATTACCGGCTCGATCAGCTCTCTAGGCTTTGCGATAGGTGCTTTGCTGGGAGGACTACTTGTGGCTGGTCCCGGCTGGCGTTGGGTCATGTTTGTCAACGTCCCGGTCGGTCTGCTGGCGCTCATACTCACACCGATATTCTTGCCCGAGACTACCACGCCTACAGAGCACAAACATATCGATGTGCTTGGCGCGTTCCTGGTGACGGCAGGCCTGGTGGCGCTGGTCTATCTGCTGGCCGAAGGAAACCATCTGGGCTGGATCTCGGGGCCCGAACTGCTTTTATTGCTGCTGAGCGTCCTTTTTCTGCTGGCCTTTGTCCTGGTAGAAAGGCGTTCACGTGAGCCGCTGGTCAATCTCAGTATCTTTCGCCTGCGCAATCTGACTGGTGGAAACATAGTAAATTTCTTTACGGCAGCTACCTTTGTCCCTCTTCTGTTTATTCTGACCCTCTATATGCAGCAAACCCTCCACTATTCTGCGCTGGCTACTGGCCTGGCATTTCTCCCTATGGCTCTAACGTTGATGATCATATCCAATATCGTCTCGCGCCAGATTGCGCGCGTCGGTGTGCTCTGGTTGATGATAGGGGGACTGCTCATCGTCATGCTGGGGCTTTTTCTGTTGACGAGAATCAGTGCGGGGAGCAGCTATATAGGTATCGTGCTCCCAGGAATACTCTTCCTGGCCGCGGGCTTTGGTTGCGTTATGCCAGGAATTTTTGTCGCCGCAACAAGTAAGGTCGCTTCCGATGAACAGGGATTGGCCTCCGGGCTCATCAATACCAGCCAGCAGATCGGGGGCAGCGTGGGTATGGCCCTGGTTTCTACGGCGATTGGCGCTCGCTCTGCAGTTCTCCTCCAGACAAGCTCTCATGGCCTGCAGAATATTCAAAATGCCCTGGTTGGAGGCTTTCAAGCCGGAGTGTTTGTCTGCATAGGCTCTGCGTTCCTGGCAGCCCTACTGGCCCTCTTGACACTGTACGAGCACAAAACTCCAGCGCAGCCCGCGCAATTGCCAGAGGCCAAACACTGCCATTGCGCACGCCCGGTCGCCATTACACTACCTACCCAACCACTTAGCGAAATATCTCAATAAGCTGCTAATTCCCCTCTTTCGAGAGGGAATGCGCGAATAAAGGAGGCAAATTATGGGCAAATTTTCCCCGGAGGAAATCGCTTATTTACAGAGTCAACGCTTTGGTAGACTAGCTACGGTTAGTCCAACTGGCGAGCTCCATGTTGTGCCGGTGACCTTTCGCTACAATCCTGAACATGAGAGCATCGATATTGGCGGGGAAACCTTGATACACACGAAGAAGTATCGCGACTCGGTACGTCACGGACGCGCGGCCTTTGTCGTTGATGATATGTTATCCCCAGGCAAGATGCGCATGGTTGAGGTACGCGGGACTGTGGAGGGGTTAGCAACAGGAGGAAAAGAAATTTTGGAGTATTTTGCTCCAGAGATATTGCGTATTACTCCTACCCGCATAATTTCCTTTGGTTTGAGTAACGACGACTCACCAGCGGGAGAGGCACGATCGGCGATTTCCAGCCGCAAAGTTGGCTAAGGGCAGATATTCCAGGTCAAGGCTAACTTAGCTCTGCACCTGGAATCCGCTCGCTGCTTTACCTGATTTTCGCCAGGGCTCTTACCGGAAACGTGCCGACCCCTTTAAATTTGGGCGGAAGAGCGCTGAAGGTAAAGCCCTCATCGGGCAACAGTTCCAGGCCTCGCAAGTGCTCAACAATCAGAATTTCTTCCTTGAGCAGGAGCGAATGCACTGGCCTGCTTTTTCCCCGGGTGTCATCAATATTCACTGAGTCAATACCGACGAGCTTGACGCCACAAGCAACCAGATAGCGGGCAGCATCTTCCGTCAGGTGGGGGTGCTGCTCAAAATATTTCTCGGTTGTCCAGTATTGATCCCAGCCACTATGCACAAGTACAGCTCTTCCTCTCAGCTCCTTGCCCTGGAAAAAGCTGGCATCAATGTCCAGCGTCTCATGGTAGTTTGCGCGAACTACAATCCCTTCCAGATCAGTGAGCCGCTCAAGACCTACCTCTGACAGATCCTTCCCATCAGCATAGCGATGGAAAGGACAATCCAAATATGTGCCTGTGTTAGAAACCATCTCAATTTTGCCAATCTGGAACGTTGTTCCTTCGGCATAAGTCTTTCGCGATTCTTCCCGGCTGAGATAATCACAGATTATCGGCGCCGGAAGACCTTTATAGGTCACCAGGCCATGCTCGATTGTATGGCTCAGGTCTATGAGATGGGCTGTACCAGATGCTTCATCGATAGGTCTACGCTTGTGCTTCTCCTCTATAATCTGTTTATTCAGGATCTTAACGCTGCCAACCATCAGTAAGCGCATATCCTGCACTAGATAATCGGCCAATGCCTGATCGGAGATCGTTTCTCCGGCGATATCCAGGCGAAAATCCTTTCCCTGAATTCCCCCACCATTGGTAAATGCTATTTCAAAATCAAACAGTACTCGCTTATCCATGGCTTTTTTCACTCCTTGATTGTCTCAAACTCTCTGAGAAGTCTTCTGTAGCGTAAGAGAAGTTGGACAGTACGTCAAGCAGGGTATCTACAGAGAGCCTGGCAAGAACTATGCCTCTAAAGCACACCAAGAACAAAGGGTGAGGAGACGACCGGGCCATATAGGTGGTAGTCTATGATAGGCATATGAAATGCCCATGCAATAACTACTATCTTTGCTCAAGAAGGCATGGAGGGAAACTATGAGCATTATTCCAGAACAAGATCTAGACATGTTGAAGACAAAAGCACTTGCCCATATCGCTACGCTTGGACCTGGTGGCGAGCCGCAAAATACACCAATCTGGTTTGAGTGGGATGGTACATATATCAAGTTCAGCCTTACGAAAAGTCGGCAGAAGTTCCGCAATGTGCAGCGTGACCCCAGGGTCGCCCTCTCTATCGCTGATCCCAGCAATCCCTACCACTACCTGGAGATCCGTGGCAAAGTCGAACACATCGAAGACGATACCGACAAGGCGTTTGTCGATACTCTTGCCGAAAAATATCTGGGGACAAAATATCCCTACGAGCCGCCAGAGATACAGCGGGTCATTATTTATGTCAAACCCGAGCATATTACACGTAAGGACTGATGAACATGTGACGCTCTCTGCAGAGAGTCTACCCCAATATATCTTCTCCTCTTTGAGATGCTGGAATGCTTCACTGGTCCACACCTGCAACTTCACGGAAAGCTTACGCTATTTGACCATTGATGAGCTTTTCACCTGCAGGCGTGGCGGCGATCTCACCAGGTAGCGGGCTGGCTAGCGCTTGACATTAACATTGATGTCAATGTGTATAGTTATGGGCGGTAGCTGTGAAAGTCTGCCTGACATCAGGATACCAGGTATTCTCAAGCATTGAGAGTGCCTGGCCCTTCTCTCTATTAGACTGAGAAAGGCAAAGAGGAGAAAGCATAATGGGCGTTCTATCTACGCAAGAGCAAACTTTGTTAAAAACGCAGGTAAAAGCACTAGCCAGTATGGCCACGCTTGGCCCGCAGGGTGAACCGCATAATTCGCCGCTCTGGTTCGAATGGGACGGGACCTATATCAAATTCAGCTTAACGTCAACGCGGCAGAAGTTCCGCAATGTGCAGCGCGATCCCAGGGTAGCTCTTTCAATCATTGATCCTAACGATTCCTATCACTACCTGGAGATTCGTGGCAAAGTTGCGCGCATTGAAGACGATACTGACACGACTTTTGTGAATACCCTGGCCAGAAAATATCTGGGCACAGACGCTCCTGAAAATGTGCTTAAGGAGCAACGCATCACTGTCTACGTCCTCCCACAGCGCATTTTTTCTGTACTTGCCCGCTAGGAAGTTTATGGGCAGGTCCTGACTTGTATACAACCTGCCCTGCTATATTCATTGGTTCATCCGCTGGCAAAGTGTTTCCCATTTACACACCTCTCTTAGCGGGCCAGCAGTGCGATTAGCCCCTCTGCAAGCGTTCTACGCCAGCTCAAATATTCATGACCGCCACTGAACTCGGCATAGTGAACTGGATATCCTTTTGCCTCCAGGACAGCGCGCAGATGCTGATTAACAACCATTTCTTCAGTCTCTAGCCGGCCCACGTCCAGGTAAAAGGACAACTTAAGCTTTTCGTGCAGGGCAAATTGCTTCGTGAGCCATTCAGGCTCCTTTAGTTTTTGCCGGACCTCCTGCGGATCGCCACCTATCTCGTCAGTTGGCGCCCACCAGAACGCTCCAGATTGGGAAAGTACCTTGCCAAATGTTGTGGGTGCCGAGAAGGCGGCAAAAGCTGCAGCCAATCCCCCGTAGCTCGAACCCGCCACAATCGTCTGATCAGGATCAGCAGTAATAGCATATCGCTCGCCAAGCCAGGGCAGCATTTCCTGAGTTAAGAACTTGACAAACGGAAGGTAGCAAGGCAGTTCTCGGTTGCGCCGTTCAGAGGGAAACGTATCAACAAGCACGGCGATCAGGGGCGGAATGCGCCCCTCAGCTATCAGGTTATCCAAAATAGTCGGTGTTGGGATTGGATCGAGATAATTCAAGCCGTCAAAGAGGACGAGCAGATGATAGGGACTAAGCTCCGGAAGGTATTCAGGCGGGGTATATACCCAGATGCGACGCTCGTTTTCCAGAATTGCGCTCCGCAGGCGATACGGCTCTACCTTCCCGGCTCTTCTGCCTGGCCAGACTGTGATCCATGCCTCGGGAGCAGCTCCAGGAAGCTCAAGGACGGAATAGTGCAGATCCAGGTCATCAGGGTCCTCTTCGTCTCTGGGAATGCTATAGCACAGTGGATTGAGAGGATCTAGGTAGCGTGTTGCCATCCAGGCCATCCAATCGGGTCGCTCCTCTTCCTCAATCAGCGCATCATTGGGCGAAAAGAGATAGCCAACGCGTACAGCGATAGGCACTTGATATGTTTTGTACCACAGGTCAGTGTGAGCAAGATGTATCATTTGATTATTGGCGATACGCCGCTTCCCAAAATAGTCGCTGAGCGGGCTAATAAGCACCACATTGTCAGTCTCTTCGTTGGCACGCCACAGAAACGTGACAAGGCAGCGCTGCTCATCATGCTCAATAGGCTCAATTAGAGGAGTTTCCTGGAGACTCATTTCGCGCCAGAAAGCGGACAAGGCTGTAGTGTTTCCAGCTTCAAGAGCTGACTGCAAAGCGGCCAGGCGTGGGCTTATGAGGGCTTCATACTTTTCCATGATAAGTTTCCCTTCAGAAAAAAGGCAGACAGATATGCTAGATAAGAGAAGAGTTATCGTAATTTTCTAGCATGGCTCAGGAATAGATAGGACTATTCCTGGAAGGCCGTCAGAACTTGCAGCGTCTCTCGCTGGACCAACACTCTCAGGCGTGCTGTACTGGTCACTGAGATGAAGCTAAAGCGAATCACTTCCTGGCCAGCATAGTTCACCACGGCATCAGGTTCCGTAATATGACGTGGATACACAGTGATAAACTTTTGCAGCGACGGATTGGACCAGCACACTACGTCATCCAGCGTGTTCAAGCGAGGTCCGCAGATAGGGCAATCTGAACGCAGCCAAAACTTCTGGGGAAGGGGAAATGATCCCTCACCTGGACTCACTATCCGCACCTGAGCAGATGATCCACAACACGAGCATGTTTCATATCCCATCTGCAGCGCCTGGCTGAAATGGGTAATCAGGCTTCGCATCGTACGCTTAAGTGCAGGCCGCGCAGAACGTACTTCCCCAAGGTGAGTTATACCATTGCTATCGAGGGCATCGAGACCGAAGCGAGGCCAGCACTGTGGGCAGCGCAAGCGGAAGTTGATGTTTCCCTGCCCACAAGACTCAAAAGCGCTCAGTAACCGATGCTGTCCGCATAAATGGCACCATAGACGCGTCTGGCGCCAGGTCAAAAGCGTTTCCTGAGCAGAAAGCAAGCCAAAATCAATGGCCTCTGCTTGCAGATCATTGCAAAGCACCTGACGTAGAGATCCGCGCGCACGGTGCAGGCGAGACTCCAAAGCGCTGATTGTAATACCTAAGCGAAGCGCCAGTTCCCGTTGAGGAACCTCCACAAGATAATGGGCTTCCAATATCTGGCGAGCTTCCGCAGGTAATAAGCTCAAAGCGCGCTCAAGGAGCGCATTCAAGGCCTGGCTATCATACTCCTCAGCAGGATCACAGCCGCTAGAATGAGAACTATCTAAGGCAAGGGCCAGGTCGCCTTCGGGATGTTCGGCGAAAAGCTTCTCATGCAATGGCTGCCTACGATGATACTGGTAGGCAGCATTACGACAAATACGGTCTAGCCACGCATCAAAACGCTCTGGAGAGCGCAGATGATCCAAATGCTGCCACGCAGCGACCAAGGCTTCTTGTACTACATCCTCAACAGCATTAGAGGGAACGCCAGTGGCCTGGGCAAGACGGCAAAGCCGTGGATATGCCGTTGCGATACGCTCCTCTAGCTGGGCAGTAAGGGAAGCTTGAGGGATAGTGTGAGTTGTGCATAGAGCAAAATGTTCCTGGTTCTGATTCGCTCTGGAATGCGGAAAGCGACTGGACAAAGTAGGTAAACCTCCTTATAGTCTTTCTCCTTTAGATGCTCCAGAACCTGACAACCCTGCGCATTTTTTCTGCTAACTCAATAATCTATTATAGTAGAAACGACTTTGCCTCTTGCCTGGCATGGTACGCTTGTCGAGAAGTTAGCCACCACCAACCATCGTAACGATTTCCAGGCGTTGACCTTCCATCAGCAGCGTTTTATCAAGTACATTGCGTGGCACAATCGCGCCATCCAGCTGCGCCACTACATATTCGGGCCGAATATGCAACGTCGCTAAAAAGTGTGCAATGCTACAGCCAGCCTCGATCGTATGTGGCTGACCATTGGCAATAATCGTGATGGCCTCACTCGCTTCCTGAGCCTTCTCGCTCATCTTGTCCCTTTCCGTTATTCTCTAAGCTTCGATGAATAGCTGCCCGCAAGGAGCCGACAGCTTGCTCAATATCCTCTGCCGCCAGGATCGCGGAGATAACCGCAATACCAGAGGCCCCGGCTTCTATAGCCTGCTTCGCATTCAGATGGGTAATGCCTCCAATTGCCAGTAATGGGAGATTGGGTACACAATCCCTGATCGAGCGAAGCAGGGCGGGACCGGCAGGCAAATCCCCAGGATGCGAGGCCGAAGGAAAGATGGTCCCAGCCAGCAAAAAATCAACTCCATCGGCAGTTGCCTGTAGCGCCTCTCGTGTAGTGTGAATCGAGGCTCCGAGTAAATAGCGCTCGCCAACAAGCCGGCGTACCGTGCCAGGGGGCAGGCTGCGCACACCTAGCTGAAAACCGTCAGCGCCACACGCCAGCCCGACGTCAATGCGATCATTGACGATAAAGGTGGCGTTATAGCGTTGGCACAAGGCACACAGCGTCAGGCCAAGTTTATAGAGCTCGCGTGCACTCTGCCCATGCCCACGCAACTGCAGCATAGTCACCCCTGCGGCTAACGCTCCGTCTACCTTTTCATAGAGATTAGTTATGTCTGGATCGGTCACCAGGCACAAAACCGGATAGGTTAGTTGCAGCTTACTCATTACAACTCATCTTCCTGAAGCCTCTCTACTTCACCATGTCGGGAAGGCCCTACAGCTCAAGAGATCGAGAATATACTCACCACCGCATCCTGCAGCTACTATAAGGATCGGCCTTCAGGCATTTACCAGATTGAAGCATTTGGTGCTTAACTGGCGGTTACGGCCAGGTCACTGGTCGGGCTACTAGCCGAGGCGTATGGCTGACGAGGTATACGACCGGCCAGATAGCTGGCCCGGCCAGCCTCTACACCAAGTTTCATAGCACGCGCCATCTGCAAAGGATCTTTGGCCTGCGCCACCGCTGTATTGATCAAACAAGCAGCGGCCCCTAATTCCATAGCCAGCGCGGCATCTGATGGCGCTCCTATACCTGCGTCTACCACAACCGGAACACGTGCCTGCTCAATAATAATCTGGATCTGGGGGAGATTCAGCAAGCCTTGCCCAGAACCAATCGGTGAGCCCAGCGGCATAACCGTGACAGCCCCAGCATCTTGCAGGTGCAGCGCAAGTACGGGATCAGCGTTGATATAGGGCAAGACGTCGAAGCCTTCGGCGACAAGAATTCTAGTAGCCTCCAGGGTAGCCAGAGGATCGGGCAGCAGGTAGCGAGGATCAGGGATAACTTCTAATTTAACCCAGCGCGGCAATCCCATAGCGGCGGCAAGGCGGGCGGTCTGCACAGCCTCTTCGGCAGTTTTGCAACCAGCGGTATTGGGCAGAATCACATAGCGAGCAGGATCAATATAATCAAGCAATCCCGGCTCCTGGGGCCGCGAGAGATCAAGGCGGCGCAAGGCTACAGTAATAATTTGAGCTCCACTTGCCGCCAAAGACGCTTGCATCTCCTCAAAACTACGATACTTTCCAGTTCCCAGCAACAAGCGCGACTGAAACTCACGTTCGCCAATTTTCAGGTTATCTTCCATCTCTTCTTCGCCTTTCTAAACGAGCACGTTTCAAGTTGCTTCGGTGAATACAAACTGAAGATCTGCTTACAGTTTGACGAGCTATCTACCTTGCCGGTCAGACCTTTACTAACCATAGCAGCGATCGCAATATGCCAATAAAAGGGGAGGGAAGAGACGCAGGCTCGTAAAAGAGTAATAGAAGGGCTGAAGAGCTGATTTCGTCGCAACAATGCGGTCTGATAGTAATTCATAACGGCTGCATTCCCTTCGCTGGCATTATCCAGATCAGGTTCACAAAAGGGTCCCCACACATAACGGTGGCGTTCTCAGCCTGGCTGCACCAGGCTCCCCTAGCACACGTTGACAGTTAGTATTTTATAAGATCTATTGTCTCTGAGATCTATTTGCCCTTAGCAAGCTTGAGAGGGAAGCTTCTTATCTCTTCTTAAACTTTTACTTGCAGATCAAAGCAGAGCAAACAAACATCTCACATAATAATTATAACCTACATGACTCGCTCTATACAACTGGCCTGGCGCATCCAACAGCTTGAAGTTTCCGTTGCTTGCTCAGCCATTGTAGTGGTTGAGCAAGCAAAGAGATTCAGGCCGACATGCCAGTCTCAATCCAGCGGCGCAGAAGCTCAAGGCGCTCTTCAGGCCATTCCTCGTCGCAGGGCATTGAACCATCTTCTATGCGTTCGAGGATGTTCTGCGCATTTGCGCGTACATCCTCATATTTCCAGAGGTCAAACACATAATCCATGGCATCTCGATCATCTTCGCGAAATAGCGGCTTGATATCCCGCTCAAAGCTGGGTGCATCACCAGCGGTTGCCATTAACGCACTCCTTTCCCAAAGTACAAAATGTTATAAAACAATATAACTCTAACAGCTTTTTCCTGGCAAAAAGCCTTTATGAGTTTTGCACAAATCCTCCCAAATAGAGGATAGTATAGTATAGCACGCCTCTGTAGACGGGACGTTTTGGCTTGCCCGTTCGTTTCAAGAGAAGAGGTTAGTCATAAATTAATCAAGCAAGGATAGTAAGGACTATGGTAACAGAACGACAGGCGCTCCTTCAGCGTTACTCGCAGGCCTATGATGAGGTTCGCCAGGCACTAGAGACGTTTCCGCGTCAGGCCTGGCACTTTAAACCCGCCCCACATGAATGGAGCATCCATGAAATCATTATTCATCTCGCCGATGCCGAGGCCAACGGTTTTATCCGCATACGCAAAGCAATTGCCGAACCGGGCTCTACAGTCGGTCTCTATGACCAGGAGCAGTTTGCTGAGCAGCTTCATTACCCTGAACAAAGCCCTGAAGATGCCCTCAATCTCTTCAGCTTACTGCGACTCACGACGTATCAATTGCTCACGCTCTTGCCAGAAAGTAGCTGGCGCAATACGGTCAAGCATCCCGAAAATGGTGAGCTGAGCCTCGACGATTTGCTACAAACATATACTGAACATACGCTTGTGCATATCGCCCAGATGCGCAACAACGTTCAACTCTGGGAAGCGCAGCGAAACGCCTGATCCTTCCCTCTTGATGCGATAGACCCATATTTGACCTATCATGCCTATCGTATTAACGCAAAGCTCATGAGGCAGTTAGCAACTCGCTAGCTGTCTCTTTATGCCCCTTGAGAGATACACACATGCCCATATTTCAAGCCAGTGCGGCAACTTTGCCAGATAGTTTCCCTTGACAATATCTCCCAGATGTTCTATTATGGACTCATCGAGTCTATAATAGTAAGGCGAGAACTAAAATAGGTGAAAGCAAGCAGAGGTGGTCTGCAAGGCGGCCTGTATTTCGTGGCTTCTCTTATCACATATTTTTTTCTCAGCATTATAGATATCTAGAGTCTATAAAGTCTTTAAAAAGGAGAGGATAGTAAACTATGATGATTGATTGTGCAATTATCGGCGGCGGACCGGCGGGTTTAAATGCTGCGCTTGTGCTGGGTCGAGCCAAAAGAAGTGTGATAGTTTTTGACGCCAATCAGCCAAGAAATGCTGTAACGCAGGAGTCGCATGGCTTTTTGACGCGCGATGGAGTAAAGCCTGACGAGTTCAGAGCTCTTGCCCACCAGGAAATCAGCAAATATCCCTCGGCAACATTCCAGCAGGGCCTCGTCACAGCTGTACATAAGCAGGAGAACTCTTTTGAAATTGTCGTTGCTGGCCAGCCAGCATACCAGGCCAGGACCGTGATCCTTGCTACAGGCTTGAAAGAGACGCTCCCTGAGATAGAGGGCATTCATGACTTTTATGGGAAAAGCCTGTTTAGCTGCCCATATTGCGACGGTTGGGAGCTCAGGGATCGGCCTCTGATCGCCATCGCTGAGGAGCACGCTTTCCACGCGAAGCTCATATGGAATTGGAGCCGAGATCTCGTTATATGCACAAATGGGCATCAAATTCTGACAGACGAGCAAAAAGAAGCGCTGCGCAAAAAAGAGATACAGGTTATAGAGGACCCAATTAGAGCACTGGTTGGCAAGAATGGACAGCTGGAACGAGTAATTTTTGCCAATCAGAGAGAGATTCAACGCGAAGGAGGCTTTGTCTTCACACACTTATTCCAGGCTACCCCCATTGGTGCGGAGCTTGGCTGTGAGATGAACGCGCAAGGTGGAATCGTCATTGATCAGCTTGGCAGGACTAGCGTTCCGGGCGTCTATGCTGCCGGTGATACCTCGCTTGATGCGCCCGCGCAACTCATTATCGCGGCGGCGGCAGGAAGTAGGGCCGGAGCTGGCGTGAATGCGGATTTAGTCGAAAATGACTTTCGCTAAACCGGGCCGCTAAATTTTATGCTAATTGTTTTTCATACAGGATCACCTCAAGAGGTTGATAGCTCCCCCTATCAACCTCCTGCTGGTAGATATCCCGACCAACTTCGTGATAGCCGTTTTTTTCGTAAAGCCGCTGGGCCGCGGTCTGCAGAATCGAGGTATCAAGATGCAAGATCCGATAGCCGAGAGCACGCGCACGGGCTTCGAGCGCTTCTAGAATGCGCTGGCCATAGCCGCGACCCTGATAGTCAGGATGGACACGCATGCGCTTGATCTCGGCCCGCTCTATACCTGTGCGCTTCAAGGCCCCTATAGCAACAAGAAGACCATCGCATTCTCCTACCAGAAATTCTCCCCCATTCTTGAGATAGGCTTCCTCAATAGCATAGACATCATCATCCCAGGAACCTCGACCAAGATAGGCTCCGGTCTGCTGAATAACAGAAATATGCAAATGCTCGACAGCTTCCTGATCCGCAGAAGTGTAACTGCGCAATCTCAACATAAAACTTTTCCCTTTCACACACTAGCTCGGCCAGTACCCGCGAAAATTGGCGCCGGGTCTATCTGGCAAGCTAGTTCATGGCAAAAATCGGAAGGCGACGAGCCGCCTATCTCTGGTCGGGCTTAGAGAATAAAGAGAATATACCTGGCTGCACACTCCTCAGGAGTTGCAAAGGCGCTGGCCCCGAAGAGTTGATAGCGCAGGCAGTCACCCGGACGCAAATCATAGGTTTGTCCATTTACGTTCACCGCCAATTGCCCCTCAAGCAGAACCATATAGTGTTCCAGCCCCAGGCGCGGCGGGCTGTCATAGGTGAGGCGCGTACCCGTGGCAATTTCACACTCAAGCACCTCGGCCGCCAACGTTTGCGTCGGCGGAGATACCAGGCGTCTCTTAAACCCGATGGCCGGATCTTGCCAGATCGCCTGCCTGTCTCGACGGATAAGAGGCACAAAGTCATCCTCAATCATGCGCATCAGTCGCGACATTGTAAGATTGTAAGCGGCACATAGCTTGCTCAGGACGCTGGTCGTAGGGCTCACTTCAGCATTCTCAAGGCGGGAAAGCGTAGCCCGGCTTACGCCACTGCGCCTGGCAAGCTCATCTAGCGACCAGCCTCGTTCAGCCCGCAAATCCTTGAGGCGCTGAGCAATCTGCCGATCCATAGATATGCTATACCCATCAGTACTTTCCATATATGGGATTATATCTCGAATATGGGAATATGTCAAGATGCCCAGCACGCCAAAAGTTCTCGCAGTCCTCTGCATAACAAATCAGAAAGCAGAGCATATGATGATAAAGTTCGCTGCCATGAACCAGGGTCAGCCAAAATTCAAGGGAAACGCAAGATAGAAGAAGCTTTGTTCTTCCTAGCATGCTACAATGCTCAAAGTGATCAGGATTGATGCCTTCACAAGATCCGGCAAAAGCTGCAACAAGATAGCGATGAAGCAATTTGAGCGTTTCTTCAATACTTTGTTAGCTGCAAAAACAGACGTGCAGGAGCATTAGTATGGATATTGTTTTCTCCAGTACCACGCAACTGGCCGCCGCAATTCGCGCGGGCCACGTTTCAGCCACCGAAGTGCTAAAGGCCCATCTGTCCCAGATCGAGGCCTATAATCCTACGCTAAATGCCGTCATTACTATTGATGCCGAGGACGCATATGCACGCGCCAGGCAAGCCGACGAAGCCCTGGCGCGTGGCGAGTATTGGGGACCGTTACACGGTGTGCCGTTTACCCTGAAAGATGCCCTGGCGACGAAGGGTATGCGCACGACCACCGGCTTCCCACCGCTGGCCAATTATATTCCAGAGGTAGATAGCACAGTCGCAGCGCGCCTCAAAGCTGCAGGCGGTATCCTGCTTGGCAAAACAAACGTGGCTATGCTGCTTGCAGATTATCAGTCCGCCAATCCCATCTTTCAGCGTACAAACAATCCCTGGAATGTCGAACGCACAGCGGGTGGCTCCAGTGGCGGAGCAGCTGCAGCCCTGGCTGCCGGAATGACGCCTTTTGAAATCGGCACCGATCTTTCTGCTTCGATCCGCATTCCGGCGCATTTTTGTGGCGTCGCAGGTCTGAAGCCAACCGAACAGCGCGTTCCTCTCACCGGTTTAATCCCTGGCCTGCCAGGGCCGCGGCCTGTACGCATCATGTCCTGCATTGGACCCATGGCCCGAACCGTCGAGGACCTGGCCCTTCTCTATGGCATCATCGCCGGGCCTGACGGACAGGATATCGAGGTTGCGCCCGTGCCAATTGAAGGGATCCCTCAGCTTGAGCTCAAGCATTTGCGGGTGGCTGTAGCATCCACATTTCCAGGCATCCCTGTCGCTACAGAGATTCGCGCCGCCGTTGAGGAGTTGGCCAGGCAGCTCACGCCTCTATGCGCTACGGTTGAAGAAACCAGCCTGCCTCACAGCAATCTCCAGCAGGATCTGGCAAGGGCCGGAGAGCTGATTGGTATGATGGTTGGCGCCTTCGAGAAGCACGAGCAGAAACCTCCCACGTCTTTAGCTCACTATCTGGAGGCGCTTCACCTGCGTGATCAGTCTATTCTTGCCTGGGAGCAATTCTTTGCAAAGTGGGATGTGCTGCTCTGTCCCCCCTCAATGGTAACCGCGTTTCCACACTGCGAACCCGGCACGCCATTACAGGTTGATGGCCAGGAAACCTCATATTATATGACCGCCGCGCATGGCACGCTCTTCAACTACACAGGGCACCCAGCCATCGTGCTCCCCTATAAACAGGATCGGGACGGCTTGCCTATTGGCATACAAATCGTTGGAAAGCGGTGGAGCGAATCCCGTTTGCTGGCAACGGCCAGAGCCATTACAGAAGTGACCGGCGCATTCCAAAGACCGCCCGGTTACTAATCAGCTTTTGCTCATGCCTCCATCCCCACATTGATTGTTGCGTGAGCAGTTCTGATCTGGCCAGGCTGGCAGAATTAAGCATAACTCAATAAGAGCAAGATAAGAGAAGTTCTTGCCGATCATCTGTTCTAAAATGTGTTTACTAGCTGCTGGCAAAGGACTTCTGTGCTCCAAGAACCCGTGAAATAGTCTTGACTTGTTTACAAAAGAAGGTGCAGTAGCCGGATCTTGCCAGAGCCTACAAGTTAACGCTCATGCAAATGGAGGAAGAAGCAAATGATAGCGCAAAGACTACAGCTCCCAGGGGTAACACTCTAACACGAAATACGGGGCTCGGGTCCAGTATTGCTAATGATCGCTGGCGGAGGTACCGATGCTGGCGTCTTCGAGGATATCGCAGATCTCCTTGCTCAAGACTACACAGTTGTTACCTATGATCCACGCGGCAATTCGCGCAGCCCACTCGATGGGCCAGCAGTAGATCAGCAGATCGAGGTACACAGCGAGGATGCGAAGCGACTATTGGAAACTGTTGCCAGCGGCCCGGCGGCTGTCTTCGGCACCAGTTCAGGAGCTATTGTGGCCCTTGATTTAATTGCCCGCCATCCCTCTCTAGTATCAAGGCTAGTGGCCCATGAGCCGCCCCTACTCGAACTTCTCCCGGACGCGGCCAGATGGCGCGCTTTCCATGACGATGTATACGATACCTATCGCCGTGAGGGCGCCATGATAGCTATGCAAAAGTGGATCGCTGGAGTTGGATTGGACGCTACTGTGCCGTCCGAAGCAGAATTACCGCCTCGTGTTGCCGAGGCGATGCAGAGAATGGCTGGCAATATGGAACTTTTCCTCGCTCATGAGCTTCTGCCGTTCACCCGCTATGTTCCTGATGTGGCCCGACTTTCGAGGCATAAAGATCGTATCGTGCTCGCAGTCGGCAATGATACCCGCAACAATTTGGCCGGCCAGCTTGTCTATCGTCCAGCGGCCCTATTAGCAGAACGTTTCGGCACACAGATCAGCGATTTTCCCGGCGACCATGGGGGCTACGGAGCCCATGCAGCCGAATTCGCTGTGAAATTACGCGAGGTCCTGAAATGAGGACGAAGCGGGAGTTGTAAAAACCCCACAGTACTGGCTATCTGCCCCTCTTTAGAGTATATACTTAGAAAGCCTAGTTTACTTTAAGGAGGGCGTTATGCCATTAGCTGCGCTTGGTTTAGTCCTTACTGCTGCCGTGATGCATGCTATCTGGAACCTGATGGTGAAGCAGGCCAGGCTGAAGCAAGTCTTTATCTGGTGGGGAGTGATCATTGGAACGCTTATTTACAGCGTAGTGCCAATTTTTGGCCCGCAGTTGCCAGCTCAAGCCTGGCCCTATGTGATCAGCAGTGCCATCATGGAAGCGTTATACTATATCACTTTAACCTGGGCCTACAACATTGATGATTTCTCCCTCGTCTATCCTCTTGCGCGCGGCACTGCGCCCGCCCTCTTAGCGCTCTGGGCTACCCTCTTCCTGCAGGAGCCGCCGCGACCGGCCGGGCTGGTAGGTATCGGGCTACTGGTGCTGGGCTTGATTATCGTTGGGGGTAGCTCTATCTGGGGGCGTCTGGGCAAGGCTAGCTTTAGCACAAAAGGCATTCTCGTCGCTCTGGCTACCGCCGTCTGTATTTCAATTTATAGCGCCATCGATGGTGCTGCCGTCCGTTTTGTGCCACCCGCACCCTACACCGTACTGGTGCTCGGCCTGTCAGGTCTCTTCTTTACGCCTGTCATCCTCTGGCGCTATGGCCGACGCGCTATTACTACCGAGTGGAAAGTAAACTGGCTGCGCATCATTCTCGTGGCCATCCTTATGCTGCTGACCTATCTGCTTGTCCTCTACGCCTACGCAATGGGCAATGTGAGTTACGCAGGGGCCATCAGAGAAGTTAGCGTTGTGTTTGGTGCGTTTCTTGGCTGGCGCCTGTTGGGCGAAGGTTTAGGGCGCTGGCGCCTGATAGGAGCGGTTTTTATCTTCGCAGGCATTCTTACCATCGCCATCCTGGGATAAGCTGGAAGAGATGCGAATTCTTAAAAGGCTGCACATGCTAAGTTGATAAGGCGCGATTTTTCAGGGATAACAGCTTTAACCATGGGCCAGATCATCTTTTCCCGTTACCGCTTTTTCAGCTCCCCAAGAGAATAAGTTGTAGGCCGGCGCAACTCGCCAGGCAAGTATCGAGAGATACAGGAGCCGAACGTTGTTTATGGCTTCGATAAAGTCAGGGTAAATTTGGACAATGCGGTTCAAAACAGGCTTTCTTCGTTCCTTGAAGGATCTCATTTCTTGTATTTTGAAGGAGAGTAGTATGAAAGAATTTCAAGTCGCTGGAAGAACCTTCAGCGGTTATCTGGCCCTTCCCAAACAGAGCAGCGGACCAGGAGTGCTAGTTCTACATGCCTGGTGGGGCCTGACAAAGCCGTTCCAGCAGGTTTGTGATCGGCTCGCGGAAGCTGGCTTCGTGGCCCTTGCGCCCGACCTCTACCAGGGTAAGACAGCCACAACGATTGAGGATGCGAAATCATTCGCCTCAGCGCTGAATCAAGATGAGGAGCGAGTCATTGCTGACATAACAGGAGCAGTGCAGTTTCTTCACCAGCACAATGCGCCCCATCTTTCAGGCAATAGTGGTAAACTTGGGCTCATCGGCTTCTCATTGGGAGGTGGCTATGCGTTCGATACATCCGTCAACCTGGCCGGGGATATCGCCGCCGTCGTAAGCTTTTATGCCACTTATCCAGGGCTAGACTATAGCCGCGCTCAGGCCGCATACCTCTGCCACTTTGCGGAGGATGACCCCTTTGAGCCAGCAGAGTCGGTAGCACAGATGGTACAGGAGTTGCAGGCCACAGGCAGATCAGTCACTAGCTATACGTATCCGGGAACCAAACACTGGTTTTTTGAGGAGAATCGCCCTGAGTATGATGCCTTGGCTGCGCGTCTTGCCTGGGAGCGCACAATTGCATTCTTGCATGAGCGGCTTGATTAAGCGATCTTATAGTATGAGAGCACAGCCCTGATGCACTGTTCTCGACTTTCTGAGAGGGCGAGTCAGTGAAAGAAAGAACAGCGCTAGCATGCGACAAAAGCCCTAGCCAAAAACAGGGCTCACGCTAGTCGCATGCCTCGGGTTCTGGCAAAAACCCAGGGGTTGCTAACCAGTCTTCTATCCTTGAATAAAAACCATCCCGCAAGAAGAGGTGAAAGCTATTAAAATGTTTTCTGCGCCCACAGACGATGCAGGCGAACCTGGCAACTGAAGCTATCACTATAGATCTCTTCCATGATTCGCGCATAGAGCACAGCTAATTCTTCTTTTGTGGCTATGCCCTGGCTGGAGATAAAAGGATCTGACAATTTGAGCAGGGTGGTCCAATTCTCGCAGGTTGGCTTATGGGCCGGAGTGCCGGCGGAACAATCGACCTCAAATGACTCCTGGCCTACCTCCTTAAAACCGGCCTTGGCAAGTAAATCTGGCAGGGCCGCAATCAGGCCCAGGGAAATGCCCTCGCCAGGAAAACCATAACCTGCCTGCCGCATGGCCTGAGCGCCTAAAAGCTGGTGCTGGTAGAGTGAGGGGCTATTCGAGCTTCCCATATCATCAGTTTCTACACAGCAGATGCTTCCTCCTGGGCGAAGAAGGCGCAGGCACTCGGCAAACAAAGCAGGCCAATCGGAAGTTTTCATCAAGGCAACAAGAAAACGTGCGTGGATCAGATCGAAAGAACCAGCAGGAAAATCAAGCGGAAGCTCATGCACATCCATCACACGAAAATGCACATTGCTGCGTTTCTGCTCCTGAGCACACATCTGTGCATAATTGACCATGATCTGCGAGATATCGATCCCCTCGATCTGTACAGAAGGCTGCAGTTTACCCATTTCGAGAGCCCACTCTCCTGGCCCACAACATATATCGAGGATACGATGCAGATCTTCCTGCTTGATTCCTGCGGGAAGCAGGTCCGTCGCCTCTGTGACCTGACGAGCCTGTTTAATGAGGCGAGCCATCTCCGCAACATTTTCGGCGTCCATAATATACGATGCGTGCTTGTATTCCATAACGTCCTCCTTGACTTCTCCGGGCCCTCAACAGCTCCCGTATGTATGGAGGCAATCCAGCTAAAGCCTCCAGAAAATGTAGAGATTACCTGGTGGGTAAGAAGATAAGCCAGGCATAAACTTATGAGGTGTTGCGCGTTCGCTCCGACCTGGCGCTCAGAGGCATCCTTTTACGAAACTTGTGAGCGCTTTTTGAAGCGGGGCAAGACCTCATGCGCCAACAGTTCCACAGTCGTGAGATCCGAGACATCCCTGACGCCGAGCATAAAGTAGTCTATGCCAAGATCGATATAGGCCTGGAGCTGTTCGGCAATCTGCTCAGGCGTTCCCAGCAAGCCAGTTCCCTCAAGCTTCGCCGCCTCCTCCTTCGAAGAGACACAGGTACAGCGCCCAAACCAGCTCCGCTGCACTATTTTAGGATCGCGTCCCTCTTGCTGGCAAGCCTGCTCAAAGATAGCCAACTTTTGTCGATACTCCTCTGGCTTTGCCCAGGCAATATTCCAGCCATCGGCATAGCGCGCCACAAGCTGTAGCATTCGTGCTCCCTGGCCCCCAACTATAATCTGTGGCAAAGGATCTGGTTTAGGCTCACAATAAGCTGCATTGACGGCATAATGCTTCCCCTGAAACGTAACCTGCTTCTCGCTCCAGAGTGCCTTCACAATGTGCAGAGTCTCCTCAAGCTGCTCTACACGCGCGCGAGCCGAAGGAAAATCAAAATTATAGGCGCGATATTCCTCCTCGTGCCAGCCAGCTCCGATCCCCAAGATGAAACGTCCCTGGCTTAAATACTGGAGCGTTGCCGTCATCTTGGCCAGTAGCGCAGGATTGCGAAACGACTGGCACAGGACCATATGTCCCACCTGAAACTGTGGATATTGGGCGGCCAGGTAGGTCAAGGCAGTCCATCCTTCGAGCACTGGAGAATCGCTAAATTGTACGTGATCGACAAACCAGAGTGAGTCAATCAGCTCTTGCATCAGCTCGATTTGACGCCGGGAATTCTCGTTAAATTGATGGAAGGGCATACCTTCCCTGGGGCCAACATTGAGCGCCCAGCCAAATTGAATATCAGTCATAAATTTCTCCAACCAGTAACTAACTCTTCTCTTTTATCCTACACCGCTCTTCCATCTCGTGACAAGCCCAATGCGGCTCCTACAATAAAAAAGGATTTATTCTGTTCCCTGACGACAAGAGATGTTCATCAAGGTGCACGGCTTTCTCGTTGCGGGCTTGCACATTTGATAGATAAAGGCTCCTCTGGCCCTGCATGCCCGCTTGTCCCTCTCGTAGGGGAGCTTGACGCGGCAAATCATCTTGCGGGCTGTGCTCGCCTTCCTTACAAGGATTGGTCTTTAGTACTAACAGACCGGCAGACAACGCTAAGGCTTAGCGGGTATTTCGGGGGCAAGGGATCTCATTGTTGCGGCTTGAGTATGGAGGCCGAGATATCAGAGATGAGCTGTTGCAGCCAGTGACCAAACTGTTCAGGCGGGGAAGGCAGTTCCTGTTCCAGCCACCAGGCAAGCGCGCTACATGCAGCTGAGGCAACCGTAGTGAACTTCAGGTCGAGCGGCGGTCTATCGGGATCAGATGTGGCTTCGGGGAACGTCTGATGGAAGTACGCAAGATAACGCTGCTGCGTCTGCTGGCGAAAGCGCTGACTCAAAAAGGCGTCAGCCTGTGGACCCAGCATCACACGGTAAAAGTCGGGAAACCGTTGAATCTGCTTGAGTAGCTCGACGAGTCCGGCGTTTCGACCCTTCCCTATGACTCCTCCCTCTTCTAACATTTCATATATCTCATTGAGATGCTGTTCGAGCAGATCGTATTTATCAAGATAGTGGTGATAAAACGTCGAGCGGTTCACCATGGCGCGCTCGGTAATATCGCGCACCGTGAGGGCCGCGAATCCTTTCTCTATAGCCCCTTCGATCAACGCTTGCTGAAGCAGTTTACGCGTGCGACGAACCCTTAGATCTGTGGCGCCATCGAACTTTTGCATCACTTTCTTCTCCCATGTTGCATAGGCAACACGTTCCATTCCATTGCTGATTGAAGCTCATTGTACCATCTGCTACGCTGTTTTCGCAACGGCGCGTTGGCTCTGCGCCGCTTTTGAGGACATATCTCAAGCAGAAAAAGAAAAGGAGATAGAACTATGAATATTCTTGTCTATGGGGCAGGTGTGATTGGCAGCGTCTATGCTGCCAATCTAAAGGAAGTGGGACACAACGTCTCGCTGCTAGCACGAGGGCAACGGGCGGTCTCGTTACGCACACATGGAATTCAACTTGAGGATGCAGCGACCGGACGAAGAACTACCACCCGCGTTTCCGTCGTTGAACAGCTGGCTCCAGCCGATAACTATGATATCGTTCTCGTGGCTGTACGACTCTACCAGCTTTCTTCCATCTTGCCGATCCTTGCCGCCAATCTTCAGGTTCCCACATTGCTGTTTCTGCTCAGCAATCCGGCTGGCATGCGGCAATTTGAGCAGCTTGATCAGAAGCGCATAGTTTCTGGCTTTCCAGCCGTTGGCGGCGTACGGAAAGGAGATGTCGTGCACTCTACCATCTATCGTCAGGTGCCAATGATGCTTGGCGAAGCTGATGGCCGTATGACGCCGCGCCTTCGCCAACTTGAGGCTCTTTTCAAACAGGCAGGCTTCACTGTTAAGCTGAGTTCCGACATGCAAACGTGGCTGAAAACCCACGCACTCATGGATATAGGCATCATCGCAGCAGTTCTGATGGCGGGGGGAAAGAGCGCACTGCTCGCGCGGTCGCGCCGTCACGTGGTGATGCTCGTTCAGGCCATGCGTGAAGGGCTGCTGGCCTTGCGAGCGCAGGGCACTCCCTTAACGCCCTTCTATCTGACCCTGCTCTTTCTCTGGCTTCCGCGCTTCCTCACCGTCATCTTCTTCCAATCTCTGCTGCGCTCGCGACTTTCCACGCTGGGAATCGACGCTCATTTCGGTGATGACATTGACAACATTGAAGAGATACGTCAGATGGCACGAGAGATCAAAGAGCAGCTGCGCTCCTCATCCCTCGCTACGCCAACGCTGAATCGCCTGATAGAGGCTTTGGAGCAGACAACCCGCTAACCCTCTCTCAGTAATTGGGTGGCAATCCATCAGTTCAATCGGCAAATGGAAACGCAGGCTTCCTTACAGGAAAACCATGAGCTTTCTCTCATCATCAGGCATGGCATTGCTACGACGCAAATCCCTCTCGGGGATACCACTTCCAGACCCAACGTTTGACGTATCCATGCCTGATGAGAAGTGAGGCGACCAATTTCACCACAGCCCAATGGGCAGGAGTGCTATAATCGCGGAAGGGGCCATTCAGCTCCTGCGCACAATCCGTTCATGCAGCAAGCTTATGCTGCCGATGAGTATCATTGCCAGCGAACAGAGAATGATCCCGGTCGCTATGTGTAAGCTGGCGAACAGTGGCGCGGCAAGTGCCGAACCAAGCATCTGGCCGGTTCCAGCGATCAGCCGACGCAAACTGTACATTTTGCCGACATGCTCAATTGGGAAGTCAGTCTGGATTATGATCAGGAGTATCAGATCGCCCACTGGATCGCAGAAGGCTGCTATGGCCGCACCGATCATGATTAGAATAGGCGTCGAAGTAAACCCAATCAGTAGGAAGCCCAGTCCTAAAACAACTTGCCCTCCATACAGCAGAGAGAGATTCCTGGAGCTGGCAAAACTGCCAGTGAGAAACAGACCCAGGACACTGCCAACTCCATACACGGCAACGATCAGTCCATAAGTTCCGGCGTTGGCCCCCGGTATCCGCGCTACCAGTAGCGGTATCCCTATAAAAAATGTTGCACTCCAGGCCATATTAACAAGACCAAGGCTCCCCAGCGCCCAGGTCAGTGCTCGATGCTCTCGCAAATGATGGAACGCAATCAGGATATCCTCGAAGATGTGTCCTCTCTCTTCTCCTGCCTGTACATTTTTGAGCATACTACTTCTGGTAGGAAAGCGCCTGGCAAGCAAGAGGATGCTCAAGGCCGAGAGGGCAAAGCTGATGGCATCCAGGGTAAAGAAATGGGTAAGTGGCAGGATCATAAGCAACAGGCCGGTCAGGCCGGGACCCAGGATACGTGCCATTCGCAGTGTCCCATCCATCAAGGCGTTCGTGGAGGAGAGCTGCTGACCGTCCCTGGTCAGTTGCGGCAGGCTGGCAATGAGCGCAGGCTCAAAGATAGCTCCCAACGCCTCCAGCCCCATGCTAAGCAAGATTAGCTGCCAGATCTGCAGGGTGCCGCTGATTGCCAGGAGAGTAAATGTACAGGTCAGCAATGCCCTGAGCAGATCGGTGTAAATCATCGTCTCCCGGCGCGGCCAGCGATCCGCCAGCACACCGCCAGGTAGACCGGCAAGCAACGCGACCAGCGACCCCAGCGCTGCAACGATTCCTGCCATGCTACCCAGAAGGTGGGTTGTTATCCAGATAATCGCTACGCTAAAACATTGGTCGCCAATCGCTGAGAGCATCTGCCCGCTCCACAAAATCGCCAGGTGAGGAGTTCGTAACACTTTCAAGAAATTCATGCGTATTCTCTCTTCGTGGGTAATAGTGGTGGGCTGGCCCGGATTGCTTTGTCAGGAGATCTCTTACCTGAAGGATAGCAGGCTGAGGATTATTATTCAAGATAATAAATGGTATAATCATTATCAACTTTTTTTATGAGGTGAGAACAATGGACACCAATCAGTTACAGGCGTTTGATATGATCACGCGTCAGAGAAGCTTTAGTAAGGCCGCGCGAGCGCTTGATATCTCACAGCCCACGATCAGCATGCGCCTCCAGGCACTGGAGCAGGCGGTCGGCGGGGCGCTCTTTGTACGTGGAGGGAGCCGTCTAGAATTGACAGAGCTGGGGAGGAGCTTTTTACCCTATGCTCGTCAGGCCCTGGCAGCTCTGGCAGATGGGATCGAAATTGCCCAGCAGACGAAGCAGGGAGCAAGAGGCATTGTCTCGATAGCGACCTTGCCCGCGTTAACTACCGATTTTGTTGCTTCCGCTATCGCTCGCTTTTATTCCGACCATCCACGGGTCGATCTCAACATTCACACAAACCATAGCGACCAGATTTTAGAAATGCTCTATGATGGTCGGGTTAAATTAGGTCTGCTGAACTGGCCGCTTTTCAGCCGGTTTGGATTGACACCGATCCTGCGCTTTCGCGAGCCGCTGATCGCTGTTGCTCATCCCTCACATCCACTGGCGCAGGAAAGAAGCATCACTTCTCAGAGGATGGTAAGCGAGGGGCGACCATACTGGCGGCTTAAATGGGGACCTGATGCGAATCTATGGCATGCACGCCTGATCACTGCTGGGCAAACAGTGACCTCCATACCCGTTCATAGCGCCCACGACCTGGTTTTGCGCGGACTCGGTGTGGTGCTCCTGGCTCGCCCCCTCGTCACAGCTGACCTGGCTGCCGGGCGGCTTGTCGAACTCGCGGTCAAGGATCTCCCCTCTTTCGCCCGAGAGAGCGTCCTGGTCTGTTTGAGTCGCGAGGAGTCGCGGCTTTCCACTGCGACCAGGACCTTTATCGCTATCTTGCGCGAAGAGGGACGGGAGTTTGTGCATCCTACAGGCTCCTCCAGAACGTAGTAGCTTCTCTCTCCCCAGGTCAGGAACTGGTGCTCCTGAGCCACAAAAGTAAACTTCCTTCCCAACCTCTTTTCACCTCCTTCGCCATTCAAAAAGCCCTGCTGGGGTGACTTGTATCCATTGACACCAATGCGGCCTCAATGCTATCATCTGGCTGATGAGTAAAAGATATCTATTCCCCTCAGGCGGTGTGAAACCGCTTTTTACCGCATAAGCCCGGCACTTTCGGCTTACGTGGTTGTTTGTGAATAGCGACCTCCTTACGCGCAGCGCTAATCGCGTTGGTGCGAGGATGTGCGTTGTCTTCATCCTGAAATGTATCGCAGCCCCGTATTGATTGGACACCTCCTGTGTTGCCGGGCTCCTTTTCCTTCCTTTCTTGCAGAAATAAGTCAAATGAAAGGATGTTTCATGTCCAAAACCACCTTCATCCGCCGGAAAATTGAGCCTGTTTACCATAGAGAAAGCAACAAGAATACATGAACCCAAAAGTCATTCCACAACAGCCCGTTTCCCTTTGGCGTAATCGTGACTATCTTTTGCTTTGGCTCGGCCAGACTGTCTCTTCGCTCGGCACGAGTTGCACGCAGTTCGCGTTTCCACTGCTCATTATGGGACTGACCCATTCGATTGCGGCTGCCGGGCTGGCGTATAGCCTGGAACAGCTTCCCTACGTCCTCCTGAGCCTGCCCGCCGGGGCTCTGGTGGATCGCTGGCCGCGCAAACGCGTGATGCTTCTCTCTACCTTCTGCTTGATGGTGTGCGTGGCGAGCATTCCCCTGGCGCTGTTGCTGACCAGCGGAGCACTGCAGCTGCTTCTCCTCTACGCCATTGCCTTTGCCCTGGGAGCCATTTCGCTTTTCTACGGGCTGGCCGAATTGGCAGCCCTGACATGGGTCGTGCCAAAGAGCCAGCTCCCTACAGCAGTCGCCCAAAACGAGGTGATCGTTGGCTCCTGTTCCCTGATCGGGCCCGCGCTGGGCAGCCTGCTCTTTAGCATCACACGGCTGCTGCCGTTCGTCACCGATGCGCTTTCCTCTCTGATCTTGCTCGGCTCATTGCTCTCTATCCGCTCGCCAATGCAAGACGAACTGAGGACGGAGCGTCACCACCTGCTCTTAGAAGTGCGCGAAGGACTCACCTGGTTGTGGTCACAGAAGGTCATACGCTCGATCTTCCTGATTTCCAGCTATGTCAACTTGACCATCACAGCCAGTGCGCTCATCGTCCTGGACATTGTGCAACAGCAACATATCCCATCGGTGCTCTACGGCCTGATCGTCGCGGCTGGCGGCGTCGGAAACCTGCTTGGCGCGGCGCTCTGCCCGCCTTTGCGGCGGCGCATACGCTTTGGCCTCGCACTTGGCTGTGCTCTGATCGTGTTCGTAGTGCTCTGGCCTCTCTATGGCTTCATCACGACGCCACTGCTGTTGGGTGCCGTCTTCGCGGGCATCGCTCTCGCCGACTCATTTCGTGCTGTCTTCATGGATAGTTATCGCTACGCTGTCGTCCCAGATGCTCTGCAAGGCCGTGTCAGTGGCCTCTATCGCCTGATCTTGTTCAGTGTCCTCACCCTCGGCTCCTCCGCACTCGGTATGAGCCTGGAGCATCTGGGAGTT
Source organism: Ktedonosporobacter rubrisoli (assembly GCF_004208415.1). GTDB lineage: Bacteria > Chloroflexota > Ktedonobacteria > Ktedonobacterales > Ktedonobacteraceae > Ktedonosporobacter > Ktedonosporobacter rubrisoli. Next base: position 2,565,026 of record NZ_CP035758.1, on the reverse strand, counting down.
TTACCTACTGTGGGCATATTGTGGAGTGGCTTGATTTTGATCACCGTATTGCTGTTTCTCTCTCGACACATGCGGCAAGCGACATTCCCACAAGAGTAAATCCCACCATACTGCGGCTGCTTCTCAGATGTGGGGCTTCTCTCTTGTGGATAAGAGAGAAGCCTGCGGCTCCCCAACAAATTCCAGCTTCGCACTATTCCCAGCAACAAACGTATCAACAGAAGGAAGCTCAAACATTGGCCCGGGATCAGGCGTTTCTGCAGCGGTACAAATCATCAATTGCACATCACAACAAGGCAGCTTGAAAGATACCGTAGAATCTCCTTCACGCCAGGCTTCATCTAAGCCAAGCTGATCTCACGATAGAATTTTAATGCGGCCTGCAAATCTTTCACAGGCGTATAAACGAAACGCAGATTTCCTTCCATGCAAATCCCCTTTCTTACAGAACTTTCCAATTCCACAACTAAGCCAGCTCTTCGCGCATGTTCACACTATCCATAAGGTAAAATATTTTCCTTGCGCTTTTGCTTAAACAGACCAGTAGAATACAGCCAGCAAATCTGAAACGCGGGAGGGTTCCGATCCGTGCTTTCTAACATGTCCTGTACTCGATACACAATACCGTGCCCTTCATGAAAAGAAGAGAGGATTGAATATGAGCGAAAAAGTAAAAATGGACGCGCGAAAACCAGCCACCTGCGCCAGTTGCCAACAAAAAACAGAAAATCTTTCCGAAGTCGTCAATCCACAAGCGCCACAGGAAACTATGTGGGTCTGCGATAGGTGCGTGAGGCAGCACAACTATATGCTTGCAGCTTACGCAAAGGCAAAGGCTGAGCAGCAATAAGCTCACATAGGAGCACGTTTTCAACAATATAGGCAAGAAAACCTAAGCAGCGTTGACGCCATTCATGTATCATAGAAGTATCTCTCCCCTGATCACAAAAGAATTCGCGCAAGGGGGGGATGACATGCGCGAATAGGCTTGCCAACATTCTGGAGAGAGGAGCATAGAATCTTTGAAATATGCGCTGCATGGCATCAACTTACAATCGTACACCACACCACAGATCATAGGCGATGTTGCGCGAGCTGCCGAGGAAGCTGGCTTTGAATCGCTATGGACAGGCGAGCATACTGTATTGCCGGAACACAGCTCTTTCCAGCCGGCAACAACACCCATCCTCGATCCGTTGCTCGTCCTGACGCACGTAGCCGCTATCACTCACACGCTAAAACTCGTCACCGGCGTCATTATCTTGCCCCAACGGCAGCCGCTCGTTCTGGCAAAAGAGATCGCAACGCTGGATCATCTCTCGGGCGGCCGTGTGATGGCAGGCTTCGGCGTTGGGTTTCTGGAACCAGAGTTTGAGGCACTGGGTGTTCCCTTCGCAGAGCGAGGGGCACGCACAGATGAATATCTAGAAGCTATGCTGGCTATCTGGAGTCAGGATCATCCAGCCTACCACGGCCGCTTCGTCTCCTTCGCCAACATACAAGCATATCCACGTCCATTGCAGCAGCCAGCGCCGCCTATCATTATTGGTGGCACCTCAACAGCTGCGTTGCGCCGGGCAGCAAAATTTGCACAGGGTTGGTTTGCCCCCGTCCTCGATACTGAGCATCTACCAAACATCATTAACAAGCTGCACCAGTTTGAGCAGGAGGGTGCTCGGCCGGCTGGCCTGGCTCCCTTAGAGATCAGCACGTACCTCAGCGAGGCGCCGACCCCTGGCCAGGCGGAGCAACTGGCGGCTAGAGGAGTGCATCGCCTTGTGCTGGCCTTGCCCACCCCAGCAGATCGCGATACAGCCTTGCGCTTCATTGAGCACACAAGCCAGACGCTCCTGCAGTAAAATCAATAGCGAGGGAGCTTAACTTCTACTCTCTTTTCAAGAATAGAATACCTCTCTCGCATTTTTTATAGGGGCAATAAGCCTACAGCGCCACCTAACAGCGCTGGCACCAGGGCCAGTACCCACGGCCAGGCCTGCTGGCTCACAAGTGTGAATATACATGAGAGTAGCAGTGTGATGGGGGCAACAAGAAGCAGCCAGGCCAGCTGCCTGCCACGCACATCGCTGCGTTCACTGTCCGGCACTTCCAGATTCAGCCAGAGGGCACTACCATCGAAGGCGTAGATGTTGCCTGCCACAAATTCCAAGCAAATTCAAAAATTGCCGACATAAGGTCTTGACCTTGAGCACTCTAGGTATTGCATAATGCCCCTATGAGAAGTGATACAAATACACAAACGCCCCTCTACTTTACGCTCCAGGAAGTAGTTGAACGCAGTGGGCTCAGCGAACATACCTTGCGCTATTATGAGCGCATTGGTTTACTGGACAAAGTGAAGCGAGACAACAGTAGCGGCCATCGCAGATATAGTGCTGAAGACGTCCAGAAGCTTGAAGCACTGGCTTGCTTACGTACAATTGGAATGCCCATTGACAATATGCGAACGTATTTAGCGCTTCTCGAAGAGGGCAAAGCGGCTGCTGATCAACAGCTCGCGCTCTTTGAAGCGCAGAAAAAAGCTCTGGAGCAAGAACTGGCACAGAAACACAAGCATCTTCGCTACCTGGAGCAGAAGGTTGCCTTCTGGCAAGCGGTCAAAAGCGGCGACGAAGCGCGCTTGCAGGAAATTGGCGAGATTACCGCTGGCCTGTCAAAACAGATTATCACCGAAAAGAAGATTCGTTCTTGAAAGGATCACTGATGAAAGTAGCAATTATCACTGGCGGAAGCCGTGGACTGGGAAAAAACATGGCCTTAAACATCGCCTCCAAGGGACAGGATGTTATTCTCACCTACAACAGCCAGCAGAAGGAGGCAGAGGAGGTAGTCGCTTCGATCGAGAAACTGGGCCGCAAAGCTGTGGCCCTACAACTCGATGTGTCTGATACAAAGTCCTTTGTCGCCTTTAGAGAAGCTGTCAAGGAGAAGCTCACACAGGTATGGAACAGGGACAATTTCAACTTCCTCGTCAATAATGCCGGGTTTGGCATTTACGCGCCATTTGCAGAGACGACGGAAGAGCAATTTGATAAGATGGTAAACGTCCATATCAAAGGAACCTTCTTCCTTACGCAAGCGCTTCTCCCATTGCTGGCGGATGGTGGGCGCATCATCAATATCTCGACTGGCCTTACGCGCTTTGCTAGTTCAGGCTATAGCGCCTATGCCACCATGAAAGGGGCAATCGAAGTGCTGACACACTACCTTGCTACTGAGCTGGGTTCGCGTGGCATCACCGCTAATACAGTTGCTCCTGGCGCGATTGCCACGGACTTTATCGGTGGCGCCGTTCGTGATAATCCAGAGCTTAACCAGCTTGTAGCCGCGCAGACGGCGCTTGGTCGTGTTGGGCAAGCAGAAGACATTGGTGGCGTCGTCGCAGCTCTGCTCTCTGAGGAGACCCGCTGGATCACAGCAGAGAGAATAGAGGTTTCAGGCGGCATGTATCTATAAACCACATGATAAACGTACAGAAGGTCGTCTCTATGTGGAGACGACCTGATGACTTTGCAACAATACGTTTGTATAAGCTCTCTCAACAGATGTGGATTTTAAGAGAGCAGGCAGCCTTCAGGAGGGCCTGGCCTTGAGGGCAACAATCTTTATGCCTAGCAAACCCGATCAGCCTGGATGCAAATAATCTTTAGCTAGTAGAGCCGTGCAAAAAGCTCTTATACAAGGTAAACTTATTACATGGCTCAAGTGCTTGCTTTAGATACAAGAAGCTCTGATCAGGAAGGAAGGCAACATGGTAAATATCCGCATAGCACAGGTGAAGGATGCGGCCGGCATTGCACGAGTGCATGTTGATTGTTGGCGCACTACCTACAAAGGAATCTTCCCAGATGACTTGCTTGCCAACCTCTCATATAAAAGACGAGAACAATCCTGGCAGCACATTCTTAACGATCCTGCTCAGCTAACTTTCGTTACCGAGGATGAGACAGGCAAAATCGTTGGATTTGCTAACGGCGGCCCCGAGCGCAAAGGCGATCCTATTTTTCGGGGGGAGCTGTACGCTATTTATGTCCTGCAAGAAGCGCAGCGCCAGGGATTGGGACGTCACCTCACCAAAGAATTGGTCAAGCAGTTGAGAGAACGTCAGTTTTTCTCACTGATGCTCTGGGTTCTTGTGGACAATCCCTCTCGCCGCTTCTATGAAACTCTGGGTGGGCAGATAATCAAGCAGAGGCAAATCAAGATTGGTGGTTCCTCATATGAGGAGCTGGCATATGGATGGAAAGACTTTTCCCAGCTATGGTTATAACAGATAGATTCCACCTGCCAGCCAGTCACGACAGATCATCAGCCGCAATCTCTTTCCACCTACCTATAGTGGGTGATAGTCGTGCGGTCGGCACATCGAACTCTTCACTAAAGATTTTTCCGTACATCTCCCTTACCCTCTTCTTCTGCACAGCTCCCATCGCAACATAATTGCTCAGGCCGGGTGCCGCATTCAGCTCAAGAATACTATAGTTGGCGCCAATAGACTCCAGGTCAGGACAAGCAAGATCGACTCCGCACAGCCGAAGGCCCATATCCGCAACCACTTGGATACATAGCGCACTCCAGTAGGGATGAATGCGCTCGGTATAATCCTCTATCTCCCCTCCTGCGCTTGAATTTGAGATATCATGCACAGTATAGCGCTCACCTGCCGGCAAAATCGTCGCAAAATCTTTCTGTTCCTTGCGCAGACGACGGGCTATCCTGGGATCATGGATATTGAAACGCTTCGCACGAGCACTTTGAGAAAACTTCTTCTGTTTGCGGCGCAGCAGTTCCTCAATCGTTGCCTGGCCATTTCCTTTCACCTCTAATGGGCGACGACGATAACAGGCCACAACCTCGTCCCTAAAGACAACTACGCGATATTCAGGCCAAGGGATAGCTTCCTCTACCATGAGAAGTTGAAACGAGGCATAGGAGCTAGCTAAAAGACGCTCACGCAAGTCTTCACTGAGAGCAAAAACAAGATCTTCTGTATCCAGGCATTTATATACCCCATCTCCTTGAGACTGAGCATTGGGCTTGAAGTAGCAAGGATAGCCGATATTCTTCCCGATATAGCTATCGATCTCAGCAATAAATTCCTGATTTTGCGGGGCCAGAGGATCTTCAATAGACAGATTCCTGGGGCAAACAAATACTTTACCTTCCGGCGTGCGATATCCTAATTGAGCAAGATAATATTTAGCGTAACCCTTATCCCGAGAAATGGCGCTGGCTCCCTCGTCATTGACATGGCAACGCCCCCTCTGATCATCCCCACTGCCCCCGATAGATAGACAATACGACCAACATAGCCAAACTCTGGCTCAATATCTATCTCTCCTACTGAGGACAATTCACCACAGAGAAATATGTCGATTAGCATTCTAGTTACAAGCGGATAGTGTTTTGCCTTCTTCAAAGCCTGGGATAGAGACTCATCACCATAGTAGCTGGCCATCGCATCCTCCTCTATTACGTCTCATACTATATTTTCTCTTGACATTATTTCGGCAAAAGTTGCTTATAATGTTGCTTATCAATTGTCCTACCTTTTCCAATATTATACTCTTGTCTCCTCATTTTTCAAGATATCTCCTGTTTTCTTACAGGGCTTTCCAATGCTGCTTGTTACGCCGCCTGACGCTGGCATCTCCGGGCCCCAGGTGAAGGACAAAGCCCTCTGTTTTCTTATATCAGTAAAAGCTGATAGCATACAAGGCGCGACAGCTCGCTACGAATTAGTGAAATATTCACTTTATCTCATAGTATTAATGTGCTATTGTTACCACATAGCACATATCTTTAAATCACACCTCAAACTCATTTACCACAATATCGCATTATCCGCTATGTTTTTCATCTTGTCTTCATCTAAATATAGTAATATGCATTTTACAACTTTAACCTTTTTTGTTACGCCGCTCATAATATTAGGAGTTCGTATGACTGTAGCCATCGAGAAAACTATTTCCCCTCCATGCCATTCTGGCACCACAATCATGGAGAGCCTGCCATCTAAAATGCATACGCGCGGGCTTTTTATGCCGCAGCATCCGCTGGCCTCGTCCTTGCCGGGCCTCTCTCTCTTATTGTTATAGCGCACTGCTAAGCGGGATTTGCCTATCTCGTCCCCTTATCTGAAGTTGGCGCGATAGCCCCTAGCAGATTAGGGCTGTATATAGATCTCCAGGTAAATCACAAGGAATTAGAGATATTATCGTGCACTCACAAATACAAAAGATCGAAAGGAAGCCAGAGTTGGAAGAGCTTGTAGCGCGCCTCGCCCTCGGCGAGCATCCAGTCACTGTCGGAGGCCCCATCCCGTCGCTAGCAGAGTTTCAAAAACGTGTCACAGGCATGGAATATGTATTTATCAAATTTACTGACACGCGTGGAGGAACTGATCTCGACGTGTGTATTGATAAGGAAACCACAGACCTGAGCCGGGCCAACTTCGCCCAGATGCATGGAATAGCGCACGTCGAAGGCACATTGATACTTGACTATATTCCGGTGCGTTGCGTAGCTGATATTGATTTAGCAACGCTCAATGGAAGCGGCCATCTAGAAGTTCAGCCATGACTTTATAGAAATCGATGTGGCGATCTGTCTCCTGAAAAAAAGAAATATCTTTATCTGAGCAGATCGCCGAAGCAATTTATCAGGTATACGCCTGCTCACATCATCAGCTTGCCCAAGGTACTTGCCATTTGATACAAGACAGCCTCCTTGTACTTGAGATAGTATAGCTCTCACCAAACCTGATAGCTCGGAACGCAGAAACTGAGGCTATCAGGTTACCTGGATCAGCATCTTTTTATGCTGAATATGCTATAAGATGAGCGCAAAGGAGCATGAATACAGATGGATATGAAACTTGAATTGGTGCCAGTCCCGGTCTCTGATGTCGATCGTGCCAAGGCATTTTACGTGGAGAAGGTGGGGTTTCACGCAGACCATGATGTACAGCCGGGGAATGGCATGAGAGTAGTCCAACTCACACCACCCGGATCGGCTTGTTCAATCGTCATTGGAACTGGTATGGGCGAAATTTCTGAAACGCGGCCAGGCACGATTAAGGGGCTGCATCTGGTCGTAGCAGACATCCACAAAGCTCGTGAAGCGCTGGCGAGCAGGGGTGTTGAAGTGAGCAAGGTTGATGATCTAGGGGGCATAAAGTATGTCCACTTTAGCGATCCTGATGGCAACTCGTGGACATTGCAAGAAATGCCAGCTCATCAGTAACGAAGGTATTCTGGCCGCCGAAGATGAGACCGAAAGGCATTTCGCTAACTACGTAACATTCTTTCCGGCGGCACATCCCTTGCTACCGCGGAGAAGAGCGCGGGCAGGCAATCGCGCTTATTCTCACGACAAATAAGCCAATCATGGCTTTTAGGAGGGTTTGATGGAAACTATGCAATCCTCACACCCAAAGATCTACCCGCTTTGATCCACAATAGTACGATACGCTTCTTCTTGCTCTCTCCGAACACAGAGAGAGGCTTTATGCAGCAAAGCGAGATATCTTCTGATTGGGTTGCCGCTCATTGCAGCATTGGCCCATCGCCTAAATGGCGAACCAGCCTCACATGTTCCTTCTTCCCAGGACGATAGCCAGCAGCTATATGATTGCTCCAGTTTTCACTCCTGATGGTGCTCTCAGGCACATAAACCATCCGCTTTGCATGAAGCCTTTGAACATATCACTTTGTGATAGGCTCTGCCGGGAATATCAGCTTGCCGATAACGTTGGCGCCTCGTCTCTCATCAAGCTGCAAGACCTTAACAAGGGGAGGTTATACCATCGCGCAACGCTGGCTGGCATAGAGACGAGAAAGATTCAGAGACCCTGGGAACGTCGAAAGCCATATTATTATATAGTATAAAACAATCTATTAAATGGACATAGAGGAAGGTCTAAAAATGTATGACATTACTTTGAGTGCTTTCACTCCGATCCTGGCTATTATCATACTTATATTTCTGGGGGGAAGGCTGTTAGGCCTACGCATCACATTTTTGCGTGGCCTTCTCACAGCTGTGTTTGGCCTGAGCTGTGGCACGGCACTGGCGATGATCGGATTTCGCGCAGGAAATGGACTTAGCGCAACCATCACTTCTCTTGGCTTCCTGATTTTTCCGTTGCTCACCACTATGGCCTTCATGGTCCTGGGAGAATTGCTGATCAGACCTGGATCTCTCATCCATCTCCAGGGCCAGTTAATGAAACCGCCCCATCCCTTGCGCGCTATCAAGCTCCGTTTTGCCCGTATGCGCAGGTATATGCAGATCGCCAGCATCATTGCGCGCAATGGGCTCTCTTCCTACTTTAGTAGCTCTACTCCCACGCAGCCTGTTCGCACCTCAAAACTGGCTGTGAGCTTCAGAAAAACCTTACAGGAGGCTGGTGGCGTCTTTGTCAAAATGGGCCAGGTACTCTCTACTCGCCCTGATCTATTACCTGCTGAGATGATTAAAGAACTTTCCCAACTTCAGGATAGGGTGGAACCGGCCTCGCATGGCCAGATTATGCAACTGCTCGAAGAAGAGTTAGGCCCTATGCTACAAAGCTCTATTGCCCATATAGATTCCGATCCTATGGCAGCAGCTTCAATAGCTCAGGTCTATCATGCCAAGTTAAGCTCGGGAGAGCAGGTGGTATTGAAAGTGCAGCGACCAGGCATACAAACCCTGGTCGAACGCGATATCGATATTCTCTTCCAGGTGGCTCAAACGCTAGAGGTTCGCACGTCCTGGGGCAGACAGATGCATGTCTCTGAACTTGCCCATGGCTTTGCCGAGAACCTTGAAGAAGAACTTGACTTTCGCGTGGAGGCCCGCAATCTCAAGGCTATGGCAGACGCATTGAAAGATATGCCTGAGATAGTAGTTCCCAGAGTCTATACAGAGCTTTCGACTGAGCGTACGCTGGCCATGGAATGGCTAGATGGGCTCAACATTCGCAAGGCAGACCAGCTCATCGAAGAGCTTGGGGTGGAGCGCAAGGCGCTTGCCAGGACATTGCTTGAATGCTTTCTAAGACAGGTTTTGCAGCACGGTATCTTTCACGCAGATCCTCATCCTGGCAACATTTTAATTTTACGAACAGGGAAACTCGGACTTATCGATCTGGGCTCGGTTGGCCGCCTTGATCCCTTACAGCAGTCGGCTTTACGCTCTATGTTGTTCGCTATTCAGCTTAAGGAGAGTCGCATCCTGACCCAGGCCCTGCTCGATATCACGGAGGCACCTATCAACCTTGACGAGGAGCGCCTGGAAAGGGCTCTGGCTCAGTTTCTGGTCCAACGGCTGGGAGCCCATATGCCTCTTGATGCTCGCGTCTTCACAGCCCTTTTTGAGCTTCTGCAACAGTACCAGCTGGCTTTTCCACCTGTAGTAGCCGGTGTCTTCCGCTCTCTTGTGACCCTGGAAGGCACACTAACGCTGCTTGATCCAAGCTTTTCCCTGGTAGAAGAGGCGATGAAGCTCGCCCCACAGTTCTTGCAGGAGGAAATCAAGCCAGCTTCCCTGACCAGGCAATTGATGAGTGAAATCTTCTTCCTCCTACCTACCTTGCATCGGCTGCCACGCAGATTGGATCGCATTACTGCTGCGCTAGAAAAAGGCACGCTGACGACCCGGACACGCCTCTTTGGCCACGAAGAGGAGCTAGTTTTTGTGCGCTCCCTGGTGAGCAACCTGGTCCAGGCATTTCTGAGCGCCACATTAGGGATTGTTGGCATCTTCTTATTCAAGATGCAAGGAGGAGTATCAAATCTCTTCGGCGTCTCTCTTTTTCAAGTGCTTGGCGGGATCTGCATGTTTGTGGGAGCTATCCTTCTGATGCGCGTAATAGCCATTACCGCCCGCGATCAAGTATCTCAGCGAAAGGACTAGCAACGGCTTCACAGTTTGCTGCAGCGCACCTTTGCGCTCCTCCTAACAGAGCAAAGACATAAGGCTCACCCTCCCCATCTCTTTAGCCACAAGAAAATAATTTATATATGGGAAAGGTGAGCTTTTTCCTCTTGCAGTACTCAACACTGCAAGTTTCTCGTTATTCTACCACAAGAAAACTTCCAGTAGAGCGAGTGGACCCCTTGCCAAGGCGCATCTGTCGGGCAACACTATGGACATCTTCCCATTTCATAGTAAGCGAGGAAGTTTATTATGCGCAAGGGAGAAGAAGATTTTCTGAGATCCAGGTGATATGCTCTCAGCGTATTATTCGATTTCCTACTGTCTGAGCTTGAAAGGAGTTCTCATGATGAATGAGCCAGTTACCCGTCTCGATGCGCGCTTCAGCGATTCTGATGCAGTCGCCACGAACTGGGAAGAGACGCGCCGCGTACTGGAGGAGGCCGAACTGTTCTGGATCTCGACAGTGCGAGCCGATGGCAGGCCCCATGTCACTCCGCTTGTTGCGGTATGGCTGGACGGAGCTATCCACTTTACTACAGGTGCCGCGGAACAGAAAGCTTTAAATCTGCGCAATAACCCACACGTTATCTTGACTACAGGTTGTAATCAGTGGCAAGATGGGCTAGACATCGTGGTTGAGGGTGACGCTGTTCCATGCACCGACGACAGCACCCTCAAACGCCTCGCCCAGGCCTGGGCAAAAAAATGGGATGGACGATGGCAATTTGCGGCACACGACGGCAGCTTTCACCATCCCGATGGCGGCGCGGCTCAAGTATTCTCGGTTACGCCTACCAAGGTCCTCGCCTTCGCCAAAGGCCGCTTTAGCCACACACGTCACAAGTTCTAATTTGGGGTCTCACAAGGCTCTGTAAACATAAGGGCTGAGCAATCAGGTATGCGTTCGGGAAGAGAGTAAGAAGGCAAGTCGCGGCCACTCTCTTCCTGACATAGCAAACCCGATAAGCTTGCCAGGCTTGCGCTCGATGGCGTCCGACAACTATAGCTCAAGAAAGAATAGGTGTATGAACTGCTTACGCTATCTCTGAGAGAAAAGCCCAATCGCGCCATACGGTAAGCCAGGGAAAAAGAATATTGAGAACTCCCACTAACATTACTAGACAAAGCGGATCGGAGGAAAACTGGAAATGAACGCAGGAGGATTGTCAAAGGCACGGCTGACGCGCATGCACAATATTATGGCCGGTTATGTTGAACGTGGTCAAGTGCCTGGTCTCATAACATTGGTCAGCAGACACGGTGAGCTTCATCTTGAGGCCATAGGCACACAAGCTTTCGGCGCTAGCGCTCCCATGCGGCACGATACCATCTTCCGCATCTCCTCAATGAGCAAGCCGATCATCGCCGTAGCCACTATGATTCTGCTGGAAGAAGGTAAGCTACAACTAGACGAAGCGGTAGAGGCTCTCCTCCCCGAGCTGGCCAATCGGCGAGTGTTAAAGCGGCTAGACGGACCGCTGGACGAAACAGTGCCAGCGAAACGCTCGATTACAGTGCGTGACCTACTCACTTTCCGCCTGGGCTTTGGAATGATCATGGAGCCGGCGGAAAACTATCCGATTCTCCAGGCGGCCAACGCGCAACAGCTCGGCATGGGATGGCCAGCGCCAGCAGCAATGCCCACACCCGACGAGTGGATGAGGCGTTTTGGACAACTTCCCCTCATGCATCAGCCGGGCGAGCTGTGGATGTATAACACTGGCTCCGATGTGCTCGGCGTCCTGATTGCCCGCGCCAGTGGTCAGGCATTAGAGGCGTTCTTACGCGAGCGTATCTTCGAACCGCTCGAAATGCGGGATACCGGTTTTAGCGTTCCAGCTGCAGCGCTTAACCGCCTGGCAACTTGCTACTGGAAAGATCCAATAAATGGTGAGCTTACTGCTTATGACGCAGCAGCCAATAGCCAATGGAGTCTAGCGCCGGCCTTTCCCTCGGGAGCCGGAGGGTTGGTTTCAAGCATCGATGACTATTTCGCCTTTGCCCAGATGCTCAGCTCAAAGGGCAAATATAAAGGTTCGCGCATCCTTTCAAGGCTTTCAGTTGAAACCATGATAACCGACCAGCTTACGCCTGCCCAGAAAGCGCTATCGAGCCTTGTCCCCGGTTTTTTCGAGAATCATGGTTGGGGATTTGGCGTCTCGGTGGCCACCAAACGCGACGATATCTCAGCGGTCCCGGGCCGCTATGGCTGGGATGGTGGTATGGGCACTTCCTGGTATTCTGACCCCAAAGAGGATATGACGATTATCCTGATGACTCAGTGTGCCTTTACTTCCAGCGATCCAATAAATGTTGCATTCGGGAACGCTGCCTATCAGGCAATCGACGACTAATAAGAGGAGATCCATCATCCTATCTAGCCAGCAGGAGCATTTGGAGAAGCCGGATGTTGCCCAGGAGTTGCCGCCATGCAGCATTGTGAGGTCGATACCCCGGACAAATGGACCGTTAGTTCTGATGGCTGGGGCCTGGGCTGGAGGCTCTACGACTGGGATGGGGTTCCAGGCTTCGGCCACGACTGTGCAACAATCGGCCAGTATGGATATCTGCGTGTGGTGCCCCAGGCTGGGGTGATTCTCGTCTTGCTAACCAATGGCGGAGGCGCTCGTCAGCTCTACGTAACGCTCTTCCGGGAGCTACTTGCCGAATTGGCTGGGGTTACGATGCCGCCGGATTTCAAGCCCGCCCCGCAACCGCCTGTGGTGGACATCACGCCTTTCATTGGTACCTATAAGCGTGAGGGCGTTATCATCACCTTCAGTGAGCGCCATGGCAAACCGCACCTGATCTATGAGTTCGTTGATGGCATGAAAGATCTTTCCCCACCTCTTGAAGTGGACCTCGTGCCCGTCTCGGAGACTGTCTTCGCAGCGCCTGGTAGCGGTCCCTTCAGTGAAGACTGGATGCCCGTCGTATTTTCTACACTTTCGACCGGCATTCAATGTGTTTACATAGGCATGCGGGCTGCCCCAAGCTTGCCTGACGACTGCTAGAGGGTAGATACTAAAACTATGGTCCTCGTCAAACATGTAGCTCTGGCGAGGACCATTCTGCCTGAATCAGCAACGGGCAGCATATTTTGAAGCTTCAGCAGAATTTCCCCAGAGGACCCTTCCTAGCATTCTGGAAGTTTTGCCAGCAGAACATCTACTTCCTCTATGACAAGTGATCCCTCGACAAACAGTTGGGATGCGATCTCTTGAATACGCGACCAACGGGCCTGGCGATGGGCAAGCCTGCCGGCTTCATCGAGGAAAAGATCAAGAGTGCCGAAGATCGAGGGACCCAGACGAAAGCCAAACCACGCCGTTGTAGCTGGCAACTGTTGGACAGCGGCTAACGTGCCTTTGAGACCCGGCTCAATCTCGGCCTCTTTGCCAGGTCTGGCCTCGAAGCGTGCAAGAAACCCGACCCTCACAGCTTTTTGTGCTCCTGCAGCGGGAAGCTTGGCTCCAAGTATCTGAAGCATTTCCGTAGTATGTGGCTGCACAAGCAAGCTCCTTACTCTCTCTATCCGTATCCTGTGCTGCTCGTCTGAAAGATGCCTGAGCCTGTCAGCTTCATTGGAGAAGGCATCTAATACACTAAATGACGAAGTGCTCCGGCGAACGGCAACCCAGAGTGGCGTGTAAGGCTCTTGCTGAACTCTAGAGAAGACTTGCTGGAGCGCACTTTCAAGCATCTCTTCTTTTCCTGCTTGTACCTCTACTCGCGTAATAGTCCCTACGCTCACCATATGATAAACTCCTTATCTTCTTGTATTTGTCTCCTTGCGTTAAGGAGTAAAGGCAGATCTGAATTATCTTCAAGCATGAACGTTGCGCATGGGCCCAATTGCTCAGATAATGCTTCCTGGAAATAGTATAGGCGGGAAGTCGTGTTGTACCAAGTGTAAATCTACACCTGGATTGACAGAGATAAAACCATCTCTTCCTGAGAGATCCTGTTCAGTCATGAGCATAGGAGAAAAGCATGGCCCGGAGCGAGACTAGTCCTGCTAAGAGATCAGATGTGCTGCGTGATCTTCTTGAGGAGATCGAAGTTCAACGGCTCAAGAAACAGGAAGAGGTGCGGGATTGTCCTCTTCCACGCCTTAAGCGCTTTACGCAACAAGAGTTAGCAGATGAAGCATGTCCCACCTATAAAAATTTGCTCGTCGGTCGCTCGCTGCGGATGCCGAGCCGCCAGACCTTAACGCGGATTGCCAATTATCTAGAATGCAGCAGCACCCAGCGCAATAACCTGCTCCTGGCCGCTCGCTATCTTCCAGAAAATCTCGAATTAGAAGGGGACGCTCTGCAACTCGCACTAGAGCAGGCAAGACATCTTATGTGCACACTTCCCTATCCAGCAATGTTGGTGACACATAGCTTGCACGTAGAAGCCTTCAATGAGCTCTTCCAGCGCCTTTTTGAGTTGCCACCACTCAACACGCTTCCCCACACCCAACGCCATGTCTTCTCTTTCTTCTTCCGCCATGATCTGCCGATGCGCGAACGCTCGACCTTTAATGATGAGGCCACACTAGTCTGGCAAGCCGGAGTATCCCGCAGTATTCACCTCTTCAAGCACAATAACCGTCTCTACCAATTTGAACCGTGGTATCAAGAGCTGGTAGAACAGTTCTGTGCAATCGCTGATATTCGTCAGTATTGGGATAGAACGCCTGCGCTACCTGCTAAGCAAGGCGCGCCATCAAAGCTGATTCTAAGCAGAAATGCCCTGACAGAAGATTGGCAACCAATTCAACTCCAGCATATTCGCATCTCAGTCTGCACACATACGTATCCCTGCATCATGGCTCTTCTCCCTCTAGATGAGCCAGCCCGCGAGCTTTTTACCTCCCTTGGCACAGCTCCAGCAGCAGAGTTAATGAGGCTAGTCTGATTTGCCCTGCGCTCCTGGCCAGGCGTTGAGCAGCCAGGAGCTCATCTTATTCCTCTTGCCAACGAAGAGAGACAAAATACATTTAGAGCTTGCGCTGGATATACATCCAGGCCAGCAAGCAGGCCAGGCCGGTTATGCCACCGGCAAGCAGGGCAGAGAGATGTAAGCCTGATACGAATGCGCTCGGTGTCTGAATCAGGGAGCCAAAGAGCGCGATTCCCAGCACGCCTCCGACCTGGCGGCAGGCATTGAGCGCACCCGAGGCTACGCCCGCGTGCTCAGCTGCTACCGTTCCCAGCAGAGTGGTCGTGAGCGGCGGGGCGGTCAGCCCTATTCCCATCCCAACGGCCAGAAGATCAATGCAGACGAGCATGTAGGAACTATTTCCATTGAGCAGAGTCAACGAGAAAAAGCCCAACTATCCGAGGGCCAGGCCAACTCCCATCAGCAAGCGCGGACCAAAGCGGCCCGTCAGCGGACCAGTCAGCCAATTAGCGATGATGACGCTTCCGGTCAGGGGCAAAAAGGCCAGGCCTGCCGCTAGAGCACTCTTATGCTGTACATCTTGAAAGAAGAGGCTCAGCAGGAAGATAAAGCCATAGAAGCCAAAGTTCACGACCCCTCCGATAATAGTTACCGCCGAAAAGGTTGGAATGGCAAAAAAGCGCAGAGGTAGCATTGGATCGCGTCCGCGCGCCTCACATAGCAGAAAGATGCCCCGGCTATTACGAAAAGTGCCAGGCAGGCCAGAACGGGCCAGGAGAGCCAGCCCAGGTGAGCACCTTCGATCAGGACAAAGGCCAGCGCTCCCAGCCCTAGCACAGCCATTATCTGAGCTATCAGGTCAAGACCACGTTTAGCCAAGCGCCTGCCAGCTTCAGGGATACGTCGTGGTGAGAGCGAGGCTAACAAAGCTACAATGCCAATGGGAACATTAACGAAAAAGATGCTACGCCAATCAAACAAACCTACCAGTAATCCTCCGATAACTGGTCCTATAGCCAGAGCACCTGAGCCAGTCATGGCCCAGAACGCCACAGCTCGTGTACGCTGTTTCGACCCAGGGAAAACCATATTGATCAAAGCCAACGTATTAGGGACCATCAAGGCAGCGCCGCCGCCCTGTAGAATACGGGCCAGTAGCAACACCCAATACGCAGGAGCCAGGCCACAGAGCAGCGATGAGACTGTAAAGAGCGCCAGGCCCAGCAGATAGATGCGCTTGTTCCCCAGGCGGTCGCCCAGGCTGCCCGCTGACAGCAGCAGGCTAGCAAATACAAGGGAATAGCCATCCACAATCCACTGCAAGCCAGCAACATCGGCTTGCAGGTCTTCAGCGATATTTTTCAAGGCAATATTCACAACCGTGGTATCGAGGGCAGACATAAACCAGCCAAGACACAGGACGCTCAGCAAGAGCCACCACTTCCCCCCATAGATCTCGGCATTTTTCGCTATTGAGCTGCTTGCAGTTTCCTGTAAGACATTTGCCTCGGCAACAGAACACGCTACGCTTCTCTGTTCAGACATGATATAATAGTGCTCCTTTGCTAATTTACCCGGTCAGGCGTTGGTTGACGCCCATCCAGCCGAGCAACTGTGGCATAAAAGCTATACTCCAGATAGTTTCTAGTAATGGTGGGGCTGTCTGCCGCTTCAAGATCCATTGGAGGCAGAGCTAAGATCCCCTTTGAGGATATTATGGTAATAGATCCGTTGCCATAACCAGAGAACAGTTTTCCTATGAAAGGTATTATCAGGATCGAGGAAGGGAAGCAGGTGTGGCACAAGCAACTACTGAAACACGACGTTTGCTACTTGCCGACTTTTTGCGGACCAGGCGTGCTCGTCTCTCGCCAACTGATATCGGCTTGCCGACCGGAGGACGCCGGCGCACTCCAGGCTTGCGCCGCGAAGAGGTGGCGCAGGCTGCTAATATAAGCGTAGCATATTACACCTGGCTGGAACAAGCGCGAGATTTACACGTTTCGCGCCCAGTTTTAGACAGCCTTGCCGCTGCCTTGCACCTTTCACTCGACGAGCGCCAGCATCTCTTTCAACTCGCGGACCAGCCCTATATACAAGAAGCCTTAGAGCGACAGGAACAACTCGACCCCTTGCTCCAACATATGCTTGATAACCAGGGAACGAGTCCGGCCCTCATCACTGGACCCGCCTGCGATGTCGTGGCCTGGAACCGGGCCTTCTGTGTTGTTTTCGGCGATTTAAACAAGCTAGCGATGCACGAACGCAACATTATCTGGTTGTGTTTTACGGAGAGCACTTTTCGACAACGCCTGGGGAATTGGCAAAGATATGCACAAGAGGCCCTTGCCGTCTTTCGAGCAAAGGCGGGGCATCTTGGGGATGATACTCGTTTTCTGCAAATAGTAGACGCGCTCAAGCAGAGCAGTCAAGAATTCCGCCAATGGTGGCCTGAGCACAATGTACGTACAGTCACCTCTCCCTATCGGGAAGTCGAACATTCTTTGCTTGGGCATCTCGTATTTGGCTATATGACATTTCAGATCAATGCTTATCCAGATCTGCGACTGTGTGTCTTTTTGCCCGACCCGGCTTCGGCTGCCGCAAAAAAATTGAGTGCCTTACTTGGCGCTATTCAAAATGAAGATTGAGGAAGGGCATGCATCCAGTCGTTTTTAACCCTACGCTAGAAGAAGTTCTTAACTTTGTTGGCACATTTGTCTTTGCAGTCTCTGGCTCTCTACTGGCCGTACGTAAAAGCTATGATATCGTTGGTATGGCTGTGCTTGCCGTCATAACAGCTATTGGCGGTGGCGTTATCCGCGATCTGGTGATCGGAGCAGTCCCGCCCGCAGCCTTCCAGGATGTGAGCTACCTATGGATACCACTCCTGGCTACCATTCTTACCTTCTTCGCCCACGTCGAAATAAATCGCTTGCGCGCGGCAATGCTCATCTTCGATGCTGCCGGGCTCGCCGTCTTCTGCGTCTCGGGTACTGCCAAAGCGCTGAATTATGGGCTTGGTCCAGGGGCCGCGATTGCCCTTGGTACGTTAACAGCGGTGGGCGGTGGTATCATGCGCGATGTCCTGGCCCACGACGAGCCGGCTATATTTCTCCCCCACAGCGAGCTCTATGCACTTCCTGCCGTTGTGGGTTCCGTCATTGTTGTATTTATTCCGCGCCTCCCGCTCAACAACTCCATTGCCGCTGGTCTTACGGCTGTCTTTGTCTTCGTGCTGCGACTTCTCGCGCTCCGTTTCGGCTGGAAGGCGCCGCGCCCCTGGCGGACAACCCGTCAAGAAGAGTCGGACGAGAGCTAACAAGCAACTGGCCTACTTGCTATGCGGAAAATCCGAAGCTTCCCGCGCCCCAGAAATAGATGCATGACAATATATCACAGAGAAAGCAAGAGGAGTTCACCCTTTTGATGGTAAACTCCTCTTTTCAAAAGATAAACTCCGCTACAGATTGAAGGCAAGTTGGTCGCCAGAAGTGCCCATGACCCAAAGAGTGGCTACAACTACCAAGAAAGGTAGGGATTGCTTTTACCAGAAGCATTGAGTATACTGTCTTACTAAGGAGGTACTCTTTTTCTATGGTATTTGCAACCTGGTGGCGCAGAGATCCCTTGCCCACTCTCTCGCCTCTTCCTTCCGTTTCTGCCCACCTATCCACGGATGCACAGCTCATCGCACAACTTACCAATTTCTCCCTCCAGACCATTACCACCCGTTTTCAGGCGGGGAAGCGACTCTATCTGGCTTTCATGAGTGATGTTCCTGTAGCCTATGGATGGGTAGCAACGCGAGAAGGAAGGATCTCTGATCTTCAATTGACCTTTGCTCTTCCCGCTCGCAATTGCTATCTCCACGGTTTTCTCACCCTTCCAGAGTGGCGTGGTCGAGGCATCTATTCTCATTTCCTTCAGTCCATCATTCGCCAGGAACCGTCCTTTGACCGCTTCTGGATTGGATACCTGCCCAACAATACCGCGTCAGGTCGTGGGATCAGCAAAGCTGGCTTTCACGTGGTCAGTGATCTGGTTGTCACTGGGGATCGTGCCTGTGGCCTCACTCTCTTCGAGTCGAGTGAACGCGCTCTCGCCAGTGTCGATGTCTTTCATCTTCCCGTTGTTGCTGCACCATAATACAGACCGACGTTTTCAACGTTGCCATGTGTGACCACATCACTTTTTGAAAGGCAAGCCAATAGCTCAGCTCAAGGTGGAGCATAAAGTTTTCTGGTGTATATCAGAAACAAACCTAGAGAAGATGTGCACGTATAAGCAGGAGTGAAGGAACTTCGCAGTCCCCTGGTACTTGCCTGGCCCTCTCTCCTGTCGCCATTGGCTCTAGCATTTGTTCAAGGGTAAAATTGGCAGCAACAAGAGCGTTGAGATATGTGCTGAGCATGCGATGATGCGCTCCCACGCGACTGCGAACGCCCCCTGGAGTCGCTGTCATCCAGAAGCCTTCCTTGAAATAGCCTCTAACGACACGAGCGACTTCGCCACTATCTGTGGTGATCCACTGTGCATGAGGAGCCTGAAAACAAGGGTGGGTGATCGCAAAGACCAGCCACCCTCCTGGTTTGAGCATCCGCTGCATGGTCTGGAAGACGGCTTGCAGATCAGCGATATCCATCAACGATAGCACGCATACCAACCCATCAAAGCTGCCCTTAATAAACGCTTGAGGATTCTGAGCGTCGCCTTGCAGATATACAATGCCCAAGGGCTTCTGCTCCTCCGCACGTTTCGCCAGGGCTAGCAAGTTCTCAGCCAGATCTATTCCCGTCACGTGTGCGCCTCGACGAGCCAGCTCGCGCGCAATCCATCCCTGGCCGCACGCCAAATCACAAACAGTCTGCCCCTCGACATCTCCCAACAGATCCCAGAATTGAGGTAGGAAGACACCGCGATACAAGGGGCTCTCTCGTATATACTGATCATACCACCCTGCAATATCATTGTAGGACGTATGGCTCATAAGAAGCACCTCCAATAACAAGAATACTGCATCATATCTCGTCCTCGCCTCCCACCGCAAGCTACCTAAAACTTGGAATATCCTCACCCACCCTCATACCAATTGCTAGAGCTCACACTATTTGCTATATTTGCCAACGCAGGATCTTAGCTGGGTTAAGCCCGGAGAAGAGATCACCTGCGTATTTTCCACTTCAATGTGCTTAGTGCCCATATACCATTGCACTAATATAGCCAGAGAGAACAGCAAAATCTACTCCGAGCATGCTCTCTTCCCAGCACTTAGGTTGCCATATAATAGACGCTAAATATGCCACACTCCTGAAAGCCTATGCGCTGATAGAGAGGAAGCCCCAGCGACGAAGCAGCCAGCAGAGCCATATGATACCCACATGCCAGTGCCTCACGCAGCGCCGTAAGCGTCATCGCGGCACCAATCCCCTGGCCCCGATGTTGAGGTAATGTGGAAATACGTCCAAGAGAAACAGCTTCCAGGCCTAAGAACAATTGAGAAGTTGCAACCGGCTCGCCATCAATGGTGCCAAGATACAAGCGCATTGGACACTGCAGATCAAGAGGTAAGCCAGAATAGAGGGCCAAACACTGCTGAATGATCTCTTCTGAACAATCAGAGAAGCAAACACGTAGCCATTGCAGCAACTGTTCGTTTGTAGCTACACGCTGAACATGTAAGCGAGATGAGACCGGGATATCCTCGTTCATTTTAAGCAGATCTATAGCCATGATCGGTTCTGTTTCAGCGTGGATAAATCCATGCGTCTCTAAGCTCTGCCCCAATTTTGCCGGACGCGAAGATGGTCCCACGAACCACAGAAATGGCAAGCGGCGCCATTGAAAATAGCTACAGATTCGCTCGATGGCAGAAGAGAGGCTATCTGGTTCAAGTTGTGTCTGCAATACGCCATTGAAGCTGTCAATCTCACTGCCGGTCGCAAACCAGAGGATTCCTGGATCTTTATGAAGCTCTGCCTTGGGAAGTTGGCAAAAGAGCGTTCGTTCGGCAATATGGTTGGCATCATAGGCTAATGCAATCTTTGATGGTGAGAGATCTTGCAGGGCGGCTTTCACAGAAATATTTGCCTTTCATCTCCACGATACAATCAGTGACGATAGAGCCCGCATGTGCTCCCTTTTTCTTACGGTTGGGCATATTCGGGAATATGCTCAGTATAGCATAGATCGAGCAAAAATGCTGCGAGGAGAGCACTTGAGGAAGATCTCTAATTTCTCTGTGCTTATTGCTGATAGCCCTGTTCAAAAGTTGAGTCAGCCATCAGCGAGTAGAAATTTCCCTTGACAATTGTACCTACTAGTATGTATACTATTTTCTGTACCTACCAGTAGGTACAATTTCAAAAAGCATAGAGAGGGCATCATGTCTACACGGGAACACCTGGTGACTGCTACCATGGAGCTCTTATGGGAACGCGGCTATGAGGCTACAAGTCCGCGGGCAATTCTTGAGAGAAGCGGCGCGGGTCAGGGTAGCTTATACCATCATTTCAAAAGCAAGGCCGATCTGGTGGCAACAGCGCTTAATGAGGTTTCTAATGAGATGCAAGGGATAGTTGATGCGACTTTACACAGCAACAAGCCTCCGCTTGAGCGAGTGCGCGACTATCTTACGCAGCCACGCGAAGCCTTGCGCGGCTGCCGGCTTGGTCGAATGATCCAGGAACCTGCCATCACGCAAGATGCGCTCCTGCGCGACCCCATCTCTTCCTACTTCACCTATAGTAAACGCGAGCTTACAGCAGCACTGGCCCAGGCTCAACAGGATGGCACGCTCAGCCCATCCATCAATGTAGCTGATCTAGCCACTACGCTTATTGCCGTAGTACAGGGCGGCTATGTTATGGCCCGAGCTTTGCAAGATGCCGAGGCTATGGAACAGGCGATACGCGGCGCATTAGCTCTGCTTGAGGCAAGCGAACGGAGATAACTATGTCCTTAGAACAAGCATACACGATTACTTATCTTGACGAGACGGTGATTACTGGAGCTCAAAACAGGCAGACCGAAATGCAGCAGGCTACGTTTGAAGGGGCGCTGGCAGCGCTGGAAACGTTCTATCACGGCTTCAATACACATTCGCTGGAACTGTTGGGCCAGAACTGGCTTGACGCGCCTCTGGCCCAACTTAACAACCCGGTTGGGGGGATCGTGCGCGGGGCCAAGGCAATAAATAACGTTTACGCGCGTATCTTCGCCGGACCAGTGAATGTTCAGGTAGAATTCTATGATATCGTGGCGTATGCCTCCTCAGGTATGGTCGTGTTCGCAGGAAGGGAGCGCGGGACATATGGGAGCAAAGATAAAGCCAATCCTGTCGATATCCGCACGACGCGCATCTTCGCCTACAATTCTGAGCAAGGCGGCTGGCGCCAGGTCCACCACCACGGATCTATCGATAACGCCGAACGTCTCGCCCATTATGTGGACACGGTTCTGGGAGCTCGATAAAGTGTTAGCACGTTTCATCCACAAGGAGGATACATAGAAATATGCCACTCGTTCATATTAATCTGCGCCAGGGCAAATCCACCAGTTACATTCGCAGTATCTGTGAGGCTGTGCAACAGGCTCTGGTGGAATGCCTGGATGTACCTGTGCGCGACAAGTTCCAGATCGTGCATGAACACAGCGCGGAGCATCTGATTTACAATCCACATTACCTTGATATCGATCGTAGCGATGACATTGCTATCATCCAGGTAACCTTGAGCAAAGGTCGCTCCACGGCGCAAAAACAGGCATTTTATGCTCGCCTGGCAACTTTATTACAGGAGAAGCCGGGCATGCGTCCCCAGGATATAATGATCGGATTGGTAGAGAATACGCGTGAAGACTGGTCATTTGGCTTTGGAGAAGCGCAATATCTCACCCTGCCCCGCGAGCAATGGAAATAAAGTTCACAGGCCCGTTCCCGGTGCGAAATGGGGCCTTTCTTTAGGCGACAAATGCATATGAAATGAGGTACTATAAGGATGGGAAACACTGAATTACTCCAGGAAAAGCCACCAAGGGCTGAGCTTTCCCGCAGCTTTTTTCCTCGTTGATGCAAGATCGCGATTTTCAGGCGTGCTAGAGGGCAACAAAGGATAATTTCGGGAGATCGCTCTAATGAGCATGTTGTTACTAAAGCTTATCGCCGCGCCACTATTGATTGGGATAGCCAGCGTGGCCGGCCGCCGCTGGGGTCCAGCTGTAAGCGGCTGGCTTGTAGGACTTCCTTTCACATCCGGTCCGGTAATTTTCTTTCTTGCCCTTGATCATGGCAGAGCGTTCGGTACTGCAGCTGCCATAGGAACACTCACCGGAACTATCTCGCAGGCTGCCTTCTCGCTCACCTATGCCTGGCTAGCTTTTACAGGCCGCTGGCCGCTGGCTCTGGGGGGAAGTTGTCTTGCCTTTTTGTTAGCGACTTTCGCGCTACAATACTTCACGCTTCCCGTCCTTCCCCTCTACCTGCTCATTCTCGTCGTTATTGTTGCGACTTTGCTGCTACTACCGCGCACAAGCTCGGCATTAGTGGCCAGAGCTCCGGCGCGCTGGGATATTCCGCTGCGTATGCTCATTGCCACAGTTTTCGTCCTGGCCCTCACTACGCTTGCCCCGCTGCTTGGACCACAGCTCAGTGGGCTGCTGACGCCCTTTCCACTGTATGCCACAATCCTCTCAGTTTTCGCGCACAGCACACAAGGTCCAGGTGCCTCCGCCAATGTACTACGCGGCCTACAATTCGGATTGTTCGCCTTCATCACCTTCTTTCTAGTGCTGGCGCTACTCATCCAGCAGGGCAGCCTCGGCCTTGCTTTCCTTATTGCCACAGCGTGTGCCTTGATCGTTCAAGCGTGCATGCTTGTCGTGTTTCGCCGCTTGACAAGGGCTCAAGCCGTTAAGCCTGCACTGCTCAATGAGCCCCATGACCAGCAGAGTGGCTCACATACTCACCCTCTGACGCGCTAAGCCTTCAGGCTAATAGCTAGCTATAACAAGAAGTTCTCACCCAAGACAGGAAACATGTTCCCTACTTGCAACAAAACAGCAAGCCTTTTTACAAATGTAGAGCCGTATTCCTCCTAGAAAATCTGCCACACCTGCACTGATCCGTCTACGCTTCCCGAGGCTATCTTTGTGCCATCCGGCGACCAGCCTACCGCATAGACCGCATTGCTATGCCCCCTGTAGGTATAGTGATCCCTTCCATTCGTAGTATCCCACACCTGCACTGTCCCATCAAAGCCCCCTGAGGCAATATGAGAGCCATCCACTGACCATTTCACAGCTAACACAGTCTTATTGTGGCCTCCATAGGTAATGACTTTTCCCTTCCCGGCCACAGTCCAGATCTGGGCTGTGCCATCTGCGCTTCCCGAGGCTATCTTTGTGCCATCTGGCGACCAGCTTACTGTATAAACGGCACTACCATGTCCTTTATAGACATGCAAGCTTCTTCCATCCAACGCGTTCCACACCTGCACTGTCCCGTCTATGCTACCCGAAGCTATTTGCTTCCCATCCGGCGCCCAGCTCACTGCATAGACGGCTTTGCTATGACCTTTATAGATAGACATATTGGCGCCGTCGAGCGCATCCCACACCTGCACCGTCCCATCAAAGCTACCCGAAGCTATTCTTTGGCCATCTGGCGACCAGCTTACGGCGTAGACACTCTTGCTATGCCCCTGATAGCTATAAAGCTTTTTACCGTTAAGGGCATTCCAGACCTGCACTGTCCCATCTACACTCGCCGAGGCTATTTTTGTTTCATCCGGCGACCAGCTCAGCGCCAGGGCAATCTTGCTATGGCCTTTATAGATGCAAAGATTTTTTCCATTGGCCGCATCCCATACTTGCACCGTTGCATCTTCGCCTCCTGCGGCGATTCTCGTTCCTCCTGGCGACCAGCTTACTGCATAGATGGGATTGATCGGCTCCTTAAAAAGTTGTATGGTTCGCCCGCTCACTACATCCCATACCGCCCCCTTTATATCTCTGCTCACAGAGACAATGCGCGTGCCATCTGGCGACCAGCTTACCGTATAGACGCTCTTTCTATGTCCTTGGTAAGTACACAAATTCTCTCCATTTGTCGCATCCCAGATCTGCACTGTTCTATCTCCGCCGCCCGAAGCTATCTTTGTGCCATCCGGCGACCAGCTTACCGTAAAAACTATATCTTCATGCCCTTTATAGTTATAGATATTGCTTCCACCTTCCACATCCAAGATCTGCACAGTTCTATCTCTTCCCCCTGAGGCTATCCTTGTTCCGTCCAACGACCAGCTTAGCGCATGCACCGGCTCTGCATGCCCTTGATAAACTTGCACCGCGTTCCCATTCATTGCATCCAAGATCTGCACAGTTTTATCTTTTCCCCCTGAAGCTATCCGCTTCCCATCCGGCGACCAGCTTAGCGCATATATCATATCCGTGTGGTCTTTATAGTTAGAGACATTGTTCCCATTGGTCGCATCCCAAACTTGAACTGTCATATCTTTTCCGCCCGAGGCTATTCTTGTTCCGTCCAATGACCAGCTTATTGCATAGACCACATCAGTGTGCCCCCGGTAGATATATATGTTGCCGCCATCCAGAGCATCCCAGACCTGCACAGTCTGATCGTCACCACCCGAGGCTAT
Source organism: Ktedonosporobacter rubrisoli (assembly GCF_004208415.1). Taxonomy (GTDB): domain Bacteria; phylum Chloroflexota; class Ktedonobacteria; order Ktedonobacterales; family Ktedonobacteraceae; genus Ktedonosporobacter; species Ktedonosporobacter rubrisoli. Next base: position 2,539,536 of record NZ_CP035758.1, on the reverse strand, counting down.
CCGCTTCCCATCCGGCGACCAGCTCAGTGCATAGACCGCATCTCTATGCCCTCGATATGTGTATACAACTTGACCATTGTGCGCATCCCAGATTTGTACCTCGCCTGCGGAGTCGCTTGAGGCGATATGCCGACCATCAGGAGACCAGGCAACAACATATGTTTCGGCAAGGTTGGCTCCTTTGTAGGTGTACAGCAAGGCAGGTCTGACCGTGGCAAGCGATGGGCGCGCGCTCTTCGCTGCGGAGGACTGCTTTCCAGCGCTAGCCTCCTTGCCAACCGCCGGAATAGGCTTTGTCATCCTCCGCCTGATACCGGATTGATGGCCTTTCGCTCTAATTGTATGTTCAGAAGCATCGGCCGAAGGTGCCTGCTGCTCCCCAAGTATTCTCCATTCAGAAGAGGAATGCGGTAAGAGAGAGGAGGTTTGAGGGTTACGAGAAGCATACTCGAAGGCTCTGGCAAAGGCTCCTACGCTTTTAAAGCGGCGATGAGGATCTTTGGCCAGGGCCACCTTGAGTACCTGATCCACCATCGCCGGAAGGGAGGGTACGCGCTCATGAAGTGAAGGGGGCAAAACAGAAAGATGTTGACCATAGAGTTCGGGAAAGGTTCCCGCAAACGGGCATGCTCCCGTAAGCCATTCATAGATCATGATGGCCAGGGCGTATTGATCAGAGACAAGATGCGGCTGACCCTGGAATTGCTCTGGGGGCATATAGAGTGGAGTGCCCAGCCCTTTATGAATGCCGATAGCCTGGGCTTCCTGGGCAACGAGCGAAATCCCAAAATCACTTAAAAGGAGCTCATTGTGGCGTCCTACCAGAATATTTTCTGGCTTGACATCACAATGAATGATCTGGCGCTCGTGGGCATACTGTAAGGCTTGGGCGATCTGTTGCACATACTCCACGACAGTAGAGAGTGCCAGGCGGCTCCCACGCGGGTGACGTTGGCGCAAACTCCCATTAGGGGCATAGTACATAACGAGAAAAGGCGTGCCCTCTTGCACATCAAAGTCGAGGATACGGATAATATGCCCATGGTCCAGGTGAGCAAGCGTGCGGGCCTCGGCAAGAAACTTTGCTTCATCGTTGCCGGCCAGTTGGGTGGAAAGGATTTTGATCGCAGCCTGGGACTGGAGACGGCGATGTTCTCCTAAATATACCTCAGCAAAGCCGCCTCGCCCCAGGAAATGGGTGAGGCGGTAATTGCCCAGATATTGACCAATACGGGTTTGCATTCCTTGCTTTTTCCTCTTTCAGAGATCGTGTTTCTATTATTAGACATATATTAACCGCAATGTTAAAATAGTCATGCATGTCAGTTATGGGCAGTAAAGTTTTTCGACGAGGAAATTGTACTCCAAATAGTGGAGTGCGACAAGAACGCTTGTGATTCTCTATTTGCTTTACCCACATATGTGCTATGTATTGTTCTGCCTGGTGGACCCTTTTCTGGCAATCAGGGACAGGCTGGCTGAGCAAGCGGAAGTCACAACGAGGTGCAGACGCCTTTCTTTCCCGCGTGATCCTTTTCTTTTTTTCTGCTTGTTGTGGCGGCGAAATCCGCCTCAGCTTTCTACCGGTGTAGCGCACGACGGCGGTGTAAGGCTGCCTATCAGGGCCAGAGCAGCACTTTGATGGCGCGGCGCTCGTCCATTGCGCGGTAGCCCTCGGCAACTTGTGCCAAAGGCAGTTGCAGGTCAAACACTTTGCCGGGGTTGATCTGGCGCTTCCAGATCCGCTCAATGAGATCAGGTAGGAAGCGGCGCACCGGGGCCGGGCCGCCATGCAAATGGACTTCCGAGAAGAACAACTCCTCGCCGTCCAGCTTCACATTGTGGGAGACGCCGACATATCCAATAAAGCCGCCTGGCCGAGTAGAACGGATGGCCTGGAGCATCGATTCCTGAGTGCCGACCGCCTCGATAACAGAATGCGCTCCGAGCCCACTTGTGAGTTCCTTGACCTTCTCCACGCCCGCCTCTCCGCGCTCGGTGAGAATATTTGTCGCCCCATACTCGCGTGCAAGTTCCTGTCGTTTCGCCTGGCGACTCATCGCAATGATCCGCTCGGCCCCTAACTGCCTGGAGGCGAGCACGGCGAGGAGCCCGACTGCACCGTCACCGATGACCACAACGGTCTTGCCTGGCCCCACTGAGGCTGCATCAGCCGCAAACCAGCCAGTGCCGAGCACATCCGAGGCGGCCAGGAGCGAGGGGATCAGGTCCCTGTCGGGCCTGCCCGGCGTGGCGACCAGGGTACCATCGGCGAGCGGGATGCGCGCCAACTCGGCTTGAGTGCCGATGGTTTGCGATACGAACTGGCCATGTACGCAACGGGACTGATAACCGGCCTTGCAGATCTCGCAGGTGTTGTCGGAGATAGCAAATGAGCCGATAACGAAGTCGCCTACCTTGATGTTCTTGACCGCGGAGCCGACATCCTCAACAATGCCGACGTACTCGTGCCCCATGGGCTGAGGCTGGCTAAGCTCTTCAATGCCGCGATAGGGCCAAAGGTCGGACCCGCACACGCAGGTCGCCACTATCTTGATGATCGCATCCGTTGGCTCGCTGATCTTCGGGTCTGCACGCTCCTCAAAGCGCACGTCCCGGGGGCCGTAAAGCAGAGTTCCTTGCATAGCTGATCTCCTGAGTGAAGGGATGATTACGTCTGCCTCTTAAAGGTTTCTTTCACTACGCTAATACAGTTGGCTTGTCAAGAAGGACATACGGATGAATTTAAGCCAGATTACCACACCGCAGAGCTCTGGGTCTTCTCCTACCGGCGATGTAGTGCTTTCGGCAATGGATCGCATTTCTCCATTGCCCAGCTTGAAATAACTGTGATACACAGCCCTCATTTTATATAGCACATTGTATCCTTTTGTCAAAAAAGCTCTTCCGGGTTCGTAGGAAAGGGACAGGTATGAGGGAAATAGGCCAATTTCAGGGAGCAAGAGGAAAATCTGGGAAAGCTGTTAGCTGAATCGAGGGCGCAATTCTATCGCAATGGATACTTTCAATTTCTTTTCGGGAATGCAACGAGAAAGACACTACGAACTATTCTTGCAGCCTTCCAATCTCTCTAACGGGCTTCCCTTCTTTTCGGGGTTGTGAGCGAAATTGGATTGCTCGTCAAGTGATAAAGCTTCCAAATTCCAAGCGGGAAGGGAAATGTTGGGACAGGCTGTGATCGAACGGGGCTCGCGCCCCGTGCCCCCGGTTAAGGGCCAATCCGCTAGGTCGCGGCGCCCCCTTAACAATCCCTTTTTTTAGGAAGGCAGAAAAGCTCTACCAATCCCTCTAACGGGCTTCCCTTCTTTTCAGGCTTAATCAATCAGGCTTCTACGAGTATTATCCTCTTGAGCTTCCAATTCCTCTAACGGGCTTCCCTTCTTTTCAGGCAGTCGGCCAATAGCCTGGACAAACTGATTGAACAACTTCCAATTCCTCTAACGAGCTTCCCTTCTTTTCGAGGGCGAGTATGAAGTTGCCACGTTGCTCAATTTACATGTTCCAATCCCTCTAACGGGCTTCCCTTCTTTTCGAGAGCTACCCTTCTAATATAGCCTGAACAGCGGCCAAAAACAACGTTTTGCGAGGATCTCATTACTTACGGGCATTTAAGACCCATTAAAGCTGCCATCTCCGACCCTTATTATGTTTCCAGCCGCCCCAGGAGCCAGGCGAGCATCTATGCTCAGAGCTTCCAGAGCGCTAGTTGCTCGCATCTCAACACACGAACTTAAAATTGCTGGCGAGCTTTGGAGGCTGCCATAGCATAAATGTCCGCCCCTTCCAGAAAAGCTGTAGTAAGCTCAGGGATTGCTTTCAGGCCTGGCATGGCATATCCTGATATCGGAGGGAGTTACAGAGATGAGCGCATATGAACAATTTGCCAGCTTTTTGCGTGCCTGGACCGCTGTCCCTGACAGGGAGCTTGCTAAAGCGGCTGAGATTTTTCAGCCCGCTGCTGTTCCCAGGGGTACTATCTTCCTGCATGCTGGCGAGATTCCACAAACCATCAGTTTTATAGTTTCCGGGCTGGCCCGCCTCTATTATATCGAGCCGTCAGGTCTGGAACGCACTAAGGCCTTTCGGCTGGAAAACCAGTTCGTCTGTGCGTACAGCGCCTTGCTGCGTGGAGAGCCATCGCGCCTCTTTATCCAGATGCTAGAGCCGAGCAGTCTGCTTATAGCACCATATCAGGCTTATCAACGGCTCGCGGCCGGCCACGTATGCTGGCAACAGGTCAGTCTCAAGATCGCCGAGTGGCTGTATGTGGAACAAGAGCAACGTCAAAGCGAGCTGTTATTAGATGACGCCACAACACGCTACCTCAAGTTTCTAGCCGAGTATCCAGGGCTCACCACAAGAGTCAAGCAGCTACATATAGCCTCCTATCTCGGCATTACTCCCGTCTCTTTAAGCCGCATCCGCGCACAACTCTCTAATTCTTAACATAAGATAATGCTTTCTCCCACGATCTCGGCTATCCTTTGCTCGTGTTCGCCCGGCCACCCATAAGCTCATTTATGGGACTTGGCGAAACACAGGTGAATTTCTCAGAGAGTGTCCTAACCACAAGAATCAGTAGCGGAAAGGAGATAAGCGCGAAAGCATAAGCCGAACCGAGGCGAGCTGAAGAAAGGCTTCTGAACTGGTGGTGAGCCCTTCGTAGTCGCGAGCTAAGCGGCGGAAACGGGTGAACCAGGCCAAGCTGCGTTCGACGACCCATCGTTTCCTTTGCACCTGAAAACCCGTCTTGGGCCGGGGCAGCAGAACCGGTTGGCCGTCCACGAGGATCCAGTGCTGATGGGACCTATTGTGAGCCTGTGGCACCAGTTCTGTGGTCCAGTGCAATCGCTGCGCAATCCAGTCGAGCAATGGTCCTGTATAGCCCTTATCCGCAAAGAGGTGGCACAGACGCGGGAAAGAGCGCGGCAACTGGCTGAGCAAGAGCCTGGCCCCCACGCGATCCACGATGTTGGCGGCATGCACTTTGACAGCCAGAAGGAAACCCTGCGTATCCACGAGCACGTGGCGTTTACGCCCATAGATTTTTTTTCCCCGCGTCGAAGCCCTTGTCGCTTCCTGGCACGGGAGCCGTTTTGATCGACTGGCTATCGATGATCGCAGCGCTGGGTTCCGGGTCCCGCCCCATCTGGGTGCGTACCTGTCGGCGCAGGTGGGCCATGATGGGCTCCCAAATCCCCGCCTGCGTCCAGATGCGGAAGTAGTGATGGGCCGTTTTGCCATTGGGCAGGTCGTGCGGCATCTGTCGCCATGAGCAGCCTGTGCGCAACACATAGAGGATAGCATTGACGATTTCTCGTCGCTCGTGAAGGGCCGTTGTGGCCTGGGCAGAGACTGCTGGGATGAACGGCTTGATCAGCTCCCATTGCGCATCGGTCAGATCCGACGGGTAACGTTTTCGCTTGATTGGCTCACACATCTTGGTTCGTTCCTTTCGAGTTGTGCTTTCGGCTGAACTCTCCTTTCTCTGAACTATCGGCTCATTGTTCTAGCTAGGACACACTCTCAGGAAAGACAGATATAAGGAGCTGAATCATGAGTCATGGAATGATGCGTGTAGCCGCGATTGAACGCTTTGGAGACCCCGAGCAGCTTTCTATCCAGAAAGTCCCTCTTCCTGATCCTGGCCCTGGGCAGGTACGAATGCGCATTGCGGCGGCGGCAGTCAATCCTGCGGATCTCGGCATGGTCACAGGCGTCTACCGTTGGAAGGAAGAGGTCAGTTTTCCATTAGTGCCCGGCTACGATGCGGCCGGAAGCGTTGATGCGCTTGGCGAGGGAGTCAGCAGTTTCCAGGTGGGCGATCAAGTCATTGCTTGCTCCCAGCACTCGCTCACCCAGGTTGGAACCTACGCCGAATATGCGATTCTCTCAGAGCACTACCTGGCGCCTGCGCCCCAGGGCATCGAATTGATAGCGGCGGCCAGCCTCCCACTGGCCGGGCTGACAGCGCTGCAGGCCCTGGAACAGCTGCAACTTGCGCCAGGGCAAACCCTACTCATTAACGGCCCGTTGGGAGCTGTGGGAGGCTTCGCGCTACAGCTGGTGGCGCTACGAGGAATCCAGGTTCTGGCCCCTACATTTGCCCATGAAGCTGAGCTAGCGCGTACCCTTGGCGCAACTTTCATGCTTGATCGCGAGCAAGATATTCCCGCGCAGGTGAAGCAGGCAGTACCGTCAGGCGTTGATGCAGCGCTTGATGTAATCGGCGGTGTTGCGGCAAGAAGCGCGTTTGAAGCTGTGCATGATGGAGGGCTCTATGTTACCGTAGTTCCGGAATTTTGGGTTCCAGGTGGACAATTCGTTCCGCAACGTGGAATCACGCCCCGCGTGGTGGGTGTCCGCTCAAATACGCTGCAGTTGATTGAGCTTTCGAGCTTACTCGCTAATGGCCAGCTTACAACACGCGTGGCCAAAGTCTTTAGCCTGGAGCACGCCAGTACTGCCCATCGACTTCTCGCCGCCGGCAGTATCCATGGCAAAATCATCCTGCTTCCCTAAACAGCTCTATAGCGCGTCTTGAGGTCGCAGAGCCGCGCCATCAGGCTGGCTTCATCGCCGATATTCTCTGGATAAAGAATGAGGCACAGAAGTCGGGAGCCTGTATCTCCTCTAGCGCGCGTTGGCGCAGGATCTCGATTTCCTCTTCGCTCTCATTCGTGAGATGGGAAAAGAACGATGTAGCCAGCCGAAATGCTATGGCCAGATCCTGCGTCATTTCCCCATGGGCCGGAGTACCATATGAGTAATCGAGCAAAAAGGCTTCTCGTCGTATCACGCTCAGGCCCGCCTCACGGAGCAAACGGGGATACATCGACACGATACCACTATTGGTTCCTTCAGACGTGAAGCAGTGGCCCACCTTGCGTAAGGCTTGCATCATCAGTACCATCAAGCGTGTAAGTGAAGGGCTGTTCGATCCGCCATCATCGCCCTCCACGCCAAGCAGTATTCCACCAGGTTTGAGCACGCGATAGCACTCGCGCAAAAAGGCTGACCAGAGAGCCGGTGTAAGAAATGCTATAGCAGTCCTGATGTGAAGCAGATCAAAACTTGCCTCGGGAAAAGCCAGGCCCTTACATACATCCATAACCCTGAAGCGCACATGCGACAGCTCTTTCTCCACAGCCAGCGCTTGCGCATAACGGGTCATCACTTCGGAGACATCTATGCCAACGACGTTTAAATCAGGGTATTGCTCGGCCAGAGCAAGCACCCATTCACCGGGACCACAGCCAATATCCAGGGCCTGGCCTGCACTCAGGTGTATATCATCGGGCAAAAGATTGGTAGCGCCAGTAAACACACGGGCTTGTCGGGTCAAGCGCGCCATCTCAGCAATATTTTCCACTTCCACTGGATAGCTTGATTCCTGGGGTGTCTGTTGCGGCATAGTAGCTCCTTCCCTCTTTGCATTCTTCCTTGATCCTTCTACTATTGCATAGATGCGCTTATAAAGTCAATAAGCAAATTTTGCCCGTCTGGCCTTCCTATCAAACTTATTTTTCTAATACAGGTAATAGAAGAGAAGTAAATTATTTTTTGTACTAAGCATATCGCAACAGAAGGCTTTAAATTTTCTATCCCGCGAATACGTGCCCTGTCACATAAAATTGCGTACTTGTCTCCGTTCTCTTTATCCTATACATTCCCTGTATGAGCTTTTTCTCTAAAACTTATAGACATCTTGAAGAGAGGACATCATGATACAAGCAAATACGACACGCAAAGTTAAAGGCTGGCAGCGGAAAACCTGGCATCACAAGACTGAGGTACCCGGCACTAATCTCTTCCGTATCGAGATGATTCATCACTATGAAGGCGCGCTTGAAGGCGAAGGCAGCATTCAGTATCTCATCGCACAGAACAAGAATCTCACTGGTAGCGTGATTGCTTTAGAAAAAGTGACAGGCAGCATCGCTGGAAGAGCGGGCAGCTTTGTTTTCCAACAAATAGGCACGTTTGAGCATGGGAGGCTCAAGCTAAACTTGACAGTGGTACCCGGATCGGGCACTGATCAACTGTCGGGCTTACGCGGACAGGCCAAGCTTGAAAGTGAGCTCCATCAGGAAGTTTATTTGCTACCCTTTGAGTATACATTTGAAGAAAGTGAGTAGTTTATAGCTCACAATTGACCGTTACGCCCGTTCTTATCCTATAAATTTATCCCTCATAGGGATAAGAGACTAAAAATCGGGCCTCGGGAGCATCTTCGCGCCTTCGATGAATTACCACTTCAAAGCGCGAAGATACCCTGTCAGGACGCACGCACTTCCGCCTCGTCCAGCACCGGCCAATCAAACTCCAGATCAAGTTCCTCGCATATCCATCTGCCCCAGGCATAGAGTTGGCGCAAAACCGGTCCCGAATTTCGTCCCAGCTCTGTGAGTTCATATTCAGCCCTGAGCGATCCGTGTGCAGGAGCTTGCCGGGAAAGCACTTTCATCCGCTCTAATTCCCTCAGTTCCAGAGCGAGCATCTGCCGACTGATCTTAGGCAGGAGCTTCTGCAACTCATTAAAACGTTTGCTTCCGCTGAGCAAATGATACCAGATCCAGAACTTCCAGCGGCCGCCCAGGCTAATCATCCAATCAAATTCAAGGTTGACTTGTCCACCATACCACTGGCCCCAGGCCGCAAGCTGACGTACAATCGGCTCCGCTTTCCGTCCCACTTCCGTAAGCGAGTATTCGACCTTCGGAGGTACTTGCACATAGACCTGTCGGCGCAGCACCCCCACCTGTTCTAATTGTCGCAACTCCAGGGTAAGCATCTGCCGACTGGCTTCGGGAACAAGTCTTTGCAATTCGCCAAACCGTTTGGTGCCGCTGAGCAAATGATACCAGATCCAAAACATCCATTTGCCGCCTATCCCCACGCCTCCTAACGGGCACACAGTAGTCTTTTTCACACGTGACATACAGTACCTCCATATCAGAGGATGATGTGCTCATCCCTGTCACATAAAATTGCGTACTTGTTCCCAGCCCTCTACTCCTTGTACATTCTCATTGTAGCAAATGAACGGCTTAGAGACAAAATATATCGCCAAGAACAGCGAGAAACTTGTTTCTTCTATTCTCAAGAGAAAGGAAATGCTCTATGAAGACAATCGTTAATATCCTGCATTGGATCGGAGGCCTGGCTGGCCTGGGAGTCTTAGCGCTAGGACTCTTTATCTGGATTAGCGGAATGAGCCCGATAACACTGCAAATAGTTCATGCACTACTGGGTTTGACCTTCGTTCTTGCCCTACTCATTCTAGGGATTATAGCAGTCATAAGCCGCGAAACGCGGCTACAAGGAATTATGTGCATAGTATATGCTCCACTCGTGCCCATCTTTGGAATGCTTCAGATGACCTTGCTCGTTGGTGATCTGCACTGGCTAATTAGAGGCGCTCATCTGCTCATCGGGTTGGCTGCATTTATCCTCTTTGGTACTACAGGTATGCGTTATCTACGTGTCAAAGAGCCAGTCCATAAAGTGGGCAAACAGCCGCAGCTCATACGCTAAGCTCAGGGGATATGATGATGGCAAAACTCTTTTCACGCCTGGCGTTGGGCTTTCTGCTCGTCACCATCCTAACTGCCTGTATGGCAGCTGGGACTTCTACACAGACCACAGCGGGCACGGAAGTACACATGGATAGTAGCAGATTTAGCCAGACCGAGATCACCATTCAGAAGGGGCAAAGCGTGACGCTCATCAACGACGATCCGCTCACGCCCCATGTCATTGCCAATGGGACATGGGAAAATGGTACAGCCAAACCAGGGATAGAACCGAATACTCCAAAGGTGAAAGATCTGCAAATTAATGGGAGCGCGCGTGCCACGCTTGGTCCGTTTAACGCTTCCGGCACATTTCGCTTCTACTGCACTATCCACCCGGGCATGAGTTTGACAGTCATTGTCCGAAGATAGAAGCAAGCGCTATACTTTCTATCAGGGTTTGTTGATCGTTATGGCTCGTCGGTAGCTTCCCTGCCCGTGAGAGACACCCAACCCGGGTTATTCTGAACGGCGCTGCACTTGTCTCTCTGGATAGGCGACTGTTCGTATTAATAGCATAGGAAGCTGTACCAGGAACACCAGACATAGGAGTAATGATGAGCCAGGAACAACAGTCGCCAGACGATGAGCAGGCAAAAACACACGATCAGCCAGAGGATAGTCGGGAGGCTGAAGCCCAAAAGCTCTCTTCTGCGCAACGCATGCGCGAGGAGCTAAGACGACTGCTGGCTGAAGTTATAGGCACGTTCATGCTTGTTATCGTTGAGGCAGGGGGCATTGTTGTAGCCGATCTTTTCCATCAGGATATCAACTCGGCAGCCCACTACGCCTCCTGCGGACTGATTGTCATGGCCATCATCTACGCACTTGGCAGTGTCTCGGGTGCACATATCAATCCAGCTATCACCTTCGCCTTTGCCCTGCGCAAGGATTTTCCCTGGAAACGTGTGCCAGGATACTGGATCGCGCAACTGATCGGGGCCCTGGCTGCAGCAGCGCTCATCCGTCTGCTCTTTGGCAACGTGAGGCAGCTAGGCGCTACTATACCCCATATGGAGGCGATGCATGTCTTTGCGGTAGAAGCTCTACTCACCTTTATTCTAGTCACCGTTGTTCTCGGGGTCGCTCCCAAAGGTGAGCTGGTTGGTAACAACATGGCCATTTCTGTGGGCGGGACTATCGCCCTGTGCGGCTTGTTCGCTGGACACATTAGCGGAGCCTCAATGAATCCTGCCCGCTCATTTGGACCATATCTTGTCAGTGGACAGCTGGGAGAGGTCTGGATCTATATCCTTGCACCTTTCGTGGGAGCTCTGATCGCGGCTGGCCTGGCCTGGCTCCTACGCGGAAGAACAACGTCCAAGGCGGTCGAGGCAGCTAAAGGCAAATAGCTAGCGACGCTCTCACCGCAGCTGACACCTACTTTTCTCTTTTCTCAACAGCAATTCCATGTTATACTAAGCCATACTTTCAAGCTCAGGAGATAGCATGTCACGGCCCATACGACCCCCTTTGGAAAGTCTTTTCGGGAAACCGGTACAGGAAGAACACTCACCAGGAGAGGATCGTCTCGTTATGCTCTGCGATGGAGTCTTTGCCATCGCCATCACACTACTCGTGCTCGATATCAAGCTTCCCCCAATTCCCGCACATATCGCTGATCCCGCTGGCTTCGTACATAACAATATCATGGGACTTTTGCCAAAAATTGTGATCTATTTGATTACATTTTTTCTCCTGGCACAATTATGGCAGGATCATCGCACGATGATGCGCTATATCCAGCGCCTGGATAAAGTCTTTATCTCGCTCACATTCCTCTTTCTTGCCTTTATCGTCTTTTTCCCTGTCGCCTTCAATATCGCCGCCGAATACAGCGACTTCCCAGAAGGTGTAGTGTTTTACACGCTTTCTTTGATCGGCTGCGGTTGTAGCGCGCAGCTACTATGGTTGTATGCTTCCTGGAGGCACCGCTTAACTGGTCCGGAAACCAACTCTACATTGATTGCCTCTAGATCCATCCATTCCCTCATCGTTCCGGTATATTTCTGCCTATCGCTTCTATTGCTTCTCATTCCTTCTTTTCACGACCAGCCTAGCAAGGTCTATTGGAGTTGGATCTTTCTACCAATTTTCGCGGTGTTCATTGGTCGCATTTTACACAGGTTCTTTCCTGCTTTAGAGGTGCCTCCTGCGGACAAGGCGCAAAATTTGCCCAGCGAAGAAAGTAATAAAGATGACGAGAAATACCAGAAAATTGAGCAGCAATAAAGGAGATGGACTTAAATATAGGTAGCTTGAAGAGTTTATTACTCGTTTTTCCCTTTATAGGATAGATACACAGAGATAGAAGTCCCCTGCATAGGCATACTCTGAATCTGCAAGGTTCCCTTGAGCTCTCGAACTCGCTCTTGCATCGATTGCAATCCCAGCCCATAGTAGCTCTCCTGCATAAGAGGTTTGAAGCCTTTGCCATTATCTTCAACACATAGCATCACCTGTTCTTGCCTGGCTGCCAGCTTAAGACTAATCCAGCTCGCCTGCGCATGGCGAACCGCATTAGAAATTGCCTCCTGCGCAATACGGAAGAGAGCATGCTCCATCTGATCCGGCAAGGCAAGTTCTGCAATGTCTGTGACGATAGCCAGATCGAGGCGCGCGTGGTACATAACTGCAAGTTCTTCCAGAGCCTCTTTTAAGCCCAGATCTTCCAATTGCACCGGGCGCAGCTCTAGCAGGAGAACCCGCATCTCCCGCGTGATAGTCTCCGCCGTGCGCCCAACAAGAGCTAGCTTCTCCTTGAATACGGCCGGCTCCAGTTGACTGGTCTGCATCCCCTCAGCTAACAGACGTAACGAGAAGAGATTTTGGGAGATAGCATCATGTAGTTCACGAGCCAGTCGTGCGCGTTCCTCCCAGCGCACATTCTGTGCAAGCAATTCTTGTTCGCGTTGCTGGCTCTCAGCCAGCTGTTGGGCCATACGATTAAATTGCTCTTCGAGGACGCCTACCTCGTCCTTGCGCTGAACCGGGACACGCAGCGTATAGTAGTCTCCATTGGCAATGATTCTTGTCGCATGGGCCAGCTGCCGTAGCCGCAGCACCAGCTTACGAGAAGTCCAGAGACCAAAGAGCCCACCTATTAGAGCAAAGATGGGTAGAGCAACACCCAGCAGCAGGGCAGCGCCGGGGAGAAAGATGGAAGCCCACCACAAGATCTGGCCTGCGGGAGAATGATGTGGGAGCCAGAATGCCAGCCAGTTTACCACAACAACCAGGACGAGGAACACCACCACCAGAAGCATATTCGTCCACATATAGGCACATCCCAGACGCATCTGTAAGCTTGCGAAGCCAGGAAATGGGAAGAAAGGGCGCTTCGATGATCGAGAAGGCCTGGGCGAGAAGGGCTTGAGCATCACGGGCTCGCTTTCTCTGGCATAGAAACGAAACATCAGCTGGGAATCGCCTTCTCTGGAAGGCAGTACCTCTTTAGTATACCATCTGCATAGTGTATAGGTGATCACCTGTGTGGGGGAGGGCACTACCTCCATTTGGGGGAACGGCGCTTGCCTTCCCTCTATAGCCCTTCAAGCAACAGGCAAGTGTTCCCCCAAATGTCAACCTCAAAATAGCTACCTCCTGGTGATCACAGTGATGCACCTCGCACGCTATACTCCTCTCATGCATTTCATTTAGCCCGGAGGATAATATGTTAATTATTATGAGCTTTGCCATGAGTCTTACCATCATCTTCTTTCTCTTTTTCATACTCAACTTACTCACATTCTCGCGCCTGCAACCTGTCAGCTTAAAAAATCATGAGCAGCAAACGGCTCCCTTCTTCTCCATTCTTGTTCCGGCGCGCAATGAGGAGCACAATATCGCTGCCTGCGTCAGTTCTCTGGTTGCCCAACATTATGAGCGGCTAGAGGTGCTGGTGTTGGATGACACGAGCGATGATGCGACGGCGGAGATCGTTCTGCGCATCATTGATGAGCTACCGGCTGCACAGAAAGGACGGCTGCGCCTTTTACCAGGTGCCGAAGTGCCGCCTGGATGGGCCGGCAAGAATTTTGCCTGCCATCAGCTCTCACAGGTCGCCAAGGGCGATTACCTGTTCTTTACTGACGCTGACACCATCCATCATCCTGAAACGATTGCCACAGTCCTCGCCTGCATGAAGCGATCTCGTGTCCAGCTGTTGACTGCTCAGCCTGAGTACATGCTGAATGGTCTGGGGGAACGCTTGATTATGCCTTCCTTCAATTTTATGAATATGACATTTCTCCCTCTTCCCCTTATGGCGCGTAGCAAGGCGCCAATCCTGGCAACAGGTAATGGGCAACTTCTCTGCTTCGAACGCTCGGCCTACAAAGCTATTGGTGGGCATGTCGCTGTAAAAGGAAATATTCTTGAGGATGTTGCGTTAGCACGAGCAACCAGGGCCGCCGGTTATCGCATGATCTTCGTCAATGCGCTCTTGCTGGTTCGCTGCCGGATGTATCGATCTCTAGCAGAGATCTGGCAGGGATACTCTAAGAATTTCTTTGCGTTCTACAATCATGCGCTTATGTTTGCATTGGCTGGGCTTATCCTCAAGCTGCTGCTCTATGTTCTGACCCCATTCTTGCTGCTGTATTCACTGTTTGTTCCACTGTCACCTTTACCGGTATTGCTCTCCAGCATAATCTATGGGATAACTATTACCATGCGGATAACGCTCTCGTTACATTTTGAGGGTAGAGCAGGAGCCATGATGCTTCCGCTCTGTTTGCTGCACCCTATCGCAATACTATTTGACTGTCTCATCTTGCTGAACTCGATTCGCTGGTATTACCGTAGCAAAGGCATAGAATGGAAAGGACGACAATACAGAACTCAATCCGCCGCTAATCTCTTGTCTGAATAAGTTATGGGCTAGAAGGAAGCAGGGACTATGGAGCTTCAATAGGCCTTTGCTTCCCTAAAGCCTGCTTTGCTGAAGGCGCTCAAGGCAGCCACGGGTAGTGGTTACCTCTGACTGCTCGGGGCCCAGGTGAAGCTCATAAATTTGTAAAGCGCGTTGATAGAGCGCCTCGGCTTGCTCATATTTCTTCTGTTTTTCATAAAGCGCGGCCAGGCCTCGAAGCGTATTGGCAACCTCAACGTGATCAGATTCGAGCTGTTGCGCTTCTATATGGAGAGCGCGCTGATAGAGCGCTTCCGCCTGCGTACACTTATCAAGATCCCGATACAAGTGTGCCAGGCAATTAAGTGTACCAGCAATCTCGGGATGCTCAGGACCCAACTGCGACTCATAGATGTGCAGAGCACGCTGATAGAGCAACTCCGCCTCCTCATATCTTTTCAGGTCGCGATAGAGATAGGCAAGATTATGAAGCGTGCCTGCAGTCTCCGGGTGTTCGCGTCCCAGGCATCGCTCTTCTATCTGTAGAGCTCTTAAGTAGAGAGGTTCGGCCTGCTCGTACCTTTGCTGTTTCCAATAGAGCAGAGCCAGATTAGCAAGTGTAGAAGCGGTTCCTAGATGCTCAGGTCCCAGGCGCTGTTCTCTAATGGCCAGCGCGCGCTGATAGAGAGGTTCGGCTTGCTCATATTTTTCCTGCTGCCAGTAGAGCAGAGCCAGATTATTGAGCGCCTCGGCAACTTCTGGATGATCCGCTTCAAGGCAATGTTCTTCTATCTCCAGGATACGCTGTAACAAGGCTTCGGCCTGCTGATAGTCAACCTGTCTCCAATAGAGCTCAGCACGCCTCATGAGAAATGGGATGAGCGCTGGATGCATACACTCATACTGTCGCTCCCCCAGGCCTAGAGCTTGTTCGAGTAGTGGCTCAGCCTCACGATAGCGCCCACGCTCCAGCAGATACCCTCCTATCTTGCATAAAAGTTCTCCACCCTGGGCAAGCACATTTTCTGCCTGCGGAAGCAACTGTAAGCAAGCCATAGCGTGTGTCAGATAACGTTCACACTGCCTCCAGGTAGCGAAGGTCCCATCGGGAAACATTGTACTCAGCAGTTTGATAATACGCTCGCGCCACAATTGTTCTTCGCATTGGCTCATCTGATCCTGTAGGACCGCTTGTACCAGGCGATGAAGAGAGAAGCTGTGAGTCTCAGCGTGCCTCCTCACCAGCGAGGAGCTGCGCAAAACTGCCAGGGCCTGGTCAAATTGATAAGGATCAGCTACCATTGAGCTCAAAATATCCCCAAGCTGGGCACCACCCTCCACAAAGAACTCTTCGGGGATCGCTTCAGGATACAAAAAGGCGCAAGCCTTCAGAAGTTCACGCGCCATAGGATGCTTGTCAGCTACTTGTTCTATCGAAAGCGTAAGTGTTGTAGAAACGGAGTCAGGATGAACGCCACTATGCCTGCCCCGATGAGCCAGGACTTGTTTTCGTTGGGTACGAAAGCGCTGAAGATAATCAGCAATGCTACATCCGGCCTCCTCAATATAAGCGCGGGCCTGATCTAAGGCTAAGGGTAGTCCTCCTAACGCCGTTACAAGCTCCCTGGCAGCAGCCTCTTCCTGCTGGTCGAGCGCCATGTACTCGGTAGCAGTGGCATCCAGATTGAACAGACTTCGCCGCACCGCATGACCTAGCAGTTCCATGCCTTCCTTCATATTCATTGGCAGCAGGGCAAAAGGCTCAATCAGAGGACCAAGCGTCTGCTGACGACTCGTCACAAGAAGCGTCCCCTGGCAGTTAGCCGGCAGAACCATGCGCAGAATATCCATATCCTCCACGTTATCAGCAATCAAGAGCCAGCCAGTCCAGGTAGCGAACCAGCGTTGGACCGCGTTCAGCATACAATCCTGTTTTGCCTCCTGGCCTTCAGGAAGATTGAGCTGTTCGGCAATCTGTTGCATGCTTGCCACCAGGCTCTCCGTCGTTTCTGCGGCCAACCAGAAGACAGCCTGATAGCAATCAGCATACCGATAGGCATATTCAATAGCCACTTGTGTCTTACCTATCCCGCCCAATCCCACAAGAGCAAGCGCCTGAAGCTGCTTAGTAGCCGGTGTAACCGTGAGGAAAGTATGTATGGTATGTAAAACCTCTTCTCGGCCTGTAAAACATGGGTTGCGCATACAGGGCAGAGAGCAATAACGAGGTTGGAAAGAGGGAGGTGAAGCCGGAACAGGGCTAACCTTTTGGGGAAGCTCAGGCCATAATTCCAGTTCAGATACCGTTTTCGCAAAGAGCGCACACAGCCGCTGACGAAAGTGGGGGCTGGGATGAGCCCTCCCTCGCTCCCAACGATTAACTGTAAAGCAATCAGTACCTACCTGTCTGGCGACATCGGCTTGCGACCAACCATGCGAGAGGCGTTCTTGCCGCAAGCGCTCATTGGGTACATGCGTTGAGGAATTTTCTTTCCTTGCATATCTAACCATGTCTATTTCTCTCCCTTAAAGTGCCTGAATTCTCAATAGGAAACCAAAGGGCTCCTTAGGGTCTCTACACACCCAGCCCAGCGATCAAGTTTCATATGCTTCTGACGCTCTATCGAAGAAGTCCCAGCAACGTATATACGAAAGCCTGCTATTCATAATTTCTCCTGCATAGCATCTTCTGTTCGTACTGCTAATAAAATATAAGCACAATAAAGAGGGTAAAGGTAGCACCCTCTTAACATATTCCATGTTGGTAGCGTGTGTGATTGGCACTCAGAGGTTTTGTCGTCGATAGTGTAATCAGAAATGCAGAGTTAGGCCATGACATTATCCAGACACATGGCAGACATTTCACCTTAATTACTTTTTATATCCTAAATGTTTCCACTGAATGAATTTCTTTCTCCATGATAGATACCTATCATGTTCCTTCTCCGCACTGCTTCCCGTTAAAACAATAGGCAAATACTTTATATTAGTAGCCGTGAATAGAGCATATGGGCGGCCTTCGTTTTGGGGTGAGTTACTCCAAGACAAGCTTTGCGAATCTGCAAGGCCCTCTCCGCAAAGGCACGCGCCTCAACAAGAAAGCCCTGTCTTTGCTGCAAGAGAGCCAGGTCATAGAGTATCTGTGCCGTTTCTGGATGATCAAGGCCCAGGCGCTTCTCCTGGAGCATCAGCGCCCGCCGGTATAATCGTTCTGCCTGCTCCTTCTTTTCCTGCTGAGCATAGAGCCTGGCCAGGCCATTAAGACATCTGGTCAGGGAAGGATGCGTAGGTCCCCGCACCAATTCCTGGATATGGAGGGCACGTTGATATAAAGAGTCGGCCTGGTTGTATTTTCCTTGTAGCAGGTAGAGATCGGCCAGACCCACAAGGGCCTCGGCCACATACGGATCTGCCGGCCCAAGCAACTGGTCGCGAATAGTGAGGACCTGCTGATATAACGGTTCCGCTTGCCTGTATTTTCCTTGTTCCGTATATAATTCTGCCAGTGTGAGAAGCGGATAGGTTACAAGCGTATGCATCTCGCCAAAGGCCTGAGCCCATATCTGCCGAGCCTCCAAAGCCAGTGACTCGGACCGCTCATATTTTCCCAGAAGAAGATAAAGATCGGCGAGATTACTGTACAGGTAGGCCAGCCTGGCCGGCTCGGCTTGACTTTGCTCAAGGAGGCCAATGGTATGCAGGTAAAGGGGCTCGGCTTCTGCGTATTTGCCAACGGTTTGGTAGAGAAGCGCCTGGCCCATGAGTGCCCGAACTACTTCATAATGCGTCTCGCCTAATCCTCTTTGGCCAGCATCAAGCGCCTGTTGGTAACATATCTCTGCCTGTTGATACTGCCCTTGATCATAGTTGAGCAGGGCCAGACCATTATAGACATGGGCCATTCCTGGATATCCCGCTTCCCCATACTGTTCCCAGATATGGAGGGCCCGCTGATACCACTCATCGGCTTGCCGATACTGGTAGCGCTCACGATAATAGTCAGCAGCTTTTTGCAAGATTTCAGCCAGGGCCTGGTCCTCAATCCCATCGGGAAATTCATTTGCCACCGCCAGAACATGGGAGAGCAGCCTCTCACACTGTTTCCAGGTATCAGAGATAACGCCGGGGAATAGGGAAGTGAGCACAAGGATAATCCGCCTCATCCAGCTGATCTGTTCCTGTGCGTTCATACTCGCTTTGAGGACCTCCTGCACAAGGCGATGAATAGAGAGAGATTGAGTTTCGGGCTGGCGTTGCACCAGGGAGAAGCGGCGTAGGGTTGCAATCGCTAGATCAAACTGGAGGGCATCGCGCGCCAGCGGTTCAAGCGAAGGCCCCAGATGTATAGCCCCTACCCGAAACAATTCTTCTGGAATAGCTTCCGCGTGCAAAAAAGCGCACACACGGAGCAGATCGAGCGCAGCTTGTTGCTCACGTTCAACCTGTTGACTGGCGAGCAGAAACGTGGTCGCCACGGATTCAGGGTGCTCACCTCCCGAAAGCCCACGTCGTCCTAGCAAAAGAGCCCGCTGCTGCTTATAACGCTGGACATATTCCGCGAGACTACATCCAGTTTCTTCAATATAAGCGCCGGCCTGATCGAGGGCCAGAGGCAATCCTCCCAGCAGCGAAACGACTTCCCAGGCTGCTGCATACTCATCAGGTCTACATAAAGCAAATTGCTGCTTATGTTCGTCTGTTGCCTCAAGGGGCAATAATTTGGTACGCCGCAGCAGAAATAACGTTCCCTCATCCTTCCCCAGAGGAGCCAGATTGAGGCCTTGAGCAAAAGGCCCCAGGGTCTGATTATGTGTAGTAATCAGGATAGAACCTCGCCTGACGGGAGGCAAGTAGTCTTGTAGCTGCTTAGGATCTGTCAAATTATCGCAGACAAGTAACCAGCGATCATGCACAGCCAGCCAGCGCCGCAGCCCATCTACAATGCTCTGGTGATCGGCTTGATTGGCTTCGGGCAGTTGCAGCAGACGGGCCAGGCTTTCTATACTGGCGAAAATGCTCTCGCTGTTCTCAGAATTGATCCAGAGGACTGTTTGATATTCTGCAGAATAACGCTGGACATACATCAAGGCTATTTGCGTTTTGCCAATTCCTCCCAACCCTTGCAAAGCATAGGCCAGATAAGGCTTTGTTCCCCACTCAAGGCCAAGGCGGCCATGCAAGAGTTCGAGAACCTGCTCGCGACCCGTGAAACAAGGGCTGGGCGGCCCTGGCATGTTGTAAAAAGAAGAGGGGGATAGCCGCTCGTCCAACTCAACAAACAGATCCTCCGGCTGCAATCCGAAAAAACGGCTAAGTTTGAGCCTGATGTATCCCCGGGGGATGCTTTGACCTCGTTCCCACCGACTGATACTTCTGGGTGATACGCCCAGGGCTTCGGCAAGGGCTTCTTGAGAAAGATGGAAGCGTAGGCGTTCCTGTTGCAAACGTTTTCCTAAATGCTGGCTGGTTTTCATAGCCCCTCTATAACTTACTCTGATAAAGAAAAAAGTTGTAAGAGCATTATAGCCCATTAGCAATAATTACAAAACAAATTGGATCAACAAGAGCTATTTTTTCAAGGCAGGACCCTGTATGCCCAAAATTGCAAGGTTTTTCTAGGCATCTCGCCTTCTATCAACTATCCTAAATAACTGTAAATTATTCTGTTCTTGACTGCAAATTTCAAAATTAATCTGGTGGAGGAGTACCATTATCCGGGCAACATATCCAAGATCATCAATTCTGTGCATTAGCGTTCGCCCCTCTTTCCGCCTCCAGGCAGGGCATCGAGTGCTGAAGCAGAGAAGTAGGGAGGAGTGCGTATTTCTACTTGGACCATTAGGTAATTTCTCTCCATGTTTTCTTTCCTTTTTCCCCTTCCCAGGCGGCATTAGTAAACTCTTGCCAATTGTTACGATTGCTCATTTACCCACGTGTCTTTTAGAAGTGGATGATTTTTTCATGCATCAAGCGAGTAGGTGCGAGCATGGTGCATCAGCTTACTCTTTGGTAGAGCAAGAGAGAAGCGGCCCGCCCTTTTCATACTAAGGAGACAACCCAGAAGATGAGCAAACTTATCAATCCTCAACCAGATTTCTTTCATCCCGAAAGCGAGCAGCGGAAACTGGAAGCCATGCCTTATGCCCCGGCGGTGGCACAGATCAAGCTCTTCGGCAAGTATCGCCGCATTCGCGGCCTGATTATGCCGGCATTCTTTGCCCTGGCCATCATTGTCGTGATCGGCATTTTGCTATGCCTCTGGCTGGTACAGCTCCCGGCTGTACAGTCCTTCATCGCCACCTTTCCCTGCGTGAGGCCGGACCCGGCCGTCAAGCCTGGCTTTCCGCTCTGGGTGCGTATTACTCATCTCCTGACCTTTATCTATCTTCTATTTCTTGTGCGCAGTGGTATCAACATCCTGTTGGATCATCCACGCCTCTATTGGACGCTTAATTGCACGCCGGGCAAGGAATGGTTGCGCTGGCGCGGCGATGTGCCGAAGAATAGCCAGTGGACCTCAAAAGATGATTCGGTCACCGCGCCATACTGGCTGGGTTTGCCCGGAGGACGCCACACCATCGGTATCGCGCGTCACTGGCATTTCATGTTTGATATACTCTTCATTCTCACCGGAGCCGCCTTTATTATCCTGCAATTTGCCCTTGGCGAGTGGCAACGACTGGTACCCACAAGCTGGTCCCTCTTTCCCGGTGCCGTGACCTGCGCTCTGCAATACGGTAGCCTGCACGATCCGGCCAGGATCTACGGCATTAGCGGCTATGTTCGCTTCAACGCCTTGCAGCAACTCACCTACTTTGCCATCGTCTTCATCGTGGCGCCCTTACAGATCCTGACCGGAATTGCGATGTCACCGGCCTTCGACAATCAGTTCAAATGGTATCAACGCATCTTTGGCAACCGCCAGATTGCGCGCTCGCTGCATTTTCTCTTGATGTGCTTCTTCATCCTCTTCTATATTGGACATATGATCCTTGTCGCCTATACTGGCCTTTTAGCCAACTTAAATGGCATTACTCTCAACATCAACAATACAAGTTTTCTGGGCTTCTGGCTAACCTTACTCGCCGTTGGGGGCGGTCTTGCCTTGACGGCTGGAGCACTGAGCTTCTCCTGGAAGTTTCCTAACGTGCTACAAAAGATCAGCGCCCTTACAGTGAATCCTATCATGGATCTCGTCTTTGACCGGAGTGTGCGCGCCCAGTATAAGAAAGAACAGATCTCGCCTTACTTCTGGCAGAATGGGAAATTACCGACAAGCGAGGAGTGGAAGAGGCTCAAAGAGAACAACTGGCAGGACTACCGGCTTAAGGTCTCCGGGTTGGTGAATAACCCTGTGGATTTGTCGCTTGAGGATATCAAGCATCTAACAAAGAAGCAGCAGACCACAATGCATAACTGCATTCAGGGCTGGTCGGGCATTGCCGAATGGGGTGGAGTGCCGTTCAATGAATTGATCAAGCTGGTGAATCCGAAGCCGGAAGCTCACTATGCTATCTTCTATTCGTACGGTGAAGGCCTGGAGGGCGGCGAATACTACGATTCGCATACGATGCACGATCTTGAACATGATATGAGCTTGCTCGCCTATGAGATGAACTATCAGCCCTTGAACGATGAACACGGCGCTCCGCTGCGCCTACGTGTAGAGAATCAGTTGGGCTTTAAAATGGTCAAGTGGATCAAGGCAATTGAATTTGTGGAGACTTATAAGAATCAATTTGAGGGTCATGGCGGCTATAACGAGGATCACGAATTTTACGGCTATCGTACCGAGATTTAACGCTAGCTGTAAAAGAGGACATAACCAGGTTGCGGCCTTGACTGCAACCTGGCGCGAACTTATAGCTTGTTACTCGGCAATGCGTCAAGTTCCTTCGCTTTGCAAGATCCGTGAAGTTGCTATATCTGCAACATATCCCATGTACAAGGGCCGCGAACAGCGCTCGATTATCTACCTCTTGCGACAACTACGAGGCAGCAGCTTGCTTATACTGCCTGTACAATCATAGACAGACGCAACTCGACATATCCCTTGTATCTTCTTTTACAAGGGCGTAAAACCTGTAACGTAAGCGAATACTAGAAGAAAACAAAAAACGGAGCCGTAAACTATTTCTTTTACGGCTCCCTATATTAAGGAGTTGCTTAAGGGTTCATTGGGGGCCAATCGTTTGTTGATCCAGCACAGAGCGTACATGAGGAGCCTGCAAGAAATCCTGGCGCAGAGCCGGGTCCGCAATCTGTGCAGCCAGTTCCTCTATGATCGCTACACTACGGGCAAAAGCATGCTGAGATTGTTCTGGCTTGCCCACTTCAAGAGAAAGCTCGCCAAGGGCCGCATAAATCGGCCAGCCCTCAGCCGGCAAGCCAAGCCTTTCGGCCAGAGCTGCGGCCTCTTCCAGATAGGCCATAGCCTGTTCTTTCTTGCCTTGCCATTGCCTGAGCACAGCTTGCGAGCGTAAATAGGGAATTTGATAGCGCTGATTATTGCCGATCCATTGGCTGAAGCGTTGGATATCCAGGATCGTACGCTCTTCTTCCCCATCGCGCAGGAGAGCCTCAATCTCATACCAGCGCCAGAGCCCGGTTGGATAGAGTACTACCTGTTCACGAATATCAAGTGCCTGGCGCGCCATTTTGCAGGCTTGCTCCCAGTCTCGGGTAAGCACAGCGATCGCACAAAGCCTGGTGAGCAGAACCTCTATATAAACTGATGAGCTGAGCCCCGCCTGCACAATCTGGGCTTCCTCATAGGCAGCGCGCGCCTTTTCAAGCTGGAAGAAGGCTCCATGAATCGTTCCCAGCGTAAACAACCCCTCGCAGAGCAGCGGCGAGAAGCCCCACGTTCGTGCAGACTGGCAAGCTTCCTGGCAGTGCTGCAGAGCCTTCGCGTAATCGCCGCACTCCTGCAAGCTCCAGGCCAGCAAAAGCGTGCTCCATATCTGTCGCCAGGGATCTTTACGCTTCAAGCTGATCGAAAGGGCTTCCTGAGCGGCCTGGATGGCTTTCTTTGGCCAGCCAGCCTCAATATTGGCGGAAGCGACAAGGCACAGGCAATCGGCCTCCATTACCTGATTGCCCAGTTGCGCATAGAGCGCATGGGCCTCTTCGGCATAGCGTGCCGCCTCGTTAGCCGAGCTGTGAGCTACCCACTCGGTTCCTTTTAACAAATGAGCATTGGCCCTGACTCCGCGCACGCTGCGGGCAATCAGATCAGCCCGCCCCAGAGCCTGGACCGTATGCATCCAGCGCTCGCGCGAGCCAAACTGAACCGGGTCCCAACTATAGCTGCCTAGCTGGGCCAGATTCCAGGTCGCCTCAGCTACCCCGGCCAGATCGCCATGTACTTCCGCCAGTTGACGAGCCTGCAGCAAAAGCTTCTTCACGGCATAGAGATCAAAGTCAGGCCCCGTCGCCACGCCGGCCAGGCGAATCAGCGCCGCGCACTCAAGCAGTGGATTCTGAAGCTTCCCGGCAAAAGCCAGCAGTTCCTCATAGAGTCCCTTAGCCTTTTCCCACTCATCCCTCAATTGATAGGCCAGGCCAAGTTGTGTATAGAGCTGTTGCACCTCCAACGGGTTAAGGGAATGCAGGAGATCTTGCGGGCCTCGGCGCTCGCGCAATAACTGACGAGCCCTCTCGTACAGGACGATGGCATCCTGAACGGCAAAAACTGCCATTGCTTCATCCGCAGCTTGAATACACAGACTGGCAGCTGGCTCAAGCAATCCGGCCGCCAGGGCATGCCGACTTATCTCAGCCTTGGAAGCAGCCATAGCCTGCAATACCTGAAAGGCGCGCTTATGAAAGACCCGTCTACGCGCCTCTCCCGCCTCAGCATAGACAATCGTGCGCACCTTATCATGCGCGAAGATATAATAGCCCGGGCGCTGCTCGCCAGCTTCCTGAACAATGCGGCCATGCAGCACCTCATCAAGGGCCTGCAAGCCTCTGGTTTCACCCAGATCGGCCACCTGGCAGAGCGCCTCAAAAATACCCTGGTCCTCTAGCACAGCCGCCGCCAGCAAAAGATCCTGCGCCTCAGAAGTAAAGCGGGCCAGGCGCAAACGAATAATTTCGCGTACGCTGGGCGGCAAGACGCCCTGTAGGGCATGGGTATCGCGCGCCGCCGAGGTGACATCAAGCACCCAGCCCTGCTGTGCAGAAGGCCGAAGATCCAATACGCCACGCTCCAAAAGGGCTCGAATCATCTCGACAAGGAACAGTGGATGTCCATCAGTCTCCTGAAAGAGCCAGTGACCAAACCTGGTGACCGGGCTTGATTCGCTATTATTCTGTTCCCAGGCCAGCCCCGGTTGAGCACGAGCCAGGTGCGTTACCAGGTGCACAACCTCATCGCGGGCCAGCGGTCCCAGCTCCAGGTGTCGCGTGAAAGGGGCTTGCTTTAGTTTTTGCAGATAGTTGCGCTGGCCCGAAAGCAGATCCTCGCGCCGCACCGCCAGAACCAGCAGAATGCGCGTATGTAGATCGGTCCAGCGCCGCGTGGCATAGGCAAGCACATCCTCAGTAGCCACATCCGCCCACTGTAAATCGTCAAGGAAGAGCAGAAGCGGAGCTTTGCGAGCCAGCGCCTCTCCCAACTGCACAATAGCCTCAAAGAGCCGTCCGGCTCCCTCGGTCCCCTCAATCAAAGGTTGCGGGAGATCAGGATAGCGCTCCTGTAGCTCCGGCAGGATACGCGAAAGTTCCGTGAGCCAGACATCCGAGAGCAAATCTTCAGGCGCATTCTCGCGCTCCAGGCGGGAGCGCAAGGCCTCGATCAGCGGACCATAAGGCAGGCGTCCACCCGTTTCAAAAGCGCGCCCACGCAGCACATCGGCCCCCTGGGCCGCAGCCCAGTCGAGAAAGGCCGAAACCAGCTTTGTCTTGCCAATGCCCGCCTCTCCCTCCACCAGCACAACTTGCATCATGCCATCGTTTACTGCATAAAAGCCCGTGGTAAGCGTCGCGACCTCCACACGGCGTCCTACCAATGGGATCTCCAGAGGCGAGGTGGCCGGCGTGGCGACAGCCACCGCAGTGCGCTTACCTCGTGTGGTAGCCTTACTCTCGCTACGCAGGCGAGCTGCCAGAGCCTCCATCTCAGGCGTTGGGCCGGTATCGCTCTCACGTGCCAGCTGGACACGATAGGCGTGATAGACGTCAAGGGCCGCCTGTTGATCACCTGTCGCAATATAGACCTGCATCAAGCGCCGGTGCCCGGCCTCGTTACCTGGCTCATGGGCAATCCAACGCATGGCAATCTCGCGCGCACGCGTTACCTCGCCGCTCTCCAGCAAAAGGCGCGAGAGCTGATCAAAAACGCGATCCACCTGGTGATGCCAGAAAGCTCGCTGTATCCTGGCCCACTCATCAAAAGCCGGCAGATCGCCAAGGCTTAAGCCATCGAGGAATGGACCACGATAGAGGGAGAGCGCCTTTTCTAGTTTCTGGCAAAGCTGCAGCTCCTTGCCCTTGGTACTGTCAGTCGCCGCTCCCAGGGCGCGTTGCAGGATATTGATATCCAGCGCAATTTTTATCTCGGGAGCCAGGCCAAGAGCATCGCGCGTCACCTGTAAATATGCAGAAGTATGGGCCGAAGCGCCAAGAGCTTGCCGCAAATAGAACAGCGTTGTACGCAGGATTGAACGCCCCTGGGCCTCTGTGCTATCAGGCCAGAAGAGCGAGGTGAGTTTTGTGCGTGCATGCAAGCCAGGCTCAATGGCCAGATAAACCAGTAAAGCCAGGGTCTTATGGGTGCGAAAGGAGAGCGCAGCCCCATCTTTCTTCGCGCTTGGGAAGCCAAGTACAGCCAGTTCAAGTTCGCTCATATACTACCATCTTTATGTTAACGCTTATGTTAACGGTGCTCAAACGCCTCCATTGTATCATCAGAGTGTACAAATCACAAATGAGAACGCCCACTTTGTACTGAAGAGTTAAGTTTAGAGGCATGCCGTAGTATCAAGCATTCAATGTTGAAGCGAAGCAGCTACACCAAACTATTTGAGAAGCAACCAACCACAGGAGGTCAAACCATGTCAGGGTCCACAACTGCTCTTGGTAAAAAATCAGCAGATCTATTAGCCCAGCGTGACCAGTATATCGCCCGCGCAGTACATTCTGAGACAGATATCTTTGCCGAACGAGCCGAAGGCGCTGTCATCGAAGATGTTGACGGCAACCATTTTATCGATTTCGCCGTAGGTCATGGTGCAGTAAACATTGGTCACTCGCGCCCCGAGATTGTCAAAGCGGTTGTAGAGCAGGCAGAGAAGTTTATGCATACAAGCTTTACGGCTGTCATGTATGAATCGTACGTGGCCCTGGCTCGTCGCCTCGCGGCTATCACCCCTGGCAAATTCGCCAAAAAAGCCGCATTCTTCACCACAGGCGCTGAGGCTGTCGAAAACGCTGTTAAGATCGCCCGCTTTGCAACCGGGCGCCCGGCCATTATCGTCTTTGATCAGGCCTTCCATGGTCGCACCCTGCTAGCCATGACCATGACGGCCAGGGTAAAGCCCTATAAATATGGCTTCGGCCCTTATGCGCCCGAAGTTTATCGCGCACCATTCCCCTATGAGTATCGCATGGATGGGACGCCAGAAGAGATCACAAAGCGTTGCATTGACGAGCTCAAGCGCCTGTTTGTTGGTGGGGTAGCGCCCGATAAAGTTGCCGCAGTCGTCGTTGAACCCGTACAGGGCGAGGGCGGCATGATTCCTCCCACGCCTGGCTTCTTGCCCGCGTTGAAGGCCATCTGTGAAGAACACGGCATCCTGTTTATCGCCGACGAGATTCAGTCAGGCTTCTGCCGCACCGGTCGCATGTTTGCAGTTGAGCACGAGAACGTCGTACCCGACCTTATCGTCCTTGCCAAATCGCTGGGCGCCGGCATGCCCATCAGCGGCGTGATTGGGCGGGCCGAGATTATGGATGCCCTGCCATCTGGCTCACTTGGCGGCACCTATAGCGGCAATCCTCTGGCCTGCGTGGCCGCGCTGGCCGTCCTCGATCTCTTCGAAAAAGAAGACATGGCCGCTAAGTCTCGTGAAACCGGCAAGATAGTTATCCAGCGCTTAAAGAAGCTGCAGGAGCGCGTACCCGCTATTGGCGATGTGCGTGGCCTGGGCGGCATGATCGGGATCGAGTTTGTCAAAGATCCACAGACGCGCGAGCCTGATCCAGAGCTTGTAAACCGCATTCTTGCGGAATCCCATCGCCGTGGCCTCGTCCTGGTAAGCGCCGGCATCTATGATAACGTGATCCGCATCCTGGCTCCTTTGAGCACCACACCAGAGCAGCTAGAAAAAGCTCTTAGCATTTTTGAAGAGGCTATCGTCGCCTGCACGAAGGCGTAGGCGCTAAAAACCGTTTGTCTTTTCTGCCCCTCTTAAAAGAGAGCAGTCCGGGCCTAACATACCAGGACTGCTCTCTTTCTATCAACAGGCAGAATCTCCTCCCAGCATTTTCTCCTTATAGCAAGCAGCCGTCATAGAACAGAGCGATGCCAGAGCTCATAAGATCACAAGCCAGGAAGAGGCTATTCAGGCGCCGTTAAGCATTGACTTCTTTTCTGCTCGTAAAAGCCGGTGGGAAAAGGTAGAATAAAAATCCAGGAAGTAGCAAGCAAAAGGAGGCTGGAATGTCTAATTCTCCAGAGCATTTTATGCAGGAAGCTCTAAAAGTTGCCGCTGAAGGTTTAGAGAAAGGCGAGCTGCCCATCGGGGCAGTAGTAGTACTTGATGGTCAAGTTATTGCTCGCGCGCATACAGCAGAGAGAGCCGAACGACGCATGCTAGTTCATGCCGAGCTGCTAGCTTTGCTGAAGGCAGATGAGCTTGTGAGTGGAACGAGAAAACGCGCCAATGTAACGCTCTTTACTACCCTGGAGCCTTGCCTGATGTGCATGGGAGCCGCAATGTCATTTTTTCTCGGTCGGATCTATTATGCCCTGGAAGCTCCTGGCGATGGCGCAGTATCTTTAGCTCATCAATGGCGAAGGAAGGAAGAAAATTTCCCGGCTTATCGTGTTCCTTCTATAGAAGGGGGCTTACTCAGACAAGAGAGTCTGGAGCTCTTTAAAGCCTATGTTAAGAATTTTCCTTCTGCGCCTCAACCTCTGTGGGAATGGGCTAAAACATTGGTAACTACGCTCGAACATGTCGTGACAAACGATGAGAACTAATCTGCAAGAAATGAGCAAAAACCAAGGCTTAACATTCTGTAGAGGTCAGAAAAAGCCCCTGAAGCCTTAGAGAGAGTACTCATCAAGCACTGAGGTGCTACGTTCCAGGGCAGCCAGTGAAGACTCGGAGCGCCTCATGGCCACCGCCACATAGAGGGCGTCAATCACGCTGAGGTGCGCGATACGGCTTGTCAGCGATGAGGTACGGAAAGCAGTTTCGCGCGCCGAGGTAACCAGCTGAATATGCGCATACTTGCTAAGGGGCGCGTTGGCATGGCTGCTCAACAAGATACAGAAGGCCCCAGTATCCCAGGCGCAGCGTAAGGCATTGAGCGTCTCTTTAGTGCGGCCAGAATGCGAGATGGCAAAAGCCACAGAGCCCGGCGGCAAATGGGTAGCCGAAATGGCCTGCATCAACGGATCGGTTGCCACGCCGGCCGGCAAACCAATCCGCAAAAAGCGATAATAGGCATCAATCGCGATAGGCAGCGACGAGCCAACGCCAAAGAATTCGATACGCGAGGCTCTTAGCAATTTCTCGACAGCTTGCTCTAACAGCTTCTCGTCAAGCACGGTCAGCGTATCGGCAATCGCCTGTATATCTGACTGCAGCACCTTGCGAGTCACGGTTCCTACTTGATCGTCGGGCAAAATGTCCTCGTGGATCTCCTGGAGAGGCGTGACGCTCTCTGAGGCCAGAGCAAGCTTAAGGTCACGCAGGCCGTGATAGCCAATTGAGCGGCAACAGCGCACAATGGTCGCTTCGCTCACTTGCATACGCTGAGCCAGGACCTGGACGGAGAGATGAATAGTCTCCTGGGGATGTTGCATAATAAAGTCTGCCACACGCTGCTCAGCCTCGGTAAGCGCTTCGTACATGGCGCGCAGACGGGCCAGCACGCCTTCGGAGACAAGCGGCTGCTCATTCGAGGGATAATACTGCAAATACCGACTCCTCTTCAAACCATCAAACGTAAAAGCCAGCCTTCGTGTTTACCCGAGTTTAATTTGCTTCATTTGGGTATAGTACTGCCTGACGCATCGCATGCTAGCTCGCCCAGCCATACTCTGTTTCACGAATCGCATTTTGTTCAATTTAGTATAGCGCTAAATAAGATGAAAGACAATCACTGTAGGAAACCATGCCGCGCGGATATTTCTCTGCTTCGCTAAACATAAGCAAGTCAATCAGATAATCACAGCAATTGTAATCAACCCATAACTTCGCCAAACAGAGGTGGATATAACTCTAAAAGAATTTGGCGAAGTTATGTCAAGATCAAATGCTGCAAAGCGTTTGAAAAACTCTATTCCCAGTGAGCATCTTCTATCTTCTTTTGCCCTAACTGGCTAAGAAATGGTGTACCTCTCAGCGTCGGAGAGAGTGCCGCCATCAGGGCCACCAGACCTTGAGGTACAAAGAGTATTATCACCGCCCAATTTGGGCCAGTCCACTGGATCAGCCAGCCAGTAACGAGTAAGCCAAGAGGCTGTCCGCCAAAAGCAATAAGCCTAAAAATGCTGTTGACCCGCCCCTGTAAGTGGTCAGGCGTGACAATGAGGCGATAGCTGAACTGGGTGGCGTTAAAAATGGATACATTGATAAACGCCAGAGACACAATCACTCCAAAGATCAGCAAATTGGGAACATAAGCATATATAAGCCAGCCAATAGCCCAGATCCAGGCCGAACAGACTATAAGCCGGCCAAAGGGAAGACGTTTCTGCACTGCAGGTGCTAGCAGCGCACCTGCAATACTCCCAATGCCACTGCAGGCAAAGAGAGCACCAATCACAAACGGTGTAGCATGCAATCTTTGAGCTAAGGTAATCCAGGCCAACGCATATCCATAGATAGGTGTACTCAACCCACAATAGAGCAAGGCCAGCAAGCGCAGCAGAGGATTCTGCCAGAGCCAGGTCAACCCTTCCATGACTTCACGCCAAATCGGGCTCGAAACCTGGGTCCGCTCTTGTTGAAATTTTGTACGCATGAAAAAGAGGCCTATCACCGAGCATACATAGGAAAAGGCATCGCACAGGAAAGGTACCGCATGTCCTATACCATAAAGCATTCCTCCTAAGAACGGTCCAAGCAACGAGGAAAGTGAATCGCTGGCAAAATTTTGCGCTGTAGCGGCGGGAAGTTGTTCTCGTGAGACCACGCGAGGCAAGCAGGCCACATCAGCGGGATAGAAAAAGGTAAAGAGGGTTCCTTCGATGAGCGCGACCAAACAAAGCTGGAGCAAGCTCAGGCATCCCAACCAGAGCGCTACAGCGATGCTACCCAGAGCCAGGGCACGACCTGTATCGCACAACAGCATTACTTTCCGGCGATCCCAGCGATCCACCAGCGCCCCTGCAGGGAGTGAGAAGATAGCAAAAGGCAAGCCGCGCAGCGCCCCTACAAGACCAGCCTGCACAGGCGAAAAGGTCAGGGCCAGAACCAGTAGAGGCAAAGTGATCTGCGAAACCTGGGTTCCGATACTAGAGATCATTTGCCCACTCCAGAGCAACATATAGTCACGATTGCGCCAGAGAGGAGGATCAGGTCGCCGCTCTCTGCTAGGGACTTCCGCGTGGACTGAGGCGGCAAGATCGTCGGTATACAAATCTGAGGAGTCAGGTTTTTGTGCCATATGATTAGCTCCCATCCAAGTTTGAAAAACACTATTATTTGTCGTGGGAAGCGGGCACAGTCTGTCACAGGGAGTGCGGCCCTGCAAAAATTTAATAAAGAGGAGTGCCCGCGTAGCTAGCGAACACGTTGGGAGTGAATCAAGGCAGAAAAATCGCAGGCTGTAACTTACCTCAAACGACCATCCGTCTGGGCTGGCTTGTTACAAGGAGATAACCTATGCCTGTTTCTGCCGCGTAAGCCCGGCGTGTTCGCCTACGCGGCCACGGCACTCATGGAGAGATCTTTGTTGCTGCTGTCACAGCGCCAGATAGTTGCGCTGCCAATTTGTTTATTTTGCATAAAACAAGTGTACCTAAGGAGCTGGCAGATTGTCAAATTAGAGCACAAGCTCTCCAGGGCTATGTAATTCTCGCAGGCGGCAGGAGTGCAGAGGGCAGCCTCCGTCGTGAGCAAGCGAATTGTCCTCTGCTGGGGGACGGAACACGCCGCCAATGAGCGGATGAGACCCGTTTCCTTTTCCTTTAAGGCTGGTGAAGGCAAAAAAGGAATTTTAAATGGCTCCGGTATCCGTCTGATCCGCTCAAAGCTGGCGGCGCACAGAATATAGCCGAAATAGAGCTCAGAGCATGAGTAGAAGCCCTGGCTATGCTCATTCCAAAACCAGTATCCTTGACGACAAGGCATTAAGAAGAGCTGTAGTTATCTGCTGGGCCAGCGCTTCTGAGGAGATTTCCCTATGGCCTTGTCTCCGTTGGATGCCTGCCCCGAAGATTGACCAGCTGACGACCATCGCCATCGTTTCGGCAGAAACTAGAGAGGAAGTTGCCGGCTTCTGATCCTGTGTGAGCCATTTGAGAACTGTGTGATAGACTTCCTGCTGTACCGCTCTCTCTAGTAGCGATTCGACTGGCTTATCGCTGGACCGGCAGCGCTCATATGTCTGTGCAAGGTATTCCAACGTTGTCAATGCCAGCAAATGAAGCGTCTCTCGACTCAACGAGGCAGATGGTGAAAGGCGAGCCAGGAGGACATGCTGAAATTCCTCACGGATATAATCATCAAGCAAGGCATATTTATCGGTAAAATGCAAATAAAATGTTCCGCGATTGAGCCCGGCCTGCTCGGCAAGATCATTGACAGTAAGAGCATGAAAGCTCTTCTCCTGTAACAGCCTCTTGAGGGCATCATGCAACAATTGACGTGTTCGCCGCGCCTGCCGATTGGGAGAGGACACTTGTTTATTCATGAGGGAATCAACACTTTCTTCTTATTGTTGAGGAATTGACACCAAAGGCATTTTGTTCATGGCTTATCGCCTATTCATCTGCTACTATGATACTCAACAAGGGTTGATTGTTCAACGCCTGATGCCATCTGATTTATCCCTCTGCGTGGCTTCATGCAGAGACAGGAAAGGAAGAGTTCCATGACTAATCTTGAACCAGTAACGCCTGAAAACAGTAGCATCATTCTTATCGACTATTCGGTTGGCTTTGCCAATCTGATTGGCTCAACGACAGTCGAGCACAATGTGAATTCAGTGACAGCGCTTGCCAAAGTAGCACTGACGTTTAACGTACCGCTCATAGTGACGAACGGTCAAGATACTGATACACCTGGACCGATTTATCCAGCACTGCACCACTTAATTGCCGATCATCCTGTGGTGAGACGCGGTGGAAACTTCAATGCCTTTGAAACTCCTGAGTTTGCAGCGGCAGTTGAAGCGACAGGGCGCAAAAAGTTGATTATGGCCGGTTTAATGACCGAAGGATGCCTCCTGTTGACTGCCCTCGAAGGGCTGAGACGGGGCTTTGATGTCTACGTGGTCATCGATGCTTGTGGAGGGGAGACAGTCGAAACCCATCAGATAGCGGTTTCGCGCCTTGTGCAGGCTGGTGCTATACCTGTGAGCTGGTTCTCACTGGCTGCAGAATATCAGCGGTCGTGGGCAAGGCAAGAAACAGTAGAAGATTTTCTGCATGTAGTCCTTGAACATTCTCCCGCATTTGCCCTGAATCTGGCTCATCATACTGCCGCCCAGCAGTCTGGTCATCGCGTTCAGGCTTGAGCAAACACTTTCCAGGATGCTTATGTAGGAAAACAGTATATTTCCTGCATAGGCACTCCCTCTGACTCATTCGAAACCGCCTGGCTTCAAGGCATTCCCCCACTTTGTCCTCACCCGCCCGCTTCTATCTCCAGATGAATCCATTAGCTACGACGAGAGTGCTCCGGGCTGGCAAAACCTCCAAAGTCAAAG
Source organism: Ktedonosporobacter rubrisoli (assembly GCF_004208415.1). Classification (GTDB taxonomy): domain Bacteria; phylum Chloroflexota; class Ktedonobacteria; order Ktedonobacterales; family Ktedonobacteraceae; genus Ktedonosporobacter; species Ktedonosporobacter rubrisoli. The sequence continues at coordinate 2,505,975 of NZ_CP035758.1, read as the reverse complement.
TCGCTTCCTCTAAAAAATAATATTTCACAGAGATTTACCAAAATAAAGTTTTATTGTATTATAAATTTAAGAAATTTTATTTACTTCGTTCACTGATCCCTAAGGATGGGTTTAGCATAGAATCCGCATAGGAGGCTACAAGTACGTCATGGGTCATCTCGCTTTAGGACTTGTGTTGATTTCTGCCTGTCTGCACGCGAGCTGGAATTACCTGGCCAAGCGTGCCGGCAACAGCGCAGCCTTTGTCTGGCTTTTTAGCGCACTCTCGGCGCTCATCTATTTGCCCCTACTCATCGCGCTTATATTGCTGGGCCAGGCTCATCTCCGCGGCCTGCAGTATGTTTTCGTGCTGGGTACGGCCATCCTACACGTAGCTTATTTCTTACTCTTGCAACGCGGATATCGCGTGGGAGATCTTTCGCTCGTCTATCCGCTGGCCCGCGGCACGGGTCCGCTGCTCTCGACAGGAGCGGCCATGCTGCTCTTTGGCGAACGACCGACTCTGGCAGCGCTGTTTGGTATAGCCCTTATCATTAGTGGCGTGGCCTTTCTTGTCGGAAACCCGCTCACCTTGCTGCACGCGGGACTCAGGATGCGCCCGGCTATAGGCTACGCGTTGCTGACGGGCATCTTTATCGCCTCATATACGCTCTGGGATAAGTATGCGGTCAGCACTTTACAGATACCTCCTCTGCTCCTCGATGCCTCCTCAAACATTTTGCGCGCCCTTATCCTTACACCTTTTGTGATAGGCCAGCGCAATACGCTACGCGAAAGCTGGCAGCGCTACAGCTTAGAAGCTCTGGGAGTAGCAATTCTCTCGCCGCTGGCCTATATCCTTATCCTCTTCGCCCTCACCATGAGTCCCGTCAGCCATGTTGCTCCGTTGCGTGAGTGTAGTGTCTTGATAGGAACCCTGCTAGGTGCTCGTCTGCTCTCGGAGGGTCATAAGTGGCAGCGTCTTGGCGCCGCAGGTATCATCATGCTTGGAAGCATCCTGCTCGCCCTGAATTAACTGTCCTTCATCTTGAGGCAAACTGCCTCCTTAAGGGCTCCTATTACGTGCTAATAAGAGAAAGAACGTGCTATCCCAGAAAGATATTCTGGCTAGATATTTCAGAAAAAACAATGAACAAGCAAAACATATGTACACGCACATTCTACATTGTAGAACTCAAGGAAGAAACGATCAGGAAGCGCCTCCAAGCCCTGCTAGAGCTGGCTGATCCAGAGCTGAGCATCCAGAACTCTGCTCAGTACATTACCTTACGCCTCTGCACTCAGGCACCAACACTTGCAGAAGGCGAAGGCTCCTTGACTGCGCTGAGCCATTTACCAAATGATTTGGCTCTGCAGGCTTTTTGTAGCGCCTGCTTGCTTTCCACATAGTTATCCAATTTTGCCCACAACACAAATTGATTTACCGTTAGGAACTTAGAATTTACGTAACTATTCAGATGGGCTAGGTAGTTGCGGAGAGAGCTGTCAATCTGCTAGAGTAGGCTTATGAACAAGGATGACGAGTTGGAGCAGCTGCGACAAGAGAATGACGCGCTACGACATACCAATCGCACCTTACATGAGTGTGTGCGGGAGTCCATCCAGGCCATTGGTTCGCTGCACAAGCAGATCAAGGAACTGGAAGGAGTGATTGCCTCCCAGCAAGAGCACATCAAAGCCTTGGAAGGGCAGGTGGCCAAAGATAGTCATAACAGCAGCCTCCCACCTTCTTCAGATCGCTTTGTTCGTGTTCCTAAGAGCTTGCGGCAGCCGAGTGGCAAGAAACCTGGAGGACAAAAAGGCCATCGAGGACATCATCTGCGCCAGGTCCAGACGCCTGATGAGATCCTCGTGCATCCAGTTCTTGCCTGTTCCCACTGTCACCGTGATCTCAGTGGCCTTCCAGCAGCTCTACCAGAACGACGCCAGGTGATTGACTTGCCCAGCCAACGGCTCTGGATCAAGGAGCATCGCGTGGAAGAAAAGCAATGCCCCGTATGTTATCACCTGACACGAGCGTCTTTTCCAGCGAGCGTGAAGGCTCCAACACAGTATGGAAGAGGCATCCAAACGCTCGCCACCTATTTGGTGCAAGGTCAGGCTCTGCCTTATGCTCGCGCTAGTCAACTCTTGCAGGAATTGCTGGGAGTCCAACTCTCGGCGGGCAGCATCGCTAGCTTTGTCAAAACCTGTTACCATCAGTTGGAGGAGGTCGAAACTCGTCTGAGAGCGGCTGTGGTCAAGGCCAAGGTACTCAATCAGGATGAAACCGGGATGCGGGTCGGCACAGAGGGCTGGTGGGTGCATGTCTGCTCGACGGCTCGGCTGACCTATTATGCGGCTCATCCGAGTCGGGGACGGGTGGCCCTTGATGCCATTGGCATCGCTCCACAGTTTCGTGGCACCAGTGTTCATGATGGGTTGCAGAGCTATCAGAGCTACTGCTTTACCCAAGCCTTATGCAATGTCCATCATCTGCGAGAGCTGACCTTTATCGAGGAAGAACTAGGACAAGTCTGGGCGAGAGCGATGAAAGAGCTGTTGCTCGACATGAAGGCTGAGGTGGAGCGAGCGAAAACACATGGTCAGCCACAATTGGATTTGCTCGTGCTCGCACGCTTGCTTTGTCGCTATGATGAGATCCTGGCAGAAGGCTATCTCGCTCATCCACCGCCGGGTCCACCCAAGAAGTCAGCACAGGGAAAACGACTCCCAGGACGAGCCAAACAAAGCCCGGCCCGTAACCTGCTGGATCGTTTCTCTCAGAGAAAGTGGGAGGTGCTTCGGTTCCTCCATGATTTTGCTGTGCCGTTTGACAACAACCAGGCCGAGCGCGACCTGCGCATGATCAAGGTGCAGCAAAAAGTCTCTGGCTGCTTCCGCACCGAGCTGGGAATTGCTATGTTCTGTCGCATTCGCAGTTACCTCTCCACGTTGCGAAAGCAAGGCATTGCACTGTTCTCTGCCTTCGATCACCTATTTTCAGGGACCCCTGTTCTTCCTGCTTTCTCCTGACCCACCTGAATAGTTACGAATTTACAGGGTGTATTCTTCATGGACGTAGAGATTGCCGTGAGGGGAAGTGCGTAGCTCAATTTGGCGGGGTATTCCGTTTGATAAAATGGCAGTAACATGATAGGGTTCTTTAGGAAGAAGGGAGATAGTTATTGAATAGATGTAAACGTTTTGATCTTGTTCATAGAACGCTTTCGTCACTTTTATAATGCACTTCACAGTGTTTGCCTGTTAGTACTTTGATTACTCAATGCTATATTTTTTTGATACCTTTCTATGCATCAAGAACTCAAAAATTATGAATTACTTTACCATTCAAATAAACAAGAGCCTAATAATCTATTATAGTAAGAGTATTCCCTTCCTCATCTCTAAAGAAAAATACCGGTTTCTGTGAAGTGACCTCTACTTCTTGAGGATTTATTTTGAGTTGTCGTTTATAGTGGATTATGCACCCAATTAGGAGCAAGCTCCAGAGGAGGATAATACAGCCACTCTCAACGAGGTGCCAAAATATACTAATCGGTGTATTCAAAACAGCCAATATCATGTGAAAGGTGGATAATGCAATGTAAATTATGGCTACAAAGATACTCACTCCATCAACAACCTCTGAAGTTGATTGACTATTGCACCCACAGCTCACGTGTGCCTTCTTAAAAAATAAGGTGAGCTTTATACTGAGGAATATGACAAAAAGAGATACTACCAAAAACGACACTAGTTTTTCTAAAAAACCTGCAGTAAGAAGCAGCGACAAACCAATTTCAATCCAGGGGAAGATTTTACTTACCCATTTGATGCTCCATAACGGAAGTATACCTTGCTTATATAGTGTACCTGTAAAAAGATTGAATATCATACAGTTTTGTCATTCCAGATACACACAATAATAGCGCAAAATATAATTCGAGAAGGAAGCGTACAATACTCATCATTCTCAACCTCACTAAATTTCTCACTCTGGCATGAACAAAAGTCAATGATCTCATTCAGTTTGTAAAAAACAAGAAAAGAAGTTGTGGATTCCTAACCGGGGCTCCTATCTGCTCTATTAGAGAGCTAGTTCTTCTATAACATTCCTTACGATATTACTTCAAAGCAAACGTCGAGAAAAAGTAGCAAACAGGACTTCCTGTTTGCTACTCGAAAGTTGAGGAATTACTTTGCTGGATGAAATGAGCATTCGATGTTTACAAGGGCGTCTCTGGCATCAGTGGCCCACTGTGTTAAGTCAATAGTATGTTTCTTTCCATGGAATGGGTCCATCCATTCTATAGTATACGGATTACCATTCGATGCTTTAGGACTATTTGCCAGGAACCTGTCCACTGTTTGGATGCGATGTTTTGAGCCTTCATACTCAGGATGGTCACGTGTGAGTACTCTTACCTTTACTTCAAGAGTTCCCGGAACATCCTTGAACCAGGGTGGAGGGCCACTGGGTGGTGGAGGAAGCGGTTTTCCGCCAATTCTTTTTTGAGATTGTTCCATGATTGACTCCTTCCTAAAAGGTCTTGCTATTATACTTAGCAGATGCCACAATCACTTGTTCTATATCCACAATCTCCTTCTGTTCTACTATCTAAACAATAGAAGACACAGTATTTGGCTCCACATGAGCAGTAGGTAGTCCATATGTTGCAGTATAGCTCTGAGCAGGGCACATAGAGCGGAGGAAGAGAAGCTGCACTCGCTTTGAGAGCATTTTCGGCTAAAGTATACGCAGATGGAATAAATGCAACAAGCCCGGCAGCGATTTTGACGAACAGACGTCTAGTCACGCGTTTCCTGGTTAGTTGGGGATCGGGATCAGAGCTCTCTGTATCCTTGTGCATCCGGGTAACTCCTGGAAATAGGGCGTAAGATACTATCAATTACAGCAAACATCAACTAGTCACTTATACGATTATACATGATGCTAAGCAATTTTTCAATCTTTTTTAATATTATCTATCATAAGAATTCTTATAAGTGTAAGGAGTGATGTAGCTTTCAAAGTATGAAAACGGCAATATACGTTATAATATGGAGTTTAAGTTATATATACACTTAGAGTTATCTCCCAGATACGCGAAAAATAGGAGTGCCCAAATGCGCACCCGGGTGTTGATCAAGTATGCCCTGCTGGGTGCTCGTCTGCTCTCGGAAGGTCATAAGTGGCAGCGTCTTGGCGCCGCAGGTATCATCATGCTTGGAATCATCCTGCTCGCTCTGAATTAGCTGTCCTTCATCTTGAGGCAAACTGCCTCCTTAAGGGCTCCTATTACGTGCTAATAAGAGAAAGAACGTGCTATCCCAGAAAGATATTCTGGCTAGATATTTCAGAAAAAACAATGAACAAGCAAAACATATGTACACGCACATTCTACATTGTAGAACTCAAGGAAGAAACGATCAGGAAGCGCCTCCAAGCCCTGCTAGAGCTGGCTGATCCAGAGCTGAGCATCCAGAACTCTGCTCAGTACATTACCTTACGCCTCTGCACACAAGCGCCAACGCGCGCAGAAGGTGAAGGCCTCCTTGACCGCGCTGAGCAGCGCATACGCGCGCTACTCACCAACTATGTGCTCAGCGCAGAGGAAGCTTCGTTACAGAAGATCATCGGCACATATCTTGATAAGGGGCCGCTGACAGTCTCCACGATGGAATCGCTCACAGGGGGCCTGATTGCTAGCGCACTGACCGATGTTCACGAGAGCGCTGCCCATTTTATCGGCGGCATTGTTTCTTACAGTACGCCCCTGAAGGAGCGCATGGGCGTGCCACATGAGACGATTGAGCAATATGGAGTCGTCAGCGAGGAAACTGCCCGGGCGATGGCGCAGGCAGTGCGCAAGTTTCTCGATACAGATATAGGGTTGGGCATTACAGGTATCGCTGGTCCCGATAAGCAGGAGGATAAACCGGTAGGTACGGTTTATATCGCTATCGACGGTCCATACGGGATGCTCACGGGTACGGGTTCGGAGCGCTGTGCGGGACCCGAGCGTGAAGAGAACAAGCAGGCTGCGGCAATTTCGGCGCTCAATCTGCTCAGGCGCTATCTGGAACGTCGCGCTTCTCCTGCTTCCCAGGACTAAATTTCATCTTCAAGCCTGGTACTGAGGACCTGGCGCAAAAAGGAATAGAGGCTCCAATCCTCTATGGATGCCTCTCTCTTTTGCTACGGTTATTCCTGTTGCTGGATGACTGAAAACTGAGCTATCTATTGACTGAGCGGGCCATTCTTGCATAGGTATGTCTGATTCCGCGAATGGCTATGCTGTATGCATTGATGTTCTCGGGCAGGGCTATGCCAACGTATCCAGTATCGCCAATATGATGCAAATCAGCGCCGGCCATTTTGCACATCAAGGCGATGTGTCGAATCGTTTCGATGTTGGCGCCTTCCTGGGATGTGCCGATGGCGGTCATGGCCATGGCGCCAAGTTTGTGCGCATGCACAATTAACCCTCGTGCGTACTCAAGGGTAATTCCGGGAACGGTGCCCGGGGCGGGAAGCAAGATGATGTCCGCGCCACTCTCTCTGAACTCAGTGATATCATCAAGGGTCAGAATACTTTCCCCGCCCTCAGACAGCACACCGGCGGCATGCATTTTCCCGGCAACGAGAATGATCTTTTCGCCTACTGCGGCGTGAATTTCTTGCAAAGAGGATGTAATGGCGCTGTTCGTTATGCCATTTCCTGGATTTCCTGTGAGTACAATGAATTTTGCGCCCATCGTGAGCAGTTTCTGGGCATTCCTAGCGCTTGCCACGCGCCCTTCTTTAATATCCCACAGACTGCCTTGTTCCTGGCGAAAAGCTGGATCAACGGCTTCTAAATTGACGCCAATGACGCGACCGGTCAGGTGTTGTAGGGCATGGATGATATCCTCAGGCTCGATGCCAGCCGGCATGCCATGTATAGCGGGGGTATCGACGTCGAGCAAGTTCAGCAACAGGACATCGGCGCCTTGGCTGGCGGCTAGCTCGGCATTGGTGATTGTCTGCAATAAGGGCTGCACGGCGCCTATAGTTTCGCTGACGACGATGCGCCCTTCGCTGGCGCGTAGAGCATCGAGCAGGTCAGGTTTGGAGATCGAGCGCAATTCAGAGGCATTACAATCCAGGTAGCGTTTATGCATCTATCGGCCTTTCTGCGTTACAATCCCTGCCGGGCTCTTCTCTCCCTTTTGGGGGCAGCATATTCTCCTTTGATTTACATCGGCTACAAGCGTTACAATCCCTGCCGGGTTCTTCTCTCCCTTTCGGGAACATGGGTTGATTGAGCCCATTGTTATTCGTGAAGTTCCAATCCCTGCCAGGCTCTTCTCTCCCTTTCGGGGGCTCTTTGGGACGATGCCGCCTGAAATTTCAACCGGTTCCAATCCCTGCCAGGCTCTTCTCTCCCTTTCGGGAGCACCTTCTCTAGTATAGCCTGAGAAGCCAGATTATACAAGTATTTGCGAGAGTCGCCTCCATTTTCCCTTTTCCAACCTTCCTTTGCGGGCTCCATCTTACCTTCGCATCTGCTCACCCCGCTCTTGAAGCCCGGCGAGCATATCAGCTCACAACCCATGGCGCACTACACTCTCGCATGCTTCATTGTATGGCTGAGAGCTCATTGATCCCATGCTCCCTGAAAGGGATATACAGCTGGCGGCGTTAATAGCTCGCTCATGGCGTGATGAGGCGTCTTCACTGTGCTAATCGTATACTCTATATATGGTTTAAGCAGAAGAAAGCTTGCCCGGTGCGCAGAGTAGAGAGGAAAACACAATGACCGCAAGTCTGAAACACCATACCCAGCCAGTTTCCGAAGCTTCCCAGACCTGTGCAACGGCTGATGCCTCCGAAGTTGCTCAGGAGGCTGGTTTGCTCTATGTCAGCGATACAGCGATGCCGGGCATTACGCGCAAACGGGTTGGCAAACATTTCACCTACAAAGATACCCACGGGCGACCTATCCATGATCCCACAGAACTAAAGAGGATCAAATCGCTGGGCATTCCTCCAGCCTGGACAGACGTCTGGATCTGTCCCTATCCCCAAGGGCACCTGCAGGCCACGGGCCGCGATGCAAAAAAGCGCAAGCAATATCGCTATCATCCTCACTGGCGCCAGGTTCGCGATACCACTAAATACGACAGCTTGATTGCCTTTGGCGAAACGTTACCTATCATTCGTAAGCGCATAAGCCAGGATCTCGCCTTGCGTGGTCTCCCGCAGGCCAAAGTTCTGGCAACCATCGTACGCCTGCTCGACACAACGCTGATCCGTGTTGGCAATGAAGAGTATGCGCGCGAGAACGCTTCCTATGGCCTGACCACCCTGCGCAATCGACACGTTGATATCGATGGCTCACAGGTCATCTTCCATTTTCGCGGGAAGAGCGGCAAGGAACACGTTATCGACGTAAAAGATAAACAGCTTGCCAGGATCGTCAAGCGCTGCCAGGATCTACCCGGCCACGTCCTCTTTGAATATCGTGACGAAGACGAGCAGTTACGCACAGTCGATTCGAGCGACGTCAACGATTATCTACGTTCAATAAGCGGGCAAGATTTCTCAGCCAAGGATTTTCGCACCTGGGGCGGTTCGATCATAGCCGCTCATGCGCTTAAAGATCTGGGTGGCTTCGAGAATCAGACACAGGCCAAAAAGCAGATTGCCGAGGCGATCAAAACGGCCGCCAGCGACCTTGGCAATACGCCCGCGATCTGCCGCAAGTGCTATGTCCATCCAGCCATCATTGAAGGCTATCTGGATGGCTCACTCTTGCCCTTTCTGAACGAGCGGGCCAAAAAAGTTATCAGCAAAGCGCCCGATGAGCTACATGACGACGAGGCGATCGTCCTGGCTTTTCTTAAGCAAGCTATACATAACGAAAAAGCATAACGAATTAGCGCAGCTTGAAGCGAGAGGCGTCTTTATGAAAGGCCAAATCTACCTTGCGTTACAACTCTTAGTGCTATCTGAGCGCTCGAAACCTTGATACGTTCCTTCCACTTGAAATTTTTGCCCATGGAGAAACCTCATGGCTTAACCTTGCTCCATTTGTGAGTTCTCTTTGAGCACATGCTCTACCAAAGCCAGCAAAATGGAAGGGTTGAATATCTCGGTCATCTTTATCGTCTTCCAGATACGCGCACTTTTCCTCCTAGCAGGCCGCTGCCCTTGACTCTCCCTTCTTACCCGCCCTACAATCTGACTGCAGTCAGCTATTAACCATTTTCTGGTCATAGATTTCCAAAAATCGGGCCAGAGCATTTGTACAAGTAAGAAGGCGCAAGCCTATATCTCTCTGTCCTTCAGAGGGAGAAGGTATGACTTTTCATCCTTGCAGACCAAGAAAGTGTCCTACTAAGGAGAATATTCTATGAATTTCTATTTGCTTGCTCTTTTCATTCACATCCTGGGAGTCATCATGCTCTTTGTAGCCATAGGTTTTGAATGGACAAGCCTTCTACGCTTACAACGAGCCCAGACTATTGCTCAGGTCTATGAATACACTGGTTTGCTGACCTTTCAGACATTTTTTTTAGGGGCTGGCGTTTTGCTAGCAATCCTCACCGGGATCTATATGACAATTATTAAATGGAGTTGGGGAACAGGCTGGATCGATATAGCCCTACTTATCATCGTAATGGATGGGATACTTGCGGCAAGGATCAATCTTCCAGGCCTAAAAGCCATCAGGGAGGCGGCTCAGATCTCCGAGACAGCGAGTTCCAGCGGCAATATATCCCAACAACTCGAATTTATGATTAGTCAACCTGTACTGTGTATTTCAGTACAGATCCACGCCATTACGTCTTTGGGAATTGTCTTCTTAATGAGTGTTAAGCCAGAACTACCAGGGGCATTGATAGCTTTTGCAGCATCATTGCTCGTCAGCTTTATTGCAGCTCAGTTAATACGACGAGGCACACCTCAAACAGTGCCTAATATCTAAATCTGTTGGCAGCAGACTCAAACGTTTCATCGGGGCGGTTTGCGGGGAGATATACTGTCCTTCAAACCTGCCTCAGTTCTTTTGGGTCTCAACGAAAGTAGCACATCACAAGTGCAGCTTTCCCACTAGCTAATATAATTAGAGGCAGTACCAGGAAGTCGGTGCAATGTATTGACATTCCTCCCAGTTCTGGTATGCTAGAAACACCTACTAGCGGACTTAACTATGTTCTCCAGGAGGAATTTCGTGCCTGTTACCTGCCATTTGCGCATCCTGCTTGCCCGGCTTAACGTTGAGCATGCCAAGCAAGGCAAGCCGACCATCAGCTTGCGTCGTCTCTCCGAAGAGAGCGGCGTTTCTCTGAGCGTCTTAGTCTCTCTGCATACGGGGCAAAGCCATCGCATCGATTACACAACGGTTGATCGGCTGCTCACCTACTTCAACCGTTCCCTACCGGTCAGCATGAATGATCTGCTGGTCTGGGAACCAGCTGTGCAAGATGAAGCAACGCTCGCCGCAGTTTGAATAAAGCAGCCTCTCAACTCAATAGAGCCCTCTGAAATTGTCCTTGCCAGATAGGGAGGCAAGGAATTGGTTGTGCCTCCGATATCTGGAGCACTTTGTGCTGACGCTCGTGTTCCGCGGAACTTTCAGCAGTTGTGGCGTTCGATCAGAAAATTTCACTCAGGTTCATTAACTAATAGTAGGGACCACATCGATAGTGTAAGGGAAAGGGGAGAAACGTAGATGCTGTTCCTGCCGCCCATCCAGCTTGACGCATACAGGAGTGACCAGGGCCTCTTTGTTCCTGGTTGGGAACCAGAGATAACCGGCCTGCACGACAGTAAACAATCCATGTATATCGCCAAGGAGGGCACAAGTATCTTCACAACACCGATATGTCTCAAGGCCAAGCTTGGCCTTGAGCCTACCGATCCGCATTGGTACATCATCAACCACCAGGCTGATCTCACTGACATAGAGAAGATCCTGTGGGCCAAATTCGCCAGAGGCTTGCACAGCTAAATCGTAGTGGGTAATCAGTTCCACAACATTGCCGTTTGCATCGTAGAAATACATGGAAGCTGCATTCCATTCTGGCCAGAAGAAAGTCTCCTTACCGCCTCTCCCTAATATAGGTACGCGCTTCTTGAGCCACTCCTCGGCTTGAGCAAATTTATTACAGGGGATAGCAAAGGCAAAGTGATACAACGCTCTTCCACGTTTAATGGGCTGGAAATTCAAGCGTGTTTCTCCTGCCTGTACGGTAAATGAAGTATCTGTGGCCTGCACAAGGGGCAAGCCCAGGATACCAGTATAGAATTCTTGCTGCGTTACAAGATCAGGCGCACATAAACTAATTTCTGCAATTCTCATGATTCCCTACCTCCTTCTGGTCGAAGGCATTCACTCCTCTACTCATAGAAAGAATTTCCTCGTTCTACGTCTACGTAAAGATTAGCAGGCTAAGAGCATCTTGACACTGTACAAAGGTAGTGTTGCTAGCCTGTTTTCTCGAACAGTTCAGGCTATTTGACTTGAGAAGAAAGGAGGGACAGAACAATTTCTCAGCACACAATTATCCCGTTAAGTTTATACTTGACCGCCTGCTGCCAGCCTACTATACTCCCTTCTTAAAAGGGCTAGCACAAACATAGTATCTTGTGCTACTTTTGTGAGGGGAAATAGGGATGCGTTGGGGAATACACGATTGAATTATACACAATTTCTTTGTTGAGAAGGGGTTATGCCAAAACAAGCCCAATATCATCTGCATTGGTCGCCAGCCAAGGGCCAGTATGAGCTCTGGGAACAGAACCAGCTAATCTATACCTTTCAAGAGCAGGAGAGAGGCTGGTGGTTCAGCTGGCTGGGAACGCATAGCTCGTTCTCTTTCCAGGGCAAACAAGGCAAGCTCACCCTGCTTAAGGAGCCACGCGCGCGCGGAACAGTGTACTGGTATGCGTATCGCAGCCACAAGCGACGGACAGTCAAGCAATACGCTGGGCGAACGTCAGATCTCAGCCCTACGCATCTTGAAGAAATAGCCAGTTCGTTTGCGCAGAAAGTCTCCGCACCTGCCGAGCTGGCAGTTCCAGTGGATAAGACAGTTGCCACGTCACAAAACTATCATTTACAGCGAGATAATAAAAAAAAGCAATCAACAAACCGCCAGGAAAGTATCGCCAGCCCACCTTTATCTTCCCCAACGGCTCAGCCGCTCCCACTTCTGCAGCAAAAATTTCAGCCGCCGCTTCCGCACATCAGCCTGATAGAGCGCAAAGCCTTGCTACAAAAGCTTGATACCATACGAGACCACAAGCTCACGCTCATTACAGCTCCGGCCGGCTTTGGCAAGACTACAGCCATCAGCCAATGGATGGAGCGCAATCGCAGGCAGGAGCATGCACAGCCGGTAGCCTGGCTCTCTCTTGAGCAGCATGATAACGACCTGCTGCGCTTCTGGCGCTATCTTGCTGGAGCCTGTCAGAGCCTCTATGCTGAGCCAGCCCAGGCTTCATATGAGCTACTCGCAACCGATCTGTTTTCGTTTGAAATACCTTCTCACGAGCTGATCCTCACCTTGCTGCTCAATGATATCGTCAGGCATGGATGTCACGGCATCCTCATCCTTGACGATTATCACTTGATCACCGATATTCATATCCATGAAATGCTCACCTTCTCCCTGGATCACCTTCCCCCACAACTCCATATGGTGCTGATAGGTCGCAGCACACCGTCAATTGCGCTGGCCGGCTTGCGATCCAGGGGCGACCTCTACGAAATCCAGACCGCCGATCTACGATTCTCGCTTCAGGAGACTACCGAGTTCTTGCAGCGCCTCTCAGCACCTGCGCTATCGCAGCTACCACCAACGCTATCTGCACAGATCTCTACACGACTGGAAGGCTGGGCTGCAGGGTTACGCCTTCTGGCCCTCTCGCTGCAAGGAAGCGCCGCTCAGCAAGATCTTGAGCACATCCTTATGACCTTTACGGGAGAGCAACGCGCGTTCCAGGATTATTTCCTCACGGAAGTGCTCAGGGCTCAATCGGCAGAGCGCCAGGACTTTTTGCTCCGCACAAGCATGCTCGATCGTCTGACGGCGGAGATCTGCAATGCCGTGACGAAGAGGTCCAACAGCCAGCTTCTTCTAGAAGAGATCGAGCGCGCCGGCATCTTCCTGGAAGCGCTTGACCAGGCTGGAATATGGTATCGGTACCATGCACTCTTTGCCGAAGCTATGCAACTCGAAGCCCGCCGTCGCCTTGGCGAGGATGTCCTGCACAATCTCGCGCTTCGCGCCAGTCAATGGTATGCACAACAAGGAATGCACACACAAGCAGTGGAGGCCGCCTTCCAGGCTGAGGACACGGCTCGCGCGGCAAAATTAATCGAAGATATCCTGATCAGGGAAAAATACTTGATACTGTCTCTGCAGAGCTTCCAGCAGGAAAATGGCTTCCATACTTTGCGGCGCTGGCTAACCCAATTGCCAGAAAGCTTATTGCGCAAGCACCCGATCCTTTTCCTTGGCTATGCAGCGGCGCTTCTATTTACCTTAATCGTGGAGCGACCTGCCTTATCTCAGGGGTATACGGCAAAACTAGACGAGTCAGTATTCTCCATGCAGGCCTTCTGGGCCACAATCGAGCACCTGCTACAAATGGCTGAAGAGGAGTTTCGCGCCATCATGGATGGACCCAGACTCGGACAAACTCTGGCTTTTCGCGCGCTGATTGCCAGGGAGCAAGGCAATCTCCGCGAGGCAATAAGTTATGCCGAAAAGTCGCTTAACTTGCTCACCGAAGAGGAGGCGGGCTGGTATAATCTCAGCCTTAACGTGATAGGCATGGGCAAAATTGCCGCCGGCCAGCTAGAGGAGGCCAAACAAATTTTTCTGGAGCTCTATGCACTCTGCGAAATGCTTGGCGGGAAGCGGGCAATATTGCGAGCCCATACGGTTCTCCTCAATACGATTAATTATGAGCAGGGAAAATTGCGGCAGTCTGCCGAATACTTTCGCCAGATGCTTGCTGAAGCCAGAGAAGATAATGATGAGGATGATATCGCTCACGCTTCGCTCTTCCTGGCCCGGCTTTCCTATGAGTGGAATGATATGCAAAGCGCAGAAGAGCAGGCACAGGAAGCCTTGAACTGCGGCAGAATCCTCGGCAACGAAGAATTTGAGGTCCAGGCCTCACTCGTGCTGGCCCATATTGAGCACGCTCGCGGGGAAACCGAACGCGCCAGGCAACGTTGTCGAGCGCTGCTTGTGCGTTTTCCGGCCACCTCACAGCTGCGAACACGCCTCAATCGAGAAATTCAAATGACTCAAGTCAGCTTCTCTCTGGATCTTGGCGATGTCTCAAGCGCGGAACTCTGGCAAAGCAATCTTGATATGCACATGGAACTCCCCTTGATACAGCGCGAGCAGGAAGAGCTACTGGCCGCACGCTGTCAGCTCGTACAAGGCCATACCACGGCGGCGCGAAACGCGCTTCTCAACCTGCTCACCGAGGCTCAACAAATGGGTCACATGCGTAGCGCCTTGCGGATTCAAGCCGCGCTGGTTCTGGCCTGGCTCGCGGCTGGAAACATCGCTCAGACTCGCGAGACCTTGCAGACCCTGCTCTCCTATGCCCACACTGAGGGCTATGTGCGTCTCTTCCTGGATAGTGGAGAGAGCATGATTAGGCTCTTACGCGTTAGCCTGCCCCAGCTTCGCGAGCAAACACTTATTGCCTATACCCACCAAATTCTCAAGGCCGCAGCTCCGACCACGACGCCTTCTACCCTCGCCTATACCCTGCTGGCCGAGCCATTAAGCGCGCAAGAAGAGCGCGTGCTGCGCGAGCTTTTAGCCGGCCGCACGAATCCAGAAATCGCCAGGAAGCTGATCATCTCCATAAATACTGTGAAAGCTCATCTCAAGAGCATTTATCGCAAGCTTCATGTTGAGACGCGCCAGCAAGCCTGCGAGGCGGCCCGTAAACTAGAATTTCGCTAGCGTTCCCACAAACTCAAGCAGGTACAGCTATTTTCCGCCCAAATCACCCACTAATCTACCCGGCTAGATGATGTTCACAAGCCCCGCCAGCTTCTATACTCCAAACAAGAGCATTGGAAGTGGCTCGGTAGACGAGCTTAGCGAGCTAGAACAATCTCCATATTCTTCGGCTATATGAAAAGCGTTACGTCCTGCCGATGCCTTCTCATGAGCACTACATATATATGCTGAAAGGAAGATAGATATGACCCAGGAACACGTCCCGGTGCTGATCGTTGGAGGCGGCATCGTTGGTTTATCCGCCTCGCTCTTTCTCTCTGAACATGGCATTCGTTCGCTACTGGTCGAACGCCATCGCGGCACCTCGATTCATCCAAGAGCGCGTGGCGTCAACGCACGCACAATGGAATTGTATCGTGAATTGGGCATCGCCGAGGCAGTACGCGCGGCAGGAGCCGAGCTAGCTCCCAGTATGGGGATATTCAAGGGCCGAGCGCTTTTCGAGGTAATCGAGCCCAGGCGGCGTAAAGAGGGCAAACGAAAATTGCCAGCTGCTGGCCTGTTTCAAAAGCTGGGACCAGTAGCCGGGGCACGCGGTACACAGGATAAGATCGAGCCTGTATTGCTCCAGGCCGCCCGCGAACATGGCGGGGATCTGCGCTTTTACACCGAACTTATCGAGTTTGCACAGGATGAGACCGGCGTAACGGCAACCATCCGCGAGCGCGAAAGCGGAACGCTCTCTACCATCCGCGCCGACTATCTGCTTGCCGCCGATGGAGCTTCCAGTCCAACGCGCCAGATGCTTGGCGTCTCCACAAGCGGGCGCGGCGTGCTGGGACATCTATTGAATATCCTGTTTCAAGCCGATCTACACGAGCTAGTACGCGGGCGCGAGTTCAGTTTGTGCCAGATCGAGCGCCCCGAGGTCCGCGGTTTATTCACATCCATCAACAATAGCGATCTCTGGGTCTTTCATCTATCCTACGATCCCAACCTTGGCGAGCAGGCCGCCGATTTTCCAGCAGAACGCTGCAAGGAACTGCTGCACATCGCTCTGGGTCTGCCTGATATCGAGATCGAGATCAAGAGCATTCTGCCCTGGCAGTCGGCAGTACGCGTCGCCGATGGTTTCCAGCACGGGCGCGTGTTTCTGGCTGGCGATGCTGCGCACCAGATGCCACCCTGGGGCGGCCAAGGCGCCAATACCGGGGTTGCCGATGCCCACAATCTGGCCTGGAAACTGGCAGCAGTGCTCAAGGGAAAAGCTGGCCCGGAACTATTGAGTACCTATGACAGCGAGCGCCGACCGGTTGGCCGCCTGGCCGCTGAAGAGTCGGGAGCAGCCGCCGACGAGCACGGCCTGATCTCGATGAAGAAAAGCCTCACGCATATTATAGGTATGGTACGCCGCATGCCCAGGCTGCTGGGCTATGGTTACGAATATACTTCTCAGGCCATCATTTCAGCTGGCTCACCTGCCCAGGGAATAGTCAGGCAGTTGCTCTCGGGCACGCTGGGGCTCGATGGCAGGCCAGGGACACGCGCGCCGCATATATGGGTACAATACCAGGGTCAGCGTATCTCCACGCTTGATCTCTTTGGCAAGAACTTTGTCCTGCTAACAGGCTCCGCCGGAGCTGACTGGCTGCAGGCTGCAGTTGCGGTGAGAGAACACCTGGATGTGGAGTTGGACGCCTATCGGATAGGGCCAAGCGGAGAGTTACTTGCAGATCAGAAGCAATGGCCCGCGCGCGCAGGTATCTCAGAATACGGTGCCTTGCTCATCCGTCCCGATGGCTTCGTGGCCTGGCGCTCACGTGAGCAGCCAGGCAATCCGCAAGCGGCTCTAGAGCAGGTATTGAAGCAAGTATTGTTTCGCTAAGGAGGCAAGAGGAGCAAAGACTCCTCTTGCTCTCACCTAAACCATCCACTAGTGCAAAGGGTTGTAAATCCTTACTCAGGAGCAATCGTTAAAAAAGACCGTTGCCGCCACAACAAATCTTCCCCATAGAGCAGGCGGCCAGAGGGGCTTTGCAGAAATAGCAATTGCGGCATAATGCACGATTTCAGAATCAGTACTGCATGCGCATCTTGCATTGCGGTAAGAAGATCTGGCACCTCATCTTGAGAGACAGCGCGCCCAGAACCCCGAATGTGAACACGCCAATGCGTCCCGCCCCAGGGTTCATACGTGATCCATGTTTGTTTTTGGTCTGCGATAAGTGCAAGCACATGCTCATGAATCGCGTGTCGATCCACTACCAGGGAAATCGTTTCCGTTTGGGGGTGCTGGGAAGATGCAGCTTCCCTTTTCCTGTTATCAAACGTGCCACTCATGATTTTCCCTCATCCTCTCTCATAGCAGTTCATAGGTCAGAAGCGGACCGAGATACGCATATCCTGTGAAGCACTGGACAGCGACCCGTACCCGCATGGCATCCGCCGTAGAAACCGGCAAGTCAGACCACATTCGCCATACAGTGATAACTCTCACACCTGAGAGTCGCGCCACAGCGACCCAGGTCAAATGATGCCTCTCCATATATGCCCGAAGGCTATCTAGTAACGGCAGTGGAAGCGTATCTTGTTGGCTGATATCAAGCTCCATCATCCCTATCTTTTCCCTCATTACGCGAGCACAGGTACATCATCATGTGATACACTTCTGTTCCTCCCTTCCAGCCTTTTTTCTCTTCTTGTACAGCGGCCCATTCAAGGATGGAGATCTTAAGAGGAGTAAGCGCGCGCAATCAATTGAGGAGCAGCATCAGGCCCTACCTGCTCTATGATCTGCTCATGTAATGCTTGTAGGTTTACTAGCCGCTCATTGATAAAATCGTGTCGCGCAGTCCCATACGCCAGCCCCTTTAGTGCCCATTGAGCCGCTTGATATTCCTGATCTATACGATCTAAAAGCTGTACCACTTCGCTAGTATTCTCCTTCATTTTTCCTCTCCCACAGTGAAAGAGCATAGAGCAACCGGTTGCTAATCTCTGTCTGATAACCTATAATATGCTCGATATATCTGCTTATATTGTGGTTGAGATAGCTGGAAAAGTGAAGGACAAATTTTGCCTATTAGCGGGCGTTACACAAATAAAAGAGGGTAAGCTATGTCAGGAAGAGACGCCAAGCCACGTCCACCTACAGCACTAGGGCGAGCGTTAAAAATCTACAGGGATCAGCACAAGTTCACCCAGGAACAGCTAGCTGCCTTGCTTGACGAGGATACCCGACAAATACGCCGTTGGGAAAATGCAGAAACACAGCTCACTGATACACGAGAACTCAAGCGTATTGCGGATCGGCTGGGTATTCCATACAAAGATTTGGGGATAGCTACCTCTATCTATGCACCAATTCGACTTGACGAGATCGATACAAAGGTTGACCGCATCTGGAACTTGGTTGATAAGGCCCATGTTGATGAGGCTTATGCTGTCGCTGAAAATCTCATCCTAGAAGCAAGCCAACATACTGGAACAAGCGATATACTGGCGCTCCGAACACTTGCCCGGATGTATCACGCGACTGCACATGCGGCATCTCTTTCCCTCAAGACTGAAGAGGTAGGACACATACTCTATTACTATCAGCAAATGGAGTATTTCGCACAGCAATTGAAAGATGATACACTCATCAACATCTCTCTTGCGTACCAGGGTGATATGTTGAGGCGTAAAGGTGACATTGCAAACGCTATTCACTATCTTGAAAGAGCACGGGATACCACACCGCTTGCAGATAAGGCAGCACAAGGAAACGCACTCCAATTGTTAGCACGCACCTACATGCAAGGATATAAACTAGAGAATTTTGATAGAACTATTAAAGAGGCTGAAGACCTGGCTCGCTCTATCGACCAGCAAAACAATTCAGTTAGGCAATTCAATCTAGGTTATGTATTCGAAGAGTATGCAAAGAGCTTTTGCAGATTAGGGAAAACCCAAAGAGCTCTTGACTACATTGACCAGGCAGAAAAATATCGGAACCCAACAAAGTCATCGGAAATACTCATGAAGGTAGCGCGAGCAGAAATATTAGTACGTGAGGGAGATGTAAGAAATGCTACACCACTTGCAATACAGGCTGCAACATATAGCAGAGAGCATGGTCACAATAGGCGCTTAGAGAGAATTTACGCTATTAAGCGGTACATGTATCAACAAGTTACCAAATACAGCAAGGCGGAATGGGAGCTAAACGAAGCTTTAGAAGGCCCCAATGAGTACTAGTTCTTTACATAGGAAGAAAAAGGCTAAAGAGTTGTTCAAGTTCTTCCTTTCTCCTCCTAAAATAATAATAAGATGAAATTTGGAAGGAGATGGGTATGCCTGAGAACGATCATTCGCAAGCCGAAGGTGATCTGCCACTAGAAACCAGCAGAACGACGACCGAGGAGCAGCTTCGCGCGGTTACGCTGGGGGAACCGCAAGTGCTGAGCGGGTCTATTCAAATTATAGGCTACGATCCTGCGTGGCCCCAGTTCTTTGAGCACGAGGCTGAGCGCATTCGTAGCGCACTTGGCAAGCAAGTTTTATTGCTTGAGCACGTCGGCTCGACTTCAGTGCCAGGGCTAGCCGCCAAGCCGAGAATCGATATATTACTCGCACTAGCTGACTCGGCAGATGAGGCGGCTTATGCACCGGCCCTGCAAGCCGCTGGCTATGTGCTAAGCATTCGCGAACCCGATTGGTATGAGCATCGCATGTTCAAAGGAGCAAACCCGGACCTCAACCTGCATGTCTTCACGCTGGGCTGCCCGGAGATCGAGCGCATGTTACTCTTCCGCAACTGGCTGCGCAGCCATCCCGTAGACCGCCAGCTCTATGAACGCACCAAGTGGGAGCTCGCGCGCCAGAACTGGAAGTACATGCAAAACTATGCCGATGCCAAAACCGCTGTGGTTGAGGAGATCCTTGCGCGGGCTCAACGAGAGATCCACGGCTAAGTCTCTCCCAACCAACCTATTGGCGTTTCATGTTTTCAGCGCCCCGCGAAACGCGTCAGGCTTTGCGCAGCTGGCTCACAAAATCCTGTAGATCCCGAGCATAGAGCTCCGGCTCTTCCCAGGCCATAAAGTGGCCGCCGCGAGGAAAATCGGTAAAATGCACAAGATTGACATGCCGCGCTGCCCACGCGCGGGGCAAAGGCGGATCATAGGGGCAATGGGCCACAGCGGCTGGCACGGCTGTACTGGGAGCATAGTTCCCTTGATGACGCATGGAAACAAAGTAGCCGCGCGCGGCTGAGTGAATAGTCTGGGTCACCCAGTAAATCATCACATTGGTCAGGAGTTCATCAGCGCTGAAACGCGTTTTAAGCTCCTCTTTCCCCTTCTGTCCGCTACTGCCATAACCGATTAGCCAGGAGGCGAGGGCAACAGGCGAATCGTTGAGACCATAAGCCAGGGTTTGCGGCTTGGTTGCCATGATCATGTTCACGCCAAGCCCTTCCTCCATAAACCATTTTTGTACCCATTGAGCCATCTCCATCTCAGCTGGCGAGAGCGTTGAAAAGTCAGTATTCTGATCGGGATAGCCCACATCGGTCAGATGAATACCGCTGAGGATTGCTGGATAGCGGCGGGCCAGAGATTGCGTGATCACGGTTCCATGGTCTCCACCAGCCGAGACAAATTTTGTGTAACCGAGTTCCTGGGTCATCAGTTTGGCAAAGAGATCGGCATTAACATCGTCATCCAGCGTCACAGGATCAGAAAAGCCCGTGCCAGGAATAGATGGCACAACCACATCAAATGAGACATTTGGGTCGCCCCCAAATTTGGCAGGATCGGTAAGGCGCTCAATCACCTTATGATAGCGGTAGAAAGAATCGGGGAAGCCATGAATTAGCAAGAGTGGAGTGGGATTCGGTCCTTTCCCTCGCTCGTGAATAAAGTGGATGCCCACGCCATCTACTTCGGCGCGAAACTGGGCAAAGCGATTGAGCGCAGCCTCCTGTTTGCGCCAGTCATAGCTATGCTGCCAATGCTGCATAAGTTCTTGCATATATGCAAGCTCTATGCCATAGGTCCAGCCATCTCCCGGCGCCGCATTGATCCAGCGCGTATGCGCCAGACGCTCGTGCAAATCATCTAACGTCTCCTGCGGAACATTTATTTTAAATGGTTGCACACTCATCTGTGTATTGTCCTCCTTAGTGAGCACTTTTTTATTTACAAAGACAGTATATCCTGAAAGGAGGACAAGATTGATCCCCTTTTTGAGGCTTGTACACAATAAGCTGGCTACTGCGTGGCTGGCGTGTAGCGCACAGCGACAACTTCTCCCCGTGCGCAAAGCTCATCCTGGGCAAAGAGCGAGCTCTGTACTAGCATCTTTTTCTTGCCCTTCTCCGTGACCCGAGCGCGGATCGTGACAGGACTGGTCATCGGCGTTGGTTTGAGATAGGTCACCTGTAACGAAGCCGTAATATAAATAACCGGCGGCTCGCTCGTCCATGCATAGCCAGCATCGTGCAAGGCCACCATCATCGCAGTAGAGACGCTATGGCAATCAATGAGAGAGGCAATAATGCCACCTGAGAGGACATTGAGCCAAGCCGCAGTATGCTGATCCTGGGGTTGCCAGGTGCAAATTGTTTCCTGGCCCTCCTCTGCCCAATACGACTTGATCTGAAGGCCATGCGGATTGTGACAACCACATCCCCAGCACTGACTGAGATCGCCCGAGAAAACATCCTGAAATGCCAGTTGTTCCAAAGTGCACTTTTCCTTTCCACATTCGTGCTGATTGACAGCAACGCATCGCTAGCACCATGCCCAAGCAAGAGAGGGCGCCACGATACAAGCACATTTCTCGCCTTACATAAGCAGAGCGCAACTGAAGGTGCATAGTTGAAACTCGTTAACAATCTCCCTCATCGCTCCCAACTAACAGTTTGCCTGTGGACTGGGAAGGCCTTCATCTGGCCTTCCTTGCTTATATTCCTCTTTTTAGCATACGCACCTGGCTGTACATACAATTCCTGTAGCCTGGCTCAGGCCGTTCCCTGCTCCGCTGACGAGACATAGGTTACGAATGAACCATCCTCTTGCCAGCCAAGGCGCCGATAGACGCTCACGCCCATCTCCGTAGCCTGCAGCGTAGCATAGACAAAGCCTTCTTCCCGCGCAGCCTTCATTGCATGCAGAGTCAGCGCCGCCCCCAGGCCCTGCCGTCTCTTCTGGGGCACAGTTGCTACTCCATAGACTCCAGCCATGCCACCAGCATAGAACAGCAGAGAGGTGCTGACCGGCTCGCCATTCTGCAGGCCGAGATAGTAGCGCACATCCTCGGAAGGCACGAAACCATAGCGCTCACCTAGCGCCAAGAATATTTTCGCGGCCGGCTCTGGAAAGCCGAAGCCAGCCACGAACGTCTGTAGCCAGCTCTGCATCATGGTTGCATCCTGCACTGTCTGAATGCTAAAGCCCTCGGGCAGTACAACTACCTGCTCGCGAGACTGTGCAAGATCAACGCGCATCGCGGGCGCCCGCTCATCCTCTCGCAAGCCATAGCGTTGCAGGCGTTGTTCCAGATCGCCTGGAGTAGACGAAGGGCCTAGCAGCCAGATCGTCGGAACGCGCTCCTGACGCGACGCCTGCAGAATATAGTTAATACGCTCATCGGCCTCCTCTTCTCTCAGGTGCAGACGAAACACCCCATTTGCAAACGGCGCGTCAAGGCCCGAGAAAAAGTGGGTGCTTTTCTCATCAACAGTAAATCTGGCTCCCAGACCGCGCCCCAGGCGCATATATGCCACTTCCAGATTCTCTTCCATCGCTCGTCGAATCTCAGCAAGTGAAGCCGTTGACGATAAAACATACATCAGTTATTCTCCTAAAATTTTACCAAAGTGTCGCACACGTTCAGCATCCCTTTTCCAGAGCACGAGCAGAATGATCACCCCAATGAGCAACCAGGCCGCCGCCAGATATGGAGCATAGTTCAGCGGAGGAGCCGGGATGGGATAAACTGAACTGTATAATGTATAACCACAAATGATTATAGCGATTATTGGCAGAAGAATGTCAAAAACTAGCGCAACGCCTCCTGCCTTTGTCTGCCTGCGCGAGCGCAGAAAGAAGACGATTCCCGAGAGCGCCACCAGCATATAAGCTAGCAGAATGCCCAATGAAGCTGTTGTGGCCACAAAGGCATAATAGGCAAAGGGGCCCAGAGGCAAGCCAAGAGCCGCACCCAGAACAAGTGTAATGAGCAGGCAAAGGACAATCGCTACCCATGGCGTCTTATAGCGCGGATGTGTCCAGCTCAACTGACGGGGTAATCCACCATCGCGCCCCATGGCATACATTGTGCGCGTCGTGAGCACAAGTCCAGCCAGAGAGGCCACAAAGGCGCCAATCGCCACCATCAGATCGATAAGAGTTGCCAGGAAAGGGCCCGCATAGCGCGTAGCCAGCGTATCTAACGGCGCTTGATCATTGGCCCAGACTTGAGCATGATCCACGCCATATCCCAGCGAGAGTGCAAAAGAGACAAAAATATAAAACACCATCCCAATCAGAATCGCGGCAAGAATCGCGCGCGGAATGGCCACACGGGGACGAGCGGTCTCCTCACCCAGCACCGCCGCAGCTTCGAAACCAATGAAGGCAGTAAAGGTAATAATGGCGGCAAAAAAGAGCGAGGAAAGGCCGCCCGGCAGACGTGCGGGCGAGAAAGGTGCCAGCGAGAGACCTGAAGCTCCACCTCTGGCCACGATAATGATCGCCAGAGCAAGCACAGCCAGCGTGCCAATCGCCGAAACCAGCAACTGAGTTCGCGTTGAGAGGCGAATATCAAAAAAGGCAAAGGCAAACAAAGCTATCAACAGGACGCAGAAAATAGCAAACCAGGGCAAGCTTATACCCGCATGGGAGAGAAGCGTTTCAAAGAAGAGGCTGGAAATTGCTAGCGTGAAAGAGATGCCCACCGCAAAAGCCCCACCATACATCCAGCCTCCCAGAAAGCCTGCCTGCGGCCCCAGGCCCTGCGCGATATAGGTATAGATGCCGCCCGCGCTGGCCATGCGCCTGGTAAAACGAATAATGACATAGGCCAGGCATAGACTGGCCACACCAGCAACCAGGTAGGCCAGCGGAGCCGCAGCTCCGGCCGAACCTGCCGCTACAGAGCTGGAAAGGGCAATGCCCATCTCAAGCGAGAGTAGCGCTACCGATTGCGCAATGGCATCAAAAATGCTTAGAGAGCCCTTACGCAGAGCATGGCCTTCAGCCTGTACATCCTCTGCCAGATCCTGCGGCGTGTCTACATGATCCATAGTCACCCTTCCTTTTGCATAAAAGAGACAAAGTAATAACTGTTCAGACACCAAATTTCCGGCCAGTAAACATAACACTTATCCTATCTTTGATGCGTTTGAAAACCCTGCCCGTTGGGAGCTTCTTTACGCGCTATAGAAGCCGACTTATTGCTATGCAGCAGGGCTATCAAGTCCTCGGCCTCGGGAGCAAGAAAGCTATAGATGGCCCCGATTACCAGGCTCACCAGCACGGTTAGCAATACCCAGAAAACCCAATCTTCATTGCCCAATACATTTGGAACTGGCGAGCCAACAAAGAAGGTACTGTAGATAGCCACACATGAAGCAAGTATTCCACACAGCGAAGCCAGCAAAAGCACTGGAAATGGCACAAGCCAGCGTTGCTTAAATTGGGAACCAAAACGAATACCCAGGATGATACCGCAGAGGAACAAAGCAATCATGGCAATATTCCAGACTACCGAAGCAGCATTCATGATCACCAGAAAGACAGTGGTTGACAAACCATTAGCACTCGGAGTCAGAAAAAAGAGCACTGCCACAAAGACGATATTGATACAGGTCTGTACAATGGTGGCATTAATGGGCACACGTCGCGGCGATAACTTCCTCATTGGCCTGGGAAGGCGATGATCGACGCCTGCCACAAGAAGCAAACGCGCAAACATTGAATTGTAGGCGGCAGTAGCGCAGACGAAATAGAAAGCCAGAATAAGATAATTAATAACACTAATCGCATCCCCAAGGCCGGGGCCGAAGGCGCGCCGAAAGACGAGCCCGAGAAAGGCTGGATTAGCCAGATCCTTGGCGGGAAGAACAGCCAGGATGGCAAAAGTGGCAAAGAGATAGCCAACAATGGTAATCAGCACTCCCCAGAAGAGATAAGTATAACCATTTCGCTCATGGGTCACTTCAGCGCCTAAATTCAGGGGGATCGCAATCCCCAAGAGGGCAACCACCACAGTAGCAAAGATCGGCGCGTTCGCAGAGCTCAATTGCCAGCCCTGTGGAGAAAAATCACCTTGTAACTGATGACCACTGATAACCCAGAAAACACCTGCCAGGCCAACCAGAGCAACCATGCTCACGTAGGCAAAGAAGGCAATATTCAAGATGCGCTGCAGCCTCTGCTGATCCAGAAAACAAAGCGCCTGCGCCAATAATAAGACCAGAATCTCTGCAAGACCTTGTTGCCAGGAAACTGCCAGCCAATCAGGATGTAAGGCCTGGATGCTCGAAACAAAAGCGCCAACTTCGACAGTCAGGCCAATAGCGCCAGGCCACCAGTTACAAAAGAAGCCGAGAAAGGTGTCCCAGAAGCCTCCAAAGGCTTTCCTTGCCCATAGATAGACAGCACCTTCCCCCGGAAAGAACCGATAGAGTTGAGCACAGACAAGCGCTGAAGGTATCAGGAACAGGAAAAAGCCCAGCATCCAATAAAGGAAGCCAGCAGCTCCACCGCCAGCAACAAGCTGTACATTAGTAATCAAGAGAACAGCAAATAGACACAAGATCGTCAGATCGCGCGTCCGCAGGGTCTTTGGCAGCCATCCGGCAGGCCAGCGTTCAGAAGGCAGCTGCATCATATTGGGATCTGGTTGCAGCTTAGATGTTTGTGCATTTCCCCCTGCACCTCCGCCTCCCAATGGACGCGATGTATCAGTGAACATTTTTCCCTCATAAAATCGAGATAATAAAAACTATCAATGCTCATAGCGAATCAGGCCCAGGCGTTCCATCTCACGTAGAACAGGTACTATCTCGTGAAGGGACTTATGGAGCAAGCGGGCAATATCCTCAGGCGTTCTTTTCCCATCCACAAGAGCAAAGATCTGCCGTGCTTCACGAGAGCGCAAGCCAGAGCCACCCACAGTTGTGCCAATACGGTACGGTACTCGGGGAAGAGAGGACGGTGAATGTGGCGATGAGATTTGGCGATGAGCTCCCCCCCAAAGCTTTGCCTCCGTAGAGGGAGATGGCTCTTCCCTCTGGCTATCAGGTTGAAGAAAAGACGCCGAAAGTAAGACTTCTTGCTGGACTGCTTGCTTCTCTAGCCGCCATTCCAACGCTCCCCTTTGGCCTAACCAGCCGAGAGCTCGGGCCCCGCATATTACCCCACGGCCTTGCCGCAAATCATCTATCTGACAAGCGAGTACATGTCCTGCTTGTAACAACACAAATGCTTGCCAACTTTCTCCTTCCCGACCAATAACCAGCAGACCGCTTTGTTGCGAAACCTCAAGCAGTTGTAAGAGCTTGATGAGATCTTTCGTGTACACATATACCTTCCCTCAAATGACAGCTTCTTCCAGAGTATCCCGAGCTAAGTTTTTTAAAGAAGTGTGCTCGCAGCGACCTCAAGCTGCTGAGCCCCCCGCTCAAGCTGTTTTCCCGCCTCCTCAAACTGTGACGAAATCTCCTGCGCACTTTCCATGGCCTGATTCAATTGATCAAGCGTATTATCGCTTTCCAGCGATCGTGCAATACTCGCGGCAAGAGAGGCTATCTGCATCTGCCCCTGCTGTAGGTCGCGCAAAAGTTCTATTTCTTTAGCATCGTGGGCAAGCTGTTTTTGCTGCAAGAGATAAGAGAGGCGTGGTCGCAAAGCCTCGCATGTTTTCACAATTAGATCTCCATCGCGAATAATTGATTGCCGACGCGTCAGAAACCGTTTACTGGCTCCGCGCAAAATAGTGATGCCTAGCTGATGATCCTGCGCAATCCCTCTAGCGCTGTTAGACAGGGAGCGCACATCATCGGTCGTCGTGTTGATAAGACGAGTGGCACGACGAATGGGGCGCACGATAGGAAATGCAACTCCCGTGGCAACTAGCACGGTAAGAAAGAGGATTCCAGAGAGAATTAGCCAGGTATTGCGCCCAAAGAAAGGCTGCGCTGTATGGCTAAAAGAGAAAGCCAATAACCCTACCGGGATCAGCGCAACCAGAATCATGGCCAGTAAAAACCTGAGCTTAATTCCTAACCCTGTGTGCCTGACAATATCCTGGAGTGATATACCAGGCTCTTCGGCAAAGCCTTCATTAAGGTTTTTTCCTGGAGAAATAGGTTCTTTTGTCACATACTGCACTGCAAGCTCTCCGTGTTAATACATTACTGCAGACAATTAAAAAAATTAGTAGAATTGGGTACCGGCTGGGTTTAATAAAACTAATCTAGCCTATAGATGCTCAAGCTATAATAGTTATTTATAATAATATCACATGCTAAGCAATCGAACATATTAATAAGTCGTTAAAGTAACAACATATGCACAGGAAGGAAGATAGATAATAATCCGAATAGCAAGCTAACTGCTTTACAAATGAAGCAAAAAACAGGGAAGTATATGGTTCAGGTTAAATAAGTAGGTATTATTAATTTGAAGTCTTCCTTCGTCTCTGCTGATCTCTTGAAGCACACACCCAGAGCGAAGCTGGTTCTTGACATCTCCTGGGAGCTCAGGTGATCTCTGGCGGTCGCTGTCAGCGTTGCTGTCAGGTCGCGTGCACTTCGAGCAGAGGAGGGCGCTTGGCCCCACCCTCGCTGGCGCGTTCCCGAGCCTCCCCAAAGGCCGCAACGCGAGGTGCATTGTGGCATGACCTCTTGCCCGCAGATGCTCTTCCTCTCACTGGTGCAGACCTCTTGGGCTACCACTTCAGCTTGCCAGAGCCTCTTCTTCCCCCAAAAGCAGCGGTGCTCTGTTTGGCAAGGTCGCTCATGCTTGAGCACAAGCAGATGTCCACATCCAATCGGCCAGGCAAGAGTCTACCGTGTGGATGCCGCGAAAAGGACAGCACTTCTCCCCTCTCCGCCTGTCCAGGCGTGGAGCAAGCTCATCCGACGCTTTCCTCCCTACCGCTCAAAAACCAAGCTCCCTTCCCATTTCCCTGTTCGCGCAGCGCTCGCCGCTGGTGCGCATCACCACGCTCTGAGAGAGGCAGTTCTCCCTCCTTGGAAGGATGTTGCTTCACACTGCTCCTCAGTGACAAGCCCCCACACCTGGCCCTCAGCGGTTCGGATATCCCGTCATTGGTTCCCTCCTGCTAGCACACCTCCTTGGCAAGAAGAGCACTTCTTTTCTGGCGCTGTGGTTTCCTCCCACTCATCTCTTTTCACCTTGGCTCCTTTCCTCGTGTTGAGGACCGGGAATGAGCCAGCAGTG
The DNA here is from genome assembly GCF_004208415.1 of Ktedonosporobacter rubrisoli. Taxonomy (GTDB): domain Bacteria; phylum Chloroflexota; class Ktedonobacteria; order Ktedonobacterales; family Ktedonobacteraceae; genus Ktedonosporobacter; species Ktedonosporobacter rubrisoli. Next base: position 2,477,548 of record NZ_CP035758.1, on the reverse strand, counting down.
CTCCTGCCACCCCTGGCTCTGGCAAAAGAGTGGCTTTCTCCCCGTTGGCTTGCACCCTCGGTTGAGCAAGAGTCCTCTGGCTCCACCTGCACGGCGCAGCGCAGAACACGGTTGGGGGCATGGAAGCTCTCGAAGAGCAGCATTGCGAGGTGTTGCCGAAGCGAAGGGAAGAGAAAGGAAGGCACTGACGCCTCTCATCTCATTCTTTGTTTTTTTCTTGTAAGATGCTCTTGTTTCACTTCTCTGTATTTTTCCTTGTTCGTGTATGCTTCAAAACATCGGCAACACTCCATACAGTTCACATGAGCAGCGATTCTCTGGTCGCCATCAGCCGATGGATGTACATTTTGGAATTACGTGGGTCTGGCACGGATTTGGTGATGCCGCTCCCATTTCACTGAAGATCGACACTGCTGTTTCTCTCCCACAGAACGCCTCCACCCCTCCCGCCACCTTGCATCGCTCTCCTTTCCCCTATCCTCTCTTTGCTTTCCTCTCAGCCAGTCTGCCATATCAGCCTACTTCGCTTCCGCTGGGAGTTGCGGCACGTGGATCTCATGCTCAGGAGTCACATCGACAATCCAATGTTTCGGAGCTTGATCTAGCCCCCCTAACGGCACCTCAGTCAAATCGATGATTGCTTTTATTCCCTCTGCTGCTGTAAACACTCCTTTGAGGGTAAGATACACGGTATTCCCCTCGACACGAGCGTTGGGCAAGGGCCTCCGTTCAAAGATGGTCGTGATCGGATAACGTACCGCATGAAGCATGCTTTGTAATGGTCCCATCCAGATGGACACATCTGTAATCACATGTCCAGTGAACGCCCCAGTCATCTCAAACGGGACGCGCGGGATCGTTTTCTCGATCTTGAGGACGGCGGTCAATTTGGAGTGAGGAGACACCAGCACATCTTGAATGAACTTCCAGCCGCGCTCCTTTGTCTCCGTTACCGTCTCAGTCGAGGTAAACGAATAGTCCGTCGAAATGCTGGTGTCAATACCTCCAACAAAGGGCACCTTGAAGCTTGCAGAGACTGACATTCCTAGAGAAATGGCCTCTTCTGTTGCCCATGTGTAGCTATTCATAACCGTCTCGTTGCGCTCAATATGCGCAGTTTGAGGATTAGGGGTCCTGTTATTCTCCTCGATCTCATCAATCGTATCGAACGTTGTACCCGGAGTCCACTGCTGAGCGTAGCTGATGTCACCGGCAAAGCGAAGTTCACCATACTGAAGTTCATGTACTTGAGCATGAGTGATAAGAGGGGACGATTCCCGTACCAGTGTGGCAATGCTCTCCCCAATGTGCTTATCAACGTCCACTGATGTTGTCACTGCCGTCTCCTTTTCTCTTTTTGCGCATTCTCTCTGAAACATCTCTTCTTTTAGTATAGGTGGGAAGAGATTGCTGTGCAAGAGGGAGAACGAAGATCCTGACGAAAATGGTAACTGTTTAGAAGGGTCAGGAGGAAGCAGGAAGAATAGGGTTTCCTGACAACGTGTGATCGAGGGCAGAGAAGAGCGCAACACGTTGTTTACGCAACGTTGAGAGGTACCTGCGGATGCGAGAGAACATGGGAATTCCCAGTTCCGTTCGGAAGCAGCCGGAGATTTTTTTTGCATCTTGATCATTCTGAGATCTCTCTCCGCCTGGTTGTTGTCGAAAGGCACCGCAAAATCGTGCAGGAAGCGCAGCACCTCCCATTTTCTCTGAGAGAAACGATCCAGCGGATTACGGGCCGGGCTTTGTTTGGCTCGCCCTGGCAGTCGCTTACCCTGGGCTGACATTTTCGGTAGCCTCGGAGGAGGATTGGCCTGGTAGCCTTCTCTGAGCAACTCATCATAGCGACATAACAAGCTGGCAAGCATCAGCAGATCCAACTCTGGCTTTCCCGCCGCTTTGGCCCGCTCCACCAACGCTTTCATTTTCAGCAGAAGCTCTTTCATCTTGCATGCCCAGACTTGCCCTAGTTCTTCTTCGACAAAGGTCAGCTCCCGTAAGTGATGGACGTTGCACAGTGCTTGCGTAAAGCAGGAGCTCTGATAGCTTTGTAGTCCGTCGTGAACGCTGGTGCCGCGAAACGCCGGAGCGTCAAGAGCTATGCGCCCTCGGCTCGGATGGGCCGCATAAGAGGTAAGTCGATCCGTTGAGCAGACATGGACCCACCACCCCTCTTTCCCAACTCGCAACCCCGTTTCATCCTGATTGAGCACGTTTGCCCTGACCACAGCCGATCTGAGGCTGGTTTCGACTTCAGCGAGCTTGCGATGACAGGTTTTGACAAAGCTGGTGGTGACTCCCAGCACCATAGGCGATGCTGGGAGCTTTGAACTGTTCTTGAAAATGTGCCCAAACGTATGTACAATGATCTCTATTCCCAGCAAAGAGGCGGGTGAAAGACCCATTCTTCTCTCAATCGAGAGGGGAACAACATCATTGAGAGATCTCTTGCCCGGCTTGGGCCACACACGGAGCGATCTCCGTGCGGTGTGCGGTCGTTTTCACCGCAATCCATCTGTTTGAACCTATTTGGAAGAGCAGTCCAATGGAGGTTCCCTTCCCCTACGAAGATGGAAGTTGTATGTCTGCAATACCGATTGGACGGAACCATCGTGGAAGGGGGGTTGCCTCCAGGGAGGCTGCTCGGGCGGCATCTTCAGCACTGGTTGGACGAACAGAGGAGATGGCATCGTTGAGATCCTTTATTCCCAAGTCTGGCCAGTCGCCAGGCCCGAGGTCCGCACGTAGTCCCTCGTAGTGGGTATGGAGATACACGGTCCACCACTCTCCTTCGACTTTGGCCGATGACGCTTTATCATTAAAACCAAGTAGACCGAGATTAGCTATGGCTTCGGTGATCACCACGCAGGCTCCCCGAAAATCCCTCTCAGCAAATAACGTGATCTGACTTGCCATACGTTCTGCTCCCTTCAGAGGTGCGAAAAGCCATCCTCTCTCAAAAAGTTACACACACTTCTTTGAGAGTATATCCCCCAGCAAGAGAAAAAAGCAACTTGTGTAACAGTATCAAGGGACGCGCGAGACAAAAGAGGTCCAATTCAGAAGGGACTGATGGAGAAAGTCAGATGAGAAGCGGCTTTGCTCCCCCTTCGCACGTGACCCGCTCGACTGTTGGACTGTGCAACCCGCTCGCTCTTCATGCTTTTTCCCAACGCACGTCAGAATGACCATTTTGGTCGTCCACCTCCTCTCACCCGACTCTCAGATGACTCCAGAAGGCCATTGGTCATTGTCACTGCCCACATACGTAAACCCTCCCGGCTCTCACGCCTTTTTGATGAATCGGGAAGGAGAGGTCATGAAGCGGATTGTTGAGGGTTTGTAATGGTTCTCTGCCAAATTTCGCAGAGCCTTCAATCCACTTCTCATGCTCTATGCTCTTCCTCGTTTTACCCGCCCATGGAATTGTCAAAACTTTAACAATGCATTCATTTAATTCTCAAATTTACAGCCAGGTTAGGGTTTGCGGCAAGCACAGCAGAAGTGGAAAGCGCCCGGTACGCATTGCCTGAGCAAGTGCCTCTCGCTGCTGGAGAGGGGCAGCATCAGGAAGCAATGCCTTCCACGTCCCTCCATGAGGGAGGAGCTCCAGAGGTGGAAGTGCTCCTGCAGGATGAGCGTGCCCCATCAACACCGGGAGGAGCCGCTGATAGAGCTCATGGAAGACAACATCGCTCTCCGCTTTCAGGGTCAGAGCAGACTGTGAGGAAGCAGAGGGAAGCGTAAACCGTTTAAGGTACTGCTTGACTGCCTCCAGGCAAACTTCTAGGGGACCTTCAGCCAGAGACGACACGCTCTTCTTGTGCTCATTCTTCCCAAGAACAAACGAGCAGCTCTTCTTTCCCCTCAGTGAAGAAAGGACGCCCTGTTTGTGTCCTATCCATGAAAATTACCAGTGATAGAGCTAGGGGAGCAGAGCATCGTCTCTTTGCCTCTCCCTTTTCTGGCGCCCCAAAACGAACCACAGCTCGTTCTTTTCCTGCCTCTGATGCGCCCATTCACGCGACCTGATCTCTTGTATTGTAGCAACGAGGCTTCCTTGAGGGCTCGGGAGCGCATACATAGGGCTCTTATGAAGGATACTGGCCTCCCTACAACGGATATTCGTCATGACAAGCAAGCCCTTTCTGCTCTTGGAAACATCGTAGAAAGGGCTTCCTCCTACGCCAAATCCCCCGATGCTTGTCTGTACCGGTTCTCCTCCTCTCACATGTGCTCCGCTTGGCCGCAGAGCAATGGAAGGGCTGTAGCCCACCAAGGAAAAACAGTCAAGGTGTCCCGTCTCTGCTTGCTGGCCCTCTCATCTGGCTGGCCCTGCTGCGGTGAGCCACGTATCCGCTGCCTCGCCGTGAGCGCTCTGCTGGTAAATGAGGCGAAAAGTGGTTCTTACACCCTCTCGGTGAGAGGCTCTTCAAGAGCACTGGCTGGAAGGTGTCCTGAGCTGAGCGTGAGAAACAAGAGCCATCAGAAAAATAAGCTCATCCTTCACCGAGAGGGTGTAAGAACCGATTTTGATCCAATTTACTAGCAATACAGGCAAGTACCTTCGAAAGTGGATTGAATCGTCCACACTTCCGTTTCCTGCTTAGACGGTCAGAACAGAATGTGAGAAAGTATTTCAGTCATAGAGATGGGCAACAAAGCGCAGGAGCACAAGAGTATGAGTCACTTTCAACCGAAAGTAACGGTGTATCGGGGAAAGAAGTTTCGCAGTCGGATAGAGGCGAGGTGGGCCTGCTTTTTTGATACGTTAGGGGTCGAATGGATCTATGAATTTCAGCACTACGATTTTGGGGTGAAAGCAGTGTGGGACGATGACGAGTTCAGAGAATACCTGAATGAGGCTCTCTACGAGAATTATTGGGATAACAGAGAAGATATTATTCGGGAAGCCTATCGGCATCGATACGCCCGGCAGATGTACCTTCCTGATTTTTGGTTGCCGACGTTCAATCATTGGGTTGAGATTAAGGGCAAAGCGCCCACACATGAAGAGCAAACGAAGGCAAGCCAGCTAGCACGCAAGTCGGGTAAACCCGTCACGATTCTCTGGGGGCATATCTTCCCAGATCCCTACCATCCGGATGCAATCTGGGGAGATTGCACGGAAGTGTTTGGAGAAAGCTGGAACATTATCGCCGTGCTTGCACTCACCTATCGTATTACTAACATGGATCACGCCTTTGCCGCAGCCCGATCCGTTCGGTTTGAAAAGGAGCGAGCATAGTCGTTCTCCGATCCCCTTGTTGGCAAAAAGGTGGAGCCAAAGACGGGGATTGATGTGAGAGAGAAGGATGCGACGGACCAGACTCCTGCCAATGCCAAAGAATCCATTGCCCAACAAAACGACCGGGGTCATGATGCTCCTCGTCGTGAAATAAATATGGGCCCTTCATGGTGCGGTTTTCCGGTGGCGATGAAACGTCGTTTTGAACAATGGTGGGAGGTCACCGAGAGGCATCGGGGACGATGCCGAAAGCCCAGATAGCAGGATTGCGCAGTCATTGTGCATGGATCTCTGGATTGGCACTGCAAACGTAGTTGTCAACCTGGGCGTCCCATACCCAATCATGTACGCCACAGACAAGGCACGCTCGATTTGGAGGAGCGGGCCGCTGGTGGAAGGGAGGCAAGCTGTTGCTCTGATGTGGTCAGTGCATTGGTAGCAAAGAGATCGTCGGTCATTAGGAAAAAGCCCCCTGGGTGTACGGTACTTCCTCTACTGGAGCACATTGCAGAAGAAGCGACCAGTTCGTCGCGTCGATGGGCAAAGAGAAGCGAGCTCTTAACGGAGAAGTGGCCTCACCAACCACGAAAGGCGAGCCTCTCTAGTTGAGGATTGCCTGTGCTTGGCAAGCAGGTCTTATCCCAAAGAAGGAAGTTGATTGCACTTAGTGGTGGAATTTATTATGGAATGCCACTGCTGTTGCTATTCCTTGTAGAAGCCCCACCATGCCTCCTACAATTGCACCTTCTATTGCTCCCTCCCTCATAGCTTCCCAAAGGGTTTTTCCTTTTCTCTTCTTTAGATCTTTTTCCTCAAGAAGATAGGCTATGCTTGAAAATAATCCTTCTCTGGTAGCATTGTGTATTCCTCCAACTACTAGACCAAAAGTCAATCCAGTTATTGCCCCAATAACCATTCCCCGTATGACTAAAACAAGTCCGAGGAACAGCACAAGAGCAACTACCCAACTAAAGCTTCCAGCTCCAGAACCGGCTGGTACCCAACCAAAGCTTCCGGCTCCAGTTCCAGTAGCACCTCCTGAAGCAAGGAGAGTAACAACTATACCAGGAACATGAGTAGGATCATTTCCGAAAAGCAGCGTAGCCGGTCCCATACCACCTGCAAACCAACCTACTACTGTACCGACAAGTACATCTATGATGACACCTGCTGGGACAAGATTGCGTGACTTCTTCGATGTTCCCAGATCCACTGAATGGTGCCGTGCGGCTGGCGGAGAAGAGGTTTCCAACTCTTCTTTTTTTCGATCCACTTGAAGATTCTGCACGAGCGGACCAATTGACTCGCTTGAGGATATTCCTTCTGGGCTTTTTCGTACGAGATGGTGCTCTTGAGAAGACAAGAGGTGAGACAAATGCTCCACTAGTGCACCGACAAGGAGATCTAAAGTGGCTGTTGTCACAAACGTTGGGATACCCGTAAATATATTGAATGAAAATAATTCAGAGAGGAGCTTCTCGCCGCCTGGAGATTTCAGTGGAAATCTCCTTTTCAGGCAACCGATAATGAGCGCCGCTATTGCTCCTTCTATTGCTGATGTTAAGTAATTCACCAGACTCATGGTTGTGTTCTTTGGAAAAGCAAGAAACATAGAGAGTACAGAAGGGAAACTATACGTTACCACTGCGAAGGAAATAGAATAGATAACAGATATACCAACGATGCCCACAACCACTAATCCTAGACCTGCTATAATTGTCTGGCCCACTTGAGCAACGCTGGAATTGCGCATGCCTTGTTGTTGAGTAGGCGACCTCCTCTTCCTTGACTGTCGCCGAATGGGCTGACGTTTCCGAGTGGATTGGTTCCCCTTCCCTGACGATTGTAGAATGGGCCGGGGCTTCCAATTGGATTGGACGCTCTCCTTCCTTGACGGTTGCGAAATGAGCGGGATTTTCCAACCCTGATCTGGTCTGGGCGTCTGATAGCTCATGATCGTCTCCTCACTTCCAGGCTGGTATTCTAAGATAAACACACCAAACTCTTTGAGTCGATTTCCGTTTTCTATTCACTAAATAGACGTATCACCGAGATAGACGTAAAATGTACTTCGCTATCCCACACTGTATTCCGACGTGCTCTTTTCACCCTCAGTTCGCCTCTTCAAGGTCGCAGGCACCAGTCGGGCATAATCTCGGCCTCAAAATGGTCACAGATTCCACAGGATGAAAGCCGAAGCGTCCTCGAAACATGACCCTCAGTTGCCCACGACTGTATCTTGCTTCCATCACTTGCGCCACTGCCCAGCTCACCCGTGTACACGGACTCATGGCTTGTTCCCACAGCGCGGTCTTGATCTCTTCAAGATCGGTTGACTGCATTTGCCCCTCCTTGTTCGTTGTTGCACACAGCCTCCCCAGTGGTGAGCCCAAAGAACTGGTGGTACGGCGCAGGCGGATGAAAGAACGTGCAGAGGTCTACTTGAATGTCAAGAGCAAGCGCAGCAGCGCAGGCAGCATGAAAGACGTGGAAGCCCACATCATCATTCATGATCAGTGGATATGCTAAAAGTGGTTTTCGGCAGTACGAGCAGCGTTTCGAGAGATTCTTCATCCCGGCTCGCTTTCTGTGTTCATCGGTGACGATGAGCATATGGCTCTTCTCCTAATCAGCAGAACTCCTCCTGGAGCGCGATTTGCTCCACTGAAAAGCGTTGACAATAGTGGTGAGGTTGACAAGTGGGTTTGCCACAGCCTACTGCCCATCTATGTAAAGCATGTTATGCGGAGGTTTCTCAACGTGGCTACCGCTCTCTTCCCCAAATTTACTGATCATTTGCGATGAGTTTGGGATCACTTGTGTGTCCTAGAGGTGAAAGGGAATTGATCCCTCTCACACATCTCGTTTAAAGAGGAAAGGACACCATCTTATGCGCAACATTATCGAACATACCATCGTCTCGTTAGATGGCGTTTTCGACGGAGCAGCCATCTCAGAAAAGAGTGAGAATCGACACATTCCTAGATTTTCTCCCTACCGCGACGAGGCGTATCTGCTCTACGAATTGGACCAGGCGCTAGCATGCGAGGCGTTGTTGATTGGTCGCACGACGTATGAGGACTTTCTCACAATTTGGCCGGGACGTACCGACCCGTGGTCTGAGAGGATCAATGCCATGCCCAAGTATGTCTTCTCCTCAACGCTGGAAAAAGCCGACTGGAACAACGTGACCATCGTTCGAGGTGATGTCATTGCTGAAGCGACCAGGCTCAAGCAGCAGGAAGGACGCGATCTGCTCATCTATGGACATGGACTTCTCGCAGAGACGTTGCTCAAGCACCACTTGCTCGACGTCCTCGATCTCTCGATCCATCCGCTTGTTCTCGGGCAAGGGGAGCATCTCTTCCGGCAAGGCGAAACCGCCGCATTGAAGCTTGTTGCGACAAAGAGCTTCTCCAAAGGCATTGTCAATCTTACCTATGAACCACAGTACTGATGGGGAGCCTTCCTCCGCGCAGCTCCATCATGCGTTGAACGTCTCCTGTTACGTACCTGCTAAAATAGACAGAGGAAAGAGAGAGTCGGAAAGGTACGCAGAACATGACACAGAAAAAACAGTACAGTGCCGAATTTAAATTCAAGGTGGTGCTAGAGAGCTACCAGCGCGATACGACGATAGAAGAGGTGTGCCGCAGGTTCGGCCTGGCCTCCTCGGTGATCCATCGGTGGCGCAAGGAGTTTCAAGAACACGGCCCCGCCGTCTTTGCCGACAAACGGGACCAGGAGGCACGCCGCAAGACACAGGGATTTGCTCCTGGGGAGTCGCCCGACGAACTCAAGCACTTGATCGGCGAGTTGACGGTCCAGAATGAAATCTTAAAAAAATCCCGCGGACTGCTGGACCACTAACCAAGCAGCAGAAAGTGGAACTGGCGCGCACCTTGTGCGCTTCCGGCAGTCCGATCAACAAAAGCCAGTTGGCCCGCACACTCGGCATTGCACGCAGTAGCTTGTATACTCATCCGAAGCGTCCCAAGATGGATAAGGAACTGGCGGTGCGCATTGAAGCGCTGCATGAGCACGATGACACCATGGGGCATCGCAAGCTGGCGGTCCTGCTAGGCACGGGCAAGAATCGCGTGAAGCGAATCATGCGCAAATATGGTCTTGCAGCCCGACGCAAGCGCAAGAAATACGTCTATCCCGGCAAAGCAGCGCAGACCGCCCCGAACCTTTTGCGTGAGGGCAGGGACGCTCAGGCTCCCGATGTCGTCTTTTCGGATATCTTCGAGGTGCGCCTGGCCGATGGGTCGCGGGTGCGGGGATGTTTTGCCTTGCGCAAGCAGACGCGCCACATTTTGGGGCTGGCCTTCGATTACCACATGCGCGCCCACCTGGTGACGGAGCTGATCCAGACGCTCTCATTCGAGACGCCCGGCTGGATCTGGCACAGCGATCAAGGTAAGCAGTATGGAGCTGAGCCAACGCGCACCCTGCTGTTGCAGAAAGGGTTTCTGCAGTCGATGAGTCGAGCCGGAACGCCGACCGATAACGGCTATGCCGAGCGCTTTGTGGGCCTCTTTAAGCTGGCTGTAGCTGAGCGGCGTCCTTATCGCAGCCTGGGCCAGTTTTTGCAAGCCGCTCAGAATTGGGTCAATTTTTACAATCGAGAACGCCCTCACGAAGGATTAGGCAATCTGTCTCCTCAGCAGTATGCTGAGCTACATAATTTGGAGCGGATCTCCTCTCTTTCCCTTCTTTAACTGTCTAAAGCCTTAGGTACTTGACATCCCGAGATCCACCAGTACTGTGGTGAATGGGGAATGTCCAAGCCGCGCTTACCTATCTTCGAGTAGGGGCGGCAGGGCAAAGCGTGAGAGGCTGGACACCTCCAGGAACGCGACCAGGCTAACAATCTGGGCGCGTTCCACCTCCAGAACCATCAAGCCAACAAGCTGATAGTCGTCTGCAAGAGCCTTCCGCCGATAGAGTCCGAACGCTGGACTGCCGTTGGCGCGAGTTGGAAGCAGGTGCCATTGCAAGCCGGGAGGAAACAGACTCGTCTGCAATAGTGTGGCGATAGCCGCTCGTCCCTGGTACCAGACAGGAAGCGGCGGCATGGTGAACCAGGCATCCTCTCGCAGCAGCGCCACGAGACCGGGGATGTCAGCTTGTTCCCAGAGGGTTACATAGCGATCAAGCAGCTCTTGTAACTCTTGTCGAGGTAGAGCCATTTGCACCTCGCTTCCAACATTGCGCTGGCGCAAAGCCCGTCGAGCACGCTGCAAGGCGGAGTTGACGGCGGGAACCGAGAGGTGAAGCCATTGGGCGACTTCGGAGGCTTCCCACTCCAACACTTCACGCAAGAGCAAAATAGCCCGTTGCACGGGAGTTAAGTGCTGCAGCGCCATCAGAAAGGCCAGGGTGATTCGTTCGCTCCTCTCCGCGCGGTCTTCGGGATCAGCCTCAGGAGCTGCGAGCAGATCATCGGGAAACGGTTCCAGCCAGATCGGCTCCCGCAGTCGTGGAGGTGCAGGGCTGCTAGGATCGCTCGGTGGATGGGTTTCTGATGGCAAGAAACGTCGAGGAGCACGTGCGAGCCGATTGAGGCAGAGATTGGTGGCGATGCGGTACAACCAGGCACGGTAGGATTGTGGACTGGTGAGCGTCGCACGTTTCTCCCATGCTCGCAGCAAGGTCTCTTGCACCAGATCTTCAGCGTCGGAGAGCGAGCCCAACATCCGATAACAATGCACGAGCAGTTCACGTCGATATGCGCCCACCAGGATCTCGAACGCTGACTCATCGCCCGCTTGAGCAGCAAGCACCAGGGCGGTTTGGGGTGGTGTCTCCATTGTGTCCCTCTTTCTGTTGTTTGGCAGTCATCTGATCTGATCTCGAAGGCGCGTCGCATCGCAGCCGTAGGATGTGAGGAACACGCCAAACGCCAGTCAAACCAACGACGCTGTTGGCAAGTTGGCTCAGTCTGTAAGGTGGTCCTCCTCGAATTAGGATGAGGTTGCTTCCTGCGGATTCCCACCTCCATCTGGCAGAGGAAGTTGGATCACACCCGGCACCCCTCTCAGCTTTTTCCGCGCTGCATAACCAGGTAATTTCAGAAAGAGCAGCCACTCATCAGGTCCGAACGTCCACAGCTTGGCTGCGGAGACTGGTAGCCCGTCTCGATGAGGCGCGGATTTTTTACGCGCTCGATGTGTTTATTCTCCTCCGCCCACTCCATGGTGTAGAAGGCCAGCTCCGTGTCCTGATATTCGATCTTGAGCGTGCTGGTGTCAAGGCTCACCTCAACTTCCCGTTTCGCTAGCCCGGATTCTGCATAGAAGCACCACCGACGAAAACGGATCTATCCTGATCGATCAAGCCGGCGAGTAAACGCTGTCTCCATTCACCAATGAGCGGATTCTCTTGCTTTTTGCGAATCTCATTGGCAACTTCAAGCGTGACCACACGGGACGCTTTGCGGGCATGTGACTTGTCATCCAGCCCCTTGACTCCCTCTTGCACCCAGCGTTTCAGCGTTGTGTCCACTGCCTGTTTGCTTCCTTGCCAATACTCAGCAATGGAAGCAACGGACCATCCTTCCGCGTGAAGCTGCACGATGTTGTGGCAACACTGCGCAGGATCGGGAATGGAGTTCAAGAGAGGGAAGCGGCGCATAGTGATCGATGGAGGCGGGCCAAAAGCCAGTACCATCTTAATTGAATGGTAAGAGGGTCGCCGCTGAAAACGAGCATCGCAAATTTCTGCAATTTCACGGATGGACATGTTGGGCATTTCCACGCGCAGGTCGACGATCAACTGGCGCATATCTGGCGGCAGGCTTCGTGCTGTCTCCAGTGGCTGCTTACGGGGCCTGGAAGCAAAGAAGCTGACCATGCCCTGCTCATCAAAAGCGTCGGCTTTGCGCTCCAGGCTGGAGGGCAGCTCTCCTGTCTCTTGTGTCCGTTGAATAGCCGGATCACCGAAAAGTACGGCAGGTCTCAAGAGTTCATAGGCCGTCTGCTCCGGCCACAATGTATAGTGTTGAATGGTTTGCCAATCTTCGATGTGCTCTCTCTGAACACGCTTGCGCTTTGGCATCGCGTACCCCCAACACGATGAGATAGGCTGATGAGTCAATCGTACCCAGATTTTTTGCCATTTTCAAGTCTCCTGGCGTTTTATGCCCAATTTGAGTGCGCACCCCTTTCAAGCACCATGGGTCTCCCGCCATTTTGATGAAAAATACTGGCTGTTTGCTTGATCGACACGGATTTTCATGAGTTTTTTATGCCATCGGAAACATCCTTCTGCTACACTCATACCATGAGCGATCTGGAAGGAGATGATGGAAGGAGTTCACCCGATGGCATCAGAAGCTCATCCAACGTTGTTACCTGATTCAGCGTGTTTACATCTGGTCTGCCTGCAAGCATTTCCTAGACGCATTACAGCCGTGGTGGCAACAACTTTTCCACAGGCGCAGTGCCCAGTATGCCTGCACTCCTCAGAAAAAGTGCATTCACGGTACACACGTCTGGTCGCTGATCTGCCGTGGATGGGCTGGGCAGTACAGCTTGACCTGCATACTCGTCGGTTCTTTTGCCAGAATCCAGAATGCTCACGCCGGATTTTTACCGAACGGCTTCCTACCGTCGTTGCTCCCTATGCGCGGCGTACCAATAGACTCACGGATGTCTTCACGCTCATTGGATTTGCCCTGGGTGGAGAAGCAGGGAAACGCCTGGTGGCAGGCATGGGTCTCTCTAGCAGCCCTGACACACTGCTTCGACTTATCGAGCGCGCCCCAGAGACCGCTCATGCTACTCCTCGTGTTCTTGGAGTCGATGACTGGAGCTTTCGCCGGGGTCGAAAGTTCGGCACGATCCTCATTGATCTGGAAAAGCGCATTCCGATTGAACTCTTGCCCGACCGTGAGGCGTCTTCCCTGGCAAAATGGTTACAAGAACATCCGGGAGTCGAAATCATTAGCCGTGATCGCGGTGGGTCCTATGCGGATGGTGCCACTCTTGGCGCGCCACAGGCACAGCAGGTAGCAGACAGGTGGCACATCCTCAAAAATTTGGGAGAGGCTCTGGAAGGCTTTTTCATCAGCAAGAAATCCCATCTGAAAGCCGCCATGCTGGACCCAACAGGAGTGGCCACGAATCCTTCCCCCTTGCAAGAGAGTCCTATGGGCAATACCCGCAGGCTCGAAGAAGTGAGCAGAGAGCGCCATCAGGAAAAGGTGGAAATGTATCGAAAGATTCATGAACTGCACGCGAAAAAGGTCCATCAGGGGATCATTGCACAATTGGTAGGAACCAGCCGCCAGACCGTCACTCGCTATATTCACATGGACCAACCGCCGGAGAGAAGAACGCCGCGCCGTACGCGCACGCACTTGCTCGAGCCGTTCAAGCCCTACCTCATCGAACGCTGGAACGATGGTTGCCGCAACGCCTCAGAACTTTACCGAGAAATCGTCAAAAGAGGATACGCGGCCTCGATGTCCAATGTGAGCCGTTTCCTCAAGAACTTGCGCACGACGAAAGGCAAGCCCAGAGGATTTAAGCAGGTGGAACCGACTCCAGAAGCCATCGCGACCAAAAAGGATGCACAGGTGCGGCGTCCGCCGACAGCACTCCAGGTAGCACGATGGATGAGCTTTACAGAGGAGCAGCGGCTGGACTGGCAAAACGCCTACCTGATCCGCCTGTGTGAAGCTGACCCGATCATCGCCCAAACCTTTTCTCTGATCCAGGACTTTGCCACGATGCTGCGAGAGCGGCAAGGAGAGCGGCTGGATACCTGGCTCAAACAGGTCGAGTCCCAGGAGGTCGCCGAGTTGAAAAACTTCGCACGAGGACTGCAAAAAGACTATGATGCTGTCAAAGCAGGGCTCACGCTCTCCTGGTCTCAAGGTCCTGTCGAGGGACATGTTCACAGATTGAAGCTGTTAAAGCGTCAAATGTATGGCAAAGCGAGCTTCGAGACGTTACGCAAGCGGGTGCTGCAATGCTCCTAGTAAAAGCTTCTGAGGCGAACACGTCCCCGAATCATCAAAATGGCGGGAGACCCAGCACCATACGGCGAGGTGTCCCCCAGAGAGGCATTGTTTGCATGAGGAGTGATCCCATTCAGATCCACATGACGGATGCCATGCCCAGAACGATGGTTCTCAGGACAGACTTTGAGAATGAGGAAAACTCGGCAGAGACGTTTTGTAATTCTCCCAGTTGGTGTTCCTGTGCGCATTGTTCAATGGCGATAGAAGCCTGAATCATGTTTTTTGTCCTTTGCTGCTCGTCATCTCCTGATGCCAGATTTCTCAGAGCGGCGGGGCGACAAGGAGGAAAATGGTCACCTTTCTTTTAAAATGGGCTAGATAAAAGTTTCATTCAGCAGAGATGTCCTCTCTCATTTCTGTCCTTTGCGTGACCAGGAGGTGAGCGGCGTCAGCGCAAGCCCGTATCTACGCACTCGAAGCCCACTGCATCTATCCACAGCTTGCCCGAACCTTCTATTGAGAAGTTGAAAAAAGCAGTGAAGGCATCGAGGGGGACCTCGATGACGAGTTCCAGGCGTGTCCAATCACAGAGGTCTGTGGCAGGATGGAAGATAGTATGCGTCTCATAGGTACTGGTAGGAAGATATACTCCTGTAGACTCGTCCAGTTGCTTGGCTGGAGGTCCAGCCACGTGCAACTGCATCATCACCTGCTGAATGTGCTCGCTTTTGATGTGCGTAAGCAGGCGCAGGCGCTGCCCTTGATACGGGTGCGCAAGAAACCCTTCGTGGTGTACGAGTGCCCCAATTGGGGCCATGGCATGGACAGGCGATTCACGGAGATCTATTGCCAAACTGGCCGGACCTGTGTGGGTGGCCTGAGTGTCAAGACGGTAGCTGGTGCACTCAGGATTGCCTAGGAACTGCCAGCCCTGCAGACCTTGCGCGAAATCTCTATTCCATGGCTCTTTTTTGAGGAACAGGGCTTCTGGGCTTGTCTGCATCAGAGGCGCAATCGCCTCAAGTTGCTGTTGCAGTGTCGCACCATATTCGATCAGGTTGATCCATCTCCTTGCAGAGACCGCATCGCTCACGTTGATAGGAGTATGCAACTGTAGCGCCAGGGAGAGCGCATCACCCAGGCCTGCCGCGATCGTATGCTGGCTGTACTGGTCACGCAGATGCACCTGCGCATAGAGCATCTCATCTTGCAGGACATCAATACAGATCCTTTCCAGTTCGCCGCCTGACGCCTGGAGGAGTTTGCTCAAGAGATCAAGTGTGCGTGGTCGCATGAGAGCAGTCGTGGCTGTATCCATTTCCAGCGAAGCATGAAGAGAGATGCCTTCCACTGAAGTGCGGTCGAACTGACACACCGTGAGCAGCATAGCGCGCTGTCGTTGTTCGTCTACAAGGAGCATCCTTGTAATAATTGTTTACGATAACAACAAACCAGGCTAACAGTTATCGAAGAAACCAGCCAAAGCCGGGGAGGCTCAAGGAAAAGTTACCCGAAAAACCTTGCCAAAAGTTAACAAGAGGACGGCCTGCCTGGACAAAAATGAGGAGAGGATGGGGGAGCAAAAGGTTCCTTGCTCCTCCATCCGAGCGGTTTCAAGCGGAATCTTTAGCCTCTTCCTGCCGCATGCGGCTGCGAAAGCGATAGGACTCTCCCACAAATTCGAGAATGTGCGATTTGAATGTAAGTCGGTCGAGAAGAGCCGCTGTCATGCGTTCGTCCCCAAAAATTGAGTTCCAGTCAGCAAAACGTAAATTCGTGGTCAGGATAATGGAGACTCGTTCATGCAAATCGGAACAGAGCTGAAAGAGCAATTTTGCTCCTTCACCGGCAAAAGGGACAAACCCTAACTCATCAAGGACCAACAAATCCAGCTTGGTAAAGTGAGAGGTGAAACGGGACAGTCGCAGGTCTTTTTGGGCCGCTTGCAAGTCATTAATGAGATTGGCGACGCTGTAGAAACGAACATGCTTTCCTTGCCGACAGGCTGCCAGCGCCAAGCCGCTCGCAATGTGCGTTTTGCCGAGTCCCGGATTTCCGATCAAGATAATCGTTTCGGCTTTTGCAATATAGCCTCCCGCAGCCAGTTCCAGCACCTTTTGTTTCGAGATATTCTCAACGGCGGCGAAGTCGTAAGAGGTAAGATCCTTGAGGACAGGAATCTTGGCAGCAGCTACCGCCCGTTCAATTCGATGAGCCTCACGCGCTGCTACTTCTGCCTCACAAAGAGCCAACAAAAAGCGCTCATAGGACAGATCTGTACGGGCGGCATCCTGGGCGTATGTTTGGTAATTCTGGGCAAAGGTCGGCAGGCGAAGTTGTCTGAGATAGCTTTCCAGCAGGGCTTGATGTTGCATGGGCGTTCCTCCTCTACCAAGATTGCTTCAACAATTGTTCATAGCGAGACAAATCAATGGGTTGGTTGCCAACAGCATCCAGATCTGGTCGGTCTGAGAGATCCAACGGGGCAGAGGTTGGGGAAGTGCTGATCTGATGCAAGCAATGCAAAATACCATCGAGATGGATACATCCCAGATCCAGGGCTTGTTCAACTGCTTGAGCGACTTCCTCCGAAGGATAGTCTTGGTGAAGCATGAGCACACGCACAAACTCTTGTATTCCCCGTCCTTCGGGCCATTTCTCGCGCAACTTTCGTAGCAGAAGATGGTAAGACTCCGGCCAGTCTCGACGCCATTTTTTGAGTGGTTTGGCATGGTCAAATGCTCCTGGTCGTTGCTCAAGCAGGGGAAGGTAATGAAAGGGATCAAACAGGTCTTGCTCCCTGCCGTAACAGCGAGGATGGCGTGCCAGAACAGTCGTCCCATCCAGAATCTCAACGTGAAAGGGATAGGCTTTGACCGTTACAGCACTCCTCGCCCGTTTGACCGGAACAGAATAGCGATTCGTTTCATAGGTGGCTTGGCTGTAAGGCGTCAGGCGTGCAGTCGTGATCTCGCAACAATCGTAATCGAATGTGGGCAGCGGGCGCAGGGCAGAACGCTCCTCTTGCCAGGCTTGTCCAATGGTCGTAGGTTGACGGGAAACGCGTCGCTCATCATCAGCCAGACAACGCTCCTTGAGAAGTTGATTGAGTTCCTCAAAAGATGCGACCTCTGGAAGAGGAACGAGGTAGTTGCGGCGAACGAAACCAACGCCATGCTCGACCTGGCCTTTCTCATGAGCACCTTGCAAACCAACGGTACAAAAATGCGACTCAAACAAGTAGTGGCTGCGAAAAGACTGAAACGCTCTTTGCTCCTGACGAGGCGGTCGGCCTCGTTGTTTTGGGCGATCAAAAGCCATTTTCACCGCTGTTGCCAGGTTGTCATAACTGATGCGATAAGGAATGCCTCCAAAGTGGTTGAATGCCAGAACATGACCATACAGAAAACTTTCCTGCTTCTGGGTAGGAAAGGCGGTAACAAAGGTGCGACGCGAGTAACAGAGCCGCATGGTAAAGATCTGGACCTTCTTGCGCTCTCCACCCAGGACGACGTATGCTTCTCCCCAATCGCATTGGGCATCTTGGCCGGGTTCAAACTCCAAAGGAAGAAAAACTTCTTGCTTGCGCGTTCGATTCCACTCCGCCACATGTTGTCGGATGCGAGACTCACATCCTTGATATCCCTCGGTTCGGATGATCTCAAAAATTTTGGGGGAAGTGTATTGCTGTTTGCGAGGAAGCTGTTCATTTTGTTTCAAAAGTGCGTCTACCCGCGCTTTGTAGGGTCCAAAGACAGGAGCCAAGCGAGAACGAGAAACAGGATGGGGGCAGAAGGCGCATCCTCCAGTGCTTGTTTGATAGCCTCACGGCTGCGTTGTTCTTCATGCGCTATCTGTCTGATGCTTTTATGATCAAAATGGTAGGCACGCCGTATCCGTTCACGCTCGTCAGGGGTAAGCATATCGCTCTCTCCTCTCGACTAAGCCATTTGCTATTCTCGATCTCATCGTACCTGAGAAGAGGGAATGATGGCAAGGTTTTTCTTTAACAATTTCGCCTTTTTTACACTTTATTACCAAATTGTCATTAACTTTTTATTGCAGCCTGATTGGTTGGTTAAGGTAACTTTTGGAGGATAGGTGGTAGGCATGTTAGGCTCATCCTCACATTAAATGAGCTTGGTTACTTGAACCGCTGTAAAGTTTTCTGATAGACTCTCATCGATGGTTGTGTGTTGTTACGTTGCAAGGAGAACATCATCGATGAGCCAGACAGACCCCACTTCGCCCTTTTTACCTCTGCCAGAAGGGGTGAGCATCACCTCTGTTGAGGAAGACGCAACCAGTGTCTTGGTTCACATTGCTTGCCATCACCCATGCGCGCTCTGTCCAGGCTGTAGCTGTTCATCTGATCGGATACACGGAGCCTATGTCAGGACCGTGGCGGATCTGCCAGCTGGGGGTCGGCGCGTCATTTTGAAGCTGAGAGTGCGCCGCTTTGTCTGTCCCACATCCACTTGCTCACACAGCATATTTACGGAGCGCCTCGATTCTCTGGTGCATTCCTATGCTCGCATGACCAATCGGCTTTCAGAGACCCTCCAGACACTTGGATTTGCCACCTGCGGAGAACTGGGAGAGCGTCTTGCACCCAAACTGGGGATGCAGGTTTCTGGACCAACATTGTTGCGCAGGATGCGAGCACGCATCTACACCCCACCTACGTCTGTGCCCATTGTTGGGATCGACGATTGGGCGTGGAAGAAAGGTATGACCTATGGCACGCTGGTCGTAGACCTCCAAAGTCGTCGCCCGATTGAACTCTTAGAAGATCGCAGCGCCCAAACAGCGGAAACCTGGCTGAGATCGCATCCAGAGATTACATTGGTCAGCCGTGATCGAGGGGGAGATTATGCGGCAGCAGCCAAACGTGGTGCTCCACAAGCCGAGCAGGTGGCCGACAAATTCCATTTGCTGAAAAACCTTCGAGAGAGGATCAAGGAGGTAATGGACCGGAGACACTCCTGTTTACCCCACGAGGCTTCAACCAGGGCTGATGCGATCCCTGCTCGCGCACGAGGGATCAAAGGATCACCCACCAAGGAGTCAGTTCCCCCATCTGTCGAGGTGGCAGATGAAAAACACTATCGAACGATCCCGCCGACCCCCTATTGGCGACCCCCGCCAGACAATTCTCGACAATTACACCGGCAGGCACGACGGGAGAGGCGCTATGGCTTGTATGAAGAAGTACGAAGGCTGAACACGCTTGGGATTGGCGTTCGTGCCATCGCTCGACAGTTGAAGGTGTGCCGCGAGGTCGTTCGTCGTTTTCTCAAAGCTGAAGAGTATCCTGAAATGGCCTCACACCGAAGAGGACCACGGGGCAGCATGCTGGATCAGTACAAGCCCTACATCCGGGAGCGTTGGGAACAGGGCTGTAGAAACAGTGTTCAGCTTTACGATGAGATCAAAGCTCGTGGCTATACCGGGTCAACATCTCTGCTCAGAAATTTTCTTGCCAGTGTTCGCAAGCAATACAAGGCAGCGAGAGCAGTGGAAGTAGTACATCAGGCTTTAACCCCTCCCATCGAAACTTCGGCTTCGCCTCCTCCCCAACCCCTGGTGAAACGTCGAATGTCTCCCACGCGGGCTTCCTGGCTTCTTGTCAGTCGATCAGAAAAACTGGATGAACAGCAACGCAAGTACGTTGAGCAAATCCGAGAAGGTCATCCCGATCTGGAAACAGCCTACCAATTAGGGCAACAATTTGTCATGATGCTGGCCGAGCATCGAGACAGGGATCTGGATGCATGGCTTCAGACCGCTGAACAAAGCATCCTTCCCGAATTCCGCAAGATGGCGAGGGGAATTCGTCTCGATTATGCAGCCGTCCGTGCCGCATTTTCGAGCATCTGGAGTAATGGTCAGGTCGAGGCGCAGGTCAATTGCCTCAAACTTCAGAAGCGGATCGTCTTCGGACGAGCAAACTTCGATCTCCTGCGGCTGCGCGTCCTCTGCCGGGTTTAGCCCTCGGCGTTCCGTTTCTACACACCCTCCCTCGTTGTACTCCCTCAAGAGAGTTCTTTTCTCACAATCAACCAAGCTCATTTAATGTGAGGATGAGCCGCATGTTAGTTATCGTAAACAATAATCATCCCCATGCGCTCAGCACTTTGTACATTCGCTACGTTGGCGGAAATCATCTGTGTTCCTCCTCTTTTTTATACGCCTGAGTATCTACTACTTCGATGCGAAAGCCATCCAGCCATACTTTTCCTGTGTTCCACACATTGAACACAGGATGCAAGCTAGAGGCATCCTCAGGCACATCGATCTCCAGTTCATACCGCCGCCAGTCCTGTGTAGGCTCAATGGGCGGTTCATTTTCTACCGAAAGGAAATCGGGAAATAGCTCCTGAGGATTTCGCGAAGGCATGGTCACGGAGAGATGGAGGCTGGCGCGCTGCACATCTTCTGTTTTTATGTAGGCCACCAGGCGAATGCGGCGCCCATGGTACGGCTCGGCCAGCATCTTCTTCATGGCACAATTGCACCATTCCCCGACAGTCCTGTAAGGTGATGAGTAAGGCAGGCTTTCCTGTGTAGGTCGTTTGGCTATCCAGACGATAGTCGCACTGTTTGCGGTCCAGGCGGATTGTCCAGTCGGCTAGCCCATCTACAAAATCCAACTTGCCAGAGCTTTTCGTCGTCAGGGGTGAGAATGTCGTGCTCACCAGTGCTATCAGGGTATCAAGCTGCTCTGCAAGGGTCGCTCCTTTTCCTTGGAGATCGATTCCTCTTTGCCGCCAGACCTCTCCGCTGACGAAAAATGGGCAGTGCAGTTGCACGGCCAACGGCAGCGCATCGTTGAGATGAGCCTTGAGCGTCTGCTTTCCGCGCGAACTGCGTAGGGAGAGCTGAGCATAGAGTATATGGCCCTGGAATGCATCGATCTCCACCTTCTTGATCTCGCTACCCAGCGAAGTCAGCATGGCAACCATCAAATCGAGTGTTGTGGGTTCGGCAACACGATCCTGCTGCGAGAACATTGAGAACATTTGCATGTGTTGCCGCAGGGTCATGTTCTCCTGCTGGGGAAACCAGAGCGGCATGGCACGCTGCTTGTGCCTATCTACCAAAATGACAGCGCTGCGGGCCTGCGTGTCCTGCTGCACCACTCTGGCTACTGTGACTGGGATCATCTTTTCCTCCACTGATCTGTTTGTTCCTCTATAGGCGAGTTCGGGATAGAGAGGTAGCAGGTGTGTACGTAGCTGTTCTCGTCCTTTGTGCAGGCGATTCTTCACGGCTGTCTGGGAGATGTTCAAGTGGCTCGCTATCGCCTGCACACTCAACTCTTCGTAGTAGAAGAGCTGCGCGACCAGGCGATTTTTCGGCGAGAGAAGTTGGAGCACTTCTTGTACCAGCCGTCGCAGTTCATCTGTCTCGATCATGGTCAGCGGGTCTACAGACAACTCGCCAGATCTGTAGGAGAACAGCCTTTGATGAAGGGTCTCTTCCTCCTGTGCTTCCAGAGAAAGAGATGGCCTCTGCGCTACGGTGCGTCTCCAATTGCGACAGACGTTGAAGACAATTCCATACAACCAATTTTTGAAGCGAGTGGGGTCCTGCAAATGGTCAAGCGAGAGGAACGCCTGGAGAATTGCCTCTTGTACCAGATCACGCGCGGTCTCCTCTTCACGACACAGGCGCAAAGCGAGACCCATTGCCATCAGTTGATAGCGTTCGATCAACTGATGAAACGCGTATTTACTGCCAGCGCGGGCCAATCTGACCAGCTCAGCATCTGATCTCTCTTCCATCGTATAGTAGGTAGCCTTTCTAACAGATGTATCTCTCTCTAGTGGTAAAAAGGAGTCAGAAGGTCTTCTCTTTTCAAGCCATGTTGCTCATCAAAATGAAGAAACGATACAAGCGATGATACCACAGTGTAAATTTGCGAACGAGGACTGGCGAAAGTTTGATACTGATGCTGTTGCGTGAGCTAGCATCATGAATAGGCGCGACACGAGGGTGTGTTTGCACTCAATGACGATACCTCTTTCGATTGCTGCGCTTTTAGGGGTGATAACATTTTTTCGTGCCATTTTTCCCGCTAAGGCACCTATGAGCTTTGTTCGCGGAGTTGGCGTTTGGTGATGTAGGTATTGAGCGCGAGATGGTTTTTCTACCCCAGGAGGGCAGCGATTTTGTGCACTGAGAGTCCCAGTTTCAGAAGTTCCTTGATCCTCTCTTGATCGGCGTCAAACTTGCTTTTCTGGAGCGTGCCTTTCGGCTTGCCCAACCTGACTCCCTGTTGTTTTTCGCCGCGAGCGCCTCCTTGGTCCGCAGGCTAATCAGGTCGCGCTCCAACTCTGCAAAAAAACGAAAAGAGGGTTATCATCACTTTCGAATGCATATCATGCTGGGAGATATCCAGATTCTGCTTGAGAATGATCACGCGGATGTTGCAAGCAACCAGTTCATTGATCAGGGCGATGACTTCAGCCGTACTGCGGCCTAGGCATGAAAGCTCGGTGACGACCAGGGTATCCATGTCGGTCAGCATGCGCAGGACTTCCTCGATCCGTCGTTGTTTGCTGGTCTTACGAGAAGACATCGTGATTTCGACAAACTCGTCAATCTTCAGGTCTTTTTTCCTGGCCCATTCCAGGATCTCTAACTTCTGGTTGTTGAGATCCTGTTTGTCGGCGGCGGTTCTCAAATAGGCAATGGTCTTGCTCATTTTTTGGGGTGTATCCTCTTAACCTGTTTTCTCCCACAAGACGGAGACAATCTGTATGGGTGAGAGCAAGTAGAACACAGTCCAGTCTGTATGTGGGATAACGTCCGTTTTCTCCTAGACAACGCCATGCTCAACTTCGGCCCACTGGTGACGTTTGTTGGACGACGAAAACAGTATCTGACATTGGTCCTATTTGTGTGTCGATGGCTTGTCGTGAGGTGGCCTCTCCTGCTATGGTAGCTCCATCCACGCTTCTCTACCCTATGAGGAGTGGCACGCTCATACGAAAGAGGATGCTTGTCCGATGCCCGTTGCGTTTCTCACGATTGAACAACGAAGCCGCTATGGCTGTTCTATCGGAGAGCCGTCTCCTGAACAACTGGCCCTCTACTTCCATCTTGATGACCGTGATCGTACTCTTCTCGCCCCTCGACGTCATGCCCATACGCGCCTGGGCTTTGCTCTCCAAATGAGAGCATCGAGTACTGGCGAGGGAAAGGGCTCTTGCGCTTTCGAGAACATGGTATTCCTGATCCGTCAAACGCCGCTGCTGTTTTTATTTACAGGCTTTTGGTACAGGATCAACGCAAGGGCTTTCTGCCCACTTCAATGGCTCCCGAGGAACCTGACTGGTGGTGCTGGCGGCAATCTGGCCCTGATGATAAGTGGATTCCATGCCCCATCCCTCTCCCCACAGATCTTCCTCCTGAAACAGTGCTCTGGACTCCTTGGGCAGGCGCCTCATGGGAGGCCTCGTGGCTCCTGGTCGGCCAGGATCGCAGGGCCATTCGCTTTGCTGGAACGCATCGCTCACGGATGGACGCGGGAGCCATTCGCTGACAGATAACGCCGGAGACGTTGGCGTGCTGGGAACCGAAACTTGCTTCCTTGCTCGATGAGCTTCCAGATGAAAAAACGACCCACTTGAACGGCAAGAACAGCTTCATAGTCTGGCGACGGTGGTCCTCCGACGAATTGCCCAAACGCGTCTCCTGCCTACCAGCTTTTGGTGAGGTGCTCTTACGGCATCTTGGGTTTGGAACCGAGAAACGTCATCAGCGGCCAGTAGGCACAAAAATCCTCCTGATTGACGAGTCCACGAAGCTGATCATAGATCGCCTCAAGCTCTTCCAGTTCAGAGGGGCCACGTGCCATTCGCCGTAAAAACGGGAGGCCATCTTGCAGCAGGGCCAGCATATCTGCAAAGAAGGTCTGGTGCGTCGGACTATTTGCTGATACGTCGATCATATAGGGAACATGCCGAAGCTGCATAAACCCTGCTTGTTCCAGAAGGAGCTTGACCATGGGAAGTAAGCCGTAATGAAGACCATCTGGGGAAAAGGTGCGATGATCGCGGAAAAAGGTGTCTGTCCAGAGGGTCATGTACTTCTCGAACACCGCATTATTAGAGAGGCTTCGTTCCGTCTCACAGAGACGAATGAGACCACCAGGCCGGAGAAGGCGAAGACATTCAGCCAGGAGGGAAGGCCACTGCCCAGGCAGCAAAAAAGAAAACCCCAGGCGCATATTCACCAGGTCGAAGGAGCCATCAGCAAATGGCAGCGGATGAGACAAGACATCCAGGATCTGGAAGGTTGCTGGACTTTGTTCCTCTTGAGCCTTCGCGTTGGCATAATTGATTATTCTGTGACTGATGTCCACTCCGACCACATGCATCTTCGGGTTTTCAAAGACAAGCTGGAGCACCCACTCCCCCGGACCACAGGCAAGGTCAAGCACATCCTGAATCCCGTTGCGCTCAGCTCGGCTTAGTTCGGGAAGGACTCCTCCCATACTCCGGGTGAGCATTTCGCCCTGGCCATCGAGCCGAACCAATTCTGTCAAAAGTTCTGGGTCTGTGACCAGGCGGTTCTCTCCAGGAGGAGTGGTCATCAGCATACAGCCTTTCTTTCGGGCAAAGACCATCCTTTGCCCACTCATATATGCTCTCGTGAGGAGGAGACACGGCTTCCTCTTCCCACACTCATTACCAGTATGAATGGAGCTATGCCTGTTGTCAAGCCTGCTACACCTTTGAACAGGGCTTTTTAGTGTACCGGAATTACCGCGAAAGCCTTCCAAGCAGCAATTGGAGGGCTTCGTGAGGATGGGCATCAAAATGCCTCATCTGCGAAGCCATATTGCAAACACCTAACCAATCCATCAAAGCCAGGATAGCGCTGTGTAAGGCGGCAAGCACTTGAGGAGCTCCTTTGATGCGAAGCTTGACTGGCATCCTCCTTCATGGTCACATCCCGACGATAATGGAGGCGATTCTCGATACACCAATGAGCTTGATTGAGCTCCAAAGGTCGTTTGGCACTGGCTTTGCGGCGTGGCAGAGCTGGCACCTGCCGGTGAGCAGTCTGCTGCTGCTGGGTATCCTCTTGAGCGGCCTGCCCCAGGCGCGCCTGCCGGCCTGGATGTCAGCACGCTTCTGGAGTGTGCTCGCTGCCTTGAGCGTCCTACTGCTCTGGCAAAGCCTGCTGGCGTGCGTAGGTCTGTTTGTGGCGCTCTCCCCAGCACGTCTGCTGCCGGCGGCTGGCTGGCGAGGTCCCTGGCGTTTCTCGCTGCCTCCAGTACCTCCTGGCTTTCTCTGGGCATTGGGCGCACTCCTGGCTCTAGAATCGGCAGCAGCAGGCAACGTTGCTGCCTCTATTCTGCTCAGTGGGCGCCGAGGAGGAGATCTGGCAGCAGGAGCTAGAGGAGGGCGATCTGTTGCTGTGCTGCTCTCCCACCTTAGCACAGGCTCTGTCCCAGGAGCACCTGCGGCAGCTCCTCCTCTCTTCCTCCGGCACCGTTGTCCATCTCAAGCAGTTCAGTGGGCTGATCTTGCAGGCTGCGCGCAATCGTGGTGGTCGCGAGACGATGAGCCTGCTACGGGAAGGAACGCGGGAGGCAGACAGGAGGAAAATGCGCATACGGACACGATGTGGAAAACTCTGCCACTGGCTGTGGAATTTTCCACGGCCCAACGCTCTTGTGCGGGGTGTTTGGACTCCTCCTCACTCCTGCCCTGGATTTGAAGGAGCAAGGAGGGATACTTCCCCTGCCACATCAACGAAGCTTAGTAGAGCTCTTGTGCAGAAGAGGATTGCACCTTCTCATCTTCCACTGCCCTAGCGCGAGAAGTTGTCCCATCGCTGTCTTTGCGTTTGCGTCTCCTCATATGGTGGGTCGGTTGTAAATCAACAACGACGATATACGAGATTAACAGCATATACACGTTGTAAAACTCTAACATTGATGAGGATGTAGGTGAGTGTATTGAGATTAGCAACGGAGTGCCCATTACAAACCTTGGGGCGCTCAATATCCCAGGACTTAGCTTGACTGTTGATGCGTTCAGCAGAGGTGCGTTGTCGATAGATTGTTTTGTAGGTCTGGGAGGTGCGATCCAGCAGCACTCTTTGGAGACCGCCGAGCTCGATATTGATGTCTTTGACACAACCTTTCTCCTTGAGAAATTGCTTATGCTCACAGGTTTGCCCCATCGGAACAGGATACAAGAGAGGACAACAGAAGCGTTGGGCGCGATAGCCATTGGTATGATCAAATTGGTAGGAGGCGAACATGCGCAGCCCTCTGTCACAACGGGGGGTGCCATCAGTTTCACGATTGGGCAGAGGGTGGCCATGAGCATTGATTGGAATAGCCGCGATGCCACCATGTTCGGCACAGGTTTGGTAGACATCCCAAGCATCAAAGGCAGCATCAGCGGTGACTTGGCGAGGACGGAAGCCTAGTGTAGCAACTATCTGTTGGTAGAGCGAATGGTAATATGTGATATCATTCTTGTTGAAAGGTTGAGTATATTCAGCTAAGATGAGATCGCCATATTCTGGGATATGGCACTGATCAGACCACTGCCATATCCCCAGAGGTACTCTTTAACAACTTTGGTGGAGCCATTGGGCTGCTCTTGATTGCTGCTACGTTTGACGCCCAGCCGGCAGTCGGGATCACCTTTGGGCTGGCGTTGGGGATTATAACGTTCTTTGACATAAGGGCTGGGGTTATTCTCTTGCACCCAGGCGTACAAGTGCTTCACATCGATGGCTACTTTCTCGCCTAAGCCGGGAATGGCTGCTTTTAGCGCATGAGCAGTATGAACAAACAAAGCATGAAGAACGCTTGCATTCAATGTCTGCTGTTTATAGCGCAACCAGCGGTCACAAGGCACCGTGCGCTCGATATCAAAGCCATAGGGACTGTGAGGAGAGGGCTTGGGACGAAAGCCCAGTTCCAAGACCAAAAGCGGATGTTCCAGCAGGAAGCGTCGGAGTTGGGTACAGGAGTCGAATTTGATGAGCAACGCTTTGACGTAGGCTATTTCTGGATGTGGGCGTCTCCCTGGGTGAGAAGGGAGCGCTTGGCGCTCGGGGACCAGACCCCAATCTAGCAGCGCAAACAAGGTTCGATAGCGGAGAACCACTGGATCATTGTCTTGCATCTGCGCGAGCATCTGTTGGTCAAAACAGGGAGAGGCAGGTCGCATGAGATGCGACCTTCTTTCTTCAAACGCTTGCACATGCTCATGCCTCAAAGAGGGAAGCATTCATCCCCGCATGAAGAGAATCCCGAGAGGCTCTTTCGTCTCGGAATCCTCTTCATGTGACTGGTCTCTTTTCTTACGAAGACGGTCAAATTGGTCATGAGAGATCACGCCCTCATTGCACAACAACAGTCAGGTTCATACCAGAGTGAATGGTACAATAGAGCTTGAATGTGCCAGCAGAGGGGAAAGGGCCAATGGTTTCTGAGCTGTTTCCATTGATTTGCACGTTGTTGATCTCTGGAGCGCCTGCTTCTCTGGCTGGTTTCACCGTGCCATTCTCCCACGTTCCGTTGGCGATAATGTGTGGCACTGAGAGATCATCATCGATGAGTGTAATGCGCTCGCCTTTTTTCACTGTAATCGAGGTCTGAAGAAAATTCGTGGCGTTCATATGGATGGGATTGGGACCTATGCTCGCATTGGAGCCGTTGCCACAGGCGATTAGCAACCCGGTAATGAGACAACTTACTCCCAGAATTGCTAGCAATGTTTTAAACATGTTTTTTTCTCCATGCTTGCCGTATTGCTTGAGACGACGGAGTTTCTGAAGTGGTGGTTAGCTTGAGACGCCTGTAACGCACAGAGATTCCCTGAACCAACGCGCCTGCGCCAATCCCAACGAACAGATGAGCGATCTGAATTAGCCAGTGCATGTGCTCCATGAGTAAACTGGCCTGTGCTAAGCCAAAGATCGGAAGTAAAAAGGCATATCCGATGCCAGCAACTCCCAGAAGCCGGGCACCTCTGGAGCAAAGCATGATGATCCCAAGTATGAGAAGCGAAAGGGCAAGCATCAGGCCAAAGATCATATGAACATTGACCACATCTATGCTGGTGATCCAGAAGAACAGGCCCAGCACAAGCGCGACTATGCCTGCTAGACGGGCTATCCATACGATGATCCATACAGTGGTCATCAGAAACCTTCCTTTCTGGAAGATTGAATAAACAATCGGTGTGCCTCAAGCATAATGAGGCATAGATGGTCTTTAGCTTGCTCGTCGGGAGAGCGTGATCACGGGGATCAGGCGCGTTGTCTTTGCCTGGTGCTCGGCGAAGGTGAGGAACAACGTTACAGCTCTAGCCCACAGCCGATCTCGCTCTGCATCTTTTGTGACAATAGCAATGGCCTCGAAGGTCTCAGTCCCAACCTCGACGGTGACTTCCGGGTGTGCCAGTAGGTTATGATACCAGGCAGGATGCGTTGATGCACCACGATTAGAGGCAACCACTATCAGGCAGTCGCCATCGGAGAAATACCCCATTGGCGTCGTGCGAGGCTTCCCGCTCCTGGCACCAGTAGTTGTAAGCAAGAGCAACGACATGTGTTCTAATGGTCCACCAACCTTGCCTCCGTTTGCACGAAACTCCTCAATCAGGCGGCGGTTCCAATCTTTCGGATCTAGCATAGTTTCTCCTGTATTTGATGCGACTATGTTGATCTACTGATCGTATCCTATTTTTCCGCGTCGAACTGAATAGGCTGAAGAGGTGTGCGAGCTTCTGTCACCGAGCCATCGTCCGCAATGGTGCGACGGCTCATGCTCAGTGGATTGCTTCCCAGGCCAGCAGAGATGATCCTTTTCGCTCTAATACGTATCATTTCGGGCGCGACATTCCTGGCTATAGTACGTCTCATTTCAAGTGACATTTCTAAAGCATGTGGAAGAGGATCATTTTCATCGCGGAGCACAATTTCAGCGTACCCACGAATCTCGATCATGCGTGCCAGATAAGGAGAAAGAGAAGCAATATCGTCAACAACAAAGGCCACTCGTCCATTAATGACGATGTTTTTATATTTTAAAGATGTGGGAAGTGTTCTCCCAACGATGTCAATGCTCTCAAATTCTGGATTATAAAGAAAGCTGACTGGAACAACATGAGGATTGCCAGTCTTCGTAACTGTAGCCAGACGCCCCAGGCGCTGCTTCTGCAAATAGGCAATTTCAGCCTCAGTGAAAAGACCCATAGATTGATACCTCCTGAACACAAAAACGTATGACCTCACCTGGCCTTTTGCAGTCGGCCAGACGAAGGGAAGTCAGGCCAGAACTTCTCCGGCACTCTATAAGATACAAAATAGTATCTTATCTAGGCGTAGTATATACTAGATAAGGAAGATACACAATAGTATCTTAATTTGGGTAGGAAATTGAGGAGAGAAACAAGAAGATGAAGAGAGCAAAGCATGAGCAACCATCTTCAAGGCGGCGACGAGGAGATGCTCTTATACAGGCGATCTACGCTGCCGTGTTGGGAGAACTGGCCGATGCCGGTTTTGGTCATCTCACGATGGATAGAATCGCACTCCGAGCGCGCACCGGCAAAATGCCGTTGTATCGGCGCTGGGCCTCTGTGCAAGAATTAGTCCTTGATGCCCTGACTAATGCTCTTGAGGAGAACACAACGCACACGCCAGATACCGGGAATCTTCGGGAGGATCTCATTGAAGTACACAAGAACATCAGAGAGCTTATGAATAGCCCGGTCGGCACGACGATGAGAGCCATCATTGGGGATAGACTCCATCACCCAGATTTAATCGCAGCAATTCGCACGAAGATTTTTGAACCACACTCTCAGATCCTTCAGGTCCTTGAGCGCAGCACCGAACGTGGCGAGATTCGCCGGGAAGTGATTACGCCTCAAGTCTGCCAGGCAGGTCGAGCTATGATGATTATGCAACAGCTCTTGCAGGGGTCATCACCTGATGATACCGAAATCGTCGCCATCGTTGATCGGATACTTCTTCCAGCCCTCGGTGTGCATGGACCGACAGAAGATGCGCCTATTCGCCGGTAAAGGGTAACAGCCTGTATGGAAAGGGTGCGCTCTTCAATGCGGAGGCGCTCGCCAGACGAGAAATCTCATCATCATGGCAGCCCGTGAACACCAAGGCCCTTTGTCGTGGAGAAGCAGAGTTTTCTGTAGAAATTTCGGAATACAGTAGAAAAGAGAAAAGAGTTATCTGCTGTGTTCTGAGGTTCACTATCTAGAAAACTATCTTTTCCCATTTTTAGACTCTATATGCAATACAATTAAAACCAACCCTCAAGGTTCTGAAGTCTTCGAGTAGTTCGACGTTGGCGAGATCAATGGTCTGCATCAGAGATACACCTCATAGGTTGGAAGAGAGGACAAATCTACTTCGATTGGGGCTGTCTCTGTCTCGGCAATCACCTCCACCGGGCGATTGCCGAGCAGGAGCAAGGCTTCGCGTTGTGGCTGTTCTTCCAGATCCCGCAGGTGCTGGAGCTGCCACGCCTCATCCTTTTCTAGTTTGTGCAAGAACTCGACCAGGAGCTTCCCGTTGAGGGTCACGCGTTTCTCGTGATGCTGGTGCTGGTGTTCACGCCATTCCTCCAGAATGAGATTTCATTCGTGTTCAGAGCGTCCATGCACCTGGAGGAAAGCGTCTGCAATACACTCGACCCACTGTCCATCAATGTAGGCATAGGCAAATCCCATATTGGAAGGCTCATAGCGAACCGGAACGGTTTTTCCGGCGACGGAAGGAGAGCGCATGCACTCATGCCAGTACTGTAAGCCGTTCACGGTGATCCCTCGGCCCTGGTGAATTTTTACGACCCCTGTGCGGGTCGAGGGCCTGGTTTGGATCAGGAAATCTTCTGAGTAAGGAATCACCGTGTCCGGCTGCCCGCACGCAGCATCCCTTGCGCGAAGGCTTCTCGTGGGCTTTGAAAGAGGGCACGATGCTCCATCTGGTCATAGACTTCCAGACAGTACTCAGCCAGGCGACGTGCAAAAGCGTCCAGGGTCCAGACGGCCAGGCGCTTGGGATCAACGGCCTTCGTTACCTGTCGGGGAATCTTGCTGGCCTGAGTATTGCCTCGAAGCTGATTGAGCAACTCGGTCGTGGTGGTGCCAAACAGGCGCTCAATCACTGACCCAAAGCGCGGTTGCCCAGGAGGCCGCTCCAACTTGGTTACAAAGCAGCGCGAGAGCAAGGTCTCGAAATACACACTCTGAAATTCGGGGCCGCGATCCACTACCAACTCCTGGGGGAGGCGTCCATAGTGTTTCACACAGTGCCGAAACGCCATCATCACCGAGCGATAGCTTGGTGGATCATAGGTCACGTAGCAGGCAAGAATCCGGCGGCTGTAGGCATCAGTCATGAAGGTGGCCCACGGTTTTGCGAAAGGTTTTCCTGTGACCGAGGAGACGAGCATGATGTCTAATTGTGTATGATCGAGATGGACTCGCTCAAAGGGACGCTGACCATGCCGAGGGGTCATTTGATCCAGATAAGCCAGGGCCGGTTCGAGGGCATAGGCGGCGCGTTTTCCTCGGCGTGAGACCACAACTTGGGCGTCCTTAAAGGCGGCACGTTCTCGATAAAAGGTGCGCTCGCCGACGGGCGAGATGCCTTGCTTTAAGGCTTCCTCTCGGTAGAGGCGGTACACGGCTATCGCCCGTTTGCAGACAGGAGCGGCGTAGTGCGTGGTGAGATACACATTGAGCTATTCCTTGGAGGCATCGGGCACACGAGGAGCACGATTCCCGCGCTCAGCAACACGGTCGAGCAATCCGATGTATCCACAGCCGAAGTCGGCTTCCGCTTGGCGGAAAGCAGCTATCCAGTTCTGCACGGAGCGTGTCGTGACGGTGAGCACATCCCCGCGAGCATACGCAAGAATTTCGCGCCAGCGTTTGTTGGCAGCTTCCTGGCCCTTGAGGGAAGCTTTGGCGATGCGCGCACGTGCGACTTCGGAGAGCGGCAAAGGGGTGGAGAATGAAGCAGGCGCAATCAGGTCCGAGGCTATCATGTAGTGAAACTGCTCGACTGGGAGGGAGAAGGGCATTCCCACTTCTGGACGCAGCAGCACCTGTGTGTCCTGCATTTCGACTTCCCACAGCCGCCCATCAATGATCAGCGGCGAGGCAATGAGTGGATCAGGGGAGACATCATTGGCTCCCTGTCGTACAGCCTCAACCTCCAAGGCTGATGCGTACAAAAAGACACGCTCCCAGTCCATAAGCGAGGCCGCGGTCAAATCGGTAAAAATGGACTGAGTGGTAAGCATGGCCCAGACGACATCAACCACGAGATCGTGGTGCGCCTGGAGTAGTGCGTCCACAATGATGCCTGGGTACACGGCGAGAGCGTCTCGAATCTGTTGCTCTGCAGCTTGAGGAACGGAAAAGGGATGGGTCCAGAAATTTTGGAGAAACTTCAAATTGTCGATGTACTGTTGGTGGTATTCGCCAGAGGTACGTACCCGATACGCGAGTCCCAGATCGCCTGCCGTCTGCTCGCCAGGAGGGCAGCGCCATCCACCTCGTGGATCGGGTTGATACCGCTCAGGCATGCGGGTCGTTAACCCTTCGAGCGCATTCTCCGGCTTCCACTCCTCAAAGCCTGCCCCATTGCGGCGGATCACCAGGAAATCAGGGGTATGCCACGGTGAGGTCTTGTGACCGCTCAAAGAGCGGTAGTGAAGCTGGATGCGTGTTGGCTGGTCGTAATACTCCAGGACATCATCATCGCGCTCCATCGCGTAGATCGCCAAAAACTCCACCTGACTTTCAAACTGGATGGAGTAGCCCATTTTCACAGATGGATACCGCCCACTCATATTCGAAGCTCGCCCACGCACGCGACGAGCTGGAGGGGAGGAACGAATACGGGCAATGACGGCTTCCGTCTCTGACGAGATCTTGTTACGCTGGCACCAAGTGCGAAATTCCTCACCTGTTAGCATGAGTTAAGACTCTTCTCTCCATCGACCCTTCAGGGTTTTTGATGAGGGAATACAGGATACGACGACAAAGCACGAAATGTTGGGCCATTTAGGCTGTAAAACAGTGAATTTATCCCTCATTCATTTAATTCTAGATAATAACTTCTGTAATTTTAGGAATTCTTCCTATGGTGCCTGCCAAACCTGCACAGTTTTATCAGCACTTGCAGAGGCAATTTGGTGCCCATCGGGAGACCAAGCTACTGCTAGTACACGGTTGGCATGTCCTTGATAGGTATAGAGAAGTTTTTCACTTACTGGGTCCCAGATGTGAACTTGATGACGCTCGTCTCCAAGCGCGATAAACTTGCCATCGGGTGACCAGACGACTGATGTCAGGCCGATGTCCTCATTTTGATTCATATGATGTCTGGAAGTGCTCTCTTGAGCCAAACTCTGTACAAGGAGGAGTCTACCAGAACTGCATGCAATGGCAATACGATCACTGTCAGGAGACCATGCCAAACCATTGACACTCCTAGAGGCTGATAAGTGTAAACGGTATTCCCCAGTTACTGTGTCCCACACGAAGACTTCCCCATTGTAATCTCCAGAAGCTATACACCTTCCATTGGGAGACCATGCCACCGCTTTGACCCAAGCTCCCATGTTCCTCGTATGGCCCTGATAGGTCAGGACTTTCCTGCCCGTTACTGCACTCCAAAGGTGAATTGTTTTATCAAAACCGCCAGAAGCGATATGATCGCTATCAGGGGCCCAGGCAAGAGCACTCACACACTTTTTATGCTCTTGATAAGTCATCACACTTCTTCTCGTCAGAGTCTCCCATATCGAAACTGTTGTGTCTTCACCCGCAGAAGCAATATATGTACCATTCTTTGTCCAGGCAACAGTCCGTACAGGGGATGAGTGGAAATTCCATACCGTTTCAGTTCTTCCTGTTTGTGCTTCCCAAATTTGGACAGTCCTATCACTGCTCCCAGAGACAATACGTGCGCTATCAGGCGACCAGGCAATGCTTGACACCGGAGCAATATGATTGCGATAGGAGAAAAGGTGTTTTCCTACAGAAGCGGGAGATGTCCCAGGGTGCGTTGTGGCAATTGATGGTGCAACTGTTAATGGGAGAGAGGGAGGAGATAATACATGTGCTGAAGGAAACTGCAGGGAGACGGTTGTTGCTTGCTCTTTTTGAAAAGCCTGCTCGAGTGCGCTAGCGAAAGCTTGTACGCTGCTAAAACGCTCCTTTGGCTCTTTCGCAAGCCCTATCATGATTACTTGCTCAATTGCTGGAGAAACAGGAACTCGCTCTCTTAGGGGCTGAGGAGTTGCAACTGCATGCTGAACAGCAATCTCAGTAAATGATCCATGAAAAGGTCGATCCCCACTCAACCACTCGTAGGCGACTACTGCAAGAGCGTACTGATCACTGGCAGGACGCGGCTTGCCCTGAAT
The DNA here is from genome assembly GCF_004208415.1 of Ktedonosporobacter rubrisoli. Taxonomy (GTDB): domain Bacteria; phylum Chloroflexota; class Ktedonobacteria; order Ktedonobacterales; family Ktedonobacteraceae; genus Ktedonosporobacter; species Ktedonosporobacter rubrisoli. The sequence continues at coordinate 2,442,874 of NZ_CP035758.1, read as the reverse complement.
TTGTTCGGGAGCCATATACGCGATCGTCCCTGCCATATCTTGGCGTGCTTTGATAACGCGAACTTTGGGCCACCAAGGCGATCCCAAAGTCACTGAGGAGCACCTCATTTCGCCTTCCCAGCAGCATATTCTCTGGTTTGACATCGCGATGAATGAGTTTTTCATCATGAGCACATTGGAGAGCATCTGCAACTTGTTTGACGTAGGAGACAACAGGAGCCAAGGGAATACGTGTACCTTTAGGATGCAGTTTTCGCAACGTGCCACCAGAAGCATAGTCCATCACCAGATAAGGAGTTTTGCCCTCTACACCAAATTCGAGTACTCGTACAATATGTGGATGGATAAGGTGAGCAATCGTTCGCGCCTCTGCACGAAAGCTCTCGATATCATCGCTTGTGAGCTGGGTATGGAGCACTTTAATCGCTGCCTGAGTACCAAGGTGAAGATGTTCACCTAAGTACACTTCAGCAAAGCCACCTTCCCCCAAAAGGTGAGTCAGTCGATAGTTCCCCAATTGTTGACCAGCGCGATGTGTCATCCTTATCTCTCCTTTTTCTGGCTGCTCGAATCCTTCTATCGCACGTGGCTACCCTTTCGTGAAAAATACACCAAAGACCAATTGACCTCTTGTTCAGCTAGTTTTAACCAGCGAAGTTGTGCATGGTCATCTGCCTTTGATGAAGAGTATACCTGAGATCAATGAAAGAGGCAAGTTTTTGTCGCATATCACGGTTCTGTCCCACTTTTGGTGATAGATGATAAAAATATAATATATCGTGATTAAAGAGCGTGGAGCACACGCTGGCGTACCAATGCAAAGCTTGCACGTCCATACCCCATCCTTTTAAGCAGCTTGAGCTTGTTTACTTTTCCTTCGACAAGACCGTTGTTGAAAGGAAGGGTCAGCCCAGCAACAACTGCTTCCTTGTCGCGCTCAACACCAGTGACAAAACGTTGGAGTTCACGAATCTGACTTGCTCGGACTCTTTCTAGCAAGTCATCAAGCTTAGCCCCTTCGCGATTATGAAGCAAGCACCGAAACTCCTGAACGAATTGGTACGTCTGCTTCGTCGTCTCGCTTGTCTGACAAATGATCGAGAGAGTCATCTGCTCTTTCTCATCGAGTTGGGAAGGATCACGAACAAACAACCAGACAGCATTCTTGGAGGAAAAATCTTGCAATGGAGCATGGGGAACTGTTGCCCTTTGTATAATTCTTTGGTTCCGCCGAAGGGTGCCCTTGCCCCACTTTCATGGACAGAAGGAAGACAGGTATACTATCCATGAAAGAGATATGCGATGGAAAAACCGAAACGGACCTTTGATGCCGAGTTCAAGCGAGAAGCCTTACATCTGGTAGAAACCACAGGGAAACCGCTGGCCCAGGTCGCTCGCGACTTAGGGATCTCAGATAATACCCTTCAAGGGTGGAAACAGCAGGCACAAAAGCATGATCAAAATGCGTTTCCTGGAAGCGGACATCAAACCCCACAAGAGGAAGAGATGCGCCGCTTACGTCGGAAAAATGAGATTTTACGTCAAGAGCGTGATATCTTAAAAAAAGCCTTGGCCATCTTCTCACAACCCCAGCGATGATCTATACCTTCATCGATCAGATGGGTCATGACTATCCGGTCGTGAGATTGTGTGGCGTGCTGAGCGTCTCAAAGAGCGGCTATTACGCGTGGAAAGCGCGCCCAGTCAGCCAGCATGAGCGGGAAGATGGCGAGTTGAAAGAGGCCATTGAAGTCTGCTACCAACAGAGTCGAGAGACCTATGGCAGTCCACGCGTGCATGTCTGCTTGCAACGGCAAGGTCATCGGTGTTCGCGCAAGCGGGTGGCTCGCCTGATCCGGCAACAGGGCTGGTCTGCACGAGAGCCTGGCAGGTGTGCTCACACGACACGGCAACATCCTGCTCATCAGAAAGCCGCCAATGTCCTCAATCAGGATTTTGAGGCCAGTGCTCCCAATCGCAAGTGGGTGACGGATGTGACGGCGGTGTGGACACAGGAGGGCTGGCTCTATGTCGCTGGGGTCCTCGATCTCTACTCTCGTTCGCTGGTCGGATGGGCGATGGCTGCTGTTCAAGATGAGGAACTCGTCCAACACGCGTTGCAGATGGCAGTGCAACGTCGTTGTCCTCAACCAGGACTGCTGCATCATTCGGATCGTGGGAGAAAGTCACACCAGCCTGGGCTACCAGCAGGCGTTAGCCGAGGCGGCAATGGTGGTGAGTATGAGCTGAACTGGCAATTGCTACGATAACGCCTCTATGGAGTCGTTTTGGAGCACACTCAAATGGGAATGTGTGCATCGCACCAGTTTCGCGACGTGTTCGCAAGCTCGACAAGTGATCTTTGAATGGATCGAAGTGTTTTACAATCGTCAGCGTCTTCATTCGTCTTTGGGATACGTCAGCCCTTCTCAGTTTGAAAACAGAATGGTCTGAACCACCCATTGGTCCTGTCCACAAAAGTGGGTCAAGCTCAGACTCGCTCTAAAGGCAATCCCTTCTTGCCTCTCTCTTTGATGAGACCGAGGATAGTGTCGGCTGTACGCATCTCACGCACCTCGCTATCTTTGGTTCTTCAACGATGCCTGTTCCCCTTCGTCCTGTCTCAGGCATTACCCTGAGCATTTGGCTCCTATGGGAACTCCGTCGCCATGAGGGTCATCCCCTTGTAGGCGATCCCGCATTTGCACGTATCGAACGTCTAGTGTGCTCCAGGTCTCCCGTTCGCCTCCTTCTACCACTTCGTTAGGGGTCGCTTGCCGAAGAGAGCGTTTACGCCAGGATTGCAACCTGGCGGTTTCGTATGTTCTGATGACCCATACGTATTTCGACATCATCGCTTCAGGTATGCTGCGATGGGCGGAACATTACACCGCTGGAAGCTGGGTTTCAGCCAGTTTAGGCTTGACCATACACACAGGACTTGCGGATACAAACTACGCTACATACCTTCGCGCTTCTCCGCTTTCCGACTATGCTGTTTTCCCCTTTGGGTTTCCCCGCCAAGTAGAGTCAGTGTCCTAGAAAGTCATCTGCTCTCAACTTTCTGCCCCTGTGGGGCTATTCAATACGTGCCGAAGCGGCGCACATCAGGTTATCCATCGTTGCACGGCCAGAATTGGTTGGATCAAGAAGCGCGTGAGTGAGCCAGGTGTAGATGATGCCTGACCATTGGCGCAAGTTCAGTTGGGGAAACAGTTCCCGATACGGGATTTCCAACGTCGCCAGGAACTCGCGCACTTCTTCCGAGGTATGTCCCGTAATTAGGAGGAGAGAAGTGAGCTGTCACGCTGCGCAAAGAAAAGCTGCTTTCAATGATTTCATACAGTATTACAGAAAGAGAACTATTTCACCTATTTTTCATACAAACAATCCCCGTTCATTACATGTCACGTGGAAGCGCTTTTGTTAAAGCAAAACAAGTGAAATCATCGCTTTCTTGACACTCCTTTCACTTTCTCACTCGACATGTATCTTCATTTTCTATATACTAGAGAAGAAGAACAGGGATATTTCTCTTGTTTTGGGTAAGGGGGATATAGCATGCTTTTCAGGAAGGAGTATCTTGAGAGGTAAAAGCGGTAAAACAGCCGCTCGATGCTGCTCCTCCTCACGCCTGCTGAGAAGCTGGATGAGGTGGTATGTACACCTTTGAGTTGATGTCTAGTAGAATAAGTAGGTATAATTGGGCCTGGCAATCCCTGTGGGATGTAATACAGGAGGGGCGCTGCTGAGGTGACAATGTGATACGGACGACCGAGATGGTCGCCCGCACTGTTCAATTTGATGGGTTGATCGCTGACTGCTTCATACTATCGTTCGAGCCAGGCCATTGAGGGAAGGTCACTTGCCGGTTGGCGCTCTGCAACTACCGTCAGGATTTTTTCTCGAAATGTATCGCCACCTGATCGAGAGGCTTCTTGGTGATGGCAGGAACCTCAGCATCTTCAGCCGGATAGCCCACCGGAATGAGAACAAATGCGCGCTCATTGGCCGGGCGCTGAAGGATCTGCCCCAGGAAGCCCATAGGGTTGGGGGTGTGGGTCAGAGTAGCCAGGCCGGCAAAGGTCAGGGCAGAGAGCAGCATACCTACAGCGATGCCAACAGATTCCTGAACATAGTAATGTTTGTATTTGTGTTGAGTGCCATCTGGCAGTGTCTCTAAGCCATAGATCTGGGCGAATACCACAATAACATGGGGAGCCTCTTCTATATGGGGCTTGTGCCAGTCTGTACCCAGGGGAGCCAGCGCATCAAGCCATTCCTGGGACATCCGATGCTCATAGCTCTCTTTCTCCTCCTCCTCTGCGGCAAGGCGGATCTGGCGTTTGAGTTCAGGATCACTGACGACAACAAAGCTCCAGGGCTGCTGGTTCGCGCCACTTGGTGCCAGGCTGGCCGCCTGGATAGCCTTCTCGATAATTTCATAGGGGACGGGTTCGTCAGAATATTCACGGACTGTGCGACGGCGTGACATCCTGTTTAAATAAAGCTGAACACCGGCTCTCTGCTCTTCTATGCTAAAGCGAGGTGGCTTATAAGGCACAAAGGGATACCGGGAGGATCGATAGGTTGATTCGCTCATGTTGCACTATCCTTTTTCTTCTTTGACTACTTGCCATAGACCATATCAAAGCATGAAGTTCAGGCCTAACGACAGGCAAAGGTACTCAGTGGACAAACCGTAGCAAGTTCCTCCTTGGCTCTTGCGTTACAAGGTCATTGGATCGAGAGCGCGCAGGCCCAACACTGACAGCCTGGTTTTATATTATAATACTATATTGTCGCGATTCGAGGACATTTTCAATATGGCTATAAGACAAAATATCTATCTGGAGTTATTTCTTTAAGGAGATATCGCAACCTTTCCTGAAGGTAAAGTCCTCTCATAGCTATGGCAATGGGGAATTATGGCATAGCTTCCTTCTCCGTATAGATTCTCTATACGGGCAAGCACAAGGAAAAGCGCTTCGATCACCATATGCCCCCTCGCTTAGATATTTCAGTTTGTTAAGCCCACGGGCATGTATGCCGAACAGCCTGGTTGCGCGATTGGAGTGCGCCACCGATTGTTGGGCAATACCTGCGCCCAGCGTTAGCCCACTTAGGGCAAGGAGATGTTCATGTCACCACTTTTTAATGATGGGGATGTAGTTCTATTTCAAGGCGATAGCATCACCGATGCCGGCCGTGATCGCCTGGACCCACGGAGTATGGGGGCAGGCTATGCCATGATAGCTTCCTCCTGGTTTCAAGCCCTTTATCCCAGCAAAAATGTCAATTTCTTAAATCGTGGCATCGGCGGCGACCGCGCCAAAGATCTGCTAAAGCGCTGGCAGAAAGATTGCCTTGATCTGCATCCGAGCTGGGTCTCTATCCTGGTTGGCATTAACGACACGTGGAGACGTTATGACAGCAACGATCCGACCTCGACGCAGGATTACGAGGATGTCTATCGTTCCTTACTGGAGCGCACAAAGGCAGCCCTGAACGCGCGCTTGATCCTTTGCGAGCCGTTTGTCCTGTCCGTGTCAGCCGATCGCGAGACCTGGCGCGAAGATCTGGACCCAAAAATTGATGTAGTGCGCAAGCTGGCGCGCGAGTATGGCGCGCTCTACGTGCCCTTTGACGGGCTATTTGCTCAGGCCGCGGCACAGCGCGAGTCGGCTTTCTGGGCCGCCGATGGTGTGCATCCTTCCCCGGCCGGTCATGCCCTGATGGCTCAGGCCTGGCTACGTGCGGTAAACGCGCTATAGCCCTCGTCTAGAACGAAGCAAGGATTGAGCGTATAGCTGGCCAGGCTCCAGTTAAGCTAACCGCCCGAGAAACACAGCAATTTCCGCTTACATATCCAGAGCTTGAAATATATCTTAGTGCGCCAACGTATATAGTATAAAGGAGGCAAAAGCATGCGATGGGAAGAATTGAGCAGCGATCAGTTTCCTGCAGCCGTTAAGCAGTGTGAAGGTGTATGCCTGGTTGCCTTATCGGTAATTGAGCGGCATGGCCACCATTTGCCCTTGGGAACCGATATGTATGAGGGACGTGAATTGTTGAAGCGGGCCGCAGCCTTAGAGCCCGCGCTCATATTTCCTGATCATATCCTTACCCAGATTCCAGAGGCGCGCCACTGTCCCGGCACGATCAGCATCGATGGGGATCTCATCTTGCGCCTGCTCGATAACGTCTGTCGCGAGATCGCACGCAACGGATTAAAGAAGATAGTTCTTGTCAATGCGCATGGAGGCAATCGCAATCTGCTGGCCTTCTTCAACGAGTTGCAATTATATGGTCCACGCGACTATGTAATCTACGTTACCCATCCGTACACCAATACCAGAGGTGCGCTAGAGGTTCCCTGGGAGCCTGCGAGCGATGGACACGCTGGCCCAGGCGAAACCAGCATGATGCTGGCCATCCGACCTGATCTGGTTGCCAGGCAACAGATTCCCAGCGATGACGAAAGCAAGGCCCGCGAGCATCTACAAGCGCTTAAAGCCGTGGGCGTGCAGACGGGAATCTGGTGGTACGCTGATTATCCCACACACTATGCTGGCGATGCCCGTCCGGCGACGGCAGAGATAGGCGAACAACTTCTTGACGCCGCCGCACAGCAACTTGCGCAGGCAATCAAGGCGATCAAGGCAGATACCGAGACCAGGCGCTTGCTTGATGAGTTCTATGCAGGCTCTCAGCAGCAGTAAGTAGCTTAGCGCGTCATCTCAACTAACAATATATTACATCTGGCGGATCGCCATTAACCAATTTCGATCCGCCGTTCTAGCCCTGGTCTTAAGCCGTGCCAGCATCGTAGTTCGATTGTCTAGAGAGGAGATACTTACATGTTTGATACTCAATTTGGCTTATTCGTGATTGCGACAATGGCTGCCATTGTCATGCCCGGTCCCGACATTTTCTACGTGCTGGCCCGCTCCATGAGTCAGGGCAGAAGAGCAGGCCTGTTTTCGACGCTCGGTATAGTTTTGGGGGAGACAATTCACACACTATTAACAGTGCTTGGCCTGGCTGGCATCCTGGCCGCCTCCTTGCCCGCCTTTCTTGTCATTAAATATGTAGGAGCTGTGTATCTCATATACCTGGGTATCCAGACCATCAGGCATCGGGACAAATTTCTGGCTACTAAAGAGCTGAAGAGCGTCTCATCTGATAAGCGCCTGATTGTCCAGGGTATGCTTAACGATCTCTTAAACCCAAAGACCATCCTTTTCTACTTTGCGTTCATACCCCAGTTTGTACGTCCATCCATCGGGCATGTTCATGAGCAGTTGCTTGGGCTAGGCTTAACGCTGGCAGTAATGGATCTTCTCTTCCTTTCCTGCCTGGCGCTCTTCGCCGGCAGCATCTCGCTCTGGCTTCAGCGTCTGCCCCAGGTGAGCAAATGGCTGGCCTGGATTAGTGGCTGCGTCCTGATCGGATTGGGTGTACGCCTGGCTGTAAGCGAGAGATAGTTGCAAGCTAGGCAAAGCATAGCTCGCCGCACCCTTAAAAATTCCCTAAGCATATGGTCTTAGACGGCTCATGTATGTTAAAATGGGCATAATACCGGAAAGCCGCTTATGGAGGAGAGAGCTATGTTTTGTCCAGCATGTGGCAGCAAAAATCGAGAAGCCGCAAGATTTTGCGCACGCTGCGGTAACAATTTACCCACCCCAGGCACGGCCCTCCCTTCGCGCAAGGGCGATGAGCTGCTCAGGCAACTTGATCTCTGCATTGTCATGGATGCCACCGGAAGCATGCAAGACTACATCGAGATGACGCGCAAAAATCTGCAGGCTTTTGTCCAGAAGCTGTCTCTCCATCCGGTTCAACCTCAATTGGCCTATGGCCTGGTTCTCTATCGCGACCATCCTGCCACCGAAAAGAATTGGGTCACGCGCCGCTACGCCTTCACGGAACAGCTAGATGATCTCCAACAGGCACTTAACGAAGCCCATGCCAAAGGCGGCGGTGGAGATGGCGCGGAGGCAGTCGTCGATGGGCTTTATGACGCCTGCTACGTTATGAAGTGGCGCGAAAATGCCCACAAGGTGATCCTGCTGGCCGGCGATGCTCCTCCGCATGGCTGGGGCAATCGGCGCGATAGATATCCCAAGGGCTGCCCTTGCGAACCCGAGCATGGCACGGTTATTTCTATAGCCCAGAATGCCCGCCAGCGCGGGATTACGATCTTTAGCCTGGGCATTGGTGATAATCAGGCCATGCAGAAAAGTTTTGAGCAAATCGCCGGGACGAGCGGCGGACGCTACGTTCCCATTAAGAGTGCAGGCAAGCTTATTGACGAAGTGCTGTCCATCATGCTCTCAGAGGTTGGCAAGGTCGAAATTGATCAGGTGGTCTATCGAGCCTATCAGCCGGGAGCGACTCCTCAAGCCATTGCTGCCCTCACAGGTCTCAAGATAGGCGACGTAGACGAGAGTATGAACCGCCTGCACCAGAAAAGAATGCTTCAATAACCTGGCAGCCGGCCTCTATAGAACAGCTCTTTGTCAGTCAGCGATGGGTTACTTTTTGTTCCCTTTTTCAAACGGTTTTGCTAGTAAAGAACGCAATGTACTGGTTTTCCCAAAAATACACAGGTAAATTTTGCCTTCTCCCATATAACTGGTTAGAAGTTTTTCCACAAAGATAGTTCCTAAAAGTAATATTCTCTAGTGCTTCTTATTACTATTTCGCTTCTATAGCTCTATAATAAAAGATCTAAGCTTGATAACTTTTTTGAAAGATTTTGATAAGGAGCGTAACTATGCTGCGAGAATCTCGCAATTCTTTTCCTACGACTTTTCGCCTACCGCCCCAAATAGCTATCATCCCTGTTATCATTCTGGCTATTTTATTGGCTGCCTGTGGAGGAGGAAACGCATCTACCCCCACCGATAATGGGCCAACCTCTAATGCCACCACGGATACCTCTACCTCCCAGCCCATTTCTGCACAATCTGCATCTAACCAGCCCACAACTACATCTGGCGGCCAATCCTGTGATACTATAATAGATGTAAATTCACTGAGCAAGATTATGGGTGAGTCAATGCAACCAGCTAAATCTATGCCTCCGCTTCCGACCATTCCTGGAGTCCAGAGCACGCAAGTGTGTTTCTACACAGCCGAGACAGCAATGACTGACACTGTAGGGATTGGGCTCTTCACTGGTCCGCAGACAGAACTATCCACGATAGCTAACGGCCAGGCCATCAGCGGAGTTGGCGATAGTGCGATAGAGATGTCTAAGGGCGATATCATGGTTCAGAAAGGCAATAACTATATATACGTAGCCGTCTCGACGCAAAATAAAGGGACAGATACAGCCATCCAGATAGCACAAGAAGTGCTCAAGCATATTTAAAGAATAAGGAGCCAGCTATGATTACAGGGCTTGGACACGTAGCTTTCCGCATCACCGACCTTGAGAAAGCTCTCGATTTCTATTGCAATAAGCTTGGTTTTCGGGAGGCCTTTCGGCTAGAGCGCGAGGGTGAGCCATCTCCCTGGATTGTCTATATCCAGGTTGCCCCCAATCAGTTTATCGAATTATTCCCCGGTGCTCAAGGTGAAAATCCGGCAGGCGGCGATAAGGTTGGCTATAATCATTTCTGCCTGGTTGTCGATGATCTATCGGCTACCTTAGAGGCTCTGGAAAAGCGGGGCCTGACAATCAGCGGCGGCCCGCAGCAGGGACTTGATCATAACTGGCAGTACTGGTTAAACGATCCCGATGGCAACGCCATCGAGCTGATGCAGATCGTGGCCGAATCCCCGCACGCCGCCGCTGAGGCCAGCTGGGTCTCGCCTGCAAAGCAATAGCTAACACAGTAACAAATCCCGGTAGAAGGTGTTCCAGGCCGATCACCTTCTACCGGGATCGATATATTCAAGAACATCCATAAACAAATAGCAACAAGCACTACGCAGCTTTCCGCCTCACTCTTACCGATCCAGGAGCCGTCAGTAAGAGTTATTGTTCAGTGATTTGCTCTTCTCTTATCTTTCTTGAACTGAACCAGCTAAAGCAGCGGCGCATAGTATTATGGCCCGCACCTCCAAGTGCTGGGAGTCTATCTGGTTGAGGGCCAGATGATCCCCTATGCGAGGTCTTTGGTCTGCAGGTGTCGGCGGGAAGTCTGCTCGGGTGGGTACGCACCTGTTCCCAGGCCCTCACCGAGGTCGAAACCCGCATCAAAGAGGGGCTGCGCAAGGCTGGAGTGATCCACCAGGATGAAACGGACGTGTGTGTGCGCAAGCATCATTCGTATGTGCATGTGTGCTCGACTTCTCGGTTGACGCATTTTGGCTCTCATCCCAGCCGGGGCCGATCCGCGCTCAACGACATCGGCATCCTCGCTGGATTTGATGGCACTTCCATTCACGATGGCTACAAAATCTCTCCTAGCTACCGTTGCAAAAACAGAGAACTATCCGAACATCATGCACGCAACAACACGGTCTTTCTGAGTTGAGATGCAGAAAGCAAAGAAAGGGTCTGGGTTGTTTGGGATGTACATAATCTCATGGAACGTATCCATCCGGCATAGTAGACCTGTTTGCCCATGATGGGGCAGGGGTTGATCCCTTGCACTCGCAACAGTAGGAGTGCCCCCTGCCCCGTATAGGAGCAAGGGTTGACCGACGCATCGGCCATGCGATACGACGTGTATCGCGAGCTTCTCAGAGCGGTGCGCAAAAAGGCGAGGCCCAGCCGTGCGATGTTCAGAGACGCGGCATAGTCTCTGGCCCCGGACCAGCGGCAATCCGGGTTCGCACAACAGAGAAACGGCCCCCAGTCAATGGCCTTTTTTCGATCTCTTGCGGCAGGAGAGGCGTAGGTTTTCGCTGGTTCATGACAACGTGGGCACGTGTGCGTCGTCCCACGCGGTTCCACCTGCCGCGTGCGAATCCCCAGCAGATGGCATTTATACTTCAGCACGCGCCACAGCTCCCCCCTGACCATGGAGTTATTGCGCCAGTTGCGAAAGCGCCCGCGCACCCCGCGCCCGCGTCCGATGGTTTTGAGGGTACTCAGGTTCTCTCCGCAGATCAGATGGCAGTCATAGATCAGCGCGAGGAGGATGAGCAGATTGGAGGCCAGATGTGCGAGTTCGCGATTTCTGCGTTCGTACCTGTGCCAACACGCCGCAATGCGCTCCTCATACCCGCGAACCCGGCTGAGCCAGCCATCGTACTCGGCAGGCAAAGGCGTAGGTTTCTCCTGGTGCGTTCGGGTGGCGATGCTGATGAGCCGTTCATAGCGTTCTTTGCAAGCTTTGAGCCGATCAATCTCCCGACGCAGCCGCGCCTGTCTGCCGTCCAGCCCTCCGGTGTCCAAAAACAGGGGACGTGAGAGCTGGGTAAACGGCGCATCTGGCTTCTCACGCCAGTCTTCGGACAGTTCGAGGATGGAGACCGTGATGAGCGAGCGAACCCCCCAGTCCCATCCGAGCACGCGGCGTTCCTGTTCAAGAGGGAAGACCAGACGCGCTGGGACCTCCAGGATCAGATCGAGAACGGCCACGCGTTCACCATCGGCCTGACGCAGTTCTCGCAGCGTCGGGGCCTGGAGAACGGCTCTCTGCTCCAGATAGGTGTACAGAGTTTCAGGCAAAGGGATCTTCTCCACCCAGGGAGTCCATCCCCACTTGCCCTGTTCATCGGGGGAACGCAGCCGCAGAGCGAGGGTTGCTTGATGCAGTTCGCGTCGCGTGCTGAGGTCGCAGCAGGTCACGAGGTCAATGCGGGCGCGGTACGTCTGTCCAAGCATCATGCCATCGTCGCCCGCGAAGGTCAGACAGCCAACGGAGAGCATGGGGGGCTCTTGCATCTGGGCATAGGAGGTGGGAAACGCCTCTTCTTTGAGAAAGTGATTACAGGCTTGTTCGAGCAGATTGGTCATGGCAAGGAAGGCGTCCTGCTCGTCTCCTGCCCCTTTTTGGGCCGCTCGAAAGGCATGCACCTCTTCCTTGATGCGTCCGTAATCTTTGTGGGCAGGACGCTTGTCTGTGGCCTGTTTGATGAGCCCCCCGAGAGCAGCGGCAAGATGGTCTCAAAGAGTAGGGAGCGCGAGGCTTGCGCACGCAGCAGACGGCCTGCCTGCTCCATCTCGCACCGTTCCTGACGACTGCCGTGGCCAGAGCGAGTGATGAGATGACGTTCCACCTGCTTCCACGCCGGTCCTGTGCGATCTGAGGCAAAGACCTCAAGCTGAGGCCACAGATCTCTGATGATCTGATTGATCGAGGAGCGAGAAACATCCAACAACCGCAACGCCCCAGCTTGCATGCTTTCAGGCAAGCGAATGGGGAAGGACAGCATTTGCGTTTTGGCCACCTCATGACTCCTCTTCTCCCATCACCTGCTTTGCGCAGGCGACGAGTGCCTGTTGCTTATGAGAGCGCATCCCATAGAGCCGTCCCGACAACGAGGCGATCAAGGCCAGCAAGTCATCAGTCAACTCTTGCTCCGCTGTTTTCTCTTCCCCTGTCTCTAACACGGTCAGCGTCACTCCAAAGCAGGCAAAGAGCGTTTCAAGATATTCTTGCCCAAAGCGCGTTAAGCGATCTTCGTAGGTAATCGCTACTTCAGCCACTTTGTCCTCGCACACCAGCTTGAGGAGCCGTTGCAACTGACGCCGTGTTGCTTTGAGCCCCGAGCCAATATCGGAAAGCACCAGAGTTTCCTGCCCTTTGCGTTCAGTGGCTGCCCAGACTTGCAGGCGTTGGAGCTGAATATCCAGGTCATCTTTTTGTCCATGTCCACTCACCCGTCCGTACAGAATGAGCAGCCGACCATCCACGCTTCCAACCACCCGCTCAATCTCTGTACGTGGAATGCGCCTCTCCCGACCTACCTGCACTCCCTGAATACGCCCGGATTTGATCCAGCGCCGCACGGTCATCGGGTGTAAACCCAGTTCATGGGCCGCTGCACCCACGCGTAAGAGTTTCTGTCCTTGTTTTGCCATCAAAGTTGCTCGTATCTCCCAAAATGTTAACGATAGTAGACGATAATCTATGAAATTTGGCAACTGTCATCTACCCTCTTTCATTCAAGTGAAACCCTCAGTCTTGGGATTGACCATCCAGGTCTCTCAACGCTCCGGTGAGAAGTTCTGCATTGCGTGTTCCTGAGGGTGTACGAGCCAGGCAACTGGTGATCGTTTCACGTGTTCGTTCTCCGAGTGTCTGTCTGATAAGGTGTACCGTGAAAGAGGTGAGAACAGGTTCTTTCAACAGATTGAGTAATTCCGTCTCGACATACGCTGGCACCTCATCTAGAGAGGCTACCGTTTCTGAGAGTACGAAAATGACCAGATCACGCACCGTGCTAGAGCAACCGGGGTCTTTTTCCAGATTACGTGGGTCGTGAAGTGCAGCTACTAATGGTTCAAGACTTTCCCTTTTTTTGAGGTAGTACAGAGTTTGCTACACACAAACTACGGAGACCAGTGGACGAATCCGGCGCGTTTAGGAGGCGAAGCAGGAGGTCAAAAGTATCCTGAAAGCAAAGCTTGCTCAAAGTTTCTGCAACGGTGTAATGGTTATCTGCTTGTCCGTAGTTATCATTACTTGGCTCATTCTTTCTGAGGTACCAGTCTTCCCATTTTTGCACATGCTCCAGCAAGAGCAGACCCATGTGCGGCTCACCAAATTCACCCAGCAAACGAATCGTATTCCAGCGCGGTTGGGCGAGGCAGGGATCTTGCAGTCGCGCAAGCAAAAGGTCTGGGAGTCTCGGATCATTGGAGGTACGCACATACGAAACCACGTCTTCAAGCGGTTTTATGAAACTGTGGAAGTTACTGTGATAGTCTAAAAAGGCGAGACAGGCAGTAAGGATTCGTGCATCCCGAAATGGGAAGAGTCCTTTGATGGCTTCTATGCTACGAATGCGTGGGTTTGTGGCTAGTTCTATCAATGGCTCGATGATACGTTGGTCCTTTGTCCTTGCCAGCGCCTCGGCCAGACCAGGCATAAAAAACTGTCCAGACGCATACCACTCCTAAATGATTGGTAAAAGAGGTTCAACTCCTCCGAGTTCGCTGAGAGCCAGGAGAACGTCCTGACAAAGAGAATGATAGCTTGAAGCACGATCTTTGGTTTTCTCATAGGCTTTCTGTAGGGCGGGAAGAGCTCTCAGTTCTCGCCAACCGACGAGCACGCGGATTGCCTCTCGGCGGACTTCGATACCGCGGTCTTTGACCAGCGCCTGGAGGAGGACATCTACCACTTTCCGATCTCCTAACTGCCCGAGAGCCGTGACAATTTTGAGGCGGACGTTTTTGTTCGTATGCTTGGTGAGAACCAGCAGCAAGGTGTCAATGGCTTCTTTCGCCTGGAGTTGCCCAAGAATTTGTGCGGCGAATGCACAGTTGCTGGCATTTTCATCCGTTGAGAGCGTTTGGATAAGCAGTTGGTTCCTTTGGCTGCTCGCTGGCAAGGATGCCATTTGTTTGAGCGCCGTTTTGCGAATCTTTGCGTTCGCATTGGCTAACTGATCAAGCAGGTCTTGTGGAAGCGTTGGTGGCTGGAGAACCATAAGCGTGAACATTTCCTTTTCTAAAGAGGTTTTCAGATCTTATTCTCCACTCATGCCTTTTTTCTGGCAAGCGCGTGGTACTATTGATGTTCGCCTGGAGGGCTGGCCACATTTGGAGAACCCCTGGTGCCGACTTCTCCTTTGGAAAGTGAGCTTGATCTGTTTTTGCTCTTTTTCTCTCGTCACCTTGTGCGAGCGCGTGGCTCTGACTCTCCATCCTTTTTCTTCAAGGCAAAGTTTCGCCTTTCAGGGGAAAATACGGGCAAGGTTTCAAAGCTTTTACTCCCTACTGAATAGTTACTCCATATCTAGCGATCTGTCTTGCTGAAATCGGAACTCTCTTCCGCGCCCATGGCCTCCCGCCTACCCAGGTAGAGCCAGATCACGATTGCCAGAACCAGCGCGGCTACGATGAATATGCTGGCAAGGCTAAAAGTACCCTGTATGCCCCGGGCAAAGGCTATAGCTGGCGCTGCATTTATATCGGGCACAGCTCCTGCAGCTTGCATAACTAGAGCCGCGAATACTGCTCCCATCAAGGATGCTCCTGTAGAGAGCCCTAGCGTTCTGGCCAATGATAGCAGGCCCGAAGCCAGCCCTCTCTGAGTTGCCTGCGCAACCTCCATAACTGTAGTATTGTTGGGTGTCTGAAACAGAGCCAGGCCAAAATTGATCACAGCTATACGCGCCACAAAGCCCACGATATCCGCCTCAAGCGTAATAGTTGCCATATACAGGCAGCCCAGGACCATGCAGAGCAGGCCGAGAATCATCACTATACGCGTCCCCAGGCGGTCAGCCAGCCATCCGGCGGGCACGCTAAAAGTAGCAGTGATGAGCGGACCAACAGCCATCAGGATGTCTATAGCTTGGGCCGGTAGATGCTCGACTTTTTCCAGGAAGAAGGGCAGCAGTAGGATTGTACACATCATTACTGTATAGACAAGAACACTCATGATCAGGCTGCCACTTAAGAGAGCATTGCGAAACAGAGCAACTGGTAGCAGTGGAGCCTTGACACGACGCTCTATCAGAAACAATAGCCCTAGCCCGCACAGTGCCGCTAATAGAAGGCCAGGAACTACCAGTGAATTAAAGCCATAAGTCTCAGCCTCGGTCATCGCCAGAGCATAACAAGCCAGCAAGCTGGCCAGCACTAGCGTCCCGCCCCAATCAAAACGCGTGCCCATCTTTCCAGGGCTCGACCCGGGCAGAAAACGCCAGATGACGATCCAGGCTACCACGCCAAATGGTACATTTACCAGGAAAATAGCAGGCCAACCAACAGATCCAATCAGCATACCTCCCAACGCTGGCCCTAACGCGATACCGAAGGCAACAGTTCCACTCAACAGGCCGACCGCACGTCCTACTCTTTCCTTGGGGAAGACATCGCTCACCAGCGCAAAGCTTAGAGCCATCATGACAGCTGCACCCAGCCCTTGCAAAGCGCGTAGCGCGATCAAGCCCTCAACCCTTGACATTAATCCACAGCCTAAAGAGGCCAGGGTAAACAGGAGCAGACCAGCCAGATACAATCCCTTTTTGCCGAATAGATCCCCAAGACGTCCAACGCCAACGATACACGAGGTCACTACTAGCATATAGCTCAATACGACCCATTGCATACTAGCAAAGGTTGTGTGCAAGCTACTTACCATAACAGGCAAGCCAACATTGACAATACTGGTATCCATCGAAGACATCAGGGTAGCCAGAGCCGCACCCAGTAGAACCCAGGATCTGGCTCGCTGTAAAGTAGGAATATGCTCATCCCAAGCATGGTTTTCAGTTAGCTTCATGCAATTTCCTCCATATGGATCAGCTCTGCTCTTCATGAGCATGCATAGAACCTGCAAAGGAGAAAGAGAGACGAATGGGCTTCCTGCTCAGTCAAGCCATATTGTCTTCTCCTTAATAGAGCGCACTGGATGCTCTTCGCGCTTGATAGCAGGAAAACCTACATCGAGCAAAGCCACTATATGATCTTCTTCAGCAATCCCGAGCCAGCGCTTGACCTGAGGTGCATAGGCGGCATCACCTGTACGCCATATACAGGCTAATCCCAGCTCTTCGGCAACGAGCAGCATATTTTGTACGGCTGCCGCAGTTGCTTCGAGATCTTCAATATCCTGGACGCCAGCTCGCTCTGCGCGCACAGAGACGACAATGATGATTACTGGCGCCCGCAACGGCTTATTCCTGGCCTTATTCAAACGAGCCTGAGCCTTCTCGCTTGTCGTCTCAAGCAGTTGCTCGGCTAGAGCCTGTTGCATGATCTTACCAAGCTCGTGTCGAGCCTGGCCAAGGAGGACGAAAAAGCGCCAGGGTTCAGTAGTATGATGATTTGGGGCATAGACGGCAGCTTCTAACATCCTTTCGATTTGTTCGCGCGTCGGCACCTCTTCGGTCATTTTACCAATGCTACGGCGGCGCTTGATCGTCGCGAAAACGCTTGTGGTCTGTTCGCCATCAGCCATATTATTGTCTATAATGTGCTGTAACAAGTAATCCATCACTTTCTGATACAGGAAACTGGCAAGGCTGGCCTGTCTAATACACTATCGTTAGCACAGCTTGACATTCTCCAACCAACGCTATATATTGACCACATAATTAATATCCAAGCAAAATATATCATTACATTAACCAACTAGTCAATATCTTAAGAAGTGAAAAAGGATAGATCATGCCAGGGAAAAAAGTTGCGGAAGACCAACGCCGCCTGCAAATCATTGAGGCAGCTTTTACGGTAGCCAGTCGTGAAAATCTCGATCATTTGACTATCCGCAAAGTTGCCGACGAGGCCAACCTGAGTACAGGCCTGGTCTTCTTTCATTTTAAATCTAAGGATGCCTTGCTCATCGCGCTCTTAGATTGGCTGCTCGACGGCCTATTTGAAATGTGGGAGGCGCCAAAGAATCTACCGCCGCGTGAACGCCTATTGCTGCTATTAAGCCGCGATCTGCGCGATGCCTACTATGATAATCAGGCCGCAACAAAGCTTGAAGTATTTTTTGCCTTCTGGACCATGGGCTTGCATCATCCAGAGATTAAAGAGCATATTCGGCAGGCCATAGAGCGCGCCAAGCAAGTATTTTTTCCCACAGTTTGCGAGCTCTTACAAAATGAGCCGGAAAGATTCCCAGGGGTAACGGCAGAAGGATTAGTCACCGTTATACTTGGTATTGCGGAAGGCTGTGCGCTTGAAGCTCTCTTGACAGACGGCAAGGTAGACATTGAACAGATTCTCACGGCCCAACGGGCTCTGCTCAGCCGGTCAGGGTAAGCGCAGGCTGCACTTACCCTCTAGAGATCAGGCGCATTTTTATAAACCGGGCGGAATTTCTCCCGCCGTTTCTTGCGGAGCTGAATTTGCAGGTGCGACTACTTCTGGTGGCCAGATGAGCACTTCCTGACGTTGCGCATAGCGCAGCAATGGTCGCTCGACAGGGGAGGGAAGCGGAATATTGCTAGCGCTAGCCATTGTATTGAGTTCAAGCTCAGCATCAGCCAGTTGAAGAGACCAGGGGCGATGATGAATGTGGAGACGAAAGATATGCTCTTTTCGGGTTATGCTATAGAGGCAATAGCGCTCGGTTAACCAGTAATCGAGCGTGCCTGCCTTGGTAGAGCTCGCTGCCGAGGTTGGACGATAAGCCGCCACAAAATCAGCAGATGGAGCGCCGCTATGCGTACGATGGCTGCGGTAGTACATCATATCTCCCAGCAAGCGATACTCCATGCGTGCCTGAAAATAAGGCAAATAGGTCATAAAACGTGCGGCAGCAACCACCAGCGCACTGCCAGCATCCAGACTAAAGAAGTAAACTCCGGGAATTCCTTGCAAGCTCACATAGGTGCGCACATTCAACTCGGGAAACCTGGATATGCCGGGAACGGAAGGCACGCCGCGCGGGCGAACATAGGTCATATAAAACGGTACGATACTAATCCAGGCCTGCCCCTCGAAGGTATCCAGGGAGAGTTGAGACGGCACTAAAGGACGCACCATTTCAGGAGGAAGCGGCCAGTTAGCAAAGAGTAAGTGATGCCAGATCTGGGTCATTACCCACGGTCCGGCTGGCAGGGGGAAAGGACGATGCGCTGTTGTCCTAAGAATTTCTTCTGTATTCATATGCTCATCAATTCGTGCTGTTTCAAATAATCTCTTTTGCATATTTGCAGCTCACCGGTTTAGTATACCATACATATGGCTTCTCACATTAGAAGGGTTTTGTTCATCCTCCAGAAGCCTTTTTCACTCTTACGCCAGTTTCCTGATTCTGCTTATAATGTGATAATTCAGTGCTCAAGCTCAATTATCAGGTTTCACGATCGAACAAACCTGTGAAGAGCCAATCGAGTACTAATTGTATGCGCTTGCTCCCGGCAGGAAGGATTACGCCAGAGGTACGCTAGATGCCACAATAGCCAGGCTGGGAGACCGGTCAAGGTAATCGGATCTGCCTGAGCAACGCCTGTAGAGCGACCCAATAGCGCTAAGTGGCCTGGAGGTGCATTCTGTTTTCTCAACACGCTTGAGCAGATAAAGAGGTAACAACGCTGATCTTCCTCAAATTGCTGCCGTTTACGCAAAAGACTGTCTCCCATTTCAGTGACAAAGCGTGTTTTCTGAGAGGGAAAGATACGCAAGCCCGCAGACAGCCAGAGAGATGCAAATCATCACGAAAGTGAGGAAATAAGAGAGAATGGCTTTCGAGCAAAAAAAAGTCCAGAATGAGCATCCCGCACGACTGGGCATCTTGCAGGCTCGACCCACGTCAGTAAGCGCCAAAGCCTTTCCTGCTGGTTTACACCCACTTAAGTTGGATGATAAACGCGATGCGCTCTGCTATGTGCCTTCCACCCACAAGGCAAACACGCGAGCCCCACTGATAGTAATGTTACACGGCGCTGGCGGCACCGCCCATAACGGGCTAGCCCCTTTGCTTCCCCTTGCCGATAAACAGGGGCTGCTTTTGCTCGCTCCTGCCTCACGCTTGAGCACCTGGGATATGATTGTAGATAGCTATGGCCCCGATGTAAGCTTTCTGGACCAGGCTCTGACACAACTTTTTCAACGCTATCGAGTGGACGCAGGGCACCTGGCGCTTGGCGGCTTCTCCGATGGAGCCTCATACGCTCTCTCGTTAGGGCTCTCTAATGGAAATCTCTTCACTCACATTATTGCCTTCTCACCTGGCTTTATGAGACCAACCCAATATCAAGGCAAACCTTACGTTTATATATCTCATGGAAGATTCGATACGGTTCTCCCTATTGATCGCTGTAGCAGAGTGATCGTGCCCCGCTTGAAGCGTGAAGGATACGAGGTTAAGTATCACGAGTTCAATGGCATTCATACAATTCCATCTCCAATCGTTCATGAGGCAATTGACTGGTTCCTTGGGAAACATAGCCATGAATAGTCCTTAAGAGCTGCTCATTTTTGCGTTTGTTGACTGGCCACTGGCAGTTTTGCAGCACTTTTGCCTCCCATCAAGTATGCTGGCAGCAGAAATCACTTTTGCGACTATCAATTTATCTATAAGTACTGCTCTATAAGCAAGCTTACCTGTTTATTCTCCCCAAAATATATACTACGTACATAACTCTGCATACTTGTAGAAGGGAAAAGATAGCTAGAGAATTATTTACGCGTATAACAATATTTTCCCAAAAGGCTACATTCTCCACAGAGGAGGTTTGACAATTATGGTACTTATCATGGCCTCTCATATCCAACGCGTTGAAGAAATTGCGCAACGCTGGGAACAGCAAGGCATTCGTTATGTGATCTTTGAACTTGCCGATATGGGCGGAATGCCGCGTTCGAAGATTATTCCTTTTAGCCAGTGGAAACGCTACGCGATAGAAGGGCTGCGCATGATCGGCCTGATGGTCACTGTTGATAGTCGTTCCGACCTGGTTCCCGGGACCCATTATAGCGACGAGAAAAATTACGGCGATTCTATTCTTGTGCCAGACCTTTCCACCGCGCAGGTAGTGCCCTGGCTGCCTCACACGGCGCGCGTTATTTGCGATCCCTACTGGCCGGATGGAACACCGCTAGAGGCGGCTTCTCGCTTCGTTTTGCGCCGCGTACTCAAGCAGCTGGAAGATGAGGGCTATACAGCCTTGATGGCCCTGGAATACGAATTTTATCTCCTGAAAGATGCGGCTAGTCGAGAGCCTGTTTTTGAGAGATTGCACATCTTCAATAATCAAAGTAATTTTGCTGTACCTGTGCCTGCACGCATTATGGACATGCTGCCTCAGATGGGCATAGAGATCTTAACCTGTAATTGTGAATATGGACCAGGACTATATGAAATCACCTATGGTCCGCAGCGGGGCCTTCAGGCCGGCGACCAGGGTTTTACCTTTAAACAAGGGGTCAAAGCTATCGCCAGGGAACAAGGATATCACGCTACCTTTATGACCAAGCCCTTTCCCAATTACTCGGCCGCCGGCGCTCATCTACACCTTAGTCTTTACAACGAGCGCGAGGAAAACGTTCTGCTCGATAATAACGATGCTAACGGGCTCTCTACCATCGCCTACCATTTTATGCAAGGCATGATACAGCATGCGCCGGCAACGATGGCCCTTGTGGCTCCTACACCTAACTGCTTTCAGCGCTTTATCGAACATTCCTTCGCCCCGGTCAATGCAAGCTGGGGCCTTGATGATCGTACAGCCTTGATTCGTGCCAAAAACAGTCGCGATGAGAATACCCACCTGGAAAACAGGCTGCCTTGTGCCATGAGCAATCCATATCTTGCCCTCGCCGCCGTTCTCGCGGCTGGCCTCCTGGGATTAAAGGATGCGCAGAAACCGCCAGCCCTGGTAAGTCAGCCGGCCGGCGAGACCAAAGACTTCGCCGCCCTACCGGCAAATCTTGCTGAGGCCTTGCTTGCCCTGGAAGACAATAGTGCCTTGCGCGAGATACTGGGAGAAGAGTTCACTGAAATTTTTATCACAACCAAGCGCTACGAGCTCGCCCGCCAGACCGAGTACGTTGAGCAACAGGCAAAGGCTGCAGCTCTTAACTGGCAGTTGCACGAATATCTGGAAGACTACTAAAAACGTAATAGAGAAGGAATCACCTTTAGAGGGTGATTCCTTCTCTATTAGGATACTAAGCTTTAAATGCTCATTTTAAATGCTGTTTAGTAGCAGAAACCGGGATGGCAGGTAATGCATACTGAGGGGCATGTTCTCCAACTCAGACCTTGATCAGGAATAAGCTGTGCCTGCACCATAGGCTCTGTCTCTATACGTATGTCCAATTCAAAGTCGTTTTGCTCATCAGACTGCCAGGTTGATTCAGTAAGCTCTGCAGTTTCCAGCATAAAAAACCCTTTCCTTTCCGCGATAGAGAACAACCATAGTGCGAAATGCATATGCATCCTTGCCGGAATGCTTGACTTAGCGGTTCCTTCCTGAGCTGGCATTCAGGCACGCTTCCGCATGAATAGAGATAAATAGCTCAATACGTGGGTATACTTCACTGAACAGGAATAAACCCAGTTATCACTCCAGGAATGAAAAATAGCTTTAGCCGTCTTTGGGCCACAAGTAGCTAATCCATCTCTTGTCAAAGAGTATAACATAAAAAAAGCAAGTTCGTGGATTGGCCCTCTAGAGAAAACTATATTGCGTTAGTATATATGGATCTCAGCAAAAAGATAAGGCAAAAAATACAAGGAAGCGGAGAAGCCTAAACGAGTTTGGTACATATTGAGCTGAAGTAGCGCAATATGCAGTCTCTTCCCGCGTTTTAAGGCTTTATCCGCTTCCTTAGTCAATCCTTTGGGATAGCTTTTTTTATTTATTAAGCATTGGCATGTTGAGGCTGTTTCACAACGTAGAGGCCAAAACTTTGTCCCCACTGCTCGATATCGCGCTCATATTGCATACCAATTTTTTCAGCGATATGGATGGAGGCCTGATTGTCAGCCGGGATCAAGGAGATTAAACGGGGGAAACCTAATTGCTGCAGCCCATAATCTCTCAGCGCCTGCGTGCCTTCCAGGGCCAGGCCATGTTGCCAGTAGGGCTGAGCAAGCACATAAGCCAGTTCGATCTCTGGTTGCCCTTCTACCTCCTGGTTTAGCAGCCCACAATGCCCGATAAACTTCTGGTTCTCTTTAAGTAGCGTTGCAAAGAACGAATGCCCATAGATCTGGTATTCTTGTATATATCTGTTCAAAGCAAGCTGGACCTGAGAGCGGCTGCGGGGACCGCCCAGGAAGCGCATCACTTCGGGATCAGAATAAAGCGTTGTCATATCATCAAGGTCGGTGATCGTCAATGGTCGGAATAACAAATGCTCTGTCTCTAAAATAATCATAACTTCCTCACACTTAGCAAATTTTACCTTCTTCCCTTCCTAAGCCCACGCCAACTTCTCAATTATATACTCCCAACCTGGCAGTGACAAATGTGTTAATAAAGGTAATAAATTTCCACTTCTCTAGAGTGTGCCACCTGACGACTACGAAGCCCTCACCAATCCCGTTTTGGAGAACTGGAAAGCCCTGATGCGCACCCAAGCTTTTCCGCGTTCGGTTACAAGGCACAAAAGCCGAGCTGCCCCCATCATAGCCAAAATGGGAGAGCTGGCCGAAATTGCTAATCCCAGGTGGGATTTTTTTCTCTATCTTGATGAATGTATTATAATTAGATGGTTGGCTCAATGCATTAAACTGTGCGCACCTCAAAAAGCTCAAACAAATTTTTGTAAGGACAAATAACCTCGGTACAGCAGACGTAGAACCTCGTAGCGCATTTATAGCCAGAAATCGTAAGGACAAGCTTCGGCCCAAGTGTCTCTATCACGTGACCTGATGATGCGTCAAGCCAGGTGGATATATTCTCTAATAGAAGCGGGAGTCGCAAGAACGGCCCAGGCTAGCTGATGACATTTCGTGCAAGCATTGGTTGGCTACACAGCATACAAAGTTTAGCTATTGCTTGTATCTTCTGCCCCGCTAATAGTAGAGCTTCACCTGGCCTTAAACAAGAGAGGCAGGCGTGCATAATGACAGATATGCTTCCTAAACGACCGCTAGGGATCACAATTGTTGCTATTCTCATGATTGTACAGGGTATTGCGTCCATTATCTTTAGCCTGATCTTTTTGCTACAATCGGCCCAGGCCATGTATGCATTCTACGGAAATGGGGAAGGTGTTTTGTCTAACGCCCTCCTGGGCTGCATTTTTGTGATCATAGGAGTGGTCTCCTTTTTCGTGGCCTGGGGACTGTGGAAGCTCCAATTCTGGGCTTATTGGGCAACAATTGGACTTGAAATCATCGGCTTCCTGGCAGGTATCGCAGAAATAGCGACCTCTTCCACTCCCTTATGGACGATCATTGGAGATGTAATTCTCACCGCCGCCATCCTGATCTACTTCTTTGTTGATGCTAATGTACGTGCCACCTTGCAGCCATACCGCGTACCGGAGCAGGGGCTCTAAAACCTGCTGGACAGCCACACTGGAACAAAGCATTGAGCAACTGATTTGTTGAAGGTCTCTCCACTGGACGGCAGGCCTTCAAACTTTTTCGGCAGTAGCAGCGTCCCTTACTTCATAGCAAGCACGCTCAAGAGCCAGCCAGCATTTCACAGATTCGGGCAAAGTTAAACGAAACTTTGTGTTTATTTAACACGCCTCTTAACACTTATGCGCTATAAAGTTACTATATTTGCTTACTCTGGCAAAAAATCAATCTCTTCAATAGAAAGGGATATATCTATGAGAGAAAGGCTTGAAGAAGTGGTCCCGCAATGGCAACATGCCCTCTCAGAACCGCTGGGCATTCATCCTAGCGCGCGCCTCATTGAGAGCACCTGCGGCGATTGGACGGCCATCGGCGCGGGGTCGGTTATTCAAGAAACAAGCATCGGTGATTATTCCTACACCGGTGATAGCGTGGAAATTAACTACGCGACTATTGGTAAGTTCTGCTCAATTGCCTCGCACGTCTGCATCAATCCCGGTAATCATCCAATGGAGCGGGTAATGCAGCATCATGCAACCTATCGGCGGGTCAGTTATGGCTTTGCCCCCACCGATGATGAAAGTATTTTCGAGCGCCGCCGTGCTCAGCACGTAACTATCGGTCACGATGTATGGATTGGGCGCAACGCCATCATCCTACCCGGTAATACCATCGGCACGGGAGCGGTCATCGGCGCAGGCGCGGTAGTGACTCACGATATTGATCCTTACACGATTGCTGTAGGCGTCCCGGCGCGTCCCTTGCGCGCCCGCTTTCCCCAAGAGATAGCCGCCCAACTGCTCAAAATTGCCTGGTGGGATTGGCCACGCGAGCTCCTGGTAGAGCGTTTCTCTGACTTCAACGATCTGCCGGCATTTCTTGCCAGATATAGTGAAGCCCTGCCCGAGAGCTAAAAGCCCTCCCTTCTCATACACAGCATATCGCCAATCAGCTCCTTGACCTAACACGAGTTTGCGGTGACCGGCCTGGCAGAGATAGCCGGCTCAGCGCAAAAGCTGTGTCATCTTTTGCCCGGATCGGACGTGCTAAGAAAAGCAGGTACAACAAATCAGGGAATAGCTACGCGCTCTATTTTCTACTCTTTCGCTAGAAAAGTGGCGGCCAGGAACGCTGGAATCGCCAAAAGATGGCCGGCTTCAAGTACGAAAGGAGCTTTAATCTATGACAACAAACGTAATGCCCACGCCAAATGCCAGCTGGGTTGATACGCCCCCAATAAGCCCACCATTGCGCCGAGCCAACGGACGCCTCCTTACCCGAATGTCCTGGCTTGATAAGCTATCCAATCCATTGCAAAAATGGCTGCATAAGGTGTACGGCCAGCCCGGCCAACCCAGTTATAAGATTAAGGATTGGCTCAATGGCGTCTGGCTGGGCCATACCCTGCATCCGGTGCTTGTCGATATTCCGCTAGGAGCCTGGATGGTTTCTACAATGTTTGATCTCTGCTGGCTTGGCAACAATGATCGCGTATACGAGCGTGGAGCGGATATGGCGCTGTGGCTTGGCCTGGCGGGAGCTACCGGAGCTGCGGCAAGCGGTCTCACGCAATGGGCCGACACAGATGGGCCCGAACGGCGAACAGGCATGCTGCACGGTTTACTCAACGGAGGTATTACCGTGCTTAACCTGACCTCTGCCCTGCTCAGGCTGGGAGGCCAGCGCCGCACTGCAATTACGCTATCGACAACTGCTTACGCAGTCGCTCTCTATTCGGCCTATCTGGGCGGAGAACTCGCCTACTCTTCAGGTGTGGGAGCCAACCATGTTGCCTGGGAAGGCGGCTCCGACGATTTCGTGGCGGTTATGGATGAGAAGGATTTAGCTCCTGGCAAGCTAACGCGCGTCGATGCTGCTGGCATTCCCGCAGTTCTCTACAAGGATGGCTCAAGCATTTATGCGCTTGCCGCGACCTGCTCACATATGGGCGGACCGCTGGATGAGGGACGCTGCGAGAAGGGAGTTGTCTATTGCCCCTGGCATAACTCAGGCTTCAATCTACAGGATGGTAGCGTAGCCAACAGCCCGGCTGTCTATGCTCAACCTACGTTTGCTGTGCGCACACGCAATGGCAAGATTGAGTTACGACGCCTTGAGCACGCATAATTCTACGGAGCTCATCTATCAAGGTTATGGCTTATCCTTTCCGACAGCTCAGAGAGTGTTGAGCGGGCAGCCATAACCTGAAACCTAAATTTATAGCAGGCCAGTAAATACCTTCCTCAAGGAGGTAACTACGCTCGGTAGTGGCAGACTCCTTTTACAAAATGCGTAAAAAGAGTCTGCCCATTGAAAAGGGAGTAACTACATTTTCAAGCTGTGGGCTGCTTCTATCCTGGCTGGGACAATTCTCACAAGTCGGGACAAGGGAAGTGGAAGGTTGAATTAGCAACCAGAGAGGCTATAGCAGACACAGGCATACCCGCATGATTTGCATGATTTACAGTTAATATTATACTTTCCACAAAGCAGCCACCAACCAGCCAGATATCTGGCGGCCATAGTATTCTTCCCTCGATAATAAGGTCAGATTTAAAACTGTCCATTTGAGCGATACCAGCAAGCTCCCCATAGGATATAGTTAGGAACATGTGACTCACATCCATACCTGATGACATGGCACATTCCACGTCTTTTAATCTGACTTATGATAAGATACTACACATTATGAATTAGAATAGGGGAGTAATTGATGAGGACGGAGAGCATGAAAGAAAATACTGTTATTGTGCAGGGACGGGGGCAGATTCTGATTGGACTTATGCTAACGATGGCGCTCTCAGCTATGGATAGTTCTATTGTAGCAACTGTAGTGCCTTCTATTGTTAGAGATCTGAGTGGCTTCTCGCTTTTTCCCTGGGTCTTCTCGATCTATATGCTGACCAGCACAGTAGCTAATCCTATTTATGGTAAGCTAGCCGATCTCTACGGCCGCAAGCCATTACTGATTATTGGCACTATCATCTTTCTTGTTGGCTCCATGCTCTGCGGCCTCTCCTGGAGTATGGTCTCGCTTATCGTTTTTCGCGGTATCCAGGGCATTGGGGCCGGCTCTATCCAGACGCTCAGTAGCACAGTCGTGGGCGATATCTATACGATAGAAGAGCGTGGACGTATTCAAGGTTGGCTCAGCAGTGTATGGGGCATCAGTGCCATTATTGGTCCCGCCCTGGGAGGGCTTTTTGCCCAATATGCCTCCTGGCGCTGGATCTTCTACATTAATATCCCTATCGGTATTTTAGCGCTCTTGATGATCAGCTTGCGCCTCAACGAAAAAGTCGAGAGACGTCGGCAGCGCATAGACGTGCTCGGAGCCCTCTTACTAGTACTGGGCACAGGTCTTTTGATCTTCGGTTTGCTTGAAGGCGGAGTAAGCTGGGACTGGATTTCCGTACCGAGTCTTGTGGTTTTTGTGATTGCCCTACTTATGCTTGTGGCCTTCGGCTGGTGGGAAAATCGTGTCGAGAATCCGATCGTGCCACTATGGGTCTTTAGCCGCCGCATCCTCTCAGGAGCAAATCTGGCTGCGGGCATAGCTGGCGTACTAACGCTGGGTCTGACAACCTTCTTGCCCACTTTCGCTCAGGGCGTGCTTGGCTTCAGCCCGACACTCTCGGGTCTTGTGCTAGCCACAATGTCTATCGGCTGGCCCCTGGCCTCATCGTTCTCTGCTCGTCTGTATCTCAGGATTGGCTTCCGCGATACAGCCTTGATCGGTATGGCCTTCTGTCTCATTTCTGGCATCTACTTCGTATTCCTGCCCGAAAAAGCTTCAGCGCTTATCGTAGCGCTCGGCAGCTTTATCATGGGTATCGGCCTGGGCCTGTCGACAACCGCCACGCTGGTAGGTGTACAATCGGTTGTTGAATGGAACAGGCGCGGTGTAGTTACAGCTTCGAATATGTTTACACGTTCATTAGGAAGTACGCTAGGTACAGCTGTCTTTGGCAGCATCTCAAACTCAGTGCTTGCCGCCTGGATACTGCATGCTCCCGGACAGATTAAGAGCCAGATCCCTCCGACAATTAATGACGTTACCGATATATTGGGTCCGGCCAGCCATTTTAGTGCGCAAGTTATCGCCTACGTACGCGATGGGCTCAACTTCGCAACGCATAACATCTTCTGGGGCATGGTTGTAGCGGCAATCCTGGGTCTGCTGCTTTTACTCATCACGCCTCGCCATTTCAAGAAGCTACATTTTGCCGAGGATGATGTGCAAACCCAGGCTGATGTCTCCATCTAGCCGCTAAATCCATACATACATACCTATCAACTGTCTTTCTCATCTAATTTGCCAGCAGAAGAAGCGGTCACTCACGCATAGAGCGATCGCTTCTTTTCTCAGCTACCGAGCTCCTCTTCTCCTTTAGACTTCTCCACAATCTGCCGATATCGTACTATGCACCACGCATCCTCTGTGCATTCAACTGCCCGTTTTTGCGTCTCCTGTAAAGCGAAGGGAAACATTGTCAGCTTTTGCCTTAACCCCTTGACAAATTTGACTTTCGAGTATAAATTTAGAACTGGAAAGTCATTTTAGAGTGAAAAGAATAGTGTGAGCCTGAAAAGGCTCAAATCCCTTGTAAGGAGGATGATCAGCCGATGCCAGCACGTACTCCTGAGCGTTCGCTCCGCGAGACGCTACGCCAGAAGCGAGCCGAATTCATCCTGGAAACAGCCGAAGAAGTCATTATCGAGAAGGGATACCATGCTGCCTCTATGGATGAGATCGCTGAGCGAGCTGGCGTCTCTAAAGGAACGCTCTATCAGCACTTCTCTACCAAAGACGAGCTCATTTTTGCGCTCATCGAGCAAAGAAGCCGGCAGTTTGGGCAGTTGATCGAGCAGGTTGACGCCGCTCCTATCTCGGCACAGGATAAACTTGAGCGTATTCTATACGCTATCCACGTAGAGCAGCAATTGCTTAGTCCTCAGCTTCTGCATCTATTGAGCCATGAAGAAGAGCTACGGCGTAAGATTTTAGAGCGCAGACAGCTATGGAAGGAGCTGCGCGAGCAGATTATGAACCAGCTCACGGCTATTCTGGATGAAGGGAAAGCTGAAGGGGTTTTTGATCCCGAGATGGCTACGGGTCTGATGCTCTATTCATTTGTCCAACTGCTCGCACTCAGGGGTCAAGAGCAACGCTTTGCCCTGGATCATCTTACAGCAGAGGAAGCTGTCGAGCAGATAGGTCGTCTCTTCTTCGCTGGCATCAAGCGCAAATCATAGGCAGGGTCTTACACGCAAATTTTCCAGCATTGAATTTAATGAATGTTATCAGCCGGTAATCAATAGAGAGGAAGCCCATCTTATGCTGCATACATTACATTCGTTACAGGATGTTGGCCAACACTACCAATGGCTCCAACAGATGCGAGAAACCCAGCCGGTCTGGCTGGATGAAAGCAGCGGTTGCTGGCATGTCTTCCGCTATACAGATGTCCATCGCGTCATTACAGATTATTCACTTTTCTCTGCAGAAAGGAATTTGCGCGCAAGAAAAAGTAGTGTCTCCGGCAGAAAACGAGGGCGCAGCCTGCTGGTTATGGACCCGCCTGATCATCGACAATACCGGGGTCTCGTCTCGTCTGCCTTTACCCCAAAGGCCCTGGCGCGCCTCTCCGGGCGAATTGCCGCTATCACCCAGGAGCTGCTCAACGAGATCCGCCCAAAGGGTAGGGTAGATCTGGTAAGCGATTTTGCTAATCCATTGCCTACCACAGTCATTGCCGAAATGCTGGGAGTGCCAACCTCCGATCGCCCTCTCTTCAAGACCTGGGCCGATGCTCTACTCAGCCGGCAGGTGAAAGATAGCGAGTTTTTTAAGTCTGACGAACGGCAAGAAGATCAAGCTTTAGACAAGACCTTTGATGAAATGTCAGACTACTTTGAGCAATTGCTTGAAGAGCGCCGCCGTCACCCGCAGGTAGACATGATGAGCGATCTGCTGGCTGCTGAAGTAGACGGCGAGCATTTGAGCCTTGAGGATACGATCAGCTTCTGTATCGTCCTCTTAATAGCGGGCCATGTTACCACAACAAGCCTGTTAGGCCAGGCCGTACGTTGCTTCAATGAACATCCCGAGGCGCTGGCCCAATTACGGGCTCAGCCTGAGCTTATGCCTAACGCGATTGAGGAGGTTTTGCGCTATGCTTCGCCGGCCTGGCGCCTCGGCCGCATGACGAAAACCGAGGTCACGCTAGGAGATGTTACTATTCCAGCGGGAGCATTCATCTTTGCCTGGCTGGCCTCGGCAAATCGCGACGCAGAGCAATTCCCTGATCCTGACCGTTTTGATATTACACGCACGCCCAATAAACACGTAGCCTTTGGGCATGGCATCCATTTTTGTATTGGTGCCCCATTATCGCGCATGGAAGCCTCTATTGCTTTGCCTATGTTATTGGAGCAATTGCCAGGGCTACGTATCTCAAGCGAGGAGCCGTTAGAGCTCTTCCAGGGGACCGGCTTGTTCGGCTTCAAGCACTTACCAGTGGTTTTTATACCCTCTGAACAAAAGGAGATGATCTTACAGAGCTAAAAGCGGCTCTGGGACGCTTTAGTTCTTCTCGGGCATAAGCGTTGGCATGAGGGTCTGAATGAGCTCCTGGGCAAATTGTTGTTGGCTCTTGCCCAGGGGATCGCGGCCAAGGAGCTGGAGCATAAAAGCTTGCTGAAAACAGGGTCCTAAGAGCATTATGGCAATATTGAGGGCCGGGACGCGAGGATTTACGCGTCCCGCAGCCTGTTCGCGAGCAATGCAGTCTGCGACTGCCCCGTAGAGCGACTCGGGCCCACACTGGATGCGCTGAAATACTGCGCGCAACTGCTCAAGCAAAGTAGCATCAGAGAAAAAAGCAGAGCATAGAGGAATAATCCTGGTAAAGTAATTCATGGTACTCAGGACAATCGCTTCAAGGTCGCTGCGCAGATCTCCGGTTCCGCTTAGATGCTGTTGAAACGTAGCTTGCAGCTCAGGCAAATTCTGCGCTACCACTGCCAGCAGAACCTCTTCTTTACCCACAAAATGGCGGTAGAGCGCCCCTTCAGACAGGCCAGTGGCTCTGGATAGCTCCTTTGTAGTAACTCGCCCCAGGCCTTTTTCCTCGATGAGCTTGGCAGCAGCTTCTAGAATATGTTGTTTCGTTTCCCCTGGCATATATCCGTTCCTCATTCAATGCGGAAGTGAATCCTTACTCATTTCAAAAGTATAGCCCAGTCTGAAATTGCCTGTCAATGCTAAAAAGCTACATGGATGCTGGTAGGTGCCAGGATGTTCCAATTCTGCTTGTTCCTTTGCCTGATGGTGGCGAAGAGGAGAGGCAAGCCCGGGCCAGCGCCAGAAAGGCTTGACCCAACAGAGATTTCAGCATATAGTACAGAAAGGAGGGCAAGATAAGCCCTTTATTTTGCGCTGAGCGTTGCCTAGAACTCCCGAAAGCTGAAAAATATTATGTACCATCCAACCAGTCGCGTTCTCACCGTACTCGAATTGTTGCAGTCAAGACCATCCATCACGGGTCCCGAGTTGGCGGCTCGCCTGGAGATGGATGTGCGCACAGTGCGCCGCTATATCACGCATCTACAGGACGTGGGAATCCCTGTCGAGGCCAACATCGGACGACATGGGGGCTATCGGCTACGACCCGGCTTTAAACTTCCTCCTCTGCTTTTTACAGAAGAGGAGGCTACGGCGATCATACTAGGGCTGCTGGGAACCTCCTGGCTAGAGATCGGACAGCCAGCAGCAGCCGTTGAGGGAGCGCTGGCCAAAGTCATGCGTGTGCTCCCATTTCGCGCCCGCGAACGCTTGAACGCCATCTCTTCACATATGTTCTTCTTTTCTCCGCAGAACGAAACGCGGCCGGACATTTCATTGCTGCTCAGCCTCAGTGAAGCAATCGGGCAGCAACAACGTATCGCCCTTGACTACCGCTCCCACTATGATCAGGTGACGCATCGCAAAGTCGAGCCATATGCAATCATAGGTTGGGAGGGACACTGGTACCTGGTTGGCTACTGCTGTCTACGCCAAGACCATCGAACCTTCCGCCTTGATCGCATACAGCATGTAAAGTTGCTTGAGGAGCCCTTTGAGAAAGATGAGACCTTCGATTGCCAGGCCTATGTTATGGAGAAGCACGCAAGGGCGCCAGAGGGCGACTATATTGAGGTAGAGTTTCAGGTTCCCTTGTATACTGTGCAACAGAAAATCCCTGCTTACTATGGTAAGTTTTCGGCCACCCCTAATGGCATACTCTATCAAGGTCACGCCTATAACCTTGACCAAACTGCTCGCTATCTGATTAGCCTCAATCTTCCCTTTGTCATCCATCAGCCACAAGGCTTGCGCGACGCCCTGATACGCCTGGCAGAAGAGATGAGGCAAACCGCGCTTACACAGCCCGCTCCAGAGGAAAACGTCAAGCAAGAGGCCGTCGAAACCCACAAAGCCCAATAACGCTTCTGGTCTAGAATTGAAGCGAAGACACAAGCTTCTTGCCTTCAGGCGGGAGTAATTGACGCAACGCAGCGAGGAGACCTTCTTGCACGCCACTGCTCTCGCTGAGCATCACATTTTCCACTCGGGCGAGAGGACCAGCTTACCAAAGAGATTCTGGGTCTCATAGATCTGGTGAGCCCAGGCCGCCTGCTCCAGGGGCAAGCGTTCGGCAATGCGACCATGTAGTACACCAGTTGCCAACCAACCATTAATTTGTTTGGCATAGCGACGCAGCTCAGCGGTGCTCGCATCGGTGACCGTAAAGCCATACATGGTATAACCACGGCTATAAAAGGTGCCCACCGGCAACACGGTCTCGTGGTTGAGACCAGCCATGACAACTATGCGTCCCCGTTTAGCCGTCACCTCAAGAGCTTTCCTGGCACTAAAACGCTTAGTCGCATCCCAGTAGATATTCAAGCCCTCAGGCACAAGCTCCTTGAGCACCTGATGGATATCCTGCAGCTTATAGTTAATTATATGATCGGCGCCGAGCTCGCGGCACCAATGAGCCTTTTGCTCATCCCCGGAAGTGACAATGACCTTCGCCCCCAGGGCCTTAGCAATCATCAGAACTGCGCTCCCAATAGATCCATCGCCGCCGTTCACAAAGATAGTCTCCCCCGGCTGCACGCCAACCCTAGATAAGCCCGATACGGCGGTAAGGCCCGAGTGCAGCACGGTTACTGCTTCATAGGGATCAACGCCCGCCGGCAGATGGTATAAAAGCTGCTCGTCGATGCTACAACATTCGGCGAACGTCCCTTGCCGACCATCATAGCCCTGGTTATTTGCCCAGACGTGCTCACCTGGCTGGAAGCGCGTTACGGCCGGGCCTACTTCCACGACCACGCCCGTAAGGTCGCGACCAATGATAAAAGGAGATGGCAACTGGATCTGATATTGACCGCTACGAATGTAAGTATCAACAGCATTGACAGTCACAGCAAGCACTTTGACCAGGACGTCACGTTCTCCAACTATAGGCATCGCAAGATCTCCATAGCGTATTTGCTGGGCCAAACCTGGTTGCTCAATATAGGCAGCTTTCATCATGCCGCTCCTTACCTTCCAAATCTTCGTCTTCTAAAGTGGTCACAGACAAGCACTCGTCAGGCCAGCGCTTAGTGCTCGCTTAGATTACCTCCTCATAGCCTCTATGCAGCCACAATCCATTAGCGAAACGCAAGCTCATACATGCGGTTTTAGCTTGACTATTTATCCCACAAGCTTTTGCCACGGATCACGAGCATCTCAGCAGGCCTGCGCCTTCTGCGCCCTCTACCCAGGCTACGCATTCCTCTTACACAAATATCGACAAGCATCTCTAGCATAAACTCGATAACGGCCTCACAAAGCTCGATAAGAATACCAAACATCGTGCCCTCTCTTTCACAACTTAAGCTTATTACCTGTATTATATCTCATAACTATCAACACATTCCAATACCTGACAGCCTTTTTATAGCGCCTGACCAGGGTCAGTGGACATTAGCTATGAGCAGTAAATCAGCTCAGATTGACGCTCCTATCAGCCTCAATAGCTGATAGGAGGCTTGTAGGACTAACTGCATTCCATATTACTGTACAACTACAGTCAGATTCATCCCTTGATGGATAGGGCAATAGATGTGATAAGTGCCGGCTGTAGTAAATGGTCCGATGTCTACACTGTTACCGTTAACTTGTACCTGATTGATAAGAGGTGCACCCGGCTCAACTGCTGGCTTGGGGACACCGTTCTGCCAGGTTCCGTTGGCTAGAACATGTGGAATGGATGTATCATCTACCAGCCGCAATTTTGCCCCCTTAGAAAGCGTAACGGATGGCTGATCAAAGTTGGCAGCACTCATATGCACGGTCGCAAGGCTGCTATTACCAGTTGTAGTAGTCGCTCCTACCGTTGTACCCGCCGGTCTCACCATTGTATTGGCAGCTCGCGCCGCCGAACCCGTTTGTGCGATAGAGGCAATGAAAAGCGCGCCGATGACAATCCCTGCTACGCCCGTCAAGGCTGCTGGAAGCCAGCGCGGAACCTGTTGCTTATCCGGGCGATAGAGCTGAATTGTAGCCCCTATGGCAGCCCCAAAGGCAACGAACACGAAGGCAATAATTACGAGATCCAGGACAAAATTAGCGAACCCTCCTGTTTTAGGATTTGACAAATGATAGGCAACATACGGCTGGGTTGTCATTTCGTAGAGAAAGATACCATTCACAAGCGTGATAACAGGTGGCATCCAACGAAACCCGGTTACAGCAAGGCCCGCTGTGATTATCAGGCCCATAGTTACAAAGAGCAGCGCATTATTGTCTGGAAACCCAACGACGACCGCAAGGATAAAGCTTGCTGCCGCCGCCCCGCTGAGGGCAACGATAACAATTTTGC
Organism: Ktedonosporobacter rubrisoli; assembly: GCF_004208415.1. Taxonomy (GTDB): domain Bacteria; phylum Chloroflexota; class Ktedonobacteria; order Ktedonobacterales; family Ktedonobacteraceae; genus Ktedonosporobacter; species Ktedonosporobacter rubrisoli. Next base: position 2,407,878 of record NZ_CP035758.1, on the reverse strand, counting down.
TAAAGGCGGAAAGCGATTGGCGAGAAAACGCGTGCTGAGCATGTAGAGCTCGACTTACCGATTTTCCTTGCTCCGATTTTCCTTCGTTCATAGCTTATACATCCTTTCTTACATTTTCTTTTAGACATACTTTCTTACGCATGTACTGATGTAAGGACAAAATTTGCCAATAACCAGGCCTCTCAACAACCGCTCCTGGCTATGTATACAAACTAATTAGAGATCCATCTGAAGGATTTTTCCTCGCGCTAAATCCCTTCCCTACTCAGGTGAAGTCAATATCCGCTTTACATCCTCCAAAAATCCCAAGAAATCCACTTCTCGCCTCGTTGCTATCTGATGGTAGGTTGCGCCTTTTAGTATTACTATGATTTCATCAACCGTTTTCTCCACATCCAAGCCTTGCCTGAACTCCCCTTGTCCTATCCCCATACCAATCACCCAGCGCAAATACTTGCGCCACTCATCATCCATCTGCAGCAGAGCACTCTGAATCGAGTGATCACGCAAAGAGCGCAGAACTAGCTCTGCCAGTACTACAAACATCTCGGGAGACTCCTGTGTACTTTTCTGCAGACTCAAGAACATCAAGCGTAAATGTTCCAGAGGTGTTGCATCTTCCATTTCCCCTTCCTCTACTCCCATTGACCTAAACAATGCAAGCAAATAAGCTACCACTTCTGCAATCAGATCCTCTTTACGCGCAAAGTAATAATGCAATGTGGCAATATTAACTCCCGCGCGCTTCGCCACCTCGCGCGTGCGTAATTCCTCAAATCCTCTTTCGGCAATCAACTGATATGCTGCCAGCACTAACGAGCGCTTGCGTTCATCTCCATGCGTAGTATATGCTTTCTCCCCTTGCTTATCAGCATCATCCAACATATATGTGCTTTCCCTTCTATCAATCAAGTGATTGATTAAATAATAGCATACAAAATCCATTTGGTCAATCACTTGATTAAAATGCAAAGTAGATGAGGATACATAAGTGCTAAGATTTTAGCTCAAGCTAGGGATTGCCCGCTCACCAACCCTGCTTTCCGGGCCATTTGGTAGAGTAAAATAGGAGAACTGAGCGGCCCCGCCAGTTCCGCAGGGCTTGACAATATCCTGGTAAATAGTTACTATTGGTAGTAACGAACAACTTTCCACCCAGTGAACATTTGTGCATTTCTCTGTTTGGTCTATCCTAATGGCACAGCTCTCAGATACACAAGATATTGTGCTATCTAGTATACACAGCAGCCACAGAGAATCTGGCGCAGCGCGTTTAGCAAGCGGGAAGGAGTTTTTATTATCTTTATTGTATGCGCCATCGCCACACAACACAAGAACGTACGAGAATAGAAGCAGTCGCAAACATAGTTCGTACTATTAGCGCCCACCCGACTGCCTGTACAGCACAAGCGCGATGGCTCAGGCGGGGCTCAGTCATAGACGCTGAACATAGGATTCCAAAGTAGGAGGTCTCTTTCTATGCCCGTTCTACGCATCCTCGTAAGTTGTGGCACCGGTATCGCAACCTCAACGTTAGCAGCAGACAAAATCAAACGGCTCCTTAAGGCACGCGGTATTGAGGTAACTACCACATCCTGCAAAGCCGCAGAGGTGGTAAGTAAAATCTCAAGCTATCGACCACACGCAGTTATCTCCACCACGCAGATCTCTGTCAAGGTTCCCATGAAAGTCTTCAATGGGCTACCCTTACTCAGTGGCGTGGGAGCGGACAAGCTTGCCGACGATGTGGCAGCCTATCTGAAAACTGTCTCCTCTAGTTAGTTCAGAGCATACCTGATTCATGCCTAGCACCTGCGAATTCGCCGGGCGAATTCGCAGCAGGATCTTTTTATCCCCACCAATCTGGGGAAAGGAGAGAAAAGCCATGTCTGCCGTCATGGGAGTAATTCAATACATCCTGGATCTCGGCCCTAGCGTGATGATGCCCATCATTGTCTTTATCTTATGTATGGTCTTCCGTATGCCCTTCAACCGCTCAATACGGTCGGCTATCATCATCGGCATCGGTTTCATCGCTATCAACCTCGTCATTGGCCTGATGTCATCTACCCTTGGACCCGCCACCAAGGCGATGGTCGAGAATACAGGCGTCCACCTCGACGTCGTTGATGTTGGCTGGCCAGTTGCCGCCGCCATCTCTTTCGGAACAGTCTCGGTCGTTCCGTGGATTTTCGTACTCGGCATTATTTTGAACCTGATCCTCATCGTAGTCAGGTTTACTAAAACGCTTGATGTCGATATGTGGAATTACTGGCACTTTATCTTTACCGCGGCCTTTGTCTACGTTATCACTAACAATCTGCTTATCGCCATCGCCCTTTCGCTGATTACCGAACTGATCGTTCTTAAACTTGCGGACCTGACAGCCCCAATCACGCAGGATTACTATGGACTGCCCGGCATCTCACTTCCTCACACGGAGACTGTTGACCTGGCGCCCATAGGCTGGACCCTCAACAAACTTATCGACCGCGTTCCTGGCCTTAACAAGCTTCACGCAGACACCGGCACCATTCAGGAGCGCTTTGGCGTAGTCGGCGAGCCAATGATTGTTGGCCTGGTCCTGGGTCTGCTCATTGGTATTCTTGCCTATTATCCTGGCCTTGGCACCAACTTCGGTGAGGCCTTTGGCCATATCCTGACCACAGCTATCTCGCTGGGCGCGGTTATGCTGGTCCTGCCGCGCATGGTTGCGATCCTGATGGAAGGTCTGGTTCCGCTCTCTGAAGGTGCGCAGACTTTTATTAGCGAGCGCTTCCCCGGCCGTGAGCTCTATATCGGACTCGACGCCGCCATCGTGGTTGGTTTTGCCAACAACATGACGGTGGCCTTGATCATGGTGCCGATTACCCTGGTCCTGGCAATCGGGATGAGCTTCCTGGGCCTGAACCGCATGTTGCCCTTTACCGATCTGGCTGTACTGCCCTTCACAGTAATCTGGGCCAATACCTGGTCACGTGGTAACGTGGTGCGTGGCGTAATCATTGCCACCATCTATATGACAGGTATTCTATCTATTGCGACGTTCCTGGCCCCCATGACGCTTGAGCTAGCCAAGGGTGCGCACTTTACCATCCCGCAGGGTGCGTCCGCGATCTCCAGTATTGACTCGGGCTCGCATATTCTACCCTTCATTCTGGTCTTTGGCTTCTCGCTGAACCAGCTTGGCGCAAATGGCCCGGTCTTCCTGATCTGGACTGCGTTATGGGTGGTCTTTACCATCGTGTGTTATGTGCTCTTCTTCAACTATGCGCGCAATCATGTCCCCGGCATGGATGACAAGCACCTCTATGTCAAGGAAGAAGATGAGGCATCTTTCGAGATGGAAGAGGAGGTTGGAGCATTTGATAGCGGGGATGAAGCAATAGCCAGTTCCTGAGGCGAAGCAGCTTAACCGCTGGCAAGCAGCCACCAGGGGTCACTTTACTTTACCCGGTAGAGATGACAACCTGGCAAGTACCCTGGTGGACTGCCTCCTTTAGCCTGCTGGCCATAATGCGGAGGTGAGCTGCAAGACTGGCTTCTGCCATCTCGCCCAGCAAGGGCAGCGCTGAAACGCTGGCAGTCGAAGATTAGTTTTTTAGGAAAGCCATCAAGGGCTCTTGTTTTCGTGTCGCGTCACGCTCTAGCGAATACGTCGCGATCTTGCGAATGCGCCGCGATCTTGTTGACTATGGGGAACTACAATGTTCAAGATAATCATCGATCTCATGCTGGGCGCTCCTGGCCGTGCCCTTGAGGCACTCTATCTCAATCACGAGGTACAGGCTAGCTTGCTTGTGCTCGCCTGGATGATAGTCGTGTTCGTAGGACTACGTAGTGTTTCGCGTATGCGTTCTCGTTTACGCATCTGGGTGACCGAGATCCTTCCGCAATATGATCCCGATGATGCTCAGACCCCAGAGCGCATCTTGCAGGCCCTCGAACCGCGCTGGAATGAAGCTGCGGCAACCATACGCTTTATGCCAACCAAACGAGGGCTCTGGACGCAACGCGCTACAGCTGATGGCTTACGCGAGCCAGCGGGCTTTACAGTAGCCGGGATAGAGCGACTCATTACGCGCATCATAAGACGGCCCAGAAATGTTGTCAGCGCGGCAGCACCATCGCCTCGTCCGACACGCTCGGCTCGTCCAAGACAACGTAGTCAGTCAGGGCGAACACGCCAGAAACGGCCCGCGTACCGCTAAGTATGGCGGGGCAGAACTTGCCTTGCCGTTTGCTGAGCTGGACCATTTAACCTTGGCGAGATGTTGCACGAAGCATCCTCTTTCCCGCAAAAAATTCCATATCAGAGAATAGGAAAGGGGCAAGCGGCCGACGCGTCGCAGGCCTGGGGATCGGCATCAGTCTCCCATCCCTCCTGCTAGAAACGCCGGGCCGGAAGTAATTAGCACAAAAAATCAACTAGCAAAAACCAAAGGCATACTGGTAACTCATAAAGGTATTATGCACAGAATCACAATTCTTGGGGCAGGAGCCATGGGCTCTGCTCTTACTACACCGCTAATTCAGAATGGGCATGAAGTGCGCCTCTGGGGCACCGAATTTGATAGCGAGCTGCTCACCGAGTTGCGCGCTAACAAGCCGCACCCACGCTTAGGCATACACCTGGCTCCGGGCCTCCAGTTCTATGATCCGCCGGATATAGAGGCCGCGCTCACGGATGCTGATGTTGTCATACTGGCAATTACCTCTGATGGCGTCGTTTCCATTCTGCAGCGGGCAGTACCATATCTACGTCCGGGTCAAGCGCTCTTGATGGTCAGCAAAGGCTTTGGCTACGATGCAACTCAGCATATTCGCCTGCTACCTACTTTGCTCACAGCTGCACTTCCCCCTCATCTGCGCGAAAGTTGCCCAATTGTAGCAATTGGGGGACCGTGCAAAGCCAATGAAGTCGCCGCCGGCTGGCCAACAGCCACAGTCTATGGCAGCGAGAATCAGCAAGCGCTCACTCTCTGTCGTGCTCTTCTGCAAACTGAGAACTATCGACTCTGCCTTACCGATGATGTCGTCGGTCTTGAAGTCGCCGCCGCACTCAAGAACACCTATGCGATTGCCCTGGGCATCTGCATAGGCCTGGAAGAGGCAAGCAAGCATCCCTGGCATAATCTCAAGTCGGCAATCTTTACCCAGGCCATTGTGGAGATGGCCCGGATCGCCCAGGCCCTGGGAGGGCGCAGCGAGACAGTTACGGGCTTAGCGGGAGCCGGCGATCTGGAAGTCACGGCTACCTCGGGACGCAATCGCGTGCTTGGCGAGCGCCTGGGTCGTGGCGAATCCATCGCTACAGCCCTAGCCACTATGCGCCGTCTACAACAAACCGTTGAAGGCGTAGCGGCAGCTCGCTATGCGGTGGAACTTGCCGCACAACTTGTGAATGCAGGACAGCTAGTCACAGCCGATTATCCGCTACTCAGCGCTATACAGGCTATTCTAAGCGGCGAGGCTCATCTCGTGGAAACGCTCAGCAGAGCCGCGCTACCAGCCTGATTATCTATTAGCAAGCTCTATGGCTAAAAGAATAGAGGGGATGGGCTTCCCGCTGGGGATTTATCGCTTTTCCCTGTGCAATATTCATGTGTAGCGGCGAACCTTTACACTATTTATTGCAGAGCAAGTCACGCTCAGGAGACAAGATATATGGAATTTCACACAACGCTTAATGGTACTACAATGCCTGTTCTCATTCTCTGGCACCTACCGGCGCAGAGTAAAGACGACCTGTTTGCAATCGTCTATAAAGAACTACTCACCCGGAGATGGGTCCATCCAACCTATCTTGAAGCAGTCAAGCAGCGTGAGCTAGAGTATCCAACCGGGCTTGACTTTGGTGACTTCTCGGTAGCCTTGCCCCATATTGATCCCGAGCATGTGATTCATTCGGCTCTCGTTATGGCTCTTGTCGAAAAACCTTTGCCCTTTCTCGCCATGGACGATTCATCGCAAACGCTAGATTGCCAATTGGCAATCTTCCCTGTTCTGGCTGCCGCAGGAGATCAACTGATCTTCCTGAGCGCCGTCACTACCGCCTTGCAACAACCGGGCTTTTACAACACCATTATTGAACAAAAGTCTCCCGAGGCTGCTGCAGCTCTGCTAGATCAGGTCTTTGCCAACTTCGTCGTTGAGGCGTAACGCTTACTGGCTCGTGGCCGTTCTGCAGCTCTGTCCTCTTCGTTTGTGACAGGGACGCGATTTCAACAACAGGGAGGAGCAGCGTTATGCACGTACGTGCTTCGCGCTATACACAGGACGAGATTGTCCGTTGCGCCTGGCTTTACTATGAGCGAGATCATACGCAAGATGAGATAGCCCATAAGCTTGGCATGAGCCGTTCACGCGTCGTACGCTTATTGAAAGAAGCCAAAGCTCAAGGCTTGATCCAGATTAAAATCAATGCTCCGGTGCATCTGCTATCTCTAGCAGAGCAGCTGCAGAGCCGGTATCAGAGCTATAATCTGCGCAACGTACGCCTGGTACAAACTATTGCCAATGAGACTGAGCAGAAAAAAGCCTTAGCAGGCGAGCTGGCTCCGGCTTTTACTCCCACCAAAGGCGACATCATTGCTGTTACCTGGGGCACGACGCTAGGATATGCGATTGATCAGCTTCCTCTCCAGCCCCAGCAGGATTTGACGGTGGCCTCTATTTTGGGAGGGGTACAGGGAGGCATCCATACGGCCAGCCCCTATGATATCGCCTTTCGTTTAGGGCAACGCCTGCAAGCCTCTGTATATACATTACAGGCGCCTGTGTTTGTGCGCGATCCAGAGGTTGCGTCCCTGCTCTTGCGCGAAGAGACCCTGCAGGATACCCTACGCGTGGCGACAAAGGCCCGCATTGCGCTCTTTGGCGCGGGAGATTTGACAGAGAAATCAACGCTAGAAAGTGTGAATGCGATTAGCCGCGAGGAGCGCCTCTGGCTACGCGATCAAGGCGCGGTTGGCGACCTGCTTGGACACTTCTTAGATCGCCACGGCTGCGCTCTCAATTTGCATGGCAGGCTCACCCCAATCAGCCTGCCTCTTGAGCATTTACTGACTATTCCAGAGCGCATCTGCATTGGCGGAGGAAGCGTCAAGCACGCCATGCTTTTAGCTCTGCTGCGCGGAAATTATATCACGACGCTGATTACTGATGAGGCCACGGCGAGATATCTTATCTCCGTAGCGCCCTACAATCACAATGGAGGGAAAAAACAGCACAATGGCAGCAAAAACGAGTAACTATACGGCTCGCAATGGTCGAACTTACCGTATTGTTTACGATAGATCGAAAATCGTTACGACAGCTCTCGAATATACCTATGAGATCAATATTGATGAGCGCAAATGGACTAGTTACTACGGTATCACGCAGACGGCACTCGGGACACGCTCAGGGGCCACGTTACTGGCCACGCTTGGCGAGCGCGGGTTACGCTTTCTGTGCGATGCGCTGGATAAAGGCGAGGAGACGCCATTCCGCGCCATTGAGCAAAAAGACGGCAGTAAATACTTAAAGAAGCTGGCCTGATCATGGTGACAAAGGGCAATCCACGTTATGTTATCGGCCTGGATATGGGAACGCAAGGCGTGCGCTGCCTGGCGGTGACGGCTGAGGGAGCGGTTCTGGCCCGTGCCTCGGTTCCGTTACCCGCGCAAGCGCTGCTTACGGCCGCAAAAACCTTTGAGCAGCAGCCGGAGGAATGGTGGCAGGCAACAGCGCGCGCCCTGGCTCAGCTCAGTGCGCAGCTGCGTGCCGCCAATATAGCTGTCGAGGGCGGTGTAGCGCTCTGCGTATCGGGCACATCGGGAACCTTCGTTCCGCTCGATGCGGCCCATCAGCCCCTGCGGCCCGCTCTGATGTATAGCGATGCCCGGGCTGTAGACGAGGTGGCAATCTGCAACACGCAACTGGCTGAGCTGACTGAGAGTATGGGCTATCGCTTTAATGCTTCTTTTGCCCTGCCCAAACTGCTTTGGCTGGCCAGACATGAGGCGCAAACCTGGGAACGCACGGCCATGGTTGCCCACCAGGCCGATTACCTGGTAGGCAGGCTGACCGACGTCTGGGGGATCAGCGACTATACGAATGTGCTGAAAACAGGTTACGATCTGCTCAGCGATAGCTATCCGGATGCTCTGTCCCACATACTATCCAGCCCCGCCGAGCGACTGCCCCGCATCGTAGCTCCCGGAACGCCTATCGCGCCTTTGCGCCCTGAAGTCGCGGCCGAGCTTGGTCTGAATGCCAATATGCTTGTCGTGGCCGGCCTGACCGATGGTTGCGCCTCGCAGTTTGCGGCCGGGGCCAGTGAGCCCGGGACCTGGGTCTCTTCGCTGGGCACGACTCTAACAATTAAGGGCGTGAGCGCTACGCTGATTAAGGATAAGCAAGGGCGCCTGTACTGCCACCGTCACCCTGAGCGGGGTTGGCTGCCGGGTGGGGCCAGCAGTACGGGTGGAGAAGTGCTGGCGCGCAACTTTGCTAATGTGGATCTCGCCGCTTACGATGGCCGCGCCGCTTCTCTCTTGCCCACAAATCTGCTCAGCTATCCCTTAGTGCGGCGTGGCGAACGCTTTCCTTTCGTTGCCCCACAGGCTGAGGGCTTCCAGATTGCCCCTGCCGGTTCCGTGGATATACCCGCCGAGCTAGCTTACGCGGCGGCACTGGAGGGTGTGGCTTTAGTTGAACGCCTGGCCTTTGAGGTGGTTGGTGAGCTTGGTGCGCCAGTTAAGGGAGCTATTCGCGCGGTTGGCGGGGCCTCGCAAAGCCAGCTCTGGTTACGCATTCGCGCCTCGGTCAGCCAGCGTCCCTTTGTTGTACCCGCGATCGCCGATCCCGCGATGGGCGTAGCAGTGCTAGCGGCTGCAGGACGTTTACACGCAGATCTGGGTAGCGCTACCAGGGCTATGGTACAGATCAGTCAGGAAGTGCAGCCAGATCCTGCCTGGATTTCCCAATATGAGGAACGCTACTCACGTTTCAAAGATGAGTTACGCCAGCGCGGCTATCTCGCTTGAAGCCCAGGAGCTTAGCGGCCAGATCAGCACGCGCTGCGGGCGAGAAGCCAGCAGGGCAAATGGCCAGGTGAAAATACGCACTTGAATATTGTATCCTGGCTATAGACAAAGTTTACACAAGGTTCCAAAGGAGCTTTACATGAGTTCTGAGCAGCCGGTCAGCACACGCTTACTGCTTGTGCGACATGGCCAGACACCAACGAGCCGTCACGATATTTTTACCGGTTCAATCGACGTTCCGCTCTCTGAGGCCGGTCAGGCCCAGGCTCAACAGCTAGCCAGGCGCCTGAGCCGCGAGCAGATCGATGTGTTGTATTGTAGCCCGCAATTGCGTGCCCAACAGACGGCTGAACCAATCGCCACCGCCCTTGGCTTGCCGCTTCGCACGCGCAAGGAGCTGCGCGAAATGGATTTTGGAGCCTGGGAAAATCGCCGGCGCAGCGAGCTAATCGAGGAGGAGCCGGAAGCTATTGCTCTCTGGCAGCGAGGCTCATGGTTGGCACGCCCAACCGGAGGGGAAACGCAACAAGGCGTGATCGCCCGGGCCATGCCGCTCTTTTTCGAGTTATTAGCAACCCATGCCGGTCAGAGTATTCTTGTTGTCGCACATAGAACGCTCCTGCGCCTGGTAGCCAGCCATATTCTAGAGATGCCGCTATCCAGCGCCCGCAGCCTGGATCTGGATACTGCCAGCCTCTCTGAATTGCGTATCGTTGGCGATCGGGTGCGCCTGATTCGCTATAACGACATAAGTCACCTTGAAAACATTGCTTAAATCAACATACATGGAACGTTGTCAATATACTAGCGCCCAACAAATAAAAGGAGTATCACATGTTATTGCCTGAATTACGCGCCGAGGTTGCCCGTTACGCGAGAAAAATGCAGGATAGTGGACTCGTGCGTGCCACCCAGGGCAACTTAAGCGCGCGCGATCCAGAGACCGGGATGGTCTGTATCACGCCAAGCGGAGCCGACTATCAACAGTTGCAGGCCGAAGATATTACTGTTGTGGATGCGAACGGCAATCCGCTTGAGGGCAAGTGGCAACCCTCTGTTGAGACGCCATTACATACGCTTGTGCTGCGTCGCCGCCCCGACATCAACTGCGTCATGCACACGCATTCGCCCTATGCAACCGCCTTCGGAGTGATCTATCAGCCTTTCCCGATGATCCTGGCCGAATCGGCGCTTTGCCTGGGTGGCGAAGTACCGATAGCGCCCTACCGCATGTCTGGAACGCCAGAGTTCGCCGAGCTGGTTGCTGATACGCTGGGTCAGCGTTCAGCCGTGATCTGGGGCAATCATGGTGTGATGGTCGTGGGAGTTAACCTGGCGCTCACCTTCTCCATTGCCCACGCACTAGAGGATAGCGCAAAGGTTTATTCGATCGCCAAACAGCTTGGTGAGCCGGTTCACTTGCCTGCCGATGAGGTGGATAAGTTGCATAAATTCTGGACCCAGCACTATGGGAAGAAGGAACTGGAGCCCAGCAATTCTTAAATTTGCTTGCCAGGCAGCATGCTACACTGGAAATATGGCTTTGTCCAGTGTAGCATACATACAATAGCTGTCCTACTCATCAGGCTCAGCCGTTTGTCGCTGGTTTTCTACCATCCTGTACCTATAATTGTTCCTAACGCAGATCAGGAGGAAAATAATGCAAGCATTCGTCTTTTATCAGCCGGGAGATGCACGCCTGGAAGACGTACCGGTACCTCAGCCAGGCTCTGGAGAATTGCTGGTAAAGATTGGAACAGCGCTTACCTGCGGTACCGATCTCAAGACCTATCGGCGTGGCCACCCAAATATCTTTAAGACGCTGCCCAGTCCCTTTGGTCACGAGTTCTCCGGCACGATCGTGTCTGTAGGCGAAGGCGTGGAACGCTTTCAGGTAGGCCAACGCGTAGTGGCGGTCAATAGCGCTCCCTGCGGCGAATGCTATTATTGTCGCATCCATCGCGAGAGCATGTGCGAGAATCTCAATTATCTTAATGGTGCGTATGCAGAGTATATTGTGATTCCAGAGCGCATCGTGCGCCGCAATACTTATGTGCTACCCGATCATTTGAGCTTTGCTGAAGCTGCACTGCTTGAGCCGCTAGCCTGTGCTGTGCATGGCGTTGATGAGGTCAATGTGCAGCTGGGCGATACGGTAGTTGTGAATGGAGCCGGCCCGATTGGATTGATGTTTACCAACCTGGCAGCCTTGCAGGGAGCACGGGTCATCTCCTGTGACCTCAGCGAGGAGCGCCTGGCGGCCGCGCGCCATTTTGGGGCCGCCGAGACCATCAATGTGAGCCAGGTAGCCGATCAGGTTGAGGCGGTACTGGCGCTCACGGATGAAGGGCGCGGAGTTGATATCGCTATCGAGGCCGTGGGCCTGCCCGAGGTGTGGGAGAAGACGATTCGCATGACGCGCAAGGGTGGGCTTGTCCTGCTCTTTGGTGGGGCCAAATCTGGCACGAGCATTAGCGTTGATACGGTACTGCTGCACTATAGCGAACTGACCATCAAAGGTATCTTCCATCATACCCCCAAACATGTCAAGCTGGCCTTTGACCTGATCTGCAGCGGTAAGGTGCGAGCACGCGACTATATCACCGCCAATAAGCCACTTTCTGAAGCCGTCAACGCTCTGGAACTGGTTGGCCAGCAGCGCGGCATTAAATATGCCATCGTGCCGCCTGAAGGAACGCCTGCTCCACTTGGAGCGCTGGCAACTTCAAAGTAGCCATGATGGCCGACGACAAAGTAGTTGCCGGCCGGGCTTTCTCCCCTTGCGAGCTCGCCCTGGCACGCTTTGTTCGTCACTTTCCCGTCTCTCGCCGGCCCGGCGTCATCAGGCTGTTTCTGATGGCCCGGGCTACCTCCACTTCCTCTACTCTTGTGAGAAGCCAGGCTCTATTCCCTGGCAGCTTCACGTCATCGATCACCAGCGCCATAACTACTCATCAGCCTGGCACGCTACAAATTTAGCAGGCAATCAGCAAAGGACAGGGCTATTTAATCTGCTACAAGGCCTCATATGAAGAGGAAGAGATGATGGTCTGTTCCCTGAAACAAGGACGCTGAATCTTGCGTGTATACTTCTCAGAGCGAGAGAAAAACGTATCTTAGCTCCTGAGCAGTTTGCTTGAGGGACCTTCATTCCAGAAAGGAAGTGGAAATCAGTATGACCATGCGCTTTAGCGCCCGCAACCAGCTGCGGGGCACTGTTAAATCCATCAAACTGGGAGCAGTTATGGGTGAAGTCATTATGACCCTTCCAGATGGGCAAGAGATCGTTTCTGCTATCACGCGAACCTCTATTGAAGCGCTCAATCTCAAAGAGGGTGAGGCTGTCGTGGCAATTATTAAATCAACAGAGGTCATGTTGGGTAGGAACGAGGAGTAGCTCATCATACAACGCTCTCAATGCTCCTTTGTTGCTACCAAGGGAGCATTCGTCTGCTCACAATAACATGCATAGGGAGCCATTCACTTTCATCATCCTTCTGTGCTTTCTTTCCATCAGGAATTGACCATACATTAATCTTATCAGTATATTCAATAACTAAATACTCTTTCTAAAAGCAGAAAGGCCTCGATAGCTAGCGATGTATCGTGGTCGGGGAAAGATCGATCTACACTTTGCGCATACACCGATCCTGGTGGCTTTTGCGTATGATGGCAAAGCACGTTTGATGATCCCAACTGACCAGGTGATGGGACGTTTTGTTCCACTCTCACTGAACTGCAAGTCGCCAATCTTTGCACCTGACAAGGAAACAGGTTTTTCTTGACTTCAAAGGTCTTTTCTTTTATACTCACTTTATGAGTATTCATTCGATGAGCATTGATGGTCTTGACAAGAACTGCGCTTCATCGTCCCGGCAGCTGCTGTTGCTGGTTGGCACATTTTGTGCTCATCGGAAGATACTTCCTGTTTCTCTGTGCATATGTTCCGTAGATTGGACGTTCGCCTGAACTGTCTGTTGCCGTCCCACCACTCTACAAGCGGACGCTCCAGCTCAGCAAGGCACAGGGTTCTCGAAGCACAAATCGGAACTCCTTGAAGAGATACGTGCTATCACTCTACTGATGGTACCTCAGAAAGGGATGAAACATGACAGTTTCAGACACAGACATCAACGTCGCTCCAGAAATCAGTCAGTTTCTTGCTTCCCCCAGAAAAATGTTGATCAATGGACAGTGGGCGGATGCCGCTTCCGGCAAAACCTTTCCCGTCTATAACCCGGCGACAGGGAAAGTCATGGCCCATGTTGCCGAAGGAGACAAAGAGGACATTGACCGCGCCGTCAAGGCAGCACGCAGCGCTTTTGACGACGGTCCCTGGCGCAAGACAATGACACCATCTCTGCGCGGACGCCTGATCAACAAGCTCGCGGATCTGCTCGAACAACATACGGAAGCATTTGCCCAACTTGAATCTCTCGACAATGGCAAGCCTCTAACCGTGGCTCGTGTGGCTGATCTTCCCCTGGCTATCGATCTGTTCCGCTATATGGCGGGCTGGGCTACCAAGATCGAAGACAATACCATTCCTCTTTCGACGCCAGGGCAGTATTTTGCCTACACGCTGTGTGAACCCATAGGAGTGGTAGGACAGATCATTCCCTGGAACTTCCCACCGCTTATGGTTGCACTGGATGACGGTCGATCCAGGTGGCGTCCACTATCTGAACGGAATGTGCAGATGAGTGGATGGTTCCTGCATCGTGGCCTGTGGGGATCTGGCTGTGCTGGAGTGCGTGGTAAGCTGTTTGCCTGTCATCTATCAGTACCAACTGACTCCAGAGAGCGACGACTTGCCCCCTTTGAAAGGAAAGAAAGCAGAGTGTAAGATGTCCAGGAGAGAAATAGAAGTCCGTTTTTTTCTGTTGACCTCTCTAGGGGCATTAGTCCACTCAGGGCAGTTTTGCCTGGAAACCTTCAATCGGGAGCAACTGCTCTCGGATCTGTTGGCCCACTATCCCTTAGAACGCTGGTATGAAATGCAATTGCTGACCAGAGAACAAGTGCGTACCTGGCTCGACGAGGCCCTGGCACTTCTCACGTCAGGCTATAACGATTCCAGTCACCGTGTGGAATGACCCGTAGCGCGTCTCGCATGCGTTCGGTCTGTTTTCCCAACGTGCAGGGGTAGACAAGGTGCATCTGTCGTGCGTATACTGAACAGCTAGAGAACTAGAACATGCATGTAACGCTCCAAGAGGAGGAAAGGGGTTCTTATGTCAGGGATTGTCGTCTCGCTCCATATTGCACCGCAAGCCCGTGCTCCCATGATTTCCCTCCCTGTAGCGCATCTGGTCCCTGGAAAAGGCATTGAAGGGGATCGATTCTTTACTCACTCAAGGCTTCCTCAGCCCGGTGGAAAAACGCCCTATGAAGTGACCCTGGTGGAACAAGAGGCGCTTGAAGCTTTGAGTGCCTTACAGCCAGGAACGGCGATGGAACCGAGTGGACGGCGCAATATTGTGATTCGTTCATGCTCGCTGCAAAACCTGGCCGGATGCCTGTTTCGCATTGGTAAGGTGCTCCTTTGTGGAGCAGCACTTCGTGATGCACCTTGCGACTCTCCTGACTCTACACAGCACAGCGTCTGTGGAGGACTCCATTACCACTGGCTTGGTGCCTCCATACTCACCGAGGGATCGATTACGCCGAGTGACCGTATCGAGAAAGTCCCATACACGCTCGAAGATCTTCAAAGAGAGCTGGTCACGCCTCTACTGATACGACCCGTTGTTCTTCCTGAGAGGTAAGCCCCGCTTCTCTGCTGGCAGGAGCCTCATATAGGAGAAGAGGACTGCTTTTTCACGGCGAAGACCTCGACCCGCGCTACAATGGCCGCCGCATGGTCGAGCTACTCATTGCGGGACTCCTCCCATCACCTCGGCTTGATACTGCTGTTCCCAGAGGGAGCAATTACTTGACTTGCGCTTGCAGAAACCTGTAGGGATTGGGAAGACGATAACTATGAAATCGAGGGTACAGAACATGAGCGCCCTTCAGCTTATCCGCCAGGACCCTGGATACGTGGAGCTTGCTACCAGGCTGGAAGAAATGGCGCAGGTGGCAAGGCTACGTAGCGATATCCCACCTGGAGAAAAAACTGAGGCATTGCGAAATCAATGATGCCGAAAGGGTCCCAGCCTTCGGCTAAGCTCTGCTCTTGATCAGCAATGCCCAATCAATAGTAGTATAAAGGCAAATGCGGATTATGTACACTCTTATTTAAAGAAAATATCGCTGATTAACTTTAAAATATAAAGGAAAGTCGGCCACTTACTTTACAGATCAGGAATAATGTATCTCAAAGGCCTGGAACTATTTATCCGGCTGCACTTCAGCCTACTGTTGTAAGCCGAAGGCAGGCGGCCGTATCTCAAGCCGCCTGCTCGGTCTCTATACACGCTATCAAGCATTTCCGCAGTCAAGGGTTCGCCCTTAAACTGCATCCAGCCAGGCAGCTTGCAGATAGTCTGCGCTATCAAGCTGCTGAAGTTGCTCATCGCGCAACTCCCAGATCTGCCCGCCAAAGCGCTCAATAAACCAGCGATCGTGCGAGATGGCAAGGACAGGTCCCGGGAAGTTAAGAATGGCAGCTTCGAAGGTCTCCAGAATATCCAGGCTGATATAGTTCGTAGGTTCGTCGAGCAAGAGCACATTCGGTTGCCTGGCCACAAGGCAGGCTATCTCCAACTTGCGCTGCTGGCCCTGGCTCAACTGACTCACTTTTTTCGGCATATCTTCAAGACGGAAGAGCCCGTAGCCGATCAAACGGCCGACAAACTCGCCTTCATAGCCAACCTGATCGTAGCGATACGTCTCGATTACCGTCTTCTGCGGATCAAGGGCCGGCTCCTGGGATAGGTAGCCGATGCGCACACCAGGAGCGCGATAGATCTGGCCCTCGTCCGGCTGCTCAAGCCCCATAAGCAGTTTACAGAGCGTGGTTTTGCCGGCTCCATTTGGACCCGTGAGCAATATACGTGCGCGCGGCGCGATGGTAAGCTGTAGATCGCGGAACAGGCTACGCGTCCCAAATTGCTTGCTCACATGTGAAAAGTTGAGCACAACCTGGGATTGCATAGGCTCGCCATTAAATTGCCAGTTACCTTGCAGCAGTTCCGGCGGCTTGGGAATTGGGTCAGCCTCGATGCGCTGGAGCAAGGCCTCGGCCATATGCAGCTTGCTGGCGGAAGTCCTTTGCGCGCTCTGCTCATGGGAGTAACGCGCAAATTTATCATTATCGCGCGCTGGGCCAAAATGCGTTCTGCTCGCGCGCAACCTGGCCTCCCTGATGCGTTTACGCAGCGCCTTGATCTCTTCCTGTTGTCGCTCATATTCCTCCTCCCATTTGGCCCGCTCGGCCTCCCTGGCCTGCACATAGGCATCATAGTTGCCGCTATAAACCTTTAATTGATGCTTATGTTCATCTATCTCAAAGATCTGGTTCACCGCGCGATTGAGAAACTGGCGGTCATGCGAGACGGTCAGCAAGGCTCCTCGATAGGCCGCTAAGTAGCTTTCAAGCCAGGCCATGCTAGCAAAATCCAGATGGTTTGTCGGCTCATCAAGCAGAAGAATATCAGGAGAACTTAGCAACAGGATGGCCAGACCAATGCGCTCCTTTTCGCCTCCCGAAAGCGTATGCACATCGCGATCGCGCGGCAAGTAATCGATGTGTAGGCCTGATAGCACAAAATCGATTTTGTAATCAAGCTCGTAGCCGCCACGCTCCTGGAAGCGTGTGGAGACCTCGCTGTACTCTTCAAGGAGAGCCGGAAGCTGGTCTTCCGTTGCCTGCGACATCGCACTTTCCAGCTGCTGCATGCGCTCCTGAAGCTGATACAGGTTACCAACCGCTTCTTTAATCAGCTCATCAATGGTACGCCCATAAAAATCAGGAGTGGCCTGCGGCAGATAGCCATACTCGACGCCAGGCGCAAACGTGATGCTTCCCTGATCGGCATCTTCGCTATGCGTCAGCAAGCGAAACAGCGTCGATTTGCCCACGCCATTGGGCCCAACGATACCGATTCGATCTTGCGCGTTTACGATAAAGGATATCTCGCTCAGTACTGTAATCGCCCCGTACGTCTTTGTTAGCTGATTGACTGTTAAAAGCATAAATTCAAAACACCTCGATATTGTATATAGAAGAAACAGCGAATAGACGTAATGTAGAGGCGCTATAGCATCATAAAACAGTTAGGCGGAGTTGATCAGTCGTTGAGGTTTATCGGGCCTGTGTCGTTACGTGGTGATGATTCGTCATGGAAACCACTGAGGAGGTAGCCTTCTATAAGCCTGGCATATAGCTGATGCAAAGGAGCACTACCAGCCTTCACGACATACAGGCGTGACATAATAGAACCTCATCAGTGATCGAACAGAAGGCTTTAGCCTTCATCCTATGGAACCTCGCAGATTTAGCGCTTTGGGACGAGGTCATAAGTTGACGATGCTATTAGTGCCTGTAGGTCGTAATCTTCAATGCTTAGTCTCCTCGTTTCAGTATGCTTAAGCGATCCAATAGGTGATTAAGTATTGTTCGCTTTCTATCCCCAAAAGGATATCAAACTTATGGCCAAAGGTCAAGTGCTCAACCAGCCAAAAAGTTACTGATCCAGGCTACCGTCAGGACTCAGCTCGCAAAAATGGGCTAGCATCTTGACTTCAAAACGCGCATGCACTACGATATGATCAGCAAGAGCATAAGTTGTTAAATAAGCAAAATATTCCGAAAGGCGCGGCATTTGAGCTATGAGCGCAGCCCTTGTCTGTGATTTCTGTGGAACGACCCTGCCGGAGCAAAGCAGCTTTTGCCCACAGTGTGGCAAAGCTATGCATGTTCTTCAAGCTCAGGGAGGAGCAAGTGTCGGTTCCGGCTCCTTATTACAGCAGCGCTATCGCCTGCTAGAGAAAGTTGGCGAGGGCGGTTTCGCGTTCGTCTACAAAGCCAGAGACGAGCAACGTCATGGTAAGCTCGTAGCCGTCAAGCAGATCAATCTTGCAGCCATGAGCGCCCAGGAAAAAATCGAGGCCACCGATACCTATAATCGCGAGATCACGCTACTCTCAGCGCTCTACCATAAAAGCTTGCCCCGCCTCTACGATCATTTTACCGATCCCGAGCACTGGTATATTGTGATGGACTACATCGCTGGCGAGACGCTTGAAGATCGGCTGGCCAAATTTCCTGGCGGGCGCCTGCCTCTGCGCGACGTCGTGTCCATTGGCCTTGCCCTCTGCGACGTGCTGAACTACCTGCACACGCAAGATCCACCGATCATCTTTCGTGACGTGAAACCTGCCAACATCATGCTCACACGCACTAATCACGTCTATTTGATCGATTTTGGGATTGCCAGGCGCTATCGAGAAGGCTCACGTAGAGATACTGGCGTGCTGGGCTCGCCTGGTTATGCCGCCCCTGAACAATACGGCAAGGCGCAGACAACGCCTCAAAGCGATATCTACGGGCTGGGAGCGACGCTGCAAACGCTGATCACTGGCAAGGAGCCGCTGGATATCCACATGACAGGCATACCGTCCGATTGCCCTATCCCGCCTCTCCTCCGGCAACTCCTCGCCCATATGCTGGAACGAGATCCAGCCTTGCGCCTGGCCAGCGCAAAGGAAGCTCAGCAAGTGTTGAAAAGCCTTCAACAGGCCCTGTGGATGCCGCCGCTCTGGATCTCGCTCCCCGGCCTGCTCCTCCTCGGCACCTTTGTACTTACCCATTACCAGATGAAATCAGGCTGGATCGGCTTGATGGTCCCGGCGGCCGCCATATTCTTTTCACGCCTGGCTTATTACAAAAATGAGATCTTCCAGGCCCTGAGCCTAAAAGAGCGCATGTCAGTTTGGATCAGGTTCCTGCTTGGCATGCTCTTCTGGAGTCAGTTTGTCGCCACTCTTAATTATGGGCTCTTCAGCGGAGGGTTCTGGGTAACCATAGCCTTGCTCGCGATCGGCATACTTGTTCTGCTCCCCAATACCTGGCTTGTGGGCAGCTATCTGCACAGATTCGTAGCCTGGCTGCGGGCAAAGAGAAAGCCGCAGGTCGTAGAGCCGCAAAAGCAGACCCAACCTTAGCCTAACTTTCTCATCTCAAAAATGGACTAGCATCTTGACTTCAAAACGCGCATGCACTACGATATGATTAGCAAGCGCACTAATTGTTAAATAAGCAGAAGATTACGAAAGGCGCGGCATTTGAGCCATGAGCGCAGCCCTTGTCTGTGATTTCTGTGGAACGACCCTGCCGGATCAGAGCAGCTTTTGCCCACAGTGTGGCAAAGCCATGCATGTTCTTCAAGCTCAGGGAGGAGCAAGTGTCGATTCCGGCTCCTTATTACAGCAGCGCTATCGCCTGCTAGAGAAAGTTGGCGAGGGCGGTTTCGCGTTCGTCTACAAAGCCAGAGACGAGCAACGTCATGGTAAGCTCGTAGCCGTCAAGCAGATCAATCTTGCAGCCATGAGCGCCCAGGAAAAAATCGAGGCCACCGATACCTATAATCGCGAGATCACGCTGCTCTCAGCGCTCTACCATAAGAGCCTGCCCCGCCTCTACGATCATTTTACCGATCCCGAGCACTGGTATATTGTGATGGACTACATCGCCGGCGAGACGCTTGAAGATCGGCTGGCAAAGTTTCCTGGCGGGCGCCTGCCTCTGCGCGACGTCGTGTCCATTGGCCTTGCCCTCTGCAACGTGCTGAACTACCTGCACACGCAAGATCCACCGATCATCTTTCGTGACGTGAAACCTGCCAACATCATGCTCACACGCACTAATCACGTCTACCTTATCGATTTTGGGATTGCCAGGCGCTATCGAGAAGGCTCACGTAGAGATACTGGCGTGTTGGGCTCGCCTGGTTATGCCGCCCCTGAACAATATGGCAAGGCGCAGACAACGCCCCAGAGCGATGTCTACGGGCTGGGAGCGACGCTGCAAACGCTGATCACTGGCAAGGAGCCGCTGGATATTCATATGACAGGTATACCGTCCGATTGCCCTATCCCGCCTCTCCTCCGGCAACTCCTCGCCCATATGCTGGAACGAGATCCGGCCTTGCGCCTGGCCAGCATGCAGGAAGCCCAGCACGCGTTGAAAAGCCTTCAACAGGCCCTGGGGGTGCCACCGCTCTGGATCTCGCTCCCCGGCCTGCTCCTCCTGGGCACATTTATATACACTCATGGACAGGCGGCTTCAGGCGTAATAAGCTTTCTGGTAGTAGCTGCCACCTTATTCTTTTCACGCCTGGCTTATTACAAAAATGAGATCTTCCAGTCCCTAAGCCCAAAAGAGCGAATATTGTTCTGGGCCAGATTCATGTTTGGCTTGTTCTTATGGGCCACATTTGGCGCCACGCTTGGCTACGAGTTCTTCCACGCAGAGCTCTGGGTAGCCATGGCCTTACTCGCGATCGGCATACTTGTTCTGCTCCCCAATACCTGGCTTGTGGGCAGCTATCTGCACAGATTCGTAGCCTGGCTGCGGGCAAAGAGAAAGTCACAGGTCGTAGAGCCGCAAAAGCAGACCCAACCTTAGCCTAACTTTCTCAATCGGCCGATTCAAGGATGATATCTTGCTGATGGGCAGCAAGGGCCTGGGTATAGCGCTCAAGGCCCAGGCGATATTCCTCGATAGCTTCCTGGCCTCTCTTAGTGAGATCCATGCCCAGGACGACATGCTTAAAGCCTTCTTTATGCAGCGCCGCCATCATCGCTTCGGTCTCGCCGGGACGAAAGATCCTCGCCGGTGTCCCGATGGCAATATGCTGCAAGGGGACGTGCTGGCCCTCCTCAAGCGTCGTGCCGATATGCACGATGCCTTGCAGCGTTACTGTGCAGTTATCCTTAATGCGCGCATTATTGAAGACCAGCGCCCCGGTGGCAATAAAGCAGTTCTGCCCGATCGTGCAGCCGACCAGGTAGGCGTGAGGACCAACCAGGCTATGATTGCCGAGCACAAGAGGAAAAGAGCGCTGCTTTCCTCCGGCAGCGCGCAGCACGGCTTGCTCCATGACCAGGCAGTGCTCACCGATCGTCACGGCTGCACCCTCAGCCGTGATTACCGCCCCATGCAGAATACGGCAGTGCGCGCCTATCTCTACTTCGCCCGAAATCAGCGCGGTTGGCGCCACATAAGCAGTAGGATGAATTCGCGGGCTCTTGCCCTGATGTGCTATCAGCATAATGCGTTCCTTCCTATCTTTTAGCTTAAAACAATTTTGAGTCGGCTTACGAGCGCTCAGCATGCTCCGCACGAATTTGCGCGATGTGCTGGCGCAATAAACGTAGTCCCGACGCGTCAAGGCGCGTAACATACTCGTGGATGGGTTTATCCTGCGGCCAGCGACCCTGATGCACGCTCAAGCCGATACGCGAGACATAGAGATGCTCGCTATGCGCAAAGACGTTTGCCATCTTCTCCGGCTCATCTAAGCCTACCGGAAGATACTGCAAATGCACCAGGCCGGTTCCGCGCAACATCCGTTCCATATTATTGGCCAGGCGTTGGGTAGCACAGATGAGTCCGACAGGCGTATCTTCAGGCAGAGGGGCCAGTTCAGCCAGCACAGCCTCATAAGATGGCTCAACCATCAGCCCCAGCACGTTCCTGCTTTCTCCCACAAGCTCTTGCAGTTCCGCAACGTGAGAGAGCACCGTAGCAATCACCTCAAATTGCCTGAAGAAATCTGCATCAACAGCCTGTAACTCATCAAGTAGGAGCGCGGTGATTGGCGCACCGGTATGCTCGCGAATCGTGCGCGCATGATACTCAAGGTCGGGCCGATTGCACTCGGTAAAAAGGATGCGCACATCCTGCGCGGGTGCCACAAATGATTGGGCCCGCGCATAAATCGTGCGAGCGAAAACTTTTGCCGGCACACCCGCCTGTTCGGCCATAAGCAGCGTCTCATCAATGAGATCGCGCAAATTACTGGCAACATCGGCCGGGACGTGTGGAGGGTTTTCGGCCACATAGGTACCACGCCCGGGAGCTGTGGCAATATATCCCGCGCGCTCAAGTTCCTGATAGGCAACGCGCACCGTATGGTAGTTGACGCCTAGCTCCCCGGCGAACTCACGCACTGGGAGCAAGCGCGTTCCCGGCCTCCACAGGCCCATCTCGATACGATATTTGATCTGCTCAGCAATCTGTTGATGCAGCGGCTGCGGCTCTTTGGGATCAATGTTAATCTCTTGCATTTTCTCGATCTATTGATATATATCCTTAGATCAAATATAGCATATAAATCTGCAACTGACAAGTGGCGCACGGGTAAACAGCCTGATGCTCTGTTTGTAAATGTCGTAGCAACGCTTGAGCAGCGATCCAGCCCGCATACATCTAACTTATTATCCCTGCTCCTTGAAAGTATTAGCAAGGAAATATGGCAAAAGATGTCATAATCGCCAGAGTTCACTGAGGCAAGCCATGTACAGGCAAGCTCATCTCCACGCGCTTCCAGAGTCCTGGATAGTCTATGACCAATCCCCGCACATCGACTGGCAGATCGGCGGTAAAATTGCGTTCCAGGCCATCATAGCGGTATATTCCACCAGAAGCTGTACGGGAAAGACAAGTATAACGCTGACGAACCGGGCTGATAGAAAGATCAGGAATAGCAATATAGACGACCTGAAGATCAGCGCTCTCTCCCGGTGAAAGTGCCAGGCGGCGAAGGGGTAACGTGTTTGTAAAAGGAGTACAGGAAATATCGATATAGAGGCAACCATCCAGTTCTGAGCGTGTAGCACCTGTGGCATCTGTCCAGTGCCCTTGACCATCAGTATACAGATGCACGGCCTGATCTTTTTCCCCACCTGACTGGAGAAGGCATCCTCGCATGTTCCAGTTGTTATCCATCCGCACCTGATACCAGAGACGAAAAGGAGTAGCTCCCTCGACGCCAAGTACAATGCTATCGGCGATAACATCTGTCTCGTTCTCCACAAGGCGTAACTGCTCAAGGCCCGGCAGTGCTAGAGGAACCCACCATATATAAGATTCCATCGCAAACCTCCATTGTTGTTAACCGGCAATCATGTTATGATAGTAACATCAATCTTACAAAAAATCAATGCTAAATCATTTAGGTGGTTAACATGAGCAAAGAAGATAGCCAGGAAGCCCCTGGAACACTGGAGATAGTACGCACCTTTCTCAACACATGGCGAATTCCTAACGACACGCGCGAACCAATCGATGAGTTCGCATCTCTTGAAGCCATGCAGCACTTTTACGCTACCCACTTCGAGGCTTCTGGCGCGGACTCAGCAGCCTCCATCATACCCGAACTGGTGCGCCAACTGCGTGCTGATCTACGAAGTATCCTAGGGACAGGTGACATTCTGCGCCTGAATAAGTGGTTGGTCAGGCAGCCAGTCGAAGTCGTGCTCACACCAGACTCAGATGAAATACCTCTTCTCAAGTATAGGCCAGCAGGGAAAGAGGGGTGTAGATTGTGTGCAGAGGTGCTAGCACTGGTCGTGGAAGCTATCGCACACTCTACCTGGACGCGCGTGAAGGCGTGCCCGGATTGCCAATGGGTCTTTTACGATCACACCAAGAATAAGAATAAGATCTGGTGCCTCATGACAGCTTCAGGACCCCAAGGACGCTCCTGCGGCTCGATCTCCAAGGTTAGAAACTTTCGCAAACGCCAAAAAGCGCGAGCCGCCAGAGCGTTGAATTTACCTGATAATTTCTGATCTTCCTTACTATTCTCATCACAGCTAGCCTGAGCAGCTTTTTTCTTATATGTCTTGCACTTTACAGAGCCTTGATTAAATAGGCTTCCTGATCTGTTATCCCATCAACATTACTAACCGGGGCAGTGCTTGTTCATTCTCTCAATGAACAAGCATCAGCAATTCTATACTCTAAACTTACGGTTGGGGCGTAAAGATAAAATTGGAGAATACTGCAGTGCCGGCGTTGCCTTGCCCATCAATCAATAACTCAACATAATCTGTCTGGCTCAAAGTCTTATCATCCAGCTGAGCTACCTGAGCTCCATTGAGAGCCAGGCTTTGGGTAGAGCCATTTGCAGTTGCCTCCATCGTATAGATTCCCTGTTGAGCTACATTTCCCTGGGCCAGGCGCCGCCCCTCGCTGCTATGCCCATCATACAGTAAGATTTGCCAGAAGCCATTCGAACAGACAAAGTAAGCATAGCCTGCTCCTCGCGTGCTCATCCGGGTTTGCAAGCCGGCACAGCCATTATTAAGCTGGCTCACATCAATCTGTACTTTCACTTTATAATTTTCAGGGAAATTGCCGTTAAGCCCATAGAAAGCCACATTGCCGATATATTTTGTATTGGCTGGCTGAGATAGTGCCAACCCTTGCGACTGACAATGAGCAGTGACATAATCGCGGCTCTCGACGGTTGGTTGCCATTGCCCCGGACCTTGATCGCAGCCAAAGCCAGGTGTGGCCACGGTATAGCTGGCCTGAGCGTCCTTACTGGCCTGAGCTGTCGCAGTCGCCAGCAGGTTATTATTAGTTAAATGTGTATCGATAAGCGGCATATAGACAAAATGTGAGAAGAGAGCCGCAGGAGGACTCTTAGCCTTAAAATCGGAAATACCAAAATTGATTCCGTAACTGTCGGGGTATGTCGCATCAACGATTGTGGTAATCTTCTGGTCATTAATCCAGAAGGTCATGCGTGGTCCATCAACTTCAGCAGCCAGCGTAAAGGTTTTGGCAGGTTTAACAAAACCTTTGCTGAATACTACATCCGTGTCATCAGTTGTATCATTTGTACGGCCAGTACTCCAGCTTCCATCTGTCTTTACCTCAATAGAATCATTGCCATAGCCATTGTCTTGACCACTTAAAGCATTCTCATTCTGATTGCGAACCCCCAAATCAAAGCTTGCCGCATCCGTACCATTAACAATCGTGGCAGTAATTTGCGTGCGAAAATGACGAGGCAGAGGTTTAGCTTGACTCTCATATATAACCGTCGCATACGAGTCATAGTGAGCGTTGTGCTGAACCAGTAAGCCATCTGATTTGCAGGTTGTGACTGTCGAATCATCGTTGACAGTCTTATGCCCTGGCGTCCCTGTTGGTATAACATTTGTGCCCAGGTCAGCAGATGCTGTCGGTGTAACAATAGTTTTATAGCGACCTCCGATCCCCCAATTAGCCCCTTTAGCACATCCCGGCCCTGGAACTGAAGCGATATAAGGCTGTTGTATCTGGGCTGTAGGCGTGGTGTTAAGGGAGAGCGTTGGAAGAGCTTGCGTGGGCAATCCATTGCCGGTAGAAGAGGTTGTACATGCTAACAGACCGCTTCCAAGCAAGATTGCACAAGCCAGAAACAGTAGCGCATACCAACCATATAGTCGTGGCCTATCCCTGAACATTACTGACTTCTACCTCCTTAAATAAGCCAATAAATTGATTTATATGAATGCAATTGTTATAAGTATATCAATAAATTCTGGCAAGGTAAAAGATCACAATTCGATCTTTTGGTACTTTTCTTGAGATAAGCTAGAACGTTAACATATTAACCTGGCAAGAAGTATAAAAGCATCTACTTTGCGGAAGATAAAGCCCCAGCTCGGTCGAGAGCCAGTAAAGCCGGGAGTTGTGCTATACTAAGCACATGAATACATCTGCGCCGATTGGGGTTTTTGATTCGGGAATGGGTGGTCTCTCAGTATTGCGCGAGATCCGCGCTCTTCTACCTCATGAGCACCTGTTCTATATTGCGGATTCAGGTCATGCGCCCTATGGCGATAAAACTCTTGAGTATGTTCAACAGCGTGCGCTCCTTTTGACAAGCTTTTTACTTGAGCAGGGCATCAAGCTGCTGGTCATCGCATCTAACACGACAACAGCAGCTTCGGCAGAAGTGCTGCGCGCAAATTTTAGTGTGCCGATCGTGGCAATGGAACCGGCGATTAAGCCGGCAGTGGCTGCGACAAAAACCGGAGTTATCGGTATCCTGGTGACGGTGGCAACCTCGGAGAGCACGCGCTTCTCCTCGCTCCTCAAACGCTTCGGGCAGGATGTCAGGTTGGTTACACAGACGGCGCCGGGCCTGGTTGAGCAGATTGAGAATGGTGATCTGGACGGCCCACAAACCAGAGCGCTTGTCAAAAAATATACAACCCCTCTGTTAGCGGCCGGAGCCGATACGATCGTGCTCGGCTCGACGCATTATCCACACCTGCGCCCCTTGCTCACTGATGTCGTCGGACCGGCGATCACCCTTATCGATACAGGCAGGGCGGTTGCTCGTCAGGTACAGCATATCCTGGATACTCATGGACTGGCAAACCTTACTTCGGAGCCGGGCCGGGAGCGTTTCTGGACGAGTGGCGATCTTGCGCTCAGTCAACGCGTAATAATGCGCCTATGGGGACAAGCTATCGATCTTCAAAGCTTACCGGCAGCCTATAGCTGATCTCTAGCTTCCCAGCAAACACTTATCTGGCTCCAATCCACCCGGTACGCATATTTCCAAGCTTCTCGTACCAAGCAGGCAGCCAATAAGGATTCGGCTACCTGCTTGTCCTGGCTGATAAAAATCAAGCCTGCAATATTATTGGACGCCTATTGGCCTCACCAATGACCAGAACTCCTGAGTAGCCTGGCGCAGAGGGATACCAGTTGCTCCCACGGTATTGAGCTGGACCGGCTCACAATTTTCATAGGCGATGGCGGTCGTCAGCCAGGCCCCACCCTGTGAGAAGATAAGCATATAGTATTTGAGAGAACCGGATGCAGGGCAGCTCTCATGGTTGCCATTCCGAAGGGGCAAGAGGGGCAGAGCATATGTTACATCGTATATTTTCCTGACGCGCTGCAGCTCCTCATTATTATGGCCCAGATCCATAAAGGTAAGGCCATTGTCTTGCCCGTGCTTAGTAAAAGCAATTCTCATCTCTAAGCGATCAGGAATTGCCTTTGCAAAACTTGTGGTCGCCAGGGTCTGCTCAAGCAGTTGCTCAACTGTCTGATCCATTGTTCGCCACCCCTCTTCCGACATAATGCGGACGGCCTTGCAGGCTCCCTTGAAGATCTGCACACGCAACATCTTCTCGCCTTCGAAGAAGTAAAGATCGTCAAAAGGCATACCAACCGGCGCGCATTGATCCGCTTGCCGAGGAAGCTGATGTAACGCCGTAAGAAATTTTTGCACCTGGGATGCTGAGGTGACGCGGGCATAGAGCGGGGGTTGCGTCTTATCTGTATAGCGTACCACGGCTAGAGAATCAGGCTGCTTGACGCCAGCGGCACTATCGTAAGCCTGACGCAATACTTGCCAGAACTGCCGGTCTGGCTGCCGCCAATCGCCGCTGCTGAGCATGAGATCGCCACAGCCGCTGCTGTTGGCTACCATCATCTCGACAAGCTTATCCCCATTCCAGAAGCTAAGCGCATAAGATAGACCCAATTGCATAGTACATATTCTATCCTTCTGTGGCTTTGGAAGCGCTTGCGCTTGCGCATAAAGCTTCTGGATCAATTCTTGATCGTTTATGACGACGCGTTTAAGCGGCGCTGTTTCGCCAGGTCCGAACAGCTTGATCTGAAGTTTAGTCAAACTGTTGTTATGCTGGGCCTGGCTCTGCGCATGAGCCTGCTCGGTAGAGCCACAGCCAACCACGAGCAAGGCCATCGACAAGATAAGTAATAGGTGCTTTCCAACCCTCATTTTTTTCTCCTGACGTGAAGTAGGCAAAGATACATCTCTCACTGTAGGGACGCTAGCAGACGGCATTTAGTTCCCTATGGGAAGCAAGGGCTAAAAATGCCTCAGCCCTTGCTTAATGCTGTTGCCGTTGCCCATGGAGATGAGGGTGATGCCAGGTATAACAGCCAGTGCAATTATTCCAACAATCGATGCCGAATTAACAGGTACTTCAAGCAGTTATTCGCTGTACATTCTGGGCCTTGATCGCGTCTGCAGCTATCTTATTGAACTTATAATAGTGACGTTCCAGGTTGTCAGCGCCTTCATCCAGTGGCACAACCCAAAAGACAGCACTTGCACCAGCAAATGCTTTGTTGACGACTTCGGCATCGTCAGTTGAACCCTTGATGACTTCTACGCGCTTATGACCTTCAAGGGCAAGCCCGGTCGGATCACTAACAATCACACAAACTGACTCTCCAGCCTTTAAAACATGATCGAGGGCTTGCTTTCCAATAGTGCCTGTCGGGGTGGTAATAACAATCATAAACAAACTCCTTTTCATGCGAGCGCTATTGCAGACAGCTTAGGCGACGTAGTAGATGTTGGCGACGCCAGGTTCAACCTCCAAGGCATCTATCACTGTCATGCTCTCGGTATCCATGACCAGGTTGGCCACAAAGAGCCGCTTCCCATCGGGCGTGAGTTCGAGAAACCCGCCAATCGTCGAGAGCTCAACTGGATCTGATTCTTGATGCGTCTGCAGATCGATAGAGGTGACGAAGCCTTGCAAGTGCTGGACCACCCGGAGCAGGCGGGTGCAATCGCGCGCCGTCGCAGATCCCTCGGCCCTGCGACGCTTGTAGTCTGCAATAACTCCTTGCGCCCGCAGGCGCGCGATCCCGCGTACGTGTGACACAAAGAGTCGTTTCCCATCCGGTGACACGAGTAAGTGATCTGACATTTCGCTGAGCCGGATCTGATCAACGCGTGTATCGCGGGTCGGATCGATCAGGTGGATGAGAGGCTCTTTGTAGTCACACAGATAGACCAGCCCGCTAGCCGGATGGACCGCGATCTGCTCGGAGCCGTTGGGAAGGGGAATTCTCTCAACGAGTTCGCGACGTTCGGTATCGATCACCGAGACATGCGGAGTCTCTTTATTGGCCGTATAGATTTTCTTGCCGTTCTCAAGCAAAACAAGCCAGTGGGGGCCTGGAGCCTCGGTTGGAATAGCATCAAGAACTGCATGTGACTTTTCGTCCATCACCAGGACACACCCGCCTCGTGACTCGCAGGTGATGTAGAGCAGCCCGCGTTGCTCGTCGAGGGCCAGGCCATGTGGGCCAAAATCGGGAGAGAGATCAATAACCTCTGCGATCTGGCGCTGTTCCAGGTCGAGCACAATCAGCTCATGCCCCTTGCCAAGATCGAAGCCATACCAGCCCGCCCGGTAGGCAATGGAGATATAGGCGCGGGATTTATCAGAGGGAATACAGATCTCGTGGGGTTGAGGAAGTGTTTCGACGGTCGCCAGTAAATCATAGCTCTCCCCATCAAAGAACTGTACGTGCGCAGCGTGGGGATTCGTTGTAAGGATGAAAGGTCGTCTGTGCGTCATAGAATGTCCTCCTTCTCGCGAATCGATGTTCCATGATCCGAGAAAATGGGCAACAAAAAAGCCAGACGCGCATCTTCTACGAATCGATGGAGACCATCGTAGAGTTGTAAGATGCCGGGTCTGACGTTCGACACACGGCCAACCCCTCTAGCGGAACCAGGAGGCTGACATATATATTTCTAATTATAGCTCAGTATAGAATGCAGCTTCTCTTTTGTCAAGGCAAAAAGGCGTTCATCTAAGATCAGTTTTCCTGGGTACCCTCCATATGGCAAGGCACCATAAGCCTTGTTATACCCAATACTCAGTGCAATTAAGCAGGTGGAGAGTGTTGCAGGATGAACAGATAGTACTCACAAGCTTTATCAAGCTTCCAGAGAGACAAGGAAAAAGCGCGGCGGCAACGCCGATGTTGTATGATAGTTTTAGGATTCTCATTTCGGTCTGTATCCTGGCTCTATTCGCACCTTATTGAAAACAGAATGCAAACCTGCTCCCTGATTATGCAAAAAAAACAGCGTAAGCATTATTGCGAGCCGTAGAGGGAAAAACTACCATCCGGTCGCGGAGACACAGACAGATCAGGGAAGAGCAAGAGAGCCAATATATTGAGCGCCCCGTCGACTGAGATGAGAGGCTTGCTAAGCATTTATTTTTGATTGAGGAAGGATTGCACCATATGGCTCAGACACCTGATATCGTTATTATCGGCGGTGGCGTAATTGGCTGTTCGATTGCCTACCACCTACGTAAAGCCGGCGCTGAGGTCCTGGTCATAGAGAGGGAAGAGGTAGCAGCCGAGGCATCAAGTGCGGCGGCTGGACTGCTCTCTCCCCTCGGCAATATCAATCAGCCCGGGCCTTTTGCCGATCTGCTGCTGGCCAGCTGGCGGCTGTATCCTGAGCTCATCCCGGAGCTAGAAGAGGCAAGTGGCATCGACGTGGAATATAAGCAGGTTGGGGCTCTGCACGTGGCAACGCAGGAACAAACAGTTGAGAAGCTCCGGCACTTTAAGCAGCTCTGGGAAGAGCACGGCGCACGTGTGAACTGGCTCTCGGGCGACGAGGTTCGCGAGATGGAACCCTTGCTCAGTCCGCACGCGCTGGCAGCCCTCCATACTCCAGAAGAAGGAAGCATGAAGGTAGAGCGCCTGACCAGAGCGTTTGCTGGGGCAGCCCGCCAGCTTGGTGTACGTTTCCAGGAACATACAGAAGTCAAGGGCTTTCAGCGCGACGGCGCACGTGTCACGGGAATCCAGACAGTCGCCGGAGAGACCATCGCTTGCAATCAACTGGTAATCGCAAGCGGTGCCTGGTCTGCGCGCTGCGGTGAGTGGTTGGACGTAGCGATTCCCGTCGAGCCAGTCCGTGGCCAGATTCTCTCGCTACGCCAGATGCAAACGCCGCTCAGGCATGCAATCTTCTCAGAAGAGGTGTATATGGCGCCCAAGCTCGATGGCACGATCTATGTTGGCGCCACAGTTGAGCGCGTAGGCTACGATAAGCGCAATACAGTTGGTGGCGTGGCCTGGGTCCTTAACAGCGCGATGCATATCGTCCCCGAATTTGAGAAGGCGGGCATCGTGAATATCTGGGCCGGTTTGCGTCCCGGCACACCTGATGGTGTACCGATCCTGGGACGCGCTCCCGGCTGGGATAACGTCATACTGGCAACTGGGCACAATGGGCAGGGCTTTGAGCTGTGTGCAATTACCGGCCGGACGATTGCCGGACTGGTCCTCAGCGGCCAGACTCCCGCATTGATTCGCGCCTTTGGCCTTGAGCGCTTTGGGCAAGGCCAGCAGCCTCTATCAAGTCAAGATCTTCCGCGCCGCTAGCTGGCGATCCTGACCAGGCCTATGCTTGCTGACGCACGTGTAACGCTATCCCACACGCTAAGCTAGCCTTCGCGCAGCACATCGACGATAACGCCAAGGGCCCAATCGAGCGTGGCCTTATCAATGATCAGCGGTGGAGCGAAGCGGATCACTGATTCGTGCGTCTCCTTACAGAGCACGCCCCGCTCCTTGAGCTTCTCGCAGAAGCGGCGTGCTCCCCCAGCTTCGGGAAGCAATTCAATGCCAATCAGCAAGCCCTTCCCTCGTACCTCCTTCACCAGAGGCGTCTTATTGGCCTGCAGATAGGCAAGGGCGGAGCGACCGAGCTGGTCGGCTTTTTCACAAAGCTGCTCATCCTCCAACACATTGAGCGCCTCGATAGCCACAGCCGAGCCCAGCGGATTACCACCAAAGGTTGAGCCATGTTCTCCCGGCTGGAAGACATCCATGAGCGCCCGATCAGCAAGAATCGCGCTGATTGGATACATGCCACCACCAAGAGCCTTGCCAATAATGCTCACATCTGGCCTGATCTGCTCGTACTGATGGGCGAAGAGCCGTCCCGTGCGCCCCAGGCCGGTCTGAATCTCGTCAAGCAAGAGCAGCACATTATTTTGGGTACAGAGCTCTCTGACCTCGCGTAGATAACCCTCCGGCGGCATAATTACTCCGGCCTCACCCTGGATGGGCTCTAACAGAATAGCAGCCGTGCGCGGCGTAATCGCGGCCTCCAGAGCTTTGCTATCCCCATAGGGAACCGCGATGAAGCCGGGCGTATGAGGGCCAAAGTACTTGCGATAGAGCTGCTCCGTCGAGAAAGAGATAGCAGTAATGGTACGCCCATGAAAATTATTGTTAGCCACAATGATCTCGGCCTGGTTCAGCGCTACACCCTTGACGGTATAGGCCCATTTACGCGCCAGCTTCAGTGCCGTCTCCACGGCCTCCACACCCGAGTTCATGACTAAGGCTGCATCATAACCAGTCAATGAAGTGAGGCGCTGCAGCAAGAGTGAGTATTGATCTGTATGAAACGCGCGCGAGGTGAGGGTGAGGCGCTGGGCCTGCTCGGTCAAGGCCTGAACCAGGCGCGGATGACAATGCCCATGATTAAGCGCCGAGTAAGCGCTGAGCCCATCGAGATATTTACGCCCCTCTACATCATAAACCCAGACTCCCTCCCCACGAACCAGCACTACATCTAGAGGCTGATAATTATGAGCTCCATGTTTGTTGTCTAAAAAAAGAAATTCTGTCGTGTCCATAGTCGTGTCCATAAATCTACCTTTTTGCCTTCCCTGGTAAAAAGACCGCCCACTAGCAGAGGCGATCCAACGCCGTTGTTGTCTTTATTTATTGTATAACATTCCTACTCCTGCCGCTTGCTTGTAGCTGGGCAAAGGCGTTTTCAATCTGCTGCCCCATCTCTAGAGCGCGGGAAGTGGCGGCCTGCACAGCGCGTTTGAGCAGCAAGCGCGTGTCTCCTTGATCGAGTACGGCGATGCCTGCCATCGTTGTGCCATTGGGTGAAGTGACCTGTAAACGCAGCTCCTCTGGATCTTTGCCGGTCTCCTGGAGCATTCTTGCCGCACCATAGAGGGTCTGCACCAGAAGCACACGACTGGTTTCAGCCGAAAGTCCACAGGCCTGGCCAGCTGCGAGCAAGGCCTCAGTCACATAATAAAAGTAAGCAGGTCCGGTCCCTGAAAGCCCGGTTACAGCGTTCATCTGCTCTTCCTCGACAAGGACCGAGATACCAATAGCGGCAAAGAGATCCTGCGCGAGATCGAGATGCTCAGCGGTGGCCTGTCTTCCCGCGCACAGGGCTGTGGCCGAGGCTTGCACAGAGCTGGAGGTATTGGGCATGGCTCTAATTACCGGTATAGATTTAGCACAGCAGGCTTCGATAGCAGCTGTCGAGATGCCGGCCGCTACAGAAATGATAAGTTGCTGCGCGCTCAGATAGGGTGCAATCTCCTGCAAGGCAGCTACAACGTCAAACGGTTTTACGGCTAAAACTATCATGTCTGCTTCACGACATGCTGTCCTCTTGTCCTGTATAACTTGCACAGCATAGCGCTGCTGCAAATCCTGAAGGCGAGCTGTGTTACGCCGATTGCATACGATAATCTGCGCAGCAGGGATAAGGCGGGCTTCCAGCAGGCCCTTGATCATAGATTCGCTCATCGCGCCGGCCCCTAAAAACAGCACACGACTCTCAGATATCTGTTTCATCCTCCCCATTCTCCTTTCTGAACCCATAAAAAAAACGCCCTTTCACCCTCAAAGGGCGAAAAAGCGTACTTTCCGCGGTACCACCTTCGTTCACATGTAGAGCAGCCAGAAAGCTGGCTAACTACATGCACTCGTTCTACTCTGTTAACGGGCGAGCCCCGAGGCACTCATCGCGCCTGTGCTCAGAGGTGGGTTCGATCTTGCTTGCGGGAGCCTCTTTCAGCGCCTCGATGGCCCCTCTCTGTACGCAAGAACAAAGATGTACTATTCCTCTATCAAGGCAAATAGTAATATTGTCTTCAATGTGTATCATAGTTAAGCAGCTTTGTCAAGTTCTCAAATCTGTTAGCGGTCCTGGCCGGCCTTGCCGCACAGCGCAAACTTAGCAAGAAATGCTCGCTCATATGCAGCCTTTATCGGCAAGGCTTCATCATTTCGCTTAAGGATGCGCGACTTGTGCTGTGGCCCTGAAAAATGCCTTGCTAAAGAGGAGAAACAGTTACTCCCGATTTTCTCGGGCCAGCAAGAAGGTGGATAATTCACGATAGGTCTCGTCTGGCACCTCCTCGGGCGCGTAATGGCCCGCGTCGAGCTCTCGGAAGCGCACATCTGTGGCCCATTCTCGCCAGATGCCCTCAATATCAAAATAGTCTTTGAGATCGTCTTTCAGGCAGGTGAGCACCAGCATAGGACAAGTGATTTGTTTCTTGCCTCGCTCAGCTTCATCCAGGGCAAAATCATAGGTTGCTCCCGCTCGATACTCTTCGATCATAGCACGAATCGTTTCAGAATTGTACACACAACGATGGTAATCTGCCACAGCTTCGGGCGCAAAGTAGGCAGGCAGCTTGTCACGCATACGCTCTCCCCAGCGATAGTAATTGTCAGGATTTTCTCCAATCAAGCGCTCAGGTAGATCGGGTTGGGCAAAGAAGAACCAGTGCCACCATCCCAGGGCAAATTCCCTTGTCGTACGCCGGAAGGCCTCGCCTATAGGAATATTATCAAATACTGCAAGCTTCAAGACCCGTTCGGGATAATCCAGGGCCATGCGATAAGCGCAATAGCCGCCTCGATCGTGACCAACGACACAGAACCGCTCAAATCCTAGCTGCTGCATAACTTCGACTTGATCGCGCGCCATCGCACGTTTTGAATAGGGCTCATGATCAGGTGTCGTCGCTGGCTTGCTGCTCTCCCCATATCCTCGCAAATCAGCAGCAACGACGGTAAAGTGCTGCGCAAGGCGAGGAGCGATTTTATGCCACATCACATGAGTCTGAGGATGTCCATGCAGTAGCAAGAGGCCAGGCCCATGTCCACCATGCCGAACCCTGATTACTGCTTCACGCGTCTCAAGCCTGGAAAGTTGGAAACCCTCAAACATCTCAATTATTCCTTTCTGTCTGCTAAGGATATGCACCCATGAATAGCCTTGGCCAGCAGCCTCAGGCTAAACTTGGCAGGAGCAATACAAGACGAAAATCAGAATGACATTAAGCCAAAGAAGAGCATTCCCCTTCTACTTGTTTCACGCGCGTCCCGCTTATCAAGTTGCACCACATGGAGGGAAGGAACTTCTGTGCCGTATTGGTAGAACAGAGAAGTTTATGTTATATTACTCCCGATATTATCCATACCTCTTTTCCTAATCAACACATCTCTTGTACTAAGGAGCTCCAAGATGACAGATCGAGCAGGGCAGCAGGTTGGCAATTATCGTCTCTTACGCCTGTTAGGCGAGGGCGGCTTTGCAGAAGTCTATCTTGGTGCGCATAGCTATTTAGGGACGCAGGCTGCCATCAAGCTGCTCCATACACATATTAGTCAGAGCGATTTCGACCTGTTCCTCCAGGAAGCACGCACGCTGGCGGCTCTCGTTCATCCCAATATTGTTCGCGTCCTGGACTTCGGTATCGATGATCAAACTCCTTTTCTGGTTATGGCCTATGCCCCGGGCGGCTCTTTGCGCACGCGCCATCCCAAAGGGACGCGACTGCCGTTGCCCACCGTGATCGAATATATAAAGCAAGCGGCTAGCGCACTGCAATTTGCTCATGAACGCAAGCTGGTCCACCGTGATATCAAGCCGGAAAATATGCTCATTGGGGCCAACAAAGAGTTATTGCTCAGCGATTTCGGTATCGCCCTAATCGCTCAGAGCTCGCACTATCAGAGCACCAGAGACATGGCTGGAACTATCAGCTACATGGCCCCCGAGCAGATTAATGCCCACCTGCGCCCTGCCAGTGATCAGTACTCACTTGGCGTGGTGGCCTACGAATGGCTTAGCGGCACACGGCCCTTTCAAGGTTCGTTCACTGAGGTTGCTATTAAGCACTCGCTTACGCCTCCGCCTTCGCTGCTTGAGCAGGTACCAACGCTGCCCGAAGCTGTCGAACGGGTCATTTTTACAGCGCTTACCAAAAATCCGGAGGAGCGCTTCAGTTCAGTGCTCGCCTTTGCGCAGGCCCTGGAACTGGCTTCTCAAGAGGAACAAAGCAGCGAGTTTAGTACGCAAAAAGAGTCACAGGCTCGACAGATAGCTTCTCGCGCCCCAGAGGATATAGATAACTCAACCAACAAGCAAGCATCCATAAAGCCCTCGCCCATTCAAGGCTCAGATAAGAGAGGCATCAAGCGGCGTAGGGTGTTGATCGGTGCAGCTGGTTTAGCGGCTGCCGGAATGACTGGAGCAGGGATTATATGGTTTACGCGCCCTCAACATCCTGCGCCCCAGCCCTCCTCGTTTTTCTATACAAAAAAGGAAAATGTTGCGGTACTCGCAATCGCCTGGTCTCCCAATGGACAACAGATCGCCTCCGGCTCGGCCGACCATACCGTACAGGTCTGGAATGCTCATGATGGCAGCCCGGCGTTCACGTATAGGGGACACAGTGGTCCAGTGAATGCAATCGCCTGGTCTCCTGACGGCCGGCACATCGCCTCCGGCTCGGCCGATCATACCGTACAGGTCTGGGATGCCCTCAATGGCAACCCGCTCTATACGTATCGAGGCCATAGTGGCATCGTGAATGCTGTCGCCTGGTCCATGGATAACGCACACCTTGCCTCAGCATCTGACGATAACACGGTCCAGATCTGGGACGCCTTACATGGAAGCCGAACCTTTACCTATAGGGGGCATAAGGCCGGTGTAAATACAGTAAGCTGGTCCCCTGACAGCAGACTGCTAGCCTCTGGCTCCGATGATAAGACTGTCCAGATCTGGAATAGTAGCAACGATAGCGCTGGCTATATATACGAAGGCCATAGAGATGTACTTACAGCAGTAGTCTGGTCCCCCGATGGTAAATCCGTTGCCTCTGCCTCGTATGACAAGACGGTCCAGGTCTGGAATGCCAGCAATGGCAGCCGTTCAGTTCTCTATACTGGGCATACAGATGTAGTATCTTCTATCGCCTGGCTCCCCGCCGGGCAGCGGATCATCTCCGGCTCTTATGACACAACAGTTCAGGTCTGGAATGCGCTTAACGCCAGGATCATCGCTACATATAAAGACCATAGCGACAGGGTAAATATGGTAGCCCTATCACCAGGTGGCAAATATATCGCCTCTTGCTCCGCCGACACAACTGTGCATATTCGCCAACTATAGCAGATATGAGATTTGAGGAAGGGCACATCCCTTGACTTTTGGCCCTCTCTGCTGTACATTTTTGAACATAAATACATGACCAGATAACCACAAATGGTCATTTTATTGTTAAGATAGCAATCTGTCGCAAGTAGAGCAGCCTGGAAAAGCGGACAGGGCCGCTCTACTTGCGACTCTTAACCAGTCCTGCGAGGGAAAGAAGAAATTTGTCATGAGCAATGAACAGGATAGCCCACTCATTCTGGCGCTAGATGACACCACGGCCACACTGGAACAAGTAGGGGGAAAAGGAGCATCATTAGCGCGGCTCAGCGCGGCTGGTCTGCCTGTACCTCCCGGCTTTCACATTACTACGCAAGCCTACCAGCGCTTTGTAAGCGAGAACAGGCTTGAGGAGGCCATTCTGGAAGCTGCCACTGCCGCCCAGGTTGACAGGCCCGATACCCTCGAAAAGGCTGCGAGCCAGATAGAGCAGCTTTTTATGCAGAATATGATGCCCGGCGCAATTGCCGAGGCAATCTGTCAGGCCTATGCGCAGCTTGGCCACGGCGATAGCGCGCTAGCCGTGCGCTCCTCGGCCACCGCTGAAGATCTCCCAGAAATGTCTTTTGCCGGTCAGCAGGAGACGTATCTCAATATCCATGGAGAGGTCATGCTCTTGAAAGCCGTCAAACGCTGCTGGGCCTCGCTCTGGACAGCTCGCGCGCTTGCTTATCGCTTACGGCAGGGCATAGCGCAAGATACCATACGTCTGGCCGTCGTGGTGCAGGAATTGGTTAGCGCAGATGCTGCGGGTATCCTCTTCACCGCCAATCCCTTAACGGCCGCACGCGAGCAAATCATGATTAACGCAAGCTGGGGATTGGGAGAGGCTATTGTGAGTGGGCAAGTCACGCCTGATACCATTGTGATTGACAAGACCAGCGAAGCCATCATCGAACAGCAGATCAGCGAGAAGAAGGTAATGACCGTCAGTACGACTTCTGGCACGCGAGAGAAAGTTATCCCTGAAGAAAAACGCAGCCAGGCCGTCCTGCAAGCGGCCCAGGTTACTAAGTTGGTGCAGCTTGGTAAGCAGATCGAGGCGCTCTACAACCAGCCAATGGATATCGAATGGGCCCTGGCAAAAGACAGCTTTTTTATTGTCCAGGCTCGCCCGATTACTACACTGCGCAAGAAGCCGGCGGTTGGCGAGGAATGGAATGACAGCCTGAGCGGCGATTATTTGTGGACAAATGGAAACCTCGGCGAGGCCGTGCCAGATGTAATGACGCCCTGCACCTGGTCACTCATGCGCATATTCATGGCAGATGCGATGTCTTCCTTAGAGCTCAAAGAGCTACGGCCCTTTCGGCCGGTGGGCAATATTGGCGGCCGACCTTACATGAATTTGAGCCTGACGGCAACTATTGGGGCCGCGTTCGGCATGAATCGCCAGCGCTTAGCGGCGGCGGATGCAGTTTTTGGGAGGGTTCCTGCACAGATGGAGATCCCTTTGGTCCCAATCTCACGCTGGCGCATGATGGCTGCAATGCTACCAGAAGTGATTCGCCTCAAGCGGAGCGTGCGCGCCGATCTGAAGAAATTGCCGGCTTTTCTTGCCACCGCCCCACAGCGCTGCGAGGCCTTGCGCGACAAGATCCAGGCTACAACAAGTGCAGCCGACCTGCTCAAACTATGGCATATGGAGCTAGAGCCGCATTTCCATGAAAGCGGCCGGATGCTGCAAGCCAGTGCGCGCCAGGATGGCGGCGCGCTTGTCTGGGTCCGGCACAAGCTAAGCAAGCTGCTCGGCGAGAGCGAGGCTAATGTGCTGTTATCAAGTTCAGGCAATGCCAGTGGTCAGTTAGCAAGCCTCGGGCTGCTCTTAGGCCTCACGCAGCTAGCTCGCGGCGAAATCGATAGAAGCACATTTGCCCGTCAGTATGGACATCGCAGCCCACACGAGTTCGAGGTCATGTATCCGCGCCCGGGAGAGGACCCGCAGTGGATCGATCAGCAACTCGCCGGCCTGCGCGAGGCAAAGACCGACATCACGACGCTACTCGCCCGGCAACAAGAGGCCAGAGCCGCCGCCTGGCAGCGTTTTGCAGAGCGCCACCCGGGTAAGGTTCATACAATGCGCCGCCAGATTGAGAAAGCCACCAAGGCTCTGCACGACCGCGAAGCCGCACGCTCTGAAGTAATCAGGGTTTTCTGGGTCCTGCGCACATTTGTGCAGCGAGCAGCTTTGCTTACAAGGCAGGGTAATAGCCTCTTCTTTCTCTCCATCCAGGAGATTCTTGAGCTCCTGCAGGACGATACCACCTCCCTTTCCACGATTCCCGCACGCCGCGCAACTTACGAGCGCTATAGCCAGCTGCCCACTTATCCAGTCTTGATTCGCGGGCAATTTGATCCCTTCCAATGGGCCGCCGATCCCCAGCGACGTAGCGACATCTTTGATGCGCACCATACGCCCGCGCCTGGCAGGGAGACGATGATCAGCGGCTTCGCGGGCGCGGCTGGCATTGTCGAAGGACGAGCTCGCATAATCCGCAAAGTCGAGGAAGGAGACCAGCTACAGGCCGGCGAGATTCTTGTGACGACAATTACCAACGTCGGTTGGACTCCCTTATTCCCGCGCGCTGCCGCGATTGTCACCGATATTGGCGCCCCACTTTCACACGCGGCAATTGTTGCGCGCGAGCTCGGCATACCGGCAGTAGTTGGCTGCGGCAGTGCTACTATGCGCCTGCACACCGGCGATCAACTTAGGGTAAATGGCGAACAAGGAACGGTAGAAGTGCTGCAGGAGGTCAAGGCTAGCTTGCCCGTCCCTTCCTGACGAAAACAGAGGAAGAGCAAACTGTCATTACGATTACAAGCACATGCTACAACGTGCGCCCAACAGGCCACAGAGGAGATTTTCACGCTGATCTCCTCTGGTGCCCTCTTTTTTCAGGTAGCCTTCTCTTGATTTTCAAAGCTATGGCTCACGGCCCTAATTTCTCCGCCCCTTACGTAGATATAAAAACTCTACGGTTGAGAAAAGCGCTACCACAACTACAGTCAAGCCCACAAAGAGCTCACCCCATACAGTGAGCGAGAGCCAGTTAGCAATGAGCACAACCAGCCAGGCCAGCACCCAGCAATCGTTGATCACCATAACCGCCATAACTTCTCCAGGCCAGATGGCAGGCTTGCGCGTTAAAGAGAAGAGCCAGACCATGTAGGCCAGCAGGGCGATACCAATAATCAGAGGTAATGCACGCTCATTGAAGCCCATGAGTTGGGCCAGTGGACTGGCTGCTACGGCCAGAAAGCCCAGGGCTCCCAGCAGAGAAGTCAGGCAGTCCAGCAGCAAGATACGTCGTAACTGAGGCGAAGACAGGTTATTTCCATAGCCAGATGTTTGTGTTGCCATTGTTGAGAGACTCGCTTTCTAATTTTCCGCTCGAATACTATTCCCAAATGAGCAATCTGCCTCGCTAGCCTCCTTTGTTTCGACTCATACTCAGGAGGCCGGCTTAGCTCTCGCTCTTACTGCTCCCAACATAAAAGGATTTGGGCTGCCATTACCAGCAAAATTTCTGCCATTTACTGCTAATTTGGCTTTTTCTGGCAAAATTAGCCTGCCAATACAATCTCGTTTGCGCATTGGTTAAGCAATATTTCTGCTCGAATATTTCGTGAGCTCAACTAGCAAAATTTGTCGAGGGCATTGACCAGAAAAATCTGCACCTGGCAGCTATGAGATAGTGGCCTTGATCTGCCTCGCTGCAAAAAGGATCACACAGCCTAACAGGGTAAGGGCTATGGCCAAACAGAGAAAGGCATACGTCAAACCAATGGCAGATGTAAGCCTGCCGACTAAAAGCACGGTTATTATCAGACCGCTATAGCCAGCCACATAGTAGCTTGAAACGATCTGGGAGCGCTGCTTATGTGTGCTGATCTGACCGGCCAGACCGAAGCTTCCTTTATATAAAAAACCGCTTCCACATCCCTCTATCATCATGCCCAGGAACAAAACTAGCGGCGAGTGCGTAGGGGCCGCACTTACCAGCACAAAGGCACCAATCACAGTCAAGATGACGCCCCAGTTATTGATAACGAACAGATCAACCCTTGCTACCAGGAGTTGCGCAATCCCGCCAATAAGCATGAGCAGAAAGAGCAACACGCCGCTCATGGCCAGATTATGGATATTGAGAATAGAGACCACAAAAGTGGGAATGAGGGCAAAGGCAGTCCCGCTAAAGGCATACATAAAAAAGCTTGTCGGCGCTATCAGGCTCCAGAAGGGACGCCGTACTTGCTGCGGCACGCCAAGGGCAATCTGAAAACGCTGCTGCAAGCTTGCCTGGAAGGTTTCTTTGACGCTCAGCACTGCGATCAGGTCCAGCAAGAGAAGCAGGATATGGAGGAGGAACGGGAACTGAAAGGGATTCAACGGCACATACTGAATCAGTACTCCAGCCAATCCAGGACCCAGACCCATGCCCACCATCGTTGTAAAGCTCGCAAGTACGACGGCGAAACGGTAATTTTTGGGGTCAGTCTGCTCAAGCATAAGAGCTGTACAGGAGCCCAGAAATCCGCCTATAGCCAGCCCTTGGAAGCCACGACCAACAAAGAGTTGCCAGGGCTGAGTAGCAAAGGCAAAAAACCCGGTAGCCACCACCATAAGTAAGATGGAGGGGATTATAAGCGCTTTGCGTCCCAGACGGTCTGCCAATGGGCCAAGCAAGAGTAATGACGGCACCAGAAACAGCGCATAGACCAGGTAAAGCAACGAGATATCAGCAGCGCTCATATGAAACTTTGTCTGGTAGAGAGGGTAGAGCGGTGAGGAAAGATTCGTTCCCAGCGTGAAGGTCAAAAGCGCCCACCATAAACGTTTCATGGATGCAATTATTTCCTTTTCTATCTACGTGAGCCCATGAGCTCACCAGGCCATAGATCAGCATAAGCAATCTGTATCTATTTCCTACTCTTTTACTAAGATATTAGCGTATGCTAATATTTGAATAGAACAAAAAAAATTTGTTGTTCGCTCAGCTGATAGTTTGGCAACGCAGTTCTCCAGGGCTACGCAGGCCAGAATGTGAGCGCGCAAGTTCGGGTTTCAACTGATTGAGGCCAACCCTGTAAAGAGTGTATAATGGG
This sequence comes from Ktedonosporobacter rubrisoli, assembly GCF_004208415.1. Lineage (GTDB taxonomy): Bacteria > Chloroflexota > Ktedonobacteria > Ktedonobacterales > Ktedonobacteraceae > Ktedonosporobacter > Ktedonosporobacter rubrisoli. Next base: position 2,365,691 of record NZ_CP035758.1, on the reverse strand, counting down.
GAACCTCTGGATGCCAGAAGTCAGTTTATCGTAGGATTATTTGTATCAGGAATAACAGTATGGGACACAACAAACAACGCCATCGCGAGCTAGCCGATTTCCTGCGCATCAAACGCTCTCGTCTAGCGCCTGAGGACGTAGGGCTACCTCGTGGGACGCGCCGACATACGCCAGGCCTGCGCCGTGAAGAAGTGGCACAACTCGCCGGTATCGGCGTTGCCTGGTATACCAACCTGGAACAGGGAAGAGAAATTAGTGTCTCTTCTCAGACATTAGATAGCCTGGCTCGCGTGCTGCGCCTCAGCGCCCAGGAGCGAGACTATATCTTTGTTTTAGCCCATCAACAACTGCCGCTCAAAGAAGCCAAAGAGCAGGAGACTATCACTGCTGACTTACAATATTTTCTGGACCAACAAGGCTTGACTGCGGCCTATATCGTTAACTTACGCTGGGATGTCATCGCCTGGAACGCATCAGCAGACGCCCTCTTTGGACCATTCCAGCTTTTGCGCGGGAAGGAGCGCAATGAATTATGGCGTCTCTTCGCCGACCCACAGTATAGCAATATGTTTAGCAACTGGGAAGAATATGCAAGAAGCCATCTTGCCTGGTTTCGTGGAAATTGCGGCAAGTTTGCCGAAGACCCCTGGCTCACTCACTTCGTCGAAGAGCTCAGGGGCTTGAGCCCTTTTTTCCATGAGTGGTGGCAGGAGCATGATGTTTTCGCCCATAAAAATCACACTGTCCACCTCGTACATCCACAAGCGGGATCGATGCTTTTTGTGCATCTCAGCTTCCATGTATTTGATGCCCCCAACCAGACCATGGCTGTCTACGTTCCCCTGGAACAAGAGCAAACACCCAGCAAACTCCAGAGCTTGCTCGACGGCTATCGTCCCACAGCCGAGAACTGCCAACAAAGAACAGAATGTATAGAATAGCAGATAAAGCTATGCTAGCTTTACTTCATTGTAGTAGCGATTACTCGTACAAAATCGGGCAGCTTTGAAGTTATACCTGTTCGATAATGCGGAACAATCTTCAAGATAGCTGCATAGAGCAAACATGATGGCCCCCTCTGACTTATCCACAAATCAATAGCAGTTTTTACTGCACTAAGCATATGGATGACTTTATACTCAAAATACTACTTTAGTACAAAATATGTTATACTATATTTGGCAAACATATTGCGCTCCTCACATATAGGAGATGTGCCAGCCTGAATTTCACCTATGCGTAGCAAAGCAACAGTGATAGAGGAGCCAATAGCAATTGTTGCATTCGCTTCCTTTGGGTAAAAAACGACTAGTTCTGCATGGGGAGATAGGACTTTGATCTATTTCATCAGAGCCACCGGGAGTAAATTGGCAGACGTCGCTTCGCTTGTATTGCGCATCGTTCTGGCCTGTGTAATTTTCCCTCACGCAACCCAGAAATTTCTAGGCTGGTTCGGTGGGCATGGCTTTCAAGCGACATTGTTCTCCTTTGAGCACAACTTAAAGCTCCCATTTATATTGGCCTTGCTGGCCATTCTAGCCGAATTTTTTGGCACGTTAGGAGTTTTCAGTGGCTTGTTAACGCGTCTGTCCGCGCTGGGGATAGGAACTGTAATGGTCGTCGCAGCCCTGACAGTACATCTTAAGAATGGTTTCTTCATGAACTGGGGAGGTCAGAAGGCAGGGGAAGGAATCGAATACTTTTTGTTAGCAGTGGGCATCGCGCTGGCCCTCCTTATTCTTGGCGGAGGCAAATGGTCGCTCGACTATGCCTTATTTAAGCTCCTAAATAAGGAGAAAAAGCGCGAGCATTCGTTGCAGGAAGAGCGCCAGGCTCAGCAGGTCAGTCATTGAGGATAGTCAGAACATGCTGTCTTTCATAGAATAGGCGCCTATGATTGCGGTATAGCTTTCTAAAAAGCAAGCTGGCTAACCCTGATTGACCACAATATACGCAGAGAGATGGCTGGCATAGTTCATCGGGCAATAGAAATCCTTTAGCGATCACTTGAAAAGTCCTGTGCTCCAGGACATTTTCAAGTGATCTTTCATTAATGATTGGCTCAAGCCTTGCAGCATTATGAACGCCCGACAGTGGGAGGCACAAAGGTAAGGTCGGCCTGTGTTGCGGGGCGCAGGAAATCAAAATCGCATCCCTGGTCAGGCTGCAGCACATGCTCAGCATATAAACGGGGATAGCCCCGCCCATGTCTGGAGCGCGGCGGCTGCCATTGGGCCTGGCGCTTCGCCAGTTCATGCTCTGCTATATGCCAGATGAGCTGACGCTCCTCAACATCAAGCTCGATCAGATCGCCATCCTTGACAAACGCTAGCGGACCGCCAACAGCGGCCTCCGGGGCCACGTGGAGGATGATTGTGCCCGAACTTGTCCCACTCATACGCGAATCGCTAATCCGCACAACGTCCTTGATCCCCTGCAGCAAAAGTTTCTTTGGTATCGGAATAGAGCCCCATTCGGGGAGACCAGGGACGCCCACAGCACCAGCATTGCGCAATACTAACACTGAATCCGCAGTGACGGGCAAAGCAGGATCATCGATGCGGGCCAACATATCTTCGTAAGTGTCAAATACCAGGGCCGGCCCACAGTGTTTGTGCAGATGGGCAGAAGCCGTCGTCGTTCGTAAGATGGCCCCGTGAGGAGCAAGATTTCCACGTAGCACGGCTAGAGCTCCCGCTGGAGCCAGCGGTTTATCTCGTGGGTAGATCACCGTAGGATCAGCATAGGTGCTCACCTTAAGGCTCTCGCCCAACGGCTCCCCAGTCACCGTGAGACACTCTAGATGCAGCAGATCGCGCAATTCCTGCAGCAAGGCCAGCGTGCCTCCTGCGGCATCGAAGTCCGCCATAAGCTTCTCCCCGGATGGCTGAAGGTTTAAGAGAATCGGCGTGGTACGCGCAAAATCATCGAAATCAGCAAGCGTGAGAGGGACGCGCAGCCTGCCGGCAATGGCGATCAAATGAATAACCGCGTTGGTCGAGCCAGCGATCGCCATAAACACACGCAAGGCGTTTTCAAAAGCCTCGCGCGTCATGATCTGCGCCGGCCTCAAATCCTTCTGCACTAACTCCACGGCCCGGCGCCCGCTCAGTTCGGCGGCGGCCAGGCGCTGCGCATTGGTCGCCGGAATAGTAGCCGTCCCCGGGAGCATCATACCAAGCGCTTCTGATAAGACCGTCATTGTGGAGGCAGTTCCCATCGTATTGCATGTGCCCATCCCGCTGGAATACATCTCCTCGATGGCATGCCAATCTTGCTTGTTGATCTTGCCAGTCCGATATTCATCAAGATAGTGCCAGAGATCAGTCCCGGAACCTAATTCTTGCCCGCGCCAACGCCCGGCCCTCTTGGGTCCAGCACAGACCTGGATGGCCGGTAGGTTTGCGCTGGCCACGCCCATCAATTGGGCCGGCGTTGTTTTATCGCAGCCGGTCAGCAAGACCACGCCATCGAGAGGATATGCACGCAGCGTCTCCTCGATCTCCATCGCCAGCAGATTACGATATAGCATAGCGCTAGGCTTCATCAGCTCCTCGCCCAGCGAGATAGTATTGAACTCAAGGGGCACGCCGCCCGCCGCGATCACGCCACGCTTGACGGCTTCTGCCATCAGCTTGAAGCCGAGATGACAGTTATTTAGTTCGCTCCAGGAGTTTGCAATGCCGATCACCGGCTTACCAGTAAAAAACTCTGGCGTCCAACCGAGAGATCGCAGGACTGAGCGACTCTGCGGCCCCAACTCATCTCTTCCGGCAAACCACTCTGCACTACGCCATACCATGTTTGTCTTTCCTTCTCTGTGCTGTTATATGCAAGGGAACTCTTCTCTCCCTTTCAGTAAAAATATTTGCTTAGCCGCCAACTGCCAGCAGCCATACATTTCTCTCCAGCTACTTATTTCACCGCGCCGATGACCATACCCTTGCGAATGTAGCTTTGCAGGAAAATGTAGATCAGCACGGGTGGCAGCGAGGCCATAAGCAAGCCACTCATCAACAAGGGAAAATCGGTGCCATAACGCCCAGCAATTGTGGCAATGGCCGCCGTAAGCGTCTTGTTCGCATCAGTCTGCAGAAAGACCAGAGGGATCAGCAGATCGTTCCACCAGCCCGTTACATTAAAAATCGTGATAGTCACAATACCTGGCGCGCTGATTGGGATCACTACCTTCGTCATAAGATGAAAATAGTTTGCACCATCAACTTTCGTCGCATCAAGGATCTCGTTAGGTAGCCCCCTCATCAGCGTGGTGAGCAGAAAGATTGAGCCTGGCAGGCTCGTCGCCGCCCATAACAGAACTACTGACCAGAAATTGTCAACAAGACCCAGGTTCGTCATCAAGAGATAGTCTGGCAGAATAAAGGTGATGCCTGGGATCACCATGCTGGCAACCATAAGCATAAGGAAGAAGAAGCGCAAGGGAAAGCGCAGCTTGGCCAGGGCAAAGGCAGCCGGGATACTGACTGAGAGCGATATGGTCGCTGCCAGGGCAATATAGCCAATTGTATTCAGCAGAAGATGTACAACATCAAAATTGTTGAACATTGCCACGATATTATCAAAATAGGTGAAGGTTTGCGGCCAACCTAACGGATTGCGCAGATATTCCACCGAAGTTCTAAAGCTTGTCAAGATCATAAAAAGCATGGGATAGAGAGCAGCAGCCGCGAAGAGGGCCAGAATGCTCACGAGACCCGCACGTTTGATCGACATTATTGCTTTTCTCATCGCAGTATACCTATACCTCCTTCTTTCCTGCCGCTGGTTAATCGGCCCCTAACATATCAAGTGCGCGTATTTGAATCCAGGATATAACTGAGACCACGAGCAGCAAAATGACCGAGAGCGCCGACGCATAGCTGAGATCGCCAGTCTCAAAGGCTTTGAGATAGATCATGTAATCAATGGGAGTCGTTTCATAGCCCGGGCCGCCATGCGTGATCGAGTAGACCAGCGCAAATAAGCCGATGAAAATATAGATGGTGTTGGTGATCATAAAGTAGGAGATGGAAGGAGCTAAGAGAGGGAAGAGTATTCTGAATAGCCGTTGCCACCAGTTAGCGCCATCGATACGTGCGGCCTCCAATAATTCATTGGAAATCGCCGAGAGGCCAGCGAGAAAGACCAGCACGCCCTGCCCTAACGTCTGCCAGTAGAAAGCCAGGATGAGCACAAGAAAGGCAGTGGGGGCCGCATCGAACCAGGATTGTGCCCACCCTCCCAGTCCAACCATCTTGAGGAAAGCGTTAACGGCCCCTTCCGCGTTAAAGAGCGTATTCATTAAATAGCCAATGACCACAGTAGAGAGGATGGTTGGTATGTAGTAGACAGAGCGAAAAAACCGCCAGCCCGGGATGCGGTCAAAAAGCAGGATCGAAACCATCATAGCAATCAGCAGGATGCCAGGGATGGAGAGGAAAAAGATCAGATTGGTGCGCAACAACAGCCATAGATCGCCCGAACTGAAGATGGTCACATAATTTTTGAGACCAACCCAGACCGCGTTCTCGCCATCCCAGAGGGTAAAGCTATGATAGATTGCGGTTGTTAGCGGATACCAGACCAGAATAGCCACCAGCAGTATTGCGGGCAGGAGCGATAGATACGCTGTTAGACCTTCTTTTTGTTTTAAGGTCAACCGAGAGGATCGCGGGGCGGCTGAGGACCTGGAGGACGTCCTGGCCAAGGCCCGGCTCGCGGATTTAAGCATGCTCATCGGTGTTCCCTTTCTCATATTGTGCTCCATCTCTCCTTAACATAGGCGCTGCGGAGAAGAGATGAAGCCGCAACGTGGTCGGCGCACAAGTTTATTGTTGGGGCGACTTGAGGATCTCATCTCGTTTTGCATCAAGCCTGCTCATGAACTGCTGGGGCGTAATCTTGCCAGTCCAGGCCAGCTGCGCCTGAGCTCTTAGCTCATTGGTCAGCTCGGCCGGGTAGACATTATCAGGCCAGAACATCGTAGAAGGCTCTAAGCCCCATTGCTGCTGTTGCACGCGCAAAGGATCTTTATAGACTGTGGCAAAATCTACGTCCGTGACGTTGAGCAGCGTGCCCGTATTTGCTACGGCCTGCTGGGTTTGCTCGGGCTGGCTTAGCAAAAATTTGATAAATTTGACGGCTTCGGCCTTGTGTTTAGAGTAGTTTGAAACTATTAACGCTGTTCCCGCACCGCCAATACCTGTATTGCGCAGGGAAACTTTCTCGCTATAATCAGGCAGTTTGTGAAGGCCCAGATCGTCTCCCAGGGCCTTTCTCATATCATAGAAGGGCCAGGGACCGGAGATAGTCATAGCGGCTTTCCCCTGAAATAAGAATTGATACGCTTGGTCTCCTGTCGTCGTTGGGGCGCCCTGCATGCTATATTGGGCAAGTTGGGTCCATTGTTGGATCGCTTCCACCACTTGGGGATCGCTAAAGTTGCGCTTCCCTGAAACGAGATCGTTAATGCCAGGGCTCCCGCCGACGATTTGGGCAATCCAGTAGTCAAGGCTGAACATGATATACCCATCATCAAATAAGGCCAGGGGAGTTATGCCTGTAGCTTTGATTTTCGCCAGCATGGTGAGGAAAGCCGCAAAATCCTTGGGCCAGTCTGCATCCGTATTGATGCCAGCCTTGGCCAGGGCTTTCTTATTGTAGTACACCATTGATATGCCATCGGAAGCATTAGGTACTCCGTAGATTTTGCCGGCTCCCTCTTTGAAGCCGTCTGTGACAGCGTTCCAACCTCTGATCCTTGACATTTCTTGTGGCGTGAAATATGTATCGAGTGGCTCCAAATAATGTTTAAACTGTAACATGTAATTGCCCGACCACATCCCCATGACATCGGGACCGTTGCGGGCAATGCTTGCTACACGATAGCGCGTGAACATCTCAGCCGTCGTGGGCACATCCTGAATCTGGACCGTGATGCCGGGATTCTGGGCATTAAAACGTTTGATGGCCTGATAAATATAGTATTGATCTTTCTTCTTGCTCTTATCGCTGGAGCTCGACGTTGCGTATGTCGCATTCCAAAATTTGATGGTGACGGGTCCGGCTGAACCCGGATTGGTACTGCCCGATCCGCCGCAGGCAGCTAACATGGCCGCACCACCTACTACAGCGCCACTCGTCTGTAGAAATTCGCGGCGGGATAGGTTCTTGCTGAGCATAACCTTACTCCTTTTGCCTATGCACCTCTTTTAGCCAGGGAACGACGGGATTACTCTGTATGGAACTCAAAGCAATTTTGAGGAGTTTGCGCCGTGTCATCACGCCTCCTCAGCAGGCCTGCATTCGGTTCTGTCGACAGGCTAGGGTTCGGACGAAGGCAAGTAAGCGACCTGCCTTCATCTCCGGTCAAATAGACAATTTTAAATATTGGGCGCACCAACCTGCCGCAGACTGAAAAGATCTTTGTATACAAGATTTGAAATATTGATCTGTTATGGATACGATGGTAGCAGAAAATTATTGGCCCTGTCAAGGGATTAATCCAGGCAATCACAATTCCACATCTACAAATTGCATTTAAATCTATTTTTAACAGTTATTTCATCTCTCAAACAGCCACATTGCGGCCAATTCTCATTGACAGGCGGCAAACTTTATTGTATTTTTGTATACAAAAGCACAGAAATTATTGTCGTGGCAAGGAAATAAACAAAGGTACATAGTATGAAGAGACAGCTCCGTCCTTTTGAAGGACAAAAGGCTCCGGGATATAGAGAGGCCGCCTATCACGCCATCAAAGAAGCCATACTCTCAGGTGATTTCGGCTATGGGCAGGCCCTCATCGAAGAAGAAATTGCGACAAGGCTGCAAATGAGCCGCACCCCCATTCGCGAAGCGCTGGCAATTCTCCAGCACGAAGGCCTTATCGCGCCGCGCAATGGTCGAGGGTTTCATGTACGCGAGATGACAAACGAGGAGTTCATTGCGCTCTTTGTCGCCAATGAAGTTGTTGAGCCTTATCTGGTTCGTCGGGCGGCCCTGCTGGCCAGCGCGGCACAACTCGGCGCTATGGAAGATGCCATCACCTTTGGCAAGCAATGCGCCTCCAGCAATGATGTTCCTGGCATTCTGCGCTCTGGAAGAGATTTTCATCGCGCCGTTGGCATGGCCGCAGATAATCAGCCGCTCATGGATTTTGTCGTCAACAACGAGGAGCGTACAGACCTCTATCTGCTCAGCTATGTGTCAATTCTGGATACAACGCGGATGGGTCTCTCGAACCAGGAACACGAAGCAATTTTCCAAGCGATTAAACAACGCGATCCAGAAGCGGCGGCGCGCCTGGTGGCCTATCATTCGCAATCAGTGCGGGACCGTTTTTCTCCATTCTTCAATGCCAAGGAGTTTCAGAAAGTGGCAGCCGTGCGCGCAGATGAGTAGAGCAACAGACGAAAAAGAGTAGCATTCACTAGAGAAAGGCGAGATGATGACAACAAAAATCAGCATCATTGGGGCTGGCAGTAGCGTATTTTCGCTCAATATTATCCGTGATATCTGCCTGACGCCTAACCTGCAAGGGAGCAGCATCTGTTTTATGGATATCGATCAGGAACGCCTGGATGCTAGCTATCAACTCTGTGTGCGCTACGCCAGGGAAGTTGGCAGCACCTTGCAGCTTGAAAAAACCACTGATCGTCGCCAGGCTCTACAGGGTGCAAACTTTGTCATTAATACGGCGCTTGTTGGAGGTCATGACTCCTTGCGCGCTGGCTGGGAGATAGCCCGCAAACAGGGATATCGCTTTGGCGGCAGCCTGCATATTATGCATGATGAACCATTCTGGACAAATTTTTACCAGTTACAACTCTTTGAAGAGCTTATCAAGGATATCCTTAGCATATGCCCGGATGCCTGGTACGTGCAATCAGCCAATCCCGTGATGGGCGGCATAACGTATCTGGCTCGCAAATATCCGCAGGCAAAGATTGTTGGCCTGTGCCATGGCTACGCAGAGATCTATAAGCTCGCCAGCGTCCTGGGCCTGGAGCGTGAACACCTGACCTTCGAGATACCGGGAGTCAATCACTTCATCTGGCTAACTCGGGCTTACCACAAGGGCCAGGATATTTTTCCGCTCCTTGACACATGGATCGAAACAGAGGCAGAGCAGTACTGGGCGAAAAACACTGATGGCAGCCTCAGTCCCAAGCAAGTAGACCTCTATAAGCGCTTTGGGGCATTTCCCATTGGGGATACTGGCACGGTTGGCGGCGGTTCATGGGGATGGTGGTATCATGCCGACAGGGCAACCGAGCAGCGCTGGCGGGAGGACCCGGAGCAATGGTGGCGTAACTACTTTGCGCACACCGAGCAAGGAGTGGCCAGGATTAAACGCATCGGCGAAGATACGCAGGTAAAAGTCACCGAGCACTATCCGCCAAATCTCTCGCAAGAGAGTATCATTCCCTTGATCGAGTCTCTTGCCTGCGATGTAGCTCGCGTCATGATCGTCAATGTGCAGAACAAAGGTGGTTACGTCCCCGGTATCCCGCACGATTTTGCCGCAGAGATCCCAGCCCTGGTTAGCAAGCGCGGTATTGAAGGTATCCAGACGCATGGCTTGCCGGCTGGACCGCTGGCCTATGCTCTACGTGATTGCGTAGCGCCCTGGAATCTTGAGCTGGAAGCCTACAGCCAGGGCAGCAAACAACTGCTGCTCGATTTGATCATGATGGACCCCTGGACGCGCTCAGAGGAGCAAGCAGAAGCCTTACTGGCGGAAATTCTGGCGCTGCCAGGTCACGGCAAAATGCGCGAGTATTATCAGTAGAGTGCAGACAAAAGATTTTGAGGAAGGATAACACGGCATGAGCAGTACCGCAGCACGCTCGCAAGCGATCATTGAGCTTGCCCAACGTTCTATACCCGGCGGCGTCAGTAGCGCGAATCGTCTTGTAGAGCCGAATCTTGTCTTTACCTGCGCGCAAGGGGCTTATATTTTTGATGCCGAAGGGAAACGCTATATCGACTATCACGCAGCCTTTGGCCCTCCGCTGTTGGGACACTGCAATCAAGAGGTCAATCAACGCGTTATAGAAACCCTTAGCCAGATAGACGTCGTTGGCGTTGGCTCCAACGAGCTAGAGGCGCAGCTGGCCGCCAAATTGTGTCAACACATCCCGTGCGCCGAAAAGGTCCTCTTCTGTAATTCAGGTTCGGAGGCAACCTATGCAGCCTTGCGCTTAGCGCGCGCCGTGACGGGTCGACGCAAGATCATCAAATTTCAGGGCTGCTACCATGGCTGGCACGATGCTATTTTAATGAACGTAATCAGCCCAGCCGAGAAGCTCGGTCAGAAAGATCCTCTCTCGGCGGGTATGCTGCCAGAAGCTGTGGAGAATACGCTGGTCTTGCCTTTCAACGACCTTGAAGCCGTACGCCAGACCTTAGAGCAGCAGGGACAGGAGATCGCCGCGATCATCCTTGAGCTCATTCCACATAACATCGGCTGCGTTTTGCCGCAGCCAGCATTTGTGAAGGGATTGCGCGATCTCACGCGCCAATACGGGTCCGTGCTCATCTTTGATGAAGTAGTAACTGGCTTCCGGCATGGGCTTGGCGGTTATCAAAAGGTGCTTGGCATCACCCCCGATTTAACCACAATGGCAAAAGCTATTGCTAATGGCTATCCTCTGGCCATGCTGGCCGGGCGAGCCGACTTGCTTGATCACTGTAAACCGGGTGGGGATGTCTTCTTTGCCGGGACATTTAACGCCCATCCAGTCGGGGTAGCGGCAGCCCTTGCCACGCTTGAGATCCTCGAACGCTCTGAAAGTTATGCCCATATCTTCGGCCTGGGTGCTCGCATGCGTCAGGGATTGTGTGATATCATCCAGAAGTATAGTCTCAAAGCCACCGTGGCTGGCTTTGGCTCGATCTTTCTCGTGTATTTCATGGAGCCGCCCATTGAGAGCTACGCCGATTTGTTACGCAATGATGCCACAAAGTTTGTTGCGTACCGCCGCAAAATGATTGCGCGTGGCATCTATGAGTTACCAGTCAACCTTAAACGCAACCATATCAGCCTGGCGCACACCAGCGCTGATATCGCTGAAACACTTGAGGTAGCCGAGGCAGTTTTGCGAGAGCTTTAGGTGCAGAGTTGAAGCACTTCTTAGCAGGCTTCCTGGCTGAATCCACAGCGATTCAGCCGTCTTCATGTAAAGGTTGATTGAACTACTTGCTAGAGGAAGGATATCTTATGCGCGGTCTTAAAGGAAAAAGTGTTTTGATCACGGGCGGAAGCAGGGGCATCGGACAGGCCACAGCCCAGCGTTTTCTTGAAGAAGGCTCGCAGGTGTTTATTTGCGGGCTGGAGCGGGAAGAGGTTGAGCAAACTGTAGAGAAGCTGGCAAAGCTTGGAAAGATTCAAGGCATCGCTTGCGATGTCAGCGTTGAAGATCAGGTGTTAGACCTCGTAGCACAAGCGGAACACGCGCTAGGCGGGATCGATATTTTAATCGATAATGCGGGCATTGCCTGGGAAGAACCCTTTCTGGAAATTACCGCCGAACATTGGGACAAGATTATTGCCGTCAATCTGCGCGGAATGTTCCTGGTTGCGCGCGAGGTTGCCAGGCGTATGGTGGCTCGTGGGAAAGGCGGCGCAATTGTCCTGATGTCTTCAAAAAACGGGCTTGCCGGCGAGGTGAAATATGCTCATTACAATGCTTCTAAAGGCGCTGTCGTGATGCTGATGAAAACGATGGCGCTGGAACTTGGTCCGCACAACATTCGCGTGAACGCGCTTTGCCCCGGCTATATCCTGACCCCTCTTGCTGAGTCTATCGACTCGCCTGAATTTATTGCGGCTTACGTAAATAACATCCCTCTGGGGAGGCTCGGTCGCCCCGCTGAGGTAGCCGCCGCCTATGCCTTCCTGGCCTCAGATGATGCCTCGTTTATGCATGGGACGGAGCTATTGCTCGATGGCGGACAATTGTCGCAGTAACAGCTTTTTCCAGGCCGGCGGCCCATCTATTTTGGTTATCGCATTTACCAATGTATTTTCACAAGGAGTGTTTTTGTATGGCTTTACCTCGCCCAGAATATCCGCGTCCCCAATTTGAGCGCTCTCGCTGGCTTTGTCTGAATGGCGAATGGCAATTCGAGATCGACGCTGGCGATAGCGGTCTCGAACGTGGACTGCTCCAGCGGGAGCTACAGGACCGAATTATGGTCCCATTCTGTCCCGAATCGGAGCTTTCGGGCATCGGCAACACTGATTTTATGCCCGCCGTCTGGTATCGACGCAGGGTGACTATTCCAGCTGAATGGAGTGGACAGCGTGTGCAATTGCATTTTCAGGCAGTTGATTACGACGCCACGGTCTGGGTCAACGGACAGGAGTTAGGCCGCCATCGCGGCGGTTTTACCCCATTCAGTGTGGAACTACCCGGCGGTTTGGCCGGTAGCGAGGTAACTATCGTTGTTCGGGCGCGCGACGACGCTCGTCCAGCGCAGGCGCGTGGCAAGCAGTCACAGCGCTACGACAATTACTCCTGTTTCTATACGCGCACAACCGGCATCTGGCAAACCGTCTGGCTGGAGCCAGTTCCAGAGGTCGCACTTCGTCGCCCACGCATCACCCCCGACGTTGCCAATGGCATGTTCCATCTGGTCCAGCCACTCGACGGACGGCGTGCGGGCCTGGTAGTGCAGGCAACACTGCGCGATAGTGAGGGGACTGTCTGCGTTGCCCGCTGTTCCACGGACCATGATCTCTCACCCCAGCTTGACCTGCCCATTCCAGCTGAGCGGCGCCAACTCTGGTCACCCCAGAACCCGCACCTCTACGATCTTGATATTCAATTGCTGGATGGGGAAACGCTGATTGATCAGGCCAGCAGCTATGCCGGTCTGCGTAGCGTCGCTATCAATGGCAAAGCGATTACCATTAATGGCGAGACGATCTTCCAGCGCCTTGTGCTCGACCAGGGTTACTATCCCGATGGCATTATGACCGCCCCAAGCGATGAGGCCTTGCGCCACGATATCGAGCTGAGCATTGCCGCAGGCTTCAACGGTGCGCGCCTGCACCAGAAGGTCTTCGAAGAGCGCTTCCTCTATCACGCCGATCGCATAGGCTATCTTGTCTGGGGCGAGTTTCCCGATTGGGGCAGTGGTGGCTATGGACCAGTAACTGATCACCAACAGCCTGGAGTGAGCTACGTTGCCCAATGGTTGGAGGCTATCGAGCGCGATTACTCGCATCCTTCCATCATTGGCTGGTGCGCGCTCAACGAAACCTGGCAGGTTCTCACCGATAAGATAACCGCCCTTGACGATGCAACGCGCGCCATGTTCCTGGCTATCAAACTATTCGATCCCACGCGTCCCGTACTGGATGCCTCCGGCTATAGCCATCGTGTGCCAGAAAGCGATGTTTATGATAGCCATGACTACGAGCAAGATCCGGCCCTCTTTACTGACCATTACGCGCAGCTGGAGGATGGCAAGCCATACATCAATGATCACGATGGCAAGCCTATTTCCATCGCTTACCGGGGACAGCCCTTCTTCGTCAGCGAATTTGGCGGCATCTGGTGGAGCGCTGAGCGCGAGCCTGGCGATACCAGTTGGGGCTATGGCGTCGCAGTGCGCTCGCTAGAGGAGTTCTATCAGCGCTTTGAAGGGCTATGCAAGGCCCTGCTGGACCATCCTGCTATGTTTGGCTACTGTTATACACAGCTGACGGATGTCTATCAGGAGCAGAATGGCATTTATGCTTTCGACCGCTCTTCCAAGTTTGACCTGGAACGTCTGCGTGCGGTCCAGACACGCCAGGCGGCTATTGAAAAATAGAGCCCTGGCAAACAAAAGCGATAGATCTGTTATAAGGTAAACAGATCTATCGGCTCGCTCCACCCTCCCTGACAATCTATGAGAAAAATAGCCCCGCTCAGCGGAATGGAAAGGCAAGGGCTGAACTGGCGCAAGTCTGGGCAGCTTCTCCCAAGACGGCATCACGCTTCAAGGGAGTCAATTCTTCACGGCCTGAGACTTGCGTACCAGTTTCTGAAACTGGGCTGGCGGCTCTGCCCCCAAATGGCCTCATGGATTTCGTTCTGCAGCTTCAGTTACCCACAGATAACAGGTAAAATTCATAAAGCTCTTCCTTTTATAAGCTACTCGTTCTTATGCTCCTGGCCAATTTATTCTTTTTAGTTATCTTTTTAATATATATTGTCTATTGGAATAATATAAACAAATCTATTACAATGCATAATAGAAGAGCAGGTGGTATATGCTTCTAAAAGGCTTACGATTTCATCGGGAGTATCCTCGTAGCATTCACACGAGCTGGTAAACCCCTCCCCCTGTTATTTCGTCCTATGCTTAATATGCTTGATGCATGCTGTATTCCACGGAGCATTGCCATCTAGCCAGAAACCCTCTTAACATATCCCGGTGTCTATGTTTGCCAGGACATGAGCAGGCTACAGCTATGCTGGCCTTACCAGAAGCATCAACCTGCTTGTATGTGACGGCAAGCACATTAGTCGTTTGCCCGAGGCAAAAGAAAGGCGCAACTCATGGGTTAAACTACTACTTTACAGGCAGTCAAAAGAGCCAGAGGAACAAAGATGTTTCTTCGGGCCATGAAACTCTATAGTGCGTCAGTTATGTTCTTGAGCCATTGCAGACTCACGATTTTCAGGAGGTTTATGGCATCATGGCAGATACCAGATTACAAACTGCTGAACCTGTTGAAGCGGAATCTGATCGTCATTTACGCAAGGCACTCACATTTCAAGAGCTGTTTTTTCTCTGTATGGGCGGAATCATTGGCTCTGGTTGGTTGCTTGCCACGATCAAAGCGAGCCATTATGCCGGCCCAGCCGTGATTTTATCCTGGATTATCGGTGGTATTCTCATTCTTTTTGTCGCCATGAACTACGCTGAGCTCTCAGGCATGCTCCCACGAACAGGCGCGATCGTCCGTTATCCGCACCTGACCCACGGAAGTTACGCAGGCTTTATCCTGGCCTGGAGCTACTTTCTCACTGCAGTAACGGTGCCGGTTATCGAAGCTGAAGCCGTTATCCCTTATGCCTCCAACTATATTCCTGGCATTGTTGCTCCCGGTGGAATACTCGTCGGTTGGGGTATTGTACTGGGTATTGCGCTAACTATCGTCTTCTTCCTGCTTAATTACTTCGGCATCAAGTTTCTGGGCAGATTTAATACAGTTATCACCTGGTGGAAATTTATCATCCCTACCCTTACCTTCTTGCTGTTGTTCTTCGCCTTTAAGGGGAAAAATTTCACTGCCTACGGTTTTGCCCCTCTGGGAACTTCCCCCATCTTTCTGGCGCTGGCCAATTCCGGCATCGTTTTTGCTTATCTAGGTTTCCGCCAAGCCCTCGATTATGGAGGCGAGGCACGTAATCCCCAAAAGGACGTACCGCGAGCAACGATTCTCTCAGTTATTGTCGCAACCATACTCTATACACTTCTTCAGATCACCTTTATTGGAGCGCTCAACTGGGGAAACGCGGGAGTCCAGGCCGGCAACTGGGCCAGCCTGCTAACCTCACCCTGGGCCAATGCGCCGCTCTACCACGCCTTAAATGCTTCGGGCATAGGCCTGCTGGGCGCCTTCTCAGTCTTACTCCTCATCGATGCCTGGATCTCGCCAGCCGGAACTGGAGCGGTCTACGCTGGCACGGCGGCCCGCACGATTTATGGCATCGCCGTTGACAACTACCTTCCGGCGATTTTCAAAAGGGTCAACGAGAAAACCGGCATTCCGGTTTTTGCCCTGATCGCCTCAACAATTATTGGCTGGCTTGTCCTGCTCCCAGTTCCTAGCTGGTACCAGCTCGTCGGTTTCATTACAGATGCCAACGTGCTCACGTATATTATGGGCGGGCTAGGCTTGATGGTCCTGCGCCGTACAGCCCCAGAACTCCATCGTCCCTATAAGCTGGGAGGAGCTCAAATACTGGCGCCCATTGGCTTCATTGCCGCAGCCATGGTTGTCTACTGGTCAGGCACTGCCACCCTCAACGGGGTAATCGCTGCAGTCTTTATCGGCCTTCCACTCTATGCCTGGTTCTATGCCGGGCCAAAGATGGGAGTTAATCCTATTGGATGTGCGATTGCCGGCATCCTCATGCTTGTTGCCGTCTTGCTGCTTGCTTACTTTGGCCCTTTTACAACGCACCAGCTCAGTTTCCTTTTAACCTGGGTTCTGTTCCTGGCCGCCTTCGTCCTCTTCTCTCTCTATATGTGGTTCGCCACAACGCCCGATAAAAGGCACGAAATCTGGCGCGCAGCCTGGTTTATCGCGCTAGTCATGGGGCTCTATCTCCTTGGCTACTTTACATCCTTTGGTCCCTCTAAAAATCCACCTATTCCCTTCCCACTTGATACGCTCATCGCCGTTGTCTTCTCCCTGATCATGTTCTACTGCGGCGTCTATTCCGGCTACAAAACACCGGAGATATCCGCCATTATTACAGCATACCAGCCTGAAGGGGTTCAGACCACTGTTGAGGACCCCGGAGGAACGGAAGGAACAGAGGATGCGGGCAGTACTGGACCTGCTCCCGCATAAAGAGCTGAACAGTCAATAACAAAGTAAGGGCTGGACGTCGTTGTGGGCGTCCAGTCTTTTTGTCAGGCTTATACTTGATAGTTATTGCATTGGCGGCATGCTCTCAGGATACTGAGGGCGTGGCTGCTCATATTCGCCAGACTTTTCGGTAGTGGGCCGATAATACGGCTGCTCCTGGCTCGGCTGCTGCGTTGGCCGATAATACGGCTGTTCCTGGTTCGGCTGCTGCGTTGGCTGATAGTAGGGCTGCTGCGGCTGATAACCCTCTCCATACGTCTGCGATGCCTGCTCCTGGCTCGACTGTTGCGTTGGCTGGTAGTAGGGCTGCTGCGTTGGCTGATAAAATGGCGTCTGCTGGCGTGAGGTGAAACGCTGCTGCCATTGGCTACCCGTGCTCAGCATAGAATTCCAGGCTGAGCTAGCGCTCCCCAACTTTATTGTACGCACAATAAAGACTATAGCCGCAATAAGAATCAAAACGCCTAATATCTGAAACACCAGATGGAACAGCACTGTGGATAACCAGAAAAGCAGGCCGATCCCGAATGGGAAAATTAGCGGAAACGCTATCGGCACAATATGCGGGAAAAATCGTATCCCACCACGATTCGGCTGATATCCATTCCACATGGGTGATTGCTCCTTTGTAACTGTAAAGCGCAACTTTGTTCGCTCACACGCATCTCGTTCTGTAAACAATACGTTGCATCGAAGGCAAGGTTGTAAAAATTCAGTACTTCGATATATCTTTTTTGGCGAGTCGAAAAGAATCTCCATCTCACAATGTTCTGCAGATAGATATGTTTAGGCGCGGCGTAAGCAGCCGCTACGCTCCACACAAAGATACCTATCATCTTTGCGTGTCCTTCAAACGTGTATAACCAGGAAATCTCTTTTGAGTAAGCCAAACGAAGCTACAAAGAAAAAGGAGGTCAGTATGGCAAAACTCTCCGAGAAAGATCGTGACAAGCTACCGGCCAGTGCCTTTGCCTTCCCACGCGAACGCAAAGAGCCACTCGTCGATGCACGTCATGTTCAGGAAGCGCTGGCTCGTTTTGACCAGGTTGAGGATGTATCGAATAAAGAACGCGATGAGGCCTGGAAGCGTATTCAGCAGGCAGCAAAAAAGTTCGATGTCCAGCTAGAGGAGCAGAACTGGCACGAGCTCTTTAAGCGCAACGGTCGACCTATTCCCAGGGATTAGTGTGCATGTGTCCATGAGCTTTGTCTGTATATGCCGTCTCGAAGCAACGGGCGGCATCTATTTACCAGGCAGTTATAGTGCTGATATAATAGATTGCAAGCTTAGAAAATCAGCTTGTACTCTGGTTTATCGCTTCTCCGAAAATCTGGCCTGGCAACAAATTCTGCGCTGACTTTGGTCTGCTTAGCTTATGGGGAAATAGCAAAGCCTATGTCCACATGTATTTATATAACTGCGCCTATTGTCAATCCCTTGCTCAAGCCATATGTTGAATGCATCTGGATGATGCGGGCACCATCAACGCCTCCAGATAAGGTTGAGCCATTGCCGGCCGATGGCCGTTGCGAAATTACGTTCATGCTGGCAGGCAAAGCTAAACGCCAGAGTAGGAAAGAACAGTCCACACAATACCAGACCCGGAGCTTCCTGCTGGGAGGGCGCAGTAGCGCCTATCGCGTCGCACAGGAAGGGCCAACGCACTATCTCAGTGTGCGGCTACGCCCTGGCGGACTTGCTGCCTTTCTGCCCTTGTCAGCATATGAGCTCACTGACTGTATGATCGATCTTCATCAGCTATGGGGAAATGAGATCTCCTTTCTCGAAGAGCAGCTAGCCGAGGCCAGATCTTTCGGGCAATGTGTAGAGTTGCTTAACGCCTGGCTTATCCAGCGCTGCGCGGTTTCGTCCTCACTCAAGCGTACGCTTGCCGCTCTACATCTAATTGAAGAGAGCAGAGGACAAATTAGCCTTCCCCAGCTTGCCGAACAAATGGACATAAGCATTAAACAGGTCGAGCGCATATTCCAGCGCACTATTGGCTTCATGCCTAAAACATATTTGCGCATAGTGCGCTTTCAACATACGCTCAGCACCATGCTTACAACTTCTGAAACGCTTCCTCTGGTACAGCTTGCCTACGAAGCTGGCTATAGCGATCAAGCTCATATGAGCAAAGATTTCCGAGCGCTAGCAGGCGCACCACCGCGCGCCTTTATGAAAATGGAGCATCTCATTGTCGATGGCTACACCACAGATCCGCGCTAAAGCAACCGGCAGCTCCAATGTCTAATTTTTACAAGACCCCGCTCGCGCTTTGTTGCTATACTCCTTTTCAGCCACAACCAAACTGCAAGGGAAAGGAAGGGATATGCTCAAACATATTGCGGTAATTTCGATCCCCGTTACTGACCAGGAGCGTGCTAAGCGCTTCTATGTTGACACGCTGGGTATGATCTGCGTTCGGGATAATACATGGGGTGAAGGCATGCGTTGGATTGAAGTAGCACCCGCCGGGGCCACCACAACGCTGACCTTAGTCACCTGGTTTCCTGAGCTGGTACCCGGCAAGTTCGTGGGCCTGGTGATCGACTCGGACGATTTAGAGGCAGAATATCAGCGGCTCCTGGCCCAGGGAGTGGAGTTCATTGAGGCGCCAAGCAGACAGGATGGAGGCATCTTTGCGCTGCTGCGTGACCCCGATGGTAATCGCATTACTCTTCACCAGTTCGGTTCGCTCTCAGCCAACTGATAAGAGAGACCATTGAGCGCCTGCCGCCACCTACCAACCGATAGGGGCGAGCAGGGCAGCCCAAAGGCTGGCAAGCCCAGCGCAGTGAACAGCATCGAGCAACTGTACATTAGGCTAATGTGCTAAGGGTTTGCCTCATGGCGTATCTATTTCCCGCCCGTGCAATCACGCCAGAGATCTACGCTAAGCACGCTTTACTGACGCTCATCATGTATATACAGGCCATATTAGCGATAGGGCAGGGCCTGCAGATTGAATAGCTCGGCATAGCGGCCATCAAGAGTCATCAGATCCTCGTGTGAACCTTGCTCGATAAGATGTCCGCGCTCAATTACCAGGATATGGTCGGCCTGCCGCACAGTTGAGAATCGATGCGAGATGAAAATTGCCGTACGATTGAGCGTAAGCTCGCGCATGCGCACAAACAGATCATACTCGGCCTTTGCATCAAGGGCCGCCGTAGGCTCATCTAGTATCAATAGTTGCGAATCGCGCATAAAGCCGCGCGCCAGGGCCACTTTTTGCCATTCTCCCCCTGAGAGCTGATGGCCCTCCTCAAACCAGCGCCCCAGCACGGTATCAAAGCCATGGGGCAATTTAGCAACGACCTCTGTAGCGCCGCTCTTTTCCGCCGCCTGCGTAGTCCGCACGCGATCCTCGATGAACTCCAGGCGCCCCACGCCAATATTCTCCTGCACATTCAACTGGTAATGCACAAAGTCCTGAAAGATGACCCCGATTTCCGAGCGCAGATCCTCGGGATCATACTCACGAATATCGTGCCCATTGACAAGGATTTGCCCCTCCTGCGGATCATAGAGCCGGGTGAGCAACTTGACAAGCGTCGTCTTCCCTGCGCCATTGCGCCCCACGATGGCAAGGGTCTCGCCGGCCTTGAGCTTAAAGCTTACATTGTTCAGGGCTGGCTCCTCTTTACCTTCATAACGGAACGTCACGTTGCGAAACTCGATGCCCTGGGTAAAGGGGCGTTCCAGTGGACGCGGCTGAGCTGGAACAGGAATTTCCTGCTTCATCTCCAGAACCTCGAAGAGAGTGCTTAAATACAAATTATTCTCATACATCGATGAAAGGCCACTTAGCACATTCTGAAAATTGCTCTGTACTGAGTTGGCCGCCTGCGTATAAAGGGTCAAGTCGCCAATCGAGATGTGAGCATATATCGCCTCCAGGGCGACGTAGAGAAAAGTGCCGCTGCTGGTAAGCGTAGTAAGCATCCCCCAGAAAAAACCGGCAAGGTAGCGGCGCGTTACCAGTTGCTGGCTCTCCTGCATAAAGCGCTGCGCCAGATCTTTGAAGCGCGCAACGAAAAAATCACCAAGGCTAAAAATCTTGATCTCTTTATGATAATCATCGATGGTAAGCAAATTTACCAGGTAATACATCATACGTCGCAAAGGCGATTGGCTACGCGCCAGCTTGAAACCCTTCCAGCCATAGCGCGCATCAGAGATAAAAGCCGGAACCGGCGCCAGTAGAGCCAGTACAGCCAGGAACCAGCGCAATTGTACCAGCAGAGCAACCATCGAGAAGAAGGTCCCCAGGCTACGAATCAGGCCAAAGGTGCTTGAGATCATATTCACCGGGCGATAAAGTGCCTCCCGCTGCACCTCATGAAGCTTATCGTAGGACTCGGATCGCTCAAAAAAGGCCATATCAAGCGTATTCGCATGCTGGATCAAAAGGTATTGTACATGGTTGGACGTTCTGTCCTGTAAGGCCTGCTGAAAGATGTTCATCAACGTACTCAAGAGGCTGCCACCCAGATTGAGGAGAAGCTGAACTATGGCCAGGATGATAATCGTACGAATAGCAAGCGCTATCTCGCTATGACGTACGATGGCGTGCTCTACAGTATCCAACAATAACTTATTGACATAAATTGTCGAAGCCGGCAGCAAAGCTTGTAGAATGGTCACAAGAGCCATACCGATGGTAAGTTTCGGGCTGGTTCCCCAGACCAGGCGGAATACCCGCGCACTGCCAACCACGGCTCCGTGCAGGTTGCGCCACCACTTCCGTATCTGCTCTTTGAGTGAATGTGCCTCATCTTCTCGTTCTTGTTTGAAAGGAGAAATATACATCTAGAGGTTTCCCCGCTGGCTAAACATACACAACAACGCGCTCAAAGCAGTCGGCAAGCTTTTCAGTTCAGGAGAGCTAGCATCTAACCATCCACCAGATATATGCATAATGCTCCAAAAATTGAGTGAACTTGCCATGTGTCCTCTATGCCTTAATTTTTAGGCAATGGAAATTTTACCACAGAGCAGCTTATAATGGCACAGTAAATATCTTAAAAGCCTGGTGAGAACAATGAAAGCCTACTTACCTGTTGGCCAAACAGCAAAGACCAGGGCAGGCAGTTTAAGCCGAACATTTCCATGAGTTGCACATAACTGGTCCTGCATACTTGATTTTTCCCCACTGATTGGAATATATTACAATATAGATACATATGGGAGGCTTACCGCATGGCAAAACAACGTACCTCTGGCTGGCGCTCTCCGCATCGCGCGCTGGCGGACCCGCTGCGCATTCGCTTGCTCGAAGCTCTCTGGGAACGTCCCCAATCGGCCAAAGAACTTGCCGAATGGACCGGGGTGCCCTCTGACCGGCTCTACTATCATCTCACTCAGCTCGAAGAAGCCAAGCTCATCGAGATTGCTGAGTACCGCCGCCTTTCAGGTGGCAAGGTTGAGCGCATCTATCGCCCAACGGAAGTAGAACCGCCCGGAGATGTAGCCACGCCCGAAGAGCTCGCGCACTTCCTGAGTGCCTCACTTGAGGCCACACAGGTCGATATTGCTACGGCGGGAGCGGCCCAGGAAGCCGGAGAGAGACGGGATATCTCGCTAGTCCGGACCACGCTCCGTTTGAAGGAGGCTGAGCTAGCTGAGCTGCGCGGCCACATTCTTGAACTTTTACGTAAGGCGCAAGAGGAGCCAGATGATGAAGGGACCTGGACGCGCGTCGTCTTCGCCCTGGTTGATCTGCAAGCTCGCAAGCCGTCCACAAACGGGGGAGATTCAGCATAAGCTGAAATACGCGAGATGGGGGATGCAGCCGAAGCAGGTATGCCCCATCTCGCACAATTTTTACAGGAAAAGGAGTTCCAATATGATACATCATGTCTGCGAGACGGAAGGTCATACTGTAGTCTTGTCATCAGGTATATTCCAGAAAGGTCAACTGCCGAAATTGGCGGCCCGGGCCAGATCCAGGGTGTCCTCCACAGGGACGTGGGAAAGGAGCGCATCCCATGGAAAATAAAGTACAGCCAGCAGTGGCAACACGCGTGCTTAGCTTGTTGTCCAATCAGAAGTTTAAAGCCGTCGTCGCTCTCGCCTTTGGGACCTTTCTGTTTATTCTTCCTACTCCCCGCTCGGCAGTAGCGCCGATCGATACGGCCTTGCATGCTATTGGTTTGCTCAGCGCTTCAGCCAGTAACTTCGAGCGTTTTTTCGCCGCTGCTCTGGTGGTGCGCTGGCTGCAAGCCGTGCTATTGCTCCTGTTTGTGCTTGTAGTGCTACGCGAACCACTATCATTTCTGGGCATCCGTTCACTACGCTGGCGCGATGTAGCGCTGGCGGTGGGACTTGGAGTACTGGGGCTTGCTTTGAACACTGGATTGAACTTGTTATTGACGGCCTTTGGAGTTCCGGCCGACACGAGTTCGATTACTGGCCAGATTATCACATCGCTTAGTCTAGCTGGCCACCTCCATCTTATTGCGAACGCAGCAATATATGAAGAGCTGTTCTTTCGGGGCCTGCTCATGGAGTGCCTCATCCGCATCTTCAATCGGCCGTGGCTTGCGGCCATAGTTTCCTATGCCCTCTTTGTGGGCGGCCACTACCTGAGCGGCAGTGCTTCGCTGGCACGAACCCTGACGGTTGTTGGTGTGGGCACCCTGGTACTTGTAGGGCTCTATGTGCTGCGCCGCAATGTCACGCTCTGTATGATCACGCATGCCATCATGGATTCGATAGTGGTGTCTCCTTAATACTCTCCAAAGGGAACACCGCTTGTAGCGATCGGTGGAAGAGTTAGGCGGGGGCAAGGAGGTCAAAGCCAAAAGAGGAAGCAAAGGTGGCTGATAGATGAGGTCATAGTTGCCAAAGCGAGCGCGGGCGAAGCGCACCTGTTCCTTGATGGGAGAGTATCCCCACGTGGCCCAGGTGCTGAACCAGAGCAGCCACTCCTCCCTTCCGGAAAGGGACTGAGAGAACAGATGCCGGGATCACCTGGATCGTGACCGAAGGATGCGCCAAGCGATTCGCTAGCAGCGATTCCAATGGAGCACTTCGCCCAGCGGCTTGCGCTCAGCGGGTTTGAACGTGCTGCCCAGGGTATAAGCTACGGGAAGCAACGCAGTTTGCATCACCTGCTCGTATGGAATACCCAGCACCTCAGCCGCTTCTCGCTCAAAGAAGAGATGGTAGCTAGTTAAACTTGTCCCCAGGCCACGCGAACGTGCGGCTAACATAAAGCTCCAAGTGGCTGGCAAGATTGATCCCCACAGACCGGCTTGCTGGACGACCGGGAGGTGTTCGCTGCGGCCCTGCATGCAAGGGATGACATGGACAGGGACGTTTTGGAGATGCTCAAGCAAGTAGTCCGCCGATGTGGCTATTCTGGCATACATGGCTGCCTGCTCCTCAGCTAAGAGGGCTACATCAGCGGTCCGCTGCTTGACGTATTCCTGAATGACTTCCCTTCCTTTGCGATAGAGATCCGCCAAGGCCTTGCGCTGGGCCGCTTCAGTGATCACAAGAAAATGCCAGTTCTGTTTCGCGCCCGCACTGGGAGCCTGCACGGCGAGTTAGAGGCATTCGATGATGACCTTCGCTTCGACTGGGCGCGTCAGGTCCAGGCGCTTACGTACGGTGCGGGTGGTGGTGAGCAGTTCATCGATGGAAAGGTCGAGCAGAGGCATGAGTGTATTCCTTTCAAGATCATTCAGATGGCTTGTTGACAGTGACGTCGGAATATGGCAGGATGGAACTGATCCCTTGTCCTCCTCCAGTGTAGTCTGACGACAGGCGAGAAGCAAGAAACAATCGGAGCGAGATGTCTCAGCTTCGACAAGGAAGGTAACATGTCTCAATTTGCGCGTTTTACGCACTCGCAAGCTCCTACGAGCTGCCCTGATCGATCTCATCGAGGAGCGTGACTTTGAAGCGCTCACCGTGGGAGAGATTGCGGAACGCGCTATGGTGAGTCGGGCTGGCTTCTATCGCTATTATCAGGATAAATATGATCTGGTTGAACAACTTTTCGAGGAAGCAGTGCAGGCCATGATGAACGAGCTTGGCGAAGAAGCTCACACGGTTCAAAGTTCCGAAGAAACGCAAAGAAGAGTTCCTGGTCACGCGCCGTTTTTCTCATCTGATAGAGCTCTTGATTGTTGATGAAGCTAACATATGAAAGGATGCTGGTTTAGAGTGGTGCGTGATTTCGCTGATAGAGGTGTATTTGGTCTTGTTTTACTTGGGATGCCAGGTCTGGAAAAACGTCTGATGCGTGCCCCACAACTCTACTCACGAGTTGGCTTCGCACATGAAATGGAGCCGCTGTCAGACGAGGAGACACGCGATTTTCTGGAAAAGCGCTGGAGCCACCGAGTGAAAGCCTTTTCCGATGATTTTACGAAGAAAGAGGCTATTGCCACCATCTTACGCATTACGCGAGGGAATATCCGCTTGATCGAACGACTGATGATGCAAGTGGAGCATGTCCTTGTGGCAAATCAGACACAGATCGTGACCAAAGACGTTGTTGAGACCGCACAGCAGAATCTGATCATCGGGCCAGGTTGAGAAGTACGATCTTGATGAGGTTTGAAGGGTGAGCCCCCATTAGAAATCAGTGTGACGAGTACTTCCGGTCAATCCATAGAGCAGGAGCGCGACAATCTGCTCAGGCAAGTGCTCATCCAGGGGACGATCGGTGACCTGTGAACGAGCCAGGAGTGGCCCTATCGCGGCTTCCACAAGAAAAGCAGCATCGACCTCCTCAGAAAGCTCTCCACGTTCTTTGGCTCTCTGGACAATCGCATTGGCTCTACTCAGGCGATCGCGCCAATAGGCATGGCGCACGTCTTCTAATTCCGGCTGGCTGTTGTGACCTACGACAATCTGAGAGATAGCCTGTCCCAATGGTGTCTGGATGCGTGCAATGATCCCACACAGCAGTTCAAGCAGGTCACTCTGCAGGCTTCCTGTATCAGGCGTAGGTGTAGAGAAAGCACTATAGTTCTGCAACGCTTCCGCCACAATCGCTGCCTTGGTTCCCCAGCGGCGAAACAATGAGGCTTCATTGACCCCTGCTTGCGCAGCAATGTCTCTGGTGGTCATCCCCTCATAGCCACGCTCTCGTAACAGCTCAAGTGTGGCCGCAAGCACGGCCTGTCGAACACGTGCGCTTCGCCCTCCAGGGCGTTTTTTCGGTTCTGCTTCTCTCTGCTCCTCTTTGGGGGCAGGAACGGGAAGATGCTTCTTCATAGCGATAGTATACCAGAGAGTGGAAGAAAAGACAAGTGTCACTTGCTTTTTCTATCACTCTCTGGTATACTTTTTTTAAAGCAAGTTATACTTGTTTTAGTAAAACAATAAGATCAAGAAGGAGACAATTATGGCGACACTAAACACACAGGGAATCTCGCTCTATTACGAGGTCTATGGAAATCCCACCAATCCTCCCGTTTTGTTGTTGTCCGGCCTGGGTGGCTCGGGAAAAAGCTGGAGCACCCAGATCGATCGATTTGCCACAGACTATTACGTTGTCGTGCCAGATCACCGGGGCACGGGACAATCCACGCATGCGCGATCAGGCCACACGACGGTGCAACTCGCAACCGACATGGCATCTTTGGTTGAGCATCTCGCTGTGGGTCCGATGCACGTAGTTGGCGCGTCAACCGGCGGAGCCATTGCGCAATACATGGCATTGGACCACCCGCAGACGGTCTGCACCCTCACGATGGTCGCATCATTCGCCCACTTCGATGCTTTTAGTACGCGCGAGTTCGAGGTGCGGCGCAAAATGGCAGCCGAATGGGACAGGCACACCCTCTTTTCAGGATATGCGCTCTTTCTCTTCTCTCCCAAATACACGCGCGAGCATCCCGACCGGGTGATGGAGTGGATCGAACGAGCGGCAGTGCAACCTGCGGAACCGGAGGACCGTGAGATCGCCTTGAAGCGCATTGACATGATTATGGCGCACGACGCACTTCGACGACTTGGTGAGATACAGCAGCCGACGCTAGTTGTTTGTGGCGATCACGACTTCTGCACCCCCTTGCCGCTCTCGGAAGAAATTGCCCGCGCGATCCCAGGCTCCGAACTCGTAGTCGTGCCCGACTGCGGCCACCTGATCGAGGAAGAAAAGAAAGAGGAGTTCTTTCAGATTGTCAGCACCTTCATCGGGGGCCACCGATAGTTTTCCTGTCGGCAAGAAAGAACTCCTTTGATAAGAAAGAGAAGTGTGAAAGGAACCTTTGTATGGAGATTGCAGGAAAAGTGGTCTTGATTACTGGAGCTTCGAGCGGGATCGGGAGGGCCTCGGCTCGTCTGTTTGCCCAGAGGGGCGCGAAGCTGGCTCTGGCAGCCCGCTCAGCTGAAAAGTTGAAACAGCTTGCCTCAGAATTGCCGGAAGCTCTGGCGGTTCCGACCGATATGCGTGATGAGGCCGCGGTACGACGGATGGTGGCCCAAACGCAGGAGTATTATAAGCGCATTGACGTGTTGATCAATAACGCCGGGCAGGGGCTCATGGTCCCGATCGAGAAGGTGAATCTAGAGACGTATCGCTCCGTCTTCGAATTAAACGTCGTCAGCGTCATCGCAGCGATGCAACAGGCTATTCCCGTCATGCGAGCTCAGGGAGGGGGCGTGATTATCAATATCAGTTCAGGCACTTCGAAGTTGCCACCAGAGAAATACAGGACGAATCCCGTCGGTCCCTACGCCTCCACCAAGTACGCGCTCAACGCCATTACACTCATAGGCCGCCAGGAGCTTGCTGCCGACAACATTTCCCTTGGGCTGGTTTATCCCGGAGTGACCGCAACCAACTTCTTCAACGCCCTCGCAGAAGGCCGCCAGTCCGCTTCGATGCCTGCCAGTGCGATGCCTGTCGAGAGCGCCGAGTCTGTCGCCGAAAAGATTCTGGAGGCGGTAGAAACGCAGGTGGCGGAGGTCTATACAGAGAACTTGAAAAAAGCTCTCTTCCTTTAGATGTTGTTCTTTCATCAGGACGCCTTCACGTCTAGACGAGAGGCTCATCTGTTGTTTGACTTTTCGCGTTCATCTTGACGGGTCGCCCAGTTGGTGCTTTATGTGCAAGAGTGCGTTTCCCTATCACATCAGCTGGGCTTCCCTCGTCACTCTTCCGACGCATCGCACTGCTGGCAGTGCTCGATCCAAATGTCGTAGTCCGAACCGACCGCGCAGCCGTATCCCGAGGTGCGGCCAAGGAGATCCGTGGTGCCCAGGCCACAGCCCGCGCATTCAAGCTTCTCCTGGAACGCACTCAGTTCGCACAACTGGTACTCGTGGACGGAGCTGTGGAAATTGTGATAGCCGATCCTCTGGCCCCATGTGGATGGTCTCTGTTCCTCCTCCTGCGTCTCACTCTCGGGTGTGGCAAGATTGTTGCCATTGAAGTGGTCGCCGATCCTGCACACCTGCACCAGTTGCGCCTGGTGGTGCTTCCCTCCTCTTGAGCCGTCGCCCGTCAAACGCTGCGTCCATGTTCGGCAATCAAGCCCATGCTCGTCTTCATTAACAGAGGGAGGCCAAGAGGCCCGCATTCCCTTTGATGGAGTGCAAAATCGACAGTTAAATGAGTTTCAAAATCGTCCTTTTTATGCATCCTAACAATTGGGCAATATCCGAGAAGTTTTCCCGGGTCGTCAGAAGTATACTAAATTCAACTTGATTGCTTAGGAACCAGGTCAACACATAGAGGCACAAGAAAGGATCGAGAGATGTTCACCAAAATAGGCGCAATTAGCGTAGGAGTCAGCGATCAGGACAAGGCCCTCGATTTTTATGTAAACAAATTAGGCTTTGAAACGATAGACGATCAGCCCATGAGTGAGACTGAGCGCTGGATAGAAGTTGGTTTGCCCGGCTCGCAAACCCATATCATACTCGGCCTGCGTAATCAGGGCTGGGGCGACAGAACTGGTATGACTGGCTTCATCCTGCATACCGATAACATCGAGGAAACCTGCGCAAAGCTTAAAGAGCGTGGGGTTACTATTACTCACGAGCTGGCCACCGAACCCTGGGGCAAATGGGCTCAGTTTAGCGATCTTGACAATAACGAATATGGTATCTGGGCGCCCGCCTCGTAAAAATCTCCTCTCTCAAAACCGATCTTTCACGCAAGATAGATCGGTTTTGAGAGAATCCTACAGAAGCCTGAAGTCAACGCGCAAGCGTCTCTTGCTATTCTGCTGCTTCGATCAGCTCAAACTCCTCAACGATCAGGATGGTTTCATCAGTAAGCGTATATCCCTCTTCCTCCAACCAATCCTTCCAATCTCTGCGGTGCTCCTGCCTGAACTCCTCACTATTCTCTCCATTTCCCTCACCTCTCACCAGGCGTGGATCAGGATTGCCAAAGGTGGTCTGGAAAATATCAACCATGCGCACATTGCACCAGGGCCTCTGCTCTTTATCGGTGACCGTCACTAATTCGCCTTTATGCGCAAAAATCTCTGTTATCTCTTCCTGTGTATATCCAAACAATGGTGCACAGGTCGCTGTCTTCTTACCATCCAGAATTTGTTGAATCAAGCGCATTCCCAAACCATTATCGCCCTCCCAACCAAATTCTAACTTATGTTCGTAAATATGCATAACTTTCTCCCTGAAAACTTACGCTTTAACATAGACCAACAGAGCATTATGTATTCACCGGCACAGATCTCGTGCCAATGCCTTCTTAACAAAGTCTGGTACTATATTTCAACATTATCATCTGCGAATTGCAAAGCTTGCCGTTGAGGTAAAACTTGATTCTGCCCTGGGGGCAAGCTAGCCGCGACACTAGCCACATGAGCAGCAAGAGAAACAATCCACTGATGCCAGCTGCTTGCCTCGCTTAGCTCTCTATACTCTCCCTCTTCCCCTTTATCCTCAGATGAAAGAAGAGTTGTAGCAGCGTCATACAACCTCTCAGTCAAAAGATTTGGCTTTCCAGCATGCTGAAATCATAGAGCTGAAAGACCGCTTCATTACATGCTGCTATATCTTGATTTTTCCCAGCCTGGATCAACTGGACCCTCACATCTTCAGGAACATTTTCCCAGTATGGTAATCTGATTTTTCGGATATTTTGAGCTTGAAATCTAAAGTATCCTCCTCGCATTTTTACTGAATAAGCCCCAATAAACAGAGTAGCAATGGCTGATTGCAACACAGCTTTTAAGGCATGAAGATCCCAGCTTGTTGAGGTAATAAAGTAGAGGTTATGATGGGGATAATATGCACCTTTATCGTATACAACGAAAGGTTCTCCCTTGATGTCCGGGATCATGAGCTCGGGTTGAGATCTCAGGGAAATATTTACCTTATCGATCGTTCTGTACCAGTCATGAGTCTTTCTTCTGGCAACATGTCTATTTTTTATTGCTTGCTGATGCAAAAGAAAGTATTTCCTTAATTCAGGATATGCATCAAGAGATACAAGCCTTCCAGCATCATCAAATGGATTCACTAAGACATTGCCGGACCATCTAATTTCTCCAGATTTGATATCTTCTGTTGTGACAAGAGGAAGTTTGCGATCTTCCTCTATAAAGAGGTTTTCTTCTTTGCTTATATAAACCCTATCACACCCGGATACGACCCCTATGCCAACTTTACATCCAACTTCCTCTAAAAATGGAAAGGTACGCTCAAGGCGTAACAGTAGATTTTGCTCCTCATTCGCTAAATTGAGTATCCAGGGTCGCGTTCCCACTGTAACATCCTTTTAAACCTGAACAAATAAGCAAAAAACATTTCATCTTACATTGTATCAGCTATGTTATAGCTTTCCTGCCGCCAGTATAGCAGATAGAGCCAGAAAGAGCTCACTTATCATGAAAAATAGAATAACACTCATAGCTTGATTAGCCTGACCTGCAGATTTTATGGATCTTCTCGATTTTTATGACTATAAGAAATACTTATGTATCCACCAGGTAATGGCATGCAGGAAAAGCGCCAGGAATTTTTATCGCTCAAATGCAGAACAATAGCAGCACGTCACATGATATTTTCTCTTCTAGAAACCGCGCTCTAATCAATCATGTTCTTTTCTTTTAAGGCATCAAAGATCAAATGATCTACCAGAGAAGTCTTCTCGCGATCAGCATATGGAAGCCAGCATACTTCTTCAATCTCAGAGGAGGCACTGATCGTTCCCGCGAACTCAGCCGTATAGCAAGTCATACGGACGAGGATACCTTCCGCTTTCCCATGAGCCTGAGCCTCAAATTTTCCAAAGAACTTTATACTCCCCGGGCGCAGCTCAACATCCAGCTCTTCCTTGACTTCTCGCCGCAAAGCTTGCCAATCAGTTTCAGCGGGCTCGCGCTTTCCCCCAGGAATATACCAGGTATCCTTGCCCTTTGAGCGCGTACAAAGAAGGCGCTTATTCTCGATATATATCCAGGCCAGTTTATCAATAACGTTGGGCATTGAAAATCCTCTTTCAATTATTGTCGAGTATAGTATAGCTATCTTCCAGCTTCCAGGCAAGCTATACATCGCCTTGAAGTAGCCATTTTCGTGAGCTGACATCCTCCTTGTGAGGGACCCGAAAAGTAGCTTCCAGTCCCTCAATCCGCCAAAGTTTATTCAGCTTATCAGGCCTGGTTCACACGTCTCACCCTTGTTCTGTCGCAACCGAAGTCGCTGTCAGGCCATGCGGCACCCTTACCAGTACTGTCAGGATTACCGCCAGCAACAGGCAGGCAGCCATGAAAACGAAGCTCGCCCCATTGCCGCCGGTCGCGCCATTGAGATAGCCAACGACATAAACACCCACAAAAGAACCCAGGGCCCCCATACTATTAATCAAGGCCGTCGCTTCACCAGCGACCTGGCGCGAAAGGATCTCGGGCGGGATGGCAAAGAACGGACCATACGGCGCATACATGCAGCCACCGGCTATCACTAGCAGCAGGAAAGAGAGCCAGAAGTTAGAAGCCCCAATCGCATACGAGATGTAGAAGGCGATAGCTCCTGCCAACAAAAAGGGCCAGACAAACAATTTACGTTGCAGCGTGCGATCAGAATAATACGAAGCGATCACCATCAATATAATCGCGAGCAGATAAGGCACGGCCGAAAGCAAGCCAGTAATGCCCAGGCCCTGCTTCGATCCCTCTTTAATAATTGAGGGTAACCAGAGCACGAAACCATAGACACCGATACTCCAGAAGAAGTATTGCGCGGCAAGCAGGATTACGCCAGGTTCACGAAAGGCGGCCCAGTAATTCTTGACGCTCTTCGTGCCCTGCTGCTCTTTGTCCAGTACGCGCTCAAGTGCCTCGGCCTCCGCCTGTGGGAGCCATTTGGCCTGCGTTGGTCGATCATTGGCAATGCGCAGCCAGATGAAGGCCCAGATAATAGAAGGAATGCCTTCTAGAATGAACATCCATTGCCAGCCAAGCAACTGAATCAGATAACCCGAAACAATAGAGGCCCATAATACTGTCACTGGATTGCCAAGAATCAAAAATGTGTTGGCGCGCGAACGCTCCCCTTTGGTGAACCAGTGGATCAGGAAGACGAGCATGGCCGGCAAGACTACGCCTTCAACCACGCCCAGCAAGAAGCGATCAATGATAAGCAAGGGAACGTTGGTAATGATTCCTTGTAGAGAAGCAAATATTCCCCAGGCGATCAGAGCCCAGAAAACAAGCTTTCGCGCGCTACGATGCGCCGCATAGTTGGCACCCGGGATCTGGAAGAAGAAATATCCCAGAAAGAAAAGGGCACTTAATAATGCTGAGATGTTAGCGGTAAGGCCCAGGGTCTTCTCTAATCCCCCTGCAGCACCAAAGCCGTAGTTTACACGGTCGAGATAGGCAAGGCTGTAGGTAATAAACACAACCGGCATAATACGTGTCCAGCGTCCCGGTGCCAGCGCGCCTTCGGATGCCGCCACCTTTGGTTCCATGATAGTTGTTACTCCTTATCTAGCACTACTTCTCCCCATACCTCTAGAATAACTATAGTAGTACTTCTTACTATACAACAATTACATATTTCCCAGCCTCGATTCGCAATTTCTCACTCTCATAAATCACAGTATTGATGAGATTATATATCGCTTTAAAAATAACTATTTACACAACCATAAGCTAGCGGTAGCTTCTCAAGCAGAGATTGCCGTGTGCGCTGCCCCTTGTATCCCTGCTTATTTCACCCGTCACGCAAATCTTGACAGAACACTAAGTCTGAATAAAAAGTCCTTTCCCCACACCTCTTGACCCTGACACCAATGTCAAGGTGTATGCTTCACTCAGTTAGTAAGTCAAACGCATTGCATAGGTATAGAGCAGTTCTGATCAGCAAAAGGAGTAAAACGATGATTATAGATGGCCATGCTCATGTGATCCTGCCCGTTGAGCAACAGCTAGCGTTGATGGAAAAGGCGGGGGTTGAACGCACGGTTCTCTTTATGACGAGTGTTCATCCGGAAAGGGCAAGCGATCTGACAGCATTTGAAAAAGAGATGGCCACGCTAACCGCTATTATCTCAGGACAACGGAATGGCAGCCAAGCTACTTTCGAGCGCTCTGCACAAGAGCATATCAAGATTGTCCAAGCTTATCCAGCGCGCTTTATTGGCTTTGGCGGAGTTCCAGTGGGGCTCACCCACCAGGCTACTGCAGAATGTTTGCAAAAATATGTGCTTGAGCCAGGCATGCGCGGTATCGGCGAATTTACCCTTGCCCCTGGTCAGATCGACTTGCTGGAACCGATCTTCGCGCTCTCCAGTGAGACTGGCAATTTGCCGCTCTGGGTGCATACCTTCATCCCGCTCACCCTTGAAGATATCCGCGCCTTGATCAGGCTGAGCCAGCGCTATGCAAGTGTCCCGCTGATCCTTGGGCATCTCGGCGGCCTTAACTGGATAGAGACCATCAAACTGGCAAAAGAGCTTCCTCAAACTTACCTGGATCTTTCCGCGACATATACTACCCTTGCACCAACGCTGGCGATTCGCGAGCTTCCAGAGCGCTCGCTATTCAGCTCGGATGCTCCTTATGGCAATCCGCTGGTAGCGCGGACTATGGTCGAACAGGCCACTACAGACCCAGGCATTAGAAAACTGGTCCTTGGCGAAAACATGGCAAGATTGGTGACCAGATAGTTCTCTTGAAGAGGCAAAAGGGATGCTGAATCGGCATTATGTAACATAACTCTTGTGGTATAATGGCTCGCGTATAGCCGAGTTAGGTAACAAAGCAAGACTATATCCTGAAGACCAATCCACTTGCAGGCATGGTGCTGAGCCGTTAGTTTACCAGGCTTCTGAACAGAGAGGAAGAGGTATGCCCAGGCATACAACATATCTATTGAGTTGGCTACCTGAAACACATACCTACGCAATTTATGTCGAGGGCCAGCCAAGCTCCAGCTTACCCTTGCCGGATAGTCAGGCCTGGTTCAGTTGGCTTGAGAGCATTACTTCATTCTCTTTCCATGGCAAATGCGGTAAAGCTTACACAGTGCGCAAAGAGAAGGTACAAAACAGGGGCGCTTACTGGTATGGCTATCGCCGCTTCCAGGGGCGCATCACGAAACGCTATATAGGCAGATCGACCGATCTTACGACTGAGCGCCTGGAAGAGATTGCTACGCTGCTGCCAGGCCATCCCAAGGACGCATCTGCCTCCAGCCTCGCGATAGAGAATAGAGCACAGGAAGATACTTCCGAGCCATTAGAGACTCCTCTTAACACTTCTGTTCAGCCGGGCCAGCTAACAGTGCTGGCCTCTAAACTCCATCCACCACGCCTTGCTCGTTCCCTAATCGCGCGCCCGCATTTGCTGGTCAGCCTTGACGAAGCCCTCGCCTACAACGTTATACTACTTTGTGCACCAGCTGGCTCCGGCAAGACTACGCTGGTCAGCCAGTGGATCGCATCCCACGATACAGACGAGGACTTCCCCGCCGTAGCCTGGCTCTCGCTAGATGCCGGAGATAATGACCCGCTACGCTTCTGGCACTACATCATCGCAGCCTGCCAATCCCTTCAGGCTCCAACTGAGAAGTCCATGCCATCCCCTTTAGAGCTACTCTTCCAGCCGCCCTTTAAGCTCCTTTCGCTGGAAAAGATGCTTACGTCCTTCTTGAACGAGTTGGGGCGAAGCGCGCTAAGCGGGCTACTTGTGCTAGAAGATTATCATGTGATTACCTCGCCCCAGATTCACGAGTCGTTCAGCTTTTTTCTTGATCATCGTCCTGAGAAGTTGCGCTTCATGCTTCTATCCCGTAGCGAGCCACCCATGCAGCTCGCCCGCTTACGCGCCAACGGCTTTCTCTATGAGCTACAAACAAGTGAGCTGCGCTTCTCACGGCAGGAGACCAGCACTTTTCTCGCTCAGACTGTCGCCCAATCACTCTCAGAGGAGGCGCTTAACCAGCTTGATAGCCGCATTGAAGGCTGGGCTGCTGGCTTACGTCTGCTCGCCCTCTCCTGGCAGAGACAAAAGAGCCAACGCACCCTTGAACAGGCTCTGGCCAATCTGAGCGGCCAGCACAGACCCATCCAGGACTATTTTGTTAGCGAAGTTCTGAATGCTCAGCCAGAGCCGCTACAGCAGTTTATTCTGCAAACAAGCATCTTAACTCGCCTGCATAGCTCCTTGTGCGCAGCCATCACGGGTCGCCAGGATAGTGAAGCCCTCCTCGATGCGCTAGAGCGGGACGGGCTCTTTCTGGAATCGATTGAGGGGCCAGAACCCTGGTACCGCTACCATGCTCTCTTTGCCGAAGCTATGCGCGTTGAAGCTCGCCGGCGGCTAGGGGAAGAGGCATTGCAAAACCTGTTCAGGCTAGCAAGCCGCTGGTACGAAACCCACGCGATGCTTACAGAAGCCGTTGAAGCGGCTCTGGCCTCGCAGGATACCGAATACATGGTTGAGCAGCTTGAGCGCTTCCTTCTCCACATTGCCCGCTTCTCCCCGGGAGCTCTGCCATCAATGCAAGAGCTACATACACTGCTACGCTGGCTAGGAATGCTCCCGGAAGCGCTTATTTGTGCCCATCCTATGTTCAGCTTCAGTTATGCTGTCGCCCTGCTACTTAGTCTTATTATGCAGCCTCAACAGCCCTCCCCGGAATACATAGATCGGCTTGAGAAATATCTTCAGATGGCAGAGGACGGCTGGCAGCGCGAAGGGGATACGGCTCAGCTTGGTGCGGTCTACACCATTCGCGCGCTGCTCTCTGTATACTTCGGCACGCTGGATCGAACCCTAAACTATAGCCGGCAAGCGCTGACACTATTACCATCTGAAGAGCACTCTTTGCGCTATAGTAGTCTCCATCTGCGGAGCATGGGAGAGCTATTAGCAGGACACATCAACGAGGCCAACCGTCTACTTTTAGAGGCCCACACATTCCATAGAGCGCCTGAACATCATGCCTTTCTGCGCGCTAATAGGGTTCTCTGGAGCCGGATAAGCTTTGAACAAGGGAAATTACACCAGGCCGCCGAGCACTATCAGCAGGTATTAGCTGAGGCCCGCCAACAGAACGATAACGATGATATCTGCGATGCGCTGCTCGGTCTCTCGCAGATTTCCTATGAATGGAATGAGCTAGCCACAGCAGAGCAGCAAGCGCTGGAGGCTCTTGAGTGCGGCCAGCAGCTTGCCGTTACCCACCTTATCGCCACAGCCCGCCTTATTCTGGCCACGATTGAGCATGCACGCGGGGCTACTACGCAGGCGCTACAAAGCTGTAACGATCTCCTCACTTACCTATCAATGGCTATCCCGGCACGCTGGCCCATGCTCTCTTTGCTTAGCCGCGCAACCCACACCCTGCAGGCCGAGCTTTTATTAGCCAGCGGGAATTTGCCAGCGCTTGAGAGCCTGTGGGGAAGCCATCTCAAGGAAGAGACCACCAGATCTGCCAGCGCCGCGCTCATCGTCACTGATCAGCAAGCTGAGTTTATGCTACCCCAACAGGAGCGCGAAGAGTTCTTTATGGCTCGCTGGCTCCTTGCTAAGGAGAAACCTCAAGAGGCTCTTGTTATTCTAGAGCGCTTACAGGCTTCGGCGCGGGCAGATGGGCGCAAGCGTCAGGAGCTAGAGACCCAAGTCCTCATGGCACTTGTTTACGCCGCCGAGAAACAGGCGGCCAGGGCCAGGGAAATGCTTTATACAGTACTTGCCTGCACATATACCGAAGGTTATCAACGCCTCTTTCTCAATGAAGGAGAGGCTATGGCCAATCTATTACAATCTATTTTACCCTCTGTACATGAATCTACGCTGCTTACCTACATTCGTCGCTTGTTACATGCCTTCGCCCAGGAGCGCAATCATCCTGGCGCGCCTGCACCGGGCTCACAGCTTATTGATCAGCTCAGTACGCAGGAGCAGCGCGTGTTGCGCTTGCTATCTGCCGGACGCAGCAATCCCGAGATCGCAGCTGAGCTAGTAGTTACCGTCAATACTGTGAAGGCCCATGTCCAGAGCATTTACCGCAAGCTGCTGGTAAATAATCGCGTGGAGGCCAGCGAGGTGGCTCGGCTCCTAGATCTCATCTAGCAACCACGCGTAACTTCACTACTCAGCAGGATACGCCGTCTCTCAACTTCTTAACCCCCTAAAATCATCCTCTAACCTTATCCAGGTGGGTGATGACCTTGCTACAGATATCCTCTACACTAGAGCCAGGCCAAGCAAACACCAACTTATTAACGTGAGGAAAAGAAACAATATGACAAACAATCTCTCTACTAACAATGAGCTAAATAATACAAGCTTCAATTCTGAGAAAACATCTGTACTGATTGCTGGAGGCGGACTTGTTGGCTTGTCTGCGGCTCTGTTTCTCCTCCAACAAGGTATCAAACCTGTCTTAATTGAGCGGCACATTGGCACCTCTATTCACCCACGCTCACGCGGCCTCAATGGGCTCTCGATGGAGCTCTTCCGTCCGCTGGGATTAGAAGAAGAAATCCGCCAGGCGGGAGCTGATCTTGCCCCTAGCTTTGGTTTTCTACAGGGTGAAACATTGATAGAAGCCCTGAAGGATTTTACCCCCGAACGACGCCAGCAAATTATGGCCATGTTCAGACAAGCTAATCAAGGTGAGCAGGAGAACCAGGCTCCTATTGAGGGCAATCGCATTACGCAAGACAAGCTCGAACCGCTGTTGCTCGCGGCCGCCCGCAGGGCAGGAGGAGATCTGAGATTCAATAGTGAGTTGGTTTCTTTCACGCAGGACGCGGAAGGCGTGACAGCCACGGTTGTTGAGCGCAGCAGCGGCAGACGCTATACTATCCGTGCAGATTATATGATAGCCTCTGATGGTGCGGGCAGCCCGCTTCGCAAAGCCTTGCAAGCCCCAACCAGCGGCCGCGGTTCGCTTGGTCACTTTCTCAATATCCTTTTCCAGGCCGATCTAAGCCAGCTGGTGCGCGGACGCGAGTTCAGCATGTTTCTGGCCGAGCATGCGGAAATTCGCGGTCTACTCACCTCTATCAACAATACTGATCGCTGGGCCTTCCATCTTTTATACTCCCCTGATCAGGGTGAGACGCCTCAGGATTTTCCGCCGCAGCGCTGCTGCAATCTATTACGCCAGATATTGGGCTTGCCTGAGCTCGATATCAAAATCCTTAGCATCCTACCCTGGGAGTGCGCGATGCGCGTGGCCGATGATTTTCGCTATGGTAGGGTGTTTCTGGCTGGTGATGCCGCGCATCAGATGCCGCCTTATGGCGGTCAGGGAGGAAATAGCGGGATTGTTGATGCAAGCAATCTGGCCTGGAAGCTAGCCTCGGTTCTCAAGGGTCAGGCCTTAGAGAGCTTGCTGGATACCTATACAAGCGAGCGCCACCCGATTACCTGGGCCGCAGCTGAAATGTCGGCTGATGCTGCTGACGAAAGTGGCCTCTTCTCCATTAAGAAGACAAGCAGTCAATTACTAGCACGCAGGGCGCTGGAGAGCTATCAGTATCGTTCTTCGGCAATTATAGGCGACGAAGCAGGAGGCGAGCCAGCGGAACGTGATGGACGACCCGGCACACGTGCACCTCATGTATGGGTCAAGAAGCAGGGCCTACGCATCTCGACGCTCGATTTGTTAGGCCGTGGCTTCGTGCTCCTCAGTGGTCCCGAAGGCTCTGGCTGGCTTGGAGCCGCACAGAATGTTGCCGCCCATACAGGCGTTGAGCTGGAAGCCTATCGTGTTGGCCCTATCGGTGAGCTGCTTGATCCTGAACAACGCTGGCTTAAAGCCTGTGGCATAAGCGCATCTGGAGCACTGCTGATTCGCCCTGATGGCTTTGTGGCCTGGCGCGCTGAGCAACTAGCCCCAGAGCCTGAGCAAGAGCTTGAGCATGTGCTGACCCGGATATTGGGTCGTGTCTCAACCGGCAGGGAATAAAATTCTTTCTGATCTGAAGCATTCAGGATGGGATCGCTGAGTAAACGATCCCATCCCAATGGCATATCACGTGTTCGGGCCACGGCTGCATCATGCTGGCTCTGACAAGCCGACGACTTCATATAAATTTACCATAGCCCAAGCCTACTTTAATAAGTAGCAAGCAAAGAAAGTGAGCAAATAGATGGAGATTATTCCTGAGCAGGGAGTTATTACAGAAAAGAATATTATGGTGCCAATGCGCGATGGCGTCAGGCTGGCAACCGATGTCTATCGTCCTGACAACGAGGAAGCAGTTCCAACCCTTTTGACGCGCCTGCCCTATGACAAGGGAAACCTTTACTTTCTGATCCTCAATTTTGATGCAGCCTGGGCGCTGCAGAATGGGTATGCCATCGTCGTACAGGACACGCGAGGCCGTTTTGCCTCTGAAGGAACTTTCAGCCCTGGCGAACACGAAGCAACTGACGGATTTGATACGCTGGCCTGGATCGCAAGCCAGCCCTGGAGCAATGGTAAGGTAGGTATGTTTGGCGAATCCTACCAGGCTCTGACCCAGTGGCAGACAGCGGTAGAGCAACCGACAGCCCTGCGCACTATTGCACCTATGCATGCGCCTTTCAACCTAACTTACTTCTATCAAAACGGCGCGTTCCTGCTCGGCCTGTTTCTGTGGTGGGCGTTCCATGACGGTGCGCTTGCTGAAGTGCAACGCCGCTTGCCGCAAGGCCGGGCTACAGAGGCAGATGTGCAGGGGATTATGCAAGCCTTAAATAGCATGCAGCAGCAATATGAGCATCTTCCACTAGCCGATATGCCCTTGCTGCGGGATACAGCTCCTTATTATCAGGACTGGCTTACAAGCGTTAGCAAGGCGGCTAAGAATCAATCCACGCAGCCGAAGTCCTATCAGGACATCACAGTTCCAACGCTCAATATAGGCGGCTGGTTTGATCCTTTCTTCACTCACGTCATCAAGCACTATCAAAGGATGAAGCAGGAAGGCGGCAGTGCCCTGGCTCGTCAACAAGCCCGCCTGATTATTGGCCCCTGGGCGCATATCGACTTTCCCGAAAACTTCCCCGAGCGTCACTACGGGCCCAAGGCAAGCGTCTTCGCCAACTTGCCCGCGCTTCAGCAGCGCTGGTTTGAGCACTGGCTCAAAGGTATTGAGAATGGGGTTGAGCAGGAAAAACCTGTCAGCATCTTTGTGATGGGAGCCGATAATTGGCGGGATGAGGACGCCTGGCCCCTGCCTGATACGCGCTATCGTCCTTTCTACCTGCATAGTCAGGGCCGGGCCAATAGGGCAACAGGCGATGGTTTTCTCTCCATTTCGGCACCCCTGGAAGAGCCGGCAGATGTCTATTGCTACGATCCACGCAACCCGGTTCCCACGGTGGGTGGTGCCGTACTGATACAAGAAACGACCAAGAGCCCATTCAATTGGGGGCCACGCGATCAGCAGGACGTAGAGAAGCGCGCCGACGTGCTCTGCTATACAAGTGAGGCGCTCAGGCAGCCAGTTGAGGTAACTGGTCCGCTTGAGTTGATCCTGTACATCTCTTCTTCGGCTCGCGATACTGACTTCACGGGCAAATTGGTAGATGTCTATCCAGATGGTCGCGCCGAGATCCTTACTGATGGCATTTTGCGGGCGCGCTATCGCGAATCGCTGGCCGCGCCAGTCCTTATGGAGCCCGGCCAGATCTATGAGCTACATCTCGATCTTGGCGCGACCTCAAACCTTTTTAAGGAAGGCCATCGTATTCGTCTGGAAGTCTCCAGCAGCAATTTCCCGCGCTTCGATCGCAACACAAATACCGGCGGCAACATCTATATGGAAAGCACAGAGAATCTCGTACAAGCCACTAACTACGTCTATCACGATCAGCATCACGCTTCACACCTGCTTTTGCCCATGATTGAACGGACCTGAGCACTGACTTCGCAAATCTTTTGTTTGCCAAATGCATTTGAATTGAGCAGTATTTGCCCGATCTTGGCTTCGAGCAGCTGCTCCCCCTATTTCTTTAACTTTCTCTCTTCTTTGCTAATACAACATCTTTTCCTTCGATTTTTTTGATAAGTGCTATCGAAAAGTTTTTGCCTCCCTTTTCCCGTTTTTATGCTAAAGTTGTTGTGAAGCAGAAGCGAGTTCTGGGCGTCAAAGCCAGCCAACAATAGCCATTG
Organism: Ktedonosporobacter rubrisoli; assembly: GCF_004208415.1. Classification (GTDB taxonomy): domain Bacteria; phylum Chloroflexota; class Ktedonobacteria; order Ktedonobacterales; family Ktedonobacteraceae; genus Ktedonosporobacter; species Ktedonosporobacter rubrisoli. The sequence goes on along the minus strand of NZ_CP035758.1, from coordinate 2,324,517 downwards.
GCCGGCTGAGCTCAAGCCTCGTCCTCGCCCATCCGACAACTATAGTATAGATGAAGGAGCAACCTGAATCATGGCAACTAATAAACGAAGCCAATTACTCGCCACTTTTGCCCAAACCCCAACTACGTTGACCCGTCTCACAGCCTCACTTGAGGACAAAATCTTAGATTCGCGGAGTGCTCCCGATGAATGGAGCATTCGCGAGATCCTGGCCCATCTTGTAGACGACGAAATGTTTGTGATGCGCACCCGCCTTGAGCGTATGATCAAAGAAGACTCACCGCACCTCGTCTCAAACGACGAAAAGCGCTGGTACAGCCAGCGTAACACGGCCCGCGATGGTATTAACGAATTGTTGCAGGATTTTGCCATTCAACGCACTGCCAGCCAGAATATTCTCACCTTCCTGCGCGAGGAGGAATGGTCGCGCGAAGCCTATCATCCCGAGATTGGCCAGATCACAGTAGAAGCCCTGTTAACATACTGGGTTGAGCACGACCTGGTACATATTCAGCAGATTGAGCACAACCTGGCGGGGGCCAGATAACGTAGGAATGGGAAGGGCTGATTGCGCTTTCTGCCCACCCTTATAGCAGATAGGGGGAGAAGCACAGGACAAAAAGTTTAGAGAAAGTTTAGCTTTGCCCCGTTGCGTTCTGCCCCTAAATGTTTGTATAGTAGCAGACAGAGCAATCTGAATAGAGGTAAGGAACATCGTGTCGTTAGAGCGTGTGGAGCAATATAAAGCCCATATTTTACTTGTCGATGATGAAGACGAGATTTTGCAATTCGTCAAGGATGCCCTGGAAGACGAGGGCTTCGCCGTCCTGACTGCCGTTGATGGGAAACAGGCCCTAACTCTGGCCCGGCAGCAACGTCCAGATCTGATCATCCTGGATATCATGCTCCCCCGGCGCGATGGCTTTAGCGTGTGTAGAGAGCTGCGCGAAGAGATGGATATCCCGATTGTCTTTCTGAGCGCGCGTCAGAGCGACGTTGATAAGGTTCAGGGCTTTAGCATCGGCGCCGACGATTACGTTACCAAACCCTTCAGCATCAAAGAGCTGATTGCACGTGTGGAGGCACATCTACGTCGCCAGCAACGCGAGCAGCAGCGCATAGAGGCAACCAGTTTCTCACATGGCAAGCTAACAGTGAATTTCAGCGCCCATGAAGTGCAGTATGATCAAACGCCGGTAGCCTTCACGCGTAAAGAGTTCGAAATCATCCAGCTACTCGTCTTGCATCCTCACCAGGTCTTTTCGCGCGAGATGATCTATAACCATATCTGGGATATGGATGCGCTGGGTAGCACCGAAACAGTTATGGAACATATAAAAAGGATTCGTAAAAAGCTGGCACAGGTCGATCCGGCGACCGAATATATCAGTACGGTCTGGGGAGTAGGTTATAAATGGGAACCACTTACACGAGCATAAATAACCACAAGCGCTTCATAGGTTTTAAGCGGCTCTTTATGCTTAACTTTATCGCCATTCTTGCCGGTGCCTTCCTGATCACCAGTATTGCCGAAGGACTATTGCTCAGCCTGATGGGACATGTTGATCTGGGTGTCCCACGCATAATAGCCGCTATGTTCATTATACCAACGGTGCTGGGCCTGCCATTTGTTTTTCTGGGCCTGGCCGCGCTGCTTTTCGCTCAGCGCATGGGCAAAGCCGTCAATCAGCCGGTACAGGAATTGATGCAGGCCGTCGATAAGATCCGCCAGCACGATTTAAACTTTTCTATACGCTACGATCAGCCAAACGAGCTTGGCGCGCTGTGCCGTGCCTTCAACATTCTGCGCGCGGAACTCCAGGAGTCGCTTGAGCGCGAATGGAGACGCCAGGAAGAGATGCGCATCATGCTAACCGCTCTTTCGCATGACCTACGCACGCCGGTGACGATTATCCAGGGACATATAGAGGGTCTGATCCGCGCTGGCGAGAAACGCGTCGAGCGCCTGGAGCGCTACTTACCGGTTCTGGAATCGTGCAGCCAGCGTATGTCAAAGCTGCTCAACGATATGCTCTTGCTCAGCTCGCTCGAACAGGCTAATTTCCTGATTCAACCCCAACCGGTTCAGCTCAGAACCGAACTTGTCAGCAAGGCCCATCTCTACCAACTTCAGGCCAGCGAGCGCGGCCACAAGTTCCATCTCAGGCTCCCTGAGATCGAGACGCATGTCCTGCTGGACTGGCATCGCGTCGAGCAGATCCTGGATAATCTGTTTGAAAATGCGCTACGCCATACACTTAGCGATGGAGAGATCTCTCTAAGCTGTACCTATAGCCCGCAACAGCTTACTCTCAGCTTGAGGGATACTGGCGAGGGGATCGCCGCCGAAGATCTGCCGCATATCTTCGAGAAGTTCTACCACGGCAAGGGCCAACAGGCCAGGCAACACAAAGCATCAGGTCTGGGCCTGGCCATCTGCAAACTGCTGGTAGAGAAGCAGGGCGGCACAATCAGCGTCACTAATCATCCCGAAGGTGGTTGTATCGCTACCTTTAGCCTGCCCCTCCATCACGAATACATCGCTGCCTGAACAAGATTGACAATCCAGAGCGAGGGGACACTCTCTCCCAGAACGGTATTCCTAGCTATTGACAATATTGAGACACCGCAGATGGGGGTGTTCCAGCAGGATAGGCGCAACCTCTGCTGTGAGGTGAAGTGAGCCAGTAGATCCCACCGACCAGAGCCGCGATGACCAGAACCACCAGCGCCACCAGGACGAGAAGCCGCAAGATGGCAGGTTTGGCTGACTTCACAGGTTTCCCAGCCTCCTCAGATCGCCACGCTGGTGGGATCGCTGGTCGAGCCATTTCCACTGGCTGCGGTGTGTGGCGCACGGGGGTGGTTTCCTCTCTGAGTAAGGCGGTCTCAGCGTTTGCCAGAACAGTAGGAGTGGATTCGCTCGTGTCGAATGTGGCGGGCTTCGGTTCCTGGTCTCCTTTCGGAGCGGAAGCAGTTTTCAGCACACCCGGATTCTCGATGGAAGATGGCCGGGTATTGAGCCTGGGCGTGGACACGATAGGGGCGATGCCCTCCTGTGGATACCGCGCGGCGTTGGCTTCTGCGTGGATGGCAATCGTCAACGCTAACGTCCCTATCGGCCCTCCGGGGTAGTAGGGCATCCCTTGCCCTTGCAGGCGTAAGGTCGTACCATCGGATACTCCTGCGGGCACGGCGACACTCACTTGTCGCCCTCCTGGCAAAGTCAACATGCGCGTAGTCCCGTTCTCTGCCTCAGCCTGGCTAATGGCCAGCGTTGCCTGCAAGTCTCCCTCGCTCTGCATCGCCTCCTCAAAGGCCCGCGCAAAGGCCAGAACATCAGCAAAGCGCTCATCAGGCTGCTTAGCAAGGGCACGCAGCAGTACTGCATCGATGGCCGACGATAGCTGTCTGGCAAGCTCACTGGGGGCTGGAGGCGAGGTCAGATAGTGCTGACGCATGACCTGACCGGGATTGCCTACAAAGGGTGGGCGACCGACCAGAAGTTCGTAGACCATGATAGCTAGAGCATACTGATCGCTGGCCGCCACAGGATAGCCATCCCACTGCTCGGGAGGCATATAGGTTGGCGTGCCCCGGACGCTCTGACTGGCGCTAGCTGTCGCGCTCATCAGTTTAGCGATGCCGAAGTCGGAAAGCAGCAGGTCGGGACGGTCGGGAGAGTCTTCACGCTCGCGGATGAGAAAATTCGTGGGCTTGATGTCCTGGTGAAGCACGTGCTGCTGATGGGCGTGTTGCAAAGCAGCGGCAGCTTGTTGGAGTAAGGGGGAGACCTCAGCGGACAAGAGCGGAATGGCCTTGCCGCGAGACCTGAGCCAGCTTGCCAAAGTGCCTTCTTTGCGGTAAGGCATCACCAGATAGCTGAGCAGCGTCTCACCAAGCGTTTCTTCCCCGTAGGCATACAGAGGCAGGATATTGGGATGATCTAGTCGAGCGATGGCTTTGGCCTCCCGCTCGAAGAGGCGAGCAGCCTCACCGGCGCTCTGTGGATTGGCAATGCCTTCGGCTCTGATGAGTTTGATGGCGACATGTTGACCGATCCGGGCATCTTCGGCCAGATAGACCTCACCCATCCCGCCACTGCCCAGCAGACGCAGCAGGCGATAATGACCCAAATGTTGACCTTCCAGCGGCATATACACTACCTCTCTGCTCCAACGTGAGCAATCGAACCTGCACGAGGAACGAACTAAGAAGATATGCTGAGTAGAGCGTATCTTTGTTCACAAGAAAAGCGTTTTAGGCTCATCGTAAAATGGATCGGAGCCTATCTGTCAGTATCGCTGCCGGGATTTGTAAACGATTCAGGGTCTCTAGAATCATCAAAAGTTCGGAAGACACACGACCCGGGGCCAGGTTTGCTCCATATGTGCTTACTTCTGTAATAGCATCCTTAACCCCATCCCTTCCTTCGAAGTATACCCAGGCGCAAAGCAAAGAGCAAGCATTTCTCTCATAACTTTTTACTTGAGAAAAGTCATAAGCACGTTTTGGAGGAAGCAGAGCTAACTCATGCTGGACTATGTGGCATACCATGAGGAGGTGCTACGAGCAGGTGTACATTTCCTGGCTAAGCTTGTGTCAAGTTTTGACAAGTGCAATTCTTTATAATGTCAACCAGCAAATCGCTTCAACTATGCAGAGGAAATTAACCTGGCTTTTACTCATGAAGCCAGGTTAACAGTAGATGCCTAGAGCGTCTTGAGGGCAGCAAGCACCTCTTCGGTTGTCGCTATACGGCCAAGGCGCGGGAAGAGATACTGCACGCTATGATCATGCATCTTGGCCGCGCGATCAGTCATAGCATCGCTGGCAAAGATCAGGTGATAGCCATGATCATGAGCCGCACGCGCCGTTGACTCAACCCCAATACTTGTAGCAATCCCACCAAGCACAATAGAAGTAATGTTGCGGCGGCGCAAGTGCAAATCAAGCGCCGTTCCGTGGAAAGCATTCCAGCTTCTTTTCTCAACAATAATATCGGTCCCGGCCGGGCCTACAGCTTCCACAAGCTGATCCCAATCGGCAGCACTCGGTACTGAGCCGGGCGTCACGTCGGCCCTGGGCACGAACAGATCGCTCCCATCGGCCGCAAAAGTTACCCGCACAAGGATCACAGGCAACTGACGCGCACGAAAAGCCTCGGCCAGGTGAGCACTGTTCGCAATAACTTGTTCGCTGGTATGCGGAGCGGTCGGCCCAGCCGCAATGCCTTTTTGCATATCAATGAGCACAAGGGCTGTATCTTTCTCTAACTCAGTTAGTGACATGTTGTTTTTCTCCTCTTTCCAATCCAATTGCATTAACAGTAGTTTCTTTGTTTTTATCGCTTTGGCCCAGCACGAGAGAGCGCAAGCCTTTATCGCTCAGCGTGATGATCAACAACACAACGCTAACCACGATAAGCACCAGGCTGAGATGATGGAGACCCGTATCAGTCGCGCGCGGCGTAAAGCTCAGCGTAATCAGGCTTGCGGCCAGAATTGCGCCAATATACTGGGAAGTGCGCAAGAGACCTGCAGCCGCGCCCATTTGCTCAGCCGGAGCCTGCATGTAGAGCGCATTCTGATTGCCGAGATTATTAAAGCCATTGGGAATACCCATGATTGCTGCAATAGCGACCAAGGCCAGGACTGGTATGCTGGCATAAAAGAGCTGCATTGAGCTAGTGCTGATGAGCATCAAGCTGGTGCCGGCAATAAGCATGAGCCAGACACGCCGCATACGCGTCACCATGGCTGCACAGAGCGCTCCTACCATAGCAATCGGCAGCATTACAAGGCCCGCCTGCACAGGATCAAGTCCGCGTCCCTGCTCCAACCATTGCGAGAAGCCATAAAAGATGGAGTAAAAGACGAGATAGGTGAGCGCGTAACGCAGATAGGTCATCGCCTGACCCTTATTTGCCGCTAGCATGCGCAGATCAATAAAGGGCGATGCGCAATGCAGCTCTCGCCAGACCAGCAATGCTCCGGAGGCACAGGCAATGCCCAGAGGCAGCCAAGAGATCCCGAACTGCAGGTTCATCAAGACTAGCAGTAGCATGATAATCATGGCGCTAAAAAGAACCATTCCCGCAATATCGAGAGTCTTCATAATAGTGATAGAGCTACTCATGGTGCTGCGATCATCCCCAGGCAAGCTAAAGATAGTGCCAATCAAGCAGAAGCCAGCCAGCGGTATGTTAACAAGAAAGATGGTTTGCCAGCCATGCAGGGAAATCAAGAAGCCTCCCAGGCTGGGCCCCAGCGCGGTGCATACCTGGCCAGCAATGGTAAGCGCACCTAGAATTGTCGAACTTGATATGCCGCCTTTGGAGTTGCTAGCCGAGTGCCGTCGAACCATAGCCAGCGCGGCTGGATAGGCTGCCGAGGTACCAATCCCTAACAGGACACGTGCAGCGACTAGCCAGCCTATCTGGGGCGCAACATTGGCTCCCAGACCAGCGATGGCTACTACAACCAGCCCGGCACAGAAAATACGCTTTGCACCAAGCAAGTCTGCCAACCGTCCCATAATCGGTTGAGCCACTGAGGTCGCCAGGTAAAGGCCAGAGACCAGCCAGGCCGTAGCCCAGGTACTCACGTGATAATATTCTCCGATAGGCACCAAAGCTACAGCAATCATCGATGAGTTCAGTCCGTTTAGCAGTACGCCAAGCAGAATGAGCACGATTTGCCACACAGACATAGATCATCACTCCTTTTTGCCAGCCGCTTCTCTAACTCCACACCGCCTAAAGATGTAGGGTGATAGCCGCCAGCACTTTTTAGGAGAAAACCATTGGGCATCTGCTCACGGAATTCTCACGAGATCTCTCAAGCACGCCTTTCTCCGGAGAACGTGTGCATGCAGGCAGCTCATTGAGCCGCTTGTGTTGAATAGTATATATTTTCGTCAATATATTGTCAACATATTGATTTATTGATCAATATGTTGTATGATAAGGGCGTAGCCATCGAGGCAGGGAGAGACGATCCTTAGAGCGCAGCCAGAAAGCTGTGCATTATGCTGGCTTGCCGTCTCTGTGCCAGAGAAAGCGCTACCGAAAATGAATGCCGACAGCGCATTGACGAAAGTAGTGCAAAGTAGTTAGAAAAGTACAGGTCTTAATAAATAGCAAGTTTACATTCCGATTTTGCAGAAAGTGAGCATTATTATGAGCGGAGAGCGCTATGTAAGCGCCCAGGAGGCAGCGGCAGAGCTGGGAGTAAGCCTGGCAACCTTATATGCCTATGTGAGCCGTGGCCTGGTGCGTTCACAAGCTGTTGGCGGCTCGCGGCGGGTGCGGGCCTATCTGGCCGAAGATATTCAGCGTTTGAAGGAGCGCAAGGAGGTGCGCCAGAATCCCGAGAAAATTGCCAGCAAAGCGCTGAACTGGGGCGACCCGGTGCTGGATTCCGAGCTTATGCTGGTTGGCAATGGCCATGTCTATTATCGCGGTCAGGATGTTTTACATCTTGCCGAAAGCTGGACGACTGAGCAGGTCGCAGCTCTGATCTGGAATGTACCCGGTTGGCAGGATGATCCTGAGCGCGTGGGAAAAGAGCTCTTTGCCACTCAGCGACCAGAGCCGGCTTTCTTAGAAGAATTCGCAGTTTTCTGCAGACAGGAGCATCTTGCGCAGCTGACACCGCTAGAACAGTTTCAAGCTGCGCTGCCCTGGCTGGCGAGCAAAGATCTGGCTGTCTATAGCCAGCGCCCGGAGGCTGCAATAGCCGCTGCGGCTCGCCTGCTCTGGCTTTTCACAGCCTCGCTCACTGCCAGCACAACCCTTGAGGAGACTATCCCCCAAACGCTACAGCGCGCCTGGGCTCCTGGAGAGCCCCGAGCAGCGAAGCTGCTCAACACAATCTTAATTCTTAATGCCGATAACGAGCTGGCGATCTCAGCCTTTACGGCGCGCTGTGCAGCTTCGACCGGGGCCACTTTGTATGGCTGTGTACAGGCTGCGCTGGCCACCTTCGAGGGTCTCAAGAGCAGCGGTCGTTTTCTACGCACACAGCAGTTTTTTAGCGAGGGCTCACACCTAGAACAGGCAAGACAGACGCTGGTAAAGCGACTCAAGCAAGGGGAGACCATACCGGGCTTCGGACATCCGCTCTTTCCCAAAGGTGACCCACGCGTCTACAGCTCACTTAACGCTCTGCATCGCTACTTCCCTGATGCTCCGGGAACTATCTTTATCATGGCTCTCGTAGATGAGGCAAGAACCCTGCTGGATCTCCATCCAAATGCAGATCTTGTATACGCGGCTCTGGCGCAGGTGCTGGGCTTCTCGGCTGAGCAGGCCTTTGCCCTCTTTGCGCTGGCACGCTCGGTTGGCTGGATGGGTCATTCGCTTGAGCAGGCGCAAAGCGGCCAGGCTATTCGTCCGCGCGCACATTATACAGGCATCCAGCCCGAATAGGCGTAACAAAAAATCCAGGCATTGCAGAGTATGCCTTTATGTGGATATCCTGATCCAAAATAATATATACTGTCGGAGCAGGTAGGACGTGCTCTGATCTGCCTGTTATTCTGAGTTAAGAGGAGAGGATCGTATAATGGATCTTGGCTTAAAGGGAAAGGTAGTCATTATTACTGGAGCCAGCAAGGGGCTGGGAGCAGCCTTCGCTGAGGCCTTTGCCGCTGAAGGGTGCAAGGTTGTTATCACGGCGCGCAGTAAGGACGAGCTGGGCCGACTGGCCAGCAAGCTTGAGCAGAACGGTACCCAGGCCCTGGCCGTGGCTGGAGATATAACTAACAGTGCCGATGTCCACAACCTGGTTAACCAGGCTGTTGAGCGCTTTGGCACCGTTCATATATTGGTAAATAACGCAGGCGGAGTTGAAGGCTTTACCCCTTTTGAAGAGCTGGCAAAAGAAGACTGGGTGAGGGTATTCAACCTGAATCTCTTCTCAGCTATCGAACTGTCTGGCCTGGTTCTACCATATATGAAAAAGCAGCATTGGGGACGAATCATCAACATTTCCTCGGAATCTGGCATCCAGCCAGATCCGGTCATGCCCCATTACAATGCAGCCAAGGCTGCCTTAAATAATCTGACAAAGAGCCTTTCCAAGGCATATGCCCAGGATGGTATCCTGGTGAATACGGTCTCCCCAGCCTTCATTAAAACACCGCTGGTAGACCAGGTTATGGCAGAACAGGCCCGAATCCAGGGGGTTACCCAGTCGCAAGCCGAAGAAGCCTTCTTACGCCAGAATCGCCCGCATATTGAGCTCAAGCGAGCCGGGCTGCCCGAGGAAGTGGCCTCGGCCGTGGTTTTCATGGCTTCTGAACAAGCTTCCTTTATTACTGGAACGAATCTGCGTGTAGATGGCGGCTCGGTGGCTAGCGTCTAACTTTCTCGGCATGAGCAAGCACGCTCCATATTTGATTGAGCTTTACAAATGGAGCGTGCTGCTATTTGCTGTAGTGTTAATTATCAATACCCAGACAATCTTCAAATCAGCTAATTGACCGATTACATCAATTAGCTAGCACTCACTTTCGTGCTTAAGCGAAGATAGCCGGCTCAGATGGGGAGAGAACGATGGCCCTATCGCCTGGACGAAGCCAGCCACCCTGCAGGATACGGGCAAACACGCCAGCCTTGAAGCGCGTCTGTCCCTGCTCTTTCTCGATCACGGCTTTTAAGAGGCGCTTATCCATTTCGTTGAGTTGATGGCAGGGATGGCGAATCTCGGAGATTTCCACAACTGCCTCTCCAAGTCTGAGGCGAGTGCCCACCGCGAGATCCATCACAGAAATACCTTCCAGAGTGATATTTTCAGCGAACATACCAGGGTCAAGCCGAATATCCTTTTGTGCCAGCTCGGCATAAATGCCCGTATCTACTAGCAAAACCTGACGTATATTAGGTCGCGTGGGATCTTTTCTGGCGAGATAGCGGTGACGCACCAGGCGACCGGCGTGATAGTCGCCTTCTACCCCCCAATCCGTCACAAGTTGAATGGCGTCCACAACCAATTTGGGTACGCCGGGCTCGACCTTGCGGCTTACGGCGAACACGATTCCCTGGCTAGAATGCGTAGACACGAAAATCCCTTTCTTTATACTTGTATACAGCTTGCCCAGAGCTACCTTCTGGTAGATCCGCCATTGCCGCATCATTGAGGCCGGTATGGTTAAGTCTAGCACGCATTTTCAAGTACAGCAAGCTAGATTAGCAATCAGCTTTGCAGACTCTCCTGAGAGAACGCAAGTAAGACTATAAAACCCGTGTACGCCGCATCTCTTGTATTTATCAGAATAGCAGAAACCTCAATTTCTACTAGTTTGATACAATTAACTCATCAATTCAGTCATGGAGCTTCAGATTTATCTAGCATTCCTACATCTTTTCTTTATTTCAAGGTTTTCTACTAATTGACAACGGCAAAACTCTATGCTACGCTAAAATTCCAGCTAAGATGATTTTTCCGCGCAAGGAGGATAGGAAACAAGGGAAATTATTAGCACAATTTTTCCATACAACTGGTATTGCCAACGGAGAAAATGAGCGAATTTTGTCAATCTACAAGCAGGCTAAAAGTACTGTTCCAACCAAGAGGATGATTCCAGTAATAATAAAATAGACAGTTAAGGAAAAGATGTCATATGGCAAAGAATCCCCTGGAACTCTTCTACTGCTATGCTCCTGAAGATAGCGATTTGCGTGATCAACTGGATAAACGTCTAGAAAGTCTGCGCCGGGACGGTAAAATCAAGACCTGGTATGATGGGGAAATCTCTCCAGGCGATAATCGGAAACAACAAATCAAGGAGCATCTGAGTACAGCGAATATTATTCTTCTACTCATCAGTGCTGACTTCACTGCGTCTAACTATTGTTCTCAGCAAATGGAGCAGATTAGTAGGCTCCATAAAGAGGGTAAAGTACGTGTTGTCCCTATTCTTTTAGACTCCTGTGACTGGTCCCACGCTCCTTTCACCGACCTTGAACCACTCTCTTCAATAGATAGGAGACCTATCAAAGAAAGCCGCAATAGAAATGCAGCATTAGAAAACGTTGCAAGGGGTATAAGAAAAGTAGTTGAGGGCCTCAATTCCCGACCTATCGACCCTCCTGTGGCTTGGAGCATCTCTGCTGGAAACTCTGGAGAAAACGGAGAAGGCCTTATCTTTCCTCCACCTAACAAGAACTTACCCGACCAATCCCCAGTTCCTAGCACTCCTTCTGACAACGTGGAAGAAAATAATGTTAAAATTGTCCCATCGCTTCCCAATCCGCTCCCCCTAGAGCCGGTCCAAATCAGAGCTCTAGCCACTTCTGCAGTGAGCAATGGGAAAAGCGGAGAAGAAGCCCCTAAGCCCTCTCCTACTGCTAGGCCAAGTGCAACCAATCAATCTGGTCCTCTCACTCCCAATACTCAGCTCCCAGGTAGAAGGCAGCAAGGGCATCAATCATCAGGCCGAAGCCGCCGTAAAGGGGTAATAGCCATTTCTCTTATTATATTCATTTTACTAATTTTATTAGTATTATGCTTCAAAATATTCCTTCCGCTAATTCTACATATAAACGACAATGACATACGTGTCTGGACAGCCCCAGACGGCGAGAGTATTGGTATCAGCAGTGGCCAATTCGCCTTTGATGTTGCTAAACGACAAGATAAAGATGATAAAACTGAGGCGGCCAAAAAATTCGCCGCAGGAGATAGCAATGGTGCAGAAGTGCTGTGGCAGCGGGCCAATCAGGAAGACCCGAGTGATGCGGAGCCTCTCATCTATCTTGAAAATAAGCGTGTGCTTGATTCCGGAGCAAACTACGTTAGTATTGTTGTGGCAACGATCCTCACCGGCAATAATGCACATGTTGGACGCGATGATCTACAAGGAGCATACGTTGCTCAAAAAGAGTTCAATAGTGATCATGCTCTGCAGGTTCGCCTCTTAATCGCAAACTCTGGCTCTGGCGACGAGTCGATGGCCAGGGATGTGGCAGAGCAGATTGTAAAGGCTGCGCCTCAAGAGAAGATCCTGGGCGTAATGGGCTGGCCCTTTAGCGAAAGCTCCCTCAATGCGGTAAAGGCTCTGGGAAGCGCCCAAATCCCACTGGTCTCACAAACCGCCTCAACAGACAAGCTAACAGGAAGATTCCCCTATTTCTTTCGCGTAATTCCTCCGGATTCTGATCAAGGCAACGCTAATGCCAGCTATGTAACACAAACACTACATGCGAAGCGCGTGGCCCTCTTTGTCGATCCTAACAATGCCTATAGCAAGAGCTTTGCTGAAGATTTCAGAGGGCCATATCTGAATGCGGGAGATGGAAACAGTATTGTGGTTACCGAGCAGTATACGGTAGGCTTGCAAGGCCAGGGTGACTTGCCCTCGCTCCTACAAGATGCTCTAATGCATAATCCTGACGTTATTTACTTTAGTGGCTACGCGAGCGATCTCAACATATTACTGTCAGATTTGCCCTCAACAGGGCTAGGCTCACAGATACTAATAGTGGGAGGGGAAGGCTTCTACGAACTAGGAGGCTACACGCTCAGGGCACGCGCTCATCTGGCGCAATTGCGTTTCCTCTCATATGCCTATCCTGATGAATGGGAGGCGGCAAATCTGACTGACTATAAACCTCCTTTTTTCCAGGAGTACAGCCAAGCGTTCAATCCTTCAGGCAAGCCAGTAGAGAGCCCATATGGCTTTACGCGTGCCGATAGCGACTCCACTCTCTCCTACGATGCTACAATGACCCTATTAACCGCTAATAATACTGCTTATAATAATGCAGGAATGGATACTAAGGCTACAACTACACAAATGGTACAGCAAGCCTTACAGCAGATTGACGACCGTCATCCTTTACAAGGGGCCAGCGGCCAGATCGCCTTTGGACCCAATGGAAATCCCATCAACAAACCTATTCTCGTTCTGCATTTTAATCAACATCAACAAATTCAGGAAGAACGTCAAATGGAAGGCTGCTTGCTCATAGGGCATTGTAGTGGTTGATGGCGCCAGCCTGGGTGCAAAGCGAGAAGGGATTTTATAAAGACAAGTTCTCATCAGGTCATCCACCTACTCATGCGCCATCGAGGATGAGGCATGAGCAGACTTGTAGTATAAAGGATTGGTCTAGAGCTTGAAAGCATTCTGCAAAGCCAGAGCAGCCTCGCTTCGTGCTTGCGCGCTCTGAGCAAATGTATGCCTTATAAATTCGTGAATCATTCCCTTATAGCGGGTAATCGTCACAGGCACGCCGGCTTCTTTCAACTTCTGACCATACTGCTCTCCCTCATCCCTGAGCGCGTCATACTCGGCTGTAATAATGAGGGCCGGCGGCAGCCCTGCCAGATCGGGAGCCAGCAGAGGAGAAACTTGTGGGTTCAGCTTTTCCTCAGCACTGTTCAGATAATGATTCATGAACCAGTGCTGGCTCTCTCTAGTAATATTGCCGTACTTGCCAGCATATGTCTGAATAGAAAAGTTTGTCCGGCGAAAATCAAGGTCAGGATAAATCAACAATTGAAAGATGAGCTCCGGTCCTCCCTTAGCGCGAGCCATGTGTGTAACGACCGCGGCAAGATTGCCACCAGCGCTATCGCCCCCTACCACGATCCGCGCAGCATCGCCTTTGAGGCTTGCGCCATGCTCAGCAACCCAGCGTACTGCGGCATAACAAGCGTTAGGAGCCGCTGGAAATTTGTGTTCGGGAGCAAGAGGATAGTCCACAGAGATAACCAGGCAGTGCGCTCCGTTGGCCAGGCTGCGACAAAGGCCATCATGGGTATCTAGATCACCAAGCACGAAGCCACCACCATGAAAGAAGATCAGAATAGGAAAAGGGCCAGTGCCTTCAGGGGTATAGATTCTGACTGGAATAGCTGCAGTCGCATCATCAATCAGGCGATCTTCAACATGGGCAATGGGTTCAGGTACACCAAGCTGGGCAATCTGCCTCTTCATCCCCTGGCGCGTCTGTGCGGGAGGGAAGGTATGCAGTTGTGAGAAATTGCTCAAAGCGAGCTGATCTAAGTAGGCTCGGGCTTGCGGATCGAGTGGCATAGCACGTACTCCTTTCGCTAACAAGAGAGTGTATTTTCACAATATTAGGACTACTTAGTCCTAATCATCAGGCAAAAAAAAGAGGAGGAATCCCCCTCCAAGAAAGATCTCATCCGAATCGTCAGGATGAAGCAGCCAGCAATCTGAACAGGGTATCGCGCTCTTCGCGCAAGGAAGAGGCGCTCTTCTGAATACTCGCCAGCATCAAACTGCCTTCCAGCCAGGAAGTGATCAGAGAAGCAAGCGCGTGAGCTGGCAGATCAGAGCGGATTTCTCCCCGCTGTTTTCCTTCATCAAAGAGCCCAGCAATAACCTGGGCTTGCTGCTGAAAAAACTTGGCCAGGCGCTGACGGACATCCTCGTCGGTCTTTCCCGCCTCTACCATCAAGGAAATAAGCGGACAGCCTCCCTCACACTCACGTTCAATTAGTTCATCAATGAGCTGATTGATATAGCCTTCGAGCCGTGGCAGCAATGCTCCCTTTCCGGCCAGAACCTGTTCCTGAAAGTGACTTTGCAGAGCAGAGATGAAGTATTCTAAAACGGCTTGCGTTAATTCATCCTTACTCTTGAAGTGATAATAGATATTCGACTTAGAAACACCGCTGCGCCTGGCCACCTCATCCATGCTTATGCAGGAAACACCCTGCACCAGAAAGAGGTCGGAAGCTACTTTGATCACGTAATCTCGGTTGGATATGCTTCTCATGATTAGAACTATACAGTACTAGATGTAGTTTGTCAAGGGCGGCGCGTCTGGTTTTCCAAAGTTCAGGGTTTTGCAGGAATGAGAGACACTATGGGGGCTAAAGAAAGCTATTGAAATCCCTCAACTGCTCAAAGCTTCTCCATGACCAGGACCTTTCCTTTCCCTGCAATAACGGTTTGTCCCTGTAGATTGCTGGCCACTCCCGCCAGGCTCACAATATCCCCCTGCAAACTTGCCTTTGGCTCGACGGAAGTAATTTCCCAGTCGATGGTGATAGTATCTTCAGCCTTCACGGCTTTGAGGAAGCGAAAATTGAACTCAAGGCCGAGCATAGCCTGACCCTGACTGAAATAGGTGGCAACCAGGCCCATCATCAGGGAGGTCACCTGGGGACCACAAGCAATGATTCCGCCAAAGCGCGTTTGCCGAGCATAGTTCTCATCGTGGTGCAACGGGTTCAAATCTCCACACAGGGTGGCAAAGTTGGCAATCTCTTCGCGCGTTAACGAAATTTGGCGCACAATATGTTCTCCCACACAAATTGGTTTGCGCTGTGGCTCCTGGGCTCGATCCTGTGACATGCTCTATTTCCTTTCCTAAATTCTACGACTCTACCATAGCAGAAAAATAGCTCAGTTGCAAAAACTAAGCCTTGGGAGCATGGCGGCATAGCCAGCACAAGCATCTCTTCGCGCGCTTCCGAACAGGCTTCTTACCATATTCCTACGCCGCTACAGTTAAGTTTGGTACCCTTACAAAGTCCTGAAAATTCATTTCTTCCCCAAAATTTGACAGTACACGAAATATTCCATAAAATGACAAGTGCAATTCGATAGTAAAAGGTTGGCTAGAATGTCTTTTGATCTCACCACGAAGGGGTTATTCGTATGGCCGGCTCTTAAAAGGGAACACGTCTTAGCTGATCTACTGAAGCGGTATCGCGATCAACTCCACAAAGAAAAGCGGCTGCCGGAGCATAAACTACTTGAACAGGCTAGAGAGATCTTGCACCAGCTTTTAGCGCAACTACCCTTAGATGAAGAGGTCGCGCACCTTGGCGTGAGCTTATGTCATTATCTTAAAGAAAGAGAGCTCCCGATCCTCTTTCTATCCCGCTACTTACAACAGCCTCTCTCAACACAAGAGGAAGCCTGGGCCAGGTGGCACATAGTTGACCATCTGGCGCTGAGCAAGCGATGCATAGAAACTATCACGACCCAAAAAGATCTTCTGTACTGGGCTCAGTTACATTTCCCTGCACGCGATATGCTCTGGGTGATGAACGATGCCACCCAGGCGCTGTGCTGGATACAAAAGGAACAAGGAGAGCAATGGCTACAGATCTTTTCAGATCTTTTTGAACGGGCGGAAGCTACAGCGAAAAATCGCCATGATCGCTTTTGTTATCTGCGAACAGCCGGCATTGTCTGCGAGCAACTTAAGAGGGTCGATGAAACATTCGTGCTTACTGAGAGAATTCGCCAGCTCGCACAAGAAGATCCCAACTGGGAATTTTATCTTGAAACCTTCACAGAGGCATTTCATCTGGAGATCCGCGCCCATCATCAGCTTCAGCATATAGATGAGGTGCGCAGGCTAGGCAGCCTGGTAAGTGGGCTGCTCGAAAAAACTTCTGCGACCTTTACATCTGAAACTGCTATGCCAGAGAACTTCTGGGTTCGCTATCACAATCTAGGGGCGCAACTTTATTTTGCCAGACAGTATGATCTCGCTATCCCGCTATTTCGCCGCACTCTTGAGCTTTCTGGCGGTACGGCACACACATACTTATGGTTGGCAGCCTCATTATGGACACAGACCAAAGATCGTGACCAGGTACTTCCCCTGCTATCTGCAGCTACCCACCTTTATGCAGGTGGGAAAAGCTGGACTCAATATCGCGAGCAGCCAGAGTTTGAGGATGTTCGCGACGATCAAGAATTTCTTCAGGCTGTTGCTACGCGAACATCCGCTGTATAAGCTTATCGATAATTCGCTTCTCTAGTGTTTGGAGATAAGCGTAGAACGGTACCAGAGATCTGCGCATGCCTTTGTGATCCATATTGTGGCAGTGAATGGGTTTGCCTGAATTCAGGCGAAAAAACAGAAATCGGAAGCCGGTTTCACTGCCACAATACAAGCAATTTGCCAGTATATGGTGTAAATTTGCTCACTTTATGAGTCTGGATCAAATTATTCGATAGAGCATATTTCGTCGCTATTTACTTAGTAATAGGAAATTAGGCAATGAACTCCTGCGCGAAACGCCGAAGCGTATCAAGGTTCAGTGGCTCAGGAAATCTGAATACCAGTTCCTGTGCGCCTGCTTCCTCGTACTCTGCGATACGCTTGCGGATCGTAGCAGGACTGCCAATAAGCGCAGTCCTGCTCATCGAAGCTCTTGCTGCTTCAGGAACTGTCGCCCAGGCTTGCTCGTCAGTATCCGCGATACTACAGTACATTCCCACTGTACGATGAATGCTCTCATAGTCGCGTTCAATGGCCTCACAATGCTGTTTGAGTACCGTCAACTTCCGCTGAATCGTAGCTGGATCGCCTAACAAATTACAGGCATCACCGTACTGTGCCACCTGTTTGAGCGTTACCTTCTCGCCACTGCCAGCAATCAGCAGAGGAATATGGGGCAATTGCACCCCTTTGGGCTGGTTGATTGCGCCTTTCACTTGATAATACTTCCCTTCAAATGTAGCCTCTTCTTGCGTCCACATAGCGAGAAGGATTTGGACCGCTTCGCTCAACTGGTCAGAGAGAACAGGGATTGGAGGATAGTCGTTGCCATAATAGGCACGGAGCTGCGGCGCAAGTAGCGTGGTACCCGACCCTATGCCTAAGGTGAGGCGGCCATGACTCATTACATCAATAGTGCTTGCCATTTTTGCCAGCAGTGCAGGATGGCGAAAGAGGTTGTTGGTGGCCATCTGACCAATGCGCACACGGCTAGTATCGCGGGCGAGCGCTGCCGTCGTGGTCCAGCACTCAAAGAGAAACTCTTGCGATGTTTGGGAAAGTTCAGAAGGATGAGTCGGCCAGAAACCATCAGAAATCCAGATAGAGTCGAAGCCTATTTCCTCGGCAGTCTGGGCAATGTTCGTCATTGCTTCGTATGCTTCCACCGGGTCTTTGATCCCCGCCAGTTCTCCGAGCAAGCCATGCGGTACTGCTACACTAAACTTCATGGACATAAAATACCTCTTTATTCATATCTGTATTGTACATATGTGAACCATTAATAAACAAAAAAAAGAGATTACTTCCAAACCTCTTCCAGGCGGCTTAAAAGTATGATGAGTTGATCGCGCTCTTCCAGGCTAAAGCAGGCACACAACTCTTGCTCAATCTGGCGCTCAGCTTGTGTGGCAGCCTCAAAGCGATGGCAACCTTCTTCCGTGATTTGAGCTAGCACCCGTCGCCGATCGGCAGGATCAAAGATGCGTTCAACTAGCCCTTCAGCCACCAAGCGATCGACCATCTGGGTAGCATTGGAACGAACACTGTGCAACTTTTCGGCTATCTGCCCTAATGGCAGAGGCTCTCCTGCCATGATCAGTAGTTTGAGTACGTGATGTTGCGCGCAGGTCAAACGGACTGATTGCAGCACTGCATTCATGTGTCCATCGGTGATTTTCTCGGTTCGAGACAGCAGACCAATCAGACGCACGATCTTTTCATCTATCTGATCAACTTTTTTGTTCATATATGAAGTATATAGCATTGAGATGCACGTGTCAATCTTTGTTTTGCTTATGGGTGCAGTTCTTTTTTGCAAAGGGTACGATCCTACGGAACAATGTTCTCTGATCATCTATTTGACGTATACTTGCTACAAGTTGACAATATGAGTAAAATCCGCCCAGGCTCAGAAGCTGGCTGTGAACCATATTTTGCCGGTTGCTCATTTGGAAAGGACCTCTGTGATAACGTACGTATCAATTCAATGGCGTTTTCATTGAAACAGCTTCCATTCAGGGTATTAGCTGCTTAAGCGATATGTATGAATCAAAACAGCCTGTGAACCATCATATGCCAATGGACTCATGAAGCATAGTATAGACTGGAACTGCCAGGATATGAGTAAAATTTCATTCATGATAGAATTGACAAAATGCCATCCATTTCTGTTTGAACTCAAAACAGATCTGTAACCCATATTTTGGCAGTTCCCAGGCGTAGCAAAACCACCCAAACTTCACATGATATGGTTGTGGTGCGTGCCCAATAGATTTTGCGCAGGACCTTAATATCCATATGGATAAGCGCGATAAGCGTGCCTGGCTTTGCCCCGTTTGGCACGACAAGTATTGATCGCTACTCAGGAAAGAGGCAGATCGATGGAGTGCAGTTGTGAAATCCACTATACTGTCCTTGCGAACGCACAATCTGCCCATAGATATTACAGCCCGCGAATGGCGTATGGGGCAGTCTATTGCAGACAACCCGCAGTAATTCGGAGTAATCTCCTGCCAGCCGCAAAGAAGAAGCGCGACAATCCACATAGAGGGCCAAGGCTGGTCGGGACCCATACAGATTATTGAGCGCGGAGCGTGCCGTTATCTCTACAGTACGCAGAACTGAGGCAAAAGTTGATTTCATAATGCAAACCTTTGCATACGAAGGAATGGGTGATGAAGAGGTAAGCACTCCTTCATCGTTCAGCATAAGCGGCAGACGCAGCCGCTGATAGCCTTTCCCGGTCTCGACACCTAGCATATTGTGAAGAAAAAAAGGGAGGAGACTGTGCTCAGGAAAATCCAGCTCGTTCAGCTGAGCATATTCACGAAAGACTTCTAGAGCAGGACGACCATCGAGACTTTTGAGCAAGGTACCACCGTTTTCTGTAATCGCCTGCATCGATGGAGTAGCTGGAATCCATGCATGACGAGAACCGATACCCAACGGCTTATGCGAAAGGACCTCCAAAGCAACCACGCTATTGCCAAGAGCCTGCTCGCCAGCGAAGACAGGGGCATATTTTTGCTGGCCATTCTCGGCGGCACCGCAGCCAAAGAATTGATAGTTGCCATGAGTACTGTGGGTCAAGGCCTTGACAAAATCATCCATAAACACATTTATTACATCCATGAAGAGGATTGCCGTGCGAAAACGATACTCTGGATGCTCCCATCCCTGGAAACCTTCGATGACTTGCCGGGCAGCTTCCCTGGGATCTAAATCTATGTTTCGCCCAACTGTCAATGAGAATAGGAAGTCATCCGAACGCAATGCGGCTGCACAGGCGAAACTTGTGCCAACCGCAGTCCTTGTATAGGTGCTATAAGCAGCACAGCCTAGCAGAAATCTGGGATGGCACTCGCTCTTGAGTGCAGAGAGCAGAGCCTCATACTGATATGATTGGGTGGCAAAAAGAAAGATAACATCGGGAGCAGCGCCAACCTGGGCCATAATCTGCTGAGCAAGATCTCTTCCAGCTTCCCAACTTTCCGCGAGTTCGGTGCAAGCCACAGTACCTTTTGTCATCTTCCACATCCTCTTCACGAGTTACTCGTTTCTTTCTTTCAAAGCGCTCAGGTATTTTAAGTTAATGAGAGAAGTTTGTCAATGCAATATGCTGGCTCAGCAGTACTATTCTTCATTTGTAGGGGCTTGTCGCCCCTCATAATTTGGAGGAACCTTTTTCGCTTTTTCTCCCACTATATAAGTACCATTGAGAATAGATTGCTTTCAGAAAGAGACTCGCTATAAGCGACGAGACGAAAACATATGAAAGAGAAACTTGATGCCGAACTTGTCAGCCTGGCACGAGTTGGTGATAAGCAGGCGTTTCATGAATTAATCGAGCGCTACCAGGTGATGGCAATGTGCCTTGGGCTCCGCTTCTGCGGCGAGCAAGAGACAGCGCGAGAACTGGTCCAGGAGGCAATCCTCCAGGCATATCTCTCGTTGGATCAGCTCCAGCACGAGGAGCGCTTTAAGAATTGGTTCTATGGCATTGTCTTGAACGTGTGTCGCAACTGGCGCCGTACCTCGCGGCAAGACCAATTCGTCTCTTTAGATGGCCTGGCAAACTCTCGATCCTTTGAATCCTCTCTGCTTGAGAACGCTAACAGCCTGTATATCGATCCTCAAGAGATTATAGAAGCGCAAGAGCTGCGCAAGCTTGTAGAACAAGCAATGAATATGCTCTCGCTAAACAAGCGCCAGGTTGCTCATCTCTTCTATTATGAGGACCTGAGCATTCAGGAAATTGCTCACCTCCTGAACATCTCACCCATGGCAGCAAAGAGCCGCTTACATAAAGGACGCGAACAACTACGTGCGTACCTGCAATCTCTCCTTCCTGATTATGCACGCAAGGCAATAGAGCACAGAAAGGCAACAAAAATGGTACCAGTCAAAGTAGCCAGAGTTCTACGGGGCCCCTCTGGCACAAACATGATCTTGCTCGACGAACGAAACTTGAGGGCGTTACTTCTCAAGTTTCCCAGGCCGCTAAACATGAATCTGCTTCAACGCATGCATATATCCGCACAGGCAGATGCAATTAAAGAGCCATCGACGACCGATCTGATGGCAGAGCTGCTCAATACATTGGGAGGAGAGCTGCAAAAGGTGGCAATTGACGCATTAGAGGGATATATTCTCTATGCGCAGTTACATTTACGCCTAGCGCAGGAACAGCAGAGTATTAACGCACATCTGCATGACGCCTTGCCTCTGGCATTACACTTGCATTGCCCTTTTGTCGTCAGCGAAGAGGTATTCAAGCAGAAAGGGGTCAAGTTAAAAAAGAAAGGCGCTACGCTTGAACAACAACTAGATGCAATGCTAGAGCAGAATAGCAACGCCGCTCATCTCCCTGGTCATAAAACGTCAGGCAAGTTGGAATTCGCTCAGGGTCTGGTCGGTTGGACAATTTCAGGAGATCGTAAATACTTTAACTACCATCTTGATCGCAATACCTCGTACACAGGCAAGCTCAGCTTAGCTATCAATCAGCAAGGCACAGAACACAAGGGATTTATACAATTAAAGCACGAAGATATAGCAGCCGATCCCTATCGAGGTAAGCATATGCGCTTTATAGCCTTTCTAAAAGCAGAGGAGGTGAAGACAGCAGGTTTCGTCCTATCGGTAGAGGCTCCTCCTCTTGATCCAGAAGAGAATTTCCCTGCTATATATACAACGCGAAGTCCAAAACCTATAAAGGGAACATATGACTGGACACGGCATGAGCTTGTCATCGATGTCCCTGATAGAGCAATCGCTATCAGACTGATCTTCAGTATGTGGAGGAAGGGTAAAGTCTGGCTTGACGGCCTCTCCCTTGAAATCGTGGATGGGAATGTTCCCCTAACTGGCACAAAGTTGCTTCTGCAAAGATACCCTCTAAACCTTGATTTCAGTCAGGGGTTGAATTTCTGGACCTTTAGCCAGCAGGAGCAGCTATGGGTACTGCATGTGGAGGCACGCCAGGATTACCAATGCGGTGTGGAGCAGAGCGCAGAAGGCACGCATATTGCCTTCATTAAAGCAGCCGTGGAACAGCCACAGAAAAAGGTAACATTAGAACAAACTATTTTCCCTAAACGAGACTATGTTGGCAAGCGGCTGCGCTTCTCCGCCAGTATCAAAACAGCAGATGTTGGAGGACAAGCGAGTCTCTTCTTGAGGATGAGTCCCGGCTGGGGCTTCGGAAGACTTCCTCCAGATGAACTGGCTGAGCAGATAATTCAAGGGACTACCGATTGGACGCGCTACGAAGTAGAGGTAGATGTATCCAAACGGCGGGGAGCAACAGTAAGCTTTGGTTTTTCCTTGCATGGTCAAGGGCAGGTATGGGTGAAGGACATGCAGGTAGGAACCGTAGAAATGAAAAAAGGAAAAGAGCGAGAAGGAGAATAGAAATACATGATTCCGGTTACGCTGGCCAAAACAGAGGCACAAGAGAATATAGGATGGATCGTGACATATGTTCTTCTCCTGGACGCACAAGGGCAGCGAGTCTTGCCGCTCTGGTTTTATCAGACAGATACCATGAGCCGCGATCTGCCCCTGCAAACGTCCTTGCAAAAGGATCTGACAGCCACAACGCTTGCTCGCCCTCTCACGCTCGATTTACTCACGCGACTGCTCAAGACGCTGAAAGGAACCTTGGAAGGAATAATTATTGATTTTCTACAAGGCGAAGTGCTCTCGGCACAGATCACTATCCAAGATCAACAGGGCAGACAGCATAACGTGCCAGCCAGCCTCAACGACGCTCTGGCCCTGGCAGTAAGCCTAAATTGTTCGCTGCTGGTTAGCGAAACAGCATTGGAGAAAAGAGGGGTTACCCTTGCAGAATATGGAACGGACTTGCAGCAGCAACTCGAAACTGTTTTTCGCCTACTACAAAACAGTCCTGAGCAGTTAACGCTTAAAAAGGAGCCGCACAACTTGGATTTCAGTGATGGACTATATGGCTGGCTTTTCCTGGGCAACCCCGAACAGGTCGATTACCATCTCGATACAGAAACGACAGGGAGCGGAAAAGCCAGCCTCTCAATAGAGTTGCATGATGCACAGCCCGATACAAGCACAAAGGAGAAGTCAGAAGTCGATGTATGTATAATAAGTCACGAGGGCTTTCTGCCGGTGCGGTATCGTGGTCAGCAAGTACGCATGCTCGCGATTCTCAAGACAGAGAACGTTCAACAAGCAAATCTCCATCTAACAGTTTCCGGCCCTCCTGTAGAGTCCCCACGCTCTACATCTGGATATCGTCCGAACTATTTGCATGAGTATAATACAACGAAAAATCCAATCGAAGGCACACGTGACTGGACATCTCACGAACTGATTATAGATGTTCCCGCCGACGCATATACCATTACTCCCTATCTTGTTGTGGAAGGGGAAGGTAAACTATGGCTGGATAAGATCGCCTTTGAGATCATAGCTGAGTAGACAGGTTCATAAGCAGGCCAGACATGAGATAGTCGATCTGGAGCAGATGCTGCCTACTTCGTTTGTCTCACAATTTATTAACATCGAGATACCCACATCGGCTAAGCGCGATAAGCGTGCCTGGCTTACCCCTCGTTTGGCGGCTATCTCTTTCACCTTTAATTGGATCACACACGCCTCCATCCGCACTCCCTGGTGCTCTCATTGCTCATCTATCCCCGCTTGTCGCCTCTCCTCATCGGGCACATCTTCTATCAACTCAGAGGATGGAACTCCCAGGGCTTTGGCCAGCTTTGCTAGGGTAATAGTTGTAGCGCTATAATAGGGATTATCATAGATGCGCTTAATGGTGTTATAAGAGACATCTGCCGTTCTTGAGAGTTTCCCCATGCTTATCTTCTTTTGCTTGGCTACTTCTTTTATTCGTAAGCGTATCATCAGGCTTCTCAGTCTATTAAACAAGAATTATGTATTATCAAGGAACTCCTTGGGCTCTTCGTCGGGAATGCTCTCTAATAGTTCCGAAACGTCTACTTTCAGAGCTTTCGCAAGGCGGTCAAGAATAGGCGTCGTGACAACCGCTGTTGTGGGATTACGATAAATTTTCTGCATCGTTTTGGTATCAACATTTGCCATTCGCCCAAGTAATCCCTGGCTGTATCCCTTCTGCTGAGCAAGCTCCTTCACTTTAAGCCGGATCATAAGATTTCTCGCTAGCTACTACACCTTCTCCACCTTTTATAACTCTTTATCAGCAAGCTCTTCTGAGGGCGTGATCAAATCGCGTAGATGTTCAGGAGTATCGGACCTTCCCTCAATTAGCTCTGAGGCGTTCACATCTAGCCCATAAGCGATTCTACCTAATGTATCTAAGGTGATATTTGCGTACTCATCATGATAGATACGCTGCAGCGTTCTCAAGTCCACTCGTGAGCGCAGGAACAGCTTGCGCTGGCTCATCTTTTTCTGCCTGGCTATCTCTTTGACTTTTATCCGCAACATGTCTCCCCAACTTACTGACAAAGCTCACTCATTGCCAGAAGGTTCCTGTATCTCTGTTCCAAGAGGAACCTCTTCAATAAGATCATGAATACTCACATGAAGCGCTTGTGCTATCTTTTCCAAAACATTGAATGAGACTTCTCGGTATGGGTCACGAAATATGCGTTTTACAGTAGTAAAGCCTATTTTTGCTTCTCTTGCCAGTGAGGATTGATTAAATCCTTTCTCCTCTGCTATTTCTTTGATCTTCAGCCGAATCATATAGCCATCCTTTGAGCGAATAAACAGCACATTACATCTATCTCTCATGTTCATAAATTAAATATTTTTCCATTTATCGATTGTCTTCTCAGGATCATGCAGAATATATTATCGTTGAATCATAGCAAAATCTATTATATCCATTTTGTCAACTATATGCCGATTATATTGCAAATACTGAGAAAGAATGGTATGCTTTCTCTCAGAAGAGAGATAGGTAGCACATAATTATTGCAAAATTTCGTGCTATATAGAAATAGATAATAATAAATCAGCTATAAAGCTCTTTTAGCTTACTAGCGGCTTAACCAATTTGCTGAGGTTGAAGCGGTAAGAACGCTAACGAAATATATAGCATCACTAAAATAAGGGGAAGTAGGATTATGGATTTTGAGCAGGGTTATCGATTGACGAGACAAGCCTGGATCGACGGCGTTAATGAGTTTCATCCCACTCCAAAGGAGTCGTACACGCTGGCCTGGGAGAAAATGCCATCCTGGGAGCAAGAAGCTGTGAAATCTCTTTATCATGCAGTGCGCGATATTTTGCTACCTAGCCTGCAGCAAGGCGTTCGCATTCCTCGCGAACATGGAGGGTACCTGGTAAGCGCTATCTGGAATGTGCTTATGTTCCAACTGCTGCATACGCCCAAACCATCATATGTAAAACATTTTGATGAGCTAGAGAAATGGCAACAGAAAACAGATATTAAAATGTTTGAGGCCATAGAATCGGCCATGCTTCAAGAACTAACTAAGCTTTAGTGGACCATGTTATCTCTTACACTTCCTGGTAGGATTATTCTTCATCCGTGCCTGCTCGCAGCGCTTCTTCGTCGGGCACATCTTCTATCAGTTCAGAGGATGGAACTCCCAGGGCTTTGGCCAGCTTTGCTAGTGTTTCGGTGGTAATAATCGTATAAGGATTCCGATAAATCTTGCGAATCGTCTTAATATCTACGTCTGCTCGACGTTGTAGCTTTCCCTGGCTGATGCTTTTCTCTTGAGCTGTCTCTTTCACACGCAAGCGTATCATATCGCTCCTCAAACTGGAGACTTACCCATCTGCCTCTGAGATATCTTCCTCGTCTATATCGTCCTCGTGCAGTCCTGGAAGCGCATCTTCTCGTTGGTAATCCACGAGATCGCGCGCATCAACATGGAGGGCGAAAGCCAGCCGATTAAGTGTGGCTAGTGTAATATTCGCTGTAGTGGGAGTGCGGTAAATTTTGCGCAAGACTTTGATGTCCACATCAGCTAAGCGCGATAAGCGTGCCTGGCTTACCCCTCGTTTGGCGGCTATCTCTTTCACCTTTAATTGGATCATATGATACCTATCTCTGTATTGATTTAAAGCTAGTTTAAATGATCTATTCCTTTTAAGGTAGCTCGGCACAAAGGTTTACCTTAAAATGTCTACTCAGTAGAGAAGACTAAATACTTGCTACTTTATAAAGTAGGGTATATAATCCCTATATCGGAGACAATTGATTGCATCCTGAAATACGGATTTAGATGTAATTGCTAGTCTATGTAGTAATGTTGTGAGGATTATTAAGGGGGAGATGATGAATAACCACAAACCGCCCACACGTCAAGAGATCCTGGTCAAGCTGGATCAGATGAGCCGGGCCAGGATCGTACAGCCGCTCGCCCGCTTCCCACATGAAAAGCAAGCGCTCATACAGGCGTTCAGTTCTTGCGCGGCCTGGCTGGAGCTCCAGCACATCGCTTACCACTACGATCAGCAGATTCGTATGTATGTCCTTGATCACGCGGCAGCGGAGGCCACCATCCAATGAGTGCAGTTCCTCTTGAGCTCAGTCCGGCTGCCGAGCCGCCTTTGATCTTGATTGCCGACGATTCGCCCACGGTACGCAAGATCCTCGAAATTACGCTGCGCCGCGCCGGCTATCCCGTGCGCAGCTTTGCAGACGGCTTCAGTATGCTGCAATGGCTACAGATAGCCTCTTCGCCCTTTCCACGCCTGATTTTTCTGGATATCGCAATGCCCCGTATGGATGGCTACCAGGTAGCGCGCTACTTGCGTCAGCGTCAAGCTTTTGTGCACACGGCGCTAGTTATCCACGCGCGGCGCTACGGTCCGCTCGATTGGCTTAAGGCCCGCCTGATCGGCGTTCAGGCCTACATTGCTAAACCCAGCACAACCCAAACAATTCTCGCCGTTGCCGCGCACTATTGCTCTTGACAGTTGATACGCATGTGGAAAAGTTTGTAGGGAAAAGGCTATGGACAGCCTAGAAGGATGCTCGCAAGCTGGGAGATGACAAGTTTTTTGCGACAAAAACATGGCTATCCGTGGCCTTTAGCTCGGAAAGGATAACGCCCACGATGGATAATACGCAGACCCACGAACAGGTTGTAATGCTTGACGCCCTTAACGCAGCCATGCATCTGGCCAATATCACAAGTAGCGATCTGCTGTTCAGGCGCGCTCACGAACTCTTTTGTCTATGTCTGACCTCTCTACAAAGACAGGATACGCCGGTCATCTATAGCGAAGAGCAGGATAGCTATATCTTCTCTGCGGAGATCGTCGCTCGCGAGAGGCAACTGTATCAAGAGGAGACACAGATGAACTCTTAACAAAAATGAGAAATAAGTAGATATTGCGGAAACATGAGTGATATGCTATCTTTTTACAAGAGGGCATTAACTATAACAAATGAAGCACAAGCTTCAATATCATCGATAGCTTCACTAGTTTGCAAATGAAGCAGGTATCAAAAAAGGAACTCCTCAAGGGATTGGGAGCTTCTGGGATCGCCCTACTAACGACAGTAGGTTTTGCAACTCAAGTCTGAAAAACCACAGGGAGATTTCTAAATATGTCGCAGCAATGGCAAGGAGAGCAGAGACAGACACAAGCAGTTGATGTTTTATCTAGTGTTCGTAATCAACCAATACTTGGTCAGCAAGGAGCAAACGCTACTTATGTAGGCCGGGTAATTGTCGAACTTTGGGAAACCAGCGCAAAGGATGATTCAAAAGGTATTGCAATTTCTGTTTCAGCTATGAACGGAGACAACGCGACTCTTCTCGAACGCGTCGCAAATGGGCTCTTGAAAAGAGTACAATCGGCAGCATCTCAAGGGAAACGACTCTTTGAGTGAATTGAAGGTGAAGGTCAATCCACGATAAAAAGGGTGCATACTGGCACTTCGTTCGAGTGATTTAGAAAGTGAATCAAGAGGAGAACTAAAGCAGCTTCTATGCTCTATGGGCTAAGCGAGAGCAAGCGCTCTATCCTGACCTATCTCAGATTAGACATACTACCCTCGCTTAGCCTCTAGCCAGGAACGCTAATCCTCAATCCTCTCCCTGCTATCCCTGCGATACCTCAGCGAGGCGACGATTGAGAAATGCACGCTCGCGTTCGTTCTGGCAAATACTTAGCGCCTGCTGATAGGCCGCGCTAGCTTCTTTCAACCTTCCGGCCTGTCGTAACAGATCAGCACGAGCCGAATGAAACAAATGATACTGGCTCAAGGACTTCTCTAGCTCGGGACGATCCAGCAGCTCCAGGCCAGCCAGGGGACCATCAACCATCGAGATCGCCACTATCCAGTTTAGCTCAACAACTGGCGAGGGTGTAATCCGCCACAAGAGCCTATAGAGTGCGGCGATTTGCGACCAATCTGTCTCTTCAGGCGTTTGTGCCTGAGCGTGCAAAGCACTGATGGCAGCCTGCAGTTGATAGGGTCCAACGCGTTTCATAGGTAGGGCCTTCTCAATCAGAGCCAGACCCTCCTGTATTTTACGGCGATCCCAGCGTGAACGGTCCTGAGCCTCAAGCAGAATCAGCTCTCCATCCACGCCCACCCGCGCCTCACGTCGCGAATCATGCAATAACATGAGGGCAAGTAGTCCCCATGCTTCAGGAAGCCCATCATGAAGAGCTTGCTGAGTCATTAGCATAATCAAGATCCGCGTAAGCCTGATGGCTTCGTCGCAAAGCTCACGCCGTATCAGTTTATCACCGGAGGTGGCGGCATATCCCTCATTAAAAATGAGATAGAGCACATACAATATGGCCTCAACGCGCTCTCCTAATACTTCAAGCCCTGGAACCCGATAAGGAATACCGGCCTCCTTAATCTTGCGTTTGGCTCGTACCAGGCGCTGGGCCATCGTCTGTAGAGGAACGAGAAAAGCGCTGGCAATTTCAGCAGTGGAGAGCCCTCCCAGCGTTTGGAGGGTAAGGGCAATTTGCGCTTCTAAGGCCAGGGCGGGATGACAGCAGGTAAACATCAGCTTGAGCCGCTCATCAGGAATCGCCAGATCTTCTGTGTCTTCCGCTCCTTCCCTCTGCTCTTCGCGCTCAAGCAGTTCTTGCAAAATCATTTGTTTACGCGCAAGCATATTGTCACGGCGCAGACGATCAATAGCCTTGCGCCGCGCGATAGTTGTAATCCAGGCAGCTGGATTGTGCGGTATCCCTTCGCGTGGCCAGCGCTCAAGAGCGACAAGCAAGGCATCCTGTAGAGCATCCTGAGCGAGCTCAAAATCGCCCACAGAACTAATCAAGCTGGCAAGGATGCGACCTGCTTCCTGGCGAAAGGTACGTGCTACAATCTGATGTGCTGCATCCATTCTTCCCTCACTGACACTTTCTCATTGCTTCATGATGAATTCATTGGCGAAACGCCGCGTGAAATCCAGGCCAGGAGCATCAAAGAAGCTAATGATAAGCTCCTGGACCCCAGCCTCTTCATAGGCTGCTAGACGCTGCCGAATGGTCTCGGGAGTACCGATGAGCCCATAGGAAAGAACATTGCCAGGGAAACCAAGTAGTTCACCGCCTGGAATCAGGGCTCTGGCCTGCTCATCGCTTTCACTGATGAGGCAGAGCGTGAGGGCAGTTCGCCGAATGCTCTGATAATCTCGCCCAACAGCCTCGCAATGCTGTTTAAGCACCGCAAACTTATGCTTGATTGCTGCAAAATCGCCCTGCACACTACAAGCATCGGCATACTGAGCAACCAGTTTGAGCGTCACCCGCTCACCGTCACCGGCGATCAGCAGGGGCACATGTGGCTTTTGTACGCCCTTGGGCTGGTTGATGGCACCGCGCACCTGATAGTATTTTCCTTCGAAGACTGCTTCTTCCTGCGTCCACATAGCTAAAATGATCTGCACAGCCTCGCGCAATTGACGCAAGCGCTCAGGTCCCGTGGGATATTCATAGCCGTAAGCCCGAAACTCCTGTTCGTGCCAGCCGGCGCCGATGCCAAAAGTATAGCGTCCATGGGAGATCACATCAAGCGTTGAAGCCATCTTGGCCTGTAAGGCGGGGTTGCGATAAGCATTGCCCGTCACCAGATGTCCGATGCGCACGCGTTTCGTATCACGGGCCAGAGCTGCCGCTGTCGTCCAGCTCTCGAAAAGTGCCGCCTGCGATGGCTGGGCCGTGATAAAATGATCAGGCAACCATGCCGTCTCATAGCTAAGTTCATCAGCCATTTGCGCAATTTGAGCCACTGTTTCATACGTTTCTACAGGGTCCTTGCTCGCCAATTCCCCACCAACACCAAGGGGTAGGAAGATACTATATTTGAGCGACATACTTACTCACCTTTTCCTACAAGTGTTCTATAATAATCCAACTCCATAATCGGGCGGATCTCAATTGATCCGTCTATAGCAGCGGGGATCTTAGCGGCAAATTCGATAGCCTCGTCGAGATCCTTACA
Organism: Ktedonosporobacter rubrisoli; assembly: GCF_004208415.1. GTDB lineage: Bacteria > Chloroflexota > Ktedonobacteria > Ktedonobacterales > Ktedonobacteraceae > Ktedonosporobacter > Ktedonosporobacter rubrisoli. Next base: position 2,293,861 of record NZ_CP035758.1, on the reverse strand, counting down.
ATTCAGCAGGTAATAACCACCAAGCTGTTCCTTGGTCTCAGCAAAAGGGCCATCTGCGATAAGTGTTTTGCCCGCGCGCACCCGCACCGTCGTCGCAGTACTGATAGGCATAAGTGCATTGTTGTCGATGTGGACGCCTCTTTGCCGAACTTCTTCCCCAAAGGCCATATAAGCCTCGTATTCAGCGCCAAGCTTTTCCTGAGCGAGCTTAGCATGCTCAGCCTGATCGCCATATATTAACAGTAAGTAGCGCATGGCCTTACTCCTTTTCCAGAATAATTTATTCTTTTCAGAGCGCTCATTTTTTGTCTTCGCTAAAACGACGAACGGAGTTTGCCAAAATCGACAGCTTGATCAGCGATTTTTGCGTTCAAACAATATTTGCTCGATAAAATGAGAAGTAGGCAGCAAAGAACGGCAATAAGCCGCTAAGAGTGAGCTGCTTACTCTACCCTGATACCGCTATAATCTTATATAGGGGAGATATGCAGCAAAGATCTGGGCTAGCCTTCAAGGCTGACGAACTTCTGTGAGATGCGACCCGACACTTCTTTGCTGACTCAGCTGATTAGCTGCATACTTTGCAGATATACTAGAAATGGAGACTTTACTCCAGTATGATGTATGCTTTTACAGACACCGATCGTGCTATCCAACGTCTCGAAGTGCTTGCCGAAGTATATGAGCCAGCCACGCGCGCATTCTTGCACGATAGCATACAGGAGGCACCAGCAAGCATTATAGACCTGGGCTGCGGTCCTGGCAGCACCACACGTTTGCTGGCCAAGACATTCGCAGCGGCGCAAGTTACAGGCCTGGATCTTTCCGAGCGCACAATTGCCTATGCCCAACAAAAAGCCACCGCCCAGGTCTCATTCAGGCAGCACGATATTACTAGCGTACCATTTCCGACTGATCCGGCGGATTTGCTCTATTGTCGCTTCCTGCTTACCCATCTGCAAGATCCCTATGCCACGCTTGAACGCTGGTGCACACAACTGCGCCCAGGTGGCAGCTTACTCATCGAAGAGGTAGAGTGGATACAGACCAGCAACCAGCTTTTTAGCCGCTATCTGGCGATTGTCGCAAGAATGCTTGAGCAGCAAGCCAACCAGCTCTACATCGGGCCCGAGCTGAATCAGATAGACGATACTAGCAACAGAAAGCGCACGCTGAGCCGCGTCTATCATCTTCCGGTCACAAGCAGGCATGCGGCAACCATGTTCTGGATGAATATTCAATCCTGGAAGCACAATCAGTTTATTCAAGCCCATTATGCTACCCAGGAGATCAATCAGCTGGAAGAGGATCTACATGCCCTGGTAGAAACGTCTTCGGCAGACAATGAGATTGTGTGGGGAATGCGTCAGCTGGCCTTTCAACGCCTGCGGTAATAGAGATAGCAGACCGCTTGAATAGCAGAAATACGCCACTGAGGTATCGCTAGTTGTTTCTCAGTTCTCAGCGATCCTTTCCACGCCAGCTTCTTTTAGAAAGTGCAAGTGATAATTGCGAATACATCATTTCTCTTCCTAATAACACTTGACATTTAGATCAATGAAAGCATATACTGATTTGCACAGTTAGAAAGTGATCACAGGAATAGATCGCTGAAGAAACACCAAAACCTCCGTATCTACTATATTGAGTAATACACATACAAAAAATCATATGCCCTCAGCTATTTCTTCGCAAGAAAGAGCATCTCTGCTTGCCAATCGGAATTTTGTCTTGCTCTTGCTTGGGCAATCCTGTTCCCTGATTGGCGATTGGTTCTTTGTCGCAACCATCACGATCTGGATCATAGAGACATTAGCCCGAGGGCAGGTCTGGTTGCCGATGGCAGTAGGTAGTGTTCCATTGATTGTGGCAATTCCAACACTGCTGCTTGGTCCTTTCGCTGGTGTCTTTGTAGATCGCTGGGACAGACGCGTAACCATGCTCTGGACAGACCTGATGCGTATGGCCGGAGTCACGATCTTCTTGCTGCTCACGCTGCTCACGACCAATACCGTATGGTTACTGGTCAGCTGTTATGGGATCTTGTTGTTCTGTGCGTGCGGTTCACAATTCTTTGAACCGGCTAAAACCGCTATATTGGCCGATATCGCCACGCCTGAGCAGCGTCCCCAGGCCTTTGGCATGCTTCAACAAGCTAGTTACCTCGCGCAAATCATCGGGCCAAGCGTCTCTGCCCCCTCTATCTGGCATTAGGTCCCTCATGGGTCATTGCCTTTAACGCCTTCTCCTTTCTCGTCTCTTTTCTTGCGCTCCTATTTCTGCGCGTAGCAGTCAGCCACCAGGGACAAGGGCAGAAACCACCATCATATTGGAGTTCCTTCAAAGAAGGGCTGAAATTCTTTGTGAGTAATCGGGCTCTTGTCGTTTTGTTGATCACTGGCATGATTTTTATGTTTGCAGGGATGATCTATAACTCCTTTGCCTACCTCTTCGGAGTTGAGAACCTGCACGTGCCTGAAAGTCTGCTGGGAGTATATGTCGCTTGTCTGGGTCTGGGCGTAGTTGCCGGCATGCCCTTGACGGCTTTCCTGGCACGACGGCTGGGCGAAGTAAGAATCCTGTGGATATTTCTCATTTGCCACGGTATAAGCAGCGTGCTCCTGTCCCGGATGACCAGTATGCTCCCTGGTATGCTCTGTCTGGTTGTGCGCGGCTTTTTCAGTACTTGCATCTTTGTCACGGTACGCCCGCTCATCTTGCGCGTTACTCCGCGCGACTTCATCGGGCGCGTAATGGCCTTTCAACAGCCATTGATTACCGTTGCTTCCTTGCTCGGTGGAACACTGGCCGGCATTCTGACCTCAACCCTTTTAGCCCACCTCCATGCTACTATTGCAGGGTTTGTATTTGGTCCTCTTGATACTATGTTTACAGCCGTAGGCATACTGGTCATTTGCGCCGGGTTGTTTGCAATGTTGGTTTTGCCAAAGGCCCTTGAAGGGATTAAGAACACATGAGTATCTCTCATCTTTCTCAAGAGCAAGTTAAAAAGCTGGCCCGGCATTTTACAGGGCATGGTTCAATGATCTATCGCGGCACATCGCCAGAGAACTCGTCTCCCCTCTACGCTTACTTAAGCCAGCAAATTGCTGCCGATCCCGCATTACTGAGCCTTGTGGCCGAAGCCGACCAATCCACAACCATCACTAACCTCTTTTTTGGTGCTGTACACTTTCTGCTTCTAAGTGGTAGTGAGCATCCGCTCAGGGCATATTATCCCGATATGAGCACTACTACGCGGCCTCCAGAGGAAGCTTTCCCGACCTTTCGAGAGTTCTGCCTGGAGCATGCTGAGAAGATTCGCGAGATTGTCACGACGCGCTACGTGCAAACGAATGAAGTCAGGCGCTGCGCCGGGCTCTTTCCAGCCTTTAGCTTGCTGGCCAGCAGGCTAGAGCATCAACCATTAGCCATCGTCGAGATCGGTGCGAGCGCGGGGCTGCATTTGCTCTGGGATCGTTACGCCTATGATTATGGCAGCGGTCAAATCCTGGGGAAGCCAGATTCGCCAGTCCATATTCGCTCAAGCGTGCGCGGGCCATATCCTCTTCCAGCTATGACCAGCCTTCCCGAGGTCATTTATCGCATAGGTCTCGATATCAATCCACTTAATGTACAAGATCCTAACGATACACGCTGGCTCCGCGCGCTCATCTGGCCCGAGCATGCCGATCGCTTGCAATTGCTTGAGGCAGCATTAAAAGTGGCTCGGCAGGAGCCACCAACGCTTGTAGCGGGCGATGCAGCCGCCATACTGCCGGAAGTGCTTGCGCAAGTGCCCGGCGAGGCCGCGCTCTGCGTCTTCCACAGCTATGTGCTTAACCAGATGCCTGAATCGGTTCGCCAGCGTATTCTTGAGCACATCGCACAACATGCCCGACAGCGCAACCTCTTCCAGCTAGCCCAGGATGGCTATTCGCTTCGCACACCTCCCCAACTCAGGCTCTACACCTACCAGCAAGGCAAGATGCAGACTGAATATCTGGCAAACTGCGAAAGCCACGGCCGCTGGCTTGAATGGCTTCTTCCTCCCAAAGCATAGACGAGGAGGAAATCTTGTCACAAACCCTGACGATAAAATATGTGTAGTCCTCCAGGTCAATAAAATCCTTAACGAGTCATAGCCAAATTTCTTACTCGTTTTGCTTGCCGCGCACTTTTGGCAGAGCCGAGATGATATAATTGGGCAGGATGTAAGGCAAACCGAGATTCGCTTATCTCGCTTCACGCTCAAAGAGGTTTCCATGGAACCATATGCAAATATAGCAGGCATACAGATTGGTGACCACTACCCAGTCCGTCTGATGGGGATCATTAATATCAGCCCAGAATCTTTCTTCAAAGGATCGGTCTTCTCTTCGAGAGAAGACCTGAAGCGTGTTGCAGAGCAGATGGCGGCTTCTGGCGCCGATATACTCGATGTGGGAGCACGCGGAACAGCTCCATATCTACAAACTGATATTTCGGTTGAAGAAGAAATGGATCGCTTGGCTCAGGCCATCCACACGATCAAAGAGGTGACAGATACCCCGATTTCCGCTGACACCCAGACCGCTGCCATTGCAAAAGAAGCATTAAACGCAGGCGCTTCTATTTTAAATGATGTAAGTGGCCTGGCGCATGATCCAGATATGGCAAAGATTGCGAAGGAATACAAAGGCGTCATTCTCATGGCAAATGCTAGCTATACTGATACTCTGGGAGATCCTGTTTCTGTGGTGAAGACCTCTCTGGAAGCCGCGCTCCAGAGAGCGGAACTGGCAGAAATTGCCCCGGAGAACATCGTGCTTGATCCTGGCATTGGGTTTTTCCGCAACCGGAATATCTCTTGGGACGAGTGGGATCGTATCATTCTGCAACAGCTGCCTGCACTTCGCTCCTTTGAGAGACCGTTGATGCTGAGCGTTTCCCGCAAATCGTTTATTGGGAGGGTTCTTGAGTATTCCAATCCTGCAGACCGGCTCTACGGCTCCCTGGGGCTCACGTCACTGGTGATCCATCAGGGGGCACATCTCATTCGTACTCATGATGTCGCCGCGACGCGCGATGTAGTGCGGATCACTGAATGGCTTAGAGAACCTGCCACATGACATGCTTCGCTCTCACGCTTGCCACGTTATTCGGGAAAGATCTTTTTTAAGGATGTTATGCATGAGTCCTGGTGGGATCTCTGAGCAGCTTTCTCAAATCAGGCTATACTCTATGCCTGCCATGAACAAGGCTTATGGCAGAACTATAAGAAATGAAGCTATTGCCAGGCTAGCATCATTAATATTTGCTTAGAGTTTCTGCCGAGCGCATTTCTATAGAGCTATTTAGCAGGTTTTTACGTTATAAAAGAATAACAGCCTTTATTTCGATAAAGCTTTGTTTACTCAGCATAAATAGAATAGTGCTGGAATTGATGGAGGAATGTCGCATGAATAACCAGCCATATGTGCCCGATGATCCGCGTTATCGCCAGGGGCAGCCACCGGCCTACAATGCTCCTCCCGGCTATGATAATCCAAATTATCCGCCAGCGGGCAGCAATCAGATTGAAAGGCGCGAAGAGGTCTACGATGATCCACAACTACGCCTTGCCACTATTCGTTACTGGACATCTGCAATTATCTATTTTTTGCTCACAGTACTGGAAATCATCCTCATCCTACGCTTTGTTTTCCGCTTGCTTGGGGCAAATCAGAGCAACGAGTTTATTCACGCCCTCTATGACGTCAGCTACGTCTTTACAGCTCCCTTTAACGGTATCTTTGGCGAACCGGCCGTACAGGCCCACGTATTTGAGCTCTCGACCTTGATAGCCATGCTCATTTATGCGCTCATCGGCTGGGGCCTGGTCTCTCTCGCGCGGGTCTTACTTGGCCCAAGCCTGACCAATCGCAGAAGCACGTTTATAGAGCGAGATCGGCGTATAGAATAGGCTAGATAATTCTTGCGATCAGCCAGTTGGAACCACCTGCTTCCTGCGGGCAGCTTGCTTGCCGTAGAGACAGGTGGTTCTTTTCGCGCGCTTGCCCACTCCCGGCAAAAGAGCCTTAACCGAGCAGGTGCTTTAGCACCAGTTCTAGTTCTTGCTGAGGCTTAACTGGTAAGCGCATAGCGCGCCAGGCCACAAAGCCGTCAGGGCGCACAAGAAGCGCTCCATCTTCCTCAATGCCAGCGCGTCCAGGCCAGAGCTTCTCGGGATCGCATAGATCGCCATCGGGGGCAAGGCGATAGGCTTTCAAGTCGAGCTGCAGGCGAGCAGCTACCACCTCGGCTGCAGCATGCCAGTCTTGACCTGCGGGGCCAGTCAGCAAGGTAAAGTGTGTGGCAGCCAGATCGACGGTAGAAGTGCGCTCGCCCTGATAGGTAAGCCAGAGGTGGGGTACGCGTGTGCCGGGCTGTCCATTAAGCTCGTGATTCTCGGGATCGCTGCCCTCCTCTTCCACGACGGCCTGAGATGCGTACTTATAACCATGTCCCGATAACATTTGTGAGGCAAAGCCTGATAACATGAACATAGCTGCTCCGGGCTCAAAACGCTCGCGGGTTGCCAGGCCGTCTTCGCCGGTCTGAGAATGGGAGAACTCAACTACCGCTTGCCCCACCGGCTGACGTTCGCTGTTATAAGTATCAAGCAGCGCCGGGCGCGCAACGCCTTTTAGCACCAGGGCCAGCTTCCAGGCCAGGTTATGCACATCACTGATGCCGGTATTGGCTCCCAGGCCACCCCAGGGCGTCACTTCGTGCGCGGCATCCCCTGCCAGGAATATACGTCCTTGCTGGAAGCTCTGGGCCACACGTACGCTGGCGGTCCAGGGTAAAATGCCCTTGACCTTAATCTCAGCCCTGGGCAAACCCAGTACCGAAGGAAGCAAGGCTTCCCAGTGCTCCGGCGGAAAATCCTCTGGTTTCTCCCCCTTTTGTGGATCATACGGAACGTGGAGGGTCCAGATATTGCGATTATTGATCGCCAGCAGCACACCTTTCATTTCAGGGCGCTCAATCAGCCACTGGCTGAACTCTCTTCCCTGCACAACTGAGCGCAAATCGGCCTCAACCAGAATGTTGAGCAGATGGCCCAGGATTCCGCTTCCACGATAGGGAATACTCAGAGCACGCAAAACAGCGCTATTGGCCCCATCGGCACCGAGCATATACTGAGCGCGGAGCTGGCTTTCAGTCCCGTCGCTGCGGTTGCGCACACGCGCGCTTACCCCTGTCTCATCCTGCTCAAAAGAGAGCAGTTCGGTCGAGAAGCGCACATCGCCCCCTCGCTTGCTCGCCTCCGCCAGTAAGATTGGCTCGACAAGATCTTGCGTACCTCGACTGCTAGAAGTGGGGCTTATCTCCTTCTGAGCAGCCATGATCGCCATAAGACGCGCCCACTGTTCTGAATCTGGCTCAGGTTCTTTATCTGCATTCGCAAAAGCCTCAGCCAGCGTGGAACCTTTGAGAAAGCCTTTTGCCGGCTGTAAGTCTTTGCCCGCCTCGTTGATAGCACCCTCTAGCCCAAGCTCGCGATAGAGCTCCATCACGCGCGCATTGAAACCGCGACCGCGGGGATGAATAGAGGTACTGGAATGACGCTCCACCAGAAGCGAGCGAATCCCATGATGGGAAAGGAAGATAGAAGCGCTCAGGCCCGCGGCGCCTCCGCCAACAATCAGGACTGGAATATTTTCTTGTATCATAGCTACTTAGCCTTTCTTCATTCGCATACATGTAGACTTCCCTTGAGCATCCAAGGGGTCCAGATCTCTTGGCTGGCTTTACTTTAGACCAATACGAGGAGGCTAACATCACCCATCTGGATAATCATAGTGGGCGACTGGCGGGCGAAAAGAAACGCTGTCGAGGATAATGGGTAAGACACATTCTAGGAAAGAAAGGCCGCCACGTTTCAGAGTAGATTGAGCTGGCGCGCAACTTCGCTGGCCTCGACACGATTATGCACGTTAAGCTTGCGATAGATACTCTGAATCTGTGCCTTGACGGTATTGACTGAAACTATCAGCTCATCAGCGATCTGGGGATTTGTATAGCCGGAGATAAGCAGATGTAGCACGCGCTGCTCCTGCAGGCTTAAGGGCTCATTCAAATCTGCAGCTCTGGGAGCGTTGCTGGCCGTGCGTTGCTGAGCGAAAGCGCGCAGGAGGTGTTGCAGATAGCTGCTTTGCAGGCCATCATGCACAGAGGGCAAGATGGCTTGCAGCAAGCTTGCCAGCGCCTCGCCTTCATCAAGAAAGAGGCGCTGATATCCTTCGGACGAAGCTGCAGCTACGACATCGCGCAAGACCTTCCTGGCCTCCTGCCTCTGATTGTTAGCGGCGTAGGCGAGAGCTACAAGGAGCCGGGCTTGCAGGGTAATGCGCAAACAACCTGCCCCTCTGGCAGCCTCGGCCGCATGCATTCCCTTCTCCAGAGCTGCCTTGTTCTGCCTTTGGGCCAGGAGTAAGCGTACGATGAGCAGCTCTTCGCGCTCGCGCTGCAAGGGCCGGGCCTCCGCAAGCTGGTCGCGCTGGCTGACCCAGTGCTCGACTGACGCGATATCCCCATGTATAAGCTGAAGCCAGGCCTGCAACATCTGGATCTCGCGATTGAGGCGATAACCTGGCGACAAGCCTTGAACAGTAGCCATTGGATATTGAGTTAGAAGCTGCAAGCAGCGCTGTTGAGCTGCAGCTGATCTTCCTCGTGCCTGCTCAATACGAGCCAGGATAAGTGCCGCCTCTACCTGAAATTGGGCATTGCCGAGCTGTTCGCCCAATGCGAGCGCCTCGCTGGCCTGCTGCTCAGCTTCAGATAGTTCGTTCCTTTCGTACGAGAGATAAGCCAATCCCAACTGGGCATCAGCGATATCATCGCAATCGCCATCCTGCCTGGCAGAATTCAGCAGCTGCCGATAGTGCTCAGTCGCCAGGCGCAATTCTCCATGCTCATAATAGGCCCGGCTCAATAAGGCTGTGTTCCCACGCATAAGCGGTGGGGCGTCAAGCTGGGCACAGAGAGTGCGCGAGGTCAGGATTGTCTGTAGCGCGCATTCAATCTTGCCCGCGTAGAGCTCTTCCGTCCCAATGACCTGTAAGGCAAAGTGTTGCCAGAGCACATCTTCAGTGGGCGCATAAGCAAGCAATTGTCTGGCATGCTGCACAGCTTGCTCCAGGCTTCCATATTGGCGCTCGATGACGGCGCGAAAAAATAACGTCCAGAGCAGCCCGAATCGATCGTCCTGATCCTGAAAGCTCTTTTCTATGCTCTGCAATGCCTGCTCCAATTGGGCCAGATCACGCGCGGAAAGCGATTGTTGTTCCATGATGCTTATGAAGAACTGAACCCGAACCTGCAGCAAACGCAGTTGGGGGCGCTGCTCGATCTTCTGAGGCGAAAGATGCTCCAACCAGTGCTGCAGCAGACGCACATCTTGCTGGGGCAAGAGATGCGAGGGAATCGCGTCGGAACGTTGCTTTGCCAGAAACTGCTCGATCAGCTCTGCCGCTCGCTCGTCGTCGGAGCTTACAATGGCCAGTTCTATAGCCTCGGTGAGCATATTGCATTGCTCATACCAGTTCATAGCGCGCTGCAATAATTGACGAAACCATTTTTCACCATAACGCTGACAGGCAATATACTGCAGGCTTGAGGCAAAAAGGGGAAAATAGCCATACCAGGTCTGCGCTAGAGGAGCTGAAGGCGAGGACAAACGCGGCTCAGGCTCGCCCAGGCGTTCCAGAAAGAGATTAGCTTGCTCAAGCTCAGCCAATAGAAGCGCGCTCTCCTCTCGCCCGGTAAGATAGGCGCAAAGCTCGCCGCTCAGGCGCGTGGGCAGGCACGTTTGCAGGAGGAAATCTTGCACTGGCTCCGGCTGAGTAGAAAATATCTCGGAGACAAAATACTCAAAGATGAGCTCATAGCCGCTCTCCAGCCTGCCAAATTCCCGGCCGATGATCTGAGGCTGGCGCGTTCCGGCTTGCTGGGCTAGAGTTAGCAGGCGTAAGCCGGCTGGCCATCCCTGTAGGCTCTCAACGCTGCGCAGCTTAGTTGGCTCGTCATACGCTTGAGGCATATTTTGCTGCAGAAAAGCTAAAGTTTCCTCTCTGGAAAAGCGCAGATCCTCGGTCGCGATCTTGCTCAACTTCCCGGCAGCTCCCAGGCGAGCGAGTGGCAAAGCTGGCAGGCTGCGTGTCAATATCAAGAGGTGAAGAGCCGGCGGTAGGTGCTCGATGAAAAAGGCTATGCTTGCCTGCAGTTCCGCTGATTTGACTATATGAAAATTCTCAAGGATCAGAACGCAGTTTGCGGAAAGGGCGGTCAGGGCATTGAGTAAAGCCGTCAGCAAGGCTTCCTGCTCCAGGGGCGCACAGGATGGCTCTAGGCTGGTCGCAAGCTGTACGAGAGCGGGAGAAGCACCGGGCAAGTTCTGGCAGGCCACCACAACATAGCGCCAGAAGCGCAGCGGGTCATTATCTTCGGCAGCGAGCGAGATCCAGGCTATCGCTGGATGGTTGGCTTCTTCAAGCAAATTTAGCCATTGTAAAACCAGAGTGGTCTTGCCATAGCCAGCTGGAGCAACCAGCAGCGTAAGAGGACGCTCAAGACTGCGCTCCAACACTTTGAGCAGGCGCGTACGCTCGATGAGCCGAGCCGCTAAAGGGGGAATACGCAATTTTGTGAGCAGTAGCGCATCTTGCGGCAAAGATGCCGGCGCCTCTTCTTTCGTTTGCTCTACAGCGCGGAAAGATAAGATGAGCTGTCGAGCAATGTCTGCTAAACGCTCGAACGTAACGCTGTCTGCCTGCCCAAGATAACGCTTCCTGGTATGCCTGCCGCTTGTGTGATAAGCATACCAGTATCCTGAACCGCGCTTCCGCAGCTCTTTTCTCACTGTAATCCGACCTTGCGGGCTCTGAAAAGAGAAGGTTGCATGTTCTTCTAGCCAGCGCCGCCACAATTTCTCATCCTCGGGCCGAAAGCGTTGTATAAGCTGGTCATGAGCATTGAGCGCGTAAAGTTGCTGCAGCTCATCCCAGCGTAGCAGGAATTCAGGTAATTTTGGCATAGCATCTCGCCGCTCAGCTTGTTTCATACCCAACACTAGATAAGCCCAGTATAACAGGGTGGAACGAACCAGGCAAGCCATCTCAGCGGCCGCGCCTAAAATTTTCGCCAGGCCTCTGTTGCGGCCAGCCATATTCCAGGGCAAAAGCCTAATACGGTACGACAGGCACCTGTACAGATGGCCATACAGCTTGTATACTCTCTAATAAGATACAGGCCTGGATTGAACAGTTCCGTATGGAGGATATAAGCATGTTCCACGCTTTCGCCGGCAAAAAACGCTCCCTACATTTTCGGCGCCTCATCCTTCCCGACGAGTCATCTACTAGCAGCGCTTCTCCTCTCCACATCCATATAGCCATTGTTGGAGCCGGCTTCTCCGGGTTGGGAATGGCGATTCGGCTCAAGCAACAGAGGCAAGAAGATTTCATAATTCTTGAGCAAGCCGCAGATATTGGAGGCACCTGGAGGGATAATACCTATCCGGGCTGTGCCTGCGATATTCCCTCTCATCTTTATTCTTACTCTTTCGCCCTTAATCCCCATTGGAGCCGTAAGTACTCTCCTCAGCACGAGATTCGCGACTATTTGCGCCGCTGCGCCCGCCGCTTTGGCATCCTGCCTCACATCTGGTGGAAGAGCGAACTGCAGCATGCTGCGTGGCATGAAGAGGAGCGCCGCTGGCACATCACTACCTCGCGCGGCAAGTGTACTGCCGATATCCTCATTCTCGGGCAGGGACCGCTTCAGGAACCCTCGCTACCCGCCATTGCGGGCATCGAGAGCTTCGAGGGCTGCCTGTTCCACTCAGCCCAATGGAGGCATGATTACGATCTGAGCGGGAAACGCGTTGCGGTGATCGGGACAGGAGCCTCGGCCATTCAATTTGTGCCACACATTCAGCCACAGGTAAGCCGCCTCTTGCTGTTTCAACGCACCCCTCCCTGGATTGTCCCGCGCCTGGATCAAGCCATTCCAGCCTGGCAACAACGGCTCTTCCGCCTGCTCCCACTGACGCAACGCTTTGTCCGCACGCGCATCTACTGGCGCAACGAGCTAACGGCGCTGGGCCTGGTCTATCGTCAGGAAATTTTGGAGAAGGCCATGCGCTTTGCGCGACTCTATCTGGAGGCGCAGGTAGCAGATCCCGAGCTACGCGCAAAGCTCACGCCGCACTACACGATTGGGTGTAAACGCATCTTGCTGTCAGATGATTTCTATCCGGCGGTGTCCCAGACTAATGTCGACGTTATTACCGAGAGCATCAGCGAAGTGAGGGCTCATAGTATTCTCACCGCAGATGGCAGCGAGCATGAAATAGACACACTTATCTGTGCCACCGGCTTCCAGGTCGCTGATACGCGCCTGCCCTATTGCATCTATGGGTGCGATGGACGCACGCTGGCACAACATTGGCAGATGGGACGCAGCGCCTATCTGGGCACTACAGTTGCCGAGTTTCCTAATCTCTTCCTGCTCATCGGCCCCAACACAGGCCTGGGTCACAATTCGATGGTCTTCATGATCGAGTCCCAGATCACCTATATCTTGCATTGCTTACATCTAATGGAACAGCGCCATTTGCAGGCAGTTGAGCTTCGCCCGACAATTCAAGAGACTTTCAATACAGCGTTGCAGCAGCGTATGCGGGGCACCGTCTGGATGTCCGGCTGCTCCAGTTGGTATCTCGATAGCGGAAGCGGACGCAACTCTACGCTCTGGCCAGGGTTTACCTTCGAATTCTGGCTGAAGACGCGCCGCTTTGACCCCCAGCACTATATCTTGCAGCCCAGACCGGCAGCCGTTCAGCGCCAGGATACCGTTGCGCCTTAAGCACAAAGAAAATAAAGGAAAGAGAGAAATGCAGATATGCAGCTCATTGTAGCCGACGATCACGAGGCGATGAGCAGGGAAGCCGCACGTGCTATAGCCGAGGTGCTCAAGCGCAAGCCCGGCGCCTCTATCGTGATTCCGACCGGCAATACGCCACTTCAGACTTATAGAGAGCTAGTTCAGCTCTACAAGCGTGGCGAATTCACCACAGCGCAACTTCGCCCTTTTCAGCTAGATGAATACCTGGGCCTTCCTGCCGACGATTCCCGCTCGTTCTTCGGCTGGGTCCGGCGCACATTTCTTGAGCCACTGGATATTCCGGTCGAGCGCCTGATTCGCTTAAACGGGGAGACAGACGAGCCCGAAGCAGCTTGCCGCGCCTATGACGCTGCAGTCCAGCAGGCAGGGGGCTTTGATCTGGCCATTCTGGGCTTAGGTAGCAATGGACACCTGGCCTTTAACGAGCCACCTTCTGACCCGCAGAGCCCGACCCGCCGCGTTGCCCTGACTGAGGCATCAATCACTAGCGATGGCGCTTATTGGGGCGGGCGCGAGCTAGTCCCACGCTATGCTCTCACCTGCGGTATGACCCATCTGTTAGCGGCACTGCAGATTCTCTTGCTCGTCTCCGGCCAAGCCAAGCAGGCGATCTTAGAGAAGACGATCTCAGCCCCCATCACGCCCGAGGTTCCTGCCTCTTACCTGCAGCAAAGCCCTAATGTAGTAGTCATTGCAGACAAGGCAGCCTGGCCACAAGCTGTTCCTTATTGACATAACAAACTTGTAGAGCAGGTGTGAATGTATCACCTGCTTTAGCGTGCTGCACCGCTGGCAAGCCTGACGATCTGCTTACTCTTTTACACGCAGAACGATTTTGCCGCGTGTATGCCCACTTGCCCCCTGCGCAAAGGCCTGGCGAGCCTGGGCAAGTGGGAGAACTGTATCGATGATAGGCCGTACATGCCCCGCATCGATCAACTCAGCGATCTGCCCCAGTTGCTGGCGGTTGGGTTCCACGATAAACCAGACTGAGCGCACGCCATGGGCTTTAGCTTGCTCAGGTGAGGGAGGATTAGCGACAGAGATAAGCACACCGCCCTTTTTCAAAACCTTCCAGGAGCGCTCCTGCGTCTCGCCACCAACCGTATCGAGCACGACATCAACGTCGTGAACCACCTCGTCAAAACGCGTGGCTGTATAGTCGATGGCTTCGTGAGCGCCAAGTTCGCGCAGGAAATCAAGATTGCGCCCAGAGGCGGTTCCGATGACATGTGCGCCGGCCCAGCTTGCGATTTGCACGGCAAAGACCCCAACTCCACCAGCGGCGCCGGTGACCAGCACGGTTTGTCCAGCCGTAAGGCCTGCATGCTCAAAGTAGGCTTGCCAGGCGGTCAGCGCGGTCAGAGGCACGGCCGCCGCCTGCACATGATCGAGGGAACGAGGCTTGGAAGCTAGCTCGCTGGGCAGGCCAATGGCATATTCGGCTTCCGCACCATCGCGATCAAAGGCAGTCAGCGCATAGACTTCCGTGCCCAGCGCAATATCCGAAACTCCGGGCCCAACCGCCGCGACAACGCCTGAAAGATCATGCCCGGGAATGGGCAAGTCGCGCACCTTGCCCGCCTTTGTCTCGTAGGTCTCTGGCCAGGTCAACTCTGGCGCAATGACCCCTGTCGCATGCACACGAACTAAGACTTCCCCAGGACCAGGCTCAGGCTGCGGCGCATCTTCATAGAAGAGTTGCTCAGGATCACCACGACCATGTAAACGGATTGCTTTCATGTATGTTGCACCATTTCTAGCTTTGCAAAACGCGTAAAGTCATAGAACGCGGCAAAACAGCTTCTATCTCGCCAGCGTTCTTGACTGGATACCAGATTAGAGGGTTAACGCTGCTTTTAAGGCGCGCAAACAATGCAACATATTATAGCACCTGAGCAACAACTTGCTTACATTCTTTTGCTCCCAGCAATCACGCTTGCTTACCTGCCAGGAATGCTAGCTACCCGCAGGAATGCTGCCGTGCCAGTAATCATACTGCATAAAAGCTGCCGTGTTGGCGGCCTGCTCTTCGCCCAGCAACCTTGCAACTATGTAGAGCGACATATCGATGCCAGCCGAGATACCTGCTGAAAGCACTATCTTGCCGTTATCCACGTAGCGCTTTTCTGGGCAGAGCGTGGTATTGGGAGCCATGGCCCGCAGCCGCTCGACCTCTAAATAGTGGGTAGTGGCCGTCAGCCCCTCCAACAAGCCAGCACTTGCCAGCACCAGCGCCCCATTACAGACCGAGAGTAATAGCTCAACACGCTCAGCCTGCGCGCGAATCCAGTGCAAAACCACCTCATTCTTCATTGGTACGGCAGCGCTGGCCCCACCAGGAATCAGCAAAATATCCGGCTGCGGACAGTTCTCAAGCGTATATCCGGAATTAACGCTCAAACCATTGCGCGCCAGTACAGGACCGGCCTGCTCGGCAACTGTAAAAACCTCGAAGGGCTTCTCGCCGCTCTGGCCGGCTCCTGCAGTGCCAAATACTTCAAATGGCCCACAAAAATCAAGCACTTCGACATCATTAAAAATCAAGATGGCTACTTTGCGAGACATAGCACTCTTCCTTTTTATTCTATGCTGCTAAAAAAATATGCATGCTCCGCCCTTTTTTCCTTCTTTCACAAAACATGCATACCGCCTTAAATTGCAGATTGGCGGCGCAACTGGTGAGCCGAGCGGCTGACCGAGGGTGGCACTCCATATTGCCTGAGCCATAGACGCCTGAAGTGGCGCGCATCCTCAAAGCCGCATTTAGTGGCAACCTCCTCGATGCTCAAGGCGGGATTGTTAAGCAAGTTGGCGGCCAGTTCAATCTGTAAGCGCTGATGATACTGTACCAGAGTCAGTCCCGTGGCCTCTTTAAAAGAGCGCGTCAGGCTACGTATGCTCATTTGCCCAATCCGGGCAAGATCGCTGAGTGTGCCTGGCTCGGCAATATGGCTGATCAAGTGATCCTGCACCTTATGTACTGAAGGGTTTAGATGGGTACGATATTGCAAGTAGAGGCTCTCCTGGGCCTGTGAGCCGTTGCGCCGCATATACACTACAAGATAGCGCGCGGCTTGAGCCGCAAAGAGCGGCCCATGTTTTTGCTCAAGCAAAGAGAGCGTCATATCGATACCAGAGGCGATGCCCGCACTGGTTATCAGGTACCCATCGTGGACAAACAAGATGGAATCGAGCACGCGCGCACGCGGATAGTTTGTGCGCAACTGCTCAATCACCTGCCAGTGCGTTGTGCAACGGCGGCCATCAAGTAAACCTGCCTCTCCCAGCACAAAAGCCCCCGTACAGATGGAGGCGATATGGGCGCCTGTGGCTGCGGCCTGCTTTAGCCAGCACACAACCTCTGCTTGCAAGGGGGCATCGCCAAACAAAGCCTTCAGACGTAAGCCAGGAATCAGGATGAGGTCAGCGGCAGAAACTTCGGGCAACGGTTGGAGGTGGGCCAGGCCCAGCCCTTGAGCGCTCAGCAGCTCCGGCTGGTTGGCACAGAACAACAGCTTATAGGCTGCTCCCGCCTCTATAGCTGCGTCAAACGTCTGTGCCGGTCCGGCCAGATCAAGTAGATTCACCTGTGGTAACAAAAGGAAAATTACGCGTTGCACACTATCCGGCGCATCACGCGTATACAACGTTCCTGGCAAAGAAGCTGCTAGCATCAGGCCTCTCCTGTACAGCTTAGATCCATTCAGTTCCCTGTCCATCCTCTTATGTGAAAAGCTCACAGCAATACTGTAGCCCATCACATAGCTAATGCCAATGGTCAAAGCGGCCAGGAACCGGACCGATCTAGCCAGGTGCTCTGCCATCACCGCTACTTATTTACCAGCCTGGCTCCCCAGGCCAGAGGCTATGCTGGGGCTGCCAGCCAAGCTGTTCTTTTGCCAGCTGATTGCTGCAGCGAAAAGAGGACTGTTCAGGCAACGCTGAGTTATAGGGAGGCGTGGGCAAGTTCAGCTTGCGCGCCAGAGTTGTAACATAATCCCCGTAGCGTAGCGGCTGATCGACGATATTGTAGGTCGAGCTGACAGGGGCGCGCTCAAGAGCCAGGGCAAACGCCTCAGCGACATCCGCGACATGCACAAGCGAGACAAAATTCTGCCCATTACCAGGAATCTCGACCTGTCCCGCACGCAAGTTCTCCAACAGGCGCTCCTGGCCCGTGCCCGCGCCAACGAAGAGCCCACCACGCAGAATGGTCCAATGCATACGCCCAGGCGCTACAGCCTTCACCTGGCGCTCCATCTCTATCACCGGCGCACACACTACAGTTCGCTCTGGCGTCGTATCTAGTGGCTGCTCTTCGTCAAGCCAGCGGTCGCCGCCATCAGGATAGGCCATAACGATACTTTGCTGGATATAGCGGGTGGCCCCGGCCTGCAGTGCTGCAGCTAGCAAGGCCCTTGTCCCTTCTGTACGCAAGCGGGTATTGGTATCCCAAGCTCCCGGCAAGGAAGGATTGGCAGGAATAGCCGTAGCAATATGGATGACTGCCTCACAGTCTCTGGCCAGCTCAGGCAGTTGTCGCTGCCCCTCCGGGCTCAACAGCTCCCCCACGCTGGCCACAACCCCGCGAGCCTGCAAATCCTTGGCCTGCTCTGCTGAACGAACCAGTGTATGAATTTTATGCTGATCTTGCTGCAAACGTGGCAGTAGAACCCGTCCAAGCGCACCTGTAGCACCGATAACAAATATATGCATTTTCTTCCCCTTTTCTTTCTTTGGTTTAGCTCACTGAGCGAACGAGATATAACGGAGACGAGCCAGTACCGTAAAGTGTGACACCCGAACAGAATTTTCGCAAGCGCTTTTCAGTGCTACAATACTGAAAAGCACACAGAGAAAAGGCATAGACAGCTAGATATCAGATCTGTTAAGCAGGCCCGCTCACCTTCCGCGTCACCTGCCGCATAGCCTGGAAAAAGCGCACTGCATCTGGTATAGTTCTTCTGGGACGTGTACATTGCAATTGCAGGTCGAAAGCATGGCAACCGTGGAAACAAGAAGCGCGTTGCCACAACAGCAGTCTCATAGTCATCGGCTATCTATTCCAGCGCCACTCAATTAACCCAAACACTCCTGACTTTATTCCCAGAGAGTTTTTTGTGAAGTTGGCCAACAAAACAGCCATGACGGCGAACAGCCGATCAGCTAGTTAGCCAAATAGTTATCCGCAAAGATGAGGTAAAAGCCAAAGATGCGTAAAATTTCCCTTTTAGGAATCCCTCACGATGACAACTCCTCTTATATGAGAGGCCCTGCCGAAGCGCCCGCGCATATCCGTCGCGAACTACATTGCGACGCGTATAGCATGTGGAGCGAGACGGGTAGCGATCTTGGGGCCGAGGGCAGGCTTATTGATCATGGCGACATTCAGTTCGCTAGCGAGACCGATCCATGGGATCTTATCGAGCAGCGTGTAGCGAGCGCGCTGGCCTCAGGCGATCCATTGATTTGCCTCGGCGGCGATCATGCCATCACGCATCCAATTATGCGCGCCGTGCGGAGCCGTCACCCCAGGTTAACTATCCTCCACATTGACGCGCATCCCGACATTTATCACTCTTACCAGGATAACATGCGATCTCATACATCGTCGTTTGCGCGCATCATGGAAGAGCGGCTTACAGACCGCTTGATCCAGGTTGGACTACGCACCATCAACGATCACCATCGCGAGCAGTTCAAACGGTTCGGCGTCGAGGTTATTGAAGCCGATCGCTTCGAAGAAAATCTCCAGCTCGACATAACAACACCCATCTATCTTTCGATGGATATCGACGGACTGGACCCTGCCTACGCGCCTGGTGTATCGCATAGGGAGCCAGGTGGCCTATCTACCCGCCAGGTAATCAACCTGCTTCATAACATCAAACAACCTATCGTGGCCGCCGATATTGTCGAGTATAATCCGCGCTGCGACGTCTCCAATCTCACCGCGCTTGTAGCGGCAAAGCTGTTGAAAGAGATTGGCGGAATGATGTTGAAGACGGCCGGCGAATAGCGGCAAGGCTACGACTTCAAGCAAGGGGCAATGGCACGTCTATGGCGCTATTTGCCCCTCCAAAGCGAGGTGTAGCAGTTTCTGGAATTTCGAGACGTATTGTTTTAAGCGCTGGGCCAGGCCCTATATCCGGGTTATCTGGGCAAACGAGCCATCAACAGGTGTGGGCGCCCTTGATTGCGTCGAAACCGTAATTGCAGTAACCAGGCGCGTATCGTCGGGGGACCAGGCCAGGGCAAAAGTTGGCACATCTATGAAGAAGTTAAAATTACGCTGAGTATCGGCATCCCACATGCAGACAACCCCGCAGTTATCCCCACAATAGACCTGAGTGACAGCGGCAATTCGCTTTCCATTGTGCGACCAGGCTACCACAGTCACGGCATCTGGCAACACGCCTTTAGAGCTATCATATGCAGCTGCCGCTACATTGTAGCCCTGATAGATATATTTAGACGCTCCAGTCGCGATATTCCAGAGGCGTACTGTTTTATCAAGCGAGCCCGAGGCCACATATTTGCCATCCGGCGACCAGGCCACCGAGCTTACGGAACCGGTATGGCCACGATAAACAAAGCGCTGTTTGCCGCTTACAGCTTCAAGAATATGGACAGTCTTATCCATAGAGGCTGTGGCGAGATACTGACTATCGCGCGACCAGGCTACCGAGTTCACGCTATCAGTATGGCCACGGTAGGCATATTTCTGCTGGCCGCTGGCTATATCCCAGAGGCGCACAGTGTTATCAGCAGAACCGGAGGCCACATATTTGCCATCAGGCGACCAGGCTACAGTTGTCACGATATCTGTATGGCCGCGATAGACGGCGGCATGCTCTCCGCTTCTAGCATCCCAGATCTGTATAGTTTTATCAAGCGCGCCCGAGGCTACTCGCTTGCTGTCTGGCGACCAATCAACCGCTGCCACGCCATCGGTATGGCCGCGATAGACATAAGGCTTATCGGCTGCAGTCGGGTTTGTGGGCCAGACTTGCACTGTCTTGTCCAAGGAACCCGAGACTATATAGCGCCCATCCAGTGACCAGGCCACTGATGTTACTCGTGCCCTATGGCCACGATAGATATAAAGAACGTTGCGGCTGGAAAGGCGTGAGGAGGTAGGGGTAGCGGTTGGAGCGGCCGAGGGTGCTGTGGATTGAGCACAGCCGCCTATGCTTGTAGCCAGGACCAAACTTGCCAGGCTCTGCAAAATTGTACGGCGTGAAAGAAATTCCTTGAGCTGACCCATGGGTGTATACATCGCAGGCACTCCTTTACCTGATGAATATGCCCAGCCTCAATGAGCGCATCAAGCTCATACGTAACTAGTAACAATTATTAGTAGGGTTACGCTGAGAATAACACCTCGCCCGCTACCTGTCAATAAGCTGAACTTTCTTCAATAATAGTAGAAATCTTTGAGGGAGTCCTCAGAGCTGGCTAAGTGAAGAAGATAGCCATGAGGCCTGCTACAGTAGGGAAGAGTCCGAAGACGTCGATGGCGCTTCTTCATTGACCGAAACTGCAACGCGACCCGCGCTTACAGCCTTGACAAGCGCAGCGTGATCCCGTTCGACCTGGATAGCATATTTGCGGGCAAAGATTGCAATAGCCTGATCAAACACATCATTTTTGCCAAGATAGCCACTGATGCGCGCGGCATCGCCAGAACGCGCATGCGCTCGGGCAAGTGCCCATCCACACAGGCTTGTATAGCTAATAAAATCAGCCGTACTCATGTGTTCGAGATGAGGAGAACGCGACATATCGCGGAGTTGACGCACATAGAAATTATGCGACGAGCTGCTCGTCCAGCCCAGAAAGATATCGCTAGCTCCTTGAATGAGTTGTTGCCCACACACCACGCGCTGGGCATGATTGTCATAACGGCTCCTCTTCAGATACGCTTCTAGCACCGAAGCTTGGGCCTCTTTTATCTGAAGGAAGAGAGGATCAGTGCTGTCCTCCCCTAGCAGCAAAGCAATATAGCAGCGTGTACCAACACTACCTACCCCCACAACTTTCAAGGCGAAATCCACAAGCCGGTACTCGCGCAGCAGTTGCCGCCGATCCTCTGGCAGAGTTGCCGCATATGCCTGCATTACCTCTTTCAAGTCGCTGACCAACCCTGGATTGACAATGCGCCTGGTAAAAGGAGGCTCATCCTTGATAATGCACTGGCCATGCATCTGCTCAGCCAGTTTAGGAAAAGCCTGGATTGCCGTGCGCTGCCGCGCTTTGTCAAGTTCGCGAGACAGAGAGCGACGCACTATTGGATGCATCTGTCGCAGCGTTTGCGCCACAGAAATTTGAGCATACCAGAGGTCAAGAGGACGCATGTAAGCATATGTCCACATCCGTTCGCGGTAGGTTTGGACACAACGTATCACTGCTCTACGCACAGCCGCCCTGGCCTGGCCAAGTGCTTGCCCTGCCACGACGATGCTGGCTGCCAGGCGCTTGACATCCCATTCCCACGGTCCCGGGAGGGTTTCGTCAAAATCGTTGATATCGAAGACCAGATGACGTTCTGGCGTCGCGTATATCCCGAAATTGGAGAGGTGCGCGTCCCCGCAAAGCTGGACATTCAGGCCTGTGGAAGGTGTCGTCGCCAGATCGCCAGCCATGATAAGAGCAGAACCACGCAAAAAAGCAAATGGAGAGAGCAGCATTCGGCTATAGCGGATAGGTACAAGCTGGGGCAGGCGTGAGCTATTGGATGCTTGTAAAACGCTGATAGGGTCAGGACGCCCTTCGGCAGGCTTCCAGACTGCGTGACTGCTACGTGAAACCTGTTTGCGCAGAGCCTTCCCTTGCTGGAATCGCTCTGCCAGAGAAGGGGCATCCGCTGCTTTGAAGGCCTGATCCACAAGAGCTCCTTTCTTAATAACAGAAAAATACTTCTCGTCAACGTTTTCCTACATTACACAGGATTATTTAATTTTCCAGTTTTTGCCCGCGTATCTTGTGGAGGAGAGAAATATACTCAGTCCACCATCACCCGTTCTCCTTCGTATTACTTCTCTAAGAATCATGCTTAGAGAAGTCTTCTGTCAACTCCTCAACGATCGCAAGAAGTTGATAGATATCGAAGGGTTTGGCAAGAAAGGCATCGGCGCCAACTGCCTTTGTCCGCTGCTCAGCATCGGGATGGGCCGAGATCATCAGTAGAGGAATAGTTTTCGTTCTGTCTGTATTTTTTAAGTTTTGGGCAATATCTCGACCATCATAGCCCGAAAGAAGCAAATCCAGGATAATCAGGCGCGGAGAGCATTCAAGCGCTTTGGACAGCGCTTCTTCAGCTTTCTGAGTAACGACTGTTGCATATCCTGTACCTTCCAGGGTCATTTGGATGGCCTCTACGATATCGGGGTCATCATCAATTATCAAGATTGTTTTTCCCATAAGCTGTTCTCAAGAAATACCGCATGCGCTGTACTTACCTGTTCATCCTCTCATTTTAGGCCGGCAAGCTTAAATGAAACGTTGTCCCTTTTCCGAGCGTACTCTCAACCCAGAGCTTACCCTGATGTTGAGCAACAATCTCTGAGGCAATGTAGAGTCCCATGCCAAAGCCCGGATAGGTTTGCTCGCTCTCTCCACTCACCCGGAAAAACTTTTCAAAGATTCTTTTTTGATCTGCTTTCGCGATACCAATCCCAAAATCCTGTACCGAAAGCGTCACCCTGGCGGCATCCTCAGAGAGGCTAACGACAATCCGATTTGCCTTTGGCGAGTATTTTACGGCATTCATTAGTAAATTGGTAATCACCTCACTTATACGTTTTTTATCAATAGTAACTGCTCTGCTATGAGTTCCTTCGACAATGACTTGATGAGTGGGGAAGGCAAGAGCGAGCTCGTTCAAAACCTCCTTGACACAATCGATGAGCAAACACGGCGCTTTCTTGAGCTGCAACTGACCAGCTTCAAGGCGGGCGATGGTAAGCATTTCGTTGACCAGCTGGTTCATCCGCTCATTTTGTTTGAGAATTCTAACTACATATTGTTCCATTTTTGAGTTTGGTAATTGCGCCACTTCCCGTTGCAGAAGTTGAAGAAACATCTTTTGGCTGGTTAAAGGAGTTTTGAGTTCATGGCTTGCCGCACCAATAAATTCATCCTTATTTTTCTCTAGTTGCTTGAGGGCAGTAATATCGCGAGCCGTAAGAGAGATGCCAGTGATGGTTCCATTCGACGCTTTGACAGGTGCCATACTTACTGATACGTCAATTCGTCTGTTCTCTCTAGTGAGCCGCTGCGTCTCATGATTAACAACTTGCTGCCCTCGCGCGATAATCTGGCCTAGTGAGCTCAGTTCTTGAACTTTATCAGAGGGGACAAGCACGGTCAAGGGTTTTCCAATCATTTCTTCTGCTGTATAGCCATACAACTTTTCCGCGCCTTTATTCCAACTGCTGATCGTTCCATCGAGCGCCATGCCCCAAATCGCATCGGCATTGGCTTCCACTAAGGATGCAAGATAGGCAATCTCGTTTTCCATCTGTTTTTTTTCGGTAATATCGCGAGCAACTTTTGAGGCTCCAATAATGTTGCCCTCCCCATCCTTAATGGGTGAGATGGTCACAGAGGCCATAATGGATTTGCCATCTTTGCGCACGCGCTCAGTTTCGAAATGATCGATCCTGATTCCTTGCTTGAGGGTGCGGAGAATATTATCCTCTTCCTGCCAGCGATCTTTAGGAATAATGAGCGTCTTGATCTCCTTGCCAATGGCTTCTTCCTCAGTGTAACCAAAGATGCGCTCAGCTCCTTTGTTCCAACTAGTGACGATCCCATTGAGGTTTTTACTGACGATGGCATCATCTGATGAGGCAACGATAGCTGCCAGATACAGTTGTGCCTCCATATCACGATTTCGCCTTGAGATGTTTCTGACGATTTTCGAGACGCCAATAATGGTACCGATCTCGTCTTTGATAGGAGAAAGGGTGAGAGAAACTACTAGCTTCTCACCGGTTTTCTTCCTGCGAACGGTTTCATAGTGCTCAATGCAATTCCCTTGCTTAATTTTAAGCAGAAGCTCTTGCTCTTCGTTGTGCAATTCCTCCGGAATAATCAAGTTGATTGGCTGGCCAAGAGCCTCCTGGACTGTGTAGCCAAAGATCTTTTCTGCCGCCCTGTTCCAAATGGTAATAATTCCAGCTAAATTTATACTAATGATAGCATCATCTGAGGACTCAATAATGGCAGCAAGGTGAAATTGCGCGGTATGGCCCGGGCTTCTTAACTCGGCTGTTTGAGTCATGGCAAGCAAGCTCTCCTGGCTAAATCGCCAGTCGCCTCGACGCCCGACCTTCACACCTTCGAGCAATCCACTCCTTGCCCAATTACGAATCGTATTGGCATCAACCCCTAAAAAGGCTGCAGCTTTCTGAATCGATAACAGGCGGGGTTCTATCTTTGTCATAGTCAAGCACTTCTCAAAACTTACTAAAACCTGCTAAAACGAGCGATGAACTGCTTTATTCATAGCATAGGATAACCCTTACAGTCAAGTTAGTTTAGGAAGTAACAAGAAGATAAAACACAATCAGGCAAGAAACTGCATCTGAGAGCATAAGGTAAAGTATCTGCCCTGCACTATCGGAAGCAACAATGAGACATAAAGCCCATATTTTTTTCTTGGTTAATTCGCAGAATCAGCTAACTTAGCATGAATATACTTATTTATGGCCGTTAAAAATTACAATTAGCGGAAGCATGTTCAATAATCAGATGCCTATTTAAACAGCGCTAGACCCAGCACTCCATGCTAGACTTTACCAAAAATTTGTGGTATGAAAAGCAAGGTGTCCTCGCTCGCTTTTGAGAGAATCCATCCCAGGAGGCTTTTTTTACCATGAATAATAGTGAAATTATTCTCGCCTTGCTCTTTATTATGGTCATGCTGGTGGCTTTAGCACGGCGCATCCAGCTGCCATATCCAATCCTGCTTGTCCTCGCCGGGTTGGGTATTAGTTTTATCCCAGGCTTGCCAAGGATTGAGCTCGATCCCGATCTTGTATTCGTCCTGTTCTTGCCTCCCATACTACAGCTTTCGGCCTATAACACCCCGATTCGTGATTTTCGCGCGAATCTTCAAGCTATCGGCTTACTAGCGATCGGGCTTGTACTGGCCACAACTGTAGCCGTGGCCCTTGTCGCGCACTTTGTGCTTGGGCTCCCCTGGCCAATAGCCTTTGTCCTCGGAGCGATTGTAGCACCACCCGACGCAGTGGCCGCCAGCAGCATAGCCGAGCGCTTAAAATTGCCCCGGCGGATCGTCACGCTTCTGGAAGGCGAGAGCCTGGTCAACGACGCGACAGCGCTGGTAGCCTATCGCGTGGCTATTGCGGCCGTCACGACAGGTTCGTTTTCGCTGATAGAGGCCGGTTCACAATTCCTACTTGCCAGTGCTGGAGGTGTGGTGATCGGCATAATTATTGGCCTGCTTGTCACGCCGATCTTTCGCCGCCTCACCGAAGATGTTCCCGTCTATCTTATGCTTACTTTCCTCTCAGGCTATGGAGCTTATCTGCTAGCGGAGACCTTTCATACTTCTGGCGTCGTAGCCGTTGTAACCCTGGGTATCTTCTATGGTCAGCCTCGCTTCAATACGATGACGCCCGACCTACGCCTACAGGGCACTGCTATCTGGGATATGGTTGTCTTCGCCCTCAACGGCTTGATCTTTATCCTGCTTGGCCTGCAATTGCCGATTGTTCTGCAAGGGTTATCCGAGCCCCCCTTGACCCTGATGGGGTATGCAGCAATCGTCTGCGCGACACTCATTTTAATCAGGATCATCTGGGTCTTTCCGGGCGCGTATGTGCCACGGCTCCTACGAGGCGAGAGCCGCGACCAGCTCCCCAGCTGGCAAAACGTCACAATTTTAGGCTGGACCGGAATGCGCGGCATTGTAACCCTGGCGGCAGCGCTCTCCTTGCCCCTCGTTAAGGGCATGCCTTTCCCGCATCGCAATCTCATTATCTTTCTAGCTTTCGTGGTTATTCTGGTCACCCTGGTACTTCAAGGGCTCAGCCTACCCGCACTTATTCAGGTCTTGAAAGTGGTAGATGATGGCAGCGCCGAACGTGAAGAGCATAAAGCGCGCCTCAAGGCTGCTATGGCCGGTAAGGCACGACTGGAGGAGCTTGCCCAAAACAATTTGCTGACAGAGGGGCAGCTTAAAAAGCTCACCCATCGCTATGAGGGGCGTACGCGCCTTTATCGAGCCCGTTATCAAGGCGAACAGGACGAGCAAGAAGAGCGAAATATGCAGATGTGGGAACGTGCTGAGCAAGAGCTGCTCCAGGCCGAACTCGACGCTATCCTTGCCTTGCGCAATGAAGAGATCATTAATGACGAGATTCTGCGCCGGGTACAACGCGACCTTGATCTAGAACTATTGAGGTTACGCAATAACCCTTCGCAGTGGATAGCCAGCAACGAGAGCAGCGAAGCCCCGACCGAAGCCTGAATCCTGGCAAGTGGTAATTTTAAGGGCCTTCTGAGCCTCTCGGCATGGTAGAAGTTCGCGCAAGATGATCTCCAAAGCGAGGAGATGTACGAAAAGGACAATCACAGGTTGCGCGGCGTGGACTATCAGTAACAGCGCCGCGCGTGCCTTCACCACAAACGCTGGGTAGGCTCCAGCTTTTCTTTTGCCGAGCTAGAGGGAGGGAGGACCCTGCAGGATCATGGCATATAGCTTTTCAAATTCGGACTCAGACCATATGCCCTGTAAGGCCCAGGTCATGCCGGCCTCGGCGCATGCTTTCAGCCTTGCGCGCGCTTGTTCATCATTGATAGCCGCAAAGACCGGAGCCATTGGCGCGATATCGAACGGCGAATCTTTAGTGCGCCTCTCCTCGACAAATGTTTTGAGCTGACGAATCTCTTCAGGCGTCAGCCCTAAATCAGTATTAGTTGAAATCGGGCTAGCTCCATTCAGGCGGGCAGCTCTCTCCATTGGCTTTCTGGCTGGCCACATCCAACCGGCCCAGAGCGGAATTCCGGGCTGTTGTAGCGGTTGAGGTAAGAACGTAATTTCATCAACGTGATAGTACTCACCGCTGTAGCTAAATGGCTTCCCACTCCACAGGCCTTGCAGGATGGCTAAGCTCTCATCAAGCATTCTGGCCCGCTTCCTGGCATCAGTTTCTTCGCCAAAGGCGCCAAAGCCTCTATCCTGTATATCGCCAATCCCAACGCCAAGAATCAGGCGCCCGTTGGAAAGGTGGTCAAGCGTGACGGCTTCACGGGCCACTTTCCAGGGCCGGCGGCGGGGCAGTGGCGTCACCTGGAAGCCGATTTTGATGCGCTGGGTCCGCATAGCAATCGCCGTTAAGGCGATCCAGGGATCTGCCACTGGCCGGTTTTCAGCCATATAATGGAGCGTATCCCAGATAAAGAAACCATCCCACCCCGCCTTTTCAGCCTGCTGGGCAAGCTCAGCCATCTTACGCACATCGCTATAAATCCCCACATTCGGGAAGACCAGACCATATTTCATAACTTACTCTCTTCTAGTTCCGTCATACCACAGACACTTTGTCTTTTGCTGACATTGTAGAGTATGACAACGTGTCAGGGTCAAGCCTATGCGCTACGAAGAAATTTAGCTTAGGCAGATGTGTTATGCAGAACCGCGAAGGATTTTTCAAACTTCTTGTCTTGATACTTCCCCTCTGTGCCTGTCCCGTAAATCTTCAGATTCCAGGTTCCTTGAGCATCATATAATGGGTATTCAAAGTTTAGCGCGCTGACCTGATACTTATTACGCGCCCAGGTCAGCGAGCGCACTTCATACTTACGTTGAGCAATGCTGAGCTGAGCAAGATCGCCGGTATGTATTAGCCGCTCATCTTGCTTCGTTCCTTGCAGCCAGATCACCGTTCTGGCCGGCGTTACCACAACTTGCTTTAAGGCAATGTCATCCGGCGCTGGCTTGCCTTCCAGATTTCTTGTTAAGATACGGCCGGCAAAGTATGGTAAGCTGAGCTGAAAAACGATGCTCTGGTTGGTCTCGGCTTGCACCAGCAGCCAATCGTTTTTATCATTAACCATTAATGCCTTGATCTGGAGCTGCAAGGTCACAGATTGAGCCATAGATAAGCTGTTAGGTGAGACGCGCAAGCGTAAGGGCAGCGCTGTGAGCGAGATGAAGGCGTTTCGCTGCACATCAAGCATGCGATCCCGCGTAATATCAAGACCGTCTTGATCGAAGGCGATCTGGGAGGAGGCAATATCAGCTACGATGCTATGGGCAATGCTCCTACCATCAGGAGTAAGCAGGCGGGTAGCCACGAGCAAAAGGTTGGTATCAAGATAAGCCTGCTCGATCGTCAGACCATAGCCATGAAAGCTTTGGGTCTGCTCCACGTCGCAATAGAGGTGATGGAAACAGAGATAGGTTCCCCTTTCCTGGTAGGCTGTGAGAGGTCCATTGAACATACAGCCCGGCCGTTGGCCATGAGCATTAAAAGGCTTTGCTGAATTTAGCGTGGGGGAAACGAGAGCTTGCTGAGAGTTAGGCAGGCTATGAGGCTTGAGCCAGAGGAGCAGGCCACTGCTCATATACACAAGGCAGAGCAAGGCTAAAGATAGGCAAAGATAGAGCTTACGGCGCGGCCAGGGCGCGCGCAGTCGGTGCGTGTAGGAAAGATAGTCAGGCAGAAAAGGAACGCGGGCACGGCTCTCAAGCTCGTCAATACTGGCGCTAAAAGGAGATGACACTACTAAGTCAGGTACAGCCAGAGCTTGGATGCGCGCCCGCAAGGCTGCCTGGCCAGCATCTGGCAACAAATCCTGCAAGGCTTGCAATCCCTTACTTATATTGGAGGCTGCTCGCTGTGGCGACGTTCCCAGGCACTCGGCTATCTGCCTTGGCTCGTATGCTTCGAGCAGATCCAGCAGCAGGCTGGCCCGATAGCTAAGCTCAACCTGGTTGAGTGCCCTGAAAAGGCTCTTCTCAAGCTCAGCCTCGCCTTCTCCAGAAGCTATTACTTGTTCTACATCTCCCCATCGCTTCTGCACGTCGGTCAGCGAGCGCTGATAGATCCTTACCAAGTTGGTCGCAATGCGATAGAGCCAAGCCGCGAAAATAGCAGCTTTGCGCAACTCCAGCAAGGCATCCCAGGCTTTAAGAAAAGTCTCCCGGGTTAATTCAGCTCCAGTACCGGCATCACCGACCATATAGACGAGATAGCGATAGATACGAGCATGGTAGCGCTCAAACAGGCTATGCATGGCTGCCAGTTCGCCAGCCTGGGCCTGCGCGAGCAGCTCTTCATCGCTTTGCTCCGCAAGCGGAAAGCCTGCCGAGATTTGATCAGGCATACATCCTCTATTCCCTCACTAAGTGCATAAATATTCTCTGTATAAGAGAGACGAAATAGTGGTGTTAACAGTATCATCCGAAGGAATCGTCACAGAGCCTTCTTCCTTGCCATCTGGATACTAGAAAGCGCGCTTCTCATTTTCAACAAAATGCTAAGATTCCCTAACACGGGGTAGACTTTTGCTATTCAGTCGAAGCTTGACGTAATATGAGACAAGAGCGAGACGTCGCGTAACCAGCAAGATACGCTGTCTAAAGTGTAGAAGAGACCACTTTGAAAAATACTGAGGAGCTTTCTACTTATGGAATGCATAGCACACGACGTGCCTGTTTATTATGAAGCCTATGGCGAGGGCCAGCCGATCATCCTGCTGCACGGCTTTAACTGTGACCATCGAATGATGACGAACAGCATGGAGCAACCTATTTTTGCCAGGCGAACGGGATGGCGGCGCATCTATCTTGACCTCCCGGGTATGGGGCAGACCCCTGGCAAAGAACATATTCGCGGCTCTGATGATATGCTTGATGTTGTGATAGATTTCATTGATACGCTCATCCCTGGGCAACGCTTTCTGCTTGTGGGCGAATCGTATGGCGGCTACCTGGCACGCGGCGTGCTCCAGCGCAAGTTTGAGCAGGTTGATGGTATGGCCCTCATCTGTCCCGGCATTATTGCGAACCCGACGCGGCGCGATGTCTCGCCACAAAGCATTATTGTGAGGAATCCGGCCTTGCTGGCCTCTCTTGAGGAGGAAGATGCAGACGAATTTGCCTCAATGGCAGTTGTGCAGGACCGCTATAATTGGGAGCGTTTTCGCGATGAGCTCCTTACCCCCTCGCGCATAGCAGATGAGGCTTTTCTTAAAAAGTTTAGAGAACAATATGATTACACCTTCGAGGTGGATCGGCTCCCCGAGCCCTTCACGAAGCCTGTGGTAATGCTGCTGGGCCGTCAGGACCATATCGTGGGCTATCGAGACGCCTGGCGCATCCTTGAGAATTATCCGCGCGCGACCTTTGCGGTTCTGGATCGCGCCGGCCATAATGCTCATATTGAGCAGCCCGAGCTCTTCAATGCGCTGATCAGCGAATGGTTGGAACGGGTTGGCGAAGCCAGGCAAGCCGCAGCGCATATATAGGCTACGCAGCAAGCGCTTCCTTCCCACCCTCCCTGCTTTCGTCTTGCCTGCAATAGCCCTGAGATTTGCTAGCTAACCCATGCTGCACTTGTTCTCTAACTTTCGGGAGTATATACTTAGTAGGGACGATAGGCTCGGGCGGCGCCTGTTCTCTAACTTATGAAATGACGACTGAAGGCTCGTAGCTATGCAAGGGAGGATGCTTGCTTGAAACAGCTAACGGAGACAGCAGGCAGCATACAAAATACACTTCTGACATATAAGCAAGGAACAGAGGTAGCCACATTGCCAGTTGGCTCTACCTCCTGGTATAGCTGGCTGGAAACGGCGACCACCTTCACATTTCATAGCGATACTTGCAGCTTTACGGCCCATAAGAAGCGCGCAAGTAGCCGGCGTGGAGGCTGGTACTGGTACGCTTATCGACGCTGGCATGGTCGGCTGCAGTGGTGCTATCTAGGCACATCGGCGGCCCTCACGCTTGAACGCCTGCAAGCTGCAGGGCGCCGGCTCGCTGGCAGCGCCGAATCAGCAACATATGCCATAGCAAGCATGCCGGTTGCCCCTCTTGCCGCAGTTGAACATTCATCAAGACCGCCCCATAGCTCGTTGCTTGAAACGAGATTCCTTATCCCACGCCTGCCCATCCATTATGTGGCTCGCCCGCGCCTTCTCGCTAGCATCGATCAAGGAACCCGGGCAAGGCTTACTATGGTCTCAGCTCCAGCCGGCTCGGGCAAAACCACGTTGTTGGCTGCCTGGGCCCGCCAGACCCGCAATCCCGTAGCCTGGCTCTCGCTCGTGCCTGACGAGAACGATCCTCCGCGCTTCCTGGCTTATCTGCTGGGCGCCTTACGAAATCTGCAGGCCCCTAACTTAGAGCAAGATATTGGCCTCGAACTGACACCTCACGGGTCTGCCTGGGAAGAGCAGTTGATCTACTATGTGAATGAGCTGGCCCATGTGCTCTCCAGCGATACAGTATTGATCCTTGATGACTATCACACTATCTCTAGCGAGCTGGCCCATGCCATGCTAAGCTTTTTGCTTTCCTACGCTCCTCCGCAACTCCATATCCTTGTTGGAACGCGCAGCGCTCCTCCCTTGCCGCTGGCCAGTCTGCGCGCTCATGGCCAGCTCTGGGAGCTTGGGACCGAGGATCTACGCTTTACCTCTAGCGAGATACAAGCTTTTCTACATGCCATGGGGCTAGATTTATCAAGCAGTGTCCTGCAGCTTTTGGAGCAGCAGACGCAAGGTTGGATTGTGGGAACTCATCTCCTGGCCCTGGCTCTACGCTCGCAGACGGATGCTGGCGCTTTTCTGCAAGCGCAGCCGGGCGCTCACCCTTTTTTGCTTGAGTATATCAGTGAGGAGATCCTTGTCCATCAAGCGCCAGAGATACGCGATTTTCTCTTAAAGACGAGCATTCTCAGCCGCCTGTGCGCTCAGCTCTGCGAGGCAGTTACCGGCCAGGCGGATGGACAGGCCCGACTCAGCTCATTGTATAGCGCTAATCTCCTGCAAAACGCACCTGACAGCAGCGAAACCTGGTATAGTTATCATCCCTTATTCGCCGAGGCTTTGCGCGCCTATCTGCATAAATACATGCCTGAAATGGTCCCGGAGTTGTATCGCCGGGCCAGCCGGTGGTATGAAGAGCAGCAGAATAATGAGGAGGCCTGCGAGTATGCTTTGCAGGCTGGGGACTTTTCGCGCGCGCTGGATTTGCTTATAGAATATCTACCAGAGATCATGGAGCAAGGGCGCATGGAGCTTCTGGCTCGCTGGCTGGAATATTTTCCGGCAGAGATGATTTTCAGTTCGCCCGCACTCTGCATTGCCGCCATCTGGATGCAAGTATTTTCCAAAAGCTCCTCGGAAACCATTACACAACTCGTCGAACATATGGCAGAGCACGCACAAACACAGAGCCAGGCCACAGGAAGTTCCTGGGCGGAGTTGCAAAGCGAGCTCACTTTATTCCGCGCGCTGACCGCGCTCTCGCGCAAAGATTTCGCCCATACCAGAATAATGCTTTACGACGCTCTGCAGGCCCTTGCTGCACATAAAACGCTCTTGAGCCGGCTGATTGCCTTACAGATACAGACTTTTATTGGCATCATGCACAGCGCTAGCGGTGATCTGCAGGCCGCAGAACAGACATTTCTTGGCATCTGTACATCTTACTCATCAGAAGATAAATATACCTTGAACCCGGTTGCCACCTGGTATCTAAGCGAGATATATCAGGCTCAAGGGGATTTGCGCAAGCAAGGAGAGTTCTATCAGCGTATCTGGCAGGCGCTTGCTTCGCGCCCCACGATTCCGCCATTGGTTCTAGCCTTATTCCACATGGGCAAAGCCAGTTTGTGCTATGAACAAAATCACTTGTCCGAGGCCGCGCACTCGGCCCGGCAGGCTCTTGCCGCTGCTCAGAGCCTGGGCCTGCTCACTCTTAGCAGTTTCATTCGTTGCCTACAAGCACGTATCGAGCTGGCCCTGGGCCAGCCAGAAAGCGCCTTGATCTTCTTGCAAGATCAGAAACAGGCCAGCACCTCTGCAGCCTCTCGCCTTGACCTCCTGGCGCGGTCTATTCCTCAGGACTTAAGAACAGCTTTTCCTATTCTCGATCTCTGGCTACAAACCCGTATCGAGCTAGTACAGAGCAACACTGCATTTGCCAGAACTTCTCCACAAGCTGATGAGCAGCAACCGGGTGCAGCGCCTGAGAAGAGGTTCATTGAGATACCTGCCGTGCGGCTCGCCCTTTCCTGTGGTATGCTGGAAGAAGCCCTGAGCTGGAAGAATGCCCAACCGCTACGCCCAAACGAGCTAAGCGCAGTGCTGTTGGATGACATGCACTATGCTGAATATATAACACTCGCGCGCGTCCTGCTAGCCCAGTGGCGCCTTGAGCGCAACAAAGCAGCGCTCTCCCAGGCGCTGGCCCTGCTAGGATTTTTGCGCGACCGGGCCGATCCGAGAGGCCTGCAAGGCTGGCTCATAGAGAGCCAGATGCTTGCGGCTCTGTGCTTGCAGGCGCAAGGCAAGATCAAGCCAGCGCTCAGCATTCTTGGGGCACTTTTGCCTCAGACCGAGCAAGCCGGCTTTGTACGCTTGATTGCCGATGAGGGCCAACCTATGGCTAACTTGCTGGCCCAGGTCTCGGGCTGGACCTCCGCCACGCCCGAATATGTCCAGCAGCTTAGGGAAGCCTCCTTAAGCATGCAAATAGTTGCTCCTACTCATAGGCCTAAGACGCCTCAGTCGCTGCCTGATCCTTTGAGCCCGCGCGAACAAGAAGTGCTTACGCTACTGGCCAGCGGTTACTCAAACCAGCAGATCGCCGATCAGCTGATCATTAGTCTTAACACTGCCAAGCGGCATGTCAAACATCTGCTGGTCAAGCTGTCAGCGACCAATCGCACTCGGGCCGTCATCCGGGCCCGCGAGCTGCATTTGCTCTAATCTTCTGTGATCCTCCTCTTCAATGCTCCTTTAGGAGTGCGACAAAACATATTTGCTGCACTACACTACTAACAGCACAGAAAATCCATCCTTAAGAAAGGAAGCTTTGTATGACGACACAAATTACCTTTAACGATATGCTCACTCAAGAAGTCAAACGCCATCCCCACGCATTCTTTGCGCGCTTACGCCAGCAGAAGCCGCTCTTCTTTGTCGATAACTTTTTTGGTACAGGAGCCTGGATCGCCACAGATTACGCCGATGTTACAGCGATTCTGAAAGATCCACGCTTCATCAAGGATTTACAGAAAACTACTGAGATGAAGGGAAACCAGGAAATCTCAGGTGAAACGGCTGCGCGTCTCAAGAAATTTGCCTGGAGACGGGACATGCTCACGACCGACCCGCCGGATCATACGCGCCTGCGCCATCTGGTCTCCAAGGTCTTCACGCCACGCATGATTGAGCAGTTGCGCTCCCGTATCCAGCAGATCACTGACGAGTTGCTGGATGCCGTCAAGGATCAAGGGCACATGGATCTCGTGGCGGACTTTGCCTTTCCCCTGCCCATCACAGTAATTTCGGAAATGCTGGGCATTCCTGTAGCGGATCGCCAGCAATTTCGCACCTGGACCCAGGCCCTTATCAACATGGAAGAGTCCAAGAATGACGAGGCATATGGGGGAGCAATGGAGGCTTTTATTGCTTACATTAAAAATTTGCTGGCAGAAAAGCGCCTCCATCCGGGCGAGGATCTCGTCAGCGGGCTGATCCAGGCTGAGGAGAGCGGCGACAAACTCAACGAAACTGAACTGATCTCGATGATCTTTCTCCTCATTGTGGCCGGCCACGAAACGACGGTGAACTTGATTGGCAATGGCATGCTGGCCCTGTTTGAATATCCTGAACAGATGAACCTGTTGCGCAACGACCCCAGCTTACTGCCTTCAGCGGTCGAGGAGTTGCTACGCTATACTTCGCCGGTAACGCTTTCCTCACCGCGCCTGGCCAGCGAAGATATTCTTATCCATGATCAGCTGATCCACAAGGGCGAGATGGTATTCGTGGTCCTGGTCTCGGCCAATAGCGATCCACAACAATTTACTGATCCCGAGCTGCTGGATATTACGCGCCAGGAGAACCAGCATGTGGCCTTTGGCAAAGGCATCCATTTCTGCCTGGGCGCTCCACTGGCGCGCCTGGAGGGTCAGGTTGCCTTTGGCGCACTGCTGCAACGCTTCCCGGATCTGCGCATGAATTGCGAGCCAGAGCAGTTGCGATGGACACCCACATTTTCCTTACGCAGCCTGAACAGCTTGCCTGTCGCGTTCTAGCATTTTTCCCTTTAAGCTAGCTACGCTCGTTTTAGCCGAACACAAACTATGTTCGCTTGAGGGAGACGACGTGCCTCCCTTTTAGTAGCAATTTGTGCCATAGCGCACAGAAAAAGAGCTGATTTATGCAGATTGCAATCCTTTTATACGAGGGGCTGACTGCTCTCGATGCTGTTGGTCCCTATGAAGTGCTCTCTCGCCTGCCCGAGACCAGCTTACGATTTGTGGCCCGGCAGAGCGGGCTAAAACGCACGGATACGGCGGGAGCGCTGGCCCTCAATGCAGATTACAGCCTTGAGGATGTACCCCACCCGGATATTCTTGTCATTCCCGGTGGCATGGCTGGCACGTTTGCTGCGGCGAAGGATCAGCTAGTGCTTAGCTGGATTCAGGCCGCGCATGCAACTTCGCAATGGACTACCTCTGTCTGTTCGGGCGCGCTATTGTTGGGCGCTGCTGGTCTGCTCAAAGGACTAACTGCAACCACGCACTGGGCAGCGCAAGCCGCGCTTGAGCAGTATGGCGCAACCTATCTGCCCGAGCGCTTCATCCAGCACGGCAAGCTTATCACGGCGGCTGGTGTATCAGCTGGCATCGACATGGCCTTTTACCTGGCGGCTCAGATCGCTGGTCCTGAGATGGCCCGGGCGATCCAACTGGAGATCGAGTACGATCCTCAGCCACCGTTCGACGCGGGCTCGCTACAAAAGGCTTCGCAGACCACTATTGACCTGACGCGCCAGTTGTTACAGCAGCAGGCGGCTCAGGAGCAGGCGCGCATGGCTCAGAGAGCTCACAAATCCTGAGCATACATGGGAGAGGGCCGTCTCGCGGGGCAGCTCTCTCCATAATGACTATTAGCTGCTATGCTTGTATTGTAAAACGGCGACTCCGCGGGAAGAGGAGATGACGCGCAGGAGTGAATATTTCATGATATCTTGGCAAAATTTCTCCAATCTTGCTATTTTAGAGCTAAAAGGAAGGATCATCTTCTGTGATGCCTCTTCATATGACTATAGGAAATTTTCGATTTGCTTGCCCAACACGAGGTTCTATTTGGGTATCAAGAATTTCGCTCCCCCTCTATCTCTGCCTCGGCAAGATCGCCGGGTGCAGGTCAGCAGCACGCTCTTATGAAATCAAGTAGGTTCCTGGAACTCACGCTATGTGACTTCATTTGCAGCAATCAGAGCTACAATGTTCCATAGTTTGTAAAGAACCCTACTTCCAGTTTCTGGATGCGTCTCTCCGCATGCCAGGCTTGAGGAACATTCTGCGCTACAGCGTAAGCCTCCAATGCTCTCTTTTGACTTCCCACCTCCTTTGCCAGCAAGAGACCTTTTCTCATATTCTCTTCATACAGCTCTAAATCGCCGATACCCGAGGCGGCGGCGCTAAAATGGATAAAAATTTCGCTATTAATGCGCTTGGCCTCCATCTGCAGAGCTGAGCTTTTTTCCAGCGTTTTTAAAGCCTGCTCATAATAGCCATGTTGAGGGTAGCGCTGTGCAAGGTCAAGAAATACGCGGCCGATCAGTAGATAGAAGGAGGCCTCATCCCAATCCGCGTTGGCAAAACCTGGCTCACGCTCAGAAGAAGTGGGAAAGATACGCTCTGCTTTATGCAGATTTGCCAGCGCTTCCTTCTCTTTTCCCTGTTGAGCCAGCGCAGCAGCCAGGCCACACCCAAGGACGCTGCAGAGCAGAGGCTTTTCTTTATCTACCAGATGGAGCGCTTCCTGAAAAGAGGCAACGGCAAAATCTAGCTGATGAGAATTATCATGCAGAGGCTGAATAGTAGGATGCATATAAGCATATGCAAAGTATCTGAGGGCAATTGCTAGCAACTGTGGCTCCTCTGCAATCCGCGCACAGGAAACGGCTTCCCCACAGAATAGTTTTCGCGCTGCAAAATCTAAGCGGTGCAGGGCCAAAATAGCTTGTAGGATCTTAGCCTGCACTGCTATCGCTGCCGCTTCTCTTCTAAAGTGAGAGGAGCTATAAATCATCTGCATTAATGAATTAATATGTGCGGCTAACAGGTTTTCTGCAACTCCTAAATACTTTCCTGCCATGAGCTTCCAACAATCTTGCAATAAGGTAGGCCATTGGGCCATGTACTCTTCAACTGAAAGCGCCAGCAGATCGCTACCCACTAAGGAGAACAAGGGAGTTGGCAGCGCCAACGTTACTCCCTTTTTCAGCAGTTCACGCCGTAGCATGTCCATATCGTGCTCCTTTGGTTCATCGGCACTTTTTAAAATGTGTTGGTTAGTTGAGGTTATAGGGGACAGCTTCGCTTCAACGGTCCGTACTCATTTTTCTTTTCAAGCAGGAAAGGACCGAGCAACCAGGCGCGTATCTTAACTGTGGGATCGTCTCTATCAATCACAACTTCCTCCCAAATAGCACTTTCTGCCAATACACGAACATAGCATTTTAATTGCATTATATCATAATACCAGCATTTCATACCCTTATCGTAGCAGGTATCATGGTATTTATCATAGAAGATTTACAATAAATCACCTTATCTGTGGCAGAGGCGTTCGTGGCTTGCCAGCAATATATTGCTTTAGCCGGCTCGGTAGGCTCGAATAGAAAGTCCATATCTGATCTTCGTTTCTACTGCGCCGCTTTACATTTTCCAGAAGGTCCATTATGTTTGTCCAAACAAATTTTCTTGACCGGCCCTTCTTTTCCTGTTACTATAAAAACATACATGTCTGTATGTAAACAATTCAGGAGTAGTAGAGCCATTCGTAAGACCAAAGAAGAAGCCGCGCTCACGCGTGAGAGTGTATTGCAAGCCGCCCTACGCGTGTTTAGCCGACAGGGGTATGCAGCCAGCACGCTTGAGGATATCGCCAGAGAAGCCGGTGTAACACGAGGGGCCATCTACTGGCATTTTCAGGGCAAAGCCGAATTATATCAAACACTTCTGGCGCAAGGATCGCAGAAGCCTTTGCAGCTGCTTGACGAGGTATCGTCAGCCGCTCTTTCTCCTACTGAGATGCTGCGCCGTCTGTTTATACGCTTGTTGGAAGATATCGAGGAAGACGAGACGTTTCAAGCTATCACTGAGCTGACACTCTTTAAGTCGGAGCCCGGTATTGTAGATGCGCAAGGTGAAGGCTTGGCGCAAAAATATCAGGGGACGCAGGCTTTTGCGCAACAACTGGCCCAAATCCTGCATCGAGGAATCGACGCGGGAGAGCTTCGTGCTGATCTTGATATTCAAGTAACTTCCCTGGCTTTTACTGCTCTGCTCAATGGAGTACTTCTAGTCTGGCTGCAAAGCGCAAAGACCTTCTCTCTGAAACTGTTCGCGCCTTCTCTCGCCGATACGTATTTGCAGGGCATACTTGCCAGTTCTTGATCTTTTTTTTATTCATTTTACATACATTCTTGTTTGTATATTAAAATAGCAAAGAGGTAGCGCTTATGAAAAAGTTCTGGCCCTTCGCCGCACCAGGAAAGAAGCTGTTCGTGACCTATATGCAGACCTATGCCCGGCTCAAGAAATTTAGCGGCACAGTCCTGCTTGCGCGAGGAGAAGAGATTCATTTCTTGCGAGCCTACGGCCTGGCCTGCTATGAACTTGATGTTCCCAATTCGCCGGATACCATTTTCCAGCTTGGTTCCCTCAGCAAACCGTTTACGGCTACAGCAATCCTACAACTGCAAGATGCCGGTCGTCTCCATGTTACTGATACACTGGCAACCTACTTTCCAGATTATCCCCATGGCCAGGAGATTAAGCTGCACCACCTGCTCTCGAATACCAGTGGCATCACTGATTATCTGCTCCTGCCAGAGTTTCGGCAGTTTATGGGGCGTCAAACGACGCTTGAGGAGTTGCTGGCCAGCTTTCGCGAGCAGCCTCTAGAGTTTGCTCCAGGGGAACGCTTTAGCTATAGTAACTCGAACTGGCTTCTATTGGGCGCTATAATTGAGCGTATTTCAGGGCTAAGCTATAACGCCTTTCTGCAAAAGCATCAGTTTCAGCCGCTCGGCCTGACGCACACCGGCTATGAGGAGATCAATGCGCTGATTAAGTGCCGTGCTGCTGGCTACTTTCAGCGTGGCATGGAGCTAGTCAGAGCTGAATACGATGATCCTACGGCGCTCTATGCCGCTGGTGGACTTCATTCTACAGCGGAAGAGGTATTCCGCTGGATACGTGCAGTCTACAGAGGACGACTACTAAGCATAGATGCACGTCAGCAAATGTTCAGGCCCCAGGCCGCAAGCGGAGAGGCTGATCAATTCACTTACGGCTATGGCTGCGAGATCGGGCAGAGCATACAACATCCTTCCATCGGACACTCAGGCGCAATACATGGCTATCAGACGATAGCGAAGCACTTTACTGAGGATGATCTTACTGTTGTCGTACTCTCCAATATGGGAAACGTGAACGTGCCCGAAATCGCCACAGCTCTCGCGGCTATCGCTTTTGGCGAGCCCTATACCTTACCCCAGAAACATACCAGCTGCGAGCTTGACCTGGCCACAATTGCCGATTATGAGGGAACTTATAAAGGAACATATGGTGGGAGAACCACACAGATGAGCTTCTATGTGGAAGAGGGTAAGTTCTGGATGCACGTTCCGCCGCTAGCCAAGTCAGAGGTCTTTGCCATTTCAGCCACAAAGTATTTTACGCACAGTAAAGGAGAGGTTGAACTGAGCTTTATTAAAAATACTCAAGGAAAAGTAGAGAGCATAGAGATGAACTGGTCAGGCTATTCCATGATCGCTACACGCATACGGTAGAGAGCGCAGGTCAGAGCCCAAAAGAAAAGCCCCAGGAAGGGACGAATGAACCAATCAGGAGGCTATGCAGTATAAGAGATTGAGCTCTATTGGAGATCGACTTACTCGGCTTCGTCGAGATGTTGTCCTCTCGTCTCCTCGACGGGACAACATGTGGAAAGTATCAAAGGAAATGAGAAAACAAGCATGTACGCATCTATTCACTCGCTACCAAGCAGGCATCGCCCTGGTCTCTTTAAAGGAGCTGATGGCTGCCTTCGCCTCCTCTGGCGCGCCCTCCTTTACACCTTGATTCAGGCACTGATCTACAGCTTTATCCATTTCTTCTTACAGAATTTCCTCTACCTCAAGCTCCATATCATGGATCTTATCATATTACCCTTCGATGTTTTGCTTCATTTGACCCTGGTTCTGCTCGCCACCTACCTCTTCTGGCGCTATGTGGACAAGCGACCCTGGCGTGGCTGGCGCCAGATTGGTTTGATCCCCCTGCGCAGCGGGTTGCCCTTTGCCTTACGCGGCGTGCTTCTGATCTCCATTACGGCCGCCCTTGGCTATGGCAGCTTTGTCGCGCTGGGCTGGATGCATATCCTCTCCTTCAACCCCACTCCCATCTTCTTCCTGGCCTTGCTAATCGATATGATCCCCAGGCTTATTGACGAGCCGTTCTGTGAAGAGATCGCCATGCGCGGTTATCTCTACTCTACTTTGAATATGGGCTTGCCGCGATGGCTCGCCGCGCTGGCACAGGTAGGTTGCTTCACCCTTTTTTGCGCCCTTCTTACAGGTTTTGCAGCTTTCAGCACAGCGGTGCAAGGGCAGCCCTTCCCCTACCCACCTGGCATCA
This sequence comes from Ktedonosporobacter rubrisoli, assembly GCF_004208415.1. Classification (GTDB taxonomy): domain Bacteria; phylum Chloroflexota; class Ktedonobacteria; order Ktedonobacterales; family Ktedonobacteraceae; genus Ktedonosporobacter; species Ktedonosporobacter rubrisoli. The sequence goes on along the minus strand of NZ_CP035758.1, from coordinate 2,252,987 downwards.
TTGCGCTCTATCTGCTGGCGATTGCCCTCTTTGGTGGCATCCTGCAACTATGCGTGCTCAATACGAGCAATCTATGGATGGGCATCGGCCTGCACCTGTTCGCCATTGAGTTTCCAATAATGGTGATTACCCCACACAAAACGCTTTTCCAGATTGCGCTCATTCCCCTGTTCAATGGCGTAGAACGTTTCCACGTCCTCGTTGATATCCCCGAGATAGGCTACTTCGTGCTTACTCTCGTGGTATTACTTTTTATCGCTTTGCGCATACGCCGTATCAACTGGCAAGCGCGCCTCCCCGAGACCGCCGAATTGAGCAAGTGATAGCTAGTCTTCCCATCTGCTCTACGCGTGGCATTGGAAAAGCTGGTTGACTCAATAATAGCAGGTGAAAGAGAGAAAGGGGCCGGATGCGCAACATTTCATCCGACCCCTTCTCGCTCGACAGTCCGAAAAGCAGGAAAAGAAAGCTTAGTTTTGTCCTGCCGCAATTGGAAGCGCCACAGACCGGTGATGTGTGCTAACGCAGGCGCGCCCACCGACAAATAGATTGCGTACCCGCGGCAAGCCTCGCTGATTCAAGCCAACAACTATCACGTCGGCAAGCTTACCCGGCTCCAACGAGCCATATTCCGCATCCATACCTACCGCGCGCGCCGGATTGAGCGTGACCAGTTTCACGGCTTCCGGCAGCGAGAGCATTTCTAGCTGCACGAGCCTGAACACTGCAGCTAACATAGCTCCTGGATAGTAGTCGGAGCTCAGGGCATCGGTGACGCCGGCCTGAATAGCGCTCAGGGCGCTGAGATTGCCACCGCTGGATTTGCCGCGCAAGACATTGGGCGCACCCATGCATACAATCAGGCCAAGGTCGTGAGCCGCCTGCGCTGCCTCCATGGTGGTGGGAAACTCGCTCATGCTTACGCCCAGCGCGGGCCAGCGCTTTACACGGGTGGCAGTATCATCGTCGTGGGTAGCCAGAGCCAGACCCGCCTCGCGTACCAGGCACGCAGCCGCCTCCAGGCGCTCGGGAATCTCGGAGGCGCGGGCAAGCTTGAGGGCAATGAAGGCATCAATCTCAGCCTGGCTCCTATTTGTGGTTCGCGCCACATAATCACGATAGGCCTCCACGTTGGCATATTGTCCCTGGCCGGGGCTATGATCCATCAGCGAGATCAGATCAGCCTCGCGCTGCGCTACAAGTTCGGCCACGACGGCATAGCCACGCTGGCTGCTCAATTCGAGGCGCGCATGCAGGCGATGGCGCACGCAGAGATCTGCCTTATTGCGAATGGCCAGGCTAAGATCGCGCACAAATCCCTCTGAGCGCACACCAAATTCGTGATCATCAAGGGTTACCGCGTGGAATTCAGTGGTAATCCCACAGCCGGCCAGGCGCCAGTCAGCCTCACGCAGAGCCAGCTCCAGATCAAAATCCACGCCTGGACGCGGCTCAACCAGTTTCTCGATGGCATCACAATGCAGATCGATGAGTCCAGGCAAGAGCAATTGCCCTTCAGCATCAAGCGCGTTCTGCTCCAGAAGCGGACAACTGTCCTGCTCGCCCAGAGCAAGAATACGCTCATCTTCAAGCAAGAGCCAGCCATTTTCCAGCAGGCGCTCAGGCAGAACAAGAGTGGCATTGTGGATCAAGGTCTTCATGCGGCATCTTCTCGCTCTAAGATATAGCTGTCATCGACAAGAGCCAGCAAGGCTGCGGTATCGTGGGTCACGGTCACAATGGTTACTCCGGAGTCCTTAGCTTCCTTGATAATCTCCAGAACAATAGACTTCGAGCCAGCATCAAGGCTGGCGGTTGGCTCATCCAGGAGAAGCAAACGTGGGGCAGCGATAAAGGCTCGCGCAAGATTAACGCGCTGTTGCTCACCGCCGCTAAAAGTAAGCGGGCTGGCCTGCCAGCGACTCTCTTCAATACCCAGGCGGCGCAGCCAGCGCGCGGCCTCGTCCTGCGCATCCTGGCGCTTCATTCCATGCTTGAGCAGCGGCTCAGCAGTCACATCAAGAGCCGAGACGCGAGGCAAAACCTTGAGAAATTGTGAGCAATAGCCCAGTTCATGCTCACGTAGGCGCACGACCTGATCCTCTTGCGCCTCCACCATATTGATACGTCCAAATAGTTGCGAATCGTACCATATGGACCCGCCTGTGCTCAGGTAGGTGCGATAGATGCACTTGAGAATCGTCGTCTTGCCAACGCCGCTTCTGCCGCTGACCAGAAAAAGCTTGCCGCGCTGAACCTCGAAAGAGATGCCGTGAAAGGGCTCTATCTTCCGACCGTCAAGGACGTGCAGGCGGAAATACTTCTCAAGGTCGCGTACTTCCAGGATAGGCTGTTGTGTATGCATAATTTCCGTTCCTTATACGGATCGCGAATAGAAAGCTGATGGAGACCCACCCCTTTGCATTTCGGTCTCCTCACGTTCCGAATAGATTAGCTCAGTCAGCAATAAAGCGCCTCATAGAGCCGACGAGACGAGCAACTGCGTGTAGGGGTGCTGGGGATCTTCAAGGATCTGATCGGTCAGGCCGCTCTCGACGACGTGGCCATTCTTCATGACCATGGTGCGGCGCGCAAGCTGCTTGATCACGCCAAGATCGTGCGAGACAACAAGCATAGTTACCTGTAGTTCCCACTGGATACGCTTGATGACGTCGAGGACGCGCGCCTGCACGGAAAGATCGAGCCCGCTGGTCACCTCGTCAAGCAAAAGCACGCTGGGATTGCTGGCCAGAGCCTTGGAGATCTGCACGCGTTGGAGCATGCCACCACTAAAGGTGCGCGGATCATCGTCTATGCGCTCGATGGGTAGCTCGGTCAGCTCCATGAGCTCGCTAGCGCGTTCGCGAATATGCCCGACATGCCGCCAACCGGCCAGCAAGAGCTTTTCCGCGACGTTGCCACCAACTGTGAAACGCATATTGAGGCCAAGTTCGGGGCGCTGATGCACAATGCCCAGGCGCTGGTTGCGAAAGAGACGGCGCGCATATTTATCAAGCGTGAACAGATCAATGGGGGCGCCCGTAGGCTGCTGCGGTTCGCGATACCAGAGCTCGCCGCTGTCTACGGCCAGGCTGAGATTGACTGCCTGCATAAGCGTGCTTTTGCCGCTGCCGCTCTCGCCAACCAGGCCCAGAACTTCGCCCTGCTCAATTGAAAAGTTGATCCCGCTGCAAGCCGTGACGGTCCCGCACACGGGACACTGACTGGTATTGTGCTCGGGTCCGGTGAGCGCCGGACAGTAGGGGCAGCCCGACCCATAACGCTTGCTGATATTGCTTCCTTGCAAAATTGCTTGCCTGGGCACGCTCTCTACCTGAGCAAGGTCATGCTGATTCAATGTGTTCATTTTTCTCTTGCCTCCGTGGCGGGAGCATTTTTCCTTGCCGCCAGGCGCTTCTGACAATAGCTGGTATCGGAGCAGAAATAAGCCCAGTGGCCACTTCCCGCCGCTTCCTCAACATAATGGCTGGTCAGGAACGTATCGTTGGCGCCACAGCGCTCGCACGCTTGCGCGGGATTATGTTCGGTCCTGAAAGGATAGTCTTCGAATTCCAGCGGAGCAACCCGTGTATAGGGCGGCACTGCATAGACGCGCTTCTCACGTCCGGCCCCGAACAGATAGAGCGTCTCGGCCATGTGTAAGCGCGGCACGTCGTAGCGCGGAATGGGTGTGGTATCCATCAGGTAGCGCTCCTCGACCATCACCGGATATTGCGAGGCAATATTGAAATCGCCCGAGCGCACGACGCTCTCATACATATAGACCCACATCTGCCCATAATCTGCCTCGGCATGCATCTCGGTCGCCCGCTCGATGGCAGGCTCAACGACGCGCAAAGGATCGACCATCGGAACTTGCAGGACAAGGATCTGATCAGCGCGCAAAGTTTCCTCAGGCACGCGATGGCGCGATTGAATGATTGAAGCCTCAGTGGTATCGGTAGTGAAGTTAACGCCTGTCGTCTTGCCAATGAGGCGGCGCAAGTTCACGGCGTTGACGCTATCATCATCCCCCTGATCGATCACCTTAATTACGTCCTCCGGCTCGACCAGAGCAAGGGTCACCTGGAGTCCGCCGGTACCCCAGCCACGCGCAATCGGGAGATCGCGGCTGGCAAAGGGGATCTGGTGTCCGGGAATGGCCACAGCTTTGAGCAGCTTGCGGCGCACCTCGCGCTTCGAATCCTCATCGATAAAACCAAAGTTGTAGAGTGGATCATGCTGCGTAGTTTGTAGATCAGCGTTAGTCGGCTCGGTACCGTTGAGCTCGGTTAGAAGCGTATCGATTGCATCCTGTGTCATACGTGCTTATTCCTTCTTATCCAGGGCCTGCTCAAAGAGAGCCTGCTGCTCTTCGATCTGCTGGCGCTTGCGGACCTTTTCGGCAAAGCGCTCAGCCTGGTGCGCACGCGCACGTTCGAGCACACTGATATCGGCCTGGAATGTTACATAGTGCGGCAGTTTAAAGTGGGCAATAAAGCCGCCAGCCTCGATCCCATCAACGTGCTGCAGTACAAACTCTTCATCCGAGGCCGGGCCCTCCTTGCCCATCTGCTTGCCACTTTTGGCCGCACTCACCGAGCGATCAAGAATGGCCATGCTCATAGCCTTTACCTCGCTATGGCCAAAGCAAAAGCCATAGCCCAGACCAAACTTTGGCGGCACATTTTTGTGCTCGCGAATGGCCTCCTCATCATCGCTGGTATGCACTTTCGAGACCATTTCGCATTCGGTGGCCAGAATCTCGCCGATTTCCACAGCTTCGCCAGTTAAGGGATGAGCCACCGCGACGGGTAGGTAGCCAAAGCGCAGCTCTCCCAACGTAGGATGGACGTCGCCATAGCCGCGCACGACGCTATAGGCCAGGGCCAATAGACTGCCCACCTCGCCACGCGCCAGAATTTGCAGGCGCGCACTTCTTGGTGCGGGAAAGCTAATAGCTTTGCGCGTAACGTCGTAAGGCTCAGCCTGGGCCTCGCTTTGCTCCTGGGCTGGTGGCTCGGCCAGGATACCCTGAGCGCGCATGCTCTCCACAACTTTAGGGAAGATGCCTTCCTCCTCATCCTGCGCTTCCTGCTCAGGAAACAATTCGCCAAATTGGGCAAGAAACTGCTGTCGCTGCTCATCAGCTTCCGTACGAAGGTTGGTATTGAGCAAGCGGAGCTGATAGTCGCGTGAAGGGCCGAGCATCTGCCCGCCTGGAATATCTTTAAAGGTCGCCGAGACGCGGCGCAAGGTGCGCATCTGCGCTCCCTCTACGGGCAGGCTACAGGCCACACGCGGCAAAGTTGAACGATAGGCGCGCAAGAGGAAGCTGGCTTCGAGCGTATCACCTTCGCTCTGTTTGAGCGCCAGGGAAGCGAGTTCTGGCGCGTACAAAGCCCCTTCGCTCATCGAGCGATCCACGGCATGGCGCATCTGCTCCTGGACCTGGCGCACTTTTAGCGGCTCGCTCTCTCCCTGTAGACGAAAATACTCAATGAGCTGCTCAGAGTTCAGGACGGCTTGCGTCCCGCCCTTGGCGGCAACATAACTCATATTCCAATTTATCCTTTCACCAGCCGGGTCGTGCGCGGCAAGCCAACACACAGCCCTGTCGCGTCAATCAGATAGACATCGACCCCCAGGGCAAAATCACCTGAGCTGTCCGACTCCTTCTTGTCGCTTGCCTCATCTGCCGAGAGGGTCCTTGCCTGCTCATTGTCCTGCCCAATCTCCAGGGCTAAAGGCTCACTGCTCTGTTCCTGTATGCTTGACTGTTGGACGCCGCGCGTCGCCTTTATAAGCTCAAGCTCGTGCGCTTCCAGGCCGGATATCTGCAGTCTGCGCAGGTCGGGAATGCCGGGTCCGCGCAGCGCGCAACTTATCACCTCAGGACCAGAAAGCTGCTCGCGCTCATCGGCCAGGCGCTCCACACAATAGATAGCCGTCGCGCTCAGCTCGGGCTCCAACAGAGTTCCCAGCGAAAGCTCACGGAGCAAGCCGCCGCTTTTCCCATCGCAGAAGAGGGCAAAAGTCGCCTCGCTGGCTGCCGCACTATGCGAACCAGTCCGCAAAGCCAGCCAGTACACCGCCGCATCGCTCTCACTCAACCAGTGCCCATCGGCGGCCAGGGTAAAACTTACCTCGCCGTCCAGCAGGGTCATCAGGGCGCCCAGCGCATAGCGATTGAACGGAACCTGGGCTTGCCGCCGGGCCGAATAATAGGTAGGCAGATCGTCGAGGAAGATAGGATCTTCCAGGCGATTGAGTTTACCGGGTCGGGCCAGACAGTCGAGCAACTGCCGAAATACGCCTGTACTATAATGAATATATCGCTGTTGCCGGTCATGCCAGGCTGCTACCTGTACGCTCACCAACTCCTCCTTTCAAAATAGGCACCCTTACATCAGCTCAAAATTTACCTTGCTGGAGCTCACGCGCTGATAAAGCTGCTGTCGCGAACGCTCTAACTCCGCCCGCAACTGTCCCAGCTTGTCGCTAAGGTCCGCCGCCAGAAGGCCACCTTTGCGCAGAGCCGCATCAACCAGCGCCACGGCCATGGCATGTCGTGGGCTATCACCGATAACCATGCCAAAGCCAAACTGTCCATCCAGCTCTAGCTTGACCTCGGTCACCAGAACCTCGCCTGCATAAAACTGGCTATCAGCCACTGTCTCGCGCACCTTGAGCATCACCAATCCCTGACGGGGGCCGCTCAGCAACTTGACCTGACTCGTCCTATAGCTCTGCAGGACGTCAGTAGCAAGCTGGCAGGCCTGCTCTTCGGGGCAATTTGCCAATATATGGTACTGATTCATCTTCTCAATTCCTATCGATCATCTATAGCTGAGTGCCGGCTTTTGCGGCCAGCACTCAACCTGGCAGCTAAGATAGCTTGTTCAAATTCAGCTTCAAGGTTTTGGCAATATCGCGAATACTGTTAAACTTTGAGTCATCGGTTGCTACAAAACCCTGGCCAACATAATCGTTGAGCACAGCCTTATCTTTGATCGAGACAAAGGCGTCACGGATGGCATCCTTATCGCTCTGCTTCATGCCCTTGTCTACAGCCAGCGGCCCTTCAGGAAGCGCATCGCTCTTGCCCACGATTGTCAATTCACCATCCTTGAACTTGCCCTGTTTGAGGAACTCGTTATAGGTATCGCTGGCTACCGCGCCGGCATCAACTTTGCCGCTCAACACAGCCAGCAGCGAGGCATCATGCCCACCAGCAAAGGTGCCCTTTACATCCTTGTCGGGATCAAGGCCATTCTTGACCATGGTATAGCGCGGAACGAGATTGCCGCTGGTCGAGGCCGGATCGACAAAAGAAAAGCCGTGACCCTTGAGATCAGCAACGCTCTTAATGCCAGTTTTGGGCGTCGTAACGATGTAGCTAAAGTAGTGATCCTGGCCGGAGCTGGAGAGCTGCATAAGGATGGCCTGCGCATTATATTTGTCAGCAGCCAGCACATAGCTAAAGGGACCAAACCAGGCCACATCGACTTTCTTGCTCGCCAGGGCCTCAATAGTTGCCGTATAGTTCGTACCCACAAACACTTGCACCGGAACGCACAGTTTCTTAGAGACAGCATCGGCAAAGCCCTTAGTAGAGTCGGCAACTTTGGTGGCATTCTCGGCAGGAATAATACCCAGCGTCAATTGCTTTAAGCTGATCTTGGGAGTGCAGTTACTGGCCTCAGCGGGCGAGCCAGCGGCTGAACTGCCACAAGCCGCCAGGGTCAGGGTTAAGAGCAGCAACAGCAGAGCTGTAGCGCGCATATATAGCGGTTTCGATTGATGGCGTAAACGGATCATTGCGTTTTTTCCTATATCCTTAAAACACGAAATATACTCTTTACCGAAACGGGCTAAATGATTTTCGAGCGTACGAAATCACTGAGCCGGTCCAGCAGAGCAACAGTGACGATAAGCACAATCAGCAAAACTGAGACGTTTTGATAGTCAAGCAAAGACAGGTTCGATTGCAGCAGGAAGCCGATGCCACCGCCGCCAACGAAGGCCACAACCGTGGCGTCGCGCAGATTGGATTCCCAGGTATAAATAGAGTAGCTGGCCACTACTGGAAAGCCCTGTGGGAATACCCCCCAGCAAAAAGTCTTTAGCCCGTTAGCGCCAACGGCGCGCAAGGCCTCTAGCGGCTGCGGCTTGACTGACTCGAAGGACTCGGCATAGAGCTTGGTCAGAACCGAGATCGAGTGTACGCCCAAACCCATAATACCGGCGGCTGGTCCCAGGCCGACAAAGGGAATAAAGAGCAGGGCAATGACCAGGGCTGGCACCGATCTAATTGTGTTCACAATAAGACGTATAGTGTTATACATGACCGGGTGAGGCGTCGTATTGCGCGCGGCAAGAATGCTTAAAGGGAGCGCACCGACAATACCGATGATCGTCGCGGCCACCGCCGTCTGAATGGTCAGAAAGAGCGCATCTGTCACATGACTGAAATAGCTCCAGCGCGGCGGCATAAGCGTTCTGAGCAGACGGATACCACTCTCGCTCTGGAAGAGATCGCTAAAGGTAGAGAGGCCAAAGCCTTTCACGCTTAAGCCCCAGGCCAGGAAGAGCAGGATGACCACAGCGCCTGCCAACTGGCTGCCTCGCAAGGCCAGGACAACCAGCCCGATCATCAATAGCAAGATCACGATAACATTGATATCCAGCAGCTCCAGGGTATAGACGAAGGTACCCAGATCCGCCAGACGCGTAGCAAAGAATACAGCCACGAGGGCCACCACCACAAAGGAAATAATGGTGTTCGAGCTACGCAAGGTCTGCGGATTTTTGATGGCTCTGGGCACAAGGCTGATCGCTCCTCCCAGCAGGATGAGAGCAGCTACAGCGATATTGACGTTGAAACTTAACGTCAAGGATACCGCAATTGTCCCCAGATCGATCATATGTGTACCCAGGAGGGCCATGATAATAGCGCAGAGGAGAACTGGCAGAACCAGAGGCCAGTATGGCATAGCAAAGGGCCTGGACAGATCACGTTCAGGGCGCCGGAAAAATGAGCCCTTCCTCTGCTCGGGCTGCTCATGATTAGCTTCCTTTTTCAAGTCGGCTAACGCGGCCCTATCTTTCTCCTGAATTGACACGTTCAACTCCATTCTCAAGATGTGGATGACTTCGCTCCGGCTCACCTCTGTTCCTGTTCTTCCACCCCTCATTTGCCCTTGACCAGAGCACAGGATCTCAAACTTGCTCTATCTCTTCTAGTGTATTTATACTATGTTAATACTCAATAATTTAAAAGTTAAATATACGTAATTTATATAAACAATAAAATAAATTCATAGATTATTTAAACATACTTCCGATACTGGCACATCTCTTTTTGCAGGCTCTTCATACTGCCAGACTTGCAATCTGGAGCTCAAATAAGGGCTGAAAAGTTTTCCTACGCCTGTCCCAGATGTATGTTCGGTTGCGTAAAGCTTTACGCACTTCAGTTGTAGCTGATTTTAGGGGCTCTTGTCAACGCATTTTACTTTAAATTTCTGTAATTCATATTTATTATATATTTAACATGTATTTAATATGGATCTTTTATGCCGGCTCTAGCCTTCCTGGCATCATGGAATTTCAGGCAGTTGGGTCAGGCAGAATAGCGGGTCAAAACTATATGCTATAATGCAAAAAAAGCTAGAGGATCTTGACGGTAGAACATGAGCCAGAATATTGAGCCTCCAGAAGCACTCGTTATTGCCGCGGATTCGGCGGTCAGCTGGGAGATTGAATGGCCACATGAGGCCAGAAAACAACTAGAGGAACACCTGAGTGCCGCCATGGGCCTGCCCGTACACATTGTTGTCAACCACAACTACGAAGAGACACTGGCCGGCCTCAAACGTGGAACCATCGATGCCGCCAAGCTAGGCCCATATGCCTTTGCCCTCGCTCAAGCCCGGCTGGGAGTGCGCGCCCTGGCCAATCCTGTAGATAAAGCTGACCCGCGTGAAGCGCATGCCCCACCTTATCGCAGCTTGATTATTACGCGTGCCGATAGCGAGAACACTCATCTAACTCAGCTCAAAGGTCAGAGCTTTGGCTTTGTCGATCCTGGCTCTACCACAGGCTATCTTGTCGCCACCTTCCTGCTTCAACAGGCGGGAATCGATCCAGAGGCAGATATCCTGCCGCGCTTTTTGCACAATCATCGCGCCGTCGCCGAGGCAGTGCTTAGCGGTGAGGTTGCTGCCGGGGCGATTATGGAAAGCGAATATTTGAGCTATAGCCAGCAGGAGCCGACGCGCTTGCGCGTCCTTGCCGCCTCGCCCCTACTCTCAAGGGGTCCTATCGTGGTACGCCCCGGTCTAGCCCGCGGCATAGAGCGCAAGCTGCTTCAGGCTCTTGAACAGTTGCATCTTGTGGATCAGGAATATACGCGCCTGCTGATGCTCCCCGATCAGCGCTTTATCCCCGCAGTGCAGCGCGAAATGACGCTTAAGACGGTGGCCGAGCTAGCGGGAGTAAGCTATGCCACGGTTTCGCGCGCGATCAACGGGAATGGGCGCATAGCGCCGCAAACCACGGCCCGCATCCTTAAGCTTGTCGAAGAGTTGGGCTATCGTCCCAATATTAATGCCCGCCGCCTGCATAAACCCCAGGGCGACTTGATCGGTCTGCTCTTGCCCTCGCTGAGTTATCCCGGCCTTAACGAAATCGTAGACGGCATGCAAGCCAGGCTCAGCGCTGCCCACTTGCATCTTCTGATCTGTACGGCTGGCAAAGAGCAACCGGCGCACGAACGAGCCTATTTTGAAATGCTGGCCAACAGCCGTTTTGAAGGCCTGTTTTTGACCCAATGGCATGCCCTCGATCCGCAGGTACTTGAGCTTATGCGCAGTGGACACCCTACCGTATTGCTAGAACAGGACTTACTGGAAGAAGGCTTGCTGGCCGGCTGGCAATGGCTGAGCGCTCAGGGCCAACGGCATATTGAGCTGATTGTAGGGCCGAGCTCCCTCCTTGAACCAACTGCCGCCCGGCGCAAATGGAGCCAGCTTGGCGGAGCTGCCTGTTCCTTCGGCGAGGCCTCTGAGCTCTCCGCAGGCTGGTTGGATGAGCGCTTACAGCAAGCCACGCCTTCCACAGCCTTCTTCTGTAGCGATGATGTAACGGCCCTGCGCCTGCAACGAATGCTCAAGCGCCGCCAGGGAGCTCAGCTGGTGCTAGGCTATGGCAATAGTTTGATAGCACAAAGCGCCGGCCTGCCCAGCCTGGCTTATGACGGCCAGGCCCTGGGTAAGCTAGTGGCCGGGCGCCTGCTCAAAATGCTCAATCTAGCCAGTACCGACGATGATGCCGATGTATGCTTCTGGGTGCAGGCCAATCATGAGACCAGTTCGTAGCGTGAGCGTCGGTTGGGATCGTCACTGCGATAGATTTCGCGTAGAAGTTCGGTTGTCAGGCCGCTGGGTGGGCCATCATAGAGAATACGTCCCCGCGCAATCCCGATAATGCGATCAGCAAAGGCCTTTGCCGTCTCCAGATCATGAATATTGACGAGCGTCGGCACATGCTCCTCGCGCGCGACACTGCGCAGGTCCTCCATAATACCCCAGGTGAGATCAGGATCAAGGCTGGCCACTGGCTCGTCAGCCAGCAAGAGGAGAGGCTCCTGAGCCAGAGCTCGGGCGATCGCTACGCGCTGCTTCTCACCACCTGAGATATTGTCGGCGCGATAAGTAGCCCGATGCAGCATATGGACGCGGCCCAGGCATTCAAGCGCTTTCTGACGATGCTCCTGGCTAAAATAGCCAATTACAGAGTGAAAGCCATTCATATATCCCAGGCGCCCGCTCAGGACATTATGCATGACGCTGAGGCGACCCACCAGATTGAATTCCTGAAAAATAAAGCCGATGCGTCGGCGTATGGCCAGCTTCTCCTCATCGGGCAGGCTTGTTATCTCTGTTCCCTGAATGCGTATGCTGCCACGCGTAACAGGATGCAGGCCGTTTATACAGCGCAGTAGGGTAGATTTGCCCGCGCCACTGCGTCCAATGATACAGATAAACTCGCCCTGCTGCATATTAAAGCTGACGTCAGCCAGGGCTTCATAGCCGTTTGGATATATTTTCGAGACGCCGCTCACTTCGAGTGAAGTCTGATTACTCACATTACTACCTCTCTATGCTTGGCAATACTTTTAGTAGAGCAAAGGAGTACCGATCATATATGCTTGCTTCATCCCTCACTCTCGCCTGTTCGCGTATCCCTACATAAGCATAGTTTCATCATATCGTCGCATTATTCGAACAGATGGGCGCTTATACAACAGATGAAGCAGCCCATATGTTTTATGGACTCCTTCATCTGCCTTCAAGGACACCAGGCATAAAAATCCACGCAGGTAGTATAGCTCGCCGGTATTAAGGTGTTGTTGCCCTCGCTTTAAACCTGTGTTAAGCTCAGACCCCCAAATTCTCCATACCTGATACTTGCCCAGCACATACCATGACCATGTGATGCTAGCTTTTTCGTAGAGCGCAATGCTGCCCTGATGTTGCTTCCAGGAACAATATTCGCAGCACTATCAATGGGCCGCGCAATCGTACAACTGATTGCGCCCAAAGGGAACAGCGCCACTGCTTCCCGCGCTTGCAGGAGACTGCCACTGACTGCTCGGTACGGCTGAGCAACGCTGCATGACCCAATTTGTCAGCGCGTTTTGCCTGCCGCCCATAAAGCCGCCAACTCCCGAGAATTGCGCACGAGCAGAGGAATTTTCACTTTTGCTGTCTGCGCTCTGCTGAGTTTGCGGCACGTTAAGCAGAAAGAAGCGCACAGTTCCATCGTTGATAAGATTCTCTAGCTTGCTTGTCGTCAAAATGGGATCGCCACCGCTGAAGCCACCCAGCGCCATCACAGGCTTATTTGTTGTCAAGATGAGGCTATCGGCAGTCATAGAGCTTGGTGTGGCAAGCAGAAATTTTGTGCTGCCCTGCCTGGCTTCCAGGTAGCGCACAAGCTGTGTATCCGCTCCCAGCGCATCGTTACGGCGACCAGATAGATTAAAATCTCGCGTAGCACTGGTGCGTTCATTGCGCAAGGCGCTTGAGTTATTGCCAGCGGGACCCATTATGTTGCCAAAACCGCCAAAATTTGTCGGGCCAGCTGCGGGCATCTGGGATTCAGTGTTTTGAAAGACAGGTATTGCCGTCCATACAGCCGGGACCAGCAGCAAGGCAAGGATACCCAGGCAAAACGTGGGCCTAACGAAACGCCGTCGATAGCCGGTCGGGCGCTCTTCTCCGGCAGGGCGCAAGAGCAGCAGGCCGCCAATTCCTACCACGCCGAGGACAATCAAGGCTGGAATGAGCCAGCGCCCCCAGGTTGGATAATTGAGCAGAATATAGATCTGCTCAGCCAGCGTAGCAAGCAAGGCAAGCGGTAGCAACCAACCCTTCCAGCCAGCGCGCCGATAATCTCGCCACATCATCACCAGTCCGATACCAGCAAGCGCGGCAATGGGCGGAGCCATCATGGTCAGGTAATATTGGTGAAAGAAACCAGCTACGCTAAAGAAGATCCCAGTGGTCAGTAACCACATCCCCCACAAGATCAAGGATTGCTGCTGCCTGTCTTGCTGTGGGCGTGGGCGACGTTGCCAGGCCAGGGCAAGCATACCTAGAATGGCTAGAGGCAGGAGCCAGGCTGTCTGGCTGGCCATTGGCTCAGTAAAGAGGCGCAACGGACCAGGCGTACCGGTTCCAAAAAAACCTCCACCGCCCATGGGCGGTGCCATATTGTCTCTACTATCCCGGGCAGCCCCACTCATCACAGCTGGCGAGCCGGCTGTCAATTGTCCATTCCCATTACTAGCTGTGGAGCGCTCAGCAGGATGGGCATTATTGCGTGCAGCGCCACGCCCAAACATGCCAAGCAGCCTATCAATTCCGTTATAGCCAATGGCCAGGCTCAGTTCCGAATTGTTCTGCGTTGATCCAACGTAGGGACGCTGCGCGGCAGGCGTGATATCAACAGCCAGAACCCAGGAGAGCGAGATGACGAGCAGGAGCACACTGGCCAGAGCCAGGTGTCCGATACGCTTCCAGAGGCTTAATGGAGCTGCCAGCAGGTAGAGCAATCCATAAGCAGGCACCACCAGATAGGCTTCCGACATCTTAACATTAAAGCCAAGCCCAACCGCTACCGCCGCCAGCAGCAACCAGCGCAAGCGCCCCGTCTCGGCAGCGCGCAGAACTGCCCAGGCGCCCAGCAAAACTACCAGCACCAACGTGCTATCAATCGTATTATTTCGACTTGTCACCACACTGATAGGGCTCAAAGCCAGGGCCAACGCGGCCAACAAAGCTGCCACAACGCCAAAGTGGCGGCGCACAAGATGATAGAGCACGAGCACAGAGAGCACACCGGCCAGGGCCTGGGGCAGGTAGACACTGAAAGGCGAGAAACCTAACAGCTTCGCACTAGCGGCTTGCAGCCAGAAGCCCAACGCCGGCTTATCAAGCGTGACAAAGCCACCTGGATCAAAGGAAACGAAGAAAAAGTTATGCCAGCTATCCAGCATACTCTTGACGCCAGCCGCGTAGTAGGGGTTGGCAAAGCCGTTCAAGCCTAGCTGGAAGAAATTCATGAATAATGAGATGAGCAACACGCCCGCCAGAGCAAGGCGCTGCCAGCTTTGTGAGGGGACAAGCGCCTGCGGCTCAGGCCCATTCTCTGGCTCAGTTAGAGGAAACGTCTTTATTGTTTCAGCCATAATTTCTCCTCATTATGGTTATAAGTTTCATTGCAGTCTTCATCAAACCCCTTATACTTGCTCCTAAGCGCTACCATCTTAGGTCCTTAAAATTGATTTTTGATTGGAAATTTATGAGAATCTTCCAATCTTGTTAGCTCTCAGGCCCGCTTTTGCGTTGAGAGACTTTTCGGCTTCGCCAACGCCTGCGCCTGTTCCTCCCTGCGCCATATGCGTGCATAGACAAACAGCTCGCTTAGTGCCCGCAAGATTACCTGCAATTGCGCACCAGTGGCGCGCCCAGCCCGGCGCGGCAGATGATGCACGCCAACCTCCCAATAGGTATAGCCAGCGCGCCTCAAGCGATAGAGAAGTTCCGCATTGATCATTGCCCCACGCGTCTGCAACGGGTAGCGCTGCAGGAACTCAGTGCGCAAGAGCTTAAAGGCGCAATCTATATCCCGCACATGCAGGCCTAATACCCAACCGATCAGGCATTTCCAGCCCCAGGCATTTAGCTTGCGCATCCAGGTATCCTGTCTGGCGATGCGATAGCCAAGCACCGCATCGTAGCTCTTCAGAAAAGGAAAAAATTGGCGCAACTCGCGAATATCGAACTGCCCATCGGAATCCATAAAAAAGGTCAACGCTTTTGTCGCAGCTTGAAAGCCGCTCACTAGCGCCGCACCATAGCCTTGATTGGTCTCGTGCGTGATCAAGCGAACCCGGGGATGCTCCCGCGCCAGCTCAGCAACAATATTGCCAGTACGGTCTACGCTGCCATCGTTGACAACCAGCACCTCAAAATCAAGGCCCCACAGCGTCAAGGTCTTGAGGACATCCAGGAGCGTTGTAGCGATAACCTGCTCTTCGTTGTAAGCTGGCAGCACGACGGAAAGTCCTGGCACATGAGACAGCATAAACTCGTCTTCCTGTACATCCGACACTTTGTCTTCATGGCTGACTTCGTGGGTCATGGCAAACAGAGCTTGAGGCTCGCTAGAGAGCGGATTGGACCTGTCTATACTGGCCTCCGTGAGCAGATGTTTAGTGTGGGATTTATGATTGACGAATACCCACAACTGCATGCCCAGGTAGGAAATGCAAGCTGTACCGGCAATAGCGACTATTTTTGAAGTATTGGCCCATACTGTCGCGTTGAGCAGCAAGGGATGCAAAGCATTGCTGGCCAGCCAGATGATACAATTGCTCCAAACAATCCCACAGAGCGTTGTTATGGCAAAACGCGGCAGTTCTCTATGTAGTTGACCTTGCTTATGTCCAAAGGTCCAATACTTATTGAGCCAAAAGCTATTGATAGCTCCCAGCGCGTAGGCAAGAGAATTATAGGCAAGGAGCATAAAAGCGTTCCTGGTAGGGAACATGAACAACAGGAAGTTCAAGATCAGTAAATCTACAAGCGTGTTCACGCCGCCAACTACGCCAAAACGCACAACCCGTTGCAGCCAGGAAGGCCGCTCAGGGATATTTTGAGGAGGAGTGATGGGCTCTTTAGCTAATGGGCGCGTAATGTTATTGCTCGCGGTTGAATTGCTAGAATGACGTTGTGAAGTTTCTATCACGAATATTCATCCTCTCCAAACGACTTCTGACCCGTATCAAGCCTGTAACCAGTTATTGCAGGCACACCAGGTATATATAGACATACCTGGTGTTTCTCAGGGTAACAGCAGACGATGAGAAATATATTGGAAGAAAATGTGTAATTTCTCATGTATACAGAGGCCAGCATAGCCCTGCCGGATTGGAATTAGATGGGAAGAAAATGTGAATCTTCTCATCTAATTTCAATGCAATTTCAATAAAAGCGTGCTATGCTGGCCTAGATTTGCCATAATAGAGGTAATAAAATTATTCAGAAGGTAGTTATCTCATTTCCATATTGCTTAGATGAGCAGGAAGTTGAGACGTATGGAAGCCTGTCTGTATCCCGCCTGGGAAAAGGAGTGGAGCCTTGCATATTCTTGTGGTAGAGGATGAACAGCGCCTGGCCTATCTTTTGCGGCGGGTGCTGCTGGAAGAGCGCTATACAGTTGATCTGGCCTATGATGGGCAAAGCGGACTTGATCTGGCTCTCAGCGATACTTATGATGTTGTGCTTCTGGATGTAATGTTACCCGGCCTCGACGGGCTTGAGCTATGCCGGCAGATGCGCGCCGAGCACATCATGACGCCAGTTCTGATGCTCACAGCGCGCAGCGCGGTTGAAGATCGCGTCACAGGCCTTAACGTAGGAGCCGATGATTATCTGGTCAAGCCCTTTGCTATGGAGGAACTTCTGGCTCGTATCAACGCGCTACTGCGGCGCCGTGACCGACATTTCGACGAGACGTATCAGCTTAACGTTGGCGATCTTACGCTTGACCTGGTACGCCACGAGGCCAGCCGAGCAGGCCAGATCATCGAATTGACTGCCAAAGAATATGCGCTTCTTGAGTACTTAATGCGCCATCCAGGCCAGGCTCTCACACGCACGCAAATCATCGATGCAGTCTGGAAATACGATCTAGAAGCGCTCTCGAACGTTGTGGATATCTACATTCACTATCTGCGCGATAAGATAGATCAGAACTTCTCATATCCGTTAATCAAGACAGTGCGCGGCATAGGTTATAAGATTGAAGCCCGCAGAGAGAACACGAGGACAGGTCTATGAACATGGAAAGGCTTAGCCGGTGGCCTGGCCGGCAGAGAAAGAGTCGCTTCGCACGGCAGCCAGGTGCGGCTCTGTTTCAAGGCCTGCGCGTGCGCTTAACGCTGTGGTATTGCGGTGTGCTAGGCGCAGCGCTGATACTGTTTGGCGTCTTTCTGTATGTTGGGGCTCAGCATATCTTGCCAGCTCCTGTCGAGGGCGAGGCGGCTATACGAGCGCACGGGCGCGTCAATCAATGGCTCGTGATCTCACCGGAACGAGCCTGCTCATCCTTTGCTCCGCCGCCAGAAACGTCAGCCCCATCGGCGCCTTATATGGTTGCCTGCTTCGATCAAAACGGGCAGCTTCTGCCCGCTAACACTACGCTCAGGCTCCCCTTAGCCTTTCTCACCAACTCGGCTGCCCGGGCGGCTTTAAAGACAGGCACAGCCAGCGATATAGTTGATGCTGGCAGCCCAATAGGCCACATTTATCGCTACGCCCAGGTCGTCCCCAATCCCATTGGCAGCGGGATACAGGGCGTGATCGTTATTGGCGAGTCAATTGAGCCCCAGGAAACCGCGCTCTCCGCACTCCTATTCCTTTTGCTCGGTGTGGGTGGAGTGACCTTGCTTGGCGCCGGCCTGGGCGGACTCTTTTTGGCCCATCGCGCGCTAGAGCCGGCACGTCTGGCCTGGACCAATCAGCAACGTTTTATCGCCGATGCCTCGCACGAACTACGCACCCCGCTCACGCTGCTCCGCGCGGACGCAGAAGTGCTCTTGCGCAGCCGCAAGAAGCTGGAGGCTGAAGACGCCATGCTGCTTGAGGATATCGTTGCCGAAGCCAATCATATGGCAAATCTTGCCAACAATATGCTTACGCTGGCTCGCCTGGATAGCAACGCGGCGCACCGCGAGCACGAAGTCCTTAATCTCGCCGATGTGGCGCAGGCCGGCATACGACGCGTGCAAGCCCTGGCCGAACAGCGCAAAGTGAGCATACAAACGGAAATCGCCGCCAGGCCGCAGGTAATCGGGGATCAGACGTTGTTGGGACAGGCCATCCTTGCCTTGCTGGATAACGCCATCAAGTACAATCGGCCCCGTGGCAAGGTCAGCATATCTACAACCGAGGAACAGGACCAGGCCTTGTTGAAAGTGAGCGATACGGGCATCGGGATCACTGCCGATCACCTGCCTCATCTCGGCGAGCGCTTCTATCGCGTAGATAAAGCACGCTCGCGCGAGGCTGGCGGTACGGGCCTGGGGCTCTCTATTGCGCGCAGCATCGTTACGGCACATGGCGGCACACTCACCCTGACAAGTGTCCCCGGCGAGGGCACAACCGTTGCTATTACGCTTCCTCTGGCCCGGCGCATTGCTATTGGGAATAAGCAAGCGCTGCCTGAGCATACTGCCAGCCTGCCCGAAAGAGTGCCGTGAGCTGGCAAAGATATTCGGCTCAAGCGACAAGCGCGGTCGGCTTTTTGCGCTGCCAATAAAAATTGCTAACGGCCAGCGCCACCAGGATAGTTGCCAGGGCCACAAGTACACCTGACTCGCCGGTCCAGAGCGACGAGCCCTGCGTGAATGAATCTAGCAGCTCCACAAGCAAGCTATTCCAGGCTGCGTGCAATAGAATGGCGGGCCAGATACTGCCCGTGGCAAGGCGTAGATAGGCGCTGACGGTGCCCAGAGCTGTAATTGTGAGCAGGAAAACGCCCGCGCTCACAATCTGCGGTAAGCCAGCAATTGAGGGTCCAAAGAGAATCAGCGGCCAGTGCCAGAGCGACCAGATCAGGCCGCTCAGCAGAACCGGTCGAGGCGCGCCAGCCGCGATTAAACGCGTTAGCATATAGCCCCGCCAGCCTATTTCTTCGCCTGCTGACGTCATCACTTCAACAACAGTCAGGTAGAGCAAAATTAGCAGAAGCGTCACAGGAAACGGGGTGCTACCGGGTAGAGCAATAAAAGCCGCCAGGCTGTCCGAGGGATGAAACGCACCGACGTGAGCCAGGCCTGCCAGCCAGGCCACACCATAGGCAAGCACGCCAATCGCGGCAGGAACAAGCACAGCCAGGCCAAGGGCTTTAATTGTCTCCGTCCCTTTCAAACGAAAAGAGATATCAGCAAAGCCTTCGCGTAAGATCAGGCGCGTTGCCAGAGAGGCCAGCGCCGGCGTCCACATCAGAAAAAGTATGCTGAATATATCTTGCGAGATGATAGTTAGACTTTCAGAAAATAGCGAGATTATTAGCAAGATGAGAAAGAAAAGCAGCAGACTACGCCTGGCTCGCTTCACGCTATCAAATCCATTGATTACTTCTTTACTTCTGTCTGTAGGTGTTGAGCTGACAGAGAAGTGTTCATCTTCTTGCAATGCCATAATCGTACGAATCCTTGATATACTGATTTTCTCCGCTTACGCACCTGGAATAGGAGCTTAAAGAGACAGTATAGAGTAGATACGCGGATAATGAAATGGGGTAAATGACCCATAATTAGAGCCCTTTTGTAGCATAGGCCTGCATTGTGATAGAATCAACGGTGCAAAAGAAGAACATGATCTGAAAGAAAACCACTGGAGCAGCAATGGACTGGATAGAACCATTTTATACAAAAAGAAGCGAGTGGATGGGTCCCACTGGTATATTCGCTTCTCATCGGGCAAGGGCTGCCTCTATTGAGCGCTACAGCGGCGCAGGCAAGAAACGCATTCTGGAATTAGGTGCAGGGGCTGGTGGCACGGCAGCAGCTATGGCTGATCTTGGACATAGCGTCATTGCTATCGAGTTAAGCCCGCTTCGTGCCTCCTTTGCTAGAGAGCTTGCCCAGGAAGCGCGGCAGGGTCAACTTACCATCATCGAAGGCGATTACTATGCACTCAATTTCCCTGAACCATTTGATCTGATCTGTCACTGGGACAGCTTCGGCATGGGTACTGATGCAGACAATCGGCGACTTCTCCGACGTATGGCAGAAGATTGGTTAGCACCTAAAGGATGCGTGCTCATGGATGTCTTCAATCCCTGGTGGTGGATACGCCGGGCAGGAACAGAAGAACGGGATGAAGAACGTGATCTGATGCGAGGATATGACTTCGATCCCATCGGCGGCCGCTTACTTGATCATTGGTGGCCAATTGGAGACAAAAGTCAGTTAATTACCCAAACCGCCCGTTGCTACACCCCTGCCGATTTCCTACTGCTGATCGAGGGAACAGGGCTCACTGTAGAGCTATTTGCAATTGATGGAAATATCTTCCGAGCGGGCGAGAGTAGCACGATAGCTCATCCTCTTGGGGATGCGTTAAGTTATTTTGTAAAGTTGGTACTGGCAGGCTAGAGCATTTCCACATGAACATGTCAATCCTTGAGAGAAAGCGTTTTGTTCTCCTTCTCCAAGAAGCACATTTTATTTCCCCTCGTTATGGCTTAGCAGCTCGTTACACATCGCGTGGGAAAAGAGAGAGGACCCACATTTTTACGGATACTTTACATAAAACAATAAGCTCCCCGGCCAGAAAAGTCTCGTCGGGGAGCAATTAGCAGCCTATACGCTAAGCCCGTTTATAAAGGTGGGTTCTCGCAGCTTGGCTTTAGGACGGCCTGCACTTTAGGATCGTTAAGATTGTCTTTCTTGACAAAGGTCACGCCGGTATCCTCGCTCTTGACCTGGGCGCCGATGCGTACCATCTGCACAGCCGCATTCAAGCCATCATAGCCCATCTTAAAGGGATTCTGCACGACAAGAGCAGAAATAACGCCATCCTGCACGCCCTTGATCTCATCCGGGGCCGCATCCCAGCCAATGATCACGATCTTACCAGCCTTGCCAGCGCGCTGCACAGCCTGTGCCGCTCCGATAACGCCGGGCTCATTGGCGGCAAAGATGCCAGTAATATCAGGGTGAGCGCTCAAGATATCCTGGGTGACGCGTAGCGCAGTATTGGCATCGCTCTGGCTATACTGTTCCGCGACGAGCTGCAAGCCGGGATATTTGGCCAGCCCTTGCTTAAAGCCTGCCGCGCGCTGATCATTGGTAGCAGAACCGGCCAGGAAGGGAATAAAGGCAATTTTGCCCTTGCCGCCAAGCGATTGCGCTAGCAAGTCAGCAGCCTTGACCGCCGAAGCCTGGTTATCGGTGGCAAAGAGAGGCACATTTGCCGGCTGGGGCTCCGTGCCGGAGTCGATATTCACCACTTTGATCTTGGCGTTAAGCGCCTGGTTTGTCACCTGGGTAAGCGCCTTGGCATCGGTAGCTGCGTAGACCAGCCCATTCACTCCCTGTGTGATGAAGTTTGTCAGCAGATTTACCTGTCCGGTCACATCGGTCTCAGCGGTCACGCCATCCCACTGCATTGTCACATTCTTTTGCTTGGAAGCCGCACACGTAGCGCCCTTATGCACCTGTTCCCAATAATCAAAACCCACGGCTTTAGGCACCACGGCTATTTTGATCGGCCCGTTAGCGGCATTGCCACCATTACCGCTGCCGGTGCCAGCGGAGGGCTGCACCGTCGTTACCTGTCCACAACCTGCCAGCAACAGAGCCAGCAAGAGCGCAGGGACAAGGATAAGCTTATACGAAATTTCTCGCCGCATTGCACGCTCCTTTTTACCTGCTATGACACGATCCACATAAAATAATCATGAAAAGGGATACGCCATCCCCGTTAGGAAACCTGGCCGTCGCCGCTATACTTGCTGCAGCGTGGCCAACACCAGACTTATTGTGACGCGGTAGCCAGCTTCTTGCGCCGGAACTGATCCCAGTAGACAGCCAGCCAGATCACGGCTCCGCTGATCACATCCTGATAATAGAGATTAATGTTGAGCAGCACACAACCATTGCGGATTACCGCGATAAGAAAGGCGCCGATCAACGTACCAATAATGGTCCCCTGTCCGCCAAATAAGCTGGCCCCACCAATAACTGTAGCCGCGATTACGTCAAGTTCCAGGCCTACGCCAAAGTTAGGCTGTCCCGAGACCACGCGCGAGGAAGCAATCATACCAGCAAAGCCGGCCAGCAAGCCTTGCAGCACATAAATAGCGATAAGATATCGGCCAATGGGAATGCCAGAGAGCCGCGCCGCTTCTTGATTCGAGCCAATGGCGTAGGTATAGCGCCCCAGGCGCGTGCGCGTTAAGAGCAAGTGGGCCAGGATAGCCACGATCACCAGAATGACCAACGGGATCGGGATGTTATCAATGAGCCCTTGTCCGAGCAAACCGAAATCGCCGGGCAGCCCATACACGCCGACCGCGTTAGTCGTAAGATAGGTCAGGCCACGGGCCACACTCATCATGCCCAGAGTCGCAATGAACGGATTTAAGCCAGCTCCCGTGATCAGCAGACCATTACCCAGACCGATTACGCCTCCGATCAGCGCGCCTCCCACCACAGCCAGGGGCCAGCTGAGGCCGGTATGGGACATCATCAAGGTTCCCAGCATACCGCCCAGCGCCGCTGTCGAGCCAACTGAGAGATCAATGCCAGCTGTGATAATGACAAAGGTCATGCCAATGGCGATGACTGCGGTTACGGCAGTTTGCGCGACAATATTAAAGAGGTTGTTGAAGGTAAGAAATACTGGTGAGACCAGCGAGAGGCAGAGGCTCACGATAATCAGGGCGCCAGCGGCAGCCAGTTGAGCCGCTGCATCTGCCAGGCGAACCCCCATCGTGCGCCTGACGATTCCTCTTTCCGCGCTGCTCTGCCTGCCCTCTGCGTCATGGGCCTCTCTTGCCGTATCTTTCATGCTATTTTGTCCTCCTGCGCACCCGTTGCCAGCGCAATGATAAGCTCTTCCGAGAAGCGTTCGCGCTCCACGATACCCGCCACGCGTCCCTCACGCATAACCAGAATGCGATCACACATATTGAGCAGCTCCGGCAGGTATGAAGAGATCATGACAATGGCCCGCCCTTCTTGCGCGAGCTTGCCGATCAGCTCGAACATCTCGGCCTTAGCCCTTACGTCGATGCCGCGCGAGGGCTCATCAAAGAAGAGCACCCGTGCACTGGTTTCTAGCCAGCGAGCAACCACAACTTTTTGCTGATTTCCGCCCGAAAGCAACTCGACGCGCTGCCGGATGGATGGCGTACGAATACGCAAGCTATCGCGCGCCTGCAGAGCTATGCGTCGTTCGCGGCGCAGATCAAGCATTCCGCCAAACATTGGCAGACGGGCCAGGGTAATATTCTTGTCAACGCCAAGATTCATGGCAAGGCCATTGTTCTTGCGATCCTCGGTCAAATAGCCTATCCCTAGCTCAATCGCGCGGGCCGGCTTCTTTACCTTAACGCGTTTACCAGCCAGATACAGCGTGCCGGCATCGATAGGATCAGCGCCAAAGACGGCGCGGGCCAGCTCTGTGCGCCCGGCTCCAACCAGGCCGGCAAAGCCAAGAATTTCTCCGGCGCGCACCTCAAACGAACAATTATGCAGCACGCGCGCCCGCGAAAAGCCCTCGACACGCAAGATGACCTCACCAATGTGCGTTTCCGGCTTGGGATAGAGATTTGCCAGCTCGCGCCCAACCATTAATTTTATGAGCTTCGGCTCGTCAACCTCGGCCCGAGGCAGCGTCGCTACAACACTGCCATCGCGCATCACCGTAATGCGATCGGCAATGCGAAAGATCTCATCAAGGCGGTGCGAAATATAGAGGATCGCAATGCCATTTTCCGTAAGCTGGCTAATTACCCTGAAGAGATCCTCGATCTCCTGGCCGGTCAGCGTCGCGGTTGGCTCATCCATAATCACCAGCCTGGCCTCAATCGCCAGGGCTTTGGCGATCTCCACAAGTTGTTGCTCGGCCACCGAAAGCGTAGAAACTAGCTGACGGGGATCAAGCTGCAAACCCACGCGCTTAAGCAGCGTGCGCGCCTGCTGAATCTCGGTCGCCTGGTCGATCAAGCCCATTTTCATAGGCTCGCGACCAAGAAACATATTTTGCGCAACCGTGAGATGAGGAGCCAGAGCAAACTCTTGATAAACCATGGCTATACCAAGGCTTTGCGCATAGCGCGGTCCGTGAAAATGGATTGGCTTGCCCTCGATGGTAATGGTTCCGGCGCTGGGTCGCTCAACCTGAGAGAGCAGCTTCATAAGCGTAGATTTGCCAGCGCCATTCTCGCCCGCAACAACATGCACCTCGCCGGGATAAATCTCCAGGTCCACATTATTAACGGCCTGTACACCTGGAAACTGCTTTGAGATCCCGCGTAAGCACACTAATGGCACTTGCTGAGATGATAGCACGTCATCTTCTCCTACCCTACTAGTCTAAGATCGACAATTTGCAGGGAATATTATAAGGTATTTTCCTGCCATTCTTACTCTCTGTGCATTTAAAGAGTTGATCTATCTATTCCAATCCTCAAGCTTAGGGGAAAGCGTCCACCTTCCCAAGCAAATTCATATTCCAGGCTGCTTAAGAGCCTGGAACTGGCCTATAGGTATGGGCGCTCTGAGAAGAGTAGAAAATGGGCGTTAGTATAGAGCAAACGCGTGGATAAGAGGTTACGCAGGTTGACGCGTTTCTCCATAGAAGAGTTAAATAATACATGCGATTGGTCCTCCGTAGCTAAGACAAGTGCATTTGCCGACGTTCTACAAGAAAAACGGCTTCTCGCTGCTAAAATCGTTTTCACGAAACTCGCTATTTAAGCGAGGCGGCTATCTGTATACTGCCCTATCATTAAGGAACGGCGCATATAGTCTATAGCAAGCATTATATGCCTATTTGCGCTCAATAGCAAGGTCAGGGCGCTTCTCTTCCGCAACGCGCTCTTGACAAACCGCAGCTCGGCTGTTTACCCTTTCTGCAGTAGCGCTTCTCAATCTCTGGCTATATTTATGCTAAGTAAGAAATCGTTTTCGTACCAGGTGGCCCACTCTACCCTTATTTTCTCAATTTTGGACAAAGGAGCATGATGCATGAACCAAACGGTACCTTTACCTCGTCGCCCGTTAGGCAAGACCGGCCTGGAAGTAACTTCTATTTGTATTGGTTGCGCTTCGCTAGGCAACATGCCTGAAACTTTCACCTATTCTGTTGCCGAAGAGCAAGCGCTTGAAACATTGCGCGCCTTCTTTAAGAGCCCGATTAATTTTTTTGATACAGCTGCTTCATACGGAGATGGGGAAAGCGAACGGCGCATAGGCATGGCTTTGCGCGAACTTGGTGGCTTGCCCCCGGGCATTGTGCTCTCCAGCAAAGCCGATCGCGACCTGCACACCGGCGAGTTCAGCGGTCCCCAAATGAGGCGCAGCGTAGAGCGTAGTTTACGCCTGCTGGGTCTGGAGCAGATTCAGCTACTATTTTTGCACGATCCAGAGCACATCACTTTTGAGGAGGCGATGGCGCCAGGCGGGCCAGTCGAGACGCTGCAGCGTTGCCAGGAGGAAGGTTTGATTGCGCATCTGGGCGTGGCGGGCGGCCCCATTGCTATGATGACGCGCTTTGTGCAAACAGGCCTTTTCAGCGTAGCTATCTCTCATAATCGCTATATCCTCCTCAATACCGAGGCCGCTCCCTTCTGGGATGTGTGCCAGCAACATGGTGTGGCCGCGATCAACGCTGCTCCCTATGGTAGTGGGATGCTGGCTAAGGGGCCGAGCGCTTACCCCCGCTACATGTATAGCGAGGCTCCGGCCGATCTGCTTGAACGAGCCAGACGATTGGAGGCAATTTGTCAGCGCTACGGGGTTCCGCTGGCTGCGGCAGCCTTGCAATTCTCGCTGCGCGATCCGCGCATTGCCTCAACAGTCGTCGGCCTCTCACACCCCAGAAGGCTTGCCGAGACGCTCAACCTGGCCCAACTTTCGCTGCCGGAGGAAATATGGGCTGAGCTTGCCGAGGTTTGAGGATATTTAGCTGATTTTGCTCTACCATCTGTCACAATTCCTCGTTGCGTTCCGTCTTTTTTAGGACAAAGGTAACCCGGCCGGTGTGCCTCCCCTGGCACATTTCTGCCTCTTACACCGACTGGGTGGCCGGTCAAGATCAAGCAGCACGACGAACAACGGGTGAGGTCGCCGTCCAGTCATAAGAGCACTACTGATGCGCAAGTCATGGCTTCACTCTAGCAAAGAAGGAATTTTATGGGCAAAAAACCGTTTCGCTTCGGTATTGTCACTGCCAGTGGCAATTCATCTCGTTCGGCATGGATCGCTCTGGCACGGAGAGCAGAGGAGCTGGGCTATGCAACTCTTCATCTGCCCGATAGTACGCCAACAGCAGCGCTCACCTCAATGGCGGTAGCCGCCACAGC
The DNA here is from genome assembly GCF_004208415.1 of Ktedonosporobacter rubrisoli. GTDB lineage: Bacteria > Chloroflexota > Ktedonobacteria > Ktedonobacterales > Ktedonobacteraceae > Ktedonosporobacter > Ktedonosporobacter rubrisoli. The sequence continues at coordinate 2,226,311 of NZ_CP035758.1, read as the reverse complement.
CACCACTACCTTGCGTGTTGGGAGCTTCGTATTTGTGAATGATTATCGCAATCCAGCGTTGCTCGCCAGAGAGATAGCAACCCTGGATCAACTCTCCGAGCGCCTCCTGTATCGCTTTGTGGAACCGTTCCGTCAAGATGCTGTACTAATCCCCAATCCTTCGCTTGGAGTGGCTGAGCAGGTTCCTATGCAAAAAGCGATCTGGCTCCTGGTTCGTCCCTGGGAAGATCTGAAAGCAGAGGAACAATTAGATCTCTCTGCCTTGTGTCAGGCGAGCCCAGAACTCTGCGCCTTACATGATCTGGCTCAATCCTTTGGACATCTCCTACGCAAGCGTGAGGGGCAGCGGCTAGATGACTGGATGAAACAGGTAAAAGAAAGCCATTTCCGCCACATCAAGCGTTTTTCCGCAGGATTGCAGCGAGACTACGAGGAAGTCATGGCAGGACTCACCCTTCCCCAAAGCAATGGAGTCGTCGAAGGGAAAGTCAATAAATTGAAACTGATTAAGCGCATGGGGTACGGTCGTGCATCGTTCCCATTGCTGCGCCAACGGGTACTGCATGCTCTGTAGGATGAAAGGAAACCTATGCTAGCTCTCTACCATCAATATCCGCTTGACATGCGCGGAGAAGTCCTTTATCCTCTCAACACCTTAAAATACCTTTACCCTGACATCTATGAGCGCGAGATCCTGAAATATCAGGATCATCCAAATCGGGAAGACCTTCCTAAACGTGTCATCCCCCTTCTCAACTGCCTCTGGAATGATGTGGTGCAATGTAGCCCAATCCACCCTCATCTGGTGTACCTGGCCCTGCGTGAACGTGGTTTTCCAGTTCAACCAGATCGTGCCTTTTGGCAAATTCCTCTCTCAGCGCTTGCTGATGTCCCAATAGCTGTTGTTGGATATCCCAGAAACCCTCTTGGTCAGGAACACGCCCACTGGCTTGATCGTAGCACCTATTGCGAACTGGATGCTGTGCCAGCAGAAACGCTGGCGTGGTACGATTACCTTGCCCAGCAAAAAAAGCTGGTTGGGATCTTTCAGGGGATTCCCCACGTGATGGTACAAGGACCCATATCGGTTCTTCATGCACGTAAGATTCACTGGGGAGAGCTGCCGATGTAGCTCCTCTGGACGTCTTTAACATTGGACTTTTGAGAGATCTTTTGATTGCCAGATATGCCGCTTACAGCAAGCAGCCTGAATCACCAAAAGTGGGCCAGATCCATCAGGCTAGTCCTTTCTCTTGACGCATTTCACGTCCAAGGACAGGCTTGAGAAGCCAGTTGAAAGCTGCCTCTGAAAGTGGTATTACTCGGCTTTTGATGGATATGCGTGACTTTGGCGCAGTTTTTGACAGAAATGTTTCCATCGGTCCATCTCTACAAAGATGAGCTGTTTTGTTAGTTCCTGGATGGGCTACGAGGACTGCAATTGGTTCAAATATGGTTCTTACGCAACCGAGCTTCTTCAAAAGGAAATCGCTCCACTATGATATACTCTGACTGGAAGCTGCAAATTGAGTTCTTCCGTAGGAGACCGATTGTTGGAACATCTCTCCTTGAAATGGTCAAGGAGGGTATTTGTATGCCTCGATAAGTTGCTCACTTTTCAGGAGATCATGAAATGGATATCCAGATGCCTCCCCAACAAACCATCCGCGAAGGTTCTCTTTCCCAGAAGATCGTTGAACCTTCGCACCTCTATGATCCTTTGCTGGTCTTGCTCAAAGTCAAACTCCGTCTCAACAATTGGTGGATCATGACAGGATGTGGAATAGTTGCGATTCTTGTGATAGTGCTTCTCCTTGCCACCAATGGGTGGCATACGAGCTTTTTTTCTTCACCTCTCCAAGCCCTTGCTTTATCTGCTATTTTCCTCACTTTTGCCGGAACGTACCTCTCTCTGCCCGACGCTGCGGCAGACCTCTTCAACCACCTCTGGGCACATAAGGTCATTGACGATGGTCATACAGATCTCCCAGGATCGCTCTCGTATCCGGAGTTTGTGCAGAAGCAAGTCCGCTGGATGCATTCCCGCTGGTGGGCCGTACTGGCGATATTGGCCGCCACAGCCAATCCACTCTTTTTCTTTTTCGTTCATCCTATCTGGATAGGTATTCCTTTGTGGTTTACAGTCAGTGGCAACTTCATTAGCTTCGTCGGAGACTATGCCGCACTTCTTGTCATTGCATGGCTCGCGATGATAGCCATTACCACCCAGCGCTTGTTTCGTGCCTTCACCATTCGGGTCAAACCTTTGCATCCGGATGGCTCTGGAGGACTTGGCCTCTTTAACCGTTTCATGTGGACAACTCTCCCCTTGATGCTCATATTAGGCTGCGGCATAGCTGGTTGGGGAAGCATTCTTTCGCAGGGGGTCGATAGAATCATTCTTGTGGGTGACATTTTGTTGTATCTGCTTGTAGCTACGCTGCTTCTGGAAACCTGGCTCATCTTACCTCATCGAGCGATGGAACAAGCTCGTAATAAGCTCTTACACCCTCTCACCGCTGAGTATGAGCGCGCTCTTGATGAGACAATGTTGGGGGATCTGGGTGATACGGCAGCGATAAACGAAGGGACAGAGCGGCTAAGTGCACTGCAAAAACGCTACAAGCAAATTCACGACAGCTTCCCCACATGGCCGAGTGAGATCATGCAGTTGCGTGGCCTGGTGACTCTCTTGATCTTGCCTGTCCTCCTCGCGCTCCTCCCATTGCTTCTCAGTTTGTTCACCAAGCAATAGAAGAAGTCTGGACACCGCCTCTTCATTGAAATTGAAGAAGCTCGGTTGCGTAAGAACCAGGATATGGTTAAAAGCTGTAAAGGATTCTGTTTGGACAAATTCGAGCGGACGACTCAATTGTTTTTGATAATTCGATAACGATACTATTGGCACCAATTATGAATCAAAAATGCGTAAGGCTCCCATCTCGAATTAGCCATTTTAGCTCTGCTATCCGGTCTGTCATTGACCGATAAAAAGTCAAGTTCGGACAATGAGATTGGCAAACCACCCAACCTTAAGTCTAATGCTATGTTTATTGGAGGAATTTTCCATGAGAGTTTTTGTTACTGGCGCAACAGGATTCGTTGGCTCAGCGGTTGTCAGCGAACTTCTCGCCGCAGGGCATCAGGTCGTCGGCCTTACCCGCTCGGATAATGGTGCCAGGGCACTGGAGGAATCTGGGGCCGAGGTGCATCATGGTACCCTTGACGATCTCGGCAGCCTGCGCACCGCAGCGGCGGCGGTGGATGGCATCATTCACCTGGCATTTGGGCAAAACCTCCCGGACTTCGCGGCTGCGCTTACCACCGATCTACACGCCGTCGAGACGATGGGCAAGGCGCTCGAAGGTACAGGTAAGCCGTTCGTGATCACCGCTCATCTAAATGGGGAGGCATCGGATAACACAGTGCTCTCCCTAGCTGGAGTGCGAGCATCGATCGTCACGCTCTCCCCGTTCGTGCATGGCAAGGGCGACAAGCGCGGCTTCATGCCTAGACTGATCAGCATCGCCCGCGAGAGGGGCACATCTGCCTACGTCGGCGACGGATCTAACCGCTGGCCGGCCATCCATCGCCTCGATGCGGCGCGCCTGTTTCGCCTGGCCCTGGAAAGCGGCCCGGGGGGCTCACAGCTTCAAGGAGTTGGCGAGGAGGGAGTGCCATTCCGCGACATTGCCAGCGTCATCGGCCGGCACCTGAACCTGCCTGTGGTCAGCCTTTCCCCCAAAGAGGCAGACGCCCATTTTAGCTCTCTTAGCTCTCTCAGCGCCCTGGTAGCGCTCGACCTCCCGAGGTCTTCAGCACAGACCCAGGAACTTTTGGGGTGGCGACCTTTGCACCTGGGACTTCTCGCGGACCTTGAAGAGCACTACTTCAACAACTGATTTGGAACGCAAGATTACCTCTCATGACGATCAAAAGTGTGAGGAGGATGCTTGAAGCGCGTACAAGCCAGTTGACGTTACAATTCGTGCTGGCTATACTTTGCTTGTGGAAGGTGCTGACTGAAGATTGAAAAATATGTATAAATCTAAAACTCCCGAAACCTCAGCAGCATCCTTCACGGCAAGGAGTAAGTGAGCAAGCAGTTAGCAAATAAGTTGACTATGGAAACCTGGCCATAGTCGAGATTGGATCGAGGCAGTGCCAGATAATGCTCAAGACGCTGCTGAAATGCCTGAAAGCGCGAGAGAAGAGAACAAAGAAAGATAGTGACGAAACGAACGCTAGCTTTTTGGTTCGCTTTCCTATGTTGGGGAGGCGCATATGTGGCAGCGCGCTATCTTCTTACTTCGGAAAAGAATGGCGTTGCGCTTAGCCCTCTCCTGCTGGCTGCTCTACGTTTCAGTATCGCCTCTCTCTTTTTCCTCTTTCCTCTGTGGAGAGCCTTAAAACAGCGCCATGTTACCTTGCGTGCTTTGCTAGTTATGGCCTTGCTTGGGCAGCTAGCGTTTTCTCTCTACTATTGGCTGCAATATATTGGTATACAAGAGACGGATGCTAGTATCTCTGCCGTTCTGGGCATCGGCCTCATTCCCATCTTCACAGCCTTGCTAGCCCGCATTACTGGTAAGGAACGGTGGGGATGGCTATTTCTGATGTGTTTGATTCTGGGATTTCTTGGAGTAGCTCTTGTTGGTTTTCAGAAGCCGCCTGCACTGCACCCTGGCTTCTTTCTCGGGGTTCTCTGCCTTGTAGTCAATACGTTCCTCTTTGCCCTCTATACTCATTTGAGCAAACAATGGATGCAAGAAGACATTCCACCCGTGGTGATGACCGCAGGCACAATGATAAGTGGCGCAATTGGTCTCCTCTTCCTCTCCTTACTTCATCCATCCGACTGGCGCGTAATCATCTATTTAAGCAAGGTGCAATGGGCAGCCATACTTTTTCTCGCCGTTGGTTGCTCAGCTCTCGCATATTTTGCGTATAATGCCGCGCTGAGCCAGATGGATGCATCAAGAGTGACTATCTACTTCTACTTTGAGCCAGTTATCTCCATTGTCCTGGCTATCGTCCTGTTAGGAGAACAGCTTACATGGCAGACTGTTGTAGGAGCGGTTGCTATTAGCGGAGCTGTTATTGTGGCTCACGCAATAGGAAGGCAGATGCATAGTAATCGCTGAGCTTTTTACCTAGCAATTTTACTTCATAACGATCCCCGTACTTTTCTGCTAGCTTTGTATGAAGAAACTTGATTGACAAATACAGATCTTCTTCAAGCCCCACGTAGGCAGAGCACAGTATAAATGAGGCCCAGGAGAGCTACTACTACATGCATTCCCAGCCAAATATTGTTCAGCCGTATATGCATCAAGACAGGATAATGTTTTCTATGTTTCTCTTCTGCTGCCTGATAACTTTGATTTACAACTGACTCTGGATCAAGTTGTCCACGTACCTCTTTCGCGCGCATGTTGTGATACTGTGAACGTTCATAGAGTTTTGAGCTAGCGGCAATACCATAGATTCCTATGATGATAAGCCAGAGGGTAAGTGGGAGCAATCTAGGAGAAAAACCCAGCAGAGCAAGGGCGATCTGGCATGCAGTGGCAAGAATAAGATTAAGCGCTGCAATAATGTGACGCTTATCTTCAGCTTTGTGGGCATGCTTCCAATCTTCTTGCAGAGTCGCTAAAAGTAACTGTTTATCATCCAAGAAGCGCCCCTCATGATAGATATCTGCCAGATGATTTTAGCTCAGCAATAAGCCTTATTATCTGGCAGCCATACCAACGAGCACTATAGAACTTTATTGTCCACATTTTACGCAAAAATTTCTGGATGTTGAGCTTTGAGGAGATCAGCCCCTAATGCTGCAACCTCTTGTGACTTGCCATACTTTGTCGCCTGAAGATCGACATAAAGGAGATGAATACGGTTGACATTAACGTGGGACTTGATTTCACTAGCAACATTTAAGGCGTCTTGCGCTAATTTAGTTGCCAATGGATAATCCCCCGTATCAAACCACGCCCTTGCTTGAAGATAGCTACTATAGGCATAGCGCCTTTTTCTTCCTACACCTACCGGAACCAGGCTAACCTCTTGAAGGGCATTCTCAGAGGATCGTAACATCTTTGCCGGAACACCAATCCACGAGGAGGCTCGATTGAGCTGATATCCTTCCGTATTAAACTTGATAAAATGGGGATCTGGCTCCTTTTTTGCAGCATCTAAGAGAGAGCCGGCCTTATCAAGCATCTTAAACGCTTCTAAGAAGTCTGTTTTATCGGTCGCAGCATGGGCCAGGACGTGGCCTAAAGAAGCTCTTATTCCCCCTTCTAAAAGCACCGAGGATGAGTTGAAAGTGAGAGCTTTACTGAGGTCATTACTTGCCGCTACCAGATCTCCTTGTTCATGGTATGTCAGCCCTCGCCTCCACAATACGAGAGATTTTACTTCATTATCATTTAAGCTTTTGGCAATGGCATAAGCCTTGTTCTGATACGTGAGTGACTGGTCATACTGGCTATGATCTCTAAATATCCCTGCGATAAATTGTTGAAAATCACATAAGAGAAGGAGCAACTCTTTCTGCCGCTGGCCAGTTGCATAGGGAAGCTCGTCGTGAATGTCGTAGATCACTCCCATGACATTCTCAAGCATATTTCCTATGCCCACAGTATGATTTTTCTGTTTAAATTTTTGTAGCCTGGCTCTTGCAGCGGGAACATTCACCCTGTTTGTTTCTACTCCCTCAAGAGAAAGCCCGGCTCCCCCCAACGCATCAAGACCGAAAGTAGCAAATGAGATATCTAGAAGGCGCGCTAAGACGTAACGACGTTTTGGACTCTTCGGAACTTTATTGTATTCTTCCCACATGCGTATTGTATCCTCGCTTATCTGTTCACTATGGAAGAACCTACCGTACAAAGCCGCTAAATCGCGGCGCGTCCAACCCTTTGCTTTCCTTGCCTCCAGAATGAGCGCCCCTAAAGACGCTTGCACATCAGAGGATGCTTGGTTCGCCCCTTGCATAACAACTTCTCCTCTATATTGTAGGGCAGTATTCAAGATGTATGATATACCAAGCTGCCTACGCCTGTCTACTGAGCAAATTTTTTATAAAAAACAAAAAAAGCTCAGACAGGCGTAGTATCCTCATTCTAGAAACAAGTACTTTGAAGCTTTACACACCTCCTTTGCTTGTCGTATTAAGTATGGCATTAGAAGTTACATTATGTCAAGGAATTGCACATGAAAAGTGAAGTAGCAAGGCTCAAACAACAAATCACACTGGAATGTGAGGCTATGAAGCATGCTGTGAGTGGCTATGCTATAACGGGCAAACACGAAATGATTCAGCACAAATATAATCAGCTTGGAACTTCGCAAGGTCAGCTCGCCCAGATCGTGGGAGAGCAGCGAGCGGCAGAGATAGTAGCTAGCATCTATGTAGAGACAATGGAATAAAGGTTCCTCTCAGGATGGCATGGTCAATTTAGGGATAGTATGTGAAGCATGTTTTTAGTGATTGGAAGGGATGGTAATGCACCTATTTCGCTTCTTCAGACGATCCAGGGTACAGAATGTGCCAACCCATTGGGAGCCGGGTCCGCTCCCTCTCACCTCCGTCAAGGGTGGGCGACGCTGGCGAGAAGATATTCCCTACGCGCTTCCCAAAGATCTGCAGGAAAAGGACCGCTTGCACTATCAACATTATGTCTTTAAGACCCTCTTAGGTGGCAATTATCACGCTCCGCTTGAGCGCGTTGGCGATATGCTGGATGTCGGCTGTGGGCCGGGCTACTGGATGCTTGAGATGGCCCGGCAATTCCCTCAGGCGCGCATCTGTGGGCTCGACACCGAATTTGCTCTGCCCCACGGACCCGTTGCTTCCAATTGTCGCTTTGTTCAAGGCAATATTCTTCACGGGCTACCCTTTGCTGAAGAGAGCTTTGATTATACCCATCAACGCCTCTTAGTGGCGGCGCTTCCGGCGCAAGCCTGGCCCTGGGAGATCAAGGAGCTGTTGCGCGTAACGCGTTCTGGTGGCTGGGTAGAGCTTGTGGAAGCCGGGGATGGATTTAGCAATCCAGGGCCACAAACAGAGCGCTTCCTTGGCTGGGTACGCGAGGCGTTGAGAGCACGTGGTATAGATCCATCAGCCATTGCCCAGATTGGGCGCTGGTTAGAGGAGGCAGGAGCCCATCAAGTCTTCTTTCGCACAATCCCATGCCCGCTAGGTTCCTGGGCTGGGCACGAGGGAGAGTTGTGGGGCAAGGATGTCTTTGCAGGCTTTCACGCGGTAAAAGGACTGGTCAGTGCACAACTCGGTATCCCCCTCCAGGAGATCGAGTTAGCTCTGGCCAAAGTTCCCCAGGAGTGGGCGAAGTATCACACAAGCAATAACATCTATGTCGCATATGGAAAGAAATAAGTGGACGGAGGGAAGTTACATGATTTCATTGGAGGATCTACGAGCCTGGGCGGAGCAAGAGCTTGAACAGGCGCAGCAAAGCAGTACTTGTGTCCACAGCGAAACCTACCTTACCGCTCTGGCAGCAATTGCAGAAGTTAGCGGACGTAGGGGAGATGCTAATGATGTTCTCCTGGCTCTTGTTCAGTGGGCCAGGGCAAGAGGAGAAATGAAAAACGCAGCATTCATAAAGATTCGCCAGAAGATCCAGGCAAGCTGTAGTTGGGTCATCTGGAGGCGGAAAAGAGAGATGTATGTGCCTCTGGGAGAGGAAGGGATCTTTAACAGCCTCTACGAAGCCTGGAACCGTACCTATGAGCTTTGGGAGCAGACCGGAGGGCATTATCTTGTGGCGTTAGAAGGGGGAAGGTTTGAGAGGGAAATGTTAGTACGAAGTGAGACAGGAGGTGTGTGGTGAGAGATTTACCGCTTGAAAATGTTTTGCGGGGACTTAACGATGTCGAACGCGAGTGGAAACTATACGAAGATGAGATTATTAGAAGGGCGCAGCAGCAAGCTGTAGTTGAGCTCCTCTATAATGAGGTGCTCAAACTGTACAAGGATTGTATTGAGCTCATGGGGCAGCTTGAGAAAGGGGAAACTGTGTCCCAGGAGTGGTGCAAGAGGAAAGATGCCTTAATGATGAGGCTTCAAGAGTATAGTATATAGAAAAGCAGGAGGGTAGTAGTGTTATTTGTTTGTGATGTTGATGGAACGATTGCCGGAACACTTGATTGGACACAAGAGGAGGTCAGAGAAACGCTTGCGCGTATGTGCAAAGAACAATTAGGACTTTCTTTTTCTCTGGAAGGTGTATGCAGTGGGAAGGCTTTAATGCAGCTCCCTGAAGTACTTTCCTATCGTCAAGCTCATGAGGATAGGTGGCGGGCGCTTATCCATCAGTATCGTAGCTCGATTGAGGGAATGCGTGATGCCAGGCCCATGCCCAAAGCTGTAAGTGGAATGCAGCAATTAGCGCAGGTGGGAGCTGTGCGCTATTACACCATTAGAAAAAGTGATACGGATGCTCAACTCAACCAGAGTATACAGGAGACAACGAGAGCCTGGTTAGCCGAGAATAAGTTTCCTTACCCCGATGACGTGGTGTTTTGCCAGAGCTTTATTCATAAATTAGCCAGCGTGGCCAGGGAAGAGGAGGAGCAGATAGCCTTTATCGATGATTGTTGGCAGGAGTTGCTTGAGGCATACACCTTGATTGCAGCTGGAGAATACCCAAAAATTGCACATATTGCGGAGGATCTCAAACGGCGCCTGGTTATTGTCGCTTTCGGGGCAAGTGAGATAGCTGCGCGACACGGCGATCTGCGCGTAGTTCCTTTGCCATCATGGGAAAATGCCGGTAATCTACTTCACTCGTTCGAAGTTTATCCAGTCTGATGAAAGGAAGCTTGATCATGCAAACTCTTACAAGAAGCCAGGAAATGTTACAGAGAATCCAGTGCTGGGACCATTGGAAAGAAGTTGGCAGAGTAGCGCAGAAAGAGTATGGAGTTTCAGAAGAGGATTATCAACGCCTACTTCCAGAATATCAAAAGTTTCTAGCTCTCATTGCAAACTATCGCGTTGGCATGTTGAGCAAAGATATTGACAGGCTGTGGCATGCCCACATTTTAAGGGCGAGCCCTTAACAATCCCTATTTTGTAAAATGGAAAGCTCCCCTCTCGGGTTCCTCTTCTATGACTATATGAAGCTTCCAACTCCTGCTGGGTTCTTCTTTCCTTTTTGACGTACGCCGCGCCTTTCGTGCGAACATGACACACGGCTTGTTCCAATCCCTGCCGGGTCCCTCTTTCCCTTTTGACATTCCTATGAAGCTGGTCCCGAAACGTTGCTCATGCTGTTACAATCCCTACCGGGTCCCTCTTCCCCCTTTGACGAGTAAAGTTCTCATGTCCAACAAGATTCATATCATTGGGTTACAATCCCTGCCGGGTTCCTCTTTCCCTTCTGACTTTAGATGACCTGTGTCGGAGGTTGAAGCCCTCCGAAAGTTACAATCCCTGCCGGGTTCTTCTTCCCCTTCTGACGTCAAGGGCACCGATGTCGTACCACTCTATTACTTATGTTACAATCCCTGCCGGCTCCTCTTTCCCTTCTGACTCAAATTGCTGCACGCATATGTGGCGGGAAAAACTACTGTTCCAATCCTTGCCGGGTTCTTCTTTCCCTTCTGACCCGCTTTCGCCAAGCGCTCCGCCGCTTTAAGCGATGTTCCAATCCCTGCCGGGCTCCTCTTTCCCTTCCGACCTTGCGTGGTACTTCAGTAGGAGATGTGATCCAGGAGTTACAATCCCTGCCGGGCTCCTCTTTCCCTTCTGACATAAGCAGCCACGCGGACGGGTCTTTACAGTGACGATCAGTTACAATCCCTGCCGGGCTCTTCTTTCCTTTTTGACGAGGATTATCAGCGCGCTAAGGAAGAGCTCTACGAAGGTTACAATCCCTGCCGGGCTCCTCTTTCCCTTTTGACACCTCATGGGGACAGTGCCCACTCATGACGCCGGATGTTACAATCCCTGCCGGGCTCCTCTTTCCCTTTTGACAACTTGCGGAAGCAGTTGTTTCCGCAATATCTATTGTTACAATCCCTGCCGGGCTCCTCTTTCCCTTTTGACTGCCCTGCTCTACTATAGCATGCTGGGCGGGTCTATGTCTATATTTGCGAGCATCGCCCCAAAAGTACGTTTTTAGGTCCCTTCTATGCTGGGCTTTTCTAGCACCAATAGTTATCGGTCGGCTTCTCAGGCTGCGCGAGTATCTCTGCTCAGAGATGCCGGCACAGTACATGCTCGCGCAAAATTCCATTTAGAGGTGGGCATGCTTTGGGATAAGGCGCAATGTTTGGTAGTAGGGAAGGTAAGAGATAATGTAGATATATGAAAATTATTCCTTACTATACGCTTTTGGCAAGATTAATGAATAACACATGGTATAGTTATCTAAAAGATATTTACCGCTGAATGAAGGAGATGTGCATGGAATCCAGCGCCGTTTCTGAGACAATAGCAGAGTGTGCCCAGCTCGTGCAGGAGATAGAGCAGCAGCTTGGAAGGGCCTTGCAAGAGCCAGTGAGAGAAGCATTTCTCATGGTGCCTCGGCATGTTTTTGTGTCGCAGTACTATAAACAGAAGGGGAGCAAGCTTGAATGGGATCTTGTGCAGGCCAGCCATACGCAAATCTATCGAGATGAGCCGCTCGTGACGCAGATCGATCGTCGCGGCATGCCCAGTAGTTCGAGCTCGCAACCTTCGGTCATGGTGCTTCAATTGGAGGCTCTTGATCTGCAAGAGGGACAACGAATATTGGAGATTGGGACGGGAACTGGCTACAACGCGGCTCTGATGGGCAGATTAGTGGGCAAGTCTGGTACGGTGGTGAGCATTGATATTGACGATGGGCTTGTAGAGGAGGCAAAGCGTCATTTATTCCAGGCAGGCAGCGAGAATGTCATCGCTACGGTTGCCGATGGCTACGAGGGCTATGCTCCTCTGGCTCCCTATGAGCGGGTGATAGCAACATGTGGATTACATCGAGTGCCACGCTGCTGGCTGGCTCAGTTGAGGCCCGGGGCACTTCTGGTTGCCAATATCCTGCTTGAACTGGTAAGTCCGATTATTCGGGTGAAACAGGTAGGTACCCAAACGCTCAAGGGCTCATTTTTGCCGCTTGAGGACGTGCGTTATATGCCGATGCGCCAACATGGAGAGGAGCCCGCGTCCAGGCAAGGGATGCGCTGGAAGAAGTACAATGAGTTACCACGCGCTGAGGTGGAGCTGGCTGGCGATCTGGAAGCGCTACTGAAACAGGCCGGCTTTGCCTTGTTGTTGCACTGCCTGGTACCAACGGTGAGCAGCCATTATCGTTGGCAAGAGGGAGATGAGCAACCGAAAATGTATTTGCTGAATGATCGCTCTGGAGAGACGGCTATACAGGTCCTCGGCGCTGGGACTGTCTATGCCTATCGTGATGCTGAGGATCTGCTAAATGGTGTCAGGCAGGCTATGAGGGTATTTGAGCAGCTCGGCGCTCCTGCGCTTGATCGTTTTCAGGTGACGATTGAGGAGGTACAAACTTTGATAGAGGTGGATGATCAGGTCTTTTCTCTCCCTATCTAGCCCTTCTTACATGAAAATGTTTTGGTTCCCTTTTTGATAGCATCCATCTAGAGTAAACTTTAATGATAATCCTGGTCTTACAGTCCCCGCCGGGTTCTCCTCTTCCCACCTCGCTGTTATCGGGTTGGGAAAGATAACGCTGGGGCGCGAGCCCCATTACCTCTCCCCCGGAGAGGGTCCCCTCGGTTAAGGGCTCGCCCTTAACAATCCCTTTTTTGAACTGGAAAGCCCTACCTCTCGGTCTCCTCTTCCCCTTTTGACTATAGGAAACTTCCAATCCCTGCCGGGCTCCTCTTTCCCTTTTGAACTGATCCGGCGACGGTCAGCCAGCACGACTGGCACACTGTTCCACTCCTGCTGGGTTCTTCTTTCCCTTCTGACACGGGAGTTAATGCACCTTTGGAAGTAGGACGTTACAATCCCTGCCGGGCTCCTCTTTCCCTTCCGACCTTATACGGCCTCTAGCCAATCTGAATGATGCGCTTGGTTCCAATCCCTGCCGGGCTCCTCTTTCCCTTCCGACATATCTACAGCGTAGTTCATTTCTTTCAAGAAAGGCAGGTTACAATCCCTGTCGGGCTCCTCTTTCCCTTTTGACGACAAGAGAAAGCATTAGTGAAATGGGAAAGAAGGTTACAATCCCTGTCGGGCTCCTCTTTCCCTTCTGACGCCGATGGGTACGTTGGCATGGCCGCCTTGCTTGGTTACAATCCCTGCCGGGCTCTTCTTTCCCTTTTGACGAGGATTATCAGCGCGCTAAGGAAGAGTTCTACGAAGGTTACAATCCCTGTCGGGCTCCTCTTTCCCTTTTGACCTCTCAAAGATCCTTCCAGTTATAGGCCGTTACTGTAAGTTACAATCCCTGCCGGGCTCCTCTTTCCCTTCTGACTTTAGCACTTGAGATACCCGAAGTATCAGACGTCAGTTACAATTCCTGCCGGGTTCTTCTTTCCCTTCTGACTTTTCTATATGGCCTGGCGCTTATAGTTACGTACAGTTACAATCCCTGCCGGGTTCTTCTTTCCCTTCTGACTGCCCTGCTCTACTATAGCATGGAGAGCGGGCTGTTGTCTATATTTGCGAGCATCGCCCAAAAAGTGCTTTTTTGGATCTCCTCTATACCAGACTCTTCTCGAAGTAATCATACCTATTTGGCTTCTCAAGCCTTGCGAGCATCTATGCTCAGAAGCGTTGGCACACCACATGCTCGCAGCTTGTGCAAAAATAACGTCAAAAATGCTGTTATAGCTGAGCTTCTTGACGCTAAATGGCGTGTATCATGCTGTATTATTAGCATGCGAACTGGAAACGGCTAAGTCAACGAAGCATACGGATCGCTGATCAAAAGGAGGAATTCGAGCTACACCGGCAACCACGTCCACAAATCGTCCCTTCCTCCATCGTCCGAGGTGGCGCCATCATCCCTGATGGTGCCATCTTTTTTTGTGTAATCTGACCCGTTAGAAATCCCAGAGAGAGCTTTTCCGTCATCATTCCTGATGGTGCCCATCTTTTTTTGTGCGCAATCACCATTCTATGATAAATCCGCGCAAGCCTGAATATTCTCCGCGCGCCAGACCTACACTAGCTCAGCGGCAAACAAGCTCTGTAGGCGCCGCCAACCATCAGCAGCGGCTACCGGCTCATAGCTCTCGCGTTCGTCGCAGAAAAAGCCGTGCGGCGCGCCCGAGTACTCAACCAGCTCATGCCTGACCTTCGCTTCGTTGAGGGCAGTAGCGATAACCGCTCGCTGCTCGCGCGGAATGAGCGCATCATTCTCGCCCACCAGAAACAAGAGATATCCATCATGGCTGGCAATCCCCGGCGTTAGAGCAAGCGTAGGCTCAGGTCTGCTCAGCGGGATCTCCGTACCGGGTAGCCAGCCAGCATAAAATGCGACTGTAGCCTTGAGATCCAATTGAGTTGCGGCAAGATAGGCAATATGGCCACCAACGCTCAGGCCGACTATACCAAGCTTCGCACAGCCCTGCACGTTCCGCAGATAGCTCATGGCTGCCCGCACATCGTTAAGGGCCTGCTGGCGCGTAAGCTGATGGAGCAGGGCAAAACCACGCGTGCGACCCTCAGCATCAGCCGCTAGCTCAATGCCTGGCGCGCTGCGATGATAGAAATCTGGCGCAACCACAACATAACCCAGCCTGGCAATACGCTCTACCACTTTGCGCACATAGCCGGTCAGGCCAAACAGCTCAAAACCGACAATTACACCGGGATAGCTACCCGGCTCGACGGGCTGCGCCATATACATGCCCAGCGGCGCGGTAGCACTTTCCTCATCTACCGGAACGTTAACATGTTCGGTCGCGATCTCATGCTCGCTTGCCTTATCCAGCATCATAAATCTCCTTTATCTTTCAGGCCTCATGCCTCGCGAAGAGCATCGTGCTCATAGTTCCCCGAGATTGAGGATGCTTTTCGCTTAGCAGAACTATACAACCTGGAGTATGCTCCAGGTCAAGAGGATATTTATCAGAGCTGCAACATACAGCTCCCAGATAACGTGTCATTGTCAGTAGCAAGCTAACTTATTTTTGCAGTCAGGTTTTCCCGTAGCAGAGGTGAGTATTGAGCCAGGCCCCGACCTTGCTCAAGCTCCAGATGCCCTCATCCTGTATAGCGATGGCAGAGGCAGTCAGCGCCAATAGGTTGAGTCGCATAGCGTAAATGCGCCCACAAGGAAACAAAGGAAGGCGACAAGATGGAAAACAATACTCAACAAAATTCGTCTCTCGTCCATGCTCTGGCAACAACTGTAAACGAAGAGGATGGACGCTATCTCAACGAGCATCTAGGGCATGTGCTCTCACTGCGCCTGACTCCAGCCTTGCCACAGGATATGCCGGCAAGCGAGCTAAGCGAAGTCGAGATCCTTATCCCCTTTGTTAATACGCGCATCGGGCGAGAAGAGATAGATGCCATGCCCAGATTGCAGCTTATCGCCACCCGTTCAACTGGCTATGATCATATCGATACTGGCTACGCGGCCGAGCGAGGCATAGCCGTAGCCAACGTTCCTGGCTATGGCGAGACTGCCGTGGCCGAATATACCTTCGCCCTGCTCCTGGCCCTCTCGCGCAAGCTACGCCGCATCTTAACGCGCCAGAACGGCACCAGTATAGAAGAGCTGCGCGGCTTCGATCTGCACGGCAAAACGCTTGGCGTCGTTGGCACAGGAGCTATCGGGCTCAATGTTATTCGCATTGCCAATGGCTTTGGCATGCAAGTGCTGGCCTACGATGTGCGCAAGAAGCATTTCATGGCCGAGTTGTTGAACTTTCGCTATCTGCCCCTACCTGAACTGCTCACAGATTCCGATATCATCACCCTGCACGTGCCGAGCCTGGCCTCAACCTATCATCTGCTCAATCGCCAAAATTTGCCATCGCTCAAGCCCGGCGCCCTGTTAATTAACACAGCGCGCGGTACGCTTGTCGAGACCGAGGCTCTAGTCGAAGCCCTTGATAACGGTATCCTGAGCGGAGCCGGCCTTGACACCCTGGAAGGTGAGGAGTTTTTGCAGGCTGGTGATATCTCAGCTCCAGACCTGCAAACAGACGAGCAACGCAAACTGCTGGAACTTTATCACAGCCTGCAGCAACGCGAGAATGTCATTATTACCCCGCATATCGCATTTGCTTCCAAGGAGGCACTCAAGCGCATTCTTGACACGACCATTGAGAACGTTCTTGCCTTTTTAGAAGGTCGTTCCAGCAATCTTGTGACTCCGAAGGCCATGGTACATTGAGGTAGGAGGAAAGGGCAACAGTCTTCTCCCGAGTTCAGGCAAGCCAGTTAGCCGTACAAATATGAGGGTAGCCAAACATGGACATGGTGAAATATCATAAAGGCGCCAGCATTTTTCCGTAATCATACGCATGGAGAAACCTTTTATCATGAGTGAAGTCAGTACCGAGTCGTTCATTACGCTCCTTGCCATGATTGGCATCGTTATTATTATCGCGGCCTTACTATCCGGCTTGATCGAGCGCACTGGTTTCCCCCAGGTTGCAGTCTTTCTTGTCCTGGGAGCTGTGCTGGGTCCATTCGGGCTAGGAGTGCTAAATATAGGCCTGGATTCGCCTATCCTGCGTATCGTGGCCCCACTTAGCCTGGTGATGGTCCTCTTTACCGACGCTATCTCGCTCAATCTCAACGAGATACGCAGAGCAGGAGTGCTCACCTTGCTTGTATTGGGGCCGGGCACGCTGCTCTCGGCTGCGCTGATTGCCCTTGCCGCCTGGGGCTTGCTCGGTCTGCCACTCGCCGCAGCTGTCCTGTTGGGTGCCGCGCTCTCTTCTACTGATCCCGTTTTGCTGCGGGGTCTGTTGCGGCGGCGCGATATTCCAGCGACGGCGCGCACAGCTCTCTCGCTGGAAAGCAGCCTCAATGATGTTGTCCTGCTGCCCATTGTAATCGTCACCATGACTTTTCTGCAGCAAGGTCACTCCCCCTCCGGGAGCGATTGGGGGCACCTGATTCTTGATCTGTTCGTACTGGGTCCGGGAGCCGGGATTCTCGTTGGCGTGTGCGCTGTAGCCACGCTGGATGTGGTGAGGAGGCATTTGACGGTCAGGCGCGATTACGAGTCGCTTTTCTCGCTGGGCATAGCCTTTACGGCCTATGCCGCAGCCGAAGCCGTGCATGGCAGCGGCTTTCTGGCTGCCTTTGCCGCCGGCTTGACTATCTCCTCACTGGACGTTGAGCTCTGCGACTGCTTCACGGAGTACGGCGAGACCACCACCGAAATGGCCTTGCTGCTGACTTTTGTGATCTTCGGCTCCTCGCTGATCTGGTCAGGCATCGAGCATATCACGCCCATACTTGTACTCTTTGCCATCATCGCCTTGCTCGTACGCCCGGTCGCCTTCACGGTCTCCCTATCCCGCATTCGCTTGAGCCGTTATGAGAAGATCCTGACAGCCTGGTTCGGGCCACGGGGACTTAGTTCCTTGCTGCTCATTATGCTACCGGTCTTCGCCAACATCCCGGGTAGCACGCAGCTCTTCTCAATCTGTTCCCTTGTGGTTCTGTTCTCGGTAGTGGTACATGGTGGCTCACCATTTATCCTGAGCCGTCGCCCTCCACGCCGCAAGCGCCAGATTCCGCAAGGGACATCTCCGTTAGAGGAGGAAGAGGCTACACCGGCTGTCGCCACAGCGCCTCCGCCAGCGGTAGTACCCAACGAGCCTACCGGCACCTATCATGGCAGCCTGATTACTTTACAGCCGCCCAACCGGAACAGGAACCCAAAAAAGGAGGAGGCACCACAGTTCCAGACGGCGGACCCCATACGCATTACGCTTGATGAGCTGCGCCAGCTCTGGCATACTAAAGCGCGCATCATTCTGCTGGATGCACGTAAAGAGCGCAGCTATAGCAAAAGCGACAAACAGGCCAAGGGTTCGCTGCGTGTCGTGCCAGACGAGACGATAGTTGAGCAGATACGCGAGCTCGACATCCCAAAGGAAACCTGGATAGTGGCATACTGCACCTGACAGGATGAGGCAACAAGCGCCCGTGTGGCGCAAGACTTACAAAAAGCTGGCTGGTCACGAGTCAGGGCCCTGGTTGGAGGCTGGCAGGCCTGGGAAGATGGGCATCTTCCTGTCGAAGCTAAGGAAGAGCCGGATGAATAGACGATAACTCAAAAAGAGTCAAAATCAAGCAAAAGAGGTAGAAGAGATATATTTCCTACCTCTTCTTATTTTTCCAGCCGATCAGGCACCGCTGAAGGGCAAGCGGGAAGCGACTAAGCCTGGTCCGTGAGCACTTTGAAGGCCAGGTGACGACCTTTGCCCTGCTTGAGGGCCAGCGTGAACCACAGTTTTGTGATGCCATCCAGCAGTTCAGCTTGATCTACATCACCAAGATAGATGGGATTCAAGCCTATACCGCGAATTAACGCATCGACAGCTGCGCGCCGGGCAGGAGCCCCACAGAAGAAGAGATCTGCCTGAACGCCATCAAATAGTGGATTGACAAAATTTTCCCAGCCCAATGTATTGAAGGCCCTGAAGATATGGGCCTTGGGCACATATCGTTGAAATAGCTGCTGATCGTACAGGACAGCCTCACCAATGCGGTTCGTCGCATCGATGATAGTGCGACCATTGAGGTGGGCCGCATTGGCGGAAACAATCTCACTGACGGCAGTTGGTGGCGTAGCGATGAGCACAACATTCGGGTTTGTCCTTAACACCTCAGTAGTAGTGCCAATGCTAACGGCATTTCCCAAATCTGCCCGAATAGCCTGAGCATTCTTGCCCTGTGGATCGCTTACGCCAAAGGCAACCGTATGGCCCGCAGCATGCCACTTGCGCCCTAGAGTCCCGCCAATATTACTGGCTCCTAGAACAGCTATGATCTGCTTTTCTTCTGTCATCGTATCTTCTCCTTGGTTACAAATCTTGAGTTCAAGCATTTTTGCGAGGCTACGTTAGTATACTGCGTATCTACACGATTTGTCCAGGGAAGATTAGTCGACAGCAAGGAAGATTAGGGCAGGCCAGAAAGGCTTGTCAGCTCCCTCTCAATATCTCCCAGGTTACACGATAAGCCTTAGAGATCCAGGCGATAAAAGCGATCCTCGCGGGTTTGGCGAAAGCCACAGGAGAGATAAAGAGCAAGGGCTTTCCTATTCTCAGTCTCAACATCAAGAGCAATATGTTGCCAGCCTTCTGTCAGAAGCATATGCACGGCCTGCAGTAAAATTCGCCTCCCATAGCCATGCCTACGATATGGAGGCAGGATGCCAAAGGCAGTAATCTCAACCGACGAATCATCTTCGAACATGCGCAGCGTGCCAATTGGCTCTTCACCAAGAACTACAAGAAAAGCGCGGCGTCCGGGCTTTTTCAGGTCAGCTTCTATCCAGCTATACATCTCCTCTTCAGCCTCCTCAAACTCCTGAGCCAGAAAATGGGCAAGCGTGCGCGCATCTGCAGCATCGGCCTGACGTAGGCTAAGGGCCACATCTAAAGGTTCCAGAGGCCGCAGCACCTGCATATCTAAGACCATGTGGAACTCTGATTTCTCGTATTGTCCTCCCACAGCCCGGCAAAAGGCTTCTCCAGCGGGCATGGCTTCAAAGCATACAAGAGAGAGATGTGAAACTTGCTTACGGCGACAAAAGGTCTTTGCAGCTTCTAATAAGCTCCTCCCAACGCCTTGCCGCCGGTACTCAGGATGCACGAGGCCGAGCAATTCAACATCGCCCTCGCTCATTACATATACCATTCCTAGCAAGGTCTCGTGCTGATAACACAGAAGAACATTATTTGGAGCATAGAGCATACCTTCCAGGGATAGCGGGAATTCCAGGCCATCAAATTGATGACATACGCGCAATAGCTCACGGATATGCGCATGATCAGCTTCGCCGAGACCTTCTTTCATCTTGCCTTGAACTAAGCTCATAAGCGATCTTTCCTTTCATAACTTAAATACACTAAAAATCAATGAAAAGAGCGCACAATGACGCTTTGTGCAAGGAATAGAAGACGGAAAAAATCTTCGCTTAGGAGGCTGAATCATCCATGTCTGGATCTCGGTCAGGTTCATTTACCTAACAGATGGGCTAGCTGAGGAGTTGAGAAGGAATATGTTGCCCGA
Organism: Ktedonosporobacter rubrisoli; assembly: GCF_004208415.1. Lineage (GTDB taxonomy): Bacteria > Chloroflexota > Ktedonobacteria > Ktedonobacterales > Ktedonobacteraceae > Ktedonosporobacter > Ktedonosporobacter rubrisoli. Next base: position 2,206,102 of record NZ_CP035758.1, on the reverse strand, counting down.
AGAGAGCTTGTTTCAAGCACTAAATCTCAGGCTCAGCACAGAAAGGATACTCGGCCCCTGGAAGATGATTGTATTTTCCATCTTATGCTTATCCCTTTCTGCGCTCTTAAAATATATGCCTTAATGGATTGAGTATAACACATCACAGGCAGACTTACCAGGATCAAAACGAAAAAGAGGCAAGGGCTTTTCCTCCCCTCTTTCAAAGAAGGAAAAGCCCCTACCAGGAGGAGATCAGCTGTATCGGCAGTATCTGCTTAATCGATCTGCATGACGAACTGTTTGATTGCCTCGTCATCTGTCTGCGACAAAGGCAGAACTGCTGGAGCTTGCGGCAGGCGCAATTTTGTATGATCGTGGAAGATGCGCGTCACCAATGTTCCCAACTTCTCGCCATTGCTCTCGCGCAGGACAGTCCAGAAGCGACGCTCGCGATAATCTCGCGGACCCCATTCTTCTATCGAGGAGGGAAAGTTCCCTGGCAAATTCTGCTCAGCCTGCAAACCAACTTGCTCAAGCTCCTCTTTCAGCGGCTGAAAGAAGCGTATGCAATAGAGACCGTAGGCCGGCTCACCCTTTGTTGCATAGGTTTGCTCCAGTTCAGGTAACATCTCTTGCCAGGCCTGCTGATAGCGCTCATTCACATAGTGCTGGACATAGGCAGCAATTACTTCCACCGTCCGGCCGCTATTCTCTAACTCTGTAGCCAGCGTATTTGGCATATCATGTATCTCCTTAATTATCGACTAGCGCAAAATGTGAGTAAACATTTACCCACTAACTATACATGATCCTCGAAAAGGAATACACTGTCCAAAAGGACAGGTTGAAGTTCTGCGGCCGTCAATGGATGCTCTATTTGGTAGGGACGCTCTTCATGCGGCTTTGCCTCGCTCTACAGGAGACGGATCGGGAAGTTCCGGTGGGACAGCCTTACATTCTCAAGTCTGGCTCAGGTATAATTACTAGCACGAATAGCGTAAGATTAGCACAATGCATAGAGTGGGGGCAAAACATGGATTATACTCTTCTTCAACGCAAAGAACTTCCGCGTGACGGCAACACGTATGAATTTGAAGGAAAGCGGTATGGAGAGACAGATATTTCTTTTATCTGGGTTGATATGCCGCCGGGAGAGAGCGTACGGCTCCATCGACACGCCTATAAAGAGATTTTTCTCGTGCAGGAAGGTTCGGCAACCTATACTGTTGGCACAGAGACACTAGAGATTCAGGCTGGCCAGATCGTGATAGTTCCCGCTGGCATTCCGCATAAGTTCCGCAATTCCGGCACGGTTCCCCTGAAACAGGTTGACCTCCATCTCAGCAAGCAAATAGTTACGGAGTGGCTCGAAGATTGAGTAAACCTGTTGTCAGAGAGCTGGAAGCTAAAGGAGCTGTGCGCACGCCTTTATCTGGATCTGGCTGATCCTTTTTCTAAATATTGTGGGATAGCGACGAGCACAAGTCCAGGTACTCACGAAGCAAGGAAACAAGATCTCCTTGTGCTTTTTGCTTAAGCCAAATCTCAACAGCGATGCGAAATACAGCCATATACATACCAACCAGCAGGCGCATCTCATGGTAATCCATAGAACCATCCAAACGTGAGCAGAGCACATCACAAATCTCTGGCTCTTTCTCCATCATGGTATAAAGGTAGATGGAAGCGATTGATGGGGTCTGCGCCGCCACCTGGTAGCGGATCAGAAAACTGGCTCGCTGCTGCTGGTACAAGTCGGCCATATGCATAAAGGTTGTTCTCAAGGCTGCATGCGGTGTTGCTGTTGGCGCAACCTGTTGTAGCACGCGCATACTCTCATACAGGCTTGTATGGATTGGTCCAAAGAGCACCTCCTCCTTGGAGGCAAAGTAGCGAAAAAACGTACGCGTAGACATCATCACAGCCTCCGCAATATCCTGGATAGAAGTTTGCTCATATCCCTGTTGTTGAAACAGCCGAAGCGCAGTTTCTTCGATAGTGGTTTGAACCAGGCGTTTCTTGCGTTCTCGTAAACTTATTCTCTGCGCGCTATCATCCCGCGTAAAAAATGTGTCACTCATTTTACTTTTATCTCACATTGACATATGTCACTTAATGGCACTATAATACAAAGCGTCAGTCGTGTCAACTAGAGATAGTATATATAAGGAAGATCGTCATGAACACTCCAGAGCAGGCAACCTTCAGCCTGTTTAGCGGTGAACTTGCTGAGAATCCATTCACATTGCTGGCCCAGCTACGTTCATTGGGCGCCATTGTGCCTGTACCGTTTCCACTGGGAGGAACTGAGCGCCAGGTCTGGGTGGTAACGCGTATGGAAGAGGCTGTACGGATTCTCAAGGATCATGTCCACTTCACCGTGGACCGCCGCATTATCAGCGACACAAGTCTTTTTGGACAAAACGCTGAGGAGCATACCAACCTGTCGGCTCCTCCTAGCTTCTTTAGCGCTGGCACATCAATGCTCACTGTTGATATGCCAGATCACCGTAGGTTACGTACGCTGATTTCCAAAGCCTTCACCCCAAGATATATCGAAGGCTTACGTCCACGCGTGCAGCAAATTGCCGACGAATTGCTCAACCAGGTACAAGAGCAGGGCCAGATGGATCTCGTCGAGGAGTATGCATTTCCTTTGCCTATCAATGTTATTTCAGAAATGCTCGGCGTTCCTCAAGCGGACCGAGCCCGAGTCCGCGTGTGGTCAGCAGCGTTGGCAACCGGCCTGGGCCTGGGAAAGCGCGAGCCGGGAATCATAGCCCACATTCAAGCCTTTGCAGACTACGCCGCCCATCTGGTGGCCGATAAGCGCCAGCATCCCGCTGATGATCTGGTCAGCCAGCTGACTGCCATTGAAGAGCAGGGGGATCGGCTCAGTGAAGCAGAGTTGCTTTCGATGATTACGCTACTAATCTTTGCCGGTCATGAAACAACCTCAAACCTGATCGCCACCGGCACCTTGATGTTACTGGATCATCCCGCTCAGTTTGAGAAACTCAAAGCCGATCTCAGTCTTGTACCCCTGGCAATCGAAGAACTGCTGCGCTTCAACGGGCCTGCCATGATCGCAGGGCCGCGTTATGCTACCGAAGAGATCGAGGTGGCCGGGCAACGAATCCAGCAAGGAGATATCGTCATTCCCATACTACGCTCGGCGAATCGTGATGAGAGCCAGTTTACAGAACCAGATGAACTGGATATTGCGCGAGCACTTAATCGCCATATTGCCTTTGGACAGGGCATCCATACTTGCCTGGGTGCACCTCTGGCACGTCTGGAAGGCGATATTGCTTTTACCACCCTGCTCAGGCGTATGCCAGGGCTGCGGCTCAACATCCCACGTGATAATATCACCTGGCACTTCAGTTTGAACTCTCAGAGCCTGGCTGCGCTGCCCATCGCCTTTTGAATGGTGAGAAAGGCCTGCCTGGATCGAATAGCGGAAAAACCAATAGAGGAAGATACAAGCAGGCTTTCTCCGTTGCTCTGGTATGCCATATAGATGGGTGCACCAGAGCAACAGCCAGCTCAATTTTTTACCACCTCCCTTGCATCAGAGTTACCTCAACAGTTTCCTTGATTCCCGATATTTCCTGAAAACAAGAACTTGCCGGACATCAAGCCAGAGGTTTCCTATCGCGTAAACAGGTATGGAGTTAAGCAACAGTGTATAAGCACTCCCAATGCTTATGAGCAAAGTATACTCAGTATCGCTTTTGCGGGCACCCGCCTAAAGTAGGGATTCGGGTAGGTCCAGCCGACTGCTTTGCTGTGCCTCGCTACTGAACAGATCGCCTTGTCCTACGCTCTTTGCCAGGCAATAACGCTAGAATAAGGCCACTTGCCAAGCCCAATGCTTTGAGCGCCTGCCTCTCTCCCAGAAGCTAACAGCGCTAAGCTCCAAGTTTTCGCCCAATAATCGCTGTTTTATCAAATCCACTTGCCTAACTCTTGACAAATCTACCCACTTTGCTTTAACATATCTAATACCAATAACTTTTTACCTAATTATATTAGATATATCACTAACATCAATAGTGGTAAAACATAAAGAAAGAGACAGAAATGAAAATTACCGCTCATGGCAGCCATCTCATCCAACTGTGCTATCTTGGCATGATGAATTGCTACTTTATCCGTGAAAACGATGGGCTTACCTTAATTGATACCGCCCTGGCCAGTTGTGCCAAACCGATTATGCAGGCGGCGCAACAACTTGGCCAGCCCATCGTGCGTATCGTCTTAACCCACGCCCATAGCGACCATGTTGGTGGACTTGACGCGTTGCATGAATTACTGCCAGAGGCTGAGGTAGCAATCATGGCCCGTGATGCTCGCTTTCTTAAAGGCGACATGAGTCTGGACCCCGACGAGCCACAAGTTAAGCTGCGTGGCGGCTATCCCATCTGCAAGACGCAGCCTTCACGTCTACTGCACGAGGGCGAGCATATTGGCTCATTGGAAGTCGTGGCGACCCCAGGCCATACGCCCGGACATGCGGCATTTCTGGATACCCGCGATCGCACGCTCATTGCTGGCGATGCCTTACAAACACTTGGAGGCGTGGCGGTCTCGGGCACGCTCAAGCCATTCTTCCCATTACCAGCTTTAGCTACCTGGCATAAACCTTCTGCGCTAGCCAGCGCGCGCAAATTGTTAGCCCTTGAGCCGAGCCGCCTGGCCATCGGACACGGGCGCGTGCTAGAGCAGCCGCAAGCGGCCATGGACCAGGCAATTGAAGTATTGGCGCGCGAGCTCATGCGCCAGGGAGCAAAGGTAGGATAAATAGCTATGAGTTTCATCATTTTTGTCTTGCTATTCACCATAGTATGCGGCTGGCTCGATGCCCATATTCAGGCTAAACCATGTGAAGAAGGAAAGCAAGAGGGAAAATAGATGTTCGCCGGTCATTTCGGTCTGGCTGCGGCCGTAAAAGCAAAGCAGCCAGAGGTGCCGCTCTGGGCGCTTATGCTCAGCACCCAGCTCCTTGACGTGATCTTCGTCCCTCTCGTGCTTACTGGAGTCGAGAGCATAGACCCAATCGGCAAGGGTGGGTATGGTGAGGCAATTATTCACGCTAATTATACTCACTCGCTGGTTGGTGCCCTACTTATCGCGGGCTGCGCCGGCTTGATCTCCTGGCGTCTCTGGGGCAGAAAAGGTGGCTTGCTCATCGCGGGCATGGTCTTTAGCCACTGGCTACTCGACCTTCTGGTGCATCGTAGCGATATGCCTATTCTGCCCGGAAATCTCGGCCATCTCCCCCTGCTGGGTTTTGGCTTGTGGGGTTCACGGCCCATCAGCATTGCCCTGGAGGGCATATTGATAGTCGTAGGAGGTATATTATACTTCTCCTCAGCGCTTGCGCGGGCTCGTGAGCATAGCACGAAGCTGCCAACCAACCTCAAGCGGGCTCTCCTCGCAGGTAGTGTGATGAGCCTTCTGCTCTTACTCTCGCTCGTGACAGATGTTATGGGCATTGGCTAAAGCCAGGCTCATGGAGATCATCGGGCAACAGTTGACGAGCAGACTCGCCACAAACGATACTGGCCGTCGCACATGTTTACCTCCTACTTGCTCAAAAGAACTGACGCATATATACTTTGAAGAAATGTTCGCGCTAACAGAGCAAACACGTGACCATATCATCTAGCGCTGATTGCATAGAGCGCAACAAGTAGAGAGAATTTCAACATGTATTCGCCGGCCACACGACTCCTGACCTTACTAGAACTGCTGCAGGCGCGTTCTGGCTATACCGCAACCCAGCTGGCCGAACGGCTTGAGGTCAACACGCGTAGCATACGACGCTATATTACGCAACTCCAGGATCTCGGCATTCCTGTGGAGAGCGAGCGTGGGCGCTATGGAGGTTACCGCCTACGTCCAGGCTTTAAACTACCACCCTTGATGTGGACAGAAGAAGAAGCTGTAGCCATTACGCTGGGTCTGCACGCTGCTCGCCAGTTTGGGCTCGCCGGCACAGCTCCGGCAATAGAAGGAGCGCTGGCCAAAGTTGAGCGTATACTGCCCTCAATGTTGCGGGAACAAGTGCAGGCTATGCAAGAATATATAGTGCTGGATGCGGCTCCCCCCAATGCCAGAGCGACAAGCGAACATATCGCGCTACTTAGCATGGCCGCCCATCGGCAGCAACGCGTATGGATAGCTTACTGTTCCAAAGAGGATAAGCTTACTGAGCGCGAATTTGATTGTTATGCTCTGCTCTACTATAACGAACACTGGTATGCAAGCGGTTTCTGCCATCTACGCCAGGGGATACGCCTCTTTCGTCTCGATCGCATAACACAAGTTGAGGAGCGTAAAGCTTATTTTGAGCGGCCACAGGATTTCGATGCGCTAAACCATGCTATACGCTCCATTCTGACCATGCCGGCGCGCTGGCTTGTCGAAGTTGTGCTAAAAGCTGAGCTTGAGCAGATCAGCCAGGCGATCCCGGCAACGTTTGCCACCCTGCAAGAGACGCCAGAGGGCATCTTACTGCGAGCTTATGACGACGACCTGGAACATATGGCCCGTTTTCTCGTCAAGCTGGGCTGCCCTTTTCGAGTGCAACAGCCACCTGAACTACTTGACGCGCTGCAAAGTCTTGCCGATCAGATTAGCCAGCTAGTGGGTCTGGCTCAGATAAGCCCGGTGTTATAGAGCCTGCTTAGCTTAAGCAACGCGCTAAACTAGCGGCCCGCGGCCCGATCCATAACTAAGCATGTCAGAGTTCTTCCCCTAAATATCCTTCTAAGCGTAGTCAGATGTTTTCTCTCCTTCTTACCCCCTACCAGCTTTTCTTTCACTTTAGCAGTGTTTGCTTTCAAGTGTTCCAATTAGTCTTCTGCTGGCCCATATTCAGACCAAATATAGTTTAGCCTTCTCAAGTCCAATCAATTATTTGATGTTATCATTAACTACTTCTCTCGTTCTAAATGTCAGAGCTGCTTTTATTTATATATTCTAGCGCTATCCCTTTGGATATGAGAGAGTAGAGCAGTTCGCCATTCTGTTTATTTAGGAGAAAGGACACCTTAAGATGGAAAAGCTGAATTTCGTCCACGAGCTAAACGATGAAGAGCTAGAAAGTGTTGCGGGTGGTACCCACAAGCAGCACCATGAAAAGGCCCATGTGCACACGCATAACCATCACCACACGACTACGCATCACCATCCTACCAACCATCACGAGAACACCCATCACAACAAGCACCACGATAAGCACCATCACAAATAATAGAAGTCAACAACCATTACGATCAGCGGGGCGACCACAAAGGTCGCCCCGTATAATTTCATAACTTCGAATAGTTAGATAGACAGGAGCATTAAAGCAGCTGCAGGCTACGCGCGACCTCGCTGGCGGCTACGCGATTATTTACATGAAGCTTACGATAAATACTCTGGATCTGCGTACGCACTGTATTAACAGAGACAACCAGCTCACGAGCGATCTCAGGATTGGAGAGGCCAGTAGCTAATAAACGTAGCACACGCTGTTCCTGGCGTGAAAGTAGCTCCGACTGGGCTGTGGCAACCGAGGACACAGGCACATACGGCCTGTTTTGTTCTTCGTTAAAGGCTTGTAAGATAGACTGCAAATAGGCTCTCAGCGCCTGTTCATGCACAGACGAGGCAAGGCTATGCAAAAGGGTGGCCAGCGTATTTCCTTCATCCAGAAAGAAGCGCATATAACCTTCGGGCGCCGCCTGCAAAAGCACAGCATATAATTGTTGGAGCGCCTCCTGCGTTTGATTACGCGCTACATAGCAAAAGACCATCAGGAGTTGGGCCTTAAGAGCGTTATAGTTACGTCCATCCTCAAGAGCTGCCGTCAGGACGGACTCTAATAGCGCCTGAGCCTCCTGTATCCTTCCCATAGCTAATAGTAAGCGAGCAACCAGGAGCTCTACCTGTTCAACCAGAATTACAGCTAAGTCAGGTTTAGCTTGCACGGCCATACTTGACGCTTCGGGTTGAAGGTCACCCAGCCAGTGCAACAGCCTCTCATTATAACGTGCGAGCGTATACAAGCAAGCCTGAGCATTCATCAGATCACCGACAGAGAGAAACAATTGGGCCTGGCAGAACAAAGTTTCCTGATACAATTGCATCGATTGTTGCTCCGAGAGCCGTTCTAACATATCAGCGAGGCGCAGCAGAGCATGGGAGGTCTCGCCACGTGCATGCTCAATGCGGGCCATATGAAGTTCTGCCTGCATCTGTAGCTCAAAATTTACCAGGCGCTCGCTAAGCGCATACGCTTCCTGAGCCTGGTCCGCCGCTAAATCAAGCTTGTTCCACTCATAAGAGAGTTGGGCCTGGCCAAGTCGAACCGGGCCAGCCAGCATAAATTCTCCTCGCGTATCAACCTCATTGAGGAGCTGCTCATAATATTGAGCAGCCATACGCAACATGCCAGCACCCATGCAAAGCATAGCCAGCACGAACCTGGTGCCATGGGCAGCATGAATATTGTCGCAACGCTCCCAAAGTTCATGAACCTCTAGATAGATTTGTCTTGCCTCTTCAAGGCGTCCCGACCAGAGCGCCTCGCCGGCAATGACGCTAAGGCTAAGGCCGCGCCAGGTTCGCCTTCTTGGCGGCCAGTCAGCAGGATGATAGCGCAACGACTCTCTAGCATAGTGTAGAGCCTGTTCGCTTTTTTTTTGATGAGCATAGAGCAAAGCACGAATGGCCAATGCGCCACCAATCCTATCAGTTTCGCCCGAGGCGCGGAAACCCTCCTCAGCGATCTGCAAGAGCTCCTCAACACGCTCTGGCTCGGCTGGAAAGGGTGTAAATTTGTTGCGGCGCCGCATGCCAAATGTCATCCCGACTGCATAGCTCATGCAGAGTACCGGCCGCGTATGCAAGACCTCGCCAGGCAATTGTCCTAACCAACCATGCAGTAGGTGGAACCAGTGGGAATCTCGTGTATTCTGCTCTTCGATCCTAATATGTTGTTCCATCAGGGATGCCGCGCGTTCGGCATCCTGGCCATTGAGGGCCGCATCGATCGCCTCCACCTGTCTATCATGCTGTTCATACCATTGACTTGCCCTGCGAAATAAAGTCAATAGCTTTTCCTCACCCAGGCGGCGCCGGGCCTCATGCTGCATAGCCTCGGCAAAGAGTGTGTAGTAGCGATACCATGTACCGGGCTCGTCAAGAAGTTCGAGGAAAAGACCAGAGCGGGCCAGATCATCAAGAATCGTGCTGCTATCCTCTCTCCCTGTCAACTCATTACAGAGTGCAGCATCCAGACGGCTCAGTACACTCGTCTGAAGCAGAAAACTCTGCACAATTGTGGATTGGGAGGCCAGCACTTCGGTGACAAAATAATCAAGCATAGGACGCTTACTCCCGTCAAGCGTCGTCATGGTTTGCTCAATTTCCTGTTGATCATCACGCCTGCGTAAGGTCAGCGTTAGCAGGCGCAACCCGGCAGCCCAGCCTTCCAGGCGCTCCTCAAGGCGTTCGATAGCTTCCGTGGAGAGCTCAAAGGGCAACGCCTGTTGCAAGAAGGCAGCAGTCTCCTGCCGCGAAAAACGCAGTTCGGGCGTCTGTATCTCGCAAAGCTCACCCTTGACACGCAAACGGGATAAGGGGAGAGGAGGCTCGCCACGCGTCAGGATCATGAGATGGAGCGTTGGGGGAAGATGCTCAAGCATAAAAGCTAGCGTCTCATGGATACGCGGCTCGGTAATGACATGATAATCATCAAGAATGAGTAGCCCGCCCTTAGTCAGATGCGACATTTTGTTAAGCAGGGCTATCAAGCCCGACTCCAGAGTAAGCAGGCCAAAGGGTGGCAAGACAGTTGGCGAGAGCAAAACCTGGGCGGTATATTCTAATGCCGGCTGAAAAGCCTGACTCACCGTCATAACAGCGCTCCAGAAGCTCTCCAAACTGTTATTACTTGCCTCCAACGATAACCAGGCAATCGGCGGAAGCTGTTTGTCGGCCCTCCGCGCCTTCAGCCACTGGCATACAAGGGTCGTTTTGCCAAACCCAACTGGAGCCGTAAGTAGGGTGAGTTTGCTTTCAAGAGCTGCGTCAAGGCGCTCTAAGAGGCGCTCACGCGTAAGCACATAAGCAGGTAACCTGGGAGGAAGACAGCTTGCCGCCTGGAGAGAAGAAGAAATATGAGATTGGGTCGCAACAAGATTCTTTGGCTGCCTTTTCTCAAGGGTTAACGATAAGGATGCTAAAGGATAGAGGGCTACCGCCGTTTCCCCCTCTTGTCCTGGCTTGCTAACGGCCGAGTGCACTTTATTTGCAAAGCTAGAGGCCACTTCTTCCAGGCGGGCCAGAGTGAGATCAGCGGTTTTCCCGATGTAGCGCTTGACAATGCGCCCTTCCAGGCGTCGATAGCCGTACCAATAGACGCTACCACGCTGCATTTTCTCTTTGCGCACGGTATATTGCACACCGGATCGGCAATAAAAGGAAAATGAAGAGATCTCCTTGAGCCAGTCAAACCTGTGGTCAGCCGGCAAAAAGGTGGAGACTCGCCTGTTTCCTACCCGCAACTCATATGCAGATGTTCCCGGATTCCAATGCAGCAAATGGGATAGTTGTCTGGGCATCCATGTTCCTCTCTAAGCAAAAAGGAGTATAGTGTTACCTAACAGACTCCTTGCCACAGAGTATACCATATTTTTATGCCCAGGTCGCGCTCAATCAGGATTACTCTTGTCTTACGGCAAATCTTCTCTGCTTCTTGTAGCTGACGGAGCTATGATTTATTTCTTGGCGGCTTACGCTTTCTCCTTCGCCAATCCTGCCAGGAGCAAGCGCATGGTATTCTCGCTGGTCCGCGCCAATTGCATGGCTTGCGCATCTATCAGTCCGAGTAAGGAGAGGCCTTCATAAAGGGCCATCAAAGAGATCGCTACGGATTCGGGATCGACTTGCCGAAACTCGCCCCGCTCTATCCCTTGTTGAATAAGGCGGGCAAAGAGAAAGCGATATTCGCGATAATGGGCACGCAGAAACTCCCGTACATCCTCGCGGCGTGCGGCCAGGGCATAGAACTCGTGGGCAATGGATATCACGCTTGAAATCCAGGCGACATCTTCAACTAGTTGTTCTGTAATGTCCATAATTTGTTCACTTATCGAGCCTGGATGCTCGCTGGCCATCCAATCGCGCAACTTATAGAGTTCCTGATCAAAAAAGATTTTGAGCAGGGCCGTAATAATTGCCTCTTTGCTCTCAAAATAGAGATAAAGGGTAGCTTTGCTTAAGCCTGCCTGCTGGGCTATATCATCCATGCGCGCCTGGTGAAACCCGAGCCGCGCAAAGACAGCAGTGGCAGCCTGTAAAATTTGACTCTTGCGCTCCTCGCTCACATCAGGACGCGGCGACATAGAAACCTCCAGTGCTGTGATTGCTCTCTCCATGGTACCCGAGACGCCACATCTCGTCAAGGAACTTGAGGACTTTCCCCAGGGCTTTTTAATTTTCCCCCAAGGCCTTGAGCAAGAGCTGAAGAGCTTGGAGTGGATGAGCATCGAAGCAGCGCATCTGTTGCCTGACATTGGTGACACCGCAAAAATCGAAGAGAGCCAGCAGAAAGGAGTGAAGAACGGCCAATGTGTGAGGAGCACATCCTTTGCGGATCTGGCACGCATCCTCTTGCAAGGTGACATCGCGACGCCAATGGAGCCGATTCTCAATGCGCCAGTGGTCGCGGATCAACTGAAGCAGGCGCAAGGGGGTTGCCTGTTGAGGTGTCAGGCTCGTGATGCCATAGACATATTCTTGGGTACAGCGCAAAGGATATTCGACTCGCCGACGGAGACAAAAGACCTGTCCAACTTCGTGCCAATCGCGGGCCAGGAAATCATTGAGTTCCGTGGAGGCTTGAATGAACCGGCACGTGAGCCGCCCGTGCCCTTTGTCAGTCTGCACCTGAGTTCGCCAATCCAGACAATCAAGGGGAGGTTCGCCAAAGAAGAGACGGAGATCCTCGGCAAGCGTGGGTTGGTTTTGCTTCACGAAGAACAGATACTCTCCACCAGAAGCGATGATCTGCTGACAGATCGATTTTTGGGTGTAAAGAGCATCCGCGCTAAGAATACGTCCTTGCAGGAAGAGCGGCGTGAGAAAGGCTGAAACGTGGGTCAGTTCTCCTTCTTTTTCAGCAACGATGTGTTCTTTGATCACAATGCCGGTCTGGGCCTCATAACAGGCGACATGATGCATTTTCTGTTGATCTTTCGCCAGATGGTGTTGGGTTCCCCGAAGAGTCTTGCCGTCGAGGATGATATGCTCTTGTTCTCTCGCAACCCGCTTTTGCGCACGTACACGGATCAGGAGATCCATGAGCTTCTGATTTACCTGAGCTGGGTCGACAGCCCGCAAGACATTGCTATAGGTGGCGACACAGGGAAAGGTGGCGCGGGTATCTGGCAGGACGTCTTGCAACCAGGCACTCCGATAGCGCACCCAGTCGGAAACTGCTTGTAATGTCGTTTCTCCTGCCATTTTCGCGAGGATAATCAGCGTCAACACGAGCGCCAAACTGTAGCGCTTTCCTTTGTTTTTGCGTCGATCTTCGAGCTGTTGCATCGCTTGATACACTGAGAGGGCTTCGCTCTCTTTGTTCCAACCTGCCAATTCACTTGCTTGGGCCATCATGGTATAGTTCATTTGGGATGAGACCTCGTTTCGTGACGTTTTGATGTACTATCACTTTACCAGGTTCTCATCCTTTTTTGGGCTGAAGTGAAGGCTTTCTCACGAACATTAAATAGCCCTGGGACTTTCCCCTCCGTATCTTTCGGCCGTTCACAAGCAATAGCCTTGAGTGCAAAAAACCTGGGCTAAGCTTTGCGCAACAGAGGCGTTATTTGAGGACGAGATCACACTTGAAAGAAGAAATGGGATGAATAAGGGCATATATCCTCGTAGAGTTTGTAAGCGCTTCAGAAAAGCATTTATATGGTCAAGCTTCTCTGCTCGCCTGGTCAATCCGAAGTTTCGCAGCTTCAGAGCTATCTTATTCAGCGGGCTCTTCTGGCTCGCTTACCTCTTTCTGGAAGCAATTTCACGTAACAATTTTCTGTAATTCTTTCTAATTAGTTGCGTATCGGGATGCTCCTCTCCTAAGCTCTGCTCTACTATAGCTAGCGCCCGCTTCAAAAGTGGTTCTGCCTCCTCATATCTGCCCTGGTACCAGTAGAGCATGGCCAGATTGTTCAGGCTTTGTGCCGTATGAGGATGCTCCTCTCCTAAGCTCTGCTTCCAGATCTCCAATGCTCGCTTATATAAGGGTTCCGCTTCCTCATATCTGCCTTGCTTCTGATAGAGCATGGCCAGATTGTTCAGGCTTTGTGCCGTATGAGGATGCTCCTCTCCTAAGCTTTGCCTACAGATCTCCAACGCTCGTTTATACAGTGGTTCCGCTTCCTTATGTCTCCCTTGGTCATCATAAAGCAAAGCCAGATTATTCAGATTTGCTGCTATATCAGGATGCTCCTCTCCTAAGCTTTGCTCTATTATAGCTAGCGCCCGCTTCAAAAGTGGTTCTGCCTCCTCATATCTGCCTTGCTTCTGATAGAGCATGGCCAGATTGTTCAGGCTTTGTGCCGTTTGAAGATGCCCCTCTCCTAAGTGCTTTCTCCTTATCTCTAATGCTCGTTTATATAATGGCTCTGCCTCCTCATATCTCCCTTGCTCCCAATAGAGGGTAGCCAGATTGTTCAAAATCGCTGCTACATTAGGATGCTCCTCTCCTAGCTGTTGCTTATAGATCTCTAATGCTTGCTTCAAAAGCGGCTCTGCCTCCTCATATCTCCCTTGCTCCCAATAGAGGGTAGCCAGATTGTTCAGGCTGTTCGCTGTATCGGGATGCCCCTCTCCTAAACGCTTTCTCCTTATCTCTAATGCTCGTTTATATAATGGCTCCGCTTCCTCATATCTCCCTTGCTCCCGGTAGAGACTTGCGAGATTGTTCAAGCTTGTCGCTGTTTCAGGATACTCCTCTCCTAGCCTCTGCTTCCAGATCTCCAATGCTCGCTTATATAATGGCTCCGCTTCCTCATATCTCCCTTGCTCCTGATAGAGCATGGCCAGATTGTTCAGGCTTGTCGCCGTATCGGGATGTTCCTCTCCTAACTGCTGCTCACAGATCTCCAACACTCGCTTATATAATGGCTCCGCTTCCTCATATCTTCCCTGATACCAGTAGAGCAAGGCCAGATTGTTCAGGCTCATTGCTGTATCGGGATGTTCCTCTCCTAAGCTCCTTCTCCTTATCTCCAATGCTCGCTTATACAAGGGTTCCGCTTCCCAATAATGCCCGCGTCTGTAAAGGTAGCGTCCGGTTTGCCCCAGGAGGCTTGCGGCCTCTTCAGTACTCAACTGCTCCTGCTCAATCCAGGTAGTGGCCATCAGTGCATGAGGCAAGTAGAGCTCACATTCAGGCCACTTTTCTAGCAGTTCTGGATTGGGGAAGATTCCGGCAAGGATCATTACAACACGCTGCATCCAGGCGGCCTGCTCATCTTCTGAAAGCGACTGGCGGATGACGGCCTGCACGAGACGATGCATCGAGAGTTGGCGAGCGGTTGGATCGATACTGACTAATGAGTAGGCTCGCAGCGCTTCCAGCGCCTGGCCCAAGACAAGCTGATCTGAAACAATAGGATCGGGACTAATTGTCAGCACGTCCAGGGGGATAGCATCAGGAGCCAGATAGGCACAGAAGCGCAGCACTTGCACCGCAGCTAAGCTTCTCTGTTCGACGCGTCTGAAGGAGAGGGACCAGGTGATGACGACAGAATCTGGATGGTCCTCCTCGATGCTCCCTCGGCGCTCATTAAGCAAGGCAGCCTGATACTGCCGATACAGATGCAGATATGCGGCAAGGCTCGTCCCCGTCTCTTCCAGATAGGCTCCGGCCTGATCCAGGGCCAGAGGTAAGCCTCCCAGCTCACGCGCAATTGCGCGAGCTACCTCCTGCTCTTCAGCTGCCGCTTGCGTCAGGGGAGCATCTGGCGCCAGGAGGCCAGCCCGACGCAAGAGAAAAAGCGCTCCCTCTTGTAGCGTAAAATTGGGCACTTCGAGACGTTGAGCCAGCCGCCCGGTCGCTCCGGCGCGCGTCGTGATGAGCACATGGCCGCCCAAAGCAGGCGGGAGAAAGCCCTTGAGCACATTCAATTCATCGGCATTATCGAGGATGAGCAACCAGCCCTGCCGCTCTTGCAGCCAGGTCTTGACTTCCCAAACTATCAGTTCTTGTTCCTGGGCGTCTTGAAGCGACAAATGGAGTTCCTTAGCGATCTGGGTATAGGAAGTATGCAGGCTCTCACGGCTCTCAGCGCGTGCCCAGAGTACCGCTTGATACTCTCCATGATAACGATAGGCATATTCAACCGCCGTCTGAGTCTTACCAATGCCACCTAAGCCACCAACTGCCAGCGGATGCGAAAGTACCAGAGGCTGCCCGCTCTGCAAGCGGGTGTGAAGCTGCGCTAAGAGCTCATCGCGGCCCAGGAAGAAGAAATTGCGCGGGTAGGGGATCATCCAAACGTTGGGCAAGTGCGCGCGGGGAACACTCGCCGGGAGCATCGGCAGTTCCTCCAGGACGCGGCGCACGCCTGACACAACTTGCATCCAGGCCTCGTCGGGATCGCTAGAACCACTAATCGGAGCACCATCGAGCGGAAGGGCCTGGAAGGCTCCAAGCAGCGAGGCTTGCCAGTCACAGGGCCGCAGAATAATGGGCACAACGCGCACCTTCCCGGCCTGTTGTCGAACAATCATCTGCTGCAGCCGCTCAGGAGTCCAGGTTTTAGAGGCTAGCAAGGCAGGACTGACGAGGACCAGGAACAAGGAGGCGGATTGGAGCTGCGTTTCAAGCTCCACTTCTCGCTCAGCACCGAGCGGGATCAAAGGTTCATGCCAGAGTGCGAGGTGTCCTTGACGAATGAGAACGCTGAGATGATCTTCTAGCGCCTGGTAAGCTGACGCATCCTGCAAGGCATAGGCACATACCGCCTTGATAGTGAGTGGAGACGATGCCATCCCTGCCCTCCTGCATATCATTTGCCCTTAAGCCGAGTGTAGCACACGCATGCAGTTGGTACAACAAGCAAGCTTTCAATCCTACAAAACTTGCCTTACTTCTATATTCTGCTAAGAAAAGCAAGCCGATGTTCTCTTTAATTATGGCATAGCTTGGCCAGAACAAAGCAGACCAGGATGAGCTCTAGCTCCTGGCCATGCAGGAGCAAGGGCTACAGTGAAGAGCATCAGTTTTACAGTCCATGAGCCCTATCGAGTTTGCCTGGTCGCACACTGGATGCCTCTTCTTAAAGTGCACCTTCCGGTCCAAGGTCATCGCGGCACCGCAGGCTGCCGCACGCTCCTGCCATCGACCAGCCCGGCCAGATCGGCAAGGATCGGGTGACGAATGACGTCCTTGATGGTTACCACACGCTCCAGAATGATGGCCAACCTCACGGCAGACAGGGACGTGCCTCCGCGCGCGAAGAAGTTGTCATGCCGACCGATGCTCGCTTGCGTGACGCCCAGCACCTCCGCCCAGGCTGTTGCCATTCGTTGTTCGGTTGGCGTAAGCAGCGTGTCGTGGGCATCTTCCTCGCCGATATCAAGTTCTCTGGCCAGCGCCGAAAGTCGCTTCCTATCGATCTTGCCGTTGGCAGTTAGCGGCAGACTTTCTCGCCAGTGGAAGGCCGCCGGAATCATGTATGTGGGCAGCGACTCACCCAGGCAATCCCGCAGGACGCTGAGCTCCAGCGCTTGCGGCCCGGTGTAGAAGGCTATCAGGCGTTTGCCATGCTCGGATCGTTCAGCAACCACCACGGCGCCGTCGCGAACACCGGGCGCGCGCAGCAGGGTATTCTCTATCTCGCCGATCTCGATGCGGAAGCCAGCAATCTTGACCTGGTTATCTCGCCGCCCCAGGAACTCCAGCTTGCCCTCGGGCAGCCAGCGGCCGTAGTCGCCACCCAGGTAGAGCCGCTGACCCTCGTCGTAAGGATCGGCAAGGTAGGACTGTCTGGTACGCTGCGGATCGTTGATATATCCACGACCAACGCAAACTCCGGCAAAGGCGATCAGACCCGGGGCGCCAAGCGGGAGCAGCGCCAGATGCTCATCAACGATGTAGATGTGCACATTGTGGATGGGACGACCGAGTGGAACCCGTTCACGGTCCGGCACCCGCTCCATGATCTCATGGTTGGTATCGTCTGACGTCTCGGTCAGCCCATATGCATTGACTAGCTTAATGGCAGGCTCGAAGGCGAACCAGCGCTGCACAAGTTCCTTCTTTAGCGCCTCGCCGGTGACTGAGACGTAGCGCAAGTCTGGCAACGCGCGCTGATGCTGCTCCAGAGAAGCCAGCACAACTTCGAGGTACGAGGGCACGATCTGCAGCACGTTGACCCGGCCTGCGCTGATCTTGTCGACGAAGCGCTGAACGTCAAGGATCACCTCCTGCTCAATAATCAGAGTCCGTCCACCAACCAGGAGCGCGGAGAGCAGTTGCCACAGTGAGATGTCAAAGCACTGAGGCGCAATCTGGGCCACAACTTGCCCCTCGCCGATCTGCAGATCAGCGATCTTGGCACACATGTGGTTGAGCATGCCCACCTGCTCACACATCGCCCCTTTGGGCTCTCCGGTAGAGCCAGAGGTGAAGTAGATATAAGCGAGCTGGTCCGGCGTTACCTCAATGCCGAGATTACTAGCGGCATGGTCCTCCGCATAGGCAGCGTCTACAAAGAGCACCTGAACAGCGGGCAGCGAGGCGAGAGCCTGGTCCAGCGTGGTCGTGCTGCCGCGTTCGCTCAGCACAAGCCGGCACTCGGCCCGCGAGAGCATATTCGCGATGCGATCTGCCGGGAAATGCGGCTCGATGGGCAGGTACACGCCACCAGCCTTGAAGATCGCGAGGACAGAGGCCAGCCAATCAAGGTTGCGCTCGATCACGACCGCGACGATCCCTTCGCGTTGCAGCCCACGGGCCAACAGAGCTCGCCCCAGCCGATTAGCCCGGGTATTGAGCTCCTGGTAGGTCCACTCGCGGTCGCCGTGCCTGGCTGCAACGGCCTCCGGGTGGGCCTCTACCTGCTGCTCGAACAGCTCGTGAACCCGGCGCTCCGGCAGTTCTCGCTTCCGACCAGCCAGCCTCTGAAGCTGGAAATGGCGCTCCTCTGCTGAGAGCAGGCTTTGCCGCTCATGCTCGGCATCCGGGTCGGCGGCGATTAGCATAAGCGCCATCAGATGATATCCGATGATCCTTGCGGCGCTATCTGCGTCAAGCATCTCGGTCCGGTAGCGCAGCCGCAACCCAAGATCGCTACCATTTTGCACGCTTGCCAACCGCAGCACGCAATTCTCGGCAAGTTCGCCATCGTCACCGAACTGATCGAATACTGTCTCGAACAACGGTTCCGTCAGACCCAGCTCGCGCCTGAGATCAGCGAGTTGAAAGTCCTTGTGCGACAGCAGTTCTGCCTCGACACGATAGGTGGCCAGCAGCAAGGTCCGCCACGCAGCGGTTTCGGTCGTTAGTCGACAGGGCAGCGGCTCGGCCCCCGCCGTGGCAACGTAGCCGGTAGTGACCTCGCGTTCGCCACAGAGGGTGGCGAGCACCCGGGCATGCGCGGCCAGGAGTACAGAGCTGAGCGGTACTGCCAGTTCGTCGGCCAGGCTGCGCAAGGCCGCCACAAGCTCACCGGGGATCGTCTCCTCATACGAGGCAACGCCCCTCACCGGAGTAAGGGTCCAGCGCGGTATTGTAGTAAACCCGCCTGTGAGAAGCACATGATGCCAGAACTCGCGATCGGGTTCCGCTAGCTTCCTCATTGGCCCTTCCTGTAGCTTTTTCATCTTGTCTTTCCTCCACTCAGCGCTCGTCGTAGGGCTGCTTGCCGCAGGCCGGGATAGATAAACCGGTATTTTGTCAGTGGATTCTTCGGGCAAGGCAGCTTGCTCACCGCGATTGTTCCTCGCTCTCCTGCGCCTGTGACAGGGCGAGGTGGGTGGCTGCGCAGTCCTGCTGACCTGGTGGTTCGGCGCGCCTGGCGGGATTGCCCACCCACTGGGCATGTGCTGGAATCTCCTCACCTTTCATGAGGAAGGAATCGGCAGCGAGTAGCGCTTCATCGCCTATCGTTACACCATAGTGAACGAAGGCCCCTATCCCGAGAGTGCAACCGGTACCGAGCCTGGTATGGCCGGACTTGAAGGTACCATCCTCCAGCGAGTGGCATTGGATCTTGCAGCCCGCATTGAGCGTGCAGTTATCCCCAATGATGGTAAGCGTCCTCTCTGTTAAGTAGCAGCCATCATCGAAGACCTTGCGGCCAATCTGCACTCCCAGCAATCGCCAGACTAAGTTCTTGAAAGGGGTACCGTTGAAGATATTGAGGTATGTATCAGGCGCCTTCCAGAGGCGCTCGTGCCACCAGTAGTAGGGATCATAGATGGAGCAGAACTGCGGCTGCAGAGGGCGGAATCTCGCAGTAATCCGCTCGATCAGAATATAGTAGGCAGTGCTAACCACCAGGCTAAGCGTTAAATCCACAGCGATTCCCAGCGGCCCGAGCAGATTGTCGATATTGACGGCCGCAAGGGTGAACAAGGTAAAAAGGAGAATTTGCAGCCAGCGTATGAACAGAACCACGCCCATAGTGCGGATATTGTAGCGATTCTTGGCGGCAAGATGTTTGCGCTGCTCATCGTCCTTCCATAGATGGTCGAATCGGCAATCGCGCTCCACCGAGCGGGGAATCTCGAAGGGCGGCGAGCCCAGCAGACCCACATTCTCGCGAATATCGCCGTCAAGTGGGATCATCACCTTCGTCGCCAGCAGAACGTTGTCACCCGTCCTGGCGCCCGTAGGAAAGGCTATATTGTTTCCTAAGAAGTTGTGGGCCCCGATCGAAACTTGCGCCACACGGAAGGATGAGCTAGAGAAGTCGGCGTTCATGATCGAGAGCCCATCACAAACCATCGTGCCCTGACCCACAGAACTAAGGAAGGGGGTTTCGTGCTGCAGCTCCGAGCCAAAGTTCGCCCCGGTCTGCTCAGCATAGGAAAGGTCGTACCCCAGGCAGCGCAGATAGTTGAGGATATAGGAGCTGTCACCGAACAGATGATTGAAGAACTTTATATTCGTCAGGAAGGTGATCGCCCGATGCACTTCGTAATGGATGCCGTAGAGCGGATAGACCTTGTTTGGCTTGATGGCGTAGTTCAGTAGGCGCGGCACGCTGAAGGCGAAGACCAGTCCGCCAATGCCAACGCCGAAGAACACCACAAGGGAAAGACCTAGCGCATCGATGTAGAGCGTTGGCTCGGTGAGTCTAATAACGTTGGGTGTCAACAGTTGGGCCAGCGCTGGCTCCAGGTTGAACAGCGCGCACGGACCCATGAAGATCAGCGGCATGTACACGAAGAACACTATGAGCAGCGGAATGAGTCCAGCATTGAAGCGGCGCAATGTGCTGAGGTTGGCAGGCTCGACCCTCAAGTAATTAAGGTGCGTGGGCTGGGCCGGGGAGCCGTGCCAATGCTGACCGGGCGGGATAACCTGACCACTTTGTAGCGAGGAGGTGTGGCCGAGTTGCGTCCCATCGCCCATCGAGGTGTTGATGTCGAGCACGGTCTTCTCGCCGATGTACACGTTTCGGCCCAGAGCAACCGAACCCAGCTGAATACGCCCAGCATACGCCCGATAGCAGAGGAAGGACGCTTCTTTGCAGATTATCGTATCATCGCCTATTGTGAGCAGGTCAGTGCAGACAGGAATAGCGCGGGAAAGGATCGTGACACCTTTGCCGATGCGCGCACCGAGAGCCCGCAGGTACAGCACATAGAGAGGCGAGCCGACGAAGAAAAGTATAGGGTTGGCATGGACCAGCGCCTTGACAGTCCAGAAGCGTACGTAGGCCAGGCTCCAGACCGGGAACTCGCTGGCTTTCCAGCGACCGATAAGGACCCACTTGGCAAGGATCGGGAAACCACACATGCTGACGAAGAGTGAGCCGCCGAAGAGAACTGATCGCAGATAGACAACTCCCCAATCGGAACCGGCAGCTATCCAGCCATAGCCCAGATCGAGGGCAAATCCGGCCATACAGGCATATACAAAGTAGATCAGAAACTGCAGCACCCCGGTAAGAACGTACTGCAGCGTGCTGGCCCGTGTCACGGCCACAGTCTGTGCCGTCGAGTCCGGCTGCTCAACAGGGGTAGGAGTAGGCGCAGCATCTACGAGCGACGCCGCCAAACTTCTGATTGTTGGGTGCTGGTAGACGTCCTTGATCGACACTGACGGCAGGTCCGCTCGTTTCCTGAGTCGTGCGCAGAACTGGGCCATCACCAGCGAGTTGGCCCCCAGATCATTGAAGAAATCGCTATCAACCGACACTTGCTCGACACGTACAACGCTGGCCAGCACCTCCGCAAAGCCTTTTTCAATGTCGATTGTCGCATCGGATATAAAGCGCCCGATTGATTTTTCTATCATAGTTGTTCCTTGCATTTGATAGTAACGCCGATTCCTCAGCGTCGTGACGAGCACGACGTCAGCGAGCCTGTGGCGCGGTTGGCTGCCGCTTCGGCACAGCAGAATCGAGGTTCAATTCAGCAAAGTTGAACACATCCTCGCCGTACACCTCCTTCAGCCAGGTAGGCTGGTAGATGGTATTGAGATAGCGCTCTCCGAGATCCGGGGAGATGGTCACGGCGCTAAGTTCTTTATGCCTGTCATGCTCGGCCAACCAGCTGAGCGCGCCACTAACTACCGTGCCGGTGGAACCGCCGAGCAGGAAGCCTCTTCTAGCCATGCGATGGCAGGCACGGATGCTATCCGGCTCCTCAACCATTACCACTTCATCCACATAGGATGCATCGAGCAACGGCGGATGAACTCCCATACCAAGGCCGGGAATCATGCGGCGACCAGATGGGCCACCGAAGATCACTGAGCCAACTGCATCTATAGCGACGATGCGCACTGACGGATGCCGATCTTTGAAGTAGCGCGCACAACCCATCAATGTTCCGGTGGTACCAGCGCCAACGAACAACACGTCAAGGTTCGGGAATTGACGAGCAATCGCCGGGGCCGTCGTGTGGTAGTGCGCCTTCCAGTTGTTATGATTGGTGTATTGGTTGAGCCACACATACCGATCATCGGAGGAGCATAGCGCCTGGACATAGGCAATCCGCGCCCCAAGGAACCCACCTTTGGCATCCGGCTCAGCGATGATGTGCAACTGGCTACCCAACGCCTCAATCAACTGCCTGGTTGCTCGATTGCAGCGGATGTCAGTCACACACAGGAAGCGATAGCCCTTGCTTGCCGCGATCATGCTCAGCGCTACACCCAGATTTCCAGATGAGGACTCGACAAGAATCGATCCCGGCTTCAAGCTTCCATCCCGCTCGGCGGCCTCCACCATCGCGGCTGCCGCCTTCAACTTGATCGAGCCAGCGAAGTTGAAGCCCTCACACTTGAGGAAGAGCGAATGCCCGAAGATCGGCTGAAGGTCGATGTAGAGGTCCTCCTCATTGAAGGCCTGGGGAATGGATATAATAGACATAATTATCTCCTTATATACAGCAGAACAGTCATCAGTTCAACCGTATCTACGTAACTCGTGGAAGAAGTCGTCGATGATATGCAGTTCGCCGGAGCGAGCTACCTCATCGTAGACGTACTTGCCGACCGCGAGATCAAGCACGCCAAGGCCAAACGGAGAGAATATCACTGGCCGCTCTGCCGGTATCGTCACCCTCCCGGCCATCACATCGTCCAACGTGCCGCTAAGAAAGTCTCGGCTGCCAGTAAGCTGTTCGGTCAGATGTGGCGCGGTGTTGGCTTTGAGACAGTGCTCGACGTCATCGACGATATTGGTCGAAGCAAGCAAGATCTCCGGCGCAAGATCGCGCAACGATATATGCAGTACCAGCGGATTATGTGCAAACCATTGCACATCCTTGACATGCGGCTGACCAGCAACGGTAGCAAAGACTATCAGATCGCTGGAACGGATTAAGCGCTCAGCGCTATCACATACGGTGATGTGGCCTGTAGTACCTGATCGCTTCAAGTAAGCGCAGAAGCCAGCCGCACTAGCGGCTGACAGGTCATAAACGCCGAGCTCATCAAATGACCAGCCTGTGGCAGTCAGGAAGGTATGGATGTAACGGGCAATCAAGCCCACGCCAAAGAAGCCAACACGTTTCGCCCGCGGACGGTCACGACTGAGCCAGTTAGCAGCCAACGCCGCCGAGCCCGCAGTTCTTGTAGCACTGATGATTGAGCTTTCCAGGCAAGCGAACGGATAGCCGGTGTCATGGTCATTGAGAATCATTACAGCCGAGGCTCGCGGAATGCCCTCCGCCACATTCTGCGGGAAGCTGGAGATCCACTTCAGACCATCCACCAGCACGCGTCCTCCGACCGAGGCAGGCAGCGCAATGATCCGGTCGGATGGACGGTCGGGGAAACGTAGGAAGTAGGACGGCGGATTCACCGAATCACCGGCACCATGTAGCCGGTAAATAGACTCTATCAGCTCCACGATCTGCTTCTCGCGTCCCTGCAACGCCCGCTGGACCTGAGCGCCGGGGATCACTGCGAACGATGGCACTGACGGCCTCGGTAGGAAGGCCTCGCTTGTAGTGGAATGGGTAGTAGTCATCTGATTGCCACCTCCACAGTTGGTGAACAATCGGCCAGGTGCACTGCATCGGCCAGCCCAACGAGTATTTCGCGCGGCCCCTCGAAGGCCTCCCTACTGTGCGCGGTACTGATGTTATCTACGAGCGTCAGGTCGCCAACTTGCCACGGCTCACGCCTGGTATTGGCCTCGTAGACCTGGTTGAGCAACTGCACAATATCCTCGCCAATCGGGTCAGCATTGCCAAAACGGGTATTGAATGGTAGCCCATCTTCGCCGTAGACATCTATCAGATACTCACGTACCTCAGGGTCCAGCGTCCACTCATTGAGGAATGCAATCTGGTTGAACCAGCAGAGCTGGCCGGTGACCGGGTGGCGCACGATGGCACTGCGGCGCTGTCTGGTACGCAATCCACCATCAGGTTGCCACTCAAACTCGATTGCATTGGCGTGGCAGTAGCGCTCGACTGCCCCACGGTCCTCGGTGCCGAAGGCCTGAACGTAGGACGCGCCGATCTCGTCGTTGTAGTTGCGCGTGAGCAGCCAGCCCTCCTGCATGCAGCGCTTGACCAACTCGGCAGGCAAGGCATTGAGCACGGCTGCCGCATCGGCTACCCCGGTTACGCCGCCATGGCTGGGCGCGCCAAGACAAGCGAACAGCATCAGGCCGGGAAACTCAATTCTATAGCTCAGCTCATGGTGCATGCACATCGGTTGATTCGCCGGCCACGCCGATGAGGAGTACACGCCGTCAGAGTAGATCCGCCGGGATGCAAAAGCTTCCCTCTCACACATCAGAGTATTCGCCAAATGTCTGAAGATGGCGCCGATCTTGTCAGCGCCGCGCAGAGCAAGGCCACGCACCAGGACCGAACCGTGTTCGCAGGCAACGGCACGTAGCTCCTCCCGGTGCTCGGCCACCCAGTTCAGCGGGTCCCCGGTGGCCTCGGCTCGCAGTATCGGGGGCTTGCCAGGTTGCAAGTCCACGTCGAGCAGAAAAGCTCGGGATGAAGGCAGCATTTCAATCTCCTTTCAGTCTTCTGGATAATCTCACCTGTACTTCTAAACCAGGCAGAGCTTCATAGGATCAAGCTTACGAGCACTCCGGCCTTCTTGTGACAAGCCAGCGCATGCGCAGAGCTTCCGACACGCGATCTCAGACGCCTTTGCGTCGCCATCTGCAGGAAGAGGAGAAGATAATGCTAGAGAGTGCAGCGCCTCGCAGGTGCTGCCACTTATGAGCATGTAAAACATGCAGTTGAGGAGGGCCCGCCATTCCTGTTGGTGATAGGCTACCTGCGGGCCCAAAGGTGCGATAAAGACTTGCAGGATCTCCCCTGGCGTATCGCCGAGACCGGAGGGAGAGGCTGACAGGAAAGCGCTGCTAAACATAACTATTCCTCCTCTACCATGATAAAACGATCAGTGCTTTTCCTTTAAGCCAGTATGCGCCACGAAGATACTTTATGTCAAAGTGATGTATATCACTTCTCTATCTCCTCATCGGTAAATAGCCTGTTATTATCTCTGTCCCCTTTTTCTTCACATTCTCTCCATTTTAAGCTCTTGAACGACACATCGTCCCTCCCAGTATTATGGGACTCTGGCATTATCTTAGAATGTGTTTGCTTTCCTTCATTTTATTAATAATAAAGAAAGAAAGGGGTCCACTCAAAAACAAGTACAATCTATAGAAAGGATCAAGAGAAGTTATTGATGCGTTTCCGCCAGGTTGGTTGCCGGCCAGTTAAGCGATATAGCCGGGAAGCAGGACAAGGAAACATAATGAGTGTGTAAGTTTTCAACGCAAGCGCGAAAAAAGTACATCAGGAGAGTAAAAAACCTTCAACGTAAGCGCGGAAAAGTCTCTTCCCTATCGTCTACCTTGTAGGGTAATTTTACCACTGCTTAGGGAGGTATGATATGTCAGATAGCAGCACGAAGAAACAAATTGACCACGCTTCGGTACTTGCCCGCTCAGCAAGTCAACAGGCGATGATTCCAGGGTCCAACAAAACTCGCTGGCAACTCCTACAACAAGCACAACATGCCTCCTCTGTAGCATACACTCTCGCTGATCCTCAAAATAAGCAGCCGCTTGAAACTCCTGTAAAGATATATCAAGCACATGTCTTATCTCTCGTTCGCATCTACGAGAAACGATCGTCCATGCAGAAGCTCATTCATCATATCCTCCAAATTACCATTTTTGTAGGGGCGGCCCTGGTTACAGTCATTGTGGGCATTCCCGAAGTTCCAAAACTAGCACCAGCGCTGCTCAGTGGTGTCGTCACCATAGCGACTGCGCTAGCAAATTACTACAAATTTGGAGAGCACAGTCGCGATTTGTATCTGACTTCGGAAGATCTTGCCCAAGAATACAATTGGTTTGGTACAAAACGAGGACCGTACAAAGAGAAAGATGCAGAGGTAGCGCTTGAGTTGTTTATGGATAGGACAGAGACACTGATACGCAAACAGACAAAGCGTTCCTTCGCATTAGGGCAACAAAAAGAAAAGCTGGAGGAAGGAAAGTAAAGAGGAACAGCGACAATGGCCCTCAAACGCAAGCCACCAAGAGGCAACATCAGGCGTGTTGCACCCATCGATACTAATCTGCGCTACTCTATCACCAGCAAAGCTGATGAAACCGTCCAATGCGAATCCTTCCAGGAACGCAAGTTGACCCTCCTCTTCGACCGCGATCCAACCATACAAGAGTACAGAAGCCAGCCGCTACAGTTTACGTTTACTGATACTCAGCACAAAACGAGGCCAAACAGCGACGCGAAAACGAACTGGTCAGCTGTGTTGAGCAAGTTATCGAAGAACTCATGTCACAAGGGAAGAAAGTCACCGTCTCCAGGGTGAGCCAGATCGTGGGCATGGATCACAAAGCGCTGGATCGCCGCCCACACATCAAGGCGCTTTTTCTTGTTCTCCGGTAGAGATGTGTACTTTTTTCGCGCTTACGCGGATCGAAAATGGTCTCTTCAAACTCATTTTGCTCTCGTGCTTCCTCTGAAACTTTCAGAGTGGAACTAGAGAGGGCCGGCCCCAAATGCCACATGGCGGCTACTCAAGAGGAAAAACTTTGATGGTTTCATCCTCAACTTTTGCTCGCGTCGCCTTGCGCTTCGGCAAGGGCATGCCGTAGGTTGCGGATATCTCTCCTTGCGGAACAGGCTGAGCAAAACGCCAGCGCCATACCCATGCCGTCAGTGGAATCAAAAACAGCAAGACAATGAGCGAGGTCCATTGGGCTTGCTTGAGTCCCCAATCCAGCGTAAAGAGCGGTACAACAGCATTCGCGCGGGTAAAGAAGACAAGAAACTGGGTTATGGCATAGCCACCCAGATAGGTGAGCAAGAGCATTCCGGGGCGGCGATAGCGCCGGGCTAGCGGCAGGAGTATCGCAATCAGGAGGAGGTTGAACAGGATTTCGTAGGCAGCGGCCGGCTGCACCGGTACATGGCAGATGCCTGCGGCTGGGTTCTGGCAGGCCAGGCTTGCCGGATTGTCATACACTGTAGACCAGGGCAGCGTGCTGGGATAGCCAATGATATCGCCATTAATGATATTGCCAAGGCGAGCAAAGGGATGCGCAACGGCGGCGAAGAGCGCACCAGCATCAAGGACGACAAGGGGATTGAGTCGCTCTTTGAGAGCCCGCCAGAACAGTACCGGTATGATCAAAAAGACCGCCCCGAAAAACGCCATGCCACCTTCCCAGGTAGCCAGGATATGCTGAGGTTTCAGCAGATAATCCTGCACCAGGTTCGGCTGTTGGATGACAAAATAGAGACGCCCGCCGAGCACACCGGCCACTATACACCACCAGAGCATATGATATACCTGCTCCTCTTTGATCCCCTGGCGAGCGATGTACCTGCGAAGCAGCCAGAGGCCCATCACGATAGCAACTACATACATCAGGCCGTACCAATGCAGGGCCAGCGGACCAAAGGCGAAAAGAACCGGGTTGATATTCAGATGAATATACGGGCCAATCTGAAGCCAGCCCCAATTGATGAGAAAAGCGAGAGGAATTGCGCTATCTACCATAGTTCACACTCGTTTCGTCATAGAAGAAGCTGAAGGCAGCTTGCGCTCAAGTTCAGTCAAAGCATCCTGCCTGTCAGCATACAGACGTTAAAGACCACGACACTGCTCATACCCAGTAACAGGTCGAACATGACCACATTGCCTGCCAACAGCAGCAGAGAGCGCCATAACATTCCCAGACGGCCAGAGGAAAGGGGCTCGTGTGAGGCTCGCCTCCAGCACTCAAGGGAAGCCAGCCCTATGGTCAGGGTAGCTAACAGGATGGTCAGCTGCCAATTCCAGGAAAGTAAGGGCATGCTCCAATTCACGCGCATTCCTCCCAAACGGGCGACCAGCGCCCCCAGAACAAAAACCGCGGCCAGGAGCATGCTCCGCTCTGTGCGCCTTCTGATGCGCAGCGCGAGGAAGCCCGCCAGCGGCAGCAAGAGTGTAGCCGCCCCAAAGCCTCCCAGCACAAAGGCGGTAAACAGGGTCAAGGTGAAGGAAGCTCTATGGGCAAGGAAAGGTTCAGCGAGGGCGATGGTACTGATGACGCTCAAGGCATAGACCAGCCCGGACAGGAGCAGCTCCCCCGCGCGCCAGGCATGAGGATGCATTTCTCTGGCCCATGCTTCGGCAAAGGCGGCAGGATGAAAACTAACCACAGTTTCCGGCGCTTTTCCATCCATCGCAGCCTGAAGAAGGTGTTGCTCTAATTCCAGCTTCATCTCGTTTCTGTGCTCCTGGGCAATTCCCCGCAGTTCCCAGTACCTTCCACAGGCCTCACTGAGATCGCAAATCTGGCTGCGGATGGGCTGATCGAGGATCGACATCAACATGTGCTCCTTTCACAATCTGTGAAACGGCCTGGGCAAAGCTTTCCCACTCAGCCTGCCACTGGGCCAATTGTTCAGCTCCTTTAGGGAGAAGACGATAGTATTTGCGCGGAGGGCCATCCGTTGAGGGAACGAGATATCCTTCCAGATAGCCTTGCCGTTGCAGGCGGCTGAGAAGCGGATAGATACTCCCCTCGCTCACTAGCGCGAGTCCTTGCTGGGCCAGGCGTTGAACCATTTCATAGCCATAACATGGCTGCTGCGCAATGGTGGCCAGCAGGCACATATCCAACGTGCCCTTGAGCAATTGGGTCAAGCGTGCCTCCACAAGGGTCGTCCTTTCACTCTCTTGCAATACAATATACTGGTGGAGAGTATAGCACACAGTATCTTGCGTTGCAAGATAGCGCCTTACAAAAAGTGACGGATCAGTGATATTATCAGACTGTGCCTGGCCAAAAATATGATAGAAGAAAATGATGGAGAAAAGAGAGGCACCGTGCCAACGATGTACAGCGGTGATTTCAGAGCTGCGGTTTGCCATATCCTCACCGAAATGGGGAGATATATGTGCAAACCACAGCAGAGGCTGAGACCAGGCGGCACAGCTGAATGGAAGATCCAGGAGCACGGAAGCGAGGGCCAGGAGCCGGTAAGGGATAGAGGCCATTCGCTTCCAGAAAAGACTAACTCCATGCCATGCTTATCGACCAGTTACCTTGTGCAGATAAGCGTTGATCGGCTGCACCTCAAAGCCGCCGGCGGTTAGCCCGATGTAACCATCGGGCCGCACCAGGATCACAGCGTCTCGCCGAATACCATAAAAATGGTAGGCGTAGCCATCGATGTCGAGCAACGCGTGATCAGAGGAAGTAGAGACGTTAACTCCACGACTGATGTTATACGTATGCACGATATCTTTGTAGCGATCAGCTAGTTGTAAGACAGGCCCATCGGCAAAGGTAAGCAGCGTGAAATGCGTCCCACGAAACAGCTCGAAGAGCCGACCACGCTGCCCGTTAGAGGCAAAGATGAAGGGCGAATCTGGCGCGCGATCTCCCGCGCGAATGCCTGTTGCGTCATCAATATCGCAAGCCAGGGGACCGCCTCGATAAGTAATACCAAGTTGTGAGAGATCAGCATCTTTACTCAACGAGGCCTTGATAAAATTTTGCGTATTTCCAGAATTGGGACGGGTTAATTTCTCGTGAAAGCTGGTCGTGGAAGCCAGAACGCCTTGAGCCACGGGAAAGCGTTCAGCATGGTAGCTCTCCAGTAAGTCCTCAGGGGCACCATGCAGAACGGCTGCCAGTTTCCAGCCAAGGTTGTAGGCGTCGCCAATACCGGTGTTCATACCCTGGCCGCCTGCACCGGAATGGACATGGGCCGCATCTCCGGCAAGAAAGATCCGACCATGGCGATACTGCTCAACCATACGAATATTCGGTCGCCAGAGAGAGGCCCAGTGCATACCGTTTATCTTTACATGCGGTAGTCCTGTGCGCTCATCGAAAATGCGCTGGCAGGTTTCAGCTGAAAGATCGTCTGCATTCGAAGACAAACGAGCCTGAAACACCCACTGCTGATCGTAGCGCAGGTACGTGAGACCCAGCAATCCTTCTGGTGCATCCAGCCAATAGTGCCCGGTGTGAGGGTCCAATCCCTCTAACTCGACACCGGCGTTGAGATAGCACTCCCCCTCTAACGTCTCGCCCAGGAACGAAAACCCGCCGAGGTGACGGACGCTGCTGTGTCCCCCATCGCAGCCCACCAGGTAACGGGCCTGGATCATCTCCGTCTCACCGGCGTGAGTAACTTGCGCCAGCACGTTGCCATCCTGCTGTGTTACCGTTGACAGGTGGCTATCGAACTCCACCTGTACATGCCTTTGAGCCAGACTTTCTTGCAACACGGCCTGTGTATTGTTTTGCCCGATCCATAATGTACCCCGATAGGGCGCATCAGCGGTTGGTTGATTAGCCTCTTCGGATGCGGGATCAAGCTCACGCACAAGTCGCTCTCGCTGATAGAAGCGCATCAGCGGATTACGCTGACCACGCACATGAATCTTAGCGAGGACACCCAGATCCTCAAAAATTTCCTCTGTACGTGGCTTCAGCCCTTTCGCACGCACTTCGCGTTGCAGCGTCTCGCCTTGCTCGATAATGCGTACGGAAACGCCACAGCGGGCAAGACTATTCGCCAGGGTCAAACCAACCGGTCCGGCCCCGATAATCAGCACATCGACACTCGATTTTTTCTCCATGATTTTCCTTCTTTTTTCATTGATCGTTCGTTGAATTTTAAAGACAAAAAAAAGTTGTTAGGCCTCACTTGGACCATAAATTGGCAGTGAAATCAACCAATCGTTCGATGTAGCGTGTAACATTGGCACTATCATCCTCTACAATGAGAGAATAGACAGTAATCCCAGCAAAAAACTGCATGAAGGCAAAACGCAGATCCATTTCGCGTAGCTCTCCCTGCGCCATCCGCCGAGCGAAAAAATCGTAAAGAAATTGCAAGGGAGTATCGCCTGCACCCAGAGCAGTTATCCACTCCTCTCGTCGCAGCCAATTTCTCTCCCGCATCACAATCTGAAACCACTCTCTATCAGCTGTAAAGATTGTGGTGCCGACACGAGCAGCAAGCAAGAGGGCCTCCCGCAATGAAAGGTCATCACGAAACAGAGAGGCTAGAGCTTCAATTTCGGCAAATCTTGCGGCCCGACCTTCTCGTATAATGGTCTGCAAAATTTCCAATTTCCCTCCTGGAAAATAGTGATAGGTCAATGCCTCAGCTACACCCAGCGCTTTATTGAGCGTTCGCATAGAGGTGGCATGATAGCCATTCTCGGCAAACAGCTTCTTCGCAACGGCAAGAATTTGCTCTCGCCGCTCCTGGGCCTTGATATCGCGACTGGTCACTCGATCCTTTTCTTTAGGCATACTCTACCCACCACTCATTTCCATTACAGACATTCATTCAACGTTCGTTGAGCAAATATTACCAGAGAAAACGAGCCCTGTCAAGCCACCCTCAAAGGATAAAATGCCAGCTGTTGGACAAAACGAGCCCTACTGCACAAGCAGGAAGAAAGCATAAAGCCAGGCAGAGCGGCCTCATATCTTCTCGCGCTTCCTCCTAGTGGGAGTAGGGTAAGCGGATAAACAATTCCATATCATAAGCGCCATCAGTGCTGCCAAAGGGGCGACGATATTCCCACCAGTTCCAGAGACGTTGAAGTGCCAGCCCGAGATTAAATTGCGCACCTGGAGGCGGATTATCTCCATAGCTCAGCCAGAGCAAGGGGCCAACGCCACTCCCGAGGGCAGGATTGCTGCAGGTCATGCCTGGCTTCTGGCTCGGGTGACAAGCTGGCAGCTTATAGCCTTCGTCCCACCATGTCCGCAGATGGTAGATGTGGTATATATAGTTCCCACCAGCCGGGGCGTACGCGTTGATAGAGTCATAGGGATCGTCTCCGCTCGCAATGATAATCGGAACTGTACCTTTCCAGGAGGGGCAACCAGTTGGGAAGCTATAGCACACATTGGGATAATCGCGTAAATATCAGACAAGCGGCCATTCTGCATCGCTGGTAACGCCGATATGCACTTGCTGGCGACCGCCAAAATCCTTTTGATCGATGGCGGCGATGCGCTTCATTACAACGTCAATATCGGGAGGAGTCTGCACATAGACCATCATTTCATGGGGCCCATCGGCCGCATGTACATAATTGACCTCATACATATTCTGCAGGGTAAGGAACAAGGCGAACAGAGCGATAAGGACCCCAAGGCTCCCAGCCACGATAGAGCCGTATCTTCTGCGAAGAGGCTGTTGCGCAGGTAGCACGGGAGCTGATGCCTGTTCTCGTCCTCTTAGCACACGTTTAGCCCAGGAATAGATCTGAAGGATAAAGCTAGAGCAGAGGCGCACACATGGCTCTAGTCCAATGGCCGCCAGCAGCAGCATGGGCATCGTCATAAAGATCATGAGCCAGGGCATTTTCTCGCCGGCCCAGGAATAGATCACGAAATCACCCAGGAACCAGTAAAGCAGGAACAGGCGAAAGCGATCAGGCCTCAGCAGGCAGCGGATACAGCCAACGATGCCAAAAATGACGCCAATCTGCTCATAGAGAGGGATCAAGAGCAGATAGTAGTACCAGGGCTGGCCGCCACGCTCGACATGCTGCTGCTCTAGCCAATAGTAGAGACCTTTCCATATCCCGTCGCCGATTCCTCCGGCGATATGGGTAAACATCACGGTAAACAGCAGCAGAAAAATAGTCCAGCCGACGATCAAAGGGAAGAACCAATGCGTCCAGGGCAGCGTCAAGAGCGTATGTAGTACCGGCTGCATACGTGCATCCATACTGCGTGCCAGGCGCGTTTGTCCAGGCAACATCAATTTGCCCAGCATCTCACGTATTAACACGCTTAGAACGTAAAGACTCAAGGAGATGCCCACCCAGGGAATTATCCTGACCGTAATGTACTCTATATTTGCCAGATAGCCATCAGCCATAGGCGTATGGGCATTGATATATATCGAAAGCTCCTCTAAGATGGAAAAGAATATTTTTGCGGCAAGGCCACCGAGCAAAAAATAGAGGAGCACAGCTAATGGGGCAAATGTGCGTGGGAAAAGGTGCGACCGAGCTCCATGGAGAAGCCGGGCAGGTAGCGAAAACTTGGTCCCAATCTCCTAGACAATCAGGGCTCCCAGGAAACTGCCGAAGATGGCTATAGTGAGAAAGGTGGCCTCACTCGTAGCGTAGGAAAGCGCAAAACTAGCAGCAGCCAGGATAATCCAGCGTATTTTCTGCTCACGCATATAGCGAGCAATAGCCACAACGAGCGTTAAGGTAAAACAGGCCATATAGATATCTTCACGCGTAAAGCGCGAAAAATATACCATACTGGGCGAGACGGCGAGAAAGAAACTGGCGAGCCAGGCTGCAATGTTTCCCAGATAGTCCCGCAAGAAATAGGGCAAGCCCACGATGACAGTTCCCAGAAGGGCTGCCGCTATGCGTGCCGTCGTGTTATTCACACCGTGGTCTGGAACGCCTAGCCATTGGCTGATTTGATAGACCAGGGCAATGATGTGAAATTGAAAGGGACCATGCAACAGGGGATTATATTGATAACAGGCATAGTTTGCCGGAGCGTGGTTTAAGCCGTAACACCAGGACCAGTGTTGCAAATTTTGTAAAAGAACTGAGGAGTAATGGGCATGTTCGCTCTCGTCAAAATGTAAGGGACGATCCCCTAAGTGCCAGAAGCGCAGGAACGCTGCCAGGATAATAAGTATCCAGAAGGGTATCCATAGCCAAAGCCGCTGCCACCCAGGCCACGTATATTTCTGCGGCTCTTTAGCGGAAAGTTCTTCGGCTTCAACTGGAATGCTGCCGGTGAGATTCTCGGGAGAAGCTTCAGCGATAGCATCAGTGTCGTTTTTCCTTGATAGCCCCTTTCCCGCGCTGCCGTAATCTATTTTGCGAGAAGATTGCCTGGCCTCTTTATCTAGCTTTAGCTTGAAAGGCTTCAATGGACATGACTCCTTCCCCAACAGCAAAGTTTCTAGATTTTTTACTATATCATACTTCTTCTGTCTCTCAAATTAAGGCTCCCCATTTAGTCTAGTATTTTCTCATCAGCCTCATTCAGAGTCAAGTATTCAATTCTAATGCAAGGTAGAGACCTGGAAAAGCAGTTATTTGCGTTTAGATTTCTTTCAAGCTATAGAAGTCTTTTTTGCTTCCAGGAGGAGGGAATAATTGGGCTCACGCCGCAATTAAGTGAACGAGCCCTTAGCAATCCCTTTTTAGAGAGCTGGAAAGCTCTACGCTGCTAAAATGAACCCTCGACAAATCGAAAAGGCCCATCTATAATCAATGAGAGGCATAGCAAGCAATAAAATTTCGAAGGAGCATTAAGGGTTATGGAAAGCCAGAAGGCCCGGAAAGAGATTGCTGGCACCTATATTGTCAAGAACAAACAAAACGTAGCTGAGCTCCAGCGCCTGGCCATGCAGGATCGAATGATCACAGCATCCATGGGTGGCATCTGGCCAGAGCAAACCGAGTTCACGCCCCGGCGCAGAGTTATGGATATTGGCTGTGGTCCAGGAGGCTGGGCTATTGAAGTTGCTCAGCGCTATCAAGAGCTCTCTGTGATCGGCATAGACATTAACCGCAATTTTATCGAATATGCGCGCAAGCAAGCCGAGAGCCAGCTGCTCAGCGAGCGAGTTGAGTTTTTTGTGATGGACGCCCTGCTAATTCTTGAATTTCCTGTTGGCTACTTTGATCTTGTCAACTTGCGCGCAGGCTCAAGCTTTCTGCGCACTTGGGATTGGTCGAAATTGCTCACGGAAGCCAGGCGCATCGCACGTAGAGGTGGCGTACTACGTATCACCGATACCGAGCATATTCACGAGAGCACAAGCCCGGCGCTCAGGCGATTCCAGCAGATGCTTGTATGCGCCTTGCACCAGGCGGGTCACCTCTTTACTCCAAGCTCGGATGGTCTGACAGCGCGCCTGCCCAATTTGCTACAAATCCACGGCTATCAGCAAATCCAGCAAAGACCTTATGCGCTAGAATACCGCGCAG
Source organism: Ktedonosporobacter rubrisoli (assembly GCF_004208415.1). Lineage (GTDB taxonomy): Bacteria > Chloroflexota > Ktedonobacteria > Ktedonobacterales > Ktedonobacteraceae > Ktedonosporobacter > Ktedonosporobacter rubrisoli. Next base: position 2,170,905 of record NZ_CP035758.1, on the reverse strand, counting down.
GAACTCCCGAGGGACAGGCTTACTACGAAGATTGGTCGCATATGTTCAGCAATTTTCGCCCTTTCCTGCAGAAATGGGGTTGCCTCACGCCTGAGTATGACATGATCTGCGAACAGGCCAGGCGCGAGATGCAGGCTCCCGATTTTCAAGCCATCTGGAACCTGCTTACGGTCTGGGGCATTGCTCCCTGAACACCACCGATAATGCTAAGCAATTTATTTTTGCCCACTTACAAACTATTGATTTCTAAAATATATATGGCTATAATTTAAATATCCAAATTACCTTCGCCATTTATTTTAGGAAATCAAAGTTTATGACGCTTGATGATATTGATCTCAAAATTCTAGATCTGCTGTGTCTTGATGGTCGCCTCTCACATACGGCTATTGGCAAGAAGATAGAGCTCACAGGTCCGGCTGTATACGCACGCATTCAGCGCCTGGAGCGTGAGGGCATCATCGAAGGCTACACAACGCGCCTGAATGCTGAGAAGATTGGCCGTGGGCTGGCGGCATTTATCCGCGTTGGCATGCACGAAACGCCAGAAGGCACAAAGCGCTTTGAAGAGTTCATCTTGCAGGAACCCCAGATTCTTGAATGCCACGATGTCAGCGGAGAAGATTGCTACATCCTAAAAGTGCGTACGGTCTCACCCCAGACCTTGCGTACGCTGCTCTCGCAAATTCGTGGCTTGCCTGGCGTTACTCACACCATTACCTCTATCGCCCTTACAACTGTCAAAGAGGAGCTGCTTAAGAGCCCGGAGACTTCTGTAACCCGGGCCCCAGAAGGTTCGGCTGATACGTAGTATGCCAAGTAGCGACCGCGCGGGCTTTCTTTTTCCGCACAACAGGCGGCAAAGAAAAGATGAATTAGTAAGCAAAGCACTTTTATTCTAACAATAGAAATATCGTAACGCTTCGATAAAACATGCTGTCAGCCACGAAACGCCTATTTCCTGGGCTGCAGCGGCGGAGCTAAGCTACTCTCTGCTGAACAATTGGCAGCGCTTATTTCACAAAAGAAGGATAACCGTATGTCCTCTCGTTCGTCTAAGTCTGTGGCACTTCCCTGGTCATTCTTAATCCTGGCCAACGCATTATGGGCAACCGGCTTCGCGGCCTCCAAATTTGCCCTGGAAGGGCTCTCGGTCACCATGATGCTCGTCCTACGCCTGGGTCTGGCGGCCATCTTTTTGTTACCAATACTTATTTTTCAATTGCGAACCGCACGACTCACGCGTCGGGATATACCCCAACTGGCGCAAATGACCCTTACAGGTTTTTTTATCAACAAGCTGCTCGAATTTGGTGGTCTAGCTCTCTCAACGGCCGCCGATGTTGCTCTACTGATTACAGCAGAAACCATTTTTACTTCAGCGCTGGCCTGGTTACTCTTGCACGAACCGTTTAAAAAAAGCACGCTCCTGGCCTTGCTGCTCGGGCTCATCGGCGTCTACCTGGTAGTAGGTCAGGGCCTTATCCCGGTCCTACCCGCGGGCGGAGGCCTTAACCGCATTATAGGGGATCTGCTTGTCATCTTATCGCTAGTCTTTGAGGCCTTTACCACGGTTCGCGGAAAAACCCTGCTCACCAAACACTCTCCCTATTTGATTACCTCGGCGGCCATCGTGGGCAGTACTGTCTTCTGGATACCCATAGCAGGCTGGGAAGTATGGCACACGGGCTGGCCACACATGAACGGCAACATCTGGTTGAGCGTGCTCTGGCTGGCCATCATGACCACCTTTGCGGCCTATCTGCTCTGGTTTCAAGGCCTGAGCAAGCTAGGAGGTGTTCTGGCCTCCTCTACGCTCTTAGTTCAGCCCTTGTTAGGCACCTTGCTTGCCGTGCTACTGCTGCACGAGCACCTGACCCTTTTCACCATCATCGGCGGTATTTTGATAGTTATTAGCGTCTCGCTGCTCATGAAATTTGAATAATGCAAAGTCACCGTAGCCAACAGGCACGGGGCAGAGCGGAAAATTGCTCTAATAGAACTTTCGGTTATCTGTCTGGAGCGCTTGAAGATAGCAAACTGTCGCTCGAAACGATAATTATGCATTGATTTTTAGAACTAACGTTAAGCCAGGGTGGCCTGCTACAGCGGTTATAGCCAAACCCTGGCTCTCGGCTAATTCTCTTACAATTGCTAAGCCGAGTCCCAGGCCGCCTGTTGCTCTGTTGCGAGATTTATCTACTCTATAAAAGCGCTCGAAAAGGTAGGGCAGGCTCTCTGAGGGTACTCCCTTCCCGTTGTCCGAAAACATAAATTCGTGGGCCGTGGCTTCAATGGTAATTTCTGTCGCCTGTGAATAACGCAAGGTATTTTGCATGAGATTCATAAGAATATGCTGAAGTGCGCCACTGTTTACATGGATTATATAGTCCTCTGCAATATGTAGCTTCGCAGTTATTCCTTTCTGCTTGAGATCGAGGCTAAAGTGATTAATGAGCTCCTCGCAGAACTGCCTCAAGTATATATCTTCGGGCTCGCCAGCATTGGGCATGCGGGCTTTTGTATAGGCATCCAGCTGTTGTACCAGTTCAGCAAGCCGCTCAGCTTGTTCCTTTAGGATGGCTACTCGTTCCCTCGTCAAAGGAAATTTGCCTTCTTGCATAGCAGTGAGTTGCCCGATCATCGTGGTCAGTGGCGTATTCAGCTCGTGCGAGGTATCTGAAACCAGGTCTTTGCGGAGCTTTTCCTCGTGCCGTAATCGATTTATGAGATTGTTGAATCTCATAAAGACTTCATCAAATTCACGAATGCCCATTGACTGTAGCTGGACTTTATAATTGCTTTGTTCCAAGGAGGCTATGGCTTCCTTAAACTGGTGCAACGGCCGCCGTACGAAAAGCCCCGCAAGCAAACCAAGTACTACGGGGGTGCCGAGCGCAATCAGCACATATACAGCAAGCGAAAAGGGAGAAGCAATGGCTTTTATTGGTGCCCAAATGATAAGTTGGTTTGCCACAGGGATTAAAAAGAGGATAATTGGTCCTGATGCAAGTATAAGTATAGCAATACGAACACTTAATCGGTTAAGCAGGCTCTTTTTAAAGAGCCCGAGAATCACTATTGCAATTACAGCGACGACTATAGCGTTAGTAAAGATATATAAAGGGAAGAAGTAGACACCTAGCATTTCTCTGGTACTCCGATGAAGCGATAGCCACTGCCGAATACTGTTTCTATAAATTGTGGATTTTTCGGATCTGTCTCAATCGACTGGCGCAGGGCTTTTATGTGGGCATCAATAGTGCGGTCATAGACAAAATGACTTGAGGGGTCGCTATAGGTTTGGTTGACAAGTTGCGCCCTTGAAAGTACCGCACGAGGATGGGAAGCAAGCGCCAGCAAGAGATTGAAGCGCGTCGTAGTAAGCGTGATAGACTTACCATCCTTAATAACCGACATGGTTTCAGGATCGATAACCAGACCTTTAAAGTGTAGTTGCCTTGTCCTATCGTGTCTGCGCAAGAGCGCATGCACGCGTGCAACCAAGACGTTTGGATTGAATGGCTTTTTGATGTAATCGTCGGCACCCATGGAGAGCCCTTTAACCTCGTCTTCATCACTATTGCGAGCGGTGACTATAAGAATTGGCATGGTGGAGGTAGTTCGGATAGCTTTACATACATCTAGCCCGCTCATTTTTGGCAGATTAATATCAATGATTGCGAGATCGGGTTTATGCTCCATAAACAGTTCGACAGCAGCTTGACCATCGGCCGCCTCGATTGTTCCGTATCCTGCATCACGCAGGTATGTCACTTCAAACTCACGAATCGGTGCCTCGTCTTCAATAACCAAAATTTCCATATGTCTCGTGTACCTATTTATTAAATCTTTACAAATTAATCATTTACAATGGTAAGCGTAGCTGCAAGTTGTGAAAATGATATGAAACGGTAGTACCATTTGTCAACAGCAAGGAGGCGGCACAATCCTGCCATTTTCCATCTTTTGTGACGCTCCTGTGCCCATGCAAAAGTGCATATGGTCTGATTTCTCGGAAGCTCTCTGTGAGCAGACGTGACAAAAAATGGCACCGCGGTACTACCATATGCTTCTTTCAAGGGCCATGATATATTTTTAGTCGTAAAATTCGGGTTACTAGCGAACTTCATTCGTTTTGCTCATCTGGCGGCCAAAATGCAAATCCCCTCCCGGCGAAGGCTGCAGCAAATCTGTCGTAGGGAATCACAGCATTTTCCTGTAGCTCTGGAAATCTGCCAGATGAATTATGAATCAGAAGCGTTTGACACTCCTGATTTGACCATTCAAATCCATGCACAATGACAACATGTCCTCCTTTACGGGTAATCGGAACGTTATTGCGTTCACCAATTTCGTCGCTAACTGAAGCAATAACTAGCGCTCCTGAAAGAAGCAAAGAACAGATATCCTCAATAGAGAGAGTCTTATAAACCTGTCCCTTGAGACCATAGGACTGTCCTACGTTTACTAATGATTGATAGATCCATCCGAATTCAACTAACTCGCCCTGTTCATGGCGAATGATGTATCCACCTGCAGCAAGACCTTCCCGAATAAGCTTGCTCATGCTTGGGGGTTGTTGCGGCCTCGTCAGGGTTTCAATACACATTTTTAAGCAAGCAATTGCGCAAGACCGAGAGCACCAAAAACAGTACTCTTCAACGTCTTCAGTGCCAAACTCACGCCAACGAGGATCTTGTCTTCCATCAAATTGCTCATGACCATACGAATAAATGAGTTCAGGACTAGCATATTGTGTGCAGTAAGAAACTTTTTCGGGAAAACAATACTTACCAGATAAGGGTAAATCAGATAATGTGCCAACTAACGTATTCCATTCCATTGTTGAAACTATAACCTCTCATCTTTTATTTTCTATCGCGAGCAATGTATTTACAATATTGCTGACTTCTCCCCACGTTTAGAGCAGTTTTTCCCGACAGCGAAGCGTCAAATTCCATCCTTCAGAGCAAAGTTTCGTCCTTGCGTGTAAAATCGGTAAGTCCTGCGCTTAATTTACCAGGTAGAGATAATAAGGCTATTCTTCTGGCGGTGCGATAATCTCTGCGGGCCAATCTTCCACAAGTTCCGGGTCGCCTGTTTCACGAAGGGCAACCAGGATTTCAACTTGTAGTTCTGTGCGCTCAACAGCTTGACCGTTTGTCCGAGCTACAGGCAGATCTCCGTCTCTTTGCAGCTTCAGCACCTCATGACGAATTTTAAGGCGTATATTTTCATGTGCTCTATTGCTTTCATCAAGACTCACAGCCCCAAAGGTTGCATAATCGAGTCCGGCAGTAGCTGCTCCCATTTGAGACTCGGGTGCGTTGAAGTGCCACCATTCTGCAAAATAGGGCTGGAAGCCAGCTTGCGTCATAACCCAGAATAGTAATCGACGATTGGTGCAGGCCAACATATCGTTATCAGTCAAGATCTCCCCGGCGGCAATTTTAGACTCATAATATGCAAGAGCTGACTTTTCACCTCCATGATCGAATGCAGTACCAAAATCGAGCATTTTAGCATGGCGTCTCATGGTTGCTGATAGCCGCATTTCCAGGCCGACATGCTTAGCGATATTTAGATGGACATCGCTAAGGTGGGAACTGATGTGCAGCAACTCCTCTTCATGCGCCTGATCAAGTTTTACAATCGCTACATCTACCGACCCACCTGTATTATGTGGAGAAGGTCGAGTCGGGTCCATCGATGGAAGCGAAACATATTTTTGGGTCTCAGACTCCAGGGTCTCGTTGTCCATATCTTGATATTTTTCTCTGAGTTTTTGCTTATAGCAATCATGAAGCGATTTCTGTACCTGATAAGGCCTGTAAGCATCGAATACTAGCAGATGATGGCCAGCTGGCAAGAGTTGCTCCGCGATCAATAAACGATGAACTACCGACCGGCGGGCAAAAAGCGTCAACAGGCTACCCTCCAATTTATTTCTTTTTTCTGCATAGGGTGAGTTACTATGCTCACCAAAATAGAGAGAGGACGTCATTAAAATTGCAGCCTCCTGCGCCAATGGCCCTAATGGGATTAATGGATCGAGGCATTCGTCCTCTCTGAGAGGAATATCTTTCCATCCTTGAGCCTGACCGGCGTCGAGAGGGATTTCTGGATAAATTACATTTTCGGCCGTAACCATCAAACGTATGCTCCTTAACCATCAAACGTACGCTCCTTAATATTCACTAGGATGCCGTTTAGGTGTGAAAATGATATGAAATTTCCTTTGAGCCGTACTTGATGGGTAAATTTCAGACTGTCTGTTTCTGTGGGATTTCGTCTTTCCACAATTATCGAGCTGGCGTCTTTTCATATCATTTTCACAACTTGCAGCTACGCTTGCCATGACAAAGATCAATAAGCAGGTAGTCTATGAAGCGTTTCTTGATTGACTAAAACGCAAACAAAAAACTTTAAACAGGATACATAAATCATGACAAAAATGGGAATTACAATTTATGAATGCGGGCAGGATGAGGCAGTTTTGTTCCGAGAGATGGCGCCTCGCTTTGGCGTTATACCAACTATCACAGCGGCCCCGATATCTGAAGCCAATATCGACCTGGCATTTGGGAATCGCTGCATCAGCGTCAGCCATAAAACTCAAATCACCAATTCCATTCTTCGTGCGCTGAGCCGGGCCGGGGTAGCATATATCTCCACAAGAAGTTCTGGATATAACCATATTGACGTCGACTTCGCGCAGAGCGTTGGCATCTCTGTTGAAAATGTCATGTATTCGCCCGATAGCGTGGCTGATTACACGCTGATGCTGATGCTGATGGCTGTGCGAAATGCAAAATCCATTATCAGCCGGACAAATATTCACGATTTCAGATTGAATGAGGTACGCGGGAAAGAATTACGCGACATGACCATTGGGGTAATCGGCACAGGCCGCATTGGCGCAGCAGTTATGGACCGGCTGCGCGGCTTTGGCTGCCATATATTAGCCTATGACCATCGTCCCAAAACCTCTGCCACATATGTCCCTCTTGATGAATTGTTACAGCTGAGCGATATTGTAACACTCCATACACCACTTAACGCTGATACTCACCACCTCTTGACCTGTCGACGTATCGAGTGCATGAAGCACGGCGCGTTCATCATCAATACTGGACGCGGCTCGCTTCTTGATACCGAGGCTCTTATTTCAGCGTTGGAGAGCGGCAGATTGGGCGGTGCGGCGTTGGATGTCCTCGAAGGAGAGGAAGGAATATTCTACGCCGACTACAGAAACAAACCCATTGAAAGCAAGCTGTTGTTGCGGTTACAAAATTTACCGAATGTGCTTATTACTCCGCACACCGCCTATTACACAGAGCATGCCCTGAGGGATACTGTCGAAAATTCGATTATCAATTGCCAAAAATTTGATAAGGAGAAAATAGTATGGGTAGGTTGAAACTCGCAATCATATTCGGAGGCTGTTCCGAAGAACATCCCATCTCCGTGAAATCTGCGCAAGAGGTCGCAAAACACCTCGATATCGAAAAGTATGAACCGTATTACATCGGGATTACGAAGAGCGGGGCCTGGAAGTTATGCGACGGCCCTGGCGCAAATTGGGAAAACAACAGCCGTCCGGCGATACTGTCACCTGACAGAAGCGTACACGGCTTGCTTGTTCTGGAACAAGGACAATACAAAACTATAAGTTTGGATATAGTGCTTCCAGTTCTACACGGCAAACTCGGCGAGGACGGTGCAATACAGGGTTTGTTGGAGCTTTCCGGCATCCCCTATGTAGGCTGCGATATCCAAAGTTCTGCTCTGTGTATGGATAAATCCCTTGCTTATATCATCGTGAGAAACGCGGGAATTGCCACGCCAAATTTCTGGATTGTCACTGCGGACGAGGACATTGACGCCGACCGGCTTCCTTATCCCGTCGTTGTAAAGCCGGCCCGTTCGGGTTCATCTTTCGGCGTTAGCAAGGTAGCTGGAAAAGATGAATTGCTGAGCGCGGTGGAAACCGCAAGACAGTATGACGCGAAGGTCTTGATCGAAGAGGCTGTCGTCGGCAGCGAGGTGGGATGCGCGATATTAGGGAACGATCGGGATTTGATTGTAGGCGAGGTAGATCAAATTCGTCTATCACATGGCTTCTTCAGAATCCATCAGGAGAATAATCCCGAAAGCGGCTCCGAGAACTCAACAGTAATCGTTCCCGCTGACATTTCGGCAGAGGCGCGCTTGCTCGCTCAGCAGACGGCAAAAGCCATATATCGCGCCTTGGGATGCCGGGGACTCGCGCGGGTGGACATGTTCCTGAGGGAAGATGGCAAGATAATACTTAACGAGGTTAATACTTTGCCGGGAATGACTTCATACAGCCGTTATCCGCGAATGATGGCAGGCGCAGGGATGCCATTTGCCGAAATGCTCGACAGGATGGTGTCGATTGCCTTGAAAGGAAAAGGCGCTGAACGATAATCTGATCTTTATAGACGAGTTTGTATTCGGAATACGTTGAGATGTTAAGTATGCCGCTTGGGATAATTTGGCCGGCAAATCAGTGGACAGATAGGTATTGAGGCACTAGATGTGTGGTGGCAGAAATGGGCACTGTGTGCCATGACATGCTCGCCTTTTCAATTTTAAATAGCAAAGGATGCGATAGGATGTTTACCCTTAATGACGTACTGCAAGGCAATGCGGATGACGCTCTCAGGCCCAGGCTGCTCAGTAGCGCGCCGCCCGACCCCGAGCTTGTCTTTCGCTCGGCACACCATGATAGCCGCAAGATAGAGCCTGGCGACCTTTTTGTAGCCATTAAAGGAGCAAAGGTAGATGGTCATCGCTTCATTGCCGCAGCTGCGCGCGCCGGAGCTATCGCCGCGCTTTGCAGTGAGCCCGCGACCGATCTTCCCGCTGACTTCATTCAGATCGTCGTGCCTGACGTGTTGAAGGCGCTCCATGCCACAGCGCGCATGCGGGCATTACGCCAGCATAATACCATCTTTATTGGCATCACTGGCAGCAATGGTAAGACGAGCACAAAAGAGGCAGTAGCCGCTGTGCTGAGCCGGAAAGCTCCTACGCTGAAGACCCAGGCATCCTACAATACGGAGATCGGGTATCCTCTGACACTCCTACGCCTGGAGCCACAGCATCGCTACGCTGTGCTTGAGATGGGGGCGCAATGGGTCGGCGAGCTAGCATGGTTGTGCACAATCGCCGCGCCAAACTGGTCGCTGATCACGACTGTAGGGGCAGCGCATCTTGGGTACTTTGGCTCACAGGAGCGCGTCGCTATTGCCAAAAGCGAGCTGGTACAGGTCCTTGGCCCCTATGGTCTGGCGATTCTGAATTATGATGACCCTAACGTGCAAGCTATGCATACCAAGACGCGGGCCCGCGTTATTTATTATGGGATGTCGGCGCAGGCCGATGTAAGAGCTAGCGCTATTGGGGGAGATGCATTACGAGGCCACAGTTTCACGCTACATTACCAGGGACAGCAGGCGCGCGTGCAACTACATATCCCTTGTGAGCATGGGATAACAATTGCCCTGGCCGCCGCCGCCGCCGGGCTGGCCGCCGAGATCCCCCTTGAGGAGGTTGTCACCGCTTTGGAGGGGCTTGTGCCTTTTGAGCGTCGCGGTGAGATAAAGCCCGGACCAAACGGTAGCACAATAATAGATGATAGCTTTAACGCCAATCGCCCATCGATTCTGGCGATGGCGCGAGCCATGCACGAGACGTCGATTGATCCAGCAAGCAGGCGCTGGGCAGTGTTGGGCGATATCCTGCAATTGGGATCTTACGCGCAAGAGGAGCACTATACAGTGGGCAAGGAGCTGGCATCGCTAGTTGATTTCGTGGTGGCGATAGGCGAGCAGGCACATTTCTATGCCAAAGGTGCCCTTGATGCTGGCATGCCCGCCAGCCATGTCTATTATTATGCTGCCAGTCTGGAGAATCGAGCCGAGCTTGAAGAGGCCAAACGAGCTGCGGCGCTGCTCCTTAAGGAGCAGGCACAGAGCGAAGATCTGATCTTGCTCAAAGCCTCGCTTGGACTTGGCATGGATACCTTGCTGGCCATGCTGCAAGCATGAAATTTGCATGATGCAACATGCATCTCTATGCCCTGAAAGTACACGCCTCAATCCTGATCAAGGCGTGTACTCACAATATTATTTTCTACTTCGGGTAACACCTGGCACACTTATGAGAAAGCAACTCAAGCCAGGCTCCAGCGGGCTTGCCTTCCCGTAGTTCTGGGTTCAGCATACCAACAACGCGCCCAAATAGGAAGCCAAGCTGCCATTCATCAATCTCCTGCTCATCCTCAAAAGTTTCAAGAAATTCCTCTAGCATAGTTCGCTCGCTTATTTGTTTCTGCGTACTATAACAGTCGAAGTGAGCTTGTATCCCCCACTGTATTGCTTGAAGAAATTCCTGGTCATCGCTCGTCACAAACGTGTGTCCTATCTGAACACACTCAGGAATGGGCATTTCAGTTAAAGGTTCGATAGTAACATTGGGAGTAACCTGCTGATCGGGCATAAGAAGTGTTCCTTTCTGTTCACTTGACACTCGACTCCCACGCAGGTATCATCCTGAGGGGAGTCTAGTCGCTAAAGGGTGATCTAGACTCCTAACTGCTGGTTATCGTGCTGCAACATGGTAACCAGTTTTTTTGTGCTATTTATAGGAATATTCCCACTCACTCCGTAGAATACCATAATTTGCCCACACTTGTCTACCCATAAATTGACCAATTGTCTCTCGTGATATAAAATGTACCTATCATCAAGAGGGGAGTATATAAAAATAAATGAGTGATAAGCAAATGACGATCAAGGATGTAGCACGCACCATGGAAGTAGATGAAAAGACAGTGCGACGTTGGATTAAAAAAGGCGAACTACAGGCTGAAAAAGACATCTTTGGCCGCTATCAGATCGAGCCCGCCGCTTTAGAAGCTTTCATCGAGCAGCGCCGCAGACGCTATAACCCCGATAAAGATTGAAGGTTTCTTGCTTAACTTACCTCTATTTAACGATCTGTGGCCTCCCGGATTAAGCGCCACAGATTTCCTCTTCCAGGCCTGCTGAACCTTGTATATCTTCATAAGAGCCTGATTGCTGCGTAATTTTTACCTCCTATGATCTCCTGTTGTATACTATATTTATATATGTGATTATATAGCTGTACAATAGATATCTAATAGTCTTATGTTGAGCCTCTTTTAGCCCTAAACACTGGCTTTCTACATCTGTCGTTCTGAAGGCTAAGGTCAGCATAGCAGTGACGATGAAGTCTCGCCGGTTAGCTGGTCAGCGAAGCCAATGGAGGTACGCATATGGATGAGCAGCTTAGCGCCGCAATGCAAGCCATCACAATCTCGCGCGAGTATGGTAGCGGAGGTGGAGAGATTGCTCGGCGCCTGGCCCATCGTCTGGGCTGGCAGCTAGTTGATCACCAAATTATCGCGCAGGCCGCGCGTGAGCTTCATATCGCCGAAGCTGTGATACAAGCCCACGATGAGAAAAGCAGAGATATCTTCTCGCGACTGATACAGTGGCCATATCCCATAAGCTCGGCAGAGCTGCGAGCATATCACGAGAGAATCAGGCATATCGTTCTGGAGGCAGCCCACAACGGTCATGCCGTAATCGTTGGCCGTGGTGGACAGGTATTACTGGCCGAACAACGTGGTGTATTGCATGTGCGCGTGGTAGCACCGCTGGCGCAACGAATAGCTTATGTAGCTTATCGTGAAGGCCTGGACACGGACGCAGCGCAGACGCGCATTCAGGAGAAAGACCACGCCCGCGCTCATTTTATGCAAACAGAATTCCATTGCCAGCATACAGATCCTCACCTGTATGATCTCATCCTCAACACAGCAGTTCTTGATCTTGACAGCTGCGTTGAGCTGATCTGTTTAGCGCTGGAACGAAAGGCGAGCCGGCTCAATGTGCCGGCAGAAGAGCTGGGACCCGCGACAGGTATGCCTCGCTATCCAGGCAAACCCGCCGATTTTCCGGCGTCAGCTGACGACCAAGCATAAGTGTTGACCTGTTCCCGAGATGCTCGAATAATGAACAACGGCAAGCGTGAGGTATGGAGCACGCGTTCAGTCACGCTCCCCATCCAGCGCTGTGGTCCGCTATGCCCCTGGGCCGTCATCGCTATCAGATCACAGCCTCCAGCTACCTCAGCGCCTTCTCCATTCCTGCCGTGCTCGGCCACCCGCACAACCCCTTGCGCAATATCCTCATCGATAGCTACCGATGAAGAGAGCTGCAGGTTGAGTGCGGCAATGTCTGCTCCATCCGCGCCTTCGTGCATCTGGCGCATAAGGGTATCCAGATACGCCCTGGCCATATTTCGACTTGCCTGTGCATATTGCAGATCACGCCCTCTATGAAGCAAAGGGCTGGCAGGCTGGACCACATGGGTAAGATGTAACTCTCCCTGAGCAGGCGCCGCCAGGGCGGCGGCGAGATACGCCGCTGGAGCCAGAGCAGCGCTAGCATAGTCAGATCCATCAAGAGGCACCAGAACGCGTAAAGGCTTGCCTCCGGCCTGGCGTTCCTGCGGCAGTGGTCCGCCCTCGTGCAAAACCAGGACCGGGATCTCAGCAAAGGGAGCAACTTTTGCCGCCACGGAACCTATCATCCACCAGCGCGTAATACCTGTGTAGCCATGGCTACACATTACGATTATATCCGCATGTTTATCGGCAGCAGTCGTGAGAATACTGGCAGGAACAAGCCCAAAGGGCACCACCGTCTGCAGCGAAATCCCTGCTAACAGCCCTGAACTGGCTATCCCCTGTAGATAACTCTCGGCCAGTTCCCTATCAACATTACTTACAGTCTGAATAAGCATAGGTCTGGCTGGAGCCGAAGGTAAAGAACTCGGAACCGTATTTACCACACGCACAAGAAAGATAGTTCCCCCAAAGGCGCGCGCCAGGCGGGCCGCAATGGGTACTGCGCACTCGGCTCGCTTTGAGCCATCCAGAGGAACGAGAATCCGCTTGAACATGCCCTGTACTCCTTCAATAATTCTCTTCATATTACGAGCGCTCAAGCTGGCAGGAAAGTACGCAGATCTACAGAGATCTGGATTGCCAGCCAATCGTCATGCAAGCGCTGATTCCTCCACGTGCGAAAGCGGTCGAGCGATACTTTCCAGCGATTGTCGCTCAGCTTTAACGCCAAAGAAAATGGCGATCACACCCGCGCTAGCCATCAGTAGCGCACCAAACAGGTAGCCATAGAAGACATCTATAGGCTTATTGGTGTGGATGAGAATACCAAACAATACAGGAGCCAGAGCGGCGGCACCGGTCCCAATCGCATAAAAGAGGGCAATCGCCAGGGCGCGCACCTCCAGCGGGAATACCTCGCTCACCGTAAGATAGGCTGAACTGGCTCCGGCTGAGGCAAAGAAGAAGATGATCGACCAGCAGATTGTCTGCGTTACGGCATTAAGCATACCCTGAGCAAAGAGCCAGCCCGTAATCGCCAGCAGCACCCCCGAGAAGATGTAGGTAAAGCTAATCATCTGCCTGCGCCCGATGGTATCAAACAGGCGCCCAATCGTTAGCGGTCCGAAGATATTGCCTATGGCAAACGGAATCAGGTAAAAGCCTACACTGCTATTGGGAATATGATAAAAAGTCGTGAGCACCAGGCCGTAGGTAAAGAAGATCGCGTTATAGAGAAAGGCTTGCCCAACCATCAGGGCAAAACCCAACAGGGAACGCGTGGGATACTCTTTCAGCATCGTGCGCGCAATCTGCCTATAGCTCACAGTTCCCAACGGTCGAATAAGCATAGAGCCCTGGGGATCAGGCAAGGAAGTAATATGATCTTCCTTCATTACCTCGTGCTCGATCATGCCTACGACCTCCTCGGCTTCGTCAAAGCGCCCATGCATCATTAACCAGCGTGGACTCTCGGGAACATGGCGCCGCACCAGCAGGATCGCCAGGCCCAATATTGCGCCCAGGGCAAAGGCCAGGCGCCAGCCCAGATCTACCGGCAACAAATGAGGATTAGTCAGCACAGCGGTCAGCGCCGCCCCAAAGGCCGTGCCAACCCACCAGGTTCCGTTTATCGCAAGATCCGCCCAGCCGCGCACGCGAGCCGGAATGAGCTCATCAATTGCCGAGTTAATTGCCGCATATTCTCCCCCTATACCGGCACCCGTAAAGAAGCGGCACAGGAGAAACCAGTAGAAATTAAAGGAGAAGGCAGTCGCGATAGTAGCAATAAGATACACGCCAAGTGTAATCATAAAGAGGAGTTTTCGCCCACGCTTATCGGTCATGCGCCCAAAGAAAAGCGCCCCCAATACAGCGCCGATCAGATAGGCAGTACCAGCGCCCGAAACCTCTATGTCAGAGAGAGCCAGAGTATGTGGATCTTTGAGCACTCCCACAATTGAACCGATAATGGTGACTTCCAGCCCATCGAGAATCCAGGTAATACCTAGAGAGAGGATCACCAACCAGTGCCATCTACTCCAGGGGAGACGATCCATCCGAGCTGGAATATTCGTTCTGACGGCCTTCACATCCTTTTTTTCGTTACTGCTCATTGCATGCATGATCTCCAGGCTCCCCGGCAACATGTGCCATAACTGTTTAACTATTTTTTCAAGCAACAGTAAATATGCTTCGACATTTACGTTTATTTGTTAGTTTTACACCATATGACAACGATATCCCTCTACTATTCTTCGGACACATGACATAACACATATCACTACTTGAGAAGCGCTACTGCATTTATACACGCCATAGCTTAGCTAGCGGTTTCAGCCCTCCCTACGTACAGACCTTCTGCCCGCCTAACGGTTGTAGTAAATCGCTGGCTTTTCTACAAGAGATAACATCGGCAAGCGTTGGAGAAACTTCAGAGCGCACAACTGAGCAATTCTGGCCCAGTAAGCTGCAGGCTATCGCTCTCTCTCAGCCGATTGCTGAGTAGAACCCTTTCTGCTATACTTCCAGCAGAGATCAGGGTGGTAGAGTAGAAGAACAAGCCGAAATTCTTGGCATATTTGCCCAGTAGGAAAAGAAGCTCAGACAAGGAGCCCGCATGAGTATTCCAGCCCAACAACATGTAACGTTCACAGTACACTTAGCCGGACCTATCGATATTCCCCTCTCTATAGATCTGTTCAAGCGCTCAGGCGACGACTTGCTCGATCGCTGGGATGGCACCACACTCATCAGAACGTTACCACTGAATGGTCAGCATATCGCTTATGCCTGTACGGTACAGGGCACGCGCCAGGAACCGGCTCTCCTTGTCTCTATCGAGGATGCATGCTATCAGAGCGCGATCCAACAAGCTATTCTAAGCACCTTCTTGCCTGTTCCGAGCAGCTTCAATACCTTGCTGCAGAAAGATCCAATCGTAGCTCAGCTCCATCAGCGCTTTCCAGGCCTGCGCCCTGTGCGCCAGTTTGATCTGTTGGCGGCCTTGATACGCAGCATTAGCGCCCAACAGGTGAACTTGCGCTGGGCCACAACCATTCGCAGCCGCCTGGCTGAGAGCTTCGGCGAGGCGCACCAGGTAGGCGGTCAGATTGTGTATAGCTTCTCGCCCGAGCGCCTGGCTGCCGCCTCTGTAGCGGATATTCGCGCTCTGCAGTGGAGCACACGCAAGGCCGAATATGTAATTAGCGCCGCCGAGGCCGTAGCCAGTGGACAATTGCGGCTGGCCGAATTGATAGAATTACCAGATGACGAGGTGATCGAGCGCCTGACGAAGCTACGCGGCATTGGACGCTGGACTGCTGAATGGCTACTGCTACGCACGCTGGGCCGTTCCTGCGTTGTGGCCGGTGATCTGGGCGTACGCAAGGCCATCAGTCAGGCTTACCTGGGCCAGCCCCTGGCCAGTGAGCAGGAAGTACGCGAGGCTACAGCACACTGGGGCGATTGTGCGGCGATCGCACAAGGGCTTTTGCTTGAGACCTTGAGCGATCCCATACCCGCTAAGAAGACCGCTAAGGCCAAAGCCGAGAAAATCTAAGCCCTGCAGCCCTGGACGAAACACATCATCCAGGCTTGCGCTTTGCACTATCTCAAGCACAACATGGCTTTTCATAGGCTTAGAAGCCCTGCTAATCATCCGAGGAACTACAAGATGACACACTATGGTTGGAGCACCTGTCCCGTTCCCATTCGCACACAGGTTAAGACACTAAGCGAGCGACTTCAAAACATGCTTGGAATAGAGCTTGTGAGTATCTTTTTGCACGGCTCATTGGCCATGGGTTGCTTCAATCCTGAGCGTAGCGATCTCGATTTGCTCATCATCACAGCTCAAGGCCTGTCCGTTACCGCCAAACGTGCCATCATGGAACTGCTCTTGCAGCTCTCAAACGCGCCGCGCCCCATCGAGATTAGCTTCCTGGTCCTACCCAATATTCATCCTTTCAGGCATCCTTTGCCCTTTGATCTTCACTACAGCGAAGACTGGCGCAAAAAAACTAGCGAAGAGCTCGCCGATGGCTCCTGGCGCGACTGGAATAAGCACGAGCGATACGATTATGATTTAGCCGCCCATATAACAATCACCCGGCGTCGCGGCCTTATCCTCTACGGCAAACCAGCAATCGAGGTCCTCCCTACGGTCCCTGGTGAGGATTACGCGCGTGCCATCATCGGCGACTATTGGGATGCGCGCGATAGCAGGGAACAGTACCCTGTGTATTTCGTGCTTAATGCATGTCGCGTTTACGCCTATCTTAAGGGAGGCCACATCTTTTCCAAGGATGAAGGAGGGAGCTATGGGTTAGACGCGCTACCCGCTACCTTCTCAGGCCTCATCCAACACGCCTTAGAAGACTATCGAGGAGAAGGCCAGGCCAGGCCGTATGCTGCGCCAGAGCTCGCCACCTTTGCCTCCTTTATGGATCAGCATGTCCACAGCTAAAGCCATCAAGAAAAGCCGTGTGAGTCTATAAGCAGGAACAGGCCCTCATCAACCTCCTCTCCAGGAAAAACAAAATAAACGGAGCGAGCTGTGTGCGCTGTTGCTTGCTCAACGCCGCTATCGGTTCTTGCGCTCTCATCTTTCTTCGCCCCAGCTCCGGCCGAGGGGAAACTTTTCTGGTCGGTCTCATTGAATCATTCCTCCCCACGCGATCTTGACAGATGGCCTCTCTTGAGAGTAACATAGCATACATTGGCATGTGTTAAATCTTTGAGTTCAAGCTAAATATTCAATGATAATGGAGCGGATAATACTATGCTAGATCGACTGCTCACTCTTCTCCAAAGGGCCTGGAGGGGAGATAAGCAAGCTCTGGCCTCAGCCTATGCCGAATCTGTGCAGGTGTATGGCATCCTGGGGCAAATCAAAGGGCGGGAGCACCTGGCACACTTTCTTCAAGAGTGCCTGCAGGCCTTCCCAGACCCACAGATTTCCTTGCATGAAGCTTTTGCCGATGCCTCCGGTAGCCGGGTGGCGCTGCGTCACCACATCGTCTGGCAGAATCTCGGTACTGGCTTTGGTCGAGCGCCAAGCAACCAGCGTGGCGTCCTGTCACTAACCTCCATGCTCAAGATACAAGGTGGCCAGATCACCGAACAGGTGCTCGGTTTTTCAACCTTTGACTTGCCACACTTGTTGTTGCTGGATTGGGGGCTGGCTGTTCCAGAGGTGAGAGATCCTACCCCGGAACTGCTGGGGGCCGTTCCAGGCGATCCAGCCGTCAATCCAGCAGATCGCGCGCTCGCTGAACGATTTGTGCGAGCCTTTGGTGCCAGAGATCTTGCAGCCCTAGAGACGCTCTATGATCCAGACGTTGAGCTGTATACACCACTGGGGTGGCCGTTGCGCGGCTGGAACACTGTCAGGAACTTCGTGGAACAGTTCCATATCGCCAATCCCGGTCTGCGCGTTGGCTTGCATGATTATTTCGCTTCGGCGGACGGTCAGAAACTCTGCTGGCGCATCCGCCTGCATTTTCACAATACCGGCACCTTTTACGGAAACCCACCTACCGGGGACCAGGGCAAAATGATGGAGAGTCATTTCATCCTCCTCAAGGAGGGCAAGATCCGCCGACAGATCGTCGGGGATGGCGGCTTGCAATTACCCAAAGGCGAGCTGGTAGATTGGAAGATGGCGTTTCCGCGTCAGGTAACCGATCCTGACCCAGCTCTCCCTATTTGAAAAGGAGCAAAGGATGAAGATTGCGATAATTGGCGTTGGTCACATTGGCACTAATCTGGCACATCAATTTGCCAGCAAAGGGCACCTGGTAACGCTGGCTTTTTCCCGTGACGAGCAACGGCTTCAGGCTCTGGCGCAGCAGCTTGGCTCTCATGTGCAAGCGGCCTCACCGGCTGTCGCCGCAAGTCAGGCGAAGGTCATTGTGCTCTCCGTCCCCTGGAACCTACTCGATATGGCCCTTTCCCAGATGGGACAGGTACATGGGAAAATCGTGATTGATGCCACCAATCCATTCAGCCAGGGACTGGTTGATCTGGAGGGATTGAGTTCCCTTGCCTTTAATCAGCGCCGGTTGCCTGGAGCGAAGATCGCCAAGGCCTTCAATACCTTGACGGCTGGCTTCCAGGCGGAGGTCGCGGCGGGAGAGCATAGGCCCATCGCCATGTTTTACTCGGCCCTCGCTTCCGAGGCAGACGACGTGTGCCGCGAACTTATCTCGGCGATGGGATTTGTACCTGTCGCCTTAGAAGGGTCAGCTGAAGTGCTGATGGAGGCGCCTCGCCGCGAAGGTGCAATCTACGGGGAAGGCTATACTCCCTCCGACGCCGAACGAATTGCCCAGGCAGCTAGACACGATCTCGCAGAGGCCTCCCGGCTCGCCAATACGCTCAAACAATAAGTTGCTACACATCTGAAGAGGCAGAAACAGGCTCTTATCTGCCTCTTCTCAATGAGCTATTCGGTTGGCTAACGAAGTTGCTTGAGCCCACAGCCAAACAAGCCAGGAAACCCTATCAGGAGTGCTGAGAGCGCAATCATTGTCGGTATCCCAAGGATAAGCAGCAGGCTACCAGCCGCACCACTGGCCAGCGGGCCAGCACTTTGCATAAGCGTACGTAAGAGAGCAAAGACCCGGCCACGAAGTTGTTCAGGGATAATCTGCATACGTAGCGTCTGCGCCCAGATGGTAAGCGGTGCGCTAAAGAAGCCAAGGAGAGCCAGTCCGACTACAGTCCACCAGATACCGGTTCCCAGAAGCAAGCAGCCAAGCGAAATACCTGCGAGGATCTGGGCCAGGCAAATGAGCAGGCCCAGATAAAGGGGAAACACAAAGCTACCTGCCAGAATAGAGCCCATGACCTCACCCGCCGCCAGAATACCCAATAACACTCCATACAAACCGGGCCCGCCTTGTAGTACCTGAACCGCAAAGAGAGGAAGCCACACTGAGAGAAAGCCTTCTCCAACGTTAAACAACATAAACATAATAGTAGTAGCCAGAAGCACCCTATTATGCAGCAGGAGAGCGACAGCATCGCGAAATCGATACGTTTTGCCAACTGCATCAGCCTGGGGAGATTGCTCGACCTTGATTCGTATGCTTCCCAGAGCCAGAGCAAAGAAAGCGTATGAGAGCGCATCTACCACGATTACCGAGGGAGCTCCGAACCTGGCAATCAACAGGCCTGCCACAGGTGGTCCAAGCACTCCGCTCAAGGTATAACTCAAAGTCTCCAAGGCATTAGCTGTAGCCAATTGGGGCTGAGAAACAAGAGTAGGAATGAGCGCTGGCCCTCCGGCCAGGGAGATCATCATCAAACAGCCATAAATCAGAGCAATCAGATATATGTACCAGAGAGCAAGATGGCCGAAATAGTACAGAAGAGGGATCGTTGCAACAACTATACCGCGAACTGCATTATCTAGCAGCATCATAATCCGCCGGTCAAAGCGATCTAAAAGCGTACCTGCAACCAACCCGCCCACTACCACTGGACCCGTATAGCACAGGAGCAGTATGCCAACAGCCTGGGGAGAACCGGTAGTTTGATAGACAAACCAGATAAGCGCGATGCGGGTCATCGCATCTCCAAT
The DNA here is from genome assembly GCF_004208415.1 of Ktedonosporobacter rubrisoli. Taxonomy (GTDB): domain Bacteria; phylum Chloroflexota; class Ktedonobacteria; order Ktedonobacterales; family Ktedonobacteraceae; genus Ktedonosporobacter; species Ktedonosporobacter rubrisoli. The sequence continues at coordinate 2,150,851 of NZ_CP035758.1, read as the reverse complement.
TGCCGAGAACGTAAAACCTAGCCAGAAGTGGCGAAAAGATGAGTTTTGAAACATATCTCGATATGTCTCCACTTGCCAGTGCGTCATAGATCGACCTCCTGGGTAGCATCGTTTATACATTTACTGCTCTTAATATATCCATTGCTCAAGAGCAATAAAACGAGCTTTTGGCCTCAAGAATGTGTATTTGCTTAATTGGTAGAGGCGCTTTAGCCCCTCCGGGCCATCTTCGTGCTGATGCAACCTTCCAGTAAGATACAGGAAACTGTGAGAACTGTCTGGCAAATTCCGGTCCTCATTGTTCGATCGCCATGCAGAAAGCCGCCAGGCCTTCCAGGCACATCGAAATGCCTATCTTCGCTTGCGGCTGTAGAGGATAATGCTTCGGGCATGCTTGCTACTATGCTCGAAAACTGCTGGCCATAGTAGGGAAGCTAGCAAAGCTTTCTGCGGTGAAAGTCTCGCTATCTATTTTGTTCTATGCTAGAAAAGTGATGCGCGCTCCAGCTGCTTAGCCTGATAATAATCCTGCCTTGCAGCTGGCCTTTGTGCCCAAGGCTTGCCCTGGATCATAGCCTCCCTGATGGGCGTAGCACCTACTAGCATATGCCGGGCAAGCCTTTCACATTTTCAGTAAGCTGAGTGCAGCACTCAGTTCACACCCACCTCCGTCTCCAATGGCGACGACGCTGCGGGTCCAACCTTCAGCCCTGGTAAACGACGTTGCCAGGCCCCCAAAGAGACATATCCTCCCAGCAGGAGCAATCCCGCGATACACAACCAGGCGAATAGATCACCCACGAGCGCGTAGAGCGTCAAGACTCCCTTTGTAGGCACAAAAGCGAGCATGGTTTGCTGATCAGTCGTGAAGTAATCGGTAGCGCCCAGAACATGGCCCTGATAATCAACAGCCATGGCCAGTCCATGACTGGCTTGCCGCACCAGCGAGTAGCCATTCTCGATCGCGCGGAAAGTAGCGTTGTAGGTATGCCAGGGATCGATTCCCAGCCAATCATTGCCAGGCACAAGCATTAGATCAAGACTATTAGCGCCCCTCTGACGCATCAGGTCCGGGAAGTCGGCATCGAAGCAGATTACATTAGAGATGCGCCCATAGGGAGTATCTACGATAGGAAGCTTGCCGTCTCCCGGCGTAAAGTCCTCCATGGCCGGGACAGGATGGGCTTTATCAAAGGTCCAGGCTACCTGACCCGTTGGCTCTACCATGATGGCCCTATCCTGCGCATACGGCGCCTTGGGAAGTAAAACAACCATGCCCATATCTAGATAGACATGTTCTGTACGAGCCAGCGTCTTAGCCTGCTCCAGCAGCTTATCCACATCCTCCGCCAGCACCACGGACCCTCCTTCGGGCCAGATGACGATCTTAGCACCTGCTCGTGCCTCTTGCTGGCTGAGGCGTAAGAGCTCATCATTGAGAATAGCAAAAGCCGCGCTCATTTTTTGGCGGTTAAGAGGAATAAGCTCCTCCTGTCGGGTAAAGTTACTTATCTGCATTACTTTTTGATACGTAGATTTCGACGCGCTAATGCCAGCCACGCGTATTGTCTGTGAAGTGGGCGGAAAGAAGGCAAGACGAATGCTACCACCCAGCAGAACCAGGGCCAGGAGCGCACAGTAGAGCATGCTCGTCGCCCGTATTCTTGACCAGACGAGACGCTGTTCCCAGGCCCAGTTGACAACAGGCGCCAGCCAGGCCAGCAGGAAACTTACGCCATAGACACCCGTAATGGATACTACTTGCAAGAGTGGAAGGTTGCCATGCTGCGTGTAAGCAAGCGAAAACATGCTTCCAAAGGGGGTAAAGGTGATGACATATTCACAAGCCACACGAGCAAGCGGGAAGACCAGAGTAGCGAGTATGCCGCTTGCCAGACCGAGACGCGGACTGATCAGCCTATCGAGCAGATAAGGCAAGGCCAAAACGGCACTAAAGAGCACAAACACCGCCATCATGATCGGATTAAACAGTTCTGACTCGGCCAGAAAGAAGGCCATAGTACCAATCGTGGCCAGCCATATACCTATGAAGCCGATCAGGGCTCCACTTGTACGACTGAAACGCAGGAAGAAGATGGGATAGAGCCAGGCAGCCAGAGAAAGATCCCAGCGCCCGTTGGTGGCAAAAAGCGACAAGATGAGACCGGTTACCAACCAGATGTATTCAGGGCGGCGCGTCGCCCTTGCCTGATCGGATGCAATACGATTTTCCATAACCTTTTTAGCCTTTCCTTGCAACAATTTTATAGCAACCTTCCAGCTAATCCAAAAGCCGGCACAAGACTTAGAGGGTTGAACTACAAAGAGATTTCCGGGGCTTATTTGTGCGTAGATAAGAAGTAGGAAGAGTAGAACAATGTATTTTGGCGATTATTGCTATTTCACAATACTAATTTGCCATTTAGTACCACCGGCAAATACTCATGAGGTCAGTATAGCGAAATAATCATAAAGTAATATGGCAAAAGTGTTACATTATTGTGAAGAAATTGCCATAAGCAGCGCATCGGCATCGCTTACTGCTCCCAATTACGTATGGCATATCCAGCTCACCTCTCTGCAGGGGTAGCAATAATGTTAGATCCGCAAAATATATTCCCATAAAGAATTAAAATAATAACTTGAAATTATAAATAAGATATGCTATGGTTGGAAAGGAAAATGTTTCTGCGCGTTCTTAAAGGGAAAGGAGTTGTTCTATGCCTCTTATCGATGAGTTTCTTCAGGCAAACAGAGAATATGCTTCTCGCTTCCAGAAGGGTAATCTTCCAATGCCACCGGCGCGCAAAGTAGCAGTTCTCGCCTGCATGGACGCTCGTCTTGATCCAGCCCGTATTCTTGGCCTGGAGGAAGGCGACGCACATGTCATTCGCAATGCAGGCGGGCGCGCTGCCGACGCCGTGCGCTCTCTAGTCATCTCCGAGCAATTACTTGGCACAAATACCATCGTCATAGTGCATCATACTGATTGTGGTATGCTGACGTTTACTGATGATTCCCTTCGTGAAAAAGTGAAGAAGGAGTTGTCCACCGACGCCGACCACATTGCCTTCCTGGCCTTCCAGGATCTTGAGCAATCGGTGCGCGATGATATCGCCTTCTTGCGCTCATCGCCGCTCATTCCTCAGAATATAGACATTCGAGGCCTTATCTTCGACGTGAAAACTGGCAAACTTCACGCGGTAGCATAGGGTAGCATTTCGCTATCTCATCAGCAGGTTAACTCATCAGGGCAAGCGCTTCTCATGGACTAAGAAACGCAGCAAGTATGCTATATATTAAAGGGGGAGCTCAGGAAAGTCAGGCGTGTTTTCTAGCCTTGCACATCCTGAATACCACAAGCTGCTTTTGGGCCTTCTAGCGAGAAGCGTTTGCCTACCCCGAGAGAGCAAACGCAGAGCCTACTCTTCTATGACCATCTCACCGAGCATCAACCCGATCTCGTCCTGCTGGATCTGATGATACCCCATCTGGATGGACGCAAAGTGCTTATGAATATACATCTCAAGAGGCAAATACCGGTAATCGTGGTTACAGCCTATCCCAATGCTCGCCACGAACAAGAAGAGCTGCGAGCAGCCGATGTTGTACACATCGGCGAGAAGCCGGCCAATCTGGATAAGCTCATTGAACTTATCAGACAAACGATCGGCGCCCCCGAAAACTTAGCTACATCCATTCTGTCCAGCACCATTAAGCACCTACAGCGCATCTCTCTCGCAGCTTGCAGGAGGACCTTTTAATTCCCGAGCAATTCAGGCTACTTTGCTTCAAGTTGGGGGTGGGTAAGAGGCAGGTAGCGAAAACAATCGCGCGTGTGATCATTCACCATGCCGATAGCTTGCATAAAGGCATAGCAAATGGTTGTGCCTACGAAGCTAAAGCCGTGCCGCTTGAGCGCTTTGCTCATAGCATCAGATTCGGCAGTTCTGGATGGCAGCTCTGAGAGCGCGCTCCATTGATTGTGCCTGGGCGTATGTCCGACAAACTGCCAGATAAAGCTGCTAAAAGTTTCATATTCCTGCTGAACTGCGAGGAAAGCACGTGCATTTTGTACCGTGGCATTGATTTTGGCTCGATTGCGAATAATGCCCGGATCGGCGAGCAGTTGTTCGATTTTGCACTCGTCATAGCCGGCAATCGCTGCGGGATCAAAGTTATCGAAGACCTCGCGATAATGCTGGCGTTTCTTAAGCACAGTATCCCAGCTCAAGCCGGCCTGAGCTCCCTCTAAAATTAAGAATTCAAAGAGCTTTTGATCGGCATAGACCGGTACGCCCCATTCCTCATCGTGGTATTGCATGGCAAGCGGTGAGCGCGGCCAGGAGCAGCGCACAAGCTGCGTTTGTTCTATTGAGCTATCCACAAATATACTTCCTTGACTAGCGCTTATCTTTGCGCAAATAATCTCGTTTCGCTCAGGCAGGCTCATCTTGAAGCAAGCCCGCTGCCCGCTAAGAGAACATTCGAAATAATCCTACTCCGAACTAAAGATCCCTTGTCTCTACAGACGGGTAAGCTATAAGGCGTATATTACCATCTTTAGGGCTGGGGTAAAAGAAGGCGCAAGAGAAGCCCACTCAAGGCTTCTCTGATCTTCACTAAAGCTTGTGTGATAAGCGCGCTTTATGCGAGCGGTTTGCGCCCTTTCAAGAGGAGCGTATCGGTTGTGAAGTCCTTGAGATGACCATCATCATCGACATTGACTGCAAAATAGCGCTGGATGGCCGCTTCGCTCTGGAGAATAAACGCTGCGAGCGCAGCCTTTTCCGAGGCCGCAAGCTGTGAACGCGCGGTCCACTCGTCATAGTTATGGGTCTTACGGAACGTCTCGGAGTGCTCGCTCACGAGTCCCGCGCGGGCAAAGAAGCTTTGCCACTCTTCCTGCGTATAACAGCGACCGTGAGACTTATCGCGCCATTTCTCGACTCTATTACAAAAGGCATCAAGGGCGGGATCGGATGGCGCGATATTATCGATCAGCAAAAACAGGCCGCCCGGCTTGAGCACACGCGCAACTTCCTGCACTGCTTTTCCGACGTTGGGAAAGTGATGGGGAGCAATGCGACAAGTAACCCGCTCAAAGCTGGCATCTGCGAAAGGCAGATTTTCCGCATCGGCTACCTGAAACTGGGCATTGGTCACTCCTTGCGAAAGCAAAAAGGCCCGTGCCGTCTCCAGCATGGTGGGAGTCAGGTCAGAGACCATCACCTGAGCCACGTAAGGGGCGATAGCCAGGGCTGTATGACCGCCTCCGGTGGCCACGTCGAGCGCGTGAAAGCGAGGCTCCCACTCTCCCAGCTCAATTAAACGCTTGAGATCCTTGCCCTGGCGATGGGTTGCGCTGGTAACATAATTGGCAGCAGTGCGACTGAAATACTCTTGCACCTGGGCTTTTTGTTCTTGCGCGCTTCGCTGTGGCGTCTGTTCCATAAATTTTTCTCTTTCTATCGCGTTAAACATACTATATATGCGAGGCTACCGGGATCTTCTGAACCGCAGGCAAGACTTCGCTCTCCAACAGAGTGCTATGCCAGGCTGGGCCAGATGGCTGCCAGTCCCAAGGGGTGATGAGGGAGAAGAAAATTATCTTCTTCCCACTTTATTATACTTCAGGTTGGCTTAGCCAATCATCCACTGTGACGGCCTGAGCCAGCTCATTGACCAGCTTGACGGTTTCGACGCTCACCGTTACGACTCTGCAGACCAGGCGTACAATATATTCTTCGTCATCTACGCGATTGGGATCGCTCTCAATCCCGCTGCGCTTATCCTTGCTTACCTGATACTGATCGATGACCCAATCCAGGGCCGAGCGATTGCCCAGGCGATACTCGAAGCATTCCGGCGGCAATGGCCCCAAACGCAGGCTTTCATTCACAACGACGTCGCGCTTATCGCTGGATAGCGCATCTTTTCCACGCGCCAACTAAAGGGCACGTCTTTGCTCTCCAGCCATTGCAAAGGATATTCTCTCGCCTGCTCATAGTTAAGGTGCATATCCATGAGCTGCCTGCCTATGCGCACACAGGTCTCAAAGGCTTCCTGCCTGTTTACGAGTGGAATATGGGGTAGATCGCGCTTGAGGTTCTCGGCATAGCGTTCGCGATACTGGGGATGATGGAGCATGGCGTAGACATAGTGGAAGATGTCCCATTTGCTGACCTGGGGACCATATTTGGCCTGGAATTGGGCGAGCGCCCAATCGGTAATGTTCTCGCGCCGGTTAGTGCCGTCCTGTGCGTAGGTGTAGAAAGGGAAACACTGGGTTCCTGCTCCGGCTCCAACTAGATGTAAATCCGCGATGCAATTAGAAGCTAAAACCATAAAAGGTTTTTCGGAGCCTAGATCTGTGAGGCAAATTACTCCATTCTCCTTTTCGGAGGCAGGAGAGGGAAAAATCACCGGAAATAGCCCTTGTCGATGGGTCATGATGTTCTCAAAATAGAGAATCTTTCGCGTGAATGGTCGATAGACGGAATTACGAAGTGAAGTTTCTCTAAAGCTAGCTTCCATTTTGCGGGCAAAACATTCTTTCAAGCGGCTACTCCACTTGATCTTGCGCTCATCAGACAGCACAAAGTCATCGATATTCTTAGGGAAACCTGCTCTTTGCCAACGAGAAAGCTCAGCATTGTAAGTATCAATCATACTATTTGCCTTCTCAGCCAATCTCCCAGAGTCGAAATCATACATCCAGCTATCGCGGTTAGTTTGTATTCCTGGAGAATAAACTTTAAAAATTGGCCCAAACTCTGAACTGCTAGAAACTTGTGCCTTTGCAGCCTTCACCTCTTTAGAGCCTAGAGGCAGAGATGAGCTGAATTCAGAATGCATTCCTTCGGTTAGCCAATTATGTTTCTCATCTGGCTGTAAATTTAGCCATTCTATCCCTGAAATATCACTCTTTTCAGAAAGAAATTGAAACTTTGCTGTCTTACTCCAATATTCAGGTACACGATAATAACATAATGCCTTTTTGGCCTGCGAGGATCGTATAGCTATAGTAATACCTACACCAATCTGAATGCCAAACACGTTATGAGTTGTACCTGAAAGTTTAGGGTTTTTCCGTACATTGCCATGCAAATCGAGATGATAGACCTGAGTGAACTCCTGAAGGAGCCGTTTACGCATCCCATCAAAAGCAATCTGGTCAATGAAAGAGTTGTTTGTTACTAAGCAGGCAATGCCATCACGCCCCTGCAAGCGATCTGTTGCCCAACGAAAAAATTTTACATATGCATCACTTAACGCCCGAGTATTTGTTGCGTTAGTACCTTTTACATACATTTCATAGACTTGTCCATCAACCATAGGATATTTTCTGTTCTTATTATTATCATTCTCGTTCTTTTGTCCCATATTATACGGAGGGTTGCCGATCACCACCATGATCTGAGCATCTTTTTCCCGCTGCACGCGCTCAGTATTCTCTTCCACGAATAGGGGCAATTGTTTGCCCTCAGCCAGTTCCAGCGTATCGGCAAAACAGATGCCCTCGAATGGCTCATACTCACCCATACGTTCATAGTATTCGTGCTCGATATTCAGCGCGGCAATATAGTAGGGGAGCAAGGTAATTTCGTTGCAAAAGAGATCGTTGCGGTACTTGTATTTGAGCTGGTGACGTGGGATACGATGGATCAGGTTGACGATAAAGCTGCCCGTGCCCGTCGCCGGATCGAGGATCTGTACGCCCGGATCGGCAATGGACTTCCCGAACTCCTTCTGCAACACTTCATCCACGCTAGCACACATGAAATCCACGATCTCCTGCGGCGTGTAGACGATGCCATGCGTATCGGCCTGCTTGACAGAAAAGCCCTGGAAGAAACGCTCATAAACGGTATTGAGAAAGCTCTGACGCTCCGACCAGCTCTCGATGCCCTTTGCCGCCCCCTCGATAGCGATATAAAAGCGATCAAGGGTCTTGAGGAACTCGTGGCGATTGAAGGAGCGGCTGGCAAGAGCCTGAATGACCTTTTCGATTTCAGCGGCGATGGCGTTGCGGCTTACAAAGTCGGGATTATCAAAGACCGTGCGGAAGAGGCGCTCGGTCAACAAATGCTGCACCAGCATCTCATCAATCGTGGATGTGCTGATCTTGGGGTCAAGCGAGCTACGGCACAGCGCCGCAAACGTCTCGAAAGCTGCAATGAATTTCTTATTGGCCTTATGCTCTTTCTCAATAATTGCTAGCAGTGCTCCGGCCAGTTCTGGAATGCGCTCCTTGAACTCCTTAACAGCCGCCTCAAAGCTTTCGATATCCGGCTCGGTATAAGTGAAGAAACGCTTGAGCAGGTCGCTAACATGGTTGGGATTCTGCAGATCATACTCGTCAGGCAGGCGCTTCTTGTTCTGATAGAGGACCGCACAGCGGGTATTCTCAAAGATCGTATTGGTCAGGGGATAGCCATCGGCGATCTTCTTCTTAATCTCAGCCTCAAGATTGCTCTTTGGCCCCTTGGCCTCCCAAAAACCACGCTTCAGATTAAACGCATCATCGCGCAGCACAGCATCAGGGCGTATGCCACCCTCTAGCGTTTGCTCAGGGATAAGCGTCCACTTGATGAGGCGAGCCGTATCCGCCAGGAGGTTTTGAAAGGCGGTCCTCACCGCTAGCTCATAATTGGCCTTGCCTTCGTACTCTTTGAGCTGGGCATAGTAGCGTGCAATGGCCTTTTTCAGCGGCGTGTTGAGCGCTGTAGGGGTACTGGGTATCTGGGGCATGCTTCCCAAGGGCTTTTCTCCGCTTTCTGCTACAACCCTGGCCCTCCTTTTCCCGGCTGTAGTTGTTTGAGATACAGCAACCGGCGTCTTGCCGTTGATCCTATCGATAAATTCTCGAATACCTTTGGCAATATTCGTAAAGGCCGCATCCCTATTGGACCATGCTCTCACCGGTCGTGCATTTTTTGGGAGAGCCTGCAGCTTGCCAAAAAGGGCCGTTTCCCAGTCACATGGCCGCAGAAGAATAGGGATGACGGCGGCTTCACCTGCCTCATGCCTCCGAAGCGCTTCCCGCATCTCAATGCCATAGCAATAATCAGAGGCAATAAAATTCGGGCTGACCAGCAACAAAATAATGCGGGCCGCTTTCAGATGCGCATCTATCTCTTGCGCCCACAAACTGCCGGCTACGATCTCACGGCGGTTCCAGGCCTGAATAACTCCTTGTCGCTGCAAGAGGGCCAGATGGACATCAAGCTGTTTGCATAAGGCTTCATCCTCACGAGCGTAGGAGTAGAAGAGTTCAAGCGGTTTATCTGTCATCAACGGCGCTCCTTGCCTGGCTTCACATTCAACCATCAATCTTCAGTCCAAAGAACCCTGTAATCTTAGGCGTTACTCCTGAATATCTCCCTGCTGGTTCTTCTCTTGCTCATACATCTCCTCTGGAACATCTTCAATAAGCTCAGTAACAGGAACTCCCAGGGCCTTCGCCAACTTATTAATTGTCGTTGTTGCTACTTCCCGATAAGGGTCACGATAAATAGCGCGCAAGGTATTAGAAGCCATATCGGCCATTCGTGCGAGCTTCATCTGGCCAATGCCTTTTTCCTTGGCTACTTCCTTAACTCTCAATCTCAGCATTGTTATTGAAATATTCTCTCTACTACTCATAGGTTAGTATGAGTGGCAGCCGATATTCTTCAGGGACTTGCTCTTCAGCCACATCTTCTAGAAGATCCTTTGTGGGCACGCGTAATACCCTAGCGATGCGGTTGATAGTGGAAAGTGAGGCATCATGGTAGGGATTGCGCCAGATCTTCTGGATCGTTTTGTATGAGATATCAGAAAGCCTTGAGAGCTTTGCTAACCCTATCCTTTTCTCCTGAGCAATTTCTTTCACACGTAATCGCAGCAAATTGATACTTCTTTACCTGCTAGATACACTCAATACTACTACTACCCTTCTATTTCATAAGGTCTCATCCTTATGAGCATCAGAGACATGAAATTCAAAGCTTCTTATTGATCAGGACCGGGGCCATCTTCAAGAAGTGCGATTGTGGGAACATCTAAGGCCTTGGCAATGCGATCCAAAATCTCAAAAGAGGTATCATGATACGGATCGTGCCATATCACTTGTATGGTCTTGTAAGAAACGTCGGCAATACGAGAAAGTTTGGCCATGCCAATACCCTTCTCCTTGGCAACTTCTTTAACGCGTAAACGTAACATGCAACCATCCTCGCTCTTGGATCTCTGATTACTGTACTAGAGGTAGCCTATTGAAGCAAGAGAATTGTAATGGTATTATAGGTAATGGTTCCTATTCTAACGGTAACCATTAAGACACCTATATCGGAATAGAGCAAGGAGGATGAAGTGGTTACAACGAAAGGGCAATAAAAATACTTAGAGCAAATTATGATTACACCAGCATATCAAGTGCCATACAATGCTCTTAAGTAGCTTAGGAGTAGTAAAAGAGACAGGTAAAGGACGATACTTAAAACCAATTCGGCATATCAGGAGGGAAAGTTGAGTAGTGAAGTCGCCAAGATCAAGCAGCAGATCACCCTGGAATGCGAGGCCATGAAACGTGCATTGAGCGGCTATGCCATAACCGCTAAGCACGAATTCATTCATCACAAATATGAGCAACTTGGCCACTATCAAGACCAGCTCAGCCAGCTTGTCGGAGATCAGCAAGCGGCGGAAATAGCGACCATTATCTATATCAAGAGCATGGAAGGATGAGAGAAGTAGGAAATATTGGCAAAGGGAAGGAGTTTTACCCATGCTTTTACAGCAACGAATCAAGACGCTCTTTAGAAGAGGGCAACCAGTACTTACAGTCTGGGAACCAACACCACCGATCAGAATGCGCGAGGGGCGACGGTACCGCACAGATATCCCCTATCTGCTCCCCATTGATTTTACCGAGTATCATCGTTTGGATTTCGAATATTATGCATTGAAAGGCGTATCTGGCGAAAAAAGCTACAGTACACCGCTGCAAGCTCCCTCTAGCATTCTCGATGTAGGCTGCGGGAACGGGCGCTGGGTAACTGAAATGGCACAAAGCTTTCCCCAGGCTCTGGTTCTCGGCATCGATATTGAAGCATTTCCTTTCTCACCGCAGCCGCCAGTTTCCAGGAACATACAGTTTATCCAGGCTAACATATTGCGCGGGCTCCCCTTGCCCGAGAATAGCTTTGACTTCGTACATCAACGTTTTCTTGGGGCTGGCATTCCACTCAAGATGTGGCCCTGGATGATCCGGGAGCTCCTGCGCGTCACAAGCCCGCGTGGCTGGCTAGAGCTCCTAGAAGGTGGTGATGTATTCTTGAACACTGGACCCTTAATGCAAGAAATGCTGGGCTGGCGACAGGCCATGAGCAGGCGGTACGATATCTACCCGGAGGAAATACATCATCTTGGTACATGGCTCCGTGGGATAGGTGCCAAGCATGTTGAAGAGCAGCTTATTCGTCTCCCTCTGGGTTGGAGCGATCATCACAGCCTCATTCTGGCAAGAAATTTTCTCGCCATTTGCCAGGGACTGAAAGGGCAGATCTGCCCACACCTGGGCGTGAACGTGACGCGTTTTGAGGCAGTCACTTGCTTACTTCTTGAAGAATGGAAGACCTATCGTACAGAGGTCCTTTTATTTTCGGTCTATGGACAAAAAGGTTAGCAGTGAGGGAGAGAAAACAATGAGCCCACAGAATATTCCGCTTGAAACCACCTTGCGCAAGCTCCGCGCATGTGAGGCAGAATGGAAGCAATATGAAAATGCCTTGATTACTCACGCCCAACGCCAGGCAATAACTGAGCAGTTCTATGAAGATCTCCTCAAACTCTTCAAGAATTGTATCGAGCTCTTAGAACAAGTTACGGAAGGGGAAGTAGTGACCAGCGAGTGGTGCAGCCGAAGGGATGCATGCGTCAGGCAAATTCAAGAGTATATTATCTAGCAAGCAAGGATAGATGGGCAAATAGCGCGAGAGAGAAAATTTCGCTTTTTATGAATATTATGGTAAAATAATAACATTAGCATTCTATCAGCGTAGAAATAGCTCCTGTATTCTCTCAAGCCTTAAAGGCTCACGCAAACGCTCACATGTTTCTAGAGGCTCGATCTCTATCGATGGAGGGATATCATGAACGCGGCATATAAACTACCAACTTCCAGGGCTATAGCCGAGGAAGCCTTTGCAGAATTTATGGCCTTGCGCGAACAGTTTCCACCCCAGGCAAAGCAACTTCTCATGGGTTTAGCCACAAAGGGGCCACAACGCCTTTTCAAATTTATCGAGGTTAGACGCTGTGTCTCAGGAATTTCACCAGAAATTGCCTTTGAAGAGCATGTCCTCGAAGTGTTCCTCGAAGAGGCCGCTCCCCAGCTAGAGCAGATCATTAATACCAGAGCAGAACGTTTCTTCGTCTATCACAAAGCAAGAACTCCCGAGTACGATTGGGAAAAATATTCTTTGTTTAATCTTCTGGCCGTGCAGCAAGTTGCCAGGAATTATCCACAGTACTTTCCTGAAGAGGTGCTCAGAGAGCCAAGAAACTGGCTCCAGAACAATTGGATGCTCTGGGCCGATGGCAGGGGAATGAATTGTATTCGTTACGGTTTACTCAGCGGCTTTCCATTGGGCTCCGTACTAAAGTTTGCCATGTATAAAGAGGTGCGCAAGAAGCTCGAAGATGGGCAGGAAACCGCTCTGACAGAAGAGGAACGAGAGCTCATGCAAGCAAAGCAGAGCGCTCTTTCCTGGACCACAATGCTCTCCTATTTCAGTTTTTATCCCGAGGACGATCAACGCTATATGCAGCAACTCGACGAAATTTATCTCGCTCTGAAATGGTGAGCATTATAAGAGCGTGTTTGGAAAATCACAAAGGTGACCGTATATGGCAGGCTGGAGGTTTGAGTACGAGTTATCCAAGCAATCTTTCCGATGAGCAAAGATTACGAGCGAAAGGTCCAGACCAGCGAAACATTCATCCAAGTGACGATGATTCGGCTGCTGCTTACTCGCCTTGAACGGAGAATAGAATCTGTTCTCCAACCTCCTTTGCGTGCTGTGGCTGCCTAGCGGCCCACAGAGAGATCAAGGCACCAATCGTTGCACTGCATAAAACTGCCCTTAGGATACTCAAACTCACATTCCTCGATAAGGGCAAATCCCAGTTTGCGGCAAATCGCATTAGATGGTGGATTGTCAACCGATGGAAAGGCATGCATAAATCGGCACTTGCCGTCTGACTGAGCCATGCGAATAGCCTGGGCAGTCGCTGCGCTTGCGATTCCCCTTCCTTGGAACGTCGGGAGCACCGACCATCCGATCTCATAGACCTGTTCGCCATGCCAGGTGCGCTCCCAGTAACCGACCGATCCAATCGCCTCACCCGTAGTATGGTAGACAATCTTGAGCATCCGGTTATGGCTGGAGTTTGCGCGAAGGTATCGGTTATGGCGCTCAGCAAGCTGTACATCACTCTCGGGGCCGCCGAGATGTCCCATCATCGCCGGGTCACCTAGCAGTTTCTTCAGGAGTGCAAGATCGTCCTCACCCCACAGTTCGATACGCACAGTGTTCTGGCCGAACATGTCGCCCTGTGATTTGCTGCTTACAGGCATTCCTGTCTCCTTTCGGACAAATGCTCACCCAAAAGATGCAGCCACAAATCGTCTGGCAACATCTCTACATTTTCAGCCATTCACAAACATACTCTAAAAACATCTTCTAGAACAGGCTGGATTGCATGATAGGCCTGCGGCCCGCTAAGAGAATATAAGGTGCGGCCTGCTCGGGAGCGTGGATACCCAGCTTTTGCAGGTGGGCAAGCTCGGTCAAGCGACCACGGCGGCGGGCTTGCAGAATTGCCTCGGCCCCCTTTGGTCCGATGCCCGGCACACGCAACAGGCGGCCCCGGCTGGCCGTCATGATCTCCACAGGCGTACCTCGTAGATAGCGCTCAGCCCAGGCACGTTTGGGGTCCATATCGGTAGGCAAATTTCCAGCAGCCAGGAAGGCAAGATCCTTGACACGCCAGCCATAGTGACGCAACAAAAAGCTAGCCTGATACAGACGGTGCTCACGCAAAGGATCGGTAGCCGGCATCTGCTCAAAAGGCGTTTGCAGCACAGGATTAAAACCCGAATAGTACACGCGGCTAAGCCCTACCTGCCGATAGAGTTGCTCACTCAAAGAGAGCAATTCCTGATCCGTATCGCCCACAGCTCCTACCACAAACTGCGTCACAGTCCCGGCCAGTCGCTCTTCTGGATGCTGGCGCCGAATCTCGGCAGTCCAGCGCAACATGCGTAAAAGCTCGCGCTCAAAATCCTTTTTGGGGGCCAGTGCGTTGACACGTTCCTGCGTCGGGCCTTCAAGGTTGATCGAGACGCGATCGGCCAGTTGCATCAAGCGATAGAGCTGCTCATACTCGATGCCTGGCATAATTTTAAGATGCAAATAGCCGCCGTATTCATAACGCTTGCGCAAAATCTCGGCTGTAGAAATAATCTTGTCCTGCGTCGTCACGCCACCTTTGATAATCCCCGAGGATAGAAACATGCCGCCAACGCTCCCGGCCCGCTGCAGGGTATCAAAACCTCGCGCCAACTCGTCGGGGCCAAACGTGAGGCGCTTCATGCGGCTGCGCCCGGCTCGGAAGGGACAATAGTAGCAATTCTTTTCGCAAGCTGTAGTCACCATAGTCTTAAGCACTGGCAGGCTCCCGCGAGGCGTTACCACATTGGTAATGCACTCGGCCAGGCTATGAGACTGATAGGCTGTAGGCTGCTGCTCCTGCTTTGGCTGGTCGCCAGCAGGCTCGAAGACTGTTGCATTGCCCATTTGCGCAAGTTTGATTATTATATCAGGCTGCATCTGTACTAACATGGTTGCAGTATACAGAACTAATGTTCTAATGTCAAGGCCCACGTAACTGCTCAGGCCCTCTCAAATGAGGAGAGAAAGGGAGCCAATCTGAAGCAGATCCTGGTGAGTGGAGCAAACATCAAAAGAGCAGATCTGCGTGGCAGCCCATGACTGAGCGACATGAACCTCACGCTGTAACCGGGAATCAACTTCTCTGGCGGTCTCTGGGACCGCCCTTTCCGACTACAAGGATCTGCTTCCTGGCTTCCTTAAAAACTGGCGCACATTCGCGCTATATACCAGTACATTCTCTGGAAATACCCATTTCTTGCTGCATTTTAGCGCTGCGCCAGGCGATGGAGCATTTTGCAGTAGGCGACGGGGCCGCGCCGGAAGCTCGACAGGCGGAAGAATTCGTTGGGAGCGTGAATCTGTTCATCCTCAAGACCAAAGGCGAAGCCAACGGTGTAAGCTCCAAGTTGGGTGAGGAATAACTCGCAGACGGGAATGCTTCCCCCTGTACGCTCATGATACGGAGCTTTGCCGTAGAGTTCTTCTAGCACATCTGCTGCTGCCCGGTTGCCCCAGTGATCAGCAGGGATCAAATAGGGCTGCGCTGTACCGGGAAGAGGATGTACCGCAGCCTGGACGCCAGGAGGGGTATGTTTCTCGATATGCCTGGCAATCAGCTCGACGATGGTAGCCGGGTTCTGGTCAACGACCAGGCGACAGGTGATCTTGGCATGCGCTTCCGCCGGCAAAACAGTTTTGACGCCCTCTCCCTGGAAACCACCCCAGATCCCGTTGATCTCAAGGGTTGGACGTGCGGCAAGATGCTCCTGGGAGGTATAACCTGGTTCAGCCAGCAGAGCATTTACACCGATCCTCTCCTGATACTCGTGCGAGTCGAAAGGAACAGCGGCAATGGCAGCACGATCGGCCTCGGAAAGTGGGAGCACTGAATCGTAAAAGCCTTCAACCAGGATTTTCCCTTCGGGACTGCGCAAGGAGGCAAGGAGGGCCACCAGGGCGTGAATGGGATTGGGAACAGCACCGCCATACATACCAGAGTGCAAGTCGCCTTTGGGGCCACGCACATCGATCTGCACAGCCGCCAGTCCTTTGGCAGACAGCATCAATGAGGGCTGATCTTCGCTGTACTGACCTCCATCAGAACTGAGCACGAGATCGCAGGCCAGCAGATCGCGGTGCTGGGCAATAAAGGCGGGCAACTGCGGGCTGCCAATCTCCTCCTGTCCTTCCAGGAAGAATTTCACATTGACTGGCAAGGTTCCCTCTGTCTTGAGCAAGGCCTCAACCCCGAGAATAGGAGTGAACATGTTGCCTTTATCATCTGAGGCGCCACGAGCGTAAACGCGATCCTCAATAATGGTCGGCGTAAAGGGTGGATGCGTCCACAGTTCGAGCGGATCTACTGGCTGGGTATCGAAGTGCCCGTAAATCAGCACGGTTGGCTTCTCAGGCGCGTGAAGCCATTCTCCGTAGACAACTGGATGTCCCCCTGTGGCTAAAACCTTTACGTGTTCCAGACCGGCACTGGTCAGACGATCAGCCACCCATTGAGCAGCTCGTTGCACGTCGGCGGCGTGAGCAGGCAGCGATGAAATACTGGGGATGCTGAGAAATTGCAGAAGCTCATCCTGATGTTGAGACTGATGTTCTAAAAGGTACGTTTCCCACGTCATGATTGTGGATTCTGCCTTTCTAAAGAGTGAAGGAAGAGCGGGGTCCTCTTTGTTCTAGCACTACAGGGTATCCAGTTCAACATAGCAGGTATGGAACTGAATGCGATTCTTCTCGCTCTCACCTCATGATACCCTCACACCAGATTTTTAGCAAGGGAGAGAAATAGGCAAAATAGGCTCATCCTTCTGGGGCATTCTCAAGAAAGATGAGCCGAGATGTGGGAGGAAAACCTCGCCAGGACCTTAGCGGTGCGCAGTATCAGGATCATTCTTGTCCTCTTTCTGTACGATACTTGAAGAAGAACAATCTGGCCTGTTGCGAAAGAGCCAGGAGAGATGATGCTGGCACAACAATAGGAATGATCATTGTTGTAGGCTGACCGCGATGCTCTGAATGATCTTCTCGCCTTTGCCCAGATTACGTACAGCTGTAGAGACCCCACGCAGGATCTGTGCTATCCGTCAAGGGATGGCCGCTGATACGTGGTGTCTTGAATGCAGATAAGAAAAGGAGTCAATGCAGGTGGTGGAGAAGAAAGAAGAAGAGCCTTCGCTGAACGAGCAGGTCACGTGGTCCTGGTCAGGAATGGTACGTGGCATGCGAAGCATCATTCCTCTAGCGTTGAGCGGCCTGACAGATGGCATTGTCTGGGGAGTACTAGCACATCAGGCGGGTCTTAACCTGGGCGAAGTGCTGCTGATGAGCGGGCTGGTCTGTGCTGGATCGGCGCAGTTCCTAGCCATTAAGCTGTGGAGCGTCCCACTGGCCGCCGGAGCCATTATACCTATCATAGCCACAACGCTGATAGTGAATCTGCGCTATTTGTTGTTGGGAGCGGCGCTTCGTCCGTGGTTTGCCAAACTGCCGCCCGCGCGTGCCTATCTCTCGCTCTTTTTCATGAGCGATAGAACTGGGCATTGACCATGCGCGAGTTTATGGAGGGAAGACGTGACGCGGCATTTCTGCTTGGTGGCGGCTTGCTACTCTTTGTGGCCTGGGTTAGCGCAACGGTCATCGGCAAGATAGTAGGAATGGCAATCAGTGATCCGGTACAATGGGGACTGGATTTTGTCTTCACAGCTGTCTTTCTCACCTTGTTGGTAGGCATGTGGAAGGGGAAGTCAGATCTTTTGCCGTGGGCGGTTGCCGCAATAGTTGCCGTAGGAGCCGCGCGTTTGTTGCCAGGTTCCTGGTACATTTTGCTGGGAGGTTTGGCCGGCAGCGTGGTGGGAGCAATAAAAATAGGGGGTGAGAAGAATGTTGAGTAATTCGCTGATCGCTATATTCGGTATGGCCCTGGTAACATACATGGTACGAGCTGGTGGGCTGTGGTTGATGGGATTTGTGAAGCCGTCACCTTGGGTGGAGGCATGGTTAAAGGCACTCCCCGGTGCGGTGATCGTTTCGCTGGTCGCTCCAACCGTGTTAGCAAGTAGCCTGCCCGAGACGCTGGCAGCACTGGCAACGGTACTTGTTGCGGCGCGTACAAAAAAGCTGTTCCTGGCAATTGTGGTAGGTGTTGGAGTGGTGTGGATGCTACGAAGGTTCCTCTAAAAGAAACCAGAGTCGTCAGGCAAACATGGAGTCAGCGCATTCAAACCTGAAAAGGTGCCACAACGATATAGCTGTGCTGGCCCCTCAAAGCCTCAATCAGAGGTGATAGTGGTCACGCTTCCAGAGCTTGCAACTTCGATGTTATAATAGGGGGCAGTCGGATCAAAGCCAGAGCTTCGCAACCACAAGTTGTTGCCCCTATGAGTTTGATCATCGAAGATACATGCCGAGCCCCAGCCTTTAAAATGCGCTTGTACGGCGACGCCAGCAGGCCGTCGAATCAGGATCTCTGATCCTCCACCACTGATCTTTATGGGAATCACGCCAGAGGGCATGGGAAGCTCCAGGTGGATCTGGCTTCCTCCCCCCTTGATCTCTAAGGAGGCGAGGTCGAGACCACCCAGTTCGGCAGTAACAGCTGTCCCCCCGCTCTGGATCACAATCTGCCATGGGATAATACGACTCAGCATGACCACAGCCTGATGTTGCACTCCAATCAGATCTAATCGTGGATAGCGAATAGTGACTACCCCGTCTTTGACAGCAACATTGGGCAACGATCCCTCGAAGCGGGCCTGATACAGTTCGACCCTCCCTTCGCTTGCACGCAAGGTCAGCTGGGTGCAGGAGGAGACAACAAGCCGGCCATGAGCGAGATCTCCAAGCGGAGCTGAGAAGATTTTCCCTTCGTCTGGTGACACCTCTTGCAGCTTGACAAGTTCCTTTCTAGACAACACGTTGCTACGCTGGAGGAACTCAAGGAGGAAGGCGAGTTGCTCCTCATCATAACGCGATACCGCCTCCTCCCACGTCTTCTCAAGAGAAGTCAGGGTCGAGTGAACCTTGTGCATTTCGTCCTTGCCTTTTTCGAGCCTGACAATGACTCTGCGACCATCGTTAGGATCACGCTCCCGGCGCACGAGCCCGGCCTCCTCCAGGCGGTTGAGGATTCTAGCGGTTGCCCCTGTAGTCATCCCCATAAGATCGGCGAGTTGACCAGCAGAAACTTCACCAGCAAGATCCAGAATATCCATCACCTGCATGTCTGTGTCAGCCGCCATCTCGCTCTGAGTCGCGGCTACCCGAAAAAAGGAAGCGCCAAAGCCGTTGATCTTCCTCAATTCCCGCTTGAGTGCCACCAGCAACTCACCGCGGTTTCTCTGATAACCTCTTGACAATGTGTATTCCTCCGTGTATTCTCTATTTTAGTGATTAAGTCACCTAAATGATTATAACTTTGATGATTAAGTCACGTATATTACATAAGTATTCACTGATTGGATCAGTAAGTTGAGTATACCATAGAAAGGTCGCATATGTCATGCCGGTAGTGATGGAAACGCGAGGATCGTCCAAAGCCTTTGGCGACCATGATGCGCTTGAGGGCAGCAAACTGGACGCGACTGCAGGAACAACTTCGTGCTCCTGGTCCCAACGTTGCGGGCAGGACAGCGACGCTGGTTAACTTACTCAAACTCAGATCCTCCAGGAAAGGCGGTACATTATGACAAACGGAACACTCGTGCACGGACACGTCGAAGACGGCTGGGGGAAGGTAGCCGATGTCTTCCGTGCCAACTTTGAAGGCAACCCCGGCGAGGTCGGCGCGGCATGCTGCGTCTACGTCGCCGGTCGCCCCGTCGTCAATTTATGGGGTGGCCTCGCCGATCGCGAGGCGAAGCGACCGTGGGACAAAGACACCATCGTCGCCGTCGCCTCCACAACCAAAGGTGCTACCGCGATCTGCGCCCATCTGCTGGTGCAGCGCGGCCTGCTCGATCTTGACGCGCCGGTGGTCAAGTACTGGCCCGAGTTCGGCCAGGCCGGCAAGGAGGAGATCAAGGTGCGCTGGCTGCTTTCCCACCAGGCCGGTCTGCCCGTCGTCGATGGACCCCTGACCTTTGAGGAGGCCTGTGCCTGGCATCCGGTCATCCGAGCGCTGGAGGCGCAGAAGCCGCTGTGGAAGCCGGGCACCGAGCACATCTACCATGCCGTGACCTTCGGGTTTCTGGTCGGAGAGCTCGTGCGCCGGATCACCGGCAAGTCGCTGGGCACCTTCTTCGCCGAGGAGGTTGCGGCCCCGCTCGGGCTCTCAGCCTGGATCGGGCTGCCCGAAGAGCAAGACGGACGGGTGGCCAAGCTAGAGTTCGCCGCTCCCTTCTCAACTGATGAGATGATCGCTGGGATGAGCGAAAGCCTCGGCCTCGATAAGGAAACGGTTGTCGCCTGGGTGAATTCAATGTGGGGACCGGACTCCATACAAATTCGCGCCGGAGTGCTCGGTGGGGCTATGAATCCCGACAGTGGCTACATGTTCACGCGTGCCTGGCGCGCGGCTGAGTTCCCCGCCGCGAACATGTTCGCTGACGCTCACTCGCTGGCGCGCATGTATGCGGCCACGGTAAGCGAGGTTGACGGCGTGCGGCTGCTCGATCCGGCCACAGTCGAGAGAATGATAGTCGTGCAGACCGACAAGACGCCCATGTACGGGCTGCCGCCGGGACTCTCGCTTCCGGCCAATCGCTCCTTCTACATGTCGCTCGGCTTCTGGCGATCCTGCCCGCCAATGCCCCTGGTCGGGCCGAAATCCTTCGGTCACCCCGGCTCGGGTGGATCTGCCGCCTTCGGTGACCCTGATGCTCAGGTGGGCTTCGCTTACGTCACAAATCTATGGTCATTCCGGGTTGGCGAACCACGGGGCTCGAACCTTGCTGCGGCGGTCGTGGACTGCCTCGGGTGAGGGAAAGCACACGTGATGCACTGATTTCCCCTGGCCTTTTTTCGGAGAGGTAGGACACCGCCAAGATAATAGCCCTCAGTGAGGCCAGGGCCAGGAATTTGACAGAAGCGGTCGGCTTGACAAAACGACATTTGCCTGACATATACAGAACTCACGCGCAAGACGACAGTGCTCAAAATTCCTGGCCCTCAAACATGGAAGAGGGCCAGCTCTGCCCCTGCGCGTAGGATATGTATCGCTAAGTGAATAGAAGATAATAGCAAGAGAAAGAAGAATGATGCAAAACAATTCCAATAGAGAAGAGCTTTATGCCCCGTATAACTGGTACCGTCAGATGCGTGAAACCCAGCCCATGTACTTCGATCCACAGATGCAGGGATGGCACATCTTCAGCTACGGGGATGTGGCCCGCGTCCTCAGCGATCACGCAACGTTTTCTTCCGATGAGAGCACCTTCCTACCGCCCGAGTACCGTAATGCCACTCCGATCAGTTCGAGCCTGTTGCGCATGGACCCGCCGCGCCATCGAAAGTTGCGCAATATCGTGTCGCAAGCCTTCACCCCACGCATGGTGGCTCAAATGGAGGCGCGCATCCAGACCATCACCAACGGCTTGCTTGATCAGATAGTCGCAAAGGGGGAGATGGATGTGATAAGGGATCTGGCCATTCCTCTGCCGATCACGGTCATTGCAGAGCTCATGGGCATCCCTGCCGAGCGGCGTGCGGATTTCAAGCAGTGGTCTGATGCCCTTGTCTCGGGAGGCGGGGAAACGACGGCAGAGGCCGCGCAGGCGACCATGCAGACGATCAGGCAGGCCACAGATAGCATAACCACCTACTTCACCCAGATCCTTGAGGAGCGGCGTGCCCAGCCACAAAACGACCTGTTGAGCGCGCTGTTGCAGGCGGAAGTGGATGGAGAACGCTTGAGCAGCGAGGAATTGGTAGGGTTCTGCGTGCTATTGCTGGTGGCCGGTAACGAGACTACTACCAACCTGATTGGCAATACTATCCTCTGCCTCGATGAGCATCCTGAAGCTATGGAACAGCTGCGTGCCAAGCGCGAGCTGGTACCAGGCGCGCTTGAAGAGGTCCTGCGCTACTACTCGCCGATCAAACTCACGATACGCGGGACCACGACTGAAACAACGATTGGTGAGCAGCACATAGCAGCTGGTCAGGTGCTGCTTGTCTGGATTGCCTCGGCGGATCGTGATGAGGCTGAGTTCCCCCATGCCGATCAGTTCATCATCGAGCGTGAGCCCAATCGGCACCTGGGCTTCGGGCGCGGCATCCACTTCTGTTTAGGCGCTCCCCTGGCCCGTTTGGAGGCCAGAATTGCCCTCAACACGATGCTCGACCGCCTGCCCGGTTCCTGGCACGTGCCCGATGCGCCGTTGTCTCCAATCGAGAGTATGTCAGTTTTTGGGGTGAAGAACTTGCCTTTGACCTGGCAGAAGTAACTTAATGTGAGTCCTGGCGAGCAGATTGTAAATTGAGGAAAATAAACTTGCGATTTCTTTGCAATTACTCTATTGAAAGCCTTTCTCATTTGTCGCTTATGGAGCGGCTCCAAAGGCAAAGAGAAAAGAGCGCTAACAAAAAGCATCAGCATAATGGGCAAGGTTCTCTCAAGTTATTTCCCCAATTTACAGTCATGATATGTGCATAAAAATAAATACGATAAGGATTTTTGCATATGATACAAGTAGGTCAGCGCCAGTTGGGAGCATCTGGCATCATGGTTCCTTCGCTGGGTATTGGCATCTGGAGTTGGGGCGATAGACAATACTGGGACTATGGTCAGAATTACACTCGCGAAGATATTTCGCAGGCTTACAAGGTTTGTCTTGATGCCGGTCTCAACTTTTTCGATACGGCGGAAATCTATGGTTCTGGTATGTCCGAACGCCTTCTTGGCGATTGCATGCGCGCCGATGGGCGTCCGATTGTCATCGCCAGCAAGTTTGCGCCTCTCCTTTTGCGCTTCTCAGCTCGCTCGCTGCTCACGGCGCTTGACCATTCGCTGGAACGCCTTGGTGTTGAACGCATCGACCTGTATCAAATTCACTGGCCGTCCTGGCGTATCGGCATCCAGCCTTTGATGGATACGCTGGCCGAGGCTGTGCGGTCAGGCAAAGTGCGCGCGGTTGGGGTTAGCAACTACAGCGCTGTTCAAATGCGTATGGCCTATGAGCGGCTAAAACGTTATGAGATTCCTTTGGCCTCAAATCAGGTACACTATAGTTTGCTGAATCGTAAGCCTGAATCGAATGGCGTGCTGGCAGCCTGTCGTGAATTGAATGTGGCCCTTATCGCTTATAGCCCACTTGAGCAAGGATTGCTAACAGGCAAATATCGCGTTACGTTGGCGAACGAACAGCCTATAACGGGAAGCCGCCGTTTTATTCCCGCGTTCAGCACCGCGCAGCGACAGAAAATGGAGCCGCTTATGGAAACATTGACGCAAATCGCCAGGGTACATGATAAGACCTGTGGCCAGGTAGCGCTCAACTGGCTGCTGGAGAAGGATGAGCATATTATCCCTATTCCAGGAGCGAGGAATATGCGCCAGGCTCAGGAGAATACGGGGGCTCTAGGCTGGCGTATTACGCCTGAAGAGCAAAAGCGACTTGATACGGCCTCAGAGCTCTGGCTGTAACAAGTGGGCGCGCTACGTACCGTTCTTTCTTAAAGTGTAAGTCCCAGCATTCAGCGAGAAGTCACTGTCTGATACTGAATGCAATTTCGATAAACAATACTACCACAGCCTACAACTCGCCTGTGCTCTGTGAAGCACATGTTGGCAGTATTTGTTTGACAAGAAGAGTTTCGGGGAGACAAACAGTTTCTCATACATTGCTACAATTTTTGGTCAACCCTGGCTGACAAGACCTCACTCCGCTGAGCTCGGATGGATGGAAATGCGTTGTGTTCTAGCAAGCTGAATCAGGAGAAAAGACACGATGATGTCACAAGAAGAAACACAGGAACAAACAGGCTCGACCTACGGCAGATATGCAGGCGATCAGGTCTACGCTCACCTACGTGACGAGGCCCCTTATGAACACATGATGAGAGAAACACCAGTAACGAAAGTGTATCCGCAAGCACATTACCATCAAAACGTGTTCCGTCTCATCGGGCTCGCCATTTCTCTGGCAAGCTTGCTGGCGTTCGCTGTTATCTGCCTGGTTCTTGTGGGTGGAATAGGAGGATGGATTAGTTTTTGTGCTGCCTGCATAGCTACCTTTATCGTGGCCACTGTCGCCATCGACAGAATTAAGTAAGCGCGCTGCATGGGCGCTGGCGGTGATCATCTCAGGGCAAATGCCGCTCACTATGCTTGCCTTCGCACTGCTAGCTTTGCTGAGATGACCACGACCTTACAGCAGGGTTGGGGATAGATAAAATCATCTGTGCTTCCATCGATTTCTTTGATAGATAATATCGAAAAGCATAGCTAACGCTGATGGATAAGACTATGGTAAAGTACTTCTGCCTGCAAATAATTGGGCAGAACAAGATGTATTCGAGCCAAAGGAGCAATAGCTATGAGTTCGACAACTTCACACTTCTCACTGGTTCTGGAAACTCCACCGGCCAGCCCCCAGGAAGCCCAGCGCCACTTTCTTGATAAGCTTTCCGTAGAAACTGACGCGGCCGATGTTCTGCTAGACCTACAACGTGGGCAAAACAGCATTCTGCTCATCGATGCGCGCAGTACGCAGGATTTCGAGGAGTGCCACATCCCTGGCGCGATAAGCCTGCCCTATCGTAAAATTACAGCCGAATCTACTATTCAGCTCGCCAAAGAGCTGCCACTCGTCATCTATTGCTGGTCGCCTGGCTGCAATGCAGCCACCAAAGCTGCGGCAAGACTGAGCGCGCTTGGCTTTCGGGTCAAAGAAATGTTGGGAGGGCTTGAATATTGGCGCCGCGAAGGAGGGCCGGTAGAAGGAACGCTGGGAGAACAGGCTCCGCTTATCAAGTAACATCAGGAGAGCTGGCCATGGAGAGGTCAATCCGCCTGGTATAGCTATGGCCTCTCCGAGTTGCCGCAGCCTCATTGGTCTTCTTCGAGGATGGCGGAGAGATTGTGCTGTATCTGCTTCATGGCCCGTAGCATGCTCAAAAGATCTTCTTCGCTCACCCCAGCAAGGAGCTGAGCCTCGAACTCATCTCCATGGCTACCCATCTCCGTCAAGATCTGCTGGCCTGCGGGAGCCAGCGTCACCAGGGTGAAACGGTTGTCGCGCGGATCGACCCGGCGGCTGATCAAGCCAGCTGCTTCCATTTGCTTGGCAAAGCGCGTCAAGAGCGCCCCTTCCATGCTTAAACGGCTAGCGAGTTCCGTCTGGCTGATTTCCCCCACATGCCAGAGCTCATGCAGAAGGAGAAGACGGGAAAAGCTTATTCCCATTTGCCGGGAAAATGCTCGCGACATATCTCGATGCAGATGGGTCAGAAGCACAAAGGGATTCTCACGTTCTTTTTCCCGCGACATACTCTCTTCCTCTTTCGTCATTTTATCTCAAGGGAGGAAAACAAGGCGCTTTCCTTGCGTATCCTGGCGCGACCAGGCGTTTTCCACCTCAGCCAGAGGGAGCGCCTCAATATCTATACGCAGCTTCCCTTGTGCCGCAAGCGCAAACATGCGAGGAAAGATTTCAAGAAGTTCCTGATGGCTAAGGCTACCACCGCCGCTTCCTGAGATTTCCAGTCCCGAACTGTGTAAGCTTGCCACCGGAATAGAGGCGGTTGATCCAGCCATCTCCCCAATGGAAACAAAACGGATACGAGATGCTCTGGCCATCACCTCTTGACGGTTTAAAGCCTTCATCAATACTTCGGTTGGATGCCCCCACAAGAAATCAAGAATGATATCAAATGGACCCCGAGCAGCTTCGTGAGCAAACGCTTCAGTCAGAGCTTGATCCGTCTGGCCCAGAGAGATTACGGCATCTGCCCCAAGCTCAAGCAAGCTAGGAAAGCTGCCTTCATTGCGCCCGGTTGCCACAACGCGTCCGGCGCCTAGCTGCCTGGCAACCTGAATAGCAAGCCTACCAGAAACGCCAGTCGCGCCAAGAATCAAGACAGTTTCACCTGGCCGCAAGCGCGCGCGAAAAACCAGGGCTAGCCAGGAAGCTAGAGCGGCGTTAGGCAAGGCGGCAGCAGTCAGATCGTCAACCTCGTCAGGGATGGGTAGACACCACGCAAGCGTTACAACGCTGCGCTCAGCCATCATACCATACGGGCCTCGACAGCCGCCACAGTATACTCGCGTCCCATCTTCAAGTAAGGCCACCCCGTTGACTCCACATACAACAGGAAATGTGTGAGCTGCGTTTGCTCTCATCTTGCTAAGATTGGTTAAGGGAGCTGCCTTGACCTGAACAAGCATCTCATCTTGCGCGGGAACAGGCTCAGGAAACTCTTCAAAACGAGGTGCTTCTCCGGGCACATGCAGAACAGCGGCTTTCATCAGCTCTATCCTTTCTTCAGTAACAAGTTAATTAACTCGTATATAATTAACTTGTTAATCGTTTACGCATCAAGTATAGATGAGAAAGGAACTATTGTCAATGCTTTTTGAGAAATAGCCCGAGCTGTTTGAACCTTACGAGCAGTTTGTGTTACTACACTTGTAGATAACCTGGAAAATGGTTAGCATTAACGATGGAAGGGAAAAGAGCACGAAGCTGCATGCAAACTGATATCCAGCGCGATCGCGCGTGGCTGGCTCGGATTCGCAAAGGGGATCAGGAGTCATTCAAACAACTCTATGCCACCTACCGCCCTCGCATTTATGGCTATCTCTGGCTACAGTTGGGAAAAGATCCATATAAAGCAGAGGAAATTACGCAGGATGTTTTTCTGAGCGTCTGGCGTAATGCGCATACCTATCGGGCCGAGGCCAGCGTGGCAACCCGGATCTTTAGCATCGCTCACTACCAGGCCCTTAACGCGCGGCGCAGCCAGCACGATCACCAAGAAAGTCTCCTCACCGAGGAAAGCGCGGATGGTGAAGGTCAGGAGACACTGAGCACCTCTTCACATGAGAATGCGATCCTTGATATGCTCACGCTGAGCGAAGTCTTCCAGCGCCTCTCAGCCCAACATCAAGCTGTGCTCAATCTGGTTTGCCTGCAAGGCTTCTCACTAGCCGAGGTCGCCCGTATTCTCAATGTGCCCGTTGGGACCGTGAAAAGTCGCGTTAACTATGCTCGACGTGCCTTGCTCGCTCTATTGCGGCAGAACCGGGAGGAAGGAGCGAATATATATGGCCAATGACGTCGTATGTCAGGATTGGTCTGCAAAGTTTGCCTGGTATAGCAATGGGACACTCCCGGCAAATGAGCAGGCCCAATTCGAGGAACACCTGGCCAGTTGCAGCAATTGTCGGCAAGAGCTTGTTCTGTGGCAGGACCTTGCTACAGTTGTACGCGCTGTTGATGGGCAGATACAGCCTGTTAGTTCATTTGCTAGCGCCTGGAATGAGATGGCTAAGCTGATCCAGAGCGAAGATACACCCCAGGCACAACAAGCCACGCGGCCACGCGTCTCCCATAGCGCTACAGTGCAAGGCGCGCTCCTGCATGGCTTGGCGCTCTTTATCCGCCAATTCCGTATTTTGCCCCGGAATATCTGGCTGATTACTGCCTTGTTCAATCTTATCGCCTGTATCTTTATCCTATCGATAAAGGCGAGCCCGTTTGAGGTTCGCGCGACCATCCTGGCCTTCTGCAGCACTCTCTCAGCGGCCTCCAGCATCACCTTTATGCATGGCAATCGATACGATCACGCGGCCGAGCTTACGCAAGCCACGCCCACCTCGCTCAGATTTATTATGCTCCTACGTTTTCTGCTCGTGGTTGGCTACAACATGCTGCTTGCTGGCTGTATATCTGTGCTGATCGCTTTAGTGTACGGAGGCAACCTGACAAGCATCATCCTGATGTGGTTCGGACCCGTCATGCTGGTAGCTGCGCTTACCCTGGCCCTATCCATGCTTGTCAGTTCAGGTCTGGCTTTGCTGGGCAGTCTCTGTGTAGAGCTGGCACAGGCTATTGATATCTCTCTGCAGCACAACATTCCGCTCATCACGCGGATACACCTCAATAGTGTCTGGCAAACCAACCCGGCCATGCTGCTAGGGGCATTGCTCTGCGTTGCCGTCGCTATCCTATTAACACCGCGCATAGTCCAGCCCAGCGATGAGTAAGGGCATAGACAGACATCTTGAGAGGATTTAAGGTGAGGCAGCTAAACTTATTGCTCTATGCGGGCAAATATGAATTTTTAATGCAGATAAGACGCCCGCTCAACTGGGCTATTCCATTGGTGCTCTGGCTATGTGTCTCCTGGAATATGTGGCACGCGCTAACAGCCCCCTGGCAAGCTATATCGCTCTCCTCGCTGCTGGGAAGCTTCCTGATTCCCCAGCAGAGCACATGGCCGGTGGCTATTGGTATGCTGATCGCGGATCGCCTGCCGCGTGACCGGCACTATCATGTCCAGGATCTTTTTGCGGCGACTCCTGCCAGGGCCGATATACGCTTTTTGGGCCCATACCTGGGCAGCACGCTAGCGGCCTTACTCCCTTTCGCGCTCTGCTACTGGCTAAACATCGGCATCCTTTTTCTCGCGACCCACGTTCTGAAGGTCTGGCTAAGCGGTCTTGAGGCATTTGCAAGCGTGCTTTTACCCGGTATCCTTTTCGTCAATGCCTTCTCTCTGATCTGTCCCGCTTTCATCTGGACTCCACTCTATCGCTGCCTGTTGCTAGGCTACTGGTTATGGGGCAACATGCTCTCGACTACCAGTACCATCCCAACCCTAAGCGGAACAGTTTTGACGCCGATCGGTGGCACTGCCCTCAATGCCTTCTTCGGCCTGCACTACTGGGGCAATTCCGTATCCACTACTGGCGATGCCTTGCTCAGCATCGCCCTATTAGTCGGGTTAGCCATGCTGATCATTGCCGCTTTTGCAGGCGTTCAGGAGCAACTGCAGTTGAGGCGCTGAGCACATGCGATCAGGCTTATGAAAGAGCTCATTGTTTATCAATATCACGGCTATAGGAAATATTCATGCAAAGTACAATACCTATCATCCAGACATATGGTCTGACTAAGCAATATGCTGAAAAAATCGCCTTGAATAACGTTAGCCTCCAGGTCCAGCAAGGCCAGATCTTCGGCCTGCTGGGCGAGAATGGAGCTGGCAAGACGACGCTTATGCGCCTTTTGCTGGGACTGCAAAAGCCCAGCGCCGGAGAGGCTCGACTTTTTGGCCAGCCCCTGGCCGCCAACCGAAGCGCCATACTGGCAAAAATTGGCGCCCTGATCGAGAATCCTTCCTTTTATGGTCATCTTACAGGCGCAGAAAATCTAGAAGTGATAAGGCAGATGCGCAATATTCCCAAAAAGCGCATAGGCGAGATGTTAGAGCTGGTCGGCTTGAGCGATGTGGCCCGTCGTAGGGCCGCCACCTATTCGTTGGGCATGAAGCAGCGCCTGGCAATGGCTGGTGTCTTGCTGGGTCAACCCGAGCTGCTTATCCTTGACGAGCCTACCAATGGACTCGATCCTTCGGGGATACGGGAGATGCGCGAGTTTATCAAAAGGCTACCCTCGCTCTACGGGGCAACTGTAGTTATCTCCAGCCATTTATTAAGCGAAGTTGAGATGATGGTAACGCATACGGCGATTCTCAGTAAAGGCAATCTGCTCTTTCAGGGCTCCATGGAACAATTGCGCCATATGGTTCACGCGCGCATTGTCCTCAAAACCACTAAGGCCGAAGCGGCTCGCACAGCGCTGCAACTCACATCTTTTCAGATAACGCCAAGAGGACAAGAGAGCTTCATCGTGCATGCTCCACACGAGGCGATTCCCTTCATTGCGCAATGCCTGGTAAGTGCAGGCATAGATATTCTGCATCTTGCCCCGAAGAAAGCTCCCTCGAAAACCTGTACTTTACCTTAACCAGTCAGCCGGCAGGAAAGGAGTAGCACCATGGCATTTTTGCGTTGCCTTTCTGCAGAGCTACATAAATATAAGCGCTCTACCTTGCTGCTTATCTGTATCGTGGCTCCTGTTTTTGTCGGCTTTGCGGCTATGCGCCCCTATATCGGCGAGCCGCGTACAGCCGAGACAACCCGTATGTTTATGATCCAGTACAGCACAAACTGGGGCCTCTTCATGGTCATTCCACTGACTGCATTAATTGCAGCCATGAGCTGTGCCTTGGAAAACGATTCCTGGAAGATGCTCATGGCGCAGCCGGTAGCTCGCAGCTGGCTCTACCTTGCCAAACTTGTAGCAATAAACCTGTTTATCATTGGCATGGGCTGCATCCTCGATCTCTTGATGTGGCTGGTTGGCACGCTGCTCGGCCTACCCGGCATTGAGCCCTGGCTAAGCCTGTGGGGCTTCACGGGAATCTCAGTCCTGGCACTCTTGCCGGTGAGCGCGCTCCATCTATGGATTTCAACGCGCTTTCGGCACTTTCTGGTCCCCACCAGCCTGGGCATTCTAGGCATAATCATCGGACTGCTCGCCTCAAGTTCCACAACCTGGTATTACCTGCCCTGGTGCTATGTGATCAGCTACCAGGTGCACGGCAAAGTACATCCACCCGATACAAACTATCTACTGGTTGGTATCGCCATGGGACTAGTTTTGACTATGTTGGGTATGCTCGATTTTGTGCATAGAGAGCTGACGGCCTGATTACTACAAGACACAAGAGTTAACAAGAAGCTCACTGGAGAAATGTTATGTTTATGCGCATCCTTGTCGCCGAACTATTGAAATACAAAAGAACCTTGATCCCTCTCATCTGCTGCCTCTTACCTCTGGCCTTTGCTTGCATGATGACCTTTTTTTTCTGGTACGAGAAGAATCCACTCACCAGCCGTGGTCGTTGGCATTGGGAGAGTCTCTTATTGAACAGCTTGTTTGATTGGTGCTCGCTGATCCTGCCACTCTTCCTGGCGGTTATAGCCTCTATCGCCACATCGGTGGATAGCCTGGCCTGGAAACAATTGCTCATTCAGCCCCTACCACGAGCTTCTATCTATACCTGCAAGTTGCTGGTCGTATGTGCTCTGGCTTTGATCGCTCAGCTCATCTATCTTGTGGGCACGGCTCTCGGCCTGGAATTGCTTGCGCTGCCCGGGCCTATCCCCTGGGGTTCACTGTTTTTGCTTTTCATCACTTTTTTGCCTATGACGCTGCCGATCCTGGGACTTCATTACTGGATAGCCTTGCGAGCACGTAGCGTGACGCTTTCCGTGGGTCTGGGTATAGTAGGGACCTATGTCACCTTTATCAGCGTGGGGCTCTGGACCAATTACATTACGCCCTGGACATTCCCGTTAGTTGTGTTGAATCTGACAGTATTTCCGCTGCACGAGCATGTTGAAATCAATTCTATTCTGCTGTTTCCGCTCTGCCTGCTTGGCCTGGCCTTAAGTATAGCCGGAGGAAGCGATTTTGCGCGCAAAGATATCGCCTGAGCAGCCATGCTTCGGCGCATAAAAAGCTTACTTTAATCCGGGTCAATACAATCAAGTCTCTTGCTGTATCCAAATTGTATTGACCCTTGTACTTTAGCGCTTATTTTCTGCTCAGCGCTTGCTTATAATAGTGTACTGGAGAATGAGCTTAAACGCCTGCATAAACATTCGCCGGTAAGCCGAAGAGAACCTGCAATTGCTGCTTTCCTTCATCGGTGATAGTGACTGCACGTGTGCCTTCTTGCTTCTCAACCCAACCACGCTTGATGAACTGAGCCAGCAGGGCCGCCCCAAGCGCACCACCCACATGCCAGCGATGTTCGGTCCAGTCCCGGCAACATTTCACTAAATGCCGTCTTTCGCGCCTGGCGGCGGCTAGATCGATATCCAGGCGCGCGAAGACTGTTTGCGCTTGAGAGCCAGGCTGAACGCCCAGCCAGGTATCATCGATCACAATAAGAGCATCTTGTTGGAGCAGGGCATCCTTCAAGGCAGTACCCACGCGCCCGGCTAGATGATCATAGCAAGTACGCGCTATGGCCAGTTGGGAGATGGTTCGCTCTTGCTGAGGCGCTTCAGCACCTACCAGCGAGAGTGCCGCCAGCAGCCGCGTTACAGACGTATCGTGCAACTCGTAGACCATTTGCCGGCACTGACGCGTAGCTGTGACAAGTTTTCTTTCGCGCAAGATGGCCAGGTGATTTGAGATTTTCGACTGGGACTCTCCCGTTATAGCCTGCAATTCAGAGACTGTCGCAGGCCTCTCGTTAAGGTGCCGCAGGATATGCAAGCGTAGTGGATCGGCCAGCGCTTGCGCGATCTGGCATTGAGCCTCGTTGCCTTCCATTTTTCATTTCCACCGCATTTCATATAACATGTCTGGCTGATGCTTGACATACATCATACATTGATGATATATTCCATACATCAGACTTTACTGAAATGTTATTGCAAATCGAACCTCCTTGTCAAGGTCAGCGAGGAATCCAAGCAGGGCTTTCCAGTTCTGGTTGTTTGGCCGCCTGACGGCGGCGTAGAAGAGGAGAACAATCGGGGCACCGCCCCGCGCCCCAGGTTAAGGGGTTGCCCTTCCCAGTGTGGAGAACTGCAAAGCCTTGAGAATCCAAGTAAGGTTTCTCCAGCAATGACGAAGGGACAAAAGGGGAAACGGGCAAGATCAACCGCCTGCTTTCTATAATTCTACACTAACTGAAGCTAATTTGTTCATGGTTTCTAGAGGAGCTTTTTAATGTCCGTAAGCGAACAGGCTGTGATTATTCCGGATGAGCCAGTAAAACTAGACAAGCCTGTGAATTCACGGCGCTGGTTGATGCTCGCCACGGTGCTTTTAGCAACCTTTATGAGCGCACTCGACGTCAATATCGTCAATGTAGCCGTACCTTCGATTGAAAGCAATTTGCGCGCCAACTTTGCCGAGATCCAACTGGTGACGGCAGGATATACATTAGCCTACGCGGTATTCCTGACGACAGGAGGACGCCTTGGCGATCAGTTTGGGCGCAAGCGCATCTTCATGATCGGCATTGTGGGCTTCACGCTGGCCTCGGCGCTTTGCGGTATCGCCCCTAATATCACACTTTTGATCATATTTCGCGTCCTGCAAGGAGCCCTGGGAGCCCTGATGGTTCCCCAGGTAATCGCGATCATCCAGATAACCTTTTCACCGGCCGAGCGCGGCATAGCTCTTGGCTTCTATAGCTCGATGATTGGTCTGGCCACAATGATGGGCCAGCTCATCGGGGGCGTCCTCATTGCCTGGAACATTCTTGGGCTTGATTGGCGCACGATTTTCCTTGTCAACGTGCCGATTGGCATTATTGCTACGCTTGCCTCGATCCCACTGGTAAGCGAATCGCGTGTACCCGGAGCCCACAAACTCGACCTGAAAGGCGTTGTGTTGCTCTCACTCGCGCTTTTCCTGCTCGTCTTTCCGCTAACCGAAGGGAGTGAGACAGGCTGGCCACTGTGGACCTATCTATCAGTCGGCCTCTCGCTTATCTTCTTTGTCATCTTTGGTCGCTATGAGCAGCGCCTGAGCAGCCGTGGAGGCTTTCCGCTGGTCTCATTCTCGCTCTTCCGCTCTCGCTCATTTATGGCGGGCATCTTCACCAACTCACTGAACCTGGGCCTGTATGCTCCAGTTCTCCTGACTCTGGCCTTCTACCTGCAGTCGAGCCTGCGCTTTTCGCCCTTGCAATCGGGGCTGGTCGTAACGGTGATGGGCCTCTCCTTCATGGTGACCTCTGGTTTCTCGCCGAAGATAACAAAGCTTTTAGGGAACAAGACATTGCGCGTAGCCACGATTATCATTACGCTTGGTTACCTGGCCACCCTACTAGCAACACAATTGCTAGTCCCTAAAGACGGCATCTGGTCCCTGCTCGTTGCGCTGTTTATCATCGGGATCGGCGCAGGCGTACTGTTCGCGCCTCTGATGAACAGAGCTCTGGAGGAGATAGAGAGCGATGTAGTTGGTCTGGCCTCGGGTGTCTATTCAACGGCGCAGCAGGTAGCCAATGCGCTGGGCGTGGCAGTGATTGGGAGCGTCTTCGCCTCAGCGCTGGGAAGCGAGAACAACTATGCGCATGCCTTTGTCATCTCGCTGCTGGTAGTTACTATAGTGAGCCTTGGCATGTGGCTCTCGGTCACTTTCTTCCCCCGCAAATCGATGAATACACCGATATCTGTTCATCTGACCGAGTAAAAAGCCTGAGCCAGCAAGCAATTACCGTTATATAGAGGAGCGGAGGGCCTGGTAGTTGGAAGAAAGTGATCTCCAGCTACCGGGCCATCCTTATTTACGTTTAAAGGGCCAGAGAATCAGCCTTAGAGAGCTCTGCGTCCTCTGTGCCTTGCGAAACATCAGCCGGCGTTTTCTGCATCAACCAGCTGTGATAATCCACGGTGCCCGCCTTAAGCTCATCATATATAGGCGAACCTGGAGAAGCCGCAAAGTAATGCATCACATTATGGAGAGCTTGAGGCACCTTTTTCTTAATCAAGTCGGCTTTGCGCGCATGATCCAGATCCAACGCCCGCACTACCTCGGCATTAATGCAGCGATCGCTTAGCACATTGAGGCCACAGTTCTCGATCTGCGCGCGTAGAAGGCCTATCCGATGCTGATAGCGATAGTCGGTAAACAGAAAGTAGCCACCTGGACGTAGCACACGTGCCACCTCTTGCAAGAAACGATCGACATTGCCATAGGCATATGACGACTCAACATTAATAACAGCATCAAAGGAACAGTTGCCAAAGGGTAGTCGCTCAGCATCCCCTTGCACGAAGGATAACCCATCTACACGATGCCTGGCACGTGAGAATTGCACAGCGCGTGGCACTAAATCTACGCCTACCATGGTTCGCGGGCCCAGATAGCGCTTCACATATGATGCCCCTCCACCACGACCGCTGCCGACTTCCAATACATCGCGTCCACTTAGCTCTACCATACTTGCCACATGATGATACATCTGAATACAATATCTATGCTCTTCATCACTCTCCTGCAACTCCACCAATGTATCGACACTCTTAAGAGGGGCATATCCCAGATTCATAAACGGCATATGGGCCTCTCTGTCCAACAGCGATAGGCAATAGAACCAGTTACGAATCAGCAGACGTTTGAGAACCGGTGATTTATCACATAACGAATCGAAAGTACGTGCTACAACGCTATCAACCATAATGTTCGTCCTTCTTCTTGTCTTAGTATTGTTGCTTTTGTTCTCTAGCACAAGTGGCCTTACTATCATTTCGCGATCGCAGATAGAATGCCTCATCCATATCTATTTTCTATAATAGAAATATGGCGATATTGTTACAAAATCGTCACAAATTTGACCAATTGGCTAGTAGTCCCTTAATCATAGCCGATTTTCAATCTTATAGGAACATAGGTAGTCAAGAAAGCCGCTGCAAATCCACCATAAAGGTGAAGGGTTATATAATATGTTTGCGCATAGACAAAATTCATGCACACTTACCGCGCAAAAATTTTGCATAGAAGGTTTTGTATGTCTCTACTCGATTTTCTCTTAAAGTTGCTCACGGCTCTGGGTTGTGGCATACTGATTGGCCTTGAGCGGCAATATCGCCAGCGACAAGCCGGCTTGCGCACAAGTGCGCTGGTGGCTACCGGTTCCTCACTTTTCGTCTTGATGGCAGAGCTTACCAAAGTAGCAGATCTTACGGTAGCGGCCCAGGTTGTCTCAGGCGTTGGTTTTTTATGTGCTGGCGTTATCTTGCGGGATGGGCTCTCTATTCGCGGCCTCAATACTGCTGGAACGCTCTGGTGCGCCTCCGGGGTTGGCGTGCTGGCTGGCCTTGGCTATTATCTGCCAGCTTTTATCGGCGCGGCAGTGGTTTTTCTTGCTAATATTATGCTGCGCCCTCTGGCTCGTATCATCGACAGGACCTCCAAAGACTCGGTAGAGGTACCTGTACATTATCTCGTACGCGTCACCTGTCTTAGCCCACGTGAGCCGCATATCCGCTCGCTCTTGCTGCATTCGATAGATCAAAATACTGTCATCATCCGCTCCCTGCAGAGCGAGGATTGCCCTGATCCGGCTCGCGTAGAGATTCGCGCAGATCTGTATAGCGAGGGGCGCAAAGATGCGGCCCTGGAACAAATTGTGGCGCGCGTGAGCCTGGAGGAGAGCGTTAGCGCGGTCCGCTGGGAGATAGCAACAGACGAGGAGAAGGTTCCTGAGAATATGCTCAATCCCAGTCGGGACTTAGGACAAGACATCCTTGACGAAAACGAATAGCGAGCGGCAGGCCTTGAAACAGGCCGGGGATGCAAGCTCATAAGGCCAACGTTACGCTCTTTGAGCGGTTTGAGCGTTTCGCTGAGATCCTTGAGCAAGCACCCGGCCAATCGAGCTGCTTAGCACATACGCCCCCCGCTGGCCTGTGCACTGAGCAGCCAGCCACGTAGAAAAGATTTTGCGGCTGGTTATAGCGCAAGGGAATATGCCAGCTCCAGGCATTTACAAGCTAGTTGCATGCTTGGACTGGCTTGATGCTTCGTGTTCCCTGCTTTGAAATACCTGCGCCGGGCTTTCGCCCGAAGATCTGCGCATGCCTGCCGGGCAGCAGAAGACCAGCAATAGCTCCCAGAACACGAAAGCCACGACAAGCAGGACTCCAGCGACGAGCGTGGCGACCACCTCAAAACCGCTCCAACAGGCCAGATTGCCACACACCAGCCCAAGAGAGGCGCCAGTTACCAGCAGCAGGCCAACAATGTCGAGCAGCGCACGCGGACCAAAGCTCTCTGGAATGCGCAGAAGCACGAGGGCGATGAGAAGCAGGCCAATGGGAACGTTGAGCCAGAAGATCCACTGCCAAGCCCCGGCTAGAGCGCCTCCGACCACCGGACCAGCAATAAGGGCCAGTCAGGTCACGCTCCCGTATATCCCCAGGGCTCGGCCTCGCTCCTCCGGTGCGAATGCCGCACTCAACAAGGTCAGGGCCAGGGCAGCATCAGGGCTGCACAGCCCTCCTGGAGCGCGGGCGGCGATCAGGAAGCCGATAGTGGAGGAGAGCGCGCAGGCGGGCGAGGCTGCCACGAACAGCCCCAGACCAATCACAAAGAGGCGGCGACGTCCAAAGCGATCGCCAAGAGCTGCCCCGCCAATATCTGAAAACCCACAGAGGTAGTGAGTGAGTCGCGTATCACTAGTTCTACGCTTTTCTGTATTCCACAAGGAAGCGCCGGACGCCTGCTATCATATGTTCCTGAAAACAAACTTCCTGAAGACCGTGTTGGAGAAAGAGATCAAGCTCGCTGCGCGCAAGATGCCAGGGAGGCCCATCCGTGGGTTCCTCCGGGTCGCGCCCATAGCACATGAGCAGGAGGATACCACCCGGTGCCACACAATCGGCGATAGCTGCGATGGCTCCAGCGTGCAAATTGGGCGGCAGCGATTGGATCGTGAGTGCTTCATACACGAGGTCGAAGGCTTGCCGAAAGTCCTCTGGAAGGTCTAAAAGATCAGCAACCTGGTACGCCACCCTGGAGGCGGGAAAACGCTGGCGGCACCAGGCAATAGCACGTGGAGAAATGTCGAAGGCGGTGACATGTGGAAGACGATGAGCAAGCGTCTCGGCATCGTCCCCAAGACCACATCCAACAACCAGCGTTCTCCTGTTTTCAGCAGCAAGCTCCTGCCGCAGCTCAAGCCATGGCAGTAGGAGTGGCTGGTTAGTCTGTCTGGCCCAGGGAACCTTGTTGCTCTCGTTTCCTGCCTCTCTATAAACAGCCTCGTACCAGGTCGAAGGAGTGTCGAAAGGTCGGCAAACAGCAGAATTGAAGTGCCGCTGAATAGGCTCTTCGGGATTCATCTTCATCCTCTTTTCTTTTGGCATCTGTGTTTTCTCTGAACGTATATACGTTGTTTTTCCCAGAAAGGTCTGAGCAAAGCAGCGATGGGCGAGCCGCTGGAGGGCAGATTGGCAACCATGCCACCAGGCCGGCACACGATTTCATACTTTCGGAGAGAGGGTTCCAATCTGTTCTGTACCAAATTGTACCGGCAGATGCTTCAAGCCAAACACGAATTCCCCTTCAAACAGCTCAAGTGGCTTCTCACGCTTAACCCGCAAGTTGGGCAAATGCTTTAGGACCAGTGGCAGAGCCACTGCTACCTCCATGCGCGCCAGTGGCGCTCCAATACAGAAGTGAATGCCATGCCCAAAGGCGAGATGCCGATTCGGCGTACGCATGATGTCAAAACGTTCAGGATCAGGAAACGCCTCAGCATCCCGATTCGCCGAGGCCTGCCAGGCAAAGATCAGCGATCCAGCAGGGATGGTGATGCCTGCCAGGCACTCTTCGTTCCTGGTTACGCGCGTCAGACGCCAGAACGGCGAGGCAAAGCGTAATACTTCCTCAATGGCTCCTGGCAGTGCCTCCGGCTGCTTGCGGACCTGCTCTAAAGCTTCTGGGTGCTCATCGAAGCAGCGGATCGCATGGCTGAGCAGATCGGTTGTTGTCACATGTCCGGCGATGAGCAGCAGTTTGCAGAACTCGATCACTTCATCCAGGGAGAGCCGCTTGCCATCGGTTGAGGTTTGCAGAAGAGCACTCATCAGGTCGTCGTGTGGCACCTGTGCTCGCTCCTTCAGCAGGGCTGTGAAGTAGTCATGCATCTGCTTATGCAACTGTCCGAGGCGCCGGCTGGCTTGCTCATCGGGCTGAAACAGTCTGGCATCGCTCAATTGCTGACCAAGCAATCCATCAGCCCAGCGCTTGAACAACACCCGATCGGGAGTGGGTATCCCCAACAATTCGGCAATCACCGTCACCGGTAAAGGATAGGCTAGCTCAGTGACGACATCTATCTCACCTTTGTGCTGCACTGCCTCCAGAAAGGTTTGTGTGATCTCAGCCACGCGACCTTGCAGGCGCTCAACTGCGCGTGGGGTAAATACGGATGTGATCAGATTCCGATAGGAGCGATGTTGGGGTGGGTCCATCCCCAAAATGCTGTTACACACACCTTGCGAAGGGAACGAGCGAAAATCGCTAATGACGCGCTCAACCTCAGTATAGCGAAATACATGAAAGGCTCCACTCTGCTCATCCAACCAGACCGGCCGGGTCGCACGCATCCGCTTAAACCAGGCATAGCGCAATTGAACATCAGCGAGAGTTGCAAGTTTGTGTCCCATTATCTATTCCTTCTTTATTTGTTCGCATAATATCTCTACTTTTATACGATTCCTTTAGTACTGACCCAGGGTGCCCCGGCGTTTCGCTAAATGTTCGCACCAGCTAAAGATGATGATTCCTAGTCCCAGGTAGACGAGGGCATTACCGATCAGCTAGATGATGCTTCCATCGCTGAACAACATTGCGAGTGAGACGCCGCCAAGCAGCGTTTGCTGTAAGCCAGCGATCCCAGGTGTAATGGGGAGGAAGCGCGCAATAGTCGCCATCCAGTGGGGCATGTGGGAAGGCGAAACGAACACACCCCCGAAGAGGAACACCACGGCCTGCAAGAACTCCTTGAGGATCTCCAGGCGCTTGAAGCGCAGGGTCAGGCCACCTACGATGAGGGAATATCCCACGCTTCCTACGGTCAGCAGGGCCAGAGGCAGCAAGGCAGAAAGCCGCAAGGGGATCGTCACAGGGACCACCAGACGGACCAGCAGATACATCAGAATGGTAGTGATCAACGCTTCTACGATGGATGCGACCGCCAGCCCCGCTAGCAGTAGCCAGGAGGGGAGCGGGCTCAGGTGCATCTGTTCGAGGGTGCCGCTCTGGATTTCGCCCAGCAGTCCCCAGAAGAGCCGGTTCGTTTGCATATGAAAGAAGAGATAGCCAACAAAGCCGAGCAGCAACGGGACTATCGCCGCCTGCTGGAAACTACCTTTACCCTGGGCAAATGCGATCACCAGGAAAAAGAAGCTAAACGCGATCATTTCCAGCAGCAGAGCAAACTTGCCCCGCCAGAGATCTAGCAGACCTTTGGCAATCTCGTTGCCCAATGCAATCTTGAGTGTTTGTAAACCCATTCGAGCCATCAGCCCTGGCAGCGGAAGCGAGTCGTTCAGGGACGACATAGTTTCGAATCTCTTCGTGTCCATTGGTTTCTCCATTCGTTTGACGCTAGTGCGAGATACCCTTCCTCATGACATGTCGATCGTTCAGCAAGAACACCAGCCCGCCCAGCAGTGCAAGCCCGATTGTGTAGAGAAGCAGCCAGAGAAGAGAGCCATCAGCCCATATCTCTGCTAGCGATTGCTGTTGCAGGACAGTCTTTTCTATGACCTGAATGCCAAGCGTAGTGGGCAGGAAGCGAGCAAATGTTTGTATCCAGGCGGGATACCACTCCAGAGGAATCATGGTTCCGTTGAGCAGAAAGACCAGCCCGTTGAGCAGCGAGACGATGATGCCAGCCTGAGGAAGAGTGAGAGCCAGGCCGCCAATCAGGAGCGCAAAGCTGAGGATATTGATGATGGTCAGGGCGGCAGGCATTACACCAGCCAGCCTTAGCGGAATGCTCACTCCTAAGGCCCAGCTCATTACCACACCGATAATGAGAGAGATCATCATGCCTTCAAGCGCCAGTACCGCTAGCCGACTCGCGAGCAGAAAGGCCGGCGCAAATGGGCTGAGATGTAGATGTTCAAAGGTCCCGCTATTGATCTCTTCGCGCAAATCGCCAACGAATTTGAAGGTCATGACGAAGAGCAGCGGGTAGGCCAGGAAGGCCAGTAGCGTGGGAAGCACACGCACTTGTGCGATCGTGCCATTGCCCACAAGAAATTGCAGAAGGGGATAGAAGACGGCCAGAGCAACGAACTCGGTGAGAACCACGGGGCCATGCTTCCATAATAGCCAGAGGCTTTTCTGTATCTCGTTCAGCGCCGCGCGAACTGTTGAGATAACATGCGGGCCGCCCCTTCTGTTAACCTGTCTGAGCGCAGGTATCTCCTGAGAAGACAGGAAAGTGTTTGATGGCATTGTGTTAATCCTCCCCAGAATTTGCACAAACACATCTTCCAGGTCAGGCTCAATCGGCTCGACGGCGAGCAGCGACAGTCCACGCGCGCGAAATTCGGCGAGCAGGTCGTAGAGCCGGTCCTGGTCGGGGATTGGCCCCCGCATTCGGCTGACCCCCTCGTCGAAAGTGACCGAGAAGCCGTCAAGCCAGGGCAAGACAGCAGGCGCGACGCTTCCTCCCAGGCGGATCTCATAGAGATCCTGACGGAAGCGAGCGAGCAATGCGGGCGTAGGCAGATCTATCACAAGCTTTCCCCGGCTGATAATTGCCACGCGATCACAAAGTTGCTGCGCCAGATCAAGCTGATGGGTGGTGAGCACAATACTCTTACCCTGCTCATGCGCAAGTTGCGCGACCCACTCTTTGACGGTGCGTGCTGTCTGCACGTCAAGTCCTAATGTCGGCTCGTCGAGTAATAGCAATGGCGGATCAGTAATTAGCGCTGCGGCAAGGGCGACTTTCTGCTGCATGCCCCGAGAAAAGCCGCTCACAACCTGGTGACGCTGCTCCCATAGATCGAGGGCGCGCAACAGAAATTCGGCGCGGGGAGCAATTTCTTTACGGCGCAGTCCTTTGAGACGCCCAAAGTAGAGCAGATTCTGCCAGGCGGAGAGCGACCAGTAGACGTTTCGCGCCCCTTCCAGAACAGCCCCAATCTGCTGCACAGCTCTAGCTCGCTCTCGTGCCACATCGTAGCCAGAAAGCAGCACACGCCCGCTGGTTGGCGTTACCAGTCCGCAGAGCATTTTGATGGTTGTGGTCTTGCCAGCCCCATTGGGTCCCAGCAGCCCGAGCACCTGACCAACTGGCATGGATAAGCTAAGATTCTCAACGGCATGCACCTGCTCTCCTCTGCGCCGCTGATAGACTTTGTTCAATGCTTTCAACTCGAAAGCCGGTGGTCGGATGGAGCCCTCTCCGGAAACGGTTTCATGATCGGACGGCCTTGCACTGCCCGCGCTATCTTTCCTCGTTATCTGAACCATCGATCCTTATACCTCCTTTCGCCCTCCGTAGCGATGTGATACAATCAAAAACATCCAATGTCTACGGTGTAGACATATCTACAATGTAGATCTACACTGTAGATATGTCAAGAGGAGAGTGATTTCTCCAGTGATCTTGTGAAGGAGGGAAACGAGAGCGACAATGACAGAGAGAAGAGAGAGTAGTGAGCCTCGGAGGCTGAGCGAGGAAATGGCGCGCCAACCGCTCAGACGCGAGCGTATTCTGCAGGTTGGCTTGCGCTTGATTGATCAGCAAGGGCTGGATTCCCTGAGCATGCGCAAGCTGGCTCAAGAGCTGAAAGTAGACCCGATGGCTCTGTACCGTCACTTCAAAAACAAGGAGGCTCTGCTTGATGGCGTGGCCGAACTGCTGTGGAAGAAAGTGGAACTGCCCGAGAACGAGGCGGGCTGGGAGCCTCTGCTACGTTCTGTCGCTACCTCGCTGTATGCTCTGGCGCATATTCATCCCCACGCCTACTCGCTTCTGCTGAACCGCCAGATCTTGCCGCTGACAATGCTTCAGCTCTCCGACACTCTGAGAGAGCGCCTACAACGGGATGGTTTCGAGAGACAGCGCGCCTCGGAGGTCATCTGTGCACTATTTTCCTACGCGATCGGCTACGCGATGGTCGAGGTATCTACACTCCTGCCACAACCATCCGAGAATGCCGGAGGGGAGTCCATGACCGAGATTGCCCGCCTCACCCAACTCATGCAGCGTCTCCCGCGCGAAACGCCCGCTCACACGGTGGAAGCTGCATATGCGCTGACCAATTATGAGGCAGACGCTCAATTCACCTTTGGCCTGGACCTGATGCTGACGGGGCTAAAGTACAAGTCAGGATAACGCAAGCGTTGCGAGCCGTGCGGCCTTCCCTTCTTCTTCTCATCCGGTCCGCGCGCCTGCTGGGAAAGAGAAGATATACCTGCCGCAATGCGCATAACTCACCAGCATTTGGAAGATTGATTTATTCACCTTGGAGAGATTCTTAAAGGAGAGAAAAGATTCTTCGCAGAGCGCTATACATATAAATTGCCGTTTGATCGAGCAGGACTTTATAGCTCTCTATAAAGAGGGGCTTTTTTTTATAGAAATTTTATGTAAGACCGACATCCTGTCCTTGCAATGCTCAGTTACGTCGGCTACAATACATGCATATTAGCAAAATTTCATCCACAGAGAAGCTAGAATAGCACCGCCTCCTGGCGATCTATACGTATCAAGCATTCTATGCCTCAAGGCAGTTGTCTCCTTGTCGTACGACAGAGGGGTATAGCAAGGAAGCCCTGAAAATAGTAAACGGATTGTAATATACATTACTTATATTCTGAAACAATGCAGAAGGAAGAAGGTTGATTGGAATTGCAGCCGAAGCAGATCATCATAGACAACATCGTCGATTATTGTCTTTCGTTACGCGAGATGCAAATAAATACCGCATTCGATAGCAGCATGCTTTTGGGAGGAAAGGTTCAAGAGCAGATAGATGCGCTAAGGCAGCTTGCACCTCCTCAGGGTGGACTTGTCGATGGGCAGGTGGTAATGGATTCAATTCGTTTCCTCAAAGAGCATGCGTTACCTGGCAGGCAGCTGCATGTGGTGATGCATAGAATCAATAGGGCAGGCGATATGATGCTCTGGACCTATGAAGTTGGGCAGATGCGCGATGGAACGTGGCATATCGATGGAGCCTCGGGCGGCTCGGTCAGTCAGTGTTATCCTCTTGGCGGTAAAGCCTGGGTGAGTCTGCGGGAAGGCCGCTGTAAGGGCAATCCCGACGTTTTCTACCTCAGTGGTACGGTTATCGATGCTGGCCATGACGTGAAGCGTATCCGTGTAATCACCGAAGATGGCGTGATTCTTGAAGATGTGATTGAGCATGGGGCCGTCCTGCTGATTGCTGAGCAGAAGATCAAACAACCCCTTTACGCCGAGCTCTATGATCGCAAAGGGAACCTTGTCGGTAGCCATAAAGCTTTGGCCGAAAATTCCTCTGCT
Organism: Ktedonosporobacter rubrisoli; assembly: GCF_004208415.1. Classification (GTDB taxonomy): domain Bacteria; phylum Chloroflexota; class Ktedonobacteria; order Ktedonobacterales; family Ktedonobacteraceae; genus Ktedonosporobacter; species Ktedonosporobacter rubrisoli. The sequence continues at coordinate 2,106,899 of NZ_CP035758.1, read as the reverse complement.
CATTTGAATTAAGCTGCGGCCTTCTCCATTTCATGGTGGCAGGCCTCTATATTGGCGCCCATGGTGTCGCTGCGCTAGCCATCCAGCACTTATGCTGAAGCAAAGCAAAAATCTTGGTTGTAGGGCCACAAGAACACAACAGAGAGGAAATGAAGGCCAGGTGAGAGTTTAAGCCGCTTCATTTCCTCCTCCTTATGCTCTATTGCTGGAGCTGGACAAGCTCTTGCTCTATTTTCCCTGGCATAGAAGATTTGCTCGCTCGTTGCATGCGCAAGCTATGCTTGAACGCCATGAAGGTAAGCACGGCAGCAATTGCTAACATCAACACTTTCCCTAAATCATCGATGCTTGCCCATAACGGCCACAGAAAACCTTGCTCAGGCAGTAGAACAGGCAGTGAGAAGAGCCTATATAAGCCACTTCCATAACTAACCAGGGCGACAATAAGATTCACAGCTGTAAGCACAGAAAACATGAAGGCTGGAAGCTGCGTTTTTTGTAGCGCCCGCTGCATACTCTTTCTGCACTGCACAGCGAGCATCAGCGCAGCAACATTCACAAAAAATGGGAGCACATGAGCTACATAACCGCCAATGTCCCAGTTCCAACTATGCATCAGGTTTGGTGAATACAGAAAAGCCTGCCAGGGTATATAGCCTGCGGCAAATGGCCCTATAACCAATAGACTTGCCAGCAGGAGCGACTTTATTGGCCGCGCAACAATCTGCTCTTTTACTTGTAGGATGATAAAAAGAGCGCTGGCCAGCAAAGTAGAGAGTAAGAACCCACTTGCCATTTGATCTATAGGCCCTGAGGTCGGCAGCGAGAAAGCCCTCGCCAGCAACATTGAGGGAGCGCCCGGCAGGAAAGGAAGCGACAGGAGCACCATAAGGCAAAGCAGGATAGGCCGCAACAATTTGTTGCCAGACGCCTTTATATTTTCTCTCACCAATAGCGCAATAGTATATCCATTGCTGATCAGCAGGGCTAGCAGGATGAGCAGTAGGTTTATCCAATGGAGCTGATCACCCACTACCAGATCAGACAGGCTCCCCTTGCTCCCAAATACTTGAGCTACTATGAACCAGTTGGGCAGAGCGAAGACAAAGAGCGCTACAGCCGTAAGAAGCGTTATTGTCGTAGTACGCATATTTTTAAAAAAGATGGAAGAGATGCTGAATCTGTGATAACCTCCTGTCAAGTGAGCATCCAAGGCGCCGAGGCCTAAGTCCAGTAAAGTAAGCGGCGTAATGGCATGCTGCTCTAGTAAGGCTAGCATTTCTTGCCCATAGCGTTCACGCCAGGCAGAGGGATAGCAGCGAAGAATCCAATGCGTCCAACGAAGATAGTGCATCTCTTTCTCCTCATAAACAGTTACTAGTTCTGTCAATCCAAGCTGTTCCTTGCTTTTCTGCAAACTATTCCGCTGCTCATATAAGACTTGCCAACCGCGCTCTGTTAGTTGGTAGCCCATAAGACCATGTACATTTATATCCTTCTCAACCCAGCCATAGCCTTGCAGCTGAGCCAGGGCCTTGATCAAATGTCTGGGAGTAACACGAACCCCATATTCCTGGGCAAGCTCCCGGCATAGCGTTTGGACAGGTTGAACATCGCCTTGCAGGCAAAAAAGAATGAGTCGGGCCAGATTATCATCCCTTGAAGACGTTACATATCTATGCATATCTTTTCCATTCGATTCTTTATAGGGCGGGCAAGCGCTGCAAACCCACTTTAATGACACGTTGCCAGGTCGCCAATTGTTCGCGTAAGGCTGCGGCTCCAGAAGCTGTCAGGCGATAGGGGCGCCGCCGCTCCTCAACGCCAAGGGCTTCTATTAAGCCACGCTGCTCCAATCGCGCAATTGCTCCATAGAGAGTACCCGGCTCTAAACGTGTCCCGCTAAACAGGAAGATATCTTCCATCATCGCATAACCATGTTTGGCACCGCTTGCCAGGCTGGAGAGAATCAACAAAGAAGGATCGGAAAAGCGCCCTAGATCCAACTGGTTCTTGCGCATAAGCGAGCTCCTCTTCAAACTATTCAGTGAAACTTTATAAAGTTTCACTTAGTAATTTATATTTAATAATAGCATGGAAGAGATGAAAGATCAAGGTGTTTGACATTCCCGCGCGCAAATTCTATACTGACCATAGTCATTTATGATCACAGTCATTTTTAGAACAGCGAGACTTGCCAATAGATGGGCGAGTTAAAGGGAACGAGCACAAACGACAAGCGTATGTAAAGACGAGCGTTAGTGCATTCGACATGGTAAATTCCGAGATCAGGAAAAGTAGTTTTGTCAGGCAGAGGGGAAGCCGCGCTGTTCTGCTTTTTCGGGAGGAGAAAGATGGTTTCAAAAGAAGGCTCTGCAGATACGCTTCATGCTCGGGGCAAGCATAAAGTCATTCCGTTGAGTATGGCAAGAGGGCCACACGAATATATGCCAGGCCAGCAGGAGAGCCCCGTAGTACTTACCTCGTTGGCCGACATGCTTACCTGGGCGCGCAACTGGCCAAGGGCTCACTCTGTATGGCCGCTGATGTCAGCGCTGGCCTGCTGCGGCATGGAGATGGTAGCCGCGGCGCAGGGACATTACGATTTGGCGCGCTTCGGCTCCGAAGTCTTCAGGGCCAGCCCCCGACAGGCAGATCTGATGATCGTGGCGGGCACGCTAACTGTGAAGATGGCTCCGCGTTTGCGCCTGCTCTGGGAACAAATGCCAGATCCCAAATGGGTTATCAGCATGGGCCAGTGCGCTAACTCGGGAGGCGAGTTTTATGATAGCTACTATACGATCCAGGGCGTAGACACAATCTTGCCGGTCGATGTCTATGTACCCGGCTGCCCACCTCGTCCAGAGGCCCTGATTGAAGGTCTACTCAAGCTACGTGAGAAGATAGCCAAGCAAGGCCTCAAAGTACGAGGAGAAGAATAAGCGATCTCACTTTTTCACAAAGATGAAGCTGCTGCTAACGCAAGTGCGGATCATCCATTCTACGGCGATAGTCTCGTTTAATGTACGTGGTCGTTTGGATAATCTTAACGACCACGTTGATCTCCATATCCTTTGAACCTTGCTTTAAGCGTCTTAGGCAACGCTTTGCGCTGCAGAAATTCTCGGCCTCAGGAAAAAGATACCAATCCCCAGAATTAGGGTGAACGGGATGTCAGTGAGGAACTTGCTGATGTATGATACATCCATCAGAGCCATCGGCACCATGAGCAAGCCGTGAATCAGATTGGCCCACATGGTAGAATCAAGAAAGGATCGATACTTTAAAGGGTTGTTGGCAGCTGGGAAGAAGAAGATCCCCCACACCAGATAGATCACAAACAACATAGGCCCCACATGACCAGTAACCTCATCCCAGATAAGCCAGTGGAGCACTCCCCCGAGTTCATAAGGGGGTCTGGATGATAAAACCTGTTGTGAGGCCGCCAAAGATGAGAAGCGTCAAAACACCATACACCCGCAAGAATACTTTGAGCCATTGCATCTTCTTTTCTTCGTTCATGGTAAATATCTCCTCTTCTGTTTCTTCATGAAGACTTCCGAAATGAGGTTGGTTGCTTGCCAAATGAGCAAGGGCAATGATGGCTCCTCCTGCCTGGAAAAGCGCTCCGTCACCTGACAATGCAGTACTCTCATTTTGTCTCATATAGAGAGACAGAACTGTTCTGTCTCTACAGAGAGAATACAATACAGTTCTGTCTCGTGTCAAGAGGGCAACATACTCTGGTTGATGGGCAAAAGGGTGGGAAAACTATCCTCCCACTCTTGCGAAAAGGAAGGACTCGTGCTACACTGGGGTACAGAACAGTTCTGTTCAGAAGCACAGCATCCATGCAAGAAAGATAGGAAACCTATGAACCCAGTACCCTCGTTAGCACGTCAGCACCTATTGGAGGTTGCATGTGATTTGTTTTATCGAGAAGGGATTCGTGCCATCGGCGTTGATACGATTGTGGAGCAAGCTGGCGTGGGAAAGGCGACGCTCTATCGGCATTTTCCCACCAAAGATGACTTAATTGCCGCGTATCTTGAGGAGGAAGATCGACGCTATTGGCACTGGATTGAAGAGGTGTTCGCTGCGCATGAAGGGAAGCCAGTGAAGCAGTTGTTGGCGTGGTTTGAAGCCTGTACCCAGCGCTTGACGGAGCCAGGGTTTCGTGGCTGCCCTTTCTTGAATGCGATGGCGGAAGTGCCTGAGGCTGAACATCCTGCCTATCGGTGTGCAGTCGAACACGAGCGTGAGCTACAAAGGCGCTTATTTCATCTAAGTGAGCAGGCTGGTGCACACGATCCTGAGCAACTGGCGAAGCAACTCCTCCTAATTATCAATGGAGCACTGGCTTCTGCCTCACTCTTCGGCGAGGCTACTCCTGCAGTTCAACTTACCACAATCGCTGCTCACCTGATTGATCTGCAACTTGCACGTGCTCAGGCAAAGCCTTGAGACGAGCGTAAGACCTTCACAGAAGACGCTTCTCGTCGGCTCACATGATCAAGATGCACATGGCGCAGGTCGCTGCGCAGAGATAGTCGTAGATCTTGAAGGTAAAGAGGAAGGGAAGTGTTGCTTTTCTCGCGCCCCTAATAGTAATATTACTCTTATTCTAAATGAAAGGCAGCAGCTTTTTAGTATGTCATATCCTCCTACTGTCTTGCTTAGCTAACTCCGTGTGCAAGTTTTTCCACCACCTACGGCGCTGAGGAGGGGAGAGAGGCTGGAGCACGCCGCGATCTAGCGGATTCGCCTGTCCCCCGGACAGGTCTGCCCCGTTTCTCAAAAGTTGCACATCGCCTTAGCTAAAGGGGAATCTACTCCTAGATCAGGTTCTTCTTCTCTACCAAAGAAGCTGCTATTGCACCTTTGGAGAGATCCCTTACCATGCAATTTTCTCACAGATAAGCAAGCAATGGAGATACTGACAGATGTTTGATTTTGACATTGAGCCGGCCAGGCGCTACGGCGCCTTTGCCAGCTATGAAAGTGCTGCGTCCCCTGCATCAATCGAATATTTCGGCGAAAATCCCGCCACCGAAATGGATCGATTGCTCATCAGTTATACCACCCCAGCCAGCTATGTTCTTGATATCGGCTGTGGGGCCGGCCACGCTCTCTGCTGGCTTGCTCCTCGGGTCAGTCATATCTGGGGCATTGATGCCAACGAAGAATTACTCAAGACGGCGCGCCTGCGAGCTGAGCGCCTCGCGCCAGCCAATACCACGCTAATCTACGGAGGCTGTGAAAATCCAGACGTGCTGCAGCACATACCAGAGGCTAGCATCAATGTAGCTTTCAGCCGCCGTGGTCCCCGCTTAAATGCCAGCCTGCTACGCTCCCTACGTAAAGAGGCCATTTTCATTCAGGAGATCGTAAGCAACCTCGATGGCTATCCGCTGGGAGAAATCTTTGGGCGCCGGAATTATAGCCTTCCCTCAGCTAGCGAGCAGGAAGTACTTTTAAAGGCCTATACCGATCTCGGCTTCTTTCCTATCAGTTGTAAAGAGTACTTCTATGAGGAATTCTTCAGGGATGCTGACCATCTGGCAGCCTTTCTTAGCCAGATAGGGGTAATGCTCTGTCCATGGTTATTGCCACACGCGCTTCCAGATAAGCCATATGATCCAGCCAACGATCAAGAAGCCCTGGCGCTCTATATACGCTACAACACCACACCCAGGGGAGTACGCCTGCTGCGTCAGCGCAAGATCCTCGTCCTGCGTCGCGTGCGCTAGCGCCGTAGAGCCGGGCATACAAAAAATGGAGTGGGTCAGATCGTCCATAATCTGATCCACTCCAGCAAAAGGTTTATTCTTAGCACTTTTCCTATCAGCTGATAGAGCGATTGCTTTTCCTTCCAGATCAATTTAACACAAGAAGTATAAACAAATTGCTTTTTTAATATAGTTACATGCCCCTTACATTCTAATGAGTTTTGCAAATCCAGGTATTTCTGAATACGCTTAAATCTATTTTAAGTATATTGCTTATCATTAACGCTAATACATTTTAATTACCTAAACTTTAAATATATCTATAGAAGCTCCTCCTAGCGGCTAAAAGAGAGGCCTATCTGCAGATAGTGCCTCACCAGCTTCTATGCGGATGCCAGGCTGCTACAAAAGTGCAAGAAGCTCTACTTCTCTACGTTTTGAAATAGAGTACCACAGGCGGCCCGGCCCTCTACAGGCTTGACGGCGCCATAGCGTCAAAGCCCGGAAGGTAAAATAGTATACAATACATAGTATGCAGGCGGAGCAACTCGGCTCGCGCTTTAAGATAATCTAAGAGATCAAAGCCAGGCCAATAATATACAGAATACCTAGTTATGTTAAATACTGGGCACCTGCTTCATTAAATAAATAGAGAGCGCGAAGATGAAATCTAGCTCGGCTGACACTCATGCTAAGTGTTTACGCCGGCTGGATCAGCTAAATTTCATATCCGCGCCTGTCTATAGGATACTCGACAATAGGGATAAAAAGGAATATCATTTGATATATCAAAAATTGAGATATATCTATTGGTAAAATGTATACTTGTCTGTAAGCGATTCGAACTGGAGAATAGTTTTTGGCAGCAAGCGGGCAAAACTGACGCATGCTCATGATAAAGATAGAGAGATATAAATGATAGCCCTCAAAAAAACACAGCAGAACCATCCAAATGTGCTCTTGAGGAGGGCCCGCCAGACGCGTGGATGGACCCAGCAAGAAGTTGCTGATCAGATAGGAGCACCTCAAGCTTTTATGGTCAATCGCTGGGAAAATGGTACTGCTAGACCCAGCCCTAGATATCGCGAGAAGCTCTGCCAGCTCTTCGGCAAAAGCAGTGAAGAGTTGGGGCTTGGCAAGCGGGTAGTGCAATCTGCATCAACGAATGTGCAAGAGCCCATCTATGATACTGCCATTCCGTTTCGCCTATTCAGCACATCGACCTTCATTGGCCGCGATCAGCTCGTCGAGCAGCTAAAGCAGCAGCTTTGTGACGAGAGCAAAGCTACAATGATCGCCTTACAGGGTTTGCCCGGCGTGGGCAAAACTTCGCTGGCAGGCGCGATAGCTACTCATGCGGATGTGCAGAGGCATTTTCAAGATGGTGTGCTCTGGGCGGCACTGGGTCCCCAACCTGACCTGTTATCCCTCCTCAACCATTGGGGAAAATTGCTGGGTTTGGATGATACCGTACGTACATCCCTGAGGGATTACGATAACTGGGTGCAAGCGCTACGCGATATGATAGGCACGCGTCGAATGCTTCTGATCATAGATGATGCCTGGAATATTGCGGATGCCCTGGCTTGTACAGTTGGAGGGCCCGGCTGTGCCTATTTGCTCACAACACGCATTCCCGACGTGGCTGTACGTTTTGCCGGTACCAACGTTGTGCAGATCCCCGAATTAAACATCGATGAGGGAGTACAACTGCTTGATCGCATTGTTCCTTCCCTGCGCGAGATGGCTCCGGAAATTATTCCCACCCTGGTTAAGGCTGTAGGCGGGCTTCCCCTGGCCCTCTCCTTGATGGGAAACTATCTACAAACGCAGTCGCGGGGCTATCAGCATCGGCGCATTAAGGCGGCCTTAGACCGGCTACAGCAGGCTGAGGAGCGCTTGCGCCTGGAACAACCCCAGGCCGGGCTTACCAGGGACGCCCGCCTGCCCATCGGCACCTCCTTAACCCTACGGGCGATGATCGATATGAGCGTAGCGATTCTGGATCAGCCGGCGCGCAAAGCCCTGGCGGCCCTCTCTCTCTTCCCTTCCAAGCCGGGCTCCTTCTCTGAAGAAGTGGCCCTCATCGTCGCCGATACAAATGTAGCCACCCTTGATCGTCTTGTCGATGCCGGCCTGGTAGAGGTAGTTGATTTAGATCGTTATCAACTGCACCAGACCATCACCGACTATGCGCGCAGCTTGCCCCTGGATTCGCAGACCGAAGAGCGGCTTGTCGAGTATATTGCTGGCTATGTCGAGCGCTATGCGACCGAGAAGGACGCCCTGGAACAGGAATATAGCCTGATCCTTATCGCTTTAGAACTAGCCCAGAAGTACGACACATACCAAAGCGCCTATATACGTTATATTTGCGCCTTAGCCGCCTTCTGGAATGAGCGAGGCTTAAATCTCTTCGCCGAGAAACACCTGCAGCAAGCCAGCATAATTGCGCGCAGCAGAAAAGACCCAGCGCGCCTGATAAACATTTTATGTGCGCTTGGCGAGAATCTCTATTTGCAAGGGAAATATGAGCCGGCCCAGACTCCGTTACAGGAAGGCCTTGAGCTGGCACGCCAGCAAAATGATCTGCATCGTACTGCCGAGCTTCTTTCACGTCTGGGCCTGGTGGTTGGCGAACTGGGAGACTATGAGCAGGCCAAGCAATATTTTGAAAAGGCTTTGCCAGTTGCCTATCGCGCCTCTTATCATAAAGTCTGGTGCACTATCTGCTCTAATCTGGCCGGGGTGCTGGCCCTGCAGGGTGACCTCAGCCAGGCCGAAGTTTTGCTGAGGCGAGGATTGAGGCAGGCCTATCGCTGGAAAGCTCATCGCCAGAGCACAACTATGCTAGCAAATCTGGGCTGGATGCAGTGGAAACGCGGCAACATTAAGCAGGCAGAGGTCATCATGAAGAAAGCGCTCAAGCAAATTCGGGGGGCAAAATACCAGTATATGGAAGTGCAAGTGCTGGTGAATCTAGGATGGGTGACGATGGAGCAAGCAGATTATACTCAGGCAAAACAATATCTGCAAGAAGCCGAGGTATTAGCCCGCCGGACTGGTCAACGCGTAGCGCTGGGTGAGAGCTTTGCTGTCCAGGGCTTTATTGCGCTTAAACAGGGAGACCACGCTCGGGCAGAAACGCATCTCAAAGAAGGTTTAGCTTTGATGCGCCGCATCAGCCATAGGGGACATATCTGCCTGCTCCTCATGTTTATGAGTATTGCCAGGGCGTGGGACAGAGATTTTGCGCAGGCCGGCGAGTTCTTGCATGAAGGGTTAGAGCTGGCTACGCAGATGGGAATTCGCGAATATCATAGCGGCCTGCTTATCATTCAAGGGGTGTGCCTCCTACAGCAAGGGAAGGTTGAACAAGCAGAAAGCTGTTTGCGCCAGGGACAAGAGCTGGCATTCGAGGTTGGTGCGCCTTTCTACATCGGCCTGGCTCATATTGTATGGGGAGAATGGTACCTTCGTCAGCAGCTCTTTGCGGAAGCTGAGGCAGCATTTCAAAAGAATCTTGAGCTCATTCCCCCCGCCTTTCGCGAATTGATAGCCTGGACACAGTGGGGATTGGCACGCACAGCACTGGCCCAGGGACAGATCGATACGGCCTTGCAACTGGGACAAACTTCCTTAAACACCTTTGAGCAGATAGATCATGTGATGAAAAAAATTGTCAAGCGCTGGTACATGCACCTGCATTCTAAATAAGCTTGAAGAGGCTGGAACGCAGAATAAAGCTAACTATGTAGTGAACCTATCTTTGCTCCCCCATCGGCAAGCGAGGACTCAGCTTACTGGTAAAGAAGGAATTGCCATTTGCCGAGATTGCTATACTAGAAGTGTAAGGGGGAGCAAACGCTTTTTCTCCTCTACATCTCCGCGGCGCTTCATTGTGTGCTATTTTACACAACGGGCTTACCGCGCAGCGTGTTGCGCTTACGGCAAAGCGCGAAAGACTCCAACACAGAGATGGGTATAGTTAGGCAAGTCTTGACTATACCAAGCTAAGACAACAAGCTCCGCAGACTGCCTTGTTTGCCTAGATGGAACCATCAGGACAAGGGGCAAAGCCTGAGGAGCTAAATACATGCCATAAGGAGAGACATGTTTAAATTTGGTATTGAGCATGAGGTGGCCTTGTTGAATAAAGCTGGCCAGTTTGTTGATTTCGCATCCACACCATTCGCCGATCTAGATTCTCTTATTAGCCAGCTCCCCTTGTACGAGGAAGATTATCCACAGTTGCGCATTGGCGATGCAGGCATTAAGAAAAAGCGCTGGTACATCGAAGGGTTCGAGCGTTACGACTCGACCGGGGCCGTGACTGCCTGCTTGCCAAAGGGTATTGAGATTCGCACCACGCTCCATGCGAGCATTCAGAGGGCAGTCGAAGAGCTGACTACAAGCTTTCGTTTACTAAGCCGGGTAGCCCTGAGCGCCGGTTTTGTTCCTGTGCTCGTCAGTTTTAATCCATATTATACCGAGTTCGTTCCCGATCCGCCTCTAAGCGAGTTTGAACGGCAGCGGAAACGACAATCACCGGAAAAGCGTACAGCGACGATCCCAATGCTTACTTATGGTCCCGACCTCAACTTTTCGTTGCAGGGGCTGAGCACCGAGGAGATTATCGATATCGGGCGCAAGTTGACCTATTATAGTCCCTATATCATTCCTTTCAGCTATAGCTCACCCTTTTACGGGGGAAAACTCTGGCAAGGTTTATCTGTACGAACTTTCGTACGTACAGGCCCGCGACCGGCTGTTATGGTATTTCTGGGCCAGCCAGAAGAGCTGATTGATAGTGATCCCTCCTTGACCAAAATAGCTCGCCTGCCGGCTGAGGTAGGAAGGATCGAATTTAAGGCCTGTGACAGTTGCGCCGATTTTACTATCTATGCTGCCCTGCTGGCTTTACTTAAAGGTCTGGCTGGCGACAAAACATTGCAGGGAAGGGCAACGACGCCCGATGCATCTTTACACCAGCACTCGTCTCTTCTGGGCTTTGCCAGCAAGGACATTGCTGACGGCACACACGAAGTGCTACAGGCCGCAGCAAGCGCTCTTGGCGATGATCCTGATAAGCATTGGCTGGAGCCTCTCTACAGGATGCTTGAGTCTCAGCAAACGCCAGCTGATGAGCTGATCAAGAAATTCCAGCAAAGCGGATCAATTGAAGAGAGCTTGCGCGCAACATATGCAGCGGATATGGCAGAGCCGGCTCTGGTAACGCCTGCGCAAATACCTCACAGCAAAAAGCCATAGGATTGCGAACCAATCCTGCCTGATTCAGGACGGTAATCAAATCCTGGCCCAGCGTACACGGCAAGCACACTGTGTACGCTGTCAACTCTGGCGGCCGGATTGCGCTTTTACGCCCACCATTCTCGATCTTACCCGCCTCGTGGCAGTAGCTTGAGATCAGAAAAGGTTCTTTGCCTGTGCGTCGAGCACAAAGAGAAAAGCTGGAATATGCCAAAGGATGCTAGAAATTTGCCAGGACTATCTTACCAATTGTTTTGCCACTTTCAACTTTCGCATGGGCTTTGCGCATATTCGCCGCATTGATCGGCTCCAGTAACTCGGTCAGTGTCGTCTTCACCTTGCCGGCCTCCACGAGCTGCCTCAAATCTTCAAGCAGGTTGTGCTGCTCGATCATGTCAGGGGTCTGAAACATCGGTCGGGTGTACATCAGTTCCCAGACGAGCGTTACGCTTTTATAAAAGAGCGTATCGAGCTTGGTGGAAGGGCCGAGTGGGAGAATGGAACAGATTTTGCCCTGCGGTACAATGGCCTCAACGATACTGTCCCAATGCCGCTCAGGATCGTTAAGGCAGAAGATGTAATCGACAGTGGGAAAGCCGAGGGCCTTTAATTGAGGGACAAAGGCCTGTGTATGGTTAATCGTATGGGCTGCGCCGTGCTCTTTAGCCCACTTGACAGTTTCCTGCCGCGATGCCGTTCCGATGACGGTCAAGCCAACAAAGTCGGCGAGCTGGGTTGCGACAGAGCCAACCCCACCAGCCGCACCAATGATAAGGATGGTCTTGCCCTGGTTCACAGCAGGATCGCGCGCGATGCCCAGACGCTCAAACAGTCCCTCCATAGCAGTCAACGAGGTAAGAGGAAGCGCGGCAGCCCGCGCGAAATCCAGGCTCTGTGGTTTGTGCCCAACAATGCGCTCGTCCACAAGATGAAATTCACTATTGCCGCCGGGACGAACATTGCTGCCAGCATAATAGACCTCATCCCCTGGCCGGAAGAGCGAGCATTCCGCGCCAACCTCAGCGACAATCCCGGCCACATCCCGGCCAAGGATTTGCGGCGTCTCCTCTGCCTGTTTGAGGCCGACGCGGGATTTGACATCGGTAGGATTAACTGAGACAGCTTTGACCTGCACTAACAGATCGCGCCCTGTCGGTGTGGGTTTCTCTATCTCAAGATCGATCAAGCTCTCTTCATTTTCGATAGGAAGAGAACGATAAAAGCCAATAGCTTTCATTGCTTGCCTTTCTTTCATGCAAAATTTGCTTTACATATCTCTCTCTATCCTTTGTACCACAAGGTATCAACTTATGTGAAGTACGCACAATCCTGTGCCATAGTATCATAAAAGATACTAATAGGATCTTTAGGGCAACATCTTGAAGGAGGCGCAAATGGAGCTTGCAGACCCGAAGCGTGGGCAGATAGCTATCGACAGCAAAGACGTAAGTTTCAGTACAACATCGGTCAGGAAGCCTGGCCAGGGCTAGCAATGTTATAACTCTATAATGAGTAACTTGAACTGCTGGTTTTTTGCCAAAGTAACCAACACAACTACAACTATTTGCCACAGAGAAAGGTCTCCAGCATGATACAACACACTAATGAGATCCCGGTTGTACCTCTCAACACCTGCTCTTACATTCTCTGGCGCGATGCTCACAGCCTGATTGGCTATGAACCTTTACGGGTCAAGGATAGCCGGACAGGGCCACATTTTGATGATATGTATACCCTGGAGCTCGTCTGCCAGGGCATGCAGGAAATTCATCTCGATGGCAATTGGCATCCAGTTCCACCATTACATGTCATCTGGACAAGCCCCTATATTCAGCACGCTCATCATATTGCTAGCGAGCTTGAAACGATTTTCGTAATATTTCGCAAGGAAATGGTAGAACGAGTCTGGCAAGAACTCTATAAAAATTGTGCATTCAAGGCACCGCATGCTAGCATTCTCCCCTGCCCTCCTCAACTACAGAATGCGCTCTACCAGCTTTTGCAAGAGGTTCGGCGCTGTGGGCAAACCTCTAACTATATTATATCTCTTCACCTGCAGCTAGTATTAGCTACGTTTTTACGGAGCACAGCCAGGCCAGGATTTCCCGCGCCAACAGTGCCAATGCAGCCATCCGCCTTGAGGCATGCAAGCGATGGGATATTACAAGCAATGAGGCTATTAGAAAAGCACCATGCCTGCTCCTCCCTCGCTTTAGAGAATATAGCCAGCACAATTGGACTTAGCTCTTTCTATTTCTCGCGCCGCTTTAAACAAGAAGTTGGCACGACACCCGGCCACTACCTCAGACAACAGCGCTTAAACCATGCTCTGCAGCTCCTTTTTACGACAAGCCTGAGCATAGAAGAAATCTCATATCGCAGCGGCTTTAGTTCAAGCCGACAGTTTACTGAGGCCTGTAAAGTTGTCCTGGGGCAGGCTCCCTCTACCCTACGTAAAGCGCGAGGCCTCTTCTTTCTCTCTCCTGCCCCAGCAGCAGCGGGCATGCCCCCGGTCCTCGATGCTCCTCCTCAATCATTGAGCATTTAGCTCTGGCTCCTTTCATTGGCGGCCTGCCAGGGCAAAAATATACGGTAAATGAGCAATAAAGCGCGCGTCTTTTTACTTTCTAGAGAATACAATGAAAGAGTAAGCGGGTGCACAATGGTATCCGGCCTTGAGGCATCCAGAATGATGGAAGCTGTACATGCGTTACATAGAATATTGAAACCTTGAGAAGGGAATAGAATCATGTCTGAAGCAGAAGGAAAGTCCCGGGTCGCGGAACTGATTCGCACGCTGCGCGCCACGCGCCAGTATAGTCAGCAAACGGCCTCTGAAGAGGATATCCGCGCTGTATTAAACGCGGGACGGCGTGCCCAAAGTTCAAGGAATACCCAACCATGGTATTTTATTGTAGTTAGTGAACGCGAGAGGCTTCAACGGCTGGCAGAAGGTGGAATGTACGCGGGACATATCCCGCACGCCGCCTTTGCTATAGCACTTGTTCCTAATGAGGGTGACCAGGCTCGTAGCTTCGATCTGGGACAGGCTGCCGCCTATATGCAGCTAGCTGCCTGGGATCTGGGCATCGGCTCATGTGTCACCTCGATGCAATACGAAGACAAGACGCGTGAGGCCCTTCAACTTCCTGCCAACCTGACCTGCCAGATCGTTCTCTCGTTTGGTTATCCAACCCAGCAAGAGAAATCCCGTCCCGCCAAAAAGGGTGGACGCAAGCCTTTAGACGAGATTGTGCGCTGGCAACATTGGTCTTAACGCAGCCCTCTCTATAGGTGCTCAATGAAGAGGGGCCAGGATTTCCTCTCCTGACCTCTCTATAAGTAAAATTAGCATAGAGCCAGAAACGCAAGCTCCAAATAAAGACAAAGGGCAAAAAAATAAAATTGATTTGGAGATCGTCAAGCAAGTACTGAGACTAAGACCTTTGTCCAGGTAGCAAGATCAGGGCATGCCGCCAGCGTCAGCGAGTTCCAGGCCTGATCGAAAAGCGCAAGAATATCGGGATGTAAGAAATATAATACATTGCGTACAGCCTGCCAGATAGGCGTATCAGGCACCTGCAACTCCTCAGCACAGAAGAGCGTCTCCGTATATTCGGCGGCGCGCGTACGTACCCGTGGTTCCCACCAGGTCAGCATCTCAGTCAAAAGTATGGCCCCGGCAAAGCGATCGCCCTCCATGCACCACTGCCTTTGTGGGCCCAGATGGCGATGTTGATAGCCAGGTGAGCCCCGGCTCAGCCTCCTGGGCTCAGGCATGCCCGGCACATACATCCCTTCAAAATCCAAAAGCTCTATGCGTTTGCGGTCAGGAGAAAGCAAAATATTCCCACCGGCAATATCAGTATGAGCCCATCCACAGGCTTCAAGACTACTGAGAGCTCGTGCGGTAGCCAGAGCCAGGTAACGGGCCTCCATAAGCGTGTAGCGCTCGCTGGCAGCTTGATCTAATAACAAACATCGCCAACTTGGCGCCTCAACCCAGGGCATTAAGATGGCATATTCCAGCTCGGGAAAAGCTTTTATCAACTCAGGATAATTCTGCGTAGTGATGCAAAGACGACGCACCAGAAAGAAACCAGGAATGTTAGAGAGCGGAACTGTCTTATCAGTAATATAGGCTATATGCTTACCACAATACGCAGGTTTTAACACCTTAAGTGCATACAATTTCTTTGTCTCGATGTTGCGGATCTTATAGATAAATGCCTCTCCCCCCTCCAATACAAAAACTGTCTCCTTCTTTTGAGAGGAGAGAGGCTGAGGCATAAACTCAAATTTCAGCGATCCGATATGTAGAAACATGCCACAAGAAGGTTGAAATCTGGGCACAAGCTATGCTCCTTGTTCATTGCACGTTGTATTAAAATCAATCTATACTTTACCACCTCCGCAAGATCCTTGACACCCCTGATGCCTCTTTCGCTACCATCTAATAGACCAGAAGGGCTATGAAATGCCTGGCAGAGGCAGGAAGTGGAACTTTTCTTGCGTAAGGCCCAGATCCCTTTGTGCAATCCAAGCGAGCATAAACACTACAAAAGAGCTTCACGGTATATGTAATTTAAGATCTGGAACCAGGCTTCAACCAATTTTTCTACACACTTGCTTCTCGGGCAAAAGATGAGTCAAATGCCGACAGGCTACGGCATAAACCTGCTGCTCTGAGATCTGGCGCATACAGGTAAATTCGTCAGGTAGGTTGGACGGCAGGTACATGCGCCCACATGGAATATCTGGACAGGTGGGGCAACGCTGCTCGGCAGCAAGCATGGAGTGCAGCTTTGCATCGGCCCATTGGCTATAGACATGGTAATCGGTCGGGCCAAAGATCTTTACGGTCGCGGTTTGCTGCGTGCTGGCCAGGTGCAAGGCTCCGCTATCGACGCCCAGAACTATCTCAGCCCGCGCAAAAAGCGCAGCCAATTGGCCAAGCGTCACCTGAGAGATAAGCGTGGCGGGAATCTCCATATGGTCGGCAATCTCTTTGAGCAACGGGTATTCTCGGTGCGATCCCGTTAAGATAATGTTGACCGGCACGCCGGCTGCAGATAAGCGCCGATGCAAGCGAGTAGCGCACGCGGCCCAGCCGGTAGTTGTCCAGAGCTTAGCGTTGCCCCCGGTGCCGGCCTGAATGATAACTAAATGAGCATCTTCAGCAATTCCCTGTTCCTTGAGCAACTCAGCTACGCGTTGCTGATCCTCATCTGTGGATTTAAAGTACAAAGGATAGCGCTCGACAGTGTATGGCTCTTCAAGCGGCTTGTAGCCCAGAGCCTGTAATCCAGCGCTGGTTATGCGCAGTAAGGAGACTGTGGCATGCTCATAGTCTAGCAGTTCGACCGCTGTAGTGAGAAACTGCGAACCGTAACGTGTTTCTGCGCCAACCCTGCGCGGTATTCCACTTAAAGCCAGCAGGGCCGAGACCCACCAGTAGTTGACCCGGCTCAGATTGATGGCCAGATCATACTGTTCTCGGCGCAATTGTAAAGCTCGAATCACTAGCAAGAGCCACGAGCGGATAAAATGATTGTTCCCTAGCCGTCGATCAGGAAAGGGGCAGATTAACAATTGATCAAGATCGGGATGATGCTCAATTAATTCACGGTTGACTGAACTGACTATCATGCTGATGTGTGCATATGGTACCTGAGATTTAAGCGCATGAAGCACGGGGGTAGCCAGGATGACGCTCCCAAGGTGACCAGGATGGACAAGGAGAATACGAGGTACCCTACCTTGTTTAGTAAAATACGAGCGACGGCGCAGAGTAAATGTACTGGTCTTACCAATTATACGAATCAGCCAGAATAGTATAGAACGAAGCAATAGTTTCACGGTTTGCCCTCTTTAAAAATCAGGATAGGTTTGCCAGGCCCCTATTTCAGCGGCTAGAATAGCTGAGCATAAATAGGGTTCCGCGCAACCAGAAAAGAGGATTAGCCCTTATGTGTGGCGCAAACGGCCATATCCTCAGTATAGCGCTAATTTCTAGAATATTCCTGATGTATTTTGACATACTATAGTTTCTGGTTATTAAACATCCATGAAATTAGCCTTTCTTCATATAAAATTAGCCTTTTGACACCACCTGAGGTGTCAAGAGAAAGGTACATGTCCCGAAGTATGCCCTTGCTAGTTTCATACAGTCAAAATGTGAAATATATCATAGCATTGCATTCGACAGGCCCTTTAAGATCACAAACAGCATAGTTTTTTAGGATAGTAGCTCAGCGGTTCTTTACTAACATGATAGATGAGAACAAGCTGTGCCAGGATTAGTACGCCATTCTATGATACTTTTAGAAGAAGGATTTGAATGTATGGTTCAACGCCGGACAAGCTGTTCAAGATTTTGTAGTTGTTTCTCTGCCGGTGTGGCACTGCTCTGCATCTTGGGGGTCCTGCTCACCGCTTGCAGCAACCCTCTAACGCAGGAACAAGGCCCATCTCCCACCCCTAAGGTATCTCCAACACCCACGGCGGTAAAGCTGCCACCGGACAGCAGTAATCCCCAGGAAACGGGGGGATGCCCCTATCAGCCAGAGAAGCCAAAGAACCTCTATCTTCTCTCCGTCCCTCAATCCCAACTCAATACGCACCAGGAGTCTCTCACGCTCACGGCACTCAATCCTGCCTCGGGGCAGAAAATCTGGAGCAAGGATCTGGGTAGCCAGGATTTTTTTGACTATGTAGTGAAGGCTTCCGATGGGGTTGTGGCCTATTTTGCGAACTATAAACAAAGTGGAACTAACAATTTCAGCCAGGCAGCGGCCTTTGATGCAGCGACAGGCAAGCAACTATGGAGCTTACCGAAACAAGCCACGTTTAACGCCCTTTCTGTCTGCAATCAGACTGTCTACCTGGCCGGCCAGGAATTTTTGTATGCCTATGAGGCAAGTACTGGCAAGAAGGCCTGGGAAATGAAGTATAGCGAGGTGACCGATAAAGGGCAGGTGAGAGTCTCAAGCAAGGCAGCAATCACTGTCCTACCCGAACACGATGATCCCAATCTTTGTGGCGTCGTCTCCCCTTGTTACTCCGTCTATGCGTTCAGCCCCAAATCTGGCAAGGCCCTCTGGAAACATGTCTATCCTGGGCAAGGCCAAATTATGCAACCCTATACCGTTGATGTAACGGAGCAGGCCGCCTACGTCCTTCTCTCCAATTCGTATGAAAAAAGCTTGCAGGTCGATAAGCTCTCTCTACAAGATGGGCAAATTCTCTGGAGCAGCTCAGTAAAAACACCCACGGGGGAAAAAGTTGATCCATTCGAATTTTTTATCGATAATGGAGCAATTGTCGTCTACAGCGAAAATGAGGCTAATCACACTGAGAGCGCAACAGCTCTCTCGGTAGAAAACGGTTCTCAACTCTGGCAATTTTCCTCTCTGCTCTTTGCTCAGCCTGCTCATGGGAACATCTATGTATTATCCGCTTCCTCTAATAATGATGACCCAACCTGCGTCTTTGATAGCGTCAGAGGCCAGAAGCGCTGGTGTCAGAACGGAGCCTGGTATCTTTTTGCCATCTACGGCTCAACTAATTTACTGGCTGCCAGTGGTAGCGCCGTCTATCTTCAAACCACAGATAATACGGTAATGGGGATGTTGACAAACGACGGCACGAAACTGTGGAACTATCCTTCTACTAAGGATAAAGTGGATTTCACCTTGTTGGATCTCACTCTGGGTTAAAAAAGGGATATAGCAAATTCCCTTTGATCTTGCCGAGCCGACTCTCGGTATGGAGCCGGGCATTGTGCCTGGCTCTAACCGTAGAGCATGACGCCTAATCCTAAGTGCATCATGCTGGTAAGAAGAGCAGTCTGGGCAGCACGGCTGAAATAGAGATGCAGGGGTAGAGCTTTAGGGACTTCCTCAGACTGATTCGGCCTGGTGCGTCAACATGACCAGGAGCAGGCGTACAGCCCGGCTGAGGTAGGCCTGACGGCGATGGATTACCATTACCGGTGCCTCAGTTTGCAGAGCTTCAATAGGAAGCACGCGCAGCGTACCGAGGCGAAGCTCCTCTTCAATGCTGCTGGCCGGCACGAGACCAATCCCAAAATCCGCCTCGATCAAGCGTTTCTGCGCCGTCAGGCTATCGATAATAATGCGCTCGGCCTCCTCTAATCCCCAGCGCAATAGCAGCCGTTCGAGAATGCGCGCAAATGGCTCGCCAGGTGAGCCCGAGCCAAGCGGAAAACTCACCCAGGGCACACCGCTTACGCCCTCGGGCTCCGTTGGCGTATTCTTGACGAGATGAGAATGCGCGGCACAAGCGACGAGTAAAGGCTCGTGCGTAACCGTCTGGGAGTGAATTTCTGGGCGAGGATCTATGAAATAGCGCAGACCAAGATGAGCATCGCCCTGCAAAACCAGCGTACTTACCTCATCGCTACGAGCCGTGTGCAGTAGCAAACGAATTTGGGGATAGGTTGTGCGGAAGGCTTGCAGCTGGGCTGTCAATTGTGTACTGGCCAGAGTTCCTACCAGGACCAGCCTGATAGTTCCCTGTCCCTCCTCTTCAAGCCCGTGGACTGCAGCAAGGCCATCGCCTACAGTGGCAAGAATTTGCTGAGCATAAGGCAGAAAAGTTTTGCCAGCCTCGCTCAGACGAACGCCGCCGGGGATACGTTCGAAGAGAGGCGCACCCAGCTCGCGTTCCAGCAATTCAATGCGACGGCTAATTGCCGGCTGTGATAGATGTAAAACTCCAGCGGCCCGCGTAAAACCGCCAACCCGATTAATCGTCACAAAGGCCTCTATCTCGCTCAATTCCATACGCTCTTCCCTCATTTGTATCTCCCCATCAGTATAACTGATGGCCAGGATAAACACTATCTATTAGACAAATGGACTATGTACCGGTATACTTGGTTCATACGCTGGAGATGGATACATACCTGTAATGAAAGAGAAAAAGGGATTGTTATGATGACTTTTCCGAAAAATCCAATTGAGGCCGTGACGCATCCTGATCCCTATCCCTATTACGCGGATCTGGTAGCACACAAACCCATCTATTATGACGAGGCGCTGGGACTCTGGGTCGCAGCAAGCGCAGCTGCGGTGAGCGAGGTTCTGCAGAGCGAGCTCTGCCGAGTGCGGCCATTGACGGAGCCGGTTCCCCGAGCCCTGTTTGGTTCCTGGGCTGCCACAATATTTCAGCAGCTTGCACGCATGAATGATGGGGAGCGGCATAGTACGCGCAAGCAGGCTGTGGTCGCAACATTGCAGCCACTCAATACGCTCAGCATTAGCGAAGAGAGCCACAAATGGGCTAGCTTTCTCGCTGCCGAGCTCTCCCTAAAGGTTTCTTCTCTGCATCTTATGGACTTTGCTTACCGCTTATCAGTGTATGTCGTTGCCAGCCTTTTGGGCGTTCCCCAGAACAAATTGCCAGAGACTGCCGAATGGGTTGGCGATTTCATCTACTGCATTGCTCCGTCCAGCAGCCACGAGCAGCTTGCGCGCGGCAAGGCAGCTGCCGATAAATTATGGGATCTCTTCGACACTATCCTGAGCACCCAGCAGAGCACCAAAGATTGCAACCTTCTGGCCACCCTGGCTCAGAAGCTCAAGCGCTCCGGCAATCACGGTGGCGATGCAGCCATTGCTAATAGCATAGGCTTCTTTTTCCAGGCTTATGAGGCAACAGCAGGCCTAATTACTAACACGCTCGTTACCCTGAGCACTCAGCAGGATGTCTGGGAGCAGGTACGCAACGAGCCAGGCCTGCTCCCGCTGGTACTCGAAGAGGTTTTGCGCTATGATCCATCCATACAGAATACGCGCCGCTTCCTTGCCGATGATAGTTTTGTGGCGGGGCAGCAGATGAAAGCCGGACAGAGCGTTCTGGTCCTGCTGGCCGCGGCGAATCGCGATCCGAAAGCCAACGCGCAACCCGACCTATTCGACATTCAGCGCAAGGATCGGCGCATCTTCACCTTTGGTGCCGCTGCCCATGCCTGCGCCGGTGAGCTTCTGGCCAAAAGCATAGCTCTGGCCGGCGTTGAGCAGTTGATTGCTAGCGGAATCGATCCTAAAAATTTTAGTGGGCCGTTCAGCTATCGGCCGGCAAATATACGCGTCGCCCTCTTAGGATAAAGATGAAAACAGGCGAGAGCGGAGAAAGCTATTGAAGAATGGCGCCAATTGGAAGAGCATCGCATGGCACAGATCAAGGGTCGTAAGGAGATTTTTCAGGATTATCGCTTGAGAATCGCTGGCGTGGTGCGCGATTATGGGATGCTTGAGCGCGAGCAAGCTCCCACCGATAGCCGCCTGGTTCATGGCTAAGTCCATATAACCTATCCCACCAAAGACATGTCAGCCTGTAGTTGGCAGGAAAAGATCTTGCCTGGCGAAACCCTTGCGGCGCACAAAATAGAGCGGGAAGCAGCTCAAACCTTCTTCCCGCTTCTCTGTTCCATATGCCAGAGCAGGCCCTGAAGGCCTGCATCGTCACAACGTCAGTTTGCCTCCACGCAGAGTTGCCAGCTAAGGCCGCAAATGAGCCAGCTAACTGGCCTCTTGCTCTAAGCTGTTCCTCTGCTCAGTCACGAGATGAATGATATCCTGCAAAGTAGCAGTATCGAAGGCAAATTTTGCCCCTGCTGCCTCGTAAAGCTCGGGCAGGGAGCGCGTACCGCCCAGCGAGAGCGCGTGTTTATACTGCGCAAGCGCGTCTTGCGGATCGCGCAGATAATTGCGCCAGACTTGCAGCGCCCCAATGGTAGCGAAGGCGTACTCGATATAGTAGAACGGAACCTCAAAGAAGTGCAAAATGTGTTGCCAGCCAATGCTACCGGCTGCCTCCAGCCCGCTCCAGTCCACAAATGGCTCGAAGCGCCTGTTCAGTTCCGCCCATTTCTTATCGACCGCCTCCATATCCATAGCCTGCTCAGGATTCTCATAGACCCAATGCTGGAAAGCATCGCCACGACTAATCGTCGCCAGATCCATCAGCGTGGATTCCAGGTGCCGCAGGCGCAAGCTGCGGGCCTCATCCTTAGAACAGAGTCCCGAGGAGGCAAGATGCACACTGCCAACATATTCCATGCTTGTCGAGGCAACTTCAGCAAATTCTATAGGAACCATGCTTTCTCTGCGCTGCTGCATGTAGGGCAGATGGCTCGACTCAAAGCCATGAAAGGCGTGACCGGCCTCGTGGAAAACCAGGTATATGACCTCCATAATGGTTCTCAGGTGCCCAAAGATGAACGGCAAGTGCTTAACCTCCCGCACGAGATTATAGCCACCCGGCGCCTTATTGGCGCGATCATCTAGATCGAAGCACTGCTCTTTAATCAAAGTGTCGAAATAATTGCCAAGGGCAGGATCAATCTGCGCAAACATCTCGGCACACTGGCGCAGCAGGGCATCAATATCATCAATGGTACGTGGGGCCTGGCTGGCGCGTGGGTCAACCTGACAATCCCAGGGGCGCAGGGTCTCCAAGCCGAGCAGCTGGCGCCGCTTTTCAGCCAGCTGGACGTTGACGGGTACTATAACCTGCTCAACAGCCTCGTGAAATTGCTTACAATCGTCTGGCGTATAGTCGAAGCGATAGAGCTGCTGCCAGCGATAAGCACGATAATTATCGTAGCCGGCGTTACTGGCAATTTGCTGACGCAAGCGCAAGTTCTTCATCCAGACTTCATGGAGGGCCGCGCGATCCTCAAACCTACAATCGGCCATTGTTCGCCAGGCCTGTTCGCGGCGCGCGCGATCAGGGTCCAGGAGCAGCGGGTCAAGGGCCGAGAGAGGCACCTCTTTCCCTTCCCACACGACAGTGCGCCCGCCAGTAATGCTCATATATTCTTCGTTGAACTTCTTTTCCTCATTTAAAAGTGGAACATTCTCAGCGCGGAAAAGATCGATATCTACCCGAAGATTGTGCAGAGGAACCGCAAAGTTCTCAGGCTCCAATCCGCTGGCCAACAACTGCTGCTTGAGCTGCTGATCATAGCTCTGCACAGGCGCGAAAACCTCATCAAGGAAACGCTGCCTGCGCTGCGAAATAGCCTCATCAGCTGTATTGCACGTAGTTAAGACTTCCAGCCAGGTATTTGCCTCATCAACCAGCGCGCTCAACTGCGACCACTGACCCAGCCACTCTTTCAGGTTTTCCGCCGAGAGCGCTGTGGCTGTTAGCTCACGATACCACGGCTCAATCTCAGCCCATTGTAGTTGTTCAAACTCCTCACTGCTCTGGGGTAGAGGACTATACATCTTATATCCTTTCTTGCCAACATGAGAGATCACCCTGAAAATGCTTTCATGGCCTGCCCTCTGTTCCCTTGCTCTGCCTGGCCAGCCCTCAAGGAGCCGGAACTCTAATGCTTCTGAGGCCAATACAGCCGTTGCCTTGTCAGGTGAGATTTAGCAGGGAAAGCGATTATCTTCAGGAACCACGTGGCGCGTAATCAGACCTATCGCATCCATTTATATAGCGAAGCGCGCCAAGTAGCGCACCTTCTATGCCCAGGCGTTGCTGAAGTTCCGTCTGGCTGATTTCGCCAGCTTGCATCAGTTCATGCAAAAGTTTAAGAATGCGGGAAGAACTCTTACCAATAGTTGGTGAATGAACCCCCGGCGCCCTGGCAATGGTATCATGGCTGCTCAGGGCTGTCAACAACGCGGCTGCGAGCCATCTACCACATTATATGCCCAGGTCAATAGCAAGCTGCCTCTCAATATCTTCTCATGCAATTTTGCCTCTATTGAGATATATTACATCAAGCCACAAGCAAATCTCAATAGTTCAATTTTCTTGACGTTGCTTTCTTGAAAAGTCTATACTTCCTTCATAAGGGAGCTATAGATCTTATGTCAGAACTGATGTACCTTTTTGTCGGGCCAGATTCCCAATTTTTTTCTTCCCTTGACGCAGCCGACAGGCTGCAGAAAAACTAACACAAGAACGCCCCATGAGGAGAAATACAGCAGATAAATTCAGGAAAGGAAACTTTGCAATGTCTTTATTAGACCTTTCGCTTGATGAGCTACTTTCTACTACGCGCTCGGTACGCAAGCGCCTGGATTTCACGCGGCCTGTAGAGCCGGAGCTCATTAACGAATGTCTGGAACTGGCCGTACAAGCCCCCACCGGCTCCAATCGTCAGCAGTGGCATTTTATTGTGGTAACAGATCAGGAGCAGCGCAAGGCTTTAGGCGCAGTCTACAAAAAGGGCTGGCAGGTTTATCAGCAGCGACTATTGGCCTCCGGCGCCACCGCGACACGGGCCGCCAACGAGGAGACGATGAAGCGCGTACACGACTCGTCCACCTATTTGAGCGATCACATGCACGAAGCACCTGTACTCATTGTGCCTTGTTTTTATGGTCGTCTCAACACCCTGGAGACGTCGGCCCAGGCCTCTACGTGGGGTTCGATCCTCCCAGCGGTGTGGAATTTCATGCTCGCGGCACGAGCCCGGGGGCTTGGCACATGCTGGACAACATTACATTTGCTCTATGAGCAAGAGGCCGCCCAGGTTCTCTCTATTCCTTATGAAGAGGTAACGCAGGCAGCCCTTATTCCCGTCGCTTATACGCTAGGCACCGATTTCCGACCCGGCCCGCGCATGCCGATGGACAAAATCATCCATCACAACCGCTGGTAATATACGCATAAAAGTGAAACTGGCATTCTTCCTGATGTCAGTTTCACTTTCGTTTTTTCAAGCTTCGCCGCGAGCTTGCTTACTCCTCTGACCAGAGGCCGATGCGATTGCCCTCGCTATCGATAATTTGCGCCATATAGCCAGGGCCCATTTCGTTGAGAGACATCTTAGGAACTACCACCGTTCCGCCAGCCGCTTCCGCCCTTGAGAGCGTAGCATTCATTTCTCCCTTAACTATCAGATATACACATACGCCTTGACCCTGCCCAGGGTGATAATTCTCGTGCTTGACCAGCGCGCCACCGACCGCACCCGGTTCCATGGGAAGGAAGGCATAGAGCATATCGCCCATTGGTGGCTGCTGTAGCTCCTCTTTAACACTCAGAAGCGTACGATAGAAGGTCTTGGCGCGTTCAAAATCGCTGCTTGGTATCTCCACCCAATTGAAAAGATTTGCCAGAGTTGTCAACCTTTCCTGACCGAAACTTATCTTGACCAGTAAGAGAGGCTTCGCGGTATTGATGGAGCAAGCCTAACAGGAAAGCAGGCAAAAAACTTCTCAGATTTTGCGCTTTTCACATTGCACAACTTGTGAGCCGCTTAACAAAAAACCTACATACAGGTGTCCCCTTTGGCCAGAAGCTACGTATATTACAATAAGAAAATGTAGAGAGAGGAAATTATGAGCTTACTGAATTGCCAGCCGGCCAACCAGAAACAGGCTCCAGACCAGCCCCCTCCATTTGAGAGTATTTATGCTCAATACCATATGCGTGTGTATAGTTATTTCCGCGCCCATCTCAAAAATGAGGAGGATGCCGCCGATCTAACGCAACAGGTCTTCTTCCAGGTCTGGATGCACCTATCTGGCTATCAAGCGGGAAGAGGCTCTTTTGCTACCTGGCTATTTAGCATCGCTCACCATCGGCTTATAGATTTTTTGCGCGCCCTTCGCCCCTCAGCCTCGTGGGAAACTCTCTCTGATATTGCAATTGTAGGGCTTAACCCAGAAGAGATCGTGATCGCGACAGAAAGCATTGAACGTGTGCGCCAGCTACTTGACAGGCTTTCTCGTCAAGAGCGGGAACTGCTGGCCCTGCGCTTTGCGGCCCGGCTCACCATCCCGGAGATCGCGCTCATCATCGGCAAAAGTGAGGAAGCCACAAAAAAACAACTTGCGCGCCTGCTGAGACGCTTACATAAGCGCTATTGTAGCCAGGAAGAGTTTAGGTACACAAATCGGCAGGGGCAGCAAGCTCCTGCCTTTTTGCTAGTACTAACGAAGATATATACTGTTTCTCCGCCTATGAGCAGAGCCACGGCCCTGGCCCTTTCCAGCATTTCCACTATGAAAGGATACAAGCAATGTTCCCAAGCAAAAATACATATGACGAGTGTGCAGTTGAATACGCACAAATGATGACAAGGCAGGAAAAGACCGGGGTAGAACCCAACTCAATTATGGCACGGTTCCTGCAGGTAGTTGGGGACGTTTCAGGCCTGACGGTACTCGATGCAGGATGCGGCGAAGGCTATCTGTCGCGTATCCTCGCCCAGCGCGGCGCGCACGTGACCGGCATAGATGTTGCCCCAAGACTGATTGAGCTTGCGCGCACCAAAGAAGCTGTCGGCCAGATAAACTACCAGCAAGCTGACCTCAGCCAGCCCTTGCCTGCCTATCTTGAGCACTTTGATCTGGCTGCCAGCTTCTTTGTCCTCAATGATGTCTATGATTATCGTGGCTTTCTTCGCACGCTAGGATCTGTGCTCAAGCAAACTGGCCGCCTGGTCCTTTTCATGAACAATCCCTATTCCCTGATGGTGCGCGGTCACACAACTGATTACTTTGCCGACTCCGGCCAGGTATTTCCTTACCGAGGCCTGGCAGAGGCAGGAGTAAAGGTTCATTTCTATCACCGCACGCTGGAAGAATATCTCACTGCCAGTTTCGCCGCCGGATTCCAGTTAGAGCAACTGGTAGACGTGCCCACGCCCGAAGGCAGTTTCCAGCGCCGCCGCGAGACCTTAATCCCTGAAGGCTATCACTTTCCATTCTTCACGATCCTGAGCTTTAGAAAGGCCTAAAAAGCTTTGACGCTTTGCGGGTACATGTCAGGGAAATAAAACATTGCTCGCAAAAGGTTCTGCTTGCTAGCACATCCTTGTGGTAAATTAAGCCTTTTTGCCCCAGGATTGCCGTTTCAGGTATTGACTTAGAGAATACTTAAAGGTATATGCTTGGAATGGTGATAGAAGTACCAATACTTCTTGACACATACTGGCTTTGCAACTTGAGAAATGAGTAGAGTCGACAATTCGACAAGTTTCTGTGGCAAGAATCGAAATCTACTTATTAAAGAGCAATTCAGGAGAAGCTTTCTTCTGCAAGCGATAGTATATTTGTTATTGGCAATGCACTCTTAAAATTAGGGAGGAAAGGTGACCCATGGACCCCTCGCATCAGATGTCGGGCTGGTATTATACAATCCGCACTCGCGAGCAAATGAAACGCGAACATAAACCAGAGGCAAACAAGCCGCCTCGCCCATCACGCATATGGCCGCTAGTGGGTAAGGTAGGACAGTTGTTGGTGCGCATCGGTTCCTGGCTACAAAAGCAGGCTTGTACTAAAGAAGCCTATGTTTGCTATCACCAGCCAGTTCCAGGTATCGAGAGCTAAATAGAGAGCCCTGCCAGAATATCAACGCTGAGGCAGGGCTTATTGAAGTCAATTTCTTGCTTAGCGCCTGCTAAGCAGGGCGCAGAATAAGCTTAGACCTCTACAAGTTGCTACTCAGCAATTACCTCCATGTCAAAGTTGCTGGAAATCTCGCCTACTTCTTGCGAGGTGACAGTTTCTGCAAGGCTAGCTGTAGCAAGGGCACGCAATACCCGATCCCAGCCGCCTGGCGCATTGATATTAAGGACCCTCACTTCTTTATTGCTGTGGTTGGCAAATGAGTGGACAACGCCAGGCGAAAAGCAAGCAAAGGCTCCAGCACCGGCAGAAACCAGGCGATCGCCGATTCGTAACGTGAGCGTACCTTCGAGGATATAGAAAGCATCGCATAGCTGCTTATGACGATGCGGCGGAGGAGAGCCAGCCCCACCAGGGGCCAAACGATGTTCAACAACGCTGAAGGCGCCTCCTGTCGCTTCGCCCGAGGCCAGCACGAGTGAGGGTATCACCGTCGCGATAATCTATTAACTCTCCCTCGCCCGGCTGCAAAAACACGGCAGGGAGAGATGGGGTATTAGCCTGCATCTCTGCTTCAGAATCATTGCTGCTCGTCATTGACGTTTTACTTCTTCCATTATCATTTGCATTAAAGAATGCCTACAAATAGCTTCTATATCCTTGCTTCTTCTATCGAAAGCCACGGATGAGAAAGCTTATAGTCCTGCGGCCGGCTCGCCAACTTTATGCAACTGTTGCCCACGCAAGCGCAGCTCCCAGTAGCCCTGGTCCTCGTCTGAGCAATCTACTGCCAGTCCATCGTAGTGAGCAATTTTTTTGTTCACAGCATGCAGGCAGCGTTGGATCTGCTCAAAATGCTGCATGAGCTCATCGCGATGTTCGGCCAGCAGAGCACGGCGCTCGTCAAGCGTTTCGTCGCCCGCCCGGCCCAGCTCTACAAACCTTGTCATCTGGCGAATGGGCATACCAGTAGCCCGCAACAGGCTGAGAAAGCGTATGTTGGCCAGGTCGTCATCAGTATAATAGCGATAGCCATTATCTAAGCGCCCAACCGGTATAAGCAGGCCAATACGCTCATAGTAGCGCAACGTATGTGTGCTAATGCCTGTAAGCTCGGCTGCTTGCTGGATAGTGTATTCGTTACTCATACTCAATAGCATAAACCTTTGAGTATACTCTAAGTCAAGAGCTTTTCTTTACAGCAGGTAGCATAAAGCAGAAGTGTGATGAAAAAGTATATCTTCATCATAATTTAGCGCAAGTCAAGAAGCCACGGGCCTGCTGCCAAGCATGGCGAGAATTTTGAACTGGCGCGAGAGTGGGCCCTGGCAGGTTGAGACATCTGTAAAGCCAAGGCTGCGCATCAGGGGAAGCGTCTGGGTATCTACTATCGATTGATAGTAGTCGCTCTCGCCCATTTTCCCGGTAGCCAGGATGCAAATAAGCTTGCCACCTGGCTTGAGGACGCGCAAGATTTCAGTGAAGACAGCTTGTGGATCAGACCAGAAGTAGAAAGTATGAATGCTGACAATTGTATCGAATTGGCAGTCGGCAAAAGGAAGCTGCGCGATATCTCCTTGCCGCAAGATAACCCGCCCGGCCCTGATGGCCCGTGAATTGCGCTCGCTTGCCCGCTTGACCATTGTCGGCGAGATATCGAGGCCATAGACCTGTCCCTGCCTGGCTCTTGCGGCCAAGAGTTCAATAGCCTTGCCAGCCCCAAAGCCCAATTCTAAAACACAATCTGTCGACTGCACATCAGCCAAAGAGACGCTCCAGTGCGTCTCTATTTTGTGTTGGCGCACCATTAATTCTCCAATCAGGCGTCCGGGTATCCCCTTGGGACACGGATACTGCCTGTTCAAAGCTGCCTCTAAAGTTTGTTTGATCTGTAGCACGGGCTCTTCTCCTTCTTCTCAATGATGCTGTTCTTAGCATACTGTGCCCCAGTCGATAAAACAAGTTCATAAAGGCTATAATGGCGATAAGGATTTTTTATGGTTAGTCGCTGCCTGGTGCAGCCATATGCCAGGCAAGACCAGCAACAGCGCTCTTGAGGAGGGCCTGACACCTTCTCCTCAAGAGCATCATCTCTAAACTGCCCAGGGCTCACACCCGCAAACTTTCAGAGGGAGAGCCGGGCTACCCATTGCATCTACATTCAATCCCTGCTCGGACCATAGCTGCTGCTTGTTATGTTACTCTTCCTGCACACTCTCTGCGGGCGTCCGCTGCGTGCGAGACGACAGACGTAAGAGCAGAAGGGCTCCTCCTAGAACCCAGAGCAACACGAGCAGAGGCAAAATATTCAAAGGGAAAGGAGTGGCGGCAAAACCAAGGCTCGTAAAGTAGTTTCCCACTGTTCCAGGAATAGCAGGCAAGATAAAAGAAGCCAGGGGCAAGGCAAAGATCAGCGAACTGAGCAAGGCAAGCGCTGAGCACACGAGTGAAGGAAGCTTTAGCCTTCCTGCCTGCCTATCCTGGCGCAGCCAGGCCCTCACGGCCGCAAGATTCACAAGAATATAGACCAGAAGAATGGCCATCGTTCCAGTCGTAGACAACCAGAGATAGGGATTGGTCCCATCGGTCTGGCTCCAGCCGGCCTCACCCAGTGACAAGCTCAGACGATAGCTCGTGCCCCCATCCGCCTGAGTTTTCTGCTGCACGAGAGCCAGCAGCAGGACCAGGACCAACGTGAATAGAGCCTGGACCAGGAGCGCTTTATGTGGGCTCTTCCAGCGGGGATGCGTGCTCCCCAACTGGGAAGGTAGCAATTGCTTACGTCCCAGGTCAAAGAGATAGCGCCCGCAGGCCAGGGCAAAGGCCAGGGCACAAGCCAGATTGCTCGAAATATTAAGAATGTTCATGACTTCGGCAAACCAGCCGCCCACATACCTGGCTCCCAGCTGATAGGAGGATTGGTAGCCGCCCTTACCCAACTGGTCAGCGGCATGCTCCCAGCCGAAGCCGATTACCGCGCTGTAGGACGACCACAGATAGAGCAAGAGCAAGACAAGAATGGAGAAGAGCAAAGCAACCGGGACAGCCACACGCGGACGACGAGCCTCTTCCCCATAGACAGCACTCGTATCAAAGCCAACAAACATCCAGACACCAAGAACCATCCCATCCAGCAGGCCCAACAGCCCTCCCGGCGCGGCTCCGGCCACGCTTGTTCCGGCCAGGCTCCAGGGACTCAGGTCATGGCCATGCGCTCCCCCTTTGAGGGTAATCGCCGTATCGAGAATTAGCAAAGTTATGAGTTCGAGAAGCATGAAAATGACGACGCCACGCGAGGCCAGGGAAATATCGAGCACGGCAGCCCCAAAGGTAAGGAGCGTGGCAAGCACAGTATAGGTCACCCAGCCGCCAGGAATGTTGAAGTGCAGATAACTGCTCAGAGCGCTCTGTAGCAGAGAACCAAGTAAGATAAGTACAGAAGTCGTAAAGAGCGTATAGCCTCCGGCCATGAGCCAACCGGAAAGCAGGCCGGCTCGCGTGCCAAGACCTGTGGCAATCCAGCTGGCAAACCCACCAGCCGAGCTAGAGCGCCGCGAGAATGAGACAATAGCAGGGGTAAACGAGAGCAGGCCAACACCAGCGGCGACAAAGACGAGTGGGACGCTAGCTCCGGCCTGGGACGCAATGAGAGGGACATTAGTAATCACTGCCGCCAGGACGGCAGCACCAGCCATACTCAAATAGAGCACGCTGCCAAGGCCAAGGGCATCGGGATGCAGCGTTCGGCTTTCAGAGGAGGCGCGCGGTTCATTGCTGGTCATCGCCATAGAATCCTTTCTACACAATAGTGCGTAAGAGAAAAGCTGACGAACTTTCCCTGCGCAGGGCGCGCAAAGAGAAGAACAAGGGGATCTCTCTGTTTCCCCCTACAAGCTCAAGTGTTCAAGCTTAAGGGAGAAACAGAAAAAACCGCTCCTTTGGTTCTGGTTGTAGTATAGGGAGAAGCTTCACACTGGTCAAGTGTGTTTCAAATGTTCATCTCCTGCAGAGATAGAATTCGCCACCTCTTCAAGAAGATGTTTTCTCCCCGCCAGTCAGCTGTTCAGTCGCTTCAAATGTGCGGCTAAGGCCCTCGTAGTCGGCCTGGCTACGACCATAGAAGCTCAAGATCAACATGAGGATGATGATAATGAGCACAAAGCCGATAATAAGATACGCCCAGATTCCCGCCGGAATGGTTGGGGTCCAGGAATAAAGGATTGTATCGGCAATGAAGAGCAACCCGAAGACAATGCCAGAGAACGAGAGCACCATGAGCAGGCCAGCAGGCAATAGACGTTGTGGCCCCGCCGAAGGGAGGGCACGGCGTATGCATAAGGCTAACAGGTTGAAAAAGAGGAACATAGTGGCGACAATCCACATGACAGAAAGGCTCGCCAGAACCACTTGCAAAGAGGCATTGGCCGCATCGGCCGGCTTGAGAGCAAAGAAATGGGGAAAGACATAGGCCAGAACCCCGTAGATTATGCCGGCTGCTAGCAGCGAAAGCACAGTCTGAAAGAGCAACGCATGCTGCGGCACGCGTCGTTGGGGATGAACCTGCCCAAACCAGAGAGGGATGCGCTCATCAATACCTGCGACAAAGAGCAGGCGAGCATTGGTGATCTGGTAGGCAACCGTGGCAAACAGTAGAAAGGCTAACCAACCCACTGCCACGATGCTCCCACAGAACTTGCCTAAGATCTGATCGGTTAATAGAATCGGGGCAGCCAACTGATAAAAGGCAGCATTTCCACCAAGCACCAGCATGGCAAACGAAGTGAGCAGATAGCACAAGAACACTAGCAGACCACCGATAAGCACATGGCGTATGATGAGTCGCCGACGCGCAGCCTCTTGCTGATAGTCCGGGTGGATTTCTCCCAGCAGTCGGGCCGGACTATCGATGCCCATAAATGTCAGCCCGATCACGCCAAAGGAAGCCAGCGACCCGGTGGCCAGGTTAATGTTGGGTACCCAATCGGCGGGATGACTAAAGCTCACCGCAGGGCCATGACCTGCAAACAGCCAGAAAAGGCTAGCTGCGCAAAAGAGCAGCACACCAATAAGCATACAGAGCGCAGCAGCATTCATGAGACGGAGAATCAGGCGAACCCGCTGAAGGGAGAGGACCGCCGAAAGCAGAATGAGACCCAGAATACAGAGCAACTGTTGCCAGGATTCGGTGAGCCAGTGGGGATTGATCCCCTGCAGAACGCTGATCCAGAGAGCCGGCGTACTCACAATGAGCGGAATACTGGGGCTCCAGGCACAAAAACCAGCAATAAAGCTCCAGGGGCGCCCAAGGGCATGAGCCGTCCAGGCGTAAATACCTCCCGCATATGGAAAAAGGATGGCCAGTTGAGCCGTTGCCACCAATGCAGGGACAAAAAAGCCGAGCAGCCCAATACCCCAATAAGGAAATACCGAGACACCAGCGGGAACAATGTTGGGCACGTTGGTCAAGAAAAAGAGGACCAAAAAGAAGAGCCCTATCCCATCAAGTGGGCGCAGTGTAGGAGCCAACACCCGTGGCACGTAGAGCTGCGAACGGAGCGGTGGGGCGCTTGTGGGCGGTGAGGAGTGTTGCATCAATAGCCTCCTCTTGCCTTGATAACAGGTGGGCAAAGGCGCACAGCCTTATCCCATTTGCCCTTGACGTGCACAGGCAACGATGATCTTCCGTGCAGAGAAATCATAGAGAGCATCCTTTCATCTCAGATGGGTCACAGAAGAAGTACATGTGGGCGAGCAGGAGAAAAGAGAGGCGGAGTCTGCGGATAGCTCACCCCGATAAACACTTGTACAGTCTTCATTATACTATTGCCTCTCTCACTACTTTTTCTTGTAAGGCCATTATAGCAATCGACCATTATTTTATTGAAAATACTTACGAAGAATAAGATATTTGTACTACTTGTAATAATGTTGAAAGCTTGCTTAGCACAAAACGCAGCAAGCTTGCCTAGCGAGCTTCCTTCACGTTGATTGGTTCGTTCTCTCTGAGTCAGATATACTCATCAAGAGCCGAAGGTAGCCTGTTGAGTGAAGTATCTATTTCTTCTTCCTATCTCTTCTGCTCCTAGTCAGAAGAAAAATGCTTTTAATCATCTGTATCTCTTCATGAACATGACTTAATGAATCTTCTATATCAACTCTATCTTCTATAAAATTTCCAAAGATGACTTAATAAATCTTCTATATCAACTCCATTTTTGCTACAGCAAAAATCAAAGAATACTTGATTTTCGCTAATAAAAAAGCTATACTTGCCATAAGGATTGCACTATCTTGAAGGATATACGTATCCCAAAGCCATCTTGAGGAGGTGGAGTATCTAAGATTTCATGCTCAACACCTGGTATGCAACGGCTATCCCCAACATTTTCTGTAAGACACCTGTGACCACAACAAAATGCAAGCAGGAGAAAATCACTCGTGAAAATCAAGACCTCAACAGGAAATAAGCTGTTACCGACCATATTCTGTTTATTTACCATCTTGCTGGCCGCCTGCGGTAGCTCTGGGGGCGCGCAGACAGCGCCAAAGGCCGAGATGGCGCCAGACAACCAGCAAATCGCCATACTTCCCTTACCAGGAATCTCCGATCTCGACTCTTTTGATCCGGCCAAGGCTAGCGACGCGAACTCGATCACGGCGATCATGATGAACTTCACGGGTCTTGTCACCCTCAACGATCAGAACGAAGTTATCCCCGACCTGGCCCAATCCTATAGCGTGGCCCATGACGGTGTGACCTGGACTTTTAAGCTACGCCCCAATTTGAAGTTTAGCGATGGCACTCCGCTTACCTCAGCTGACGTAGCCTATAGCATTGACCGTGCCCTTAAGCCTGAGCTTAAATCAAGCGTGGCGCCTATTTATCTAAACCTGCTCAAGGATGCCGACAAGCGCGCGTCTGGCAAGATCAGCACATTGATCGGCGATAGTATCAAGACTCCTGATCCACAAACTGTAGTTCTGATTACCTTTCAGCCCGCCGTCTATTTTCTTGATACCCTTACCTACAATACGGCATTTGTCGTAGAGAAGAGCCTTATCGATAAGTACACAGACAGCAAATTTACTGATCATCTCACTGAGGGCGGAAGCGCCGGCCCCTGGAAAGTTGAGAAGTATGAGCATGATCACGGTGTAACCTTTGTGCCCAATCCTTACTACTACGGCCCCAAACCGCAATTGAAGAAGGTTGTGATGCCCTTCTACAAAGATTCTGATACCGCCTACAAGGATTATCAGGTTGGGCGTATAAGCAGCGCAAAGGTACCTCCTGAGCAAGTTCAGAGGGCAAGATCTCTCCCGAACGGGCAATATCACAACTTCGATCGGCTCTTTATCTACTTCTATAAGATGAATTACCTTGTCAAGCCTTTTGACAACATCAAAGTGCGCCAGGCCTTCGCGCTGGCCCTTGACAAGGATAGAATCGCCCACAACGTCTACAAGGATGCAGTTACCCCTACCAATCATCTTGTGCCCAAGGGCATGCCCGGCTACTATGCAAACCTGACCGGCCCCGATGGGACAACATCGACGAAAGGCAATCCTGAGAAGGCCAGACAGTTATTGAAGGAAGGTTTGCAGGAAGAGGGTATGAGCCTTGCCAGTTTGCCACCACTTACGCTTAGCGTCGCGACGCGAGGCCGCGCAGATTATCGCGATGAGGTAGCTGTCGTGCAGCAGATGTGGCAGAGCGTACTTGGAGTAAAGGTCAGCATAGATGATGTTGACTTCAACAAGCTGCTCAACGACAGCCTTGCGGCGATGAATAATCCTAAGGGCCTCGCGCTCTGGCGCCTTGATTGGGGTGCTGATTATCCCGATCCTCAGGACTGGCTGACGCTACAGTTTGATAAGGGCAGCCTTGACAATGATATCAACTATGGCCAGAATAATGCAGCCAACGTAGCTCAGCAAGTTGCCAACCAACAATTGATGGAAAAGGCCGATGGCAATGCCAACAATGAAGAGCGCATGCAGCAATACCATCAAGCTGAGCAGCAGTTGGTCAACGATGTAGCCTGGTTACCAATCTATCAGGAACAATCGTCGATTGTTTACAAGCCCTGCCTGGTAGGGCTGCCAGCCAATTACGGCGGATCGTCTATCGATCCCTTCGATTGGGGCCATATCCATATTACCACGGCGACGCCGTGCGCTAATACTTCCAACTATCAATAATCTTGCCTGTAAGTCTCCACGCACGACCCGTGCGCGGGGCCGCGTGTGGAGCTGGCTTGATGGGAGGGAACCTACAGGCTGGCAAGTAATTCTAGAATCGCGTTGGTATCCCGCGCCGGATCTTTGCGGGTGCCAACACCAGTGATGATCTCATCAACGCCGGCGGCATGTAAAGCGTAAAGCCGCTGGCGAATCGTATCAGGATCTCCATAAATGTAGTGATCATGGATAAATTCATCTGGCAACTTGCCATCAGCGGTAAGCGAAAAACCGGCCTCAGCAAGTAGTCTTCGATAGGTCGGAAATGATCTGTAAACCGAGAAGCCGTTCTGAGCAATCTGGCGCACGGTAGCAAAATCTTTGTCAAGCACAATCGGTGCGCTGGCAATCAGCTTTGGTCGTGGCCTGCCAGCGAGCTTTGCGCCCTCTTCCAGGGCAGGCAGAACAACCGATTTCAGGTATGAGAGCGGCGACCAGATAACTATCGCTTCATCAGCGAGCTCGCCAGCCAGGCGAAGCATATTCTTGCGCATTGCGGCCAGGGCGATCGGCGTTCGCGGCGGCGGTGCGGAATATTGAGCGTGGACGCGATAGTATTCACCCTCAAAGTCGCTGCGTCCCTCCCACAACATACCACGCAGCACCGTAATATATTCGCGCAAACGTGCAAGAGGCGGCATAAAGTCAAGCCCATAGTTGCCCTCGATAGCCGGCCTATGACTGGCTCCTATCCCCAGGCGAAAGCGCTGAGGGGCCAGTTCGGCCGCTACCAGGGCCTCGTTAGCCAGCGTCAGAGGATGGCGCGGATAGGTAATCGTAATGGCAGTGCCGAGGCCAATCTGGCTGGTCTGGACGGCAGCGGCAGTCACTATAGCTAAGCCGTCAAGGCCTACGGGCCAGGATGGTATCCAGACCCTGGGAATGCCAAGTTGCTCCACTTGCTTGATCATGGTAAGCGTCTGTTGCGCACTGGGAGAAAAAATTGTAACCCCAATAGGAAACTTCATAGTCATCTGTTGAGTATACCTTTCCATGTGTTTGGGCCAGGATTGTTGATCACAGCAATTGTCGCCCGAGAGAATTGAAATCTGACCTTAAGTAGCTGTTCTGCTTCTATCCTATCCCTTTCCAAGTCTATACAGGCTATTGCCTATTCCATTACTAATTATGCAACAGAGCCTAAAAATTTCATAGCTGCGCATGGCTTCAAGATATGCTTGCAGCTTCCCACGCAAGCCTGCAGGAGAAAAAGAGGGCTTGAATTTTGAAAATGTAGCCTGGCAGGAACCAAATTTGCCGCTTTCTCTGTTAAGCTACGAGTGCAATCATATGCATAGGAGAGGTTGCTGACGATGGTCAGCTTAATTTTAGCGAAAAGCAGAATATATTCTAGAGGCAATCAGCGAGCACCGCGAAACGCTCAAGGCGGCCCTGGATAATATCAAATCTGTTGAAATACTGATTATTTGGGGACACCCCATTACCTCTCCCCCGGAGAGGGTTCCATCGCCAGGGGAGACCCCTGGACCCCTTGTCATCGCTTTTCAACAGGCTGTCATCTTTGTTCATCTCCCCGCTATCTCCTATAGTACTTGAAATAGGACCACGAAGGCAAGACATATATTGTGAGGTAGATCATAGACAATCTGCCTATTTTCTGCCGGGTAGGCAATATTGCTGAGAAAAGAGTGACGACAAGACCCCCTTATTCGTAGTACAATAATACAAGGGACATAAATAAGTACAATTAATTCTAAGGTGTCCTGCATTCTGGGAAGGTTGACGAAAGTCACACAGAAGTGTGCTTAGAAGCAGGGTACCTATAGCTTTATAACCTTGAAATAGATATATATCATATTATTATAGCTAAGCGAAACTTACGGGCAACTTACAAGAGTAGATGCATTTTCTACAAATACAGAGCCGAAGAGAATACTATATTTCGCCATCATCAAGTAGGCTGTTCTGGGAAATTGCCATGCTCATAAGTAACCATGTAGGGTTGGCGCGGGCTCAATATGAAAGGGAATTATGGGCAAGGTTTTTAATTTACCAAGGGCCTGGGAACAATCCTTACATATGTCCTCGGGAGGCCAGGAGCAGGCCATACAGCGTGCTGACGTGGTGCATGCAGCTACCCGTTTTCTTCCACCGCCCTTGCTATTGCTCCTATCTATCCTTTCAGTGCAATTGGGAGCCGCAATAGCCAAGAGCCTGTTTCATACGCTCAGCTTTGAGGGAATCGTCTTCTTGCGCGTTGGCTTTGCCGCAATCATCTATCTGGTGATGGCTCGCCCACGCTTGCGTGGCTATACATGGCGCAACTATCTGGTAGTAGTACTATTTGGCCTGGTTATCGCAGGGATGAATACGCTCTATTACGCATCTATTTCACGTATTCCCCTGGGTGTAGCTACCACCTTAGAGTTTGTCGGTCCGCTGGGAGTTTCGCTATTCGGCTCAAGACGCCTGATTGATCTGCTCTGGGTCGTACTGGCTGCGGCTGGTATCGTCTTGTTGGCACCGATAGGCGGAGGTGCCGCGCTTGATCCGTTGGGCGTAGTACTAGCCCTTTCGGCTGGCGCAGGTTGGGCGGCATATATTCTTGTCAATGTGCGTGTCGGGCAGGCATTTCCCGGTACAGTGGGGCTGGCCTTAAGCATGAGCGTGGCGGCAATCGTGCTTGCACCGTTTGATGCGGGCTACCTGTTCCCACTTGTGAACAATCCCGTCGTGTTGTTGCTGGGCCTGGGTGTGGCCATTCTCTCAACGGTCATCCCCTTTGCGCTAGAATTAGAGGCCCTCAGACGAATTTCCGCCCGTGTCTTTGGAATCTTGATGAGCCTGGAGCCTGCTGTCTCGGCCCTCGTCGGCCTGATAGTGCTAGGAGAGATTGTCAGCTTGCGTGCTTTGATTGCTATGGGTCTCATCATTGTTGCTTCTTGCGGAGTTTCGTTTGCGCAAAATAACCATAAATAAATCACAACCCAGATGACACTTCGTTCGTAATTATGGCATAGATATGATTCAACAGTAATGTTCCTTTCTGAAGAATCATACAATTGAGTGTTCCTTTCTGAATGCGTCCGTCCGGCCTGGTTGAGGGGTCGGACTGACGCTTTTTTGGGCTTGCTGATACGAGGTGAAAAGTGCGGCTATGCGTATGGAGTCGCGAAAGGCTTTCTGCTAGAATTAGCGTTGAAGAGAAGTTAATTATTATTTTCTCGCCAAAGTATTTCTGGAGCTCATTTTGATGGATATACAGCAATTATGGCAGGCCTGGCCAGTAGCCGGACCCTGGCAAATTTTTCCTATGGTTGGAGGCACAAATACTCTTATCTGGCGTGCCCTGGCCGCTGATGGGCAGCAATACGCGCTGCGGATTATTCCAAATCTCGCCCGAATATCCCACTTGCGCTACGAAGCTTCATTACTAGAAGCGCTAGCGGCCACTCAGCCGCCGGTGCAGTTACCACTCTTACTAAGGGCTCGCGACGGAGATAGTATCGTAGAGTGCGAGCTGGAAGGTAAGGCAGCTCTGGCTACACTCTCGCCCTTATTGTCAGGCCGGCTCCCCGATCTTCTTCCTGACCGCCATGATCCAAGCATCGCCGTTGACGCCGCGCAGGTTCTGGCCTGGCTGGATACTGCTCTGGCCCAGCTATCGCCACAAAGCTTAGCAGGCTCTCCCCAGCTTCCTACCTTCGGAACCCTCAAAAACAGGCAAGGACCTATCGAAGATCCGCTAGTCTGCCTGCAGCAATTGCCGGCTGCTCCTGAGAAGATCCAACAGCTGAGCAGCTTCCTTGAGGAGGTAATCGAGCTGGTGCCAGGACTCTACCGCCGCTTGCCGCAGCAAATATTGCACCGCGACTACGATCCGGCCAATATTCTGGCAGAGGGTCAGCGCGTGACCGCTGTACTTGACTTTGAGCTCGCCGGGCCCGACCTGCGCGCGCTTGATCTATGCGGCGCTTTGAGCTGGTGGCCCGTACAATTGCTGGGAAGCGGCCAGGAATGGGCGCTGATGGAGACCTTCGCCACGGCCTATCTTGCCAGATTTCCACTCAGCGAGGAAGAATTGCTGGCCCTGCCCGACTTATGCAGGATGCGCGATGCCACCTCGCTGGTCCAGCGCGTGGGACGCTATCTAACCGGACAGGAATCCGAAGGCGTGATCCAGAGACGGGTTGAGCATTCGCTCTGGCGGGAAGCCTGGATCGTAGCCAATCGTCAGACGCTGCAAGAGCACGCCTTGACCTGGCGCCACAAAGCGACGGCCGTGCCTTCAGGCGAAAACTGAGCTCAGGTTGGCTGACCTGTCTTTTCGAGGCAGGTCAGCCTTATAGCTCTATTTGTGGCTCCAGGCGGCCAATGAGCTGAGCGTTTTTGCGCAGACGATCCAGGCTCTGCCAGTGCTGCTCAATCGCCGTTCTACCCTGCTCCGTCAGGCTCGCCTGCGTATTGGGGGTCTTGCCTATAAAGCGTTTCTCAATCGCGATCAAGCCGCGCTCTTCAAGTTTCTGCAGATGGCTCGACAAATTTCCTTTCGTTAGCCCTGTTAACTGCTGCAAAAAGGTGAAGTCGGCAGCGCTACAGGCGGATAGCGCGGTCATAATCGCGAGGCGAGCCGGCTCATGGATCAGCTTATCCAGAGCTGCTAGCTCTTCAAAGGGTGTGGGCATTTTATTCTCTTCTTCCATCTCACGATTTCTCCTTGCTCGCCTGGCCGCGCTTCTCAAGATTGGGATGGCAAACTCTTCAAGCGCCTGGTAAAAAGGAACGCATAGCTGGTATATCAGAGGTATAAGGCTCCCCTTCTTGAGATGGCGCTTCTTGCGCATAGCCGATGTGCAGGGCAACACTCACATTCAACGAAATTTTGAGCCTGCCAGGCCGCTGCGCTGCCCCGCTAAAGGCAACCTGTTCCTCCTCTGCCTCAGCACGCAAGTAAGCAAACGTTGCTTGGCGACCGGCAGCACTCAAGCGTACAAAGCGCCTGTTAGACCGCTCTTCACGCTTGATAAGCCTGGCCTCCTGCAGCCTTAGCAAATGGCTCTCCAACGCTTGCGGAGAGACGCCCAGCAAGCGCCGCAGGAAGGTGGTATCAGCGCGCTCACAATTGGCCAGGGCGGTAACGGTGCGTAAAGACAGAGGATCAAAGATCAACTCAGCCTCTGTTCCAGGCTGCATAAACATTTCCATAAGTTTCTCCACGCCAGAATTGCTCACATAATTCTATACAGATATGTTTGCATCACAAACTAGTTTCTCTATTTAGAATAGACTGCCAGGGCTGCTTTGTCAAGACTGATACTAACAAATAGAATTGCTTGAGGGGCAAACGCGGAACAGAGGCAGGCCGAGAGCAAAAGTCCTGGATCGTCCCAAAGCATTCTTCAAGACTGTTTGTGCTACAATGGAGGAACTTATCGGCAATGACAACGAAGAGGGATAAGCAATGCCAAATGTATCTACCTTTGGGCTCTTTCTGGCCACAACCTTCGTCCTGAGTATTATTCCGGGACCTGGTATGCTCTATGTCTTAGCGCGCAGCCTCAAAGGCGGGCGGCGCGAAGGTCTGGCCTCCACGCTGGGCAATACGCTGGGCGGGCTGTGTCATGTCATCCTTGCCGCCTGCGGACTCTCAGCGCTGCTCATGACTTCAAGCCTGCTCTTCACGCTGGTCAAGTATGCAGGAGCAATCTATCTGATCACGCTGGGCATCCTGACCTTGCTACGGCGCGACAGCCATATCGCTTATGAGGCAAAGCAGTCGGCGACGCGCTTCTCAGCCTTATACCAGGGAATTCTCACAGAACTACTGAATCCGAAAACTGCTTTATTTATTCTGGCCCTCTTGCCGCAGTTCATCAACCCGCATGGAGCGGTATTCTGGCAATTCCTCCTGCTAGGCAGCATTACCGTACTCTTCAACACGCTCTCTGATCTTGTGGTAACTGTGCTGGCCGGATCTGTTGGGCAGTATCTACAGAAGAGCTTACGCTTTCAGCGCGGACAAAAGCTACTTTCTGGCTGCACTATGATTGCCCTGGGCATCTATGCGGCGGTGGCTGACAATAAGGCATAAAAAGCCTCCCGGAGCAGAGGATGAGAGCATAAATTAGAGCAGTGGCCCTTGCTTTTTCTTCTCAAGTGGCTCTTTTCTCCCAATTGCTTATCGGCTAGCATAGAACTAGCCATAATTGTGCTTGTTTGCCCGTCACACGAGCGCGGGCTTACGAAGCCTGTATAGCCTAAGAGCCTACAGCATGGCTATATGAAACAACAAAGCTGAGCAGCGAGATGCGCATTTGGTCACTGCCCTAATTGCCTTGATTTCAACGGAGGCGCCGCAGCCTGGCACACATTGCGCTATCTAGCGAACGCGCCCGCTCTAATGGATGCAAACTTGATAAAGCCAGCAAGAGAAGAGAGGAACTATGCCCAAAGACTATAACCTTGACGCCACGCCAGCCAATAAACAACGCCGTCCTCAGCATGCCCGCGAAGACGAATGGATCAAGGCGCTGCTCACGCGCGCACAGATTGCCCACATTGCTACGCGCTGGGAGGAACAACCCTTTATCAATCCAACTACCTACTGGTACGATTCCGCGCGCAACACCATCTTTTTCCATTCCAACATTATTGGGCGCGTACGGGCCAATAGCGAGCAACACGACAAGGTTTGCCTGGAAGTCAGCGAATTTGGCAAGTTGCTGCCCTCAAATCTGGCTGTGGAATTCTCGCTTCAATACGCGAGCGCGATAGTCTTTGGCACTATTCGTCCTCTCAGCGAGAACGAGGAGAAGCGCTATGCTTTATACGGCCTGATCCAAAAATATTTTCCCCACATGTCGCCGGGCAAGGAGTATCGCCCAATCACAGATAAGGAGCTGGTACGCACTTCGGTCTATGCTATAGAGATAGAGAGCTGGAGCGGGAAGGAAAACTGGGAGGAGCGCGCCGATCAAGGCGATGAGTGGCCGCCGCTGCCTGCTGAATTTTTTGCCTAGCTTAGTTAAAGCTGAACATAGGCGTATCCCTGCTTCCCTTTACATTTGTAGAAAAACTACACATTTGTGTATTGACGCAAAAGGGAAGCGGGAGTAACGGTCTGGCGGGTCACGCTCGGGCCTGCAACTCGCGGATGGCGTCGCGCGCCACCCAGCGAGCAGCCTTAGAATCCTGCTGCAAGATATCCTGTGCGCAAGCCAGGGCCAGCGTGCGTAGATGGCTGTTGCGCTTACCGATCTGGCGTAGCGCCCAGTTGACGGCCTTTTTGACAAAGTTGCGCTCATCGCTGGCGTAGCTGACAATAAGAGGGAAAAAGGCGGCAAAAGCCTCGTCGTCGGCTTTCTTATCATGCACCGCCAGCTCGGCCATCATCACAAAGCCGGCCCGCCTTACAAACTCCTCTTCGCGCTGGCTCCATGCGCGGGCCTTCTGATAAGCATATGGCGTGCGATCAAAAAGATTGCCACAGGTCTGGTCACACAATTCCCATGAATCGAAATCTCGCGCCCAGGCTTCCATAAGCTCGGGCGTTACTAAAGCCGGATCGGCGACAAGCGAGGCAAGAATACGCGCCTCACGAATATTTGTCTTCCAGAGCTCAAGGGCCAGAGGGTGATTCTTTTTCAGCTTACGAGCCAGGGCACGCAAGTTGGGCAAAGATACGCCAAGAATATGCTCTCCCCGAATCCCAAATCTGGCCATAGCAGCAGCGGCCTCCGGCCTGGCATACTGCTGCAAGCTGGCCAGCACTTCATCTACGCTTGTCATATCGCTACCCTTTTCTATACGAAATAGCGCTCCTTCATAGCGGGAGCGTTGCTAGTTATGCCAGGATCAATTGATGCGTCAGGGCGTTCATAGCACTTTTGAATTAGAGATAACAGAGCATACCTTATACTCAACCATCCATCTGCACCATTATATCCTCTCGCTTGAGTCGCGCCAAGAAAATTCAGGCAAGAGCTTCTATTAAGGCCTGGATAGCCTGATTATACATAGGCGTGCACCCATCTCTAAGTTCAAGAGATACAGCACATCAATGTTGCAAAAAGCCAATCCATTGCTAATATTCGCCAATAATTTGACATATTTTTAAGATAACTGTAATATTTAGGTATTCTACTGGCTAATATACACTAATATCAGCAATACATTACCAATTCCAAGGTAAAAAGGAGGGGTGCTATGTTTTGTGTTGTGCTTGTACGTCGCTTGCGCGAAGGCAAGAACTGGGAAGATTTCCGCGAGGCCTGGTTTCCCGAGCAGGGCTTTGGTGTGCCAGCTCGCGTGCTGATCGGGCGAGGACTTAATGATGAGCGAGATATCCTGACTATTGGCTTTACTGATCTATCTCGCGAGCAGCTAGAAGAAGTCCTACAGCGGATAGCGGCCAGCAATGCGCAGCGCCACGATCGCATTGCCGACATTATCGAGACAAGCATTTTGCCAGCCAGTCTTTACGAAATCGTAGACGACAATGATTTTTCAGCAGCACCACGCCGCTTGCAGAGTATTGGCGTAGGATTGCTGCCACCTGAAACAAAGCAGGTCTAGCTCTCTTGCTAAGCTTTTCGTCGAAGCACCAAGAGGCATATTGGCCCGATCGACACTCCATCCGGCTCTGTACGGCTGGAGTTTTTCTATTCGGCAACAAGCTAGCAAGAGTATCGAACTTGTTCTCTAAAAGTCCGAGCCGTATTGAGAAAGTTCTACCTGACCCGGACTTATACGGTCAGTTCGGCTTAGTCCGAGTTTGTTCGGAACAGGAAATAGTGATACCGCTAGCTTATCAACTCCGATTAGAAGAAGTATTATCTTTTCAAGGCTCCCTCCGGTATAATTCACTCAGATGCAGTTGTAAATTTCTTGCTCACCACGTTCAGCATGCTCTCTTGCAGGAAGACCTTGCCAATTGAGCGCATGACACGGCTCATTGACGACAGACTCCAGACTATTTTATTCATAAGGGTTGTTTTATATGTTTGATGTGATTATTGTCGGCGGTGGAGTGGCTGGACTCAGTTCCGCGCTGGTACTGGGTCGAAGCCGCAAACGAGTCCTGATCTGCGACGCGAGAGCGCCGCGTAACGCTCCCTCGCCAGGTGTA
Organism: Ktedonosporobacter rubrisoli; assembly: GCF_004208415.1. Classification (GTDB taxonomy): domain Bacteria; phylum Chloroflexota; class Ktedonobacteria; order Ktedonobacterales; family Ktedonobacteraceae; genus Ktedonosporobacter; species Ktedonosporobacter rubrisoli. Next base: position 2,062,218 of record NZ_CP035758.1, on the reverse strand, counting down.
CACGCCTTTTTCTCGCGGGACAATATAAAGCCAGCGGAACTTCTGCAGATTGGCCGCGAGCAGCTACGCCCCTATCCCAGTGTTGAGTTTCGCCAGGCCGAGGTGCTTGCTGCCACCAGGCAGGAACAGCACTTCGTAGTCACGCTGGCTGACGGAACTCAGGAAGTTGCGCGCAAGCTTATCCTCGCTACAGGCGTGAGGGATGAGTTACCTGAGATCGAAGGCTTTGCAGAGCTCTGGGGAACTGGTGTTTTTCATTGTCCCTATTGTTATGGCTGGGAGATGCGCGATAAGCCACTGGCTATCTATGGGAGAGGTGAACAAGTTCTTGAGCTAGTCTGGCTCCTGCATAATTGGAGCAACGACCTGGTGCTCTGCTCAGATGGACCTGTTGGGTTAGAAGAGGCCGAATTGCAAAAATTGCAGATGTACGGCATTCAGGTGTGTGAGGAGCCCATCGCACGGCTTGAAGGAAAGGATGGTATACTTGAAAGACTTGTCTTTAGCAGCGGCAAAGTTCTGCCGCGCAGTGGGCTCTTCCTGCGCTCCAGGATTCGGCAGCATAGCTCATTAGCAGCAAAGCTCGGCTGCAAGTTCATGACCGGTAGCAGCAAAGTTGAGAGTCTCATCCAGGTCAACGAGAACGGCTGGACCGGCCTTCCTGGCTTGTACGCAATTGGCGACGCGGCCCAGACCATCCATTGGGTCAGTATTGCTGCAGCGCAAGGCGCACGAGCTGGCATCGCGATCAGCAACGAGTTGATCGCGGAAGCGCTAAGTCAAAGGCTTTGAGAGGAGAGGAGAACACTAGTATGCGCTTATCTATCCCGCTTCCCCCAAAGATCGCGCACTATGTTGGTCCGCTCATCAAGAGCGAGTTGCCTCCGCAGGGTATGGCTTTTCAGGTATACATCTTAACTTCGCAACGCGGGCGCTTCGTCTTGAAGCTAGCCCATACCGCCGCGATGAGCGAGGCATTGAACAAAGAAGCTTCTATACTTAGGGCTCTGCATGCGTATAAACCTTTTGTAGCGCAACCTCTAATTGAAGAAGCGTTAGAGGATGGCCATGCTTTCCTTTTCTTATATCTGCCAGGTGAACCACTACATAGTGTCCTTCAGCAAGCCGAGCCTGCAGAGCGAGCGTGGCTTATTAGACAGTTTGCTCAGATGCTCCAGCGCATTCATAGCTGGAGACCGGATCTGCCCTATCCACATGATTGGCTGGCGACCAAACTAGCCTGGCTACATACGAAAATTCTGGCCAGGCCTCGCGAGACCCTCATTGCCAACACCAACAGCAGCTTTGATGGCCAGAACGCCCACCATTTATTAGCCGAGCTGCAAGCCGCCAAATCCACAATCGAGAACGAAATTGTCTTCGGACACTATGATTACTGCTTGCCCAATGTGCTCATGCATGCTCAGCACGTCGCGGGCGTCATCGATTGGTCCGGCGGGGGCTATATTGACCGGCGCTTTGATCTTGCTACAGCTCTTTTCTCACTGGGCCTGTTTGAACCGCTACTACCTCCTGACTATCAAAACATCTTCTAAGCTTGACTTTGTACATTTCCAACTCAATAACAGACCACCCATGAGAAGCGCTCAAGCGTCGAGCGGGGGACTAAAACCGCGCCCGGATCAGTGGGTGATGTGGGAAAAGTCTGCAGGTCCCAGAGATGGCGCCTGATGAGAGCGAGCACATCACAGAAGGTGGCGGTGTGCTTGCGATACCAGGCAGCTTGAGCGATCAGGAGCTGCCCATCTGGATGCAACGCTTGCCCAAAGAGCGTCACCAGGCTATAGAGGCCGAAGAGCACAGGCGTCGAGCGCTCGATGGCTTGATCGGACCATTGGCGTTGCGTCTCGATGCCCAAATGGGCGCGCCCCTCTTCAAAGGTCACTTCCAGACTCCAGCGTTTCATGAAGTCCTTGATGATCTCTTCGGCGGTCTGGGTGGGATCGGTACAAAAGATGGCCTTTGGGGGACGCTTGCCCTGTGGATCGCGAGTCAGCACCCAGCGTAGAGGCAGAGGAGCGGAGCCCGTGCGATACCACAAGGCGGAGCCCGTGCAGAAGTCTACTGGCCGCTCACCCTGGCTGTACCAGTCCAAGGTGAGCTTTTGCCAGGCCGTTTCTGCATTCTGCAAGACTTGCTCCAGGGAGGGAAGGCGCTCGCCAACCACTCGCGGACGACCCATCGTGTGCTCTTTGCGTTCGGGAGGTGGATCATGCAGAACCGCATCGAGCCGACCAGTTGTAATCAACGTGACGTGCTGATGCTGAGCATACACCCCTAGTTCCAGGACACTGTAGGCGCTGTCGCCCAGTAGCTTGATTGAGCGATCAGGCAGCCATCGGCGCACAAGACTGAGCATCTGATGGGCCCACATCGCGATGGTTTTGTGTCGCTTGCCCAAACGCGCGCTCACCTCTGGAGTGGTTGCCAGCACACACAAGAAGGGCAATGCCCATCTCTGCCTGGTCCAGGGGAGCGTCACGACCACGGCCAGCACAATCCAGCGCAATCCAGGACTGCTCACCGAGCGTTCTTTGCTGGAGAGAGCGCTATCGCGGTAATTGCCTCGTTTGCGGATCTTGCTGCCCCAGCGCCGTTCCAGCGTTTCATCGATGACCAGATCTACCCAGGCTCCCGCTGGTACAAAGGTTTCGACGATCAGCAGGAGCAATTGGCGACTCACAGCCAGGGGAGACCAGCGGGCTCGATTGAGCACCTGATGAAAGAGGCTCCAGTTGCTTGCCTGACTGAGGCCTGTGGCACGCAACGCGGCTGCGACCGTGCGGCGTCCGTGGGCCAGCAAGGTTCCGGTTAACAAGATCATCAGTTTTCTCCAGGTGGGAGCGGTAAACAATGGCCGAAAGACGGCTAATACTTCTATAATGGGATCGGGAAGGGGCATGAACATCCTCCTGAGCTAAGATAGTGCTTTGGTCAGCTTCTATCTTACCTCCAGAAGCTTTTGTGCCCAGCCCTTTCCCCAAATTGTACAAAGTCAAGCTTAGATGCCTATGGATATACAGAGACCATTCCTTCTCTGGCTTTTTTCAGCGCTCTACATGCCCTTACCTGTGCCTTCTGGCAGTAATTTACTGGCGGATCTGATGAGAGGCATAGGCCCACCATCAGCTAGCCGGAAACATCCCATCCAAGGCTCATAGTTTTGCAAGAGCTGACTTACTGGCTAGTTTCTCGCCAAACTATAGTTCTATGCGCCCATTCCTCAGCTTCCAGAGCCATTGAAAAGTCGCGCCTATGGCGTATCGCGGGCATGTGCGGAGTCGCGAGCCTGGTAGCTCTTACTAAGGCTGTGCGCCTGGCTTGCCTGCCATGGCCAGCGTTAATATATTGGGCACGCGCTCCGGTTCTGCCAGGCGCATTAGCTGATAGCCGATACCGGCAATCCCCGTCAGCAGGCCGGGAGATTCAACGCCCAGAGGAATGCCCGTAAGCCAGCCTTCGCGCTCGATACTATCCAGTAACATGGCAGTGTAGGTCTGAACCAGATCATGATAGGAGGGCTCAGGCAGCATTTGCGCAGCCATCAGCAAGAGCTCAAGGTTGCCTAGATCGCCGTGGCAAAGCGAGTGATTTTGGCCAAAGCCCTGCTTCAGGGTGGTTTGAATAGCAATCTCAATTTCCTCGCGCATGCGCTGATCGTCTTGATAGGAAAGAGAAGCAAGGCGGCCAAGGCCAATGCCCGGCGCGCCATGGCACCAGGTTATCATGCATAGCTCCTCGTCCGCAGGCAGCTCGACACGCTTAGCCTCAGCGCTACTGAGCAGGCGAAAATCGGGCCAATTCTTTTTAGCCGTTAAGAATACGCTACGCTCATACGCCATGGCACGCTCGGCTCCCTGGCGAAAACGCTCCTGACTGCTGGCGGCCCAGAGACGAAGCAGGCTGAAGGCCATTCCAGCCGCTCCGTGTGAGAAACCCGCCAGCGGACGACTGGCCGGGATTGGCGATACGCCATCCTCATCGCTCAAGGGCTCGCCACCACACTGGGCAGCATGCCTGAGCAAACGCTCGCCACACTGTATAGCGATCTCCAGCACTTCAGACCTCGGCGCGACCTCATAGAGGGTCAGCAGAGCACAGATGCTACCTGCCGATCCAGCCATAATATCCCCTATCTTATCTTTAGCAATCTGCTCAGGCAACAGGTGCGCAATCTCGTTAGCGCGATCCAGCAAGGCCGCATCCTGCCAAAGCCTACCAAGATGCGTGTAGAAATAGATCAGGCCACCCCAGCCATCAAATCCTCCAATACTCACGCTCTCTGGCTGCTTGCTCAGCTCTCTTTCCTGCTCCTGGATAGCGGGCAGGGCAGCTCGGGCTAAATTCGTGTAGCGCTCCTCGCCGGTTATTGCTCCCAGATAAGCCAGGAAAAAGGCAATGCCAGTAGTACCGTTATAGAAATCGGCATTGGTAGGCATTAGCTGCCATTCACGTTCATTCACATAGACAAGGCCGATCCAGCCGACCCCATGTTCACTGACCAGAGCCAGTTCAGCCAGGCGATCTCCTACCCTGCAGGCTTCTCGTAAAAGGCGCTCGCGACTGATCTTCTCTGGCGTGGCTTGCAAGTGTGAGGGCTTCCAACTTGTCAGGCCTTCGCTCAACGTCAAGGTCGCCAGCGAAGCCTCGATAAACCAGACTTGACGCTTCAGGTCGGCCTCGCTAAAACCTTGCAAGCGCCTGCTGACTGCCTGTAAGCTTGTCTCCTCTAGATAAGCGGGAATACAAACCCCACGAGCACTGAAGATATCGCGCGTATCCGGGCGGCACGTAAACATAGGAATATCACCATTATGCAGATCCGCCCGTTCAGCATCGATGAGCCGTGTAAGATGTGGCTGGCGTTCGATGGCACCCCAGAGCCGATCAAAGAAGCGATCGCGCTCCATACTGTTACGTAACAGGTCAGGATGGAAGCTCTCGTGCAAAAGCTGGGCATACGTATTTGTCGCACGAGCAATCAGACGAATCTCATCGTGGGCAAAGGCCCCGATAGGTCCCGTGATAAGTGCGTCTCGTTCCCGCATGAGCAGGCGATAAATCTGCGCAAAGCCTTTGATAAGATGATCACGATACGCTAATACATCAGTGCCTTGCCCATGCAAGCGCGGTCGGTTCGGATGATCTGGCATCTCTACACGCTTACGCACAAAGTGCATCTCATCAGTTCCCAACTTATCCATGCGCAGCACAGGATGGGGCGTAAGTTGACCACCGCTGCCGCTCAAGCCGCTGATATCCACGCCCACATTCTCTCGGTTGCCCCACATGCGATAAGGCAACAGACCGATGCGCACAACCGAGTGATTCATAATGCTGGAAGTCTGACGTTGCGAGCGCAACGGTGCAGTTATCTCAATGCGGGGATGAAATAGCGACTCCAGATCGATGAGCACAGGATGCTCGCCAGCGGCAATCAGGTTTTCGAAGTGCACATCGGTAGCCTCTAAGGCATAGAGCAGGGCTAGATATCCTCCCTGGCGCTCGTAGAAGCTGGCTACTTCTTCCTGCGACGTGCATTCCTCGGCGCTCACAAACTCAGCCCAGCCATATGAACCGCGATCGATCACCTCTAGCACGCGAAAGGCGGGATGATCTCCACGTTCGTTCAGCCAGCCCAACAGTTGCTGAAAATGCACATCGACGGCCATTGGTTTGGGGCGATAGATCAAGCGAAAGCCTGAGGAGAACTGCAGAACCAGCGTGCTACGCCCTCATTTGTGCAGATCACCCGCGCCACCATCCACCTTGATCAGCTTGCCTGGATCGCTCTCCCCGCAAAAACGCGCGCGAATGAGTGGCCGGTCAGCGCTAAGATGGCTTAAGAACTCCAAGCCATACATTATCCAGTTCTCAATAGTGATCATTAAATTGCGGGCCAGGGGCGCATATTCTTCCAATAAAGGCAAGACAACCTCGGGCCGGCGTAGCTGGTCGATGAAATCGAGGAGGCGTTCCTGGGATGTCTCGCCGCGCAAACGTTCCTCCAGGCGCGCAACATGTAACTCAAGGGTAAAGGTGCGCGCTAGCTGCTGCATTAAACGCGGTGGAAGAAATTCCAGCAGGACTGTATGGACCGTCTGTGGATCAAAAGGCAGCTCTGAGGAGGCGTCGATGAGCTCGGAGATGCCGGCGCGCAGGCGGACAGTCCCCCTTGATATCAAGGGCAAGACTGCCGTCAGAAAACCGAGATGGGGCGCTGTCGCTGGCTCCTGCGCCTCAGCTGTTTTCTCCGGCTGCTGCAGACCCAGCAAGAATTCTTCATATTCCCGGGCCGGTTCCTGGGCATAGGCGCGTGCAAGCTCTTGCAGCCAGGCAGGGCTTTCGGCGAGAAGGGCGCGAAAAGTGGCAGGAGCTTCACCCAGCAAAATAGCCAGCTCATTCTCGCTAAGACCATCCATTTCCAGGCGCTGGGCAAAATAATTCTCCTTGTCAAAGGGATACTGAGCCTTCCAGCGCTCAAGCTTGCGCCGAGCAAAATCCGCGTCATAGCTCTTGCTCTGCTCACTTACGCCACCATACATGCGCATAAGCTCAAGCCGCTCAGTCAAAGTCAGGGCCCGGCACCATTCCGGATTGTTAAGTAGACTTTCTGTATCGAAACTCGATCGCTCAGTATGTTGCATTGCACAAACCTTTCTTAAATCAGGCCTATCTTTGTAACAATTCATGCTTGCCTGACAAATTTACAGACTGGGTAGCCTGGCCAGGGACAGCTAGAAGCTCGCCAAAGCGTTTCATTTCGGCATATTCGTGTGGGCTCAGCGGGCCGCGTTCGAGGGCCTGTAAGGCCTGCTCGATTTGCAGGCGGTTTTCGGGTCCGGTCAGGACAACATCAATCCAGGGATTGCTCAGAGCAAACCGATAGCGGTCGGGCACTGCTGGCAGATCTTTGCCCAGAGCAGGAGGCAAATCAGGCACAAGAGTATTGCCGAAATAGGCAGTTTTGAAGGCCACAATGCCCGGATCGCGGGCCTTCTCGCCAGAGAGGTAGGGCACAATATCGCGTTCTGCGCCAGTATGGAGAGGATTGTAGCGCAGCATGAGGACGTCAAGATTTTTCATCCAGGTACAGGCGGCGCGCCGGGAGTGAAAGGAGGCTCCCGCCCTGCAGCTGGCCGCCTATGCGCTGAGCAAGCAGGAAGGGGAGGGCATAGCTCGCCTGGTCAAGTCCTTTTCCGGTAACCACCGTTACATTTTGGAATATTTAACTTCCGAGGCTTTCCATCAGCAATCGGAAAGCATTCAAAATATTTTACTGCACACTTCGATTCTTGAGCGCCTGAATGCCTCTCTCTGTTCCGCCGTTACAGGCAAAGCTAACGGCCATGAGATACTTGAAGCGTTAGAAAAGACCGGGCTCTTTCTTGAGCCATTAGAGGGTGAGCCTGGCTGGTATCGCTACCATCGTTGCTTCCAAGATTTTCTCTATCATCTTCTCCAGCGCAGCGCACGCGAAATGCTTCCAAAATTACATAGCCGGGCCAGCAGCTGGTTTGAGCAGCAGGCCGATTATCCGGCGGCCATCGAGCACGCTCTGGCGGCAAGAGACTTTGAGCGGGCTATCAAGCTTATCGAACAGATTGCCCAGCCGATGTTGACGCAATGCAAGTTCGCCCTCCTGGTAAAATGGCTGATGGCGATCCCTGATGAGCTCATCCTCTCTCATCCACTGCTCTGCCTGACCTATGCCTGGGCTATGATGTTCCAGGGCTATACCTCTAACATTGAAAACTATTTGCGCAATGTCAGGCTTCCCGCTTCTCAGGAAACCTCTGCCCCAACTTATGGACGAGTAGATGAGGCTTACTGGAAGGCTGTCATCGCAGCGGTACACGGTTATTTAGCCAATCTGCAAGGGCGTATTCAGGATGCTCTTAAAGCTGCCAACTATGCCGCCAGGCATCTGCCGGCTATCGATCTGCCTATTCGCATCCAGACCATGATGGTGACAGGAGTGACTATCTGGCTAGAAGGTCGAGAAGCAGAGGCGATTCCTTACTTTGAGCAAGCTTATAGAGATAATCTTGCTTCAGGCTCACTCCCCTTTGCCTGCGTCTGCGCCTGGGTACAAGCCAAGCTCTATGCCATCCAGGGCTCCTTGCACAAAAGTATGGCCCTCCTGCAATCTGCGCAGCAGACAATCGAGCGAGCCCACGAGGGCAAGACAAATGAGCCGCTTCTAGCAACTGGCATGCTGTTACTAGGCATGGGAGATATTTATTGCCAATGGAACAATACAGAAGAGGCTCTCCATTATCTGTTAAAAGGGATCGAGATGTGCAAAAATTGGGAGGCGCGCGGTTTGGTAGGGCCGGCACTGGTAGATGGGCTGATTACCCTGGCCTTGATGAAACAAATACAGGGGCAAGTGGCTGAAGCCGACGAGCTTGTTTCGCAGGCTGAGCAGTACGCCTACAAGTATAGTCTGCACTTTTATACCTCGCTGAGCTTGCGTATCTTTCGTAAGCGTCTGCAGTTGGAAGATGGCATGCGAGTGACCCAATTTATCCTTGACAGGCTTCCGCAGACAAGCTTTCTCTACGAGCTAGACCAATTCATGGACGTGCGTTTACTGCTCCAACAAAAAGAGTTTGATCAAGCGCTCGCGTTGTTGGGCAATTTACTGGAGCTTGCATACTCAACGGGGCATCTATCAAGCATCATCGAGATTCATGTACTGCAGGCTTTGGCCCACTATGGAAAACAAGACCTCATGAGTGCTGGCCGCTTCCTGTGCCAGGCTCTTGCCGAGGGAGCGCCAGAACATTTCATGCGCAACTTTCTCGATAAGGGCAGAGCTATGAGCGAGCTGCTAGAGCGGGTGCTGGATCTGCGCCGCAAAGCACCCCGGCTGGATTGGCCCAACTTTTCGCAAGATTATGCTCTTGGCATGCTCAAGGTCCTCAAAGGCAGCAAATGGTCCTTGACACGAACTGAGAGATTTGTGCGCAAAGCTCCCTCCGTAGAGCTCCTTGAACCGCTGACCCCCAAGGAATTGGAGGTATTACACCTGGCACGCCAGGGGCTAGCAAATCAGGAGATTGCCGAGAAAATGTGTCTTGAGGTTTGCACTATTCGCTGGCATATGAAGAATATGTATGGCAAGCTACAGGTGCATAATCGCGTCCAGCTCGTGATGAAGGCCCAGGAGCTGAACCTATAAATAACGCATAGCGCTTCCTGCTACTATCTCATGGGAATGGCAGGCCCCGTGAGGAGGTGCAGGAAAGTTTTTTTCTGGAGGGGGCGAACTCTCGATTACAGGCTCTAGAGTAGCCTCCTCGCATACAGAATATCCAGCCTTCATATCGCTAGAATGCTTCTCCTGGCTGATGCCAAAAATACCAGCCTGGTCTTGACGGCTCACAAAATAGTATGCTATATTTCACAATGTCGATAATAGAGACAATATTTAGCGACAATTGGGGATGGAATGCAATTTAGTATTGGCGTGGAATACGCTCTCCATTGTTTACTCAACCTGGTTGATCTTCCTCCCGAGGTTCACGTGGGCGTCAAAGACCTTGCGACCTTTGAGGGAATATCCGAAACCTATCTTTCCAAGGTATTTACGCGCCTGCAAAAAGCGGGGGTTGTTCGCTCGATACCTGGCGTCAAAGGAGGATACGAGTTAGCACGCGCGGCTAATGAGATTACACTCTGGAATGTCATAGAGGCAATTGAGGGACAGGCAGCCATCTTCCAGTGCCAGGGAATTATCAAAGGTTGCGTCCTTTATAGAGAGCAACAGCCACCTGCTGAATTCTTCTCTGGTCGCTGTTTAATCCATAGTGTCATGCTTCAGGCCGAGGAACAGATGCGCACCTTTTTACGTGAGAGGACGCTTCTCTGGCTCTACGAGAAGAGAGAAGAGATAGCACCGGCGCAACATCTGGCAGCGACCAGGCAATGGTTTAGTGACGTACTCAAGCTAGATAGCTAAATTTTTTTGTCCTCTATTATATATAAAGATTATCTGGTTTATAGCCATTAGATATGGTGACCATTGGGGCCATTCGATGAAAATTTGGAGCAGGTTACGTGCAAGCACAAACTACTTGTCCTTGCCCAGAGCGAGCAGAGTAAGTTGATAATCTTTGGGCACGATTGTAAGCAATGGCAAGCGCTCAAAAAATTGTCTCAATATTATATGTAACGGGAAACAGTAAAAAGGAGAATAGCATGCATATGCGTTCACTTGGTTCTCATGGTCCTCAAGTCTCAGCTCTTGGCCTGGGCTGTATGGGAATGTCTGCACTCTACGGTCCTGCCAATGAGGCTGAGAGCTTGGCAACGATCAAGGCAGCTCTTGAGGCCGGAATTACGTTATTTGATACTGGCGACTTCTATGGCGCAGGCCATAATGAATTGCTACTGCAAAAGGGATTACGGGGTCATGAGCGCTCACAGGCAGTACTTAGTGTCAAGTTCGGAGTGCTGGGTGATCCTGCCGGGAGTTGGGCTGGCGGGATCGATGGGCGGCCAGCCGCAATCAAAAACTTTCTGGCCTATAGCCTGCAGCGGCTGGGGACTGACTATGTTGATATCTATCGACTGGCGCGCCTTGATCCTGCCGTTCCTATCGAAGAAACTGTGGGGGCCCTTGCTGATCTGGTCAAAGCTGGCTACGTTCGCTACATTGGCCTCTCAGAAGTGGGAGCGAAGACCCTGCGCCGCGCGGCTGCCGTGCACCCGATCTGCGACGTCCAGATAGAGTACTCCTTGCTCTCGCGCGGCATCGAGGCCGAGATCCTGCCAACCTGCCGGGAGTTGGGGATTGGCGTGACGGCTTATGGCGTCCTTTCCCGTGGTCTCATCAGCGGGCACTGGTCACAGCAACGGGAGCTCAGCACTACTGATTTCCGCGCCTCTAATCCTCGTTTCAGCAGCGAGAACCTTGAGCATAACCTGGCCCTGGTTGAGGCGTTACGTGCTCTCGCCGCAGCCAAAGGAGCGACCGTGGCCCAGGTGGCGATTGCCTGGGTCCTCTCACAAGGGCAGGATATCGTTCCCCTGGTCGGCGCACGACGACCAGATCGACTCTCTGAAGCGTTGGGAGCCCTTGACCTTCAGCTTACAGCGAGCGAGCTGGCCCGCATTGAAGTCGCCATACCACAGGGTGCCGCAGCTGGGGCACGCTATGATGCACAGCGCCTGGCGGCCCTCGACAGCGAGCAGGAAAAGGATGCGACGCTTTAATCACGCGCATCCTCCTCACAGGCTTATGTTGGTCATAAGCCTGCTACTTCCATCCCTGAGCAGGCGTCTGGTTAGGGATGGAAGAGATTATAAATAGGTGTCTGTTAAAAGCTCCTATCTGGATCTCTGCAAGCTCACCAACTCCAACAAGAGATCTCTACAGAGATAGCGGGTGCTGTCGTCAACGTTGCTCTTAGAGAGAACATCGCTTACGAGAGAATCTAAGACTCTCTGAGAATGATCCATAACATGCTTTCCGAAACTCTTATACGCTTTGTTTCCGCAGCTCAGGGCAGATCTGATAGAGCATATTAATGGTAGGATGATAGGCGCCTAATTGACGTTTGCAAAGGCCGAGAAGCGGGAGAAGCAATTGCCAGAGCATTTTATCTCCCAGTATGTTGCGATGTAGCTCCACAAATGAGCCAAGAAATTCGAGCATAATCCGATGATAGCTTGCGATGCGCAGCTCATAGATGCCCAGAGCACGTTGCAGATTTTTTCTGGCTTCCTCCTGGTGCATCAGGCGCCTATTGAGCCAGATCAGATTCAATAAGCAGTTGGCGGTATTAACATCATCCGCACCTAAATAGCGCTCAGCAAGTACCAGCGTCAAACGTCCCACCTGCTCCGCTTCCGCAAATTTACCGAATTGCATTAATCCGGTGCGCACATAATTTTGATTGCGAATGGCCTGCACATACTTTTTATCATTGATGCGCAATGGCTGCTTCTGTAAGATGGTATAGGCTCTTAGATAGGTCTGCTCAATTTTTTGCGACTGCCTGCCTCGGCTATAGACATTTCTCAAGTTAAGCAAGCAATCAAGGATATCGCCGGTATACGCATCTTCACTCTGGGTATAGATATCAAAGGCTTCCTGACCAGCGCGCTCAGCCTCTGCATATTTTCCTCGGGCAGCCTCAATCTTGCAGAGCTGATTGAGGAGAGGAGCGATACTGCTACGTTCGGCGTTGGTTTCCCTCAGCAATGCTATGTGTTCAAGGTAAAGAGGTTCCGCCTGGCTGTAATACTTGAGTTGTCCGTAAAGATCTGCCAGCCCTACCAGGCATTTTTGCGTATGAGAGTGGGATAAGCCATAGTGCTTTCGATTGATGTTCAACGCTCGCTGGAAATTTGGGACTGCCTCGTTCAAGCGCTGCAGCTTGATCTGCAGCAACGCAAGATTATAGAGGCACATCGCGGTTTGGGGATGCTCAAGCCCGTATTTGCGCTCATAGAGAGCGAGCAGGCGCCGGCGCAGAGCTTCAGCCCTGGCATAGTGCGCCTGAGCGTAGTAGACTTTCTCCAGGTTAACCAGGTGTCTTTCCAGGTCGAGATGGTCCACTCCTAAATTCTTTTCATGAACGCTCAGAGCTTGCTGAAATAACGGCTCAGCAAGCTGCCATTGCTGCAGCTCAAAATAGCACAGCGCGAGATCAGTCATACTCAAAGCTGTTTCAGGGTGATCATCTCCACGCTGTTCTCGCATGGACTCAAGTTGGCGCTGACGCAGAGGCACGGCCTGGCTATATTTTTTCTGGTCGCAGTATATCATGGCTAACCAGGAAAGCGCGACAGCAATATCATGATGATTCGGCTCTTGTTGCTCCTCGCGAATGTGCAGTGCTTGTTTACATAACTCTTCAGCATCCATATAGCGTCCCGTTTTTCGATAGAAAAGAGCCATCTCAATGAGAGTATCAGATACTTGCGGATGATTTGGCCCCAGCCGCTGCTTCAGCGCATCCAGATGTTGCTGATACCGATTCTCTGCCCGGGTGTTTGCTTCTTGCTGTTTGGAGCTCTGAGCTAGAATCAAGGGAAGCTGCTCTTGTAATGAAGAGATAATATTGCTGACAAGTGGATTATTCATTGCTTCCTGTGCAGTTGCTTCCACTCCAGGATCACTGATTGACGGTCTGCGCTGATCTGCTTTGGCAATGCTTTGATATTGCTGTTGATCCGACTTGACCATCTTTTCTCTAGAGAAATCTTGAACCTTCTCACTTTCGTTGCACATGCCATTTGCTACAATATGCTCACCTTCGCTAATAGTAAAATATGTACCATGATCTATGGCGATAGGAAAGCTTAACTCTATCTCCGCCTCGCTTCCCCCACCTGGCATGATCATCTGTACTCCCTCTGGAAGCTTGATCAAGCCAGAAACATCTGCGGTCCGTAGAGAAAATTTTAGCGGATATCCATTCCAAGTGGGAACCTTCCAGCCGTCTTTAGCCTCTGAATGTGGCTGCAGTATGGCCTTAAATTTCTTATAAGCTTTGATCGATCCAGGGCTTGTCAATACCTGCCCTCGCTCAACATCAGTGCGCTTCATCTCCCGAGCACACAAGCAATAGCCAGGCCGACCCGAGCAAACGTCAGCGTCTTTTGAAATGCTTCAATCCTCTTGACAGATACGGAGAGAGTTTCTTCCCTTATTCCCACAATTTCAACAGTTTCACCCGCACGAATCACCCCACGCTCAACTCGCCCCATCACAACAAGGCCCACCCTTTAATATAAAAGATTTCCTCAATAGGCAGCAAAAAAGGCTCGTCTGCAAAATCATGCGAAAAAGCTGGGGATGATTCGGCCATCTCAATACTCCTTTACATATGTCGAAAATTACATGCTTAATGCACTTTCACGAAGGCTCCCTCTAACAAAGGCGTGGAATCGCAAATTCTGAAACCCTGTGCTCATTCAAACTGCCGGATATCGTTACAATGTCGCTTATATTGCTTTCTCCTATTTTTATTCTTTTGCCCGTCTTAGGCATGTCAGCAGTATAGCACAACTATGACATGCAATGGAAGAGTTGAACTTTCTACCTGGCAAGCATATGGAAAGCGCAAGAACGCTTAAAGTTTGTGGTTCAACAGATTAAAGAGCCCGAAGAGCACTATCAGAGCTCCCGAGGCGCGATTGATCCAGAGCAACCAGTTGGAGGTAAAGCGACTACGCAAGAGCCAGGCACAGCCCGTCACAAGGCAGATGCCAGTAGCCGAGCCACAAAAGATCCCGATTACAACTACTGTCGCTATGGCATAGCTTCCCTGCAGGCCGCTACCAATGCTGGCAAAGATAGCGCTAAACCAGAGAATGGTTAGGGGATTGGCCAGGGTTAGAAGGTAGGTAGAGAGATAGGCCCCCGGCAGATTGTGGGCTCGTTCTGTAGCTGCCTTCTCGGCAGGGCGCGAGAGCAGTATCTTGACGCCAAGAAAAATGAGCGCCATCCCACCGAGCAGATGAATCCAGAATTGCCAGCTTAGCAGAAGGCTGATCAGTACAGTCAGGCCAAAGCCGGCGATACTACCATAGGTCGCATCGGCGCTAGCAACGCCAAGGCTCGATGCCAGTCCATAACGATAGCCTTTGTGCAGCGTGCGTTGAATACAGAGAATGCTCATCGGACCAATCGTAGCAGCGAGAGGGAGACCAATCAGTAAACCACGCATGAAAAACGCAAACATCCTTATTTCTCCTTTTATTATCGTATCAATGTAATGCTGGCAGCGATGAAACGTAACAAAAAAAATCGCCGGACCCGTTTTGGCGATCCGGCGATGTAGAGTGCAGCCCGCGCTAGGCTATAGCAGGACACAGAATTACAGGGCCAGATCGGCAACGTTGTTGCTGTTGCCGCTGACTCTGCTGTTGAATATATATGGCAAACAGGTAAGCCTCAGGCTTTGTTATGTGGATTGGCAAAGCAAGAAATGCTCCCTTAATAAGCAGTGAAAAGGCTGTCATTGCGGGCTTCATACCTCATCCTCTTGCCCTGCTAGGGTTGGCGCGTGGCCGGTCTCGATAGCGCGATAGAGTACTGAGCGGATATGCTGTAGTGTGGCCCCTATCTCTTCATCCCGCAACACGTTACCATGCCCTGGCATAACTATACGCGGTCCCAGGCGCTCAATAGTATTCAAAGAAGCTAGCCAGCGCTGCCAGGCCGCCGGATCGCCACTTTCAAGATTAGGCAGATAGCCAGAGATGATGCAATCGCCACAGAAGAGCACGCCATCAGCCGGAATATAGAGTGAAAGATTTGTTGGCGTATGCCCCGGTGTGAAGAAGATCTGAACTTCTAAAGAACCCAGATCTAGCCTTGTCTCCTCTGCCAGTAGAATGCTGGGATTGGCCAGGTGCGTTCCGCCATAGAAGACACGCTCTTCATGCGCGTCCCGGCGTACCCGGTTAGGGATCAGTGCGTTCAGCTCAACCATAGCCTCGTGCAAATCTTCTTCCTTACGCTTAAGCTGACTGTGCCCATAGATCTCAAGGCCAAACGCGCGAAAGTAGCCATTTCCTCCAACATGATCAAGGTGCTGCTCCGTATTGATTACGCTCAAGGCGTTGCCGGGGCGAGTAGCACTAGCATAGCCATGGATGGTCTGGGCAGAGAGCGTGTTTGCTCCGGTATCGACAATCAGTGTACGACTTTCGCCTGTAATAAAACCCGCATTGACCGACCAGGGTGGAACAAAAGAGAGCCCCGTCAGGGCATAGCAATTTTGCGAGATGCGCACTATCTTCTCCTTCTCTAGCGCTAAGCAGGCAGCCCAGTAAGTTAAAAATCATAGTTTCACAAACATCATGTCGACAGTACATAGTGTCGGAATTATGTTCTAATGAGAATCGATAAATGCTCCCAACATAAGCGCGCAATCCTCAAGAAAGTTGCAATCGGCGGGCGCAAAGGCATGCGGGAGCTCGCTTTCGGCGTCGATGATGCCAATGGTACGGCCGATGATGGGATGTTTGATGGGTACAGCAATTTCGGATCTAGTGGTGGTGAAGGTGGTAAGATAGCGGGGATCTGTAGCAACATCGTTGACGACAATGATCTCACCAGTTCGCACAGCCTCGCCACATAATCCCTTGCTGGCCGGAAAGCGTGGATAGGCGGGAGCCGTGGGACCGCTCCAGGCAATTGCCGCGATTTCGGCGCTATCGACTTCGTAAACGCCAACCCAATGATAGCCGCACTCCTCACGTAGCAGTTCGGCAATGCGCCGGGCTTTGTGAGCACGCGGATCAGCGCTGCTCAGGATAGCACTCAAACGCTCGAATAAGCTTGTGTCCATAACTTTCTCCTTCATAAACTAAACAAGATTTTCCAGGCATAAAAAAATCGCCAGCCCCTCTGCACTTTGAGGTCTGGCGACTGAGAAATGTCTACTGCTTTGAAATCAGGGAGTAGGAGACACGCTAAGCGAACCAAACCTCATACCGGTCTGGTTTACCTGCTGCTGCATTTCGTGAAGCATAGTTATATGAGCTTTCATGAATACTCCCCAATCAGAGCTTTATGTGTAATGTTCTGAGAAGATCTTACACCACATGTATTTCTACTGTCAATAGGCAGAATTTTCGGCTCAGGCCTGTTCGGCTTGATACAGCTCGCTGCCGGTTGCGCGAAACTCGCGCGCCTTCTCAGCCAGGCCAGCCGTAAGAGCCGCCTCCTCTTCCAGGCCCTTCTGACGCGCATACTCGCGCACATCCTGCGTAATGCGCATGCTACAGAATTGCGGGCCACACATCGAACAAAAGTGCGCTTGCTTGGCCGGAACTGCCGGCAGCGTCTCGTCATGGTAGGAGCGCGCCGTCTGCGGATCGAGGGCGAGATTGAATTGATCCTCCCAGCGAAACTCGAAGCGAGCTTTAGAGAGCGTATCGTCCCAGGTCTGCGCGCCCGGATGGCCCTTGGCCAGGTCGGCGGCATGGGCCGCGATCTTATAGGCGATCAGGCCAGTCTTGACATCCTCTTTGTTGGGCAGGCCAAGATGCTCCTTGGGCGTCACATAGCAGAGCATAGCGGTCCCGAACCAGCCGATCATTGCCGCCCCAATCGCCGAGGTGATGTGATCATAGCCTGGCGCGATATCGGTCGTTAGCGGTCCCAGCGTATAGAAGGGAGCTTCGTGGCAGACAGCCATCTGGCGCTCGACGTTCTCTTTAATCAGATGCATAGGGATATGGCCGGGTCCCTCGATCATAGCCTGAACGTCATATTTCCAGGCGATGCTCATCAGTTCTCCCAGCGTATCCAGTTCGGCGAACTGGGCAGCATCGTTAGCATCAGCAATACAGCCGGGACGCAAGCCATCGCCCAGTGAGAAGGAGATGTCGTAAGAACGCATGATCTCGCAGATCTCCTCAAAATGCGTATAGAGAAAGTTTTCCTGATGATGAGCCAGACACCAGGAGGCCATAATGGAGCCGCCGCGCGAGACGATTCCGGTGAGGCGTTCAGCGGTCAAGGGAATGTATGCCAGGCGCACACCTGCATGTATTGTGAAATAGTCAACTCCCTGCTCGGCCTGCTCGATCAGGGTATCGCGGTAGATCTCCCACGACAACTCCTCGATCTTGCCTCCTACCTTCTCTAGAGCCTGATAGAGCGGGACAGTACCGATGGGCACGGGAGAATTACGAACGATCCATTCTCTTGTCGTGTGGATATGTTTACCGGTTGAGAGATCCATTACCGTATCGGCGCCCCAGCAAGTCGCCCAGACCATCTTCTCAACCTCTTCCTTGACCGAGGAACTGACGGCCGAGTTACCAATATTGGCGTTGACCTTGACCAGGAAGTTACGCCCAATGATCATTGGCTCGCTCTCGGGATGGTTGATATTAGCCGGGATGATGGCCCGCCCACTGGCAACTTCGGCGCGCACAAACTCCGGCGCGACCTGCTCACGCAGCGCAATAAACTCCATTTCTGGTGTGATGAGGCCCCGGCGCGCATAGTGCATCTGGCTCACATTCTGTCCAGGGCGAGCTCGCAGTGGTCGCCGTTGCTGGCAATCAAAGCTGGCCAGGTTGAGCGCAGACTCACCGGGCTTGAGGGCATTATCGACAGGCTGCAGCGGGCGCCCCTCGTACTCTTCGACATCTCCACGCTCAAGTATCCAGGCGCGCCGCAGCGGAGCCAGGCCTTCCCTGATATCAACCGAGCTTGCAGGGTCGGTATAGGGGCCGCTGGTATCGTATACACGTAAAGGGGGATTTTCCTCGCCGCCCAGACGCGTCGGCGTTGGAGTCAGGGCAATTTCACGCCAAGGCACACGCAAATCTTGCCGCGAACCCTGCACATAGACCTTACGGCTGTTGGGAAAAGGACGGGGAAAATCGTTGGCATGTGTTACAGGTAATGACTTCACAATAAAACCTCCGTGTAGTGTCAGGCCATTTCTGGCGTGGCTACAAACTACTGGCCGGAGGGGAGACATGAGCAGAACAGATGGCCACGCTAGCCATTCAAGAATGATAGGCCGCCCAATCGCACAAGATCGACACAACCGGGTCACAAAAAAACCACGGTCATGCCTCCGCGCAATTGGCTACCGTGGTTACCATCTGCCGGACGCATTCCCTACGCTCGTCTTCCGTTCTCATGTTGCCCAACTCAAGAGCAACAGAGAACAGCTTATCGAGATCAGGTTCAAAGGGTTGGTGGGCTTGATCCCGCCTCTCAGCTACTCGCTCCCCTAGCGTTCCAGATATAAACGCTATTCTGTTGTAACATTAATACATGCCTATAAATGGACATGTATTATTACTATACCATAAAAAGCCTGACCCTGTCAGCCTTCAGGCAATGCTAAAAGTTGCTAAATAGGCTATCTATGAAACTATCTCTGCCCTTTCATGCGTATCTAAAGGGTAGCGGCGAGAGGTGCGAAGGAAAAATCAAGAAGAACTTCAGCAGCTTGAAGAGCAGAACGTGCCGCTCTGCCGCACGCTATGAAAGAGGAGGTTTTGAGAGAAAAGCTTTATGCCTACTCCACGCATTCTACTTGTTGACGACGATCCTGGCCTGTTACAGGCACTACCCCGCTTGATTACATTGCGCTTTCCGGATATCGCTGTGGAGAGCGTTGATAGTGCACAAGGAGCCCTTGAGCACATCCATATGCAAGATTACGATGCCATTGTCAGCGATATTAAAATGCCTGGCATGGATGGATTGGAACTGCTCACGAAGATACAGGAGCTGCGCATAGATACGCCAACTCTGCTCATTACAGGCCACGCTGATCAGGAGCTGATTCTGCAAGCCTTGCGCAGTGGAGCCTATGACTTTATTCAGAAGCCGATAGAACGGCTCTATTTTGTGGCAGCGCTGCAGCGTGCCATTCACACGCGCCAGTTGCGCCGGCAGGTAAGGGAGCAGCAACAGGCGCTGGCCCAACACGCCCAGTTTCTAGAACAACTGGTAGAGAGGCGCACGCGGGAATTGCTAGCAGCCAGCGAGGCTACCGAAATGCTGGTACGTGACATGCTGGATCTTTCGCTCATCGAAGCTAATGAGCTACAGATACATCCTACCCTTTGCGACCTGGTTGAAGTATGTCAGCAGGTCTTGCACGCCTATACCCTTGGCGCGGGCCTTGAGCTCTCTTTCGAAGCTGTACAGAAATCTATCCCTGTCGAGGTTGATCGCGACAGGATCAGCCAGGTACTCATCAATCTGCTATTTGCGGCGCGCAAATGGTCGCCCCGCGGCTCGCCGATCGCTATTCTTCTGCAGCAGACTGGCGACGAAGCGGTGATCTCGGTACACGAGACAGAAGTTGACCATAACAGAGAGGATATGCCAAATTATCTTGCCTACTTCTCGCAATATGAGGCCGCTGACCGCCAAGCGCACAATGTGAGCGATCAGGGGGTTGGGCTCTACCTTGCGCAAAAAATAGTTGAGCAGCACGGCGGACGCCTTGAGATGCAAGAAACAACGGCAGGAAAAGGACAGACCTTTTCGATAGTTCTGCCACTGGCAAGCAGAGAAAGCAGGCAGGAGCAAGAAACTCCATTTCAGCCGCCGCGCTGGCTCATCTCGTAACATCCCTAACAACTCTGCGCCATATATTGGCCTATAACCGAAGCTTAGAAAGGGGCTAGGCTGGCTCTTCGAGCACAGATAAGATATTGCCTGCGGGATCTTTAAACCAGGCAATCTTCGGGCCTCCGCTGCGCATGATCCCTTTCTCATCTGTCGCCAGATACTCTTCATTGTAGATCTCGAAGCGCACTCCACGCTCGACCAGCGCGTCTACAGCTTGCTCGATGTCGTCAACAGGAAAATTGAGGATGGTAAATGTAGCCGGCGTATGGTTCTCTTTAGGATAAACCAAAATATTCGTTCCGCCAGCGATATGAAGCGTTAACAGACCATGCTCCTCCGACACCTCTAGCCCAAGCGTTTGCCCATAGAACTGTTTCGCCTCGGCCAGATTGCTTACAGAAAAGCCGGAGAAGGCTTTCGTATTTTTGAACATCAACTTACTTCTTTCTATGCTTGCCCAACTAATGACTATACGAAATTTCTGCTTAAATCTCTATCAGCCTGCTCGAACTTCTCGCTTTTTCGCAGATAGTTCAGCCAGAGATGAGAGCTATCCCGCCAACAAGTGTAGCTTCCAGGCAGCATATTTTCTTCTTTGATCTTGCGCTCTTTTCTCCTTCCTCCGCGTGTATAATGAAAGAAGCTAGTGCTTTGTCAGACGACCCGGCGTTTTGGAAGGGACGAATGATGAGAGACACAGGACGCATCAGAGTCCTGCGCGAGCGGAGCGAAGACGAGGCTCGCGTAACCTCTGCCGAGCTGTTCTTTGACCTGGTGTATGTCTTCGCCGTCACGCAACTCACGCGCTATCTACTAGCCCATCTGTCGTTACGTGGCGCGGGTGAGACGCTGCTTCTGCTCCTGGCCGTCTGGCTGGCCTGGAACAGCACTGGCTGGACCACCAACTATTTCGACCCCGATACGCTCCCGGTACGGCTTATGTTGATGGGGGTCATGCTGGTAAGCCTTATCATGTCTGTCTCATTGCCCGAGGCCTTCGGAGATCGTGGCCCTGGCTTCGCATGGGCTTTCGTAGTGATCCAAATTGGCCGGACCCTATTTGCCCTCGCGGCCCTCGGTCGCCGAAACGTGCTGAGACTGATCTATCTACGAGTGCTGGTCTGGTGGTCGATCTCTGGCCTGCTATGGCTAGCCGGCGCACTGATGCATGAGGATATCCGAATCATAATCTGGGCAGCAGCTGTAACAATGGATTACGTCATTGAGTGGTGCGGCTTCCCTGTACCGGGTCTGGGCCGCTCCCGCACGGCAGATTACACGATCGTAGGTGGCCATTTAGCCGAGCGTTGCGAACAGTTCGTGATTATCGCGCTTGGCGAATCCATTGTGGATATCGGGATCAGCTTCGCCGAGCAGCCTTCAGCGGCGGCCACTGTCGCAGGATTCGCCGTGGCCTTCATCACCAGCGTTGCGCTATGGTGGATCTACTTCGACCGCGAAGCTCAGGCCGGACGCCAGGTGATCTCCGCCACGGCTGATCCAGGGCGGTTAGGAGTCTCGGCCTACACCTATTTCCACATCCCGATGGTAGCCGGTATTATCGCAGTGGCTGGAGCTTTCGAGCTGACCATCACGCATCCGACCGAGCAGGCTTCGGCGGCGCTGACTATCTTGATCCTCGGTGGTCTGGCACTATACCTGTTCGGCAATGCTCTTTTCAGGAGGGCTCTCTGGAATTATATGCCGTGGTCCCGACTGGTTGCCATCGTTGTGCTAGTGGCACTTGTACCGCTGACGATTATCTTATCAGCGCTGCTGCTCCTGACCCTCGCGACGCTGATCCTCGTTGCGCTCGGGCTATGGGATGTGAGCGCCGCACACATGAAGTTACGCGCACCATAGGCTTACCTGCGCTGTACTGCTCACGACCACTGACGAATTTATCAACCAGACCCTGGCAAACAGCAAGAAGCCGCAATGCACCTTTTTATCCTCAACAGCTTCATTTTCTTGTTATTCGTTTTCAGCTCTTTTCCCATTCGTTGCGCTTCTCTGTTTAGCTGTGTTGACAAGAATGACGCCGGCGAGCACCAGAAGTCCGCCCCAGAGCACCAGCCAGGCTGGAATTTCACCCAGCCAGAGCCAGGCCAGGCCAACGGCCACCAGCGGCACAAGATAGAGAAAGCTGCCAGCCGTTGAGCCGCTGAGCCGTGAAAGCGCATACGCCCAGCTCACATATCCCAGTGCTCCCGGAAAAATACCCAGATAGATGGCGGCTCCCGTAGCCGAAAAAGGGGCAAGGCGCACCTCGCTCAGCAGGCCGGGTGAGAAGATCAGGAGAAAAATAGTTCCGCTCCATATGGCATAGGCCGTACATTCAAAAGCCGAGTAGCGGCTCAAGAGAGCCTTCTGCCAGATTGAATAGAGGCTTTGCGCAAAAGCCGCACTCAAAACTAGTACTGCCCATAGGTCAACCTGAAAAGATGTTGTACTGCTCAAAGTAATAAAGGCAATACCAGCACAACTTATGGCAATACCAAGCCAGCCCCACAGACGCATCCGCTCCTTGAGCAGGAACATAGCCTCGACGGCCATCAAAGCGGGAGCTGAAGCCACGAGAAAGCTTGCTTCTGCCGCTGGGACGCGCACCTCTCCGCCATTAAGGGCAACATTGTAGAAGGCAATTCCCAACAGCCCCAGGAGGGCAAAGCGTGGCAGGTCGCGCCAGGCGGGAAGACTCATACGCGTAAACAGAGCATAGATGGCCAGGACAATAGAGGCAGTTACATAGCGTAGAAGGGCCACGTGGAACGGGCTATAGTGGGGTAAGGCCGCACGAATGCCGGGAAAAGCTGAAGCCCATAGGATGACCGTCAGGATTGCAGCCCCAGAGCCTCGCAAATCAAGCGCGAAACGATGTTGGAGCGCCTGCGCCTTGCCTGCCTCCGGCAAATTGCGCCCAGGAAGAGATAAGCGTTTCATAATGATTCCCTGCTCTTTCTTTGCTTTACAGATATTCTAGGCAAGGAGTATGATAAAGTCCAACGATTGATTATGATATCTACAATCGCTGAAAGTGATGGATAAGCTGGTGGAACTTCGTCAACTGATCATGTTTCAGACGCTAGCCCAAACGCTGAATTTTACGCGGACGGCCAAAACTCTCAACTATGTACAATCCAATGTCACCGCCCAGATCCAGAGCCTGGAGACGGAGCTAGGCGTGCGCCTGTTTGATAGGTTGGGCAAACGCGTCGTCTTAACTGATGCCGGGCAACGCCTCCTGCCCTACGTCGAGCAGGTCTTAGCTAGCGTGGATGCTCTGCGTGCCTCGCTCTCGACCCAGGATAGCCCCGTTGGCACGCTCACCGTGAGCGCGCCCGAGACGCTTTGCACCTACCGTCTGCCCAGGCTCTTACATCAGGTGGCCATTAACCATCCACGAGTACGCGTGCATTTCCGTCCAATCCCCGTCGCTGACTTACGCAAAGCCGTCAGCGAGGGACTGCTTGATGTGGCCTTTGTCCTGGAGGAGCCCATCCATTCAAGCCAGCTAAACGTAAACACGCTTCTCACCGAGCCAATTCAGCTCGTGGTAGCTCCCGGCTATCCACTTGCCACGCACAAACAGGTGGAACCGCTGGATATGGAGACCGAAACGCTCCTGCTGACCGAAAGCGGCTGCGGATACCGCGCGCTATTTGAGCACGAGCTGGCAGGAGCAGGCGTTCGGGCCAGCTCGATCGTTGAATTTAACAGCATCGAGGCCATCAAGCAATGCGTGATGCTGGGCATGGGTGTTGCGCTATTGCCGCAGATGGCGATTCAGGCCGAGGTGGCAGCGGGAAAAATGGTGATGCTTCCCTGGACTCGTCCGCTGGAGGTGCAGACGCAAATGATCTGGCACCGCGAGAAATGGCTCTCGCCTGCCCTGCAGACGCTTTTAGAGATGGTCAAGCAGATGCAATGGTAATGCCTTCGCTACGGTTATAAACTTATCAATTGTACGGAACAGCTCAATCTGTGCCAACCATCAGGTCTGGTCGGCACAGATACGTCCACGCACAGCGGCTTGAGCCTGCAAAGCCACATCATCCAGGCACGCTCAGGCTGGCCACTTTATCAGGTTCCAAAAAGCCAGGTCAACCACAAAGCCGATAGCCGCCACAGTTAGCAGCGTGTAATAGGCGCGCTGGCCCAGGTTCCAGGCTGGCCTCACCCACTGCCATACCATACAGATGAGCATCAGCACGGCCACAGCGATCGAGATCTGATCCGCAATGACGATGGCGTCTAGCAATGGGAGAGGTGCAAAGGCGACAGCTGGTATCTCTGTGGTAAACAATACAATGAACCCGAGCACAATGCCAATGCTCAGCACGCTAAAGATCCAGCTCGACCAAAGGGCGATTGTCGCACCAATGCTCCTCTTTGGAACGTTATTGCCCTGCTTGCGTCCAAACATAGAGCGCAAGAAGCGTAGTAACCCTTGCCAGAATGCGCTAAGGAAGAGAAGCAGACATACAGCGAGGAAAATCATCTGGAAAAGCTGCGTTTCGTACCAGGGAACCTTCTCAAACCCTTGCAAGGGATCATCATCAAGAAACATCAAGGTTCCTTTGCTATCGTGGCGGAAAACGATGCTTCTTGGCCCTGCAACTTCCTGGAAGAAACAAGGTGCAACTTCCGCTAATGTTATTGCTCCATCGCCCGTTGAGACAGTGATTTGGCCGTTGCCAGCATCGCTCACTTCATCCATCTTGAACAGATTGAATAACTTCAGGTACGAGGTTTCGTTGTGTCGCGTTGCCTGATAGCTTCCCACGATCTGGCCAAGGCAAGTGTTGGAGGCAGTAGATGCCTGCGGTGTCTGGGCGCCAGGAGCTGGAAAGTAGTGATTCATAAAGGCTTGCATAAACGTTTCATACTCTGATGGCCCTCCTGCATGGTTGAAAGAGATAAACACCCCTACATGTTGCTCTGGCAATAAAGCCAGCAAGGCCTGAAACAAGGTAGTGTCTCCGTCATGCTCAAGCAGGCGCTGATTATTAATGTTAGCTTCATAGAAACCATAAGCCATACCAGGTAAGCGAGGATCGTTGGTAAAGTGCTGTTGATGCATCTTCTGGGCAGTTGCTTCCTGGAGGATGCGCTGATTACCAAAGCTGCCATTTTGTAGATGGGCAAGCATAAAGTTTGCCATATCGGTCACCGTTGTGCTCAGGCCACCGGCAGGGGCAACTTCGATATTTTCAAAAGGTTCTGCGCGATACGCCCCGTTGGCGTAGGTATACCCCTGCGACATCTGCCGGGCGAGCTGAGCTGGCAAGGGCTGACGAAAGCTGCTGTGCGTCATGGCTAACGGCTGAAAGATGTGCTGCTCGGTGTACTGCTCAAATGACATCCCTGCTACCTGCGCGACGATATACGCGGCCAGGGTCGCTCCGTAGTTAGAGTAGACTGTCACCATCCCCGGTGGATAAATGCGTGCAGGGATATGCCGGGACAACCACGTACCCAATGGCGTCAGCTCGTCAGCACTCTTGACTATTATGCCATTTGTACTATCCTCAAAGCCAGTTGTCTGAGTCAGCAGATTCTCCACGGTGATTGGCTGTGGATAGGTGGCAGGAATTTTGAAAGTCTTGAGGTAGGTATTGACATCGGCGTGCAGATCCAACTTTCCCTCTTCCACAAGCTGCATGACGGCAGTCCAGGTGAACAGCTTGCTGACTGAGCCCACCCGGAACACCGTGTTGTCCGCCTTGACCGGCAGTTGCTGCGAGATATTTGCATCTCCGTACCCTTTGGCAAGGAGAAGGCGCCCGTCTTTGACGACCGAGACGGCTGCACCGGGAATATGATCCACCTGTAGCTGCATGTTCAGCACGCCGTCAAGAAAGCTTTCAAGTTCGTGCGGATCTCCCAGCACAGGTGCCGCCGGGGACGCTAGAGTTGCCGCATGTGTAGATGGTACGAAGCTGGCCTCAGCCAGCCCTATTAGCAATATCGTTATCAACAGTGTAGACAACGATAAACGTTTTAGCTTTAAAGTCCGCAGCACATTTTCTAAACCCACTAGCATATTTTATCCTCTATTTGAAATCAATAAGTTCATATTGGTGGTTGGTTAATTTGCCAATGCAGTCAACTCTCTAATAACAAATTCCTTCCTGGTGCTGCACGGTTCTTTCTTTGTATGGCGCAGCAGCGCAGGCACTCTTGGGGTTCGCACCAGGATTGATAGGAGTAGGCACATTTTCAGGTGGTAATGAGCGCATTAGCATTCGTGGATGCTGAGTACTTTCAATGTAGCCTGATCGATAATCACATCGAGTTGCGCAGCGTCAACCATGCTCCGAAAGCTGCTCACCAGGGCAGGGCGACCGGCAAAATCGATAGCACGTTCGGGCAGCCACTGCATCCGCGCATGTTTACGCCAGAACTGATGTGCTTCGCGCGTATCAAGGGTAAGATGAGGAAGACCATTGATTTCTACGTAACCACAATGGCGACAGGAGAGATAAGTAGACGGGTAATGAACCGGGCCATCAAGCTGAGAAACATCTGGAGAGTGGTGCACAATAAACTGCGCTGGTTGTCTACATTTAAAGCAGAGCACTTGCGAACCATTGATTGCTCCCCAGCAGTGATCTCCCAGGAGTAAAAGTTGACGATTCAGAAGAGATTTGAAGCTTTTAAGCTGTTGAATTTCGTCAAGCCACGCGCAGATATGCCCGCATTTAGGGCAGGTAAAACCTGTGATATTATCGGCTGGATTATAATATTTGACCAATTGCCCTTTACCACAGAAGGGACAGTAGATACGCGTTGCGAGTTGGGCCTGGCTATCGGCGGCTGTAGAGATACCAAAATCTGCGGCTTCAGCACTGAATTGGGTCGAGATAATTCGGCGCAGGGCAAGCTTACCACGATACAGGCGTTGGACGAGGGCATCTTCACTCAAGCCCAGACGCTCAGAGATTTCGTTATGCGACGATTCGTGAATATAACGCTCAATCAGCACCTCACGTACTGAGGGCGGTAACATCCCTAGCGCGCGATCCAGCAAGCACGCCAGTTCCTCGCGTTCAAGCTCAATCTCGATACTTTCTGTACCGGGCAAGAGCTCTGTCAGAGAGTCATCGTCATCATCAGTAGTGGCCAGGATAGCCACGTGGGTAGCATCATTATAGTGCTCGCGCGCCCAACGCTTACAGACATTGCGCGCAATCGCTGAGAGCCACTTCGACCAGTTTTCGGCCTGATCTTCGTCTCTTTGCTCAAACTTATCGAGATTGCGCCAGGCTTCGAGCAGCGTCTCCTGCGCAAGATCTTCGGCAGCATCAGGATTACCCGTTAAACGCGCGCAAAGACCTACAAGGCGCGGGCGTTCGCCGAAAAATTTTGTTTCGATAGAGTGATATTCAGGAGTGTTTTGTGATGAAGCCAATACCATTTATTTTTCCTTATCTACATTCTATTATATGTTATCGATAGAAGGGCTTGCCTACCAGGCATATCGCAACTTCTGGGAAAAACCTGACACAAATTTTTGCGGCTTTCCTCGCGCCATGCGTAGGCAGGTGGAAGCGCTGGATACAGAGATGGTCAAGCAGAGGCAATGGTAAGGCTTTTGCCGCGCTTATAAACTTATCAATTGTAACGTGTGGGCTTCGGTAAGATCGGGGACATCAAGTTTATTGAGCAGCTTATTGAGCACGTTTTCGGGCACGTAGGCGGCGCGCTCACGATTTCTGTGCAGAATCGTGGATAGAGGCGCATCGAGGTAGATAATGCGCACGCGCGCACCGTAGGAGACAAAAAAGTCGATGAGCTGGCTACGCAAGGGGGCCGTAACGTTGGTAGCATTCCAGACAAAGCCCCGCTGCTGACGCATAGAGATGCGAGCCTGTTCTTTCGCCACCTGGATGACCCGGCCCTGAGGCTCTTCGGGCGCTACATGCAAGCTCCGGCGCAGCTCGTCAAGCGAGATAACAGGCCAATCACTGAGATGGCGGGCAATCCAGGAATCTTTTCCCACGCCGGGCAGGCCTGCCATGAGCACCACTTCAAACGTTGTATCGTCATAGGCGGCATAGGTTGGATGAATGTGCTCGTTGTGGAAGTACACAAAGCGGCTATGCTCCGAGGCGAACTGATACGGACCCGTAAAACAGTTTTGCTCCTGGCAGAAATCGCGGAACAGCTCAATCCGGGCCAACAATTCGGCCTGATCGGTACAGATACGCCCGCGCACATCGGCTTCCGCCAGCAAGGCCACATAATCCAGGCGCGCGCTCATGCTGGCCCTGATGACGGCGCGGGCGGGATCAGGCTTATCAAGGAAGTGCAGCGGCAAGCCATGAAAACTTACAAGGCGCGCTATATGTTCACGTGCGGCAAAGGAAAGAGGTGCCTGCAACTCCTCACCGCTCCATAGCAAGCGGCGCGCCATATATGCACCTTTGCGCGCATGGCCACGCGAACTGATATGACCATCAGCTTCGAGCTGCGTGCATTGCGGCTTGGCCACATCGTGCAAGAGCGCCGCCGCAAAGAGCTCCTGACGTGCGGAAGGCGCTAAGCGACGCCAGGCTTCCAGGCTTACCAGCGCAGAGGCCACCATCCCGGTATGGATCAGGACATCGCCCTCGGCATGATAAAGCGCATCCTGAGGAACGCCGGCCAGCGCCCGTAACCAGGAAAATTGCTCCTGCAGAGCTGCCCAATCGAGCTGCCAGTGTGGCGGCTCGGGACAATAGGGAAAGCTCCATGCACATGCTACCTCTTCTTGCATCGTCTCATCCTTGCAATAAGCCTTAAAACAAGCTCACTCCAGCGCTCAGGCAATTGGGCAGAATTGGGCGATCCTGCCAATGGCTCTCAGAATCGAAGACGGTTTGCAGGAAGCCCCGGCGCACATATTTGTAGCGCTCCTGCACGTAGCCATCGGCCTCTACTTTCAAGTAGAGACCTTCCATCAAGCCGCTGGTATCGGTCTCCTTAAGAGCTTGCGCCACATTAAAATCCTTTTCCTGGCAGTAAGCTTGCAGGCGCTCTTTCAGATCTCCCCTGATAAAATGCGAAGGGCCAATCATACTCACAAGCTGCTCCATAGAATCGATTTGTCCCGTGTAGAGCACCTTCACTGAGGAGACGAAGGGCAGCAAGAAGAGAAATTCTTTGCGCCGCTCCGTGCTGAGAAAGCGCTCCTGCTCTTTATCAAAGATGTCAAATTCCAGGAAATAGTGAGGCAGATCGGTATAGAACATGGTATGCTTGGCATACAGCCATTCGCCGTACATAATATAGCGCGTGCCCAGCGTTTGCCAGAGCTCACCTGCGTAGCGATAGGCCCAGGCCTTGAAGAGATCAAACTGCTTCTCGCGCGGGCCGCCGCTCAAATAGTGACCCCGGCTCTGTAGTAAAAGCTGATTATCATCGCTAAAGCTGATTGCGCTATTGGCCCCGTCCATCTTCTCCTCAACCACAACATATTGCCCAGCCAGGCTACGGACCGGCATGACTGAAAGATCCTCATCACCGTGCTGAATGCCAGAGCCTTCCAGGTGATAGGTGCGTGGGTATTTATAAATCTTTTGCATAAGGCTTATTTTTATCCTTTGTGGGCCAGAGCAAGCATATGACCAGGCACATAATCAAAGCTCACGCGCCGTACGCCTTGTTCCAGCAAGAGATCCCGCAAGCTGTGCTGAGCAAAGAGATGAATATGCTCAGGATTATCATCCTCTTTGGAGGGAACCGACAGGATGACAAATTGGCGTGCGACACGGCAGATCTCGCTCAGGGCGCGGCGCGTATCGGGCACATGTTCCAGCACTTCTAGCATCGTTACCATCTCAAAGCTTTGCTCCGCGAAGGGCAATCTTGTAACGTCGGCCTGCACAGCTTGTAATTGTTCGATGCCCCCACGCTGCACGGCCTGGATGTCCGCTACGCGATAATCAAGCATATCAACGCAGGTCACGGCAAGCGTGGGAAAGCTATCCAATAGCGGCCAGAGAAAGGCCCCACGTCCACTCCCAATATCCAGAAGATTGCTTGGGTAGAGCCCTTTCAACATTCCTAGCACCTTCTGCACGCGCGGCAGCTCCATGCTACGTTTGAAGCGATGGATGCGCAGCTCCTGTTGTTGTGCGAGCTGGATAAGTTGCTGTATCTCAGCCTCTGTGAGCTCAGCGAGTGGCTTGCTGAAGAGTGAAGCATACTGCTGATCCGCCGGAAGCTTGTCACGAATATAGGCCGCGACAAGCTGCGGGAAATATTCAACCTGCCTTGTCATAACACGCGCATCATAGCATAGGTAGTGAATTGAGGCAACAAGGGTCGTTGCTCCTTTATCTCCTGCCTGTGCTCCACCTTAGCCTTTCTCTTCCTTCACCACTGGAGAATCAACCGACCAGGATACGCTTGATACGGTGGTACAAACTTGAGCCGTATATGACCCATAGAAGCGCTCCCAACCAAGCTGTATCATACGAATATGTTCAGGAAAGGCTCGCCATTGTTCGAGAGCTTGCATGGTTGCAAAGTGCTCAATAGCGACCCGATCTCCATTCTCTGCGGAATATTCGCTCACAGAAAGAAAGCCAGGAATTTGTTTGCCCAGGAGATACAGGTCTTTTATAAACTGATCATATTCTTGCAAGTTTACGCCAGCTCTGGGCCTATGTTTGAAAACTACGATAATCATCGCCAGCCTCCTGTCAGAATAATAACGTAACTTCAATGCTCCTCTTTAGTATAAGCGATGAGATCGTTGTAGTCACCGCTCAAAAGGCGAGCCATGTCCTGCACGAAGGGACAGATGTATTCCGAATTTGGCGGGATGGCTTCGGCTCAGATTCCAGGGTGAAGTTTTTACCCAATTCAGTAAAGAGTTGCCCATTCTACATAATATCATATATACTTTGGTATAGCCCGTTCTATATTATTTTTAAGAGGTGGAGCATATGACCCGAATTACCGATTTTACCGTGGAGGAAAGAGAAATCCTGGCTGCAGCACCCTTGGTGGTAGCTGGAACTTCTCTTGCTGTTATTCAAACGAACGCATTCAAAGTCCTCAAAACAGCCCTTTCACTCTACAAGATTGTGCACGATACAAGCAAGCAATTCCCCGAGAATGAATACATTCAGAGCATCTTTACCTCCAAAGAGGAAAATCACGAGAAACATAACGAACTGATCGAAAAACATGGAGGAAACAGTAAGGAGGAGGCAATCAACATCAGAAACCAGATATGTGCAAGGGCTATTGGTCTCCTCAACGAGAAAAGTCAGCCTCAAGAGGTCACCGAATATAAACGCTGGCTGCTGCAGATTGCGACAGAAGTAATGGACAAGGCGCGCTCCGATGGTTTTCTAGGTTTGGGCAAAGCTCACGCTGAAGCCGAAGTTGCCCAGGCGCACCAGGATTTCGCTGCAGTTTTGCAACTTACCTAATAAGCGCCTTATCTGCAGCCAATTGACTCTATGCAATTCTTACCACGCATAACACGCGTGGCCGGCAGGTAGCCCCCATGTCTTAAGAGGGAGCTACCTGCAGCCCTGCCCACCGCTGCTGTAGTGACTGCAGTTCGGCAGTTAAAGGCCTTGAACTTGCTATACATAATGAGGATGTATGGCGATCCTCAGTCGCTGGATTGCCCCTTGTCGTTTCGGGCCACAACAATCGTCTCGATATAGAGATCGCAATAGACTGTATCGCGCGGCTGCACCTGCTTGAAAGTTTGCCCATCGGGCAAGGTGATACGATAGCGGTCAGCTCGCGTGCGACTAAAAGGGATCAGGTGGCGCGTCGTCCCAAAGGGAAAGGTAATCAATGTCTGCCCGCCCTGCTTATCGATCAGACAGCCATGCAGGCGCAAAATGGCCTCCGCACGGGGCGCTATATCAGCTTTGAGCAGCACCGTGATTGCTGGGATGGTGGACTGATTACTTGTGTTTGTTTCCATGCGCTAAGCTCCTTGTTCGGTTCCAGCTGACTAGCGTAGCTCATCAGATTTCGTCGAATCGATGAAGACATAAAGATCCTGCTCCTCCGCATAGATGATGCGCACCTGCTGCTGGCGCAGATAGTCAAAACAGGCCTCATAGAGCGCCAGGGAGCGCCGAATGAGCGTCAAATCCTCAGTGCAATTGCCCAGGTGCATGACCGTGTTGAGCGTACGCAAGACGAGCTCAGGATCAGTGGTCGCCATGCTTCGGCTCCTGTTCGTGAGCGCTGAAGATCTGCATATAGGCCTGACAGCTCGTGCGCTCAGCCTGCTCTTCTCCAATGTGCCCGGCCATATGGCTCGTGAGCTGATCGACGCGCCTCATCCTGGCCGAGATAAAGCGATGTCGCGCCGTGCCGGAAGCCAGGCCGTTGAGCCCCTGCTGCATAGCCTCTAATTCCAGTTCGATCTGTGCGCGCAGGCTGGCAAGCTCGCTCTGCTGGCCTTGTTGGGCTGGCATAGTTTGGCGCACCTGGCCCTCAGCGTTATCGCGAGATGTCTCATGCTCCTTGCTCATCGGTTGGTGACCTCCTGTGAAACTGTGGAATACTGCAAGAAATAGCGCTGGCGGACGCGATCATAGCCAAAGCTGATATGATGCTGCAAAAGCCAGACGTAATGGATGTGAAAGATCGCCGCAATGCGCTGGCGCTGCTCTGCCGGCAGCCTGATATCATAGGCCTGATTGGCCTGGTTGAGCTTCTCCAGCACATTCAGCACTTCCTGGGGAGCGGGAACTTCAAGGGAAGGTATCGATAGCATATTTTCAATTTCCTTTCCACTCTTGATTTATGTACTTGTGTGAGAAGTACAGGAGAAGCATAGCTAGAAGTTGACGTAGCGCATATCGTATTAGATATCTGAATCAACAGAATAGCGGTATACATAGAAAATAACGCGATAATAGAGTATACTAAGGCGAGGAGGAGATGGGATGTGAGATTATTGCTATGGAGGGTGGAAGAATGGTCAATGAGGGTAATCAATCTATTCATGCGCATGTTTGCTTGCTTGGTATTTTTCTTCTTGAGAAGCAAGAAGAGCAGGGAGTGTGGAGATCGATAGAGCAGGATTTAGGAAAGAATAATTATGCGCGGGGCGTGCTCAAACGGCTCCTCTGTACGCCCGGGCGATGTTTGAGCCGCGAGAAGCTGATCAAGGATGTATTGCCTCCCACTAGAGATCCGAGCCTGGCCGAACGCTACTTGCGCGATGCAGCCTACAGAATTCGGCAAGCCCTGGGGAAAGAAGCGCTCAGCAGTACTCCGGTAAGTTATCACCTAGCCGATCAGGCAAGCATCTGGACAGACTTAGACGAGTGTGAGGCGCTGATGCGCGAAGCCGAGCGCCTTGATCTGGAACAGGCGCGGCAGCTATTGGAAAAGGCCTGCCGGCTCTATGAGCGAGGCGAGCCGCTGGAAGGGGAAACCGGGCTATGGCGCCATGCGATCTGTGCCGCCGTTGAGCAGGAGAAGAAAAGCTGCTTTCTGGCCCTGGCTTACACTTATGAGCAACTTTATCTCCACTGGAACGCTAAATGTATCTATCGCAAGCTGCTCACCCTCTACCCATTGGACGAAGCCATTTTATGCAGCATGCTGGCATTTCTGCAGCGCATTGGCCTGGCACACGAGGCTACTACCTGCTATGAGCAAGCCCGGCGCAGCTTTGCCGAAGAGGGTCTGGAACTTTCGGCCTCGACCCAGGCGCTGGCGAAAAGGCTAGCCCATATCCCTATCTCGCCCGAAGCTCTTGTCCCACCTTTGCTAATGCTGCAAAAATCGCAAGTAATTACGCCCCATGTTCTTACTACACAAGGTATACTAAAAGCAGAAGAAGATCATCTGCAAGAACAAAAGGGGCAAAACATGGATGCATTCCGCCGTCACTTGCTGGGAGCAGTCGCCGCCACCATCGTCACGCCTACCGCTGGATTAACGGATCTCTCGCTGGTCAATCGCTTTTCGCAGATCCTGGCCCAACCCGCCGAGATGGAAGAGCGCACAGTGCAGTATCTAGCCACAAAGACTAGCGACTACTGGCAAGATCGCACTACGGATGCCCTTGCCCCTTATGATCTGCTGGGCTATGTGGCCGAACATTTTCTCAAGATCCTGAGCTTTCTTGAACGCTCCATGCTGCCCAGCGAACGGGCGCGTTTGTGCGCTATCGCTGGCGAGACTGCCCTGTTAATCGGCGCGCTCTTCTTCGAATTAGGCGATAATCTTAAGGCCAGAGCCTACCATCAAACGGTAGTCCAGGCAGCACGGGAAGCAAACTTTCCCGAACTAGAGGCCGCTGGCTGGGGCTGGATGAGCTTCACCTGGTCCTATAGCCAGCAGCATCAGGAAGCGCTTTCCAGCATTCAGCATGCTCGCTCCTTTGTTACCGTGAAAACGGATGTGACGATGCGCGCCTGGCTGGCAGTCATCGAGGCCGAGGTGCAGGCTCATCTCAATGAGAAAGAGGCTTGCCTGCGCGCCTTCAGCGATGCCGATTGCATTCAAGATGAGAGGGATATTCGCTATGGCATGGGAATTGATTGCCTTAAATTGCTATCCTACAAAGGTGCAAGTTTCCCTCATCTCTATTCGCCGCAGGATGCTGCCTCGACACGCTTTCTTGTCCAGGCTCAGGAGGCCCTATCCCAGGCCCTGGCATCAGTCAATCCTACGCTGATACGGCGGCGCTCCACAATGCATACGGATATGGCGGGAATTTACTTGCAGCAAGGGGCGCTTGAGGAAATGTACCAGCATGCCTCCCAGGCGATTGGCCTGGCCCTGCAGGCGAAGTCGCAAGTGGCGGCCCAGCGCGTGATGAAGCTGCGCAACACTTTGGCCCAGCACAAAGACAACCGCTATGTGAGCCTGCTTGATGAGCAGCTTGAGCCCTTTTACTTGCCTGAATGGTATCAGATGAAGTAGCAAACTATAGAAAGATATAAAATGATTGACAGGCAGATGTTTACCATGGTATGGTAGGTGAATAATCTGCAATTGGAGGATTTGACACTTATGCCGAAGCCATTGTTCTAACTTTGTAGCATTGCCAACTTCACACAGGAAATGGCAAACCTCTTTGTCCCATTGATGATTTAGAATTCCAGAACCACAGGAACAAAGTTGTGTTTGTTATGGCATTGGTGCAAAGAGATGCATGGCTTGCGCGTTGTCTATCCTTTTCTCACCTGAAACTTTTCTTCCCAAACGACATCGCATCCAAAATTACTGGATTTTGGATGCTCTGGCTGCAAAACATGTATCTCACTTATTTTGTTTCTTTTTTTACTCCAATGCCTTTTTTCTTGACAATAAACTCAGCATTTAGAAAGGCAGACAACACATGTCAAGTAATCGAGAACAGTTTACAGCCGCTCGTGATGCGTTGCTCACCAAGATCACAGCATTTCTCAAAGACGATCCGCGTTTTCTCGCTGCCTGGCTGGCGGGCAGCTTCGGACGAGGAGAACAGACCTGGGTAAGTGATTTAGATCTACATGTCGTGGTTGCAGAAGCATACAGTGAAGCTCTCTGTGCTGCACCTTGGCCTGCAGGAGGCAGGACGACGCCAGAACGCCTGGCCCTGTTTCAGCAATTTGGCACACCGGCTATTATCTATGAAGCGCATTCTAATAACCTCGTTGGCGGCACTTTTACGCATGTTGTCTATCGCGAATCGGGCCAGAATATCGATTGGATGCTCATTCCGCAGCATAAGGCGCACCAGGAGCATCAATCGCTGCTGCTCTTCGCTAAAGTAGGGATTCCAGAAGCGCCGGAGCCAGAACCACTGACCCGTGAAAAGGCAGTGCAAACCGCGTCGGACGCTGTAGGCTTCTTCTGGATGATTGCGGCAGGCGCTGCAAAGGGGGCCAAGGGGGATATGATCAACTTCCATATTTTGCTATCATGGCTGAAGGATTCCATAGATCAGGTGAAATATGCACATGAATTCAAAGTACCCCCATTCAGGCGTAATCGACTGGAAATTTGCTACACGCAAGCAGAACAGGCAACCGCACTTCGCAAGTTATGTGACGAAATGGAAACGCTCATGCCCGCCGTCGTAGCGTTTGGCGGTTATGTGCCTGCTGAGCCATGCATTGTTGTTGAAAAGCTTCTCGCACTGTTTGAAGATCAGTAATTGTAGCCGCTTCCGAATTCGATAGTTGCCTCGGGCCTGGCTACCGTCTGGCTTTAAAGAGCACAGGATCACCCGCTAAAGCCTTTGGCCCGGGCATCGGTAAAGCGTTGGGAGATCTTGCCGTCTGGATTGAGGTCTGAATCAAATCTCTATCCAGGTGGATAGAGAAGGTAGCTTCAGCACAGAGATGACCCTGTTACTGAAGCTACCAAAACTTTCACCAAATCCATCCATCTAAATCAATGGTTGGCAAGCCGTGGAGGCCGAGAGTGGTGGAGATTTCGCTGCCGTGATGGATATCATGTGCGAGCACGCCCCAGATGATCCACTGACGCGAACGTGCCGGTTTGTCCTCTCCAGCCAACCGCTCAGCATCCAACCACATCTGGGCGTATGGCTGGAGTGCAGGCTCAACCAGTTTCGCGTGACGCACACGTTCCACCTCAGAAAGAGGCGGGAAGACCTCTTGAAGATCTGCAGGGGTCAGGCGAGCAAGCGCCTCCTCGATCATCTGCCAGGTCTTCTCAAGGCCGGCAACCAGTTCTGCCGCCGGATGGCATGGGTCCACATCTGCCTCACAGACTCCCAAAGCCCATAATTCGAGGGGAGTAAGATCATCGCCTCCCTCACCCATTCGCGCGTGGAACCACCAGGCGCGATTGGCAACAATATGCGTCACGTACATGCCAAGCGACCAATGTTGCGGCGTGAGACGCAAGGCTAGCTGCTCCCCTGTAAGGGGCGCGATGGCCGCGACAAGGCGCTGATTGTAAATACCCCAACCAGCGTAGAAAGGGAGGAGTGAAAGCTTATGTTCTGTCATGAGAGGTAATCCTTGCTTTAATCTTCGAGAATGCACAATACGATCACATCAACACACGCAAGGAAACACTGGGGAGACAAGGGGAAGAAGAGAGAGCAGGCCATCGCTTGCCCTACTGCTTCGAACATGCGATGCCGCAACAAGGAAAAGATGGCATCCATCGGCCAATGGCCCAGGCTATCGAAAACATCGGCGATGCCTTCGCCGCAGTTCCAGGCCTAACACCTCTTCGCCACATGCTTCTCCTAACTCTCGCCCCATCTCGCTGCTTGTGTTCTCACTATCCAACCTCTCGCGCAGGCGAGGCCCATATGCATGTCGAGTAGGAGGCAGACGCCTCACTCAATGCAGGCGCAGAACGGCTGAGCACTCATGCCTGATGAGAGACACGTGAGTGATGAAAGCAAGATCGGGAATGTCTGTTTCGCTGGTTAAACAGGAAACAGAATGGAGTTAGCAGCACACTGGCATAGATGTCAAAACCTCCCAAATACGAGTGAATACTTCCTCCATTATATAGGGAGAGAAATGGTTCTGTCAAAGGAGGTTGAGCAAGCTGATGAACCCAATTTGGGCCGCGCGAGATCGATTCTATCCTTTTTCTCGTTCCAATTGGCAAAAGCCAGGAAAGTGGATCGCCTACAGCATAGCGGCCGTCCTGCTGCTTATAACGGTCATTATGACAACTTTCGCCAACTACCTGGCCAGACACTCCATGGCTTAGGAGGCCAGAAGGTAAAAACTTCTTATGAACAGCTCAAAATAGGCCTTAACGTGCCTTCTTTCCCTTGACTCTCCCAGCGCTGGGAGAGTGTATCATAGAGAAGAAGATAATCACTTTGCTGGGACCTTGAGAGGATTTCTAGATGTTTAAGATTGGCGACTTTGCCAAATCTGGCAAAGTTTCAGTGAAGCTGCTACGGCGCTATGATCAGATTGGTCTTCTTCCGCCTGCTTATACAGATAAGCACACAGGCTATCGCTATTACACAGCTGAGCAACTCATACGCCTCAGGCGCATTCAGGCCTTCAGAGAACTTGGCTTTACCCTGGAACAAATTACAGACTTGCTCAAGGCGGATATATCGCCAACGCAAACGCGGGATCTGTTCAGGCAAAAGCAAGCTGAAATCCAACAGCTTGTAGAGACCCAGCAAGCGCGGCTATCTCGCCTTGAAGCGCGCTTGCAGCAGATCGAACGAGAAGGAACACTGTCTCCATATGAGGTGATGCTCAAGCATATTGCGCCTTATGCCATCGCCTCCATCCGTGAAGTGATTGCCCCTGCTCAGCTCTCAGATATCTTTGGAGAGCTCGATGAATACCTGAGCTATTATGGCATTGAGCTATCTCAGCCCCATAGCGTTCTCTGGCACGGCACACGCTCCCAACAGGGAAGAATGGATATAGAGGTGAGTTGTGTTCTGACCCGCCCATTGCCGGATAGCCAGCGGATAGCGGTCAGAACGCTGCCGGAAGTGCCAATCATGGCCTGTGTAATGCATATGTGCAGGCCTGGAAACCCCTGCGATGCATGTAGTGCCATCGACGATTGGAGCGAGGAGCATGGCTTTTGTTTTGCAGAAAGCTCGATAGCTCGCGAGGTCTATCTGCCACAGGAAGGAGGCGACAATCCTTTCGCCTTGACCGAAATGCAGATTCCCGTCATGAGAAGATCTACAACAGATGCCCTCTTGATGCTTCATGGCTAAAATAGCCTGACAAGCTTGAGTTGAGCAGCCAGAAACACTTTACAAGCAAGCTTATTAAGCTTGTTTTCCAATGAAAGCGAGGATCTTAACATGCATGAAACCGAGGCCGATTGGCAGAAGCTTCAGAACTTGCTGGATCGCAGTATTGAGCAGGTCAGGCCATATTTACGCGAATCCTTTCAAATGCCAGCCCACTCTCTTTCTGCGCGCCAGATCACCCATCTGTGGCGCGCGCTACAAAATATTGCCCTGGCAACCGTCACGAGCAAAGGGGAACCGCGCAACGCCCCGATCGGAGCCTTGCTGTTTCATGGACAATGGTATATTCCGACCGTAGCCGCCGCCGTGCGCACCCGACAATTGTTGCGCCGTCCCGCAATGAGCTTTACCCATTACCAGGGTGATGATCTGGCCATTATCGTACATGGTAGCGCCCGCGTTTTAGCGCCCGATCAGCCTGCTTTTGCCGAAGTTGAAGCTTTCCAGCAAGAGCAAACTGGCTCAAGTGTGCGCGAATGGGGCGAGGGCGTGTTTCTCCAGACTATTCCCCAGCAAATTTACACTTTTGTACGCTACCCCGAGCGCTTTCCTGAGAGCTAAGGGCTTGAGGTCAATATATATGCTGGGCGCAGCCTTAGCGCTGGTGCCAGGCCTGCAGTAACTCGCTCTCTTGTGCGATTGACATTCCGGCCTTGCGTTGCTCGTCAGGTGAGCGCTGCTGCTCCCAGGCCAGGGTAGCACCTACTGTCTGGGCCAGAGGGCGGAAAGTAAGGCCGGCGGCTAGAGCTTTCTGGATGTCGGCGTCAAGGAAGCCGCGCAAGCTCTCATCAGATTCAGGGAGCCACAAGGGCAGTTGGGACCACGGCACAACTCCCTTTTCAAGGAGAAAAGCCTCGTCGACCCAGGTAAAAGTTGCCGTCGCTCCACTCACGCTCTTGCATGTCTCAAGAAATTGCTGCATGGTAAGAGGGGCATCAAGGCCGGTAGCATTATAAACGCCAGCATGTCCCGCCTCGATCATGCGGATAGTCCACTCGGCGAGATCGCGCACATCAATCAACTGGATAGGGCGATCCGGTCGACCTGGAGCCAGGACTTCTCCACCTCGGGCCACGCGCTGCACCCAATAGTTAAAGCGATCCGAGTAGTCGTGGGGACCCACAATGAGGCCGGGACGAATAGCGAGCACGCGGCCAGGCATGAGCTCTTCGGCCGTCTGCTCGCAGAGCGCCTTCAACGGGCCATACATTTCGCCATAGGTGAGAGCGATAGTTCCCGTCGTGGGCGGCCTTAACTGCTCGGCCTCCCGCGCCTGCTCGGGAGAGATTTGTCCCAGCGGGGACGACTCTTTCAGCCCGGCTGTGCTAAAGTCAGCATAGACCGAAATACTGGAGATAAAGACGTAGCGCTTGATATTCTCGGCCAACGTTTGTGCTACGGCCTTCACATGTCGTGGCACATAGCCATTCGTATCGATTACAGCATCGAAGCGACGCCCGGCTAGAGCCGTTAGCCCCTCATTGCGATCACCTTGCACATGCTCGACCTTTGTTGTAGAGAAAGGCGTCTCATGCACTCCACGATGGAAGATCGTCACCTCATGCCCTTGGCCGAGCGCCGCCTCAACCAGATAGCGACCAAGGAAAACTGTTCCCCCGAGAATAAGTAGCTTCATTCAGAATATCTCCCCTCTTTAAAGCCCAAACACCGCATAGTGTACTGGCAAAGGAATGAGTCAATTGCCAAAAGCGCGCACTCACTCCGACTGATGAATTGGCAAAAGCTACCACGAAGCATAACAGCTCAGCGCCTGTTAAGGAAGAGAAAAGCTATGCTCACAGCATAGATGATATTTTCTCGCTATTACTTTAGGAGGCGGAGCATGGTACTGACGATGCGACGATTAGTATGGCCCTGCCTTCCTGAAAGCTGGGCCTCAAAAACTGCCTGCTGCAAACCCGTAGTCAGGGTTGGATAGGGATGAATGGTAGCCAGCATGTCAGAGATCGTTAGATGGTGTTGCATGGCCAAAGCTATCTCACCAAGCAACTCGCCAGCATGGGTACCGACCATATGTGCTCCCACAATTTCCTCCTTCTTGCCTGCCAGCACGAGTTGAATAAAACCGGTTGTGGCGCCCTCGGTCTGCGCACGGTCGATATCAGCCCAGGGGAGAGTAACGGCGCGCACCTGTCGATGCTGCTGTTGCGCCTCCTCATAGGTCAGGCCAACCCGCGCCGCCTCTGGATCTGTAAACGTACACCAGGGGAGGACGCGATAATCTACCTTCTTCTTGCTCACAGGCAACAGCGCATTGCGCACGGCCACACCCGCCTGATACGCGGCAACATGCGTAAAAAGATAACCACCAATCACATCGCCGAGGGCAAAGATGTTCTTTCTGGTGGTCTGAAGATAGCTGTTCACCTGAATGCCCTGCGCTGTGCAGGCTATGCCGAGCTTGTCCAACCCGAGTCCATCCACATTTGGTTGACGACCCACGGCAAGAAGCAGTTCATCAGCCTCAAATGCGATAAATTGGTCGCCCCGTTTCACGATCA
Organism: Ktedonosporobacter rubrisoli; assembly: GCF_004208415.1. Taxonomy (GTDB): domain Bacteria; phylum Chloroflexota; class Ktedonobacteria; order Ktedonobacterales; family Ktedonobacteraceae; genus Ktedonosporobacter; species Ktedonosporobacter rubrisoli. The sequence goes on along the minus strand of NZ_CP035758.1, from coordinate 2,020,889 downwards.
GGCGCTTCTTTGCTCCCGACCGCTCAACATTCTGGGCACGTGCCTTTGTGACCACGGTCACGCCCTCAGACTCAAGCACATCAGTAATTGCCGCGGAGACAGCGGGATCTTCGCGCGGCAAAATTCGTTCCGGCCCCTGGATGATGGTAATCCTGACCCCTAAGCGCGCCAGGGCCTGTCCAAGCTCGACACCGATAGGGCCGCCACCGACAATGAGCAGCGATGCTGGTAAACGCGTTAATTGAAAGACATCCTCGTTCGTCAGGTAGCCCAAATCGGCCAAGCCCGCTATCTGTGGAATGACAGGATGCGATCCTGTGACAATAATTGTCGAACGGCTAGTGATGCGTTCAGAATCAAGCAGCAGGGCCGTGGGAGATTGAAAAGAAACACTTCCAAATTTAACAGTCACATCATCTGTATATATATGCTCTGCCTCATAGACCCGTTTGATCACGCCTTGAATGTAGGTGTTGATATGTGCCATGTCCACATCTATTCCATGCGTGGTTAAACCCAGACGGGCAGCATTGTTCGCCTGGTGAACGATCTGAGCAACATGGATAAGGCTTTTACTGGGAACACAGCCTGTATACAAACAATCTCCGCCCAGGCGCTCTTTGTCAATCAGCAAGACCCGCGCTCCCAGCGAGGCCGCAACACGGGCCGCTGTCAACCCACCTGATCCGCCGCCCAGAATGGTAAGATCATAATCATAATTCGTTTGAGACATATGTTATTACCATCCTATTTGTTCATTACCGCAAGGGTTTGCAGTATGCCTCCCACGATAGCAAACAGAGCGATAAACCATACCCATTTGCCACCATGACGTTGGCGGGCCTCGGCTGCGCTGACAGTCTTAAACCAGCGACCAGTAGCAGGACGACTCAAGCGCCAGAGCACCAGAGGTGCAAAGATGACAAGGATAACTTCCGTGACGAGCGGCCAGAAGTGACCCGTTATAAGGCTTTGGTAGAGGCCGGGCAACGAAGCGAGGCCGCCCAGCGTAAGCAGTGCGGTTACAGCGATCTGTATCCAACGGGCCCAGTTGTGACCACTGCGCAGCATCTCGCCAAAGAACAGACAAAGCCCTGCCAAAAGCCAGGCAATGATGAAGTACAGCACCACGGTAAGAGTTGAATTGAGAGCAGCAATTTTTGGCTGGCTGGCTGGGTTGAGAACAGTGATAATTGGTGTCAAGAATATTTGTACGGCCAGGCCCCAATCAATGGCCACTGCCACACCAATGCCCCCGGGTGCTAACTGTTCTTTCGGGGCAGCGTCATTCCCTTTGGTTTCCTCTATTCCTTCTTGCATGTTACTTTTCCTTCTCTGGCAATACTCTTCAAAAAGAAGTTCTAAACAGGTATAATTATGGCCGGTTGGAATGGGGGTGAAATGTTAGTGAATCAGCTGCTTCATTATAGCTTTTGACTCCCTATCTTATCGCAGCCCCATCTTATTGTAAAAGCATAACGATAGCGAAAGCGGTACCTGGCATGCAATCGAGCTCGCAAGAGACATTCGCTGTTGAGCTATTAACAGAGCTGCGTAACGATCATTTCAGTCTACGCGCCTGGTACAGGTTCTTTCAGCGCTCCTGGATGCAAACTATGCAAACAGTTCATAGCAACCCTTCATTGCACAATTCGTGGAGACAATTTACCCTGACCATTGCGTTATTGGCTCTACTTGCTCTGATTGGGAATGGCCTGTTGCTGGGAATAAGCGATACGCTCTACCTCCTGCCAGGATTTGCCTTTTGCGTTGTGTGGCAGCAGTGCGATTTGTACTGGCATCTCGGTCTAAACCGATCAGTGCATAGTGGAGCGCTACTACCGCGCGTCGGCTTAGCCAATGAACTTACCTGGATACGCGGATTGTGTGCTTCATACTTGCTTGGAAGGCTTTTCGCTGGCCTGCCCACACCCTCAACCGTGGCTCTAGCTATCTTTCTCTGTGGCATAGTTACTGATATTCTTGACGGATTGATCGCCAGGAACACGGGAACGCAGAGCAGGCTAGGACAGCTCGCCGATGCTGAAACTGATTTTTGTCTATATCTCTCCTTAACCATCATTTTGCTCCGCAACGGCGTATTACCTCTGCCGTTTGGATTGGTCATGCTCTTTCGTTTCATAGTTCCCTTTGTAGCGGTTTTATTAAGCTATCTGGCCTTTGCGCGCCCGGTACGCTTTAGTTCGACCGTATGGGGCAAATATGCAGGGCTGGCTCAATGCCTTTCTTTTCTGGTGTTACTGGCACCTGCGCCATTTGCCTCGCTCGCCCATCTTCTGAGCCTTCCTATTTTGAGCATAACCACTTGTTTACTGATCATCGCCCCTATCGCACAGATCACGCATATAGATTTTCTGCATGGCAAAGGATGAGGTTTATGTTGCCTTATGCGCGCTCATTACGATATAGCCGAACCGACCCATCTGAATAGCTGTAAGGGCAGCCCTGGCAAGCGATTTTGCTTGTGTAAAGTCAAGCGAGGCGGGAAGGTCGAGCTTCTTGAGCCGCACGAGTAGTTCTGCACCAAGCAACTTGCCACGGATCTGTTGTACCATCTCATACAGTGCTTCATTGTGCTCTTCGATGAGATCGACGGCTAATCCTGCCTGCGTTAGATAACTGGTGTAGTTATCCACAGGTTGAGCGTCAGCAAGGCAAGCAATCCACGCCAGAAAGCTCTGCAACTCTTCTGGCACATCTCCTAAGCGGGTGAGATCGCTCAATCCAACACGTCCACCTGATTTCAAGACCCGCCACATTTCTGAAGCTGCAGTTGATTTATCTGTAAATGTACAAAAGGCACATTCGCAGATTACAACATCAAACGTTTCAGCGGCGACTGGCAGGCGCTCGGCATCACCTTGTTGAAAGGTGACAAGATGGGCCACTCCGGCCTCTGCCGCAGCCTCTGTCGCCCTCTGGACCGCTTGAGCGCCATATTCAATTCCCTGTACCTGGCAGCCAAAGCGTTGTGCAAGGGCAATCGCACTCTTGCCCTGCCCTGAGGCAATATCAAGCATCCGCTGCCCCTGGGCCAGTTGCAGCAGCGTGCCAAGATGTTCGGTGAGTTGAATACCACCAGGATGGAACGAGTCGCCGAGTAGAAATCGTACGATGTCGCTTTGATACAGAGTTGAGCAGCATGTCTTGACTTCTACTGAATCAGGAGATGGCTCATATGCTGAGTTCATCAGTTCCTCCCTATTAATAGATAGGGCAAAGCTATTTTTGCGCAAATGAAAAAGTTAATGGTTCAGGCGTAAAAGGGAGACTTGCCCGTCTGGCCTGATTGCGTTGCCTCTCACGGGCCTGCAGCTGTGTACGAGCCTGTTCGCGGTATCCCACATTGTTGTAAGCACAAAATGGAATTTGCTTGCCATCAGGCAATAAGATCTCCTTACAGCATTTCATCAAGTTCTTCTGGTTAAATGTCCAGGGGTCCATGAAATCCTGCAGCATGATCATAAAGATATTTTTCGCAAAGGCTGCAAGATCGAGTCCATCGGGTAGTTCGCAAGCAGCACAGGAAAGGGCAAATTGCTGTGCCGCCTTGTCGGAGCCCGGGACAACAGATGAGGACCAGAGCCCCTCCAGGGCACTTTTGATATCTTCCGAAAGATCAGGTGCGGCACGATTCGTGATGTAATCAAGGTAATCGTCAACGTTGAGGACGCGCGTTAAAGGTAGAACAGTATCGCCATCGTTGAGGACATAGGTGACCGAGTTACAGGTGGGAAAGCAGCAGGGAACCGGAACAAAATCCGAAACCAGCAGCATTCCCCCGGTCTGCTCTTCCAGCGCTTTGAGAATGTCGGGAATGGTCAAGCGCTGCATGGGATCACTTTTTCCGTGGCGGCCAGATTGGAAGGCCGGCTGAAAGCTAATGCCACGAACCGCCGGATGCTGCATTGCAAAAGTAGTAATCGCCCCTACCTCGTGAAGATTGACAAAGCGATCAACTGCCGGCACCAGTACCACGTTCGCGCCAATTTCCGCCAGGCGGTCTAAGGCCCTAAGTTTGAGCGTCAGGATATCCGGTTCACCGCGTAAGATGCGATAGGTTTCAGAGGAAAAGCCGTCAAATTGAAAGTAGACTGAGGGATGCAATTCGACTAATTGCTGCAAGAAATCGTCATCGGTAGCGATTCGCTTTCCGTTCGTGTTCAGCATAACATGTCTGATATTCCGCTTTTTCGCGGCTTTCATCATTTCAATGATTTGGGGATGGATGGTTGGTTCCCCACCGGAGAACTGAACCACTTCAGGATTGCCTTCAGTTTCTACCAGATGATCGAGAATCCCTTCGACTTCTTCAAGGGTCAGATTAAAGCCCGCACCAGCATTGGCAAAGCAAAGCGGACAATTCATGTTACAGGCACTATTCACCTCAATGATACCCAGACAGGCATGTTGTTGATGCTCGGGACACAGGCCGCAATCATGAGGGCAGCCGTGCTCAATTTGAGTGGAATAGGCAAGCGGTATCGTGCCAGGTTTGTTGAAGCGAGCAGCAGAGGTATAAGCCTGAGCATCGCCATAGACCAGGCCCTCAAACTGCCCATGCTCAGGGCAGCGCTTGCGCATATACACTTTATTATCGCGTAAGAGAATGTGCCCATCAATGACGCGACGACACTCAGGGCAAATGCTGCGCGTTAATTCAAAAAAGACATAATCGGCATCTTGCTTCAGACGGGATGTAGGGAAGGGAGTGGTATCCGATATAGGTGGAATCGTCTTGGACGAAGAGTTAGCAGAATTAGATAGATCAGGTTGGTTCTCCATTAGGACGCCTCCTTGATTGCAAATCGCGTGAGATGATTTTCTTTGGAGTCCATCTACCGGGTTTTGTCCTGAACTCAGGTGAAAGATCACCTCTATTGTAGCATACATCCTACGTCCTCCATCCCTGACCGGCACACGAGCGATAGCCTGCCTGGCGATAGTAAAACATAGCGATGACCTATCTATTACATAACTAAGCTGTGAGCATAGCTTTTAGGGTTGTTTTGAGTAAATTTATGCTTTTAGCATAGAGCGAAATAGCCAGCCGCACAAGATGGATAAGGAAGAGATCAGGTATGCTATAATCTAGCTCCAGACTTGCTAAATGCAATAAGCCAAACAAAGCTATTTCTCACACAGAGTAGCATTTTTGCTGAGCAGTCTTACGCTCTTCGCAGTTATCTTCGATCTAACCTTACAAAGGGGCATGTAGGAGGATAAACGCTGGTGATTATCATTTACAATCGGCGCGCATCCCTGGAAAAAATTCGGCAGCAACATCCGCAGGCCGCGATCATTGATGTAACCTCGCGCGGCTCCCAACCCTGGCTGCGCTTCAGCCCCTTCTATCCACACGGCAATATTCCCGTCCCCTTCTCGCCTGGCTATCTCAGCGCTAGCGTCGAGGGCATCTGGCAGGGACTCAAGGTCTTTGAGCGGGCCGATATCGATCAGCGCAAATTTGCCATCACCACTATGAAAAATCTCAAGCGCTCCGTCCGCACATATGGAAAAGTTCTGGGCCATCGCCAGGGCGTGACCGGAACGCAATTGCTTCCCTACCTGCAAGCGCGCCACCTGATCTATCTGCCCACCTATCAATGGGTACTTGAGCACTGTCTGCAAGATCTGCTCAGCGAGCTGAAGCAACTAGAAAAGGAAAAGACTATCATCTTCCTTGATTACGAAACCAATTGCGACATCAATGCCGCAAACCGACCCCTCTCGCACGCCGGGCTCATCAAGCTCTATCTTGAGGATAACTGGCCCCGGCTATAAAGCTCCATATGATCTTCCGGCCTAGCAGAGGTTAGTAATTGTCACAATCCCGATTTCACTGCTCCTTGCTACATTCAGCTTGTTTCTCCAGAAATCTCCACGTCAATAGGCTTACAGGTGCCATTGTTACACGCTTCGGTTGAACAGGCTGAGACACCCACAACCAGGTCCATTTCTGCTCGCAGCCGCACAATGCTCCCTGGTTGCGAGAGTGGAGGAGCAATCTTGATCTGTCCACTGGGAAGAACTGATGCATTCATAAAGAGGTTGAATGGGGTTGGAAGCCTGTCTCCAGTGATGCCAAAGGGGCCAAGGCTCTTTTCTAAATTTTCAAAGCAACTGGGATGATATCCCTGGATTCCGTCGAGAATCCAAAAAGATTCCGGGCTACAGGCGGCAAAGAGAAAATCATGCTTGCCGACTGTATCTTCCACAATGGTAAACATAGGGCTACTCCGATTCGAGTACAGCACATGTCCTGTTGTCAAATAAATAGTTTCGCTATAATCAATACTGCGCCCTGATGATAACCACTCGGTCGTGTTGACCGCGCCAAAAGCCACAAGATCGGCTACCTGCTCTCCTTGTGGATCAATGATCGTAAGAAACTGCCCTTGCTGCAAACGGAAACCAACGCCTGTCTGCGCTTCCACGTGATAGCGTGCAATAATGGCCACTACTCATGTCCTTTCTCTCGCGCTCGAATAGTGTTGTGAGCACAAGAGATAGTTTACCGAATGTTCTTTCGACCTGGCAATGATTTTGTGGAAGAATCCATGAGCACGAGCGCAAGTTGATGCCACGGCTTAAAAATAGCCTTCATTGTCATACAGGCGGCGCGGCCTGATAATGTGCGCTTCGGCGCTGGGAGCGGACCAATCCTTGACCGCCTCACCGCAAAGCGCTACGCTCATGAGAAAATCATCGTGGCCTTCTTCGGATGGCACATACATATCAAGCAAATTTTGTGCCGGCACGCGATAGCGCGCCAGCTTGAGTTGTTTCCAGCACTCCTCATAAATGCTTGCAGGCGCTTCGTCAGGCTGATAGAGCTTGAGCCGGCTAGAGTTGATAAGGCTCAGGAGCTGATAGGTCAGATGGCTCTTCGAGGGACGGGTAAACTGGAAGGCAAGCACGCGCTGTTCGCCCAGCCTGGCTGTGAGCAGCGAAGCCATCATATCTCCCAGGCCACTGCGATCTATGACCAGCTTGCGCAATTCCCAGCGCTGCACAAGCGCGACAAGTTGTGCGTACTGTTCCTGGTAGGGCATGCCCGTCCAACAGAGCTGATGCACAATCTCGATTTTCGGCAGGCCCAGCTCATTATAGGTCACCTTGCCAAGCGTAATCACCGTACTATCACGCTTCCTGTTGAGCTGCGCTGAGCGTCCTTGGCTCGCACGCTCCTCACCACCAAGATCAACGCCGGCCACATAGAGCCCCTCCCCATCTTCGCTGGGCTCCTCTTCCCAGGTGTGGGAACCGCGCAACATATAGCGCTGCATCTCGTTGAGCAGAAAGCCAGCTCCACTTATCGGCAAGAGACGATACTGCGTCCTAATCGTCATATGATCTTCGCCCAGCCGCCCGATCTCGCCCTCAACGAATCGCTTGTAATGCTCGTTACGGCTCGCCAGCGTCCTCCAATCGTACTCAAAGTGGCGCTGGATTCCATCCTGTTCCTGCAATTCCTGATTGTGGGCCTTCATCATGGCCAGCAAGGTATCGTCGCTCCAGGCCGTGCCATAGAGCACAGTGGTCGCATTGGTTGTTGAGGCCATCGGTCTGAGGTCTCTATCGTATTTCTCAATGGCCACATCCTGGGCCTCATCGATCTCCAGCAACAGACTGGCTGTGGCCCCAACAATATTGCTCTCCGGGCCAGCGCTAAAGAACATGACGCGAGGGCCGACCAGAGCTGAGCGTTGTTCGGGTGAGGGCGCTAAGCCGACGATATAGCCATAGCTCTTGAAGATGCGCTCGCGGGTCAATGGGCCTTCGAGCATAGAGAGCAGGCGCAACTTGCTGTTGACAATTTGCGGCTTAAACGTTACGTGGGAGCCGCTTTAATGATACTCCCGCTCTCCATGCACATGAGCAGATAGGTCTCGATGATAGCGCTCAACTCATTTTTGCCCATTTGACGAGCGAGCATGACGCTAAAGGTCAGGCCTTTTCCTCTGAGTACTGAGTCGATCACAGCTTCAGCTATCTCGATCTGGTATGGATAAAGCTGTTTATTGAGCACGATCCTGGCAAAAGCTTCGCTGGATAAACGTTTCATGTCCCCTTATACCTCTCTCGCGTAGTTAAGATGAATCTCGCCTGCTCGCCCTTCTGGCCTAACATCGCTGCCTCAATCCTCGTCAAGCTCTTCCAGCAGAACAGCGCATCCAATCGTCTCTCTTCTTTGGCGACTGCCTTGACTTCGCTCATAACCTTTCAGTGATTTCCTGCTGGTTTTGCAAGATGAGCAGCATTTTTTCTTCGACAGCCTCCAGGCGAGCAAGCTGCTGCGCGTTTTGCTGGCTGATCTTCCTGGTTTCGCGCATCACAAGCGCATCGCGCCTGGTCTGGGCATACATACTTATGCCGACCACCGACTCGATGACCAGGGCCATATAGGATGCACCCAAATTCCACCAGTTCAAGGCGATCGGATTGTTGGTTGTCCACACGATGACCGTCAGCAGGGTAATCAGGCCTAAGAAGGCCCAACGTCTTATCATGCTCTGAATGAGCCAGCTGAGATACTCCCCGGCAGAAAGTTGATCTCCCGTCACCGGATCGCGACGCTTCATCGCTGCCACCTCCTCTATGCTTCCACCAGTTCAATGGCCACCTGGTACGAAGCGGCCAGGCTGCTGCCTGTTGCCAGCGCTACGACCTGACTGTGTAGATCAAGGATCTGCTCCGAATACTGGTCGAAGTGGACCGCGACAGCGGTAGCGTTGATGGGATCGCTATAGAGAATGGTGCTGCCAGTGCTGTTGAGATAGCTTGTGCGCAGAGCATCGCGATACTGCTGGCCCGTGAGACCAGTCAGCGTACCGTCGTACCTGAGCAGATCATTGAGGCAGAGGATAACCATGCTCCATACCCGCTTGCCCGGACCCAGATCGACGTAGGCTTCGCCACCATCGGCGCGGATGGTAGCTTTGCGTATGCGCAGCTGACGCATGAGATAACTGCCGGGCTTGATAAGATACCCTTGATTGTCCAGTACAATTTCGGCATCGTAACCAATAGTGGCCATACATTCTTTCCTCTCCACATAGCCATAAAGTTGGCTTCCATTTTTCGCTTCCCCAAAAGAATATACTGGTAGGCAGGCTGTATTGAGCCTACAATCCGGGCAGGCTCTACTCGCGATAATTAAAGTACCGCCAGCGGTAAAAGAGAAACCCCAAAGCCATGCATACAACCCATATGAAGAATATAGAGCCGGGGATGAGCTGCCCTTTCCCAACTCAAACTAAAGGAGTACTATTTTGACAACTACAGCGCACAATCAGGCCGGGAAATATGCCGCAGTAAACGGAATAGAACTATACTATGAGATCCATGGCACCGGTACACCCCTGGTCATGCTACATGGCGGCTTTGGAACTTTTGACATGTTTGCCGCCCTATCTCCCACGCTTGCTCAGAACCATCAGATCATTGGCGTCGACCTTTACGGGCATGGCCGCACAGCCCTCACCGATCGTCAATTCAGCATTGAAGATATGGCTGACGATATTGCCGAACTCATCAAGTATCTCGGGCTCGAAAAAGCCGATCTGCTTGGCTACTCTCTGGGAGGTAAAGTAGCGCTACAGACAGCTATTCGTCATCCCGAACGCATTAACAGGCTGATCCTCATCTCTACCCCCTTTAAACGGACCGGTTGGTATCCCGAAATTCAAGCCGGTATGGCCGCGATGGCTCCTGAATTCTTTGCTGGCACGCCTATGCAAGAGGCCTATATGAGCATTGCGCCAAAGCCAGAAGACTTTACACGTTTTGTGACTGCCATGAAGGAAACCATGAGCCGTGACTACGATTGGACTGAGCAGATTCCCACCTTGAAGCCGCCTACGCTGCTTGTCGCCGGCGATGCTGACTCCTTCTCGCCTATACATGTTGCCGAGTTTTTCCAGCTCCTGGGTGGTGGCAAGCAAGACGCTGGCTGGAACGGTGAGCATATGATTGCTTCTCGGCTCGCTATCTTGCCTGGCGCGACCCATTACAATATCATTTTCCGCCCTGATCTTCTCCTGCCCGTTCTTTCGCTCTTCCTTGATGACAAGGAGAGCAAGCACTAAGGCACTTCGTTATATAATACTTGGAAGAGGTGCGTACGCGAATTGGACAAAAAAGGACGGATATCCGGTGTATCCAATGGGCAAGTTAGAGCAGATTTGTAAACGGAACTATGCTAGACTGTACCCCTTCATGTTTTATCAAGAGGAGTGCGATGAACAAGTATAACGATAATATGGCGCGTTTTGACACGGTAGATCAGGCAGCTCATCCCGATTTCTTTACACGCTTTCTTGATAAATCACTCTCCCTGCGAGACATAGGCATCTATAAGCAGATGATGATTGATCTGCTCGCAATCAAGGAAGGTGCGGCACTGCTTGATGTTGGCTGCGGCACGGGACAGGATGCGCTCTCCCTGGCAGAATTGGTAGGGCCTGGGGGACGCGTAGTAGGAATAGATGCAAGCGAGACCATGATACAGGAGGCGCGTACGCGGGCCGCAGAGGCACATTTGCCAGTCGAGTACCTTTCAGGCAATGCCTACCAACTTCCCTTCGCGGAGAAGACCTTTGATGGTTGCCAGTCAGCGCGCGTCTTCGAGCATTTGAGTGAGCCAGGTCGGGCGCTGGCTGAGATGATTAGAGTAGCACGACCAGGTGCGCGGATCGTGGTAGCAGATGCCGATTTGGACCTGCTGATGGTCGATATTCCAGACCGCACGCTGGCCCGCAAGTTGATCCACCTGGTCTGTGACAACGTACGGCAGGGATGGATGGGGCGCCAGTTGCCACGGCTTTTTCGTGAAGCCGGGCTGCGCAATATCGTTATCATTGGCAGCGTCCTTCCATCAGACTTTGCCTTTTTTAAGATGATCTTTGATGGCATTCTGCAACACTCTTTGGCGGCAGGTGCAATTTCGGCAGAGGAGCTGGCACGCTTCTGGAGCTACCTGGAGGAGGCCGAACGCGAGCAACGCTTCTTTGGCGGGGTGGGCGGATTTATCGTGAGCGGCCAAAAACCCTGAGTTGTGAACCTACCGTCAGGAATAGATGTCCCCGAAGCCAGATGCCTATTGCCAGCTTTTCCTGGCCAGGTTCCAGGAATTCACAAAAAAACTGCCTGGGAACCTGAAGCTTAGCGCCTGCTTATCACGTGAACTGGGCAGGCGCAGCGAGAAGCTTGCCAGAACGGGGGCGGAGCGCCTCTTGGATATGGGCAGTCGTGCTCTTACCATTCTGGTCACTTTTGATATTAACCATATCCCCATTGATGCTCAGCTCGATGCCGCAGTTGTTAAGCGCAGCAACAATCGTGGCCACAATATGCTTAAGGCGCCCGTTCTCGGCCTGTAAATCAGTTAAGCGCAGCCTTACAGTAGCCAGTTCAGCTTGTAATGCGTTGATCGCGCGTTCCTGCACCTCATTAGCAGCCTTCAGTGAGCCATGGCGCAAGGCAAATAGCCCACCAACAATACCGAAAATCATGAGGAGCATATTGATAATGCTAAGGGCATTAGAGAGTGTAACCATTATCTGAGCATTCCTTCCTACCTGTTCAACCTTGCTACATAAACGATTGTAATGCGTTCCCAACTCAGCTATAAGCGGGGCCAGTACCGAGGCTCGTCGCCCCAACGAGTTCTAGCACTCGCGCAATAATCGCGCTGTTGCTTGATCTCTTCCAGGCGTTCAATGAAGCGATCCATACGCGCCCTGGTAGCAGCCAGCCAGGATGCGGGAATGTTCGTATCATCGATGCGGTCTCTGAGCCCACCATCCTGAAAATCAAAATTGTCATTGGTGGGAACCTGATAGGCCTCCATGGCATAAGCGCAGGCTCCCAACACGATGATATCGCGATGGACCTCGGGAATCGTACTACCTGTCGTATCGAGCTGATGTTTGCTGGCATAGAACACACGCAGGATCAAGGTATTGTCCTTGGGAAGATCGGCATTGTTGAGCATGAGGGTAAAGCTGGGATTGGTGACAGCCTGGTTCACGCCGACCGCGCCCATGGTCCCCTGATTGCCTCCAGCAGCCAGCGCAGCTGTGCTATCAAAGATGTTGGAATACTCGGAAAAATTGCGCTCGATGGGTGGATAGTACATCACGCCGCTGGTATTGAGCGTCGGCGGCTGTGGCTGATTGATTAACGCACTATCGGGCACGCTATCTATATAACTGCTGGTGGTATTGTCCGAAATGGTGGCCAGCAGATACAGGGTTGAGCCATTGACCAGCGAGCGATAGAGGTTACGCCCGATCACCGTGTTAGTGGCAATGCCAGGCGTGTTTGGCTGGGCTGGCCCTTGCGCAATGCTGCTCAAGGCAATCTGCTGACTACCCGAGCTTGTGCTCACGCTCGTAGCGGGTCCGAGCGTCGTTTCGCCTCCCTGTGAGAGAAAGGTCACGGCATACTGATAGCTCCCAACGCTCAGGCCGCTGCCAGCCTGTTTGGCTGCTATTGCACTGAACCCCGGTGGGGTGAAGTAGGAGCCGTAGATCTGCAAAGGATAAATGACGCGCTCAATCCACCAGGCGGGATAGTTCGGGTTCCAGGATTGCGGATAGGGATAGGTGCGCTGAAAAGGCTCAGCCGGCATATCCACATACAGAATATTGGGATAGTAGGCGCTATAATGATCGACGGCTTTATCAATGGCCCGATCAATATCTGTGGTCTGCCAGCGCATATTCGGGCCGCCCAGGGGATCAAAGAGATCCTGGCGTACCATCGTTTCAACGTCGCTGAGTTGCATGCTACTTCCTCCACATACTTGCCCCACTTGCTTGTCTAAACGCTAGAAAGAGATTTTTGAGCCTAATGATATGAGATGGAGAGGCGCAATATTGAGAGGGGTGTGATTGGTGCGATTTCAACGACTCTCACGAAGCTGAAGCTTCTCTCGCCGGCCATTATGCCGTGTGGATGAGACGTAGTTGTACATCCGTCATGCGCCTCTTACTTCCAAACTGTACCATTTTTTCGGCAAGCTCACAATATCGCTTCAATAGCAAACCATGTCGTAATATCACGTTTTCTCATCTTTATCCAAACAAGCGCTCAGCAAAGCAGGCCAACTTTAGCACTTAAGATCAGCCCACATGCCATGATCCCTCCTTATATATGGGGTTGGAAGGCGTTTTTTGGCCTGGTAGCTTTAGACGCCTTCCAGGTCCAGAGTGTGCGCGAACTCGGCCTGTTCAGCATTGTATAGCACAGTACTGCGCACAATGCGACAGTTCGAGCTCTGGCCGCTGCCCTGGGGCGCATTGTAGTCGCTGAGGGTGATGACATCGAGCAATTGCAAAGCGGGATTGGCCGGCACGCTGACCTGGTGCGCAGTCTGGGCACGCTGCTCTTGAGCGAGCAGGAAGCCGGCTTTGAGCTGGCACTGCGCCGTTGTAGTCAGCTTGGGATCGATATGATGGATGAGCCGCTCCAAACCGACAAGGTGAGCATTGACATCATCATAGGCCTCACCCGTTGTCAACGCCCCCACCTGGCCGCCGGTTGGTGGCTTGCCAGTCACAATGATATGGTTGCCGCGCAGATCATCGCTGCCAAAGCTCACCAGCTCCACCTCGGGCTGATAGCTCCACACGCTTCCATCGCTGGCCGACAGCTCGCGGAATTGCAAGGTCTCGCTCTGATCCAAGAAGTATTCAAGGGCATAGGTGCTGCACAACTCATCAAGGGCGCGGCGATAGCTCTGGTTGGAGAGCAAGACAAAACTGGGCACCTGCTGGCTCATCTGTGTGGTAGCGGGCAGCGAAAGCAGGAAGAAGCCAGCCCGCGCACAGATCTCGGTGATGAGCCAGGCGACGGTTTGATTGCTATAGCTGCTCTGGAAACGGTTCAACAGATCAAGATTGCGCGAGCGATCGTAGGCGACGAGCCTGAGCTGATTCTCGTGCGGGCTGCGCTCAAAAATGATCTGGTTGATATGATAGGTTCCCACCTGCACCGTCTCGGGCGTGCTGGGAGGCGAGCCGGTTTTGTAGCCCTCGCTGAGCACAACGAAGGTGTTGAGCCCGATTGGTTGATAATTGCTGGCGCTGCTCACCAGGGCAGAGAGCGCGCCCTGGTTATTGTCGAGCACCAGTTCTAGCCGGGCCGGATGGCCCAGCTGCTCCAGGCGTTGATACGAGAGGACGCGCCCAGAGACGTCAACGAACTGCTGGGCGTTGCTCTGGCTAAAATTTGGCGACTGCATGACACTGGGCATACTGACAATGTAGGCAGCAGTATTGGTACTGCTCTGCAGCTCGACGGCGCTATACAAGGTGGTCACATCGTGGAGAATGAAGCCACTTGACCAGTGCTGCAGATCGCGGCTCTGGCGCACGCGCGGATAGCTATAGACGGAGCCGGTGAGCAGGCCGCTATCTACCTCGGAAACGATCAGATTGTAGAGCCCAGTTGTGCTATCGAAGCTCAAACGGGGCGAGATGCGCCCGATCGCCGTACTGGTGGCCGGAGCAATTGGCGGCAACTGCGTCCAGGTGGTATTTGAGGGCTGATAGGTGGCCTCGTAGAGGGTATAGCCATCGGAATAGATGAGCCAGTAGAGCGTGCCATCCCACCACACATCCAACCCGGAGCCACTGGCAATCGTGGCAAGGGTCCAGCTGCGCAGACTTGACCAGCTGCCACCCGAGAAGAAGGAACAGCCAATGGCCTCGCCGCCGGAGACATCATAGAGAAAGAAGACATCGTTATTGCCTGCGCTGGCGATCCCTTTGATCAGCGCACCTGCCGGCGGCGTAAGCACCGTAACAGGGCTATTCCAGCTTGCCGCATTGGTCGTACTGCTCCAGGCGCGCAAAGCATTCGTGCTTCCATTCTGGGCAAAGGCCCATAAGGTCCCACCATTGTTGGAGACGGCACAGCCTCCGTCCTGAAACATGGTGCCGCTACCATTATTGAGCGTCGTCCAACTTGCCCACTGGCTGGCCTGGGCTGGCGTCGTCACGCGCTGAAACTGGAAGTTCTGCGTGAAGGCATTGCCGCCACGCGAGAGGCGAACGCGCACGATACTCCCATCGCTAGCAAGGCAGGCGCCGTGCCAGCCATCCTGAGTGTTAGGGGATTGATAGAGCGCGAAGTGTTGGAGCTGGTCTTGTAGAGTAACGGCGACTACTGGCACCCGTGCGTTGGCACTTATAGCCGCCGTTAAAGCAGAGGTCAGATTTCGAACCATAGGGGTTTTGTTCTCTCTACGAACGCGTTCCCTAATGCTCAGCTTCCGGTATACGTACCATTTCGTGCAAACTTCTCCGGAAGTTGAATAGGCTGAAAGGTTTCATGATGCAGCGGACAGAAGGGAACAGCACATTGACTCTGCAAATGGCCGCTTTATCCGTGGATAGAGCGATAAGCTGTAAAGTTGGATTCAAGCTTAAAGCTTGCCGAATAATCTCGATCTCCCGATATTTTCCATAATACTCGGGCAAGACATCGACAACCGCAACTTCTGGCTGAGTCAGCTGTACTATATCTAGAAAGCTCTTCCCATCAGCAGATAGAAAGACGCAATTTCCCTCAAGCTCTAGCGCCGTCTCGATCATGACCTGCACTGCATATTCTGTATCCCACACTGCAATCCGCATACGGCATCGCTCCTTTTCTGGGACATCAACTACCCACTACTCACTATAGCAGATAGAAATTGGCAAGGCCATGTCATCTTTATAGCAACTATATAGCATGTCCTCGGCAACTACGCATGAGATCTTGCAAGTAGTACAGCATTATTAGCATATCACCAGTGAAGCGTTTCGCTTTGACAAAGGCGTAGATTTCTTGTTCTATTCATTCTACCTCTTCTTCTCCTCGCATCTGGCGCATAAGCGCGGCAAGCAGGCTTTCTGCCTCCTGTGGGCTCTCAGCAGCTGTACAAGAGTTGTAGAGAGTAAGGATGCGAGTTTGCTGCCCCATCAACTTAATAGCGATGTTCAGGCGCTGCAAATTGCTCAACTGCTCAATATCTACTTCAGCCAGTAATTCATGCATAATGTTTTCGATAAGTTCAGCCTGGCGAGTAATCCGGTCGAGCGCTGTAGCTCGGGTAGGCTCCGCATGGCCCTTTGAGGCGTTCATAGGAGATATCCTTGTGTATAGAGGCTGACTGTACAGGCAGCAACATTGGCCTTGATATCGACCTGGCCATGGCTATCAAGCTGGAGGAGGCCGCTGCCGTTCAAGAAAGCGTTAGCGGCAGGCAAGTTGCCTATGGCAGCGTAATTGCCTATGGCGCCGCTAGCGTGTGGGGCCAGCTGAATATAGGCTCCACTGCTCGAACTGGTAAAGTTGGCACTGAAAAGTACACCCAGGGCGCCGGCTGGTATACCCGATGAGCCACCGGTGAGCGTGAAGGTGCTGGTTGCATTGGCAGCGATGTTGGCATTGGCAACTTGCTGGTAGCCAGCGACAAAGACCAGGCGGCCCGGCGCTGGCGTGGGCACACCAGTGCCGCCATTGGGATAGACGGCGATCACCACGGCATCCGCCGGATTATGCTCATCGAAGAAGAGGACGGCACACAACGCGCCGGCCTGAGCGCTGGTCCCATCGAGATGTGTGGCCACCGGCACATTCTGCAGCAAGGTATTTGTAGCTTCCAGGATCAGCACCGAAGCCGTATAGCTGGCATTGCTAAAGCTGGCAAGAATGCCACGCTTGAGACGCTGGGTCATCCTTTTTCTCCTCCCCTACAAACTCTCTAAAGCCAGGCACAATACGCGTGCCAGTTCCTCTCAGGCTTGAAGTAAACACTGTTGTGCAGCATTTCGCTCTCTCTCCAGGAAACAGGCACGCCTTGCCTCTATTTTTTTCAATGATCGGGGTAAGTGATATCACTTACCTCACCCAACCAAAGCGGCTTATGCATCGCTGCTCATCTGACCGGGCGTGGCGATCAGATCGGCGCTGGTATAGGTATGCAAGCTCGCCCCGTATAACTGGTGTTCAAGACAGTATTGAGCGCCGCCGCAACCTGGTTCATCGAACTGCTACCCGAAGTTGTGATAGGTATCCAGGTTCCCGACTGGGGCAAAACGCCATCAGCCGTCTGCTGGAACACAGCCATTGTGCGCGGATTCCAATAGGAACCAATAGGGGCATTCTGTCCGCCGTTATAGCGACCAAAAGCCAATTCTGCCGCATCAAGCATTGCTCAAGCCTCTCTTTCTCTCCCTATCAACCTTTCCATCAGTTCTTCTCTCTGCCAGAGACAACCAGGTATTAGTAATAGCTCACCGTGATACCTGGATTGCTGGCGTTGCCGGCGACGGTGATGCCGTTGATCGCTGGCAACTGGAAATCAAAGACCGCACCAACCGCCGGATTGGCCGGCAAGATCCCAATGATGGTGCCGGTATGGCCGGAGGCGTTATCATAGATGATCAGCAAGGCCGTGCCCGCCGCCGTTACCAGAACCCGGCACAGCCGACCCGCCGCAGCCTTGACCACGGTATCGGTGGCCATGCCGGCGGCTATGGCTATGGTCGCACGGCCCCCATTCGAGACGTCGGCCACGCCAAACTTGCCCTGCTGGCGATCATGGTTGGTCCCGTTCCACAGGTAGCTGGAGGCGGACCCGATGCCAACGTTAATGCCGTCGCCGGCGCTGGGCGCGTCGCGCATACGATTCCAGCCTGTGCCATTCCACAGCAACACCCCTGCACCCATCACCTGGCCCGAGGGCAGATTATCGCTGCCTGGCGCACCTCCGCCAGTGACTTTGAGATTGCCGGAGGCATCCAATTGTAAGGCCTGACCTTGCTGGGAGGGCAAGAGCCCACCAACCAGGCCAGAGCCATCGTTATTGAGAAAGCCGCTCATGGCTATATCCCTCGGTAGAGGCCGCGAAAATCCACGGCGCACCCGCCATACTCGTGTCGTATTTTATACACATTTGTTACTCACCCTCTTGGGCGGGGCTGGTCATTTCTGCCAGCCTCCTTACATTTCTGCAAGGGTCGGACTATACCTTGACCTGAGCACTCAGGCCCTCCGTACCTAGTCTCTGAACCTTCACCCTGTGGCTCTACCCTGTAGGTGCTCGGCTGCTGATTGCCCTTACCTGCCCCTTTTCAAACCTTCACGCTTGCTCTTTCAGGCTACGTTGTGGTGGAGCAGTCTTGCGGGGTTTCCCAGCAATTCTCGGAGTGTTCGACAGGGATTACTCCCTGAAGCTCCTACTGCTAAGAGATGACATCTTGCGTGAAATTCATACCGAAGAGCGGCATATCTTGCACGAAGAGAGCGGGATTGACCTGTCCCCCAACAAAGCCAACCTCAATGGTATCCACTTCGCGCGGATCGGCGGCCATAAACCACTGCGTCGCACTGGAGAGTTGCGGCGAAACGATGGGCGTCACATAGCCGAGCATGGGGTTGATATCGTTATTGTTGGAACCCGGCACACCCGCCGACTTGGTGGCCACCATCGCCGTCCACTCAAGTTCCGGCGGCACGATCAGGTAGCGCGGGCGCAAGCCGATGCGCTTGCCGGCATAGTTGGTCTGCTCGCGCATGGCCGTCACTCCGCTTTGCATGGCCGCCGTCGAGAGGGCCGAAGCCCCCAGATTGCTATGCGGCGCTCCGCTGGTAAAGAGCGGGTTGCCATCATAAATGGTGGGGTTGCCCGAGAGGAAGCCGTAGACAAACTCGGCAAGGGTATAGGCCGCAGCAACGGCCAGCTTGGTTGGGATCTGCTTGACTGCCTGCAGATCGTCGTTGAGGATCACTTCGCGCGAGACCGTGACCAGGTTGCCCCGCTTTTGCGGCACGTAGACCGCCGCGCTATCGGCCAGCGTGACGGCGGTGTAGGCGCTATCCTCCGCGACGATGGGCAGGCTGCCAAAGGCGCCAAAGCGCACACGGGTCTGTTGCTTAAAGTCGCGAATGGGCATAATGCTGCAGAAGCGCTGCCACTCGGCGGGCCAGGCCTGGTAATCCTTGAGCAAGCGCTTATTCATACTCGTGCCCAACAGGTAGCTAAAGCTGGCCGTAGTGGTATCGGCCTCGCTGATGCGGGCAATGGGGGCATGCTCGCTCACGCGGATCTGGCCCAGCTGGCTGCTGTGCATCGTACCCGAGATGGCAGCATCCCCGGTCACGCGGGCATAGGCCTCGCGCAAGCCCTCGAAGGGCCGAATGTTGCCAAGACGCGCGGTGTCAATATCGAGATCAAACATCCGGTCAAAGCTGGCCTGGATCTTCTCTGCCTCGCTGATCATCTGCCCCACTGTGGGCTTCTCGTAGCCCTGGCCCCGAATGAGGCCATCGCGCGTCAACTGGGCCATGAGCCCGAGCGAGCTATTGAGCTCGGCGTCGAGCTCGCGCTCCTCAAAGATGCGGCCCTGGAAGCGGGTGCGAATCTGCGCACAGAGGGCGGAGGGCAGAATACTTTCGCGCAAACGGCGCTCTAAGAGCAGTTCGCAGCGCTGGCGGCGCGTCTCCTCTAGCAACTGCTGCAAGTGACGCTGCTCCTCTTGAATAGGGCTGGTCGCGGCCAGCTGAGGGCTCTCCTCAGCTGCAGCGCTTGGCAGCGACGACAGCTCTTCCTCGACAATAGATTCGACGTCCATAGGATCTCCTTGTGCTGAAACTGGGGCGGGCGAGAGCTCATGCAAGATGCGGCGAAAGGCCCCGCCCGCGCTTGGCCGCGTCACGATATCACAACTATTGAGAGCCAGGACCTGGGTCACGTCCCGGGCGCCGCTGGCCTCATTGTGCTGCCACTGGCCCAGGATATCGATCGAGAGGCCAATGAGCTCAGGCCGACCCAGGGACATGGCTTCGCGCACCACGGACCAGAGCCAGTCGGCGGCCTCAAACAGGTGCAAGGTGGCCTCCACGCGCGCCGGCTGCTTGGCGCTGGCCGGGACCAGCTGGGCATCATGGTAGAAGCCCACGACATCGCGCACGCTGCGCACGGAGCTTGCGGCCTCGGGGCTGGCATGATCGGCATAGGCCTGCGCGCCCTCGATCAGCTGAGCAATCGCCGCCAGGGCTGGCTCATCATAATGGTAGCCATTCTTGGAAGTGCCTCCCTGGATCACCGTCACACGCAGGGCATGACCCTCCTGGCCCGCTGTAAGCTGTTCGATGATCTGGGCTTCATCGAGCTGAATATGTGCCTCTTTGACGGAGGAAGCCGGCGGCTGGCCGTCCTCTGTGCTCCACGCCTGGGGAAGCGCGTGCTCTAGCTTGAGACGGCGAGCGATGGCGATAATCTTGCGCTTGACCTCCTCGGGCTGGGCAGCCTGGCCATGCAGACGGGCGGCATCGCGCACATCCTGGGCATCCTTGATAGGGAAGGAAGCCTCGGGCCCTGCAAAATTCTCCGGGTGCGCCTGATGATAGGCGCGGCGTGCCTGGGCAGTCCAGCGAGCCTCGGAGATGCGCTGGCTCGCTTGTTTGTGTGTCTTCATCATGGCGCTAGATCCCGTCATTGTCACTGGCATCATCGCCGGCCAGGCCCTTGCGGCTGCGCTGGCGCCGGCTCAGCCTGGGAGGTTGGGGAGGCGTGCCCATCCCATCCAGTGTGGTGCCTTCCTCTTCAGCATCCAGGCCACGGAACAGGAGGTCCAGATGGCGGCGACGTGTGGTATTGACGCCTGACTGATCGAGAAAGACCTGGGGATAGCTGGCATCGTCGAGCTGCGCTGAATCGGGCTGGCTGTGCAGCGTCTCCAACGCGCTCGGGTCCAGCTCGCCGGGTCGCTGGGACATCGTGACTTCGAGCGTGAGTTCTGGATGTTGTAGATCAGGCAAAAGCGGATCGGCAGCAAAGGGATGGGGATTGATGGCAAGACCAGACGGCACCTCATAGGCCAACAGGTCATCTACTGGAGGGTTTGGTATGAGCAGGCCGCTGGCATCTCCGTTCAAATTGTGGATGCTCAGCCCGTGGGGCTGGCAATACTCGTCGAGATCGGGCAGCAAGGGATCAGGCGCGAAGGCCGTGCGCGGCTCAAAGGAGATGCCGTCGTCGGCCACGTTGGCCAGCTGCAGGGCTGGCGTGGTCGTATCGGGAGCTGTATACATGGGCTGGTAGAGCGCGCCTGGCTGGCTGGTTTGGGTGAGCTCCCCGGCGTTGGTACGCCCTGGCTACCGGCTAAGTTGAGATCATAAAAGGGCATCTCAGGATCGATCCCGCCCAGTTCGGGCGAACCAACCAATTGCGGCTCATAAAGTGCCGGCTTCTCGGGTGTGGGCATGGCCTGGATGCTGGCCCCACTTGCCACGTTCAGGCTGCTGCCTGCCAGGTTGAGATCAGGCAGCTGGCCGCCTGGGGGCATGGGATAGACAGGACCTTCTACGTCCCTCTGCATAGACTTCCTCCTTTGTGTTAGCGCAAGCGCCTGAGCAGCGCCTGTACATGGGTACCCGAAGGCACAATGCCATGGGTGACCGCCTCAATGATTTCATACTTGGCAGCAGCCGCCACCGCCGCTGCTGTCGGCGTAGACGTATCGGCGATATAGACCACCCCGGTGAAGGTGGTGCCGATGGGCGCGATCATGAGCATGTCAAACTGCAGCCGGGGCGCGGCGCCACTGGCGTCGGGGATTTGCGAATCAAGCACCTGCTGCGGGCGGAAGATCACGCTGAGCGCCGTATAGCTATAGCTGCTGCCAGCCTGGGAGACAAAGACGACGGTCTTCTGGCGGCCGGCAAAGCTGGCAAGGGTCACGGCCTGAATATGGGCGGCCTTACGACTATCGAGCGGCATTCCCTTTCTCTCCTCTCTCCCCATTTCCACAATTGCCAGAGACAACAAGCATTAGAAGGCTTTTTCTCCCACATACAGACGGCTGCGTGGTGTCCGCGAATGGCTGCCGTGATGGGCGACATGGCTGCTGTGGCCGTGGGAGCGGGCCGCGTGATGGCCGCGCATGCGCCCCTGGCGCTCAGGAGCTGGAGCCGGTGCAGACCAGGAGGAAGCCGGCGCCGCTTGCGCCGTGGGCGAGGCATAGATGTTGCCAGCGCCAGCATAGCCAGTCACATCAAAGAGTTCCTCCGCCATCGCTAGACCTCCTCCCGCTTCTGTGGTCGTGTTGCCCGGGCCTTGACCGGTGGCACCGGCACCGAGAGCTCCGCTTGCTCCACTGGCAGCACCGACGTGGCATCGGCTCGGCGCTCTTGCTGCCCCGCGATGCGTGCCAGCTCCTCGTGCACATCCACCTCCTCATTGGCGAACTTGAAGAGCAGCCGCATCGCCGTCTCATCGCTGATCCAGCCCTGGGATTTGGCAGTCGCCAGGCCGGCAGTCACGTACTGCACGCCCATGCCCAGGGATTGATTGTCGTCAACATCGATCTGAGGAAAGATGAGCTCATAGCGCGTATCTATGGATTTGCCCAGCTTGCCAGCCTTCTGGGCCTCCAGGATCACGCGATCCAAGATGCAGCGCAGCACAGTGCCCATTACACGCTGCCGCCTTTGGAACTTGAGCAAGGTAGGCAGGCCCATCTCGGCAGCCGTGGCTCGATTGGTCGTCGTGCCATCGCTCAAAAAGTGCTCAGGGATCAAGGCCCCTACAGCCACCATCAGCTTGATGGCCCGCCCATCCTCGTAGGCCTCGTTGGCATTGATCTGCGGCTGCACGGCCTTCCACTGCTCAGTCTCATTGTGGATCACCACCGAGCCGGGTTCGGGGGGATAGCCATATTCCATGCGCTTACGCTGGATCGTCTTGAGATCGGCGCCCTGCAAGGTGATATCCCAGAGAAAGGCCCCCTTATACTTATTGATGCGTACGCGATCAGTCAACCAATCCTTGTAGCGGCGCAGCCAGGGCAGGATCGTCGCCAGGTCCGAAGCTCCGCGCTTAGCATTACTGACCTTATTGATCGTAAACTGCATGACCTCCTCGCGCGCCAGAAACCACTCGCCCTGTGTGTTGGTCGAGGAAGTATCAAGCTTGGTCAGATCGGGGGGATTCTGCGGCGGATCGGTCACGGCAATGGTCTGGCCCACCGGGCGGCGATGGAAGCGTAAGGGCGTCTCGATATCCTCGGGATCGGTCTCAATGAGATCGATGAGGGAAGGATCAATCATCCTGATCTTGACGCTGCCATCGTACTTGTTGACAAAGAAGCGCACAAAGATCTCGCCGTAGAGGGCCAGCTCGTTGCAGAGCAGATAGACACGCTCGGCCATCTGGTTATCCGAATCGTCCCAGAACTGCATGAGGAGCTGCTGCACGCGTTTGTGGTTAGCGGCAATCGTCACGCCCTTGCCCAGCACAAACGAGGTGGTAATCTCGATAATCGCGCGGGCCAGGGGATTGGCGTTCCAGCTCTCATAGATCAGGTTATGCATCTCCAGGTAGGTGGAGGGCATCAGATCTTTTTGGTAGAAGTTATCTGTCAAACGCCGGAAGTAATAATCTTCCTCGGTTCCCGAGGTCAGGCGACCCCAGTAATAATCTTCCTGGGTGGGAGCGCCCATCGCAAGCATGGTCGGATTGATCTGCTCTGCGATCTTCTTAGCTGATTGTTCCTGTTCAGGCGGGCTTTGTGCAGGGGACGAGGCGAATAAGCGATCAAACCAGGGCATAAGGGTCATCCTTCCTGATCCTGTATGGCATTTTTAGCCAGAGAGGCTACGACGATATGGGAGACAGAGCCTCCTTATCTCAGGTCACAAGGACAGGGATAAAGAGGCAATGACTACCAACAATGTGGCGTTGAAGTTGAACCACGACAACGGTCAGAGAGGTTCTACAGGTTTCTCCTGTAGTTGTTGAGAGATGGAACTTTGAGTCATGTTCGTAACTCTACAACATATTATGCATGTACCACCAAATCAAGTTCTTCAATATGCAATATCCCTATGAAAAGGCAGCTATTTATGCGTTTCTTCGATCAATTCAATGCATAAATGGCCCTTGATTTCTTTATCTATATAAGCTATAACTCTTATAGTTACTGTCTCTATCCTTCCCCAAAAAAGGAGGCCACGGGCGTGAATAGAGTGAAAACCGAGGCCCTCAAAGTCGACTTTCTTGACCTGCAAGCATTTATCGAGGCAGCTGATAGAAACTTTCAGCAGGCCGCCGTATCTCTCGACGTCTATCAATCTACAGTTTCTAATCGCGTGCAAAATCTCGAAAAGCGTCTGGGCGTGGAGCTGTTCAATCGGGAGAATAGACGACAGGTAACCCTGACTCCGGCCGGGCAGGCCTTTCGTGAGGAGGCCCAACGCCTCTGCCGGCAATGGGAAGAAGCCGTGGAGCAGGCTCACCGCGCGGCAAGAGGAGAGGACAGGCCAGTATATATCGGCTATACAGGAACCGCGCTATGGAGCATTCTCCTGGAGATTACGACAATATGCCGCACATGCACACCTCCTCTCAAAGTTATCTCGCGCGATCTCTCGGTCAGGGCTCAGTTGCGAGCGCTGAGGGCGCATCAGCTTGATGTGGGCTTTGCGATTACGCCCGAAATACGCGCAGGCTTGCAGTACAAAACGTTGTTTGCCTGCCCAATGCTCCTGGCACTTCATGAAGATCATCCACTAGCTGCCGAGCGAGAAGTTCGTTTGAGCGAGTTGAAGCAAGAACATTGGATCTGGTTTTCGCGCGACGCTAATCCGCATTATCACGATTACAACTTGCGCCAGTGTCAAAACGTCGGCCTTTATCCCACTATCGACCACTTTACGGATCAACCCTACGCTATGGTAAGCATGGTATCGCACGGTCTAGGCGCATCCCTTGTTACGGCCTGGACAGCCGTTCTCAAGCTTCCCCATGTGAAATATAAGCGCACCATCCCGGCCTGGAATGTTGAACTACAAATGGTGTGGCGCAAAGACGAATACTCTACGGCAGCGCAGAACTTTATGCAGCTAGTATGCGAGACGGTTGAACAGCGCCAGAATGGCCTTGACGGGCTGAATATCGATTGATATTTAGCTGCACATTCAGCGGTCTTTTCAGGATAGGATGACGAAATTCCCTAACATATGCTATACTGTTAGGGAATTTTATGCGGGTAGGCTGTTCATGTGGCCATCACATTGAGGAAAAGAAAAGGCTAATAGATGACGCGGGCAACGCCGACGATTCGCGAGACGATGCTAGTCGGATACGAAGAAGGACAGGCCATCTCTCTTGTTGTTGGATCAGAGCAATGGTTTTCCTGGCTAGGCAAGGATACGACGACGATCTTCGCGGTCCAGGCTCCCTATGGTTCCTATACAGCACGCAAAGAAAGTGCCGGCAATCGCCGAGGGGGCTGGTACTGGAAAGCCTATCGCACCTTCCAGGGAAGGCTTTACCGGGCATACCTTGGCAAGTCAGAAGATTTGACGCTGGCTCGCCTTGGTGAGACTGCGCTGGTCCTATCGACCCGCATTCAGGGACAAGCTGTGCAAGCAGCTTCGCAGGCTCTAGCATCTCCTCACCCTGACCCGCAAAGCGGACCTGATCATCTGGTCCCACCCCTGCTTTCTAGCAAACTTCAGCCTCCTCAACTGGCAAGCGGACTTATTGAGCGCCCACATTTGCTGGCAAGGCTTGCTAACTGCCACACGTACAAACTCAGCCTGTTAGTTGCTCCCGCCGGCTTTGGCAAATCTACCCTTGTCAACCAGTGGCTCACGCTCCAGCAGGGTACTCTTCCAGCACTTATGACTGCCTGGGTCTCACTTGAGCCCGGCGACAACGATATTTTCCGCTTCTGGCACGCTGTGATGACGGCATGTCAAAAACTACTGGGCAAGCCGAGTCAGGCCCTTGGGCAGATTGCTTTAACTGCCATCACAGCTTCCATTACATCCTCTGTCGGCAGGCCTGTTGAGCGGCCCCCACTTAATATGGCACTAACACATATGCTTAACGCGCTTGCCAACCCTTCTTCCGGCGGACTACTCGTGCTTGACGACTATCATGTGATAAGCGAAACTCGCCTTCACGAGACGCTGACTTTTTTCATCGACCATCTGCCCACAAACGTGCATATCTTGCTCCTCTCACGTGCCGAGCCGAATCTGCCGTTACTCCGCTGGCGGGCCAGAGGCGAGCTATACGAAATGCATGGAAGGGAGCTGCGCTTCTCGCTCTCTGAAACCGCCGCATTTCTCAGCCAGTCGCTGCCACAGCCCCCAACAGAAGCAGCCCTTAGAAAGCTTGATAGCTCACTGGAAGGCTGGGCCGCCGGCCTTCGCTTGCTCAGCTTGACTCTCTCCGCCCCAGACACCAATCTAGCCCTTGAGCAAGCCCTACTCAAACCTGAGCACTGGACGGACCTCTCAAATCGTCCTCCAGCGCAAATTCAAGATCCGCGTCACATGTTGTTCGCTTATCTGGTAAGCGAGATTTTAGAGACGCAGCCTGCATCCATGCAGAACTTTCTTTTGCGCACCAGCATCCTCAGCCGCCTCTGTGCGCCCCTCTGCGCAGCAGTGAGTGCTGAAGACATCGATGGAGCTCTTCTATTGGAGGCTGCATCCCGTGCGGGCCTCTTTTTAGAAGCGTTGAACGGAACTGGCGGCTGGTACCGCTATCATGCCCTCTTCGCCGAAGCCATGCGCCGGGAAGCCAGCTACCGCCTGGGTGAGGAAGTGCTACAAAGCTTATCGGCAAAAGCTAGCGCATGGTACGAGCAGGAAGGCATGCTCGCGGAAGCAATAGAGGCCGCCTGGTTGGCGCGGGACATAGAGCGGGCCGCCCGGCTGATTGAGCAGTTCCACGAGCACAATTTTGGCTCCCCTCAAAGCATGCTGGGCTGGCTAGAACAACTTCCCGCCGCAGTGCTGGACGCGCATCCGCTCCTCTGCTTCCTCTTTGCTACCGAGCTACGCTTTCCGGTCAAGCTCTGGGTTGCCGCTGATGCGCTGCTGGCCGCCGAGCTAACTGCTATCTTGCCAGAATCCGCAGACAGGCGCGTTGAGACCTTACTTTCCATGGCTGAGGAGGGATGGCGCAAGCGGGGTGAGCTTTTCTGGCTGGGGGCCATCTGGGGACACCGGGCCTTAAGTGCGCTCCTCGACCAGGAGCCCTTTGCCTCCATCGTCAATTTCGCCCAGCAGGCACTCGCTTTCCTGCCTCCATCCGGCCCCCTGAATCCCGGCTTGCAGATGTATCGAGCAGCATGCCTCTATTTCGTGGGCAGAGATAAGCTGAGTCAAGGCCTCTTTGCGGAAGCACGTCAGCTGCTTTTGCAGGCCCTTACCGATAATGTTCCACCCGGCAATAAGTTCCTCGCCGTGGATATTCTGCTCACTCTGGGCAAGGCCTATCTGGCGCTGGGCGAGCAGGAGGCTGCAAAAAAATATTTCCAGCAAGCCCTCCTGGATGCGCGTTGGCTGGGAGATGAGGTGGTCAGCGCTGAGGCTCAACTTAGCCTGGCCACCCTGGCCGATACTACCCGACAGGTTGAACCGCTCTCCGCTCAGGAAAAGCGTGTGTTAAGCCTGATAGCTACCGGCCGGAGCAATCAGGAGATCGCTCACGAAATGATTATCTCGATCAATACGGTAAAGTACCACATCAAGCATATTTACCAAAAGCTCGGCGTGAGCAATCGCCTGCAAGCCAGCGAGGCCGCACATACGCTTCACCTCAAATAAGGGCTGGCCATTTGCGCGCCGCACTCTGCACAAGCGTCCTGAGCCTACTTTCCCACCATCGTTCATCTTGTCCCTGTACCACGCAAAAAAATCCTTACCTACTCGTCTCTTCTCACCTCGACTACCTATCAAACTACCCGGGAGAGTGGGTATTTCACGCTCCGCAATCTCTATACTCTTTACAGTCGCAAGACGCTCATGGCTAATACTCATCAGCTTTATAGACTTGAAAGAAAGCGCAAAATAGTATGAAAACGAATATGTTAAGCACATTTCTTACACGCAAAAGTCAGCAGAAAAAACTTGCCCGCAGATTACAGATCACTACGCCGCATGGTATCGTGGAAGAGCGATTTATCAAGATTGGAGGCATCGAGCAATGGGTCACGATACGCGGCGAGGATCGTGCCAACCCGGTCTTGTTGTTTATACATGGCGGTCCGGGCTCGACCTACACAATCTTTGCCTCTACCTTGCGCTCGTGGGAAAAATACTTCACGATAGTGCAGTGGGATCAGCCAGGCACAGGCAGAACATTCCACAAAACCGGAAAATCTGGGACAGGCCAGCTGAGCTTTGAGCGCTTCGTATGCGATGGGCTTGAGCTTGTAGAATACCTCTGCAAGCATCTTGAACAGGAAAAGATTATCCTGATTGGGAGCTCGCTGGGCAGCATTGTTGGCACCATCATGGCCAAACGCCGGCCAGATCTGTTCTGGGCCTATATTGGCACCGATCAAAATACTGGTGGCTCAGAAGCCGCAAAGCTCTCGTACCAGCTAACTCTTGATTGGCTACGCCAGTATGGCAATACAAAAGGTGTGCAAGCAGTCGAGCAAATAAGTCCTGATCCTGACCGCTGGAGCCACAAGGAGGCCGGCCAGCTAGTCCAATGGACAATTAAAGCCAATCCGACCATCCCCAATATGGTTACGGATATTATCCTCCCGGCCATGCTTACCTCGCCCGGCTATACGCTTCGTGACATCTTTGACATGTTTGGAGGCATGAAATTTTCTGCCAATCAATTGGCTAAGGAGATGGCGACGATTGACCTGCGTCCTCTTGGCATGCGCTTTGAGGTACCTTTCTTCATCTTCCAGGGCGATACCGATGCCGTCACGCCAACCGCCGCAGCAAAAAAATACTTTGACGAGCTTGAGGTCCCCCACAAAGAATTTGCTCTGCTCAAACAAGCAGGCCATCTCGCGGTCTTTGCACGACAAGAACAGTTTCTGCAGGAGCTCCGCCAAAGGGTCTCTCCAGTTGTGGAAGCCCGCAGGCATGGTTCACAATAGCATTCCCGCTGTTTTACAAGGGGTGCTGGCTTTATTCAGCCAGCAAAGCCTTGAGGTTATCATCGATAAATTTAGTATCGACGGGATTGATGCCGCGGCCGGCAAAGTGACCCCAGATCGATTCGATTGGGCGAAAAGTCGCGCGAGGCATCAAGCCACTTTCGTACTCGCTATCCTGAATTGTGAAGTATAGATCGGTCCTGGCTGGCATAATGACAGCTCGCGCTTTGATGCTTTTGAGGGCTTTCTCAAAGTCTCCCTGATACATAGCATTGGCGCTGAGATCGGCCTGCTGTCCTGTCTTGAGCATGGCCAACAGATCATTGGCATCCTGCTTGAGAAAGTTATTATCCCAGAAACCGGCAAGAAAATCTTCTAGACCTTGATATCCCAGCTGCCAATAACAGGCTTCGCGGTAGAAGGCCTGGGAAAAGCCCCACCCAGCATACACGCGACCGATAGCGCGTAGCCCTGCCGCCGGTGGTGCTGTATACTGGCCATGGCTCCAGCTAGCATCAGCCAACAAAGGTGCCTTTACACCTTCAAAGAAGACAAAGGTGTGTGGCCAGGTCTTTGCTGTACCACAAAATGGCGCAATACGCTCAACCATTTCTGGATAGCTAGCTCCCCACTGAAAGGTTTGTAGCGCACCAAGCGACCAGCCCGTAACCAGTGCTATCTTCTCAATGCCAAAGTTCTGGGTCAGCAATTGGTGTTGTAAACGCACGTCATCGTAGATTGTGACGTGCGGAAAGTTGGCCCGATCAAAAGGAGGTGGCGTATTGCTCGGCGATGAAGAGAGGCCATTGCCGAGCGCATTGGGCACAATGATAAAGTATTTGTTGGGATCAAGCGCCATACCTTCGCCGATCAACCATTCGTTGTTATAATGCTGATCGGCGAAAGCCGTGGGATAAACAATCACGTTGCTTTTCTGTACATTCAAGGTTCCATAGGTTTTATAAGCCAGACGTACACCTGGCAAAGTGATGCCCGACTGTAAAGTGAATTCGCCAGGTTCAAAGATCTCGTAATCTCTCACCATATACTCTTTCTAGCGCTTCATAAGCTGGGATAAAGATTTCCTTCGGCGACAATAACGCCCTGACCAGCAATCTTGACCTCACTGCCTTGTACCTGTACTTCTATCAAGCTGGGCCTGCCCATCACATGGCCTTGCTCAATAAATAGAGGCTTACCCTCCTCGGCACGCCCTTGAGCTACAAGGTAGCAGGCCAGCGGACCGGCTGCGCTTCCTGTGGCCGGATCTTCGGCAATACCAACAGTAGGATTAAAGAAACGCGCGTGGGCTGTGGCCACAGAATCGATGGGATCAAGGCTGAACAGATAGCAGCCTTCAGCTCCACAGCTCTTAAGGATGGCGAGCAGCCCTTGACTGTCCGGGCGCACTTGCCAGAGCACCTCGCGACTCTTTATCGGCACCATGAGATGAGCCACGCCAGTAGAGACAACCTGGGCCGGCAGTTGTTCTAGCGTGAAGCTACTCTCTGGAATATTGAGGGCTGCGGAGAGCTCCCGGTGATCCTTATATATTGCCCCAAACACTGGCGGCTCTTGCTGCATCCTTATGGCCAGTGGTCGACCATTCTTGGCAAGGATCTCGATAGGTAACAGGCTCTCCCCAACCTCCTGGACAAAGGTATTAGAGGGAGCCGAAAGCGCTAATTGACCACTTTCGGCCAGCCACCACCATGCACCCAGGGTGTGGTGTCCGACCCCGAAAACTTCGGCCCCCGTAATTGTAAAAGAGCGCAAGCGCCAATCAGCCCCTGGCCGCGTCGGCGGTAGCAGAAAGGTACTCTCTGACTGATTAAATTCGCGCGAAATCAGCTGCATATGCTTCAGGTCAAGCGTTTGGGCATCTGCTATCACCGCCATAGGGTTTCCGGCAAGAGGTTCGCCGGCAAAGACATCAATCATGGCAAAACGCACTCGTGGGCGCTCGCTCTGTTGGGTCATAATCCTATTACCTCCACTCGCTTTTCCAGTTACAGGTATCTCCCACCTGGGAACAAGAGGCCGCCTGATATACTATCTCTTGCCAGCCATCAGGCATTTCTACACCGGCAGTGCAGTCACTCCTACTCTGTTCTCAAGCCTGAAAAAACTTTTTTATCTCAATTGCTTTTCAATTAAACCAGAACACAAATTGACTACTTACCTTTTAGTGTATCGTGTCAGATATATCAAGTCAAGAAATTGTTTTTGATATCACAATTCAATAAAATTGATGTAAATGGTAGAAGGGGAAGTCAAAAACATGCAGTTCAAGCAAAGAGAAGGCGGGTATGACGCGCAGCAAGCCTAAGATTTATATTTGTGCTGGCGAGGCGCTATAGTGGGAAGCAGAAACAGGCGAAGCATAAAAGCGGGAAGGGCTTCCGGTCCCAGGGAAGCGCCCTCCCGCCAGCAGGTAGTAGAAAATATTATATTAACTGGCCTCTCCGCCTTCAGGTCCATAGAAGATGACCCAGACGCCCAGATCGTCAGTAAAGTCCTCGAAACGATGAACCACACCTGCAGGCACAAAAATTACGTCCCCGGGCCCAAATGTATGGCGCTCTTCTCCGTTAACGAACCAGCCTCGCCCCTCCATGACTACATAGATTTCATCGCGCGTATGCGGAGTTTGCAGATCCTTTCCGCGCGGCGCGTAGTATTCAACCAGCAAACTGCCGTGCGTGAGCATAGAGACAAAGCGCAAGCCCTGTTCTGGTAAGGCAGCCTGGGCTTGTTCCAGGGTAACATGGCGCCTCTTTTGTAGCGCACTCATATCGTTATCTTGTGTTTCTGGCATGGATCTCTTCTCCTTGACTACAGAGCAATCTGCTAGTGGGTCGTCTAGAGTAGTGTTTCGGCCTGAGCTCATCCTACAGCATGCTTGAGTTATTGAATAGAGCCACTTCACGCCAAAAATCAGCATACCACTTTCCATCTTCGTGCGGCGCTCACATAGCAGCAATTTCGCGAAAGCTATAATCCCTTGCTTAAGGGCCTCTTTTCTGGTATACTTTCTCTAGTTTTTAGATCGACATATCAATCGAAAAGAGGGACTTATGTCACCACGTTCCGCTCAGGCCAATCAACGCCTTCATGAAGAGCAAAAAGAGCGCATCCTTGCCGCGGCCCTACCAGTCTTTGTACAGAAAGGTCTGGCGGCTACAAGAATGACTGATATCGCGACCGCCGCTAAGATGGGCTATGGCTCTGTCTATCACTACTTTCCTGATAAAGAGGCAATTTTCACGGCTTTAATCCAACGCGAGATGGAGGCCAGCGCTCAACATATCAGGGAAGTGCTTGAGATGCCGGGTACGCCCTGGGAGCGTCTTGAGTGGTGGCTTTCTCGTGCCATGATCTGGGTGTATAAGCATCCAGAGGTCATTCTGTTTATGACCCAGGTACTGATCAATGAGCCCGCCCATGAGCAGCTCCGCAGCCTGGTCTATCAGTTGAGCCGAACATCCCATCAAGAGCTGCGCAGGCTCATTGTGGAAGGCCAGGAAGCTGGGCAAGTGGCCACGGGCAATCCTGATCAGCTTGTCATCGCCATTCAGTCTTGTCTGCAGGGCTTTGCGATTGAAGCCGCTTTTCGCCAGGATCATGCTCGTGAGCAATTCCCTGATGCACAGATACTTCTTCGTCTGCTACGACCATAGTACAAATACAAGGAGTGTTATCTCAGTGTCCATAAAATCAGTAAAGCATATTCGCTTGCTTGCTCTGGGCTCACAGGGCGACGTCCAACCTTATGTAGCCCTGGGGCTAGGATTACAGCAAGCTGGCTTTGACGTTTCTCTCGGCACTACAGCCGAATTTCGCCCATTTGTCGAAGCCTGGGGGCTGCCTTGCGTCACCACACCATTGAAATTATTCTCAGTGATAAAACAAGATACGATGAATGAAGATAAAGCGACAACATCTTTGCACAAACATCGCTTGAAAGAACAGCGCCGCGCCCAAAAAATTTTTTTGCAGCTTGTACGGGATATAGTTCCCGAGCTGGCTCGGGGAGCTGATCTGCTCCTCTACTCCTTTTCGACTTTCCTTGCTGCGCCCCACGTTGCAGAAAAATTAGGCATCCCTGCTCTCCTTGCCGCTTTCCAGCCTGTCATGATCCCGACAGCAACCTTTCCATCTAATCGGGCCCCCGCTCTTCCCCTGGGTGGTTGGTACAATCGCCTCACCTATAGCTGGAGTGAGCGCCTCACCTGGCTATTTGTGCAGCACTCGCTCAATGCCTGGCGACGCGAAAAACTCCACTTGCCCAATCTCGACATGCAAGGCTTTTTGGCTCCATTACACGGGAAAGCTCAACCTATCCTCTTCGGTCTTAGCCCCACGATTGTGCCCCGACCTTCCGATTGGGGCGAGCATATTCATCTCACCGGCTACTGGTTTTTGCCTCCAGCTAGCGCTTTTCAGCCCTCAGCCGAATTGTCGGCTTTCCTGCAAGCTGGCACTCCACCAATCTCCATTGGCTTTGGCAGCATGCGCAGCCTCTATTCTCATGCAATGCTCGATCTGCTCAAGGCAGCAATCAAGCAAGCCGGAGTTCGGGCCATCCTCATTGCCAATAGAAAGCATCTCCCATCCACCAACCTGCCGGAACAGATTTTTCTTGTAGATCACATCCCCCATGACTGGCTATTTCCTCGCGTAGCTGCAGCGGTTCATCATGGAGGCGCCGGGACGACAGGGGCTACGCTACGTGCAGGTATCCCGACTATCGTACTTCCTTATCTCTCTGGAATAGATCAAGCTTTCTGGGGAAAACGTGTGGCAGAGCTTGGCGTGGGTCCAGCACCCATCCCTTTCTCACAGTTGACAGCGGATTCTCTCGCTCAGGCCATTCGACAAGCCATTTCTGATGAGGCTATGCGTAAGAAAGCCGCGTGGATCGGCGAGCAGCTTCGGGCTGAAAACGGCGTCGGCAATGCGGCTCAGGTGATCATAGACTTTGTAAACAAGGGCTCATAGTCTTTCAGATCGCTCCCCCTCATGCAGCATTTCTACGACAAGCACGTCTAACCTTCATCCTGGGGAGGAGAAGTTCCACATACAAGCTGACTGTGCCTGAACATGCAGTCGTATGTGCATGTGGAACTTTGAAAAAAGTTGAAGCTAAGCGACATCCAGATCTCTCTGTTCAGCGATCGGTATAGTCAGTATTCTTGCTAAACAGATAGTCGTCGCTCACGTACTTGAGAATGACACGCCCCAGTTCAGGATGACTATACTCATGGACCGGTTTGACAACGAGCCCCTCACGCAGATGGGCATCTTGCGCCATTATCAACGTAGGACCGTTGCTCAAACGCTTAATCTCCTCCATCTGAAAGGGAATCTCTGCGACAATCGGGACCGTCTCCACACCATAGCGCTGGCAAAGCGCCAGGAAGTCTGGCCAGTCTTGATATCTGCCATCGATACAAAGATCGAAGGCCCGAAAGCCTAAGCGTTCCTTCAAACCATAGTGAAGCGACTGAATCTTGCTGCCATACACTTCTCCATAGAGGATCACCTGCTGGTGAGAGCTGCCCAGTTCTTCGAGCAAGCTGCGAACAGGCGCCAGGTGAAAAGGGAACCAGTAGATGTTCCGGGCAAACTGCTCATTCTCTGGTCGCTTGCGGCGCAGAGACTTAGAACCTGCCATCATCTCACCCTCGATCATCCCCACACGACAGTTCGTGCCATGCACTTTTTCTGTCAGCACTACTGCCTCGCCAGGAGTAAAGATATCGGGATAGTTACGCAAATTCTCGATCTCAGTATACTCCTGGAAAAGTGGATGATCCTTTTCCATATCCCCTGCCTCCGGACGTACTGGCGGCTCATAGCGAGTAGCTCCATAGTACTCGGCCATATTCTGACCTATGGTCCAATTCTCATCATCA
This sequence comes from Ktedonosporobacter rubrisoli, assembly GCF_004208415.1. Lineage (GTDB taxonomy): Bacteria > Chloroflexota > Ktedonobacteria > Ktedonobacterales > Ktedonobacteraceae > Ktedonosporobacter > Ktedonosporobacter rubrisoli. Next base: position 1,986,025 of record NZ_CP035758.1, on the reverse strand, counting down.
GGTTCCACCACAAGGCCAAAGGATGGCTCGCCCCGCAGCTTAGCACAGCGTATACGCTGCTTGCTCAGGTATTTCGTCACGCCAAAGCGTTCGCTGATTTCAAGCGGCAAGATCGCATCGATGGGAAAGTAGACAACTTTCTGCCCCACATGATATGCATCTTTCTTCACCACGATTTGCCAGCCCAGTACCTGGGCCAATTCTAGCGCATCAGCGTTGGGATGAGGTGCAAGTTTTTCGATAAGAGCTACCGGTACAAGAAGATTACTCACTTTTCGCCTCTCTTTACCCAAAAAATCTTTCTACCTTTACATATTACCAACTAGTTTGCTATATGTCAATGTATCACAGCAGAAAAACAGGGCTTTCCAGTTCTCGTTCTTGTGCTGCCTCAGGCGGCGCCCTCATCACATGATGTTTGACAAAACACTAGATAGAAGTAATACGATTGAAAACACGCTTATACTATATGTTATGGAGATTCAAACAAAAATAAATTTGATTTTATTTAACTTTCAACCTTCATAATAGATGTATTTCTTCTTGCATAACGTTCTGGCCGTGGAGCTTACGGGGATAGGGATCATCTATTCAGGCAAAACTTTTGCCATCACTTTCACAGACACAGAGGAGAATACATTTCATGACGCTAACCTTAGCACCAACCTCTCTTACGGATTTAGAAGCTTCCTGGGAGATCTATGCTCACTATTTCGGTGATGAAGGGTTAGGAAAACGCGAAGATTGCTACAGCTTGCTCAAATGCCCCTACAGTTGTTGGACGCTCAAAGACGACGGACAGATTATAGGCGGCTTCTCTTTATTCAGCCTTTCAAGTGCCTTTCTCTCCGCAATTCTGGCAGGCCAGCGCTTTGATAGTGAGATCACATTTGAAGATGTACTGCCCTTCAAACAGGGAGAGCCAGCGCATCTCTATCTCGCCGCCGGAGCTGTGGATGCTAGCTTGCCAGCTCACGCGCGAAAATTCTATGCCGGGCGGCTTGCTGGCTCTTTCGCCTCGGTTATTTGCTTGCTTTATGAACAAGGATATACGATCGAGGCGATCTATGGGCTGGCGGTCACTGCCGAGGGTGAGCAAATTATCAGCAGAATTGGCTTTACGCCCTTGGGAGAGATAGTCAATACATATCACTACAAACCCTACAGCTATGCCATGACAGAGCAGGGACTCAAGCGCTTGCGCTCGTTGCGCCGCCTGGCCCCTGCCTTGCTTGCCGATAGCCCTGATGCTATCAAGATAAGCAGCGAGGGCGCTTTACCTGTACCCTCGTCCCTATAACTACGGTACTCATCGGCTGGGCAACTGCCAGAGCTGCCCAACCCATCCCCCGCACTACACACAACGCCTTACTGTTTTCGTCTGCTTGCTCCCAGGTTTATTCATGTTCACAGCAATGTGAGCCATGTTCCTTTTCTGCCTGTGGCGCAACGTCAAGGGCAGGGCTCTGGGCAAAGAAACCGTTGGGGCGCAGCATAAAGCCAGCATAGGCAACCGGCATGACCGGCCAGTCTTCTGGACGCGCGATATGATGAACTCCCACCGTATGCCAGAGCACAAGATCCGTATGCTCAATCGAACGGTCAGCCTTCGTCCAGGCCAGCAAGCCATCGCCGCCCTTATGCTGGTTGGGATAGTTGCCAGCCGGATAGCGTTCCTCTGGATCATATGGCGTGACCCATACGTGATGCTTGGTAAAGCCGGCGCGCTGCAAGAAACTTGAGGATTCGTGTGCGAAGGGCAAGACATTGGTGCCCGCCATCAGCTGATAGCTCACCGCCTCGCCCGTCGCCGGATTATGCACATCAGGATTGATTATTTTCCAGGTGCGCCCTCTGCACGGGTCGATATCGCGTTGAGCCTCTAGCTCTGTTCTAAGCGGCGTGGCCTGCACATAGAAGGCATTGCCATAAGGATTCTCAGGCCCTTCGGGTACTGCCACGGTCTGCTCCTCAACCACTGTGTTGCGCGCACCATCGACATTTGTATCCAGGCGGAAGCAGAAGAAATGCTGGTGATGCGGGGCGTATAGTTGCGGCGCTATCAGCTTTCCATACTTTGGCTCTTCGCCTGGGGCAATCGCGGCAACATTCATAATTCCTGTCAGCTTGGTTTCCTGCTGAATCGAGCCATCCTGATAGAAATACCAGAAGAAACCATACTCATAGATGCCAACCGTAGCAATAAACGAGACTACCAGGCGGCGTGAACGCCTGACCTCCGTGTGTTCAGTGCGGAAATTGAAATGCTTCCACAGAATGCCATAGTCTTCTTCATGCATACACACCGCATTGGGCAGGGTCAAGACATTTCCATCGGCATCGGCCATATGGGCATCAAAATAGTAGATAGTGCCCAGGCAGTCACAGCCCAGCTTAAGCGCATTGGCCAGGGTTCCCACGCCATATTCACCAACATCAAAGGCGTTCTGGCGACTATGGCTCGGGCTGGCATCGCCATAGGGTACCACCATTTCGGAAAGCGCGGCCCGATAAAGTATCGGTCGGACCTTACCATTTTCTTTAAAGCCGATGTCATAGAGTATAAGCCCCTCGCGCGGAGCAAAACCCAGACGCAATGTCCAGTTATCCCATTCGACATGATGCCCATTTACGCGAAAACTTGGGCCCTCGGGCTGCGCTATCTCCAATGGCTTGAGCGTCTCCCGAGGCTGTACTGCATTTACATAGTTCCCGGGCTCTGGCGGTACGGGCACTACGCCATAATCGTCAACCCTTATCACCTGCATGGTCGTCAAGTCAAAGAGCGCATGCAAACCCTCGACGGGATGGGCATAGCTATTCTCCTGGGAATCATCAGGGTTGACACGCGTATGCACAGTTGTGCGCAGGATACGACGCGAGTTCTCTTCTGCTACCCCATAGTTGCCAGCCGACCACGGATCAACATACACCAGGTCCAGGTTGGTAATGCCCCGCTTCGCTAAGGCCGCCAGAAAATCGGGGTGCTCCTTGACAGCCTGCTCACAGGCCAGGAACTCTTCGGGCATGATCGAGGGCTGAACGCCGGATATGTGCTTCCAGGACTCGATCTTGCCCTCACTGATGTTCACAATTACTTCGTACGTGGCACTTGTTTCTTCAGATTTGTCGAGCAATACCATGAATGCTCTGCGTACAACAGGATCGCCTTCCCTAAAAGCCTGCACCTCCTGCTTAGAAGGCTCATACAGCGCCACCGAGACAAAGCGCACAAGCTCACTCAAGGAGCGCTCAGCCTTGACCATCGCAACAGCTGTTCTGATCTCTTCAGGAGTTAAGGGCTCTAATGGATGGGTTATAACGGCTGGGGAGCCTTTTACCTGGGTTGACATAAATACGCCTTTCTAGAAAGAGGAGGCTACTCTCCTCTGAGTAGCTCCTCAACAAGAACTAACATGCCCACGAGACCTGAGACAAACTACGAATATCTTCAATATACTATATATTCTCTTGCGCTACCTGACTCAGCGCATCCCTGAGGGCGCAAGCAGCGGTGAGCGGCCTATTCCTGGGCGGGCTGCGCAGAGGCCTCTTCATCTTCCTCAGGTATCGTGCCTCCCTCAGCCGCCACAACGCTAATCGGCTCATCTTCCCAGACGTGCGCCTTAGAAGCTTCTGCAAGCAGTTCGGGCTTATTGCTACGCACGACGAAGGCCCAGATTGCAGCAATGACGATTACAGCCAGGGAGCCGAAAGGGGCGATATTGTTAGGCCACTGCGGGAAGGGGATAACGCTTCCATACAAGCCAAGCACAGGGGCTATCAGAGCGATGACGAAAATAATCCAGCGCCACCATTTCTTCGGCTCCTCGCGCAAAATAGTTACCGCACACAATACAAGCACAAGATAGATGGTGGTAATCAGAATCGTTCCCCAGGAGGCAAAGATGTTAAAAGCGGTCATGGGGTCCGCGCCAATGATGGCAAGGAAGATTGTCACGATTACGGCACAGGAAAAGACAAACAGGTTGCCGCCCAGGGGCGTATCTGGCCTTGTGCGAAAATTCGTTGTGCGCGCCATCACTTGAGGCAAGAAGCCATGACGAGCGAGCGCAAAGATGCCGCGCGCTGTGGTCGCGGTAAAGGCGCTCACTGAGACGATAACATCGATTACTACTGCGATATCTATCAAAACAGCCAGCCAGGGACCGACATAGCGCGTACCCAGAGTATCGAGCGGTGAGCCATCTTTGGCCCACTGATCGGCATGAGCCAGGCCAAAGCCGATGCCCGAAGCATAGGTGATAATTAAATAGAATACAGCAGCGATAATGACTGTGCCAGCAATGGCGCGCGGAATCGAGCGGCGCGGGTCCGCCGTCTCCTCACCCAGCGAGGCAGAGGCCTCAAAGCCAATAAACATGGTGATGGCAAAGAGAATGCCCTGGAACAACCCAGAAACTGAGGCATGTGCCGGATTGAACATCTCCAGGGAGTTGCCAGCATCTCCTCCCTTAACAATGATGACAAGGGCCAGGAATAATAACGGAAGAGTCGAAAGTCCTGTGAGTACAAGTTGTACGCGCGTCGTGATCCTGATCCCAAAGTGGTTTAAGAGAAATATGCCACAGATAGCGATTATTGCGTAAATCCACCAGGGCAAGGAGAGCCCGAAGGCTGTATGGAATAGCGTCGAAGTGAGCAGGCCAATCGCCGGATAGCCTCCTATTCCAGCCAAGACCAAAATGCCCGTAAAATAGAGGCAGGCAGCCACTATACCTATTACTGGTGATATGCGGCGCAGATAGTCGTAAATGGCTCCCGCCCCCGCATAGCGCCGGGCATAGAGGGTGATCATCCAGCCCACGCTGAGCATTCCTATCGCCGCGAGCAGAAAGGAAATCGGCGTGGAAATACCTGCGGCACCGATAACGAGCGTGGCCACAAAGGCGACGCTAAAAATGGGTCCGATCGCCAGGGATTGCGCAATTGCTTCCCAGGTTGAGAGAATAGGGCGTCCCAGCCGTTGGGCGGGAGCAGCCGTTGGTGTGATTTGCTCTGTAGACATGAAACCTCCTTACTCTTAATATTCAAGAGTGGGTTGAACATTATACATGTACCAAAGGGGTTCTCTATTCCAGATCCTTCTCCTGCTTCCGTTTCGCCGCCTTATCCAAACTTCCGATTTTACGGTTACCCTTCTAGCTTTATGCCGTTTCTCGCATCCATACCTCCCAGCAAAAAGAGCACCATAACCGAATAAATTATAAAAACAAAATTCGAGTGTGATAAGAACAGCTAATAAAACTTGCAAAATTTTTTGCTCTTCTGTTATATCCTCCGAAAGCATGATAAAAGATGTTTTAGCTATTTTCAAGTACTCTTCTGCTCAGAATCTCCCTACTAGCCTCAACAGGTCCAGATTACGTGTTAGATGTAGTTAAGGCTTCCCAATCAGCCTGGCTGGCGGCTATCGGGCTGACTATCAAGGCAGCAATCAGGCAGAAAAGGGTTATCAGGGTAACTGATATCTTCCAGGTAACATCGTTCATTACCTGCGCAGGGAGCCAGGGATAAACAAATATACTGATAAGCGTCAATATACAGGTCACAGTGCCCACGATAATGCTGGTCCACAATACTATGCGGGGAAATATGCGCTGAGCATTAAAGAACTTACGATCTTTGTACCAGAGGAAAAAGAGATTTATAAAGTAAAAGATGGTCGCGAGCGTCCAGATGGCGGTCAGGGCAGCAGAGACGACGGTCTGGATCTGCGTAGCTAGCAACGTCTTATTACCGGCAATGACGCTCGGCCCTACAATAAAGATGACCACAACCAGAATAGAGGCCATCAAGGTATGAAACCATATGGCGACTGCTGGTGCGCGGTTCTTATTGAGCTGGGCCAGACTTTTAGGCAGGCGCTGGTCGATGCTGGCAACTAACAGGAGCCGCGATGAGATGAGCGCGTATAAAATGCTCGCCATGATGCAAAACATCAAGACACAGACAGTCGTTACACTTCCCAATAGCTTGCCGAGAGTCATATCAACCACGCCAACCACGACAAACGATTGATTAGCATCCTGACTGAGATTTGTGCCTCGAATGATCAGAACGGCAAGGGTAACGAGAAAATAGTTGGCAAATGTAAGCACCGAGCCCCAGGAGAGATGGCGCACTATCTCTTTTTTCTTGTCCTGGCTCTCGCGCACCTCGCCTGCCATGGTGACCGGTCCACTGGCCCCAATGAAGTTGAGCGTAACAATTCCAAAGAGGGCAAAGTTATCGGGCGTAATTGCCCAATCTCCAGCTTTGAAAAAGTCTGTCATGGCATGATGCCCCGAGATGAGCCACACTATTGCCGATAAGGTTACTAGCAAGGCCGCGCATACGGTCATAATGGCTCCCGCTCTGATGAGCAGTTGCAAAGCGCGCAGCCTCTGCGTGGCAAGAAAAGCCCCAAACATAAGGATGAGGATCATCAGCGTTCCTTGCTGCCAGGGCTCGGTCAGCCAGCGGGGATTGATGCCTTGCAGAATAGTGACCATTACGTTTCCAGAGGTGACCGGGGCGAGGACGCAGCTGAGCCAGTAGCACAGTCCAACAAAGAAGCTAGCTCCACTACCAAGCGCGTGGTACGTCCAATTGTAGAGCGATCCTTCATGCGGGAACATCGTAACAAGCTGTCTGGTTGCAATAACACACGGGACAAAAAATAGTACAGCTCCCACAATAGTATAGGTCAATCCCACTACTCCCCCGCTGGCCGAGAGTACGGCATTGGTGATAAGAAACATCATGGGAGTGTAGAAAGCCAGTAAATCCCACTTAGTGAGAACTCGCGGCATCGTCTGAGGAATATAGTGTTCCGATGGTAATGGCGCGCGTCGAGGTTTGTCGGGTGAAGGTAGAGCCATATCTTGCCTCTCTTAATATAAATCCATATTTTCCCTGTTCTCCAGCTTTCAAGAGAAAAGGTAATTGCTTCCTTGCTCCTCCATGACATGTTTTACGAGCCCAGACTGTTAAAACTGCACGGTTGTTTCGAGGTATAGAAAAGTCCTCTTATTAATTTTTTAATAGGAACATGCAGTAAAGCCAGGAGGTACGGATTAATTTATACGCAATTTCTCAGCAATAAACAAGTGACAGATGTTAAAAATCTATTAAAAAACAGATAAATTTTTGCTTTAAGTTAAAAGTATTAGATTCTTGTAGGGGTACGATTCATAACAAGCACTCTTCAAGCAGGGAAGCTAACACCTACGTGTCACGCTCAGGGCGTTCTAGAATCAGTTTATGTAGTAATCTTACCTTCTGGTAAAAGACAAAAGAAGAAATTTTGGCTATGCCAAATGTACTAACAGCTTGCTTTGCAGAAGAAGATACGTCCATAAGAAGTATGTAAGCAGAGATAAGCAATTATTCTATCAAATGCCAATTTTGTATGCAATAATAATACTATTCATGCATTTTCAAGCAGCGCGAAAATTATCCAATAATACTATCTTTTGCAGATTCATTTCGATAGCATCGATATCGTTGGGCGAGCACTGCCCACATCTTTAAAGTACCGCAACATCGTGAAAAATGGGCACGCAGCCTTCGTTGTGGATGATATTGTCTCCCTCTCTCCATATCGCGCACGCATGCTTGAAATTCGGGGCCAGGCAGATTTCTCCTGAGATGATCGGCATCAAGGCAAGAAAGATTATCGCCATTGGTCTCTCCAGCGATCCAGGCCTCAAGATCAGTCGAACCATCGAACACAACGGCGCTGTGCACGAGACGCGCACATCTACGGGTCCGCAAGCAGAAGAAGAAAGTGGGCAAGGATGAAAGCAGCCCTGAGGTAAAATAATTTGTGGTCAACTCAACAATCATTCCGAGGCCTTCCACTTCTCCAACATGGGATAGCGAAAGACCTCATTCCTCCACTCAAAACTTAGGGAGCTTACCATGCTATATACGTGGTTTACGCTCAACCATTGCCCCTTAGCCAGCTGTCCATACTTTCGCGACCATTTCCTTGGCCTCTGTTTGCCCTTCACCCGAAACTATATAGTTTCCGTTGGGAGACCAGGCTAACTGGCACACGTTCGCTTTATGACCTTCATAGGTATAGAGCGTCTGGCCGCTCTTGCTATCTAGGATCTTCACCTGTGAACTTTGCGCATATGCCAGCCACTGGCCATCTGGCGACCAGGCTAAGGGCCCGGAGCTCGCTGCTTTATACTGTGTGACAAGTTTCGCGGTTCCCACATTCCAGACTTCGATTGAAGATGTTTGTATGGCCGAAACAAAAGCCAGGTTATGGCTGGCAGGCTGAAACTCCAGCGGACTATCCGAACCTGTACCACCAGGTTTTTGAAACACGATCTGACGTGCGGGAATATTCCAGGCCCAGATCATGACCTGCTTATTCTGAGAAACCGTCTGATTCCCTGGCTCTGAACTGAAAACATTGGCAGCCAGGTAACGACCATCGCCAGACCAGGCCAGAGTAGTCGGAACGTAATTGTTATTAAGATTAAAGGTATAGGCGAGCTCGAAGGTCTTTGCGTTCAAAATCTCAATATAGCCACCGCTCCCTGCACTGACTGAGGCCGCAATGAAGTTACCATCATGCGACCAGGCAACGCTTCTGAAGCCCTCTCCACTGCCCGTGGGCCGCAAAGATGTATGGTAGATTTTGCTACCTCCCTGATATGCAATCCCTGTTCCCTGCGCCTGAAGCGTTTGCACTATAGCCCCTGTCTGGCCGTTGACTATGAACAGCGCCTGGCTGCTGGCAATGGCAAGAAGCTGGCTATCTGGCGACCAAGCCAGCCCATTTGGGAAAGCTTCAGGATTGTCAAATTGCACATTCACAAGATGCTTCCCGCTCGTGGCATCCCAGATCTGCGCACCCTCAATCGTCGAAGAGGCTACGCGCGTACTATCCGGCGACCAGGCCAGCCCATTGAAGCCCACCTTATTGCCGACCGAGGTATAGAGCGTCTTCCCAATGTTGCTTACCTTCCTTGAAGCTGGCGTAGCTTTTGGCGGCGTAGCCGTTACTACTGATTCCCTTCCCGATCCCTCCCTTGTTAACTGTTGCTGGCGATAGTTTTGCACAAGAAACAAGCCCCCTATAAGAATGACCAGGGCTGCTATGGCAACCAGAATACCAACTGATCGCCTAGCCTTTGGTATCATAGGCGATAAAGAATGTTTATCTTCCATGCTCACTTTTCTTTCTGGCCGGGCTCTTTTCTCTACAAAGAGCCGGGTTGCTGAAGGTGAGGGAACCAGTGTCGGGCTCTGCTCTTTCCGCGCGCTGTAGTGCTCTAGCAGGCGATTTTCAACCCGGCGCATGGCTTGCTGATAGCTCCTATACTCAGAACCATACAAGCTCTGCAGGTCCCGAATGAGGCGCGTACCAGGATCGCTCAGCTTTTGCTGAGAAAATTCACTGTGAGCGTGGTCAATGGAAGAGAGTTGTTCTACTGACTCATCTAGACGAGAAGGCTCGAAAGGATCATATTGCTCTGACATGCTCTATTACTCTCCTCCTATCCATTCTCATAGATCTTTCGTAACATTTTGAGCGCTCGTGAAAGCATTACACGTACTGCACCCTCGCTTTTTTGCAATTGTGCAGCAATTTCGGCACTGCGCAATCCATAAGCAAAGCGCAGACGCACCACTTCTTGCTGAGGAAGCGGTAAACGCCGGATATGCGCCTGAAGAAGAGCATGCTCTTCCTGGCGCAGCAATACGACCTCGGGCGTAGTAGATTCCTGCGCATATAGTTCTTCGGATACAAGGTCAAGAGGTATGCCCTGACGACCTCGTTTGCGATGATAATCTACTGCTTTATTGCGTGCCACACACCAGAGCCAGGCTTCCTGCTCTCTTAAGCCTAATGCCTCGAACCGTGGGCGTTCTAGGGCAGCCAGAAAGACTTCTAGTAGCAGGTCCTCAGTATCTTCTAGCGAACCACAATGCCGGTGTAGATAGGCAAAAAGCGCTGGTGCGTATCGCTGATAGAGCGCGCTCAAATATGCTTTAGCGTTCAGCGATGGCAGAGGCTCCTGTTGCATATGTACCTCTAAATTCAATAGTTGAGATCTCACACGATACATCGTAATAAAGTAACTTTTGTTACAACATGGCAAAATAGATTTTCAATCCAGTGTAGGCGGTCAAGCTTGATATTTTCTCTAATTATTCCTGTATAGCAGACAAAAGTGGTAAACAGTGGCCTGTATGCACTCTTTGCGATACAATGTTCAGAACATCATTGATTCTTCTGCACTTGTAATATATGCGGAGTGAGTATATATGTCTGAAATAGCGCAGCCGGTTGTTGAGCTTCGTAACGCTGTCTTCCCTCTCAAAAGTAATCTCCCTCAAGATAACCTGACGGATCTTTCCCCATTGAAAGCTCTGATAGGTGATGCTCATATTGTTGCCATAGGAGAAGCTACGCATGGAACAAAAGAATTTATGCTGATGAGGCATCGCCTCCTGAAATTCCTGATCGAAGAAATGGGTTTCTCTCATTTAGCACTTGAGGCTTCCTGGGATCAATGCAGCCGCATCAATACCTATATTCAGGCCGGAGAAGGAGATCCACAGACTTTGGTAAAGGAGTTGTATTGGGTCTACAGGACCCAGGAATTTGTAGAGGTTATTACCTGGTTACGCCAGTATAACGAACAACATTCCAACATTATCAGCTTCTTTGGCCTGGATATGCAAAGCTTTTCCCTGGCCAGCGAAGCGGTTAAAGCGTATGTTGCTTCCTTTTTGCCCCAAGAGCTCTCTGAGGTAGAGGCCAGCCTTGCTCTGCTCTCCAGACTTCCCCTGAGGATTAAGCTCTCACCTCAGGAAAAAAGATCCTGCCGGAGCTGTCTGCAGAAGCTGTACACGCGTTTGAGCGAGGATGAATCTCAATTTGGCGATGCTCTCTCTTCAAGAGCTCTTGTCCACGTGCGCCAAAGCTTGCGCATTCTCATGCAAGCAGAATGCGTGTTTTCTGGGGAAGATTCTTCAGCGCGCGATCGTTTTATGGCCACCAATCTCGCCAGTATTCTCGATGAGGCAGGCCCGGAGACGAAGATCATTGTCTGGGCGCATAATGAACATATTGGCAACGCAGAATATCGCTTACCCAATACCACATTTAGAAGTATGGGGTCCTACCTGCGCGAGTGGTATCAGACTGACTACCGCGCCATCGCCTTGAGCTTTTACCAGGGAACCTGTTATGCCATTGAAGGCAATGATGCGCTGGCTCGTTCCTCCCTCTTAGTTGCCCATCGTGTGCTTCCACCTCCCGAGCAGAGTTATGAATATCTCTTCAATCAGGTAGGGCCTGCTCGCTGGCTGCTGGATTTCCAGCAGGTCGATCCTGCGGGAGCTGCCGCCCGCTGGTTAGAAGGTCCTCGTCTCTTTCGCTTTATTGGCGCCTTGTATCGAGAGGATCAGCCGCAAATATTTTTTTGTCAGGCCTCTTTGCGGCGTGAGTTTGATGGAGCCATCTTTCTGCGCGATACTTCAGCCGTGCAAACGCTTGTTCTTCATGCCAGACGGACAGATCAGGATGATCAGGGGCAAAATGTTCTTTCTCCCTATCCAACGAACCTTGATTTCACTACAAAATTGGTTGGATGGGAATTGACAGGAAGTAAGCAAGCCTATGAGGTTGGTATTGAGCAGGAATATATCTATCTCAGGTCAAAAGAAGCCGGGGATACCAAAGGCTGTACTTTAGCTCAGAGCTTCCTTGCCCATTATTACAGAAGGAAGCGCCTGCGCTTCTCGGCCTTGGTACAAGCTGAAGGAATTGTGGGAGGAGCTCAGATCTGGCTGCGCGTCGGCAATCATAAGCACAGTCTCTGTTTTATGCGCAGGCCGGCTCCTCCTCTCCAAGGCTCATGCGCCTGGACAGCATACGAAATTATCAAGGATATCCAGGAAGAGAGCACCAATATCACTATTGGTTTTTTTCTGTGTGGGACTGGTCAGTTCCGCTTCAAACAGGCCAGACTAGAAATCATTGAGTAGATACGTCGTCTAAGATTCCTGGATCTCCGGAATCTCTAAGCAACATATTCCTAACAAAAGATCAACTAATAAGTATTGGCACAGCATAAACCTGGTGCAAGACTATTAGAAGGCTTTTGCGGAAAAGCCAGAAAGGCGCTTCATTATTGATATACCGGCCTTTACAGCTCTGGCTGCTCGCTTTAATCCCTGCTTCGCTATGCACACGTAGCTTTCCCTAATTATAGGGGCAGCCTGTATCCCTCGTTCTCAAAAAACTCTCCATAGCACGACATCATTGTTATAAAATAAGACAATATCTGCTATACTTTTGATAAGCTTTCTTTATCGGAAGGGAGACCTTAACAGCCTATGGACCTTCATCAACTGCAAGCCTTTGATCAAATCGTTTTATATAGCAGTTTCAGCAAAGCTGCTCGCAAATTGGGGGTTTCCCAACCAACCATCAGCTTGCGGATTCGCGCACTTGAGCAGGAGGTTGGAGGAGCACTATTCCAGCGAAACGGCCGCCACCTCTCTTTGACAGAACTTGGACAAAGCTTTCTTCCCTATACTCAAACAGCGCTTCGCGCAATGACGACAGGAATAGACGTAGCTCGGCGAACCCACGAGGGAGAAAGAGGACAACTGAGAATCGCAACTTTACCTTCTCTGGCCGCAGGTTTTTTTGCCACAGCGCTTGCCCGCTTCTATCACGACCATCCACATATTGATGTAGCGATTCATACCGGCCATACACAAGAAATCTGCGAAATGCTCTATGAACATTATGTTCACCTTGGCTTCGTGGTTGGACCCTTCTTTCATCCTGAGCTCTCTCCACTCCTAAGCCTGAAAGAACCTTTGATATTGGTAACGTATCCCGAGCATCCCCTCGCCCAAGCAGAGCATATCACGCTCGCGGAAATCGTAAGCCAGGGCCAGCCCTTCTTTCTCATCGATTGGAATGTCGAGGTGAAACGCTGGCAATCACATCTACTCTCCGCTGCACCATCATCAACTATTGAGGTTCCTCCTCAAACTGCCTACGACTTACTCATGAGCGGGCAAGGCGTCGCGCTCTTGACACGAGCCATGGTTGAACAAGAGGTGAAAACAGGCAGATTGGTAGAGCTCCATGCTCAACAGATACCTCAATTTCACCGCGAAAGTCTGCTTATGCATTATACAACTGTTTCCTCCTTACCAACTGCCGTCAAAGTATGGCTTCGTTTCTTTCGAGAAGAGGCGCGACACTATTGTCTTGATAGCAGGTGAATCTCTCAAGGCTCCGCGAAGATTATTAAGGAAACAGGGGAGAACTGGTTTTCCCTGCTTGCCAATCGCGCTCGATGATCGCATAGAGTAGAGAATCACGCCATATCCCCTTATTCCATTTGTGCTCACGGAGATATCCCTCTTTCTGCATAACTTTCCTCTATCTCTCTTATTATTGTTCAGGAAGGATTTTATAGTTTGTGGCACACCAACGCAAGAGGCAAAGGGTACCAGGCGTCAGGCATTAATCAAAATATATAGAAATCAGATATTTTTTGCATTTTGCCCTCCTGGCTCGTTATACCCTTTAGAGGGCTGAAACTGATAGCAAGCCAGAAACACTTAGCAATTCTCAAGCCAGGCATAGATATATGAGAGGAGAGCACAATGCAACCACTCACGAATAACGCAGAACAATACCTCAAAGGACGGTGGCAACAGCAATATGACTACTACTCTCAGCAGGCGATATACAACAAACGGTGGCATCAAAGCCTACTACTTTTCAGTACCATCGGCGCTCTGGTAGTGCCAGTGCTCCTCAATATTGCCGATATCCCTAAATTAGTGCCAACAATTTTAAGTATGCTGGTCTCAATTGCCCTTGCCCTTGAGGGTGTCTACCATTATGGAGACAGTTGGCGCCTCTTCCGCCAGGCGCTAGAAGCCCTTAAAGAAGAGCGCGCCCTCTACGAAGCAGGAGCCGCCGCCTATATGGACCCACAAAAGGCTTTCCCGTTGTTTGTTGAGCGCTGCGAGGATATTATGCAAATAGAAGGCAAAGGCTATTTTGAGCGGCACAAGTTGAAGAAACTAGAGCCAAATCTGTAACTGGTTATTTCGTTCCAATGCCAACAGCAATTTCCTGAAGGCTGCTTTTCTCTCTTTCCCGCAGCATTGTAATAATAGCTGGCCCTTCGCGCTTGATCTTTGCCTGAACCTCGGGTTAAGGGGCTTTAGCCAGTAAACTTCGTGCTTGCTCACAATAGAAGCGTGACTGCTGTATTGCAAAGACCTGCCTTGCCTCATCGCCTGCCTTCTGATACCAGTGAGCCACTTCCTGGTGAGAGCGTCCAGAGCCTTGTGCATAGTATGCAAGAAAGGCTGCCGGGATGCCCGTATCCTGAAGGTGGTCTAATGCTCGGCCATGCAAAACACGTCTCCGGCTCTCACTTGTCTCAATGTAGACTACCTCACGCAGGGTAGCATGAGGGAAAACGTATGTGACTGCCTCCTCTTCAGAGGCGGAATCGATTTGTTCGATGAGCAAACGATGACTGATGAGCTCATCGAGGGCAAGCAGAGCATCGTTGCTCGATAGCTCTGCTACCTGATAGAGTAACTCAAAGGTAAAGTCGCTGCAAAGCTCCGCCGCCGCGCTGAGCAGGATTTTGGCAGTTGGAGAGAGGCGCACCAGGCGCATACTGATGATATCGTGTATTTTCTCCGGCAAGACATGTTGCCATTGCGCAATATCCGAGAGCGTTATAGAAGCAGTATCGATAGCCCACGTTCCATCCGAGCGGGGCAGCGCTCTCAACATCTCTCGTTCAAGCAATACCCTCAATATCTCTGTAATGTATAGTGGTTGGCCTCGCGTCTTGCTAAAAAGCCAGTGCACAAAGGGGGCAGCAGTTATAGAGGTAGCAAGAACTTTTCCTGCTGGCGCCTCCTTTTCTTGTCGCGCGGTGCGTCCTTCCAGATACTGTACCCACCTGGCGATATCCTCAAAGCGAAGTCCAGCCAGTGGCATGGTTAGTGTTGGCAGAGCATACTTGAGATGGAAGAGCCACTCCTGCCAATCGGCTTGCGTGGAATGCAGATCTGTACGAACATTGGCAATAAGTAGAATGGGAAGCTGTTTTTCTCGCCATTGCTGCAGAACATAGGTGAGCAGATCGCGGGAAGCCATATCCGTCCACTGCAGATCATCAAAAAAGATAACAAGTGGACGCCGCGCCGCCCATGCCTGGCCCAAACGGGCCACAGCCTCAAAGAGCTGGGCCTGCCCCACAAGCTCATCTACGACGGGAACAGCCAGGTCTGGATAGCGCTCGCGCAACTCAGGTAAGATGCGCGCTAGTTCGCTAAGCCATATATCGCTGAGTAAATCTTCAGGCGCGTTCTCACGCTCCATGCGCCTGCGGAGAGCATCTATCAGTAGTTGATATGGTAGACGATTATTGCTTACTGATACTGCCGCTCGCCCCTGCAGCACATCAGCTCCCTGCGCGCTAGCCCATCCTAGAAAGTCTGTCACTAGCCGTGTCTTGCCAATGCCCGCCTCTCCTTCAATCAGCATCAGTTGGAGTCCCTCTTGTTGAACGCGGTGATAGCGCTCAACCAGGCTTGCATATTCCTCCGCGCGCCCTATCAGTAGGCCGTCAAGCTGGAGCGCGCCGACCTGTTGCCTTTGGGCTCTCTGGGGTGCCAGCGGCTCTCTACGCAAGCGCTCGGCCAGAGCCAATGTTTCTGGCGCAGGCTCAACGTCGAGTTCACGCCTCAGCCAGGCGCGCGTTGTTTCGTAGACATACAAGGCCTCGTCACGTTTCCCTATGCTGAAAAACAACTGCATCAAGCGTCGAGCCGCCTCCTCATTGCTGGGGTCAGTCTCAACCCAGCGCGTTGCTGTAGCGATGGCAGCAGTCAGTTCGCCCGCCTCCATTTGCCAGGTAGAGAGGAGATCCGAGAGAACATTCAAACGACGCCGAATTGCCTCGCGTTGCGTGCTCATCCAGGTCTCAAATGCTGGCGCGTCGGGCAAAGTAAAATCCTCTAAAAAGGTTCCTCTGACCAGTTGTAACGCCTCCTGCACCTGCGTCATCAGCGCCCGGCGCTCCTCGCCCTGTAGCTTGTCCACAATAGGTCGCGCCCTGATACTGGCAAAAGCTGCATTCAACACATACACATCACTCTCAAGAGAGGAGCTTTGGCGCACGCCGAGGGCATTGCGCTGCACTATGAGGTGAGTTTCGAGAGGCGCAACAGCCGTCTCCTCAAGTACCTCACGAAGCAGAGCCAGGGTGCGGCGCAGAATCGTTCGCCCCTGGGCCTCGTCAGAATCTGGCCAGAGGAGGGCGATCAGCTTCTCGCGCGGATGCATACCACCTTCAAGCGCCAAGTAGATCAGCAAAGCTAATACTTTGCGCGTCGGCAGTTTTAGCACCTGATCCTGCTCTTGCTTTCGATGGCGGATCTCAGGGGAACCAAGTAGAGAGAGGTATAACTGGCTCATACTATTTTTTCACGTTCTTTTTCACGCTCAGGTCACGCAGAGGCTTTAGACTAACGATATAGAGAAAGTTTACTTATGTTTCCTTCCTCGCCACAGCATATCATACTGCGCCTGCAGTAATGGGGTCAAGGCTTCAACCGTGGCAAGGATCGTTCAAACAAACCAATTAAGAGGAGCATTGTATATGAACAGCTATGAGAACACAAATGAGAAACTTCCATCGGTTACAGTCATCGGCCTTGGCGCCATGGGTCAGGCCCTGGCGGGAGCCTTTCTTAACAAAGGCTATCCTACAACCGTCTGGAATAGATCGCCGCAGAAGGCTGATGCTCTGGTGGCCCGTGGAGCCTTGCGCGCCTCCACTGCTGCAGAGGCAGTAGCAGCCAGTCAGCTTGTAGTTGTCTGCCTGGTAGACTACAAAGCTATGTACGAAATCTTCGCCACCTCTGCTAGCAGCCTAACGGGCAGAACTCTTGTAAACCTCACCTCAGATACGCCAGAACGTGCGCGCGAGGCCGCTGCATGGGCAGCCGAGCATAACATCAATTACCTGGATGGTGCCATTTTGGTTCCGACCGTGGTCATTGGAGAGCCCGAAGCGCTCATCTTCTACAGTGGACCTCAGGCTCTCTTCGAGGCCCATCAGACGACGCTAAAAGCCCTTGGCGGCAATTCCGCCTATCTCGGCGCTAACCCTGGCCTTGCCGCTCTTTACGATCTGGCCTTGCTTGACATCTTCTATTCCAGCATGGCAAGTATCGTCCACGCTTTCGCTCTTGTCAACTCAGAGAACGTTCCAGCCGCAGCCTTTCTCCCATACGCAAACGCTTTTACTTCCATTCTATCCAGTATCATGGTTACGCTTGCCAATAATATCGACAATGCTCAGCACTCTGGCGAGCAAGACAACTTGCGTATGGAAGCTGAAGGCATCGCGCATATCATCGAGGCCAGCCAGGCTCGTGGTCTCGATGTGAGCCTTCTCAAAGCAGTTAAAGCTCTTGCAGATCGCGCTATCGCCGGGGGCCATGGCGGCGATAGCATCTCACGCCTGTTCGATTATGTAAAGGGAGCTGAAGCGCTGAGGTAAACGGGATTAGGGACTAACAGTCCCAATGTGGAAAGCGATTTCCAGGGTTCTGCTCATTGTGGCCGCTGAGCAGAACCTCCCATACGTGGGCAGCAGCAGGCAATGTGTTGCCTTGGGAACCGTCTCAGCCAGGGAAGTACTCTTTGATTTGATAAATAGTGAAATTTACTTTGCAGCACCCCAGGGGAAAGGTCTTTTTTCTCAATATAATTGTAGCACTCTTGTCAAGACTCCACATCGTTCTTTTGCACGGTGTTTTTTCCCACATCCTTCTGTATACTCGATGCCTGCAGTTCTAGCATGCAAGATATTGGCATAACTTGCCTCTTCGCTCACTCCAAAGAGCTTAATGGATTGCAATTATACGAGTATTTATTGAAGAAGGGAATATCTATATGAAGAAGTCCTCATCTCATTCTCGGGAACAAAGCATCTCTGAGCGTGAGGCGGAAAAAGAAGTGCCTCCGATCGGCGCACCACGACCACCGGGTAAAGGTTTATGGCGCGCCTTTACTTCATTACGTCAATACAATTTTCGTCTTTATTGTTTTGGGCAACTGGTTTCGCTGCTGGGCACCTGGATGCAAAGTATCGGGCAAGTCTGGCTGGTGCTTGAACTGACGCATAGTGCCTGGCAGCTTGGCCTGGTCGGCGCTCTACAGGCCGTGCCGATCCTGCTCTTCTCAATCTTTGGCGGCATTTTTGCCGATCGCTGGCCTAAGCGGCAGGTCTTATTTCTCACGCAAGCTGGCGCCATGCTGCAGGCCTTTGCGCTCTGGGCACTTGTCGCGAGCGGGCGCATAGAGCTCTGGCACCTCTATATCCTGGCCCTGCTCCTGGGACTTACCCGCTGCCTGGACCTGCCAACGCGGCGGGCCTTTATTATCGAGATGGTAGGACGCGAGGACCTGCCCAATGCCATAGCCTTGAACTCCTCCATCGCCACGCTAACACGTATCGTAGGCCCGGGCCTGGGAGGCTTGATTATCGCCGCCAGTGGGGTTACTAGCCTTTTTCTGCTCAATGCCATCAGCTTTGTTGCCGTGCTTGTGGCCCTTGTCCTCATCAGGACACGGAATCTCTACGTCCAGACGCCAGAACAACTAACTGAAGATACTGAGAAGCAAAGCACATGGCAGAGCCTGCACGAGGGTTTGAACTATGTCTGGAAAACGCCGGCCATGGTATTAGCGATTATCGTAGGCGGGCTGGTATTGCTCTTTGGCTCGAACTTTAACGTTGTACTTCCCCTGATCGCCACAGACGTGCTACACTCGGGCGTCAAGGGCTATGGTTTCCTTGATGCTGCCGCTAGCATCGGTTCCCTGCTGGCCGCTCTCTGGCTGGCCTGGAGAAATCAGCAATCGACGGCGCTCCGTCTCCTGATCTGTATGCTTCTCTTTGGAATACTCGAAGTCGCGTTTGCAATTTCACATCTCTATCTTCTCTCACTAGTGCTCATTGCTGGCATCGGCCTGACTGAGAGCATTTTTGCCTCACAGGCTATGACAATGCTGCAAATGGTCACACCAGGCCATTTACACGGTCGCGTGATCAGCGTGCAGGTGCTTTTTTTTGACGGTAGCCTTCCCCTGGGATATATGCTGATGGGCTGGTTATCAAGCCTGGGAGGGCCTTCTAATGCTATGCTGATCGGGGCTATACTCTGTGTGGTGGTTGTAGGTATCGGCTGGATTTGGCGCAAAGCTGCAGAAAGGGATATAGCGGTAGCAGCACAGGTGTAACTAGCTTCCGTTGCTAACCTTACGTAAATATAAGGAAAAGGAGCCAGTGTAGTGTGCTGAGGTAGGTCAGCCCGCTCTCCACTGGCCCCGTATGGCTTTTCCCGCAACTTACGCTTTTTCTTGCAGCTAAAACCAGCTTGCCAGGTTAGCGCTCCTGGCGTACATGCTCAAGCCAGACGGCCTGAGCTGCGCCCACAGCCTTGCCAGTTTCAACCGGATAGCCGAGATAGGCCAGAGTATTTTCGACCGAGGCCAGAGCCACCAGCACATCATTAGGTGTGATATAGCCCATGTGGCCAATGCGGAAAATCGTTTCCTTCAAAGCTCCCTGCCCACCGGCCAGAACGACGCCGAAGACTTTAGAAGCCGTGCTGCGGAAGGTGCGCGCAGCGATGCCCTGCGTAAATTTGACCGCGGTAACTGTAGGAGAAGCAAACTGCTCATCCTGACGCAATAATTCAAGTCCTGTCGTCTTGATAGCTTCCCGACACATTTTGCCCATGAGGTAATGGCGCTCCTGGACATTGGCCAGGCCTTCCTCGTGAAGCATTTCCAGGGCGGCTTGCAAGCCGTAGTAGAGGGATAAGGCCGGCGTGTAAGGGGTCTGCGCGCGCTCGAAGCCCTGCCGATAGGCATGCAGATCGAGATAGAAACGTGGATTGCGAATCTGCTCGGCGGCCTTCCAGGCTCGCTGGCTTGCGGCAATGAGCATTAAGCCCGGAGGACACATAAGCGCCTTCTGCGAGCCTGTGAATACTATATCAACGCCCCATTCATCCATGGCAAAAGGGAAAGCGCCAAGGCTGGAAATAGCATCCACGATAACCAGCGCACCGTGTTTGGCAGCTTCAGCCGCAATCTCACGTACTGGATTGAAAACGCCTGTGCTCGTCTCGTTTTGCTGCAAGCAGACGGCCTTAATTGTGCCCTGCTCTTTCCCCAGTAGAGCAGCAACATCCGCAGGATTGGCGCTGCTGCCCGCAGCATAGTCCAGGCGCGCCACTTCAAAGCCGAGCGCCTTGTTGGCTTTGACCCAGCGTTCGCCAAAATCGCCAATCACGATATTGAGAACCCTGGCGCCTACCGGAACAAAGTTGACCATAGCCGTTTCCCAACCGCTGCTCCCCGAGCCGGGGATAACATATATCTGTTCCCGCGTCTGAAAGATTGGCTGCAGCTTTTCGGCGACATCGCGATAGATAGCGCTAAAGGCTTCGCCGCGGTGGTTGATCATGGGTCGGGCCATGGCGGCGGCTACCTGGGGCGGGATGGGCGTAGGACCGGGTGTGTGTAAAGCAAGCTTTTCGTTTAACATCCGTTCGGCTCCTCCTGTTTTGGCTCAACAAAAAAGGCACCATTGTTTGTGGTGCCCCAGCCCAGGCGAGCGGCTGATTACATACATGTTTGCTCTTCAGGTTCCCCCGTGGTAATTCCACGTTCTTTCGCCAGTCACCTGAAGAAAACTCTTCCTGATACTAGTATAACTGATTCTCTTAACTGATAGCAAGGATGGGCTATCTATTTGGGCTGGATCCGCCTCACACCTGGCTAGCTGCCGCTTCCCTTCCTGGGAGCGACCATCGTTTCTGTCAAACAATGCCGGCGATCCCAACGGGAAGGCGTTACGCTCTATTGAGGCTGTTCACTCCAGGGTCCGATTCCATGAATGCTATCGACAGCGATATGGGTAATATAGCCAGTCGGCGCCTCATCGGGTATCAACTTCGCTCCTGGTCCCATGTAAATCTGTGCCAATTGGTTCACCAGCTCGCGCCCACCACCCTCGGTAACTCTGGCATGCCCATTAACGACAAGATAGTTATCAAGCCCTCCGGTTTTTCCACCTGTTGCTAACGAAAGCGTTACCCGCGCATCCCGCCGAATGTTGCGCAATTTCTTGTGCAGGGGAACATGGCCGCAGACGATCTCATCGCCATCCAGGCCAATCCAGACAATGCTCACCTGGGGGCTACCGTCTGGGTTCAGTGTTACAAGATGAGCCAGATGGCCAGCCGTCAGAGCCTCGCGTACTGTATTGCTTAACACCATTTCTATGGTCCTTTCCTTCTAAGAACTACAATCCCTCTGCTGGAAGATGAGAATCTCAAGTCAGAGTATAGCCCAGGTATAATAATTTGCACAAGTACGCACATCAATGTGCTATAGTATCAAAAAAGGTACTTATTGGAGGAAACCATGGCAAAAAAAGAGCTCTGCCAGTACAATTGTCCTGTTGAAGCAACGCTTGACGTGATCGGGGGAAAATGGAAGGCTATCATCCTCTATAAATTATTGGATGGGCCTTTGCGCTTCAGCGATCTCAGGCGCTATCTTCCCGCAATCACCCAGCGGATGTTAACGCTTCAGTTGCGCGAATTAGAAATAGACGGCATTATCCACCGCGAAATCTATAAACAGATCCCTCCGAAGGTCGAATATTCGCTAACAGATTTTGGCAAGACGTTGGAACCCATCTTGCTAGCAATGCTCTCCTGGGGCGATCAGTATACCAGCCGGATCATTTCAATTAAATCTTCGCGGCAGGCCGAGCCTGTCTGATGCCTGTTGTATAGCCGCGGGGCAGATCAAACGCGCTGGCGCGAAAGAGCGTAGGATTGCAAAGAGCGCCTACGCAATCCCCAGCTCTTGCGAAAGGGAGTATCTGCAGCTATACGTACCTGTGCAAACCAGCATACACAGGCTTGCAAGCCCTGGCACGAGATGTGCCGGAGATCCGGCACGTTGCACGAAATATCGGCATCCCCTTGGGTACTACAAAGGGGAACAGCGAGCAAATCCATCCCTCCGTTTTCGTCTGCAAAGCCTTCCCAATTTCAGAATTCTGCCCCTCACCGATATATCATACCTTCCCTCTAGATCTGACTGATCTGCAACGTCTTCTGATGTTTCCTCCTTCTTCTCTTGTCGAGCTGAAAAACAGAGAGAAAACATGCCGGGCCCACTGAGACTTCTCGTGCCATATCACCAAGATGGATAGATCGTAAGGGGCAATGTGACGTTTTTGTGCCTGTGGCGAAATACACATTGAGAGCTCAAATATTGCTTCTCTTGAAAGAGAATGCCTGAAAGCCATCGAAACAGATGCTTGAGCTCAACGAGAGCACAACCGCCAGACAAGCCGCCTGAGCCCGCAGTTACATGCAGGTACTCAACAGCTTGAGCAGGCAAGCTCGCAGGCACTTGACCGTATGAGAGGCTGCCTGTGGCAAAGCCAGGAATAGAGCGTTGTTGTTCCCAGGCAAGGGCGGCAAGGGAAAGCATGTAATACGAAATTAAAGGAAAGAGGTTATGTTATGACTAGTCCATCGCAGAGAAGTGGAGCTTATCCTCCTCCCTCTCAACCGAAGCAGTGTCGCTCCATCTTGCGCGGGGTTGCTCTTGGCCCTATCACGGCAGTTGCCTTTCTTGCGATTTTGAGCTTCGTCCTCTCCGCCTGCCAGTCGCCTCTCCAGACGGCGGCCAATGCCTCCTCGATCGCTGCAGATGCAGTGGGACAGGCGCAATCGTCACAAGCCATAAGCAGTGCGAAACAGATATGTACCTTTACCACAGCTATTGAGAACAGGCAATTTCATAGCCGTATTGGGACCACTAACATGCTCTTGGGGCCTGAGCTGTCCTGGTCTACTCAAGGGCAGCTAGCGGCATCTGGCTCCAAAACTTTGCAGTTTGCCTCGGCTACTAACTGTCAAATGGCAGCATCAGCGCAAGCGCAAACGATGCACTCCGTAAGTTGGTCACCCGATGGGAGCAAATTAGCAATGCTTGGCAACCAAGCGCTGGATGTAGTCGACCATCAAGGACATACTCTTCTGCATAGGACTTTCGCACAATTGCAGGCAACTATAGTTGACGATGTATTCTGGACTTCTGATAACAACAAGATCATTTTCACCTCCGATAACACTTCAATCCCCAATAAATTTAATTCGAGTATCAAGAGCATTAATGTTCCAGATGGCAGCAATCTCACCATGCTCTGGGCGCTTCCTACTAACAATTTACCGTTTGTGTTATCAGCTGACAACCAAACTGTTGGAGTGTATTCTATAGATCCAGCCACAAAAAAGCCGAGCTTCGCTATCTGGAATCTCAATACTAAGAAGCAGGTAAGCAAGCTATCGAGTTTTAGTGGGGGACCCGCGTTATCACCGGATGGTTCTCTATTAGCTTTAGACCAAACGAATCAAATAGAGTTTTATTCGACTGCTGATGGAAAGCCAGTAGGTTCGGTGAATGCTGATAAGCGGACCGCGAATACGATTCTTGCCTGGTCCCCGGATGGCAAATACATTGCAAGAAACACAGGCGCAATCACCATTTACGATGTTCAGGCAAAGAAGGAGGTGGCAAAGTTCGGACAGGTTGACGCGCAACATGCGATCACGACGCTGGCATGGTCCCCCGATAGCAAAGGGCTGGTCTCTGCAAGCGGACCAAGCAATTCCACTTCCCCTCAAGCTACTGTACAGGTCTGGGCACTCAACTAACACCGGCTTGCCTCGGCAGAGGCGGCTGCCTTTCATGCGATCGAGCCACTGTTGAGGCATTGCGGCCTGCTCAATTGAGCAGGCCGCGGTAGAGCTAAAGGAAAGATAACAGCAGATAAAGGACAATATGAGAAAATCGAAGCGTTAACAACGAGCTAACCATTACCAATGAGACAAGATGACGACAAGGGAGACTGTCCCAGAATATATGTAAAATCCTATTCCATAAGAGTGCATCTGGCCTGGCAGCTATAAGTACCTATGAAGACCAGCGTGCGCAGGCTTGCAAGCTCTGGCATGGCTTGTGCCAGCGATCTTGCGTGTTGCGCGAAATATCGTCGCCTTCTCAAGTGTTATATATAATAAAATTGAGTAAATCCATCTGAAATGCTCTTTGCCTTGCGGTAAAGAAGAGGAGCAGTAGCAACTATGCAGCTAGGTGTGACCTTTCCCCAGACTGAGATCGGGGCCGATCCAGGCGCCATTCGCGAGTACGTCCAGGCTGCCGAAGGGGTCGGCTACAAGCATCTTATCGCCTTCGATCATGTCCTGGGCGCCGACATCACCCATCGTCCCGGCTGGCAGAAGTATACCTCCCAGCATCTCTTCCACGAGATCTTTGTGCTCTACGGCTATCTGGCCGCCTTTAGTCAGCTTGAGCTGGTTCCCGCCGTCCTCGTCCTGCCTCAGCGCCAGACAGCTTTAGTGGCCAAGCAGGCCGCCGAGATCGCTCTGCTCACCGCTGGCAAGACGCGTCTGGGTGTTGGAGTGGGCTGGAACGAGGTCGAGTTCGAAGCGCTGGGAGTGGATTTCCATCAGCGCGGACGCCTCATCGACGAACAGATCGAGGTCTTACGCTTGCTCTGGAGCCAGGAAAGCGTGACCTACAAGGGTCGCTTCCACACCATCAGCCAAGCCGGCCTCAATCCCCTCCCTCCTCGCCATAACATCCCTATCTGGATTGGGGGTAAATCTGATATTGCCTTACGTCGCGTCGCTCGCCTTGGCGATGGCTGGTTCCCATTCCCACACAAGCCGAATGCAGAAATGCAGGAGACGCTGGAGCGCCTGCGCAACTATACGCGCGAGGCTGGACGCGATCCTCACGCCATTGGGATCGAGCCGCGCCTGGAGGCTGCCCAATACTCCTTTGACGAGCTCATTGAGCAGGTGGAGGGCTGGCAAAAGCTTGGCGCCACCCATATCACCATCAACACTATGAATATGGGCCTCAAGTCGCCCGCTGAGCACATCAAGACCATTATGCGCTTCAAAGAGACCCTCGACAAGGGCTAACTTTCCTGTGCCCTGTCAGGCTTATTCTTGAAGGTTGTCGTTTCGGTTACGGTCTTGATAAACTGGCGCGCTGGTCCTGAGACCCAGCCGAAACGGCGATAAACAAGGGCAAAGATATACTGCTCGGTCAGATCCGCAATCGGCACGATAGCCATATCGCGCTCACGAAGATCGCTTTCGAGCAGGGCTGGAGGAATAATGGTTACGCCGCAGCCTTGTCTGACCAGCTCTTTGAGTCCCGCCAGTGAATCAATCTCTACCACAGGCTCAACGCTTAAGCCGTGTTGGCTCAAGATACGCTCGATGCTACGCCGCAGACGCGAGGTCTCGCGTAAAAATATCAGGGGCTCAGTGACGATCTGCTCCAACGCCAATGGAGATGTATATTGGGCAAAGGGATGTTGCGCAGGCACCAGGAGATAAAGTGATTGTCTAAACAATTCGTTCATGACCAGCACATCCGGGCGCAGGGTAGGCTGAAAGATCAAGCCCAGATCAACATCTCCCTGTTCCACCAGGTTCAGCACTTCATCGGTTCGGCAGACATGCACGTTAAGGCGCACGCGCGGATAGTGCTGATGGAAGGTACGAAAGAGAGCGGGAAGAAATGCTGTAGCCAGCGGCTCAACGCAGCCCAGGGTGACAATGCCTTCCTGACCCTCCTGGATATGGACCATGGCCAGTTGCCCTTGTTGCAGCTGGTCAAGGGCGCTCCTGGCATAGCGCGCAAACTCCAGGCCAGCCGAGGTAAGCATGACCCGCTGCTTGACGCGTTTGAATAGCGTCACGCCCAATTCGGCTTCCAGAGCAGCGATCTGACGGCTTAGTGCTGGCTGGGCAACTAGGCACAGCTCGGCGGCCTTACGAAAATTCTGCGTCTGTGCGGCCGCCAGAAAATAGCTGAGTTGACGAAATTCCATCACTGATCCCTTATAGGGGCAGGTTTTGTCCCTGCCTAACGACTCATCCCGCTCTTCCAAATCATGCTTGACGAACAGCCAGCTCGCGTAGCAATGCGTCTACAAGCTCCTGTGGTGAGCGATTAAATATCACATCGGCCTTGCCCTGGGTGCCAATCTTGTTCACCAGCGCTTCCAGATCATCATTTGCGCCGCCGGTCTCGGTTAACACGCCAATAATTTTACCACGATCATACATCATAGCAGTAAATTCGTTCAAGGTTCCCCAGCGCCCGGAGACAAGCACACAGGCATTGCAGTGCGCTGTAGAAAGCACATTGCGATAGCGCAGGCGAATGTAGAAGTCGTAGGCATGCGTATCCTCTGGCGTAAAGAAAAAAAGCTCACGATAATTCGCCGGCACATAAAAAATCCTGCTATACAGCGCAGCTTTATGCTTATGAACCCGTTCTTGATCCTCCTGATTTAGTTCTGAGCTAAAGCCCCAGATCTCTGCTCCACGCTGCGCGGCCTCGGTAGCCACAGCCAGCGGCACCCCGGCGCAGGCTCCGGTCACCACAATAACATCGCGCTCGGCCAGTACGCGCCCTAGCTCTTCCACCCTGGCCAGCAAGTCGCTGCTGGCCGCCTCAAATGAGCCATAAACGCCAATTTTATACTTCATAGAAGCTCCTCCAATAGCCAACGTAAAAATTAGCGAAAGTGGGATGATAAAGAGTGTTCTCGCCACAATCCCGCAATTGAATCCTTTGCTACGACCCACGCTTCAGGGAAGAGGATAATCTATTTGCCGCGAATATGCAAACTGTGGAACAAACAAACACGAAGCACGAGCACAGGTATAGCCCTTCCCTACACCTGTGCTCGCCACTTCACAGCGCTGGCAGGATCAATAGGATGGCAACTTACCACCCTATGATTAATGTCCATGAACCAAGTTGTATGGGTTCAATTGCCGTTTAGCAGAGCCGCTGAATGGCAGACACTAGCCGTTATATTCATGGGCACTCCCTTTAGTGAAATCATGAAGGACTATTCTGACCCTGATACATCTGGAGAAGAAGCTCTTCCAAAGGGGATATCCTTTAGAAAGATAGTGGCGATTACAGCAATTATGGCGAAAGCCAGAACCGCCAGAAAGCCAAGCTGCAAAGCATGGGAGAGTAAGTGCTTCCCGGCTTGATCTGTGGGCAGATTATGCAATAGATCGCCAGAAATAGCACTATTCACAGCTGTGCCAACTATAGCAATGCCCAGAATTGCCCCCAGTTGCCCCAGATAGCGCGTCGCTGCAGTGCTAACTCCCAGATATTGGACTGGAAGAGCATTTTGCGCCGCTAACATTGGCAACGTGAAGAAGACGCCACAGCCCAGACCTACTAGCATCATGAACAGGGTCGCCAGCCCAAGGCTGGTAGATGCACTCATCAGCACGATTAACAGACAGCCGAGAGTCATGATGAGCGCCGCCAAAATGGCTATCAACTGATAGCGTTTGAGCACTCCCACTAAGGCCCCGCTACCGGTTCCACTAATCACCATGCAAATGGAGAGTGGCGTCATGGCCAGACCTGCAGCTGTCGGCGAGATACCCAGTACTCCTTGTAAGAAAAGGGGTAGATAGAGTGCCAGGCCCATTAATATCATCATCTGTAGCACAGAGAGAACGGCAGCAGCGCTGAAGACCTGATTGCGAAAGAGCGCTAGCGGTAAAATAGGCTCTTCGGCTTTGCTTTCGGTAAGCAGAAAAAGGCCAAACAATACGATACCAATGAGCAGTCCGGCGAGCACTTGCGGAGATGACCAGGCATACATCTGGGAGCTGCCCCAGGTGAGCCCTAAGAGCAAGCAGATAGTGGCAGTTGCCGATAGTACTGCCCCGAGCACGTCGATGTGCCGCACACTGGCCCAGCCACGCGCTTTCATCGTACGTTCCGAGAGATTGGAAGGCAGGAAGATCAGCAGGGCAAGTACAGCCAGAAGGCCTATAGGTAAGTTGACATAGAAGACCCAGCGCCAACGCGAGCTCTCCGTGACCAGGCCCCCCAGCAGCGGACCGTTCTCGGCAAGCCATCCGCCTAGCGCCGGACCGAAGAGGTTGGAGACGCCATAGACAATGCCAAACACGCTCATCCATTTTGCGCGCTCCGCCGCCTCGAAGAGATCGCCAAAGATAGTTGCGACCAGGGCCATGCCCATACCAGCACCTACGCCTTGCAGCACACGGAATGCGATCAGCTGGTTCATCGTTTGTGAGGTTCCCGCTAGTAACGATCCCAGCAAAAAGAGAGCAGTCCCACCCAACAAGAACCATTTCCGCCCGAATTGATCGGAGAGCTTACCTACTACCGGGATCATGGTCATGGATGCCAGCACATAACCAGTCACTACCCAGGTATAGCGGTCCAATCCATGTAACTGGGCAATAATGCGTGGCATGGCTGTGCCTACAACCGTCTGGTCCAGGGCTTCTAAGAGCAGAGAAAGTAGAAGCGCGCTAATTACGCTAGCTAGCGCAGCTCCCTTGAGTTGAGGCTTTCCTGGCTGGGGAGCAGACGATGATGTGGAAGAAAAGGATGTGCTTGTACTCATAGATCGTCTCCTAGCCTGGTATTGTTCTGGCCTGTTGTGTAAAAACCAGACATGCCACGATCATACGTTAGAATGCACACGATAGTTCTATTCGCAGCAATGCTTAACCCAATAGGAAAAGGCCCTGACACTGAATTGCGCCTATAAGCGTTCGTATTCATACGACGAAATCCTTCTAGTAAAAGAGCGCGTTCGGAAATCCCACGGCTCTTAGTGAGCTTGACTGGCAAGAACAGCCTTGAGGTGCTCGATCTGCTCAGGCATATCCTTTACCTTTAGCAAGAGTATAGGCCTCAGGCGGGTGACCAGGCATCATTCTACTGGTTGATTAAGAGGGTGATTGAGATACAAAGGAAAGGTTAGAAGTAGGTATAGATAGCTAGCGATGGCAGCGGCTTCAACGCGATTGGTGATACCCAGCTTGCGATAAATGCTTCGGACCTGTGTCTTGCTGTGTTCACAGTCTCTACCAGGTTGCTGGCAATTTCAAGGTTGGAACACCCGGCAACTAACAAGCGTAGGAAGCGCATTTCTTGGGGGACTAAGCACTTCAGCTCTTGGGGACTAAGCGCTTCAGCATCCCTGAGATCCGGGGAAGAGGAGGCTGAGAGGCCGGCCCAGAAATACTTTATAGATAGTTCTTTCTACGTTTTTTTGGCTATACTCTTTTTCCCAGGAATATCGCTTTCATCACCCATCACTATTGTGATGTACACTCGCCCGCCAAGCCTCTATACTCTTTCTAGGCGGCGCAAATAGAATGGAGCATTTGAGGCCTTTATGGTTTTTGCTTCCCTGCCTCACGCAGCCTGGCCCAGGTCGGCACACGTATAGTTATCTGGTAGCCTTCTGCCTCCACAGGACCATAAGTTACCTCGCCCCGAGAAGCGCGAAACGCTCGCGTAAGTTCAACAGGTCAAGGTGAGTGGTGCGTTGCTCAGCAATTCCTGTAACAGGGCTGTTATCATGTACAGCCATTTCTAGCATCTCGTCCTCGCAGCGCAGACGTAGCAGAACCTCGCTCGCCTTCGCATATCTGCGCACATTGGTTAAGGCTTCCTGTGCAGCTCGATAGAGCGCTATCTGTAACTCGGGAGAGAGTGGGGGCAATTGTATATTCAGATCGAGGGTAAGGGAAATACGATCGTTGGCGTGCTCAAAATCCCTTCCCAGCTGCATAAATGCCTCAGTTAATCTGAGCGTAACGATGCTCTCAGGATGCAGCATGGCCACAGCACTACGTACTTCCTGTAAAGTCTGAGCCGCCATCTGGCGCGCGTCGGCCAGTTCTGCTGCTGTCCGACGCGGACTGCGCTCATGGACTTTTGCCACCATGGCAAGTTGGCTGTTTAAAGTTGAAAGTGAACGGCCCAGATCATCATAGATCTCGCGGGCCAGGCGCTCCCGTTCCTGCATCCTGGCCAGTTCTTCGCCTCTTTGCATATACTCGCGCAGTTGCTGCTGCGCCTGTTCCAATTCGTGGCTTGACTGGGCAAGCCTGCCTGCTAAGCTTTCCGCGCGCTTTTTCTGCATGTTCAAGAGACGCAGCAGCCACATCAAGGCCACAACAACCAGGAAAACGAAGAGCAGCGAGAACCAGACGGCCAGCGCCTGTCGGCCGTCTCCATTAAAGGCAAAGAGCAGGTTAATTCCCATTAGCGCATAGAGCAGCAAGGAGAGCAAGAGGGACATACGAAAGGGTAGCCAACCACAATAGATCGTGATCGTGAGCAGGTAAAGGGGCCAATCGAGGTGCATTTTGCCCGAGCACAGCCAGCCACATACCAATGTGAGCACCGTCAGGAGGCCCAACTTGAAGGCTAGCTGTCTCTCCACGGAAACCATTTCTTGCATAAGTGGAACATGGCTCTGAAAGAGCCACCAGAGCGCTATCGCATAGCCAATTTGTAGCCCGGTAAAGCATAGTATATGTAAAGTTGAGGAATAGCTATCTGGCTGTACGGCTAAGTGGTAACCCAGTACCAGTATTATATAAGCAAGGGCCAATCCTCCAATACAGAGAATCCGGGACCGATAGCGGGCAAACCAGATTTTCGGCTGGCCGAGCATATATAGCATCCTTCCAGGCAGCTCTAGAGGTTGTGCCTCATCCTTTTTTGCATCTTGCTTCCATCTGCTTTGCTAGATGCAGGAGTAACTTTTTGCCATTGCCATT
The DNA here is from genome assembly GCF_004208415.1 of Ktedonosporobacter rubrisoli. Classification (GTDB taxonomy): domain Bacteria; phylum Chloroflexota; class Ktedonobacteria; order Ktedonobacterales; family Ktedonobacteraceae; genus Ktedonosporobacter; species Ktedonosporobacter rubrisoli. Next base: position 1,955,182 of record NZ_CP035758.1, on the reverse strand, counting down.
ATAGCATAGCCCTCGATTGCCGTCTCTCTTGATTTCTTCGCGTGGAGTAGTGTCATTCTTCTCGCCATTCCTACGCTCGTCCTCAGTTGTTCTGCCTGTCGAATAGTCAGTGTGGTCCACATAATATGGCGAGAGAAATAAGCTGAGGTCGAAAGTAATACCATTTGCGCTACATTTATGGGTAAGCTGCGGTTATGGACTGCCTGAAGTACACCTGGCAGCTCGCGTTTGGCCTGATCTCTGCAAGCCTGGCGGACACAAGGAGAGTTTGTTAAAGGGGAAGCCGGCTAAAAGAGTTCATAGGTAACAAGCCTGAAAATGCCGGCTCAAGGCCCCCGGAAGGATGGCATTATACGCTGGCAACATTATAAGCGCTTCATAATAGTATTGCCAATATACAATGCCAGAGATTGACGCTTCTAACGTCCAGCAACGGGAATCTTCTCGACTGCAGCAATGATCTCGGCTAAAAGCTCAAATGTCCTCGGATCATGGACGTTGCGTACGCTAAAGATCTCCTGATCGATACCTTGCTCGGCCAATTGGGCGAAGTGTTCAATCGCGGCAGCAGGCGAGAAAGAGCCATCGCGTCCATCGGCCGTCAGGTTGAGCAGCGTATAGTGCGTAGTTTTCTCAATCTGCTCATAGGGACGGCCCAACGTCTCGCAGTGTTCGCGCAGGGCTTCAAGCTTGCGTCGTATTGTCAGCGAATCTCCATCTGAGAATATGTTGCAGGCATCCCCATAGCGAGCTACCAGATTCAGGGTCTTGAGCTCTCCGCCACCTGCAATCAGGATAGGCGGGTGCGGCTTCTGTAAGGGCTGGGGAGAGTTCAAGGGGCGCGCAAGCTTATAATGTTTTCCTGCATATGGTCTCTCATCCCCAGACCACATCTGATGTGCGATCTGCAAGGTTTCTTCCAGGCGCTCGAAGCGTTCTTTTACACGGGGAAAGGGAATGCCATAAGCGGGGCTCTCCTCCTCATACCAGGCCGCACCAAGGCCAAAATAGCTTCGTCCGCGCGAGAGCACGTCAAGGGTCGTGGCAGACTTTACCAGCAGACCGGGATAGCGAAATGTTACTGCACTTACCAGTACACCTAGCTTGATGCGCTCAGTCAGGGCTGCAGCAAAGGTCAGGGCGTTCCAGCCCTCCATTACCTCTCCCTCGATTGGTCCGATACGAGGCGGCAATAAGACATGATCCATTGTCCAGAGACTATAAAAACCGACCTGCTCGGCCTGTTTGACGATGCGTGTATAGGTTTCGCTAAGCTGCTCGGGTCCACCTGGCCAGGTGAAGTTAGGGATCTGTAATCCAAGACGCATAATAATTCGTCACTCCTTGCTACTATATTCCAATTTTTCTTAGGTTATTATATTTCGAAATTTCTTGTAATGTCAAGGCGGTATCGCACTTAAGCGAGCATCACAGTAACTAGCCGAGCCTAATAGCTTTTAGGGGAGGGTGTCGTACATTGCGCGGCTTTAGGTGCCCTGCCCAATTGAACAAAAATGGCAAGGGGGCGCGTGCCAGGCGGTGATTAAGAGGGATCTTATACAGGAACCAACCGGCAAGGCTCGATCTCTTGTGCTTCTTGTGGGAGGGCAAGATAGGAGTAGTTTTATTCAGGTTTCTGCTTTATACTGTTTCTATTCAGCATTTCACAAGCAAAGAGAGGAAAGAAATGATGGATATATCCAAATTGGGCCATACTCAATATTTCAAGAAAATGGCCGCGAGCCTTGTATCGGCTTAAAGAAACGGAGAGCCTCATATGACTACCAACAAGAATCAGAGTGGCAACTACGCTCGGGTCAACGGCCTGGATCTCTACTATGAACTCCATGGGAGCGGGCAGCCGCTAGTAGTGCTTCCCGGCTCTTTCGGGACCATCGAGGCGCTGGGAGAAATAGTGCCGCTGCTCGCCAAGAAGCGCCAGGTCATTGCGGTTGAGTTGCAAGGACACGGGCATACCGCTGACATTGATCGCCAGTTGTCCTACGAGGCGCTGGCCGACGATATCGCTGCGCTCATTGCGTCCCTTGGCCTCCAACAGGCCGATCTTTTCGGCTACTCTCTGGGAGGCGGCGTCGCGCTGCAAACCGCGATCCGACATCCGAAGGTGGTGCGCAAACTTGCCGTGGCCTCAGCCCCTTTTAAACGAGATGGGCGCTATCCCGAAGACCTTGAGGCCATGAACGCCATAAGCCCCGAAGCGTTCGCGGGAACGCCAATTCACGAGGCCTATCTGCGGACCTCTCCGCTGCCAGAAGCCTGGCCTACCGTGGTGGCTAAGGTGAGGCAAATGGTAACCTCCGACTACGACTGGAGCGCAGACGTGGCGGCTCTCAAAACTCCTACTCTGATCGTGGTCGGAGATGCTGACGGCCTGCGCCTGCCGCACATGCTTGAGTTCTTTGCTCTGCTGGGCGGCGGTCAGGGGGATGGTGATCTGTCCGGCCTGCCGCGCTCCTCATTGGCAGTGCTGCCGGCCACAACGCATGTGGGCTGGGCTCCTCCCTATCATGGGATCATGACGCGCACCCATCTGCTGCTGCCAATACTCACCGAATTCTTCGATGCACCGCTGCCAGCCAGCTAGCTGAGAAGCAGGCCACGCCAAAAAGCCGCCCAGGGAGAGCTCATAGTATCCATAAGAAACGAAAGCGCTCTGCCGGTTCCGTTCAATCAGCCCAGCTCCGCGTGCTACGTTCCAGCTCTGGGAATTCGCGCCGCCTGCCCTGTTCAACTAGGGAAGCCTTATTGTCAGAGGCCACAAGGGCGGCTTCGCTTCGTGGACGCTTAAAGCGCTCGCCGAGCTTCATGCCCGGCTTCTCGACCCAGCGGTAGAATAAGAAGCAGAAGGGGATAACAACTACCAGAACCCAGAGCCAGTAAACACCATATGCTTGCTCTGGTGACCAGCCTTCCATCCAGGACTGCCCACGCTGCATGCATATGAGCAGCAAAGGCAGGTGCCACATATACAGGCTGTAGGAGATCAAGCCCAGACCGCGCAAAGGGAACCATTCAAAGGGTCGCTTGAGCTGCATTGGTCCAAAGAGGAGTGCCAGCACGCAAAGGCCAAAGGAAAAAGAAATGCAGAGCTCGCTGATCAGGTACGAATACTGGAATAGCCAGGGCTGGCTGAAGAGGGGCCAGGTATTGGGATAGCTCTGATTATAGCTCCACAGCACCATAATGAGCAGGCAGAACAGGCCCACACCCCAGAGCCAGGGGCTTAGCTTTTGTAGAACTTGCCGGATGCGGGGCGAAATCGAGGGATGGCGCGCATAGACAAAACAGAGCGCAAGAAGCATCCCAACGCCAAAATCCTCTAAATATTTTCCACTAATACCATACGTAAAGAACAAGATAACATCGAGCACTGGCCGCGGCACCAGCAAGCTCTCTGTAGGATGCCGTTCTAGAAAATAGGCGCCATAGTAGCGCGTGAAGATGCCCCAGCCAATGATGGCAAGAACACAGGCAATAGTGACGAACAGGCGATAGTTCTGCCTGGCGCGCCAGACGACGAGGCGCATCCCCAATACAAGCAAGGGCAGGAGCATATAATACTGCCATTCGATGGCCAGCGTCCAGTAAGGCGCATTGAGCTGTTTAAATGTGGCCTGCGTCGAATCCATGAAGAAGATAAAAAATAAGCCCAGCTCTTTCCAGTGCTCGGGCTGCAAGTATTGACGCTGAAAGATCAAGACTATCAGGATGAGCGAGAGATAATATGCTGGCATGATGCGAAAGACGCGCTTTAAATAGAATTGGCGGATAGAAGGCCAGCTTTGCTCAAAGAGGAGAGCCTTCACAAAGGGAAGGAAGAGCAGAAATCCAGAGAGCACAAAAAAAAGGGTCACGCCATAGCGCCCAAAGAAGAGGAAGGAATTGAGAACTTTATGTACCGCTGGCTGCGTTGGCCAGATCTGCAAATCGCGCGGAATGCGGTAAATATGGAACCATATAACGATCAAACAGGCGAATGCCCGTACCCCATCAAGGACTGGAATCGTATTTTTCTTGGGAACATCTTCTAACCCGGCACGTATCCATTGACCAATTGTCATGGACATCCGCTTTATCACCTATTCTAGTCCCGCTGGAACTATGAGCGCCATAGCCCCTTCGGGAAATAACTAACTTCTCTCTTATCAATGGTCGATCTACTACTATCTACCATGATATATTACGTTCAAAATAGAGCCAGCGGATACGCCTCCCAAAGTAATAGGTAGAATTACCGACTCAGCGCTTAGCAAAGCTAGCCTATGATCGCACAGGCTGCAAATTCTGGAATTTCGTGAACAAAATTTGGATACTAACTCATCCTTTTCACATGCTGATAAAGAGTAGCACAAGATATTCCAGGATCATGACAGAAAAAGGGCACTTCTGGGAACTGCAGGATACTGGGTTGGGGTAGCAAAGCCGGGAAAGAAGAGCAAGATCCAAGAAGTTTTTTGTGGATTCGCATGCTACACTCCTCTAAAGAGCGCAGCCTGACGCGCTCAGTGACCAACGCGAGAGCGCTAAGGGGACCGAGTAGATCGATCTACCCCACAAACGCAGCAAGAGAGACAAACCAGGGGACTTTTGTTAAAGCGCTACAGGGTTGGTGCCGAAGTGGCATTGCCCTTGTCCAAACACAAAAAAGGAAAACAAGCATGAGCAAGCCTGGCCGCATCCTCGGCATCGGTGGAATCTTCTTCAAGTCAGCGAATCAGCAACACATGCAGGAGTGGTACGCAAAACATCTCGACCTCGCGGATAGCGGCCATGGTGTCATGTTGCCGTGGCGAGAAAAAGATAATCCTGAAAGTGAGCAGATGACCGTTTGGAGCATTTTCCCCGGCAATACCGACTACTTCCAACCGAGCAATGCCTCGTTCATGGTGAACTACATCGTAGATGACCTCGATGCACTGCTCGACCGCCTGGCGAAAGAAGGCGTTAGCATCGATCCTAAGCGTCAGGATGAAAGCTACGGCCGCTTCGCCTGGATCTACGATCCCGATGGCAACAAAATCGAACTGTGGCAACCGCTCAATCCAAACACATAAAGGAGTAGCTCTTTGATATTTTCAAGAAGCCACTCCTCGCAGTTGTGCCAGCTCAGCGCTGCATTACTTCACGTAGACGAGCATGAGGCAGAGCATAAGCAGTAATGCCATCCCGGCCGCTCAAGGTCGTAGCAGCGAGCAGGGTATTGACAATAGCTTCCTCCGTTGCCTCTACTACAGCATCGAAGAGATCGGTAATATACGTATTCGAAAGCATGGTAAGCGGGACCGTCAAAGGGCTGTTATCGCTATACTCGCTGGCCGGGATGCCGCGATTAGCCGTAGAAAAAGCGAGGAAGAGATCTCCGCTGGTATGCTCTCCTACTCCTCCAGTGCGCGCGATACCTAATCCGGCCCGCTGAGCCAGGCGCATGCATTGAGTTGGAATAAGGGGCGCATCGGTAGCGATTACCACAATGATCGAGCCTCTGACCTGCTGCGAAGAGAAAGGCAGGTCAGGCACTGGCACTTCCGTGTCTGGGATAGCTTCTCCAACGGCGATACCGTTAATCCGCAAGCGTTCGCGCCGTCCATGGTTTGCCTGTACCAGTACGCCCACTGTATAGCCACCTGCTGCAGCATTGACGCGCCGCGAAGCAGTGCCGATGCCACCCTTGAAGCCATGACAGATCATGCCTGTGCCGCTGCCTACATTTCCCTCAGCCAGCGGCCCAGAGGAGGCGGAGGCAATGGCCTGCGCGACATGCTCAGGTCTAACGTGCAGACCGTTAACATCGTTCAAGAGGCCATCATATGTTTCGGCCACAACCGGTAAGGCCCAGAAGACATCCTGCGCTCCATGGCTGGCTACGGCGTGAGAGACCAGGGCATCACGCACAACGCCTACGCTGTGGGTATTCGTCAGGCCGATAGGCGACATCAGCATGCCGGCTTCCTTGATCCACTCCAGGCCGGTCATCTCGCCATTGCCATTGAGGCGATGTGAGCCAGCAAAGAGTGGTTCCCTCCATACATTGCCTTCGTGGGGCATAATAACTGTCACGCCCGTGCGGATCGGCCCATGACCAACCTTAAGTGCTCCTTCTCCCTCAACAAGCGTTGTAAAGCCAACGCGCACACCCGCTACATCCGTAATTGCGTTATGGGGACCGGGCTGCAAAGTCCCAATAGTGATGCCCAGATCACGAGCTCTCATATTACTCTAAATACCTCCAAGGTCAATACGCTACTGTTGCCGAGGTCTATTCACAGGCCTCAAACGGCGCTCCCTGCTTCTATCAGCTACCCAATGCGCTAAGCCCCCGACTCCTGGCCTTATTATGTTCAAAGCTATAGGCTGGTCTGCGCTTCTCCTCCAGCTGTCGGCTTGATTAGCGGATCTTCCGCAGTGGTTTCCTCGTCATCACCATAGGTCGGATCGAGCATAACCCAGTGTGTTTTCTGGCGTGGACGTAGATAGAAAAAGTAATAGATTGCCGCCACTACCAGAATTGCCGCACAAATCCCCATATCGCTTAGCGCCTGCTGCGTAAAGACCACAATGCAGCCGATCAGTCCAATCAGCGGCCATAGTGGCCACAGCGGCATCTTATAAGGCCTGACCAGATCTTTTTGCGTAAAGCGGCTCACCAGGGCAGAAAGCGCCACCAGCGCATAGAGCACAACCAGCAACACGCCGGTAAATGTTACAAGAGCCGCCACGCTAGAAAGAGCCGTCAGGACGGTTCCAATCACACCCACCAGGGCAGTCGCTACCCAAGGCGTCTTAAGCTTTGGATGGCAGAGCTCCAGCCAGCCGCTGACCGGCTCAGGCCAGGCTTTATCGCGTCCCGAGCTATAGATAACCCTTCCATAGCCTAGTATAATCGCAATATTGCCATTAAAGATAGAGCAGAGCACGCCAATTGTGACCAGCGTATTGAGTAAAGGGCCGCCCAGCGCGCTAAGCACATAGGACATCGGCGTGTTCGAGTGGATAAGCTCTTTGAGGGAGGGTGCGCCCAGCAGGGCAGCCGTCACGGGAATGAGCTCGGCGGCAATAGAGATGCCCAGTGCCCAGAGTACAGCCCTGGCGATTCCTCTGCGCGGCCCCGTCATCTCCTCCGAGAAAACTATTGGGCCATCATAACCGTTATAGGCGAATATCGCTGTTGAGACTCCGGCTAGCAGGGCTCCAAAAGCGAGGGGAGAAAGCGCGCCTTGGGCATTGACGGTCTGCGGCGAGAAGAGAATGCTTAAGGGTTGATGGATATTTGCCAGGCCTAATACGCTAACGGTTGCCACGGCTAACAGTTCAACTGCCAGAAAAATGCCCGTCACAAAGGCATTGGCGCGAATAGATAAGATGGCAATCAGGGTGGTGGCAAGCATGATAATAGCCCCAACCAGATTTGCGTTGACAGTTAAGTTGGGGAAAAGCACGGCAACATATTGACCGGCCCCAAGAGCAATCGAGCTTGGCACAAAGACGGCAAGGGTTAAATAATCGGCAAAGGCTAGAAAACCAGGGAAGCGCCCCAGGACGCGGGCCACGATAGAATACTGTCCACCAACGACAGGAAATGCCGAACCAAGCTCGCTATAGCACATGGCCATACCCAGCCCGATAATCCCGGCAATCACGAAGGCCAGAAAGGCTCCACTTCCCTGCAAGTTAAATGCCACAGGGGCAATAATAAAGATAGAGGCCGTAGGAGTAATCGCTGACACACTAATACAAATATTTCCGAGGACACCGATTGCGCGCGAGAGTTGTTGTTGATAACTTTTTGAAGATGGCGACTGCGGGTTAAGAGATGACATGGGCAAACCTCCTTGTGGACGAGGCCTTAAGACCGCCATAGAGGTTAGATCAAGGGGGAAGCCGGGCAACATATTGAAGAACCTTCAGTTCTCAAGCCGTTACCATCGCTAAAGCATATCAATGCGCAGAGATCTAACCTTTCATCTCTATTGAGCGTAGTCTAAAAAATTTCTCCTGTCAAGGCGCCTGTTCGTCATTACCGAACAAAACCTCTCTTGTGGCAACGTCCTTCCGCATGCTATAAGCTTCACTAGCTAAACGCTGATAGAGCGTTACGCAAAAGATAGAAGGCTGGTCGGCCCTCGCCGGCCATATTTTTGCTATCTATTCCTCGCCAGAAGAGTTTTCAGGCAAAGGTAGTGGGCGAAGAGGAACCGGTGAAGACTGAATAATCGTGGTTGTGGTTGTGCCATATAGGAGAAAACAGTCAAGAATACGGTCAAGCTGCTCAATGGCCGGGATATATACCTTGAGAACGAAGCAATCTTCGCCAGTGACGCGATGGCATTCTACGACCTCGGGAATCTGCCGGGCCAGCTCTGCAATCTTAGGCAATTGCCCGGGATTTGGTCGAATGCGCACATAAGCAGCTATCGGTAGCCCGAGCGCGGCAGGATTCAGTTCCAGCCGATAGCCGCGAATCACGCCGGCTTCTTCCAGACGATGGACACGCTCCGTTACGGCCGGGGACGACATGCCAATCCGGCGCCCCAGCTCGGACATAGTTAAGCGCGGATCGCGCTGCAACTCTTCAAGCACGCGTCTATTGATCGGGTCAATTTCCTTGTGGATCGACGTATAAGTAAATAGCCGATTTTCCCTTAAATCTTGAGCCATGGTCGGTTTATCTCCTTAAAGTTGGCATGTATTTTCGCGATTTTCTCTTGTATCATTGTATCATACGTGAGCATGAAATCTGTGTAAGGGGAAAAGATGTTTCAGACAAGAAAAACTGGTATGGTGGCCAGAATTCCACCACATGTATTCTTTCTGGTAAGCGCAGTCTTTCACTATCTTGGTCCCGCGTGTGCGGTCCTTCTTTTCTCTAGTATTTCAGTTCTAGGTGTGGCCTGGTTTCGCATCGCCAGCGCTGCCTTGATCTTTGCACTCTGGCGGCATCCCTGGCGCACCCTGCTAAACATGCCCTGGGCCAAGAGGCGTATCCTACTGGCGCTGGGTATCGTTCTAGCTCTGATGAATGTCTGTTTCTACCTGGCTATTGCGCACCTCCCTTTAGGAACGGTTGGAGCCATCGAATTTCTGGGTCCGATCACTCTTGCCGCGCTAGGTGCGCGTACGCCTCGCAACATTGTCGCATTGGTGCTCGCCGCCGCGGGCGGCTGGCTACTGACTGATGTACGCTTTGCCGGACAACCTCTCGATTTCGTATTTGCTTTTGCCAATTGTGCCTTCTTTATGCTCTATGTAATCCTTGGTCACCGGATCGCTCAGGATGGAGAGTTCAACGGGATTGATCGCCTGGGAGCTTCAATGCTTATCGCGCTCATTACTATTACTCCCCTTGGCTTCACAGGAGCGCTGCCAGCTATGACTCAGCCGCTCCTCATTCTTGCCGGTATAGGGGTGGGTATTTGTTCATCGGTCATTCCATATGTGGGCGATCAGCTCGCCATGGCGCGCTTGCCGCGCGCAACCTTTGCCCTCTTCCTCTCACTCCTGCCAGCTTCCGCCGCCCTTATCGGAGTTCTGGTCTTACATCAGATCCCCAGTACATTAGAAATTATTGGCATACTCCTCGTTGCGGGAGGGATCGCGCTGCATAAAGAGGTCGAGACAGCACCCGACAACCATAAGAAAAATCTGTGAAAAACTGTAAGGAGGATAAAAGTTCTATGCGCTCTCCACTCAAGAGCAAAATGCAGTTTGGTTTGCTTGTTCCCCAGGGCTGGACTATGGAGCTTGCCCACATCAAAGAGCCGATGGAAGCCGGCGAAACAATGATCAGGGTCACGCAAACAGCCGAGGAGCTAGGTTTTGCTTCCGCCTGGCTGGTTGACCATTTTCATACGACACCCACTCCTTCCCAGGAAGTTACCTTTGAATGCTGGACAAGCATAGCCGCTCTAGCCCGTGAGACCAGAAGCATACGCATCGGCCAGATGGTCACTTGCAATAACTATCGCCATCCAGCCCTGCTAGCTAAAATGGCAAGTACCGTGGATGTGCTCTCACATGGCCGCCTCAACTTTGGCATCGGGGCCGGCTGGTACGAACACGAATTCCGGGCCTATGGCTATGCTTATCCCGAAGCCCCGGAACGTCTACAGCAGCTGCGTGAGGCTGTGCAGATCATTCTGGCTATGTGGACACAAGAAGAGGCTCACTTTGCAGGGAAATATTATCAAATTAACGGAGCTATCAACCAACCAAAAGGCGTGCAGAAGCCCCATATTCCCCTGCTGATCGGCGGCGACGGCGAGAAGGTCACGCTCAAGCTTGTAGCCAGATATGCCGATGCCTGCAACATCGGTAACGATCCCGCTAGTGTGCGGCAAAAGCTGACGGTGCTCAAGGCGCATTGTGAGGCCCTGGGTCGGGATTATGAGAGTATCCGGCGTACGACAAGCACGCTCTGTCTGCTGGCTGAGAGCGATGAACAGGCCCTGGCCCAACTTCCAGCCGCACTCAAAGCGCGCCTCGGCGACAGGCTCAATACAGCCTTGATCGGCAGTCCGGCTACGCTTCGTCGTCGCCTGGAGGCCTATGCGGAGGCAGGTGTGCAAGAGTTGCTACTGCGTTTTGTCGCAGGCACTGATCTTGAGACCTTGCGCCGCTTTGCCCGGGAGTTCATAGCTTAAAATAGCAGTTGAAGAGAGAGGAAAGGCGCGTGATACAGGACGCCTTTCCTCCTTGCTAGCTTTGGCCGCAGCCGAGAGTTGCCAGGATGAAAGCCGAGCTACTGTTGAGCTAGTTGCAACAGATAAAGCTTGTTGCCAGCCGGATCGGCAATCGTCAGTGTACGTCCGAAGGGCATATCGGCGATGCCTTCGACAATAGGTACCTCTCGCGCCTGCAGCTGCGCCAGGCTGGCCTCGACATCATCGACAAACCACCACAGCTCAGTGCTCGACTTTGGCTCAGCAGGCCCTTCGGCCGAAAGTGCATAGGAGGCGCCCTGACCGTTAGGCTGCTTAAACTGAACGAAATCTGGCATCTGAAGCTCAACCTCAAAACCCAGCTTCTCGGTATAGAAGGGCAGCACTGCGGCAATGGAGGGAACATGCGCCAACACAAAATTCAAACCTTTAAACATCTTTTCTGGCTCCTTTTTTTATTGCTTCATTCGCATCTCTGTTTGATGCTCCCAGTATGCCAGAAGCTAGTGACAACAGTATGGCAACAGCGCACGTCACTTTTTCCAGGCCAATGTTTTCTCTTCTACAAAGATCAGGAAAGTCAGGTTCAACAAGGGAAATGCAGCAGAGTAATGCGCACCAATCTATTATTGTCGGGTGATGAACAAGCTAAAATGGCTACATCGCCAATATAGAATCTTGGGGAGAGCTGCGCACCGTGCTTTCAGCTATCCTCCAGTTCGTGCTTGCCGTAGGTAGTACGGGAGAGGAGCTTCAAAACTGCCATCCCAAGTTGATCAATCTCTGGCTCGCTCGTCAATCCATAGTTGGATAGGATCACGACTCCGCGCCCACCTTCTTTGACAAATCCCATGAAAGAGCTATAACCTCCTGTCCCTCCATTGTGCCAATAGATCCGAGCTGGTTTCTGGCCTGTTGCACTCACGTGCCAGCCCAATGCGACGCCAAGCAACTGGCTTTGCGGAACAGGTTTCTCGACCTGGATCTTCAGGCAAAGATCCAGTGCCGGTTGTAATGGAGTGGAAAACTGACCAAGATGGGCTGCCAAAAACCGAAGCATATCTCGCGCTGTAGACCGAAGAGCGCCCGCTCCAGCCATCGTTGCAAAATCCCAATTCAGCGTGAGCTTACCCCTGGCAGTATGAGGTGCGGCAAGCCGTTGCTGTTGCTCGGCGGTGAGGGTGAAATGAGTATCGGACAGACCAAGGGGAGCACATATCCTGTCGATCACTGCCTGCTCGTATGAGGTCCCGAGCTTTTGCCCAAGGGCTTGTCCTAACACGCCAAACCCCAGATTGGAATAGAGATAGGAGGGCGGCTTCTGAGGCTCTGGAGGGGCTTTGTACTTGGAAAGGTAGGCATACAAACGTGCTGGAGAATAGTTAGCGTAGGGGTTGCGCGGCTTCCAGCCGGCAAACCTGAAAAAGTTTGCAGGCAGGCGTGGCAAGCCTGAGGTGTGAGTAACAAGCCGCAGCAGTGTCATCTCTTCAGGGAGATTGGGAAACATTGGCAAGAGCGCACGCACAGGTGTATCGAGAGAAACCAATCCCTCTTCAACCATATTCGCCAGAAGGAGAGCCGTAAAGACCTTCGTGATTGAACCAATCTCAAAGAGCGTTTCCCCTTCAGGAATCGCTGGAGACGCCTTGTTGACCTTGCCATAGCCGAAGACAGCCGTCTGCTTCCCAGCAATGATGCCCACAACGATTCCAATATGAGCATATTTGGTAAGTAATGGGTAGATAAGTGAGTCAATGGCTTCTTTCATGCTTTGTGCTTTCTAAATGAACGTATTCTTCATTTTGTTCTAATATCAACCGTATTGTTCGCCTCCTGTTTATCAGATCATAACACACAAAAAGCCTCCTCAACCAGCTTCTACCAACTTGCATTCTAAGAGATATTTCTAAAGTGAGGAAGGAAGAGGCCAGCCAGAGCTATTCGGCTGGCCACAGCCGCTACATTTGAAGTTCTTTATCGAGAAGTCTCAGCTTTGTCCTGAAGCAGAGCTTCGCGCACCAGCTGCAGCATTATGCAACGCGTCGCATAGCTCGCCGGACCTACCAGCAACCAGTAGCACGAGAACTGTCGTTTTGTCTTCGGATCAAGACAGTAGACGCGCGTCTCCGTTCTGACTATAGCCTGTTTCTTGCCACTGGGATGCAGAGAAAAATTCCAGGCCAGCTTAGCATATCCTGGCTCATGAAACTGTAAAAAAGCTTCTGCTGACATCCTGGGCGGCCGCTCGATTCGTAGGGGTGGTAAAGGAGCGCGCCAGAGGGTGCCAATAACCATCTCGTCACCAGGCCTTTCTTCAAGCAAGCTGAAACCATTGTGGAGAAAGCCTTGAAGGGTCAATCTGGTATGAGGAACGCGTACCAGCCCGCCCATTGTAAAGAGGGCAGTGAGCACTTTCGATCTTGTGAAATCAAGCTCTTTGATGGCCGTATAGATCTGTTTAGCCTCGCCATTTATCATGAGCGTATTCACCTCATGAAAGTGATAAGCGGGAAGATAGGTATCAAGAAGCATGCTCTTTATCCCTTCTGTTCTGAACTCTTTTGTGACATAACCAGGCGCTCCTCTATTCTTTCCTGACACAAATCGCGTAAGCGCATAAAAAATTGCTTAACTTCAGGTACTATCCTCTCTCGCAATTCTCCAGGAGATGGCAGGATGCTGGGCTCAAACACGTCACGTATCAGCTGGGCCAGCGCTTCAGCCTTTTCCTCTACCGACAACTGCTCTTCGCCGGCGAGAAAAGGATCGGCAAGCGTAGAACCGGTCATGATCATGCCATATGTATAGGCTTGCAAGGAGAGGTCCCTATCAGTTCTCACCAATCCATGGCCGCGCAGCCAGAGAAGTAGTTCCTTTGGCGAAACAAGTTGCTGGCTGCTCACGTCAGGCTTGAGGGCAAGCTCTTCCAATAATGTGCTATCGCCGCTGAAGAAGGCGCGGGCAAGTGGACGCCTCCCAAGCAGGATTTGCAAGGTATAGTGTTGGCGATGCAATAATACCTCGTTGGGATCGGCCTCGATCACTTCCAGCAGCTCGTTCCAGATAGAGAGCAGTTCCCGTAACAACACAGCTTCGAAGATGGCTTTTTTAGATTTCCAATACTCGTAGAGCGTGCCAGCGCTCAAGCCTGCCTGGCTGGCAATATCTCCCACTGTGACCCGCTTATATCCCCACTTCATAAGCAGATCAGCAGCAACATCGAGAATGCGATTGGCCTGAACTGGAAGTTGAAATGGAGTCAATGAATTCTTTTTCAACTTTAGCACTTACCTTCCTTTAGGGAATCCGAATTTCCGAATAATTCTTTCAGATATTCGGATTCTAGTCCTCAATCTTGCCTACGTCAAGGGTAAATTGTCCAATTTACTGTTTTACCTTGTTCATCTGCCCCGTAGAAGGGGTATCCACTTCAATAGAAAAAGCGCAGGTGAGTTATTTACCCGCTATTCATCAGCTATGGCTTGCGCGCCACTATTAGGAAGCTATGGAAAGCTACATCAAGCGGCCCCTCATGCTCGATAAGATCGCGGACCGCGAGAAGCCTTTCGAAGTAGCGCTCAACTGAGAAGCCAGGTATCTCCCAGGGGATGGCTTTGAGATAATAGACGATAGCACCAACATCGTAGAAGCGCGTTGTGAAAGTATCCTCTCGCTGTTCCAGGATGTGCCAACCAGCCTCTTGCATCTCGCGTACAGCATATGACAAATTCCAGGCTGGCCGTCCAGAAGCGTTGTTCTGCGCTGGCGGGTCCAACACTTCATGCAAACGACGATTGGTCTGATCACCGACCTGCTGCGTGATGAAAAGCTTACCAGATTTGAGCACGCGCTTTACTTCGTGGGCTGCGAAGTCCCCATGCCTATTGAGAATCAAATCGAGCTGCTCGTCGGCAAAAGGCAACCGAGCATCGTTTACCGCAGAGACGCTCACTCCTAGCGGTTCCAGGCGCTGACGGGCAAGCTCTATATTGGGCTGATAGCCTTCAGTAGCATACACTTCGGCGACAGGCTGCTGTGCGAGAAGCCGAGCCAGTTGCTCTCCGCCGCCTGTATGCATATCGAGCAGCGCTTGAGCCTGGCGCATAGCTGTAAGGGCTATTGCTGTGTAGTCCCAGGCGAGCTTATGCTGGAGCTCCTCGCGCCGGCCTTTGAGGTAGGAAAAATCCCAGCCACTGAAGGGCTGATTGTACTCATGCAGAAGGTACTCAAAGAAGGCATGATCGTCTTGAAAATGTGTCATCTGTTTTCCTCTTCTTTCGATAAGCCATAAAAAAGCCGTGGGGATGCGCTTACAGCTTGCGTTTATCAGCTTTCTTTAAGAGAGGGGAAACAGCAAACACAAAGGCCGTGAGCGCGATGTTTTGTCTGCCCACGGCCAGGTATGTTCTGCTTTTTCTCGCCTGATTCAACTCAGCCAATGCCAGAAAAAGGGCATAATACGACCCTGGGCAAAGTGCTGGTTAAACAGTGCGGTAACACCTTGCTTGCCTGCTCTTTTCACAGGCTCCTCATACATCCGGGTCATAGTATTGCAATGCCTTTTCTGTTACTTGATTTGGCTCTACTTCAGTATCTTCAAGCCATATAGAGAGATCAGCTAAAAGCAGTCTAAGTAAGGGTACCGTACAGCATCGGCATTGTCAAGCTAACCGCCTGCTTGGCCAGAGCTTTTTAACGTATTGTGTCCTATTTGAACTTCTTTACAGAGGCAAATGGTAGTACTCATAGTTGGGACCAAATGGTAGTAATTGTACTATTTTATTGACTTAATCCTTTTTAAATGTAAATATTGCTATAAGCCTGATATGCTATGCAAGCTCAGAACCTGCCTTGAATAACCTGTTGTAAAAAAGTGGAACGAACCCGGTGTGATTGTGCTAGCAAGGTAACTATAGGCTGAGGAAAGGGCCTTGCATGGAAAGGCAAAAAAAGTATGTTTGGAGATTGAAATTGAAGACAAAGAAGCCTCAATCGCCAGGTGCTGACTCTGATGATGTGACGCAGACATTCTCAAGCACCTCATCAACTCCAGGTACCCGTCATCCTTTTTCCAGGATAAAGCGTCATCCCAGAATTCTTACGAC
This sequence comes from Ktedonosporobacter rubrisoli, assembly GCF_004208415.1. GTDB lineage: Bacteria > Chloroflexota > Ktedonobacteria > Ktedonobacterales > Ktedonobacteraceae > Ktedonosporobacter > Ktedonosporobacter rubrisoli. The sequence continues at coordinate 1,939,401 of NZ_CP035758.1, read as the reverse complement.
GATGGCTGTTGCCCTTGTGATGTTGGTGGCAGTTACGTCTATGGTGTCCAGGTCTACCAATGCAAGCGCCCACCCTACATCTACTCTAGTGAATACAGCTCACGGCCCTTGTAGTAGTGCGAGTGCATGTGGCTTCCCCAATGCTAGAAATACTGGCATACCGATGGGTACAAAGCTTACTCCATACACGGGTAGCTCTGAGATCCGTCAGGATGGAACCGTGCTTGATAGGGTAGATATCAACGGGGGGTTAGATATCTATGCCAATAATGTCACCATCAAGAATAGTCGCATTACATCTGCGGACTGGTGGGGCGTTCTCTTGCGCGAGAATTATAGTAATCTCAAAATTCTGCATTGTACCTTTATTGGGCAACAAACAAGCGGAAAAGGGGAATATGCAGTCACGAACTTCGGCTATGGTTATGTGGAGGTGGCAAATAGCAATTTCACCTCCTGGCAGGATGCCATTGATCTAGGCGCTGGGTATGTTCATGATAATTATGTCCATGATGTAGCCTCTGTGGCCAATGCGCATACAAATGCGTTCATGTCCGAGGGTGGCAGCCCTCAGGGCTTACGCGTTATTCATAATACGCTGCTCAATTTTGACGAGCAGACAGCTTCGGGCGCGCTCTCCTTATTCCCCGACTCCGATTCAATTTCGAATGTTACGGTGGAGGATAACTGGCTGGCGGGAGGAAGCTATACCTTGTATGGAGGAGAGAGAGGGGGAAGTACCACTTCCAAGAACGTGAAGATCTTGAACAACGTTTTCTCTCCCGAACATTATCCCCAGGTTGGCTATTATGGCCCGGTGACCGATTTTTATATGGGTGGACCGGAAAACGTCTTTGAGGGGAATGTGTTTGCCAATGGACGACCTGTTGTATACTCCTGATACATGGCCTGACTTCAGAATGCTTGTTGGAAATTGATCTCTTGAAGGGACAAATTGCGCTGCTAGCAGTTTTGTTCCTTCAGCGCGATTACAGTGTCTAAGGCTTTATTCCTCACGCCAGCCGGGCGCATGATGGCTACAGGCTGCCTGGCAAAAAGTTGGGTCAATCGCCCTCCACCGCCCGTATGCATATCCAACAGCGAATGAGCCTGGCACATGGCTGTCAGAGCCATTGCTGTATAGTCCAACAAAGTATACCTCTCGTGACAAGAGATCGTAGCCATCAGGCCTGACTAAAGCAATTTGCAGGCGGCCAAGCTCTTCTCTTCGTGCGACGAATTAAAGAGTCTGGATTTTCATATGCTATAATTTATTCCAAAAGAAGCCTTAATGGCTTCTTTTTCCCTTCATGAAAAACCAGAATCAGTTTTATTGCCAGAGGTCTAAAATAGATCAAAATAAATCTAAACTGATGAAACCATTGACCCGGAGAAAACTATCTATGCTGTCCCGTTATCTAGTTCAATTGCGCTTGAGTCTCTCTACACTTCATAGAGCGTTCTGGATTTTGTGGGGAGGAACTTTAATCAATCGTATGGGCATGGTAGTTCTGCCCTTCCTCTCGATCTATCTTATTTCCGTACGCCACCTGCAGCCAAGCCTGGTTGGACTAATTGTAGCCCTTCCTGGCATCGGTGGCATTCTAGCCTCGCTCCTCATGAGTATTCTTTCTGATCATGTACCACGTAAATATCTATTTGCCTTCTGCTTAGCCATTTCCGGCGTATTTATTTTGACGCTTCCCTTTCTCGTCTCTCTGCTATGGCTGGCAATAATGGTACTCTGCTGGAGTATTGCCAGCGAGGCGCAGCGCCCGCTAGCCGGTATGTTGGTGATGGATCTCGTGCAGGAGGACCAGAGGCGGCAGGCTATCTCGCTCTTACGCACAGCTATCAATGTTGGCGGAACCTTCAGTTCTGCTATTGGTGGGGTTCTGGCCTCGATCGCCTTCTTTCCACTCTTCCTTGCCGATGCCGGCACTACTCTGCTCTTCGCTCTGCTCATCTTGATCTTTCTCCCGCGTGGCTCTAAGCAAACAATGCCTGAGAAAGTACCAGGCATGCATCTAAAACAAATTCTGGCCCCTCTGCGCAACGGAGCCTTCGGAAGGTTCTGGCTCGCGGGTTTATGCGCAACCACTGTTTTTAGCCAGCAATTCACTACGTTTGCCGTCTACCTCACGCGCCAGGGAGGAAGCCCATTGCTCTATGGCAGCTTGATGGCGCTTAGCTGTATCCTCATAGCGATACTGGAATTTCCCTTATCAACAGCCTTATTCCGCGTGCCAGCAGGAGGAATGATCGCGACAGGTTGCCTGGCCCTTGCAGTTGCGGCAGGCTTATGCAGCTTGATCACGGCCCCGCTATGGCTCGTGTTCCCTGTTCTGGCCTTTACGCTTGGCGAAATGGTCTTCGCGCCGACCTATGATACGCTTGGCGCAGAGATGGCCCCAGCCCACCAGCGAGGCACATATATGGGTCTGCTCTGGGTTGCCACGGGCCTGGGTTTTGCTATCGGGCCTGCCCTGGGCGGCGCACTGCTCCAATGCTCCCCATTACTATGCTGGGGAGTAATGGGAAGCATTGGTCTGCTAGCTGCCGCGTTAGCCTGGACGACGCCAGAGAAAAGGCCAGCGCAGTAATGACGGCTTGCGTTAGCTTTTCCTCTAGATATCCACTGAGCTCCTGAGCCTGGGATACCTGTCAAGTAATGAGAAAGATGGATCGGTATATAGAGAAAATACGTGTATATGAACTATGAGAATTACCACAAATGATAATCTTACCCATCGATAAGTGGGTCAAGCGCATCGAGTATTACATCCAGGCTCATATGATCAGAATTAAAGAGCAGAACGATGCTCACTTTTTGCGCTGGATATTGTTTGATGCGTGCGAGAAAACCGGCTGTTGCTCCGCCATGCATTCTGAAGTGAGGACCCAGAAACCATCCATAGCCATAATGCAGAGGAGGGTTCACCTGCCCATAAGGCGTAAACATCAATTTCAGGGTTTGTGGAGAAACAAGCGGACAGTCAAACATTGCATCGCACCATTTCTTGAGATCCTGCACGGTTGAATAGAGCTCACCAGGCGCTTCCTCAAATAGACTCAATCTATCGTTATCGGCGTTGCTTAACTCGCCATTCTTAACCGTATGGCCATAGGCGCGACCGGGGTTAATCCTGCGGGGAAGATCGTGGCCTGTGTCCGTCATAGAGAGAGGCGTGAGAACGTAGCGCTTCATCAATTCGCCAAATGCTAAACCTGTCACTTTCTCCATCAGATAGCCCATTAAAATATAGCCGGTACTGCTGTAGTGCCATCCTTCGCCGGGACGAAACAATTGCGGCAGTTTTAGCAGATAGTTGAGGAGCTCACCCTTCTCGTTTTTGAGCTTATGCATTTCAAAGTGCAAGTTGGAAATGTCATAAATCTCTTCTAAACCGGAAGTATGGGATAAGAGGTGATGCAGTGTAATCTTTTCATCGAGCGCGGCCAATGCCGGCAAATAGGTTGCAGGCCTTTCCTGAAGTTCAAGCAGCCCTTGCTCATAGAGAATAAGGGCTGCCATGGCAATAAACATTTTTGACATAGAGGCTATATGAAATTTTGTTTGGAGAACATTTGGTACCTTCAGCTGCCGGCTGGCATACCCGTATGCTTTCTCAAATATTACTTCTCCACCTTGAGAAATCAATACAGACCCACTCAAGTCATGCTCTTGCGCTAACGATGCAAAGACCGATGTTAACTCTTTCTGGCTCACCATGGTAATTTTTCTCCTGATTCTCTCATACATACAGCAATAAAATGAAAAGATAGCTCATCTTTACAATTGCTCTTGTCGTCCCACTTGAAACGGGAAGCGAGGTATTTCTTCAGGAGTATATACCCTGCTATATGACACTTTCCGTCATAATTTCGCTCAATCTTGCTTTCTTGTCCAAAAATTCTATTTGGGAATGCTAATCACAAGCGATGGAGGCTTAACTAACGGCTGCTGAGTTAGCCAGGTCCCAGATTAATGACTTATTGCCAGATTTGATAAAATTACACCTTAGACTTAATAAATCAGGTTGTAAAACTTATAATAGCGAGCATCTCGAAAGGGATAATCTCTGACTTAATTGAACACTTTTTGGCTACCGTAAGCATATATCTGAACAGATTGGATATCTTGTGAATCATCAGCAGGAACAGTTTCAGCGCACACATACTACAAGCACCAGCACTCTTGAGAGGATCGTGCGAAAAGCCATGGGCACTCGTTTTGAGCAGCTTACTCCTATCAACAAAGGACAATCGAACGAGGTCTATGAGATAGACCTCAAGAAGGGATCGTATATCCTTCGCATTGCCAAAGGGGTTGGCTATGATATATTTGCCGTTGAACGATGGGCCATGCAGGAAGTAAGCCGCCGCGGAGTTCCTGTGGCTAACATTCTGGCACAGGGTTCGGAGGTTGAGGGGGATGAAGCGATCTACTATCAGATTCAAGAGAAATTGACAGGCGAACCGCTGGATAGCCTGCTGGCCCAAGGAAAGGTGGGGCGAGAGCGAGCAACAAGACTAACTGGGCAGGCCGGCGAACTTCTGGCTGCTATTCATTCAGTGTCGGCATGCGGATGGGGAAGAATTACTACACCACATTACGCTACATATGACTCTTTTGAAGAGTGGCTGCTCGCCCTGCAAGAAGACGCCGAAAAGTTCGACACGGCCCTCGCTACATTCAAAACGCTTGGGGCTCCTCGCTTTGACGAGGTGTGGCAGGAACTACGATATCTTGGAGCTTTTGCCATCCGTCAACCTGTATTATTGCATTATGACCTCACGCCAGATCATATCTTTGTGGATAATGACGATAGCATTACCGGTATTATCGATTGGGGAGCCGTTCATAGTGGTGATCCCGTACGAGATTTCGTTCGCTGGAACTATTGGGATAACTACGAATTCTCAATAAACTGGCTGGCCGCCGCCTACGGTCAATCACTCGCCACAAGTAAAGGTTTTGCAGAACGTTTGAAACTGGCAAGAATAATTGATGCATTACTTTTGCTGGAAAGCTCTACCTATAAAATCCCAGACGTTGCCGACGCCCAACATGCCGCGCTGGTTATCAGAGACACCATCAAATGAGATATAGGCAAAAAGGATTCACTAGCAGCCAGTGAGGTTTTTAAGGATGGATAAAGCTCTACTTGTTCCATCGTGGCTTTCTCCCCGCTCCATTTTTCTTCAGAGCAGGGAGGAAGGAAGAGATTACGATGCAAACCAGTAGGTGGTTGTGTTGCTGGCGTGATGTTCCTGAGCAGTGAACTCACCGTGTCCACGCAGGCTAGTCAGTTCGCCCGTCCCAGAGCCTGGCACCACCTCCCAGTTGCCATGCACCATACCCGCGCTATCTGTCGAACCAGTGGCCGTAAGCGTAAACGAGCCAGTTAGACCATCGAGCGTCCCCTTAATACGCTCAACGCCAGTGAAGGTGGCGCTGCCATCTATACTCACAACACGCACATGATCCGCCCAGCCCATCCCAACGAGTCCCCCCGTAAACTTCTCAAGCAAACGAGTCTCGATCAAGGAGAGTCCGCTCTCATCTCTCTCGGCAATGGACTTGACCTGATAATCCATCACTTCGATCTCGCTTGCAATGGGTCCGTACTGCCTGGTCTCCGGTAAACGACCGAAGTAGTTGTTGAGGGCGTGCAATCCACGCCAGGCTTTTGGCAGCCCGAATTCAGCCAAGAAGCGGAACACGGCACGAAGATCCTGGCGACTGACCCCCGATTGCAATGCCAGGTCAACATGGGCCAGGAAAGAGGCATCGAGGGTCTGGTAGAGCACGTCAACAGCTAGCCAGATGAGAGTCCGCTCTCGGCGGCTCAATCTTCCTCGGCCAAAGACGCGATGAGCATGGGATGCCACATACGCAGCAAATGTCTCATCAAGCTGACGCAGGTCGTCAAGAACGCCGGTGGGATAACCGGGAGCAAGCGCCACATCCGCTTCGGGGCGCGGCGATTCTAGGGGCTCCTTTATGCCCATCTGCCTGGCAATCTCAATTAAGCGTTCAAAGGCCATGGCGCAGGCGGTATAGCCAGCGTAGGGACCTAGGTGGCGCAACACTTCCCGAAAGTCTTCTAGAGTGAGGCCCTGCTTCATCCCCATTCCAACATGCAGTTCGAAAGGAAGACCAAGATGAGGGTGGCATACATCAGCAACCAGGCAGAGGAAGGTCTTCTCCCTCATCGTCAGTTCCTCGATACTCCAGATGGAACGTCCAGCTTCGATGCCCATCTGGCCGAAGACAGGATCAAGCGCCATTACACGCTCTTCGGACGCCAGTTTCATAGAATATCTCCTTTTTGTGCGTTCTGATGGAGAGAACAGTGAAGGCTAGCCCTTCGCTCTTCTCCAACCGTGCCATAACAAATTGATCAACAGATTACTAAGCCTCCTTACTATTCCTCGAAAATTTTTTAGAGGTCCTGCAAGGCACTCAGATTCTGGCTGATCTTGGTGAGTAAACGAACCAGATCTTGCTTCTCCTGCGAGTCGAGTGCTTGCATGAGGTTTTGAATGCGCTGGAAGTGCAAAGGCAACGCTTGCTCAAGTCGCCTGTGTCCAGTTTCTGTCAGATGAAGCAGTGCCACGCGCCCATCTTGTGGACAAGCCTCGCGGGTAAGCCACCCATCCCGCACCAGGCCAGCAACCAGATCCGTGATCGTCGCACGGGTCACCCCCACACGCTCCGCCAGTTGGGAAGGGGAGAGTGGGGTTGGAGCGGCAAGGAGGAATTGGAGTAGCACACTGATCTTGCCATCGGAGAGACCAAAGCAGGCAAGCTGTTTCTGTTGTGCAGCAAACACATCGCTAGCCACGCGCAGGAACAGGAGGTAAGTTTCGATGGAGGAAGATTGGATAGCAGCGTGAGGTCCCAGAACTTGCTCCACCGCTTGATGGTTGGGCAAATTGTGTAGCGTAAATTCCATAACATCCCTCTCTTCTTTATTAGTAAGGCGGCTTAGTATCTATTTATATAATAAGGCTCCTTACCATGGATTGTCAAGAGGGAAGCCAGGGATGAAACAAGGACACGGGACGGCTTTTTCTCTCCTGCCTATGACCGCATTGCGCAGCTTGCCATTGCTCCGTAGCAGTGTCACAGGACTCTTGATAGCTATTCCGCAAAAATCAACATGGAAGCATAGAGAAGCAAAGGAGCCGGGATCTACGGGCATCCTTTGCCATCACGACTCTCCTTGCAGCTATGCTACTGGATATACCCCTCCAATGACAATGATTGGCTCGGAAAATAGGAAAAATCTCCTTACAGAGAGCTGTGGTGGGCATCGGTCAACGTCATTGCCAGGATTTGTAAACCATCCGTGGCGAGGTTTCACAGGCAAACAGGATTCTCTAGTCGTCAATTCGCTTTACACGAGAGGCTGCGTTGCTTAACTACTGTTCTATATGCATCATCTACCAGTCAGAGCATAGAACAAGGGCACATATCAGAACTAAGCGAGCAATGACTTAGAAAGTCGGCAATCGAACCTTGAAGACACATATCTGGGCATTTGTAAACGTATGAGAAGCAGCAGCGCTCAAAATCACGGCGTCACTGCCTTGAGTACATCTGCCTGTCCATGGACGCTCGCTTGTTCCTTCAGCCATTGCTCAAGTGCATGGCTATCCTTGTACGCCCTGCTGTTTCCCTGATCGGTAATAATAATGCTCCCCTGATACACACGCACTTCAGTCCCGATCCCCGATTCGTTGCTGGGGTTGTGAATCAGGAAGCCGCGATAGCCCAGGTTGTCTACTGAAGGAACGGCCGACAATGTAGGAAGCTTCTGTAAACGCTTTACTAGCTCGCTTCTCTCCTGTGTAGTGAGCATCCAGGTAGGATTTGGTTGCCCACTGTATATATCCAGTTCAACAGTTACTGACTGGGATATGCTGGTCGGCTGCTGATTATCTGCTGAGCCGCATGCTACACAGAAGACTAAGATGATTAGTATGAGAGCTATACTTTTGGGTGGCATGGCTTCCCCTTAATACTGTCTTCCCTTGCAAATAGGCCTTTTCCAGAATTAGTGCTCACTTACTAATAATAATGCCTTGAAGTGGCTTTTTGTTTCATCTTTCTTTAAGAACGTGGCTTTCTCTCCTCTGGCATCTTAAAGACGGGTGGATGAAGAGAATGGACACGTTGCACGACGGCTTGCAAGATCTTGCGTAGGAGCGTTTCCACTGAACGAATATGACCATCACAGTAGCGCTCATAGCGAGTATGAAGAAACAGAATGTCTAGCAAATCCTGTGTTGTATATTGGGCTAAAGTGCCATTCTTCTCCAGATCGCGGCAAATAATATCAGCCCATTTCCAGGCTTCAGGGCTGTCATCGCCGTGGCGTTCATAGGCCCCATCAACATATGAAACGAGTTCAAGAAAATCGCTGCACTGTTCGGGCCCCTGCTGGTCAGCGACATAGTGGCCGAAAGCATAGGCCGGAGGTCCCCAGGGAAGAGGGTCATCAAGCAACTTCTCAGCCAGTTCTAGCGGCCAGTGTTCAATCTGCGTGCATGTAGATAGGTAGACTTCATCAGGTTGTTCTTCCTTCAAGCCCTTGCCCCTCTCTTCTTATCAAAATATGGCAATATAGCAATCCAGCGGTAATATTTAGCCCAGGAAGCCCCGCAAGAGATTAGCCGTTGCCTGCACATGCTCTTCCATCGCCGCCCGCGCCCTCTTTGGATCTCTGGAAGAGATGGCTTTGACGATCTTTTCATGCTGCTGATCTGAGTGACGCAGCGAGGCTTCGAGAATAGGAAAGGAGGCCAGCAAATCGTTGAGCTTCATATGCACATCGGTGACCGCGCCAACGAGCGAACGCGAGGCGCTCAATTCGGCAATAGCAAGGTGGAAGCGCGAATCTGCCTGTCGATACTCTGAGCGTGGAAGCGCGCGCATTGCTTCGACCAGCGTGTGCAGCCAGACACTATCAGATGGCTTGATGCGTTGGGCCGCCAGTTCGGCCGTGGCCAGCTCGATAGCCCAGCGAAAATCAAGCACATCAAGAAGGCGATCACCCATCTGATGTATCATGCGCCGCACATCTGCCTCTGAACCTTCGGACGGCCGATAGATGACGAAAGTACCGCCTCCTCGCCCACGGTGGGCTTCAAGATAGCCGGCCTGCTCCAGAGCACGAATGGCTTCACGCAAGGTAGCCCGGCTGATTTGAAAACGGGTCACAAGCTCACGCTCAGGAGGCAGGCGCGTACCTGACGCTACAACTCCAAGCTTGATGGCCTGAGCCAGGCGCTCAATGGTCTCTTCAAAAGCATTGACCGAACGTACCGGTCCAAAAATCAAATCATAGGGGACTGCCGCTCTTTCTCTTTCCCTACCTTCAGGCCGCTCCTTGGACAAAAATTCTAGTTGTTTATTCACACTCTTTCCTTATACTATCGCCACAACACTAAACGCATGCTACTCTGGGGATATGAACAGGATCACAATCAGCTCCGGCAAGTGAAGATACGCGTCATTAATGCATTTTCCGCTCACAATGGCTGCTCATTTACTGACGGCAATACATGCATGGCAGTTCCGGGCCCTCTTATTATACCATTCTGAGTCCGCTTGAAACCATGCTCCATAACTCTTGACACCATCGGGCTAGATATGCTTAACTTCCTTTTAAAGGACTGACCATTATACCTTTTGTTGCGATAGCTTCATCGCATCATGCTCTTATTTTATTAAGGAAGATGTTATGCAGACGACAGAGCAAATGATCGATATTTCTATGTTTGAGTTCCCGCTGGCTCCAGCGATGATCATCGCTGGTCAAGAAACAATGGCCAGCAACGAACAAACCTTCCCCGTCTATGAACCCGCAACCAATCGCCTGCTGGCCAATGTTCCCAGAGGGACAATTGAGGATGTAGAGCGAGCCGTGGCCAGTGCTTTAAGCGCCTACGAAAGCCCGGAATGGCAGCAAATGAGCGCCAATAAGCGTGGTCGCTTGCTCAATGCGCTGGCCGCCCTCGTGAGACGCGATCTGCAACGTCTTGCCATCCTGGAGATGCTCCAGACGGGCAAGACCTGGGTCCAGGCCTCGGGAGACGTAGAGGATTGTGCTGAGGTGCTAGAATATTTCGCCGGCTGGACTACAAAAATTTATGGGCAAAGCAGTGCAGCCTTTAACCAGCATCTTGGCTACACTCTGCGCGAGTCAGTGGGGCCGTGCGCGTTGATTGTGCCCTGGAACTACCCGATTGCTATCGCCTCCTGGAAGATTGCTCCGGCCCTGGCGGCTGGCAATACAGCTGTCCTCAAACCTGCTTCCACCACGCCCTTAAGCGCTATCGAGCTGGCCAGATTAGCGCTAGAGGCCGGCTTTCCTGCCGGTGTGCTTAATGTAATTACCGGACCGGGCGCTCAGATCGGGCTTCACCTGGCCAGGCATCCAGCCATTCAGCGCGTCTCTTTTACCGGCGAGACAAGCACGGGTCGCATTCTGATGGAAACTGGCGCTGCCAATATGCAACGCCTTTCCCTTGAGCTGGGAGGGAAGGCGCCCAATATCGTGATGGATGCTGCCAATCTGGATGAAGCTGTGGAAGGCTGCGTAGGAGCGATTTTCCGCAACCAGGGCGAGAATTGCTGTGCCGGGGCGCGTTTGCTGGTGCAGGAAGGTATCTATGCAGAGTTTATGCAGCGCTATCTAGAAAGGGTGAAGCAGATTAAAGTAGGGCCGGGCTGGGATTTGCGCAGCGAGATGGGGCCGCTTATCTCAAAGGCTCATTTGGCTTCGGTACAGGCCTATATCCAGAAAGGCTTGACCGAGGGCGCAACCTTGCTTTATGGCGGGAAGGTACCGGAGGAGCTGGCCGAAACCGGTGGCAACTGGCTGCAGCCAACGATCTTGACTGACGTACAGAACAGTATGTGCGTGGCTCAAGAGGAAATCTTTGGGCCGGTAGTGACCGTGCAAAAATTTGCTAGCGAGGCTGAGGCGATTGCACTGGCCAACGATGTCATGTATGGCCTGGCCGCCGGGCTCTGGACGACGGATGCACAGCAGGCTTTACGCATGACCAGGCAGATCAAAGCTGGAATCGTGTGGGTGAATACCTATAACAAGGTGTATTGTGAAATGCCATTTGGGGGCTACAAACAAAGTGGGATCGGCCGCACTCATGGCGCACGGGCTATCGAGTTTTTCACGGAAGAGAAGACGGTTATCTTAAAGGCGGCAAATCTTTAAAAGTTAGAGCAGATCAAGGAGCAATCAGCAATGAGGTTAGCCAATAAAGTGGCGATAATCACCGGCTCAGCCAGCGGCATGGGCCAGGTCGCGGCTGAGCTATTTGCGCAAGAAGGAGCCTGCGTGGTCGTCACGGATACCAATGCGCAGGCCGGGGAAGCGGTCACCGATGCAATCCGGCAAGCCGGCGGGTCGGCTATCTTTGCCAGGGCTAATGTGGCTAGCGAGGCCGATGTAAAAACTCTTGTGCAAACCGCTGTCGATACGTATGGTCATATAGACGTTCTTTATAACAATGCAGGCATCATGCCTCCTGAAGACCGTAGCGTAACTGAGACGAGCGAGGATACCTGGGAACGCGTGCTTGACATAAATCTTAAAAGCGCCTATCTCTGCACGCGATATGTTATCCCCCATATGCTTGAGCATAAGCAGGGCTCGATTATCAATGTTGCCTCGTTTGTGGCCTTTATCGGCTGCTCGGTACCCCAGGATGCTTATACAGCCTCAAAGGGGGGAATGCTCTCGTTAACCAAATCGCTGGCAGTCCAGTACGGCCGTTATGGCATTCGCTGCAATGCCATCTGCCCCGGACCCATCGAGACGCCACTCCTGCGCCGGCTATGGACGAGCGAGGAAGCGCGCAATCTACGCTTGAACCGTATCCCGCTGGGTCGCTTTGGAGAAGCCAGGGATATTGCTTACATGGCTCTCTATCTCGCCTCCGACGAATCGTCATGGACTACTGGGGCCTGGCTACAGGTTGATGGCGGCGTCACTTCACATTATTTTTAGCTTGCTTCTCCAGGTAATCAAGCCTGCTTTAGCGTAGGGTGCGGCCCGCCTCTACAGGTTCGCACCCTTCTCGCCCCTCGAAGCTTTTCAGGCATGACCACACATAGAGGCCTCTCAAGCTGAACAAACACTATCTGGCTCGCATCAGCGCAAAAATGTGGGAAAGCGAGCAAACGCTGCACGAAATAAGAGAGTTTGCCTAACTCACACCATTTCGATCAACATCAAGCGCCGTAAGGGCAGAGCAGCAAAAGTTTGAGCTTTTATGGAGCTGAGACCTGGCCCTCAGCCTGCTTTGGAGAAGGTGGGAAAGCTGAACATGCGCAGACGCGTTGGCGCAATAGCGGCTCGCGAATCGCCGTTGCATCAAGTTTGCTCGCGCCGAGAAATGTAATGAAGCGTGCAAAGCCCCGGGCCAAAGCTGCTGCAAAGGCCTCATCGTGTCCTGTAGCCTCATCCTCCAACCACAAACCCAGGATAATAAATGTATTGGTCGCTCGATCGAGCTTGCTGTCGAAACGGGCCACGAGACGATCGCCCCAGAGAACGGGCAAGGTGTAGTAGCCGAACTTGCGCTGCTGCTCAGGCTTGTAAACCTCCCACACGTACTCGAAGCCGAACACCACTTTGGCGCGTCCACGTGCACAGACATGATCAAGCGGCGCGAGGAAGACAGCCTCTTCAGTCGTGCTCGTTCCTAGCGGCGTCCAGTCCTCCGGCACCCGCCCCGCACACAATTCGTGCAGCACTGCAGCATCGCTCCCAAGAGCGTAGTGTACTGCCTTCCAGCCCTCAACCTTCACCTCGATGAGCTCGCCATCTGCCAGCATCGCCCCGAGTAGATCCTTCGCGACGCTATCCGGCTGGCCGTATCCACGAAATGATTCGGCACCACGGCTCGGCCGCGCCAGGCCAGAGAAGCTGATATCTTTCTTGATTAAGAAGCGATCGGCCTCGACCTCATCGCTTTCGTTGATGAGATGCGCCGGGGCAACAGTTTCCGTGAGAGCATACACCCGCTCGAAGTTCTTGCGGTGATGTGTCATCACTTCACCAATGCGCCACAAATAATATAGGGCCAGCGCACTATCCTTGCGGCCGCGATAATGCTGCGTTCGTGTGCGCTTCGCCATCTCGAAATCGCGGTTGCTGACGGTGCCACGTTCGCGCAGGATAGCCCGCATTTCGTCGATCGCCACGGCGTGCTCGCGCCCCAGGCGGCAAATGCGCGAGTCGCCATAAACACCATCGCGCTCGCGGCGCATGACCACGCGCCAGTGCGGCAGCTCATCCATCGGCCTGACTGCCAGCCAGCCACCCCAGTCAAAGAACTTGCGCTGCTGATAGGCTAGCTCCTCCCACATGTCCGGTGCGTAATCGAGGACGCGGCTATGCAGCTTAATATCCTGGCTGCGCGCGATGATGCGCAACGGGTCGAGTTGCAGATACTCCATGCTACGTATGGCCTGCTCGGTTCCTTCGCGGCCGCGCCAGCGTCGCCCGGGCCACAGGCCCTGCTTGCCAAGGATGAAGCGCCGGGCCGTATCGATATCGATGGTGAGCATGATAACCTCTCTCTATTTCTCAACTACAAATATTGATCTCGTCCCGATCTCGGTAATCGGGATAGAAATTCCTGCTTTGCGCTCTTCATGCCTTCCCTGGTTTTAAGCAGGAAAGATCACGATCTGCTCTCCACAGGCCTTATGAGACGTAGAGGGATTCTTTTTCGGCCAGGCAAAACCGGAAAGCCATAGGAATAAAAGAAAATGGGCATGACCTGCTATTTGTTATGCTCCTTGCAGTTTTGGCGGCCCCTGCTTGATCGCCTCACGTATGGTCGCAATCTCGTCTTCAGGCTCAACCCGTTGGAGCGCCCAGGTAGCTCCAGCTTCTTGAACAGCTAGCAGCGTTGCCCGAGCCTTTTCGTTCCTGACAGCCTCAAACACTGGCCCACCTACTACAATATCAAAAGGCGCCCCAGGCGCTCGCCTCTCTTCCATATATGCTTTAAGCTGACGAATATCGCCAGGTCCCAGCTCACCAAATTCATTATCCACGAACCTTTGCGGGCTGGCTCCTTCAAAACGCATAGCCCGTTCCATAGGCTTTTTCTTAGGCCATAACCACCCAATCCAGATCGGTACCCCTGATGTCCGCATGGCAGTCGGCAGGAAGGTTATCTCTTTAACCTGATGACGCTCGCCTGTATAGCTGAATGGCTTTCCACTCCACAGGCCCTGGAGAACATCAAGGCTTTCATCAAGTATTTTGGCTCGCTTTTTTACTTCCATCTCTTCACCAAAAGCGCCAAACCCCTTGTCCTCATTGGTTCCTAATCCAACTCCCAGAATAAGCCTTCCATTCGAGAGGCGATCTAACGTGACGATCTCACGAGCCAGTTTAGCTGGACGCCTTCGTGCCGGCACGGCTACCTGCAATCCGATTTTGATCCGCTCTGTTTTCATGGCGACTGCAGTCAGAGCTATCCAGGCATCTGCCACTGGTTTATTTTCTGCAAGATAGTGAAGCGTGTCCCAGAGAAATATTCCATCCCATCCTGCATCTTCAGCGGTTCGCGCAAGATCCGCTAGCGCGCGGGCATCGCTAAATGCTCCAATATTAGGAATATCCAGGCCATAGTACATGTAATTAATCCTCTCGTTCATGCTACCGTTTGTATTGAAAGCATCCAGGCTTTATTTCCTTTTTTATGCGATTATTCTTTATATCATTGAGTAGCTGTAACGTTCTTTCTACATGATATTTACTCAGTCTATTCCTCGTGCTTCAGCTTCGCTAACATTGTAAAGCATGACATCGTGTCAGGGTCAAGGCAGGTTTGGCAATATTTATTGTTGTTGCAGCCACTTCAAGGCTTCCAGTACCACCAGATCCTGATCAGTCTCAAGCTGCGACCAATCAAGAGGCACCTCTTGATCTGGGACCAGAGAACCATCATAACTCACGCCATTGCGATCAACATCAAGTGCTGTGGTCAATTGAAGCATAGCGCCATCGGGCAGCTTAAAACCCTGATTGGCTGTCGGTAGACCAGCCGTTGGCTCACCAAAGCTACGCGTACGCGGGCGCCCCCGAAAAGCTACGGCCAGGGCTTCCCCGGAACTGATAGTATTTTCGCTTGTCAGGACGGCAACAGGCGGCATAGCTTGTTTAAGCTGATAGGGGTTCGTTACGCGAGCCGCTACCCATCTGCCCGCGCGCGCCTGCCCTCGTTGATAAAGCCAGGGAACACGGCTGCCGCCTGCATGCACAAAAGATCCTACCTTGCCTTCTCCCAGGATCGGGCCTACTCCGGCCAGCATTGGCCACATATCCCCGCCTGTATTGCGCCGTAGATCGATAATCCAGCCAGTCAGTGTGTAATTCTTGTCGAGCTCTTGCAACGCACGTTGAGCCGTCTGGGCATAGATCTCGCCATCGTTGCCAAGGAAGGATGGCAGCTCAAGCAAGCCTATGTGCTCGTGAAGAATTCTCGCGGTGGGCAAGCGATTGGAGTAGAAAGGTGAAGCTTCTAACGAAACCGTTCTGCTCTCCTGCTGAGAACGCGGTTGCAGTTCTACGAGCAGAGAAGGGCTATTATATACCCTGGACAGATTTTCTTGACTTAACGGCTCACCGTCAAGGCTGATGATACGATCTCCTACATCAATAGATGCCTTTCCTGCTGGACTTTCTGGCAAAACTTCGATTACAACACCATCGTTAGAAAGCAGTAGTCCCATCCCCAGCATCTTTCCCTGCCCTAATTGCTGACTTTGCTCAGGAGTGAGGAAGAGACTATGATGATCACCTAACTGGCTAAGAGCCCACTTAATCGTCTCGTAGGTCTCGGCTGGCGAACTCGCGTGCTCTATTCTCTTCCTGGCTTCTGTATATAGCTTGTTCCAGTCAACCTGATCACTCTTGACGGCATACCAGCGCATATAGCGCAACGCATTATTGAGATAGCGGGCTGCCCCACGCCGGGTATTGGCTACTCTTCCTGGGAAGAGGAAGGCGCGCAAATGCGCCAGAAACTCAACCGCTGACGTGGCTCGCCTCTTCTTCTGCATGCTAGATCACCTTTACTATTTCTATCTGAGCACCTTTTCAACTTTTTGCTCAACCTGGCAAGGTCTAATTTGCACCACAAATCGGCATAGCCAGGAAGTTCTTCAATATCTACGACGCTAATCAATTTCTGGTTAGATATGTGCCTGTACGAGATGCCTCATCCTGGCGCCCAGCTCATGAAGCCTTAAAGTTGCAGTGTGGCCCTTTGTAGCGATAACACGGGACGTTGCAAAAGCCCTGTCCAACCGTTGGGGAGCACTTGCCTTTTGCTATCCAGCAGCATATAATCATCCTAGCAATTGTTGGGGAGCAAAAAAGAGAGGAGAGATCTCTAGCGATGCCAAAGAGTGCGCAGTATACAGTGAGTTGGCGGCCAGAGCAGGCACAGTATTGTCTCGTGGGGCCAGAAGACACAGCGCTGCACCCGTTCTCGCCGGAGGGAGAGGACTGGCAGGCGTGGCTTGGGGAGCACCGCACGTTTGCTTTTCATGGTCGCGCCGGACAAATCAATCTGTTGAAGGAGAAGCGCGCACGGGGCAGCGAGGGCTACTGGTATGCCTACCGCAGGCACGGAGAGAGGATGGTCAAGCGCTACGCTGGCCGGAGCGTGCAGTTGAATCTTGAGCGATTGGAGGAAGTAGCGGCGCTATTGGCACACGAGGAGGAGCATAAAGCGGTCCCGCGTACTGCACAATTCGAGCCGTTGTTAATGCCCAAGCTTCAACTGCCGCCTCTTCAGAGATCGCTGCTCCCGCGCCAACATTTGTTGGACCTGCTGGATAAAAGCCTGGAGTATAAAGTTACGCTCGTCGCCGGGCCTGCTGGTTATGGAAAAACCACGCTGCTGAATCAATGGATTGCGGCGCGGGGCGCGCGTGCTGATTTTCCACCGGTTGCCTGTATCACCCTTGACGAGGGCGACAACGAGCCAATTCGCTTCTGGCGCTATATAATCGCTGCCTGTCAGCGCTTTCGCCCGGGCTCTGGCAAAGAGGCGCTGGAACTGCTGCTTGCGCAGCGGCTTCCGCCCTTTAAGCCTCTGGACATGGTACCTACGCTTCTGCTCAATGAGTTAAGTCAGCTTGAGCGCCCTGGCATACTGATTCTTGATGATTTTCATGTGATCAATGCAGCGGCGGTGGCTGAAGCATTCAGCTTTTTCATTGAGCACTTACCAGCCTCCTTGCATGTGATCATCCTTACGCGTGGCGATACCCCGTTTCCTGTGGCTCGCCTGCGAGCGCGCAACGAACTGCTGGACATCTATCCTCAGTACCTGGGCTTTTCCTTAGAGGAGACAGGTGCTTTCTTTGAGCAGGAGCTGGCCTGTACGCTCTCGCCAAGCATCCTGCGTCAGATTCACGAGCGTTTGGAGGGCTGGCCTGCCGGCTTGCGCCTGCTAGCGCGGGCACTGCATCATCCCAATAGAAAGTCGGAGGTCGAGCAGGTATTGGAGACTTTCGCTAACAGCCATGGGAGCGTACGAGAATATTTTCTCAATGAGGTGCTGCACATATTGCCAGAGGAACAGCGAATATTTCTGCTGCAAACCAGCATCTTGCCCCGGATGACTGCCGGGCTTTGCGACGCGGTAACCAATCGAACAAATAGCGCACAACTCCTCGCTTCTCTGCGCGAGAGCGATCTTTTTTTGATCCCACTCGACGAGACGGGGACGTGGACGCGCTACCTCGCGCTTTTTGCAGGTGCTATGCAGCAGGAGGCCAGGGTGTACCTGGGAGATGAGCAGTTGTGCGAGATCTCGGCACGGGCCAGCACCTGGTATGAGGCGCATGGATTGCTTGCCGAGGCTACCGAGACCGCGCTGAATGCTGCCAACTTTCCGCGTGCAGCTAGCCTGATCGAGCGATTGATTGAGCATGTATGGCAGGATAACGCGCTAGCTCAGTCCGAGTGGTATGGCCTGCAGAGCTTTCTAGAACGACTGCCGCAAGCAGAGCTTGAGCGCAGCCCGAAGCTCTGTTTGTCCTACGCCATGACCTTCCTCTTCAAACAAATGGATACGCCGGTAGCTGCGCGAGGAAACAAGCATATACAATTCCTGCTTCAGGCGGCAGAGCAGCAGTGGCGCGATGCTAACAACACCGCCCGGTTAGCCGAAGTATTCGCTTTTCGGGCCCTGCTGGCCCATCAGCAGGGAAGAATACTTCAGGCAGTGACCTGGGCCAGGCAGGCGCTTCACTGGCTGCCCCAGGATGCGCTGACCTGGCGTAATCTGACCCTGACCACGGTGGTAGTTGGTGAGGTCTTTGACGGGAATCTGACGTATGCTCTTGAGCTTGCTCGTGAAGCGCTACGACTCAGCGAACTGCAAGACAATCAGTTCTCTTTACGTGCAGCTGGAGGGATACTGGGCGGGGTATATCTTGAGCAAGGGGAACTTCACTACGCTGCCGAGCAGTTTCGCCAGATAGAGGCCGAGGCCAGGGCGCAGGAGGATCGTGATGATATTGCCCATATGCAGTTGGGATTGACTCAGATTGAGTATCAATGGAACCAGTTGGATGCTACAGAGCAAGCCGCGCGTGAGATGTTGGAGATAGGGGAGCAGCTAAACGTTGAAGAGTTTCAGGCGCTGGCTACGGCTCGTCTGGCGCTCGTTGAGCACGCCAAGGGCCAGAGCACACAGGCCCAGCAGCGCTTGACAGCCTGGCTGGCACACCATCAAACGCCCGCCTCACCTCATGATCACCAGCTTTTGCGTGAAGTGCAGGCCACGCTGGCGCGTATCCAGCTCGCATATGGTGATCTTGCCGCTGTGGAACGTTGGTTTGCCGAGATCGAGCGGCGTGAAGAGATTCTGCCTCGGCTGCAACGCCAGCGCGAACAAATACTCTATGCGCGCCTCCTCCTGGCACGGGGAGAAGTCTTGGCGGCGCGCGAACTACTTGAGCATTTGCGCACCTCTGCTTTACAGACGAATCATATATACCTGAGCATGCAGATCCAGGTAGTGCTCATTTTAGCCTTGCTCCGGCAGGGGGCGCAGGCGGATGCTCGCCAGCAACTGCGCGAACTGCTGGCAGCGGCGCGAAGCTCGGGCTATCTACGACTTTTCCTCGACGAAGGTGAAGAACTGGCCGATCTGCTGCACAAGCTCTTGCCTCATCTGCGCGAAAAGGCCCTGGCCGCCTATGCGCAGCGTATTCTGCATGCCTTCGCCGGTGAAAGGAACTCGCCGGATCAGCAAGCCACACCAGCCTCTCATCGCCTGCTGGAACCTCTAAGCCCGCAGGAACAGAAGGTTTTGCGCCTGCTAGCGGCGGGCAACTCTAATCCGGCGATCGCCCGCGAGCTGGTGGTCTCGGTCAATACTGTGCGCACGCAAGTGCAGAGCATTTATCGCAAGCTCAACGTCAATAATCGCGTCGAGGCCAGTACCATGGCCGCTCAATTAGAACTCCTTTAGGGAAATACTACAAAACAGCCTCGAAATCATCCACTTAATCATGCACATGAGCGATGCTGACTCGTCCGTCTGATCTGTATGCTAGGGACATAGTAAATCGCTAACACAGAAGCCAGATTGGAGTTGTATGCATGGGCGCATCTGTATCAGATCAGTTGGACAGAGCTAATAAGCCGGGCAGCAAGGCGATGATTTTTCTTATCGTCCTGGCTTTTTTAAATACGGTGGGTATGACCATTGCTAATCCTGTCGTTCCTTTTATGACTCAACAACATTTGAGTAATCCCAATGACCTGGCGTTGACAGTAGCCTTGATGATTTCGCTCTATGGCATCTGTCAATTGCTGGCCTCACCTGTCCTGGGCCTGTTGAGCGACAGCTTTGGCCGTCGCCCTGTCCTTTTCGTCTGCCTTATCGGCTCTGCTTTGGGCTATCTGCTCTTTGGTCTGGCAGGAGCGCTCTGGCTGCTCTTTGTTGGTCGTATTATTGACGGCCTGACCGGTGGCAATGTCAGCGTGCTTTTCGCTTATATCGCGGATACCACCAGGCCGGAGGAGCGTGGTAAGTACTTTGGCATCATTGGTGGGGTTTCGGGACTTGGCGTTATCATTGGCCCCAGTGTAGGTGGCTTACTGGCTGGTCTTAACTATAGCGCCCCCTTTATCGCGGCTGCCGCTGTCTGCACACTTTCGCTGCTCTGGGGCATTTTCTTCCTTCCGGAAAGTTTGCCCCGCAGCCAGCGGGTGATCTCAATCAATGTCAGCGATCTAAACCCTCTGAAACAGCTTGGCTCGCTATTCCGTGTGGCTCATTTGCGCTGGCTTCTCCTGGCCTTTTTCTTCTACTTTCTGCCTTTCGCACATCTGATTGCCAATCTTGCCATTCTTCTAAAAGATGGTTTGGGCTGGAATGCCGCCGAAGCGGGCCTGGCGTCATCGATTATAGGTGTGATTGATATCCTGGTACAAGGCGTGCTGGTGGGCTTGCTCTTGCCAATCTTTGGCAACGTGAAGCTGGGTAACTGGTCGCTGGCCCTGGTAGGTATCAGCTACGTTCTCCTTGGGATCATGGCCTTGACTAACTCACCCATCCTGTTAATTGCCGGCGGGGTCCTTTTTGCTGGAGCCAGCGGACTTGTCGAGAACTCTCTGCGCGGTTTGACCTCAAGCATGGCCAGCGCCAACCAGCAGGGAGTGATCAGTGGTGCCAGCCAGTCTATGGAATCGCTAGCGATGATTGTTGGTCCTTTGCTTGGTGGCTGGCTGTATAGCTCGGCTGGTCATGCTGTGCCTTACCTGTGTGGAACTGTGATCATTGTCCTGGCGATTGTCTCTGTTCTTCGGGCTGTTGCGGCCCGTCCAGCCTCTATTGCTCCAGCCAAAGCTGAAGCGGCGTAAATCGAGCCAGCCCTCAGCTAACAAAAATTTTAGGGCTTAGAGCAATCTGTTCTATATAAGAAGCGTTTATAGCTACAAGTAATAAGCATTCGAAAGGAAAATCCAATGTCTATGAGAAAAGAATACCAGATGTCGATAAAGATGGACTATGACGTGCTAGTGGTAGGAGCCGGGCCGGTCGGCCTAATGCTTGCTACGGAGCTGAAGTTGGCAGGGGTCCGGGTGGTGGTCGTCGAACGCCTGACGGAGCCCGACACGGCGCTCAAGGCGGGGGGAATCAATACAGCCTCGGTCGAAGCCTTTGAGCGGCGCGGCTTGCTCCCTGCGTTGAAGGCTGTGGCGGGGCCACCCTTCGTCGGCGCCGGGCACTTCGGTGGGCTTCATGTCCCAGCAGGCCCCGTCGATAAGGAGGAGCCCAGCCTGCGCGGCCGTGGCCCGGCCTGGTACATGACCATCCCTCAGATCGAGGTGGAGCGGATACTCGGTGAGCGCGCGGCAGAGCTAGGCATTGAGGTCTGGCGCGGGGTTGAGGTTCGTGGTTTCGACGCAGAGGAGGCCAGTGTCACCGTTCACCTACAAGGCAGAGACGACGTGCGTGTAGCGTGGCTCGTCGGCTGCGATGGGGGCCGCAGCCCGGTTCGCCACCAAGCGGGCTTCGAGTTCCCCGGCACGGACCCGGTGATGACGGCCCGTCAGGCAATAGCTACCGTGGAGGGAGCGGAGCACCTGGGACGCGGCTGGCAGTACACTCCCACCGGCGTCTACGTCTACGGCCCGATGCCCGGATGGGTTCGCACCTTCGAGTTTGATGGCCCCCCGATGGACCGGGAGGCACCGGTCACTGCTGCCGAGATGGAGGCAAGTTTGCGGCGCGTCAGCGGTGCCGACGTTCGCGTGACCGAGGTCACCAGAGGCGCGCGCTTCACTGACAACGCGCGGCAGGCGGCAACCTATCGGCGCGGTCGCGTGTTGCTCTGTGGCGACGCCGCCCACGTGCACTCCCCGTTTAGCGGTCAGGGCCTAAATCTGGGACTTGGCGATGCTGTCAATCTGGGCTGGAAGCTCGGCGCCACCGTGCAGGGATGGGCGCCCGAGGGCCTGCTCGACACCTACACCAGCGAACGGCACCCTATCGGCGCCTGGGTGCTCGATTGGACACGCGCACAGGTAGCTGTGATGCGCGGCGACACCTACAGCCGAGCTCTCAGGAGCGTTGTCAGCGATTTCCTCGGCACACGGGACGGGGCTACCTACTATGTGAAGCGGATCTCAGGTCTATGGCAGCACTACGACCTGGGGAACAGTCATCCGCTTGTCGGCGCGACGATGCCCGCTCTCCGGCTAGACGACGGCACACGGCTCTCCGACTACACCCATGAAGGCCAGTCCTTGCTCGTCGATCTTGCCGGGGATGACAGGCTGGCAGCCCTGGCCAGGGCCTATGCTGGGCGCCTGAAGCTGGTGCAGGGAAGTTCGGAGGGCGCCGGGGTGAGTGGCTTGTTGGTACGTCCCGATGGATTTGTAGCGTGGGCTTCGGACGACGGCACCAGTGACTCCGCCGGCCTGGCCGCCGCCCTGACGCGCTGGTTGGGGGACGAGACGGGTCGCTCCAACTAATCTCTTGGGGACCTGCGCAGGCACCTGGATGCGACAATGCTCCCGGTGCCTGCTCGGGTCCCGTTCGGACCGGGCGTGGCCGGTTCCCCGACTACGCGGTAGCTACTGCGGGACAGATAAATTAGTTTTTTTGGAAAAGTAGTATCACCTTCCTCACTCGTCAGAAGTCTTTCCTAAAGATGGCAAGTATTCTTCAGTTTTGTGAGTAAGAAAGCTATTGATACTGACTGCTATCGACACAGTTGGGATCATTTGAGATATAGACCTTGCTCCAATCATCGGAAGGGATCAGGTTAAACGAGTTGTCGATAACCCCAACGACGCACGATTTGAGCACATAGTTGCTGACCTGCTGGTATTTCGGCACCCAGGCTACCTCATTGATCAACTGCTGCTCAATCTGGTGATATTGCTGCAGACGTTCGCTCGCATTGGCGTTCACATCGGCAGCATCCATCAAGCGCTGATTTGCCTGTTGAGCAGCGATATCGCTTGATTGATTGTCGCCGTAGTTCCAGCGATTTCTTGCTGCTCCCTTGTCAAAGAGGAGCGAGAGAAAATCCTGCGGATCGGGATAGTCGGCAATCCAGTCAGCGAACCACATTTGCAGGCTCTGTGGATTGGTCTTGGCCGAGTTAGCGATGACGGTAAAGGCATTACCATCGCTCACATCGTTAATCTTGACATTGACTCCCAAGGCCGTCTGCCACATCTGCTGGAGCGCTGCCGCCTCATTGCGCACCTCGTCTGAACCCTCGCTGGCGAGCAGCAGGCTAATTGGGGGCAGCGAGGATGGCGTGTAGCCGGCTTCTTTCAGGCCTTCCGTAAAAAGTTGCCTGGCCTTCGCCGGATCGCCCCTTGTATCTTTTACGCCGGTGGGTCCGGTGAGATCAGGATTATAGCCAGGCATGCCCTGCGGCACAATATGATTCGTCGCGATGACGCTATCTTTGTAGATATTGTGCGCGATCTCATCCTTATTTACGGCAAGCGCAAAAGCCTGGCGAATCTTGATGTTATCAAATGGCTTAGCCTTATAGTTCATGGTCAGGTATTCGATCCACAGTTGTGGAACCGAATGGAACTGCTTACCGGGCAAAGTTCTGGCCTGGACAATCTGCGTCGTTGGCACAGGAGCCATATCAACGCGATTTACCTGATAGTCCTTATAGAGGGTATCTTTCTGGGCGTAGAAGGGCATGACAACTTTCTTGAGCTGTGGCCTGGCCCCATAATAGTTCTGATTTGGGACAAATTCGATGCGCTTGCCACGTTCGTACTTTGCCACCTTCCAGGGTCCGTTGCCTCCAATCCCCTCGGCCAAGTGGTCGGCAAAATTATTGCCATATTTATCTATCATGCTCTTTTCGACGACATCAGCGCAGGCATAGGTCAATGTATAGAGGAAATATGCCGCAGGCTGACGCGCGAGAATAACCACAGTCTGATCGTCTGGTGTTTGCAAGCTATCGTTGATAAGGGTCTTAAGCTTGCCGTCCTGCAGCTTATCGGCATCTTTGATGAGTTTGAGATAATAATAGGCAGTGCTTGACTTGAGCGCTGGCTGCAGAGCTCGATCTATGCTATAGACGACATCGTGCGAGGTCAGGGGCGTTCCATCGCTAAACTTAAGATTCGGTTTGAGCTTAAAGGTCCAGGTCAACCCATCCGCAGCGACCGCATGCGAGGCCGCAAGCTGATCATGGATCTGCATCTTGTCATCAATCGAGACCAGCCCGGTAAAAACCATGCTGATCGCGCTCACTGAATTATTATCGTAAGCCAGGGCAGGATCAAAAGTGAGCAGATCAGTATAACCGGCCAGCGGATAAATATAAATCTGTTTGTTGGCAGAAGCTTTGCCCTGTCCGCTCTGCTGGCTCGTGCTCTGCGAGCCCTGGCAGGCTGTGAGCAGAAACGCAAGCAGGCAAAATAAGGAAGAGAAAAGCTTGACCCAATTCTTTTCAAGGCGCATATGGCCATTCTCCTTCGCAGGACCAGGAATGGAGAGGAAATAGCTTTTATGTATATCCATTCCTGGTTTTCTATTTTATGTTCATTAAAACTCATGGACAAATCGAATTATTCCCTCCAAGATCGAGGCTCACTTCTGGTAGCATAGAGCACGATATAACCCGGAGTATGGGCATACTTTTCAGCCTGATGCTGCTTCGCAACAGTTGCATCTAAAGCTGGTTCAAGCACTTTTTGGAGCACACAGCCTGCCTGAATGATATCGTTGAGATAGGTGCTGAGTGGACGATGAATAAGATGGCCATAGCGCTGCTTGAGCGCATACTCATGAAAATAATTTGTCTCTGTTGCGCCCTCTTGCCAGAATGAGGCCAGTTCTTCAAAGCAGGGATGCAATAGCGAAATGATCAGGCCCCCATTATTTTTGAGAGAAGCCACGCAGTTATGCAGCGCTGGCAGATAGTCAGGAATGTCCATAAAGACCATATTGGCAATCACATAGTCAAAGCTCGCAGGAGCAAGCTCAAAGAGCGAGAGATCTTTCTGTAAATAGTTGATCCCCAGGCGTTCTGTTTGCTCACGCTGCAGCGCATAGCGGTACCAGGATTCGGCAGGCTCTATCCCCGTAACGCGTGCTCCCATTCTAGCCAGGATACGTGAGAGATAACCCTGTCCGCAACCAGCATCAAGGATAGCTTTGCCCTCTATCCTTGCCCGTATCTGCACAAGCAGATCTGGCTCTTCACCCCGGCTTTGCTCCTCTCTTAGTGAAGGGAGCAGGCGTTGAACATTTGCGGATAGCGCTGCCGGGTTTACCGCTCCCGCAGTCAGTAAGCTAAAAATTGCCGGATTCAGAAGATGCTGACGCGTCAAATCTCCCTCATCGCCAAAGGCGCTAACAAGCGCTGATGGCACGTTGGAGAAGGCCCGAATGTTGTCTGTATTACTAGGCTTTGTCATCATGTCTCAACTCTCTTTTTTAGAGAACTATAGCATATCTCAGGGTTGTTCCGCCCTCGATCGTCCAAACAAAGCAACCGAGCGACGAAATGTAAAAGAGGTAATTTACTATGAAGATTACATTAAGATTCTTAACTTTTGCAAATAATATCTGCTACACTTGTTGCGGAATCAAGCTGACGCTGATAAAGTATAGGAGAGATGAATTAAGATATATACATGTATAGATATCATCCCCTGCTTCCCCGGCAATATCACTAGACAAGAGGAGAAAGGTTACTACATATTTTAGAGAAAGGAAGCTATGGAACGACAGGGAGAGCAAGGCACTCTGCTTACGCTTGACATGGTATTACTCGTCCTTCGCGCAAATCGGCAAACCTGTCAGGTCAGGGCAGAGGTCTCCCTTGCCCAGTTGGCAACGGCAATGGGCAAGAGAAAGGCGGAAAGAGGGAAAGAGCATGTCATGGGCCTCATTGAATTGCGCCTCCAGGATGGGCAGGTAGCTACAGCTTTTGTGTATGATCCGGCGGGACAAACGCTAGCTGCAGGCGAATCCGCCCTGGGCGTGGCCCGGCGCTGTGGCGTGCTTTCATGGATAGTTCGTCCGCTACCATCCACTGATAAATTACCCGCGCCCCTTCCTCCTGGAGAGCCACGCGAGGGAAGGAAAGAGGAGCAATCTTTCTCTTCTCAAAGGCCTCCAGCCTTCCCTCCTCGTCGCACAAATCTAGCCTACAACGGTATTGATACACTCCCTCGCAAACATCGGCAGGTCCTGTTGCTTATCGATGGAAAGCGGGGAATGGATGAACTATGTCGCATTCTCAATTGTACACCAGATCAGCTCAACGCCATCTGTGAGGACCTACGCGCCTGGCAACTTATCAAGTTTCCTCAGAATCCCCGCTAAGAGGCGTTGCGCTCCTTGATTATGTAATAAGGAGGACTATTCATCATGCAGCCAAGTTCTCAGGATCAAGCAAGCCCTCTCTTTCCCATTCTTTCTCGCAGCAGTTTCGAGGCGCCCGATCCCCTGGCGCTAAGCCTGCAAATAGGACTTATGGTTACCAGTGCGGTTTCTGCGGCAGTTCAGTTACACCTGCCAGAATATCTTGAACAACCCAAAACTGTTGAAGAGCTGGCCCAGGAGACCAATACTCACGCGCCCTCGCTCTATTTACTCCTCCGGGCCCTGGCCGGAATCGGTATTTTTACCGAGCTCGATGAAAAACAGCATATCTTTGGCCATACGGATCGTTCACGGCTGTTATTGCCCGAGGCTACCGCCAACCTGGTTCGGCTCTGGGGAGCCGATTACCAATGGGACAGTTGGCGCGATCTAGCCCATACCATCAAGACCGGCAAGCCAGCGATGACCAGGAGCTATGGAGATGACATGACGCTCTGGAGCTATCTCGATGCCCATCCTGAGCAACGCCAGGAGTTCCAGGAAGGGCTGGCTGCCAACGCACGCCTCGTCATTCCTGCAATTCTTGATGCCTACGATTTTTCCACAGTCCAGCACTTTGTAGACATCGGCGGAGGACATGGCGCGCTGGCAGAGAGCGTTCTGTCTCGCTATCAACAGATGCGGGCAACCCTTTTCGATCGCGCTCAGATCATCGAACAGGTTCAGCGAAACAAGCTGCCCAAACTTACACCCGATCTTACTGCACGCTATGCTCAGGCTGCCGGGAGCTTTTTTGAGGAAATACCTGCCGGCGATTGTTATGCGCTCAAAAACGTTTTGATGGACTGGGGAGATGAAGAATATTTACGCATCTTGCGTGCCTGCCAGAAGACGCTTGAGCCTTCTGGCACCCTGCTGATTATAGAGCCGGTCCTCAGCGATGAGACCCCTTTCACCAAGTTCTTTAGCCTGCAAATGGCAATGATGATGCATGCAGCGCGCCACCGCAACCTTGAAGAGCATAAGGCTCTCCTGGAAAAAGCTGGCTTTACCCTGAGCCGAGCAATCCCTCTGGGGCTAGAACAGATGCTATTGGAATGCAAGATTTCCAGAGCACGGAAGGATGGAGACTTATGAGCAGAAACCCGGAAACCTCCCTACGGGATCAAGCTAACGCCAATGCGCCACTGGCCCCAACATTTTTGCAGAGAGAAGAATTTGCGGCTCCGCCCCTGCTTGCCTGGTGGTATCGGCTGTTCGCCCCAACGCCACCAACAGGCAGGTTGGTTTCGTTACGTGAGCGCGAGCTGATTCGCCGTGGGCGTCTGGCCAGCATTATTCTTGCTGTTCAGCTGCTCCTGATCGAGCTGCCGGTTATCCCTGTCGTTTTACACGCACCAAATGGGCCGATAGTCTTGCCCTGGCTGGCCGGCTGTATTCTGGCCTTGCTGGCTGCTTTCTTTTTCAATCGCCGTGGCCATCTGTTGATAGCAGGCATATTGATGGTGGGAAGCATCGAGGTTACCATGATCGTGAAGATCCTCACGATTCCTGGTGGGATTAGCGTCTTTTATCTTCCCCAGTTTGACATCCTGATTCAGCCTATTCTCATCGCGGTGGCCTTGCTGGCTCCCTGGAGCGCCTTCGCGGTTGCGGGCTTTAACATCTGCTTTATCATCGGCGCTCTTACTGTGGGCCCACACGCTCACGACCTGGCCCAGGCCCGTCATGGCCCAGATTCTTACAGCTTTCTTTGGCTGGATCATTGTGAGAAATCTATTGGAAGCCCTTAAACAGGCTGACCAGGCCGAGCAAATCGCCGCGCTCGAATATTCGCTGGCCGAGAATAGGAGGCAAGCGGAGTTGCGCAGCCAGCAATTGGAAGAAGGCGTCAATGCGGTTGTCACTACTATTCAACGAGTCTCCAATAAAGAGGCAAGTGCACGCGTCGATCTACCTACCAGTCATGAACTCTGGCCAGTGGGACAGCAGATCAATCGCTTCCTTGATCGTTATTTGAAAACGCGTGGGGCCGAAGAGGAATTGGAGAGGACCAGGCAAGCAATCATGGAGTTCGCTAACGAGCTCTACCAGGTTGGCCCACACCGTCCTTTCCGTCTCCCACCACGTCGTAACACGGCCATGGATGCAGTCATCATCGCCCTCTCAGGTCTCAAGGAGAAAGGGACCGAACCGCACGCACCGCTATCTTGACAACAACCTTTTCCTGACTAGTCTTGTCAGGGCCGCCTCCTGGCTGAGGTAGCAGAGGTGGCATCAAGTAACTACAACTACTCAGGTTTTCATTGGAAAGAACCTCTCGAAAATGTCATAGCTGAAAGAAGGGAGAACAACGCGATGGACTCTTCGCTCTCTGATGAGAGTATTACAATAGTGCCACAAGAGCTTTCTGCTCAGGAGGAAACGGGGATGCCAGCCCAGCCGAGTACGCCAAAAAGTCTTGGCTTCCAGGTGCTCTATGGGCTTGCTAACGCGATTATTGGGATTGGCAACATTACCTTCTATACGCTTCTGCTGCCGGCGCGCATCAGTACGCTGGCTCCTGCCGACCAGACCAACACCTTTATTCTCCTCTCTGGCATTGGTGCACTGGCCGCAACCCTTACCAATCCTCTGGTGGGAGCCCTCTCCGACCGAACTACTTCTCCTCTGGGGCGCCGCCTACCCTGGCTGCTCGTTGGAATGATCTTGCTGCTGGTCTCGATGCTCACTCTGGCCTATGCTTCATCATTGATCATGTTAGGAATAGGGGCTATCGTGCTGCAAATTGCGATCAATTGTCTGCTCGCGGCCCTCTCTGCCCTTATACCAGATCAGATCCCTCTAAGCCAGCGCGCAACTGTCTCTGCCTTCGGAGGAATGGCTCCGCTGGTCGGTGGCCTGATAGGACAGATCCTGGTAGGGCAGGTATTGAAGGATATCACTGCTTCTTTTCTCGTGTTGGCCCAGATCTCCATTGTCCTTTTGTTGCTCTTCATCCTTGTTTTACGCGAAGAGCGCTTATCAAAAGGGGCACTGGCACCCTTCGGCCTGAAAGATATCCCACGCTCGCTCTGGCTCAATCCCCGAACCTACCCGGATTTCGCCCGTACGTGGCTTGCGCGCTGCTGCGTCTTTCTTGCCGCCACGACTGTGGTCAATTATATGTTCTACTTTCTGCAAACTGAACACGTCTTCCCGGTAGAGCAGGTGGCCACTGGTGTGCAGATATTTTATAGCATTTATGTCCTCTCCCTGCTCCTCTCTTCATTGATCTGTGGTCGCCTCTCGGATCGCTGGCAAAGGCGCAAGATCTTTGTGATTGGATCAAGTTTGACGATGACTGTGGCGCTGCTGCTGCTGGCTTTCTTCCCCATATGGAGCGTTATCCTTGTGGCAACGGTTATTCTGGGCGTAGGATTTGGCGGTTACCTCTCGGTCGATCTCGCTCTAGCTAGTCAACTCTTGCCACGCGAGCGCGATCATGGAAAAGACTTTGGGCTGATGAATGCGGCGATTTTCTTACCGATGCTTGTGATCCCGCTCATCGCCTCCATTACGCTAAGCGCGTTGCATAGCTATCTGCTCCTCTTCATTGTGCTGGCCGTTGCCACAACGGTGGCAGCTCTCTTGATCAGACCGATTACTCTGGTCAAATAAAGTTCGCTCTCTGGCTTATCTTCGTCAAGCCATAAGCTGGTACGTGAGAATACAGAACGAAGTAGAAGCTATCTTCAGAGGTTCAAGCTTCTACTTCGTTCCCTCTTACATTCTTCCCCGTTTCATTACTTCACACGAACGCCTCTGTATTTGACCTTTCCTTAAAAGCTCCAGAGCTTCAGAACCTTAGCAAGTTGGTATCGGCTGCCAAATTGTTGCACGCACAATACTTGCATACACAACAATTATGTGTTACGTTTATGTAGTTGCTTATACAATTATACGCTAAACAACTACATCTAAGCCTGGAGATATGGCTGCATCTGGGGGTTGTATCTCACTTTTCAGCAGTAAAGCTGGAAAATTAAGCAGGCTAGAAGAGGAGCAGGCAATCAACATGGACAAGACATCGACATTCTTTGGCAAAGATACGCCACTGGCTAGCGCGGCGGGAACAATCACGCTTGGCGGCGAGCTCGTGGTTACCCGCCTGGGTTTTGGTACAATGCAGTTGCCGGGGGCAGGAGCCTGGGGAGAACCAGCAGATCCGGCCAGGGCGCGAGCGGTGTTACGCCGAGCTGTCGAGCTGGGCATTAACTTTATCGATACTTCCGATTACTATGGACCGCACGTGGCCAATCGTCTCATCGTCGAGGCATTGTATCCTTATCCTCAGGATCTCGTTTTCGCCACCAAGATCGGCTTTAAGCGTGGTGCTGATGGCAGCTTTATACCAGACCCACGGCCCGAAAGCTTGCGCCTGGCCTGTGAGGAAAATCTCAGTCATTTAAAGGTAGAGCGCCTGGACCTTGTTCATTTCCGTTATGGAGGAAGCCCTGAAGTTCCGTTTATGGAATCGGTAGGAACCTTACAGGATCTGCAGCGCGAGGGAAAAATTCGTCATATTGGCCTTAGCAATGTCACGCTTGCCCAACTCCAGGAAGCTCGGGCAACGGTGCCTATTGCCACCGTCGAGAATCTCTATAACCTTGCCGATCGCAGTTCGGAGCAAGTGGTCGATTGGTGTACGCAACAGCGGATCGCCTTCCTGCCCTTTCTGCCTCTGGGCAAAGGGAAGCTGGTCCAGGCGGACGGCCCACTTGCCAGCCTGGCCAAACGCTATCAAGTTACTCCGGCTCACCTGGCCCTCGCCTGGTTGCTGGCCCGTTCGCCCATGATCCTACCGATTCCCGGTACCTCCTCAGTACAGCACATTGAAGAGAACGTTGCCGCCGCCAGCTTGCGCTTGAGTGAGGAAGATCTTAGCACGCTCGCGGCTCAAGTGGCCTCAGTGCAGAACTGATCCACAGACGCTCTGCCTGGGTAAGCGCGTTCTTCGTACGCTGGCACAAGTTACATGGCCTCTCTTTCCAGAGAATACAGGCTTGTGCCAGCGCTCGGCGGTGCAGTGATTAATCATTACCAGGGCGCTGAAATGCTTTTCTTCACGTCTCAATGAGCCCTTACAGGCACAGAAAGGTATCCAATGGGCATCCTTTTCGGATTACTGGCGGCGGTCTGCTTTGCGCTCGCCGACTTTGTTGTGACACATGCCACCAGGCACGTCGGTGTGCTCCAGGCCCTCTTCGCTATTCAGCTCTTTGGCGTGCTAGTAGTGGGAGCGGTACTTATTATTATGCAGGCGCCTCCTCCCGGCTCTCTGGCAGTCTGGGCTCTAATGGGTGGGATTAGCCTCATCAATTTTGTCGGTACGCTGCTCCTTTATCGCGCCTTCGCAATTGGAACGCTCTCCCTCGTCTCGCCCATTGCCTCTGGCTTCGCGGTTGTCACAGCCGTGCTGGCGCTGGCAAGCGGTGAGCGCCCTCCTATCCTTACCCTGGTGGGAACAAGTGCGCTGATCGTAGGAGTGATTGTGGTCGCCCGCGCCCGTGGAGTTGCAGGAGCTTCTTCGCTGGCCGGACTTCCCGAAGCTCTAGGAGCCTCTATTTGCCTTGGCATATACTTCTGGGCCCTCAATCGCATTACACCCACCCTTGGCGCAATCTGGCCTGTCTGGACGACAAGGCTGGTGCAATTGCTCTGTGCCTTCCCCATTCTGAGTATTCGTGGTCCCTTCATGCTAAGAAAAACCTGGCAGGCTGCACCTCTGCTCTTACTGGCTGCTATCTTTGATTCGGGAGCCTTGCTAGCATTCAATCTGGGCATCGGGCAAACCTACACGACTATCGCCACGGCTTTGACTTCGCTCTATAGCGCCGTTACTGTACTCCTGGCCTGGCTCTTCCTGCGCGAGCGCTTAACCATAGGTCAGTGGATGGGCGTAGGAGCAATTTTGCTCGGCGTCCTGATGGTAAGCATTTAGAAGAACGCATCGTCCATAGACTCTTGTTAGCCGAACACCTAGCAACTGCAGAAGCCCTTATCCGTAGATCAGAATAGTAAGTACTTTCTCAATCCTTTTAAGCTGAAGAAAACGAAAGGTACTTTTGATGGAACCAAAACCGGCCCATCTCGGTCTGCAGTATGCCAGCCAGTTCAAGGATCACAGTATCGTTGATGTTTACCATTATCGCCCCTCATATCCCGCTGAGGCGATTGCGAAGTTAGTCTCTTTGATCACCGACGAGCCACGCACCGTTCTCGATGTGGGATGTGGCACGGGCGAGCTCGCCCGCCAGCTGGTCACGCAAGTTGAGCGCGTCGATGCTGTGGATTTTTCGCGCGCTATGCTGGATAAGGGAAGAACTCTGCCCGGCGGCGACCATCCCCAATTGCGCTGGATCTACGGACGCGTGGAGGAGGCTGCGCTCCAACCACCCTACGCGCTTATTACGGCGGGCGAGAGCCTGCATTGGATGGAATGGGACGTGGTTCTACCTCTGTTCCGCCGCATGCTCACTCCTCACGGCTTGCTGGCCATGGCTGAACGAGGGTCCGAGCCCGAGCCCTGGCAAGCGGACTTACTGGAACTTATTAAGCGCTTCTCGACGAATAAAGAGTTCCAACCCTATGATCTCATTGCGGAACTGAAGCAGCGCAAGCTCTTCCGGCAAGAGGGAATCTGGCAAACTCGCCCTGTTCCCTTCACGCAATCAGTAGAAGATTATATTAGCTCCATACACTCACGGAATGGCTTCTCTCGCGAGCGTATGGATACAGAGCTTGCCCAGGCTTTTGATGCAGAGGCCCGCAAACTCCTTCTGCCCTTCGCACAAGATGGAATGCTCAAGCTCATGGTGACCAGCAATATCATCTGGGGCAGGCCATAAGCCGGTCTTGGTTAATGTTGCTCTTCCCAGCCACGCAAGCATTGCTCTTTAGAGGGCAATGCCCTTAACGTAGGAGTATGAGGGGAGAGTTGAAATGGTAGCTAAAGAACCTGCCCATTCAATAGATTCATCTGTTATTGGCTTGTTATGCTTTGCATGCTATCAGGCAACCTTCGTTCCCTCGAAGCGTGAGATGATCAAGGTCGAGATGCTCCTCACGGTCAAGATGGGTGGAAAGGATGATACAAGCAGGACCAAATGGCGACAGATCGAGTATCTGTTCCGAATTTGCAAAGTTGAGTACGATCAGAAACCGTTGCGAGCCATACTGTCTCAAAAACGCAAAGCAATCCTCCGCCGTTGTCTCTATAGCCAGATACTTACCAATAGAAAGAGCATTATGCTCTCGCCGGAGGGCAAGGAGCCTGCTTGTCAGAGAGAGCATCGAGCAAGGGTCCATAAGCTGGGCCATAACATGATCTTGCTCGTGCCGTTGGCTGACAGGCAACCATGGCTCAGTCTCCGGTGGACAGAAGCCTGCATGCTTGCTGCCATCCCATAACATAGGAGTACGCTCCTGATCACGCCCCAAATCCAGGCCAGGCATCGTTTGCGCCCAATGGTCAATTGTCCGTTCAGGCGGAATTACGCCATTTTGCATGCCCAACTCATCTCCATAATAGAGGGTGGGAGTTCCACGCAGCGTGAGTAAGAGCATCATCGCGACACGTGCCTGTGCTTGTCCCAGGCGACTTGCCAGGCGAGGTTCATCATGGTTGCCCAGGACATAGTTAGGCCATGCCCCTGTCGGTAGAACTGACTCCAGCTCATCTACTACAAGCCGTACCTCCTGAGCCTGCCATGGAACAGAGAGCAAACGGAAGTTGAAAGGCAGATGCAGTTCGTCGAGGTCTCTTCCATAGTAGGCTGCCCAGCTGCCGATATCAGGACGGTGCAATTCTCCAATACTGACGCGCGGCTGTTTATCACTGTAGTCATCCAGGAGTTGATGTAACTCTTGATAGAG
Source organism: Ktedonosporobacter rubrisoli (assembly GCF_004208415.1). Taxonomy (GTDB): domain Bacteria; phylum Chloroflexota; class Ktedonobacteria; order Ktedonobacterales; family Ktedonobacteraceae; genus Ktedonosporobacter; species Ktedonosporobacter rubrisoli. Next base: position 1,905,069 of record NZ_CP035758.1, on the reverse strand, counting down.
CTTATGAATGTCAGGGTGCCCTTGGTCATAGAAATGCCACTGGCCATCATATGGGCCAAATGAGCGCCAAAAAGTGGGAGAAAGGGAAGTATTTAACGGATTGTTGCGCAGCAGTGGATCTTTCATAAGAAAGTGGGCCACGTCTATACGAAAGCCATCTACTCCTCGTTCAAGCCAGAAGCGGAGGACGTTAAACATCGCTGTTTTGACCTCATCATTGCGCCAGTTGAGATCCGGCTGTTGAGGAAGGAAGGAATGCAAGTAATACTGTTTGCGCGTAGCGTCCCAACTCCAGGCCGAGCCGCCAAAGACACTGAGCCAGTTATTGGGCGGAGAACCGTCAGTATTAGGATCGGACCAGACGTACCAATTATGGTAAGGATTCTTGTGTGAACTTCGTGACTGGATAAACCAGGGATGCTGATCGGACGTATGATTAGGAACATAATCAATAATGACACGTAAATGACGCGTATGTGCTTCGGCTACCAATAGATCAAAAGTTGCCAGGTCGCCGAAAAGCGGATCAATGTCCGCATAATCAGAAACATCATATCCTCCGTCAGCCATTGGAGAGGGATAAAATGGGGTGAGCCAGATAGCATCAATACCTAAAACATCTTTAAGGTAATCTAAACGCTTGATTACCCCGGCCAGGTCTCCGACCCCATCTGCGTTGCTATCCTGGAAGCTGCGCACACATATCTGATAAATTACGCTGCATTGCCACCATAGTGGCTGTGTGACCGGGGAAGTAGCTTGCAAATATGCTGTATTTTCCATTAATACGATACCTCCAATATGTTTTATCCATCAGTTTGTGTTTTCTTTAAGAATATCTTAAAGAAGTGCATAAGTGAATACTAAACAAAAAGTAATATTCTGTATTAATAGCAAAATGAAAATAAAATAGAGGATATGGCTTTGCAATCCGAAAGTTCTCTTGATAGCACTAACTCTAAGATCTTACGCGAACTGCGACGGAATGCGCGTCTTTCCTATGAAGCCTGGCCAGACGCTCTAAGATAGCCCAGCACCAAGGATCGGCGCGCAAAAAATAGATCCCTTGATTTCGCATTAGGGATCTTTGTATACTTAACCATGTGACCAAATATACAAAGATCGTAAAGTGGAAAGGCTTAGTTCCACTTTCATAGACATTCATTTCATGAGGAAAAAAAACATAGATGAGCGATTTTGACTTCATCGAACAGAACCGTCGCTTGGTGGAAGAGTTCCGTGCAAACGAGGGAAAAGTACAGGGTGGGATTCCAGTAATCCTTCTCACCATCAAAGGGGCCAAATCAGGTAAACCCCGCATCTATCCATTAGTATCTGTTCCTTTTGGTGAGAACTACCTCGCAGTCGCATCCAAAGGAGGTGCTCCTAAACATCCTTTGTGGTATTACAACTTGCTGGCTCATCCTGATGTCACGGTCGAGGTTGGGAACGAAAAGTTTGAGGCTACAGCGAGATTGCTGGCTAGCGCTGAGCGGGAACAAGCCTTTAAGCAGGCGGTCACGGTGTTTCCTCACTATGCTGAGTTTCAAAAGCAAACTGCTCGTGAAATTCCTGTTTTTCTGCTTGAACGGAATACAAAAGCATAACAGAGTTTCTTGAGATAGGCCCCGAACGCACAACCATGCACATTCCCCTGGGTCTGAACCAGCACTGCAGTGCTTCCGTTCGATCCAGGCACGGAACACCCGGCGCAGCACTCCCCTCGTGCTATTATAGTCATCAGAATCTTGCTCCTCGTCTCCTGTCACCAGCAGGCAGTTCTCCAGGGCATCAAACTGCCCTTCCCAGTGCCGTCGATATTGTTCAAGCCAGGCTACAGCTTCTCACATGGGTTGGGCGGCCAGCCTGAATCATCTCAAACGATTCAGGCTAGGTAGAGAAAGAGGCAGAAGAAAATCTCTACTTAGGCCAGCTATTCAGGTTAATATTATGCTTATTGAGCAATTACAGCTATAGCAGCAATCTCAATAAGTTGCTCAGGGAGAGCCAATTCGGCCACCTCAAGACAGGTGCTGGTAGGACGGTGTTCTCCAAAATACTCAGAATGCAAGCGAGCAATATCGTCAAAATTGCGGCGTAGATTCTTGGCATACACCGTTGTTTGCACAATTCGTTCTCTCCCGATTTTATAGAAGGCAAGTATTCGGTCAAGGTTGGCAAAAGTTGTACGTACCTGAAGTTCAATATCTTCTTCGCCAATAAAATTCCCTTGCGCATCAACTGACACCTGGCCCGAGATATAGAGCGTTGCACCAGCTTGAATCGTCTGCGTAAACCCGTAGATCTTCTCCCAGGGCATGCCAGCATCATAAGATTTAAATCCGGACTGCATATATTTGTTCTCGCTTCCTATCAAAACAGTTTTCACATCAATCCTTCTCTTTTAAGGGTCACACAGAAAAATCATTGTCCAAATAAATTTGGACTAAGTTTAGTATAATCTAAATTAAATTGGATTATCAAGTCCATCCATGCCATATTATACTGATATCGAAATATATTTTTTATCTTAAGGGGAAATACAGTAAAATCAGGAACATTAGTGTTTTATGCAACTTTTGCTGCACTTGCTATCTGGCTGGCCTGGCATTGGTCTCAGACCAACGGTTGGAGCGGTCTGCACCGCTTGGCTCTGGCTAGCGGAGCTCTCATGGCACACACGGTTTTTGGCATATTCGCTCTCACTTACAATATAATCAACAAGATTGGCTTCCTTGTGCTCGGCCTGATTATGCCTGGCTTGCTGCTTCTGTTCACAACGCAAATCCAAGCCAGGATTAGAGCAAAGCAGAAAACCCCTGCCCTTAATCCGGATAGCTAGCTATCCCGGACAAGAGAAAGGTGCTTCAAACAGCCAAACCCTCCAACGCCACACCAACCTTTTAAAATAAAGGCGTCGACTGAAAAAGAGGCCTCTACTCCCTATCCCTTTTGCTTATATAAGGAGGCATTGCGCATGATACTCAACCATGTTAATCTCACCGTTACCGACGTCTCAGCCGCCGCTGACTTTCTCGAAAAGTACTTTGGATTACGCAGCCAGGGTGGTAACAACGGCTTCAGAGTCCTCTTCGATGACAGGGGTCTGGTCCTCACTCTGATGAAAGGCAAGAACGTAAATTATCCCAGCACATTTCATATCGGCTTTGGCCAGCCAAGCGAGCAGCATGTTAACGAGATCAATCAGCGCTTGAAGGACGATGGCTTTGAGGTTGAGCCGCCCCAGCGCTCGCACGCCTGGACCTTTTACGTTCAAGCACCTGGCGGCTTTAGCATTGAGGTCGCTGCTTAGCCGAGACTTCATTTTCCATCTCTTCCCTCGTCGCCTGGATCAAATCTACAATCCAGGTGGCGAAGTATTTATATTCTCTAATCCTGGCAAAGGCTCAGTAGAGTTTGTCTGTAAACTTTGCTTGCTTCATCCTCTCTGTGGGCAAGAAAGTGCGCCTGGCCGGTTAAATGGATGATATTATGGAGATAGAAGTGTGCTTAGCAGAAAAATCAGTCTTAGTTCCGCACATCTGGAGATCTCTTACATATGCTTAAAGTTCAGCAGCGCCAGGTTACCTTTACTCCGCCTGCAGAAGCTGCCTATCTAATCGGAGATTTTACCGACTGGAAGCAACGTCCCCTGGCAATTTCCGGTCCCGTAACACTGGAATTTCCGCCAGGAGCTTACGTTGAATATGCCTTCCTGGATATCCACAAAAAGCCCCTGGCCGATCCTGCTAACGCGAACGTGCCGGCCCATCCCTGGCACGCTTATGATCGCTTTATCATGCTCCCTGAAAATCCCTTCAGCCAGCCTCCCCGTCCGCACAAGTTTAGGGGCCAGGTATTCGAGCACGCATTTCCTTCAAGGGTATTTGAAAAGTCCAGAATGTGTTATGTCTATGAGCCAGCTGAATCCCCCACAGCCACGCTCTTTGTTCAGGATGGGGCGGCATTCTACCACAAATTACAATTCCAGCTCGTAGCTGAGGCGCTCCTTGAACGAAAAATCATTTCCCCGGTTCGTCTCGTCATGCTTGAGCCAGATGAGCGCGAAAAGGAATACTGGCTCAACGAACGCTACGAACATTTCTTGCTACAAGAAGTGCTTCCCTGGATCAACGGTCAGTATGGCGAAACTGCGCGCAAAGGTCTATGGGGCGCCTCGCTGGGCGGACTGACCGCCGCCTGGCTAGCTTGGAAAAATCCTCAACTCTTCACCCTTGTTGGCTGCCAATCTGGCTGCTTTACGGCTCAACCGGGAGGCTGCAATGCTTATAGCGAGCCTGAATGGTTTACCGCACAGTTTGCCGCGACGCCTCGTCAGCCCTTGCGCTTCTATATGCAGACCGGACAAATCGAGTGGCTCCTGGCTCCTAATCGCCGTTTCGCCGCAGTCCTTGCAGACAAAACCTATCCTCATCTTTATAGCGAGCTGCCTTCCGGCCACACCTGGGCTACCTGGGAGCAAGGGCTGGCTCAAGGCCTCGCGTATCTGCTCAATCAGTAAGTTTTTTCAGAATCATAGCGTCACTATCACGTCCCCGTGGCTACATTCATTAAGCCGACCCTGCTTTAGCGTTGTTACTTGCCATAATAGTAAAAGTCCAGGAACGCTTCATACAGGCTTTTTGGCAAATATCAGGAAAAAGTGATAAACTACAGCAAAAGGGAAAGGAGTAACACTTGGACAGTACATTCTGGCAATTGATTAAGGAAAAAGATTTTGCAATTCCGTCGAATTACTCCATCGAAGTGCTAACAGAATATTTGTTAACAGCGCTGGGTAACCCTGACCCAGCGATACGTGAGGGACCTAATCACGAGGTATTAGAAACCTGGATTCACCGTGGCGTTTATTCTGCTGATGCATTGCAAACTATGGCAAACCAGATGGTGAAAAACCTACAGGTAGGACTGGGTGAAGTAGGAAGCGATGCAGTCTTTCTTCGTACTTTCTCTCTGCTCATCCTCACTGAAATTCTTCAAGAGGACAACGAGCGCCCTTTTCTGACAGAAAACGAACTTCGTTACTTTATGGAATGCGGCCTGACATATTTAAAGGAAGAGCAAGATGCTCGCGGCTACGTTGCTGGCAACGGTTGGGCTCATGCGGTAGCTCACGCAGCTGACTTGTTGATGGTTCTGGCACGCAATCGCTTTCTTATGGAGGTGGATCTAGAACGTCTTCTGCAAGCGGTAGCAGACAAACTGATTGGACCAACAACTTGTGCCTATTTATATGAAGAGGATGAGCGACTAGCCTACGCCACATTAAGCGCGCTGCGGAGAAATCTGTTGCAACAGCCCTTCCTTATACATTGGATACAACAGATTGCCCGCCCCTCAGGCGTCCCTTGGAGCATCACTACTTTTTATACGCCAGAGCAGACCTTTCGCTACAGCAATCTAAAATGCTTCCTGCGCAGCCTATATTTCCAGTTACGCCTGACCTCACCCTCACCTCAACCAGCGCTGCTTCCCGAGCTCGAAAAGGCGATCCGTGCAATGGATAGAGGATATTATGAGCTCACTTAACACCTTCCCACGCCACAAGGGCCAGGAACTTTACAAGAAGCTCTCGTTTCCGGTGGGCTGCGTTTGTGCCAAAGCTGGTTGATGTTGAACACAACGTTGTGATTGACGAATACCAATACTCTCGATTAGCACGAAAATCGCCTCAATCATGCCAATCTGGATGGTGGCTGCATAGGCGCCGCAGCTATTGTCCAGCTCATTCCTGATTTATATGGCTGAGGAATAGCTAAATACCCTATGACGAATAGTGCTCTAGCACCTCACGAGCATATCGCTTGATCATCGCAACAAGCTCTGGTGGAGATTGGATAAGCACATCACGTCCCAATACAAATAACCGGCGGGCATAAAAAGGCAGTTCTTTGGCCAGAACATTTTTCTTGATTATGTCATTTCCATGCTCGTCTATAACAATCCCTTGCCCGAAGAGAGCCCAATCCACATCTTTCATACCATACTTATTCACAACAACATGCAGTAAAAGACATGAAATTCAGTAGCAAGCTCCTGAACCGTAAAGCGCTGCATCGAGCGTAGGCGCAGCATCAACTCAAGCAAACGTTCTGTACGCGACATTCTCTTCCTCGATAGTGACAAAAGTTGGCACCATTATAGCTTATACTTATAGACGGATAAAACAGTGAAAGGGGATTATAATAATTAACATGACCGAAACGACTCATCAGGGATTAACCAATCAGCGTGACAGTATCCAGCTTCGTCACTTTGACGTTGACAGAGATTTACCAGGGCTTGTTCAACTGCAAACCATAATAGAGGAAGCTGACCAGACCGGAGAAGATGTAAGCGAAGAGACGCTTAAGGCTCAGTTGCACCTTCCCGGGCACGATCCCGCACAGGATGGCTGGGTTGCTACAATCGCTCATGAGCAGGAACAGATTATTGGCTTCGGCACAGTCTGGAAAGTTCCGCAAAACGCGCATGCCGATATATATGTAGGCGTTCATCCTGCCTGGCGCCGGCAAGGCATAGGCGGCAAGCTCCTTCAACATATTCTACAGCGCGCGCAAGCTCTATCTTCCCAGCACATTCTTGCCTACGCAAACATTCGCCACCAGGACGCACTCGCTTTCTTGCATAAACGCGCTTTTGCCCCGGTAGCCTCCTACACTCTTATGCGGCTGGCCGCCGAGAAACAGGTACCGCAAGCAGAGTGGCCAGCGGGCTACACAATACGCCAATATCGGCCCGAAGCAGACTTTCCCTTGCTGCTAGATATGTATAATCGGGCCTTTCAGGGCCTGTGGGGACATTGGGAACATGTGACGGCCGAGGCTTTGCACGGTATTCTTGAGCAGGAAAATCCGGCCGGCATTTTTCTGCTCATCACCCAAAGCGGGGAAGTAGTGGGCACCTGTCGCGGCGAGATGAGCGAACATTTGAGTACGAAAAGAGGAAAAGAAACAGGCTACCTGGATGCGCCCGGCATCGTGCCAGCGCATCGCTCAACTAAGCTCTACCTTTCGCAATTGCTCTACGCAGCGCACTGGGTCCGCACGCAGGCATCCCAGACCCCTATCGATATTGAATTGGAGTCCTGGGGCGACGATCCGCAGGTCCTGAGCGAATATCAGCAAGCAGGCTTTGAGAAAGTGGAGCAACAGGTTATCCATCGTTGGTCAGGCCAATAAGCTGGCCCGACTAACGATAGAATCCTTGCCTGAATTCCTCAGCAGCGCAAAAAACTTCAGATAGCAAACACAGTACACGCGTGCTCTGCTTTGTTCATCAGCCCGTTCTCGCGGCAATCCAATTCGTCTTAGCGCCGCCCTTAACGAAGCTGATCGACATACTCACGCGCAAAGGTCTCAAAAGAGCTGGCTGGCTGCCCTGTCACATCTTGCACAGCAGTCGTGACGCGGCCAGCTCGACCGGAGCGATAAAAGCGATAGAGATCAAGGAATCGCTCAAGGTGCTCTCCGGGAGCCATGCCAGCTCTTGCCTCCTCCTCAGACAAACTTGTATAGGTAATGCTTTCGCCCAGCGCGCGCGAGAGCAAAGCCGTAGCCTGCGCATAGCTAAGCGCTTCAGGTCCTGAGAGCTCATAGGCTTTGTTCGTATGGGATGGGTCAGTCAGCGTATGATAAGCAACACGGGCAATATCGCGCGTATCGACAAAAGCCATCGGAGCATCTCCACGAGGCAGCCGAACATTTCTCGCAGAACGGATAGCGTTTCCATAATAGAAAACGAAATTCTGCATAAAGCAGTTAGGGCGCAGGAAGGTATAACTCATGCCTGACTGTTCGATGACCTGCTCTACCGCACGGTGGAAGCGACCGATCATATACGCATCTTCCTCGGCACCAAAAGCTGAAAGTTTCACAATATGTTTCACTTCTGCCCGCTGCGCCATATCAACGATCCTTAGTTCAGCCTGGGCCTGATCGGCGCTATCTCCAGTCAGAAGAAATAGCTTCTCAACTCCTTGCAGAGCCTCAGCCATTCCGGCGCCGGTTAATACGTCGATGGCTACATCTTCCACACCTGCCAAACGCAGGGGGCGCGCATGAAAACCAGCCCGTACAGGCTGCCCAGCTTCATAAAGGAACTGAACAAGAGATCGTCCAATTGTTCCGCTGGCTCCTAGCACAAGAATGGGCGCTGAGCTAATTTTACTTTGTGACAAATCATCTCCTCCGAATCCGCTGGCGCTTATCTATAGCTCACGCTATTTTTGGAGAGAAAGGTGAATGCTGAGCAGTTTTAACGCCAGAGATTTTCAATGTTACGATATACATCGGAAAAGAATTTTTGTGGGAAAACATCTCTATGGGTGCAGATAAAGAAATTTCTATCAAGCCGCATCCCGCTTACTTTTCCTACAGCTATAACACCACCTCTTCAGCGTTTTCATCCTGAGCAACCTTGCTTTATTTCTCGGCAGTTAGCTAAACGAGCTTGAGCGAGATCTATACGCCATCATCAGCGCTGCCGGCCGGAGAAGCGATCTTTACTCCGATTCCTCAGCAAATCCCATGTTCAACAATTTACTGGCATCGGCAAAGATCTGTGCATGGGAGCCAGCACCAAGTTCAGCACCGATAAGATGATGTTCCTGGCGCGTTGCAGCAAAAGCCAAGCAAAATCCAGCATCATATGTAAAGCCAGTTTTGATGCCAGTTGCCCCCGTATAGCTGGCGAGCAGCTCGTTTGTATTGCGCCAAATGTAGCGATGATTGGAAACGGTGGGCGCCACTACATAGTTTTGCTGGGCAACAATATGCGCAAAAGTAGGATTATGCATGGCATAACGAGCCAGTTTCACAAGATCGGCGGCAGTCGAATAATTATCTTGTGAATAAAAGCCGTGCGGATCGCTATAGTGGGTGTCAAGCATTTGTAATTGTTGGGCCTTACTATTCATCAACGCGACAAACTTCTCAGTTGTTCCCGCCATAGTATGAGCAATCACCAACGCCGCATCAGCGCCCGAAGGAAGGAGCAAGCCATAGAGCAAATCCTGCACGCTCAGCGTATCCCCAGCCTGTAGCATAGCAATACTGGCCCCCTGCGGCACCTCCCTGAGGTCTACTGGCTTGACAGTTATGTGTTGATCCAACTGCATATTTTCTATAGCGATAATAGCTGTCATCATCTTGACAGTGCTACCGGTCGGCAGATGTACGTGGCTATGTAAATCGAATAATATGCGGCCTGTATTATCATCAATAAGAAAGGCTGCAGAGCCATGAATCAGGCCAGGGGGCGTGGATGTTGGCGATAGGGTTGGCGATGGCATCCCCGTTGGAGAAGGGGTTGGCAGAACTGTAGGCACAGTTGTTGCTCGCTTGCTAATAGGATGAGCTAAAGAAGCCGTATCCTGGCGCCAGGGATGGGCGAAAGCCAAGAGAATAGTCATGAGAATAATAGCAATACTGCTTATGAGCAGAGTAATAGTAATTAAAGAGCGTTTCATGTAATACTCACCTTTTCTACATTGAAGTCATATGAGATATTCCGTTTACAGGTGAGGGTACCATATCTGCAATGCGAGGAGGTGAGATGAAGCGATACACAAAGCGATACATCTTCAATTCTCTCACGCCAGCGCGCAGGCCGTAACGCTTTCTCCCTATGTTCTACATTTGGGCAGAGTGAGGCAGGCTAACACACAAAGAAACGCCAGTAGCCTTTACATTATATAATGACGAGACTACGTAGTAAGGAGAAGACAAGCATGGAACGTCAGGGAAAAATCAACATAGGCGGATTTGAATTGAGCTACCGCTGTGAAGGGCAGGGCACGCCGGTTCTGATCATTGGCAGCACTATATATTATCCACGCCTCTTTTCGGCAGCCTTGCGAGAAAAGTTACAGCTCATTTTTATCGATCATCGCGGCTTTGCCACGGCTCCCGCTGCCTATAAACCAGAGGACTATACGCTTGAGCGCATTCTTGATGATACTGAAGCAATTAGGGAGCTGCTTGGCCTTGACAAGTTTGTCATGTTGGGCCATTCGGGCCACGCCTTCCTGGCTCTAGAATATGCAAAAAAATATCCCGCACATGTTCAGAAGGTGGCCTTGTTCAACTCGGCGCCTACCAACAATCAAGAGCGGCAAAAACAGAGCATCGCCTATTTTCTTAGCGCAGCAGAGCCAGAGAGAAAAAAGAAATTCGAGCAGGATATCGCTTTGCTTCAAGAGGATATAAAGCGTGATCCGGCCAGGCGCTTTGTCCACATGCTTATTCGCATGGGCCCTCAAAGCTTTTACGATTATCATATTGATGCAGCCCCCATGTGGGAAGGTGTCACTACCAATATGCCCATCATCGATTATCTGTGGGGCAAAGCTTTTGCCCAGCTTGACCTGCGCAAAAGTCTGGCCAGCTTTGACAAATCTGTCCTTTTAGGTTTAGGGCAACACGATTACCTGGTTGGTCCCGTGGATCTCTGGGCAGGAATCGAGAACGAGGCAAAGCAGGTCAAGAAAGTCATTTTTGCCCGCAGCGGCCATAATCCTATGTATGAGGAGCCCGAGCTATTTGATCGAACCCTCTTTGAATGGATAGAGGGAAGAGCGCTCTAAGCTCGTCGCTATCAATTCGGACACTAGCCCGAAAGTCCTGTAAATAGTCTACAACCACGACGAGAAACTTTCCAGAAGAGAGGCGGCCATTTCTGGTCGCCTCTGCCCACATTAAGGGATTTCGTCTGCTGCATCGTCCGCGCCCGTTTGAAGAGTCCACACGCTTAGCCGTAATAGTCAGGAGCTTTCTTTAGCGTCTTCCACTGTTCGGCATCGTGTCCAAAGATGATCAGAGGAACCTGCTCACGCTCTACCAAAGCAAGCAGCTTGCGCGTACTGGCGCGCAGGTCCTCCTCATTGTCGTCGACCGGGCTCGCTTTGCGCTTAGGGGTAAAGCTACTCTGTGTGGGTACCGCGTCAATCGCGAGCAGAACCGGGCCTGTTAGTTGAAAGGGAGCCTTCCCGGAGATATTTTAGCGTATTTGCAGATCTATCGTTAAGCATACACCAGTGGTATACTGAGAAAAGCATGTATGTAGATCTATAATTAGGAGAAAGTGGCTATTTTATGCAATATGGCGATCCCGCCAGATCACTAGAGAACTCAATCATCCTACCCACAGCTCCCCGGATTCCTGGATTGACATTTCGGCTATATCGTGGAGAAGCTGATCTGGAGGGCATCGAGGCTGTGCGCCAGGGAGTGAGAGCCGCTGATAGCGATATCTGGCTGCCTGGCCCTGATCCAGCCGGACATGATAGCCCGAGCAATCCTTTGCGGGACTGCTTGCTTGCCGAAGTCAATGGCAAGCTTATTGGCTACACCTGGCTCGATTGGTGGACAGAAGCTGATGGCACGCAACTCTATCTGCATCTGGGCTGGTTGCTGCCTGAGTGGAGACGTAAAGGGATCGGTCGCGCCCTCTTACGCTGGCAGGAGCAACGCCTACGACAGATAGCGAGCACCCATCGTCCCAGCGAGCAGCGTATGTTTGGGGCAAATGCCAATGAGCAACAGCCAGGGCATCTTGCCTTATTGCTAAACGAGGGTTATCACGCCGCCTTTACAGTTGTACAGATGAGCTGTCACTTGCCACTGCAGCCAATCCAGCCTCTTCCCTTGCCTGATGGCCTGGAATTACGCCCTGTGCAGCCCGAGCAGCATTATGCAATCTATAGCGCTAACGAGGAGGTATTCCGCGCTTCAAACCTTGGTTACATCGAACGGAGCTATGAGGAATATCTCTCCGACTTAAAGCTGCCGGAAACTGATACACGGCTCTGGTTCGTGGCCTGGGCCGGCGATCAGATAGCAGGATTGGTCATCAACGAAATCGATGAGTGCGGCGGACATACGCCCTGGGTGGCCGTACAGCAACCCTGGCGGCGCCGGGGCTTAGCCCGTACCTTAATGACTCATACACTCAGGGGCTTTCAGGAACGCGGAGTGCGCCAGGCCGAACTATCCACTATCGCCGAGAATCCGAGCCGCTCGGTACACCTCTACGAGAGCGTAGGTTATACTATAGTCAAGCGCTGGCCGCGCTACCGCAAACAGATGTAGTGTTAACCCCTGGAGGACCCATGTCTATTGATCAGCCTTTGCTCAACACTCGCCCTGCTATTATCGCCATCACCGGCATTCAGGCGGCAGGAAAATCTACCATTGCGCGTTTACTTGCCCAGCGCTTTGCGCGTGGCGTGCATATAGAGGCGGATGTACTCCATCATATGATTGTATCCGGCGCAGTATGGGTAGGTGAGCCTGGCCAGGAGGATGAGAGTGAGGCCGCCAATCAATTGCGCCTGCGCCTCAAAAATATGTGCCTGTTGGCGCGCTCATTCCAGGTGGCAGGCTTTACGGCCGTGCTCGATGACATCATTATGGGGGAACGCTGGCAGCATTTGCAAGAAGAATTGCTGGGCATTCCTTTTTCGCTCGTCGTATTGGCTCCCAGCGTGGAAACTGTGGCGCACCAACGCGATGTCAATCGGGCCAAACAGCCTTTAGGCGAGACCTGGGCTACCTACCTCGACCAGGCCTTACGCAGTACCATGGCCGGTATCGGTCTATGGGTTGATACTTCTGAGCAGACTCCCGAGGAGACAGTTGAGTATATCTTGCAACACCTGAATCTTCGCTAGAGCTAGCCGCTGGGGTAGTTTGCCCATTTGGGACGAGCTGGCCATTTACAGGCAGCTCATCCAACGCATAAAATGGAAGGCAGGCGAACCGGTCAGGCACGCTGGCGCAAGAATGTTTCCCAGGTGATCTGGCCCACAGCCCGCTCTGGCACCAAATTTACCCCCGAGCGAAAGGCCTCGTACATCTCACCTTGCAGCGGCTCTAGCCTTATGTTGTTTTGCTTAGCGTAGACACGTTGATAACTTTGCGCCATCTCTGCAAGCGTAAGGATCTGGGGCCCTCCCATCTCTGGAAGATATCCAGCAGCCTGCTGTGAGGCAAGCCTAGCTAGAGCCTGGGCAACTTCGCTTCCATCTATGGATTGAAAGCGTACGCCATCTGGCAGTGTCAGGGTAGAGCTTTGCTTGTCTTCAAGGGAAGTAATGATATTCAAGACAAAGTTATGAAATTGCGTCGTGCGCAAAATGCTCCAGGGCAAGCCAGAACTCTCTATCATCTTCTCCACTTCGCGCTTCATCTGGAAGTAGGAAAATGAGCTGCGATCAACTCCGACAATAGAGATATATATCAAATGAGGCGAGCCGTTCTTTAAAGCAGCCTCTATGAGATGGCGTGTCCCCTGCCGATCCGTGACATATCCCTCATCGAAGAAGGTTGCGCAGTGTATAATACTATCCACACCGCGAGTTGCCTCTATCAGTCCCTCGCCTGTGCGCAGATCTCCCTGGTAGACTTCTATATTCTCCGCTGCAGTTGGGGGCGATTTATGGGTATAGATACGGACCTGATGCTGCTGTTGAAGCAACTGCTGTACCACTTCGCGCCCCAATGCTCCCGTAGCTCCGGTTACAAGTATTGTTAACATTTTCCTATTCCTTCCGTCTTTATATAAAAGACTCGTTTTACCTTTTTTCACCTAAAGCAAGTGTCAAGCCTTGGCGCTTCTAGATAACTAGCTTTCCCCAGATTTTATACAGTATTTTTCTTTTTCGGATGTCTGTGCTAAGTATAACGCTGGAGCATATCTTTGCCATCAGACCAACGGCCAGTATTGCGGCTACCCAAAAGTCTAAGTAAGGTCTATTTCTATGGACATTTACAATTCCGCATTTTATCTACCAAATGGTAGACAACGAGTATGTTTTATACTATACTATCTACCAGATGGTAGATAACAAACATTGAAGGGAGTAGACATGGCGGATCAGCGTAGCAGGGCAAGAGCCGAAGAACGCCGCCAGGCACTCATTGAGGCCGCATATCAGAGCATCGCCAGCCACGGGCTTGGAGAGCTGCGCACGCGCGATATAGCCGCGCAAGTCGGGATCACTCATGCCACTCTACACCATTATTTTCCTACCAAAGAGATGCTGATCAGGGCAGTTTTACAGTATGCAGTACAGCAGCGCTCGCAGGTCACGGCACTGGCAGAGCAGAAAGGAGATACGATATTAGAGCGCGTGCATCGCTTCGTGGCATCCAGCTACCAGCAGGTTCATGAAGACCCCACGCTCTGGCTCGTTCTTGATGAATTTGCTTTGCGCGCCAAGCAGGACCCGGCTATTCGGGACATCGTTTTGGCCAATTACCAATCCTTGCATCACTATGTGACCGCATTATTGGCAGCTGGCTTACAACAAGGTGAATTGCGCGCGGACCTGGACCCGGAAAGTGCGGCAACGCTTTTGATCATGTGCGTTCTTGGCATGTCCTTAGTTGAACCTATTCTACCTTCTTCTGAAAAGCTTGTAACTCAGCTTGAACGCTGGCTCACAAGCTGAAACAATGAGTTTTCCCTATTCAAAAAGCCTGGACATTTGTTAATGCGCTTGTCTGCTTAACATGTCGTAACATAGAGAATAGAGGAAAGGATGCCTTACTATGTTGCATACATCTGTTTTAATTGTTGGTGGTGGCCTGGCAGGTCTGTCATCTGCCCTTTTTCTTGCCCAATCTGGCATCTCTGCCTGCTTGATCGAACGGCACCCGGGTACATCTATCCATCCACGAGCCAGAGGCCTCAACTTTCGCACAATGGAACTCATGCGCTCATTAGGTCTGGACGAGCAAATCCGTATTGCCGGAGCGGAGCTGATAAATAGTCGGGGCTGGCTTCGCGTAGATACCCTGGCCGGCCAGGAGCTGCAGTTTGTATCGATGCCACAAAACCTCGCAGCAGATCTGATCGCGCGCATCAGCCCAGCTTCCTGGTGCATGTGTGCGCAGGACAATGTAGAGCCGATTTTGTACGCGGCCGCTCAGCAACGGGGCGTTGATCTACATTTTGGTGTGCAGCTTATCAAGCTGGAACAGGACGCAACAGGGGTAACAGCACTCTTCCAGGAACGCGCGACAGGCGAGTTACAAGATCTTCACGCCGATTACGTGATTGCTGCCGATGGAGCAGCCAGCCCGATACGTCGTAGCCTGGGGATAGGGATGTCAGGATTGGGAACGCTAGATCATCAACTCAACGTCTACTTTCAGGCTGACTTGAGCAAGCTAGTAGAGGGGCGCGAGTTCGGCATCTGCAGCATCGAGAATCCTGCCAGCCCTGGTATACTCATCTCGATTAACAACAAAGATCGCTGGATGTTTCATATTACCTACCATCCCGAAGCAGGAGAGAGGCCCAAGGATTTTCCACCTGAGCGCTGCCTGAGCTATCTACGCCAGGCAATTGGTCTGCCTGAGTTACCTATTGAGATCATTAGTATTCTGCCCTGGGAAGTTGCCTCACGCACAGCTAATAGCCTTGTGGCCGGGAGAATCTTCCTGGTAGGTGATGCGGCTCATGTAATGCCTCCTACGGGAGCCTTCGGGGCGAATACAGGAATTCAGGATGCGCATAATCTGGCCTGGAAACTTGCTGCAGTCCTGAAGGGCCAGGCCGGGCCGGACTTGCTAGCTACCTATGATGAGGAACGCCGCCCAGTAATCAATTTTGTGGTCGAGCAGGCAAGCTTGCGCTATCTACAGGCACGTACACGTTCGACACAGGCTCAGTTGGCCGACGAAACTGTTGTCACTGCCGGCTACCAGTATCATTCACAAGCCATCCTCGCCGAGGGTAATTATCAGGCTCCTCTCGATCATATCGAGCTAAACGGCCAGCCAGGAACACGAGCTCCCCATGTCTGGCTAGAGCAGCTGGGACGACGCATCTCAACACTTGATCTGTTTGGTTCGCATTTCGTATTGCTTCTTGGCCCAGAAGGTACGGCCTGGCGTACAGCTCTGGAAATGATAGCAGCTCAGCGCAAACTGAATTGTGCAATCTACAGCATCGGTCCGCAAGCAGATCTCCAGGAACTTGAGGAGAGCTGGCAGCAGCTCTATGGAGTAAGCGCCCGGGGTGCGGTGCTGGTCAGGCCAGACGGATTCGTGGCCTGGCGCAGCCGGGAGTTACCTGGCAATCCTCAATCCGAGCTTGATGAGGTGACAAAGCGTGTATTATGTCTATAAACAGTTTTATCGGGACACTTCTAAAGGAGCTAGACAATGCATGAGGCCAGCTATCAATCTCCCATACCCTTGCAACGATTTGAAGCAGCTATCCAGGCCGATCAACGCGTGTTAGGAATGCTTTACACTGGCTCGCTAGGGCGTGGAACTGCCAACCGCTTTTCCGATCTTGATATCGAAATATGGCTGACTGATGACGCCTATGTCGCCTGCAAGAACACAGTGCGCGAGCTCTTGCGGCTGCTAGGGAACATCCAATTTCTCTACCATAGATACGCAGGTGAAAGCTCTTTTTACACGGCTTTCTTAGATGTCGATTGGCAGCCAATCGACCTGGCTATACATCGGCCAGCAGTCGAGAGAACGCTCCCTGCGCCTTCGCAGGTTCGCCTCATCAAAGATAGCACCCGGTTTCTGGAACAGCTTCTGAGCACTCGCCAGGAGCAAACAGTTGAGGTGTCTGCTGATCAGGCACGCGCAAAGATAGAGAATGCCATCGATAATTACATCTATCTCAACCGCAAAAATGCCAGCGGCGATAGCTGGTGTGCGCTAGGAATGCTAACGGAGGCAACATCCGAGTTATACACTCTGCTGGCGGCACTGCGCGGCATATATGCACATTCCTACCGCTATACTGAGCAGGTTCTTACGTCAGAAGAGCAGGCTTTGCTGACACAGGTATGGCCAGGCGCGCCTTCCCAACAGGAGATACGGCGCGCCGCGCGAGCTCTCTGGAACTGGATTCGCCACGTCTGGCAGGAAACCGAAGGTCTTTCCGGCTATTCCCTGTCACTTCAGGTGGATGAGCCTGCCTTATTTGCAGCCATAGATCGGCTCTACAACTGAAGGAACTGATTGAGTATATGCCGAAAAGATGGTAAAATTGACCCTGATTGAAGATCTTTCAATGGAGGTAAGGGAAAAAAGTGGTCTATCGGCCTACAGCCCGGGTGCTGACAGTCTTAGAGCTTCTGCTATCACATGGGCGTATGACGGGTCCCGATCTCGCGCGTCGGCTGGAAGTAAATATTCGGACCGTACGAGATTATATAGCCATGCTCGTCGACCTTGGCATCCCTGTTGAGTCCGAGCGCGGTCGCTACGGGGCCTATCGCCTGCGTCCTGGCTACAAGCTACCTCCGCTTATCTTCACCGAGGATGAGGCCACAGCGCTAACCTTAAGCCTGTTGTTAGCACGTAAGCACGGCATCACGCGCACATCGCCAGCGCTTGAGAGCCTCCTGGCCAAGGTCGAACGCGTTCTTCCTACCACAACTCGTTCGCGCGTCCAGGCTATAGAACAGACAGTCCATTTCTGGAGCAGTTCATTTGAGGTAGCGCCTCAGGCCTCAGTTGTGATGGCCCTTAGCTCGGCCATTCAGAGCGCGCATTGCGTGGAGCTGCGCTATCAATCAGCCCATTCCAATGAGACAACCCGTACCTTCGATCCCTACGGTGTCGTCTATCATGAGGGCTTCTGGTATACAATAGGCTATTGTCACCTGCGGCAGGGGCAACGCCTCTTTCGCCTGGATCGAATCCTGCAAATCGAGGTTCTCGCTGACACTTTCTCGCCGCCTGACAACTTCCAGGCCCTGGAGGAAGTGCAGCGGGCGCTCGCTTCGGTCCCCCGCACCTGGCGGATCGAGGTTTGGCTACAGATAACCTTAGAAGAGGTGCAGCGCCAGACCCGACTTTCTAAGGCTCAGTTTATAGCAGCTGACAACGGCGTGATCATGCGCGGTGACGTTGCAGATCTACCCTGGGTGGCCCGCTTCCTCGCCGGCCTTGGCGTCCCTTTTATTATCCATCATCCCCCAGAATTGCGTGCCGCTATTCAACACTATGCTCATACTCTTGCCAACCACGCGGAGCAGTCAGCAACCAAAGTGTTTGAGCGAGTTGACGGACAGGATACGCCGATTTCCCTCGTAGCCCGCCCAGAAAATAACACGCCCTGATCGTCCATCTCTCGCCATCACCAATCAAGCCGCCAAGAAGGAAAGGCCAGCGCAATAAGAGTCCATTACGGCAAATGGCCTTCCTTAATATACATAGCAGCACGCTGTTTTTATGCTTCTAGCGGCTGCTCAGCAGAGCTTGACTTTTCAGTTCAACAACGTTCTGGCTCACCTGAGTTTCAGCCAGGCTGAACAGAATGTAAAAATTTGGCTTGCCAGGGAGCAGGCCTTATGCTATACTCGCGCTATTGAACGACGTTCCACGGTAGCTGAAAGGAGAAAGTGATATGGAGAAAATATTCTTCTTAAAGGGGTTATGTAATTTGTCAGCTATGCGTGGAAGGGCTTGTTAATTCGGGCCTTGCTTACGGAATCTGCAGCTTTTCAGAACCTACGCCAGCTTTTCATCTTCACGCATACTACTTATGCATCAGCGCTTCGGCCGGCAGCTTTTCGCCTGGCCGCGCATCTTCTCCAAAATACAAAACCCCTATTCCTTAATTGCATCCTCGTTGAGCGTTGATCGGGCGAATTCTTGCCCTCGTTGCTTTATGCAAAACATGAAAGAAGAGAGAAACATTCATGACCGAACACGCTTTATCGCTGGCACCTTTTTACAAGGGCTGGGATGGTTATCAGCACCATTTAGTTACGGCTCTGGCTCCCCTCTCGGCTGAGCAGCTTACGCTCGGCGTAGCCTCACATCTGCGCTCTATTGGCATGATCGCCACTCACGTCATCGGCGCGCGTGCCCGCTGGCTCCATTACGCTCTTAAAGTGGAGGACGAGCACCTTCCCGCCCTTTGCAACTGGGACCGTGCCGATCAGCCTACCAGATCGGCTTCCGAACTGGTTAGCGGGCTGGAAATAACCTGGCAGATAATCCAGAATATGCTTGAGCGCTTGACAATTGCCGATCTGGAGGAAGTCTTCCATGATACTGATGATGACGGAGAAGAAGAGACGTTTACGCGCCAGTGGGTTATCTGGCATCTGATTGAACACGATCTACATCATGGCGGCGAGATCTCCTTCGCCTTAGGCATGCATGGAATACCCGCCATCAACCTGTAATCACTCAAGGCTTCCTAAAGTCGCAGTTCGGCTCTGCTATTGTAGCTCTCAAGGCTGGAATCTCCTGGGCTGGACTAGGATCGATTTTTGATAATTTTCTCTCGTGGAACGCCATCACTTTGGACAATGGCGTTCCATGATGCGAGAGGTACGCAGCTAATTTTGCTTACATCAACCAATTAATTGATTACACATAAGTAATCTTGAGCTACTTTGCGTCAACGTGCACGATTAACGCCGCACCGGTATCGCCGGCGGCGCAACCAACAAAGAGCCCGTAGCCACCGCCTCGCATCACAAGCTCCTCAATCAGTTCGATGGTCAAGCGCATTCCGGTTGGTCCCTGCGGATGCCCGAAAATGAGCGAAGAGCCAAAGTTATTAAACGAGTCAAGGGCGACGCCCATCTTACGAGAGAAATAGATATCATTTACGGCAAAGGGATTATGTGTCTTCACAACCTTCACATCCTTAATATCTATTCCAGCCTCCTGCAATGCCTTCTGCGCCGCAGGAACCGTAGCCTGGGCCATATAGCCCTTGCGGGCGCGCGCCTGCCCAAAGGCCACCAGTCGGACCTGTATGTTGGCATCGCGGCTAAGCTGCCTGGCCTGCTCTTGCGAGGTTAGAATCAAGCCACTATTGCCATCAGCTGGATGCGTCTGAGCGCCATAGGTCACGGTTCCTCCCTCGTGCACGGGGCGCAAACGGGCCAGCCCTTCTGGGGTCGTGGGATAGATGCCCTCGTCATCAAGAACCGTCGCCAGCTTCTTACGGCCAGAGGAATCTTTAACCTCGACGGGCGAGACAAAGTAACGACGATGAAATGCCGCGTCATCCTTGAGAGCATCCTGATATTGTTGATAACGCAGATAGGTTACCTCGTTCTGCTCCTCGCGCGAGATCGTATCCTCAGCCGCTACATTCTCGGCAGTCTGCAACATCGCATTATGGGCATAGGGATCAAAATCAAAATTATCGGTCACCCAATCTTCATGCTCGCCGGTACCGCCAGGGCCCAGGGGATTGGGATAGTAGAGGTGTGGTCCATTGCTTGTGCGATCACAGGTAATTGCCAGGATGCAACGCTCTCTATCAATCTCAACCTCATAGGCCGCATCGCCAATAACACGCGCAGATGTAGCACAAGCCTGATTGATCGCCGGCCCGCTGATCTCCGGCGCTCCTACCATCGCGGCCAGCCAGGGCGCACCATAAAAACTATGCTTCGCCGGCACTGTCATGCCCAGGAAGAGAGCATCAAAAACTTCAGGCCCAATATGACGTTCTTCCAAAGCGCGCTTCGTAACCTCGGCGGCAAAGCGCATAGGATGGAGATGAGCAAAGCTACCCTGCCAGCGCACAAACGGCGTTGACCAGTAAGCACCATAGGGAATAAATACATGATCAAATTGCATGCTATGTTTCTCCTGATCTTCTCTATCTGCCGACACAGCCAGATATACCCTGATCTGTAGCGACTCCTTGCTATTGCCCTCATTGGCATTATGGGGAAAAACATTGGGACAACGTTCCCATCATTTCAGATTGTACACGGAATCAGCATCCCTTGACCAGGGACAAACTGGCCTGCCCCATCTTCTCTCTACTTGCCAGATGGGCAAGCAAAAAATATTTCACGTTACAACGAAATATTTTCGGTCTATAATAATCATACATCGCGCATCCCTTATTTGGGATACCACGAACCTATCGATCGGCGCATTGCGGGCATGCACCCAAAAGAGCTGCGACGCTTCTGGCGTACGGCCAGGTTTGTCAAAAATAGTTTGCTCCCTTTGCAAGCTGATTTCAGCCGATCGACATATAAATGACTATAAGAAAGGAAGGGTAAAAAATGCCTGGAGACGCAAATATTGCCGCGCTGGCCTCGCTACTTGCCGATCCAACGCGCGTAAACATTCTCATGTCCCTTAGCGATGGCCGTGCCCTACCGGCCGGAGAACTTGCAAGAAATGCGCGTGTGGCTTCATCCACGGCCAGCGCCCATCTTGCCAGACTAGAGGAATTTGGATTGATCACAGTTGTTAAGCAAGGGAGACACCGCTACTTTCGCCTGACTGATCCTTCCATTACGCGGGTTCTCGAAATGCTTGCCACCTATTCACCGGCTGCGCCCATACACTCACTGCGCGAATCGGAGGCGGCACGCGCTATTCGCCGTGCCCGCATGTGCTACAATCACCTGGCTGGCGCGCTGGGGGTTGCCCTCTCGCAGTCTCTTGTGCACAAGGGCATCTTAATCGAGAATGACGACGGCTATTCTATCACGCCTGCTGGCCAGGCCTGGATAGGCGACTTTGGTCTGGATCTTGGCCAGCGCCACCGACACCCAGTTTCCTTTATTCCACATCATATTGATTGGAGCGAGCGCCGTCACCATATCGCTGGAAACTTTGGGGCAGCCTTTGCCAGGCACTTTTTTGCTAAGGACTGGATCAGGCGCTCGCCCAACAGCCGGGCGGTAAATATTACTGAACAAGGGCAAGAAGTGCTGCTTAGCGAATTTGGCCTGCGCTGGGAAAAATCTGCCCAGGGCATTCTTATCACGGCCAGCGCATAATAGAGTTCTACCTGCGCCTGAGGGCAAGTTTTCTGCCCTCAAGCACTGGCTGAAAGGACCTACGAACTTTGCAATTTCAAGCCTACTCTAAAAATCCGCTTTAATAAAGAAGCAAGTAACCGCGTTATAGCTCTGCAGCCTTCTCACCATACACGCTCATAAAATACATAATGCCATAAAAATCGTCCTTGCGCAGATCTATCAATACCTGTTGATAGAGCTCATCTAGCTGTTGTTGGGTAGCTACCCCGGCTTCTCGGAGAAACGGCTGCAGAGCCAGCAAGACTATCTCCAGATTACGAGCAAATCTGAGATGAGCCGGGCAGCCTGTAGAGTAGTTTAAGATATGGGCTTGCTCGCGAATTTTGGCACAGCCAGCGCGCTGGAGAAAGCCATACAAGCGAGATATCAGACCAGGATGGGTACACTGTTCGTGCTCATTCAAGCTTCTACCTGTACAGAAAAATGCTCTTGCAATGATTGCACTCATCTCCTCCAGGGCGACGCTACTCGATGAGCTACAAATTTGATCCGTATCAGTGATGCGTACTATACCTCCTGGACGCAAAACCCGCATACACTCTTTGATCGTATCTGGCCACGCTTCTTTCCACATGAAGCTGATCATGAAGCGTGCATTGACCAGATCAAAGGAGGCATTCGGGAACTGCAGAGATGAGACCGCATTCATATAACGAAATTCAACATTTGGCAATTGCTGCACTCTTGCCTGAGCTACAGCATACTCTAACATCGCCTGGCTAATATCGATCCCGACTATATGCTTGTCGGGATAGGCAAAGGCCACTTCCGAGGCCCAACCACCTGGCCCACAGGCAATATCCAGAATATCATGGATTTTGGTAAGGTCGATATCCGGTGGGAAATGGCCGCCCATATGTTTGGTAACCAGCACATCCAAATCGATGAGACGCCCCATCTCCATCACGCTTTCTTGATCCAGCAAATAGCTGTTCCCAACATAGCGTTTCCTCGACATATCCACACTTTACTCCTCTCGATGCTCAGAGAGCACACTCTCTGCCCTTTGAGCAAGAGCACTCAAGCCGATTTTTCGCCATAGGTGCTCATAAAAGTCCAGATACCAAAAAACTCATCCTGACGCAGATCTATTAACATCTGCTCATAGAGCTGTTCAAGCTCTTCCTGGCTGGCTATCCCCGCATTCCTTAAAAAAGGCTGAATGAGGTACATGGCGACTTCCAGATTATGGGTATGGCTGAAATGTGCGGGCGCTCCCGCCGAATAATCGAGCATATGCGGAACCTCGCGAATATTCGTAAAGCCAGCCTCAAGCAGGAAATTACTCAGCATGGGGGTCAAGCCAAAATGGTTAGCCCATTCGTCAACAGCAAAGCTTCGACCAGTGCGGTAAAAAGCCCGCGTCACCAGGATGCTCAATTTTTCTAGCGCCTCGCTACTGTTAGCCCCGATGAGCGCGTCATCAGTATCGGTAATGCGCAATATTCCCCCAGGACGCAATATACGCTTGCATTCTTTGATCAGCTCCGGCCAGATCTCCTTCCACATGAGCCCAACAATGAAACGTATATTAATCAAATCGAAGGAAGCGGCGGGAAACTCCAGGGATGCAGTAGCATCCATAAAGAAGAACTCGATATTTTGCAAGTTCTGCATATTGGCCTGCGCCGTGGCATATTCAAGCATCGCCTGGCTGATATCGATGCCTACCACGTGCTTGTCGGGATGCTCAAAGGCTACCTCCATGGCCCAGCCACCCGGCCCACAGGCAATATCGAGCACATCATGGACCCTGCCCTGATCAATATCTGGCGGAAAAAGTCCTCCCATTTGCCTGCTAACCATTGCATCCTGATCGATCAGGCGCGCCATCTCAGTTGCGCTCTCCTGGTCCACCACATAACTGTTCTCGCTCGGAGGAATATTTGTCATGCTCGCCCCTCCCGGTGTACAACCGAACAAGAAACTTCAGTAAATACCAGCCCTGATAGAACTATAAAGGCTTTTCGCCATAGGTGCTCATAAAACACCAGATCCCGCGAAAAGCATCTCGACGCATCTCCACTAATGCTTGCTGATACAGCTGCTCAAGTTCTTCCTGGCTCGCCGCTTTAGAATTCTTCAAAAACGGCATCAACAAAGCCAGGACTACTTCCCAGTTATGCGTCAGGGCAAAGTTCGCAGGTTCACCCGCCGAGTAGTTGAGCATATAGGGGATCTCGCGGATATTCTTAATGCCTGCACCTGCTAAAAGCGCCCCTAACATAGAAGTGAGGCCAAAATGATTGGCCTTCTCCTCCGTACAAAAGCTTCTTCCCGTCCGCACAAAAATATCACTCACAAATATATTGAACTTCTCCAACGCCGCACTGTTGGTCGGACTAAAAACATGGTCCGTGTCGGTGAACCTGACAATCCCACCCGGACGCAAGATGCGGCTACATTCCTTAATCAGTTCCGACCAGGCTTCTTTCCACATAAAACTTACAATGAAGCGTGCATTGATCAGATCGAAGGAAGCGGCGGGGAATTGCAGCTTCGAGGTGGCATCCATAAACCGAAATTCAACGTTTTGCAAATCCTGCACTTTGGCTTGCGCCGTGGCATATTCAAGCATCGCCTGGCTGATATCAATGCCTACCACGTGCTTGTCGGGATGCTCAAAGGCTACCTCCATGGCCCAACCTCCCGGCCCACAGGCAATATCGAGCACATCATGGACCCTGCCCTGATCAATATCTGGCGGGAAAAGTCCTCCCATCTGCTTGTTGATAATAATATCCTGATCGATCAGACGCGCCATCTCGGTAGCGCTCTCCTGATCCACCACATAACTGTTCTCGCTCGGATGGATGTTTGTCATGCTTGCCCTCCTAATGTATAGCCTGAACAAGCTTTTTTCCTAAAAATATCCTCACTGGACTATAAAGGCTTTTCGCCATAGGCGCTCATAAAATACCAGATCCCGCGAAAATCATCCCGACGTATCTCTCTTAACATCTGCTGATAGAGCTGCTCGTGCTCCTCCTGGCTGGCTACGCCGGTCTTCTTAAAAAATGGTGCCAATAAGGCAATGCCCACTTCACAGTTATGAGCCAGAGCAAAATGCGCAGGTTCACCCGCAGAGTAGTTGAGCATATGGGGAATCTCACGAATATTCTCGCAGCCTGCCTCGGCTAAAAGCGCACCAAGCATGGGCGTCAAACCAAAATGATTGGCATTCTCTTCTTCACAAAAGCTTCTTCCCGTTCGCACAAAAGCCTTGCTTGCAAATATATTGAACTTCTCAAGTGCTGCACTATTGGTAGGACTAAAGCCTCTATCTGTGTCAGTGAACCTGACAATCCCACCCGGGCGCAGGATACGCATACATTCCTTGATCAGCTCCGGCCAGGCCTCCTTCCACATAAAACCTACAATGAAGCGTGCATTGATCAGATCAAACGAGGCTTCGGGGAATTGCAGCTTCGAGGTGGCATCCATAAACCGAAATTCAACGTTTTGCAAATCCTGCACTTTGGCTTGCGCCGTGGCATATTCGAGCATGGCACGACTGATATCGATGCCTACCACATGCTTGTCGGGATGCTCAAAGGCTACCTCCATGGCCCAACCACCTGGTCCACAGGCAATATCGAGCACATCATGCACCCTGCCCAGATCGATGTCGGCGGGAAATAGCGCTCCCATCTGCTTGTTGACAATAATGTCCAGGTCCAGCAGGCGAGCCATCTCCATGGCGCTTTCCGGGTCCATCACATAGCTGTTCTCGCTTGGATGAATATTTGACATACAAATAACTCCTTCTCTCTTCCAGTAGAGAGCTGCTGAGGGCTTACATTACATAGGTTTGGCTCCATAGGCGCTCATAAAATACCAGATCCCGCGAAAATCATCCCGACGCATTTCCACCAACACTTGTTGATAGAGCTCCTCTAGCTCCTCCTGACTGGCCATGCTGGTTCTCCTAAAAAATGGCACCAGTAGAGCCAAGCCCATTTCCCAATTATGGGTCTGGGCAAAATGCGCAGGCTTACCCGCCGAGTAGTTGAGCATATAGGGGATCTTGCGGATATTCTCGCAGCCCGCCGCTGCCAAAAGCGCACCAAGCATGGGCGTCAAACCAAAATGATTGGCATTCTCTTCTTTACAAAAGCTTCTTCCTGTTCGCACAAAAGCCTTGCTCACAAATATGTTGAACTTCTCAAGCGCTGCACTATTGCTCGGACTAAAGACGCGATCAGTATCGGTAATCCGAATGATGCCGCCAGGGCGCAGGATACGCATACATTCCTTGATCAGCTCTGGCCAGGCCTCCTTCCACATAAAACCTACAATGAAGCGTGCGTTGATCAGATCGAAGGAAGCGGCGGGGAACTCCAGAGACGCGGTAGCATCCATAAAGAAGAACTCGATATTCTGCAAATCTTGCATATTGGCCTGCGCCGTGGCATATTCGAGCATGGCACGACTGATATCGATGCCTACCACGTGTTTGTCGGGATGCTCAAAGGCTACCTCCATGGCCCAACCTCCCGGCCCACAGGCAATATCGAGCACATCATGGACCTTCCCTAGATCGATATCTGGCGGAAAAAGCCCTCCCATCTGCTTGTTGACAATAATGTCCAGGTCCATCAAGCGAGCCATCTCCATGGCGCTTTCCGGATCTACTGCATAACTATTCTCGCTTGGATGAATATTGGCCATTTGATAATGCCACCTCCCTTTGCTCATTGCAGAGCCGCACTTTTCCCAACGTCGCTAGCCGTCAGCAAATCAAAGAAGCGCATACCATGGAGTTTGTGGGCGGACCAGCGAGTACATCTTACTTACCCTACAATACCTACCTCCGTTACAACCTCTATGACTAACTGCATCAAATGAGGATGATGCTAGCCTAGCTCTGTCCCGCTTCGTATATGCATAAGAAGCTCTTCTAGCAGAAAATATTGTTTGTTTGGCCCCTGAGCCAGATCGCGTACCTATGAGCCAGATAGTCCGAAAGCTACCATCAAGCTTCTTGCCTTCTTTTTCTCAGGTGAAGCGGAAGAGTTACATTTATAAATGTTTGTTTATATAAAGATGTCTACTTCCATGAGAAAGCATACTCCATTGCTTTGCATCTTTCAAGCCCTGAGCAGAATAGATTTGCATCAGCGTCGCTAGCACTCTGTAGCCAATTCTGACTATTTTAACAGCTATGCCTATAGCGAAGTAGGCACGTAAAAGATCCGCAAGAGCCATCTCTTAATACTTTTTCATCCTGCTGCATTGAGGGAGATGCAGAAACATAATGCCCCTGACCGGCGTGTATTCTAAAGAAGATAGCGCCGACTCCAGGGCTACGCACAGAAAATGAGAGCTTGAAAGGTCTTGCCCTCAGCTGATAGCTCTGAATAAGGCGAGAAGAGGAGATCTATTATGCTAAGAGATGCCCTGGCAGGAGCTATAGCCGGAGCGCTGGGAACCTTTTCTCTTAATGTGACTACTTATGCTGATATGGCTATTCGTGGCCGCGCATCCAGCAGCGCCCCCACCCAGCTAATTAGCAACCTGGCTGGAAAAGTGGGCCTTCCACTGGCTCAGGCCAATGATCAAACAAGTCAGAACCGCAAAAGCGGTTTGGGAGCACTCTCAGGCTATATAAATGGCGTAGGCGTTGGCCTAATGTATGGATTGTTACGCCCAGCAATGCCCCGGCTTCCACTTGCCCTTGGCGGCACAGGGGCAGGCTTGACGGCGATGGCCGCCAGCGATGTACCCCTCGTCGCACTAGGGATCAGCAATCCAAAGAGCTGGGGTATCTCCGGCTGGCTCTCCGACTTGCTCCCCCACCTGGTTTACGGTTTCGTCACTGCGACAGCCTACGAGAAGCTGCGCTCAGCTTTCTGATGCCCAGCAAGTGCCTGAGCTAGGGCTTGCTTAAAGGGTTCGCTTGCTACATTCCAGTCTTGAATAGGCGCATATTCCTGCCTTTTCCAACGGTAGGGCAGCTCAGCTATCAAACCGGGACGCGGAGCCAGGCTGGCCATAGAGAACATATCATGCAGAATATTGAGCTGCTGAAGATGATTGCCAGGTTCTCCCAGGGCGTGCCCAAATGGCCAGCGCAGATAGAGCATGCGAGGAGCCCGAACAACCTCAGCCAGTTCTTTGATCAGAGCCAGGGCAACAGTCGTTATGCCCTGAGCCTCGATTTCTCGTGCCAGCAGTCCCACGGACCGCGTACATGCTGGTCAGGCAGGCACAAGGAGAGCCAAATCAACGTGCTGGCGCACCAACTGGGCGGCTATTTTACGACCTGGCTCCCGTACTTTCTGTGGGTTCTTTGTAAAGCCCATCGAAAAGTTCATCTCGGCCACTCTACCTATCACGCCCGCCTCCTCTAGCTCTAGCAGTCGTTCAAGAGGAAAAATCAGATTAAGATCTTTCTGCGCATCCCTGCGGTCATAGTTCTCATGGCTGATACAGAGCTCATCAAGGCGAGCTGTTCGCGGCACAAAACGAAATGAGGTATCCGAGTCTAAATGGAAGGGCTTATCAGCACAAAGGTGAACGCCGCTTGTAGTTACAAGTGCCACAGTAGCGGCTGATAAGGGTCGCGATAGCGGCGACCAGGGCTGCTCGTCGGGCAAACTGGCGAGCAAACGAAACTGCCAGACAGCCACATGCCCTCCAAGCCAACGTACAATGCGCTGTCCACGCGCTGAATCGTTTGCCCAACGTAGCATATGTTCTCGCCAGTTCTTGACAGGAGTTAGATGCGGCTTTCCCTCCACTGTAAACACCTTCTTTGTCAGGATATTTACCTTTCCTACCTCATTATAAGCAGAAAGTCATATTACAACAAGGCATCGGCACTGATCTGCTTCTATGCATCTGAGCTTTCTCGTTTGCTTCGTGTCAGCAGCAGCACGTCTATCTAGTGGTCTGTCAGGGTTTGCCGGATGAGTGAACCAGCTGGCTTCCCTTGACTGGGGCCGCGTCGCTATCGAGCGAATTGTGCCTCAGATCTTTCCCCTACCTACTGCCGCAGGTAGCGCACGCGTCAGTCTCTGTTTGACAGACTACTAGTGATCTGTCAAAGTTGACGTGATGGGTGAACCAGCGGGATTGTCAAGGGCGGCCGCCCTTGACCTGGGGCCTGGGGCTGTGCCCCAGCTTCCCCCTTTCCCTTCGCTGCCGTAGGCGGCGCACTTGTCAAGTGACGTTTGACAGACTACTAGTGTATAGAGAGGAAAGCTTGACTAGCATAAGCATAGGAAACAGAATAGAATAGGAAAGAAAACAAAAATCAGCCAATGGAGAAGGAACTTATAAGCCTATGGAGCAATTCCCAACCATCTATACCCGCGTTTTTGAGGCCCAGCCGGGCGGAGGCAATCCCGCTCCCATCGTCCTCAACGCAAGCCTGATGAAAACTGAGCACATGCAAGAGCTAGCGGCTCACTTTGGCGTAGAGACGGTTTTTGTGCTCAATCCATCCACGGCAAATGCTGCCACCCGCCTGCGTTATTTTGTTCCCAAGCACGAGATGGAAATGTGTGTGCACGGAACAATTGGTGCTGTGAGCGCCCTTGCCAACCAGCACCTCCTCACCGCTTCACCTGTTCATATAGAGACACCATTGGGACCGATTACGGTAGAGTGGCAACAAAACTCGCAGGGCAGCGAGGTCACTGTTGAGCAGTTCCCAGCCACATTTGCCAGCCACAATCCCTCTTTAGGAGAAGTTGCCCGGGTCCTGCATATTCCTGAAGAAGCCATACATCTAGCCTGGGGACCGATTCAATCTGTCTCTACCTCACGAGCCAAGCTTATGGTACCGTTACGCGATTATCATATTCTAGATAGCCTGCAACCAGATTTCGAGGCGCTCTGGCAGCTTTGCGACACTTATCAGACCACTGGCTTTTATCCTTTTACGCTCCAAACACGAGAGCCAGGCCTCCAGGTAGAGGCGCGCCAATTTCCGCGCAGGGCTGGCTTTAACGAAGATCCGGCCACCGGCGTTGCAGCCTGTGCCCTTGGCGCTTATCTCACCGAACACGAGATTTTAGGCAAGAAGACTCCAGGCTGGCATAGCTTCACTATTGGGCAGGGATATGCCATGGGCCGAGCTTCTCGACTGCTAGCCGAGGCTTATGTAGCCAACACTACTATCAAGCTAACGCGTATCAAAGGCAGCGCAGTGATCTTGCATAGCGCTAAGGTTGAACTACCTTCTCTCTAGTCTTGGAGCCAGGTCCTGCCAGCCGGCTCTAACTTTTTTCCTATTGATAATTGTGCTTTTCCATGTTATTATTCTGCAGTAGAATATTCTGTAATAGAATTTAAAGAAAGGGAGAACAACAATATGGCGATGAGTCCTGGCTTTATAGCCTGCTTGCAAGAAGCCCCTGAGACCATACAAGCCTGGCTAAATGCTGATCGGATCATGACAGAGCATTCGGCGCTCGATCCGAAAACTGCAGAGCTAGCCTATCTGGCCGTCCTGGCTGCCCTTGGACTGGAACAAGGCATAGAATTTCATGCGGCCCAGGCCAAACAACTCGGAGCTTCGCGTGCTGAAGTATTGAGTGCGATCCTGGTAGGTATACCTGCGGCAGGCTTACATGTTACAGAGAGTGCCGTCGCGGCCTTACGTCCATTCGACGAGCCAGGCAATGAATCATGAACGCGCGCGGCTCCCATTGCTCCTGCTTTCCCTGCTAGCCGAGCGCCCCATGCACGGCTACGAACTCAATCAGCAGATTACTGCGCGCTCGATTCGCCAATGGACCAACATCGGCCTCTCCTCCATCTACCAGAGCCTTGATAAGCTAGTTGCCGGGGGTTGGGTAGAGGCCAGCGAAGAGCCCAATCCCGGCCAGGGACCCTCGCAGCGTAAGGTTTACACCCTAACCGAGAGCGGTCGGCAGCAGTTCAAGGAACTGGCACGCACAGCGCTGGACTCCAGCGAGCACCAGCGCTTTGACTACGATCTGGGCCTTGGCGTAGCGCTCACCTGCCTGCCACATGGAGAGGTTGCTTCAGCCCTTGAAGAGCGCTATCGGGCGTTACAAGCGCAACACCAGCATGTTAGCGCAGCTTGCGCCTGGAGCGAACATCTGCTCAGCGCGCGCATTGTTCTCGACCATCAGCGCCGCGCCCTGGAGATGGAGCTAAGCTGGCTGCAGGATGTTATTGCCCTATTGAAAACCTGAGCGCGTATCTCTGGCTGTTCGCCGTCAGGCTCCCGCGCAAGTGTTTAGGATCGCCAGCGGTTCAGTCAGAGCAACGCTTTTGGTAGATTAGCCCTTAGCTAGACCTATGCAAACGCACATATTCCCCGGGCGTAACACCCAACAAACGTTTAAAGCGATAGGAAAAATGGCTCTGAGAGCTAAAGCCTAACTCATAGGCAACTTGAACCTGCGTAATACCGCGGGCAAGCAGATCTTGGGCATGCTTGATGCGCACGCTTTCAAGATAAGCATGGGGAGAAATGCCAATCTCACGTTCGAAGATGCGCAGCAGATAATATGGGCTGAAATTGACTAAATGCGCGAGCTCAGATAGCGTCGTCTTCTCAGCATAATGCTCATCAAGATAGCGACGAACCTGTCTTGCCGCACCCTGCTCTCGGCCTGGAGCACGCTCGGATAGATGCTCCCTGCCATAACGTCCAATGAGCAGAGCAAAAGTGGAAAGGAAGCGCGACTCACGCTCCAGCGGCGTAAGTTCCTGGCCAAGAGCAATATGTAGATCACGCACAAGCCTGCTCATAGTTGGATCATAAATAACCCCTGCCTGAAAAGATGGCAAGCCCTCAAGGTGTCCGGTCAGTTCGCTCGCTACCCTCTGCATAAGGTCCACATCAGGATAAAGCGTGCGATACATAAAGCCGCTTTCTATTGCCGCCTCGCCCGTATGCGCCTCGCCCGGATTAATCACAAACATACCACCTGGCGTCGTCACATAACGGGAGCCGGCATGCCAGTACTTTTGGACACCTTCCTCAATCAGGCCGAGGACATAATAATCATGCATATGGCGCGCAAACGCATGAGTCACATAGTTTGCCTGATGCAGCTCAAGGCCGTGCAACATATCGTCACGCCATATTTTTACCCACTCCTTGCCATGCATCAGCTTGCGCCTTTCCAGAAGCTATCTCTAATCCTTCAGAAGGATCAAACATCACATCCCCAAATAAGCAGTTATAAAGAGAGAAGAAGCTCTATATAAAGAATGATAGCATGATTCTTGGCAGAATCATGCCAAAAAGTACTAAAAAATCCTGCTACTCTCACGGAGATCCAGCTCGCGCTCGATTCTGTGAAATACTTCATCGCTGATCTGGTCCGAGTTGCGCAAATCAATCAGCGTACGCCGCTCAACCTGTCGCAGCTCATTCTGCACCCTCTGGCGTGCCTGAATGCGCTCCTTAACTGTATCGCGCTCAGTAGCCGCCAGATGCGCAAGCAAGTTTTTGCGCCTTTTGAAAAAAGCAGACAGGAGCGAGATAAAGCCTTGAGGAGCCCAGTCCTGCTGCTGCAACTCCTCAAGGCAGTGTCCCACCGCATCGGTCACAGCTTGCAGGGCAATACTCATTTCCTTGCCCAACGAATGATCTTCCTCCAAACCCAGCAGGCGAATTAAAGGACCCAGCGTCAGACTCTGGATAACCAGTGTCGAGAGAATCACCCCAAAGGTCAAAAAGATAATCAAGCTCTGAGCAGGAAACGCCTGGCCACTCGCCGTCACGCTCGGCACAGCCAGAGCAGCCGCCAGCGAAACGCCACCGCGCATACCCGCCCAGCTAATCACACAAGTATATCTCCAGTCAGAAACCTGATAACGCAGATGAAAATAGCTATGCAGGAAACGTAAAATCGCCATCGAAGTAAACGACCACAGGATGCGTACGCCGATCACAGTCAGGCTGATCAAGGCTGCATAGCCCAGAAGGGCTATAAAAGAGAGCTGCGCACTGTGAACAATTACCATATTGAGCTGCAAGCCAAGCAGGAGAAAAATCAGGCCATTAAACAAAAAGACCAGCACATTCCAGAAAGAATTTGCCTGCAAACGCGTGTCGGAAGCAAAAAAGTTTGCCGATTGCCTGCCAAGATAGAGCCCGGCCGCCACAGTAGCCAGGACTCCCGACATGCCAAATGAATCGGCAAGGAGATAGCCAGCAAAAGAGGTTAAAACAGTGAGCAGGATCTCGCTTGGCGGATAGTGAAGCAGCTTATGGAGCCAGGATACAGGAATGGCAAGGGCCAGGCCGAGCACAATACCGCCAATGCTGCTCACGAAAAACTGCAGGCTGGCCTTCGGTAAGGAAAAAGTACCAGTGACAGCCGCCGCCAAAGCAAAGTGGTAAGCAACCAGTCCCGTAGCATCATTCACAAGGCTCTCGCCCTCAATAATCGTCGTTACCCGCCGCGATAAGCCAAAATTCTGCAGAACCGTGCTGGCGGCAACGGTATCAGTGGGAGAAACAATAGCGCCGAGCAGGAAAGCCGAAGCCCAGGATAAACCAGGGATAACCAGATGGGCTACCAAAGCCACAGCCAGCATAGTCACCAGTACCAGGCCAATCGCCAGCAAGAAAATGGCAGGGAACTCGCGCCGAAAATCGCGCCAAGAAGTAAACCAGGCCGAAGAGAACACAAGCGGAGGTAAGAAAAGCAAAAGTACCAGGTCTGGCTCCAGCACAATATGAGGCAAAAATGGCAGGGAACCAAGGATAGCCCCACCAATTACCAACAACACAGCATATGGAACATGTATACGCGGAGCAATAGTAGCCAGAATAATAATAATAACAAGCAGACCCAGAGTCTGAACAATTGTCGAGTGAAGCACAACTACAAATTAATCCTTTCTAAATAAGAGATGGAATGAACAGCATACAAATTCATTGTCCATGTAAAAGCCATTATGCTTATAACATGGTAGATCGACAAGAGCTGAGATCACTGCATTACGGTAAAGACAGCAGAAACAGGCAACATTTGGCCTGGCTTTGCCATAAATTATTAATATGCCTGCCAAAAAGTGCCGAAGAGAAGGACGTCATGCCAGCGTCCGCCGTCCACCATGAAAGCAGGCAGGCAAGTAACTATCAACTAAAAGCAAGAGCAAGCATTGTACATCAAGCGCAGAGAGAACTAGAATTGGGAAGCAGAAAAGCCCCAGCATTCATATATATATAGTGTACCTTATCATCAAGTTGATTTAAAGGTTAATGAAAGAGCATACATTATCGTACCGAAAACGCCGCGAAAAAACAAAAAGAGATGAACATTCAATTATCTCATTGTGTATCTTTTTGTTTCATCTTATTTCACTCTATATTATTGTTATACACAAATTCTTAATTGCTTTTCACAAAAAAGTTTTTACTATTTTCGAGTACTAATTGTTACCATCAGCACCTCCACCCGTTGTAGTGATTAGTGAGGCCTTTCAAGATACCAATACCATGAGCACGGGCAGACTGCCGGACAGGACGCAGCGCAGTGCCGAGAAAGGTGCTCACTGGATTAAATACATTAATGTATTTAATGACAAGAAAGGATGCTAAAGCTATGATGTTTGAATTGAGCGATCAGGAGCTTGAACAGGTAGCTGGTGGCGCCACCAGTGCAGCCGCCAACGCAGAAGGTGGCTCCGCTTCGAGTAATGGAGGAGCCACTCAGGTTGCCAATACACCTGGAGTAGCTATCGTCCCCGTTACTACCACCCTTACTGTTGATCCCGCGAGCCTAATTGTGAGTTATAGCACGATTAACCAGTAGTACTTTTGAGTACTACGAAACACTCGTGTGCTAAATTGAGGATCTGAAGCGTTTATTATAACAGCTACGACCTCAAAAATTAAAATTCTAATTTCAGGAAGGAAAAACGAGTATGATGTACGAACTGAACGAGCAGGAACTTGAGATGGTTGCCGGTGGTAAAGGCCACAAGAAGGCTGCTGCTGATCCCATTAACGGCAATGGCAAGACCGATCTGGGCATCGATATCAACGGTTCGGCCAAGGGCGGTCTCCTCGGTAAGGATCTGGTATTTACCAAGATCATCGGCCAGGACATCAACGTAATGGGCGAGAGCGTCAAGTTCGTGGTCGGCGTTGGCATCTCCGAGGCTATCTAATTAGCTCCGGGTCTCCAGCAGGCTCGGCTATCAGGATAATTCTGAGTAATTAGAAATAGGGAGGGCGGGGAACTCTAGTTTTTCTCCTTCCTATTTCTAGAAAGAGTGATGAGATGACAAAAAGCAATGTAAACACTATTAAGGGTATCACGGTGTTTTATGCTGCCCGTCATCATAGTATCTCTCTACAGGTTTTCAGAATTATTGCTACTAAATTCAGTTTACAAGTTTCAAGTACTAGTTGTTACTATTTCCCACTCTACGCGTTGTAGAAAGTAGTGAGGCTCTTAGATATTGCGAAAGCAATTCACATTTCTAGCTACAAAGAAATTGTGACGAAGATCACAGATTTAAGAGTTACTCAGATAGTCAATAAACGTTAACATTAATAGTTGACATCTTATATTCGAAAGGGAATAAAGACATGTTCGAACTCAACGAGCAGGAACTCGAAGCAGTATCCGGTGGTAAGAAAAAGTATCATCACACCCACAAGGTCTCTGGTAGCGGCAAAGCCAACTTCGGCGGCAAGGGCGTAGCTTACACCAACGCCACTTCCGATGCAGACGGCGGCGCCGGCGTTGAGGCTCTGGCAGTTGGCACCAAGGGTGGCAATGCTAGCAGCTCGCTGACTCTCTCTGACGACACCAGCGCTTCTAAGTAGTTATTAGCGTACAGAACCTTCTAAGTCTCGGATGCGACGGAAAGGAATCTTGAAACATGGAAATTAAGCATATGTTCGAACTTAACGAGCAGGAGCTTAAACTTGTCGCTGGTGGTAAGAAAAAGTATAGCCACAAGCGCAATGTAAAGGCCAACAGTAGCGCCAAGTTTGGCGGCAAGGGCGTGGGCTACGCAAACAATGGTATTGATGAAGATGGCAACATCACAAGTGAAGGCCTTTCAGTGGGTACCAAGAACGGTAATGCTAGCAGCTCGCTGTCCTTCTCCGATAGCACCGAGGTTTCCGAATAGTTATCGATTTTACGTAAAGTGTTAATCACAAATATACGTGTAACATCCTAGCCGGAAAGGAATGTGAAATATTATGTTTGAACTCAATGAACAGGAACTCGAAAACGTTGCCGGTGGTAAGAAGCATTATCATCACACCCACAAAGTCACAGGTAGCGGCAAAGCCAACTTCGGCGGCAAGGGCGTAGCTTACACCAACGCCACTTCCGATGCAGACGGCGGCGCCGGCGTCGAGGCTCTGGCAGTTGGCACCAAGGGTGGTAATGCTAGCAGCTCGCTGGACCTCTCTGACAATACTTGCGCTTCTAAGTAATTCCTTTACTTCTAATATAAAACACCCGTTTTCTAGGAAGGAACTAAAAGACATGTTCGAACTCAATGAACAGGAACTCGAAATGGTTGCCGGTGGTAAGAAAAAGTACCATCACACCCACAAAGTCACAGGTAGCGGCAAAGCCAACTTCGGCGGCAAGGGCGTAGCTTACACTAACGCCACTTCCGGTGCAGACGGCAGCGCCGGAGTCGAGGCTCTGGCAGTTGGCACCAAGGGTGGCAATGCTAGCAGCTCGCTGGACCTCTCTGACGACACCAGCGCTTCCAAGTAGCGTAACGTTAGGTTTTTAGTTAAAGTATAAGATTTCACCATTAGGAAGGAAATAAAGACATGTTTGAACTCAACGAGCAGGAACTCGAAGCAGTATCCGGTGGTAAGAAAAAGTATCATCACACCCACAAGGTCTCTGGTAGCGGCAAAGCCAACTTCGGCGGCAAGGGCGTAGCTTACACTAACGCCACTTCCGATGCAGACGGCGGCGCCGGCGTCGAGGCTCTGGCAGTTGGCACCAAGGGTGGCAATGCTAGCAGCTCGCTGACCCTTTCCGACGACACCAGCGCTTCCAAGTAATACACTTGAGGCAAAAGTCCAGGGGCTTCGGCTCCTGGACCGGGTAAGCAAGTAATTATTTCACTTATTTCTTTCTCAACCTTCGCGCAAATAGGCAGATAGTAATTTATATTTGTACACCCTTTATCTGCCAACAGGATTTTTTTCGATCAGTTGGGTAACGTCATAGGCAACTCGGCTCTGGTAACAAGGACGTTATCTGCGTTCAGAACAGTTTTGCGGTTATAACGGGGCAATCACCAGTGAAGTGCGCAAGCTAATTTGGCTCGGTGCGCGTCTTAAGTAATCATTGATAAGCCATGGGTTCTATCGATGCTTCTCTGGTAATGAATTTTTCCCTGTTAATAAAAACATCCATTTTCAGAAAGGAACTAGAAACATGTTCGAACTCAACGAGCAGGAACTCGAAGCAGTATCCGGTGGCGCAAAATCCAGCCACAAGCACAAGGTCTCTGGTAGCGGCAAAGCCAACTTCGGCGGCAAGGGCGTAGCTTACACCAACGCCACTTCCGGTGCAGACGGCAGCGCTGGAGTCGAGGCTCTGGCAGTCGGTACAAAGAACGGCAGCGCCAGCAGCTCCCTGACCCTTTCCGATGACACCAGCAGCGAGTCATAGTTAGCCTTATTCAGAACACTCTCAATTTTCAGATTTCAGAAAGGAACTAAAAGACATGTTCGAACTCAACGATCAGGAACTC
Organism: Ktedonosporobacter rubrisoli; assembly: GCF_004208415.1. Taxonomy (GTDB): domain Bacteria; phylum Chloroflexota; class Ktedonobacteria; order Ktedonobacterales; family Ktedonobacteraceae; genus Ktedonosporobacter; species Ktedonosporobacter rubrisoli. The sequence continues at coordinate 1,867,559 of NZ_CP035758.1, read as the reverse complement.
GAAATGGTTGCCGGTGGCAAGGGCAAAAAGGCCAGCCACAGCCACAAGGTCACAGGTAGCGGCAAAGCCAACTTCGGCGGCAAGGGCGTAGCTTACACCAACGCCACTTCCGGTGCAGACGGCAGCGCTGGAGTCGAGGCTCTGGCAGTCGGTACAAAGAATGGCAGCGCCAGCAGCTCGCTGGACCTCTCCGATGACACCAGCAGCGAAGGTTAATACTTTTTACTTCTGCCACTTTGCAGCAATGTGAAGTAGCAAAAAAGGTTAGTAGCTTGCCCTCAAGGCATCTGCTAACCTTTCGTTTTAAGTCCGGTTGTTACGATATCCATCGTAACGCAAACTTATAAGTTAACGGACCATTAAAAATAGCACGGAGGCAAGCTATGATGTGGTCGAACATTCGTCGTTTTGTTTATATTGGTCTGGCATTAGGCTTTGCAGTTCTGTTCGCAGCCTGCAGCAACAATGCCACGACTGGTAACAATGGATCAGTTGTTTCACAAAACAGCAGCTCCAATGGTAAAACAGTTGCTCAGACATCGGGGCAGGCAGGCTCACTCAAACTTGCGTTAGCCTGTAGTAGTCCCGATTCTAAGGATGGAGTCAACATTACAGACTCACATGCCAGCGCTTGTGTCTATACTTCACCTGGTGCAAAGCTGGACATCAAGGTAAATCTTTGCGGGGATCAGCTTGATACAAGCAGCGCCCTTAAGGGAGAAGTCGTAGCCGGCTCGAACGGCTTCTACAAGTGGGACTGGACCCCTCAGGCCAGCTGCAAAGTGACGTCCTCTGCCTGGAATGTAACTGTGACAGCTCATCTCAATGGAGACCAGGCTCGCGCTACACAAGGGTCTTCGTCTTCCTCGATGAAAGTTACTTCTGACAATGGCGGCTCTGCGTCTTCGTCGATCTCTTCGTCCTCGGATAACTAATCAAGGGCGTTGTGATTTTCGTTTCTTGTAGCTTTACGATTTTTTAGCGATCTTTGCAAGGCTCTAGAAGTGTGAGAAAGAGGTATTGTGCCAGAACATTTGCTCTGCTCGAAGCGCAATATCCAGCTACTTGATCTCACCCGTGTGGCCTTGCTGTATTTGCAGATGAATTCTGCCAGTTTATCAGATGATAAGCACTTTCAGGCCTTGCACTTATTTTAGCAAGAGCCTGCTATCTTAGCCATTTCCAGTTACTCGCGTCATGACTATCCGTTGTATATACTGAAGCATATTGACACAATAAAAAATAATTTGGGGCAAGGGTATGAGATTGGGCCGCGATCCGAGAGCTAAAATAGCATAAGCAAGAGGTGGGCAGCCAGCCACCTGCGGTTCCACAATCGTTATAGCAACTATCAATAGTTCTGTCTTCCAGTACTTCGCCGCCAAGCTTGTATAGATATTTTCCTCGCTAAACTCGTCGAGAGGCTGACAACAGTACTAGTACAGCCGAAAACTGATACCAGAAATAGCATAAACCTGAACGTTAATGTAGTAGAATAACAATTCGGGTATATTCGCTTTATCGGGTAGGCAGAATGTTATTCCCCAGCTCAAACTCAAGACTTTTTGCTTGCCCGCCTGTAAAACTTTGTGAATAGGTAGGACGATGGATTATAGGCATAGCATAGTCGTGTCATCTAGTTACTTATATATAGGCCACGCGTTAAGACGAATAGCACCTGTTCATATATGCACATGTTTACACACAATGCGATCCACAAGAAAACCAAAAGTTGGACGTCGAAAAGGGCTCTGTTAGAGAACAGTACCTGGCATTTACTAAGGAATAGCACAGCAAGTCCTTTCCTTTTACGATAGTGACGAAGAGTTAATCAGGATCGAGCTAGGAAGGAATCAATGGCGACTACAGCTCCTAAGCGCAATATCTTTCGTAGTAGAGCGTTACAGATTTATGTTCAAAATCAGGAAAAGACAATACTTCCGCGTATCGTTGCTCCGCCTGTTTTCCTATTCTTTTGGATACTACTAGTCATTCTGACCATTGCAGGATTAGTGGCCTGGCTGGGGCAAGTGCCGCTATATGCTACCGGGGCCGGTCTGATCCCAAGTAGTAGCAGCCAGACAGCCGATGTAGCCACGGCTATTATCTTGCTGCCGAATAAACAGGTACAGGATGCACACATCCAGCCAGGCATGAAGGTTGATGTGCAGGTGGGAACGGAAGGGCTACCGATCCATAGTAATGTGGAATCCGTTAGCCCGATTATACTCAGTCCCGTCGATGTGCATCAGCGCTACGGGGTAGATGTCACCGATCCTTCGCAAGTCATTTCGGTAAAGCTGCCTGGCATTACACAGAAGCAGTTTGCGGGCACTCTCGTTCGTGCACAGTTTCTGGTCGGATCGCAGCGACTACTTTCTCTATTCCCTATTTTTTCATAATCTGTTGAAAGACGCATAAGCAAGATGGATATAGACAATTTTCCCACAGGCTCCATACCAAAAGTAGCATCACAAAAGAAACGACAGAATAATAATTCGGGTCCACAGCCGGGACAGCCACGTGCTCAACGCTCAGGTCCTCAACAGCCTGTGCCACCTGCTCAGCGTCCCGGACCACAGCAGCCTATGCCACCTGCTCAGCGTTCAGGCCCTCAACAGCCTGTGCGGCCTGGACCACAGCAGCCTATACCACCTGCTCAGCGACCCGGACCACAGCAACCTGTGCGGCCTGGACCACAGCAGCCTGTACCACCCGTTCAGCGCTCGGGTCCCCAGCAACCTGTGCGGCCCGGACCACAGCAGCCTATGCCACCTGCTCAGCGTTCAGGCCCTCAACAGCCTGTGCGGCCTGGACCACAGCAGCCTATGCCACCTAGAGGGCCCATGCCCCCTGTTCAGCGGACAGGCCCTCATCCACCGCAGCAGCCTGGACAGCAGCCACCGCCCGTGCAGAGAACGGGGCCGCATCCACCTGCCCAAACGCCTGCTCCGCAGTCGGGACCGCCAAGGCAAACTGATGGAATCGGCCCCAGGCTGATTCAGCTGCCAGTAACGCCCTTACCCTCCTCGCAATCTACGCTAGGAGAGCGTCAACGTACTTCGCTGCTGAAGCAAACGCTGCAAACGCGGGATTTCCAACCGAATAGCACGCTTATCTCGCCCGAGCTGGCCAAGCTCATTGAGCACCGCGAGAATGTAGCCAAGTACGAAACCAGCCAGATGCAGGCTATCATCGTCAAAGCGCCAGAGCAGATGAAGCAGCCTACTGGCCCTGCTCCCGCCGCCGCCGCCTCTAAAACGGCTGAGCCGGAGCAGGAGAAGCAGGCAACGCGCAAATTTCGTTTGTTCCCGCAGAAACGTGTGCCGGTCATCAATCAGATCAGTATCGTTGAATGCGGAGCCGCCTGCCTGGCTATGCTATTAAGCTATTATGGGCGCAAGACGTCGGTCTCGGAGGTACGCGAGACGTGCGGGGTTGGCCGCGACGGCCTTACAGCTCTGAGCATCGTCAAATCCGCGCGTAAGTATGGGATGCGGGTAAGAGCTGTCTCCTTACAAGAGAATGACTTCCGCTTTGTGACTCTACCGGCTATCGTCCACTGGGAGTTCAACCACTTTATAGTTGTGGAAAGATGGTCCCCCAAATACGTTGATGTGGTCGATCCAGGAGCCGGCCGCCGGCGCATGACGGCTAAAGAGTTTGATGAGGGCTTCACCGGGGTCGTTATCATGATGGAGCCCGGCGTGCAATTCTCGCGCGCCAATAAGGTGTCACAGTTGACGCTGGGGTCCTATGCTAAAAACTATATCAAGCAGGCTCCATTTGCAGTTTTACAGGTGATTGGCGCTTCCCTGCTCTTGCAGGTACTCGGGCTCACCTTCCCGCTTCTCTCAAGTGTGGCTATTGACCATCTTATTCCGGCGAAGATGCTCAATGCCTTGCAACTCTTCGGCATCGGTATGGTGATGCTTATTGTGGCCCAATTAATTACCAAATTACTACGCGCACTTATATTGCTCTACCTGCAGGCGCGCGTAGATATAAGCTTGATGTTCAGTTTCCTTGAACATATGCTGAGCCTGCCGCAGCGCTTCTTTTTACAGCGCTCCACAGGTGATATTCTGGCCAGGGTCACCAGCAACACGGTCATTCGCGATACCATTAGTAATCAGCTGTTCTCGACTTTACTGGATGGCAGCTTTGTCATTCTGTACTTTTTCATCCTGGTAACTCAGGCGCCGAATTTTGCCATTGTGGTAATTGTAATCGGAGCCCTACAAGCCATTCTATTGCTCGCTACAACGAAAACACTAAGAGAGTTAAACGCTCGTGAGCTAGCGGCAGACGGCAAATCGCAGGGCTATATTACTGAGGTTCTGTCCGGCATTAAGACGCTTAAAGCTGCCGGCGCGGAGCACCGTGCGTTGGAGCGCTGGTCAAATCTCTTTTTTGACCAGATGAATGCTTCGGTGCGGCTGTCGTATATCGGCTCACTTGTCGATACAGCAATGTCGGCTCTCGGTACGGCGGCGCCTCTGCTCTTGCTCTGGTTGGGTACGCTGCAAGTCATTCAGGGACATATGGAGGTCGGTACTATGCTGGCCCTGCAGTCCATCGGTACCTCGGTTTTGGGACCGCTTACCTCGCTCATTCTGAGTGCGAGGCAGATTCAGCTTGTACAGTCGCACATGGAGCGCTTAGCTGACGTGCTGGAAGCTGAACCAGAACAAGACGTGCAGGGAGCCTCTGAGCCTCCCAAGCTGAGTGGGCATATCAGGCTGCAGAACGTCTCTTTCGCGTATGATCCACAGTCCCCGGCTGTGCTCCACGATATCTCGCTGGAAATCAAGCCACGCCAGAAAGTGGCGATTGTTGGCCGTACCGGCTCCGGTAAGAGTACGCTTGGTAGTTTGCTGCTTGGTCTGTATACACCAACCTCGGGCGACATTTTCTACGATGGTATGCCTTTGCGCAAGCTCAACTTGCAGGCGGTTCGCTCGCAGTTTGGTGTAGTGACGCAGGAGGCCGATGTCTTTAGCGGCTCAATTCGTGAAAATATCACGCTCAATGATCCTAGCATGAGTATGGAGCAGGTAATCTGGGCCTGCCAGATGGCGGCTATCCACGATGATATCATGAAGATGCCTATGGAGTATGAGACAATGGTCTCTGAAGGCGGTAGCGCGCTTTCCGGCGGCCAGCGCCAGCGCCTGACTATTGCCCGCGCGGTCGCCAATACTCCGGTTATTATGCTCCTTGACGAGGCTACCAGCAGCCTTGACGTGGTAACTGAAAAGGCTGTTGAGACTAGCATCAATAGTATGGCCTGCACACAGATTGTGATTGCCCACCGCCTAAGTACGATTCGCAATGCAGATATGATTCTCGTTCTGCATGAAGGCCAGATCGTTGAGCGTGGCAACCATAATCAGTTGCTTAAGGCCAATGGTTATTACGCCAAGCTGATTCAGAGCCAGCTGGCCAGTGGTGAGGTGGTCGCAAAGTAGCCAGGATGTGGATGAGTAAAGCAAAAAGAAGCTGGGCGACCTCGTAGGGGGTCGCCCTTTCTGTTAGTGATAAGGCCCTTCCCGCAAAATATGATATGCTATCAATTAAAAGGAAGGATCATCAATGGTCAGCGCGGCAACCTACAGTTCTATCCTGCTCGGCAACATTCGCATAAGCTATCTGCCCGATGGATATATTCTCTTCAATCCAATGGCCTTATTTCCGACCACCAGCGCAGCGGACTGGCAGCCTTATCAGCACCTGCTCGACAGCAATGGTCAGCTTGTTGGCAGTCTCGGCGCCTATCTGCTCCAGACGCCAGGAAAGGCAATATTAGTTGACAATGGATTCGGCCCCCGATCCTATGAGGGCGACCGCTTTAAGGCTTATGGGGGCGAACTCCTCTCAAATCTTGAGCGTGCTGGACTCAAACCTGCCGATATCGATATAGTTTTTTTCACCCATATGCACTCGGATCATGTGGGCTGGAGTGGGCACAAGGCCAATGGCAAACAGGTCCTGACCTTCCCAAATGCTCGCCACCTCGTACGCAATGCCGAGTGGCTCCGCTTCGACAATCCAGAGGAGAAGAAGGCAAGGGCTAGCGTAGCCGATGAGCTCAACCTGCTAGGGCAGCATATCGAGTTTCTTGAGGAAGGGGAGTATATCACGCCTGAAGTGAGAATTCTCGCCACTCCAGGACATACTCCCGGTCATGCTTCGCTCCTGGTAACAGCAGGCGACGAACGGGCCATCATTCTTGGCGATATTTTCCATAGTATTCTACAGATTGAGCATCCTGAATGGACCAACGCCTTCGACCGTGATCCTGAACAGGCAAAGACCGTACGCAGACGAATGCTTCAGGAACTCGCAAAGCCCTCAATAACAGGGGGCGCTACTCACGTGGCCGATTCGGTCTTCATTTCGCTCAGCTGACTTCTACGGGGATGCATTTCCGCACTTTCAATACTTGATAAGCAAGTCTTTACTCGGCTCGCTCCTCCTTACCCCAGAACAAGGAGGGGAAATGTCGAAGAGATGGGGAAGAGGGATGATGGCATCTTGCCATTCTCCCTCTCGACAAGCTAACCATAAATGGCCCAATTTTCTACGCCCCCTGCCTGATCCAGGCGCACAAGCCAGGGCTGCGGCCTGAGATGCTGACAAAAAGCTTATTTTCTTGGGTTATGTATAGCATCTGAGGGCAGGATTATCTGGGCTCCTCTCTGATAGGTAATATAGGTCCAGGCATACTGCAACATCACGATGATACGATTGCGAAAGCCGATAAGAAACATAATATGTACGAGGAGCCAGAGCAGCCAGGCAAACATACCGTCAAAGTGGAACGGGCCTACATCGACGATGCCATAGGAATGCCCAACGGTTGCCATGGTACCTTTATCAAAGTAGTGGAATGGTTTCTGTATTTTTTTGCCCTCTATGGCATCAGCGATTACGGAGGCGGCATATTCTCCCTCCTGCATGGCAACGGGAGCCAGGCCAGGTAGCGGCTTGCCATTCTGCTCAAGGCTGGCGGTATCCCCGATCACAAAGACGTTGGCACAGCCCGGGACTGTCAGATCTGGTAGGACCTTGACGCGGCTATGATTGTCAGCTTCTGCCTGCAGCCACTTACTGGCTGGCGAGGCTTTGACGCCGGCCGTCCAGATGACGTTTTTAGCGGGAAAGTGCTCATCACCAATCATTACGCCACTTTCGGTGACGTCCTTTACATGCGTGCCTGTTCTGACCTCTACGCCCATCCGCTGTAGCTCCTTCGTCGCGCGATGCACAAGCGAGGGCGGAAAGCCAGGCAAGATGTGCTTTGGTCCCTGAACGAGCACAATGCGCGCCATGCCTGGATCGATACAGCGGAAGTCACCTTCAAGGGCGTGGTGCGCTAACTCGGCGATATTGCCTGCCAGCTCAACTCCGGTCGGCCCTCCACCAACCAGGACAAAGGTGAGCAGGGCGCATTTCTGCGTGGGATCAGCTTCCCGCTCGGCTTCCTCGAAGGCCGAAAAGACCATGCGCCTGATCGTGAGGGCATCATCGGCTGATTTCATACCTGGTGCCAGGTGTTCCCACTGCGGGTGCCCAAAATAGTTATTACTTGAGCCCGTGGCCAAAATCAGGTAGTCATAATGCAGGGTCTGTTTGTCCATATAGACGAGCTGCTCACGCGTATCAATCCCAGTCACTTCGGCCATAAGAACCTCGGTGTTCCGCTGCTTGCGCAGCACAGCGCGCAGCGGTGCGGTAATATCGGAAGGTGCCAGGCCTCCCGTGGCTACCTGGTAGAGCATAGGCTGAAACAGGTGAAAGTTGTTGTAATCAATGAGCGTGACCCGCACCGGAACCCTTCTCAGGGCTTTAGCTGCCTGCAATCCGCCAAAGCCTCCGCCAACGATGACTACATGTGGAGGGGTTGTAGTCTTATCTCGACCTTTCTGAGGTACCTGCACAGCCTGATCTTGTGCTATTTTCACATGCATTGTTGCTTCCCCGCCTTTCTCCGCTTCCCGGTCCTTTATAATCCACCGGTATTGCGCATCAGTCCTCCATCAATAAAGAAGGTTGCACCAGTTACATAGGCAGAGGCACCCGAGGCCAGGTAGAGAGCCAGGTCGGCCACCTCTTCAGGCCGAGCCATACGCCGTAACGGGATCTCGCCTAACAGGGCTTCCATCTTTTCGGGGTCAGCCTTGACGTCGGCATCAATAGGAGTATCAACGGCGCCTGGCCCTATATTATTGACGGTAATGTTATAGGGAGCCAGCTCAAGGCAGATCGTGCGCATAAGCATACGTACGCCACCTTTGGCACAACAATAGGGAGCGTTCTGTGGCATGGGCAGGTCTTCATGCACTGAGGATATGTTGATAATCCGACCCTGGATTTTTCGTTTGACCATTTCGCGCGCGGCGGCCTGAGCGCCAAAGAAGGCACCTTTGAGATCTACCCCTAGCACGCGATCAAAGTGCTCTTCTGTGACATCTAGAAACGGACCGTGTATCTCCATGCCGGCATTGTTGACCATGATGTCAAGGCGCCCCAATTGCTGGACCGCCTGTTGGACGAGATTCGTTACTTGTTGATACTGCGATACATCGGCCTGGATGACGATGGCATGCCCATGATTTTGCTCGATTTGCTGGCGCACTTCTTCGGCGCGGTCCTTTGCATGCGCATAATTCACAACGACTGCGGCGCCCTCACTAGCGAAACGGAGCGCAATGGCACGCCCAATACCACTATCAGAGCCCGTTACCAGGGCGACTTTCTGCTCAAGCTGTCCCATTCGTTTACTCCTTATAAATCGCCTGCAGCTTACAAGCTTCTGCAGTTATTCTTATGGCAGCAGAGATATGCTGTAAATCAGAAAAGCAGCGGTAAGTAGGCGATTTAAAAACTATTCTTACATACACACGCACGCATTGGGCAGAAAATTCGTAACAGGCTCTGCTTAGTCTCGGATACTTTTCTCAAGCTTCCCGAAGCAATGCATCCTCAGCTGCATAGTCAAGCTGACTGGCAGCTGGGGGATTGTTCAGTTCCCAGGCAATGGTTTGCTTGATGGCCTCGTCAAGGCCCACAGGCTCGCGATAGCCCAACTCCTGACGAATGCGCGCGGTATCGAGCGAAAGATGCTGTTTGGCGTTCGCGTCAAACTTGAGGGACGCGGGAAGCTGCTCTTCCTGGCGCGTTACAATGTTTCCGTGCCAATCCATGGCTTCAGCCAGCTTGCGCACCCATTCGACTGTGGTAAAGGGAGGCTCTTCGGCAACGTTGTAAATGCGGCCTGCAGCGCGCGCATCTGTCGTAGCCAGGACGATAGCGGCTGCGACGTTATCGATATAGCCGCGCGGCGAGAGCCAGTTTGCATACTCCTGGCCAAGAACTATAGCGGGCCGACGATCCTGCATACGCTTGACGAGGCTATAGTTGCGGTGCTGCCTGTCGCCAGGGCCATAGATCATGGGCAGGCGCAAGATGGTTCCTGACAGCTCAGAATCGCCCATAAAGGCTCGCTCAACCGGGATCTTATCATAATCGTCCATCCAACGCTGTGGATCGTCGGCGCTGCGCGGTGGCTCCGCCCGATGGGGATAGAGCTTCTGACGCAAGGGAGCGTCCTCAGACAATGGAGTTGGTTCAATAGGTCCCGGCTCAGTGCCAATCAGCCTGCCATAGGCACGATAGACGTCGGCGCTACCAATCCCTACGACGCGCTGGGCAATACCACGTACGCTCTCAACGACTATGCTGGCTTCCCGTTCAACGAGGGGGAAGATATCGAGCACGACTTCGGGGGCAAAGCCTTTGAGCTCAGCTTTAAGCTCGGGCAAACGTGCCCGTTCGGCAAGCAGGCTTTCAACACCTGGCTCAAGCTGCGCCTGCTTCTTACCGCGATGCATGACCATGAGCTGATGGCCCTGTTGGACAAGTTGGCGCACGACGGGAGTGCCAACAGAACCCGTGCCGCCAATGACAAGGATACGCATATTTTTTACTCCTTTCAGATTACAATTATCAGCATACCCACCCACGCTCAGGCCACGCAAGGTATAATATATGCTTTGAGCATAGGTCCGTAGGCGAGCTATGCCCTGAGCATAACCAGGACATTCACCGCGCTTGCCTTCAAAGATCAAGCGATGACTGCATCATAGTCCCACCAAAGGCTTGACATTCTCTCCTGGCGATAGTATTATCTCTCCGTAAGTTAATTAGTACTAACTAGATAGTAGGTAGAAAGCTGACCATGACAGAAAGCAGGGAGAAGCGCACGCGCATGCGGGGAGAAGAGCGGCGGGCCAGCATCCTGGCTCAGGCCAAGAAGGTTTTTGCCGAGCAGGGCTATGCGGAGGCAAGTACGAGTATGTTAGCGCGCGCCAGTGATGTTACTGAGCCAATGCTTTATAAGCACTTTGGCAGCAAAAAGGGACTTTTTCTGGCCGTACTTGATAACTTTATCGAGGGTTTTATACGGCGCTTTCTGGGCAGCCTGGAGCAGCAGGCCGAACGAGATTTACTTGAGGTCCTTTCTATGCTTCTGTTAGACTATCGCGCGGCGGCGATGGCCGATCCTGATGGATTGCGCGCCTTTGTGCAGGCTTCAGTTGGGTTAGGCGATGAGCAGTTCAATGAGTTCACCCGCGAGCACTATGTGGATCTCTATCAACGCATCTATCACCTGTTAGAACAGGCCCAGGGACAAAGAGTGCTCCCGGCAAAACTTAATCTCACCGCCGCAGCCTGGGGCTACATCAGTCTGCTGGCAACTATTGCCAATCGCCCCAGGCTCAATCTTACCGATCAGTTCGATGAAGAAGTGATTAGCGAGATCAGTCGGCTCTGGCTACAAGGCCTGCGCCTGGGCTAAGCCAGATCTTGCGAAACCTGCGCAAAAATTTTCGGGTCGCCACAGGTTTAAAACGAAGTTCTGTAGTTAGCAAAATTTTTTTAACTCAATAAGTTAGCTAGCCCTAACTTATTTAAAGGCAAGGAGAAATTTACAATGAAGCTTGTTTTCAAGAATGAAACTTTCTCGTTTGAGTTCTTACGTGTGCTTGGGAGCAGCATTTATGGTGGTGCTGATATTAGCGAGTGCTTTACAACAGCGGCGCGCATCAAGGATAAGGATTTCGAGAGCTGGTATCAAGAGTGGAGCGCGACTGCCGCACGCATAGAGCGCCTGGCCGATGATTGCCTTGAGCGCGGCCATGGCGTGAGTGCGCGCGAGGCCTATCTGCGTGCCTGTAACTATTACCGCAGTGCCGAGTTCTTCCTGCATATCGAGCCCGACGATCCCCGCGCCGCTGAGACTTACGCTAAAAGCCTGCGCTGTTTCCGCCAGGCCCTGCCGTTGCTACCTTTTCCGGGAGAGGAGGTCCGCATTCCCTATGAAGGAACGACGCTACCCGGTTACTTCTTCAGGGCCGATGCCTCGCACGAGCCGCGTCCTACGCTCATTTGGCATACTGGCTATGATGGCACCGCCGAAGAGATCTATATAGCTCACGCGCAGCCCTTTTTGCAGCGCGGCTATAATTGCCTCATCTTCGAAGGACCCGGCCAAGGCCAGGCTATTCGCTTGCAAGGTCTGCCTTTCCGTCCCGATTGGGAGAAAGTAGTCACCCCTGTTGTCGATTATGCCTTGAGCCGCAGCGAGGTTGATCCACGGCGCCTTGCCCTGTTTGGCTTGAGCCTGGGAGGTTACCTGGCGCCGCGCGCCGCAGCATATGAACATCGCCTGGCCGCCTGTATCGCCGTCGATGGCCTCTTCTCTTTTTCGCCAGCAGCGGCCGAGCAGTTAGAGGGTCAAACTGAGCAGCAGGCAACAGAGCGCTTTGAGCAGCTCGCCCAGGAGCCTGGCATGCGCTGGGCAATCGGCCAGGCAGTCTTTACCATGCAAGTGACGTCGCCTGGAGACTTCAGGCAAAAGATGGCAGCATATACAATGGCCGGAAGAGCTGATAAAATTACCTGCCCCACGCTGGTCTGTGAGGCGGAAAAAGATCACTTCTTCCCCGGTCAGCCGCGCAAGCTCTACGACGCCTTAACCTGTCCCAAGACATTCATGCGCTTCACTGCTGCAGAAGGGGGTGAGGAGCATGGCCATGCTGGCGCTCTTGCCCTTGCCAATCAGCGCATTGCCGATTGGCTAGACGAAACCCTCTCTCACAACGCCTGAAATAAGTTTTGCCCGTTCTACAAGCTGGCTTCCCTCTCCTTGCAGGACGGGCCATTTTGCTCTGAGCAGGCCCCCATAGTCTATTTGGATGCGTAAGTATACTGAAAAGTAGAAGGGGAGACGCATCATAAGCTTCCTTTTCACGCTCCGCTTGAGCATGCTGCGCTTCTGCAGAGGGCAATACATCGGGATCTGGTTGCCAGAGGTTGTAAAGGAAGGAAGGCACAATGGTAAGACAGAGGGGAAAGGGGATTATCTATTTGCTAGGCCTGCTGATTCTTAGCCTACAAAGCTGCTCGCTTTTAGGCGGCGACTCGCAGGGCAATTTTCAGACCAGCTATGTCAGCTCAGCCGGTACTCCCGTGGCCATTAACCAGACGGCGCGCAATACGTTTCAAGGCCACATCTATTTTACGTTACATCGCGATCTTGCAGTAATTGACGGTAAGCTTAACGTGACAAGGCTTACCCAGGGCCTCGACGTTCGCGATCCCTCGATCTCACCCGATGGGCGCTGGATCGCTTTTCAGGCGCGTTACAAAAACTATTCTGATCTGATGCTTATGCCGACACAAGGAGGTAAGCCGCGCGTTTTACGCACAGGTGCAGGCATCTATGAATCCAACCCGGGCTTTGCTCCTCACGCTACGTATCTCTGGTACGCGCAGCCGGCCTGGGCTCCCGACAATAAACACTTGCTCTTTTTGAGCGATTACGATAAGCAACATGTCACTGATCCGAATGTCGATGCATTTCTTATCGATCCCCAGATCTTTTCTATCCAGCTTGACCATCCTGACGGCACGCCTCAGGAGATCGCTTATGCTACTTATGGAGATGGTGGCTTGCGCGATCCCGTCTATCGGCCAGGCCACTCCGATCAGATTGCCTATACCAATTTCACCTACGATAGCTCGCGGATAAAACAATCCATCCAGATCTATCTTGAAGATCCAAACGCGATTGCTCATCATCCTGACAAGTATCGACCTGGCGATATTTCCGATGAATTTGATCCCGCAGTGGCCCTGACGCCCAGACTGCCAGATCTTGCGAATATGCAGCCGGCTTTCTCGCCTGATGGCAATGCCATCGCTTATATCCGCCGGCTCGACGCCAACCATATGGGCCTTTTTGTGATGCCCGTTCCGCCTGGCGCCTCGACGCTCACGCAAGTCCCCAATAACGCTCAAGACGATCAACGCGCCCTTGAGGGTTATAGCAAATCTATACAACTTGTCACCGGAGAATATATCAGCAACCCCATCTGGTCGCCCGATGGGAAATACATTGCCTATACGGGCTATGCCAACAATACTTTTGATATCTGGCTGGCTCCGCTCAAGCGCAATGCCCAGAGGAACATCTATAGCCTGCAAGGTCAGCCCGTACAATTAACTAATGCGAACGGCCAGCTGGATGCTGATTCGCGTCCCTTCTGGTCTAGTTGAACGCGTAGCAGGCACGCGAAGCCAAGCTCCAGGCAGGAGCCGGCTATGTTTGCCGGTGGAGCATCGGGCGATGGTCTCTTAGCTCTGCTCGCTTCAGGAATGCAGGCATGCTCGTGGAGTCTGAATAATGCCAGCTTTAGAGCAGGCGCTCCAGCCAGCGAATGCGCGGCACAAGCGCATAGTTGAGCTGCACGCAGATAATCACAGCTACGCTCAGATAGGTATTAATTACGCAGAGCAAGACGGCGATTGCATAGACTATCTGAGCGGAGATAATGCGCCGCTCGTGGGCAGAACGCATCTCTAAGGCTATCTCATCCTTGACCAGACCCGCACGCTTGGCATAACGAATGCTCAGATAGAGCAGGGTTCCCAGCAAAACAATGTTGAGCCAGTAGACAACCAGAGCCAAACGAATCGTTATGTTTCCTGATAATAGTCCTGTTGAGAAGGGCATGAGGACAACGGCGATTAAAAAGCCTAGATGAATCCAGGTAAGGTTACGATCACTGCTGGCGAAATGGTTGAGCTGGGTCTGCTGACCAACCCAGAAAATACCGAGGGTGAGAAAACTCATAAGATAGGTGAGCAGGCGCGGCCCAAGCTGAATGAGGGCTCTCCACAGGGCTAGTTCCGGCTGTAGCGCGCCGCTGGCCCAGAGAGGCTGCTGAATAATACCGCTCATTGCCTGAGCTATTTCAGGAACATGGATATCAAGGATGAGTAGGGTCATTGCTACAGCGAAGATACCATCGCTCAGGGCGGCAAGGCGTTCTAGATTCTGGCCGGCAATACGATTATAATGCATTCTCATTGGCTGTCTCCCGATTTATGTAGTTTCTTGCGATATAGCCATCAGGCGAGCTGCCTCTGGCGCCTCCTTCATTCTTGCGCAAAATAGGCGATCACGATAACACTATGCGCGAGCTCCCCAGAGATAGTAAGCAGGACATTATCCTCATTTGCACGAATTTGAGCGTGCATAAGCGCTTTTACGCTCTTGCTGTCAGAGCAAAGCAAGAGCTAGCCCGGATGCCCGCCACGAAGCGCAGGTTAGGGGAAACGCTGAAATATTCGAGGGCGTTCGTGGTTACTGTAGCATGCGCTTGTATGCTATCGGTGAACAGAATACGGCATCCGAGCTAGAAAAACAACTCCAGTTGGTCTTTCCAGATGGGATATGCTATACTTCAGTTAGCATGTGATTGCATCTAGGGTTCCGCGCCTCATCCCGATCCCTGGCAATAGTGTTCAACACAACTAGGGGTGAGCGGACTGGACCGAGCGATGCCAGGTTGCCTCAACGTGAGGCTATCCCGCAACTCAACGCACAAAAAGCTGGAGGTACTCAGAGTTACTGTTTCCTTCACAGGGAACATCTGGAGTACGGGAAGCTTATCTGGCGTTGTGGCATGTCTACTGGCTCAAGCACCTTTTCGGCTTCCCTTCCTGGAAAGGATTCGCTTCGTGGCCACCTCCACAAAAATACTTCGGCATCGCACGCTCTTGCTCTCTTCGTTCTTCCATTTCACTAATGACGCCTGCTTCGCTATTCTTTCGCCGCTCCTGCCTCTCATCGTGCTTGAACTTCACCTCTCATATCTGCAAGCCGGCATCCTAAAAACATTGATGCTAAGTTCTTCTGGCTTGCTGCAAGTGCCAATTAGCTTGCTTGGAGAACGATTTGGCGAATTTCTGCTTCTGGCAATCGGCAATATCTGGGTTGGTCTGGGTATGATAGGTATGGCTCTGGCTCCGGAGTATAACCTGCTTCTCCTTGCAGCGCTACTCGCGGGTATCGGCGGGAATGCGCAACATCCTCTTGCCGCCTCGCTGGTCTCGCGTTCATACACCGCACAATATCGCCCCAGGGCTATCGCCCTGCTCAACATGGCCGGCACGGTGGGAAAGCTGTTTGCTACTCTGGGTGTGGCGCTCCTGGCCATGTACGCGGGCTGGCGGGCTCCTCTTCTCTGCATCGGGCTTCTCACTTTGCCAACAATATTCGTCATCTGGCACGAACGCAAAACTAATGTGACTATAAGAAAAGTCGCTATAGAGCGACAGTCGGAGCTAACCGGGCGCTTCAGATGGAAGATTGCTCTGTTAATTGCGGCTGGCTGCCTTGACGAAACGGCCCAGAAGGTTGCGATGACTTTCCTCCCCTTCTTGTTTGCCAATTATGGATTGAGCGTTGAGACGATTGCTCTCCTTATCAGTTTGATGCTTTTCGGTGGCATTACCGGAAAGTTTGTCTGTAGCTGGCTAAGTGAACGCTGGGGAATCTTTGCGCTGATCTGGAGTACGGAAGTTGTGACCGCGCTCACGCTGCTTGCTTTTCTCGGGGTCTTCATTGCCAATTTGCCAGTCTTTACGCTCGCGCCTCTCTCCCTGCTCTTCGGTTTCCCGCTGGATGGAACTTCATCGCTCCTACAAGCGAGCCTTGCGGCCGTTCTCTCCGAGAGGCAGAGAACACGTTGGTACGGCATCTATTACACGGCAACGCTGATGGGCAGCTCGCTAGCGGTAATTGTCTATGGGGCTCTCGCTGATCGTGCCGGGCTCAGCATCATGTTTGCTATTGCCGCCCTGCTCACGGCTTTCATCCCTATGCTTATATGGCCGCTGCGCCAATCCCTGGGGCACAGCTTCAGGCCTTAGCGGCACATATGGAGTACCGATCAGTCCTTCATCTTGCCCTGGTCAGGAAAGGATCGTTCCCTTGGGCAACTTATGACGTGAAGAGGTAGTTTTTGCCGCGAGAACAGGACTGCCTTATGAGCAGTCCTGCTTGCTTTTCGCCTTGAGGATACCGATTACTAAGCGTTGACCGACTTTACCTCTGGTTCCAGGGAGGCAAGGAACTTCTCAAGGCTCTCCTGAACGCCGAGCCAGCCCTTGCTCATTATCTGATGCGAGCGCACAGAGAGCTGGTTATTGGCATCAAAGCCCGTGTGCTCCAGGAAGAGACGGGTTCCATTCTGCTCGGGCTCCAGGCGCCAGGTAACGGTAAAGCTCAGGCCATTGCCGCCTCGATCAGCCCAGCTCAGGCTCAGGAAGCGCTCGGGCTCAAAATCAAGGACTTCGCAATAGGCTGTTCCGCCAAATTTGACGCTGGGCATAGGGGTGCCCTGGAAGGTGAAGCGATGCCCGACTTTCAGTTGAAAGTCGTTTGGCATAAACCAGCGGGCCAACAGCGCGGAATCGGTAAGAGCCTTCCAGACGCGCGCCGGCGAATAGGGCAGGAACTGATCAAGATTAATGGTAAGTGTCTCAGTCATGATCTTCCTCGGCAAGTAACTTATCTAAGCTTACAAACCGCTCTCTCCAGAACTGTTCGTAAGGGGCCAGCCACTCCTGAATTTCGTGCAGCGGCGCGGCCTCCAGATAATAGTAGCGCTGCCGACCTCGCTTGCGTTCGCTGACTAATCCGGCATCCTTGAGCACTTTCAGGTGCTCGGAGATGCTGGGCCGGCGCATGGCAAAATGATCGGCCAGCTGCTGTACCGGCAATTGCCCTTCCTCGCGCAGCAGACGAAGCAGCTCGCGACGCGTGGGACTGGCAAGCGCGGTAAAAACTGTGTCAATGGTGGCTAACATATGTCGTGCTTCTCTCTGCTCTTTCTCGTTCAATAGGTAGACAGTAGCCTACCTATTGACTCTCTTATTATATGTAGGAATATTCCTACCTGTCAAGTCCTGGCGCGCTCATTCATTATCTGCTGAGCAAACATCAAGCGGCGATCATGGAGGCGTGAGGCGCGTCAGCAGGCGTTCCCGCTCCGCTTTGTTGCCCACTCTGATAACTTTCTGGCGATACCGTGACAGATAGCGGTGCAGAAACTCGTCTGTCGGTGGAAAAGACAGCTCGGGATAGGCTCTGGCTTCTCGCCGCACCGCATCAAGCGTAGGCGGCTCGCTTCGTACTCTCTGCTCCTCCAGATAGCGGTGTAGGCTCTGGGCAAGGGGCGAAGCAGCCGGCTCTTGATTGAGCAGATATTCGCGCGTATCCTTCATTAATTTAAAGAGCAACCGCACGCCGTTAAGGCCGGGATAGGGATTGGTACCATGCAGGCTTCTTGTCACATGGCGCAGCAAAATGCGCCAGAGCGCCACAGGCCAGGAGACCTCAAGCAGCACAATAACCTCGGCATGGTAGAGCAATGGTTCTGTCCAGATGAGATAGACACCCTCGCTAATCCAGGCGGGCCGCTCAGCGATGGCAAAGGCATCTTCTTCGCTTACTCTGCCCTTTTCCAGGCCAAGCTTATCAAGATCATGATGCGGGACGTGAAGGTGCTCAGAGAGCTGCCGGGCTAGCGTTGTTTTGCCACTGCCAGGCGCGCCAAGAATATGTATTCTTGTCATCTTTTTTGACTTTTCTCCTGCTGAAAGGCAGCTTCATAGCACGACCGGCAAAGAGAAGGGCAGGCAGCGAGGATATTGCCGAGTCCGGGGAGAAGTTGCCCTCGCTCTAGCGGCCAAGGCTATGGATAAGGCCAATTTCAACTGCGGCGCTAATACGCTTCTCTATGTTCATCTGTCATAGCATTTAGTAGCAGGAGTAATGGTCCGGCATAATCTCTCCCTTGAAGAATTCCTTGCAGCCCTTTGAGTATACCTAAAGCTGAAGAAAAAGTATATACCGCGCATTCCCTCAAACTAAAATGTTACTGAGGTGAAAAAATGTGCTCTACTACAATTTCTTTCAGTTTATCGGGCAATAATAGTATAAGAAGTAAATATACATATTTGATGTTTCTAGATCACAGCGGGCGAAGCATATCTAAAGCCTTGTACTCTTTTTCTTGTTACTGCCCTGGTTGGGGAGAAATTCATACGCTTCTTGGGAGAAATTTCACTCAAGAAGCATATGAATCTACTTCTATAAGGGCTCAGCGAAGGGGTTGCTCATCAGAACGCGGTTCTGTTACTTCTGCCAGGTTAAGGGCAACTCCTTGACCCCAAAGACTGACATGCTCTTGATCGGAGACAGCGGCACATCGGGCACGTGCCAGGAGCCAGGCAGACGGTCGAGCATCGCGTTGAGGGCAATTTTGGCCTCCAAACGCGCCAGGGGAGCGCCAAGACAGAAGTGGATGCCACGTCCAAAGCCCAGGTGCCGATTGGGCTCGCGCCCGATGATGAACTGATCGGCATGGGGGAACTGGGCCTCATCGCGATCGGCAGAGGCAATCCAGATAAGCAGCAACTGGCCAGCTGCTATGCGCTGATCGCCAATCGTCGTCTCGGTCGTGGTCCCGCGCACCGTGACTTTGACCGGCGAGTAGTAGCGCAGGACCTCTTCAAGCGTGGCCGGTACTAGTTCGCGCTGGGCACGCAGCCGTTCTACCGTTCCTGGATGCTCATCGAGGCAGAGGATGGTATTGCCAAGCAGATTGGTAGTAGTCTCGTTGCCTGCGATCAGCAGTAGCATGCAGAACCCGATTAATTCCTCGGTAGAGAGGCGTTCCCCATCCACTTCCGCTAGCAGCAGCGCACTCACCAGGTCGTTGTGAGGTTGCTGCTGCTGCCTGTCACGCCGCTCCTCAAAGAGCTGGATGAAGTAGGCACGTATGCTGTCTATGGCCTGTATGATCGCCTGCATGTCCTCTTTCGACCTTTCCCCGTCGCCCGAGACTGAAGCATCAGACCACTGCTTGAACTCCTCACGCCGCTCAGCAGGGATGCCCAACAACTCAGCAATGACTATGATCGGCAGAGGGGCAGCCAAATCCCTGACCACATCCATCTCACCTTTTGCCACTACCTGGTCGAGCAGGCCATTAGTGATCTCCTTGATGCGCGCCTCCATCTGCGCCACTATGCGCGGCGTGAAGGCTTGCGACACGATCTGGCGCAACTTCTGATGGCGAGGCGGGTCCATACGGAGCATGCTCGAACTGATTGGGGTGGCATTGCGGTACTCGGGTGGCAGGAAGTTGCTCTCATCGGACGAAAACGTCGTGTGATCAGTGATCACACGAGCTACATCGTCGTAGCGGAAGATGTGCCATCCCTGCATCTTCGGGTCGAAGAACACAGGCTGGGTCTCACGCATCTGACGATACCAGTTATACGAGGCAGTAAGCTGTTCTCTATTGGGTTTTGTCTGCATACTTCTTCTTTCTCTTTTTATTATTTCTTACCAGGTCTTCTAGAAGAATTTCCGCCTTAAAGGGCTATCGCACATCCCGTTGTTCCTATATCCAGGGGTATGCTTAAAATGTTGATAAAGGGCAGAGATGCTATGACCTCCTTTCCTGCCTACCGCTTTCTTTTCAGACGCGCTTTTTATAGGCCAGCCTCGCAAAGAGGTAGGCCACCAGCAGAATGCCGACGCACCAAGAAAGATCTCCTCAAGGCTTGGCTGTTTTTCCACATACTCCACTTGAGCCGGGGGAAACAGCCTTTTGAGCTCGGCGAGGGTGCCGCTGGCGATAATCTTGCCCTTGGCAATGCGATCAGCCAATTGTTCCGCCTCGTCGAGGTACTGCGTGGTCAAGAAGACGGTGATGCCGCTAGAAGCCAACTCCTTCACCACTTTCCACACCTCGATGCGTGCCTGGGGGTCCAGCCCGGTGGTCGGCTCGTCAAGGAAGAGGATCGGCGGGGTTCCCACCAGACTCATGGCCAGGTCAAGTCGGCGGCGCATCCCTCCTGAATACGTCGAAGCGCGGCGGTTGGCCGCCTCGGTTAACCCGAAGCCTGCCAGCAACTCGTCGGCCACCTGCCGCGGCTGGGTGAGATGGCGGAGCCGGGCGATCAGGATCAGGTTTTCGCGCCCAGTCAATATCTCATCCACAGCGGCAAATTGCCCGGTCAGACTGAGGGATTGGCGCACCAGCTCTGGCTGTGAGGCCACATCAAAGTCGTTGATCATGGCCGTTCCGCCGTCCTGTTTGAGCAGGGTGGTAAGGATTTTGACAAGCGTGGTCTTGCCCGCACCGTTGGAGCCGAGCAGGGCAAAAATGCTGCCCCGCTCCACAGTGAAATTCGCGCCTTGTAAAACCTTCAGCTTCTTGTAAGATTTTTGGAGGCCTTTGACCTGTATTGCAATGTTTCGCATAAGCTTCTCCTTAGCAGTCATATGAAGTAGCAAGCTGTTCGCTATTAGGCTTGTTCTGCATCATTCTTCTTCTTTCTATTTTATCATCTAATACTCGATTGGCTCTCTTAGATGCGCCACAGGTTTTCTTGCCATCTCTATTAGCAATTTTTGCTATCTATAAACATATATTACTAATCTCTCATATACTTGTCAAGTTAAATGGCAACAAAAATCAATTAATTTGGCTAAATTTGCCATATAATATTGTAAAACTTGACATTAGCCAGAGTAACACCCTATAATTGCTATAGTGGTTAACACTTTCTGCCAATTATCATGGCGACATAGCTACGCCTATTCTTCAGAGGGAAAGATGTATGACAAGCGAAGAACGCAAAAAGATACTAGAAATGGTCGCCACTGGAAAGCTTACTGTTGAGCAAGCTGACCAATTGATGGATATCCTTAGCACGAAAAGCGCTACTGACGCCGAGAAGCGGCCAGAGAAGCAGAGAACTGGCGAATACACCCAGGAGTTCATGGGGAGAATAAGAGGGTATGGAAAGAGTGTGGAGAAGGGACTGAGGGCAGCAGGGCTCATGTGGGACAGCTCAGATGCTGATTTAACGAAGTATGGGATAAGTGCAGCCTACCTCAGGGGTCTGCAAGAGGCAGGGCTGGGCGAACTGACGACAAGAGACATCATCTCTCTGAAGAATTATTCTGTCGATGCAGACTACGCGAGAGCGCTGATGGATCTGGACATACCAGACCTGAGCGTCAAACACCTCATCACATTGAAAAATTATGGGATAGACGCAGAGTACGTCAGGGCGTTGCGAGAGGCTGGCCTAAGCAATCTGACGGCGAAGAACATTATCAACTTGAAGATCTACCAGGTAGATGCAGACGAGGTGCGAGCATGGCGAGAGGCCGGCTACATCGATCCGGTTGAACACATCCTCAGCTTGAAGAAGCGGGGAGGATGAGCGACCAGAGCACTAGTGTCGGGACGATATTCCTCTCACATCTGGAAAGTAGGAGCATATGGAGCCAGTGAATCCATTGATCACAAAAGATCCGGTCAACGGTGACGAGCTGCTGGTGACGCGCCTGGAAGGCAGGCGGAGCGGCATTGTTATCGAGGGAAAGTTTAGCCTTGGTTGGATGGGACGTTTAACTCCGCAACAGCTCACCTTTGTGGGCCTTCTTGTCAAGCATCGCGGCAATGTCCAGCGCCTGGCCACAGAATTGCACGTTGCCTATAATACCGCGCGCAATCATCTCGATGAAATCGTCGCCGCCCTGGAGTATCCATCTGAGGATGAGGACGGTTCTTCGCCCGTCAACGTCCTTGAGCAGCTTTCTCAGGGTGCGATAAGCTTCGAGGAGGCTTTAGATTTGTTGAGGAGATAGCCTATCGTTTATCTCCTCAATACTCCATTCTTGTCGCAAGCGCTTCTGCAGCCTGCAGAGATCGCTCATGCATGCCTTCCTCGCTCAGATGTCCCGGAATAATGCTTAGAATAGCTGAAAGAGGAGGAACAAGATACATGACCTCCTGGGAATACTCCACAATGTGGATCATCAAACTATCAAGACGAGTGATAACGCTACAAAGAGAGAAGGGCAACAGATCACCATGATTCGTTATCAAGAAATCGCGCCACGTCGGCCCCTGCAGCGCTATCTCAAGTGTCTCTGGCTGCTGGAACGGGAATATACGTCCGGCGCAACTGAAGAAATTCTCTGGCCAGATGGTTATGTTGAACTGCTCATACACTTTGGCGACAATTACGTAAGAGCAGTGGATCGATCATCCCCTCGGCTGGCTTGCAGTTTCGTCGTCGGGCCGCTTACGCGTCCCGTCCGCCTACACTCACCAGGTCGCGTGTGTGTAATCGGGGCGCGCTTCTGGCCCTGGGGATTTTTCTCTTTCCTACATATGCCCATGCATGAGCTTCGAGATCAACTGGTACCTCTCTCAGATCTCATCGGGAGAAGAGCCCACCTGCTTGAGGAGAGGTGTTCCGCTCTAGCCGTGGAAGAGGCGGTGCAGGTTTTACAGGACGAGCTCCTGTCGTGCCTGGAGACCTCTTTTATAGAGCCAGACAGGCAGGTACTAGGAGTCAGCCGCCAGCTTCTCGCAGGGGTAGAGATAACGTCAATGAAAGATATAACCTCCCAAAGTGGCCTATCGCTCCGTCAACTTGAACGACGCTTCCACACCTGGGTTGGCGTAACGCCTAAAAAACTTAGCACTATTCGGCGCTTCGACGAGGCTCGCCAGGCTATTATCTTCAGTCCAACTCTCGATCTCACCTATCTCGCCAACCTTCTCGGCTACTACGACCATTCCCACTTCTCTAACGACTTTAAGACCCACCTCGGACTGACGCCGACTGCCTTCAAAGCATGGTTTAGCGACCAGCAAGCCTCCTCTCCTGAAAAAGATGTCGTTTTTCTCCAAGCCAGGCCAGACCTTCTCTAGTAAGCTAGTGACGTCGTGATTTACAACTTTTTTGCTGTCATTTCCTTCAGATGAAACAGGCCGATTGGTTCAACCCTCTGGCGCCACTTCCAATGCCAGCCAGAGCTAGAACAGGCCAGAGGAGGCTTACAAATGATTGAGAAAATCGCCACTGTTGGCATTTACGTCGCGGACCAGAAGGCTGCTGCATCCTTCTGGACGGAGCAGGTAGGCTTTGCTGTCTATCGCAATGAGGCGATGGGTCCTATGGCAAGTTGGCTCGAAGTTGGACCAGCCGGAGGCCAGAGCTGCCTTGTCATCTATCCAAAGCAGATGATGCAAGATTGGCAGGAGCGCAAGCCCTCGATTGTCTTTGAATGTGCAGATATACACGTAACTTATCAGGAGTTGACGAGGCGCGGCGTCAAGTTTTCAGAACCGCCTAAAGATATGGGCTTCGGCACTTTTGCTACCTTTGAAGATCCAGACGGCAATGAGTTTGGCCTGCGAGGGAATTAACTGGGTATAGACCAGGATACGTGGGAGTGCGCGCAGGTAATCAGCTATTTCTAGAGCAAGCCCTCTTAATTATGCTTGCGGGCTTGCTCTGCTCGCCAGGTTCAAACAGCCCTTCATCTCTCGGCTCTGCTATTCTGGAACGATAGAGCAAATGCCAGGTCCTGGCGAAGCCTAAAAGTAGTGGATTAAGCAGCTTGAGCGGCGGCCTGCAGCCACGCTTTGATCAATGGATGCACGAGCTGCTTCAAGGCTGAGCGCTCGGGTTGAAATAGGGTGCCAATAAAGAAGGGATGCTCGCTCAGCTCGATAATGCGCGCCTCGCCCTCGCTATCGACGCCGCTAATGTGCATTCCACCTTGCTCAAGGGCCGGCCAGAACTTGGCATTGGGACCATAGTTGCAGGTACCATATTGCTCAGTAATCTCGCTTGCGCCGTAAATAGTAGCTACGCGCGAATCGGGTACCAGCAAGCAATTAGTAATGACTTCGGTGCGTGTGCAGGCCAGGGGCGTAATCAGTTGTATGCTGGCCTCGGGATTGTTCTCAGCGTGATCGGCATCGAGCATGCCCAACTTGTTGCGCGCATATTCGATAAGCATGTACTGGCAGCCTCCACACGTTCCCAGTGCAGGCACGCCACGCTCGCGGGCGTATTTGATGCCGTTCAAGGCTCCGGCCATGCTGACATAGGGCGTATTCGGTACAAACCATACTGCTTGATAGCTGGCGAGTTGCTGCTCGGCTTCCCGCTCCAGCTGCGTGGTAGGCAGCCAGTCGAACTCAAGCTGATAGCCAGCAGCATTGGCCGCCAGCTCTAGTGCGCGCGGAATAGCGATATGAGCCGTGACATCAGGTTTAAATTCTCCGATGAGGGCAAGCTGCAACATCTTTCTTTCCTTTCCTTTTTTCAGTCATTTTTAAACACAATAGCGCAGATCTTAGCTTATCTCAGCCAAAAACGCACCGTCCATTCAGACGATGTGCGCTGGCGCATTTTTTGCTATAATGGTAAACCCACCCCTAAAATGGAGTTTTTGTTCTGTTCCCAGCATTGCCTTACTTTTTCTCCAGCATATCAGGTATACTTTGGTATGATAGTCCTGTAGGCAGTTTCAATGTAAGGTGATCTTTTTGGAAAGCAAAGGAAAGAGAAAGTTTTCGTGTCCTATTTACCCATTCTCTTGACGCTTGCCGGTGTAACGCTCATCGCTTCTATTAGCCCTGGCCCGGACTTTGCCACTATAGTACTCTATTCAACGCGCTCACGACGACAGGGCACGTTTGTAGGGCTGGGCATCTGCAGCGCACTAGTTATCTGGACGATAGGAAGTATCGCTGGCTTAGAGGTTTTACTGGCGCAAGTGAGCTGGCTGGTTGATCTGCTCAGAACGCTAGGAGCCTTATACCTGGCTTACCTGGGTATTCGTACAATTCTTCATGCCCATCGTCCAGCACCTGAATCTTCCACGCAAACAACTCCGGCCTCTGGCTTCGCGGCCTGGCGCGTCGGGTTCATCTCCAATATTGGCAATCCCAAGGTGCTGGCTTTCTTCAGCAGCATCTTCATAGTTCTCTTTCCGGCCAACCCTCCGCTCTGGGTTGAATTTGCCAGTGTGGCCCTGGTGCTGGGAATCAATATTCTCTGGTATACGGTGGTCGTCTCTGTATTCTCGTTAAAGCCGGTGACTCGCTTCTACCGCAGAGCTAAACGCTGGATCGATTATGTAACAGGAACCATCCTGGTGGGCCTTGGTGTGCGTCTCGCCCTTGAGCGCTAAAAACTATTCATCCCAGCTTCTCTTACCATAGTAGAGAGCATACAGACACATTTGCCCCGGCAATAGAATAGTTGAATGAAGCCACTCTACAGGCCGTAATGTTACAAGGCATTACGGCCCATACAAAAAACATGGCATCCATTCACAGCTTCCTCCCTTGACAGAACCTATATGAGCCATTATTATATCCGCAACAGATATATCCTCGGCAGATATATGCATGTATGCAGCAACGAAAAGGGAAAACATGGCACATTCTAAGGATAGAACTGACGTAAGAAGTACTCTGAGCTCCTCTATTTCGCTCTTGAAAACCTATCTTAAACCTCAATGGCTCAAGGTGAGCCTGTTAGCCTTTCTTCTGTGTGTTAGTATTGGGCTTGAGATCCTGGGACCTCAGCTTTTGGGGCAGTTTATTAATGCGATTCAGGGCAGTATGCAGATCCTTGTGCGCCTGGCTTTGCTGTTTATCGCTCTGGTGATTGGCAACCAGCTTGTGACGGCGCTAGCCAGCTATATAAGTGAGGATATTAGCTGGCAGGCAACCAATGAGATGCGCGTGGACCTCGTGCTACACTGTCTCAATCTTGATATGTCATTTCACAAGCTGCATACGCCCGGCGAACTGCTTGAGCGGGTCGATGGGGATATCGCCCAGCTTGCCAATTTTTTCTCGCGCTTTATTTTCATGGTGCTCGCACGCGTGGTTCTGATGATCGGAATCGTGACGCTCACCATCATAGCCGATTGGCGCATAGGCTTGCTTATGCTCGCCTTCACGCTGCTTATGATCATCCTGCTGCATCCTTTGCAAAGCATTGCGGTGCCACATTTTCGGGCCGCGCGCCAGGCCAGTGCCGATCTTGCCAGTTTCCTGGAGGAACGCTTATCAAGTAGAGAGGACATTTGTAGCCTTGGCGCTCAGCCCTATGTGATGCTCAGGTTTAACCAGGTGGCGCGCCATCTGTTGCACGCCACACGCTTGAGCAGCGTTACGGGTCAGTTTTTCTCAAGCTCTATCGAAATCATTCTTGCCATGGCTGTGGCGGCAATCCTGACCCTGGGAGCTTATTTGCTGCGCAGCGGTCAGCTGAGCCTTGGCACGATTTATGCCACCTATGCCTATACAACGCTGCTCACCCAAAGCTTGTATGTTATCACTTATCAGGTAGATCAATTGCAAAGCGCCCTCGCCAGCCTGCAGCGCCTCACCGAGCTCTTCCGAACCTCCAGCGCTATAGTTGAGGGTCCCGGCGTTCCTCTGCCGGCGGGAGCCTTACCGGTCAGTTTCGCTGATGTTTCCTTTGGCTATACGGCGGAAAAACCTGTGTTGCGGAACATTTCTTTTGAGCTGCCGGCCGGAAAGACGCTGGGCTTACTGGGGAGAACTGGTAGCGGCAAAACCACGCTGGCACGTTTGCTCATGAGAGCCTACGAGGTTCAGCAGGGCGCAATCAGGCTCGGCGGCCGCGATCTGCGCGAGGCGGCGCTTAACGAGTTGCGCAGCCGCATCGGTGTGGTAACCCAGGATGTGCAGCTCTTCCACGCCAGTTTGCGCGACAATCTTACCTTTTTTGATTCCGCTATCCCTGATGAGCGCCTGAAAGAGGTGATTGCTGAGCTCAATCTAGCCCAGTGGTACGCTTCCTTACCCGCTGGGCTCGATACGCTGCTGACCGGCGGGGGCGTCTCGCTCTCTTCTGGCGAAGCACAGTTGCTGGCCTTTGCCCGCGTCTTCTTGCGCAATCCGGATATCGTGATCCTGGATGAGGCTTCTTCACGTCTCGATCCGTTGACCGAAAAGCTGATCGAAGGGGCCATTGCGCGCCTACTTGCCGGCCGTACGGGGATCGTCATCGCCCACCACCTGGAAACGGTTCAACATGTCGATACGATTCTAATCCTTGAGGATGGGACAATTGGTGAATATGGCGAACGCGCAAAACTGGCCGCCGATCCTGCTTCGCGCTTCTCGCAACTTTTGCAAACCGGTTTATCGGAGGTGATAGTATGACTATGCGCAAAGCGCTCTGGCAACTGATTACTTTTGCCCCCGGGTTATATGCGCTCAATATGCTCTTGCAGCTCTTCCGCAATCTCTTTCTCCTTGTGCCCGGACTGATCATAGCCGCTATCTTTAACGAGCTATCTGGCAATAGGCCGGTGGGCTGGGATCTGTGGACGCTGGGAGCGCTGCTGGTTGCTGTGGCCGTATCTCGCGTGACGGTAAAGCTGTGTAACAATGCAGTGGATGCAACGTGTGTCGGCTACGCTGGCACGCTGATTCGGCGCAACCTTTTGCAACAATGGCTGACGAAGCTGGGTATGCAAGAGCTTCCTTACTCGTCAGGCGAGCTGATCAGCCGCTTCGTGACCGACGCTACTGCACTCACTGATATACTCAAAACTACCAATATCCTGTTCGGCTCTACCTTTCAGGCGCTCGTAGCCGTGACCATCCTTTTCTCGATCAATCCGCTGATCACGCTGGTGGCCTTTATTCCTCTTGTGGGATCAAGTCTATTGATGAATGGGGTAAGCGCGCGCATTCAGACCTATCACCGCGCGAGCCGCAAGGCCGCCGGCGAGGTCAGTTCCTTTCTTGGCGAGATCTTCAACACGACGCAGGCCATTCAGTTTGCTAATGCGCAAGAGAGGGTTGTGGCTCATTTGCGCGGCCTTAACGAGACGCGCCGCCAAACCAGGCTGAAGAGCCTCTTCTTTACCGATATTGTGCTACAATCTATCGCGCAGAGCACTGCAAGCATAGGAACAGGGGTCATTCTGCTTGTCGCGGCCCAGGCCATGAAAACTGGTTCTTTCTCGGTTGGTAGCCTGGCGCTCTTCGTCTCCTATCTCGATGAGTTTGCCATCTTTACAGGTTTTTTGAGCCAGTATCTGGCGCTCTATAAACAGGCTGGCGTCTCGCTCCAACGCTTGCTGGCGGCCTTATCCACAAGCGCTGCGCAAACCACGCTTGTAACGCACGCGCCTGTACATCTAAAGGGCAGCTATCCAGCATTGCCACAGCCACAGCGACTGGTGCCAGCCCTTGAACAGCTGGAAGTTCGCGGCCTCACGTACCGCTATGCGCAAGCGGACAAGGGCATTGAGAATATTAATTTGTTGCTGAGGCGCGGCACATGCACGGTTATTACGGGACGCATCGGCGTGGGAAAAACTACACTGCTGCGCACGCTGCTGGGCCTGCTTCCTCGTCAGGCTGGCGAGATTTTCTGGAACGGGGAAGCTATCAAGCAGCCAGAACAGATCTTCGTGCCACCACAGAGCGCCTATACGCCCCAGGTTCCGCGCTTGAGCAGCGAGACGCTAAGGCAAAATCTTTTGCTGGGCTACCCGGATGAGCCGGACAAGCTGGCCGCGGCTATCCAGGCAGCGGTAATGGAGCAGGATGTGCAGAGCCTGGCCAATGGTCTTGATACGCAGGTCGGTCCCAAGGGTAGCAAGCTCTCGGGCGGTCAGACGTTGCGGGCGGCCGCAGCGCGTACGCTTCTGCGCTCCCCCGATCTGCTGATCTTTGATGATCTCTCTAGCGCGCTGGATGTCGAGACGGAGCAACAGCTGTGGGAACGTCTTTTCGCCAGGCGGGAGCGAACCTACCTGATCGTGTCGCACCGCCGCTTTGCCTTCCAGCATGCCGATCAGATTATCGTGCTCAAAGATGGGCAAATTGCTGCTCAGGGCCGCTTAGAGGATTTGCTGGCTACGAGCGCTGAAATGCGCCACCTCTGGCATGGTAGCTTGCAGGACAGCCCGGTAAGCGAGCCCAATCCAGAACAGGACAGCAAGCAATAACTATGGCAACCAGCATTCAAGATCAGACGAATGCTTAAGCCGGATATAGTATCGCTGCTCTGTTGAAGGGAATGCTAAGCGTCGGGTACAAAAAGGTGTCACAAAGGCAAGGCCTATTTCGTCTCGTGTGCGAAGCTTGAAACGTACACGAGACAAAGGAAATACACAATGATTGCCAATACGCAAACACAACAAGCTGTGATTATCGTTGGGGGTGGCCTGTCGGGCCTGGCGGCGGCTGCCCTGCTGGCACGCGCTGGTCTGGCGGTTACAGTTTTTGAGAAGGCCAGCGCTCCCGGCGGGCGTGCCATAAGCAGAAAGCACAGCGAGTTCTACTTCAACCAGGGAGCGCACGCTTTCTACCTGGGTGGACCTGGCGAGAAGCTGCTGAACGAGCTGGGCATCCATCCCCAAGGCTCACTGCCTGAGAGAAGCCGCTTTCTGGCCCTTGAGGCTGGCAAGGTACATAAATTGCCCACCGGCGTCTCACCTCTGCTGAGCACAACTTTGTTGAAACCTGGCGCTAAAGTGGAGCTTGCCCGCCTGTTTATTGCTTTGCGCAGTATGGATCTGGCCCGGCTTCACAACGTGAGCTTGCAAGATTGGCTTGCGCGCGAGGTACATCATCCCCAGGTGCGCAAGCTTATACTTGCCCTTGTACACGTAACTACTTTTACCAATGCTCCTGAAAGGCTCTCGGCCGGGCTGGCCATAACATACCTGACTCCGCTGGTACGCTACCTGGATCATGGCTGGCAGACGCTCATCGATAGCCTGAGACGAGTGGCTGAAGAGGCGGGCGCCAGGATTGTGACCCGGGCCAAGGTTGCGGCCATTGAAGCGGCAGAGGAAAGCCATACTGTACGCCTGGCCAACGGAACGGCTTACCCGGCGTCGGCGGTCCTGCTCGCTGTCGATCCGCAGACGGCCTCATCCCTTATCGCTAACGGAACACATAAGGAGCTGCGGCAGTGGGCAGCGCAAGCGATCCCGCTGCGCGTGGCCTGCTTTGACGTGGCTTTGCGCCGCTTACCGAATCCGCATCATCTGTACGTATTAGGTATCGATCAAGCGCTCTACTATTCGGTCCATTCAGCCTGGGCGGCGCTGGCCCCACAGGGAGGCGCCTTGATCCATACCATGAAATACTTTGAGCCCGAGGAACCGGCAGACCCGAAGAGTACACAACAAGAGTTGGAGGCCCTACTCGATACGCTACAGCCGGGTTGGCGCGATGAGATCATTGAAAAATACTTCCTGCCCCATATGCTGGCCTCGAATGCGCTGGTAGAGGCCACACAGGGCGGTTTGCCCGGACGCCCCGGTCCGGCGGTACCAGGCATACGCAATCTCTACATAGCCGGTGATTGGGTTGGTCCGCAGGGCCAGCTTACCGATGCCTGCCTGGCCAGCGCCCGTCAGGCCGCAAATCTGATCATGACGACGCAAAGGGCCGAGCGAGAGAAGTATGCTATAGTAGATTAGAGAAGATATTGCAAAAGGACAGCCATATGCCGCCAGATGATGTGTTTCAAGCATACAAGCCGCTGCTCTTCTCGATTGCTTACAATATGCTGGGCAGCGTTATGGATGCCGAGGATTGTGTACAGGAAGCTTTTCTGCGCTGGTATCAGGCCAGCACCCATGGAGAAACCGAGGCCATCCATTCTCCCAAGGCTTTTCTCTGCACAATCGTCACGCGCTTGAGCATCGACCACTTGCGCTCGGCCCGCGTCCAGCGCGAGCATTACGTCGGTATCTGGTTGCCTGAGCCTCTCATCACTACCGACGAGAGCAGCGTAAGCGCTATGGCCGAGCTCGCGGAGACACTTTCCCTGGCCTTCTTGCGCCTTCTAGAGCAGCTATCGCCAGTGGAGCGCGCTGTTTTCCTGCTGCGCCAGGTCTTTGACTATGATTATGCTGAAATCGCCAGGATAGTACAGAAAAGCGAGGAGAATTGTCGCCAGATAGTGCGGCGCGCGCGCCAGCACCTGGGTCAGCGCCGCACGCCCTATCATACCACCAGGGAACAACAGGACCATATTCTGCAGCAGTTTCTGCATGCCTGCATGAGTGGCGATATGGACGGTCTTCTCTCCCTGCTCTCCGCTGATATCGTGAGCTATGCTGATAGCGGCGGGAAGGCTGTCGCGGCGCGCAATCCCATCATTGGTGCCGATAGAGTGGCGCGCTATCTGCTGGGTCTTTTAGCCAAGGCCCCGCAGAGCTACAGTTTTCGGGTAGCTCTCGTCAATGGTCAGCCTGGCATTCTCAATTATATTGACGGGCGGCCTCACTCTATTGTTGTCTTGCACATCATGGCTGGACAGGTCAAAGAAATCGACGTGCTCGCCAATCCTGACAAGCTGCGCAGCGTCCCGCCACTCAGCTAAAAGTTTATATTTCCCTTTTCTGATCTATACAGCTGGGATGCTTATTGCCCCAGCAAAGCATTCTTTAACCTTCATCTGCCTGAAGCGCTGGAGCCGCTTTTCCACTGCCATCACTCCTCAAACGTATCGTGGAGCAAATTTTCGATGAAGATCTTCGGCTGCATGGTCAGTTCTATAAGATACATCCAGGGAATGCCCCGCAGATCAGAGCGCACAAGTTGAGCTCCAATCCAACTTGCATTCTCCAGGCAAGCATCTCGCAAGTTGCTTTCAACTACGCGTGCATAGTCTAGATTTGCCCCTTGCAGGTTAGCTCTTTCCAGGATCACCCTTTTCAGCTCAGCTCCGCTCAGATCGGCCCCTTGCAGGCTAGCCCTTCTCAGGTTAGCGCCATTTAGCATCGCTTTCCCTAATGCGGCCCCATCCAATTTCGCTTCCTGCAAATTTGTCACGCTTAAATTCATCTCGCGTAAATCAGCTCCGCGTAGATCAACATTGTTTAAATTAATAGTGTACAGGAGGACTCTCATTAAACTGTTTCTATCCAGCTTCACCCGCTGCAAAATTATCCGTATTAAACAAGAGCCTCGCAGATCAGCACCAGTCAGGTCGCATGTATTTAGCTCGGCCCAGCTCAGATCAGCCCCGCATAAGTTTGAACTGCTCAAGTCGCAATTGAACAACTTAGCCCTGAATAGATTGGCATTCCTCAAATCAGCTCCGGCCAGATCCACATTGCTAAGATAGGCATCACTTAGATCAACCCGTAAAGGATCGATTAACGAAAATGGTTGTTCTCTTCGCCATTGGTTCCATACGTCAGCGCCTTGCTTGAGAATGTCCAGCTCCTCTTGATTAGCCATACACTTTTCCTGAAGAAAACTTACAAGCGCTTGTCGAGTAGTTCAAGGCTCTCTGTCCTGGCGTAACTCACACTTTTATGTGTATAGAAAAACATCTCATTAATCGTACGCTATCACCATGCTCCACCTCACAAAATCCTTCTACAGGGCACGCATTTTGGTCCCAGCATTGCCTGTTTCCTGCCATCGATAAGCAGAAAAATTCGGGCCTGGAAATAGGCTTCCTGCCGCCCAGCTTCGAGAAAGATCTGGCGTGCTTTCGCGCCATTCTTGCCTCGGTAGAGAAGTTGCTTATCGGCGCGGACGCGATAATTGGTCATCGCGCCTTCGCCACAAAGATAATCGCGAACTGATCAAGGGTATAGTCTGTCCCGCTTAGCTCATTGAAGGTAGCCAGGATGATTGCAGCATCGTCGCGCTGCATGGCGTGACCGAGCAACAGATCCCAGATCACGTAGGGGTGTCGATTGCTCTCGCGGGCCAGGGCGAGCAGGGAAATGCCGGGCATCCATTGAAAGACGCAATAGAAGCTCAACTTTTTCATGGTTGGGGCTGCCCTCTCTGCGCCTCGGCATGCGTGTCATTGATCTCAATAACCGTATCGATAGCTTGCTCTTCGCCAATGAGCTTGCTGAGCTCAATATAATGCCGCTCGACACCCTGCAAGCGTGCCTGAATGAAATCGTGCCGCGCCGTTTGTGCCAGACCGTACAAGCCGCGCTGAGCGGCAAGATACTCGTCACTGATGGATTGGCGCAGCCGCGCCACCTCGCTACAGTTAGCCTTGCTCTGCTCTTCTTGCCTCATCGCCATATTTAAAACCCTCCTCATAAGCAACTCATCCATCTAATAAAAAGGGTGATGACGACGTAGGGAGTGATAAAGCCACACGCCGCCACCAGAGAGAGTTATTGCTGTTAAAGACAACCAATATCGTTGCAAGGGGAAACACTGGTTATCATTGATTATCCTCTCATTCGAAGTTTAGATTAAAATAACATCTATAACCCTTCACTAACCCTTCAATTATCCTTGAATTTTGACGGGTTTTTATCATCATTTATCCCAACTAGTATTCTTACATCCTTTTAAAATATACCTATGCTATAATAGCGATATTAGATCTTAAAAAATAAAAGTACTTGAAATACTAAAGCCAATGTTCTAGGCACTCAGTAATCGGCAGCTTGCATTTTACTTACAGATTTTTAGCGAACTAAAACAGAAAAGCTGCATTCTAATTCCACCATTCTGCAAAACTGTATTCTATAGTTTTCGGCAAAGGTTAGGTAAATTAGACATTTAAGATTCTTAGGAAGATTCTTGACAATATTTCGTAAATTTGGTTGAAAGGAGCAAACTAAAGTGCTAGTCAGGTAAATCATCAGATGAAGTAAAACAAGTAACATATACTGCTGGGATACAAAGATGGAAAGTTGAAAGGGTATCTTTAATGAAAAACATATTATTACGCACAATCAGGCGTCAAAGGGGATGGAGCCAGAAACAGCTTGCTGATTTTGCATGCGTCTCTCTTTCCACTATAGAACGTGCAGAACGCGGAGAGACAATTAGAGTAGATAATATCGAGCGAATATGTGTGTGCTTGCAAAAGTCCCCTGAAGAACTAGGGTTAATAAAGACAGAGAATCAAGAGATCAACAGATATAAGGCAAATAAAACAGTTGTCAATCTTGTGGATGGTTTGACCAACGCTTCATCTGTAATAGATACATCTTTTGAGGAGCGACTTTCAAAAGCGTTAGCAAAGCCCGCGAGCATCGATTCCCAAGTACTGCAAGGTCTTGAATATATTACAAACAGTTATTGGCAACTCCGTTCCGGTCTTGGCTATAGTAGCCTTATTAAGGGCTTTCTCGGGCATCTTGGGACAGTCGAACAACTCTTAAAACATGCTTATTCCCCATCTGTACATGTACATCTGTGCTCTATTGTCAGTGAAATAGCTCAATGTATTGGGGCTATCTACTTTGATATGAGTAATTATTCGCTTGCTAAGCCTTATTACAAGGTTTCTATCGAAGCTGCCCGAGAGGCTAATAATCACATCCTTTGGGTGATTAGCTTAGGTCGCATGAGTTCTTTGCCAATCTATAACAATAAATCTCATGAAGCAATTCCTTTCCTGCAAGAAGCGCAAAGAGTCGCTATCTTTCATAGTTCTCCTCAAGTTAAAGCTTGGTTAGCTAGCTTAGAAGCAGAAGCGCAAGCTAATCTTCACAATAGAGCATATTGTATGCAACTCTTGGGGCATGCTGAACGCGCTCTTGAAAATGTAAAACAGGAAGAAAGCCCTTTTGATGTGAAGTTTGATTACGCTCGGTTAGCTGGCTATAAGGGAATATGTTATCTATATCTCCAAAAGCCAAAAGAAGCATTAGAGGCACTTAATGAAAGCGTGAAATCGATAGATAGCATAGCAGTTCGTCAACGATCTATCATTACTGCTGATATTGCAGCAGCCTACACACAAATGGAAGAAATTCCCGCCGCTTGCAGTTCTGCATCACAGGCTTTAGAATTAAATAGATCTACAAAGTCCAGTCTGGTACTACAACGTCTTCGTAAGGTCCGTACATCTATGCGGCCCTGGGAAGCAACACAAATTGTCAAAGACTTTGATGCGCAAATGCTGCTTCATACCACCCTTTTGTGAGAAATCTATGACAGAAGAAATAACAAAAAGAGTGATTTACCACATTGTTTGCGCGGCCCCTCCGGCCCAGGACGTGCAAGCATTCGTTCACCTGGCTCAGGCCGCCGGGTGGGATGTATGCCTTATTGCCACTCCTCATGCTAAGTCATTCATCGATGGACAATATCTAGAGCAGCTCACGGGCCATCCGGTACGTAGCGAATTTAAGCCTATTGGGACAACAGATATTTTTCCGAAAATGGATGCGATGGTTATCGCGCCCATGACATTGAACACCACGACAAAATGGGCTCAGGGCCATGCTGATACACTCGCCCTGAGCCAGCTCTGTAAAGGTTTAGGCTTAGGGCTGCCTATTGTTGCTGCCCCCTGTATTACAGGCC
The DNA here is from genome assembly GCF_004208415.1 of Ktedonosporobacter rubrisoli. Lineage (GTDB taxonomy): Bacteria > Chloroflexota > Ktedonobacteria > Ktedonobacterales > Ktedonobacteraceae > Ktedonosporobacter > Ktedonosporobacter rubrisoli. The sequence goes on along the minus strand of NZ_CP035758.1, from coordinate 1,831,983 downwards.
CATTTTCGCGCCATCCTGCCTTTTCTCCAAGTATCGCTTTGCTACGAGAGTACGGAGTCAAGGTTCTTTACGATCCTGAGCGCTATCCAGCTCCCCAGATTGTTCCCTGGCCATCTATTTTAGAGGCGCTCAACGCTGCAGCAAGTTATGGTCCAGCTGCAAGCTTCTAAGCCTAATATGGCTATATGAGACTCCTTGGGAAATTGGAAATCTGTGAAGGCGAGGGAACGAAGAAGCCAGAGCTTTCCAGAGCATCAACTGTCCACTTTAATATATGACCAGGAATAGAAAAAGCTTACCAGGCGCAAAAAGATTTTAACTGCTTTACACCTGGTAAGCTGGTTACATGCCTACTATTTGCTGGAATTATTTTTGAATTCTTTTCCTTTTTGCCAGGCCTCTTTTAGATGCGCGATGCGTGCTGGATCTGTCACTTTGCGGCGTACAGCAGTGGGCGACATAACTTCTGGTACATTGGCCGGGTGGCGAATGCTGAAAAGGATAGGAGGATCTTCTCCTCCAAGTTGAGCCGCTAACGCCTTAATGTCTTGTTCAAGCGTTTGTGGGATATCCACCATCGTTTGACACAGAGGACATTTGATCTGTGGCCCTTTCAAACGAGGATCATTGAGGAGTTGACTAGCGGGAACTCCAGCCTGTGCTGTTCCTGGAAGAATACTAATGCTGTGACTCCCCATATCTGTTTCTCCTTTTTCTCAAGAAACCATGCCAGGCTAGCAGTTAAATTATGAAACATGCTTCGACTTTCTTCATATGTATTTGTTGTATTTATAGCTTTCCCCATCAACAATAAAACAAAGGCATAATCTTCACATCGTCAGATTTTTTACTATTTTCACTAATATCAGATATAACAATTACTTTATGCAATAAATTTACCACAAACTTTAAAGGATGTAAATACTTTCAGGATACTTTATTTTTTCTAGCTACAAGAATTTATGCTGTGAGCTATATTGCTTCATCGTGGCTACCTGCCAGAATTTTGCTGCGACTGGTACACAACTCATATCCAGGGCAGCGCATCCAGCATAGGAGGAGGCTGTGCAGGATCGCTCAGTCTGCATTTGCTACTAGAGGAGGATGATTGGCTGATACGCATCCTGCTGAGCCCTGGCGCCTGAAAGCTTGCGTTTGCCTGTCCAGCAGGCTGCGGTAGAAATTGCTCACCACTATGGGGAATTGTGACATAAGGATGTCTCTATTCATTTGTTATCCTCTCCTGGTGTGAAGTGAGTACACGGAGAATTGAGCAGGTGTTTGTATGTTTCTAGAAGCCAGTGTCTATCAGGTCAAGCAAGTTCCTATTGAAGAGCGCAAAGCTCGCTATGGATTATTGGTTCTGGTGATGCGAGGATGGCCGAGAGGAATTCCAAGATCACTCATCCATATGTGGATCAAGGATGCTGGCCCCTCTCTTGAAACCCTGACGGCACTTCGCCAGGGGCTTCTTTCCTTCGAGGAGTTTGAGGGTCGCTACGAAACAGAGTTGAGGGAGCAACAGTCCTGTGTCGTGAAGTCTTATGTGAAGCTCTCAGCTTCCTCTGATGAACGTGTTGTGGTTGAGCAGTTGCATGACGGTTCGCCCCTTTCGTATCTGTGGCAACTGGAGCGATTGCATAGCAAGGTGACGCTCCTGTGCTGGGAGCAGCAGCCTCCCTGCCATCGCTACTTGCTTTTACGTTGGCTCTCAGCACCTCTCAAATTGGAAACGAATTGAGGAATTTTTTCTATGGCCTGGGCAGGTCTTCTTCCACATTTTCCTCACCTTGAGATCCAATCCATCCAGCGAGAGCGTCAGCACATCACTATTACGCTGGTTTCGATGCGTGAAAGCGACCATTGTCCGACCTGTCAAACCCAAACCTTGGCACGGCATGGCTGGTTTACTCGCTGTATCCAGAGTTTGCCCAGTTCAGGACAAGCAGTGGTTTGCTCTCTTACAAGCTCGGCCTAATGGAAGCAAGCAACCTCTACCGAAAGTGTACATGACCCCGAAAAAGTGCTCAACCTTCATCGAAATAACCAATTTTGAGGTTGAAATCCTCAGGTTTGTTCTGCTCTATCCAATATGTCCAGACATTCATTAATCTCGTCATGAGCATTCGAGCCCGATCATCGCCATGATCCACATTGTACTCTTCCAGGTACCCCGCAATAAGATATAACTCAACTAATGAGATAGTTGCTTCCTTCGTCGGTTCTGACTGATCAGGCATAGAGTCACCTCCTCATGTGTGTGCTTGCTACCAGAGAGTCTCCTGGATATCGTTGCCGCCTGCATAGTTTGTATTGTCGATGAGAACTAGGTCATGACAAAGTTGCCTGTAAATCATAACATGCTTCTGACGAAACTACAACCCCTATTCGGCTCTTACACCCTCTCGGTGAGAGGCTCCTCAAGAGCACTGGAAGGTATCCTGAGCTGAGCGTGAGAAACAAGAGCCATCAGAGCTCATATCTGAACATTCTGTGATTTGACATGGATTCTCTCAAGACTGTTAAGGACACAAACCCTGGCAAATCACAGAATGGCTTGAGAGGAAGCGGCTTCTTATTGCTCTGCCGAAGGTTGCTCTTGCGGCGTCCACCCCTCGCCCAGCAAGGGAACCGTTCCACTGCCACTTCCAGAAATTGAGGCCGCAAAGCAAGGGGTTCCTTGTGTCGCTTCAACTTGATCCCATGACAGGCGAGGGAGTGGAACTTTCAGTCTTCTTATCCAGGCCGTCAAGTGAACGGAATCACGTCTCAAGCTCAAATAGACAAAAGGAGCTGAAGGCTTTCCATGCACATAGGAACCTCGCCAGCGTGCCTGAGAAGTCCCAGGCTGCTGAATGACAGCAACATCAATCTCGAACTGCAACGATCCATCAGGTTGGAGTTGGCCTGGGAAGATCACCTCATGACGATCCTGCACACCAAAATTGACTCCTGTCGTGTCTGGTGGGACAAGTGGTGGCGTCACGCAGGTAATGTGAAGACGCACAATGCGACTGTTTTCAACGGTTTTTGCCATGGTGGTCATTGTTCTCGCTTTCTTGCCAAAGAGGAGTCATTTTACAAGACTTTTCTTTTTCTGCTTGTGAATCAGGAAGTTTTCAGGCATTTGCTCTTCCTATCAATGCTAGACCAAAGGATGTTTTCTGGTTCCGAAATAGGGCGACAAAGACCGTTCTGTGTCAAAAGCTTACCATTTACTCTGCTCATCACCTGCTCTTAGCCTGTTTCTCAGGCGGGCCATAGGACAGGAGAGGGACCAATGAGAAGGACAGAAGCCATGTCAAATCATACATTTGGCTTGAAACTGATCGGTTCTGGAAATGTGTCTGAGTATTCAACCTCAGACTTGCCCCGAATAATGAGCGCTGAATTTACAAGAACGGTGTGCGACCATCTGCATTTAGAGCGCATTCTTAGCCTGTCACTAGCCTTCTTGTTCAAGATTGAAGGCAATTTTGCACTTTTGCAGGCAAAATCCGTCCACTTCCACGTAAATACTATGAGCAAGCAAGTAGCATTTACAACCAGGATGGGCCTGATTTCTCCAGGGATGATAACTCTCAAGAGAGCAAGACTTGAGAAGTTTTTCCTCACACTTCTATGCTATGCTCACTCTGCATGGTCAACTCGTGAGCTAATCATGCAGAAAACAAAGAAACGAGGAACGATTACGCCAATGGAAAGCAACGAAGCTCTTCCTCATCAGGTAAAGGAAACCCGAAAGTCCGAAACGGGCGCTCCCTTATTTAACCGGCTTATTCCTAATCCTCTTCGTGGACGACCTTGAAGCCGAGCGAAACTTCTATGTCAGTCTTGGCTTCACTGTCAGTTACCAGGGGCCTGAGTTTCCAGACTTCATCGCGCTTGCTCATGGCTCCATCGAATTTGGAATTGAACGAAAGCAGCATTTTGCTTCAGAGCTCCCCGATCGTGTGCTGATCTGGCAGTTTGGTATAGCAGATATCGAGATGGCCAAGCAACGATTGGCTTCAGCTGGCGTCTCATTTCGTGAGGAATGGGTCACCCCACGAGAGGACTGGAAGTATCGGGTCCTTCACGCTCAGACTCCTAATGGCTATCATCTTATGTTAGAAGGAGCAGGGGAATAAGGGTCAATGGGAGGAGCTGTGGTTGATGATATCAGTCATAGGCTACAGGGGCCATCCGTTTTACAGTGCAAAGCGATCCAGGACACTGGCTTCTTCCAACTCGGCAGGCTTTTCCACATACAGCTTCAAAGTGGCGATGGAGTACCTGGTCAGAATAACAAGAACTCTTCTCCAGGCATAGAAGAAGCTCGGTCCGTAGCTTCCAATCACCCGATCCTGGTATAATTACGCTATGTTTACACTTGAGCAAATCAACGCTATCCATGATCGTCTCGGCACTATGGAGGGTTTCCCTCAGTATGTGCGAGCGCTCCATGCGCTAGGCATCGAAAAATACGATTCCTACCTCACAGATGGACATTCTGAATATTTTGGCAAGGGTGGGCAAAAGCTTGCCTCTCCTGCCGTCCACGAAACACTCGCTATCAGCGACACCAGCGACAGAGAAAAAGTTCTTGCCCATCTTGACCTTCATGGCCAGAGAAAAACAAGCTATCTGGAGATGTCCCGAGGGCTGGCAGAGAGCGGCGTAGAAAAATGGACTGTGGATACGCATAACATGACGCTTGCTTATTATGATAAGCAGGGAAATGAATTGCTGATTGAGCAGATAGTCAGCCGCTAGCTTTTCAGAGCCCGCAGTGCTCACAAGATCCCGTGAAGCAAGTACAATTCAGGCAAGGAGTTCTCATGTACTTGCTTTATCTCTCTTTGTAAATATGGCTCAGCTTTGAGGTTCTGAGTCTAAAGGCCAGGTGATATGAAAGGATCGCTGGAAGATCATGGATGCGAGAGAGAAAGTCAATGCGCTTGAACAAGTCGCACAGGCTGAGCTTCAAGCGGTGCAAGCCCCAGGAGCGGCAGTCGCGGTTGTCTACGAAGACGAGGTACTTCTGGCCAAAGTCTTTGGCATCGCCAATAGCGAAACGAAGGCTCCCGTCTCTGCAGACATGCTTTTCCGTATCGGCTCGGTAACAAAAGTAATCACTGCCTACACCTTGCTCAGCCTCATGCACGAACAGCGCCTCAACGTGCATACCCCCATTGGCGAGTATGTTCCTGACCTTCCTCAACTCCTCAAATCGTTGACGGTCCATCAATTGCTGAGCCATACAGCCGGATTAAAAGACGATGATAGCGATTACGGCCCACATGATGAAGGTGCATTGGGAAAAGCCGTTCGCCACTATGACCAGCGCCATTTTTGTGCCGAACCGGGTACTATCTTTTCCTATTCGGGGCTTGGTTATGCTATTGCGGGGGTTGTCATTGAAGCCATCGGCAAGAAATCGTATGCCCAGGTGGTTACAGAGCGCATCCTCAATCCTCTACAGATGAGACGTAGCACCTTTTCCTTAACTCAAGCAATGACCTATCCTTTCTCGCAAGGCCACCGAGCTACGGCATCTGGGAGTTGGAATCTGGTTCGCCCATATGACGATAATGCCACACGCTGGCCCGCTGGTTTTCTGTTTTCCAACGTGATCGAGCTGGCCCGTTTTTCCATGGCTTTTATGAATGGCGGTCAGTTTGAAGGAGAGCAAGTGCTCGGCCCTGAAGTGATCTCTACGCTTGCTCAAGCGCATGCGCAGCCGCCAGACGCTCCCGAAGGCCGCTCTTACGGATATGGCCTCTACCTGGGAGAATATGCTGGAATGCGCACCCTGGAACATAGTGGCGGAAGAAGAGGATTTTGCAGTTTTCTCCAGATGTTCCCAGAGCAACGTTTTGCCATCATCCAACTCGTCAATCAGGCCAACGTGCTCTTGAAGAAAACACAGGAGAAAGCGCTTGAGCTCGTCCTCTCTCCTCCTTCCCATTCCTCTACACCTTTGCCGGATTCCTTCCCAACCCCATCAGAAGGAAACACGCTCATTGGTTGCTATGCTTCTCCTGACATAAACGCGACAGAAAATGATGATATCAGGATAGTAAGAAAAGACAACAGGCTGATGCTCCATTTCGGAGATGAAAGCAAAGCGCTTCCAGTCCTAAAAAGAAGCGAAACGCGTTTCGCTATTCGGCCGAGTCCCGAACTTCAGCCAATTGAGCTAGTGCTCCAGCAAGGCTTGAACAAGCAAGAGGAGTATCTTTGTTGGGCCAATCGGGCATATAAACGCCGGACCTGAAGCAAGCCCGCACTGCTGCTAGTCCAGCATGCCCACGTTCGTCTCGCCTGGCTTCTCCAAAGCCGATGTTGCTAGCTCATCAACTAGAGTGGATGGACTACGTAGTTTTGGTACCGGCGAGAACACAATCCATAGCCAGGTTGACAGCAAGCCCAGCGCACCCACCAGGAGAGTCAGGCGCAAGCCAATCCACGCACCCAGAAAGCCGCCCAGCAGTGCTCCCACGGGAAGGGCGCCAGAGACTAGCAAACGATAGCTAGCATTGGCACGCCCCCGTAATCGATCTGGGATGAGCGTCTGGCGAATACTATCCACGTGGACATTGCAGCCCGTGATCCCAATGCCTTGCAAGAAAAATGCCCCTAATAGGAAGCCCAATGCTCCCGGCGTCGAGCTGGTAATGCCTGGGAGAACGAGAAGCGTCGCATCACTCAAAGCAGCGGCCCCAAGGATCGTGAAACCAACACCGATGCGACGAGCTACAGGACTTGTGAGGGCGGCACCACACAATGCCCCAACGCTACCAACAGCAAAGAGCAAGCCGATAATCCCTGAACTATAATGCAGTTCACGCACGGCATACAGCATGAACACGGTCAGGATCACTTGCCAGAACAGATTGTAGCTGGCTGCTTCGCCAGCGAAAGCGCGTAGGTAGCGATTGAGGAACGTGACGCGAAAGCCTTCACTAATTTCCGGCAAGAGGCTGCGCAGGTCAATTGAAGCTGCTGGTCTGGGTTCAGGCGTGCGCACAAGTAGGAGGCTTCCAGCGGCCACGAAAAAGGAGAGGGCATCAACTACAACGGCGAGGGGAGCCGAAATCCACTGCACTAGAATACCAGCCAGACCAGGACCCCCAATCTCCGCCACGGACTGGCTTACACTGAGCTTACTGTTACCTTCAACCAGTTGCTCGCGCGGCAGCAAGGTCGGCAAAAACGCCTGAAAGGCCAGATAGAACAGCATGGTTAAACACCCGGCCAAGGCTGCAATGATATACAGGTACTCGATGCGTAACATGCCCAGCAAGGCGAACAGCGGTATCAGTCCCAACAGGACTCCACGCCCAATATTTGTTGCAACGAGGATGGGACGGCGCCTGTGATGATCAATCCAGACACCTGCGAACAAGGTCAAAAACAGAAACGGAGCAAAGCCAACCGCGTTGAGGAGTCCCATCTGCACAGGGGTAGCCTTGAGCAGGATGACAGCCGTTAAGGGCAAGGCCAGGGTGGTTACCTGTGATCCAATCAGCGAAACCGTCTCTCCAGTCCATAACTTGAGAAAATCAGGATAGTGCCACAGTGCGCCGAAACGTGTGGAAGGACGAGTATACTGTTGAGTATTTGCGCTCTCTTTCGGCATCGTTGTTCTCCCTTGACATCCTTTTTTCTTACCTGCTATCATCACTTTATGGGTAAGATGGTAGCAGCGATTACCTTACCTGTCAAGTCATTTTTATTGGTAAGAATAGGACGAGGTGGGCAAATGAATACAAGCAAGGCTGAAATCGAGACGCTTCGACTATTAGGTGGACGGCTGTGCCTGGACTTCGCTAATACAATGGACCCACGTCTAGGCAATCATCCGTGCGATTATCTCAGAGACTACTCCGATCTGCTGCAATGGAGCCTGCATGTGGGTCTGCTCGCTAAAGACGAAGCAGAGCAGTTGCAGGAAAATGCGGCCCAGCGCCCCGTTGAGGCCGCCACGACGTTTGAGCAAGCCATTACCCTACGGGAGACCCTCTATCGCATCTTCTCCACCCTCGCTCGCAACGCGTTTCCAGAGAAGAGCGATCTGGATAACTTGAAAGCTATGTTCGTTAGGGCCACGACGCACGCCCAGCTCATTCCTGCAACTCATGGCTTGCAATGGGACTGGACAGAGCGCGCGCCTGCTCTCGCTCAGATGTTGTGGCCTGTGGTGCATTCAGCCATAGAACTCTTGACCTCTGAAGAGGTGAAGAAAGTCAAAGAATGCCCGGGAGTTGGGGATTGCGGCTGGCTCTTTCTTGATACCAGTAAGAACGGCAGCCGCCAATGGTGCAGCATGGAAGGCTGCGGGAGCCGGGCCAAGATGCGCCGGCAATACGCGCGGAAACGCGCCAATAGTTCGCAGCATATCGATTCTGCTTGACGGAATGTTTCTGGCGGCCGATCTTACCTGTACATAACATTATCCTTGCTCTATACTTGGGGAAATATAAACGCGAGAGAAGAGGTAAGTTATGGAAGAACACCGCCTTAATCAGTTAAGCCGCACAATGGCCTACGCCTTGCGCCACGCTCCTGAACAGTTTAGCTTGACGCTTGATGCAGAAGGCTGGGTCTCTGTTCAGGATTTAGCCGCTGCTTTACAGAGGCGTCGTGCCTGGCGAGATGTGCAAGAAGGCGACTTCGCAGCAGTAATTTCACAATCTGAAAAGAAGCGTTATGAGATACGTGACGGCCTGATACGCGCTTACTATGGGCACTCAACTCCGCAAAAGGTCACAAAGGAGCCTGCAATTCCCCCTGAGATCCTGTGGCACGGCACAACTCGCAGTGCTGCCAATACCATATGTCGTGAAGGCCTGAAACCTATGGGCCGGCAGTATACGCATCTCTCCTCCGACAAGGAAACCGCAAGGCAGGTGGCGCTTCGCCGAACTTCACAGCCTGCCATTTTGCAAATAGCTGCCTTGCAGGCCCATCAGCAAGGGATCAAGTTCTATCTTGGCAACGATAGCGTCTGGCTAGCTGAGCACGTTCCGCCTCAATTCATTCAATGAGGGAAACATATGAACGCTTTGCGCAAGAAGAGCGCTTATCTTGCCTCGCCCTGCAGTGAAGACGGCTCGACCATGAGGCCTTGGAGATAGTGAGCCATCTGTTCGACCGAAGCAGGCAAATCGTTGACGATCCACCAGGCGAGCATGCTTACGATCGCTCCTGCATAGAAATGAGCCAGCAGGGGTAAAGGCGCTCCCCATTGTTTTCCCGCCTGTTCAGCCTGCTGCATTTTCGCCTCAAGGCTTTCCATGAAACGATCCCGCAGCCAGCCTTGAAAGTCGTTCCCGCCCTGGCCACAGAGCATAATCCGATAGAGATGTTTATGGCTCGCGACATGGACAAAAAACACCTGGTAGGTGGAAGCGCCCTCATTAGCTCTATTGCTCTGCGCCATAAGCATTTCATACGTCTCCTGCATACCACACCTGAGCAGATCGTACTTATCCTCATAATGGTTGTAGAAGGTAGTTCGATGGACCATCGCCCGCTCACAAATATCCTTCACAGTGAGCGTTTCAAACTCCCGCTCGCCCATTAATGCTAGCAGGGCCTCCCATAGCAGTTTGTGAGTGCGCCGTACGCGTAAATCGACCGGCTCTTGTGTGTGGCTCATCGAAGCTCTTTCCTTATCTAACATTGCCCAGTTTCTCGACAGAGGGCCTGTTGTGTCGGATACTCGACACAGCCCGTTATATTGTTTCTTGCCTCACTTGTTTGCCCACAGTATAGTCAAAGCTACTGCTTATGTAAAGATACTTGACACGTGGTAGAACGGAGCCGAATTTCCGTTTGAGATCATTGAGGATAAGGGCTCTTCTAGCATGTGCTCTGGCAATCCATGAAAAGGGGAACGATGATGACAACCGAACAGCGCCAATTGGGCACCTCACAAGTGGCAGTCCCGCCTTTGGGTATCGGCCTAGCGAGTTGGGGGACGAAGCAAAGCAGCTATGGAAGCACTGCCCGCGAGGATCTGCGCCAAACGTATCGCGCCTGCCTTGATGCCGGCCTCACGTTTTTTGATACGGCTCCTATGTATGGGGATGGCGAATCGGAGCGCTTGCTTGGAGAGTTTCGGCGCCGCGATGGCCGTCCAATCACGATTTCGAGCAAATTCGCACCTCCCAGCCTTTTTACGCCATCGTTTACCCGCGCATCTCCACGCGCCAGATTGCTCAAAGCGCTGGATAGTAGCCTCCTGCGACTCGGCGTCGAGTGCATCGATCTCTATCAACTCCATCTCCCTCCCGCTGAGAGTCTGCTTGACAGTTACATGGATGCTCTGGCCGAAGCCGTCAAGATGGGCAAGGTGCGCGCGGTCGGTCTGTGCAATTTTCGCACATCCCTCATGCGACAGGCGCAGGCACGCCTGGCCTCTCACGGCATTTCGTTGGCATCTACGATGGTTGGCTACAACGTGCTAAGGCGCTATCCCGAGACCAATGGAGTGCTGGATGCTTGCCGTAAGTTACAGATGACGCTGATTGCCTATGCCCCACTGGCCGAAGGTATTCTGACGGGCAAGTACCGCGCTGGTACAGTGCCAATACCGGGCGCCTATCGCCTCCTTTTCTACCTGGAACAATTGGATTTCTTAAAAGAAAGAGGAGAGAGCAGACCACTCCTGCGGCGCGTTTTTTCGACGCCACTTCCGTTGAAACAAAAGCAACTGGAGCCATTGTTTGTGGTCCTGGAGGAGATTGCCCAGTTCCATGGAAAAATTATCGCCCAGGTAGCGCTCAATTGGCTCATGAGCGCAGAGACGCTGGTGATCCCCATTCCAGGCGCGAAGAACATCCGGCAGGCTCGCGAGAACGCTGGCGCGCTTGGCTGGCGCTTGACTGATGCTGAGCGCACATGCATCAACCAGGCCGAGCACGCTTTGCACGACTAGCTTATCTTATCCTGCCAACGTAGCTGGGCTTTCGCCCTCATGATCGCTTTTCAAGAAAACGACTGCGGAGAATCTGCTAGCAGGAATAGTGAGATTTACACTAAGGGCGATGAGCGCTTATCGTATTGGAGGAATTTCCACGCAAGAAAAGATGGTTATATACTGTCTAACAACGTGCTGAAACCTTCTCCTCATATTGAGCGTGTCACCAGGAAATGCGGGCACGCTCCTCCGCTTTGACTTACCTGACCAAGCTAACACGGTTTTGCTCTATCCTGGAAGGAAACATGTGAATGAACAATCCATTGACGCCTGAGAATGCTGTTATGATTTTTTTTGATGATCAAACAGGTTTGATGCTGGCTACGGGCAGTATAGAAACGCAGGCGCTGCAACAGAATATCGCAGCGCTAGCTCGTGTCGCCCATATTTTTCACCTTCCGGTCGTACTCACCACAAGTGCCGCTACCAATCCCCAAGGGCCTGGACCACTGATTCCAGAGTTACGTGAGGCATTTCCTGACCTCCCTCCCATCGACCGCACGACTATTGGTGCGTGGGAAGATCCACGGATCACTGATGCCATCAGGCAAACTGGAAGAAAAAAGCTGCTGTTGTCTGGCATTGCCACCGATGCTGGCATTGCCATGACCGCGCTTTCTGCTAAAGAAGCAGGCTACGAGGTCTATGTCGTCACTGATGCGAGTGCCACGTGGAGTGCGCAAGCTGAGACGGCTGCCCTGCTGCGGCTGACACAGGCTGGCGTGATCTTGATGTCATGGGTGGCGGTCGCAGCCGAGCTCCAAATGGACTGGTCACGACCCACCTCCGATGCCTTGGCGCAGCTGCTGAGCACGCATATCACGCGCTGGAGCTACCTTGCTGCTCACCACAGCTAACAGACGTTGGCCTCCGGCGATGTCTCAGGCGCCGACTCACTTGATGAAGCTTGCGCGATTTTGTAGCGCCATGCATCGCAGGCGAAGTAGTGCGCCTGATCTCGACAAACAGTGGTCAGAAGACTTTGTTGCGAGACGTCCTATGACCTATCGCCAGGAACATACTTATCAAGAGAGCAGACCTGCTCAAATCCCAGGGTGTGCAAAATGGGTGCCGAGGTCTCTGGATCAGACTGCACAATAGCGGTTGTGGCTCCCCTGGCGCGTGCATCCTCCAGACGTTTCGCTACCATCGTTGTGTAAATCCCTCTGCCTCGATAGGCTTCAAGGGTTGCAGCCCCGAGCAAGACCACAATCCCATGGTCATCAAACACGGAGACCGCTGTGGCAACCGGTTCTTCCTGGTCTGGCACATAGGCAAGATAGAAAGCAACTGGTTGCTCTATCACTTCATAACAGCGATTAATTATGCTCATAGCGTCTCTGTCAAGACCGAAAGCCTCGGCTATCATGGAAAGGTGCGCATTCCACGCGACGAAGGGAACCTCCTTGACGCTGACTTCTTGATTGCTCTTGATCGCCTGATCGATGTTGCGCAAAACCAGGCCTTTGATGCTTCCCTGATAGTTCAGTCCGGCAGCGGTAAGACGCTCACCGAGATTGCTCGGTTGGCTCGTTGGTCCCACAAGCCAACAAAAGAACCTTCCCTCCTGCCGGTATCTTGCCAGCACCTGCGCAATGCCCTTATCCACATTGGCCTTAGTAAAGGTTGCCAGGCCGACCAGGTTGAGCAAGGTGTTTTGTGTGGGAGAGCTCCGTGCCGTCACGCCAGGCACATTTATGGGCCAGACCAGCCCCTCAACATAAGGATAGTAGCCCTGCATCATAAATGTTGCTTCAATCCTGTGCAATAATATCATTTCGTCCATCTATTTATTTTACTCCTGTTTAGCTCTATTACATGTTTATTGTGCGGCTTAGCTAACGAAGTTCCGCACGGCGCTAGCGAATGCATGTGGCTCTTCCAGATGGCCGAAGTGCCCGCTATGCGGCAGTACGACCAACTGGGAAACAGGTAGACCTGCATGCAGCACTTGTGCCCAGGAGGGCACGCAGATAGCATCCTCCTGCCCCGCGAGAACCAGCGTCCGCGCAGCAATGCGACCCAACTCGCCACGCACATCATAAGGCTCTGGCTCCTGTCCGCGAAGTGGGTCGCTCCATGCCCACACTGACTCACGCAGCGGAGCAAACTCGCGCTCACGGCCCCAATAGTCAGCGAAATAGACGGGGAATATCTGTTGCAGTTCGCGAGTGGCATCCTCGTCGGTCGCAGCCGCTTGCGCCTCGGCCGCAAAGACGCGCCGCACGGCGGCCAGGAGCTTCGGCACCTCTGGACGAATGGAGTGACGCGCCGCGAAGCGCTGCAACGCCTCCTCGATGCTCTGCCCAAACTCCGGCCCCGTCGTAGGGGACGTGTCGTACAGAATCAACCCGGAGAGCCGCTGCAAATGATCAAGCGCGTACCGCAGGCCAACAAATCCGCCGTGCGAATGCCCCAGGAAATACACGGTCCCCACCGCCAGATGATCAATCAATGCGTCTACGTGGCGCGTATACCTTGCCAGCGTATAGCCACGCGGATCAGCAAGGCGTCCAGAAGCGCCGGTTCCAATAGGTTCGAGGTAAATCAGCTTCAGAAAGGCTTCAATCAGGGGCATGCGCAGGTAATCCCACCTGACGCCGGGACCGCCTGAATGGACGATACAGACTGGCCCCTCTCCCATGACATGATAGTACTGTTCTATACCATCAATGATGAGATGGTGCGTGCCCTGTGCTAACGCATCTTTGTTCGCTGTATGACTCATCGTTTGTGTTCTCCTCTTTGGTGACGAGCGAACGAATTCGCTCGCTTCCCTCCTCTGATGAAAGGGTCACAAACTAGATGCACAAAGGGCGGCAAAAGTTCGCTGCATCTTCGCCAGCGAGATGGCGGCTCAGGCGGGATCAGCGGCAGGAGGCTGCAGATGAAAGAGGCGACCCCGCTCCACGCGCTGTTTCTTGAGCATGAGCACCCACACGACGCCAGGAGGGCAATGCTTCGGGTCCCAAGGGGGACTGAGGAGTTTAGCTTCGATGATGGTCAGGCGTTGGCTCGCCAGGATCTCCACCGGCTGCTGGCGTACACCGGCCGCAAGGTCTCGCTCTATGACCTGAGCAAGCGTTTCTGTACCCCGCCACGGCTGCCCCTTTGGCCCAAGGAGCGCAAGGTTTGCTGACCAGAACTCGGACAGCACTGAGCGAACGTCGCCTTGCTCTGCTGCCGCGAACAATTCGCGCACCTCGCGCCAGCGACGCGCCGTGAGTACGGCCACATCATCATGCATAGAGGTTGCCGTTGCGAGAAGACGCTCACCCAGCTTGCGCCGCGCCTGATTCAGTCGGCTGCGCACGGTACCGATGGGCACGCCACAGAGAGCAGCGATCTGCTCATAGGAGGTTATTGAGCTGAAGTAGCGCAGCAGCACCACAAGTTGCAATGGCTCGGACAGCTCCTGGAGCGCGTGCCAAACCCAGTCGCGTAAAGCGTGGCGCTCCAACACCTCTTCAGGCGAAGGCGGGTCCACGGGCAGCTGAGGGAGGAAACTCTGATCAGCGATAGGAGCAGCACGCTGGGCGCGCAGGCGCATGCGGCACACATTGCGCACAATTGCGCGCAGCCAGGCCCCTACCGCATGGGGGTCGCGCACCTCTCCCAGCCGCTGCAAGGCCAGCAGGGTCGCATCTTGCACAGCATCCTCGGCTTCAGGGCCAAAGCCAAGCAGACTGAGGGCTACTGCGCGCATCGCGGCGCGGTGGCGTTCAAGCAACAGCCCCAGACTTGGAACATGACCGGCCTGTGCTGCTCGCACCAGTTCACTATCAGTAAGGGTCTTGTCCATCAGGCACCTTTCGTTATCACAGTATCCTCGCTCCTGTCCTCAATCCATTGAGGTTCTGCAGTCTCAGGAGCAAGGTATCGTAGGGTACCATAACATGATGCACAATGCGGGCCAAAAGTTCGCTCCAGGTACTACTGGTTTTCAGCACGCGAGAATGCTAACGATTAACTGATGCGGAACGCATACGCATCAGCCAGGCCGAGCACACTTTGCACGACTAGCTTATCTCATCCTGCCAACGTAGCCTGGCTTCCGCTCTCATGATCGCATCTAGTTTGGCAGCTGTATCGGTTTGCGGCAAGGGCGTATGGACCACCATTTGCCAGTCGGATCGCTCGGGAACCGCGAGCATAGTTTGTTGGAAGGCCAACAAGCCGACGAGCGGGTGCTGAATTTCGCTGGAGCCCTTGCATCTCAAGAGGATATCATGCCGGGGCCACCAAGCACGAAACTCCGGGCTGGCCTCTTGCAAATCGGCTATCAGCTCTGCTAACCATCTATCATCGGGATACTGATCACTCAAGGCCCGGAAGCGTGCAATACAGCCTCTTGCTGCACGTTCCCAATTGGCAAAACGCTTTCGCGAAGAGGGGAGCATGAACATAGACCAGAGCAGATTGCGCGCCCGTTCTTCTGAGCGATGCGTAAAGTCGCCAATGACGCGGCTGGCGCTTTCATTCCAGGCAATCACATTCAAACGCCGATCAAGCACATATGCTGGACAGGCCCCCAATGCATCGAGAATCGCCTGGTATGGCGAGGTCTGGATCTCATGTTCCCGCGGCTCCAACAGCGGCTTTGGACCTCGCGCCAGAATAAACAGATGGCAACGTTCTTCCCCATTCAATTGCAAGATGTCCGCCAGGCGTTCGAGAACTTGACAGGAGACCTGAATATTGCGCCCTTGTTCAAGCCAGGTGTACCAGGAAATGCCCACGCCAACCAGTTGGGCCAGTTCTTCTCGTCTAAGCCCTGGCGTATGTCGCGAAGGTTTTGTCGGGAAGCCAAATTGCTCTGGACGCAGGCGAGCGCGCCGGGTGCGCAAAAAGTCAGCCAATCCCGCGCGGCGCTTCACGCTTTCTGTCATATCCTCACCTGTTCTTTAAAAAGTACCCTCGTAAGCGATGTCTAAAACTGTTACTTTCCACACCTATGATATAACACACTCCTGTTTTCAGCAGCAATGTTGCTCCATAATAATTCGGGCAGATGGCAGAGTCCAGATGCCACAAAGATATCGAGTCGAATGAAATAAGCAAGTTTTTCGGGTCGAATGAAAAAGGAGACACAAGATGCAACAGGAAAACCAGCCTTCAAGCGCTGACACTGTACGCCCCATACATGAGCGCCTCGGGATATTTATTGAGGCCGGCGATAGCGTTGACGCGCTCAGCAGGATACAAGAGGCAGAGCGAGCAGGCGTTAAACAAGTCTGGATGCAGGGAGCGGGGAACGCCGATCCCTTGACAATCTTTGCGGTAGTCGCCACACACACTGACCGGATCAGGCTTGGCACGGCAATTGTTCCCACCTATCCGCGCCATCCTCTGGTAATGGCTCAACAGGCACTTGCCATACACGATTTTGCGCCTGGGCGCTTGCGGCTAGGGATTGGTTCTGGCAATCATGTGCTCATCCAGGACTGGTACGGTTTGGCGCAGACTGCGCCCTTGCCGTATCTCAAAGAATATCTGGAGATTCTACGCGGTGCTTTAAAGGATGGAGCAATTTCCTATCACGGCACGTTTTTCCACGTGGAACATACCTCACGGAACGCCTATGGGCCAATAGCACCACGGCGCGCTACGGTCCCTCTGCTCATCTCGGCAGTTGGCCCGAAAGCCTTCCGCCTGGCCGGTGAAATTACTGATGGAGCAATTTCTTGGATGTGCCCGCTTCCCTATCTGTTAGAATCGGCCCTGCCAGCCCTACGCGCCGGAGCCGAGGCAC
This sequence comes from Ktedonosporobacter rubrisoli, assembly GCF_004208415.1. Classification (GTDB taxonomy): domain Bacteria; phylum Chloroflexota; class Ktedonobacteria; order Ktedonobacterales; family Ktedonobacteraceae; genus Ktedonosporobacter; species Ktedonosporobacter rubrisoli. Next base: position 1,815,262 of record NZ_CP035758.1, on the reverse strand, counting down.
AAAGCCGCCCTACTCCTCCTATCATCGCCCATATCCGCGTCGCCCTGAGCACAGATGAAGCAAAAGTTAAGGCAAAAGTACGCCAGGGAGTGCAAACAGCCGTGCGCTTTGCGCCTTTCGCAAATATGTTCGCGAAAGCTGGCTTTTCTGGAGCTCTGGCTGGAGACGAAAGAGCAATAGATGCCCTGGCCCAATCCATGGTAGTGAGCGGCACAGAAGCAGCCGTGCGCCAACGCCTGGAAGAGCTTTTGGCAAGCGATCTGGCTGAACTTATGCTGCACCTGCTTCCCATTGAAAATGAGGCACGTGAGCGAGAGCAGTTGCTCCATCTCATCGGCTCGTTCCAGGCCTGATCCCGATTCAACAGGCAGAGAGAAGCAAGAAGCTCCTGCTACTTACTAGAAACAGGAGCTTCAACAAACGCACTGATCTCTCGTATTTCAGCAGGCCAGCCAAGAAAGCTGATGCCCATTCGGTGATGAAGGTAAGGCATTAGCAAACGGTCAAAATCTTAGATTTGGTCTCATATTTTAGCTTGCATGTTGTGCAGGTTCGCATAGACGCCATTCTGGGCCATGAGTTCTGCATGCGTCCCCTGCTCAGCGATCCCGGTCTCAGATAACACCACAATTCTCTGAGCATTGCGAATGGTTGATAGACGATGGGCGATGACAAGCGTTGTGCGATTGTCGGCTAACTTCTCCAACGAATCCTGCACAGCCTTTTCACTTTCATTGTCAAGCGCACTCGTCGCTTCATCAAAAATGATAAGCGGGGGATTTTTGAGGAAGACGCGCGCAATACTCAGTCTCTGCTTTTGGCCGCCTGAGAGCCTGACGCCGCGTTGACCAATGTCTGTGTTATACCCATCCGGTAACGCCATAATAAAATCATGCGCGTGCGCCTGTTTGGCCGCCTTAATGATTTCTTGCTCACTGGCGTCAAGCTTACCATAGCGAATATTGTCTGCGACAGTCCCGGCGAACAGATAGACATCTTGCTGGACAATGCCAATATTCCTACGCAATGAGCGCAAGGTAACATCGCGGATATCATGACCATCCAGTAAGATCTTTCCCGCGCTGACTTCGTAGAAACGCGGAATTAACGAGCAGAGCGTCGTCTTGCCAACGCCGGAAGAACCGACCAGGGCAACGTATTCCCCGGCTCGTATCCTCAGCGAGAGATTCTTCACAACATCCTTATAGTCTTCTTTGTACCTGAAGCTCACATCTTGAAACTCCACCTCCCCGCGCACGAGGGTCAGCTCACGCGCATTCGCCGTATCCTGCAGGTCCGGTTCTATTTCCAGAATCTCCATAAACCGCTGAAATCCGGTAATACCATCCTGATAGAGCCTGCTGAAATTGATTAATTTCCGAATGGGATCGATGAGAATGCCGACACATAAGAGATAGGTCAGCAAATCCGCAAGATTCAAGGAGGCGTGAACAATAGCGATGCCACCCAAAACGATCACAGCGATAGTAATGAGTTGGGAGAACGCACCAAGGCCGCCGAAAAAGTACGCCTCACTTCTATAGCTAGCTCTGCGGCTGCTGAGAAAACGATGATTGGCGTAGGCAAATTTGTGTTTTTCAAACTCTTCGTTGGTAAACGATTTGACAGCTCTGATGCCAGCCAGCGTATCTTCAACTTGCGCATTGATATCGCCAATCCTATCTTTGCTTTTTCGTAACGCGCGTTTTAGCTTTTTATTGAAGTATAGCGCGTAGGCAGTCATGATCGGCACAAAGAGAAAAATAACCAGCGTAAGCGCGACGTTGATCTTCACAAGGATAATAAAAGCGCCAGTGACGGTCAAAAGAGTCACGATGATATCCTCAGGACCATGATGATATAATTCTGCCAACCAGAAAGTATCGTCGGTAATCCTGGTCATGAGCTGACCTACCTTTTGCTCGTCATAAAAGCTAAACGAGAGCTTCTGATAGTGCTCGAATAATTCGCTACGCATGTCACTTTCCATCCTGGCCCCCATCATATGCCCCTGATAGTCGATGAACATGGTACACAGCGCCTGGACAACAACCAGTGCTAGCATAAACGCCCCCATCAGATACATGTCATTGAGCTTGTGGGGCGAATTACTTCCTAAGATATTTTGCGTGATATATTGCGCGCACAACGGAAGCAGCAGTGTAACCGCTGAGACAATCAATGCACAGGCCATATCCGCAAAAAACAGACCCATGTATGGTTTGTAGTACGACAAAAACTTTTTGCTACGTATATGAGCTGGCTTGCTGGCCCTGGATCTAGAACCAGCTCTGGCTAAGGGAAAACGCTTCATCGAGGACTGAAGCGACGGTTTTTTCGTCATCGAACCGGGTGAACGCAAAGTGATGCTCCTCAAAATGGTATTCAGAAAGCGCAAAATGGCACAAGTAATCCTGCTCCAACTCAAAACAAACGAGCGGAGTCAGGGGAAGGATGCGCGACAGAGAGCACCAGCATGTGAGGGAAGAAGATAAAAGGCCAGATCACCGAAAATGAGGGATACAGCTTAAGGAGCTCGAAAAGAGGATATGTTTATTTATAAGTGAGAACAGTAGAACGCGAAAGGCTATCTCAACGTTACACTCTCAGAATATCCTCGCTGGAACTCCTATCCTTCATGCCAGGGATCGATGTTGCGCAATATGCACTTGTAAGCATCACGGTATTCCTTTCTAAACTGGCGGTGCGAGGAAAGACACGCCACGGTCAATAACAGATGGGGCAATAATATCATACTGGAAGTTCGCGGTCAACCGCACTCTCACCGGTCCCCAGGCCTATTTAGTTCTGCGCTCAGCCCAGAAGTCCTGAAAAGCCAACAAGCTGCAATGCCTCTTTTCGCTGCCTGGTTGGCTTATTAAGCCTCTTCTGTCATAGCTACTTAGTCGAGGACATACGTGAGTTCCTGACTTTCTATCAGGAACTCACACGCGTTTATAAAGCGCTACCCCTACAGCCGACCGATGAGCCGGGCCAGGCGCAGGCTTTCCTGCGTCGCGTTAGAGACCGGGATAACACCGATTGTTAGCTCGTCGATTCCCAGGGCAAGCAGCTCAAGCAAGCGATCGCGTATCTTGCTTTCATCGCCATAGACTAGCACACTTTCGATAAAATTATCGGAAACGCTATCTATCTCCTGCGGGGAAAAGCCTGCGGCCAGGAACATGTTGCGATAGGCCGGCCGGGTTGGATAAATGCTCATGGCCTGCCGCCCTATCTGCAAGGCGGTCGCGCGATCCTCGGTGAGGGCTATCGGCACCCAGCCCACAACTGGCGGACGCGGGCGCCCGGCTGCGGCGGCTCCCGCACTCATGGCCGGAATAGCCGTATTGAGCAGGTAAGGGACCGGACACATAACGGGAAGGGCGCCATCTGCCACTTCGCCGGCCAGGCGAAAGGCTTTCGGGCCAAGCGTTGCCAGGAACACAGGTATCTGCGTCGAAGCTTGCGGCGGAACATTAGTAGTAAAGTAGCGCCCCTGATAATTCACCTCGCCCTGGTGTAGCAGCGTACGCAATACCTGAGCGTATTCGCGCAAATAGGCAAGAGGCGATCCCATTTCTATACCGTACACACGCCTGGCAAATTCTGGCGAAGAAGAGCCAATGCCCAGGCGCAATCTGCCCGGAGCCTGCGCATTGAAGCTTAAAACCTGTCGCGCCAGGTGCACAGGATGCACAAAAGCCTGCACAATAGAAGTGCCCAATTTGAGATGCTTCGTGCGCATCGCCGCCGCAGCCAGCGTCGTGAGTAAATCCGGATTCCAGGGTGGGCTACCCGCCCAGATATGTTCAACGCCGGCTTCCTCTATCTCCACAAGATTAGCGATAAGCGCCGCTGGATCGGCGGGCACGACCGATAAGCCTATACGTTCCTTTAAAGAACTAACTTCTGCCTTCTTTTCCATTTATATCTTTCCTTCTGCCTCTTTCGCAAGAAGCTTATCCCAGGCTCGCTTCCTGATCATTACTTATGCAACGCGCTGTTGCATATAAAGCTTAGCAGGGGATAGAATGATGGTCAATCAGCAAAGAAATGTCAAACGTTGTGTATGCAACACAGGAGAAAAAAGTGATGCAAAAGTCAGCAGAGATCGAGGATTTACGGGTCCGCCGCACCCGCAAACTACTCGTGCAGGCCTTCATAGAACTTACTATCGAGAAGGGATTTGCCGCACTCACGGTGAGCGACATCACGGAACGAGCCATGGTCAATCGCTCGACGTTTTACCGCCATTACCAGGATAAATATGATTTGCTCAACCAGTATATGGCCGAGCTCTATGACCTCACTGGAAATGAGGCCAGGACCAGCGAGCAACGTGAGCAGAAATCCCGGGAAGGCGCATCAGGGCCGCTCAACTTGCTCAAGCATATCCAACAGTTTGCCGACTTCTACCGTGTGATGCTTGGTCCACAAGGGGACCCCAACTTTACGCGCCAATTTCTGCAGAATACTGAAAAGCGCTTTAGCTCTTTGTTTGCCAGAGTTCCCACAGAGCCGGAAGCTGGCGCCCCTCCCACCGATCTAAAGATTAGCTGTATCGCGTATGCGGGCATCGGTGCTACTGTCTGGTGGTTAGAGCAGGAGCAACCCTGTTCGCCCGAACAGCTGGCCGACTGGCTAGGCGAGATCACTAGCGCCATTGCCGGCCCCACTCTCAAGCCAAAACCCCACCGCCGCGCGCAGAAGAATTCAAGCAGGCAGGGAACTCACCAGAATCGATAAGTAGTGCTGCCTGCGCAAAACGGGTACGATAATTCGTGCCTCGTGGAAAGCCCATCGACAACGAAAAGCATTTCTAGACGCGCGGCGCTTGCGATATGCTCAAGCGCTCTCAGAAGTTTCCCTTTGCCGCCAGCTAACTTTGTCAGGAAGCATGCCGGCTCAGCAGATCACTGACAACCGCTGCAGCCCGGTCGACCTGATCGAGGTCGGGAATACATGGCCAGAGAAGCACTTCGTCCATTCCCACCTCAAAGTAGGTTTCAAGCGTATGCCGCACCTCTTTTGGTGTCGCGGGAATGGGTAGTCCCAGGCCCTCTTCGCCAAAGTAATCCTTGAGATAGCGATCAGCCCGTTCAAGGGCCTTGGGACCCAGGGCAAAGCAGAAAGCGCCAACAAAGCGCGGCTTGCCTGCCCTGCCGGCAGCCTTCCAGGACGCCTCAGCTTCACGGTAGAGATCCAGAGCCTCTGCCGGGCTCGAAATACCAGCGATATAGCCATCACCCCACTTACCCACGCGCCGCACTGCCTTGTGCGAATAGCCTCCGATCAAGATTTCAGGGCCGTTGGGCGAGACAACCGGCGGGCCCATTGCTCCCATGTGCTCGTCTAGTTGCTGACCGGACCAGACACGCTTTATTAAGCTTAACTGCTCTTCAAAGATCCGAGCGCGCTGCTGAGAAGGAACTCCTACCGCCTGGAAATCCTCCGCGCGGTCGCCAATACCTACGCCAAGACTTAAGCGGCCGTTAGAGAGTGCGTCGATGCTGGCTCCCATCTTGGCCACGAGAACAGGGTTGCGCAACGGCATCAGCAGAACGCTTGTCAGCAGGCGAATACGCTGCGTCGCCCCTGCCACTGCCGCCAGTGTGGCCAGCGGCTCATAATTCTCATAGACCAGGCGATCAAAAACGCTCAGGCTAGAAAAAGGGCCGGCCTCGGCTCTTCTGGCCCGGTATGCCGGGCATCGATTCTGGTAGCCCCAGACCAATCTTCATACTGCCTCCAGGCTTGCTGGCTTCTACAAAAAGTCTGCTATGTAACGCGCGTGAGCGACTATCTCAGGCTAGACGCTCAAAGGTTGAAATCCAGTTGGTCTCCCAGGTTTTGCCGCCATCGGTTGAAAATGCCTGTTCCCATTGCCATGAGCCTTGAGCAATCGCTGACCAGATCACGCGACAGAAGATACTCTTGCCCGCAAAAAATTCCTGCGAATAAAACTCGCCGCGCCCATCCCTAAACTCACCAATGGCCGGTTGCGGATCAAAGCCGCTGACATTATTTCCTAAATAGACGCTCCATTGCCCAGACTCAGGATTAAAGATACGCAGCGTTATGCCTTCCCCCGCCCCCGACTCGCGCTCCATGGTAAACTCCTCGAAATTGCCCAATCCACCCAGAATCTTGCGCGCAACAGTCTTTCCTTCGAACTCTTCCCAGGACGTTGAGCCCTTTAAACGTTCCCGCAGCCGCCGATTATGCACCTTCCAGGTGCCCATGAAGAAATCAAAATCAGTCCGACCATCCTGCTTGCTCGCCTGTTCGATCATGTTCTTTCTCCTTGTATAAACCCACTGCTGAAAACTACAAACGTTCTGTCCCGGATCTTCCTTTGGGGCTACATATCGAGCATAGCGGCATAACAGGTTATATTCATTCCTGATTGAAGCAAAAAATTTATTATTGTTTTTTTGCGCAAAGCAATTCACTGATTGATGGCGTCCGCCAATAGCCTGAAACGAGGAGGATATACTTCCCATCCTTCTAAAGCATGCCTACGCCGGGCCAACGCGCACTTCATACGTCGGACCCCAAATCCTTTCCAGCCAGGTTCCCGGTTTCAGCATGCTCACCTTCCGGTAAGTAAAGCACACAAAAGTGCCTCCTTGTAGAAAGATCATAACTCTCTTATAGTGATTTATAAGAAGATAAAAGCTCTATTGCGCACATGCTGACTATGAAAGGATACCCATGACCCACACTATTCCTGGTGCCCCAACCGGGAAGAACTTCTCCCGGCATGATAGAGGGGAACTATTGCTCGTGCCAGCAAAAACCCTGGCAAGCTTTCCCAGCGGCACCTTTTTAGAAAATCTCGCAATCAGCGCCAACGGAGATATCTTTATGACCAGCTTTCGGGATGGCGCGATCATTCGCCATACATCTGCTGGCACACAAGAGGTGGTTGCACGCCTAGATGGCACCGTCTCAGGCATCGTAACGGCGCCCAATGATGGGCTCTTCGTCTGCAGCCGACAACCTCAAGGACCTGAAAGCATTTTCCATATTGATATACATGGACGGGTCGAAAAATGGCTCAACCTACCGGGTGCCAGGTTTCTCAATGGTATGACGCGCCTCTCTGAGCAAGTACTTCTGGCCGCCGATTCGTTTACAGCCACCATCTGGCAAGTGGATCTTGTCCAGCGCCAGGTCAGCCCCTGGCTCACACACAGGTTGCTCTCCAAACGCTCATCGCAGAATTCACTCCCTGGTCCCAATGGGATCAAAGTTTTTGCAGGAGCCGTCTTTGTCTCCAACTCAGAGCGAGCAAGCGTCATTCGCATTCCAGTCCTGGAACAGCAGCAAGCAGGCGAGCCTGCTATATATGCCAGCCACTTCCTTCTAGACGATTTTACCTTTGACGAACAAGGTAACCTTTATGGAGCCACCCATCCCCTGAACACTGTCGAGCGCCTTGCGCGCAACGGAACTCGCCTTACGATTGCGGAACCAGAGCAAGGAGTCAGCGGCTGCACAGCTGTCGCCTTTGACGCTGGCGAAGGAGCGCAGCATCTCCTGTATGTCGTGACAGATGGAGGAACCCTGGCCGGCAAGCCCGAGCCAGCTCGCCTTGTGTGCTTAGATACTGGAGGACTGCCCAGGTAAACGGCGCTTCGCTCAAGACAATTGCGCTTTGGCAGCTGATTCCCTGTACTCAACATTGAACGTGTCAGAGAAGCATTCAGGACAAGCGCAGATCAGCTCGGTCCTTCGAGGGAACATCGCTTGCTCCCTCATTCTATCGCTTTGCTGGCTGTGTGGGCTGGGCTCACCAGCCAGACCAGTTTCTGCGCCGTATCGGCTTGTGGCAGGGGCGTATAGACAAATAGCTTCAAGTTGGGATCATCGGCAACCAGCAGAGTGGTCGCGCGCAGCACAAGTGGGCCGACCAGCGGATGATTGAGCTCCTTGTTGCCAGTGTGCGCATCCCCTACTTCATGCCATTGCCACCATTCGCGGAACTCGGAACTCGCTTGCATCAAACGATCCCGGCGCTCAATAAACCAATCCTCGTCAGCCTCACGCCCACCGCTTGCCCGAAATAGCGCGAGTATATGCTGAGCCCAGCATTCCCAATCGACGTAGAGCGCACGTTGATCAGGCTGCGTAAACATAATCCAGACAAGATTCCGTTCCCAGTCAGAGAAGGCGGCAAAATCAGCAAAGACCTGGGAGGCGGCCAGATTCCAGCCGACGACATCCCAGCGCTCATTCACCACAAAGGCGGGATAAGGGGTAAGCGCATCGAGCACGCCCTGCAACTCCTCGCTAATTTGCGGAGTATGGCGCTGCATAGGCAAAGGAAGCTGCTCGCGAGCTAGCAGGTAGAGATGATTGCGCTCGCCAGGCGTAAGCTGGAGAGACTGCGCAAGGCTTTCAAGCACCTGGGCAGATACCTGAATGGCCTGTCCCTGCTCTAGCTTCATATACCAGGTCGGGCTGATCCCGGCCACCTGGGCCAACTCTTCGCGCCTCAGTCCAGGTGTGCGCCTGTGCTTCGCCCCATAAGGTAAGTGGAACATAGCCGGGGAAAGGCGCTCACGGCGCGTACGGAGGAAGTGAGCCAGCTCGGCTCTGCGCTGTTCATCTTTCATAGGCCTCGCTTATATCCTATCAGGGTAGTAGATTTTAGACTAGTCTGTCTTAGGGAATTGTTCCTTAGCAATCTTTCTTGCATACTTGAGACACGGAATGCGACAAGCCTCCTTGCTTATTCTTGTTACGTCTGCTGGCATTGCCGCATTTCTCTCAATTATAAAACAAAGTGAAGTGAAAAAAGCATCCTGGAGGATACAACTACATGCAACAAAGACAGCTCGGAAAGAATGGTCCCCTGGTCTCAGCGCTCGGCCTTGGCTGTATGGGGCTTTCAGAGTTTTACGGCGAGACTTCCGAAGACGAATCAATCTCCTTACTCCATCATGCCTTAGATCTGGGCGTGAACTTTCTCGATACTGCAGACATGTACGGACATGGCAAGAATGAGCGCCTCATTGGTCGAGCCATAAAGGGCCGTAGAGAGCAAGTAATTCTTGCAAGCAAGTTTGGTCTTGTACGTAGCGAAGGCGGGTACATAGAGGGCGTAGCAGGCTCGCCGGAATACGTGCACAAGGCAATCGATGCCTCGCTCAAACGCCTGGGCGTTGATGTCATCGATCTTTACTATCAGCATCGTATTGATCCACAGGTTCCCATCGAGGAGACGGTAGGAGCAATGGCCGAACTGGTTGTGGCCGGAAAAGTGCGCTATCTGGGCCTTTCGGAGGCCTCACCGGCCATGCTCCGCCGGGCCCACGCAGTCCACCCCATCACAGCTCTACAGACCGAATACTCGCTCTGGACGCGCGACGTGGAGCATGAAATCCTGCCTACCTGTCGCGAGTTGGGAATTGGTTTTGTGCCCTATGCTCCGCTTGGACGCGGCATGCTGACAGGCCGTATACAGAGCATGCAAGCTCTGGGCCAGCAAGACTGGCGTCAGAGCCAACCACGCTTTCAGGCCGAACATTTCCGGCGCAACAAGGAATTTGTAAGCAAACTAGCGGAAATTGCCAGGGAGAAGCAGTGCGCGCCCAGCCAACTGGCCCTGGCCTGGGTGCTGGCTCAAGGTGATGATATCGTTCCTATTCCGGGCACCAAAAAACGCGCCTACCTTGAAGAGAATTTGGGCGCGCTCAAGGTTCAGCTCACGTCTACTGATCTTGCCAGTATCGAGGCAGCTCTGCCGTTAGAAGCCGTTTCAGGGCCGCGCTATGGGCCTGACGATTTCGAGCGCATCGATATCGTTACCCCGAGCAGGAAGTAGAGGCGGGAGAGTCTCTTGCCTCTCTTCGCTGCAGCAAGAACATTGTCAGCAAGCTCACAGGTACAGCGTGCACAATACGCTCAGAGGAGCGCAAGTGCAGCACGCAGCCGTTTCACCTCGCGGGGGAGAGTCTCCTGGCTGGTTCCGGCATAGCCAAAGACCAGCCCTCCGCGCGCCAGGGGTTCCAAACTATAGGTAGAGATGGGCAGAACCTGAATATGAGCCCGGGCGGCCAGTTGGGAGGCGCGCCGATCATCTTTCCCCAGCGGCAGCCAGCCAACCAGGTGCATTCCGGCATCGGGGGCGCGCACTTCGAGCAGATCCCCTAGCTGCGCTTGCAATTCGCGCTGCAGCAGATCGCGAAGCTCCTGATAATGATGGCGCATACGGCGCAAATGGCGGGCATAGTGGCCTTCATGCAGAAAATCAAAAAGGGCCATCTGTTCTAGCATGGGAAGGTGCATATCGAGAGAGCGCCGCAGAAGCAGCAAAGGCTCGATCAGTTCGGCGGGCGCGACAAGGTAACCCAGGCGCAGAGCAGGGAAGAGCACTTTGCTGAAGGTGCCGATATACAGCACCCGCCCCTCGTTATCCAATCCCTGAAGAGCTTCTAAAGGGCGCCCGCTGAAGCGAAACTCGCTATCATAGTCGTCCTCAAGAATCCACGCGCCTGTATTCCTGGCCCAGTCAAGCAGGAGCATACGGCGCGCCAGGCTCATAGTCACGCCCGTGGGGAACTGATGCGAGGGAGTAGTGAAGGCCAGGCGCGCATCCGGGCAGCGCTTGCGCCCAACTTCTACCATGAGCCCTTGCTCATCAACCGGCACTGGAACCAGGCGCGCTCCGGCTGCTAGAAGAGCTCCCCGAGCGCCAAAATAGCCAGGATTCTCCAGCCAGACCGCCTCACCAGCACTTAGCAACGTACGCGCGGCAAGGTCAAGCGCTCCCTGAGAACCAGCGGTAATCATAATATGTTCGGGAGTACAGCGCACTCCGCGTGTGACGCCGATATGCGCAGCAATAGCCTCGCGCAAGGGAAAATAGCCGGCCGGCGGCTGATAGTGAGCATATTCATGCATCGACTGACGGGCGCGGCGTGCGATCAAACGCGCCCAGACCTTGTAAGGGAACAGTTCGAGCCCAGGCTCGCCACCGGCAAAAGGTCCGCCAGTTTGCCCCTCTCCGCGCGAAGGCCACGGTACATCTTTGAGCCGGGGCAGATATGGAGCGACCTGGATAGGGATTGTCTTACTGGCGTCTGTTTGCGCTTCTTGCTTACTGTCGATCTCAGCGCTGAAGAGCGCCGCGGGCAAAGAGCGCGCTACCACCGTCCCTTGTCCAACCTTGCTCTCCAGGTAGCCTTCTAATACCAGCTGCTGATAGGCAAGAGCTACAGTCATGCGCGCTACGCCAAGTTCACTGGCGAGGGCGCGTGTGGAGGGCAAACGCGCACCACGCTCCAATAGCCCACTGAGAATAGCAGTGCGTAAGCGTTCATAGAGCTGCTTATAGAGCGGAACCGGCAGCGTTGCATCAAGCTTTATCTCCGGCCGTTTGCCTGGCAAGGCTCGCCTTGGCATAGTCGTTCTCCCGCTGAGAGGAACAGGGTATTTCAGCCATGCTCACATGTTTAAATGGCATAGCCATTGTAACAAAAAGTGGTACTTCTCACAAGGCCATAAAAATGGTATGCTCCAGATAGACAAATGGAGATAAAGTTTGAAAGATTTTCTATTGCCGCAAAATTTTGATCATCGCTATCCATACACCCTCTGAGCCATTTACTTTAAAGGTTCGGAGAGCTCGACGGCAATAAAGCCCTGGTTACCAGGAAACGCATGAGAAAGGAATAAGCAAGATGGCCACAAGAACCCACAAGATCGCGATACTCCTTTTGCAAGCAGGCGGCCTGATCAAGCTGAAAACAATTGCCTACTGGATTGCTACTGTCATCCTCACGTGCGAACTTCTGACAGGTGGAATAGCGGATCTGATACATGGGCCAGTCCTGCTCTTCGCCGGCGACTCTGTGATACTTGTTGTGGCGCAGCTTGGCTACCCGGTATACCTGCTCACAATCCTTGGCGTATGGAAGCTGTTGGGAACCATTGCCTTGCTTCTGCCAGGTTTTCCCCGGCTCAAGGAATGGGCCTATGCAGGCATTTTCTTCGAAATGACGGGAGCGGCAGCATCGTGGGCAGCGCGCGGCGCCGCCATAAGCAGCCTGTTCTGGCCCCTCGCCTTCGCCGTACTCGCACTCGTTTCATGGGCGCTGCGACCCCAAAAACGTATCCTTGGGCCTCTCTTTCCTGGCAGAACCCGAAGCGTAGGAATTGAGCAGCGCTATGGCCAGGACGTTTCAGGCCACGTCCTTTTCTAGGCCTACAGTTGTAGATGACCTGCAAGAGCACTTCGGCGCTCGTAATGGTAAAGCCGTGCGAGAGCTTGATGTGCGTGTCGCCAAATTGACCAGGCCAGATGGTAGGCAAAAGAGAGAGGCTGGTTATTTACCAAAAGAGCCTCTGATTCGCTGGCTCAATTGGTTGAACTCTGTGGTCCATATCTCTTCAGGAGAAGAAGATGAATGTGCCTGTGAAAAAAGGAAAAGGCATAGAAGCTTGCTTTGCTGTTCTCGGTTTTCTTGACGAAAGAGATGCGTGGAACGTAGAAATGCGATGCAGAAGAACAACATATCATTCGCCCGCCATGCGAGGAGAGGAGTTGGCGCGCAATTCCACATGGGAACAGAGGAGGAGAGAATGGTGAGAAAAAACGAGGATTTGCTCTCACCATTCTCTCCTCCTCTGTTCATTTACAGATGGGTCGGAGCACTAGACCTGCCCAGAATGCGCGAAAGCACCTGCTCAAGCTTCAGCTCAGCATTGATTGGGAGGGTATTGGTGCGCCAAGCCACAAAGCCATCAGGTCGAACCAGCACTGCACCCTCAGCCGACATAGCCATCTTCGTTTGCCAGCCGTTCTCCGAGTCGAGTAAGTCGGCATCTGCCCCGATGCGGTAGGCCGCCAGCCTGATTCCCAGCTTCTCGGCAACTGCTGCTGCTGCCTCGCCCCAGGCAGTTCCACCTGTGCCCGTCAGCAAGACGAAGCGACCATCGAGCAGATCCAGCGTCGAGATGCGCTGTCCTTGCCGCTCCAACCACAGATGTGGGACACGTGTTCCAGGAAGACCGCTGAGCTCCTCGCTGTCCAGCAGCGTGATCTCATCCTGCGATTCTACAGCGGCGTCTTCTGAGAGAATCGCCTGGGAGCGATAGCGGTAGCCCACAATGGGATAAAAGAGTGGGAGGTCCTTCTCCACAGGCAAGAGTTCGCTCTTCGTTCCCTTCGACAGCCAGGCTGCTCCCGGTCCAGTGAGCGACTGCCTGGCGGCAAACCATCCGACGGGATGCCGCTCCTCCTGGTAGGTTGTCAGAAGTTGAGGAGCCGCCTGTCCACGGATGACCATGGCCAATTTCCAACCCAGATTCTGCGCACTCTGAATAGTCGTGTTAACACCAAGCCCTTTGTAGGCAGGCATGGTATGAGCAGCATCGCCAGCGAGGAAGACGCGCCCTTGCTGGAACTGCGAAGCGACGCTTTCAGCTGGCTGCCAGTGTGCAATATCCACGATCTCTACAGCCATATCTGGTTTCCCTATCGCCTTCTGGACCAGATCCTTACAGTGTTCAGCAGTAAAGTCCGTAGAGGATTCTCCAAGCGCGGGCCGGTAGGTAATCATAAACATGCCGAGATCATCCGTGACGACCAGGAAAATGCCTTGGACATCCGCGTTCTTAATCGTAAACGCGTCAGCTTCGCGGCCTGCGATAAGCTCTTGCCAAGGAGCGCGAAAGTAGACGAAGATAAAGTGCTCGGGAAGTACTCCAAACCCTTGCGATGGGATGCCGAGCGCCTCGCGAATGTGGCTATGAGCGCCATCAGAGGCGATCAGGTAGACTGATCGAACAACATACGACCTTCCGGTGACACGTTCCTCCAGCGTTGCAGTCACGGAAGTCGCATCTTGGGTGAAAGAGACGAGTTCTGTGTTGTAACGCACATCGCCGCCGCATTGCTTCGCCTCTGCCAGGAGCATTGGTTCGAGCCGACTCTGCGGACAATGCCATCCGAATGGGTCTGGGCTGAGGGCTTCTGAATGTTCCATCAGTGTGGTAGGATCGAATATATCCTCTTGTTTTGAGGCAAGGGTCTCTTTGGAAATCACCTGCGAGATTCTTGTTCCAGCCTCGCGAACCTCTGCGGCCAAGCCCAGCCCGCGTAATACTTCCAGCGTGCGAAAATTGAGATTGCGCGCGCGCGGATAGATCGAGATATCGCTCCGCCGCTCGATCAGCACCGAGGGAATCCCCTGCTGGCGTAGTAAGAGGAAGAGGGATAAACCAGCGCCACCAGTTCCCACAATCAAAACCGGTACGTGTTCTTGAGCCATCATTGGGCTCCTTTCTATCGATCCAACATCTGTTCAACTGCTCTTGTTGTGCTACCCCAATACAGAGGCATATTGACGGAATAGTTCTTCTGTGACACGATCATCATCGTATGACACTCTGTCGTATCCCAAGAGTAGCTTGTTTCCTCACGCGAAACAAGGAGCAAGCGAGAAGAAATGTCACGTATGTGACAGGAGGCGCAAAATGTCTCAAAACTCCAATGATTTGCGCGTGCGCCGTACGCAGAAACTCCTGCGGGAGGCGCTGATTGCTTTGATAGAAGAGCGTCATTTTGATGCCATCACCGTGGGTGAGATTGCTGAGCGGGCAATGGTGAGCCGGGCCGCGTTCTATCGTTACTATCAGGATAAATACGATCTGGTCGAGAAAATCTTTGAGGAAATGGTGCTCACGGTCGTGCGCGATATTGACCCGCTCCGCCGCACAATGATCAACCGCTTCGACACGCAATCCTCTGTAGATCCCTGGGGAGAGCTTTTTGGACCGGCTCTGGAAGGGCAGCGCGCACCAGAGCCGTGGGTGAAAATGTTCGAGCATTTCGCTCACTATGAGAGACTGTACTGTGCGCTTCTTGGCAAGAGGGGAAGTTCCTGGTTTGTGACAAAAATGCGGGCGTATTTAGCCGAATCCTTGAGCGAACGCCTTCAGGCCCTTGCATACGCTCTGGGCAGCCAGCAGATAGCCGAGAGCCGCGTCTTTGCAGATGGGTTCGTACCCGCCCTCATAGCCGCGCAACTGGTTGATGCCATCACCTGGTGGCTTGAGCAGGGAAGACCCTACACTTCCGGGCAGATAGCAACATACTGTCTCCGTCTGATGTGTTCGACGCTCAGGGAAGTGAGCCTGTGGGAATGATCACCAGCTCACACGCACATGGGGAAATGCATCTCAT
This sequence comes from Ktedonosporobacter rubrisoli, assembly GCF_004208415.1. Taxonomy (GTDB): domain Bacteria; phylum Chloroflexota; class Ktedonobacteria; order Ktedonobacterales; family Ktedonobacteraceae; genus Ktedonosporobacter; species Ktedonosporobacter rubrisoli. The sequence goes on along the minus strand of NZ_CP035758.1, from coordinate 1,800,063 downwards.
TCGGAACAGCAATGGATGCATGCCCAAGAAGGTCGCCTGGCAACGAGCAATGCACGAACACGACAACAGAGCAGAAATCTGGGTATCCTCCCAGGAGTGAGAGCACAGAGTAGACGACGTTTGTGTAACTACAACTGTAGGACTAGGCCTTCTCTACTCTGGCCAGAGCTTCGTGTCGCTTCCCTTCTTTGACAGAGTGCAAACATTCCAGCCGAAGCGCTCCCTCTAGCTGGAAGAGATAGAGTGCCTTGCTAGTTTATACAGCGATAGGCACTCATGCTCTGACCAGGCCAAGCGCTACGGCCGCCTCAATGACCACTTCAAACAGGTCCACCTCTCCAGGCTGGCGCCTGGCCTCGCTCTCCATAAAGAGCGCCTGCGCAAGATATTGCAACAGGTTCTTTGAATAGTCCCAGCGCAGGTACTGCGGATCGAGATCATATATGCGCACCCTATCCAGGCTATCGGCATCCTTAAACACTGCTAATTCGGGCGTCATGGCTGGAGCATGCACGTCGGCCGGCACGTGCCAGGTATCGAGATACATAACCATCTTGAGGGTAGCTTCAGGAAGTCGCTGCTTCAGATTCCGCTCAACCCAGGCCGCCGCGCGCTTCCCATGGGGAAAATCACTGCCATCATCAAGGCGCTGTAAATCATGGGTCGCGGCAGCCCAGCGTAACGCCTCTTGATCCAGGCTCACGCCTTCTTTGATCAGCAAACGGGCAAGGATTTCTTGCCAGATCATCACTCTTGCCTCGTGGGCAATCCCATGAATGTTGGCAATTTCTGCGGGCCTGGCAAACCAGTCGCGTAAGGGCTTATAGGCTGCAAAGAGCGAACTTGTGGGCAAGTTCTCGCCCAATAAGCGTTTAACTTCATCCAGGGCCTCATCTTGAGAGATACTGCGCGGGGATGCTGACCAGGCATTCTGTTGAAGCTCGAAAGACATCCAGGAACCTCCTTTACATTGCCACCTGTGCCATAAGCAGTTCAGCCAGTAGCCATAAACTACCTTCATCACGCTTTAAGGGTCAGGCAGCGTAACAGCTCTAGTATAGAGCATCCAATCTTCCTATTTCAATCTCATCCCTTTGACATCTTTTGCCTTTAATGTTAAGGTTTAGACAACGTTGTCATAGTGAGACAACGTTGTCTTTTATTTACAAGAACAGGGGACAACTCAGCGCTGAAGCTGAGGAGATATCTCAAGGAGGTCAATCGGTGAAACGCAGAACAACAGTTAAATTGCTTCTAAGTGGCGCCCTTGGCAGCGCATTTTTGGGAGCATCTGGCTGGGGACAGGCAAAGGCTATGGCCCTGGGAAACAGCGATAACTGGTCGCGAGCACTTGCTTCCTATGTTGCGCTGCAAAAATATTTCTATAAGCAAGACGGCTCCCATCTCTACCTTGAACAGTATCCCGTTCAGTCTGGTGATAACACCTATTCCTACGAATGGCCGTTCTCCCAGGCTCACATTGCAACCCTTGACCTTTCCAATATTCCCGGCATAACCGGTCGCCAGTTTGCGCGGGATCTCGCCGATCGCGCTCAGGGTCAGGAGCACTACTGGAATACCACAGGCGCTACTGGCGTCGCCGGCTACGATTCCTATCCGCGCCCACCCTATGGCAACGGCGGAGACAAGTTCTACGACGATAACGAATGGGTCGGACTTGAGAAGATACAGCTCTATTTAATGACCGGCGATCGGGCGTCCCTGGACCGCGCCAAGCAGATTTTCCAGCTAGTCATCTCAGGCTGGGACACTGATGCCAGCCATCCCGCCCCTGGCGGCGTATTCTGGACGCAGGCCTCATGGAGCCACGACCGCAATACGGTCTCCAATATGCCTGGCGCCGAGATTGGATTGCGCCTTTATCAGATCACCCACGATAGCTCGTATTTGGATTGGGCGCGCAAGATGTATGATTGGACCAACACCAATCTCTTAGCCCCCAACGGCCTCTACTGGGACCACATCGACCTGTCGGGAAACATTGAGAAAACGCAATGGAGCTATAACCAGGGCGTGCCCGTTGGCGTCAATACACTGTTCTATCAAATCACTGGCGATAGGAGCTATCTGCAAAAGGCCGAGAATATCGCCAGCGCGGCCCTGGCCTTCTACGGCAGCGACAACCTCTATAAGCAGCCCGCACCATTTAACGCGATCTTCTTCAAAAACCTGCTGCTTCTGCACTCAGTCAATCATAACCAGAGCTACGTGCAAGCCATGCAGACCTATGCCGATACGGTATGGAGCAAATACCGCGACGCCGCAACCGGATTGTTCCGCTTCGATTCCACTAAGCCCACTACGCAGATGATCGACCAGGCAGCCATGACACAGATTTATGCGGTACTCTGCTGGCCCCCGTCGCGCTATGGAGTTCTGTACTAAGTTCGTCTACCCCAGAACTCGCCTGGTACGAGTTCTGTACTAAGTTCGTCCACCCGGCAAATCTGACTCTGGCCAGCGATCGCCTGCTTAAATAGGGCAAGCCTCGCTGGCTCTTTTCATTCCCGCTAACATAGCATGGCTAGCTCGACTCCCAAGGCCGCCTAGCCTGCTTGTACAGAAGGCACAAAAAGAGCAGGGAACATGTGCTCCCCGCCCTTGCCATGAGGATAGGAAAATTGCGCCAAAAGAATCAGCGCTCGCCAATGCTTACGGCGCTGAGCTCTGCTGGATCAGATCATTCAATTGCTGAACCATCTTCTGTGTACCGGCCTCAACGGGAGTTTTACCATACAGCACATTCTCCCAATTGGCGGTAATGATATCCTGCCCCTTCTGCGTCCAGGACGATAGGAAGCGGATACCCAGCTTCTTCTGCGTATTTAGCTCGTAATTGACTGTATCGGCTACTGTGGTAAGCCCATCAGACTTGAGCGTATCGAAGTAAGCGTTGGAAGAAGGTAGATAGGCAGTTGGAGCAACTGGTGCGCTGGGCAAGACCGATTCCCAAACGCCAGAAGCCAGGAACTGCATGACTTTCCAGACCGCATCAGGATTCTTGACGTACGATGGCGAGCAGATGCCTACTGCATCATAGGGCTGCACTGCGTCTTTTTCAACGGGCAAAGGTGCAAAGCCATACTTAAAGCTGGGCTTCGACTGCAAAAAGGTCTGCGCAAACCACTGCCCATTGTAGAACATGGGGATCTGGCCGGAGACAAAAGCCTGCGGAGCGTTATCCATCAGCGGATTGTTTTGCGAATTATAGCTGGGCGGCGTAACATAGCCGTTCTGCACAGCATCAATATACTTTCTGGCGCAGGCAATAAACTCAGGGCCGGCTGTCACCTTTGTTGGATTGACAGTCTTATCGGCAAAAGACTGGCCTCCCGCCGAAACCGCACAATCGCTGACTGCAAAGGGATCATCGGGTGGATTCCACAGGCCATAACGCGTCACTTTACTGCCGCTTTTCTGCGTCAAAACCTGAGCATCGTGCAGCATCTCATCGTAGGTCCAGCCAGGCTTGGGCAGCGATAAGCCAGCTTTTTTGAAGAGATCCTCATTATACCAGACGCCATAGGTATTCATCAGGGTAGGCAGGCCATAGAGCTTCCCGTTATTCTTCCAGTTCTCAATAGAAGCAGGAGCAAACTTGCTAAAGTCAAGTTTGTTGTCGCTCTTAGAGGCATATTCTGTCCAATCATAGAGCAAGCCCTGACCGCCATACTGCTGCTCAGTATCGTTGCCGGCCCAGAAAATATCCGGCAACTTCTTAGCAACCGACAGGGAGCTCAATTTCTGCCCATAATCGCTATTGGGCGACTCGATGCGCTGCACCTTAATATTAGGATTCTGCTGCATAAATTTTTGCATTGCAGCATCAATTGCCTTGTTCGTATCTTTGGCTTCCCAGGTCATAAAAGTGACGGTCACAGGACCATTGCTACTGCTGCTGGCATTGCTTCCCGTATCACCGCAGGCCGCCACAAATATCATGGTAAAAAGGGAAAGAAGTAAAGCCAGCGAGGTCGGGAATGACTTTATCCTTTGCATGTATACCTCCTCTGAATAGATATAATCGGAGATGAATCCATATACGCTTCTAGCCGCGTTGCTAGCGCCTGGAGCTGCATATTTCCTCCTTTCACAACGAATCGTAAGCATAGAGACAACGCTGTCTTTGTGGCTGAAAAGGGCAGCTAATATGGCCCCTTTCGCCCGGGATAACTTACTTGTTCTGCGAAGAAGTACCTAGAGCGCTTAAACCCTGCATAAAGTAGCGCTGAGCCACAAAGAAGATAATCAAGGGAGGCAACATATAGAGTAGATTCGTTGCCATATATTGATTCCATTTTGTCGTTGTAACCCCCGCAAACGCGCCAGCAAACGAGGCCATACCTAGCGAGAGCGTCCACTTGGTATCAGAATAGAGATAGACCAGCGGATTCAAGTAGTCGTTCCAGGTAGCGGTAAAGGCCATAATTGCCATTGTAATCCAGACAGGGCGCGTCAGCGGAAGCATAATCTTGGTAAAGATCGTAAAATGGCCAGCTCCGTCGATTCTTGCAGCCTCATCCAGCGAATAGGGAATGGTCAGATAAAACTGACGTGCCAGAAAGATAAAGAGCGGATTGCCAAAGAAGGCAGGCAGAAAAAGCGGAAACCAGGTATCATACATATTGATCTGCAAATACAGACGGAACATAGGAATCAGGCTCACAATACCGGGGAGCATCATACTGCCAACAAAAATGTAGAACCAGACTCTACGTCCAACAAACCGAATGCGCGAGAGGCCATAGCCGACAATCGTCGAGCTAATCACCGAACCAATGGTATTGAGCAGCGTAATCACAACAGAATTGAAGAAAAGCCGTTCAAAGTGGATAGCCTGTATCCCATCAATAAAGTTGTTCCAATGAAACTCGCTAGGGAAAAATTGGGGCGGAAGCCGATAAATATCATTGTCGCCCTTGAGGGCAATCGTGAGCATCCAAAGCAAGGGGAGAAGCATGCCTACACATAGCAGGATCACAATGATATACCAGGCCGTCGTTCCACCAGCCCTGGAAAGTTGGCGCCGAGTTGCTGCTTGTCTGCCAGCGCGCGTAAGTTCCATGCGCATCGCTAAATATTCCTTTCTACATCGTTACATCTAAGGCTCTACCCACAAGACTGATGTGCGCTAATCGATAGAGCTCTCTTCATACACCCAGATGGAGGATGTACGGAAGGTAAAGATGGTGACAACTATGATGAAGAGCAACAGCACCCAGACCTGGGCGAGGGCATAGCCTATTTGCGGAGATTGGGTCAAGCCGCCAAAGCCATTAGCATAGATGCTCAACATGAGCAGCCTTGTGCTAAAACCTGGTCCCCCATTTGTAAGGACTTGTGGCTGATTGAACGCCTGCATAGCTGTAATGATTTGCAAGACAAGCTGCAGAAAGAGTATCGGGCTAATCATAGGGAGCGTAATACGGAGGAAAAGACGCAGCGACCCGGCTCCGTCCAGCCTGGCAGCTTCGTAAAATTCCTGGGGCACAGCCTGCAAACCGGCAAGAAAGATAATCATCGTGCTGCCAACTCCCCACAGGCCAATGATGACAAGCGCCGGCAGAGCCATCGTGTCGCTACTCAGCCAGTCACTCGTAGGAAGATGCAGGAAACTCAGTACCTGATTCGCCAGGCCAAATTGTGGGTTATAGATAAATTTCCACAACGTCAGCGTTGCGATAGAGGGGAGGACCGCCGGCAGGTAGAGCGCTGTACGAAATAGTCTGATGCCAGGCAAGTTGCGGTTGAGCAAAACCGCCAGCAATAGTCCGAGAATCAGCGATGACGGAACGCTGAGAATGGTGAACAGCGCTGTAGCTTTTAAAGATGGGAGAAAGGATGGGTCTTTGGTGAACATGTAGATATAGTTCTTGAAGCCCACAAAAATTGCTGGTGTGTTACCATCCCAATGCGTTAACGAATAATACGCAGAAGAAACCAGCGGATAGGCCACGAAAACCGCAAAGCCAATAATGGATGGCAGAATGAAAAGATAACCAGCAATGTTATCTTTCAGGTGCGTACGCCTTCTCTGCATAGCGCTTCTTTGCTCGCTCTGCCCCTTTTGCCGCTGCAGCGCCAGGCTGCCATTCGTCGTCTGCGACTGCATTCCAATTTTCAAACCGATCACCTCTCACTAAATACATCATGTTGGATAAATCCTGCTCCTGACAAATGCTCTGGAAAGGCTTTCAACACTCGCGATGACAGCGATGTCACTACTATGTAAAAAAATGTAAACTCTTGTGACATCGTTGTCGCTTCACTGTATCATGCTGATAATAAAATTGTCAAGATGCTTTGCTCTGCTCAGAACCCTGTAGATCCTTTTATGTCAATATCTCCCTTCCCGGCTCGGACGATCAGGCTTTTCACCACATTCAGGAACTAGAAGCTATATTCCAGCTAGCATTGTGAGCTGATTTGCCCTCCTTCGTGAGACGATTGGCACCCAGAAACCTTGACATCTATCGCCCCATACATTATAGTTATTTTGTGCAAACGTTATACGTCTATCGATTGCTTTACACGGCTTGATTGGATGAACGATCTGACGGCGGCTTTCTTATCGATGGGCGAGAGCAGAATGGAGAAGTGTTGCATGATTCCTGCTCCTTTTCAGATTCGGGTGTCCGAAGAAGTTTTGCTAGATCTCAGAGAGCGCCTGTCTCGAACGCGCTGGCCTGATGCGCTGTCGGATGCCGGGTGGAACTATGGAACAAACCTTGCTTATTTGCGGCAGCTGGTAGCTTACTGGCAAGAGAACTACGATTGGCGGGCCTGGGAACGCTTGCTCAACACCTTTCCTCAGTTTAGCGCCCAAATCGCAGGTACCCATCTCCACTTCCTACACATTAAAGGCAAAGGAAAGCGACCTCTCCCTTTGCTTATCTCGCACGGCTGGCCCGGCTCCTTCTTTGAGATGTATAAGATCATTGGACCCTTGAGCGAGCCAGAGCGCTTTGGTGGAGATCCTGCAGATGCCTTCGATGTCATCGTGCCTTCGCTCCCCGGCTATGGCTTCTCCGGCCCTACTCACGAGCGCGGAGTCACTGTAGCCCGCATCGCCAAGATCCTTGCCACTTTAATGCAAGAGCTGGGCTATCGGCGCTTTGCGACCCAGGGTGGCGACTGGGGACTCTATATCACGGGAGAGCTCGCTCGCTCGGCTCCCGCCAGGGTTATCGGCATGCATCTGAATATGCAGCCATCCCGCTCCGTTCTGAGTCAGCAGGCCATAAATGAAACCGAGAGCCAGTGGCTCGAACAGCGCGCGCAATTCATTCAAGATGAGTCAGGCTATAGTCACCAGCACGCAACGCGCCCTCAGACGCTCGCCTACGGCCTTAACGACTCGCCGGTTGGCCTGGCCGCATGGATTATTGAAAAGTTTCGCAGCTGGAGCGATTGTCATGGTGAGATTGAGAGGGCCTTTACAAAGGATGAACTGTTGACGAATGTGATGATCTACTGGGTTACCCAGACCATCAACTCCTCGACGCGTCTCTACTACGAGACAGCTCATCAGGGCTATGAGGCCTATCGCGAGCGCATCGAGGTTCCAGCGGGCATAGCTATGTTTCGGGATGAAATCCCGTCTCCCCCGCGCTCGCTGGCCGAGCGCCTCTATACTATCCAACGTTGGACAGAAATGCCAGCCGGTGGACATTTTGCCGCCCTGGAGCAGCCGCAAGCGCTCGTCGAGGACATACGCGCCTTCTTTCGCCCGCTGAGAGATGCTGCGAAGTAGTGTTATATAGAGGCTCTCCCTCTTAAATATCAGAAAAGGATCGGCTATGGATTTGCGCTCTCCTGTCACCCTCGCGGATATCGCTGAGGCGGCCCACGTCTCTGTGGGCACCGTCTCCCGTGTGCTCAACGGACGTAAGGGCAGTATCAAGATTAGTCAGGCCACCATCTCTCGTGTCATGGAGGCCGCGCAGAGATTGGGCTATCAGCCCAACCCCTTTGCCACGGCGCTCCGCACACAACGCACGGGTGTCCTGGGAGCCATTCTTCGCGATATGGGCGATCCCTTTTTGAGCAAGCTGGCCCGTGCGCTTCAGCAAGCCGCGCATGAGCAAGGGTTTGAGCTACTGCTAGGGCATGCAGACTACGATGCCCAGACGGCACAGCGCCAGCTGACCTTGATGCTCAACCGCTGGTTTGATGGACTCCTCCTGCTTGGCAATCTTCCCGATGATGCTACCCTGCTGATGATGGTGCAGCAGAGTCGAACGCCCTGCGTGGCTGTAGCCTCCGGCGCGAAGACTACTGTGCCCCTGGTTGCTCTTGACGAAGAGCGTGGAGCCTTACTGGGTCTGGAATATCTCTTCCATTTAGGACACAGGCGCCTGGCCTTTGTTGGCACAATTGAGCATGCCGGGGTCAGCGAACGACTTGCCACCTTTCGACACTTCGTCAAGGATCGAGGGCTTGAATGGCACGAGGGGTATGAACAGTGCTGTGCAGCACGCACGCCCGGCGATGCCACAGAGCGCCTTCGTCAGCTCCTTGCGCGCCCTCGACCTCCAACTGCAATCTTTTGTGCCTCAGACGCGCTGGCCTTGCGGGCGATGAGCGTTGCCTGGCAACTCGGCTTCCATCTTCCCGCGCAACTTTCCATCCTTGGCTTTGATGATATCGAGCAGGCGGCCGAGAGCGTTCCCCCGCTTACAACGATTCGTCAGCCCGTCTCTTTAATGGCGCAAGAGGCGGTAAGTATGCTCCGCGATCTCATTGATGGCTCAGCAAATGAAAGGCAGGAGTACCGACGCATCGTCAAGCCAGAGCTCATCGTGCGCGCCTCCTGCTCCTCCATGCTTTGAATCCTTGAGCAAAGAAGGCGCCACAAAAAGCTACTATTCTGCCATCTTTGCTTGACGTCATTATGACAAGTTGTCTTCCCAAGAAAGGCAGATAACAGATTGAACCAACCTCAACATGCAGTTCCCTGGTGGCAGTCAGGTGTAATCTATCATCTCTACGTGCGCAGCTTCAAAGATAGCGATGGTGACGGCAATGGCGACCTAGCTGGTATCCTTCAGCAATTAGACTATCTCAGCGAAACGCTCAAGGTAGATGCGCTCTGGCTTTCGCCTGTATATCCCTCGGGCGGGATCGACGCAGGCTATGATGTAACCGACCATACCAACCTCGATCCGCTCTTTGGTGATCTTTCTCTCTTTGATCGCCTGCTCGCAGAAGTGCACCGACGTGCGCTGCGCGTGATTCTCGATTTCATCCCTAATCATACCTCGGATCGGCATCCCTGGTTTCTCGCCTCTCGTTCCTCAAGAGAGCATCCCAAACGCGATTGGTATGTCTGGGCCGATGCGCAGGAGGATGGGTCTGCTCCCAATAACTGGCTCAGCCATTGGGGAGGGTCGGCCTGGGAATGGGATGCGCACACGCGACAATACTATCTCCATACGTTCCATAAAGCGCAACCAGATCTGAATTGGCGCTGCCAGGCTCTTAAAGAGGCCATGTTTGCAGTGGTGAGCTTCTGGCTTGATCGTGGCATGGATGGGCTCCGCATCGATAGCGCTCATTATATTCTCAAAGATCCCGCCCTGCGCGATAATCCTCCTAACCTATATCCCGAACTGACAGCGTATAAGCCGTTGGGGGAATATGATTCGCAACTACATCTCTACGATCGCGATCATGCTGATACGCATGGCATATACCGTGATCTACGCCGTCTCCTTGATGAGTATGAGCGGCTTGATCCTCATCATCCTCGTCTCATGCTCGGCGAGGTTTCCCTCTTTGATTGGTCGCAATGGGTAACTTACTACGGTGCGGCCCTTGATGAGCTCCACATGCCCTTCAATTTTGGCTTGCTTGGAGCCATACGTACCGCTAGAGAGGTTCGCCAGGTGGTTGATGCTGTTGAGTCTATCTTGCCTGCTGGAGCCTGGCCCTGCTACGTCTTGGGTAACCACGATGAATCGCGGATTGCGAGCCGCGTTGGCGAGGCTCGGGCTCGCATTGCCATGATGCTCCTGCTGACCCTGCGAGGAACTCCTGTGGTGTACTATGGGGATGAGATCGGAATGCATGATGTCCATATTCCGGCTTCTCGCATCCAAGATCCCTGGGAACTGCGTGTGCCAGGGCAGGGATTTGGACGCGATCCAGAGCGCACCCCCATGCAGTGGGACAAGAGTACTCATGCCGGCTTTTGCCAGGCAAACGCTTTGCCGTGGCTCCCTCTTGCCGAGGATGCCAAGGAATGCAATGTTGCAAGCCAACTCGCTGACGCTTCCTCGATGCTTACATTGACGCGCAGCCTTATCCATCTTCGCCACAGCAGCACTGCCCTGACAGTTGGTAGCTATAGTTCCTTTTCTCAGGTTCCCGAGGGATGCCTGGTCTACGAACGCTCGGGGCCACATGAACGCTGGCTCATTGCGCTGAACTTCACCAATGAAGAGCAGTTCATTCGCCTTGCAGAAGGCAGCCACGGGTATCTTGTACTCTCCACGCACCTGGATCGTCAAGGAGCGGTGGACCTCTCGGTCCTCTCGCTGCGCGCAAATGAGGGATGCCTGATTGTCATGGAAATACAGGATCAACGCGTGCACTTGTCTTGAAGGTTTAAGCCACAACCGGGAGGAGGTCTTGCAGCCATGCGGCAACACATCATGTGCAAAGATAGTCAGCAGCTTCCATACGAGGCCATCTGTTTTGATATGGATGGTGTCATTGTCGATACGCGGTTCGCTGTGACCTCATTCTGGCAACGGCTCGCCGCAGAATACGCGCTCACTTTAACGCTTGATGATTTCGATCACCATATCTACGGCTGCTCGGCCAACCACACGCTTGAAACCTTGTTTCCTCTTCTTTCAAAGCGCGAGCAGGAAGAGGTCTACATCAAGCTCGAACAGTATGAACAGAATAGCATGTACAGGGAAATACCGGGGGCTATTGCCTTGCTGCGCCAATTACACGCAGCTCATCTGCCTCTGGCCCTGGTAACTAGCGCTCATCGCTGGAAAGTTGGGCGCGTATTGCAGCAACTTGGTCTTGAGCAGATCTTTGCAGCACAGATTACGGTACAGGATATTGTCAGAGGAAAGCCTGATCCCGCTTGCTATATCCAGGCAGCCCAGGCCTTGGGTAAGCATCCTTCGTGCTGCGTGGCCTTTGAAGATGCTAAGAGTGGCGTTCTGGCCGCGCGGGCAGCAGGCATGGAGTGCTGTGGTGTGCGTGAGCCTTCCCTGGCGCAAGTTCTTTTAGACGCGGGAGCAAGCATCGTTATTCCAGACCTGACAGCGGTTGTGGTAACCTTTCCCGCGCAGGCACGGCGGAGGAAGCTTCCTGGCTGGATCTGCATATAGGAACACAACGAAAGTTACCTTTTGTGGCAGAGAGGAGAGACCAATGAGGCACCTTGCGGCACTCCTTCCTCCTTCATCGTTTGTGCGCACAGGCTTCACCTGGTCTGCCTATCTGATGCTTGGGTATTATGCTTTTTTGCAGGCGGCGCTTGGTCCGCTCGCCCTCTTCCTTCAAGCAGAGTTGCATCTCACTTATACGCAGACAAGCCTGCTTCCCAGCGCTTTTGCCCTGGCGACGCTCCTTGTTGGCCTTCTTGGCGACGCTCCAGCTCGCATCTTTCGGCGTCGGACACGCTTTTGGGGTGGTGCTATCGGAATGTGGATAGGAATAGGGCTCCTTATGGTCAGCCCCTCGTTCGTGCTCGCGCTCCTCGGCTCTTTCCTCATGGGCGCATTTGGAACTGTTGTTAGAACAGCGATTGAAGGCGGGCTGGCCGATCTGCATCAAGGGCAACGGGCAACTGCGCTTACCGAGGCTAACGTGATAGCCAGTATTGGCGCCACTTCGGTTCCTCTCTTCATTGGAGGATGGCAAGCGCTTGAACTTGGCTGGCGCTCTGCCTCGTTTGTCCCTCTCCTCGTCCTCATATTCCTTTATTGGCGTTTTCGCCATCTCAAGGTTCCGGAACAGAGAGAACAAGAGGCCCAGAAGCAGAAACAGCATAGCGTTCCTTTTATCTTCTGGCTTTGCTGGCTGGCAATGGTGTGCAGCGTCGCCATGGAGTGGTGCATGATTGTCTGGAGCGCAGCCTTGCTCAAAAACACGGAGGTACTCAGTGTGAATGAAGCTGCCACCAGCGTGAGCTTCTTTTTCGTGGCCGAGGTCCTTGGCCGCCTGATAGGAAGTCGTCTCACTAGCAAAATAGCAATCACGCCTCTCTTGCTTGTCGCTTTGAGCATAACGGCCCTGGGATTTTCGCTCTTCTGGCTTTCGCCGCTGCTTCCTCTAAAACTTGGTGGCCTTGTGCTAACCGGTCTGGGCATCGCAAATCTCTACCCGCTCATCCTCTCGGCCGCACTAAGTATAAACCCTGCTCGGGCAAACGCCACAAGCGGACGTTTTGCCTTTGGGGTTGGCGTGGCTATCTTTACGGCACCGCTCATGCTGGGTCGCCTGGCTGACGTGCTCAGTATTCAGGGAGCCTATAGTGTGGTGCCGGTCTTGCTAGTCGGGGCCTTCGTCCTGACCCTGCTGGTACATTGTTTGCGTGGAGATGGAAAACATGCAAGGCAGGCGCCAGACACATAAGGCCCTAGCAGCTTGAGGATAGCCATAAACAGCTACCAAGCTAAATGATAGAAGCAAAGCAGGTGCCTCAAAAACCAAATATCTGTTTGGCAGCACTATCGTTGCGTTTGACAACAATCAAAATGATCAGGTACACTTATAGCCAGATCATGAAAGCATAGCCAGGGAGCTGCCTCTGATCCAGGCGCTCTTAGAGAGCGATGGCCGGCCAGGGCAAGCTTCCCACTCAACCTCAGCCCAGGCGAGGGTGCTGCACTTGAATATGACAAGCCTCGTGCGTCCTTTTGGCTGAACCTCCGTCATCTCTTGTAAAGCGAGGAAAGGACATGGAAAGAATGATAAGTACCGTGGCTGAGCAAGCATGGGAGGCATTTCATACACCCTTGTACCACTTCATTCGTCATCGAGTTACAGATGATGCTACAGCAGAGGATTTGTTACAAGAGGTGTTTCTCAAAATCCATCAGCATGGGGAAAGCCTGAAAGATGCCCGCCGCCTGGAGAGCTGGATCTATCAGATCACCCGTAATCTTATCATTGATTACTACCGAAGTCGCAACTTGCCCCTGACCTCTCTAGATGCCGAGATACGACCTGATATGCCAGAAGAGCTACCCGACGATGACATCATAAGTGAGCTGCTCCCCTGTGTCCGGGCAATGGTGCTCTCGCTTCCTCAGCAGGATCGGCAAGCCTTAATCCTCACTGCGTACCAGGGTCTCACCCAAAAAGAGTTGGGCGAGCGTCTTGGCCTCTCCTTTTCTGGTGCGAAGTCACGGGTCCAGCGCGCGCGTGAAAAGCTCAGGCAAGAGCTGCTGGCCTGCTGTCACTTTGAGCTGGATCGTCGCGGCCATATTCTTGACTATCAGCCCCGCTGTGATTGCTGCGAGCAACCAAACCATTGCGCCGACCCGGTAAACTTCAGCGAAGACCAACCATTGCGTCCTTTTTTGCCAAATCCCGTCTCTGCATGTAAAGGCAAACGAGAAGGGCATGCAGCGCTTCTCCCGCTGAGAAATGGAAAGGAACCTATCAAATGAACACTGTTCCCCAAAGTGACGAACGCTTGCGACAAGAGGTCAGCGCCAGGTATGCACGGACCGCGCTCCAGGTGCTCGGAACCCCGGAAGGGGATACGTCGTCCTGTTGCGCGTCAGGCTGCTGCTCCTCCGGCGCTCATCAGAGTGACCCCATTACCTCTGACTTGTATACGCAGATGGAGTTGGGCGAGATCCCTGTTGCCGCAGCACTGGCCTCTCTTGGCTGTGGCAACCCAACAGCACTGGCTGAACTCAGACCTGGCGAGAAAGTCCTGGATCTGGGCAGCGGTGGTGGGATTGATGTGTTGTTGTCGGCCAAACGAGTAGGACCAACAGGCTTTGCCTATGGTCTCGATATGACTGATGCCATGCTGGAGCTGGCAGAGCGCAACCGCAAAGAAGCAGGAATCGAGAATGTCAAGTTTTTAAAGGGCATCATTGAGAGCATCCCATTGCCTGACACCAGCGTGGATGTGGTCATCTCAAACTGTGTGATTAATCTCTCAGCGGACAAAGGGCAAGTCTTGCGAGAAGCGTACCGCGTCCTGACTTCCGGCGGGCGTTTTGCAGTCTCCGATATTGTTGTGCAAGGAGACCTGCCACCAATTTTGCGGCGCGATATGGAATCCTGGGCCGGATGCGTGGCGGGAGCACTCGAAGAAGCTACCTACCGCCTTTTGTTGCAAGAAGCCGGCTTTGTCGATATCGAGATCGAAGTCACCCGGCGCTATTCACTTGACGACATTGCCTCAAGTGGGGCAAGCGCCTCTGTGACCTCCCTTTCGCCCGAGGAACGAGAGGCCATTGATGGACGTTTTGTCAGCGCCTTCGTTCGTGCGCGCAAGCCTTAAGCGCCCGAGTCGTAAGGAACAAGGGCAAATTGCTTGCCCTCCATGAAACAGGATTCCAAAACAGTGTAAAACAGGTGCCTGACTGAATGATAGGGCCAGGCACCTGCAAACAGAAATGTATCAGGCGATAAACTCGCGGGCAAAGAGCCGCAGCGAATCCAATTGCGTGGCATCCACAAAGCGGATGAGCAATTCCTGAATACCTGCCTCTTCGTACGCGGCCAGGCGCTTGCGCAGCATCTCAGGCGTACCAATCAATTGGCTTTGGCGCAGATTCTCGACGTCGCCGCGCTGATCGGCCGAAAGTTTGGCAAGCGCGGCCTCATCGGTCGCAGCAATAGAGCAGTGATCGACGATAGCCGTGCGCCAGATACTCTCGTAATCGCGTCCCAGGGCCTCGCAGTGTTGCTTAAGCACGCTCAGCTTATGCTTGATGTTCTCAATAGTGCCGCCAAGATTGCAGGCATCGGCGTGCTGAGCAACAATTTTAAGCGTAACTTTCTCGCCACCACCGCCAATTAGCATAGGGATATGTGGCTGCTGCACGCCCTTGGGCTGGTTGATAGCTCCGTTGATCTGATAATACTTGCCCTCAAAGACTGGCTCCTCTTCAGTCCACATCTTCTTGATAACCTGCACAGCCTCACGCAGCTGACGCAAGCGGATCGGAGCCTCAGGATACTCATAGCCATAGGCGCGATACTCGTGCTCATACCAGCCCGCGCCAATCCCGAAATACAGACGACCGTGCGAAAGGACATCAACCGTGCTGGCCATCTTGGCCAACAGCGCCGGGTTACGATAGCTGTTGCAAGTAACGATTTGCCCAATGCGCACACGCTTTGTATCGCGCGCGAGCGCTGCTGTGGCCGTCCAGCACTCAAAGGTGATTTCTTGAGTAATTTGAGGGACTGTGTGAAAATGATCGTAAAGCCAGATTGAATGATACCCCAGCACCTCGGCCTCCTGAGCCACGCGCGTCATAGCTTCATATGCTTCGCCGGGATCGGGAATATGCGTCAGATCAAGCCGCCAGCCCTGGGGAACTATCACACCGTATTTCATAGAATACAAATCCTTCCTCTGCCAGAATAAATGAGGATACCTTCAAGTGTACAACAAACAGGCAGAAAAATGTATCTCCCTTTATGCCTCTATCGGGAGCACCACCTGAAGGCGCTGCTGCAGTGACCACAATTGTTCCACGACATCCTGCGCAGGCAGGGGCATTGAGTGCATAACCCACCACTCCAGCACACCAATGATCGCCGAAGTGAGAAATTGTGCTAGCAACTCCTTGCTCACATTCAAATCATTACTATACATATCAATATATTCATTGATATGCTGCTGAATCCCGGCCGCCAGGCGCTTATTAAAAGCGGGTATACCCTTATTCACTAGCAGCATCCTGAAGAGGACGGCATGCTGCTCCAGATATTCAAATGTATGCAGCAGCGAAACTTTAGAAGGCAAAGGAGCAGTTTTGCTATCGAGGCAGCTTTCAAACAAGCGCGTCAATTGAGTCTCTATGCAGCGATCCATGAGATCGAACTTATCTACATAATGCAGATAGACGGTGCCGCGATTCACGTCTGCCCGCTCAGCAATTTCATTCATCGTGATATCTTCAAAACTTTTCTCTGACAGCAACTCGATGAAAGCTCCCATAATAGCTTCCCGGGTTTTACGTACTCGTCTATCCACAGCCTTCTCCTTCCTTACCGTTGCGCGAACTTCTTAATCCAATGCCGCCTACAGAGTTCTTGCCTATATCTCAACCCATCCATGCTTCTTAAGCCAACAATCAGCCTAATTTTGTTAGATGTTGAACAAAAACCGAGTATTTGTTGAGTACTGAACAAATTTAGCAATTTTCCCTATTGAAGCAAGCTGATTGCTCTAGTAAGATCATTATATTGGACAAACGATAATAAATCAACAGTTGTCTATAAAATAGAGGAGGCCTACTTATGAAAATCTTAGTGTATGGCGCGGGAGTTCAGGCTAGCTATCTCGCGCATGTACTAATCCGGGGAGGCAACGACGTAACCGTGCTTGCCCGGGGCAAACGAAGCGAAGAACTGCAGAAGGACGGGATTGTCATTCGCCATTACCTGCAATGTAAAACTACTGTTGATAGCGTAAATGTCATCAGCACGCTTGAGCCAGATGATGTTTACGATCTCATTTTTGTCTCGATGATGTACTCTGATTTTCCGGCCGTGCTGCCTATTCTTGCGCACAATCAAAGCCGGCATATTGTGCTTGTCGGGAATAATGCGAATGCCGAGTCCATGCAACAGTACCTTAAAGAAAATAGTGCCACAGAAAAAAAGGTAATTTTTGGCTTTCAAACCAACGGTGGGCGACGAGAAAATGGTCGCGTTATCAACATACGTTTCGGAAGTGGGCACATGGATCTGGGGACGCTAGATGGAGATCGCTCGTGGAGACCTCTGCTGGAAAGAGCCTTTGTCCATACCAGCTATAAGCTGGGCTTTGCGGAGAATATTGACGCCTGGCTGAAAAGCCACATGGTTCTGATTCTAGCTTTGCACGGCGTTATGAGTGCCTATGAGGGTAATTTAGGCAAGGCCGCCAGCGACAAAAAGCGCCTGAACCAGGTCATTGCAGCCCTGGATGAAGGACATAGGATATTGGAAACCCTTGGCTATCCTATTATCCCTGCTGCCCAGGCCCAGCTTGTCAGAAGGCGGCCTCTGGTTTACCTGTTCTTGAAAATTTTTACCGTAACGCCAATCGCCAGCATAATATACAAGCAGCCCACCCCTGCTCAGCTTGCCGAATATAGGGCCTTATATCATGATTTCGCCAGCCTGAAGCAAAAAGCCAGCCTTGCAACCCCGAACTGGGACGCGTTGACACGTCACATTCCCGAGTCGGAAGCAAACGCTGCTGGCTAATTCAGCACGCGCCTTATGGCTCCAGCAGGGTTTTGAGCCTGGCTAAAACGTCTTGCCAGTGGCGGCGCATCCTTTCCCGCTGGCCGGGTCCTGGCAGCCATTCTTGATGAAAGCTGATAGTTGTGTACTCACCGGCCGGAATTGTGCGCACCTGGACGGTTGAGCTTCTCGACCAGCCAGGTGGCTGCCAGGTCAGGCGAATATTCTGGCCTTGATTGATGACGCGAATTTCTCCCGTTACGCCCTCTACTGTAGTATATGTCTCGCCCTCTCTCAGCGCTAATGGCGGCTTTGCATCGAGCCAGATGGCGAGGCCTTGCTCAGAAGTCAGCAAATTCCAGGCCGCTTGCATGGATACAGAAAACGTTCTGCGCACACCTATCTGGAAGCCTGTCGCCTTTGTCTGGCCAACCTGTCCCGGCTCTCTGTTCCCTCCCGCTTGTGGCATATCCCTTTACCTCTTTTCTTGCTTTCTAGAAATCAGGCTTTCGCACCAGCAGAGCGTAATCGGAACCTCCATGTAGCTTGTGAGCTCATCATACTCGATGAAGGTTCCATATGTAGCGCTCACTTCTCGCTGGCGAGCAGGCTACTCTATTTTAGAGCGGAACGACTGCAACGGCATCTATTTCGACAAGAAAATCTGGATGGGCCAGCCCGGCCACAAAGAGCCCGGTAATTGCTGGAGGATTAGCTTGCTCTTTCCAGAATTCTTGAAAGGCAGCGTAGCCCTCGCGCAAGGATTGGCCCTGTACCAGGTAGATATTCCATTTAATGATATGCTCCGGTCTAGCTCCGGCGGCGGCCAGAGCATTGCGCAGATTAATGAGCACCTGCCGCGTTTGCGCAGTGAGATCTCCCTTGCCAACAATATTACCCTGGGCATCGACGGCATCCTGACCACCGACATGGACCATTTTCACGGGTCCACTGATCTCTATCACTTGCGAAAAGGCTGGATTCTTATGAAGGGTGTCAGGGCTGAGATAGCGCACCTGCCCGCGCACCTGCTCTGAACTAGAAGATTGCGTCATCTGTTTGCCTCTCTTTCTCAACTTTAGCACCAGTAAACATATTTGTTTCTCAGACGATTCTAGCACGCAAAGCGGACAATATCATTCCTGCATTCTCAGCCAATAGAAAGCAAGCAGAATTTCGCCGACGAAACTTTTAGTCTGCGGCCAGCTCCTTCCTGCCTGCGGTGACGAGAGCCCATTTGGTATTGGTCAGCTGCTGGTGCAGCACGTGTAATCCTGCTTGCTGAAACAGTTCACGCACGCCCTCCGGCCTCTGCATATGGGATCTTGGCTGCAAACGCGCCAGCCAGCCTGGTTGCACCGCGTCGGCCAGGAAAAAATAGCCCTGCGGTTTCAGCACGCGCACGATCTCGCGCAGACCCGCTTGCTGATCGCTCCAATGGTGAAAGGAAAAGGTGCTCATCGCTACCTCGATGGAGGCATCCGGCACGGGCAGCGCTTCGGCAAAGCTGACCTCAAACTTTATAGCGGAACTCAGTTCCCGCGCCTTTTCTATCATGCCGAAGGTAGGATCTACGCCAAGCAGTTCGGCTTCAGGCCAGCGCTCATGCAGCGAGCGCAAGAGACGCCCGGTTCCACAGCCTATATCAAGTACGGATTCAGGTTGTGTCGTAACATAACTTGCAATTACTTCTAGCACTGTTCGCATAGACGGCTCAAAGAAGACTGGCTGGAGCCAGGAGGTTTCATAGCTCTTGGACCAGCGTTGGAAGCGTGGAAGATCGTTTCTTTTCGATGGCATAACCATGCTCAGATCTCCTTAATCGTTCATTTTGATTGACCAATCATTCAAAACTTCAGTTAAAAAATTTTAGCGCTTTAAGAATAGCCGCAACATGGTTTCGGCTTCGATATCCGGTTGCTTGAAAGGCATCACTGCACCGGCTACAATCCCCTGCACGCAGGACAATAGGAGCATCGCCAGTTGTCGCGCATCGCCGCTGATAATCTCATCGTTGTCCTGGCCTTCGCGGAATAGCTCGCTCAGCAAATCAAGCGAGTTCTGCGCGCCCTGGAGAACCAGTTCCCGCACTTCGGCAGAAACGGCCTCACTGATTATTGCCTGCTGTACGATAAGCATGTAATTGGCAGACCTGCGCGCTCCATCGATCATTTCGCTGATGAGCCAGCGCAGCCGCTCGCTAACCGTACCTTCGCGCACGTGAGCCTCGTGCACAACACGCTCTGTACCCTGCATTGCGCGCATGACAAGCAGTCTGAAGATCTCTTCTTTACTTGCAAAGTAGTGATAGGCCAGTCCATGGCTTACCTGGGCCGTCGCCGCAATCTCTGCAATTGTGGTAGCCATCAGTCCTTTGCGAGCAAACAAGCCGGCAGCCGCGCGCAAAATGTGTTCCTGGCGTTCATCGCGGATGCGCCGATTCTCGCTCGCTGGACGTGGCATGAATTTCTCCTCTTTTTGACTGACTCATCATTCAATAGATATATTATAGTAATTGTGCGGACCTGCTGTCAAGAGCACGCTTCTATCAGGATCTTTTGACGATTTCAATGCATTCGAGGCGCTCGGCCTTCGTTATGCGTTGCTCGGCCGCCAACAATTCATGGATCTTGCCGGCAGTGGCTTCATCGGCGGGAGTGTGCATATGGCAGCGCATATCAGTATGATTAACTACCTGGAAGGTTGCCATCTCGAAATTTAGCTCTCCCACTGCCGGATGCCTGAGCGCTTGCCATATCGTACAGGCCTGGCGCACGTTGTGCTGCGACCATTTCTGGCGAAATTCGGGGCTTGCCAGCTCCAGGCGGGCAATAAAGTCTGCAATTGTGGGCTCATCAAGATATTGATTGACCCTGGCGCGAAACGTCTCAAGCACTTCCTGGGCGTAGCGCTCGCGCGCAGCTGACTCGGCAAAGAGACGATGGAAAGGCGAGTCAGTAAAGAGCTGCCAGAGCAAATTCCGCTCACTCTCTAACAGAGCGCTAAAATCGCCGAATACTGCGCACGCTGCCCGATTCCAGGCCAACACATCATAGGTGCGCCCGGTGATAAAGGCTGGAATTTCAGTTTCCAGAGCTTGCAATACGCGCTGGTAGGCCGGGCGCACGATCTCGCAGGATGCTTCAGATTTTACCGGCAAGGGCTGCCTGGCTAAGACAAAGAGGTGGCTCTTTTCATCTTCGCTCAGGTGCAGGACAGAGGCAATGCTTGCCAGCACGCTGCTCGATACCTGGATAGCGCGCCCCTGCTCCAGATACGTATACCAGGTACTACTTACGCCAGCCATGACGGCTACTTCCTCTCGGCGTAAGCCCGGTGTGCGTCGCCTTCCCGCCGCAGGCATGCCTATTTGTTCAGGCGAGAGACGAGCCCGGCGCGTTCGCAAAAAGTTTCCTAACTCTTCCCTGCGCTGTTTATCATGCTTGCGTCGATCTTCCATATTTCTTTTCCTTTTGCCTGGTACTTCCACTTCTACGATAAGCGCTGCCTGGTTCTAGCATAGCGCTGCGCATATCCTCAATAGTATCACAGCAATAGCGCTGGGTGCCAAACCAATAACATAATATGCCCGAGAGAAAGTGATTTGCTATGTCCTGCATTACAGATAGTATGACGACGCACGAACAAGGTGCAGCTCCGCGAAGGACGCTCGCGCTTGCGGCCCTGAGCCTTGGTTCTTTTATGGTTCTCCTCGATTCTACGATTCTCAATGTTGCTTTACCTGCCCTTGGCCATGATCTTCACGCCTCGCTGGAAAGCTTTCAATGGGTCTTGAATAGTTACACGTTGCTCTCGGCGAGCCTGCCCTTTACGGGCGGAGCGCTGGGAGATCGCTTTGGTGCTCGACGCCTGTTTCTGATCGGAACAGTGCTCTTCACGTTAGCCTCGCTGTTCTGCAGCCTGGTACCCTCTATTGAGCTCCTGATCATAGCCCGCGCGGCTCAGGGCATTGGCGCAGCTTTGCTCCTACCGCCCTCCCTCTCGCTGATTCCGCACCTCTTCCATAATCCAGGCGAGCGGGCCGCCGCCGTAGCTTCTCAATCCGGCATCGCCGCTCTTGCAGTTGCCAGCGGGCCGCTTGTGGGCGGCATTCTTGTGGACAGCCTGGGCTGGCGCAGCGTCTTTCTTGTCAATCTGCTCTTCGGCCTGGTTGCGCTGACTCTTACTCTTGCCTTTATCCCGCCCACACCTGCACAGACTGAGCGCAAGCTTGATCTTGCCGGTCAGCTGACGATCATCCTTGCGCTCTGCTCGCTCACCTATGTCTTAATCGAATGGGGACATATCTCCCTTCCATTAAGTGAAATGGCATTATTGCTCTTTGTGGCCACCACGGGAGCATTTCTGGCTATTGAGGCGCGCCGTCGCCATCCGATGTTACCGCTGCAGATATTCAGTTCATGGTCGGCCTCAGCGACGACGCTGGTTAGCCTGCTGTACCAGTTTAGCTTTTATGGCCTGCTTTTCGTCTTTGCGCTCTTCTTTCAGGAGGGCTTTGGCTACAGCGCTATGCAAACTGGCCTTGCCGAGTTGCCCCAAACGGCTGTTGGCGCCTTCTTACTCCTCTTTGTGGCAAAACGGGTAGCCCGCTGGCTGCAGCCCTCGACCTCACTGGCCATCGGCATGGCCCTGGGAGCCATCGGCATGCTCCTCATTTTGCTGGGCACACACACTAATTTTTTTGTGATTGCGCTTGGCGAAATGTTTGTAGGCGGCTGTGGCGGGTTTACCGTCGCGCCAATGACGACAGTTATGTTATCAAGTGCGCCCAAAGCTTATGCGGGCATCGCTTCGGCGCTGTTGAGCGCAGCCCGTTCGACCGGTGGCATTCTTGGCGTAGCGGTGCTTGGTTCTATCCTGCGCGGCCAGAACCTGAGCAGCGGTATCCACGTAACGCTTTTCATTCTTGCTGCTGCGGCCGCGCTTGGCTGCCTTCTAAGCCTGAGCGCACGGACAAAAGGGAAGTCTCAGGGTGTGTGAGCCCCCCTGAGCCTGCAGGCCCGTTTGCTCCAGATCAGCCATGCTGCAGAGTACGGGCCTGGCGTTTTATAACATATCTTCCTCGCTTCACCCGTTAACGTGAGGGAGGAAAGCCCAGAAAAGGCAGCGCAATTTGTTTATGATGCCTTTCTGGCTAAAACTGTGCTTTTCGACTATGCTCTTTAATTGAGCATCCTAGAAGTTCGGTTTTTCATAGCTAACAAGACCCTCTAGAACGCTATCGATTCGCTGCAGTACCTCAGCGCTCAGCTTTATAGTGCTGGCTTTAACGTTTTCCTCGATCTGTTCGGGACGAGAAGCACCGATAATGGCCGAGCTTACATTCTTCTGGCTCAATGTCCAGGCCAAGGCAAGCTGAGCCAGCGTGTATCCTCCTTCGGCCGCCAGAGCTTGCAGATGTTGAATCGCTGACAGCGTTCTATCCTGCATAAACAGCTGCTTGATAAAGTAGTTGATTTCACTATCAGCGGCACGAGATCCGACCGGTGGCTGCTCGCCGGGCCGATACTTTCCAGTAAGTACGCCCTGGGCAAGGGGAGAAAAGACCACCTGACCAATTCCTTCACGCTCACATAGAGGTATAACGTCGTGCTCAATAAAGCGGCTGAGCATATTATACATTGGCTGGTTGGAGACTATCTGATCCAGATTGAGCGCCCTGGACGTATAAACTGCATCGGCTATCTGAGTGGCAGTCCATTCAGAGACGCCAACATAGAGAACCTTTCCCTGTGTTATAAGATCATCGAGGGCACGCAGCACTTCATCCAATGGTGTCTCAGGATCGTAGCGGTGACACTGATAAAGGTCGATGTAATCCGTGCCAAGGCGTTTCAGGCTGGCATGGCACTGCTCCATGATGTGTTTGCGCGAGAGTCCTCTATCGTTTGGTCCATCGCCCATAGGGTGGAAGACTTTGCTCGCCAATACATAGGATTCACGGGGAAAGGCTTGCAATGCACGCCCAACGACTTTTTCGGCTTCCCCAAGATTGTAGACGTTAGCAGTATCGAAGAAGTTTATGCCAAGCTCATAGGCTCTGTGAATGCACTGGATGGCAGTTTGATCTTCGATTGACTTGCTGTAGGTAAGCCAGCTTCCCAGAGAGATAGTGCTAACTTTTACACCTGCCCGCCCTAAACGACGATACTCCATAAAGCAAAAAATCCTTTCTACATTGGGTACGTATTTGGAGAAAATGAAAGAGGTTTGCAATAGAGTAAGCAGCGAATATTTTACATGTTTTAGCCAGGCAGAGCGCTGGACAGAAGGCCAGAATACTACCTGTACCAATGGGCAGATAACATCAGCAAAGACGATCAAGAAAGGCTCTTGCTTTTAGCGGGGACAGTCAATCAGGAGCTACATCTTATAGAGGCCTACATGACATACACTATAGTTCGTATATCGAGAACCAAGGGCTTATCAGCTCCAATGCGGCCACCTTGCTTGACTCGTGCTCCAGAGCTGAAAGCATGACTATACGAAAAATCAGAGCAGAGGAGCACGAGCCAAGAAGTTCTATAACGTATATTAGCACTTTTATACGTTAATAGGACTCACATTATCTGGACGCTCAGGATTTTGTTACTGATGGTTTCCATTCATACAGATGTAGGCGGCAGTACTCGCGAAAACCCAGCCGTTGATAGACAGAGTAGCCCATCTCAGAGGCTCCCAGCACGCCTATGCGATAGCCAAGACGACGCGCATCTCGCAGAGCGGCTAAGGTGATTGCGCCACCGATACCCTGTCCGCGCATCTGTGGTAAGGTAAAGACAAAGTAGATCCCAGCCACGCCAGCGCCGAGGAACAGGGTGGTGGTGGCTACCGGCAGCTCGTCAAGATAGGCCAGGTAATGACGCCAGGCCCCTGACGGATCAAAGCCAAGTCGGCGATACTGGGAGCCTACCCAGTTTGCCTCAATCGCGCCCTCGCCAAAGCCGCTGGCCAGCGTTCGCGTCCAGGTCTGCAACTCCGCTTCGTTGCTCACGCGTTTAATAACTAATGCCGGCGGAGGCGAAACTTGCTCATGAAGGGCCAGGAGATCAACGGCCATGCCCGCTTCGGCGCCTCCATAGCTAAAGCCCTGCGCGAGAAGCCTTGTTCCCAGATCTAGGGGACGCATCGCTGGCCCAACATGCCAGGAACCCGGCACCTTATAGGCCTGAAAGCGCTCGACAGAAGCTTTTATTACCTCATCAGCCGTCTCATCCGTCAGGTAAGCATGGATGACACAGTTATGATAAGAGATGGGGGCACCTCCTATTACCCATTGTATCTCTGTTCCCTGGCGCTCCTCACCTCCTCCCGTTTTGCCCAATATAAGTAGAAATTCATGTATGTTGGCCTCAATCGTCTGTACGAGAGATTGTGGCGAAAAATCATCTAAGTGCTGACTCATGTTTATAGCTCCCTCTTGTAGTTCTCATTTCAGGAGCGCATTCAACTGTTTTAGGGCGAGGAAGCATGAGAAGCAAAGCAGCCCTGAGCTTTGTAAGCTCCTCAAGGCGATCTAAAGCAGGACAAGGCGCAAAGGGAACGCACCCATAGTTCTCATGTTCGGCCCAGATTATCAGTTGAAAGCTCACGTTTCTTAGACGCCGTGGATTGCTTGCAGCAGGAAAAGCTACAATCCACAGCACATAGCAGCATAACTGAGCAAACGAATTCTCAGTTCACCATTCAGACATGCTTTTCTTTTACCTGAAGAACCTACTGGATCACCACTAACATGAGTAACCAGTTCCTTTCTTACTGATGATTTTTTCTATATTCTAACATAAAATCGCTCCCGTCTACTCTTGACACTGAGCATTGGATTAAGGCATACTATATTCATAATTAATAAACCGGCGGTCGGTTTTAAAGGAGAAGTAGCAATGGCTCGTACTGTGAAAGAAGATGAATACATCCAGAAACGCAATGAAATTCTTGACGCTACCCGGCAGCTCATCTATAGCAAAGGCTATGAGCAGATGACGATCCAGGATATTCTTGCCGAACTGCAGATCTCCAAAGGAGCCTTCTACCACTACTTTGGCTCAAAGCAGGCGGTATTGGAGGCGCTGATTGAGCGCCTGCAGGAAGAGAGAGATCAAGTGATTTCGCCCCTTGTGCAAGACCCTCAGCTATCCGCACAGAAAAAGCTACAGGGCATCTTTGAGGCGCTAGCGCAGTGGAAAACTGCGCAGAAGAGCTTTTTGCTGGCCATTTGGCGTGCGCTGTACTCCGACGACAACGCACTCTTCCGTCAGAAATGGCATACAGCGGCCTTTAAACAAGTTCCCCCTATGCTGGCAACTGTTATCCGGCAAGGCATCCAGGAAGGAACTTTCACAGCCACTTACCCCGAACAGAGTGGCGAAGTGATCTTTGCCCTTATGCTCACTCTGGCAGAGACGCAAGGCAGCTTGCTCCTCAGCTATGTGCATAAAGCTGACGAGGGTCTGCTTTCGCATGTCGAACAGACTATTGCGGCCTATACCGAGGCCATAGAGCGCACGCTGGGCGCCGCCAGAGGTTCATTCCAGCTTGTCGATCCCCAAACCCTGCGAGAATGGTTTACTTATTCAGGCCACAATGTCTGAGAAAGGCGATCAAGTGATGAGAGTAAAAGCCAATGAAATCGACGTTTTGATTGTTGGAGCCGGCCCGGTCGGCTTAGCAATGGCTTGCGAACTGCGCAGACATGGAGTTGCCTGCCGCATTATTGATAAGCAAGCAAGGCCGGTTCAGTCTTCGCGCGCCCTCAACGTGCAGGCGCGCACGCTTGAAGTCTTCGCGCAAATGGGCATAGTTGAGCAAATCTTAGCCGCAGGCACGCAAGCTAAAGGGCTTACGATCTATGATAGAGACCGCATACTTTTGCGCATGAACCTGCAGCATATCAAGGCCGACGAGAGCCTTTATAACTTTATGCTCATCCTTCCGCAGAGCCAGACCGAGCGCATATTCGGTGAGCGCCTGAGCGAGCTTGGCGGCACAGTCGAGCGTTCCCGCGAGCTGCTTACACTCAAGCAAGAAGATACTGCGATAATCGCTCAGGTCAAAGCCATCGACACGGATACAGAGCCCGTTGAGGAGATTCGCGCCAGATGGCTGATCGGCTGCGATGGGATTAGAAGCCAGGTACGCAAAGCTCTCAATATTCCCTTTGAGGGGACAACCGCGCCCCAAGAATTTCTGCTCGCCGATATGGATCTTGATTGGTCCAAGACGCGCGAGACTACGCACGGCTGGCTCACGCGCGCTGGGCTCTTCGCAGCCTTTCCCCTGCCGAGTGGACAATGGCGCCTGTTTGCTACTGCTACGGCAGACACGAACAAGCCTGAGCAGAGCTTTCCGCAAGCATCCCTTGAAGTCTTCCGGCACTTGCTCATCCAATATACAGGTGATACCCAAACAACTATGAGCAATCTCACCTGGGCCTCAAACTTTAGAATCAGCTATCGCATGGCCTCAACGTATCGCCAGGGTCACGCCTTTCTTGCCGGGGATGCGGCTCATGTCCATAGCCCCTTTGGAGGGCAGGGTATGAACATAGGAATTCAGGATGCCTATAATCTTGCCTGGAAGCTGGCCCTGGTTCTGCAAGGCAAGGCTGAGGAGAATTTGCTCAATACCTATCAGGAGGAACGCTGGCCCGTGGCTAAGTGGGTAGTTGGAGGGGCAGAGAACGCCACTGGTCTGCTCGTCACGCAAAATCCTGCTATGCGCTGGCTGCGCGATCATTTCTTCGTCCCTCTGCTTAACATGAAAGCCATTCAGCGTTACCTCGCCCTGCAAACCTCTGAGCTAAACATCAACTACCGTCGCTCTTCTCTCTCCCATCTACCCAACGGAAACAAGGCGAATGCAGGTAGCTCATCAGGCTGGCAAAGAGCGCCTCACGCCGGCGATCGCTTGTTACCCGGTACAATCTTGACTGCTCGTGATTACGTCAAGACAAACTTACTGCAAGCTTTAAGCGGGACACAGAGCCATCTCTTGCTCTTTGCTGGCCTGGACCCTTCCCAGGCCACCTACAGCCAACTTAGCAAGCTGGCGGCCAGTATAGAAGCTCAGTTTAACGGCTCCATCACAGCCCATCTCATCATGGCTGCTAGCGAGCAACCTGCGGCGCTTAGCTGGTCGGGCTCAATTCTATTGGACCCGCAGGGAAGGCTCCAGACAACCTACGGGGCGCGCCATGCAGCGCTTTACTTCGTGCGGCCAGATGGCTATATTGGCTTCCGCAGCCAACCAATACATGAAGAGCTTTTGCGGGACTACCTGGGCCAGATCTTCTCTGTAGCGCAATATTCCTCCCTCAGCGTGTGAGCAACCGGGAAGAGACTTTGTGAGAGAGTACAGAGCGCTGGCTCTCTCCAAAGAGGCTTGACATATTCCACTTTCCCCACTATACTTAAGTACATGCTTAACTATAATGTCTCTCTCGATCTCATCTTCCATGCACTAGCAGATCCGGCCCGCAGGATCATGGTGGAGCGGTTGAGTAAGGGACCGGCGTCGGTCAGCGAACTAGCCGAGCCACTTGCGATGTCGCTTCCTGCCGTTGTTCAACACCTCCAGGTTCTGGAGGCCAGCGGCCTCGTCCACTCTGAGAAGGTAGGGCGTGTGCGCACCTGCCGTATCGAGCCGCGCGTGTTGAGTACGGCCGAGCAATGGATTAGCGAGCGACGCACGAATTGGGAGAATCACCTCGACCGGCTAGGTGACTACCTCGACGAGCTTTCTGATGAAACAGACTAAAGGAGTTCATTTCTTATGCAAGAACGATCAGTACAACACACTACTTTCGTCATCGAGCGCAGCTATGGCGCCTCTCCTAAACGTGTATTCGCGGCCTGGGCGAACCAGGAGGCCAAAGCAAAGTGGTTCCCCGGCCCCAAGCTCTTTGACTTCCGTGTCGGGGGACGGGAATATCATCGCCAGACGCACGAAGGAGTAACCTACACCTATGACGCTACCTACCAGGATATCGTGCCAGATCAGCGCATAGCCTTCACCTACATTGTGGATCGCGATGAGACGCGGCTATCGGTCTCTGTGACCACAGTAGAGATGAAGCCGGAAGGCACTGGCACGCGGCTGATCTATACGGAGCAAGGGGCCTTTTTCGACGGCACGGACAAGCCGGAAGATCGCGAGCATGGAACCAGGCTTCTCCTTGATGCTCTGGATAAGGCGCTGCAGGACGAGCTTATGCTCGATGAGAAAATACACTAGGCTCTCGCAGCTAACAGGCTCACGCGCACCTTGAGCGCTGACCATTCTGTCTCATTCACGTTTCCATCTGTACATATGCAAGCCTTTTAAAGGCTTGCACATACATGCGGAGGTTATGATATTAATACAAAAGTAGAGATAGCAAAAATTGGGCAGCCCGAGAAAGCCACGCTGAAAGCCTGGCTCGGGCTTGGGGTTCTGGGCCTGGCATCTCTGGTGGTGGCGATCGATTTGTTTGTGCTGCTCCTGGCGCTGCCCGAGATCGGCCAGAACTTACACGCCAGCAGTACGCAGATCCTGTGGATCACCGATATGTACGGCTTCTGGATGGCAGGCTTTATGATTACGATGGGAACCCTTGGGGACCGCATAGGGTGTCGCAAGGTGCTGCTGATAGGCAGTACTGCCTTTGGAGCGCTCTCGCTTCTTGTCGCATTTTCGCAGAGTGCCGAGATGTTGATTTTCGCCAGGGCGCTGTTGGGAATAGCTGGCGCCATGATTGCTCCTGCTGCCCTCGCGCTCATTCGGCATATGTTTGCCGATCCCCAGGAGAATGCGCGAGCCATCAGTATCTGGTTGAGCTGTTTGATTGGGGGATCGATTCTGGGGCCGCTGGTTGGTGGCATATTGCTTGAGCATTTCTGGTGGGGCTCAGTCTTTCTGGTGGGTGTGCCTCCTATGGTCATCGCTCTGGTGGTAGGCCTGAGAGTGCTGCCGGAATACAAGAACCCTGATGCGGCTCGACTGCACCTCCCGAGCGTGTTCTTGTCCCTGGCAACGATCCTGCCGCTAATCTATGGCATGAAAGAGTTGGCGGCCCATGGCTTGCAGGTGCTCCCTGTCGTCGCTTTGTTGCTCGGTGTTGTGTTTGGCATCTTGTTTGTACGTCAGCAAAGTCGGTTAGCCGATCCACTTGTGGATGTGACGCTCTTTCGGAAGCCGGCCTTCACCATCATACTGCTGGCAATGCTGATCAATACGATGCTTCCGGGCGGCGTCATGGTCCTTTCCACGCAGTATATGCAACTGGTGGCAGGACTCTCGCCGCTGCAGGCCGGGCTCTGGATGATTCCAGCCATGGTGGCTTCCATCGTCGGTTTTCTGGTCTCGCCTTCCCTTGCGCGCAGGATACGACCGGCGATTCTGATTGCCTTAGGACTGGCCTGCTCTATCCTTGGTATGCTCATTTTGTGCCTGACGCACGTTGGTGGTGACCTGGCGGCCCTGCTTGTGGGCTTTGCGCTCTTTAATCTTGGCGCGAGTCCGCTGGTAACTCTGGGAACAGGAATCGTGATAGGTTCTGTTCCGCCGGAAAAGGCTGGCGCGGCGGCGGCTCTCTCGCAAACGGGAAACGAATTTGGCTTTGCCCTTGGGGTGGCCGTGGTGGGAAGCATCGGCGCCTTTGTCTATCGTTTGCAAACTGCCACCCTCCCACGTGAGCTTTCTGCCGATTCCGCTCATGCCGTCCGTGAGACCTTAGCTACCGCGCTCACCACGGCCGAACGGCTGCCCGGCAAACTGGGCAGCGACGTACTCTTCATTGCCCGAAATGCCTTTGTGCAGGAATATCACACTCTCGCGCTTGTGAGCGCTGGTGTGCTCGCCATCATTGTCGTACTCATCGTGGTGAGGCTCAAAGGGCTGCCAGCTATGGCTGAGGGCAAGTAGCACGAAGGCCATGCTGTCTGAGTAGCAAGGTTTTGTAACGTTCGAGATGAAATTTATCAGGCAGTTATAAATCTCTCGGGCTTTTCTCCATACGTACGACAGCAGGTATATACGTGCAGTCATACGTATGGAGAAGGTAGTGGAGAGCAGGCCTTTCCCGCGACTGCACGGTCCTCTGAATCCTCATCCGAAACAGCGCTTGCCTGGCAGTTTAGTGAACATGGCTGTACAAGCTCCCCAATTTATGTTAAGAATAGAATGGTTGCACTGTTCGTGCGCGCCCAAGCAACTTTTGTATTTTTGCTCATGTTCCAGGAAAGGACCTTCATTATGAACTCAGATCTGCGTATTGCGTTTGACCAGCGCGTCCCGGTGCGCGACGGCATTACCCTGTCGGCAGATATCTATTTCCCGCTCGGCGAGGAGCAGAGGCGGCCAGTTGTGCTCTACCGCACTCCTTATGTTAAGGCTAATATGGCGGTTTATCAGCGCGCGCTTCCCTTCGTCAAGCATGGCTATGTCTTTGTGGCCATGGATGTACGGGGACGCGGCGATTCTGATGGCGAGTTCACGCCTTACGTAAACGATGCGCAAGATGGCTACGATACGATTGAATGGCTGGCTATTCAGCCCTGGTCAAGCGGCGCTATTGGCACGATCGGTAGTTCATATCCGGGCCGTATCCAGTGGCTTACAGCGCTGCTTACTCCACCGCATCTCAAGGCGATGATCGTGGGAGTATCTCCCTCAGATCCATTTGTTGAGACACCAACAGGCCTGCCTTCGCCTATGCATCTCTGCTGGCTCCACCTGGTCAGTGGGCGCATGAATCAGCCGATGGAGACAGTATCCTGGTCTCAGGTTTACGAGCATCTCCCCTTGCTCACGATGGACGAGCGTGCGGGTCGCTATAACCAACACTGGCGCGCTGACTTTGAGCACACGCAGCTCGATGAATATTGGGAACGAGAGCGTTACCAGAACAAGTTCGATCGCATCAATGTGCCCGTACTCCACATTTCTGGCTGGTATGACGATGAGGAGATTGGCACACCGCTCAACTTCAATGGCATGACTACGCAAGGAGCCACGCCCGAAGTGCGCGCCAGCCAGCGTATGCTGATGGGACCCTGGGGCCACCAGTTTAATACGACTGCCAAACTTGGCGAGATTGATTTTGGTCCCGACGCGCTTATCGACATGAATGGCGAATATACCAGCTGGTTCGATCGCTGGCTCAAGCCAACTGAGGCGGGCACCAGCGCCAGCCAGAGAGCGACGGCGCGTATCTTTATCATGGGAGAGAATACCTGGCGCGACGAGTACGAATGGCCGCTTGCGCGCACGCAGTGGACACGCTACTATCTACACAGTGGAGGCAGAGCTAACAGTCTCTTTGGCGATGGGAGCCTCTCGACCCAGGCCGCCGAGGGCAATGAGCCCGCCGATACCTATCAATATGATCCGGCGCGTCCCGTGCCCTTCATCTCCGACGAGACCTCATCGCAGATCGGTGGTCCCGATGACTATGCAGCAGTTGAGCGTCGCGACGATGTACTGGTGTATGTGACCGAGGTCTTGACGCAGGATGTCGAGGTCACCGGGCCGATCCGCCTTGAGCTCTACGCCACCTCGTCAGCCTTTGATACAGACTTCACGGCGAAACTGATAGATGTCTGGCCCACAGGTTTCCGTCAGCGTCTCTGTGATGGCATGGTGCGTGCGCGTTTCCGCAACGGGATGGATAAGCCTGAGCTCATTGAGCCGGGCAAGGTTTACAAATACACGATTGAATGTTGGGATACCGCGCAGGTCTTTAAGGCCGGCCATCGCATCGGTTTAGAGGTCTCATCGAGCGCATTTCCCAAGTTTGATCGCAATCTAAACACTGGTGCGCCACTGGGCAAGACCAGCGAGTTTATTACCGCTGAGCAGCAAATCTACCACGATGCCGAGCACCCTTCGGCGCTCATTCTACCGATCATTCCGCGCTAAGCTCGTTATGTCAGGGGCAGGCACTTTTAGCGGCTTGTCTCTGACCCTGGTTTCCTCTCTTGCCACGCCTTCTGCAGAGGCTTGTAGCTTAGCAGTACAATCCCTTCCTGTTCGATAATCTCATGAGCTTGCGATGAGATCAAAAAGTCAAAATCCGTCACGCGCACCCGCCAGCTTTGGGGCTCTATAGCTTGCATCTCAGGAGTGTCTAGGGCCGGATGCACTGCCCATTCGCTCAAACCTTGTGGTAGTTCACGCAAAGCTCTGGCATAGAGGGCTGATTTCTCGGCTATATCCAGGCTATAGCTATCCAAAACATTGTGGTCATTGCTTGGCAAGCCCTGGCGCCGCAAGCCTTCGCCCGCTGCTGGATCAAAGACGCGCATGGCCAGGCCATATTCTTTTGCCAGCTTGACAGTCATCTCAAAAATATCGGCGCGGCCGCCATTATATAAGCAATGCCAATCCAGATGGGTCGACCTCAGCGAAGCCGCCAGCACAGCTTCAATCTGCGCGCGGAACTCGACTTCCAGCTCTCCGAGCTTGAGCTGAGCCAGCCACTCTGGAATGCGCTCGGTAGCATAAAAAAAGCCGCTCTCATCAACCAGCGATGGCACCTTATCTCTGGAAGTAAGGGGTCTGCAGCGATAATGGGGCACATCGCAGACGACTGTCAGGTGAACCCCAAAGGCGATATCGGGATGTTCAGAGAGCAGCTGCATGGCATGCAAGGCCCAGGGGCAGGGAACCATCAAAGTGGTTGAGCTGACCACTCCCGCCTTGAGCGCACGAAAAGTCGCCTCATTGCTGGCATGCGAGCGGCCAAAATCATCGGCATTGATAATCAATAAACGCGCGTCGTCTGAATACTTTAATAATCGGTTTGCCTGGCTTTCGTCGGCCTGGGTCATCTTTCTTACATCCTTTCAGGGAAGATTGCAGCAGAACTTTTCCTGCAGCAGCCATCATAGAGCTGACAAGAAACCAATCTGGAAATAGCTCATCTCGCAGACACGTATATACTATCATGCAAGCTTCGCAGACAAAAAGAGTAAACTTCGATCACCTGGCGCCTTTGTTAGCATTTTCACGAAGAGAGACGCTTGCCCTCAAGCTTGACAGGCGCCTCCCCCACAGCTCAGTCTGGCGTCAGTTCAATACAGAATTGTGAAGCTATTTCTGCCCATGCCTTCCTTGTCAAGGCAAACATGAGACTATTGGTGTACGGTTTCCTCAGAGGCTGCTTCATGCATAAAACCTGTGATATTCTTATCATCAAGCACATCTGCAGGAACAAGAGGTGTGATCAGAAAAGCTACATGCGCGCTAAGTGGATTCTCATAGAGATATTTAAGAAGTTGCTCGTGCGAAGAAACATTGAAGATACACAATGCTCCTGATTCGCCAACGCGCACCCAGGCATGCTCGATAATCCCTTGCTGCATGAGTCCACTCATGTATGCAACTCCTTCTGGTAAACGCTTCATATACTCATCAGCACTGATCCCAAGCGGGTTCTTTTTTGTGACAACTTCGAAAAGCATCGATTTTCCTCCTGCTAGTTGGTACATTGATCTGCAAGCTCGATCAAAGAAAGACACTACAACAAAGAATGGCTACTTTCCCCTGGCAAAGCTGTAACTGAAGCGTTCTCAATTACCGTCAAGGCAAGTAATTGCCGCCTCCAACAGCGAGATAGTTGCCGGTCAGATAGCTGGCCTGTGGTAAGGCCAGAAGTAAGATTGTGGCAGCAATATCTTCAGGCTGGCCAACGCGCCGTAGAGGCAGAGCCTGGCTGATAGCTTCTTTATGCGCCTGAATATACGGGGCCGAAGCTTCAGTCTCGACGGCACCCGGGGCTACCACATTCACACGAATGCCCTGTGGTCCCAGTTCCGGTACGAGCGCCTTGAGCAATGCTTCTACACCCGCCTTGCCAGCGGCCAGGGCGCCGGCGCCGCTGTATGGGACACGTGCAAGTGTGCTGCTCACGGCAATGATATTGCCGTGTTTGCGCTCAACCATCAAGGGAGCGATGACGCGCGCGGGCACGTAGGCTCCGACCAGCAGACGCATCACGATCTCCTGGTATTGCTCCCAGGTTGAGTTAAGAAATTGCCTGGAACTCCAGTTACCGCCAGCCTGGGCGCCTCCCCTGACTGGCTGGCTGGCGGCAATGGCATTGAGCACCAGCGTGTCGATAGGCCCTAATTCCTGCTCCACTTGCTGCACCATGACCTCAACCTCGTGCACGTTCTCCACACTGGCTCGCATAGCAATGGCACGCCCGCCAGAGGCCCGAATGGTCTCGACAACTGCTTGCGCTCGTTGAGCATTCTGATAATAATTAACGCCGATCGCTGCTCCATGCCTGGCAAGCAGCAGAGCAGTGGCCGCGCCTATGCCCCGGCTCGCCCCTGTAATCAAAGCCACTTGCCCTTGTAACAAGGTAGAGCTAGAGATGCTCGCAGCGTGCACTTCTTTCATTATCTTCTCCTTCGCTGGCTCAATCTTTCATGATACAATGATGCCAGACTCTGGATCACTGAGCCAGAATGGTGATTATCCTGGCATAAAAACTGATAGGATGGGCTGAGCATGAACGATCAGGAACGCCGGAAAGAGCTGGCGCACTTCTTGCGCACGCGAAGAGAACGCATATCGCCGGAAGCTGCGGGTCTGCCTGGGAGATCACGGCGTAGAACGCCGGGGCTGCGTCGTGAGGAATTGGCAGCGATAGCGGGTATCGGCTTAACCTGGTATACAGGCCTGGAGCAGGGACGCGCTATTACCGTTTCCACACAGGTTCTGGAGAGCCTGGCCCGGGTGCTTCACTTGAACGATGTCGAGCGCAACCATCTGTTTCTGCTGGCTCGCCAGGAACTGCCCACCGAGCCTTATCCCTGCACTACCGCTGTGAGCCCTATGCTTCAACACATTCTTGATAGCATGGGTACATCTCCTGCCTATATTGCAAATCCTCGCTTCGATCTGCTGGCCTGGAATCAGGCTATGGCGCGCGTCTATCAGACCAACTTCGGCGCTCTTCCTGTCCGCGAACGCAATATCCTTCGTCTGACGTTTACTTCTCCCTCGCGGCACATACTCCTGGCCGATTGGGAGCAAGCTGCGCAGCACCTGCTAGCGCTGTTCCGTTCCAGCACTGAACGCTACGTGGGAGAGCCTTTGAGAGAGGAGTTGGTTGCCGAGTTAGAGCAAGCTTCCCCGCAGTTTCGTGCCTGGTGGTCACAGCACGCGCTCCAGGTCACGCACACTGAGAAAAAAGAACTGAACCATCCTCTGTTTGGAAGGCTGGTCCTTCAACCCACTACTTTCCAGGTCACTGATGCCCCCGATTTGCGCATGGTCATCTATACACCTTTGCCAGAAGCTGATACGCCACAGAAGCTGGCCCTGTTGGGAGATTCGCAGGTAGTCCAGGCGATCCGCTAGCCTCCCAGGCCACTGAGCAATCGCCTGGGCATACACACTTTCTTCCCATCGCCAATATGCCAATCGTCCTGGATCTATCTCTATTCAAAATATGTGATGTGTAAAAATGTGAGTTTCTATATTACACAATAAGATTCATATTTATTACTATATTTCCCCTAAATTAGGGAAAAGCTCAGCTTATCAACAGGCTCTTTACCACATTTTAAGAGTTATATATTATATTTAGCATATAATATGCAAAAACAATATTTAATGCTTAGCATGCCATGCCGTCTTATAGTATGCCAGATTCAGAGCAAGAGATAAATATAGAAATCTAGAAAAGTAGATAGCCTTAAAAACAAGGGATCTAGAAGCCGGTCCTATCTAGAAAAGCATATTGACGAGAAAGAAAGAAATGTATACAATCTAGAAAGGAGTGACCTTAGTGCAAGAGAGAGGAGATTTGCTTGCCATGACCGAGGTCGTAGGCGTTGTCAATGGAAAAGGTGGGTCTGGTAAAACCCCCACCGCTGTACATCTTGCTTATGCCTTTGCCAGGCTGGGCAAGAGATGCCTATTTATTGATGGCGATCCACAGGGAACGGCTAGCTTCCACTTCCTTGGCATCAAGTACAAGAAGCAGCAGCCGACATTTTATGATGCCATCAAGAACCTGCAACGCATTGAACCCGTCGAGATCAAGGAGAATCTTTACCTCTTACCGGCGCACGATGAACTATCCAAAGCTGAGATCGAATTGACGGCCAAGCCTGGGTATTTCTATCAAGTGCAACTTGTGAAGCTGCTCAAGCTCTACCCGGAATTTGATATCGTCGTCGGCGACACACCGGGCAGCCATATCAGTATCTTCACAATCCTGATGCTTACGGCCGCCAACAAAGTGATTGTGCCGGTTAAGACAGAGATAGCAGCGGAACGGGCAACGACAGATACCATGGACCTGATCGAAGACGTGCGCGATGGTTTAAATCCGGGCTTGACGGTGTGGGGCATTCTCCCAACACAGTTCGAGGGCAACGTGGGGCATCATCAGGACGTGCTTGCCCTCCTACAAGATATGAAGGATACGCAGAACGTACCCTACCCTGTCTATGATATGCCGTCACGCAAAACAACCAAGTATAATGATGCCACTGGTATGCATATTGATGTAGCTGAGCTTGATCCGGGGTTGGGGCGTTATTGGGATCGCCTGGCAGAAAGCGTATTTGCCATTGCTGCTAGCGCTGAGAAAGTAAGGGGATGACGTGATGAGAGCTCGTAGACAAAATATTCGTACAATTCTGCAGCAAGAGATGGCCGAGGATCAGACTGAGGCCCAGAAGCCCGAGACGCAGGACACTGCAGAACAGAAGATCGTGGAGGCTGCGACGAC
The DNA here is from genome assembly GCF_004208415.1 of Ktedonosporobacter rubrisoli. Lineage (GTDB taxonomy): Bacteria > Chloroflexota > Ktedonobacteria > Ktedonobacterales > Ktedonobacteraceae > Ktedonosporobacter > Ktedonosporobacter rubrisoli. The sequence goes on along the minus strand of NZ_CP035758.1, from coordinate 1,762,892 downwards.
GCCAACGCCTCCTGTAGTGCAGGCTGCTTCGGCTCCTGCTCAGCGCGCGCCTAACCAAGCCTACCCTGAGCCTCGGCAGGCTTCTTCGCAGCCCCAGGGCCAAAGCTATGCTGAGACGCAGCAGCCTGCTCCTCAGCCTCAAGCCTACCCTGAGCCTCAGCAGGTCGCGCCCCAGACTCAGGGCCAGCAATACTCTCCCGCAGCTGAAGCGCAAAATCAAGCTTATAGCGGGCCTCAACAGCCGCTATCTCAGCCGCAGAGCCAAACTTATGCCGAGGCGCGCCAACCCGCTCCTCAAGCCCAAACCCAGCCCTACTTCGAGCCTCAGCAAGCGCCATCCCAGGCTCAGAGTCAGGGCCAGGCCTATGCCGAGCAACGGCAAGCGATTCCTGTAGCTGCTCAGAATAAGGCATACGCGGAGCCGCATGAGTCTCAGATGGGACAATATTCAGCGGCCGTACAGCCGGTCGCTTCCTACCAGTCAAACCAGCCCTACTTTGAGCAATCATCTGCCAGCGCCTCTCAGCCTTCCCGGCCCGATGTGCTCCCCCAGCAGCCCCCCGCTTTCCAGGGCAACCCTCAGACGGGAAATATGGCTCCGGTACAACCATATCAATATCAGCAGCCCGAAGCCCCACGCCCGCACGAGGCAACTTATGCTCCGGCTTTCCCAACAGAAACGGCTCCGCGTCCGGGCAAAGAGAACGAGCCAAAGCGCGCTAAGCTGGGCTACGCTGTACGCATCGATCTGACCAGGGAATGCCGCAAGATTGCTATTGATCGCGGCATGCATGCCTATGAGGCTCTGGAAGAGGCCATGGAGATGTATATCGCTAAATATCGCCCCCAAAATTCTTAATCCTGCCAACGGATCGGGCGCATAGAAGAGAAAGGGTGGCTGCAAAGCTCGCCCTTTCTCCTGTCTGCCAGCAGGTCCCTCGCAGAGGAGGTACCGTGCGGTGAATATTCGGCTGGCGCTCCATATCTCGTTCTCTGCTCACAACTCCTCAAAAGTTCACGGTCACCCGCCAAAGCTGTTAGACGCGCAAGAGGGGCGGAACATCCGGTGGTGGCGCAGGAAAACGGAGGTCTGGTACTTGCGCCGGGCTGAACATCCCCTCGCCCGCCTTCGCATGGATCTCCTCGAACGAAAGCCCCTGCTGATAGGCATCGGCAACCTTCGCCGGGTCAACGAGAGCACCTATCATGAATTGCTGCCTTAACAGTTCCTGGGCTACCCATTCACGCGATTTTTTCCAATCGCCGAAGGCATCTATCTGTAATTCCACAAGATTGCCATCAGGATCTGCGTAGTAGTACGATAACGTGAAACCATGATCAATGCAGTAGAGAGGCACGATGTCTTCGTCTCGAAGTCGCAAATACACCGCGTTGAGCCCTTCAAAACTGCTATATTCAAACGCCGAATGATGCAGTCCGTCGTGATGAATCCGGTCCTCATCAGGCGTGATGCCAGGCACTGTAAGCAGGGCGATACGATGGTTTGCCAGATCGTTGCTCAGGAAGGTCGCGGCAGGGTGATCCGCCACAACCTCCATGCGCACAACTTTTTGATACCAGTCTACCATCTCTTGCGGGTCGTTTTCAGGTTTATATGATGCAGCCGGGGGACCCCCTTCGAGCTTTCCTGGTCGGTAGTCGGCCCTGAGCAGTCCACTGCTCGCTCTCGTTTGTCATAACCTTTCCTTTCACATTTGCGCTCCCATTTGGCCAGGAGCACTTCAATATATGGGATGAAAGAGTTTTTGGATGCCCCTGCAGGCGCAGCGCTATCTCCCACTCTTAGGGCTGGCGAATCAACTCGACAACTGGAATCAAGCGCGGATGCGCTTTCTGTTGGTACTCAAGGAAAACGGGGAAGATAGCAGCCATTTTCTGAAAGAAGATCTCTCGTTCCTCGCCCTCAAGAGCCTTTGCCCGCACAGCAAAGGTCTCTGTTCCCAGTTCAACTGTCACCTCCTGGGGATGCGCCAACGCATTGCGGAACCAGGCAGGATGCTTTTGTCCTCCAGCATCAGAGGCAATGACGAACAGACGCTTTTCCTCGGCAAGGTAGGCCAAAGGGTTCACACGTTCAAGTCCACTTTGTGCGCCCTTGGTATGAAGCAACAAAAGTGGTATTCCCTTAATAGGTTTACTCAATGGGTAAGTGCCGCTGATTTGCCCGTTATTCTCACGAAAATCCTTGATAACATCCTGGTTCAAAGGTTGATCTGTCTGTGGCATATGCTTCTTTCTTTCTTTTACAGCAATATAGTTATGAGGCCCTCTTGCCAGGCCCTGCAACCGTTGTCTACAATGATAAAGGGAATATGTCCCGAAAGCCATGTGCAAATACGCCTTTATGTCGGTTAGGGAACAAAATAGCCAATTTGTAGATAAAAAGGGCAGCGCATTCAGGCCAGCTACGAGGTCAAAGCAAGCAGGAACAGGAGCACTTTTTCATGGCAACACCTTCGAAAAACATCGATCGACGCGCTAAACGCACTCGTCAGGTCTTAGAAGAGGCTTTCCTTGCCATGCTGGATGAAAAAGGCTTTACCGCTATGAGTATTCAGGAGATTACCGAGCGTGCCAATGTCCATCGAGGTACCTTTTATGCTCACTTTGCAGACAAATATGCCTTGTTGGAGGCAGTTATCCGCGAAAGATTTCGCGATGCGCTAACCAGCGAGCTCCCACCCATCCCGCAATGGGAGCAAAATACCTTGCACCTGCTCATTGAGGCTACGTTGGAGTATTTCAAGGGCACGTATCATCAGTGCTCTTCATTGCATATAGTTGATCCTCTGACTGAAAAAGTAATCAGGGAAGAGCTTGCCACTTTCCTGGTCATCTGGTTGAAACAAGGCAAGAATGCGCAAATGAGATGGCAGCTAAGCGTAGAGATGACTGCAGAGCTTATGAGTTGGACAATTCTCGGCGCAGCGATCCAGTGGAGTCAGAATAGCACCACAATGACAGCAGAAAAGATGGCCCGGCATGTCGTGCTGATGCTTTTAGAAGGTGTCACCCATCTGGCTTCTAGTGCCTTGCCAGGGTAACACCCTCTTGCAGTTAATATAGATCAGCTTCGTGTCTTAAAGCACGAACCAGCAGAAATTTTCAATCGCCATTGGAAAAGCTGTTCGCTAGCAAACGCTCAAAACTACCATTTGCTTATGTCGGAGGCCGTGAGCTGCTCCGTGAGCAATTGCCACATACGCTCTTGCCGCTGTGCTCCCTGCAGGCTCGCTTCTAACAAGCGCCGGCCATAGAAGTAAGTGTAGATGTAGGTCTGGTGAAATGGCCGCTGCAAAGAGGCAAGTTGGCGATGGGCTGCCTCATCATTCAGGAGCGCATAGCGCTGCAAATAGTCCCGCACTTCGTCAGCCGGGCGCCCCTCGCGCAAGAGCCAGGCCGCATTACACGAGACACCAAACAAGAGATCGGTAGCGCGCTGGATCTTTGTTAGATCGCTACCATCCGGCTGCAGGCCAGCTTCTGGATAGATATGCTCGGCCAGCCATTGTTCGGCCTCGCCAGGGGCAAAGAGCAGCTCATGGGCGAGGAGTGCAAGCCCTTCACTTATCACAAAGGGAGGTGTGTAAAGCAGGCCCACGCGCTGTTCAAGATAGCCCCGCTTCTTGATAAGCTCTTCGTCTTTGAGCACGGCTTCGGCCAGGTGACCAGGATAGCCTTCATGACACAGCACATAGAAGAGATCGGTAAGCGGAAATGGTACAGCGGGATTGAGGTAGATGCACGAGCGCTTATTCCCCAGATAGCAGGCGATGGCGCGCACAGGCTGATCTGTAATGGTCTTGATCTCGGCTTGCTCGTCAGCCGGGAAGGGAACGAGAGCCCGTGTACGCTTGCGTGCCTCGTCGAGGGCGCGTTGGAGAAACATTGGCAGGAGATGCTTTTTTGCTGCGGGCAGCGTGAAGGCGGCTTTCCAGCTCTTGAAGCGCTCGGCCAGGCTGCCACTACCCGGCAAAGCTTCATCATAGAGAGCATAGGCCTGCTCAAAAACGCTCTCAGGCACCCAATCCACTTGAAGATCAAAGCAGCGCGCTACTTCCTCCTTGAGCGAAAAACGTTCTCCCTGCAAACGGCGGGCCACAGTTTCGAGGGCGCGCAACTGCCTGGCCAGAAATATGCTGCGTTGCGCCAGAAAATTCTGTTGTGGCAGGCTATCCATCAACTTTTGAGTATCGTGTAAGAGCAGCTCATGAGGCTGCAGTGGCTCATGCTGTACCTGTTCATACCACTCAGGCGGCTGATATTCCTCAACATCTATATAGCCAGTTTGCGCATGGATATGTTTGTTAAGGCGTAGGCATAAGACTGTGTAATCACGTAACCACTGTTCATTCAATATTAGTATCCTTCCTTTCATTCATGAGACAGGCTACTTTTCTAGCATTTGGGTAAAAAGCTTACAATGCGCATTCCTTATAATGGCTTGCGCTCTCTCGCCTATTTAGCAATGCATGTGTATGACTGCTAATTCTGAGTGTAGCACATCGCCCGGCTAATTGTTAGCATTTAGCTATTTTTTCTGCTAGCATTCAAGAAGATTGCATGCCAGAATGCGAGGTTCTATGCGCTACTTTATTGGAGGAAACAAAGGATGAGAAATGATCTGGGGAACCAACATATTTTCTCGTGAAGGAACTAACAGGGGAGAAGCGAGCCTGATTCTCCCCTGTTAGTTTTATCAGAGCAAGCGGCTTATGGTGAAAACTCGGCTCTGCTAGAAACCAAGCTGTTGCTTGACCAGAACTATCGTGACCCGACCAGGCTCGTGCTCTGCATTGATGGTCAGCAGTTTATTGATGGCACTGCCCTGGCCGTATTCTTGTCGGACACGTTCGCTTTCTAAGGGAAGGCAATGTTCCCGGATGCGACGCAGGCCATCATCCAACGTGCGCACGAGCTTTTGCGTGCCCACCACCCAGATCACCTTGCTCGCTCCGCAGGCAGCGGCGCTTAACTGGCTGCCAGAGGCTGAGGCGATGAGCACTTCGCCGGATTCGGTAATGGCATGGACGCTTCCCACCAGAACATCGGGGGCCGCTGCCAGTTTGCGCATCTCATTACGCTGAGTCGCATAATCAAGTTTCGCTGACCGAGCGCGTACCGAGTGAAAGCGCGTCGGGTGTTCGATCTGCTCGGCCAGGCCAATCGTCTCAAGGGTATGCGAGGGCGAATTATAGACCTCCGCTCCCGCTGGAATCTGCGCAAGCACATATGCGCTTGCTTCTGCGCCAGTAGCAAAGACGGCAACCTGCATACCGTGCGCCTGCAGCGCCTGCACAGTCCGCTCGATCTGCTGCTCTGATGCCAATTGTGTGAATTCAGAATTTGAGAGAAAAGTAGCCATTGGGATTGTTTTCACTTTCTTATCTTCTATACTTCTTGAGATGAACCAGGTGAAATGTTGCTAATGACGCTGTTGATGAGCTACCTTCTCACTCCCGTTTGTCCAGTCTTCTCGTCGTCATGAAAACCGTTCTTAAGCAGAAGGTTTGCTCATATGTGATTGGGTTCAGCTCAAGATGTCCATTCAATAGGTGAGCGTTTTCAAAGGATGCGCGGGAAAGTCAGCGCATCCTACGATTTATTTTCCTTTTGAAGAATTGTCAGCGGTCGGCGCCTTTGCCGCCCTGGGATCGAAACCCGCCAGCGACGTGGTGTCGAGATACCTGACCTCGTAAGAGCGCTCGGCAAACTTCCAGCCATCCGCAGTGCGCTGGTAGCGGTCGTGGTATATAGCATAGTTCACGTACGAGTTGCCGTCGCGCATGCGCATGATCTCACTGATATAGGCCCGACCGACTGCGGTATCGCCGTCAAGCTGGATCATGCCCGGATGCGTGGTTTGCACAAAGTATTCCCACTGCTCCTGCAGCTGCTCGCTCCCGGCGCGGATCTGCTCCCGGCCCACTTGTACTATATTGGCGTCAGGCATGCGCAGCACGCCGTCTTCGGTGAACAGCATGGCCATGCGCTCGTAATCGTCCATCATCGCTGCGTCAGTGAACTCGCCGCACAGCGCCTCGATCTCTATCCGATCAATAATGCTCTCTAAATTACTCATTGATTTCCTCATTATCTGGGTGTTACCAGCACTATGATCCCCTGGGATCACGCGCCAGCTATTCTGCCCCTGCTTTCTCATCTTTTTCTCGGACAAAATGTCCATCATGGGCCAGGGCTATCAGTAGTCAGCACCTAGCGATCCTTTCAGCGTGCCTACATGCCGGGTAAGCGCGTCGCTCCAGCGAACTTCTGAAGCAGGAATTTCATAAACTGTAGTGTCATTGTCGTCACCATTGCTGATAGGAATGTGCCTCAGCTTCTCTGGATTGGCGATGATATCGATCTCCTGGACCTGGGCGTCGACGCACGTCAGCCCCATAACAAAAACCACCTCTCCCTTCGCAAGGATGCGTTGATGCCACGCCACCAATTGTTTGCCGTTCTCAGTTTCTTCTCGTTCCTGGGGTAGCCGCGACTTGTCCTCCATAGCTTCCTCCAGGTAGCCGATCAAACCCGGTTGGCCATTAATCCACGTGGATCGGAGGGCAAACTTGACCACAGGGAACACTTTCTGTTGAAGCCCAAACAGATAGCGCGTCACCTGCCCTGGCCCATACAAAGGATGGAGGATTGTGCGAACTTTGCCTCCGCCATCGGTATGGAGCACAATCTCGTCTGCGAGCACCTGCAACAGTCCTTCCATATCGCCGTTCATCCAGGCTTGGAAAAACTTGGTAAAAACCTGCCGGTGTTGGGCATGGAGCACGGGCATGTGGTCAGGGAACGCGGGCAGATGCCGTCGCGCTCGATGCATAATCTGGCGGCAGTTTTCCGCGCTTTTCCCCACGATGGGTGCAATCTCTGCGTAATCGTAGTCGAATACCTGGCGCAAGATATAGACTGCCCGCTCAATAGGCGACAGGCGCTCCAACAACAGAAGAAAGGCCAGAGAGAGCGATTCGTTGAGCTCCCAGCGCTCGAACGGATCGGTGGTTGCAACCAACGGCTCGGGGAGCCAGAGGCCAACGTAGGTTTCTCGCTGCGTTTTCGCGGAGCGCAGCCGATCAATACACCTGCGCGTCACTATCGTGCTGAGATAGGCTTTGGGATTTTCTACGAATTCTTCCTGTTCCGCGATATACCATTGGAGGAAGGCTTCCTGTACACAGTCTTCAGCATCCATCACACTGCCCAGCATGTGGTATGCGATGGAAAAGAGTAACGACTTATGCTGCTGGAACACAAGTTCCTGTTGCGTGGGTGATCGTTTCATGGTGAAGTATCTCTTTTGCCATTATTCCTCTCGCCACCAGAAACAGCGAGCGAAGCAAGCGTGAAAGAGACGCGGCTCCCTTCAGTTTAGTCTATGACACTCGATGAGCTAACCAGGGAGGCGCTCCGCCCAGTGCTAAGCTGAGCCATAATCAGCCTGGCAGCACTTCTGGCGCTGGCAAAGCACGCCTCCGCCTTTTCCCCTTCCGGGCCAACCCAATCGCCAGCGATATACAGACTGGGAAGTCCTGGAACCGCGGAAGCAGGACGCCCGCCTACTCCACCAAGCCTGGCCTGGACAATGGCATTGGAGGCAATCATATGCGGCAAGAAGGACTCTTCGATGACTTCCGCGCGCCAGCCAGGCTGCAAGAGATCCATCAGCGCTTCCAGCTCTTGCCGGCTCGCCACTGGCTCCGCCGTCTCATCCGGGCGCAGATATTTCATGAGATGGATCAGAGCGCTCCCCTCTGGCGCAAGGTGCGCCGAGGCGGAATGCACTGAATAGTAGAGTGGGCGATCCAGGCACAGGGTAGTGAGGTTCTCAGCATTGGGAAGGCGGCGCAAAGCGATATCTAAGCAGGCCACGCGGGCCGGAATCGCTTGTGCAGCCCAACGGCTTAATGCTTCGTGTGTGCCATCAAAAACCAGATCGCAAGCCGTCGCTGGATCAGTGGCAAGCAATACAGCACTGGCTTCGTAGCGCGAACCATCCGCCAGGCGCACGTGGTATCTTTCTCCAGCCACTTCAACCGCCTTGACGCTGACCTGCGTGATGAGGTGTGCCCCCGCCTCCTGTGCTTTTTGTTGGAGGCCATCCACAAGGGTTTGCCAGCCCTCATCCAGATAGACCACCTGCCTGCTCAGCAGCGAAAGGGCCAGACCGGCGGAGAGCAGATCGGACGCAGTGGTATAGGTTGAGATGCGGGCTCGGGCGAGAAGAAACTGACGAGCCTGCGGATGCTTTACCTCTTCTTCGAGCCATCCCTGCAGACTTTTCCCCTGGAGCGCTTGCGTATTCAGGTGTTTCAGGCCAGCAAACAAGCGCATCAATTCTTCTTTGGCCGCAAGCGGTAAGAAAGGCATCTCTAATAGGGATGTTCCTCCAGGCGCCAGGGAATGGACCTTCCCATCCACAAGTGCGGAAACTCCCAAGGGCTGTGGCAGCAAGCCACGATAGGAGACGCCAAGTTCGTTAAGCACGCGTTCGCCTGCTCCTCCCAGACGGAAGGCATGCGCTCCCTGATTGAAAAAGAAACCGTTGCGTTGACGGGTTCTGGCGCGTCCGCCAAGGGTACTGGCCTTCTCAAAAAGCATCACGGCATAACCGGCTTGCGCAAGATAGGCGGCAGCGGAGAGGCCCGAGAGGCCGCCGCCAACAATAATCACTGGAAGTTGAGTATATTTATGGGTCTTCATCACTATGTCCATTTCTATTGAGTGTTGACTTACTTTGCAGCTGCATATTTTATTGAGCCATATTGAGGGCAGCGGAGAAGCATCGCTTCCACCCTCCAGGAAAGCCATGCGTTCTCTCGCTTCACCCCCTTACACATGAGTCGAAACAGGTAGCTTGTTTGTGACAGTTGAAAAGTTGACCTCTCTCCACTATTGTGCCAACCAGCTCAGCAGCGTGCGAGACACTAGCTCCGGCGCATCATGCTGGATAAAATGGCCAGCATTCGGCTCGGTTACCAGGGTATAGCTCTGCGCAACCAACTGCCAGGTGTCATTGAGAGTCTCTGGGAGCAAAACGGTATCTTACAAACCATGAAACTGTAAGACTGGCGCTTTGACCTTCACCACCGGTGAGCTGTCTTCTTCGTAAGGCTCACGAGGGTAATTCATTTTATAGTAGTTGAGCATGCCCTCGATGCTGGAACGCTCAATCGCTTCTCTATAGCGGGCTCGCGTGCCTTCATCCCCGACCCAGCGGGTCAAGCTCTCAGGAGTGATTTTTAGATGAGCATCCTCCTGCTGGAAGTTACGAGCATACTGGCTATTGCGCCGTTGTTCCTGGTTCCGTGCCAGTTCACGCCGCATATTACGCATATGAGGGAGATTCAAAATCACCAGCTTCTCAGTGGCTTCGGGATGCTGAATCGCCACCTGCCAGGCCACTGCCCCACCCCAATCATGCCCAAGCACAATCGCACTCTGCTTGCCACAGGCCTGGATCACTGCCAGCACATCCCTAACCAGATACGGCATGGCGTAATGTTCACGGGCCTTTGGCTTATCGCTAAGGTTATAGCCGCGCTGGTCCAAGGCCACCACCCGGTAGTGTGGAGCCAGAGCCACCATCTGATAACGCCACGAGTACCAGAAATCGGGAAAACCATGGATCATCACCAGCAGGGGGCCATTTCCTAAACTGACATAGTGGATTTTCACCCCGTCATTATCGGCATAATCATGCTGCACATGCTGCTCAAGATTCTCGACTGTCACTTTTTCAGTTGATTGTTCCATAGACATATGAACCTTTCTTGCGGCAAATGGTCAGACTACTGATACACCGGGACTTCTTCTGTAGGCGCAAAGTCTGGCAGTCCTTCAAAAGACAAGGAAAAGTCGGGGATGGCCTCATCGAATACCTGCTCAATGCTCCCGGGATAGTCCTGACAAAAGGCTGTCAATAGCTTTTGCTCGTCAGAAGCTTCAGCAAAGGCAAGTAGATTGGCAAGCATGCGCGCATTGATCACTTCGCGCGGTGAGATGAGCAGTCCGTTCATCATAAGGTACCTGGGCAAGTACGCTTGCTCCGCCAGGCCTTTTTGGTACAGTTCCCGATCATGTAGCATGCCATTTTTAAGGTACAGGTCAAGGTACAATTGGATCAGCCTGACGCTCCGTATAGGCGAGGGGCCGGTATAGGTAACTCCAGGCGAATTGAGATCAGAGATGCTACTAAGCCACCAGGCCGGAGCAATGGTTTCCTGCATGCGCTGAAGTACGTACCGTTCAAAGCCGGGCTGAATATGGCCTTGCTGCTCATACAAGCAGCGCTCAAGGGTCTCGGCCTCAATCGCAGCTACGCTCATGCCTTGTCCATAAATGGGATCAAAATTGCAGAAGGCATCTCCCATGACCAGCAGGCCACCGGGCCAATCCTCCATCTGCTCAAAGTGATGACGCACACACATCGGGATACGATAGCCGCGCGGATCGCCCAGCGGCTGAGCGCCTTGCAACAGTTTGGGGAGGTACGACCCAAGGCTATCGGCGAGTCGTTGCTCAAACGCCGTAGCATCAGTAGGAGGATAATGGCCGCCGATGTTGCCAATGATCACGGCGCAGGTGTCGTCCTCAATGCGCTGATAGGCGACTCCATCGCTCTGAGCGAAGAATTTGAACAAGGCACTCCACTCGGGATATGTGCCAGTCGCGAACTTGTAATAGCGCGTGCTATAGCCAATTGCGGAATGTACCTGCTCATCCTCGGGCAGATGATAGCCCAGTTCCTGGAGCCAGTGGGTAAGCTTGGAGGAGCGTCCACTGGCATCAATGATTAAATCAGCCCGTACGCTTGTCTGCTCGGCGAGTTGTCCGTGCTCACGCAGTTGGATTCCGGTGATGTGCTTCCGATCAGCTGACGGGATGAGGCCTATCACGTCCTTACGAGCCAGAAAACGTACTCCCGCTTGGGCCTGCACGCGCCTCCGTATTTCCCATTCCAGCATGGCCCGGCTACAAGTTGCCTCCTTGCCCATCATGCTTGGAGCGCTGAGTGTGGTGCGTCCATCCTTGGCAATCAGAAGACTGTTGGTATGCTCCATTGGGAAGGCTCCCTGTTCAAGCAAGCTATCAAGAAAGCCCGGAAACAGGCGCTCAAGAATCATCTTGCCGCGGGGCAGCAAGCGATGGAGATGGTGTGACTGAGGCACGCCAGCACGCGGCCGGGGCTCTGCTGGCAGTGCGTCCCGTTCGATAATCAGCACCTGCTCATAATACTGCGTTAGTACTCGCGCTGCCAGCAAGCCAGCTATGCTCGCACCGATTATTACTGCCTGCTGTTGTTTTTCGTGCTTCCCTGCTGTTTCATCCTGCATATCTCTATGCACCTTTCTTACTCTTTTTCGGCGACCAACATGATCACTGCTATGGCGACATGTGTTATAATTATCGACAGTCGTCTCTTTTAAGGGTACGAGCCAGAAGCTGATAAGTCAATCAGCAAAAGGCTCGCTTATGTCGACTAAACAATACTGGGAGGTAGGCATGTCGAAAAACGTCGCAAATTCGTCGGAAGATCGCAGAGTCAGGCGGACGCGTAAACTTCTCTGGGAGGCGCTGCTGAAGCTGTTGCAAGAGCGCTCGCTGGAGAACATCAGCGTAACCGATATCTGTGAGGAAGCTCTGCTTAACCGTACCACCTTTTATAAACACTTCGAGAATAAATATGAGCTATTTACCTATGGCATGAAATACGATCAGGAGCTCTTCGAGAAAAAGCTGCTACGTGCAGCAACTTCAGAGGAGGGAGAACAATTATCCAGGCAAATACTTGAAACGATGGCTGAGCATCGGCATTACTATAAATTGCTTCTGATAGGCAAAGAAGAGAAACAGCTTTCCACCTTGCTGCGCCGTCAGATTGCTGAACAAATGGAGCTAAAGCTGGAGCAGACCCAGAGAGAAGGGCGGCGTTTCAACAATCCTTTGCCTGTTATCGCGCAATTTTATGCTGGCGCGCTTCTTGCCCTGGCAACCTGGTGGCTTGAGAATGAGACTCCCATTTCAGCCGAAGAGCTTGCGCACCACTGGTCTCAATTAAGTCGAGGTAAAGAGCCGTTTGCCTTTGATATGGATTGAACACAAGCGTTATCAGGGGAGAGCATGGCACAAAGCTCCGATCAGGGTAGGCCAGAAGGTAGTTGATCCCTTCGGGGTCTCGACGCAATTTCCCGCTAGATCTCGCCAAGCGGGCAGAAGAAATAACGCTTGACAGGCAGAAACGTCTTGTGATACGATCGCTCCAACTTTTCAAAAAGCAAACAGTAAATATATCGATGAAGCAAGGATGGAATGTTGAGACCCCTTCCAACGAGCATCCGTCGTCAGCATTCTTGCTCATTGTGCGAAGGTGTTAGCGCCGCCTGCGGCGCACAGCGAGGATGAAGAGCAAAGACGCGCTCTCCCGTGTCGTCTCTTTGTGGACACGCACGATCTCTTCTTCTCCAGACAGACTCTTCGTAAACAGGTGTGCAGCGTATCATCGCGCGAGACAGCTCGAACTTGTTTGAAAAGGTTCATGCTACTACTCCATCTGGAAGTAGTAGGATAGACTTTTTTGCAAAGGTAGAGCTTCTCTATGAACAAGTTAGCAAGTCCTACAAACTCGAACACATCTGTAGGACGCACATCTTTCGTGCTTCTTCTGGTTATCGCACTCCTTAACACAATGGGGATGACAATCATTGTCCCTCTTGTTCCGTTTCTCACGTTAGAATACCTGGCTCACGCGACGAATCTCGCAGCCATCGTAGGCTGGCTCACCGCTGCCTATGGTCTCTGCCAGTTGATCGCTGCACCAGGTTTGGGCGTGCTTTCCGACCGTTTTGGACGACGCCCCATTCTCTTCATCTGTCTGCTTGGTTCCGCGATCGGCTATCTCATCTTCGGCCTTGGCGGTGCGCTCTGGCTGCTCTTTCTCGGCCGCATCATCGACGGCCTGACAGGCGGCAACATCAGCATCTTGTTCGGCTATATCGCTGACATCACGAAACCAGAGGATCGCGGCAAGTACTTCGGTATGCTGGGCAGTGCGGCAGGAGTCGGCTCACTCATTGGCCCTGCTCTTGGTGGACTGCTAGCAACTATCAACTACCGCGTCCCCTTTATTGCCGCCGCTGGCCTTCTCCTGCTGACGCTCGTCTGTGGGTACTTCTTGCTTCCAGAGAGTTTGCCCAAAGAGCACCGCATCATCTCCCTTGCCGTGAGCGAACTCAATCCTTTGAAACAACTGGCCTCCGCATTTCGTTGGGCGAACATGCGCTGGCTCTTGCTGGCCTGGTTCTTGTATGCTTTCCCGGTGAGCATGTTGCAGACAACCCTCACGGTCTTGATGAAAGACAGCCTTGGCTTCAATGCCACCCAGGCTGGCCTTGCTGTCACCCTGGTCGGCGCTGTAGACATTCTCGTCCAGGGAGTGCTGGTCGGCTGGCTCCTCGCCAGGCTGAGAAATATCAGGCTCGCACTCATCGCCCTGGCGCTTGTCTGCCTCAGCTACCTTGTGCTTGGTTCCCTCGCGTTTCTTGCCATACCGCTTATCCTGCTTATTGGTATCATCCTCTTCGCAGGTTCGGGCAGCCTGGTTGAAAACGCTTTGCGCGGGCTCATCTCCGAAATGGTTGGACAGCACGAACAGGGTCGTGTGAGTGGAGCAACCCAATCGCTGCAAGCGCTTGGATGGGTTGTCGGGCCACTTGTTGGCGGCTTCGTCTATGCCGCATGGGGACCTTTTCAGGCATATGCCTCAGCTTCGCTCATCACCTTCCTCGCCATTCTCTGCCTCTTGATCGCACTTCCGCTTCTCAAGAGACGGCATGAGCTAGCATCAAGCAGAGAAAGAAGTTAGTATAGCTGGCTTTCACGATTTGTTAACTCCTAAAAAGATATGGAGAATATGATATGAACAGCTTTGAAGGGAAAGTTGCCATCATTACCGGGGAAGTTCAGGCATTGGGCTTGCTGCTGCGCAGCGCTTCGTCTCTGAGGGGGCTTATGTACAAACTTGCGAGATCGCCATATCCGTGTCAACGTTGTTGCTCCTGGCCCGATTAACACAGAAGCAGCTCATCAAAAACGCAATCCCTATGGGGAGACGCGGCCTTCTCTTCAAGGTTGCCTGGCACAAAGCGCTGCTCGGGAGTAAAGAACAAGAGGTGCAAATTGCTGGGGGCCTTGAAGGCGATAGTTCTGATTGGACTGCGTTTCAAAACATGTCTCGCCTCGACCTCAAATCAAATGAGAAGGCTTGGCAAAAAATGTCTATTTGGCTGAAGCAAGTACTACTTATATTTAGGTTTATTTAAAAGCTTTTTGGTTTATATTGTTTTCTAGTATTAGAAACTCTTATATATATTTTCAGCAATATATTTGTTTCAAGCTCAATGAACAATTAGACATAAGATTCTTAAAAACGCTATCAGGATTGACAGTATATATTTGGTTCAGTTATAATTTTATGCACACTTCGCTTTCGCAGAATGGAGTAAAGAGTTGCAAGGATTTGCGGTAAAGCGGCTGATAGCTCCCCTGTTCATTCGCGACTTTTTCTTGCTTTGGATTGGTCAAACCATCTCAGCCATTGGAAACCCCTTTCAAACTGTTGCGGTAACCTGGCTTGTACTCCTCCTCAAAGGCTCTCCCCTGGATTTAGCATATACTATGCTGATCCTTACTATCCCTCAGGCCTTGATGACGCTGGGAGGCGGCGTCCTTATTGATCGCTATAATAGCCGCATCATCATCCTTATTTCTGACCTTACTCGAATGATGACGTCGGGGATCATAGCTCTCCTTGCCATGAATGGCCATTTATCCTTGTGGTTGCTCTTTATGATCCTCATCTTTCATAGTGTTGCTAATGGGATATTCCGTCCTGCAAGAAGGAGTATGGTTCCACAACTGGCGCCCCAAGAAACTCTTGATGGCGCCAACTCACTAATGGAATTAACCTCAAAATTTGGAACGCTTCTTGGTGCAATACCTGCTGGGATTCTGATTGCACATAGTAATCCAGCAATGGCATTTGCCCTCAATTCGCTTTCCTTCGCTCTTTCTGTTCTGGCAACCTTGTTTATTACACCACAACAGTACGCAGCACCAAACAGGAAAACTTCGCTCTTCTCGAATGCCTGGCAAGGTTTTCTGCACTTGAGACTGATTCCGTGGTTGGTGGCACTTTTGTTGCTCGATGCTTGTGCAGCAATCGCTTGTATTGGACCAATAACGATAGGCCTCCCATTGCTTGCGAAAAATGTGCTCCATAATAACGCTCAAGGGTACAGTCTCTTAGTGTGGAGCTTTGGCGTTGGGTCTGCTCTCGGTATCCTTTCTCCGGCTATTTTTCAAATTCGCAGGCATCGAGGCTGGTTCTTCTGTCTTATTCAAATTGCAGAAGCTCCTTTTCTCGCTGGAGTCGTATTTACTCCCTTGCCGCTTGCGATGTTATGCCTTGCAAGTGCAGGTGCTCTCAATGGCATGCTCTCAGTTCTTCTACTTTCACTTATCCAGGCCAATGTTGCCAAAGAGATGATGGGAAGAATGATGAGCTTCTTCATGCTAGCGAGTATGGGGCTTACGCCATTTTCTCTCTTCATCTCAGGATTAATTGCCGATGCCACAACTATTCAAGTCCTTTTTGTGTTTGCAGGCTTAGTAACACTCCTGAGTGCGGTGCTTGGCCTTCTTGTGCCTTCTCTTCATCGTCTGAATTAATAAATCTGCCAGAAAGGTGAAAAACTACGGCCACTGAAATATGCGATTATTCGATTATGAGCTTATCTGCGAGGAATGGCGCGCTCTCAGCCCATTCTACTCTTGTGACAGCCGCATCAAGATCCCTTTGTGCTCCTGGCACCAAAGAGGAGAAGCGCCACAATCTGCTCGGGGAGTTGCTCATCAAGCGGTTGATCTGTGGCATTCGCGCGCACCAGGATTGGTCCAATCGCAGCTTCCACCAGAAAGTGCGCATTCACCTCCTCGGGAAGTTCACCGCGATCTTTGGCGCGTTGAATGAGCGCTTCGGCTCTGTTGAAGCGATCTCGCCAATAGGCCCGGCGCACCTCTTCAAGCTCCGGTTGTGGATAGTGACCTACCACAATCTGGTCAATGACTTTTCCTAAAGGAGTCTGGATGCGCGTGATAATCCCACGAAGCAACTCCAGCAGATCGGTTTGCAGGCTTCCGGTATCTGGCGTGGGCGTCTCGGTGGCGCTGTAGTATTGCAGCGCATCAGCCACGATGGCCGCCTTGGTTCCCCAGCGCCGAAACAAGGTAACTTCGTTGACTCCGGCCACAGAGGCAATATCTTTCGTCGTCATCGCCTCATAGCCGCGCTGACCCAACAGATCAAGGGTGGCCGCAAGCACTGCCGCGCGCACGCCATCCCCGCGTTTCCTGGCGCTTATCCCAGAACGCGGGAATGCTGACTTTTCTCTGCCTGACGGTTCATCTGTTCTTTCTTCCATCCTTATGAGTATATCAGTGGTTCTTTATGAATGCAAGTGCTACTTGCATTCTGGCAAAGTGTCTGTTAGAATTTGAATGCAAGTGACGCTTGCTTTCGTGCAAGGAAGGAAAAACATATGAAGATCATTACGCTGGAAGAGCATTTTGAAATAGCTGAAATCAAAAAAGCGATAGCCAGGTTTCTGCCTGCTTCCCGTGAACATTTCTATCAACCGCCCACAAGGCAACTTGAAGATTTAGGAGCTCATCGTCTGGCAGAAATGGATGCCATGGGCATCGATGTCCAGGTACTCTCTCATACTGCGGCGGGTCTTGCGCAGATCCCGGCGGCTGAGGCGGTCGCGCTGGCACGAGCCATCAATGATCAGCTTGCCGAGACCGTTCGGAACCACCCCGATCGTTTCGTCGGCTTTGCGACCTTGCCCACCCTTGATCCAGAGGCAGCGGCTCGCGAATTAGAGCGCGCGGTCACCGTCCTTGGTTTCAAAGGAGCAATGATTTACGGGCAAACCAATAATAGCTTTTTGGATGATTCTGCGTTTCGCCCCATGCTCGAAACGGCTGCCACGCTTGAGGTTCCCCTCTATGTCCATCCAGCCCCGCCAGCCCGTGCCGTGCAGGATGCCTATTATGCTGGCTTTGATCCTGCCGTCAGCGCAAGCTTTGCAACCTTTGGCTGGGGATGGCACCTGGACACGGGCATTCACGCGCTGCGCATGATCCTGGGTGGGGTTTTCGATCGCTATCCCAGCCTCCAACTTCTGCTCGGCCACTGGGGAGAAATGATTCCCTTTTACCTGGCTCGCTTTGCCGAGGCGCTGACTCCTGTCGCCCGCCAGTTGCAGCGACCTGTGGCGGACTACTTCCTTCAGCAGATGTATGTTACTCCCAGCGGGATGTTTACGCTTCCCCCTTTCCTGCTGACCATGCAGGTACTGGGAGCTGAGCGCATTCTCTATTCAGCCGATTATCCTTTTCAGGATGGAGGGCAAGCGAGAGCATTTCTGGAGCGCGCCCCCATCAGCCCTGCCGATAAAGAAAAAATCGCTCACAGCAATGCGGAAAAGCTTCTCAAACTTTCCCTTTTGTGATCTGAAGGCGCGTTTTACTTGCCGTTGGCCACTAACGATTTGTCTCACAAGGTATATTAAAGAATCTCGGGGGTTCTCAAACTTCTCGTGAGCAGCTAGAATCTGACACAAGGTTTTCTCTGGGCGGGAGACATCGACTCAGGGGAAATCAGACGAAAAGACGTTGTTATCCCAATTCTGAAAGGAAAAGCGATGTCGCATTCTCCATTCAACAAAAATGTTCTTCTCATTGGCGCGTCTCGCGGCCTTGGCTATGCTTTAGCGCAAGAATATCTCAAGGGCGGCTGGCACGTTGTTGCTACGGTGCGAGATTTGCACAACACAAAGTTACATGCTCTGCTTGATGCCTCTGCTGGACGGCTTGAAATCGAGACGCTCGATATCACCGTGCCTGAGCAGATTACTGGATTGCATGAGCGTCTCGTAGCTAGAAGATTTGACCTGTTATTCATCAATGCTGGTGTGACCCATCAACCTGAAGTAACCGTGGGAGAAGTGTCAACAGAAGAATTTGTGCGTGTGATGGTCACCAATGCTTTGAGCCCTCTGCGCGTGGTCGAGACCTTGCAAGATCTTGTCCTTCCGACAGGGACCATCGCAGTCATGTCCTCGGGACAAGGCAGCGTTGCCAATAATGTCAAAGGAGGCTATGAAGTGTACCGAGGGAGCAAGGCAGCCTTGAATACATTCATGCGTAGCTTTGCAGCCCGTCACACTGATGATCCACGCACGCTTGTGCTCATGGCTCCAGGCTGGGTCCGTACCGAGTTGGGTGGCTCCCAGGCACCTTTAAGCATCGAGGAAAGCATCCCTAATGTCGTCAAAACCATCGATGCCCAGAGTGGCAAGCCTGGTCTGCACTACCTTGATTACCTTGGCCGTACTGTACCCTGGTAAGGACCCAATGCCTAACGCTCCCTCCATCAATGCCAGTGTCTCCACGCCCACTTCCATCGCCCCCAGGCGTTGAAGAAAAACAGGCACAATAATCCAAAGCCCATCATCAGAATGCCGTTACAACTGGGAAGCAAGAGTAAATGCTGTAGTCATTTGCTTTGGCTGCAGAGGTGGCGGCGGTCTCTGCGAGGCTGTCGCCAGCGTCGATTCTTGATAAGATTGCGTGCTTTGCATAAAAAAAATCTTTGTCTTTCTTTTCGATCATTTCTTACCCAATAAATGCTTTGGCAAAGCGTTGGATATCCGTGAGCCCATCTTCTTTCATGAACGTGAGTTGGAGCTCTTGCACTCCTGCCGCCTCGTATGCCGCAATCAGCTCCCGAATGGTATCGAGCGTTCCCACGAGACCTCTCGCATCGCCGCTCCTCATTCGAGCTTGCCACAGTTCAGGAACCTTTGCCATAGCCTGTTCCTCGGTCGAACCGATCGCACAAATCGTTGATACCGTGCGGTGAATGCTCTGATAATCGCGTCCGACCGCCTCGCAATGCTTTTTGAGAACCGCCAATTTATGCGCAATGGTGGCAAAATCGCCCCCAAAGCTACAGGCATTGGCATAGCGTGCCACGAGCTTGAGCGTAACCTTCTCACCGTCGCCAGCTACTAACAACGGGATATGTGGCTTCTGCACCCCTTTGGGGTGATTGATGGCCCCTCGTACCTGGTAATAGTTGCCCTCAAATTGCGCTTCGTCCTGAGTCCACATCGCCAGGATCACCTGGATAGCCTCGCGCAACTGGCGCAGGCGTGTGGGAGCATCGGAATACTCATAGCCATACGCGCGATACTCATCCTCACGCCAGCCGCACCCGATACCAAAATTGAGCCGCCCATGCGAAAGCACATCGACGGTCGAAGCCATTTTTGCCAGCAAAGCAGGGTTGCGATAATTATTGCAGGTCACCAGTTGCCCGATGCGTACCCGTTTGGTATCTCGCGCCAGGGCTGCCGTCGCGGTCCAGGCCTCAAAGATGATGTCTTGTGGCAGAATGGGGCTGGGGTGAAAGTGATCAAAGAGCCAGACCGACTCATAGCCATATTCGTCGGCAGTTTGCGCGATAGCTGTCATTGTTTCATACATCTGGACAGGATCGTTGCTGGTGGTCTGATCCATCGTCCAGTCATGGGGAAGGGTAATACCATATTTCACTTGATTGCCTCTTTCTTTAGAAAATGCTCTTTTGGCGCACGGCAGCAGCCTCTCATTTCAGGCTATTTTTCTTGCGACCTGCACCTTCATCAGATGTGTCAGCTCATGAGAGAAGTGTACGGTCAGGAGGGATGAAATCGCATCATCCCTCCTGACGAGAGGGGGCATGATTTTTTTGCCAAGAGGCAACGCTCACTGGAAGGGCTGGCTGACTTTCGTCTGTTATCCTTCTTTAGCACAGGTGCATCCTGCGTGCAACCTCACGAGCGGCGTGCCGGTTATGCACCTGGAGTTTACGATAGATACTCTGAACCTGTGAACGAACCGTGTTGATAGAAACTGTCAGGGTCTGCGCAATCTCCGCGTTGGAGAGTCCGGCTGCGAGCTTGCGCAGAACGCGCTGTTCCTGGGGAGAAAGAGGCTCAGCCAGTCCCGAAATAGCCGAGGCAGAGGACTGGCTGCTCTGCCTACCTACAAAAGCCTGCAGCAGCATCTGTGTATACGCTCGCAACGGCTCATCACGCAGCACAAGTACAAGATCTTGTAGGAGGGAGCACAAGGGTTGCCCTTCTTCTAAGAAGGTGTGCAGATCGCTCTCGTCATACCCAATCTTCAGGGCCTCCAACAAGGATTGGCGAGCCTCCAACCGCTGCTGACGACCCGCATGTGCCAGGGCCAGAAGCACATAGATCTGCGTCATCTGGCGTTTGCGTCCCGCTGCGTGCATCGCTGGCAACAGCGCATTGAGAAGCGCCAGAGCCTCATCCACAGCTTCTTGTGCGAGGAAGAGACGTGCCTGCAGCAGCACGTGTTGCTCTTTGAAGAGGCGAGCTTGCTTCGCTTGCGTGAGCCCGGGAGGTGCGTACGTTGAGGAGCCAATCCATCCTGTCTGTGGAGCAGGAAGCGCCTGTTGTGCGTCTTCAGGCGAGAGCGTGTCGAGCCAGCGTTGCACTGAAGCGATATCGCCAGCGCGCAAGGCGTAGTGGACGAAGGAAGCGAGCGCCACCCGAAAGAAATAGCTGTGGAGCTCGTGCTGAGACAAGCGTAACTGAGCAAGAAGGGCCGCCAAGCTCTGCATCGCCTGCTCTGCCTCTCCGCGAGCGTAGAAGAGGCGTGCCTGCAGGAGCTCAAGCGGGATCAAAAGCAGACGGTGGAAGGGCTGCAACGACCCCTCTTCTTGATCCTTTATCTGGCTTAAAACGCGCTGCACCAATTGCTCTGCTGCCTCCAGTTCATTGCGTGCATACAAGAGAAAAGCCTGCCCCAGTTGCGCGAGCGTGATATGTGGTCCATCTTCGTGAGGGCGGGCCTGGTGCAATACCTGCTGAAAATAGCGGGTCGCCTGCTGCAGTTCACCCAGTTCCAGGCAAATCATCCCAAGAAAGAGCTGCGCCCCCTTGAGCATGGGCAGATTGTCCATCACTTGCCAGCACCGCTCACTCTCCTGGAGAAGCCGGAAAGCCTCTTGAAAGCGGCCTGCTCGCAGGTCCTCTCCACTTACAACACGCAGGCTCATAGCGCGCCACAAGCCTGCTGTTGCTGGCAAGAACTCAAGCGCCTGAGCAGCCCAGATGGTCGCGTGGTCCTGGGCCTGGTGGCTGGAGATGAAAACGGCGCGAAACGCGAAGAGCTCGCCGAGCGCGCTGCGATCGTTCTGCGCTCGCCATCCCTCTTCTGCGCGGTGCAAGTACGCTTCGATCCGGGTCAGACTGTGCTGATCAATCTCGAAGGAAGGATGGCGAAAGGCCAGAGCAAGCGCTGCACTGAAGCAGAGGCGAGGACGCGACCAAACAAGCTCCTGTGGCATCAGCTCCAACCAGCGCTGGAGCTGATGATACTCCTGAAACGCTAACACATCCATCTGTTGCACAATCTGCTCGATCAGAAGAGCCGCCTGTTCAAAAGCTTCTGCCTTGAGCGCTGTGTCGATGGCCTCAGCGAGCAGAGCATGGTGCTGAAACCACGAACTGGCCGCGTGTAAAGTCGTCAGCAGCACCTCTTCTCCCAGGCGTCGGCGCGCCTCGTGTTGCATCGCTTCGGCGAAGAGGGATTGATAGCGATACCACTCGCCAGAGGCGTCGAGCGCTTCAACAAAGAGGTTGGCACGCTCCATCTCTTCCAAAAAGCGCAAGCTTTTCGGTTGTCCGGTCACGACAGCGCATAGCGAGGCGCTCAAGCGAGGGAGAAAGCTGGTGCACAGCAAAAAATGTTGCAGAGGCTCTGGTTGAGCTTCAAGCACTTCCGCCACGAAATACTCGCGAACTGGGCGATGTGCGCCGCGAAAGGTGTTCAACAGGTGCTCTATCTCTGCTGAGGTGATGTTTGTGTGCAAGGAAAGGGAGAATAGGCGGAGGCCAGCAGGCCAGCCCTCCAGGTGCATGTTGAGTTCCTCCAGCACATCCGGAGAGGGCGAGCAAGCGGAGGTTAGCTGAAAGAAGCGTGCCACCTCGTCAGGCGCAAAGCGCATATCTCTGGCCTGGAGAGCATGAAGCTCCCCACTGGCCCGGAGGCGGGCCAGGGTCAGAGGAAGGTCAGCACGGGTGAGCAAGACAAGATGCAGCGATTCCGGCAGGTGGGAGATGAAAAAGCTGAGCATTTCGTGGATTTCAGGTTTAGTAATAATGTGATAATCGTCAAGAATGAGCAAACCCGTCACGCCCTGTTGTGCGATGGAGTAGCAAAAGGAGAGTATGATCTCTGTGAGCGAAGGATGTGGCAAGAAGAGTTGTGTGGGGGGAAGAAGTTGGGTCAGTGCTTCGTGTGCAGCATGGGCGGCCCATATCTGGCAGGCAGTGAAGATCATACGCCAGAAAGGCAACAGATCATTATCTTCGGCAACAAGCGAAACCCATCCAGATCTCTCAAGGTTGCGGGCGGCCAACCAGGAGGCCAACAGCGTCGTTTTGCCGAAGCCAGCGGGAGCAGAGACCAACAGTAATTTGGATGTGTGCCAGGTATCAAGCTGCGTAAAGAGGTGAGTACGCTCAATCAGTCCTGGAAGAAGGCGTGGAGGATGCAAGCGAGCCTTCTGCAAGGGAGAAAGCTGTAGAGATGGCGGTGCAACAGCGTTGCTCATCTGCAGTTTTCCCTCAACAACCAACGAGGAAGGGGGATTCTGTAAGCGCCTGGCAACGTCCTCTAAGTGTGCAAGCGATAGGTCGCAGGGGCGGCCAAGATAGCGCTTGACGGTTCGTCGTTGCCATGAGCGATAGGCATACCAGTAGGCCTGATCGGGATGAATAAGCTCTTTCCGCACTGTGCAACGTCCGCCCGACCGACTGACAAAAGCAAATGAAGGAATAGCATCAAGCCAGGTAAACCAAGCCGCACTGTCAATGACAAGAGCACAGCGAACTGTGCGGTCTGCGCCGAAGAGTTCGTAGCCCTGTGCTTGCGAGGACCAGCGCAAGAGATAGGGTGCGCGTCTTGGCATCAATCCTTCCTCAAAACCATGGGTATTACCTACGAAGGAAGTATATCATAGCGTGCCGATGTAGGTAATACCTACAGATGCACGTGCACTATCGCCACTTCATACTTCACACTCCTCGTAATTGTCAATGCCCTGACCGCGCTGGTGATGATAAGAGGGACAGCCACTCCCTTTCCGTCACGAAGGTTCCCTCAACAACTCTTGAATGATTAAGATGAAGATTCTGCTTATTTTACCTCTTTTTCCTATATCCTATTTTACACGTATCTCGGCGTTGGGTCGTAAGTGTCGAAAACGCTCAGATGAATGAAGAGGAGGCAGCGCGTCCTCGAACTGAGAATACGCTAACCTCCTCTTAAATACTACAAGAACCAGATCTAGTTAAACAGGTAAGGACGTTCAACTTGCAGCAATGCCCATTCCAGCCTGCTCACCTCTGGACCGTTATAGCGCTGCTTGATCTCTCTAGCCAGACTCAACACTTCACAGACATGCACTGAAGAATGCAGCTTGCTCAGGCTGGTTAACACGTTCTCAGCCGTGCTGGCCGCAATAGGCCAATACCCCTGGTTGGCATAGATCCGCGCCTGCAATAGATCACTAAAGGCCTGTTTATAGAGACTTGCCTTGGTTACCGGCATCTGTTTCTGGCGCAGCTGGACCACCCTATCTAAAAGCTCCTGCGCTTGTTGGGGAGAACGCAAACTCGCTACCGGAGATGCAATATGCGCCGCAGCTCTGTCCAACAGGTAACGCTCCTCGCTAAACGCAACAAAGAACATAAAATCCTCTTCCTGCTGAGGCTGGCCTACTAGCTTATAGGCCTTATCCAGACCGTGCAAGGCCATCGCCAGTTCCGCCGGCGTTCTGGCAACGCGAGCTTCTACCTCGCCGCTCAGGGCAAGAATCTTTCCCTCAAGCTGCGGCGAAAAATGCTCTCTGACTTTTTTCAGCCGCTCACTGTCGCTAAAAGCCTCCGGCCATTTGCCCAGATCGTTCAGAAAAGCTTCGCGGCGGTAGAGGGCAATACTATACAGATCGTTACAGCCTTTTTCCGCCGCCAGCCGGGCCGCGCTCGTCAGGTATTTCTGGGCGGCGGCATAGCACTGTTGTTCGTTAGCTATATCTCCCAACAAAATTTGATAGCTGCAGAGAAGACGGATATAAGACGGTCTTTGCGCTGAGCTGGCATAGAAGGCACAATCTTGCAATTTCTCCACGCGCGCCTTCGTATCCCGCACCAGTTGGATGGTCGGAACCGTATCCCCATGCAGCCAGTAATGTTGGAGCGTGGCCTGATACTCTTCGCGATCAAGCTGGCTCGTAGGTTCTGCAACGGCTAGAGAGGAATGTGCTTCAACAGGCGGTAAGGTTTCCAGGCTCACCAGAGCCATAAGCTCTACAGGGACATTGAGGAGTTGGGCCAGCACCCAACGCCGTTTGGGGTCTTTAGGAAAGAAGCTATCGTTGATCTCCATGCGCTGTATGTGCCTTCCTGTCACCGGCTCCTCACCAGCTACTTTCCCATACAGCTCACCCACATACTCGGCTGAAAAATCGTTGAGTTTGCGCGTAAAGCGTATGAGAGCGCCATAAGTGAGCCCACTTTCGCCGACAATAATCGGGCCATACTCGCCTATATATAGCTTGTGTTTTTGCATTTGCAACATCACCAACCCTCCACAATATCAACCATCAATTATGCATTTAAGTATAGAGATTATTACGAATTTTGTCTATAATCCTCGCAATATTGTAACGACATTTTTTATCAATTAGCACAAGAAAAATGTCGTTCTTACAATCTTCTATACCTTATCCTCATAATTAGGTTGCACGTCCTCTACATTTTCGGTTTCTTTTGTCTGTTACCCTCAACTGAACGCAAGATGTATAGAGACGAGTGGCCTCACCCTGAGTATGCCATTACTTTACATAATAACGCAAGAACTCGTAGAGCAAGGGAGAGTAACCTATGGAATATAGACAGAGCCAGTTAGTCGGTCAGGCAAGCCAGAAAAATTGCGGACAGACGGCTACGCAATTAAATTCCTTTCACAGCTATTTCATTGCCCACCACCTTAGCTACGTTGCAGTCGCCCGCGCAGCCCATGTCCCCTGCATAACAGTCTGGAGCATTGATCATGGGATGGCCGTGAGCGATGCGCATGCGTCCCGCGTGAGGCTAGCCCTCCTACAGCTCACGGGCACGCCCTATCTGGGTCCAATTCCTACATTTTGCCTTATGCAGCAAGGTAGGTAAGGCATGGGCAGGCAAGAAAACAAGCCAAACATAAGTGAGCCAGAGGAGCGCATTCTTACCTACGTTACAGATCATGAGCTCAAGGCCTTCGTAATCTGCCTTGAGGTTGGCCAATGGATGCTCGACGCGATTCACGAGGCCGAGATAGAGCAGGAATGCGCCGAACTGCGCGTACAGTTTGCCGGACTTCTCCAGCGCAGCGAAGAGCTGCTCAAACTGCCTACCGCTCAAGCAAACGAGGAGAGAGAGTTTGAGCTCTCCTTTGCCGAGCTACCTTGTCTCTACACAGCCTTTAAGGCCTACGAGATCGTCATCCGTCGCAGCAAAATTCTGCCCCTGACGCGTTATCACCTGCCCTTTGTTGAAGTGGTTGCCGCCTTGCGCAGCTTCGATCAGCGCGCAGTCGAAAAAGCTCGCATACCCGGCGTACAACCGAAAAATCAGCAGCGAAACAGGAGAGCGACCAGCCAGAAGCTAACAAGCATTAAAGAGAGCGCGAAACGCCAGCAGAGACGATCCAGGCCGCACGGAAATAATGGAAAGCTCAAGCCAGGCTGAACAGCTGGCAGGATGTACACGGAGCAAGCAAGACCCATTGTCTCTGTTTACGGTACAATGAATGATGGTAGCAAGAAATGGGTATGCAATCTCTTTTTCTGCGCTATCTTGCTAGAGCTTCGATCGAGAAAGAGAGTTGGCTAATCCTCTGTGATGAGAATATCTTCAGATTTGATAAAGGAATGGAAGAGAGAGAGGGCCTGCTCTCTTCCATTCCTTTTTCTGCAAAACAAGGGTTGGAAAGATGTTTAGATGGTCGTGGCAAAAACCTTGTGATACAGGTAAGTCCGACACAACAATTGAAAGCCAACGGCTTCATAAACGAAACGCGAGGAAGTAAACTCCGTACTCTTCTCCTCGTCGCCGGGATGAGCTCCTATCACCTGTGTCGCCTGCATTCCCCGTTCGCGTAAGCGCTGTAACCCGCCAAGCATCAGCGCCGTTGCCAATCCGCGACGACGAAATTGTTGGCGCGTTCCCACCGGTTCAAACAAGCCCACACGATTCACAGGGTCCATCCAGCAAATGCAGCCCGCTGCTGGCGTGCCATCAGGGGCTATGATCATTAGATCGAGTTGAGGATCGTATTGAGGCATCTGCATCACTGCCAATTGTCGCAAGATTCCTTCCTCATAGGTATATCTCCCCCTTGGGGAGAAAGCATCACGTTGAAGCGCTGCTCGCATCTCTGCCTCAGCCTCTCCAGCAACCGGGCGAAGCGTGAATCCTGTGGGCAAAACGGGGGCAGGCACAGGCTCGATCAGCGGTCGGCGATAGCAATGATAGTACATTTCCTGGCGCTCATAGCCTTCACGTTCAAGAAAACTCACCATCCCCAGATCGTCGCCTGTGGCCAAACCCCAGATTTGTTCCCATATCTCATACTGGTTCTCGCCAGTCTTTCCAGCGCGCTCTTTTACGCGCTGCACTGCCCACTGGCGGACCATACGATAGCGCTCATACGTACGGAAGTTGGGATGAAGCAAGCAGACGATCTCATCCCCAGCAACGATCCCCAGAGCAATCGCCTCACCATTTTCGTGATACCAGAAATGCCAGTTCTGCTGATCATCAAGCGAACCATCTCGGCACCACCATTGCAGGTCGCCAATGTGCGGGTAATCGTTCTGTGGGTCCAGTGCTCGACATATAGTAACAAATTTCATGGCTTCTACAAGCGCTGGTCCGCCAGAACGCGCAAGCTTCGGAGCTGTGTTCATGTGTCTGTCTCCTTATTTTTCTCATTGCTGTGATATTGAATGCTTCCTGTACCTGCTCGGCGGGATTTCTGCCGGTCAGGGGTTGCCGCTATTGCCATCAATACATCGTTTCACCTGCTTTCATGGGGATAACAAGCGCGCAGATAGATACCACCTCATTGCGGTAACATCGGCAAAAGTAGGGAAGAAGCAAACTACATCAAGCCAGGTGAGCAAGCAAAGAGATGGTATGCTACCCAGCGACAAGGAGAGAAAGAAACGAGAGGGAGAAAAGCGTGCCCAACAAACCGTACCCAGTTGATATCTCAACTGAGGTCATGAGGAAGAATGGCACCCGTATCTCGCCACATAAGCCAATCTTGTGCCGGGGCTTATGCGGCAGAGGTGCTTGTTTTGCGGTTACAGTTCCGATGGATCATCCATCCAGGGGGAGGCATTTCCCCCCTCAAGTAGACTGTGTTCATGGCAATACAGTACCATACGTTGGGGAAAACGTCAAATAGGATATACACGTATTGACCGACACAACCATTCCACGCGTTGGGACAAGAGAACAGATCTGGAGGAAGTGGATGGTAGGCGATAACAGGCCCTTGATACTAAAAAGAGGCAAAGCTTACGAGGCTCCGGCAAAGAGAAAACCCACTCAGTCTTACATCCGTACCCAGGGCAAGCAAGGCTCATTGTCTCTTATTAGGGTACAATGAACGAGAGCACCAAGAAATGGCTCTGGCTTTCTATTCCCGGCCATAGGTTGGCATGGAGCCGGCCGGGAGCATTATAAGCTTGATAGAAATGTGGGAATTCAGGAGGAGATAAAGGTGGCAATTGATCAAGGACATGAGAAGCTTAATCCAGGTGAGCCGATATCGCTTCAGGAGTATTTTGAGCTTGAGCAGCCCACGGGATGCGCAACGAGGGTACCGAAAGAAGATCGCCCGGAAAGAGAAAAGAATTTCCTTCGAGCAAGGCCAGGATCTTTAGGAGTCGGGCTTGTTCCTTGCATCTGCCCCTCGTTCTGCTTTCTTTTTTCAGGAAACTTGACAATGGGAGCAAGACGCGCTATATTATCTACAGTTAAAGTTAGCTGTAGATAATAAGGAGATGTACATATGCCCCTCCCCCTTGATGCACATTGGCGATCTGGCTGAACGCACCAACACAACCCCACAGACTATTCGCTACTACGAGCAACTTGGCTTGTTGGGTCCGGTGCAACGAGAAGGTCGCAAATATCGCCAATATAGCGAAGAGGCGGTTGCTCGTCTGGAAAAAATCGCCATGCTGAAACAACTCGGTCTTTCTCTGGAACAGATCCGCGATGTCATTGATCTGTACTTTGAAGACGCGACTGGCATCAGAGGGAAACGCAAAGTGGTCGAGATGCTCAAGAAACAACGTCGGGAAACCCAGGAGAAAATCGGATCATTGCAGCAATTCCTGCATGAACTTGATCAGAACATTGCACGCCTTGAAGGTCTCATCCGTGCAATTGAGGCTCAGGAGGACGACGAGAGCAGTCAGTAGTTTTTTTTCTTTGAAATATACAGTTAACTTTAACTTTATATAAGCACCATGCCAATCAGGTGTAGAAGCGTCTGAGACCCTGCACCTGATTGGCATGGTGTACCAGGAGATAGCTTGCTCTAACGCAGAAGGGATACCATACATGAAAGAACTCCTTCAAAACAACGTGTTTTCTGAACGATGCTTCATTGATGGAAAGTGGGTACCGGCAGACAGCGGGGCCACCTTTCCTGTTGTGAACCCTGCCACCCAAGAGGTGATAGGAAGCATCCCACGCATGGATACGGCTGAAACACAGGCCGCCATCCGGGCAGCTTCTGCTGCCTTTCCCACCTGGAGCAAGAAGACTGCCCAGGAGCGCAGCGATGTGCTGCTTCGCTGGTACCACCTCATGATGGAGAGCCGTGAAGAACTTGCCCATTTCCTTACATGCGAACATGGCAAGCCGCTCGCCGAAGCCAGAGCTGAGATTGCCTACGCCGCCTCCTTCCTGCGCTTTTATGCGGAAGAGGCCAGACGGGTCTATGGCGAAACCATTCCCGCTCATCGCACAGATACCCGCATCATGGTTCTCAAGCAGCCGATTGGAGTTGTGGCTGCCATTACTCCCTGGAACTTTCCCTCAGCTATGATCACGCGCAAGGCCGCACCTGCTTTGGCGGCGGGCTGTACCATGGTGCTCAAGCCCGCAGAGCAAACGCCGTTTTCAGCACTCGCCATTGCCGCACTCGCCGAACAGGCCGGTCTTCCGGCTGGTGTGCTCAACATTTTGACAGGCGATCCTGTTAAGATTGGCCAGGAACTCTGCTCGAATCCTCTGGTCCGAATGCTTTCCTTCACTGGATCAACAGAGGTCGGGAAATTGCTGACGCAGCAATGCTCCAATACCCTCAAAAAACTGACGCTGGAACTGGGTGGCAATGCCCCGTTCATAGTTTTTGAAGACGCCGACCTTGCTGCTGCTGTTGACGGTGCTATTCTCTCAAAATACCGTCACTCTGGGCAAACCTGCGTGTGCACCAACCGCTTTCTCATCCAGGATTCGATCTATGATGCGTTTGTCGAGCGTTTCGTCGAGCGAGTTGGCAAACTGAGGGTGGGAAATGGATTGGAGGCAGGAGTGGAGATCGGGCCCCTGATTGATGAGCAGGCCATCGCCAAAGTCCAGACCCATGTGGAGGATGCGATCAGCAAGGGAGCCTCCTTGCTCCTGGGAGGCCATCCTCATCGCCTGAGAGGCACGTTTTTCGAACCGACCGTCCTGGGGGACGCTACCCCATCTATGCGCATTGCAACCGAGGAAACGTTTGGTCCAGTGGCAGCCCTGTTCCGCTTTACGACCGAGGAGGAAGCCATCGCGCTTTCCAATGACACGGAGTATGGTTTAGCTGGATACTTTTACAGCAAAGATCTGGCGCGCTCCTGGCGAGTTGCAGAGGCCCTGGAGTGTGGCATGGTCGGCATCAACTCGGGATTTCTCTCCGTCGAAATTGCCCCCTTTGGAGGCGTGAAGCGATCGGGGTTGGGACGAGAAGGATCGCATCACGGAATCGAGGAGTTTCTTAACCTCAAGTACCTCTGTCTTGGCGAGATCGCATGAAGGTGAGCCAGCCGATGTCAGCCCAGGAACCTTTCGCAAACGATCCGGCCCTTTTTTGTTCTTCATAATCTATAGTTAACTTTAACTGTATATTCGACGCACCATCCCCTCAGCTATGGAGGGCTCGGAACAGAGTGGATTTCTTCCCGCTCTCGTTCCCTGTTCTTTCAGGCACAGCTGAGGGATTTAAAAAGCAAGGAAATCCAGATGAAATCGACGACATTCGTGTCTTCTCGTCTTGAAGAGACACGCGAACCAGTACTTGAGAGGAAGCTCATCGGGCTGCTGGCTATTACTGCGGGCATGACCGTCGCGAATTTATATTATAGCCAGCCGTTACTGGCTGATATTGCGCACAGTTTTGCGCTCTCCGCTAGCGAGGCGGGTTTTTGGGGAACGTTGACGCAACTGGGCTATGGCCTTGGGCTCCTGTTGATTGTCCCGCTTGGCGACAGCCTTGAGCGCCGCTTCCTGATGGTTCTCCTTCTGCTGCTGGAAGCAGGAGCGCTGCTTGGGACAGCCTTCGCTTCCAATACCGGCTGGATGAGCATCACCAGTTTCGCCGTTGGTTTTCTCACAGTGGTACCTCAGCTCATTCTTCCTTTTGCCGCCAGCCTGGCACCTGACGAAAAGCGCGCACGTATTGTGGGAACAGTCCTGAGCGGTATCCTCATCGGTATTCTCCTCGCACGAACCGTGAGTGGTTTCCTGGGTGCCGAACTGGGCTGGCGTGCCATGTATGGGATTGCGGCGGGATTGATGCTGGTGCTCGCGCTCATCCTCTGGCGGACCTTGCCCAGGCAACCTGTCCATGGTAGCGCATCGTACCTCCAGTTGCTGGCCTCGCTCTGGAACATTGTACGCACTGAACCAGCATTACGCCCGATCTGCCTGTTCGGGGCGCTGACCTTCGCTGCCTTTAATATGTTCTGGGTCACGTTGGCCTTTTTTCTGAAAACGCCCCCGTACCACTTTGGGAGCGCTGTTGTGGGTCTGTTCGGCATCGTGGGAATCGTGGGAGCCGTTGCTGCTCCCCAGGTTGGAAAGCTGGCAGATCGCACAGGGAAACCGCGTCTCACAATTGGTCTGGGCTTGTTGATTGTCCTGCTTGCCTTTGGGGTGTTCTGGCTCTTCGGGTCTGCGCTGTGGGGGCTGATCGTGGGAGTCATCCTGCTTGATCTGGGCGCGCAAAGCGCCTTGACCTCCTGCCAGGCGATTGTGCAGGGCTTGCGCTCAGAGGCGCGCAGCCGCTTGAATACCATCTTTATGACAACATACTTTCTGGGAGGAGCGGTAGGTTCAACCTTGGGCTCTTATGGATGGGATCTGGGGAAATGGGCTGGCATCTGCATGATCGGCATGGTGTTACTCTTGAGTGCTCTCATTGCATTCCTGCTAACAAGTCGAAGCGCTCATCGCTCGTAGTTGAGAGAGATGGAAGAAATCTATAAAAATATTGATTTCGATGAGCCCCTGGTCGAGGAATAGAGCAACAGAGACGATACGCCAACCAGAGCTCACAATAAGCAAGTTCTGTCGGCGTATCGTCGTCCACGAGGAGATAGAGCGGCTCGCCCTCAGCACGCTTACCTCCTGGCCCGCCTTATTCAGGCCTGTAGCCAGCAACTACAAAGCTAACAATGCCCACAAAGAAGCGCTGTTCCTGCTCGGTTTCCTGCAAAATGGACTTTCTTTCCCCCCTCAAGCAAAGCCCCGGACAGAAATTCCAGGTAGGTTGACACATTTCTGCAGAAGCTACGATAGTAAAGGTGACATCACTAGAAAGGGTCCATCGGGGCATAATATATACGAGATGCAGCAACAAACCGAGCCAGGCAGCGACAGGCAAAAAACCGTGACTGAGCTCTATCATCGTCATGCAGCCTCTATATTTGCATTTCTCTGCCAACGTACTGCCTCACGCGAGGATGCCGAAGATATTCTCTTAGAAGTGTTTACCGCCGGCCTCCAACAGCCACGGCTCTCTCAAATGTCTGCCACGGAGCAGCGTTTATGGCTCTGGCGAGTAGCGCGCAATAAGATGGTCGATGCTTATCGACGTGCCAACCAGAAACGCGCAGCATTCTCACTCGAAGAGATGGGCACCGATGCATGTATCGACGAGGATCAGACGCCAGAAAGTGAGGTCGTTCGCTGGGAAGAGTACGGTCAGCTTCAACACATGCTAAGCGAGCTCTCACCCTTGCAGCAACAGGTGTTACAAATGCGCTTTGTCCAGAATATGCGTAGTGCGGAGATTGCCAGGCACATCGGGAAAAGCGAGGGGGCAGTGCGCACATTGCTTTCGCGCACGCTTAACCTCCTGCGCACAGCTTATAGAAAGGATATCGAAGCATGACGGCTCACAAAGATTTCTTTGATCCTGGCACGGTTGACGAACAAATAGATGAGCTGCTTACCATGCAGGAAACTACCGAACCTATGAGCGAACAGCGCTTTGCCCACGACTTGCAACAGATCCTCGCCAGCAACGAGGAAGATAAGCGCTCGCTCCAACTCGTCTTGAATCGTTTAGCAGAATCTAACGTCCAACAGCAACATCAGCCGTTAACACTACTACCGAAAATACCTTCTCAACGAATGCAGCAGCCTCTCAGTGGCATGCTCAACCTGACAAAATATACGCCGCGTAGTCCCCTGTTGCGCGCACTGAATATCCTGGTTGCCGTCATGGTAGTCGCCGCACTTGTCGGCAGCATATTCATCCTGCTTCGCTCTATCAGCTTGTACAACGCGCAAATAAGCACACAACCACAAGAGATGCAATCGCAGCATCTGGGACAGGTGGTCTATCGCTCAAATGGCTATGACATGGCTCGCGGTCCTCAATGGTCACCCGATGGCAAGCGCATTGCTGCAGCGATTGATAACCAGGTAGTCAAAAGCTGGGATGCTATGAGTGGTAAGAATGTTATCACTTATCCCTCTGGGGGAAAGAGGGATTTATATACGGCCCAAGTTGGTCGCCCGATGGCAAAATGCTGGCAGTCGCCAGCAGCGGTAAGCACATATATCTGTTTGATGCCAAAAGCGCAACTCAGCTTAAGATTCTGCCTGTTCCGAGCGGCCAGCAGACTTTTATCTCGTCTTCCTCCTCAGCACTTACCAGCCCCCAGGGGAGCACAGCCAGGATCTTTATGAGCGCGCTATCAGGGGGGCCAATTTTAGCAACGTAAGCTGGTCGCCCAATGGCTCATCTATTGCTGCTGGCTTCAATAATGGCACAAATACCAGCGTCTATATCTGGGACGTCCACAAAGGAGCACTGATACAAATGCTCTCCGACTTCTCGGATAACATTGTAGACGTGTCCTGGTCACCGGATGGCAAACGGCTGGGCATGCTGGGTTATACGCACGATACATCTAACAACCGTATTCAAGAGACGCTCATTATTTGGAATAGCACGACGTGGAAGGAGATCGAGCAGCGACCAGATGTAACGGCTTTTGCCTGGTCACCGAACGGGCAACAAATTGCCTTAGCAGTGGCGAGCACAGATTACAGCCAGGAGAGAGATATCCGTATTGTTGATGCAGCAACAGGAAGCACGCTCAAGCTGATTGCTGAAGGAAGCAGCATTGGCAAGATCGCCTGGTCGCCTGACGGCACGTGCCTTGCCAGCGAGAACGCTGTCAACAGCGATATTCAGCTCTGGAACGTGGCGAATGGCCAATTACGCTATTCCTTCACAGAGGCCCCAGCCTACCAGCCTTCCTGGTCGCCAGATAGCCGCTATATCGTCAGTCTCAGAACATTCGCTCCCAATCCTCAATTCCCAATTGGAAAGGTAGAGATTATCGTCTGGGCCGCACGCTAAGCTGCCTCGGCCTCTGACAAGGAAAGCCCGGAAAACCTTAGCTTAAGCCTATTGAAATCACCAGGAGGAAAGCGCTCTAGTGCGCTTCCTCCTCATCTTTTGCGCGTTCCAGAATCTCGTGCGGGACCACATGGCGCTTCATTGGTCTCGAACGCAGGACAGTAGTTGTAGGAATACCATAGAGAGAAAGCTGATCAACAACGCGAGCCAGGTGATCAAGCGAGGTAGCTACCACCTTGACCATAATCCCATCTCCGCCCGTCTCACGATAGCACTCAAGCACTTCAGGAATTTCGCTCACTTTTGCAACAGCATGGCTACAACTATGCCCTCCAATGCCCTGCAAATGAATAATGGTCTGAATTGGGATGCCAAGTTTGCTCAGGTTCACTTCGGCATGATAGCCCGTTATAATACCAGCCTCTTCCATCTTACGTATGCGTTCGGTAACTGAGGGTATAGAGAGCCCAACGCGCTGTCCCAGCTCCGTATAGGAAAGGCGAGCACTTTCTTGTAACTCCTGCAGTAAGCGCCAGCCGGTTTCATCGAGCAGCTTCTCAATTTCTAAGGTCATAGCGCCTTCTTTCCGCAAAAACTAAGTATAGAGCTCACACATAGCTCTATTTTTATCTGTATTCTAGCACATCCTCAGCATATACTTTAAGAAAAGTAATCACTAAACAGCACAAGAAGGAGCCATAAGCAGCTTTATGCAAAGAGCACTTCATTTCGGCATCAAAACTTCACAGCTAACCGCAAATCCTGAAGCCTTACTCACCATCTGGCGCGCAGCCGATGCCTTGCCTATTTTCGAGCATGCCTGGATCTTTGATCATATCATGTCCCTGGGTGATGATCCCGGCGTTCCTTGCCTGGAGAGCTGGACCTTGCTAGCCGCCCTAGCCGTTCAGACCCGGCGCTTACGGATCGGCGTTATGGTTTCTGACAATACATATCGTCATCCAGGCATCTTAGCAAAAGTGGCCGCCACCGTGGATATCATGGCCCTGGGCAGGCTCAACTTTGGCCTCGGAACCGGCTGGTCCGAAACAGAGCACGTTGCCTATGGCATTCCCTTGCCCTCTGCCGGCGAACGCGTGCGCCGCTTAGCCGAGGCCTGTGAGCTGATCCGCCGCCTGTGGACAGAGCCCAGCGTAACCTTTGCAGGTAGCTATTATCAACTGAACAAAGCTATCTGCGAGCCCAAACCCGTACAAAAACCATTCCCACCCTTTGCCATCGGCGGTGAAGGCGAACATACCCTGCGCGTCATTGCCCGTTATGCAGATATCTGGGATTGCAGCGTGTCAACGCCCGAAGAATATCGCCAGAAGTGTGCGATATTAGAGCGCCATTGTGCCGCCATTGGCCGCGACCCGGCAAGTATCGCACACTCAAGACATATTGGCGTCGATTTTACTGATCTGGCGGCAACCGATCGGCAGACGCGTTCGTTTATCGAGGCCGGAGCCAATTACATCATTTATAGCTTGCAGCTATCCTCTTCGCCAGATAGTGTACGTCGTCTGGCCGAGGAAGTAGCTGAGCCTATTCGGGCTGCATACGCGCAATCATAGAAACAGTTGGCTGATCATCCTTATACTCAGCCCGCGCACATTGATGCTAATCCGAGGCGACTCGGAGCTGGATGGATGGGATATCCATCTTCATCTGATCTGATCAAGCGCTTGAAGCAGAGCTTTCCTTCATAGTTTCGTTCAGGCAGGTAGCTCCGCGCCGCCTAAGGAAGATCAGCATGCAGGAGCCCTCAACGCGAGAAGATAGTAATTTTTTCGGCGTAGCCTGTGACTTCAATAGCGTAGCATGGGGCGCTTGGATCAAAACCAGGACTTTGTAGCCGCGCATCGGGACCACTGCCACTCCATCTTTGACCGTCGAAGACCAATTCTGAGACCCAACCAGTGATGTGAATGCGCACGGCAACACCTGCGGGACGCTGAACTTCTACCCGTGATATGCTCGCGCCAAGGAAAATAGGAACTACACCAGAAGGTGTCCCCAGTTCCAGATGTAGCAAGCTATATCCTCCCATGACTTCCAGTTTGGCGAGATCAAGCTCACGCAGGTGCGCGCTAATCTCTCCTGTCCCATCCTGCAGCGCGATGCGCCAGGGAATGGCGGCGCTTAACGCAATCTCAGCAATCCCCTGCTTCTCGCCCAGCCTTAGCAGATTCCGTGGATAGCGCATGATCACAGCTCCATCTTTGGTCGAGACCCTGGGTAGCGGCCCCTCGAAGCGAGCCTGGTACAACCTCTCTAAGAGCGTGTCCGCGCGTAAGCTCAGTCTGTAGTTTCCAGCGGAGACAGCCAGCCGCCCCCTTACCTGCTCTTCAAGTGGAGCTGAGAAGTTCCCTTCTTCCTCCGCAGGAGCCTCCTGTTGCAAGAAGAGCAATTCCTGTCTGGCCTGGCGGTTGCTGTGTTGGAGAAACTCCAGCAGGAAGGCAATCTGTTCCTCATTATAGCGCGACGCCGCCTCGCCCCATATCTTTCCAACTGAAGGGAGAATTGAGCGAACTTGCTGCTCGTCGTCCTTGCCTGCCGCAAGCCTGACGATAATCTTGCGCCCGTCAATCTTGTCACGCTCCCTACGGAGTAGCCCAACCTTCTCCAGGCGGACAAGTATCCTGGTAATCGCTCCGGTCGTCAGCCCTGTAAGCTCGGCAAGCTGACCAGCTGTCAGGGGACCCATGAGCTCTAGCAGATCTAGAACCTGGATGTCGGTGACAGCCATCCCCGTGCGCGTCGTCGCAGCTCGTAAGAGAGAGGAAGATAGAGAGATCGATTGCCGAAGCTCTCGCATCAACTCCTCAAGTACCTTCGCGTTTTTGTCTTGAGAACCACTTGACAAGGAAGATTCCTCCTTCTATAATAATATTATCTTACAACGTCAATTAAATTTTTTCTTTTGCTTTCTAAGCAAAATAATTTCGTTGTATTGATTGATAGTAGAAGTGAATTGTAGTATAGCATAGGCCAGGCCAGGTGTCACGATGAGGTAACGCAGGACAAACGTGCCCGTTCCTGCGCTCATTCACTCTGCCTGACAACACCAAACGATTCAGCATTTTATCAAGGAGGACAAATAATGCACGTTATGGCTGTTTCCACGATCACTGACAACGAGAAGTTCTGGGGCTCTTTGAAAAAGGCGTACAGCCAGTTACCCAAAGGAGCCAGGTGGACCCTGGCCGTGGGGAGTAAGGACGGAACCAAAGCTGTGAACGTCATCGTTCACGACTCGCTCGACAACGTAAAGAGCTTCTTTGAGAAGCACGCCAGCTCCTATGGCACCACTGAATACTTCGAGGCTGATGCCGCTAATGCGGTAGGTCTGCCGAAAAAATAACTTCCGCGAGAGGGCCGAGCAAAACCCGGCCGATCTCTTAGGATGAGTAAATAAGCCCGCAGCCCGTGAACGTAGCCGCGAAGGCTGTCTAGAGCAATCAACTAGCGCTAAGCATGCCCTGGCCGGTGGAAAGCTCGCGGTGCTGCGGAGAAATCAACGCAGAGAGAAGGAAGGAGTCCTCAATGGCAAAAGGGAGAGATGTAGCACAGCTTCAAACTCGGGTTTCCGCACTCCTCGCGGAATACAAGATCCCGAGTGCTGTGATCGGCGTTCTTCACAATGGAGAGATTACCGAACTAGCTGTTGGTAGCAAAAACGTGTTAACGCAGGAACCCGCGACGACCGAGACCATCTACCAGTGTGGCTCTATGACCAAGACATGGACGGCCCTCGCATTCATGCAGCTTGTCGATGAAGGAAAAATCGATCTTGACAAGCCGGTGCGGACCTACCTCCCTACCTTCACAGTTGCCGATCCCGAAGCCAGCGCCAAAGTTACACCCCGTCATCTTCTGTACCACACGAACGGTATTGAGGAGGATTACGGCAATCCCGGCGAAGACGACGACGTTTACGAGCGTATGATCGACAATATTGCAGATGCACCGCAAGTTTTTCCTCTGGGCTACACTCATGGATACAGCGCAGCCCTTGGCTACGCAATCCTCGCCCGCATCATGGAAGTCATAGACGGCAAGCGCTGGGACGATATTATGAAGGATCGTCTTTTCGACCCTCTTGGCTTGAGCAGCACAAGCAGTTGGCGCGAACAAGTGGAGCAGGATAGGGCCGCGACGGGCCATATACTCCGCTCCCTGGAAGAAGGACCCATTGTTACCCCAGTGGAGTACTTGCCGCGCGCCTTTGGCCCCGGCGGCAACGTCACCTCGACAGTTCGGGAAGTGCTAGCGATGGCGCACGTCCTCCTCAACGGAGGTAAAGCCCCGAGTGGAAGACAAATTGTTTCGGCCAGAAGCATTCGCGAGATGATGGAGTCGCGCGTTCCCATCCCTGATCCATACATGTTTGGGCCGGCATGGGCTCTGGGCCTCATCGTGTGCGATTGGCATGGCAAGACGGTCTATGCAAGCGATGGCAGCACTATTGGTCAGAACGTGCGCCTACGTATCCTGCCAGATTCGAACCTCGCTATTGCGATGCTGACGAACGGCGGACCGCGCGAGAGCTTCTACAAGCAGGTGTTCAATGAAATCCTGGCCAGTCTTGGAGCAGTTACGATCCCTGACTTGCCCAGTCCCGATCCAACGCTCTCGCTCGACTTCTCAAGGTATGAGGGTATATATGCGCGGCCAGGTTCCCGCTACGAAGTAGAAGCCGAAGGCGGGAAGCTCTTCCTGACATACGACCTCAACCCTATGCAGGCACAATTTCTCGGGAAACCCGACCGTCTCAAATACGAGCTGCTGCCAATAAGCGAGACGCATTTCTTGATGCCTTCGGA
This sequence comes from Ktedonosporobacter rubrisoli, assembly GCF_004208415.1. Classification (GTDB taxonomy): domain Bacteria; phylum Chloroflexota; class Ktedonobacteria; order Ktedonobacterales; family Ktedonobacteraceae; genus Ktedonosporobacter; species Ktedonosporobacter rubrisoli. The sequence goes on along the minus strand of NZ_CP035758.1, from coordinate 1,723,908 downwards.
CGATCCGCTCGAAGACACGCAGACCGTTGCGCTCTACGACTTCAAGAATGGGGTCGCGCAGTACCTTCACACCAATAGCCGCGTCAATCCAAGGGCCAATAACTAAGGCCTGGGCAGTCCTTTCATACTCATAAGGCTCGCTCTGCTCACCAGCTTGTAGCAAACTCCTCATGCTTGCTCTAATACTGTATGATAGAGGGCAGATGGATCAGGCTACATTTTCGCGCAGCAAGGAGAAAAAATGAAGGTAACCGTTTGTGAGCTTCCTGATGACCGAACAGCATTTGTCGCGGCCTGGGAAGCCTTGATTGCCTACGTTAGAAAGCAGCAGAGCGAGCTCGTTCTTTTACCAGAATTACCCTTCTCAACCTGGTTCGGCACAACGCCCCGCTTCGAGGAGCAGATCTGGCAACAGGCTCAGGCGGAACACGATACGATGATGGATCAGTTATCCGAACTTGCCCCGGCCATCGTTCTGGGTACGCGACTAATCACTGAGGGTGGACGACACCTGAATCGTGGGTTTGCCTGGACGCAGGCCCAGGGCTACACCGGCGTACACGACAAATACTACCTTCCCGATGAGGCGGGCTTCTATGAGCGCTGCTGGTTCGACCGCAATCGCCGCGATTTTACGCCTGTTCAGCTGGACGAACTGAGCATTAGTTTCCTGATCTGTACCGAGGTGATGTTCACGGAGTGGGCCAGGCATTACGGCAAGCAGGGCGCAAATATCATTGCGGTCCCGCGCGCTGCGACGCGCCATGATCGCTGGATAGTTGCCCCCCGCATGGCTGCCATTGCCTCAGGCGCCTTTGTCATTTCGTCTAATCGCGTTGACGAGCGCACCTTTGCCGGACGAGGGCTGATCATCGGTCCCGATGGAGATATCCTGGCCGATACTTCTCGTCAGGAGCCTTTTGCTACCGTCGATATTGATCTAGAGGAAAGCGCCAGAGCTAAACGCAGTTATCCACGCGACGTACCAGAGTAGCGCCCCGCGCTCAGTATTTATCCTTCTTGCCCGGCAACGTATAGCTTACTCTGGGCGTTTGCCCCACTTAACGTTCAGCTAGCAGACTACAAGAAGCTGATAAAATCAACCTTTGCCTAGATAATAGATAAAAATGGATCGCCCTGCGTGCGTAGGGCGATCCCGCGGCCTGCCTTTAAGAAGCCACGAAAGCTACGGGTAAAAGCTGCTATTGGCGCACGGTGTATCGGTCGAGATATAGATATCCGGCCAGTCAAATGGTGCAATACTATATTGTCCAAAGGGGGCATGCGGCCAACCTACGACGCATGGTTTCACCTTATCAGATCGCGCTTCTCTTGCAAGTAAGTCTCTCCATCAGACAGCTTCTCCCTCCTCTTTCGCCTTTCCAAAACGGGAAGGTATCCAGAGCAGAGTAATTGCGCAGCTAAGCAACAACACAACTCCAGCCACACCCAGAGCTATATGCATGCCCGTCAAGGCAGCACTCCCGCTCATACTGCTAAAGATCGAGCCCAGAATAGCCACACCAAAAGTTCCGCCAGCTTGCCGACTGGCATTGAGCACACCCGAAGCTATACCTGAGTATCGGCGAGCTACCGCGCCTAGAAGAGCTGCGGTCAGAGCAGGAACAGCGGAAGAGCCACCAAAGCCAATCGCCAGAAAAAAGACAACTACCAACCAGTAGCCGAGGCTTTCGCCAATACTCAAGTAGGCAAAGATGCCAGCCGCACACAGAGCCAGGCCTCCCAGCACCGGCACGCGCGGACCAAAGCGGGCTGTAAGCTGGCCGGCCAGCGGCATAGCCGCGACATTGATGAGCGTCAGAGGCAATAAATGCAATCCGGTCTCCCAGGCCGAATAGCCCTTCGCCTGCTGATAGAATATGCTGAGTAAGAAGAGCAGGCCATAAAAGCTGAAGTTGAGCAACAGGCCTACGCTCGTCGTGGCGGAAAAGGTCGCCGAACGGAACAAGGTGAGCGGTAACATAGGGCTCGCGCTACGCAGCTCAATCAGCACAAACGCAATGCCTGATGCCACGCAAAGCAGGAACGCCAGCAACACGGGAGACGCATTCCAACCCATTGGCTCCCCTTCGATCAAGGCAAACGTCAAGGCGGCAAGGGCAAGAATAGCACTCATCTGTCCCCAGATATCAAGCGATCCATGAGCAGATCTTCCCGCCTCTGTCACAAAACGCCAGGTAATCACCATACCTATTACACCCACAGGAAGATTGATAAAAAATATGGTTCGCCATCCTGCATCCTCTACCAATAAGCCTCCAATAACCGGGCCAGCTGAAGCCGCTATGGCCGCAATCATAGCCCAGACCCCTATCGCAGACGCGCGTTTACGCCCATCGGGATAAGCGTTGCTAATAATTGCCAATGAAGCAGGAACCAGCAGCGCTGCCCCTATCCCCTGAAACACGCGCGCAATCAGGAACACACTAAGCATTGGGGCGGTTCCGCAAAGCGCGGAAGAAAGTGTAAAGACCAGAAGACCCGCCAGGAAAATGCGCTTGCTTCCATAGCGATCGCTCAGGGTACCTGTCATAAGCAACAGACTGGCAAAGGCAAGCGTATAGCTGGCGGTTACCCATTGCAGATCAGAGATATTCGTGCCTAAAGCTCTTTGAATCGCCGGCAATGCGACATTGACGACAGTGGTATCCAGAATCACCATAAAGTAACCACAGGCGCAAGCTACTAAAGTCCACCACTGCATTCCGCTGGTTTTCATATTCAGCTGGTTGCGTTGCCCAGCTTGCGTTGTATACATTTGTGCTCTCATTCTCCCTGGCTATAGACCGAAGTTGCTACACACTATCCCCGGGCGACAAAAAGTGCATTTCCACAAAGCCTTGCTTCGAAGCAGAAATTTTGCTGAGAATCTTATACTCTATTCCTGTCTTCATGTTGACCTGTTGCCATCCTGGAGATAGCCAAAGGCTGATTCGCTGGCTAGCAAATAGAAGCTCTCCTCTTGCGAAGAGATCAGCCAGATAGTTGGCTAGAAGCCAGCTTCTTTCGCCCACGAGCAAGTATACAAATTCGAGCGCGCTCAAAGTCAAGAGGAAGCTTAATAGCCTTACCTCGGTCTCAACTTATCCTTTCAACGCCATAATTGCCATCGCCCACCATAGTTTGCAAAGCAAGAACCTGATAGTGCCATACCTTCCCAGCGGGTATACTCCCGCTAGTGTAATGCCCACAACACAGAAAGAAGGATTAGCAAATATGCGTTATAAATTACTGGGAAAAAGTGGTCTGCGCGTTTCCGAGCTCAGCCTGGGAACGATGACCTTCAGCGATATCTGGGGATGGGGAGCAAATCGCCAGGAGAGCCGCAAGATCTTCGAGACATTCGCTGAGGCAGGCGGTAATTTTATTGATACGGCCAATGTCTATACCAACGGTGAGAGCGAAAAGCTGGTCGGCGAGTTTATCGCTGCCGATCGTGAACGCTTCGTGGTCGCCAGCAAGTACGCACTCAGTTTCCAATCAGGAGGCGACCCAAACCGAGCTGGTAGCCAGCGCAAGAATATGATTCAGTCGTTGGAAGCTAGCCTCAAACGCCTGGGAACCGAGTACATCGATCTCTATTATGTTCATGCCTGGGATTTTCTAACCCCGGTCGAAGAAGTCATGCGCGGCCTCGACGATCTGGTTAGATCTGGCAAAGTCCTCTACGTCGGCGTCTCGAATGCTCCCGCCTGGGTAGTAGCGCAAGCCAACACGCTAGCAGAACGTTACGGCTGGAGTCCTTTCGTTGCGCTATCCGCGCAATATAATTTAATCGAACGAACGGCCGAACGAGAGCTTCTACCGATGGCCGAAACCCTCGACGTCGCAGTTACGGCCTGGTCGCCGCTGGCCTTTGGGCTCCTCAGTGGCAAATATACGCGCAACTCATTGGAGGAAGCGGAAAAAGGGCGTCTTGACGATGAAGGCTTTAACTCGCTTGGCTTCATTGAGCGCTCCGAGCGGAACCTTAGCATCGCTCGCGCGGCACAGCAGATAGCCGACGAGATTGGATGCAGTACACCTCAGGTAGCATTAGCCTGGTTGCGTGCGCAATCGAAAACCCTTATTCCTATCATTTCCGGCCGCACAGCTTCCCAGATCAAGGATAACCTCGGCTGCCTGGATCTGGAGCTATCAGTTGAGCACCTACGCCGCTTAGATGAGGCCAGCCGGACACCGCTGGGCTTTCCTCTGGACTTCCTGGCCAGCGGCAGTGGTATTTATCAAGTATATGGAGGAATGCTACAGGTTATCGATTCAGATCGACACGCTCCCTTGCTCAAGGCTGCCCGGCTGAATCTCGGCGACCAATAAAGCTTCAGAGCTGGTCTGACAACCTGCTAGTCAGCCTGTCATAGTCAGTTCCCTAAGTTGAGGGTGCCCACTTCAGGGCACCTTCACAACCTGGCTCTAAACAAAGCCCTGGAAGACCTGGCGGAGAAAGGATAGATACGAAACCAGGGCAAATACATATCACTGGAAAAGATATGAAAGGTGATAGAAAAAGAGATATTGTTTTCCTGATTATTTATGGTAATCTTATGAGTGTCAGGGCATTCCCCCCAGCGCATGATTTCTCAGTCAGTTGAAAAAACGAATGCCCTGAAATACATATATAATACTTGATTCAAATCAAATAATTTCGGGAAGAGGGACTTTTTCAAAAGCTAAATTTTATAGAATCAATGCTCGCACCCCACTGCTCTACTACAACCCGCTTGGGAAAGCCTCCAGGAGCTGCTGCCTGGAGGCTTTTTCTTGCATTTCTGCAATATTATCATCACGGAAAACTCGCATAAATCGACTCTCCACTAAGAAATCCCATCATATTAACCCACATAAATAGTACGGCTTTCTAAGCATTTTCTTAACATATTTTCAGGGATTATTTAACATTTCTATAGAATTATTATGCGTGCAAAAGCGTGTAATTACTGAGGCGGTGATAAATAGTATTGGTACTTATAAGCAGGATTTATTAAGTTTCCCGGTGCCACTTCCACCACAAGACAGCTCCAGTCTCTACAAAGACGTGTCTTATGCGTTAAAGCGGTCACTGTAGAGAAAGGCGAACCGGCTTTTCTACAGATGTAGGAATGGTGTCTGACAAGAGATCGATGAGGATCTTCTTACAGAAAGGTTGATAGTTATGGCACAGTATGGAACAACACCACGTGATCAAGAGCATGTAGATGTAATACGAGAAGACGTAGCAAGTCCCGCCCCGTTAGGTCTAAGCATTCTCGCCTTCGCTACAGCCCTTATTGGCTGCTTCTACGCAGGTTTCATCATCCCGTATGCAGTGCCTGCCATCAGGGTAGCGTTAGGACCGGTGCTTCTCATATCAGGAATAGTACTGATACTGGCTGGTATGTGGGAGTTTCGTAAAAATTACACGATCTCTGCAACCATTTTCACCACTTATGGAGGCTTTCTGGCCGCCGTTGGCCTGGTCTTCATGCCGACCCTTGGCATTATAAGTGCATTGGGAGGAGTAAGGTTGCTCAGCCTCACGCTAGGCCTGATCTTCCTTTGTTGGACCATTGTCAATGCAATCCTGTTTCTTGGCACATTGAGAACCAACGTTTCATTAATGGTTTCAATGCTGCTCTTAACGGTTGCCTTTCTGCTCTTAACCATCGGGCAGCTGGCATTTGATAACAGGGTTCTGCTGGCAATTGGCGGATGGATTGCTATTGTCTGTGCCTTGTTCACCTGGTTGGCGGCGGCTGCCAGCATCCTGAGCACAACTGGCGTTCATGGTGGCTTCAGGCTACCGCTTGGACAGAAAATAGCGGCAGTTGAATAATAGTTATCGTTATTACAAACGAACAGTCGATTGGAAAGCCGGTTCGCTTTCCTGCTAGCGGATAACATTTATTGCCGCCGAACAGGCTAAGATGTTATCCAACGAAGCATCTCCCTGAAGCTCTGGAATGCTACCCCTCGTGGAAAGAGGGTTCACGTCCAGGTATCGGGTAGATGCTTTGCTGCATCTGCTATTTTCCATCAATACTCACATTCGGTACCGGATACCTACTATACCTATGCTGCAGGCTTAACGAGCTGTGTAAGAACCTGATTCATGGTGCATTTCTCCCAGATAACTTGTCCATATCAGCCAGGGAAGGGCTTTCCACAAACTTGAAAAGTAGTCCAAGCCACAGCTTGATCCTCACGGCAAGTAGCACCCATAAGCGACACTGCTCATGTGAAAGTGATGGCGTACAATCAAGTGCCAAGTAGATGTGATGGCTGATACGGTGATATCAGATTGCACAAATCGGTTGCCGTTGGACTCAAAGAGCCCACGGTAGTTATCAGTTTCGAGAATATTGTGAAGCTGTGCACCGCTTTTGGTATCGACAAAGTAACCTAACTTGTCATTGAAGAGATATAAAGTGTCGCCGTCAAAACCGGCATCCACAATATCATTATGAAAGTCGAATGTTTGAATAATTCGTTCGCTGGCTTTATCAATGATATAGGCATGAGCTAGGAACGGAGCTTTCCCATAATCGGCCGCCACGACCACTGCCGTACTCGTATTCTCATCCAACAACGTACCCCTGCCCTCACCAGGTATGATATAATCGCGCGACCTGGGCAAATGGGATACAGAAGTAGTGCAGTAAGAGGGAACTTGAACGCTACCGAAATGGGCAAGTACTGGTTGCACGACGAAGTAACCGAGCAAAATACTGAAAAGTGCTAAGATGGCGGCCCCACTCAGTAGTATGCGCTTCCTAGATAAGGCCTTTTGCCAAGCTTTCATAAACGAGATCATATACCCTCCAGCAAGCACATAGAAGTGCTTCTAAACGACATGGTTGGAGATGCTCAGCCCATATTACCAGGAATATGACTCTGAAGTCAGAAGGTATTAGCGATCAGTAACCTCTCCTTTGACAGTTGGAGGACGCCACCAAATGGCGGAACCGACAGCAAGGAGTCCAAAGACAACGGGCAGCAATACACTGAAAAGGGTCCCACCGACGGAAAAGCTGCAGAGGGCGACGAGGAGCAGCACTGCAATAGAAACTCCCATCAGTCTATACCACTTTTTCCCCCTCATTCCCTTCCGATGATAGATAGACGCAGCCACAGCAAACAAGATGACCATGGGCACAAAATCAAGGATGAGATGAAGTAACAAATTCATAACAGTACCTCCAGATTCAGACACAATTGCGTTCTATCGCCCATTCTTCTTTGGGAGAACAATAGTTGCCAGTTTACAGGAGGAACATTACAGATAGCGGTGAGGAAAGATGAACAACACATGAACAGTTGCTCAACATTTGCAACCCATACGCTGTGCTTCTAGCGACTTAAGCGAAAATGGAGCATAATGAAGGAGATGGAAGGAGCATAGAGAGTAAGATGAACCAGCCGACAACGATTCTCATTGTGGATGACGATAGCGCCATTGCCTATCTGCTCAGAGACTTCTTTAAAGCAGAGGGTTTTCATGTCCTGGTCGCGTCAGATGCAAACAAAGCACTCAATATTGTGCAAGAGACACCAGTGGACTGCATGATCCTCGATGTAATGATGCCTGGACGCTCTGGCTTTGACCTCTGTCGCCAGCTTCGCGAAACCAGCGACCTGCCAATTCTCTTCCTCAGTGCGTATGACAGCGATAGGGAGAGATTGCGCGGCTTTGGCCTGCAAGGAGACGACTATATCGCAAAATCGGCTTCGCCCAGCGAGATTGTTGCGCGCGTAAAGGCTGTCCTTCGGCGCTGCCAGAGGGAAAAGCCGTCGAGCAGAGTCTACAACTTTGGCCGTCTGATGATTGATCCAGTGGCGCACGAAGTTTTGAGAGATGGATGTCCTGTACCCTTTACGACAAGAGAGTTTGCGCTGCTGTGTCTGTTGGCAGAGCACCCTCGCCAGGTGTTCACGCGTGAGCAACTCTTTGAGCGTTTCTGGGGTGAGATTGGTGATCGGCAGACTGTTACCGTCCATATTCGGCGTATCCGGGAAAAGATTGAGGAGAATCCAGCCGATCCGCGTTACATTATCACTGTGCGCGGTGTAGGCTATCGCTTTGAAGGAGTGAGCCAGTGAAGAGGCGTCCCATGCGAAGGTGGTTCGCCAGAGTCTGGTTACTGTATGCCGTGCTGATGTTCATTGCGGTAGGAATGATCATTATCACGTTTGTGGCGGCGGGATCTGGCAATACAGGCGGGCAGCCACTTCCACTTGTTCCCCGATTGTGGCTTGTGGCGGCATTGATTCTGGTCATCCTGCTTGTCATGCAAGCGCTGCTTGTGGCGATGACAGCACGCTTTCTCCATCGATCCATCCTGATGCCCCTGGATGCGATAGGGAAGGCAAGCAGACAGATTGGGCAAGGAAATCTCTCATTTCTGCTGCCATCCTCCTCTACAATGGAGATGGCCGAAGTGATAACGGCCTTTAACGCGATGGGGAAAGCATTGCGGGAAGCACTGGCCCGTCAGGAGAAGCTGGAAGAGGAGCGGCGTTTCTTCATTAGTGCGGTAGTGCATGACCTACGCACGCCGCTCTTTTCCTTGCGCGGCTACCTGGAAGGGATCGAAGCAGGTGTCGCTGATACGCCTGAAATGATTGCTCATTACATACGGGTCTGTTGTGAGAAGGCTAATGATCTTGAGCACCTGATTACTGACCTCTTTACCTATACCCGGCTTGAATTGCTGGAATTGCAACCACAACGCGAACACGTAGATATGGATGAATTGTTGCAAAAGGTTGTGGAAGACATGCGCCCTATAGCAGAGAGCTCGGCACTCACGTTGACGGCAAGGTGCGAAGGATCGCCAGGCTTGGACACGATGGTGGTAGATCGGCGGCTGATCACGCGAGCCTTGGAGAATCTGCTGGATAACGCGATTCGTTATACTCCGCGCTATGGTTCTATTGCGTTTAACTGGACTTGGAGCGAAGAACACTTGCTGCTCACAGTAGCCGATACGGGGCCTGGCATTGCTCCCCAGGATCTTCCACATGTATTTAAGCCGTTGCATCGTGGAGAGGCATCGCGCAATCGGCAAACAGGAGGAGCAGGTCTTGGTCTGAGCATCGCACAGCAGATCTTTCAGGCCCATGGTGGAGAACTTTCCGTTACGAACCGAGCCAGCGGAGGAGCCATGTTCCTTGGTGTTTTACCAATATCTAGAACGTAGACCTTGAGGATATGCCAAAGGTCTACGTTCTAGATACTGGATTTTATCCCTTGAACATTCGTGGGTGAAGAAAGGAGTGAAGTGAATCCAAATGACTAGACAGATTTTCACGCCACTGCCGTCTCTTGCGCATCTAAAAGTGGAATGACAGCAACCCTTGCATACGAAATAAGAGGTAGCATCCATCTGGTAAACGCTCTGGGCCACGAGCATGGGGGACATTAGTGCCAGAACCCATCAACCTGGAGGAGGTCGTCGAAGCCTTAGCCCAACACCCCATCCTCTCGCTGCTCGACGAAGAACAGACCTAAGCAAAGCTGAGTGCACTGTTTCGGGGGGATATGCAAAAAGCCCCAAAATGGCGCGAAGTTGATTTTCGATAGTTCCTGGGTATCTCAATTCCGCACGAGCAACAAGGTAAGCCCGGGCGATCCATATGATGGCAGATCGCGTGGAGATGGTGCCTACGCAGAAAGAGCAAGATAGGAGAAGTTTTGCCTCTTCTGCTGTGCTACACTCTCCCTTGTCGAGCGCAGGCGCGCTCTGTCCTGAACGGGGAAAGAAGTGCCTGACTCTCGTTCTGACTCGACCAAGAAAGAAGAGGTGGGAACCATTTTTCATCGTATTGCCGCAACAGTGGTGTTTGTCAAAGACATGAATATATGCACGCTTGGCCTTGAGGTGACAAAACATGCTCCCGAAGTCAACCTCTGGGAGATCAACCAGCCCTATTGCATCGATGACAGAGAGGTAGGAGAAACTAGAGAATGATCACCCCCTTTACTCTTGCGATCCCACAAGCCGATTTAGATGATCTGAAAGCGAGACTCGCCCGAGTTCGCTGGGCCAATGAACTCTCTGGTGTGGGCACCGATTATGGTGTGCCTCTCTCTCCCATCAAGCGACTCGTCAAGTACTGGCAAGAGGGCTACGACTGGCGGATCTGGGAAGCGAAACTCAATGCCTATCCGCAGTTTACCACCACCATCGATGGACAAAACATCTACTTCCTGCATATTCGCTCTAGAGAAGAGGGCGCTTTGCCACTGCTTCTGACCCACGGCTGGCCCTCGTCAGTGGTAGACTACCTCGATCTGATCGGACCACTCACCGATCCCCGCTCCCATGGCGGTGAGGCAGCTCAGGCCTTCCACCTGGTCATCCCTTCGCTTCCCGGCTTTGGGTTTTCTGGACCCACCCATGCTGTAGGCTGGGATCGCTACCGTGTCGCTCGTGCATGGGCTGAGCTAATGCACCGACTTGGCTATGAGCGCTATGGCTTGCATGGCAATGATTGGGGATCTATTGTCTCCCCGGAGGTGGGCCGCTGCGATCCCGAGCATGTCGTTGGTGTGCATGTGACTCAGATCTTCTCAGAGGCTTCTGGTGATCCAGCTGAGATGGAAGCCCTCTCTGAAGAGGAAAAGCAGCAATGGCAGGCCATTCAATGGTGGGAGAAAAATAAGGGAGTTTACAACTTGGCGCAGTCTACAGTGCCTCAGACCCTGGCTCATGCGCTTGCCGATTCGCCGGTGGGACAGCTGGCCTGGAATTACCAGATCTACGGAGACGACGAGAGTGACGACTACATCCTCACCAATGTGATGATCTACTGGTTGACGAATACTGCTGCCTCCTCGGCGCGCTTTTACTACGAGAATGCTCACGCCAAGCATGTGCCAACCGAGCCCACCACTATCCCGCTCGGTCTCTCGAAGTTTGCTAACGACTATCCGGCTATCAGGCCCTTTGCCGAGCGCGACCACAAGAACATTGTCTTCTGGAGGATCTATGACCGAGGCAACCATTTTGCCACACAGACAGCTCCCAACCTCCTCATCAACGACATTCGAGCCTTCTTTGCACAGGTGCGTCAAGGATGAGGTGCTCAACCATGATTGAGAGGGTTGCATTCCCCTCAATTAGCCAAGAGGACCTCGTTTTCATTTGATCACACCTTTTGCTGAGTAAGAAAAACAGAAGGGCCGCAAGCGCGAACGCACCTCCTGCCCGCACCAGGGTCTGGACCGGGAAGTACTGACAATGCGCCCACCCACTCCCGCTCCAGCCGCGCCTCCCAGAATGTCAATAGAGCCGTTGAGCGTGAGCACCTGGCTAGCCAGGTGTGGTAAACGATCGTGCCAGCGATTTTGCAAGGCGGGCCAAGCTGTCAAGACTGCCGCTCCCCAGAGAAACAGAAGTACCAGTGTTCCAAGAAGAAAGATAGATAAGCGAATACGCTGTGACAAGTTGGCCTGCAGTGCCTATCGTCACTGCTTCAACTACCTCAAATAGTCACAGAGGATTCTTTGGCAAAGAAGCTAGATTCTCGTTATAGCATATGGAACCCCAGCATCGAGCCATTACCCCCTGGCTACCAGGAAGCTTGACCCTCAGAATCTGTTGAGCTTGTTCCAGTCCGCCAAAACTGAGCTCCTGTCTCTTGAAACAGAGTTGACAACACCAGGGAAGATATGGCCTAATCTTATTAACCGGTTAATAAAAAATACTGGAGGACGAAGAATGAGGATGAAGACAGAATCGTTTCTACAGATGTTTGCGTATCTTTCCAGGATAGCCAAGGAGGCTTGTGGGCAACAGCTTCAACGCTATGGCGTTCACGCTGGTCAGCATTACCTCCTCGAATTGCTCTGGGAGACACCCGAGGGCCTTACGGTGGGAGAAATAGCCGAACGGCTTGCTGTTGAAGCCCCTTCGATCACCCGAACCGTTCGACGGATGAGCCGCCAGGGATTGGTGGAGAAACATCCCCATCCCACTGACGCTCGATTGGTCATTGTGAAACTGACGACGAAAGGAAAGGCGCTTGAGCCGGTCATCCCTCAGGTCATAAGCCACGTTGAGGAGCAGATGCTCGCTGGTCTCTCTGAGGTCGAAAGGGCCTTTTTGATGCGTCTGCTCAAACACATGCTTCAGAATCTTGAGGATATCCCTTCGGCACCTTGACGCGCGAAAGCAAAGAACCTTGGAGTCGGTCTGTTTTTGCCCATTTCATTAACCGGTTAATGTCTTTATGGAATGCCTGACCGCTTTTCTCCAGTAAACGGTTAGCCGCTCGGAAGAAGAGAAAGAGAGCACAATGAGCAACCAATTACACTTTGGCATTCATACTCCGCAACAGCATATCAGCTACCAACGACTCCTTGAGATCTGGCTAGAGGCAGACCGTGAACCTTTGATTGACCATATGTGGCTCTTCGACCACTTTATGCCTTTACGCGAGCCTACAGATGGTCCCTGTTTTGAAGGCTGGACCTTGCTCGCAGCACTTGCCACACGGACAGAGCGCGTGCGTCTGGGACATTTGGTCACCGGCAATACGTATCGTCATCCCGCGATTCTCGCTCGGCAAGCCGTCACTGTGGACCATATCTCAGGAGGGCGGCTTAATTTTGGCATTGGAGCCGCGGCGCAAGAACATCAGGGCTATGGCCTGGCTTATCCTGGAGCAGCCGAACGGGTGAAACGGCTCGATGAAGCCTGCCAGGTCATCCGGCAGCTTTGGACGGAAACGACCCCGACCTTTGAGGGTCACTATTATCAATTACACGAGGCCCATAGCGAACCGAAGCCCCTGCAAAGGCCGTTTCCCCCGATCATTATCGCCGCAGCAGGCGACCAGATGCTTCGGGTCGTTGCCAAACATGCGAATGTGTGGAGCGCCATGTCTCCAACCATCGAGGATTTTCGCGAGAAAAATGCTCGTCTGACGCAACTCTGTGAAGCTATCGGGCGTGATCCCAGCATGCTTGAACGCTTAGCCGCCTTTCGGCTCAATCCGGCTGATACGGATTTTCGTCAAGCACGTGAGACGGCACAGAGCTGGATCGAGGCCGGGGCAACCCATCTTGTCTTGAGTATCGTTGAACTCTACCAGCAGGAAGAGGTCATCCCACGCCTGCTTGATGAAATCATCAAGCCGCTCAAGCAGAGCAATGAACAGAAATCAGCTTGAAACGGGTTTGGTCTTCTCACTCTCCTCTGGATCAACTTCATTTGCTTCTCCTGGAAGGCCCAGGAATGCATCCTGGCGGCTTTTGCTGAGAAAGTCGCCAGGATGAGAGTTTGGCAAAGACAAGCCGCCGTGGCCCAAGAGCGTTTTTCCAAAGCAGAAGACACCGAGAGGATCATTGAAGACCAAATTACTCTTCGCGATGACATATTACAGAAGTTGAGGAAAGAGCAAATCAAGAAAAGCGAAAGAAGAGGCTCTCTAAAGAGGTATATGGCCCATTGCATATCATATCGTTGGCCGAGGCTAAACATATCTACGAGCAAGCTATGGGCGCCTCATCATTGGTTCGGGGCAATACAATAATGTAAGGCTCTCTGCCGAAGCTGCTGACTACTTTCGCCATAAGCAACGTCAAGTTGAGCTGCAAAATACGCCCGCCGCTATCCAGAGCTGGAACGAAAACCAGGGGACGATTGGAGGTTTATTCCATGTTACTTGCTAACCGGGACTTGCGGCTCCTGCGCGCTTGTAGGCTCCTCGGCTTGAGCTCTTTGCTCGCGTACCGTGCGCATCTCTATGCCGCGGGTCCAAGCCCAGCGGAAGAGCTCTTCTATAGGCTGGCTCAAGCTCTCACCAAGGGGTGTCAGGGCATACTCAACAGTCGGCGGAGAGGTTGGGTAGACGGTGCGCGTGGCCAGCCCTTCGTGCTCCAGTTTGCGCAGGGTCTGGGTGAGCATTTTCTGGGTAATCCCACCGATCTGGCGCTTGAGCTGTGTGTAGCGCAGGGGACCGGGACGCAGCAAATAGATAACGAGTGGGGTCCATTTATCTGTAATCAGATCAAGGGCCTGGCGAACGGGACAATGGACGTCGGCGATGCTTATACGTGGTGGTACGATTTCTTGCTTAGTTTCCATAAGATCTCTTTTTGGCTTTTTTAATCGGGCCTGCTGGCTACTTCTATCGACTTCTCAAAATGTTAAGGGTGATATCTTTTTCTAATGATATTTTTGTCTATTGGTAGATAACAAATAAAAACGCCTCGTCAATCGGTTCCGCTCCCTGCCTCTAAGCCCCAACGATTTATAGTAACCTCTTACGGCTCGTCCTCCCTCCCACCTGTGGAGGTCATTCTACGCCGTCGCCAAAGAGGCGCTCTTACAGTAACCTCTAACGGTCCTTCCTCCCTGCAACTGGCATCTGATCCCTTGATCCAGGAAGCGCTTCTTGTTCTTACAGTAACCTCTAACGGTCCTTCCTCTCTGCAACCAGAGACCATAGATTGTACTGGTTTTGATAGACGACTTACAGTCTCCTCTAACGGTCCTTCCTCCCTGCTACACAATACGGCTCTCTCGTAGGTCCTGGTGCGAGAACTTACAGTCTCCTCTAACGGTTCTTCCTCTCGGCTACTGAATTGCCTGATATTCAGCAAAACATGCTAGACATTATCTTACAGTCTCCTCTAACGGTTCTTCCTCTCGGCTACAAGAGCATCGCCCGAGCCAAGGCTTTCTCTTCGGTTTCCTTACAGTCTCCTCGAACGGTCCTTCCTCCCTGCTACCGGGCGGGCTGCACCTGGCAAACGATTGCCAACACACTCTTACAGTATCCTCTTACGGCTCTTCCTCCCTGCTACATCACCAGCTCCAGCAGATAGGCAAGGAGCTCATAGATCTTACAGTATCCTCGAACGGCTTGCACTCCCTGCTACTTGCCTTCTTTGCGGACGGGTGCTGCAGCCAAGCACTTACAGTATCCTCGAACGGTCCTTTTTCCTGCTACCTTTTTTCACAGCATTCCATCTCTACCCTAATAGCCCTTACAGTATCCTCCTACGGCTCTTCCTCCCTGCTACATGACATGCGAGCATCTCAAATCGCATGTGGATAAGGACTTACAGTAATCTCGAACGCCTCTTCCTCCCTGCTACCTTGGAGCCAAGATCGTTACCCGTACTACGTGCAGCTTACAGTATCCTCGAACGGTCCTTCCTCTCTGCTACACCAAACGTGTCATGTCAACGGAGTTTGAACGTATCTTACAGTCTCCTCGAACGCCTCTTCCTCTCTGCTACCCCACAACGGAAACGGCTTGGAGTGAACCCATTTTACCGGACACAGAGGAAAGTCAACTTTCGGCGACGGAGAGGTAGGTGGCTTCAAACTCAGCAGGAGGCAGGTATCCCAGGCTAGAGTGAAGTCTCTTCTCATTATACACCTTTTCAATGAAAGTTGTCAAATTTTGCTCTACATCAGCAAATGAATTCTATTCTTTTAAATAGACCTCCTCTTGCTTGAGCGTCTTGAAAAAGCTTTCTGCCTTCGCATTGTCATAAGGGTTTCCCATGGCTGACATACTGATGTGCGCTTTCACAGCCAGAAGTTGCTCAATGTATTCATGGCTCGCATACTGCACGCCACGATCAGAATGATGGATCAATCCCGGCTGCGGGCGGCGCTCTCCAATGGCTTGTTGCAACGCTCGCCCGGTCATTTGGGCGTTCATTTCGCGTGAGAGATGCCAGCCGACACAACGACGGGAAAATGCATCCAGAATACACGCCAGGTACACGAAGGCGCTCCTCAAGCGAATGTACGTGAAGTCGGCCACCCAGGCTTGATCAGGCGCGGACAGCGTCTTTTCAGCGAGCAGATTGGGATAGACGGGAAAGCCGTGGCGCGAGTCCGTGGTCACCACCACAAAGCGCTTTTTGATCTGGCACAGCAAGGATTCTTCGCGCATGATCCGTAATACCCGTTTATGGTTGACTCGCCACCCTCGACGGGCCAGCTCACGTGTCACGCGTCGGTAGCCGTATCCAGCAAACTCCAGGATGATCCGCTCAATTTCGTCACGTAAGGCGATCTCCTCGGAAGCAACCTGGTTGTCACGCCCATAGTACCAGCTCCGGCTGACGTCCAGCAGGTCACACAGCCGCGCAATCGATAGCTCAGGATGCTCCTGATGGGCCTGTGTAATCATTGCGTGGCGATCCGCGACTCCCACCGCTGTAACGTTTTTTTAAGAATCTGGTTTTCCAGCGCCAATTGTCCACAGAACTGTTCCAGCTCGGCAATCCGCTGCTCCTGCTTCGTTGACTCTTCTGCTGGTGATGGGAGAAATGCTGCTTCTCCTCGCTCCTGATACTCTTTTCTCCAGCGTGAGAGCACACTCTCTGCAAGGCCATATTCACGGCATGCTTGAGCAGGGCGTTTTTGCCCTGTCGCTACTTGACGCACGACATCCAACTTGAATTCGCGACTGTGTACGCGTTTCTGCATCTTCTTCTCCTTGTCAGGTTCCAGTGTACCATGTTTCGGAGAAGTTGACTTCGATCACTGTCCGGTCCCAGGGGTTCACTCCAGCTCTACACGCCGGTTATGAGCTTACAGTAACCTCTAACGGTCCTTCCTCCCTGCTACAAGACCTCTAAAAGAGAGACACGCGTACCCATTATTGAAGGCTTACAGTAACCTCTAACGGTCCTTCCTCCCTGCTACAATCTTCCAAAAGATGCTGTGGATAAGGACTTACAGTACCCTCTAACGGCTCTTCCTCTCTGCTACTAGAAGAGCAGCCGCGTCTCTTTGAAGAAGCCAACTTACAGTACCCTCTAACGGCTCTTCCTCTCTGCTACCAGCGGGAACAATGCTACCGATATGTGATTCGCTATTGGCCTTACAGTAACCTCTAACGGTCCTTCCTCCCTGCTACTCAATTAGTGGGCTATTCGGGTGGTCAACAAAGTGGCTTACAGTAACCGCTAACGGCTCTTCCTCTCTGCTAGACACCCTATCCTGTAAGCTCTCGCATCAGCCTCTTTGTCCTACAGTAACCTCTAACGGTCCTTCCTCCCTGCTACGCTGCTGCTTGAGATGATACGGTAAGCGATGCGTAGCACTTACAGTAACCTCTAACGGTCCTTCCTCCCTGCTACTATGATGTTTCAGTAGTCTTACGATTAACAGGCAGAACTTACAGTAACCTCTAACGGTCCTTCCTCCCTGCTACTCACGAAGAGAGATGCCTTCGGCAATGACCAGGAGCTTACAGTAACCTCTAACGGTCCTTCCTCCCTGCTACCTTTGTATGCTTGATTGCCATAGCATTCTCCTGGCTCTTACAGTAACCTCTAACGGTCCTTCCTCCCTGCTACGTCGCTACTCGTCCTTGACCACTCCCTGCTATCGGAGCTTACAGTAACCTCTAACGGTCCTTCCTCCCTGCTACGCAGTATACGTCTGCACGACAATAGCGCTCACATTATCCTTACAGTAACCTCTAACGGTCCTTCCTCCCTGCTACCGGGTTGAAAAACAGATCCCAGAGATCCCCATTAACGCTTACAGTACCCTCGAACGGTTCTTCCTCCCTGCTACTTACCTCCGTGCGTTGCTGCTTTGTGAACAAGCCTATTTTACAGTAACCTCTAACGGCTCTTCCTCCCTGCTACCGCTCCTCGTTAGAAAAGGTGAGGCTATGTATTTTCCCATTTTTGGCGCGCAAGGCGACTATTTTAGCCTCTGAGCGCCTCAATTCGCCCCTTTTCTCTTCCCTCAAGTATAACAGATAGCCACATTTTCGCAAACCGTTTTTTGTGGCAAAAAGGGGGGAGATTTGCGAGCAGGTATAACAGGAAATAGAACGGAACACGTAGATCTACAGGCACATAACCGAGCCAAGCAGGCTCGCCTGTAGCCTGTTTTTCCATCCCCATGGAGAGGTTTGCGAACGCGAGCCATAAGAAACCAAAAATCATGTCCATGGGTCATTATTCTTCACCATCCTGCTTATCGAGAACGGCAAAGCTCTAAGGAGTTTCGTTGGGCTTCTTAGACAACTGCCTGCGGATCTGGAACGAGCAGGCGCAAGCGCTCAGCGGCAACGCGGGCATAGACCGGCGTTTGACAGGCAATCTCGCCATCAAGGGTTACATCCTGACATTTGCCCCGAGTAGCGATAGTCACGCCGCGCGCCTGGACATGATGAATGCCGGGAATATCGGTACGCTGGGCCGCCAGCAATTCAGGATAACGCGCATGCCAGTCGGCGGGAAGTGCCGGGCGCTGCTCCTGCCGATTAAAAAAGCGTGCCAGCCGCAGCATCAGATCTTGGAGACTGGCATCCTCAACCACCACGATATCGAGCACGCGATCGCGTAAACTGACTCCCGGCACCGTCGCCTGTAAGGGTCCCCAGAAAATAGGCGCATTGACGACTGTTGCTTGCGCCGCCCGACAACTCAGGCTCAGCTCTTCTTCTGTCATGGTTACGCACGAGCCATCGGCAGACCATTCAACCAGGCCATGGAAACGTAGCTCTACATCGATGGGTGCGTAGGTGCGCACAGCCTCTTTGAGCGCAAAGGGATAGGTGAGGGCGCCATATTGTTCGCGCACAGAGCTACTGGTAGCTTGGCGCGCAAACTGCGCATTGATGCCTACGGTGAGGGCATGAGCAAAAAGGAGAGACGCGCGCTTACGGGATTTCTCGTCGCCTTGCGCCGGTTCAGCTTCATCCAGTCCTGGATGAGCCGCGCCAATATCAATTTCACGTACTACGCTTGAGGCCATAGCCTCCGCAGCGGCCTGGATCTCAAGCGGGATGCCAACCGAGCGCGCCACATCATTAGCGGTTCCCAGGGGGATAATGCCCAGAGGTAGTTTGCAGCCTATCACATGCGAGAGTAATCCACCGATCAGCCCATCGCCTCCCGCCGCTACCACAAAATCAAGTTCTTGCTCCGCCCACCGACCTGCAGCCCCATCGCCAAGAGCGCTAATCGGAATGTGCTCAACGACCTCAATACCTGCTGCCTGTAAACCTTCAATAGTTTGGGATAGCAAGGCCGACTTGCCCGAGCCCGGGCTATGAATGAGGAGGGCTTTTTTCATATACAGCACGCTCTTTTTACTTGCTCTCTATGTCATCTTTATCTTTATTAAGGGTATATTCTCTTCCATTCCATATTGCTGCAAGTATACACCCATCATATAAGATCCCGCTGTGAGAAAGCTGAGGTGAGGCTGAGATCCCATTTGTACAGCTCTCCTCTATAATATCTCTTATTCACCATCTTTCTCAAGGGCGGGCGCTCCGGCCTTTATCTATTGTAGATGAGCAAAGAGAGGCGTGCCAGCTTTTTTATCTTCCTGGGATAGATCCTCCCAGGTTTTAAAATAGCAAGCCACGGCAGAATAGGCGCGTAAAGAGTCGCTCAAAGGCGCGGCCTGTAGATTCTAGCTGCTGATCGGGGCTATCCTCCAGTAAGCATTCAGAATGGCTGGCTTGTTGCTCAGCAAGTAGGGCAGGCTGGTCCTGGGATTGGAGCGTCACCGAAGGGCTTACGTTCGATAATTCGGTACGAGAGAGCAAGCGGGAAACAGGTTGGGACTGCATAAGCCAGCATCCTTTCTAGCATCTAGCCGATCTATACAATGGTCAGGATTGCAGAAATAGCACATGCAAAGCGTGGCGGCTCGCGATCCGGGCCAGGAATATTCCCTTCTGCCCAGCTCCTTTATCTGTGTGCATAGAGCTGGTCCGAATCGTCGCGTGAATAGCTCTGCCTTGCATGTAGCAGCTTCTCTGAGCACCAGGCTCAAAAAAGAAGTGAAGATGTACTTAATAGCCTGGGCAATCTGCCCGTCATGCCACCACGCTTAGCGAGTTTCGGGCTTTTCCTCGCCCTGATTGCCGGCTTCGGGAGAGGCCGCGTTCGGCTCCTGAGGCTTGGCACCGGTATCGTAAATCAGATCCGAGAGGTCCTTGCGTGTGCGCTCAAGAATAGCCCGCAAGCGCTGGGCCTTGCTCTCATCAAAGAACACCTGGCGAGCTGCCGCGACAAAAAGCTGAGCAACACCGGCAGCCTCGCTGCGCAGGGCATGAATCTCAGGAGAGTCCCAACGATGCGCATGAGGTCCAAAGCGACCCCAGAAGGGATGAGCAAACTGATCCTCTTCCTGCTGGCGGTCGGCCAGGGCCTTACGCCCATCATCAGTGATGCTGTATACTTTCTTGCCTTCCACTTCCTGTACAGAAATTAGGCCACGATCCTCTAACATCTGCAGTGTAGGATAAATGGTTCCCGCACTTGGTACATACAAACCGTTGGATCGCTCCTCCAGAGCCTTCATCATTTCATAGCCGTGCATCGGGCGTTCCTGCATCAAAGCCAGCAAGGCATATTTGACGTCGCCACGCCCGAAGAAATGCCGCCCTTCAAAGGGTCCTTGTCCGCGCTGATGGTGACCATGTGGACCTCTTGGGCCAAATGGACCACGTGGGCCATGAGGAACCTCTGGACCGAATGGGCCTCCAGGGCCAAACAAATCGCCCTGATCTTGTGGGCCAAATGGACCTTGTGGACCAAAGCCACGTTTACCTCGCATAGCAAAGAAGCGCGACATACGTCCCCAATCTTCGCGGGGACCATGATGATGATGGTGCTCATGGAATTCGTGATGATGTCCATGTCGACCATGGTGATGCTCATGACGCTCTGTCCATTCGCCGCCGTGAGCTTGAAATGCAAATCTAGGAAACATAGGGTGTATTTCTCCTTTCTTCTAACACCACAATTCGATATATCTATATCGAACTTGCTCTAATAGTAACCGATATATCGAAAACTGTCAAGAGGTAAAAGGCACGAATTTCAAAATTGGGGAAAATAGATACTATCGTTTCTTACATCCCTTGATATTCCTACATTTTGGGCGTATATGCGAAATAATTTAGAACTCTAACTAATTTCTTGCTCACCCGGGAAAACGAGGCTATACGATAAGTGTGTTTCACAGCAATAACAGCGCCAGGGGCTCTTCGAGACAGATCTGGCAGCGAATTAAACTTCTTAATGTTATTAGCTTGCGCCCTATGGGATCTGGCTTCAGCAGGTGCGTATCATTGGTTTTGTATGTTCCAGGCAGGAGAATCGAATTGATCCTGGCATGAACAAGGGTATATCCCTTGTTATGCGGAACAACCTTATCACCTGGCTGCGCCCTATCCACAGAGGACATTGATTTCCTGCTCAACAGGGGCAAAAGGCTGCAAATATGCTAAAATCATCTGGCCTTTTTATCAATGTCCTCCTCATTCAGTCGATTTACCAGCTATATTAGAGTCTGGCGCGCACAAATTTTTCCCACATGCGCCCGGCTATAGCTTGTGCATCGCGTTCCAGGCCGTACCGGGCCGCGTACTTGCAGACATTCTCAATGTCACGCAGCAACAAGTTATAAGCATGCCCGTTGAAGCGTGGATCGACGGCTTGCGGGAAGTCAATGATCTTGATCTGACCCTGCCAATAGAGGATATTGTAGGATGAGAGATCGCCATGCACATAGTTATAGCCCAACCAGAGCTGAATGTTAGCAATCAGCTGATCAAAGATGCGCGCCGCCTCGCCAGGCTTAAGCTCGGCACTATACAGCCCTGGTGCAGCCTGTTGCTCATCACCAACATACTCCATGATGATCACACTACTGCTGCTAGCATATGGGCGTGGAACGAGAGAGCCAGCTTTGTGCAGGACATTAAGCGTCTCAAATTCGTGATGAATCCACATGCCAAATTCGGCCTGTCGTCCGACCGCCGACTTCTTTTTAATAGCGCGCCGCAAATGGCTATCCAGAACCACGCGCCCTTCCCGATATATGCTATCGTTCTTAAAATTGCGCCGGTTGCGTGAACTATATATTTTCGCTGCCAGATAGTTTACGCCGGTCCGAGGATGGGCACGACAACAGTAGACGGTTGCTTCTTTTCCACTTTTCACCCGGTAGAGCACCTCGGTAATCAGGCCATCGGCGATGAAAGGATCAAGTTCAGCGGCAATAGGATCACTATCCTGCTGTAATGTAAGTTCCTCTAGAGCTGCAAGCTCTTCCTGCTCTTCTATCGATCTTGTATATTTTTGTCTTTTCGACATTTTTACTCCTCAAGTATATTAATCTCTTTAGAAACCGTGTAAGTGCAAAATTTACAGAGATGCGCATATAGCACTCTTCCTTTCTATATAGCCCCGTGTGGAGGCTACAAAAAAACCAGGCCGCAAGCATCACGGTCTGGTTTCTCTCAAAAAAAGGCCACCCTGATCAGGATGGCCTACGCTGTATGATAATAGGTGTTAGTTATTCTAGCATAAGGTTAGAGAAACATGGCCTTCCTGGAGACGTGTTGCTTGCATAGTGATGGTGTTCTTCTCAACTTGCATGGCACGCTCCTTTCAGATTACTGGCCTATCAAGCCAGCGTAACACTTTAACCGGTGTTTCTACTATCTTCAAGTCTAACTGGCCAGGGGCTTTGCTGTCAAGGGCCTAAGAATATTGGGCAGGGCTCAGTTCTTGTTGATTCACCGCCTGACGTTGGAGACAGGACATCACAAAGTTACACGCCTGGAGGACCAAATCTCTACTTTTTTACAGACGCCGGCTTATTAGATGTGCTATTCTGGTAAGTGATTCTCGGCATTGTAAGTTCCAAAGCGTCTAGCAAAAAGAGGGAGAAAAAATGGCATTCCAACTGGTCTGTAGCCGCTGTCAGCAAATTTACGAGCCAGGTAGCCTGCTCTGGCGTTGTCCATGCGGAGGATTGTTCGATCTGGCTACCTTCCCTATTTCTTTTCCCCGCGAGCGCATCAACTCACGCCCACCTACGCTCTGGCGCTATCTGGAAGCGTTGCCCTTTGACCCAAATTACGTAGGTTGGCAGAAGGTGACTATGGGCGAGGGCTATACGCCGCTTGTTCAGTTACCAATCCAGCAGCCAGGGGCCTGGTTCAAGATGGACTATAGCATGCCAACGCTCTCTTTTAAGGATCGAGGTGCCGCAGTCCTGATCGCCAAGGCTGCTGAGCTGGGGGTAGAGCACGTGATCGCCGACAGTAGCGGCAATGCCGGCACAGCTATCGCTGCCTATGCGGCAAGGGCGGGAATTACTTGCGATATTTATGTTCCTGCTTCAGCCTCAAGCAAAAAGCTCAAGCAGATTGCTGCACATGGCGCTAGCGTTCATGCCATCGCGGGCAGCCGTGAAGATACGGCCGCTGCGGCTATCGCTGCCGTAGAGCGCGGTGGTGTCTTCTATGCCAGTCATGTCTACAATCCCTTCTTCTATCAGGGTACAAAAACCTACGCCTTCGAGATCTGGGAGCAATTGGGCGGCCATATGCCAGATAGCTTGATCTTACCGGTCGGCAACGGTACGTTAGTCCTTGGCGCTTATTATGGCTGCCAGGACTTGTTGCGTGCAGGTCTGATTGAGCGCCTGCCCCGTTTGCTCGCTGTGCAGGCCGAAAATTGTGCGCCTCTCGCCCAGGCTTTTGAGCACAATGAGGCAGATGCTGCCCCTGTTGAGAATAAAGGCACAGTAGCTGAAGGCATCGCTATTGCAGCACCCGCGCGAAGTAGGCAGATTTTAGCTGCCCTACGAGAGAGCCACGGAGCAATCATCACCGTCTCGGAAGCAGAGATTGAAACGGCCCGCCTCGGCCTCGCCCGCCAGGGTCTCTATGTTGAACCAACGGCAGCCGTACCTTATGCTGGCTATTTATGTGCGCTCAATGCTCCTGAAGGGCAGAACTTAGCGAATACGTCGGTTGCCGCAAGTTATCTCAATGAGATGCGTCAAGCTATACCACAAGGCCAGGTAGTAATTTCTCTCTGTGGCGCCGGCTTGAAGGCAGCCTGACGCCAGAGCTGCCCATGATTTGATCACCGGGCCAGGAGCAGGCAAAGATAGTCCACAAAACTATTGTCCTGGCCTGGAAGTTTTTGCAACTCTAGCACGTAATTCTACGTAAAATATGGCATATACTCGCAATGCCTTGAAGAGAATATATAAAGTAGTAGAAATATTTATCAGGAGAACAAACGATGATGACACCGCAGATGAACGCTGATGACGGCTATTCCTATCGCGGCTATGAGGGAGCGCAACAGCAATACGAAACACCCCACGCTCCCTCAGGGCAGGAGAGAATGTATGACGACGAGTTTGTTGACTCCCTGGCCCAGCGGCTTTCGCAACGCATGTCTCAGAATGCCGCTGGCAAAGTGTATGCACAACCAAATAAAAAATCTTCAAATCAGCGTTTTGTCCTGGCCATGATCTCTGTCATTATGATTGCGCTAATGGGTGCTATAGTTATGGCCTCTGGCTCAGGATTTTTGGGCCTCGTCGGAGCTGCCGTGCTCAGCTTTATCATCTTCCTGGTCAATGCCGTGTTCTACAACAGCCCTAATCACAATTAGCACTACGCGAGTTCTGGATAAATAAGACTGCTCTAAACAGAACTTTGTTGGTTGCTCACCAAATTCCCTGGCTTCACTGTATTGAGCCGAAGTGGGTTCATGGCAAGCGTGCCATTGTCGAACCCACGCGGCTTTTGACTACTCAAGAGGTAAGACAACGTGTAGGTGCTATTTTCGCTGTGAGCAGGCTGAACTGCTCACACAAACGGCTTCATGCTTCCTCGCTCATGGAGGTTCACATTCGAGACTATTCTGCCTCGGCTTGACAGCCCTGACCTCATCTAGTAGAATCATGAAGATGCCTCTATGATAACTCCATCATAGGACACGGCCACAGATGATCAAGAAAGGCAGAAGAAACATGCTATCATCCCTTCATACGGCATCACGCCTCTCTCTGGTCATGTTTTCCCTTTCTTCCCATTATCATAAGCCCACTTCCACTCTGGCCCAGAGGATCATTGTGCCCATTTGCAGGTAAGGCGTCTTCCTGGTTTTCGGATCACGTTCCCGCGCCTCACGCACATGAGACACATTTCCTGATGCCCTGCACAGCCTCACCTTTCACGGGCATGTTGTTGCTCTCTTGAGGCGCGTGTTTTCTCTTCACTCTTTGTTCAGCAAAAAGGAGAACCCTATGCACATAGCTCGTAGTAGCTCCTTTCATCGTGACTTAGGCGATGGACTGGTGCTGCGCTGGTCCACCGCCGAAGATACCGAACGTATCGCGACTTTGCACGCTCTCGTTCATCGTGAGCAGGCAGACGCTCCGCCAAACGCTCACTATCTCAGGCAAATCCGGGGATTGATGAACGGAGATTATCCTCTGATGGGACCACAAGATTTCGGCATCATTGAGGATAAGAACCGGGAAGGGAACCCAGTAGTGGCCTCCACCTGTTTGTGGAAGCATACCTGGGCCTACGAGGGCATCCCTTTCGGGGTCGGGCGTCCCGAGGCGGTTGCCACTCTCCCAGAGTATCGCCATCGGGGCCTCATTCGTGCGCTCTTTGAGATGGTTCACGCGCGCAGCGAGGCCGAAGGAGATCTTGTCCAGGCCATTACTGGCCTCGTCTACTTCTATCGTCAGTTCGGCTATGAATATGCCCTCGAACTGGAAGACTGGCGCGCCACTCCCCTTGCACTGATCCCCAAAGCGCAAGACGATGGGCCTGAGCCCTATATCTTCCGTGAGGCCACTGCCCGCGATATTCCCCTCATAGAGGAACTCTACAAACGACCTCCATCGTCTCAGACCTTCGGACACACCAGCAATGGCTCTATGAGATCGAAATCTGGAAACAGCATCCTGAACTGAGGCATACCTTTACTTTTCAGATGATCGTTGATACGGAAGGCAAGACTGTTGGCTTCCTGGCATGCGATGCCCGTCGCAGTGGCAGGGCCCTGGGCGTCTGGCTGCTGGAATTTGTCGAAGGAGTGAATATGCAAAGAGCTATGCCCTCTGTGCTACGTGCGCTCTCCGCCTATAGTCTGGGCATCCAACCTATCCTGCCTGAGACCGAGGCTTTCCGAGAAATCAGCTTCTCTTTGGGAACGACTCACCCAATCCATGAACTGCTGGGCGAGGCATTAGATCATCCCAGAGAGCCGCCTCATGCCTGGTATATCCGCGTGAAGAATCTTCCGGCATTTCTCTTGCATATCGCCCCCGCCCTCGAACAGCGGTTAGCAACGTCGTCAGTCGCAGGCCTGAGCCAGGAGATCAAGCTGAATTTCTATCGCGGTGGCCTTCGCATCGTCTTTGAACGAGGGCGCCTGGTCGGTGCAGAAGACTGGCAAGCTCCCGTCTACGGTTCTCCCGCCGATGGCGCTTTCCCTCCCCTGGTCTTCCTCCAAGTCCTCTTCGGTCATCGGAGCATCGAAACCCTCCGTCAGGTCTTCCCTGATGTGTGGGTCAGCGAGGAGGTAAGGCCGGTACTCAGAGCACTCTTTCCCACGCGTCCGTCTTTTATATTATGGAATTAGTTTCTCTTCCGAGGCATCCTGCCGGCTGGTCGGTTCTCAACTCGGCGGGATGAATTGGCGGTTTAGTCCCGGTTTGACAGCAGCAGGAACTGGCTTTGACAGAGGGGAAAGGCATCACATTTCCCCTCTTTGCACAAGAGCTTTTTGAACCTGCACTAGCAAAGCTTCCCGCTCTAAGTTCTCAGCGAGCCTGGGTTTTCTCGCTTGCACATGTCATTGCCAGCTTTCACCAACAAATCATGCCTTTCGCCCATAACTGATAATTTTACCAGCCGTTCGACTCTTTCCTCTTCCACTGTTAGTGATATACTGTGAAAGTATTTTTATTGCCTGCATCTCCTACAGAAAGTGAGCTGTATTCATGACTACATCTATATTACTCCCACCCGCTGCTCAGCGCATTCTTGTCATATTTGCTCATCCTGACGACGCAGAATCCTACTGTGGGGGTACCATGGCCCGCCTTGCACACGAAGAGTGCGAGATAATGTATCTCGCTGTGACACGTGGGGATAAAGGGAGCAACAATCCTTCCATGACTCCAGAGCGATTATCCCCTATACGAGAAAACGAGCAGAGGCAAGCCGCTTCCATTCTAGGAGTCCAGAGCGTGACATTTTTAGCTGGCTACTATGATGGCATGCTTGTGCCAGATCTTTCGCTTAGAAAGGATTTGACGCTGTGGATTCGCAAATGGCGGCCTGATGTTGTCTTTACCTTTGACCCCTGGAAACGCTACGAACTTCATCCCGACCATCGAGCGACAGGGATATGTGCTTTTGACGCTCTAGCCGTCGCGCGGGATCGCTTCACCTTTCCCGACCTCAATGCTGAGGCTCCTGCACATAACGTCAAGCAGATCTATTTTTTCAATACTGATGAGCCTAATCACTGGGTAGATATTAGCAATGTCATTGATAAAAAGATAGAAGCTCGCTGTGCGCATGCGAGCCAGGTCAACCCTGCCAATCCTCCAGATGGCTACTTACGCCGATGGGGAGTCGAAACAGGGAAAGCTTGCGGCTATGCCTTTGCCGAAGCGTTCCATCATCTTGGGCTCTAACTGGCTAACGGGATGTCTCTCTGAAGGAGGCGTCGCTTATATTGAACAATTGCAGGCGCATCTGGACTAATTCATCAATGTTGGCCAGGGCTGCACAACGCGTCGTGAAGCCAGCCAACAGGAAAACCTCCTCATTCTACCAGCGCGGACTTATGTTGGCTTAACAGAGACATCAATTGAAGCCCATCTGGCATATGTGCAATAGGCGACTGCGCAAGTTCTCTTGAGAGACGACGACAAACGCATTCTGCTACAAGGGAAGATCAAAGTCGATAATACTCTCGCACAGTTGAACCAGTTCAGCTCCGACCACCCGATGTTCGGGATGAGGGGCATATGCTTGTAAATGGGTTTCATCAACAAAGCGCATAGCAAAGCCATAGGTATAGCCCTTATTATTCGATTCGTTCTTATTTGCTCCCGCGTCCACCTCAAGGATGCCCGGAACTTTGTGTTGCAGATCTTTGACATGATCAAGTGCTATCTGTATTTGTGCGAGAGAAACCTCTGGTTTGGGTCGCAACAGTACAACATGAAGAATCATACGTATTGAACTTTTCCTTTCATTGGCATGCAGCTTTGGGCATATTCCGCAATAGCCGTTGCATGTGGCTCTCCACTATATTTCTCTTGGATCGCGTTAGCTAATGTGATAAAGCGAGGAAGAATAGAGTTATTTCCTGTTACAAGGGCAGTGTCAATAGATCTAAACGCATATTTCTGTGCCTCTTCTAATTCCCCTAAAGCAATATAAGTTCGTGCCAGGTCATAGAAAGCACTTGCTTGACGATTCGCAGATAACTCTTCTATGTTCCTCGTAGAAAGTATTTCATAAGCTTTCCTTGCTTGTCCCAATGCAAGCCAATTATTTCCGCCAAACATAGAGATGCTGAGGATACTAAAATCAGTGAAGTAGGGATCATCATTTTGTGGTGTTTGCGGAATCTGAATGGCAATATCCATTGCTTCAGCCATAAGAACTTCACACTTTGGTCTATCTTCCTGCCGAGCAGCAATTGATGACATTACTAGAGCAATCCAACCACGCAAAGCTTGACATATATGTGTCTTTTGATACACATCCTCAAAAAATTGAGAAGCCTTGCTCAGATCATGATATTCTCTTAGATACAAATGTGCTAGATGGCCTACAGCGGCCGCTTCAAGAAAAACGTCTCCGCTATTTCGTGCTGCTGCAATAGCCATTTCATTCAATGTCTTCAATCGGGCCAGATCACTTCTCTTATGGGGATTCAGACGGGCGATAAGTTGAGTTTGAGCGAGAAGCCTCCATAATTCTCGCCTCAGTTTCTCGTTAGAGGTGATTTCAAGCGTACCTTGGATCGTCTCGATATGCGTTTTCAAGCCTTGCGCAATTGAGATATCTCCACGACGCTGCATCGCTCGAAATTGATGGGTGATGATAGCAAGATTGCCTATAGAAGCCTCCGAGGCACCCGGAAGACTGCTATTATCACTCTCATAGTGTAGATCCTGTGTTGCTATTAATCCGGTACTCACCATTCCAAGTGTGAATAAGAAATCACGTCGAGACTGATCCATGTTTTGCCCCTTCTGTTCTGGCTTAATGCTTGCTTTTTCCTCTAGTATACCTGGTGATTGAGCAAGCATCCAGGACAAGACAACCTCGTTTTTGGGGATAGAGGCAGCTTGAGGCGCAAAAATTTCTTGTACAGGAAGCGAATGAGATATCTCTTTCAACAGCCTTTGCGTCTCTGCTGAGAGCTCAAGTCCCTCCTCCACGAAATACGCTCGCGCCTGTTCATAATAGGCAATAGCCTCAGTTCTCATTCCCGCACGCTGCAAAAAGGCCAGCTGTGCACAGAGAGCGGCTTCATCAAGCGGATAGAGTGCAGCCAGGTCACGGTATATCTTCTCAGCGCTCCAGAGCATCCCTTGCTGCTCATAGATGTGGCCCAGGGCCAGGTAACAGCTTTTCTTTTCTCTCTCAACTGCGGCGCAGATGGCATGATGCCATTGTCCCGTCTCACCTTCTAGCGCTTCGCCGCGCCCAAAGAGCTTACAGGCCTCCTCCAACAAGGGTAAGGCTTGCTTCCTCTCAAGTCGTTCAGCTTTCTGCATCAGGGTTTCAGCCGCTTCCAGGTCGCTCCAGATGTAGGTTTGATCGGCCAGCCGGTAGCTAACGCTACTGGTGGTGATAGCCTCCTTGCCAAAAAGCTGGCGGATCTTATAGGCGCATTTGTGCAGATAGTGATCTGTGGTCACGTCGTCCCTGCCCGCTGGTAAGACATCGCGGATCAACTGTTCGCGGGAAAGGCAGCGCCCGGGAGTGCAGAGCAGGCGCCTGAAGAGCGGGCGCGCATAAGTTGAGCCCCAGGCCGGGGCATCGATGGGTTCCCAGACATCTTGCTCGTTCTTCCTCTCAACCTGAAATATACCAAGCAAGCGGACAGATACATGCACAAGTGGATCTTCCTTGCCAACCATCTATTCATCCTCCCAACAAATTTCACATGTTCTCTGTAATATATTTCGATATCTTGCTCTCTATTCTAACATATCTTTTCTTCTCTTCCCACCTTTTCTCTCAGAAATCATCACAGTAAGCATTCCATATCCGGGCTCTCCACACCTATATATGCTTCTGCTAGATCTATGAAGAGCTCTCCATAGATCGATTGCAAGCAAAAAGGATGTATGAGAAATCATGAATCATCGTGAGAATATTGCCGGGCCATCAGGGCCTACCCTTTCCCAGATTCTCTGGGCACTGCAACAGCTCAATCGGGCCCACCAGGCCTATGCACTCGCCTTGCCAGCTGAGTTGCGGCGGCAGATCGCCAGCGTTTTCAGCACACACTATCGCTGGCTCTTGCGCGAGCATGTCAATTTCGGCTTTGACACTTCTCAGCAACTCTACTTCTTACATCTCCCAGCCATCACACCGGAGGACAACAACTCATGAACAGAGCTGAAGAATCAGGAGAGACTATTCAGGGGCAGGCGCACCAACACGCATCGACGCCACAGCCGAGCCAGGTAGACCAATTGCGCGCCCAGATCGAGGCCGAGCTGACATCTATGCAACAAGGGCTCAGTGGATTGGCCTCGGGCACGGCTCGCCATAGCATAATCTCGGCCAAATTGCGCCGCGTCGATCACCTCACCGTCCATCTGTCCCGCTGCGTCGGCAAGGAAGCTGCCACAGAGATAAACTGCCAGGCCTATATGCGCGTCTTCGCTGCGCAGGAGGAGACACCACATGATGAATGAGGTGATGGAGCTCGTTCTGTGGGCGCTCAATGCCACCTTTCGTCTTGGCAACGTCACCCAGGATATCCCCATGATGAAAGGCTCCTTTGCGCTCTTTGATGCCTGCTTAGCTTATTTCAAGCTGCACCAGATCGCCATCATTTACGACGAAGAAAAGGACCTTTACGTCTTTATCGATCCCAAGACGAGCAAGGAAGTCACTTCGCCGCTGAGAAGGGAGGAATAGGAACGCAAAAATCTGCTTGTCCGGCTTGTCCGCTAGGAAAGCGATACACATCAGAGACCATTTTCTTTTGACCTCTCATTTGGGGTCCTGGCCTTTCCAGCGGGTCAGGACCTCTTTTCTCTTTGGGAAACTTCGGACAAAGGCCATTTGAGTTGAAAAGCCACAATGCAATGTGGGCATGGAGAAAGAGGTGTTAAAATCGAGGGAGAATAATCGTTGCCAAAGCCAGCAGAGATAAAAAGGAAAGGATGGGACTATACTATGCCTGAAGCGAATGCTCATCTTATCGCTCTCTACCGAAAACTGGCAAGAGGCTACGATCAGGGCAATTTCCATGGGCTAAAAGCATGGAGGGAAGAAGCGCTTAAACGGCTCAATTTGAGGCATGGTGATCTGGTGGTGGATCTTGGCTGTGGCACTGGCCTGAATTTTCCCAGATTGCAAGAAGCGGTAGGCCCACAAGGCAGAATTATTGGTGTGGATCTAACCGATGCCATGCTTGAGCAAGCCAGACAGCGCGTGGTCGCCGCAGGCTGGAAGAACGTGGAACTGGTGCAAGCAGATGCAGCCTCCTACGAGTTTCCGGCAGAGGTTTCCGGTATCCTCTCAACCTTTGCGCTGACCTTTATACCGCAGGCGGAGATAGTCATCCAGCATGGCAGCAAGGCTTTAGCCCTTGGCGGACGCTGGGTCGTGTTGGACATGGCCTGGCCAGATAATGTGCCCATGTGGGGCCATCATCTATTGTTTTTCTTAGGTTTGTCTCGCTATGGCATCACGGGAAAAGTGCTCAAACGCCGCCCCTGGCAGACTGTCTGGAATACTATGCAGCAGGAACTGAGCGAGACCGAGCGGCAATCCTTCTGGAAGGGGTTCTTCTATCTGGCCTGGGGAAAACGCCCTGACGCGCCAGCTTAACGAAATTGCCCAACTGAGGTGCACGAATAGTGGCATCCCCGGCTTCCTGCTTGCCACCGTGCATCCTTTGAACCTGTCAGCCATGCAGACGGAAGCTCAGTGCTCAGCGCTAATGGCTCAATGGAACAAGCCAGTTAGAACAAGCTAGAGCTCGGGGATCTTAACGAGACGCAAGACGTTCTCAGCTATATACACCAGCACCTTTTCGCGCTCGGCTGGTCTGAGCGCCGAGAGGGGCTTGGCCGGGTCATTGACAGCCTGGAAGGCCTGCAATGCGTGATCATGGAGGAGACTGCACAATCTGACGAACACGGGAAGAATTGTGGTACCACCGGACGCAGCGCGTGCTAAAAGCCTGGGCAGCTCGTACTGAGTAATAAAGTCGGAGGCCAGGAAATCAGTGCTCAGGAGCAGGATGGCCACGCGCGAGCTCTCAAGCGCCTCCTGTAGCTCCTCTTGTCGCAGCGCGCCCGCGACAATTCTTGTATCGCTCCATAGATCAATAATCCCCGTACGCTCAATGGGCTTGAGAAATGGCTCCAAACGCTCCAGCCATATCTTATCCTTACGGCTATAGCAGACAAAAACTTTGCTCTGCGACAGAGCTGGACTTTTGCCAGCTTCGCGGGCCAGAGCTGTGAGAGATTGCTGCTTGAGGTAGAAGGCGAGCTGAGGATCGTCGATAACCAGCATTTGCGCAAGCTCATCAAAAAAGAGGTGGTTCGCACAGGCCGGACAGTCGCGATATAGCCGATCCATCCAGCGCTCATTGAGGAAACGGGCGATGCTATGGGCCATCATTGGCTGCGCAGCCTTAAGCTCGGGCAAGGAAAGAAAGCCTTCCTCGCTGCCAGCCAGCTCCTTTAAAAAACGCAGCGTTGTACCATTCCGTGAGCCACCTAGCATCACAAACTGCTTAACCGTCTGCGCAAATTTAGGCTTTAGGCCGGCCATCGTCTGCTCAATTGACGCGCTCATAGCGTAAGATATTTCGCGCAAGCGCGCCTGCGTTCGCTCAATACGCTCGCACGCACAAATATCGTAGCAGAGATATTGTGCGATATTCAGACTGCCACTGGCTGCGAAAGCTATCTCTGTTTTGCGCGCAAAGCGAATATTGAGCGCAGTCTCGCCCTGCTCGATCATGCGTAAAATTAGCTCATTGTCCACCAGGCCAAGCTTAAATACATCTATACGTGTGGCCAGGTCAAAAGCTACATCCACAAGGGATTGCCCGGTTTTGGGAATGCCCACAATGACCAGTTTTTTATCTTCTGGCTCAGTATCGGCCAGAAATTTTAAATAGTCGATTAGCTCTGTCCGTAAGCCAGCATCCAAGCGATGAAAATCATCAATAATAACCGTGCCTCTATGCCAGCTCGCCAGGGTTTGCAGCCTTGCACAGTGCTCGGGATTGCGCGCGCTGAATAGCTGTAAGCTCATAGCGCTGCCAGCTCGCCGCCAGGCAGCAGCCAGAGACTCGATAGCTTTTTTTACAGCCGTCGTTTTGCCGATACCCGATGGCCCCTCGATAACCACGCCACGACCAGGCTGGGCCAGGGCAAGCTTTAAATGCAGAAAATCTTCGCGCTCCACAAATGTTACTTGAGGAATGCCTGATCTCTTGAAGACCTCATAAAGCTGGTATTGATCAGGCTTGCTTGCGGGCACAGGACCTACAGCAGGCATTTTCCCAGTGGAAGGTGAGCGAGAACTCGTGGCATTTCTCTTTTCTACAACTGGCGTTTCAAACTCATCTCTTTCATCCTCTATAGGCGCCGTTCTAAGCTCGTCTTCATCATATTCTGCCGTTGGCATAGGAGAACGTGGCACATCTATCCAGCCCTCCAAGCTGCCCTCTTCATCAGGCGTAGTCCTGAATGTACTCTCATACTCCTCCTGCAGCACAGTATCTGCCACATATTTTTCATATTCTTCATCCATTGCTTTAGCAGCTTGTACTTCCTCGCAGACTCGACGAATACCCCTGGCAATCTCCATGAAAGCCTGATCTTGATTCTCCCATAATGATACAGGCCTTCCATTGTGGGGAAGGGCCGGCAAATCAGCAAGGAAAGTATGTGTCCAGTCAACAGGACGCACGAGGATGGGGAGCATCCGAACCTTGCCAGTCGCATACTTTTGCAGAATACGATCCAATTCTGCATTAGCTATATCGTTTGAAGCTATAAAATTAGCGCTGACAAGCATAAGAATGATATCAGCACTCTCCAGCTGCCTCTTGATTTCCTCTTGAGAGTTAGCTCCCACTGGGATACGGCTATCATCCCAGACATCAATCATGTTCCGGCGCATTAATGGAGCTAAATGTGCTAACAAACGATACGAGAGATCGGTATCTTGATAAGAAAAGCTACAAAAGATTTTGATAGGAGGTGACTCACGTCTCTTGAGCAAATCTGCAAACCATTGCTTATCAAATTTCAAACCTGGTGCTCCCAGCTTCCAGAGCTTCTCGGCTTCGGCACGTTCCTGTCCTTGCGTAAAGGCACCCTCGGATAGCAGGATCTCGATCAGCCTGGACAGTACATGCAGGCTTGGCCGTGATTCCCCAGACTCCCAGCGCATCAAGGCCATTACTCCCACTTCAAGCTCTTTGGCCAGCTCTTCCAACGAGAGCCCGACCCGCTCGCGCAACCTCTTTAACTCTTTCCCAAACTCAAGTGCATCTGAATCGCTCATCTTCTATATTCTCTTCTTGCTATATCATTTTTAATGCATAGAATTATAGGAAGCAACCGAACCTTATATAGACAGTCCAATCCCTGATATGTTCTCTTCTTTTAACCCCTGGCTCTATTAGCCCGTATTTCCTCACAGATCTGACGAATTTCTCCCGCTATCTGCAGGAAGGCCTCATCTTCGTTCTGCCATAACGTTACCGGCTTTTGGTTGGTGGGAAGAGGCTGCAATTTAGCCAGAGGAGTGTTTTGCCAATCCACAGGACGCAGGAGAATGGGAAGCACGCGGGCCTGACCTGCCTCGTGCCTGCGCATGATGTCCGGCAATTCTCTATTTGCTATAAAATCGGAGGCCAGAAATGCCGGGCTTACCAGCAGAAGAAAAAGATCTGCGCTCTCGATTTGGGCATTGATTTCCGTGATCCAGCTAGAG
Source organism: Ktedonosporobacter rubrisoli (assembly GCF_004208415.1). Classification (GTDB taxonomy): domain Bacteria; phylum Chloroflexota; class Ktedonobacteria; order Ktedonobacterales; family Ktedonobacteraceae; genus Ktedonosporobacter; species Ktedonosporobacter rubrisoli. The sequence goes on along the minus strand of NZ_CP035758.1, from coordinate 1,688,886 downwards.
CCCGGAGCAATATCGCGATCATGCCATAGCGCGATGATACCCTGACGTTCTAAGGGGGCTAAATACTGCTGCAGAAGATCCAGAAAACGAGCATCTGTATGAATATAGCTACAAAAGATCTTGACAGGAGATGCTTTGGGTCGCTCAAGCAAGCCTGCAAACCATGTCGCGTCAAACTCTGCCCCCAGTTTCCAGAGCCTTTCCGCCTCCGCACGCTCCTGTCCAGCCGTAAACGCACCTTTGGATAACATGACCTCAATTAACCGGGAAAGCAGATACAGGCGTGGCCGTAATTCGCCAGCCTCCCAACTTGCTATGACCGATGCTTCTACTTCAAGCTCCCTGGCCAGCTCATCCCGCGAAAGCCCAGTTCGCTCACGCAGTCCCTTTAACTCTTTCCCAAACTCAAGTGCATCTGAATCGTCCATCTTCTATATCCTCTTCTTGCTATATCCAATTAACAGAAACAAAAGATGCCTAAGCTCGGGTCGAGCACCTACTACTATACTGCTTGCTAGCTTATACGTAGCTCTTTATACACGTTTCTCTAAGCTTAACAAAATTCGAGCATGTGGAATTAAGAATAAACCTTTTTACCGCTATCAATTATACACCAGATTATTCCATTTTTGGCCTTCTAAGACAAAAATACTATTCTTCTTCCCTCTAGACTTTGGTCTGGCCCGAGCAATCTCCACCGAGCACGCTCCAACGTAAAGTTCAGCCAGCCTATCTAAAAAAAACCGTACCAACGAACAGCGCTTCTCTGGCCCTTGGAACAGTGGCTAACAAACCTGCTGATGCTACCATTAAAGCAGGCACTTTGAATATCCTGCAGATTTGCATCCTCTCTTCTTAGAGAGACGAGAAAGGAGCCGCATTTATGAAATTCGTCGAGTTGACACTAGCTACCACGGAGCTTGCTGCACAAAGAAACTTTTATACTTCCCACTTGTCGCTGCCCCTGCTTGCCGAGACGGAGCAGAGCTTTACAGTTCTCGTAGGTCAGAGCAAGCTCACTTTCCAGGCGACAACACAGCCAGATGTGAATTATCATTTTGCTTTCAATATTCCATCCAATCAATTTGCGCAGGCTAAACAGTGGCTACAAGAGCGCGTTACCTTGCTCAAAGAAGGCGATAAAGATGAGTTTAATTCAAGCTTTTGGCCTGGACATCAGATCTATTTTCGCGATGCAGCCAACAATATTCTTGAGTTGATCGCGCCAGAAGAGCTTCCCAGCGAGGCAGAGGGCTTGTTTGGGTCCCAGAGCCTGTTGAACATCAGTGAAATTGGCCTGCCTGTTCCCAATGTCCTGGAAAGTGCTGCTTTCCTGGAAGACCATTTTGTCCACAATCGCTTTCATGGCCGTGGCAGCGCTACTTTTGCCCCGGTGGGCGACCTCATTAGCCGTTGTATAGTGGTAAAGATTGGGCATCACTGGCTCCCCACAAATACTGCTGCTGTCGTCGCTCCTGTGCATGCGATTTTACAGGGCAACATACAGCAGCGATTTCGGGTCGCTGATCTTCCCTACAGCTTTGAGATTAGTCCAGCTAGCCAGGCAGGCCCCGATTAGCATTGGCTGATCTCTTTTTCTCTCATCTGGCTCTTTAGCTGCTTCGCAAGCTTCTGGTACACTGAAATTAACAAGATAAGCGGAAGTTCCCGTTTCAGTAGGGATGAAAGCGTAATACAAACCTCACTTCCTCCGATCCTCTTAGATAAAGGTTTGTGGAAAGGAAATAGAGCTATGATGAAGATTGAGCCCGTTACCCTGCAAGGGCGTATTGTGCGCCTGGAGCCTCTACGCTTGGAGCATGCCGGTGAGCTATACGAAGCCAGCCAGGACCCGAGCCTGTGGACTTATAAGCCAACGCCACAACCACGCTCGCTTGCTGAAATGGAGCAATTCATTGCCTCTGTTCTCCGCGACCAGCAAGCGGGCAAATGCCTGCCATTCGCCATCATCAGCCTTGAACGTGGCTGCGTCGTAGGCTCAACCCGCTATCATAGTTTTCAGCTTCACGATTACGGGCTAGAAATTGGCTGGACCTGGCTTACACCGACCGTTCAGCGCACCGGGGTAAATACCGAATGCAAATATCTGCTCCTGCGCCACGCCTTCGAAGTGATGGAAGCCATTCGCGTTCAGCTGCGCACCCACCATCTCAATACCAACTCACAGCGCGCCATCGCCCGCCTGGGTGCCGTCAAAGAGGGCGTGCTGCGCAACCACCTCATCATGCCCGATGGCTCCTACCGCCATTCGGTCTACTACAGCATTATCCAGAGCGAATGGCCTGCCGTCAAAGCAAGGCTCGAAGCCATGATGCAGCGTTAGGAAGTTATCTTCCATCCAGGCTTAGCTAGCATATACTGCATGCGATATATGCTCAGGTCCTTTTTGCACCTCTGCTTCCTCATCCACTACCGAGAAAGAAGCGCTTCATACATATTTAATGAAAAGTTTCAAATGTATTTCCAATGAAGCTTTAATGTGCCTCTGCTATCCTACTCCATGCCTGATAGGTAACTCTCTAAGGCTCAAAGAAACAAGAAATTTGATCGAAAAATACAGTATATAGGTTTCGTCTTATCCTTTGGACGAGGACAAAGTATACAATGAAAAAAACGATTGTTTCAGCAATAATTATAGGAATTTTTGTTCTTTACTGCTTTCTTCACACCCAGGCCAACCCTGTTGCTATTGTACCGGCAGCCACACCTGCCACGCGCTCCTCGTTGTCATCCGCACCAACCTCTACTTCAACTCCAGCGCCAGACACAACACCAGGAGCAACCAGCACATCGGGTTCACCCTATAAGGATGGTACATATACGGGAAGCCTGGCCGATGCACAATGGGGCACGGTACAGATCCAGGCAGTCATTCAGAACGGAAAAATAACCAATGTGCAGTTTTTGCAGTACCCCAATGAGCGCAACCGCTCAATCGAGATCAATAGATACGCAGATCCACAACTCGTAAGTGAGGCGATTCAGGCACAAAGTACCAAAGTCGATATTGTGAGCGGGGCCACCGATACGAGCGAGGCCTTCATACAATCGCTTTCGAATGCACTTTCACAGGCGCAGGTATAACATATGAAACAACTTCAACTGCTAATGGGCATGCCCATTAGCATAGAGATACTTGACGCCAGAGCCACAGAAACTGATATAGAAAGAATCTTCGCCTTCTTTCGCTCCATCGATGCGATCTTTAGCACTTACAAAGAAGAGAGTGAGATCTCAAAGCTCAATCGGGGCGAGCTGGCTGAAGAGGCATATAGCGGTATCGTAAAAACGATTCTGGCGTTGAGCGAGCAAACCAGGCAAGAAACTCAGGGCTACTTCAACATCGAGCATGATGGCCTTATCGACCCTTCTGGTATCGTCAAGGGTTGGGCCATTTTACAGGCGGCACAAATGCTCAAAGAGGCGGGGTATGTCAATTATTACATTGATGCTGGTGGCGATATTCAGGTAGCGGGTACAAAAAATGGCAATCCCTGGCGCATCGGTATCCGTAACCCATTCAAGCGGGATGAGATCGTAAAAGTGCTGGCAATCACAGACAAGGGAGTAGCCACTTCTGGTACCGCTATCCGCGGGCAGCACATCTATAATCCCCATCAGCCCCAGAAGCCACTTCAGGATGTTTTAAGCCTGACAGTAATTGGCCCCAATGTGTATGAGGCTGATCGCTTCGCCACAGCGGCTTTCGCCATGGGGAAAAGAGGCATCTACTTTATAGAACGGTTAGCGGGGTTTGAGGGGTATATGATCGACTCTTCGGCACGGGCAACGTATACCAGCGGCTTTGAAAGGTTTGTATTGAACGATGACAAATTTTCTTGATTACGTTCTGGATCGAATTACCATGTATCGCCTTGTGTTATATGTCCTGATAGGGCTGATCGGTATAGCAGCAATCCTTGCGTACTTTCACCAGTTCTCTTTCTCGCCCCTGGCGCTGCTGCTCTCAAGCGCGTTTCTCATCGTAATGTGCTGGGCAGCCAATGCGCTGCTCGCCGCTATCTTCGCAGTTCCGACCAATGTGGAATCGGTCTATATCACCGCACTCATCCTTGCCCTGATCATCGATCCTGTCAAATCGTCAACTGATTTCCCACTTCTGGGCTGGGCCGCGATTCTAGCCATGTCATCCAAATATGTGCTCTCACTTTACAAAAAGCATCTCTTCAACCCCGCTGCTATTGCCGTCGTCATTACTGCCTTTACGCTTCGATATTCGGCAAGCTGGTGGGTGGGAACAGCAAGTATGCTGCCAGCTGTGCTGATTGGCGGCTTTCTCATCGTGCGTAAACTGCGCGAGGAAAGGATTGTTGGTATCTTCATTCTAACCGCGCTTGTAACCATCTGTCTCGTCAGCATTGCACAAGGTCTACCTCTCCTCAAAGAACTACAACAATTGCTTGTGGAGTCGCCGCTCTTTTTCTTCGCCGCAATTATGTTTACAGAACCGCTAACCATGCCAGCCACGCAAAAGCTGAGGGAAATCTATGCCATTATTGTTGGCGTACTCATGATTCCTCAAATACATCTTGGCCCAATCTACTCCACTCCCGAGATAGCGCTGGTTATTGGCAACCTCTACGCCTATCTCGTCAGTCCCAAGCACAAAGTCATGCTCAAACTGAGTAGGAAAAAGGCTGTTGCCTCCAACATTATAGACTTCGTTTTTAAACCATCTCACCGCCTGTCATTTAAACCAGGGCAGTATATGGAGTTTACCCTTGCGCACGTAAAGCCAGACAGTAGAGGCAATCGCCGCTATTTTACGCTAGCTTCATCGCCAACCGAGGAAAATCTCCACCTGGGAGTTCGCTTTTACCCTGGAGGCAGCAGCTTCAAGAGCGCTTTATCAAGACTGAATAACCGGACTACATTACTCGCAGGCCAGCTCGCGGGCGACTTTACGCTACCCCAAACTCCTGAGCAAAAGCTGGTTTTCATCGCAGGCGGAATCGGTATTACCCCGTTCAGAAGCATGTTGAAATACCTTATCGACATGCAGGAGCCGCGCGATATTGTTCTTTTCTACGCAAATAAAACAGTGGATGAAATCGCCTATACTGATGTTTTGGCGCAAGCGCAAACGCAGCTCGGCATCCGGGTCTTTTACACGCTTACCGATACCGAAGCTATTCCTGGCAACTGGCATGGCCTCACAGGCCGCATCAATGTTGACATACTTCGTAAACTGGTTCCCGACTATCAAGAGCGCAGCTTTTATCTCTCTGGTCCTCCAGACATGGTAAGGGCAACCGAGCAGGTGCTTAAAAATATGCAAGTTCATCCCAAACAGATAAAGAAAGACTTTTTCCCCGGGCTGGTTTAGAGTAACTTTTTACTTGCCCTAATCAGCTTTGACTTCGCCGCTGGCCAGCTGGCTCTTGATCAGGCGTGCATAATAGCGATTCTGTCGCAAGAGCTGTTCATGGGTTCCGCGCTCGATCAGCATGCCGTCTTCCAGCACCAGGATACAATCAGCATTGCGAATCGTGCTAAGGCGATGAGCAATGATAATCTGGGTGCAGGGCAGTACGCTAAGATTCTGCTCAACCTTGTGCTCGGTCACCACATCCAGGGCGCTAGTAGCTTCATCGAGCAGCAGTATCGAAGGCGCACCGGCCAGCGCACGTGCCAGGGCCAGGCGCTGCCGCTGACCACCAGAGAGCGCACTTCCACCCTCCGAGACGTAGGTCTCGTAGCCCATGGGCATCTTCATGATATCTTCGTGCAGATCAGCCAGCTGGGCCACCTTAATGATACGTTCAAGGCTAATATCGGGGGCATTGAAAGCAATATTTTGCCGGATCGAGCCGCTAAAAACATTGGCATCCTGCATCACAACGCCAAATTGGGAACGCACGGCCTGGTAATTGAGAAAGCGCAGCGGTATGCCATCATAGAAAATCTCGCCCTCACCAGGCAGGCTCAAGCCCAGCAGCAAGCGGCCAAGCGTACTTTTTCCCGAGCCGCTGCGCCCCACAATAGCGATTTTCTTGCCTGGCTCAATTTCAAGCGAGATATCTTTGAGAACTTTAGACGAATTCACATCGTATTGGTAACTATTCAGGTGGGTCAGGAGAAAGCAGGAAGAACAGGGGTCCCTGAAAATAGGTGATCGAAGGCAGAGAACAGTGCAATGCCTTGCTTTCGCAACGTGGAGAGGTAACTGCGAATGCGACAGAACATAGCAATTCCCAGCTCGGTGCGGAAGCAGCCAGAGACTTTTTGCTGCACCTTGATCATGCGCAGGTCGCGCTCGGCCTGGTTGTTGTCAAACGGCACAGCAAAATCATGGAGGAACCGAAGCACCTCCCACTTTCTCTGAGAGAAACGATCCAGCAGGTTACGGGCCGGGCTTTGTTTGGCTCGTCCTGGGAGTCGTTTTCCCTGTGCTGACTTCTTGGGTGGACCCGGCGGTGGATGAGCGAGATAGCCTTCTGCCAGGATCTCATCATAGCGACAAAGCAAGCGTGCGAGCACGAGCAAATCCAATTGTGGCTGACCATGTGTTTTCGCTCGCTCCACCTCAGCCTTCATGTCGAGCAACAGCTCTTTCATCGCTCTCGCCCAGACTTGTCCTAGTTCTTCCTCGATAAAGGTCAGCTCTCGCAGATGATGGACATTGCATAAGGCTTGGGTAAAGCAGTAGCTCTGATAGCTCTGCAACCCATCATGAACACTGGTGCCACGAAACTGTGGAGCGATGCCAATGGCATCAAGGGCCACCCGTCCCCGACTCGGATGAGCCGCATAATAGGTCAGCCGAGCCGTCGAGCAGACATGCACCCACCAGCCCTCTGTGCCGACCCGCATCCCGGTTTCATCCTGATTGAGTACCTTGGCCTTGACCACAGCCGCTCTCAGACGAGTTTCGACCTCCTCCAACTGATGGTAACAGGTTTTGACAAAGCTAGCGATGCTGCCCGCCGAGAGTTGGACTCCCAGCAATTCCTGCAAGAGTTGACTAGCGCGAGCATAAGGCAGAGCCTGACCTTGCACCAAATAGGTGGCGAGCGTTTGGATGCCTCTTCCATACTGTGTTGGAGCCTTCACGCTCGCTGGAAAAGACGCTCGTGTCAGGTGATAACATACGGGGCATTGCTTTTCTTCCACGCGATGCTCCTTGATCCAGAGCCGTTGGCTGGGCAAGTCAATCACCTGGCGTCGTTCTGGTAGAGCTGCTGGAAGGCCACTGAGATCACGGTGACAGTGGGAACAGGCAAGAACTGGATGCACGAGGATCTCATCAGGCGTCTGGACCTGGCGCAGATGATGTCCTCGATGGCCTTTTTGTCCTCCAGGTTTCTTGCCACTCGGCTGCCGCAAGCTCTTAGGAACACGAACAAAGCGATCTGAAGAAGGTGGGAGGCTGCTGTTATGACTATCTTTGGCCACCTGCCCTTCCAAGGCTTTGATGTGCTCTTGCTGGGAGGCAATCACTCCTTCCAGTTCCTTGATCTGCTTGTGCAGCGAACCAATGGCCTGGATGGACTCCCGCACACACTCATGTAAGGTGCGATTGGTATGTCGTAGCGCGTCATTCTCTTGTCGCAGCTGCTCCAACTCGTCATCCTTGTTCATAAGCCTACTCTAGCAGATTGACAGCTCTCTCCGCAACTACCTAGCCCATCTGAATAGTTACTCGTATTGAAAGCCTACATGCTCCAGACGAATACGCCCGGAGAGCCGAGGAGGCTTCTGGACGCGCTGCACATCCTGCTCCGGCTGTGCATCAAGAATATCGGCGATCCGCTCAAGGTGCGAGCTGACAATCTGCAATTGCTGGCCACTGCTGACCAGCGAGGCCAGAGGAGCCAGAAACGAGGCCGCCAGAGCATTGAGCGCTAGCATAGTTCCTTCGTCCATCTTGCCCTGCACTACCTGGATGGCTCCTACCCAGAGCAGGACGAGCGGGGAGAGCGTTTGCAGGGTCAGCATAAAGGTGTTGACGACTGAGGAGAAGTAGCCTCGGCGAATAGATGAGTTGAGCTGATTGAAGAACAGGTTTGACCAGTGACCATAGGCTCGCTGCTCCGCGCCCATGGCCTTGAGCGTCGTCATGCCAGTCAGCAATTCATTCACATACCCCTGTGTCTTGCCAGTTGCCTCTAATTCGCGACGTGTCAATGTGCGCATGAGTCCATTGGTTGCCAATAATAGCACGACCTGAACTAGCCCGATGGCAAAAACGAAGCCTCCAAAGATCATGGATTGCGAGAGTAGAATGATAAGATAGACGATGACAAGGCTGCCATCCAGAAAAGCTGAGACAAGCTGGTTGCTGATCATATCCCGTACAATTGTATTGCTGTTGAGACGCGAAAGGATATCGCCGCTTGAGCGTTTTTGAAAGAAGTGAGGAGGGAGGGTCAGCATATGTTCAAGGAAAGCTGGCATGATATGGCTATCGATGCGAGCCTGAAGATAAACCAGCAACGAAGCTCGCAGGAGCATAATGATAAGTTGGGCCAGCAACACAAGCAGGAGTCCCGAGCCAAGTAGCGGCAAAATATCTAGTGCGCGAAACGGGATAATTTTATCCACCACAACCTTTGTTAACAGAGGCACGGCCAGGCCAAAAAGCTGCAGTAGCAGGGAGGCAAGAACGATCTGGGCAAGTATTATGGGAGCACGTTTGATGTATTGCAGCACATAGGTATATAAGCTTACTTGTGGAGCTCCTGTATGGCGCACAAACTGTGTACCTGGCTCCAGCATAATCACTACGCCGGTAAAGCCCTGGTCAAATTCCTCTCCGCTTAAGCGCCTATGCCCCATAGCGGGATCGACAACATCAACATTATTAGGTGTCCAGCGCTCAACAATGATAAAATGATTGAACTGCCAGTGAATGATAGCGGGTAGGCTTACAAAACGAAAATTGTTATCTTTAAGCGAGACCGCACGTACCCGTAAGCCATAATCGCGTGCAGCGTCCACAATGTTCAGAGCCGAAAGTCCATCTCTGCCAACCCCATAACGCTCGCTTATCTCTGAGATGCTGGTTTTACGGCCATAGTAGCGCAGAATCATCGCCAGGCAGGCGGCCCCGCATTCGACCTCGCTCATTTGTAACATGGCCGGCACACGCCTCCGGAACTGACTACGCAGGCAGCCAGCATTGGTGCCACGTTTTGGTGCCGGGCTGGCTGCTCCTTTCGGCTTCTTCTTCGCTGGCGACGGCTCGGCCAGTGGTTCCAGACCGGTTGTATGGCGGCGCACAGCCTGCTCACGATGCTCAATCACGTCAGCAACTACAGGAGAGGAATCGTGCGCTATCGGCCCCAATCCTGACAGGGCAGCCATGCGTAAGCGGCTACCTTCCGGCTGAGGTGACCCATTCTGCGCTTGAGATTGCTTCATGTACGGTAACCCTCCAATTATTGCAAAAATGAAAGCACCTGCTGTGTACCAACCTGCACCTGGGCCTTGACAATACTGCCAGCATAAGTACGCACAGAAACCGCTGGCCCCAGCCTTGTCGTTACCGCTATCGCTGGTTGCGTAATGACCTGGGCCGCGCTACTCCCCAGGGCAAAGCGCTGCTGAGCGTCTTGTGGGCTTATGGCGCCTGGTGTGACTGTCTCGATTTTACTTGTCACACGAGGTCCGCTGGCGCCAAGCTGGATCTGAACTCGCATGCCTGGATGCAAGTGTGCAGTGGACGCAGGAAAAAATATAACGGCTTCTGCTTCGCTATTCGTAGCAATCTTTGCTGGCTGTAGCACAACTCCTTGCGCACTCGCGTAAGCAGGAATATCCAGGGTCCAGAGGAGCAGGCCAATAAGTAATACAAATATACCCAGGCTCCAAAAAAAGGCAAAGATGAATGGAGAAACTAGCTGTGGAAGAACATCCTGTTCACGTCTTTGAGCATAGTAGCGCAAGGCATTTTCGCGAAAAATTTGGCGGCGACGCGGATTAAGCATAGATAATCACCTTTTTAAATAAGCTATAATGAGCTCTACCGATTAAATCGTCACAATAGAAGAAAAATAGGTGAAAATTTCTTTTTTCCTTAGAATATGCTTCTCAGTCTGATATTGCATAACAGGTCTAGATATAGAGCAGATGGATAAATAGGCATCCTTGCCAGAGCGACGAAAAGGAGCACTTCCCGGAAAAGTTCCGAGAAAGTGCTAAGACAACTATAAGACAGAAGTAAGACCCTGGTATGTCAACTACGGTGCCATGCTTTAGCTATTACAAGAGAATACCCTACCAACTGCAGTAGCAAGAGCAATGCCAATCGCAAGAGCAATGATGATGGTGGTGATGGCAGCCACAATGGTGATGGTGATGCTCACGCCAGGCACCATTTATATCTCCCAACTCTTGCCGATCCAGCTCTACAGCGTTATCGAGTTCGGGCTGCTTCTGCTCATCAACCTGCTCATTAGCTTTGGCGAAAAGTTTCATTGTTCCTGTCCTTTCTTACTTTCCCCTACGTTTTTTGTGGACTCTTATAGATTTTTCAGTCCGCGGGATTTCTCCCGCGTTCATGCCTCTAGTGTACTTGCTTCCAATAAAGTTATGTAGCATTTTACTCACATTTTCATTGTGAATTATCTCATAGTACATAATCCAACTTCTCTAATTTGATACATCTGTATATCTAAAATTATAAATTTGTCTTAAGCGCCTAAAATATTCGATGCTCCATTAGTAGGTCTTTCCAGCCCTGATTGTTCCGCTTTCCGGTGGTGGCGCAGCAGAGAAGACATGATGGGACAGAGCTCTATTCTGCAGATTAAGGGCAATTCGCGCGATCGCGACGTCTTACCCTTCACTATCCCATTTTGGAGAAGTGGAAAGCTCTGACGGCAATAGCAGGTCGCTTGCAAAGCTGTCGGCAATAATATAGAATCTCTACAGGCACTAGCCAGTGTCTGCATGACTGTTCTACGCAAAGAAAGGGGGCTCTTGATGGAAAACACCTACACCTTAGGAGCTTATGGCTTTTTTTCCTCCCCTTCACATTTTAGAAAGGACTGTCATGACAGCACGAGCACTAACCTTGCTTCGTTTACATATCGAGGCCGTCTGGGGCATACAACTGCCTCCCCTTACCCATCATACTGTTGAGCTTTTAGCAGAAGGGAAACAGCCTTCCTGGAAGCTCTATGCCGCAGAAATAGCAAACACCCAGCTAGCCATCTACCGTCCCGACATCGCCCTCTCTGAGCGAGAAGCCTTGTTTGCGCGCGCCAGGCAAGCATTAGCCTGTCCACCTACCGCGTATGCTGATCCGCAACATATCAGTCGAGAGGTTGCGCTTGAGCAGGTAGCCAAACCGAGCATAAGTATGGCCACGGCTCAGCGCATGGCCCGTCTGCTTACCTTGACCGATCAGGAGGCGGTGGATCGCTTTGAGCCCGGTGAGGTTGAGTACTACTTCCACTCCGAGCGCCGTCCACTCGTTGGGGTTATCGTAGAAGGACGCTTGCTCTGCATTGCCCATAGTTCCCGCCGTACAGCTCAAGCCTGCGAGCTGGGCATTGAAACCTTGCCCGAGGCACGCCGCCGGGGCTACGCGCTCGCGGCTACCTTGCTTTGGGCAGATGCCGTAGCCCGGGAAGGACTTATATCTTTCTACAGCGCCTCAGCCACGAATACTGCATCCCTACGCCTGGCGGCGGCCGCCGGCTACCGAGCCTTTGCTCAGGGTGTAACTATCGACGGCTGACAGAGCAACTACAAAGGTCCGGTTGCGCAAGCTGAGGAATCGGTGACCTCCTGCCCTGCCGGGCTAAGGTTCATTCGTAAAAAAGAGAAGTCTCCTTCAGACCATCAAAAACGCATGCAGAGCGGGCTCATCTCCATTAGAGAGGGAAGCGCACCTCAAAGACTGAGCCTTTGCCTGGCGTGGAGCGAATCTGGATGGAGCCACCATGCTCTTCAACGATCCAGTGAGCAATGGAGAGACCCAGGCCGCTCCCGGAGGGGTGGGCCTGGGACTGATTGACGCGATAGAAGCGCTCGAAAAGGTGAGGCAGATGCTCTGCCTCGATGCCAGGCCCCTCATCGAGGACCTGAAAAAGGGCGTGACTCGGATCTCGGTCAAAATTCACCTCGATATGTTTGCCAACGCCGACGCTATATTTGAAAGCGTTTTCCAGCAGATTGATGCAAAGTTGCTTCAGATACAATCGGTCTCCCCAGACCACGAGTTCGTCAAGGCCCGACAGGCGGATCTCGATGCCGTTTTGCTCTGCCAACGGAGAAAGGTCCTCCGCCGCATTGACCACGATTTCACAGAGATCGACCCATGCGCAGTTGAGCACGGTTTTCCCCTGGTCAGCACGGGCCAGGATCAGCAGGTCACCAACCAATCTGGTCATCCGCTGGTTCTCCTGGTGAACTATCGCAAGCGCCTGAATACATTCCTGGAAGGTATGGGGTCGTTGCAAAATCCGTTCTGTCTCAGTTTTGACAATGCTCAGCGGAGTTCGCAACTGGTGACTGGCGTCGGCGGTAAACTGCCGCTGGCGCGCAAAGGCGCCCTCCAGGCGGTCCAACATGCCATCAAACGTCGTCGCCAGTTCTCCGATTTCGTCATGCTGGCTCAGATTGAGCCGACGATGCAGATCGGTCGCGCTGATTTCTTGCGCGGTGCACGTAATGGTCTGAACCGGGCGTGTGGCTCTGGACGCCAGCCAGTACCCGCCCGCGCTGGAGAAGAGCAGGACCAGTGGCGTGGTTACGACAAGAATAGTCAGAAGTTGTTGCAATTGCTGCGGAATATTGCTACTGGGAATGCCGGCGTACATAACAGATTGCAGTTGATTATGCTCGGTGGTGATGGTAACTCGTTGCATGGCGTAGGAATTCCAACCAGTTCCCAGATCCGGGAAGACTGGAGATCCCTCGATCGTAAAATGGAGCCCCTGGCCGTCTGAAGAGGTGGAGAAAAAGGAATATCCGCTGCTGCCCCAGAGCTGACCGCTTCCCCAGCTTTTGACTTGAGAGAGGGTGGAGCGTAGCGCTGGAATGGCAGAGGGAGACACATCGGGATGAAGCAGGGTCAGGTGTCCCTCCGGATTTTGCAGGATGACCATGACGCTGGGATTAGTTTCTACTACCTGGTCCGTCCTGGTATCGTAGGAGGGAGCCAATTGCACGATGGTTGTCAGGAGCAGAGAGTCCAGGCTCTGATAGAGCGTATGTTCTTCGAGCACATAAATAGCCGCACTAAAAGTGCAGAGCACAATCCCCAGGATCAGGAGATACCAGAGCATCAGACGGAAGCGCAGACTGGAAAAGAAGCGATTGAGACGCGAGGACCTGCCAGATAGCTTGCTTGTTTCGGTCATCATTTCTTTCCTCAGCGTCTTTCCGGATTGCGCAACCGATATCCTGTTCCATAGATGGTCTCCAGTAGCTTGCTCTCGAAGGGGTCGTCGAGTTTGCTCCGTAGACGCCTCACATAGACTTTGACCACATTGGAGATGCTAACGAAGTCATAACTCCAGATATGATTCTCGATCATATCTCGCGTGAGGACCTGGTGAGGATGCCGCATGAAATACTCAAGGAGCGCGAATTCTTTGGCATTCAATGTGATGGACTTTCCAGCCCGCGTGACCTCATGTGTGGTAGGGTCCAAGGTCAGATCACCGACGACCAGCGTTCCACTTTTCTGCTCGGAGACCCGCCGGAACAGTGCGCGCAGGCGTGCCAGCAATTCATGTAAGGCAAAAGGTTTCACCAGGTAATCATCGGCCCCGCTGTCAAGCCCCTGGACACGATCTTCAATGGCATCGCGGGCGGTGAGCATCAAAATAGGAGTCGTAATATGCTTCTGCCGTAGCGTCCGGCAAACCGCGACTCCATCTTTGCGTGGCAGCAGAATGTCTAGGATAATTGCATCGTAGGGGGCGTTCTCGGCGTATTCCTCTCCCTCTATGCCATCATAGACTGAATCTATCGCGTAGCCCTCTTCAATCAAGCTTTTTTTCAGCGCCTGGTTCAGGCGGTAGTCATCTTCGATAATCAGTATACGCATGCTGATTGTTTCCTTTCTGATCCTTCCATTATGTCCCAAAAAAGTAACACTGAGGTGAAACAACATTTTACCTCAGTGTTACTTTTTTAGGCTATCGTTTCCACTGTCCCGGAAAAGGGACGCCGAATTTTCGAGGAAGATTGTCCTCTCGATACTAAGGAGTAATTTTTTATGACGACCACTGTGCTGGCTGGTTCCGGCCAACAAGCCCGGCCTATCGATAACGCTCCCCGCCTGTTGCTACGCGTCATCGTCTGGGAGTTGCGCCGCTTTAGCGCCAGCCCCCTCCTCTGGTTTCAGACTCTTGGCCTCTTCTGTCTTTTGCTCTTCCTGGCGTGGGCCTCACGTGCGCCCAGCAGCTTTTCTTTTGATGTGCACGGATTGATCAACGGCTTTGTGGCTGGAACCAGCCCGTGGGGACTGCTAACTAACATCCCTCTCGCGCTGGTGTTGCTAGGACTGCTCCTGCCTTTTATCACAACCGATGGCGTGACGCGGGATCTCTCTCGGCGTACCCATGAATTGCTCATGGCGACCGCGCTACCAACCCGGGCCTATGTCTGGGGACGCTATCTCACCAGCCTGCTGCTGAGTCTGGGGCTGGCGGTGCTTACCCTTGTTGCGTTCCTGGGAATGGGCTGGCTACTGCATCAGACCGTCGCCGACTATCCAGCCCCAGAGATCGGTGCCGTACTGCTTCTCTGGGTTGCTATGGTTGTGCCTGCGACGATCCTGCTCAGCAGCCTGGGCTTCGCCTTTGGCACCCTGCTCCCGCGATTCTCTATGCTGGTCAAGGTCGTGCTGCTGCTGGGATGGATCATAGGAGCGGTGATCCTTCCCATCGGGCTGCATGGCACCACTCCCCCGGCTCTGTACGTTAATTGGGACCCGACCAGCGCGGTGACCTCGATCGGCCTCCTTTCTTCATATACTATCGTTCCCAGCGTTTCGCTCACGAGCGAGGCGCAGCTTCAGCAGGTCCTCCTCACCGTTGAGAACAGGATGCCTGATCTTGCTGGCTGGTTTGTGCCGCATCTGCTGCTCGCTGGGCTCAGCCTGGTATTAGTGCTGGTCGCGGCGCTTGCGTTCAAGCGATCCCGCGAGGTGCTCAACTAGGATATCTGCAGCTTCCTTTCAGCGAGGGAGCTTACTCAGAAAAGAGAGAGAACACAAATGGATTTAACTATTGACCGCCTGAGCAAGCGCTATGGGCAGCATTGGGCGTTGCGCGAGCTATCGTTGCGCTGTGTGCCAGGCATGCTGGGGCTGGTAGGTCCCAACGGCGCGGGCAAGACCAGCTTGATGAGAATAATCGCGACCTTGCTGGAGCCCACGGAGGGAAGTATTCTCTGGAACGGGCAAGACACTCGTACCCATGGCCAGAAGTTGCGGCGAGTGCTGGGTTATCTGCCCCAGGACTTCGGAGTCTATCCCGAGTTCACCGGCCGCCAGTTCCTGCGCTACCTGGCCGCGATGAAAGGGCTGCCCAATGTACTAATCAAGCGGCGCGTCGATGAGATGCTGGAGATGGTGAATCTTGAGCGCGAGGCTGACCGCAAGCTGCCCACCTATTCAGGAGGCATGAAGCAGCGCATCGGCATCGCCCAGGCCTTGCTTAACGATCCAGAACTTCTGCTCGTCGATGAGCCAACCGCTGGACTTGATCCAGCCGAGCGCGTGCGCTTTCGTACCCTGCTCGCTGGACTTACCAGCAGCCGGATCGTTCTGCTCAGTACACATATCATCAGCGATGTGGAAGCTGTAGCAAATCGTTTTCTGATTATGCAGGAGGGGCGTATGCTGGCTGATACGACGTCGGAAGGACTTATGGCCCGGGCTGCCGGGTCGGTCTGGAGTATAACTGCCGATCAGAGAACTGCTTTGCACTTGCAGACAACCTACCAGGTCAGCGGCATGGTCAATCAGATGAATGGCGTTGCCTTGCGCATCGTCAGCGCTGTTCGCCCGCACGAGGCTGCTGTCGCCGTTGATCCTACCCTGGAAGAGGCATACTTGCTTGTGACAGGCAGGCAGGCTGTTCGGGTATGAGGAGAGGGATAATGATAGGGCCAGAGAAAATCGAAGGCAAGAGCTTTGCACGCGCGCTGCGCGTGGAGTGGACCATCTTTCGGAAAAGTCGCGTCCTTTTGCTTGGCACAGCGATTGCTGCGCTGCTGACTCTGCTCATTGGACTGCGCGCCGTCAGCAACAGTTACGGGGGCACAGATCCGGGAAGATGCAATGGTGATCCTATCTGCCTCGCTGCTCCTACTCCTGTGGAACTGGTGGGACCGGATGGCGAAGTTGTAGACGACAAGTTCTACTTCGTGTACCAGCCGCTGGTTGGCAACGGCAGCATCACGGTTCGCCTGACCAAACTTTCTGGCGAATTCGTTACTCACCCCCCAAACGCCAGGGGTGTCGTCATTGTTTCTGGTGTCCAGCCATGGGCGAAGGCCGGAATCATTATAAAGGAGAACCTTAAACAGGGATCACCCTACGCGGCGATGATGATCACTGGCAGCCACGGGGTGCGGATGCAGTACAATTTCACCCACGACATCGCTAGCCTTCCAGGGAGTGTCTCCGCAACGTCTCCTCGCTGGCTGCGGCTGGCACGCTCTGGTGACATGCTCACCGGCTACGCATCGACCAACGGGACGCAATGGACTACAGTTGGCACGGCTGACCTGGCCGGGCTGCCGGCTACAGTGCAGATCGGGCTCTTCGTTACCTCCCCATTCCACCAGGCAATGGCGGAAAGCGGGGGCAGCGACAGCTATTCCCCGGCCACTGCCGTCTTCGATCATGTGAGCCTGCTGCAGGACGAAGCATCCCGCAGCGTATGGAGCCGCGACGATTTTGGCGTTGCCATGTATAATGGGAAGCCCTATCATCCGGGCTCGCTAATCGAAGCCGGAGGCACGTTTACCGTGATCGGCAACGGCGACATCGCACCGTTGGGAGATCAGAATAACCAGACTATCGAGAGTATCCTGATCGGCGTAGTGGTCGGACTGCTCGTAATGTGCATAATGGCTGTACTTTTTATGAGCGCAGAGGACCTGACCGGTCGTATCAGCTTTGCAAAGCGCGTAAGCTCTGAACGGCGAGTGCTGGTCGCGAAGGCGCTGGTACTTGGTCTGGTGACGTTCTCTACCCAACTTGTCGTTATCGTCGTCGCGGTCCAGCTTGGTAAGCGCATCATGGAAGCCCATGGTTTTTTCCATGAGGTTCCCCTTCTGATTGAATTGCGCCTCATGCTCGGAACAGCTGCAGTGGTTGCACTTGCGGCGGTCTTTGCTCTCGCTCTCGAAGCCGTGTTCAGGCATCGCTTCGTGGCTATAATTGCTGCTCTTGCGCTCACAGTCGTCCCTTTCATCCTCGCATTTGTTAATCTTGTGCCCGATGCGGTATCTCGATGGTTGCTATTGCTTACACCAGCCGCCGGGTTTGCGATCCAGCAGAGCTTCCCGGCGTATCCACAGGTGGATGCCTCCTACACACTCCAGGGCGGATACTATCCTCTGGCTCCTTGGGCTGGCTTTGCTGTGCTCTGCGGCTACACTCTACTCGCTCTTGGCCTGGCCCTCTTTCTGACGCGCCCCAGGAGGCAATGAGCAAGCTGGCGGCGCGCTTCTGAACAGAGCGCCATGAGAGACGTCCGGCTCATCGCCTTTCAGATGGTGCTGCGTAAGCAATACGAACCGTGGCCGGCGCATCTGCGCCTTTCCCTCCATTTTCACATGGACCTGGACGCGCGTATGCGCCGGATCTCTCGATCTGTTGTTACGCGCATAACATAGTTTTTGCGGCGTTTATAGGAGATTGCCCTGGCTCTGGGTCCCATCTGAACCCCGGGCAATCTCAGCCTTTCACCTCTTCAGCCAGGGTCCACACAGAGCAGGATAGAAGATCTTAGTGTTCGCGTTGACAAAACCAGTTCACACCAGCCGCCGTCAGCAGCCCGAATAAGAGCACTGAAACCAGAAGCAATCCCACCACGAGCTGCACAGTGGCCACGCTCATCAGATGAGCGCTCTGATTTAGCATGCGTAGTGGCCAGGCCCAGGGAATCCAGGGCCAGATGCCGTCTCCCCACGAAGTGCCTCCCAGGAGGGCGCCAATGAGCAGGCCGATACCACCTACACCTAGAGCTGGCCCTACCCCATTAGCACAAGCCAACCAGAGCGAGAGCGCCAGGCCCGGCAGACTGAAGATAGTTGTCGTCAGGGGAACAACTATGAGCGTTTGCCAGGGAATCACGCCCGAGGCGTGCAGCTCCAGACCGCCTAAGAGCGCCAGGCCACTTAGCAAGGCGCTATGAACGAGTAGATAGCCAGCCAGCACTACTAGCTTCGCCCCATACAGGTAGGCAGGCTTCACAGGACGCACAAGCAAACCACGCCAATCACCGCTACGCAACTCATACTCGGCAGCCAGGCCTACCTGAGCAGCAACTCCGACCGCAGGCCATAAAGTTAGCCAGAAACCGAAGAGAAAGGACGCAATATTATTCCAGTCAAGGCGATGCGAGATATAGAGGTAGCAAAAGATCAGGACGGCACAGCTTAGCGGGAAGAGCAAGGTGAGCCAGGCCGCTACAGTATTGTGCAGCTTCGTTAGCTCGGAACGAATAGCATGCAGAAACATCCTAACGCACCTCCCGCCGCTCGAACCAGAGCATACCTAGCGCAGCGAAAAGCACAAAGCAGAGCAAAGCTAGCGCAATAATTGGCAAGATAGGCAGGTGCCAGAGAGGATCAGTTTTTTCAAGCGGAATACCGTTTGGATGGACTCCTACTAAGGGAATAGCCACGCGCAACGGCCACGCCCAGGGAACCAGAAACCAGTAGCTTTGCTCAGCAGCCATCGCCCCAATCATCGAAAAGATCAGCGTTATCAGGGCAGTCATAGCATAGCCGCCCAGAGTTCCACACAAGAGCATCAGGGCCACCAGAGGCAACGCAGCTATCCAGGTTAAGAGCGAGCCACCAAGCAATGCCTGCCAGGGAATTGCACTATGCAGAGTAGGCGCACCTACGAGCAGGCACAACAAGAGCAGTAGCAGCGCACTAATAAATGTATGGACGACAAGAACGCATAGCTTGCCCGCATATAACCAGGCAGGCTTGATCGCTCGCGCCCGCAGCGCCTTCCAGCTTCCCGCCCTGGCTTCCAGGACCGTTGTCTGGGCAGCCAGGAGCGCAATACCAAGCGGCAGCCAGAACAGCGACCACCAGTTAAAGGTTGTCCAGATATAGATATTCCAGGTATCAACATTTGATGAGAGAAAGCGCAAAACAAAAGAGAGCAGCACAAGGCTTAGCGGCAAGATGCCTACTAACCAGAAAGCCGACGTGCGTTTCAGGCGCAGCCATTCGGAGAGCACAACCCCAAGCATTATGCCACCACCCTTTCCTTGTCGCTTTCCACAAGACGCAAGAAGAGTGTTTCCAGATCATCTTGAACCGAATCGATATGTGTAAGCGTAATGTTATGTTGAGTCAAAGCTGTCACGATGCTTGCCGCCGCCTCGCTGGGAGCCGGGATCAACAGTTTATTGTCCTGCACAACGAGTTGTGGGAAATGGGGCCGCAATAACAGCTCAGCCTGGCGCATCTGCGGCGTCTCAAGCTCTATACGCTGCCTGCCATGAGCAATAAATTCCTTCAGCGTCCCTTGATAACGCAGATGACCCTTACTGATGATGCCAAGATGGGTGACGATCTGGGCCACTTCGGCTAGAATATGGCTGGATACAACCACGGTTATGCCCTGGCGGCTAAACTGCTGAATCATCTCGCGCATCTCACGAATGCCCGCAGGATCGAGCCCGTTGGTTGGCTCATCGAGGATCAACAGGCGCGGATGGCTTAAGAGAGCTGAGGCAATACCCAGCCGCTGTTTCATGCCCAGAGAGAAGGCCGAGACCCGCTTTTTTTCCACATCGCGCAACTCCACCTGCTCCAGCACCTCACTGATCCTACTCTTCTTAAGGCCCAAGAGATGGGCATGCACCGCAAGGTTTTCATAGGCAGTCAGATGCCCATAGAGAGACGGCATCTCGATCAGGGTACCAAGCTGCCATAGATGTTTGCGCTGCCAGGGCTCGCCAAAGAGAAAAACTTGCCCCTGTGTCGGTCGTAACAGTCCAGCTAGATGCTTGAGAAGCGTCGATTTGCCAGCGCCATTAGGTCCCAACAGCCCATAAATTGCCCCATCTTCAATAGCCAGATTGACATTTTCTATGGCGTTTTGCTTTTTATACCTTTTAGTCAGATTTACAGTTTGCACAATAACATTCATCATTTTACCTCTATAGAGCTTATTCTTGGCTTTCTGAGTAGGCTCGACCAACAAACCGCATCAACTCCCAACAGTGTCGATGGCTCTCCATTTCCAGCCTGCTCTTCCGCTCGCACGCAGGTAGTATAGAGCAAAGATTTAAATAATTTTTAAACAAAAGCTGGGAAGCTGGCACTTCCTAATAAGCTGCTTCCACAAAAGCAGAGTTCGCAGGCGGGCAACAGTAGCCGAAAAATTCTCCAAACTTCCCCATTTTTAGTATTCCTGAAGTCTCATTCCAGAGTTAGAATGGTACTAGAAGCTAGGATCACATTTACGCATGGTAAAATCGCTATGAGCTTTAGCATGCGTCGGGGATTATCTCTATAACTGAGACAACTTGAGGCTGGTAGATAGCTCACTATCGTACCAGGAACAACTGACCGCTCATGCGTGTCTTGCACACGTTTGAGTATGAGAAAGGTAGCAGAAGAGTATGGTTACTCCTACCTCACTTAACGATCCTCTGATATTGCAAGAGATTGCCCGGGCGCGCAAGCAAGGCAAGTTTCCCTCGCCAACCGATTGGCGCAAATACTGGATCTATTTTATTATGATTGATCGTTTCAATAACCCTGACCATGGTCCGAATTTCCAGTGGAATGATGCCACACGTATGGGTTTTCAGGGTGGAGTTTTCGAGGGGATACGCCAGAAGTTAGATTATCTGCATGATCTTGGCGTTGGCGCGCTCTGGCTCACGCCAGCTTTGAAAAATTGCCAGTACGATCACACCACCTATCATGGCTATGGTATTCAAGATTTTCTGGCCCCTGAGCCTCGTTTTGGCAATCATCCTGCGCAAGTTGAAGATGAGCTCAAAGCGCTTGTTCACGACGCGCACGAACGCGGGATCTATATTATTTTTGATATTGTTCTTCATCATACAGGCGACGTCTTTACTTATGCCGGGTTAGGCGATCTTGCTCCCTGGAGCTCACAGAAATACGTGGTGCGCTGGAAAAATAGCGCTGGCGTGCCTCTCTGGCCCAATCCTCAAGTATCCAATGATCCCAACCCGCGCGACGCACTTGTCTGGCCGCAGGAATTGCAGTTCAATACTTTATTTGAAGAGCAAGGCAAGGCTGGTCCACTGGCTGGCGACTTCGAGACGCTGCGCTCATTTGCGCAGAATAACGGCGATTTGCCAGCCTTACAATTGCTAATTCGAGCCTACAAAGATATCATTGCCAGATTTGATGTGGACGGCTTGCGTATCGATACGCTAAAGTACATTAGCCCCCAGGCTGCACGCATCTTCGCCAATGCGATACGCGAATTTGCCCGCACAATTAACAAAGAAAACTTCTTCATCTTTGGTGAAGTCTGGGACAACGAAGACGAAATCGCGCAGTTTGTGGGACGCGACACAAGGTTCACCAATGCTGATACCCCCATTGGGGTTGACGCAGCCCTCGATTTTCCTCTTTTCTTCATTTTGCCAGGGGTGTGTAAAGGCTCCCTTGCTCCCAGCGAGCTTGTCAGGGTCTATCAAAAGCGCAAAGAAGCTGAAGAGAGCATTCTCAGCACACACGGCGATGCCAGCGGTTTTTTCGTGACGTTTCTGGATAACCACGATCAGCGCGAACGTTTTTATTATCAAGATCCCACACAGCCTCACCGCTACGATTGTCAGGTGACGCTCGCGCTTGGCTGCCTCTTTACTTTACCAGGCATTCCCTGCGTCTATTATGGTACAGAGCAGGGACTATCCGGTCATGGAGACGCCTTTGAAGCTGTGCGAGAGGCGCTTTGGGGAAAGCCTCATGCGGCAGAACAAGCCGATGCCTTTGATAAACAACACCCTTTCTATCTGGCCCTTCAGCAGCTTGCGCAGGTAAGAAAAGCGCACCCGGCGCTCTGTTACGGCCGTTACTATTTTCGTCCTCTCTCCGGAGACGGCACCCATTTTAGTATTTCGTCCTATGCACCGGGCGTGCTGGCCTACTCACGCATCCTTGATGACCAGGAAGTGCTGGTAATAGCTAATACGCAGCCCGAGCAATTTTGGGTGGGAGAAGTGATCATCGATGGTTCGTTGAATCAGCCAGGGGATAGCTATACACTTCTCTACAGCAATGTTGGCGGTCCCACAGCACCAAAAAATGTCAATCTGCACGCTAAGGGCAGCGTAACGATTCAGGAAGCCGATGGTCAGACCATTACGGACGGGCCGATTTGCGTTCTGCCCGTGCAACTGCAGCCGATGGAAGTGCAAATTGGGAGTAAAAGCTAAGCAACGAGAGATATTGGCAAGAGGAGAATACAAGCGAGCCGTTGCATAACGTGATTACGGTTAGCATTCAACGGCTCACCTGCTTCTCTGGCTCTGTGCAGCTAGTCGCGGAGCTGTGTACGCGACTAAGAGCGTAGAGCGTCTCTAATTGCTATGCGAGCCTATATAAGTTCCTATCCACCAGGTATTTCCTGATGCATCTTTGAAACCTGCATTCCGTTCTCCATATGGCTTATCTTGCGGCTCCGCCAATGAAGTTGCCCCCGCCTGCAAAGCTCGTTGATAGGTAGCATCAACACTTTCAACATAGACATACGTCGAGCCTTGCGTGGTATGGGCACATTCATCACCTATCTCTAGCTCCATAATTGAGTCCTCAAGCTTCATCTCCACGTGAAAGCCCTGCTTGCCCGTTGCCGTGCGCTCGATTTCTTCGGCGCCGAATGTCTGCTTCAAGAAGTCGGGCAGATCCAGGCGACCGTAGAGATATGGTCGAACTGCGCAATAGCCATACCGCATATAAGAGTTCTTAGCGCTCATTTAGAAATTCTCCTTTACAGCCTTTTCGCCATATTACGAGTGGAACTACGATAGTAGTGACAGCTTTTCTCAGTTATGTGTGGGCACGCATCTGTATACAGCAAGCCCGCCACGAAATGCTTCTGCGTACATTCTAAACTGGAATATGGCCGGGCGTATTGTAAAAAATTTACCTTGTAGTGGAGAGCGGCACATGGTTGCGGTACTGGCTACGCAAGGCCAGATAAGCTCCCGGGGTCAGTCCGGAGAAAGCGCGGAAGTCGTGAATAAAGTGGGCCTGGTCAAAATAGCCGCACTGCAAAGCTATATCGCTCCACTGCACTTGTTGTTTGCCTTCAAGGAGGTGAAGAATTTTCTGAAAACGTTGAATACGGCAAAATTGTTTGGGCGTCAGGCCAACCTCATGGCTAAAGAGCTGAATGAAGTGGCGCGGGCTATACCCTATGCGCTCGGTTACAGTGGCGATAGCGCTGTCGCCTGACTCGTTCTGGAACGCTGAGAGGGCCAGGGAAACAGCGGGATGGGCCTCGAAGGATCGAGCCAGGCGCGCTAAGAGGAAGCTTTCGAGAATGTGAAATTTGTCTTCTGGCGTAGCGGCGGCGAGCAGCTGTTCGCGCAGATTGCGAGCGGCCGCGCCCCATAGAGCCTCCAGCGGGATAATCGCATTGTGCAGCTCTGTAGCAGGCAGAGGGAGAAAAGGATAAGCTCCACCTACTTTGAACCCCACTCCTATCATCTCAGCCCGGCTGATAGAATCGAGGATGGTAAACTCCGAATGGGCCCCACTGAGTACGCCTTCCCGGAATACCTTGAAGCGTTCAGGCTGTTGGCGATCATACACCCGCATACTCTCGTCGCGCAAAGAGATCACCAGTTCCATCGCGCCATTTGGCAAACGGCGTTCCTTGCCAGCTTGAAGCGCATCTTCTTCAAACAACCAGAAGACTTTTACAAAATTTGCTAATGGGCCTTGCGGTATATAATGATGATGAATCGCCAATAAAACCCTCTCTTACCATACTCAAAACTCTATAAAGAGGATAGCAGATTTTGGTACCCATGGCCAGAGTTGTATTATTATCTATTCCCGCGACCTCTTTCTAATCCGGTAAAAGCCAGGGCTTTCCCATTCCCATTTTTCCCGTCTCATTACTCTCGGGCAGGAAGGAAAACGTTGAAGCAGCGCAGCCATCTAGCGGGGCTCGCGCCCCGTGCCCTCGGTTAAGGGCTCATTCGCTAGATCGCGACGCCCCCTTAACAATCCCTTTTCTTGAGAACTGGAAAGCCCTGAGGTAAAAGCTGATCGCCCTTGCAAACTGCACTTACTTCAGTTACAATTTAGCTGGAGTTTCTTGTCTTCGCAAGAAGATCAAATAAAGCTCCCTTTCCGCGCCCTGTACGGAAAGTACTTCTCGTCCATAGGCTGCATACATTCAAGGGAACAGGTATCATGGAGACACAGCTTTTTACTCCTCCAGGCTGGTTGCGGATTGCGGTACATGCGCTGGTAGTACTTGCCGAGACCGATGGAGCCTGCACTAGCGCGACGGTTGCCAAAGAACTTAAGGCTCACGCAACCTTCTTGCGGCGGGTGATGGTACCGCTTGTTCACGCACAAATCCTGGTAGTACGCGAGGGGCGCGATGGCGGATATCGACTCGCCAGGCCAGCCGAAAGCATTACATTGGCAGAAGTTTATCAGGCGCTCAAAGGAGTGTGCCAACCTGAGAAGATCAGCGAGCAGGAGGCTGAGCATAGCCATTTCCAGCTTGCGTTCAATGCGCTTGCTAACGAGATTGAGGACACCTTTCTGGCTGTATTGGCCCGTCACACCATTGCATCTATGAGCAAACAAGCTAAGTCTGCTAGCCTACAATAAAGACGTTATCTAGCCAAAGCTCTACCCCTATTAGCCGCATATGCCGCTTTTTTCCGCTATCCATCTAGCGGCATGGGCAGAAATATCTAACCCATGCCGCTAGATGAAAGTTTGCACGAAGTAAGCTAAGTGAAAGCTATGTTATTTAGCCTGGCTCCTAAAGCGCAAGCGCGCCAGCGTCGCAGGACCCCACAAGCCTACGACAAGCAAAGCTATCACAGTCGTGATCAATGAGCTAACCACCGGATCATAATGCGAGCCGTAGTTGGGAAAAGCGAACTCGCTGACATTCTTCATATCATGGAAGAGGATGGCTACAATTAAGCTTTTTCCTATATTATTGTAGAGCCAAACTATAACGATGCGTGACACAATGCTAGAGAGAGCCTGTCCGGCTACCCATAACGGGGGCTGGATTGAAAGCCAGGGGAGAATATGCCAGAGAGCCCATACTATTCCTAGAAAGGCGCTCGCCGCTAAGGCACCCCAGCGCTCCTGCAAAGGATCAATGACATATCCCGTCCAACAGACCTCTTCACAAGCTGCCGCAAGAAAGAAGATCACAAAAAAGATCGGGATCTCTAACCAGGGGATAAGCGGTTCGGCGGGCAGTGGCCGCCCCAGCAGATACAAGATCCCATAAGAGAGCAGCATGATCAGAGGATTCAACAGAAAAATTGGCAGATACCAGATCTTGTTCTTGATCCCCCTTACATCAAAAACTCTCTTGAAGAGCCGAATTATCCCAGCAAAACTTTCTTCTCTATACACAAAGATGCAGGTCAGCACAAGTGTCACGATGAACTGCAGCGCACTCACAGGAAGCTTTATCGGCAGAGGTAAGCGCGGCACAAAATTATCAGCTAGCCAGAATGGGATAGAAAGTATAAAGACCAATAAAATGAGTTTGAGTGGCGATCTTTTTATTGGTATATTATTTTGCATGCTGTATTCTCCTATTTATGTTTTTGCTTCTATCTTTTCAATACTCTTCAAGCAACTTTCTAAGCCGCTCCAGTGACAAAGCATCAACTACGGCTCAGGTATTATCTGGCACGTACAGGCAGGTATGTTTAAACTTCCAGGATGGAACCTGGCCCAGAGGGTGCTAGAGCTAAATACGCTTCATGGCTTCCCTCTGCAAAAACTGCATATAAGCTTCATAAAAGGAGTATATTTAAGCAAAGGGTGGGCCGCCATCACCCCTGGGTGTGATTTTTTGATGGAAAACGAAACTCGCGGAGGAAGGCAAGATTAGAGCAAGCGCAACTGCCTGGCCAGGGCACTGGCCTGAGTTCGGTTGTGCACATTGAGCTTGCTATAGAGATGCTTGAGATGGGTTTTTACTGTGTTGAGCGAGATCACGAGCGTACTGGCAACATCTTGATTCGAGCAACCTGCCATGAGCAGCCGTAGTATACGCTGTTCCTGGATGGTAAGTGGCTCAATCAGCCGAGCCCGACCCATTATATCTATCTGGGCTAGAGCTTGCGCTGAGGTAGTCTGTGCAGTGGCCTGCGCTTCCTTGTCAAAAGCTGCCAGCAAGAGTGAGACGAAAGCAGCAGAAGAGTGCTCTCCCCCATGTTGCAAGGCGTCCCGCATGGCTGCCCCGGACTCCAGGAATATACGGATATAGCCCTCGGGCTCTGCCAGTGTCAGGAGGCGGCGCAGCTTGTCGCAAGCCTGTTCCCTCTTCCCAACTTGCTGCAAAGCTACTACATCGAGCGCAAGAAAAGCCATAGTGGTGGCCATATCTTCTGGCCGGTCAAGCTGCGTGCTGAACTGTTCGAGGCTGGCGAGTGCAGCTTGAAATTCCTGCTGAGCAAGCTGAACGCGCACCAGGGCTAGAATTTCTCCCGTGCGCTCGGGATTCCAGTCTTCTGGCGAAAACGCCGTGCACGCAGCCCAGGATGTGGCCTTATCAAGCTCTCCCACTGCCAGCCAGTATTTGACCTGAACCTGGCTAAAGATGCTCCGATACAACGATATTTCCCGATCCCGCAGAAGTTCCTCCAATTGTTGTAGCAGCTGCTGTGCAGCAGAGAAATTGCGTGCAGCCAGCTCGACCTCAATCAGAAGCACATATCCGCTGATCTGGAGATCAAAGCGGCGCCAGCTCTGAGCATTGCGAAGGAGCCCGCGCAGTATGTTGCGCGCCTCTTCCAGACGATTCCAGTAGTATAAAATATTAGCTTGCCAGCAAGTAAAATAATCTGCCAGGCAAGCAAGATAGCCAGATAGCAAGGCAGGTCCATGGGTTTGGGCAATGAGATTAAGCGCGTCCTCACACTCCTGATAAGCCAGATGCAGCTTTCCAGCCCGCAGATAGCTCCCAGTCAACCACTGCATAACTTTGGTGGGCACAAAGCGGTTGCTTGACAATCTAAAGCGCTGCTTTGCCTCAAGAAAGAGAGGGACCAGCGAGGCGCCTCCAGCCTCCAAGGTTTGCTGCAGTATGTATTTCACAGAGAGCGGGATCATCTGCCAGATTGCCTCATCCTCTGCTTGATCAAGGTGTTGCATACGCTTGTCGATGAGACGATACTGCTCGCGATCATACTGCCCATTTTCTCTGATGACCTGGCTCCCCAGCCGTAGTAATTGCAAGCGCTGTTGAAGCAAGACAAGTTCGGAGGCGGCCAGGGAAGCAGGAGCCGCCTGACCCTCTTCAAGATGTAGGACCCTTTCTACGCGCTCAATCATCTCTTCCATCTGAGCACGGGCGCTGACAAATTGCGCCTCTTCCAGCGAAGCGGCAGCGACGAGCACATACAGAGCCGCCGTCAGCACAAAGCGTGCATGCCTGTGCAATACGGTAGCAGGCAAGAGCATCACCCATTTATATAATGTCTGGCTCTCACCTGATAACCAGAGCTGCTCAGCTACTCGCTCCATCAAGCTGGCCGCCCAGAAAAAATCTGCAGCTTGCAGCGCATGGCTAATCGCCGCCCTTAGCTCACCATGCTCCTCATACCAGCGCGCAGCTCGCCGGTGGAGCTGGGACCAGAGCTCTGGCCGGGTGGCACGCAAGCGCGCCTGCAAGGCCTCACGAAAGAGCTCATGCATGCGATACCAGCGTCGCTCTTCATCCAAAGGCACTAGAAAGAGGTTTGCCCGTTCGGCCTGCTCCAATAGGGCTTGACTCTCAGACTCGCCAGTCACTGCCTGGCATAAAGAGGCAGACAGCCGGTTTAGAATCGCGCTCTGGAGCAGCAGTTCCTGCAGGTTGGCAGGTAGACCAGCCAGAATTTCCTCTTGAACATAATCAAGCACATGGCGATGCCCGCCCGTAAAGCCCTTGACAAAAGCAGAGTGATCCCCATGCTGACGCAAGGCAAGCGCGGCCAATTGTAGTCCCGCAATCCAGCCTTCCGTGCGACGGGCCAGTTGAGCCATCTCCTCTTGTGGGAGCGAAAGGGCCATAGCCTGAGTCAAAAAATTTGCGGCTTCTTCCTGCCGAAAACGTAGATCCGCGCCCCGCAATTCTAGCAACTGGCCGCGAACACGCCAGCGAGAGAGGGCCAATGGCGGGTCCACGCGACTTGAGAGCATAAGATGCACATGGCCAGGAAGATGCTCAAGCAGGCTGAGCAGCGAGGCATGAATACTCTGCTCCTCGATCACATGATAATCGTCAAGCAGGAGAACAATTGGCCCCGCCAGCTTGCTTAATGCTTGCAAGAGGCCCTCCAGAATGGACCCAAGCGGCGGCGGTTGGGGAGAACGAAGCATGGCGAGAACTACCTCGCCGAAGCCGGGATGACAGGAGCGCAAAGCTGAAAGCACGGAAACCCAGAAATGCTGCGGCTCATTGTCAAGAACGTCGAGCGAAAGCCAGGCCAGCGGGAAGGTGACTCGCGTCGCCCAGAGCGAGAGAAGCGTGGTTTTTCCCGCCCCGGCAGGGGCTGAAATGAGCGTCAAGCGATGAGAAAGCCCAGTGTCAAGCCGCTCAAGCAGGCGTTCCCGCACTACCAATGAGGAGGGAAGCAGTGGAGGCGTCAGCCTGGAAAAAGCTAGTTGCATGCTCGCTACCATTTGCTCTGACTTGTCAGGCTTACCCTGCTGATCCGCAGCGTTGTGCAGTTTTTGGGCAAGTTTGGGCGCACGAGCTGGTTTGAATGCCTCACCACGCAACTCGCTCGCCACCTCTTCTAAGCGCGCAAAGGTGAGCTTGCCAGTCTGCCCAAGGTAACGCTTGCGCGTGCGCTGCTCGGCCGTGAAGTAGGCATACCAATATGTGCCTCCCCGCGCTCGCTTCTCACGATAGACATTGAGGCTACCGGCCGCGCCGTGGAAAGCAAAAGACGGGTGAGTATCAAGCCAGGCCAGCCATTGAGGCTCGTCGCGCCGGGCAAAGCGCTGATCAAGATGCTCACGCGTAAAGAGCTCATAATGGGCCTGTTCATCGGACCAGACAAGCGCATATAGGGGTAACCTGGGCATACAACCTTTCTTCCCAACTATCAGACGTTCCTCCCAACATGGGTGAGTATAGCAGAATGCTTTGTAATGAACAAGCGCATCCTAAAAACTGCACTTGACTTTAGCACAGTTAAAGGTTATACTGCACTCATGAAAGTTGCAGTATCTACAAAAGCGCCTGACAGCGCGCTGTGATCGAGAAATGGAGGACATAAAAAGAGATGTCACAAGCTAAACAGTCAGTATCCACAAAGGCCATAGACCGGCGCACGCTTCGTGATCGCGTTGGAATCTTCCTCGTGCCGATAGAGACAAAGGAGGAACTTACCCAGATACGTGAGGCGGAGCGAGCCGGGGTCCAGCAAATCTGGACTGGAGATGCGAATAACGCCGATACGCTCACCTTATTTGCTATTGCCGCCGCCCAGACCGAGCACATCAGGCTGGGAACTGCAATTGTCTCTACCTATCCACGTCATCCACTAGTGGTAGCGCGACAAGCGTTGGCGATCCACGATATAGCCCCGGGACGCCTACGCCTCGGTCTCGGTTCAGGCGGCACACTGCCCATAGAGAACTGGCTAGGCCTCTCACAAACCTCCCCGCTCCCATATCTTACAGAATACCTGAAACTTCTGCGCCAGACGTTATGGGAAGGAGATGCAAACTATGAAGGAAACTTTTTCAAGACAGCCCTGCCCTTCTCGCACGTCACGCAGACTCCGCTGCTGATCTCGGCCCTGGGCCCTCGTGCCTTCCGCCTGGCCGGCGAGATTGCCGATGGGGCCCTTTCATGGCTGTGCCCACCTTCGTACTTGCTCGATCAAGCACTTCCCGCCCTGCGTGCCGGAGCTCAGGAACGCCAGCGCCCGGCCCCACCCTTAATCGCGCAAATGTTCGTAGCGTTCAGCAAAGATGAGACAGTTGCCCTGGCCGCTGTGCGCCAACGGGTAGAGCGCTACGCAAGAGTAAGTACCTACGGACGCATGTTTGCGCATGCAGGTTTCGCCGGCGTTAAGGATGGCAACGAGGTAGAGCTCAACGAGTTGGCACGCACATTGCTGATCAGAGGTGATGAAGCCGAGGTAAGCGCCCGCATCCAGGAGCTATTAGCCAGTGGGTTGGACGAACTTATGCTCCTTCCTGTGACAGATGAGAAGGATGAGTGGCAACGCCTGCTGCGGCTCGTCGGTTCCTTGTAGCGCGCTCACCCATAGAAGCTTCATGTACACAGGTGCACCAAGCGCCAGCATCTACAAGGCAAGGGCGTTTTACGCATCGTAGAATAAGATCGCTATCTCGCAAGGAGCAGAAACGAGCTAGCAGAATTGATCACAAGTGGTCTTATAGCGTGAAGAGTCAACAACGCTCCAGATTGGCACCTGGAGCGCTGCTGAGACGGAGAGCACAGAGAGCCGAACTTATCGGACAAAGACAGTGAGATTCATCCCTGGATGAATGGTGCAGTAAAGATTGAAGGTCCCAGCCGTGTTAAAGGGTCCGATCGAGGCCTGACTATTGCCAGCAACCTGCACATTGGCGACCGTAGGTGCCCCCGGCTCTTTCCCCGGTTTAGCCGTGCCATTGTCCCAGGTGCCGTTAGCAATGATGTGCGCCATCATATCGTCGCTGATCAAAGTAAGGCTTGAGCCTTTTTTGATAGTAATTGACTTCTGCACGAACTCTGTACCGCTCATATGGACTTCAGCTCCAGTTGTATCGGTTGCCGAGCTTGTTGAGCCACAAGCCACCAGACCTAAAGTGAGAGCAGCACCCAGAAACACCACAAAAATTAATTTCTTTAGCATGTATTTTCCTTTTTAACAGTATTTTTTAGTGATATCATGTGTAAGACCACAACATCAGTATTTAATCTATATAGCAGTCTATGTTTGAGAAGCTACATAAGTCATATCTAACTTCGACTTGCCATCGATATTGAGTGAACGTATACGAGCAATCGTCCGCTTTAACCAATCCCTCTCGGCCTCTAGCAGCGTGCGCATATGGTCATCAATGATCATGCGTTTGACATCAGCTTCCTCACCATATGCAGGTGAGAGCGCGAGATACTCTTGCGAGCGCACCACCATATCAAGGCGCTCCTCCAGAACCGTAAGGACCTCTTCAGCAGAGAGCGTGTGCAGGAAAAAGAGGCCTATGTCCATCTCTCCAGGCTCCCTTCCATAAGCGCGTAACACCTCACGAAATAATGTGAAGAAGCGCTGCTGCTCACTTCTCGTTACTGCAGGTAAACAGAAACAGATGATGTGCCACATAAACTCCTCTTTTCATTTCTCCTTACCCGGGCTCGCTGGCCAGGTAAACAGAGATGTACGCCTATACTGATCCTTTCTCAGGGTCGTCATCCAACATAGCTATCGCGCGATCAAGCCAGTTTAGTTCGGCAGTGAGCAAAGTGTAGTAATAGTCAAGCATAAGAAAAGGTGCCTTTGCGTTGCATTGCGCACGTTCCCGCTCACTTTCTAACAGGGAGAGCAGATGCCCGGTAAAACTTCGACGCGCCTCTAGCGTTTTATGCCATTCGTAAGCTGACACTGAGCGCAGAAAATGGGCCTGTTCTGTCTCTTGCCACAAGGAAGCCAGAGCTTGCGCAATAGCCTGCTCTGAAAGTACATGTGTCATTAGTGAGCTCCTACCGTAATTTACTAGTGCAGGAAAGAAAACATCATATGACTGATGATCGCTAGAAAGTAGAACAGAAGCGTCTTGCCGGCTACCTGCTGAGCGCGGTCACGCGTTGAGTAAGAGTATAGCTAGCACAGGTGACAGGAATATGAACTTCCCAGATCTTTTTTGTCATGGATTTGTCATTTTCATGTGCGATAATCGAAGGGAAGAAAACTGAAAACTCATACACAGAGGACGGCACTATGCGCATTCTTGTGATAGAAGATAATCATCGCCTGAGCAGTTCATTAGCCTCTAATCTAGAGCACGAAGGATATAGCGTCGACGCAGCATACGACGGGCAGGAGGGACAAGACCTTGCCGAATTGACTTCCTATGACCTGATTATTCTGGATATCCTGCTTCCCAAGAAAGATGGTCTTGAAGTCTGTCGTGAGTTGCGCCGCCGCCGTATTCACACGCCAATTCTGCTCTTAACGGCCCGTGATGGTATAGAGGATCGGGTGAAAGGCCTGGATTGTGGGGCTGACGATTATCTTGTCAAGCCCTTTGCGATGCGTGAACTGTTGGCACGCCTGCGGGCATTGCTACGTCGCCATCAGCCATATAAAAATGGTAAACTGGAAATAGGTGACTTGATTGTTGATCCGGCCACACATATTGTAGAGCGTGAGGGTCAGCCAATCGAGCTAACTCCACGCGAATTTGCCTTATTAGAGTACCTGATGTACCATCCCAATCAGGTGGTTACGCGTGATATGATAGAACAGCATATCTGGAATTATGATTTTGAGTGTGAGTCCAATGTAATAGACGTCTACGTGCGCCGCTTGCGCCGCAAAATTGATGCTCCGTTTGCCACAAAGCTACTGACAACGATTCGTGGCATCGGGTATCGCCTGACGCCACCTGCATAGGAAAGAGCCTGACTTTATGAAACGAGTGTTGCGACAATTCTTGCGCGCTTTAGTCTCCTTTATCATGAGCGTGCGCTTGCGCCTGACTCTGTGGAACGTCGCAGTCATGGCCGTCATTCTTGTGGTTATCGGTGGAAGCCTGTATGCATCCCAGACATATTTCAATAGCAACACGTCAGAGAGCCGCATACAAACACAACTCTATACAGATACCCAGCAACTTGAAAATGTCTATAAGCAAGCGCTTCTGAGCAAAGCTACCCCGGCTTCGCAGAAAGTTACGCGTTCTTCGGATGACGAGGTTGTGCTCCTGCTCGGCCCTGACAATACAGTGCTGGACACTCGCGGCACACTCTCTCGTCCCACTATACAATTATTGCAAGGTAGAAGTGAGGCCGGTCAATCTATGATAGACTTGACTATTAACACGCCTCATTCGACAAACCAGTGGCATAATAACAACAATAACAACTATCGTTTCCTGATTACGCCGTTACTTGAGAAGAATGCGCGCATCGCAACCCTTATCGTTGGTCTGGCCCTTCCGCGCCCGATGAATCTGATGCCAATCTGGTTCTTTCACGCTCTCCTGGGCCTATTAGCCACTTTCATCGGTGGCTACTGGCTGGCCGGGAAAATGTTGCGCCCGGTGAAGATGATTACCCACGCGGCCAGGGAGATCAATGCAACAGACCTGCGCCGGCGCCTGCATCTACGACGCCATGATGAGTTCGGTGAGTTGGCGGCGACCTTTGATCAGATGCTGGCCCGCCTGGAAGCAGCCTTTAAGCGTCAGACGCAGTTTACAGCCGATGCCAGCCATGAGCTGCGCACGCCGCTTACGATCATTGATCTCGAACTCAATCGTGCGCTCACTCAGTTGAGCACACCTGAGGAATATCGCCAGGTTCTGGAGCAGCTTCAGGCTGAAAACGAGCAGATGACGACGATAGTTAATAGCCTCCTGCTGTTGGCGCGCGCAGATACGGGACAGATCACCCTCCAGTTGGAGGAGCTGGACCTAAGCGATCTGACCCTGGCTAGTGTCGAGCGCCTGCTGCCTCTGGCCCAACAAAGTCAGGTCAGTCTTGCCACTGGTGAATTGCCTGAGCTATTAGTGAATGGTGATCCTCACTACTTGAGCCGGATGCTAATGAATTTGATCGAAAATGCTATCAAATATACGAGCGGCGTAGGTACGCATGTGCGCGTAGAGCTTAGCTGCAAGGATGAGCATTGGGGCGTAGTGCGCGTGCAAGACGACGGACCAGGTATAGATGATGAGCATCTTCCCTTCCTCTTTGACCGCTTCTACCGCGTAGACAAGGCTCGCACACGCAGTACCCACAGATTGGCTGACGGTTCCGAGGTCAAAGAAGAGCCCGGTGGCACTGGTCTGGGTCTGGCCATTGTGCAATGGATAGTTCATGCTCACAACGGTGAAATAATCGTGGAGAGCGAAACTGGCAAGGGCTCTGTCTTCGAAGTCAGGCTTCCTCTGCTCAATCAGGAACAGGAAGCTACACCCAAAAATGACAGATCGATGACAAAAAAATGCAAGAAAGTTCATGTTTCCGTCATCCAGGAGAGCTATACTGACGCTATAGCTCAATGAGCAAGCTAACAAAAATAAAAAGTACATAGAGAAAAGTTCTAGCAAGAAAGAGAGAAATTTCTATGCATGGAGGGTTTCACGGTTTCTGTTTTCTGTTTCCCATTTTCTGGCTAGTGATTCTGGGATTGCTTGTGTGGGGCTTACGCTCACTCTTCGGAGGAGCACGTCAGTGGCGGCCACCGTTCCCATATAGCCAGCCCGGCCCTGGCATGCCTCCGTTCCAGCCGCAACCCACGGCCCTGGAAATTCTTAGCCAGCGCTATGCTCGTGGCGAGATCGACACTGCCACATTTGAGCAGATGCGCGAGCGCCTGGTAAGCTCGTATAGATCAGCACATTACGAGTAAATTCGCTCTTCTTCGGACCCGAGAAGCTTCGTCCGAAGCTACCTGACCCCTTGGAGCAGGCGGGGAGCCGAAATGCTCTCCTGCTTGCCCTCTACGGCAGATACCCACCTTCCCGCCATCTCAGTTCGCCATTGTCCCGCGAAATGCCCGCCTATAAGCCTGCGGACTAATCCCAACCAGGTGCTTGAATTGGTCGCGAAAAGTGGTTGAGGAGCCAAAGCCAACCTGACGGGCGATCCATTCTACGGAGTGCCCGGTGGTTTCTAACAAATATTGCGCCTTGCGCAGCCGGGCCCGCTTGAGCCATTGCAACGGTGTTGTACCGGTCTGCTCGCGGAAGCGCCGGCTAAGCGTGCGCGTGCTCATCATCGCTCGCTCTGCAATATCTTCAAGCTGCAATTCGCGCTGTACGTTTGCCTCAAGCCAACGCAGCAGCGGTTCAAGCGTGATCCCATCGGGAGCAGGGGGCTCGTGGACGATGAATTGGGCTTGCCCTCCATCGCGCTCAAGGGGCATCACCGAGATTCTGGCTGCATCAGCGGCCACGGCTGAGCCATAATCCTGCCTGATCATATACAGGCACAAATCAAGGCCGGCGGCAGCTCCAGCCGAGGTCAGAAACTGCCCATTATCGACAAAGAGGACGTTGGGATCTACTTCTATCTTGGGATAGCGCCGCGCTAATTCCCTGGCGCCAATCCAATGAGTGGTTGCCCGCAAACCATCCAGCAGCCCGCTAGCGGCCAGGATAAATGCACCCCCGCAGATCGAGGCGATGCGTGCCCCACGCGCTGCGGCACTGCGTAAAGCAGCCAGCACCTCGCCGGGAGTCGGTACGGTTGGATCAGCCAGGCCAGGCAAAATGATGGTATCCGCCTCAACAAGCTTCTCCAGAGACCACGGAACATGGAGCGTGAACGTGCCAGCATTGACCTCAGTTGTCGGCGCGCAGATGAATACCTGGTAAGCAGCTTGCCCGCCAGGCAAAGGGGTTCGCCCAAAGACTTCCAGCGGAATGGATAAGTCAAAGGCGACGACGCCATCCAGGGCAAGAATCGCAATAGTACGCATAGCCTTATTCTACCATTTGCTTATCTCGTCCAACAATCAGGTGCAGATTGTAAATTCACTCAAGGGTTATCAGGTTTTAAAACTGAAGGGTGGGAAATTTATCTGAAGCATGGGAATCGGCATTCGTCATTCAGGCGAAGTCGCTCCCGATGTGCTCCTTCCTTGCAATATTTTGTAAATAGGCGCAGGACCAGAGAAAAAACACCGTGCATATGGACGAAGTTTTTCGCCTGGTTCTCTGATAGACTCTCTTTATGAACACAAGCCTCTCTTGTACCTCTACTGTGCGCAAGAGATGTTAAATTGGAGGATACCTTGATGAATACTACTCCTATCATGATCATTTCTGGCCCACCTGGATCGGGCAAAAGTAGCGTCGCACGGCGGCTGGCAGAACAGTCGCCCTATGAACGCGCCGTCCACATACATACTGACGACTTTTATCGATCTATCCGCAAAGGGTATGTTGCCACCTGGTTACCCGAAGCGCAAGAGCAAAACATCATCGTCCTCGATGCGTTTGCCGCAAGTGCCGCCAGATATGCCTGGGGAGGCTATGAGGTCATCGTCGATGGGATTATCGGTCCCTGGTACCTCGATCCCTGGTTGAAGGCGGTTCAAGACGGATGTGATATCCGTTTCGTCGTCCTGCGCCCAGCCTTGCAGACGAGCATTACGCGAGCGGTAGAACGAAAATCTGGAGCATTGGTGAACCCTGAGATTGTGGGGAAGATGTGGAAGTACTTTGCTCATTTAGGACCATATGAGTCTCATGTCATAGACACGACCATGCACACTCTTGATGAAAGTGTCGCCACGGTCAGGGCAGCTTTGGCGGCTGGCGA
Organism: Ktedonosporobacter rubrisoli; assembly: GCF_004208415.1. GTDB lineage: Bacteria > Chloroflexota > Ktedonobacteria > Ktedonobacterales > Ktedonobacteraceae > Ktedonosporobacter > Ktedonosporobacter rubrisoli. The sequence continues at coordinate 1,651,967 of NZ_CP035758.1, read as the reverse complement.
CCTGCGACTCTCATAGTCGCCCATGTGGCAAGGAATTGGAAACGTCGCAAGGGGGCAACCAGTAGACCCTATCTCAAGGGCCGCTACAAGGTTCCAGCTATCTGCCCATCAGACAAAACATGTCTATGGCAACTTGCTAGAGATGCGGCCCGCTGCAAACTCCATTCCCTTACTTCTACTTGCCTCAGGCAGAATACAGTGTGAATTTCCCTTACTCACTCCGATATTCCCCTATATACACTTTTAGCGCTTGATCTGTATTGAAAATGTCTATTGTCTCCCCACGAATGAGCTCGCTCAGCCATGTTTAAGCGTCTACACGCGTCAGGGGTAAGGGGGAGAACGGAAAGCAAATCGCCATGGTACTAAAGCCTTGCGCTCCCTCATCAGAGAAGTGTAGCTCTATTTCATGATCATGGGCAAAGCAACAGGTCGTTTCGTTCAGCGGCTTTAATTCCACGTTAAATGGACGCAGCATAAGCGTATCGTCAGCCTGTTCTACTTCTACCATAAACTGGAACATCCCGGCCAGAGTATACGCTCCGACCATCCTCATGATAGCTTCCGGCTCAAGCGAGCTGGTTTTCTGTATTAGCGGAGGCAAGGCAAGGGACTGTCGGACAATGCACCGAAACAATGTTTCGATGTCAGATCCATGTGAATTAGAAAGCAGGATTACTGTTATCTCATCATCAAGAAATCGTGCAATGAAGGTTATGAAGCCGTTCATGTCTCCTTGATGATAGGCAACCCGATGGCCGCGATACTCACCAATTCCCCAGCCAAAACCATACTCTGCTCTGCTCCCATCCAGCAATTGCGCTGGCGTAAACATACGCTCCAGGGCCTCTTTTTTGAGCAGCCGGCCCTCACGTAAAGCCGCATCCCAGCGTACAAGATCATCGAGATTAGAGCCGAGCGCGCCACCGGAATACGGCACAGTCATATCGAGGAAAGGCGCATGCTGATAGCCTTGCTCTAATTTGGAGTATCCGCTCGCCCGCTGCGGAATAATTTTCTCGTTCCACATATAATACGAGTGCTCCATCCCCAGAGGCGCGAAAATCTGCGTCTGGATAAACTCCTCGTAACTCTTCCCGCTCACCACTTCAATAATCATACCGAGTAGATAATATCCTGTATTGTTATATTTGTACCGTGTTCCTGGCGCAAATTCGAGGGGGAAATCTTTTATCATGTCAACGACATCCGCATGCGAGAGCTGCCTCCTGCAGTAGAGCTCAAAAAAATTCTCAACTTCGTTGTAAGGTTTAATGCCCGAGGTATGCGTCAGGAGATGCCAGATAGAAATCTCATGTCCATGAGTTGGATAGCTGGGAAGATATTTTGTGAGAGAATCAGCGAGATGCAATTTGCCCTGTTGCTCTAGTAAGAGAATTGCCGTAGCTGTAAATTGTTTGGTAACCGATGCAAGGCGAAATACAGTATTGGGCTGAATTGCAATATTCCATTCTAGATTCGCCAGCCCATAACCTTTACTATGAACCAGGCGACCGCGCTTCACCACGGCCACCGCCACGCCTGGCTCCTCTACACCTATCACTGCATTGACAATTTCATCAATTTCAATCATCATTCCTTTTCACAGCTTTCCTTTTCATTGCACCTACAATTACCTCATTTACCCTAGAAAATATTCCAGGCACGCTTGCTTCTAGCATACTTTGCTGGAGATAACGTCAAGGCGTGAAGCAAGAGTAATAAACTGAGCTGATATTAAAAAATTTAAATATCCACCTTTAAATATATTGTAGCATATGTTCTTTTACCATGTTTTCTCCGCCAAAGAAAATAATTATGCCAGAGCACAAGATGTTTGCAAGGATGGCAAGTTGCTCCACTCGACGGCGTGAGGTCAAGCTGGCCAGATTCCGTTGATCTCTGGCAATCGCGCCACTGTTAAGTCTCATGGACGAGCACTATAGTAGGGCCAATCGTAAGTGGTTGTCATTGTACAAGCTTCGTTCAAAGGAAAGGATCTTTTGATGCTACATGCGCAAATTGTCTTATTCGATGGATTTGACCTCCTCGATGTCAGCGCGCCCTATGAGGTTTTGTCGGCAGGCGCCAATGTCTCTGGTGGAGCTCTGAGTGTGGAACTTGTCTCGGCGGAGGGGCCACGCGAGGTTGTGAGCGGATCAGGTGGCCTTGTGCTGAAGGCGACGGGCACTCTGGACCCGGATAAAGCTAACCTCATCATTGTGCCAGGAGCCGCAGGACCCATCAACGAACCTACGGATGGAAGCCAGCTTGAGACTATCCCTATCTTGCTGGCCAGGACCCAGGAAACCAGGCTTCCGGCTTTGATGAAGCAAGCCCTTGACAATCCCCAGGTTACCGTTGCTACAGTTTGCGGCGGCTCTCTTGCGCTGGCCATGGCAGGCTTACTCGAAGGGCGTCACGCCGTAACTCATCACTTAGGCATGGCTGCCCTTGAAGCCACCGGGGCCATCCCGATTCAGGCGCGCGTGGTCGATGATGGTGATCTAGTAACCGCTGGGGGAGTTACTTCAGGGCTTGACCTTGGACTGTATTTGCTTGAACGCGAGCTTGGTCCGCGCATCGCCCTCGCCGTAGAGGATCTCTTTGAGTTTGAGCGACGCGGAACCATCTGGTATAACAAGGGACTTGAAGCCGCTATACGCTAAATCCGCCACCAATCGCCAGCCTTAACATGTTTGAGCACTCTATGAGAGGATAAAGCATATGTCTCTAACAGGCATCTGGAATATTAACATAGCTACCCCTATCGGCACCCAGTCTGTTGAGCTGGAGCTCGCTGAGAGCAATGGAGTTGTTGCAGGAATCGCCAGGGGCAACGCGGAAACGACGCCCTTGCTCGAACCGCGGCTTGAGAACAATCGACTCACCTGGAAGCAGTCAATCACAAGGCCGCTGCGCTTGAACCTCACGTTCGATGTGATCATTGACGGTGACACGCTCAGCGGTACGTCACGGGCGGGCAAGCTACCGCCCTCCAAAGTTAGCGGTCAACGCGCAATTGGAGAGTGAGAGAGGAAAGCAGGTTATGACTTCAATTCAACAGGCTGAACGTCTCTCCAATCGCCTACGCATTGTGCGCCTGGCCGCGCTTATCGATCTTGTTCTCCTCCTGGCGCTTGTCTCTGCAGCGCTTAGCGGACAAAAGGAGATAGTCCATGTGCTCGGGCCACTCCATGGCATTAATTTTCTTCTCTTACTCGTCATTGCAGGCGTAGGGGCGATAGATGGCCTGTGGAAGTGGTGGTTTCCCGTCGCGGTCTTGCTGACGGCGGGACCGCCAGGCGCCTTTGTCGGCGAATTGATTATTACCCGCCGTTTGCGCCAGCAAAATACTCTACCAGGCTCAGACGCGCCAACGGCTCTCTCCAAGACCAGGGAAACTGACGTGCACGGCGCGCGCCTGGCTTCACACGGAGAACGAGCCCTGGATCGGAGAGGGGAATAGAGATGATGCTGCTATTTGTCTCCTGGTTGATACGCTACGGGCATGTCATAGGCGCAGCCACATGGGTAGGTGGGTACGCGTTCCTTGCCTTCTTCATAGTACCGCTCGTTGGCAAAGAGCCGAGCGAGACCCTCATCCGGCTGGCCATTGCGATCATACGCACGCTTACCTATACAGGAACGCTAACGATGGGCCTCGGCCTCGTCCTGATTACCAGAACGCGCGGCTTTGCCCATCTCTTTGGCAGCGCCTGGGGAGGCCTGATCATCACAGGCTTTGTCATCGCCATTGCGCTGCTTGGCCTTGGCGATGGCGCTCTACGCCCGACCATCATACGCAGCAAGGAAAAGGGGGATAGCAAGGCCCGCCGCTGGGCCATCGCGGGATTTATCTTGACGGTCCTGGCTGTCGGTGTGATGACAGGCGCTACCTTCGTCAGCTAAGGGACTCAAGAAATATTACCTATCCCGGATGGCTGGAGCGAGATACTCGATGTCCACAAACCATTTTCCCAAAGAGGGTAATCGCTGAAGTTGAGTTTCCGCTTTTCCTCTCAGTGTTTTTGCGACGCAGCTTCATTTGCTGTATTGGGTCTGGCGCAGCTTGTTAAGGATCAGATAGCCGCAAGCGATGAGTGCGCTTACCACAAAACAACTGCTCCACAAAGCGGTTGGGCCTAACTGTCCAAGGATCAGGCCGCCCAGTGCAGGAGCGAGGAGCGAAGACAGCGCGCGAATGCTGCTGTAGATTCCCTGATACGAGCCGCGCAGGAGAGGCGGAGAGAGTTCCGCGATCAGCGCCAGGGCAATCGGGTAGGAAACAATTTCTCCAACGGTCCAGAACAGCACTCCCAGGAGATAGCCAGCAAACGTATGTAGCCAGATATAGAGGCCCATGCCCGTGCCCAGCATCAACGCGGCTATGGCCAGCGAAAGGTTCCGATTGATGCGCCGAAAAAATGTGGTCAGCGGCAGGCTAACGAAAACGATCTGAACCGCGTTTACAGCCATTACCGTACCGAAAGCCAGCGTACTCATTCCATGTGCGTTCATGTCAAGCGGCAGCGTAGTCGTCGATTGTACATAGATACAGTCGAACAGAAGCGCCAGAAACGCATAGGACCAAAGCCAGGGATCGGTAAAAGCCTGACGCAAAGGGAGCTTTGTGGGTGCTTGCCTCTCCAGCTGCTTTTTGACATGCCAACGGTTACTCTGACCCGTTTCAGGTACCCCGAACCAGATCAACAGGCTAAAGCTGAAGGTTGTCAACGCATCTGCCAGAAAGAGAGCAAGATAGGAGATAGGGGCAATCAGCCCGGCTATGATCGGTCCAATCGCGTTGCCAATGTTGTTAGCCCAATAGCGCAGGGCATAAGCTCGCGTCCGCTCTTCTGGTGGCACCAGGTCCGCGATGGCCGCCGAGGTCACAGGGCGAAAGAGCTCGTTGAAGAACTGGTAGAGTATGGCAAGCAGAATAATCAGGGGCAGCGTCTCGGCGAAGCCGAGGCCCAGCATCAGGACAGCTGTTGCAACAAGACTGAAGAGTAGCGTTACGCGTCGTCCAATTCTATCAGCCAGTATCCCCCCACAAATCCCTGCGCCCAGCGAGCCTATGCCCATAAGTGAGATGATGAGCGTCGCTGCATTGATAGACAAATGGTGATAAGAGACCAGATACAACGCAAAGAAAGGCATGATAAAATTGCCAGCTTTGTTGATAAAGGAGCCAGTGACCAGGAACCAGAAAGGGCGCGAGAAGCGCTGGTTCTGCAAAAAAGTGGCAAGCCGCTTTGGGGACGTGTCCAAAATGGAATCCTTTCAGAGATGCGCAGAGCAGCAATCGCACTGGAGGCGAGCCCCGTTGTGATCCCACGTCTGCTCAAGTTGCTCATTGTTTGGCAAAAAACAATCTATGTGTTAAGATTTTGCCAGCAACAGAGTAGACCGACCAGCAGCAGAAGAGACAGAAAGCATGCAGAAATTGCCATGTATACAATTGCGATCATTGCGTACGACGCGGTGAATCTTTTTCAATTAGGAGTCGCTACAGAAATTTTTGGGGTTGAACGTGCTGAATTGAAGGTACCCTGGTATCGGCTTATGATTTGTGCCACAAAACCAGGGCCGGTTCGGACTTCTACCAGCCTGCTCCTGAACACTCCTTACCATCTGGAGCATCTTGCGGAGGCAGACACGATCATTGTGCCCAGTTCTCCTCGTTTTCGTACCACGGCCGCCCCAGACGATTTGCTTGAGGCTTTGCGTGCGGCTTATCAGCGTGGCACGCGTGTCATTTCATTTTGCACAGGGGCCTTCCTCCTGGCTGCTGCAGGCTTGCTAGATGGGCGCCGGGCCACGACCCACTGGGCCTGGGCTGCGGAACTGGCTACACGCTATCCGAAAGTCCTGGTTAATCCCCGCGTGCTCTATGTCGATGATAGCCAGGTGTTGACGGCTGCAGGAACGGCAGCGGCTATCGACCTGTCTCTCTATATCGTGCGCCAGGATTACGGAGCTGAAATTGCTGCGGCTGTCGCGCGGCGGATGGTTGTGCCCCTTCATCGTGAGGGCGGGCAGGCACAATATATCGAAACGCCCTTTCCCGACCTTGATGAGAACGATCCCTTTGGCGCGACCCTGGGGTGGATCGCGGCCAACCTCGACAGAGAGTTTACCATGGAGCAACTGGCAGCCAAGGCCGCCATGAGCCGGCGAACCTTCGCGCGCCGTTTCAGCGCGACCGTGGGGATGACTCCTTATCAATGGATACTTCAGCAGCGCATTGTGCTGGCTCAGCGTCTTCTGGAAACTACTAACAAGCCCGTTGAGCAGATTGCTACGTGCTGTGGTTTTCATTCAGCGGCGACGCTGCGCTTGCACTTCCAGCGTTTTCTGCATATTTCACCACAGACATATCGTCATACTTTTCAGCAAAAACAAGAGGAAGAGGCGTACAAAGTGCATTCCTAGTGATAAGTGGCATGAGAAGCGGATCTACATACTCATAAGGTGTATGGAGGTGAGGCTGGAGGGAGATAAATCCACAAGCCTCCTCTTCTGACAAAAAATCAAGCTATTGCACGCTCTAGTGCGCAGCGCGATAGAGTTGGCGCGTTAGATCTGCGTTATAGTGCAGGGTCTCGGGCTCAGGAAGCCCGGCCTGAAAATTAGACATAATAAGAGGCACAGCCAGCTCATAGAGCGAGCCATGTGAACGGTAGGAGGCTTCTAATTCCTCCCCCTCCGTCTCTAACTCGCCAAACACGGTATCCTTATCGCCAATTACTACCACATCCCCGATGCGGTCAGGTAGGAGATGAAAGCGTTCGGCAGCCTGCTCGCGCGTCAGTACAAGCTCAACACCCTGCACGCGTTCAAGCGTGTGCCTGACAGCCTCCAAGTCGTTTGGAGCCTGCAGCCAGACATAGGCAGTTCCGCCAAAGGTTCGATGATGAAGGACATAGCGATCTTTCTCGGCCGAAAGCGCATAGCGCACTTGTGTGCCTTGCTGTAGACAAACTCGCTGCAGATCCCAACAGCGCCGCTTCGGATTCATACCGTGATCCGCTGTGAGCAAAAATGCGGCATCAGGAGCAGCCGCAGCGGCCTGGCCAATCAAGCGATCAAGGGTTTGCATGTGCTCCTGCGAGGCCTTTTCCTCGGGCGCCCATTTATGCATGGGAAAATCAGTGGTATGAACGTACACTAAGCCAATTTCCGGGCGCTCCTTAAGCAGATCTACAGCCACTTGCCACAGCCAGTAGTTGATCTCACGACTGTAGATCGAAGGCGCCGACCCATAGCGCGCGACAAACTCTTCAGCAGGAGCTTCGGCGGCCAGCTTCAGAGCAGCACCAGACCCTAGCAGGCTCAGCGTCTTCTTTTTGCTAGTCAGCAACGCGCTCTGGATACCAAGCGCCGCCGCTCGCTGAAAAAGGGTAGGCGCGAGCAAAAGCCGTGCATCTTCCATATAGTCCTCCCGACCTTGCAGAGGATCAAAGTAAGAGTTGCCGGTGATGCCATGCTCAGCGGGGTAAGCGCCGCAGCAAATCGAAACATTATTGACGTTAGTAATGCTCGGCATTAAGCCGCTCACCTGTCGAAAGAGGCCCCGGGCGGCTAGCTGCCGTAGCGCAGGCAATTCTTGGGCCGTGAAATACTCCATTCCCATTCCATCAATCATGCCAATTACTACGCGTTGCTGTCTTCCTTGCTGCATACCTTACTTTCCTTCCTTTCCAAATCTCACTGAGGGACTATATCTCCCCAGGATCTAACGATACAAGCTTTCTCAATTGTGTAGAGTGGCGCGCCTTCACATTAAGCATGCAAGCGCTAAGATAAGTTTGACGATTTCCCAGCGTTGCTGCACGCTATGCAGCATACAGGAGCATGAAGCATAACACCACTACAAAGATTCAATGATAGGCATAAGCAAAACTTATAGTCGAAGCTGCCATAGCGCATCACTATCACAAGGGCTTCTGACCCATTTCCGTAGCTGGCCCTTCGCTAAAGAGTATTCTCCTACACCAATGCTTTACGCCTCGCTTGCTCCTTATAAGCTTTTCCTTATTGGCATAGAAGATCTTTCTGGCCTTTTTTTGAAGCGCAAGAAGCTAATAGTATTCAGCCTGTCGTTGCTCTATAGTGTACTGAGCACGCTTGTTTGTAGCGGTGGCCTATGCTAAAAGCTTTCATTGCCACAAAATCACGCTTCTCGCGTTAAAGCCTCGGCTCATGAGGCAGAATCCCGGGATCAAGAGGGCCGATTATATCGTACGAAAGCTCGCCGCAGGTAACCTATCATGCAAGCCTGCGTAATCAGCACACGACGAAAGGAATTGGGTAGTTCATGATGTTAGCACAACAGTCCAAACCATGGTTGCTAGTAGCCTTGCTTGGCGCAGTTTTCCTTGGCAATATAGATGTCGCAGTCGTCAATATTGCGCTTCCGGCCATTCACGCATCTCTGCATGCTTCAGATGCGGAGTTAGAGCTTATAGTCTCAGGCTATACCCTTGCCTATGGCGTATCGTTGATCACTTGCGCCCGCCTTGGCTATCTGCGTGGATACCTGCGAATGTTTATCCTTGGGCTTGGAGTTTTCACCCTGACCTCTCTCGCCTGTGGACTTGCCCCAAACGCACTAGTCCTGGTGATGATGCGCATTATCCAGGGAATTGGGACAGCCATGATGGTACCCCAGGTACTCACCGGCATCCAGATCAATTTCGAAGGGGCTGCAAGGGTACGAGCTATCGGCCTATTCACAATCGTTCTCTCAGGCAGTGCCATCCTTGGTCAGATTCTGGGAGGAGTGCTTGTTTCGGCAAATCTCTTTGGCGCCACATGGCGACCCATCTTTTTGATAAACGTCCCCATCGGGGTCATCCTGATGATTCTTGCAGCTACCTTCTTGCCAGTTGACCAGCGGCAGCAGGGACAGCGCCTCGATCTGGGCGGTGTGGCCACCCTCTCGGCTGCGCTTCTGCTCCTGGTAGTGCCTCTTATCTTTGGCCAGGACGCAGGCTGGTCGGTATGGATCTGGATTTGTTTCTTGGCTAGTCTTCCTGCCTTTGCGATCTTTGTAGGATGGGAACGCAAGCTTGCCAGGCGCGGAGGTTCGCCAGTCCTCAACTTGCGCTTATTGACTCGTCTACCTATCGTATATGGGCTCGCCTGCCTGGCTCTGAGCAACGTCACCTATTTTGCGATGTTGTTTGTGCTAGCACTTTATCTCCAGCAAGGCTTAGGCGAGACGCCTACCTACGCCGGGCTGATATTGGTACCCTGGGTCGCCGCCTTTGGCATCGCCGGTCCGCTCGTCGGACGTTTGCCCGCTACTGGTAGGCGCCTGGCTCCCCTTCTTGGGACGCTCCTGCTGGCGGCAAGTTATGCTAGTCTTGGGGTTACGCTGCTGGCGGGAGTAACTACAGGTCCGTTGTTTATGTCCTTGCTTGGGATTGGAGGGTTCAGCCTCGGCCTTCAATTCACGGCCCTGGTTACTCTCCTGACGAGTTCAGTAAAGAGTCGTGATGCTGCGGATATGAGTGGATTGCTCAATACTATCCCCCGCATCGCTGGTGTGCTCGGCGTCGCGGTGTTTGGTTCCCTGTACCTCAGCCTTGTGCCTGGCAAGGGTCAAGGTATTGCCATCCATGCCTTCACAATCGTTCTCTTCGCCTTCGCCGCTACAGCTTTTCTAGCTGCGGTAGCTGCCTATCTATCCTTACACTATGCTAAGAGCGCAGCTTCCGACGATGCAGTAGTGCTCAGGCAGGAAAGGCTATCAGAGGTAGAAGGCTAAATAGACCACGTGGTTGTGATCAGCAAACGGGCTAACGCATCTGGCTGAGAAGTCAGGGCCATGACGTTTCTTACCGCAGGCGGCCCATGCAGCCTACCTGGAACTGCATGGGCAGGATCAGACATTCAGGATGCCAGCAGGAGAGCAGCTACAATGTTCTGTTGAACTTCGATATTCTTGGGCAGGAAGTAGCTGCTATGGGGATTGACAGTATTACCGTAGTTGGAGACCATATAATCCTTGTCCACCTGGAAGCCTGGCTTGAGCCAGGAGCCAATCGGATCGCCCTGCGCCTGAATATTGATCCAGGTGTCAGTATTGGCGGGCTTGCGGCCAGAGCGCTCATCGAGCAATTGATGGACCATCCACAGCGGGGAGCCCAGGGTAATGAGATGCTTGAGATGGAATTGTGGTAACTCAAGTTCCAGGTCGATCAGGCTTTCGTAGGCCACGACAGTGCCCCAACTATGCGCGATAATCGTATTGATTGTGCCTCCATCAGCAATCTGACGCAACTGCGCCTTGAGCTTCTCCTTGACAGCAGTGCGTATCCTGCGACTGACCAGATACTCCACAAATTCCCCCACAGTATCCTGGGGCAAAAGGACCATCTTTGTCACATCAAGAGAAGGCATGGCAGACTTGCTCGGGCTTCCTCCTTTGCCCATCTGGCCCATGATCCCTCCCACATTACCAAGCGCCCCGCCAGCGTTGGCAGCTGTGCCACCGGCCAGCGTCGCCACATTGGTGGCAAGTCCGCCGGCCCGACTGGCGGCCTGGTCCCATTCTCCGGTAAAGGTGGAAGCTTGAGCTGATTGTCGCGCCTGAATCGTGGTGGTGAGCGATTTGAGCAGCGTATTGGCTTCGGCAAGCTCGGTGGGACTTAAGGGAAGGCTCGGTTGCACAATCTCTGGGGTGTCTAGCGTTGCCGAAAAGAGGGTAGGCGCTGAAAAGACAGTACTCCAGAGAGCCTCGATAAAGGCACCGTCAGGAAAGTTGAGATAGGGATTGAAGGCATCACGCCAGGCGATGGAATAGCCCGGTGCATGTCCCCCGATACCATGCACCCAGACCAATTTATCATTTTTTTGTGATGTTGCCACTACTGTCGCCTCCATTCAAGATAGATGAAACCTTTTCTTTCCACTATACCCGTGCAACAAAATAGGCTGAGAGGTGTGCTTTCGGAGTCGTGCCAGACGTCAGACTAATAAGTAAAACTTATGGAGGGAGAGCACAGAAGGTCATATGAATCTGCACCATCTGTGGATTTTTTATCACGTAGCCCATACTCAGCATATAACGCGCGCCGCCGAGGAACTCTATATGAGCCAGCCGGCCGTGTCTCAACATATGCGCACGCTAGAAAAAGAGCTCAAGCAAGCCTTGTTGGTTCGTATGGGCAATAAGATATACCTGACAGAAGCGGGAAAGCAACTGGCGGAGTATGCTGGCCGTATCTTTGCCCTGGTGGAGGATGCGGAGCAGGCAATGCAGGAATTTCATGGATTGCAGCGCGGCACCTTGCGCATAGGCGCCAGCACAACGCCGGGCACCTATCTGCTGCCAAGATTTCTCGCTGCCTTTCAGCTAAGATATCCTCAGATTGCCTTAAATGTTACTATGAAGAATACTGAGCTCATCGCGGAACTGGTTAGCCAGTATCAATTAGATCTCGGCTTTGTGGCCGGCGAGGTGGTACGAGCCGAGATTGAGCAGAAAAAGTGGCAAGATGATCAATTAGTATTTGTGGGACCTCTCACGAAACCTTTGCCATCTCCATGCTCAATTGAGCAGCTTCAGCAATTGCCACTGCCCTTGCTACTTCGCGAGAAAGGTTCGGGCACGCGAGCCATCATCGAGCAGTATTTTCAGCATTGCGGCACCACACTACCCGATGTATATATTGAGCTGAACAGCGCCGAAATGCTGAAACAGGCAGTTATCGCCGGTCTGGGCTACGCCTTTATTCCCCAGGCAGCCCTTGGAAGCGAGCTCCAGGCCAGGCAATTAGAGCTCATTCCGCTTGCCGAGGGCATGCCAAGACGAACGCTCTATAGTATCTTCCCCCGAGAAAAGCAGCTATCCAGAGCTGCCCAGGCCTTCCTTGATCTGCTGGAAGAGCAGCCCGGCAAAGGAAACGCCTAAGCTTGTTTTGCAGGTATAGATGATGCTGTAAGCCGGCGCCGCAGCCAGAAGAGCCCGATGAGGGCTGCTACATTCAACACTATTTTTCCAATCAGGTCGATAGGCTGAGCATTGCCAAACATAATAAAACCTTCCAGCATGCACGCCAGCAACGCTCCCGAGATCAGGGCGAGACGGTGAGTATCTTGCCAGGCGGAACTAGCTGACCAGTACCATATCAAGAGAAAAGAGATTCCCGCCATGAGCAAGCCACTCAGCAGCGGAACAGCTACGGGCAAGCCTGGCATAAGGCCGGCGTTGATAAAAAGCAGAACGTACCAGAGCAGGCTCATCACAAAGGCAAGCAAACCGAGCAGCCAGGGCCGAGGAACGCTTCGCTTGCCTGTAGGCCTGGCAAATGGGACTTGTTTCAGAGAAAGGGCCAGAACTACCAGGCCTATGACAACCCCCAGCGCGACGATTAAAGCCAGCAGCGGCGGTTGATAGACCTGGCCGTGATAGAAGCGCACAACCACTACCTGGTTCCAGAAGTACCAGGCATAGATGGTGCCGAACACGAAGATAAGTCCTATAACGCTCAGGCCTCGCAGTCCAAACCAGGCTTCACGACGCCTGGCCGGAAAGGTCAGCTCGGCAAGCTGAATCGGAATCAGGATACTCCAAACGGCCTCATAGCCTAGAGCCCAGAGCAGGTAAACCCAATTGACGCCAGCAATTCGAGCATAGATATGGCCAGGGCCAATGGTTGGCGTAAGCGAGGTCTGCAAGAAGATACATTCCTCGGCAAGCGCATATGCAATGCCAAGCAGTATGATAGAAAGCCTGCTCAGATGACGATAGCACACAACCCAGCGAATCAGCAGAGCAGCGCAGCCATAAGTAGCAATCTCGGCAAGCAGACCGAGAGGCATTGTGACACGGGTTGTACCAGGGAGCATATCGACGATGAGTGGTGCTAACAACAGGAGCAGAAGAACAGGAGCTACTTGCTCTAGCCATGGTCTCTTTTCTACCAGGGCAGGAGTGGTGGAAGGTTCAGAATCGGTCATAATTCTTCCTTGAAAACTTTCAAAAGGGACTTTTCTCTATTTAGAGCGATTAAAGCGGATGAGCTCTCAGCTCTCTTGTGCATCCTCAAACATCCTGTGCAATTGATGGCGGCTGAGTCGAGGTGCAGACATACGACCGCCAAGCCGAGCCAACAAGGAGCTCAGCGTTTTGACCTCTTCAGGCTGCCAGTCAGCAACGAGCGCCGCAAACATGGCAATCCCTATATGCGTAAGCCGCTGGATTTCTTCCTGACCGCGCTCCGTCATGCTGACCAGGCGTGCCCGCCGATCGTTTGGATCGCCAGTAACAGCTACATAGCCAGCCTCCTCCAGACTTTGAACACAGCGTGTGACAGAAGAGGGCAGCAGGCTCAACTCATGGGCGATTTTCTGGGGATGAACAGAGCCATTGACTGCCAGAAACTCTAAAACGCGCACAGTTGTTGGATCAAGTCCTAATTCGCGTAGGCCGCGCCCCTGATTGCGCTGAATTAAGTGGACAACCTGCATAAGAGTGCCCACAAGTTCTTGAATATCATCTTTATTTGTTTGCATGAAACAATTATATTTCAGACAAACTGGCTTTGCAAGAATTAAAGAGAGAGAAATTTAGTAATAGCCAGCCTCTCCTCCTTTCTCAAGCGCGAAGCCAGGAGGGAAAAGGGGATTTTGGGGGATAAAAAGCGCGTTAGGCACCTGGCTAATCCTGTAGCCTCATACCTGATCTGGCGACAGACTAAACGTGGCCACCTGCCGCGCCAACATTCAAGGCTATATCAATTGCCGCTTGAAGCGCGCCATAAAGGGTCGCGTCTCCCTGAAGCTGAGAGATCTCTAAGCGTGCCGCCTTCCCTACATGGGGTAGAAGAAGTTCCTCGATGGGTTGCATAAATAGTTCTCTGGCATAGGGAAGCTCAAAGAGGTCACCCCCTAATACGACAACGCCAGGATCGAGCGTGGCAACCATATTGATAATCGCTGCGGCCAGATATTCATTTAGCGGACCAAGGAGTGCCCGCGCTTGCTCAGCACTTGCAAATGCCGAGCGGCAAAAATCCTCAAGTGATCCATCAGGAAGCGAAGCAGTATCAGCGATCTCCGCAAGGCGATCAAGGCTCGCCAGAGCTTCAAGGCTACCGCGCGTACCGAAGCGCTGATAGAGATTGGCCCGGTCCACAACTATGTTCCCAACCTCGCCAGCCGCCTCGGTATTGCCGCGAAACAGGGTTCCGTTCAAGATTAATCCGGCTCCGATACCGCGCCCGACAAAGAGATAGACCACGTTGCGCTGTCCCTGGGCACAGCCATACTGCGATTCGCCAACCGCAGCAAGGTTTACATCATTATCCATGGCTATAGGTACCTGGAAGAGCTGTTCGAGCTCCTGGCGCAAGGGCCGGTTATTGAGGCCGTGAAAGATTTTGGCGGCGTCGATATAGTCAGGCGTCGCTTGCAAATGCACTACTCCAGGCACAGCAACCCCCATGGCCAGCAGCTTTGGCCGCATCTTTCCCAGGCCATTAAGCGTGTCGTTGATGAAAAGGCTGACCTGAGGCAAGACGTTTTCGCGTGCCTCCAACTCCAGGACACGCGTTGCTCGTGTGACGATCTTACCGGTGAGTTGGGCCATGGCCAGGCGAGCTTCACGCGTTCCCAGCTCAAGGGCGAGCACACAGCCGGCATCCTCGCGAAAGCTATAGAGATCACCCAGTCGCCCACCCGTTGGCTGCGATTTGCCAACGCTAGTAATCAGTCCCGCTTGCTCCAACGCATCCACAATCCGCGAGGCGGTTGGTCGCGAGAGGCGCAAACGACGCGCGATCTCCGCCCGTGAGAGCGGCCCAACTTCACAAATAATCTGCAAAGCCAGGCGTTTATTTGATATGTTATGCTGATCTGAGGCTAAGGATAGCATAGTATTCACTATAAATATTTCTTCTTTTACTCAAGCCAATGCTTATAGAGAAGCTAGAAACAATTAAGATATTCTATCTTCCAAAAGGAGTATAGCCATTACCTGAGCTTGTGTCAATAAAGAGCTAGTCGGGCCAGCCCGGCTATTATACCCACTTTTCACGATCCACAACGCTTAGAGCCGCATGAAATTTTCATACTCGCGTCAGCAAAAGCTGGTTGACTGCTTTAGTAAAAGATGCTATAACTTTGTTACGCATTGTAACAAAGTAAGGTTACACGCGATAATTTAAGCCAGGCTATACGCAATCACAGTCAGACTAGCGTTACTCCGGCCCTTAGCGCCCACCTGTTTGCTGAGTGCTGGTAAAAGATGTGCATAGCATCTGCTATGTGGCAGTCTCAGAGCCCACACCTGGGAGGAGGAATCATGGCGATTAAACCTCAGTCTAACAAGATTGGACAGCTACGCAAGGATGCGATAAGTGTTCTCGGCGCGGTAGTGCTTGCAATGGCCTTTATGGGGCCAGCTACCAGCGTATTTTTTAATACTCAGCCTGCGGCGAGCGGAGCGGGCTATGCCCTGCCCTTTGCTCTATTGCTTGCCATCGTGGTTGCAGCGCTGGTGGCTTCAGCAATTGGAGCATTTGCCCAGAAGATACCAACTGCCGGTTTTGCCTACACGTTCAATACACACGGCTTTGGCAAACGGGGAGGCTTTCTTTCGGGCTGGATTCTCGTCTTTGCCTATGCGATGGTCGGACCAATGCTGCTGGCGGCCATTGGTGAGCTCACCGCCCAATTTTTCCAGACGCAATGGAATCTAGCCATTCCCTGGTGGGCCATCACGATCATCTTCGCGGTGATTGTCTGGGGCATCGGTGTCCTGGGGGTAAGTCGTTCGGCCACCACGGCCCTCATTTTCCTGGCTCTTGAAGTTGGCGTCATGCTTGCCCTCTTCGGTACGATCCTTGGCAAAGGTGGAGCGCAAGGCATCTCGCTAGCCCCCTTTAATCCCGCCAATGCCAGCGGCGGCATCTCGGGTCTGGGCATCGGTATGCTCTGGGGCATTATGTTCTTCGTGGGTTTTGAATCGGCTGGCACGTTGGGCGAAGAAACCCAGAACGCGCGCCGCAGCATTCCTATCGCTCTCTTTACGGCCGTGGGAATCATTGGAACCTTCTATGTTCTCTCCAGCTGGGCGGCTACGCTTGGTTTTGGCCAGAGCCATATGAACGCATTTGTCGCCGATGGCACACCCTGGATGACCCTTACGCAGAAGTTCTGGGGTTCTGGCCTGATCTGGCTGGTCTCGCTTACAGTTTTGAGCAGTATCTTTGCCAATCTTGTCTCCGGCATTAACGCAACAGTCCGCGTGCTCTTTGCCATGGGCCGCGAAGGCATTCTACCGCGCAGCCTCAGTCAGACAACAGTGCACGGCAATCCTGTCGTCGCCCATAGCGCTTATATGTTACTGGCCCTCGTCCTGGCCCTGCTGGGCGGCTTGCTCTGGACGCCCCTGGGAGCCTATGGCTTCTTTGGCTCTATTCTTGGTCTCGGCATTGTCATCACCTATATTCTGATTAACCTTGCCTTGATCTCCTTCTATTGGCGCAAATATCGTGAAGAATTCTCAATCGTGCGCCACGGCATTTTACCGGTACTTGCCAGCCTGATCATGCTTTTGCCAATCTACGGCCAGCTCTGGCCCATTCCTGCTTACCCTAACAACCTGGTACCTTATCTGATGCTGCTCTGGATCGCCTGTGGCGTGATCTATCTCGTCTTTATCGCGCGGCGCCGTCCCGAATTGCTTGATGCGATGGGACGAGCCATGAGTGAAGAGGCAGCTCCCGTCGAAGAGCACACAAAGGTTACTGCTAGCTAGCTGTTCCCTTGATGATAAATCGGAGGTTTTCTATGTATCTACAGCGGCTGATCGAGCGCAATCCTCAGCTTCTTGAAACTGCCCTCAAACTTCATCAGAGCGGTCGCATCCCAACCAACGCCTGGGTCATCGATCTTGATACGATTGTTGATAACGCTCGCGTGCTGGCCGCCGAAGCGCATCGCCTCGGCCTGACCACCTATCTTATGAGCAAGCAATACAATCGCAATCCTTATGTAAGCGCGCTGGCGCTGGCCAACGGACTCGACAAGATTGTGGCAGTTGACGCGATGTGCTCGTTGATGGCGCGACGCTTTAATCTTCCGGTGGGCCATATGGGACACTTGAACCAGCTTCCACGCCATATGATTCCTGCCTTGCTAGCCCTGCGCCCCGATGTGATTACTATCTACAATGTCGAGCACGCGCGCTGGATCGATGAGGCAGCCGCCAAGCTGGGCATTGTACAGGATCTCATGCTGCGCGTCTATGCTCCTGGGGATCTCTTCTTCGATGGCCAGGAAGGTGGCTTTGCCGAGCAAGAGATACCCGCAATTGTGCAGGCGCTGGCCCAATTCTCGCATGTGCGCCTGGTCGGGGTGACAGCCTTCCCTTGCGTTGTATATAATCATAAACCCGGGGAAAAGATGGAAGTCTCGCCCAATATGCATACAGTACAGCGGGCTGCCGCGACCTTGCGCCAGCTTGGCATTGAGGTGAAACAGATCAATGCGCCCGGCAATACCTCAAGTATTACGATGCCGCTCCTGGCCCAACATGGTGCCACACATGTAGAGCCGGGACACGGTTTGCTGGGCACAACTCCTAACCACGCCTTCAACGGCTCGCTTCCCGAGCGCCCTGCTTACGCTTACGTGACGGAGATCTCGCACCATTTCGGCGGCCGGGCCTATGCCTATGGCGGTGGCATTTTCCATGATGGCTATCTTGGCACGATTAATGCACTTGTCGGTTCTAGCTGGGAAGAGGCGCGCCACAATCAAGTAGAATATCTGCACGAGATTGAGCAGATCATCGATTATCATATGGTGCTGCAGCCTGGCGAGCGCTGCAAAGTGGGAGATACGGCGCTATTCTGTTACCGCACGCAGATGCAGATGACGCGCTCCTATATCGCCCTCATCTCGGGCCTCTCGGGCAAGCGCGAGCTGAAGGTCCACTATCTCTTCGACCACGCCAATAACGCCCTTGACGAACAGTTTAACCCTATAGCGCCTGAGCGAGTGCTTGCGGATATCAAATCCTTGAGCGCCAGCTATGTATAGTCGAGCAGCATCAAACTAACAGCGTTATGCAGTAATTTGAACAGAGAAGATGGCGGGCCAGTTCGCTGACCTGCCATCCCTGCTAATTGGCCTAACAATGTCTGCTCGACAGGCAAAACTTTGAAAATTAGTCTCACAGGTTCAAGCCCGCCAGGTACTGGTAGACCAGCCAGGATTTCTAGAATCAATATCCTTCACCTCCGCACTTAGCTCCAGTTGATAGCGTCTCTTTTCGACTGGTATCCTGAACATATAAAACGTGGCAAACCATTCTTCGCTTTCCTTATCCTGAAAGTTCCAGGCCGTCCAGGCGGTATGGACTAATAGCTCGCCATCGAGTCGCTTCCAGCCGGCCCGTTCCAATTGATCTGTGTAGTGCTTTAGCAGATCGGCAAGCTGCGCTTCTTCTTGCAGTTCTAGAGTCGCCCTGGTACTTACCTGGTCACTGCCAAAGCTGCCGCCGCTGCCAGATTGAGAGGCGCCAGCGGGCGGCACAAGCGAAGGTAGGAGTCTAAACATTTCATCATGCATTGGATTGCGCCTGCGCCGCTGAGACGGTGCTCTCTCGCCCAAATTTAAACTTACATGCGAGACGCCTTTGACTTCACGCCCAACATGCACATCAAGGACCAGCCCGGAATTATGCGAAAAGCCCTCATTGATAAAGCTGGAAGGCGTACTATGTGAAAATCCGCCTCTTTTGGGCAACTCATCTTCTCGCGTTTGCCAGCTCTCGGCAACAAGCTCGCGCCGATAAAAAGCCAGCGCCTCTTGAGCCGCGAGAGGCACATCCAGCAAAATCTCCAGAGCTCGGGGACCATAAATAACGGTGCCAAGCAGCTCGCTTCCTGCAGGAATTGGCACGGGGATTTGTAGTTCCGGTAAGCTCCCTATCAGAATTTGCGGTTCTTTTAGTTCTGATTTACGCGGTTTGTCGGCAAGGCGTAAAGCTAATTTATACAGCTTATCTTCGCTCATTCTTCGCTCCAAGTAATTAAAATCAACAATAATACCCCATTATTATAGCATAAACTCTTCTAAATCTATAGCCATAAAATCTCCTTACTTATTTTTACGTGCATCTTGCTTAAATAAATTCCGCCAATGCCAGGCCGGGCCGCAAGCATAGCCCCAATGGTGAACTATAATACAAGGGTAGCCTTGCTCATTGCTGCGCTTACCAACTAGCTCAATATCCCAACAAAGCGTTATGACATATACTTCACACAGGACGAAACAAAGATAGAGTTTCGCCGATTTCACTCATGTAGCCGAGCAAGGATATGCATTGAAATCCTTGTCGCAATTTTACGAAAAGAAAACGAGAGGACTAATTTGTGACGTACGACGCAAGCGCTCTAGAGCAGATCAGGAGTGAACTTCAATTCATCCTGCCCCAGCTAGAAATAAGCGGACAGCTTTACCTCTTGGGCTCAGGCTTTAGCAGCCTTGTCCTCGAAACTTCGCAGGGTGTGGTTTTACGCCTTGCCAGAAATCAGGATGCAGCAGAGGGGCAGGCCAAAGAAGCTAAGCTTTTACCTTTTCTTCAGGGCAAGCTTCCCGTGGCCGTGCCTTTTCCTCAGTGGTATGTAGCTCCTGGCCAGCACTTCCCCTTTGGAGTTATTGGCTATCCGAAGCTCAAAGGCGCAGTGCTCCAGCCACAACTACTCAGCGAAAAAACTCAATCCTCACTCGCCACATCTTGCGCGAAGTTTCTTTGCTCTTTGCACGCTATTTCTCCCGCAGAGATACAAATACCGGAGCTTCCCGGCCCTCGTGCTTTCTGGCAGCGGCAGGAGCGCCTATGCGCTGCGGTACTTCCGGAGCTTCACGCCATGCTTCCAGGCACAGAATATTCGCAAGTAGAGCGCTGGTGGGATAAGTTTCTTAACGATAGCGCTCTGCGTCAGAGCCCATCCTGTCTCTGCCATGGAGATCTGTGGTACGAAAATATCCTTGTCGATAAAGATTATTCTGCTATTGCGGGTATTCTAGATTTTGAAGATGCCATCATTGCCGATCCCGCGCTCGATTTTGCCGCATTACTCCATCTTGGGAAACCCTTCACGCTGGCAGTCATCGAGGCCTATCAAGCTCAAAGTCACAGGCCCTCCCCAAATTTGCTTTACCGGATAGAGCGGTACTGGGAAGCGCGCGAATTTGGCGGGCTCCATTTCGCCATTAAGCATGCTGACCAGGAAGAGTTCGTTGAGGCCCTTTACAAAATACGGCAAGGTCCTATTCTCAATCCTGCCCAACGCTTCTACTAATGCCCCTGAATCACTTTTTGTTCTCGTGTTATCAACTTATCTCATCAGACCCTAATTTAGCGCTATCCTTGCAACCTCTTGACCTGGAGTCTCCTCCAGGTTATATTGTAGACATGGAAACAACCTTGACAATCCAACAGGTCTCCACAGAAACGGGCCTGAGCATAGATACGTTGCGCTACTACGAGCGTATCGGGCTCATAGAGCGCGTGAACCGTGCTGATAACGGGCACCGGCGTTATACGCAGAACGATATTGAATGGATCAGGCTACTGATCAGATTGCGCAAGACAGGCATGTCCATCGCACGCATGATCCACTTCTCCGAGTTGCGCCGGCAAGGTCCCTCAACCGTCACCCAGCGCCGCATGCTGCTAGAGGAACACCAGCACTGCCTGGAAGAGCAGATGAAGGAGCTAGAACAGCATATGGCCGCGCTGCACAAAAAAATCGCTCATTACCAGGAACGCGAAGTGCGGCAGGAGCAGGAACACAAAGCCCAGGAGACGGTTTCGTCCCTCTCTACGCGCTGCTAAAAAGTTGAACCAAGCGCCGGTAGCCTCTTATCAGGAAATTGTTCTTTCCCGATAAGAAGGCTTTTGATGCGGTTTTATAATTTGAACACAAACACAATAAATTTATCCAAGTGTACTATAATATATTATCTACAGCCCTTATAAGCTTTCCAATAATCCCTGGCCCGTTCAATGTCATTTTGCTGACTATTCTTGTTACCTCCCAACAAAACAACTATATTATTTCCATCCTCCGCAAAATACACTCTATAACCGGGGCCATAAAAAATTCGTTGCTCGATTACCCCTTCCCCCACTTGCTTACAGTCCCCATAGATCCCCTTCTCCAGTTTATGTAAGCGCATCCAAATGCGTTTACTACTTTTTGGGTTTTTTATAGATTTTAGCCATATAGTAAATGGCTCTCTCCCGCACCTATCTCGGTAAATGATAACCTTTCTAGGGCCTATTATGTTTGTCAAGGTACACTCTCCTGATCAGGATAACACATGGCCATATCGAATATACAAATTTATCAAATTTATCTCATGATAAGTCTATATAACTTATTTTGTTGAAATACACGATTCAAACTTTGTATTTTTTCATATCTTCAATGATTCAATTACTCAATATTAGCGTTCTAACAGCAAATACAGAAAGCTAGCTTGCCAGGCATAATCGGCCTATCTTGTAAGTCGCAAAGATAAAACATGCCGTCAGGCAAGTATTTTTCGCATTGATTGCGCTATACCTGTCTCCGATTTGCGTTTCTAGACGTGATGGAAATGAGACCGGTTTTGCCGTGAATGGTTTCTTGCAGATAAGCACGAAAAAAGCAACAACTCAATGGGTATATAGGCGAAGGAACAAGCCGATTGCTAAGGATTTCAGCAGCCCAAAGCAAATTCTATTAAATAGATATTTTTGAATTACACACAGGCGGCAAATGAAACGCTGAGGTATTTTGATTCGTGACACTAAATAGAAGCAGTCACTGCCTTATTCATAAGCAAATCTACGGCGCTCGTCAAACATTGATAAATCTGCGTTAATTTATCTAAAGATAGCAGTGGGAAGTAAAGGTCTGGCTAAAATGGCTATCATCTCAAACAGGGCTCAGATAAATCTTCATGATGAAGAAATTGCGAAGCAGCGCGGCCAGCTGGCGCACTCTACAGTTGGGAGCAAGCCGGACCTCAGCATGCTTCTTAACGCTGAAGGATTGGTAACTTATACCAGCCCTTCTATTGCCTCCCTGCTGGACTTTATGCCAGAAGAAATCATAGGAAGTTCCCTCTCTGCGCTTGTGAACCCCGCTGATCTTGAGGGATTGCAAAGTCTGCTAACAGACATAGAACATGCACCCGGCAAATACCTGAGTACAGAACTGCGCTTGCGCACGAGAAATGGCTCATGGCGCTGGTTCGAAGCCAATATAACGAATTTGTTGGCAGTACCGGGAGTTGAAGCTATTGTTAGCAGCTTTCATGATATCACTGAACAGAAGCAAACAATCCCGGTCTGGCACCAAATCAAGGAAGCAAGACACTTTGTGCAGTTTTACACGCATGACGATTTTATGCTGGATTCGTTGAGCAAGTTTATCGGCACAGGGCTTAAAGCGGGCCAGCCCTGTATCGTTATCGCCACGTCGCCCCACCTGGCCAGCCTGGCCAAACGCTTGCATGCGCAAGGAATTGATCTTACAAGCGCCTTTAAGGATAACAGTTATATAGCCATGGATGCGAGTCAAGTACTCACCCAATTTATGCTCAATGGGACGCCTGATACGCAGCGCTTCCTGACTACAATCGAGCGCATTCTCGCGCGCGCGAACCGCAGCGAACAAGGCCTGCGCATTTTTGGAGAAATGGTCGAGCTTTTGTGGGTAGAAGGAAAGCAGAACGCAGCCATTCGCCTCGAACAGCTCTGGAACGATCTCCACGACAAAGAACAGAACTTCTCGCTCTTCTGCGCTTACTCGATTCGCAATTTTTCTAACAAGGCAGTTAGCGAAAAGTTCGACGAGATTTGCCAGCAGCACTCCCATGTGCTTCCCGACGAGAGCTATAGCCTGCTCACCGATCCAGACGAACGCCTGCGCGCCATCACGCATTTGCAGCAGAAAGCCAACTCGCTAGAGTACGAGATAACAGAACGCCAGTCAGCTGAAGAACGCTTACGTATCTCCGAAAATCGCTATCGTCGCCTGTTTGAAGCTTCAACAGACGGCATACTCATTGTCGATCCGCTCACCTGTACCATCGCCGATGCCAACCCCTGCCTGGCTGAGCTGCTAAAGTATACGCGTGAGCAGCTCATAGGCAAGAAAATCTGGCACATGGGCCTGTTCCCTGATCGAGAAAATGCCTTAAAGATCATTCATGAATTACGCGCTAAACAGTTTATCCACTATGACACTTTGCCCTTACAGACAAAGGATGGACAGCGGCGCTACGTCGAGTTTGTTAGCAATCTGTATCAGGCCAATGGCCATGAGGTCATACAGTGCAATATGCGCGATATAACAGATCGTAAGCTGGCCGAAGAGGCCTTGCGTGAAAGTGAGGCGCGCTTACGCTTCATTGCCGAGTCGATGCCCCAGAAAATCTTTACGGCCCGGCTAGATGGAAGCATCGAATATCTTAATCCCCAGTGGGTGAGCTTTACAGGCCTTTCCTACCCAGAATTACTAGGCTGGGGCTGGACACGAGCCATTCATCCAGATGACATCGAAGAACATCTTAAGCGCTGGCAGCATTCGATGGAGAGCAAAGAGTCTTTTTACTGCGAGCAGCGTTTTCGCCGCGCCGATGGGATCTATCTCTGGCACATCACGCGGGCCGTTCCCCTGCGCGTTACCGAGACAAACACTACCATGTGGATTGGGGCCAGCACTGATATCGAAGAGCAAAAGCAGCTAGAAGAGCGCAAGAACGCCTTTATCAGTATGGCCAGCCACGAGCTTAAAACCCCTGTCACCAGCCTCCAGGGCTTTACACAGGTCTTACAAAGGCGCTTGAAGCAGCAGCAGGGAGATAATCAGACGCTTCTTTTCCTCAATCGCATGGATACACAGATTCAAAAACTAAAAAGCCTGATCGGCGATCTGCTCGATATGTCTAAGATTCAGGCTGGCGTCCTTAGCTTCCGCGAAACGCTGTTTGATTTCGATGCCCTGGTGCTAGAGACAGTAGAAAACGTTCAGGCCACTTGTAAACACCAGCTCTCCATTCAGGGCAAGGCCCTGACCCGGATTTATGGAGATCGCGATAGGCTAGAACAGGTGCTCATTAATCTGCTCACCAATGCTACAAAATACTCGCCTCAGGCGGATTCGGTTATTGTCCATGTGGCTAAAAATCAGCAACAGGTAGAGGTTGCTGTCAAGGATTTTGGCATCGGGATTGCCGAAGAATACCATGAGCGCATCTTTGAGCGCTTCTATCAGGTGAGCGATTTACAGGGAAAGACCTATCCAGGCCTTGGCATAGGCCTCTATATTACGCGCACGATTATCGAGAGGCACGGTGGTCATCTATGGTTAGAGAGCCACAAAGGGAAAGGCAGTACCTTCCACTTTACGCTTCCAATCCATAACCATCAGCAGAACATCTCATCTTTTCCCTTTCTAGAAAGTAAGAATCTATGAAGAGTGAGCGAAAAAGGGTTCTGATCGTTGATGATGATCCTGATATTCTATTGGCGATGGCCGCAATGTTGGAGGATGCAGGTTATAGCGTAACTACTACAGAACAAGGCACGGATCTAGAGTATATCCAGGAGAGGGAAGAACTGCCCGATATCATTCTCCTGGATATGCTCATTTCTGGCTCAGATGGCTGTCAGATAGCCAGGTGGTTAAAGCACCAGCCAGCAACGCGCCACATCCCGCTCCTCATGCTCTCGGCTCACCCTACAGCGGAACAACAGGCCAGGGAGGCCGGAGTAGACGACTTTCTAGCCAAGCCATTCGAGCTCGACGAGCTTCTAAGCAGGGTCGCCGCTCATTTGGGCTGAGCTATCAGCTAAGCCTCCAAGTAAGCCTACCTGCTGCACCTCAACTATGCGGAATTTAACGCAGGATCTTCTCCATGATTATGACATCCACCCAGCGGCCATCAAGCATGCCTTGCTCGCGATAAATCCCGACAGTCCTAAAATCGTGACGTTCATAGAGGCGCATGCCCGGTGCATTAGTAGGCAAAGCGACAAGGACCATTTTATGGTAGCCAAGGGCTTGAGCTCGCGTCTCTAAGGCGCTTAGTAGTGCATCGCCAAGGCCCCGTCCACGCTGCTCTCGCGCAACATAGACTGAGAAATCCACTACATTGTCATAGGCCTGACGTGGATTAAAGGCATTGAGTGAGCCCCAGCCAACAATAGTTCCCACCTGATCTACGGCGACAAGGACGGGATGACGAGGGCCGCGAGCAGCCAGCCATTCAGCACGCTCTTCTGGCGTACGCAGCTGCGTTTCAAGGGTCGCCGCTCGATCCTCGATCCCTTGATTATAAATAGAGGCAATTGCCGCCGCATCATCGCGCGTAGCTTCGCGAATCTTCATATGCTGCTCCTTCTGCGCTGTCTTGACTAATCCTTCCCAGGAGCGGGCCTGTTGTCCCAGGCCGCTGAGATAAGCCGCAAGGAAGTCAATGCTTGCCGGGTCCAGGCAATAGGAACGATTTGATCCTTCACTGCTCACCTGGACAATGCCAGCATCGCGCAAAAGAGCAATGTGGTCAAAGAGGCTCGATTGCGCCAGCGGCAGTTCGCCAGCAAGTTGCGTGGAAGTGCAATCTTTGCGCTCAGCCAGGAGCGCGACAATGCGAAAACGGGCAGGATTTGCCATAGCACGCAACATACGCAGTACGCGGGTCTCTAACGCCGTAGGAGCTAGCTCTCCTGCTTTCATATGATCTCCTTTTTGCCACTACGGCTTTTTCCGGATTTATAGCTTCTTTATTATGGTTTTTCCCGATTAAGCGGATCATATAGCAAAATCGCACTGAAGTCAAATTGCTGGCCTCGCTCTCCTCAGCATAAAATGTAAGGGGATCTCGCGCCCTCATCGCTCTCAATAAGTAACGTTTGTGCACGAAACTGCCAGGCTGGACGCGGAGGGGTAGCGCATGGTAGACTAGCGCTGGTGCAGATTCATTGCTTTTCCTGCCTGAAGAGCGTTTGAAGTCATGAGCGCCGCCATAGCTTTGTGAAGGCAAAACATTTGGAGAGATTGAAATGGACGACTATCGGCGGGTTACTACAATACTGCAGGCCTCCTACAATCGCGAAAGTGCAGCTGAACGCAACAAAACCACAAAGGATTCCTGGAAAATAGAGGTGCGGCAGGACTTTCTTGAGCTTCTTGCTGTAGAAGCTAAAACTACGCTGCTAGAGGTCGGAGCCGGGACGGGCACCGATGGCCTTTTCTTTCAAGAGCACGGCTTGAAGGTCATCTGCACCGATCTCTCATCTGCTATGGTTGAGCTATGCCGGGAAAAAGGACTTGAAGCTTATGTCATGGATTTCCTGAGCCTGGATTTTCCGTCAGCTTCCTTTGAAGCCATCTACGCCCTGAATTGTCTGCTCCACGTTCCTGGCGCCAACTTGCCTGAAGTTTTAGGTAAATTGCGCGACCTTCTGCGTCCTGGGGGCCTTTTCTTCCTTGGTGTCTATGGTGGCATTGAACGGGAGGGGATAAACGAGCAGGACTGGCATAATCCTCCACGCTTTTTTGCCTTTCATACTGACGAATTTATGCAGCAGGCCGTAGCCCCATTCTTCGAGCTTGTATCCTTCAAGGCCATTCCCCTGCAAAGGCCCGATCGCCACTTCCAATCCCTGGTCTTGCGCCGTCCTTTAACGTAGACCGGAACAGGCTAATATCAATCCCTGGCATACTTTCTGACTGCCTGGAAAAAACGCGAGCTATTCTACGGCGCATCTCTGCTCCTGTTCCAGGCCCAGATGCAAGCTTATAACGAGACCTATCTGCTTTGCGTGCTTGTCGCGAAAGTTGGCATCATCGTCGCCCAGCTCTTACCCCGACATCACATGCTAAAGGTAGCCCATGCGCAAAGCAATTAGGCTATAAGCCCGAATGGGAAAAGAGCGGAGGATGTAGAGCTTTTGCATAAAGTCTCTGCGTCCTCCTCGATCCGTAGCCAGCCTTCCCAGGCGGCCCATAATGCATTTTTAACGATTAACTATTAATAAAGGCAAGCAAATCCTCATTGAGACGCTCCTTATGGGTAAGGAACAGGGCATGTGCAGCGCCCTCATAGACGTGGAGTTGGCTGCCTGGGATGGCCTGGGCAGTCAGTTTTGCATAGAGCAAGGGGCAGTTTTGATCCCTATCCCCGTGAATAATCAGCGTTGGCACGGTAAAAGCCTGCATGTCTGGTCGGAAATCCGTATGCCAGGCGGAACGGAAACACTCAACACTTGCCTTGGGCGAAGTTTCAAGGACCTGCTGGATCAGCCATTGAACCATCTCAGTTGAAACTACCTCCTTATCTGGCCACCGCGATCCGAAGTAACTGACGAGGCCTTCCCTTCTATAGTAGTGCTGACGATCTTCGAGCTGTGCCTTGAGAAGTACCTCAAAGATCTCCTCTGGCGCGCCTTGCGGATTGTCTTCTGTCTTCAGCATAAAGGGTGTGCAGGTACCGATAAGCACGGCGCGGGCAATACGGCTCGTGCCGTGACGCGAAAGATAGCGAGCAATCTCGGCACAGCCCATCGACTGGCCGACAAGGGTAATCTCATGCAGGTCGAGTTGGTTGATAAGCTGAGCAAGGTCGTCGACAAGGGTATCGAAATCGTAGCCTCGCCCGGGATCATCCGAACGCCCATGGCCGCGTCGGTCGTAGGCGACGCAGCGGAGGCCACGATTAGTGAGAGGCATCATCTGGTACTCCCACATATTCCCGCTGAGGGCCAGGCTATTCAAGAAGACAACCGGCTGACCTGTTCCCCAATCTCGGTAATACAGACTTGTATGATCTTTTGTCTCAACAAATGGCATCTTTGCTTCTCCTTCTTAAGGTGTTGCAGGAGGTCTGAAGCGAACTTGCGAAAAACTTCCGCCTCATTCATGAAACATTGCTTCCTGCATCCTCTTCATAAGCTTTGTACGTTACAGTTCTTAGAGCTTGCCAGGAACAACAGTGCTCTCAGATTGTTCCTGGTGTCTTTCTCCCTCATAGAGGTGGAAATCATTTACACTGTGATAGAATTATGGCATCCCTGCTTGTATTGAACCAGAACTCAATTTATCCTGGTAGAAAAACTGCCAGGCTCTTGGAGAGAAAGCAAAAGAAGAGTGAATGATCAGGAACGACGTAAGGAACTCGCCCAATTCTTACAGGCGCGGCGGAAACGGCTCTCACCCGAGGCTGTGGGTCTACCTACCAGTTCACGACGCCGAACACCAGGGCTGCGTAGAGAAGAACTGGCGTCAATAGCAGGCATTGGGCTTACCTGGTATACCAGGTTGGAGCAGGGGCGCGATATCACGGTTTCCCCCAGGTTCTTGAAAGCCTGGCAAGAGTGTTTGGGCTGAACGCAGCTGAGCGCAACCATCTGTTCGTCCTGGCACGCCAACAGCTGCCCGCCGATCCCTTTCCCTTGACAGATAACATGAATCCCGCGCTACAGTCCATCCTTGACGCTCTGGGTATTTACCCGGCCACTGTGGCGAATCAGCGCTGGGATATTGTCGCCTGGAACCAGGCTATGTGCAGCCTCTATACAGATCTTGGCAAACTTTCCAGCCGTGAGCGAAATGCTCTCTGGTTTATGTTTACCAATCCGCTCCAACGAGCCCTGCTTGTCAATTGGGAAAAAGAGGCCCAGGGCATGCTGGCATCCTTTCGTGCAGGCACTGAGCGCTATGTTGGGGAACCGTGGTTCAAGGCTCTTGTGACTGATCTTCAGCACATCAGCCCGGAATTTCGCGCCTGGTGGCCGCGCCACGACATCCAGATAGGCCACATGGGACCCATAGAACTGAACCATCCCCTCGTCGGGCGGCTGGTTCTGCAATCGACTCCGTTACAGGTAGCTAACGCCCCGAATTTGCGCCTTGCCATTTATACTCCACTGCCGGAAGCGGATACCGCGAAAAAGCTGGCACAATTGGCGGAAGCGGGAGAGAAGCAGATTGCAGCTTTGTAAATCATCTTATTTTGTCGGTGAAGTAGGATTTGATATCACACCAGGCGTTTAAGGCGTTTGTCCACTTCCCGGCAGAACAGAGGCAACGAGCGGCCCCTGCCAGGCTCTGCTGCTTACAGAGCTCCATCCGCTGGGCAATTCCGCCCAAAACGTCTTGAAGGCCTTGCCAGCAAAATGAGCTTTCAAGTCTTCCTCGCTTTCCCACAATTCGATCAAGGTGAACCGATGTGGGAGGTCAAGGTCGAAGGTAAACCGATAAAGAATGCAGCCTTTTTCTCTCTGGGTCTCAGCCATTGTCCGACGAGCAAGGTCGGCAACATCCTCCCGCGCGTTGGGCGCTGCGTCAAAGATCAGCTCAATGAGAATCATGCGGGTCAAGTCCTTTCTTCAGTCAAGTTCTGCCCTCTCCTTTGGCAGGGAGGTACAAACCTATCTATGTTTGATAAGGAAGAGTTTAACATTTATGGGCCGAGAGCACAAACACGTGAACAAAACTTTTCATGGCTCGCTCTTTTTGCGTCGATCTCCCGGGCCCCTTGTATCATTAAGCGCCTCACTTGGAGAGAGCAGCGGGCGTTTGCGCGACAACCGGCGCGTTCCAATCGATCTGGTAGGAATATATCCACTCGGTTGCTTTGGGATTGGCAAAGAGCTTAAGAAAGATGGGCGTGGTCAGGTCACGAAACCACACGTCAAAGGGCTTTACTTTGTGCTTCCCTAAATCGCCATTCACCCCCAGCTTATAGATCTTCGTTGTGCGCTCGCGCCGCAGATGCTCATAGGTAATAAGGGCCTGCTCCTGATCAGGAATATCGCGCAGGCATTTGGCCAGGACCACTGCGTCCTCCAGCGCCATAGACGCGCCCTGCCCAGAGCTGGGTGAGATGGCATGAGCTGCGTCGCCCAGCAATACCACTGGACCCCTGTGCCAGACTTGCGGCTGCTGGGGCAGCGTATAGGAAAGGAAGTATGGAAAAGTCTCATCAGCTTTCTCAATAATTTCCTTGATGATGGGCAATTCGCCTGCGTACTTTGTGAGCATCTCCTCTCGCCTCTGAGCATCTGTCATTCCGTCAAACGCGCCTCTGGCCGGCTCCTGTTCATGCGGCCAGTTCGTAAACCAGTAGGCATAGCCATTCCGGCCGATGTGATAGCCGAAAAAGGCCCGTCTGCCAAAGACAAACTGAATGCTCTCCGGCGCGGTGGATAGCTTCATGCCAGAGGTGTAACCGCCACTATTAATCAGGCCGCTATAGACAGGACCAGGGAAGGCCGGGTCTACGAACTTACGCGTGTGCGAATGAACTCCGTCACAGCCAATCAACATATCACCACGAGCCTGCGTCCCATCCTGGAAGCTCGCCACCACGCTGCCGTGTTCGGTCACATCGATATTCTGAAGGCGCTTGCCGCGCGTGATCTTGATGCCCTGACGTTCGGCCTCCTCCGAGATAAGCCTGCCCAGGGGAACACGCTTAATGAAGACGCTCTTGAGCCCTTTTCCAGCGATGGTAACCTCTCCAAGCTGCTTATTCTTGCCGGTCAATGTCATTGTACTGCTCACAACTGAGCCCTCCGCCATGGTCGCTTGATCGAGCCCGAGCTCTTTGAGCACGGCCACACCGTTACTCGCCAGAGTCAAAGAGAAGCCTTCGGGCTGCTCCCTGGCCTCGTAGATCTCTGACTCAAGGCCAGCGCGCTTGAGAAACAGGGCCAGGGCAGCTCCGCCAATCCCAGCTCCAATAATTAATACTTTCTTCGCCGATTTCTGCATTGCAATTCCTTATCTAAATTTTTCTATTCGTATCTCAAATCATCAATGTTTTAGCATTAGCACTTTAGTTACTCATTTGTTTTCTCTGGCTCTTCCTCAGTTTCGCTCCCCAATAGAGCAAGCTCTGGATGGGAAATTTTCCATACCTGTTTCCCGTCCTTTATCTCGGTCAAGCTCCCATCGTTGATCTCCTGAATGAGCTGGCGTAGAAAGGTGAGCCTGGTTTCAAGCTGAGCCAGGGCGTACAAATCCTCAACGAGAAAGAGGCGATCCACACCAAGCTGACTTGCCCGCTCTAGCGCGGAGCGTGCGCCGCTCATATCCTCCTGAAGGTGCCGTGTATGTTCTGCAAGTAGCACGGCTACCTCTGCCGGCGCAAGGTTGCCCATAAACGCCAGGGCCGCCGCGAACTGGCTATATTCCGTGGCAGGCCTACCAAGGAGCGATCGGAGCCAGCTGGCCAGCTCTGTTCGCCCTACCGCAGTCGTCTCATACACTGTGCGCTCTGGGTAGCGTCCCTCTCGCTGGGTCCCCACTGGCTTGACCAATCCATCGCGCTGCAGCGCTTCGATCACGGAGTACAGCGAGCCGTAATTCAACTTGATCACAGCAGACAACTCGCGCTGGCGCATCACCGCCGATATCTCGTATGGGTGCATGGGCCGCTCGCATAAAAGGGATAGAATGGCCAGCGCCAACAAATTTGAGACTTTCCGTTTTGCCATTGCACTCTCTCCAAAATTATTCGCTATCAACTATCCGAAACAGAATATACGGTATAGGATAATAATCGTCAAGGCTGGCGTGGAGTGTCAAATCACGTCTAATGATCCGGTAGCTCTGATAGGAAGCAAGCATGGCAGCCTGCCCATGCTTGTCTAAAATATGCATGCATCGTTTCTTCCTCCTGCTTCGTGGGAATAAAGAGGATACTGCACGTAAGAGATAGCTCAACGAGCAGTAAGAGAAGCAAGAGAAGGAGTAAAAGGCATGATTGAGGGTCAAACCGCGCTCTTTGGCATATTTGACGATAGCGCAAAGGCGGATAGGGCGACGGAACAACTACGCCAGCTCGGCCTTGCCGAAAAGCAGATTGAGCGCGCAGAAAAAGCAACGGGGAAACGTCAGCCTCATGGCGTGCCCAGGCGCGCTGATACCGTCGAGAGAAGCCGACCGGATTTCGCGAGCCACGGAATCTCTACCGAGGCCGCTAGTTACTACGGGGATGCCTACGATGCAGGCTACACAGTACTTGTGGTCCATCCGGGCAACAAGCACACGGAGGCCGCGCGGATTCTCAAGCATAACGGAGCCTACAATTACGAGGCGCCCCGGCCCGCTAAGGCTGAAGCCACTGGCGCGACTACGCCGGGGATGCGTGGCGAAGATAATACCCAGACGGGCATTGCGAGCACGGCGGCTGGCTCTCCGGCTGCCCATATAGATGCTGATACTATCGAGGCCGATGTCCAGCACGCTCAGCGTATTCTTCAACAGCAGTATGAGGCCCGTAAGGAGCAGGGGCGCGAGTAGCCTGACAGCGCTCCCATTCTATACGATTCAGGCCCGAATGCATCTGCCCAAGCTTTAAACCTATTCATGAACTCTATGCAAGCAGCTTGAGAATATTTTTCAGGCCCTGCAAGACTTTCTGCATTGCCGATGCTTCTATCGTTTCAATTGAGTCACGACTTCCATTATGAAAAGTCTCAACAATGCTGGGCATCGTGGCTGGCAACTGTCCTTGCTGCCAGGCCTTGACGGCTTCTTTTAATAACTCCACATCCTCTGAAGGAGCAATACTTACCGAGAGGGTAGGAACTCCAGCATAGGCAAATGAGCGATCATCGCTGGGTGGCAATTCCTCTACGAGGCGATAGGAGCTCAAGCTCCATATATCTGCTTTGAGCAGCGGCTGACAACTTTCACTTTGTTGCATATCGAGGCTTGGTGCAAGTAGCAGCGTATCTCCCACGCCACACATATCTAGATTAATCATCGCAAGTATGTCTTCAGAAGCGAAACGCTTGAGATAGGCACGGCTTCCGATTTGTCCGCGTTCTTCGAGATCGAAAAAGACTACATCGACCGGGAAGGCTGGCGGAAATTGAAGAGCGTGACGAAGCCAGGCCAGAAGGACACAGATACTTGCAGCATTATCATTGGCCCCAGTGCTCCCAGCTACGCTATCGTAGTGAGCCCCAATTACGAAACGCAGCTTTGCTTCCTCCTGAAATCGAACCATAATATTTTCTGGCCGGTAACCATCCAGGCTTTCCCGCACGAGCATAAATGGACAATCCATCTCACGAAGCAGTGTAAGCAAGGCAAAGCGACGTTTTGCTTGAGAGGCGGTGGCAAGGTGTTGCAGATCGTTAAAGAAATCCAATGAATACCTCCTTGTCCTCTCATACAATATAACATATCAATCTCTTCTGTAAGGACATGTCCTGTTCTTCTCGCCGCTCAAACGAAATTCCATGGAAAGAAGGCCCAAAGGATGCCCGATTTGACGGGAGACGTCAGGAAGCATCTGCTATCATTGGCGATGAACATACGAAAGCAAGCCGATGAGGAACCAGCCCAAATGGGCCAGGAAGGGAGCGCGATAATATTCTTACACAGGATTTTAAAGGTATCATTTATTCTCCCTCTAGAGGGGCGAGGAAGCCGGCGCAGGATGTAAATGTTGTTGCCGATTTGAAAACCTGCGTCCAGCTGGCCGCCTCATATCTCGCCCCAGGGAATTTCTGCTCCACACCATAGGGAAGCTATGCAGTAGTATGCGTGCGATACCAATCGACGGTGGCCTTGATAGCTTTGCTCAAAGGAGTTGCGTGCAGGCCAAACGTCTGTTCAAAGGCGCTGGAATCCACGATTTGCGGCTCAGTGTACTGATAGAACAGTTCGACATACTCTTTGGCGAAGGTCTCATCAAAGACCCCAAATTCTTTAGCCTGCTCTATCGACGGTACATTGAGAATCTGAGGAGATTGCCCGATTTCTTTTCCAATGAGCTGCAACATTTCACGCGTAGTCACGGCCGGCACAACCGGCAAGAGCCAGACCTGCCCCGGCGCTTCCTCACGCTCTCCCAACAGAATGAGGCCTCTGGCAATATCGGGCATATAGCTGTAACTATGCGGCAGATCTATGTTACCAAGGGTCATGGCTGGCTGACCAGAAAGCATAGCCGGAAAGACATACTGACCCAGCGCTGAATTGAGCACATACGGACCAAAGAAATCAGCAGCGCGCCCGATGCTCACACGAACTTTGCCTACGCGATGAGCCTGCAGATAGCCCCAGGTCAATTGGCCACGCATGCGCCCCTTGCGCGACGTTGCCATGTAAGGTGTGGCCTCGGTCATTGGCCGCCCATGCGTTTCTCCATATGGGTAGAGCGTATCGATTACTACCAACTTCGCTCCCGCAGAAGCCGCGCCCTCAATCATATTTTCTTGCAAACGCGGCAAAACTTCAGGCCAGAGATGATAGGGAGCATGCGTACAATTATAAATTACCGCAGCGCCGCGACTGAGATCCACTACGGTCTCCAATTTTGAAGCATCGCCAGCTAGCAGTTCGGCTCCGGCGGGAACCTGCCCCTTGCCACTGCGATTGACCAGGCGGACCTGCTTGCCCTTCGCCAGCAGTTCTTCGGCCAGGGTTATGCCAACCGGGCCAGTGCCGAAAATGACGTGAAGTTCTTTAGCTGCGTTCATAACCACTTCTTTCTTTATTTTACTGACTTATATAAGTTTATTTTACATCGTTCGATAAAGGGTAAAAAAACAGATTACTGTCTCCTATAGGTAATTTTCCAGGCTATAAGCTGGCTCTTGACGGCCTCATGCATCAAGTTTCTGGCTCGGCTTTCTCCTCCCTCGACACGCTCAACCAGGCTCAGGCTTAGCAGGCCATGTAACAGGCACCAGATAATCTCTGTAGCTCCCAGTGGATCTGGCAGGCTAAAGCCTTGCGCCTGAGCCCAGGCTTGAAGCGCTTGCTGGGTAGTCATACAAACCTGCTGCACTGCCTGCGCGATTACAGCTCCATCCAGCGGAACTCCACC
Organism: Ktedonosporobacter rubrisoli; assembly: GCF_004208415.1. Lineage (GTDB taxonomy): Bacteria > Chloroflexota > Ktedonobacteria > Ktedonobacterales > Ktedonobacteraceae > Ktedonosporobacter > Ktedonosporobacter rubrisoli. Next base: position 1,617,086 of record NZ_CP035758.1, on the reverse strand, counting down.
GAGGCCGTGCATGAGTTGATAGAGTTCGCGGTTGCTACGCGCAAAGTCCCAGTAGGCATCTGCTATCTTCAGCAAGCCCTCTTCGCTCACTCCAGATGCCACGCTAGCCTGCTGCAGAAGCTCGGTAAGCTGCTGGAAACCGCCCTGTACGAGCTGCAGTAGAACATCCTCTTTACTGGCAAAATACTCGTAAACCATCGGCGGGCTGTACTCAATACGCTCTCCAACTTTACGAATAGTGAGCGCTGGCCAGCCATTTTCGCTGGCGATTGCAAGCGCAGCGCTAAGAATTGCTTGCCTGGTAAGCTGTTTCTCGCGCTCACGCCGCTCCTTAATTCCCATATCATTCTCCGTTAAAAAATTTAACACCATTCGACATCAGTAGTGTAGCAAATTTTCTCGCCTATGTCAATCTCTTGCCTGGCTATTTTCTAAGTTCAGCCATTTCCACATGCCAGCTCATGATAGACGTCCCTTTATCTGTTATACTCATTCAGTAGACTATTGAAGCAAGGCATAGAGCCGGCATATACTGTAATAGCTTTTTGTGAGAAAGGTTATGAGACATGCCAGATCAAGCAAACACACCTCAACACCGGGCCGATAGCGCCCATGAGATCACCGAAGCGCTGAATCAACTTTTCGCGACCGAAGACGAAGTACTGCGCCAGACGACGCAGGCAGCTCGGGAAGCCGGACTACCGGCCATTCAAATCGCCCCGGCTCAAGGCAAGCTGCTTCAGGTTCTGGCCGCAGCTTGTGGCGCGCGCAAAATTCTCGAAATCGGCGCGCTGGCCGGCTATAGTGCTATCTGGATGGCGCGCGCCCTTCCCGCCGATGGCAAATTCATCACCCTGGAAATTGATCCGAAGCATGCCGAGGTCGTGCGCCAATCGCTAGAGCGTGCCCAGCTTACGGATCGGGCCGAGGTGCGCGTTGGCAGCGCACAAGAGCTTTTGCCACAATTGAAGACAGAGGCGCCCTTCGATCTGATCTTTATCGATGCCGACAAAGCTGGCTATCCGGGCTATCTGGATTGGGCCCTCACGCTCAGCCGGCCGGGAAGCATTATTGTCGCCGACGATTGTATTCGTAACGGAAAAGCCCTGAACCGGGAACAAGCACGGCACGACGCAGGAGTTGCCGGCATCCATGAATATAATTCGCGCGTAGCAGCCCATCCGCGCCTTGTCTCCACCATCCTGGCAGTGGAGCTTGAAGACTTTATCGATGGCTGCGCAGTCTCTGTCGTCCTGCCAGAATAGCGCAAGCCAGCCTCCAGCACTTTTGCTAAGCCATGTCGCAGGTCCTAAATCACGATTTGGGACCTGCCCAACGTATAGACAGGCCCCAGGCTCTTACATCATCTAGCCGATATCTTATGCTTCGGCCCGTTCATAACGCACCTCCGAACTGACTTCAGAGAGGGCCTTAACGATAGCGCAGTACGAACCCGCTACGCTTGTTTCGGCATAGGGAATAGCATGCTCCTGGCAAAATTGCTTGACGATCTGCTGAGCGGCCCGCAGATTGTTGCGCGGCATACTGGGGAAGAGGTGATGCTCAATCTGATAATTCAGTCCACCATACCAGAAATCTGTAAGCGGCCCGGCTTTAATATTACGCGAGGTTAAGACCTGCCGCTGTAGAAAGCCCAGCTGGCTCTCTTTGGCCAGCACCGGCATACCCTTATGGTTGGGCGCGAAGGCCGAGCCCAGGATAAAGCCCAACACGGCTTGATTGACAAGGAAAAACAGGATAGCGGCGCCAAAGCCCAGATTATAGACCAACAGGGTGAGAAACAGAACCCAATGAGCCAGAACGAGCAGGGACTCTAGCAGGGGATATCTGGCACTCTTCCACTCGCTGCTGAGAAAAAGGATACTGGCGCGCTTCAAATCCAGCGCCACCAACATGAGCATAGGAAAGAAAAGCCAGATCTGGTGGAGCATAACCCAGCGTCCCAGGCCTTGTTTCTGCCGCGCTTCCTGGAGATTAAAGCAGATCCCGGGAATATTGAGGTCCGGGTCCATATCCAGCTGATTGGGATGGCTATGATGCTGGTTGTGCTTATCTACCCACCAGGCATTGCTCATTCCTAAGAGCAGATTACCGCAGATCAGGCCGGCCAGCTCATTTTTCCAGGTAGTAGAGAATGGCTGCCGATGCCCGGCGTCATGGCCGAGATAGCCAACTTGAGCAAAAACCACAGCCAGAAACACGGCATTAATAAGTTGCCACCAGATGTTATGGACAAGGAACAGGATAAGAAAACTTGCAAGCGTGGCGCCTATGGTCAGTATCATACTCCACATATAATAGCGCGGCTGCCTTGCTAAGAGGCCAGCACGTTTGACTCTTTTCTTCAATTCGGCATAGTCAGGGACAGGCACAGATGGTTCGGAATGCTGCAACTCCCCCGTTGGCGATAGGCTTTTCAACTTCACTCTCCCAATATTTTTGAGGTTATAGCACAAAATTTTGTATGTTTTTACGCGATACCCCAAGCATAGCCTTCATCTATTGCAGTTGTTTGTCGAAGATATGGCGTTAATGTAGAGAAAGAAATGAAACTCGGTCTCGCTTTTGGCATACTTTTGGCACAGATTTGTGATAAGTAAGCTCTTCGCCATTTATTGATGCCAGCAATCATTGACATCATCAAATATTGATGATATAAAATATATTATACAGATAGATGTATTTCTGCTCAGAAAAAGGTTAGGGCGCCCCGTTCTACGGCAGCCTGCGCTCAATCCTTGACATAAGATATGAAGGAGAAAGTTTTTCTATGACAGCTACAGAGGTCAGAGCCCTGGCTTACCGCGTTTACGAAGCTATCAATGCCAAAGATGTCGCAACGCTTGAGCAGCTCTTCGCTCCCAACGTGATCAGGCACGCGGCGCGCGAAACAGGCATTGAGAGCGTCAAAAAGGCAGTGCACCAGGCCTTCGCTGCTTTTCCTGAGCAGCGCTTCGTGGTTGAAGAGGTGCTGGCAGACGGCGACAAGGCGGCGCTTCGCGTAACGATTCACGGCATTCCAACGGCTCCGGGAGAGCCCTTACCCATTATCATGGAGATATTTCGCCTTGAAAATGGGCGCGTGGCCGAAGTCTGGGAGCCGGTACGCTACGCCCGCCTTCCCAGACAGAGACACCTGTACGCAACAGCGAGAGCGAGCCAGGCCTGAATATACCGCGCTAACCTACAGCCGCGCAGCGGCAGGCTTGACAAAGCGCTTCCGGCAGGCTATTATATTTGTATGGACGACCAAACAGTTAAGAAAGAGAAAAAGAACTGGACACACCGGAAAGATAACCGGGAGCAACTGATCTCAGCCGGATATAAGCTGCTGTCTACAAAGGGGATCGAAGCGACGACAGTAAAAGAGGTTGCCCGCCTGGCCGGTGTGTCGCCCGGACTGTTTCATTATTACTTTGCCTCCAAGGATGAATTGCTTATGGCGGTAATCTATGAAGCTGGCGCGAGCTTCAGTCAGCAGTTGATGCAGGAAGTGCGAAAGCTGGCAGCTGAGCGCTCGTTTTCAGAGGTGGCGATGCTGGCCGTAGCAGCAGTGAGCCGCGACCATCCAACATGGTACAGATTACGCTACGAGTTGTATGCCCTGGGTCTGCGCAATCCCGATTTTCTGCCAGCCGTGGGCAAGATGTTAGAGAAGGGACGCCAGGGAATTGCGCAAACTATTTGCCAGGAAACCGGGCTTGACGAGCAGCAGGCCGAGGCAATTGCCGCCATTATTCACGCCTGTACCGATGGCTTGGCCCTGCAGCAATTAGCCCAGCCGGGCCTCGATCTTACAGCCTCGTATCGGCTTGTCCAGAGCCTGCTTACAGCTAAACCTGGGGACGTTGAGTAATTTTTTTGTGCATATCTGGTTGGTCATACAACTAGATACAGAGTTTTCTTTCTATAAGCTGAAAGGAAAGAGGAAGATGGCCACCATCTCGCTGAACAGGGATATCGTAACAACTATCAATACATTTACCTTCGAGCCGGAAAATCAGCAGCGCGGCCTTGAACTGCTGATCGAGCTTGCCAGGACGCTAAGAAAAGAGGTTCCTGGTTTTCTCGCCGCTCATTTCCATACGAGTGTGGATGGAACGCGCGTAGTAAACTATGCACAATACGACAGCCATGAAGCATTAGAAGCGGCCGGAGCAAAGATTTTTGCCAATGCAGAGTCGCCCTTGCTGCTTGAGCTACGCCAGATCGCCACACCTGATTCGCGTGAGTACAAGGTTCGCACCATTCTTGAGGGATAAAGGCGCAGTTTATGGCAAAAACATATAAGCATACATTTTTCATGCAGCTTGGCAATGCCCTGGCAACTACGCTTGTACGCGCGGGCATAAAGATGGGGCCAATTCATCTGCTTACGGTGCGGGGACGTAAAAGCTGTCAACCACGCACAACGCCAGTAGCAGTAGTCGAACAAAACGGGCAGCGCTACTTAATCGCCCCTTATGGAGTAGTCAACTGGGTGCGCAATCTGCGGAGCGCTGGCGAGGCAACGCTCACTTGTGGACGGCACCACGAGACAATAAGAGTCAGCGAGCTCTCGCCCGAGGAGGCCGCCCCGGTTCTGAAAAAAAGTATCGCGGGCAGAAGTACAGCGGGCTTTATACGCGAATACTTCAATGTGAGTAGCGAATCTCCGCTTGAGGATTTTGTACGCGAGGCTCCCAGACATCCCGTATTCCGTATTACAGTATAACGTGTGATTAGCAGATCACTTCGAATCTTTGGCTTGACTTTTTAGAAAAACTCAGATATAGTCTCTGAGCTAGTAGAAGCATATATGCGATTGCGTGTCGTACAAAGATTTATGGAGGCATAGTATGATCATCGCTAAGATCAGGAGATGCAGTTTCGGCATCCGGGTAGCGGATGCAGTCAGGCTCAACTCCAATCGTCAATGGTCATATCATATGCTCTTTTTCAGGAAAAAGAACCTCCTATAGCAGGATATAATCCAAGGCACAAAAAGAAGGCCGTGAGCGATTGATGAATATCGCTCACGGCTTTTTTGCTTCTCCACAGCGCGCGAATGTATTTTCGGAGGATTTCAAAAATGGATACGAAAAATTAGCTAAAGGATCGAAAATTGCAAATTACCGACTTTGCAATATCACTACAATTGATCAGCCATGCTTTCTGGCCCAGGCAGGCCAGTCAAGCACTCTACGGTTACAATTGCAGCAAGCAGCGCAAATGTTACCTGGAACAGCGAAAAAGAAAGTTATAAATGAACATGATTATAGAACAAAACGTTATGGTTCCTATGCGCGATGGTGTCAAGCTCGCAACTGACATCTATCGTCCTGCCGAGGACGGGCAACGGCCGGTCCTGTTGATTCGTATTCCCTACGACAAAGATCTGCGCTTTCCTCTTCCGGGTTGGGAAGAAAGGCGCATGAATCTAGAGATCAACATGAATCTCCAGCGCGTAATCGAGGCGGGCTATGTGGTTGTGGCGCAGGATATACGCGGGCGCTACGCCTCCGAAGGCCAGTTCACTCCATTTCTCGCCGAGGCGCAGGATGGCGCAGACACCATCGCCTGGGCCGCTGAGCAGCCGTGGTCCACGGGCCAGGTTGGTATGTATGGCCTCTCCTATGCTGGCCTGACCCAGTGGCGGGCCGCCATGGAACAGCCGGTAGCCTTACGCGCCATTATCCCATCCCAATGTCCATACTCTGGCGGCATTTATCCCTACCTGGGAGGAGCTTTCATGCTGGCCATGGCTCTGACCTGGGTCTCTGGCGATTTTGCCGCAGAAGAAATGAGGCGCCAGATCAAAGAGGGTCGCGCAAAGCCCGAAGATCTTGAGGCACTTATGCGGGCTGTTGAGGATGTGCCGGCACGGGTAAGGCACCTGCCCCTCAACGATCAGCCTATCTTGCGCGCAGCGGCACCCTACTACCTCGATTGGCTGGCCCATCCTGGCCTTGATGAGTACTGGCGTCCCTTTATGCCCGCGGACTTCACTGAGCGCATCACCATTCCTGCCCTCACGATCAGCGGTTGGTATGATATCTTTTTGCGCGACGACCTCAAGCGCTATCAGGACTTGAAGCAGCGCGCAGGAAGCGAGTTCGCACGCCGACAGCAGCACTTGATCATCGGCCCATGGTCGCATGCTAACTTTATGTTTGGCTATCCAGATCGCAGCTATGGCGAAGATGGCAAAGAGGTAAGCCCCCAGGCCGTAGAGATGCTAACAGATATCCAGCTGCGATGGTTCGATCACTGGCTCAAGGGTCTCGACAACGGCGTGGAGCGGGACAAGCCCGTACGCATCTTTGTCATGGGTATTGATCAATGGCGCGCCGAGGAAGCCTGGCCGCTCCCCGATACGCACTATCGCCCCTACTACTTGCATAGCGCGGGACACGCCAATACGGTGAATGGCGATGGTCAGCTCTTGCAGACCGCACCCAGGCAGGCGGGGCAGGACGTCTATAGCTATGATCCACATAACCCGGTTCCCACGATGAGCGGAACGAGAGACCCGGAGCAGCAAGGCAATATCGGGCCGTTTGACCAGAGCGAAGTTGAGCAGCGTGCAGATGTGCTCTGTTACAGCAGCGAGCCGCTAGAGCATCAAGTCGAGGTAACCGGCCCGCTTGAACTGGTCCTCTACGCCTCTTCCTCTGCCCGCGATACCGATTTTACCGGCAAGCTTGTCGATGTCCATCCCAACGGACGGGCCGAAATGCTTACCGATGGCATTCTACGCGCCCGCTATCGTGAATCGCTGGCCCAGCCGACCTTGCTGGAACCCGATCACGTCTATGAGCTGCACATTGATCTGGGCTCAACCGCGAATGTCTTCCTCGCCGGCCATCGAATTCGCTTGGAGATCTCTAGCAGCAACTTCCCGCGCTTCGAGCGCAATCCGAATTCTGGCGGCCCCGTTGCAGCAGCCAGGGCCGAAGACTTTGTGCCCGCCGTCAATCGCATTCAGCATAGCGCGGAATATCCTTCGCGCCTGATCCTGCCAATCATCGAGCGCGCGGGATAGAACATCTGACGTTGTGCATGCCAATCGCGTGGCCCAAGCCTTACCGCCGAGCAGAGCAATACGGTAAGGCTTGCCAGCCAATCAGCAATAGTCCCTGGCCGACTTTAGCAGTTCGGCCAGGGAACTACTTACAAGCTGTACGGCTTGTAAGGCTCGCTAGCAGATCAGGACCCGGCGGGCTTGCGCAAGGGCAAGACAGTAAGAGAGAGGACAAGACTCAACAGCGTAGTCACCAGTAACGTGATGACAAAGGCGTGTAGAGCGTCCCCGCCGCTAGTTGTGAGCATAGAGAAGAGAAGTCCAAGCAGGGCCACCCCAAGCGCCACCGCCACTTGTGACGCCGTGGTATATACTCCCGATGCCGTTCCAACATCCTGATGAGTTACCTCTTCCAGCGTCTTGTTCATCAGCGGCGTCACGAGCGAACCCATGCCAAACCCTATCATAAAGAGGGCCACGATCAAAGGAACAATGCCCCACAGAGGAACCAACCACTGCGCAGATAGGACTAGGAGCAGATAGGCCAGAGTGACAAGAGCCGCCGCAATTGACATTCCCCACTTTCCCAAACGTGAGAACAGGAACGGATTTATGCTTGAAGCAAGAATAAAGGTAATGCTTGAAGCGAGAAAGGCAAGGCCTGCCTGCAGCGGAGTAAGGTGCAAAATCGTTTGCAGATAGAAGGCCAGGAGAAACATGAGCCCACCAAAGAACATAGTGGCAAGCAAGTTTGTAAGCAGGCCAGCCGGGAAGCGACGCTGGCGGAAAAGTCCCAGCGAGACGAGCGGAAGCTTGCCTTGCTTGGTTAGGCGCTGCTCATAGACGAGAAATATAGCCATGCTAGGCACAAAAAGCAGCAGGCAAATTATGCTCCACAAGGGCCAGCCGGCATTCCCACCCATCACTAGCGGGAAGACCAGGAGAAAGAGCGAGATCGTCAACAATATTGCTCCGCCGTAGTCAAGCCTACGTGCATCCTGCTCGCGCGATTCTTGAATCAACGGGAAAGCCGCCAGCAGGGCAATAATCCCGATAGGCACGTTGACAAGAAAGACCGAGCGCCAACCAAGATTGAAAAGATTAGCCGTCAGCAAGAAGCCGCCAAAAACTTGCCCCAGAATAGAGGCAAGGCCACTCACAGCGGCATAAATGCCAAAGGCCAATGGGCGCTCGCTTGGCGCAAAATTGACCTGAATAAAGGATATCACCTGCGGAATCATCGCCGCCGCCGCGATTCCCTGGGCCAGGCGAAAGATGATCAGCAGCAAGGGACTAGCGGCAAAGCCACAGAGCGCTGAAAACAGCGTAAAGCTCGCAACGCCAAGTATAAATAACCTTTTGCGCCCGTATATATCGCCCATTCGCCCTCCGGTCACCAGGAAAACGGCAAAAGCCAGCGTATAGCCGGCGACGACAAGCTGTACTTCGGCAAAATTGGTATGTAACTCATGTTCGATAGAGGGAACAGCAATATTGATAATAAATTCATCTACAGTGCCTATGAAGGCAGCACTCAAAACAACAGCGAGCATCAGCCAGCGCCGTGCGTCAAGCCGGTTCTCAGCCTGCGGCGATGAAGAAGACTTGATCTGCGTTTCCAAATGTATAACCTCTTTTCAAAGCAGCCAGGAATAAGTTTGCAGCTAAAAAAGAGTGTATCATCAGCAGATCTATTCGCCTTCAGGCAAACGGGCAGTATTGATCCTGTTCAAATGCTCAGGTCTGTACTGCCCGCATGGTCAGGGCTCTTAGAGGACATGCGAGCAGCTTCGTTGTTAGGCTTCAGACCAGCTTGCGACGATAAGCAATCTCCTCGTTCTCAACGCTAAAGCCCAGATCGCGATAGCGCTGCAGGGTAGCCGCAGAATCGCCCCACGATTCCAGGGCAATGTTTACAGGTTTCTGGGTGAGCAGCCAGGAGATCGCCTTGAGCAAAAGAGGTTGATGGAGCCCGGCCTCACGATATTCAGGCACGACCCCCGGCGCATCAATAAGTCCAGTGGGCTGGCCACTCAAGCGGCTTAAGTGTTCATCCAGGGTAGCTCGACACATGCCGGCGATAGATTTATCGCGGGCAAACAAGAGAAAGATACCCTCTGGCTGCAGCTTTGGCAATAAAGCAGCCACGCTTTCTTGCGTTATTTGATTGTGTCCCCACAGGCCCTCAAAGCTACGATTGAAGGCCTCGGTCAACACTTCTAGCCGTTCTACCTTAGCATAACTGCGGATCACAAAACCTTTAGGAACTTTGGGAGGTGGAAAAGATTGCTCAGCGCTCGCGCGCATACGCATATAGCCCGCGACAGGCTCAAAGCCAAACTTACTAAGAAAGGCAGTAGCGCCGGCATTCTGCACCGCCACGTACGCTCCTACCTCGCGCACCTTCAACTGGCGAGCCCGCTCCAACAGGTGCACCAGCAGATCGCGCCCAATACCCAGCCGCCGCCACTCGGGCCGGACCGCAATGTAGATATCCGCCCGTGTCTCACCCGGCGCCTTAAAGATGACGCCATAACCAACAAGCTGAGGATTATCATGCAGCCTCACAACCCAGCGATCTTGCGAGGCGTTATGTCCCGGTACGCTTAATTCGGCCCGCAGCGCCGCCTCGCTTACATCTTCCCCGGCCCGATCAGCCTCCTCAACCTTCTTGCGGAAAGCTAGCAGAGCCTGAAAATCGCGCACTACATCGAAATGACTATAGATAAGTGCTGCTGGTGACCTCATGAATAACCTCCTCTAGAATAGGCATTTATCACTATTGCCGTTCTTATTATCAATGATAGGTAGAACCAATGCAAGGTAATAGAGCCAATTTTATTTGCACAGTAGTGACTAAGCTGCAGGTATTTCCAGCTGCGATCAAATCTCTATTTAAGAAAAAATGCTGCATTTCATTTCTTTTTAATCTGAAACGTATCAACGTATGAACCTTTTGTGCTACCCAGCTATCCACAAGGATCTCTACCACTTATAATAATGGCGATAAATGAGGAAATTATTTCGGCTATATGATATAAGAAGTTCGTTAATGCATTTCATGCGAAAATATACTCAATATAGTCAATATTAGAGGTGTCTAAGGAGACAAAAAAATGCGCATTTCCCCTCAAGCAGGCGAAGATGAGAAGTACAAGAAGATGAGTCGACGGCAGGCCCTCCAACTCTGCGGGGCCAGCATAGTAGGCTCAAGTCTTCTTGCAGCTTGTTGGCCTCTGCCAGAAACCCCAACTACGCCAGGCTCAGCTGCCTACACAGCTACGTTAGGAGCACAGCGCCCGCTGGCCCCTTACTTTATGGGCTATAATAATGTGCCACTGCATAGCCCCGCCTGGTCGAATCCCAAAGTGCTTAAAGTAGCCAAACAGCTCAAAGCTGGCAATATACGCTATCCAGGAGGAACCGTCGCCAATTATTGGGACTGGCAAAATGGCTGGTTTTTGCCTGGCGCTCCCAGAGGCTTCCTTAATTCTCCCCATGGTCCCTATCGCCTGGAGGACCTGCTTATTGCCTATAAGGCGACAAATGCTCAGCCAATCTATGTACTCAATATGCTCACCTCCGATCTTGATACCCAGGTAGCAATGCTGCGCGCGGCCCAAAATCTAGGCTTGCCAGTCAACATGGTCGAGCTGGGCAACGAGTTCTATATAGGCAACCCTCAATGGAAAGATAATCAGGCCAAATTTCCCAGCGGCCAGGATTACGGCACTATGGCCGCGTCCTGGATCAAGCGCATTAAGCAAGAATTCCCCCAGGCCAAAATTGCCCTTGTTGGCTCGACGCCTACCGGCCTCTTTGGCGATCAACGTCGTAAGGGCTGGAACGATGGCATGTTGCAGGCCGCGCAGGGAGCCGATGCCATCACGATTCATCCTTATGTAAGCGTTGATGATACCATGATCTCGGATGATGAAACTGCCAGTGTGGGAAAGGTCGATGATGCAGTGATTTCCCGCTGGCAGGACTTCGAAAATCTTTTGCAATCCCTCCCCGCTAATATGAAGGTCTGGGTGACCGAATATAATCTTATTGACAATAAGCAATCGCCTTTCCTCGTCTTCCGCAAATGGCTGCATGGCGTCCTGGTCAGCTATATGACGCTCTCTTATCTTAGCGATAAACGCACAGAGCTTGTAAGCTTCTATGATATGCTTGGCAAGACCGGCAACGAAACCTTCTTCCTTGACCGTTCCGAGAGCTCCGACGATCCGCTCGACAATTATACGCCAACTGCCGCCGGTCGCACGCTATTATTGCTCGGCGATACGCTGGCGGGCATGAGCTCAGCCACACCGATTATCTTCGATCAGAGCGCCCCCGAAGTAAATCGCCTGGCCGGCTGGATCTTCGCAAATGGTGCGCAGCGTAAGGCTTTTATTGCCAATTGTTCTGCCAACTCACTGAACTGGAACGTTGACAAAATATTCGGCCAGGGCGGAGAATATCAACAAATGAGCGGCCAGCCATTCAAGATAATTACGAGCCAGGATGACTTGACCATCACTCAAGGTAGTGTGAAAGGCCAGCTTAAAATTCCGGGCTATTCGGTCACCCAGGTCAAGCTGACTTAGTGGACCCTACTCTTCCATCCTGCCATAAAAAAAATCTTCTAATAAGCGACAAGGCGCACCAACGCACACTTCGTTTGAGCGAGACGAAGCAGGGCCGCGTTTACCTGCGTTTGCCAGGCTCGGAATTTGCTGCTTGACATTCCAGCCGCTGGAGGCTGTATAGTTTCAACGAAGGCTTTCATAGATGGTTCGCCATGAATAAACAAGCGAACCGCACGCGCGTGGAGTACACGAGATGTTTCTAATAGGTGATTTTTCTAAGCTTAGCCGGGTGCCGGTGAAGACGCTGCGTTATTACGACGAGATCGGTCTGTTTAAGCCTATGAAGGTGGACCACTTTACCGGTTACCGCTACTACTCGGCCAGCCAGCTACCGCGACTCAATCGTATTCTCGCGCTGCGCGATCTTGGGTTCACGTTGGAGCAAATCGCGCAACTCCTTGATGAGGAGCTTCCGCTCGCCCAGTTACAGGGTATGTTTCGCTTACGCCAGGCGGAACTTCAGCAGCAGCTCATTCAGGGGCGGCTACGTTTGATGCAGGTAGAAGCGCGGCTGAGACAGATCGAACAGGAGAACACAATGCCAACATACGATGTTGTGGTCAAGCAGATTGCGCCTTTACTTGTCGCCTCTATCCGCACGGTCATCCCTGGCTATGATGAGGTGGGACCGCTCTTTGACGAACTTGATAGCTACCTGCAGCGCTCTAATAACGAGGGCCTGGATCTTGCGCTCTGGCACGACGAGGGCTATAAAGAGCGCGACATAGATGCCGAGGCTGCTGTCACGCTGAAACAGCGTATTGCGGAGACTGAGCGCATTAAAGTACACGAGCTGCCCGCGGCGACCGTCGCCAGCCTGGTGCATCACGGCGCATACAATACGATTGGCCAGGCCTATGATACTCTACTCAAATGGATTGAGGTTAACGGATACGAGATTGACGGTCCTAACCGCGAGCTCTACTTACATTGTGGAGAGCCCGTGCGTCAGGATGATGCCAGCTATATAACCGAGATCCAGTTTCCCATCAGTAAAGCCTAGCCATCAGTAATTAGTAGTGCTTCCCGCTTACACGTTCCTTAGCCTGTAAGTGGAGATAGAAAGCTTCAGCGCTGGCGCGCCTGCAGAAATGCCTCGATCTCAGCCGGTCGTGGAGGATTGGCGCCGGCCCGCGTACAATTGAGCGCCGCCGCCGCTGAAGCCCGCAGCAAGAGAGCTTCTACATCCTCGTCCGCAAGCTCTTGCAAGGCCTCGCGCCTTACGATTCCCAGCTGCGCACAACGCGCCAGCAATCCGGCACAGAAGGCATCCCCGGCACCCACAGTATCTACAACATCTACGGCAAAGCCCGGTACACGCATAGGCGCCCCCTGAGAACGGAGGGCCAGTGCGCCCTCAGCGCCACAGGTCACTATCACCAGTGCGGGACCATACGCACTAAGTTCCACCAGCGCCTCTTCATTTGTCTTGCCAGGCAGCAACCAGGCTAGATCTGCATCGCTGAGCTTAAGCATGTCAACCAGGGCAAAGAGGTGCTGCAGTAGAGCCCTATAGCTGGCTTCATCCTCAATAATCGTGGGACGAATATTTGGATCAAGCGAGAGCAAGGCTTTCCCTTTGAGCCGCTCTACGGCTACTAGAGCTGCCTGCGGCGTTGTGCCACGCATCAGACTGAATGAACCGGTATGAAAAATTGCAGTCTCCTCGAACAAGGCAGCAGAAATATCGGCGGGCGTGAGCAGGGCGTCAGCCGCTCCCTCACCGTAAAAATTGAAGGAGGGATGGCCATCTTCCATCGTCACAAAGGCCAGCGTGCTGCGTCCCGGCGCAATCGCCAGGAAGCGCGAATCAACTCCCTCGGCCACAATATAGTCGCGCAAGAAGCGGCCAAAATAATCATCAGCAACCTTACAGACAAAGGCCGCTGGCTGATCCAAACGCGCAATTCCCACAGCGATATTTAAGGGCGCGCCAGCCGGGTGCATCCGAAAATCGTGGGCGTTACCATTTGGAACTGGCAGGAAATCGATAAGGCATTCGCCCATGCAAGTTACCAATGTTCTCATACTCCAATGTCTCCCAGCTTTCTTTCTTATTCTAGGGCAAAGCTAACATAAGGATCGGGTTCCAGATCGAGTGCGCGTAGATAGCCATAGGAGAAAAACATCAACGTCCAGGAAGCCATCTGCCTGGGCGAGCAAGGCATCTCATTTTCCAGCCACCAGGAGATAGCATTGATAAATAAGCTGGCCGCGAGGGAGATTGCCGCTTCTTGTGGTAGAGCATTTGGCTTTGCGTGCTGCTCCGTGCTCTGTTTACGCAAGCGCAGTAGCTCTCTCTCGTTGATTACCTCGACTACCCAATCGCGCAACCGGGCCGCAAACCAGGGGCTTCCATTGTGGCCCAGCAAAGCACGATAGAGCTTGGCATGCCTGGAGATACGTTCAAACATTTTTACCCAGGCCTCCGCCGGCTTTTCAGGGTTAATCCTTTTTGGCCCTCCGGGGGAGGTGCCTAGCTCACGCAGAAGTGCGCCTACTTCATCAGTAAAGATCTTCTCGACTAGATCATACTTATCTTGATAGTGGCGATAGAATGTAGCTCGGTTGACCATGGCCCGCGCAGAAATATCGCCAACAGTAATCTCATCAAAGCGCTTCTCAGCTATCAGCTCGATGAAGGCATCGCGAAGCAGTTTATGGCTTCGCTTCACGCGCAAATCAGTTTGCTCTTGCGACATTTTTTCCTCTTTGTTGCATAAACAACAGGCTACAATTGTTGTCACTTGCCCCTGATCTATCTCCGGCTTACACTTCTCTATAGTAACAGATTGTTGAGTATACGACAACCTGTCGCATAACTAGCTACTGAACGTCATAGGACCCTTTTTGACGATTTGACAATGAAGAGAGAAAAAAGGAGAGTAGAATATGCTTCAACCGCAAGCTTACGATTTTATCGACCAGAAGGTCTTAGGTAATCCACATCCATTCTATGCTCAATTACGCGCTTCGCGGCCGCTCTATCCTTACATGCTTCAGGGTGAGCAGCGAGCCTGGATCGTCACGAATTATGCTCTCGGCCAGGATATTCTCAAAGATCCGCGCTTTGTGAAAGATCAACGGCACACCTTAAACGGGCAGGAGCAGCAAAAGCCACGCCCCCGTGACGCAGAATTGCTTAGCCCTCTGCTGAATAGCCTCATCTCTATGGACCCGCCAGATCATACTCGGATGCGCCATCTGATCTCTAAAGCCTTCACTCCGCGCATGATCGAACAGCTGCGCCCACGCATTCAGCAAATCACCGACGAGTTACTTGATGCGCTTGAGCCGAGAGGCGCAATTGACTTGATTAGTGATTTTGCCTTCCCGCTCCCGATCACAGTCATTTCAGAAATGCTAGGCATTCCCAGCGAAGACCGCCAGCAGATTCGCTCCTGGTCCAGCATGCTTAACACGGGATTGGACCCTTCAGCAGGCCCCTTTGACGTCTCGGCAGAGACGATCAACCTCATCAATTATCTTAGGACATTTACCGTACACAAGCGCCTTCATCCCGGCGACGATCTTACGAGCAGCCTGGCTCAGGTAGAGGAGGGAGGTGACAAGATCAGCGAAAACGAACTGACCTCTATGCTCTGGCTCCTCATCTTCGCCGGGCACGAGACAACTGTAAATCTTATTGGCAATGGCACCTTAGCCCTCTTGCAACATCCCGAGCAGATGCGCATGTTACAGCGTGATCTCTCTCTTGTTCCCTCAGCTGTCGAAGAGTTCCTGCGCTACACGGCTCCGGTCACCACTACGCCTCCACGCTGGGCCAGCGAGGATATAGTTATAGGGGAGAAAGCATCAAGCGAGGCGAGTTGGTCTTCGTCTCTCTGGTCGGTGCCGATACCGATCCAGAGCAATTCGCAGAGCCAGAGAGGCTGGATATCACCCGTGCGGAGAACAGGCATATCGCCTTTGGCAAGGGCATTCATTACTGTCTTGGCGCTCCGTTGGCTCGCCTGGAGGCTCAGATCGCCTTTACAAGCTTACTGCAACGCCTGCCCAATCTGCGCCTGGCCGTTAAGTTTGAGGAGCTGACCTGGCGGCCGCATATCTCCTTGCGCAGCCTCAGCAGCTTGCCCGTAACCTTCTAGCCCTTACCAACCAGGATGTCTTGGAGCAGACTACATGCTATAGTCACACAGAGCATGAAGCTACCTAAAGATATTCTGGTTCCTCATGCAGTTTAACATGGACATTACATCACAGCAATAAATCAACCGAATCTCCCCACAAAGTGTTTATATGCTATACTAACGCTGTCCCATTTACTTCAATTAGTGTAGGAGGAGAAAGACAGCATGGAAGGCACAACTCCCTCGCCCGAAACCCGTTACCCTATCGATGCCGAGAATGTGGCAGAGATGGCCCGTCTCACGCGCCAGGCGCGCATATTTACCTCGACTATGGGACTCTTACCTCCCGGGGTTCAGCTGCGCTCCGGCCAGTGCATCCTTGACCTCGGTAGTGGGCCAGGCGAATGGTCACTCGAACTCGCCAGGTCTCAGCGCAGCATAGAGATCGTCGGAATCGATATTTCTGAGGTTATGACGCAGTATGCCCAATCAATCGCCAAAGAAGAAGGTTTGCAGCATCTCCACTTTTGCACCATGAATGCCACCGGACCTCTATCCTTCCCCAACGCCAGCTTTGATCTTATTCACGCGCGTTTGATAGGAGGGTTTCTTTCGCCAACGCTCTGGCCCGCCCTCCTCAAAGAATGCATACGCGTGCTTAAACCAGGAGGCCTGCTGGTGGGTACAGAAATCGACGATATGGGCAGTTCAAACAGCCCTTCCCTGACGCGCCTGGTAAGCCTGGCGATGCGGGCCTTCCATCAGACTGGCTACTGCTTTACTGCAGAGGGCGATCATAATGGTCTTGTTGCCGTATATCCCTCTTTGCTCAAAGAAGCTGGCTTTAGCGCTATTCGTCACGAGGCTTTTCTATTTAATTATTCTTTCGGAGAGAGCACACACCAGGAATCAGTGCTGGATTGGTCAATCGCCTTTCGCCTGCTCATCCCATTTCTTGCCCGCGTCACAGGCGAAACGGAGCAAGCACTTGAAGCGTTGCGCCAGAGGGCAATAGAGGAAATGCAATCCCCACAATTCTGCGCCTGCTCGTTCGTGGCGCGCTTCTGGGCCAGCAAAGCATAGCCTCATGCTAATCACAGCTTGCGAGCCAGGCAACATGGCTATAAGAAATCCCTATGCGTGTCAAATGAGGAAAACAAAGTGGACCGGCAAGGGCTTGCCTGGTCCACATCTAAGCGCCTAACGTTTGCTGGGCGTATACTGACCGGGAACGTCGCGGAAGCTAATGCCAAAGCGGTTCCAGGCATTAATGGTTGCAATGGCCAGCGTGAGGTTAGCCAGCTCCTCTTCGCTGAAATGTCTACGCACCTCCTCAAAAACTTCGCTAGGCACATGATCAATTGAGATCAAGGTAAGCTTTTCTGTCCAGAGCAGGGCCGCACGCTCACGCTCGCTAAAGAAAGGTGTCTCCCGCCAGACGGGCAGAGCATAGATACGCTGCTCGCTCTCGCCACCTGCGCGCAAATCAAGGCTATGCATATCTACGCAGTAGGCACAGCCATTGATCTGCGAGGCGCGCAGCCTTACCAGATCCAGTAAAGCAGCATCAAGGCCACAATTCGCAAGATACTTTTCTAATCCGTTCATAGCTTTCATAGCTCCAGGCGCGGCCTTTGCATAATCCATTCTGGCTTCCATCTCAAAACTCCTTTTTGTTTTTGCGGCATATTTCTCATTTGTAGGGCTATAATAGCACAAGAATGGCTCTGTTAACAGAGCCATTTCCTCCAACTTAGGCAGGACCATTTTGGCAAAACTGGCTTTGGCGGCCAGGGGAGAAGTGAGAGATGAGAAGCTTCCCCGACTTTAGCAGTCTCACATATTTTATTTTCTAGACCGTAAGGCGTTTAACTGGTGCTGGCCGGTCGTTAGAGCGCTCTCGGGTAAGCAGAGGGCAAGCGCTAGTCAGGCGTCAATCTGAAAAAAGCGTGCGGAACTCTGCGCCTGCTAGCTCAGCGCTGCTCATCTTCGTATAGGTACCATGCTCGCGTAGCTCCTGAGCAATTGCGCGCAGATGCCCGAGTATAGAGCGCATCACGCCGCCAGCCAGACTTACGCGAGCAACTCCCAGGCGCTCCAGTTCCGGCAAAGTCGGCCCCGACGAACTGCCCATAATATTTACTGGTCCATTAATGGCCTTGACCAGGTTGGCAATGAGCTCTTGATCGAAATAGCCGATGGGATATACGCAATCGGCTCCCGCCTGTAGATAGGCATTGGCCCGCTGCACTGTGTGGGCAAAGCGCCCTTCAGGCTCACCGATGCCCAGCAAAAGCACATCGGTACGCGCATTAATCACAAATGGTACATCCAGCGTAGTAGCCAGCTCGCGCAAGGCCTGAATGAGCTCTACCTGATAAGCAATATCAAGCAAGGCCTTTTGTCCCTGCTTAGGCGAATCTTCAATATTGATGCCAACGACCCCGGCCGAAATGACCTCCTTGACAGTCTGCACAACCTCGGCAATTGAATTGCCGAAGCCCGCCTCAATATCCGCAGTGACTGGCCCCTCGACGACACGAGTGATGCGCGCCAGCGCCTCAATGAGCAACTCACGGCTAAGGTGCTGACCATCGCTATAGCCCAGGGCAGCGGCCAGGCCAGAGCTAGTTGTGGCAATGGCTGGAAAGCCAGCCTGTTCTATAATACGCGCGCTGGCCGCATCCCAGATGTTGGGAAGAACGAGCATCTCAGGCCCGCGATGCAGCTGGCGAAAATAGGTAGCCTTCTCTTTTTGGCTTCTGGAACCCATATTACAATCCCTTCTATTGGCACGAGCTCAAATCTAATTGGTAGTTGCCGGTACCGCATGTACTGAGGATCTAAGAGGCATGAGCAAGCTTAGAAGATGGCTCACAGCCTCTTTTCTTATCACTATAGAACGCTGGCGGATCTATGGCAAGAGCCACTTTTTGTTATCCCGACCGGACCACTTATCCTCCATTGCCAAAGAATTGGTATCCTTTAGATACCTAGAGCACTTTTTAGTGCCTTCTTGCCAGAAATGCCATACTCCCGTAAAGTAACTCTTGAGAGCATAAAAAATCTGTACCGGCCGCCAGATAGCTTACCACTTTCAGTCAGATTGAATTATGACTATAAGAAGTTCTCAGAAAGGTTGGAAGAACAAAAATGGGAGAAATAGCAAGCCCAAAGCAGGCCCAGGGACCACGCAGCCAGCTCCTACAGGGGCATGTAGCTCTGATCACTGGCGCGAGCAGGGGCATAGGCGCGGCCACCGCACGCCTGTTTGCTCAGCATGGCGCGGCCGTAGGCGTCAATTATAATGCCAGCGCCGCCAGAGCTCAGGAAGTCGTCGCTTCTATCAAAGCGCATGGAGGGCGCGCTATAGCCGTGCAAGCCAGCGTTGACGATGCGCAGCAGATTGAGGCTATGGTACGGCAGGTTGAGCAAGAGTTGGGCCCGCTTGATACTCTTGTCATGAATGCGATAGCCGGCAACAGGACTCTCGATACAAGCAACGAGGAACGCAGCCAGGCCCTCTTTGTACCTTTTCTAGAGTCAAATTGGCAGCTCTATCAACAGATGGTGTTGCGCACGCTGGCCGGCGTTTACCTTCCCGCGCGGATCGTGGCACCCCTAATGGTTGAGCGCAAACGCGGCAACCTGATCGCTGTAAGCAGCCTGGCCGCACGCACAACCTCCGAACGCAGCAGCGCCCTGGCCTCCGGCAAGGCCGGCATTGACGCCTTGATGAAGGTGCTGGCCCGCGAGTTAGGTCCGCATGGCGTGCGGGTTAACGTCGTGGCGCCGGGTGCAGTTGAAACCGAGGCCTCGGCACCGATAATTCAAGGCCGCAAGGAGATAATTAGCCAGAGCCTGCCCTTACGCCGCATCGCCCAACCCGAAGATATTGCTGGCGCGATTCTCCTGCTGGCCCTCGATGAGGCTGGCTACCTCACCGGCAACTATCTATCCGCTGGCGGCGGCAGCTACATGCCCTGATGGCCTCACCTCAGCAGGACATCTTGAGTGTAGAGGCAGGAAGCAGAGTAAACTAGCCTACTGCTAAGCAGGCATTGCATCAGCTTTATACAGCCCTGAGCAAGTTACAACCTGGCTTGTTCAGGGCCTGGTCCATCAGATCTGTATCTCTGGCTGAAGACCCTGACTTTTATGCAATTTGCG
Organism: Ktedonosporobacter rubrisoli; assembly: GCF_004208415.1. Taxonomy (GTDB): domain Bacteria; phylum Chloroflexota; class Ktedonobacteria; order Ktedonobacterales; family Ktedonobacteraceae; genus Ktedonosporobacter; species Ktedonosporobacter rubrisoli. The sequence goes on along the minus strand of NZ_CP035758.1, from coordinate 1,597,164 downwards.
CACAGTCAGGCCCAGGCTATACTTATCGCCACAATAGAGCGACTCTACATGCTCGAAAGGGCGGCGATTCTTGTCAAAGGTAAGGCGTCTAATGCGCAATAGAGCCGCCCCGACATCCACCTTCAATAGCTGCGCCTCTTCGGGTCCGGCCAGCATTGCCTCTACGACTTCCTGCGCGTGGTCTGGCACCAAACCATATTCGCGCTCAAGAATCTCATAAAGCGAGGTTTTGTCGAGATCACCGTGCTGCTCTAAGCCTGGACAGAGCGCGGCTGGCAAGATAGCGGTCTCCAGAGCCATAGGAATCTCATTGGCCAGGCGCAAACGCTTCACAATTACGGCGCCCTCGTGAGGCGCGATCCCTAACAGGCGCCTTTGTTCAGAATTGGGAAAGGCCAGCATCTGTTGCAGGACAACCGAGCCCGGAACCAGGCCGCGCTGCCGCATATCGTCGCTAAAGCTGGAGAGACCACGAAAATTCTTGCGAATCAACAATTGCTGGGCGACAAACGTCCCTGATCCTCGTCGGCGTATTAGCAAGCCAGCCTCTTCTAGCTCGGACAGGGCCTGGCGCACGGTCAAACGGCTGCATCCATACTGCTCGCTCAAAGCGCGCTCCGAGGGCAAGCGCGACCCCGGCTCCCAGCGTCCTGCCGCCAGATCGGTGGCCAGACGATCCCGCAGCCGGGTATAAAGCGGTTCGCCCTCGCCACTTAACGGCTCAGGCCCCCGATGATTAATCATCATACCTCTCTTCTCTCCTCCTATCATTTGTCCCCGGCACGATACCCGCTCCCTCCTTCCCTACCAGGCTAAGCGGTAGGCAAACACGGGACCCGCAAGACTGACGAGCATCACTATCAGGCAGACCCGGGATTCTCCAGCTTACCCATAAAGCTCCAGGCGACTCTTCCTATTTTACCGCACCGAGGGTCATTCCTCGCACTAGAGGTTTCTGCACAAGTAGACAAAAGATAAGGATCGGAATCATCACCAGCGTGCCCGCAGCCGTCAGCGGTCCCCACTGGGTTCCCTGGAAGGTCATAAAGGAAGTAATGCCAACTGGCAAAGTACTGCTATGGTTCCCTGACAAGATCAGCGCAAACAAGAACTCATTCCAGGACTGGATAATACACAGAATGGCAGTTGCCGCCAGGCCGGAACGGATCAAGGGCAACATCACGTGCAAGAACGCCCCAAACTCGCCCTCGCCATCCACAAGGGCTGCCTCGCGAATCTCATCAGGCACATCCTCAAAGAAGGTCGAAAGAATCCAGACCGTAAAGGGCAGCTCCATCGTAATATAGGTCACGATCAGGGCCGGCAGCGAGTTCAGCACATGAATATGAAAGAAGATAAGATACAGCGGGAAAAGCAGCATAAGCGGCGGCGCTATGCGCGATCCCAACACAAAGAGGGCAAGATCATCGCGACCCTTAAAGCGCATCTTGGCCAGCGCATAGGCCGCCGGAGCTCCGATAAGCAGCGAGAGCCCGCTCGAAACTATCGCCACCACCACGCTATGCCAGGCATAACCAAGAAAATCGGCATTGCCCAGCACCTGCACATAATTATCAAGGATCGGCTTAAAAATGAGCACCGGCGGCATGGCAAACGCATCTTTATAGTTTTTGAGCGAAGTCAATAACAGCCAGACCGGCGGAAACAAAAAGAAGACAAGCACGACGATCACAGCTAGCCAGAACAGCACGCGTCGCACGGCTCGTGCATAGGCTGGTTGGCGTACCGACATCTGCATAATCTATTCTCCCTCTCCTACGCGCCCTTCTTAGCAGGCGAGAAGGCGCTATGCTCCTTCTTCAACTTGCTTCACAAAGACAAACTTGCGTACAAGCGTCGTCACTACAATCGTGAGCACAATTGTGAAAACCAAAGCGAAGGCCGTCGCATAGCTCACATCAAAGTAATTGAAGCCCTGAATATAGGCATAGAGATTGGCAGTCTCTGTGGCCAGACCAGGCCCGCCCTGCGTCATCACATAGATCGTATCAAACGTCTTCAGGCAATCAATGGTACGCAGGATCAAGGCCACGGCAAGCGTGCGCCGCAGCAGGGGCAGCGTGACATAGATAAAGGCCTGCCATTTCGAGGCTCCATCGATGTAAGCAGCCTCGAAGGGCTCCTGTGGCAGCGATTCCAAGCCTGCCATGGTGATCAGGATCACAAATGGCGTCCACTGCCAGACATCAGTCACGATCAGAGCGCCCAGGGCGGTATGAATATTGCCCAGCCAATCATGCTGGCTGCCCAGACCGATTTGTCCCAGCACATAATTGATAATGCCTGCGCTGGGATCGTAAAAGATGCGCCAGAGCAGCCCTACAACAACCGGCGTCATGACGATAGGGATCAGGAGCAGCCCGCGCACCAGCGCACGACCCCGGAAATCGCGATTGAGCAACAGCGAAATGGCCAGCCCGAGCACCACCTCAAGCACGATTGCCCCCACTGTATAAAACAGGGTAATCAGCAAGGAATGCCAGGCCCGCTCGTCCTGCGCCAGGCGCACGAAATTGAGCAGCCAGACCATCCGATCATTGCTTGGATCGAGCAGGTTGAGCGAGCGCATGCTCATGAAGATAGCATAGAAAAAGGGGAAGATGCCGATGAGCGCCAGCACAAGAACAGCCGGCAGCACAAAGTAATAAGGCACCCGCGCCCTGGCCTTGCGCCGGTTATGATAGTCGGGTGGCGGACTCACAAACGCTGATCGCTCCTCTACTGAAGCAGAAGCCGATGGGGTAAAAGCCATAGCATATGTCTCCTTTTGCTCATCTCAACAACCAGGCGGAAGCATCAACGCCATTTTCAGCCTCCCAGCAATTGATTGCACTGCCGCGCGGCTGAAGCGAGCGCAGCATCCGGCTTTTGCGCACCGACCAGCGCCTGAGCAATAGCGATACCAGCATAATTAATGATCTGGTTTGACTGCGGAATCTGGGGCAGATAATTACTATTGCCACGCGCCAATGAGGCTAGCATGGTCTCGCGGAAAGCTCCATAGCGATCTTTAAAGGTCTGGCTATCGATGGCCGCCAGGGCCGTCACCCCTGAATCCGGGCTGATCTGCATGCGCTGAAGTTGCACCTGCTTGGAGGTGGCCCAGGACATAAACAGCCAGGCGGCCTCGGGATGGGTGCTGAACTTTGAGAGATAGAGCCCGTGTACCTCAAGCGAAGAGGGGCTGCCGACAGGATCGGCTACGGCAGTTGGCACGGGCGCATAACCCACTTTGCCAACAATCGAGGATTGCGCAGGATCTTCATTGTAGGCGCCATTGACAGTGGCATCGATGGTCATGGCAGCTTTGCCCTGCTGGAAGAGCAAGCGATTCTCCTGCCAGCCAAAGTTAGCTACACCCGGCGGCCCATAACGATTGAGCAGATCAGTGTAGAACTTAAGCGCCTTCAGCGCCTGTTGACTATCAAGGGCTACGTGATTGCCCTGCAACCATTGGCCGCCAAAGGCCCAAAGAAAAGCTGACCAGACATAGACATTTTGAATGCCTTGCTGTCCACGCAGGGTAATACCATAGACCTTGCCATCAGTTGCGCTATAGATCTTCTGGGCCGCCGCTTCAAGCTCGTTCATCGTCTTCGGCACCGCAATATGATACTTTTCAAACAAATCTTTGCGGTACATCAAAAACGTGCTTTCACCGTAGACAGGTAAACCATACAACTGCTTATCATACCGTGGCATTTGAATATACGGCGCATAAAAGTCCTGCTCATGGTAATAGCTGCTCAGCTTCTGCGCGTAAGGCGCAAGCGGTACAATATAGCCGGCTTTGGCATAAGCCAGGCCATGAATCCAGTCGTCAAATACCACATCATACTGATCGCTACCCTGGCTAAAGCCCAGAAGCGCCTTTGAAGTCAGGTTATCATAAGGCACAATATCCAGATTTACCTTGATGCCTGTCGTCTTCTCAAACTCTGGCAATAGCTGCCGAATCGCATCGCTGCTTGTATGCTGTTCCATGAGCACATTGACGGTCTGGCCGGCAAAGGGCTTATCGGGCGTCCCATGAACCATAGGAGCCGTACCACAGGCCGCACAAAGCAGCATGACGCCTGTGAGGAGCGCGACAGTAACTCGTTTCAACATAGCTTCCGTCCCCCTTCCAGATATACCCAGTCTTGCTGGCAACTGGCACGACAATTAAGCGAGTTAGAGCAGCCTTACTCAGGGCTGCTGGGCTCGTTTCTCAGTTGCCAGGCGCACAACTTCACCCGTACGCGCCGATTCTTCGATAGCTACGGCAACCTCTACGGCGCGGTATGCCTCGCGGGCCGAAACAGGGCTGGGACGACCTTCCTTAATGGCGAGAATGAACTCGGCCAATTCTTCTTTGAGAATACCGATGAAACGCCCGTTAAGCTGGGTTCCGTAGCTGATATCTGGATAGGTGAGTTGTCCATGCTTGAAGACGCGCAAACCCTGGTTGTGAATATCCACATAGATGGCGCCCTGGGTTCCCATCACTTCAAGGCGAGCATCGATGCCTGAGACAAACTGCTCGGGCAGCACCCACGAAACCTCTAAGGCCCCAACGGCTCCAGAGGTGAAACGCAAGGTAGCCATGATCGTATCGGCAACGCCTAGATCTTTGAGGAGATTGCTAGTTGCGGAAGCATAAACCGTCTCGACGCTGCTTTCCATAAGCCAGAGCATGACGTCAATGTCATGCACACCCAGGAACATTGCTACCGATGTGCGGCCTCGTAAGCGGCGCGCATTGGTGAGCAGGTTATTGCGGCGCGCGTAAAGATGGATGAGGTCACCGATATTGCCCTCGGCAACTTCTTGCCTGGTGAGATAATAGCGGGGATCAAAACGCAGGACGTGGCCAACCATAAAGACCTGTGGGCTCTGCTCGGCGCGCCGCACAAGCTCCCGACCCTCGGTGAGATCAACTGTCAGAGGCTTCTCAAGCAGAATATGCTTGCCAGCATTGAGGGCTTGCACGGTGCTCTCATAATGCAGGTTATCAGGAGTGCAGATACTCACGGCCTCGATTTCTGGCGCGGCCAGGAGTGCTTCAAGACTGGGAAAAGCTTGCGTGCCTAGACGTTGGGCAATAGTGCTGGCCAGGGCACTATTGATATCATAAATACCAATAAGACGTACATCAGGTAATTGAGCATAGATATTTGCATGACTCAATCCCATTTCACCCAGACCAATCACGCCAATCCCAATTTGTTTCATGTCTCTTCTCCTTATTGCTGATAACGTCGCAGTTACCACGGGGCGCAAGGCCAGGAATTATTGCGTCAGGGGCAATAAATAAATCGGCGCTTTTACTCCTCCTGACGCCACAGCTTACAATGCCGATCCTGCTCCGAGTACATTCTCAAGACAGAACCATTCTCAATTTGGTACGTACCACTTTTTAGGAAATATATACCAGCATTTCGAGAATGTCAAGGCAAAAATTTCCCTTGACTTCGAGTGCACTCCAAATTCTATACTTTGAGCATGGAAGAACTACTTACAATTCAAGAGGCAGCGGCGCGCACAGGCTTAAGCGTGCATACGCTGCGCTACTATGAACGTGTTGGCCTGATTGATCCGGTGAATCGCGCCATGAGCGGCCATCGTCGCTATACTGCCGATGATCTCTTCTGGATCGAGTTCCTGCAGTGTTTGCGCAATACAGGCATGCCTATTCGCCAAATGCAAATCTTTGCCGACCTACGGCGTCAGGGCGCGCCCGCGGCTACAGAGCTAGCTCTGCTGGAGACTCATAAGCGCCAGGTGCGCCAACGCATCAAGGAATTGGAAGAGCGCCTTGCGGCGATTGAGAGGAAGAGTCAGCGCGTCCGCAAGCGGTTGCTAACAGAGCAGAGCAGAATCACACCCAACATTATTGTACTACAGAGCAATTAAAGGACCTGTCGCGCTATCGCTAGAAGGATGAGCTCCGCTATAGCAGGTTCAAGAGTAGGCCTGTTCTCTATGATCTGGTCATGCTGACAGCAGTACGTCAGTGTTATTTGTTCTGGTTTGATTATAGAGAGCTTGAAGATCGCCCGTCCAAAAACAGCGCACGGGCCATTTTAGTAATGAATTCATCTTGCAGGGTCTGAAAGAAGGAGGATATATGGTAGATACGTCTGGTCGACAGGTTGAGATGCGTTATACGCTGCCTCTGATCGCCATTTGTACTGGTTACTTTATGACCATTCTTGATTTAACCGTTGTAAACGTTGCTCTTGTCAATATCAAGCAACAATTGGGAGCAGATGTTACCGGGCTTCAGTGGATTGTGGATGGTTATTCTCTCGTCTTCGCCAGTTTTTTGCTCACGGGAGGCGCACTTGGCGATAGGCTAGGAGGAAGACGAGTCTTTTTAGGCGGGGTCACGCTCTTTACCCTTGCCTCAACACTGTGCGGAGCCGCTCCTAGCCTGTTCGTCTTGCAAATAGCGCGCGCTTTCCAGGGATTGGGCGCGGCCCTGCTTGTTCCGACAACGCTAGCTCTTATAAATACAACTTTTCCCGAAGCCCGGGCAAGGGGACGAGCAATCGGTATCTGGGCGGCTGTGGCAACTATCGCCGCTGTCTCCGGGCCTATTCTTGGCGGCTTGCTGGTAAACGCTCTGAGCTGGCGTAGTGTCTTTCTGCTCAATCTGCCTATCGGAATACTCTGCTTTTTGCTGACATACCGCTTTGTGGCTCCGGGAACTTCTCAGGGAGGACGCAGCCTTGATCTAACAGGCCAACTCACAAGCATAGCCACGCTCGCCTTATTAACCTTTGCCTTGATTGAAGGCAGTGCTCTGGGCATAAGTTCGCCCTCTATACTCGTGGCCTACGCAGGATGTATCCTCTTCCTGCTGCTGTTTCTCTGGCGCGAACAGAGGGCTAGCTCACCCATGTTTCCGCTCAAGATGCTGCACGAGCGCACCTTTTCAGCGGCGAATATAGTTGCCGTCTGCCAGACCTTCACATTCTATAGCTCACTCTTTATCTTGAGCCTCTTCTTGCAGCAAGTGAGACATTATAGCGCTTCGGCTACCGGTTTCGCCCTCATTCCCGAATTTGGCTTCGCGCTTCTGGCAACGCTGATCGCGGGAAAGCTCCTGAGCAGAATTGGGGCCAAAGGCGTGATGCTCTGCGGGCTGCTGATCAGCATACCAGCCTGCCTGGGCTTCTGGCTTATTGACGCCAAGAGCAGCTACCCACTGATTGCATGTATGCTCGCCCTGCTTGGCTTCGGGCTTTCGCTCGTCTTACCAGCAATGACTGAAGCTGCCATCTCCCACGCGCCGAAAGAGCAGTCAGGAATAGCCTCGGGTATCCTCAATGCCAGCCGGCAGGTTGGTGGTGTTCTGGGCGTGGCGATCCTGGGCGCGCTAGTAGGCAAGCCACAAACGTTTATCGCTGATATGCACATTGCCTTTATTATTGCCGGAGGAGTCGTGGCGCTCGGCTTCATAGTCGCTCTATGCTTTGTTGCTGAGCGCCGAACCGACTAGCGCACCCCTGCGGTTCGCCACGAGTTATCCAACGCGGCGCTAGTGAGTGCGCTCATCGGCCAGCCGAATCGCAATCTGGGTTTGCCAGTTTGCCGGATTCGGCTCTTCAGCCGGATTGGTAAGCGAGAACTCGACCCGCGAACCGAAGGCCTCGCCGTTCTCAGCCTCCCACTGATCCCATCTCAAAGCGTGTTGCGCTCCCCAATCCAACAGCGCCTTATTCGCGGCAAGACCATTCTCTACTCCTGTAAATACGAGCGAGGCATACCGCCCACCCGGCAGAATACTAGCTTTGACACGCTCATCACCAGCCAGGATGCTGGCAATGGGAACGCCAGCCTCGATATCCATCTTTGCCGCCATATTGATAACATGGTAGCGAATAAAGGGAGCTCCAGCCGGCGCTATTCCTCGCTTTTCTAGCCAGGCAAATACTTCTCCAAACAGCTGCGGTATGGCTGGTCCAAATTCCTGCATACTGATCTGTGTTCTAAGGCCCATATAAGGCTGAGCACTACGCTCCTCTAGCTTTGCTTCGCCAATCAAGATCCATCTCGCTTTCTTCTCAAGCCGCGTTGTTGAGAAATAGCAGCTGAGCGCCTGGGCACTCTTCACAGCAAATAACCGCCTTAGTATAACAAGATAGCTAAACATAAAACTTCTTGAATCTTGCGCTACGTGCTGCTGGCAGGTCCATCATCTTGATATAAACGCGGCGCTATAGCCTGCAGCGAGAATAGGATATTGTAGCCATATCGTACATTTGTTCCTGAGCAATGCTATAATCAAGTATATTATTTCAAGATAAAAGATCTGCAATGTATCAGATATAGCGGGAGGATTTGATGATCTATATTGCGCTTTTGCGCGGCATCAACGTTGGTGGCCACATGGTTAAAATGGAGCGCCTGCGTGAGTTGTTTAAAGAATTGGGCTTTACAAACGTACGAAGCTATATTCAAAGCGGAAACGTGTTCTTCGAAACTGAGGAAACTGATCGCGAGCTACTGGTTGCGCGGATTGAGCACCATCTCTACGAGGCGCTGGGCTTTGCGGTGCCCGTGTTCTTGCGCACCATTCCCGAGCTTGAAGAGCTTGGAGCCAGCGACGCCTTTCAACATCTTACCGTTACATCTGATATGCGTCTATGCGTTGTATTCACGAAAAGTGCGATCCCTGAAACGCTGGCTCTGCCTCTACGCTCACCCAAAAACGATATGGAAGTTATCAGCACAACCGATCACGAAGCATTTATGGTCTGGTATATTATCAATGGCCGGCCACCAGTTTCTTACGTCTTCAAAGAGCTTGGCACGGTTACGACCACGCGCTTCTTCCATACGCTGGCTAAGATTCTGCAGGCGGCCCGGAAAGCTTAGCCTTCCCACTATCTTACTGTGCCCAATTTTAGAGAGCAACAGAGAGCGGTGGCCAGGAATACAGTGGTACTCTTTTTCGGCAGTAGAAAGCTCAGCACGAGAAAAGCAGTAATTCTCTCGTGCTTCAGCGCTGCTCTATCTGATTGTAAGCCAAGCTCGCAAGCTTAGCCTACCTTGCGGCTGGATGGACCCTGTTCAGGCTGTTCACTCTCGGTGTTGAGGCCAAAGGAAATAATGCGCGTTGGCGTAATGCGCACAATCTCGGGTGCCAATTGGGGCATAATCTCTTTGCCGCCTTCCGACAGTCCCTCTACAGTCCCGCGAATCTCAAGCATGCGCGGCTGCCAGGGCGGTAAGACATCATCGACAACAAAGGCCGCACGACCATAGCGAATCGCGTCGCGATACTTTTTTGTTGAGCCCATATGAAATCCGCCAATATCGATGCTATCATGCTCGGGATTATAACGAAAACCTACGGGCACCACATGGGGCTCGCCGTTGGCGCCGACCGTGGCCAAGCGGCCAAGGCGTTGATCTTGCAGATAGGCTATCTCTTCAGGAGTAAACTTGCTCATCGTTAGCCCTTTCTCATCTAGACTATACTTTTTCATAGTGGGCTTTTCTAGCCCTTAAACTATTCCTATTTTAAACAAAGGGCAAGTCTAGCGCTCTGTCCCAATGGGCGATTCCCAGGCTGTCAGAACTGATAGTTCTTTCTACTGTCAAAACTAACAGTTCGTCCTCAACCCGGGCTCGCCCTACCTGATATCATAGCAAGATCATGGTGTGGTTAAAGCAGGCGAAGCAAGGCCGCCATTACCTGCTCAAGAGGGAGACTGGTATCAATCTCGTAATCGGCAGCGCGTCGCAAGCGCGGCTCGACGCTTTCCACCAAACGCAGTACGCGAGCGACCTCGCCGGGCTGTTTGCCGTACTGATTGGTGGTCCTGCTACGCAATCTTTCTACGATGATCGAGGCTGGCGCACTCAGCAAGACGATAAGATCGAACCTGGGAAAGAACTGCGGCATATTCTCCGCGCAACCGCTCACGAACAGCACCTCGGCGTCCTCAGTGGACAAGAGATGGTGCATGCGCTCCTCTCGCCACACCCAATCCCTGTTCCCATCTACTGGCGTGACTTCAGCCCCCATAGGATCTTTAACTTCTATCCATTGGGAGAGCTCGTCACAGTCGGCATCCACAGCCTTGTATCCGCGCGCAGCCAACGCGCGGATGAGCGTCGATTTGCCAGTCCCAGACATTCCCGTTAAAAGAATTCGCTTCATGAGACCATCCCTCACACTAACAGTAAGATAGGTCAACCTGACCAAACGATGATAGCATAGATAGTATTCTTGTTGTCGTCTGAATCTTATCCTACTCGTAATACGCGGGGAGCTTTTTGAGCGTCTGCCATTGCTGGCCATCGTGCCCGAAGACCGTCAGCGCCACGTGCTCGTGCTCCGCCACCTCAAGCAACTTGATTGTGCTAGCTCGCGCCTCCGCCTCATCTTCATCCAGCAGCTCTTTCTCGCGGTCGGGCCTGAAAGAGTGCTGCCAGAGAATCGCGTCAATCGCCAGTAGGACCTTCCCCATTCGCGGCAGTTGCAGCAATACCGATTGATGTCCGCTTGTATGGCCGCTGGTCTTGAGCACCTTCAAGCCTGGAAGCAGTTCAGTGTCACCATCCAATAAGCGATAGCGCAGAGCTGAATGGTCCCACTGTTGACGCGTGGACGCAAAGCGCGGATGGCCACTACATGCAATCTCATATTCAGCACGCTGCAAAATCAGTTCCGCATTGGTAAATTGAGAATGATAGCCGGTATGGTCGACGTCAAGATGGGTACAGATCAACATATCAATAGAAGCAGGCTGCAAACCGAGCATGGCCAGTTGCTCCACAACATTCTTGCCATGTTGGGCCGGCGGCATTCCCGGCGGCGAGACAAAATCCGCAGGTATCCCGCTATCGATAAGAATATGTTTGCCGTCTCTGGTCTCCAATAGATAGCAGGGAATGGGTAGCCCAGCAGGTGGTATGGGTAATGTGGCAACCTCCATAAGATAGAGACGTTGTAGGGCAGAATGTTCGGTAAAGCTCTCCTGTTGCGCCCCATTTCGATTATCTTGCATGAAAAAGTTCTCCTCTCGCAAGGCGTTTTCCCCGCCTGATATTTGTAGTACAATTGTGGAGAATGCAACTAATTCACAAGTTAGAGATGTGTCTGGTCAGCTTATGTCTGGTGCATCACATGCTTAGAGTATGCGGCAGACAGCAGGGTTTAACAATTCCCGAGGCAAGACTAGTTTAAAATGTACCACCTTAAGGAGCCGCGCATGAGCGATGAGTCACGCAGAGCCGAGCTGGCTCATTTTCTTCGCATACGCCGCAAGCAACTCTCTCCATCCCAGTTCCGCTTACCCGCAGGGCCCAGAAAAAGGCGCACACCAGGACTGAGGCGCGAAGAGCTGGCGTCGCTGGCCGGGATCAGCCCAACCTGGTATACCAAGCTGGAGCAAGGACAGGAGATTCAAGTCTCGGCGCAAGTCCTGGATAGTCTGGCCCAAGCCCTACAGCTAAGCGAGGATGAGCGTACCTATCTCTACGTGCTGGCCCGCGAACAGCTTCCACTCCCCGTGCAGAAGTATGCGGAGCACATCAGTGCAGATCTGCAAGCCATGCTTGACGCGCTAAGTCCTCACCCGGCTTTTATAATGAATACGCGCTGGGATATCGTCGGCTGGAATCGGGCTGCTGCGCTGGTCTTTATCGACTTTGACACGCTTTCGGCCTGGGAGCGCAACTTTGTCTGGATTATGTTTACCCGCGCCGAGCAGCGTGACCTCTTTCTCCATTGGGAATATTGGGCCAGGGAAACGCTGGCCCTGTTCCGTGCCAGCATCGGACGCGATATCGGCGAGCCCTGGTTTATTGGGCGGCGGGACCATTTGATGCAGGCCAGCCCCGAATTTTGCCAGTGGTGGGAAGCTCACGAAGTGAGCGAGGCCCATATGGGCCACAAAGAGCTCATGCACCCACAGATCGGCTTGCTTAAATTGCAATCAACAGCACTACTGGTAGCCGATGATCCCAACCTGAAGCTGTGCGTCTATACTCCGCTCCCCCAAACCGACACGGCGCAAAAGCTGATAAGGCTCGTTCAGCCCAGGCAAGAGGCATACCATTGAAATTGGCGATTCTCTTGCCACAACAATGTAAAAAATTCTTTAGCCTCCAGTTCATCAAATCAGGTGATCATAAGCACGAACTCAACTTATGCATACATTGTCTGCAGCGCTTCCAGGTGAGCTTTTACAACCGGCCACTCGCTTTCAATGACGCTATATATGACCGAATGGAGATACAAGCCATCAGCCATGACTCTATGGTTGCGCAGGATTCCCTCTCTCGTCGCTCCCAGCCGTTCGATCGCCCGCTGCGATTGGAGATTCTGGTGATGGGTCTTGAGTTGGACACGAATCGCGCCCAATGCCTCAAAAGCGTGGCGCAGGAGGAGATACTTACATTCGGTATTGATCCCGCTTCGCTGAACTGCAGGTGTCACCCATGTCCAGCCGATTTCCACGCCGCGATTTGCTTGATCAATATTGCCAATCCGCGTCGATCCAACGACCCGACCATCCGCCAGCGCGATAATCGCAAAAGGGAGGGCGGTCCCCGCCTTGTAATCACGCAATGCCTCCGCGATATACTCCTCCATATCGCCTACTGAGTGCGGCCCCTTTCCGGACATATATCTCCACAATACTGGATCCTTTCCCACTTCATACAGGTCAGTTGCGTGCTCTATCTTCAACAGTTCCAATCGGACATAGCGTCCACTCAATGTAATTGGCTCAATTTTTCCCATAACAATCCTTTCTTCTCTTGATGCGTTTATAAGTGCCATTCTATCGCAGTTGCATAAGGGCTACAAGAATCGAAGAAAAGCCAACCAATTCTATCGGTTTCTCCTTCTGGATCACTTGAATGGAGTGAAGAAAGGATTGGGCAAGTTTGTTTTTTCTTCCTCTTTTCACAACAGGTCTAGTGAATCTGCAATAAGCAACGAACAGAAGCCTCCTGCCTCGCCCCTCATCAAAAATGGTACCCATATGAGAGTTTGTCATATCCTTCACCCGCATGCTGCGTCTATCCCCTTCTTCCCCGTGCACCATCTCAACTTCGCCGTAGGCCAATCTTATTTATATTGGCTTAATCAATATTATTGACTTTACAAATTTTATTACGTATACTCATATTATTATGGAAGGAGAAATAGAATGACCCATGAGGAACAAGTCCAGCAGGCTCATGCGCTCTTTCAGAGCCTTGTGCAAGCCGTGCTGGCACGTCTGACGCAGGATTGGGCTGACCGGGGTCTCAGTTTGCCCCAGATTCGCTTACTCCTGGTCCTGTTTCATATTGCGCCAGCGACCATCAACCAGATTGCTGAGCATTTGCATATTGGTCAATCTGCGACCAGCCTGCAAGTTGACCGCTTGGTGCAAGCCCACCTGGTCGAACGAACCGATGATCCCGCCGACCGTCGCCGGGCGCTTGTACGCCTAACCGAAGCAGGTGAGGCCTTGCTTGGCCGTCAGCGTCGGGGGCAACAGCGCTTACACGCTATTCTTAACGAAAAGGACGATACCCATCTGAGCTCAATTATAGACATCTTAACAGCCATCATCTCCCTTGCGGAGCATGAAGGTCTTTTTGAGGAGGGTTTCCATGACTGACCGCTCGCCAGTTCTCAGCGAGAATGAAGACATTGAAGCGCAGCACCCGCGCGGCTGGAGGCTCGCCGCCCTTGTTGGCGGCCTGTTACTCACGCTCGCGCTCTCCGCGCTTGACGCGACAATTGTTGGCACCGCGCTGCCGGCAATTGTCAAAGCCCTGCACGGTTTTGCAGAATACTCCTGGGTGGTGACCGCCTATCTACTCACCTCGACAACAGTAGTTCCCATAGTCGGTAAGCTCTCCGACCAGTTTGGGCGCAAAGGCTTCGTCTTGACAGGCATTGCGCTCTTTTTGCTCGGATCAGCGCTGGCCGGAACTGCTCAGAGCATGACCCAACTGATTCTCTTTCGTGGCCTGCAAGGGCTAGGGGCAGGTTTCATGCAGACGTTGGTCTTTACACTCATCGCCGACCTCTTCCCGCCTGCGGAGCGTGGACGCTGGCAAGGCCTTTTTGCCAGCATTCTCTCTCTAGTGCTGATTGTCGCTCCGGCTCTCGGCGGCTGGATAACTGACCATGAGGGCTGGCGCTGGGTCTTTTATATTAACATGCCGGTGGGTATCCTCGCCCTGCTCGTCCTCACAATCTGGCTGCCCTCCCGACTTTCGACCTCTCATAGAGCGTATAGTGGATGGAAGGCCTGGCGCCGCATTGATTTCGCCGGCGCATTGACTTCAGCTGTAGCAACCATCTGCCTCTTACTGGCCCTAACCTGGGCTGGTACTACTTACGCCTGGGGATCGCCACAGGTAATTGGGCTGCTTGGCGCGGCAACGATACTCTATCTCACCTTCTTCGCGATTGAGCGCAGAGTATCAGAGCCTTTGTTACCGCTCGATCTTTTCCGTAGCCAGATATTCAGCGCCAGTTCTTTACTGGCCCTCGTGCTTGGCATGATCATCTACGCCATGATCTTCTACCTGCCTTTGTTCATGCAGACGATACTTGGCCAGGCTGCCACGAATTCCGGCGCCAGCCTCGCCCCGCTCTTTCTCCCCATCGCCATAAGCGCAATCATTGGCGGCCAGTTGATTAGCAAAGTGGGCCGCTATCACCTTCTGGCGATCATTGGGGCACTGATCCTCCTGCTAGGACTCTTCTTACTAGTTCGTATGGACACCATGACAACACTCTTGACGGTTACTATTAATATGATTATCGTTGGCCTGGGCATAGGCGTACTTCAGCCCATTTACACGATTGCGGGCCAAAACGCCACTCCTGTAGAGCGCCTGGGCACCGGCACGGGAGCGATAAATTACTTGCGCGCGATGGGGTCGTTGCTGGGCACGGCTGTCTTAGGGGTATTGGCTACCGGTTCACATGCTACAGGCCTCTCTCTAGCCGCTCGCCAGGCCCTGGCACAGAACCTTGGGCATGTTTTTCTTGTTACGTTTGGCGTGGGGGTCGCGGCTCTCGTCATCACGCTTTTCCTCAAAGATATTCCATTGCGCAAACGCAGGCAAAGTACACCCACAGCCATCTCAGAGGAAAAAGTTCAGCAACCCCATATAAACGGAAGCTCACAATAATCGGTACCCTGTTGATTCTTTGTTTCCTTGCCTTCTCAGCTCAGCCACAGAACACATAGTACAGATAATCATAAATGCTTTCCGAGTTCTGGTGCAAGCTTGTGTTCAAGCTTCTGACCGTATAAGTCCAGTGGACGGCCTGTCCGTTTGATTGTATAGAGAGCTATGTTTCTCGAAGCGATGCAGCCTGTTCTTGTGTCCAAGTCAGTGCCACCTGGACAAATAACTGCGCTCCTGGGGAGGCTGTGGAACGCTGGCGAACGGCGAGTCCAATCGGCACATCTTGCGGTGGATTGAGCGGAAGGGCAAGGACCCCTTCTAGCTTTCGCGGAAGCATCGTACGCGGCAACAGCGTGATGCCAAGACCTTCGCGGACCATCGCAACGATGGTGGCGCTGTCACTGGCCTGATAACGGACATGCAGCCTGGCCTTGCCCATCTCAAAGCTTCCCATCTCCATCAACTGAGATGCACATCCAGCTTTTTCCATGATCAGCTCTTCTCCACGCAACTTCCCTGGAGACACAGCGTTTTCTGCATGGAGACGATGCCCTGTCGGAACAACCACACACAACTCGTCGGTCGTAATCAGTGTACTCTCAATTCCACACGCGGAATGGAACACGAAGCCAACATCAATGACACTGTTTCCGAGCCACTCGCTCACCTCTTGCATAGTGCCTTCAAAGAGGACGACTTCAATCTCGGGGTACAAGGCTCGAAAACGCATCAAGACGCTGGCGAGCATCTCTGGATAAAGGGCGTGAACAGTCCCTAGTCGAAGTTTTCCTGAAACCTCGCCACGAAGTGCTTGTGCTTCTTGTTCAATGGCCTCGGCCTGTGCCAGCAGAGCACGCACACGCGGAATGATCTTTTGACCAGCGGGGGTAAGTGCGGCCACTCCCTTACGGTTGCGTTCCAGGAGGGTCACCCCTAACTCGCTTTCAAGGGCTGCCAGGGCGTGACTTACCGTCGATTGCGTCAAGTCAAGCGTATAGGCAGCTTCAGTAAAGCTTCCTGTTTCGACAAGAGCAACCAAGCACTGAAGTTGTGAGAAGTTCATATGGGCAACTTTCATAAGGATATGGTTAATATGATTTGCGTGCATTGTAGCAGATCCGGTATACTCCTGGCAATTGACAGTCTCGCAGAGAAATAAAACAGGAGAAGAAGCATCTTGCCAATCCTCGATCTTTCCTTTGACGAAGTGCTCAGTACCACTCGCGCGGTACGTCGGCGCCTGGACTTTACACGCCCGGTAGAGCCAGAGGTGATCCAAGAATGCCTGTCTCTTGCCGTGCAGGCTCCAACCCCAGGTGGGATACAGAGCTGGCATTTTCTTGTTGTCACTGACCCGGCGCTTCGGCAAGCATTGGCCGCGCTCTATCGTAAAAGCGCCTCTTCTCCTGGTGGCCAAGAAGATATGCTCAAACAGATGATCGCCGCAGCATCCTCTGAGAAGGAAGCCGCAGACCTGACCAGGAAAGTGGCTCCAGCGCGATATCTAACCGCACACTTCCACGAGATTCCCGTCCTGGTTATTCCCTGCATTGAAGGACGGGCCGGGAATCTCTCTGCTGTTGAGCAGGCTGCTCACTGGGGAGGTATCTGGCCTGCGACCTGGAGCTTTATGCTGGCCGCCCGCTCACGTGGTCTGGGTACCGTTTTGACAACGCTTCATCTCGCATTTGAGCAGGAGGCGGCGGACATCCTGGGCATCCCTTACAAACATGTGATGCAAGTAGGCCTCATCCCCGTCGCTTATACGCTAGGGACAACATTCAAGCCTGCGACGCGCAAGCCACTGGATACCATGCTGCACTGGGAGCGGTGGAGATCAAAACAGGAGGTTGGCAGCGCAATGGGTAATGAAAACCGATGAAACTGTAAAGAGAGAACGACTGATGAGTAACTTTACTTCAGAAGAACAAGTCTATTTGCAAAGCCAGCGCTTCGGCCGGCTGGCAACTGTTAGCGAGAAGGGAGAACTTCATGTGGTACCTGTGGCCTTTCGCTATAACCCTCATGAAGACAGCATTGATATTGGTGGACATAAGCTGACGCAAACAAAAAAGTATCGTGATGCAGTCAGTCATGGGCGTGTGGCCTTTGTCGTTGATGATGTTTTGCCCTCGGGGCAAACGCGGATGATCGAAGTGCGTGGGATGGTTGAAGCACTACCGGAAGGCGGTCAAGAGATTGTAGAAACCTTCTCGCCAGAGATGTTGCGCATTCTCCCTACACGGATCATCTCCTTTGGTTTGAGGAGCAACACTATTGAGCCAGGTCAGGCAAGAGCTGATTTTTCCAGTCGCAAAGTAGAGTAAACATGAGAGGTGTCAGGGGCCGATGTTCCTGGCACCTTTTGCAAGAGTTCCAACAGAGAGGGGCTTGTCGCTTTCCTCTCTTGTACCAAACTGATCAACTAGGCCGCTACAGTCGAACAACTTGAACAGAAACCCGGAAAGCACTTATGATCGTCTGTATAGTGTTTCAGGGCTGGGAAGTTCAGGGCAAAAATTCTCTGCGAGGAGCCTTGTTTCTTTCAGCTTATCGATTGTCGCCCTGGGGTGTACCTCATGGGCGTATGATGCAACCCTGCCACAGAACGTGCCACAAAGGCATAGGGAACTTGCACAATCAGCGTTGCAGCCAGTGTTGAATGATATCACTATGCTCCTTATAATGTTCGTAGGTGTTGCTGGCAATAATAAACCTGGCAGGATCATCGCTGGCAATTAGCAGCCAGTCGGGATCGTTCTTTGTACCCCAGGAAGGAGGCACGTTCAGGCTCTCTTCGCTCATCGCCCTGACTGCTTCCAGGACGCGCTGATAAGAGGCTCGGAAGGCAGCCAGCACCTCCGCCAGTGGACGATCTTTATACTTCTTGTAGATGCCTTCGTTGATCTCGTCTATGCCAGAAAGGCTGTCGGGCAGGGAGAGATCTGGAAGGAACTGTGAAGGTTTTTTCCCTGTCATTATCCCCTGAAGCTGCTCCACCAGATAGTCTTGCCAGGCAGTGATATGAGCGATATTGTCTTTGACTGACCAGTTACTATTGACGTTAGGAATGGTCATCTGTTCTTCGCTCAAGCTGGCGAGCAATGTCTCAAACTGAGCATATCCTGTCTGGATTTTTGTAAGAATTTCGACCTTCTCTCCTGTCTCTGGCATGGTATTCTCCTTTAATCTCTTTTCCTTCCAGTATAGATATTGTTGCGCCATTTGTAAATCCGTGAATTTCTTGTAAGGCAGAAACTAGCGAACATACAAGGATTACCCATGAACGCAATGTGGTATACTTGGGGAGGAAAAAGGAGTGATGAGACCGTTTCGAGAAGCGATGAGGCATTGCCGGGTCCCTTGTCTGGAAGACAGCCCATCCCATCGCGTGCTACGTGGAAGCAACAGAGTCATGGTCAAGAAAGCCGCCCAATCCGTCCCCAATCAATTGCTACGTCGGGCTCGCCTGGAGCGTGGGTGGTCACAGCAGGTGGTCGCAGAGCGCATTGGCGCCCCTAATTATATGATGGTCACACGCTGGGAAGGCGGCAAGGCCTTTCCCAGTCCATACTACGTGGAGCGGCTCTGCCAGCTCTTTGAACTAAAGGCCAGCGATCTCGGTTTGCTGCGAGATTCATCAGCCCAGGCGGTGTGGCCAGTCTCTCAAACTCATGCTGGCAATTTGCTCAGTTCACACAAGGCTACAGACCGGCGCACTGCACAGATTTTTCACCTACCAGCGGCGCGCCATCTACCCGCGCCGCTCACTCCGCTAGTTGGGCGTGAGCAGGAAGTCGCCGAGCTTAGTGCGCTCCTGCGTCGTCCAGCGGTGCGTCTGCTCACTCTTGTCGGACCCGGCGGCGTAGGCAAAACACGCTTAGCGCTGGAAGTTGCCCAAGCCTTGAGTGCAGAGTTTGCCGATGGTGCTTGCAGCGTTGCGCTGGCTTCAGTGAGCACACCCGAGCTGGTCACGGCAGCCATCGCCCAGGCCCTGGCCCTATGGGAAGCCGGCGATCGTCCCCTATTGGAACAGGTGCAGGATTACCTCCAGGAGAAACACTTGCTGCTGCTCCTCGACAACTTCGAGCAGGTGCTGGCGGCTGCTCCACGCCTGGTTGATTTGCTCGCTTCCTGTTCTCAGCTTAGTATCCTGGTGACAAGCCGGGCCGCCTTGCATCTTTCTGGGGAACACGAGTTCATCCTGTCCCCGCTGGCCGTGCCCGATCTTAAGCAGCTTCCACCGCTCGCAGATTTGCAGCAGGTGGCAACGGTACGCCTGTTCCTGCAGCGCATTCAGTCCATCAAAGCTGACTTTCAACTGACGGAGGCCAACGCCCGCACCATAGCCGAGATTTGCATGCGCCTGGAAGGGCTTCCGCTCGCCATCGAACTGGCCGCAGCACGCATGAAGCTATTGCCTCCGCAGGCCTTGCTCAAACAGCTAGAGCATCGGCTCGACGTCTTGACCGGTGGTGCACGTGATCTGCCCCTCCGTCAACAGACGTTACGCAATACCCTCCAATGGAGCTACGATCTCTTGAGTCACGAGGAGCGCCGCCTCTTCTGCAGGCTCTCCGTCTTCGCCGGTGGTTGTACGCTACAGGCCGCCAGCGCCGTTGCCCAGGCAACCGAGCAGACAAGCAATGAAGACGGCCAGCTGCCCTTGCAGGTAGTAGAGGGCCTGACCTCTCTCATCGACAAGAGTTTCTTGCAGCAAAGCGAGCGAAAGGGCGAGGAGCCACGTCTCACGATGCTAGAAACGCTCCGCGAGTATGGATTGGAGCGCCTACGCGAGCAAGGGGAACTGGAGGCGGTGCGGCAGGCATATGCATCCTACTATCTGGCATTCGTGGAGCAGTCAAGTATGTATCTCTTCAGCCGCGATGCCGGCAAGTGGCTCGATCTGTTGGAGCGGGACTACGAGAACATCCGGGCCGTCCTGCTCTGGGCGCTGGAGCGCAAGCAGGAGGAGGAAGGGAGTGGTATCGAGATAGCTGTAGCTCTGGGGAGCGCATTGTGGCGTTTCTGGGTCACGCGAGGACGTGTGAGCGAAGGACGCTCTATGCTCGAACGACTGCTGACAGCGAGCGAGAAGCACAGCATTCTTCTACGCGAGAAGACCCTCCTTGCCCTAGGAACGCTTCTCTGGCATCAGGGCGATCACGCCCGTATAGAGGAGACAGTTGAGGAGGAATTGTCCCTATGTCAGCAGCTTGGAGACCAGCAAGGGGTCGCACATACACTGATAGGTCTGGCAGGGCTCGCTTTCCATCAGCGCCATTATATGCTAGCTCATGCCCTGGCTGAGGAGTCCCTGCGAACCTGGCGCGCCAATGGCGACACCTGGAGGACGGCTGCCGTCCTTTTGCTCCTGGGGCGCATGACCTCCGCGCAGGGCGCGTATGCCAGAGCTCAGCAATTGCTACAAGAGTGTCAGGCGCTCTACAGGGCACTTGGCTATGCTGGCGATCTCGCCTGGCCGCTCATCTATCTCGCCCGCAATGCTCTGATCCAGGGAGAGCTAAAGCGAGCCCGTAGCTTGCTTGAGGAAGCTGTGGCGCTCTGCCGAGAGGCTGGCAACAATCCGGGACTCGCCCATGCCCTCAGTCTGCTTGGACAGGATGCCCTCGAACAGGGTGATGTTGCCAGGGCCTACGGCTTGCTAAGCGAATGCCATCGGCTCAACGAGGAGGCGGGAAACCGCCGCAAGCTTGCGCGGTCGCTGTTCCTCCTGGCGTGTACATATGCCTTACAGGGAAACCGCAAGAGAGCACGTCTGCTGTACGAGCAATGTCTGTCCCAGGCCCTGGAATATCCCCGGCTGGTAGCTCCCTGCCTGGAAGGGTTGGCAGCCGTGGCAGCTACCAAGGGACAGGCAATTTGTGCGGCACAGCTCTGGGGCGCAGCGGAGAAGGCGCGTCAGGGTGATTCTGTCATTCTTCCCCAGGCACTACGCGCCAGTATCGAGCAAGCACGAGCCGCTATTTGTATGCAGCTTGGTGAAGCGGCCTTTGAACTGGCTCTAGATGAAGGGCGCACAATGCCCCTGGCCTACATCCTGGCGGCGCAAGAACCGCTGACAATACTAAGCCCAGCGACGGCCCATCCACTGCCAGGAAATTCCTGCACTATCCAGCAGGGCTGACCACCCATGAGGTGGATACGGCGAAACTTGCTTGAAGGCTAGCTCACGTTTGTCTCCCTGCTCGTTCGCACAAAACCTGATAGAGACGCCTGGAAAAGACCTTGTTACGCCTCTTCTACCTTCTCGCTGGGAGCATACGAGTCAAGAGAGCAGACCTGCTCAAATCCCAATTTGTGTAAGATGGGTGCTGATGTCTCTGGATCAGACTGCACGATAGCTGTCGTGGCTCCCATGACATGCGCATCCTCCAGGCGTTTGGCTACCATCGCCGTGTAAATCCCTCTGCTCCGATAGGCTTCAAGGGTTGCGGCCCCGAGCAGTGCCACAATCCCATAACCATCAAATACAGAGACTGCGGTAGCAACTGGTTCCTCCAGGTCCGGCACATAGGCAAGATAGAAAGCAATTGGTTTATTTATTGTCCCGTAACAGAGATTGAGTATGCTCATCAATTCTCTATCCAGGCCGAAGGCACGGGCTATCATGGAGCGTTGCGCATTCCACGCGGCGAAGCTGACCTGCTCGACACGGATAGTAGGATCGCTCTTAATCGCCTGATCGAAGTTGCGCAAGACAAGGCCTTTGACGCTTCCTCGATAGGTTAGCCCTGCCGCGACAAGGCGCTCACCGAGATTGTGCGGTTGGCTCGTTGGTCCCACATACCAGCCAAAGAACTTTCCCGCTTGTCGATATCTGGCCAGCACCTGGGCAATGCCCTCATCCACATTGGCCTCCGTAAAGGTTGCCAGGCCAACCCGGTTGAGGAAGGTGCTTTGTAAGGAAGAGACCCGAGCCGTTACTCCTGGCACATCCATGGGCCAGACCAATCCATCGACGTAAGTATGATATCCTAACAGCATGAATGTTGCTTCAATCCTGCTTACTATTGCCGTTTCGTCCATGAAGCTTTTGCTCCTAATCCTGTCCTACTCATGTATCTTGCAAGAAAGGCGATGTTTGCAAAGCATAAACTTACCTAGTCCGTTTCGCTATTCTAGCTCGCTCCTGACAGGATGGATAGGAAAATCTTGCGCTTTTGTATGCGGCTCTCAACTCGCTCGAAGTAAATTTTGGAATTCTTCAGCTCACGGAATTTTTGACAGTTAGGTGCGCGGTTCAGACGCTTTGACGTATCGGTACAGAGTGGCACGAGAGATCCCAAGGATAGAGATCAGTCAAACCCTTGTTTTTACGCCCCTGTGCTTATTGGGGTTCCTCTGCTCCAGCGGAACGCTCAAGCTTTTTCAGACAAGCATCGAAGGTAATGAGATGCCAGACCTGTCGCTCTTCAATATGCTTCTTTTTCTTTGGGTTGCCGCCTTTGCCTTATTTTCGGCCTTCCGTCGCACCGTCTCAATCACTTTCAGGGTATTCGTCAAGGTCGGGCGATGTGAAAAAATTGCCTTCAATCATGAGCAGCGCCACCACAATCGACACCTCGCCGTATGATGCGCAGATCAGGGGTGCGCACTCAAATTGGGCAAAAAGTTGGTGTCAGAACCTCGGTTGAGAGAAGATCCCTTACCTTTTCTGGGAATGGGTGCTGACTGTATAAAGAGAAGAGCAAGATCTGAGAAGTTTTTTTTCGCAGGGAACGGATATTATTGGGAGAAGGGATGCGGTCTATCCTCATCTTTTAGCAAAGGCTGCGTTACGACCATTAACATAGTAATTATCAATCTAACTAACGCGATGTGCAAGTTTTTTAAGCAACGAAGCGGTCCAAGAGAAGACGAGGAAGATCATCTTGCTGATTGAACCAAACACACAAAGTGTGCATCAAGAACAGGCGCAAGAGCCGATTGCGCAGATGCCAACAATCGCGTGCCCAGACGCGTTTGAGCTGACAGCGGTCGGTCAATTGCCCGAAAACGGTGTCAATGAGATAGCGCACGCGTCCGAGCACTGGGCTGTGAAAGGCTGCGGCCAGCGGCGCATGAGCGCGGCGATAGGGCGCTTGCAGCAGCAGACCTTGCTCACGCAACTCAGCTTGCAGATCGGGCAGCCAGGAACCTCTGTCGCCCAACACGATGCCTTGGGTCCCTTGCAGAACCAATGGAGCTATTTCCCCATCAGGTTCATTGGCTGGAGCCAGGAACCCATGAGTAATGACCCCAGGCCAGCCCAAGCGCAGATGCAAACGAAAACCGTAAAAGGTCTGCCGATCAGCATGATCTTTGCCGTAGCTAGCGCTGCCACGAAAGCGCACACACCAGGGAGCTCGTGCAAAACGACACACCGGGACGGGAACGCTCTCAACAATGCCAACCAAGGGATCATGGCGCACCAGCTCATCGCGCACCCAACACCACATGCGCTCTTTGACTGCCCACAGATTGGCGGCTTGTCGGACAAACGTGCTGCGGTGCAGCTGATGCAAGGCAGGGAAAAAGTGCCTATAATGCTGCCGGAAGAAGTTCAAGAGCCTTTTCTCTTGATTCAATCCCAGATAGGTGCCTACGACTTCCATCGTCAGCACCTCGCTGTCGGTGAGTTTGGGCTGCGGGCCACGCCTGCGCAAGCGCCTTCCTTCAAGAATACTCGGCATCATCTCGTCAATCCAATAAAAACATGTGATAATAAAGTCGTCAAGGTTCATGGCGGTTCTCCTCAGAAGCGTTTGGTTTGTTGCTCTGAGGATAAGTCATGAGCCTTTTCCTTGGCAAGATAACTTGCACATCGCGTTAACTAAGGAGATTCGAATGCAAAAAATAGTAACTTTTCTTTGGTTTAACGACCAGGCAAAAGAAGCGGTAGATCTTTATGTATCGCTGTTTGAAAATGCAAAAATAATAAACACATCGTATCTCACAGAGTCAGTGGCAAAAGAAGCAGGAAAGAAATCCGGAGATGTATCAACAATAGACTTTGAACTGAATGGCCAAAACTTTACTGCGCTCAATGGCGGTCCAATGTATACTTTTAGTGAAGCTATCTCAATAGCAGTAAACTGCAAAACGCAGGAAGAGATTGATAAGCTTTGGGAAGCGCTATCCGAAGGCGGCGAAATAATGTCATGTGGCTGGCTCAGGGACAAATATGGTTTGACATGGCAGATTATGCCGGAAAGCCTGGATATAATGATGCGTGATCCAGACCCTGCTAAAGCTGATCGGGTTAGCGCTGCTATGCTTAGTATGGAGGGTAAACTGAATATAAGCGAACTCGAAAAAGCCTACAAAGGCGAATAATTTAACTAGCTAACCCCGTGTGCAAGTTTTTCCACAGCCTACGGCGCTGAGTAGGGGAGAGAGGCTGGGAACAATTCGCTAGATCGTGGCGCGCCCCATTATCTCTCCTCGAAGAGGGTTCCCGTTTCTCAAAAGTTGCACATCGCGTTAGCTAAATTTGGTATACCAATGGCCCAAATCTCATAATTGTAGTTGAGTCCAAAGAGATGCGCATCAGGTCCGGCCTGGGCTGTGATTATTTCGAACTTAATCTGTCCCATGTGAGCACGATCCTTGTTCTATACTAGTACAAACAATCAAAACGCAAAGAAGTTTTTTCATGCAAGTAAAGCGAATCCAATAATAGATTTGATAGCTCAGAAAAAATATATCTTCTTCTGAAAAGAAGTATAAATGATAGACATGCATATACCTATGCTCTCTATGAAATATGAAATAATTGTAATAGTAAAGGCGAGAATGATCTTCAGAAGTGTATCAAGCGCTCAGTTTCATGATTCTCCCTCATCGCTTCCTTATCGGCAAAATCATATACCGCCTCTGAGTTATAGAAATGCCATTTTTACCCGACATTATCACGTGCAACAATACATAGCCCCATGTCTTGAATAAGCTTGCTTGCTTCCTGCCTGCTAGATGGTATACTCCTTAAGCTGCTTGAGGCAGGCGTCTCTTCTTACACACCACTCGCGGCTTACGACTTCTCCCTCGCGCAAAGTGCTCATCAGTTCGATACAGTGCTTCAGGAGTGGTTGCACATCATTGTACAAATCCTCGAAGATTGCTTGACGCTGCGCCCTTTTAACGAGCTCATCTTCGTACTGCTTCCACTCACGCTGGCAGAAGTGCAATTCGCGCAAAATGTTTTCAAGAGGCTCATCTTTCACAGTCTTCCTCCTATCTCACTGGCCATGAGCAATTCACGCTCAAATCTTCCTCCACATATCGCCACAAGATAATGCCCTCCGGTCTGCTCCCAAAGCTCATAGGTACGGTTCCAGGCTTCATAGAGGCTGAGAAAGATCCCTTCCTCTCCTACAGCTACATAGGTGTTCCTCTTGCGTCTCCAGATGCTCCAGGTCAAACTACTGTGGATCTTCTGACAAATCTTTGTCACGGCTACATTCTCCAGCTCTCTCCTTTCTCTTGCCCAAAGGGTTAAAGCAGCCAACACATCATTAGCATCGCCCGCGCCTTTTATCGCTGCTAAGGTGGCAAGGTACGGCTTGCAGTGAGTTTCGTAGCGCTCTCCCGCTTGCCTGGCCTGCTGCAATTCTTCCTGAACCCAGTTCTGTAAATCATCCAGGGCAATCATGTCATCCTCCCTCTTGTTTACCGCTACAAGCTTGCTTTATTATTTTTTTCCATACGCAACGTAGATGCTGTTGCACGTCCGATAGCGGTCCCATTCCTGGGGAATCTGGGCCAGAACCGCTTCGAGCTCGTGAAGTGGTACGCCGAGCTGTGCATTGAGCAGTCCTTTGATGGCCAGAAAGCCGGCAAAGACATCCTTGCCCCAGAGCACACCCTCGTGTCCGGCCCAGGAACCTAGCGGATAGGAAAGCGTTCTGAAGACAACTTCGCGGGCTCCAGCCTCCTCTAACCAGCGTCCGATGTTGGCAATGATCCCGGCATCAATGCCGCGCATGCGCAATGCCGCACGTGTCCAGCTCAGAAAGCGCTCGGTTTGCGGTCCCGTTGCCGCAAAGCCATCCCCGGCCTCGATCAGCTCAACCCAGCCGCCCAAACGTGTCACACGCAGCAGCTCCTTGATCTCCCAGGGCCAGGCCTGTGACGGAAGCGCCGCGACTAAGAGGCGCTGATGGGTATAGTCAAAGCTCTGCTCGGCAAAAGGCAGCCCGTGCAGAATGTTGCCCTGGACAAAGCGACAATTGGAGGCAACGGGGCCAGGAGGCAGGGCAAATTCGGTATCGAGCCCGCTGATGCGCGCTTGGGGAAATTGTTGAGCTATCTCAAGCATCCAGTAACCCGGTCCACAGCCAACATCAAGGATATTGCCAACCCGCTCAAGTGGGGCATGATAATTGCCTCCTAACAGTGTCTTAAAGACATAATGTTGATAGTGCAAGCGGTCGTTTTCCTGCAGATCTTTGGGAAGCGCGTAGGGAATATCTTCCCGCCAGCGGCGCCCTCCTTTGACAGAGGTGAGAGGGCAGGGGCCCGGCTCCCAACGTGTTGATACACCCTGTCCTTTACGTGCTCGTCTGAAGAAGCGAAATAGATGCATTGCCATCCCTTCCAAACACTAAAAACATGCTTCGCATGCTTTCCCTAGAATGCTTCTGGCTTCCTCCTCGCCGATGAGAGGAACTAACTGTTGATAGTAGGCGCCTAAGCGTGCGGTTCGTTCGCGAATAAAGCGATGATAGGCGCTCCCCGCTGCAAGCCCTTCTAATCCTCGCCTGGCTGCTTCGCATTCCAATTCGATTTGCCGTTTGAGCTGTGCTACTTCACTCATTGACATGAAATGGACTCCTCAAGTTGTTGTTTTACATGAAATAGAAGCTCGCTTGCTTGTCTTGACACTTAACGATTATTAGTTGCATAATAGATTTGTAAGTTTTCATGTGTCGGTATGAATATATCACTCTTGCAAGATCAAAATGTAAAATTTTCTTGTAAGAGGGAGATAATTTAACAAATGGATTACACAGTATGAGGTAAAATATCTTCTACGATCCCTATTTATACTTAAAATAAGTGAGGAGAATGGAAGATGTTGAATGAGGCATATATTGGCAATTATGGACCTTACACGATTTTAGAGAATGGCCTGCCCGATTTCAATGAGGTTGTAGCTGACTTTCTCAAGAAAAGCGAGATAGGATTGGAGGAGTTTGGAAGAATCTACGGCATAGCAGCGAGAAATGAGCCTTATACCAGGATACGGATTTACCAGATGATACACAATAAGTCCTTCCCAACTGATTCTAAACGAAGATGGATTTTAGCAACCTTGCTTCAGATCCCCCCTGCATTGCTTGGGGTAACCTCGCTTGAACAGCTACTTCTTTCCTCTCAGGAAGTCGAGAAGCCTCTTTTTCCACTTCAACAGCGGCTCGCTACACCGCAGACAATTAGCCCTACATCATTGAATATCAAAGAAGCTCATCAAGCACTCGGAAACTACTGGAAATTGCATAGAATAAGCACAGCTTTCCAACACGTAGGAGAAATCAAAACGAGTATCTCCCAGCTAGAAAAAGCGCTTCTTTACGGAGATCGTAAAGAGAAGCAGCAGAATTTATCTTTATTATGCGGATTTCATATGCTGCTCTCAAATATGGCCAGTGATAAGGAAGAGTATAACAAGGCCATTCTCTACCTCAATCGGGCATATCTCCTGGCAAGTGAAGGGAACCTTTTCAAGTTACAAGTGGCAATTCTGTGCAGAAGAGGTTGGGTCTTTAAAGAAAGAGGCGAAAATACAGCGGCTCTTGGCTATTTCGGGAAAGCAGAGCAGGATTATACCTTTGCTACAGATGATTTTACCGCCGCACTCTCTCTTAAGAAATATCTTTCACCTGGTATCCAGGGATCTGCACTTATGTCTTTAGGGCAGTTGAAAGCACATACAGCACAGGATGGCTATCACTTCCATCAGGCCATCAAGCAGATTGATACCTCAGAACAATTTATCGGGAGAAAAGATAGCGAGGATGATATTCATTCTGTAACTTTCGATGAAGAGCGATATCATTTGGATAAAGCCGCAGCCTATCTTGCTTCTCCAGTGAAAATGGCTCGATATCCAAGAGATGCGAGGCGAGAGTTGAGAAATGCGCTTGCGGCGCAGGCAACACCTATCCCCAAACGGCGACTAGCCTACAATACGATCCTTCAAGCCAAATCGTATCTTGTGGAAGAGGATTACGAACAAGCAATCGATGTCCTTAAGCAAGCCCTGTCCCAGACAAAAAGTCTTCATTCTCATATCAATCTCGCTCGTATTGCTAGCATGCATGGAGCATTGCAGAAAAGTACGTATGCTAAGGGCCATATAGATGTGGCCGTATTAGAGGTAGAAATCTTTAAGGCACAACATCCAAAGCTTTTTAACATCTGAAAGTTCTCAGTTTAGAAGAGGGGTTTTGACTCTTTTATACGCCACGCTTATGTGGGGCTGAAAGCCGAGCATGCAGATGAAATCAAAGGAACAGATCAATAATGTGCCCCGAGATATGCGAAGACGCCTGGCATTGGCGCATCTTCTCAGCATCCCTTTTGCACTCTTTGGCTTTGAAGCGCTAGAAGCACATAAGGGCTTAGACCTATTTCTGTCTCAATCTCCTACTACAAAACGAGCAGAAATATCTCTCACAGAATGTCGCCGCCAACTTTTCTCCTACTGGAAACAGAACCATACTACTACAGCTGTTGGAATGCTACGGGAGATTTACGAGTGGATTGAACAATTGGAAGAGGAAATAGTGTATGGAGGGAAAGAGCAAAGGGCAATCACGATGTGGTACCTTTGCCATTATCACATGGTTTTTGCTAATGTGGTAAGGGATTTGCAGGATTATGAGCAAGCCATTACCCACTTGAATAAAGCACATCAACTTGCCGGGCATCTTAAGGATTCACGACCTGTACGGGAGCTAAAAGTATTAGTCTTTCATCGACGGGGAATTGCGCTACAAGAAAGAGGCGATCTTATAGCAGCAGCCCAGGATTTCAAAGCTGCCCAATCTCTTCTTACTGCAGCAAGCCCCCAATTGCATGGAGCTGTTCTTTCATCTCTTGGTTACGCTCAGGCACATTTAGCCCAGAGCCGTAAGGACTTTTATCAAGCATTACATCTTATCGATCAAAGTACTTCATGGATTGAACAGGGAAAGGGAGAGGATGAGCATTTTGTCAAATTTGGTGAGGAGCGATATCATCTGGACAAAGCTGCAGCCTATCTGGCCTCTCCACTCGCTACCCTATGCTCTCCAAAGGATGCAAGGAGAGAATTGAGAGAAGCGCTTACCGATCCCTCCCTTAAACGGCGCTATGCTTACAATACGATCCTTCAAGCAAAATCCTATGTCGCAGAGGGAGAATACGAACAAGCTATCACGCGAGCAGAGGAAGCGCTGACGATTGCCATAGAGATTCAGTCCAAAATAAATATCTCTCGCGTGGCCCAAATATATAAAAAGGTTCAGGAAAGCCCTTATGCTGGCCACGACGATGTTATGCACTTAGGCGTAACCCTGTTGCGAGGCCAATATCCAGAAATTTTTGCATGAATTGTTTTAGATACAGGACAAAACATGTGGCCACCAATCGTTGAAATGCAAAAAGCTTAAAGAATACGAAGATGCCAGAATCACTACCACGACGAGCTGCCATCGCCAAAATTCTGAATATCCCGTTACTCCTCCTCGGGGTATCACCTCTTGTTGGGCAAAATACGAGTGCTGGCACGCTAGAACTCCTCGAATCGCTTGCCCACACTACTAGCAACGCCATGATCATCTACGAACGTATGCTAGCTCTATGTTGGGAGACATGTTATACGAGCAGCTTTCAACGCGCTGCGGCAGACGTTGCTTTTTGTGTAGAGGAGCTTGAGCAGGCAGCAGACAATGTACAGAGTCTGCAACGTCAACAAATCAATTATATGCTTTGTCGCTTCTATCAACTAGCAGGAATAATAGCACGGGATCGTATGGACTTTACGCAAGCGCTCTATAACGGGACAAAAGCAGTAGATCTGGCGCTTGAGCTAGATAACGCAGAGCTAATTGCAGCGGCCCTTGAACATCGTTCAGGCACCTATGCGCGGAGAAGACGATATGATCTAGCGCTTACAGATATTCAACGCGCTCTCCCTTATGCTGATCGATCGCGCGACATTCTTAGAGGAAACGTATATCTCGTGGCAGCGGAAAAATATACGCGTACCGGCCTGCATGACTCACAAACGGAAAAAACGGTTATGGCATTTTTAGATACTGCCGGGCGCATTGTGCGTAAAGGAAAGTTAGAAAACGATGGAAGCTTCTTAAAGCTGAATGTAGCAAGCCTCCATATCGAGCAAGCAAAATTGTTGGCCTGCTTTCAGCATTTTGATGCCGCTCATAACTCATTCGCCATTGCCCATAAGCATCTCGGACCAGATCTTCTCAGTTGGAAAGCCAATATCTACCTTGAAGAGGCGGAAGCCTTTTTGCAAGAGGGCGAACTTGATGGGAGTTGCGAACGAGCATTGAAGGCCTTGAGGATCGTGCGCACGCTTCAATCACGAAGTCGAGAAGAACGCATCCAACAGCTTCATCATCAGTACAAGAGCAAAGATCCTAACAATGCCCTGGTATGCGCGCTTGGACAGAGATTAGGTCCTTGTAGAGTGAAACCACTTATTTAAGCTTATCATCAATTCAGATGAGCAACGATTTTGGCAACTGTTCATGCATAGTTCTTGGAGAGTGGGGTTACCTCTGGATGGATTACTTACAGATGGAACAAATCAACAATGTTCCTGGCAGGAACAAAATTCCAAGGAATATTGACCGTCGTAGAGCGTTAGCTAAAATTTTATCAATTCCTCCTGCTCTTTTAGGCCTTGCAAGTCTCAATGAGATTACCGGAACTGAGCAAGTCAGCGCCGCCCACACGCTTAAGTATACTTCCCTGGATATCGAAAGGCATGATCATGAGCTAAGGTATCTTTGGAAAATTCATTACATGCACACTGCCCAAAGCTCATTTGAAGACATCCAGTTCTACATCAAGGAACTGGAGTCTGTAGAAGCTCAAGCAAAGGGCAATTTATTACACCATATTGGTGAAAGACTAAATGGGTTGTATAGATTAGCGGCTACCATTCGAAGGGATCAAGGAGATTTTCCAGAGGCATATAAGTACGCCAATCAAGGGGTACGGGTAGCCAGGCTCATGGGGAATGATATCTTCTCTTCACAGGTCCTCTCTGCATCCTATTTTACCCGTGGAGTAGTAAGTTTAGCCTGGGGAGCATTCGGGCAGAAAGAGAAAATTGATGCAGCCATTAATGATTTCAATAAGGCCCTTCCTCAAGCCAGCCCTCAATTGAAAGGTATTCTCTGGGCGGAACAAGCTCGTGCCCAGTCTCTTAAAGATACGACCCCTATAGGCGAGTGCATTGCACTACGTACACTAGAAAAAGCGGAAAGATACGTAGAAGTTGAGAATAGGCCTAATGATTTCTATTATCAGATCCTCGTGAATGGTGATATGAAGGGTCTGGATACGAAGAGATTCATGATTGGTAGGGCCAAAACCTTCCTTTCCCTCGGACAATACGAGAAGGTGAGGGATGAGCTTGATGCGTTAGAAGAGCTTAGAGGAGCCCCACATGCAAGGCGAAGGGTCTGGATAGATATTTTATATGGGCAAGCATCGTTAGGGATGAAAGATTACTATACAACCACCCAAAGAATGCTCACTGCAGTCAATGAGAACCTGAAAGTGAGGTCAAGTGTTCATCAGGCTCGAATCCAGGAAATATATCAGCAGCTCGTTAGTAGCCGCTTTAACAAAGATCCAGAAGTGAAGCGCTTGGGAAAGATTTTAAAGATCTGAGCCTAAAGGGCATGAAGGGAAAGTCTACCTTTTCTCTCCATGCCCTTCTAACTAAACACTCATCTGGAAATTGAGAGAAAAAATAGGTACCGTTCATAACTATTGAGCCGGAGAGAAAGTGATTTGGATAGACTCAGGCGCTCCATGCTCCAACTCCTTATAGGCGCAGGTTCATCCATTGCTCTTCCCGAACTAAGTGATACCTGGGAACGGCTGGCATACGCGCTTCATAATCCTTATCGTATTGATGAGACAGCAATGACAAAGATGGAGCAATTAACGAACCTCTACTGGGAACTCTATCGAGGAGCTATCGCAAAAATTGACCTGTTGAGCGGGTTACAAGGACATTTAAGCACTGTTGCTAAACTCCTGCACGTCTCACAACCAACACCTCTCCTTCACCGGCTTGCTAAAGTGGCGAGTAATACAGCCCAAATTATCGGAGAAATCTATCTTGATACTGAAGATACAGAGCAAGCGGTAAAATATTATCAGTTTGCCATAGAGGCCGCTAAGGAAGCAAACAACCCCACCTTACAAGCTCTGGCATTAGGGCGTAAAGGCTTTGTATTCATGCATGCAGGATTACCCCAACAAGCACTGCCCCTTTTACGCGAAGCCTACACACAAGCTGAAGGAGGGAAAGCCACAGGAAAAAGCTTAGGCTGGATTGTGATGATGGAAGCTGAAGCATTATCTAGTCTGCGCTCAGCTGAAACACTTGTCGCCATTGAAAAAACAGAAACCGTTCTCAGCCAAGAAAACAGCGGGGAAGATACGAAATGGACGGGCTTCAATAGTGCCGCCCTCTCGGCATATAAAGGAGCTTGCTTATTACGGATACACCAGCCAGAGCAGGCGCGCCATCTCCTTTTCCGTGCTCTGCAAGACTTACCTCCGGGGCCAACGCGTAGAGAATCCTTGATCCTTGCTGATATCTCCAAGTCCTTCATCCTACAAGGAGAAATCGAAGAGGCTTGTAAACAGGCTACGCAATCCCTGTCCTGCGCCGCAAGAGCAAAATCTATCCGGGCTTTACAAGAGGTAAGAGCCGTGCAGAAACAGCTTGCCCCCTGGAAAAGGCAACCAGAAGTCAAACATCTGACAGAGCAACTCAAATCAGTCAAGTTTGCCTAGTGGGAAGCAGGCTTTTCAGGTTGGAAGGTCACAAGCCCGCTCTTGCCTCCGCTCTTTTGAGCTATATAGGCTTGCTCAATGGTAATTGTGTTATCGACAGCCTTACACATGCAGTAGATCGTGAGCACCGCTATAGTGGCGGCTGTAAGTGCTTCTACTTCTGCGTAGGTTTTATAGGTAGTACGCACAGTTGTCTCTATAGCAATCATCCCTTCTTCTTCACGAAAACCAAAAGTTATATTAATATGGGTAAGTGGCACTGGCAGCAATGAGGTGCCACAAAATCCTTTCATTGAATTATCGTATTGACACCAGTACTTCAACCTTTCAACGGAGACTATCATGCATTGGCGTTCGAAACTACTGCATTCCTCTTCCCATACACCGGAAGGCTTCCGGTCGCTTTCTATCCCCATCTACCGAGGCTCGACTGTCGTGTTCGACAAAGCTGCAGATATCATCGACGACTGGCGGCAAGAGACACACGGCTATACCTACGGGATATACGGCAGCCCGACTGTCCTCGAACTTGGCGCGCGGATCGCGGAGATCGAAGGAGCGCATCACTGCTTCGTCGTACCGGGCGGCCAGGCGGCGATCGCGCTAGTCTATCTCACTTTCTGCCAGGCCGGCAGCCATGGGCTCGTGCCCTACAGCGCCTATGGACCAAGCAAGGAGATGGCCGGCGGACTGCTCAAAGGGTTGGGTATCGAGATCGAGACCTACGATCCGGCGATCGGCGCAGAGATCGCAGAGCTGATCCGACCTAACACGGCACTGATCTGGACCGAGAGCCCAGGGTCCGTGACTATGGAGATACAAGACGTACCAGCCATCGTCGCCGCTGCCAGGGCGCACGGCGTGCCAGTGGCACTCGACAATACCTATGCAGCCGGCGTGCTTTTCGACGCCTTCAAGCATGACGTCAATGTCTGTGTGCAGGCGCTTACGAAATATGTTGGCGGCCATAGCGATCTGCTGCTCGGTTCAGTGTCGGTCTCAAGTCCCGAACTCTACGAGAAGGTCGGTTCAGTCTGGAACCAGCTCGGCATGGCCGTGTCGCCTGATGATGCTAGCCTCGCGCTGCGCGGATTGCAGACGCTGGGCATCCGCCTGGAGCGACTGGAATCAAGCACGCTCACTGTCGCGAAATGGCTAAAGGACCGGCCTGAGATTGAGACAGTGCTGCACCCGGCGCTGCCCGACTGCCCAGGACATGATCTCTGGAAGCGCGATTTCAGCGGGTCGGCAAGCGTCTTTTCGTTCGTGTTCGGCCCTGAGATCTCGGCAGGGAAGGTGCTCACCTTTGTAGACAGCCTCACGCTCTTTCGAAAAGGTTTTAGTTGGGGAGGCACCACGTCGCTGGTAATGGTCTATCCCGACATGCGGCGGCCAAATCGGGATTACGAAGGACGCCTCGTTCGCCTCAACATTGGGCTGGAGGAGCCGGACGACCTGATCGCCGACCTGTCGCGCGCTCTTGATAGGTTTGGGAGCCGTGTAGAGGGATGAGAATGCCTGGTACATCTGCTCTGGTTCTGGTTGCACCCCTTTGATCCAACTCAGAACGGCGGCAGGGCTGTGATAGCTGTCATCTCACTTCTCATACGCGAGATGTTTTTGGAAGCTGTAATCTTGGTGCCACTTCTCATGAGCAGCAAGCAAATCATCCCAGATTTGTGCTTTGGTTACGGCCATCCCACGCCTGGTACTGATACCTGGCTGATCAGCACCTGCCCGGTGCGAGCCGCGATCGCCTCGTTGATCTTCTCGAAGCCACGCCATTCGGCAGCCAGCATGAATAGCGTCTTGCGGTCCGCACCACCGAGCATGACAGCGAAGATCGCGCGGTTGTATTCGAGGCGTTCCAGTACCTCGCCTCCCTCGCGGATTCGCACGACCGCCCCCTCTGGGGCATCTTCACGTCCGCTGTGGGCGCGCACATCTGCTGTCTGAACCCAGATAGCGCCTTCGGCGTCCATGCAGATGCCATCAGGACCCAGGCCCTCGGCCCACACTCGCCGGTTGGACAGGCTGCCGTCAGCTTCGATATCGAAGGCAATAAGCCGTCCGGCGAAGGACTCGGAGACGATCAGCGTTTTGTTATCAGGCGTGACCACCATACCGTTGGGAAACGCCAGATCGCCCGCAACCTGGCGGGCCGAGCCATCCGGGGTGATCAGTGCGATAATGCCGGCTGTGGGCGGCTGACCGGCGAGGAAGCCAAAGCGGATGCTGTTGAGGTAGATGTTGCCCCGGCCATCGACTACGATTTCGTTCCAAAAATCGGCAAACTCGCTCAGGTCGGCGTGCCGGACCATCGATCCATCCGGCTCCCTGCGCAGCAGCTCCTTACCGGTGACCAGAAGGCAGCCATCGGGCAGCCAGTCGATGGCCCAGCCCAGGCCAGCGGGTCCATGGCCGGTGACCTCACTGTTGCCAGCAAGATCAACCGCGACAATCTCGCCTGTCCCCCAATGAGCGAACCATAATCGGCCCTCGTGCCAGCGAGGCGTTTCGACATAGGCAAGCCCGTCCAATAGGACTTTGGGTTCAGGCATGGACGATGTATTTGGCATCGGTCTCTCTCTTTCTCAAAAAGACTGTGCTACAAAGCGCTCCAATGGGCATTTCTTTAGGCAAGTTTTGCCCTCCCCGCTGTCGAAGAGGCAAATACACAACTGTGCTTGACAATAAAAAGTGTAGCACAAACGTCGGAACAAAACTTCTTATGGTTTGCTCTTCTTGAGGCATGTGAGTCTAATTAACTTTTGGCAAAGCCTGCGAGGCTCTATCCGAGTTTCTTCTTTGGCCCCATCTATCCCCCAACATCCTACCCCTTATCCCTTAAACGTCTTGTTTTTCCCCAAGACCTGGGATATACTCATCCTCGTTGGGGGAATATTCCCTTCTTTAAGCCAGGAAAGCAGAAGATAGGTTTAGCTATGTCGAAGGTCACAGCAGCGGTTCTGCTCTGGGTTCCCCAGAAGCAGCGCTATGAACTACACGAGCGAGATTGCCCGAACCAAACGCTATTGTTGACAGAAGAGGATGCCTGGTTTAGCTGGCTCGCGACGCATACTTCGTTCTCTTTTCAGGGAAAAGAAGGGCACTTGAGCCTTTTGAAAGAGGCGCGAGCTCGCGGGGCCGGCTATTGGTATGCCTATCGCTCCTACCAGGGGCGCCGCCGCAAGAAATATGTTGGACCTGACTGCTTGCTCTCTCCCGCCCGCTTAGAGAGCATCGCCCGCGCCATCGCATCAGGTCCATCTGTGGAAGCGCTGCCTTCCACGCCACCGCAAGAGGAAAGCAGCATTTCTCTCCCCGTGTTGCTTGAGTCCAAGCTTCAAATGCCTCAACTTCCTGCTTTTCTCCTGCCTCGCGAACGCCTCTTGCAGCGACTAAACAAGGGCCTGCCAGGCAAGCTAACGCTGCTCTGCGCTCCGCCAGGCTTCGGCAAAACGATTGCCGTGCGCCAGTGGCTTCATGCGCTACCTGAGCAGGGAGGGCCACTTCCTGTCGCCTGGGTCACGCTTGATGCTGGCGACAATGATCCGGCCCGCTTCTGGCACTATGTGATCAGCGCTTGCCAGATCCTTGCCCCCAACGCTGGGCGGGAAGCGCTTGTCCTTCTGGAGCCCACAGCTGTACCATTTGAGACAAAGCTTCCGCTAGAGAAAGCCCTCACCTTATTCCTCAACGACCTAACACACGCTCCAGGCAAGGGGCTGCTGGTTCTTGAAGATTACCATGTAATTACTTCTCCACGCATCCAGGCATCGTTAGGCTTTATGCTTGAACATCTTCCCGCCACCCTGCATCTTGTGATTACGACGCGCTGCAATCCTCCTTTTCCTCTCTCACGCCTACGGGCCAATGGTGAGCTGAACGAACTACTAGCTTCCGATCTTTTGCTCACCGGCCAGGAAACGGCTTCGCTGCTACATCAGGCGACAGGAGCGCCCATCGCAGAGGAGAGACTTGTGCATATTACCCGTAGGATTGGCGGTTGGGCCGCAGGCATCCGGCTCCTGCTTCTTACACTTCAACGCTATAAGGATACCGAAGCTCTTGAGAAGCATCTTGAGGCATTTTCTGGCCGCAAGCAGGAGGTTAGCGAATATTTTATGGAAGAAGTTGTCTCCAGGCAGCCGGAGCCAATCCAGCGTTTTCTCTTCCATACTTGCCTGCTCAATCGCTTCACGGCAAGCCTCTGCGACGCTATGCTGGAGAGAACTGATAGCGCCTCTCTGCTGGCCACAATTGAGAATGCGGGGCTATTCCTGGAATCATTAGACGAGGCCCGGCAATGGTATCGCTATCATGAGCTCTTTGCGGAAGCTATGAGGGCCAAAGCCAGGCATTTCCTTGCTGCAGAGGAGTTCACCCGGAGTCTGAGCAAGGCGAGTGGCTGGTTTGAAGAACATGGGATGCTCGCAGAGGCCATTGAAACGGCGCTATCTGCCTCGCGCTACTCGCATGCCGCCGCCCTCATGGCCCAGATTGAGCGCTTGCCCTTCACTTCGAACTTTGGCTATCCCACCTTACAACGCTGGCTAGAGTGCTTGCCGGAGGATGTGCTCTCAGCTCACCCCCAGCTGTGTTTGACGTATGCATCTGTGCTCCTTTTTCCAAGAAGCCTGCAAGGGATCACTCCTGTAGCTGTGATTGAGCGTGTGCTTGACCGAGCCCAACGGGCTTTTCAGGAGAGCAATCAATCAGAGCAAATCGGCGCAACGCTAGCCGTTCGCGCCATCCTGGCACAGAGGCAAGGTTACCGGCAAGAAGCAAGCGATCTTGCCAGACAAGCTCTTGGCTGCTTGCCGATTCAGGAGCGCATGTGGCGTGGGATCGCTCTCTCGCTCGTGGGAGTCGAAGAACTTGACAGAGGTGATCTGCTAGCCGCCTGGCAGACGGGTCTTGCTTTGCAGGATCTCTCCCGCTCTGCCCCCAACCGGAATGCCTCGCGCGTCGTTCCTCTCTTTCTTGCTGAGGTGGCAACTGGCCTTGGAAAACTTCACGATGCCGCCCATCTCTATCAACAAGCCCTTGAGCATGCCGAAGATGATCTCACGGATCGGAGCAAGGCCTTGCTCGGTCTGGCCCGGATCTCCTACGAATGGAACGCGCTGGATGATTCCTGGCAGCAGGCGCAGGAGGCTGCAGAACTTGGCGCGCATCTCGCAGCTGAAGAGCTGCAGCTTCAGGCCCAACTGCTGCTTGCGCGTCTCCTATTTGCGCGCGGAGAGCAGGCACAGGCCCAGCGTCATGTGCAAACGCTTCTGGCGGGATTGCAACCAGCTTTGCCACAGGCAAGCTCACTCAAGCGCCTGGCCCTGGCCTGGCAAGCCAGGCTGCAGCTCGCGGAGGGCGCAGGCTCGGCAATCAAATACTGGTTAGCGCTGCGCTCCAACGATCCTGCTTCTCTCCCGTCGTCACTGCAAGAATTTGAGGAAATGATCATAGCCCGCTGGCTGCTGTTTCAAGGGAAAGCTCAAGAGGCCAGGAGCACATTGGAAAAGCTCCTTGAGCAAGCCAGGGAGGCGGGACGTTTCTATAGAATGTGCGAAATTCAGCTTTTGCTCGCAGTTTCCTGGCTTGCGGACAGGCGCGAGCAAGCTGCACGCATTTCTCTGCAAGAGATGCTTTCCCGCGCTCAATTGGAAGGCTACACGCGCCTCTTTTTGGATGAAGGAGAAGCAATGATCGCGCTTGTCCGCCGCTGTCTCCCCCAACTGCATGAGCAACCCCAACGCCGCTATCTACAAATGCTATTGCGCTCTGGCATACAAGCTCGCACGCCAGACGCTCTACCCGGCGCTGTTAAAGACATGTGGGGAGAAGCACTTTCCCGGCGCGAGATCCAGGTGCTGCGCTTACTGACTGAGGGAGCAACGAATCAAGAAATTGCGCGCCAGCTGGTCGTTTCTGTCAACACTGTTCGTAGCCAGGTTCAAAGCATTTATCGCAAACTTCAAGTGAGGGGACGAATGCAGGCGGTTGAGGTGGCCCGACAATTGCATCTGACGCCATAAATTGCCTTACGCATGCCCTATCATCCAAAAATCGTCAGCAGAGATGATGTCCTCTACGCTTTGCGCTGCTACACTCCTTCTCGGAATGAATTGTATGAGATGTGCATCCCACACCTCTCAAGCAAATATGGGAAGGAACCATCATTTATGGCAAACTCATTTACCTCGACTTCACAATATGACGAGCAGATACCCGTTTTGATCGTTGGTGGAAGCCTTGTCGGGCTATCCACAGCTCTCTTTCTTTCCTGGCATGGTATCAAATGCTTGCTAGTAGAGCGCCATCGCGGCCTCTCTCCCTTCATTCGGGCCGGTGGCCTCAGCCCACGCACTATGGAGCTGTATCGCCAGAGCGAGCTAGAAGCGACCATCCGTGAGGCTGCATCCCCAACCGATGCCCAGGTGCTCCAGGTTGAATCCCTGGTGGGCAAAGAGCTGGCAGCGATGAATATCAGTGATTTCGTCACGCCTGCCAGTCCTATGGCGAGTTGCGCCATCACACAGAATATGCTCGAACCAATTCTGCAGGCAAGGGCCAGGCAATTAGGGGCAGATCTGCGTTTCAACACCCGGCTGATCTCATTCCAGCCGGAGACCGATAAAGTAACTGCACTTATTGAGGATCAAGCCAGCGGGAAGCGCTCCACCATCTCTGCACGCTACCTGATCGCTGCTGACGGAGGAAATAGCCCTATCCGTGAAAGCCTGGGAATTACAACGCAAGGACCCGGCGTGCTCTCTCACCAGGCCAATATTCTTTTCAGCGCCGATTTAAGCGGTCCCTTGCGCGGTCGCAAGGTGCTTTTCTGTCATGTGACAAATGCAGATATCCAGGGAATTCTCGGCAACGATCCATTCAATGCGCGTAGTGTGCTGGTCGTATCCTATCATCCAGAGTCAGGTGAGCGCGAAGAAGAATTTGCCGGCGAGCGTGGGATCAGGCTCATTCGTGCCGCGGTTGGCGTACCTGATCTCGCGCTCGATATTCTCGAAACACGCTCCTGGGAGATGGCGGCCTTTGTTGCTGAACGCTTTGGAGAGGGCCGTGTGTTTCTGGTAGGCGATTCTGCGCATGTCATGCCCCCCATGGGAGGATTTGGCGCAAATACTGGCATCGCCGATGCGCATAACCTGGCCTGGAAGCTGGCTTTTGTGCTCAAGGGCCTGGCCGGCCCGCAGCTCCTCGATACCTACGCAGCAGAACGCCGCCCAGTAGTACAGTTGACGGTTGGACAAGCTTTGGCAAACTTTGCTGAGCGTTTTTCCGAAAGGCAGACCGGAGATACCGCAGCTCCACGCCTTGATTACTACACTGTGGTACTCGGTTATCTCTATCACTCGGCTGCAGTTCTAGAGGGCACGGCAAGCTCAGAGCAGTATGAAGATCCCCAACAGCCCACGGGTCGCCCTGGCTCGCGTGCTCCGCATGTCATGTTAGAGAGGGCCGGAAAGCCGATCTCTACGCTTGATCTATTCAAACGAAACTTCGTGCTTTTATGCGCCGAAGCAGGGGATGCATGGAGTGATGCTGGCAAGCTTGTGGCAAAGCAGTTGGGAATCGCGCTAGATATCTACCGTATTGGCGAGAAAGGCGAGCTTATCGAGGGAGAGCAGCGTTTCCAGCAAGCCTATGGCATCTCTTCTACTGGAGCCGTGCTGATACGGCCTGATGGCTTTATAGGCTGGCGGCAAAGAGGAACCGCTGAACATCCCAAACAGGTTCTGTTCTCAGCCCTTTCACAGCTTTTGTCAAGAGAATGACCGCTGGCACTTTAGCTTAGCTCAGATGCGCGATCTGCTTGCCACGCAGCGTGCGCACCTGATCGACATAGGGCTGAATCTGCTCAAAGAAGGTCGGGACAAGCTATTCTTCAATACGCACACTTTCCTTGAGTAGCGCCTTAAGAGCGTAGTGGCACGTTTGCCAGGTGGGAAGGCGATGGGCCAGCCAGGATAGAGGACAGGCCTGCTCCGGTTCGTCGTGGACCGGAGCGCCATCTTGTACGCGTACAAGGCTACCAGACCACGGGAATATGGGCCGGACCAAAGGTCAAGGTATCGTCAGGGCGCCAGGGCACCTCAGAAGGGGCCACAGCCAGGCGCACCTCAGGCCAACGCTTGAGCAAGGTGCTCCAAAGCGCCTGCAGTTCCATGCGCGCCAGTTGCTGGCCCAGGCATGCATGTATCCCGCGTCCAAAGGTCAGCATTGGGTTTGAGGCACGATCAAAATCCACCTCATCAGGATGAGGAAAGACCGACTCATCACGGTTTGCTGAATTTGTGGAGAGAAAGACGACCTCACCGGGCTTAACTGGCGTTTCGCTAAACTCGATCTCTTCACGCACAATTCGCGGGTTGCCCGACGAACCAAGCGGCGTAATGCGCAGGACCTCCTCGATCGCCGAGGCCAAGCGCTCCGGCTCATCGAGGCGCTCTTTTAATTGGGCAAGCAGCTCGGGATGCTGCAGCAGAATAAAGGCCGAATTGGTAAACGTCGTGCTCACCGTCTCAAAGCCGGCGGCAATCAGACCAAGGGCAAAGGAGAGCATTTCCCCTTGCGTGAGCACTGCGTCGCCCTGCTCATGTCCCTTCACTAGCAAGCCCAGCACCGTATCGCTGGGATTGGCCTGCTCTTTAGCGATCAAGGGCATGATGTATTGGCTCATCTTCATCAAGAACTCCTGCTGCTCCTCTGCGCTATCCGTGACGCTGAGCATCGAGCGTCCCCATTCGCGGAAGAGCAGCTCATCTTCACTGGGAATGCCCAGCAGCTCGCAAATGACGGCCATAGGCGTCTTGATCGCATAGTCTTCAAAGAGATCTGCCGGTGGCCCCTTGTGCTCCATGGCATCGATCAGCTCGTTGGTGACCTCGACCACATGCGGGAGCATAGCGTTGGCGCGCTTGACGGTAAAGGCTTGCGTGACCAGGCGTCGGATCTGGTTGTGGCGCGCATTCGAGACCCCAAAGAGCGATTCTTCCTCCACACCAATGATTTTGCCAGCCACCAGGCGTGGCACATCGCCATCCGACTGCTTGATCATCCCACAACGTTTCACATCGGTGGAGGCTTTGACCACATCGCTATGGCGCGTGAGAAGAAAAGCATCGCCTCCATAGGGCATGCTGATACGCGCAACCGGGCACTCCTGGCGCAGCTGTTCATATGTTTCTGGCACTTCAAGGCTGTGATCGGCGAAAGGGATAGGAAAGCTCAAAGGTGCTTCTTGCTCGTTACTCATAATGTCTATTTACCTCCTAATATTTTTAGATACTTTACGCGCTAATCGTTACCCGTAACAAAGCAAGCAGGGCCTTTCTGCCTCTTGTAAAGTATTCGAGATTTTATCTTCTGTAATATCAACTCCTAGAGACAGAATTTCCATGTGCTTAGCTTATAGTATAAAACATTTGGTACCACAGGAATAGAAAAAGCTTGTCGTATCGAGGACTTGCTAATGAAGCCAATACAATAGAATTCACAAGGGGGATTGTATATGCTTTCTTGCTCTCCATGTTCGGGCTAACAGCAAGCTACTGAGTTTGAGTGCTCAAGACTCAGGAAAAGAAGAGCATGCATGCCAGGCAAAGGCTGCCATCATTGCGGGCGAAGAAGATGCTTTACTCCTCTTGCTTAGCTCAGGTGAGCGATCTGCGCGGACAGCCACTGTAGTTCTTCGCGGATCTGCTTGCCACGTAGCGTGCGCAACTGATCGACATAGGGCTGAACCTGCTCAAAGAAGGTTGGGGCAAGATATTCGTCAATGCGTTCGTTTTCCCTGAGCCGCACCTTAAGGGCATTGCTGCGCGTCTGCAAAATCGCAAGGCGATCAGCAGGATCAAGGAAGCCAAAGAAAGCATAACGCACATAAAATTCCATATCGCTTTTGGCGATCGTGTGGGGAAAATCGCGCACAATATCCCGAAATAGAGCAAAACCCTGCTCGGTCAGATGGTAGATAATGCGATCGGGCTTGCCACGCTGGCTGACCGTTTCGCAACGTACAGCTCCATTCTCCTCGAAGCGCCGCAATGTCGGGTAGAGCTGATTATGATGCAACGTTACAAGACCCTCAAGTACCTCATCATATCTTTTTTTGATCTCATATCCATGCTTAGGGCCTTGCAGGAGAGCTGCGAGGATCAGGATATCAGCATACATTTTGACTTCATTCCCCTATTCATTTGCTGTTCAAGAGGCATCACCCCGGATAAGCTCACTATAATAGAAAGAATCATTTGAAGCAAGAGAGAGAAACTGGCAGGTGCAGCAGTAAGCGAGGCGAGCGACAGATAAGGTAGAGAGAGCCGGCCTGCTCCAGTCTGCAAGCAGACCGGAGCGCCATCTTGTACGCGTACAAGGCTACCAGACCACGGGAATATGGGCCGGACCAAAGGTCAAGGTATCGTCAGGGCGCCAGGGCACCTCAGAGGGGGCCACAGCCAGGCGCACCTCAGGCCAACGCTTGAGCAAGGTGCTCCAAAGCGCCTGCAGTTCCATGCGCGCCAGTTGCTGGCCCAGGCATGCATGTATCCCGCGTCCAAAGGTCAGGACAGGATTTGAGGTGCGATCAAAATCTACCTTTTTTGCGTGAGGAAAGACCGACTCATCATAGTTAGCCGCGTTAAAGGAGAGAAAGACGACCTCACCGGGCTTGACTGGCGTTTCGCTGAACTCAATCTCCTCACGCACAATTCGCGGCCTACCCGCCCCAACCGGCGTAATGCGCAGGACCTCCTCGATCGCCGAGGCCAGGCGCTCCGGCTCATCGAGGCGCTCTTTTAATTGGGCAAGCAGCTCGGGACGCTGCAGCAGAATAAAGGCCGAATTGGTAAACGTCGTGCTCACCGTCTCAAAGCCGGCCACGATCAGTCCGAGGGCAAAGGAGAGCATTTCCCCTTGCGTGAGCACTGCGTCGCCCTGCTCATGCCCCTTCACCAGCAAGCCCAGCACCGTATCGCTGGGATTGGCCTGCTCTTTAGCGATCAAGGGCATGATATATTGGCTCATCTTCATCCAGATCCCTTGCTGCTCCTCGGTGCTCAGTGTCACGGAGAGGACAGCACGTCCCCATTCGCGGAAGAGCAGCTCATCTTCACTGGGAATGCCCAACAGTTCGCAAATGACGGCCATGGGCGTCTTGATCGCATAGTCCTCAAAGAGATCTGCCGGTGGTCCTTTACGTTCCATAGCATCGATCAGCTCGTTGGTGACCTCGACCACATGCGGGAGCATAGCGTTGGCGCGCTTGACGGTAAAGGCTTGCGTGACCAGGCGTCGGATCTGGTTGTGGCGCGCATCCGAGACCCCAAAGAGCGATTCTTCCTTGCCGCCAAGGATATTGCCAGCCTCCC
This sequence comes from Ktedonosporobacter rubrisoli, assembly GCF_004208415.1. Taxonomy (GTDB): domain Bacteria; phylum Chloroflexota; class Ktedonobacteria; order Ktedonobacterales; family Ktedonobacteraceae; genus Ktedonosporobacter; species Ktedonosporobacter rubrisoli. The sequence goes on along the minus strand of NZ_CP035758.1, from coordinate 1,552,552 downwards.
GGCGCGGCACATCGCCATCCGACTGCTTAATCGTCCCACACCGTCGCGAATCGGTAGCGGCTTTGGCCACATCGCTATGGCGCGTGAGGAGAAAAGCATCACCCCCATAGGGCATGCTGATACGCGCAACCGGGCACTCCTGGCGCAGCTGTTCATATGTTTCTGGCATTTCAAGGCTGTGATCGGCGAAAGGGATAGGAAAGCTCAAAGGTGCTTCTTGCTTGACTTCCTGGACTTTAGCTTCTTGCTCGTTACTCATAACGTCTATGTACTCCTAATCTTTTTAGACCCTTATCTGTCTGAAAAGAGGGATAAAATCTCTCTTACACTGCTAAGATGGTTTCGTCTGGCCGGTGTATTAGACTTCTCGATCATCCTCTAGCACAGTAAGCTCCGCCTGGTTCTCTTCATCTTCAAGGCTAAAGACCTGAGCGGGGCAAAGATCTACTGCCATGCGCACCTTCTCTAATAGATTAAGTGAAGGATGCTCATTGATGACTTGAACTGTACCGTCTGTATCGCGCTGATCGAAGACTTGCGGACAGGTCAGCGCACAGGAGCCACTGGCAATGCATTTCTGGGTATAGGCAATCACCCGCATGCAACCTATTTCCTTTCCAGGCTAATCACAGCGTTGCTGGCACAGAGCAGGTTAGCCAAGCTCTGACTAACCTTTGCTCTGGCTTTGCATCTTTCTCTGCATAAACGCCATAGAAGCAGGCAAGCACACTTGCTTCACATAAGCTTATATATCATTGTTACATATGTAATGGTAACATATAAAAGAGAGATCTGGCAAGATGCTGCGAGAAATGTCGCTGTACGTCGGCAACACATGAGTTGTAGCGGCAAAAAGTCAGGGAAGTGAAATGAAGGCTTTAGAACAGGCATCCATGCAGAGGAAAATGAGAATGGTGCATTGGCTCTGCCGAGGTAAGATATGCGGAGCCAATGCGAGGTGGCGCTACGAGCGTCCCGTTTGCTATGCTTTGAGCGATTCCAGAAAATCCAGCACAATTCGATTGAACTCGGCAGGCTTCTCCATAAAAGGATGATGCGCAGTCTCCGCCATAACCACCTTTTTGGCGCCCGGAATCTCGGCTGTCAATTGTTCAAGAGGATTTGGCGCGTCCCATTCTCCTAGAATGACGAGCGTTGGCGCGCCTATCTGCCCTAGACGGCTGATAGCAGGAGGCTCTAATGGCACTGGTGACGTCTCGGCCTGATCCTCATCATCAGGGCGCATCCAGTTGTGCGTTGTCATCTCGCGGATGCGCTCGCGCAATTCGGGGGCCGCGTGCGCAGGAAGGCGTCCCGGTCCGTCCGTCCACAATTCAAGCGAGACCTCAACCGCACGCGCCACATCATGCTTTGTAAAAGCTTCTTCTAATTCGGTAAACAGGCGCACCGTCAGTGGATGCTTGACCGCTAAATCTTCTGGCGGCTGAAATCCACTTACGCCCGCTGTGACCGGAATGAGCGCATCTACCATCTCAGGATGCTCAAGGGTAAAGTCGATAGCCAGCTGGCCTCCGCCCGAGACGCCCATCAGATAGGCGCGCTCAACACCAAGAAATGTAAGCAACTCGTAGAGATCCTGGCGATCCGAATAAGGCTTCCCTTTTGTAATCAGTCCCGAATCGCCAAAGCCGCGCTGATCGTAGCGGATGACCCGGTAGCGCTGGGCAAAGACTGCAAACTGCTCATCCCACGATCTTCTATCCAGAAGGTGCCCATGGGCAAGAACGAAAGGATGACCAGCCCCTGCAACCTCATAGTACAGGGTTGTACCGTTTATCTCTGCCAATCCGCTCTGCACATGTTCCGCATTTGACATTACGTTAACTCCTTAATTTAGCTTTATTCATATATCCTTTAACATAATAGCATGGAAAGTGGCTAGTTGCGACCCAGTATAGGAAATTCTTCAGCTTACGGGCTCCACAAAGCTGGCCCGGAGCTAGCAAGTCCAACACACTGAGCTGGCTTACTCAGCCGGCGGAGCCAGGGCCTTAAGCAGCAGACGAGCGGCCAGGCTGAGATATGCTTGATGGCGATAGATGAGCATCACAGGCAGAATAACTTGTAAGGCTTCTATCGGCAATATACGCAAAGTCCCCAGACGCAGCTCTTCCTCAATGCTGCTAGCTGGCAGAAGCCCGATGCCAAAATCTGCCTCAATAAGCCGCTTCTGGGCAGTCAGGCTATCAATCACAGTTTTTTCAGCATCCTGCAAGCCATGCTTGAATAACTGCTGTTCTAATAGCTGCGCAAACGCTTCATCCGATGATCCCGCCTTGAAAGGGAAGCTGAACCACGGAACATCGCGTAATGCCGCCGGCTCCTGTGGCGTACCCGTAACAAGGCGCGAATGCATTGCACACACGACAAGTAGAGGATCATTCATGATATGCAGCGAGCGAATATCGGGACGCGGATCGGTAAAGTAGCGCACGCCCAGCAGCGCCTCACCCTGCTGAACCAGGCTGCTCACCTCATCGCTACGCGCTGTGCGCAGGAAGAGGCGCACATGAGGATAGGTATTATGGAAGGTCTGTAAACGTGAGGTGAGGTCAGTACTGGCTAAAGTACCCACCAGCGCCATGGTCAATGACCCTCGTTCCTCCTCTTCGAGGGCATGCACCGCAGTTTTTCCATTCTCAACCGCGACAAGGATCTTCCGGGCATAGGGTAGAAAAGCTTGGCCGGCTTGCGTTAAGCGAATCCCGCTCCCTGATAGGCGCTCAAACAAAGGCATGCCCAGCCCTTTTTCGAGCAGTTCGATACGCCGGCTAATTGCTGGTTGCGAGAGGTGCAACGCCTGGGCCGCCCGCGCAAAACCGCCAGAATTATTGATCTCGACAAATGCTTCAAGTTCGCTTAATTCCATAGCTATCAGTATAGCTGATGGGGACAATAAAGACAATCTATTAGACAAATGGCTGGGAAGCCCGTATACTGAGAACAGAGGCAAGCAAGTGAGTTTTCCAGGCAGAAAAGAGGCGAAGATGCTTCTAAACGCTGGTTTAGCGCTTTGCCAGCCGAGCGACCTCACCTGTCCTACCTAAGTCCTTACAAGTTGAAGAGCAGGCAAGATGTTGAGAAAGGATTTGACAAGCATGATAGCAGTAATCGCCGAGAATTATCTAAACGAAGGGCAGCAGCCCGAATTCTTCGATCTGACGGCAGACATTCGCCCCCATCTCGAAACAATTGACGGCTTTATCTCCGTCGAACGTTTCGAGAGCGTATCGGAGCCGGGAAAGCTCCTTTCCCTCTCCTTCTGGCGCGATGAGAAAGCCGTTGAGGACTTGAGAAACCTTGAGTCGCATCGGGCCGCCGATGTAAAGGCGCGGGACCATATCTTAAAGGACTATCACATCCGCGTCGCTTACGTCGTCAGAGATTATGGGAAGTTTGAGCGGGAGCAGGCCCCGCGCGACAGCCAGTAAAGGGATTCCCACTTAGCGCTCTGTTACTCTCTCTCAGAAACACGTAGCTGGAGGAATAGCCGGGTTTTTCGGTTAAAGTAGCCAGGAGTGCACAGGGCTCCTGGCTGCCTTCGTTAGCCCTGTTGCGCACTGATGAATACGGTTGGGAATGCCTCTCCTTACCAAGCAATGGTTGACATCTCTCTTACTATGCTTGACCGCAAGAAGCACGGGAGGTTGGGCGCGCCCTCTAGCTTTCATCTATGCGCCCAGCCTCTGCTGCCAGACCTTGCAGACGCTCGATCATCTTGCTGGCTTGTATGCGAACCCATTCATTCGGATCATCAAGCAGCGCTTTTAATGGCTCAATGGCCCGCGCATCGCCAAACCGCCCCAGGGCATGGGCAGCGCCCCCCCGCACATGCTCATCCTCATCCTGAAGGCAAGCAATCAAAGGCTCGATTGCTCGCCGATCGCCAAGCTTTCCCAGCGCAACGACGGCAATCATCCGCACCGGCAGATACGCATCTTGAAGACTGCCGAGTAGCGGCTCAACAGCGCGTGTATCGCCGAGCTTCTCCAGCGCCCAGGCAGCATGATAGCGCACATCCATCTCCTGATCTTTCAGGCAAACAATCACAGCTTCGACCGCTCGCCCATCTCCCAATTCTCCGAGCGCTTCCAGCGCCTTACTCCGTACCGATGCGTCTTCGTCCTGAAGCAACGCGACCAGCAGATCAACCGTTCGCGGGTCACCCAGCCGCTTGAGCGCTTCGGCGATAGCTGACAGCACCCAGTCCTTCGATTCCTGCCGCAGCGCCGCAACCAGGGGCACAATCACCTGCGCATCACCACTTGCTCCCAATTTCAGCGCAGCATACCGCCGCAGTTGGCCATCGGGTGACTGAAGCTGCTGTAATCGCTGCTCTCGTTTGCTGGGACTCATGGTGATTTTAGGCATATTCTGGCTCTCTTTCCTGGTTGTTCTCACTTGCCGCAGGACTTTTTCTACGTCCTTGGCTCATCAGCGTGCTCAGCCTCATGCATCCGCGCCGCCGCGTGTCGCCTGCGCCATGATGTCAGCTGCAAAGCCAACGCACAGCGCAGGTCAGGAGCCGATGGCGTTTTGCAGGTGCCGTTGCCTTTGTGGCTGGCTCTCCTTGCTTTGCCTACTTTCTGACGGCAACTGCGCTGCCTCCATGAAGTCTTCCTGGGAAGGCAATTACACACCTCCAGTGTGGAGCACCAGGAGGTCGATACCTTTGCTGGCAGTATAGCATATCGAAGGGGAGATCAGCCGCCAGCTTCCATCTGAGGGCAACTTTTATTTCGTTAGGTCTCATGATTCACGTCTCCGCTGCCTGGTGTCAAGCCCAACAGGTAACTGGTCGCTCTGGTACCAGTATGCGGGCTGCGGGAACTTCTAACGCTCTGGCTTGTGAGGCCACTTCAGAGGCAGAGTGAGTCACCAGGATAATGATACCAGAGTGGCTAGTTTCCTATTGGGATTGACCGTGATAGTTCTCGGCAAGAGGCACTCTACACTGACCGTCCGAATTTACAAAAACGGTGGGCGCCAATCCGCTTCTCTCCTGGCTTCTCACGTTCCCAATGGCTCTGCTGCTCAACATTCGCGCCGATTTCCCATGTTTTGGCTTAAAAATCGTCGAATATTCACGCTATTTACCAAGATCATAGCGAAACACTAGCATATCCTGAAGCACAATCCCATGCTCCGCAAGCGGCGGCTGAATATAGGAAAAATAGTCGCGCCTGACTTCAAACATGCGGAAACCACACTTCTGGTAGAAAGCTATATTCTCAAGGGAAGAGTTAGCAGTGCCAACCAGAAGCGAACCGCTATGACGACGCCTGAGCTCTTCCAGCAAAAAGTTAATGATCTGCTTTCCATAGCCGCGCCCCCGACAAGCGGGCACCACAGCGATATAGATAATCTCAGCGGGCTCATGTTCTGGCCAGCTTACGACAGCAGCGCCAACCAGCCGACCATCCAGGCGAGAGGCGTAGATAGCACAGGCCGGATCACTGAACGTAGCCCGAATGCGCTCCTCACCTTCCTCGGCATCCGCGAGTACGGGGAGCAAAAACTCGGCCTCAGCATTGGGAACCAATTCTGTTATTAAAGACATAGATATACCCTTTCTAACCGACAGCTTGCCAAAACGCAGACCAACCTTCTACCTCATATGCCGACTGAGCTGATTTCTTGAAAAGGAAAAAGCACGAGAGAAGAATTTCTGTTTTCTAATGTTTAAGCGGTAAACGATAGTAGTCGTAGCAGCCGATCTCTTTAAAGCCGCAGCTCTGATAAAGCGCGAGAGCCTGCTTATTTTCCGTCATAACTTCGAGCCAGATGCTTTGAGGATTGGCGCGCAGAAGCTCCCGGACGGTCCTCGCGAGCATCTGACGTCCGTAGCCCTTGCCCTGATATTCGGGCAAGACAGCAAAACCCTGGATGAGGGCCGAGCCTTCAGAGAAGCTCACCTCAATTATTCCAACGATGACACTGTTTACCTCTCCAACGTAATAACGACGATTGGCCTCAGAGAGTTTTTGCTCAGTATACCAGTTAATCTCGTCCTGGGGCACTTGAAAGGCCTGGGCGCTAATATACGAAAGCACAGGAATATCCTGGGGATGAGCGGCGCGAAAGTGGAGGTGTTTATGCATTTCTTGCGGCAGCTGGGGTCCATCCAGGACCATTTTATACTCGCTATGATCGTAGGTAGTGGGCAGATGTCTCACAAAGGCCTGACCGGCGGGCGAGGCCCCTTCAACGATTAAGAGAAGGCTGTTCAAGCCACGGCTGATGCTTTCCTGACGTGCGGCCTCGAAAAGTATTTGAAATATGCCGCCTTTACGATGAGCCGGATGGACCATCCCGCTGATCTCGCCCTCGCGCGCAGCAAAGCTGAAGAGCGCTAGAAAGCCAACAAGCTGACCATCGACATAATAGAGGAAGTCGTTAAGCTGGTCGCTAGGCCGCTGGCGCAAAATACCCCAGTTCAGTTTGAGATCAAGCCCCTCGTGATTGTTGCAAAGCGCAGCAAGTTGCTTAATCTCGGTCAGCTCTGCCGCATCAAGCCCCCGGCGTTTGAGCAAACCCTGTTTAATAGGAGAAGACATGCATTCCCTTTCTCTTTATTGAAGATGTTAAATGCTATCTTACCACATCCAGAGGAGGTTGAGAGGGCAAATATTACGCTTTCTGCGTGGAACGAATAGCAATACGCGATTAGCAGGCAAAAATAGGAAATGGAGCTTTTCCGCTTCTGGCAAGAATATACGACGAAGCGAAAAAACTCCTTTGTGAAGGATTAAGAGAAGGCGATCAACGCAACTGCACAGAAAAGAAGCAGGCATAAAGGTGTATAAAGTACAAGGTTAAGTTTATAGAATAGCTTGCTTCTGGACGGGGCCAGACCAAAGGCCCAGGCCAGGCCCGCTATACCACGCAACAAGAGCCCGGCGCCAATTATCAGCACGCTTATCTGGAGCAACCAGGCTGGAACAAGCTGCCCCAACGAGCCAAGCTGATGAATGCGCGCCAGTATTAGCAAAGTTCCCAATCCCAGCATACAGACAAGCGGCACAAGGACCGCAGTTCTGAAGGAGCGCTCATTATTCGTGTTGAGCACAGTCTGGGCCAGGGAGAGCCTATCGTGTGCAGGCCAGACCTGGCCCGTGGCCCAGAATGCATGTAGCAGACCGTCAAGAGCTAGCACGACTGCGACCAGAATACCGGCAAGCGTTATGAGTGACTGCATGATTTTTTCTCCTCTCTGTCAATATGGCAGGATGTTGAACACTCATTTCTCGCGTCCATTGCACGAGAAATTTTCCTCTCGCATGAGAGAAGTTCATTCAGAACTTTCCCACGAGCTCAGCACAAGCTTTGCCAAGCTCTCTTTCAATATTCGCTAAGCAAACAGCGAATGAAAATCAAAAAAACACAAATCTACCGGACTTCTATAAATGGCTAGAAGCGCCGAGAAGGGAAATCTGCTCAGCCCAACAGAAGGCTGATCACATGCTCCCTACGCCGGGCCAGAAATTCTGGATCATGCGCATCAAGGCCCAGAGGTTTCATAAAAGTATCGGCTTGAGCCAGCGGAAACCAGCAGAGCGCGACAAGATCAATCAGAAACTGTTCGGCCTCATCCCGCCAGCCAATCTCTTCATGAAGCACCTGCACCGCTTCGTGCAAGGTCCCAATCAGCCTTGGCAAGTTTCCCAGGTAGCGCCCTCCATTCAAGGCCTCCCATTCAGTGATGCGAATAAAAGTAGGGTGCGCGACAAAAAAATCAAGGAGGCTCTCAACAACGATGCGCAGGCCATCTCTCACGTCGGTATCAGGATTCTGCGCCCGCTCCCGAAGCAGCCTGAGCAATTCATGGGTCAGGCTCAAGGCGAAGATTCGCTCTAGAACTGAGCGATAGAGCTCCTCTTTGGAGCCAAAAAAGTAATTGGGCAAGCCACGCGTGACCCCGGCCAGATCGCAGATCTCCTGTAAGCTGGTAGCCTCGTAGCCCTTTTCGGCAAATAGCGCCTCAGCGGCATCAAGAATAGCTTTCTTGCTGACCTCAGCGGCCTCTGTACGCCGCGTGCTTTTCTTCTTCATCTCCATAGTTTTCCTCCCTAACATCTTAATTTCCATTCGCTATACGTATAGTTAATATAGCAAAAAGGCAAGGGACGAGTCAAGAGATAGAACCTGATTTCGGGGTCTTTCGGTTTTCTCTCTTGAAGCGTTTTCAGTAGAAAGCCCTGGAGAAGCACCCTTCCCCTCTTGCCTATTTTCCCTATCTCTGCAAGAATAGTCTTGAAAAAGATGAAAAGCGAGGATGAAACTCATGCAAGGACCGCTACCTATGCAAGCACAATTGCTACAGGATGTCGATAAGTTAGATTTCGAAGATGAAGCCGAACGTGATCACTATAAGGAAAAGCTTCTGCGCAGACTGCGATCGGCACTTGCTATCAAATGCGAGCCCAATGATCAACTCCCCATTGGCAGCTCTAAATTTGGCGGAAAACCAGATCTACCTCCTGGCTTCCTCTATCCGCTGGGCGGAGATGGTAAGCCTCTTTCCTTTATTGCACAGTATCGCTTGCAAGATTTACAGGCTTTCTCGATTGCGCATGATCTCCCTGCGACAGGGATGCTCTACTTCTTCGCTTTTGATGATACCGTGGGGCGTCCTTTAACAGCTACATATCGCCCCGAATGGGCAAGCATTAGCTATTGGGATGGTGATCCTGCTACGCTTCAACCTTATGAAGCGGGAGAAGAAGTACGCAAATATACACAGGCAAAAATCTGGTTTGAGGAAGCTCTCTCCGGCTTCCATTTATTCTATGAGGAGCTTGATTGTACGGATCTAATAGGTGGTGAAGAATTCGAGTACATAGACCTGATGGGGAAATATGAAAATTATCGCCATCAACTTTTGGGTTTGCCTGTTCCCCAGCAGCCCTGGAACATTCGTGTAGTTGGCCCGCATGGAGAGGTTGAAAGGGTAGAGGGCCTGCAAGATGAGTTTGAGGGTCATGTTCTGCTTCTACAAATGGATTGCGATAGCAAATTAGGCACGCGTTGGGGAGATTGTGGAACAATCTATTTTGTGCTTTCACTTCAAGATTTAGTACAACATCATTTTGAGAACTTTCTCTTTTTGGGTCAGCACGGCTAAACAGCCCTCTCCCCTTCCACAGGCCGATCACTCGTATCCACAAGGCAACAATGTCAGTGGGTGAGGACCTTGATCGGCCACACCATCAGCTTCTGCAAACATAAGCCGATAAATATGGCTTCTTTCTAAAAGAGTGTACCGTGCCTGCTATGATTGAAATAGCCCACCTGAATCTTTACATAGCTTGAGCAAGCATGTCTTGGTTTTCCAGTAGCGCTACACTCAGGCTCTTGCCAGAAATAGTTAAGAAGGCGTAAGATGGGAACAACGCGTCTCTCCTGCTCACAGGGCGAGAGCAGAAAGGAAGAACTAGCCATAGATAATCTACTTCGTACCGCCAGGCCAGATGAATATGAGGCAATATGCACGCTCTACGCAGAGCTGGTCGCGGTCCATACGCAGGCCCTCCCACAATTTTTCCAGCCCAGCGAAATTGCTGTGCGTCCTTTCTCAGAGGAGACCTTTCATAAGATTCTAGCCAGTCAGCAGGACACAATCTTTGTAGCCGAGCAACAAGGGCTTCTTGTCGGCTTCGTTCGCTGCTATGTACATACAACACCGGTCATCCACTTTGTCGTGCAGCGCCGCTTTGTCTATGTTGAGGATATCGTAGTCAGCAAGGCCGTCCAGCATCAGGGCGTGGGAAGAGCCCTGATGGAACGGGTACAAGCTTGGGCGCGCGAACTGGAAATCAGCGAGATCGAGCTCGATGTTTGGGAATTCCCGACCTCTGCGCGCTCCTTCTACGAGCAACTGGGATATCAGACGACAAAGCAGCACATGCGCAAAGTGCTCTAGCAATCTCGTCAGATCCGAGATTGCTAGATCCGATCAAAGGAAGCAACCTTCCACCGACTAGCCTCCTGCTGCATCACAATATGTACAGTGTAGGTGATCCCGTGGGCCCGCTTGACCGTCACAGTAATGGGCGCTGGATCACCAAAGGGATAACTCTCGGTATAGCTTGTCATTTTCCCATAAGTGGCATCTTGCTGCTGAGCCTGCTGGATGAAGGCCTCCTGAGTCATTCTAGCCCTTAGCGTAGAGCTAAGGCAGCTATAAGCCTTTGCATAGTTCTGCTCGCGGATCGCAATGTAGTAGTTCTCTTCAGCAATCATAGGTTTGGCCGTATAGTTCCAGGTCAGCAGGCCAGAGGCGCCCAGAAGCACGAGGACCAGGAGCACAATCCAGAGCCAGAGCCTGGATTTTCTGCGCCGCTGGGAAGGCTGAACAATATCGCTAACCTGCTTATCCAATGGCGATTGTATATTGCTTGGCATAATGATTCTCCTTAAAATTGCCTTGTCCTATCACAAACTGGCATGCTAGCGCTTTGGGCTAGCTGTCAATCGACGAGAGAGCAAAGGCAAGGCTCCTTCTATCTCTATCATTCATGCAGAGAATCTAGCACGCAAAGCCTAGCGCGACATCGGCAATTGAACGTATTCTGTTAAGGTTCGCAAGGACACAGATTGCCTAGTGCAGGTTCAAGGGACCGGTTGTGTAAGAGGTCCCAACAGACCAACGAAATGAGAGAGAAGATACGCGAACATTCTGTGAAGAGCAAGGCTTTTTTGATCCCTCCTGCTGACCTGCTCCTCTTCCTCACCACCCTCCTTCTCTCTTGTGCTTTGTAAATTTTCCAGAGAGGCGGCAAGGCTCGAAGACTCGTCTTCTGAACCATGGATGGGTTACAGATGATCCTCCTTGCCTCCCGCTCGCTCCAGCAACTCACGAGTGATCGTGCGACGCTGCAGAGGTCTAGAGAAGACAATCGAGGTAGAAGCTGGACCAGAGAGAGAAAGCCGCTCGATGATGCGCTCCAAATGATCAATTGAGGCAGCAGCCACCTTGACCACGACACAATCGCTTCCCGTCACCTTAGAGTATTCCAAAACCTCTGGCATCTCGCTGACCCTGGAGATCACCTGGCGACAATTCTCTCCGGCAAAACTTCTCAGGCGAACAATGGCCAGAACGGGCAGACCCAGCGCATTGAGATTGACCGCAGCATGATACCCGCTAATGATGCCCGCTTCTTCCATCTTACGGACTCGTTCGATCACAGACGAGGAGGAGAGTCCTACCCGTTGTCCCAATTCCGCGTACGAGAGGCGAGCATTCTCCTGCAACTCCTGGAGCAAGTGCCAGCCTGTTTCATCGAGTAACTTCGTGATTTCTGAGGTCATTGGACTGTTTTTCCCCTCTTTCTCAACTCAAAGCAGGCAAATTCCGTCTTTTTTGTTCCATTTTACCAGCGTTCACCGCATATACTAGAAACATCACAGAAACGCGAGAAGACACCCTCTTCGCGACGCAAGATTCCTGACATTTATCACAAGCTATGAGGTATCCCAATGAAAACCATTCACAAGCCACAAGAAGGGGATTATGTCCCATACACCATCATGTATCTGGATCTCTTACCCGATGATGGGCTCGTCCTCCAACACATGCTCGATAGTCTGCAGACCATCAAAGCACTCATTCTGCCTCTCTCTGAAGAGCAACTGACGAGGCGTTGCGCTCCAGGAGAATGGACCATCAAAGAGATTCTGGTCCATATGAGCGATGACGAACGCATTCTCGTCAATCGTACCCTACGAGTTGCTCGCAACGACCCCGCACCCTTGCTTGGCTTCGACCCGGATCTCTATGCCGCGTATTCTGGAGCAAATGAGCGCAGAATCGAGGATATTCTGGAAGAAGTGGTGGCTGTTCGCATGGCAACGGTTGCACTCCTGAAAAGTTTTGATGAAGAGGCACTTGAGCGCGAAAGCCGGATGCAGGACCATCGCGTAACGGTCAGAGCTTTGGTGTACCACATTGCTGGCCATTTTCTCCTCCATCTCAACAGTATTAAGCAGAATTATTTAGCGGAGTCTATCTGACAATCCTCATCTATGAAGCCTTTTGTGTCAGAAGCTCTGCCTGTTCACAGCCAAAGTAGCCACACACCCGCTGCCTGAGTTCCTGAGCCGTTAGAAGCCGAGCTGGTTCGACAATTGCTCGCTTCCCGTGGGCCCACTTTGGCTCGATTTTGTGAAGCCAGGGACTCTTCGTCGGGAGCCAGCACGGGATGATACGGACCCCTTGCTTTTCTTGCAGCACGGTGTGATTGTGTTCGCGTATCCAGGTCTTGACGTGTTTCCTCACATGCCAGGAGGCATTATCCCAAATCAGCACCAGGACGTGCTTGCCTTGCACCTGGGTCTGCTCACACAGCCATTCCAGAAAGTCAGTCGTCACCTGGCTGACTGGGCGGCCCGACACAAAACGCAAGTGCATGCGACCGCTACCTGCCTCAAGCATCCCGTAACAGGCCAGCGCTTTGGGATCGGGGTCGTCTTTGTTCTTGTTCAGCTCTTGCAGACGCAGTGGCTCGTCCTGCTCGCTCCAACTGTGCAGATTGGGCTGGCTCACGCGACTCCACCACACCTCATCCTGATAGCCGACGATCCATTCCTGGCCCTCTGCAAGCGCGATGAGGGCATCACACCGTTTTTTTTCTCACCTACTCCGGGTCTGGACTTGTCATCAAGTGCTTCGCTCGCTGCCATCCCACTCCCAGCTTCAAAAGTGCCTGTCGGATGGTCTCAATACTGACTACGCTCTCGGTGAGCCCTTGCTCGAAGCAGACCTCTGCGGCCAGAGCCAGCGTCCAGACGCTGGTTTTTTTTCCATAGATGCGCGGCGATTGGTGCAGCATGGCGCGCAGTGCTTCGCATCTGGCCTGGTCAAACTGGGCCTGGACCGTTTTGGGCCGCGATGATTCCTGCGTGAGGCACGTAACACCTTCCTCTTCAAACGCATGAATGGCGTTGCGCACGGTTTGCGTGGCACACCTAAGATTCGCCGCAATGACTTTGGGACGTTGTCTTCGGCTGGAGGCGAGCAGGATCTGGCTGCGACGCAGGGTAAAGGCATCCGATGAGCGCAGTCCAGCTTCTAACCCTGCTTGCTCCACTGAACTCAAGGCTCGGACATACAGAGGGGCTTTCATGCCTTTATTCTAGCAGAGTTTTACTCATTACACAACAGGTTTTGTGAGCCTGCACTAGTGTATTCACAAGCTGGCCATTTGTGCGTAGGTATACTGGAACGCAAAGGGGCCAGGCTGAGCCATTGCCTTTCCCCGATCAGCCTTGAGGATAGTGAAAAAGCTAAAGGCTTTCTGGAACGCGAGGTAGAAGAGCCGAAAGGCCATGGCTAGATCAGGCCATGCTTGAGGGCAAAATAGGTTGCGGCATGGCGCGAGGAAATCTGTAGTTTCGTATAAATGGAGCGCAAATGGGCATTGACGGTACGCGGACTTATCACAAGGGCTTCTGCAATCTGGGCATCGGTAAGACCGCGCGCAACCAGGCGCAACACCTCTTCCTCACGGGCTGTCAGATCGTGCAAGGCTCCCTGATCGGTCTGTGCGGATGGCAAGCCAGAGAGCGCAATGTGTTCCATCGTATCCATTGCCTGCTCCAGGGTCAGCGCCTGTCCCTCGGCCCAGGCTGCATCAAATGCCACCTCACCGAGTTCAGACCACGCTTTTGCCCTCGCCCGCCTTACAAAGGCGCGCTCCTCTGGAAGCAGGGCACACAGGGCCCGCGCGGCACCCCATAGCCGTACAGCCTCCCTCAATCGTCCACACGTGGCAAGGCTTATGCCGATTCCCTGTAGATTTATGGCCACAGCCAGGACCAGGTTTTCGCGCATTCCGCGCAGGAGACTTAAGCTTTCGACAAACAGATCTTGCGCCCGCGTGGCGTTTCCCTCCTCAAGAGCCAGGCGGCCGAGAAAAACGAGTGTGCCATAGAGGCCTGACTGATAGCCCAGCGTTCTGGCGAGGGCAAGGTGTTCCTCAGCATATGCGCGAGCCCGAGCCATGTCATTAAGGCTTAAGTGCAGGCGCTCCAGGAAGAAAAGCGAGTTCATGCAGCCGAGCCTATCGCCTGCCTCTCTATGCCACCTGAGCCCCTCTTCCAATAGGGTTCTTGCCCTGCTATCCTCGTCTTGATCAAGCGCGATCTGTCCCGCGAGATCCAGCAGATAGGCCAACGCGAACTTATCCTCAGTGCCACGTGCGCGGGTCAATCCCTGTTGAGCATACATGTGAGCCACAGCAAAATCGCCAATAATCCAGGCGATAATGCCAAACAGATAGAGTGAGCGAACAAGCTGGTAGGTATCGCGCGCTTCACCCTGTAAGGCAACCGCTTTCAGTTCTTTTGTCGCATCTGGCTTATGCCCGGGCGGCTGGCTTGCCAGAGCCTCGGTCGTCGATCGCGGGACTGGAAGAGCCTGCCCGTGCTCTATGGTGCGCTTCGGCAAGTTCTGGCATTCGCTCAGGCGTTGATGTCCCGCCCAGAAGTTTAGCAAAACACTCTCCAGGCGCAAAACCAGGGCCTGCTCAGGGCGCTGAAGCACCCACTGCATAGCGGCGCGCAGATTGGGATACTCATCCTGCAATTGAGTCAACCAGGTAGTCAGCTCTACACCCTCAAGCTGAACCGCCGTCAGGCCCAGGTAATACTCGGCGTGAACCTGGCGCGCCTTCTCCAATTCTCCTGAGGCGGCCAGGACTTCAAGAGCATATTCGCGAAGCGTCTCGTGTAGCAGCCAGCGCGGCTGATGATTCTCCTGCTCACTTTTGTAGAGCAAATGCTTATTGAGCAGCGAGGTTATGCCGTCCAACACCTGCGCACGCTCACCTCCCACACGACTATATACTACCTCCGCCGCTTCTAGCGTACAGCCATTGACGAAGACCGCAAGCAGGCGAAAGAGGCGCTTTTCGTCGTCAGAGAGCAGTTCATAGCTCCAGGAGATGGTCTGACGCAAAGTCTGCTGGCGGCCTGGTAAATCGCGCGGCCCGCCCGTCAATATGTCAAGCCGATGAGAGAGCCGATCCAGGAGCTCGTGTAGAGAAAGCACTTTGAGGCGAGCCGCCGCTAACTCTAGAGCCAGGGGCAGGCCGTCCAGGCGCCGACAAATCTCGCCGAGCAATGGAGCCGTAAGAGCATTCAACTGCAAGGCGGGCTGAACTTCACGCGCGCGTTCCAGGAAGAGGGTCACCGCACTGGAGCGGGCCAGCGCTTCGCCGGTCGATAGGTCCTGGGGATCGGGCAGAGCCAGCGGCATCACCACAAATTCCCGTTCGCCCCGCACGTGCAATACTTCACGGCTGGTCACCAGCAGCTTCAGATCTGGACAGGTAGTCAGAAGTTGGACCAGGCTCGGCGCGGCGGCTATCACATGCTCGAAGTTGTCAAGCACAAGGAGTAAGCGCTGTGTGGCGAGCTCAGCTTGTAACAACTCCAGCGGCTCGCGCTCTCCACTGCTCAGGCCAAGGGCTTGCACCAGAGCTGGCAAGACTAGCTCGACATCGCCAATGGAGGCCAGCGAGACAAAGTAGACACCAGCCGGAAAGTCTTTCTGAAGCTGATTAGCCACAGAAAGCGCCAGGCGCGTCTTGCCCACGCCACCCATGCCGGTCAGGGTGAGCAAACGCAGGTCAGAGCAAGCAAGCAGAGTGCAGATGGTAGACACCTCAGCTTCCCGACCAACGAGCGAGGTAAGCGGTATAGGGAGTCTGGAAGGCATGATTTCCTTCTGCTTACTCATAAATACCTCCAACCAGGCGCGACAGCTAGCTTAAGTTGCTACTTTACGCCTGACGCGCCTGCAAAGCCGCGGCGAGAATCTCAGCGACCTCCTCAAGCGTCTGGCCCCGTTGACGCTGTTCAGGTGTCTCAAGGCCCAACTCTGTACTCTCAACGAAACTATAGAGGGCTGCCGCGCCCTCGGGCATCTGCGGCGGCAAGCCCAGATCTGCAAAGGTGCGCGCAATCTCTTGCATCTCGCCAACCCAGCGGTAGGCCTTGGGCGGCATCCCGGGCACAGAACGCTTGAGGGAGGCAAAAACAGGCAGATCCTGCAACTCGGCCAGTAAAGCCTCTTGCAGGCCCAGCGCTCGCCCGGCCACCAGAGCTTCAGTCGCCAGGGCCGTCAAGCCTTTAGTCACGGAGGCATAGCACATTTTGAGGCCGGAAGCCTGGCCAGGCTGCGAACCCACAACGCGTACATCAAGCCCGTATTCATTCAACAAGGCTACATCTGCTGCGCGGGTGCCCGAAACATAGAGATGGGGACCTTCCTGACCCGAGCGTGGCGGCCCGCCGATAATCCCTCCATCCACGAAGGCTGCGCCGGCCTCCGTCAACAGCTTATCAAGGGCTTGCGCCGTGCGTGGAGCAATGGCGTTACAATCGACAAAGAGCAATTCAGTTTTGCTGCGCTGCAGGACCGCGCCTATGCGTTCACCCAATGCATAGGCGTTGGCGGGCGGCATGATTGAAAGCAGGATATCAGCCTCGCGCACAAGCGTCTCATCATCAGGCACTTCATTGATTCCAGCGGTCCGAGCCAGGCTACGGGTACGTTCACTACGGCCATGTAGATTTGTAATCACATTCATGCTATGCTGGTGAAGGTCCGCAGCAATCGCATGTCCCATATCACCAGGGCTCAGAAGCGCTACCGTATGAATTTTCAATCTTTGTTACTCTCCATGCCCAAAGATATTGAACGGTCAGTTACCACCATCTTACAACAGGAGAGCAACTTTGCTCCAATGAGTAAAAAAATTCAGGCAAATAAACTATAGATATGCCTCATTGCCTTTTTTAGCGCGAAGATACAGGGCGACGCGGGATTGCTTCAAAAAGCTAGCAACATACTGTTCCCTGGTCTCGTCGTCTTTAATATAGCGCTTAGTCAGGCGCAAGATATCGCGCCGTACAACCTCCTGATCCTCAATCAACTCGATGGTCCCGCTCAAGCTTACATAGCGCTGGCCCTCCTGCACACAGAAGGCAATGCGCGGGTCCCGGCGTATATTCTTTACCTTTTGCAGGTGCGCTATCGAATTCATAACAATGGTTCCATCTTCATCAACCAGGTACCACATCGTCGCTATTTGGGGGCTACCATCCTTGTTAACTGTGCTCAATACGGCAAAATGCTCCTCTTTGAGGTACGCCAAGGCTTTATCGGATAATATGTTCGTCATACTATGACCTTTCTAGAAAATGTGATTCCTAACACTTTACAGAAGAGGTAAACAGCCAGGCATGACAGTTCTATTCCTTGACATGCACACCTTCCCGTCGCTATACTTGCTTTAGCGATACCCGCTTGTAAACATCGCTAAATCTCATGGAGGTTTTGACTGTGATGCCGGTGTGCCTCTAATTCCAGCCTGTTTCTTTGCTTAAGCAAGGAGACAGATACCATCATTCTCGTTTCCCATTTGCTCACTCATCTCGCAATGAGGATAGGTTTTGTGTTGCCTCTGACCTGAAAGGCTACATAAGCATACTTCTTTTGTGACGCAATGCTTGACTGTGACAGTGAGAAGCAGCCGTTGGGAGAACAGATTGCTAGATGGTAGGAAGCTGGCATGGAGAAGCGCGCGGCAAAACCGAGACCAGGCGGGAAGCAAGCATTGCTGATATTCCACACCAATTGTGCTGTAACCAGCATAGACCGCCCTCTGCCCTGGCGTACAAAGCCGGTCTGCACCCTCAAGTAGAAAAAGGCCCGCTGGTTCTCCATCTCCTCTTTCTGCCTTGCGTTTTCAAAAAAACGTTATGAGAAGACAGAGTTATAGAAGGAGATCATAGTTATGTCTACAGGACTGCCCGACTTTTTTAAATATAACCTCTGGGCAAATTTGCGCTTGCTTGATGCATGTGAACAGCTCTCAGAGGCTCAACTGGATGAAACCATGCAGGGATTGTTTGGCAGCGTACGCGAAACCCTCATGCACATCTTTGCAAGCGAAGAGGGCTACGCCCGGCATTTTACGGGCACATCTCCGCTTCCTAGACTAAAGGAGCTCACTGCTTTTCCTGGCATCGACGAGCTGCGGCGCCGCGCCAAGAGCTCGGGGGAAGCGCTGATCAAGATTGCCGAGGAAGAGGATCTCGCCCGCATACACTACCTTGATGACGGAACCTACGAGGCTCCGGGCAGCATCATTCTGATCCAGGCCATCAATCATGGCGTTGATCACCGTTCGCAGATCTCTACGCTGCTCACGCAGCAGGGCCTTGAGCCGCCCGATCTCGATGGCTGGTCATATAACGACGCCATGCATTAGCCAGCCGAAAGCCTGAACGCGTCGGAGATTTCTTCGCCTGTTCGCAACAGCGTAGCGACAAGCCACCCGCGCTTTGTCGCTACGCCCCACGGCTGGAGCTTATCTTAACCCAGATAATGCCCCGAATCTCAGATAAAGCGGTTCCATTTCTTTGTGCAATCTGGCAAGAGCGTCTACGCAAGCCTCTTCAGTCAAAAGAGCGCAGGATTGAAGAAGCTTTTGCCGAATCAGTCATGCTATGTTGAGATGACAGATCGTTGTCATTTGACGCCCTCATGATCTTCATCTATTGGCTGTCTGGCAATACATTACATAGCAGAATAGAGATTACTCATGTAAGTCAGTTCTTCTCCCCAGCACGAGCGGTCTGCATCACCTGATATGACAATAGCACTATGCCTGAGTGAAAGGTCCTGGTCTCAACGAGTTGCAGCCTGCTCGTGATACCGTCTGGGAAAAGGCGCCTTCCCTGGCCGGAGACGACTGGATAGACAAAAAGCCGATAGGCATCGACGAGTTTCTCGCGAATGAGGGCGTGAACAAGGGTAATGCTGCCCGTCGCGACGATATCCTTGCCTGGCGATTGTTTCAGGGCCATGACCTCATCTGTGAGTGAGCCGCGCAAGATCTTGGTATTCTGCCAGGAAGGTTGGCTCAACGACGACGAGACAACATATTTGATCGTGCGGTTCAGGTAATCAGAGACGCCAGTGGTGTCATTGGTCTGGGCAGGCCAATACCCGGCGAACTCCTCGTAGGTCACACGTCCCAGCAAGACAGCATCGGCAGCTGCCATATGCTCTCTGTTAACTGCTGCAAGATCATCGCCTCCAGATGGGTGGCCTTCACCCCCGCTTATTGTCTCGATTCCACCATCTAAAGAAATGTTCTCTGTGACAATCAGTTTTCGCAAATCTTTCCTCCTTTTGTGCTTTTCACAACATTTCGGCAATGAATGTGCTTTTCCGGGTGGAAGCGCTTCCCGGGATGAAGCATAAACGCATTCTCGCAGCTTAGCAGCATTCAGGAAACGTGCTCTCTATCCTACAAATTCGTTGTTTTCTGCCTTCGCAATGCCACAGTATGCCTTAAGTCATTTTCAGTGCTCGGTGATTCATACGTTGATACAATTTCGAGTATAGCATTATGAAAGGCAAAAGGTTTCTTAGATCTTGCCCTTTTGGTACATCGAGGATCTTTGGGAACTGCTGCTCAACAAGCAAATCTTGCATAGAGTGTGTATTCAGCAGCTCGTAGACCGTCGATAAGAGACACAGTGGATGGAACAGATATATGCGTACTATGGCTGAGTACGAGCTCCTGCCCAGCCGTTGCAAGTAGTCCCAGCCGCGACGCGGATCAACTTCACGGCCCAAGCGCTCAGTCATCCAGGCTGCTACTTTGGGGCCATTCCAGAGGCCGCCATCAGCAGGAGGCTGATCTCAAGCCTGATCTAACTCCTTCTGTTGCTCGGGGCTCAGCAGAGGCGGAGCGCCTTTCTGCATTCGACGATGATCAAGGAGGGCTTGCTCGCCTGTACGATTGTAGCGCTGGACAATGGTGCGAACCCATCTGGCCGTAGAGCCGAGCATGAACGCCACCTCTTCCGGGGTGTGGCCTTCCCTTATCAACCACAGGATGTGCCAATGTGTCCGTTCAACGGGATTGGCTGCCCTTCGGGAGCGGTCATGAAGCTCTTTAGTTGTCAAGTTGGTGGTCACGGTCACTCTTTTTGCCATGCCCACATTATACACTCCCTAAACGGATTTGATATGATCTGCCAACGCGGCTGCGCAATACTGTTCAGCCAAAAGAGCGCAAGATTGAAGAAGCTTTTGCCGAATCAGTCATGCTATGTTGAGATGACAGATCGTTGTCAGTTGACGCCCTCATGATCTTTATCTATTGACTATCTGGCAATACATTACATAGCAGAATGGAGGTACCCATGACAAATGCAGACTCACATGCCAGCACGCGAAACGAGAAATTCATCAAGGCCACACCAGAGGCCCTCTATCGAGCCTTTACCGATCCCTCGGCCCTGGCTATCTGGTTCGCTCCTGGGGATATGACCGGCAAAGTCGACCATTTCGATTATCGCGTTGGTGGAGGGTACCAGATGTCGCTGTACTATCCTTCAACTGAAATCACTATGCGCGGCAAGAGCGCAGAGCGGGAAGATAGATATACGGCCCGCTTCGTAGAGTTGACGCCGCCAGAAAGAATTGTCGAGGCAATTACCTTTGATACGACCAATCCCGACTTCTCAGGAGAGATGAGCATGGAAGTCACCTTTGAAGCCAGGAATGAAGGAACAAACGTGTCTATCCTCTTCAAGAACATTCCGCCGGGTATTCGGCCCGAGGACAATGAGACTGGTACACAGCTGACACTTGAGAAATTAGCGCGCTATGTCGAGTAGGAAGCCGCGCTCAGCATTTGCTTTTTGAGGAGCTCTACTTGCTCAAACACGAGCTTATCCATACCTGTTTGCGGTACAGCCATCCAGCGCATAATTGAGGAAAGAAAGAGTTCTTTAAGGTAGGCAAAAGAGAAATCTTGCGCAGCTTCAGCCAACGCGACGATAGTCTGTTCAGAGAGGCGCATCTGGTCGTGTAATGACGCGTTCCAGAGCTTGATATAGCGCGTGCGTTCCGTTAAGGCCGGCAGCTCAAAATGATACTTGCGGTCAAAACGGCTTGGCCGATCGAGGATGGCCGGATCAATCTCCTGCGGATGGTTGGTGGTTGCAAGGATCACGATGCCATCATTGCTAGCAAAGCCGTCCAATTCATTAAGGAAGTAGGCTCGATTTTCGTCGGTGATGAGCGAGTCAAGATCTTCGAGGATGAGCAGGCAAGGAGCCACTTTGCGCGTCCTGGCAAACACCTGGTTGATATTCTGCTCGTTATCATCGCCATCGGTTTTGAAGCTCTTGACGTAGATGCAGGGCTTATCGAGCGCATTAATGAGAGCCTTAACGGTATGTGTCTTGCCGTTGCCAGGAGGGCCAATGAACAAAATGCCACGCTTCCAGGGAATAGTATAGCTCTGATAGACCTCGCGCATGGCAAAGAAGCCTTGCAGATCGGAGAAGATGTCCTCTTTGAGCGTGCCCTGAAGGACCAGATTGTCAAGAGAGACATTCTTGATAGCCTGGAAGAGGTGCGCATCCTTATCCCAGCAGCCATTGTTATAGACAAGGATTTCGTTGCGAATCTCCGAGTTCCAGCGACAGACTTCCTCCATGAAGTGCTCGGCCTGTTGTTTCGTGTCGGCAAGGAGCCAGTAGCGGCCAGAGGTATTGCCTTCTAACAATATCCAATGCAGGGTGAGCAGGGTAAATGTTGCTCCGCGCCAGCTGATCTCCTGCCAGCTATTTTGCGCGCTTCTCAACAGGTAACCCTCTTTATATTCTTTCGCGCTAAAATCGTAATCTGCCTCCCACCAACCATGGAGAACTTCATTATGCTGATTGAGTAAGGGAGCGATAGTACATTGCTCTCCCTCGCTATACTTTTCTACATTAAAAAAGAAGTCATCGGTTTCTATAATGGCTTTGGCAGGAAAGAGCGTTGCTAGTTGTTGAGAAACGTAATAGGGAATAATGCTCAGAGGCAAACGAAGTGCTTCATTAATTAATTCATATTGTTTCATACATCAAAGTATAGATTGCTCAGCTATACGAGTCAAGCAGCATGAAGGTTGAGTCAGCACTATACGGCTAACGAGGCGCCACTCTATCTTGAGGCTCTTGATGATCATGCTATTCGCCCGCTTCTGCTGGAGCAGCCGGTGCATTTCGCATACATCTGCTCAGGCCTGCAGCCCTGACCTCGCGCCGGAGGCCAGGGCAACGCTCAAGGGGGAAACACTTCAGGAGTTCTCTTGTTGCTGCTCTTCAATGATCTCGCCGGTTTCGTCGTCAACCAGGCGCGAGCCCGGGTACCTTCGCCGGTAGAGGAGAAAGCCGTGGGGACAGCAGCGCAGGCGTTCAAGCTGCCAGGCAAAGGGCGCGAGCTGCTCCAGACGCTGTTCGGCTCTGGTCCGCGCCTGCGCTTCATCGACGGCATAGACTCTTACCAGCTGGCTCCAGTCCCACCCATCCTCCCCGGCGGGCACGACGTCCACGACCCACAAATATTCACGATGCTGCCCCATTTCCTCTCTCTCCTTCTCCACTGAGAGTGACTGTATGTTGAACTGCCGCAATGCTCAAGGCCAGAGAACCTCCTCTGGAAGCGGCGGCGAGCAGTAGTGGCCAGCTAGGCTGAGGATCTGCTGCGTGGTGCTTGGCTTTGCCAGGTAGCCCTCGATACCAATCAAGCGTGCTTTTAGGCGATCAAGCAGACCGTTGCAGCGCGTGTGCAGAACCAGGATCGTACCGGCATAGGCCGCTTGTTTGCGCAAATGGCTGGCGACCTGGTAGCCGTCCATGCGCGGCATCACCAGGTCCAGGAAGATCAGCCGTGGCACGGAACCACCACCATGCAGCCAGCGCAGCATGCTCACTCCATCAGGGAAAGCACGCACAAGATAGCCCTCACGCCGCAAGGTATATTCAAGGATCTTGCGCACCGTGGGCGAATCGTCGGCGACAAGAATCGAGCCCACCGCCGGCTCTAGAGCGGGCAACAAACAGACAGGCTTCATGGCTCTGCTCCCTCCTGTTTCTCAGCAGGCAGATCAAGCACATACATGTGGCACGTTTTGTCATAGTGGTACGCTACCTGGTAGTGGTCAAGCCAGGCCACACACGCCCTGATTGTCTCCGTCAATTTCTCCTTTTCATAGGCCAGCTGCGCGATTGGTAGCACCATCTTGGCTCGGCTCAAGGCATCCAGCACGATCAGTATAGTTTGCCGCGACGGCTTGAGGCCGCCCTCTCCAGCATTCTTCATGCGCAAAATCCTTTCTCTTCATGGCTCTCTTCGCTCATCCATTCAAGGCTGCTCTATGAGCTTTCTTAATAAGCACCTGACATACTGTTGTAGAGAGAAGCGAGTGGAAGATAGCAGCGCTGCACTTGATCGAAACGAAAGGGGATGCGCCAGCTCAAGAGCCATCTGTAGTGCTGATAGAAGGTGGTGGTGAGCTGCACGCGCATATGCGAGGGCAACGAAGGGTTATAGGCGCGATAGGCCTGATTGAGCCGACCCAGCACGGTCAATATCGTTTGCTGCGTTGGGGGACATGATTGATTGTTACTAGCATTGCTCATAATATCTCCTTATAGCCTCAACTTCTATCCTACTCTTTATGAAAGCTGTAGCCAGGCAACTCTCTGGAAGTAAGCTTAACAGAAGTGAAAAATGAGGAACAAGAGAAAACTGTCCAGCATGCAGAGAAGATTTATAGCATAATTGGGATACTGAAAAGTTGATATATTCATTGAGAGACGTTACAATGGTGATGGATATGTGGGTTTTGTTTGAAGAAGGAGAGGATTACTATGAGTGACGTATCTCATTATGGGAAATATCGCTCAGGACTTTACGGGCTTCCCCATATGGGAGAAGTTATTGCAGATTATCGTGTCAAGCGTGGATGGAAATCACAAGGGGCATTCGCCATTGTCTGTGGTGTTGATCGGCAAACTGTCGCCTATTGGGAAAAGTTAGAGTATCTAGCAGAAATGAAGAGACGCATTTTTCTTTGTAAAGTACTTAGAATTCCTCCAATGCTCCTTGGTCTGACGTGGCGAAGTATTCTTGATGATGCTCCTGCTGGATGTTATGCCGACGCACCTGAGCATATTAAAGATCTTCTACATGAGAATGCATATGGGCTATATGAGGATATTCTCATGTTTGCACATACGAGCCTTGATAGATATTCTATGACAGCCTCCTACCGTTTTTATAAACATCTCCGCGAACTTGAAGAGCTTGTCCATCAGTCTCCAGGGTCCGAAAAAGAGAATTGGCAAGATTTACTTAGCCGCTTTCATCAACATGCCATTAACATTGCCCAGCATCATGAGCAAGATGCTCAAGCACTTGGGCATGCGGAGCAAGCCGTAGAGCTTGCCACATCTCTACAAGATAAAGAACTCCTCAGTAGCGCTCTCTATCGCCGTTCGCGCGTTCATCTTACACAGCATCGGCATAACAAAGCGCGTGAAGATATACAAGCAGCTTTATCCCTCGCCGAGCATGCACGTGGTCCGCTCAAAGGAAGTTGCTATCTTTTAAGAGCAGAGATAGAAGCACTCTTTGGGGAAGGTGACGAAAAAATCAAATTACAATGTCGTAAGTGGCAAGATGCCGCAGCAAATCTCATCTATAAAGGTAAAGTAGAGCCGGATGAAACTTTTTTAACCTTCAGTTTATACGCGGTTCATCATGAGCGCGCCAAAACGTTGACGCGCTTTGCTTTATATCACACAACTGATGATGAATTGGTAGCCCTACTGAAACAGCCACACCGTCGTGCAAAAAAGGAGTTACTGAGAGATGCCCAGGAATCTTTATTGACAGCTGAAAAGCATCTCCAACAGAATAACTTACCGATAGGCATGTATCTCCCCCTCACAGAAGCAAAGTGCTATCTTGTGGATAGAGAATTCGAAAAGAGCGCCAAAACGGCTAAACAAGCGTTACAATATGCACGTGTAGCCTCTTCTCAACAGGGGATCGTAGAAACGACTCGTTTATATAACATGTTATCTGAGCTTGCTCCAAACAATCCCTACATATGTAATCTGGGTGTTGAGTTGGGATTGTATTGATTGCATCAACAAAATTCATGAACGAATCAAGCGGTTGCCATACTGGTTGATGGCAACCGCGCCCTTCTCACCAAGCTAAAAGACAGCCCGATGGAACATTTCAGCATACTTATATTTATGTTCTGCGCCAGCCTGGCTCCCTTTGCGCCGAATATATTCTTCCGGGTCAAAATTAAGCATCTGGCAAGCATGACAACGCAGCGCAGCTATTTTCTTGTCTATAACACTGGTAATATCAACCCAATGATTCGGTCTATCTGTGGAGAAATAATAGATATCCTTCACACGATGAGGACCTGTCCCATCCACCAATTGCTCTGGAAAATACATTCTTCCACGCGCACAAGCCAGAGCATCAAGCGTACACATCCCTACTGCGCGGTGATCGGGATGCGGCTCGTCCTTTTTCCAAGGATCAAAGGTCAAGACGACATTAGGGCGCAGCTTTCGCACATGCCAGACGAGCTCTCGCCGTAGTGTCAAGGTTACCTCCACTTCTCCGTCAACGTAGCCCTCTAAAAAAGTGACACTCTGTACTCCTAGCGCGAAAGCTGCTTTTCTTTGCTCATGTTCTCGTATTTCGGCAAGGCGAGCCGCTGTCATCTCAGGATCATCGCTTCCCTTTTCTCCTCGTGTCACAAGCAAATAATGAACCTCATATCCCTCTTCAACAAGCCTGGCAATCGTGCCACCACACAGAAATTCGGCATCATCGGGATGAGCCAGAATCGCCAGGACACGCGATCCTTCAGTTGGAAGAAGTGCTGGAGCCGCCATGTCTAACCTTCTTTCTTGCAAGAGATGTAAAAAGATAGAATACTCTCACAGTATATCATCTAAGGCGTTTGGAAACGGGCTCTTAAGCAACTTCTCATTTTTTCTAGCCAGTATTAAATTTTTCTCCTCAATTGTGTTATATAATAAATAATGAGGTATATTGCACGATTGTAGAGAATAAATTCAAGAGAAGTAGATGATCGAGTTTAAAGAGCATCATATGTATAATACGTAGTTCCGGCTCGTTTATCCCTATCAGGAAGGGAGAGACGGGTCGAAATTGGGGTAAGACCTTCTGGGCGCATTTTGAGCCGAGCCAATAGAGAGGCTATCAAGGCGCATGCTACTTACGGTTGGCGCAGAACGAACCTACCAGGAGGCGCTATGTTGATCAGGCTCAGGAAATATTACAAGGGACGCTAGAGGAGCTTGATAGAAGCACAAGGCATAGGCCACCCACGCTCATTGTAGATGTAGCTACTACGTATGCCTTGCAAGGCAAGAAAGGACAAGCCCTTCAATACGCTCTGCAGGCTGCACAAAGTTTGTCAGAGACACGTTTTATTTCGCGTGTTCCTGTGCTGCGTTTACAGTCCCTGCAGGCGTTCCTCTGCCATGTGGGCGCTTCCCCAACAGAGCTGGGAGCGCTTGATGAGGCTATGAAGCATCTTCCATTGTAATGCGGCTTCTCATCTCGCCATCTGGCAAGCATCCAAGGATGAAAGATCTCAAAGAAGTATTGAGAGGTGAAAGATTGTGAATGAAGAACAACAGCATGTCCTTTATATTATTGCATGCGCAGCCGGGGCAGCGGTTCAACTGTATGATCACATCCCCTTGCTGCAGGCCGATGGCTGGCAAGTCTGCGTTATCTTGACGCCCAGCGCGACAGGCTTTGTGGAGAACGAGCGGCTTACTCAGCTCACGGGCCATCCGGTACGCAGCAGCTATAAACGCCCCGGTGATCCTGATGTGCTCCCGCCTGCTGATGCTCTGCTCGTCTTTCCGGCGACCTTCAACACTATTAATAAATGGGCGCTGGGAATTAGCGATAATCTGGCTTTAGGCTTGCTCTGCGAATTTACCGGCATGAAAGTGCCCATCCTGGCCGTTCCGGTCGTGAGAAAAGGCAAGCTTGCCGAACATCCTGCCTTTGGACGCAGCTTGAAGCTCCTTGAAGAATATGGCGTGCATATCTTCTATCATCCCGAGCTTTATCCACCGCGCAATGAAGTTCCCGGAGGCATGCTTGTTTCGGAGGTACGCAAGCTCAAAGGGGATATGTAAGAGCCGCACCACTTTCTAGAAACGCTTCCCTGTAGATGAATCAATCAACTGAGGTGGTGATTATCAGTGCAGGCGTTATCATATTCTCTATTTCCTATTATATTTAAGCGTGGATACGATGTGGTTAGCTCGACAAAGGCGAGCTAGGAGAGCAGGCAAGCCACGATACAAACGAGATACCAGCATGCGGTGCCAGAGGATGAGGAGGGTTTTGCTCAATATGTGCGCACTGACGTCTCCTTTGACGCAGCAATGCCCGAGCCATTTGTGATAAACGGTATGCGTAGCAAGACCGGCAATTATCTGATCGTCAATAACGAAGGTGGAGGCTGACCGGTCGATCGCGAGATCTTTGAGTAAATCTATCAATTGGTAGAATAGCGTGCCTAGAGCCGTAATCAGTTTGCCTGACTTTGGCGCCTAGCCGTACAGCAGCACTCAAAAGGCTATTATATATCCCCATATGCGCATTTAGCCTCTTGACATATCCTAAAGCTAAAGATTAGAGGAGAAGAGAAGCAGGACATTCGGGTCATAAGAACAAAGTGAGTGTCGATGCCTGAAGTGCTCAAATGAAGGCTCGCCATAGGCCTGATTCGAAAACCTCCTCAGCGAGGTTGAGAAAGCGGGCCAATCTTGCCCTCATGAGCCATTGAACGTGCATGTAGTGGCGCATAAAAAGGGTGTAAGTAAATATTAAAGCTTCGCAAATCCTGGCGCTTTTTGGGCAAAAACCGATTTTCGAAAAAGGTGACTTATGCTATACTAGCTGGTGGAAGCGGCTGGAAAAGCGGCGCGCTACAACGCCCTGGAAAGGGGCTTGCGCGTCCAAAATGGGAAATCATACCCTCGCCTGCGCGAGAGAGGGCTGCGCTTGAGGAGGCATGGCCCGCTTTGAGGGTACTGCTAGCTGGACATTGAGGGTCTGAACATTTTTTAGATCTACCTCTTGAGGAGGCATGGCCCGCTTTGAGGGTACTGCTAGACTACTGCCTTAAGCACATCAGGTTTTCTTCTGGTCTTGAGGAGGCATGGCCCGCTTTGAGGGTACTGCAAGCAGAGTCCAGTGATATCACGATGAGCGTCCTTAAGCCCTTGAGGAGGCATGGCCCGCTTTGAGGGTACTGCAAGCTGTACAGTCTCGACACCATTAACCAATAACCACACCCTTGAGGAGGCATGGCCCGCTTTGAGGGTACTGCAAGCCGGAACGGGACCTGTGTGATACTCGCTTAGAGCAAACTTGAGGAGGCATGGCCCGCTTTGAGGGTACTGCAAGATGTGGCATAACGGGGCTCTGGTATTTTATCGCTCATCTTGAGGAGGCATGGCCCGCTTTGAGGGTACTGCAAGGCTCCTGCTGCATTTCTTTGTAACGTGCATATCCAATGTTAAGGAGATATGGCACGCTTTGAGGGCACTGCAAGGTGATAATGAGGATTGATTAAAGCCTCGTGCTTCTGCGTTAGGGAGATATGGCACGCTTTGAGGGCACTGCTAGTCCTGTAACTGCTGATGCAGGAGCAAGGAAGCGTCGTTGAGGAGGCTTGGCCCGTTTTCAGGGTACTGCAAGTCGTCCACGGAGGATCGTCTCTATGCGTTCCTGCTTGAGTTAAGGTGAGATGGCCCGTTTTCAGGGTACTGCAAGTGTTCGCCAAAGAGGCATATAGCGCCAACGATTTGGTTAAGGAGATATGGCCCGTTTTCAGGGTACTGCAAGTGCAAGGGTGATACGGGAGTTGGCAGTATCATATGGTTAAGGAGATATGGCCCGCTTTCAGGGTACTGCTAGACTCCGCGAGCCTATCAATCATTTGATACAACCCAGTTGAGGAGGGATGGCCCGCTTTCAGGGTACTGCAAGTATGGAACAATCGAGGCGTACATTACGGTATACCGCGTTGTTAAGGAGGGATGGCCCGCTTTCAGGGTACTGCAAGCGGATCTGAGTCGAAGGAAGAAGCAGAGGAGGATTTTGCTTGAGGAGGCATGGCCCATTTTGTGGGTACTGCTAGACATATCATTTTTGCGGACACTTTCAGCGAGTTGAGTTAAGGTGAGATGGCCCGCTTTCAGGGTACTGCAAGGAAATTAATGGTCGCCGCTGATGCTAGCCCTTACCAGCGTTGAGAAGAGATGGCCCGCTTTGAGGATTCTGCAAGCATGTCGTACAGCTTGTATTCATCGAATAACAGTTCTGTTAAGGTGAGATGGCCCGCTTTCAGGGTACTGCAAGCCGTAGCCTTTGCTCGCCTCGCCTCTGGCAAAGTCGTTAAGGTGAGATGGCCCGTTTTCAGGGTACTGCAAGTTTTGCCGCCGGGCTTGTTCAAACAGTGCAGATGGCCGTTGAGGGGAGATGGCCCGCTTTGATGCCTTGCCTTTCTAGTGACACTTAAGAGGTCCATCCAGTTGAGGAGGCTTGGCCCGTTTTCAGGGTACTGCAAGGCTCAAGGGTATATCGACATCGTTGACGGCACTAATGTTAAGGAGATATGGCTCGCTTTGAGGATACTGCAAGAGGAAGAGCAGGATCGGTAGAGAGCACTGTTTGCAGTTAAGGAGACATGGCCCGCTTTCAGGGTACTGCAAGCGTAGCAGGTTACACCGCGCGCAATGAGGAAATCGCGCAGTTAGGGTGAGATGACCCGCTTTGAGGGTACTGCAAGGCTTCTCTCGACGGCGTGCCGGGTTGAAAAACAGATCTTGAGGAGGCATGACCCGCTTTGAGGGTACTGCAAGTGCAGCTGCTTAATATGAGCAGCAACTACAGCATGAATGGGTTAAGGTGAGATGGCCCGCTTTGAGGATTCTGCAAGTGTAGATCGAGCGTACTCAGCCAGGCGAGAAGAAGGAGTTAAGGTGAGATGGCCCGCTTTGAGGGTTCTGCAAGACAAGTAGAGCAGCTGCAAGAATCTTCCTCAGTCGGTCTTGAGGAGGCATGGTCCGCTTTGAGGAGGGTCGCAAGTAATTCATGAGCTGAGTTGAATTAATTATTAAATGCGTTTTTGCTGAAGATTATTCTTCCTTTCTAGAAGAATAGAGAGACAAGAGATGAAACGCTACGGCATCATTTTCGTCGCTGCTGGCCTGCTCATCGGGGGCTTCATTGGAAGCCTTATTCCCTTCGGGCATGGTTCAGCCCTGGGGATTGGCTGCATCGTGGGTGGCCTGCTCTGTGCTTTCCTTGTTGATTGGAAATGGCGCAAGATCATCGCTCCTCCAGATGCTACGCTTACCAGAGAGCAGATGGAGGCAACTCACAATAACAGCTATGAGGCTGAGGTTCAAATGCAACATACTGGCAGTGATTGGCGCAGTGGGATTGGAGGATTACGCTAAGCGCCCTTCATGCATTACTTGCGGCCCTCGTTTTGAGGGCACTGCAAGAATTGAAAGGCTACCTGGGTTGGTCGCTTAAGCAGTGTTAAGGAGATATGGCCCGCTTTGAGGGTTCTGCAAGATTTCGAGGATTGGTTGCTACAAGCAAATAAGGGGTTGTTAAGGAGATATGGCCCGTTTTGAGGGCACTGCAAGACTAGAATCCTCAATTGCCGCTGTGGGAGGCAGAAGAGGTGGAATGGTTTGTGATCATTCGCCACGCGCCACCTATGCGCCATCGTCGCAAAAGAGGACCGATACTGGTGATCCAATCTCCTCTGTGGGAGACGATCTATGAAGGAAGTAGCTGAACGAGCCGTTTGTCGCACACTCACGACACCACCGCGGCTCCCGGAAAGGTTCAAGATGGGGAAAAAGTACATCCTCTTCGATCATGATGGTGTTCTGGTGGATACCGAATTCTGGTATTACAAAGCAGGAGAACGCGCCCTGGCAGACATTGGTTTTACTTTGGACAAGGATCAATACTTGCGGGACATGAAAGACGGATTGGGCGCTTGGGCCCAAGCCAGGGCGGCAGGTATTGATGAGCAGACCATCAGCAGGCAGCGTGAGATTCGTAATGCGTATTATCAGGAATATCTGCGTACAGAGGCCATTGAGATTGAAGGCGTCGTTGAAACGCTTGCTGAACTAGCAAAATACGTCCGCATGGCTATCGTGACGACTGCAAAACGTGTGGATTTTGAAATTATCCATGAAAAGCGCCAAATAACACAATTTATGGAGTTCGTCCTTGTTCGCGAAGACTACCAGCTCGCTAAGCCGCACCCGGAACCATACCTGACTGGCTTAAAGCGCCTGGGAGCCACCAAAGAAGAGACACTGGTTGTAGAGGATTCATCAAGAGGGCTGACCTCAGCCGTGGCGGCTGGTATTGACTGTGCCATTGTCTCTAACGACTTTACAAAAGCCCAAGACTTTTCACAGGCAAGCTATAGAATCGAAACGCTGATTGAATTGAAGGATATCATTCTTCAAGGAACCTGAAAGAGCATGTACCAGTCTGAGATCTCGCATTATCTCCTTGAGCACATTCGGCTCTTGCAGCCAGCTAACAGATTTTTTTGCAAGGACACTACCACTATGTATTTTGAGAGGACTGTAAGGCCAGCCCCGACCGGTGCTTCTAGTGGTAACGCCATGGTTGAGGAGGCATGGCCCGTTTCGAGGGCACTGCAAGAGGTGCTTCAAGCTCGCTGTGAGCGCTAGATGCTCATGTTGAGGAGGCATGGCCCGTTTCGAGGGTAGAGCTTTTCCCTTCTCAAAAAAGGGATTGTTAAGGGCCAACTCACTTGCTCGCGACGAAGCTATTAACCGGGAACACCGACCGGATTGTTTACACATATTCAAGGTTTCCATTGCGATAAAATTGTGTCCTTGTCCTTCCCTCAAAGATCAGGTAAGCTAGCAAAAGAATTGCTTTTTGATAATAATGGCCCGAAATGCAGGTCTCCCCCGCTTTGGTGGAGTGGCAATTGCAGAGATACTCCTCCGCATTGGGAAAGAGTTGCATCATTCCAAAGTTTACAACTTTCAGTCTCATTGGCTATGATGAGCCGTCCCCGACATTCGCCAACTACCTTCGTACGTGTTTTCAATGAAGTGGAATGTTTAGGTTATCAAAACCTCTCAAAGGCTAGCAATTGACACCAGAAGATCTCGCGTTTTTAAAACTAGATCTTCTCCCTTCTTAAGGGAAATGGTTAACGCACGAAACATCTCAAGCTCTTAGCGTACCACACTACTGATCAGCAGGGTGCGTAAGATCCATTTTATTCGACAGACAACATCCACAAACCAGAAGCTCCCTCTAGCAAGGCATGTCCTTCTTGCTAAAACCTTTGTTTTTAGTGTAGGCTTTGCAGTGTCTGCTAGAAATTGATCGAGCGAGGAGAAGTACCTCTATGGCATCACGACCATTGCGCACCAGCGATATCGCCAGAGAGCTTGGGGTCCACGTCAATACCATCAGGCTCTATGAATCATGGGGCTATTTTTCAGACATTCCACGCGGCACCAATGGATATCGCCAGTTCTCAACCCTGCACCTCGAACAAGCACGTCTTGCCCATCTCACTCTGAGTACCCCCTATCTGGGAGACAAAAACCTGCTTATTGATCTGGTGAAATACGCTGCCCATGGGGACTTTGCTCAGGCCCTGGAGCAGGCATACCGCTACCTCGCGTATGTGCGCATGGAAATCACTACTACTGAGGCTGCTCTTGAGTTTCTTGAGCGCTGGGCAGTAGGACAGATACGAGAAACAACGCATCAAAAAATGCATATCCGCCAAGCGGCTCAGTATCTCAATGTCACGGTAGACATGCTGCGGAACTGGGAACGCAACGGCTTGATCACGGTTCCCCGCGACTCCTCCAATGGCTATCGTCTCTATGGACCTTCCGAATTTGGACGCATCCGCGTCATCCGAACTCTGG
Source organism: Ktedonosporobacter rubrisoli (assembly GCF_004208415.1). Taxonomy (GTDB): domain Bacteria; phylum Chloroflexota; class Ktedonobacteria; order Ktedonobacterales; family Ktedonobacteraceae; genus Ktedonosporobacter; species Ktedonosporobacter rubrisoli. The sequence goes on along the minus strand of NZ_CP035758.1, from coordinate 1,519,612 downwards.
TGCAATCAGGATACAGCCTCATGGCGATTCTCCGCATGCTCCAACAATTTGATGCCGGTCACACCGAGAATCTGCATGCTACGCTGGAGATTCCGCGTGAGGAGAGCGATGTCGAATATATCGAGATCATCGCGGATCGCTGGCATTCAACCTTGCTGGAACTGGAAAACCGAGCGCAAGCAATTATTCGCCAGCTCGGTTCTCTCATTGAGATGACTCATGCCTCATAGAACAGCGCAATTCTCCCTTGCTCAAACCCTACAACATCACTCCAACCCTGGATAATGGCAATGCGTGTCAAAACGACACACACAAAGCTAGTGGAGCACCTCACTGAGTGCTTGCTCCAATCCAGAAGGAGGAAACATGACCAGGATCAATGATCAGCATGAAGCCGAAGGCTCTGCTCTGGCAGTTGAAGCCCCTATTCCCCAACACCAGTTCTACGTTGCGCCTCAAGGTAAGGACTGCTGGCCCGGCACTTACGCGCAACCCTTCGCTACACTTCAACAAGCACAACAGCATGTACGAGCGAACACCGCAAATCAGAGATCAGATATTATCGTCAACCTTCGCGCAGGTACCTACTTCCTTGCAACGCCATTGCAATTCCTGGCCGCCTCGGGAGACTCTGGCGAGCATGGCTATGACGTCATCTATCAGGCATATGGCTACGGAACAAACAAGCAAGAACATGTTGTACTCAGTGGGGGACGCGAGATTTCGGGCTGGCAACCCTACGACGAAGATTCTGCTATCTGGCAGGCTGAGGTTGGTGATCTAAACACTCGCCAGCTCTTTGTAGACGGTCAACAGGCACAGAGGGCATCGTTACCATCCATTCCAACGCTCACTAGAACGGAAACCGGCTATGTCGTGCACGATACGACTCCTCAGTCCTGGCGCAGCCCGGCAGATATCGAGTTCGTGTACCAGGGAATCTATCCCTGGTCCTCTGCCCGATGTGGCGTTGCTAGTATCACTGGCGACCAGCACTCCACTACAATCACAATGGATCAGCCTGCTTTCAGCTGGGCCAACCAGCTCTATACTGTTGAAGGCCGAGATCGTGCAAACTGGACCGGCCTGGGCTCGCCAACAGCCATCGAGAACAGTGTGAGCTTTCTGACACAGCCGGGTACCTTCGCCCTCGACCGCTCCCGACCAGGACATCACATCCTGTTCTACATGCCACGTCCTGGTGAAGACCTTGCACGCGTAAGCGTTATAGCTCCGCTCCTTGAGACACTGGTAAGCGGTCAGGGAACAGCAGAGGCACCACTCCACAACCTTTCGCTACGAGGAATCACCTTCGCTCATGCTACCTGGTTGCAACCCAGCAAGCCAGAGGGCTTCCTGCACTATCACGGAATTACCTACTATAACGGTGGGCATATCGAGACAGTCATCTATGATCCGGAAACACAGTCGTCAGTGACGGTTCCCAGTGATCCGGCACGGATGCCAGGCAATGTCACCTTCTCATCTGCGACTCACATTCTTATCGAGGGATGTCGCTTCTCACACCTGGGAGCCAATGCCCTGGAGTTCTCCAAAGATTGTCAAGACAACTTGATACGAGGAAACGTGATTCACGACGTCTCGGCTGCAGGCATCGTCATCGGAACAGGTGCTTCTTCGAGAGAGAATCGTGGCAACCGGATCGAGAATAACTGGGTCCACCACACCGGACTTGAGTATCATGGATCACCAGCGATCTACCTTGCAGAAACCCAGGACTCGACAATCGTCCATAACCAGATCAACGATGTGCCTCACTGCGGCATCGTTGTCTATGGCGGATCGACCGCACGTAATACCTCTGTGCTCAACAACCTGGTGTTCAATACGATGAAGGTGCTGGCGGACGGAGGAGGAATCTATATCTCCAGCAACCAGGGCGCATCTTTTGCGAGTGGCACAGTGGTACGCGGCAACGTCATCCATGACACCATCACATCATACAACTTCGGGCTCTACGTCGACTATGGAGCCTCCTGGGTGACTATGCAGGCCAATGTCGTCTATAACAGCGACACGCCAACCGCCTTGCAAGTCGAACCCCCACTTCAGCATGTGGCGTTCATTGGCAATTTCTGGGATATGAATCCCGACGGTTATGACAATCCACCAGAATATGTCACAGTCGCAGGCAATACACGCCTTCCAAGAGACGGTTTCGAGCCAGCTCTGCTTGACAATCCTGCCAGTGCTGACATCGTGACCAATGCTGGCCTTGAGCCTTCTTACCTTCATCTATTGCAAATGTAGGTCACTTTTTCGCGAGGTTGCCCGGACATCAGCGTTGTAAGCTGATCTCTTTGCGCAAGGCCGGGCAACAAGCGGAAAATGCTTGGTACACCAGCTCCGGCTCTGGTTGCATCCCTTCGATCCATTGAAGAATCGCAATGGAAACTTTTAATGTGTGTAAACAATCATATCGGTGGGTGTCGTAATGGGGCTCGCGCCCCAAATTCTCCTTTCCTGCTCGACAGCAACGAGATGGGGAAAATGAGAGCTGGAAAGCCACGAGCTGCAGATTAGCAAGTTGACAAAGAGCGTGTGGTGCTATATACTCTCCATTGGTTGATAGGTTTAAACCAATCTACTAATGGAGAGTAGCGTGCTTGACATTCCTAAGATGACCCGGCTACTGACCGCGCTGGGGGAGCCAGCCCGCTTAGAAATCATCGATCAGCTAGCCAAGCAAGAACAGATGAATGTTGGCGATCTGGCCAGCAAGTTCAGTCTGAGTCGCCCAACGATCTCTCATCATCTCAAAATTTTGAAGGAGGCCGGGGTGGTTCAGGCCGAAAAGAGCGGCCAAGAAACATACTATCGAGTCAATCGAGACATGCTTATTCTTGGCTTGCAAGATATAGCAGATACCCTTAAGCGCTGCTGGACCCACACAGAGCCATAAAGAGCTTTTTTTGTCAAGATCGGTAGATTAGTTTAAACATATCTAAATGTCAATCGACAGAATGGTGAAAAAAGTAGAAAGCAGGAACTCAAAATCATGCCTCAGCCCCAAAAGATTGCCCTGATCACCGGCGCCAACCAGGGGATCGGCTTAGAAGTGGCGCGCCAACTCGGGAAGCAGAACATACTTGTCCTGATCGGCTCACGCAATTGGACGCGGGGAAAAGAGGCCGCACAGCAGCTAGTAGCAGAGAGGATCGAGGCTCAGGCCATACAGTTAGATGTTACTGATCAGCAGAGCATTGAAGAGGCAGCCCGGCAAATCAACGATAGCTACGGCAGACTTGATATTCTGGTCAACAACGCGGCCATTGCCCCTGTTCAAGACAGCCAACCAAAAGAAAGGCCATTGGATAAGATTCGTGCGATCTTCGAGACCAATGTCTTTGGCTTATTTGCCGTGACTCAGGCCATGCTCCCTTTGCTGCATCGTTCTAGCGCCGGACGTATCGTCAACGTGTCAAGCGGCCTGGCTTCGTTGGGCACGCTTAGTAACGCGCCAGCAGCAGCTCTGCGCCCATTTAGCTGGCCCTATCCTTCATCCAAGACAGCCGTGAATAGCATTACCATTTTTCTGGCCAAACAATTGGAGCAGAGCGCCATTAAGGTAAATGCTGTTGATCCGGGACGGACGGCGACGGCAATGAACCCGCAGGCCACACGCACTCCCGCGCAAGCGGCCCAGACGATTGTGCATTACGCAACCTTAGCAAGCGATGGACCCAGCGGAGGATTTTTTGGCGAGGCTGGTTCGCTGCCCTGGTAAGCTGCACCTCACAAATGAGGCAATAGCAATATAAATTATATCTCCCTCTTTTTTGATTTCCTCGCATGAGAGGGAGATACACGCTCTATCTGCGCAAGAGCTACCTGTCCCATCAAATCCCCTCTAGCATATCCAGGATAGGGCCACGTACCGGTGTGCGCTTGAATTGGCGATCCTGGGCAAAGATGCGCACGGGCATACCAGGTTTTGCCCGCATAGTGAAATCAACAGAGAGCTTCAGATTGGGTCGCAGGGCCAGACGATAGCGCTGGAGCATTATCGCGAGCACGATCTTTAATTCTTGCATAGCAAACGGGGCAGCAATACACCTATGCTGTCCCGCACTGAAAGGCAGATACTCATAGGGCGAAGGCTCCAGCGTCAACCAGCGCTCAGGCCGAAAGCGATTTGGCTCCGTATAGAGCTCGGGCAGGCGATGGGTGAGAAACTCGCTGTACACAATAGTGGTGCCTGCCGCAAGCTCGTAGCCACCCAGCTCACACGTGCTCATCGCGATTCTCTTACCGATTATCGCGGGTGGGAACAAGCGCAGACCCTCCTTGATCACGCCTTCCAGTAGCGGCAATTGAGACAGTTGCGCGCTGGTTGGGGGCGCACCATGCAATTTTTCATCAAGTTCAGCGAGCAGATTGGCGAGGATGTGCGGATGCTGCATCAGCAGAAAATTTGTCCAGGTCAGGGCATTGGCGATTGTCTGGTAAGCAGTAGTATAGAAAGCAAAGACCTGGCCGATCACTTGATCGTCAGTGAGCTTCTCGCCGACCTCATCATGGCTCTGACTCAGCACTGTTAGCATATCTGTCGCTTCCGCCTGGCCCCGCTTCTGCTCAATGAGCTCCCTCATCTCCGTGGCAAACTTTTGCGCGAGCTGCAAGGCCTGGCGATATGGCAAACCAGGAAAATCTATGGGCAATCCCGCGCCCAGGGCCATAACTTTCGTTAGTTTGTGGATCTGTGCGCGCAGCCGTGCTACCTTTTCGTCGTCAGCAAGCCCGAACAACGTTTTGTCAACCACATTCTGAGTGAGCCGCTGCATCTCTCGTGCCAGGTCAAGTTCACGCCCAATCCCCCAGCTATCAAGCAAGCTTTGCGTCTGCTCAACTATATCACGATGGTAGTTTACAATCTGCCTCTCATGGAAGGCTGGCATCATCAAATGGCGCTGCCGCTGATGTGGCTCGCCATCCAAATGCTGCAAATTATTGCGCAAGATGTGCGTAAACGCGGTCCCGCGCGGGACCTTCTCAAAAGACTTCTCACTGCTTGCATAGAAAAGATCAGGGTTGGAGAGCAGGCTAAAATTATGCTGAGGACCAAAGGCGAAGACAAGCATGGGATTATTCCTCGTCAGCACAACGATATCGCCATAGGTCGTATACAACTCTCGTAAACGCACAAATGGATGCAAGTAAAGCTGAAGTAAATGCATTTTCGCGCCAAGCAGGGGAAGACCCTGCGGACCGGGGAGAGACGATCTGGGACGCGGAACGGCGGTATCTGTCACCATCATGTACCTCCAAAGAGTGGCATTTATCCTCAAATAGTCAGCGCACGATTATAGGCACGCCCGGATCAAAAAGACCATCAAGCGTGCAATCTCTAGCTGTCAGCAATTTTGTCTTGCTATCATAGAGTGAAGAACCTGAGCTCATCTTGCACATTCTTGCGAATATGTTAAAAAGGCGCTGAGATTGAGCGATCGTGGCGATAGACACGCGGAGTGAGGTTGAGGTGATGTTTGAACACACGCGTCAGATGGCTCTGATTGGAAAAACCGCTTTCTAAGGCAACCTGCGCTAGCGGAACATCTGTCTCTCTTAGCAACTTTTTGGCCCGCTCGATCCGCTGTTGCTTCACGAATTGGTGGGGACTCTTTCCAGTTGTTTCCTGGAATAAGCGCGCAAAGTGATACGGACTGAAGCCAACTTGCTGAGCGAGGGTCTCAAGCGAGAGGTTTTCGCTCAGGTGAGCAAGGATGAAGTCAACGAGATGATTCATCTGACGAGGAGTGAAGCCCTGAGAACGCTCCTGTATATCTATTGAGAAAGCAGTATAATGGCGCAAGAGGTGAACAGCAAGCATCTGGGCAGCAGCCTGCCCATAGAGTTTCCCGGCCGGAGCAGATTGCTCCAATTCCCGCCAGAGCGCAAGCGCGAGCTGGCTCAGCAAGGGGTCATGGAAGCCAGCATGCCCGATGAGATCGAGGCGCGCAGGATCGTGTTTTGTCAGTTCCTGGGCAGTGCGAGAAAGCAGTTCCTGGCTTAGATGGATATAGAGCAAATGAAGCGGCTCCGAGGAAAGGCCCTTCCAATGCAGCTCGGAAGCAGTTGTCACGCCAGGTTGCAGCAGTAAATCTCCCTGGTAAAAGCTTTTCCCGCTCCAGGACCCATTGACGGGCCGATGCTCCATATGAAGAGATCCGCGCGCGACCAGGATCAGGGAGCTATCGGGCGAACCCGGACCGCTCCACTCAAGCTCAGCTGGCTCATGATAAGCCTGCACGGCGATTCCCTCCCACCCCAACTCTTGACTGGAAGCCAGCAGTTTTGGCAAAGGAGGCGCATTATCAGACGCTTTGGTTGCTCCCTCCTGGGAAATTGGTAACTTCTCAGGCATAATGGTTGCTCCCTCTCTTAATTTGATGCTTTGCACGCGCTTTCATCGCTAAGCCGATTGGACCAATCGAAGATCTGACTGATCCGTGTCCTGAGAAAACTTCTACCGCTATTGTAGCCGAAAGCGCAGAAATTCCGCAAGATCTGCATCCCCATCTGGGCTTAGTGGGAGCCTTTGTATAAGCGATTTTAGCGCGTTGTGCATCCCGTGGGAGTTTGGTACCTTCGGTACGCTGTACGCAATTTGAAAGTAGATAGGGCCCAGATTACGAGAGCGCCAGCTTTTGAAGAGAGGAAATAAGCAAGCCAGCAACCAGGCCGAAACCTATTCAATAATTTCCGTTTCAAATCGTGGGTCCCAGACGACTTCCCACAAGTGGCCATCAGGATCTTGGAAATACCCCGAATAAATACCCCAGGGGCGATCATGTGCTTGATCAGTGATAAGAGCTCCCGCTTGCCTGGCCTGCTCCATCACCGCATCTACTTCGGCCTTATTTTTAAGGTAGTGACCAACGGTGCATTCTGTGGCATTTGGTACACTCAAAGGGACCTTTGCATCGAATGCCAGGTCATTGCGGGGGTAAATAGCCAGCTTTAAACCATGCTGGAGGTCGAAAAGAGCTAACGCACCATGCTCAAATTCTCTGCCAATAATTCCTTGGGTTGGCAAACCAAGTCCATCACGATAAAACTGGAGAGATTTTTCCAAATCGTTGACGCCTAAGGTAATTACTGTCACTCTTGGCTTCATGTTTTCGTCCTTTGCTTCTTCCTGTTCGATCTCGACCCCATGATCTTCTCTGGAAAACGTTCTTTTGCTAGTCCAGTTCCATGATAGGCTCTACAAAGTTTCATAATCAAGCTCTTGAGTGCAATTACGTTTTCAAGGATGCGAGTGGTTGTAGCCCGTCTGGACATCTCGCGTTAGCCAGTTTGAAAGATCCATTGGTGTAAACTACCGGTCTTTCTCGTATAAAATGGCGCGCTCTCTCGAAAATCGCTTCTGGAACAACTTCATTCTTTCTCACATGACATGGCGCGACGTTCACATATGAGCTACAGATGCAAATTTTGTTCATTGCCTCGAAAAACCGCTCAATATTTGGCTTCTCCTCTCGACAGATTTCAATGAAGTGAACTATGCTTGCTCCCTACATCGCCAAATTGGATATTTTCCTGCCGCCCCAAAAATTGCGGGGCGCTGTTGACATACTGCTGTCACTGCGCTCGGCTATACTAGCAGAAGAGAAAAGGAAACAAGCGAAAAACTTTGCCGCGTCTTGACGAAAGGGAGGAGTGCAAAAAGATGTGGTCGCTCGTTTCCAAAATATCAAACGCTACCTGGAAACTGGCACAACATTGCGCAATACCTGGTAAAGCCATAGCTTTAGAGAGAGGAATGAGGCTGTTGCGCGTCTTGGGAATGATCCTGGTAAAAGCGTTTCTCCTCTCTCTTCTCACAAGGCCAGCAAGATTCTGTGCTCTCAAGGGCAAGTGTAACCTAAGGGAGGTCGGAAATGCGACAAGTTTCAGGCAGGTGTTGGCGTATCTCTCACCTATCTTGGCGGCCCGCTTCTAATCCGCTGGCGCATCGCTTCAAGCGGCCAATCCGTCCAGCTTCCCCAGCGTTCAGGCAAGATCTTTTCGATCCACCACGTAACTCCTACCTGCTGGTACGCAGCAACTATATCGCGATCTTTAGCACGATTCGTACCTGAAGTGAAACCGGAGTGAACCACCTCGAAAGGAGCGCTATATCCTGGCTGGGATCTAACATAGTTGACCATTTCCTCCATCTGTTCAGGTGTAAGCATCGCGGTAAGGGAAATATTACGCCCAAGGGGAGCGACGCCATCCCAACGGGCCGCTCGCCGCATAGGCGCTTTCGCCGGCCATTCGCCGGCCACCCAGATAGGTATGCGCGGAGACTGAACCGGGCGTGGCAAAAATTGCGCCTCTTTGATATGGTAATACTTTCCTTCAAAGCGATACGGCTCACCACGCCAGAGCCCGGTAAGCACTTCAAGGCTCTCATCAAGCATACCAGCCAGCGTTTTCGGGTCCGTCGCTTCGCCTAACGCCTCAAAGTCGAAGTAGCTACCTCCCGATCCAACGCCTAATATAAGTCGTCCCGAAGACAGATGATCAAGAGATAGGGTTTGGCGCGCGATTATCCAGGGTCGGCGGCGGGGCAGCAAGGCCACAAGCGGCCCCAGGCGAATCGTGTGTGTACGAAGTGCGATAGCCGTTAGAGCGATCCAGGGATCGATCATAGGATCAAGAGTGGGAGAAAGCGTGGTCCTGGACACCTGGTCCCAGAGAAAGATACCATCCCAGCCAGCCTCTTCCGCCTCATGGGCCAGATCGGCAAGAACCCTCACCTCTCCATAGGGTCCAAAAATGGGAACGTGTATTCCATACTGCATAATTGACTCCCTTTCACGATAATCATTTGAGCAACTCACACATTTATTTCTCTGTCTTCACGGCCTCAACTACCTCTTGCAGGTGAACGAACTGAAAAGAGCTGACAAGTGCTAATCTCTTATCAAATACACTGACAGCACTTTATCCAACCCTTTGAGAAGCAGCTTTCGCTTTTCAAACTCCACTATACCGAAAACATATGAGATCTTAATAATATTCTCTTTTCTGGCCTATAACGATGCTCAGAGGCCGTGAGTCAATTGCCAGGTCAGCTCTTGCCCATTCTAGAATAGCCGGGCCGACTCGGCCACGACATTTCCCTGACATTTCTCTCAAAGCTCAATTATTGGAAACACTGCTATAGTCTCCATCAATAATTCCGCCAATGAATATTGATACAAAAAACAAGAATTTCAATAGCAGAAAAAAGCTCATGAGAGGCATGCGAGCAAAGGGATTCCCAGGGTTTTACTGCCCATTATCCAGCATGAGTTAGCTTACTGAATGCACAGCTTCAAAATCTGGGCAAGATGGAAGAAATATTTTCGCGCTAGCTCATGTTATACTATTGCGGTGTCTCGTTTCTTGACGTTAGGCCTCCGCGCACGGAGCCAGGCGAAAAGGGAAATGTTAGCCTGCGCTCCATTCTCCAGTCTACTCGCTTCACCAAAGAATCAGCGAGATAGCAGGAGACAAGCACACAGATGTTTCTCTGCCAGGGCAGGCAAACGACCGGAAATAGACGGGACAAAAAGAATAGTATCTACAGTGTGAAAAAATCGAGACAAAGAATGTCTTTATACAACGGGGTTACGCGTTTCACCGGGACATGTATACACAAATAGAAAGAAATAAAATTCATGCATACAATGTCATCAGAACACGAAAAAACCAACACTGCTGACCTGGGAAGAGCAGATGTGACATCAACCGGTCAGCATGTCGATAGAAAGAAGAGGATAAACAAATCCCTATTTATATTGCCGGCCAGCTTAGCCCTGATTATGACTGGATTTGGCATAATTATCCCGGTCTATCCGCAGCGCCTGGAAGCGCTCGGCCTGGGAGCCGAAACCCTGGCCTTAATGGAAGGTGGCTTTGGTCTGGGGATGTTCCTCTTCAGCACGCCCATGGGTGTGTGGGCCAATCGTTTTGGCCGTAAGCCGCTAGTCTTGCTAGCCCTGCTTGGCTTTGTCGCGACCAATCTGTTGCTGGCCTTCGTCAATATTCCAGCCTTCTTTATAGCTATACGGTTTCTAGAGGGCATCCTTGTCGCAGGCTTTATGCCCGCAGCCATGGCCATGATTGGAGACGCCATTCCACCCGAGAAACAGGGGCGCTGGATGGGCGTCATGACTACAGCGCAGGCCGGAGGTGTCGCGCTAGGACCAGCAATCGGCGGCGTCCTCTATCAATCATGGGGTTTCACAAGTCCATTCTTGCTCTCAGCAGCCTTTGCACTGGCTTCCGCGCTACTGGCCATATTCATGCTGCCTGAAACCCTGCCCGAGCAGGTGCGCGCGGAGGCCCTGGCGAACAGGGACAGGAAGAAACGCGGCGAAAAGGAACTTGATGTGAACAGAGTAAGCCTGATTCACCTGGCCTGGGCCTTTGCAGCGCTCCTCTTCATAGACTTTGGTAGCATGTTTGTCTTCCCGTTCGCGCTGCCGCAGTATCCGTTCTTTTTTGAGAATACGCTGCATTATAGCGCTGCGCAGTATGGCTTGATCATTAGCGCCGATGGCCTGGCTATGGCTCTCTTCCCGCTAGTGCTGGGACGCCTTAGCGATACCTTACCGAAAAAGCCGCTAGTCATCATAGGCAGCTTGCTGAGCGCTTCGCTTAATCTGGCCATGCTTTTCCTGCACCAGTACCCGCTCTTAATAGTTTCGTCGCTGATGACTGGAGTAGGCTTTGCCCTGTTAATGCCATCGATGAGCACGATCTATCTGCAAGCGACAAGCGACAAGAATCGCTCCCAGCTCATGGGGATACGCAGCACGGCCATATCGTTTGCCATGCTGGCTGCTCCGCTGGCTCAGGCAGCCATAGCGCCCTGGATCACGCCACAGATAACCTTCGCCATTTCGAGCGTGCTCTCGCTATTAATGGTCATCTTCGCCATCGTGGCCTTGAAGTCGCCGCGTCAGAGCTCACCGGAAGATGCGAGCAAAATCGCGGCGTAGCTCAAGCCGCTAAGGTCAAGGATTGTCTTTTTTGCCTCAATTCGGTATGCTTGGCAACAAACTGATCTACTCCATGGGCTTTGAAGCCCGTGGAGCTTGATCTTAAGCAGGTACATCGAACAATTCCAAGGAGGGAAAGTGGACAATTCAATATTGATTCCTCTCGCTATTGTGATCGCCGTCTTAATCGTAGGATATATCTTCCTGCGCCCCAAAAGGAAGAGACATTATTCTCGCAGGAGATTGCCCCTTCCAACTTTGAGAAGGGACTACGGAGCCCATATCGCCAAAAAGCATGGGCGCGAACGAAGCGCTGAGTGGGAAAGAGTGGCCAGGGAGCACCGCTTACGCGAGCCCGCTTGCGTGGCCTGTGGCTACCGAGGCCATAAGCTCCAGGTTCATCACATTAAGCCTTTTCATCTGCACCCGGAGCTAGAGCTTGACCCGAATAATCTCATCACGCTCTGCGAAGCTCGGGGTCGCGAGCATCACCTGCTCCTGGGTCATCTTGGAGCCTGGGACTCATATAATGAGCACATTCGCGCCGATATCAAGCATTTCTATCGCAAAACTGCAGCCCAGATCCGCGCCGATGTAAACTGGTTAAAGAAGATGCAGCTCAGGCCATAAGCCCAGGATATTTGTAAACTCCGTGCATACGTTAACGCGGCTCCAGGGAAATCCTGGAGCCAGGGACCGGCCGCATCCCTTCAGCATTATTACACGAGAAACCCCAAGAAATTTGCCCTTTCCTGTTCGACTTCACTTCCATTCGCAGCAGTTATCTGCCTGCCCTAGACCTTGCGCGCTGGCATTGGTGCATCGAGGAAGGGAGGAATAATTGCCATCAGCAGATCGGTTCGCGCAGTAAGCTCCATATGCGTTGTACCTGGAAGAATGGCCATTTGCGAAGTTGGCAGGCCCAGCAGGTCACCAGGTTGCCCACCGCCTAGCAGGCGAAAAATCTCAGCAATATGTTCTGGACACACCAGGTCAGAATCTCCGGCAATGAGCAAAACTGGAGATTGTATCCCTTTGACGTCAGCAGCTGGCCACTCTTGCACTTGCTTATTGAAGGCTTTTGCCTTCGCTACCAATTGCGGCCAATCTTGTGGTCGCGGAGCCGACTGGAGATACTCTTGTTCATAGGGAGAACCAGCCAAAAATTCAGGGGTCAACTCCTCAATGCCAGCTCGCATCTCTGGATAAATGCCACTACTTGTATAGGTAACCGAACAGAGCACAAGTTTTTGGACAAGGTGGGGATAGCGTATGGCCACCTGTAGGGCAGTACCCGCGCCGGAGCTATAGCCAAGGATGTCGACCTGTTTCAACCGCAGATGTTCCAGGAGAGCGGCAGTGTCTTCAGCATAGCACTCGTAAGAAAGGGGCCGGTCAGCGATATCAGCAGTATGTCCATAGCCCTGAAGTTCAACCGCAATGACCTGCCGCGTCCTGGCAAGCAAGGGGATAAGTTTGCCAAAGGCTGAACCTATTCCTGATAACGCTCCAGGGAGCAAAACTAGCGGCTGGCCCGTGCCATGAATTTCATAGTACATGCTCAGACCGTTGATATCAGCATAATTCCCTTTGGTAGTGAAGTTATTCACATTTATTGCCTTTCTTCATAAAGAGGTAAAAGACTGCCTACAGCCTCGCACCAATAACCATGGGGGCCGCTTCTCTCAGCATGCGTCCCATTTGAGCGCTCAAACACCTCAGTTGAGAAGAGTATAGCTGGCAATATGTTCCGCTGACATCACTGATATTCGTGATTGTTGGGTGATGCCGCAAGAGGTCTTGGGCATCATCAGGAGCTTTCGGCTTCCCAATTAGCCAGCAGGTGCAGTTGCTCCGCTCTCGCAATGGCCTCGGCGCGCCGCCCAACGTTCAACTTACGATAGATGCTGCTGACCTGGGTCTTAATCGTATTGGGAGAAACTATGAGCGTCTTGGCGATCTCCGCGTAGGTTTGCCCGGCGACTAACAGACGCAAAACGCGTTGTTCCCTGGTTGTGAGTGGCTCAAGCAGGGTTGATGGCTGATCAACGTTGGGACGCCGCAAAGCAGAGCAGCCATCACGTCTCTGCTCCTCGACCTGGCGAACAAGGTGATCCAGGAGAGCTGCATGGTGAGCAAACCCCTCTTGTTCCACCAGGGCCGCGAGCCGGTCGAGCGCCAGTTGGGCGGAAGAGAGATCTCTGCTTGCCAGGGCCAGGCGAGCGCCTAAAACCTCCCCTGTGACCAGCAGATCAACCACCTGACAGTCTTGCGCACTTTGTCTAAGCTTCAGCAACCAGGTCGCGGCTTCCTCTAGCTGCTTCCAGGCATAGCAGGCGTTGAACAGGCAAGCATAGAGATATCCGGCGATGCTGGTGTGCGGCCCGCTCTGTTCAAGCAGCGTAAGGGCTGAAAGCGCTTCCTGGTAGGCCTGGTGCCAGCGCGCGTCCTGGCTATAGGCCTGAGCCAGCCAGCACTTTACGCGGATCGTAGCCTGAGGGTTTCCTGCCTCCATCATGTGTTGCCGAGCTGCAAGCAGCCTTGGGATCAGAGAAGCTCCCTCACGCTTCAGGATCACTGTCAGGCAGAAGGCAAGCTGGAGTGGAACGAGGTTCCAGTGCGCCTCTGGATCTGCGGGCAGGGCGTCTGCTGCTTCCACAAGTTGAAGCACGCGCTCGACATCGCCGCAGCGCAGGAGTCCACGCATCTCAAACAGGGCTCGCAGCAGAAATAGGCGTCGCTGGATCAGCGCAACCTCAGCATCCGAGAGCGAAAGTTCTGCCTTTTTGCCCAAGAGTCCCTCTATGTTCGTAAAGGCACGCTCCAATTGATTTTGCACCATGGCATACAGCCTTTTGTTGCTGAGGTAGATGGAGTTGAGCATGTGAAGCGTAGCGTTGAGGGCCAGGCCCACATGCGCACGCAGAACCGCGTCTGGAAGAGCTAGCACCCAGGTATGAACAGCCCTTATTTCGCCACTGAGCCACCAGAGGTGCTCGGCTGCCTGCTCCATCAGGTTAGCGGCATAGGTGTAGTCAGGAGCGGCCAGGGCATGGGTAATTGCCTCCCGAGCTTCACCTGCTGCCTCGTAAAAGTGAGCGGCACGCAGATGCAAGAGCGGCACCAGTGTGGGGTATCTGGTGTGCAATTGCGCTAGCAAGGCCTCGCGAAAGAGATCATGATAGCGATACCACTGGCGCTGGTCATCCAATGGCATTATGAAGAGGTTTGCCCGCTCCAAGGCCACGAGCATCTCCTGACATTCAGCCAGTCCGAGAGTGGCAGTGACGGCCTGGCAAAGGCGCGCATTCATACGCGTAAGGATGCTTGTCTGCAACATAAAATCCTGGAGAGGCCCCGGCAAGTGCGCAAGAACATCTTGTTGTACAAAGTCAAGCACGAAGCGATGCGAGCCGGTAAAATCTTGCACAAAGCTTGAGAGATTTTCGCGTTTACGGGCCGAGAGCGCAGCAAGTTGCAAGCCCGCGATCCAGCCCTCGGAGCGCGCTTGCAGAGCAGTTACCTCTTCTTCGGAGAAAGGCAGGCCCATCCCTTCAAGCAGATAGCTGGCGGCCTCAGCTCTCGTAAAACGGAGATCCTGGTTTCTGATCTCAAGCAGCTGACCACGCATACGTAAGCGGGAGAGAGGAAGCTCGGGGTCGCTGCGCGTAGCAAGCACCATATGCAGATTAGTGGGCGCATGCTCAAGCAAGAAGCGCATACTTTCCGCAATGACCTGATCAGAGAGTACATGATAATCATCAAGGATGAAAATGACTTCTCTACCTACCTGCTCAATATCGGCAAGCAGAGGGGTCAGGATGGAAGAGAGCGGGAGCATTTCTTGCCCATGCAACACGGCCATGGTTTTGCGGCCAGGCGTGGGCAGACCCTTGATGTGAGCACAAGCAATCTGTAGGGCTGCGATGTAGGAGGTTCCAAACCTGGCAGGATCGTTGTCAAGCTCTTCGAGCGAGAGCCAGGCTACAGCCACATCTGTGCCTTTCAGCTGATAACCACCCTGCTGTGGTCGAGAGAGGGCTGCTACCCAGGCCGAGAGCAGCGTGGTCTTACCACTGCCAGCGGGAGCCGAGACGAGCGTGAGCGGCTGGTTGATGACTGCCTGCAAATCGTTGAGCAAGCGCGTGCGCTGTACGAGCGAAGGTGGCAGGCGGGGAGGAGTACATCTTGAAGCGAGCAGCGGCATACTCGGCGCGGGTTTCTGCTCTCCCCGTGTTGCTATGATAGCCGGAGAGGACGAGTCGTTGAGTTCATTGGCGACCTGTTCTAAGCGTGCAAAGGTGAGCTGAGAAGTTGCTCCCAGATAGCGCTTGTAGGTCTGGCCTGCTCGTTTGCGGTAGGCGTACCAATAGCTGACCCTGGCTGTGCGGGATTCTTTCCTGACCGAGAGCCGTCCAGCCTGCCCCACAAAAGCAAAGGAGGTATGGGTCTGTAAAAAGCTGCTGAAAGCCAGATCCTCGGCTGAGCGCAAGCTCAGCGTAGGTTGCCCATGCGTCTGGAGCTCATAGCATCGCTGCTGCTGGGACCAGATGAGGGTATATAGCGCTTGTCTGGCCATATTCTCCTTCCCCTGTTATTGGGTATCTCCTTTTGATACCCAGGCTAGATTCTGCCTCAAGTATAGCACGCCAAGACAATATTTCTCCTAATAGGCTGCTTCTCCTGGCGGCCAAACAAAGAGAGCTGGTAAGTCCTGCTTATGCAAGCAGAGCCCTTGACAATACGACTTGTAGCTCGTATAATTTTCGAATAAAATACGATAATATTATCGTATTTGAACGTAAATTTTGAACGAGATAAAGAAAGAGGGTACACTGATGGCTTCACAGCCGCATAAAGAGCTTTGGAAACCCTGGTTTGAACTATGGAATGGCAAGCTATCCATTGCCGACGAGATCCTCGCCCCTAACTTCGTCGCGCATTTTGCGCCAGTTGGCTCAAGTCCTGCTGAGGTACGCGGCCCCGAAGGAATGAAGCAGTGGATCGGCGGAATTCTGGCAGCCTTCGCCGACTTTAGCTTTACCACCACAGTTGGACCGCTGGCCGAAGACAACCTCATTGCTGGTCGATGGCTCTTTCGTGCTACCTACCAGGGCGGCTTCCCTGGCGCCTCCGCTGCAGTAGTTGGCAAACGTGTCGAGTACGCAGGAATGGATCTCTTGCGCGTCGAAGATGGAAAAATCGTCGAGTACTGGTTATGCGCAGATATTATGCAACTACTGCAACAAATTGAAGTGATCCCTTCCTAACCAAGCAGGTTCTCCGTCTCTATTGAGCAGAAAGGCCCACTTTGAATGGCTTGAAGAGACTTTATAGAAGCCGTGTCGCATCCCTGCAAAGGCAGGTGTTGAGGCAACATTTCGGATCAGCGTTGGGTATAATAGAGACTGTAGCCTCTTTTCGACGAAAAAACGGCAGAGGCATACAGCGCTTCTGCTAGAATTGTGAGGAAATATGGCAACATTGAGCTACAGTCAGCAGCGAGATCAGCTTGTGCAGGCAGCCCAGCGTCTGCACCAGACTGGCGTCATGTCTCATAGTGGACATGGCAATATGAGCGCCAGATTGCCCGGGCAGGATTTGATGCTCCTCACCTCGGTCAGTCATCTGACGCATCTGAGCCCCGAACAATTAGTAGTTATTACGTTTGATGGTGAAGTCGTGGAGGGCACACTTGACCCCACCACGCGCGAGATCGTCGGCATGCATTCATGTGTCTATCGCGAGCGCCAGGAGGTCAACGCCGTCATTCACACACACTCGCCGCGCACAACAAGCTTTGCCCTGGCTCATCGGCCTCTGCCCTGCGTCTATGAGGCCTTTTTGCGTTTCGGCATAACCGAGGATATCCCCGTTGCCGAATGGGCACCACGGGGCTCAGAGGAAGCTGTCAGCTACATCGTAGCGCAACTGCGACAGCACCCAACGGTTCCCGCAGTCCTTTTAGCTAATCATGGTCTTCTGGCCTTTAGCAGCGATCCCCTAGCTACGGCCCAGATCATCATTATCATGGAAGAATCGGCCCAGCTCACGCTCGACGCGCATCCGCTTGGTGGGGCGCAGGGATTTCCGGCCGGTGCCCTCGAACGGGAGCGCAAGCACATGCAGCGCTATGGCTCAACGCAGTAATCTGCGTCCCCATAGCCCATTTCGCCAGGGCCCTCAGCCGTCTTAGCACGAGTTCTGGATAAGCGACCCCCCGATGAGGTGTAGGGTGGAAACGAAAAAACACTACCTATCCATCATCGGAGGAGTCTACCAGGGCTTTGCCTGTTCTCATCCAACGTGGCCCGGACAAGATCAGAGTCCTTTTTTCTCGGCACTCTTTTCCTCTTTCCCCCTCTCTTCCTGTCTTGCCGCTGTGATACTGTGAAATAGTAAGTAGTTTTGCCGCTGGTATCACTTCTCTACCAGCAACAATGGGCTGTTTTTGCCAATCAATGGCCCAATTTTTCTTCATCATGCAAGTACTTTGCCGTCAAGGCAGAAGCAGAGCAACCGTACTAGCAAAGCACTGCATGGAACACGCGTGGCCGCCGTTGCTAGTGGAATGGTTGTCGGTTTGATACGACGCAGCGGGCTGCAAGAAGAATCGTCGCTCAACAGCTCTAGTTCCTGCTGAGCCAATCCCGTCAAGTTTGCTTTGACGCTTTTCAATACATCTGGCCTTTTGTACAGGGCATGACCCGCCCTCTGGACAGGGACGACAACCTCCCCTTCTCTTATACTCAAGTGGTCATGAGAAGAAAGGGGCCTGAAAGAAACAGAACCTATGAATAAGCATCCATTCAAAGTGCACATAGAGCAAGAAACGCTCGACGATTTACGTGTTCGCCTGGAACGCACCCGCTGGCCCGATGAGGTTGAGGGCGCAGGCTGGAATTATGGCACCAATCTTGCATATCTGAAAACACTTGTCAATTATTGGCAGCATGAGTTTGATTGGCGTGCTCAGGAACAGGCCATCAACCGCTTTGCTCACTTTAAGGCCGATGTCGATGGAGTAGGTATCCATTTTATCCATGAGCGAGGCAAGGAACCCAATTCTCTCCCTCTGCTCCTGCTACATGGTTGGCCCAGTTCGTTTGTCCAGATGTTGAAGATCATTCCGTTGCTTACCGATCCACAGGCACATGGAGGGGATGCCGCTGATGCGTTCGATGTGGTTGTCGCATCCCTGCCAGGTTACGGTTTCTCCGATCGAGTGAGGGAGCCGGGCATGAATGCGCTAAGTATGGCTGATATGTTTGCGAAACTGATGACCGATGAACTTGGTTATAGCCGTTACGCGGTTCGTGGTACTGACTTAGGCAGAGGCGTCATCATGCAACTCGCGCAAAAGCACCAGGATGCGGTTGTCGGTATCCACACGGGAGGCACAATGATAGGCGGGGGATATTACGCCCTCTCTGATGATCTCACCAAGGCCGAGCAGGCTTATGTGCGCGATTTAGAGAGTTGGAGGAAGCAGGAGATGGGTTACGCCATGCTCCATTCAACGAAGCCCCAGACCCTGGCCTATGGACTTAACGACTCACCTGTTGGTCTGGCGGCCTGGATCATCGAGAAGTTTCGCTCGTGGAGCGACTGTGATGGCAATGTAGAGAAGGCCTTCACCAGAGACGAGCTGCTCACCAATCTCACGATCTACTGGGCGACCGAGACGATCAATTCGTCGATGCGTCTCTATTATGAGTCATCGCCACTGCCAATGGGTGAGATGGGAGTGCCAATGGGCTGGCTTCAGACTGCAAAAGATATGTTTCCCATGCCCCGTTCATGGGTCGAGCGCTTCTACAAGATTGATCACTGGACGGATCTGCCCGCAGGCGGCCACTTTCCCGAATGGGAACAACCAGATGCAGTGGCCCAAGACATTCGTACCTTTTTTCGACCTCTGCGATGAAGGGTAATGTTTGTCGGCATGAGTCTCAATTCGCTGATCCTTTGGGCTTGTCTCATCCATAAAGCTCACGATTTTCTGCCTTGATGCGCCCACAGATGCGTGGGGATACCTTTATTCCCTACTGGAGAAGCGCGACGTGCATACGCCACTCCCCAATGAGCGAGTTCTCTTGCTTTTTGCGAATCCCATTGGCGACTTCAAATGTGACCTTTCTTGGCGCTTTGCTCGCCTTGTCTTAAGACAGAACTCGCGTTGGCTTAACGCGTAGAAGCGCAAAGGCTGCTCCGCCTGCTAGCGCGACGCCTTTTGTCGAGTTAGCAGGCGCAAGGCATTGGCCTGAAGAACTGCGGCCTTTTGTGCCTCTTTCAGCTCTAGAGCTGAGAGCAGCCCTTCGATCTCCCAGCGCGGCGTAAGGGGCATAATCGGCCAATCGCTGCCCAGCAGTACATGCTCAGCCCCCAGAAGTTCAAGCACAAAACGCAGCGAAGCCAGATCAAAGCCCATCGTATCGATATAGAGGCGTTGGCGCAAAGTGCCAGGCGAGGAGCCAAGCCAGCCCGGTTCGCGCTTATGCTCCTGCTCAGCGATACCGGCAAATAAAAGTGCGGCAACCCCGATCATCGGTAGGACTATCTTTAAGGTGGGAAATGCATCTAAGAGGCCGCTGCGCAATAAGGCTAGCACGCTCGCCGCGTTTTCCGTGCCTCGCGCCAGCAAGATACCCGTATGGCCTAGATCAGCCAGGCGCTCAGTCAGGCCCGCCGGGCTAACCGGATGGACAAAGACTGGCACATCAAGCTCAGCGGCTGCAGCAAAGGTTGGACGCGCCTGCGGGGCATCAAGATAGAGATTCCCTTGTGCACAATCGAGACAGATTCCTTGCAATCCAAGCGTTTGAATAGCGCGCCTCACCTCATTAGCCGCGCCCTCGCCACGAAAGGCATCAATCGTAGCAAGAGCAAACAGGCGCCCTGGATAGAGTGCAAGCAGTTCAGCAAAGCGATCATTGATGCGCCTCAACAGATCCTCGGGCAACGGCTGACCAGCAGAGGCAATTGTTGCCGACGGCGCGCTCAGCACTTTTGCCCCAATATTGGCCCGCTCCATTTCGGCAAATTGCCCCTGGAGATCGGTTAGCAAGGGCCAGGCTCGCGCCAGGCCGCCCGGGGCCTGCCTAGAAGAGGTATACCAGGCAGTTTCATAGTAATGGCTGTGGAAGTCGATCAAAGCGGGAGTGCGTTCAGGCATCTTCTCTCCTTCTTCCCGACAAATAAAAACAGAAACATAGCTACATGCACAAGCTTATATTTCAGTTATAGCATGTCCCTCTATCCCAAAGCAAACAGGAGTGAGCTTTTTTACCACCTTCACGCCAGAAAGTTGCAGTAGCGAATCTAGTCAGCTAGATCGCGGCGCGCTTTGGAGCTCTATAGCAAAATCTATACGTCATTTAGTAATCTCTGAGATAAGGAGAGAGAAAGCTACTTTTGCTTCTAGGCAAAGTTGTCTGTTGATCCGACTATAATATGTATGGGCATATCCCCCAAAAGGGTTAGGGGAATGTCCATAGACATAGTATCCGCCCGCCACAGGAGTAGCATTATAAAAATTTTCGCGGACTCTATGTATCGCACCGACAAGTTAGAGCGTTATAGTCTGTAAGTAGAATATGATGGGCCATAGGGGTAAAATTTGAACAGCACAAGTCTAGAAACGAGTCGGGGACCGACGCCAGATGAGCGGAATCTCCTGACCAACGCGATATGAAAATGACTCACTGAACACAGCGCGCCAACAACCAATAAAAGCCACATAGCCCACTACTATTCCAAAGCTATCAAGCGCGCATAGCTGTTCTATTTGTAATGCAGAAAAATACCACCTGATAGTTCAAAATGCTGGGAAGGAGCAGCTAGAATATATGTATCCTGCAGCAGTACTTGCCGAGACGCGCCTCCCGCGTGTCCATCACCCGATCGTCTCAAAATTGTATGAGAGGCTAGCCAATCGCGGAGCAATGCAAAGCGTATTAACTCCATTGCGCCAGGAGGTCGTAGGACAGGCCAGGGGACGCGTACTGGAGATTGGAGTCGGCCCAGGCCTCAATTTTCCTTTCTATAATCCCGAACATGTGGACCAGGTAGACGCCGTAGAGCCAGACGAAACCATGTTACGCTACGCCCATGAGCGCGCCGAAAAAGCCCATGTGCCGATAACCCTACTGCAGACAGCGGCTGAGGTCCTGCCCTTCACAAGCGAGACCTTCGATAGTGCAGTAGCTACCCTTGTCTTTTGCTCTGTATTTGATCCAGCGCGTGTATTTCGCGAAATTCGGCGCGTGCTTAAGCCCGATGGCAAGCTTTTACTCATCGAGCATGTGCGAGCCACCGGACACATTACGGCCAGCATTCAGGATTTCCTGGTACCCGTTACAACATGCTTGAGTGGTAACTGCCACTGGAATCGCGACACCTTGCGGACACTTAGCGAGAGCGGTTTCTCCATTGAGGAGGTGCGCGAACACAGATCAGGCCTGCTTCCGATCGTCTCAGTGCAGGCCTCGTACGCACAATAGCAGCCTCGCTATAACGGGCCAGAGAAGTTAAGCGCGGTGAGTAGCAAGCATAGCCAGAACCGCAATAAGCAGAATCCTGCGCTTAGCCACAGCTGCCTGCTCCATCTGTCAGCAAATTCCTTTGTAGCAGATGGAGCAAATTCAGCAATTGTTGGCGTTGCTCTGTATCCAGATAAGCCAGCAGCTCTTCAGCATGTTCGGCCTGAACGCGATACAAATGTGCCATGCGCACACTCGCGCCTTCTGTAAGCTCCAGGTAAATTACGCGGCGATCACGCTGATCGGGCACGCGCCGCAGTAAGCTTGCGCGTTCGAGCCCGTCGACAATATCAGTAATCGTGCGTGGACTAACATGAAGCCTGGATGCCAGATCACTCATGCGAATACTGCCGGCTTCTTCCACAATAGAGAGCAGGCGCAAACGAGCTTCCGAGATTTTGGCTGGGAATGCTTGCTCGGCAAGAAAGGTGTCACAGTTGCGCTGAACCAGATGAGTGGTAATAGCCAGAGTTTGCAGAACTTCGACCGCCGATGGTTGCGACGGCTTAGCAGCCAGTGGTTGGGCAGAAGGTGCAAAGGCATCGGGATGTTCCTGTAATGTTACATTCATCAATTACATGTCCTCATGTTGAGATCTCTCCTGATCAGGAAGCGCCCCAAAAATATCTCATTTAGTTTATTCCATAGAGATATATGCTGGCAAGAAAATGCCGCAAAACAGTACTCTTTAACACGCTGCATGGCCAAATTTTTTGCTCAATAGCATAGATGGGCCCCGCTTCTCCAAAGTTGCACATCGCGTTAGCTAGCGCTTTTGACCCTTGACATCCTAAAAGAGCTGTAGGGTGTTTTGCGACAAAATAGCGATCAAATCACGACAAATGGGGCCTACAATTGTCTCAGACAAACTTTGTTGAGTAAAGAAGGAAGCTGAGATGATCAAACACTCTGACGTATTTGTACGCACACCACATCGACCGCCCCAATGGACCGCATACGCAGCCTTTGGCTGGGGCTTACTCTTTGCTATAATCCATGCCGCCTTATTCTTTGGCGGTGGCTCTTTCGCGCTCGGACCCCAATTTGCCCACAATTACGCGATCTATTTGCTCAGTAGCACAATATCGGTGCTTCTGTTCACTGTACTTGCCTTGTTTCCCTTGTCCCTGGTCTGGCCGTTTCGCTGGTTGAGCCAAAAACGCCTTCAGATCTTCGCGCTCCTACTGGCATATCTGGCAGTGATTGGATTTGGCCTCTATGAGCTTATCATTGCCAGGGAACTACGAGGGGTGGTTCTTACCATTGGGATCTGCCTTGCGGGTGTGCTTGTGGCCTTTATGCGGCCGCGCAGTCAGAGCCTGTCACATTGGATGATCCTTGTGGCTACCTGGGCCTTTGGTATAGGTATGACCCTATATGGAGGCGGTTATCTGCTCATAGCCTTGCTCCATATCAATACACCAGGCTTTCTAGAGCTCTTCTTCCTGGGAGGGATGACCTGGACACCCGAAGGAATCTTTTTCATTCTTGCCGCCTGGTCCATGAGCCACCGTTGAAGATCGTATTGAAAAATCTCAACTTATGTGAAAGAATGGGTAGATGAGGTTCTATCTACCCTTTTAAGGCTCATTTGAGCATAAGACAGAAAGGATATAAGCATAGTGAGCGAGTGGAGCAATGATCTTAGCGATTGGAACAATAACGTCATTCAAGAGTTTCGCAGCAACGGAGGAAAAGTTGGTGGAAGATATCAAGGTGCGTCCTTGCTTCTTCTGACCACAACAGGGAGAAAGAGCGGCAAAGCTCACACATCACCTCTTGCCTACCAGATTGAGGGAGGGCGCTATATCGTCGTAGCTTCGCGCATGGGCTCCCCAGCGCATCCCGCGTGGTATCTCAATCTCGCCGCGCAGCCAGAAGTTACAGTCGAAGTCGGTAATGAACACTTCAAAGCCATCGCAACCACTGTGGATAGCGCTGAGCGCGAGCAGCTTCTAGAGAAGTGGCCCATGGTGAAAGAGCACCAGGCCAATACGACGCGCGAGATCCCCTTTGTAGCTTTGCGCCGCGTGAGCTAAGTGCCAGCCATGTGAGAAGAAGAGCTGCTCCTACTGTAGCACGCGCCGGCTCTCCGGCGGCTCAATATCTGGAACCGCCTGGAGAACCAGCTTTCCTTCAACTCATCTATTGAGCAATTGCGCTCCGCTGACGTCTATATTGTCGTTGCCTCTTGGCACGACTTCCGCAACCTTCCATACTACACCAATGACGACTGCCATTCTTGCTGGTGTCTAGAAACAGCCAGCCACACCCCTTGTTGCCAGGACACTCCTTCACCCGCCGTACATCAGGCGAAGTGAGCAGTTCCACAGCTGACTTTGCCAGCAACCAGAGCAAATAGCCGGACCAATGCTCCTCGTCATTCCAGGCCCAGGCAAATTCTTCGTCCCCGGATACGAGGCAGGCATGTATGAGTGTGGCTGCATAGGTTGTGCTCAAGTGAGCAAGATCATCGGCTGCCGGCCTCATTCCTCGGGCGCTTGCTGAGAAGATGCGATAGAGCGTTTCACGTAGCGCAAGAGCCCGCTCAAACTCCGTTGTGGCTGCTGCAGGTTGCTTTTTTGCTTGCTCAAGAAGGCCTTGAACTAGCTCTTCCTGTAGAAGACCGACGCGGAGGCACCATTTGAGCAAATCGGCCAAACTGTGCAAACACTCCTGGGGATGAGCGCTGCTTCGTCCGTCGATTGTATTGGTAAAGTCGAGGCAAGGTCGGCCTCCAACGAGCCTGAAAGCATCGATAGGGTTTTCAAAGTTGTCCATCATCTTGTCTCCACCATTGCGTTACCACCAAAATATCATTGACAGGTGACATTATCAATGCTAGACTAATGTTACTGGCTAATTAATTTTAGCAGGTGACATAAAACCAGTCAAGCAGGGCAGTGGGAAGAGATAGATATGCAGCCAGATACAAGATATTCCAAACAGGAAGAAGGGAAGACAAAGCAATCACGAACAAGGGCCGGTGGTATCTGCTATGGCATCGGCGTCAATATTCTTAGCGCCCTCGCCTTTATTATTCCTGCCCGCGAAGCTAGCTTCACTTCGTTTCAGTTTGCGCTTGGACGCTACCTGTCATATGGATTGCTATCGCTCTGTATCTTTCTCCTTTTCACCCGTCGTCAGATGCAAGGAAGCGATCGCCGAACCTGGTTCAGCGCCCTGCTCTTTGCCGCTACAGGCAACGTCGGCTATTACATCTTTCTGGTGCTGGGTGTTCAGAATGTTGGGGCATCGGTTACAGCTCTCATCAATGGAACATTACCGATAACTATCGCCCTATATGGCAACTGGAAGCGACGAGAATATCCTTTCTCGCGCCTGCTTTTGCCCATCATCCTGCTTGTCATGGGCTTGCTGGTCATCAATCTCTATACGTTGGGCGGGAGACAAGATCTCCCAGGAACCCTTGAGCAACGCTGCCTGGGCATTCTCTTTGCAAGTGTCGCCGTAGCTCTGTGGACCTGGTACGCTGTCGCCAATACAAACTTTCTGCGCGCACATCCCGATCTTTCATCAGCAAACTGGTCAACCATGATAGGCGTGGGTACCCTGTTTCTGGTTCTTTTCGCCCTGCCACTATCCCAGGGAAGTGGCGCCATCTCGTTCAACCTCCAGACGCTACTAGAGCCGGGTAGTCAGTTACTGCCATTTGTGGTGGGAAGCCTCATTCTGGGGATTGGCGTCTCCTGGGGAGGAACATTGCTGTGGAATCACGCCCTCACCGCATTACCCGTCTCTCTGGCAGGGCAATTAATCGTTTTCGAACCCATCACCGTTCTCATCTACGTAGCGCTAGTTAAGGCCCGGCTACCTGATCCCTTCGAGTTTATTGGTGCTGCGTTGATCATTGTTGGAGTAGTATTGGGCATCAGGGCTACTCGCCTGGCTTGAACTTCACCTCTCTTTCATACCCAATCCGAGTGTCGCCCAGCAAAACGATCCAGCCCAGATTCGTGCCATTACTCGTTCCCATTGGTGGCCCTGTCTAGCTTCTGCCGGATGAAAAGCAGAAAAGAACACGACAGCTCAAAACCTCCTGCCAAAGCTCGCCTCCCTCACGTCTCTTGCCTGGGCTGATAGTCCTGGCTATCGAGTCCAAAAGTCCAAGCAATAGCCTCGTCGGCTCGTCTGATCGAGGGGGGAACGCGCAGGGAATACTGCCGCTGCGTGGAGGCGTCCCTCACCTGGACGTAGTGGGCTACCCCTTCAGGATCATTGCCGAGATCCACCTCGATCAAATTGCCTCGTGTGCCCGTATCGATATACTTCCCGCCGATCAATTCCACAAAGCGATCATTGCCCAGTTGCTCCTGGATGACTCGTCGTACTTCCACATTGTGCTCCTGGAGCCAGTCCTCTCTGGTGAGTTGTTGAGGATGCAGAATGATTTTCTCCGGCATACGGACGCCATGCCAAGCATACCAACCCCATCCATCACGATACTGGAGGCATCTGCCAGAAGCACTATGGAGTCGGCCTTGCTCGTCACATTCAAGCAGGATCGGCTTGCGCACCAGCCAGGCTTCTTTGCTTTGCAGTCGATAGCCACTGACTAGCTCATTGAAGAGCGCCCAATGTATCAGTTTATTCTCCTCGAAGACTTCATGGAGGAAGCGGAAAAAAGCCAGCCAGTACGCATCATTGTAGGCCTGCAAGCTCAATAACACTATATCTCCTAATCCCTGGCAGCCCCACACGCTCTCCTCCACGTTGGCCCACGTAATGTCCCGCAGGTTGACCCCTACGCTGACTCTTGTGTTGCCCCACAGAGTAGCCTCCACGCTGTCCAACACGCTCTGATATATCTCCCACATGATGATCTCTGTCACATTGGTCCATATCCCATACCTGCTCGCGCCCTGCGTGTTCCACATGCTGGCCTCCCCATACACGCAGGCCTCCACCTTCTCATACAGGCTCTTTTCCACACGCTTCCTCAGACTGTCCTGCGTGCTCGTTCTCACGCGTATCTCCATAGTCTGATACACATCCCCCCACTCGCTGTTGTCTTTCACGCAGGCCAGAAGAAAAGGGATCGGGGAATCAAACCAGCGAATCGTGACAGGTGGGCAGAGTCCGGCCACCCGGTATGCCTCGCGCAGATGTGCCTCAGCCTCTTGCTCATCAATGACGGTTGGAGCGAGCATCCGGGCAATTCGCTCTTGCGCGAAGTGTCTGGCATACTCCTCTTGTTGAGGGGTCAAGCTCTGCTGGCCCCGAACGATCCTGGGACAAGGGGGCATGCTTCCCAACATCTCTTCCATCAATCAGTCACCTCGCGGATCGCTTCTGGGGTGTACTCACGTTGCCTGATGACACGATAGCAACCCGCAGGCAGTTCGATGGCGTGATGCTCCTGGTGGATCACCTGTGTTGCCTTCCCTACTTCCAGAAACAGTGCTCCCTGCGCGTCTTCGAGGATGCTTCCTTGCAGAAGGCGATGGCTGTGACCAGTCGCTTCTCCCTCGACAATCACCTGGCCTGATCGAGGAATGAGGCCCTCTGGGAGTCTGTGGACCGCTTGGAAGAGCAAGTCGCCTTGCCGGTACATGATGGGGGTCATTTCTGCTTCCTTTCTCTTGACACCAGATAGGCTGGTGCTTTCAGGCTTCTCCTGTAGCTATTCTTGAGGCAGAAGCAGAAAACGGAAAACGACCCTCCCGATGGCTCTGCTTGTATTGCCTACTACTATCCCCAAGAGGTGGGGAGCCATCATCTGTTCTGCTTCAGCCAGAGAAGTTCATTGACAAGTCGAGGGTGCTCTCTTTTTTGGATCACTGAATAGCAGGATTTGGTATCACTCCTGCTAGATAGAAACGAGTCCAACTTATTTTCCTGTCCACAACACGATTAGACGAAGCGGCTGCAATTGAAGCTTTTAGATCTATCCATTGCAGCCGGAACATCAGGCCAAACACAGGCTACGCTGTAGTGCGGCCCAGCAGGCGCAAGAGCACCTGCTCAAGCGTGGCCTCAGCATCTTCAACGCCATCGCGCGAACGCCAGGCCACAAAGCCATCGGGACGCACAAGACTTGCCCCCGCCGCGCTCACTCCATAGGCTGCCTGCCAGCGACTATCCACATCCTGCAAGCCCTGGGCGCCGATCTGGCAGCTATCCAACTTGAGGGCTAAGCGCGCGGCCACACGCTGAGCAGCCTCGTGCCAGGAAGCGCCCTCGGCACCGCTCAGCAGGACAAAACTGCGCCCGAACAGATCAATGGTCGAGAGCCGTTCGCCTGCACGTTCCAGCCAGACATGAGGCGCCCGCGTCCCAGGCTCACCGCTTAAGGTGCCTGGCTTCTGGGTCAGGGACGCTTTTTCTGCGCCAGGCTCGGCAATAAACGCCCCATGACGATAGCGATAACCAAAGATCAAGGAGGCATTATCTATAAGCGAGCTCGCATCGTTCCCCACGCGATGGGCAAAGCGCTGCATGGTCTGCTCGACCATAAGCTGACCGATAGGCGTGCGCTCCTCAGCATAAGAGGTAAGTAGAGCTGGCGTGGCCTGCCCTTTGAGAACCAGGGCCAGCTTCCAGGCCAGGTTGAAGGCATCCTGAATACCGGTACTGGCTCCCATAGCTCCCGTAGGCAGGATCGCATGAGCCGAGTCACCAGCCAGAAAGACGCGCCCGCTTTGATACTGCTCAACGTAGCGCGGCATCATCTCCCACACGCCAACCTTAACGGGGTCCCAGGGATAGGCCTGCACAATTTTCGCTTCAAGATCAGGAATGCCGGTGGCCAGACGTATCAGCTTGAGGCCATACTCGTCGGTGAAATCCTCGCGGCGCTCACCGCGCTCGGGATGGAGTGCTATGCTCAATTGCCAGCGCTTCTGACCATCGATAGGCATCAAGAAGCCCTGCCCATCGGGCAGTTCAGGATTACTGATGTAGCACAGCATAATGCGACGCCCACGCTCAGCTTCGTGCAGATCGGCCTCAAAGACTATATTTGTAGAGTGATAGACTAAACCAGGACCCTGCGTTGTAATACCGAGAGTATCGCGAACAGTACTCCGATTGCCATCGGCGCCCAGCAGATAGCTCGCACGTACCCGCCGCTCCTGGCCCGTCGCGCGCTCACGAATGACGGCAGTGACACCCTGCTCATCCTGTTCAAACGAGACAAGTTCGGTATTGAAATGCAGAGCACAGCCCAGCTTCTGGGCATGCTCAACAAGAATCGGCTCAAGCTGATCCTGATCTATACTACACCAGGATGTGGGCGAAGCTACTTCCTCATCTCCAAAATCCCCCTCGAAAAGGCGCTCGATTTCAGTTCCGGCCAGAGACTCCACACGAACCATCAGAGTATAGTCGGCGATAGGCGATTGTGCCGCGCGCATCGTTTCTTCAAGCCCGAGGGCGCGAAACAATTCCATCGTGCGAGGATTAATCGCTCTGGCCCGGGGCAAACGCGCGGGCGCAGGATGGCGCTCAACCACCAACGATTGAATACCATTATGTTGGAGAAACACCGCAGCGGAGAGGCCTACCAGGCTTCCACCTGCGATGAGGACCTGGACCTGTTCATCATAGGGCAATGTATCATTACCAGAGTTACTCATAGTATATATATCCTTTCATCATACTCAAAGAACAGACATAGAGAAGGTGAACAAAACGCACAAGCAGATTGCATGTCTAGAGTGTAAATGCTAACAGACTGGCGGGGCATCGCCTCAGCAGGTGATTGAGCGGGTGATTTTGTCAAGGCTTGACTCTGACATGATGTCAGGCCCTACAATGTTTCTGTACAACAGATAGAGAAGAATAGATCAAAGCAAAGGAAATAAACAGATGAAGTATGGTCTGGTGCTCCCCAACATGGGGAGCTACAGCGATGCACGTACCCTGGCAGAACTGGCCCGGCTTGGCGAAGAATCTGGCTGGGATGGCTTCTTCCTCTCGGATACCATCCATTATGGCCACGCGGCCATTCCCACGAGTGATCCCTGGATTGATCTTGCTGCAGTGGCCGTGAGCACTGAACGTATCAAGCTTGGGCTCCTGGTGAGCGCTCCGCCACGGCGACGTCCCTGGAAAATGGCCCGCGAAGCCGTGACCCTCGATCACCTCTCCAATGGTCGCCTCATTCTTGGCGTTGGTTCCGGCGACGAGCACGACCTGGCCTTTGAGGCCTTCGGAGAAGAGATGGATCTTAAGAAGCGCGCGCGCATGCTTGATGAAAGCCTTGATATCTTGCAAGGCCTCTGGAGCGGCAAGCCTTTCAGCTACCAGGGAGAGCATTATCAGGTCGACGAAATCACCTTCTTACCTCCGCCTGTCCAGGCTTCAGGCATTCCTCTCTGGATAGGCTGGCTCTGGCCATATAAAAAGCCCCTGGCCCGCGCAGCCCGCTACGAAGGCGCCAATCCTTTCGCCGTAAATCCAGATGGCTCCTACGCGCAGCTGACTCCTGCGGACATTCAGGAGCTCAAGCAGCTGATCGACGAGCGCCGCAGCCAGGACAAAGCCTTTGATATCGCCATCCATGCTCAAGTCTTTGCCGCAGCCAACGACGAGCAAAAGCGCAGCAAGCTGCAGGCCTATGCCGAGGCTGGCGTAACCTGGGCTCTGGGTGGCTTCTTCTCGGTATTCGATGCCGAAGAAGTGCGCAAAACCATTCGTCAGGGTCCGCCTTCCCTCTAAATGCACAGCTCACGCGAGAAGAGCAGAAGGGAGCACAAAATGAGCCCGTTCATCTCCTCGTGAGTGGGCCGTTACGCCTTTGCCTACTATTCATCTATTTCACAGAGCTGCAAAGCCTGGTCAGAGGAAATCATGCCTGAGAAGCAGCGTTCATAGGCAAAGACAGGAAAGCGGCTGGCGCAAAAAGAAGGAGCACAAAAGAGGTTAGAGGAGCTGCAAGCGTTGGGCCGTAGCACGCGCCTCCCAACGGTTCTTGACGTTAAGCTTGCGATAGATACTCTGAACCTGTGTCTTGACGGTATTGATAGAGACAACCAGCTCCTTGGCAATTTCTGGATTAGAGCGTCCAGCCGCCAGCAAGCGTAACACACGCTGTTCCTGCGAGCTCAGTGGCTCAAGCAGGAATGAGGAAGCTTCCGGCGAAGGGATAAGCCGCCCCTCCTGGGACTTAGCAAATTCCGCGAGCAAATCCCGCACATAGCTCACTTGCTGCTCATTGGGCAGATTGAGCAGGAGCGCCCGCAAAGCAGGCAGCAGATCCACGCCCTCATCAAGAAAGACGCGTTGATAACCTTCCGGCTGACCTATCATCACGGCTTCCTTGAGCTCCACCACAGCTTGCGCTAAATTGCCACAAACAGCATAGGCCCGCGCCTTAAGCACAAGGATTTCCAGCTCGCTACCTCTGCGTTGCTGTTCTTGCGCCTTTAGCTGCCAGGACGCAAGCAAATCCAGAGCCTCCGCGCACTCTCCACGCGCGATAAGCAGGCGCACAGATATGAGGGCCTCTTGTTCCCGCTGCTGGATACGAATTTCCTTGCCAAGCTGTCGGCACGTATCCAACTGGCGCTGAGCCGCCGGCAAGTCCCCAGCAGCCAGGTTTAGGCGAGCCAGAGAAGTAAGAGCTTCCCGCTGAAGATACAACCACCCGCGCTCTTGCGTCAGGACCAGCATCTCGTGTACCAGATGTTGGGCCTGCAGGATCTCGCCCAGGCCAAACAAGACGCGAGCCAGCACCAATGAGCCGGGAATCTGCAAAAAAAGTTCGGCATGACATCTGCCAAGCTCATCGCTATGAAGTTGAGCAAGCGCCAGCACCTGACGCGCCTGTTGCTCTGCCGCCTTAAGATCGTTCCATTCATAGGAAAGCCGTGCCAGCCCCAGCAAAGCATATCCCTGATCGGGAGGATCTTCGCTATCAAGGAGCTGCCGCAGATAGTGTGCAGCCTGGTGGAGCTCGCCTTGCTGAAAACAGACCTCATTGAGCAGCATGATTGCCGCATTCATACCATAAGTATTCGCCTCGGTAGTTAAAAAGAGGGAATACGCCTCAGAGGCCATCTGACGCGCTCTATCAAGCCGCCCAGCATAGAGCTCACCGCCCCCTGTAATAATCAGAGCAGAATTACGCCATAGGGTTTCATGTTCCGGCAAGAGTGTCAGAGCTCGTCTGGCCGCCGCCAAAGACTGAGGAAGCTTTCCCTGCCACCAGGTCAATAAGGAGTATATACTTTGCACGGCTCCCAACTGCAAATTGTCGCCGGTCTCCTCAAAGTAGTGTTCGGCCATCGCTAACGGCCTTTGAAGCGAGCTCATCGTCTCCGGCGAGCTGCGATCCTGAGAGAACATGAGCACCATCACATAGATTAAACACAGCTCAGGATGTTTCTCCAGCACTTGTTCTGGCAACTGCTCCAGCCAGCGCAGGGTGGTCACATCGTAGCGTTCAATCGTTTTTTGCGTCCAAAGGTAGCGCTCCATCAAGAGAGCGGCGCGCGACCATTCACGCGCCTGCAGAGCCATCTCAACCGCTTCTACAGCCATCTCATGCTCCTCATACCAGGCGCTCGCCTTATTCAAACCCAGCTGCAAGGCCTGCGCCCCAAGTTGTCGGAGAGCCTGGGTCCGCAAAGCCTCGGCAAAGAGCAGATGATAGCGATACCACGGTCCGGCGCCGTCAAGCGATTGCAGAAAGAGGCCCGCGCGCTCAGCAGCTTCCA
This sequence comes from Ktedonosporobacter rubrisoli, assembly GCF_004208415.1. Classification (GTDB taxonomy): domain Bacteria; phylum Chloroflexota; class Ktedonobacteria; order Ktedonobacterales; family Ktedonobacteraceae; genus Ktedonosporobacter; species Ktedonosporobacter rubrisoli. Next base: position 1,487,389 of record NZ_CP035758.1, on the reverse strand, counting down.
GGATCTGCGCGCTATCATCTCTCCCGGTCACTGCATCACAGAGCGAGGGACACATGCGACTGAGAATACTTGTCTGCAGCAAAAAGCTCTGCAGCGTTTCCGACTGTGAGCCGAGAACCTCCCCAGCAAAGTAATCATGCAAATAGCGATGGCCGCCAGTAAAGGCGGCAAGAACCTGCTCAATTTCCTGCGGATCGCTACGATTCTGTAAAGCTAAGGCGAGCAAGCGTAGCCCGGCCACCCAGCCTTCCAGATGGGCCTCAAGGCGCGCAAGCGTCTCTGGAGCTGGCGCGAAAGGTAAAGCCTGCTGCAAGAACGTTGCAGTCTCCTCATGCGAAAAGCGTAGCTCACTTGCCTGTATCTCTAGTAGCTCGCCTCTAGCACGCCAGCGCGCCACAGGCAAGGGCGGATCGCTACGGCTAAGCAGTACTAAAGACAGCGAGGGTGGAAGATGGTCGAGCATAAAAGCCAGCGCTTCGTGAAGCTGGGAAGCAATTATCACATGGTAATCTTCAAGAACTAGCAGGCGCCGCCCGCTAAGTGGTGCAAGCTCGTTCAAGAATACGGTGAGCACAGCTTTAAGCGCAGATAAGGCCAGGGGCGGCCTCAAGGCCGAAAGGTGCGCCAGGGCAGCGCGGCCCGGGGCGCCCGGTAAAGTCTGCATGGCCGTTAGTACGTAGTGCCAGAAGCGTAGAGGATCGTCATCCTCTGGATCAAGCGAGACCCAGGCCACAGGCGGAAAGTGATCAAGCTTAGCCGAGGCCTCAATCCATTGACGCACCAGCGTTGTCTTGCCAAAGCCGGCCGGAGCCGTAATCACTGTAAGCTTGCGACCCAGGCCTTCATTCAGGCGGGCAAGCAGATGTTGACGAGGGACAAGCTCCGAGGGCAAACGAGGTAAGAGGAGCTTAGGCACAAGTAAGGATGGAGGCTGAGACGTAGCACTTGCCTCCTGTAGTCGCGCATTGGCCAGCTCCTCCCGATCGGCTTCCGGCAACGCTGCAGCGTTCTGCTCATCGTGTCCGGCAAAGGCCCGGGCCACATCTTCTAAATGAGCCGGTGTCAGATTAGCGCTGCGCCCAGCATAGCGTTTTAGCTTACGACCACCCTGGCGCCGATAGGCATACCAGTAGCCCTCCTTGCCCGGTGTGCGCGCCTCCTTGAGCAGATTTAGCCGCTCCCCATGCTGTCCCTGGAAAGAAAATGCCCTATGCGTCGCCAACCAGGAAAGCCAGGCTGCATCATCTGCATAGAAGACAAACTGCTCCTGGCTTTTCTGCGCAAATAACCCATATCTTACTTGCTCCGGGAGCCAGGTTAGCACATATGTTGCGGCTCGTGGCATCGCTTATCGCCAAACCTCCTTTGCCTGCTCTCTTGATATCTTTATAGAGGCGATTATATCTTGCTCAGGAAGCACAAACAAGTGGTCCCCAAAACTCCAGGTAGAAGCCCCCAAAAAAACTTTCGTAAGGATTAGCGGACCGCTAATCCTGTTGGCATGCGTACCCAGCAGGGTTATCGCAAAACAGGACAAATCGCGTGTGATACAAGATCAGATTAAGACGTAATACTACTATCAATCATCCTTCCATCGACTGGCCATATAAAAGCGAGTACTTTTCGATTTTACTATAATTCATTTCAACGCTTAAGCGCAATTATAAGTAAACTTCGTGCTCGTCATTAAAAAAAGAGAAATGTATGATCGGCCTTTGATAAGTAAAAGGAGGTAATTATAGCAAACTAGCGGATATGATTATTCTATAGGGCATTCCAGTGCAGCAAAGGAAAGGAGTAATAAGCATTTCTATGAAGTCACAGTATAAACCATTGCTGCCTATCTTCTTTCTGACAGTCCTGTTGATCTCAGCTTGTGGAGGCAGTACCAGCACAACGCAGACGAGTCAACATAGCAAAGCGCCCGACAACAAGCAAGTGCTTGTCAGCGTCGTCTCAGCCGGAGCGGGAGCTTCGGACTTTAACACCCTTGATCCGGCCATTGTCTTCGACGTCAATGGTGCGACAGCAATCGAAACAATGTTCACAGGCCTGGTCTCTTTGGACCAGCAAGCGCGCATCCACGCTCAACTTGCCCAATCGTGGGAAACCTCAGCTGACGGCCTGACCTGGACCTTCCATCTCAAGCCCGACCTCAAGTTCAGTGATGGCACGCCTCTGACCTCGCACGATGTCGCCTATAGCATTGACCGGGCCTTGCAGCCGGCCACAAAATCTACCACCGGCCTGTACTACATGGGCTACATCAAGGATAGCGATAAGCTAAATGGGGGCAAATTAAAGACCATCATCGGCGATAGCCTGCTCACTCCCGACGACAACACACTCAAAATCGTGCTAAGCAAGCCTATTGCCTTCTTCCTGGATACCATGACCTATCCCTGCGCGTTTACTGTCGAGAAAAGCGTCGTAGAGAAGTATGGAACCCAATGGACCGATCACCTGGCCGAAGGCGGCGGTGCAGGCCCCTTTAAAGTCAAGCAATATACGCATGACAAAGAGCTCGATCTCATTCCCAATGACAATTACTACGGCCCCAAACCGCAGTTAAAAGAGCTGATCTATCCTTTCTATAAGAACGCCGACACAACCGAGAAGGATTATCTTATCAATCGGCTTGATGATGCCGTTATCCCGCTAGCCAACTACGAGGGAGATAAAACGCGCCCCGACTTCTTCCAGGTACCTTATCTGAAGATCGATTATCTAGGGCTCAACTATACCAAGAAGCCTTTTGATAATATGCATATTCGTCAAGCCTTCGCCCTGGCCATCAATAAAGAGCTTATCGCGAAACAGATCTGGAAGGGGTCCTACCTGGCCACCAACCATATTGTCCCGCAAGGCATGCCAGGCTTTGACGCCGGATTGACCGGCCCGGACGGAACTACCAGCCTGGCCGGCAATGCTGAGAAGGCCAAAGCTCTGTTACAGCAAGGCTTACACGAGGAAGGCTACAGCAGCGTTAGCCAGTTACCATCCATCTCTGTAGCTTATCTCAGCGGCGGTGTACAAGCCCTACGCGACGAGATGGCCGCCGTGCAACAGATGTGGCAGCAGGTACTTGGGGTCAACGTCAAGCTGAATGATGTCAATTCAAATATCTTTGGCACCAACATCAATAGTGGCGTCAGCGCAAATCCTTACCAGAGCTATCAGAGCTTCTGGGCCGCCGATTATCCGGACCCCCAGGACTGGATTACGCTCATGTTTGGCAAGGATACCGCACAAAACGCCTCAGGCTTTGGCCAGAACAATGGACCGGATGCAGCAGCACAACAGGCCCTACAGCAACAAATGACCCAGGCCGATCTTATGCGCGATTCTACGGCACGCTACGCAGCCTACAATAAGATCGAACAAACCCTGGTCAATGATGTGGCCTGGCTACCGCTTGATCAAGAGACGCTCTACGGCCTGCGCAAGCCCTGCGTCCAGGGTTTTGCCGTCAATTCGCTGGGGATGACGCCTCCCGATAACTGGAGCAACATCTATATCTCCACGGCCACGCCCTGCGCCAACGTCTCTGTCTCGTAGGTTTCCGACAAAGCCCATTTGTGCCTCAGGCACAATATAATCCCTCTCTTCATTTGTGGAAGAGAGGGATTGTAATATTCGCGGCATAGCCAATCTCTATGCCCGCTGCACAAAGCAGAACGAGAGGACAGCCCCGAGCAAAAAAGCCCCGCCAGCGATCCCCAAAGCCACATGCATACCTGTCATAAAAGCCCTATGTACATCAATAAGGGAACCAAGTAAGGCCACGCCGAGCACTTCCCCTACTTGTCGACTTGTGTTCAATACTGCAGAAGCTATGCCTGAACGCTCACGCGGCACAGATGAAACAACAGCAGTCGTCATAGCGGGCATCGTGAACGAGATCCCAAATCCTATAGCGATAAGCATAGGACAGAGCAGCAGATAAGCGGTATTTGAATTGATCAGCATCATTAGCCAAAAACCGAACCCACCAATACAAAGGCCAATGACCATAGGTAAACGAGGTCCGGTACGAGCTGTCACCTTTCCAGAAAGAGCAGAGGAAATTGCAATCACGCCTCCCTCCGGCAAGAGAGCCAGGCCCGTAATAAGAGCAGAATAACCCCAGATCTGCTGAAAGAAGATGCTCACAAGAAACAACTGGGCATAGAAAGCGAAATTGAGCAATAATCCTATAGTCGTTGCCGCCGAGAAAGTTGGTGAGGCAAAGAAATGGAGTGGAAGGATAGGATTTGTAGAACTGCGCTCGATAAGTAGGAAAAGGAGTGCTGCTACTATAAAGCCGGCCAGAGCTCCTAGAATAGGCAACGAGTTCCAGCCCCATGCGTTGCCCTGAATGCTAGCTAGCGTAAGCAGGCCAAGTGCGATAATACCGGCGACCTGAGCACCTGGATCAAAGCCACGCTGTGGCAAGCCAGGGACAGTAGGCACAAAGCGCCAGGTAAGCAAGAAACCGGCAAGGCCCAGAGGAACGTTGAGGAAGAAAATACTTCTCCAGCCCAGAACGTTGATCAACAAACCGCCTATGACTGGACCAGCACCAGCAGCTATCCCAGCAACAGCGCCCCAAATGCCAATAGCCCTGTCTCGCTCACGTGCATCAGGAAAAGTATGATTGAGCAGCGCTAGTGAAGCGGGTACCTGTAATGCTGCCCCTAATCCTTGCGCCACGCGCGCAAACTGCAATAAACTCATATCGGGAGCGATACCACAGAGAGCAGAAGCACAAGTGAAGAGCACAAGACCAATTAGAAAGATCCGCTTATTGCCCAGTCGATCGCCCAGCGCTCCCGCAGTGAGCAATAGGCCGGCATATACTAGCATATAACCATCCACAACCCATTGAAGCTCAGCAATAGAAGCTCCAAACTGCCTCTGCAGGCCAGGCAAAGCCACATCCACAACAGTCGTATCAAGAATAACCATAAAGAAGCCAAAGCAAATAGCTGCCAGGCAGAGATTGCGTATAAACTGATTGCGGCCCGGTTTTTCCTGTCCTGGCACAGCAGGATATGCGTTGACAATAAATGTCCCTATAGTATTTTGCGCTTTTCGCGTATTCGACACGCTATACTCCTTCCTTTTCTGCCCAACCTCGCCTGCTCGCTATCGAAAGCAGAGCAAAAAAGCTGGCCGAAATAACAGCCTCATAGCGCTACGCTATTAGCCGGCAAGCACTAAAGTGGGCACAAAGATTTGATCTTTCGCTTCTTTCAGCTCTCTGGGGAAAGCAGCACCGCCGAGGCATAGATCGCCAGCGACAATATAGTAGTAATGAAAATTCTTATATAAAAGGGAGAATTTTGTGACGATATTTCTATGTTGCTAAAGCAATAATACGCGATAGAATAGAGATAAGCTAGCGGTTTTTGGCCATGGCCATTTCAGCGTGCTGGCTTCTCATAAAAGGTGCAAGAATGGAGAAGTTTTTTCTTGCGTCTCATAAGAGAATAGTGAGACGTGTAATGTTTCCCGTGCCCGTCTGACACGTTTCTCATCTTTCTGAACTTGCCTTTCTGAACATTACTATTATACTAGCTTTTAGCTTAGCGCACATCGTCTTTTTGGACATTTTATTCAGGCATACTTTTCTCATATACTGAGGGTGAAATATCTTAGAGCCGGCACAAATTCACTGGAACTTCTTCCAGAGCCAAAAAAGACATAGTACCTGATCAGGTACAAAGCATCAATGGTTCTGGCCCAAGCAATGCCTCCCTGAGCAGATCCGGGCCAGAGCCTGATTAGCAACGAAAGGCAGTCACATGACAGAAGGCAAAAAATTAAGCTTTGGCATCAAAACTGCACCACAGCATACAACCTATGAGGATATGCTTCGCGTCTGGCAGGAGGCCGACAGCCTTCCATCCATCGAACACGCCTGGCTCTTCGACCACTTTATGCCCCTGGGCAATGATTTTACCGGTCCCTGCCTGGAAGGCTGGACGCTACTATCAGCTTATGCAGCACTCACCAAACGCGTGCGCATTGGCCTGATGGTAACAGGCAACACATATCGACACCCGGCGGTGCTGGCCAATATGGCCGCCACAGTCGATATTATTTCTGGTGGTCGCCTGGACTTCGGTATTGGCGCAGGCTGGAACGAGAGAGAACACAACTCCTATGGTATTCCTCTCTACACCACAGGTGAGCGTATCCGCCGCCTTGGCGAGGCATGCGAAATCATTAAGCGTATGTGGAGCGAAACCGCGCCAGACTTTGCCGGCAAATACTACCAGATCAAAGAAGCCTACTGCGAACCAAAGCCCGTGCAGAAGCCCTATCCACCCTTTGTGATTGGTGGCTCCGGCGAGAAATTAACCTTGCGCATTGTGGCCCAATACGCCAGCATCTGGAACTTTGTCGGCGGCGGCCCAGAGATTTTCCAGCAGAGGAGCGCCGTTCTCGACAAGCATTGCGCCGCCATTGGACGTGATCCCCAAACAATCCAACGCTCAATTCAGAGCCTGGTCAATCCCGCGAATCTTGAAGAAACGCGTAGCATGCTCCAGGCATACATTCAGGCCGGCGCAACGCACCTCATTCTGAGCTTACGCGCACCCTATCCAGAAGGCATCGTGCATCGCCTTGATGAAGAGATCATCAAACCATTTAAGGCGGCATTTGAGGATTAGGCTTCTTGCCCATCCTCAGCCGGCAGGTGGAGTTAACAAACTTTTTCCTGACCATTCGGTAAAGAAGCCGAAAAAGCTGAAAAACGAGGGCGGTTGCTGTCCTTCTTTCCGCGTATACTCTATATAAGAACTACGAACGAACTGAGATTATACAGAGCAACAAAGGAGAAGGACATGAAACTTGATAATTTCCGCCTGCTGGTCAGCGATTTTTCGGCCTCCCTGCATTTCTGGCGGGAGATAGTCGGCCTCTCCCTCATCTTCAAAGATCAGAACAACACATATGCCTACTTCGACGCCGGCAACACACGCATTGAGATGCTCGACGCCAGCTACTTTGCCGGCTACCTTCCCTCGGCACCCACAGGTCAGGGCACATCCACAGCGCCGCGGGCAGCCATAGTTTTTCAGACAGATGATGTAGATGCAACTTATGCCGATCTCGTTAAGCGCGGCGCCACCCCACTCGCACCACCACAGGTAGAGCGGGCAGGTTTTGCGCGCATCGCCCTGCTTGCCGCGCCCGATGGATACGTGCTTGAAATCTTCACAACTCTTGGCAAATTTCCCAAAGAGTCAGAGTCATAGGTGCAAACTAACCAGGCCTTGAAGATTGAGCCTGGCTACCTGGAGAGCATTTAGCGGGGCAGCTAAGAGTTCTCCAGGAAAGTGCAGAGAAAATCAATAAATGCTTAAGCGCAAAGCGGGTCTACACTGGCGCAAATTCCTTCAACGGTGCAAAGAGCTCACTGACCAGAGATTTAACGATCCCTTCGGGATAAGGAGCTCGCAGGACCACCACCAGGTGCCTGGCACCAGCCTCGATAAAAGCGCGCGCCGAGGCTCGTAGCGCAGACCAGTCGGGCTCAGGAGAATTGATCATCACCGAAGCCATACGAGCAAGCGTCGCAGGATCGCGAGCGAGAGCACGGCAATTCTCATCGAGCTGTGCGCTCTTTTGCCGAAACTCCTCAGCTGTATTGCACATCGCGCCCCAGATATCGGCGTGCCTGGCCACAATACGGAGCATCTGCCGGCCAGAAGCCCCGATCAATAGAGGTGGAGATGGCTGCTGTAGCGGCTTTGGCTCGCTATAAGCCTCCTTAAGCTGATAATACTGCCCTGTGAACGTAGGAGCCTGCTCAGTCCAGAGCAAGCGCACGATCTGACAAGCCTCATCCAGGCGTTTGATGCGCTCGCTAGCAGGCGGAAAGGGAATACCATATGCCGTATGCTCCACTTCGTTCCAGGCAGCTCCCAGGCCAAAATTAAGCCTTCCCCGCGAGATTTGATCGACAGTTGCCGCCTGCTTGGCCAGGATAGCAGGGTAGCGATACGTTACGCCCGAGACCATCATACCCACGCGTACGCGCTGCGTCCTGGCCGCCAGCGCCGCGAGAAGCGTCCAGCCTTCCAGGCACGGCTCAGAAGGATCAACTCCCCCAATCGGAATAAAATGATCAAAAGTCCACAGGTGCTCAATCAATGGCTCCTCATCAGCCGCCAGCCAGAGCGGCAAAATGTCCTCATAGGTACTTTGCTGCTGCCCCGAAGAAATGCCAAAATGCAAAGCTTGCCGCGTCATCGCAAGTCCCCTTTCTGCAAATCTGTTATATGACTATAAGAAATTTCATCCGAGAACAACGCCTCCAAGCCTTGTTAATGCTCGCTCTACCCGGAGGCAAGCATTAATCAACAAAGCTTCAAACAAATGCCAATTTAGTTAGTCGGTTAATGATCTGAGCAAAAAGTTAGTCGGTTAACGATTTGGGCAAAGCGTGAAAGATCCATATCGAAGCTGTGATCAGATATGGAAAGGAAATTTTTGCTCTAGATTCTCCTGTATTTGTGCCAGGATACGCATCAAAAGCGCACGTTCAATCGGCGAAACGTTTGTCAGCATATACTCCTCGCCAGTAGCCATAATCTGCCTGATTACTGGCTCCAGGGCCTGACCTTTGAGAGTCAGGCGCACCAGCACCTGGCGAGCATCTATGGGATGAGGATACTTCTCAACCAGTCCCTGACGTGCCATACGTTGCACAGAACGGGTAATCGAAGGATCTTCTACGTCAAGACGACTGGCCAGCTCACCAATAGTCAGATCTTCCTGAGCATCCCAGAGCTGTTCTAGCAGAAAATGCTGGCCTGCATGTAGGCCATATTGCTGAAGTGTGCGTTCAAATGCTTCCTTACTCGCTTTCGTCACCTGCGAAAACAGGCCTATAAAATCACCCATTGTTTACCCATATCGTTAACCGACTAAACATATTTAACCATCAGTTGGCAAATCTGTCAAGCGAATCCGCCAGGCTCTTTACCTGGCAACACAATTCCCTTCTTTCTGGCAGTCACAGGAGTAGTTTACCTGACGCAAAGCGTGCCTTGTGATGGCTTGCCACCCGTTCTAGAGCGGATGGCGAGCCAGAAACTCGTTAACGACGCGACTTGCCTCTTCACGAAACTCCAGATAGTAGCCGTGTCGTCCTCCTTGCACAATGTAAAGTTCCGCATTTGGAATACGATCTGCAAGTAAATAGGCATTGGCCGCCTGGACCACCCGGTCTTCGCTGCCGTGAATAACAAGTGTCGGCGCTTTGATCGTGGGTAGCTGATCCCAGCTATCATATCCTTCGCTCGCCTGGGAGTGCAGGTTTTGTACATACGCTGGCAGCGGGGACTGTTGCGACACATATGATGCAATCAGTTCGGAATGCGCGGCGACCCAGGTTGGTGAGAGCATGAGTTCGAACTGCGTATCAATTGAAGGACTTGCCATCATAGCACTGACCTCCGGCGAGCGGGGCACGCCATGAGCATTCCCAGAAGTTGTGCAGCCAAGCACCAGCGCACCAATACGCTCGGCATGCTCAATCCCCAAACACTGGCAGATCTTCCCTCCCATAGAGACTCCGTAAGCGTGCGCACGCTGAATGTTCAAGTGATCAAGAATAGCGATGGCATCCTGCGCCAAACCGCTTATAGTGTATGGCGGTTCTGACGGCTTATCGCTTTGCCCCGTCCCACGATGATCATAGACGATGACATGGTAGCTGTGCGCAAAATCATCACGCACTATACTCCAACTTGTATGATCGCTTCCCTTTCCACTGACGAGCAAAAGAGGCTCGCCTGTCCCCACTTCCTCGTAATAGAGACGGATTCCGTCTGATGCTGTTGCGTATGGCATTGGTCAAATTCCTTTCTGTTACCTATAGTTGTCAGGTCTTAAAGGGGAAAGCAGACAGAAAAGCCAGGCAACAGTTGCCGCCTGGCCCATTTCTATTGATATGTAAGAATTATACTTGAGGCACCAGTAACGCTTTCACCTTCTCTTTACCCAGCGAGAGCAGCAGCGTAGGGATACGCGGCCCCGTATCTCTCCCGCAGATAAGTTGATAGATGGCAATGAAGAAAGAGCGCTGAGCCTGCTTCAGAGCCGCATCGGGAGGAGTATCGACAGGCAACCCGCGCACAATCTTAGCGATATTGTAGATAAGATTAGTCAGAGCATCGAGCTTCCATGACATATCGAGCTGCTCCGCCAGCATCTGCACGCTAGCGCGGTCCAGTTCGGAGAGCTGTTCGTAGGCCTCGGCATTAAACGCTGAGCGAATCGGCGTTCGTTCGTCCTCCGGCAAGTAGCGCGTTACCCAATTGAGGGCACAGCTCAGCCGAGGTTCCAGCAGTTCCGGCCGCAGCTCCTGGGTAAGATCCTGGCCATTATACTGCGCCACGATACGCAGCATTTGTGCTACGTTTCCCTGCGTCACATCCAGCACCGAGGTCAGGAGATGGAATGGTACCGGCTGGGGAGTACTTCCTACGGGTCCCTCTGAAGTGTGAATGGCGCGCTCATAGGCCTTGGCATTCGCCTCACTGGCCTTGCCCTCCCGCTGCTGTTTTACCAGCGTATCCCATTCATCATAGAGACGCAGCAAGCCCTGGCCAAAGTCGATCATAAACGTCTGATTGTAAGAGCGCCGCGTATATAGCCAACGCAGAATGCAGGGCTCGATAATATCCAGGGCCGACGATATGGTTGCTGAAGTACCGGCCGAGCTTGAGATCTTTGTGCGTCCCTCCATGCCAACGAAGCCAAAGCCGACGAACTGAGGGGGTGAAGTATGGTAGATCGCCTGCACAATTTGCCGTCCGACCGAAAAACTGCTGTTTGGCGCCGCGTGATCAGCTCCCGCCGGCTCACAGTCCACGCCTAGAGCGCTCCAACGCATCGGCCAATCGACCTTCCAGACAAGCTTGCACTCAACCTTTTCATTGAGGCTGAACGCGCCCTCATACTGGCAGGAGCTACAGGCATATGCGATTCTTGCCGTCTCCTCATCATACTGCGAGATCGTCGTCGTATCCTTATGGCAATTCTCGCAATAGACGCGCAAAGGATAGTAGCTTGCGCGGCGCTCTTCGGCGCTCTCCTGCTGTCCGGGCAGGGTCTGGAAGCTGGAGATAATATCGAAGATCTTGAAGCGCTGAGCCATCGCCTCTTTTATCTGCGCGGTATAGTTGCCGCTGCGATAGGCAAGGGATTGGCGTACGAAGCGAGGAGCAATCCCCAGGCGTTGCAGGCTCTGCGTAAAGTCGGCCATATAGCGCTCAGCATACGATGCATACTCGTCCCAGGGATCGGGAATATCAGCTAGCGGACAGCCAATATATTTCGCAAAATCGGCAGGCACATTGGCGGGAATTTTCCGTAAACGATCAAAATCGTCCCAAATATGGAGATGTTCCACCTGCCGGCCCCGCTTGCGCAGTTCTTCCACGATAATATGTGGCGTCATCACTTCGCGCAAATTCCCCAGATGGATCGGCCCTGAGGGACTGATGCCCGACGAACAAATAATTGTGGCGGCAGCGCCTTTTGTCTTCTGTACCTGCAGCTCTATCCGATCACAAAGTTGCTCAACCCAATCGCTTTTCATCGCTCCATCCAACGCTTTCTTAGCATATTCAATCAGACATCAGGATACCAAAAAGCCCAGGGGTTGGCAAGCAACAGTACCTGGCTACTGCAGCCAGTTTCTCTCAGTTCACAGTAGTTTAGTAAGTTTGATGCTTTCTGGCACAAAGCCCAGACGTTTATAGAAATTGCGTGCCCGCTCATTATCAGTGGTACCAGTATCCAACACCAGAGAGCTATAACCCTGCTCACGCGCCCATTGCTCACAGGCGTGAACAAGAGCCTTGCCGACTCCATGTCCCTCTACCTCCTCGCTCACCGCCAGCTCACCCAGGTAGGCATATGGCTCACCTGTAAAGTGCTTAGCATACGCCACATTGGCAAAGCCCAGTCTCTCTCCATGCTCATTCTCGGCAATAAAGAGCATACAGCGCTTGCCATGATTCTTAAAATCCTGTTTCATCCAATACTGAACGGCACCAAGCCACTTTTCCGCCGAGCGCCAGGGCGGCATCCCGGTCAATAAGCGCGGCGCCAGGCTCAGGACGAAGGCTTCATCCCCTGAGCGATAGGGACGTACGCGAATTGCAGAATCAGCATTATCGGGAACAGAAAAATTACTGCGCATATTTTCTTCTTCATAAGCACACATTGGCTTTCCTCCTGGCACGCTTACCAACATTATGGCAAATACAGCTTCTATCTCACCCAAACACAACGCCATATAGCATGCATAAAGCTATTTTACCAGATGTAGTTGACGAAATTTCCTCTTGCGCTCAGCCATTCCCAAGCGCCCCAGCAATAGCCCTCCTCCCTCAATATGACTATAAGAAATACATGTATACGCAGTACAGAAACGCCTTCATAGCCATATTTGCAGAAATCATCCTTAGCAGAAATAAAGAGAACAAGAAAAGTAGCAGAAATGTTTTTCTAGAAAAGCAGATCGGAATCTTTTCTAGAAATCTCTATAAGAAGCTATCAAGAAAACAAGCTTTCCAAGCAGACCAGAAAATAACCCTCTAACCCAGGGGAAGATGCAAGCTCAGGAGCTACATTTAACCTCCAATGAAGAGATATACTTAAACAAGAGCAGATCAGGATACCATTAAACCGCAAGAATCGTGTTTAACTGTGGAAGCTACTCTGAGCAGTTGACAAACTAGAAAGGCAGAGAATCTTCATGGTAGAAGATCCCATCGAGCTTGTGCGGAACTTTATGACCGCTCTTGATAATAACGAACCAGAGGAATATGAGCCCTTGCTGGCCGACGACTTCACCATCTCGGGTTGGACGCCCAGGCCGCTTAATCGACACGGCTTCCTGGAAGCCATCAGAAGCCTTAAAGACGGCATACCGGGCCTCACCTTCAACCTGCATAACCTCCTGAGCGAAGAAGAGACGCGCGTTACAGCTACCTGGCATGTAGCAGGCTACCAGACCGATAGCTTCATTATTCCCGTCCTGGGCATACCCCCTATTCCACAAACCGGGCGCAGTATTTCGCTGCCAACCGAGAATGTGGAATATACCTTACGAGACGACAAGATAAGCTCTATCAACGTCGAACCAACCGCAGGGGGAGGCGTCAAAGGCATCATTGCCCAGCTTGGCATCGATCTGCCAATCGTTCAGTAATCCTTACTCGCCTTGCGCGCCTGCCTGCCGAACAAAGTAGCGTGCTAGCGCGCAAGCGTCCCTTACGCACTATAAGCTAACCCGGGACATATTTTGCGCCTTACCATATCTTCATTCTGTATCAGGCGGCATCGCGCTCGCTTTTGCTTAAGTGGGAGACGCCTCGCTCGTCCCCGCGCACGAGAGAAGTAAGGATACCAGGCACAGCGATACATGCGCAGACAAGAAGAGCTAAGTGAAAACCTGATAGGAAGGTCTGCTGAAGCACCTCTGGCTGAACCAGCATATGTGCGCTACCCGTACGCTGTAAAACCAGCTGCAGACCGGCATTTGCCGCTCCCGAGCCACTTAAGATCGCCCCGGCCAGAGCCACGCTTGTGCTTTGACCGATGACGCGGCTGGTACCCAGGAAGCCGGAAGCAATCCCCTGGCGCTCACGGGGAGCCGCGCTAAGAATAGTACTGCTATTGGGAGCCTGAAAGCAGGCTTGACCGGCGCCAACCACCATCAAACGCCACACAATATCCCAGATCGTACTCTGCATATCGAGCTGGCTTAGCAATACAAGGCCAACACAAGAAATGCCCAGCCCAACAACAGCTAACCAGCGGCTCCCCAGGCGATCGGCCAGCCAACCGCTAAAGGGCGCAACGCAGCCCATCGTCAGGGGCAAGGGCGTAAGCAGAAGTCCCGAAAGCTGGGCCGGAAAACCGCGCAGCTGCTCAAGATAGAAAGGGAGCACAAAGCTCACGGCGAAGAGCGCCATCATCGCCAGCATATAACTGCTCAAAGCCAGCGAGAAGACACGATGGCGCAACAGCGATAGATCGATAATCGGCGAGGCAACCCGCCGCTCAACAAAGACCACGGCAAGCAGGCTGAGCGCGCCAATAACGAGGCAGGCAAGGACAGGAAACGATGTCCAGCCCAGGTTTTCGCCAAAGGAGAGCGCGACCATAATCCCGGCCAGGCCAAGTGCTAACAAACTTGCCCCGTAAGGATCAAAGCGTCCTCGCGCACGCACAGCAGGCTCATGCAAAAAGATTCTGGTAGCCAGCAGACAGATCAGGCCAAGGGGTACGTTCACGTAGAAAATCCAATGCCATGATAGCGTTGCTAAAATAAAGCCACCAAGCGTAGGGCCAGCGCTAACCGCGATCGCCACATTGACCTGGCTGAACCCCAATGCTCTACCCCGCTCCCGAAGTGGAAAGGCGCTGGTAATCATGGCCGGGCTTACTGAGAGCATAAGAGCGCCTCCAACACCTTGAAGCGCACGGGCAGCAATTAACAATCCCAGAGACGGAGCAGCCCCACAGAAGGCCGAACCCAAGATAAAGACCAGTAGCCCGGCGCTCCAAACTGACTTACGTCCAATCATGTCGGCTAGACGTCCTGCTGTCAGTAAGGCCGAAGCCATAACGATGAGATAGGCAATGATAACCCAGGAAACGGCTCCGTTAAGCGGAACCCCGAACGAAGTAGCGATAGAAGGCAAGCTGATATTGACGATCGAACTATCGAGCGTGGCCATAAAAACCCCGATAGCCGTAACTGAGAAGACTACCCATTTGTTATTGCCTGAACCTTCGTGAGCCTTACTTGTAGCTAATGTTTGGGATTGTAGCTGGACGCCTGATAAAGAATGGGCTGATTGTTTCATATGTATTAACCTGCAGATGAATAGTGTGATACAAGAGGTAAGCAAGTAAAACTCTTCTCCCCGCACTGAAGAGCCCTTATACAGAGTATAATTAAGCCGATGGTATCTTGTCCAAGACCTTTTTGGCAGAAAGTTCATGCCGAAAACGTATAACCTGGTAAGGAGACGAGGATGGAACTGCGGCAATTAGCCTATTTCTTAGCAGCCGCCCAAACCCAGAACTTTAGTAAAGCCGCCATTTTATGCCTGGTAGCCCAGCCAGCTTTGAGCAGACAAATTGCCGCTCTGGAAACCGAACTAGGCGTAGCGCTCTTTCGACGCGAGAAACAACGCGTAAAATTGACGCCGGCCGGGCGTGAATTTATGACCTATGCTAAGTGCGCCCTGGATGCCGCCCAACAAGGTCAGCAAATGATGGTCAAATTGCAAAAGGGACTGCAAGGGATCATCCATGTTGGAAGCATCAGGTCGCTGGCTTCTGTGCTATTGCCACGCGTATTTGCCTCTTTCCATAAGCGCTATCCAGCCGTCCATCTACAGGTGAAAGTAAGCCCGGCGCAACAGCTTGTTTCCCTTGTCGAGCAGGAGAAGATAGATCTTGGCCTGACCTTTGATCCAATCATCCAATCGGATATTGTAGTTGCCAGAGAGCTTTTTCGTCAATCGTTGCAGGCGCTCGTAGCCTTCGATCATCCTCTTACGCACGAGGACCCTGCCAGTCTTACGCTTGAACGCATCATAGCCGAACCATTGATAGCCTTCGATGAGTCCTCGCGCGTGCGGAGAATAACCGAACGTCTCCTCTATCTGCGCGGCCTTTCCGCACAGCCGGTGGCCGAGATAGATTCGATAGATGGGGTAAAAGAGCTGGTAAGGCTAGGCTGTGGGGTAGCGCTCATTCTCCCGGCCTTCCTCCAATCGACTCCAGGCTTGAAGCTCCTGCCAATCAGCGATCTCAGCGAGGAATTCCCTTTTACGCTCATCTACTGCCGCTTTGGCACACTCCCGGCCGCCTCCTTGCAGTTTATCAACACGATGATAGAGGGTGTTCCGGCAACGCCAGGTACTCCGTCCAGCGCCAGCAGCTAGCGCAAAATCTATAAAGGTACAATTTCTTCTTTTCTAGAAAATCTCTTATGCTGGTTCCGTTGCTGACAAGGGCAGCTCAGCAGATTACATATAAATCTAGAAATTGCACCTTCCTGCTTGCAAGGTAGAAAGGATACTTTTAGAAAATATCACTTGCAAGATATTTCTTATAGTCATTATAGCAAAATAGCTTGGGCCGTGTAGTGCGGCCATATGTAAGGCTCAAAAAAACAGGCGTGTTGACAGAGTTTTTCAATAGTTGAAGCCTTCTTAACAGCCGTCAGCGTCGCCGCACAATCACCTTGATGCCGTGAGAGGGACGTAGAGCAGCCGTTTTACGCAGGTCGGGGACTATATGTTGTCCTGGAACAAGTTCAAACGTCACGCGTTGAGCCAGCGTTGCCAGCAAGAGCGGTCCTTCCAGTAAGGCAAAATGTTTACCGATACAGATGCGTGAATCTTCTCCAAAGGGGAGATAGGCGCCTCGTGGGAGGCGTTGCTCGTTTGCCTCCGAGAAACGTTCAGGATCAAAGCGTTCAGGATCGAGGAAAGAGTCGGTGCGCCGGTGCAGCGTATATGGCGCAAGAAAGACCGCCTGGCCCTGACGGAGCAAATAATTGTTGATGACGATATCATGCAGCGCGGCCCGTGAAAAGACGGGAACTGGCGGATAGAGACGCATAGCCTCTTTAAATACTTGCAAGCAGTAGGGCAGGCGAGCCATGTCCTGATAGGTGGGCACACGGCCCTCCAGTACACTATCAACCTCCCGCTGTAGCTGCTGATATATCTCACGATGTTGTGTGAGTAAATACCAGGTCCAGGTCAGAGCTACGGCTGTAGTTTCATGTCCTGAGCGAAAATGAATGGAAGCGGCTTTGTAGTTTTCAGTTCTGTGTCTGTTACCGTCAGGCTCTCTCCTGTAAAAACTGTTCCATGCTGAAGCCAGCGGGTAAGATGCCTCTGTAGCGTTCAAAGATCTCAAGGAAAAGTTCAAAGAGCAGCAATTGTTCTTTACTCATAAAGTAGTGGCCCAGCTCATGCCTGCGCAGATAGTTATCGGGCAATCGCTCGAAGCAGAGTTGACGGAATTTGTTGTTATAATTCACGCTAGAGGAGGGAATGCCCAGCTTGCGGCGCAGAGCTATATCGAGTAACGCCGGTCCATAGTGTTCGATAGCCGTACGTTTAAGGATATGCTTGTGGATGCCAAGCGCGCGGTTGGCTTTGAAATGCAGAGGAAGGGTATTCACGAAAGCGACAAGCTGGTCATCCAGGTAGGGAACGCGATATTCCAGGCTGGCGGACATTGCCAGCTTATCTACAAATTCGAGATGATCATGAATAAGTTGATCCTTCAGATTGATCTCAAAGAGTCTTTTGAGATATTCGTCAAATGTTGGTGCTTGGGCCAGCCGTTCGTAGATTGCCAGCACCTGTGTACCAGGCTGGTAACCGTGCGCCTTGAGGTGATCGATGTTGCGCTTGATACGAGAGAGCTGACGATTCTGATCGACATATTCAGGATAGCCGCCAAATATCTCGTCTGCCCCTTCGCCGATAAGGGCAACCTTGACCCGCTGGCTGATATATTTGCATAAAGAGTAGAAAGAAGAAGCCGGGAGCAGTGGCATCTCGGCTGCAGCTATCGTAATCGGGATGGCCTGAAAAAAATCCTCAAAGGTAATCTCTACAAAGTGATGCTCGCTATGCAGATGCCGCGCGAGTTGTGCAGCCTGTCTGGCATCGGGGTGACTTCCGGTATCGGCGACGGTGAACGTTAACAAGCGGCGAGCAGTGTCCTGTTCCCGCATCGCCATCGCCAGAACGCTCGAATCGAGCCCCCGGAGAGCGAGATACCCACTTCTACATCAGCCTGGAGGTGCGATGCGACGGCTGAGTGTATGCGTGCCGCTAGCTCTTCCTGCGCCTGCGCAAAAGAGATTCCCGCGTCGGGTGTGAGCTCCAGGGCATAATAGCGCTGATCGTGCAGCTCGATCTGTCCATTTTCCCGCTGTGTGGCAAGCAGCGTATGACCGGGCTGAAACTCCAGGATATCCTTGAAAAACGTGAGTTCCCCGACAGGATAGAAGAACACAATGCTGTCAACAAAAGCCTGCATATTAAGAGTGACATCAAGCTCCTCACATTGCAGCAGGGCTTTGATCTCTGAAGCAAATATGAAAAGATTTTTCTCTGGCAGAAAGGCATAGTAGAGCGGCTTGATGCCCAGGCGATCACGAGCGAGAAAGAGCGTATCACCATCGGCTATAGCAAAGGCAAACATCCCATGAAGATATTCGACGCAACGGGGGCCATATTCTTCATACAGGTGAATGATGACCTCTGTATCCGAATGAGTTGTAAATAAATGGCCTTTTGCCTGTAGCTTGCCCCTCAGTTCTTTGTAGTTATAGATCTCGCCATTGAAGACTATGCATTTATTGTGCGTCTCGTTGAATACAGGCTGTGAGCCACCCTGTAGATCAATGATGCTGAGACGACAGGAAGCCAGAAGCATACTCTGATTCGTATTTTTATAATAGCCCTGCCCATCGGGGCCACGATGCTTGATTGCTTCTATCATTCGTCTCATGAGACGGCTATCATTTCTCCCAAGAATGCCAGCAATGCCGCACACAGTTCCTCCTGCAAAAAGGCTAGTTGTGCCTACCCGTGATGATGTGTTGGGCAGAACACTGTTGACTGATAGCGAAGGTTAATCGAGCGCACGACGGCGGAATAGACTTAAACCAATGAGCAAAAAACAGATAAGGAAAATACTCAGGCCCGCGATATCCCACAGAGGAGAGAGTGGTGGCAAGAATGCCAAGGTCTGCGTCCTGTCAGGTCGTATCATCGCGTAACGTAACCCTTCGGATGCATACGTCAGAGGATTGAACAGCGTAATAATCTGAAACCACCTGACAGAGGACAGAGAGGTCCAGGGGTAATATGTGCAACCTGTGAAGATGATGGGAACGATAAGCAATGAGAAAATCAGGCCCATCTGATCCGGTTGTAGCGAGGCACCAATAGTCAGACCCAGACAGGCGCCGGTCAACGCGGCAAGGATCATAAAAGCGATGATTGCGACAATAAGATCGTTGCGCACCTGAAAAGCATTCCCCAGGATCAGGTAGGCCAGAAGGAACATGACCGAGCCAGCAAAGAGGCCGCGTATGGCCGCGAATAAGACCTTCTCCACTGCTACCAGGCTGATAGGTAATGGAGCGAGCAGACGGTCATCGATCTCGCGATTAAAGCCGAAATCGAGTATCAGGGGGAAGGCGATAGCCTGGATAGCGCTGAGCATCGTCGTCAGCCCGATAATGCCTGGCAAGAACAGCGTTACAAAATAGGCTTGCGTCATATTGATATTGGGCAGGATGCGCCCAAAGATAAAGAGAAAAAATATGGATTGCATAAGCTCCTGGATCAGCACACCCACGATCTGACGAGCTGTAACCAACAGATCGCGGCGTAACATCGCCAGAAAAGCCAGGACGACGAGCTGAAAGCGGCTACGTACATGGGTAGTAGGAGAAAGTGAGGCCATCATCTGTAGTGATGATTGCTCTGATTGCTTTGCCATCACCGCAAACCTCTTCCTGTTAGATAAATAAATACCTCTTCAAGGCTTGTATGAGCTACACGCATACTCTGAATTTCACTGTTGAGAGAGTAAAGCGCCTGCCTGGCCGGAATAATCAGCGCTGAAGCATCCTCTGCATACAGGCGTACCAGCAAGCTCCTCGCCGATACCATGTCTTCCTTAGTCGAGACTTCAGTTTTTACAACTCCGGGCAGCTCGCTCAATAGAGTTCTTAAATATGCATGAGGATCAGTCTGCGCATTGACTGCGGAACTGTTTATGCTGTTTGTAGGGATACAGATTTGCAGTTCCAGGCATTCTCCTCCTGGAATGATTTTTTTGAGTTCAGCGGGAGTGCCCATGACGAGAATCTTTCCATGATCCATAATCGCAATGCGATCACACAGTTGTTCTGCTTCATCCATATCATGCGTTGTGAGAATAATGGTCATGCGCTGCTGGTTGAGTTCACGAATGCGATCCCAGAGAAAGAGGCGAGATTGGGGATCGAGGCTGGTGGTGGGCTCGTCGAGGAAAAGCACATCAGGCGTATGCATAAGCGCACGCGCAAGCAGAAGGCGCTGTACCATCCCACCAGAATAGCGACGTACCAGATCCTTGCCTCGGTTAGATAGGCCGAATTCCTGTAACAGGAGCATGGCTTTTGCCTCCCGCTCCACTCGTGGAATCCCGTGATAGCTTGCATGGAACGTTAATATCTCACGTGCCTGCAAACTCTGATCGAGGTTACTCTGTTGAGGAACAACTGAGATACGCTGTTTGACGCCAATAGGATCTTTTACCACATCGATCTGCATGAGAGAGACGGTACCGTTCGTTGGGAGGATGCGGGTTGTGAGGATGCCGATAGTGGTAGTTTTGCCCGCGCCATTCGGTCCGAGCAGGCCGAAGATTTCCCCACGCTGCACGGAGAAAGAAATACCATCTACCGCATTGTGGGTGACATTGGGATAACGCTTGACCAGCTCTTGCACAGTAACAGCGATTTGTTGATGTATTGCCATACCCATCTCGCTTTCATGTCATTTTAGAGTTTTTAAGGCGTGTGATCACTTTTTCTGTGTAATATAATAATCCCATATGCCGATGACCTGAAAGGGTTTTGTCGCACGTTGATAGGCTTTCTCTACAATCTCTTTGCCAATTTCATAATCGCTTCCCGGCAGATAGCTGGCATTGATGATGGGGAGCTTGAGGAATTCGCGCACACCTTCGGCTGTATAGTCAATCTCTACAGTTTTATACTGCACGACGGGCAAACCAGCTTCTGTAAGGAGCGCGTGTATCTCCTGTGGAGGGGTGTGGGTCAGGGAATGTTTTCTTTTGCTGCGTTGCGCAAAGGTCAGACCATATTCTTCTCGTGCGATGCGCCTCATCAGTTCAAGTAACGGCTCAGAGGGCGTCTTGCCATGCTGTATGATACGCACACCGGTTCCATGATTGAACGCAAAGCGCCCGGCTGGCTTGAGCACCGTCCTGATGGCAGCGAGCACGGAACGAATATCCATTTGCCAGAACGCTGAATTACAGACAATCAGATCAACGGAGTTGGCAGGTACAATTTCTGCAAGCCGCTCGGCGGGCGATTGGCTGAACGTTGCCAGAGGAAGCTTTTCTTTCGCAATGGCAAGCATGGCGGCGGAGATATCCACGCCAATGATTATCCCGCATCCCTGAAGAGCCTCCTGGATCTGGACAGTTACAGTACCGGTGCCACAGGCCAGATCAAGAACGGTTTGTCCGGGGCAAATTCCTACCAGGGATAGCAGATGCTTGCCCGATTCCCGGTACAAAGGGTATGTCAGGGCATACGTTTCATACAGCTGGGCATTGAATGTGTCCTGCCAGCCGGTTTTCATGCTCCCTTGTCCTTTCTTATAATCTGTTTGGCACGCTGTATCTGTTGTAGAAATAGCTCCATCGGGGGAAAATTCGTATCATGCTCGAAGATAATACCTTTGACCTGACATCTATCCACA
This sequence comes from Ktedonosporobacter rubrisoli, assembly GCF_004208415.1. Classification (GTDB taxonomy): domain Bacteria; phylum Chloroflexota; class Ktedonobacteria; order Ktedonobacterales; family Ktedonobacteraceae; genus Ktedonosporobacter; species Ktedonosporobacter rubrisoli. The sequence goes on along the minus strand of NZ_CP035758.1, from coordinate 1,465,820 downwards.
AGCGCCTGTAAGAGATGCCAGCTCTCCTCCTGCACCGGCTCACTATGTCCATCTACCAACAAGCCATTGAGCCAGTAGCCCCCTGCGAGGTGAACCTGCACAACATGTTCCAGTGGCATCTGATCAAGAAAGTTAAGCGGATCAAAATGATGATTTACAGAATTGATATAGACGTTGGTAATATCCAGCAGGACGCCACAATTGGTGGCAGCAACCAGGCGATTGAAGAACTCGGTCTGGCTCATATGATTGCCTGGTATATCAAAATAGTAGGTCACGTTTTCTAGCACGAGAGGCCGCTCAAGATATTCTTGAACAAACAACACATTCTGAATAACGCGTTCCAGCACCTCTTCAGTAAACCATAACGGTGAGAGATGTCCAAGATCTATGCCTGGAGCCTTTGTCATACAGAGATGCTCGCTGTAGTAGGGAGCCTGTGTCACCTCACATACGCGTTTGATCCCGCGAAGATGTTGCTTATCAAGTGGCGTCATTGAACCAATGGATAGGCTAATGCCATGTGGGATAACTGGGAATAGAGCACAAATTTCCTCTAATTCGGCAAGCATACGCGAATTATTCGTATAGTGCTCGGTAATAATCTCTAAAAAATCAATTTTTGCATGGGACCTCAGCGTTTCTTGTTTCAACTCCTGGCGATATCCGATGCCTACGCCAAGAAAGGGAACAGACGTGAGTTGATTGATGACCTGTACCATCGTTATTCCTCCTCGATGAGAGAATTCGTTAGCCCCTGTTGCTTGTGCTCACAATGCTCGTCTCTCGCTGGCCTGGTCATCTCGTGGTCGTTTGTCTGCTTGCTTAGACGCGCACGAAAATTGGCCTGTAGAAACAGGCAGTGTTGGCAAAGGTCGCAGCCATGCGGCTCTGTTAACAGTTGGGGAGATGCCACCTGAACTTCCTCAATGCTGAACAGGCTGAAAGGAGTCCAGGCCAGTTCAGGAGGTGTACTATTCATGCTTTGCCACTCCAATCATACGTAAAGAGGATAGATGCTGAAGCATTTGTAGGAGCTCTTTTTCCAGATCTTCGCGCCCGAAGCGTTTTTCCATTTTGTGAATGAGCGTAGCAATAGTGTGTGACCCGTCGCAGAGCATGAATAAATCGTAGGTGGCGGAGCTGACCGCGAAGATTTTGGGATGGGTTGCGATCTCCACTTGCTGAAAAACGAAGTAGTACTGGCCCGTTTGTAGGTTCCCACTCTCCTGCTGTTCGCGCAACGCATGGGCAATTTTCACGATATCGTAAGCGAACATCTCGGCATAGCAGCCAGGGCGTATGATGGGGCGATCCTCCAGTGTAAGCGGTGTTGTCGCCGTTGCGGGGGTTGCATTAATATGCGTAAAGGCATCCTCAGGAGTAGGAAGAAATGCGGCAGCGTGGCAGAGACGTTCGTAGCGGGCAATCTCGCTCGCGTAAGGGGGTGTATCCTCATCAGTCGTCAGGCACTGTTCCATAAAAGAGCCAAATTCTTGAATTCTGCTCAATGTCGAATCATGAGGCTTTGCAGGATAGAGATGGTAGAAACGTGTAAAATAGCGATTGATATCGATGCCAGGGAGATGAAATAGGAGGGGATAGACGTACTTGAGACGCTCCCTCCGTTTTGCCTTCAGCGAAGCTGCAAAGCGCTGAAGCATCTTCTTATCGATGCCCTTGAGCGCAGCAATCTCCTCATCTGTCAACTTATAAGCGTCAAGAGAGGCTTCAGGGGCCAGATCGAAGAGCATGCGAAAAGAATCATCTACATACAGGCGAGCCAGACACGCTTGCATTTCAGCAATGCTCATGCTATTTCTCCTTAAAACGACGTCTTGTTGAATAATTGTGAATGAGGATGCGAGGTTGTCAACAAAGGCGGGAAAGTCCTCCGTCCCGGCAGAAATATCATAATAGCCATGCATACCGATTTCCCGACTGGCAGGGGGATTTTCAAGAGCCGTTTTCAGTGTCGCGGCAAGGTAAGAGATGTTGCGCGCATCGACGATATATGCATTGTAGCCCGAACGCAATTTTTCGCGGTAAAACTGCTTCTCGGCGATCTCTTGCGAAAGAATCAGGCAGGTTCCACAGGCGAACACCTCGCCCGGTACCCCTGGCTGATGAATTTTAATGGGGAAATCGCGCTCAAGAAAACAGACTGCCGTACAGGCGCGAATAAAATTTGGGATAGACCAATGGGGGATGAAGGGCAGGAGCCAGGTGGCAGGAGTCAGGCCATACTCCTCAATGCATTGTGCGAAATCGAACATAGTCTGGAGACGTCCCTGTGTCAGGGCCAGGAAATTGAATTTGAAGCCGGTCTCGTGCAGTTGCTTCAACGCCTTGAGTAAGTCAAAACTGCCTTTCGCCAGGCCCAATTTGCCATAGATGCCAATAGTCGGAAGGGAAGGATCAAATGGTTTGTCAGCAAAACGGTGGTAGATCCCCCTATAGCGTGTTTCAGGCACGCTACGACATACCAGCGCAACCAACGCGTTGATATCGAGAGGGGGAGCATCGGGATGAAAATAGGTAGTCGGTAGACTGGAGCGAGCCGGGAAATAGAGCTTATCGAGATCAATCCCTAGATGAAGAAAGCGCCGCAGGGTACTGCGTGCGGTAAAAATGTAATCGGCAGCGAGAATGGTCTGTATATACGTCGTTTGGAGATCGGGACAGAGCAGGAGGCGACCAACATCGCTACCAGCATGACGCAAGCCGTAGGGAACCCCGGTCCACCGTGAAGCCAGGTAGGCAGCTACACCATAGGGCTCCAGGTAGTAGCCGCAAATAAGATCACAACCATAGGCTGTAATTACCTCGGTTGCCATCGTGGCAAGTTTCGTGACAAAGGGATTGGCCCAGGGAATATAACTATGTTTGAGCGAACTGCTGGATGTATGAATCGTGAGTTTTCCCCTGGCAGTTGCCTTCAGATGAGCCTGTGGGTGCCCAAACCAGGCATCCTCAAGAGTTCGATATTGGTATTCAACCTCTTGAGCGTTGGTGACAACATGTACCTCAAAACCGGCTTGTGCTAAGGCATATGCGGACCAGAAATTCTCTCGACTGACTCCTCCCTGGATAGGCGCATACTTGCCAATAAAGCAGATTTTCAATGTCCGTATTCCTTCCATCCTGAGATTGCCAATAGGTGTTGTCGTGCTTCGTGCATGACAAAAATTAGCACATAGGGGAACAGAGGCTTGCTGTTCCCCTACACTTCTGTACCTCAAATGTTCAGGAAATTTCGTCGGTGTCTTCTAGAACCGCATCACAGCCACCGCAAGCGATACAGTGGCACCCTGCCACCGCTGCCTCTTCTAGAAGATCGGATACCTGACCGTCCTGCGCGGCTTCGCACCAGAAGAGAGATCCGTTGGCATTTTCAGAGGAGAAATACGAGACGTTTGTGTTTTTTGACGTGTGAGCTATTACATCCATGCAATATACTCCTTACATGTCTATACAACTTTTACAAGGCAAAACTGATTTTCGATATTCTTATTACTTACACCATTTTTCTGTATATGTCAATAAGTTGAGATGCTTTTTATGAAATTTTTATGCTATCATGGGAAAGCTGTATTCTTCTACTTTTCCAGGCAAGTTTAATTTCTAGATTTCTTGTAAGCTAGATTTCTTGTAAGCAGGCAATATAGATCTCTAGATCAGTTTAATAAATAGAAGTCTATAATGGTAGATTCCGAGAAGTCTTTCAATCTGGTTTTCTATATTGGAAGCTCGCTGCTTATTCTAGTTTTCTGTATTGGAAGATAGTTGTCTAATCTAGCTTTCTTCATTAGAGGACTATTGTCTAATCTAGCATTCTACATCGGCAGATCGCTATTTGATCTAGCTTTCTATATTAGAAGATCATTATCCAATCTGGCTTTCTATATCGGCAGATAGGTTAATATGCCACCTTTCTTCCTTAACAGATTTGTCACCTAACTATATTTCGGTTATTCTTCTTTTCTCGATAACTATTCTCCTACCTTCCTACTTCTCTAGAATTATGGAAAGAAGACCAAAGTAGATGAGATATATTACAAGAATATCCGCTTTTCTTCTTTTCTAGAAAAGTAGCTTTAAAGATATCTTGAATATAATCCTTGCCATTAATCAGGTTAGTTATCTTTCCTAGATATCTAGAATTCTATAACTCTTCTTAATCTAGTTAGGTAGATATTAATATTTTCCTTCTTTCTAGAAGATGCTCCAAGCAGGATTAGAATAGCAGCAAGAATGGTGCTCGATCGTGAATTATAGATATCTAGCATTCTAGAAAATTGTGATTTCGCGAAAAGACTATAAACTAGCTTTTCCACTATAGGCACTTATCTAGCCAACCAGTATTGATGATCAGTATGATTTCTAGCATTCACGATTGGCATATTTTCTAGATTTCCTGCTATTTCGCTGCTCTAAGCAGCAGGAAATCTAGTTTTCTACGAAGATGGAAATGTAGCATACTAGATTTTGCAATTTTCTTCTTTACTATTATTCCTCTTTGGCAGAAATCCAGGAAAAATATTTTTAGCAAAGCTAGCAAACAGGAAATCTAGTTTTGAATATTTTCTTGTTAAGTAGATTTGGATATCAAGAAAAATAGGCTGTATACATCTCGTCTACACAACCTTACGTCACTCTGTCGTAACTAAAAGCTGTTGTAACTTTAGCCTTCACGCCTCAAAATAGTATTCTAGATATCTTGCTTTATATATTTTCTAGAAATCTTGCCCAAGGAAATAGTGCAAAAGAAATTTAAGCGGTAAGAAGTGCGCTCATTTTTTATGGCCTCTGGTATTATTGAAGAAATAACACTTTTCTTGATATACCTCTAATCTAGATAGTTAGCTTGCTAGTTTTATAAAAAGCTGTTCGATGCCAGCCATGCGCTAAGATAGAAATCTAGATAAGTAGAAATAACACAAAACGGCTTTCTGCGATCAAATTTCCAGAAAGGTGCTTTTCTACCTTCACAGAAACACAGAATTCTTCTCTTCTAGCTACGTGATGTCACCGTTCAGTTATCTAGAATAGGCAGCATTCTAGATAACTCTCCTATCCAGAAAAGCCCCTTATGAAGATCACTCCAATAAAGAAAGAGAACTGATCTTGTTTTCTACTAAGCTAGTTTTGATACTTTTCTAGATCTAGAAAAGCCTGCAGTCAAGTTAGCTATAATCAGCACTTTTCTGTCTAGCTAGCATTCTACCAAAGTAGATAAGTGTATTATCATGCCTGGTAGATTTATTCCGATCAAGATAGCAAGAAATATAGATCTGACTCCGTTCTAGTTAGCTACATTTCTATTTTTCTACTATTATATTTTTGTAGATTTCTGCTAGGCTAGATTTCCAGATAAGAGACTGAGATAGAAAGGCAGATTTCACTCTTTTCTAGCAATCTCACTTCCTGGCAATCTCCACACGCCACATTTCTAGATAGCAAGATTTCTTCCCTTCCTTATATATGGAAAAACCACATTGCTAGAACAGCAGAAAATAGCCCTTAGCTATGAATATAGAAAAGCGTACGATCTAGAAATTGCACGTTCCTAGATGAGGAACAAGAGCAAAACTGCCTAGAAGATCGGCCTGCTAAAAGAACAGAAGGAGAATAACGTTTTTTCCTCGCATCTATTCTATATACTGATGACACTACCCCACCAGGGCTCCGTGCAATTTTAGCAAGAGTTTGGCAGATTCCTAAAACGATGTAGACCAGCCTATAGAGCCGATTTAGCTCTATAGGTCACTTTTTTGTGGTTTCCCAAATAGTGCCTTTATAGACAATTTTAAGGGCTGTAGAGTGCAAGCCTGAACAAGCGGCGGCCTCCCCTACAAATTCCCTTGAACTTATCCATTTTGTCCTCATCTCCCCTGGTCCATTTGGTGTACTCACTAAACGAACCCGAGCGAACATACGAATGCCTTGATCGGGAGCAACAGGAAGGACCTGGAAATTCCAGGTCCCATGCAAAAACATCTGCTCTGGTAATTTATCTGAAGATAGTCTAGAGCCTCTGCGTTCTTGCGCCCGCAATAGCACGTACAATAGCAATCAGAATGCAGGCTCCAATGAAGGCAACAACAAGGCTACCCCAAAAACCAAAGGAAGCATCAGGCATCAGCAGATCCATAATCAAGCCGCCGATAAACGCTCCTACCAGACCAAAGATGAGATCGCCAATCAGCCCATAGCCGTCTCCACGCATCACCGCGCTAGCCAGAAAACCAGCTATCAGCCCTAGAATGAGCCACATAATAATCCCACCGGGCTGTAGTGTCGCGCCCAGGGCTAATGCGGCAAGCACCATATACTCCTCCTTACCCTTTAGCTACATTCCGCTGTTAATAGTGTTTTTCAACCTTGCGGCTAAAGTTAAACCATTATATCTATTTTCCAGAAAAACATATTCCTGGTTAACAGCAAGCATAGTTCACCTTTAGACTTTTTTAGCTCATTTACGTTCTCATCAAGTTAAAGAACTTGCTATAGACAGATACGCAACGGCAAGAATGGGAGTTTCACAGGCCTGGGCCTATCCGACCTCTCCTAAGCTCTTTTTAGCCGCTTCCAAGCCTTCCAAACAAAACAGCAATCGTGTGCGGATGATGAAGCATCAAAACATGCCTATCCTGGACTAAGGCAGAATGGCAGGCAGGATGTAGACAACGCGTCACATATGTTGCGACATCTTCTGAGGAGGGATACTTGTACGACTCCGACCAGGATAAGCTCTCGATAGGTTGCGCAGGTGCTTAAGCAAGCGGAAAAGCCGTTTGCTTACTGAGAAGAGAAGCATATCCAGCGTCGCACATACAGAACCGATCAACAATACCTCAACCCAGGCAAAGGTATTGCCAGGCCGCAAGCTATCATAGAAGATATAGAAGAGCAGAGCAGGCAACAAAGTTAAAAAGAGAGCTCGCGGCAGGCGTCGCCAGAGAGCTGCCCAGCGCTCTAGCGGCCTCGCGCCACTTACAGCAAGCAGGGGGGAAATACAGCAGCCAACGAAGACTACAAGCATTGCTAGCAAGCAAGGTATCCAGAATGAGCTAGCCAGAAAGCCTGTAGCAGCTGCGACAAGAGGGAAAAGCAGTGACAGCAGAAGCAACATCATCGTCTGAGGCACGATGTTAATCACAAGTTTCCAAAACGAGGCCATGCCTACCTGCCAACGGCTCTTAGGCAGAGTACTGGCCACCCATTTTAGATCCCATTTTAGATCCTTGACATCAGCAGGGCGCCGCTTAAGATCGCGCTCCATCATGCAATCTAGCAGCGTTTGCAATCGCTCAGGCAAATTACAATCGGCTGGCCATCCATCGGCCCGAATATCTAAAGGCTCTTTGCCTGATAGCAGTGTCTGTAGAGTAGCTCCTAACCCATAGATATCTGTCTGGGCCGTCGTCTGGGCAATGCCATACTGTTCGGGAGCTGCATAGCCAGGTGAACCCAGGGGGCCTGTATCGCGCCTCTTATCCCTACGATAGAGGCGAGCGATGCCAAAGTCGATCAAATAGAGATTCCCCTTACGTGTCAACATCACATTAGAAGGCTTCACATCGCGGAAAATGACGGGAGGATTCTGGCCATGCAGATAGGCTAGCACGTCGCACAGCTTCATCCCAATTTCCAGAGCCTGCTTTATGGGCAGACGTCCACCGCGCGTCGTCTGGAGAATCTCTTCTAGTGTCTTGCCACGTATATAATCCATAACAACGTACCAGTGCTCGGGATCAGTAAAATGATCATGGATAGCAGGCAAGCTCTTATGGCTTAATTTGGAGAGCAGGGTGATTTCGCGATTGTAGGAATCGGTTACATCTATTTTCTCCTGCGTACTCAGGGAGCTGAGATCTATCTCTTTGATGGCAACAATCTTATTACCTCTCAGCCTATCCTGCGCCTTATAAACGACACCAAATCCTCCTTCGCCCACCTTCGCAAGAATGCGATAGCGCTGAGCTAGCAACTTGCCAGTTCTTCCAGGGAGTTGAGCGGGATTCTTTGCGCAGACAGTACATAAAGCTGTCTGTGTCAAGAGTTTGTTCCCACAGTTATGACAACGAGGCATTCTACTCTTGCCTTTCGTAAAGCAGTTTAATCAGTTCACAGATTACTAGTGTAGCATATGCATATGAGAATATTGTCAAGCGTCCGTTAACGAATGGAATGCTAAAAGTTATGCTCAAGGGCACCATTTGCAAGCCCAAGTATAATATGTTTTGGCGACCACATTAAAAATAGCAATTTGTGTCTTATCCCAGAGAGGATCTGAGCTGAATTTCGCACATCACTGTTTGGTTATCGTAGACATCTCTCGTTTTCAATTAGCACGCGGCAGGTCAACGTTTGGCTTATTTTAACTAGAATACCCCTATATCCCAGTGAAGGTACGGGTAAGCCGACAATATATATTATAATGCATTTTTATAAAAAGAACGTCAATTCTTAATTTTTAACGCTAACGCTTCCCAGGGAGAGGAGAAAGTAGATGATGATTAATAGACAAGCACTAAATTACCCCACCAGGGCTCCGAGCGTTCCCCCACCAGGGCTCCGAGCAATACCCCACCAGGGCTCCGCGCAAACCCCACCGGGGCTACGTGCAATTCCCACCAGGGTTCCGTGCAATTTCACACCAGGGTTCCGTGCAATTTGAGCGTGAAAAAAAATCACTGAGCTCAAAACAATGAAAAATTATAGTGTGTGTACATGCTAGCGTTAACATTTTTTTTCCTGTACTATACCAATATACAGTCTTCCTTGGAGCTTTGCCAACTTACATAAAGCACGGACAGAGGCTTCAAAGGACGCAATACATTATTCAACAGCTAAGTGGCTACTGGGTCTCTGCTATCTATTCAAAAGGCTAGCAGAGAGAGGATATAAGAGGGAAATTGGAGATTAATGAGCAATGATAAGCAATTACACATATAAGCAGTCTCAATTGCAAAAAGAGAGCGACCAAACCATACTCGCTTCTCAACAAACCAGCATAGCCTGGTCACTGATGAGCAGCTCTTGCAAACGACTGCCTTCAATCCAATTTCCGGCTCAACAGATAAGCGGCACCGAAGCAGACGCTATAGTCAACAACTATCTCTCCAACCCCGCAGCCTACTTACCCGCCCAGATAAACTATGCACTGACATGCAACCTTCATGAAGAGGTGCGCAGCAGCACCAGTACATCTGGCTTATACGCGTTGGGTTATTGCACTCCCAAGCGTTATGAATTAGCAGAAGGCATTAATAGTATACCCAAGAGGCTCGAAATGATGTACGCGAACCAGATGCGCTATTCTACTCTAGTAGAGGTTGATCTGAAAAAAGCAACCGAAGCACATCCGATCTATCAACTAAAAGGTACGCCCTCACGCGTTTTTCCTTATGGAAAGAGAAAAACAAGCATCTGGAACTTTACCAATCAGAAGATGGGGTATGCAATTTAATGCAAGAACTAACTCCGAGAAATACCGTATACTATTCGATTAAATATGTCAAGGCACAACAGTCCTAACGATTTTTAGACTCCAGCAGTACTTGACTTAGATCCCAAATTTTTTGGTTGAGGCTAGTGAGGTTTGAACGTAGAAAGGTTAACCAAACATGGAGGATTCGACAAATAAGTCATTAAAGGACTATGGATTTGACTTCGAGTCAGACGAAAACATATTAAAAGTAGTTCATCCCTCCACCGTTCAGGTGGTTTCACATATATTTTCTGCACGTACCCTTGGTAAGGATTTCTTCCACAGGTTTCTGGATCGCGCCCTCAATGAGCCTTCCAGCATCCCTGATGCCCCAAAGGACGCGGTATACATCTGTGCCCGCAGTCTGGCGATGCTAGGAAAGATGTTAGATTTATCCAACGAAACTGTGCAGAAGTACTTTAAGCTTTTCTCAGTCCTCGGACTGACATATAGACAACCGTTTTTGGATCGGACAGCCTATTTCTTGCGTATAGGCTATTATCAGCCGCCGGAAAATCTGGCAACTGAATTGGATTATCTTATCCAGCACAGCCGCCCCAAGATGCGTACAATGGCCCAGGAGGTAAAAATTGCTAGTAGCGTCTATGGGTTGATCAGGGATAGCCTGCTGACCTATATAAAGCGAACCTACTCGGTGATGCTTGCCAGTATGGACCAGAATGTGAAGAAGGCGCTCCAGGATAAGCGTAAGGCGCAAGGCGTGGCTATGTTGGCCAACCTGGTGGCCGAAATAGAGCATCATCCTGAGCTGCAGAATTATGATCTGCTCAAACACGTTGGGCTATCCTTGCCCCTCTACACAGAGTCATATCTCTCCCAGACTCTTTCAGGATCTCCCCCACTATCACATACCATTATGGCAGAGCCAGCGCCAGGAGTGGTCACCAAGCGACGAAAAAAACGGCCATCTCAGCTCCGTCTCCCAACGCCATCTGAGGCACAACCTCCAGATGTGATGCCGGAGAAGCCTGCTGTTCCCCAGGAACAAGCTCCACAAAAGCCAGTTGGGCAGCCACTAAAAATTGATGAAAAGTATCTGCAGCAGCCCAATCTGACCACTCGGCAAGCAACTCGGCAGAGAATACGGGCCAAGGCAGAAGCCGAGCGCAGGCGCCTGAAGGAGCAGGTTGAATTTAACCGAAAACAGATAAAGCGAAATGAGGATGCGGAACGCAAACATCTCAACCAACCGTTCTTTAAGGATGTTTACGAGCCTGATGGGAAGCAGTACCAGGGCCGGGAAACGCTGGGTGATACGCACAGGCTTTCTGATATATTTCCACAGCGAAGAGAAGATCTAAAAATCGTACCTTTCCTGAGCGAGCAGTACTTAGAGGAGCCTGAATCTACCTCTGAGGTAGATTCAGAACAAGGTGAAGAAAAGCTCCAGAGCTACCAGTATGATTCCAATCCAAAAAGCTCTTCCCAATTGAAAGCTAACAACCAGAATAACTTTTCTCATAATGAGCACACAACGGAACCTCTCTGGAAGAAAACGCTCAACAACGATAACCAGTATGGCTCATCGGGAACTCTTCCCATAAAGAGAAATCCGGTAGATTCAGAACGAGAAAGAAGACAGGCCACCGAATCTACCTCAAATACGCAGTTTGGCAGCTCCAGGAGCAGAGAACAGACGCCGAATCTACCAAAATCCAATCCTTCGGTGTCTCCTCTTGAGCACAAAATCCCCGCTCAATCTACGAACGCGGCACAATCAGGTAGATTCGAAGACGACTTTGATGCAAACGAATTGCTCAAAATCTTCAGTGAGGTAGATTTTCAGGACGACGTACGTAACGTATACGTAGTAGATAATATATATAATTTTATAAAAACGTTAACGTTACGTTACGATAAAAAACTTGCTGAATTTTTTGCAATCGTACTCGAAGAAAATGTTGATTGTTACCCGAAATACCTCAGTTTGTTCAAACGTGAGCGTTCACAAAGCCAATACAACTACGAGTTACCTCTTGCATCTTTCATCGTTACTATGGTCAAATGGAGACGTGATCGGTGGATGAACAACCCAGGAGCCTATTTCACTGCTCGCTTTCACGAGTATAACGACAAGGGCATTCCCACCAAGGCCAAGAAGCTGGTTGAAACCTATAGCGCCCTTTCCCTGCGCGATATCGAGGACGTGTTGGAGGTGGAGTACCAGGAGCTAAAAGAGGAGCGTGCGCAGCTCGAAGAGCAAAAGGCTGCGGAGGCTAAGAAGGCTGCAGAGGCCAAAGAAGCGGAGGAAGCGGCACGAGCGCAGAAAAGAGCGTCACTTCAGCCTACGTTGGCCCCAACTACGCCAGTGAGCTACGAATATTTCAACATGACCTTGAAGGAGGCTGAGGAGCTCAGGGAGTTCATCCAGAACAACGTACAAACAAGACTATTCCCTACGGCTATCCTTGCTTCGTCAAGAGACAACTGCGCGCTTTACGCGGTCCTGGTCGATGCATCCATACCCAACAGCAATAAATGCCACCAGACCGTTGTCTACTCGCTTCCTGAGTGGAAGGCTCGTCTCAATAAGATGGTCTCCTGGAAAGATCTATTCTACCTTCCAGGCCAGAATGAGCCTTCAGATAATACTTATGGCTGGTAGTAAGGGGTAGAAGATGTCTTTCAATCAAAAAATTACAAATAGCCATGCAAGAGACATTTATAACTTCTACAAGTTCCTTTTGGGAGGTTCTGTGCTCGAAAACGCTGATGATGGTTGCCGAAAACCAGTTCTCTGCATGAAATCTTCAGTGATAGATAGAACTATACTAAAAAACAAATTTGCATTTATATCAATCAAGGTAGCGCAATCGGCAGCTCTATCCTGTTCTTTGTTAGCCCTTGCCCTGGGGACATGAGCGTGAGCGAGCGTATAGGCCCGTGATGGCCGTGAGCGATACGTAGCTGTTATAAAGCTTGGCGGAGTAACATTTTATAGCACCTTAACCTGCAGAGCGATCCCTACGGCCATTCTAGGGGCAAACTCAGCGTTTATACGTTAACGTTCTATTCCTCCTCCTGGCAGAGCGAGCTAGCCGGCTACAACGTATGCTTAGCCTACAGATGCCATATAATATGGCTCTGACAGCGCTTTCTGGCCGTCCAGAAAGCGTTAGGTGAGCTTTTGCCAAAAGGGCCTGCGTCGCTCCCTGAGAACGTTCCTCTTTATAATCTCCTCCAGGCTTGAAAGCCTGTCTAGGCAGCAAAACGTCTATGCGTACGTCCATAAGTTCTGCGCTGTAGGAATCTACTTCAGTTCTGAAACTTGTAGATTCCTTATCAACACGCTTGAGCTCAGCGAATCTACCACTGTCGTACGTGATGTGGTAGATTTGGGGCAATCTACTAAATTGTTAAAAGGAGTAGATTTGGGCTCATGAGCGTTTCCTGGCATCTAGAATCCACCGAGATCGCGGATGCAGGTCGATTCTCGTCTAGCAACTTAAGAATCTGCTCCTCTTTAAAAGAATGGTAGATTCTGATTAGAAACCGAGTATACGGATACCTTTAAACTAGCTTGCCCAACTTAAGCAACAAGACATAACTATAGAATCTACTTAAAGGGCCAGAAATGATGGATTCTACGCATACCTCTGGCTGCTAGCTTAGGAATCTTCCATACATTTAAACAATGGTAGATTTCCTTAGGAATCTACCTGTAAGTACTTTACCGATAGATTCTGCTAGCACCTTCGGTTTTTCCAATAGATCTACCTATTTGCTCAAATGCAGTAGACGTAATTATGAATCTACTCAGGTTTAGTCTATCGGTAGATTTATTGAATCTACTACTTTAGCGCTAATGGTAGATTTCTCAGCTTGCTTTGCCCACCCTATAAAATCTGCCGGATCTGGCAATGATGGTAGATTCACGTTTGCGTCTATCTCTAGTTCAGAAAATGGTAGATTCTACTATCTCCCCGGCCATCTAGGTAAGTCTACCTATTTATCCAAGGCTGGTAGACGCAGCTATGAATCTACCCATATTCAGCCAACGGGTAGATTTTATTGAATCCGCTGCTTTTGTGATAACAGTAGAGGAATCTACCTCAACTCAAGGACAGAGCAGGCTCTCTCTTATAGAGATGCTGCCCGTCAACAGGGCAGGATGAAATGAACGTAAGTGAAAGCAAGGATTATAGAACGACACCAAAGTATTCAGCTAAGGCCGCTGTATACTCATCCTGGGTACTCAGCCAACGCTCATGGTGCTGGCCATCTTTTGTGATGATTAAGCGTTGCTCACTAAGCGAAACTCTTCCATAAGAGGTGGCTATGCTACAGATACGTTTTTGGGTAAAGTGCGAAGCGGGCGAGCTTTGTTGATATCTACACATCGCCGCAAAGTCGCTCAATACATGGGGTTGCAGCGTGAAGCAGTACTCAGGCTTCCAGCTATAGTCCCAATGCTGCAAAGTCCAGAACTGTTGTTCGCGCAGCAGGCAATACTTGCCAAAGGGCTCTTCATGGACCAATGAGTCTTGTAGAAGCAATGGCCAACGATAGCTCTCACCAAATCCTACATCGGCTAACCAGTCTTGCTCAAGCGTGACTAATAGCGTAAGGTGATCGAATTCGGGGCCGAACCTTTCCGCGCCAGTGGCTACTCTGGCGGAAAGCAGCTGAACTTGAAATCCTAGCGCACGCAGCAACCAGGCGAATAAGCCGTTCAGTTCATAGCAAAAGCCTCCACGCCTGTGCTCAACAATCTTTGTCCAGAGCGCTGGCTCGTCGAGAACGATTTCCCGGCCCTGATAAATATCCAGGTTTTCAAACGGTACACTGAGCAGATGTGCCTCGTGCAGACCTTGCAAGGTCGCAAGGTTTGGCTCAAGTGGACCCTGATAACGTATGCGCTGTAAATATTGCTTAATACGCATGCTGCCTCCCGTCGCTTATAGCTATTTTCTTAAGCATAGCATGATCTTGCTAACGCGCATATTGGCCTCTAGTACATATTGAACCTGTACTAAACGGCTGGATTCTCTCTTCGCCAGCTTCTTTTCTGGAATGGAGAGCTATAGGATGCGCTCCGAGAAGTCTATCCAGGCCGAGTCAGGCTATCTCTTGAAGGCGATGAATTTGTAGAGAAGAGCGCCTGGTCATATAATACATAATCAGCGTGCTGCTCGGTGAGAATGGCTGCTCTGCTCAGCATTGAGATGCCTTGCGCAGGAGAAGTAATTGAAGCTCTCCAGCGCAATAAAGAAAGTATAGTATATGTTTATTTCTGACCAGCCACGTTATCTTGCGTCCATTAGCGTTCTATTTAAGGAATTAAAGGCATGGTAGAGAAAGCGATTCCCTTTACACAAAGACAATTGGAAAAAATCCTGAAAGAATATCCCACGCCGTTTCATATCTATGATGAAAGAGGCATACGCCAGGCTGCGCGTGAGCTGAAACAAGCCTTCGCCTGGATGGACGGCTTTACTAATTATTTTGCCGTCAAGGCGCTGCCCAATCCATATATCTTACAAATTCTAAAGGCCGAAGGTTTCGGCGCTGATTGCAGCTCACTGCCAGAGCTGTTGCTTGCTGAAAGGGTTGGTATAACGGGTTCGGATATTATGTTTAGTTCTAATGAAACGCCTATCGAGGA
Organism: Ktedonosporobacter rubrisoli; assembly: GCF_004208415.1. Classification (GTDB taxonomy): domain Bacteria; phylum Chloroflexota; class Ktedonobacteria; order Ktedonobacterales; family Ktedonobacteraceae; genus Ktedonosporobacter; species Ktedonosporobacter rubrisoli. The sequence goes on along the minus strand of NZ_CP035758.1, from coordinate 1,450,698 downwards.
ATATGGCAAGGCAAAGGAGCTAGGAGCAATTATAAATCTTGATGATACCAGCCACATTGCCTATTTAGAAAAATATGTTGGCTTGCCTGATCTCATCAGTTTTCGCTATAATCCTGGCCCGCGGCGTGCTGGTAACGCTATCATCGGCGATCCAAAGGAAGCAAAGTACGGCCTGACCTACGATCAGCTCTTTCAGGCTTACCACCTGGCAAAAAACAAGGGTGTAAAAAGTTTTGGGCTCCATGCAATGATTGCCTCTAACGAGCTCAACGCGCAGTATTTTATTGAGACGGCGAATATGCTCTTTGACCTGGTTGTCGAAATTTCGCAAAGGGTGGGCATCACATTCTCATTTGTAAATCTTGGTGGGGGGATTGGTATTCCGTACCGGCCTGAGCAGACAGCCTTTGATCTACAAAGGTTCTCACAAGGCGTAGAAGAGCTCTATCAGCGCAAAATCATCAAAAATGGGTTGTATCCCCTCAACATCGTTATGGAATGTGGAAGGCTGATAACCGGGCCACATGGCTATCTGGTTACTACTGCGATTCACAAAAAAGAGACCTATAAAGATTATGTGGGTCTTGATGCCTGCATGACAAATCTTATGCGTCCCGCTCTCTATGGAGCCTATCATCATATTACTGTGCTTGGCAAAGAGCAAAAAGCTCTTTCGCACAAGTATGATGTGGTTGGCTCGCTCTGTGAGAATTTTGATAAGTTTGCCATTGATCGAGATTTGCCAGAGGTTGAGACCGGCGATACGCTTATTATCCACGATACAGGGGCGCATGGCCATGCTATGGGTTTTAACTATAATGGTAAATTGCGCTCCGCCGAATTGCTACTTAAAGAAAATGGGGAAGTCCAGTTGATTCGTCGAGCAGAAACTATAGAGGATCATTTTAGTACATTAGATTTTAGCGGATTGGCGCATTAAGCTGTCCCTAAAACAGCAATCTGGCTGTGCGACAGCTGTGCTTTTAGCTGGCTCATAGCTGATGCAACTCTCTGTTATTGTTCCACATCACATACATCCTACAATTTCTCTCAAGCCGGGCACCTGCGGTTCTCTAGAAGCTGTCGGGCGCCCGGCTCTACGTGGTCGTTCTCCTCTCTTTCCTGGCCTTTAGCAGCGGCGAGATAATTTGATTATTTATTGTTTCTTTATAGAAAATAGCTCATATATAACGTAACTTGAGATTGAAAAACACAAAATATTTACTTATACTTGGTAGTTGTTGCCACTATTCTTACGGTGGATCAGATAACAAGGTGGGTTATCTTCGCTTATGCTGGCGAGGAAAAGGAGCGCAAGGGCGCCATTGCCCGGGCTTGGGGGAGCCCAGGCCGACCTTTTCCTGATTGGGGGCGTCCTCAGCTATGTTCGTACGTCTATTGCTGTGCGCTAATGTGTTGAAAGATGCTAACAGGCCAAAAGGAGATGAAGAGATGGTATATACAGGAAAAAAGCCACCATCAACTACTGAAGCTGTAACGCCGTCCACGCGCGAGGTGCCTTCACTGGGGGCCTATTCGCGCGGCTATGTCAGTGAGCAGGCAGAAAGTCAGCGAGTTTTCAATCCTTTTCCTGATGTTTCTGATAAGGAGCCGTTGATAGAGGTAAGCGAGATCCAGGGGAATATTGTTCCTGGCTTTCTCAAAGATCATGTAATGCTGCTCTTCCTCAAGATCGATGATGTGAGAAATTGTAAGAATTGGCTCAAAGGACTGGTTCCATTTATCTCTACGGCTGAGGAGGTGCTGGCCTTTAATCGTTTATTCAAGCAATTGCGCAGCCGGCGGGGCAGAGAGACCCTGGCAATTAAAGCTACCTGGATCAATATCGCCTTGACTTATGACGCGATCAGGCAATTGACCGATCTCTCCAGCGCAGATTTTTCCGACCAGGCTTTCAAAGAGGGCATGGTGAAGCGCGCCGCCGTTCTTGGTGATCCCACAAGCCCGAGCAAAAAGAACATGGAGGGCAATCCCGATAACTGGGTAATTTCGGATCGCGACGCCGATATTGTTGTTATGGTCCAGAGCGATGATGTAGATGACTTGAATGCCCAGGTTGAGAAGATCGAGACCTCGATTTTCTCTCGTACTCGTGGCACTGATGGGACCAGCAGATCTAGTGGGGTGCGTATAGTTTTCATGCAGCGCGGGCAGGATTTGCCAAGGCCCTTTTCTGGCCATGAACAGTTTAAGTTCCTTGATGGTGTATCGCAGCCGGGTATTCGCGGTTATGTAAAATCTACTGATGGTACCGATGTGCTGACGCCACGCCAGAATCCTGATAATCCTAACCAAGGTAAGCCGGGACAGGATCTGCTCTGGCCAGGTGAGTTTATGTTCGGCTATGTCTATCAGGACCCTAAAAATACACAGGACCAGAAGTCGAGTCCGAGCACGTCAACTTCGGTTCCTGATCCGAGTAATCCCACCCAGATGGTAGAGATACATAAAGGTGAGCTTGCTGAAGCGGGGCCGGCCTGGGCCAGAAACGGTTCGTACATGGTCTTTCGCCGCCTGCGTCAGGATGTGGGGCGCTTTCATACCTTCTTGAATGCTGAAGCGCGAGCCCTCAACCAGAGTAACCCGACCTTTCCGCCAGATCCGCGTTTTTTAGGTACAAAGTTTGTGGGACGCTGGCCCACGGGTGCTCCTATCATGCGCGCTACCCAAACTGATAATAGTGAGCTTGGCCGGAGCGATTGCGCTAATAATGATTTTGAGTTCATGCATCCGGTGAATCCATGCCCGGATACGCCAAACTCAGTTACTGGCTGTAGCAATGGAGCTCTATTCCCTGAACCACAAGCTGATCCAAGCGGAATGACCTGTCCTTTTGCTGCGCACATTCGTAAGGTTTATCCGCGCGATGATATTACGCCAGAAGGAGGGGGCAATAGCGAGGCAAGCGAACGCCATACACAGACACATCGCCTACTGCGCCGTGGGATTCCCTATGGTCCAGTCTCGCCATCATCGCTAGAGGCTCCGGTGATTGATGGTGTGGATCGCGGCTTGCTCTTTGTCAGTTATCAAAGCTCAATTGTGGGGCAGTTCGAGTTCGTAAGCCGGTTCTGGATCGACAATCCAGATTTTCCATTTAATCAGGCTGGCTTCGATTTCCTGATTGGCCAGAGCAATAAACCAAATGATCCCACTAATAATGGCAATATCATTAGTGGACGCTTGCCAATCACTGATCCTAATGGCCCGACAATTCGTTGGAATCAGGATTGGACTATCACGACGGGTGGTGGCTTTTACTTCTGTCCATCTATCCAGGCTTTACGCGAGGTGCTCACAGTCTAGCTTTGTGAGCCAGGCATGCTAAAAAAGAGCCTGATCGGCTTGCTTCAGTAAAGCTAAGAGGCTCAAGGCGTTTTTGCCCGGATGGCTGGTGACTGCAAGCCTCAGCTTATCAGATCATCATGATTGATGATAGGTGCTGCAGGCTTGCAGCCTGTCCACATTGCCTGTAAATTTCTCCGGCCCGGCAAGGTCAAATTACATTTCTGGCCAGGCGAGAAAACCTTGCCGCCGGTATTCGTTATTGAAGGCTTTGATTATTGATAATCCAGTGCTCTAGCTTTTTGTGAAGACTTGGCGGATCGGTTACGCCAACCAGCATTTCTTCTGAGAGCTCGATTTCGTAAACGCGATCTTTTGAGCGGCCTTGCAGCTCAAATTCTGGCTTATCAGGATCGTAGTGCTGCTGCGGTATGAACGATCCAACTACGTTTCCCATATCGTCTGTGAATACAAAAATCTTCAATACTTCGCTCCTTTCCCTCTGCCAGACTCAGGAGAAGCCGCCCCCCTGAAGATCATAATTAACCCAGACGTTACTAAGATTGGTGACCGTAAAGCCATAATAGACTCCGCCAGAGCTATTACGTCCTTTGGTCTCATGGGACATCTGTAGCTCGACATTGGATGTTTTGGGATTTGCTGAGAAGTATTGAGCTCCGTGATCTGCTCCATTCCATCCCCAGCCATCCTGAACCACAGTGCTGTTGGGCGCAATCCAGAAATTGCCAACTCCGTTGAAGGCCATCGTCAATCTCCTTTCTCCGGGAAACGAGAAGCTGAAATTGTCCATCCTCATTCTGATGCCAGATCTTACGGCCATTTGGACTACAGGGGCTGTCTTTTCCGTGCTATCCTCGACCGCCCGAACTGCTCTGTTGTGCTCCACTCAAGCAGTTTTTCAGCGTCAAGCCGATGCTGCTTAGCCTGTGGATATTCTAATCCGTCTGCGATAATGAACGCTGTAGAGTATTATCTCTATCAACATGTTTGATAAGGAACACATACAGTTTGTTCTTTAGTAAAGGATACTCGTAAAATATAATTTTTCAAGCGAAAGATGTGGATGTATTTGCTGAAGATGACATAACACAGCTTGCTGTGACTGTTGCGCCGGCTTTAGATTATAAGCTGATCAGAGTCGATCTGCACTTGGGAGAAAGTTTATGAACCATGCTACTACGGCCTGCCAGGCCTCTGACCAGTCTTGTGGGCATAGCTCGTGAGGAGAAGCCGGGTATTCGATATAGCGCAACCGCGCGGGGGCCTGAGCATAATAGGGGGCGAGCAAGGGCGAAACCCGTCTATCCTGCCCGGCAACCTGGGATAATATAGCTGTGGGAAAGAATTGCTCGATATACTGGTGCGGGCTCTCTGGCCTGGCTAGCTTCCACTCGGGCGCTCCTACGACTGGTGCCGCCGCCTGTAAACGCTTATCTTTTATCACTGCCGCGTAGCTAACAAAGCCACCAAAGGAGTAACCGGTGATGCCAAGCCGGCCAGGGTGGGCCAACTTATGCTCGAAGAGCGCGTCGATAATCGCAGGAATTTCCTGGGTCGTGGCCTGAACGACATCAAGAAAGGCGGCTTCAAGCTGCATGTTGCCCTCTAAATGTGGAGAATGTGGTGGAAAGCGTTGGGCAAAATCGGGATAGCGGCGGGCTCCGTGGCCGATTCCATCCAGGCTAACAATGAGAAAACCTGCTCGGGCAAGCTGTTCTAACACTTCGCTGTAGTCATCTTTGGATTGACCAAAGCCATGATAGAAGAGTATGGTGCCCCGTTGTGCGCTCTCTCTTGCTGTGCCGTAAAATAGGATGCGCGCCGGCGCTGTGGCGAGCGTAAGGTACATAGTTTGCAAGGTCATAAAGCGTCTCCTTTGCTGTAGAAATGAACTAATCTTTATAGGGGTATTTTCTAGAAAGGTAGAAGGTTGGCAATTTCTAGGGAAGAGAAGGTGTACTTTCTAGAAAGGTGGAAAATTGGCAATTTCTAGGGAGATAGAAAGGGGAGCAGCGTAGAAAGCTGCTGGCTTTTTGCCTCACTTGAAAAAGCCAGCTATTTCCGCTTTTTCAAGTGAGGCGTGTATTGATAATTATAGCACACTATAATAGAGTACGTAGCCTGGGCTGCTAGCGCGTGACTTATGCGAATTGGGAATCTTTCCAGATGGGCATGCCTACAGCTGTTTTTTCTTCCAATGCCTCCATAAGCGCTAAGACGATATCCTCCCGCCAGGGGCGAGCCGCCACCTGTACGCCTACCGGCAGCCCGGCACTGTTCATCTCAACGGCCTGGGCTGCACGCTCAAGGCTATCGTTTCCAACGCTCCGCTCGCTCTCCTCACCTGGCTGCACGCGGGTCACAGGTGCCACGCCAGCGGCGAAACCAAGCAAATTGTAGAGGATGGCATAGCTGCCAGCATTGGTGACGTTTAAGGCGCCACTGCTCTCGTGGGTCGGAGCGGGAAGCGCGTAGGGTGGGCAGAGCAGCGCGTCAAAACGCTGGGCATCAAGCGCACTAAGGAAACGCTGGCAATACTGGTTGCGCTCTTCCACCATCTGCCAGTACTGATCTACCGATACGGCTCCGGGAAGAGATTGCAAGGCAGCTGCAATGCTGCGATCGAGAGGATCGTCTCCGAGCAGACGCTTATAGCCCACAAAGCCATCAGCGCTTCTCAGGCCAACAAAGAGCCGTGCAGCTTTCGCCACAGTGGGCCGGGCTCCAGGGCTCAACGATAGCGCCACGTGCGCGCAGGATCTGCGCCGCCTCCTCCACAGCGCGGCGAACCGCTGGAGCAACCGAAAACACGCCATTGTCGCTATACATGCCGATGCGCAAGCCGGCAAGCGAGACGGCGCTGGGATCGGGCCAGGGAACAGGTGGTACCGCTGGATCGAGAGCGTTTAGGCCAGGGGCGGCCAGAATGCTCATTGCCAGGCGCAGATCCTGGGTGCTGCGGGCAATGGGACAGGGTTGAGCGATAGCGGCCTCTTGCCCGGCCACCTCAGCATAGGGAGCGGTATCGAGATTTGTCAATCTCCTGGCTGTAGGAAGCAAGCTATACAGGCCGCAGAAATGTGCAGGTATACGAATACTGCCACCATTATCACCGCCCAAACCAAGAGGAGAGCCGCCGGCGGCAATAATGGCCGCCTCACCTCCACTGCTTCCGCCAGGACTCCGGGCCAGATCCCAGGGATTATTCGTCCGACCATAGACCGGATTCTCACATGATCCTGACAGCGACAGCAGCAGTTGGGAAACGTTGGTCTTTCCTAGAATAATCGCTCCGGCCTGGCGAAGCCGCTGTACCAGGGGGCCTTCCTGCTCTATGGACGATCTGTGGCTCATCAGACCAACCGTTGCTGGAGTGCCAGAGACCAGAAATTGCTCTTTGAGCGTGATAGGTACGCCGTGGAGCGGACCGAGAAGCGTTCCTTGTTCGCGCAGTTGATCGGCGCGGCTGGCGGAGGCGCGCGCCTGCGCAAAAAGTGACACAACGATAGCATTCAGACGCGGATTGACAGCTTCGATGCGGCGAATATGCGCTTCAACGACCTCTTGTGAGGAAAGGCGGCCTGCAGCAATACGGCGCGCAAGCTCCGAGGCGCTCAGGCTGGTGAGGGTTGCATCTTCCCGGGCGGACGGTTCGGAGGAAGAGGGGATCATAGTATATGCTCCTTTCAAGCTTGCTTCGATCATCCCAAGATATGGGTGAGCGGAGCTTTCACGTCTTGTGCTTCCTACTTTAGCACTCGACGCCGAGGATGACTTGAACGGAATGGCTATTTTTGCAGCTGTATGCTGCTGGCGCGACTGCTCCTACATCCCCTCGGGGGCCAGACAAGAATTCCTGCCCAGGCGGTGAAGCGAGGATTCTTGTCTGGAAAACAGGTTATGAACGAAGCTGGGACGCCAACCATGAACGCAGGATTGGCACCACTTGCTTTGCCTGCATGGCCTGAGTATGATCAAGCCCATCGAGTATGCGCACAGCCCAGCCCAGCTCCTGGAGCTCTGCCTTTCGCCGCACAATGGGACCTGCTAAACTTACCAGCACATTTCCCCAATGCTCATCGTACTTATTCTCATCAGCCGAACCCACAAAGCAGAGGCGTGGACACGTGATTTGCGCTTGAGCGGCGCGGTCATCAAATCCTTGCAACGCCTGGTACAGCGTGACAAATTGCCGTGTCTGATCTTCTGACGGAACAGCGCCAGACCACGCGGATTCCTCAGCTGATGGCACTGCCCGTACGCCGCTGGCGATCTCGTAGGTTGCAGTCGTGACGCGGAGCATCTCTTCGTATGGCCCGCCCAGCGGTGGAAAGCCACCCATGATGAGCGCTGATAAGCGCTCGGTCCGAATGGCAAGCTGCAGCCCGATCAGCGCCAGCCAGGAGTAGCCATAGTAAGCGAAGCACTCTGCCCCTACGGCATCGGCTACCGCGAGAAAATCGCTTGCCACATTGGCCGGGGTCAGCGTGTCTGGCTTTGGGGTACGAAAACACTGTCCCTCGTAGTCGAAGGCAATCACGCGATAAGTGTCGCTAAGCCCCTTGATCAGCGAGTGACCCAGCGCCGGATCTACTCCCCACTGCTGCATGGCTTCGGCCTGCGCTCCAGTTACCGGCTGTGGATTGACCGGGAGCAACAAGGTCGGCCCAGAGCCGTGAACCTCGATCTCGATGCTGCTTCCGTCATGTAATGTTGCTTCTGGCATAGAAGTTCCCTTCATCTTCCGTTTCAAGCCTGCCTCGAAGGGCAGCCTTGTATTATTTAGGTACATCAGTTAACAGATCTGCAATTCGAATACTGTATGCATGTTGATCCCGCGCTGGCCAGGCTTTTTTCTGGATCACATCTCTACTGTACAACACAGATGCCCAACTGGAGGGTTCAGGGCTTGTATACGGCTGCATCGCGTGTCCTATTCAGGCTCTATTTGCTTATGTCGTGCCGATGGCAAGAAAAAATACTCATTGCAAGAAGTCTCTAAAAGAACTTGGGTGTTTGACATGATGGATTGCTTCTATCTGCATGCCGATGATCTTGTAACTATCTGGACACATAGATGTTCAATAAGTGGGCAAAGCTATGAGCCAGTAACTTGATTCTGCCATTACAACGAGGTAAGAGGCACTTACATCTATAAGGTTAACATCGTATAATATGCCTGATTATATTAAAAATGGAGAACATATTTGATGGTACCTGACATTTTAGGGCAAGTCAGTAGTAAAACCTGGCTTCAGGCCTATGTGCAGAATGGTTATCAGCTTCCTGTTGATATTGAGCCCCTGCTGTTTTGTAAGGCTCTGCTGCCTAACCTGGGCTCACCTGATCCTGAGTTGCGCGACAAACTAACCTACACAATTATGTCGCAGCTTATCCTTGATCAGCACCTTCTTACTGTACCCCAGCTTGAAGAATTGCTGACAATCTGCCTTGATCGCGAGCATCTCTTTTATGGCATTGGTAAGCAAGGCACGGATTCGGTTTTTATGCGCTCCTTTTCTGTCTTGATCGTTGCAGCTATTCTCTATTATGACCGCGATGCGCATGCCCTCTCTGAGGTGGTGACGAGGCAGGCGGCTGGAGCCCTGCTACGCTATGTGCAGGAGGAGCGAGACTGGCGCGGTTATGTGGAGGGAAAAGGCTGGATTCATACGGCGGCTCATGTCGCCGATGCGCTCGACGAGATAGGCCAGAGCCGCTATGCCAGTGAGCAGGATTGTGAGGCAGTTATGGAGGCTATTCGTATGCTCGCTTGCTTACCCGGTCCCTTTCAGGATGCTGAGGATGATCGCCAGGCCATAGCGGCTTATGGAATTATCGCTCGCAAACTCATCAGTGAGATCTTTGTACAGCGCTGGCTTACATCCTTGATTTTGCCCCATACTAGCCATGATGTTGTGACCTATCATCGTCAGAACAATGCTAGAAACATGCTCAGAAGCCTGTATTTCCTCTTACTTAAGAACGATATTGCTCCTGAGGTACGCGAGCTCATTAGTGGGGCGATTGTGCAGATTGCTGGTTGGTAGCTAAGCCAGCGGCCCGTAATTTGAAGCGCAAGATATTGATAGCTGCTCATCTCCTTCAGTTTTATACTGCACCTTGGTAAGGAAAGGAGACGAGACTAATGCATCAAACAAGCGAACCCGCTATTCTATACTTTGGCACTCCGGTAGTACTTGTGAGCACGCTCAATGAAGATGGCTCGCCTAACCTGGCTCCAATGTCTTCGGCCTGGTGGCTTGGCTGGCGTTGTATGTTAGGTTTCGGCGCATCTTCTAAGCTTGACTTTGTACATTTCCAACTCAATAACAGACCACCCATGAGAAGCGCTCAAGCGTCGAGCGGGGACTAAAACCGCGCCCGGATCAGTGGGTGATGTGGGAAAAGTCTGCAGGTCCCAGAGATGGCGCCTGATGAGAGCGAGCACATCACAGAAGGTGGCGGTGTGCTTGCGATACCAGGCAGCTTGAGCGATCAGGAGCTGCCCATCTGGATGCAACGCTTGCCCAAAGAGCGTCACCAGGCTATAGAGGCCGAAGAGCACAGGCGTCGAGCGCTCGATGGCTTGATCGGACCATTGGCGTTGCGTCTCGATGCCCAAATGGGCGCGCCCCTCTTCAAAGGTCACTTCCAGACTCCAGCGTTTCATGAAGTCCTTGATGATCTCTTCGGCGGTCTGGGTGGGATCGGTACAAAAGATGGCCTTTGGGGGACGCTTGCCCTGTGGATCGCGAGTCAGCACCCAGCGTAGAGGCAGAGGAGCGGAGCCCGTGCGATACCACAAGGCGGAGCCCGTGCAGAAGTCTACTGGCCGCTCACCCTGGCTGTACCAGTCCAAGGTGAGCTTTTGCCAGGCCGTTTCTGCATTCTGCAAGACTTGCTCCAGGGAGGGAAGGCGCTCGCCAACCACTCGCGGACGACCCATCGTGTGCTCTTTGCGTTCGGGAGGTGGATCATGCAGAACCGCATCGAGCCGACCAGTTGTAATCAACGTGACGTGCTGATGCTGAGCATACACCCCTAGTTCCAGGACACTGTAGGCGCTGTCGCCCAGTAGCTTGATTGAGCGATCAGGCAGCCATCGGCGCACAAGACTGAGCATCTGATGGGCCCACATCGCGATGGTTTTGTGTCGCTTGCCCAAACGCGCGCTCACCTCTGGAGTGGTTGCCAGCACACACAAGAAGGGCAATGCCCATCTCTGCCTGGTCCAGGGGAGCGTCACGACCACGGCCAGCACAATCCAGCGCAATCCAGGACTGCTCACCGAGCGTTCTTTGCTGGAGAGAGCGCTATCGCGGTAATTGCCTCGTTTGCGGATCTTGCTGCCCCAGCGCCGTTCCAGCGTTTCATCGATGACCAGATCTACCCAGGCTCCCGCTGGTACAAAGGTTTCGACGATCAGCAGGAGCAATTGGCGACTCACAGCCAGGGGAGACCAGCGGGCTCGATTGAGCACCTGATGAAAGAGGCTCCAGTTGCTTGCCTGACTGAGGCCTGTGGCACGCAACGCGGCTGCGACCGTGCGGCGTCCGTGGGCCAGCAAGGTTCCGGTTAACAAGATCATCAGTTTTCTCCAGGTGGGAGCGGTAAACAATGGCCGAAAGACGGCTAATACTTCTATAATGGGATCGGGAAGGGGCATGAACATCCTCCTGAGCTAAGATAGTGCTTTGGTCAGCTTCTATCTTACCTCCAGAAGCTTTTGTGCCCAGCCCTTTCCCCAAATTGTACAAAGTCAAGCTAAGACGCCAGAGAACATGTTGCGCACGGGGGAGTGTGTGCTCAATTTACCATCTACCGATATGGTAACGGCTGTGGATCGCCTGGCGCGCACAACAGGAACAAATCCTGTGCCCGAAGGCAAGCAGCGCAGGGGCTATAGACATGAGCGGGACAAGTTCGGTATCGCGGGCTTGACGCCTGAGCCGTCCGAGGTAGTAGCAGCGCCACGCGTTCTGGAATGCCCGGTTCAGCTTGAGGCAAAGGTTGAGGCTAAGCACGATCTGGCCGAGCGTGATGAGGAGCTGCGTGGAAGACAAATTGCCATCGAGGTACGCATCCTACGCGTACATCTTGAGGAAGCTATTCTCATGGAGGGCATGCAAAATCGCGTTGATCCAGACAAATGGCGCCCGCTCATTATGAGCTTCCAGCATTTTTATGGCCTTGAGCCCCATAAGTTGCATGAGTCAACGCTGGCAAGAATTCCTGAATATATGTACCGCAGCCCGGATGTAGATCGTGCAAGGGAAGCCGCTCCACTCCTTGAGGGGATACAGAATATATCCTGATAGATAATCCAGGTTTTTCAAATAGATTTGGGAGATGAGAAGCATCCTCAAACACTTCTCATCTCTTTTCACTTCGTTCGGGATTACAATGTATCGATTTGTACAGCCCTTCTGGCCGCTGCCTGCAGCTCCTCAAGCCACTCTAAAGCTTCTTCTACGCTTGACGAAGGCCCATTGTCAGCGAAGAGGACGTGATCGATAGCAAGGGGCTCGATACGGGCCAGATCTGCGGCAATCTGCTCAGGAGAGCCGCCCAGGAAGGGGCGTTGCGCGTCGGGAAGAGGGCACGCTGTGATTAGTACGTTGGCGCGTACCATGATCTTTAGAGTTGTCGGGTCGCGATCTGCCTCCTGAGCAGCTGAGCGAAAACTAGTGACAGCCTCTTTTAACGCTTCAAATGAGAAGGCAATCGGATTCAGGCCATCGGCAATGCGCGCTGCGCGCTTGATCGCGGCCGGACTTGTTGCGCCCAGTAGAATGGGAATGCCGCCCTGCTGTTTGGGCTTGGGATTAATCTTCGCAAGCGGAATATGGTAAAAGTCTCCCTTAAAGTTGACTGGATCTGGTCCCCAGGCTGCACGCATAGCCGCGATAAGCTCCTCTGTGCGCCATCCACGCTGGGCCAATGGAACGTTTGTGGTTATAAACTCTTGTTCCTGCCACCCCTGGCCCAGGCCAGCGATAACCCGACCACCGCTCAACTGATCAAGCGTGGCGAGGCGGCGAGCGAGAACCACAGGTGTGTGGAAAGGGGCGTTAATGACGCTTGTCCCCAGCTTAATGTGCTTTGTCAGACCGGCAATGTAGGCAAGGGTTTCTAATGGCTCATATGTCGAACTGTAGAAGTCTGGTAGCAATTTGGCGGCGTCCCCATTGAGGGGATAAAGTAAACGCTCATACGTCCAGAGCGCGGCGTAGCCCAGACGTTCAGCTTCGCGGGCTATGCGCGCGATTGCCTCTACTGAGGCATATGGGCCAGAAGTGGGTAAGGCTATTCCAAGATCCATAATCTTTTCCTTTTCTAAGGTAGCTCCGAGCTTTCTGGCTGCTACTCTACAACTTTTTCTGATCTATTCTTCCATGAATCTAGATTTTGGGTAGAATTATTTCATTTTCCTGTTTTCCCGCTTACCCCAAAAAGAGCACAAAGGCAAATCCTTTGTTCCCACATATAGAGCGGTCTCTTCTCGCAGTCCTGAACAAGAATAGCTCGCTCTCATGGAGAGGTAACTCCTGCTAACGACGAGAGAGCGGTAGGACTGGTTTTTTGCTGATGCCTGTTGAGTATCAGCAGGTGTTATCTATAATGCTAGTATATATGGAAGAGCTAATAAATATTCAAATGTGCCTTTTTATTGTCTAAACAACAAAAAAGTATTTTGTCGAAGAAGCGTTTCCCTCTGCACTATCTTTCCTGCTGGAGCACAAGGATAACCTCACATTCACCTTATTAGATAATCGTAGAGCATAATCCTCCAACGCTCTGGAAACGCAAGATGGAAGAAGTATTATTCCTATCTCTCTATTAAACTATTCTATTGCCACAGGTAAAATTCTTTTCATTCACATTAATCTGAAAGAAGGCTATCGTGAAGTCGTCATCTGCAAAAAAAGAAATTTCCCAGGAAGGGCAAACAGGGAGGGGGCGCTGGCTGGTAGTGGTTGTGGTCAGCCTGGCAATTTTCCTGGATACTGTAGATGTATCTATCGTAAATATTGCGCTACCAAATCTGCAACATGACTTGCATCTGAGCACTACAGATCTGCAATGGGTCCAGGGTATCTATGTGCTCACTTATGCAGGCTTCATGTTGTTAGGTGGCCGTGCTGCTGATCTGCTCGGTCGTCGTTGCATTTTTCTGCTTGGGGCCGCACTCTTTGGCCTGTCGGCGCTGGCAGGCGGCCTGGCTCCCAATGGTGGGGTATTAATTCTGACCAGGGGAGCGCAGGGCATTGGGGCCGCGTTGACTATGCCTTCAGCTGTCTCGATTCTTACCACTACCTTTGCAGAAGGCCCGGAACGCAACAAGGCTCTGGGTATCTTTAGCTCAATTGCAGGAGTTGGCTTCACTTGCGGCCTGGTACTCGGTGGTGTGCTAACTAGCTTTGTCAGTTGGCACTGGATCTTCTTTGTAAATGTGCCAATTGCTCTGCTTATCCTGTTGCTTGCCCGCGTTGTCGTGCCGGAAGGTCAGGCTGCGGCCGATCCGCAGTCTTATGATCTGGCCGGAGCTGCTACGGCCACGGCTGGCTTGCTCTTGCTGGTCTATGCAGTGACGCAGGCTAACGAGCCTGGTACCACTGCTGTGAAGACGGGAGGCTTGATTGCTCTAGCCCTTGCTCTCTTGCTCTGTTTCATTTTCATTGAACGGCGTTCTCGCGCTCCCCTCATGCCCTTTCATATATTTCAGACAAGCAGGCTGGGAGCCGTTTGTATTGTCACTTTCGCTCTGATTGGCGCATTTTTTAGTTTCTTATTCGTCTGCACACTCTATCTGCAGGATGTGCTTCATTACTCGCCGATTGCGGCGAGCCTTGCTATGCTCCCATCGAGCGTTATCAGTATTCTGACTACGCGGTTTCTTGCGCCCTGGCTGATGAATAGGTTTGGTATGCGCAGCAGTTGCGTTCTTGGCATGCTCTCTTTGTTAGCAGGTGTAGCACTCTTCTTGAGGATTGGCGCAAACGCTGATTTTGTGGGCGTTATCCTGCCCTCTACGATTCTTGCGCAGATTGGTATGGCGATCTGTGTGCCAACAACGTCTGTGGCTGCCGTGATCGGAATTGAGCAGACAGAGCAGGGGCTGGCCGCTGGCTTGAGTGGAGCATTGGGACAGGCTGGTGGGGGCATCCTGCTCGCGGTTACGGCCGCTGTGGTCACTGTGGGTACCACCTCAGCGCTTCGCTCAGCTTCAGCTCTCTCGACGCAGGCTCAGCTCAGCGGCTACCATGCCGGGCTTCTCGTCATCGTGGCCTGCGCTGCGCTTGGTGCCCTGGTTGCACTGTTTCGTATGCAGAAATAGGCAAAGGCAAGAGGGGAGATTGCCGCCAGTTGATCATCTGTGCATCGAACATGAGAGCGAGAAGCAGGGACCTGGCTTCTCCGTCTCATGCACAGATGCATCGCTTCTCTCAGAGGCAGCTCGCCTTCCAGCAGGTTGAACGGAGAGAGCCGAACCCATTGCTTCAATCGTCGATGGCCTGGTAGGCCAGGGTCCAGAAATCGCGGAAGAGGTCGAGCGGGTAGAGGCTCTGGGTGAGGACAATGCCAACCAGATCCTCTTTGGGATCACAAAACCAGGAGGTGCCATAGCCGCCATCCCAGCCGTAGCGGCCTGGAACCGCGGCCAGATCGTCCCGCCTGGTTACCACCGAGACTCCAAATCCCCAGCCATTCGTCTCGAAGAAGCCGGAAATCGGAGGAAAGCTGGAGACAGCTTTCTGTGCGGGCGTCAACTGGTCGGTGGTCATCACCTCGACCGAGAGCCGCGAAAGGATGCGTTCGCTACCATGTTTGCCCCCGGAGAGCATCATTTGTCCAAAAGCCAGGTAGTCGTCGAGGGTTGAGACCAGCCCATTAGCCCCAGAAGGGAAGGTGGGAGGGTGGCCCCACTGGCTATCCTGAATGCCGTCAAAGAGTTCGAGGGTCCCGGTCGCAGGGTTAGGGAAGTAGCAGCTTGCCAGTCGGTCGAGCTTGTCAGCCGGCACGCAAAAGCTGGTATCGTGCATCCCAAGTGGCTCGAAGAGCCGCTCGCGCAGGAATGTTTCAAACGGCTGACCAGAGACGCGTGAAATCAGCACACCCAACACGTTGGACCCTACTCCGTAGAGCCACCGCTCCCCGGGTTGATACATGAGCGGAAGCGAGCCCAGGCGGCGTAGCCACTCATCAGGATCGGGCGTTGGCTGGGTTTGGGAGCCTGGTATCATCCCGATCTGCAGCTCCTTGTCAGCCTTTTGAATCGGGTAGTCTCCCCTCGGAGTCAACAGCAGTCCTTAGCCCATGGTAAAGGTGAGCAGGTCGCGCACCGTGATCGGACACTGCGCGGGAACCGTCTCATCGAGTGGGGCGTCGATGCGCCGCAGTACCTTGCGGTCGGCAAGTTCGGGCAACCATTTCTGGGCTGCATCGGAGAGGCGCAGTTTGCCTTCCTCTACAAGAATCATCGTTGCTGCTGCTGTGATGGGCTTGCTCATTGAGGCGATGCGGAAGATCGTGTCGCGTTGCACTGGGTCTGGAGCATCGAGCGACATGTGTCCCATGGCATCAACGTGGGCCTCGCCGTGTCGGCTCACCAGCGTGACGATGCCAGGCACTTCGCCGCGCTCCACATAGCCCGTCATGCTCCTGTGGAGACGCACGAGCCGCTCCCTGGATAACCCTCCAGTTTTCATCGTTTCTTTCCTCCTTGTCAGTATGATCCTGACTTGCCAGGGTTTGTAGCCGGGTGAGCAATTGCACATCAAGCTTGCACTGATGTGTGGCTTCTCTCCCGGGTAGACTCCCTAATGCCCTCCTTAAAAGAAATATCGCGGTAATTTGCTTGTAAATCGCAAGTGTTCACAACAAGCTATTCTCACGGAGTCAAGCAAAACGGAAAAGCTGGTGCAGATAGAGCCGCAATGCTACGGTTCCATATCCTTTCCCTTGATACTTGCTATCTACCATCATAGTGTAGCTGTGGTAGCTTTCGTCAGCTTCTGGTTGGAACTGGCACTCTTTGCTCACGCTGAGTATAACCAGAGTCAGGAGTCGAGCACAAGGCGACGAGGAAAAATAGTCAGAACAGGTCGAGATCACGTTCCAAAAATGATCGGGCTGATTTGTTAGTAGTGTTCTTGTTTACGTAAACTGATTCGTGAGGAGTTCCCCCGACAGAAGTAGGTCACGTTGTGCAAGCTTATCAAGGCGAGGCCGGATGATAGAGATAACCGCCTCTAGCGCTCCCCTTGCCTTTGCTGGTAGGGGCCTGGAAGACACCGACTCATATGATGGGGGATACCATTGACAGTAACTGTTGCGAGAAAATGAAAGGACCATACCATTTTTTGCACACATTTCCTTGTTGAAAGACGGGCGAAACCGGGGCGTGTGGCCTGATGGGAGGCATGCATGTGCTTTTCTGCACGAGCCAGAACAGCAAGATAGAAGAAGTCTTGCGGCACCTTCTCATGCTATGATCATGGTGTCCTCGGTGGATGACATCGAGATGCGAAAGAGTCTTTTACGCAAGGAGAACCCAATTTTGCTATCACCATATACCATTGCTATCCCGCAAGCAGACTTAGATGATCTTCAGCTGCGTCTTTCCCATGTTCGCTGGGCCAACGAACTGCCTGATGGAGATTCCAAGTATGGTGTCCCCCTCGCGTCTCTCAAAAGGTTGGTCAAGTACTGGCAGCAAGGGTATGACTGGCGGGTCTGGGAAGCGAAGCTCAATGCCTATCCACAGTTCACCACCACCATCGATGGAGAAAACATTCATTTCCTGCATGTGCGCTCCACTGTCGATGACGCTTTGCCGCTGATCCTGACCCACGGTTGGCCCACCTCAGTATTCGATTACCTCGATCTGCTTGATCCACTCACCGATCCCCGCTCTCATGGAGGCAAGCAGACCCAGGCTTTCCACCTGGTTATCCCCTCGATTCCCGGCTATGGGTTCTCTGGTCCTACACGAGAGAGAGGCTGGGGGAGTTACCGCATTGCCCACGCCTGGGCTGAGCTGATGCGCCGCCTGGGCTATGACCGCTATGGTGCGGCGGGATCTGATGCAGGCTCTGTGATTTCTCCAGAGGTGGGTCGCTACGATCCTGAGCACGTCATTGGTGTGCATGTCACTGAAATTTTCTCTCTGCCTTCAGGCGATCCGACTGAGATGGAAGCTCTTTCCGAGAAGGAAAAAGAACAATGGCAAAAATTTCAATGGTGGGCGGAAAATAAGGGAGTGTACGGTCAGTTGCAGTCCACTGTCCCTCAGACCCTGGCCCACGCCCTGGCCGACTCGCCAGTGGGCCAACTTGCCTGGAACTATCAGATCTATGGAGATGAGGTGAGTGACGATTATATTCTCACCAATGTCATGATCTACTGGCTCACGAATACAGCAGCATCTTCAGCACGCTCTTACTATGAGGATGCCCATAGCGAGCATGTGCCAACGGAACCAACCACCATCCCACTGGGATTGGCTAATTTTGCTGATGTCTATCAGTCGATCCGACTCTTTGCAGAGCGCGATCACAAAAATATCGTCTCCTGGAATTTCTATGACCGAGGCAACCATTTTGCCACCCAGACTGCTCCCGACCTCCTCATCAACGACATTCGGACCTACTTTGAGATGCTACGTGAACGCTCTTAGACACGACGAGAATGGAGAGAGGGGATCACTTCTCTCCAACTTCCCACGACAGCGCTTCTGCTCTGCGCAACCAATGAACATATTTCCCTCACGCTACCCTGCAAATTACACACCAGAGAGGTTATGTGGATTGCAGCCCATCAGTAAAACACTTCTACTCTTCAATATGGTACCGCCCAGATGTGCCTTTCAAAGTGGGTAGGTACCAATTGTCTCCTCTCAACGTTTACTACCAAGCAAGCTTCTATCTCATTTGGTAATCGAGTCGTGCATATTCTGCTTCTCTTTAGTTTCATCACACATTGAGCGTTGGCTCAAGGATTCGCGTCAGCTTCACGAGACGGCAATCTCTTTCCGTTCCGCTGGTTCTATCAGATGATAGACGTGATTGACCGTATGAAGAAATTGTTCCGGTCCATTCATCACCAACCGTTTCACTCGCCCTTGTCCGTCTGTGACGAAGCTGACGACAAAGGGGAGCGATTCTACCTCAAAGGTTGTCAAGTCCATTGGAATGAGTCTTGTGTGTTGCCAAACAACAATGGGACCTCTCAGGGAGAGCAGCCCATTCCCATATTCCACGACGCAGACCTCTTCATGATCGAGGCTCCGATAGGACCCGACGAAACGCTGCAAATCCTTCTGTGAAAGGCTGAGATCATGAGTGAGTGGCACATCCAGGAAATCGGCGGCTTGTTGCTGGGAATGGAGCCTGTTGCTGGCTGTGGTGTCGATCTCGATCTTGCGACCAGGAAAATGCAAGAACGCTCTGTAGATGAGTCGCTGGTAATCCTCCCAGTAGTGGAGGAGTCCGTCAAAGCCCGTGAGATGGTGCTGCTTGCCATAAGGGGATGCCGTTTTTGACTCAATCGCATTCTTCTCTGCTTCCCCGCCTTGTCTCGTAAGCCAACGCTTGAGAGAGGTCAGAGCATCCTCTTGAGAGAGATAGATCAGGCAAGGATCGAGCGCAGCGATGATCTCGTGGACCTGTTCAAGATAGCGATGAAACTCTGTTTCGGGCATCAGAGTAGAAAAGAGCATCCAGGTGAGAGAGCCGAAGAGGCCACTGTCGGCGAGTGCAACCTCTCCTGTCTGCTGAAGCTGATCAGCAAATGATCGCCATCGCTCTAGATACCGGTCGAAGATCATGTGAAACTGTGTAGCTTGAGCCAGAGCGCGGAATTGGAGGAATGAAGTCATGTCATGAAAAGGGGTGAGCGGATGCCACTTGTTGACCTCGTAATACCAGGTAGAGCAGATAGCGGCATGCTTGAGTTGTCGCGCAATGAAATGGGCCATTGTTGACTTGCCTGACCCCGGTAACCCCTCGAAGAAAATCAGGTGTGTGTTCCGCACAATTCGCACTCCTTGCTTGTTTTTTGCACTAACTATGAGGTTACTCTCAGCAGAGTAGCATGAACAGCAGAGGCAGTCAAGCAATAGATAGAGTTGACTGCTAACAGCTAGAAACATTGATTGCTAACTCCTCGTCATGGCATCGAGCACGAATGCGCGGAGGAGAGGAAAGGTGGCCCTCTCTGCTGGCGCTGCCAACCAGACCTCGCCGAGGAGGGTTACAAATCCTGGCAGCCACGATGACCAATAGGCTTCTGGAGCTATTTCAGGGCACGAGCAACCACCAATTCACACAAGGTTTGACGACGGCAAGTATCCCTTGCTCCCCAAAATGAACCTTCAATGGAAAGCGGGATAGACGGGTTGCGTGAGAGGAAGATAGGGCCACCGGAGACGCAGGGCCTGACGTACATCGGTGAGCCAGGCAGCGAGGGACTGCAAGCTGCGGGATTGCTGCGAACAGGTCACGGTGGTAGAGATCGTGTCCAGGAGTTGCCCTCGCCGTGAGAACCCCATTGGCTGGGGTTCGTCGATCTCTTCCAGCTTGGGCAGCCGGGTGGCGCGTACAATCGTCCAGGCCGCACACGCCGCTGTTAACCCCTTCGAGTATCTGTTGGGATCGAGCACTTCGGGGCAGGAGCGACCCATGCGCTCTTTGTAGGCGTCGAGAGCCCTTTGGAGAATCTCTTCAGGCACATGCGACCAGCAGGGACAACCTGGAAAGGGGAAACGAAGAGCGGCAACGTCGAGCAACGCATGGCGAAAGCATGCGTGCTCAAAGTCGAGAAACCGGAGGCCATTTTCGGACCATCGGCAGTTCGCAGGGCTGGTGTCTCCATTGGAGAACGCGAGATAGGGGCCGGGCTCAGCCAGGAGACGAAGGAGCTCATCGACATCTTCCTCGGCACCCACACTCGGAGGGAGGTAGGGACGAGAGGCAGTGATCTCTTGGAGCCGTCGAAATGCCCCGCGAATATCAATGCCAAGGATGCTGACTCGATCAAAAGCAGGATCAACCAGACCAAATCTGTTCCTCACGTGATAGTACGACGCGGCATGACCAATGGTCGTTGCATGCATCTGCCCCAAAATTGTCGCAAAGGCGATCAGCCCTTGCTCAGCCCTCCAAGCATCATGACCCACGAGCAGATCTTCCAGAGCTGGGCCAGTCCCCAGGTCCTCCAGAATGAGTATCCCCTCCTCATGGGAAGCCGCAAGGAGGCGTGGGCAAGCTTCACTCTCGATCCTGGTTAAGAAATCCAAAGCGACAGCTTCGTTGTGGAACCGCTCGGATTCGCTGCGGAAATGTTTTGCCGGATGGCGAGCTTTGACAATGACTGAAGCAGGCAGGAGAGCAGTCTCGGCAGCGATGGTGCATCGAGCCACCCAAGGCCAAGGGGACGTCATCCCGAACTGGGCCGACCAACCCTCGGTGATGGGCTCTGTCTTCACCAGGCGGACGCGGGTTCCCACAGATGTACTCAACAGGTGTGTGACCCGTTGGAGGAAGGTGTCTGAAAGGCTCACGGCTTACTCCTCTTCCTTCTCGTCTCTGACTTTCGCGTCTTCCAACAAAGACAACTGGATCGGCTTCGGCCTTTCCGTGCGTTTCCTGCGGGGCGCATAGTCTTTGCAAGCTGCCAAAGGGTGTCGTCTAATTCCCAGAATTGTCCTTGTGGAGAACGGTAGGGCGTTTCAAAGCGTTTCGCCTCTGGAACCGTCTTGAAGTGGGTTTTATCTGGTTGATAGCGAACCGTATACTGGGCCAAAGGTGTCTCTCGGTATTCTACGGTGAGTGCATTCCCATGGACCCAAATGACCGCAGGATGGCGAGCCAGTGTTCCTTCCCCATACAGCTTCCAGCGCCGAAAGTGCGCGTAGCCGAGCCGATCTAAGCGCCGCAGATGTCGGGTTGCGTAAAAAATGCGATGCAACTGCTCTCTTGTGCGCAGTTTCTCGGTCTCCTCTCCCAGCACCTCCGCAGGCGGCATCCGATGGTCGTCTCGCTTGCGGTGCGCGAAGTCGCGGCTGAACATTGTAGTTAGTGACAAAACGCTCATGGGCGAGTTTTGCACCTTGCCAACTCGTGATCTGTTCAAAATGCACCTGACTCATCCTTCTCATCACGTTGAAGTGGGTTTCCACAAGATTTTGCCAGCTTTGACGCTTATGGATATATTCCTTCTCAATATTCAGAGCTTCACAAATCACGAGTAACTGCTTTGCCCGAAATACTCCACCGTTATCGGTGATGAGTTTTTTCGGAGCACCAAACCGCTCAATCGCGGCATAGAGCACAATCAACACACAAGAGAGATCCTGGCTTTGAAAGATATCGCGGGATCGAATGGCTCGCGAGAAGGCATCCATGATTGTGATCACGTAAAACGAGCCTTTGATCTCGGGAATGCGATGCTTTTCAAGGTAGCGGATATCCAAGCACCAGCGCTCATGACGAATCAGCGACTTGAATGGATGGGGCTTGGGTTTATGCGGTTCCCCTGGCTTCGGCTTGATCCCATAGAACCGACGATTCTCCGCCATGATCCGCCCACAAGTGCGAGGAGAGCAGGAAATGCCTAACTGCTTGAGCGCGGCATACATTCTGAATTCGCCAAGCAGGGGATTCTCTTCTTGCTTTTTGCGAATGAGATTGCGTGTGGGTAAGTCTACGCCTGGTTTGCTGGTATTAACATGGGGCTTGTCAGCCAACCCCAATACGCCTTCCTCGACCCATCGTTTGAGAATATCGTAAATGGTGGGGCGAGAGACGTCTAAATCGCGTGCAATTGTCGAGATGCTCCAGCCTTGTGCGTGGAGGCGAATCACGGCCTGACGGCGCTCCTGGGGGGTAACAATCTCCGCATAGCGGGCGAATTGCCGCCCTGTCCGCTGGGGCGGAGGGCCATACGTGAGCACGGCTTTGACAGTATGATGCGAGGGCCGACGCCCGTTAAATTGGATCGCGCAAATCGCGGCGATCTCTCTATCCGTGAAATCAGCGTACTCAGCTTTCAGATCGACGATCAGTTGACGCATGGCAACGGGAAGCGAGCGATGGTGGTCCTCGCGCTGCTCTTTCGTGGGCCGGAAGAGGCTAATGATACCGTGTGTATCAAAGGCGTCAGCAGCACGGCCCAGGCTCCGTGCCGCCAAGCCCGTTTCTTCTGCCCGTTCTGTTGGTAGAGTGCCGAATAGCACTACTGGTTTAATTCCTTCATACAAACGTTGTTCTGGAGTTCGACACCATTGTTTGAGCAGATGGTAGTTATCCGTCCGCTCTCGGCGTTCTCGCTTGGCTTGTGGCATTCCTGCAACTCCCGCGCATGATCGGCAAAGGAGACGAGACTGGAGCCATCCTTTGCCCTCTCGATGATCTTCTTGTTATGCTACGGGAAAAGGCCGACCATGACAAGCATTTCGCCACAACGTAGGACAATTTTACCTCTCGGATGGCTCCAGAAGTCTATTGGTCATCGTGGCTGCCAAGATATGTAAGCCCTCCTCGCCGAGGTGTGCAAGCCCATTTCTGCCAGAACCATCTACGAGGAATGTGGTCTGACCTATGCCTCCTTTCGCCGTAATCCAGAGGCACTACTTCTGTACCAGCAGCACAGCACCTTCCTCAAGCGTGAACGCAAGCGCACCAGAACAGCATGTCCAGACACCGTTTCACCATGTGATCCCCTCCTGGCCTACAAAAAGCCTGATCTCGTGGCCCGCCTACGGCAAGCACAGGCTCGCTGCGCCGAACTAGAAACCCAACATACAACCATCCTTGCCGACTATGTTCAAAAGGATGTGAGAATTGCCGAGTTGGAGGCAGAACTGGCTCGGTATCGTGAGTACTTCGAGAGCCTACGTCTGCAGGTACAACAGAAGGAGCATGGCGGCTAGCTGGCCGGTGTTCTCCACCTGAAGCATGAGTTACACGCGCACGAGAAAGCCATTCACCTGTTGACAAAGAAAAGAGCGCTGTGATACCGTAGGTCCGTGTGAGCGTCTTTGTTCCTCATGAGTGCATATCTTCTTGGAGGTACGATTCATCCATGTTCGCCTGATTCATCATGGTTCTGAAATCTGAAGCATGTTTTTTGCTGCCGCCTCAGTTGAGGAAGGCAGTATGTTTGGATGCCTATGCGAGACATCCTCTCGCAGACACGAGCCATGATGAGAACGACGAAAGAGAGAAGCATTCGATGAATCTTCCTGCCACCTATGAGTATTATGCTGTGATTCCTCACAGAACACAGCCTGCCGTGCTCCTGCTGCATACCGAAAACGGATGGTCCCTCCCTTGTTGGCAGACGACAGAACGCCACTTTTGGCAAACCTGCGATCATATCAATCAAACCATTCAAGACCTGCTGGCGCTGCGCGTCATTACCTTGCGCTGTTTGTTCATCAACCAAGATACGGGAAGCGGACATTTTATCAGAGTCTATGAATTTGAGAACCGAGATGCGCAATGGCGCCCTCCTGTCAATGGTTCTTGGATTGGATTCTCTGAGTTCAAGACACTCCCGCTGACCCATCAGATGCAAAGAGCAGTGCTTGAGGCTTGGTTCACAGAACAAATGGAGGGCATTCCGACAACTCGACGCGCTTGGGCGCGAACTGGTTGGTTTGATGAAACGGCACGTTGGATTGTCGAGATACTTCAGGGACAGGCTATTGAGGTAAGTGAGGCAGTGCAACAGGTCCGTACCTGGGAGCGTTCGTGCCTCTTGCGAGTAGCAACCACATATGGACAGGTCTATTGCAAAGCCGTTCCAGCCATGTTTGCCCACGAACTTCCACTGACTCAACATTTGGATGTCCACTGGCCTTCCCACGCTCCTTCGGTGCTTGCGGTGAATCGCCAACAGAGCCTCTTACTGCTGCGCAATTTCGGTGGGCCGAAACTCGGCGAACGAGGGATCTTTGCCTGGTGGGAAGAGGCAGTGCATACCTTCGCCATGCTTCAGCGAGAGACGGTAACGCACGCAGATTCTCTGATTGCAATGGGATGCCCTACTCGTACGCTTGATGACTTGATAGAGGATATCAGAGCCTTGCTGGCTGACACTGAGACCCTCTTTGTCGGGGGCAAAGGTCTCACCAACTCAGAGATTGCTGCGTTGCGCCCTCATCTGTCACACTTTCTGAACCTTTGCCAGGAGTTGAAAACCTATCAGATCCCCTACGCATTGGAACATGGTGATTTCGGCCCTGCGAACGTGGCCTGGGTTGAACAGAGGCCACTATTTTTCGATTGGTCAGATAGCTCAGTCGCCCATCCCTTTTTCAGTCTGTGCCTCTTTCCTGAAGAAATGGAAATCTCCTTCCCTGACACGTCTGATTGGCAAATGCGCCAACGGTCTGCTTACTTGAGACCATGGGTGTGCTATGAGTCGTTGGAGCGTTTAACCCGAGCATTCGAAATTGCCCAACGTCTTGCGCCTTTGCATCACGCAAGCCGATATCATCGTTTTATCTTGCCCCACATGGAAGCAAAGTGGGAAATGACATTGATGATTCCCGCCTACCTGCGTTGCCTGCTGTAAACAGGGAAGAGCATATGCCGTTTCAGATCGCAGTTCTTGTGGTCTGAAACGGTATTTCTTGAGGAAACACTATCGAAGCCACGACAGGTGGGCATGAATGTCATTGGCAGATGTGTGCCATGCCACCATCAAAGCTGACTAAGTATGAATTTGAGCACCAATATCAGCAAGATCTGTCGCGACTGTTCCAAGCGTCCCTCGACCTGCTCAAGAGCATCGTTGCTGGCACATAACCACGCATGTGCGTCAATCCGCGTGATTCTGCGGAACCGGTCCACTCTTGGTGAAAGTTCAGGAAGAGCCGCTCTTTTGCTTTCTTTCCCATGTGCAGACAAAAGGGGAGCAATAGTCAGAGTATAAATCCCAGGATGAGCTGGGAGACAATTGGATGAATTCTGCGAGAGGTTCTTCCTTGTCTAGAGGGGACACCTCCCGCAGAATTCTACAGATTCGGGTTCACTTAATTCAAGAAGTTGCAAACTACATGGGCATCATTGCTACACAGCTTTTTCAAAGGGCTGCGAATCATGACAATTCTAAATTCAGCCCAGAAGAGTTTGAAGTATTCGAGGAAATGACGCCGCTTCTTGAAACACTCACTTATGGATCTGAGGAATACAAGCAGGCCCTAGCCAAAATGCAACCAGCACTTGACCATCATTACCGAGAAAACAATCATCATCCTGAATATTATGAGGATGGCATCAAAGGTATATCTCTTATCGATCTCATTGAGATGGTATGTGACTGGATGGCAACAACAAAGCGTGTTCAAAACGGTGATATCTATACCTCACTGGAGATCAATAAAAAGCGATTTGGCATAGATGATCAATTGGCAAAAATCCTTGAAAATACAAATGTAATTTTGGTAGGGTCGTCCCTTCTTGATTTCCCTTTTCTCAATGCCGAGCTGCTCACATGCCCATCGTGTATCGTGAGAGGTAAAGATGGTGCCATTATTTGAAACAAGTGCCTCTGGCACACCGAAATGTCTGATTGCATCATACAGGACCGCAAAGAAAGCCAGGTTATCTTGTTTTTGGGAAATGGCAGAAGCCAAGATAGCTCGCGAAAAGTTTTCTAGCATACTAATGCAGTAAACCATGCCTCCACCTAAGCGGTGCATATCCAGGTAACGCACGTCAACAGACCAGAATTGATGTCTCCGCTCGGCTCTAAATGGCATCTCAGCCTTTGGCTTGCGTAGTACTTGGAGGTGATACAGCTTTCTGTTGATTGAGAGATACCGCCCACAGGAGGCACGCGAGAGTTTGATGCCCATCTGTTCTAATGCAGCGCTGACTCAGTATGCGCCAATATCAGGATTTTCTGAGAGCTTCTTGATTTCTTGAATGGTTGAGATATCAGCTTTTCTGGGTCGTTTCCTTGCACGTGACTTGTCAGGCATCCCTGCAAACTGCTCTTCAGCGAACCGTCTGAGAATATCGTGGACGGTTGTTCTACTCACGTTCAGATACTCAGCAATTGATTTGGCATTCCACCCATCTACGTGCAATCTGATAACGGTTCGTCGTCGCGTCTCTCCATCCTCGATCTCTGAGTAGCGTGGGTGGCGGCGCTCTGTAGTTGTAGGTTTCGGATCAGATGTCAGGATCAGCTTAACGGTTGCAGGAGCAGGCTTACGATTGAACTTGACGAAACAAATCGTTGCAATTTCATGAGGATGGAAGGCCGGATATTGAGCGTGTAGATCGATGATTTCCTGCCTAATATCAGGAGGGAGTGAGCGTTTAGTTACCTTTGGGACCGGAGGCGGTGGTTCTGCTGGTAGCAGAGAAGCCATTCCAGCCTGATCGAAAAGATTGGCACGATAGTAGATGGTCCGAGGTCAATAGGTGTCGTTACCTATCATGTGAGTCGGAGTGGCCTGGAAGATGTTGTGCCAGGCAGAAGCATCATGGAGCAAGTTTGATGCTCAGCTCAGGTGAGCCTGGTCACGACTCATCCTGAGCTGAGCATCGCAACTCTAAGCAAACGAGCTGAGAAATCTCATTATACGTTAAGAATCTCTTTAGTGATGGTGGCGAGGCGTGCCGCTAACTCGGGCGAAAAGAGCTCAGAGTGAATATCCAGTTCTTCGTCAAGGTGAAACGCGCTCAAGGGCTGCTCAGGCGGATTGTCAAGCAAGCTAACGATTGGAGGCACGACAGCAGTTGCAGGTTTGGCGAGTACCTTCTGGCGCTCAAGATGCGCTGCTGTCTGCGCATCATATTCTCCTGCAAAGCTTGTAGCTGTCGTGCCGGGATGAAATAGAACATATCTGACCGGACCATGGCCGTGGCGTTCGGCGAATGTGACTCCGAGGAGATCGTTAAGCCGTCCCGGTAGGAACATCGCTCTCACCCCATCATATTCCCTGGCGCTCTGCAGATCGTCCCAGGTTATTGGCGTGTCGTGACCAGGACCGGCCACATTGATGATAACTGGATGCTCTGCCCTTTCAAGTAAGCTGAGCAGCCCATAGCTGAACAGGGTACGACTCAGATAGAAGAGCGCGAAGTTATGTTCGAAGCCTTCTGAGGTCACATTACGAAACATGCGCATATAACGCGCGCACATGACAAGACCGTCAATTTTCGGATAGCTCTCGATCAGTTCAGCGATGACCTGTTTGGTATTGGCTACCAGGCTCAGATCTGTCTGAATGAAGGAAGCACTCCCTGGCGTGCTTGCGGCTTTTCGTACAAGTTGCTCTCCCTTCTGCGCATCTCTGCCGATAATAACAACATGTTCACCCCTCAAGAAGAGAGCTCGCGTGACGGCCGCCCCGATTCCATCGGTAGCGCCAGTAATCACAAATGTTTTTGCCATAATAAAGCTTCCTTGTTCCTTACTTTTTAGATTTTGCACTCATTCTTTTTCAACTGGGATCTGTGCTTCACTTACATAAAGCTGTCTATCGTTTTGTACGTAATACACCTCGCGGCATGGCTGGGAGGACGAGATAGTATAGCCGTTTTGCTCGATCCAGCTACCAAGATCGACGAGACCTGTGCATATGCCCTGCAGTTGGCATTGATGCATGACGCTTGCCAGCATGCGGGTTGCTGGCAACTCGCGAATGCTCAAATCTCCATCCGCCGGTATCCTCTCTACAAGAGGGCAGCCCACCTCTACTTCAAAGATTTCATCAGCGTTATTCGTGCAGATACATGCGCCCCGCCAGAGCAGTATATGCGGGAGCATGCCAGGCTCAGAGAGGCCATACCGCGCAAGATGGCGATCTAATTCCGCAAAGAAGAAAGGTAAATTGGCAAAGGGGAGGTTTGTACGAATCGGCAGCGTGGCTACCAACTGCGCCTTGCCACTCTTCAGCGTGACCTCATGTTTTCCCAGATTGTCAGCCTCATGCTCCATGAGACGCAGGCGTTCCTCAATCCGGGCAAGACGGATATTTTCCTGCTCGATAAGGGACCGTATCTCCATCTGTTTGAGGCGTAACATGCCGCGCACTTCAGCCAATGGTATCTGCTCATCGAGCGCCTGCCGAATCTGTTCTAGCGTCAAGCCGAGATCCTTGTAGGCAAGAATCCGGTTGAGCGGAAATAGCTGCTCGGCGCTATAGTAGCGATAGCCGTTCAAGGGATCTATATAGGCCGGCTTGAGCAGACCAATCTGGTCGTAGTAGCGCAAAGTTTTCATGGGGGTCTGGCTGAGCTTAGAAAACTCGCTGATCTTAAACATCGCCTCTCCTTATCAATCGAGTACCTTTTTTTCTTCGTCTCAATCATATACTTTCCAGTACACTGGAAAGTCAAGGGGGCGATGTTATGCGCAAAAATGTCTGTTTAAATCGCCCTTTTAATTAGAGTGAGCGCTTATATCTAAGACGTCCTCGTGTCATGAGAAGGAGAAGTACCGCTAGCAGAGCGAGCCCTATTGTAAAGAGATACTTCAATATACCATCTCCAATTGATTTGGGGACGCTTCCTAGAAACAACCACACGGGACTGGTATTATTCACTGTATGCAATATTATCACCATTAAAAGGCTTCCGCGCGTTCCATTAAACACCCATGTGAAGAGAATTGCCAGCGGAATGCAGAATATCACGAACAGAAAAAAGGCAAGCAGTTTGCTCCCGATATCTGCCCCTGCTCCGTTATATCCAGGAACAAACAGAAAAAGAGGCAGATGCCACATTCCCCAGAATCCTCCCAGGATAACCGTTCCAACCAGCGGTCCATATCGCTGTTGCAGGAGAGGCAATGCAAAGCCACGCCAACCCACTTCCTCTGCAAGCGGTCCAAAGAGCAGCAGAGTCAGTATAAAGAGAGGGATATAGGTGAGAGCAGCGGTGTATGTTGGCATCTGCAAAGCGGCTTTGGCTGCAGGGATGAGTAATATACATAGGAGCATGAGCGCTGGCAAACTGCCAAAGACTACCAGATACCAGCGCCAGCCAGTTCGCCAATAAAGACAACGTTGTGCTATATTACGTATGCCTGTTCGTCCTGATGTCATTATGGTAAGAAAGATGGCAGTGAGTGTTGGTCCATATCCTCCAGGAACCAGATAGTACATCGGAAGTTTAAGTATCCCAAAGATCAGTAATTCATAGATCCAGGTAAAGCTGAGAGTAATGCCAAAGAACCAGACAACAGGATGCCTTTTCATACTCTCGACAAGTCTCGATTGGTCCAAAGTGTTTTCTTTTGTGCTCATTTGTCTCTTGTCCATGCTTTCTTTGCTTCAATTAAGTTAAAGAGGATGGAGGGTCTACAGTCTCAGCAGTCTTCTCGCTGGCTTTGCTCATCTGGGAAATCATCACCAGTGAGAGGTGCCGTCGCCGCCGCTCTGGCGCTGGCTGCTTTTGGGACCATGGACGCAAAAATGCCTTGAATGCCTCTGCAAACTGAGCAAACTCTTCATCGGTCAGTTCCAGCGGAATGGTCTGGCAGCCTGCGTCAGTTGGCGTGCTGGCATCTCGGTGTTCCAGGTAGTGGGCGAATTCACCTAGCAGTCCGCTCACAAAGACCTGAAAATACTGCATTAGCTCCTCTGAGGATGCCTGCCTCATCTCTTCTTCCCCCAGCGTCGTTGATCCCTGAACAAGCGTGTAGGTTTTTTCATTCAGCGTTCCCCGCACTTGTCGTTCCTCAACCACACGCAGCAGACCAGCTTTGGTCAACAGACCTAGATGGTGATATAGCGTGGTTGTAGCAATATCTGGGAGTTCTTCCGCAAGTTGCCGGGCTGTCAAAGCCCGTTGGTGAAGCTTCAGGATAATGTGCATCCGGACTGGATGCAAGATCAGTTCTGCTTTTTTCATTATCACACTTCATTTCAGAATTTTGAAACGTTACTATTTATTAAAATACCATAGAATTCGGTATAACGCAAGGCTTCCCCTCTCCTGCAGGGCTATTTAGTTTTTAGAGAAGCAGGAGCACCCTGTCCGGGGCATGAGGCGTGCCCCATTTTCCCTTCTTCTTGGGCGCGTGGGTGGGGCAAAACAGGAAAATTAAATGGCCCTGTCTCCTGCTTGTCTTTCCATCCATTCTTGAGCGTGATGACTGTTGTTTATATGGATTGCGCTCGCTCCTGGCTTTAAGATCTGCTGATTCTACAGCTCTTCCATGCACCCAACATTGCGTTGAATGTGGAAACTTCTAAGAGAACGGTAGCGAGCAGCAAGCAGGCAAAATGTTTAGAAAGTAATGTGTCTCTTGCCGCCTTCAGAGACTGACAAGAGGCCTTGCCGCGCCGCTCGCCACAAGAGCGCGATGTCCAGCCCGTGCCTGAGAGAAACAAGACACGCCAGGGCATATATCCCCTGGCGTATCAAAGATCTCAGCAGAGATAAGGAGACATATTTCATAGAATGAGATATTATCTGCTCACTCGACTCTAATCCTGGGAGATTGGCAGTGCAGATGTCCTTCTAACATCATCAGTAAATGGCGGAGGCGCTGTTGTGTTGCTGGCCGGGGGCTTGCGCTCGTTGAGCAGGAGCAGGCCAATCATGCAACACGCGAGCATTGTTCCGACCAAGCAGGCCGATATGGTCTCGGTAATGAAATGAATACCAATATAGAACTGTAGAAAAGCTCCGATGCATGCTATGACGATCATCAGGATGGCCAGCGGAATTTTGAGAAAACGGATAGGAGTATGTCGCCAGAATAGCCAGGACAGGATAAGCCAGAAGAAGCAAGCGCGTAGCGCCCGTCCGCTAGGATAGCCATGCTGGTCGGAATCAAGATCGAGTACTGCCTGTTGATGTGATGCATCCTGGGCCTGGTCTATCGCGTCCTGCGGCACTTCGGGAATTTTCCACCACATGCCCAGCGCTGTGGCGATCCTTGTGGAGGTTGGCGAGTAGTCTAGCTGAGGGCAGCCAAGCTTGCTCATTGCTGTGCGCATGCCGTCAGGATAGGATTGCGCTAGCGAATATTTACCGCTGATTTCGATGGCGAAGCCTACCAATAGGAGTAAGAAGAGAAAGATTAACACGCGCTTGCGGTATTTTAGGAATATGAAGGATAGGCCGAGCAAGAAGAAGCAAAACAGGCTAAGCAAGGCTTCGCCAGTATTTCTCCAGACGCGCAAAGTGCAATCGATACGGCTCAAGGGACGCAGTAATAGCCATTGTTCTATCTGGATAGTTGAGGTATTGAGCGATCCGCTTACAAAGGCAATTGTATAGGCCAGAAATAGCAGAAAGAGTAACAGGGCCAGGGAAAACCATATATATGCCGCTGGTCGGCGTTTCCATAGAGTTGCCATCGTGCTCCTTAATCTTCTTAAATCATTCTTTTATACATAGTAGTGTGTGCAGCGCAAGTAAATTTTTGCACTACCTGTGCTTTGTTGCCTGTGAGCAAGCTCGTTTCAGCATAGGGAGCTTGCTCACAGTGCTTATGAGATTAGCCGGTATGTGTCTATATACGCAAGCCAGTTTCTGTGCTTACCTCCCTTTTGGGAATACGTGTGAAGTATGGGCAAGTAGCACTATCCTGATTTTTATAGTATATTTGCCACGAATGAGGGAGGCATGAAAGAATAGATTATATCCTCTGGCAATGTTTTTCTTTGCGTCCCGTATGAAATTCCTATCATCGACGCCAGGCAGAAGAATGGCAATAAAAAGGAGTTTTGCTATGACTGATGGGGTTAGCCGTGAGCCGGCACGTGATCCTCAAGATTTAGAGCGGCTTTTGGTTTCTCGTGAAAGGGCGGGAGACATCGATGGTATGGTTGCTCTTTATGAGCCCCAGGCCGTTCTTGACTGCGGTGATGGGCAGTTGCTGGTAGGGAGGGAGGCCATCCGAGCGTTTTATGCCGAACAGGTGGCAAGGGGCCAGAAATTTGACTTTGGAGAACAACGCGCAGCTATGATCAGTGGAGGCCTGGCGCTCACTTCAACCCGCCTGCCTGATGGCAGCGTGACCGCTGAGGTCGCTCGCCAGCAAGGCGACGGGACGTGGCTATGGGTCATCGATAGGTTCTCTGTTATATAGCTTGATCCTGGGCGGCAGATCTGCTACATCAATACCCTTTGGTTGGCTGATGTACCCGATCTGCAGATGCATATTTTTCCCGCAGCAGAGACCGCCAGTTTCCAGGCGGTAACGGCGGCATGAAAGGATAAACTTCCCCTGAATTTCCTATAGCCATGTAAGAAGAAGCCTTATGACACTGATTTCATGGTCAGGGGGAGAATTTTCTACTCATAAATTGGAATAAGCGGTGAGCGGGGAGGATGGGTAAAAATACTTGAATTGGTCTATTGCCGTGCAATGAGCGTTTGCGTATACTATCATTAGTGCGTGCCGAATAGGCAACATAGGGAAAAGAAATATGTCAGGAGAAATGCTTTCGTCCCCGCGCCAGTTTCGGGCTGCCTGGGTGGCTACTGTCACGAATATCGATTGGCCCTCTCAACCGGGATTGCCAGTTGATACGCAAAAGCAACAATTTCTTGCTCTGCTGGCTCTGCTACAGAGCCTGAATATGAACGCGCTCATTGTGCAGGTGAAGCCCACGGCTGATGCCTTCTATCAATCCCGCTACTGGCCCTGGTCTGAATATCTTACGGGCGAACAGGGGAGAGCACCGGGCTATGATCCTCTTGCGTTTATCGTTGAGGAGGCTCATAAACGAACTATGGAACTTCATGCCTGGTTCAATCCCTATCGCGTAAGTTTGCACGATAAGCTAGACGCTCTCTCTGCGCATAATCCTGCGCGACAGCATGCCGATTGGGTTGTGAGCTATGGCGGAAAACTGTTCTTTGATCCAGGGATTCCCGCGGCTCGCAAATTCATCGTGACAAGCATACTTGAAGTTGTGAGCAACTATGATATCGATGCTGTACATCTCGATGACTATTTCTATCCATATCGGGTGGCTGGTCAGGATTTTCCTGACGATGCTACTTATCAGCGCTATGGTAAGGCTGCCTATGCCAGTAAGGATGATTGGAGGCGTGCGAATGTCAATCAGTTGATTGCCGAGCTAGCGCAGGCGATCAAGCATGCAAAGAGCCAGGTAAAGTTCGGGGTTAGCCCGTTTGGGGTTTGGCGGAATCGTTCGGTCGATCCTTCCGGCTCCGATACGTCTGCTAGCCAGACTGATTACGACGATTTGTATGCTGATACGCGCGCCTGGTTACAGCACAATTGGTTGGATTATATCGTGCCCCAGATCTACTGGCCGCGCGGCTTTGCTCCTGCTGCCTATGATAAGCTCGTGCCCTGGTGGGCTAATGAGGTGGCTGGCAAACCTGTTAATCTTTATATTGGACAGGCGGCTTACCGTATCAATACAGAGCCCGGCGCCTGGGCCGATCCCGCTGAGTTGCCTGCTCAACTGCGCTACAATGCGCGCTTCAAAGAAGTGCAGGGCAGTGTCTTTTTCAGCATGAAATCCTTGCAAGCCAATCCGCTAGGCTTTACTGATAGCTTGCGCCAGGATTTTTATCAGGCTAAGGCACTGGTTCCAGCTATGCCCTGGCTATCCCACCAGGCCTTGCGCCCGGTTTTCCTCAAGCCGGCAAGACAAGTAGCCCAGGGCGTAGAGCTGGATTGGTCCGATGCACCTCCTAATCCCGCCAGAGCTTATGCGCTCTATCGCGGCGAGGGTCAGAACATCAAGTTTAGCTCTGAGGCGCAAGCCCCGCTGGCCGTTGTACACCGCCAGGGTCACAGCGAGCATCAGCGCTTTCTCGATACAACCGCTGCACGAGGCAAGACCTATACATATGCTGTGGCCGCACTCGATCGTTTGAGCAACGAAAGCGCGCTGAGTGCGCTGCAAACAATCACGCTAAGTTAGCTGCACTGATCATTTTGCTATTTATTCCCAGGTTCTGCCTTGATTGATCTGTTCTTTCGCGCGGAAAGCTTGCTCAAGGTCAACCTGGAAATAGTTGGCAAGATCCAGCAGATAGCTGAGCACATCGGCAAACTCTTCTTCAAGCTCTAGATGCTTTTGCCGGGCCTTTTCCTGGTAGAGTCCCTGCTTCTTGCGCATGGCTTTCGCTAGTTCGCCAACCTCTTCGCTAAACAGCAAGAACTTTTCTGCATAACCATCTTTGGTCCAGCCGCGCTCTTTACAGATCTCGTCCATATAGCGCTGTAGTTCTGGCAGGCTGGGATGGGCAGGTAGATCAGCCATAGTTACTTCCCTTTCTATCGTGTATGACGCTTCCCTTGTTCCCCAGGGTACGGCGAAAAGTGCTTAAAAATGTGTGCGCAGTTCCGTGAAGGCAGATAGCGTCAATAGTTGTCCTCTTCCATTATTCAATACTTCCTCATGCTCTAAACGCCATGTGTGAGGATGAGGGATAAAGACTGCATTGAGTCCGGCAGCCAGGGCAGGATTGATATCGGAGCGAGGGGAGTTGCCGATCATCCAGCTCGCTTGTGGATCAATGCGCAGTTCCTCGACAACCTGTCGATAGGCCGCAATATCTTTTTCTTGCACGATGACCACTTGCCTGAAGTAGTGTTCAATGCCCGAGCGCTCTACCTTTAATTTCTGCTCTTCCACATCTCCTTTGGTCAGAAGTACAAGATCGTGACGAGGGGATAGGTAGTCGAGGGTCTCTTTGACGCCGGCGAGCAATTGCAAGGGTTGGGAGCGAATCCGCTCTCCGAACCCACGTATCTGCTCGATATCTTCCTCTTGCTGATCTTTTTCGGTCAGGCGTCGATAGGTTTCAAGCAGGCTTTTGGTAAAGTTTACCGAGCCATAGCCCATCAAGCGTTCTACTTCATCAAGTACCGCGCGTACCTCTTCATGCGAGAGCTGAGAATGATTAAGAAATGTAATAAAGTCGTGAGTGGCTTGCTCAAAATAGATATTGTTCTCCCAGAGGGTATCGTCAGCATCTATTAAGAGATGGTAGTGCATGGTTTATACTCCTGTAGTGGATGCTCGAATTACTAGCTCAAGCGGGACGATGCTTCGCGCGGGAACAGGCTTCCTTTCCAGGGCGGCAAGGAGCAGCAGGAAGGCTTGCTCTCCAATGGCTCTGGCCGGAATCGCTACTGTAGTTAATTCAGGGTCAAGCTGGCTGGCAATGATACTATCGTCGAAGCCAACAATAGACAGATCCTCCGGAATGGCATAATGCAGGTCGCGGGCAGCTTTATATGCCCCTACGGCCAGCACGTCGCTGTCACATACAATGGCGGATGGCGCGGGCACGGCTTCCAGAAGCTGGCGTGCAGCCTGGCGCGCAGAGGCGATGGTAAAGGCCGCCTGCTCCTGATAGGCCTGGATTATTGGCAAGCCTGCCGCAGAGAGCGCGCCCTGGTAGGCTTTGCGGCGCAGATAAAATGTATCGGCCTCGATCGCGGCACTCAGGTGTGCGATTCTGGTATGTCCCAATTGCAATAGATGGGACATGGCGGCCTGCATGCCCGCTTCGATGTCCAGGAGCAGAGATGGATGGGCCGGGCTCGTCGCATCTACAAGAATGGCCTTACCCTCTAGCGCGGCTGAAATGTCTTCTGTGGGCGGATAGAGCGTGAAGATCAGGAAGCCATCTACCGAGTGCGCTGAGAGGGCGTCGAGTATCGCCTGCCGCCAATCCTGTTCGTCGCGCAGGCTGGTCAGCATCACGGCGTAGCCATGCTGGCGGGCAGCCTGCTCGGCTCCCTGTAGTGCGGCGGCAAAGTAGGGATTGCTGACGTCGGGTACTGCCAGCACAACGAGATGGGAGCGGCCAGAGCGCAGGGTGCGGGCGGCATTATTGGGCCGATAGCCTAATTCTCGCGCGGCCTGCAGGATGGCTTCTTGCGTTCTTTTTCCCACGCGACCCGCAGCTTTCCCGCCAAAGACCAGCGAGACGGCCGCTTGCGATACACCCGCGCGTCGCGCTACATCAACGCTGGTTATTGAGGGTGGCGTCTTGTCTGCTGTCAAAGCCCTTTCTCCTCTCCTTTTGCCAATATACGAGAAGCAAGCCTTCTGCCCGCTTTATTCGCGGCTCATCCTGCCGTTCTGCTTACGCTGGTTGGGGCATTCATAAGAATGCTCTTTACCTCTTCAGCTACCGAGAGCGTTATACGTATAACTCTCTTCTAGAGATAATCATAGCATAGTATGTCAAGTGGTGTGGACTTTATCCTCCGGCAGACATCGACTCATATGATGGAGTGACACATTTTAAAAGTATCCATTGCAATAAAAAATTAACTCGCTTGCAATCTTTTCACGAACGGCTCTCAGAAGGGAAAGAGCAAGCCAGGAGAAGTTTTTGCTGGCTGCCGGGGTTATGTTATTTTTACCTTGTACATGAGGTAAAGATGAGTTCTCTTCAATTTCGCATGCTCCCGGCTCCTCCCGTCCTCAAAAACGATGTCGAGTGCTTGAGGATAGCCCGCTATAGGGGTGAGGAAGCAATCGCCATAAAAGTTGTTCCTGCTGGTGTGCCTGGTCTTGTCTTCCAACATGATAATGGAAATCCTGCCCTTGAACGGATCGTCATGCGTTCGGGGCGCAAGTCCTACCCTCCTTTCTTTCTCTATGGGATAGGAACAGAGCTCAGTGTCATGCATTACAAAAAAGGATCGTTTACGTGTATACAAGTAGTTTTCAAGCTCCACACCTCAATGCGCTTTTCGAGATGAATCCGGCGCGACTTTCCAATGGATGGACCCAGCTTCGGGAATTTGGAGCGGGCGATCTCGATGATCGGCTGCTTAATACCGATGATGAGCAGCAAGGCCTGGCTCGCCTCATCCATTTTTTATCTGCCAGGCTTGAGCAGGTGAACGCGAGAGATCTGTTAGTAGAAGAAACTCTCCGTTTCATCCACAATACCATTAGCTCTCTTCATGTCAAAGACGTGCTCCAGTATGTGCATCTTTCCGAACGGCAGTTTGAAAAACGCTTTACTCAGGCAGTGGGCATTTCACCTCAATCCTATATTCGAGTGAGACATCTCGCCGTATGAGGCTTGAAAGGGGACACACGCAAATTGGGCAAAAAAGTTGGTAAGAGCCTCGGTTGAGAGAGGGCGTCTTACCTTTTCTGGGAATGGGTGCTGACTGTAGGAAGAGAAGTGCAAGATCTGAGAAGTTTTTTTCGAAGGGAACGGGTAAGCTTGGGAGAAGAAAACATCCACTTATGCTTTGGGAGGGTTATGAGAAACGTTATTATCGGAACGATAATGCCGCTGGACGGGCTTATGAATGACCGCGCGGATGTGCCGCGTGAAGAAAGGAAGTGATATGGCTAAACTCGTGTTCGGAATGAACCAGTCCCTGGACGGCTACATCGACCATATGCGGTTTGGGCCAACAAGCCCCACGCTCTTCCGCCACTTCATCGAGGAGGCTCAGTTGCAGGCGGGTAGTATCTACGGTCGCCAAATGTATGAGGCCATGCGTTACTGGGATGACGATCATCCTGAATGGGATGCAGAGAAACACGCCTACGCTTCGGCGTGGCGGAACCAGCCGAAATGGGTCGTCTCGCGCTCGTTGAAGTCGGTCGGCCCCAACGCCAGGCTTGTTGAGGGTGATCTTGAGCGCGCGATCCGCGAGCTGAAGGCCGAGCGCGACGGGGAGATCGAAGTTGCTGGCCCGAACTTGGCGCACAGCCTCACCGAACTTGGCCTGATCGATGAGTATCGAATCTACCTGCACCCCATCGTGCTTGGTCATGGCAAGCCATATTTCGCCGGACCTCGACCGCCGCTCCGCCTTATGACCCATGATCGGATTGACGAGGATGTGATCAGGTTGACCTACGTTCCTGCTTCATCTCGCAACGCGCCGGATGGAAATCGCCGCTGAAGCTTGGGCTCGAATTGAGCCCAAAGCGACGGAGGCGGCCCGCTTTCGCTGGTTTTCATCGAGATCAGGCAGAGGAAGTTGGATCATGTCTGGCTTCCTCTGGGGCTTTTTCCGCGCTGCGTAGTCAGGTAATTTCAAGAAAAGCAGCCATTCATCAGATCCAAGCGTCCACAACGTTAATTGTGGCGACCGATAGCCCGTCTCGATCAGGCGCGGATTCTTTACCTCTTTGATGCGTTGTTATCCTCCCATTCCATCTTGGAGGAAGCCAGCTCTGTCTCCTGATACTCAAGCTTGAGCGTGCTGGTGTAGAAGCTGACCTGAACGCGCCTCTTAGCTAACCCAGCTTCTGCTGAGATTCGCCACCGACGAAAGCGGATATATCCTGATCACCACCGGATGGCTCTTGCATCTCCGGCGGCGCACAGGCGCCGTGTTGCGAATGATTACAATATGCACTGAGTTGTTATAATATTCCATATAAAGGGCCAGCTTGAAAACCATGGAAGAACTTACTTTTTTGTTCTGCTGACTCACGGTTGTTGCTCTGGATCGATTTTTTGCTTTAAATTGCGTTCGTAGAGATTGTTAGAGAGAAAGGTTCCTTCCGCAGTCAGTATCAGCGTTGTTGAAGCATCGATTTGCTTCAAAACGGGACTTAGCTTGATTTCGCTAAGTATTTGTTCAATGATATCAGCAAGTTCTTGTTTAGTAAAGCGGCGCTGCAACCATTCTCTATTAAAGGCCTCGCAGTATTTCAACTTTTCCTGGGGGAAAGGTGCAGGCTTTTTCGCGGGAATACTGACCGAACTGGTAATCTGTAACGCTGGAGGAATAGCTGAGATCATCAAGGCCAGTGGCCCATAGCGGTCTTGCTCTTTATAGCGCACCCCTTCAGGAAGGAAGCGCAAAGCGTGCATAAAATAGCGAGCGGCGCCAGGATTATACTCGATTGCGGCTCGTAGACCGTCCATAGCTTCTTGAGACATTGGCATGGCTTTATCCCTCCACAAGGTTCCAATGCGGAATCGCCAGAGCAGCTTCATAGGGAGAAAGGGACACAGAGACCAAAGTGGGAAAACGGTACGTGATGGACAGCTCCAAGATCATTGGCTCTTCATAGAAGATATTACCTTAGACGAGTTTATAACATATAATGTTGTGAGATGTCAATAGCATGGGTTCATACCTCACTCTGATCGTGATGTGCACTATGCGAGCTATGCGTATCCTACGCACTTGCTGAGTCTGGGTATCCAGATGAGTATGTCAGCCAAAGGCTTCTTCAAAACTCCAGATTAAGAAGAGGTGTATCTCAAGCAGTACCATGTTTGCGTAAAGAAAGATGGTGGCTAGCCTGGAAAATTGGCGTAAGGAAAGCGTGCAAAAACGTGATAGGTGAGCAGAGAGGAGAAGAACGTAATGCAGAAACTTAACCCGACAGCGTTCGATAGACCGCCTGATCGGCAAGGCCAGAGCAGCTCAATCTATCACGCCGAATATTCCCGCAAAGAACTTATGCAAACGCTTGTAGAGAGCGTAGAGGCGGCCCGCCCGCGTTTGCTGCGCCTGGCCCAAATGTCAGGCGTTGGATCAGCTGAGGCCGAAGATGTGGTCCAGGAGACCTATCTTGAGGCCTGGCGACACCTGGAGAAGCTCCAGCCGGAACGCGTCTCGGCCTGGCTGGATGGCATTTGCCGTAACATCTGCAAACGCCACATCCATGCTAAGTCTTCCACGCCCCAGATGGGTGAGTTGCCTGAAGCTATGGACGAAGCCGCCATAGAGCTGTTTGATCCTCTGGCTATCGATCCAGCGGAGGAACTTGAGCGCGAGGATATGCATGTGCTGCTCGATCGCGCTTTAGGACATCTTTCAGAGAGCACCCGCGAGTTGATCGAACTGTGCTATCTGGCCGAACTGCCTCAGCGCGAAGTAGCCGAGCGGCTTTCTCTGAGCCTTGGCGCGCTGGAACTCAAGTTGCACCGCGCGCGTCGCCAACTGCATCAGATCTTGCATGGAGAGCTGCGCAGTGAGGCCCAGGAAGCCGGGCTGAACCTGAGCTTAGATGAGGCTATGGGCTGGCAGGAAACGCGCCAATGGTGCTTGATATGCGGCAAGCGACGCCTGCGTGGGATTATCGCACAAGAGCCAGGCGGAGCCGTTATGCGCCTGCGCTGCCCTGAGTGTTCTCAACGCTATCAGATGGATTACACCAATACGGGACACTATCCAGGGGGCCTGGGTCCGATTCGCTCTTTTCGTCCAGCCATGAAACGTCTGGTGCAAGTTGGGGCAGAGTATTATCAGGCCTGCTTGAGCCAGCAACAATGTCCGACCTGCCACTCCCAGGTCCAGGTTAGCATTATTGATCGCCGTGAGCTTACACCACCTTACCGCTACTATGATGCCCTACCTCTTGGCGTGTATGCGCGCGTGGATTGCCCAGTCTGTGGCTCAGACTTCTGTGAAGCGTACTATCTGGCATCGCTGAATCCTACAGTTCGCGATTTTCTGTTGCGCCCGCGCGTTCTGTACGAACCTGCCACCTTTACGACCTATAAGGGGTCATCTGCAATCAGCTTTGGCCTGCGCGACCTCGCCAATGCTGAAATGCTCACCGTTCTATTACACCCCCGGACACTGCATGTGCTGGCCACCTTCTGTCAATAATGCTGCAGCTCTCAGCAGCATAGGGGAAAATGCTGCAATAGCGAAAAAGTGTGTAAGGTCAGCCCCAAAAACAGCGATAAGACAGCAGAAAATCGCACCTCATAGAAAAAGGCTGAGGAGCTTTGGAAGCCGAGTCTAGCAGAAAAGGATGACAAGCTGAGAGCTGGCCGGGCTTCCATTGCTGAGGCCTTATAAGGCCAATTCATATGGGGTTTTCCAGGAATAAGAGCAGTTAAGCAGGAGCTATGAATTCCATGTCATCTTCTTTCAGTCCAGATGAATTTACTCCGGCCGCTGGCGAGGCGCAGGCGCCAGAAACGCCGGTAGCGGCGAGCGAAACAGGCGTGAAAAGTGCTGCCACAAAACCAAGCACGGCCAAACAAGCGGTAGGAGGATTATTGCGCCCCTTCAAGGTGCTCAATTTCAGCTTGCTCTTTGGTGGGCAGACCATCTCAGTAATTGGCAATGCGCTCTATACAGTGGCCTTGCCGTGGTTGATCCTGAACAATGGAGGCAGCGCGCAGGAACTGGGCATTGTCCTGGCTGCCTATGGCATTCCGCGCATGGGCTGTATGCTTATGGGCGGTTGGCTCGCGGATCGCCTGCGCCCGCGCCGG
This sequence comes from Ktedonosporobacter rubrisoli, assembly GCF_004208415.1. GTDB lineage: Bacteria > Chloroflexota > Ktedonobacteria > Ktedonobacterales > Ktedonobacteraceae > Ktedonosporobacter > Ktedonosporobacter rubrisoli. The sequence goes on along the minus strand of NZ_CP035758.1, from coordinate 1,409,218 downwards.
GTTATGCTAATTGCCGATATTGTGCGCGCAGTGCTGGTAGGATTGCTGGCCTTGCTGGCCCTGCAGGGACATCCCACCCTCTGGCAGCTCTGCGCGATTGCCGTGCCGCTGGGAGCGTTAGGGGGAGCGTTTATGCCTGCCTCTATGTCCATTCTACCAGATATTCTTAATGATGATGATTTGCAGGGCGGAAATGCGCTCAACATGTCATCAATGCAAGGTGCGAATCTGCTAGGTTCGGCTGTGGCGGGTGTGATTGTAGCCATCTTCACAGCTGGCGTTGGCCTGCTTATCGATGCTGCGACCTTCGTCATTTCGGCAGTATCGCTAGCTTTGATGCGCATGAAAAGTAGTGCTCCGGGCAACAAACGCGAGGCGGGAGCAGCGAGTGCCGCTTCGCCTGATGAGGCTCAAGCGCAAGAGGCGCCCGTCAGCTTCTTGAGCTTTTTACGCTCCTCTCAATTGATCCATGTTGTCCTGCTCATCGCTGTGGCGGGAGGTTTCTGTTTAGGAGGGCTGATAGAGGTAGCGCTGCCTGCCTTTGTCCATGGCCCCATGCACGGAAGCGCAAGCGACTATGGTATCATCTTGGCCGGGGCGAGCGCGGGCGCACTCGTTGGTGGCATCTTCGCCGGCATGTTGGGCAAACTCAAGTACAAAGGCTTGACCATGCTTGGTAGCGGCTTGCTTGTCGCCGTCTCATTCGGCCTTCTGCCCTTTGCTGGTGTTCTGGGCGCAGCCGTCTGCATGCTGATAGGTGGCCTCACCAATAGTATTACCAATGTTCTACTTTTTACTAAGATCCAACTGATCGTGCCACGACATTTGCTCGGGCGCATGATGGGCTTGATAACCTTCGGATCATTTGGCATGTATCCAGTTTCGGCGGCTCTGATGGGCGTACTTAGCAACCAGTTTGGGCCGGCTCTCCTTTTTCCCTGCAGCGGACTCCTGTTAGCTTTGGTGATGCTGCTTGCCATGACCCAAAAATCACTGAGGGAGAGCTAGCCAGGTGCTCTCGTTAGATATTGCGAATGTGAAAGATAGAAGAAAGGAAATAAGTATTGATGTCATCTTCTCATGATGAATCTACGAAAATCAATGGTGAAACTGAAGCCAGCCATGGGCATGAGCCAGCGCGTGAAATCGAAGGGCAAACCACCAAGAGGAACGCTGTCCCACCGCTGGGCAAGTTGTACGATGTTGGCGAGGGGCGCCGGCTTATGCTGCATCATGCTGGAACTGGCACGCCTGCAGTAGTGTTTGAAGCGGGCGCCGGCGGGTTTGGCCTTGATTATCTTAGCCCGTTCGAACTGTGCGCCAGACGCACAACCTGTGTGCTCTACGATCGCGCGGGCAGCGGATGGAGTGATCCGGCACCCAGCTCCCGTAGCGCACAGGAGATCGTGACCGACCTGCATAGCGCGCTGGGTAAAGCTGGCGTCGAAGGTCCATATATATTGGTTGGGCACTCGCTGGGTGGAGTACTGGTGCGAGCATATACCCAGCACTTCCCGCGTGAGGTGGTGGGCCTGGTCCTCATCGACCCCGCCACCGAAAGCTTTCCACCGCCAGAGTCGGCGAATGATCCGGTGCTGCTGACGATGCAAGAACAGGTGCAGCGCAACCCTGAGATCATGCGTACGTGGTATCCGAGCTTGTTTGCTGAGTGGGAGAAGCTGCCTCAATCGGTGCGCGACCCGCTCATCGCTCGTCACATGGCCCCCGATCAGCTCCTCGTCCCTTTTCGCGACATCCAACTCGGTAAACGTCTCCAGGAGGCCGTCGCCAATGGACCTGCACTACCTATTATCCCGATCATCGTGCTGACCGGGATGCAAATCGATCCCTCGCCCGGTAGCTCCGATGAGGAGAAGCATGCCGCCAATCAGATCAAGCTTGCGGCTCATGCGGCCTTTGCCAATTCCGTGCCGCAAGGCGAGCATCGCGTGCTGCAGGATGCCGGCCATCTCTTCTACACGCAACGCCCGGATGTGGTGGTTGCAGCGGTTTTCGATATCCTCGATCGGCTTGCCAGGCGTTAGCTTTGTCACTTTTAGCTGAGTTGCTATCCCCTTGAGCGGCGTATGGGCTGCATTTATTCTCTCTTGTTACATCGTAGCGGCGGTAAGCGTAATGGTGAAGCTCATGACTAAGCTGATTGCGCTTGCTTGCCGCTGCTTATCTTTGCTTGCAGGGCTTTCCACTTCTCCCAAATAGTTCCCTCTTCTGCGCTGCCGTCAGGTAGCCAAAAAGACGAGATTTCCTTGCCAGATACGTTCTCTTGCTTTGGTTTAGGGGTATAATAGACAGTATAAGGATGTTTTTCGCTGGGGTTGAAAGGGTTGTTTCTGGTGCTATTTCTTTATAGGTTTTGCGTCCACGTAAAGCGTTTTTTTCTCTGTCTCCCTGGAGTTATTTGTTTGTGGTTGTTAACAACCCTCACTCCGAGCTATGGACTTATGCCGCAAGATCAAAATCAACAATATAACGAGTTCTGGTTGCAGGAAACCGCCAGCGCGTTTAAGGCCTGGAGCCTGACTGGCGCGACCATAGAAGCCGCGAAAGAGGGCGTGGCGATCCGCCTGGCTCCTGTGGCACAACACGCGCCCCAGCTAAGTTGCTCCGCCGAACCTATCGATGGTGGAGCTGCGAGTTTTTCGTCGGCTGCAGGTCTATGCGCCGGCCACGATCCGTTTGCAGCAGGCAGCTATAACCAGGGTAACTACTACAATGGCGGCGCATTTTACTATGGCACGCTTGTCTCGCCTGTTCAGCATACGCGCCAGCCTATCACGACGCTTATCGCTTCCTGGAATGCTGTAACCCCTGCCGGCACCTGGCTTGAGACGCATGTACGGGTATTGCAGGGCCAACAATGGAGCCATTGGTATGCGCTACCGATCTGGGCCAGCGATACGAGCACAGTTCGTCGCCATAGTGTGGATGGGCAGAGCAATGCTAGCGGCTCGATCTCTACTGATACGTTCGTAACGAATGGAAGCCCGGCCAGCGCCTATCAGCTCTCTATCACCCTCTTTACCACGAAACCCTCGGCTTCCCCGGAGCTGCACCGCGTGGCCGTGATCGCTTCACACGATAGTGCCGACATGCCACTATTTCCACCCGATCGTAGTGTGTGGAACCATGATCTCCCAGTTCCGCAGCGCTCACAGATGCTTTCTCAGTATCGTGGTATGTCCTATGGCGGCGGCGGTGAGGTCTGGTGTAGTCCAACTTCGACGAGTATGGTGATGGCCTACTGGTCGCAGGTTTTGCACCAGAGCTCGCTCGATCAGAGCGTGCCCGATGCCGCGCGCGATACCTACGATTATACCTATGAGGGAACCGGCAATTGGCCCTTTAATACAGCCTATGCCGCTGAATTTGGCCTTAAGGCCTTTGTGTCCCGCTTCTATTCCTTGAGCCAGCTTGAGGCCTGGATTAAGGCGCGCGTGCCCATCGTTATAAGTGTGGCCTATCAGCAAGGAGAATTGCCAGGTGCGCCTGTTCCTGCTGTGGCCGGCCATTTGATGGTCGTGCGCGGCTTTGCGGGCAATGGAGATGTGATTGTCAACGATCCGGCGGCCGAGGATGATGCAGGTGTGCGCATAACCTATCCCCGTCACGCGCTGGAGACGGCGTGGCTGCATAGCTCTCATGGGACTGTCTATATTATATATCCCACATCCTGGCTTGTGCCGACTCTGGGTTGAGCTAGCTTCTTAATAGAGGGCAAGCTGCGTCGGGCGAGATCAGGGAAGCTACGCGTTGGTGTTTCCCTGATCGTTCATATGTTGCCATAGCTGGTTGAGCTTCTCTTTGCCATTCGTACCGGCAACTGGCAAGAGGGCGCGCAGGGTCAGGACTGGATGTTGTTCAATTTTAACGATAAGCCGATCGAACAGGAATTCTCCGATATGTGGATGATAGAATTCTTGTGGACCTGTGCTGTCCGGCTGTACTTCGTATTGTGGCCACCAGCGTGCGAAGTCTTCGTTCTGGTGTAAGCGTTGTATAAGCCTGCTGAAGGCCTGATCATTTTGACTCTGTGCGTAGTCCATGCGGATATGGGCTACGGTCTCTCGCCCGCCGATCTCCCACCCTGGTAGTTGCTGTTGCATGCGAGCATTATTAAAGTAGTTTAGCGCGCCATTGCGTTCGCTTACAGGCAGGGAGCCCCAATCGGTTACCAGGTAGCTCTCGGCTTTGTTCCAGGCAAGAATATCCCAGCGTTGATTGCGAATATGCGCAGGGCAAGGATCAAGCGCTTCAAGCAAGGCTTGAAGCTGTGGCGAAACAGCTTCTAATGGCTCGGGGGCATCTTTTGGGGCAGGATAGCCGGCCAGGATGAACAGGACTTGCCGCTCATCCTCATTCAAGCGCAATACCTTGCTCAGGCGCTCCAACAAATCTTCTGAGGCCTTCACGTCTCGCCCTTGCTCCAACCAGGTGTACCAGGTGACGCCGATGCCGCTGAGCATGGCCACTTCCTCCCGGCGTAAGCCTGGCGTGCGTCTCTGGCCCCAGAGCGGTAGCCCTATTTCGGCCGGATTCAGGCGGGCGCGCCGCCTGCGCAAAAAGTTGGCAAGGGCGCTCCGGCGCTCTTTATCATCCATATACCTGCTATGTTCTCCTCATTCCATAGAGTCAGCTCTTTGGCTGCCTGGTAGTGGTCACTACTAGTATAGACTGCCTTCTGGTCCCAGTGTCAAATCAATGTTATGCTCTTCTATGTCGATCTGGGGAGCATAAAAGAGCATGGAGTGTTACAAGGAGGCGCCCGATAATAGACTTACTCTTCCTGCTCGTTAGCTTCCTGGTGCTTTTGTTAAACAGTTTTACCTTGAAAAGAAACGTGTGATGGATCAACATAGCGATCAGCAAGCAAATATAAAGAATTTAGCTCTCGATAATGTTTCTGTACCTGGCTGGGAGCCAGGGAGTAAGGAAAATAAGCGTGTCTCGCTGGAGCCGCAACAGTCTGGACAGGAGAAAAATATGGCTGCTTCAGCCGATCAGCCACTTACTGCCAGCGGCTCGGCACCGAAATTACGCTGGCTTACGCTAGCGGCGGCCAGCTTCGGCATGTTTATGGTGACGTTGGACACAACCATTGTCAACGTCGCACTTCCCCAGCTTCAGCAAACGTTGGGCGCTAGCATGACCGGCCTGCAATGGACCGTGGATGGCTACACGCTAGCCTTTGCCAGCCTCTTGTTAATGACCGGGGCGCTGAGTGATCGGCTTGGCAGTAAACGTATCTTTCTATCTGGCCTGCTTATCTTTACGCTCACTTCGGCTCTCTGTGCCCTGGCCCCATCGCTGCCAGTTTTGATCGTGGCTCGGGTCTTGCAGGGGGTGGGAGCGGCGTTTCTCCTGCCGGCCTCTCTGGCGCTCATTACCTATGCCTTTTCCAATGCTCGCGAGCGGGCCAATGCTATTGGGATCTGGGCGGGCATCGCGGCTGTGGCGGCGGCCGCTGGTCCCGTGGTGGGCGGTTTTCTTGTCGAGGGGATTGGCTGGCGTAGCGTCTTTTTCATCAATGTTCCTGTGGGGCTGCTTGGCGTTCTGGTTACGCTCTTCTTTGTAGCCGAGACAGCCATGGTGAAGAAGCGCTCGCTTGATCTCGTTGGCCAGGTTACCGGGATCGTTGCCCTGGCCGCGCTGACTTTTGCGCTGATTGAAGGCGGATCTCTGAGCTGGGGCGCGCCTCTGGTGCTTCTGGCTCTGGTCCTCTTTGTACTGACCGCGCTGGCTTTTATTCTGACAGAACAGCGCAGCCAGAGCCCGATGCTGCCCCTGGTCCTCTTTCGCATCCCGACCTTTTCGGCGGCCACGGCGATTGGTTTGCTGATCAACTTTAGCTTCTATGGGCTTCTGTTTCTGCTCAGCGTTTTCTTTCAGCAAGTGCAGGGCTATTCTGCCTGGCAGACCGGCTTACGTTTGCTCCCACTTACGCTTATCAATGTGGTAGGAACTAATCTTTCGGGGCGTATCGCCGGGCGCGTTGGGGCACGTATTCCTGTAACGCTGGGGATGCTGATTTGCGCGCTTGGTGTGTTCGCCTTTCTGGCCTTTGGGGAGAGTGCTAGCTACCCGCTGATCGTGCTCTTTTTTGTGGCCATCGGGCTCGGTTCGTCCTTAGCCGTGCCGGCTCTGACTTCGGCCCACCTTGGCTCAGTGGTGCGTGAGCAAGCGGGAATCGCTTCAGGCGTACTCAATGCTAGCCGACAGGCGGGGAGCGTCTTTGGCATCGCTGTGCTTGGCTCGCTTCTTGGTTCATCAACGGGTCAGGCTGCGCTGACCGGCATTCATATGGCCCTGATTGTGGCTGGGGCTGCACTCATTATAAGCGGGGTAATTGCTGTGTTTGCTATCCCGCATGGGGCAGATCCTGAGCAGATGAGCGAGGCGCTGGTAGGCTAAGTAAGGCTGTTGCTTATATTCTTTGCGGGAGGCTCGGGGTTGGCGGAATAAAGTAGCAGGGTTAGCAGGGCTGAGCCTCCGCAAAATTCGGAATTGTTTGTTCTTTATCCTGATCTCTATAGGGAAATCCAGTAACGACACACCGGGCTCGGCCATCCCTCGACTACTATGATATCCTCCAATATTCCTCCATTGGACTCAATTATGGCTCTTGAGCTGTGGTTATTCTTGTCGCTGGTGAGCAGGACGCGCTTCAAACCGGAGATTTTTGCCTGCTCAAGCCCATGTTTGAGAATGAGCTTTCCATAGCCCTGCTTTCTGCGCGAAGGGCGAATAGCGTAGCCGATGTGCCCACCTTTTTGCCGCAGGCGTTCGTTCAATTCATGCCGCAGTAGAAGCCTTCCAAGATATTCGTTTCCCTCGACTAACCAGAACTCAGAGCAAGGAACCTGTCCAGGCTCAAGCTTGTTACGATCAGCCTGCGTACGAAGCTGCTGGACAAAGCTAGTAAAATTGCTGGCTAGCTCTGCGCTAGCAATCTCCTTTTGTCGACCTTCCTCTTGAAACTCGCTTAGAGCCTTGAGATAACTATCTCGATAGTCTACAGCGGGAGTGGTTAAAAATGCCATATTTCCTTGCTATACCTCCATTTTGCCAGGGCTTTCGCTCTGCTGGCGGCTGCGATGCCTGCGCACCCGTACTTTGTTCCCGCAGATATTTGTTCTACAATACTGGCGACTATGATTCTTTGTTGCATCTATGAACAGCCATTCGCATCTAGCGTTGGCACATTGGCGTATCAGCTTGGCTTCAGCAGAGGTGAGCAGTAGCGCCGCCGAGCGTGCAAGAGGCCCGAGGATCTGATCGAGGCTCCCTTCCTCATTTTGCCTCCATTCCCACTGATAGCCGTCTGCTGTAAGGTTGATCCTGGCTCCGCTTGTTCCCTGCATCAATTCTGCGTTGAGTGTCTCTAGATCTGCTGTGGCCGGCCTGCTCTCGCTGATGAAGGCCATAAAAAGGCTATAGATTGCCTCTCTGAGCAGTAAGGCACGCTCCAGGACAAGCTTTGCCTTCTCCTCGTCACGCCGGGCTTTCTGTTGTAGCGCCTCTGCTTCGCTCTCAGCGATCAAGCCAGCCAGGCGACTCCAGGCGAGCAGATTGCTATAACTCGTCAAGCCTTCATAATAGAGCTTGCCGCTAATTCTGTGGACAGTATTTACAAAATCAAGGCATACAGATCCGCCAATGAATTCGAAGCCAGGCTGGGGCTTTGAGATGATGGCCATCTCCTACTCGCTTTCTGTGTGTAATAGCTTATAGGGCTATTGACCTATTACATTTCATCTGATATAGTTGTAATAGTCTAAAGATATTATAAAGCGTTACCTTGACTTGTCAAGGAAATATGAGTAAGGAGAGTTCAATAGTTTATGAAAATGCTGAAGCATGTTACTTCAGACATCGATGCTACGCGCCCGCCCGCACGAATTTTTCCTGGCTGGCTCGTCGTCGCAGGAACCTTTGTCGTGTCCCTGCTGGGATTTGGCGTTGCCTATACATTTTCCTCATTTCTGCCACCCTTACAGCAAGCGTTTGCGGCGACCCGTGGCGATGTCTCGTTAGTCTTCGCCTTGAGTGGTTTCCTCTATTTCTGTCTTGGGGCCATAAGCGGTCCGCTCGCCGACCGCCTGGGTCCGCGCTGGCTGGCGGTTGGGGGAATGCTCTGTATTGGGCTTGGCATGCTGCTCACTAGCCAGGCTCAGGCCCTATGGCAGGTGTATGTAAGCTATGGCTTGAGTGTTGGGCTTGGCGTCGGCTTCTCCTATACCCCGGCGATTGCTGCTGTCCAGCGTTGGTTCGTGCAAAAACGGGGCTTTGCGGCGGGAATGGCGGCAGCGGGGATCGGCATTGGAACCCTTATCATACCGCCACTGGCGACCTGGCTTATCGGTACAACCGGGTGGCGTACTACCTATATCATCCTGGGCATCATAACTCTGCTGCTTGGTCCGGTTGCCGCGCTCCTGCTTGAGCATTCGCCGCAACGGCGAGGCTTGCTGCCGGATGGCGCTTCCCTGAGTAGTGAAAGAGATACGAACGCTCAACAGGACGGGCCGACATTAGGGCAAGCCTTACGTTCGCGCACATTCTGGCTGCTCTATATCTCGACCTTTGCGGCGGGCCTGGCAGCCTTCACGCCATTCGCTCATTTGGCCGCCTATGCCCACGATCATGGGCTTTCCGCGGCGTTTGGCGCTACGCTGATTGCGCTGATTGGTGTGGGTAGCACGGCAGGCCGCTTTCTCCTGGGCAAGGCAGCGGATCGTCTGGGTTTACGCTATTCGCTCATGGTGATGTACTTCGGCATGATGGTGATGTTTTTCTGGTGGTTGCTGGCAGTCAATACCTGGACCCTGGTCGTGCTAGCTCTGCTCTTTGGCGTCTTCTATGGAGGCTTTGCAGCTCTGGCGCCAGCGTTGACGGCGGTTTACTTTAATGGGCGTCGTTTTAGTAGCATTATTGGTGTCCAGTTTACTGGCGTTGGAATCGGTACGCTTCTGGGACCCAGCCTCGCCGGCCTGGTTTATGATCTCAGCCATAGTTATATGGTGCCTATTCTGGTTAGCGCGGCGGCCTGCTTGATTGCAACGCTTTGCTTGTTCTTCATAGGCAATCCAAGCCAACCGAAGTGAGGCTGTTACATTTCATGCTAATTCTAGCAAGGAGGCTGATCTATGTCACAAACTTTCTTTCGCCCTAATGATGAGCAGGCCGTCAAATGCCAGCGTAGCTATGAGGTTCCGGCTGGACCGCTGTTCTTACGAACCTTTTGCAGCGCCTCTTTCGTCTCTGAGCTTGTGCCAGATGCCGGCCTGCATGCCTTCGCCCACTTTCCGCAGCGTGAGCATGAGCTCCTCAGAACGATTGCTGAGCGCTCAGATAGTATCCTCACCCTGGCCTATAACGAGCAGAAAGTGCTTATTGGACAGGTTAGCCTGCTTCCCGCCACTGCACACTGGCTGGGCATACCCAATCTCTATGAGATTGCCCTTGAGGTCAGTGCGGATTGGCGTAGACAAGGTATCGTCAGACAATTGCTCAAGATGGTCTCTGAGCTGGAATGCTTTGACGATTTGATCGTCATCGGCATGGGTTTAAGCTGGCATTGGGATTTCAAAGGACTCGGCTTGACGCCCATGGCCTACCGCGCTCTGATCGAACGGCTCTTCGCCCGGTATGGCTTTGCGGAATATCTTACCTCCGATGAGAATATACGTATGGACCCGGCGAACACCTTTCTTGCGCGCCTTGGCTACCATGTGCCTTCAACCCACCTCTCCCAGTTTTATCAGCGGCTTCTACAATCAGACACTCTGCCAGGGATGTGAGGCAGCATTTTAGAGCATGCAAGCAGATAGCAGGGAAATAGGTTCTATGTGCTCTGCTATCTTTGCCTGTTCAATGATGAGGCAATAGAGTCTTATACCATAGTTTAGTTCATAATAAGTAACTGTTGCACACTGATAGTGACGAATTGTAAGAACATATGATTGTTGCACACTGATAGTGACGAATTGTGAGAACTTATTACATTGCGATATATTTATTGAAAAATACGAATATATGGGCTATACTTGTGATAGCGTCAGTGTAGCAACGAAGCGCTGAGGCAGAAATACAAAGAAGGGAGGTAATCCAATGAGAGACAGCTTTGGTAAAAAGCGGGCTGAGGATACTGGTTGGGGCTAAGCCGTTAACTTGAGGTGCGGGCTCTTCAGAGATAAGCCGTGTATTTCTCTGAAGAGCTGCGGAGCATTTTCTCGCGCTTTAGCAGCCGCAATGAAGGAAGTAGACATTCCAGTCGTACCCATAGCAATACCATCCATGGGAAGTTCCGCTTCGAACACCACATCCCCAGTCGGGCATACAAAAGTAATTCCTACAGCCTCCCCCACTGGCATATGCGACTGCCTGAGGCAATAGGCGCTCACAGAGCTTTTCGACAAGCGCATTGACCGGCCCCAATTTTTTGATAAAACTATCAATAGCTTGAATTTGCACTTGTTCCTCCTAATCATCTAATTAACAAGTCACACTCCTATTGTAGCATAAAAGCCGCTTAAAGTGAAGAGAAGATTGCACGCATCAGGAATGTGACTTGAGGCCATCTTCATGAATCTCCTGCATGCGTTGGGCATAGATATGACAGCTTGCTTGCCAGAAAGGGTGCAGTCATTGACAGCAGGTAGAATATGGACTACAATAAAAACTGACTGGTCAGTTATGGAGGTGCGTATCTATGTCCCCTCGTCCCGATGTAAGTGAAGAACGCAAAAAGCAAATCATGGAGGCTGCCCTCGCGGTGTTTGCGCGGCTGGGTTTTCGCTCTGCCCGCATGGATGATGTTGCCGAACAGGCCGGGCTATCAAAAGGAGCGCTATATCTCTACTATAAGAGTAAAGATGCCATTATTGCAGCGCTGCTCAAATACATTTTTATGCAGGAAGCCGGACGATTGCAGGCGCTTATTGAGACTGAGCAGGAGGGTAGCGTTGCCGAGCAGGTGATGGCACTTACCCATCAGTTGTTACAGGCAATGGCATGGATGCCAAAGATGATGCCCATCGCCTTCGAGTTTTATGCTATTGCCGGTCGCAACAAAGAAGTTCGTCAGTTCCTCAAGCAGTATTACCATGAATATAGTGATGTGCTGGCCCGCTTGATCACGCGCGGCATCGAACAGGGAGAGTTTCGCGCCGTGGACGCGCGAGCAGCGGCGACCACTCTTGTTGCCTTGTTCGAAGGGCTGGCGCTGCTGTTTTTTGTCTATCAGGGCGATACCCAACAGTGGGCCGCGCAAATCGAACTAGCAACTCGCTTGTTTCTTGAGGGATTGGAACAGCGTTCCTAAAAGAAGGCCTCTAGCGCAACAGAGGCCTTCTTTCGGAGCGAGGCAGTCCTTAGCCTTACTTTGCTCTGCGCTTTCGAACGTGTTATGGGAGAACTTGTTTGCCCAGGATCTCCTCAGCTGATGAACCAGGCTCTGCCGCTTGCAGCTGCCCGGACTTGTGCTTAAGGGCGTGCATGAGGATAGCGGCAAGCACTATGCCGATCAGCATTGGACCGGCGGCAATCAAGAAGGCATTCTGTATGCCATGATTCAGCGCACTAAGCATCGTGTTGCCTGTAAGTCCCTTCGCCCCGGCATTTGCGATGGCCTCAAATACTGCCAGGCCAATAGCACTGCCAACTTGCTGGGTAGTGCTGGCCATGCCTGAAGCAACGCCCTGCTCCTGAGCGGGTATGCCACTGGCGGCAGCTATCCACATTGCGGTCCAGGTGATGCCCTGGCCCAGGCCAGCGATGATTCCGCAGGGCAGGAGGTTGATGAGATAGGGGCCGTCAGGGTTCAGTTGGAAAGCGAGCAGAATGAACATCACTATGCCAATCGCCATACCAATGATTATGGTGGTGCGTGTACCCAGCCTGGTTGAGAGGCGCCCACCGATGTTGGTTCCGATCATGACGGCTAGCGAGAGGGGCAGCGAAACCAGGCCTGCTTCCAGGGCTGAGGCATGATGGACTTGCTGGAGCCAGATGGTGAGCAGGTAGGGCTGTACGCCAAAGGTGCCCATAAAGATGGCAGTCATGAGCATTGAGGCCACAAGGCTGCGGTTGCGCAAGAGGCGCAGCGGCATAAGTGGCGTCCTGGTGCGCGCTTCGATCAGAATAAAGATGGCGAAGAGCAGCAAGGCGACAAAAATGATAGTCAACGTCGTGGGTGAGGTCCAGCCGATGGCAGTTCCCTCAGTCAGTCCATAGACGAGCAGCAGCGAGGCGGCGGTTGAGATAATGGCGCCGGGCAGATCAAAGCTGCGCGCCGAGATGGGCTTGTTGGTGTCTCGTGGCAACAGTAAGGGGGCGGCCAGAGCAAGGAGAAGCGCAAAGGGTACATTGACAAAAAAGGTCCATTGCCAGCCAAGGGCGCTAGTTAACACTCCTCCCAGCAGAGTTCCTACTGATAGACCGCTGCCTCCGGCGGCGCTCCAGATGCTGAGAGCACGGTTGCGCTCCCTTCCTTCGGCAAAGACGGTATTCACGTTTGAGAGGGTGGCGGGAAAGAGCAATGCACCTCCCAAACCCTGTACGCCACGCGCGATAATAAGCAGCTCTGGCGTGGGAGACAGGCCTCCTACAAGTGAAGAGACGGCATAGAGCGCCGCAGCAATGGTGAACATTCTTCGGCGTCCCAGTAGATCAGCCATGCGCCCACCCAGAAGCAAGAAGCCACCAAAGATCAAGGCGTAGGCGTTGACGACCCATTGCAGATCATGAGCCGAGAAGCCCAGGCTCTTGCCAATGGAGGGTAAGGCGATATATACGATGCTGATGTCTATGGATATGATGGCCTGCGAGCAGGCGAGCAAGGCCAGAGCCCAACCACTACGGGTTGAATGCCTGAGTCCTTGATTACGATTACTCATCTGTTAGTTCTCCTATGCCTGAAGGTTTGAGATGACCCCCCTAAATCTCTGCCATGCGGAGGATGAGGAATAAGATTCCTATATCCTGTCAAGCGCTCATCCTTTCTAGCATTTACAAGTATCTCTATGCGGCTTTATCCGGGCAGGGTTATCATCTCACTACTTATTTGTTCCAATTTTTATTGGAACAAGGGAATTATAATTCAAAAAAAATTGAAATGTCAAGATGGCAAGTATGTCAAAGTAAGAACAGAGAGCTATTTTGGCAAATAAAGTATTACAATTGAAATATTACCTTGACAGTCACAGTACTATGACATATACTTCGACTATGAGGTGGTGTTATGGGTGAAAACAAACTGACCTCCGACCTGCTGCGCGGGCATACCGATACGATGATTTTACGGCTCTTATCGGAAGCTGACCGCTACGGCTATGAAATTGTCAAGCTGATTGCTGAGCGCTCAGGCGGTGAATATGAATTAAAGGAAGCCACGATGTATTCAAGCGTTAGGCGCCTTGAATTGGATGGTGACATCGAATGGTATTGGGGCGATGAATCGCAAGGAGGAAGGCGCAAATACTTCAGGATTACCGAAAAAGGGAAAAAGACGTATGAGCGCAACAAACGCAATTGGAAGTATGCCAAGCACGTGCTTGACAATCTATTGTAAAGGAAAGGCATTGCAATGAACGAGAAATTGAACAACTATGTCAACGGCGTTTTTGCTCCCTACGAGGGGAGCAAAAGCGTCGCCGAATTAAAGGCGGATTTGCTCTCCGATTTGCAGGAGCGCTTCCAAGAACTCAAGGCCGAAGGTAAGGATGACCAGACTGCCTTTGCTATGACCCTTGAGAGCATCGGCGATATTGAGCAAACCGTCCGCGAAGTTGCCAATCTCTCTCACTCGCTGGAGCGGCAGGTAGTCATCAACTTTGGAGGGAGCAATTTGCCACAGAGCGACTTTGTGGGCGTGGTCGCTCATCAAGGCAAGTTTCGGGGAAGTACGTTGCGTGGCTCTGACTTTTCGCGTGCAGACTTAACCGGGAGCTCGTTTCGGAGCAGTGACTTACGAGAAGCCAATTTCTCTGGCGCCAATCTGACCGATTGCGACTTCACTACCCTTGAACTTACTGATGCGAACTTCAACGAAGCCATCCTGGTGCGCACCACGTTTAATGTGGTGGGGCTGGGCGGCGCAAAATTCATCGACGTCAAGCTGACTGATGTCAAATTCACTAAGACTGACCTGAGACAAACCACCTTTGAACACTGTTCCTTTATCGGCGTGGACTTCCACTCTTCCGATCTGAGGGGCCAGCGCCTTGATGGGCAGACTTTTATCGGCGTCACGTTTGACCTGCCGACACTGCAGGATGTCTCGTTTGATGGCGCAACTCTCAAAAATGTGTCTTTCCGTCAAACGGGGATCTGGTCCTTAAGGCGTGCCATTGAATCCCTACACCTTGACGGCGCGATAGTGGATAAACTCACATATAAGGAGCTCCAGAGCCTGGGTGCTGATGTATCGAAGGTAACTGTCATCTAAGAAGCTCATTGTGCAAACTATTGCTATTCAAGTACAAGATATTCAAAAATCGTAAGCAGCTCAACGTCTTTCTGCTCTTGATCGAGACTTGTGGTATGTCCTGATGACGTAAGGCCGACAGAACATCCGTTAGTTGGTTAAGCATTGATCACCAATCAAGTAGAAGATACGAAAAAGAGAAAGAAGTAGAACTATGCAGACAAATCCCAAGAGGGCAGAGCTTACTGCCTCGTATGACTGGTATCGTCAGATGCGTGAGAGCCAGCCCGTGTACTTCGATCCGCAGATGCAGGGATGGCATATCTTCCGCTACGAGGATGTGGCCCGCGTGCTCACTGAGCACGCGACGTTTTCGTCAGATCGCAACCGCTTCACGCCAGCCGGGGACCCCAATTCCAACCCGATCATTTCTAGCATGCTGTTCATGGACCCGCCACGCCATCATCAGTTGCGCCAGCTGGTTTCGCAAGCCTTCACCCCGCGCATGGTGGCCCGGATGGAGGCGCGTATCCAGGAGATTACCAATGACTTGCTCGATAAGGTAGTCGCCAAGGGAGAGATGGAGGTGATCAGAGATCTGGCCGGTCCGCTGCCTGTCACGGTCATTGCTGAGTTGTTAGGTATCCCCACCGAACGGCGCGAGGAGTTCAAGCAGTGGTGCGATGACTTCCTCTCGGGGGATGGGAATGCAACGCCTGAGGCTCAGCAGGTGGGTATGCAAGCAGCAGGCAGCATGGTGAGCTACTTCAACAAGCTTCTTGAGCAGCGCCGTGCCCAGCCCCACGACGACCTTGTGAGCGCGCTGCTGCAGGCGGAAGTGGATGGGGAACACCTTTCTAGCGAGGAATTGGTCGGGTTCTGCGTGCTGCTACTGCTGGCAGGCAACGAGACCACTACCAATCTGCTTGGCAATACCATCCTCTGCCTCGATGAGCATCCTGAAGCTGTGGAACAGCTGCGTGCCAGACGCGAGCTGGTGCCAGGTGCGCTTGAAGAGGCTCTGCGCTACTACTCGCCGGTTAAAATCATGCTGCGCTGGCCCGTGAGCGAGACGACGCTTAGCGATCAGCGTATCGAAGCTGGTCAGACACTCCTTGCCTGGCTTCCCTCGGCCAATCGGGATGAGGCCCAGTTCCCCAATGCCGATCAGTTCATCATCGAGCGTGAGCCCAATCGGCACCTGGGGTTTGGGCGCGGCATCCACTTCTGTTTGGGCGCTCCCCTGGCCCGTTTGGAGGCCAAGATTGCCCTCAACACGATGCTCGACCGTCTGCCCGGTTCCTGGCGCGTACCCGATGTGCCGCTGTCCCCGATAAACAATTTGTCGGTTTTTGGCATAGCGAAGCTGCCTCTGACCTGGCAGAAGTAAAATAACATACGTTCTGGCGAGCAACCCCTCTCCGCTGAGCTCTGAGAGGGGAAATGCGTGGTGTTCTAGCAAGCTGAATCAGGAGAAACGATAAGATGATGTCACAAGAGGAAACACAGGAACAAACAGGCTCGACCTACGGCAGATATGCAGGCGATGAAACCTACGCTCATCTACGTGATGAGGCCCCCTATGAACACATGATGAGAGAAACACTACGAGCGAAAGTGTATCCGGAAACGCATACCCAACAAAATGTGTTTCGTCTCATCGGGCTCGCCATTTCTCTGGCAAGCTTGCTGGCGTTCGCTGTTGTCTGCCTGGTTCTTGTCGGTGGGATAGGAGGATGGATCAGTTTCTGTGCTGCCTGTTTAGCTACCTTTATCGTGGCCACTGTTGCCATCGACCACATTAAGTAAGTCCTCAGCAGGGCGTCACTGCGCCCCTGCTGAGCGTTCTTGAGAGAGGACTCTCAAAGGAGATGAGCCGAACAAGAGAAGAGCGTATGTGCGCGCTCAACCTTCGGCCACAGCCGCGCGCACTTCCACGTGCTTCAATCGCGAGGCTACACCCCATGGTAGAAAGACTACGACTGAGACAAGCACTACGATAAGGCTTCCTATATTGAAGCTGACTAGCTTGAGCGCGCCGACACTGCCAATATAGGTCATCAGTGTCAGGAAGAGAATATAGCAAATATACCAGATCGCATTGCCAAAGCCTTCGTGCACCTTATAGAGTAGCCCGAAAGCGATAACCCCGATGGCCAGCAGGATAACTGCGTAAGGAACTGAGGGCCAGCCACTCCAATAAGCAATCAGCGAGGCGGCAGCAAAGGCCAGCGTTGCGATAACTGCGCCCCCCTTTACCGTACCGGTTCGGCCTTCTCGTCTGAGAGCCAGCATCACTACTGGATTAATGGCGAAGCCAATATAGCCGGCCACGACGGCATCGGTGATCAGGCTATAGATGGAGGGTAGCGGAGCCGCAATATAGGCTACGATAACGCCAACAATGGTGAAAACAATCAGCGCGGCCGCAGGAATCGAATAGCGCTCGCTCAGTTCCTTCATGCGTGCGCTTACAAACCCTGTGCGGCTCATGGCGAACAGTACACGTGTGCCGGCTCCTTGATAAATATAGCCAGTCACAAACGGACCCAGTATGGCGATAATCGTAGTAAGACCGATGAGCCAGAGCGCATTGCTGTGCTGGGCGATGACCAGGAAGGGATTGCCGGGCAACTTGGCAACGTCTTTCCAGGCGCCGGCCTGAAGCGCTAGCTGTGACCAGTTGAGCGAGGCGATAAAGGCAAGAGCAAAGAGGATATAGACAATCGTCTGACCGATGATCGTCAAGATGATCGAGTTTTTCAGCTGTTTAGGGTCGCGCGTTTCCTCTGCGTAGTCGGGTAGCACGCGAATGCCGCCAAAGGCGAACATCGCGAGCGGGATGGCCGCAAAGATTCCACTTACACCGAAAGGGGCAAAGCCACCAAAGGCCCCAAAGTTTCCGAAGCGGGCAAAGGCCAGAAAGCCAAGCCCGATAAGCACATAGATAGCAAGCTTGATAATACCTAGCACGTTAGTTGAACGGCTGAATGCTCTGATGCCAAAGTAGTTGAAAGGGAAGAAGAGGAGCATGATGATAACTGCAACAATGGCTCCCAGGGTTGTAGGGTTGCCCTGGGTGTTTACCAGGTGGGGATAGATAAGATTGAGCCCCTCGGCCGCTGCCAGTGCCTCGACCGGCGGCACGAATAGATACCAGATCAGGTCGGAGAGCGCATTAATCAGGTTGGCTACTTTGCCATGGGAGTAGAGGCTATAGCGCGAGGGCCCGCCTGCCTCGGGATACATGAGGCTAAGTTCGACAAAGGTGAAGCCAATAAATGTGTAGAAAATGGCTCCAATGATCCAGACTAGCACTACTGAGGGACCAGCCATGGCTGTCATTCCCGCGTTGCTGAAGAGCACTCCCGTTCCCACCGCACCCGCAACGCCCATGACGAGTAGACTGAAGGTGGTGAGATGGCGTTTAAGTTGCATAGTGCATTTCTCCTTGTGGCTGAGGGTTGCCACTGCTAAAAAGGAAGATGCAGTTTGCTGTTGTCTTGACTTCTCAGGCGCC
This sequence comes from Ktedonosporobacter rubrisoli, assembly GCF_004208415.1. Lineage (GTDB taxonomy): Bacteria > Chloroflexota > Ktedonobacteria > Ktedonobacterales > Ktedonobacteraceae > Ktedonosporobacter > Ktedonosporobacter rubrisoli. The sequence continues at coordinate 1,391,255 of NZ_CP035758.1, read as the reverse complement.
CAAAGTGCTAAAGGAGGCAAAGAGGTTTGTCCTTGATTCCCGCTTTGTCCCTTAAGCTTGAAACCCTGGGAGGGTTCAGCTTCTTCTGTATCGAAATACTGGTATCGGAAGGCGGTGATCCTGCTGATCCCATACTCATTAAACGAAGGGCCAGGAGCGCTAAGGCGTCAAAAATAACAAAGCAGCATTTATCCGCAGGCTCTGCGAGCTTCTTGAGTATATGACTTAAAGCATGCAATCGTCAAGGAAAAGGTGTATATGTGCTTAATAGAAGAGTTTATATGAATATAATGGGCTTTTTAGATGTTTTGAGGAAAAATCTTTTGTGGTCTTTAAAGCGTCAGGTACCAACAATACTGCTTTGCCTGTGTCTTGATTACCAAAATCAGATCTGACTTCTCTCAAAGGACGCGTGCTGGTAAAGACGATTCTTAAGAGGATTGCCCCTTCAAAGTCACGTGTGAGATAAAACGGTTTGGAGAAAACTGAATCCCTCGGCTGCTCAAATATATGCGGCGAATAGGGGCAAGTAGCGCCTTTCCAGAAATGGTCCCATCCGATGTGGATACCGAACGCCAGGTTGCGCTACGCTATGATCTCGCTAAGGCTCTTGCGACGCTGCAACCTTCACATCGGCAAGTCTTTTTCCTGCGCGATCTTGAAGAGCTGCCTGCAACAGAGGTTGCGGCCCAACTCGGCATTACCGTGATGGCCGTCAAAAGTCGCCTTCACCGTGCCCGAGCTCTGTTGCGCTTGAGGCTTCAGGAGTGGCAATAGTTGACGTATACTCGGTATAAAGAAAGGGAGCTTTGAAGACTTGTTTTGCTTTTCGATGGCTCTCTTTTCGGCATTGCGATCCAAGCGTGCCAGGAATCAGGTTAAACTGTGGTGTTGACTGTGCGTTTCGCGGCGCGTCATCCGGAAGCGCACGGTCAAGCAAGATTACGGCCCGCCCAGAGGTATCTTATCTGGACTCAAGTTGAGCTAAGAGGCGCTTTGGGGCCGTCATGCGGTAGCTTGTGTCTATGAGATCTGCCACTATCTCCCAATCAACTTCGCGGTCGAGCCAGGCGGCAATCCAGCCATAGCGGCCGACGTATGGAGGGATGAAGTAGTGCTCAGGTTCGGCCTGTACGAGGACCGCCTGGGCTCCGGGAGGGGCTTTGCACCATACCGCAGGGCGGCCATCTCTGCTGCTGCCCATGGCAAAAATCTTGTTTCGCACTTTAAAAGGCGGATCTCCTATCTCTCCTTGCTCGCTGGCCTCGGGATAGGCCAGGCAGATCTTGCGTAGTCTGTCTACTGAATCGTCTTGCATCAGTTCAAATCTTCCTTACTTTGCAGAAATAGAACATTTGTCTATACTATAGCAAAAATAGCTTGTTCTGTATAGATTATTCTTGACTGCTGGCCATTTTCTTCGGAGGAGCGCAGCGGCCAAAGATGCTCACCGGGCTTACATTCAGGTCGGGCCATATGCGCTTCCATTACGTTATGATAGCCTCAACGTTATCGATATTTGTCGTGCGGCTATTATATCTCGTTTGCATGTATTCTGGCAGGAGGATTGCCTTGCCTACGGCCCGAGCCTGGCTTTCCCATTCTTGCAGCTATGCTCATAGCATGGTAGCGATTGATCTATGCTATGAGCATAATTTTGTGCTTTCTCTATAGTGGTGGGCGTGCTACACTGCTTATAGAGAATTTGCCTGATTATTCGCTCAGGCCTGATTCATGCTTGAATAGCTGACTATTGATCAGATATTGCTCATTTTGTCTGAAGTGTGCAATATATGCGAAAGGATAAACAGATGTCTGCTAATCCAGTGAGCCCGCAGCGGCTTTATCTTATGCGGGTCGCCACGATTGACTTAGGCCAATTTTCCATACCGGTTGTTTGTTATCTCGTGCAGACCACGGATGGTCAGAACATTTTGATTGATACCGGTTTTCCTCGCACCGATAAAACTGAAGAGACGATAGTAGATGCCGTAGGGCGAGAGCTGCATATCATCTACGAGAAAGATGTGTTTGCTCAACTGGCCATGCTGGGTCTGCAGCCATCTGACATTGATTTGCTGATCTGTACGCACTATGATGTGGATCACGCGGGCAACCTGGCGGCCTTTTCTAACGCCCGGCTCGTTGTTCAGCGTCGGGAGCACGAGGCAGCGCTTGCCGGTATTCCACGCCTGGCCGTAACCCGTTCCCAGTGGGACCAGCCACTTTCGCGCTTCCAGTTTGTGAATGGTGATGTACAGCTTTTGCCTGGCCTCGAACTTATCGAGACGAGGGGTCATACTCCCGGTCATCAGGTGGTGCTCGTCACGCTTCCGCAAACCGGGCTTGTGCTACTGGCCATTGATGCTGTGGCCATAGAGCAGCATTTTGTGCCTAATCGAGACACCGGGCCAACTGATGACAATGGAGAGGAGGCGATTGCTAGCACGCGTAAATTGCTGGACCTGGTTGAGCAGCGGCGTGTTTCCCTTGTCGTCTTTGGGCACGATACGCCACAATGGGCAAGGCTCAAGCAGCTCCCAGACTTTTATGCCTGACCGGCATCTTCCTTCCTAGTAATGTCAGCAAGTTTTCGATCTCGCCCGAACCAGAACCTGAGCAAAGGTGTTAGCCATTTGCTCAGGAGCCGTTAGCATAAATGAGCCAGGTGCCAGCGCGTTGTGCTGCTCTGAGAAGTAGGCATGCAGCGCTTGCAGTTTATTTACCTGGCGCCAAAAAAGCTGCCAGGCGCTGTGCAGGTAGTTCAGGCCCGCTTCAAGGTGAGGGCGATTATCGGAACCCGGCGCTCTGTCTCTGCCGGAAATGGCGGTAATTCGGGGTAGTTTTCACGTGACTCGTCCCATTCTGCTTGCGCCTGCCTCAAGAAACGTTCGCGTTCAGCACCTTCCAAAATGCTTACCCTGGCGAGAAACTTCTCTGTTCCCAGCTCAACTGTAACCATAGGCTGAGCCAGAATGTTATAGTACCAATCAGGTTGCTTCGTACTACCGACGTTGGCGGCTATCAAGATCAGGCGCTCGCCGTCTCTCCGATATGCCAGCGGGGTTGTTATCTGCCTTCCACTTTTCCTGCCTGTCGTGGTTAATAGAAGCAATGAGGCGTCCTTATAGAATTCGTTGATCTCTCCCACATTCCCTTCCCAGCGGCGAAATTCCTCAATGATTTGACTGTTGAAGCTCTTCAAATCGCTCATGGTTCTTTTACCCTTTCCTTCAGTGCATGTCGTAAGTATGTCCGCTTGTCCTTTGGTTAAAGAACATGTTCTTATTTCTGAGATACAAAGAGCCGCTTGCCCCCGATCTTTGCAGCCTTGCCGGTCTCTTATGATGGCTGGCGCGGTTGTTGTGCACTTTGCTCTGTCTATTATGGAGGGCTGGTGTGACATTGGAGGGTTGGAGCAGACTTCACTTGAACGGCTAAAGGAGCCGTTAGAAAATGCTAGCTCATTTCCACCATCTTCCTATACCTTTTCCCTCAAAAGCTAATTTACCAGCAAGGAGCGTAGTGACAGGTCCCTGGCCAATTGCTCTGGTCATGCCACACACCGAGGGCGAGATGTTCAAAGGCTGTGCCCATTGGCGAGAACTCTCTGCACTTGCCCCAAAAGTTTGGCATAGGCAGAGCTATGGGGAGCTGTGGTGTCAATCTCAAGAAGCTGGCCTGCAAGCTTGAGGGGGGCCAGTTGACCGCGCAGGAGCCTCTCTTTGTGTTGTTCGAGCCATTTGCGATCCTGATGGCCGCCATGGCGTTCGCTGGATTCCATGCGGGCCAGGAAACGCTCTAGAAGAAGCTCCCCATCGGCGTGGCACAGAATTTGCAAAGGCGCAAGATCGGTCCTCTGTTGCAGCTGGAGAAATTCGGCGCTGCGTAGCTCAATGTTCCCGAAAAACCCTTCTACAATCAGCGATTTGTCGGCCGCCAGAATGGTATCGGCGACATGGTAGAGAAGGGCGAATGAGGCATGGCCCAGCCTGGACTGACGATCATTGGCCTGACCTTCAAGGGCGTCATAGAGGGTTTCATACAGGCTATCCCGGCCAAAGACTGGAAGTTTTAAATCGGCAGCCAGGCGCCTGGACAGTGTAGTTTTTCCAGTTCCTGGCAAGCCATTGACAATAACTAAGACTGGTTTTCCCATAATGTGCTGCTCGCTTTCCTCTACGTTGTGCGCAAGATCGCCATCACAAAGTTATCTCATTTTCCTTCATGTCTCTCTATATTACCTGATTGCTTGCCTGGATTGGGCGAAGTATAGATATCAGTAGAGCTTTCCCATTCTCCAAAAAAGGGATTGTTAAGGGGGCGCCGCGACCTAGCGGATTTGCCCTTAACCGAACTCTTCGCCGCCTGACTGCAGCGGAACAAGCAGAATGGGAAAGCCGTATATCGGGGAGAAATGGCCAGGGGTTGGCCAGATTAAAGCCTGCCTTAAAACTAACCATTTGGGCGAGAAGGCCCAAAACCCTTGCCGGCAATGGTTTGATATGCTATCTTAACAGCATCACGGGAAGCAAGAGAACTGAGCCCTGGAGGGATTGTAGGACCCACTCCACTGGCTGCTTGCATTCTAAAACTTCATCGGAATGGTAAGCCCGTTAGGGATTGAAAAGATGATGATCTGGCCTTTCTGGCATGGCCGCTATGCTCTCGAAAAGGGGAGATGTGCCCGATATAGGGCTTAGGTGTATAATATAAAGAGCAGAACCTTTTGCTGCAGAAATAATAAATTGTTTGTAACGGAGCGGAGAAGAAGATGGATGTGACGAGGCAAGTGGAGATGGTCGAGGGCAGGGATGACGAGAATCTGTTTGAGCTTGACGTTCGAATTGTGCAGCGAGGAAAGGCCGATGCTAGCGGCTATGATACCTATACCTCGACTTGTGTTAAAACCTGTTCTACTTGCTATGATACCTGCTGGGATCAGAGCACTTGGATGCAATCGCCTGATCTAAATCGGTGTGGAGAGCTGTAACCTCTCTATCTCTGCCTCGCCCTGGGATACCTGCTTTAAGGCAACGCCACGATATCCTCTGTTTATAAGCTTGCTATATGCTATACTACAAGTGATACGGTAAACTCCATATTATTATCGTTATTTGGAATGTATTTAAAGCATCATAAGCAGTATGGGGAATAGACAATGCCTTCTTCATTCCCATCAGGGGATAATCTAGCTTATCGTTTTCCCGTCTCGGTAAAGGGAGTTCTTTGCCAGGATGGGAAAGTTGTGGTGCTCAAAAACGAGCGCAATGAGTGGGAACTGCCGGGCGGCAAGCTTGAACTTGGCGAGACTCCCGAAGCCTGCGTGCTCAGAGAAATAGAGGAGGAGCTTGGCATAAAGGCTACCATTGGACCATTGCTGGATGCCTGGATCTATCATATCAGCGAGGGCGTTAATGTCTTGATCCTCACCTATGGCTGTTATCCTGAGCCTTTCACACGTGTGCATCATAGCCAGGAGCATAAGGCCGTGGGACTACATAGCCTTCCAATCTTGCGGGAAATGCGGATGCCAGATGGCTATAAGCGCTCTATTCAAACCTGGCTTGACTATCTGGCAGCGCATACTTGATGTGAAAGTTTTCAATCCCACGGGTTAATGCCACACAAAAAGTGATGAACTGCCAATATTCATGCTGTTTAATAGCGCAAGAGCGTAGTTTTTGCCGTTGCGGCCAGGTAAGAGGGTTTGTGGAGGGAGCCAGCTCGCGCTAGCCCCTCCGCGCATTTTAAGCGATAGTCTGCGTGGGATGGCGATCGCCGACGAGATTCAGGGTGACGTTATGTTCTAGCAGCGCCTTGAGCCCTGCGAGTACCCAGGAGAAGCCGCCGGTCGAATCTACTACCTGTGTGAAAAGTTCATCTCCATTGCCACTGAAGCCAGTCTCTGTGATGTTGACGAAAGTTGCATTGTCGCCGTGTGGCGTAAAGGTCCACTCGATCAGTGTGGGATTGTTGTAACCAGCCCATTCGGCAAGGATGCGCTTGTTCTCTTCGATGGCTTTCACACTTACCTGCGTGGAGACATCGTACATCTCCCAGGTCCATTGAACCTCTTTGCCCGGCTCTAGCCGACCGCTACTTTTGGTAAACCAGAATTTAGTTGTAATGGCTGGATCAATGAAGGCTTCGAATACCTCTGCAACTGGCTTACGAATCAGCATTGCCGTATGGGCAGCTGGGGCTTGCGTGATCTGTAAGTTGCTCATAACTATCGCTCCCTTCAAGCTTTATGTCGTTTGTATTGCATTATATGTTTTCATCTTCAAGCAGAGTTTTAAGCCGCTGTAAACGTTCGTCCCACTGTTTGCCAATTGTCTCAATCCAGGTGCTGGCGGCCTGCAATGAGGTGGGATCGAGTATAAAGCGCTTCTCGCGTCCACTCGTCTGTACGCGCACTAATCCGGCCTGAGCCAGCAAATCGAGATGCTTTAAGATCCCTTGCCGGCTGATCGGAAATTCGCGCGCAAGCTGGGTCGCCGTTTTGGGACTGCTTTGTGCCAGCGTGCTTATCAACTGTCGCCGTGTTGTATCTGCCAGAGCTGTGAACACACGCTCTTCGATCTCCATCATCGCTTTATCCCTGCAAGTAAGCGCTGAGCTCGCCCAGCTCTTTCTCCCATCCCTGCGTATTTTGCTGGAAGTGGGCCTGACGAATCTCTTCTGGTAGCGCCTCAAAGCCCTGTTCCGTGACCGTGATGCGCGTCCCTTCGGAGACAGTTTCCAGGACAAAGATTACTAAGGTCTGTGCTGGATGGGGTTTCGCGCTTTGCCAGCGAAAGCCAAAGCGTTCCATGGGCTCAACAAGGGCAATTGAGCCTTTACCACCCCAGGTAAAGGTCAGGGCCTCACCAACGGCTAAGCGTTCAAAATAGATTGGCTCAAACCATTTCTCAATGAGCTCGGGCGTGGTGATGGCCTTCCAGGCTCGCTCACGGTCGGCTTTAACGACAATGCTCCGTTCAATCACAACGGGTTCCATGTATAACTCCTTCCTGATGCAACCGATCGGTTGCACTAATATTACCACATTTAGCCTCAGTGTGCAACTTTATGGTTGCACTTATCAGGCAATGTTTCTTTATTGGAAGGGCTTGAAGTGGGAAGTTATTCAATCCGCTCTTTTTCCCTCGATAGTATCCATCTGCTTGCGTATTCCCACGTTCTGTGCTATATTTTAGTTGAAATGAATACGACACAGGGTCGTATACAAATGAAAGGAACTATCATTATGGGAAGTCTGGCTGGGCGAGTTGCTATCATCACTGGGGCAGGTCAAGGGATCGGTCGAGAGCATGCTCTCTTCTTTGCCTCCGAGGGAGCTAAGGTTGTGGTCAATGATCCGGGGGTTGCCGTCGATGGCTCAGGTGGAGACAGCAGCCTTGCTCAACGAGTAGTTGATGAGATCAGAGCAGCTGGTGGGGAAGCCGTTGCCAATACTGATAGCGTCGCCGATTGGCAAGGGGCACAGCGCCTGATCCGCAGCGCAGTGGAAGCCTTCGGTGATCTGCACGTCGTTGTCAACAATGCTGGCATTTTGCGCAATGAGCTATTGCTCAACATGAGCGAGCAGGAGTTCGATACGGTCATCGCGGTACATCTCAAGGGAACATTCGCCGTTTCCCACTGGGCTGCGCTCTACTGGCGTGAGCAATCCAGGGCGCATCCTCAGGTCGACCGAGCTATTGTCAACACCTCATCAGGTTCGGGCTTACACAATCCTTTGCCCACTGAAGTGAACTACGCGGCAGCGAAAGCCGGAGTGGCGGCCATGACGATCGTCGCCGCCATCGAACTACAACCTTACCATGTGCGGGTAAATTGCATAGCTCCCTCCCGCGCCAGGACACGCGCTACGGTTGACTTACCTGGTATTGGTGGGGCCACTCAGGACGGACAGTTTGATCCTTTCCATCCAGGAAACGTCTCACCTGTGGTTGCCTATCTCTGCATGGCCGATTGCCCCTTCAACGGTCAAGTATTCAGCCTGCATGGTGGCACTGTCATTCGATATCATGGCTGGTCACTTGGGGAGGAAATTCGCAGCGATCAGCGTTGGAGCATATATGACCTTACCCGCGCTATGCAGACATTGCCGAACCCTGACCCGCTGGCCAACTTGCTGAGCGCGCTCGGTGTTCTGGGTCCTGAGGCTCAGGAGCAGATGCGGCACATGATAGAAGCGAGCCTGACAAAGGAGAGGTAGGTGTGAGAGAGGAAGAAAGCTCCTCTCTCCATTGCGCAAATCGATGAGCCGAGTATAAAGACAATTTAGCACGAGGAAGAGATGTACAAACGATGAGAAGCATTCCTGAGAGTAGCGAAGATGAACCGCGTCGTAAGCCCGGCCGACCGCGCAGTAAAGAGGCCCACCAGGCTATTCTCGATGCCACCCTGGAAATATTGGCCGAGGTGGGCTTGCAGGCCATGAGTATCGAGCAGGTAGCCGCGCGTGCCGCTGTTGGCAAGAAGACTATTTATCGGCGCTGGTCCTCAAAAGAAGCTCTGGTGAGCGAGGCTATCCGCAATCTTCAGGCGGACATGCCTGTAATCGATACCGGGCATTTGCGCGCTGACCTGATCAGCATGTATCGAACCGCCTGGCAGAGCCTTCAGAACAGGCCATTGATCCGGCCACTCTATCTCCGGCTGCTGAGTGAATGTGAGGCCAATCCCGCCGTGTTTCAGGTATTTGTGGCGCAACTGGCTCTGCCGCGCTTCCAGCAATTCGTGCAAATGGTGGAGAAAGCGCAAGCACGTGGCGAAATTCGCCAGGATCTCGATCTACAGCTTGTTACTGATCTGCTGATCGGGCCGATACTTTTTCGCTGGCTGGCAACTTCCACCTTGCTCCCAGCAGCCACCCAGGCAGATCTTGCGTCCTTCAGCGAGCAGATGACCGATCTCATTTTGCACTGTCTTGCCGGGCAGGCTGCTAGATAGAGCTGATCAGGACATATATTGCGCGAACCACTCAAGCATAGGCTGCGGGCGGCGTTGGAACTCAACATAGCCATCCCAGCGGGCTGTAGTGCCGTAGATCCACAGCAGTTGCTTCTCAGCGATGGGAATGTTGTCGAACATGGTCTGCACATCGCTCGGCTGCGTCAGGATGTCGTCGTGTACCTGGTAGAGGAACGTAGGGATGCAGACATGTTTCGCCCACTCCCTCGGGTTTCTGGCTGCAAACCCCAGGCCCGTGCGCAATATGATGCGCTGTTCCAGATCCTTGATGCGCTCAGCCGCAACTCCTGCCAGAGCCAGCCGACGTTGCATAATGATCTGTGTCGATACGGGTTGGGGTGCGACCAGGCAACGCACATCGTTGAATGCTTCGGGAAATTGTGCCATCGCTGAGAATGTGGAACTGCAGCCCAGACAGCGGCTGAAGAGGCCAATCGCCATATCCCGCGTCTCGGCGCGGCTGCGCGCATACTGCAGCGAGCCAACGACATCGCGGGCCTCAAAAATGCCACCTGACGCTATGCCGCCGTTGGCCGCGCCGCTGAAACCATGGTTGCGCAGGTCGTAGGCCAGGACGTTGTATCCGGCATCATGAAGGATCTTGTAGTCAGGAATGAAGTTGATCTCGAAACCATTTCCGCTGGGCGCCCATTGTGAGTGCCAGGGCTCGAACTGCGTGGGCAGTCCTGATCGGCTGAAGCCCAGCGGGTGATTGGCGATAATCAGCCTGTTAGACCCGGCTGCCGGGATGAACCAGCCCTCCAGGGGAACGCCGTCGCGGGATGGAAATGTGACGTTCTCGTAGTCGAGGCCCAGCTCTGCAGGTGTATGCATGACTGGGGACCGTCGCTGCTGACCGTACCCATCGGCAATCTGCTGCAGCATGTCATTGATTTGCTCATTAGAGAGCTGAGGCGCTTTGTTTGTTGCAATTTCAGTCATCTGGTAGTCCTTTCGTTTGCTATGACGTTGCTCAAGCCAGGACGGCTGGCTTAAGCACTTCCGTGCACCACTGACGGAAGCTCGTAGGGGTGGTGGATTCGGGCGTACGCGGCTCGGCGGTGGCGAGTCCCTGATCGTAGGCCATCATCATATCGAGCATGCCCTGCGCCATAGCGTTGGACATCCCGGAGCCGGTCAGCATGGCCTTCAATGCCGAGCCTGCGATTTGCTGGTAGCGCACTGGCTTGTCCAGCACTTCGGACATGATCTGTGCCATGTCGTTGTAGGAAAGGTCCTCGGGGCCAAGTACCGGGCAACTTGCGACTCCGCTCCAGGTGTGATCGAGCAGCAGGCTGGTGGCAACTGTGGCGATGTCGCGGGTGGCGCAGGTTGGCTGCTTGAGGTCCCCGGATATTATGTCGAAGAACATGCCCTGGTTCTTGATCGATTCGACTTGATGGAGCAGGTTATCCATGAAGCCGGGCATTGCCAGAGCACGGTAACCAACTCCCGTGCTTGCGATCAGGTCGTCCATAGCCAGCGATGCAGTGACATAGCCAGCGTTCCCGGACACAGCTGCCCCACGACCGAAGGCTGAGACGCCAACCACTCGCTTGACCCCCTGACTCTTGAAGGCGTCACATGCCGGTCGGCTGAAGTCCACGTAGGCTGCGTGCACGCTCTCTGCCTGGGGATCAGGCGGGACCAGCCAGAACACGGCATCGGCCCCGGCGAAGGCTCTGGTAACGACGTCGGGGTTGCTATGCGATCCTTGCACGACCTCAACACGATCACGTATGTGCGCGGGAAGGCGCGAGGGATCGCGTACGATTACGCGGATCGGCTCGGAGCTGGCGAGCAGATTGTTAAGCACTTGATGGCCGATCAGGCCCGTAGGGGCAGTAACAACTATCATGACAAGCACCTCCAGGTCAAAGGTAGGGAAATTGCATGGATCTTGTCTTTCTGGTCCATGTGGAACTTCCTTGAAAACTCTTTTTCGTAGAAGACACACCTGTGTGCGTCTCTCAAGAGTGTAGTTTCTAGGAGGCGAGCCGGCATCATCCATAAAGATGATCGGCGGCATGATTGTAGGGGATCTGTTGGGAAACGGTAGGCAGCAAACGCGCCACGGCAGATGACCACTAGCGCGATCAGCAGAAAATCATGCCCCGGAGTGCGCCGCAGCGCGATGAAGGCAGCACTTCCAAAAGATATCTTTTGCAGCTGTTTTGCAAACTTTTGAATAGAGTTTGCAACGTTTATCTTATGAAATGAGATGGAGCTGGCGCGCGACCTCAATGGCCGCGGCGCGATTATGAGCATCGAGCTTGCGATAGATGTTCTGTATGTGAGTGCGTACCGTATTGACGGAGACGACCAGCTCGCCGGCAATCTCGGCGTTGGAGCGACCGGGAACCAGCAGGTGTAGGACGCGTAGCTCCTGGGAACTCAAAGGCTCGGCCAGAAGCGTAGCCGGAGATGATGCGAGCTTGCTCGACGATCCGGGGAAGGCGCGTATGATGCTCTGAAGAGAGGCAAGTACAGGCTGCTCGCGTACGTGCAGCACGAGGGAGCGCAAGAGGGCTGCCATGGCCTCTCCCTCATCCAGGAAGAGGCGCAGGTATCCTTCTGGGCAGGTCTGGGCCAGCAATTCCAGAAGAATTTGCTGCGCCTGCTGCTCGTGTTCTGCGTAGGCCTGGGTCTGAAGTGCCAGAACCTCAAAGGTGCTATGCCTGCGCCCCGCCTTCTGGGCCTCCTGCAACAGGTCTTGTAACAGTCCAAGGGCTACCTCTTTTCTGCCCAGGGTAAGATGCCAGCGCGCAAGCATCAGCATTTCCTGCTCGCTAGCGAAGGGGAATTGCGTGCTATCAGCCTGCTCCAGACTAGCAATCCAGCGTTGCACCGCCAGCAGATCACCATCTGCTAGCGCCAGGCGGGCTTGCAGGATCAGAAGTTCGCGAGATAATGGCCATGCGGAGTCAAGTTGCGTGGCAGGTAGCCGAGCTAGCAGCGTATCAAGGCGCTGGCGTGCACCTGTGGTCTCACCTTGTGCGTGCTGAATACGAGCCAGCAGCAAACTTGCCTGCACTTCATGATACTCCAGGGCTAGATCCCTGCCGATGGCTAGCAACTCTTCCGCTTGCTGCCGAGCCTGCTCTAGCTCATTGCGTTCATAGGAGATGCGGGCCAGGCCACAAAGCGTATGCGCCATGATGTCTCTATGGACGTATTCCTCTTTGGCCTTATGAAGCGCCTTCTGGTAATATTCGTAGGAACGATGCAACTTCCCCTGCTCAAAAAGTGCGTGAGCAAGGATATTGATTGTTGCACGCGTGAGCCTGGCGTGTCTCTGGTCCGTCTCCTCACACCATGCACATGCTTCCTCCAGCATCTCTTGTGCCTCCTCCACGCGTCCCTTATAGAGCAGCTCAACTTTTCCTACTACACCAAGACTCAGGGCGCGCCAGACCTGCTGCTCTTCCGGTAACCAGGCAAGCGCCTGCCTGGCATAGTTGGCGGCCTCTATAGCATCTTCCCGCCTCCAGGCAGCCAGGGAACGGAAGGCAAAGACCTCTCCCAATCGTGGCAGATCGTGCTCTGCCTGGTAGCGCTCCTCTGCCATCTTGAACAATTTCTCAAGCAGAGCCTGCGTGGCTGGCGAAAGCCTCCAGGCTTCTGCTCGATATAAGAGCGCGCGGGCATAGCCAAGACAGAGCGCGGGCGACCCGGCGAGAAGCGCCTCGGGCAGCTGTTGCAGCCAGGTGGACAGGGTGTGATATTCATTGGCCTGATAAGCTGTAGGCGGCTCTCGCAGTATCAGCTCAATCAAGGCAGCCGCCCGCAGGTAGTCCTGCGCATAGAGTGCGGATTCGACGGCCTCCGTCAGGAGATGATGGGCTTCGTACCACAAGCTAGCCTGTGCAGAGAGCTCACGAATTTTCTCTTCACCCAGGCGTCGCCGCGCCTCGGCTCGCATAGTTTCGGCAAAGAGCCCATGATACCGATACCACTGCTGAGCCGGTGACGGATGCCGCGTGGGGCTTCCCAGCGGTTCGAGGAAAAGATTTGCGCGGGCTGCTGTTTCAAGGATCTGCTCGCTCTCGCGTGCTCCCGTGAGGGCTTCACAAAGCGATCCCGTCAAAAGCGTAAGCACGCTGGTCTGAAGCAAAAAGCGCTGCACGGGCTCCGGTTGCGTGTTGAACACTTCAGTAATAAAATAGTCCTGTAGCGCCGGCTTTCCGCCCGCCAGGACTTTTAAAAGAGGCTCAATCTCTCGCGGTGCGGCAGGCTCCCGCAGCGCAATCAGGAGCAGGCGCAGCCCGGCTGCCCAGCCTTCCAGATAAGCATTGGCGCACTGAGCAACCTCCGGTGCGAGCGGAACAGACAGCTCTAGTTGGAGAAAGGCCGAAATCTCTGCTTGTGTGAAGCGCAGATCCGAGGAGCGCACATCGCAGAGCTCGTTGCGAGCACGCAGTTGGGCCAGGGGAAATGGTGGATCGCTGCGCGTCATCATCACGACATGAATGTTGGCAGGTAGATACGCGAGGAAAAAAGTCATGGTTTGCTGGATGCGCTGGGAGGTGATAGCCTGGTAATCGTCAAGCAGCAAGATTCCTCCCTGCTCACGTTGCGCCAGCGCGTTGAGAAATATCGTGAGGGCTGCCTCGGTGAGCGATGCTTCAAACGGCGGCTGCGGCGTGCTAAGCAACAGCATCAGGGCTTCTTGAGCTATATTATCGCCAAAGGCCTGGCAGGCGGTCATCAGATAGCGCCAGAAGCGCACAGGATCGTTATCGCCTCCATCTAGAGTGACCCAGGCCATCGGAGGAACATGCGGCTGCGTGCTCCGTTGGGCTACCCACTGACGCACCAGCGTGGTTTTGCCAAAGCCTGCCGGCGCGGATACCAGCGTGAACTTGTGCTCCAGCGCACGATCAAGCTGCGTCAGCAAGCGCTCGCGTGGAACCAGTCCCGGATGCAAAGGAGGCAAATGGAATTTAGGAACAAGCAAAGGAAGCTGAGGTATAGGCGATACGTTGGTTTGTTGCTGCTCGACCATATTGCTCGTTCGCCACTCCCTTCCATTGGCTGCTCCTCCGCCAACTTCGTTGGAGTGATCTCGGTTTCTCTGCTCCGCCGGATACCAGAGCGCGCGGGCCATCTGTTCCAGGCGGGTAGCGCTTAGATTAGTTGTACGCCCAACATACTTTTTGGCCGTGCGTTTTCCCTGACGCCGATAGGCATACCAGTATCCATCCCCTCCTCTTGGCCGCGCTTCTTTGAGCAGCGTGAGGTGTCCCTCACGTCCCTGAAAAGAGAACGAGGTGGATGTTGCCAGACGCGTAAGCCACGCTTCTGGCCTCTCGCGTACATCAATTGCGTCCGTAGCGTGTTCATCACACCAGAGATACTGCTGATCTTCCTGGGACCAGATCAGTGCTGCTTGTCGCGTTTTTGCCATGCTACTCCCTGACTAGAAAAGGAGAAATGTTCCCCAACACTTCTCTAAAAGTATAACCCCTGATGTTGGCAGGTGCAAGCGTTCCCCAACATCTTCTCTTTCGCATCTAGGGGGCAGTGATGATCTACGATGGGCAGCCGCCAAGTTTACCCTTCGTCTTTGTACCACTCTTTGAGCATAGCGCCTAGCTCTTTCACATCTGCTGATGGGCCGTAGCTGCTGGCCGCAATCCTGCTATAAATATCCTTAATCGAGGCAATATTGCGCAGCGAATGGATGTTATGAAATATGAGCAGAGCGCTCCTGGCTCGCTCCGTCGCTTCGGAATAGTCTTTCAGCCCCACTAGCGATTCGGCCATGAGCACATCAAACCAGGCCTGATAGCGCGTCTCGTCACCGCCATAGGTCCCTTCGGTAAGCTTTTTCACATGGTTTAGTTCGTTAAGCGCTTTCCCATGCAGTCCAACGGCATTGAATGTCTCGGCGCGCCCAAGGTGGTAGCCACCCATATGTAAACCTGATAATGTGCCCGTGATGAGCGCACGCGTGTAGAAGTCATCGATAGGATCGGCGCCCACGACATCAGCGACCTCTTCAGACATCGTGAGGGCCTGGGCAATCCTGCTATCGCGCTCCCCCTCTTTGAGCATACCTGATGCGCGGCTGAGCTGCAGTTTGGTAAAGCCCTCAAGCTGCGGGTGAATGCGCCCCCGCTTTTTATGGGCCAGGGCAAGAACTTTTTGAAAGTCCAGAATGGCCTCTTGAATTTTAGCGGGCTCAAGCTGAAAAATGCCCTGCTTGACTGTGCCCCGTCGCCCCCATTCAGCTTTTGCGCACCCACGCATGTAGTAAGCAGTCGCAATAAGATCAGCATCATCCATGCTCCTGGCCACCTGTACAGCATCATTGGCGTACATATAAGCAAGCGCATACTCTCTGGCATCTTTCATGATTCTTGTGGCGAGGAGATTGTTACTCAGCAATAATTCTCTCACTTGAGAGAGAAAGTTGCCTTTGGCCTGGCTTGCGAGCTTCTTGAGGTCCTGGAGTTCGGTGTTGATATCGTGGAGCAGGCCTTGAGCACTGCTTGTGCGATGGATATGTAGGGCAACCCGAACGTTCTTTTCGTATTTTGTGAGATCTGTAGCTAGTTTGTTCAGGATATGAGGGCCTGCTGGTTGCATTGATATCTCCTTTTGTGGTTGTAGAATCACATCCTGAAGCGTTGCGAGCCCCAAAAGGATTGGTGGAATGTCAAGCAATTCTGCAATAATGCGCCGGCGCTCAATATCGGTTGGGACCCTGTTTTGCTTCTCCATATTGAGTATCCAGGTCCCTGATATCTTTCCTTGCGCGCCTGCTTTGCCTTTTTTGTTCTGTTTGCCAAGCTTTTGTAATGCTTCGCTGTAGCACTCGGCGAACTCGGTAGCACTCAATCTCCGCTTCTCGCGATAGTCGCGCTGTACTTCGCCGGCATTAGGCCAACCATCTCTTTGTGCGTGATATGGACCATATTGACCACCCTCGCCCCAATAGAATAAAGCATCCATATTCCCTTCTCCGAACTTGCAACCTGTATTCTCACCCATCTTTCGCTATTGTAGCGAAGGCTATGCTTATTGTCTACGCTTGTTTCTCCTTACAAGTTGATTCCTGTTCCAGGTTCTCCATATGCGTTTCTCCTATGCTATGCTTCTATTGAGAGGGCGAAAAGACGGAGCGCTTTCTCGATACTCAGCCTTTGGTGATCCCTTTTTGAGTATGACATTACATGATAAAAGATGTCAAGCGAGTAAAGGGGGAAGGAGATGCTTATTAGGTAAGCACATTACAATGTAGCTGAGAAGTAAAGATCTTTGGGCACTGCCACTGGCAGTGTATACCGAAGATGGATGCCCACTATGGTCGAAAGGGAGGATAGTGAGTTATGACTAACGAACGTACTGCACAAAGCTCACCTGCCCAGCAAGACGTTTTGAACGTGCTGGAACAGTTGAATCGAGCTCATCGCGCCTACGATGTCGCGTTACCCTCAGAGAAGCGGCTGCAGATCGCTACCACTTTTCACCACCTGTATATGTGGCTTTTGCAGCGCCATATTCCGTTTCGCTACGATCCGTCTCGCCACTGCTATTTCCTGACAGAATCCTACGTACGTCAGGAGGTCAAAAGTTTATGAGGAAGGCTGGCTTTCAATTCTCAGTCCTGGTGCAGCCTTTTAAAGGAGGTGGGTTGTATGACTGATGCTCTCGTCTCCTTCCCGCGCCGATAGCTGCAGGTTGTGCCATTGGGGCCTGTTCTGTCATCTTGACAGCTCGCTTGGTTTCTGAGTATACTGCTTTCAACTGGATATAGAATAAATGTTCTATATCTCCAGCAACAGCAGCTTACACAGAAAGGTCTTTCAATGGTCCATGAGTAACGTCTCCGTCTTTTTTCCCGCTGCAGCAGGCTTCCCCTCTCCTGCATCAGGCTGGGAGGAGCGCCGGCTTGATCTAGGTGATCTACTGGTTTCTGATCCCGAGGCCACCTTCTTTGTGCGCGTGCAGGGGCATTCGATGCAGGAGGCAGGAATACATGATGGGGATCTGCTTGTGGTCAATCGCGCCCTGGAGCCGGTGCATCGGAGTATTATCGTTGCGGTGCTGCATGGCACGCTGATGGTTAAGCGCCTGCTGATCGAGGGGGAGCGCCGCTTGCTCAAAGCTGAGCATCCGCGCTATCCCCCCTTTGTGCTCAAGGAGAACACGGATTTTGCGATCTGGGGAGTGGTGACGGCGATCATCCATCCCCTGGTTCCTTCTCCCCTTGTGCAGACGCTTCGCCGCTCTTCTTTCCATCGACCCTAAGAGGAGCTTGTATGCAACGCACCTTTGCCCTTGTTGATTGCAACAATTTCTATGTGTCGTGCGAGCTCGTCTTTCGCCAGGCGCACTCCTATCAGCCTGTAGTGGTGCTCGGCAATAACGATGGCTGCGTCGTCGCGCGCAACCAGGCCGCTAAGGCTCTGGGTATTGCCATGGGAACGCCCTATTTTCGTTGTCGTTGCCTTCTGGAGCAGCATGATGGACTGGTCTTCTCTTCCAACTATGCCCTCTACCAGGATTTTTCGGATCGCGTGATGCAGGTGCTGGCCTCCTTTTGTCAGCGTATGGAAGTCTATTCCATCGATGAGGCCTGGCTTGATCTCTCCTTTCTGCCTCCCGAAAAGGTCACCCGCTATGGCCAGCAGATCCGGGCGCAGGTCTTGCAGCGCACAGGCATTGCGGTCTCGATCGGTCTGGCCTCGACCAAAACGCTTAGCAAGATCGCTTGTTATCTGGTCAAGCACGCTCCCGGTTATCGCGGCGTGCTGAATCTTGCCGATCTTTCAGAAGAGGAGTTGGATGGACACTTAGGCCTGATCGATGCTCAGGAGGTTTGGGGCATTGGCCGACAGACAGCCCAGGCCTTGCAGCGCCGAAGCATTCTGACGGCGCGCGGGCTCAAGTATGCCGATCATCGCTGGTTGCGCCATCTGTTGAACGTGACGGTGCAGCGGGCGGCCCTGGAACTGCGTGGGATCTGCTGCTCGCCGGTCACGAGCAAGGCCAAACGTTGCCAGGATCTGTTGACCTCGCTTTCCTTTGGCCGTCCAATTGAGCGACTGGAGGAGCTGGAAGAGGCCGTTGCTTTCTATGCGGCCAGAGCCGGCGAGAAGCTCAGGAAACAGCGCTTGCAGGCCAGTCGCATAGGTATTTTTATCCATACCAACCCTTTTGAGCGGGGGAGCGCGCAATACGCCGGGAGCGCCGAACTGACCTTGCCCTTTCCCAGCGCCTTTACCCCGGAGCTCATTACGGCGACTAAGCGCTTGCTCCGCCAGATCTATCGGCCCGGCTACCGCTACAAGAAGGCCGGCGTCTATCTTTCCGAGCTGCGCCCATCCTACGTGCTGCAGCCCGATCTCTTCGGAGCTTTCTCCTGGGAAGAGGAGGCCCGCAAAGCGCGATTGATGGCCGTTGTGGATCTGGTCAACGAGTACGTGGGGCGTGGCGCGCTCTTCTGGGGCGCCCAGGGCCTGCAGCGCTCGTGGGAGATGAAACGGCAGCGACTCTCGCCCCGCTACACCACGCGCTGGCCGGAGATCCTGCGGGTTCCCACAGCCAGCGAGTATCACGGCCCATGAACGCACCTGAGAAAACGAAGATAGCAAGCAGCTTGGGGGGCTCGCAATTTCCCTTAGCTTCCGTGGGGTATCTGTTGATTCAAGACAAGGGACAAAACAGGGCGATCTTAAGAGGAGATCCGCGAGCATGTGGTGTGCCGGCATCGCTGAGCAGAGATGCTCGCAGCACCTGAAAAGCCAAACGAGAACAAATCGTGCTAGAAAAGCTGGAGAAGACTGCCCGAAAACGGTACTTTTTTTGGCGATCCTCGCAAATATAGACACAAACCCGCCCTGCATGCTATAGTAGAGAAGGGCAGTCAGAAAGGGAAGAGGAACCCGGCAGGGATTGTAACCGAAAACGAATAATTTTGTCAGCTTCTTTGCAAAAGTCAGAAAGGGAAGAGGAACCCAGCAGGGATTGGAACGTGGAAATATGGGAGTGTCGCATAAGCTTTTGTAGTCTGGTCAGAAAAGGAAAGAGGAACCCGGCAGGGATTGTAACCTTATGCTACCGTCTTTATACACGGTAAAAGGTATCCAGTCAGAAAAGGAAGAGGAACCCGGCAGGGATTGTAACAACAAGACCATCTCGGATAGTTACAATACGACAAAGTCAGAAAAGGAAGAGGAACCCGGCAGGGATTGTAACAGGCTAACAACCGAGCTTCCTGGCGAACGCGCTGGAGTCAGAAAAGGAAGAGGAGCCCGGCAGGGATTGTAACCATGGGATGCCAAGATAGCGCTCCAGGCTCGCCAAGGTCAGAAAAGGAAAGAGGAACCCGGCAGGGATTGAGGAAACTGAGAGGACTTTCCTGTTTTCTAGAAAAGGGATTGTTAAGGGCCACCGCCCTTAACCGGGGCTTGGGGCGGAGCCCCAAACGTACCCCTTCCTTCCCTACCACAGTCAAAAGGGAAAGAGGAACCCGTTGGGGATCGAACCAAAAGAGAAAAAAGACCCTCAAAGAGAAGCAAATATCAACCCCATCTTGCATGCCAAACTGAGCATTCCCACCGCACGCATCAAATTATTACCGCGGCCCCATCTCATCGCCCAACTCGCCCAGAGCGCCCATCACAAACTCACCCTGCTCTCAGCCCCCGCCGGCTCAGGCAAAACCCTCCTCTTGAGCGCCTGGAGCAAACAAATTGACGCCCCGCTAGCCTGGCTCACCCTCGACGAGAGCGACAACGACCCCGCGCGCTTCTGGAACTACCTGCTAACCGCACTGGCCAAACTTTATCCCGAACCCCACATTTCCCTATCGAACTCTTCATATGCACCGTTAGCCCAAACAATACCCTCAATCCTCACCCTGCTCATCAATGCCCTCGCCGAACTGCAACATGACCGCTTTCTGATCCTTGACGACTACCACCTTGTGCAGGATCAGACAATCCATGCCTCCCTCGCCTTCCTGCTTGAGCACTTGCCCGTGCACATTCATCTAGTGCTCGCCAGCCGGAGCGATCCCCCCTTGCCCCTCTCACGTCTGCGCGTCTCCGGCGAACTCCTCGAACTGCGTAGCGCGGACTTGCGCTGTAGCCCGAGCGAAGTTGCCAGCTTCTTACGCGATTGTGCCGAGCTGCATCTAAGCCCCAACGCTAGCGAACTTCTGGCCAGACGCACAGAGGGCTGGTGGGCAGGCTTGCAACTGGCGGCCCTATCTCTGCAAAAAATGGCCGATGATAACCAGCGCGAGCAATTTGTACGTACCTTCAGTGGCCAGGATCGCTACATCCTTGATTATTTGCTTGAGGAAGTATTGCAGCATCAGCCGCCCTCAGTTCAGCGCTTCCTCCTGGAAACTTCAATCCTGACGGATCTAAACGGCTCGCTCTGTAGCGCCCTTTGTCCCTGGGGTAACACCCAAGAAATCCTGGAGAACGTTGTGCGCGCCAACCTGTTTCTTGTTCCCCTGGATCATGAGCGCCACTGGTATCGCTATCACCAACTCTTTGCCGCGGCCCTCCGTCATCGCCTCCATCTGGCCCAGCCCGAACACGTTCCACAACTCCATCAGCGTGCGGCAAACTGGCTGGCCAGCCATGCTATGCTCGTGCCCGCGATTGAACATGCCCTTGCCGCTGGCAATGTTGCTCAAGCCAGTCAGCTTATCATCCAGGTCGCCGAGACGCTGCTCATGCGCGGCGAAGTTAGCCGGATGCAACAGTGGCTTGACGGCTTACCCACCTCGCTAGTGCGTGCCCACCCCTTTCTCTCGGTTGCCTATGCCTTTCTCTTGCTTATGCGCACCCAGCTTGAAGACATTGAGGAACGCCTGCAGGATGCCGAGCGCGCACTGGCCCATGAGCAAAGTGCGCTAGCCCTGGTTGAAAGCGAGGCGCTTACGCCAGCACGTTTGCGCGGCATGATCGCCACAGTACGCTCAACCGTCTCTGTCAATCTTGGCGATACTGAGCAAGCGGTAAATGCTGCACAATACGCGCTTGAGTATCTTTCGCCCCAGGATCATGCCTTGCGCGGCCTAATCCTGCATAATCTTGGCGATACTTATAAGATGCGCGGCGAGACCGCGACAGCTATGCAAATGCTCCAAAAGGCAGTTGCGCTTAATCAGGATAGCGGCAATCTTTTTGTCGCCTTGACTGCTCTCTGCGATGTTGGCAAATTGCAGGCAATCCAGGGCCAGCTTCGGCAGGCTGCCGACACTTATTATCGGGCGCTAGAGCTTGGCGCCTTGCCAGCTCAGCAAGGTGGTTCGTCCTTGCTCTCAGCCGGTAAGGCTCAGGTGTATCTCAGTGAGCTGTTGTACGAGTGGAACGAGCTCGATAATGCGCTGTACTATGCCCAGGAAAGCGTGCAGCGCTGCAAAGAGTGGTCCCATATACGGCATTTGCTCGAAGGCTATATCGTGCTTGCTCAGGTGCATTATGCCCGAACTAATATTCAGGCCGCACACGATACCCTGAACATAGCTCTGGGCCTGACCGATGAGATCAAGGCGGCCAGCCAGCACCTGGTGACCAATCGGCAAGACATGCGCCTGTTAGAGCTCATCGAGCGGGTAGAGACCCTGCAGGCGCATTTCTGGCTGGTCGAGGGCGAGATAGAGCGGGCTGAGCTCTGGCTTCGTGAGCGCGGCTTTAATCTAGAAATACATCCCTGCCTCCATCCCTATGCGGCTCTGGCTTTGAGTCGGCTCCTACTGCTGCAAAAGCGTCCCGAGCTGGCCCAACGACTGCTTGAGCCGCTGATACAAGAGACCGAAGCTAAAGGAGAAATCTTGCAGCTCATTGATCTGCTCGCCTGGCAGGCGCTGACCCTCCAGCAGCAGGGACAACTTGAGCGTGCCCTGAGCGCTATAGCCCGCGCGTTGGCTCTTGCCGAAGCTGAGGAGCTTGTGCGCACCTTTGTAGATAAAGGTCATGCTATGTTCGTCCTGCTGCAGCGTGCAGCTCATCAAGGAATAGCGCCGCGCTATTGTCAGCGCTTACTCCTGGCCTTCTCACTACCGGGAGTTCAGGGAGAGACGCTGGTCGAGCTCAGTAAGCGCGAGTTGGAGATCCTGCAGTTGCTAGCCAGCGGCAAGACGAATCGTGAGATAGGCGCGCTCCTTACACTCACGACGGGGACGGTTAAATGGTATGTCCACGAGATCTATAACAAACTGGGTGTAGGCAATCGAACCAGGGCGATTGCTGAGGCGCGCCGCTTGCACATCCTTACCTGAGTACTGCAACTTTCAGGATGGGTAGCCGACCGTCTCTGACTGCTTCCTCAGTGGTCAGATATGATTGGGCTATTCGCAGCTTTAGCGCGATCATGGTACAACTCAGCTGATGAGGATCTTTCATTATAAGCTTCATTTTTCAACTCTTCATACTGGTTTTGTCAGATTCGCGCAAGAGTCGTGCTGATTTCACCCAATTTACTGCTGATTCTGTAGACATATTGATCTCGAATAACCGGTGGAGCTTGCTCGCCGTATCAGTTCCAGGAAGCGGCCGATAGATCATGATTTTCAGGCCAGGATGCGCAGCGACTTGTAACGTTGTGTGCTCAAAGTGCAGGCGTCCAACAAGCGGATGGTCAAAGGCTTTCTTTCCATCACTTCGCTCACGGACATCCTGAAGCGACCACCACTCGCGAAATTCAGGACTGACACGGTGTAGATCCGCAATCAACTGCTGGAGCCATTCATCGTCAGCATACTGCATACTCTCTGCCCTAAACTCTGCCAGGATCTTTTGCGCGATTGCCACCCAGTCAGCGTACTCTGCCGGTTCTGGACGAGAGGTGAAGGTGCGCCAGACAATATTTGAAGCGTAGGGTGGCGATGTCCTTGTCACACCCAGAGCCGAAGCCGCAGTGTTCCAGCAGATATAATTCCAACGCCAATCCATGATATAGGCGGGAGAGGGATTAAGATCCTCAAGAAGACGCAAGACTGTGGGGCTGATATCCTCCTCCTCAACAATCTTTGCAGCCGAAAAAGCGGAGGGCTGACCCGCTAAGAGAAACAGATGCTGACGCTCAACGGCAGTGAGACGTAAGGCGATGGCAAGGCTGTGAAGCACCTCTGGTGACGGCGAAATATCACGCCCCTGCTCCAGCGAGGTATACCAGGAGACCCCTATATTAGCGAGATGTGCAACTTCTTCTCGCCGTAATCCCGGCGTGCGCCGATGCTGTCCCACTGGGAGATTCACATCGGCCGGCGAGAGGCGAGCCCGACGCGTGCGTAAAAACTGTGCAAGCATCTCTCTTCGTTGGACATTCTCCATTCTCCACAGCACTCCTTTTCCCTGACACTCTCAATCCTACGATCAAGCGACTCTGGCTCGATCAGCTTATTTCTGTCAGACTTTTAAGTATATCACGTCTGTAAGTATTACAGACCTCTTGAAGAAAGAAGGAAAGAGCCATGACCTTTGAGAAGATGGAAGAACAGCACACCATTTCAGCTTGGGCCGCAGGTACACTGACGTTAGGAAAGGATCTCGTGGTTAATCGTCTCGGTTTTGGGGCTATGCAACTGCCTGGGCCGGGAGTATGGGGAGAACCTGCTAGCCCGGAAGAGGCGAAAGCAGTTCTACACAGAGCAGTCGAGTTGGGAGTCAATTTTATTGATACCGCAGCCTTTTATGGTCCAGAGGTGGCCAATCGCTTCATTCAGGAAGCACTATATCCTTATCCAGAGGGCCTCGTGATTGCGACCAAGGTAGGTGCTAAACGGGGGAAAGATCAAAGCTGGAGTGCAGATATGCGCCCGGAACGTCTCCGAGCGGCTTGCGAAGAAAATATCCGCCAGTTGCGTCTCGACCCATTGCCCCTGGTCCATTGCCGCTATATGGAGGACGCGGATGTCCCATTTGGAGAAGCTGTGGGAACTCTGGCTGAACTTCAGCGCAAGGGGATGATTCGACATATCGGAGTCAGCAATGTCAGCTTGCAACAACTTCGTGAAGCACAAGCGGTGACATCCATTGTCTCTGTCCAGAATTTTTACAATTTTGCCTACCGGCAAGGTGAAGATCTATTTGAAGTCTGTCGCAGAGAACAGATCGCCTTTATACCCGCGTTCCCTCTAGCCATGGGGCAATTTGAACACTTTGGAAGCCGCCTTGATGCCCTTGCGCAGCGCTATCATGCGACAACTGCCCAGACTGCTCTAGCCTGGTTACTAACGTGTTCACCCATCATGCTTCCTATTCCGGGAACCTCCTCACGTGTGCACCTTGAAGAGAACATTGCCGCAGCAGGCATTCGCTTCACGGAGGAGGAAATGATGCTACTTGAAGACCATGGTTCGCACTAAGACGAGGGAGTGTTGCCCATATTGCAGACCGCTCGCGTAGCAGAGGCGTGATGCTTCTGCTACGGCGGAAGAGATATCTCAACGTCTTTTCCTCTGTTGAAGCCGCACGGGTTTTGTGGCTCAGGAACTTAAACAACAAGGAGGCCAGTAGCTGACAGATGAATGGTTTTTCATATCTCCTGAACCTCCTTCTATTAAGATGAACCTCTCGGACTGTACCAGATTTCTCTACTGGCAGTGGTCATCTCTACCTGATCAATTTCACCCCACCTCGTTGCCAAAAACTGCGTTGCAGGCAGCCTACAAGCGCTGGGACACCTATCAGTAGCCCGACGGCAAGAAAGACAGGAGTGCTTCCATAGCGTGGAACAATGACCCCTGCAAGGGCAACAGAAATGGGATACGGGCCATAAATGGCAAAGGAGATCAGGCTCATTACGCGGCCTATGAGGTGCATGGGAAGCTGACCCTGGATGACCGACATCACGGTAACCACGACCAGACCATTGAGTAACCCCATTCCCAGCATGATCACTACCCCAATACTCACACTTCCCATAAATGGGAGCAGGATGACGAGCGCGGCTTCGATGAGAAAACAGACAAGACTCAGTGCTAAGCGATACGGGACCTTGCCCAGTCCACCAGCGGCCAGCGAGCCAGCAACAGTACCAATAGAGAAGGCTGCCATTATCACGCCATAGCCACTGGCGCTCGTGTGCAATTGGTTGTGCAACAGAGCCGGGAGTGCCACCTCAAACATGGCTCCTGTCCCTATGGAGACGCTGACGATTAACAGCAGGAGAAGCTGAAGCACGAACGAGTGGCTCAACAGGTGCCAGAAGGTCAATGGTTGTGCGACGATTCCACTCGTTGTGGCGTTGACAGCTTTCGCGGGATGCACGCCTCGTATGAAAAACACAGTTCCAGCCGAGGCGATGAAGGTAGCTGCATCCAGGCCCAGCGAGCCCGCTGGTTGCAGCTACGCGACCACAATTCCCGCCATACCTAACCCTGCTGCCGAGGCCAGTTGCGTCGCACTGTTCATCAGCGAGTTACCCGCCTGCAACTCATCGCCGTCCAGAAGTGAAGGCACCATCGACATGCTTGCTGGAAGAAACAGGCCGCCGAAGAAACCTAGCAGAGCAGAGACGAGGCAAAGCGACCACAGCATGGGGTGTCTCTGAAACATCAGGAAGGAGAGGAACGCCATGAGAACCATGCGCATGATGTCGGTCACGAACATAACGCGACGTGGTTGCAACTTGTCGCTCAAGGCACCTCCAAGCAGTGTGCCGCCAATGCGTGCGACGCCAAAGACCCCTAGCACAATGCCCAGGGCCTGCGCTCCGCCACCATTACTCAACATAAACCAGGGAAGCGCAACGTAATATAACGCATCTCCTATATTAGAGATGAGCTGTCCACCGAACAACAGGGAAAAATTGCGATTGTGCAGCGGCACAAACATGCTCCTGATAGAGAACAGTTTGGGAGCTTGATGTTTGTTTGAGAGAGGTCCAGGCATCACAGTTCCTCCTCTGGTTGCACCAACAGAGCGACAGTATTCGCCTGAGAGGTTGTGTCACTCCTGTACATCAGCCATTGAGCCTCCAGAACTGATGAATGCTCAGTTTTCATTTATTTTTCGCCTTTCTTGATCCATCGATTGAAAGCAAGAACATCTCCTCTAGCGAGCAGGAGATCCCTTGCCTGGCTTGTGTGCTTTCTTCTCTTGTGGAACAAGTATAGGATGGCAGAGGCGGAAGCAGCATCCTTCCTTCAGGTGATTTAACAGGTGATCTTGTGAAGACAGGAAACAGAAGACGCTCTCTTGAGCCAGCGAGGGAAAGGAAAACGCTAGAAGATGTCAAGGCGACGTGCGGCTTCGCATGCCTCCCAACGACTCTTGACGCCCAGCTTGCGGTAGATACTCTGCACGTGTGTCTTGATGGTATTGATCGAAACCACCAATGCCTCAGCGATCTGCGGATTGGAGCGGCCTGCAACCAGCAGGCCAAGCACGCGCTGCTCGGCTTCCGTCAAGGACTCCCAAAGCCCTATCGAAGTCGCTTGAGATGCGGGATAAGATTTGGTCCCCGAACCAGCAAAAGCCCGTAGCACGTCCCGCCCATAGCAAATCAGCGACTCCTCACGCGCATCTAGTAGGTATGCTCGCAGCAAGGTTGCCAATGTCTCTCCCTTCTCCAGGAAGAGACGTTGAAAGCTCTGGGCCTGCCCCAGCCTCAGCGCCTCTGTCAGCGCCTGTTCTGCTTGAGAGGGTTGTGAACTGGCAGCGTAGGCCAGGGCCATGAGCAGTGAGATCTCTAGCTCGCTGCGAAGACGCCTGTTGGCCCGCGCGTCATCTTGCCAGCGTTTCAGGAGGTGGAGGGCTTGCGGGATCTCTCCTCGCAAGATCAGGAAGTGAGCACAAAGCAGCGCTTCTTGCTCCTGCTGGAAGACGTGGAAATGCTCGCCAAGCTGGCGGCAGGTTTCCTGCCATCGTTCTACGGCTGTCAGCTCGCCGCAGGCCAGGCTCAGTTCGGCCTGTTGCGCAAGCGCCACTCGATAGAGGTAGCTCCACAGCTGGACGTAATAGCGGTAGTTCCACAGCTGCTCTTGTGCATGAGATACCAGCGCTTGCAAGGTTTGCAACGCCTGCGCGTAGTTGCCACGAGCCTGCTGCAAGCGAGCTTGGAGCAACTCGCAGGGGAAGCGAATACCAGTCTCCACGTAGTATGGTCCCAGCTCCTCAAGATGAGTGCGCCCCAGTTCTAGAGCCTGGGCCACGTGCTCGCCCGCAACAATCAGATCATTCCACTCGTAGGCGAGCTGTGCCAGACCAAGATGCGCCTGCACTCGCTCGACGGGATTGTCGTTGGCCGTAGCGAGCAGGTGGCGATAGGATTGCTCGGCCTGACGCAGCTCACCTTGCCGTAAGCTGATGTCGGCGAGCGTAAAAGCGACTCCGCGTGTGTCGTACCACGGAAGCGGAGTCTCGAAGCGCGCCATCCCTTCCAGCATCAAGCGTCGGGCCTCCTGGGGCCTTCCTGCACAAAGTTCGCCTGTTGCCAAAGCTACGATGCTGGTACCTTGCCATGGCGCCTGTGAGTCCGCTGGGAGGTGGAGCGCTTGCCGGGCCAGACGGATTGCCTGGGGTACGTTCCCCTGCCAGCGCGCCACCTCCGCATGACAGGAGAGCGCTTCACTCAATTTATCCCACGCTTCCTCTCGCTCATGTAGGCGTTCGGCCCTGCTCAGTAGCTCCTCGATGAGGGCCATCGTGGCTGGGGAGTAGCGATCTAAGGTGAACAGGAGCGCTGCCGCATAGTTGATGCAGAGTCCCGGATGGGTTTCCAGAGTCTGATCGGGCAAGCGTTCAAGCCAGCGGAGCACTGTGGCATGTTCATACATGATACTGCGGTTCTGCATGTTAAGAAATCGTTCCATCATGGTTGCCGCACGTGTCCATGCTTCAGCCTCAAGGGCAGCCTCGATTCCTTCGGCGAACATTCCATGCTGCTCATACCAGGTGCTGGCGCGGCTCAAACATCCTTGCCACTCCTCTTTTTCCAGCCGGTGACGCGCCTCTTCCTGGAGTGCTTCAGCAAACAGAGCATGATAGCGATACCACGCAGGCTCGCCCCCTAGCGCTTGCAGGAAGAGGCCAGCACGCTCCGCCTCGCTGAGGAGCTGCTGGCTATTCTGGTACCCGGTGACAGCAGCACAGAGGGAGGAAGTCATGCGGCCCAGTAGGCTGGTTTGCAATAGGAAGCGTTGGAAGGCTTTGGGCTGAGCGGAGAGCACGTCGAGAGCAAAGTAGTCAAGCACATAGCGATGGCTGCCAGAGAAGTTGGCAAGCACTTGCTCGATGTCCTTGCGCTCACTTTTTCCTTGCAAAGCCAGGGAGAGGAGAAGATAGCCAGTGGGCCAGCCTTCCATATGAGCTTCAAGAGGCTGGAGCAGCTCCGTGGGGAGCGCAAATGGGAGTGCCTGGTGCAGGAAGGTGGTGATCTCATCATGAGAAAAGCGCAACTCATTGGCTCTAAGCTCCACAAGTTCTCTATGCGCTCGCCAGGATGCCAGCGGCAGGGGCGGCTCGGCACGGGTCGTCAGGACCAGGTGGAGCGTAGGAGGCAAGTGGTCGATGACAAAAGCTAACGATTCGTGGATCTGGGAGGATGTGATGACATGGTAATCTTCAAGGACGAGTAGACAGGGAGAAGGTAGCTTGATGAGGTCATTTAAAAAGGCGGTGAGGATCTTTTTAAGCAACGACAATGGAAAAAAAGGTCCATCAGTGGAGAGGTGCCTGAGCGCATGCTGAGAAGGTTGGCCAGAAAAGGCCAGGCAGGCGGTCAGCACATAATGCCAGAAGCGGATGGGATCGTCGTCCTCTGGATCAAGCGAGAGCCATGCTGTCTGCGTGTCCTGGCTCTGTGTCTCGATCCATTGGCGCACCAGGATGGTTTTGCCAAAACCAGCAGGGGCTGAGATCAGTATCATTTTGTGCTGGAGCGCGGCATTCAGCCGGGTCAAGAGGCGTGAGCGAGTAACCAGCGGGTCTTGCAAATGAGGGAGATGCAGCTTTGGCTCCAACACAGGCGAGAGGTTGGGCAGGGGAACCGGGATCGGCAACGATGTGGATGCGTGCTCGGTATCTGTAAAGCTAGCAGCACATGCCTCTAAGCGTGCGGGCGTCAGATCGTCACTACGGCCAGCGTACCGCTTCCTGGTCCGCTGGCGCCGGGTACGATAGGCGTACCAGTAGCCTTTCCCACGCTTTCTGGTCTCTTTGCGCAGTGTGAGATGACCAGATTGGCCCTGGAAAGCAAAGGAAGAACAGGTGGCAAGCCATGCAAACCATCTCTCATCCTCTCCAGAAAAGAGTTGCATGCTGGTCTGTCCACGAAGAGAGAGCGCGTAGGCCTGCTGTTCTGGAAGCCAGATCAACGTATACGCCGCGGCCATGAGCCTGCTCCCTCTTTCACGCAGAAACAAAAATTACCCAACACATCCATGAAGATGAATATAGCAGATCCAGTTGCTTTCTACAAGGTGCTACGGGTGTAGAAGCACAAGTCGTTGGGTAATTACACAACGGGCCATTCTTCCACTCTTGACTTTCGACTTCTTGACTTCAGGATGATTTTCAGTGCAGGCGCCTGAGCAAGCAAGATAACAGTAAAGAAGTCTTGGCCCAGGAGTGAATTAGAAATCTCCCTCGCAATCCGTGGATCATATAAACTGGCTCAAGCTGATTGATTGTGTAAGGCAGCCAGCTCGGGATCGCTCTTTGCCCGCTCTTTGAGATCAGGATTGCGTGCCACTGCTTCCTGTAAGCGCGCGGCAGCATTCTCCCACTGCTTCTGCTCTGTGTAAAAGCAGGCAAGATTATAAAGAAAACTCCCTTTCACCCAGTCTGGCACTATCTCAGCCTGCATAATCCTGCTGGCGCATCGCTCACGGATCTGAATCGCACGCAGGAGGTCGTGGCGGTCTTTGTAATAATAGGCGAGATGCTCCTCATCGTGTTCATAGCAACTGCCCAGGAAAACAGTATACAGGGGATAATCGTCGGAAATCGCGCTGAAGCGCCTGGAAGTCGTCAGCTCTTCTTCGCTCAGCTGCTCAACTATCTTAATGAGTTGGACATAGACTCGCTCAGATTCCGCGTGAAGAGCTGAAAAGGGCTGAAGCTTATGCTTCTCAAAAGTTATCGAATTGAGCTGTTCCTCATCTTCTTCGCCTGGTGGTAATGCCTGATGCTGCAAGATAGCCGTCAATTTCTCAATGAGATGCTGATGCCAGAACGTCTTATGTGCCATGTGATCTTTGACAGACCACAGTTTCCACGTTCCATTAGCATTCAGTTCGGCCTCAGACAGCTCCTGCAAAAAAGCCTCTTCATCGTGGTGGCCCTGCTGCAAGAGCTCAAGGATAAGGCTCTTAAAAGGCTGCACAGTCATTGGAATATCCTTTCATTACATCTTTTGCTACATCACGTTATTTATCTATGAGTATCTCACGAAAAGCGGCAAGGCTTAGCCCTAATTCTTGTGGTTCTAGCCAAAACGTGGGGCTAAGCTCAAGCACAGGGAGGCCATGGAGCATCAAGGAAAGCAACGAGAGGAGCGAGGACGTTGCCAATCGGCATTGAGCAAATCCACGCGCAAGGCGACCACGGCGCTCGCATTGGTACGCAACCAGCGCATGCCTCGTCGTTTCATGCGCCGATTGATGACCAGGGCCACAGCCCGTTCGATGATGCCACTGCCTACCGGAAAGCCTTGCTCTTTCCAGCGCTGATAGGAGCCGATCCAGTCGCGCTGCTGCTGCAGAGACGTGATCGCTTGTCGCAAGGCTGGTCCCGCAGGACCCTGCCGAGCCGCCAGCTCCTGACGCCAGGTCTCAAGCAGGGCCTGGGCCCGCTCGACCTGCCCGTTCCACAACCAGGTGCCCAGATGCTCCACCTGCTGGGCGTGGGCCTTGGCGCTGCACGCTCTCAGCAGGCGCACCGCGTTGGCGGCTTTGCGCATCGTGCGCCACAAATGGGGCCAATCCAGAATGCGCTGGGCCTCTGGAAAATGCGTGTCCGTCTCTTTCTTGATCCAGCCAGCCCCATCGGCCACCACCACCTGAGGCTGGGAAGCGAGGCCAAGCTCCTGCAAGGCCTGAGCCGCCAGGGTTCCCAAGATGCGCGAGGAGGCAAAGGTGGCTACGTAGCGACGGGTGTTCCAGCGGCTGCGGACCCGGGGAGGATGGCGGTGGCTTTGCACGTAGCGGGCCAGATGGAACCAGGTCATGTTCCCATTGGGTTCCTCGGGCTCCTTGCCGCCTTCGTAGCCGCTGGCAATCACGCCAACTTTGCCTTCCATGCCTCCTCGTTGCTCCCGGCTGCAGACCCAACCGCCGTCTAAGCCGATGACGGCGAGCTCCTGGGGGCTGGAAGATCTGTTGGCTGTTGCAGCCTGAGCAGGCGCTGGGGGAGAGGTCAGCTGCTGGCTGGCTTGACTGAGGTGCCGCTGGGCACAGCTCGCTCCGGCTTGGTTGGTCAGCAGACGGATCTCCTCGGCGCTGATGTGCGCTCCTCTCAAGCGCGCAAGCCAGGCGGCGGCGTGGCGATAGGGCCAGGAGGCGCCAGCGAGCACGGCAGCTTCTTTCAAAGGAGCCCTCACCCGTCTGAGCTGCAAGCCAGCCAACAGGATGCCGCTGGGAGTGAAGCGCCTCTGGCAACGCTGACAGCGGAAGCGGCGGCGGGTCAGATCGACGGGACCGAAGAGGGTGAGGATGCTTCGAGGGATGGTTCCCTCCGTTCGGACAAGCTGAGAGCCACATCTGGGGCAGCTGCGGTGAGCCTGTTCCCAAGCTCCCACCGCTTTTTTGAGCGCTTGGCGCATGCAGGACTGGCCTGCCTCTTGGATCTGTGCTTCCATCTGGCTCAGATCGGCGCTTGCATTCAGTTCCAGGGTGAGCGATACTTGTATGCGCATGAGAGATTCCTTTCTGGGCTGGATATCGTGGTTTTTTTCATCCTACCACAGTCAGGCATCTCTCTCCTTTTTAGCCCCGCGTTTTGGGCACAACCAATTCTTGTAGGTCCACTCAATCCGAAATTGAGGAACAGTGGATTTTAATGTCTATACGGCTTTCTGTCGTAGTTGGTGCATCAATTTCTCAATCGCTGGATCATGTTGCACGAGAGTAAGTGCAGCCAATAAAAGCTGAATCTTTTCTGGTTCCTGCTCATCTTGCGCTACTTTCAGCAACAGCTCCCATGCCTGCGACGAATGATTCGCTATGATCATCGTTAGCACATAGTGATAGATGTTGTAGCGCCGTGTCTCGTGCAAAAACTCCTCGATAAAAGAGAGGCTACTTCCTTTGGAATGTGCCAATAACAGATCAAAGAGCCCTAGCAGCACCACATCATCTTTTCCCACGTGGCGCGGCACCAGAGCGCCAGTACCAACCGAGATGCGTGTTGTGTAGTGGGAGAGAATGTTCTCAACTATCTCTTCTGGAGCTTTGGCGAGCTGCCTGAGGCATTCCCCTTCAACTTCCGGATGGCACTTGCGCTGGAAGAGATAGCTATAGAGAGGCAGTAGATGCCCCTGGTAGAGCAAGTTGCTCTCCAGGCTCGCCAGAAGTCGAACCGCGCTCACTGCTGGTTCACCAGACATACATGACGTATACTCGTCAAAGAGCAAGCGTGTGCAGTGGAAGCTAGCCAGAACATGATTGAGATTGCTCAAGAGAACAAGTCCTGCCGTGCGAAGGCCGCTTGTACATTCTTCGCGGTTTGGCGGCATAAACTCATAGGTCGAGATCGCGCGCTCAGCCAGCGCTTGATCCTGAGGCTCGACAATCGGTAGCAATGCACCGATAAGCGCGATGCGTAGAGCGCCTCCTGCGTCGCGCTTTACTCCGGCTTCAGCGTAATGCTCATACAGCTGCCGCAAGAGTGGACGCCCTGCAGGGAGTGGGATATCGGTAAGAACTGCCAGAGCTGCCGATGCTACTTGTTGGCCACGTTCTCGCTCAAGTACTTCCAGGGCATAGTGCGCCTGCTCTCTCGGTTGATCTGCCAGGCTACGTAGCTGGTGCAGAATGGCTTGCTGTTTTGTCTGTTTCTTCATAGACGTAGTGTCTCCTCTTCTCTTTTCATGATCAGCTGCTCCTTTTCTTGTCTTTTCCTCTTCAACGAGAAGGAGATGGAAATTGGCCAGCAAGAAGGGACTGATGGAGGATTTTCCTATCCTTTGTCAGGTGCTGCTTCCAGGGGTTGGTCTCTATCATATCTCTCAGGAAGAGATCAATCTGAAAGGAAACAGTCTAGCATGGATACTTCAGCAAAATCTTTACCAGCGATCAGCATCACAGCTTTGAGCAAGCATTATCGGCTCGCCGGTAAGTCAGTGCGTAAGGCCGTAGATCAGCTGGATTTAAGTATAGCGCAAGGGCAGATCTATGGCCTGCTCGGCGCCAATGGTGCAGGCAAAACGACGATCATCAAGATGCTCTGCGGCCTAATTATCCCAACGAGCGGTCACATTGTGATAAATGGCTATGATCTGGCTCGTGAGCGCTACCGAGCAGTGCAGCAGATCGGCGCAGTTCTGGAGGGCACACGCAATGTATACTGGCGGCTCTCGGCCTGGGAAAATCTGCTCTACTTTGGGCGCTTAAAGGGCTGTCGCGAGCGCGAATTACGCATAAGGGCCAGGCAACTCTTGGAAGAGCTTGAGCTGTGGGAACGGCGTAACTCGGCTGTGCGCACTTTTTCGCGTGGCATGCAGCAAAAAGTTGCCATCGCCTGCGCCGTGATTGCCGATCCGTCGATTGTGCTGCTTGACGAGCCAACCCTCGGGCTCGATATCCAGGCCGCACGTACGGTCAAGGATTGGGTTGCCAAACTGGCACGCGAGCAGGGCAAAACCGTTATCCTCACAACGCATCAACTTGATATCGCACAGCAACTATGCGAGCGTGTGGCGATTATGCGTCATGGCCAGCTGCTTGCTGACCAACCACTTACCCATCTCCTGAAATACTTTCGCGAGGAACACTATCAGATCCGCTTGCGTGGCCAGCTCAGCTCTGAACAGGCAGCTTTGTTTGCCCCGCTGAATATGAGCTACGCGGATGGGGAAAGCTGCTTAACCGGCTTGATTGGAAATCAAGCGCAACTGTACCGCTACCTGGCCGACATCGAGCGGCTTCAACTTCCTTTGCTGGCTGTGCAACTGCTTGAGCCAAGTCTGGAAGAGGTGTTTATGCGCTTGCTTTCTGCTGGGAAGGAGGTGAAAGATCATGTGGCTTAAAGTTAGCATGTCCTTGCGCATTATCCTTAACGAGACTCACAAGCGCTTGCTGCTCCTGTGGGATTACAAATTTGACACGCTCATGCAAGCCCTGATCATTAGCCTGATCTTTCTCGGCGCCATTTTCTTTCTGGGCAAGGAGCGCATCGATCAACAACAATTGCCGGGCCAATTCCTTGGTTACGTGATCTGGGTTTATGCGCGTATGGCTACAAAGAATCTTAGCGACGATATTATTGCGGAGGCGCAAGCCGGGACCCTGGAGCAGATGTATATGAGCCCGGTGCGGCCAGAACTGCTCTTAGTCGGTCGGATGATCGCCTTTACCATCTCGACGACGCTGGTGATTTGCTTGATTGCCTGCGTGCTGGTAATTCCCTTGCATATCGATATTCCTCTCAGATGGGGGGTATTCCGATCATGCTGGTGACCTTGGGCGAGCTTTTCGGCTTTACTCTGTTCTTGAGCGGTCTGGCCCTGGTTTTTAAGCAGATCTCGGCCCTGGCTGATATGCTGCAGAACCTTATGCTGTTCCTGACCGGTTCGCTGGTCCCGGTGAGCGCTTTCCCGACCTGGCTCACTTTGCTTACGAAGATCTTGCCCACCACTGAGGCGGTGATTGTCTTGCGCTCCGTACAGTTGCGCGGTCAATCGCTAGTGGCTGCCTGGCTGGATGGTAGCCTGGGTGCCCTGCTGCTTCATGCTCTGCTCTATCTAGGGGTTGGCTGGCTGGTTTATAAGCTATGCGAGCGCTATGCGCGGCAGCAAGGTTCATTGGGGCAATATTGATATGGAACAGATCGTTTCGCTTATGGGCAGCGGCGCGCTAGTCCTTCACAGTGGGGGAGCCCTGATCGTGATTATTATTGCGCTTGATATTGCTGGTATCATTATCCTGCGCCTCTGGCATCCCTGGGGCAGATTGCAGCCCAGGCCAGGCATACGCGAGCGTCTCTTGATTGAGGCCGGCTTTTTTCTCCTGGCTCTGTTTATCCTCTACGTTGCTCTGCTGCTCACCGGCAATCTGTGGTGAGCTTGCATCTCCTGATCTGGAGCAATGAGGGGATCAGTCCTTGGCTCAAATCTGGTTTTCAGCATGAAAATAACTTCAAGAGTGCAGACTGTATGCTAGAATGCTGAAGACCAGAAAGAAGAATAGGCTTCGTGAGGAAGAGCGCAAGATAGAAGAAGTTTGTTTCTTGATGTGATGCTATGCTCGTTGCTGCCCGATTGTTTCAATACAGTTTCGTTGAGAATAACTAGAGAGGAACCGCATCCATGTTGATCATTGCTGGCTACCTGGAAGTTGATGCCAGTTTTCGCGACGAGTACGTTGCCGCTCACCAGGACCTCCTTCGGAGAGGCCGAGCGGCCCCAGGCTGTCTCGACCTGGCAATCTCCGCCGACTCGCTCAACCCCAGGCGGGTCAATAACTTTGAGCGGTGGGAGTCCCAAGAACATCTCGACGCCTGGAGAAAGGTTGCCGCAGCACCGGACACTGGCATTTCTATCATTGGTGGCTACATGATGGAGTACCGCGTAGTGGATGAACGTCCACCATTCGGCTAAATCAATGCCCTCTGCCACAGCTGTTCGCCTGTCACCAGACGAACGACCTGGCGATTGTAATGAAGCAATTTTTCGCTGATCCAGATTTTTAACGCGATGGATGCTTTCAATAGGTGTAACCCATCATATGAGCCGGCTGGCTGGTGTGCTGTGCCGAGCAAGATGGAGAAAGGAGCACGAAGAATGCTTACTACCAGGAATCTCGATCTGTTCGCGGGAATCTCAGTCGCCGACTACGCGGCGTCGCTCTCGTGGTATCAACGGCTGTTGGGCGGCCCACCCGCATTCTTCCCACACGAAACCGAGGCTGTATGGGAGCTTGCTGAGCATCGGTTTGTGTATATTGTGCAGCGGCCGGAGCACGCTGGCCACGCCGTGCACCTGAGCTTCGTCGATGATCTCAATGCGCTCGTCGCGCAGATAGCCGCGCGGGGACTCGATCCGGTGGAGCAGGAAACCTATCCCAACGGTGTGCGCAAGGTCACGTATCGCGATTCTGACGGAAACGAGATCTGCTTCGGCGGCGCTCCGCTGTGACCGGCTTTCGATAAGGGGCGATATGGTGTGAGATGTGCCTGGTGGTGTTGGGCCAGATGCCTGTTGGAGCTTACCTGCGAACTACCCGCCTCTTATGCTTGCTCACTGCCAGCTCATACGCCTCGGTCAGAAGCTGATGCACTTTTGTTTCAAATGTCTTCTTCCCAGGGTTGAGCACGCACACCCAGAAGATTCGGCCATACACCGGGTGAGGCATGATTTGATCCAGGGCAGTGAAGTCATAGGAGCTTTCGTTTTCGCCGCTGATCGCCGCGCTGTCTCTGTCGGAAGGCAGCGAAGGTTCACCGAAGAGCGAGCGAAACGTCTGCTTGCCGATGCCGATGTTCAAGCGAAAGACCGATGGGCGGTTGAGGTTGGAGAACTGGTCATAGAGATCGTTGATCACCAGCGTCACAAACGGAACCCGATGATCTGGGGGAATGGTGCTATCTGGGTTGTGGAAGAAGAAGCTGTTGCCAGAATCGGTCACGACATCCACACCTTCAAATGTATCAGTGATATACTGGTTGATCTCAAATTCATTCATGAGTATTGGTCCTTTCCTGACTTCTTTGTTTTGATCACATTTCTACTTTACAACACTCATGTCCAATTGGAGACTCTGACGACCTGTAGCATTTGCGATGGATACCGCTCGTGCCATATTCAAAGCTACAGTTCCGTGATCACGAGGAGAGAGCAGAGAGAAAATCTGGGAAACCTCTATTGGCGCTTGAAAGTTTTACATGAGATTGTTCGTATTGTCCCTCTTTATAGATCAGTTTATCCCCAAAGGTGTGTCAGAGCCGCATGTTCACTGGTCTTGTGGCGAATGCTCCTGGCTGTTTGCCTCTTTTGCTTCGCCAAGGGCGCGCATCCCGACTTCGAGAACCTTGATAATGCGCTCGACGTCATAGACGGAGCCGCGCCAGACTCCGCCGCTGGCCGCCTGCAGCGCTGCCCATAGGCGGCTGTCGTCGGGCAGGTGCGGATCGGGCCTTAGATCTGGATGCGGTGAGCGTGCCTTGAGCCTTACCGCTCCTTCCTGCGGGCTAAAACGCTCTTCACCTTCGCCGATAAAATCGACTTTACCTTCTAAGCGCTGACGATCTATCTCGATCTTGATGATATCGCCGTCGCGCACCTTGCCCAGCGGTCCCCCGGTCAGCGCTTCTGGGCCGACGTGGCCAATACAGGCGCCGGTAGATACACCAGAAAAGCGCGCATCGGTTACGAGGGCTACCCGTTTGCCGAAATCTAAATGCTTCAGGGCGGAGGTGAGCTGATATGTTTCCTCCATGCCGGTACCCGCTGGTCCGCGTCCCATCAACACAAGTATGTCGCCGGCCTGAATATGTCCAGCCTTGATTGCGGCGATGGCCGCCCGCTCGCTGGTAAAAACGCGAGCCGGACCCGTATGCCGATAGACGCCATCGGCATCAACGACGCTGGGATCTATCGCCGTGGATTTGATGACCGAGCCTTCGGGGGCCAGATTGCCAATCGGAAAGGTGACGGTAGAGGTCAGGCCACGAGCCCGTGCCCTGGCCGGGTCCATAATCACGTCGTCGGGATCAATGCCGTCAGCGCTGCGCAGCCGCTCGCGCACGCGTTTCCGGCGCGCTGATTGTTCCCACCAGTTGAGGGCTTCGTCCAGCGTATGGCCACTGCAGGTGCGCACGCTTGTATCCAGCAAGCCGCTGCGCCGCAAGTGGAGCATGACTTCCGGCGCGCCCCCAGCCAGAAAAACGCGAATGGTTGGATGATCTACAGGCCCGTTGGGCAGCACGCTGACCAGGCGCGGCACTTCGCGGTTGACCTGCTGCCAATCGGTAACGCCGGGCGTAGGCAGTCCGGCTGCGTGGGCGATGGCCGGAATGTGGAGCAGGAGGTTGGTCGAGCCGCCAAAGGCTGCGTGAACTACCATCGCGTTGCGAACCGCAGCCGAGGTCAGGATGTCTTGCATGCCCCAGCCCAGCAACAACAGGCGCAGCAGCGCCCGCGCTGCCTGTACGGCCATAGCTTCCCAGATCGGTTCACCTGAAGGCGCCAGCGCAGAGTGCGGCAAGGCGATACCAAGGGCTTCCGCGACCACCTGGGATGTCGCGGCAGTGCCAAGAAATTGGCAGCCACCACCGGGCGAGGCGCAGGCCCGGCAAGCCGCCTCCGCTGCTTGCTCAAGTGTGATCTCGCCATGTACGTAACGCACGCCAATCGTCTGTACTTTGCCCGCGTCTTCGCCCTGCTCCGCCGGAAGGGTTACGCCGCCAGGAACGAGAATGCCGGGCAGCTCGCGCAACGAGGCAAGGGCCATCATTGTCGCCGGCAAGCCTTTATCGCAGGTGGCGATACCCATGACTGCTTTGCGCGTGGGCAAGGAGCGAATCAGGCGGCGCATGACGAGTGAGGCGTCGTTGCGATAGGGCAGCGAGTCGAACATGCCAGTTGTACCTTGCGAGCGGCCATCACAGGGATCGCTCACGTAGGCCGCGTAAGGGACCGTACCCAGGCGCTGAAGCTCTAGAGCTGCCGCGCGCATCAAGCTGCCAACTTCCCAGTGACCTGTATGATAGCCAAGGGCAACAGGTGTGCCATCCTCTGCGCGTATGCCTCCCTGCGTGCTAAGGAGCAAAATGTGTTTGCGCAAGACTTTGTTCGGGTCCCAGCCCATGCCAACATTCTGTGTCAGGCCAAAGAGATCGCCACTGCTCCACTCGCGCAACATTTGTGGTGTCAAGGGAGCTTACCCTGTGGGCCGGGCGCGTGCGTTGGAATAGCATAAATATCCGGCTGCTCTGTGCGCATGAGCGTTTCAAGATCCTGCATCTGCTCGGCAAAAGCTAGTTCATCATCCATCATTGGCGGTTTCCTCTCGGGATAAGCGGACATAGTTACTACTTTATGTACATCCCTACGAGCATTATGTCAATGCAAGGGGATGTCGCCCTAACATTCTTTGGCTGAGCCCTATGCTAGTCTGCTGATAGGAAAATGCGGTAGGGATACAGCTAATAGTCGAACGCGCCTGCCTTTATCTCCGGAATGGGATTGTTAAGGGGGCATCGCGCTCAAGGGCTATTTAGTTTTTAGAGAAGCAGGAGATACCTCTCCACTGGAGAGGGCACCCTCTCTGGGAGAGAGGTATCCCTGTCCGGGGACAGGTATCAGAGGACAGCCAGCCCTCTGCCGGGGCATGGGGCGTGCCCCATTTTCCCTTCTTCTCGGGTGGGTGGGGCAAAACAGAAAAATTAAATAACCCTGACTGTCAATATTGATAGTTGTTTGTTAACATCTTCAATGGTATAGTTAGAAAAAGATGATCCACATTGCGACCTTTCAGTAGAAAGGAATAAGTGATGATTCCTAACAATGAGCTACCATCTCAAAGACTAGAGTTGGATGGAACCACGACTCGCATGCAGATCGCATTGTACCAACTTCTCTCCTCTTTTCAGCTTGATGTGATGTATACCAAAGCGCAGACCCAGGACCCTGCTAAATTTCAACTTGGGCTTAAGCTTGGCTTACGTTCGGATGAATATAGCTACCATACGATGCACCTCCCCTTTGGACAGGGTGGCTGGGCCTGGACGCACTCTGCTCCTGTTTGGACCAATGACTATTACCGCGATAATCGCTTTCGCTCCTACCGAGTTGTAGAGGTTGAAGGGATAAGGAGTGTTCTTTGCGTACCTTTTGTCAGGGCCGGTTTTCTCATCTATGGCGCCAAGCGCTCACAGAACGCCTTCTCTGAAGATGTAGCAAAGCTCTTGATAGAAGCTATCGATGCACTCTGGCGGCGTACTCAGGAAGCCACTCTTAGCAACGGGCCGCTTATTGCTGAGAATCAGCCGGTCTACCGCCGCTACGATTGCAGCGAGCGCGAATGGAATATTCTTTATCTTTTGACGCTGGGCCTCTCGGATGAAGAGATGGCAGAAATTTTGCATATCGAGGCAAGTACGATCCGCTTTCACCTGCGTCGTTTGCAGCGGAAACTTGAATGCCGCAATCGTACCCACCTGGCAACAACTGCCCTGCGTCTCGGGATCGTCGTCTAAACACTGATTGCCTGTTTAAACACTGTGCGTTGGCTCTAATGTACGCAAGATAGCCCACGTTCCTGCCGGCTTTGAGAAATAAGTTTTATTACACAACATGACAGTATGTCCGCTTGTCTTGAATTTTCTGCAGTATTTATTTTCACGAAAGGTAGGATACCTATGCGTTTCATTGATCTAAGTGTGCCGCTTGCAAATCAGGCTTTGTATGATCCCTGGAAACCGGCCTTCCATTATCTCACCCATGAAGGAGAAGGTCTTGAGTGGATGAAAGGGGCCTTTGGCGTTGCCGAGAAGGATCTCGTGCTTTCAGAGGGGAAAGGTGCTGCGTTTGAAGAAATCACGCTCATTACGCATGCCGGAACCCATGTCGATGCGCCCTGGCATTATGGCCCAATGAGTGAAGGCAAGAAAGCGCGTACTATCGATGAGTGCCCGCTTGAGTGGTTTTATGGTGATGGAGTTGTGCTGGATATGCGCCACAAGCGACCCAAAGAGCGCATCACCATCGCGGATCTTCAGCAAGCTTTAGAGCGCATCGATTATCGCTTAAAGCCACTTGACATCGTACTGATCATGTCTGGGCGCGACAAGTTTCTCTCTCAGCCAGAATATTTTGAGCAGCCTGGCATGACCTGGGATTCGACCCTCTGGCTGGTCAACCAGGGCATCAAGGTTATCGGCGTTGACATGTATGGTTTTGATAGGCGCTTTGAGGATATGGCCGAAGAATTCAAGCGCACAGGCGATGGCCGCGTTGTGTGGGAAGCCCACTTTGCCGGAATCCAGAAGGAATATTGCCAGATTGAGAAACTTGCCAACCTCGACAAGATTCCCCAGCCATATGGTTTCACCATATCTTGTTTTCCTGTGAAGATCCAGGGAGCGAGCGGCGGTTGGGCGCGTCCAGTCGCTATAGTAAAAGAATAGGTATACGGGCATGAAAACATCGTTATCAAGAGATGGCTCTGCGCGCTGGTGGATGCTCCTGCTTCTCTCGCTCGGTTTTGTCCAGTTAACCTTAAACTGGTTTAACATCGCCGCCGCCTTCTCTGTCATTGGGCCACGCTTCGGGTTGCAGGTTCCGCAACTGGCCTTGCTCATCTCGCTTTTCCTGGCTGGCTATGGCATCTTCCACATTCCTACAGGCTTTCTAGCCTATCGTTTTGGCTTGCGTAATACGCTGCTAGCCGGCATCTTGCTCGAATCGTTGGGGACAATCGCCACAGCTCTAGCGCCAGACTATGCGTGGTTACTGGTTTTGCGCATTATCACAGGTGTAGGTGCCTCGTTGTTCGTGGGCTGCGGCTTTTCCATGGTCACTAGCTGGTTCCGCGGGCGCGAGTTGGCTCTGGCGCTCGGCATCTCTGGCGGAGCTGCCTTTGCGCTTGGTGCGGCCCTTGGCCTTTTTGCCTGGGTCAGTCTGATTGAGGCCGTGAGCTGGTCCATGGCCTTGCTCATTGGCGGCTTGATTGGCATGCTGATCTTCGCCGTTTCGCTTGTCTGGTTGCGTACGCCAGACGATGAGCAAGTAGAGCTAGAGGCAAAGGCGATCAGGTGGTCAGCGGTTGGTCGCGTGCTCGGCAATAAGGATCTCTGGCTCCTTGGCCTGGCTCTCCTGGGAGCCTATGGAGCCTACTTTACGGCATCGCAGCTCATGAGCACCTACGCGGTAGCCACCTTCCATTTCTCGGAGGGGCAGGCTGGTCTTATGGCCGCTGTGATTGTGCTGGCTGGCATCCCCGGCTCGATTATTGGCGGTTACTTCGCCGACCGCGCGCGCGCCT
This sequence comes from Ktedonosporobacter rubrisoli, assembly GCF_004208415.1. Classification (GTDB taxonomy): domain Bacteria; phylum Chloroflexota; class Ktedonobacteria; order Ktedonobacterales; family Ktedonobacteraceae; genus Ktedonosporobacter; species Ktedonosporobacter rubrisoli. Next base: position 1,349,155 of record NZ_CP035758.1, on the reverse strand, counting down.
TGAAGCTAGTTATTCTTGCCCCTCCTCTGCTCCTTGGTCTGGGTCTGCTTGTCTTGCCCTTTGCTGGTGTCGTTGGCACCTGGATCATTGCCGTGTTCGTGGGCTTCCTGCTTATCTATAGCTTTGCCGCCTGGACGGCATCGCCCGGCCATTATAGTGACCAGATCTTTCCCGAGGATGTTGCTACTGCTGAAGGGTTGATGCTCACTCTGGCGGCGGTAGGTGGCTTCCTTGTTCCGCTCGGATTTGGCCTGATTGAAGCCGCCAGTGGTTTTACAGGAGCCTGGATATTTCTCGGCGTGGTGAGTATTATTTTTGCTGTGATTGGTTTTGCTGCGCGCGAGCCCCTCAAGGCTCCGGCGCAGCAAGAGGCTCGCATTGCCGTAGAAGAAGGTGTGAAATGAGACTTGTAACCTATGAAGTGCAAACCGTCCTGGGTCCCTTCCGCCGTGTAGGCGTGTGGCGCGACGATGAGACAATCGTTGATGCGAATTTCGTTGTAGCCGAATATCTCAGGCGTACGCATCATGGCGAGGATGCCTACAGGGAGGCCGATTTTCTGGCTCCTGTGGAGATGATAAGCTTTATCGCCGGGGGTGAGCGTACCTTGCAAACCGTTCGCGAGGCCCTGGCCCTCGTCCTGCCAACACAAGAGCAGCAGGGAGCAAAGGGCGAGCAACTCGTTTTTCAGCGGGAGCATGTGCGCTTATGTGCGCCTATCCCGCGACCGCGCCGCATACATGATTTCATGGTTGTTGAGGAACACGTGCTCAATAGCCTGAAAAACATTCCAGTGGAGTGGTATAATATGCCCGTCTGCTATAAAGGCAATCCTGATGCCGTTATTGGGCCGGATGAGACCGTGGGCTGGCCGCGTTATACCCAGAAACTCGACTATGAATTGGAGCAGTGCGCAATTATTGGGCGCAGAGGCAAAGACATCAGCGCTGCCGAGGCAGAAAAGTACATTTATGGCTATTCTATCTTCAACGATTTCTCGGCGCGCGATATCCAGATGCGCGAGATGTCGGTAGGGCTGGGACCATTCAAAGGCAAGGATTTCGCGACAGCTATTGGCCCTTGCCTGGCTACCGCGGACGAATTCGATGCATTACATGCGCAAATGACTTTGCGGGTGAATGGCGAGGAATGGTCAGCCGGTACAATTGGTCGCATGCGCTTCTCATTTGCCCAAATCATTGAATACCTCTCGAATGAGGAAGAGATTTTTCCGGGCGATGTGCTGGGCAGCGGTACGGTAGGGCGTGGCTGCGGCTTAGAGCTGGAGCGCTGGATCGCGCCCGGCGATCTTGTGGAAGCTGAAGTAGAGGGTATAGGGGTTCTGGCTAACCGGATTGGAAACCGCGCTTAGCCTCTCTATGTATTGTGTTTGGGCGCTTCTCGCGCGCAAATAAGCTTGCCAGTGTGATGATAAAAATCGCGCTGGCAGGCGGCACGGAGAGGTATGGAGAAAAACTATGCATATCTTGAGCAGCGTTGGCAAGCGTACTCTTGCCGGCATGCTAGCGGCGCACGCTTGCCATCAACCTGAGCGCGAATTCCTGATCTTTGAGGATACGGCGCAGCAGGTTGAGACATTTAGCTGGAAACGGGCTGATGAAATCGTCAACCGGATCGCGGCCCTCTTCTATGAGCATGGTGTGTCCCAGGGGACGAAGGTAAACATCCATCTCACGAACTGCCCCGAATTTGTCTTTAGCTGGTTCGCTTGTGCGCGCCTGGGAGCTATCATTGTTCCCACAAATACAGCTTCGAGCCTCAACGAACTGAGCTATATTCTGCAGCATGCGGAATGCAAAATCAGCGTAACCGCGCCTGCTTATGCGCAGCAGTTTGCGGACATCAGAGCTTTCTATCCAGTGTTGCAAGAGGTCTTCATCATCGATCAGGAACCGTTCGCGACTGCCATGCGCAGCACTTCTACTGTCAGCGCGCCATCTATCAAGGTTCGTTCTGAGGATGAGGCCGCAATTCTCTATACGTCGGGCACAACCGCTAAGCCTAAAGGGGTACTGGTAACCCATGCCAACTATGTCTATGCCGGCGAGACCATTGCTAAAGGTATGCGCCTGGGGCCAGAAGATAGATTCCTTACAGTTTTGCCTCTCTTTCATGGTAATGCCCAGTACTACAGTATGATGTCAGTTCTAGTAACGGGAGCCACACTGTTGCTGATGGACCGCTTCAGCGCTAGTCGTTATTTTGCGCAGGCGATACGCCATCGGGCAAGCGTAGCCAGTCTCTTTGCGGCTCCCATGCGTATGTTGCTGGCCCAACCGTATGATTCTCAGGCGCGAAGCCATCGCTTGCGGCTAGCGATTTTTGCCCAGAATCTCAGCCCCAGCCAGTTACAGGAATGGGAAGAGCGCTTTGCTGTGCCCCTCATGCAGATCTATGGGATGACGGAAACCATGGGCACCCCGCTGATGAATCCGCTTGATGATAAACGCGATCCGCTCTCGATAGGCCGGCCCGCGCCTGGCTATGTCTGTCGGGTGGTTGATGATAATGGGAACGATGTACCAGCCGGTATAGTGGGCCAGTTGCTGGTAGGAGGCTTGCCGGGTATCTCCCTGATGCGCGGCTATTATAAGGATGAGGCCGCAACAAAGGCCGCTCTTAAGGATGGCTGGCTCTACACTGGCGACAATGTAAGCTATACCGAGGATGGCTATGTCTACTTTGTAGATCGACGCAAAGATATGATCAAACGTGCGGGAGAGAACATCGCTGCTAGTGAGGTTGAGAGTGTTATCAAAGAGCATCCAGCCATTTTTGATGTCGCCGTGGTTGGCGTACCCGATGCTATGCGTGATGAGGCCATCGTTGCCTTCGTAGTTCCTCGTCAGGGCAGTAGTATCAGTGAGCAAGAGGTCATGAGTTGGTGTAGCGCACGGCTGGCGAAATTCAAGGTGCCGAGCTTCGTTCAACTCGTCGATACGTTGCCGCGCACCTCGGTAGGGAAGATTCAAAAGCATGTCTTGCGCCTGAAATGGCAAGCTGCGCAGCAATGCTAAGCCTTCGGCTCAAGATCATCGCCGTTCAGAGCGCTCTCTTTCCTGGAAGCTCACAGGGTTACGGGAAGAATGAAAGAAAGGACCAAAGTCGGGTACTAGCTGCTCGACACGATGTACAAAGATTTGCTATACTGAAAGCACAAGCCCATGCTACATAGAGCATGGGGCAGAGAGGCAGAATTCCAGAGCAAGGAGGCGCTAGCGTGACATCCTCTCCTCAGCAACCCCAAGAACAACCAAGCACCTATTTTGTCCAGGATCGCTCCAATGAAGCCGAGTTGACCCGTCTGCATATTCAGGATCAGATGTTGACTAAGGCGATGGGTGGCGTGCTGCCCGAACAGCCCGATCCGAGCCGCTTTTCTCGTATCCTGGATGTGGGATGTGGAACCGGCGATTGGCTCATTGAAGCCGCGCAAACCTATCCCCATCTTTCGCTGCTCATTGGCGTGGATGCGAGCAGGAACTTGCTGGCGTATGCCCGCGATCAAGCCGAGGCTCAAGGCGTCAGCGAGCGCGTTGAGTTTCAGGTGATGGATGCCTTGCGCAGGCTTGATTTTCCCCGGCACTATTTTGATCTGGTCAATCATCGTGCGGCGGGCAGCTGGTTGCGGACCTGGGATTGGCCCAAGCTGCTCAGCGAGTATCAGCGCGTATGTAAGCCGGGCGGCGTGATTCGACTGACGGAAAGTGATTTGATGGCCTATAGCAGCAGTGAGGCCTTGACCCGTCTGTTTGAGCTCTTAGTAGAAGCGTTCCACCAGGCTGGACACTTTTTCACAGCAAAGAGCGATGGGGTGGTCAGTGAGCTGGCGCGCCTGCTGCAGCAGCATGGGGTACAGCAGGTGCAGACGCGCGCGTACAAGATGGAATTTCGTATGGCAACTGAGTCGGGGCAGCATTTTGCTGAAGATATGAGGCTGGCCTTTCGGACGTCCTTGCCCTTTATTCGGAAATGGAGAGGGCCGTCAGAGGATTACGAGGAGCTCTATCAGCGCATGCTGAATGATTTGCGACAACCCAACCTGGTAATTACCTGGCCGATGCTTACGGCCTGGGGAACAAACGTAGGAGCTTAGTCTCTTAGTGTGCCTGTTTATATTAACCCGGCGAAATGATACAGAGCTAGCGGCGCGCTTCCCCTGCCTGCTGGCCCTGCTAGGCCTTGAGAAGCTCGCGGGCCTGCCCTGCCAGCTCGGCGCTTTTGTCCGAGGTCTGTGCCATCCAGGTGAGGTGTGAAGGAGCATCCTGATCTGCGTTTTTTATCCGAGCTCCTTTCGGTAACTGAGCTGCTGCGCACCTCGGGAGGGAAGATTCAAAAGCATGTCTTGCGCCAGAGATGGCAGGCTGCGCAGCAATGCTAAGCCTTCGGCTCAAGATCATCGCTGCTCAGTATGTTCGCTTTCCCAGATGGCCGCAGAACCACGGGAAGAATGAAAGAAAGGACCAAAGTCGGGTACTAGCTGCTCGACACGATGTACAAAGATTTGCTATACTGAGAGCATGAGCCCATGCTACATAGAGCATGGGGCAGAGAGGCAGAATTCCAGAGCAAGGAGGCGCTAGCGTGACATCCTCTCCTCAGCAACCCCAAGAACAACCAAGCACCTATTTTGTCCAGGATCGCTCTAACGAAGCCGAGTTGACTCGTCTGCATATTCAGGATCAGATGTTGACTAAGGCGATGGGTGGTGTGCTGCCCGAACAGCCCGATCCGAGCCGCTTTTCCCGTATCCTGGATGTGGGATGTGGAACCGGCGATTGGCTCATTGAAGCCGCGCAAACCTATCCCCATCTTTCGCTGCTCATTGGCGTGGATGCGAGCAGGAACTTGCTGGCGTATGCCCGCGATCAAGCCGAGGCTCAAGGCGTCAGTGAGCGCGTTGAGTTTCAGGTGATGGATGCCTTGCGCAGGCTTGATTTCCCTCGGCACTATTTTGATCTGGTCAATCATCGTGCGGCGGGCAGCTGGTTGCGGACCTGGGATTGGCCCAAGCTGCTCAGCGAGTATCAGCGCATATGTAAGCCGGGCGGCGTGATTCGTGTCACGGAGAGCGATGCGATGACCTATAGCAGCAGTGTGGCAAGTAAGCGCCTGTTTGAGCTTCTCGTAGAGGCGTTCCACCAGGCTGGGCATTTATTTACAGCAAAGAGCGATGGGATGGTCAGTGAGCTGGCGCACTTACTGCAGCAGCATGGGGTACAGCAGGTGCAGACGCGCGAGTACGTTACCGAATACCGCATGGGAACCGAGCAGGGGCAGCATTTTGCTGAAGATATGAAATTGGGCTTTCGCACGGCTCTACCCTTTATTCGGAAATGGCGAGGGCTCCCAGAGGACTACGAGGAGCTCTATCAGCGCATGCTCAGCGACCTGCAGCAGCCCGATCTTGTGATTACCTGGCGTATGCTCACGGCCTGGGGGACGAATACAAGTGTTTAGTTGCTGAGTATGCTTAATAATTTTAGCCTGGGATAAATAACGCAGGGTTAGCGGCGCGCTTCCCCCGCTTGCTGGTCCTGATAGGCCTTGAGAATGTCGCGAGCTAGCTTTCTGGGATCGCCGAAACGCTTATCAAGGGCTAGCGTCTTTTCTTCGCCGTCCTCTTTATTGATGAGGGCCAGCTTTACCTTGTCGTCCTTATACTCGCTAATGATGAGGTCGCTCAAGGCCTTGTAGTCGATAACTGTCGTTTTATTCTCCTCTTGTTTAAGGATAAGACCATCCGGACGTATCAGCAAGAGCTGTGCGTGAGGCTTTTTGGCATTCTCGATGCCATCAAGCCCGACCAGCAGGAGGAAGCCGCCCACGATAGCCGCAGAGAGATAATCAAGAATGCGCCACAGTTGTGTATTGCTAAAATGTAGAAATCCCGAAAAATTGGCTATGATGAATGTGCGCAAGGGTCCTGGCAGCCAATCTAGAAGGAAGCCGCGCATGACAATCATGTGCGGATTCAGGATATACCAGACAAGAAAAGCGATTAAGACGAACAGCAGCAAGAAGCAAATGAAAGCTTGCTCAACAAAAAAATCCTTTTTGGCGTAATGAACATGCCAGTCCTCTGGCGCTGCCCCATCCTGCACGCGCTTGAGAGCATCCTCGCTGTTAATCATAAACTATCCTTTCGTGAACAGTGGGTATGGTTCCGTTTCATGAATGTTGAGAAATCAAGAAAATGCACTTTCTTGATTCTTCATGATAGCGCGCTCAAAGATCTCCACGAGCTCGGCGCTGTATACTTCAAGATCGAGCTGGTCAATGAGGTTCGGATTCAGCATGAATTCGCTGATCGCTCCCCGGATGGCGTTTGCCATGACGCTTATCTTGAACTGGCGGAATTCTCCTGTGCTCTGCCCGGCGCGCAGAATCTCTTGCAATTCGAGGAGCAGTTGCTCCTCTTCTTCATCACCAAGCTTATAGTAGGGAACGTCTTCGGGTGTGCGCGCATGGAAGATAATCTCCAACAGGGCCGTATTGTGCTTTGGGTGCGTCGCCTGGTAGGTCAGACTGGAAAGAATATAGGCGCGAAGCTTCTCCCGCGCGGTCGAGGCAGCCTGCGTTCTGTCTAAGATATACGCTGTGTTCTCGGCTATAAGCGTAACTAAGGTCTGGTTCATCAGATCTTGCTTATCACGGAAATGATAGGAGATTAAAGCCGTGCTGATCCTGGCGCGCTTGGCAATCTGGGCCAGGCTGGCGTTGATATAACCTATCTCATCCAGGGTTGTAATGGCTGCATCGATGATCTGCGCCCGCCTGGCCTCGGCGATGAACGAGTGCTTTTCTTCTATCTTCTCGTTTTTTGCCACTTTCTCTTGCTTCTGATCACTCATTTTGTCTCTCGTTTTCCTTGCCCCTCTTCATAAGAGATAGAGACATGCCCTTGTTACAATAGCAATATTTTCCGCAATGGCCAACAGCCTAACGACATGGGTTGCATCATGTCTTTATTGTTCAAATAAACAGTTTTTTGATTGCTTAATCAAATTTTAGCAAAGCGGGGAAATTTTGTCAAGCAAAAATGTCTATGCAATCCTGCTTAGCGCATAGTTAACTCTTTTTTGTAGAGAATGATTTTGTATTGAGGATGCGTGCGTAATTTTCGTCTTTTTTACACGCTTCCCCAATGGGAATTGATCAAGGCATCACAAGTCCACAGTCAACCGGCAAGATTGCTCCAGTGATATAGGAGGCCGCATCCGAACAGAGCCAGAGGAGGTTCTGCGCATGCTCCAGGAGCAAAGCGCTTGCACGAATATAAGAAAGCAGATATACTGACCATCTGGAAGTGCTCAAGCGTCAGGCTGGCCTTATGCGCGATAGTTTGCTAGAAAGTGGCATGCATGGAAAAAGCTCTACAACCGACGCGCTACAATGATGTTAATGAGGTACTGCGCGATTTTGTGGCCTGCATTCAGGCCCTTTTAGGTGGTCAGGAGAATCATTTCTATGGTCTCTATCTCTATGGCTCGCTAGCCCTGGGGGATTTCGATCCTGGCCACAGCGATATTGACTTTATCGTCGTAACGACCTCTGAGCTTTCAGCTGAGCGCATTGCGGCCTTGCGCGAGATGCATGCGCGCTTTGCCAACAGTTCCTCACCCTGGGCGAAGCGTATAGAGGTGGCCTATATTCCTCGGGAAGCCCTTAATCACCTTGCCCCAACTGAAGCCCGCTATCCCCAGCTTGAAAAAGGTGGCGAGCTCAATATGGATCATCTCGAAATTGGCTGGATCTTTCAGCTCTATACACTTCGCGAGTATGGGGTGAGCGTTGTTGGTCCCTCTCTTCGCGCGCTTATCGCTCCTATTGATCCCACTGCCATGCGGCGCGCTGTCATCGCGATTCCACAGATGTGGCTGGACGATAAGGAGCATGATCCCACCTGGCTGCCCTGGCTGCGTGAGCGCGAAAATCAAGCCTTTGTCGTCCTGACCCTATGCCGTCTGCTCTATACGCTTGGCACCGCAGATGTAGCCTCCAAACCTGCTGCCGCACATTGGTGCCAGCAAACACTGGGCGAGCCCTGGTCTGCCCTGATAGGCGATGCGCCAACCAATCAGCACAGGAGTGGTCTGATCTCTGCTGATGAGGAGGCTGCGACTATAGGTCTGCTCCAATATACGTATGAACGCTATTGGCTGTGGAGCTCGCAGGCGGGGACCACCAGGGACAAGTAAGGCTCCATCGATAAAGTGTAGCCAACTCGCTTGCAGCTTATTTGCCGCTCAGGCTGGCAACAAGCGGAGCGAAAGCCTCCATGTCAGCTTCCTGGACTTGAATGTAGGAGAAGCCATACATTTCTCGCCGCCTGAGCAGTTCCTCACGAATCTGCTCAAGGCTGCCGCTGAGCACCTGGAAGGCGGGAGGAGCAAAGAGTGGGGCCCCGCCTGTGCTCCTGGTCTCCTCGCTCCCCGATCTCGTCCTTCCGTTGAGATGTACCCCAAAGGTGGGAAAGCCCAGCTCAATGTGATCGAAGCGCTCCCCGGCCGCTTCTCTGAACCAGGCAATTTTTTGCTCAATGAGCTCATGACTGCCTAAATTGCCAAAGTTGATGCTTGTGGCCTCCCTTGCGGCCAGTGAGAGCAAACGCTGGCCCGAGCCGCCGATCAGCAAGGGCGGATGGGGTTTTTGCAGCGGTTTCGGTTGAGCGCTCATCTCGTTGAGCGTATAAAATGAACCGGAAAAAGTGGCGCTTTCCGTCGTGAAGAGTAACTTCATAACTTTAATAGCCTCTTCCAGGCGACGAATACGCGTATCAGCTGCATCAAAGGGAAGGCCCATCTGCGTATAGTTGCTCTCAAGAAAGCCAGCCCCAATACCTATTTCAAGGCGCCCTTCAGATAGCACATCGAGCGTAGCAAGCTCCTTGGCCAGCACAGCCGGATGGCGATAATCGTTATTGAAGACAAAGCTACCAAGGCGTAATGTACTGCTAACGCCTGCCGCGACTCCCAGTGCCGTAAGAGGCGCAAGGGCTCCCGTCACGTGATCGGGGATCGAGAGCGTTGCATAGCCAAGGTCTTCTGCTTTGCGCACCTGCGTTATCCAGGTGGGACGCGTGTCAAGGCGCCCGATCAATACGCCAAAACGAAAGGATCGATACATATCAGATCTCCATCTCCAGGAAATTTGCCGCTTCAGTAGCGTACTTGCTTACGACCGAGTTGAGGCGAGCCCGGCGTCTCTGCCCTCAAAGCTACTTTAAGGGAGCAAGGCTTTTCTGGCAAGAAGGCACTAAAAAGTGCTGTAGGTACCTGTGAGAAACCAGAGCACCTTTTATATGCAGGCGTGCGGCGTGAGGCTGTTGCCAACGCTGGCATCTTCTCTAGTGGACCACGCATAAAAAAGCGTGTAGCAGAGGCCCTGACGCCAGGTATGCTTCTCTGCTACTCGCTTCTCGTTAATTCGGTAAATTCTTTACCTCTATGGAACAACCTGGATTGTAGCTACTACAAAGCTAGGAGTTCCGTCTGGCAATGTAGGGGCAGCGGCATTCCAGAGGAGAGTGCCATTTTTAGCTTTGAAGGCAAAGATCCCACCGTTGAGGGCATAAATCGTATTATTGGCGAAGACAGGTTGGCCGGGGGTGCCATTGGTACTGGCTTGCCAGAGTTCATGCCCATTTGCTGCATTCAAAGCCTTTACGCCATAAAACGAGTTGGCATCGCCATTCACCGCTACATAGATTGTCTTGCCATCGTAGGCTGGAGCCTCTTCGATAGCCCCAAGCTGCTGTTTCCAGAGCAGCTTGCCCGTTTGCAAATCATAGGCATAAAACCAATAATCAGGCGAACCAAAGTATACAGCGTTATTTGTGGCGAGAAGATCCATCACGAGCTCGTGTGTTTGTTCTGATTGCCAGAGTTTCTGACCAGTCCTGGCGTTAAAGGCATAGACATAGCCTTTTTCATTGCTGGAAAGAGCAAGCAAGAGCACATTATTGCGCACGTGAAGGCCAGTCAAGATCATATCTGGATTCGGATCGGGTCTTGGCACGTACCAGAGCTGGGAGCCACCGTTTGTTGTATCGATCGCGCGTAGTCCATCAGATGTCGCCAGGTAGAGAATATGATTATCCCCTGTGAGATGGATGTCTGAGAACGTAGGCATGAATTCATAGACAAGTCGTTTTGTACCATAATGAGGATCGATGGCATAAATTATGGTGGAATCGGCATCGTTCACTGTGGCGTAGAGCATTCCATCCATGAGCGTCAGGCCGTGTATGCTGTTCTCCTCAGCACTATTGGCCTCGTAGGACCAGAGCTTCTGGCCAGTTCTGGCATCCAGGGCCAGCACAATATGATCGCCCGAATTTTGGCCCTTTGCTAGAGGACCGCTGACTAATGCGTAGACCTTATCGTCAGCGACGATCAAACGCGTAACGCTCTGCAGGATCTGGATATTATTAAACTTCGAGCTCGCCAAGCGATAGGTCCATAGCACTTTGCCCGTCTGGATATCTGCCCGGTAGATGATGCCGCTGCCACTTACATAAATGCCCGTGGCCGAAAGAGGGGCAGTCATGTCCTGAGAAGAAAGGAGAGTGGCCTGGCGCATTGGTGCAAACGTGAGGAGAGCAAGTCCACTTCCTGTAAGCACAACTATAAAAAGGATTGAAGCCACAAGCATGGCGGAGCCTTTGAACGTGCGTCGTGTGCGTGCCTCACTTTTAGAGGGTAGGCTGGATATGACTAATTCTGCCTCTTGCCTGGCATCTTGCGCGTGTAGGGCTTCTTTTAAGCTTGCGGGAGTTCTCTCTTCAATTTGCTTCAGCAGGCGTGCGCGTACCGTTTCTAATATCTCATGCTCTTCTTGCTCTTCCCGATGAATGTTATAGAGTTCTTTCACGAGAGAGGCATTGGCCGAGGCTTCCGCCTGCTGCGGTCCCCAGACAAGCTCATCTATTTGCTCATCAACTTCCTCTGGCCGAAACATTTGCTCATGCTTATTCACTGTCTGCCTCCTCGCTATTTCTTTTGTAGCTGCTACGCAGGAGATTGAGCGTGCGCGAAAGTATGATGCGCGCCGCGCCTTCGCTCTTGTTGATCCTTTGCCCAATTTCCAGGCAGCGCAGACCGCTCGCAAAGCGCATACGCAATACCTCGCGCTGGGTCACTGGAAGAGCGTCAAGGCGCATTCTTAAATGCTCGTGCGCTTCCTGACGCAAGATAACCTGCTCAGGGGCAAGCTCGTCATCGCTTAGCATGCCTTCAACCGTCTCTAGCGGAAGGTGAGAATGCCGCTGTGCATGCCGCTGCAAGTCGACAAATTTATTATGCGCGACGCGTCGTAGCCAGGCCAGTTGTTGTTGCTCATCCAATTGCGCAAAGCCTGGCTTCTCTAAGGCCGCGACAAATACATCCAACAATATATCCTCAGCTTGCTCTCTTGTAGCGACGTGGCGGCGTATATACTTTAGTACGTTCGGGGCAAAGCGCTCATAGAGATCAGCGATAAGTGATCCCTCAGATATCATTTGCTGCTCCTGCACCTATTTTCCGCTCCTTTACATCTGCTGTTTAAGATCTCACTAGTAAGTCGTTGAGTAAAGAGAAACGTTTCAATTTTTTCTGTGCTGCTGTGGCATAAAGCGAAAAATAGAGCTGTGGATCGTGAGGAATGTGTCGGAGCAAGCTATCTGGCGAGGCTGCCTTGTTTTCATTGATGAAGACAGCCCATGTGTTATTGCAACAAAGCATGATGAGCTCTAGTTTGCTCGCTCGATCTAAACGGTAGTTTTCATGAGCGCTACTTGGCGGTCGATGGCTGCTTGCGTAACGTTCTCTTGTAAGAGCTGGACAGTAGCGAAGGAAGCTGAGCGACAATAATGCCTGTGATAATGATTATGCTACTAATAATCACGACGGGAGTGATCTGTTCGTGGAGCAACAGGCTGCCTCCAATCACGCTGACAATGGGTAAGAGATTCATAAAGCTGGCTGCTTGTGTGCTGCGAAGATGGGCTACCCCAAAGTTCCAGAGCATAATGCCAATGACAGTGCTTCCCAGGGCGAGGAGGGCAAAGGCCAGCCAGGCAGGTCCGCTGAGCTGCGTAAAGCTGGGTAGCACATGCGGGTCCCACAGAACGAGAAGCGGAAGCGTGCCTAGTATCGTCGTAATACCTGAGCCAACCGGTGAGCCATACTTACGGCTGAGCGGACGTACGGCTAAAGTATAGATGGCCCACATGAGCAACGCGAAGATGGCCATGGCCATGCCTAGCAGCAAGCCTTCGCGTTGCTCCGCGCGCCAGACGGTCCAACTGATCAGAATCAGGATGCCCAGCAGGCCAAGCGCCAGACCTATAAGCTCTATTCTGCTTGGTGGCTCGCGCAGGAAGAGCCACGAGATGAGAGCGATCCAGAGCGGCGAGGTAGAGGCCAGCAAGCCTGTCATGCCAGCCGGTAGCCATTGCACGGCTATCGTAATCATCAAGTTGTAGCCCAGGATGTTGGCCAGACCACAGAGCAAGGCGCGCAGCCATTCGCGCTTTCCCCAGCCCTGCTTGCGGATGCGCAGGACAAGCGGGATGCACAGTAACGCTGAGATGCTAAAACGCATCAAGACAAGATGCTTGACGCTCAGCGCTGAGGTAATCAGGTAGCGGTTAGCTACGGGAGCCAGGCCCCATAGACTAACCGCGAGCAGCAATGCGGCTAGCGCCGAGATAACTATTGCACGCTCTCTCAACACGCTTCTATCCCTCTTTCGTTGCGGGTAACAGGGCAACGACCTCAATCTCGACAAGCAGCGAGGGATCGATGAGGCGGCTCACCTCGACCATCGTCGCCGTGGGCCGAATTTCGCCGAGCACTTCGCCCTGAGCACGACCTATGGCTTCCCATTGCGTGATGTCCACAACATATGTACGGGTTTGCACAACATCCTCTAAGCTGGCTCCCGCTTCGCGCAAGGCCTTTGCGATTCTGCGCCAGATCTCCTGGGCCTGCGCGTAGGCATCGCCGGGATGCAGAGCTTTCCCATCGGGCCCGCTGGCCGTCGTTCCCGAAACGAAGACGAAGCGCTCAAGGCGCACGGCGCGCGAATAGCCGACGATGGACTCCCAAGGTGAGCCCGATGAAATATTCTGTCTTAACAAGATAGGCCTCCTTTTGCCAAGGGCAACTACTAGAAACCATATGTTATACTACCGGGGTAGTCATTGCCTACTATGGTAGTATAGTAAACAAAAGATTGGGCCTTGTCAATCCTGAAGAGTGTCTATCTGGAATTTGGACTCTTCATACCCCAGCCACTCTCTTTAAGCGAAGGAGCATAGATGTATGGACGAGATAGAAACATTGGTAGAGTGTATGAGCGCGTTTGGCTTCTCGCCTTACGAGACGCGTGCCTATTGTGCTCTTTTGCAAAAATCGCCAATGAACGGGCATGGGGTAAGCCGCGCTTCGGGCATCCCGCCCTCAAAAATCTACGAAACTCTGCAGCGTCTTCATCAGAAAGGTGCAGTTCTCATTTTCCACTCAGAAACCACCCTCTATTCACCCGTGCCCTACCGGGATTTGCTGGCGCGCCTGCGTGAGCACACTGAAGAAACTTTTCAGGCTGTGGAGAAGAGGCTGGGGCAGCTAGGCAAGGAACGTGATGATAATCTCACCTGGTCGTTGACTGGAGCCGAGAATATTATCGATGTAATGGCTCGCAGCATTGCGCGCAGTACGCAGCGTATCTTTGCCGCCCTCTGGGATCAAGAGCTTGTCGTGCTGGCTGAAGCCTTGCGCCAGGCCCATCGGCGTGGCGTAGAACTGCAGATCGCCATCTATGGCACCTTCCCGTTAGGCGTTCCCTATACCTACGATCTAACTCTCTGTGGCAAAAGTGCGCAGGAGCGTCTGAACGGGCGCCGGCTCTCGGTCCTGGTGAGCGACAACGAGGAGACGGCCGTAGCTGAGCTAACTGGCAGCGGCCACGATCAAGGTATCTGGACACATAATAGCGTCGTTGCCCTGCTGGCTACGGAGTATGTCAAAGAAGAGATTATGGGGCGCAGTCTTATCAGTGTCCTGGGCGAGGAGCGCTATCAGCTATTGCGGCGCGAGAATCCAGCTCTTGCCGCAATGTTACGCTTCGAACCTTGAAAATTACTCTCGTTCTGGCACGGGACCTGTTGAGTTGCGAATGACGAGCTGTGTTGGCGCAATGAACGAACTTACTTCCCGACCCTCAATCAATGCAAGCAAGCGCTGGACCGCCTCTTGCGCGATGAGCTGGCGATCTTGCCGGATCGTCGTCAGCGGTGGAATGGCAAACTGGCTCAGGACTACATCGTCAGCTCCGGCTAGCGAAATATCGTCGGGCACGCGCAGGTTGCGTTCGTAGAGCGCCCGCATAACGCCGAGGGCCATCAGATCGCTTCCAGCCACAATCGCCGTGAAATCCCGGCGCCGATCCAATAAGTCAAGGGCGCCCTGGTATGCCTCGTCAGTATTCCAGCCTGTCTGACAGACCAGAGCGGGATCAAGCGGAATGCCCGCGTTGGCCAGAGCCTGTTGACAGCCCAGAAAGCGTTCAGCGGCCGCCATATCAACAAGCTGACCAATGACGAAGGCGATCCGCCGATGGCCCAGGGCGAGCAGGTGCTCGACAAGCTGGCGCGAGCCATCCTGATGGTTTGAACGAATGTGGATGGCTCGCTCTCCCATGCCGGCTGTATCGACGAAAACAGTTGGTATATTAGATTGCAGAAGTCCCTCGATGCGTGAATCTTCTGGAGAAATTGAGAGCATAAGCGCGCCAGCGATGCGGCGCGTCTGCAGGCCACGAATGTAACCCTCGGCAATTTTGCTTCTGGCATGTGAAGGAATGATGAGATCATAGCCGGCGGCAAACGTTTCCTGCTCAATATGTGCCAGTACGTCAATATAGAAATAATGGGCAGTCTTCCCTAGACTTGTAAAGAAAGACGGGCTGGGGTCCTGGCCCGGAAGGCCAAGCGCAATCATGCGCGATTTCTGCCTGACAAGGCTCTGCGCAGCCGTGTCGGGCTCGTATCCCAGAGCTGCGACAGCTGCGAGCACGCGTTGCCTGGCCTCCTCACTGATCCGAGGTGACCCATTGAGCACGCGCGAGACCGTGGCACGCGAGACTCCCGCGAGCTGAGCAACCTGTTGACTTGTCACCATAGAAACCTCTTCACGCTTCCTGTGTACACGTGTTATTTGTCTAATGTGTAAGTATGGTCTTTTGTTCAGCATTTGTCAAGAGTTCTCACTTGCTGCGCCGGGCTATAGCTGTCTTCTGGCGCGGCCGAAAGGGAGTGGAACTTTACCGCAACTCCACATTTGCCCTTGACAATCCTTGACCTTTGATGCTACTATCTCTCAATAAAGTGTACACGTGTACACGGCGAGGAGGGAGTCGCCATCGGAGAAGAAACTTAGTGTTGTCTTCAATGGAGAGGAAAACAGGGGACAAGAGCGTATGACCAGGGCCACAATCTCGCTAGTTCACTAAGTGCAAGCTTCAACTTTTCAAGTTATCTAATTGCGTGGGCACAGTATCTCTACAATTTTTTTAAGCGGTTAGGCGTGAAGATATGGTCATCCTTTTGTCCTGATAAATGTTTTACGGCATTATACCTAAGAGGAGGTACAAGGAATGCAACTTGCTCATCGGCGTAGAGGCCTGGCAAACGTTGCTCAGCGCAATGGCGGCACGCGTAGCGCCTTTGATCCGAGACGCCCCGGTGGATGGATGGCCTTTGGCCTTATTTTCTCACTCATGCTTGTTGTGTTTACAAGTTGTGGTTCGCCCGACAACACGGCTTCTCAGGGCGGAAAAGTCAATCTGACCTATGCCCTCTGGGATCAGAATCAGCAGCCTGCTTATCAAAAATCCATCGATGAATTTGAGAAGCAGCACCCCAACATCAAAGTGACCATTCAGCAGACGCCCTGGGCCCAATACTGGCAGAAGCTCAACACCGAGTTCGCCGGTAACAGCGCCCCCGATGTATTTTGGGATCACGTGGCCTATTTTCCCCAATTTGCCCAGCAGGGCGTATTGATGGATCTCTCTCCCTTGATTGAGAAGGACAAGCTTGATCTCTCGGTATACTATCCTCAGCTGATCAAGCAATTCCAGTACCAGGACAAATATTATGGCATGCCCAAGGACTGGGATACCATCACCCTTATCTACAACAAGAATATTTTTAAGCAGATGAATGTTCAGGAGCCCGATGATAAGCTTAACTGGAATCCTACTGACGGTGGCTCGTTCCTCAAGCTCCTGCAGAAGCTCACAGTCGATAAGAGTGGCAAGCACGCTGACGAGCCTGATTTCGATGCCAAAAATATTAAGCAGTATGGCTTTGTTTCTCTAAACAGCAATCAGAGCGCCTACCTTAATTATATTGCCATGAATGGTGGCAAGTTCCTTGACAAGCCGTTTGGCCAGAAGTTTGTCTTTAATCAGCCCGAGTCGGTGCAGGCCTTACAGTTCCTCGTCGATCTGATCGCCAAATGGCATGTCTCTCCGCCGGCCTCCCAGACAAACGACGTGTCAAATGTGGATATCCAGATGCTGGCTCGTGGCCAGGCCGCGATGATTGAAACTGGTTCGTGGAATGTCTCCTACATTGCCCAGCAAACAAATTTCCCCATTGGTATTGCTCAGTTGCCCAGCGGACCCAAAGGACGCGTGAGTGTGTTCAATGGCCTCTCGGATGCCATCTCGGCCAAGACCGCTCATGCTCAGGAGGCCTGGGAACTGGTTAAGTGGCTGGCCTCTCCTCATTCCCAGGAGCTCATTGGCGGTCAGGGTATTGTCTGGCCGGCTGTGAAGAATGCTGATCAGAACTTCGCCGATTTCTGGAAGAAGAAGGATATCGACGTTACTCCATTCTTTACTGAAGCCCAGGGCGCTACGGTAAGCTTCCCCATTACGCCAGGCTTCAACGAGGCGCAGACAAAGATTAACGACATTTTCAATCAGATGTATCTGGGGCAGATCCCTGTACAGAAAGCTACTGATACGGCTGTGCAGCAGGGCAATGCCGCAATCAGCGGAGCTACTAGCGAAGGCAGCTAACGCCTACTGATTTGCCGGTCGCGGGCGCACCAGGGCTTGGCGTCGCGCTCGCGGCCATCCTGCCAGGGCTGCTTATGTCCACATGTGAAGCTATGTCGCTGAGATAAGCTGTATCTCGGCTTGAATCGGGGTCTGCAACATGCAAGTACACCAGGAGATAGACATCCATACGAGCGAGCGTAAAGCCAGGGTGCATGCTCAGCAATTTAAGGCGCGCCTGCGGACTACCTTGCTGGCCTATGCATTTCTCTTGCCTAGCTTTATCGGCTTGCTGGCTTTCTTGCTTTTGCCGATTATTGCAGTGGCTGTCCTCAGCTTTTTCAACTGGAATTTGCTTTCGGCGCCGCGCTTTATCGGTCTCCAGAACTACAACACGCTCTTCCATAGCCAGGTGGTGAGCGGCTCGCTGCTCGTGACGATTGGCTATGTGCTACTCAATATTCCTGCTCAGACGGTGCTGGCGCTCTTGCTGGCCTTACTTATGAATAAGAAGTTGCGAGGAATAGGAATCTTTCGCACGCTTTACGTTGTGCCTTGGATGGCCACGCCTGTGGCAATGGGCATTGTCTGGCGCTGGATCTTTGATCCGGCCAACGGTGCGCTCAATACGTTCCTTGGCTTCTTTGGTCTGCATAATATTACCTGGCTCTCGTCGCCACAACTGGCCCTGCCGGCTATCGCGGCTGTCAATATCTGGCAGTATACGGGCTATAATATGCTCTTCTTCCTGGCCGGGCTTCAGAGCATTTCGCAAGATATCTACGAAGCCGCCTCCATCGATGGCGCTTCGCCGGCTCAGGCCTTTTTTCGCATTACGCTGCCTCTGCTCAATCCAACGATGTTCTTTGTGCTTGTGACTGATATCATCGGTTCCTTCCAGGTCTTCGATACGGTCTATGTGATGACCAATGGGGGACCGGGAGGCGCTACCAATACCTTTAATTTCTATATTTTCAGGCAGGCCTTCGAGTTTTTTCATGCCGGCTATGCTTCGGCGCTCTCAATGGTGCTGTTTGGAGTCTTATTGCTTGTGACGCTGGTTCAGGCGCTCTACTTCCGCAAGCGGACGGTATACGAAGTAAGTTAGTTCCAGTAGCATCAAGCTGGTCAAGGAGGGCAAGCGGTTTTGGCTCGTCTAGCGCTCCGCACGAGCCTGCTGAGCTGGCGCATAGGCTGCAGGCTATAAGGCTCTATTGACCAGGTGATGAGGGAGGTTAATGCTCGATGTCTTCTCTTGAGGCTGGGCTCCGGCTTGAGCAAGGACAGCGGCCCGCGCCGAGTAATCGGCTGCTGCGCCATCTTCTGGCGAATGCGATCTGGTATATCATTCTGGTTCTTGGGGCGATTGTCTCGTTGTTTCCCTATTACCTGGCCCTGCTGACGTCGCTCAAGCCTGTCAGCCAGATCTTTGCCGGCGCTCCGTGGTCCTTGCCAGGCACGTTTACGCTAGACAACTATATAAGCGTTTTGACGCAATATAGCTTTCCATCGTATATCGTGCAGACGCTTATCTTTGCAGTAGTGGCAACCGTGGGCCAGCTCATCTTCAGTACGTTCGCGTCCTATGCCTTTGCGCGTATGAAATTTCCGGGACGCGATACGATCTTCTGGCTCTATCTGGCGACGATGATGGTTCCCAATATCGTGACGCTTATCCCGTTGTTTATTCTCATGCGGACGTTTCATTGGATCGATACGTACTTTGGCCTGTTGCTTCCCTACGTGCTCGGAACGCCTTATGGCATCTTTTTGATGCGCCAGTTCTTTAAGACTATTCCGACCGATCTTGAGAATTCGGCCCGCATTGAGGGGGCGAATACGCTGCAGATTATTGCGCAAATTATTATCCCTTTGAGCCGGCCTATTCTGGGCACGCTTGCGGTGATTACCTTCGTCCAGCAATGGAATAATTTCCTCTGGCCGCTGATCATTACGAACTCGCAGAGTATGCGCGTGCTTACAGTGGGGATCGCTTCGTTTCAGTCGAGCGAAGGAGCTCAATGGCACTTGATGATGGCTGCAACGTTTGTTGCTCTGGGTCCACTGCTCTTGCTCTTCTTTATCTTCCAGAAGCGCATCGTGCAGTCTATCCATCTGGGCTCGGGAATCAAGTAGGGCTAGTGTTCTGTCTAGATGGATGTGACGCATGAGAAAGCGGAGATGCAAGGGGCGGCCGCAGGCGGCACACTTGTCAAACTCTGCTTGACAGACTATTAGCTTTGCCGACAATCAGCGTCAGGTCTGCTAATGGTAGGAAAAAAGATGAATTCTCTTGTGCTACAATAAGCTGTACACGTGTTCACTTAATGCCGTGGAACGAAATGTGGAAGGGGCCAGTTGTACAGCAACATAGAATAGTAAGTTTATTGAGTGTCCTGGAATCGGGATGCCGTAGAAGAAGTAAGGGAGTATTTAATGACAAAGATTACTTTCATGGGGGCGGGAAGTACTGTCTTCGCTCGTCAGCTGATTACTGACATCCTGCATATTGAGGGATTGAATGAAGGCACTATTGCCCTTGTCGATATTGATGCGCAGCGCCTGCAGCTGGCCCGCCAGGTTGCTGAACGCCTGGTTGAGATTAGCGGTAAGCAGTGGCGGGTAGAGTCCTCTACGCAGAGGCGCGATGTGCTGCCCGGTAGTGATTTTGTGGTCAATACTATTGAGGTCGCGGGCCTGGCGAATGTGCGCCATGATTTTGATATTCCTATGAAGTACGGGGTGAATCAGTGCATTGGCGATACGATTGGACCCGGCGGTATCTTTAAGGCGCTGCGCACAGGCCCGGCCTGGCTGGATATCCTGCATGATGCGGAAGAGCTCTGCCCACAGGCATGGGTGCTCAACTATACCAATCCAATGTCGATCCTGACCATGGTGGCACTGACTTCGACGAAGATGCGTACGGTTGGCCTCTGTCACAGCGTACAGGGCACCTCAAAGCAGATAGCCGGCTATCTGGAGGTTCCCTATGAGGAGCTGGAATGGCGTTGCGCCGGGATCAATCACAATGCCTGGTTTACTGTCTTGCGCCACAAGGGGCAGGATATGTATCCGCGCTTGCGCGAGCGGGCCAGGATTAAGGAAGTCTATGAAAAGGACCCTGTGCGCTTCGAGTTCATGCTGCATTTTGGGGCCTTTGTGACGGAGAGTAGCGGCCATTTCTCTGAATATGTGCCTTACTTCCGCAAGCGCCCCGAGCTGATTGAGAAGTATTCTCGCGCCGGCTATCTTGGCGAGACCGGATTCTATGCTAACAACTGGCCTACGTGGCGCGAGGAGAATGAAAAGTCGATTCGTGAGATGCTGGCTGGCACGCGTGAGATCCCTTTCAAGCGCAGCCACGAGTATGGGTCGTATATCATAGAGGGCGTTGTTTCGCAGAGCCCAACGGTTATCTATGGCAATGTGCGCAATCATGGGCTTATCGATAATCTGCCCGATGGCTGCGTTGAGGTTGCCTGCCTTGTGGATCGCAATGGGGTGCAGCCGACGCACTTTGGCCCCTTGCCCGAGCAGCTGGCAGCCTTCAACCGGGCGCATATGGCCGTGCATAATCTTGTCGCTCAGGCTTTGCTGGAGCGCGATAAAGAGGCGGCGCGCTATGCCCTCATGCTTGATCCGCTGACTGCAGCCGTCTGCTCTCCGGCAGAGATCAGCGCGATGTTCGATGAGATGTGGGAGGCTCAGCGCCCCTACCTTAAAGCCTTTGCCTGATAGTAGCAAGCTGAGCTCAGGGGGCCAGGTTGTGCGCGCTGCACGCCTGGTCCCTTTCGTTTGTCCTGGCCCATATCAGGTTGCGTTCTAAACGAGACGTATGAGAAAATGGAAGAGGTAGCTTCGCCAATCAGGGTGCATCAGTTTGACGCGGGAAAGCGTAGGGAAAGTCGATGGATCATTACAAAGATCCCAGCTTGTCATTCTATAGGCGCTATATCGAACCATATTTACGTGCTCAGAATGAGGCCGAGCGCGAGCAGGCCGTTCGCGAGCTGGGGGAGTATCTGGGGCATGAGTATTGGCGCTCTGCTGTTAAGCGAGAACACTTCAGCCGGGAGTTGGCAACCCTGGGAGAGGATAAGACATATGCCCTGGTCGAGGTCCTTGCCGCCTTTCTTGAGACCCGCAGGGGCCAGCCCGATGCATGGCCCGAGGAAGATCCTTATGAGGAGGGCCCGCCGCTGCCAGATCAACAGGGAGAAGCAGCGGTCCTGGCGCTCAAAATGATCAAGAGCCAGTGGCGTGGCCAGTCTGGGCCCAGTCAGCTGGCGATTCCTGCCTTGCTCAAGGTGCTAGCTGGCGGGTACCAATGGAATGTGCTTGAGACCGCCATCGGAACTCTTGGCGAAAGCGGCGATGAGCGGGCTATCGGACCTCTGCTAGAGCGCCTCGCCGCCGGAGATCGCCGGGCCGCGAAAGCCTTGGGCCAGCTTAAAGCCAGCGACGCACTGCTGACAGCCATGCAGAGCCCCCGGGAGGATGTGCAGCGTGCCGCCATCGAGGCCCTGGGCCTTGGGCCAGTATAAGGGGGCAGGACTGCTGTAATATCCCTTTGTGTGCATCTAGGAAAAACAGGATCTCGTGGTGACCTCATAAGATCTTGCCTCAAGAGGCCTCAGCGCCTCAAACAAACCTCAAACCGCCGACTATTGGGAAGAGATCTAAGCTTTCTCGCCGGGCCCCTTAAACCAGAACTTTGAGCCGTGGAAAGAGGTCCATACTATTTTCTCGCTCAATCACTGTGCGGTCTCTATCTGTAAAGCCGGCATACTCCCTGATTCCTTGAATTGTGGCTGGCACGGCAGCCGGCGTCGCGAACACATAATCGGTCCCGAATATGATGTGCGAACTCTCGACGAGCGTTTGCAGCGAGGCAAACGCATGAGGGGAGGCGGAAAGAGCTGTGTCGTAATAAAATTTCTTAAGGAAAAAATCAGGCCCTTCCGGCAGCACATTCTTCTTAAACCTGAGATAGTAGGAAAGTGTCCCGGGCATCTTTTCTTCTAATTTAGGGACGGCTGAAGCCACCATACCGATACCATCGGCGATTACCGCGCTGGCTCCTTTCAAATCAGCTAGCATAGAGGCGGTTATGCCTACCCGTGCGGCTATATACGGCACAGTTCCTCCGGCATGGGAGAGGATAAAACGCACGTCTGGATAGTTTTTGGTGATGCCGTTGACGATAAGCGAAAAGGTGGTTCTTGTCGTGTCAAAACAGACATCCATCATAGCTTCAGGCAAGCCAAGATGTGAGGCTTGCATGCCTGGAGGGGTGGTAGGATGAATGAAGACAACTGCTTTGCGGCGGTTCAGTTCGGCAAACAGGCGCTCAAAGCGCGGATCGCCTAGATAATATCCGTCATAATTTGTTAATAGGATAACCCCATCCAGCTTGAGCACATTAAAGGCGTACTGCAGTTCTTCTAAGGCCGCATCGATGTCTGGAACAGGTAAGGTCGCGAACGCGCCGAAGCGTTGGGGGTAATCGGCGATCAAGCGGGCGCAGATCTCGTTGGTTTGCCGGGATAGCTCTTTGGCAAATTGCAGATCTTGATCAAAATAGACGCCGGGTGCGGAAATGGAAACAATAGCCGTAGCAATTTCATTGGCGTCCATGATCTCAAGGGCTTTCTGTACGTTCCAGTGTGGAAGAGGCACGCCGAGACCTTTTGTGACTCCTTTCTTCGCGAGACGGTCAACGTATTCTTTTGGCACGATGTGATGATGAACATCTATGCGCTTGAGCATATCATCCATAATAATTTCTCCTCTTTGCGGGGATAAAGCGCGTCCTTCGGCTTCATTCCTCGCTCTATGTCCCAAGTCTAACGAGCTGGCTACCGTTCGCAGTAAGTCCTGCGACGCGCTACTGACAGCCCTGCAGAGCCCACAGGAGGATGTGCAGCGGGCCGCTATCGAGGCCCTGGGCCTTGGGCTAGTATAGGGAGCAAGATCGTTGATTGCTCGTGTATGGATTATTCAGCAACTTTTGCGAGAAAACTGATCCATTGCCGCGGACCCGCCTCATCCCGATGGCACTCATCAAGAGAGAAGCCTGCCTGGGAAAGGAGAGCTTTCGCCTCTTGGGAAGTGTAGCGAGCAAAAAAACGTTCAACTTCGGCAAATCTGGTCACTTCCCACTGTTCACCCTCGCCTTCCTGAATACTGAGATAGAGCATCCCCCGAGGAACCAGGACTCGATGCAGCTGGTCCAGTGCCATTGGAGCCTGTGCCTTTGGAAGGTGCAACAGAGAAGCACAGCACCAGATTCCCTCAAAAGAGGCAGGAGGAAATGCCAGATGACACATATCCATCTGGACCAATTTTCCCTGCACACCACGCGCACGGGCCTGAGCCAGCATGCCGGTTGATAGATCAATACCTGTCACCTGAAACCCTTGTGCTTCCATCCAGGCCATATGAAGGCCATCTCCACACCCAACGTCCAGGACTCGTGTCCCAGGCCTTAGGCGCGAAAGAAAACGTGATCCCATCTGAATAAGAGGAGGAACCATGTGATTACGCTCTGCGTATTCTTGAGCAATACGATCATAGGCAGTTTCTAAACGGTGGCGATGCATGTTTTCTCTCCTTCTGTGATGAGAAGCACAGAATTCACTCATTCACGGGTCAGGCGAACGCATTCTTCCGCTCCATGCCCAAAGTCTAACGATCGGGCAACCGCCCTCAGTAAGTTCGAGGGTGCGCTAGTAAGCTTGCCATCGCCATTCATCTGGGTCAAAGACGATCATCAGGGACGGAAAACTGAGGCTTGGGCAATACGCTCGACTTTGGAGACCACCAGCTCGCGTCCCATAGGCTTGAAATAGCAGCTTTGATAATTCTCGCTGCCAACATCTGCGCTCAAGCTAAGATGAAATGGCGAGAGGTACGCCGCAACATCGGCGGGATCAAGGCCGAAGATCCAGGGAGAGCCGCGCTTCGCCACCATTTGCAGCATTTTCGCGTTGCCCGGAATGTCCGAATGCCCCTCAATAAAGCTTTTCAAGACATAGGTAAAGACAAGGATACTTCCGGGAGCTGAGGCGCCAACAAAGGCCAGTGTCCTGCGAAAGGCTTCCTCCGAGATATATTGCGTCACGCCTTCCCATATAAAGATCGTCGGACTGGCAGGATTGAAGGCAGTTGCGCTGAAGACAGCTTCCAGGCTCTGCGTATCGAAGTCGATAGGGAGGAACGTCACCTGTTGCGGCAGCCGACCATAAAGTTGTTGCAGCTTCTTCTTTTTGTCCTCCTGCACAGACGGAAGATCAACCTCAAAGACACGCGTGCGTGCCATTTCGCTCAAGCGATAGGGGCGCGTGTCAAGCCCGGAGCCCAGGATGACCACCTGTCCGATGCCTTGCGCCAGGGCATGCTCAACTGCCTCGTCGATAAAGCGTGTTCGGGCAATCTGGACGCCATAAATCCCCGGTGTGAGGGCATCCATCTGCTGAATGGCTAGACGGCGCATGCTGGCGAAATGCATCAGTGTGCGGATGGGGCCGCCAATCAGTTCTTTGACCAAGGGATCATAAAACAGCCGCATATTCTCGGGCTGGTATTGTTCAATCAATCGACAAGTGGCAGCGCCAAGCGCTGTATTGCTCACACGTTGGTTGGCCATCAGAGGACCTCACTTGATCTTGCTTTCTTTATATTAATAAACCGAGACTCTGTTTATGATTACAAGGAGTATAGTTCAGGAATGTGTAGTTGTCAAGAGGCGTGTAGGGAAAGACGGGTAGGTGAGAACCCGGGGTGCTAGATGCTGGCAAAACCAGGGAAGAATGCATGGCATTGACAATGGTCAGCATTTCAGTTACAATAATAACTGACCAGTCAGTTTTATATAGAAGATTTGCTACAACTGCGATGTCATAGGAAGGCATCAAGAAAGGAAGCGAACATGCGTGTATTAATTTCAGGGGGCGGCGTTGCCGGACTGACCCTGGCCTATTGGCTGCACCAATACACCATTCAGGCTGTGGTTATTGAGCAGTCAGATCGGCTTCGTGGTGGCGGCTATGGCATAGACTTCTATGGGACCGGCTATGAAGTTGCCGAACGCATGGGAATCATTGAACGTTTGCGCTCCCAGCGAGCCCCTTTTGAGTCATTTGACTATGTAAACAAGTCGGGCAAGCCAATTGCGAGCTTGACAGCGGAGCTAATGCAAAAAGTTGCATCGGGAAAATATATAGGACTCATGCATTGGATACTTGAAGAAGTGCTGTATGAAACACTAGCAGATCAGGTCGAGGTGCGTTTTGGCCGCTCGCTTACGCACGTGGAACAGAGATCTGCCGATGTTGTGGTGACTTACAATGATGGTACAAGTGAGCCGTTTGACCTCTTGATAGGAGCTGATGGTGTGCACTCAAATACGCGTGCCCTGGTTTTTGGCGCCGAGGAGCAGTACCGTCATTTCCTGGGGTACGACTTTGCCAGCTATCACCTCGCCGATCGGTATGGTCTTGGTCAGCGATGGGTGATGTGTGTCGAGCCAGGACGATTGGCGGCAACCTATTGCAGCAATCAAGAGGGCCAGCTTATTACCTTCTTCATGTATCAGACGACCGAATGGGAGCACACTCCTCGGGCTGAACGCTTGTCGCGCTTGCGGCAGGTATTCGCTGGCATGGGCTGGGTTACACCGCGCTTACTTGCCGATGCGCCAGAGCCAGAGGAAATCTTTATGGATAAGGTGGTTCAGATCCACATGCCCAGCTGGCATCAAGGGCGCGTGGCCCTGGTGGGAGATGCCTGCGATTGTCCCACCTTTGCTTCCGGACAAGGGTCATCGCTAGCGATGGGGGGCGCTTACCTGCTGGCCGAGGCGCTGCATGAATGCGCAGATTATCAGGAAGCTTTCAGTCGTTATGAACAGCAGATGAAGCCATACGTTCTGGAGCAGCAAAAGAAAGCTCGCAATCTTGCTGGAACTTTCCTACCAACAAGCACATCTGGCATCTTGCTTCAACGAGTGATGCTCAAGACGCTGTTGCGAGAGTCATTTCTAGGCCTATTGCGCCAACAGTTTAGTGCACCAAGCATCTTGCCTGCGCGTTCAGCGCATGAAGTTCGGCAAATAAGATCAACAACGTAACTTTCTTGAGTGACTCCTGCCTTCACAACACAGCAAGTCCAGGGCTGTTTGAGGGTCCTTTCTTCCCGCCTTTGGTTGGCAGGAGGCAGAAGTGAGCGGGCTTCCTGCACCACGCTTTCAGTGGCTTTTAAATAGCCCTGCTCTTAGCTGAAGGCTACATACTACTTTCCATTCCCGCAGATGGGAGAAGGCTACGACCACAGGCCGTTTGCGCTAGTTTGGTGGAAAGCGCAACATCCTTTCAGCGCCCACATCGGGGTTTGCCCCTCTACCTCGTCATATCCCAGGAAAGGAAAGGGCGAGGCTGCGATCGTCAAAAGGAACTCAAGCCGCCGACTATTGGGAGGAGATCTAAGCTTTCTCGCCGAGCTGTTTGAATGGGGATGTTCTTTGCTTATCCCTTGCGCATAAGCCCTTGCTGCCAGGCGAAGACGGCGGCCTGGGTGCGGTCAGCAAGCTCCAGCTTGCTAAAGATATTCCTGACGTGAGCCTTGATAGTTTTCTCGCTCAAGACCAGCTCCTCAGCAATCTGAGCATTGGAGTGACCCTGGGCGATGAAGCGTAGCACTTCTAGCTCGCGCTCGGAAAGCTCGGCAAAGGCCGCCGGAACCGCTCGCCTGCTCTCGCGTACTTCCTGGATCACGCGTGTCGCGACGCGTGGATGTAACATGGCTTCGCCCTGTGCGGCCTTGCGAATGATCTCTATCAGCTCTTGTGAGCGAATATTTTTGAGCACGTACGAAAGCGCGCCAGCGCGTAAGGCTGGAAAGATGTGCTCGTCTTCGTGATAGGAGGTGAGCACTACAACCTGGGTCTGGGGACTGATGCGCTTGATTTCGCGCGTAGCCTCAACTCCGTTCATGCCTGGCATTACCAGATCCATCAGGGCCACTTGCGGCGCCAGTTGCTTGACCAGTCGGACCGCTTCTTCTCCCGAGGCCGCTTCGCCAACGACTCTCATGTCTTCGTGCGCCTGCAAAAAGGCGCTGATTCCTTCGCGTACCAGATCGTGATCATCTGCGATCAGAACCGTAATTGCTGTTGTTCTCATGGGCTCCCTGCTGAAAAAATCGATTATTGGCTCGGCCATTTACTGTTAGTTTGCCTACTCTCTATTGCTTGTCTTAGCTGAATGATCGGGCCTTTCTGGCTGCCTCTGACAAGGCCGGAGATCTTTGCTGCTCCTGTTGACGCTTAACTGATAGGTGGCCACGATCCGCGTGCCCTGTCCGGGACTGCTCTCTATGCTCAGCCTTCCTTCTAGCCGTTGTAGGCGCGTCTGCATATCTGCCAGGCCAAGACCTGTGGCGACCTGTTCCGGCTCAAAACCTATGCCGTCGTCGCTTATCTCCAGAAATACTTCATCTTGCTCTCTCTCAAGCCGTACATAAATCTGCCTGGCTTTGCTATGCCGGCTGACGTTGGAGAGCGCTTCCTGGACCACGCGTAAAAGAGCCTCGCCAGCCTTCCAGGGTAGATCAGTGATCTCCTGCAAGGCGAGCTTGAGCATGATCTCATTCTGTCGGCTCCAATTAAGCACATACTCGCGTAATGCCGCCGTGAGCCCCAATTCTTCCAGAGCCGAGGGTCGTAGCTCCTGCAGGATGCTTACCAGCTCTTGTTGAGCCTGATAGGCGAGCTGATCGATAGCCTGGAGATGTTTATGCGTGCGCGGCTTATCCTTTTCCAGGTACAGGAGGGCCGCGCCTGCTTGCATGGAGATGGCAAAGACTTGTTGCTTGACGCTATCGTGCAGGTCGCGGGCCAGCCGGTTGCGTTCCTCTATAATGGCAAGTTTTTGTTGCGTCTGGAGAAGCTGCTGTAATTGAAGCGCCATAGCGTTCAGGCGGTTGGCGAAGTGGCCCATCTCGTCGGCTGATCTATCGTTGATCTGCAGGGAAAAATCGCCCTGGCTCCAGCCGTCTACTGCTTCCTGCAAGCGCTTAAAGCGACCCACAAAATAGCGCGCGGTAAGCCAGCCGGCCAGCGGACCACCCAGGCAAGCCAGAATCCCGGCCAGTAGGAGGTTGGGTAGCACGCGAGTGCGCAGGCCGGCAAGGATTTCTTGCCATGTAGGAGGGTCAGCTTTGAGCAGTAAGGCGCCTCTGATAGTCTTGTCGGGCATGCGAATAGGGGCGATCAGAAGCGTGCTCCGCCCCGTTTCTTGGAGGATCTCAACCTCGGCGCTACTCTTGCCTTGTAGGATGCTGTTGAGCAATTTGCTTGCCTGCGGAGAGAGCTGAGAGGCCCGGGCGCCGGTGGGTGCGGTTATGGACCCGCCGGTTGCTGCTATCGTGCGGCCTTGTTGATCGACCACGCCAAAGAAGCCATGCTCAAGATCTGCGAGTTCTTGTAGCTGGTAGGGAGTAATCCTGAGCTGGATGCCTAACCAGGCTTGCAGGCTTTCCGGGTCCGGCTCTGAGCGATAGAAAAACGGAGTTGCCTGCTGAGCGAGGATTTGCAGATCAAGTTTCAAAGTTTCCTGCGTCGCTATGCCTATCAGCAAGAGATATAAGCCGAAGCCGATTAGCTCTATGGTGATGATACAGCTGAAGGCGTAAAGCAAGGTTAGCTTCCACTGCAACTGGCGAAACTGACTTAGTGACTTTCTAATAGCAATCAGTTTCATGCGCGCTCTCATATCTCACTATCTACTGAAGCCCGGTATGTACGTATAAACGAGGACCCCAGCCTGGTAATCGCTTCTAGCTGGAGAAGGATTGCCAGACTAGCGCTTTGGTCCGAAAAGGCGTCTCATGCCTATCCAGGCAAGTTTACTTAATCAGGCCTGGCTATTCCCACCTTTCCATGTGGGCATGGAACGTTGCCCGCTGGCAACCTCAAAGGCCGCATAGGCGAGCAGGCGCGTCGAGTCGAGGGTAGGGAGCGGAGAGACCTCCGGCGTAATTAGCAGTGGTATCTCTGTACAGACAAGAGCTACCGCGTCGCATCCCCGGGCTTGCAGCTCTTCAATGATATGCACATACTGCTGACGTGAGGGGTCAGTGAAGATGCCGTTGACGAGCTCGGCAAATATAATCTCATTGATGACACGGCGCTCCTCTGGCTCGGGTATTGCGGTGTCAATACCGCGCTCTCCCAGCGCTCGGGGATAGAGCGAGCTTTCCATTGTATATTTGGTACCCAGCACGCCAACGCGTTTATAGCCGTTGCGCGCGGCCTGCTCAGAGACTATTCTGGCGATGTGCAGACCGGGTAAGGCAAGCTCTGGACCGGGCTCTTCGAGGGCGATATGGGCTGTATTATCGGGGCAGACAAAGAAGTCAGCGCCGGCTTTGGCCAGCCGTAAGGCGCTCTCGGCCAGGATGGCCCGAATGGGAGCGTAATCGGCTTTTTCCCAGGCCTCCATACTACGCGCCATCGAGATACAATCGAGGGTCACGTCAGGATGCTCATGCGGGCCAACCTGGCGCGCGCCTTCCTGAGTAAAGGTACGCAGGCAGAGTACCGCGCCCTCGATGCTGTGCGCGAGAATACCGAGATGCTTCATGGGCTTTCAGTCCTTTCTTCAACTTTCCATTGAAATATATGCATCCCTATTATAAGCGAAACGTCGGGATAGTTTCTCCTTGACTGCCTTCCTCTGCTCCCATCGTTTATTAGCGGGTCTTGCCTGCTCACATAGCAACGCGAGCATGGCTGATCTTTTATTGCTCTTGCTTGCTGTCTGGATCGATAGCTTGCCAGTTAATTGGCCGCCTGCGCAAAGCCTGCCAGGCAAAGAAGACCACTATACTTACAATGAGCAGGCATATTGCTCTTCCATCGCCGAGCAGAAAATGCTCTAAGCCCGGGAGCGTTGGCGTGAACTCTATGCGTATCAGCGCTTTCGCTTCGGGTGAGATGAAGCGCAATACTTCGAGGTAGGCCAGATGAAAGCCCATATTCATCCACAGATTTCCGGCTGTAATCCGGCAGAGCTGGAGGATGAAACCGAAGAGGAGCAGCTGAGGAATATAGGTAAGGTAGTAGCTGGCCGGGGGAATCTCCTGGCCCAGCAGTCCGCCGGTAATCAGGTAGCTGGCCAGGGGCCAGGAGGTGAAGAGGATGGTCTGACCCAGGATCGCCAACCAGCATGGCCAGCGCGTATTCAGGTTGCGATAAATGTAGCCGCGCATGGCTGTCTCTTCAAGCAGTGGCTCGCTAAAGAAGGTCACCACGGCGTTTACCAGCAAGGCAATAAGAATGCTTGGCGTTGGCTGGAAGGCGACTATATGCACCCAGCCAGCTAGCCCCAGGAGACCTAAGAAAAACGCCGAGGAGACGAAAACCAGAAGTATGCCCTGCAGAAAGGAGGGCAGTCCGGCCAGCGGGGAGATCAGGCCTAGCCCGCGCCAAGGTCGCTTATCCAGCCAGCGCCGGAATATATAGGTCAGACCCAGGGTCAGGCCAGGATAGACAAGGATCTGGATGATTGGGATAAGTTGCGGGAGCTGGGCTTTCTGAGCACCCGTAAGCAATTCTATATACAATACAATAATCCCTACCAATCCCAGCCCGAAGAGCAAGAGGCGCCAGAAGAGGGCAGGGCGTCTCTCGGTTGCTCGTAGCGCGTTATCTGCCTGCTTTATTGAACTATTATCTGCTTGATACATAGTGAAGAATGCCTTTCATCAAGATTGCTTTACCTGTTAAGCATAGGGTTTTCTTGGCAAATGCGATACGGCCTGTGGGCGGCTTGTCCTAAGCCCGTAGACGTAATTTCTCTGAAATTTCTTATAGCCATGTAGGGGAAAGATTAAATATTCCGAGTAAAACTAATTACTTTTGCTTAATTGAGGGATAGAATGTATTATAATCTGGAGAGTAGTTTAATGTGTCTGCGCTCTAAAGCAAATCACAAGCTCAAATGGTAATAGAAGTGTTTATTAGCAGGTAGTTAGTCTGCTGATCATGATGTGTTCTGCGTAGGACACAACTCCTATTTGTCCCTCTTCCTATCAATGTTGGTTATCAAGGATGAAATGGAGGCATTATGCAGCCGCTTGAAGGTAGAAGTTACGGGCAAATCTCCTATTTAAAAAGATCTAAAGGATGTGGTACGACCTTCTTAGGTATAAGACATGACAAGAAACAGGGTTATAGCTTTGCGACTGTCTGGAGCGTGTTCTGGTATATGCCTATTGTCCCGCGAGGTAGATATTGCGTTGAGTTTGGCAAGAAAGAGACTCGCGAAAGCATGACTTTCTTAGGAGGGTGGAAAAAAAGCGCCTCGATACCTTTCAGAGTGCTTGAGGAAACTCCTCTTGTCCGCAAAGAGATACTTTTGACCTATCTTCTGCATTGGCTGCCATTTGCCATAGTTTGTCTGTATGGGCTATTACTATTCGTTGCGACTGTGAGGTTCCTTGGATTAGAAAGCGTGGGCATTTTCATCATTATACCTATCTTTTGGATGCGTATCATTACTAGCATCCGAAACAAACTGGGTTATATTGTGCTGGTTTATAATAACCTGGATGTAACAATTTAATAGAGCACTTCTAGCTACTTCGCTTAATGCTGCTGTGTTTCCAACTATCTTGATATAGGAGGCATAGCGGCCGGATTCGTATATAATGCACTGAATGAAGTAGAGCGAAAGAGTGTAAAGCTTTGAACAAAGGATTATTACTGTGGATAATCGCCAGCAAGGCAATCAGCAAAAAGAGCGCATTGCCGGGCTCTATCAGCGCGTGGCGGCGCGCTATGGTCAGATAGGACCAGATCTATTCTCATATGTGGGCGAGCATCTGGTAGAGCGCATCGGGCTAAGCGAGGGGGCGCGTGTGCTGGATGTGGCAGCTGGGCGCGGAGCCAATCTTTTTGCGGCTGCGCGTAAGGTTGGTCCGCGTGGCGAGGTCATCGGCATTGATCTGGCAGCAGGTATGGTACAGGAAACTACAGCTGAGATCGCGCGGCGTCAATTGCGCAATGTGCGCATGTTCCAGATGGATGCCGAGGCGCTGGCCTTTCCTGATGCAAGCTTTGATGCCCTGCTCTGTGGCTTTGCGATTTTCCTCTTTCCGCACCTGGAACGCACGCTTGTAGAATTCTCTCGCGTTCTGCGGCCCGGCGGACGGCTGGGTATCTCGGTTGCGCGCGATCTATCGCCATTTGCACGCTGGTATGGCGAACATATTACGAGCTATCACCAGCGCTACGCTATTCCCCTGGCGGCTGGTGGCGGCAAGGGACGCGAGTATGCGGAGCTGCCACACTATCTTAGCGAGGCAGGCTTTGCTGACGTGCAGCTCTTGCAGGAGCAGGCGGATTTTGTCTATGCCAATGCTCAGGAATGGTGGGACTCGCGCTGGACGCATGGTCCGCGCTTTGCTTTAGAGCATATGGAGCCCAAAATACTAACCCGCTTCAAAGCTGAAGTTTTGGCCCGCCTCGCTCAGGAAGAGCAGCAAGACGGCCTGCACGAAAGCATGCTTGTCTCTTATTTTCTGGCCACCAATGCTAAGTAGCTCAGCACATTTTAGTCGCTTAATGCCAGACACATATCAGCTTTATTGCCCGGCAAGTCGCTCTACTCGCCCTGGCGTAGATGCTAGAAGAGCCAGAGAACTATGATCAATGTGTCTTTATGCTATTTTTTAGCGATATTCTTTGATAAATAGCTATAGAGCGAGCATTTATTTGCCAGTACTCCGTAATAGTCTTATATGCCAGAAAAGCAAGATCGAAGAAGTTTTTAGCCTGCCCCTCTGCTATGCTGTCTGTGCTCCCGAGAGTAGGAGCGCAGCATAAGCAGTAAGGAGCAGCAACTATGACAGAACAAACACTTCCTCTCATTATGTTCTACCAGGATTGGGAGAGCTATCATCGTCGTCTCGTCAAGGCTATTGCGCCACTTTCCTCAGACCAGCTCGACTCGCCTGTGGCAACCCATCACTGGACGATTAGAAGGTTAATCCAGCATATGATTTCCGATCGCGTCTGGTGGTTTCATGACTGGTTAGGCGCGGGAAGTCCCGAATTGGCCCACTTCGTGCATTGGAATCCTGGCGATGCAGAGGAGCCGTCTGGGCTTGGGGCTGCTGAACTCGTAGCCGCGCTGGAGTCCACCTGGATCATGATTAAAGGGGCCCTGACAAACTTTACAGCTAGCGATTTGGGACGCATATTTTCTCCGCCAGCTTCCTTGAGCGAAGAGGAGCAGCAGGCTTTCGGGGACTCGTCGCTTCAGTGGATTATCGGCCATGTTCACGAGCATGAGATTCATCACGGTGGCGAACTGTCCTTGGCGCTTGGCGGCCTTAGCCTTCCCGGGGTCTATGGTAATATTTAATCCTGGATACGAGGGCATCACTATGCAAGGCTGGACCGAGCCCTCGCTTGCGCTCTCTGATAGGCTGGTGGGACCACAGATGCCGCTTGAGCATAAGCTGATCTGCCTTCAGGCGGCAGTAAGCCGCGTTTCGGATGAGCTTATCCTACTCGGTCAAGTGAGGAAGCACTCTCATCTCAAATAGAGACGGAAAGAGCAGACAAAATGGAGCAAAAGATTCGGGATCACCATATTGCCGTGGTGCTTGTAATAGATCAGCAAGGCCAGCTGTTGATGCAGCACCGCGCTGGCACTGCATCTCCGTGGCCGTACAAATGGGGCCTGCCGGGAGGCGGGATTGAGTCGGGCGAAACCCCGGAAGAAGCGGCCCGCAGGGAGCTGGAAGAGGAGACAGGCCTCAAGGTCCATGGCAACCTCAAGCTGTTCTGGGAAAGCATTCTTCCTGCTTACCCACTGCCAAGAGTGAATCGTCAATGGCATGTCTACACTGTCCAGACCCAGGCTCGCCAGGAAGATATTGTCCTGGGTGAAGGGCAGGCTATGGTTTTTACGCCACTCGAAAGAGTGAGTGCTTGACCTGGATTTGATTCCCACTATAAGGCTGATTGTAGAGCGCTTTCTGGAGCAAGCAAACAAGTAGGTAGCCGGGAAATCTCTTCTTCACCTCTGGCCAGAGCGTAGCGGGCCAGCTAGAGGTAAACTGAGGATACATGTAAAATCCGTAACTGTTCAGATGGGCTATGCAGTTGCGAAGAAAAGGGTCAATCTGCTAGAGTAGTTCCATGATCCTGACTGAAGAGCTAGAGCAACTACAGGCAGAAAATCAAAGGCTGCGAGAAGCCAATGAGAATTGGCAGGAATGCGTGCGCCAATCACTTGAAGCGATTAGGAATCTGCAAAAGCAGATGAGAGATTTAGAGGCAGTGATCAGTTCGCAACAAGAGCGTATCAAGACGCTAGAAGGCAAACTTGCCAAGGATAGCCACAATAGCAGCCTTCCACCTTCTTCAGACCGCTTTGTCCGCGCTCCCAAATCGTTACGCAAGAAGAGTGGGAAGAAGTCTGGTGGGCAGCCGGGCCATCAAGGGCATGGCTTGCCTCAAGCTACGTGTCCTGACGAGCTCCTCGTCTATACAGTGCAGCATTGTGCTCATTGTGAAGCGGATCTGAGTACCTGTCCTGCGAGAGTGGCTGAGCGACGGCAAGTGATCGACTTGCCGG
Organism: Ktedonosporobacter rubrisoli; assembly: GCF_004208415.1. GTDB lineage: Bacteria > Chloroflexota > Ktedonobacteria > Ktedonobacterales > Ktedonobacteraceae > Ktedonosporobacter > Ktedonosporobacter rubrisoli. The sequence continues at coordinate 1,314,428 of NZ_CP035758.1, read as the reverse complement.
TCAAACGGCTCTGGGTCGCCGAGCACCAGGTGGAAGAGAAGCAGTGTCCAGCCTGCTTGCATTTCACCCGCGCTTCGTTTCCTGCCGACGTGCTGGCACCAGTGCAATATGGGACGGGCATTCAGACGGTAGCGACGTATCTGGTCGCCGGCCAAGTCGTTCCCTATGCACGTGCTAGCCAACTGCTCTACGATCTCTTCGGTGCCCAGCTCTCCCCCGCAAGCATTGCCCAGTTTGTGTCCCGCTGCCAGCAGAATCTGGTCGAATGGGAAACCACGCTCAAAGCCACGCTGGTAAAGGCCCGCGTCCTTCATCAGGATGAGACTGGGATGCGCGTTGGGACAAGCGGCTGGTGGGTGCATGTCTGTGCCACCGAGCACCTAACCCACTATGGAGCACACCCGAAACGAGGACGGGAGGGCATGGATGCCATCGGCATCGCACCGTTCTTCGAGGGCATTTCTGTGCATGATTGCCTTCCCAGCTACCAGGGCTACCGGTTCAGCGAAGCGTTGTGTAACGTCCACCATTTGCGTGATTTGACCTTTATCGAGGAGGAACTCAAGCAGGAGTGGGCTAAAGAGATGAAGGCACTGTTGCTCTCGATGAAAGAGGCCGTTGAGCAGGCCCGCGTGCGAGGGCAGCCGAGATTGGAGACGCCGGTGCTGGCGGCTCTGCTTACCCGCTACGACCAGATTGTCCAGGCAGGCTACCGGATCAATCCACTGGTCGAGAAGCCACCTAAGACGAAGCAGTACAAGCGCCTACCTGGCAGGCCCAAACAAAGCCCGGCACGCAACCTGCTGGATCGTTTCTCGACCCGTAAGTGGGACGTGCTGCGCTTCCTGCTGGATTTCGCCGTACCCTTCGACAACAATCAGGCTGAGCGGGATCTGCGCATGATCAAGGTGCAGCAGAAGGTCTCTGGCTGCTTCCGCACTCCAGAGGGTCTCATTAGCTTCTGTCGCATCCGCAGTTATCTCTCGACGTTGCGCAAGCAGGGGCTGCCAATCTTTGCTGCACTGGAACAGGCTCTTACTGGTCATCCGGTTTTCTCCATCTTTTGACCCCACCTGAACAGTTACTAAAATCCGTAACTATTCAGAGGGGTAGCGTAAAAGGATCATTTCGTGCAAAGATCGTTCCATTCGCGAGTAAATCTCGTTCAGAGGCGAAAGAACATGCACGATTTGCATCTTCTGCGCAGGCCTTCTGAATAGTTACGGATTTTAGTAACTATTCAGGTGGGTCAGGAGAAAGCAGGAAGAACAGGGGTCCCTGAAAATAGGTGATCGAAGGCAGAGAACAGTGCAATGCCTTGCTTTCGCAACGTGGAGAGGTAACTGCGAATGCGACAGAACATAGCAATTCCCAGCTCGGTGCGGAAGCAGCCAGAGACTTTTTGCTGCACCTTGATCATGCGCAGGTCGCGCTCGGCCTGGTTGTTGTCAAACGGCACAGCAAAATCATGGAGGAACCGAAGCACCTCCCACTTTCTCTGAGAGAAACGATCCAGCAGGTTACGGGCCGGGCTTTGTTTGGCTCGTCCTGGGAGTCGTTTTCCCTGTGCTGACTTCTTGGGTGGACCCGGCGGTGGATGAGCGAGATAGCCTTCTGCCAGGATCTCATCATAGCGACAAAGCAAGCGTGCGAGCACGAGCAAATCCAATTGTGGCTGACCATGTGTTTTCGCTCGCTCCACCTCAGCCTTCATGTCGAGCAACAGCTCTTTCATCGCTCTCGCCCAGACTTGTCCTAGTTCTTCCTCGATAAAGGTCAGCTCTCGCAGATGATGGACATTGCATAAGGCTTGGGTAAAGCAGTAGCTCTGATAGCTCTGCAACCCATCATGAACACTGGTGCCACGAAACTGTGGAGCGATGCCAATGGCATCAAGGGCCACCCGTCCCCGACTCGGATGAGCCGCATAATAGGTCAGCCGAGCCGTCGAGCAGACATGCACCCACCAGCCCTCTGTGCCGACCCGCATCCCGGTTTCATCCTGATTGAGTACCTTGGCCTTGACCACAGCCGCTCTCAGACGAGTTTCGACCTCCTCCAACTGATGGTAACAGGTTTTGACAAAGCTAGCGATGCTGCCCGCCGAGAGTTGGACTCCCAGCAATTCCTGCAAGAGTTGACTAGCGCGAGCATAAGGCAGAGCCTGACCTTGCACCAAATAGGTGGCGAGCGTTTGGATGCCTCTTCCATACTGTGTTGGAGCCTTCACGCTCGCTGGAAAAGACGCTCGTGTCAGGTGATAACATACGGGGCATTGCTTTTCTTCCACGCGATGCTCCTTGATCCAGAGCCGTTGGCTGGGCAAGTCAATCACCTGGCGTCGTTCTGGTAGAGCTGCTGGAAGGCCACTGAGATCACGGTGACAGTGGGAACAGGCAAGAACTGGATGCACGAGGATCTCATCAGGCGTCTGGACCTGGCGCAGATGATGTCCTCGATGGCCTTTTTGTCCTCCAGGTTTCTTGCCACTCGGCTGCCGCAAGCTCTTAGGAACACGAACAAAGCGATCTGAAGAAGGTGGGAGGCTGCTGTTATGACTATCTTTGGCCACCTGCCCTTCCAAGGCTTTGATGTGCTCTTGCTGGGAGGCAATCACTCCTTCCAGTTCCTTGATCTGCTTGTGCAGCGAACCAATGGCCTGGATGGACTCCCGCACACACTCATGTAAGGTGCGATTGGTATGTCGTAGCGCGTCATTCTCTTGTCGCAGCTGCTCCAACTCGTCATCCTTGTTCATAAGCCTACTCTAGCAGATTGACAGCTCTCTCCGCAACTACCTAGCCCATCTGAATAGTTACTAAAATCCTATCATAAAACAATTTGTTATATTGCAGAGAGGGAAGATGCCCATCAAGCCGGCTTGATGGGCGAAGGACAAAGGAGGGCTACTTACGAAGGCGCTTCCTGATCGGCTTCCATCACATCCGGCCCCTTTGGCGGTTCGATGGCAGCGGCAGGCCACGCGCCATAGATTCGATCCCGCTAGCGCGCCTCTTACGTGCCGGAGAGTTATACAAGGGGCGTGGGCATTCTGTCGCTGAAGTTATGCTCCTCGCCGGCTTCAAGAGTCGGAGTACCTTTTATAAATATGTGGTCGGCACAAAGCGCAAATGATGAAAGAAAAAGAATGATGTCTGGTACTTCGTATAAATCGGCTTCTTCTCGATCAAAAATCTCAATACATATTCTCTGCTTCTTTTTCTGCATCTTGCTTTCTATAAGATTAGGAAGTATCTCTCCTACATCCTCTGGCCTTGACACCAGGCTTTTCCCTCACTATCATATGGAACGTCTACAGGAGAGCAGTTCCAATCTCCTGACTTTCAAACCAGCTTTTTTTTCCCAACAATCTACCGAGCAACTGGCACAGGAGAACATGCTCCAGCCTCTCTCGCTTGTTGACGAACACGCAGATGTGTTGCTGAATCTTCCTCGTTCTCCTGTTGCGCCCTTCCTCTCTCTTCCCAATTATGCTGAAGACATGGCTATTCGCGAGGCGATCCTGGGAAAAGCGACGCAATGGAGCCTGCAAGAACAGACAGCGCAGCCATATTATCGAACATCTAATGACTTCTCAATCTCTCTAGATGCGGCGACCGCACTCCCATCTTTCTCTAAGAGCTTGGCCAGAGCAGTTTCTCAGCCTGAAGGGACGTTGATGACAGCACGTATCCTCTTGGGATTGTGGGCCAGCAGACACCATGACCCACATCTTTCGTTCAACGGCAGGGTTATGATCCACCACGATGAAATTCTCTCCTGGCGAGGAGTACAAAAACACCATCGGCGTGCTTATGCTGGTTCGCAAAAACACTTCAGTGACGGATATCCATGGAAGCAAAGACAACAGGTCCAGCAGGATCTCGTGCTGCTTTCCCGCTATCACCTTCGGGGTCAACATATCATTCGTTCTGGGAGCAACGTGCAGTCTGTGGTCATAGATGCCCCCTATCTCGTACTCACCCCTATTGAAAAGCAGGGAAAAGTTGTTGGCTATCTCATTGCTCCTGGCAGTTGGATCTCCTCCTATGAAGCACATCAGATGAACTTTCTGGCCTGTGTCCCATACCAGCTTTTTCACTTGAATCCCCGTAATGACTATCTGGCCGTGCGTCTGACTTTTTATCTTATAGAGCATTGGCGACGACATGGACACGAAGGCTCGGCGCACACATCGTTTTGTATGGCTTCCCTGCTTTCATCGAGCATGATTGCAATTGATAAGGCAAACCTCACCTCACGTTTTGTCCCTCGGGTTGAGGCAGCATTGCAAAAACTCTACAGCATTCATTTCTTAGAGGAACCCCCACGCATTCTCTCCATTGTTGATAGGACAAAGGCCTATTGGGGGAAAGATTGGTTAGCGTCTTCCTGGCAACTCGTCCCAGCACAGGATAATCAGTAGGAAATCCCCACTTCGGGCGGTGGAACTTTCCTGCTCACACGAGCACTAGGGAGGTCTCCTTCTCCCACTTGTTTTCCTCCCTTTTCCCCGTACAATGACCTCATAGGAGTGATAGATGCTCCTCATATTCCTACACAACCGACGAAGTATTCCCATTGGATGTATGTCGAGAAATCTGCATCACATATCAAACTATTTTGGGGTGAGGTTTTTAATGGAAAACGAACCATATACAACGCTAGAGAAAGTTCACTCAGATGCGCTCGCAGATTCGGAGAAAGGCCGTTCCGCTGTCTGGCGTTCACTTGGGGCTTTTCGTGTTCTCGGCAACCGAGACTACGCGTTGCTCTTCTGGGGACAGTTCATTTCTGCAACGGGAACGCAGATGCAGATGGTTGCGGTGGCCTGGCAGGTGTATCTGCTTACGCACTCGGCGCTCGCCTTAGGGCTCATCGGTTTGATACAGGCGCTTCCTCGTCTGCTCTTCTCACTGGCGGGAGGAGTTCTTGCAGATGCATTAGATCGGCGCAAGATGCTCCTCATTGTGAACGTGGTCATGATGCTCCTTTCGGCTATTCTGGCTCTCTGTACTAATTTCCAGGTCGTTAATCTGTTCATCATTTCCGTGCTCATTCTTTTGAGTGCGGCGGCTTCGTCCTTTGAGTTTCCTGCGCGCCTGGCCATCATTCCTCATCTGGCTTCACGCGAGCAGATGACTGATGCAATTTCTCTCGATTCCATGATGGTCTACCTTTTTGCCATCACTGGTCCAACGGCTGGCGGTTTGGCTCTGGCCTGGTTCGGGGTCGCCTCCACGTATTGGGTGAATGTCGTCTCGTATCTGGTGGTGATTGCCGCACTGCTTGTGCTGCGTGTGCCACTCATCCCCGCAGAAAAGCGCGCTGGCGGGATTCGGGGCCTTGAGTGAAGGCATGCGTTTCTTGCGTGCACACCCGGTGATCCTGGCATTACTCTTGCTTGATTTCTGCGCCACCTTCTTCGGGGCACCACGAGCGCTGTTGCCAGTCTACGCGCGAGATATCATGCACCTTGGGCCACAGGGGCTTGGTTTCTTGCTGGCCGCAGGTGGAATAGGTGCCGTGGCCTTGATGCCCTTTCAGGGACTCATCATGCGTATCAAGCGTCAGGGGTTATGGGTAGTGCTGGCTGTTACGGTCTGGGGGCTGTGCGTTGTCGCTTTCGGTTTCTTTCCCAATCCCCTCTGGTTAGGGGTTCTTTTCCTGGCTGGCACGGGCGCGGCAGATATGGTGAGTGTGATTCTCCAGGGCATCGTGGTGCAGTGCATGACCCCCGACGAGTTGCGTGGACGCATCAGTTCTGTGATGGCCATGTTTGCCATTGGCGGACCCATGTTGGGCTCGTTTGAGTCTGGCCTCGTTGCTGGCCTTGTCACCCCGATGTTCTCCGTCGTTAGTGGCGGCATAGCCTGCATTCTTGCAACTCTCCTCATCCTGTTGGTAGCGCCGGACCTACTGAAGATCAAGATCAAATAAGTCAATGTAACTATTCAGAAGGCCTGCGCAGAAGATGCAAATCGTGCATGTTCTTTCGCCTCTGAACGAGATTTACTCGCGAATGGAACGATCTTTGCACGAAATGATCCTTTTACGCTACCCCTCTGAATAGTTACGAATTTTAAACGTATCCTCAGCTTGCCTGAGCTAAATGCTCTCGGCTGGCCGGATTACGCCAGTGAGCAGGCTAGCCTCAGCCAGAGTCAGAAAAACCATGGCTCACAAGGCTAGCTCTAGTGCGGGACCAGGTGACTTTAGCGGCGCGTGAGGGCTAGCAATCCATCCGCCAGCGAGCCGCGCCAGCAGATGTAATCGTGCCCACCATTGAACTCAGTGTAGTGCACTTCGTAGCCTTTAAGGGTTAAGATATCCCGCAAATGCCGATTGCTGGATATCATGTTAATTGAGCCTATATTTTCCTTCGAGCCTACTTCTAAATAGAAACGCAGCGGTAGACGGGGGCTGGCTATAAACTGTTGGGCGAGGCGTTCCTGGGGAAGCTGCTCTTCTGCATCGATATCCCACCAGTAAGAGCCGGACTGCGAGAGCACGTTGCCAAAACGCTCCGAGGCGCGCAGTCCGACGAAGGCCGCGGCCAGTCCTCCATAGCTAGAACCGGCAACGATGCTTCTAGCCGGATCGCTTGTCACGTGGTAACGCTCATGCACCCAGGGCAAGAGTTCTTGCGTCAAGAAATCCACAAAGGGTTGATGGCAGGGCAGTTCACGACTCCTGGTCTCCTGGTCCAGGCTATCGGGTAAAACTGCTACAAGCGGAGGCAGCTTGCCTTCGTTGATGAGATTATCAAGGATTGTCGGAGTGGGAACGAGATTGGTATAGGCTAAGCCGTCGAAGAGCAGGAGAAGATTATAGGCTTCGTGCTCTTTTGTGTAGCCTGGTGGTGTGTAGATCCAGACGCGGCGCTCATTGTTAAGGATATGGCTGCGCACGCGATGCATTTCGAGCTGACCTTTTGCTGCGCTTGGCTGAGGTACGATCCAGGGCTGAGCAGGTGCACCTGGCAGCTCAAGCACAGAGACTACAAGCTCCTTATCGTCAGGTACTTCGTCATCTTTTTGATAGACAAACTGGTGATGATTGAGCGGATCAGGTAAGAGGCGCGTGCCAAAATCGCTGATGTCGTTGCCTGCCCTTGTCAAGGGGTCGTTGGGGGAAAGCAAATAGGTGACGCGTAAATCAGCTTTCACCCGGTACGTCTTGTACCACAGATCTGTATCGCGTAGGCGGGTCATTTGGTTGTCTTGTGGATGGTCCCAGCCAGCGGGTCCGGCAAAGACTACAACGTTGTGTATATCTTCCTTGCCGCGCCAGAGAAATGTTGCTAAATAGTGGCTGGCATCGCCTTCTATGGGCTCAATCAACGGTGTGCTGTTTTGGGCAATTTCCTGCCAGAAGTTAGCGAGCTCGGCGCTATCGCCGGCCTCCAATGCTTGCAGCAAGGCGTTAAGGCGTGGGCTCTCAAGCGGTTCTTTTGCTTCCATCCAAGGGACCTTTCTCTGTGTTGGCTCTCAAAGAGAGAGTGCGGCCATTGTCTATTGAAGGGGTGAAATAATGCTGCTCTTTTGGTAGAGCACTTCTGTTGTGTACGTGCCCTTATCTTACCTGACGGGCTGCGTTTCTACAAGCTCTCTTGCAGACTTTATTCCTTTCCATATGATGCTTGAGAAGCTGACAATTGTTAATTGCATTAGAGAGAAATAGAGAAAATGAGATTGATTTGATAAGGTAAGGTAGAGAAATGCGATTGTATCTGATACGCCATTGCGAATTTGTCGGCCAGGTTGAGGATCGCTACTCGCGCATTGCAGACTTCTCCTTAACTGAGAAAGGGAAAGAGCAGGCATATATGCTAGGGAAACAGTTGCAGTCTGTTCATCTTCAAGCCATCTTTAGTAGCCCTTTAGCTCGTGCCTACGAAACTGCCGCTATTATTGCACAGGAGTTGACTCCGCCGCTCCCAATCATGGTGATAAAAGACCTGCAAGAAAGAAATGTATATGGTATTTTAAGTGGTGTGAAGCGCTCTGAAGCTACTAAGCTGTTTCAGCATGTTTTGAAAAAGCTTCATCTACTAAGAACGGTTAAGGCTCTGTTCCCACAAACACAGCACATGTGAGAAATGCACATCGACTTTTCTAAGAAAGTTGTTTAAAATTGGTTTAAATGCATGAAATAGTATTGCTTTTCCTGGATTCGAGCATGAGAGAGAAGGAGGAGTGCTGATAATGCCTAAAAAATTGATTGTAGATGATGACCCGCATGTAAATGTAAATGGCGGCAAAATGTGATAATTATTTGACGTAGTATCGGTATTGCCTTTTCCTTCCCTTAGCGATGGAAAGGGCTTGCAGGCTAGTTTAAGAGCTTTCTCTTTGAGAGGGCTATCTGCGAGAAGCGTCAGAGAATTCTCAAAAAACTCCGCCACTCAGTAATCACATTTACAGCCAAGACCAACAGAATCTCGGCGGCATGAGAAACTTAAGGAGGCATAGATGAGTGAACAGCATCCACGGGCAACCTTGTTTGGCACAGAGGAGCGAACGCTCTTCTCTACTATCCGTGGTCGGGAATATCGCCTGACCGTCGCTCTTCCGGACAGCTACAAGACATCTACACAGGCGTATCCCGTGATTTATGTGTTAGACGGTGATTTCAACTTTGGTGTGGCGGCTGGGTTGACGCGCTTTAGCCATTGGTTCAGGAAAGTACCCGAGCTTATCATTGTCGGCATTGGCTATGACATGGAAACCGCTGATGAATTCGCTGCGTTACGAGACCTTGATTTCGATATTCCTGGGGTGCCCGGCGCCTCTAGCGAGAGTGTGTCGCACCTCTTTTTAGATGCCATTACGCAGGAGATGATCCCTTTTATTAATGCAAACTATCGCACTATTCCCTCGGATCGCTGCCTGCAAGGCTATTCGTCGGGTGGCTTCTTTGTGCTCTATGCGTTGTTCCGGCAGCCGGATGCCTTTCAGCGCTATATCTCCGGCAGCGCGATTCTGAAATCCACCTACGATTATTGGATTCACCACGACGAGCAGTTGGCTGCGCGCAATGGCAGCAATCCGATTCAGCTTTACCTTTCCGTAGGCGAGTTGGAGGAGGATGACATTCCCAACTTTCGGCGATTTGTTACCTTCTTAGAGCAGGGCAACTATCCTGGTTTGACGGTGAGCAGCGAAATCTATGCCGGTGAAGGTCACGGTGCCGAGGGGATTGCGCTTACCTACCTGCATGGAATCGCCAAGGTGTACCCACAAGTTGAACTATAGCAGCTTGATGGAGAATCCGTTTGTGAAGCGAGAAAGGGGCTGCCATCCAAAGGCAGCCAGCCCCTTTGTAAATGTGATTACTAAATGGCGGCAAAATGTGATAATTATTTGACGTAGTATCGGTATTGCCTTTTCCCCCCTTAGCGATGGAAAGGGCTTTGCAGGCTGGTTTAAGAGCTTTCTCTTTGAGAGGGCTATCTGCGAGAAGCGTCAGAGAATTCTCAAAAAACTCCGCCACTCAGTAATCACATTTACACCATGAGGGGTCAATATCTTCAAAAATTGATGGCATTATTACAATTGCTCTAATTCCTCCCATTTCGTTATCCGGGAGATATCTCAGGATGAGCCTCGGGGCTACGAACCGTAGAGGTTACTGAAAGAAAGAACCGAAATAAACAATGCCACCAGCTCATCCTTCCGTGCTATCAATTGCTCATCAACAGTTGTCTCAACCTGGAGAGTATTCAAGCAATCTACGATTTCGCGAAGCACGGGAATCAGCTCTTCGCAGCGCTGCTCATAGTGCTCCTGTACCCTGGCGCGGCTTATTAATTCATTCTGCAGCTCATCTAAGCCGCGCAAGTGGAAATCCATCGTAATAAGCAGTTGCCTTAGCGTCATCTCAGACGTACTCATTCTTTCCTCCCTCCTTTGCATTGCTCGCGCGAAGAATCGAGCAAAGGATGTTGAGTACTACGCTCAAAGAAGTGTTCAATAAGCTCGATGAGCTCGCGGTTGTGGACGGTAGTGTGTCCGGGCTGGCTATAATAATCGAGAAACTGGCGCAGCACAAAATTCAGGGCAATGACTTCGTTGCAAGTTGCCTGCAACCAGAGCGTGGGCTCGTAATACTGCTGTACTCCCTTGCTACTTCCTTGAAACCATTTCATAACATCCTTCTCTCCTTTACGCACATGACACAACCTATATCGCCATTAGAATGGCACTATCTAAAAGTTACCATTACAAACACTCTACTTTCAAGCAAATGATAGATGTATGCTGAAACTATGAGGATCAGGTTGAGAGTTAAAGAGCTTGCAGAAGCCAAAGAGATGTCAATGACCAGGCTGCATATCAGGTCGGAAGTTGCATATAACACTATTCGCCGCATATTCCGCAATCCATATGCCGAGGTTACTACGACAACTTTAGAACGCCTGGCTTCTGCATTAGGAGTGGCTCCCTCCGAACTTATCGAAGATGTTGAAGATGCAGAGGAGAAGCCGTAAAGCCTGATCAGCCTTTGCCTTGTCACCCGTGCTAGCCTGCTTTTCTCTTTTCCTACTGACCCCTGACCGTATCAACTTATGTCCTATCGCGTGAAATAAAGCTATTCCGCTCCTTTCTACTCATCTGCATGATGCAACCAAGAAACTTCTAAAAGCTTCTTAACTACCTGATCGGCTTAAATACGTTCCTTGATCCAAAATTTTCTCATCTTTATTAGAGATTGCTATGTTATATGAAGTTAATAAATAAAGTGACGAACAAAAAATAAGGAAAGATTTTTATATAGAGAAATTGTTAGTAAAAACTTTGATAATACACAAATGTAAGGAATATTGTTATTATAAGGGAAAACAGAGAGGTAATTTCTACATGCTAAGATTACGGGTCAAAGAAGTAGCGTGTGAGAAACATATTTCTATGTCTAAGCTTTCCCAGCGCTCCGAAGTGAGCTACAACATTATTCGGGATATATTTATTAATCCTCTCCGTTCGGTAAACACAGGTACACTAAACCGCATTGCCGCCGCCCTCGGCGTGCCAGCTACAACCTTGCTGGAAGATGCTCCCGGCAATGAAAATAGCGAATAAGTTTTCCATTTTCCATCATCAAGCATATCAAGGCTGATATTCTCTTTGGCTAAAGAGCTTTGCCAGACCTCCTTTTTACTTGGATCAGGTGCTTGATCTCTATAAAAAGATTAGCATGAATCACCTGAAATATCAATTATCAATAAAATTACAGTAGAAAAATGATGGTAATAGAGTTGCGGTAAAATATTGGTGGTAATAAAGTTGCGTCAAAAATCTGCTAGTACCTTAAACACGCTAATGTTGTTACAATGTGGGAAAACGGTGGGTTGTACGGTGAGGCTAAAAGTAAAAGAGATAGCGGAAGCGCAAGGCTTAACAATGACGACCTTATCCCACAGGTCGGAAGTTAGCTTTAATACGGTCAGGTCCATATTTCGAAACCCCAATCGTACGGTCAATACCAATACACTCCATAGATTGGCCCGCGCTCTGGGAGTCGCAGTCACCGATTTGCTGGAAGATGTGCCAGACAGCGAGCCGCAAAAGTGAGCCTTCTTCCGGCTCTACTTCGTGCGAGCGCTGACGAGGCTCCCAATTCTAGATTATGCTCTAGAAGCAGCTCTGAGATCCTGATCGGCATTGTAAATGGTGACCGATCGTGTCCTTCTTTGTGGGTATACTGTGACTATCAAGACATCTCAGAAAGGATCATACATATGACAACAGAAACAAACGCAGTGCCGCCGATTCCTGAAGGCTATCGCACGGTGACACCCTGGATTATTACCAGGGATACAGCCAGACTGCTCGATTTCATAAAACAAGCGTTCGGGGCGGAAGAGCTTGGTCGCGTGTATAACGAGGATGGCACGATTGGCCACGCCGAGGCAAGAATTGGCGACTCAATTGTCATGGCGTTTGATGCAAAAGATGAGTGGCCGGATACTCCATGTTTCTTGCGTCTCTATGTCCCCGATTGTGATGCCGTCTACCAACAAGCGCTTTCTGCTGGAGCTATCTCGGTTACCGAGATGATAACCAGTGCCTGGGGCGACCGCGGTGGTCGCGTGCGCGATCCATTCGGCAATGTCTGGTGGATCGCGGCTCGTGTTGAGAACGTTGCCCCCGAGGAGATGCAAAAGCGAGCCGGCGAGCAGAAGTATCTCGATGCTATGCGCTATGCCCAGGAATCTTTTGATCATGAGATGAGGAATCGGAGGCGCCAATAGCGTCTCGGCCCCTTTCTCTTACTCTCGCTCCTGGCCTGGCTCATCGGCTTTGCCTGGCATCTGCCTACTGGCAAGCCCACACTGGGAGCCCTGTGGCTTGCCAACGTCCTCGCTGCAATCATCTTTGGCCTGGGGCATTTGCCGGCCACTGCTGCGCTGGTCGAGCTGACCCCCATATTGATTGTGCGGGCTATTCTTCTCAACGGTATCGTGGGAGTAGCTTTCGGCTATCTCTTCTGGCAATATGGCCTGGAAGCAGCGATGCTGGTCCACTTTACTGCTGATATTGTGCTGCACATCATTGGAGATTCCATCGCCAAAGCAATACGTGCGGCGGAGGCACAAAAGAAAAGCCGCACAAGCTCTCCCTCTAGCCAGCCATAGCTTTCACACTCATCGCAATTGTTTCGGTGAAATATTCTCTTCTCATTGCTCAGCTTTTCTTTCCACAGACGAGAGAGAGTAAGAATAAAAAGTTGCCCCAAAAAGGGCTTGAGGTTTACGCTACGTGAACGGCTACAATAGAACTATCAGAGAAATGGAAGCGGCAAGCAAATTCACAGTAGATGAATTTTTGCCCGATCTTCTCAAGTAATGGAAACTATTGTGTGATACGAGAAAAATATAAAGAGCATAGCAAAAGGAGCAAAAAAGATGAGTAACATAGAGAACATAAGCAACATCAAGCAAATCCTGGTTCTTGGTAGCACAGGCAAGACTGGCCGCCGCGTGGCTCAGCGCCTGCAGGCGCGCGGCATCCCAACAAGGCTCGGCTCTCGTTCCGGTCAGACTCCCTTCGATTGGGAGAACCAGGCCACATGGGAACCCGTGCTTAAGAATGTGGAGGCGGTCTATGTGACTTTCTATCCTGACCTGGCAGCTCCGGGCGCATCCGAAGCCATCAGTGCGTTTGTCAAGCTAGCAGCGAGCAACGGCGTCCGGCGGCTCGTTCTGCTCTCCGGTAGAGGCGAAGAAGAGGCTCAGGCTTGCGAGCAGGTCGTACAGTCATCAGGTTGTGAATGGACGATTATACGCGCTAGCTGGTTTAACCAGAACTTCAACGAGGGAGCCATGTTAGATGCTGTGCTCAGCGGTGAGGTCGCGTTGCCGGTCGGAGACGTGGGAGAGCCATTTATTGATGTCGAGGATATTGCCGACATAGCGGTAGCAGCGCTCACGGAGGAGAGACACGCCAATCAGCTCTATGAAGTGACAGGTCCCCGACTCCTGACCTTCGCCGATGCCGTGCGCGAGATCGCCGAGGCGACTGGACAAGAGATTCGCTACGTGCCAGTCACCATAGATCAGTACTCAGCTATGATGAGCGAGTACGGTGTGCCTGAAGAGGTCATTTCACAGCTCGTTTACCTCTTTACCGAAGTTCTTGATGGGCGCAACGCTCATCTGTCGGACGGCGTACAGCGCGCACTGGGCCGGCAGCCTCGCGACTTTGCCGACTTCGCACGCGAAGCCGCCTCCTCTGGAGCCTGGTCCGCTCGCTAGTAAAGTCCTTTTTCTTATAGACATCACTCTTTGCTATCTTCCGACGATCATAGAAGATGGCAAGGAGTGAGGCGTATCCTTGATGAGGAGCTCTGAACAAATGATGAAAGGTGACGAGCAGGGGGCTTTATACTGCCTCTAAGGACGAGGTAAGAATTGAGAGAAATCACACTTGTAAATTTTCTGGTTGTCTATCACTGTGGATGATTGCTGCAATCATTTCTCTTCGTTGGACATGCCTGCCAGGCAGCGTTACACTACTTCTAGGGAAAGATGGCAGTCCTCGACGAAGAGGCGCAGAACCTTCCACTCTACGCGATGTGCAGACCAGAAATGGAAAGGAAGCAGTGATGATTGATCTCTCTTCTGATACCGTCACCAGGCCCACTGAGGCTATGCGCCGGGTGATGGCAAGAGCCGAAGTTGGTGATGAACAGAAAGGGGAGGACCCGACTGTCAATATGCTACAGGATGTAGTTGCTGAACTGCTGGGCAAGGAAGCGGCTTTGTATCTACCAACGGGAACCATGTGCAATAATATTGCCATCAAAGCGCATACGCAGCCAGCCGATGCCATCCTGGTGGATCGCCAGGCCCACATCTTACGCTCCGAAAGTGCCGGCCTGGCTGCACTGAGCAATGTCCTGGTTGATCAAATTGATGGGGATCGAGGACGGTTTACTGCGGAGCAAGTAGCTAGAGCGATTACAAAAGGCTCGCTCTACGCGGCGCCAACGCGTTTACTTTGTGTGGAGCAAACTCATAACTTTGGGGGCGGTACCATCTGGCCTCTTGCGCAATTGCGTGCAGTCTGTGAGGTTGCTCGGGCGCGAGGAATCGCGACGCATATGGATGGTGCCCGTCTATTGAATGCAGTAGTGGCAACCGGCATGCAGGCGCGCGACTATGCAGCTTGCTGCGATTCCGTGTGGATAGATTTTTCCAAGGGATTAGGCGCGCCAGGAGGTGCGGTTCTGGCGGGGAGCGCTGCTTTTATTCAACAGGCCCGGCGCTATAAGCATGTCTTTGGCGGAGCCCAGCGTCAGGCCGGAATCATCGCGGCGGCTGGCCTCTATGCGCTCTCACATCATGTTGAGCGTCTATGTGGAGATCATGAGAACGCCAAGATTCTAGCTGATGGGCTTGGTAGCATTCCTGGTGTGCAGGTTGAGTTGCCGGTTGAGACAAACATGGTATTTTTCGATGTCCGAGGGGCTGGTCTCTCTCATGAAGCTTTCTTAGCCAACCTTCAGTCCCATAGAGTGCGTGTGGGGAGCGTTGGGGATCGTTTGCGTGCAGTTACCCACCTCGATGTCTCTCAGCATGATATTCAGGAAGCTCTAGCAGTTATCAAGAAGGTGTGCCGTAAACAAGACAGTTGAGTTAAAAGCTTGACGACATTACGTCCGGTCATACCTTATGCAAAGGAGCAAAGTATGCCAATCATTCAATGTGATATTCGTGAAGGTAGGACTCCTGAACAAAAACAGGCCCTGGCCCGTGAATTGACGCGCGTTGTCCATGAAACAATAGGGGCGCCCATTGAGTACATCTATGTGCTTATTCGTGAGACGCCCGGTTCTCATCACGTTAAAGGAGGTGTGGCCTTGCCTCCATATGCTCCCCCTGAAGAGATACAGAGATAAGGGGCCGGAAACGGAAACCCATTAAAAACAGGGCAGCTCAAAAACTGAACTGCCCTGTCTCGCACGGATAAGCCAGGTGGAGGAACTTGTATGCTATTCTGGCTTATAATTTGGGCTCGGAGTGTGGCATGCTAGCTTCCAAGCGCTCGCGCATCTGGTCGAAGGTGGCTCCATCGATCTCTCCACGCGCATAGCGCTGGCGCAAGATTTCCATCGCGGAGGGCTGGGCCGGCTGAAAATTGGGTGGCATAGGCGGGATAGGCGTACTTTGGATGTGATGCGTAGTACCCCACATCTGTGGCCTGCGGGTCAAGGCGCGCACAATGAGCCACACAAGCAAGCCTATAAGCAGCAGCGGGATCAGTTTTCCCAGCATAAACATAAAGAAGACGATCGGCATGTAGATTGGATACATCTTCAAACTCTCTTTCTCTTTGCGACGAGATACAACTCTCTTTTAGTTTGCTTGAACTTGCAACGTTTTTCTTCCCTTTTAGAAGGATTACTAGCTTTTTCTGGATAGTCAAACAAAATTTGTCGTTGGAAATAGGAAAAGCATTTTTGTGTTCTCCCCTATCATAGCTCTTCTTTTTAAAGAAAAAGCTTGGAACTTGTAAAATTTGTATAAAGTTTGTTTGAATGTCAGGGCGTGTAAAGGTAAGTATCTCTTTTGATACTAGCGCACATTGCTGTGCGTGCTTGTGAAGAAATATTGCTTTCTCTTATAATTACGTACGTATCTAAAAAAGAGAAGGTTGTATAAGCTATGCGAAAAAAGATAATTGTGATCGGGGCGACGGGAACGCTTGGGTCTGCGGTAGCTAGTGAGTTAGAGGCAGCGGACTATGAAGTTGTGCGTGCCTCGCGTAAAGGATCGCCCAGGGTGGAGCTTGAGGATCTTAGCACTCTTGATGCGCTCTTTGCCGCGGTTTCTGCTGTTGATGGAGTCGTTTGCGTTGCGGCCAGCGTTGGTCTGAGCCCGCTGGAAAGCCTTTCGGATACAGATGTGGTCCTCGCTATGAAGGGCAAGCTGTTTGGCCAGGTAGCGCTTTTGCAGCGTGCTGCAAAGCATTTGCGCGATGGTGGCTCTATCACGCTCACCGGTGGTACGTTCAAGAGTTACATTCCGGGTAGCTCTCTGGGAGCTCTTGTCAATGCGGGCCTTGAGGGCTTTATTCGCAGCGTGGCCCGAGAAATGCCGCGTGGCATTCGGGCTAATCTTGTGAGCCCTGGTTGGATCAGAGAGACGCTACTGGCCATGGGCCAGGATGGTTCTGAGGGAACGCCGGCAAGTGAGGTAGCGCGCGCCTATCTTGAGGCCGTGACAGGGAAGATGCAAGGGCAAGTCCTTATCCCTTAGTGGGATTGTTGAGATACTTTGCCAGCTTGATGGATGACTTGTGTAAAGAAATGAGCCATCCTAAACTTTATACCGCTAGGAAACTCCCAAGGCTTTCCAGGCCTGACCATCCCATCGGGAAATCTCCTATCCGCCAAGTTCCCAGTTCCTACGGTGGCTCTCCCGGCACCTTAAAGCCGAACCGCTGTAGGAACTGAGAGGGAATGAAGAGCGCTTCTGATTCGCTCGCGCGCGAGGCCCTGTGCTCCGTCATTACAGAACTGGAAAGCGCTGCTTTCACCGAACCCTTGATATCCGGCATGTCTTGAAGACAAAGCTTCTCGCTTCAGTTCAGGACATGCTCTTCTTTTGATTCCCTTACCTTATCAGCAGGCGTCGCACGTATAATCGGTAGCAGCCTAACAACCGCACCAGGTGTCATTGGTATTACACATATTGCAGTCGGTGTAGCAAGAGGCGCATAAAGTGCAATCGCTTCCGCTCAATCCTGGGATTGGCGTCCGGCCATCCTCAGGAGAAGTGATACGAACGTCGAGCTCAAACTCATCTACTAACTCTGGTGTACGCTCAAGTACAGGGCTGCCAAACACGATTTCTGCCATTCTACGATGACTCCTTTCATAGGAAACTATAATGAGAGTATATTCCTTAACTCTCACCTTAAAGCATACATTGCTTTTTATATACGTGTCTATCACCTAGAATAGCTACGGATGCTTCCCAATAGTACTATTCTGTTATCCTCTTACTAGTTGTGAATAAGAGGGTAGGCCAGGTGGGAAGCGTGCCCAGGATGCGGTTTTGCGGTCGCAGCGCCCAGGATGCGAGGGTGAGAATGGTGAAGCCCAGGGCGAAGATGGCGTATACCTCATTGCCACGTAGGGCATCCGAGACAAGAGCGCCCAGCAAGCTGACAAAAGAGCCAGCATACGCCCACTCTTTGAGCCGAGGCAAGCCCGGTACTAGCAGAATTATGCCGGCAAGGGGCTTGCACACGCCAAGGATCGTGAGCAAGTATATGGGGTAGCCCAGATGTTGCATTACCTCGACAAGCGGCTCGCCGATCAGCATGTTTCGTCCATGGACCAGGGCCATTATGCCGCCCAGGATGAGCTCAAACGCAATGATTGCGGTAGCTGTCCAATAGCCAATTACTTTCAATCTATTCATGTTATCTGCTCTTGATATCATCGACATGTTTTGCTTATCTCCTCATGCATTGGCGCATTATACGCTGTGTCTTTTCTGACTAACCCCGTGTGCAAGTTTTTCCACAGCCTACGGTGCTGAGGAGGGGAGAGAGGCTGGGGCACGCCGCGATCTAGCGGATTCGCCCCATTACCTCTCCCCCGGAGAGGGTTCCACCGACAGGGGCTCTGCCCCGTTTCTCAAAAGTTGCACATCGCGTTGACTAACCTTTCTCGCCTCAAGCCCGGACGTCCTTTTGTATGGAACTCAATGGTTTGATATTCTGGTTTTGCTGAAAGACGTTATCGGGATCATAATTAGCCTTGATGCTGGCCAGGCGTTCGTATGTAGGGCCCGGATAGGTTGTGGCGACACTGGCAGGGCTGGCATCGCTCAAAAAATTGAGGAATGCGCCACTTGCTAAAGGTGCCAGGGGAGCCCAGGCCGCCTGGCGGATCTTTTGGGCTTGCGCTTCGGGCGCGCTTACCGGTGCGAAGGCCGGCACAATTACTAGCGCTTCAGCTTCACGATGGGCAAAGGCTGTCGCCTGCGAATTGACGCGCGCAAAAGCGCCGCCAAGCCAGCGAATCTGGGCAATGGGTTTGCCAGGCTGACCATAATTAGCGGCCAGAACCGAGAGCGCTTCTGGGCTCAGAGTGGGCAAAAAGCCATTGTGGCTCACCAGCTTAAGTGAAGGCGGGGGAGACACTGCATCCTCAAGGATTGTGTAATATGGCTTCTTCTGAATATCTTGCATCTGCACGGCTCCTAAATACAGGAATGGCTTGATAGCCTTGTGAGCAGCCTCTTCATCGTCTCCGGCATAGCAGAATTGCAGCATAACGCGTGGTGGAACCTGCGGACCGAAGCCGGAGAAAAGTATAAGGCTTGAATTAAGTTCTTCCGGCGCTTCTCGCATGGCCCGGGTCCAGCCGGCTAGCACTGTTTCCGCTTCGGCTATATCATAGTTCACAGAACCACTGACAACGGTGGGGCAGGGCTGAGCCACGAATTCAAAGGAAGTGATGATCCCAAAATTGCCGCCACCCCCACGAATAGCCCAGAAGAGATCGGGATGTTCGTCAGCGCTCACATGCAGGATGCGACCATCTGCCGTAATGAGCTCAGCGGCCACCAGGCTATCGATGGTGAGACCATAGGTGCGCACCAGCCAGCCAATGCCGCCACCTAGCGTCAGACCACCTACGCCAACCTGGTTGGTATCGCCAGAGGAGAGGGCGAGTCCGAGATCCGCCAGGGCTCTTGACGCCTCGCCCCAGGGTGTGCCGGCTCCAATGCGAACCAGGTTTTGGCTACGCTCGAGCAGCTCTACGCCTTTGAAGGCCGCCAGATCGAGCACGATTCCTCCGTTGTTGGTGGCCTGCCCGCTCAAGCCGTGGCCGCCGCTACGTACCGAGAGCGCTAAGTGCTGCTCGTGGGCAAAACGCAGCGCTGTGATGAGATCCTGTTTGTTCTGGGCGCGCACAATCACAGCCGGGCTTCCGGCCTGATTGAAGACGTTACGCAGCTCAGTATATGTTTGATCTTCTGGAACGATAACTTGCCCCGTGATGGACTTCTTAAGTTCGGTGAAGCTGGGTAGCATATTTATGATTGTCCTTTCTCAACTTTTAAAATTTGACACGAGGTCATAGGGTCGTGACTCTCTTCGCGAATTTGAGAATTTGACATAAGGTCATAAGGTCATGCGTTGTTTGTCAGGAAAGAGTAGAGGGCGAAGCTGGCTTGCTAGCTGCTGGTCCAGCGCTCGGGTTTTCCCTTCACTTATATGACGTGATGCGCAGGAAAAATGTGACCGGAGCACAAAGGGCGGCGGATACGTAATGTCGGAGTCACGACATAAATACCCCTGCACTCTAGGATATGAGATTGTCCAACGTCATGGTTGGTCGTCTTGCGCACTCGTGCGGCTCCGATCAATGAAGCTTGCTGCCCAGGGATGCAGACAGAGATCTTCTTGCACGAAGTCAAGAAAGGCCTGGATAGTGGGCGTTGAGGCTCTTTGTTGATGCCAGGCGAGTTGTACAGTTCGAGAGGGTAGCGCAGGGGAAAGGTCAAGTGAAACAAGGCTTCTTCCTGCAGCGGCAATGACCGATTGGGGAAAGACAGCAATGCCCATTCCTTCCGCAACCAGTGCACGGATAATGCTCATATCTCCACTCTCAAAGATGACGTGTGGAAGAAAGCCAGCGTGTTGCGCCAGGTGCATCATGACCTGCCTCAATCCCGACCCTGGCTGAAAGAGCACAAAGGCTTCTTTCTGTAGCTGGTTCCAATTGATCTGTTTGCACCCCGCCAAGCGATGATATGGGTTTGCCCCCAGAAGCACCGCCTCGGTCAAGATCGCTTTGGTTTCAATATTCTTGGGAAGAGGGGCCTTCGGAAAGAGCGTGCCGATGGTATGTATCCAGATCACATCGAGCTTCCCTTCTTCTACCTGCTTAAGCATCGGCTCGGTGACTCCCTCGTGGAGCACCAGCTCAATACCTTCATAGCGCCGGTGGAAGCGCGCGAGCAGTCCCGCAAGCCAGGACATCCCAAGCGTCTGATGCAGACCGATGTGCAAGCGACCGCGCTGCAAACCGGCATAGGCCGCCATCTCTGTGGAGAGGGTGTCTACATCGGCAAGCACGCGTTCTGCATGCATAAGTAAGCCTTGCCCTGCCGGTGTCAAACGAATATGGCGAGGCCTGCGCTCAAATAATTGAACACCAAATTCCTGTTCTAGGGCCTGAATTTGTTGTGAGAGAGCGGGTTGCGCAATAGCTAATTCTTCCGCTGCTCGGCTGAAATGAAGGCGGTGTGCAAGAACCACAAAGTAGTGCAACTGCCGCAATTCCATACGCTTCCCTCATTTTCTATAAGAAGAACTTATCGGGTTGATTGTATCTATATATTGGACATATGGCAAGCTGAGAGGGATACTATGCCTAGAGGAAAATATCCTTAGAGGTCCAGGTTTCCTGGATGGGATGTCTTAAAAAGCCGCATGCTATGCCTGTTCTATTGCTGTGAAACAAGCATTTGGCGAGGATTTTGATGCGGCCATCGCGCACAATTGCGTCTCAGCCTGGCTGTATGAAAAAATCAAAGAATTTTCAATGAGATAGTATGAAAGAAGTAGCACATGAAATTTGGTCTTTTTGCTGTAAATATGTATGCTTGTAGTTACCCGGAAACCGCCATCCAGGTGGCGAAGCTGGCGGAAGAAGCCGGGTTCGAGTCGTTGTGGGCTGGAGAGCATGTAGTCCTGCAATCTCCTCGGGGACCACACTCACCGATGGCTCCCCATGATCGCATTCTCGATCCGATCGTTGCCTTGACGTATCTTGCGGCTCATACCAGCCGAGTGCGACTAGGAACGGGCATCATTATTTTGCCACAACGCAATCCTCTTGTCCTGGCGAAGGAGCTGGCCAGTCTTGATGAACTTTCCGGAGGACGCCTGATCTGCGGCGTCGGAGTGGGGTACTTGGAGTCTGAGTTTCGCGCATTGGGGATTCCCTTTTCTGATCGGGGCATACGTACTGATGAGTATCTGGCAGCGATGCAGGCCATCTGGACACAACCAAACCCTGCGTATCACGGTCGCTTTGTCTCCTTTGAAGGCGTGCAGGCCCATCCGCAACGCAATATCCCTGTTGTCGTTGGAGGGGAATCAGTTCCTGCCTATCGCCGCGCTGTGCAGCGTGCTACAGGTTGGTATGGTTTTAACCTCGATCCCAACTTCACTGCGAGCGCCCTGGCAGATATTCGTAAAGCCATGCAAGACGCTGCACGCCCGCAAGAACTTGGCGAGCTGGAGATCAGCGTTACCCCAGCCGAGCCGCTGACGCTGGAGGATGTGGAGCGATTTGCCGATCTGGGAGTACATCGGCTGATTGTGATGCCATTGCATAAGATGCCATTGCAGAGCCGAGACGCGTCGGCCATTAAAGACTATGTTACAATGGTGGGAGATACTTTCATAGGACGCTTCTAATCGAGGTCCTGGCATTTTTCCCAACTTTTTCCCTTTCTTCTGTCCTTCACATCCCTCTCTCTGGATGAACCCGGCTTTTTCCAGCCTATCGATTACTCCTGTACCTGCGCCAGTTGTCAATCCGGTTAAGGCCGCCAGATCGAGCACGATTCCTCCATTGCTGGTGGCCTGCCCGCTCAAGCCGTGGCCGCCGCTACGTATCGAGAGCGCTGTGATGAGATCCTGTTTGTTCTGGGCGCGCACAATCACAGCCGGGCTTCCGGCTTGATTGAAGACGTTACGTAGCTCAGTATATATTTGATCTTCTGGAACGATAACCTGTCCCGTGATGGACTTCTTGAGTTCGGTGAAGCTGGGTAGCATATTTATGAATTGTCCTTTCTCAACTTTTAAAATTTCGATATGAGGTCATAAGGTCATGCGTCCCTTGTTGGGAAAGAGCAGAGGGCGAAGTTGGCTTGTTATCTATTGGTCCAGTACTCGGGTTTTCCCTTACACTTATATGACGTGACTCGCAAGAATGTGACCGAAGCATTCTTTGTCGCCAAATCGAATATGCCTTGACAGGAATATTCCTGATAAGGTATAATTAAGATATGAAAACACTCTGGGCTGCTCTAACGGAGGCAAATCGCTTACAAATCGTCGAACTGTTGCGCGATGGCCCTTTGACTGTAGGAGCGATCACCAGCCAGCTGGGATTACAACAGCCGCAAGTATCGAAGCATCTCAAGGTGCTGAGCGAGGCTGGCATTGTGGAAGTCCAGCCGCAGGCCAACCGAAGAATCTATCAGTTGAGGCGTGAGCCATTTCAGGAGCTGGAGGACTGGCTCCACTCTTTTCGTCGCCTCTGGGAAGAACGCTTCGACCGTCTTGACGATTACTTACTGGATTTGCAGGCCACCGAGCAACATACCGACAAGCGCATTGAGGAAAACGATGTTTGATTATCAATCTCTGAGTTCCAATATTGAAAAACGAGAATTTATTGTGGAAAGGCACTTCGCCGCACCGCGCACACTGGTGTTTGAGGCGTTCACAAGAGCAGAGCATCTCAAGCGCTGGTGGGCACCCCGGCCGTACACGATTCCCACCTGTACTATCGACCTGCGCCCCGGCGGCATCTGGCACTACTCGGTGCGCGGGCCTTCGGGTCAAGAACACTGGGCGCGCAGTGTGTACCGCGAAATCGTGCCGCCCGAGAAGCTGGTCTACACCTCAACCTTCGCCGATGAACATGCTAATCCTCTTGAGGGTGTTCCTGAGCATCTGACGACGATCACCTTTGCAGAAGAGGCCGGGAAAACAAAAGTCACAGCTTGCTTCCAGTTCAGCAGTGCAGAGGCGCTTGCAGTCGCTCTGGACATGGGGATGCAGCAGGGGATGAATGTGACCTGGGATTACCTGATTGAGTACATACAAGAGCTGCAGGCAAAGTAAAGGAGAAAGATCATGGCTACAGCAATCGCGCGCAACACAGTGACATCCAGAGATGGGACAGTGATTGCATACTCTCAGAGTGGTCAGGGGCCGGCTCTCATTCTCGTCGATGGGGCGCTCTGTTATCGGCAATTTGGGCCCTCCCAGGATCTGGCGGCGCAGCTCGCTCCTCATTTTACGGTCATCACATATGATCGCCGGGGACGCGGCGAAAGCGGGGATACACAGCCATATGCAGTTGAGCGCGAGGTCGAAGATCTGGCGGCCCTGCTTGAAGCTGTTGGCGGAACAGCCTATGTGGCCGGTCAATCCTCCGGGGCCGGGCTGGCTCTTGAAGCTGCGAATCGGCTACCAGGGATTACGAAGCTGGCTCTGTACGAAGCTCCATTCGTTGTTGATGATACAGGCAAACCGGTAACACAGGCGTTTCTGAGTAGCCTGGAAGAGGCAGTAGCACGGAATCAGCGCTCGAAAGCTGTCAAGCTGTTCATGAGACAGGTTGGCGCACCCGGTTTGATGCTCGCTGTGATGCCGCTCTTCCCGATGTGGTCGAAGTTGACAGCTGTCGCTCATACCTTGCCATACGATATCAATATAATCATCCCATATGGGCAAGGCAAACCATTGCCAGCCACGCTGGGGTCCGCTATCAAAGCTCCTACGCTGGTGATGGATGGAGGAAAAAGCCCGACTGGGATGCAGCATGCCATGCAGGCACTGGCGCAAACGCTGCCCAAGGCAAGCTATCGCACTCTGGCTGGACAGAACCACATGGTCAAGGCTGATGCCCTTGCTCCCGCCCTCATCGAATTTCTCACTGCCTGACCTCTCTATAATACGAAGGAGAAGGGGATGCAAACGCATTCTAGCAAGGAGGCGGCTCGTAGCCAATCCGCTCCTATAACACAAATCAATGCACTATTGGTCTGCGGCATGATCGCTGGTCCTTTCTATATCGTTGTTGGCTTGATCCAGGCCCTCACTCGTCCTGGTTTCGACCTTCTTCGCCATGATCTGAGCCTGCTGGCCAACGGCGATCTCGGCTGGATTCAGATAACAAACCTTGTGCTCTCCGGCCTGCTGGTTCTCGCCTTCGCGCTGGGCATGCGACAGGTCCTCCGAAGCAGCCGAGGCGGCACTTGGGGACCACTATTAGTGGGAGTATATGGACTTGGTTTGATCGGTGCTGGTTTCTTCACAGCCGATCCGGCTTTCGGATTTCCCCCCGGAACTCCAGCTGACGCCCACGCGATCAGCTGGCACGGTCTACTGCACATCATCACTGCCGCTATAGGATTCCTTGCCCTGATTGTAGCATGCATGGTGATGGCTCGCCGCTTTGCCTCCCAGAGGCTCTTAGGATGGGCGATCTATTCGGTAGGAAGCGGCCTCCTCTTCTTCGCTGCCTTTGTCGGCGTTGCCACTGGATCAGGCCAATCCTGGAGCGTCATTGGCTTCTGGATCGGAGTTATCGTCATCTGGACATGGATCGCGCTATTGGCTGTCTGGTTGAGAAAGGAAGCAAACGCATGAAATTTCGTAGCAGAGTAGAACTTCATGGCAAGACGGCGACAGGTATCCGCGTCCCGTCAGAGATCGTTGAGAGCCTCAAGTCGGGCAAGCGACCACCGGTCCACGTCACGATCAACGGTCATAGCTATCGGAGCACGGTGGCTCCTATGGGTGGGGAGTTCCTGCTCCCCATCAGCGCAGAGAACCGCGAACTGGCTGGCGTTGTGGCTGGTGATGAGATAGATGTCGAAGTCGAACTGGACACCGAGCCGCGTGAGGTGGCAGTGCCGCTTGATTTCAGTGATGCCCTCGACCATGACGTGGATGCCAAGCGTTTCTTCGACAGCTTATCCAAAAGTTCTAAGCAGCGGGTTGTGCTCTCTATCGAGGGAGCTAAAACAGCTGAGACAAGGCAGCGACGTATTATGAAAGCCATCAGGGAACTCCGCGAGGGCCGAGCCTGAGGCGAGTTGTACGAGAAGAAATTGCGATCTATCCAACCAGCTCTAAAATTAACGATTTTTGTAACTCTTGCCCTTGCCCTCTGGTTCATGAATGAGCCAGCGCAGCAGGGGCTTCTACGCTCTCTTAGATGAGTTTTTCTAGCACTTAACGTGAAAAAGTAGACAAATGTTTCTGTCTGGACCGGCTGAATAGCCTTTCTTGCACTGGATAGAAACTGAGTAAAGGTCATTGCGTGTCTCGTACCTTTTCAATCTCTGAACGCAGGATTGTTTCTGAGCGCTGATTGAAATCCAAAATAGCCGCGAGTTCGGCATTAGTATAGTGCTCATATAGGGCATCAAAAGCATCCAACAAAGATTGATAGAGCGGTGCAATCTCTTGTCCGATGCGCTCAATATTTGGTAGCACAAAAACCTTTCTTCTGTCCTTCACATCCCTCTCTCGCTGGATGAACCCGGCTTTTTCCAGCCTATCGATTACTCCTGTAATTGCGCCGGTTGTCAATCCGGTTAAGGCCGCCAGATCGCCAGCTATTGCCTCCGTGGGCTTGAGAAGAAGAAAACCCAGGCACTCCATGTCGGTTGGGTAGATGCTCAACTTTTTGGCTAACAATTGAGCAAACAGGACCGAGAGATTCGAATTCCTGTGGAGTGTTTGTTGCAATTGTGTGAGGATGTGGGATCGATCTCCTGGAATGGCTCTTGACATCGCTATTCCTTTACCCTACAATAAAACTTAGTTGAATAAGATAATTAGTATAATGACTTATTCGAGAGTGTAGCAAATTTTGCAAGAAAGCGCAATGGACGTAAGCGCCAGGAGGGTGCTCGCCAGTCCTTGCCAGGAAAGAAGGGCCGCACGATGGACAAGAGACCGACGATCCAGCCGATGGAAAAAATCAAGCTCTTTGATACTGAGACGGGGGAAGGTATGGGAGGTATTACTAATCTGACAACTATTGGCCTTGGCTCGATCGTGAAGAGGAATAATCAATGGGAGATATTTCTGGGCGGGCGTGAGAAACACAGCAAGATCATTCATACCTTTTCTGCCACCCTTCCTCCAGATGAATCCCTGAGCAGCACCAATTGGACTATTCAAAGTTTCCCGCAAGATCCTACTGTTGCTGAGCCGCTTGCCGCGTCTCCCGCTCCCACGGCGTGGGATGCCACCGGATTTCATTGCCCTTCTTATGTCAGGGGTTGGGACCCAACATTGCTGCAGGGAGCGGGAGCATGGCAGGAAAGAATCTATTATGCCAGCTGCCGAGAATGGAACATGGCAGGACCCTACGCAATTGGCTTTCTGGAGTGGGATGGCGTAAAGTGGAAAAGATACGGAGAACCGGTCTTGCAGGCAAGCGAGCCGTGGGAATTTAGCAGTGTGCAGGAGCCCAATGTAATCTACTATGAGGGCAAATGGCGTATGTGGTATTGCGCTGGCCCCAATGAAGCTCAACACTATCTGCTCGGATATGCGGAAAGTGAGGATGGCAAAAGTGCTTGGAAGAACCGGAAGATCTTTTTCTCCGCCGATGGATTTGATGCGTGCGTTCTGGCCCGGCACGATCGCTTTGATATGCTTCTGGCCCGGCTCTATCTTACTCCCACATATCAAGAGGCGCGGGACAACAGCGGGCTCTGGTGGCTCTCAGCCTCTCACCTGGCGGAAGCGCTGGAGCAGTGGAGCGAGCCCATCCAGATTCTCAAGGCAAACGATGGAACGCCCTGGCACAATGGTGGTGTGTGGAAACCAACCTTTCACTACGATGATGTGAGCAGGAAATTCTATGTATTTTTCGATGCAAACTGCCTCCCCAAGCCAGGTGCATTCTTCGGCAATTTAACTGTCGGTCGACTTGCCTTTCGTGTGCTTGAATAGCTCTCATCACCTGACGTGTCTTCAGTTCCGCCTTGACAAAGGTCTCTTTCTTCCGTTACTATATCCATAGTGATACTAATATTATCATTGTGGATATAGACCATGTTTTTGTATGAGAGAAGGCAACAGAGATGCGCACTTCTTCAAAAAACCCGGAAGAGAGATTGCCACTTACACAGGCGGCATTCCACATCTTACTTTCGCTTGCGGATGGCGAGCGGCATGGATACAGTATCATGCGCGACATTTCCACCCATACCAAGGGAAAACTTCGTCTTGGCCCGGCCACCTTATATCGCTCGATCAAACACCTGGAAGAAGATAGTCTCATTGAAGAGTCGAACGCGCGGCCAGATCCGGCCCTCGATGATGAGCGGCGCCGCTATTATCGCCTGACCGAATCTGGTCGCGAGGTACTTGTGGCAGAAGTTCGACGCCTGGAAGATGTATTGATGGTTGCCAGGACAAAACGCAGTCTTAGTAGCTTGCTGTCTTCTCCTTCCATTGAGGAGGGACACTAATGCAACTGCCTTCAGCATCTCCCTGGATTATTCGATGTTCGGTGCTTATCTATCGTTGGCTCCTTTGTTTAGGTCCAGAGTCCTATCAACGTCGGTACGCCGATCTCACTCTCCAGCTCTTTATTCAGTGCTGCCAGGATGCTTACCGAGAGCGTGGCAATTTTGGGGTCCTGAGCCTGTGGCTTCCTTTGTTTAGTGATGCGGTTGTCCAGATGCTCACAGAGCAGATTTTTGAGCTGCGGCACGCTTCAGCATTTCCCACCTCTGTTGAACCAATTCCCATAGAGAGATCAGAAAGGATATCTACAATGGAAAGTACATGGCAACGCTTCAACCACCGGTGGATTATTCCCTTTTTCAGCGCCTTGACCCTAATCAGGCGGCCACTGACCCGACCTCTTGCAAGGAAAATTGCGCGTGTGCGCAACCAGCTAAGGCTAGAGCACCCGCTAAATATGCGCTTTGAACAGCGCCTGGCGCATTGGAATTTCCTCAGATCGCGACGGTTATATGAATGTGGTGTGCATAGAGGAGGTCTTCAGGGAATATCCAGTGCCTTCCTCAGATCAGCAAATGCGGAGGCGACTGCGGGGGCAACGCTCAGACAAACTATAAAGGCTAATGCGTATCGCGGAAAACGGCTTTGCTTCTCGGGGAATATGAAGGCTGAGCAGGTGGAACAGCGGGCAGCTCTCTATATTCATACCAATAGAGATCAGAGATTACAAGTAGACGAATGTGAGCTGCAGGGAACGCATGATTGGACGAGGTATGAAGCTACCATCTCTATTCCTGAAGATGCTCTTTTCATCTCCTTTGGCTGTGCCTTACATGGCAAGGGGCGGCTCTGGCTAGCAAATACCAGTCTGGAAGTGATCGCGTAAGGCACGATACAAATGGCGTATCGTTACGGTGTAGGGTAGCGGACCGAATCTTTTGCCTCTGTCACATTGGGCCAGTTTGACGCGTCTCTTTTATGAGAACACTTTTTGTGGAGAAGGATAACCAATGGAGAAACACGAATGGCTGGCGCAAGCATTCGAGGCTGAGCGTTCCCATCTGCAAGCCGTGGCCTATCGCATGCTTGGCTCGTTTGTTGAGGCTGACGATGCTGTACAGGAGGCCTGGCTGCATCTGAGTCGCGCTGATGCAAGTAGCGTTAAAAACCTTGACAGATGGCTGACGACAGTAGTGGCGCGCATCTGTCTTGATATGCTACGAGCGCGTAAAGTGCGGCGCGAGGAGTCGCTAGAAGCCGCTGAACTTGAGCTAGATCCGAGCCATGAGAGCGTGATTGATCCCGAGCAAGAAGCCATGCTGGCCGACTCGGTAGGCTTGGCACTGCTGGTGATCCTCGATACGCTCTCGCCGGCCGAGCGCCTGGCCTTCGTGTTGCACGATATCTTTGCCATGCCTTTCGAGGAGATTGCTCCCATCGTAGAGCGCTCCGAGATGGCTACCAGGCAGCTAGCCAGCCGGGCCCGCCGCCGCGTGCGCGATGCACCGAGCATTGAGGATGCTAATTTGACCCGTAACCGAGATGTGATCGAGGCCTTTCTGGCTGCCTCGCGCGCCGGGAACTTTGAGGCGTTGCTTGCTCTGCTCGATCCAGATGTGGTTTATCGACATGAGCGTGCAGCCCCATCCAAGCGCACACCAGGCGAGATTCGTGGAGCGCTAGCTGTGGCGAAGCAGCTCCTCAGAGGACATGCGCGGGCCGTGCAAACTGTGCTGGTGAACGGCGTACCCGGAGTAGTCGTGGCTCCCGCCGGACGGTTGCTAGCCGTGGCCACGTTTACTGTCACTGACGGCAAAATTACCTTGATCGATGTAATCTCAGATCCCGCTCACTTGAACTGCTTACACCTGGCTATGCTTCCAGATCAGGACCTGGCTTGATAGCGGGAACAGCTTTCCTTCAGCTAGTTCATCCGAAGTGATTTTTTTGCCTCTTCCCTCTTGGGTTCAGGTGCTTCAAAATAGGAAAGCTTAACTGGCGAAATGGAGATCACAATCCAAGGATTGCTGTCTCTGTTTCGCCTATTTACTGAACTCCATAGTTGATAGATCCGAGGAACGTAGTATTAGTTTGCTGAGAGCTGAGCGGTTACTACTGTAGGATCTCCCTCGAACCATATGCAATCTATGGTCAAACGACTGATACGCCAGATTTCGGCGTCGCGAACAAGGTTTGCATCGTAACGTCCCATGAGAAGAGCATGTCTGGTCCGGTCGGGACGAGGACCCTCGCCGGGCGAGAAGTGCTGAGCCAGGACGTATGCCTGGAGCCCTGCGCTCTCGCCGTTAACTGTAATACGCAGGTTGCTAGGAGCGTGGCTTGTGTCTAGAGGGCCGATAACCGCTATCATGGTCTTCACCACTACATCGCGAGATGAGAGGGCCGGGAACTCAATCCCTATTTTGCTTGCTGCGGGAGCAAAATCAAAGCAGATATCTTCAGTGCAGGAGGACGCGAGCAGGTCCGCGTCACCGAGATCCAGGCCTGCTGCCCAACGGTAGAGAGCATCTGCAACCTCGATCCGATCATAAGCAAGCCTTCCATAATCAGAGAAATCAGGTGTATAGGCAGTCATTCTTCCTTGTATCTCCTTTTCCTATGAGCGATAGGTAGAAAGGCCATTAAAAGGCGAGAGATGCGTGTGCACCCGCCTATCGGCCTCACGTTTTGTGTTTCTTGGGAATAGTATAGTGGGAAGCAGATGTTGTACCAAGAGTAAAACTACACCTGTCCCCTTCCCTGAAAGAATATTTCTCGTCGTGTCTGGCTTGCTTATTTGTTGGTAATCTCGTTATATATCCCTGATCCCGTGGAGTTGTGATATGATGTGCAATGTCGAACTTGCTACTCCTACCGTACGAGATTCGTATGGATAGAATAGAAAGAGTCTCATTTACCAATGAAACAGCCTTCAACGCATGTTGACTTTGATAAGAACCCACCCATGCCGCTTGACGCTTATGTGCAAACAGTCAGGAGCGTGAATATTGGCTATAACCTGACGTTCCAGTTGACAGCAAGCTTCCTGTGCGCCCTCGGCAAGCCCGACTTGCACATCCTGGTCGTGGGTGCCGGTGGCGGCGCGGAGGTCGAGCGCTTCCTTCCGCACAATCCAGGATGGAAGATCACCGGCGTCGATCCATCGCAGCAGATGCTGGCGCTGGCGCAGGCAAAGGTGGATCAGCTCAAACTTGCGGATCGTGTGACCCTCCTGGAGGGCACCGTTGAGCAACTGAAATCTGAAGCGCGGTTTGATGCCGCAACCTGTCTCTACGTGCTGCACTTCCTCCCGGATGCCGCAAAACTGTCCCTATTGCGCAGCATCAAGGACCATCTGCAGCCGGGTGCGCCATTGTATCTCATCAGTGGTGTGCGTCCGGACACAGCTGACATTGATATGACGAATCCAACACTGAGCGCGGATTTTCAGGGCGCCTGGCGGCAGTATGGTGAATCGATGGGTATGCCAGCCGAACGCATGGCGAGCATCGTGGCCGGGCTCACGGAGCAGATGTCCCGACCAGAGGCGGCGACCGCTGCAAGAGTGCAGGAACTCGTACATGAGGCGGGCTTCACATACGCCGCGCCATTCTGTTCAATCCTGGGATCAATGTATTGCTGGGTCGTGCGCTGAGGAAGGTAGCACAACGTTTGCTTCTCCTCTTCTCGGTGCTCATGAGCACAGCAGGTGTGAAGGCTCATGCAAAGAGCCTTTGAATGAAGACCATGGAAATCAAAGAGTCGCTTAAAAGCTCTTTGAGAGAATGGGATTGTCTTTCCCTCTCAATAAGACACATGTTTATCCGAGCTCCCTACCATGTAGAGAGCTCGTTGCGCATCCTACACCTCGGGTTGACAAAAGAGCGTACTGGCAGGAAGGCAAGAGGAGCATTGCCAGTTCGCTTGCAGGAGGAAGGCATGATTGATAGCAAACCTGGCATTTTGCACACCTCAGAAGTGCTGTATGATGTCCTGAACGAAATAGAAATCCTGCGTATTAGACGCCAAAAAGAGGTGAAGGAGCAGGCTCATCCCCATCTCAAGCGCTTTACCCAGCAAGAGTTAAATGATGAGGCGTGTCCCACTTATAAAAATTTGCTGATCGGGCGTTCACACAGGGTTCCTGGCCGCACGACGATTGTGCAGATTGCACAGTATCTCGAATGTAGTGCGGCTGAGCGTAACGATTTGCTCTTAGCTGCGCGCTATCTTCCCGAGAGCCTCGAATTGAAAGGTTCTCAATTGAAACAGGCCTTAGAGCAAGCTCAAAACCTTATGGAGACCTTGCCCTATCCCGCGCTGATTCTGACACACGCACTAAAAGTAGAAGCCGTCAATGATATCTTCAGGCAGGTTTTTGCCTTCCCACCGCTGCATGCTATTCCGAGACAACACAGGCATCTTCTCTCTTTCTTCTTTCACCCTGATCTATCCATCCGAGCGAGTAGCACCTTCAATGAACAGGAAGTTAAGGCCTGGCAAACCCATGCGCTTCAAGGTATCCAGCTCTTTAAACAAAGCAACGTGCTGTACCAATTTGAGCCGTGGTATAAAGAACTTGTGGAACAGCTTTGTGCAGTCGCCGATTTTCGTACCTACTGGGAAAGAGATTCTGAGGTCCTTGATAAGAAAGCCCTCATGTCAAAATCGTTTCTCAGTAGGCATGCCATGACTGGAGAATTGCTTCCGATTCAACTCCGCCGCGTTCACATCTCGGTTGGTAGTTACAGATATCCCAACATTGCGGCGTTTTTACCCCTGGATGAGGCTGCTCGTACTTTCTTTGTCTCCCTTGGCAGTGCTGAAAGGCCTGCCTCCAGCTCACTTGAGGCCTATTGATTCCTGAGAGGCAAGGACAAAAGGTGCTCTTGCCTCTTTAAGTGTTTTGGAATCTTATTTACAATACAGCAGGTCAGGCTTCTCTTTTGCTTTTGTGTGTCATTTCTTTGATCTTTTCTTGATAGTACTCTAGGCTCCGAATTGTTGCAGGAGGAAGGCATAGGTATCGGCCAATTCCTCCCGGATCTGCTGACGAGTTGAGCCCATGCCGTGGCCACCCTGGAACTCGATGCGCAAAAGAACCGGTTTGCCTGAAGCGCTTGCCGCCTGTAAGCGGGCCGCCATTTTGGCCGGCTGCCAGACCACAACGCGTGGATCGTTGGCGCCTCCGGTAAGCAAAACGGCAGGGTAGCGTTCGCCATCCTTGACACGCGTGTATGAATCAGTAATGAGCAGGCCCTTGAAGCCATCTTCTGTGGTGACGCTGCCAAACTCAGGTATGTTGGGTGGGCCATTCTCTGTGAACTCCATGCGCAGCGTATTAACGCAGGGTACGGCCATGACCATAACCGCCCACAAATCGGGCCGGCGTACCAGCGAGCCACCGGTGGGAATGCCGCCCGCGCTCCCACCAATGCCGGCCAGCTTCGCGGGTCGTGTATAGCCTTGCTGCACGAGATACTCGGCACAGGCAATAAAATCTTCTATCGTGTTGTGCTTTTTGAGCATGTGACCGGCCTTATGCCAGCCGTCGCCATACTCTCCCCCGCCTCGCATGTGGGCCATCGCAAAGACACCGCCACGCTCAAGCCAGGAAACTCTGAGCGGATTGAAGGCTGCGCGCGAGACGATTCCATATGATCCATAGCCTTGCATCAGCGTCGGATTGTTGCCATCCAGAACCAGGCCTTTTTTATGGATAATGGAGAGCGGAATTTGTGTGCCATCTTTGCCCGGCGCAAAGACTTCGTGCACCTCAAATCCGCTAACATCGATAGGCGATGTTGGAATCCAACCTGTATTCGCAAACTGCCCGCTATTAACATCGCAGCGGTAGAGCTGCGGCGAGATCAGCCAGGAGGTCAGGGTCAGCAAAAGCTCAGTGCTGTCCTCTTCGCTTGTCCAGCCGCTGATTGTGCCCTCAATGGGCAGGGACAGTTGCTCGGGCTCGCCTCCGCTCAGTCTCACGCGCCTGATGCGTCCAAGGCCAGCATCTAAGTCAAGGGTGAGCAAATACTCTCCCACCACGCGGATATCCTCAATTACAACCTGGCTTTCGGACACTACCACGCGCGCCCGGGCAAGATCGGGCTCTTTGAGCGAGGTGGCAATGACTTTATAGCGTGGCGCACCTTTATGCGTCTTCAGGTAGATGGTATCGCCGCTCCAGGTATAGCCCGTCACGCCATCCTCAATGTCGGCGATAAGTCGCCAGGGACAGGTCGCGGGATCTTCGTTGAGTGCTGAACGTGGTGCGACATATAAAGTGATCTCGCTCTGATCGCCGTGGAGGATCTCGCCGATCATCCAATCGCTCTTTGTCGATGTAAAGATCTGCGGAATATCGTCGGGAGCCAGCTCAACACGCGGATTTATCCCACGCCCAAAGATGATTGGATCGCGCTCGGGATCGCTGCCGGGGCGATGCAGGTGAATCTTACTATCTTTAAAGTAATCGGTAGCCTCAGCCTCGGGTCCGCGATGTGGAAAACGACGATACAGGAAGGAGCGCTGATCTTCCAGCCAGTTGACGCTTGTAAAATCTGTGCCCTTGATCGTCAGATCGAGCGTGCGGCCGCTCTCTACTTCCAGGACGTGCAGAACACTCTCTTCTGAGCCGCCCTGCGAAATCCCATAGGCAACATGCTTTCCGTCGCGAGAGGGGAAGTACCAGTCAAGAGCTGTGTGGACCTCACCTTTGAGCGCATTAGGGTCGAAGAGTAGTTTTTCCTCGCCTCCAGCTAAGCCGCGAACCATAAGCTTTTCAAGGTTATCGCTGGGATCTTTGCGAAGGTAAAAGACGTTTCCGCCCGCGAGCTCGAAGTTCCGCGCAGTAGTCGTCGTGTCGTCAAGCTCTTCAATGCGAGTCAGTAATGCAGCACGCTCAGGCAAGGCATCCAGATAGGCACGCGTGTAGTCTGCCTGCGCTTTGAGCCAGCTCTGCATTTCCTCGCTCTGCCTATCCTCCATCCAGCGATACGGATCTTCGATCGTCGTACCGAAATAATTATCCCGAACTACTTCGATACGCGCAATAGGCTGCTTCATGAGCCTTTCCTCCTCTTATTCCTTTTCGCTAATGTAATTAGTATAACAGAAAACGTTGATCTCTGACAGCTTTCCCTCCTCGCCTCCAGGGCTTTCCAGTTCTCGTTAATGTGGCCACTTGAAGGCGACGAAGAAGAGGAGAAAATTTGGAGCTCGCGCCGCGCTAGAGCGATAGAGCCCTTCACAATCCCATTTTGGAGAAGTGGAGATCTTCCAATCTTCGAGTTGTTGCCCAGGGCCGAGGGATAGGCTCCAGGGGCTTTACGCACCAATATCCAGGAGGAGGTAGCGCAAGAGGCTACAAGGGCTGAATAAAATATCGGATCGCCAAATAAGGCTCAGCTCTTCGTATTTCTGAATGCCACCTTTGAAGCAGTCGTCTGGCCGGAATGAAAGATAAGAGGGTAGAGAAGGGCCCCGACCGCTACGTAGGCGGCATATGTGGCGCCTGCGGGATGCTGTGGAAAACTGCCGGCAGGCGCCCTCTGCCAATCGCTGTTGAGATTGGCTTACAGCAGTTGGGCTGTGTGTAGCGCTTGCCGGATCTGTTCCGTCTCTGCTGCGTTCAAACGCAATTGCGGGCGTCCTACCACGTTGGTGGCGATAATGCCGCGCAGCTGCAGGGCTGTCTTAAAGGCCCCCATCGCTGATGAGCCAATCGCCATGCGTCCCAGGCCGACCTTGATAATCTCAAAGAGCCGGTAAAGGCGCTCCTGTTCCTGGCGCGCGGCCTGCCAATCGCCGGCCCGCGCTGCTTCGTACAGGCGCACATAGCCGGCCGGATCGACGTTGCCAAGACCCGGAACCGCCCCGCTGGCCCCTATCATCAGCGCGGCGTCAACCAGCAGCTCTGAGCCCGTAAAGGCAAGAAAGTCGGGATAGCTCTCGCGGGCCAACAGCAGTCCACGAAAGTTAGCCTCATCCCCACTACTATCTTTGACGCCCTGCACAACTTGCTCCTTGACTAGCTGCAGGAGAGTGCCGGGCTCGATTTTGCTGTGCACAGCGACAGGAATATCGTAGGCGAGGAGCGGCAGCTCTACAGCCGCGTGGACGAGGCGAAAATGCTCGCTGATTTCGGCCTGACCGACGCGCGTATAGAATGGCGCAGTTACCACCAGGCCATTCACGCCGGCCTGCTCGGCGGCTCTGGCATGCTCGATAATGCGGGCCGTCGTCATATCGATAGTCCCGGCCAGCACCGGAACCTGGCCCGCCACGCACCTGACTACAACATCAAGGACTGTGGCGCGCTGCTTATCGC
Source organism: Ktedonosporobacter rubrisoli (assembly GCF_004208415.1). Taxonomy (GTDB): domain Bacteria; phylum Chloroflexota; class Ktedonobacteria; order Ktedonobacterales; family Ktedonobacteraceae; genus Ktedonosporobacter; species Ktedonosporobacter rubrisoli. Next base: position 1,278,326 of record NZ_CP035758.1, on the reverse strand, counting down.
TGAGAAAGGCCACTTCGCCGGTTGAGCCCAGAGCAAATATGCCGTGTACGCCGGCCTCTAGCTGAAAGGCTATCAAGCGCTCCAACGACTTTGTATCGATCTCAAACTCTTCGGTCAAAGGCGTGCTCAACGGGGGCACAATTCCATGCAAACGAGACGCAAGAACTGACATTGCTATATATCCCTTACTAGTGTCATTGCCGGATGGCTATTTGGATTGGTAAGTATACCGGAAGGAGAAAGAGCGAGGCGCGCCCTCGCCGTTTCTCGATCCACTTAAAAGAGGCCAAAGCTTATTTGGGAGCCGCAGCGACTACGCTCGTTTTATTGCCCTGGCTCGGCGTAATATCATAGGCCTCAACCCCGGCTGTACGGCGCAGCAGGCGCCCGGGAATGTTAAAGGCTACAATCGCCAGCACGACCAGCGTCCAGAACAGCATCAGCACGGCCAGCGCTATGCCAAAGCCCATCTGTTTGGCAAAGAAGGCACCCCAGATAGGCGCAATCGCTCCACCAAGCGCGCCAAGATTATAGGCCACACCGGTTCCGGCTCCCCGAATCTCCGGCGCAAAGTACATCGACATAAACTTGGGATGCAGGCCGGCAATGCCCTGGCTCACGAAGAGTAAGACGAAGACGAGCACGCCAAGCAGCAGGATCGTCGATTTGCCGATCAGGAAAACCGGTAAGATCAGGACCAGCGAGACCAGTAGCGAGTAGATGTAGGCATGCCTTGTGCCAACTCGATCGCCCAGGAAGCCGGCAAAGATACAACCAAGCAGCGTGCCGAAGTTGGCGGCAAACATTACTTGCGCTACACCAACGGCATCATAGCCGATGGATTTTAGATAGGTGGGCAGGAGGGATTGCAGCGGCCAGCTATAGAGGAAGGCTGAGAAGATAAAGAGCGTTACGACCAGAAAGACCGGCAGGATCTGCGGCGAGAAGAGCTTGAAGAAAGAGATGCCGCTGCTGGCTTCCCCCTGTTTGCGCTTCTCGTTCCATTCGGTATTCTCGGGCAGGTTCTTGCGCATGTAGAGGGTCAAGAGTACGGGAATGATGCCGACATAGAAGAGCACGCGCCAGCCGAAGTTTGTAACGATAAAAGGATAAATAAAGGCGACAACTAGACTTCCTACGTTATAGCCAGAGATAAGAAAACCGCTGGCTTTGTTGCGCACACGCAGGGGCCAGCTCTCTAAGACGTAGGTCGAGCTCGCACTATATTCACCAGCCATGCCCAGGCCGACGATAAGCCGGAAGGCGAACAGAGACCAGTAGCTCCAGGCCAGACCACAAAAAAAGGTGCCAATGGCGTAAAGCCAGATCCCGGCGATCATGGCATTTTTACGCCCGATCTTGTCGGCAATGCTGCCAACGATAGCTCCACCGAGCCAGCGTGTAATAAAAGAGGCGCTGATCAGCGTGCTGGCTGTAACCAGGTCGAGTTGAAATTCCTTTTGGATATTGGTTAAGACATAGGTGATGAGCACGAAGTCGAAGCCATCTAAAGCATATCCCATCCAGGCGGCCCAGAAGGCTTGCCAATGATTCTTTGTCAGTTCTTTATACCAGGGCAGAGTGGCTGTCGATGCCATGATATGTCTTCCTTTCAACATGTGCTACAGAGCTGTTGTGTATACATCAACTCCTCAAGTCTTGCTGCCTTTTTAAAGCTTGCTCTGCTAGTGATGCTTTCCGGGCTTTTGCGGAGACTAGTTCTATTCTTCCCTCCACTGAGAGAATTGTTCCGCTGGAGATGCTCACTCGACCCACTGTGGACGCGAAAATGCTTGAGAATGCTGAACAAGGTATATCTGGCCCTCACCTATAAAACTATAGCATGCCTGGCGAGACAAAAGCTCTGTAAACCGAATGACAACAGTGTCTTCTACGAACGGACATGAGCGCTAGAGAGTAGCCGCTACGAGTTTTACTAGCTTGTTCCTACGCAGATCCCTCCTGTGTTATAATAGTAAAAACACTCGCTTGTAGGATGTCTTACCTCAAGTTAAAGATATCATATCACCTTCAATGGTTGTCCTACAAGTTGTTGAGAAGTAGTGTACCCAATAAAAAATAAGGAGTCAAGGTGTGACGGCTTTGAATTCTGCTCCACGTGGCGAAGCCTTGCAGCAGAGCATTCAGGATTACATCAAGCAATATATTATCGAGCATCAGCTCCAACCGGGCGCTCCTCTGCCAAGCGAAGCGGAGATCTCCGGCGAGCTTCAGGTGAGCCGTAACGCCGTGCGTGAGGCGATCAAGGTGTTACAGACCGTGGGGATTGTAGAGACGCGCCACGGCCAGGGAACCTTTGTGGGTGATCTGTCTTTGCAGGCCCTGGTAACCGGGCTCTCGTTTCGTGTATTAGTCGATGCTCCGCGCGACTTGCGCACATTACACGAGCTGTTAGAAGTGCGCCAGATCCTTGAATGCAACCTTGTAGCCCACGTGGCGGAAGTGACGACGCCGGCTCACCTGGCTGATCTGCGCGTCTTGATCGCTACAATGGAGGCACGGGCCTTACGCAACGAGCTCTTTCCGGAAGAGGATCGGGCCTTTCACGAGGTGCTCTATCGTCCGCTGGGCAATAATCTTGTCATCCAGCTTTTGCAAGCCTTCTGGGATGTATTTCACGTCGTACGTGCGCAACTACCCGGCCTGGTTGATCCGCCGATGGCCACCGTCAAAGATCATCAGCGTATCGTCGAAGCCCTGACCAGCGGAGACGGTGCGGCAGCAAGAGAGGCTATGGCCGCGCACTTTGCCGGTATTCGCAGCCGCCTGGCCCTTTCCCAGGACCAGAAGTCAGCTCCCTAATAGCTGCTTCACAGTCTGGTTGAATGGTTTACAGTCGAGGCGGGCATGGGTATTGGACAACATCACTAAAATGGAAAAGGGATAAGATACCTCAGGCATCCGTCTTATGCTCCCTTTTTTCCTGGCCTGTGTGCTCTAACCAGCAAGAAAAATGGCATAGGAAAGCTTTCAAGCGTCTGGATGAAACTTGCTGCTGATCTCTCTTGCCAGAGATGTGAATGCTGCAATAAGGGGCGATGTTTCCTGCTTTCGCCGCATCATCTGAAGATCCACGCTCCATGAGGGTTCTAGCAAGGGTTTAAAGACGATACCCTCTCGCTTCAAGCTCTGGGTCCAGGCGCTCATCATTGCCACTCCCAGGCCAGCGGCTACCAGGCTGGCCATGATATGAGGATGAGCCGTCTCTTGCACAATACGCGGTTCAAATCCTGCCTGCTGACACAGGCGCGTATTCTGATCATGGTAATGAGGATTAAGCTTGCGGGGAAACCAGATCCACGGTTCCTTGGCAAGTTCTGCGAGGGCGACCCTGGCTCTGCTGGCCAAGGGATGTGTTTCGGGTAAAACGACGACCATTGAGCATTCCAGCAGGCGTTCATAAGCTAGATTCTCCACCAGTGAAGGCGCGACCGCAAAGCCAATATCCAGGCGATGTTCGCTAAGGGCAGTCACTTGTTCGCGCATGGACAACTCATGCAAGACTACCTCGACTTCTGGAAAACGCTCTTGATAGGTATGGACAATCTGAGGGAGCACGCTATAGATGGCAGCTCCGGTAAAGCCAATAGCCAGGTATCCCAGCTTGCCTTGGTCAAACTGGCGGGCTATCTGGATAGCTGCCTCGACATCGGCAAAAATAAGGTAGGCCTGCTTTAAAAAGCCCTGTCCGGCCGGCGTGAGTGCAATCTGTCTCTTGCTGCGATCAAATAAAAGAACCTGAAGCTCTTCTTCTAGATTATGAATACTACGTGTCAGGGCTGGCTGGGCGATCTGTAAACGCTCGGCCGCCCGTGTGAAGTTCATTTCTTCGGCGACTACCATAAAATGGCGCAAGTTTCGAAGTTCCATAGTTTGTCGTTCTATACCTTTTTTTTATGGTTCCTACTTTTAAAAGTATTGGACGAGTATCAGTTATAGCAAGTATTCTATCAGCGTAATGTTTATGCTGACAATGGTCTAATTTTACGCGGGCTTTCCACTTCTCAAAAACGGGATGCCAGGGGCCAGAGAGGACGCAGGCAAGCACATTAGGGCCCGCGCTGTTCTTCTCGGTTACCGTCAAATGCAGCAAATGAGGAAGCGGAAGGCATTATGGATTTAAGCGCTATTGCTTAGCAGAAAAGGAAGTTTCTGTATGACTACTCGTACAACAAGATCAGTGAGGCCAGCGGACACGGCAGTGGATACGCGTCGCTGGTTTGCCCTTGTCGTTATTCTTATCGCCACTTTTATGGCGATTCTAGATACATTTATTGTAAATGTGGCCATTCCTTCGATCCAACACGGCTTACAGATGAGCTTCGGTGAGATCCAGCTCGTCATCGCTGGCTATACTCTGGCCTATGCTGTAGGTCTGATTACTGGCGGGCGCCTGGGTGATATATATGGACGCAAGCGTTTGTTCGTAGTTGGAATGCTCGGATTTACGCTCTTCTCGCTCATCTGCGGCCTTGCGCCATCTGGCATTCTATTGATTATTGCGCGTATTGCGCAGGGTCTGGCGGCAGCTCTGATGATACCGCAGGTGCTGGCTCTCATTCAGGTAAACTTCCGTGAGCGGGAACGTGGGATTGCCTTTGGCTTCTATGGAGCTACGGTGGGTTTGGCCTCGATTGCCGGCCAGATCCTTGGCGGCTTTCTGATTACGAGCAATGCTTTTGGCCTGGGTTGGCGCAACGTGTTTCTGGTTAATGTTCCTATCGGTATTCTGGCTGTACTGGCCGCTATCCCTTTGATTCGTGAGTCGCGCGTGGATGGCGCACGTAGCCTTGATTTGGGCGGCGTAGGGATTCTCTCCGTGGCCCTCTTTTTACTCACCTATCCTCTGGTCGAAGGACGCGATGCTGGCTGGCCATTGTGGGCCTTTCTCTGCTTAATCCTGACGCTTCCGGTCTTTGCCGGTTTTGTCTTCTATGAACATCGCTTGAGCAGAAAGCAAGGCAGCCCTTTACTGCCGCTTTCACTCTTTAAGGATCGAACCTTTGATCTGGGTATGATAGCTGCCCTGGTGTTTTATAGCGGCAATGCAGCCCTGTTCTTTATCCTGGCATTGTACTTGCAGATGGGTCTCGGCTTCTCTGCCCTGGCCGCTGGTCTAACCTTTATGCCTCTGGGAATCGGATTTGCGCTCACTTCGCTGATTGCGCCGCGCTTGGTTCCTCACTTAGGCGGAACGTGGATCTTGCGTAGTGGCGCCATCGTTATGTTCCTTGGCGAGCTCTCGACGCTATGGGCTGTCCTCCAGACCGGGTTTCACATTCGCGAGGTAGAGCTTGTCTTACCTTTGTTGGTGGTTGGTCTCGGTGAAGGTATTGTGGCGGCTCCGCTCATTAATACAATTCTGGCTGGTATTCAAGCGCAAAATGTAGGGGTTGCCTCGGGAGTGCTTACGACTACAACTCAGGTTGCCAATGCACTTGGCGTCGCCTTCATTGGTATCATCTTCTTTGGTGTCCTGCGTCCCGGCGCGCAACCTGCCCTGAGCTATGGGCAGGCTTTTGAGGCATCGACATGGGCAATTGCTGCTCTAGCTCTGCTAACCTTGCTCTTTGTCTCGCTGCTGCCATCAGCCAAAAAGCCTCGGGCAACTCAGGAGAGCCAGAGTGGAGAGGCCACGCAAGGATAAACTTCGCTCGTTACCCAACCCGGAGAAGATTTTATCAAGCCCGTGTGAGCCTTCAGAAGGTTCAGGCCAGGAGTATTCTAGCCTTGCTTGAATCAGTCCTCTTGCCGAAAGCTTCTGGCGATGGTAAGGAAGTTTTCTAGCACTGGCGAGGGCTCTTCCCGGCGCATGGCCAGGGCCAGTTCCCAGCTCAGGGGAGGATCGAACAGGTCGCGGTAGATAATGTCATTCTGGCGCAAGCCTTGTACCGAGGCTGGAACCAGCGAGATGCCGATACCCGTGGCGACCAGCCCGACAATCGTTTGCATCTCAATCGCTTCCTGGACGATCTGCGGCTCAAAGCCAGCTTGCTGGCAGGCGCGCATGAGGCGATCGTAGGTACCAGCTCCGAGGCGGCGCGGATAGAGAATCCAGGGCTCCTGGGCGAGTGAGCGTAAGCTCAGGTGCGTCTCTGCTGCCAGCTGATGATCTTTGGGCAAGGCCACTACCAGCGGCTCGCGTAGGAGCGTTTCGAGCCGTAGCGTCTCTTTCTGGATGGGAGGCCGGAGGAAACCGAGCTGAATCTGTCCGGCTATGAGCGCCTTGACCTGCTCGGCCGTGGTGAGCTGGCGCAGGTCAAGCTTGACGTCGGGAAAGCTGGCACGATAGGCACGCAGTATCTTCGGCAATATTTCATAGGTTGCCGAGCCCACAAAGCCAATGGTGAGCGAGCCTACTTCGCCGCGCTCGGCCCGTTGCGTGTCGTTGATAGTATGCTTCACCTGAGCCAGAATTTGCCGTGTGCCCTGCAGAAAGACCTCGCCAGCCTCCGTCAGTTCGACATGGCGCTTTGTGCGTTTGAAAAGCTGCACTCCCAGCTCTTCTTCTAGCTGCTTGATTTGCTGGCTCAGCGGGGGTTGCGACATGTGCAAACGGGCGGCGGCGCGGCTAAAATGCAGCTCCTCGGCGACAACGAGAAAGTAGTGGAGCTGCCTCAACTCCATCGCTCATTACCTCGGTGGAATAAAACTATTACAAACAGGCTAACAGACATATAAAATTACCTCGCCCCTTCCCTCTTGCTTTCAGCAAAATTGCGGGATACCAGCTAAAATTTTGTATGCTCTATCTTAACACAATAGCTTGCTAGGGAAGCTGTGGGCACTCTCCAGGCTCCTGGCCTTCCTTGCGCGATTCTCTCTCGTTCAGCTATAAACACTACGCTTGTAGAATAAAGTATTTTGCCCTATGAAGCTAAAAAATTCAGCATCAATTGCTGCACTTCCTCTGGCTGATCATCATATACCAGATGGCCTGCATGATCGAGTACGACAATCTTAGCCCGAGGATTTAACCGATGCCAGCGTGGGATATAGTTGTTTGCATCCTCAATTGTGTCCTGTTTGCCCCAGATGACCAGTGTTGGCATTGTCATCCTGGGAATGAGCTGGTCCGTCACCTTCCAATCTAGATTGCGCTCCAGTACCCATTGTGAGATCAGATTGCACTGGAACGTGAGGGGTGGATAGAGCTCCTGCACCATCTCGGTCGAAAGCTTTGATTTATCATAGAGAAGCCCTTCCAACAAATCTTTCGTCGCTGCAGCGCTGGTTGGCATAGAAAGCTTCATGGTAGCTTCGCCAATTGCTGGCCACTTGGCGAGCTCATAAAACCAGGGATCAGGCAGAGCCAGGCCGGCGTTATCAAGGCCAATGTACTTGCTTACACGCTCCGGGTGCTTCTCTGCAAAGTACAGAGCCATGCCTCCACCCCAGGAATTGCCGCCGAAAACTGCTTTTGAAATGTGCAGCTTGTCCATAAACTCTTGTAACGACTTATCGATAGAGTCGAGAGTGTATATGCTATTGTAGTCGGGATTTTTGGCGAGGGGAGTTGTATATCCATCGCCCGGAGGATCGATCACATAGACTGCGTAGTGGGGAGCCAGGGTGGTGACGATGTTGCGGAACTCATAGAGCCAGGCACCACCGCCGGGCAGGAGCACGACCGGCTCTCCGCTGCCCTGCTCTAGATAGTGCAAACGAAAGTTGCCTGCATCGATGTAGTGATCAAGATGTTCTCGCTGCAATTGGGCCAGGTAGGCAGAAGGGTGACCGCGATCTTCTGGCGGCATGTAAGCATAAGCAAATGCCAACAGGACGACAAGACAAAATGCCAACAAGACGAGAATACTATATGTTGTGCGGCGTAACCACTTGTGCTTTAGCCAGAAATGTTTCATTGTTTGCTCTCTTCCTTTGATAATTTAATCGTCATAGCTATCTGAAGCTTCGTAACTGATTGCTTACCAAATTTCATTCGCTGTACGTATAGTAAGTATAGCAAAAATGAGAAGCATAGATCAAGAGTAGGGAGAGGCTGTATTGCTTGTCAGACAGAATTGTAAGTAGCTTCTTGGGCAAAAGCTATGCGCAGGCAGGCGAACTAAAGATTTTTTTGGCTATTAGCAGAATGTGGATAATGGACTATCTGCCCACTCAGGCATTGCTTATGGCTGGCTGTTCCAGCAGAAAGGCGAGCTTGTGCGCGGTATCAGCTTCTGGCAGTGGCGTATAGAGGAACAACCGTAGTTCGGGGGCATTGGTGAGTAGCATTGTCGTCGATTGTAAAATGAGCTGTCCTACGCACGGATGATTGAGCTCCTTGCGTTCGATATGGGACTCACAAACATCATAAAGCTGCCACCAGGCAGAGAACTCAGGGCTGGCCTGCAGCAAGCGATCCCTAAGTTCGCTAAACCAGGCAGAGTCTGCGTCGCGCCCTTCGCTGGCGCGAAAGAGGGCGAGCGCGCGGCGGGCTATGGGTTCCCACTCTACGAAGAGCTGACGTAGGGCAGGATCGGTAAACATAAGCCATAAGAGGTTGTGCGCCTGGTGTCTGTGAGGCGTGGTGCTATAGCTAAACACGCGCGCGCAGGCAAGATTTCGTCCGCTAATATCCCAGTGTTGATTGACTACGAATGCTGGATATGGATTGAAGCTGTCAAGAACGCGCTGTAAGTCCGCGCTAATGTGCTGCTCGACAGGGTTGGCGGATGGCAACGGTAGATGTGTGCGGGCCAGTACGAATAAGTGGGCGCGCTCGTCGGCGTTGAGTTGGAGCGTACGCGCCAGACTCTCAAGAATCTGGGCTGAGACCTGAATGGCCTGCCCCTGTTCTAGTTTGGTATACCAGGTCAGGCCAACGCCAGCGAGCTGGGCAAGCTCCTCGCGCCGCAGGCCCGGGGTGCGCCTTTGTCCAACCCCTGCAGGCAGATGGAATTGCGCGGGCGAGAGGCGCGCGCGTCGTGTGCGTAGGAATTTGGCAAGCTCCATTCTTCTTTCTTTATCATCCATGTGCATCTCTCCCTGGGTAGTAGTTTTTATACTAGCCTGAATCAGGTAATTGTTCAAGGCTTTTTGTTGCTCCATACTTCTGACATTAAGAAGTTTTCTGCTATGTCATGCAAGCCCGTGACGTCTAGCCAGGATGTGCTGTCATAGCACGCGGGTGAGTCGTGAAATAGCGAATCTTGATGACAGAAAGAGAGATAAGGTTGAAATTTGGCTTATTTTCAATGAATAGGGTGGCTTGCAGTTATCCCGTGACCGCCATAAAGATAGCCCAGCTTGCCGAGGCCGCCGGCTTTGAGTCGCTCTGGGCCGCTGAGCATATCGTACTCCCCGATCCTCGGGTTCCTTCCTCGCCGAGCGACCCGCAGGAGCGGTTTCTTGATCCGCTCGTGGCCCTGGCCTTTCTGGCCGCCCATACCAAACGGGTTCTCCTGGGGACGGGCGTAATTGTCCTGCCTCAGCACAACCCCCTTATACTGGCCAAAGGACTTGCCAGCCTTGATGAGCTCTCGGGCGGGCGCTTACTTTTTGGCGTTGGCGCCGGCTATCTAGAACCGGAGTTTCGGGCTCTGGGCGTCCCCTTTGCGGAGAGAGGGGCACGTACCGATGAATACCTTGCGGCAATGCGCTCCATTTGGACCCAGACTCAACCCGCTTATCATGGTCGTTTTGTTTCTTTCGAACATGTGCAGTCTTATCCGCAGCCACAACGCATGATCCCGCTTATCATCGGGGGTGAGAGTGTTCCAGCTTATCGGCGCGCCGTGGAGCAAGGTAACGGCTGGTATGGCTTTAATCTCGATCTCGAAGTGACAGCACGTGAGCTCAATAAGCTTGCGGAGGCGGGCAAGCGCTACGAGCGACCGGCGGAACTGGGTAAGCTTGAGATCAGCGTGACGCCTCCTCCTGGTGCGCTCACTTTAGAGGATGCCAAACGCTACGCCGAGCTGGGCGTTGACAGGCTGATCCTCTTGCCGCGAACCAGCTTTAGCGAGGCCGAACTGATCGAGTTCGTTGCTCAGCACGGAGAGCGCTTGTTGGGTCGCGTGTAATGGCTGGCGGGCATCTGAGAGATGAGCCCCGACTTTTTGCTTGTAATCAAGATGCCCATCAAAATCTCGATCTGAATTGTTGCTCGAATATCTGCGAGCTGGGAGGATTATGATTCCTCAGGCGCGCGCCAGGCATCGACGTGCCAGGCAGCCTGCCCGAAGAGCCGCCCTGCTCCAATCAGGAATACTATGGCAAACACGAGCAGGCCTGGCACGAGCAGAAATGCTCCGCGAGCCAGATCGTCTCCTACGTCAAGAAATTGAATAAGGGCGATGAGGACCATGAACCCGGCCAGCATCCGCCGAGCTCTGGCTGCAAGGAGAAACAACAGCATTACTGCGAGCGCCAAATTTCGTGCAAATAAATAGTCTGCATAGACCCGCACTGCTTCTGTCATGGGACTCCCATTTGTTAGCAGAGTAGGGTCAACCTTACTGATCACTGCACCTGTGATGGTCAAGAGAGCACCGAGGATGACCACAATGGACACCCACAGAGGAAAGCGTACGACCGATTGTGGAGGCTTGAAATCGTCGGCCTGTGGCTGAACCGAGGGGTCGGTCATGGTTGACACTCCTTTCTTCTCCCATACATAAGCCTATAACCAGTCTATCACCAATTTAAGGGCTTAAGCAACAATTGAAGGCAAAAAGCAAGAATTGATGGCAAAACATGAGCAAACATTTTCAAGACTTAGAGGGACGGCAAAGCTTGTTGGGAGGCGCGGAGCCTGTCCATGCCGCTTTTCCACAAGCTTTTCCCAGTTTTAATTATTCCTATTCTACCTCAACACGTGTTCGCAGGATTATTTGGGATTTCTACGCGCAACAAGCGCGAACATATTGCGCTGCATGATTATGCGCTCTGGCGGCGCACAAGCTCTACAACAGGAATCTTCCTTGTGGTCTTCTTCTCGTAGTCGGCGGCGCCTGGATGGATCTGTACCTCCCTGGCATAAACCTTGTCGCGTTCTTCGCCTGCAAGAAGCACTGCCGTAGCCTCAAACTGTTCTGTGCCGAGCTCGACGGTCACGTGTGGATGTGCTAGCATATTATAATACCAGCCAGGATTCGTCGGCGCACCACCTTTAGTGGCAAAGATAAACAGGCGCTCACCGTCGCGAAAATAGGTGAGCGGATTGATGCGCTTTTGCCCGCTTTTGGCCCCCGTTGTAGTCAGCAGGAGCAAAGGCACGCCCTCAAACGCTCCTTTGACCTTGCCCCCATGGATGCGGAATTCCTCGATGATCTGTTGGTTCCAGTCGTTCATGTTCAGTTCTGTCATAACATCCTTCCTTTATACCTTGCACGCTGGCTAGCGCAGCCAGCTCTCGCCAGCGTGCAAGGTGGCAATGTAAGCTCTAGACTTTAATCAAGAAATGCCCTCGGAAACGGACCGAGGATATTTCTCTCGCTTGCCGTGGAGTATATGACTTCAAGCGTACTTGAAGTCAAGCCGGAAAGGGACTGAAAATGCTAACAGAATCGGTAATAGATCTGACTGCTCGTTGCGCCCTAATATTTGCGCTCCTTGGGCGCGAAGATGGGATCATCGATAAGAATCACATCTTTATAGGCAAGGCGGATCTCGCCGGCCTTTGCTCCTCTGTAGGCCAGAGTATGTTTAAGCCAGTTGGCGTCGTCGCGCTGTAGATAGTCGAGGCGATAGTGCGCGCCCCGGCTTTCCCGACGTGCCAGCGCGCTGTGCGTGGTAACCTCCGCGCAGTCCAGCAGAAAGCCAAGTTCGATCGCCTCAATAAGCTCGGTATTAAAGCGCTTGCCCTTGTCCTGTAATTGGGCGCGGGTAAAGGCCTCCTGCAAGCCCACTATCGCTTCGCTGGCGTGGAGCAAGCTCTGTTCGGTCCGCTCTACAAAGACATTGCGATCCATTTCATTCTGCAGGTCGCGGCGAATCTGGGCCACCGATTCGCCACCGCTTGAGGTATAGAGATGTTCCACAAGTTCGCGGGCCTGGTCTTCTGGCTGCGAGGGCAACGGCACATGCTCGTTTTCCTGAATGAAGCTGGCGATATGTTTGCCGGCGCGGCGTCCAAAGACGATAAGATCAACCAGCGAGTTCGTGCCCAGACGATTGGCGCCGTGGACCGAGACACAGGCGACTTCACCGGCGGCGTAGAAACCGGGCAGCGGCGTCCATTGCGGATCTATTACGACGCGGCCCTCAAGATCTGTGGGAATGCCACCCATGGCATAATGTGCGGTCGGCTGGATGGGAACAGGCTCTTTTGTCGGCTCGACAGTGAGATAGGTACGCGCGAACTCGCTAATATCCGGGAGCTTTTGCCTGATAACCTCGGCGCCCAGATGACGCAGGTCGAGATAAACGTAGTCCTTGCCCTGGACGCCGCGCCCCTCCTTGATCTCCTGAATCATGCAGCGCGTGACGATATCGCGCGGCGCCAGGTCTTTGAGCGTAGGCATGTAGCGCTCCATAAAGTACTCACCGTCCCCGTTGATCAGCCGCGCTCCCTCTCCACGTGCTCCTTCGCTTAATAAGATCCCGATGCGATAAAGGCCCGTAGGATGAAATTGATACATCTCCATGTCTTGCAGCGGAATGCCCCGCCGATAGGCCAGCGCCATACCATCGCCCATGCAGGCAAAGGCGTTGCTGGTCACGCGCCAGGCTCGACCATAGCCACCGGTCGCGAAGAGCACGGCTTTGCTATGGAGTGCATGCAGCTCGCCCGTGCGAATTTGCAGGACCACAACACCACAGGCGCGCCCTTCATTCAGCAAGAGATCGAGGACAAGATATTCGTTGAAGAAATGCACCTCATTCTTTAAGGCCTGCTGATATAATGTCTGCAAGAGCATATGTCCGGTTCTATCGGCTGCTTTGCAGGAGCGATGCACAAGAGCTTTACCATAATTGCTCGTATGACCACCAAAGAAGCGCTGATCTATACGTCCGTCAGCCGTGCGATCGAAGGGTAAACCGCGATGTTCCAGCTCATAGACAGCATCTATGGCATCGCGGGCCAGGATCTCGGCCGCCGGTTGATCAACCAGATAGTCGCCGCCTTTGATCGTATCGTACATATGCCATTTCCAGTGGTCCTCTTCAAGATTTCCCAGCGCGGCAGCGATGCCACCCTGGGCCGCGCCAGTATGCGAACGAGTGGGATAGACTTTGGAGAGAACTGCGACGCTAGCGCCTGGTAACTGCATGGCTGCCATCAGGCCGGCTCCGCCTGCGCCTACAATAATGACGTCAAATTTCATGTAGCTCATCGTATTTCTCCTGTGAGGTCGCTCTTGGCAGCACTGACGATCCAGGCTTATTCTTCGCCTTCAAGTAATGCGCCTGACTGCTGCGGCGAGACCTGCTTAAGATAGTGATAGATGGAGGCACGAGATAACTGTAGATAGTCGGCAAGAATAGGGACGGCACGACGAATACCAAAGAAACCATGTTGCTGAAGGGCCCGCATGAGCGCTATGCGGCCTGCAGCGTCGAGGGGAGGATGGCGTAAGCCGCGCTGGTGCACTACATCATCGAGAATGGCCTGGGCCACGTCTGCGCTGGAATCGGAATAGTGGACGTTGGAAACGGGTGGCGACGTTTCGTCTGACGAAAGCCAGTGGTGCAGCAGGTGTTCAAGCGATAGGAGTGGTGTAATATCGAACTTGAGGCAAAGGGCGGCGAAAACCTGCCCTTCGGCATTGCGCAGAGGGACCATCGAGGCTTTGAGGCGCTTGCCGTCGTCGGTTTGCACAGTATAATTGATGCGTGCTCGCGCTTCGTCTCCCTGGGCCAGCATCTCCAGCCCGATCTGACTCATCGCTCCTCCCACGTGTCGACCTGTGAGATGCCCACCAATCCAGATAATCGGATGGTCCGGCTGGCGAAAATCGTGAATAAGCACCTCGCAATGCTCCTCACCGAACATATAGAGGATTGCCTCGGCAATCTGCTTCACCTGAGCCAGTAGAAAAGTTTCGCTTTCAACTTGTTGCATGAGCTAGTAATACTTTCTTTTGTTGGAAGTAGGTGTACTCAGCCTGTTTTAGCTGACAAGCGCTGAGATACATATACCGCAAGAAAGCCTTCTAGACAAAATGTACACAGCTTTTGACAAAATGTCAATACCTTATTGCTAGTGATATGCCTGCTTTTGCCGCTTCTGCCGAGATCGCCAGGCTAGCGTAGCTTTAGTCCCGCTTCAGATCACTATTGAGCCGGATATGAGACAGCTTTGCGACATATCGGTTACTCTAAAGCGACATATCGAATATCTGCTAATGACAATTATGCCCTACTATTAACGCTAGCGATACTAAAGTGTTGAGCAGCAACGCGAGCCGAAAAAGCAGACTATTTTGCGTTGTTGCTGCATAGCAGAAAGGAAGTGTGCTATGACGAAAAATCCGCTTGAGCTAGCGCATGGGAGCGCGCTTGAACTGCCCCGCTTGACCAGGTGGCTTGGCTATGTCACCTGCATCTGGTCGTTTTTGTTCGCAGTTATGCATTTTTATTGGGGAATCGAAATGGCCCTCACCGGTAAGCTTACCTTGCCGGGCATGGGTCTCGGAGCGGGTGCGCGCTCTGTGCCTCCGCCCAGAGACGTTAGCCTCAGTGCTATAGCGGCCACCATTGCTATTATGGTGATTTTGAGCGTCGTAGTTGTGTTGCTGCGCTTTCGTGGCCCGCGCATGCCGCGCATGCTGCAATTTGGCATAATGGGATTGGGAGCCGTGGCTCTTACTGCCTATGTCGTCTACAGCTTTATCATCAACGGCATTATATGGGTGCTGGCTTGTGGGGTCATCTGTGCAGTCGGAGCTGTCATCGCTCTGGCTCTAATCCAGGCCTGGGGACGAATCATTCCGCGCTGGCTGCTGCTTGTTCCTTCCTGGCTGGGCGGCATGATCCTGCTCGTGCATACGCTCTATGGTGGATGCATACAGGTACTGGCGATGAATGGAGTTATCTCCTGGCAACAGGTGCAAATTCTGGCCGGCGCGCCGGTAGACCAGGCTCCAACAATGCAGCAGGGGGTGCACATGACCATCCAAAACTTGCTGATCTGGGATCCGTGGTTTACGCTTGGGGGCCTCTTGTTCTGTCTATTGGCCTGGCAGGCCCGCCACTGGCATAATGTTAGCCCGCACAAGTGAGCGGAATATGCCAGGACACTTGTGCAGATCCGCCCCTGATATATTCTTATCGCTATTGCCCAAAAATCTTGAAAGTATAGTTGATGTTACTTGCTCCGCCTGTTTTAGCGGCTTCTCTTGTGATCCATAAGAGGCTTACTTTGGCGATGAGTCGTTCCAAAATCTGGAACGACTCATGCTTTATGCTGTTTGATAAGATGAATGACCTTTATGAGCAAGCGTTATTTAGCTGCCACGTGAAGTATTCTCTATTACCCCCATGCCGTGGCGCCATAGTTTTCCTGCTCAGAGCACAATTAAAAGGTCATTGTTACCTCTCCGGCCAGAACGGGCAAGGCAAAGATTTGTCAGCGTCACCGGGCAACCCGGTATTGATCTGGCTTTAATGCTGGGTACAGGCACGGTCATGCGCACGAGCATAATTGTAGCCATCGACATAGCCGCGACTGTAATCATCAAGCTTTTTTGCCTCTGCCCTGTATGCATTATGTATGCAATCGTAAACGGCATCGTGATATCCCTGGTACCATCCTCGCGTATATGGGTTGGTGCAGGCTCGGTCATGCGCACGAGCATAATTGTAGCCATCGACATAGCCGCGACTGTAATCGTCCCGCTTTAATGTCTGAGCTCGGTTAGCCGTGTGAGTACAATCGTAAACAGCATCGTTGTACCCCTGGCGATATCCGCGTACATATGGTGGCCGATCATCATGCACGTTGTTTGAAACGCTGCTTACTTGTAGGCTCGATGATGCAGAGCCGTCAGCGGCAGCGGCAAAGGTTTTCGGTGCACTCAGAAAGAATGTACAAACACAGGCTAATACAGCGCACAGTAGCGCTATAGGAATGGTTTTGCGCATTGTGGTTCCTTCCTTATAACTGTGTATAGAAACTACTTTTTCTCCCGGCTTTGCTGGTCTCAAAACAAGCTGCTTGTCAGGCTATTGGCTAAACCCGGAAAGCCTGCCGGGCCGGACCGTGGAAACGTACCATGTACTTTAAGCGCTAATTTGAGTGTAGCGAGGAAATGTTAAAAAAAGTTTGGTTTCGTGAACAACTTTTCCTTGCAAAACTTTACTATCATCTTTAGGGATATTTTGCGCTCTTATATACAATAATGCTATCATCCGGCAATTTGTTCCGTTATGGATTTAACAACAGCACTATTAATATATCGTCTATACACAGCTTTTTGTTACATCGCATACCAGGTAGTGATGTTCTCGCCGCTCCCCTGGGCGCTGAGGTAATCAACGCTCATTTGCCTCCTTGCTCGTAATTGTAGTTTCTTGCGGGACGGCGAGTCGCTCTTTCTCTTTGGCGCTCAGCTTGCCTGGCAGCTGCACGTCTTTGAGGAAGAGGGAGGCCAGCACGGCCAGCAGGCTGAAGATAAGGATAGCGCTAAAGCCATATTGAAGAGCCGTTGCCAGCATTTGCTGCTCGGCTGGACTCGTAGGGAGATGTTTCACAGGATTGCTAGAGGCCGAGTGGTTGACTACAACACCTACTATTGCCACACCCAGGGTTGGACCAAGCAAGCCGAGATATTTCGAGGCAGCAGTGCCCGCGCCTAAGCGTGTATTGGGTAACGAGTTCTGGACGGCCAGAGTTGGAATGGGGAAAAGGACGCCAAGGCCCAGGCTGGCAATGACCATAAACATTCCTGCCAGTAGCGGGCTAGTAGCAGGGGTCATCTGCCAGAGCAAGAAGACTCCGATGCTCATTACAAGCATTCCAATAATCGAGATGAGCTGGTAGCGATTGAAGATCGAGACGAGCAGGCCGGCCAGCGTACCGCTAGCCATGGAGATAACCGTAGCTGGGGTAATGGTTGCTCCCGCGGCGGTTGCCGATAGACCCAGTACGCCTTGCAGGAAGAGAGGAACATAAATGCCTAAAGATAACCATACCATCCCTTGCAAAAGTGAGAGTGCTGAGGCCGCCGAGAAAATCTGGTTGCGAAAGAGATCCAGAGAGATGAGCGGTTCCTGAGCAAAACGTTCACAGATGAAAAACAGGATATAGAGCACGAATGCGGCTATAAGTGTGGCCATGGTCAGTGGAGCGCTCCAGCCCAGGGCTGCATCGCCGGCCCAGGTCAGACCCAGCAGGAGACAGATAGTTGCTCCCGCGGCCAGCAATGCTCCTTTGAAATCGATACTACGCATGGCCGCCCAGCCTGTCGTTTTCGAAGTGCGCTCAGAGATATTGGCTGGTAAGAAGAGCTGTAGCGCAGCCAGGACGACGATGCCCAGGGGCAGATTGAGATAGAAGATCCAGCGCCAGCGCGTAGCCTCGCCGATCAGGCTCCCTAGAAGCGGACCATGATCGGTAATCAGGCCGCCTACGCTCGGTCCAACCAGGCTTGAGAAGCCATAAACCACGCCATAGAGCGTCATCCATCGAGCCCGCTCCTCCGGCGGGAAGATGTCGGCAAGCAGCGTAGAGGTCAGCATAATACCCATTCCGCTACCGATTCCCTGCAGGGCGCGAAAAATAATTAACTGTTCAATGTTCTGAGCGGTCCCGGCCAGCGCTGAGCCAAGCAAGAAGATTGCCATACCGGCAAGCACAAAGCCCTTGCGCCCAAACTGATCGGAGAGCTTGCCAACGAGCGGAACTACCACGGTTGAAGCCAGGAGATAGGCAGTCACGACCCAGGTATAGAGCTCAAAGCCGTGTAACGAGCTGATGATGCGTGGCATCGCTGTACCTACAATTGTCTGGTCCAGCGCTTCTACTAAGAGCATTAGCATTAGAGCTACGATGACGCTTACCAGAGCAAAACCATGCAGGCGACGACCCTGTTGCACTGATACTTCTTGTATTTCTTTACTGTCGTCCATACAAAATGTCCTCATGTTCGCATGACGAGCTAAGTGCAAGGGCGATATGCACATTTCGCCCTTGCAGTTGTAGTAGGAAAAGCATATATCGTCAGAGTAAAGGCCCAAGTTTTTCCCGGCAGACAGCTTTATCAGTCTGTATGGTCTGCCTCGCGCTAGTCCGCCTCCTTTTCCAGTAGCGGGCGCAGGCAATATTCGAACATATTTCGCCAGCCACTTTCGAAGTCCTGCTGCGTATTCGGCGTGAAATCGCCAAAGGCATGATGCGAAAATTTCATTAGTGTTGTCTCACCCTGGGCGATGAGCTCATAGCGTGCTACACCTTGCGCAGGTTTATTCATACCGAGCGTGCCTTCTAGCTCCAGCACCCTATCAGGCTCGATCAGCGTCACAATTCCGAATAAAGCCTCACCGCCTGCCCATTTCTCATAATAACGCTTACCAAGCTCCGGCTCTAGCACCATCTGGCCCTGATGATAGGTACAATGTTCTCTATCCCACCAGGCGGCAATATCGTAGGTGAGGGCCTTGAAGATGCGTTGCGGACTGGCCTTGATCGGGATTTCCATCTCGATATGTACAAATTTGACAGCGCTAGTTAATGTAGACATTGCATTCTCCTTTTCTTCGTTTGTCTCTACATAGCGTTTCATTGTCAGAAACGAGGCCGCCCATCGGGCCTCGTAGGGCTTTAGCCAGCGTTCATAGATCTGCTGGAGAGGAATAGCATTGAGATAGTTCCAGCGCTCGCGGCCGGCTCGTTTGACGATGACTAAGCCAGCTTGCTCTAGCACGGCTAGATGCTTCATAACCGCAAAGCGTGAGACCTGAAACAAGGAGCTAAGTTCTCCTGTAGTATGTGGGCGCTCTTTGAGCAGGTCCAGGATTGTTCGCCGGGTGGGATCTGCCAGCGCCTTCCAGATATAGGTAAATTCCTCTTCCATATGTGACTAAATGGTAACATATTTTTAGAACATTTGTCAAGAGTTTGCTGCAGCCAATAACGGCACTTTGGGGTGAGTAAGTTGACGCTAGATCACACTCACACCGCTTTTTGTTTCGCGGGCGGGCCATCAGCGGGTCCCGACGAGAATGATTGGGACTTTTCGATTTGCAGGTCTTAGTATCCTGTATAGAGGGAATGCCTTGAGCTTTGCAAGGTGTTCTGTTCTGCTTGTTGCTGGTTTCTATGAAGGAAGGATTTTGCACATGGGTGTATCAGTGATGCTGGATGAATTGATGAGTGTTGGGGATGACTTTGAGCTGGATGTGCGCATCTCAGACCTTCCCACAGACGCGCTTCGCCCAGCGGATACGTACTTCCCCACCAATTGTACGACTTGCTGGTCGTGTCACGCTACCTGCGATAACTGTGATACGCGGCAGACATATTGTACCTGTGGCTGCTGAGAGCTAGCGACGTTTTGTGGTTTGCTCCAGTTGTATACGCGCAAATTTAGTGGGTAAGTATGCCGCAAGGGTGAGGTGGAGTGAGCTCACCTGCCCTCGCGGCTCCTCAGGCTGTCGGATTAGCTTTTTGTTTCGCTTAATCCTCTTGTGACGTCAGTAAGCTCTTTTCGGCTGCCTTCTGGTTAGCTGGCCAGTAAAATGTTTTCTGGCTACTGGATTCTTTACGCTTGGCGAGCTGCGAGCGCCGGCGTTTCCAGTGCGGAGCTCGTTTCAGATACCAAATGAATATGCCTGTTACGGCAAGAAACGCAGGGGCAAGCCCGGCTATAGAGGTAAGGATGCGACCCGGCAGCCCGGCAAATGATCCCGCATGCAAGGGGAAGAACCAATCCCAGTAGATGGTCTGACTCCAGGTCATAGCGCGTGGATCTGAGTTCATGAGTACTTTGCCGCTGTATTGGTCGAGATAGACAAATGCCTGCCCATCATAAGCTGAACCCTGGCGCGGATCATACGGGACCGAGAAGCCAAATATGGCAATTTCCTGCTTATCGGCGGGTATGTACATATATGTGAGCACGCCACCAGGCGTCACCGCTACGGCCCTTGCCTTTAAGGTCTGGCTATCAAGGGGCCTGGCAGCTTTCGAAGGGACTGCCGATACCAGGGCCGGCTCGGCCAGCGGCTGACTGAAGGTAATTGCGTACCAGATGGTAGCTATCTGCTTAGGGAAGGCGAAGTTGAGGGCTGTGATGGAAAACATGAGCAGAAAAGGCAAGGTCCAGACGCCAACAACTTTGTGCAGATCATAATGACGGATATACCAGCTCCTCCGCTTCCAACGAATGGTGAAGCCCAGAATCCATTTCTTGAAGCTGGGCCACCAGATATAGATACCAGTGAGGCAGAGGGCCAGCAGCGTTAGTGCGAGTATGCCGATGATGTAATTCGATAGCTCGGGGACCAGGTGACCGGTCAGGCTTATTGAAAGCTGGTTGATGATCACTCCATCATGAATGTATGTCAGCAGGCCAGTGAAGCTTTCTTCTGTCCTCATGGTTCCCAGTATGCTATGTGTTCCGGCATCAATATAGACAATCAGTTCTTCTTCTCCGCTTATCCCTACCTGGTAGACATTATCTTGTATCTGTTTCCTTACATAGCCTATCTTGTATCCCGGATAAGCGTTGAGTGTGGTAGATTTGATGGCATCGTAGCTCAATGTACCAGGATGCCCGCTAAATAGTTGTGGATAAAGCAGATGATCGATGTCGTTACGAAATACTAAAATAGCTCCGGTTAGTGATTCAATAAGTAGGAATAAGGCCAGAATCAGACCCAACCAGAGATGTATTGTGCTAAGAAAGGTGCGTACCTTTAAAAGTTGTTTGCGTGTCTTCATGACTGCCCTTTTCGTTTCCTTAACGTGTGGTGCTACAAATAGATGTGTTGAGTGCCCTGCCTCTACCCATCAGGACATATTTACCCCGTTCTACAAGTCGAATGTATGTCCTGTAGTCCTGACATACATGTGAGAGAGCAGATGGTATATAAATTGCTCACCTCTTTCTCGGCTAAAGGCATAAGCGCTCTTCAATGCCCTCCAGTCCCAGATATTAGCATATACTAATATCTGACTAGATTACTTGGATATTAACATACCCTAATATAATTTTCAAGGCTAAAGTCTTAGTAGGTAGGACCGAGCTATCTAGCTACCTCTTGCATCCTCATTGCCTTGTCAAGCCTTGACAATCTATCTTCCTTTATTCTAAAATAATAACTGACCGGAAAGTTATTAATTAAAGGAGATGATATAATGCCTGCCCGTTCGCCAAGCGTGAAACAACCTGTATCGGCTCCTAAACAGCGCAGGTTGGCGCCAGGGACGCCGCTTTCGAGCGTGTTTCGCAACACTAACGCTATGCAGCATCACACCCTGGAATTTCTTCAGGCGCTCATCCGACAGTATGGCGATATTGTACGTATACGCTTCCTGCCTGGCACGTTTTACCTGATTAACCATCCCGATGGAGTTAAACGTATCTTGCAAGAAAACAACCGAAACTATAACAAAGATGCCGTCGATTATCGTGTCCTGAAAGAGTTTCTGGGGCGAGGCCTATTAACCGACGACGGCCCCAGCTGGTTGGAGCAGCGGCGCTTGATGCAACCTATCTTTCATCGACAGCACCTGGCCACCTTTGGAAAGCTCATGACCGAAGCCACGCTTGCCATGCTGCAACGCTGGCAGGATCTGGCCGGACAGCAGCAACCTGTAGATATCGCGGCCGAAATGATGCGCCTTACATTGCGCATTGCTGGCAAGACCTTGTTTAGCGCGGATCTTGATGTAGATGCCAGGACCATTGGTCAATCCTTTACTAAGGCCAACCAGGTCATCACTGACTATGCCAATGCACCTTTTCCGCCCCTTTTCATTCCAACGCCGCGCAATCGGCGCGTCCTGGCTGCTGGTACTGAGCTGGTAGAGGTGGTCACAAGATTGGTTAAGCAGCGCCGCCAGCAGAGTGAGGAAGCAGGTCCGCCCGATCTGCTCTCGTTACTCTTGCAGGCGCGCAATGAGGAAACGGGAGCGGCTATGGACGATGAGCTTGTACGCGACAACGTAATGACCTTACTCATTGCGGGGCACGAGACCACAGCTAATGCACTTTCCTGGACCTGGTATCTGCTCTCCCAACATCCAGATGCCGAGCAACGTCTCTGTGAAGAGCTCGATACCGCGCTGAACGGGCGTGTTCCCAGCATCGAGGATCTTGCCAATTTGCCTTACACGCGCATGGTGATCGAAGAGGCGTTGCGCCTATATCCGCCAGCCTGGGCGTTTTCCCGCCATGCCCTGGAAGATGATGAGCTCTGCGGTTACCATATTCCGGCCGGCAGCGACCTGTTTCTTAGCCCCTATACCACGCAGCGCCATCCTGATTTCTGGGAGCGGCCAGATGAGTTTGATCCTTTGCGTTTCTCGCCTGAGCGCTCGGCAGGGCGACCCCACTATGCCTACTTTCCCTTTGGCGGAGGACCACGCCTGTGCATTGGGCGCGACTTTGCCTTGATGGAGAGCCGGCTCGTCCTGGCTACGGTGCTGCAGCAGTACCGCTTGCGCCTGGTTCCGGGAGCGCATATAGAGATGGCACCGTTGCTTACCTTACGTCCGCGCGATGGCCTGCCAATGACCCTTCATCCAGTAGCTTGACAGGCAATTTCGCAAATGTTTGTGATGTGCAGTCCCTATGAATGGGAGGTTGCGGGCCGCCGCGCTTGCGGATTTGCTGGAGCGTAGAGCTCTCAGAGCATAAAGAGATTTTGTGGGATTGGATGCTAGAGCGCTAGCAGCCATTGTATGTAGGCAATAAGCCAGGCCCGTTCGGGCTAGCCGGGGCTGCCTGCTAGCCTGAATCTCGTTTAGCTGCACTTGGAGGCGCAATGAATTATAAGAGAAAGCCCAATAGCGATAGCGGGCAAAATCACAAGCAAAGCAGTGCCGAGCAACAAGGTGGCCTCGATGAGCAGGAAGCAACTTCCTCGCTGGAGCCTGCTCAGATCACATGGGACCTCAATATTGTTGGCTTGTTACCAGGAATTATCCTTGACGTGCTTCTCCCTCTAGGTCTCTACTTTCTCCTCAAACGCTTCATAGCTATCTCCGATGTCCTGGCCCTCAGCGCTGCCTCTCTCTTTCCCATCGTTGATAGCATTGTTAGCTTACTATGGAAGCGCAGCCTCGATATTCTTGCCATTATCGTGCTTCTGGGCACCGCTACGAGTATCGCTGGTATTCTGAGCGGGGGTGATGCAAGATTTATGCTCCTGAAAGATTCATTTTTCAGCGGTGCGCTCGGCCTCTGCTGCCTTATCTCCCTCTTCTTCCCGCGACCAGCGCTATTCTATATTGGCCGCCAGCTCATGGCCGGGCGCGATCCTGTTCGCATCGCTGCCTATAACGCAGAGGCGAAGTATCCCTATGCACGCCATATAGATCGTCTGGCCACCCTGGTCTGGGGTCTGGCCTTGCTTGGTGAATTGTTGCTGCGTATCGTGCTGGTGCAGGTCTTGCCCACGGCTCGTGCTATGGTCGTTACCTCTACCATCTGGATAGTCGTAGTCGTTGGCACCCTGCTCTGGACTATGCTCTATTCGCGCTATGCTATGCGCCGTCTGCAGGAACTCAAACGGAAAGCGCAGAGCTAGTGCCCAACTAACGTTACCAAGATTTCGTCTGTAATGTCCATAAAATCTTGTGTATAAGAGCTTGATACCTGCTCTACAGCCACTGTCGATCTGAAGCCTGGCCTTATTCTGGCTGTACTTACATTCAAAAAAGCTGATGATGCTGCTGAAAATGCATATACTCGTCCATCCTTACTAGAAAAGAGTAGGGGTGGAACGATTTTTTTCGGCTCAGATAGTGGCTTTCCCTCCCATCGCTAAGGGAAGCATGAGAAGTAACACAGGGGTTTAGATAATAAGAAGGACGTTACCTTTTTATAGTATGGTTCGTGTGCATAACGTACGGAAGCAAGCAGTAAAAAGCGATGAAGCTTTTGATCAAAGTTGGCTGAATGCTGATGCGATGAGAGGCGCGTGAGAAAGATTTTCGAAGGAGAGAAGTATGACAATGCATTACTCATCTGTCGTTGTTGGCAGCTTTAATGACAATGTGATGGCAGAGAGGGCCATACACGCGCTCAGAGATGCTGGATTTGCCGGTGATGAGATTAGCTATTCGACCCATCGCGGTTTCTTTGACAGCTTAAAGGGCTGGTTGAAGGGTGATGAAGCGATCTCCCCATCAGATATCGCCGAGGATCTGGTAAGCATGGGTATACCAGAAAATGTGGCCAATTACTATGCGCACGAGTATCAAACGAACCATCCGCTTGTCGCTGTGAGGTCCCCGGGCCATGAGCGGAATGCAATGTCGATCCTGCGTAGCATCGGAGGCTCCGCCTATAGTACAAGCGAGGGAACAGGCGCCGCCGATCGTCAAGGTACGAGCCAAGGGACAGATGCAATGGCCGGCCCTGCCGCTGGAGCTGCTGCAGGCACGGCTGCTATGGCCGGTCAACCGGCAGATACGATGCGCACCCAACCTGCCGAAACACGCGAGCGCGAAGGCTACGTCCGGCCGGGTACACAGGAAGGGCGAATCTCGGATACCGGAGAGGCCCATATCCCTGTGCGTGAAGAGCGGCTCGGAGCTGAAAAGCAGAATGTGCAAGCCGGTGAAGTCAGGATCCATAAGGAAGTTGTGACCGAGCAAAAAAGTATCGATGTGCCTGTTGCACATGAGGAAGTGGTTGTTGAGCGCCATGCTGCAACACAACCCGGTGTATCGCAAACTCCGATTGGCCAGGATGAAGAAATACGTATCCCTGTCAGTGAAGAGCAAGTTAACGTGACGAAGACTCCTGTAGAGACCGGAGATGTTACGATTGGCAAGCGCACTGTCCAGGAAGAGAAGCGTTTTACTGAGTCTGTCCGACGAGAAGAGCCGCGCATTGAGAGCTCGGGTGATGTCCCCATTCGTGGGGAAAATACACAACTTAGGGACGAGGACAGGCCGCTTAGGGATGAAGATATGCCGTAAACCTTAAGCCAGGGAAGGGGTTATATTCACGCATGGTTGAAGGTGGAGCTTAAAGCGTTCTCTCATCAAGCAAGAAGCTAAATAGAAGCATCCCCTGAGCCAGGGCGCCTGCTCAGGGGATGTTGTACTATGCCGATGTAAGTACAGAGCTTGGGCTAATGCCTCATCGGCTGCCACGGTCTCTGTACCCACATACGTCGGAGCGCCAACAAGGAGAGGGAATTGTTGAGTAGACAATTGTGCGTGTGCCAGCTAGTTGATCGGCAGGAATTCCGTATGTAGTCAAGTTATCAGCATCCAGGCTTGTATCTCCAATAGAAGCAATACGGATATCAAGATCAAATGCGTCAGAATTAAACGTAGTAGCATTCTCGCCCATTTTGTAGAACCCTTTCTTGAGACAGCGAACTCAACTGCAGGAAACTCATGCTCCTCTAGACGGCAGAGTCAATTAGCAACCTCGCATCGTAGCAAAGTTTCAGGCTGGAAAGCTTTGCTCTGCCAGCAATTATTATAACATACTGCCAGCAATTATTATAACATATCGCTTACTCTCTCTAGAAGCGCATTTTACTAATATTTGCTTATAACTTCGGTGACTTTTTGCGGGCTCGCTCACTGTTGAGCGCTTCACAAAGCTTAGAACGCCACTTATTGCATAGCTTTATTCTGCATCATTGTGACAGCTCAAGAGAGATAATGTGTAGCGATTAAGTATGGTAGTATCTGGTTGTCTAGCAGCGGAGCAATACTTATTCCTCCATTGTGCTGTCCTCTATCGAACCAGTAAATTTCCTCAATTTCCCGTGAAGGTTGAGGAGGATTGGTTATTTGCCCCGTATAAAGCTTCATTGTTACCATTGCATCCAGCTCGTTTGCTGCAAGATCTGTGTAGTTTCCCAGAAAACGCAATGTCTCTAGCTGCACGTGAGATTGCAGTTCTTCATATATTTCGCGCACGATACATTCGGTCTCACTTTCGCCTGGATCAATTTTACCGCCTGGTAGCATAAACTTCATGGTATTTCTTTTACGAACAAGTAATAGCCGGGCATCTTGAAAGATAGCCAGGCCAACTGTATGAATAGTATGCATGGTCTGTCCTCACGAATTCTTTTTGGGAAATCTATGATGTCTGGCAAAGGCCAGTAAGAGTAAGTATAGCCCAATCAAACAGATTTTTTCTGGGCTGCACTTAAAAGCATGCTCGACAGAATTCTTGAGCTTGGATATAATATGGGCAGATCAGCTTACAGGACTATTTGCGGGATCACCATAGTATTTATTAAGGAAGAGAATAAGGAGCAAGACGCTATGGCATTGTCAGCAGGATCAAGCGAGCAGCCCAGTACATATTTTGTGCAGGACCGTACTAGTGAGAGGGAGCTGGACCGCTTGCGCCTTCAGGATCACCTGGCTACCATTGGCATGGGTGGCACGCTGCCGGAACAGAGCAATCCAGCGCATTTTCGTAGCATTCTGGATGTGGGATGTGGGACAGGAGGCTGGCTGATCGAGGTAGCGCAGAGCTATCCAGGCATTGCGCGCCTGGTTGGCGTGGATATCAGTCAGCGTATGGTTGCCTATGCGCGCGAACAGGCAAGTGAACTGCACTTGAGCGAGCGGGTCGAGTTCCAGGTGATGGATGCCCTGCGCATGCTTGAGTTTCCCAATACTTCCTTTGATCTGCTCAACTTGCGTCTGGGATCTTCCTATCTGCGCACCTGGGAGTGGCCCAAGCTGCTCAGCGAGTTTCGCCGGGTGCTGCGTGTGGGAGGCGTGGCTCGCATTACTGAGTGCGATACGATAGTTGAGAGTACTGGCCAGGCTCACTTGAAGCTGGCTCAATTGTTGCAGCAGGCACTTCACCAGGCTGGACACCTCTTCACTCCCACGCATGATGGCGTAAGCAGCCAACTCGCGCGCCTACTCACGCAATATGGCTTCAAAGACGTGCAAACGCGAAGGCACTCGCTGCATTTCCGAAATGACGATTCATCGGGGCTGGATGGCGGGGAGGACGCAAAGTACCTCTTCAGGACGGTAGCGCCCTTTATCCGCAAGTGGGTAGGCGTGGTAGAGGACTACGAGCAACTCTATCAACAGATGCTTGTGGAGATACAGCAGCCTGAGTTTGCCGCCACCTGGAATCTGGTAACCGCCTGGGGTACGAAGATATAGCATTGATCCTCATATATACTAAGGGCTTTCAAAGGCAGAGAGAACTTCGCGAAATAATGTGACGAGCCTTGAAAAGGCTCTACCACAGCAAGGAAGAGAACAAGGAGCAGGAAGCGATGACGTATTCTCAGGAGAAATCAGGCGAGCAGCCGAACACGTATTTTGTGCAGGATCGCTCCAATGAGCAGGAGTTGGAGCGCTTGCGCATTCAAGATAAGATGGTCACAGCGGGCATGGGAGGAGTCTTGCCGGAGCAGAGCGATCCCGCGCGTTTTCATCGGGTGTTGGATGTGGGGTGTGGGACAGGTGGTTGGCTTATAGAGATGGCACAGACCTACCCTAACCTCAAGCGACTCGTAGGGGTAGGTATCAGCAAGAATATGCTTGACTATGCGCGCGGGCAAGCTGTAGAGTTGCAGCTTGGTGAGCGGGTCGAGTTCCAGGTGATGGATGCTCTGCGCATGCTTGAGTTTCCCAATGCTTCCTTTGATCTGCTCAATCAGCGCTTTGGCATGAGTTATTTGCGGACCTGGGAGTGGCCCAAGTTGCTCAGTGAGTTTCGCCGGGTCTTACGTCCTGGCGGCATCGCCCGGCTTACTGAGGGGGATATCATGATTGAGAGCAGTAGTTCGGCCAGTCTGAAGCTGGCCCAGTTGCTGCAACAAGCCTTTTATCAATCTGGGCATTTCTTTACGCCCGAGCCTGATGGCGTGAGCAGCCAGCTCGTCCGCCTACTGAGCCAGTATGGTTTTAAGGACGTACAGATGCAGGTATACGAACTACATTATAGAGCCGAGACACCTGAAGGACGAGATTTTATCGAAGATGCGAAAAGAGGTTCTCGAACTCTTGCCCCCTTTATCCGCAAGTGGGTAGGCGTGGTGGAGGACTACGAAGAGCTCTACCAACAGATGCTCGTGGAGATACAGCAAGCTGATTTTGTGGCTACCTTGAAATTGTTGAGCGCCTGGGGTACGAAAATGTAGAATGGGAAGGGTGCCGGCCACGGCAGCTCAAGCGCAGTTTTGAGTTTGTGGCCGGCGGCAAGGGTTCCTAGAATGTTTCCGCTGGTTTGATGTCCACTGGTCCCGGCTGTGCATAAAAGTACAGAGTCGAGCCGAGGAGCTTCCCAGAGAAGAAGATCCTGGCAGCTCTTAATTTCCCCCCAGCAGCGCGGGCACTCCCAGCCAGATCGCCACGGTTAAGAGCGCTATGCCGGCGATGAGATTGATACGTACCGGGATGAAGCGGGCTATGAATTTCCCAAGTTGCAGCCCAATGAGCGACATCAGGAACGTGATCGCCCCAAAGACCACTGCTGAGAACAAGGGGGAAAAGCCAAACAATCCCAGGCCAGTGCCAGCGATCATATTATCAAGGCTCAGCGAGAGAGGCATACCCAGGAGCACTATGCCTTCATTCGGCTCCGGCTCCTCTGTTATCCGGGTCAGCAAACTCCGCACGATCAGAAATATGCCATATCCAGCGAGCACAATTGGTCCCGCGATGTCGGCAAGCGGGCCAATCACCTGCCCAAGGTAGTGCCCGATCAGCGCGCCTATCAGAGGAGAGATGCCATCCCAGAACCCGAACACTGCCGCTGTTCGCAGGGCGCGGCTCCATTTGAACTGAAAAGCCCCGAGGGCAATTGATACTCGGAAATTATCCAGGCTAAGGAAAAAACCGAGGAGGAGAAGCGCTATCATGACACATCTCCTGGAGCTTCTAAGCTAGCGGTTTGAATCTGCAGGGTAGCACCTAAGAGTGGAAGACGAACTAGCGAGAATCGAAATGAGAGATGCATGCAACCATCCTTCCTGGGTTGTGGTGAGAGAAGCACATGGAGGAGCTACGCCGAAAGTAGACGGAAATCCTCCCTACCAAGTGTCTTGTCCTCCGAAAGGATGCACTACAGAGAAGAAAGGGCTTCGCTCTCTGGTGAGAAGAGCCAGGACGGCCTCATTGCTTGAGAAGGGAAGCGTGGGCTTCGCTCTCTTTCTGAGAAAAGTATACCTGAGAAATCACGGGAATTCCAGTCATTCTATTATATTAAAGGGTATATTTGAAAATTTATGTGTATAGGAATATGAGCAGGGAAACAAGCGTCCAGCTCTAGAATGGCTCTCTAAGCTTACGAGAAGACGTTCCACTTACACTCCATGAAGCCCACTTGGGTACTAACAGCAGATGCTTGAGGCCACCATAAATTCTGCTGGGGATCATTTGCCTGGCGATAATGTTAACCTGTCCCTTGTGTCATAAACGTTTGAAATAGGCCTCCAAAGATTGTAGGGAGCGCGCGTCTGCAACGGTTGAGTTTTTTGCGTGAACGTTGGGGGTGTGGTATGTTGTACAGAACTAGGTGTGAAAGAGGAGTGTAGATGTATGCCGTACCACTTTGCCCGCGAGAACCAGGATTTTTCAGATTTTGCTACCGGAAGGGTATTTTATAGTCTGCCCGGACATCCAGCTTTTCCGCCTCGCCTGGCCAGCGAGATCTTTCAGCGTTGCCTTGCCTTGCGCACAAGGCAAGAGATGAGTGCCCCTTGTGTCGTCTATGATCCCTGCTGTGGCAGTGCTTCCCTCTTAAGCGCCATTGGGTATCTACACTGGTCTGTAATCAGGCATCTTATCGGTTCAGATATTGATGCGGAGGCCCTCAAGCTAGCCGAACGCAATATGGCGCTGTTGACACTTGAAGGGCTTAATCAGCGTTGCGCCGAACTGCGCACACGTGCTGAACAGTACGGAAGAGCTTCCTATGAGCAGGCGATCAACAGCGTTCAGCGTTTACGGCAGCGCCTACAAGTAATGCTCAAGACGCATGAGCTTTCGGCGACACTCTTTCACACCGACGCTACTGCGGGAAGTGCTCTATGTCAAAAGCTTGGCAAGCAGACTGTGGACATTGTGCTTTCAGATCTTCCCTATGGACAACAGTCTTCCTGGCGATCCGCCGAGCCAGCCCCTGGAGAGGTGCTAGAGCCGGTGCGCCAACTTCTGACAGCCCTGTTGCCTGTACTCGCAACGCATGCTATAGTTGCCCTGGTCACCTCAAAACAGCAAAAGGTGCAGCACGAAGCCTACCGGCGCCTGTCTCGCTTTGAGCTGGGTAAGCGACGGGTCGTATTCTTAACACCTATGGAACAATAGTCTGCGAAGAAGGACCATTCATCCCCAAAGTCTTCAGCTTCGGGACTTTCTGGCCTTTCGCCTATAAAAAAAGCACGAAGAGGGCGTGACGCAATGGTTAAATACCTCTTCGTGCTTTTTTATGGATTCAGCGCTCGGGAGAAGCCTGAATGGTGCGGCCTCTTAGGCGATGCGATCGAGCAGAACGACAGGGATTTTGCGCGTTGTTTTCTGCTGATACTCGGCAAATCCTGGCATTATTTCCACCATTTTTGCATACAGGCGGTCGCGGTCCTCCGGGCCGGCCACACTTGCGCGCACCTGATATTTCTCGGTGCCCACCTCAACTGTTGCCACAGGATTGGCCTGCAGATTGTGATACCAATCGGGATTGGTAGGGGCCCCACCCTTGGAAGCAATGATGACCAGGCGCTCGTCATCAGTGGTGTAGACCAGCGGCGAGACACGTTGTTTACCACTCTTTGCGCCTGTCGTTGTCAAAAGCAGCATTTTGGCATTCTGGAAATATCCTCCGACTTTGCCGCCATTGGCATGAAACTCTTCGATTATCTGCTGATTAAAATCGCTCATGGGAAGCTCCTTTATTTTTAATTAGTGACTTATAAAACGATAGCAAAAGGGTGTTTATTCCCTTTTGCATTCCATTTGCTGAAATTGTCTTCAGGCTGGATTGACTAGTAGCAAAATCCCCAGGGCCATAATGATGAAGAACACATATTGTTTAAACTTATCGGCAGGAATACGTCGATGGAGGAATAGCCCTAGAAGCGTAGCGATTATGATCGCTGGCAAAGAGAGGCCGTAGAGCATAAATAAGTTAGCAGTCCAGAGGCCGCCCAGCGCCTGGCCAATCACTACAAAGATTCCAGCCACGAGAAAGTGTGCCTGTAACGTGCTATGAAAGCGGGACTGATTCCAGCGGCGCAGCGTGCCGTAAACCACGACCGGGATGCCCGTGACGTTATAAGCGCTGCCCAATGCTCCGGCCACGAAACCAAAGGGAAATATCCAGCCGTTGTTATTAAACCAGGCCGGCAACGCTGCTTGTGCGATCAGGCCACGCACTAGCGAATAAAGGCTATAAATAATTAAGAAGATGCCCAGCGTTTTTGTGACAATCCCTGCCGGGGCAAACTTAACCAGGGCCAATCCAACCGGGATACCAAGCAGTGTTGCAACGCTCAGCCAGATCAATGCCTGGCGATCAATGTGGCGCCAACCAGAAGTGATAGTCATACCGGCAACAGTAAGTCCGGCCAACCCTATGAGTGAGATTGAGGTATTCAGGCTGATGGGCAACAAGGCTAGCAGCGGCATACTTATCACTGCCTCCCCAAAGCCAAATGTCGCGCGCATCAGTGCTCCAGCGAAAACTACTACTACCACCAGAACGACCATCGTAAGTGTCATTATAGAAATCCCTTCTAGTATTGCTATTACTTACTCCTTATTTTTTTGTATACTGCTCTCGAAATCATAGAGGCAGATAGCCTCTCCTTTTATGAAGAGCGACAAAAATTTGTAGGGTTTCTATTGTACCACATTATTCAGCTCTCTTGCTCACTTATACTGCCTTAGGGAGACGGTTTAAACTGTTGGGAGACAGTGAAATGGCTTTGCTGATCTGGATAATCTTTAAATTTGCTATATTGATATATTAGATAAATAAAGTATTGAATGTGTCGCTAGTTGTAAAGATTGACTGATATATTGCTAGATTATTGATGAAGGCTCTCGTAGCCAGCCAGGTGCGCGAGCTAGAGAGCCGATATCTTAGTCGCTTAGCGTCTCCCAGAGCGAAGCGCGCTGTAAGGGCTCTCCATGAGCCGGGCAGATCCAGTTGAACTTGAGATGTTGAACCGCCCGGAGAGAGCGCTTTAATGCCGCCCTATCCCAGTTGAGTACAGCCGGTGCCGTACGCAGTTTATTCTTTCTATTCACAACGAGATCGCCGCTAAAGAGGACGTCACCGTAGAGAAAAGAGACGTGGCCAGGGGTATGCCCTGGTGTCGGGATAACTTCTAGCGGCCCGATTTTCTGCTCCGCTTGATATATCTGATCAACCTGCGGAGGCTCTACCTTGATCAGCGCTTGAATCAGTCGTTTGATGCCCGTACGTGAGCGTTGACCGAGGATATAGGGTAGGTCTTCCTGTGAGGCCCAGACCTGTGCGCCTGATGCTTGCTGCAATGCACGCACATTGCCTATATGATCGCCGTCGTGGTGGGTAAGGAGAATATGTGCAATATCGGTTGGCTTGAGGCCAATCATCTCCAATTCTGCCAGGATAGCGCCAGCGCGCCCTGGAAAACTGGTATCAATGAGGATTGGCTCAGCTTCCCGGATCAAATAGGCATAGCTGCCTCTGGTAGACTCTAGTTTGTGTACGCTGGGAGTAAT
Organism: Ktedonosporobacter rubrisoli; assembly: GCF_004208415.1. GTDB lineage: Bacteria > Chloroflexota > Ktedonobacteria > Ktedonobacterales > Ktedonobacteraceae > Ktedonosporobacter > Ktedonosporobacter rubrisoli. The sequence goes on along the minus strand of NZ_CP035758.1, from coordinate 1,245,529 downwards.
CTCCATCTATTATTTCCTTCTCTGATCATATTTGCTTGGGCCGATCCTGGCCTATGATTATATAGAGTTAACTTGCCTGTTTGGTTACCTATATTAACATATTAATATGTTTGCTGGATGTATATTAACATGTTAATATGTGACTTGTCAACCAGTTGCTGATAGCATGCCTCTGGGGATAGAATAAGTGAACAAAGAAAGCCGAAAGGGAAGCGCAAGATGGATCGAACTCAGCATATGGGGGCTGACAGGACAGCAGAGAAGCCAGGCACAGGCTCGAAAAAAGACAGCCTTCCGCTTCTTAGCGCTTTACATGAGACTGCTCGGGCAGTTGAGGCAGCTCTTAATGCAGTGCTTGCTCCCATCAACTTCAGCGGGGCACAATGGGCAATCCTTCATCTTATTGATGAACATCCAGGCGTAGCGGGTGCCGAGATAGCCCGTCAAGGCAAGATTAGCCCGGCAGCCGTGACGACCATGCTCAAGCGTCTTGAAGCCACGGGCATGATTGAGCGGCATGCCCAGACCCGTGGGCGTATCATAGAGACCCATTTAACGGCTTATGGGCGCGAACGTTTGTTAGAAGCCGATGCTATTGTTAAGCAGGTAGAGCAACAGCTAAGTGCGCTGTTGGGGGAGCGCGAGCTAAGCCGTGTGCTCGCTGATATGGCGCAGTTCATGAACACCCTCAATCTCCTGGCCAGAAGCAGCACTGAAACGGAGCATGATTTCCAGCCGGAGTAGGTCAAGATATAGTATTATGTGGGAAACCTTCTATGTCAGGCCAAAGAAGAGAGCGCAGCCTGTAAGGCTTCCCATACTCAAGCGGATGCCGTGCTTATGCCTGGTTAGATTTGCCGCCATCAGCCGCGCTATCCTCCGCATTTGGTGAGCGCTAGTCCTGTAGCCAGCCCTGTAATTGATCTTTAAAGAGCTTGAAGGCATCGTCCTGAGGAGCATAGCCCAACAGCGCGCGCGTGCTTTCGATTTCAAACTTCTTAAAGAGATTGTTTGAGATGCCATGAACAATCGCATAGGAGATATCTGGCGTCTCAATGCAGCGCGTGAGCAGCTGGTTTAAATCGCGCTCGCTGACATAGCCGCTCAGGTTATTGATATGGGGTTTGTGCTGTAGAAGCCATTGGGCCTTTGTGCCATTAGTATCATAGGCGCCGATACGCACAACGATGCTAGAGAGGCCTTCGGTATGCGCGAAATAGTAGGCCACCGCCTCGCCAAAGCATTTGCTTACACCATACATATTCACGGGCCGCAGCAGCGATTCAACCTGTGGCTGTACATCGTCTGGGTAGCCAAGAAGAGTCTGGACGCTACTCGCGAAGATGACGCGCTGACAGCCCTGATCTCTGGCCGCGCGGAACATATTATAGGTTCCCTGAATATTATTGTGCAGCAGCGAGCCCAGAAAATCTGCCTCGGGATTGGGGTCGGCGGCAAGATGGATAACTATATCCATGTCACGGCAGGCCTGCTGGCAAGCATCCAGATCGGCAATGTCTAGCTCGACAATTTCGTGCCCTTCAGCTTGAAGCTTACCCAGGGCTGTTATATTGCGGTCGGCCAGGCGAAAATGAAATTGCTCGGCGCTGCTTCTGAAGAAGGCAGAACCGATTCCACCTGCGGCACCCGTCAGCAAGATGCGTTTTCTCTTTGCGCTTTGTTCTCTCACGCCTCTCGTATCCTTTCTGGCGCTAGCTCTAGTCTATATACTATCATGAGTATATCACCTGGAAGCGCGCAAGCGGCTGATTGCCCGCCCGTACCTGATTTTCAGAGATCGCTATAGATGAATGGCAATTTTACCGAAAGTATTGCCCTCAAATAAGGCTTGAAAGGCTTGAGGCGCCTGCTCGAAGGGAAATGTGCGCCCGACGATGGGCTTGAGCTTGTGCTTGCTAAGGGCGCGGTTCATCGCCTCAAACATGGCCCGATTGCCAGTCTGAATAGCTTGCAGGCGTATATTCTTATTAAAGAGCAACGGTAAATCAAGAATTGCTTGCATGCCTCCTAGCGCGCCGACCAGGTGAATGTGCCCGTTGTGACGAATTGCCTGTAGTGAGCGCTCAATGGTAGCCGTCCCGCCCACATCCAGGACGTGATCAACGCCGCGCCCATCCGTCAGATCGAGCACATATTGATCCCAGGCTGGAATTTCTCGTACATTGATAGTTGTGGCCGCGCCCAGGTAGGTGGCTTGCGCTAGCTTTCCCTGATCCCGCGACGTAATGATCACCTTTGCCCCGGCCAGGACGGCAAATTGCAGGGCGAAGAGCGAAACCCCTCCTGTTCCCTGAATGAGAACTATCTCGCCCGGCCTGACCTGATCAGCCTCCATCAATGCATGCCAGGCGGTCACACCGGCAATCGGCAAACTGGCAGCCTGGACATTGCTCAAATGCTCTGGCACGCGCACAACTCCCGCCTCCGGGAGCACAACATACTCCTGGAGCATGCCGGTACGCGGCGTACCCAGCGTTGATTGGAGCATGCCCGGTTGCAGATTTCCTGCCAGCCACTCTTGCACGAAAATGCCGGCCACTCGGTCACCAATCTGAATATTCTTCACTGCTTTGCCCCGCGCTACCACTTCGCCGACGCCATCGGAAACAGGAACGGCGGGCAAAGAGAGATTGGGTTGCAGGATGCCCCGGACCACCAGCGCATCGCGAAAGTTGAGGCTTACAGCTTTGACTTTAATTAGCACTTCTTGTGAGCCAGGCTGCGGCACCGCTCGTTCGTTAAGCCGGAGCGCATCAAGATGATAGCCCTGGAGTTCAAATGCCTTGATGGTGCGTATCCTTTCTAGTGAAGCACAGTTTTAAGCTTGAATCTCATCCATAGATGCAAAATAACGCAGCTTCAAGAGAAATAACGAATGTGCTATACTATACTAAGCTCAGTATACAGGCAGAAATTTACAACGTCAATGAAAAACCTGAAGGTTGCTGCAAAAACCATGCAGTTTCGTGAATTCTAGAGACGATCGGGGAAAAGAAAAGGATGTTAACAGCAGAACGTCGTCAGTATATATTGAATATGCTGCACCGCGATGGCAAGATTGTCGCCAGGAGACTGAGTGAAGAGTTGGGGCTCTCGGAAGATACGATTCGGCGCGATCTGCGCGACCTGGCCGAGGACGGCAAACTTGTGCGGGTACATGGGGGAGCGCTGCCCAGCTCGCCGGCCACAGCAAACTTCACGGCTCGGCAGGAACAGGCTCCCCAGGCCAAGGAAGCTATTGCTCAGGCCGCGGCCGCTATGGTGCGAGCGGGACAGGTAATTTTCCTTGATGGCGGCACCACGAATCTGTTGGTAGCGCAACACCTGATGCCCGACTTGCAGGTGACTGTCATTACGAATAGTCCTCCGGTCGCCGTAGCCCTGGCCGAGCATCCTCGCGCTGACGTCCTGTTGCTGGGAGGCCAGCTATTGAAGCATTCCATCGTCACGGTTGGCACCGCCACCTTAGAAGCTATAAGCATGGTGCGAGCCGATCTTTACTTTTTGGGCATTTGTAGCTTGCACCCGGACATGGGGATTAGCACAAATCACCTGGAAGAGGCCTATCTCAAGCGAGCCATGGTCGAGCGCTCCGCTGAAGTAATTGCCCTGGTCTCGCCTGAGAAGCTCAATACGGCCTCCTCCTATCGCATTGGCCCGCTAACAGAGCTATCCGAGATCATTACTGAGCGCGAAGTTGCTGAGGAATTGCTGGCTCCTTATCGCAACCTGGGAATCACAGTAACGCGCGTCTAGCCAGATCAGCTCGTGGTCTGTCCCTCACTTATCTCATCTCACCCACTTTGCAGACAATGGGCAAATATGTAAGGCAAAGCACAGACGCTTAGTATGCAATTGCCTTATTATTATATTCTATATCTTGTTTCATTTTAAGCCGCGTATTGTGTTATGATTATAGAAGCCCTGGCTTTCTCCAGGCGCAATTATCTCTACAACATAATAAATAAGGTGTAACTTTATGCTTCTTGCAGGGACGCAGCTTGGCCATTATCGCATTGCCTGCTTGATTGGTCGCGGCGGCATGGGAGAAGTCTACCTGGTTGAAGATACGCGTATTAAGCGCCAGGTTGCTATTAAGGTAATTCACAGCTTTGTTGAAGAAATGGCCAGCGATAAGGCTTTAGAGAATGATATACGTCTCTTTCTACGTGAGATGAAGATTGTGGCGGCTCTTGATCATCCACATATTCTACCTCTTTATGATTTTGGTGAAGAGATTTTGCAAGAACGCAAACTGCTTTATATGATTATGCCCTATCGGCCCGAGGGCTCTCTGGCCACCTGGTTAGCGCGTAGAAAGAATAGCCCCTGGTCCCGCCCACGGAGATTGCCTATCTTGTAGAAATGGCTGCCTCTGCACTGCAATATGCACACGATAACCAGATTATTCATCGGGATGTCAAGCCGCAAAATTTCCTGATTCAATATCGCTCTGAACAGCCAGAGCGCCCTCATCTCCTGCTGACTGATTTTGGCATTGCTAAAATCAGCTCGATTACCAGCTACAGCAGTATGCATATCCGTGGCACGCCAGTCTATATGGCGCCTGAACAGTGGAAGGGTCGGGCTACGGCTGCGACTGATCAGTACGCTCTTGCAGTAATGGCCTATCAACTGCTCACCGGACAGCCTCCTTTTCGTGGCGAAATGGTAGAGGTTATGAACCAACATTTTACGAAGGAGCCGGCTGCGCCAGGCGGGCTCAATCCGCGTGTGACACCGGCTCTGGATGCGATGATTCTGCGTGCCCTGGCGAAAAAGCCAGAAGAGCGCTTCACTTCTGTTACGCATTTCTCGCAGGCCTTTAAAAAATCGCTTGAAGATAATAGCATTATACATAAAGAGACGCCTATAAATAAAAATGGAGATAATATTCCAAATGCTAGCTCTGCTCTAACTGCTGGAAATACCAAGGAAAATGAGGTTGCTACTTCTCATGCATCCAACAATGTCTTGGCAACATCTCCTGTTCCTACGGCAAGCGCTAAGGAGCTAAACAAATATAAAGCTTTACGCTTGCGCTCTCGCCCTGTTGCTGTTGCACTGGTGCTATTAGCTGTACTCCTACTTGGCGCAAGTTTGTGGAGCTTGCGCACATTTCAACAGAGTACTGGTCAAGCTTCAGGGTTGTTAAAGCTGGCTGCAACTATCAGCGGAGATGCGGCTACTGCGACGGTGAGTAGCTTTCAAACGATTGTTGCGAATAAGGAAGCTACCAGTGATACTATAAATCATGCAGCTCAGGCTAGGGCTGACGCCGTTTATCCGTATCCAACATATATACCGGGGCAGGGGACATTTGTGTTCTATAATTCCTTGCTTGATCAAAATGATAGCGAGTGGCGCCAGTATGGAGACTGTACTTTCTTTGCTCAGGATGGCTTACAACGTGCAGGCATCGACTCCCAATAGTATGGCTAATTGCGTTACCATTGGTGAGCACAATTTAATTGATATGACAATGCAGGTACAGATGACGATCCTTAAGGGCGGCTGTGGCGGAATTGGTTTTCGCGGGAATTATGATGGATCATTCTATTTCTTCGAACTTTGTCGGGATGGTAGCTATACTCTACGTGCCTTTTCGCCTTCTAATGGGTCTGGCAAGATTCTGGCTCAAGGTACATCACCCGCTATCCGTAAGGAAGTAGGCGAGACCAATACTGTAGCCATCACAGGTAAGGGAAGCAATATTGCTGGCTATGTCAATGCGCAGCAGGCCTGCCACGTGATTGATGGTACCGACTACAATACCTACAATAATGAACTTGGTCTGCGGGCGATTGCAAATGCAAATCCGACAGAAGTCGTATTTAAAGATGCGACTGTGTGGCGTCTATGAGCTTGGCGCGCAGGGGAGATGTAAGGAGTTTGCTGCGAAGTTCTGATGCCGAAGAGTTGTTCCTCATCGGGGACTTGTGAGAAGTTTTTGAGAAGCCCGGATTGTCCTGCCTGCTGCGTCCTCTCCACGTGCCGGGCTTCTCAAGGTGATAGGCTCTTTCCAGCTCAACTTTAGCTTGTAGCTTGATTGGCTAGCGTTGCCACGAGAAAAGTGCGCGCAGACGCTCGCTGCGCAGGTAGAGGCCACTCCAGATCAGGATGCCGAGATAGACCGGGAAGAGCACATGGCTGAACAGTGGATCGCCAAGGCGCAGGTGGCTGGCAATTGCTCCACCCAGGTAGCCGGTTAGCAAGATTGCGCCAAGAAAGGAGGTGGGCCTAAACATGTAGAGCACAATGCATGCGAGCTCAATAATGCCGAGGCTCAAGGCCAGGCTCACCGGGTAACCAAGCTGCTGCATTGATTCTGCAACTGCGCTTACCTGCATCACATGGGTGATACCGTCGAAGAGGAGAAATAGTATGGCGAGTGCGCTCAGCGCTCGACCGATCCAGAGGCCGGTCTTTGTGTTTGGGGCAGCATGTGTTGTCAGTTGCATGAAAGTTTCCTCCTTAGAATTCCTGTTTATCAGCATTATTGCTATTGAGTAGCTTCCAGCGCTATTTTCTGATTTACTTCTAGTGGTGCCGTCATAGCGTGGATGTCGGGGAAGCTACCCAATTCTCTGTGCTTTATGTCTCTGCATAGCTATTCCAATTGACTGAGCAAGAAGCGGAAACTTTCTGCCCTTATCTAAAAATTTTAGCCCTATCTTGCGCATTTTTACTACCATCTTTTCTGCTCTTCAGAAGCTCAACAGGAGAAAAATATTTTGTGCCTCTATAGGCAGCAATAGCTATATTTGGCTATGTGCAACTCTATAAGCTATTGTTTGGAATTGAAACTCTTATAGTGAGTTAAGTTCTAGCTAGCTCACTATAAGAGAAAATGCTGATGATTGAAGTATATAAGCGCTTGTCCTAAAAGAAGTTTAAGGGCCAGGCAATCCTTGAAATAGCGATGTTTCATCTATTTGGGCAACAAGAAGAGGAGACATTTAGCAGTTATTTAAGGAGGTTCTTATCAAGAGCTTATAAATTCTCCAATCTGGAAAGGGATAGCGTATAGTGTTGAAATTTTGCCAAAAATACCTGAACTTGCGCATTTTTACCTGGATGCTTACACTACTGCTCCTGATGCCTGTTCTTATTGATATCAGTCCGGTGCCGATTTTTGCCGATTCGCCGCGAGATAAAGCATCAGCAGGGGCAATAGCATCAAAGCCAATCAAAGTTCCAGATTTAGCCCCTGCGCGACCTGCTCAGGGAGATCCCATAAATATAGTTGTTGGCAATATGCAGAATCCAGCTGGCAAAAATGAGCAGACTGAAGAAGCTAATCTCTCCGGGCCCGATAGCTTAACCGGAGGCTATAAGCGTGTGCGCCCTGGTTTTGCTAGCCTTAGTCTGGAAACATATCATGTTTGCAATTTTTTGCTGGATAGCAACCAGGCGAAGATGAAAAACATAATCAAAAACCTGGGTCCAGGCGGTACCATTCGCATTGGTGGGGCCAGTCTCGAAGCGACTGGTTGGGATAGTAAAAGCACACGGCCTTGTCCAAAGGCAGAACTGGAGGATACTGCTACAGTAACGCCTCTAATGATACAGAAACTGTTGGAATTTGCACATAGCATTGGCTGGAAAGTTATCTGGGGAGTCAGCCTGCACATGACACCAGAACAGGCAGCCGAAGAGGCATTGACGACGCTCCAGCTTGCTGAGCAGATTGGCCAAGATGGTAATTCGCCGCTGCTAGCAATTGCTATTGGCAATGAGCCTGAGATCGATATGCCGGTAGGCACGACCTATAGCCAGTTCCGCGCAACCTGGGAGGCAGAATATAATAAGATTAAGGCCAGCGCCTCTCATGCTGTGATTGAAGGGCCCGATACTTGTTGCACCGAAAATGATCAGTGGTTTACCAATTTCATGCAGGATGAAGGCGGGAAGATTCAGATCGCGGCTAATCATCTCTATCCAACCAATGCGAAGGATCATCCTACAATCGGCACTATCTTAAGTCCAGAATTGAGGCAAGAGATGATTGATTGGATTGATCGCCTCCATAGCGCCTCTTCAGCGCAAGGCTTGCCTCTTCAGCTTGCAGAGACGAATTCCATGGCGGATTCGCCCATACCAGAGGTGGGTAAGGCGCTGGGGCAGAGCTTATGGACTGCCGATTACCTCTTTTTTGCCCTGGAACACGGTGCTGTCGGCTTAAATTTCCACGGAGGTATTCGTGGAGATGCTACCTCTCCTATGCATGGAGATGCACATTCGCTGGTAGTTCAGGCTACCTATTATGGTATGCTTTTCTTCCGGCAAGCTACCACTTCTGGAGGTTACAGCATTCCAGTTCAGGCCCCTCCTGTCTCAGATTCTTTCAACCTGGCTGTGCATGCTATTCATGGCAGAGATGGCAAGCTCTATGTTGCTCTGGTTAATAAGGGGGCGCAAGGCTACAAATTGCAAGTTGTTAGCGGAAGACCCTATTTGCAGGCGCAGTGTTTACGCTTGCAGGCTCCCTCCGTCGATAATCAAGATCAGATTACTGTGGCGGGTGCGGGTATACGTGACGATGGAAGTTGGTCAGCTAGCCAGATCGAACAGTTACCCGTAACAGATGGGATGGCGTTCGTGACGGTTCCCGCATATAGCGCTGCCCTGCTCACCTTTGCTTAGGCTGAGGTTTCGTATCCGGCCATTTCGGCAGCGTTTTTTATTGGAGCTAGAACAGAGAGAGGTTGGGATGAGCACCTATAAATCTCTCTCCATCCCGGAAAAATATGCTGCCTGGAATGCAGGCGCTTATTGTAGGGTGAAGCCGCCATCGAGTACGATGTCATGCCCAACGACGAGCGAGGCCTCGGGCGAACTGAGCCAGAGTACGGTGTTGGCCACTTCTTGAGGCTGGCCAACGCGCCCAAGAGGCGAAGAAGTGGCCACACGCTGGTCGCGCTGCTCATCAGTTTCGTTGGCTTGCCTGGACATAGGTGTGCGAATCGGACCAGGGCTCACGGCGTTGATACGAATACCTGACTTGATATATTCAAGTGCCGCCGATTGGGTTAACATGCGGACGCCAGCCTTGGCGACGGCATAGGGCGTTACCATCGGCCTGGCTACGTGGCCGCCTATATTTGAGGACATATTGACGATGATGCCCGAGCCCTGCCTTAGCATCTGCCGAATTTCGTATTTCATGCTGAGCCAGGTGCCTTTGAGGTTGATATCGAGAGTAGTATCCCAATCGGTTTCCGTCAACTCGATTAAGGGTCCCTTCCCTCCCAGATAGCCGGCGTTGTTGAAGGCAATGTCCAGGCGGCCATAGCTGGCGACGATCTCTTTGATCAGGTGGGCTACCTCGCTCTCAACTGTGACATCTGTCTTAATAAAGCTTGCCTGCGCTCCCTGCTCTCTGAGGTGCGAAACTGTCTTCTCACCCTCGCTAGCCCTACGACCGGCAATAATAACGCTAGCTCCTTCACGGGCGAAGGCCAGCGCAGTGACCTGCCCAATGCCTGTACTTCCTCCGGTAATCATGACGATTTTCTGCTCGAATCTAGCCATGTACGTAAAAACCTCCCGGATGCCTGTGCAAACATCTTCTAATGCTTGCTTATTACCCTGGCGATGGCGGGCCGACGAATCCTTATGTCATTGTTTGCCAGGTTTATAAAAAAGTTATTCAAAAAAAATTGGAATGTGCGAGTATTATACTGCAAATTTTTTTGCTATGTCAAGGGAAAATATGCTATACTATGGACATGGAGCAGAAGTTATTGCTAGCAAAGGTTGCCTCGGCGCTGAGCGATCCAATCCGACTGCGCATTCTTGACATATTGATCAAGGGGCGAGACGAGACCTGTATCTCGACTCCGCATCCTGAGTTGCCTTATGCGTTATGTCCATATCTAGATGTGCGCCCGAAGTTGGATAATATTGCGCCATCGAAGCTTTCTTATCATCTCAAAGAGCTTCGTGACGCCGGGCTCGTCGAAGAGCGCCGGATGGGCAAGCAGGTCTTTTATCTTGTCAATCACAAGACAGTTGAGCAATTTCTACAGGCAGTCAAAGAGAGCTACCTCATTCCCCTGCCTGACGCGGTTACGCCCAGATAGGGAAGGCCGAACCGCCTAGAAATTGCTCAGGATATTCAGTGAGCACTCAACAAGGAGTGCTGATTTGTTGTGCCTGTGATAGAGCCTCTCAGCGAGCCTGATTGGCCTGGCCGGCTCCCAACAACTGCCGGGTTAATTCTCCACTCTCAAACAGGAGCTCCTTAAGTGCTTCCTCAACATGTGCATCGCTGACAACAATCGCGGTTTGCTGTTGCTCATCGGCGGCCAGCAGAGTAGCCTTGCGCAACATTTCCTTGATGAAAGCCGCGCTGACTCCCTCAGTCTGGTCGATCAACCGCTCTAATTGTTGTAGGTGGAGCTGCAAGCCTCGCCCATAGAGCTCAATGAGACGCTTGCGGCAATACCGGTCTGGTAAAGGCAGTTCGCTGGCCTGATCGATGCGGCCGGGGCGGCTGGCCAGGGCCGGCTCTAGAATTTCAGGTCGGTTCGTGGTTAGAATGAACAGGATATCGGCGTCATCGGAGAGGCCGTCCATCTGGTTGAGCAGTTCGAAGAGGAGCGGAGAGCAGCCTACTTCGTGGCGAGTACGTTCCTCGGCAATCAGGTCAACATCCTCAAGAATCACTGTGGCCGGCTGCAGGAGCCGGGCCAGCGTGCAGGAATGTTCAAGCAGGCCGATCCCGCGCCCGGTGAGCAGAATCACTGTGCGATCAGTCATTTGTTTGGCCAGATAGAGCGCGGTAAGGGTTTTGCCGGTGCCTGGAGGTCCGTAGAGCAGAAGCCCACGCTTGAGGTGCCGTCCGGCGGCGAGCAGGGCATCGCGATGCTGCGAGAAGCCAATGGTTTGCCGCTCGATCCTTTCCAGGATGCCGGCTGGAAGAATGATATCCTCGCGCGTGACAGCTGGTAGATGGTGAAATTTGACAGTCAGGCCGTCTTGATCCGTGCCCAGCGAAATGACGTGCCCCCGATAGACGTTGCGCATCCTCATCTCTGTGCGCAGTTCGGAGAGAAAACGCTCGCCTACTTCGCGCTGAAGGGTCATTACTTCGATGCGTACCTTGGCCCGAAAGCTCTGCAAGTTTGGCCCCTGCACCAGCAGAGCAAGCGGCTGCCCGGCCCGGCGGATCAGATACAGTCCCATTTGGATACAGGTAAGAGGTTGGCCGTCATGTAGCATGATATTGAGATACTCAACCGGCCCTACAGTGAACTTGTGAGGCCGATCTTTATCGATGAGATAAGCAAGTTTGATTCCCATGTGCTCATAGGGAGAAACAATTCCCAGGATCTCGTATGAGCAGCCTTCGCGGCTCAGTAGGTTGGTAAGCGCGACATGTAAGTTGGGCTGATCGGTGGTTTCGAACTGCTCGCTAACGACAGGCAAAGTCTTCAGATCTTGCGCAAAAAGTTCCTTCAGGTGGGGTATAAAATCACCTTCCTGGCGGGATGCTGCGTGCTCTGTCACCTTGTCCATAAAAGCTTTGAAGGAGGTAAGAAAGGCCTGTGTCTCGGCGGAAAACTCGGTAGACATGAAGAGGCTCCTTATCTTAATTTGTACTGTGCTTCGTATCCTGGATTTCTGAAATGCTGAACTAGGAAAATGTCACCTGAAAACTCCATATGCGTGGCTCGCTATATAACATAGGCAGCCCAATCTAGCGCTTTCCTGCGAAGTAAAAGGGAAGAACGAAAATTTAGTGAATGGGAGGATATTACTACATTTTTACGAATATGTGGAGTACCGAACATAAAATAGCATTACATTTACTAAAAGTCAAGTGTTGCATGCAGCTAAAAGGCTCTCTTCCTCCTATCTTTATCTGACCTGACATCCAGATCGTGAGTTGAATGTGCATAAGTTTTTTCTTGACAATGAATCTTGCAATATACTATATTTGGGGAGAATAAGCTGTTTTTATGTTCGGTTGGCATGTTAGAGAAAAGGGAGGATTATCTTGACCTCGCAACGTCCGCCGCTGGGAGCAAGCTTTGACCCGGTACATACCCAGGTAGAGCTCCCCTATACCTTTTACGCCCGGATCAGACAAGAGGAACCGATCACCTTCAATCCCGAGCTCAATGCCTATCTCGTTTCGCGCTACGACGATATTCGTTCCATTTTGTCGCAGCCAGAATATTTCTCTTCAAAAGAAGCCCTCGATTTTCCTGTGAAGTTCCATGAGCAGACCCTGGCTGAACTGAGGAAGGGCTATCAGTTTGTGACTGCAACTATTAATAGCGATGGAGCCAGGCATAAAAGGCAGCGCGCTCCATTCCAGAAAGCCTTTGCTCCGGCCCGTATCAAGAGCATGGAACCCCTCATCCAGGAGGTGGCAATCAGGCTAGCGAATGCTTTTCGTGAGGACGGTCGCGTAGAGATTATTTCTCAGTTTGCCTATCCGCTTCCCCTGGAAATCATCCTCACGCTTGTCGGGGTTCCCCTGCAAGATCTAGAGATGATCAAAGCGCGCAGCGATGCTGCACGTTTGTTATTATCGCTAACCTTACCTCTGGAGCAGCAGGTAGATTGTGCGCGTCAGTTTGTAGAGCTTCAGCACTATTATGCTCAGCTCCTTGAGGAGAGGCGAAAAAAGCCGGCTCAGGATTTGATCTCTGATCTGATCAGTTCCGGCGAGGAGGGCGAGGAGCAACCATCCCTGCCTGAGCTTATTCGCCAGATAATGGGCGTAGTTGTGGCCGGCCACGAGACTACCACGCATTTGATCGGCAGCGGCCTGATTGTCTTGCTTGAGCAGCCGGAACGCTGGCAGGAGCTTTGTGCGCATCCTGAGTATATTCCTGTTGCGATTGAGGAGATCCTGCGCTTGCGCGGACCCGTACAGGGATTTTTCCGTACGACTACTCAGCAAGTGACAGTTGGCGGTCAGCGCTTGCCGGCTGGGACCAGGCTATTTTTGCTGTATGCTTCGGCCAATCGCGACGAGGAGCGTTTTCCGCAGGCTGAGCATTATATAGGCAATCGTCAACCTAATCATCATCTGGCCTTTGGTCATGGAGTGCATTTCTGTGTGGGCGCGCCGCTGGCTCGCCTGGAGGGTCGCATTGCCTTTGAGACTTTGACCCACTATTTCCCTAATCTGCGCCTGGTGCCTGATCAGCGCTTCTTCTATACCTTCAACCTCACAACCTATGGCTGCCAGCAAATTTATCTAACCTGGAACTAACTTTGTGAAGGCGGGGCATGAGCCAGCTCAGGAATTTTCGGGGAGAGCTCATGCTCGCTTGCTTCTCATTTAGCACTTCTCCAGGCAAAAAGAGAATCTGCTTGCCCGCCATTAGGGATAGTTAATTTACCTATGGTGCTGAAGCGAACGGATAGGAGGTCTCAGTGCGTGTGATTTCTCTTGTACAATGTGGTTGTGTTTACACGAGAAGATGTCCTGTGTCTTCTCCATCGCAGAAAACAGGAACTGGAGTGCATTGAGGAAGCCCGAAGCGGTGATGAAGAGCGAGAAGTCGAATGGCATGCATGCACGAGCAAATCCATCGTGCATGATCCCCGTGAATCAGTTGACGAGCCCGAGGTAATAGGCTAAGATACGAACGAACCATCACCAGAAAGGGCACAGAGAGCACATGGACAAGCCATCAACGTATATCCGGGCGATCCACGCTGCCTATCCTGATTTCACCATTGAAACCGTGCAGCTCAATCAGAGTGGCCAGTTCAATGATATTCTTGTCGTGAACGACGAGAGCATCTTTCGCTTTCCTAAAACACCGCGTGAGGCGGCCAAGTTGGTCACAGAAACCGCTATTTTGCGGAGTGTACAACATCATGTGACGCTACCCATTCCTGATCCCATTTATCAGAGCAAGCAAGCCGCTTCTATTGGCCATGTCTTTATGGGATATCGTCTGCTGCCAGGAGAACCACTTTGGCCCGAAACGCTCCCAACCCTCAAAGATGAAGAAGTGCAGCACCTGGCAGATCAGTTAGCGACGTTTCTCCGCCAGTTCCATGCCATCCCTGTGGAAGCACTTGAGGTGGAGCTTCCAGCCTTCCAGGGATGTGAAGAGTGGCGAGAGTTGTACAACCGCTTTCGGAGTAGACTGTTCCCTTTCATGCGGGCAGAAGCTCGCAGTTTGGTCACTGAGCAGTTCGAAAATTTCTTGAGTGATGAGCGCAACTGTCACTACGCACCCACCCTCGTTCATGGCGATTTTGGGCGAACTAATATTCTCTACAACGCCAAGACGAAAAGCATTAGTGGGATCATCGACTTCAGCGAAGTCAGATGGGGTGATCCCGCTGTCGATTTTGCTGCTATTCTCAGTCCTGTCTGCTATGGAGAGCCATTTCTTGAACGCTTTTCTGTCCATTATCCAGGAATCGAGGCGGTGTTGTCGCGAGCACGTTTCTATGTGGGGACGTTCGCCTTGCAGGAAGCCTTATTTGGTCTAGAAGACGAGGATCACGAAGCTTTTGAAAGCGGGATTGCAGCAGATCGGTAACGTTTGACTCTGCGTCCTGCCCTTTCTCGCTGATGGCTTATTCATTTTGGCGATAACCTCTCGTCAAGGGATATGGATTGACCATACGAAAACAGTATGATATCTTTTCCTCAGTTAGAGGAAGTGTCTACATAATCAAGGAAGTGCTTGTACGCGCTGATGCGGCACCCATTCGAGCAGCGTTCGCTAAACGAAGCATCTTTTTCGGCTAGACGCAGAGTAAAACTGCCATATTGATTTGTGAGAATATGTGCTTTATTCTTGAGTGGATAGGCTCCCTGGGCCAGCAGATCGCCAGTATAACCTGGGAAAAGCCTCTCTAGCGCGTAGACATGGTGTTATGGAATCGATGCTTCAAGGCAAGATGCTCACAGACACAACCGCGCTTCTGAAAGCTCTGCCAGGTCACATATCTGAGTCTGAATGGTTTTCCCCAGTAGCTTCACCGCTGCTCAAACGAAAAGAGAGCTCTGAGGCGCTCTTTGTTGCAAGCTGTCTGGCTTGTTTCGGCTTAAAGTAGAATATATCAGCCAGGAGGCCGAGCCCGGCTAAAAAATATACTCCTCCGATTACCCATTGAGCCCGTTCTGGCATAACTAAAATCGTATGACCAGCGGCAAGCTCAAAACTGAAGGCAGCCAGAAGCAATTCAAGTCCACGAACCCAGAGCCGATACTGCCAGGGCAAGGCTCCTTGAGCTTGCTGAAACAGGAGAGATCGTTCGTGTTGGCGCAACTGATTGATAGCCTCTACTGGCACCGGCCCCCAATTGGTCATAATCTCGCTTACCGCAAACCCGCTCATGAGTAGTGAGAACACCACAAATACTACAAGAGATGGAATATCGCGAAAGGGAGAACGAAAAAGCGTTCCGATAAAGAAGGACAAGATAAGGCAGAGAAGCAATATGCCCGTCAGAAGTCGAAGTAGCCGTATCTTCTTCAAGCGTCCCTTGTACCAGCTTGTTTCGGGCTGATCGGGAAGTGATTGTTGTTGCATAGAAGTCTCCTTTGCGTTTCTACAGAATAGGATGCATAAACGTAAGAAGATGTGACAACGAGAAGAAAAATGCTCACATCTTATCTCTTCTCAGCCAGACTTTTGCGCGAGCCGGCTGTGTTTGCCTGATGGCAGAAGCGGCTCTATACTGACATTTGACCACAGATGTGATATACTAGAACATCCATACTATATAAATATCGCTGAGCACCAAAGACAATCCTGGCTGGCAAAAAGAAAGGATATCATGAAAGAAGCCGTTACCCCCACTATTCGCTTGCGAGACGTTATGATGAGCGACCTCCCCATTTTCTTTGAGCAGCAACTTGACCCACAGGCAATCTATATGGCAGCTTTTACGCCCAAAGATCCTGCCGATAAAGAGGCCTTTACGGCTCGTTGGAACAGGAATCTGGCCAATGAAGCCAATATTATTCAGACCATCCTCTATGCTGACGAAGTAGCCGGCTCGATCTCGATCTATGAAAATGAGAAGGGCCATTCAGAAGTTACCTACTGGCTAGGTAAGCCCTATTGGGGCAAAGGCATTGCCAGCGCAGCCCTGGCGATCTTACTCAAGCGTATCGCAGTCCGCCCGGTGTATGGGCGTGCCATAAAGGATAACCTTGCCTCTCTGCGTGTCCTGGAAAAAGCTGGCTTTGTACGAATCGGTGAGGACCGGGGCTTCGCCAATGCGCGCAACCAGGAAGTGGAAGAGTTTATTCTCAGGCTGGATTGAAGCGAGTGCTGCATTGTATTTCGACCTTTTGAGGGGATATACTGAACAAGCGAAATGCAATTTATGAGAGGTTAGCACAAAGATTTATGGAAAAATTTCCAGAGTGGCTTAACGCAACCCTTGCCTCCGATGCAAGCTCGGGCGAGGGCGTTCTCCCCAACAATATACTTCCTCTGCAGCCTAATTCGTTGGTCGTCGGCCCCGCTTATGTGGCTCTGATGAGTCAGAATGATAATCTATCTGTCCGCAAGGTGCTAGAGAATCTGCCTGAGCCCGGCACGGTCCTCGTCATCGCAGGCGGTAGCACATCGCATATGGCTACCCTGGGTGGCTTGATGGCCTTGCAAATGCAGAATGGCGGTATTGCCGGCCTGGTAACTGATGGGCTGGTACGCGATTCTCGTGAGATTCGCGAAATGAACTTCCCCGTCTGGTGTCGTGGTGTCACGCCAACGGCGCCTAAGAAAAATGGACCGGCCATCGTCGGAGGTACTGTCTCGATTGGCGGCAAGGTGATTCGTGATGGCGATCTGGTAATTGCTGACGATGATGGTGTGGTCATCTGGCCCCAGGAAAGAATTGCCGAGCTGCTTGCCAGGGCCGAAGCCCGTTTGAAGCAGGATAATGAGCGTTTAGCACGCCTGCAAAAGCAGAAGCGATAAGCCTGAGACCTTGAAACTTTCAAGCTCAACCTTGTTGAAAGATTTCCCTGCAGGAAGATAAGAGCACGTAAGTTTTTGCGCTGTGACGTGCAGCAAGTCCGGAAATCCTGGCAATGGAGCAAACCTTTCCGGACTTGTTGGGGCTTATCTGCGTGTGGCAAGAAGAAGCTATCTTGCCACTGCGCTAATTTCTTACTTGTTGATGCGGTAGGTGATGTGGGTAACGCCTTTTGAGGGCACCACGCTGGCGATTTCCATCTCAAGGGGCGCGTCAAGTTCGGCGAATAGGCGCACACCCTTGCCGAGCAGAAAAGGCACAAGATCGACAAGAATTTCGTCGAGCCAGCCGGCCTTGAGACACTGCTGTACAAGCGTCGTGGAGGCTATTGCAACGTCTTTCTCACCGGCGATCTTGCGGGCCAGAGCCAGGGCGCTTTCCAGGCCATCGTGGACGAAAGTTACTGGCCATTCCGGTTTGCACCATTCTGGTGGGGGCTGATGTGTCACCACAATTATGGGTACATCCATGGGGTGCTTGCCTCCCCAGCCGTGGGTCATATCGAATATGCGGCGCCCGGCCACGATCACGCCAAAGCGTTTATAATCTTCCTCAAAGATGCTAGCACTCTCTTCGGGGACTTTGAGCTCGATATCTCCATCACCTTTTACGGCGGTAATTTCTGTATCACCGCTCATCATCCATTTGAAGACCTGCTCTACCTCATCGTTGGGGCCGGCGACAAAGCCATCCAGCGACATTGAGAACTCTGTAGCAATTTTTCCCATTATGCTACTCCTTTATTTTGTGTTTTCGGCTCTTTGGGAAAACATAGCTATAGTATCTCAAGGTGAGAGGCTTGTCTTGTATCAAACGGCAAACTAAATTTGGTATAGGACGCGATCTTTCAAGGCCATAAATGAATGCAAGTTGAAGCTCTTTTTGGGAAGACTGAAGTTTTTGCAAATACCGTTTGCGGTACGCAGATAGCAGTTTTTAATAGAGAGCAAGAGGACGCCTGCATGCTTGCTCAGCACTCATCGCTCCATTTTTTATGGCTGGAATGTGGACTTAAGCGACTGATTTGCGCCGGGGTATAGCCAATGAATTGCTTCAGCGATTTGGTCAGGTGCGCTTGATCGAAGTAGCCGGCCTCATCTACGGTGTCGAGAATAGAGACTCCGTTTTTTAAGAGGGTAGAGGCATGTTGGGCGCGCCTCATCTGCCGAATGTAGCTAGCGCTTAAGCCTGTCGAGCGTGCAAAGCGATAGCGCAAAGTGCGTTCGGGCACATCTTTTGCGCGCTCCTTTTGCTCTTCTTCTAGCACGGCATTGACAAGGGGATCATAGGCCAGCACCCCAGCGCGGGCGAGCCTATTAACGAATGTATCGGCGTTTTCATAATCGGGAAATTGCCAGGCTGAGCCGGAGAGCCAGAAGGATTGCCGCGTCGCCCCTGGGAGCTCCGTCTCTTTATCTAATATGAGCTTTGTGGGTAGATGGGGCAAAAAGGTGCCCAGCTTGAATTTGATCCAGAGTAGTTCAGCGCCCTCGGTATAGGAGAGCGGGCTCGCACTCGTTAATGGCCCAACGACGAGTAGATCGACCTTGCCATGCAGTTTGCGCAGGACCATGTGCCAATGGCTTATAGAAGGACGTATGGTGCTGCCATCTCTCACCGTATGACCAAAGGAAATACTTGCTACATATGGCGAATCTGACAACCTTTCCTCAGCAAGAATACTCATACTGTTCCTCCTTAACGTGATATTGGCGAAATGAGGTAAATTTCGTTTTGCTACCCCTGGCGCTCACCGGCTCAGCCTCAAGCATATTATAGCAGGCCTGCCAGAAAAGAACTTCTCAGATCTTGCTCTCCGGGCAGCATTGTCACTTGAGAAGAGCAACGCCTCTTCCTCCTCTTGAGAAGATAGCGTGTAGCCGGGCTTTGCCTACAGCAAGCCTAGCTCTTTAGCCTTAAGCGCGGCCTGGGTACGATCGCGCACGCCTAGCTTGCCCAGGATGTTGCTCAGGTGGTTTTTGACGGTGCCGCTGGCGATATATAAGGACTCGCTGATTTCACGATTGGAAGCGCCGCGCACAAGTAAGGCCAGGACCTCCCGCTCGCGCTCAGTCAGGGCCGCTACGTCGCTCGGGCCGCTTGACGTAGGGCGTCCAGGGGTGGTGGCTGGCTCGTCAGGTGCCGAGGAAAAGGCGGCGATGACTTTATTGGCAACGTCAGGATGTAGGAGAAACTGACCCTGGGCGACGACGTGAATGGTCATGGCGAGCTGCTCGGCAGTGATGTCCTTGAGTATATAGCCCTGAGCGCCAGCTTGCAGGCCTGACTGGATAAGCTCTCGATCATCGAAAGTGGTAAGGATGATAATGCGGATCTCGGGCCAGCGCTCTTTGAAGGCCCGCGTGGCCTGAATGCCATCCATATGCGGCATGCGCACGTCCATGAGCACTACATGGGGAGCCATTTGCCTGGCGGCAAGACATTTGACCGTGGACAAGGCTTCCTCACCATCGCTGGCTATGCCTACTACTTCAAGATCTGGGGCAAGTTCGATAAGTTCGCGGAAGCCCTCGCAAAGCAAGCGCTGATCATCTACAATCATCACGCGGATTTGCTCTACCATGTGGTTACACCTTCTCCCTGGTATCATGTGTTCTTGGGGCGCTGATCCTTGCTCGCCCCTGGTTTTTGTTGAGTGGAAGCACCACTTCGACGCGCCAACCGCCCCTGGAATCCGGGCCGGCTTGCAGCGTTCCGTTCAGGAGTGCAACGCGTTCGCGGATGCCCAGCAGGCCGAAGCCAGAAGTGCTTTGCTCAGGGAGAGGAGCGCCTCCCTGACCATTGTCAAGGATGGTCAGTTCTACCTCTCCCTTCTGCTCAGCGCTCGTCGAGAGGCGCAGCAACACCTTCGTCGCATGTGCATGCTTGCGAATATTGGTCAAGGCCTCCTGCGCGCAGCGATAGAGCGCCAGAGAGAGTTCCGGGTTGAGAGGTTGCGTCGCTTCTTCCAGATCGAGCGTAATGTTGGTTCCGTGGCAGTTGCTTTCAAATTCGGCCACCAGCTTGCGCAGTTGCTCCTGTAGCGAACCGTGCAAGGCCTCATCGGGTCTGAGGGCCTCGACAGAGTGACGGACGTCGGTAAGGCAGGCTTTGGCTACTCTGCGTGCTTCCAGCAGTTTCTCGCGTAGACGGGGATCGCCGCGCGCTTCGAACTGCGTTGCAGTTTCCAACTGGACCGCCAGTAAGGTCAGGGCGTGGCCCAGCGTATCGTGAATTTCACGGGCAATCCGGTTGCGCTCGCGCACTACCGAAAGTTCCTCCACCTGTGCGCTATACTCTTGCAGGCGCGTATGAGCCAGGGCGAGTTCCTGGATCATCAACGTGCACCCACAGATGGAACTGAACGAGATCAAGAGGATGATCTGCGCACCGATATCCAACTGTTTGTTTACAAGGCTAAGAGTTAGGCCTGTACCCACCCAGAGAGTGCCTGCGAGCAATAGACCGAGATAGCGTGGTTTGAGCACGACCAGCAAACAAGCAGTCTCCGTAGGTAAGATCGGCAGCCAGTAGACGTTTGCGCTTGGCAATGGAGTGAAGAGGGAGAAGCAGGCCAGGCAAAACAGCACAAGCCACCAGCCAGGATGCCAATCTTTCCTCGCTATATAAAGGGTCGCGATCCAGGCTCCGTAGATGCCCGTGAGAAGCAGAAAGCTGACCAGGGTGTGCTGGATTAGAAAGAGCCCAAAGATATAGGCTGCGCCTGCAACGCAATAGGCGGCCCACTGCGAGAACCAGCCTATTAGCGCGGATTGCGTTTGCATGATTTGTGCTTGCTTGTCTGTCATATATATGCCCACCAATGCTAAGAGATACGCTTTTCGTAGTATACTCCACCAACTTTTCTCTTACCAGTGTTGCTGGGCATAGATCTTCTCGACAGGGCCTATGGCTCTGGTCATAGGTCTTCTTAATTGATCTATAGCGCTAGTCTAAATTGCCCAGGCCAGAAATAGGCTTCGATTTGTGTCTGATGGGTCAGGCGCTGGGAGGTGTTTGTCAGCTATACTCCCCTCAACGAGCACTCCAGATGGAGGCCGAAGCAATAAACAATAACTTTGTAAATGAAACGAAAGGATCATCACCTTGAAGCCTTCAAATATAAGCGAAGAACGCCTGGAACATAGTCAGACAGCGCTACGTAGCGTGAAGCTGCTTGTCAGCTGCTATCTCGCCATCAGCGTGCTCACTCTCGTGTTTGCCATCTTTATGCGCAACAACGTTGCCTTAGTTACTCCAGCGGTCTGGATACGTGGCTCAATTGTCGCGGCCAGCGCCTTGCTCACGCTCATCTTTGCTCTACAAATGGCCCGTGGCTCCAGTCGTGGATATCTACGGCTGCGGATCGTCTCGGCGATCATGCTGGTGGCTATTATCGTCATCATTGTGCTTCCCGGTGTCTTCCCATTCTGGATGAAAATTGAACAGGGCGTCTGTGGGCTGCTTCTACTCGGCGTGGTCGTGATTGTCAATGGCAAGGGTCTGCGCTCGGCCTTTGCCGCCCGCTAAAGCGAGCACAAGTACCAGCGGGGCTTTCTCATACCCTGAAAGGGAAGAGTTGAGCATGTCATATTATCAAGAGCAGACATCAGCAGCGAGCGTTGATAGTAATACGAGCCTGGCCCGGCCAGGCTCGCCAGCGGGCAAGCGTGTGCGCATCTTCTTCCTCGATAACCTGCGGGTCGCCTTGACGGTTTTGGTGGTTTTGCACCACCTGGCCGTGATCTATGGGGCTACTACGGCTTTCTACTACGTAGAGCCTCCTGGCCCGCAGGACCGCTTAGCATCCCTGGTGTTCCTGGTGTTTGTACTCTTTAATCAGGCCTACTTTATGGGCTTTTTCTTCTTGATCTCCGGCTACTTTACTCCCGGTTCCTTTGAGCGCAAGACGCCGGGAACCTTCTATAAGGATCGCCTGGTGCGTCTGGGCATCCCGACGCTTGCCTATGTGTTTGTGCTCAGCCCGCTTGCGAGTATCAGTCCCTTGCTGAGCCCGACGCCCGGGAATTTTTTTCACCTGACGCCTCTGGCTAGCTGGCAGCAATTTCCTGAGGCGCTTGGCGTAGGTCCGCTCTGGTTTGCGGAGATGCTCCTGATCTTTGATCTTGGCTATATCATCTGGCGCTGGCTGATACGTGGCCGGGTTCAAATCGGCGAGCGCACGTCAAGGCCACCAACCTACCTGGCTGTAGGCCTCTTTATTCTGGGCCTGGCGCTAGCAAACTATATGATGTGTATCGTGGTACCGATGGGCATGTTTATCCCGATTCTCGGTTTCCCGACGCTCTCTTTCTTGCCGCAGTACCTCAGTTTCTTCGTCCTGGGCGCCATCGCCTTTCGCCAGAACTGGTTTCTTACCATTCCGGGTTCTATGGGAAAAATTGGCTTCGTGGCTGCTGGGCTGGCGACGCTTGTGCTCTTTCCCCTGGCCCTCTCCGGTGGAACTGCCTTTCTGGGCCACGGAACCTGGCAATCAGCGGTATATGCGCTCTGGGACAGCACTTTCTCTGTGGGAATTTGCCTTGGCGCGATTACTCTGTTCCGCCGCTTCTTCAATCGTCAGAATCGCTTTGATCGCATGCTATCGCAGCAGTCTTTTACAGTTTATATCATCCATATTCCTATTATTGTCCTGTTCGCGCTTGCTCTACGCGGCTTCCATGCCGAGGCGTTACTCAAATTTGCCCTGGCCGCGCTAGTTGGGGTTCCGCTCTGCTACGCGCTGGCCTCCCTGGTGCGCAAGATTCCGTTCGCCTCAAAAATCCTCTGAGGAACATTGCGCTCTGGCTCATCTTCGTGGCGGCTTTCGTTACGCCCTCTCAGGGAACTACGGGAGCTTGCCACTCCCGTAGAGGCGAGTTGTCCCGCTAGCTAGCGGATAGCGCTAGCCTTTCTCCCTGCCGTACTAGCTATTTGTACTCTGCTCCACATCACAAGCCTGGCCCTTTGGCAGTGCAGACCGAGATGCGACCAGGCAGCGTAGAGGCCCGAGCTGGGGGCTGTTCTCTGTGGGCAGCCTGGTAACGACCATAGAGCTGTCCGCAGGCGGCATCGATCTCGACCCCGAAGGATTGTCGGGCCGTGACATGCATTCCGGCAGCTTTGAGCCGTCGATAAAAGCTATCAAACGTCTGCTTATCCGAGCGTTCGTAGGTGACTGGCGCGCCACTTGCCGGATTATAGCTGATCAAGTTGATGTGGTAGAGATGGGCAAGGTTTCCCCTTTCCTTAAGCAAGGCAATCAGGCCCCGCGCGTGCTCGGGCGTATCGTTGACTCCGTGCAGCAGCGTATAGGCGAGATAGACTTTTCTCCCAGTCTGTTGAACGTGCTCATCAAGTGCTAGCATGACCTCATGTAGAGGATATGTCCGGTTGAGCGGAACTAGCAAGCTGCGCTGTTCCGTGAAGGGCGAATGTAACGAGAAGGTGAGATTGACCTGTGGGAACTCGCGCGTGAGGCGCTGGATTGAGGGAATAACGCCTATCGTGGAAACTGTCAGCCGGCGCGGACTTAGCCCGAATAGGGCGGGATCGATTAGAATTTGGAGTGCGCGAAAAGTGTGTGGGTTGGCAAGAGCTTCACCCATGCCCATAAAAGAGACGCTATCGATGGAATGCTTCTGGAGATGGAAGTATAATATCTGGTCAGTGATTTCATCTGCCGTCAGGCTTCTCTTCAGTCCAATGGCTCCGGTGGCACAGAAGGTGCAGCCGAAATTGCAGCCGGACTGTGAGGAGATGCAGAACGATTGCCAGCCCGCGCGATAGGTCATGCCTACGGCCTCGATGCGTTTATGATCCTCCAACTCAAAGAGGAGCTTTCTGGCCTGCGGGGAGAGACTTTCATGGACGGCACGAAGGCTCAGGATGTTCTCGCCAAATGTCGCGCGTAAGGCGCTGCGCAGCGATTCTGGCAGAGTGTGCATCTGGGCAAAGTCGCCAATGCGCTCCTTAAAAATGGCTTGCGTGATCTGCGAGAAACGGTAGGCGGGCAACTGCCTTTCCTCTAGAAAGACACGTATCCGCTCATACTTGCTGAGCTTATTGTGGGCGTGGAACTTTGCCGGCTCTAATTTTACAATCTTGCTGGAATATGTGATTGGCATAAATCTGGCCTCGCTGTCTAGTTATTGCTTGCATATACTTTTCCTGGGTATTGATCTGGCATCGGTGGACACCGATTTCAGTTGCGGTAGCCATGTGTTTCCTCCAAATGTGAGTATATTTTCGCTTGGCGAAAGTAAAAAAGAGTAGATTAAATGCATTATCTGCAATAAAGGTGGGGCGCCAGAGCAAGCTAAGCGAAAGTAAGCTGTGAGCCAGTGTGAGGAAACAATGTGTCGTGCAAGGCTAACAAAAGTGGGGAGGCCATTGTATGGATTGTCAGGAGCTACACTACTGCATAACCATCAGGAGACCATAACCCGTGTACCGTCTTAGCGTAGAGCCCGAATGCATCTACTAAGACATGACAGCATTGCCCTTGGAACTGGCAATATCTCTGGCACAAGGTTTAGTGGCTGCTGGCCATTTCACTCCTCAATCGCAGTAATGTAATTGACTAAAAACAATTATAACATATTTTTGGGCTAAAGTGAAGTATACGATTCGAATCTTGCGCGGGGCTTTCCAGCTCTCAAGAAAAGGGATTGTTAAGGGCGCGTCGCGAGCTAGCGAATTAGTCCTTAACCGGGGACAGGTATCGGGGCTCGCGCCCCGTAAGACGCGACGCGGCCCCAACGTTTCCCTTCTTGCCAACCAGCAATGAGACGGGAAAAATGAGAACTGAAAAGCCCTGCCTTCAAATCTATGTGCTATGTATGCCTTCAAGATGGCTCAGCCTGAAGGCTACACGGTAGCCTTCATACAAGGCGTATCCGTCGAAATGTAGATCCTACCCCAGTCGTTCGGCGGGATACGGCCGGCAGCCGTATACTTCAGGCCTTGTACGCATGGTTTGCGCAGGCCCGATAATGTCGCCTGTGCCATCGGCAGCCACGCTACATCGTTGGCCAGTTGCTGTTCGGCCCGGTTGTACATCGCCATGCGATCGGCGCCAGCGGGGGCGGAATCCGCCTGTTCCATTAACTGCTGGACAGCTTGCTGCTGCACGGCGTCTGCTGCATGATTCTGTCCATAGCTCATGGTATTGTTAGCCGAGCCGGGGCCGAATTGCAGCGTCGTCCAGTTCTCTGGATCGGGATAATCGGCGGTCCAGGCAGTACCATAGTACAACTGCAAAGGATTAGCTGAGCCCTTGCCCAGATCCTGGATCAGTACCCCTGTATCGATACTCTCAACCTTGACGTTGATACCCAACACACTTTGCCACATCTGCTGCATCACCGCGACTTCTTCCTTGATAGCCTCTCTGCCAAGATCCGAGTAGGTAAGGGTAATAGTGGGAAGTTGCGCTATACTGTTATAACCCTCCTCCTGCATGCCTTGCTGGAGCAGTTGCTTTGCCAGCGTTGGATCGCCGCCGGTACCCTTCACTCCCGCCGGGCCAATGAGGTTTGGACTATAGCCATTCATGCCCTCTGGCACGATATGATTGGTGGCGAAGTATTGATTCTTCCAGACGCGCTGCATGATCAGATCCTTGTTGATGGCCAGGGCGAAGGCCTGCCGGATCTTGATGTTATCGAACGGTTTTTTGGTGTAATTCATACTATAATAGTAGATTTCCAGCAAAGGTATTTGATAGAAATCGGGTCTGTTCTTCGCCTGCTCGTAGGTGGTGCTTAACAGCTGCGGGTCGTCCTCAACCTGGTTCGCCTGGTAGGACTGGTAGAGGGTGGATATGTCTTTGAAGATGGGATATTCCACTTTCGCTAACTGTGGTTTGGGGCCGTAGAAATTAGGATTGGGGATGTAATCAATGCCTGTGCTGCGGTTGAAGTGCGAAACATTGAAAGGGCCGTCAGTCCCCTGGCCGCCGTTATCGCTAAGATGCTCAATCCAGTGATCGCCCCATTTGTCAATCATACTCTTCTCGACGACGTATGAGCAGGGATAGGTTAGCGCATCAAGAAAGAAGGTATATACTTTGTCAGTGATGATAACCACGGTATTGGGATCAGGTGCGAGCAAACTGTCTCCGATAAGCGTCTTGATCGTGCCTGCTTGCAGTTTATCGGAGTCCTTGATGTACTTAAGATAGTACGGACCCGTTGGCGACTTGGTTGCGGGGTCCAGGGCGCGGTTGATGCTATAAACTACGTCCTGGGAAGTAAGCGGAGTGCCATCACTGAACTTGAGGCCCGGCTTGAGGGTAAACTTGTAGGTCTTGCCATCGGGCATGACTTCATGTGAGGCGGCAAGTTGATCAGTTACGTGGAGGTTATCGTCGAGTTGCACTAATCCGGTAAAGATAAGGTCCAGGGGCGAAACTGACGATCCGTCAGTTGCCAGAGCGGGATCCAAGGTTGCAATGGCGGTGTAGCCGTTGATAATGCCTGAGACAAACACCTGCCGATTTTGGGGAGCCTTAGTATGCGCGGTGGCTGGGTGAGGGTTGCCTGTGCCGCAGCCGGCGATTACTATGCTTATAAGGCACAGCAGCGTTACGCCAAGGCCAGACTTCAGTTTTCTGCGAGTTTGCATCTGTTGCTTCTCCTCCGAAAAATACTGCACTCATCCCCTGGCGCTTAGGTGACGTCTTGCCTGTCCATCACCAGCTTCCAGATGACTGGTTTATATGGGTGGGCCTGGCAAGTTTGCCTCAATTGGGCAAGTCAGAGTGAGCTTATGCTTAGCACACGCAGGAAACCTTAAAGGGATGAGGCAAATGGGGACGATTGTTTGGCACATTCCATCATGGATCATGGCCGTCTCCTCGGGAATAAAATACAAGATGTAAAGATGGGTAAGAAATAGCGTGTGCTTGCTGTTAAGCATAACCATTTGCTCGTTGCTTTGTCAAGGCTAAGCTGGACAATATCAGAGCTGTTGCAAAGTTCAGCAAGTTTACTCATACGGAGTGAGCCCTTAACAATCCCCTTTGGGAGAAGTGAAGAGCTATACGAAGGCTGGCTATATGCGGCCAGCCTCGTATTAAGAGGAACGTGTGGCTTATAGTTCGCGACTACGGCGTTCGCACTTTTCCCACGTTTGAATATACTCCTCGGCCGAACGGAAGAACGGGAGCAGATCCTCATTGGAGAGCCCACAATTTTTCAGATCCTGAACCAGATCCGGCAGCATGCCATAGTGTGCTACTCCATCAAGATTGATATCAAAATCGCGTTGCCCGGCCCGGCTACGCATCAGGGGCGCATTATTGCCTTCCATCGCCTGCCATCTTTGCCAGATGGCCAGCACTTTCGGATACATCTCATGCACTGGCTGCGGATCGCGCTCAGAATTGCCAGGCTCCTGCCCCGTTTTCACAAGAAAGGCCGCGCGCTGCTCCCAGGGTTCATCGCCGGTCAGTAGACCGGGACGTGTTAACTGCTCATCGCTAGTCGCAAAGAAGCCTTTGGCAAAGTTGGCTACGCGATCAAAAACGTCAAGAATATTTTGCTCTTGCCAGGGATTGTGCCCCGCTTTGTAGAGTCCGACTGCCTGCCAGATATCGCGCTCCATATCATCGTAGACATCGCCCTGCAGCACGCCCTCAAAGCGATAGTGGCGCACATCCTCAATAGGATCGGCGTAGCGTACGCCGTTCTCCTGGCTCGCAGCCTGCTCTCGGCGCATGGGCCTGCGACCGGGATCGCGGCCCATGCCCGCCACATCAAAATCCAAGAAGTAACCGGCATTGAGCCCAAAACGTGGGCTCGTGAATTTGGCAAAACCGTTGGTATCGGTGCCAATGCCAACGCCGCGCCCGCCCATCTTCTCAACGGCATAGAGGTAGGCCTGGGCCCATGTTTTGGCCGAGCCGGCACTATCGTTGCGCACTTTGCCCTTCAAAGATGGGATCACCTCCCCAACATCGCGCAGATCGTTTTGGCAGGCGATAGGCGCAATGACCCCGCCCAGTTTGCGGATGCGCTCGATCTGTTCCGCAGATTTTGAGCCCTCGTTGCAACATTTGTGAATGCTCTGGGTCTCGCTCTGCCAGTGCCAGGCCAGTTCGCGAAAACTTGTATGTCCCGCTACCACTGGATAGTCATGCTCTTCAGCCAGGGCCAGGGCCTCTTCGACGGCTTTATGCGACATATGATCGACTTCCACCAGCATACCAAGATGCATCATTTGCTGAATGAAGAAGCGTCCCAGATCTGTAAGGCCGGCCTGATTGATATGGCCGCCCTTGACTTCTTTGTAGGGCGGATGGTAGTCCTGGGTGATACGGGCTATCTCGATGGCTGGACCGGGATCTTCTTCAAGACGGAACTGAATGCCCAGCGCGCTGCCGTCCTCTAACTGGAAGTATTTATTGTGTAAGAAGTGATTGGACAGGCTGAACACATCGTTATAGATGGCCGAGCCGGCGAAGGCGTTATCTGCTATATGCACGGGGAAGAGATGGCGTATGCCCAGATCGTGATAGAGATGCTGCAGATAAGCCTTTATGGTATTTTCGGCGAGCTGATGTGCATCCTCCGCTGCGTGTAGCGCATCCTGCAGGCTGCTAGCCGTGTTTAGCGCACTCATCGCCGCTGACGCACTGCTTGGGGCAGCATAAAGCTGGGCAGCCTTAAAGAGTGAATCGACCTCAACGCCTAGCACGACAGCCAGCTTGTTCTGGCGAATGATACGGCGCGCATCGGCGGGCGTATAGGCAATCTCCATCCAGTCCTGGTGATGGGCTGCCTGCTCTTTCATGGCCGCGATCTGCGTTTCTATGGCGGTCTTATCGTCATAGGGCGGGCGGCCATTATACTGGTTGGCCAGCGCCTCGTTATTGACGGCATGGGCGACCATCAGGCGCAGCCCGCCCTCATATGCGCGCTTTATCCAGTCGATGTACATCTGTTGGTGAACGATTGTGGTGAACTTGGGCCAGCCGTCGAACTGAGGATAGCCGCCAACATAATGGCCGACATCAAGGCCATAGCCGGTCTGCTCAAAGAAGGACATGATGACGTTGCCATCCTTGCCGGCAATTCCGGTACCCCCTACACCATGCGCCGGCGTACACCAGGGAAGCGCTTTCTCAATAGGTCCATCGGACTGGCCCCAGAAGATAACGCCGCCGAAGGCCAGATGAGACATCGGATGCGAATGCATATCGGCAAAACCCCATACCGGCGCAGCCGGGTCGCCTGCGCCCAGCTCTTCGGCCAAAGTCTCTGGCTTCTCGGTAGTCAACTGAAAATCATCGACGTTAATATGCCCGCTCGTTGTGTTATCAACAACGTGAATGCAGGCCTGCTCGCCTTCGAAACTTGCTGCGTTAAACGCTACGCGACGCATAAGCTCGCTACCGTGCCCGCTAGCCTCAAAGACCTGGTAATAGTCACCGCGCCCGCAGAGCTGAACGCGTGGGTAGCTAGAGGCTAAGGCCGCACTATTGGCCGGCGTAGCCTTGATAAGCAGAGCGATGCTGCAGGAATGTGGCTCGTGTGTGCCACCAAGCAGGCAGCTAAACCAGGGAAAGCGTGGCTCAAGTAGAAAATCGTCGGAGGTCAGTGTGCCGGTCAGATGATCCTCGGTGCTGATCCAGTAATCGCCAAGGTGGCCAACGGGATAGGGGCCATCCCAGTAATCGCCGCCGAGGGCAATCAAGCCGGGCCTGACCTGGCTGGCCAGAAATTTATCTCCGCGCACCGGTTGCTGCCGAAAGGCCTCACCTTCTGGCGTCCAGAACGTCAGGTCGCCCGAAGCAAAATCCAGGTGCAGGGGACCGGTTATGGAGATGGTGGAAGAGGAATTTCCTTGGGACGCATTACAAATCCGGGCTTTAGGCTCTACAGCTTGCTTATATGTCCTGCCATGTATACTATTCATCATCTCCATCCTTCCTCCTAAACACGCAGAAATTTCAGTGTTACAAACAGTATAGCAAGCAAAATTCCATAATACAACTAAATCCCCTGAATGTCTTTAGCAAGCTATCTGACAGAAATGACGCATCTGAAGCAGCCCGGGATATATTTCCCTCAGCTTTTTAGAGCATGTAGCACCATTCTCAGCGCAGAATTCTTCTTGACGAATCTCAAGACCCATTGCATAATAGAGAAGTTCAGAAGCTTGCCAGGCCTGAGACAAATGCAAGGGATAATTTGTATGCTCTATGCTTGCCACACCCCATCTTACCCGCTCAACTCCTATATCTATGACCTCTATTATCTAGAAGGTCCTGTATCCTATACACGCCTGAAAACCTTTCCCATACCCTCATTGAACTTGATGGTGAACTTCGGCCACCCTTTCTCTGTACGTAGATCAGATCAAGCCCAACCTCTTGCTGTTTGTAGGCGGAGCTGGGGCGTAGGAGTGTTCAGCACTTATCATGTCGTCGATTGGCCACCGTCTGTGCGGTTTTTCGGTGTCCATTTCAAACCCGGTGGCGCTGCTCCGTTCTTCCCGCTACCCCTCTCTGAATTGCACAACCAGGTTGTAGAGCTGGATGCCATCTGGGGATGCTTTGCTGACGAAGTACGTGAGCGCCTCCACGATGCTCCGACTATCGAGGAGGGCTTTGCCCTCTTCGAGCAGCTTTTGCTTGCCCGCTTCTCTCATATGTCGCGTGGCTGGGGGCTTGTACAACATGCCATAGAGGAAATTGTCAATCGGCATGGCGACCTATCGATAAGGGAGCTCAGTGAGCAGATTGGCATTAGCCAGAATCATCTGAAGACCCAATTCAAGCAGCTGATCGGCGCCTCACCAAAGGAATTCGCCCGGCTCTCGCGGTTTTTCCATGTCCTGTCCTCGATTGATCCAATGCAGCCTGTTGATTGGACGTTGATTGCTCACCAATCTGGCTTCTATGACCAGCCGCACTTTAATAAGGAATTTGCGGCGTTTACTGGCTACAGCCCGAGCCGCTATCTGCTCTTACGTCGTCGTTGTTGCGCGCAGGACCCACAACAGGGCCAATCTCTTGGCCAGATGCCGATTGATTGAATTTTTACAAGCCAACTGCATCATTTCTACCTACAATAGACATAGCGATGCCACGGCGGGCTCCATCAGACGGGAAAGATGGAGAACCTGCAAACAAGCCAACCTGCCTGCTTATTGCGACTGTAGTGCCTGGATCGTAGACCAATGCGGCATGCTAGCATAAGCACAGCTGAGAAAAGAAAATCTCATATGATAAGAAGCAAGCCGCATAGCCGGTTTTTGTGGTTCTTGTCAGTGAGACCTGGCAAAGAGTAAGACAAGGAGAAATTCACTTATGTCAGAGAGCGCTTCAACGCCGCAGGCTTCTCGCCATGCCGAGTACGCTCCTGGACCTCTCGTGGTCTGTGCGGCCAACCCACGCTACTTTAGCGTTGCTACCGACTCACCCATTGATCAGAAGCCAGTTTATCTGACCGGCTCGCATATCTGGAACAACTTACAGGACGGCCTGGGTCCCGGCCTGAACTGCTCTGATGTTCCGGAGCAGAATGATTATAGCGCCTATCTCGCCTTCCTCAAGCAGCATGGACACAACTTTATTCGGCTCTGGCGCTGGGAGCAGTTCAGGTCGCAGGCAGTCCCTGCCAACTTCCATCTCTGCATGATGCCGCAGCCCTGGCCGCGCACGGGTCCGGGATTAGCCCCAGACGGCAAGCCAAAGTTTGATCTTTCCAGCTTTGATTCGCTTTACTTCGACCGATTGCGCGCTCGTGTCATTGCTGCTGGCAAGGAGGGTATCTACGTCTCTGTTATGCTCTTCGACGGCTTTGGCCTCCACTTAAGCAAGGCGCCTGACCATATTGAGGGCCATCCGTTCTATGCAGCCAACAATATCAACGGGATCGCGCTCTCTTCGATCAACGATTCCCAGGTACTGCCCCTCGATCCAGGCATCAAGGAAGTGCAGGAAGCCTATATTCGTAAGGTCATCGATACCGTGGCTGATTTATCCAATGTTCTCTACGAGGTTGCCAACGAATCGGCGGGTGGTGGGCAGGTTGATCAAGAGTTTGCTGATATGTTGGAGCTTTCTGCTGTTCCGTTCTGGGGTGATACCACAGCCTGGCAGTATGAAGTGATCGAGTTTGTCAAACAGTACGAACAGCAGATGGGCTACGATCGGCATCCCATCGGCATGACCATGCAATTTCCAGTTGCGGATCAGGCGAAGGTCAATGAGGCGCTCTGGAAGAGTCCCGCTGACTGGATCTCGCCCGGCAATGATGATGAGTTTGGCACTAATCGCTGGTTCGCAAATCCACCGGAGAATCCCGGCACAAAGGTAGTACTTACTGACACAGACCATTATGCCGCTGGCCAGGGCGATGCCTTGTGGGCCTGGAAATCCTTCCTTCGCGGGCATAACCCCATCCTTATGGATTATGGGATCATAAATGTTACTACCCCGCTTGATCCGTCGCTGGGCGTGCCCTCTTATGAGTCGCTAGAGCCAGCGCGCTACGCCATGGGGGATACGTTGCGTTTCGCCAATCGTATAGGCTTGCGCGAAATGGTGCCGCGCTCCGATCTCAGCTCAACTGGCTACGTTCTGGCAAATCCTGGCAAGGAATATCTTGTCCTCCAGCCTGATGAGGCCGCTCATCAGTTCGAGGTGACCTTGGAGGCTGGCAACTATACAGTCGAGTGGTTTCATATCGCCGCTCGTCAGACGGAGATGGCCGGAGAGCTTTCCGTTGAGCGTCGTGAAACAATCAACTTTGCCCAGAAGAAACTACCGAGCGGTCCAGTTGTCCTGTATCTCAAATGGCAGGCCCGGTGAGCATTTCTGCTATCTGCGTCACCGGGGGCTCGTCTCGATACGCCGTTTGCCAGCTTTCAGGCAGCCAGTTGCACAACAGCCGTGAGCACGTTGCCGTCGCCAACAGCGCGGGAGGCATGTCCCTTGCCTGATGTGTCTTCCGCCAGCACAACGCTGCCTGGACCAAAGCGACGCGCCTCGCCATCGCTTACTGTGATTTCAGCCTCGCCTGTCAGATAGATGAGGAGGAGCCGCCGTGGCGCTGGATGTGGCTCGCTATCCCATCCGGCTGGAGAGCCGAGGAAAGCAACATTGGTGCTGGGCATCGCTGGCGACAAATCCAATGGTGGTGCAGGTGGGGCAAAATCGACAAGGGACATCTCGACTTCCACGTCCTCGAAGTGAGAGTCGCCGTTTTTGTCAGCATATATTCGAGTGTATTTCATCTTTCACCTTACTTTGAGCTATGAACTAAAAACGCTATCTTCCCTCATAACCTCTCAGATAAAATATACCCTCTGAGGGATCGAAAAACAATCCTTTGTCCCATAGCGTTTCTCTTATGCCACATTCTGCTATCATCAGTCCGGGAAAAAGCTGCTTGCTTCATGATACGACCTCCTGGCATCCCACGATGAACCAGAGGAGTCTTATGAAAGTGGCTGGCCTGAACAGAGGCAGGCAAGTTCTTTGGGGCAGACAGCTCAATACTCGCGTTCGTGATAATCTTCAATCAGCGCCTCTAGCGCAGCGCGACGGCGCTCGCGGACCACCGCGATAAGGAGCGTGCAGCCGGCAATAAAGTTCCAGATCTGTAAAGGGAAGACTGCAACGCGCTCCATGCCTCCCATGCCGAGCGTGAGGTAATGGCCCGAGAAGAAGAGTCCCGTAGCGACCAGCCCGATAATTCCCATCAGGGTTGCCAGGATACGGATCGTCTTCATATAGCCATATCTGGCGCTTAAAACCATGAGCATGAGGCCGAGGTTGCCGGGAATCATGATGAAGAGCGCGCCCAATACATGCAGATTTTCTTCAACATCTGCGGGCGTCAGGCCGACGAGGAGCCAGGCCAGCCCGACGATAATGAGCAGCACGCGCGCGGCCCAGGAGATAAATGAGCGACGCCAGAGAGACTCGATCGCGAAGATCCCGACGATGATCAAGAGCCCGCCGACGATGATGGATGTATTCATAACAGTGTGGAGGGGAGAGCAAACATAACGCGCGTTGTCTCCCCAGGGCTGGCAATTGACGTTGCCAAGATCGCTGATATTGTTGAGGGACCAGCTATAGGGCGTGGGCCAGGCGGATTGGACGATGAGATGGCAGAGAAAGAACTGAACGCTTCCTATAATCCACACCAGCGCGCCAAACCTGTCGCGCACTGTGCCAGGGGCAGGTTGTTGGCTTGTTTGGTGCATAAAGACTCCGTACTCTTTTCGAGTGCTTGCATATATACTGCTTTTATATTCTTCTGTGCCTCGCCTGATATCAGCGAGCGCAACAATGGTTATAGTATGCAGAGATCCGTCAGCTTCTACCATGCTAAATACTTGCCTGAAACTGTACAAATACTGTACATTCAGTAAATCTGAAGCAGCGTAAAAGAAGGGCCAGGAAGCTCAGTTGGGTCGAATTTATGCTTTCCCTGGTCCGGCGGGCGTGTGCGAAGGCCACGATCTTTGTCTACATACCTCTTTGCTCTGTAGAATAAGCAACAAAGCCCAGACTTTGTGTATTGATCCCCAGTGTAGTTTCTACCATACTTAAAGGAGCGGCGCGAAAAGAAAGCCGCACAGCGCAGCCTTGAGACGTGTCGCAAGCAGTACGCGAGCTATGTTGAACCGATGTAGATAAGTCAACTCGGCATGGCGCACTTAGCTGATCTGTGGCACACGTTTGCTCTGAAAGGAGAACTACTTGACGACACTTATCATAATTTTCATGCTTGTTTTGCTCTTGCTTTGTATCCTCTGCCTCGGCCTTACAGCCTGGCTGGCCTCAACCGGCCTCCGCGTAAAAGCCGCGCGGCCTCCAGTTCTGCTACCGGTGCTGGCGGTAGCGCCAGAAACAGTAACCCTTCCTCGCCTGCCAAAGACAAGTGTTGACGGTATTTCTGGCCTGGCCTGGCAGGATAATTTTGCCGTGCTCGGTGAGGTTGTGGCCCTGGAAGCGCAGAGCGTAACGCGCCGAATCATTCAGGCTTCCCAATTGCCTGAGCCTGGTTCTCAGGTACGTTGGAATAAATTTGTCTATCATGGTGATCCACAAAGCGCGCTAGGGTTAACTTTTGAGGAGGTGCGCGTTCCCGGACCTCTAGGTGAACTGGCTGCCTGGCAGCTCGCCGGCCAGCGCGAAACATGGCTGGTGCTTGTCCACGGTTTCCATGCCACGCGTGAAGAGGCCTTGCGCGCCTTGCCGACAATCGCCAGGCAGGGCTTTCCCGCGCTGGTCTTGAGCTATCGCAATGATCCCGGCGCACCTTGCAGTCCCGATCAGCTCTATCATCTTGGCGATACTGAGTGGCAGGACGTTGAGGCTGGGGTTCGTTATGCTCTGGCGCAGGGAGCCAGAGATGTGATCGTATTTGGCTGGTCGATGGGCGGTTCTATTGTTGAGACCTTTCTGCACCGTTCGGCCTATGCTGCTCAGGTGCGCGCAGTTATCCTCGATTCGCCTATTCTCAACTGGCAAAGAGTCCTGCAGGCACAGCTTAGTCTCCTGCATTTGCCGCGCTGGTTGGGGTCTATCCTTAGAATGATGGTTGAGTGGCGCGCACAAATCAGTTTCGCTAAACTCAATTATGAGCATCCCAGTGCCAACGAGCGCGAAATCCCAACATTGCTTTTGCATAGCACCGCTGATGCCTTGGTGCCGGTGACGTCGAGCGATATCTTTGCCCGGACGCATTCTACTTGCGTAACGTATCGGCGTATGGAAGAAGCCGAACATACCCTGCTCTGGAACCTTGATCCTCAGGCTTACGAGAATGACCTTGCGGCCTTCCTGCAGCGTATGTGTGCGCCTCAAGCTTCTCTGCGTAACGAATAAAGCTAGCTCCTGCGTCCATAAGTATTGGGGTCAGATGCCCTTGACCATTTGGACAGCGGAAAACTGACCTTTTGGCTGAAGTTTGGGCTGCCTTCTTGCGCTAGAATTATAGTTAGATTAATGGATTCTATGCTGAGAGAGTTTGGTCCTACCTGAAGGAGGTTTGTGATAGATGTCAGCTAGCCCTTTTCGCCTCGATGCCTATCTTGAGCGTATCAATTATCGTGGTCCGCTTACACGCAGCGCAGAGACGCTCAAAGGCTTGCACCGTGCCCAGATGCTGAGCATTCCTTTTGAGAATTTTGATATCCTGCTGGGAAAACCAATTCACATAGATGCTGATAGCCTGATGCGCAAACTGATTGATGAGCGGCGTGGTGGTTATTGTCATGAGCTCAATGGTTTGTTTCTGCTGGCACTGCAACATTTAGGTTTTGCTGTGAGGCCGCTGGCCGCCCGCGTTTCTGCTGTTGATGGCTGGAAGAGAAGATCACACCAGATGGCGATGGTAGAAATTGAAGGCAAGCCCTGGATCGCTGATGTAGGCTTTGGCGGCAATTGTTTGATTGAGGCAGTCCCGCTCGATCTTGACCGCGAGTTTCCTCAATATCTGGATACCTATCGCTTCAAGAGCGATGCCAGGCTTGGCTTTATTCTGCAACACAAGCTCGCCGAGCAGTGGCACAATCTGTATGCCTTTTCGCTGGAGGAATTTTATGCGCCCGATTATATGATGATGAATTACTATAATTCAACCTCGCCCGATTCCTTCTTTGTGCAACATATCGTCGGAGCAATCCCTACTGAAGAGGCGCGTATCATTATCTTCGATACTGAGTTGAAAATTCGTCGCCCGGACGAGACAACTACCATTCAGTTGAAAGATAAAACCGCCTACCGAGAGGCTTTAGAGCGCTACTTTGGCATTGTCTTACCGGCGGGGGCTCGCTTGCAATCCCCTTATTCCGAGTTTAGTTTCCAGCTCTAAATGGAATATGCAGGAGCTTGAAAGGGAAGAAGTTGGCCCGGCGTACATAGCTTGAAGTCTGGCTTGTGCAAGCGAAGTCAAGCATTGCTTGCTGGCCCGCCCTTCCCAGAACTGCCGGTCAGTTAAACGCGAACAAGATTGCCAGGCGAGCCTAAGCTTGCCAATTAGTGCGATAAGCTAGCTGAGCGCGGGTCAGGACGATTAGCAGGATGGCGAATGCTAGTCCGATGAGCAACTGGCTTGTGCCAAAGGCATCTTCTATTGAGGGCGGAACTCCCTTATGGATAATAAGCAGCCCGAAAAAAGTTGAGAGGGCATTAAAAGAGGCGTGGGCCAGGATCATGATGAGCAAGCTGCCATTGACCCGATTGAAGAGCCAGGTGAAAATGCAGGCCAATCCCACGACGGCAATTACGAAAAAGCCAAAGCTCAGGAGGCCAGGACCCAGCCCTTCTTGAAAGTCACCAAGATGGATGGGAAGGTGCCAGAGACCCCAGAGCAGGCCTAGGATGAGACTTGCACGCAATGGGCCATAGCGCTGCTGTAGGCGCGGGAGGGCAAAGCCACGCCAGCCCGCCTCTTCCAGTAACGGACCATAACAGAAGACGGTAATGAAAGCTGGCGGGTAGTACTGGAGCCAGGCGAGGGAAAATCCGTTTAGATCGGCTTGGGCCGCGGGCTGAAGCACTGTTCCTAGAATGAGCATAAGGGGAAATCCGAGCAGCGCGAATATATACAAGAACCAGTTTTCGCGCCACTGAATATAGCGCCGGAGCAAGCGCAGAGCTGCAGCTTTTCCCTCGGTTATATAGGTCATGAGAAACGCCGAGCCAGTTACTCCAAGGAGTACGCCAGGGATAGCCGCGGGCTTGGGAAGATCCAGCAAGACATAGGGCAGCCATAAGACCCAGGTAATCACGTAAGCCAGGATAAAAAACGAAGTTAAGGGATAGCGCTTAAGTATATTGTCTTGTTTGTGTGCTTGAGAAAAGGTCATTCAAAGAACTCCTTTGGCTATAAGCCTCTATTTGTTGAGAAGAACAGCGAAGAGCTGCTTACGCTTTGTTGGGGATAGCATAGCCGTGCCGGGGAGCTAAGTCATGCTCCCGCAGGTGTATCATTGCCTTGAATTGTAGATATGCATCAAGAGATGTAGCGCGGCGAGGCGCAATGGCTCTTACGGGCCATAAGCCGGCCTGTTTGGGCTTGACCTTTTGCTCCGCGTTTGATACCATCTTTTCGATACAGGCGCCCGGAGCCTGTTTCTTTACCAGCTCAAGGATGGGCTTGACAAGGATCGGGCTTGCCGGGGAAGCAATCAAACCGTACACATAGCGAAGAATAGGATGTTAGAAAAAAAACCTCTTCTCACACCCAAATTTTTTATGCCAGTCCTGCCGGAGCAGGCTCTTCCGCGTTCTCACGTGTTAAAATTGCTGGCTCCCAGTCTCCATCGTAAGCTCACGCTCATCTCGGCCCCGGCCGGCTTTGGCAAGACCACGCTTCTTACTCTCTGGCTGCACTCGCTAACACAAGCAGGCCAGGGGGCTCCTCATGTGGTCTGGATCTCGCTTGATCAAAGTGACGATAATGCCTATCGCTTCTGGGAGTACATCCTGACCGCTTTAGTGCCCTTGACAGGCCGGGCAGCCTTGCAAGCGCTTTTGACCTTGCCGCCTCCGCCTTTAGAAGAGGTTCTGACCATCCTTATCAATACTCTGGCGGAACTGCCGGAACCGATTGTCCTGGCCCTTGATGACTATCACATGGTGAGCGATTCGGCCATTCACGCGCATCTCATCTTCTTCCTTGAGCATTTGCCCCCGTGCATGCACCTGGTCTTAGCCACGCGCTATGATCCGCCCCTGGCCCTGGCGCGTTGGCGCGGCAAGGGACAACTTGTGGAGATACACGCCGAGCAATTGCGCTGTAGCCGGGAAGAGATGGCGACCTTTCTTGCCCAGATCATGGGGCACGCGCTTTCCGAGGAAGCTATCGCCCTGATCGCCGAGCGTACTGAAGGCTGGCTGGTTGGCTTGCAGTTGCTCGCGCTTATGCTGCAGCATCAACCGGATGCGACGCAGGTTTTGCAAGAGTTGAGCGGAAGCCAGCGCCCTTTATTACAATATCTGACTGAGGAAGTGTTGGATGAACAGCCAGCTGAGCTGCGCACCTTCCTTCTGCGCACGGCGATTCTTGAGCGACTCAGCGCGCCCCTCTGCGCTGCGGTGATGCAAAACAGCGTGGCAGCCTGCCAGGATATGTTAGAGCAATTGGAGCGTCGTCACCTCTTTATCGTGGCGTTGGATACGCAGGGCCGCTGGTACCGCTACCACCATCTCTTTGCTGAAGCGTTGCGCCATCTCCTGGCCCGCGATATGGAAGAGGCAAAGCTCTGGCAGCTTTATCAGCAAGTGAGCGACTGCTATGAACAGCAAGGCATGCTCGCCGAAGCCATCGAGGCTGCTTTTGCCGCCCAGGACTTCGCCCGCGCCGCTCGTCTATTGGTGAAGTGTTGCCAGACCGCGCCTTTTCGTTCGCATTATCTGACCTTGCGCCGCTGGCTTGAGCGCCTGCCACGTCCCTGGCTGGAGACCTCAGCAGAATTATGCCAGAGCTATGTTCTGGTTCAGGTTCTCACCGGCCAGCAAGGAAACGAAAAACTATTACAGCTTGCCGAGCGCCATTGGAAGAGCTTAAACCAGCCTCAGCGCCTGGGGCAAGTGCAGGTCATTCGCGCTCTTCTTGCCCTCAAACAGGGAGGGGATATCTCCAGCTGTGTGGCCCTGGCGCAGCAGGCGCTTGATTATCTGCCTCGTGAAGACGTGTACTGGCGAAGCCATTGCGTCCAGTATATTAGCGAGCACCTCCTCTTTAACGGGCGTGGTGAGGAGGTCAGGAGCATGCTTGAGGAGGCCTATGCCCTGGCACAGCAGGCGAACAATCTCTATAGTATGTTCAAGATACGCTTGCATCAGGGCTCGCTTCTCCAGGTTCAGGGCAAGCTTCACCAAGCTGCCTCCTACTTCCACGAGCTGGATACAACAAAAGAATTGGCGGAGTTCCCCTATCTGGCCTATGTGCGGCTGCTGCGCCTTGTCAGCTTATACTATGAATGGAATGAGCTTGCGCGCGCCGAATTCTATCTAGCGCGGGCTGAAAGCTTACTTCCTCACCTGGAGAAGGTACTTCTCCTACCTCAATGTGCCCTCTATCGCGCGCTCATCGCCTTTGCCCGTGGTGACTATGCCCTGGCCGAGGATTATTGCTTTCAGGCTGAGCGCATTGCGCAAAATAGCGGTTTCGTTCTCGCCGTGGAAGAAGTACTGCTCTATCAGACGCGGCTCTACCTTGCGCGCACCGATCTTTCGTCAGCTCTGGCCTGCCTGTCCAAAGCTAGTCTATCGCCAGAGCTGTTACTTAACGAGATGCCAGCTAACGAGCATCTTGATTGGTATTCCTGCCTGATCCGCTTGCTGCTTGCCCAGGGACGAAACGATCAGGCCCGCAGCTTGGCCGAAAGACAGGCCCTGCTGCAAAAGGAAAACTTTGCCTCCTACATCGAGTTTCAACTGCTCGAAATTCTCGCTCTGCAAGCTCAAGGTCAGCAGCAGTCAGCCCTTGAGGAGCTACGGCGCCTTCTGGTACGCTGCAGGCCAGAAGGCTATATCCGGATTTTTGTGGATGAGGGAAAAGATCTGGTGCCTTTGCTGCAAGCTCTGTCTTCACATGAGCGAGAACCATTTATGCTCAGCTATATTGAGCGCTTATTGCAGGCCTTCGCACCTATTCAGCCATCCGCCGAAATCGCTGGCCTTGCGGCCAATAAGCAGCCTGTGTGCGCCTCTACATCGTTACCTGAGTCCGATCTGCTCAGCGAACGGGAAAGAGAGGTCTTACATTTACTGGCCCGTGGCGCCTCAAATCATGAGATTGCTGAGGCCCTGGTGATTACTTACAACACCACGAAGCGTCACGTGCATAACATCCTTGAGAAATTGCAGGCCAGCAATCGCACCCAGGCCGTAGCCCAGGCTCGCAAGCTTGGCCTGCTCTCCACTGAGTAAAAGGACGCGCCTTAGCCGATCTGCTCCTGTACCGGGACCTTTCCGATGTAGCTTTCTACCTGCATATTGTAGAGCCTGGCATAGGTTCCCGCGTGCTCCACTAGCTCTTCATGGCTGCCGTACTCAGAGACGCTGCCTTGCTCCAGTACCGCGATGAAATCGGCCATACGTACTGTGCTAAAACGGTGGGTAATAAGCAAGCAAGTGTGATTTTGCATAAGCTTGCGAAATTGCTGGAAGAGCTCATACTCAGTCTGCGCGTCAAGAGATGCCGTGGGCTCGTCGAGGATGATGGCCTCCGCGTTGCGCAGAAACATGCGCGCCAGGGCTAGCTTTTGCCACTCGCCCCCGGAAAGGTCTGTTCCCTCGTCTTCTTCTCCATCTGTCTCCTCGGCCATCCAACGGCTGAGCATGCTCTGATAGCCATGAGGCAGGGCAGACAGGCGCTCGTGCACACCGGCTTTACGCGCCGCATCCTCGATGCTCGGCAGATCCTCAAGCAACTCGGTCGCGCCAAGGCCTATATTCTCCTGGGCGCTCAACTCATAGCGCACAAAATCCTGGAAGATCGTGCCCAGGTGACGCCGATATTCGGTGGGCTCAAACTCGCGAATATCGATACCATCCCAGAGAATTTCGCCCTCGCTAGGATCGTAGAGCCTGGTGAGGAGCTTGACCAGCGTCGTTTTGCCGGCTCCGTTGAGGCCGACAAGCGCCAGGCAGCGCCCGGCCGGGAGGGAGAGATTGAGATGCCTGACGATCCAGGGATGGTTCTCGCTGTAGCGAAAGGAGACGTTGCGAAAGGTGATGCCCTGCGTTAGCTGTGGCACCGGGCGCGGATGGGCTGTATGGCTGATCCGATCGGGCAGAGCCTGCACTTCCTGATATTGCTTGAAGAACAGGAGGTTTTCGCCAAGCCGCGAGAGCGCAAAAGCCATGCTCATTAAAGTCTTTTGCGTATTGTCAACGGCTTGAATATAGAGGGCCATATCGCCAAGGCTGATGCGGCCGCTAAAGGCCTGCAGGACCACTATAATAAAGGCACCAGTCGAGACGCAGCTCGTCAGCATGGAAAGCAGGCCTTGCCAGCGCAGTTCACGCAATTGAAACTTACGTTGTGCCTCGTAAATATGCTCGGTAGTTTGGGTGAAGCGCTGCAAAAAGTGGTCGCCTAACAGGAAGAGGCGCACCTCCTTGGCAAAGGGAATCCAGGAGAGCACCTGGCTGTAATAGGCAGCGCGGCGCTCCTGCGGGCTGTTCTCCATGTAGAGGCTGAATTGCTGACGATTTAGTTTGAGCTGAACGATCAGATGGGGGATGACGGCAAGGCCGAGTCCCAGGGCCAGTAAGGGGCTTAATAGAAACAGGACGGCGAAAAAGCTGATAAGCGTGATCAAGCCTTGAAGGAGGCGCGCAAAGGTCTGTAATGTCTGGGCCGGGGCGAATTGCACATGGCTGGCTACGACCTGTAATGTGTTGTGGAAATGCGGATCTTCGAAATGGGCAAGGCCGCTCAGGCTATTCATTTTCTTGTAGAGCGCTTGCCGGATAGAAAGGGTGAGCTGGCGATTCAGCTCTGCTTGTAGATAGTCCTGTAAAGGCGAGGTAAGTTGGCCGACAACTGAGATGGCCGCCTGAGCCAGGAGGAGAAAGATCAGGCCCTGCAAGAGCTGCGTGAAAGGGATGCCGCGAAAGACCTGGCTGAGCTCATCAAAGAGGCCCTTACTGATATAGCCGCTGGCGACAGGGAT
Organism: Ktedonosporobacter rubrisoli; assembly: GCF_004208415.1. Taxonomy (GTDB): domain Bacteria; phylum Chloroflexota; class Ktedonobacteria; order Ktedonobacterales; family Ktedonobacteraceae; genus Ktedonosporobacter; species Ktedonosporobacter rubrisoli. The sequence continues at coordinate 1,202,863 of NZ_CP035758.1, read as the reverse complement.
CAGGCCTTCAAAAACCTGCAGCAGAAGCAGGATGAGCAGGCAGAGCGGCTGCGCGCGCCAGGCGAGCTTGAGCATCTCCCAGAGGAGCGCAAACCCATGTATCAGACGTTTCCATTGATTATGTAAATTCTTCAGCATAATGTTGTCCTGAAATAGACTGTTAGCAATACACTTTCTCCCTCTAATTTCCCTGCCATTTTATCCACCTTCGTGCCATGTCCCACAGGCAGCGATTTTGTAAGGCTTCTCCTCTAGAAGCCAGCATTCTGCCTCCACTGCGCACCAGGTTAGATAGGGCTGAGTCGTCTGTTCGGCTGTGGAGAACCAGATGAAAGAAAGCCGTCCCTTTTTAGCCTGCCCTGCGCATCGATCAAGCAATAGCAAGGTGTGCCAATTATCTTATAATCGTGAAAGAGCGAATGCGTTGCGCGTGGTGTCACCAGTACCGGCACTTCGATCTGAAACTCCTCTACAAGCGCCTGCGCCTGTGCCAGTTCCACGCCGCAAGCAAAAAGAATAGCCGGGTTGGACTGGCCGGCAATCTGGCGTGCCAGTGTCGCATAATTGGGGATGAACAGGCGTGAAAGTCGCTCTGAAGCTATAAAGAACAATACAAGAGGCTTTCCCGCATAAGTAGCAAGCTCGCAGATCTCGCCATTCACGGTTGCTGCGCTAAATGCAGGTGCCGGCGTGCCGGGTGGCAAGAAGTTTGCAGACGGCACCGCTTCGAGCCGTGTGCTAACTTTTGCGTATGTCGCATTCCTGGATGGCGCTAACTTTCTCAGCATGATCCCGACGATGCTGCGCTGAGGAAGCGGTCCCCAGGTGCGCGAATCGAGACTGTTCTGGCGGTTATCTCCACAGACGAAGATGTGCTTAGCTGGTACTTGCCAGCTTTTCAGGCGCGGCTCGACTTGTCCTTCTGCTTCTCTCGTTACGGGCATCTTGGCCTGCAAGCTTACAGGTAGCGTATCAGTAACCGTCTCGCCGGCCAGTGCTACCAGGCGCTTCACATAGTAAACTTGAGCAGGTTCGCCAGAAGCAAAACCCTTCTGGATCTCAGCCGGTGGCTTGATAATTACTACCTCACCCTTACGCAGTTGTCTTATCCCAAAATGCCGCAGTACCAGGAGGCGATCGCCGTGCTGCAGCAAGGGCAGCATGCTCGCTCCTTCAACTGTGATGACCAGGAAGATTGTGCGAAATAGCAAGAATATGAATCCTGCAATAAATACAATTACCAGCAATAGCAGAAAGGTGATCTGTAGCATTATATATTCCTGCGTGAGTGATGATAACGACGTATGAGATGGACTATTTCCTCTTACGCCAGTCATTGCAGAGAATGAAGCTTTACTGCTTTCTCCCTATTATGTGCGACTGCCGTAAAAATCCTGGTTCGGACCTGGAAGAGGTTCCAGGCCCAAGGGTGACGAGCGACACGTTAATAGATTTGTCCCTAACGTGTAACAGTACTATGAATAGAACTCGGCCGCATCGTACGGCCCACCCGTATCGCGAACCTTAGCAGCAGCGGCCAGCATAAGAATCAGACATCGTGCCTTGACATTCGTCATAGCAGCGTAGGCGAAGCGCCTGACCGTGGCCACAGCGAACCTTGGAGCAATAGTAATAGCACCATTCGCAGGTATCAGCCTTTGCCCTGGCCTGTGGGGCAATACGTTGGGCCAGGGAATCAAGCAAGTGGCTGAGAGGAGCGAACTTGCTGATAAGGGCATCTGTATTGTTGAGTAGGGTCTGCATGAGTAAAATCTCCTTGTATTCCGCGTGTATTTGTGATAGAGAGCGAGAACTGTAAAAACTTGTGAAGAGGCCTCTCTTTCAAGCGTGCTAAGCACGCCGGGAGAGCAGCAGGACGTAAACTTGCGGAGATGCCGTCTGGCTCTCCTTAGCAGACGCAGCCAGCGGCTACATCAGAGACGCTACCATCACACTGATCGTAGCAGTGCAAGCGACGCGCCTGATGGTGGCTGCAGCGAGCTTCAGTGCAATAGTAGTAACAATGCACGCAGGCCAGAGCACCCGCCCGAGCTTTGCCCTGAGGGGCGACGCGCTGGGCCAGGGAATCTAGCAAATGGCTGAGAGGAGCGAACTTGCTGATAAGGGCATCTGTATTGTTGAGTAGGGTCTGCATGAGTAAAATCTCCTTGTATTCCGCGTGTATTTGTGATAGAGAGCGAGAACTGTAAAAACTTGTGAAGAGGCCTCTCTTTCAAGCGTGCTAAGCACACCGGGAGAGAAGCTGTTCGGCACTGCTGGGTAAGATCTACATAGTAAAGCCTCCTTTTTGTGTGTTCCATGTATATCAAGAGAGCGAGAATTGGGTTCTGACTTGAGAAATAAATCTATCCCTTTATCTGGCCTGTAACCCGAGCCTGGAGCAGTTCCCCAGGCCCAGGAGCGACAGGCCGAGATACGACACCGCCGCTATAGAATTGCTATCCTATGGTCGTTGCTCATCAACAGTCGCAGCCAATACGCCTATCAGGGCCTTGATAACACCTTTCCAGGCGGGCGTAACCATGACTGCAGCGAATCTCGGTGCAGTAATCGTAACATTCGCACTGTGGGCAAGTCGAAGCCTGGGCACTGGCTTGAGGTGCAATGTGCTGAGCTAACGAATCCAGCAAATGGTTAAAAGGTCCGAGCTTGCTAAGAAGAGCATCGGCGCTCGTCAGTAAGTGCTGCATTGGTAAACCTCCTAATATCTGACTGACAACCCGAACCCGGGCATTTCCCCAGGCCCAGGAGTGGCAGGGCGAGATATGGCATCACCGCCGTAGAGTTGCTATCCTGTGCCTATTGCTTGGATGAGCAACGAGAGCTGATGGATATGCCAACTACCCTGCGATCCTTAGCAGTAGCAGCCGTCATCTTTAGTTATGGTGATGTTTGTGCAAGAGTTAAAGATTCTTATCTTGCGAAGCATTGCGTGTCTGCAATAGATCTCAGTGCAATAATAGTAGTACTCAAGGCAGCTGTCGGCCTTAGCCCTGGCTTGTGGCGCAATGCGCTCAGCGAGCGAGTTCAGCAAATGGTTAAAAGGGCCGAGTTTGCCAAGCAAGGCATCAGTATGATTGAGTAAAGTTTGCATTGGTGAAAACCTCCTGTAACTAATCATGAAATTTACTGATTTTAGAAGGGTGCTTGCTTCGGCTTCTCGGATTTTTTGTGCTCTAGACTATCTCCTTTCTACTAAAGATTCCTGGCGGCTCCAACCAGATGTTAGCTCCTGCCAGTGCGCATCATGCGGATCGGGATGACCTGCGCCCAGAACCACACCATGCTCGTCGAGCGAGCAATATGATGGAGTCATGGAGATGTTATAAAGTGTTAAGAATGAGTTCTCTGTCTTTGGTGCGATGAGTATTGGTAGCTCGATAGCCAGATCGCGAGCCATTTTTTCAGTTTCGTCGCGTGGGCCATTGCTCACGAGCACCAGTTCCGCTCCAGCCTCTTTAGCCTGAGCAGCCAATAGTTTCAATGAAGGAATGAGCTCATGGCATGGTTGGCAGCCTGGCCCCACGAAAACAAGAGCAGTGGGATGACCGGCATAGCTGTCAAGGCTCATCTGCTGGCCATCAAGAGTGTTCGCCGAAAAGTCTGGAGCCTGGGAGCCCACGGCAGGGCCAGTCTGCATATCCACCGATCGTCTTACCGGCTCGGCTGTATTAACGCGCCTGATAAGCGCCAGCGTCAGTAAGAGATTTACAAGGACAACCACCCAGAGCAGAATAGTGCTGGCCAGCAAGAAGCCTTCCATGCTAAAATACTCCTTTTTATGAATCGGCTGTGTATAAATGGGCAAAGAGTTTTAGATGTTTCTGGCCGGACGGAAAAGCTGTATCAGCTCCCCTAGCTGCGTCCAGAGCAGAACAAAGATTGCGGCCCCTAACGCAACGGGAAGCCATTCCACCCAATTGAGGGCCTGAAGCGCTTGCTTCAATAGGCTTTGGATGCCGCATCCACCAGCTGCACAGAGCAGCAAGCCGGCATTGCGATAGAGATCTACCGGCGAAATGACCTGGCTACTGGCTCCAAAACAGTTGCAGGGTACTTGCCGCTTCCTCAACAATCCCAGTGCGATGGCTCCGCTAAAAACGCAAAGCAATAGAGTGGCTAGCAAAAAGCCTGGCAGTAGCAAGAAGTTTCCAAAGATCATGCATACTACTATTGCTAGCTCGCAACAGAGAAAGAGCGTGGCGGCACCCTGGCTCAAGCGCGGCGAGATGAGCCGAAAATCGTTAATTGTCTGACGAAATTGTGTTCCAGCACGCAATTTGCCAATAAAAGAGGCGAGAAAGAGCAGGCCTATAGCAACGCGGCAAAAGGCGAAAATGTAAGATACTAGCATAAGCTCTACTTGCTCACTAAGCTGACAAAAATAGCGCCGATGATCAGAAGATAAATTGAGCTTATCTTTACGTAGTAATACTAAAGAGGCTTTTTTCTATCGATCATCGCTATTAGTATAAAATAGGCTATGCACCGAATAGGTGTGAATTTCGGTGCATAAGAAGCTATTTTCTCAGGATTAGATCGAAGGAGATCAATATCTTGGAAATGGGTAACAGAACTCCTGATTCCTTTGGAGCACTACTAAAAGAATTTCGTGTACGCAGACATCTTACTCAACAGCAGCTTGCTGATGTCATTGGCGTACATCGCAATGTTATTGGTAGATGGGAACAGGGGAATGTTCTTCCTGCAACCAAAAGTACGGTTCTTGAGCTAATCAAACATTTGCAACTGGATGGGCAGGAGGCCCGTTCTCTGCTGGAAGCCAGCCTCACAGGACTCTCTCCTTACTGGCTGGTTCCCTTTCATCGCAATCTCCGTTTCACAGGTCGAGAGGAGGTTTTAAAGGTGCTGCATATGCACCTCTTGCCTGAAAGAGCCTTGGCACTTACACAATCTTGCGCTTTATATGGGCTGGGAGGAATTGGCAAAACGCAGATTGCGCTCGAATATGCCTATCGCTATGCGCTGGAGTATACAGCTGTCTTCTGGATCTCTGCTGAGACGACTGAGAGTATCGTTGCGAGCTTCCTCTCTATCGCTGAGGTGCTTCACTTGCCCGAGCGCCGGGAGACTAACCAGCGGCAGATTGTCTCTGCGGTGCGTCGCTGGCTTACATCGCACGGCCAGTGGCTGTTGATCTGGGATAACATGGAAGAGCTGGAACTGCTTGAGCGCTTTTTACCGCCTACTCGTCATGGATGTGTGTTGATTACGGCGCGCCGCCAGGCCTTTGGAACACTGGCTCATGCGCTGGAACTCTCTGCGCTTGAGCAAGAGGAGGGTGTATTATTTTTACTACGGCGTACTAATCTGCTAGGATCTTGCGCGACGAACGAGGACGTTTGCCAGCTAGCTCAGCGTTTGCCAGCTGAATATGCTGCGGCCAGAGAGCTGGTACAGCTCATGGCCGGCTTGCCTCTGGCCCTTGATCAGGCCGGAGCTTATGTTGATGAATCTGGTTGTAGCATTGCAAGTTATTTGCTTCAGTACAGGTGCCAGTACCATCAACTGCTCGCCAGGCGAGGAACGCTGACGACAAATCATCCGCATTCGGTGGCGACCACGCTTTTGCTCTCCTGCCAGCAGGTGGAGCAGCATAACCCCGGCGCACTTGAATTGTTACGGCATTGTGCATTCTTGTTCCCTGACACTATTCCGGAAGAACTTTTTGTCGTAGGCGCTCCTTATCTGAGCCAGGAGATAGGTTCTGTTGCCTCCGATTCCTACCGCTTCGATCAAGCTCTTGCTGCTCTGCGCCTCTTTTCTCTTATTCGTAGGCACCCTGAGACGCAGACGCTCTCTATCCACCGACTTATACAAGTCATTCTGCTTGCCGAGATGAGCAAGCAGGAGAGAGCTGAGTATCAGAGGCGCGTGATAAGCATGCTCTACGAGCTCTTCCCCGAAGTGGAATATGGTTCTTTTCTCTGGGGCGCTTGCGAACGTCTCTTACCGCATGTGCTTGCGGCTGTAAGCATTGCCCCTGATGACGCGGGGAGGCAGAAGGTGGCCGGTATACTGCGCAAAGCTGCAAGCTATTTGCGCGAGTGTGCGCGCTACGAGCAGGCAGAGTCACTCTTTAAAAGAGCAATAGGGATATATGAGCAGGTAGCGGGTCCCGAGCATCCTGAGTTAGCCGCAGCTTTCAACGGTCTGGCCCATCTCTATTATGACCGAGCGCACTATAGGCAGGCAGAATCGTTGTTTAGAAGAGCAATAGGGATATATGAGCGGGTATCGGGTCCCGAGCATCTCGATCTTGCCTCTCCTCTCAGAGGCATGGCTCTCCTTTTCTACCGACAAGGGAAGTATAAGCATGCTGAGGAGCTATATCAACGAGCACTGAGAATCCAGATCGCGGCCCTGGGTCCGGAACATCAGCAGACGGCGTATCTTCTTGATAACATGGCCATACTCTATGTCGAGTTGGGAAAATATGAGAAGGCAGAGCCATTATTGCAGCGAGCGTTGCAGATCTGGGAGCAGGCATTGGGGCCTGAGCATTCGCAGATTTCGCGCCCGCTCAACAATCTCGCCGATCTCTATCTGGAGCAAGGGAGATATGAGAAGGCGGAGCCATTATTGCAGCAATCGTTACGAATCTTGGAGCTGACGTTGGGCTCTCAACATCCGCGTATTGCTTATGCGGTGCATAACCTGGCCGATATCTATCTAGAGCAAGGGAGGTATGAGAAGGCGGAGCTGTTCTATAAGCGCGCCTTACGCCTCTGGGAACGGGCATTTGGTGATGAACATCCCAATCGTGCCTATTCTCTACATGGTCTGGCTAGAATGCATCGGGCCAAGGGAGAATATGGGCAGGCGGAACGCTTATATAAACAAGCCATCGGCCTGCGTGCACGCCACCGAGGCCTAAAACATTATGAGACGGCCAAGAGTATGTACGGGTTGGCTGAACTGCATGTAGAAAAAGGGGAATATATGCGGGCCGAACGCCTGTACATACAGGCCGTGAAGATTTTTGAACATAGCCTGGGCCTGACACACCCTCAAGTTGTGAAGCTCAGAACTGCCTATAGCTGCTTGCTAGAAAAGCGGAAACGGGGAACCAATGAGCGGAACCTGCTGGTAAGGCTTTTTTACGCAAGGAATAGGTCTGATGGCGCTATTCGTACTCTAACTAGAGAGAAGCCAGCAACGCAAATTCTGGAGTCCGAAGCGCTCACGGCATTTTTAGTGGCCTGCTGCGACTTACATCCTCAAGCCTGGGCTCGTTCCGCCGATCTGTGGAGAACCTATCAACAATGGGTGCAGGAACATCAGGAGCGTTTTCCCCTCTCGCGCCAGGCTTTTACTAGCTATCTCAAGGCTCATGGTTGCCAGGCAGCGCGCACAAATTCTGCGCGCATCTGGCGCGGGATAGGCATTATTGACAGGCGGCGTGACATGGCGTGACGGGATGTGACAGCCAGGCGCTGTTATCACTGGCTTGCGGGTTCGGCTCCTTGACAAACTGGCAGAGCCGAACCGCCATTATCCCGCCGTATGATGCACAAATAGAGATAGTCAATCCGTCGTTATCCATACGCCGACTTCACCTCTGACCGCTCTGGCCAAGCAAGAAGGCCAGATAGTCTTTATGATCGCTGCTTCTGCCTCAGCGCTAAGAGCTCTGGCCAAGCAAGAAGGCCAGATACTCCTTTTTGCGCTGCTCCATATCCTCTTCGGGGAAGATAGGCCCCTTTCCGAGGAAGGAAGCTTTAAACTCTTTGACGAGGGCGTCGCGTAGCGGGGTCTTGCTAAAGCCCAGCCGGAGCTTTTGGCCTTCGGGTAAGGTGATTCCTTCCTGCTTAAGCAGATATCTGGCAAAGACCAGCTCAGGCGTCAGCCCATCGGTCAAAGGGATGCCCATTTGCGCGAATAGTTCATCTGAGACCAGGATCGGAGCCTCCATAAGCAGAGCCAGGCCTACGAGATCACCAGGGCGCATCTGCCTCGTCTGCTCTTGCTTTGTCCCACCGCTGCGAAAGCTGAGCCGACATTTGCAAAGATGGTAAAGAGGCGGAAGTATGGAGAAACTTTCAATATATGCCTCCTCTAGCCTGGTATTGAGCAATGTGAGCGTCTCAGCCAGCAGATTGAGCGTTCCTGGACGCGGCAGGGTAAGATGATTGAGGGCCGCAACGATAGGTAAGGCTTCATGACGCTCAATGCTGAACAGCAGAAGGCGCTTGCCCGCGTCATCGGTCAGGGAAACGCTGTACAGAAAGGGACTGCTAGCAATAAAATTTCTTCTGACACCTTCAACCTTGATGGGAATCATAGACATCCTCCCCTAACACTTGTTTTTTACTTCATACGTTATTTCGATCTCTGGAGGCATCGCAAAGCTGCTAAGTAGCTTGCCTGGCCTGCCGGGCAAAGGCTGGCCCAGATCTTCTGTATATTTCCCCAGCGTTTTTAAATAGTCAGATAGCCCTTCTCCATAAGCCTAAAGTTCGTCAATGAGCTCGGTTAGCAGGCGTGCTAAACGCTGCAGGGTATCCATAATATGCTCGGCGTGAATATTTCCCTCGTGAAGCGTGGGAGTTAAACGGTCCGAGACAACGCCAACCCAACTGCAGGCCAGACCTAGACGCCGAGCGATAGTCAACAAGGCTGAGGATTCCAGTTCTACGGAGATAATGCCCAGCGTGCGCAATTGGGCGACCAGGTGTTTATCTTCGCGATAGAGGGCATCGGTGCCGAAGGAGAGCCCGCTCACAAATTTTTCTCCTCGCTTCTCCAACTGCGCCCGAATGCGTGCGGTCAGGGCAAGGTCGGCAATGGCAGGATATTCCATAGGGGCATAGTAGCGCGAGACGCCATCGCCGCGCATAGCTCCTTCGAGCAAAAGAATATCGCCAATGTTCAGATGCTCCTGGGGCGTGCCGCCTAAGCCAAGGCCGATGACCGAGCGAATCCCGCAGGCGGCTAGCTGCTCTAATGAGTTGGCGATGCGTGGCCCTCCATAAGAGGGAAAATGTAGGGCAAACTTTTTCCCGGTCGGTGTATGGCAGACGCGCAAGGGAGTTGTGCTATAGGGCCAGAAATCGTTCTGCTCGACAGTATAGGTTTCGAGCAAGCGCTCAAAGAGGCTCGAACTGAAGGTGACAAGACAGGTTGTGCCCAGGTCGATTCCCTGCGGATCGATATGATGGTGCAAGAGATCTTCCTGTGCCGTGACATAACAATTCTCTTCGCGCCAGAGGTGAAAATTTGTAAAGATTGAATTCATAGAAGTAAATACCTCATTCAATAGAAGTTAGTATATAAAAACAAATATCTCATTCAATAGAGTAATATATTTTTGCTGGTAACCTGTCAAACAGAAATCGATAAGTGCGCCGCCTGCGGGCGGCCAGGAGGGGGAGCTGTGCCTCACCTCACTCTTGAGTAAACAGTAGTTATGCCTTCCCAATCTAGTGGGTACTCTTGCCCAATTCTCAACTGTTTGAGCCATAGGCGCTAACTTGAAGCTGTTCTGCTCAACATACAAAAAAAAGTAGTCAATTTCAATATCAGACCAGCTTATTCAGATACTATGTTATATTCATCCTATTTGTCAAGAATATGCTCATCTCCTTTTAAGATCCTTATGAAAGTCACTGGCTCCATGAAAGGCTACTTGCCCTACTTACCTGTTGTTTGCGCTAATACCAGGCTCTAAAACTAGAGCCTTAGTGGAGGTGAAACCGCCTGATTTCGCCTCAATGGACCCTGATATCTTATTGCTCACCTCTTGACAGTGGGCATTAGTGCATGCTAATATCCAAGTATATAAGTAAGATATTAGCGTGTGCTAATATCCATTTGTAAAGGCAGAGAAAGAGGTTTTACGCTTTCCCTCCATCAGGAACGAATAAAACCAACTTTCACTGTGAAGAAGAAATGGGAACAACTTTTTTATAGCTTTAGGTTTCAAGCCGGTAAAGGAAGCATATGAGATGGGAATAAGTAGCCTTACCCCAACACACAAGCGTTTCTATTTGTTTGGCACCATCGGCCTCATTTGTGCTGCCATCGTCCTTGCCGCCTTTTTGACCTGGCAGGGAGTTACAGCGGCTGGAGCGCCTGATCCAACTGTCCCTCATACCAGTCCCCTGGTTGCCGTCCTCGATATTGCCGCATTGGTATTCCGTGAAGGCATCGAATGTGTGGTGGTTTTGACAGCGGTTACCGCAAGCCTGAGAGGCGCCAATCGCTCTTACCGTGGCCCTATTGGTATGGGCGTGGTTGTCGGCATGGTGGCCACCCTGATTACCTGGTTTATTGCTGTCGGTATTCTCAGCGACCTGACAACTGTAGTTCCTGCTCTTTCCTTGCAGGCATGGACAGGCTTGTTGGCAGTGATAGTTCTGTTAGTAGTAATGAACTGGTTTTTCCACAAAGTCTACTGGACTGGCTGGATCTCCTTTCATAATCGTAAGAAAAAGGATCTCCTGGAACTGGCAAAGACTCCTGAGGGCTCAAAGCTGGCAGTGCTCTGGGGGCTGGGGCTCCTGGGATTCGCCTCTTTCTATCGTGAAGGCTTTGAGGTGGTCCTCTTCTTACAAAGTTATCGGCTGCAACTTGGCGGGACTGTTGTTTTATATGGCGCCCTGGTAGGTATTATTTTCTCGGGGATTCTTGCATTCCTCAGCTTTGTCGGCAATCACCGTGTCCCTTATAAAAGAATGCTGGTCCTGACCGGCGTTTTGTTGGCCATGGTCCTCTTTATTATGGTGGGAGAGCAGGTTTTTGAAATGGAACAGGCAGGATGGTTCAGCGCCATGCCGATTAGCTGGCTGAAGTGGATTCCTGACTGGGCTGGAGTCTGGCTTTCTATCTATCCTGATTTGCCGACGATCATCGCTCAAGTGATTGCCATGGCGCTGGTATTCGGTTCTTACTTTGTCTCACGCTACCAGGCTGTATTCTTGCCTAAGAAGCATGGAGCGGCTCCTTATCGTTGGCGAGAGGCGGCGCCGACAGTAGAGGTTGTGGGAACTTCCCTCGCGCAAGGAGACGCGCGTGAAGGCTAAATAATAGCCGGGTTCCCGAGGGAAAGAATGCTAAAAAGAGAGGAAACTCGCCACTATAGTTTGTAGCGTGCCTCCTCTCTTTTCAATTGCTAGCCTTACTCCTGGCCGCAATGCGTGCAGCGACCACGGCGGCGATAGTAGTAGGCCAGGGTAGCCAGACCCAATGCTATGCCCCAAAGTGGCCAGAATAGGCCTGGAACTACAGTTGAGGGATCTTGTGCTAATGCTTGAGCTGAGAAAACTCCGGTCCCGTTGATTGTGTGGCGAATTAGCCCTATTCCCGCTTCGATCACTATAATGGAGACCACAGTGGCCGGAATAATGGCCAGCAGGGGAGGAACGCGCTTGCCGGCCAGACCGATCATCCAGCGCGGAAAGACCTCGCCCCAGCGCTGTATCAGCCCTAAGGTCAGAAGCGCTCCACCCAGGCCAAGCGTGGCGATAGAAGCTCCACCCAGCCAGATGCCTGGATTCTCGCGCTCCATCGAGCTAAGAAATTCTGCACTCACTCCCAACGGGATACCTAGCGCAAAGGCCCAGCGTGTTGTACAGTATATAAGCGGCACGAATACTGCGACGGCAACGGCCCAGCGTCCCCATTTTAGAGCTTGTTCCGGTCTCGTCCATCCTATAGCAATATCGCTTCGGCGTCCACAGTAAAGGCAGGCCTGATGCGCCTCCCTCCCCGCGACTACTGCCGTGCCAATCCATAAGATGCCCCCAAGAATGCAGTAGAACTCATTGATAACAGTCCAATTGAACATCTCAAAATGCAACAAAAATGAATGAGCTACACACGCTAAGAGCCGATCGTCAGGTATTACAAGGAGCAGGAGCAGCGCGCAGACCCAGGCAAAAGCCCTTCCTGCGCCTCTCACTATCCCACGCCCCCATCCGCTTGCTAAGCACAGAGCTACGACAGTACACAGACAACCCAGTGCAGCGATTAGTGGTGCGCCGACTTCTACAGGCAGGCCACGAAAGATCGAATACTCAGGATTTGGATCGCCAGCCCCGAATGGAAAGCCTTTGCTCCCCAAAGTCCAGAAGAGGCCAAGTAGAGCATAGAGGAGCGACCAGACCATCGTAGCGTAAGCGATCCAGTCTGGCCAGCGCGTCAGCCAGCCATGCGAGTAGGTTGCCTGCTCATCAGCAATTTTTAACATGATCTCGTTCCCTTAATATAGAATTACCAGCTAAAATTATTTTTGGCTCCCAGGCATGCAGCGGTGATAGTAGTAGGGCAGCCATGTGAGTGGGCCGCCTGCTCATCAGCAATTTTCTCCATAATACTGCTTCCTTGATTTGCTGCTTCGGCTAGATGCATGTCACTGAAGGACAACATGTCATCCTGCCGTCATACTTTTCTTCAAGAAGTGCCCTGCTCGGGCTACGTGTTGCTTGGCTTGGCCTGTGTGGGAGGTCTTCCCAGGAGCGCAAGCCAGATTGTTCTTGCTGAGAAAAGCATACAGCGGAGAGCGGATTTTGTGATGAGTCAAGAGTCCCGTTAAGCGTGCTTCATTTGAAGTACTGCATGGAGTATCAATCGCGGTTGACGAGTCCCTGCTGCCAGGCAAAAATAGCTGCCTGCGTGCGATCCATCAGGTGAAGCTTACTCAAAATATTGCTTAGATGCCCCTTAACTGTCTTCTCGCTGATGGAGAGCTGTGTGGCAATCTCGGCATTGATCCGGCCACTGGCGATCAAGCGCAGCACTTCTAGCTCGCGCTCGCTCAGCTCGATAAAGGGATTTGGGGTAGCCTGCCGATTGCCACGCAGTTCCTCAACGACGCGCGCGGCTACACGAGGATGGAGCACGGATTCGCCCCTGACCGCTTTGCGCACCACCTCTACTAATTCGTCGGGAGGAATATCTTTCAGCACATAGGAGAGCGCACCCGCGCGCAGAGCCGGGAAAATATGCGCATCATCATGGAAAGATGTGAGCACAATCATTTGTGAATGCGGGCTCACCTGCTTCAAGCGGCGTATAGCCTCAACGCCATCCATGCCTGGCATCATCAGATCCATAAGAATGACATCGGGCACTAGCTCGGTTGCCATCTGGAGCGCGGCAGCTCCCGATTCGGCCTCACCGACCACGCTACAATCCTCCTGAACATCTAAAAACGCGCGAATGCCCTCGCGCACAATGGCATGATCATCCACAATAAGTATGGTGATAACTTCTGTATCTTGCATGTAATATCTTCTCCTCAAAGAGAGAAACCGGCTTTAAGCCTCTCTCTGCGTTTGTTGGCACTGAACAGTAATCGTTGTGCCCGCGTTTTTCGTGCTTTCAACCTCAAAATGAGCGCCAAGAGCCTGCGCTCGTTCGCGCATGGAGGAGAGCCCGAAGCCCTGACGAGCGCGCTCGCTGAGCACAAAACCGCGCCCGTTATCGCTAATAGTCAAGCTTATCATCTCTTTGCAGCTTAAGTGCACGGTGGCAGCGGTAGCCTGACTATGCCGAGCCACGTTGGCCAGACCCTCCTGAGCAATGCGGAAAAAGGCGTTCTCGATCGCCAGCGGCACTTCTTGCGCGCCCTCAAGCCTTAGCTCAACAGCAATACCCGTTTGCTCCTGCCAGGAATGGGTAAAGTCGCGTAGCGCCTCGGCGAGACTTCTTCCCTCTAGCGCGACGGGGCGCAGTTCACGAATCAAGGTTGTCAGCTCACTCTGAGCCTGGCGGATCAGCCCTTCAGCCTTGAGCAGGTGGGTTTGGGCCGCCTGCTCGTTGCGCCCCATGAAGGCCCGCGTGGTGCTTATATGCAGAGAGACCGCGAATACTTGCTGTTTAACGCTATCGTGGAGCTCGCGCGCCAGGCGATTGCGCTCCTCTAGCGTTGCCAGGTCCTGGCGCGTGCTGAGCAGCTCCTGAAGTTGGTGCGCCATCAGATTAAGGCGGTGAGCCAGTTGTCCCAATTCGTCGCGCGAGTCGTCGCTCACAAAGATAGAGAAGTTGCCCCGGCTCCAGCCTTCAACCGCTACGGCAATGTGCTGCAAGCGTCGGACCAGGCCGCGGGCCGTGACAAAGCCAAAAGCCAGCCCGACACTTCCGGCGCCAAGAAAGAAGATAAGCGCGCTTGCCCCAAAGAATACAAGTAGATCGGGGAAGCCGTTAGAACGGGCGGATTGCACGCGGGCCAACAGTACCTCATGCTGTATTCCTGACTCCCCGAACGGAGCAACTGCATACGCGCTATCCGCTACAAAAGAGACGCGCGCTTGAGAAGAGGGAGCTGGTTGAGCAGAACGCGCTTGCCGGATATCCTGTTGAACGCTACCTGGTAGCCCGGCATTAGTGCTGGGAGCAGCATTTCCAGCCATCCTTATCACCTGCCCATCAGGGCTAATGACCGCAAGATATCCCTGAATATCAATTGCATTATCCTTGAGCAAATCCCACAGCGCTTGAAACTGCTGCTGGCGGGTAGCGCCAGCAGCGGGAGCGGTAAGACTTGCCGCCTGAACGAGCCTCTGGGCCTGCCCGCTGAGTAGCGTTTTACGTTGAGCCTCAGTGGCAGTAGTGCCGATGAGAATAACCAGCAGCTCAAGGACAAGTAGGACGATAAGACTTGTTAGCAGATATGAGATAGTTAGTTTCCAGCGCAGGCGGTGGAAATGCCAGGGTAAAGGGATTGCGGAATTCACAGCGATTGCTTCTCCAGTAGTTCAAACAGGCGTATATTAGTTGCCTTGCTCCGGCGCAACGCGGCAAGCAATAGCGTATATATCAGGAGTACTTGTGTTATCAGCATATCAGCCGGGCCCGGCTCAGGCAAGGGCCCAAGCCGCGGCATGGCACGTTTCTAAGCTGGCTTTGTGCTTACCTCGGTGGAGTGCTAGACATAGTGCATTCCGTCAGTATAATAATGCAAAAATCCTGAGCTGTCACGCGCCTGGGGTCCTGTTTTGGATAGGACAGTTAATGCGCTCTGCCTTAGCAAGATCATGCTTGTGTATCAATCTGCTTGATCAACTCTACAAGCGCTGTGGAGACGGAGACAGGATCAACCAGCATGTGAAAATGTTGAGCCTCTAGCCTCCGGCAAGGCCAGCCGGCGCTGTGGGCCTGTTCGAAATAGGGCAGGTAGCTCTGGGTAAATAGAAGATAGGCGCAGGGAGCGTCGGGCCAACCAGGCACACTCGGCATAACTTCGGCAAAATAATCAAAAGAGCGGGGTTGCATTTCAGCGAGCAGCAGCCGGCGTGTGTTTTCATCGGGCACGATTTCGCCCATCTCCTCAAACTTCCAGTCGGGAAAACTTGCGCCCTGCGTGAGGAGCTGGCGCAACTGCTGAGCGATAGCTGGAGCCTTGTTCTGCAGTTCATCCAGCTGGCTCTGATCCGGGTGAGGCAGACCGGCATCGGCGAAGATGTAAGCTTTGATGGGATGATGCGTAGCTTGAGCCAGGACTGGCAAGAAGTAGCCCGCACCGCTATGCCCGATCAGAATCAGAGGACGTTCCTGAGGGATAGGCGCGAGCGCTTGTTGCAGCGATGCCGCGTATTGCTGCCAGTAGGCGGGAGGCGTTATTCCACTATCAGTAAGCGTTGGTACAAGCACAGAGAAGCCGGCGTTTTGTAGGTGCTCGGCGACTAGAGACCAGCTAAAGGGGCCAACCAGGGGACTATGAACCAGAACTATTAAAGCATCCATATGCTACCTCCATCGTTATTCGTGGCTGCTTCCATCTACCATAGCAGATTTTGTGGGTGGTAGGGAAGGGAAAAACAATGCTTTGAGCATAGGTGAGGAGAAAGCCAGGATAAGCTGTATTTCTCCTCGACACATCTTTTGGAAGCGTTCAGGACTCGTGAGGACTGCTAGCTTGCTTAGCAACGGGAAATTGGAGCTCGATAATCTGCTGTTCCGGGCTCAGATCTTTTTCCCAACGGTGATATACCTGGCGAGGTGGGCCAACCAGCTGGTAGCTATTGTCTTTGAGCCAGCTATATAAAGCTATGTAGGCCTGCCCGATAAAAAGGTTGGCCCCGGTATGAACCGTGCAGGCCAGCAATTGTTCTTGCAACGTATGCACTCTGATCTGCGCGTTGCCGGGCAGCTCAGTGGATAGAGGAATGGCGGTTTCGGCGTCGATATAGAGTCCACCCTCGCCCTGCTCAGATCTTGCGTACAACAGAAGCAAGGCCGGGCGACCGGGCTGTACGTGGTGCTGTGCCAGGTAAGTAGCAATTTTGTGATAGTTCTGTTTGAAGCCATCCTGTAAGGGCATGAATTCGCGCAGGCTGGCCACGCGTATGCTTTCGGCCTGTTTCAATAAAATCTCGTAGGCTGGCATTTTTCCCTCCTCTTCGATATAGCGTAGCCTGGCTGCGATGCGAGACAGGCGTGCTTGCTCAACATCAATCATATGCTGTGTCTGGGCCTGCTTAAGCATGAACATGCCGTGCAATTGCTCAAGGGAGAGATCTTCCTCGATGAGCACGGCTATCTGCTCCAGAGGAAAGCCCAGCTCTTTGAGCGCCAGGATGCGGTTCAGGCGCGGCAGCTGTTCGAGCGAGTAGTAGCGATAGCCGGTATCTGGATCAAGCACGGCCGGCTTGAGCAGATCCCACTGATCGTAGTAACGAAGCGTCGCGACTGATATCTGATTGATGCGGGCGAATTCGCCAATTTTGAGTATAGTGTCTTCTTTCATTAGCCTCCAACGTAGAGAAGCTCTACAGGGAGAGCATACACCCTCATGTAAGGAGAGAGTCAAGGGAAAAGCCGTCATTTAGCACAGGAATCAGGCATGAATCGGCAGTTCTGCCTCAATACTTGATTCCGTGGAAAGGTCAAGAGACAGCATAAAATTGCTGTGAAAATGAATATAGCCTTTATTACCTATGATTTTGTCTTATCGAATTTCATCTGTTATACTATACATGCATACGCAAGATCCAGGTCACTCTGAAAGCTGACCGGCTATCTTGCTCCTGGTTCGCCTCTGCCCTGGATTCCGGCCAAAGCAGAGGTGAGCCAGGTTGAATTTATAACTTTGTGGCTACTATATATAGCGAAGTATATAGCTTTTTAGCCACTTCTCTATATTATAGCCACTTGCTCTTCTGCGCTTGACGTCAAAGGATGTCCTTAGCTCCAGCGAAGGCGGTTTGCACGAACGGCAGGTGTACAATTGCCTTCTTTTTTGTGTGGCCGAGCTCCTGGAATCGTTAAGATAGGTTTCGTGAGGGCGACAAACTCTTTTGTAGCACTTTCGTTACATTTCTGTCATTGTTCCTCATCACTTGCTTCTTATGCTGTGAACAGTTTAGTTCGCGGCTTTTTTTACGTTCGCCTGGTTCGTGAAACTTTTGTGCTCTTTGCAATGAGACAAAGAAAAAGTGATAGAGGCAAGAGATTATATGATGAATGCGCTTTCTTCTGCACAGCAAAATCCGCAGGATAACCATTCCCTGGCCCAATCAACGCGCTTTTCACCTCTGGTAACTATGGTAGCCTGGATAGCGATCTTGCTCGGTAGTGCGGCTTCGCGTGTGTTGTGGGTCGAAGGGCTAGGCTACAGGGCTTCTCCTCATGCTCGCCGCGACCTGGCCTATGCGCGTCGTCACCGGCAGGATCAGGAGCGACGACTCAGTATGTGTTGCCACGACGCATTTGCTCGGTGCGCTATTACAAGCTCTTTGGCAATGCCATCGGAAATGGCAAGTGACCCGCTAAGAAAAAGCATTGACTGAGAGCGCGCTCTCAGGTGGAAATGATGATCTGAGGAGCTCACACTCAGCGAAATTGGTTCTTACAAGCAAGAACGATAGCGATAAGGAAAAGGGAAAAGATGGCTATACAACACCTGTTTCGTTTTGGCGTCGTTGTAACAACTGGCGCACCCTCACGTGAGCAATGGATCAGCAAGGCTCGAAACATTGAGAATCTCGGCTATGCCACCTTGCTGGTGGCCGATCACTTCTCCCATGCATTCTCGCCCCTGGTAGCACTGCAAGCCGCCGCTGACGCAACGACAAAACTCCGCGTGGGAAGTTTCGTCTTTGATAATGACTTCCGGCATCCCGCCGTCCTGGCAAAAGAGGTGGCAACGCTTGATGTCTTGACAGATGGTCGCTTCGATCTTGGTCTCGGCGGCGGCTGGAACCAGGAAGAATATCAGCAAATCGGTCTGCCCTTCGAGGCTGCAGGCGTGCGCCTGAGCCGCCTTGAAGAGTCCATTCGCATCATCAAAGGGCTTTTCGCTGATGAGCCAGCCACATTTACTGGCAAGCATTACACCATCCACAACCTCGATGGCCTTCCTAAGCCGGTCCAGCGCCCTCATCCACCGCTATTCATCGGTGGGGGCGGCAAGCGGCTGCTCACTCTTGCCGCGCGTGAGGCTGAGATAATTGGCATCCATTATAAAGTGAATCAGGATGGAACCATCGACCAGGAAGAATACACCAGCGCGGGACTTGCCCGTAAGGTAGCATGGATTCGCGAAACGGCGGGAGAGCGTTTTAACCAGTTAGAGTTCAATCTGCTGATTGCGCATGTCGAGATCACCGAGAACCGCCAGCAAGCAATTGAGCGCTTTCTCCAGGAGAAGCGCTGGCAGAACCTGACCATCGAGCAGGTCATCGATATGCCTTACGTCTTAATCGGGACAGAAGAGCAGATCATTGAAGAGCTGCTCATGCAGCGTGAGCAGTCTCATATCTCCTATTTCACGGTGTTCGATAAGCATTACGAGACATTTGCGCCTATAGTCGAACGCTTGGCTGGCAGGTAAGAACACTCTCGCAGATAATCAGGACCTTTACGATCTAGTGGGTCACATGTTATTTCCATCGCAAATGGCAAGTGACCCACTAGTGGCTTGGTGGGAGCTGTAACGGTAGCCTTGGCAGTCTATATCCTGGCCAGAAGTATGCTTGATACGCGTGGCATTGCCTGGGCCTGGATTATCCATACTATCGCTGACATTATTGTAGCCATTCTTCTAAGCCTGTTGTGAACTTTTGCTGAGAAAACAGGCGTGAAAAGAGTTCACAACAGGCTCTAGCAAGCTCAATGCTTGTTGCTCTGTGTCACAGAAACAACTGACAAGGAGCGTCTTGTTCCTTTATCGCCGCTACTTCTTGGGGTAGCCGCGATAGGGATGCTGTTCTGGCGTCGGTGTCGCGGCAGGATATTCCTCAATCAGACGCAGCGCCTCAGCAATGCCGCGCTCAAGCTGTGGGTCAAAGCCACGCGCGTAATCCTGTGGTGTGTAGTCTACGTCAATCGTTGGGTCGGTGCCATAATTCTCGACGCCCCAGCCCACATCCTTGAACCAAAAACTAAACTCTGGCTGGGTAGTGATGGTCCCATCGGCCAGCGGCATATATGGCGAGATGCCAATGACGCCACCCCAGGTACGCTTGCCGATTAGCGGCCCCAGTCCCATCAATTTGAAGGTATGGGAGAAGATGTCGCCATCGGAGCCAGCGTTCTCGTTGGTGATTGCCACAAGCTTGCCGCGCGGAGAATTGTAGATATACGGATCGGGTGTCGACCAGCGCTGGAACGCGTATCCTAGCCGGGGTCGCGCCAGTTTCTCCAGCACCAGACCTGACACTGCGCCGCCACCGTTCCAGCGTACATCAACGATCAGCCCCTCGTGGTCATACTCGGCCAGGTAATAGCGGTGGAACTCTGCGTAGCCATCCGCCCACATATCAGGGATATGCACGTAGCCAACGCGCCCATGCGTTTTTTCATGCACCAGGCGGCGGTTAGCCTCTACCCAATCACGGTAGCGCGCGCCGAATTCAGAGGCCAGAGCCCGCACTGTCACGCTGCGCGCCGGACCATTGGTAGGCTGAAGGAGGATCTGCACCTCTGTCTCCGCCTGGTTTACCAGGGGCTGTTGCGGTCCCTGTTCCGCTGTGAGATGCTGCCCGTTGATCGCCAGCACTGCGTCGCCTACTTTCGCATCTACTCCTGGTGCCAGCAGCGGCGAAGTCTCTTTAGCATTCCAGGGATCGCCGCGCACGATATGAGCGATACGATAGACGCCCTCGTCTGCATCGAAGCGCCAGTCCACGCCAAGAAAACCCTGATGATACTCGGGGTGGGAACGATACTCGCCCCCAAACTCGTAGGCATGCGACGAGCCAAGTTCGCCCTGCATCTCCCAGAGGAGATCCGAGAGCTCTCCCCGCGAGGTAAGCCGTTCCACCAGCGGTGAATAGCGGGCATAGACGCCTTGCCAATCCACGCCGGCCAGATCAGCCACCCAGAACTGTTCGCGTTGTAAGCGCCAGGCCTCGCCAAACATCTGGCGCCACTCGGCCCCTGGCCGGATCGAAACTTTGAGGCGCTCAAGATCAAGCCAGCCTGATTCTCGCCCAGGCTTGTCAGCAGCAGAGGAGGAGGAACCTTCTGGCGGCTTCTCACCGGCCTTGAGGACGCGTAGCCGATCATGGGAGTAACAGAGCACCATCGTGCCATCGGCGTTTCCTCTGATATCGCCGATCTCATCGGCAATATGCTCCTGCTTGCGCTTCTCGAAATCGTACCATTCCAGACTGCCGTTCGATTTCGGTTTGTAGCCGAGCATTTCATCAGTACGTATACCCTCGATTGGTAGCGAAGTAAAGAATGCGCCGTTGCGCGCGCCGATAACCCGTCCGTAGCGACCCTCTGGAACAGGGAAGGCCACGATGCGATCAGTGATGCCATCCAGGTCAATCTCCACGCGCTCGGGCTCTGATGGATTGCCTCCTGCTTTCTCTGCCTTCTTCACCTCATCCTCTGAGGTAAGCAGCGACGATTCTGGCTGAAACGGTGAGCGCAGGTTCTTGCGCAGCGTAATCAGGTAGGGACGCACGCCCTTGGGGAAGCTAAATTCAAAGTGCATAGCATCGGGCACCGGATCAAAGTCGCGCGCGCTCAAAAAGTAGAGGTAGCGCCCGGCAGGATCGAAGGCCGGTTTGGTATCGCGCCGAACTGCATCCGTCACCTGATAGGTCTCGCCACTCTCAAGACGACACAGCTTGATGATGCTCTGCTGCGCTTGGATAGCCTGCTCATAGGCGACCCAGCGCCCATCGGGGGACCAGGCAATGCCATGCACAAGCTCGCCATCTTCAAGGCGGCCATAGTCGCTGCGATCAAGCACGCGCAGGGTTTCCGCTGCCAGGTCCACCAGCAGCACTTCGTTGCGGTGGTTTACCAACAGCACTAGATCGCCCACCGGCGCGGCCCGCAGCGCGGTCACATGGCCGATATCGAGCTGGCCCAACGTGCGATCAGGTGTTGAGCCATCGGCACGAAAGACAATCAGGCGCGGCTCATCGCCAGCATCGCTGACAGCGACAAGGCGCTTGCCATCGGCCAACCAGTCTATCAGGCGATAGCGCGGGCCATCTTTCTGCCCATGCTGAACTCCTGCTCCTTCCCAATTGCTCAAGCTGAAGGCTTTGCCGCGCGTGGTGAGGGCTACTGCCTGACCCTTGGGATGCAGCGCATAGGAGTCCATGAATTTGCCAGCAGAGACAAACTGGCGCGCTCGCTGCGCTTGCGATCCCGCTAGATCAACTTTCAGCCGCGTCTCCTGGTTGCTGGCTGGATCGAGCACAAACAGATCACCACCCGCGTGATAGACACAGCGATGCCCATCGGTAGCGAGATTACGCGCATAGAACGTTTCCTGGCTGCTATGGCGCCGCAGATCCTCGCCGCTGGGCAGGCAGGAATAGACGTTACTTATGCCCTCGTGATCAGAAAGGAAAAAGATACGATTCCCCACCCAGCAAGGGGTAGCGATATTGCTGTTGAGATCGAGCAGCCGCTTAAACTCGCCTGTTCCCTGCGCATCGATCCACAGATAGCCCACAGTCCCACCGCGATAGCGCTTCCAGAAGGCTGGCTCGCGCATATTGCGGCCCAGCACAACGGCACCATTGGGGCCAAAGGCTATGGCGTTGGCGATGCCATAGGGTAGCCGAACTGGCTCGCCGCCCTGAGGCGAGATGCCAGAGAGCATACGCCAGCGGAGCGAGGGCAATCCGTCCGAACTGGCGTAGAGGATCTGTGCTCCGTCAGGCTGCCAGCCAACCACTTCAGCGTGCCCGGCATGATAGGTCAGGCGGCGCGACGGCCCGCCATCGGCGGGCATCACATAGACTTCATCGGGGCCTTCGTCATTGCCGGTAAAGGCAATCTGCTGGCCATCCGGCGAAAAATGTGCCCTGGTGGCCGCTGCCACGCCGGCGGTCAATCGTTCGGCGCGCCCGCCGTTGATAGAGACACGCCAGAGGTCATCCTCTGCGGTAAAGACGAGCTGATCGCGATATATGGTTGGAAAGCGAAGATAGCCAGTGGTTCCCATGAGTCCTCCTTCAGAAACATACCCCAGCCGTAAAAATGAGGCTGAACGAGAGAATATGCGTTATTGTAACAAAAATCTGGGTAGTTCGACAAACAACAACTGTGATTGCCAAACGTTTTAGCCGCCTCGGACACAATATGGCTCAAAACAAAGCTGGCTATGATAAGGAATCCTTCACTTTCGGTGATGTCCGATCGCTTTCTGAAGTGACTTCAAACTGGCGGCTGACCTTTGCGGGAAGAGGAGTTCCTCGGCACAAGCTCGTTCTTGCCATCATTGACGTGCTATCCATGCAAACAAAGGGTATCGTCCACCAAGGCTTGTCTGAAGAAGAGGCTCCCATAAAGCCGCCCCACCATCACCGTTCGTCATGATCACCATACCTATCTGTATTTGGGGGTAGGCGAGCGTAAAATTTTTGAACCCTGGGTTATCTCCTGAATGCCAGCATGCCCATCCATCTTTTGTGTTTTGAAGTCCCCAGCCCAATCCCCATGCTACCTCAGCCTCTAGCTGGACTTGTGGGCGAAGCATCTCTTCTCTCCAAGCCAGGGACAGCGTGCCTGGGGCGGCGCTGGGCTCAAGCAGCGCACATAGAAAACGAGCGTAATCTGATGGCGTTGTTTGCAAGCTTGCCGCCGCATGAGGCAAATCCATCGTAAAGGAGGGTAATGGTTTCCCCAGATGATCATGCCCGGTAGCGCTCTCAGCATCCTCACCACTCCCCCACAGATAGCTACTGTGCGACATCCCGAGCCGAGCGAAGACGCTCTGTTGCATAAAGGTCTCCAGAGGTTGGCCTGTCACGCATTCTACTGCTTGCTGGAGATAGCCAAACCCTTCGCCAGAGTAGCCAAAATGTTCTCCTGGGGCTCGAAGACGCACTAACGGCTGCCCATCCTCACGCCAGTTGGGCCAACCAGTCAGATGCGAGAGCACCATGCGCACCGTAATGCGCTCCAGCAGAGGGTCATTAGGAACAAAAGCAGTCGGAAGATAGCATGTCACAGGACGATCAAGCTCGATGCTTCCTCGTTGCACCAGCGAGAGCACAGCATAGGCGAACAATGGTTTGCTCAAGGAAGCCGCCTGAAAAATGGTGTGGATCGTCACAGGCTCTTCCGTCTCGGCCTGTTTGACACCCCATGCACCACTCCAGACAATCTGTGCATCGCGGATCAAAGAGAGACTCAGACCTGGAACATGTGCGTCTTTCATGAGAGAGGGAACGGCGGCTTTCAGATGTTCAATGATAACGGCGGTTGGGAGATGGTTGCGAAGGGTCATGGTTCTCCTCCTTATTCAGTCTCACGGGGATCAATCAGGCACACTGGAACAAACGCTGGCGAAGCAGAGGACATCGCCCCGTCCATCCACCATCCTTTTGATGAGTTTGAGGCGATGCACCTTCCACGACGCCATTCTTGTACGGCAGCGTGAGTCCCGCTTGCGCGGCTGCTTGGTCTCGTTCGATTTCTTACGTTTGAGGACGGAAGGGGCATAGGCGTCAAAGCTGCTTCGTTTCTTGCGGCGGCGTGTTTCTGGAAAGCCTTGTAGATACTCATAACTGCGTGATTTCACGCATTAGTATACCACATTGATAATGGGTCAATTTCATAAGTGGTCCGACTAAAAGCCGGTTTTTGGAATGTATTGTGGTCATTCTGCATGGCAAAAGAGCAAGTTTAAAGAAGTTTTTTGCTTTGTTAGACGGTAGAATGTCTGCGTACAATGAGGGAGCGAAAGACCTTTGTGCGCAAGACTAACAGCGAGAGCAGAGGACTCAGCGCTATGAAAAACACAGTCGTTGCGTTCCGGGGGAGATTGGCCTTGGCCTCTCGCGAGAGGGACTGGAGGAGCTTTTCGGCTCCCATGAAACCATCAAGGAGAGGAATCATGAAATTGCTGCTCACGTCTGCTGGCATCAAAAACGACAGCATTCGTAATGCTCTGGTTGATCTGCTGGGCAAATCCATTGCCGAGTCCAATGCCCTCTGCATCCCCACTGCGGGATACGGGCACCCCTCGGGCAGTCCTGGTGGGGCATGGCGTTTCATCACCGGTCAGTCCTCCACACCCATGTGCGAGCTGGGTTGGAAGTCCTTGGGCGTGCTGGAGCTCACCGCACTGCCCAGCATCGGTGAAGAGCGCTGGGTCCCCTGGGTCCGAGAGGCAGACGTCCTGCTGGTGAACGGTGGCGATGCACTGTATCTGTGCCACTGGATGCGGCAGTCCAGGCTTGTGGACCTCTTGCCGGAGCTTCCCGAGAAGGTTTGGGTGGGGCTGAGTGCCGGGAGCATGGTGATGGCTCCGCGTATCGGGGAGGACTTTGTTGGCTGGAAACCGCCCACTGGTGGCGATGAAACGCTGGGACTTGTTGATTTTGCGATGTTTCCGCACCTGGATCATCCCTCTCTGCCGGAAAATTCGCTGGCAGACGCAGAAAGATGGGCCGCCGGGTTGGGTGTACCAGCGTATGCAATCGACGATCAGACCGCTATCAAAGTGATCGATGGCGAAGTCGAAGTGATCTCCGAAGGCCATTGGAAACGGTTTACGCCCTAACGGGGTGTTTGGGAACTGTGTGATTGACAACCAGTTTGTCCGCTTCGGCATTTTATCGGTCAACGACCAGGCCGAACATTGTATCAGTCAAAATAACAAAGTGGTCCATCAGCCTGATAAGCTGCTTGGTAAAGTAGAGTCTACAATCGCTGATGCGAGAGGAAACCTTCTTTTTTCAACGCGTCTTGCACATCCGAGAAAATACCCTGGGCCTTAAGCATCCTATATAATCTGCCCACTCAAGGGGCTGGCTAATCTCTTCCTGCTCCCGCTGGCGGGCGAGAGCAAGGGTTGCAGAGTTATCAAGCCGAGAGTGACCTATGAGATATGGGTGCTAAAGAGGAAAACTACCAGGGAACTGCCTTGTTGTCTTCGAAGAAGCCACCTGTCGGCCCATCGGCGGGCAGAGTGGCGAAGGCTACCGGGAGCTGTGCGCCCTGCTGTGCCGTGCGATATCCAGTGTGCCCGTTGAGATCGGTGGCACAGTAGCCCGGACTTACCGAATTTATCTTGATATTGGTGTCGCGCAGTTCGCGGGCAAAAAAGACTGTAAGGGCGTTAAGCGCGGTCTTCGAAGAGTTATAGGCCAGGGAAGGCGGCAATGTGGCATAGATGGAACTGGGATCGCTGTTCAGGGTGAGCGAGCCCATCGGACTTGATAGGTTGACGATACGTCCGGCCTGCGAACGATACAAGAGCGGCAACATGGCTTTAGTGACTGCGAATACGCCGAATACGTTGGTTTCGTAGACCTCGCGTAGCTGCTCGATAGTAAATTGGCTGGGCAGTAAATTAAATCCGCGCGTAATCCCGGCGTTATTAACCAATACGTCAAGCCGACCGTACGTCTGCTCGACATGCTTAACTGCGGCATCAATAGTTGCTTGCTCGATTACATCGATCTGTAGAGAATAGGCAGCGCTGCCAGCGGCACGGATTTTGCTTACGGCTTCTTCTCCCCTGGCCAGGTCGCGTGAGCCGACGAGCACGGTCAAGCCCTGCTCGCCTAGTTGCCTGGCGATTTCAAAGCCAATACCCTTATTAGCCCCGGTGATCAAGGCGATTTTTGCGGTCTGTGACATAACTAGAACTCCTTCATCTCTTTTGCATCTTGTCTTGCTATCGTGTATGATGGCACTGTCAACATTCTAACATAGCATGTTTCTATTGTCAACATTGTTGGCACTGTCAACTTTGTGAATTGACTGGCTGGAGGGTGAAGATGAACGAAAGCCTGGAGCGCTCAAAGGGCAAGCCCTATCATCATGGGGATTTGCGCAACGCCTTGTTACAGGCTGCGTTAGAACTGCTCACCGAGGGTGGCGCTGCCGCGCTTGATCTGCGCAAGGTTGCGCGCAAAGCGGGGGTTAGCCATGCCGCTCCCTATCGTCACTTTGCCGACAAGCAGGCCTTGATTGCAGCGCTTAGCGAAGAAGGCTTTAAGCGCCTGGCCGAACGCATTCAAAGCGCACTGCAGGAGGCGCCAGATAGCTCTTATGCTCAATTGCTCAGCATTGCCAGGGCATATGTGGGCTTTGCTGTAGATAACCCCTGGCTTATGCGCGAGATGTTTAGCGGGGGCGTTATCAATCGTGAAGCGTATCCGGATTTATATCGCGCCTCAAAGGCTGTTTTTAAGTTCTATGTGGAGGCCGTACGCCAGGGCCAGGCCAGAGGCGAGATTGTTGAGGGCGATCCTGGCGAGCTGGCTGGCGTATTGTGGTCAATGCTGCACGGGGTGAGTATTCTAGTGATCGAAGATCAGATGCATCCATATGCCGATGGTCCCGAAGGGCTGGAGAGCGTGACGCGCTCGTGTATTGAGCGCCTCTATACTGGCTTGGGACGATCCTGAGAACATGCTTTATAGGTGAATAGCAGCCATTTGGAAAAACATACTGACTCAAAGCATAGGAGGCGCGTGTTTGCCGATCTCTTGCGAGAAACGCTAACAGAAGATACTCTGTAACCTATCTTATTCTGATGGCTGCACCGGTATATGGTCCGAAAGCATTAGATAACTTCCCGCAGATAGTCGGCGATTACCCGATCATTCCATCTCCCTCCGCTGAGGCCGATATAGCCATCGGGACGAATCAAGAACAGTGCATCATTCTTAATAGCATAAGCGCGATAAGCATGCCCATCGTTGTCGATCAAGATATGTTGGCCATTCTCAGTTGCCTTGCCAGGGCGCAGAATATGATACACATGGAGATGACTAAGGAAATGTTGGGCGAGCGATGGTGCAAAGAGATCACCGAAAACGAGCAGAGTAAAATGCGTTCCTCGCAACAGATCGAAGAGCCGAACCTGTTCTCCACTCTTTGCATCAAGGCAAGGCGCATCGGGAGCCCTGTCTCCCGCGCGGAGACCTGTAGCATCATCCAGATTGCGTGCCAGACGGCCGCCTTGATAGGTAAGGCTTAGTTGCGTGACATCACCGAAGGGATCTTTCCCCTGGAACATCTTCTCCATGTTCTGTGCTCTTGTGGAAGGGTTGGCTGTGGGTCCAGCCCAGGCCTCGCCGCGCGCAGTTGTGGAGGCGAGCACGTGTTGTGCAATGGGGAAACGTTCTTCCTGATAGGTTTCCAGCAGCGCAGCGGGCGCGCCACGGAGTACGTGAGCAAGTTTCCAGCCAAGGTTATAGGCGTCCTGAATACCTGTATTCATGCCCTGCCCACCAGCGGGCGTATGGACATGAGCGGCGTCGCCCGCGAGGAAGACCCGCCCTTCGCGATATCGGTCAACCATACGGATATTTACCTGATAGATGGATAGGTAAGTAGGATCATAAAACCGCACGCCGGGTAGGCCCACATTTTCATCAAAGATGCGCTGAAAGGTTTCTACTGAGGCGGGCGGCAACTTGCCATGCTCATCAGGCACAAGGGGGGCGGTGAAAAACCAGGTATTACTACGAGGCATCGAATTGAGCGTCAAAGGCAGGCTAGTCCAGATGTGCCAGAACGAGGGGTCCACTCCACTGACGCTAAGATTGCCGAACAGGATACTCTGTTCTTCCCTGGTTTCACCAAGGAATGAGATGCCCGCGCATTTGCGCACCGTACTATTTCCACCATCGCAGCCCACAAGGTAGCGCGCTTGTACATCTTCACTCGATCCGGCATGCTGAATAGAGGCGACAACATAATCAGCGTGCTGGGTAAAGCCAGTCAGCGCTCTATCCAACTCCACTGAGATGCCATAAGCTGCCAGCCGCTTGCGCAAAACGGTTTCAGTATATTGCTGGCTGACGTAGAGGCTGCCTGGATAAGGCACATCAGGAGTTGGGGGTAGATAAGGTGCAGGGGCTTCGCGAAAAAGTTTCCCTTCCTGGTCATAGAAGCGCGTGGGCATGGGAGGTTCCGCGTAAGCAAGGAGCGCCTCAAGAACTTCCAGGTCCTCAAAGACTTCCAGGGTGCGAGGCCTGATACCTCTGGCTCGTGTCCCAATGGGGTATACCGGCGATTTATCGATAATGCGGCAAGCAATGCCGCGACGGGCAAGATCAGAGGCTAGCGTCAGGCCGACCGGTCCCGCTCCAACAATAAGAACATCGGTCATGGATGTATTGGTCATAGGGTATCTTCTCCTCGTCCTTTGCTTTTAAAGCTGGACTACTTCTCCGCTCATTTATTTCCTTGGAAAATGGTGGTATTTACGGAGGTATACCTATACTGAAGAATACCACCGTAAATACTCCGGTGTCAAGAGAATTCAGCGAGCGCTCGGTCTGCTTCCCAGCGTTTTTTCAACCATACCCTGTTCCATCGTCAAGAGCTCTTATTTTCCCAGCTTCCTTCATTGTTTTTTGAAGAAGAGATAGCAAAATCTCTGCTCTGCTATTGAGTTTGTTTGCCGATTGCATCCGCAAAGGAGCTGATTGACGTTGCCGTGAGTATTTGAAAGACGGGATGACGATCCGCTATGGCGGCGAAGGCTTCAAGCGGCTCATCCGGTCCAACCGAAAGGGAAAAGTACTCAGCTGGAATGTGCTGCACAAACGCATGTAAAAGTGGCGCGCGCTTCTCTACCTCGACCTCGGCAACTGTTATGCGCTCTAATTGCTTCCTTTTGGTGAGGATGCCCCATCGCGAGGTGCGCAGGTTCTTTACCCAATCCGCCTCGCCAAAGCCAGCAAATAGCCAGCGCTGCCCCGCGTATTCAATAGGGGATACTGGCGTTGCGCGGAGTTGCCCACTCACGCGCCCCGGAACGCTCAAGAGATGGACGTGGCCCATTCCTTCAGTCAGTTCTGGATTTTGCCTGATTCTTGCGTTCCATTGCTGGATTTCTTCTGGGATGTTCGATCTTTCCATATATCTCTCTCTTTTGTGTATGCTTCGCAAATTTACCGCGCAGTCTCAAACCTGCGCCATGATCCCATACAGCTATCTTCATTGGATAGCGAGTAAGCATGGCCGAAGGCCTGCTATCAGGGCTCTATACGCCGACCAAGGAGCTGAGCAAAGACCTGTTTAAGCATCTTTTCTGGCTCTGGAACAAGCGCTCTGCTTCGCCAGGCAATAAAACCATCTGGACGTACGATGACGGCTCCGCTTGCGCTGATTCCATAGGTGCTCAAAAAGCGCTCCTGTGGATCTTGCACGTCGCCGGATTTGCCGATACAATGGCTCTCTATCTGCAAGCCGGTAAGCTGCGTCACCTGTTGAGCCGCTTGTTGCCAGGCTTTACCATCTTTTGCTGTCAACAGGACAAAATGACCTGTAAACAAATCGAGAGTAGAGATCTTCTGGCCCGCTCGCTCTAATACGATATGAGGGGCACGCGTGCCGGGAGCCGCCGAGGGATGGTGCGGATCATCGTTGAGCTTATGCGCACTTTCTGGTTCCTCAATAAGCGCCTTCGAATGATAGTGATAGCCCAGGAGTAAGGAGAATGGTTCGATAGGCGTAACCTCTGGAGCTTGTGCCGCTAGGTGCGGAGCCATGCGTTCCACATAACCGGCAAAGGCTACTTCGCCAGCCTGCTTAGCAACGGGGCGGCGTTCCATCTCATAGCTTGCTAGCAGCTCCGGTGCGGCCTGTCCCTTAAGGACAAGGGCCAACTTCCAGGCCAGGTTATGGGCGTCGGCAATCCCTGTGTTTGCTCCCAGACCTCCCACTGGTGGCACGACGTGAGCCGCATCGCCGGCTAAGAAGATGCGCCCCTGTTGATAGCGATCGGCGAGCTGCGAAGCAATAACCCAGTGCAGTATGGCCTCAAGCTCAACCTCAAGCTCGGGCAGACCGATGGCCGCGCGCACCGCCTCGATACAGCGCTGAGCGTCATAATCTTCTACCTTTTCCTCCGGACGCAGCGTGATCACAAATGCCGCGTACTTTGCGCTCTCGTCAACGATTCCCAGCACCCCTTGAATCTGCGCATTATCGACATAACAGAGGGTAAAGCGTCGCCCACGCAGCGCGGCGCTGAGATCGGCGTGAAAGAAGATGGAGACATGGTTAGAAAGTATGCCATAGCCAGAGAAGGGAATATCGAGAGCTTTTCTTGTCGGGCTCTGGAAACCATCAGCTGCTACCAGGTAACGAGCATGGATCGTTTGCTCCTCGCCAGTCTCGCGATCCTTGAGCACTGCCTGCACTGCGTCTGCACTCTGCGCAACATTCACAAGCTCGGTATTGTAGCGTACCTCGGCCCCCAGGGCTTTAGCGCGCTCAATCAAGATGGGCTCCAGCAGTTTTTGTGGGATGATACTGCCCATTACTGGCGAAACGTCGTCGATTGGCTCGTAGATGCTATGTGTATACCAGGTGATCTCTTTGCCGGCCAGGGTCTCTACACGAAGTACACCGCTGCCCCGAAACAGTCCAGGCTCCGCCGCGCGAATAGCCGGTTCCAGGCCTGCAGAACTGTAGATTTCGATGGAGCGGGGATTGAATCCGGAGGCGCGCGGATGGGTCGAGGGCGCGGCGTGCTTCTCGACTACAAGGGCTGGAATGCCTTGCCGACCCAGAAATAGGGCCGTCGTCATGCCGACCAGACTACCGCCCACAATCAGGACGGGTCTTATTACTTGTTGATTTTTCATCCTTGACTACTTTCTAGAATAATTCTGTAAAGCTTTATTCCTGCTTTGCAGGCTGTATAGTAGTGACAAGGAGACTACAAGGTAAGCAAAAAGATGGCGCTGGCGGCCAATTCGCTTTGCAAATCTCTCATCTGCCTTGCCCTATGATATACTCTAGTAGCTTAGCGATAATATATCCCAACGAATAATTATCACAAACGCTATGTATTACAATCATTAAGATAAATGTAGTATACCCAGAGGGATTGAAGATGTCAAGAGAGACGAGCAAGCGAGAAGAGATTTTACAGAGCCTCAATCGGGAGTCTTTGCGTGGTAGCGCCAACGGAGTGCTCTTCAATCAGGCAGTTGCCACACGGTTAGGCATCCATCCAACGGATCTGAAGGTAGCAAGTCTTCTGGCCCAAAAAGGCGCGTTAACGGCAGGGCAGCTTGCCGAGCACACGGGGCTCACAACTGGCGCTGCCACTTTTATTATTGACCGTCTGGAAAAGGCAGGCTATGTTCAGCGAGTGCGCAATCCTCATGATCGGCGTAGCGTACTCATCGAGCTGAAGCAGGAACGGGCTGCAAGCGTCGGCGAGTATTTTGTCCCCATGGCGCGCGTCCTGGAAAAGGTGAGCGCTGCCTATTCGGATGAGGAATTAGCAGTAATTCTAAAATTTATGCTGCACAACAATGAAGCTGTCGAGGAAGAGATAGCGCGTCTCCACAAGGACGCTACGGCTAAAGAAAAGAGGGAAGGCTAAGCGAGAACTCGCGTCAGGGCAAATAAAAATAGTTATGAAGAGTGGCATTTCCATCAGCAGAAAATCGCTTTGAGATCCATGCGGGTCAGGCCGAAGAAATCCCAGCGGCGATTCTCTTGACAGATAACGCCTTTCCTTTCTATAATGTAACCGAACGTTCGGTGGGAAACGATAGAGGTGGACCAGGCGTTTCTTCTGGATTGACAAGTCAGAGCTGGCAATACCGTCGTGCCCTGGCCCCCTAAGAAAGATGGAAGATTCTATGCAAAAAAAGTTTCATGCCTATCAGGTAGAGCCTGATAAGCGGCTGGGCTATCTCTGGCTGATACTTGGTACTCTTCTCTCACTTTTTGCCGCCAATGGGCGCTGGGACATCCCTCTGGCGGCCTGGCTCTATCCGCTCTTTTTCTTGCGCTTTATGCGCACAAGCAACATAGTCGTTGGCCTCTTAGGACTCTGGTTAGCTTCAGCAGGTGCTACACTCTTTTTTCTCTATGAGTCTCAGATACTCACTCCCTTCATCTTCATTAGCGCGCAGATCTTAGGCACTATGCTGCTGCTACCTTTTCTACTCGATCGCCTGCTTGCTCCTCGACTCGGCGCGGGAAGTGGATTGCTGGCGACCCTGATCTTTCCATTGAGTAGAGTTGCCTGCGAATACCTTACGACACTTGTGCCTTATGGTACGGGCGGAGGATTACTTGGATACACACAACAGGGCAACCTTCCGCTCATACAAATTGTCGCCATTACTGGCGTCTATGGAGTCAGCTTTCTTATAGCCTGGTTTGCCTCTGTCGGTAACTGGATCTGGGAACAGCACTTTGCCTGGCCCAGAATACGCCTGACGACCTTACTTTACAGTGGCGTGCTTGCGCTGACTTTGCTGGGCGGAGGCTGCAGGCTTGCCTTCTTTCCTCCCTCTGCCTCGACCATTCGCGTCGCAGGAATCAGCGCTGCGCCCGCGGCCTCGCATAAGGCTCTTGAAGCGTTAAGAAACTTTCCAACGAGTGAGCAACTTGCTCATGCTAATCCCGCACAACTGCGCCCTGAATTTGCAGCTCTCAATGAGGAACTACTGAAGCGAAGCCTGCAGGAGGCACAGGCTGGAGCAAAAATCGTTGTCTGGCCTGAAGGAGGGGCCATGACGCTTGCTGAAGATGAAACGGCATTGATCGAGGGCGGCAAGAACCTGACTCGCAAGACTGGTATCTATCTTGAGATGGGGCTTATAGTTTTCCTGCATCAGGCTCCTTATGCAGAGAATAAGACTATTCTGCTTGATCCGCAGGGACGTGTGCTCTGGACGTATCATAAAGTCCATCCCTTTGGGACGGAAACCTATACTCCAGGAAATCCAATCGTTCCGGTTGTAGACACTCTCTATGGGCGCCTGGCAAATGTGATCTGTTTTGATGCCGATGATCCTGATTTGATGCGCCAGGGGGGAAGAAAGGGCGCTGATATCATGCTTGTTCCCTCAAATGATTGGCAGGGAATTGATCCCTGGCATACGCAGAATGCCACCTTCCGAGCTATTGAAGATGGCTACTCAGTGGTCAGACAAACAAGTAATGGTCTGGCGATGAGCGTGGATTATCAGGGGCATGTCCTGGCAGCGACTGACTACTTCACGACTGATGCGCAAACTATGATCGCTTATGTGCCCAGAGAGGGAGCGCTAACGATATATCCCTTCATTGGGGATCTCTTTGTCTGGCTGTGCATTGCAGGTCTATTCTTGCTTGGAGGCTATGTGCTCTATAGCTCCTGGCAGAAGCGCTGGCGAGCTGCTAAATAACTGGTCGTATTCCCTCTGAGATGGCGTCACCTATTGCTTTGGTTTCAGGATCGTCAGAGGGAATTCGTTCCATCTCTGTTCTCCTCGCAGAAGCGTAAGCAAACGCACTCCTGGTCCAGAAGAGTATCTAGTGCCTGCCAGTATTGGCAAGCAAGGACTAAGCCCAAAAGAGAGCAGAGTCAAATAAGGCGGCAAAAACTTGCTCCTTTCCTTGATCTCAGCTATACTTGCGGTTAAGAGTATTGCAACAAATTGGGCAGATGGTTATTTGCTAGATAGCTCGGCCGATGACGAGGACCGAGGCTCCGCAGCGAGAGCCTGGACATACTTCCTTGTCTCTGCCACCGGACTCTCGGCTCTGTGTGGATTGCTTTCCCGTTCTGGGAAAGCCAGGACGAATCTGCGAGGTGCTTATGTCTCTGCAAGGGCAGCAACTTGGCCGCTATCGCATTGTGAGCCTGCTAGGCAGCGGTGGGATGGGCGATGTCTACCTGGCCGAAGATGCTCGTATTGAGCAACGGGTCGCTCTCAAGGTGGTCAAGGTCGAGATCAATCCCTCAGTTTCGAGCCAGATGCAGGAGGATGCGGCTCGCCTTTTTCAACGCGAAGCCCGAGCGGTTGCCAGGCTCGATCATCCTCACATTCTCCCACTCTTTGACTATGGAGAGCATCCCTTTGGCAACACGACTCTCCTGTATCTGGTGATGCCCTATCGCCGTGAAGGATCGTTGGCCGACTGGTTACATCGAGCTGGCCAGGCGAGCCCGCCCGCGCCCGGGCTGGTAGCTCACTGGCTCAGGCAGGCTGCGGAGGCATTACAGCACGCCCATGATCACCAGATTGTGCACCAGGATGTCAAGCTCTCTAACTTTCTGATTCGCGAGCGCAAGGAGGCGCCTGCCGACCTGCTACTCTCCGATTTCGGCATCGCACGCTTGAGTTCGGCGACCGCCAGCGCCAGCCAGGTGATTCGTGGTACGCCTGTAGCCATGGCTCCCGAGCAATGGCAGAGCCAGGCAGTTCCCGCGACCGATCAGTACGCGCTGGCCGTGATGGCCTACCAACTGCTGGTGGGTCGCCCGCCCTTTGTCGGCGCGCCGGGGCCGCTGATGTTCCAGCACCTGAGCAGTTCGCCTCCACCGCTGAGCAGCCTGGACCCTCGCTTTTCGGCTCAGTTGGATGCGGTACTGATGCGCGCTCTGGCCAAGCAGCCCGAGGCTCGCTTTCCCACGATCTCCGACTTTGCCGCAGCTTTGCAGCAGGCTCTCGCAGCTCATGTTCCTTTGACTCCGCCACGGCTTACCGATCAGGTCCAGGTAACCCTGGCTATCAGTGCTGTGGAAGCGCAGGCCGGAACGGTGCGCACGCTGACGCTGCCCGGTGGACGCCAGCTCAAGGTGTCCATTCCGGCGGGCGTGCAGGATGGGCAACTTGTGCATCTATCTGCACAGGGAGAGCGGCGCAGGCCAGGAGCGGGGGATACAATCCTGCTTCTTACGATCCGCGTGCTCACTAGCGAGCTGGGTACTCCCCCTAATCCTGGCGCGGAACTGCCCACCCAGCAAGCTATTCCCTCAGCGCCTTCCTCTGTGCAGACGATCCATTCAGCTCCTACCGAGGCTCCTGCACTGCTCGGCTCTATGCCGTCAGCGTCGGGAACCGAAGGCGGCAGGCCAGCGGAACTAGCAACGGGTGCAGGCTCATTAGACGAAAAGAACATCGGACAAGTGGGGAGTTTCTCGGCTTCGTCAAGCGTGCAGCCAGTCGGGAGCGAGCCTACAGAGGAGCAAGGCCCTCATCTTAAGTCAGCTCAAGCACCTGGCCTTGTTCAGGTTACTCCTCCCAGCATTGCTACATCCCCACCTGGACGCATGCGCGAGAGGAGTAAACGCCGGCTCTCGCCCGCCAGGATCGCGGGTCTTGTCGCGCTGATAGCGCTCCTGCTCGCTGGAGGGAGTGTTGGCCTCTATACGCTGACCAGCCACCATGGCGGCACGGCTTCTTCTGGAACTGCCACCAGCGCGTGGCACATTTCGCACACTGGCACCTTGAATATTTTTGGTGTGGCCTGGTCGGGCTCGCAGTGGGTGGCCGTGGGAGATGAAAGCGCGCTCTTCACTTCGCCCGACGGCACCACCTGGACTCAGCATAACCTTCCTGCTTCTCTGCCTTCCCTCATCCTTTTAAGTGCGGCCTGGTCTGGTTCACAGTGGCTGGTTATGGGGTCCGCAGGGGCGTTGGCAGACCACAGCACGATTCTCACCTCGCCCGATGGCACTACCTGGACTCCCCACAACCTTCCTGCAAACATAGGGCCTCTCGATGTTATCTGGTCGGACTCGCAGTGGGTGGCCGCGGGAAAAGGAGCGATCTCCACCTCTTCTGATGGCACTACCTGGGTTCCTCATGCTCTGCCAGCGGCTTTTTCCAGATACACTCTTAGCGGTATAGCCTGGTCAGGTTCACAGTTTGTGGCTGTGGGAGGAACGTTTGTGCCTGAGAATGGAAAAGGGGCGATCTTCACTTCGCCAGATGGGGTAACCTGGACTCCCCATGCCCTTCCTGCATCTGTTTCCTCGTATGACCTCCGGCGTGTGGCCTGGTCGGGCTCGCAGTGGGTGGTTGTGGGCAACAAAGATATCAAGAACGGATACGAAAATACCATCCTCACCTCCCCTGATGGGGTAACCTGGACGGCTCATACCCCGGCATCTCTTTCCCAGCGCTTCCTTTATGGCGTAGCCTGCTCGCAGGCGCAATGTATGGCTGTGGGACAAAAAGGCACGATCCTGACTTCGCCAGATGGGGCCACCTGGACGATTCCTTCTGGCCTGCCGAACGTCTCTAACACGTTTGCCGATGTCACTTGGTCGGGTTCGCACTTTGTAGTCGTGGGAGAACAAGGCATTATTCTCACCTCGCCCTGATTTCTCTGCCTGCCGCGCAATTGAGCCGGAAGTGAGCGAAAACTAGATGCTCCGACCACCTCTTCAAACGGAGCATCTAAAGATTGGGCAGTCAAGGGCTAGAACTGAGATACTGCCGGCTAATTATGCAGTCAAGCGATTTGCGCTTGACCATCTTAACTATGAAGTACAAAGTGGGATTGAGATGTCCTGGACCTATCTCAATCCCACTTTAATGTTTACTGTTTTATTAGCCCATCTTGTTAAGCCGGGAGTGGGCTACATCCTGTGAGTTTTGAGCCGGGCTACTGAATCTTATTGCCCAAAGTAGACTTTGCTCCAATCGTCAGGGGCGACGATCCCTGAAGGATTGAGAGGGAAATTATGCAATTTGGGATTGATCACTGTATGGTATTTCTCTTGATAGAGAGGGAGCCAGGCCACATCATTGACCAGCTTCTGCTCTGCATCGTTGTACTGCTGCATACGCGCCGTGAAGTCGAGATTGATATCAGCTTTTTGCAACTCATCCTGAACTGCCTGCTGGGCTGTGGCAGTGCTACTCTTGTTCTGTCCATAGTTCATATTGTTGAAAGAAGCCCCTTTCCCAAAATCAAAACTGAGCCAGCCTTGCGGATCAGCATAGTTTCCCAGTTCTGTGAACCAGATCTGTAAAGGTCCCGCATTCCCAGTACTATCGAGAATCTTTTGCGTCAGGATATTATCGCTGATCACGTCAGTTTTTATAGTGATCCCTAATATCGTTTGCCATTGTTGCATGAGTACTGCGGCAACACTTGCGTTAACCTCAGAGTCGGCTGCATAGGTAAGCTTAATCGGGGGGAGTTGACTGACGCTGCTGTAGCCCGCCTCCTGCATACCTTCTTGCAATAGTTGTTTGGCTTTGGCTACGTTCCCTCGCGTACTTGCTGAACCATCAGGGCCAACTAAGGCTGCGTTATAGCCTGGCATACCGGCGGGCACCAGATGATTTGTCGCTAGCGCCGAGTTATGCAAGACATTCTGTGCGATCAGATCCTTATTAATTGCCAGCGCAAAGGCCTGACGTATCTTAATGTTATCAAATGGCCTGGCCAGATAGTTCATCGTGACATATGCGATAGCTAGCGCAGGGATAGAGCGATAATCTTTCTGGCCCTTTACTTTTAAGAGCTGGATAGGGGGAACCTCAGAGTAATCGAGCCGTCCCGTCTGGTAGGTCTTAAAGCTGGCGTCTGTACTACCAGAACGTAGCATTTCAATCTTTTGCAGTTGGGGTTTGGGGCCGGAGTAGTAGGGATTAGGAACCAGTGTCAGGCCCAGGTTATGGTCGTAGTTTTGGACCATAAAGGGACCTGTTTCCGCCCCTTCTTGCAGATGATCGGTCCACTTGCTGCCATATTTCTCGATAAGTTTCCTGTTTACAGTTAATGTCGTATCCATCGCAAAGGTTGTCAGAAAATAGGCGGCAGGGTGGTCCAGCACAATAACAACTGTATGATCATCTTTGGCAAACAAACTATCCCCAATCAGGGTTTTGACCTTGCCAGTTACCATCTTATTCCAATCCTTCATGGGCTCCAGGAAAGAGGCTGTTGGCGATTTAGTAGCTGGCGATAATGCCCGATCGATACTGTAGACGATATCCTGCGCTGTCAGGGAAGTGCCATCGCTGAACTTCAAGTTGGGCTTGAGCACGAAAGTATAGGTTAATCCATCTGAAGAGATATGATGCGAAGAAGCCAGCTGATCGATCACCATGCCATTGTCCTGGATTGATATCAGACCTGTATAGATCATCCTTACCGTGTAGCTATCTATGGTCTGATAGGCCAGGGCCGGGTCCAAAGAGCCAAAATCTATCGACCCGATTGGATAACGCAAGGTCTGGTCTTTGGCGGGCGCAGTAGGAGACTTCCCATCATTTATCTGTGGAGATGCTTCTCCACAGGCTACGACTAACAGTACCATAAGACAAATAAAGATGGTTAAAAGGATTTTGTGAGAAATAGTAGGCCTGGACATACAGAATACCTCCTGAAAGTACCGGCTGATGTACGGGCAAGAGAACGAACTTGCTACACCTCTTCTCTGCAAGTACAGCAAAACACTCTCTACCCATCAAGCAAGACGAGCTGATCGAGCAAAGGGAAGTTTTGTTGCATGCAGGTTGGCAAGAACTACTGAGAGACACAAATATTCGTAGTTATATTGCTAGCTCGCTTCTCAGCATAGCAGGGATATGCTCTCTTGCCCTGGCAGTTCATAAGATAGTTCCTGCTAAATTTTACACGGCGATTCTCCTTTAGACTCAACTTTAAAGTTGCTTGCTTATTCCTTTGTTGCCGGGAGACTATTTGGCCTGAACTAGGATGCAAAGGCTCTTTCATTGCTCCCTGGCAACGCCTGCCCAGAAGCAGCGCCAGGCTCGTTCCAGCTGCTCTTCAAACTGCTCTTGTGGATAATAGAAGAACTCCATAAATAATCCATCAAAGAGACAATTATACGCGGCAACCAGATCGAGGAGAGGAGCTTGACGTAGTTCACCATTAGCCAGCCCTTGCTCAAGAATGCTGGTAAAGAGCGTTGTGATCTTTCTATCAAAGGGTGCAAACCGCTCAAGGATCTGCTCTCTGAGGGCAGGAGGCGGGAATAATACCGCTCGCCTATATAATGCTACTCTCGGCGCATCAGCCCGATAAATGCTGCTGCTCTCACGTAAGATTGCATAGAGTTGCTCTTGTACCGGCCTGTCTCGGAAAGAAGGAGGAACCATCTGTTCGAGGCTCTCCGTATAGCTTTGCAACACCTCATCAACAACTGCAAGAAACAAGGCTTCCTTATTGACAAAATGGGCGTACACTGTCGATTTATGAATGCCCACTTGCTGCGCTATATCCGCGATAGATGTTCCTTCATAGCCCTGCCTGGCAAAGAGAAGCAGAGCTGCATTCTGGATAGCTTGTTTTGACATTGCTTCACCTTTTCAACCGAACGTTCGGTTATAAGTATAGAAGGGATAAGCGGGGCTGTCAAGTGGGATAATTCTGTGCGCTGGGTGTTTGAGTTCCTCTGCGTGCCTTCCAGGTAGCAGGTGGGGTGCTTTATGGGAGCGTGATTTTCAGTACTCACCCTCCATCCCAGCGTACAAGAGGTGGGTGTTGATCCGGAGTGGAGGTCTTTGCGATGCTTTCAACTGGAGCGACGATGGAAAATCCATCGCCGTACCATGTTTAGCAAAATGCCCTGGCTAGAGAAGCTAACTGCGCTGAAGTGCTGGAGTTGGCTGCTTGCTGAGAGTCGAGAACCCGATGATAGCCGCCAGGCCACCAACAATCAAGTGTAGTAAATTGTCGGCAAGATTGATATGAACCAACCCCAGCAGCATACCATCAGGGGCCAGCCCAGGAATGAAACCCAAAATGCCTACGAGTAGATAGACAATACCGAGCGCCTGAGCATATAGGCGCGATTTTCCTGTAAAGGCAGCAGCGATGCCCAGGATGCCAACGAGTACATGAATAAGATTGTGCTCGATGTTGACGGCGAATATCCCCAGCAGAGCACCTGCGGTCGGATTGAGAATAAAGCCGAGAAGACCTACAGCTAGGAAGATTATGCCAATTACTAAGGCAAAGAGGCGTCCAATGCTATATTGAGCCATCGTGAATCTCCTTTCTGTACTCTTCTACGCCAAACTGAAGGTGTTGGATTACCTCGCCCTCTCAGGCCAATTCTCTACCGGATATCTCACCGCGGCCCGACTCATAGACAAAACAGCGAACCTTAGCAAGGGCTCAGTTCCCTGCAAGTACGTATGATGGTCGCGTGGGGAAGAGCGCCTTGAGGACCAGGCCGGCTTCGTGGCTGACCCAGATGTCCGGGAATATGTGGCGCAAAGCTCCAATGCTGCGATGGCCAAAGAGCACTTGCCAAAAGACCATTGGAGGGAAACCAGCATCTCCCTCGGAACCGTAGATGGGTACGCGCCAATCCTCTGCGCTGCGCAGGCTGCCATGCTCGAAGACCAGGCGCAGGCCGCCGCGATAGAAATCAAGCTTGATTTCGCCGGTATAGCCGGCCATGGGTGAGGCGGCTAAGCGCTTGTCCAGGGCGGGAGCGATATGTCTAAGGAAGCCCGGCAGATCCTTGACGCGCATATACCAGGCGTAAGGAGGCTCTTTGGGCCGATCTAGCGCGTCACCCAGTACTTCATGAATGGGATGGGTCGTGCCTAACGAGAAACTGAGTTCCTGCAAGGCCGGTTGGTTGGGTTTGGCCAGTCCGGTGCTCAAGGCTATGGCCTGCAGGGCGCGTAAAAGTGAGGGCATGACTGCCTGCATATTCACGCCTTCGGCGAGCTCTAGCAGCCAGACGCCGAGCGTTGTGTCGCGCCGATAGGCATCGCAAGCCACAAAGCCAATCGTTTGACCAAACTCGTTAAGAATCATCTGGAAGTTGAGGGTGTGCCTCAGCTCGGGATGTCTTTTCCAGGTCTCGATTTCATAGAGCCACTGCTCGCGCGTTGGGAGGGACCAGACGATGGAACTGCTCTGACGCCGGTAGTAGAGCCGCTCAATCTCAGGGATGTCAGCAGCGGTCGCCTCGCGCAAGCTAAAGGGCTCGGACTTACCCTCTTTAGCCTGGGGAATCAGGGCCAGAGGAGTGGAGCGCCGATCCTCTAATTCGAGCGCATATTCATAACCGAACTGCCGATAAAAGTAGGCGATGCCAGTAATGGCCTGGACCAGATCTCCACGGGCCTCACTTCTGGCGTGGACCATCTCGAAGAGCGCACGTACGAGCCCGCGATGGCGATAGGCCGGGTCGGTAGCCACAGCCTCAGGGCGCCCGACGCCAAAGGGAATTCCCTCATAGGCCCAGGTATGCTGCCAGAGGCAGGTAGTGGCAACAACGGGGTTTCCTTCCCTGCTGGTATCCTCAATGAGGCCGAAGTCGTTGGGGCCCATAACGGGATAATCGCCGTTCATCAGAGCTTGTATAGCTGTAAGGTAATCTGCATTGGGCGGATCTTCAGGGCTCTGACGGTGGACCATAGCATGCAGGGTAGCGATGCCCTCGATATCTTCGGCTGTAGACCAGCGCATGATGAGGCCATTGCCCAGCTCGCGACGGAAAGAGTCATTTGGGGTCATATAATCGTTTTGCTCCTTATGTGTAAAATGCTGTTATGGGACAATAGTAACTGTCTGGGATGCGTTTGTTAATCAATATTGGAAAGAAGGCAAGAAGATGCCAGGGAATAGCGAGGCCGGGGCTGGTTAACTGTATCTTGAGTGTGGAAGGAAAGAAACGTTAGCGCTCAGCGCACGTCTACCTTACCGCAAATGGACACACTAATCCCCTGGGCCGGGAGATGTGCCGGGTTATGATGCTGGGAAGGCATGGTGAACACGATCAAAGAGAGAGATTGTGCGAGGTGTGGTAGCTGCATGCTCTCATGGCCTTTCTTGATCGTGTCTAAGCACGGATGCGTGCGTACGGTATAGAAGATCCAAATATATTCTAACAGATAGCGCCGCAGGGGTGTCAAGTCTGAGCTTCAGGCCGGCAGGGCTATTTAGTTTTTAGAGAAGCAGGAGATACCTCTCCACTGGAGAGGGCACCCTCTCTGGGAGAGAGGTATCCCTGTCCGGAGGACAAGGATCAGAGGACAGCCAGTCCTCTGCCGGGGTATGGGGCGTGCCCCATTTTCCCTCCTTCTCGGGCGGGTGGGTGGGGCAAAACAGGAAAATTAAATAGCCCTGTCAGGCCGGGATCACTGCTTAGCAGTATTCCAGATAATAGATGATCTACACTGTTTTGTTTCGCTTTGCTGTATCCTTTCCTCGGGTAGTAGGTCAAATTCTGTAATAAATTTATTAGAGTGTGTCCTAGCTAGAACAATGAGCCGATAGTTCAGAGAAAGGAGAGTTCAGCCGAAAGCACAACTCGAAAGGAACGAACCAAGATGTGTGAGCCAATCAAGCGAAAACGTTACCCGTCGGATCTGACCGATGCGCAATGGGAGCTGATCAAGCCGTTCATCCCAGCAGTCTCTGCCCAGGCCACAACGGCCCTTCACGAGCGACGAGAAATCGTCAATGCTATCCTCTATGTGTTGCGCACAGGCTGCTCATGGCGACAGATGCCGCACGACCTGCCCAATGGCAAAACGGCCCATCACTACTTCCGCATCTGGACGCAGGCGGGGATTTGGGAGCCCATCATGGCCCACCTGCGCCGACAGGTACGCACCCAGATGGGGCGGGACCCGGAACCCAGCGCTGCGATCATCGATAGCCAGTCGATCAAAACGGCTCCCGTGCCAGGAAGCGACAAGGGCTTCGACGCGGGGAAAAAAAATCTATGGGCGTAAACGCCACGTGCTCGTGGATACGCAGGGTTTCCTTCTGGCTGTCAAAGTGCATGCCGCCAACATCGTGGATCGCGTGGGGGCCAGGCTCTTGCTCAGCCAGTTGCCGCGCTCTTTCCCGCGTCTGTGCCACCTCTTTGCGGATAAGGGCTATACAGGACCATTGCTCGACTGGATTGCGCAGCGATTGCACTGGACCACAGAACTGGTGCCACAGGCTCACAATAGGTCCCATCAGCACTGGATCCTCGTGGACGGCCAACCGGTTCTGCTGCCCCGGCCCAAGACGGGTTTTCAGGTGCAAAGGAAACGATGGGTCGTCGAACGCAGCTTGGCCTGGTTCACCCGTTTCCGCCGCTTAGCTCGCGACTACGAAGGGCTCACCACCAGTTCAGAAGCCTTTCTTCAGCTCGCCTCGGTTCGGCTTATGCTTTCGCGCTTATCTCCTTTCCGCTACTGATTCTTGTGGTTAGGACACTCTCTTATAAAGATAGAACAAGCTCTTTGAGAAAATGCATTAAGTAGTTTATTGGGGACTATATATCTGGGCAGTATTGTTTGGCTTGTGCCTCTGTTATACTCAGGAGTTCGTCGAGTGGTATTCTTTACTCTTTCCTGCACCTCACACTCTTTTGTTTGGTTTAACCTTTACTTTGGCTTTCTCTTGTGTACTATTCGTCTGTCGTCGTCCTTTGATGAGGGCTCTAAATTATATTCTGGCGTGGAGAGGGCCAATAATATCTGCTGTTTCTGAGGAATTTCCGCCCTATGCAGAAGGGTACCAGGCAGCTGTTAACGAGGGAGAAAGTAATCCTGACGGGAGCTATGAGTGTCCAGTGGCTGTCTATCCGCACACGATGCTGCAACAAAGGCTGGATTAAAATACACATTCCTTTCCTATTTTCTGTCTTTGCCCGCTATTTGGTATCTCGCCTCTACAATTTTGCTTACCTCCTCTAGCTCATGCGCAAAAGAGAGCGCTAGCCTGTCCCAAAAACAACGCCTTAACCCTCTTTATTTATGATGATCGATAATTTCATGCTATCAATAAGCTTTATGCATAGAATGAGAGGGTCAATATGGCCAGAACGCCTCGCGTTTCGCTTGCAAAATGCAACATAAGAAGGTACGATATGTCAATGATTCGACGAAAGGTAGACCAGGGTGGAAAACTTTGAGACCTATCGCACCTACCTCTTTTCCATTGCCTATCGGATGCTAGGGAGCGCGATGGATGCCGAAGATATGGTGCAGGAAACCTATATTCGCTATCAGGCTGCAGCTGAGGAGGACATTCACTCGCTGAAAGCCTATCTATCTACAATCCTTGTGCGCTTATGCATGGATCAGCTTCAGCTTGCGCGTAGGAAGCGCGAGGTCTATGTGGGGCCCTGGCTACCTGAGCCAATCCATGTG
Source organism: Ktedonosporobacter rubrisoli (assembly GCF_004208415.1). Classification (GTDB taxonomy): domain Bacteria; phylum Chloroflexota; class Ktedonobacteria; order Ktedonobacterales; family Ktedonobacteraceae; genus Ktedonosporobacter; species Ktedonosporobacter rubrisoli. The sequence goes on along the minus strand of NZ_CP035758.1, from coordinate 1,158,593 downwards.
ACAGATATGCCAGTCGTGGACCCCGAGGAGCGCGTGGAGGTTGAGGAATCGGTCTCATTGGCCTTCATGGTTTTGCTGGAAAAGCTGCAGCCGTTTGAGCGCGCTGTCTTCCTTTTGCGTGAGATATTTGAGTACGAGTTTACCGAGATTGCATCTATGCTCGGGAAGACTGAGGCTGCCTGTCGTCGCTCTTTTAGTCGGGCCAAGCTCCATCTGCGCGAGCATCGGCCGCGTTTTCCCGCCTCGCCGCAAATCCATCAACAACTGCTCAGCCGTTATTCGCAGGCCGTGCAAACTGGCGAGATTGAGCCCTTGATGGATCTGCTCGCTGAGAATGTGACGCTGTGGGCTGATGGAGGCGGCAAGACTTCCAGAGCTGTCATACGCCCCATCCGTGGGCGAGAGGCCGTGGCGCGCGTAAGCGCGAGGTCTACGCGCTTCTGGCCAAAGGATTATCGTATTGAGCTGAGCGAGATCAACGGTCAGCTAGCCGTGATTCTGCGCGATGGCAATAAACCGTTCTCCGTCCTGGCCATTGAGGTAGAGGAAGACCTGATTCGGACTATCTGGATCATAACCAATCCCGAAAAGCTGGCCCACGTTTAAGCGCCAGATTACCAGCAATTTTGACAAGCGCTGGCTGGAAAAGGCTGCTATACTAGCGAAAAACGTTGTTGTTCAGGAGAACGCAGGATGTATTACGGCATCTATGTTCCGAACTTTGGCGATGAAACTGGTGTACGCGCCTTGGCCGCGCTTGCTCATGAGGCAGAGCAGGCCGGTTGGGATGGCTTTTTCCTTTGGGATCATATCCTCTATCGGGCCTCGCCGCCGGTGACTATGGTTGATCCGTGGATTACGTTAAGTGCAGTAGCGATGCTGACCGAGCGCATTCGGATCGGTACTGTAGTGACGCCATTGGCACGCCGCCATCCCTGGCAGCTGGCGCGCGAGACGGTTTCCCTTGATCACCTTTCCTCCGGACGTTTGATCCTTGGGGTGGGCCTGGGCCATCCTCCCAGAATTGAGTTTGCCCCCTTTGGCCAGGAATCAGATGATCTGGTACGCGCCGAAAAATTGGATGAAGGCCTTGAAGTTTTGACAGGGCTCTGGAAGGGTGAGGCCTTTAGCTATCAGGGGCGCCGCTATCGTATCAAGAAGACTGTATTCTGGCCGCCTGCCTTGCAGCAGCCGCGCATTCCCATCTGGGTGGCCGGCTTTTGGCCCAACAAGGCTCCATTCAGGCGGGCCGCGCGTTGGGATGGCGTGGTTCCTTTGAAGCGGGGCGGCTTGCAGCCAGATGATGTTGAGCAGATCAAGAGCTATGTTAGGGATCACAGGACCTCAGCTGAGCCTTTTGATATTGTGAAGATTGGCATTACGCCAGGTGAGCACCCTGCTCGGGCGCGTCGAATCGTGGCGCCTTATGCTGAGGTAGGTGCTACCTGGTGGTTGGAAAGCTTCTTTACGCGCCGCAATTCGTTGGAGGAGATGCGCCAACGTATCCGCCAGGGGCCACCGCGCGCATAAAACTCAAGATCTGCAGGCTGGCCTCCGTACTCAAGTGCTGCTATCAAATTATCTCTGCTTTGCTTGACAGTGCATGCTGAAGGATCTATGATTGAAGCATGAATACCTTCCTGTATAGTGCCACCGACCGGGTTACAGTCGATCCGGGATGGCTTATCCACCGCAATCGTAATCGCGGCACAAACATCTCTGCCACGTAAGCCCGGCACCTTGAGCTTACGTGGCTAATTATGGTGCCCCGTTGCTAGCATAGGCCTGACGCGAGCCGTCCAGGGCCTTGTTCTGGCTGGGGTGAATTCCTCCTCATTCTTTCCGCTCTCGTGCCGGGTGAGATCCCTCGCTGCTCACTCGTGTACTTGATTTTTTGCGCAATCACGGCCCGGCATATGCTTGCCTGATAATCTGCTTCGTCTATCTGTGAGGCCGACTACGCGCGCTTGAGCGGCGTGCGGATCTTTTCCAATCTCTCATTCCCTACAAGCTTTATTGGAAAGGATTTTCTGTATGTCGAAAACACAGGAGACGACTCAGGCGCGGCCGACGCGCGGCTCGCTCTGGCGCAATCGCAACTATCTACTCCTCTGGAGCGGTCAGACCATATCAAGCATTGGTGGAGGCATTTCGCTGATTGCCTTTCCCTGGCTAGTATTATCCTTTACTGGCTCGCCTTTAGCCGCCGGCCTGGCCGGTCTGCTGCGCACATTGCCGAATATTCTCTATCTGTTTGCCGGCGCGTTAGTAGATCGCTGGAATCGCAAACTGGTGATGATCATATGCGATAGCGGGCGGGCGCTAAGCCTGTTCAGCATTCCTTTGGCGCTCTGGCTGGGACATCTGACGCTCGGGCAGCTCTATCTCAATGCTAGCCTGGAAGGTATCTTGCAGGTCTTCTTCAGCCTTGCCTATGTTTCCAGCCTGCCCCAGGTCGTGCGTAAAGAGCATCTCATGCTTGCCACGGCGCAGGAAGAGGTTACTGAGAGCATTACCGGGCTCCTGGGTCCCGCCCTGGCTGGTCCGCTCTTTGCCGTCGCGCGGCTCTTACCATTTCTCTTTGATGCCTGCTCTTATGTCATCTCGGTGGTGAGCCTGCTCTTTATTGGGATTCCCTTTCAAGCCGTACGTGAACCTGCGCAGGCGCGTCATCTCTGGCAAGAGGTAGGTGAGGGCTTGCGCTGGATGTGGCGGCAGCCAGTAATACGCGCTATGAACCTGCTCAATATAGCGGCGGCCCTGGTCGTACCCGGAGAAACGCTGATCGCCCTAGTATTATTGCGCGCTGCGCATACGCCTGATATCTGGATCGGCTTAATCTTTGCCAGCGGGGGCGTTGGCGCGCTCGTCAGTGCTACCCTGGCCCCGGCGGCGCAGCGTTTCCTTTCTGTGGGGCAGTCTATCATTCTGGTACGCTGGCTCTTTGCCCTGCTCTGGCCCTGCTATCTATTCGGGCAACCCCTGGCCTTGGGACTCCTCAACACAAGCCTCGGTTTTGTTGATCCTTTTGAGGATGTGCCTTATTTTAGCTATCGCCTGGCCGTGATCCCGGAAGCCTTGCGCGGACGCGTCATCGGAGCTTGCCGGCTCTTTACCAGTCTGAGCAATCCGCTTGGTCAGCTTTGCACCGGGGCCGTGCTCCAATATTGGGGAGTGCAACCAACCATCATTTTAGGCACCATTATCCTGGTCCTGGTTGCGCTTGGCTTCACCCTGAATCCGCATATTCGGGCCGCGCGCTTTCCCCAACAAACCCCTGATCCTGCTAAATAGCAGAGCTAAATAGCAGAGCTAAATAGCCTGGCCCATGCCAGTACAGGTAGGATCTATTGATAAATGTAATGCTATTTCTGTACATCCGTAAAGGAATAATACTGACCGATAGTCTCGTGTGTGTCCCGGCCTTACATGGTATTGTCAACAATGTCGTCTGTCTGATCGAGTAAAGGAGTATAGGCATAGAAACATCAGATTTACCTTTAACAGAACCTAGCTCTCATCAGCGTAACCCACGGCGCTGGTTGACGCTTGCCGTCGTGCAGTGCGCGACTTTGATGGGGGTTCTTGATAGTGGTATTGTCAATGTGGCCGTTCCCTCTATACAGCGGCAAATGCATGCAAGCTTTGCTGAAGTGCAACTGGTGATTGCTGGCTATACCCTGGCTTATGGCGTATTTCTCGTCACCGGTGGTCGACTGGGAGATCTCTATGGGCACAAGCGTTGGTTTTTACTTGGGATGGGCAGCTTTACATGTTGCTCTGCTCTCTGTAGTCTGGCTCCTAGTGCCTGGCTGCTTATCGTCTTCCGTGTGCTCCAGGGCACCACTGCGGCTTTGATGACGCCCCAGGTGATTTCCTTTCTGCAGGTTAGCTTTGATTCCGATGAACGTCCCCTGGCCTTTGGCAGCTATGCAGCTATCATCGGCCTGGCTGCTGTTCTGGGGCAGGTCTTTGGAGGCTTTCTATTGGAAGCCAATCTCTTCAATCTGGGTTGGCGCACTATCTTTCTGATCAATCTCCCCATTGGCATAATAGCGCTTTGTGCAGCTTTGCTCCTGCTCCCTGAATTGCGGATGCCTGAAGCGGGGAACCTGGACTACGGAGGCGTGGTGCTGTTGACGCTTGCGCTCTTCTTGTTGATCTTTCCGCTTGTGCTGGGAGAAGGAATCGGCTGGCCGCTATGGATTCTGCTCTGTCTTCTGCTATCTATTCCGTGCCTGGGTGCCTTTCTCATCTATGAGATGAGTAGAACGAAACGGGGGAAAACGCCGCTTGTCTCGTTTGCACTTTTTCGGCACCGTCGCTTCCCGGCTGGTATTCTGACGAGTATGCTTGCAGCTTTCCTCAATGGCGCGGTGGCGTTCCTGCTGGCAATTTATTTGCAAACAATGTTGCATCTCAGCCCACTACAGGCAGGACTTGTGTTTCTATCTGGAAGCGCTTCCTTTATCCTGGCTTCCAGCCTTGGACCGATCATCCATCGTCGCCTGGGTGCGCGTGGCCTGCCGGTGGCGGCAATACTGGTGTCACTGAGCGATCTGCTTACGCTCCTGGTTGCGCAGGTGCTGATCTCCTGGTGGGGATTGGCTCCACTCGTGGTGGCGCAAGTCATCTCAGGATTCGGCATGGGCCTGCTCAGTGCTCCTCTAATCAACAAAACGCTGGAAAAGATTACTCCTTCCGCTATAGGGAGTGCATCGGGTATCTATACAACGGCATCACAACTGGCAGCCGGATTAGGGGTAGCGTTGATCGGCCTGTTGTTTTCCCTCTTCACCACACTCAGCGGAGAACCTGTGCAGGCTTTTGTCAGTGTAATGCTGGTCGTCACACTGCTCAGTGCAGGCCTCTTGTTTCTTATTCGGTTTTTGAACAGCTCAGCACGAGCAAATTGTTGATATGTTGACTTCAAAGGGAGAAGGGGATCATATTTATGAAAGATAAAATGATATGCGCAATACGCGTCTCTCAATATGGAGGGCCAGAAGAGCTCAAACTTGAGCATATTCCCTGTCCAGTACCGCAGGAGGGCGAGGTACTTGTGCGTGTACATGCAGCAGGAGTGTTGCCGATGGATTGGAAAATTCGTCAGGGTTTTGCCAGAGGAATTCATCCCAAAGCCTTTCCCTATACTCCAGGCAGCACCTTTGCCGGAGTCGTGGAGGCGGTTGGCACCGGTATAACCACCTTCCAGCGTGGGCAGGCGGTCTTTGGGCGGACCAATAACGGAGCCTACGCGGAATATACGACGGTGGCTGCGGAGACGCTGGCCCTCAAACCAGAACAGCTAAGTTTCGCTGAAGCTGCGACCATTTCGGGAGGGGCAACCGTGGCCTGGACAGCACTCTTTGAAAATGCGGAGCTTCAAGCCGGTCAGCGCGTATTGATTCAAGGTGCGGCCGGCGGGGTCGGCTCTTTCGCGGTCCAGTTTGCCAGGTGGAAAGGCGCTCACGTTATTGGCACAGCCTCAAGCGCTAATGTCGAGTTCGTGCGCTCCCTTGGTGCCGAGACGGTCATCGATTATACTTCCACAGCCGTTGAGCAAGCAGCGCATGACGTGGATGTGGTACTGGAGGCGGTCGGGGGAGAGAATATAGAGCGTTCTATGCAGGTGGTCAAGCCCGGGGTGTGCTGATCTCGCTTCTTGAGGAGCCACCGCAGGAGATGGCGCGGGCGCTGGGTATTCGTGCCTCACAAAACTGGATCTCAATGCCCTTCCCTTCGACGAGTCTCCTGCAGGCCATTGCTCAAGTAATGGCTGAGGGCTCGGTCAGAGCCACCATCGGGCGCAGCCTGGCGTTGCACGAGGCGCCATTGGCTCATGAGCTAAGCGAAACGGGTCATGGACGCGGGCGCATCGTCTTGCAGATCGCGGGCTAAGCTGACGAGCCGCGCTTTTTCCAACAGAGCCATGATCCACCTGCCTGGAGAGCACGCAGCTGGGAATGGTCAGCTGAGATAATTGTGGGTAAAGCATGAAAGGACCCCTGGCGGCCAGCCTTGCCAGGGGTTAATTTCCTGCGAAATCGCTTACTGACCTTCTGCTCCACTGAGTCCCCCTGCTACCGCTTTCTTCTCCTCCAGGGCAGTGCTTGAAGCTTCTTGAGGCTCCAGATTGCCCGCCGGGAACCAGAACATCAGCACCAGGATGATCAGAGCCAGGGCCAGCATGAGTATAAAGACCCAGAAGAGGCTTTGCATAAATGCTCCCCGGAGCTGCTCCAGCAATGCGAGCGGATATGGGGCACGTAGCTCAGGCGTGAGCAGCAGCGCGGCTGGCGAAATCCCTTTGTGCATCTGCTCCGCGAGGGCGGGCACGTAGGCCGCGATCGGGTTGAAGCGTTGGGCGATCTGAGCGTTCAAGACGCTGCCCATTACGCCAATTCCTACTGTGCTTCCCAGCAGCCTTACAAATTGGGTCGAGGCGCTCGCAACACCTACTAGAGACCGGGGCGCTGCCACCTGCACGGCTACCGTATTGGCTGTGTTCGCAAGCCCGAAGCCAAGACCCATGACGACCATGGCGGCAATCACAAAGACCAAGCCGCTTTGGCGCTGCAGGAAGGCCACCATGATGCAGCCGGCCACCATCAGCAGGCTGCCTAACAGCAACATGCGCCGAAAGCCCATGCGCTGTACGAAGAAGGCTGCCATGACCGAGACAAGCGACCAGGCTAACTGTGACGGAATGAGCGTAAAACCTGCCTCGGTGCCGCTGCCACCTTGCACTGCTTGCATAAAGAGGGGGGCATAGGTCGTCACACCGAATACAATCGCACCCAGCAGAAAGCCGCCCAGCGAAGCCAGGGCAATGGCGCGTTTCTTGAAGAGATCAAGCGGGATGATTGGCTCGGCCGCCCGTTGCTCGACAAAGATGAAGGCGAGCGTGCCAACGATGGCGATGGCGAACAGGCCGATGCTCGGCAGCGAGGTCCAGGCCCAGGAGGTGCCTCCCTGGATCAAGGCCAGCAAGAGGGCAAGAATGGCGCCGCTAATCAAGATGGTTCCAAGGTAGTCAAGTTGGTGCTTCTGACGCACTGTCTGCTCTTTGTAGGTGACAATCAATACGACCAGCGCAATCAGGCCCAGAGGGATATTGAGGAAGAAGATCCAGCGCCAGGAGGCGTGATCAACGATCAGGCCCCCAATCAAGGGACCGGCAATGCTCGATATTCCCCACAGCGCGCCGATGGCTCCTTGCTTGCTAGCAAGCTCCTCTTGCGTGGCAGAGAGATCGGCAGCCACAATCAGGACGAGAGGCAGAATCGCTCCTGCGCCAAGTCCCTGTATAGCGCGATAGATGATCAGTTGCTCCATAGATTGAGCGAGCCCAGCGGCCGCCGAACCGATCAAGAAGATGCCGACGCCGATGTAGAGTAAGATCCTGCGGCCATAGAGGTCAGCAAGCTTGCCATATAGAGGCATGAATGTAGTAGAGGTTAAGAGATAGGCCGAGAAGACCCAGGAATAGAGCGTGATGCCGCCCAACTGCCCAACAATGCTGGGCATGGCGGTCGCTACTACGGTAGTTTCCAGGGTTGTCAGCGCCAGCACCAGCATGAGCGCGACAATGACAAGCGTTTTTGTAGACTTTGACATAGGTAAACAATCCGTTTCAGGCTAGAGGTGAATGTCAATTATTCATCTCGCTGTCATTAATCTTGATATAAAGATACATGATGACGAGATTATAGCCTGTCGCAATGAGGTTGTCAAGATACTTGGCATTAAGATATAATATAATCATGACAAATGAGGATCATGTAAGTACTGTTTTAGCCCAATGGGCTGCTGAGCGCCCCGATCTGGATGCCTCGCCAATGGGGATTATTGGCCGTATATCCCGGCTGGCACTCACCATGGACAAGGAATTGGAACTTGTCTTTATGCAGTTTGGCTTGTATCGCTGGAGCTTTGATATGCTGGCCACCTTGCGTCGCTCTGGCGCGCCCTATCGGCTCTCGCCTAGCACGCTCTTTCGTTCGATGATGGTAACCTCGGGAACGATGACCAATCGCATTGATCGCCTGGAGGAGAAGGGCCTGGTGAGGCGCGTTCCTGACCCGGAAGATCGGCGGGGCATTCTCGTTGAATTGACCGAGCAGGGCCGCGAGCTTATTGATACTGCGTTGCCCACGCATGTGGCTAATGAGGAGCACATCCTCAAGGCTCTTTCCAAGGAGGAACAGCGTACCCTCGCTGCCCTCCTCAGCAAATTGCTTTCTTCGCTTGAACATCAGTCATAAAAGGCTGCAACCTTTTATAAACCTCTGACCCGACACACGGCGCAGGCTGAAACTTTTCGGAGATAGGTTTTTAGGCCTATCTCCGAAACTGCGAGAACTCGCAAGAGACACTACTTGAGCAAATAGCGGAACTTAGCTTTTTCCCTGCCCATGCTGTCAGTGCGAGGGCGTTTGCCCGTGAAGCAAGTAGCGGGAGATGGAGCTTTGCCAGGAGTCAATATAGCCCTGATAATATTCCTGGGTGAAGGTTGCAAGGTAGTCATTGCCCAGCGGCGTGAGCGCTGTTAGCGTATAGGTGATATGGGCCTGACTCTCTTGTGCTCCGCTGCGCTCGCAACGTACATTGATCCAGCTTGTATGTGAATGGGGCAGGACGTTGAAGTAGGTGGCGTGGGCCTGCGCTTTCTCATAGACGATAGTGGTCCAGATCTTTGTGTCGGGATGTTGGGTCGTGAAAACAGCGCCAGCCTGGGTCAAGCCAGAAGAGGGATAGAGCATTGTCGGGTCCCAGCCCTCGGCCCAGAGCTTTTCACCAAGTGGCTCGAAGAGCGGAAATACCTTTTCCAGCGTACCTGGTAGCTGAATTGTATGCGCTCGGGTAATGCGCTGCGCAACAAATGTTGACATAAGAGTAGCTTCCTTTCTATGCTAAATGGATAGCGAACAAGAGAGACGTAAAGTGCCTATTCGGGCTCGTTCTGTTCGCGAAAGCGGTGGCTGGTGCTGGCGTCATAGCTCATCCCATAGACTTCTTTGAGTTGAGCTATGCGTTTGAGAGTTTCCTCACCGAAGGCATGCTTTTGCTCAAAGGCGTGCAAAACGATGCCCTCAAGCAGGTCACCAAGCGAGATGTCAAAATACTCTGCCAGGCCCTTAAGGACCTTGACGAGGTTCTTCTCCATACGTGCGCCGATCTGCACCCGCTCAACAGGAACGGTTTGCTCGGGGTGAGCGCTATTTTCTTCAGGCTGGCTCATCTATGCTCTCCTTTCAATGTTATCAAGTTACATTGGTAACAATATAACATGGTAATGAGAAAGAAGCAAGCCAAGGCTAAAAAAAGTTGCTCGGATGCATAGCGTAGAAGGCTTTGCGCCTGCTAAAGATTGTCTGATTTCAAGCGGAAAACTCGCCTGTGAGGCAAACGCAGGGACAGGAGCAAAGCCCCGTCCCTTTCGCGCCGAGAAGATAAGAAGGCTGCTCTTAGTGGGGCAAGAAAATCAGGTCAAACAGGAAGAGCACGCCAAAGACGTAGACCAGCGGATGGACGCTGCGCCACTGCCCAATCACTACCTTAAGAATCGGGTAAAAGATAAAGCCCAGAGCAATGCCTGTCGCAATGCTAGAGGTCAGGGGCATGCTCAGAATGACCAGGAAGGCTGGTAGGGCCTCATCGAATTTATCCCAGGTGATATAGCGTACGTTCCCGGCCATCAGCGCTCCTACAATGATCAGAGCGGGACCCGTGATCGCGGAGACGCCGGAGACGGCCTGAATAACTGGAAAGAAAAAGGCCGAGATGATAAAGAGAATAGCCACAACCAGGGCCGTTAAACCTGTGCGCCCACCGGCGGCGATGCCCGAGGCAGATTCGATATAGGCCGAGGTGGGGCTGGTACCGAAGATCGCGCCAACCAGCGTGGCAAACGAATCGGCGAAAAGGGCTCGCTCAGCGCGCGGCAATTTCCCGTCTTCTAATAACCCTGCCTGTTCCGCCAGGCCAAGCACCGTGCCGGTTGTGTCAAACAGCGTTACCAGCAGGAAAGAGAAGACAGCCGCATACAGGCCGGCATGTATGACATCGCCTACCGCCGCAATTGGATTGTAGACGAGCAGACCGTCTGGTAAGGCGGGCAGCGAGACAATGCCATGCAGAGTAAGTTGGCCCGTGATAGCGGCCAGAATGCCGGTAATGATCATCCCGATGAAGAGCGCTCCATAGATGCGTCGGGCCATCAAGATCGTTGTGATCACCAGTCCGGCCAGGGTCAGCAGCGCCATCGGCGAATGTAGATCCCCTAGCGCCACGAGATTATCGGGCTGCTTCTGCACCAGCCCGGTCAGGCGCAAGCCGACAAAGGCAATAAAGAAGCCGATGCCGGCCGCGATAGCATGCTTAAGATTTTGCGGGATGGCATCTATCAGCTTTGTGCGCAAGGGCGTCAGCGAGAGCAAAACGAAAAATATGGCTGAGATAAAGACTGCCGAGAATGCTATGTGATAGTTAAGCTTTTGCGCCTGCACGACCGAGTAGGTGAAATAAGCATTGAGCCCCATACCCGGAGCGATGGCAATTGGATAGTTGGCGAAAAGACCCATGAGTAACGTTCCGACGACGGCCGAAATAATTGTTGCCGTAAAGGCCTGCTGAAAGGGCACGCCGGCCGCTGAGAGCACAAGAGGATTTACGACCATAATGTAGGCCATGGTCAGGAATGTGGTCAGGCCAGCGACGCACTCAGTTCTCACGGATGGTTTGTAGCCTTTGATAGTAAACACGCTTGTCTTCCTTTTGTTTGATTGTGGGCATTGCGCTACTAAATTGTAGTCAGCTTATTGCAAGCTCTGCAAGTGGAGCTTGAAAGGGAAGCTAGCAATGCACTGCTCCGCGCTTTTCTGCTTGCTCACCGCTTCAGAGCCAGGTGAGTTGGCAGGAAGCATAGGCCCGTAAACTGACTGCTTTGCTACGAGCCTACAAGTATGGAACGTTTCTCGGAGTAGAGGTGTTACAGCAGGGCCGGCCTTAGCTGAGCCTGCTTTGGATAAGGCCGAAATAATTGTAGATGCCAACAAGCGCAAGATCGGAGAAGTTTTTTTTAATTCGGGTAGTATACTTGAGGGGGAAACTCGTGTTTTATGGGCACTTTTCTATGGACACGAGCTATAAAATGCCATAGTAATAAAGGAGAGAGAAGAGATTATGTATTCAGAGTCGTTCGAGCGGCAAGATGTAGCGCCTTCTGATGAAAGCATGGTTCGCACGCTCTATCAAGAGCTCCTGGATAGCTGGAACAAGCGTGATGCCCATGCCTATGCCAAATTATTTGTGGAACATGGCGAGGTCATCGGCTTCGATGGAAGTCAGATGATCGGGCCAGGTGAGATTACTTCGACGCTACAGCAGGTCTTTGCCGACCATATTACGGCCGCCTACGTGAGCAAAATCAGAAGTGTGCGCCTGTTGAGTCCTGAAATAGCTCTGCTGCGCGCCATCGTTGGCATGATTCCGCCTGGGCAACTGGAGCTCAATCCTGCCGTCAATGCGCATCAGACCGTCCTCGCCGTGAAACAGGCTGACCTGTGGCGCATCCAGCTATTTCAGAATACGCCGGCTCAGTTTCATGGAAGGCCGGATCTGGTCCAGCAAATGACAGAAGAGCTACGTCAGGCGCTCCAAGAGGAAACTCAATTTTAGCCGGCCAGGCCGCGCAAAAAGACGCTGAGGAGCCGTTCAAAGGTCTCGTCAATGTCCAGGGGCAGGCCAAAGCCGCCGCTCACTTCGGTGGTTGTGAAGCCATGTACCAGGCTGCGCAATATACGGACAGTGTGTATGGTATCGGGTTCGGACATATGATAGGCTGAAAAGGCGCGTACAACTATCTCAACAACTTCGGTCTGGGCCTGCTGCAATGCTGTATCCTCTTTGGGCGCAGCTGGTACCAGCGCGGCATAGAGGCCCGGGTGCTCCTTAACAAAGGTACGATAGGTATGCGCCAGCGCTCTGATCGCCTCTTCGCCCGATTTACCCATAATCGCTTTGCCAAGACGTTGGGCAATTTCCTGGCAGCCCCGCAAGGCTAGCTCGCGATGCAGTCCACTCAAACCATCTCTAATATAGTGATAAAGGGTCGGAGTGCGCACTCCAAGCTTTGAGGCTAGCGTGGCCAGGCTTAACTCGGCTAGTCCGTTCGCATCAGCGAGCTCGGCTGCAGCCTGCACAACCATCTTGTGGTCCAACCCCGCTCTTGTTGCCATAGATATTTTTCTCCCTATCGCTTTACAATAGACCGAATCGTGAAATATGGATAAATAATAATCTAATCAGCTTAGATAGTCAAGCTATCAGCCAACTCTCATTTGACCTGAACTCGGGTCCAGAACCTCTACTCTGCTTGTCGGTAAGATGGGTGCCACGGCAGAGATTCCAGGCTGGAGCATGGGTTCCAGCTCTACTGCCTGGTAGGATGTTTTAGACCATTGACGATGACAAAGCCAAGATTGATTCCTCGAAACGGTAGCTGATCCTTAGATTATGGTACTATTGTAGTAGATTGATAGTTGTTCTAACGAACATATCTTTACATTTTAGTCTCGCCGAACAGATCGCGAGGAGAAAGCCGATGGAGGCTTAGCTTCTCTCTTTCTTCATGCGTGTCTTCACGTCTCCAAAGAGGTTGACTTAGTTCGCTTGAAGGATAGGACCGGAGGAACATAGCTCATGGCAGGTAAGCGCCAATTTACGACAATGTGCCCAATGAATTGCCATCCCACGTACTGCGGGATGACCGTTGAGGTGGAAGGGGATAAATTACTTTCAGTGAAAGGCGATCCCAACAATCCCGATAGCCACGGTTTTCTCTGTGTGCGCGGCCGGGCGACGCGCGAGATATTTAACAATTCCAGGCGCTTGCTTACTCCCCTACGCCGCGTAGGACCACGGGGAAGCAACCAGTGGGAGCCCTGTTCGTGGGAAGATGCCTATGCTATGCTCATAGGAGCGATTCAAGAGACGCAGCCGGAGCGTGTGGCCTTCTGGCGGGGACATGGCTCGGGCACAACTGGCATCAACAATAATTTGATCCTGCGCTTTGCGCGCCTTGCTGGTTTTCAGGCCTGGATTCCCGCGATTATCTGCTGGGGCCTGGGAGGCTATGGGCTGGCTCTGACCGGCATTATGGAGGCCAATACTAAAGAGGATATGGGCGCAAACTCGCGCACGGTGATCTTCTGGGGCTCGAATATTGCCAGCCAGCCCACCACGGCTCCTCATCTTATCGCAGCGCGCAAACGGGGCGCCCATATCATCCATATCGATACGCGTCGAGCCGAGGCCTCGCGCCATGCCGACGAGGTGATCTTGATCCGTCCCGGCACTGATGCCGCGCTGGCTCTGGCCCTGGCCCATGTCATTATCGCTGAGGGCCTTGTCGATCAGCGCTTTATTGCTGAGCATACGCTTGGCTACCAGACTTTTGCCCAGCATGTGAGCCAGTATACGCCAGAATGGGCTGAGGATATCACGGGGGTTGAGGCTGAGCGCGTTCGCCAGCTCGCCCGCGTTTATGCAATGCAGACGCCGGCGATGATTGTGCTAGGTGGAAGCTCGATGTTTAAGCATCAGGACGGCTGGGAGGCTAGCCGAGCCATCTCTTGTCTACCTGCGCTGACGGGACAATTGGGCATAGCCGGCGGCGGCCTGGGTCCGCGACATCGCGCTTTCCCCCACGGTGCTAAGCTTGCCGATATTCTGGCGGACGTCGAGAGGCGCCCGGGCAATTATGTTCCCGATCATATGCCCTCTATTACGCAGGCCTTTCAGGAGGGCAAGATTGATGTCCTGCTGATCCTTGGCACAAATATGCTCTCTTCTTTCTCGGATACCAATAGCCTGGCCCGTGGACTTGATACAGTTAAGCTGATTGTGGGCTACGACGTTTTTATGAACGAGACGCTGCGGCGCACGGCTGATCTGGTTTTGCCGAGCACGGTCTGGCTAGAAGAACTGGGACTGAAGGATACCGCGACCCATCTCTATCTGATGGAACGCGTCTTGCCGGCCGAGGGTCAGGCGCGCTCGATTATCCACCTGCTTCGCGAGCTGGCCGAACGTCTGGATATTGCTAACTTCTTCCCCTGGGAGGATGAGGAGGCCCATATCAACGCGCTTTTAGCGCCGCAAAAAATGCCTTCCGGGCGCTCCCTGACCGTCGCGGATATGCGTGAGCTGGGAGGATACTGGCAACGTAGTAAGTTGTCGCACATTTCGTATCCTGACCACCGTTTCCATACGCCCTCGGGCAAGGTTGAGTTCTGGAGCGAGCGCGCACAGAGCGTAGGGCTCTCACCGCTGCCAACCTATACCGAACGCAAAGATGTGCAAAGCTCGCCCACAGCGCTACGCTTCTGCCAGGGGCGCACGCTTACAGCCTTCCACGCCTTTTATGATGAGGGACAGGCCTTGCCAGCGCTGGCGAAGGTCAATCCCGAGCCGGAGTTGTGGATACACCCGCTTGATGCGCAGAGCCGCAACATTGCGCCAGGCAGTCAGATTGTCGTCTTCAACGAGCGCGGTAAGTTCGCGGCCCGTGCTCTCGTCACCGAAGATATGCTGCCAGGAGCCGTTTGGATGCGCGATGGCTGGGCGGGCATAAATCAGGTAACGAGCGGGGCGCCGGCCCTCTCTACAAGCGCTATCGAGGTAACTGAGAAAACGGGAGTGCATGGCGGTCAGGCCGCCTATGATGCGCTGGTTGAGGTGCAGCCGCTGGCCCGCGTATAGAAAGCAAGCGGACCAGAAGCGTAGCCGGCAGAGAACGATTAAGGCGTTAGAGCGCGATACGAAATTGCCCTATACAGAAGTTATGCGGCGGTGATCGGCGCTCTAGCATCCTGAACACAGCTCATGTCTGCTTACTCGCCCTTCGAGCAGCAACTGTTGCGTTGGGCCATCTATGCTTTATCAGGTGCTGACGTCAAGGGCGACGAAAAAGTTGGCAAGATCTCGTTCATAATCTCTTCTAACGGCAGCTGATATTCATTGGTCAAATCGTGTAGTCGCTGTGGCCCTGACTGAGCTGCTTCAGCCTCTAAAAGCAGACGATAGGTCGTGGCGTTGAAAACAACCTGGGGAGGGATATATAAATCATAGATCGTGAGCAAGTATGACAGCAGCGATGGTTCGGGCGAAGAAAGATCCGGCGGCGCTGCCGGCTCCTCGGCTGACTTTATCTCCTCTTGCATACGCTGCATGGCTTGCTGCAGGTAGAGATCAATGTAGCGATGGAAGAGCGCAACAGCTTTTGGCGGCTCCTGACCAGTATATACAGTGTTGGGCCAGCGTAGATCCGCTATAGCATCAAGCCACCAGCTTGGCTTGATTACTTCCTGAAAAGCCTGTAGGGTACGGATTTCAAAATTGGCCTGGGGATTTGTCTGCTGCTCAAGTAGAGCGTTGTTAAGCGCTTCTGCTTCGAGCGCGGCAACGCTCATTCCCTGGCCATACATCGGATCAAGATTGCACAGAGCATCACCGAGAACAAGTAAACCCGCGGGCCAGTTTTCCATCTGCTCAAAATGTTGAAGCCGACATTCTGGGACAAGATATCCCCTCGCAGACGAAACCGGCTCTCCTTCATTCTCCACTGTATCCGCCAATACTGGAGTGATTATCTGTCGTAGCTCTTGCTCGAAGCCTCGATCATCGCTAGCAGGTTGCAGATCTTTAGCACCCTGAAGGCAGATATCCCATAATCCATTCTCTATCTGCAGGCCATAGGCGAAACGCTTCTGATTTTCTGGCTCTCCCCAAATGAGAATAAGGCCAGTTTCCTGGTTGACCTGAGGAGAAAGCCGATAAAGGCGTGTGCTATATCCAATCCCCACTTTGACCCGTTCAGGCTCAGGTAATGCATAATCTAGCTCGGCAAGCCATTGCGTAATTTTTGAGAACTGCCCACTCGCGTCAACAATCAGATCCGCAGTCAGCATTGAGAGATTCTGCATTTGACCGCGTGGTCTGACGGATACGCCTGTAATACGTGTACGATCGGCGTTAGCTTGTAGCCCGACAACTTCTAACTCTGAAGCAAGTTGTATGCGCGGAATGGCTTGCACCCGTTGACGTAGGGCAAACTCCAACATGCTCCTGCTGCACTGCACACGCCCTTCGTCTGGATTAGTCATTGCACACTGGCCGAATGGGTTTGCCAGGATGAATGTTTTAGCGTGGGCAGCAAACGCCCCACGCTCTAATAAATCATCAATCAGATCAGGAAAAAGCTGCTCCACGATCTTTCTGCCACGAAGCGCTAAATTATGTAAATGAAACGCCTGTGGAGTACCAGACCGTGTTATTGCTTCTTCAGATAAAGCATCCTTTTCAATGATCTGCACATGCTCATAATAGTCTGAAAGCACACGCGCTGCTAACAGGCCTGCAATGCCGGCACCGATGATTAATGCACGTGTTCCTTTCCTCTCTAGTTCAATATTTCTTTCTTCTGTTGACATAATGTATCTCCCTGATTGCTATTTAATGCGTTTTCAGTTTGTGCTACACGTATAGCTCTTGTAGTATAAAACATTCTTGAGACGCAGGCTAGGAATCCTTGCGTTCTGGCGCGAGGTTTCTGGTATGACGCCAGTAAGTTGCTTGAACTGGTTGATAAGATGCTTTTGAGCAAAAAGCCAGTTTCATAGGCCACATAGCTGCTTGCTCTAGTAGTTTTCTTGAATGTGAGGGAGTGTGATTGCATGTTGTAGGCATGAGGAGTCAACCATGTGCCGAAAGAGGCGAGCCAGGTGGATGCGCCCAGATAAGCAGGGCTGGCGAGCGCATCCAGGGAGATAGCCTGGGCATAATGTTCTGCTAAGCAGGCTCTGGTACGCTCGCTTTAGGTCCTCTAGTTCTCTGGAACCAGGGAACCGGTCAAGAAATAAACGTCCTCTATTGTCTATTTTGCAAGCATCTTAGAATATCTGCTGCGTGTTCTCCTATCATATGGAAGATGCTGGCGCTAGGTGCGCTGATCTTTGTACTTGTGCTCGACCTGTTGTACAAAGTCGTCCACCATACGTGCAAATTCGTCGGGTTTTTCCAGATTCCAGGCGTGTCCCACTCCTGCAATAATGGCGAGTTGTGCGTGGGGAAGAGTCTCAGCTAACTCCTGTGCAGCTTCCAGGTTAACAAGATCTTCACTGCCACAAAGAATAAGGCTGGGCACACGTATCTGCCTCAGATGCTGGCGAAAGCGCACCTGACTCGCCTCACGCATCGCCGCAAGCAGCCCTTGCTTGCCCGTTTGCTGCAGATCTTCCCTGGCTGCTTGTCGCAGATCTTCATATTGCGGGGGCACAAAATTGATAAAGCTCTCGAAGAGGACGTCTTCGGGAACGGCAGCCATAGCGGCAAACTGTTCTTCCATGATCTGAGCGTCGGGCTGTATCTGTCCTGCAGATAGGATCAAGCTTAGAACATGGCCGGGACTTTGTATAGCAATCTGCAGAGCGACCATTGCTCCAAGCGATAACCCGCATAGGTGCGCTGCAGGTATCGCTTGCTTATCGAGCAGATCAACGGTAGCTGCAGCAGCTCTGATCATCGTAAATGGACCACTACTCACTGAACCAGCAAAGCCGGGTAGGTCGAGGGCAAGAAGATGGTAGCGTTTGCTGAGGAATGGGAGTTGTAATTCCCAGAACCGATAGCCCATCCCCAAACCATGGAGAAGGACGACTGTTTGGTTGTCTTGCTGACCACTTTCAATAAAGTGGGGGAATGCTTGAGACGTATCTTCTCTCCTTCCCATGGTTGGGAACGATGTGCTAGGTAGGCTTTTGGGCAATGACGCTCATAAATGGCCAGATGCCGCGAAAGTCCTTATTGCGCATATCAATCTGTATTTGTTGGTTAAGCTGCTCTATTTCTTCCTTTGTGGCAATTCCTGGCTTGCTTAAGAATTGCTGAAGCAGGAGAAAGGCGATTTCCAGGTTGCGCGTATTGCCTAGATAGCCCGGCTTGCCCACAGAGTAGTTGAGCATAAAGGGAGTTTCACGAATATTGGTATAGCCGGCCTCCTTTAGAAAGCCACTCAACATGGGAGTCAGCCCGAAATGATTGCCGAATTCATCCTGGCAAAAGCTCCGACCGGTGATGAAATAGACGCGTGTCATGATAACACTAAGTTTATCCAGTGCGGCACTATTGGTTGAGCCAACGCCTGGCACGTCTGTGTCGGTGAGGCGGATAATCCCGCCCGGCCTGGTGATGCGTTTGCATTCTTGGATGAATTGCGTCCAGGCTCCTTTCCACATAAAGCTGACCATGAAGCGCGCGTTTACCATGTCAAAGCTCTCATCGGGGAAGTCAAGCTTCTCGGTTGCATCCATGACCCGGAAGGCAACGTTGCGCAAGCCCTGGATTCTTGCGTGTTCGCGGGCATATTGGAGCATTGCATGGCTGATATCAACGCCTACAATCTGCTTGTCCCGATGGGCGAAAGCAACTTCGGTTGCCCAGCCACCAGGGCCGCAGCCAACATCGAGAATACTGTGGATCTTGCTCAGGTCGATTTCAGGAGGAAAATGGCCGCCCATGGCCCTGGTTATCATCACGTCAAGGTCGATCAGGCGCGCCATCTCGGTAGCACTCTCTTTGTCAATAACGTAGCTATTCTCCTGCGGATGGATGCCGGCCATATCCTTTACCTCTCTTTTCCTTAAGAAACTCCGCATGCCTGCTTAGCTGCATAAGAAGATCTAGAGATATCTTTCTTATGCAAGCATAAGCTATAACGGTGTTATCTGGCAAGGCTCTTGTCGAGACACTTGCAGTTTCTCCTGTAACTTCTCGGTTTGACGATACGCGGCATGCTCCGCAGGAATTAGCAGGTCAGCCCTAAGCGCTGAGTAGACCAACTCCCAGGCTGACAACTCCTAGCGTCAGGCTGGCCATGCCCAGGTAGAGCAGCAGAATGAGCCGGTTTGGACGGGTGACGTTTTTTCCGATTGAGGAGAAGAAAAAGCCCGCCGGGATGAGAAGGGCGGCGATCCAGATACCGTTGCGGGCAAGCAGAGCGAGCGGCCCACTTATAGACGTCGCGTCGGCAAACAATTGGCCGACGAGGGAGAGGATAACCAGGACGCCGGCATGCGCGTGCCCGGCTCTGGCGAAGGTTTTCTGAAACTCGGTCATGGGTACAGCTCCACGGACTATGCGCAATATAAACCAGCCACCATACTCAATGCCAACTATGGTGAGCAATAAGAGTCCGGCGGTGACGCGTGAGTCGAGCGATAACGTAAGTGCAGGGTGCATATGTTCCTCCAAATTTGCTAGAAAGAAAACATTAACATTTAACTTAATGCTGTTAAGTTGATCTCCTAAAAAAACATATCAGCGCTGATATGCTAAGGGATTGCCGCGCTACAGAAGACAGTAACGCTCTTGGTGCCAGGAACTTCTTTCAAGGCTCATTTTCAGCCGCGCGTATCTCGGCTGTACTGAAGGATTCCGTCAAACTATCTATCCAGGATAATACGGCTTCCTCATATCTGAGGCCAAAGTCAAGGATGGCCAGGGCGTAGGGATCAGTCGGGTGCTGAGCTATCAGCTTGCTATGCTGCTGTCTATAGCCATCGAGTCGTTGCTGATGCCCGCTGCGCTGTGACCGCACAAAGGAGATGAGCTTTTCTTTGGGCAGGTATTTGCCAAAGGAGACGCTCAGCAAAAGCGGGAAGCGAATAGTTTCCTCGGATGGCTCCTGGATGATCCACGCGGCAAAGGCTGCTCGGCCCTCTGCAGTAATGCTGAACGGACGACGATCTCGCTGCTCGCGCTCACCGGCTTGCACAAGGCCAGCAGTGGCAAGCGAACTGAGCTCACGATAGATCTGGCTTGGCGTTAGCGACCAGAAATCGCCGATGACGGTCTGCGCTTTCGTCACCAGGTCCCAGCCGGACATTGGCCCTTCATGCAAAAAGCCTAGCAGCGAGGCGGCTGTCGCGTTGAGTTTATACATACAGATTGAGTCCTTGCTCTACACTCTCTGACTTATGCTTTCCACCTTCCAATGTGGAATATCAATAGTATACCTTCCAATGTGGAATATTGCAAGGGATATTGCCCCCAAAATTTGCGCTCGCCAGAAATAGGTGAGGGAACTGTTGTGCCTATGGCGAGAGGGCAATAATGCAGGCTGGCCAGAAGCGATATCCGGGCCAGCCTGGTTTAACTGCGAGCATGCTTGCGGAATTACAGCTTTTTGCCCTTTCAAAGAAGTTGGACTAGAGCAATGAAGCGGGATAGCTGCTTATTCTCTCTTTCTGGAGATGAGCCATAGAATGCCTCCAGCGAGGATAAGAAGGCCTCCGGTAGTATGCTGGTTATTCAAGTCGTTCTGCCGCTTGTTCAGGTAGGCTACCTGCTCATCATAAGTGCGGTTATCGCAGAGATCTTGTGGTCGCATTTCCAGGCCGCCGCATGTGATTTTTGTGATGGTGCCGTAGTATAACAGGTCCTTTCTCGCTCCAGAATTATCAGGTTTAAGACAGAAGAAGCCAGCCGCAAGTACTAACATTGCAAGCACGAACAGGCAGCCCAACAACCGGGAGCCACTTCCCTGATTAGAATTATGCATAAGTGGAATCCTCTCTGAATGCTGTAATGTGAAAAGATACAGCATTTTCCTGCATAATCTTCATCCAAAGATGCGGCACTTTATCTTCGTGAGAAAACTACTTGTCGTAGAAACGCGAAGAGCAGTATTTTTTGCTCTTTCTTGCTATTCTGTATATCCCTTTTGTATGCGGAAGTCAAGGAGCGGGATCACTTTCGAGCCATAGTATAAGCAGGCTCCGGTTTTGGGCGCATCATTCATGAGGTAGCGCTACAAAAGCTCGGGTAACGCTGTCGAGTCTGTCTATTTCTCTTGTGCGGAATCTGTCTGCTCTAATTGATGCTCTATTAACTGGCTAGCCAGCGTTTTGAGCTGGGAGTTTGGGCCGCTAGAGCCGAAGATGGGAGCGGAAGCCAGGGCGCCATTGAGCAGTAACAAGAGTTGATCGGCAAGGGCTTCGGGATCACGCGCGCCAGCTTGTTGACTCAATTGGATCAGGCGTGCGCGGCTGGTCTGGTAATAGTTTATGGCGCGCTGGTGGGCGGGATGCTCACTATCGGAGAACTCGGCCAGGGCATTCAAGAAGGCACAGCCACGATAGTCGGGGTCGCCAACAAGTTGCGCGCTGGCCTCAAACAGAGCTTCCAACTGCTTCTTTGGCGCTCCTTCATGCTTAGCGAGAATTTCCTCGAACCATTCCCAGTGCAGGCGCTCCTTTTCAGCAAGATAGGCGACAATAAGCTCATCTTTGGTGGCAAAGTGCCGATAGAGAGTGGCCTTGCCTATGCGCGATTGTGCAGAAATGGTATCAACTCCAATCGCTCGAATGCCCTCATGGTAGAAGAGGTCGCTAGCAGTTTGCAGAAGGCGTTGATGGGTGGACGAGCGTACGGTTGTGGTCATTTCTTCTAGCCTTTCTCCTTGGGATGCGCTGCTCCTTAAACAGAACTGTCTTGTACCATATCCTATCATAGGCTATTATGAAGCGCAAGTATGCAAGCCCTATGGGAGTCAAGACTTTTAAAATTTCCGCTTTTTGGGATTTCGTGTAGAATCCCCTTCCTTTCAAAATAGCAGAGCTAATGTAGAAATTCTCCTTCACGGTCCAGCGTTAAGGAAGGAGCCGACGTCCCTGCAAAGGAGATAAGTGTGGCACAGTTTTTGTCTAGAGCGCTTCAGATGCGCCCGTCATACGAGCAAGATCATCCGCAGAGACTCTTGTAGAGATGAGTGAGCCATTTCACGTGAGGAACGTGAGCCAATCCCTCAGTTTCTGCTTGTTCCCAAGGTATGCTAGAAGCGTCAAGCGTACACAAGAGCTCTTGCAAGCCATGGCCAGTCATATAAAGCATGCTCAACGTTCAAACCAACGGCGTACCACTGAGGACAACAGAAAAAAACTGCTCATTTCACCTTGGGATGGACCATGGACCAGCCCTCAAGAGTATGGGAGGCTGCAAGGGAGAATGCTGAGTCTCTCCAGGAGAATTACCCTGGAGAGGCGAACTGGGCAGTCACTACCAGACCAGGGTCTCGCGCCACTTGAAGGGTGAACGTATCAAAAAGGAGCATGTAAGCCACCGGCAGCATCACGTTTCTCCTTTTTGATGCGTGTCCTCATAGCTGGAATGAAACTCTGCAGACACGCTTTTTGGCGGTTTCGCCAGCATCAATTGAGGACGTTCCTGTTTCTGAAAAATTAAGGAGGAAAGCAGAGATGGAACCACTCGAAGCGAGAGAAAGGCGTGAGGCGGTCAATGGTAGCGTCACGGTGTGGCGACCGTGGCAGCTCAAGCAGCTCGATCTTTCCGAAGGACGTGCCGTCACCACTCCCTCTATCCGGCATTTTTTTCAGGAGTATGTGCTGGTCTGTATGCAGTCAGGTGTAGCACACTACCGGTATCGAAACACGCGTGTCAGTGGCCAGGCCGTCGATGGGACGCTCCTGGTGATCGAGCCTGGAGAAACTTGGATCAGCCAGGCCAAAGACGTCACCTACCACTCTCTCTGTATTGATCCTGCCTGGCTGCAACAGCTCACCATCGAGTTGTTCCACAGGGAGCAGTCCTTGCCCCATTTTCCCAGCCATTACCTCTTTGATCCGTCTTTGAGCCAGGCCGTACGTGACCTTGCTGCTAGATCGCAGGCTCCGACTTCTTGCCTGCAACAGGAGGAGATGCTACTGCACCTGTTGGCTCGGCTGCTCCTTTCCCGTGCCCAAGACGCAGGAGCATTTCGGGAGCCGGGTTGGGAACACCCAGTCATCAAGCGCACGAAGGCGTATCTACAAGCGCACTATGCCGAGGAGGTGAAGCTGCGAGAGTTGGCCGATGTGGTCAACTTGAGCCCCTTTCATCTAGCTCGTAGCTTCCGCCAGGCGGTTGGCCTACCTCCCCATGCCTATCAGACGCATCTGCGCCTGGAGCATGCCAAAAAGTTACTGGCACACGGGTACGACGTGGGCTATGTGGCCCATGAAACCGGCTTTTTTGATCAACCCCACTTCACCCAGCAGTTTAAGCGGCACTACCTGGTGACACCAGGGAGCTACCGCAAAACAGCAAGATTTTCCAAGTCTGTCTCCCTTGAGCCGGCTAACATATGAGCTATGTTGTTGCTCCTGGAAGGGACTACCAGAGAGCAAAAGGCCGAACAGTGTAAAAGGAGATAGACCTTGACTGAGATAGCTGTCCCTCAGAGGACTGATTTTCAGCTTCCCGAGCTGCATCATGTCGGAATAATCGTTAGGGACCGCGATGCCACTATCCGTCGCTATAGGGAGATCATGGGCATCACATCCTTCTTTTCGCTTGATGTTCCCACGTCTCGTGCTCTCGTGCATGGTGAGCCAACATCTTTTGATCTGCGAGTTGGATATGCCTGGTTAGGCAACACCATGCTTGAATTGCTCCAACCACTTGATCGCGTCTCTCCCCATTTTCACTTTTTAGAGGAGCACGGCGAGGGCATGCACCACCTTGGTTTTTTGGTCCCCAATGTGGATGACATCCTGGCAAAGCTGCAAGGGAAGGGACTACGCTTGCTCTTAGAATCAACAGAGCCAGCTGTTGACATGAAAACTGTGTATTTGGAAGGGAATGATGTCAGTGGAGTTGTCTTGGAGTTGATTCAAGGTGGCCCCGCTATTCATGCCTTCTACAATCAGGTTTATCAAGCCATAGGCCGGAAAAATCTTCCTTAGTACAGGCTACCGCATGTGTGCTCTTGCTGAAGGTAGGCGTGCTCTATGATGGGTACCAAGCCTGGAACGAAATCATGGTAGGCTGTCCTTAGTGGAGTCAGCTCTTCAATGATCGAAAACCGTTAGAATTACTAACAGGCCATCCGAGAGCGATATATCGTGACACCATCCACAATTATGGATGGTGTCTATTTCGTTAAAAAATGAGTAAAACAGGTAGAAAGGGAAGAGCAATTATAAAGGGTTTCCTCATATTTTCCCGATGTTGCTAGTTTCGGTAGGAGGTCAGAATGTGGAGAGATTCTACACGAAATCCTGAAAAGCCAAAATTTCCGCAAGTGATTTAACAGCCACGCAAGTATCTTTTGCGCCTATGAAGCGTTGGCATCTCCTGTATGCGGTATTATCAGCTGTAGTACAGGCTCTTCATAACTCAACTGTAAACGCTTATTTTCGAGTCTAAAATCTTTAAACATGTTATACTATATGTTACAAGCGCAAACTATACTTTATTACCCTATAAAGATAGTTATTGTAATATATAGTCACGATAAAGCTTGTGTTTTTGGAATATTTTGTGTACACTCCTATTATGATCAAATAAACTTTTATCCCTCTTGCTTTGACTATTGGGAGGATTTAAAATCCTCTTTTTGGGGACATTTGTCTCACTATCCAGTCATAATTGAGCTGGATATTTGCTTAGATGTAAGGGAGGATACATTCTGAGCATTGCACAAACAAAACAACCTTCCGGCTCAAAAGGTGAGAAGACAAAAGTTTAGGGATCATGCTCTCTTTTCGTTTGGGTAACAAGAAAAGGTATGCACACAGTTTAGTGCACTATTACATGGAGGTAATGGATGTCACACGAAGCCGTCTTAGACATGCCCATCATTGAGAAGCTTATCAATACAGATGAGTTTGAGCTGGATGTACGCGTGAACGTGCCGAGCGAAGCGCCGCACATTGTGGCCAGCGGGAGCGATTGCACGGTCTGTGAGACTTGCTACGATTCTTGCATGGGTTACTGCGAAACTAACGGTTGTGGTTCTGCGGGTAATCCTTGCGTGGCTCCAATGAACTACCGATAGAAGCTGAGTTTGAGCTGGATGTACGCGTGAGCGTGCCGGACGAGGCGCCGCACATCGTAGCAAGCGGGAGCGATTGCACGGTTTGTATATCATGCTACTATTCTTGCATCACTAGCGGCTGCTAAGATAGAAGCACCTTTTCACCTGAAGTTGTAAAGCTGATGTAGTAGGGCGCAGTCTCCTTTTATAGCGCTGTAAGGGAGTCTGCGTCACCTGACTTTGCCGCTCTTCTGACAAGCAAGTCTCTGGAAAGGATCAACATCATGTCGGAAGATATTAAGGATGTATCCCAACTGCTGCGTTATGAGCCTCCTGTCCCTGGGCGTTCCTTTTCCTGGCAACCGTTGCGCGCTGAGGCGCAGGCGGCTGCATTATGTGTCGCTGAGCGCATGCGCGAACCCTCCTCTGTCCATGCCATGGGCAAAAGGCCCGCGAGCAATCGACGCAGCAGAGTGGCTGGTCTCCCCTGGCCCTCTGTGGAATTGCCATGTTCTATAGCCATCTGGCGCGGTGTTTCCCGAATGCAATGTGTTGCGCAAGAGGTCAAAAAGGTTTAGGCAACATCGTCATCCATGATCCCAAACGGCCCCGCTATCGTTGCAAGGCGTGCAGAAGAACGTTCAGCGCCCGCCGAGGAACCATGTTCAAGGGTTTGCGCAAACCGATGGATCTCATGGTGATTGTCGTGACCCTCTTGAGCTATGGATGCCCGATCCAAGGCATTGTGCATGCCTTTGACTTGGATGAACGGACCGTGGCAGATTGGCGCGATCGAGCGGGAATACATTGTCAAAAGGTGCATCAGCAGATAATTGAACAAGGGCAACTGGACCTGATGCATGTGCAAACCGATGAGATTCGGGTGAAAGGATGCCAGATGATTGCCTGGATGGGGTTAGCCATGATGGTTTCGACGCGCCTGTGGATCGCAGGTATGGTCCAGTCTTCGCGTGATCGCAGCCTGGCTGACCGCTTGATGATTCAGGTTCGCCGATGTGCGGCTTCCTTGCTTCCCCTACTTGTGTTGACAGATGGCTGGAGTGCCTATCCGGGGAGTATCTGCCGAGCGTTCCGAGAAAAGGTGAAGCGAACCGCAGGAGTAGGACGAGCCTGCTTGCAAGTTTGGCCGCAACTGCACATTGGTACGGTGATCAAGCGAACAAAAAAGAAACGGGTCATCGAGATCACCCGGCGAATGGCTCATGGCCTGCAATCGCAAGCCGAGCGCTTGTTGCAGCGTTCGGGCGGAGGTACAGTCCTCAACACAGCTTTCATCGAGCGCTTGAATGGGACCTTTCGAGAGCGGCTTGCCAGCCTGACGCGCAAATCTCGCCATGCAGCACGTCGCCTCCGAGCGCTTGAGACGGGGATGTATCTCATCGGTTGCACATACAATTTCTGTTTTGCGCATCATGAGTTGAGTAAACCTGCGCATAGAGGCTCTCCTTGTACCCCTGCTATGGCTGCCGGGCTCACCGATCACGTCTGGAGTGTTTGCGAACTGCTGGGATATCGCATTCCGCCATCGCCCTGGATTGAACCCAAAAGACGAAGACGACCAGGGAGACAAACTGAGCCGATCAAGACGGTCCGCAATCGTCCGAGAGTTCGCCTACGAAAGGGGGTTTTATGCTCAACCACCGTTTAGCGGAGTCCTACCATATTTTCCCGATGTTACTCGTTTCTGTAGGAGATCAGAATGTGGAGAAATTCTACACGAAATCCCGAAAAGCCAAAATTTTCGCAAGTGATGTAATAGCTTTGCAAGTATCTTTTGCGCCTGCCAGGCGTTGGCTAATCCGGTATGCGGAAATATTTACTGTACTGCATGCTATTCGTAAGTCAGCTGTAACCAATTCTTTTCGAGCCTAAAATTTATAAACACACTCTACTGTATGTTATACACGCAAACTATACTTTGGTTCTCCTATTAAGATACATAATGTAACATATAATCATGATATAGCTTGTATTTTTGACATGTTTTGTGTACACTCTTATTATGCCAAAATAAACTTTTATCCTTCTCACCTTGACTATTCGGAGGATTTTGATTCCTCGTTTTTAACACAATTGTCCTCCTGTTCAGCCGTAATTGACTGCAGGCTGGGTATTTGCTCAGGGGTAAGGGGAGGATACATTCCTGAGAAACGTACAAACAAAACGTCTTTCTAGCTCAAAAGGCGAGAAGACAAAAGTTTATGGAGCATGCTCTCTGTTCGTTTGCGGATAATGGAAAAAGGTATGCACTCTGTTAAGTGCTCCACTACATGGAGGTAATGGATGTTACACGAAGCCGTCTTAGACATGCCTATCGTTGAGAATCTTGTCAGTCCAGATGAGTTTGAGCTAGATGTACGCGTGAGCGTGCCGAGTGAAGCGCCGCACATCGTAGCGAGCGGGAGCGATTGCTCGGTATGTACATCTTGCTACAATTCTTGCGCCACCTGTAATTCCTGCGTGAATCCAGAGAAAGGTAAGTTGGAAGCTGAATTTGAGCTGGATGTACGTGTGAGCGTGCCGAACGAGGCGCCGCAAATAGTGGCGAGCGGGAGCGATTGCTCGGTATGTACATCTTGCTATAATTCTTGCGCTGGTTGTGGCTGCTAAGATAGGTGCATCTTTCTACCTAAAGCTGCAAAGCTAGTGTTGTAGAGAGCAGACTCCTTTTACGGCTTTTGTAAGGGGGTCTGCATTACCTGGCGTTGCTGCTCCCCTGACAAGCTCTTCTGACAAGCAAGTCTCTGGAAAGGATCAACATTATGTCGGAGGATGTTAAGGATGCGGCCCAGCTGCTGCATTATGAGCCTCCTGTCCCTGGGCGTTCCTTCTCCTGGCAACCGCTGCTGGCTGAACCGTTGCGCGCTGAGGCGCAGGCGGCTGCATTATGTGTCGCTGAGCGCATGCGCAATTCCTCCTCTGTCCTCGCCATCGCGCAAAAGGCTCAGGAGCAATCGACGCAGCAGAGCGGCTGGTCTCCCCTGGCCCTCTGTGGGATTGCTATGTTCTATAGCCATCTGGCTCGGTGTTTCCCTCAGCAAGGCTGGGATGTTGTGGCTCAGCAACATCTGCGGCAGGCCGCAGCCTGGACGCAGCAGATGCCATTTGAGACTCCCGGGCTCTTTGGAGGAACCTGCAGCCTGCTCCTGCCCCTCCACTGGTTGAGCGCGGGTGGAACGCGCTATCAGAAAACGCTTGCGCACATCAGGCAGCAGTTATGCGAGCAAATCTTACAGCGCAGATGGCGTAGAGCAGACGAGGAAGGCGGAGTAGCCGACTCCGATTATGATGTTATTTCGGGGGCTGCAGGAACATTAGCCGGCTTGCTTCTGCTAGAACATCCAGGTGAGCAAGAGAAGCAGGCTATCGAGGTGCTGCTCGCCTATCTGACCTGGCTTGCGGCGCCAGATCAGCCCCTGGGAAAAGAACGCTGGTATGCCCCGCCGGCGCTTCTGCCAACAGAGCAGCATCGCGCATCCTATCCTGAAGGTTGCTTCAACTGTGGACTGGCGCATGGCATAGCTGGTCCTCTTGCTGCGCTCTCTTTGGCCTGGCGAAGCGGTTATCGTTATCCTGGACTACAAGAGGCGATCAGCTTTCTGAGCAACTGGCTCTTGCGACATCAGATTAGCGACTCCTGGGGCTGCAGCTGGCCGCCAGCTATTCCATATGCGGCAGCCTTGGCGGCTGAACAGTGGCAAGCTGTGCCAGGAACGCATGCCGGCTGGTGTTATGGTGCTCCTGGAATAGCCTATAGCCTCTGGCAGGCCGGGGAGGCCTTGCCCGACGAAGGCTTGCGTCAGAAGGCGCGAGAGGCAGTAGAGGCGGCCTTACGTCGGCCTCCTGCAGAACGTCGCTTGCACTCGCCAACGCTCTGCCACGGCAAGGCCGGTCTCTTGCTGATCTGCCTGCACTTTGCTCATACGGGCGCGAGCGCTCTGATCAGGGAGCATATTCCCCTACTTACTCAGCAGATACTCGCCTCTTTCAATCCTGATACTCCGCTCGGTTTTCAAGATATGGAAGGGCCCGTTGTGGCTGTTGATCAGCCGAACTGGCTTACAGGGGCACCTGGTGTGGCATTGGCCTTGCTTGCCGCCTCTACCGATGTGTTTCCGGTCTGGGATCGGATGCTCCTGCTCTCCTGAGTGGGGCATTGCCGACTGACAATGCTCAACAGAAAGGATTCACATGCCAACGCGTTCTAAGGCTGTGGCGCAAAGCCTGACCTACTCCCTTTATAGTTCTGCCGATTTCTATCTTATACGCGCGCCTCTTTTGCCAGCACAGGCCTTTCTCAGCCTGACATCTGGATCGCCAGCTTTGGTGGAGGGCTCGCTAGAGCAGCGCCTGCAAGCGCAGCAGAATGCTTGTATACAAGAGCTTCAGATTCTTGCGAAAGATCCTCGCGTCATGGGCGCGCTCGCGGTTGCCAGCCCTTCGTTACTTGAGAGCGTCGAAAAGTTAGCGCGTGTAAAAGCTTCTCCTGCACGAAATGAACGCACCTATGCCGGACTCTTGCGCTACCTCATTCGCATGAGCACAAGACCTACGCCCTTTGGCCTCTTCTCTGGTGTTGCGGCAGGAACTTTTGCTGATACGACCTCGCTCCACCTGGCTTTCCCGCCTCTTGCCGGCACGCGCAGCCGTCCAGATATGAGCTGGCTGCTTTCACTCCTGCAAAAGATAGAAGCGAACCAGGAAGTTGTGTCACAACTTCGCGTCAGCGCAAATCAACTGGCTTATGTCGCTGGCGGCCGTGTCTTGCTGCCTGTTGCTGATACCTATGGGCAGCAGGATAACAGAGCTATCTCCTTGCGCGCAACCTCTGTCGTCTTGAAAGCACTTGAACTGGCTCAGCACTTTCTGCCCTATGCCGAACTGCACAGGGCTTTGCAGGAAGCCTTTCCCTCTGCTCTTCCTCAACAAATTGATCGCCTATTATGGCAACTCTGGGAAAATCATTTGCTTGTCAGCGATCTCCACCCTCCGCTGACCGCTGCGCGACCAGCCCATTATGTCTATCGGCGTCTGTCCCAGGTTCGGGATGATGAGGAACTGGGCAGCAGGTTGGGGACTGTGTTACGCCATATGGAAGAGCTCGATGCTGCCAGCCCTGATACCTTGCTGGAAAAGTTCAAGCAGACGCAAGATGCTCAGGAGAAATTGCTACCAGCGGGAGAGAAGCCGCGTATGCAGATACAGATGGATGCTTCTCTGGCCCTGAAGGCAGCAGGATTGCATGATTCTATCGGTAAGGCCGCTGCCCAGATTGCCGAGCTCTTGTTGCGTATGACGCCTGTACCCGAGGGTCCGGCCCATCTCAAGGAATATCGAAGCTTATTTAGCGAAAAATATGGCGAGCATGCCGAAGTTCCCTTGCTTGATTTATTAAGCCCTGAGCACGGCCTGGATGCACCAGCTGGCTATACTCAGCCTCCGCGCTCTTCTCCTTTGCGTTCCTCGGGAGCGCAATCCGACAATAACGAGCGAGAGCGCATCTTGCAAGATCTCGTCATGTGGACCGTCAATCAGCGGCGGATCGAGGTAGAACTGACTGATGGCCTGTTAGGCAGGCTCGAAAGCTGGTCTCCACGTCGGGAGCAGGCCCCACGCTCTTTAGAAATCTATCTTCAGGTGCATGCGCACTCTCGCGCGGCTCTGGATCGTGGAGAGTGGCAGGCCGTGTTAAGCCCGAATTGTGGATCTCTTGATGCGGGTCGTACCTTTGGGCGCTTTTTTGATATACTCGGGGAGCAAGAGAAAGAGCAATTACGGGCCCTGATCGCGCGCGAGGAGTCGTTACTACCCGAGGCTATTTTCGCAGAGCTGAGCTATCAACCTCCTCTTGCCCGTTCGGCAAATGTGGCGATACGACCGCCCTTGCGCTCTTACGAGATTGTTGTGGGCACAACTCCTTCAGTTCCCCTTGAGCGCGTGCTCTTATTGAGCGACCTGGTTGTTAGTATACGCAATGGCCGGTTTTATCTGCGTTCCTTGCGTCTAGGCAAGCAAGTCGTTGTTTGCCAAACCCACATGCTCAATATTCAACTTGCCCCCAATGTTTGCCGTTTCATAAGTGAGATTAGCTATGATGGGTTACCGCTGCTTAGTAGCTTCCAATGGGGTAAATTGGATACCGCGCCATTTTTGCCACGTGTTGTGCGCAAAGAGGGCACAGCAACGCTTGTGCTTAGTCCTGCTCAATGGAAACTGCATGCCGGCACGATTGAGGCTCGGGGCACGGGAAGCGAGGAGGCTCGCTGGTTTGCTGGTTTACAGTACTGGCGGGAGCATTGGCAGGTGCCGCGCTATGTCTATCTTGCTGAGTTCGATAATCGTTTATTGCTGGACCTTGAGCAACCTATGCTGGTCGCTCAATTACGCGCTAAACTGAGTGCAAGCAAGGAGACGCGTCTCACTTTGCAGGAACTCTTGCCCGATTTCGCGGGCCTCTGGCTACGCGATGAGCAGGAGGCAGGCTATTTCTCGGAGATCGTGGTTCCTCTACTGCGCAGCGATGCTCTTGATTCTTCAGCACAAAGAGAGGCTCGGCTGGTTCAACCAACCATTTCCCCAAGGGTTGTAACGCCGAGAGAGCGCAAGTATTTCCCAGGAGAGCGCTGGTGCTATTTCAAGCTCTATGCAGCACCACGCCAGCACGATGAGATCATTGCTGGTCCTCTGCGTGATCTCATAAGAGCTTTGCATGAACGAAGATTGATCGATTGCTGGTTTTATCTGCGCTATACTGATCCCGAATCTCATCTGCGTCTGCGCGTGCGAGCCAGAG
Organism: Ktedonosporobacter rubrisoli; assembly: GCF_004208415.1. Taxonomy (GTDB): domain Bacteria; phylum Chloroflexota; class Ktedonobacteria; order Ktedonobacterales; family Ktedonobacteraceae; genus Ktedonosporobacter; species Ktedonosporobacter rubrisoli. The sequence continues at coordinate 1,126,902 of NZ_CP035758.1, read as the reverse complement.
AGGATGCCAGCATTCAGCCTCTATTCACAACATTGCTGCAGTGGAGTCGCCAGTTGGCCGAGCAGGGATGGCTCAACCGCTACAGTATTGATAGCTATGAGCGCGAAACTGAGCGCTATGGAGGGCCAGCCTCGATAGAGCTGCTCGAACAGGTATTCTCTATCGATAGCAGCGTGGTAAGTAATGTTCTTGCAGCCCAATTTGCCCATCAGCTGACGCTTGAGCCGCTGGAAGTGGCGGTGTTTACGCTCGATAGTTTCTTTGCGGCCTGGGGCTACGACTTTGAACGTCGCTTGCAATGGATACGGGCGCGTACAGAACCCTACGCGTTGAGTAAGGAGTTTCGCCCCGTGCGCAAACGCTATTGTGAGCTACTTGCGCCCTGGCAAGTGCAGCCTGATACATCGCTGCAGGCGCAACGTGAGCTGCTGCTAAAATTAACAAGTGTACAGAATGTCCCATTGGGGGCTGTGGGACGGCAGGTCCGTGCACTGGCTGAGCAAGGAGAACTCTGGCGCACGGAAGATGATATATTGGCCAGCCTTGCCCATATGCATAAAATTCGTTTGCTCGACCTGGATCGGCAGAAAGAGCAGCGCATGTATGCTTTCTGGCGGCAGAGCTTAGAGAGCATCGGTCGGCGCCCGACAAGAGGAGATCGCCAGGGCTGAGCTGAGGTTCCCTTTTAAGCGAGTTTCGTGGTGATTTTTTTGCCAGGCTCAGCCTTGGCAGGATGCGAGTCAAGGCTGAGATGAGCGGCGCGAGATGCAAACGGCTCTCACTTTTGGGCTTTTTTTGCTTGGGCTTTGAAAAAGCTCTGGCGATGAGTTGGGGGCATGCCCCCAACTCGCATTTCAAGTCCGGAAAGTATCAAGTTATCTTTGCTGTTTGCGCAAATTGGGAACCAAGCTTCTCAATTCTGGCTGATTACGACCTTGCCAAATGCGCGGCCCTTCTCGTTATACTCGTATGCAGCCCTGGCCTCCGCAAAAGGGAATACGCGGTCGATGATGGGTCTGATACGATGCTTGGCAATAAATTTGTTCATGGCCTCAAACTGGGCGCGGCTCCCCGTGAAGATGGGGCGCAGGTTGACGACATTGAAGAAGAAGGTCCCAATATCGATGCTTGAGACATCGCTGGGCAGCCAGCCAATGAGGCTCACCTGTCCCGAGACTGCGGTTGCCTTGATCGATTGCTCAAGCGAGGCCGGCATTGTTGACTCCATGACCAGATCGACGCCCCGGCCATTCGTCAATTCGCGCACTGCTTCAGACCAGTTGGGCGTTGTACGCGTATTGATCACGGCATCGGCGCCCAAAGCACGCAAGCGCTCTACCTTGTCGGCGCTCGTGGTGGTGGCAATGACGCGGGCGCCGGCGGCCTTGGCGAATTGCAGGGCGAAGAGCGAACCCCCACCTGTTCCCAAGGGGAGTATGGTATCTCCGGCCTGCGGTAGGCTTTCCCGTTCCAAGGCATTCCAGGCAGTCAGGGCGGCTATAGGTAGGGTCGCGGCCTCTTCATAGGAAAGATGCTCAGGAAGCGGCAAGACAGTTTCTTCGCTCAAGAGCGCGTATTCGGTGAGAAAACCGTCAAGGCTGCCGCTGAGCTGCTTGCCCTGCTCTTCCCAGCTTGTAAAGGGACCGTCAATCCACTTGACGAGGGAATTTATGACGGCACGATCCCCCACGCGGGCCCGCGTGACGCCCGGACCTACAGCCACGATTTCGCCGGCGCCATCTGCTAACGGGATAACTTCAGGTTCCTTAATTGGCAAGGGATAGATACCCTGCAGGATGGCCTGCTCGCGGTAATTGAAAGAGCTGGCCCGTACGCGCAGCAAGACCTCGTGAGGGCCAGGGACTGGGATATCCTGCTCTTTCAAGGTGAGGCTGGCGAGGCCGCCGCCATTCTTTACGAAATAGCTTTTCATTTTCTGTTCTCCTTTTAGTGTAACGAGGGAAATCTATTGCAATGGATGACGCGCTAGAAAGGCATTGACGATGTTGCTGGCCTCTTGCCGAAATTCGACAAGATAGCCGTGGCGGGCGCCCTCAAGTATGGACAACTCTGCATTGAGAATGCGCTCAGCCGGTAGAGATGCGTTGCCCGTAGGGTTGAGCATATCGGCACTGCCATGTAAAATGAGCGTTGGCGCCGTAATCTGGGGCAAGGACTCCCAGGCATCATGGGCTTCGCTGGCCTGGCTGATCAGCTTGCGGGCGTATTCGGGAATCGGCATATTTCCAAAGCTTGCCCTGACGGTTTCCCGGTTCGCAGCCGCCCAGGCTGGTGAGAAAAACAGGGCAGCTATCTTTTGTAGGGCTTCCTGGGGATCGCCGGGCGGATTGCTCCATAGCGCCTCGACTTCGGCAGAGCGCGCAATGCCGTGAGCCGAACCTGGAGAAGTTGCGCCGAGGACTAATGCGCCTACACGCTGGCTGTAGTTGATGCCTAGCCATTGGCTGATGCGTCCACCTAGCGAGAAGCCATATACATGGGCGCGTGCAATGCCGAGATGATCGAGTACGGCAATCATGTCTTGCGCAAGTCCACGCGTCGTATAAGCGGGCTCGGCTGGCTTATCGCTTAGGCCGGTCCCGCGATGATCGACGATGATAACTTGATAGCGCTCTGTAAAGTCAGTGCGCAACTCCTTCCAGGATGTATGATCCATCCCCTGGCCATTCACCAGTAACAAGGGCTCACCCTGTCCCGAAACTTCATAGTAGAGGCGTGTCCCATCGGGAACTGTGACAAATGGCATATGGTAAGTATTCCCCTAATCTCTCTAGAATCTTTTCGCAGAAGGGCATGTGATCCTTTAGCAAAATCACAGCCTTTCTTTATTTAAATTGATACAAAACAGTTCTGTTTCAATATCGTAATGATACAAAACTGTTTTGTATCATGTCAAGGGGAAGATAGATTTGACAAGGGTTGTATTTTTCTCCTTTTCATGGTATATTTTCTTTGGCAATAGAAACGAGACGGTATCGTAATGTTACTAAACACGGGAGGCACCATCATGACAAACCAAAAAGGCGAAACATCGAAAGGGGGACGACCGCGTAGTCTACAAGCGCAGCAAGACATTTTTGCTGCCACACTCAGCAGCCTGGCGACCCAGGGATTTGAGGCCATGAGTGTCGATGCGATTGCTGCCAAAGCGGGCGTGGGCAAGCAGACAATCTATCGTTGGTGGCCTTCAAAAGAGGCCCTCGTGATAGACGTAATCAAAAACTTGCAGCAGACATACAATCCAGTGATTGACACAGGCTCGCTTCGCCAGGATCTCATCATGATGTTCACCAACACGTTCCAGATGATGAGTGATCCCGATGCCAGAGGATTCCTGATTCAAGGGCTCGCAATGATGACGAATCATCCTGAAATTTACCAGACCTTCCGCGATCAGGTTGTCACTCCGCGCTTATGGCAGGCAGAGCAGGTGATCAGGCGGGCACAAGAGCGGGGAGAAGTTCGGCAGGACATTGATGCTAGCGAAGTTATTGGGCTGCTTGCCGGTCCGCTCTGGTATCACCTGCTTTTAGATACTAATGGCATTCCGCTCGCTCCTGGCCTGATTGAGCGGCTCGTCGATGCAGTTCTTCACGGAATTGCAACGCAAAGCCAGCAGGCCGAAGCCGGAAGGAGCGCTTCACCCGAGGCCACAGAGCCGTAAGAATGACGATCTGTGTACAGAGCATCACTGATGAAAAACTCAATGAATGCAAGATCGAAAGGAAAAACTATGAAGAATCAACAACATACTCCGGTTTTGATTGTGGGAGCTGGTGGGGCTGGATTGTCCCTATCTCTCCTGCTGCAGCAACAGGGAATTGCTTCGGTCCTGATCGAGCGGCGTTCCGACGTCTCCTGGTACCCGCGAGCGCGCAACCTCAATTTCCGCTCATTGGAAATTCTGCGTGGGCTGGGGCTGTCCTCCGAAGCCCATGCTGTAGGAGCAAGACCCTCGCGTCTGATCCGCAAGGAAAGCCTCGCCTCAAGACAGCAAGAGGAGGTTCTTGATCCTATCACCTTGTTTGAAGGGGCGTTTGAAGATATAACCCCAGAACCAGTTGTTTGGTATTGTCCACAAAGCCGACTTGAACCCTTGCTGCTCACGCATGCACGCCGACGTGATATTGATGTGCGCTATAATACCGAACTTGTCTCATTTACCCAGGACGATACTGCTGTGACAGTCACCTTACAGGACCGGACTACCGGAAGACGAGAGGTCCTTAGTTTCGATTATCTGCTGGCGGCTGATGGCGCTCATAGCAAGGTTCGCGAGAAGCTCGGCCTGCCAGGGAAAGGGTACGGAGCGCTTGAGGAGTACTTTCTCTTCATCTACTTTCGGGCGAACTGGAGACAGTTCATGCAAGAAAACGAGTCGGCCGGGGATGTGCTGCTCATTGAGAACTCCACTGTGAATGCCCTCTTCATGAGAGCTGAGAAGGATCTGGGCATGCTGACGATCAGATACCGACCGGCACAGGGGCAGTCTGCGGAGGTGTACACCCGCGAACGCTGTCAGGACTTGTTGCGAGCCGCGATAGGAGACCCGAATATTCCTTTCGAGCTCCTGGATATCTCGCCCTGGCGAGCTGCTGAACATGTGGCCGATCAGTTCCAACAGGGGCGGGTGTTCCTGGTTGGGGATGCAGCCCATACCATGCCTCCCTACGAGGGGCTTGGCGTCAATATGGCGCTGCAAGGAGCGCAGAATCTGGTTTGGAAACTGGCGGCTACTATCAAGGGGCAGGCCTCACCAGAACTTCTCTCGACCTATACGACCGAGCGCCATCCCGTGACCTGGATGGCGGCTGAGCAATCACTCGCGGGGATGATGGAGCGACCAGAATTGAAACAGCATTCTCTTTTTGCCAGAACAGAGGAGGAGCGCGCCAAACTGGCCAAACAGCCACCTGCTCCGCTGTTTGTTCCCATTTTGGGCTACCGCTATCGTTCTGATGCTATTGTCTCAGAAGAGGCAGTCCCACCGTCGCAGCAGGGGATAGAACTGCTGGGTAGTATGGAGTTGAACGGACAGCCCGGCACACGCGTGCCGCATCTGTGGGTCGAGCGCAGTGGGCAGCGTCTCTCCACGCTTGACTTGTTCGACGGCTCCTTCGTCTTGTTCACTGGCTCTGGTGGAGCTTCCTGGTGCGAGGCGGCATCTGCGGTTGCCGAGAAATTGGGCATCAAGCTTTCGGCCTACCGCATCGGGCCATCTTGGGATCTGCTTGATGTGGAGAACGGTTGGCACAAGCTGGGTATCTCTCCTGAGGGAGTGATGTTGGCGCGGCCTGATGGCTTTGTGGCCTGGCGCCACAGCGATTCCGTAGCCAACCACGAGGAGCAACTCCAGCAGGTGTTGCTGCGCATTCTTGGTCGCGCGACGGCTCAGCCAGCTTTGTAGAGGGCATGTTCCCAGGCGGCTATTAAGTGCCTCAATTTTGCTATCGCAAGACACCATCTTGTAGAACCGGGCGGATGATGGTAGAACGTTCGACGGCTTGTGCTCTTTGAGGCTTAGAGAGCACAAGGCCGAGAGTGGGAGAAACGATTTTGTTATGAACCGTTACATCCCATGCGAAGAAAGTTGGCACCACCATCTTCCCGTAGTATCTCTGATCAGCAGGATAATGCCCACGAAATCAAGTTATTGCAAATTTTACAGGCTATGGGATAGGATAGAAGAAATTCTGACTAGAAATATATTTATTGCTAATGTTATACTTGTCACTATAATAGTCTTCTAAAGAAACTGGGAATTCTTAGATGCAGCAAAAAGCGCTTCAGGCAAGTCTTCTTGCGTTGCTCTCACAGGCCAGGCAAGCAGAGCTGAGATGGATAAGCAGCTTGAGCGAGGATGAGCGCGAAGCGCATGGAACCTTGCAGCACTGGTCGGTAAAGGATCTTCTGGCTCATATGGCGGCCTGGAAAGCGCGCGGAGCAGAAAGGCTCACAGCTCTGGCACGTGGAACAACGCTTCCCATGCAAAAAAGCCTCGATCAGTTCAATGAAGAGAAATTCCTTGCTTCCCAGAGCTTATCATGGCAAGAGGTACAGGAGGAAGCTTTGCGCGCCTTTGCCACGCTGATGGAACAGGTGGAAAAGCTGCCGCAGGAAGTCTTTATGAAGCCGGAAGAGCTTGTCTGGCAAATCATGGCTTGTGGCGGCAAGCATCCCTACCGCCATCTCGCCGAGTTCTATTTGCAGCGCGGCGAGATCCAACCTGCGATGCAGATCTATGATGAGTTGATCGAGGTGCTGCGCGCGATGCCTCTGCCGCCAGCGGAACTGGGGCGGGCTATCTATCAATTGGCGTGCTTCTCGGCTCTGGCAGGGCTTCATAACAGATCCCTTATGGCCCTTGCCGAAGCGCTCCAACTTGAGCCCACGGCTCGTGAATGGTTGGAACAAGAGAGCGTCCTTGATCCTCTGCGTTCGCTTCCAGCTTTCCAGGCTCTCTACAGTGGGCCGATATGAAATCAGATCAACGCTACTGGAGATTGGCTGGCTTGCCCGAGGAATAGCCCTCAAACAGTCTTCCCCCTACAAGGGCGAGTGCCTCTTGCGCAAAGGCTTATCATTCCGATGTCTTAAGGTGCGAAAGCAGCATCTTCACTGCCCAATGTTTTGAGCCAGCCGTTTCCAGGTTGCGTGCTCCTTCAGCCCAGTGCTGGGCGTTTGCTAAGCGCTTTTCTAAATCGGCGGTATTGCTCTCTCATGGGGAGAGCAATACCAATCCTCAAGCACAGGTGATGTTTGGCGTAATAGAGGGAGAAGCATTTTTTTCCAACTTCACTCGTTTTCCATGCCTGCTCCATTGTTTTCCAGCATCGCGAGATTCGCGTATCCTTCCTGGATCATCTCTTTCCAAGCATGAGCAAGATCAATGTGGTAGTAATTGCTGAGATTCACCAGCATGAACAGAAGCCTCGTAATGTCGAGCTCGATATGAGCGGTTTCCGGCGGGGCTGCTGCTATCCCTTCAACGGTCAAGACGCTGTGCGCCAGCGTACCAGCTTCACCAACCATATCTGCCATGAGAGCGCTTGGGTCCCAGGGCCCGAGGACTTCAGGTGCATAGAGGCGGCTCGCTACCTCCTGGGTATCAGTAATGATCTTCTCAAGTTTCATATGATCATGTAAGCGTGTAATGACGCTCAATCCTTTCTCAAAAGAGTGAAGCACTTTTTTCGCTCTTAGCGTCAGCGTGCCTTTTGCTGGCGTGTCCTGGTTACCCTGTCATGGATGGTTTGGACAAACGCAGCGTCGTCAAGCCTTGCGCGTGTCGGCAGAATCCATTCATTCCAGGCCTTTTCAAGATCAATGTGGTAGTGATTGCTGATTGCTACCAGCATGAAGAGCATGTCAGCAACATCATGTGCGAGGCGGGGCGGACGAGCAGGGTGTGCCGGAAGCTTCCCCTCGGTAACCAATGTACTTTCGGCAAGAACGCCGATGACTCTACTCAATTCCACGACGAGCGTACTTGGGTCCTCACTTACGTGCGGCCCAACCAATTCATTAACGCGCTGTATGAAATCCTGGGTATCGTTCACTATGTTCTCAAGTTCCATATACTCGTTGGAGCACAAAGTGTGCTCAACTCCTTTCTGAGGAATTCTGCAAATGCAGTATTAGCGAATCTAGTCTTCTATAACCTTCGTACCATGAGAGCGGTGGTCAAAGAAGATTTATGTCCCATTTGGCGCATATCTGAGCGATACGGGATGAATGCGTAAGGAGACGGAAACGCTTTCTGCGAGTTGTTTCGGCGTGATCTGGAACCGGGAGAAAAATTCATGATATTTTTCCAGGTAGGCAGGAACCTGGTCTGCCGGAGGATCATCCGAACATACCTCCGCCTTCCCTGTGATAACAATGACCTCTCTTTCGCCACTCGCTTCCAGGTGCAGCGAGACGTTAGGGTTCTGCTGAATATGTGCCAGGCGTTTCGCATTCGCTCGGCAGTAGATAAGCAGCGTAGTTGTTGCTTCATCCCACAGAAACCAGACAGGGACTGGCTGTGGCACTCCTTTTGTGTCAACGGTTGTTAGCCAGATCAATGGTTCGTCATGCAGTCGGCGCGCAATGCTTGCCCCAGATGGCGAGGTCGGATCTGGAAGGTGAAAAGGCATGCACTCTTCCTCTCATTTGTTCATCGTCTGTTGGATTGTGTCTTTCGATTGCTTGGACGGGTGCCTCCGTCGCCTTTCATACTAGAGGAGGGAAACCTCATGATCAATAGGCAGCCGTGCGCTTGTGTTGAGTATTGAACACAACAGCGAAACTGTTGAGGAATGAGAGGTGGGCAGGAGCCCGTTACGCGGAAAAAGAGAGGAGCAGATGCTATGCCAATTCTGAAGAGACGTATAGATCAACGCGTGTTCGGATGCAGCTTACTAAAATAGAAAAATAGCAGAGTATTTTTGTAGTATATACTGCTGGATCAGATTATACGCTACTGTAGCATATGGATAAAATAATGTTTTGGCAGGGCACTTATAATGTATTTTAGGAAGCTGGTATAGAAAAAGTATGGTGCTGTTTGAGCATCAGAAAGGAAGAAAGATTGCTAGTCGCATAGTAGTTTCATTATTGTGCTCAGACATGAGATCCCAAGGTTTCATGCCCTCTGTCTCCTCAAGTGCGTTAGCAGAGATACTTTTAATCTCAGGCTATATTAAAGAGGAGATGACCAGAGCAATGGAGGATGGAAGAAGAATAGTTTTTCTGGGGAAAGAGGTAAAACATGGTAAATATTCTCCAACCTGACGAAGCTCTGTATCCTGGAGATCAATTGAACTCCAATAACGACGATTACATCTTTATTCTGCAGGACGATGGCAATCTTGTCTTGTATTGTGTGGCTTATGAGACATACAACCCCTTATGGGCATCGGGCACCAATGGCTACCCCGCACAAATGTGCATTATGCAGGCCGATGGCAATCTTGTCATCTACGATCCCGCTGGCGATCCTCTCTGGGCTTCGGGCACCAACGGCTACGACGATTCGTATCTAATCATTCAGGATGATGGCAATGCCGTCATCTATACACCTTATGGCGATCCCGTCTGGGCCACAGGAACCAATGGGGAGTGCTGAGGCCGGACAAGAGGTTTGGCAGGGAATTAAATACTTCCTGGCGGTTCCTGCAGATTGCTAGAATTGACTAAAAGGTACAAATCTAGATTTGTTGCACTTCTGGGTTGGGGCAAGTGGAGAGGGAATGCGCAGAGATGGACAAATAGTGCTTTGCGGGGTGGATTGATTGGTGGATATGTAGAATGGGTATCCTGTAAAGCCGCTGTATCTCTGTAAATTGGTAGCATATGTAGAGCGGTTGAACTGTTGAGCATCTATGAGAAGAGGGACAGGCGAAAACATATGCCCCTCTTCTCGTTTATCTGTATTGTTTAGATTAACTCGGGATCATCGATAGCGCGGCCCAGGCGGCTTACCCAGCCATCGCGCTGTAGCAGCCAGGAAGCGCTAATGATGCTGCCTTCCTGCAAGGCCAGCAGAGAAAGCGCGCCCTCTTTGGCCAGTTCGGCCAGCTCGTTGAATTGCTGCTCGGCCAACTCTTGCAAGCGGGCACGCGTGAGCAAGGCCGCGTAAAGTTGCTCACGGCGCTCCTCGCACTGCTCGATTTCGTCGCGCAGTTGAGCGATCGAGAGCGTAAGAGGCTCTTGCATCAAGCCTTGCCTCCTTGCTGTCTATGAGCGCTACCAACGGGAACATAGGGGCTTTCTCCCAGGCGCAGAAAGAGATGCTCCAGCAGCACAACCAGCTCGCGATTCTGGGCGGTGAGCCGTCCGGGGGGACGGTGGTAATCAAGAAACTGGTGAATGAGCCCATGAAGGGCGATTGCTTCCGTGTAACTGACCACAAGCCAGCACATCGGTTCCTCGTAGCGGCGCATAGCCTGTTGTTTCTCCTTTGTCTGATGAGCAGGCTTAGCGCTGCAGAACGTCTTTATAGGTCTCGAACGTGATCTCCGCAGCCTCTTCCTGACCTACCAGCGGAACGAGCTTCTGATAGTGCGTCTCGATGGCCGCGTATTTTTGCCGTACAAATTCGTGCTGCCCCACGCAGGCATAGCCCGACAACCCACGCTTGACCGCTTCACATTCCAGGGCTATCTGCTCACGCAGACGCGCCACTTCACTCTTCATCTCCATATCCCACGAATCCTTTCTTTGTACGTGGCCAGCTTCGCTCACAGTTCCGGACTGTCGAGCGCGCTGGCCTTGCCGATGAATATTGAATAGTTTCCACTTAGAAAATACCATGGAAAACCCAAACTGTCAATGTAAATTGCAGTTACAATGAGCTCTTTTCATTTTGAAGCTACATTGAAGGGTCTCCTATAAGGTCGCTTACTGTTACAATTTGCATAAAAAGGCGGGATCTATGTCAAGGCTTAGGTTAAGAGTAAAGGAAATTGCTGAAGAGAAGGGTATTGATCCTACTACGCTTTCTTATAAAGCTTTTATGCCTGTTATTACAATCAAGGCGATTTATGAAGATCCGTACAAAAATGTATTTACAGATACCCTTCAAAAATTGGCGAAGGCGTTAGAGGTCTCGATATTTGATTTGATGGAGGAAGTGCCTGATGAAGAACAGGATAAAAATTAAGAAGATGCATAATCATACTGTAAGATAAGGTGAGGATTAATGCCAAGACTTAGATTAAGAGTGAAGGAAGTTTCTCAGGAGAAAGGGGTCAGCATAATGATGCTTTCTCGCAAGTCCTATCTTGCCTTGAATACGATCAGATCTATTTACCACAATCCTTATCGAAGAGTGGGAACAGATACCCTTCAAAAATTGGCGAAGGCGTTAGAGGTCTCGATATTTGATTTGATGGAGGAAGTACCCGACGAAGAGCCGGGCGAGAAGAAGTGAGCGCTAAATCAGATCTTGTCCAAAAAAGGGATTGTTAAGGGGGCGCCGCGACCTAGCGGATTGGCCCTTAACCGGGGCCTTGGAGGCTACGTCGCGATCAAGCGAATGAGCCCCAAAGATATCTTTCTCGGCTTGTAGAGCGTGAGTCCTCAGACAAACACTCCTAGAACCTTATTCGGCATTAGAGGAGAGATTTCCAAGATATTTCGAAACGGGCAGAACTGGACCGCAACCAGCAAGGAATCCTGAGAGGGAGGCAGCATGACCAGCAGAAAAGAGACTGAGGAAGCAAAGGACCCTGGAGGGCCTGCACCTGGAGGGAGCTTCCCACAGCCCAAGTTGGCCCACTCAACCACGAAATAAGCCTTTCCTCCTGGCTCCAGGACAAACCGATGGGGCGCATGCGTGGTATACAGATAGCCTACTAGGGATTGCTTGATATCCGCTTGAATGGGCTGGTGTCGAGAATTCTGGAGATGGAGCGCCGGATAGCCGGAGAGCGTACAACGCTGCTTCGACTGGTTCAGCAGAACCAGCTGCATGCCCTCGTTGCTCGTAGCGGCTGCCTTCGTATCAAGAGCGAGTTGGAGGTGCTGGGTTTGACAGGGGGTGGCGGCTAAAGACGAAGGGGAAGGCGAAGGCTCTAACCTTGGGGTTGGCTTAGTCGGTGTAGTATTAGCCGAAGATGGGGTGAGAGCGCAGCCACCGAGGATGAAAGCCACTAAGCACAGCCAGAAGAACCTTAACTTCCCTTCGTTGGGGTGATGCTTCATCGGAACCTGTCTCCTTTCATTGTCCCAATCATTAGGGCTCCTCATTTATTTCGTTCCTTGAATGGAATGTCCTTCTATGGAGCATAATGAAGATTGAAGCAATTTCGTCGCGAAAACTAAATATCTACTTCTAGCCAATTTCCTCTGAAACGGTTTAGCGATATGGGAGTAACAAGCGAGATTCGCTGGGAATATGGAAGGCTCCACCCATGCAAATCTTTTCCAACTTTCCTGCGTGCAAAAAGAAATGGCTGATATATTCTCGCTTCTTGCGCGAGGAACGGAACGCTTGAAAGGAGTTCTTAGGATGAATGAGCCCATCACAAAACTTGACACCCGACACGGCATACCGCTCGGAGAGGCCACGCCATGGGAGGAGGCGCGTCGGTTGCTGGAAACAGCCGATCTGTTTTGGCTCTCAACAGTGCGGGCTGATGGTCGCCCTCACGTCACACCACTCGTAGCCGTGTGGCACGAAGGGGCCATCCACTTTACAACTACTGAGATTGCACAAAAAACTATCAACCTGTGTGAAAACCCGCACGTCATTCTGACGACCGGCTGCAACCAGAAAGAAGGACTTAGCGTGGTAGTTGAGGGCGATGCTGTGCGGGTCACCGATCAGGACACGCTCGAACGCTTAGCCTCAGTGTGGGCAACCAAGTGGGATGGAAGCTGGCCATATCAGGTACGCAACGGTTATTTTTACCTCTACGATGAAGAAGAACAAAGAGTCCTCACAGATTCGAACTTCGTATTCACAGTCAAACCCACCAGGATATCCGCATTTGCCACAGGCGTCAGCCGGACCATCTACCAATTCTAACTGCTCGCGTCTCATCGTTACGCAACATACATTGGCCGCTTTCCATCGCTTGAGACAGAACGCGGCCGTGTGCAAACCTTCATACTATGGCTCACCCTTTATTTAGCAGGAGCTGAAAAAGCTTCTAGGGACTCTCGAAAATTAAATTGTCCCAGAGAGGATATTGGCCCTTGAGACTCAAGGGCCAGGATATGGCAGAGCGAAGTTCGGTCTTCTGTGACAACGAGTGCTTCACGCCGCTTCATGTCTCGCAACAAAACGGAGGCCAGTCCGAGTGCCGAGTTGACAGGTGTGACAGACGGTTACCAGGGTTGATGATCCGCCAGCCGAATCGCCACTTCTGTTTCCCATTTCGCTTGATCCGGCTCCTCGTTTGGATCGGTGAGGAAAGACATCAGACGTGCGCCGAACGCCCGGCCCTTCTCCGTTTCCCAGGCATCCCACATCAGACCCTTTTGCACTCCCCAGTCCAGGAGCGCAGCATTGGCTTCGATGCCACGGTCCCACCCGGCGTAGACGAGGGAGGCATACTGACCCGCCGGCAGAACACCTGCCGTGACGCGGCCATCAGTGGAGGAGGCGCTTGCCACAGGGATACCCACCTCAATTTCGAGCAGCGCCTCCATATCGATAACGAGATTGCGCAGGAAAGGCGCACCTGCTGGGGCTACACCCCGCTTTCCCAACCAGGCAAACACTTCCCCACGGAGTTGCTGTATAGCGGTATCCAATTCTTGCATGGTGGTATAGGTGCGAATCGCCACGTAGTGTTGCTCATGGCGATTCTCCAACTTCGGTTCGGTAATCATAGATGTTTCCCCTTTTGCTTTTTCTGATACCATTGAAAATAGGACAATACATAGGTGCTATTCCCGTTACCATGGGGAAAGTCGGTAACTAGCTGGCATGTATGCTGGCAGATAAGAGGCCCTAGAGTATAAACCAGTCGGTTCGTACCCTGGAGGTGATAGACTGGAGCGCGCAAAGCTTTAGGAGGCAAGAAGGTGGAATTAGTCGAAGAAGTGAAAGAGCTGTTGAGAGAGACGGAAAAAGTGCTCAAAGGCAGTGCCCGGCGCGTGTTTATGGCACGGACCGTACGAGCACTAGGAGAAGGAGGTCAGCGCCTGGCAGAACGAGAGTTGGGATGGAATCGTGGAACGATCCGCAAAGGTTTGCACGAACTGGTGCAAGGCATTATCTGCCTCGATGCGTACGCGGCGCGAGGACGCAAGCGCAGTGAGCAGCATCTGTCCAACTTACTCAGCGATATCACGGCCATCGTGGATGGACAGAGCCAAGCAGACCCGCAGTTTCGCACCAACCGTCTGTATACGCGGCTCACCGCGACAGAAGTCCGCCGCCAACTTATTGCTCAAAAGGGCTACAGTGATGCTGAATTACCGATCCTCGCCGCTGATCATGATTTTCAACCAAAGACGACCGTGACCCCTGTGGGCCTTTTCTTGCCTGCTTTTGATGAAGTTTTCTTCTATGGAGTGACGTCCAAAGTCACCAGCGACTGTTTGGTGGATTGCTTGATTGATTGGTGGGAGGCTACGCGAGAACGCTTCTCTCACATCACTACCCTCGTCATCAATCTTGATAGTGGACCAGAAAATCACAGTCGGCGTACGCAGTTCATGCAGCGTCTGGTGGAATTTGTGCAACAGTATCACATGGATATCCGTCTCGCGTATTATCCTCCTTACCACAGCAAATACAATCCGATTGAACGCTGCTGGGGGATTTTAGAGCAGCACTGGAATGGTTCTTTGCTCGATTCGGTCGACGCGGTGATCTCCTATGCCCGCACGATGACTTGGAAAGGAAAACATCCCGTCGTCGAATTGGTGACGAGTATCTATCAGACCGGCGTCAAATTGAACAAGGAGGCAATGGACGCCATTGAAACTCAACTGTAACGCTTACCTTCCTTGGAAAAATGGTTCGTGGACATCGTGTATCACGCACTAGATCATTCGGGATGATTAATAATTCTTGAATCCCCTAGTGAAATATAGCGTAAATTGAAGAGCCTGGGTATAATATGAAGGGGCATATATAGGCGCATGAATGCCCCAAAGGCCAGTAGGCAAGGAACGCGTATACCGGCGCCAGATAGTAAGCCAAACTTGTCTGCAAGTTTTCCCTGAGATTTGTCAGCGTGCAAGATCAAGAAAGAGGAACAATGGCCAGCATTCGCAGAGCCAGAGAAAGCGACCTACCACAGATACACGATATTTTCTATCAGAACGAAATGGAGGGCGTTACTAATCCGCCGCCCATCGGCCAGGCTTTAGCTGAGACGCGCCATGTCTTCCAGTCCGGCGCAATGTACGTAGCGGAACAGGATGGCCAGGTTATCGGCTATGCGGGCTCGATTACGCGTGGCAGCATTAGCTTTCTCACCGACCTGTTTGTGCGCCCGGCTGTACAATCCGCCGGACTGGGCAAAGCTTTGCTCCAGGCGGCTCAGCCCCGTGGCGAACTCACGCGCTGCACCCTGAGCTCAACCGATCCGCGAGCCCAGGCCCTCTATATTCGTTCGGGCATGCAGCCGCAATTTCCCCATTTCAACCTGCGCTGGCAAGCTCAACCGCGCCCGGCTGCTCCTGGCGGAGAGCTTGAAATTGTGGGCGCAGATCCCAGCGAGATTGTCAGGATGGATGTGCGCATCTGTGGACGCGAGCGCCCGCAAGAACATCGCTTCTGGCAGGAAGAACAGGAGGCGGTTCCGCTCTATCTACGGCGCCAGGGCCACGTCATTGGCTACGGCTATGTACGCCTCAAAGCCCATAGCCTGTGGTTTCCCCAACTCTGCAAGGTAGGGCCAGTTGGAGTTTACGCGGTCGAAGATGCCGCAGAGGCTACCCTGGCCCTTGTTGACTGGGCCTGCCAGCGCGCTAGTGTCGTGCGCATCGACGTTCCCGGCCCGCATCCTGCCCTGGCTCCCTTGCTGGATAGCGGCTTCCAGATTACCTATGTCGAGACCTTTGTCTCTGCGGCCAAGCAAGCATTTTTTGATGCTCGTTGCTACATCCCTTCGAGCTCGGACCTGCTCTAAACACCAGATAGAGAGCGCAAGGCGTGGGCTGAGCGCTCCACGCAGCATAGCCGCAGGTAGGCGGCCCTTTTCAGGCCGCTTCCTTTGAGTGGGACTTGATGATTACTTGACGTCGTTCTGTTGGACAGGATTATAGGCGCCCAGCGGCGTAGAGACCGCAATCCGGCGCGTTCCGTCCGCTAGCGTTACCACTTGATAGGCGTTATGCTCCTGGCCAACGGCTTTGCCTGCGCTATCAAGATTTTCGAGCACCAGGTGTCCGACCCAGATGCCAGGCACCTCAACCTCAGTGACGATATCACGAGCGCGCACACCGTAGATCTGCTGGGAATGGTAAAATTGTCGCCCCTGCTCGAAAAAGCCTCGGGTTTGCTGTGGCTCGGTAATTGCCAGGCAACCCTGAGCCGTTACGGCCAGAGCAGGGTAGTTGTAGATGGTAGCCAGTCCATCAAAGTTACCCTCAGTCAGATATTGCATGTAGCGGGCGAAAAACTCTTCGATTGATTCGTTTGCCTGAGCGATATATCCCATATCAAAGCTCCTTTCGCCTCGCATTTTAGCGCATAAAGCGGTGAACATCTGTCCTCAAATAGGCGGTCGAAGAACGAAAAATGTGCAGATCGGCCTTGCTTCCCTCGTCCTCAGCGATGTCAGGCCGAGGGGAGGCTGCAATTGCGCATTCCGTGGGAGTTTCAAGCAAACAACCATCTTAAATGACAAACTTGCCATCTTTGCTGAAAAGTTCCCCATCCACGCGTACTTCGCCGCCTTCACGCAGATCACAGACCATATCCCAGTGCAACGATGAGTGATTGACCGAACCTGTCTTTGGGTAGCCAGCGCCCAAAGCCAGATGAATAGTGCCTCCCATTTTTTCATCGAAAAGGATGTTTTTCACGCAACGATTGACATGCGGATTATTGCCAAAGGCAAATTCTCCCAGTCGCCGCGCTCCTTCATCCATACTCAGCATCTTGTCAAGGTAATCCTGTCCATGGGCTGCATGGGCTTCCACCACCACGCCATTCTCGAAACGCAGGCGTACATCTTCGATCGAATAGCCACCGAACGAAGCGGGAAAGCTATAACGAATGAAGCCATTGGCCGAGGTCTCGACGGGGCCAGTGTAGAACTCTCCTCCAGGGAAGTTCGCATGCCCGTCATCGCTGATAAAAGTGCGCCCCTCAATAGAGAGTGTCAGGTCGGTATCTTTGCCGACCACATGGACTGTCCTTTTCCCTTTGAGCCACTGCACAAGCCGCTCCTGCTCCTGAGCCAGTTCCCGCCAGCGCGCTACCGGATCTTCATCGTTTAGAAAGCAGGCATGAAAGACAAACTCTGCAAAATCGCTGAGAGACATCTCAGCATCCTGAGCGTAAGCATTAGTGGGAAACATCGCGGCGCACGTGCGAAGGGTCTGCTCAGCGCTACGCTGCATCCCGGTACGCTGGAGCTCAATCTGGGCTTTTTGTGCGAGGGCTATACGTTCGGAATCGACCCCACTCATACTTTTTGTATTGTCTGTAGAAAAGAACAAGAGGTGACAGTCGTACTCCTCAATGAACAAACGCCTAATAGGGGGAATCGAGGTAATCTGCTCGTCAGAGCCTTCCTTCATCAGGATCTCCTTCAGGCCAGTTATGGAAGGAAAGACCTCAGCAAGCGCGCCCGTGCGCAAGGCAACGCGGTACACCTCGCGTAGCAAAGGTGCGGCCTGTGCATCGGCTTCGATAGCACAGCGTTCCCCCTTTTTTAACCCGAGCGAGTAGTTGACCAGGACATGAGCCATCCGCTGTAAGCGAAGATCGATCACGAAAACTTCTCCTTTGTATCCTCTTTACCAGGATGAAATTGAGTACTATCCGGGATATCGATTGGCAGCTCTTTCCCAGAGGAGGGATACATCAACAGCGTACTCACTACCTCCTGCTCCCCCTCAATCCCTCTTGGCACTTGATACGGCTCCAGCAACTTGAGCATCTGATTAAAAACACGCTTCATCTCCTCAGGAGTCATATATACTTGCGTTTCTCCCCAGCCGAAATTCGGCGGCCGATCCTGCTGCTCAAGCTCTTTGAGCAAGGCTTCAAGAAATCTCTGTTGCGTCTGCTCCAGCCAGTCAGCCATGGTTGGCAGCACAGCGTTGGCTGGAATGGAGAGCAAGAGGTCTGGAGGCACCCAAAAAGTGTGCGCCACGGATTGATAGTATTTTTCGAGAATTCCCCCTTTTTCTCGTGTCTCGACCAGGCGGAGCAAGCCCACTTTCTCCAACTCACGCACATGATAATGCACTCTGGCCGAGGCCAGCTTAAGCCTATCTGCTACCTGCTTCACGGTCATGGGATGCTCACGGAGCAGTTCTAAAATATGCGTGCGCAGCACGTCGGCGATTGCACGCAGTTGTTCCAGGTTTTCGATTCTGTAAAGTTCTTGCATAGGATTTTTGGCTGATCAAATTTTTTTGATCATGTAATTTTATTATAATGACCAAATTTATTTAGTCAACAAGCAAACTGAGAAGACAACTGCTTTTAGCACTAGTTTTCCAACTGAAAAGTGAGATTTACCCACGCCATGCATAATGAGCTATAAAAAGCTCTGGGAGCCTTCTGCATCGTTCTTTGCTGTCAGAAGTGAGTGATAATTCTGATACCCCGTGAGAAAAAGCGCGTGCATTGAAGCTGCCGGTGAGGTGTTTCAGTAAAAAGATCAATATTAGATGCAGGAAACGTTTGAGAGCGAAAATATAGCGTGAGTTGTAGAGTATCTGTATAATGTAAAAGGATCTGAATTGTTTTTGGCTGTGAAAAAGTGAATGGATTGTGCAGATCAAAACTCGCTAAACGGATTGGGACGGCAAGAAAGATTCACGAAAAAGTTCAGCACGAGAAACGCACTTCTGAAGAGTGCTCCCTCCTCAAAAGGTCGTGGGAAAATCGGCGTCCCTCTGCGCGTAAAGCTTCTGCGAACCACATGGTGTGATAGAATAATCTTAAAGGATGTCCCTTCAGAAGAATCCGCTAAGCGCTCATTTGATCGCTGTTGAGGCCGAGGAGAGAGAAGGCAACCCTCAAGCAAGCGGCGAGATGCAAGGTAGGAGCACGGCCAGGAAAGACGAGTAGATGTTTGAGGAAAGGTAGAGAGATGAGCCCCTTGGTGTACTCCGAGAAGAAAAATAAAGGCAGGAATGGCATGTATCGCTTTTTAGCAATTGTCGCTTACTTGATCATCCCGCGGTTTTTCCGCGTCAAGGTGACTGGCAAGGAGCATGTTCCGCAGCAAGGTGGTATTGTGCTTACCTGCAATCATATTTCCTGGTTGGATGTCATATTGTTAGCTTTTGTCGTCCTGCCACGCCCCATTCACTATATGGCCAAGAAAGAGCTATTTCAGCAAAAATTGGTAGCCTGGTTTTTGCGCTCTATGCATGCGTTTCCTGTAGATCGGCAGAAGCCAGGGCCAAGTGCTCTCAAAATTCCGCTTGCCGCGCTGCAGAGCGGTGAAGTCGTCGGGATTTTTCCCAGCGGGACCAGAGCAAGCGAGGATGCTGCTTTAAAGCAAGGTGCTGTGACTATTGCCATGCGGGCAAAGTCTCCACTGATCGTCGCTGTCTATCAAGGGCCAAAACGCTTTAAACTCTCCTACCTCTGGCACAGACCTTCTATTTCAATGCACTTTTGGCCGGCCTTGCTGATTCCGAACGAGGGAGATCGCAAACAAGCCCAGGCGATGGTCATGCAGCAATTAAGCTTGCTGCTCGGTAGCGAACCGGGCAGCAAGGAAGCCCAGCCTGATTTCTCGGCTCAAAGCTTGCCTGGCAACTAACAGCCAGCAACGCTTATAATCCGAGGGCGCAGATCTGCTCAAAGCTTCGTGGTAATTGAGATTAGCGATAATCCCGGAAGGTGCGGCGCAGATCGTCAACCCAGGCGTGCGGGATTTCCCA
This sequence comes from Ktedonosporobacter rubrisoli, assembly GCF_004208415.1. Taxonomy (GTDB): domain Bacteria; phylum Chloroflexota; class Ktedonobacteria; order Ktedonobacterales; family Ktedonobacteraceae; genus Ktedonosporobacter; species Ktedonosporobacter rubrisoli. The sequence continues at coordinate 1,107,357 of NZ_CP035758.1, read as the reverse complement.
GGGGATGAAGTGGCCACCACGCTCGTGCACCGTGATGTTGACATGGTTATACCAAGCAGCCCGATCGCTGTCCAGGAAATCCTTGACGCGATTCTGTGTAGAGACTCCCGGCGGGTTCTCATAGCCCACAAACGTAATGCCGGTGGGCGCTTCGATGACCGGCCAGCGATCGTGGGCGGGCGTCCAGGGATAGCGGTTGGCATTCGCATACATGCGCATCGAAGTTTCGATGGCATTATTGACCCAATAAATCATCGCATGCGTGAGGATATCGTCTTTTGAGAAAACGTTCTCAATATTGCCAGCGTTATCGCTCCACTTCATCCAGCGCTCAAGAATCCAGGCCAGCATGCCCACGGGAGAGTCGCTAAGGCCGTAAGCCAGGGTACTCGAATCGAGCACATGCACGGCCAGATGGGACGCGAAACGGCGGTCGAGTTCGATGATCCTGGCCCGAATATCTTCAGGGATGTTCTCGGGAATAGGCAGCCCGCCGCTAAAGTCCCAGCCCCGATCTCCATTGAACATATTGAGCTTTCGGGCGGAGCCGATATGGATCGCGTACAGCTCGCTGGCATATTTATGCCCAAGCTGACCACTTACCAGCGCACCGATATCGCAGCCGCCAGCAGCGTACTTTTCATAGCCCAGGACGCCAGTCATCAGCGTGTGCCAAAGATCGGCAACCTTCCAGAAATTCATGTCTTGATTGTTTATGAGTGGCGTCGAGAAGCCGAAACCAGGCAGCGAGGGCACGATCACATCAAAAGCCTCTGCCGGGTCGCCACCGAAGGCCGCAGGGTCCGCCAGCGGATTAATGACCTTAGACCAGTGCCAGAAGGTCCACGGCCAGCCATGAGTCAAAATCAGCGGAAGCGGATTTGGGCCGATCCCAGCTTTGCGCATGAAATGTACTGGCACGCCAGCAACGTTCACCTGGTAATGCTCGTAGCGGTTGATGGCTGCCTCGGCCTTGTGCCAGTCGTAGGCCTTGAGCCAGTAGTCAACCAGCTCCTCAAGGTAGTCTCGTCTAATGCCATAATACCAATCATCATTGCCCACACCCAGCGGCCAGCGCGTGAGCTTGAGCCGCGTGCGCAGGTCCGCGAGTTGTTCGTCCGAGACGTGAATCTTTGTAGGCTGCAGCGGAAATACTGAGCCTCCCTGAGAGGTTCTATCCAGTCTTCCAGGCATAGGTTACTCCTTTTTAATCTTTTGGTTTCGTGAGTTGTGCGCTCTTGCCGGAAGAAGATGGATGTAGGGGCAGCTCTGCCTTTCTTTCTAATTCGATCGCATGGGCCAGCGCCGGCACTGCAGCGGCAATGGCCTCACGTTCTTCCTGGGGCAAGCGGTCGAGCAAGCTGGCAAGTTGCTTTACACGTGCGGCGCGGCGTACTGCGACGATCTGTGCTCCGCGTGGCGTGAGCTGTATCTGGACCGCGCGACCATCGCGAGGATCGGCGCGGCGCTCGACTAATCCGTCATCTTCGAGCCGTTTCACCATTTGTGTGATGGCCGGTTGCGTCATTTGTTCGGTTGCCGTCAACTCTGTCAGGTGCAGCGGGCCTTTGCGCGAAAGCGTGTGCAACACCGACAGTGTGGTGAAGCTCAAGCGTTCCACCGAGGGCAAACGAATAAAGATTGTCGTAAATTCTTCGATGATGGTTGTCAAGTCGCTGACGTTCAGGTCAGGATCGGCAAATTGATCTGTCATGGCCAGATTATATCACAAATTTATATAAAATACTTATGTATAAATCGGCCACAATTGGCCAGATGTGGGCAGAACTTTATCTCATGGGGTAAGGATTCTCCTATGAAGAGCCAGGCGTGGAGCTTGCGCGCTTTCAGCAAGGCGCAATAAATAATGACGGGCGAACGGGAAAACAGTCAATTTCCTATAAAACCACTTGACAGCTATCCGATATATCGGTTATATTTGCAATACGATATATCACAATATATCGTATTCATAACGAAAGCTTGTTCCTGAACTTAGCGAAAGGCAAAGAGATTTATGAAACAGTATTATGCACAACATGTAAAAGCGACTGTCAAGCCCGGCAAACGCGACGAACTCATTCAACAATTACAACAATTAAGCGCTGAGCTGCTTACGCGTGCCTCTGGCTGCATCTATTATTTAATAAGTACGACCGAAGAGCCTGACGTGTTGTGGATTTCGGAGCTATGGACATCTAAGGAGGCGAAGGATGCTATCGCCATGAAGCCAGAATCGGCAAAGGGCATGAAAGAGCTCATGCCACTCATTACGTCGATGACCGATCGGACCCATCTGACGGTAGTTGGTGGTACTGGCGTCGATTAAAAGTGACATTCGCCATTCTCTCACGAGTCTTATGACATAGCTGGCAGAGCGAAGCGAAGCCCTTTGAAGTTCGGCCAACTCGCTCATGTCCGAACCACAGTCTCTTGACCGCCTTCCGGCAGCCTTTTAACCGTTCCATGCACTCCAATCATCAGTGTTTGCCCGGAAGGCCACACGCCTACCTCAAGGAGGCCATAATATCGTAGAAACCCATCTTCAGCGTTTCCCCTCTCTGGGAAGATGGTTCGTCGATATCAGATGGTCTCAGCCAACTATCTGGGATAGTTAATTCTTCTTGAGTCTCTAAGAGGACTTGCCCCACTTTTGGCTCCAATTGTACATCTCCGCAAAGATCGCGCGATACTCTTCCCCCTTCTCTGTCAAGGAATATTCCACGGTAACAGGCACTGTGGGAAACACGCGACGCTGGATAATCTCGTGTTTTTCCAGGTGACGCAGGGCATCGGTTAGCGATTTGGTATTGATATTGGCCAACTGCCTGCGCAGTTCATTGAAGCGCTGAGGGCCAGTATACAGTTGGGCAAGGATGAGAAAAGACCACTTGCCGTCAAGGATGCGCAGGGCCTCAACGATACGGGGCAAGCAAGTTGGATCTACAGTTGTATACATCAAAATCCCTCCTAACAAAAGGATAGTAAGTAGATTTCTTGAAACAATTGCTAAAAATATTGCGTACTTCAAATCATATACTTTCCCCTCTACAATAGCACAGAATGTAAAGCCTGGCTTGAACGAAATAAATGTCAATTACACTATTTAGGAGGTAGAGAAAATATGACAGTCGAGACGCCGGCCACTCCTGGTCCACCTGCCTTTTCAAAGCTTGCAACGCTGCTATCAGGTGGGCTTAATGCGATCTTCAAGCTTATATTGCGCTCGCCGTTGCATGGGCTGCTCAGCAAGAGCTTTATCCTTGTCTCATTTAAGGGACGTAATAGCGGCAAAACCTACACCATTGTCGTAGGCTATCAGCGGGTCGGGGAGGTGCTAGAAGTGCTCTCGCCGCGAAACTGGTGGAAGAACATTCGCGGCCAGAACACGGCAATGCGCGTATTGTTGCAGGGGCGATGGTACAACGGAAGCGGTCAGGCCTTTCATCGCGACGAAACCGTCACCGCTACCTATCTGCGTGCCATGCAGCGAGCTCCATCCCTGATCAAAATGTATCGGGTAGAGGTAGATGCCAGCGGCCAGCCAAAGCTTGAGAGCGTGCGCCAGGCTACACGCAACGTTGGCGTCGTGCATATTCGCCTTGCAGGACTGGAGTAACGGGAAGTAAGCTCATTTTCGACCTGCTTTGTGCTCCATTGCTACTCCTATCATCGGAACGGGCCAACTAACGGGTTGGCCCGTTTGCTGAGCTCGCAAAAAAATTTGAAATAAGAGGTCGAAGATCATATATTATTAGAGATATAATATTCACTGATCAGCTAGAGAAGCTCAAAGAAGCTAGATGCATGCTCATCAAGGCATACTAGAATAATCCCTGATTCTCGGGATTAAATATGCAGCCCGAGGACTTTCTCAAAGATGTCAGTATGTAAAGAAGAGGAAAATATATAATGGCTATCGAGATCGTTATATTTCGTTTACAAGAGGAAGTTACGCGCGCAGACTTTCTCGCCGCCGTTGACGAGACCACAGCCTTGCTTAAGACGCAGACTGGCTTTCTGAGCAGGACCGTGAGTCAGGCGGAGAGCGGAGAATGGATAGATATCCTCACCTGGGAATCTATTGAGGCTGCTAAAGCAGCGGCTGCGGTGTTTCAGACTGATGCGGCAGGAAAGCGCTTCTCAGCGTATCTGGACCCCCAGCTGATCCAGGTCTTCTATACCGAAGCTGTTGTAGAGGCATCAGCCAGCAAATAGGCAAAATGCGTTTATCTGGAATTACTGTGCGTTCTTCATAGAAGTGCGCCTTTCACAAGCAAATTTTGGAGACAGGGAACAGAGAAGCGCAAATTGCAGCTTGCTTTTGCCTCCCAAAGGAAAAGATTCGAGTGTTTCTTCCTCAACAAGTTTCGAATGATCTCTTGGAAGCTGGCAAAGACCGCAAGAATTTCCTAGAATGAGCCCCGAGAGGCTGCTATCCTATAGAGCGCATGGTGATGTGATAGGTGATCAACCCCGATCACTGATCCGTGTTCTGCCCTGCGGTCCGCTGGGGAAGCTCCTTATGAGAAATCGCACTCTTCGGGAGACAGAATGCGAAAGTATCCTCCACATGGCGCGGGCCGTATGGGCAGCAATAGAAGTGAGCCTGCCAAAAAGGGAGTTTGAAGCAAGGTAAGGAGAATTTACTTGAGATATCAAGGCATTAATCATGTGAGCATCCTTGTGAGAAATAATGAGCGAGCTCGTCATTTCTTCGTTGATGTGCTCGGTTTTCGGCAGCATAAGCGCATCCCCGTCTGGTTCGTCGGCGGTTCTGGTGTGGTGCATGCCGTTGAGATTCCCGATGCCCCGATGGAGAAACCCCTGCCCTATGATGTCGTCAGGCATGCAGCCTTTCAGGTGGATGATTTGCAAGAAGTCTTAGCGCGTCTTTTAAGAGCCTCACTGAAACCCTATCAGGTTGATATGCAGATGCAGCAAAAGTTTTTGACCGATCCGAACGATGATCTCTCGTATGGCACGGAAACTGTTTTTGTCGCTGACTATGATGGAAATCTCTTTGAGTTCGTCCAGATAGGTCGCGGACTCTTCGTTGAAGAAGCAGATTTGTTTCAGGAGAAGTAACCTCGTCTAATCTACTCTCTGATGCTGGCAACTGACTTGTTGCGTTGCTCCAATACCTCGCGCGTAGCTGTCAGAAAGTTTTGTACCAGGGGCGAACTATCAGCTCTTCGCCACACCAGCAGCGTCTCGATGATGTCAGCTTCGTGCAAGTTGGCCAGGGGACGATAGATAACCCCCTGATCGCGCATGCTTACTGCTGAAGCTGGCACAATAGAGATGCCCATGTTGGCGGCTACCAGGCCGAGCAGCATGCGTAGATCTGCAACCTCCTGCGTGATGTGCGGACTGAAGCCGCAGAGCTGGACAATGCGGTCATAGAAAAAGTGTGAGGCCTGGCGATGGCAAAAAATAAATGCCTCGTTAATGAGCGATCGCAGCGCGATGGCTGGCTGTGAGGCGAGGGGATGCTCAGGAGCGCAGACGACGACCAGGGGAATGCGCTCAATAACCAGCATGTCAAGATCCTTCGGCAGATCAGACGAGCACGCTGCAAAGCCGAGCTGTATCTCTTGTGCCTGAATTGCTTGCCATTGTTCCTGCAGATTTGTCGCTCTAAGCTGTATCTCGACGGTGGGAAAGCGCTGGCGATAGAGCTGCAGGATAGCGGGAATGATAGCATCTGTGACCTCGGCGCTCTGGAAATACCCGATATTCAGACGTCCCACAAGCCCCTGTTTGGCATCCTGCATGCGTGCCAGCGCTTGTTCCATTTCGTCGAGAACGTGCCGGGCTTCCGCCAAAAAAACCTCGCCCGCAGCCGTCAACGTAACTGTATGATAATTGCGCTCAAAGAGACGCACGCCTAACATGTGCTCTAACTGCCGAATCTGCTGACTGAGAGGCGGTTGAGCAATCTGTAATTTCTCGGCAGCCCGGCTAAAGTGAAGCTCCTCAGCTACAGCCACAAAATAGCGCAGGTGGCGCAGCTCTATATCCTTGCTATACATATTACGTCTCGCAATCATATTGAATATATATTGGACATATCGCCAGTATAGACCGTATAGTCAAGACGTGAAAGGTGACGAGCCACCTTCTCAGTAGACAGAGGTTTGCAGGCTGATCGGGCAGTATTGCATATTGCCTGCAGAGCTGTGAGAAGTCTAACCTGTTAGTGAAAGGCAAGATTATGCAGATTCGTCAAACGCCTCTTAGCATGAAAGCAATTCAGATACATACTTCAGGGAGTCCTGACGTCCTGGTATACGAAGAAGTGCCGCGCCCTATAGTAGGATCAGAAGAGGTCCTGCTTCGTATTCATGCGGCCGGGGTCAACGCTGCTGATTGGAAGCTGCGCTCCGGCCAGAGGCTCAATTACAACTTTCCCTTGCCCCTGATTCCCGGCTGGGATGTCTCGGGTATCGTGGAAGCTGTTGGCGCGGGCGTTAGCCAGTGGCGCGCGGGTGATGCAGTTTATGGGCTGGCCAGGTTTCCCTCTCCCACGGGAGGAGCCTATGCAGAATACAGCGCAGTGCCAGAAATGCACCTGGCGCCCAAACCTACGATCCTGAGCCATGTCCAGGCGGCTGGCGTACCCATGGCCGCTCTGACGGCCTGGCAAGCCCTCTATGAGTATGCCCGTATAGAGGCAGGGCAAACGGTTCTTATCAATGGAGCAGCGGGCGGCGTTGGCCACTTTGCCGTCCAGCTGGCAAAAATCAGCGGAGCCCACGTCATCGCCGTAGCCTCGGGAAGGCACACGGCCTTTCTGCGCGAGCTGGGAGCAGAGCAGTGTATCGACTATACAACCACTCCAGTGGAGCAAGTGGTCCATGATGTCGATGTGGTCCTGGATATTGTGGGCGGGAGCAATGGCGATTCCTTGCTTGCCACACTCAAGCGCGGAGGAACGCTGATTCCAATTACTCCAAATCAGTTCTCGGCTGAACTGCTTGCCGCCAGCGAAGTGAAGATCGTAAGAAATACACCAACTGTCGCCCAGGTACGTTCTCACGGAACACAACTGGCTGAAATTGGTCGATTGCTTGATAGTAGACAGGTTCAGGTAGTTATTGAGAGCGTTGTTCCGCTCGCCGAAGCATACAGGGCGCACGCGCGCGGTGAAAGTGGCCATGTGCGCGGCAAGATCGTGCTACGCGTTCAGGAATAGACCATACTGGCGCGCCCTTCTCTATCCATTCTCAGAGCGCTATGCTAGCCTGAAGGCCGGGCTTACTTTGCGCCAGCGCTTCCTAAAAAGCAAGCGGCGAAGGATGCGAGGTTTACATTAAGCCGAGCTCCCTGGCTTTCAAGGCGGCCTGCGTGCGATCGCGTACGCCAAGCTTTCCCAGAATATTGCTGAGGTGATTCTTGACAGTGCCACCTGTAATGTAGAGCTTCTCGCTGATCTCGCGGTTGGAAGCGCCGCGCGCCAGCAGCGCCAGGATCTCCCGTTCGCGCTCGGTCAACTGTGAAGATGCTTCAATATCCACCAACGGGGGAGAAATGGAGGCCCTTGCCTCTGTCCCCTCCACGATTGGCGCGAACGGGCTAAGAATCTTGCTGGCGATCTCTGGATGGAGAAGAAACTGACCCTGTGCCGTGGCGCGAATGGTCGTTGCAAGCTGCTCGGCGGTGATATCTTTGAGCACGTAGCCGAGCGCGCCCGCCTGCAAACCGGCGTGAATAAGCTCGCGATCATCAAAAGTGGTAAGGATGGCGATGCGGCTTGTGGGCCAGCGCTCTTTAAAGGCTCTGGTTGCCGCGATGCCATCCATATGCGGCATGCGCACATCCATAAGCACCACATCAGGCGCCTTCTGCTCGGCATAAAGCCGGCTGGCCACCGTCAGCGCCTCCTCGCCATCGCTAGCCATCCCCACAACCTCGAAATCAGCTTCCATCTCGATAAGCTTGCGAAAGCCTTCCCGCAAAAGGCGCTGATCGTCAACTATCAAGATCCTGATGCGTTCTGTCATAGCTCTGCTCTCTCTCCCATTTCACCCGCGTAAAGGGCAGATGCTTTGGCCTGTGGCTCACGTGGAAGCACTATCTCGACGCGCCAGCCGTGCTCTGCTTCGGGTCCTGCCTTGAACTCACCTCCCAGGAGGGCGACACGTTCCCGCATGCCGCGCAAGCCGAAGCCCGCTTTTTGGCTCTCAGCTGCTGCCGCTGAGCCCTGACCATTATCAAGCACCGTCAGCTCTGCTTGCTGCTCATTTGTACTCAGGCGCAGCAGCACCTTCGTGGCCTGGGCATGCTTACGAATATTCGTAAGCGCCTCCTGCATGCAGCGGTACAAGGTCTGACGCTGCTCCTGGCTCAGAGAATGATTCACCTCTTCAAGGTCAAGCGTCACTACAGTTTGTGGGCTGCGCATTGTATAGCTGGCGACCAACTGTCGTAGCGCCTCCTCAAACGAAGCCTCAGTAGTGGCATCCGGGCGCAGCGCCTCGACCGAATGACGTACATCAGCCAGGCACTCCTTCGTCACACGCCGCGCCTCTACTAGCTCCTCGTGCAAGCCGGGGTCGCCACGTATCTCTAACTGGGTGGCTGTCTCAAGCTGCACGGCAAGCAGGGTGAGCGAATGGCCAAGCGTATCATGGATCTCGCGCGCGATCCGATTGCGCTCGCGCATTGCCGAGATATCTTCGGCCCTGATGGTATATTCCAGAAGCTGCTTATGCGCTGCCTCTAGCTTGCTATTAGAGCCTTCCAACTCGTTGATGAGCCCTTGCATGCGTGTATGGGCCTGGGCTAGCTGGCGGACCGTTGCGGCGAAGCCAAAGGTGAAGACGAAGGTGAGCAAAAGTAGCACCTGGCTGCTTATGTCCTCGTTGTGGGTGATGAACGTAAACGTAAGGCTTGAGCTAAGCCAGAGGATAGCAACCGCACCGAGACCCAGTGCTCTTGGCTTGAGGGCAGCCATCAGGGACGCGGTGAGAACTGGTAGTATCCAGAGCCACGCGACGCTTTCGCCAAGGAAGGCCAGCAATGGAGCGGCCACGGCCAGGCAGAAGAGCACAAGTAGCCGAGGGAAGCCGCGCTTCCCTTTTGACAGCCTTTCCAGATGAAAGATAATTAGCCAGACTCCATACATCAGCGTGAGGAGAAGAGGACCGGCTAGCGTTCTATGGGCTGTCCCGAAGAGATTGAAGAGATAGCCTGCGCAAGCAATGAGGTAGAGCGCAATATGCAAAAAACCGGTTGGTGGGTGTTTTGTTTGCGCTTTTGCCCGCTCTTGTTTAAAATCCATTATTTGTTCTCTTCTGTTTGTCAGCTACGCCCATGTTTGCCACATTATTATACCTTCTATGCCCATCTGCTTACCAGTGACTGGAGTCATGATTATGGAAGAGCTTACCATGACTCTGGTCATCCCGCAGACGCGCCAAAGATGTTCTGTGTTTCGTTACCGGCGGCACATGTGGGATTCGGCTTGCCTCGACTATTCTTGGAGAAACAGTTAAAAAGGTGTGCGCCGAGAGAAGTATCTTCCCGCCGCAAAAATAAAATCATAAAGGATAGCATAAAGTGAATACAACCTTAGGCTCAACATTAACAGGGGGAACGTTTTTGCGCGAGTTGCTCCCAAGCTTGCTCTTTAGCGTTGCTCTGCCCCTCATCGTCTACTTTCTGCTGGTGAACTATATACATACTTCTGAGCTGGTCGCGCTCAGCCTGGCCTCTCTTCCTCCTTTGCTGGAGAGTGTTGTTGGTCTTGTGCGCCATCACAGGCTAGATGTCCTCTCTGTCTTTGCCCTGCTGGGGACTGGAACCAGCATGCTCGGCTTGCTGCTGGGCGGCAATGAAGTTGTCATCCTGATGCGCGGCTCATTCTTTACAGGAGCTGTGGGTCTTGCCTGCTTTGTCTCGCTGCTGCTGCCGCGACCACTTATGTTCTACTTCGCCAGGCATTTTGTGGCGGGCAATGATCCGGTAAAGCTCGCTCGCTTCAATGCTGGCTGGCAACATCCCTATGCCCGCACTGTGCATCGTCTTATCACGATTGTCTGGGGTTTGGCGTATGTGAGCGAGTTTCTAACGCGCTTCTTGCTTGTGCTCACCTTGCCACATGTCCTGGTCCTGGCCATTGCGCCAATTATTCTGGGCGGTATAAGCATCCTGGCTTTGCTCTGGACGGTGGCCTATGCCCGCCACGCTGGCCGCAAGAACAATATCAATGTTCAGTCGGAACCATCTGAAGCGCAGATGGTTTAAGTATTCTAGATGGTCCGCTCGCTGGCGATCTCAACTTGCGGGCGAGCGATAAAGGAGATTGTCGCATGTCAAACATTCAAAGTCCTCAATACGCTTCACTTGATGAGGAGATCGTCCTCGACCAGCTACCTATCACAGGGAACATTCCCACCTGGCTCTCGGGCTCGTTGCTGCGCAATGGACCTGCCAAATTTGAGGTTGGGGCTGACTCATTTAATCACTTGTTTGAAGGCTTCGCCATGCTGCATCGTTTCTCGTTCCATGATGGACGCGTCTCGTATGCCAATAAATTTCTGCAGAGCACGCAGTATACAACTTCGCTACAAGAAGGCAAAATAACCTTTGCCGGCTTTGCCGCCGATCCCTGTAAGCGCGTCTTCAAAGGCGCCTTTACCGAGATGATTCCTAATGCTAACGTCAGCATTAACAAGCTCGCCGAAGATTTTGTGGCCATGACTGAGATACCTTTGCCTGTCAAGTTTGATCCTCGTACGCTCGATACGCTTGGCGTCGTGCATTACGATGATCAGATCACAGGCCAGCATGACTCGGCTCATCCGCACTTTGATTTTGCGCGTCGCATGAGTATTAGCTACATTACTGAATATGGGCTTGAGAGCCGGTTCAAGGTTTACAGTATTCGCGCTGGGGAGCATTCCCGCCGTCTCATCGGTTCCTATCCCGTGGCAGAGCCGGCCTATATCCATAGCTTTGGCCTCTCGGAAAACTATGTTATCATCGCCGAGTATCCCTATAGAGTCAACCCGCGCCAGCTTGATGGCTCACGACCCTTTATCGAGAATTTTACCTGGCGTCCCCAGGAAGGCGCCTTTTTTGTGATTATGGACAAACAGGATGGCCGAGTTGTGGGCAGATATCCCACTGAGGCCTTTTTCACTTTCCACCATGCCAATGCCTTTGAGCAGGATGGCAGCTTGCTTGTGGATTTGGTGGCGTATCCCTCACCCACACCTATGTCGCGGGATCTCTACCTTGAGCAGCTCCGGACAAATCGGCGAGATAGCTCGCTGGATGATGCGGAATTGCGGCGCTATCGCATTCCGTTGGATGGGGTAAGGCCTGTCACGTATGAAGTTCTCTCTAACTACACGCTTGAGATGCCAACCATCAATTACAAGCGCTGCAATACGCATGACTATGGCGCTGTCTACGGCATAGGAGGGAGCCGGGAGCCGGGCGAAATTGCTGGCACTCTGCTCTTGCGCGTGGATGTGCGCGAACGCATGACCACAGCCTGGGGCCAGGATGGCTGCTATCCAGGTGAGCCGGTGTTCGTCGAAGCTCCTGATGCCGCCGACGAGGACGATGGTGTCATTCTGTCAGTAGTTCTTGATATGCACAAGGGGCGCTCATTCTTGCTTATCCTTGATGCGCGCACTTTCCAGGAAATTGGACGCGCTGAGGTTCCACACCACATTCCAGAGGGCTTCCACGGTCAATTTTTCCATGATGTGCAGGTACCATAAGAGCCGGCTTGACATAAGTTAGGATATTGGCAAAGAAGATCAGGCAACGTAGAATGCTGCCGAACTGTTAAATTAGTTGATGGCTGCCCGTACTGCCGCAAGCTCGTTGAGTAGCGCCTCAAAACGCGCGGAGCCCAGGGTCTCCTCAATGCGAGCTTGCGCGGCTTGCCAGAGCGGCCAGGCGCGCTCAAGCGCCTCTTTCCCTGCCTCTGTGAGCAGGACCAGGCGCTCGCGTCGATCTTCCGGGCCTTCCTCGACGCGGACCAGCTGTTCTCTGGCAAGCAAGCTAAGGTTGCGGGTGAGCGTTGTGCGATCCATACCCAGGTGCTCTGCCAGGCGTTGAATGGTAATCGGGGCGATTGTTGCCAGCATTGTCAAGAGGCCAAACTGAGGAGAGGAAAGCCCGCTGGGAGCTAGCATTGTATCGTAGAATTGTGTGACAAGGCGATCAGTGCGCCGGATCGTCGAGGCGGCACAGCGCAGCGCCGCATGCGGATCAATCAACTCGCTCATGGCTTTCCTCGTTAACTGAATAGATGTAATTACACTGTATTGTATGTGCCATACATTTGCTCGTCAAGCCAGTCTATCACGCCAACCGGAACTCAAGCGTTTCGCGTCTTTGGCCCTTGTTTTTAAAGGGATCGAAATCTTGAACGCCACAGAAAAAGTTTCCCGAGATGCTAAAAGATTGTGTTTAGTTCTAATGGCGTGGATTGTAGCCGGTTTTAGCGATAGCTTGCCTTGCGAGGTGAGGCGCAAGCAAGAAGTCCCCGTTTATTGATATAGCTGAGGTGGGAGATCAAAGGCGGTCACCAGCTCCGGGCCGTGGAAGATCGTCACCTCAGCAATCTGCGCACCAGCGAGCGTGATAAGCTGCAGGCCGAAAGCGCTATAAACATCTTGCCCTTCATCAAGGACATATAAGGCAAAGGCCGGTTGAGCATTGGCGCGCGTTGGAAGCAAACGCCAGCGCTTCGATACCGTAGATCCAAAGGGTTGCGCAAGGAAAATGGTCCGAATCGCTTCTCTCCCTCGATACCACGAAGGCACGGGAGGCATAGAGAGCGTGGCATCTTCTTTCAGAAGCTCTATAAGTCCGGCCACATCGTCTGTTTCCCACGCCTGCATATAGCGCGCGAGTAGTGCGTTCGTCGCCGCGTCTGTCCGCTGCATCTGCATCTTCTCTTGCTCAGCCGTGTGATAGTGCTGCGTAATCGTGACGCGGGCGCGGTGTAATGCACTATTGACTGCCGACACCGAGATTGCCAGCAGGTGGGCGATCTCCGCAGCCCGAAAGGAGAGCACATCGCTGAGAAGCAAGATTGCGCGTTGGCGAGGTGGCAGCAATTGGAGGGCGGCGAGGAAAGCCAGTGAAACGCTCTCGGATCTCGTATAGCGGGCTTCTGGGTTCTCCGTAGCCTCGGCTAGCCAGCTATCAGGCAAAGGCTCAAGCCAGAGCGTTTCCTCCAGTCGTTCGGCTATGGGGTTGCGTGGATCTGCTACGGCTGAGAGCACCGTAGGTAGCGTGCGCGACGAGCGTTTCTTGAGCGCGTCAAGGCAAACATTTGTCGCAATTGTATAGAGCCAGGTGCGTAGCGATCCCTGGCCCTTAAACGTATCGAAGTGGCGCCAGGCGCGTAGCATGCATTCCTGCACTGTATCCTCAGCGTCATAGAGTGAACCCAGGAGACGATAGCAGTGCAAGAGCAGCTCGCCCCGGTATGGCTCAAATAGGGAACTTGTATCCCCTGTCCCATACATTTTACGGTTCGCCTGAGCTCCCTTATCTATGTGCCCGGCTGTATTGCCTTTATTCTCAAGCTTTTTTTGTTCAGTGAGCATAATGTTTCCCCACTTCCTGCCAATCCGGCTTATTATCAAGATAATCATCAACCATGTCAAGCTCCACTTACTCCGATCCCTACTTATTAGACTGCACCTGAGCCCAAAACTTTGCGCTCTTACGGGAGAGATTTTCTACTTATTCCTTGAGAGGGAAGGAGGAGCCGGTGCAGGCCTGGCGCCCACGAAGGAATAGAGCCAGTTCTCGCGGATAGAGTAGGGCGACCGCATAGTTTTTGGCTTCACGATAGTCTAATAAGTGTCTCTCACAGCAAGGGAGACACAACTATCTCTCTGCGTTTCGCGAGGAAGCTAAGCATGTTGTCAATGACTTTCTCGCTCATCAGTCATTGAAAGGAATTGTTGCATAATGAATATCACCAAAGTCCAATATACCGTACGAGCCGAGTACGCTGCTCAGAACAAAGCGAATATTGACCGCGTAGTGAGTGAGCTGCGTGCCCTACAGCGAACTGATCTCCAGTATAGCGTCTTTGTGCAGGATGACGGAAAAACTTTTATCCATCTACCGCGCTTTGCTAGCAAGGAGGCAGAAGAAGTTTTTAGCTCGCTGGAATCCTTCAAAACGTTTGTCTCTGAGCTCCAGGCCAGCCAGCCAGAAGTGCCGCCGCAGGCAGTCCATCTTTCTATAGTCGCTTCAACCAACGACATGTTGTCATAAAGACAGTTTTCATTTGGAAGCAAGCAATCCCAATCTTGAAGTTTTCATGAGTAAACAGAAGAGGAGATATCTACAATGAACGAAGAAACGAAGATGAAATGGCTTAAAGCATTCTTGCGCGTGTATGGCATTTTGACCCTTCTTATCTTTGGCACCCTCTTAGGAGGTTATATCATCCAGACCCCCACGATGAACCCGGGGGAGCACTCCACTGGCTTATCTGGGACGATGTTACTGGTCATGTGGGACCTATGCTGTTCGTGATCTATCTAGTATGGGGAATCTTCTTCTTCCCAGCTGCCAACAACCCTATCAAGTACCGATCTTTTCTTGATTTTACCATGTGCGCTGATCTGGTTCACGGCTTGCTCATGGTGCCAATGGCTCTGATGGATGGATCGTACTCCAGCAAGTTCCTCACTGACATTCCATTCCTCCTGATTCTCGCAATCGGTATCGCATTCCTGCGACCGCGAGTATCTGAGGCGCAAAGGGTAGCCTTCGACGCTTAAAGCGAGGCTCATGGATGTGGAAATCAATGTGGTCGTTTGGACAATCTAAACGACCACATGCATTTTAAAATGGCTCGGTTCCACGATTGCAGCCCAGCTGGCTCAACTTATCATGTTCACACAGAAAGCGAAAATTGGGAACGAAAAGATCCGCATGGATACGACCCTGACGCGCGCAAGGGTAGGCAAGCAACGGTGGACACTTTAGCGGTGACGAGCAGGCACCTCAAATGTATAGAGCTCGCCTGGTTGAAGGTATCTGACGCGTTGCTCAAGTTTTGCCTGCCTGGCGGCCTGCTGAAAATCCTCAAGTGGCGATTTGAAGATAGAATAGTCGTCGTAGTGGATAGGAATAACCTCACGGGGATTGATTACGCGAACTGCCTTGATGCCTTGCTTGCTATCCATAGTGAGCAGGATGCCAAGGACCTTTGTTCCGCCAAGGTGGAGCAAGGCTAGATCTATCTCGGGATAGCGTTTAGGGATCTCTTTAAGCTCTTTATACATGATGGTATCGCCCGAGATGTAGAGCCGGAGGCCCTGTTTGCCTGCAGTTGTCTCGAACTCCAGTAGCGTGCCCATGACGGGCGGAAGCAGCTTAGCAAGTAAGCCAGGCCCATGTTTTGCCGGTAGCGAGGTAATGTGTAAATGAGACTCGCCCTTGACAATTGTCAGCATTTGCCAGGTTGACAATGGGTAGGTTTTCCGAAAGCCCATCTTGCGTAGTGCCGTCGCGGCCTGTTGAGTGGTCACGATAGGAATTCCCCTCGGCAACTTCCTGGCCACCAGGCGATCAAAATGATCTTCATGCATGTGTGAGAGCAGCACCAGGTCAAGATGCGGCAGGGTTTCGAGCTCGATGGCTGGATTGGTGAGGCGTGTGGAGCGCAGGCCACGGCTCAGGTGGATTTGCTCGCCCTGATGCAAGAAATTTGGATCGGTGAGAATCGTGAAGCCAGCATACTGGAGCAGTACGGTTGCGGTACCAATGAAGCGAATTGAAGCATGCTCAATTTCTACGTCCTGGATATTTTCGGGCAGGACAACTGTATGGATATAGTTCATAATGTGCCCCTGTTCTGACTTGCATCTGCCTTATTTTTATGAGCCTCAAAACTCACACGGGCAAGGCTCCCGAAACGTTACATATACCCTTCTAGCTCAGCTGTGCGGATTAAGGGCGCCGTTAAATCCTGTCTTTTCGAACGCGCTTGGGTAGTGGGCGATGTTCTCCTCTGTGAGCCAGGCGGGGAGAACCTGCAGGTCTGCCATGCGCTTGGCTTGAACGTAACGATGGCTAATTTGAGTCATCTTTTCCCTTTTTTCTGCCTGATTCAGTGTGAAATAGCTTCAAATCGCTTGAAAAACAGCATAGATCAGTGCTGCAGGAAATAACAATCTTGAGATATAGATGAAGTGTTCTTATGAGAAACCTGGGCTCGTGATGAAAAATGTGCTTTATTATTCTCATGGGGAGTATACCAGATAGAAAGCGCTTTTCCCAGGATGCTTGCTGTCGATGCCCATATTTAAGATTCAACGCTATTCCATGCGGAATTATTTAGTAGTTCGCTCAAATAGAAATTTTGCTGGCTTGCTATAGCAGAAATAGATGGGCAAGAGCTGAAAGCTGAGATTGCGGACCGGGCCAGAGAGAAAATCTTTCCCGATCGCGGCAAGCGAGCAATACAGTAAGATTGAAATATAGCGAGAAAACTTGTCTACTTCGGGCAATTCCAGTATACTTGTTTCTGGCTCTCAATCATTTGGTATTGTCTCTGATAACTTGCGCGATAAAGAAAGTAAGGCATACACATGGGCGAAGGCTGGATTTTCAATCTGTGTTGTGTGAGAAGAGAGTAGAAAAAGGAAAGATGGGAGCGATTGATGCCTAAGTCACTGCAAGAATTATATGCTACCACCCTGCAAGTCTTTACACAGCGCCCGGAGGTACAAAAGATCTATCTGTTCGGTTCCATGGAACAACACAAGCACGATGCCTATTCTGATCTTGATCTGCATGTCGTCTCAAGCGATTTTGATATGACCATGCGCGATTTAGCCTCAATTATGAACACGATTGGAGAGCCCTTCGTCTGGTACCCATTTCATCCCCAACCGGGCAATACTGGCTATGCCATCCTCTTCAGGGATTATCCGCTCTTCAATCGTCTCGATATCACCATCCTTGATCCGGTTACTCCACCTGTTATGCCTCTGGGTACCTGCATCTACAGCAATCCGCAGGAATGTCCTCGCTGCCCCTCAACCTATCAAGCTCCACAGATGGCTGAGAAAGTGCGCCAGCTCTATGGGTACGGGATTGGAGCCGTGCGCTATACAAAATATCGCAAGCGTGGTAAGCCATTTAGCGCTTACAAGTTCTATCGCGCGCAGTGCGACTATTATTTTCTCAGGCGCTACGATCAGGAGGTGGGAGAAAGCGAGGTGCGGCCAGATATTTTTATGCTCCTGGATCGGCTTCCGGATAGCAGCTTGCTCCAAAAATATCTTTATCCTGGCACTGAGCAGCGCATGAACGAGCTCTATCTTGAACTTCTGGGGGTTATGTTGCGTGATGAATGCTCAATGCTCTCGGCTGAGCAGAGCGAAGCGCTAACGGAAATCATTGCTTTTGTGCGCAACGAGCTCACGCCCTCCGGCTAGCTATCATTGCAGCTTTAGATGAAACAGTTTATATGACTTGTTTTCTTCTGCTAACTAAAAACTGAGCTGTAGAGTTAAGAGCCTTTTGTGAGATTAGTCGCTCCAATGAATAGAATTATCTTTCTGCTGATCGTTCCCTCGCTTACTCATATCTGGTGGGGAGATATCGGGTAGACCAAAAATTGCATAGAGAAGCATACCGAGCATAGATAAGAAGAGAATGAGGAAAAACCATTGCCATTGCCCTTGTTGAGCTGTCGTGATAAGGGCACCAAGCCAGCCAATGGAGCAAAGTGCGATACCCAAAGGAATGAGAATTCCCTTGACGTCTGCCAGTATAGGGCTAAATATAGGGCTAAACGAGAAAAAGAGAATCCCGACGCTACTAAAGTAGAGGATACAGCTTATTCTTCTAACCATAGGAAGCTCCTATAATTTCTTCTAGCCTGCCAAAAAATTTTATTGCCACTAAAAGTATACATGATCGGAAACATTTTTTCAGCACTCGAAATATTTATTTGAGTTAGATGCATGAGTAATACTGTTTAAGTGAGCCATTGCAAAAGTTCTCCCGATCCTCTTCTTAAGCGTGCAAAGAGTAGTCACTCCTGGAAGCTTCCTTGACAGTTTCGCTGCCTTTGTTTTATAATCTGACCAGTCAGTTTATAATTAAGAGGAGAAATAAATGTCGGAAGCGGAAAGCAAACGTGGGCGAAAAAGAGTTTATGATTTTCAGAGGACGCGCGAGAGTATCCTCGACGCTGCGGAAGCGCTGTTTGCCGAGCACGGCTTTGATGCCACGTCGGTTGAGAGCATCGCGGCGCAGGCGGGCTACGCGAAAAGTTTACTCTTTCAGTACTTTGGTGATAAGCTTGGCCTGTATGCCCAGGTGCTCAGGCGCGTTGATCAGGAAGTAGGCGAATTGCTGGCCCGCGTGCTCACCTACGAACTTACCGACGAAACTGTGCTCCGCGCCGCTCAATTCAAAGAGTTTCTCACTGTCATGGTCCAGACGTATTTTGATTATCTCCTCGAACATCCGCGCCTGGTACGTATATTGAGCTGGGAAATGACCAGGGGCTGGCAAACATTTGCTCAGGTAGGTTCGCAACTTGTGCCTCATGATACTTACCGGCTTGAACCACTTTTCCAGAAGGCGCGCGAAGCCGGGCTGCTGCGCTCTGATTTTGTTCCCATCATCCAGCTCACGCTCATGATGCCCTTATGCCAGGCCTATCTAGGCTATTTGCCCCTATATCAGCAACTCCTCCCGCAGGAGGAACTTGCTTCTGCAAGCGGGCTGGCACAAGCGCGAGACTACCTTGTTGATTTTATCGTCGCTGGCATGATGGGTCATATCCCAGAGACGCCAGCTGAGAAAGGAAATTAGCTATTATGAGCCAGATCGATGTGAGTGAGCTCTTTTCACAACAAACGCTCAACGATCCCCTTAGCTTCTATGGGCGCATACGCGAACAAGAGAAGCTTGTCTATACCAATCTGGGCGATGTGAGATTCTGGATCATCGCTACAAGTTATGCTGAGACTATTGAGCTGCTGAAAGATCCGCGCCTGGTCTGCGATAGACGCAACGCATCGGCTCAAGGTGTCGAGCAGCCGGCCTATGGCGGGCCGCTGGCCCTCTTTAGCCAGAATATGCTAGGCACCGATCCGCCCGATCATACGCGTTTGCGCACCCTGGTCTCTAAAGCCTTCACGCCACGTATGATCGAGCGCCTACGCCCGCGCATCCAACAAATTACTGATGAGCTATTAGATGCTGTGCAGGATCAGGGACACATGGACCTGATCGCGGACTTTGCCTATCCGTTGCCCATCACCGTCATCTCGGAAATGCTAGGGATTCCTTCCGCTGACCGCCAGCGCTTTCGCACCTGGACGCAAGATCTACTCGCCTTTCTCGCCGCACCAGAGAAGATGGCTGAGGGCATGGCCGCTGCTGAGACCTTTATTGCTTATATCAAAGCTTTGCTTGGCGATAAACGAGCTCATCCTGCTAACGACCTGACGAGCGATCTGGTAAGAGTAAAGGAGCAAGGCGACAGCTTGAGCGAACAAGAGCTCGTATCGATGATTTTTCTGCTTATTCTTGGTGGGCATGAAACGACTGTCAACTTACTTGGGAATGGTGTACTGACCCTGCTGCAGCACCCTGAGCAGCTGCGCTTGTTGCAGCACAATCCTGACGTGCTCAATCCAGCGGTTGAGGAATTGTTGCGTTACACCGCCCCGGTATCCTTTACCGGAACGCGTTGGGCGCGCGAAGATATTCCACTATATGGTCAGGTGATTCGTCAAGGGGACGTGGTAAGGCTCTCCTTGTGCGCAGCCGATACCGATCCGCAACAGTTTACTGATCCACAAACGCTCGACATTACGCGCAGCGTGAATCGGCACCTGGCCTTTAGCAAGGGCATTCATGTTTGCCTGGGCGCGCCGCTGGCCCGTCTAGAAGGGCAAATCGCCATCGGCACGCTGTTCCAGCGCTTCCCTCATCTGCACCTTGCCAATGAGCAGGAGCCATTGTCATGGAATCCTGTGCCTTACCTGCGTGGTCTGCAAAGGCTAGCTGTGGCGTTCTAATCTCTCCCGCCGCTCCTGGAAAATCGCGGGAAGCTCACATGACCTAAGCCTTTCTTGTTGCTGCGCGTGGGCCCTTCCGGCTGTCCCTCTGCCTGTTTGCTCTCGCGCATGCAAAGACCAATTCCTGCCAGGATGAAAGCGAAGCCCAGCCAGTGTTGCCAGGTTACGGGCTCGTGTAGCAGCAGAGCAGCCAGCGGAACTGCGCTCAGAGGGATAAAGGCCGTGAAGATGGCCGCAGTGCTCCCCGGCACGTGCCTGATGCCGTAAAACCAGAGGATGTAGGCAATCGGAGTTGACAGAGCATTATAGCCTATAATCAACCAGTCCTGCACACTGATCTGCGCCAGACTAAAATGCGTTCCCTCGATAAGCGCAAAAGGTAGAAAGAGAATGCAGCCAAAGATGGCCACCAGCGCTGACGTCAGGAGCGGCGAGATCCGTGAGGCCTTGCCTACAATCGTAAACATCGATTCCCCCAATACAGCTCCAAAGAGCAGCAGGTTGCCTAGCAGCGCGTTACTGCCCTGTCCAGAAGCCGCACCGTTTGTATTGATAACCACCAGGCCCAGAAAGGCAATCCCAATGGCGCCGGCCCTGGCTCTATTCAGCTTCTCGCCAAGAAAGAGCAGCGCGAGCAGGGCTACCACAATAGGTGTGGTGCTGGTAATGATTCCCCCTTCTGCTGCACTGGTCAGGCGCAGGCCGTAGAGCGAGAAAACACTGAAGATAAAGACGCCTCCCAGGGTTTGCAGAAAGAGCAATAGAAGATCCCTGCCGTTCAGCTTCTGCCTTTTGCGCTCATAGAGCAGGATGAGTGGCAGATAAAGCAGTGTTGCCATACCGAAGCGCAACTCAGAGTTGAGAAATACCGGAACGTGATTAGTAATGATCTTGCTCGTGACAATCGTACTGCCGGCCAGGACCATGGCCATAGCCATCGCTGCGTACATTTTCAATTTGTTCATAGCCTCTTTCCTCCTGTTGTGTTACCATAACAGAAGGAAGCGGTTTATTGTAGCACCACTTTAGAGCTGAAAACGGGAGACCACTTTATGCAGGGAAGGCAACTATGGATTGAGCTCGATCGCAGCAAACTGGCTGTGCCGCTGGTGCAGCAGGTATATGACCAGCTGCGCCGGGCTATTCTCCAGGGCAAATTGCGCGCAGGCGAGCGCCTGCCCTCGACGCGGACCCTGGCCAGCGAGTTGCGGATGGCTCGCAGCTCGCTTGTAGAGATCTATGAGCAATTGTTGATCGAGGGCTATGTGGTGAGCACGCCTGGTTCGGGCACCTATGTGGCTCATGGCATTAGTTGCCCTTCTGAACAGGAGACTATTTTTGAGGAGCAGGAGCCGCAGGCAGTGGAGGAACAGGATGTAATAGATTTTCGGCCCGGCGTCCCTGCGCTTGCGGAGTTCCCGCGCCGCATCTGGAGCCGCCTTGCCACGCAGGTCTTCGCCGAATTACCCGCGTCTATGCTGGGTTACGATCAGCCTGCAGGCCGCGATGAGCTGCGTCAGGTTCTGGCGCGCTACCTGTTACGCTGGCGTGGCGTGCGCTGCCAGCCTGCCCAGATCATCATAACGACGGGGGCAGCTCAGGCGCTTGTCCTGGTCGCGCAACTGCTGCTGTCACTGACAAAGACCCTTCTCATCGAAGATCCAGCCCATCATGAGATCCAGCAAATATTCACCAGCACGGGCTTAACTCTGCTGCCGATACCAATTGATGAGGCCGGTATCCAGACTTCCCATCTGCCAGCTCCTACCCCCGGTGCCAGCGCCTTTATCACCCCCTCACATCAATTTCCGCTCGGTGGGACGCTGCCAGTTCAGCGGCGCCAGCAACTGTTGCAATTTGTGCGGGCAAGCGGCGGCTATATCATCGAGGACGATTATGATAGCGAGATGCGTTACAGCGGAGCCGTAGTTAGTTCCGTGCAGGGACTTGGGCCGGAGCGCGTAATCTACATCGGCACCTTTAGCAAAATTCTCGCCCCATCCCTGCGCATTGGCTATGTGATTCTGCCGCCACCTCTTCTTGAGACGGCTCGCAATCTGAAGCGCTTTATGGATATGCATTCGCCCTCATTTGATCAGTTGATTCTTGCCAGCTTCATCAGCGAGGGACACCTGGATCGCCATGTCCTGAAGATGCGCCGCCTCTATCGCCGCCGCCGTGATGCCTTGCTCAACAGTCTCAAAACCTGCTTCCCGCATCATCTGCAAATCTCTGGTGCGGCAACTGGCCTGAACTTGCTAGCTTCATTCGAAGATATCACATTTAATGCCGATCTTCTGGCCGCTATTGAGGCCGCTGGCGTGCGCGTCTATCCCGTCGAAACCTATGCCATCCGTAAGAGATTGCATCTGCATGAGCTGATTATGGGCTATGCCAATCTTAGCGAGGCCAGGATCGTCGAAGGCATCCACAGGCTGCAGGCAGTTTTAACACAAGCGTGAGGGCTACGCGTTGGCTAAGGCCATTGCTCGCATTTGATGAGCAGCTGGCTTGACTATCGCATTAACTTATGGTATAAAATGAATGAAATTCATTCAGCATTAGCGTGGAGGATTTCACTTCTTGATAAGTTGTTAAATATGCTCTCCATGGCGGGATGAGCACGCTACGGAGCGACTGCCCGGGAGAGGATGACCGAGAGCAGGCTAGCAATGTGCAGAATATGGAAAGGGATTAATGAAGCGAAAAGCTATTCTTGAGGCTGCGCGTACGCTCTTTGTGCATAAGGGATATGAAGAGACCACGATTGCCGAGATTGCTCAAGCTGCTGGGGTTGCCGTTGGTACTATCTATCTCTACTTTCGCAATAAGCACGAGATATTAGTGGCGGCCTCGCTCGATCTGGAGGAGAGCCTCATACAGGTCTTTACTGATCCTGCCCTGTTTGATCTGCCATTTGAGCAGGTTCCGCGTGCCCTTATGGAAGCTGTTTTTCGCATCGGTCGGCACAAAAAAGAACATATGCACCTGTTAAAGATTGCTGTGCCTTCCTCGCTGGAGATCTTGCAGCAGAAGGATATGGATGCTCAGCTTACCGGCGCTATCGACGCGTTTTTGCGCAACGCTATCGCCAGAGGTTATCTTGCCCCTTTTAATACAGAGATGTATGGGCAAATGATCTATCTGCTGGGCCAGGCTGTGCTGCATCAATGCTTTGCTATCGAGAAAGGCGAACGGGAAGAGCTCTATTTGCAATATGCTATCGAACTCTTAGAGCGTTTATTCTACGGTCCCTCGCTGAGAGAAGGGCGCCCAGAGTAGGGAATACTCCCTCTACTCAGCCGTAAAGGCCTGCACACGACACATTTTTTATTACAAGCGCTGTAACTATCAAATGTTTATGCGTGACTATGAATGAAGTTCATTCATAATATTGGAGGAAAACTTCAAAACTTTCTTAGGTATGGCAAATCAGTGCCGTTTTCCCATTGGAAAAAGTATCTCATCTACTTTGGCTAGTTTTTGTCTCTTTCTTGAGCTTAACCGTCTCTTTCAATAGACTCATGAACAAGGTCAAGCGTGCCGATTTCAGCCTTGAGATACCAACCAGAGCATGAGGGGAAGATCCTGCATCCTTCCTCTACAATTTGGGCTTTGTCGTTGGCTTGATTGCGGGAGAGTGTCAAAAAGCGTCCCAGATCGAGAAAAGAAAGGAACTTTCCTCTGCCTACTATGAGCATAAACATTCTTTCTACCGTATTCATCCTGCTGCTGCTTTTGAACGTTCTCACTTTTGCCGTGTATGGCAGAGACAAGCATGCGGCAAAAAAGGGCACGTGGCGGATATCAGAAAGGACTTTGTTGCTGCTGGCTTTGCTAGGAGGGAGCCCCGCCGCATGGCTTGCGCGGCATTATTTTCACCATAAGACCAGCAAGCGCTCTTTCGTCATCCGTTTCTGGTTCGTCGTGTTTATACAGATGGTCTGCATTATTGCGTACCTGGCAATACATTTCCATCCCCTTCACCCTTAAAAAGAAAGAAGGTTTTCAAAAGGCAGCTTTGAAAGTCCTCTCAAATCTGCCTTTTGCTGGATGGTTTGCTTGCTTACTTGGGATAGGGCACCGATGTGTCTACTATGTTAACAGTGACAGTAACCTTCACAGAGAGCCTGGCTGGCCTGATCTTTTCAGTTCACAGTTCAAATTCGAAAATAGGCAACTAGCCATTTTCGCTAAGATCTTAGTCATGGCTCTTTCGGATCTTGCGTTATGAATGAACTTCATTCATAAAAGGAAAGTATGGTATGAAGTCGGCGCGAAACTATGTGCCGGGATTGCGGCGGGCAAAGCCTCTGGCCGGATTTGGGTTCACCCTTTTTACTTCCTGCCAGGCCGCTACAGGGGTGCATAAAAAAGCGTGATGACCCCATATGGTTAGTTCTCTCATGTTTGAGCTTGTATGCTATTTGCAGGTAAATAAAGCAAAGCATATAATGAGAGGAACTTGTGCTAGATTAAGGATAAATTTAGTTTTTTATTGGTGAAAGGTGTAAAACAGCATGAAATATGGTATTTCCCTGCCTCAGGGCTGGACAATGGAGCTAGCCGGGATTACAGATCATGTGCAGGCTTATGAGTTTATGACCCAGTATGCCCAGCTTGCCGATTCGTGTGGCTATGAGTCGGCCTGGCTGGTTGATCACTTTCATACTGTGCCCTATCCTGCGCAGGAGGTAACCTTTGAGGCCTGGACGAGTACCGCAGCTCTGGCTCGCGATACCAAACGCATAAGAATCGGGCAGATGGTGACGTGCAATGGCTATCGTAATCCGGCCTTGCTGGCCAAGATGGCAAGTACCGTCGATGTGCTCTCGCACGGTCGGCTCAATTTTGGCATCGGCGCGGGCTGGTACGAGCAGGAGTGCCGTGCCTATGGCTATGATTTTCCCGACGCCCCAACGCGCTTGCGTCAACTGCGTGAAGCCGTTCAGGTGATCCTGGCCATGTGGACGCAGGAAGAAGCTACCTTTGAGGGCAAATATTACCAGGTACATGGAGCGATTAATCAGCCCAAAGGTGTGCAGAAGCCCCACATTCCTTTGCTCATCGGTGGTGGGGGCGAACGGGTGACGCTTAAGCTTGTGGCCCAGTATGGAGATGCCTGCAACTTTCAGGGTGATCCTGCCACGCTTGAGCATAAGCTCGCAGTGCTCAAGAGCCATTGCGCGGCCATTGGGCGTGACTATGAGAGCATTCATCGCACCAGCACTATAATTTGTTCCCCTGGCGATACTGACGAGCAGGCACTGGCAAAAATTCCCGAAAACTTAAGGACGCGCCTGGGTGGGCGTGCAGTGGAGACAGCGCTTATCGGCACTCCCGACACGATTCGCCAGCGCATCGCTGAACTGGAGGCGATCGGCATCCAGGAATTGCAGCTTGTCATCTTGCAACCTGATGATATCCAGCGCTTTGCCAGCGAGTTTATCGCCTAAGAGCCTTGCGGGCATCTGGGATAGCCTGCGTCAAAGCTCTGCCTGACTGACGCAGGCTATCAGCTCGCGCCTGGCGCTTCGCTGGCTCTTTGTTCTCGGGAGACTTTTCATTTCGGTTTAGTCCTGTGGGAGAGCGAGGAGCGAAGTAAAAACCGTAACTTTTCAGAAGACCAACGTAGAAGAAGCAAATCCTGCATGCTCTTGCGTCATTATGACCAGAAATGACGCTCTTTGGTTGCCGCTGTGCGGCCAAAACGTTGAGAGGACCCCAGGCCCTACGTACCCAGGGAAACATCATCGCTTACAAGGCTTCCCGATTCATCCACCCCATATTTCCCATCTTCCAAATCATTGACAAACCAGGACAGAAGACTCCAAAAATCGGGGGCAACAAAATCCTCCCCTAATTCATAGTCAAAGGCGACGATCCGCTCCAGCGGCTCTCCCTTGCTCCTCCCCATATCCACGCAGAGGTACCCACCAGCGCCATCTGCCGCAAAAGGAAGATAGGTCGCGGGCCACTCTTCGCTGCCTTGCTGTGCCTTATAGGCACAAAGCATCCGCTCAAGGGTGAGAAACCCCCAGTTGTCAAAAAAGAAGTCGTCTGTGCCGTTGTGCAATGACCACGACGCTTTGATATATTCCGGCAAAGAAAAACCCAGCTCTGCTTCTGTAGCGTGTAGTTGCTGCTCGGTTGCTCCTGGGTAGAGATGAACGAGGCTCTCTGGAGCCGCAATCTGAAGCCACGCCTCAATCATATTCCAAATGAGCATCATTCTCCCCAGATGATCTACTGGCTCTGACATCTTTCCCTCCTGAAAAACGCTTTCAAGTCAGCTATTCTTTTTGCACCTTCCATTTATGGTAACACGTGCTTGAAAGTTCTGAGCGAAGAGGAAAAGTAGGTGAAGCCATCTCACCCCATCGCTCCCGTGGGAGCGAAAACCATCTAATAAGAAATGCTGCGTGCAGCACGTGATTTCTTATTTTGGCCTGAGCCCTGGTTTGAGGGAAACGCTCAAGTGCTTCTCCCCGCGTAGAATATCCAGCTTGAGCTCTGCCTGACCTATGGCGCTCAGTTGCTCATCAAGGTTTTCGAGCGACCTGATCTCTTGCCCATTGGCAGCAATGATAAGGTCCCCCTCGTGCAAGCCGGCGGCCTCCGCTGGACCTGGTACCGCGACGGATTGGATGAGCAGGCCGGGCACTTCAGGCAAGCCGGCAGCCCGGCGCATCTTGTGGGCGATATGGGCCGGGGCAAGCGAAGCTCCAAGCCAGTGCGCTGGATGCTGGGGATCTTCTGGGTCCAACGGTTCAAAGCTCAACAGCAGCGTGCGTAGTAAAGTGGCAAGCTGCTCACGCTGCTCCTGGTTCAATGCTGCTAGCAGGCGCTCCTCGTTAGCCAGGTGCAGGGGCGCAATCTGATCGAAGAGCCTTAAGCCTTTCTCGCTAAGACGCACCAGTACCCCGCGCTGATCGTTGGGATCGGGAAGGCGCGCAACGATCCCATTTTTTTCTAGACGATCGATACGCACGCTAATCGTGCCGCTTGTCAATTGTAAGGCATCCATTAGCGCCCGCTGCGTGCGTTGGTAGGGCGGACCAGCTCGGCGCAAGGTAGCGATCACGGAGAAGGATGGAGCTGTCAAGCCAAAGCGCTCGAAAGTTGCGCCAACCTCAGCTTGCAAATGAGATTGCAGGCGCTCCAGGCGCGTCATGATAGCAATTGGCGAAAAATCTAGATCTGGGCGTTGCTGCTTCCAGCCAGCCAGCAGCCAGTCTGTATGATCGCGAATGTGCTGGGAGGATTCTTCAGTTGCTTGAATACTTTCCTGTGATTGCTTGCCTTCCATCGTCTGCTTCGCCTCTTTCTTCGCAGGGCCGGAGCGCTTTGACGAGGACTTGTTTCCGGTCTGCCACATGTTGCTTACCTCTTGGCATGGTCTAGCTGTAGCTTATTGCTTACAGCTATCATAGCATAATTTACCTTGTTAAAAAATATTGAATCCAAAGATTTGTCACTGCAAAGAGAGAGACGATGACGGTCCGTCATCGCCTGCAGCTTGCTTCTCCACGATATCATTTCGAATAGTTCTAAAGAGATGTGGATGAAGATATTATTTCTGCTTAGTAGGCAAGCCCCTGACGCACAAAAACGCTCTGGTCCGACGTATGTAATGAATGCCATCAGGCTGCTTCAGCGGATCTATGCGCTTGAATACTTGCGCTTTAAAGCGTTCAAGAACGTCAGCCGGCATACGTTCAAGTGGGAAACGCGAAGCCTCATCCCACTTTGAAAGCCACCAATCTTGCTTTCTTGCATACACAAATTCGTACTCTTGTAAGCGCGTATCTATATCAACAAAGCCAGCTTGTCTGAGTAGCGAGACAATCTTTGCATCTTCTAGAAAAGGTCCTCCCATGTCAAGCGAGATGTGGTACTGTCGTTGATAGGCCTCAAGCAGATCCGTGTACCAGCGCCAGCGCTCATCACCAGTATTGGGAACACTCAGGCCAAGCTTTCCACCAGGCCGCAATACGCGAAAGAACTCGGCCAGAACACGTTCGATATTGGGGAAGAAGAAGAGCGCGTAGGCGCAAATTACATGATCGAAGGAAGCGGCAGGGAAAGTCAAATGCTCAGCATCCATCTGCTCCACATGCGCGTTTTGTACACCACACTGCACAATATCCTCAGCAGTACAGGCGATCATTTGCTCGGCGAGATCTATACCCACGACCGAGCCGGCAGGGCCAACTTGCTCTGCCGCCGCAAAGAGCACAGCCCCTCTACCCGTTGCCACGTCAAGCACGCGCTCACCTGCCTGTAACTGCATACATTCCACTAGCCAACGTCCAAAGGGAACAAAAAGATTAGGCCCCCTCATCCCATAGGTTGTTGCCACCTTGTTGTAGAGATGAGCAATCTGCGCCTTCCTGCTTCTGGCGTCATCGTTCAGCATTACGCTACCACCCTCCTGAAATTAGCATGTGTCTTATCCCAGCTAGAAGCTACAACTTTACTGTATACAAGGCATTCTCAATTATAAGAGTTTTTAGGGCACTACTTTCACAAAAATGTCTCTGTCGATATTACGTAGAAGGCGCAAAAAAGTTGGTTTAGGCAGGAGGCTTTACCCGATATGAGCTCTTGACGCAACTTTAATTTTGCCATATCATTAGCCAGGTAATGATAGTTACTTGATGAAATTGGTGAGGCATTGATTGACGAGTTTTTAACTGAGATCGTTGGCCTGCGGCGCGCGGTCAAGATGTTTCTGGATGATCGCTTGCTGCCTTATGGCGTGTATGGAGGTCAGCAGCTCATCCTTGAGTATCTCTGGCGGGAGGATGGCTTAACGCCAGGCGAGCTTGCAAGGCGTATGGGAGTTGAGACGCCGACTATTACGCGGGCGGCCCAGCGCATGGAGCTGGCGGGATTGGTGAGGCGCCTGCCTGATCCCGAAGATGCACGCCTGGTGCGCATCTTTTTACGCGAGCGGGGAAGGGAATTGCAGGCCCTGCTACCTGCTGTGCTGGGTACAGCTGTCGATGAGATGCTTGAGGGACTTTCTGCAGAGGAGCGCGCGGAGCTGGTGCGTCTGCTCGCGCATGTTCGCCGGAATCTAGCCGGTAAAAAGAGCTAGCGCCTCTTTTTTTGCCAATCTCATTAGCTAGCTAATGAAGCTGACTGAATTTTTCAGTTTATAAAATGGCGACAGCAGAAAATGCAAATTTGGAGCCAGGAGCCACTGCCCACGAGAAAGGGAAATTTATGGACGCAAGGGCATCGGAACGAAGGAAGATTACGCAAACCGCATCGCATTGGGGAGCCTACAAGGTCGAGACCGACCTGAGTACTCACGAGGTGCTCGCGACCCGTGGGGTGCAGTTTGATCCTCACCCATCTCCATTGCAAGCTAGCCTGCCCGAAGTGGTCTACGACTCGCTGCGCATCGATCAGCCATATGTACGGGAAGGCTATTTGCGATCCCGGGGAGCCAGTCGCGCGGAACGCGGCGCGCAAGGCTTCGTGCCGGTGAGCTGGGATAAGGCCCTCACTCTCGTCTGCGAGGCGTTGCAGGAGACACGAGAGCAGCATGGCAATGAGGCGATCTACGGAGGCTCGTATGGCTGGGCCAGTGCTGGTAGGTTGCACCACGCGCCAAGCGTGCTCAAGCGTTTCCTGGCCCTGGCTGGTGGCTATGTTGATAAGGTGGGGAACCATAGCTATGGAGCTGCGCAAGGCATTATGCCCTATATTCTGGGGCGGGCCGATGTGAACAGGCTGGTGGTGAGCTGGCCCGAGGTCGTGAGCCATACACGCCTGCTGGTATTGTTTGGCGGCGCGCCCCTGAAGAATACGCAAATTGATGCCGGGGGAGCCGTTAAGCATGAAAATCTCGATTGGTACATGAAGGCTGCCCAGGCCGGAATTGAGGTTATCTGTATCAGCCCGCAACGCTCGGATGTTCCCGCGCAGGTTGCACCTGAATGGCTGCCAATCAGACCAAATACCGATACCGCGCTGATGCTGGGCCTGGCCCATACGCTGGTAAGCAATGGTTTGCACAATCAGGAATTTCTTGCGCGCTACTGCGTCGGCTATCCTGAGTTCGAGCGCTACCTGCTTGGGCAGAGCGATAACACACCAAAGGATGCAACCTGGGCATCTCATATTACGGAGGTTCCAGCCGAAAGCATTGAGCAGCTTGCCAGGCGCATGGCCTCTACGCGCACGCTGATCAATACAAGCTGGTCGGTTCAGCGCGCAGATCATGGGGAGCAACCAGTCTGGATGAGCATTGCCCTGGCCTGCCTGTTAGGTCAGGTCGGTATGCCTGGTGGGGGATTCAGTTTTGGCTTCGGTGCGATAAATGGAATTGCGCTCCCCTATCCTGCTGGTATTCCACGCCCGAAAATCTCGTTGGGCCATAATCCTGTCACTATTAAGGTCCCAGTAGGCAGAGTGACGGATCTGCTATTGCGTCCCGGAGAGCAATTGGCCTATAACGGCCAATCGATTCAATTGCCGAAAATAGAGCTTATCTACTCTGCTGGTGGGAACCCGTTTCACCACAATACCAATCTTAATCGCTTCTTGCAGGCCTGGAAGCAGCCTGCCACGATAATTGTGCATGAGCCGTGGTGGACTCCTCCGGCCAGGTTCGCAGATATCGTTCTCCCCTCAACTACAACAATGGAGCGCAACGATATTGGCGCCGCCGAGCACGGAAAATACTGGCTTGCCATGCATCAGGTGCTTCCGCCGTATTGCCAGGCTCGCAACGACTTTGACATCTTCTCTGAGCTGGCTGAGCGGCTCGGCTTTGGCTTCGCGTATCATCAGAATCGCTCTGAGATGCAATGGCTACGCTATATGTATGAAGAGGCTCGCCAGATCGCCGGCGAACGCGGCTTTGCGCCGCCGCCCTTTGCTGAATTCTGGAGCAGTGGCGCATATGAGTTCCCACTGTTAGATTCTGCGGCACAACCAACCTTGCTTGGAGATTTCCGGGCTGATCCGCTCATACATCCGCTGCACACTTCATCGGGGCGCATCGAGCTGGTGAGCGAGAAGATTCGCTCATTCGACTACGATGATTGTCAGCCCCATCCGTGCTGGATCGAGCCTGCTGAGTGGCTTGGCGGAGAGCAGGCAAAGCGCTATCCCCTACATTTGCTCTCCAACCAGCCGCGCAATCGCTTGCATAGCCAGCTCGATCAGGCCAGCTTGAGTCGGAATGGCGAGATCAGCGGACGTGAGCCCATTTACCTTAATCCGCTGGATGCGAGACGGCGCGGCCTGCTTGATGGCGATGTGGTGCGTGTGTTCAATGACCGGGGCGCCTTTCTGGCCGGCGTGCAGATCTCGGGCGAGCTCAGGCCGGGAGTCGTTTCGATGGCAACCGGAGCCTGGTATGATCCAGAGATGGCAGGAAGTGTGGGCAGCCTGGAGAAGCACGGAAATCCAAATGTTGTCACGCTGGATAAGGGCACATCAAGGCTCGCGCAGTGCTCGGTTGCCCAGACCTGCCTGGTGGAAGTTGAGAAGTATAACCAACCACCCAGCGTAACAGCGTTTGCCTGGCCGCCTATCCTGCAGAGCGATCCATCTTAAAAAATCTCGCAACGGGATACTTGAATTCATTTCTGCAGATCTGATCTACACTCTTCAAGCCTCTGTAAAAAATTTGCTCAGGGACAGAGGATAAAATCTTCTGTCCCTGCTCTATCCCTTGAGCTCTATCTTCTAAAGAAGGTTGGAGCGTCAAAATTGCTTTAAGTTAAGCTTGTGTTGGATAAGGAAGTGTATGTACGTCATCGCCGTTGGTGGGATAAGGGAGCGTATGTACATCACTATTGGTAGGATAGGGGAGCGTGTGGACATCATCATTGGTAGGATAAGGGAGTATATGGGGCTTGCCATGCTTGTGATGATGTTTATGCCCCTTATGCTTGCCAGAGCCGCCAACTACCTCTTCCAACTCCGTCTCGTTCAATTCAAAAGTGTTTCCAGACATGTCTACTAGATTCCTTTCTCTCTACAATACAAAGTTTTTGGATCGGTGTATGCTCATATCAAAGAAGCTTGTTGTAGCCATGAGAAACTTCCTCTTCTGGCACCACAATCACTACTTAGAGAGACGCTAGTAGATGTCTTTTTGTTCCGTGAGCGCCCTTCTGGCCTATTATACAGGGCAAAATTGGTCAACAGGCTGGGGATCTTCGCCAATTGCTTCTGTATAGTTGTGCTACATATTGCTGACTGATCTTTTGCTCTCGCTGCAGACCGCATCTTGCCAATTCTCTGGCTTGCGGTTCACAGCGAGAATATTTATGCGCCCGCTCAGGCGAGCACAGAGTTTTGCCGCCGATTTATCGCCAGCGCTCCAGGACCGCTCAAGAACAGCGAGAGCAGGCCGGCAAATAGCGCCAGTTCGAATTCAAAGCCGCCTACCAGGCCCGCACCCAATTTGGCCATCACGATAGCTGCCAGCATATCCAGAGCCAGCAGGATCGAGAATACGCGTGAGCCCAGGCCAAGAATGAGGCTAAGGCCGCCAAGCACTTCTACCGCTCCGATAAGTGGCGCCACAATTGTGGCCAGTGGAACACCTATGTGACTGAAAAAACCTATAGTCGCTCCCAGTGCCATAAATTTCATCACCCCATGCAAGATAAAGATGATCCCTAGAACGACACGTATTACGAATGGGGCATAAGGTGATAACGTTTGTAACTTCAATACAACTCCCTTTCACGTACAGCCGACACTTCCACTGCTGCGAGTATGCGTAGACTCCCGCTAGTAGAAGTACCCTGACTAAACTTATCGTCGTTACTGCTATTTGTATAGCAGCTCTCTTTCTCAATTTTGACAAACACATATAAAATATGTCGCATGAAATTGCAAAATATTTGTAAAATCCTATGCCAAAGGGTTCAGTAAGATATGCAGAACTTGTTTTTATGTAAATGCTGCTTATACATTGTTCATGGCTGTGTAAAATCCTGTTCAGCTTAAATGTGAATGGATGAGGAATTAAGCAAATGACGCAGCTTGAGAGGTGTCTGTTCCTGTTCCAGTGGCGTATAGACAATTATTTTGAGATCGGGAGCGTCTTGCACCTGAAAAACAAGGTGCTCAAAGTACATTTTTCCTACGTGCGGATGGATAAGAAGCCTGGGGCCTCTGGTATGAGCAAAAACATCGTGCTGTGGCCACCATTCGCGGAACTGTGGGCTAATCTGCAGAAGGTCTTCAATAAGGCGGGCCAGCCAGGGATCATTGGGAATCCGTCCACAACTTGCCCGGAAGCGTGCTAGATGGCTGCGCGCATGCTCTTCCCAGTCCGCAAACAGGTTTCTGTATGTTGATGAGGTAAACACTCTCCACAACTCGTTGCGTTCTCTCCCTCTCAGGCCAGCGAGTGGTCCAAATATGGCATTTGCCGCCTCATTCCAGGCAATGACATTCCAGCGGAGCCCAACCACATAACCTGGTGTCATTCCCAGCCTATTCAGGAAATGCTGGAGGTCAGGGCTGACGCTTTCGTGATCCGTAGCATCTTCAAGCGGTACTTGTCGAAGCGCCAGGACAAAGAGATATTCCCGTTCCTGGTTGTTCAAGTGCAGGGCACGAGCCAGGCTTTCCAGAGTTTGTGGGGATACGCCAATCTCCCGTCCTTGTTCCAGGCTTGTATACCAGGCAACGCCTATGCCGGCGAGCTGGGCTACCTCCTCGCGTCGTAGCCCGCTGGCGCGCCTGCGCGGCCCTCGTGGCAGTCCTACAGCCTCCGGGGTTAGTTGGCAGCGTTTGGTACGCAGAAAATTGGCAAGTTCTTGATGGCGTTGGGAGCCCTTCTTCACGTTCTCTACTTTATCCTGATAGAAATTGTCCTACAATAAGTTGACTTCTGGCTCGGAAAGTGCCTTCATTATATACTGCCTGCCACGAACACCTCAAGAAGTCTTGACTTTTTCACTGCTCTCGAAAGGAGATGTTGTAATTATGAAGCGAATATGGTGGGCTCTCCTTACCTTTACCCTTGGTGTGAATCTACCTTCGCCCCTTTATCCTTTATACCAAGCCCGCTTCCATCTGACAACTGCCGTCATTACCTTACTCTTTGCTATTTATGCGCTTTTTTTGCTTCCCTCTCTGCTCTTTCTGGGGCCATTGGCAGATAGCTGGGGACGCAAGCGCCTCATGATCCCGGCACTTGCTCTGATGGGAGCCGCTTCCCTCATTTTTGCTTTTGCTGACCAGGCCTGGCTCCTTTTTGTTGGTAGGGCCTTGCAAGGTCTGGCGACCGGGAGCTTTCTTGGCGCCTGTACAGCCCTTTTGCTTGAGCAAGCGGGTAAGCACCGTCAACGCTTCGCTTTATTACTCGCCGGGTTTACCACTATGGTTGGATTTGGCCTTGGCCCTGGTTTTGCCGGCATGCTGATCCAATATGTGCTGTGGCACCCTTTTCAAGCGTCCTACTTTGTGCATGTTATCCTTTTGGCAAGTGCTCTGTTAAGCATGTTGACAGTTAAAGAAACCATTCTCAGGCGCAAGGCTCGCCTGCGTGTAGCCATTGGTATTCCCAGGCAGATTCGGCGCCCTTTTTGGAGCTTGATTGCTCCGGCTGGCTTTCTCTTCTTCGCCTTCAATGGTACGATTGTTGCGCTCATTCCAACCTTTAGCGTTTCCGTCCTTCATATTCATAATCTGGCAATGGGAGGCGTCTTGATTTTTCTCCAGATGCTCATTGGTGGATTGACCCAGGTGATTGTACAAAGGAGCAACCTGCTAGGCGTGACAAGATGGGGCGTAATCCTGACTATAGCAGGCGCGTTTGTAATTATTAGTGCTGCTCCTACGCAAGCATCGCTCCTTTTATTGGGTGGTATAGCAATAGAAGGGGCCGGAAATGGGCTGCTCTATAAGGGTAGCTTTGACCTGGCCGGCAAAATCGGTACCCAGCAACAACGGGCGCAGATCATTTCAAGTTATTATGTAGCCGCCTATATTGGTTTCAGTGTTCCTGTCTTCGCAGTGGGCATAATGGCAACCTTTATTGGCTTGACTGGCGCGTTCTTGTCTCTTGCCGTTGTGCTCACGTTCCTGGGCATTGTTCTTCTTGTTTCGACATATGTACTGGCCCCAGCCGTCTCCGCAGTCGGACAAGCACATGTGTCGGGAATGGTTGAGGCTGTGGAGAGCAAGCAAGAGGAGCTGGCTCAGGAATAGCTACAGCGGTCTGCTTCGTGTCCTGATTCCGCTGCTTATCAGGCCGGAAGTTGGAGAAACACAACTTCATCGGCATGAGCTGGCAGCCTTCTTTCTCAATTTTGGCAAACACATATAAATATGTCGCATGGAATTGCAAAATATTTGTAAAATCCACACCACGAAGCAATAAAGGGTCTAAGCTCGATAGTCAACAAACTTGTTTGTTGACTTTTGGGTCTATATAGCGTATCCTAACAACAGGTATTGTTCCCAACCCTCAATATTGAAGGATACATGCGGAGGAGAGAGAGTACATTGACAAAGGCACGCCATAGTACACCCCTTGGCGATGAGAGACGACAAGCGTTAATTCTGGCGGCTTATCGTATCATCGCCGAAAAAGGCTTTGAAGGGTTGCGCATTCAAGATGTAGCGGCCAACGCAGGCATGAATCACGCGACACTCTATCATTACTTTCCGGCCAAAGAGAATCTCATCCAGGGAGTTGTTGAGTATCTCAGGCAAGAGCTTGTAACGCCGCTTGATATTCCTGGCTCAGACTACTCTACTCCTCTTGGCACTGTTCGCTCTATGTTTCTGGCGACCCACTATCGGCTTCAGCACACCCCTGAGTTTATCATGGTTCTCAGTGAGCTCATCCTGCGCTCAAGGCGAGATCAGGCCATTCAGGAAGCGCTCAAGGATATGGATAGCCGCTGGTTTGGCTTTCTCAAGCACACGCTTAGCCGTGGTGTGCAGGAGGGAGCCTTGCGCGCGGATCTTGACCTGGATCAGGCCACAACCACACTTATGGCTCTGCAGCGCGGACTTATCAACCTCTCTTTTACCTGTCCCGAACTGCTTACTGTCGAACGCATTATCGAAGCTGTCGAAAAGCTTCTGTGTGGTTGAGCCAGGGGTATAAGCGTTTGCTTTGCAAGCATCATAGATAAATCGGCCATTTTCGGTCTTGAAGAAAACTTAGCAAATCTTCTGTCTATCGTCAGTACGACAGGTAGTCATGACATTATGTCGTAATTTTGAAGAACTACAAGGAGCTCGACAAAAAATATGGAAAATCATTCCGCTATAGCAGAAAAGCCACGGCTTTATCCCACTACAAGGCAGCTCGGGTGGTGGCGCGTCTACGCCGGCCTGATCTTGTTTCTCATCGCAGATATCGTAGTTCAGGTGTTTCTTGCTGGCGCAGGGATCTTTGCGTCCGGCGAATACCTGGTCTGGCATGGCTACCATTCGTGGTTATTGGACCTCGTAACTTTCCTCTTGCTACTCATTGGGTTTGGGGCGCGCCTACCACGGCCTTTGAACTGGTTAGGCGCCGTCCTGTTTGGCCTGGTGTTTAGCCAGGCTGCCTTGATACATGCTTCTAGAGACTTTCGGGCGCCGCTGGCCAGTGCCTTTCATCCAGTCTTTGCCCTGTTCATTTTTGTGCTCGCTTTCTTCTTGCGCTCGCGCGTGCAGCAACTCATACGGGCGCAGCGAACTGAAGTCGGACTGTAGAGCGTAGGGAGCGCAGCGAGCGCTCCTAATGAGACAAAAGAAAAGGAACAATAAGATGCACAAACTATGGCTCGCGTTACTACTGATCTGCAGCCTGCTTACATTCGCCGCCTGTGGAGGAGCCATTTCTCCTGCCACTTCCACAGAGGCTTCTAGCCCTATTGTCCATATGGATAGCACCAGCTTTGTGCAGCCGTCCATCACTATTCATAAGGGTCAGCGTATCATCCTTAGCGCTGACACGGCAGTTCCGCATATCATCGCTAATGGGAGTTGGGACAATGGTGCCCCCAAAAAGCTAAAAGAGCCAGGAGCGCCGGAGGTCAACGATGTGCAGATCAACGGGAATAGTCAGGGGAACATTGGCCCCTTTACTACGGCTGGCACATTCCAGCTCTATTGCACGATTCATCCAAATATGCAACTGACCGTCATCGTGCAATAAGGGTAGAAGAGAACAGGCTTAGCATAGTGCAGGGACCAGCACTCGTGCAAACCTAGACAGTGCTGGGCCGTTCATCTTGCCAGGATGTCATGAGGCGTGGCTGCGACCAGTTCTCCTCAGGTTTGATAGTCAGGTAGCCCCACCAGAGCGCGAGCAACTGCACGAGGGCCAGCGCGCGATTGGCCGGCGAAGCTGGTTGCGGCACAACCAGGCGCGGAGAAAGATCCTCGTGATAGAGGGCACTCATAAGCCGGCTACCGTGTCCATAGCGTATAAAGCGGCGCACGAAAGAGCCAAGATCGGCTTCAAAGGCATGCTGTACGCGCGCTTTGGGGGCGTAAGCCAGAGGCCCCACGCTCCATAAGCGCAACCCTAGATCGATATCCTCGCAGCCCGCACTCTTGAAACGTTCGTCAAGGCCGCCAACCTGAGCCAGGGCCGCGCGCCAGATAAGCGCATTGGCCGTGACCATAAAAGCTGGCCGTGCGCTTCCTTCATGGACAAGCGCCGGTGGCGAGAGAATGTGCTGAGCCTCATAGTAGGCGGAATATACATCGCTTGAGGCTACTTGCGCCGCTCCGGCATAGCCAATCGAGCCATCCATGGCTTCTTGATAACCCCCTATCAATGTTGCCGTTGGGATGCAATCGCTATCCATGAGGAGCAGCCAGTTGCCACTTGCCTTGCGCGCGCCCATATTGCGCGCGGCCGCTGCCCCAGATCGTGGGCAGACCAGAATATGCACAGGAAGGGGCCAGGGCAGTTGTGCGGGCAGTTCTAACGGTGGTTGAGATCCGTTATCGACGACAAGAATCTCGCGTGGACAATGCTCAGGAGAAAATATCTGCAGACAGCTCTCCAGCAAGCGATCAATGCCACGCTGATTGTTTTTCACAGGCACGACAATTGAAAGCTCGGAAAGTTCAAGGTGGCTCGGAGCAGTTCCCGTGCCCCGCTGAGGAGGAAATGGGCAGAAAAAATTAATGGTTGCCATGCGCACCCTCATTTCTTCTTAGCTTTTACAGCTTCGACATCTCCAAAACGAAAATAGAACTGATTCTATTATTATCTATGAAGGCGCGCTAAGACAAGCAAATAGTCCCTATGGCTATAATTTGATATTTATGAATATAATGTTTGGTTTTTAAGGCGATATTGTCTGCTTTTCTTGCGGAGTGCTAAAAACCGAGGCTGCGCGTTCAGGGTGACGTTGGCGCACAGGGAGGAAGAAGCCCGAAGAGACCACCAGCAGACAAAGACCACCGGTCAATAGCGTAACGGAGCTGACCCCGATATAGCTGGCAAGA
Source organism: Ktedonosporobacter rubrisoli (assembly GCF_004208415.1). Lineage (GTDB taxonomy): Bacteria > Chloroflexota > Ktedonobacteria > Ktedonobacterales > Ktedonobacteraceae > Ktedonosporobacter > Ktedonosporobacter rubrisoli. The sequence continues at coordinate 1,068,856 of NZ_CP035758.1, read as the reverse complement.
GCCGTGAAGATGGCGGCGCCAAGCGGACCCGGGGCCAAGCTGATCGTCCAGAAGGCCGAGGTGACGCGCCCCAGCAAGTGATCGGGGGTAATCTCCTGGCGCAAAGAGACTGAGACGACGCTAGCCATTGAGCCGCCCAACGAATAGCATGTCGCAAAAAGTGCGATAAGCCAGAGATTATTAGAAACGCTAAAGAGCGTAAGGGCTATACTCATTACTAAAAAGCCGCCCAACCAGCTTACCCCAAAGCCAAAGCGCCTGCGTATGGACGAGGCTAGCAAGCCAGAAAATATCGCTCCCACGCTAGCAGCGCCAAAAACGTAGCCTACGATATCGTCGGACTGGCCCAGATCATGCTTCAGGTGAAACATAAACAGGTCAATAGTTCCTGAAGTCAGGATGGTAAGGAGCGCGAGCAAGATAGCGATAGCACGCAAGGTCGGTTGCCGCCAGAGAAAACTAATGCCCGCCAGGAACTCTTGCTTAAAGTTCTGGCTTCGCCCGCCAGGCTCGCTTGCCGGCAAGGCCGCTAGCTCTGCAGGGCGCAGATGGATAAAATAGAGCGAGAGGGCAGAGATGCCAAAGGAGAGCGCGTCAATGCTAATCGCCGTAGTGGGACCGAAGCGTCCCGAGATCAGGCCGGCAATAATTGGTCCGGTGACAAAAGCAATGGCCTGCGTAGCCTGTAAGCGTCCATTGGCCTCCGTCAACTGATCCCTGTCCACAAGATTAGCCACGGCAGTAATATAGGCCACCTGAAAGATCATCCCCAGGCAAGCGCCCAGGGCCGTAATGACATAGATCAGCCAGAGCTGTGGCCCAACGAAATGCCACCAGAGGGGAATGGCCAGGTAGAGCAACATACGCAGTGTATCGCAAAATATCATTAGCTTACGCCGATCCAGCCTGTCCACAAGCGGGCCGGCGAAGAAGCCAGTAATAACCTGTCCAATGCCAAAGATGCCAGTAACTATGCCCATCTGGGCAACCGAGCCCGTCGCCTCCAGGACCAGCAAGGGCAGGGCAATCGTTATAAAAGCATCCCCAACCACCGAAAGCGTTTGACCGGCCCAGAAAATATTAAAGCTCCCATTTCGCCACAGGCGTCGCCCGGCCGGGATAAACATGTCATCAATGGGCCCTGCCAAATTTTCCTTCTGCATGCGAGATTTCCTGTTCTCATCCTAAAAAAATAAGCAATAAAGAGCGGGCAGACAAGCAGGACATCTACTGTAGTCTTGCCGGAGCATTGTTCTATTTGGAGAGATAAAGTTGCATATACCCCTGCTACCTTATCTCATTCCCTCAATGCTATCATAGCATATTATAGCTAAATCCCTCTATGGAAGCAGGCACTGAAGAGGGGCAAGCATACGGTGTTAACTGTATTCAAATGGGCAGGATAGGCAGCTGATAGCACAATCCAGAAACTTTTGTCATCGGACTGCCGTGAGAAAAGTACAGGTATGCTTGTCAGGTCTTTCTGTATCTAAGAAGGCCTCTAGTGAGTCAGGAAAAAGCTGTGAAGCATAGACAGGTCTTCACTCTCTTGTTGCTCTTAGCAGGAATCCTTTGTATTACGAGTGGATGCCAGTTCTCTCAATCTGGTTTTGCTAACCTGGCAGATAGCGTTGGAGATGTCTTTATCGCGGCCAACACTACTATCAGCTATGTCCAAGAAGGAAAATTGACGCCAGCCTATGCGCGCGCGAGCTTTGTAAATTATCGCAGCCAGCTAGAAGGCGTTGAGCAGCAGTTGCCCACTCAGGATGGTGCCCCCGATAAACAGAAAGTAAGGCGTTTGCTTGCGCTTTTCCAACCGGCAAAGCAGGTAGTCGAGCGCCCATGCCTGACGAATTCCTGTGATTGGCATACGCAGGTCGCAATTTTACAGCGCGCCGGCAAAGCATTTCAGGAGGCGGCAGAGCAATGAAAAAATGGTACTCGCTAGCATTGGGTATTGTCACGGCTACAGGCGGTTTTCTCGATGCTGGTACTGTTGCAACCTCGGGCGAGGCCGGGGCCAAGTTTGGCCTTGGTCTGATCTGGGCCATCATCATTGCCACGCTAGCTATCGTGCTGCTTACGGAAATGGTGGGCCGCTTTTCTGCGGTTTCCAAGAAAACCTACGCCGACGCCATTCGCGAGAATTTTGGCTTCAGGTTTTTTCTCCTGCCATTGATCAGCGAGACCATTGCGGAAAGCCTATTGCTTGCTGCGGAACTGGGTGGGATCGCTATCGCGCTCTCTCTGCTTACAGGTATTTCCTGGCATGTGCTCTTTCCTGTCGCGGCCTTGCTCGTGTTTGTCATGGCCTGGCGCGCCCCCTTCAACCTGATCGAGAATGCGCCTGCCTTACTGGGACTGCTCGCTCTGGCTTTTGTGATCGGCGTTGTAGCCCTGGGCGGGCCATCGTTTCATCTCTTGCCCACGCTCTGGAAGCCGGAGATCAAACCAGGCCAATTGTCGAGTTATCTCTACCTGGTAGCGGCGATCCTGGGAGCGACGATCAGTCCCTATATGCTCTACTTCTACTCATCGGGCGCTCTAGAGGAGGGCTGGTCAGGTAGCTCGCTGTTGCTCAATCGCGTCACGGCAATTCTGGGTATGGGCTTTGGCAGCCTTAGTTCGATCGGACTTGTCATCATGTCGGCAATCGTACTCCAACCGCTCAATCTCAACGCCAGTACGCTGGGCGAAGTTGGTTTGCCTCTGGCGCGGGCGTTTGGACCAATTGGTGGGATTATCTTTGCCGTAATTCTCTTTGCAACCTGCCTGGGAGCCGCGCTAGAAGTGGTCCTGGCCTATTCCTATTTTATCGCCCAAGGCTTTGGCTGGGAGTGGGGCGAGAACAAGCCGCCGGCCAAAGCCGCGCGCTTCAACCTGGTCATTATCCTTATGCTGATTGTGGCTGTGGTGATTGGCCTGCTGGGCAACGATCCGCAAAGCCTGGCCCTGCTGGCTTCGACGGTGATTGCCTTACTACTGCCAATTTCGCTCTTTCCCTTTCTTGTTCTTATGAACGATCCACAGTATCTTGGCGACAAAGTAAACCGCAGCTTTTTGAATTGGGCGATTATCGCTATTTTGCTTATAGCTTTTGTGGTAGCGCTAGTTTCGTTGCCGCTTGAGTTGCTAGGTGGAGGAGGTTAAAGCCATGGTGACGGAAAGCAATGTGCCGGCTCTCTCGTTGCGTGATCTCATTGATTCGCAACTGGAGACACAGGACGGCATCGAGATCGGGCGCGTCTCTGATGTGCTGGCGCAGTGGAGCGAGGGTGGCACGCTGCACGTTACGCATGTTGTGGTGGGACCACAGGCGCTGGCCGGACGCATCGCCACCCCCTTGCGCAACCTGCTACGTGCGCTCCTGCATGACCGTTTTGATCACTGTATCCCTTTAAGCGAGGTTGAGCAGTTTGGCGCAACATTGCGCTTGCGTCAGCCAGCCAGCAATTATGAAGTGGGAAAATCAGACGCCTGGATAGCTAAGCATATTTTACGCTGGATACCGGGGAGTTCGCACTGATGCATAAGCAAGAGGCCGCTGTCTTCATGGGGGATATCCTCAGCAAGAAGCTTGTAACAGCTGAGGGGAAAACGCTGGGCCATGTGGCTGATATCCAGCTTTCTGATGGCCCCGAGTATCGCATTACGGCCCTGTTCTTTGGCGGTCGGGGCTGGTTCTATCGGCTGCATCTGCTCAATCCCTTTGTCTCAAGAAAGCTGCTCAGCAATAAGCCTTATGTGGTCTCCTGGGAAGACATCGAGCGCATTGAGCAGCACGCTATTGTGCTAAAACCTGGCTGTCCACGCCAGTCAAGCCAGACTGAGCTAGCTGATCCGTGAGTGAGCACGTATTGCTGCTTCAGAATCTATTCTTTTCAAACTGACCCTTGCCCTATCTTTCAATCTTGTGCCACGTCTTATCCACCCATCTCGGCTTGAAACCGGTCCTAGTAATGGCTATTCTCTCGGCTGCAGGCGTGGTAGTTATCGCGCTTTTTGCCTCGCTCATCGTGATTCGTCGTGGCGATAGTACTTCATGGATATTACAGCAGAAAAGCCCCAAACGATCTGCGTAATGAGTAGCAAAACCAGTGTTACGAACGTTTCCATAGAAAGTATGCGGCGAGGGCTATAGCTAATGCAAGTCCCGTAAGAATAAAACCTTATTATCCCGGAACCATCTGAGTAGAGCTTGCACATATCGGGAGAGCAGCATGGCCACTCTCCCGCTCTCCTTGTGGAGAAATCACTAGCCAAAGGGAAGGTATAGTCGCAAACTTCACTATTACCAGTTGCACTCTTTAAGCAGATCGCTTGTGATACAGTTGACGTCAGGGCAGCCCGAGAGCACCATGGCGTATTCCAACTCTTCACGCAGGATGGCGAAAATCTGGTTTACGCCCTCTGCGCCCTGGACGGCCAGGCCCCACAGCAGAGATCTACCGATAAAGACGGCGCGCGCACCTGAAGCCAGGGCTTTGAATACATCTGTGCCGGTACGTATACCGCCGTCCAGATAGACCTCTACCTCACCTCTGGCAGCTCCAACCACTTCAGGCAAGGCAACAATGCTGGGAAGAGCCGCATCTAATTGCCGTCCTCCATGATTAGAGACCACTATCGCCGCGACCCCATGCTCGATAGCCTTGCAGGTGTCTTCAGCGGTAAGTATACCCTTGACGATAAGGGGAAGATCAGTAAGCGTGCGCAACCAGTCGAAGACACCCCAATCGAAGGTACTAGAGACCATTGGATCAACATCGTCAGAGAAGTTAGCCTTGCGGATATGCTCGGGCAGGCTATACTGATTGCGCCAGAAGCGCTCTTTGCGTCCATAATATGGCGTGTCAACCGTAACGACGATAGCCTGATAGCCGGCTTGCTGCGCTCGTTGCACGAGCTGGGCAGAGAGGGAACGCGGCTCGAAGAGGTAGAGTTGAAACCACAAGGGGCTGCAAACCCTGCCCGCAATCTCTTCCAGGCTGGTAGTGGCGCTTGAACTGGCCACATAGAGGGTTTGCGCCTGTCCAGTCCCCTGGACTGAAGCGCGCTCGCCCTCAGGATGCCATAACTGCTGAAAACCAACAGGCGCTGCCATGACGGGCAGGCTGATAGACGTACCTAAAACAGTAGTACTCAGGTCAGGTGCGTCCATCGGGACGAGCATGCGAGGTCTTATGTAGAGGTGTTCAAATGCCGCAATATTGGCCCGCAGCGTTTGCTCATTACCGCAGCCACTTTCGGCATAACACCAGGCTGCAGCGTCAACAAGACTACGCGCAGCCTCTTCGTACTGTTTGGTTTGTATGTATTGTGTATCCATAGTTCTCCAAAGAAATTTTCTCAGATGCAGCCTTCTTCTGCATGAACTTGCTTGAGGTGACGCAGGTCACCCTCTTACAAAGATTGGCGAAACTGTAAGTAAGCCTGAAGAAGGAGTAGAAAGCAGGAGAATGTGCGTTGAATGAGCCTCTCTGTGGAGAAAAAGAAGGAGAGATGGATAGGTGGGCATTCCTGCAGGGAAAATGTGTCAGGAAAACCAGACCTGTAGAGATTAAAAAATCTCACAGGTTTCATCAATCATTCTTTTCGGTGTGCCATAAACTCCTGCTGACTACGCCAGCGTCGAGAAAATGATGAGAACGTTTTTCATAAACTGAGATTTCCTTTGGCAAAATTGCTCGTGGAGCCAGAAAAATATACCATAATCAACAGCTCTGAAGCAAGTCTTTCTTCGCAAACCCTCTATTGGCAAGGCTCAACCCCGATCATTTCTTTGCAGAATAAAAGTTGGTAACAGGAGTAGAGCCAGTGAGCGCTAAATGAGCTCATCTTTCAGTAGAAATAGTGTTGCTTGCTCAGTATTTTTGCCCTAAATGACTCGGTGTTTTGGCGTATTGCCGAGCCGGTAATAATGCTGCTGCCTGCATTTTTTGCCTGAAGCCGTTAAGCGTTTTTACTACTCAACTATCCGGTAGATGTGCGGTTCCTCTGTTGGCAGCGGGCTGCTAAACTTTAGATGTGTTAGCGAGAGCTTTCAGGCAAAGTAATGCCGAACAGGTGCTATTTTCTCAGGCATCACTTTGTAGATGTAAACGCTAAACAACGATAATTATTGGGATACCAGATTCAAGGAGGATAAAAAAATGTTCGAACTGAACGAGCAAGAGATGGAACAGATCGCCGGCGGTCATCACCACAATTCTTATAGCCATGCCTGGACAACCACAGATGCAAGCGCTAAGAAGGGACATGCCTCATCGGATACCCAGACCCGCCAGCACAGCGGTCACAACTATTCTGATGGCAAAGCCAACAATAGCAGCGAGGTCTGCGGCACGAATATCAGCCTGAGCACCGGCGCTGGTACCAGCTCACATGGTCAGTACTAGATCTTACTTTTTACTATTAAACACTAGACAATACGATTTTCCTAATTGAGAAAGGAAGTAAAATTATGTTTGAGTTACATGAACAGGAATTAGAGCAGGTTGCTGGTGGCCATCATCATTCGCGCAGCCATGCCTGGACAACCACAGATGCCAAGGCTAAGAAGGGGCATGCCTCATCGGACACCGAAACCCGTCAGCACAGCGGCTACAACTATTCTGATGGCAAGGCCAACAATAGCAGCGAGGTCAGTGGCACGAATATCAGCCTGAGCACCGGCGCTGGTACTAGCTCGCGCGGCCAGTACTAATTCTTAATTTGATACATAAGCCCATACCTGAAACTTTGTACTTTATTACAAGATAACGCTATACCTGCTAACCAATAGGCTTATACCTTTTCACTGATGAAGAAAGGGAACTTAAAGGGATGTTTGAACTGTGTGAGCAGGAGCTAGAACAGGTTGCTGGCGGCCAAAGCGTGGCCAGCAGCCAGGCCTGGGCTAAGGGAAGCGCGAGTGCAAAAAAAGGTGTTATCTCGTCTACTACTCAGACGAGTCAGCACAGCGGCTACAACTATGCCAGTAGTAGCGCAAGCAATGCGACTTCCGTTAGCGGAACGGATGGTAGTGCGGGGAGTACGATCGGGACCAGTTCTAGCATTCAGAAATAACATTACTTTGTGCAATTGGCTGCCTGCTTTGGGCAAGGCGATTCCACACGGCTTTAGCAGGAAGGCTAACGGGAGCTTTACGGCTTCCGTCCAGCCTTCCTGGCGGTTTTTGGGCTAACTTGACTGCGGACCTGGTACAGGCTGTGGAATGGCGCCGAGCTGCTGCCATAAATTTAGTCTATCGCCCAGCACCCAACCATAGACGATTTGCTGCTTCTCGATACGAAAGAAGGCTGTACCGGCATACTTAATCTGCTTCCCGGTCGGTTCGAGGCCAAATAGTGGACCTTTATGTGTTCCTGTATAGGTCATCAGGGCGCACAGCTTATCGTCTTCCATGATGAGCTCTTCGATCTTGTTATACCAATCAGGGAAAGCCGTTTGGACGGTCCGCATGTATTGTTTCAAGCCTTCGCGACCGCTGGTTGTAACGCCCAACGAGCCCTGAAAGACAATCTTTTCGGCAATAATCTCATCAGCTATCTGGAAATTCCAGGCGTTCCACATCTCCTCAAAGTAGCGATAGATCAACTGTTTCTTCTCATTGAGAGCCATTTGCCAATCTCCTTATGCATTACCACAATTCTATAGAAACCTTGCCTTACCTCGGCTCCGCGCAGCAATCCTGCTAAGGACAGCATAGAGTTCAAGCTTCGATTCGGCAAGGCGCCAATGTGTACCTGCAAACCGGCCAATGCCGACCACCACTTGCTTTGCCAGGCCTTATGTAGCTATGCTTGCTTGCCTATGCTGTATACTGAAAGAAGCTATTATATAGGAATAGTAGAGAAGAGATAGTTTCATGCCTATTAATGAATTGCTCCTTATCTCATCTATATTGCTCTTCTTAAGTATCTTTGCCTGGAAAATTTCTAGTCGGCTGGGTATTCCGGCTCTGCTGCTCTTCCTTGGCCTGGGCATGCTAGCCGGCTCGGAGGGTCCGGGTGGAATTTATTTTGATAACGCGGCCCTGGCCCAGGCAATTGGCGTGATTGCCCTGGCCCTTATCCTTTTCGGGGCAGGCCTGGAGACTGATTGGAGCGCTGTGCGGCCGGCCCTGGGTGGCGCGCTTTCGCTCTCGACGATAGGCGTGCTCTTAACCGCTATCATCGTAGCGTTGTTTGCCAATCTTGTGCTCCATATACCGCTGATAGAAGGCTTATTGCTTGGCGCGATTATCTCAGCCACAGATGCGGCTGCAGTCTTTAGCGTCCTGGGAGCTAGAAATCTTCAGCTAAAAGGCCAGCTTCTCCCGCTGCTTGAACTGGAATCCGGCACAAATGATCCGATGGCAGTCTTTCTGACCGTAGGCATGATACGCTTGTTAACAGAGCCGCATGCCACTATCTTCTCGGTGATTCTGCTCTTTATCGAACAAATGGGTATAGGGGCCATTCTGGGCCTGATCATTGGGGGCTGCTCGATCTGGCTGCTCAGGCGCCTGGATCTGGATGTAGAGGGGCTCTATCGGGTCTTTACTATCGCCCTGGCTCTCTTCGCCTATGGCCTTACCGCTATTTTCGATGGGAGCGGCTTTCTTGCCGTGTATATCGTCGGGTTGTTGCTGGGCAATAGCTCAATTCAGAAGGTGGATCGGCTCTCGCGCTTTCACAATAGTTTGTCCTGGCTGATGCAGATCACTATGTTTTTAATTCTTGGCTTGCTGGTCTTCCCGTCTCACCTTCCTCCAGTGATCGTGAGAGGATTATTTATTACCGCTGTCATCGTCTTCATTGCGCGCCCAGTGAGCGTGCTGCTGGCATTGCTGCCGATCAAGCTTACTCTGCCCGAGAAGCTCTTTGTCTCCTGGGTTGGCTTGCGGGGAGCTGTACCTATCGTCCTTGCCACTTTCCCGCTTCTGGCGGGTCTTCCTACGGCTCCTTCCCTTTTCAATCTTGTCTTCTTTGTCGTGCTGGCTTCTGTGCTACTGCAAGGGACTACAGCGCCGCTGGCCGCGCGCTGGCTCAAAGTTACGGCTTCTTCGCCTGAGGAGCAGAATACCTCTTGAGGTTTGAGGTCGTCAGAAAGCCTGGCAGCCTATGGACGTCACAGATCTTAGCAGAGATGGGCATGTAAAAGCCCTTCCAGGCTTTTTAAGAGGCTGCCCGTACAGGATTGTCGAGGGCATAGAGCGAGACTGGTTGCCCATCCTCATCGATGAATGTATGCACAAACTGCATGCCTGCCTTCTCTAGCACCCTGGCCGAAGCCTGGTTTTGTGGATAAATGGTGGCTTCGATGCGCGGGAATTTCCAGCGCTCGAAGCAGCTTATCAGCAGAGCGCGCGCAAACTCGGTGGCTAGCCCCTGACCCCAGCAGGGCTGTTTGAAGGCATAGATAATTTCAACTTGCTCTTTATCGCTTGGACGTGCGATGCCGCCAAAGCCAATAAACTGACAGTCCTTGCGCTGAATAATGGCGAAACAACCATAACCTCGTATACGGTAATTTTCTTTGGATATCTGCAACCATTGGCGCGTCTGCTCAGCGCTCAGGGGCGTGCCCTCGCCCACATAGCGCGTCACTACTGGATCGCTACAAATGGCATAAAAGTCCTCAAAATCCTCATCGCGCAAGTAGCGGACGAGTAGGCGCTCGGTTTCACAAACGATCACAGGGAGAACCTTTCAAGGTGAATTTTTTATTCTATTGTACACTCAGCTATACGCGGATAGCAACCTGTCAGTTTATCAGGCAAAGGGGCATCCTCTCTCGACCTGGTTAGGCGAGAGCTTGCTCTTCAGGCGGCTCTGGCATTCCTCCTGAATAGATGCCAGAAGGAGGCAGGCAAGCAATCCCTTCTTGTTTAGCACTGCAGCTTAAGATATTTATTGCCAATATTTGAAGATATTGCATGGCATGAAAATTATATATAATGAAAATTATGCTGAAATTTGTATCTACTCTAGAAATCGCTAAAGTATCATATCGAACAAATGAGTGCTAATTTTTAATGCCTTGCATTGATTTGTTACAATTTCAGCGTTAGAGTTATATAAAGTCTTCTGAAGATCTTGACGTCCCAAATAAGCATATTGTATTATATCAATGTGGAGATAGCTCGGGTTTATTTACCTTCTGGCTGTTATGCCACAGCAGCAATTCAGCAGATGCTTTATAGTATGAGAGGTACAGGGAGATAGATAGTTTGCTCAAGAGAGATGGCAAATCTTTTCAGCGTCGTCTCCTGTTGTCTACAATCTTTCTGGCCCAAATGGCTGTGGGGATTATCAACTATTTACCCGGAGCTATTCTACCAGCGTTGGCGCTGCATACCTCTGTCTCGCTTGGGAGCATTGGTTGGATCTTTACAGGCAATGCATTGGGCACTCTGCTGGGGTCAATGCTTGCGGGTGGACTTACTAAGCGCCTGGAGGCAAAGCACATTCTCATCATTGGATTGGTCCTGATGGGGATCAGTACATCGATTATTTCCTGGGCACCCCTGTTCTCAGTGCTTTTCCTGGCTGAGTTCGTTCAGGGCTTGGGCTTTGGCTTATGCAATGTTGGCTTCAATATGGTCATAATGATGGCTTTTCGCGATAGCCTCAGCTCAACCTTCAATATGCTCTATAGTGCCTTTGGCATCGGAGCCCTGCTTGGTCCATTTCTGCTCTCGCTTGTGCTTGCGGTTCTGCACGAACCGCTCTGGGCCTTTCTTGTTTCGCCCGCCCTTATCCTTCTCGTCGTGATTTTGCTGTTTAAGCAGTCTATTTCTGCTGATCCATCTGCGCAAGGACAACTGCCGGCGGCCAGCTCAGAGACAAGGGTAGTCCTTCTGCAGAGCGGCTTCTGGCTCGCCTTTTTGCAGATTTTCCTCTATGTTGGAGCTGAGTTAAGCTTTGGCAATTGGATTGTAACGGCGGTCAGCCAGAAAGCAGCGCTGCCCCTGGCATTTGCCGCACCAGTGGCAACCATTTTCTTTCTCGGCCTGACTTGTGGGCGCATATTGAGCGCTCAGGGGCTTAAGAAAGGAAGAGTGCAAGAGAGGAGTTTGCTCTACACCTGTTTTGTGGGTGGAGGTTTGAGCATCCTGACGGTTGCAGTTTTTCCTGGCTACCTCTGGCTCAGTTTTAGTGCAACGTTTCTCGTAGGTCTGTGTTGCGGCCCTGTCTTCCCTGGGCTGGCCGCCCTGGCTTCAGCACGTTTTGCCAAGGCGCAAGGGCTTGTCTCCAGTATGATCTCTGTTAGCTCTGGTGTCTCCGGACTCATCTTTCCCGTGCTGGTTGGGGCTGTGTTTACCCATGCTGGAATTGGCTGGGGACTGAGCGTCCCGGCCCTGTTGATCTGGGCAGTGCTGCTCCCCTTTTCGCTGGCGAGGACCCAGCAGCCGAAGCAGGATTTGTTCGGTCGGCAGAAGCTTTCATAGAAGAAATCAGGCAAGCCTGCCCTTTTCTCCAGGTGGCAAAAGGCAGGATGCCTGTTTTTTTGCTCGTCGAGCGCTTAGTCAGGCAAGCCTGCGTTTCCAAGGATATCTACATGCTGGCAAACGCTTGGCCAATCTGAGCAGTGGAGAACACGAAACGCTCCTTTGGGATAGCTGGTGGAGTGGCTATTGTAGAGAAAGACTGTTCCTTGATACTCGGCGGGCAAGTAGGCGAGCATCTCCGGATTATCGTCAACAATGCCTACAACTTGCGGGAAAAGCTCAGCAATGGCCTGAGCCTTCCAGCGATTCCCTTCCTCGTAAGGAACCTCTGCCGGACGGGCCAGGATCTCTGCCTCAGGAAAGCCATGTTTTTTGAGCCATGTGCTGGTGCCACGTTTTACTTCTTCTGGTCGAATAGTTGCGTACAGAACAATTGGAAGAGTGCGATGGATGATATTCACACAAAGATCGGCGTTTTCGATCAATGGTAAGCATTCTTGAGCAGCATTCGAATGGCGCTGCTCCTCCATCCATTGCGTGCTCTCCGCTGTTTGCCAGTAAGGCACGCGGTGGGTATAGCGGTACTTTTCAATGGTTTCTTGTATGCTAAGCTGCTCTGGATTGCCAAAGAGCGCCTGCATTTGTTCGATCCAATATCCATTTGTGTATGAAAGGGTTTCATCTATATCAAGAGCCAGGCCTTGCAGCGATTGTTGGGCAAGCTGACTTTTGAGTCTAGCTATGATATTTTGCACGATAACGCTATGCTCTCCTTCATATTGCTTCTTTTGCCTAAAAGATTACATGAAGTAAGTATTTATGTCAATAGAGATTTGAAGTGAGCTTGTGTGTCTTAGCATTGGAAAGTAATCAGCCGTGTGTGGCTCAAAGTGGCTTCCCCCTCATCAAGCTTGAAGAGAGGGAGCTACTTTTCAGTGAGTGCCTACTGGTCTTTCCGCCTGCTGTCTGCCGAGCTGGTAGAGGCCTGCGCGCAATCAAAGACTGTTTCGGGAAGCGTGTGTTGACTGTTGCCAACGGCTTTCCAGGTACCTTGCCACTTCGGCTGGCAAGTTTCCATGACCCATACATTGACCCGCCTGACCGTTACATCTTCGCTAAAGCTGTCGAAGCTCTCATAGAGCTGGCTCAGGCTAGCAGTGGGCGGAAGCGGTGGCAGTTGTAGAATAGCTTTGTGGGCGAACATCACGAAGTAGCGCACATCGCCTCGGCGTACCATGGCCTGGACCTGTTCTAGCGTTGTGATATGGCTGCCACCTACATAGCCTCCTATAGCCATGATAGGCTTGCCAGTGGCAAGGATCAAGGGCGCTGCCGTAAAGACATCAGGGGTAGCGGCGAGAAAACGAGGATTGCCCTGATCCTCTAGAATTTTGAGGGTCGAGGCATCGGGCATAAACTGGGTAAGGTCGAGGTCTGGAATGTACTCGCTTCCCAAAGTAGGCCCGGCAATAGGAAAATCGCTATTATGCCTGGCTGAGAGAGTTTCGAGTGACCAGGCAGTTGGAGCCAGAAGAAGGGCCAGCAGCCCGATGCTTGTCGCCAGCTGGATTGAGCTCATTCTGAGGCCGGCCTTGCTTCTCAATTGAGTGCGCGCTATCGTACTCTTCCTGCGTCTGTTGATGAAGGTGAGCAGAATGATTAATGCAGCAAGCCCGAGGCCTGCTAGCATTGCCCATAATAGCCAGGGCTGCCAGTTGGGAAAGTAAGAAAGTAATTGTAACTGAATGAGCCCGCTAAGGCCTAGAGCCAGCAATAGAAGCCAGCTGCGGGCTTGCTGCTTCGCGTAGCTCTCGCTCAGCAGCCCGATGCCGATGCCCACGAGGGCACAGAGGGATGGCATGCAGACGGCCAGATAGTAGAGGTGGAAATAGTTGGCGAGGCTAAAAACGCCGGCCTGAGTAAGAAACCAGGTACCCCATAACCACCACTGAGCGCGCTGCTCAGATAGTTGAGAAAAATATGGCTTCCATTTGATTGCCAGGATGACCAGGCCAAAGAGCACCAGGCCTAATAGCCAGCTTATCTGGCTGCCTACCTGCGGATTGATAAGTCTCACGGGACTGGCCAGACCGGTCTCGCCCATGACCATGCCACTGGCTTGCATGGCTGAAACCTCCTGGTTATATGCTTCTGTTATGGCCTGCGTATATTCTTTGAAAAGCTGCCTTTGTGGAGGCGAAAGGGCCAGGTAGGATGGGCTTGACTCGTTGACTGCTGCCTCGTGGGGCAGGAGCCGGGACAGGCCATTATAGCCGATGGCCAAACTGATCTCTGAATTATTGCCTGAAGAGCTTATATAAGGGCGCGCCGAGGCCGGGGTGAGGTCTACGGATATCATCCAGGCCAACGAGACCACAATGAGAAGCAGGGAGGCCAATCCTAGATGCAGGACGCGCTTACCCCATTTGTGGCGAGAGGCAAAAAAGTAATAGGCAGCCAGCGCGGGCAGCACAAGAAAAGCCTCCAACGACTTAATATTGAAGCCCAGGCCGAGCAGAAAGGCGCTCAAGAGCAGCCATTTCAGCTTTCCCTTTTCCACGGCTAGCAGGATTGCCCAGACGGCAAGCAACCCGCTCAGCACAAGCAGGCTATCGACATTATTGCTCCGATTTGTGGCTATATTGATTGGGGAAAGCGCGAGGGTAAGTGCGGCGCTCAAGGCAGCGACGGGGCCAAAGTAGCGCCTTAACAGATGGGCAAGCAGGGCAATCGAGAGCACGCCGGCTAAGGCTTGAGGCAGCAGCACGCTCCACGGGCTCATGCCGAATAGCCAGGCGCTCGCGGTTTGCAGCCAGAAGCCCAGCGGTGGCTTATCGATGCTTAAAAAGCCTGCCGCGTCAAAGGCTAAGTACCAGAAGTTGTGCCAGCTCATCAGCATGCTGCGCACGGCAGAAGCATAAAAGAAATTGCTATAGCCATAATCACCAAGGTGAAAGAAATCGAAAAACCAGGCTAGCGCCAGGACGCCAAACAGGCCCCAGCGATACCAGCCAGGTGCTTCCTTGCGCTCAACGAGCTTTAGGGGAAGAGGCTGCGCTCCATCGTCGATAATTGTCATCATGACACCCCTTTCCAAACCAGTAACGGCTAGTTTTGCTGTAAATCATACATTACATACTATAGGGTGCTGATGATGAAGGGGTCAAGAATGGGCGCTTCTCGGGGTCTGACGTTTCGAGAAGCCTTTGTCTACATCGCTTGCCAGATCTTGACGGTCTGGTCCGCACTGCCCGAGGCCAGATAGGCTCCATCTGGTGGCATCCAGGCCACCGTATAGACGGGGCTACTGTGCTCGCTATAGGTATAGAGCAGCTCTCCACTTGCTGCATCCCAGATGCGCACTGTTGTGTCGGTGCTGGCTGAGGCTATGCGCTTGCCATCGGGGGACCAGGCCAGGGCCGAGATTTCTGTCGAGAGCTCGCTTGTTCCGGTCATGCTCAAAAGTGGTTTGCCTGTGCGCGGCTCCCAGATCTGGATGCTTTTATCGAAGCCGCCGGAGGCCAGGTATTGGCCATCAGGGGACCAGGCGACGGTATAGACAGCTCCGTTATGGCGCTTGTATTGCGTAACCGGGTGACGCGTCGCGGCCTCCCAGACCTGAATCGTTTTATCTGCACTGGCCGATGCAAGCAGCGATCCATCAGGAGACCAGGCGACGGCGTAAACTATATCGCTGTGCCCCTGATATGTTCCCGCCTGGTCGCCGCTGGAGGCGTCCCAGAGCTGCACGCTTTGGTCAGCGCTGCCCGAGGCTACTGTTGATGAGTGCGGAGCACAGGCAACGCTCAGGACACGAGCTTGATGCCCACGATAGAGCGTCAGCCGGTTGCCGGTGGCGGCTTCCCAGACCTGAGCAGTCATATCGTCGCCTCCCGAGGCAATCCATTGCCCATTTGTGGCCCAGCTTACGCTCAAGACAGCATTCAAGAGACCGGCATGCCCTTGATAGGTGTAGAGTGTCTCGCCCTTCTCAGCTCTCCAGACGCGTGCTGTCGTATCGGCGCTCCCTGAGACCAGATACTGACCATTAGGAGACCAGCAGAGGGTGTAAACGGCGCCGCTGTGCTGCTGATAAGTATAGAGCGTGGTCCCCTTTGAGGGAGCCGGTGTTGAAGATGGTGTTGGACTTGGCGGCGTGACAAATTTTTCGGCAGGGGCGCGTCTCTGCTCCTGACTCACTATGGCCCACGTTAGCCCGCTAGCGCCAGCCGCGCCGACAAGGAGGGCTCCGGCGGCCAGAAGCAGGCTGCGCCGCGAGAGATCCAGTGGCTTAGCGCTAGACGGCTGTGGAGCTGGTAGCTCTGGAACTTCCGTGTGCGCAGGCTCGGCGCGCAGCGTGGCCGGCTCGGTTCTGGTAACTGGCTCAGCGGCCTGGGCAGGCTCTGCCCGTTGGGTTGCTGGCAGGGCTGGAGCAGTTTTGGCGATTGGCTCAGCACGTTCGGTAGGCGGAATTGATGATGTGCGACGCATGGTAGCATCAGCGTCCTCTTCTGTAAGGACAATGGTTTCATCTTCACTGGCCCTGGCAAAGGCATCGGCCAGGGTTTGCAGGCTGGCAAAGCGTTGTTGTGGTTCCTTGGCGAGAGCCTGTTCAACAACTGCTTCTATCTCGCGCGAAATTGAGGGCTGCTTCTCATGAAGTGGAGGCGGGGCGGCATGCAAGTGCTGGCTACAGATCTCCGTGAAGGAGCCCTGAAACGGAGCTTCGCCGCTGAGCCATTCGTATAGCACTATGCCCAGCGCATACTGATCGCTGGCTGGCTGAGGCCGGCCCTGTATTTGCTCAGGAGCCATATAGGCCGCCGTGCCTACAACCTCCTCTACGCTGGTACCTCGCGTGCTCTTGACGATCGTCGCGATGCCAAAATCGCTAAGCATGATCTCGTCTTGCTGGTTCAATAACATGTTTTCAGGCTTGACATCGCGATGAATCACCTGCTGGCTATGCGCGTAATCAAGGGCTGAGGCCGCTTGCTGAAGAAAGGGAAGAATCTTCCGGTGCGGGAGTCGCGTGCCTCTGGGATACCGTTTGCGTAACGAGCCATGAGGCGCGTAATCCATGACGAGGAAGGGGATGGCATCTTCAAGGCCAAAATCGAGCACACGTACAATATGGGGATGAATAAGACGGGCAATGATGCGAGCTTCCTGTAGAAAATGTTCCTGCTCCTTCTCCTCCAGCTGGGTTTGCAGCACTTTTAATGCGGCCTTGGTCCCAAGATGCACATGCTCTCCCTGGTAGACCTCAGCGAAGCCACCGCGTCCAATGAGCTGGACCAGGCGATAGTTGCCAAGACGTTTACCGAGCAGTTCGTTCATGGGCAGTTTACTTCCTTTCATTGGGGACTTCAGGTCGCCAGGCATAGTACTTTAGGAGTATATCACACTTTTCATTTGCTATGAGGAGCGGCAAGAGGGGTCTTCGCTTAAGTACTGCTAAATATTGGGAGAGGTGAGCGGGAGATACAATCAAGTATGTTGGGCTAGCCTCACTATTTTTACGTAACATTGCAGACTGGGAGAACTAAAGCTCGCAGCGGGCTATAGAAATAAACTGACCCGGCACTTAGGCAAGATACCGGGTCCTGTAGCGCTTATAAAGGTGGTCGATTTGAACCGCCGAGCCGTTCGCGCATCTGCTCAAAAGTGGTGGTATCAATTTCACCACGCGCATAGCGCTGGCGCAAGGCCTCCATAGCATCGGGACCGCCTGGTCTGCGCGGCTCTTCGTGTGGCGCTCCGGCCGGGATGCACCCGAACCTGTGGCGCCTGCGATTGAACAAGTAGATGGCTCCAAAGATCAGCAGTCCGAGCAGAACCATACAGAAAAAGTGCGATGGCCCATGGCCGAAGCCGGCTCCGGCTGCAGCTCCCCAATGTCCCCACATAAGCGTAACCTCTCTTTCACATAGCTTATTTAATTCAGTTATATTTATACTTGTTCAGGCCCATCTCCAGGTGCCTGTAGCAGTAGTGTAAACTGAGAGCATGACAGCGGCATGAACTTTGCTCCTCAATTTTGTCATCACTCTGTCATGTTGCATGAATACCTACTTACAAAGCTGGCCCATGCTTTCCTGATCTGGTAGGGGAACTGACGAACAGTGTGCTGTAACTGAGGCCCTTTGGAGCTCGAATAGCTGGATAGTGGATCTATTTCTCTGCTACAGTAGAAGAACACGGTACGCAACATTGTCATACGCGCACATGAGGAGATTTTGCATGCCTACCAGTACCACCTTATTGCTCTTTATGCTGGCAGCAGCGGGATTACTTGCCATTCCTGGTCCGGCTGTTCTATTTGCGATGACGCGCAGCGTAGATATGGGGAGGCGAGCCGGAACCGTCTCTTCCCTGGGCATCGCCACTGCTGACCTTATCCATACCACCGCTGCAGCCCTGGGGCTCTCTGCTCTCTTGCTCACCTCGGCTCTCGCCTTTACAGTTGTGAAATATCTTGGCGCCGCCTACCTGGTCTATCTCGGCGTGCGCACGCTCTTGAAGCGAGACGAACTGCATCAGAAGGGCAGCGCTGAGCCGCAGCCGCTTGCGCGCATGTTTGTGCAGGGGATGGGCGTAGAGCTGCTTAATCCCAAGACGGCTCTCTTCTTCCTGGCCTTCTTACCCCAATTTGTCGACCCAACTCGTGGGGCGGTTGTTATGCAATTTCTTATATTTGGCTGCATCTATGCTGTCCTGGGCTTCTGCTCCCTGACATTGTATGGATTTGTGGCTGGGACCCTGGCTACGCTGCTCAAGAGTAGTATACGTTTCCAGCGCATCCAGCGCTATGTGACGGGAAGCATTTATATCGCTCTCGGCCTGACAGCTGCCTTTACCGGCTCTGAGAAAAAGTAGTCATCCACAAGCAAGATATCTTTGCACGCACAAATCAGCATTAGCGTTTTGCCCTGCGCCTCGGCGAGATTGAGGAACACGACAAGGCCGTCAAGCATGCTGCCTTCAGCGATCCCGCTGGCAACAGCTGGATCTTACAGAAAATGCTTGTGGAGATCTCCCGAGGTTTCAGGCTAGCTCTTGCTCTCCTATCTCTTTACCTGGCGAGCCTACCTTCATTCCATTGCTGCAAAGTGTGTTATAATAGAACATATGATCAAAAATAATGGAAAAAGAGAAGTAAGCTTTTAAAGGAGCGATACTATGAGCCTACCGGCCCGCCTGGCACCATTCTTAAAGCAGTTCGATTATGGCAGGGAGCGCCTCATCACACGCCTGCACGATCTTAGCGATGACGAATACCTGTGGGAACCTATGCCCGGCTGCTGGAGCATTCATCCACGTGAGCAGAGCCAGGCAAGCACGCCCTTTGGTCGGGGTGACTGGGTTATGGACTTTGCGCAGCCGGAACCCGTGCCGCCTCCCGTGACAACCATTGCCTGGCGCATGTGCCACCTTACCAACGGTTTCCTACACAGGGCCGATTATGTTGTAGGAACGGCTTCTTTGGCCTGGGATGACTATGCAATCGCACCTACAGCTCAGGCAGCCATCGCCTCACTAAACGATGCGGCTCTAAAGTGGCGCTCGGCCCTTTCTAGCGCTACCGAGACCGCCCTCGATCAAATAGGCTATAGCAAATATCCTTGGGGCTTAGATCGTCGGCTCCCTTTTCTGGAAATCGTCTGGTGGGTAAATCAGGAGTTGCTGAGCCATGGCGCTGAAATTGCCCTTCTACGCGACCTCTACCGTGCAAACTTGAAAAATGAAGGCGAAGAGTAAATTATCCTGGTAAATCGTAAGTAACTTGAACATTTTGCCCTCTATTTCTCCTACAAATCCTGCATAGAGCCACGCTATACTAAATCCAGTACTCATGTCAAAGGATAGCTAGAGGAGAAATACTATGCGGACAAAAGAAATAGGGGTATTACTGTTACTTTCGGCAATATGGGGAGGAGGTTTCCTGTTTATACGCATCGGAACACCGGTGCTTGGACCAGTGGCCTTGATGGCTGCACGTGTCGTGTTGGCTGGGCTGAGCTTGCTGGTGTTTGCTCTGCTTACCGGTACGCGGCTGGAGCTGCGAACCTATTGGCGACACTATCTCGTAGTTGGTATCATTAATGCGGCAATTCCCTTTACCTTAATTGGCGTGGCTGAGCTCTATCTAACCAGCGGGCTTGCGGCGCTGCTAAACGCAACAACACCCTTGTTTGGCGTGCTTGTATCTGTCATCTGGATAAAGGAAGCCATGACGCTTAAAAAGGCTATTGGCCTTATACTGGGACTGCTAGGAGTAGTCATTCTGGCCGGCTGGAGCACTCTTCCCTTCTCCACGATGCTTGTCTTTGCGATCCTGGCCTCGCTCGCGGCGGCTGCCTCCTATGGTATTGCCAGTGTCTATATCAAGGTTCACCTTGGAAATAAGGTAAGTTCTTTGTCCATAGCAACATGTAGCCAGCTGGCAGCCATCCTATTTCTTGTCCCGCTTACGCTTGTGGCACCTCCAAAACATATGCCGAGTCTTAGTGTGCTGCTCGCGGTTGTTGCTCTGGCACTGTTCTGCACATCGGTAACCCTTCTACTCTACATCTGGTTGATCGCTCATGCGGGCCCAACAAAAACCCTTACCGTTACCTTTCTGGCACCCATCTTTGGCGTTTTCTGGGGCGTATTATTCCTGCACGAACCTCTCACCTTTACTCCATTTGTGGGCCTGGTGATTATTCTGCTAGGGGCTGGACTGGTTACTGAATTGCTCTTTCGCAGTAGAGCCGGAGGCGCAGCCCAGGTATCTGCCGAACAAAATGAGGAGAATGTGGCTACGCAGGTCAAGGGGCAGCAGGCGGCAGCCGAGTGCTTGGATTGAGAAGTATTCTGTTTCTAACCCAATAAGTTGGGGGAGTAGTGATACAGACGTTTTGCCTGGGGAAGAGCATATTGCATATGTAAAAACTTAGCAAACATGGAGCATCATGAGCTGCTTGCCCATGATGCTTTTGCTCATGTGCCGCTCGCCTTAGCGTGCGCTGATCTCGTGCAAGTAGTCGAAAATGGCTTGATAAGCCGTACCAGCGGCCGTCAGGCCTATATAGCCATCCGGTCTGACCAGAATCAGGGCATCTGTCGTGATGCCGTAAGCCTGGTACGCTTGCTCTTCGCTGTCAAGCAAGAGGTGAGCAGTATCGAGCGCCGGGCTGGCCGCACGCGTCACGGTATAGGCCTGTAACAGGTCCTGATATGCGGCGGGTATCTTTGGTAAATGCTGGTTGCCAAAGGCCAGCAAGGTGAAATGCGTGCCGCGAAACACATCAAAGAGCCGCACCTGCTCACGGTTCTGGGCGCTCTGGCAAAGTGCATCAGGGGCGCGGTCCCCGGCGCGTATCCCTGTACTTGTGGTGAGATCGCGAGCAAGCGAGCTGCCTCGGTAATTGACGCTCAACTGGGTGGTATCGCTGAACGGATCTTTGCCATGTATCATTTTGGTAATGCCTTCAACTCCAGCGGAGGTGCCATTCGCATCTGTCTCAGTCCAGGACAGAATGCGGGAGGTTGAGGTGGCAAGAACCTCCTGGGCAATCGGTAGGCGTTCGGCCTGGTAGGTCTCCAGCAGCGCTTCAGGCGCGCCTTGTAAAACGTAGGCAAGTTTCCAGCCAAGATTATGAGCATCCTGAATGCCGGTATTCATGCCTTGTCCGCCAGCGGGTGGATGGACATGCGCAGCGTCGCCAGCCACAAAGACGCGACCGCTGCGATATCTGTCAACCATGCGTATATTGAGCCGATAGATCGAGAGGTAGAGAGGATTGCTAAACTTGACCCTGGGCGTTCCGGGCCAAGTATCGAAGATGTTCTGAAATGTTTCCATGCTGGCGACTGGCGCCTCTCCGTGCTCATCCGGCTGTAGAGGAGCCGAGAAGAACCAGGTATTGCTGAGGGGCATTGGGTTCAGCGCCATGAACCCTTTTTGCGAATCTGACCAGGAATAAAAGCAGGTGGGTTCGAGTCCCTCTACATCGAGATTGCCGAACATTGTAAACCGTTTATCCCTGGTTTCGCCAGCAAAAGCGATTCCGGCGCACTTGCGTACAGCGCTGTTTCCTCCATCGCAACCCACAAGGTAACGAGCTCGAATCTCTTCTTTCAGCCCGGCGCGTACTACCTCAGCTACAACTTGTTCAGCATCTTGCCAGAAGTTTGTCAGTGTGCAATCCAGTTCGACATGCTGGCCATAAGACGAGAGATGCTTGCGCAGAACTGCTTCGGTATGCTGCTGTGCGATCAACACGTTGCCAGGATAAGGTCTATCGGGCGTGAGGTGGTCAGCGCCGAAGCTCACTGGCACCTCAAGCTCCTGCACAAGGCGGCCTGCGCCGTCATAGAAGCGCCAGGGCAGTCGTGGCTCAATATAGGACTGGAGATCTTCGATAATGCTCAGGTTGTCAAAGATTTCCTGCGTGCGCGCGCTAACGCCACGGGCACGCGTCCCAATGGGATAGGTCGCAAGCTGGTCGATAACGCGGCAGGCGATGCCGCGACGAGCGAGCTCAATCGCCAACGTGAGTCCAACGGGTCCCGCTCCCACAATCAGCACATCAGTATCGAATATATTATTGGGTGTATTTGTCATTAGGAGAAAGCTCTCTTTCTTTATAGTTTTATATGCTCTCAGGTTTTATCTCTATGGGATAGAGTTTAGTGCATAGGAAAGAGATTAGCGTCCCTCCAAAGAACTATTGTGGGGAGTATTGTTGATCACAGGCTAGATCAAGTGCAGCTCACGTGCGCGGGCAACCGCCTGCGTGCGATTGGTTACCGCCAGTTTAGCCAGAATATGTTTGACATGCAGCTTGACGGTGTACAGGCTGATCACGAGCTGCTGGGCGATCTGCTGATTTGAGAGGCCTTTGGCCAGCTGCCCGAGGATCTCATGCTCGCGCTCGCTCAAGGGATCAAGGAGAGGCTGGTCTTGCGCTTGCTCCTGAGTTGCGTCAGTAGGCTTCGACACTGAAGGGCCAATGGCCACCTGTAAGCGTTGAAGATAGGCGGGCGAGGCGCTTGTGTAAACGGCTACCTGGGCGAGCAACTGGCCCATCGGCTGGCCCTCATCGACCAGCAGGCGCATGTAGCCCGCTTGCTCAGCAACGCTCAAGGCCGAGCCGAGAAGCTGCAAGGCCCGCTTTGTCTTGCCCTGGGCTTGTAAGGTCAGCACAGTGAGCATTTGTACCTCAAGCAGCCAGCCACGCGCATCAACTGCCGTAACCGCGCTCTGCAGGCATTCCAGCAAGGTCAAGGCCTGAGCCAGGGCCAGTGGTGCGTGTTGTTGTCGGCCACGTGCCAGCAGGATGCGGGCCAGTGTCACATAGGGGACATAATCTCGATTAGCTATCTGGAGATTGATTTGATCATCAAAATGCATGTCGCTGGCCTGGACCCATTCTTCGGCCAGCGCGTTCTGTCCACAGAGTAGAGCCAGGCGGGCCAGCGTTGCGCCTGTAACCTTCTTTGTCTGTGATTCTGCCAGAGATCGCCAGAAAGGCACCCCTTTGTTCTCAAGTAAGATCCTGACCGATTGGATATCGCCCTGAGCCAGGGCAATACGGGCTTGCAGCGGCGCGGAGAAGGAAAGGGCGGCGGGGGCGAGTAGCTCAATGCGCCGCTCGATCTCCTGGCTCATCTTAATTGCTGCTTCGGCTTCCTCGATACAGTTTCGTTCGTACAATAAGCCGGCCCGCCGTGTGTGGGCAAGAGCCATAAGGAGCGGAGAGCCAACACCTGAGCGCTCAAAGGACAGAAGTATCTCATGATATAAGCTTTCTAATTTATGGAGCTGTCCCTGAGCCTCGTACACGTCGGCAAGGAAAATGAGGGCAAAGGATGTAAAGGGCGAAGAAGCACTATCCTCGTCGTGAGACGGATTTTCGATGATGATCTGTTCGGCCGCATGTAGATCGCCGCTTGCACTATATGCTAAGCCGAGAAGTAGCTGGCGGCCCAGGGCAATGACCCGGCTTGCCGTACTTGCGGAGGGCAACGGGATCGTTGAGATTTCGCTCAAGAGAGCAATGGTTTGCGCAATATCGCCGCTAGTCCAGGCCTTGATAGCCTGTAAAAGCTGGAGCCCTGACTGCAATCCAGCCCAGGGTGAACCTGGCTCGTCAGTGTGCATACGGATCTTCCGACCGAGATGCGTTAGCGCTGCGGGTAGAGACTGCCCGATATTTTGGGCACCCAGGATGCTCCCGCGCAGCACTTGGGTTCCAATCATTGAGGCTATGAAGAGCAAGGGATAATCGCCAATTATGTCTTGTGGAAGTTGAGAGGACCATTGCAGCAGGCGACGAAATTTTCCCTGTCCGACCAGGTGGGGGACGAGCTGCTCTAAGAGGGCGGCAGCGCGAGGCAGATCGCCGGCGCGCAAGGCATAATCGCAAGCCTCCTCATGCCAGCCCTGCTGTTCGTACCAGCAGCTTGCTCGGCGATACAAGCCGGGAATCTGTTCCGGCTCGTGCCGTTGTAGATGTGTACGCAAGACCTCGGCAAAGAGCTGATGATAGCGATACCAGGTTTGCGTATTATCGAGACCGCGTACAAAGAGATTAGCTTTTAACGCTTCGGCAAGTCGTGTCTCTCCATCCGAGTTCCCTGTGACGCTATCGCATAGAGCTGCACAGAAGCTATCAAGAATACAGGTATGAAGCAGAAATTGCTGCATAGCTGGCTCCTGCTGGGCAAGGATTTCTTCACTGATATAGTCAAGAAGAAAGTGGTGAGATCTGGAGGAGGAGCGCAAGAAGGCTGCACTGTGGCGTTGCCCACGCAGGGCCAGAGTAAAGAGCTGGATGCCGGCAATCCAGCCCTCAGTGTGCTCTTCTAGCAGGCGCAAATCCTCGCCTTCCAGGCGCAAACCCATTTTCTCTACAAAAGCTTCGACTTCGCCGGAGACAAAGCTTAACTCCTCGGTGCGCAACTCGCTTAGCTGGCTGCGTGCGCGCAGGCGAGCCAGGGGCAAGGACGGATCAACGCGCGTTCCCATCGCCAGGTGCAGGCGAGTTGGCAAGTGCTCGATCAGAAAATGCAGGATAGTATGAATCTCTGGCGAAGTCAGGAGGTGAATATCATCCAACACGATGACCGCATCATGCTCAAGGCGTCGCATGAGGTCGTTAAGGAGATGCGTTATAGCCTGCTTCCAGCTATGCGCCGGGACCGCGCGCTCAAGCTTTTCCTCTTCCTGTGTGCATCTGCGTAAAGCCGCCATCAGGTAAGGGAAGAAGATGGCCGGATCATTATCCTCTTCTTCAAGTGAGAGCCAGCTTACTGTAAGATCTGTTGTGATTGCCCATTCGGCGAGCAGCGTTGTTTTCCCGGAGCCGGCTGGTGCCGAAATCAGCGTCACCGGTCTCTGGACGCTCTGCTCTAGCAGAGTGAGCAGGCGTGGACGCGCGACGTGTTGGAGCGGGAGGCGTGGCAGAGAAAGCCGGCTAAGCAATAAAGGATCGGGCCTGTCAATTGGAGGCTCGCTAGATGAAGGTGCGCCGCTGGCTGGCTCCGCCGAGGGAGTAGCGAGATTGGCCGCGCGCTGGCTAAGTTCGTGAGCCGCCTCGTGGAGGCGCACGCTGGTCAGGCGCGGAGATTGGCCGAGATAGAAGCTATAGAGCTTGCCCCGACTGCGTAGTGTAGCGCGCCAGTAAGGCTCGCCACGTTGATTGCCGGCCCGCGTCTTATGCGCTGTAAAGTGGCCCTCGGCGCTGCGGAAGCTAAAGGCCGTTGCGCTTTCTAGCCAGCGAAACCAGGCAGGCGAATCGAGCGCAATGCTGATCTCTTGTCCGTCTTGCTCATTTCTCAAAATCTCATCTTCGACAGCCCCAGCGGTCGGAGAAGTATGTTTCATCAAACCTCGTTTCCCTGCTCTGTCTGAGCAAGCCCGAAGCGTTCGTCTACTAGCGAGAGTTGCCGAACGTTGGCTAAGCCAGCTACACTTTTTCATGATGAGCATGGCAGGTACTATAGTATCAGCGTTTAGCAGTTGCCGAACATAGTATAGCAATAGAACTCCCAAAGCTCAAGTGAAGAACAAACTTGATGTCCCCAATCTTCTACTCATGCGTTCTAATAGACGCCATCATGATGGAGAGGCTTCAACTGATGGATAAGCAAACTACCTACATTTCTGCGAGAAAGAAGTTTATGTATGGAAAACATTTCAGAACCAGCATTGCTGTACGATATGCGGCTAGAGGATGCAGAAATACAGCTGGTAGAAGCTGCCAGAGCCAATCCTGCCGACTTTGCACCGCTCTACAATGCTTATTCAATGCGGGTCTATCGCTACTTGCGTACACGCGCTAGCAGTGATGAAGATGCAGCTGACCTGACCCAGCAAGTGTTTCTTAAAGTCCTTGAGGCTTTGCCTGGCTATCGTCCACGCGGCATCCCATTCGCGGCCTGGCTCTTTCGCATCGCTCGCCATGTAGCCATCGATCATCATCGTCGCCACAAAAATATACAATACTGGGATCTCCTTTCAGATATAGTACAGTCCCCAAGCGAACAGGACCCAGAAGCGGTTGCGCTGAAGCAAGAGAACCTGGCTCGTCTGCGCAGCCTGCTGGCCCGGCTTGATGTCCAGAAACGTGAATTACTGGCCCTACGTTTTGCCGCCGGGCTCAGTACCGTCGAAATAGCTCAAGTCGTTGGCAAAAGTCATGCCAGCGTCAAAAAACAGATCACACGTACCTTACAATCGCTAAAGGAGCAGTATCGCTATGTATAAGCATAATCTCCACCAACGCTATTCCGATCTGTTCGAAAACCAGAATGATTCCAGACTCAATAGGCTTGTTGAGGACCTGGAAGCAACATATCATGCTCCTATGCCACCTCAGCTCCCTACGTGGCAGCTCATTCAGGCCCGCTATCGGCACCTCAACTCTTTAAAAGCTGTATCAACTTCTCACTTTAGTAGCAGATTTAAGCTTGTCCAATGGCTCTCTCTGTCCACACGCAGCCTGGCGATAATCGCCGCTCTCCTGGCTGCACTTGTAGTTACGGGAACCGTCTACGCAGTGATTGCGCCTTTCCTGGGTTCAGTTCTCTCTTCCCGTCCGGCAACCTCTTACATGGTGCAACATAAATTGTTTAGCCCGATTCAGCAGTCGCGAACCGTGGCTGGCGTCACTATCAACATTGACTCGGCCTACGCTGATGCTAACGAACTGATTATTGCCAGTACCCTGGTCTCCAATGATAAGCATACGATCCTGGCGAATGAGAACAGTGCCCCGGATCGCAAGCAGATCTCGCTTCTGCATATCGTGGTCTCAACGAAAGATGGCACGGTGCTAGGCGATTCCCACAGCGGGAAGCTAATAGTAGGGGGAAGTGCATCTCAGAATACCGACAAATATCGCGAGGCCGAAGCGTTCTATGTTGATACTGATAGGATTACCGGCAACCCTCAGCAATTAGATATTCATCTGAAGATGGAGATCGGCACGGGCGCAGCTTTTCGCACGCCGCATGTGTTGGGTTCGGCTACCTTCGATTTCTCAGTTCCTTTCCACTCCGGCGGGCTGATAAAGCTGGGTCAGCAACAGACAACAGAAGGCGAGACAATCACCTTACAGAAGGCGATAATTACACCATCAGATGTTCGCATCTTCGTCAGCGGACTGCAGCCCTGGGGGAAGGCAAACCTTTTTGCCACAGTAAGTGTTTCACAAGATCCAAAAAGCTACGACGCGCTGTCAGGCAGTCCTCAGGGTGATGGCTCCTTCCTTTTCACCTTCCCACACCGCCTCTATGGTAAGCATGGGGCATGGACTATCACTATCACCGAACGCGAAAATCATCTTTTCGGCAAAATCAGGACCTGGACCTTTCACTTCAACGTACCGTAACTAGCGCGATTTGCCAACCGCAGGATAATCGGCTCTGCGGTTGGCCCCGAAAGGCATGGGGAATGTACCAATGTATCCACGAATATGCTGCATGAGAGGCCTGCCAAAGCGCGCTTGTTGAAATACTTGACTTATCGGTCCAAAATTAGTTATACTTCTGGCAAGGAGTATAGGATGGCAAGACCAAAAACATTTGATCGTACGCAGATGCTTGATAAAGCTATAGAGCTGTTCTGGAATCGTGGCTATGAAGCGACCTCAATTCATGACTTGCTTGCCCATCTGGGCATCAGGCGCCAGAGTCTCTATGATACCTTTGGCGACAAGCATACGCTTTTTCTTGAAGCGCTCAGGCGCTACGAAGCGCGCAATATTGCCTCCACAGTTGACGTACTTGAAGGGCCGGGATCGGGCAAAGCTGCCATTGAAGCTGTGTTTCGCTCTACTGTGCAAACGTTAGCCTGCACAGAACCGCCGCGTGGCTGCATGATCGTGAATACAGCTATTGAGTTAGCCCCTCACGATGAAGAGATTGCACGCTGCGTCTCCGCGAGCGTGACACGCACACAACAGGCATTCTATCATGCGCTGGTTCGCGCTCAGGAACATGACGAGATTCACCCACAGCTGGATCTGCTTGCCCTTGCGCGTTTCTTGACCTCCTCGCTACAAGGCCTGAATATTACGGCCAAAGCTGTCAGGGACGCCAGGCAGCTCCAGGAGATCGCCAATGTCGCGCTTTCGCTTCTAGCTTGATTTTTTTTGTCTTTATTTTGGACTGATCGATCAGTCCAAAATGTTTTTCTTGTATGAGAGAAAGGAAACGGGGATATACTATGCCCATCTTCATACTTGTTCTCGCGCTGGGAACATTTGCCATCGGAACTGAGGAGTATCTTGTGGCCGGGCTCCTGCCATCCGTGGCTGCTGATATGCACGTCTCGGAGGAGGTAGCCGGGCAGCTAGTTACCGTATTTGCCCTCACTTATGCCATCGGCTCGCCGCTCCTGGTGACCGCCATGGCCCATATCGGGCGCAAGCGGGTCTTGCTGATCTCGCTTGTACTCTTTGCCCTGGCGAATCTGGCCTCGACCCTGGCTCCCTCGGCTAGCTGGCTTTTCGGCACGCGAATCCTTGCCGCGCTTGCCGCTGCTATCTATACGCCAACCGCCATGGCCGCGTCGGCCCAGCTTGTAGAGGAGAAGCTACGCGGGCGAGCCATGTCTATCATTCTTGCCGGTTCGACCGGCGCCCTTGTGCTTGGCTTACCGCTGGGAAGCTGGGTTGGAAGCCTGTTTGGCTGGCGAGCCTCCTTTGCTATGGTTGCCCTGATCGGGACCCTCTCAGCCTTGCTCCTTTGCATCCTCTTGCCCAATATCCAACAGCATGGTAGTGTAGTTAGCTGGAGTGAGCGCCTGGCCCTCCTCACTAAAAGGCATGTCTGGCTGGCCCTGGCTCTCACCTTTATCAGCCTGGTTGGCGCTAATAGCCTTCTCACGTATATCAGGCCCGTGCTGGATCGCGTGACCACTTTTGATGCTGCACTGCTCAGCCTTGTGCTGTTTGGCATAGGGGCTGCCTCGCTCCTGGGAAACCTCCTGGGCGGCTACCTGGCCGATCGCTGGGGCATCGGGCGCACGCTGATCCGCGTCTATGCCTTAATGATCCTGATTACGCTCACCATCTCGCTGCTGACGCTCTTACATAAGTCCTTTGCCCTGAACATCATCGCCGTTGTTATCCTTGTAGTTTGGAGTACCGTGGCCTGGTTGGGAGCGCCTGCGCTCAACAGCTACCTGGCAATGCTCGAACCGCAATCAGCTCCGGTTGTTCTCTCCCTGAATATGACAGCCCTATACCTGGGCACTGCGGGAGCCGGTGCCCTCGGTGGACTGGTTCTGGCCCTTGGCGGCATAGAATATCTGGGAGCGACTTGTAGCCTGGCTATGTTGATAGCTCTTCTACTCATCCTGTCTAACACTCGACTTGTCAACCGAAATAAAGGCCAGGCCCGGGAAGAGGTGCCTTCTCCTGTAATTCAGCAGAAGTCGGCCCCGGCGGGAGAGCAGAGCTAGCTCAAAGAATAAAAGGTTTTTTGGGATTGAAGGAGAAAAGGGAATCGTGCCACATTTGAATCTTTCTGCCGATGAAGTGCTTTCTACCACACGTGCAGTGCGCAAAAGGCTAGATCTCAGGCGACCTGTTGCGCGAGAAGTGCTAAAGGAATGCCTGGAACTTGCCATCCAGGCTCCCACCGGGCGCAACCGTCAGCGTTGGGATTTTATTGTCGTCACTGATCCCGAGCAGCGCCGTGCCCTGGCCGAGGTGTATTGGCATGGCCCGCGCGACCCGCTAGCTCTGTCAGCCTCGCATCTGCCTGGAGCAAATTTCACAAGAGCGAGAGTTGGCGAACATATCACAAGCAAAACCTACGAGGGCTTGCATTACTTGCTTGAACATCTGCATGAAGTGCCTGCCCTGGTTATTCCTTGCATCCGTGGCCGAACTGAAAATGCCTCCATTTTAGAACAGGCCAATACCTGGGGCTCGATCTTGCCAGCCGTCTGGAGCTTTATGCTCGCGGCCCGCGAGCGCGGCCTGGGAACCGCCTGGACGACCCTCAGCCCTTTCTGTGAGCGGGAAGTTGCCGAGCTACTCGGCATTCCACACGAGGAAATCATGCAGGCGGCCCTCATTCCTGTTGCCTACACGATTGGCAGCGATTTTCGTCCCGGTCCGCGCGTGCCATTGGCGCAAGTGGTGCATTGGGAGCGCTGGTAAGAAGCACGCACGGCGAGAAGAACAAAAAGAAGCCACACCTCCCGTCTGGGAATGTGGCTCTCTTTTGCTAGCTTTATGAACGTTTATGTGTCAATGTATCAATGCATCATCGGGACTGAAGGTGCATCGTCTTTATTGGCAGGTGATCGGCGCGAAATCAGCTCGATCTCGGGCAAGAAGAAGACAATCACCATGCCGAACAGCAGCACAATGAAACTGGCCACAAACGTTGCGTGTATTCCTTGCGTCAGGCCTACCTTTACCGCCTCAAGGATCTGTCCCAGCAATGCCATGCCAGATTGTCCAAAGGAGGCAAATTGTGTAGAGATAGCGTGCTGAGCATTGGGATCAAGCAGCACATTTGGATTATCGAAGAAGCTGAGGGCCTTGCTTGGAACCGCCCGATTGACCTGCGCGGGTAAAGCAGAGTGGAAGGCCGGTGCATACATCGAGGTAAGGATCGAGCCTAAGGCTGCCAGGGCTACTGTACTCCCGATCTGCCGGAAGAAGGTCATGGCAGAAGTGGCCTGGCCAATCTTATGTGGCAGCGCGTTTTGCACAATCGTGTTATAGAGCGACATGCCAAAGCCCATTCCAGTACCCAGTACGATCATCGCTATAATCATATCGAAGTAATAGGAATGCACGTCAAGGCGCAGAAGCAGGGCCGCGCCAAGCACTGTACCGATCATGCCCACAATCGTCATCCACTTGTATTTGCCAAAGCGCGTGAGCAACAGGCCACTAATCGTACTTGTGGCAATCATGGAGAGCATCATTGGCGTGAGTACCAGGCCGCTATCGGTTGCCGAGATCTTCAGGACGCCTTGCGCATAGAGCGGCAAAAATGCAACGCAGCCAAACATGCCCATAAAGGTAATCATGCTCACCAGCAGCGAGATGATAAAGATGCGGTTCTTAAACAGGCTGGGATCGATGATAGGCTGTGCGTCGTGTCTCTCCAGATAGGCTTCGTAAAAGAAGAAGCCAGCCATTACAATCAGGCCTCCGCCGATCAAGACGAGCGTTTGCCACGAGAGCCAGGCGAATTGCGAGCCAGCACCACTCAGACCCAGCATAACCGGGACCGTCCCCAGGGCAAGTAGCAGCGCGCCAAGGTAATCGATGCGCGCCTTACCCCGCGATTGGCGTAGCATAGGCATCAGGAAGATTAACACAAGCAAGGCTGCGACGCCCACAGGCAGATTGACATAGAAGACCCAGCGCCAGGAGAAGCTATCGGTAATCCAGCCTCCCAGCACGGGACCCAGGATTGAAGAGAGGGCAAAGATTGAACCTGTAACGCCCTGCCATTTTCCGCGCTCGCGTGGCGTGAAGAGATCGCCGATAACCGCAATCGCGATAGGCATGAGCGCTGCGGCTCCTATGCCCTGGAAAGCGCGGAAGATGATGAGCTGATCCATAGACTGGGCTGCCCCGCACAGGCCAGAGCCCAGTAGGAAAAGTACAACTCCTACCAGGAAGATCGGTTTGCGCCCAAACTGGTCTGAGAGCTTACCGTAAATCGGGATCATCACCGTGGAAGTAAGCATATATGCAGTCGTGACCCATACATAGCGGTCAAGACCGTGAAATTCGCCGATAATGCGCGGCATGGCGGTGCCCACGATGGTCTGGTCGAGCGAGGCAAGTAGCATAACCAGAAGCACACCTGTCATTGTAGAAAAAATTTCGCGCCTTGTGAAGGCCGGTTGCTCATAGACGTTTCCCCCGGCAATGAGCTGGCCCCCGGTGTGTACGTAGGCTCCTTAGGAATGGTTTCCATATAGTTTCCTCAACTAGTCTTATCCGGCTTTACTTAGAAACAGCATAGAATACGATATATCGATAATATTGGTAATAATAATACCGATATATCGTATTGTTGTCAAGCCTTCTGAAAAAACCCGCAGCAGGGCTGGCCTGACAAATCTATCTTTACTCCCTCACCTTGCTCGCCGTTGAGCACAACAACCTGTTAGATGACATAAAATAGCCTTAGAAGCGTGCTTTCCCCCTAATTATCCACAGCGAGCTAGAAAATATACAGTAGAAGCAAAGGCGGCCACAGGTGAAGAAAAGAACTTAACTATCCAGGTTGTAATTAACCTCCTGGATAGAAACAATTCTTTATTGCATGTTTATTCCCTTTGCCAGCCTGAGAGCCTGCATTCAGCCCCTTATATCAAATTCGGTTGAAAAGCGATGACAAGGGTGTCCCCAAATAATCATTATTTCAACTGATTTGATATTACAGGCGAAAAAAGCAGACTAAAAGAGTAGACAAAAAAGAGTTGACAAATATTGGAAACAGGTGGCAGAGTTGATAGTAGTTTCGACTACATATACTCCTCTGTATCCATACCACCTATAAACATTTTTTGCTAGAGTGCTAAACGGAATATATAGGGATTCATCCCAATTGGCAGGCCGAGCAGCGTAGGCTATACTCTTCTGGTGTCGGAGAAGGAGAGAACTCTCCTCTAATGTCCAATGTGCTCCTGACATCCGGGCTCGCCGTCCTATTCCCCGCTAGTTCGGTGAGGATATGCAGTGAGCGCATGCTGACAACAACCAGGGAGCAAACTGTAATGCATGAATATGTAACGCTAACGCTACCAAAAATCGGCTGCCAGGGCTGCATAAAGAAGATTGTATCCGCCTTAGATACCGTTCCTACTGTCGAGGTCGTCGAGACGTCTCTTCCCGCTAAATCTGTCTCGCTGCGCTACGAAAGCAGCAAGACTAGCATAGCACATATTGAGAGCGCTCTACAACCCCTTGGGCACGTGATTGAGCGCTGTGAGGTACAGCAAAAAGAACTTCCTCCCGCTTAGTCTCCTACCACTGTGTACCGCAGCAGGAGAAAAGCCCTTCTGCTTTGATCAAGGCTAATCTCCCGCTGCCTGATCCTCGTTTATGAGGAGGATAGTGCAAAGGTTTCGCGCAAAGCCATGGGGCCCTCATAGTGCCAGGGGAGAGGCTCAAATGGAGCTCCGCGCAATTGCGCAGCCCGTTCTGGTATGAAGGCGACGCGCAGAACCGGCCCGGCCTCAGTGAGGGCATAGTGCATAGGAACGCTATAGACTGCTTTGGGCGTTTTAGAGGATGCACCCAGCTCGGCGGGAAGGCTATCCATACGTTCCTCAAAGAGAGCGAGCGCGGCAATTGCCTGTTCGTGGCTGGCCTTATCGTCAATGAGAATTACTTCCTGCCAGTTTCCCGTTGGCGCCGGCTGAGATAAGCTGAGGAGGAGCAGGTGTGCGACCTCCCGACCGTTAATTTCGCCGCTCTCAATAGCATAGCCACTTACGCGCCAGAGGGGCAGACTAACGCTATCCCCACAATTACAAGGATTACAGTCGCATGGATTACATGTGCATGAGGAACATCCGCGAGCCCCAAATGCAGCACCTTTAACACGATAGCGCTGTTGCAATTCTGTTGCCATAGCTTGCAATTCCCTCCTTAATTTCTTCTCTTCCGTGCTGTACAATGTGTTCTGGCCTTGAAGCTGATGGGCAGAGAGCGAGATAACTTAAATTACCCTCTGTGCCAGGAAGATACGGTAAAACTCAAAGGTAGGGGAAGCACTCAAGTTTTTGCGCTACGGAGACTGGCGGGTAAGCGTAAGAGTTGCCTCTGTACGAGTATGTGAGTAAAGCCCGCGTATGATATATTTGCCTATATTATAACAGAAATATCCCTCGTTTTTGTATTACAGTTTATTCACATAGCAAGATCGCTAAGTTCTCATTCAAGGCTACATTCAAGGCGACCGATTGATAGGCCAAACGGCGTATGTGTGTCCTGATATAAACCGTTGAAAAATACGTACATACGATCCGGCCTTTGCTCGTCGTAGTGGAAGGTTGGGTGCCAGGCACCATTTTTATGCCAGGATGTCCCGTCGTCGGCTTGAAGCAGTTGGAGCGGTTCGCTCCAAT
The DNA here is from genome assembly GCF_004208415.1 of Ktedonosporobacter rubrisoli. GTDB lineage: Bacteria > Chloroflexota > Ktedonobacteria > Ktedonobacterales > Ktedonobacteraceae > Ktedonosporobacter > Ktedonosporobacter rubrisoli. The sequence continues at coordinate 1,034,804 of NZ_CP035758.1, read as the reverse complement.
CCTGGGGATGCGTTGAGAGCTGCGCGCAGTAAGACCACCACAGACCGTCTTGCGCAGACAGCGAGCTTTCGTGGAAGCTAAACCGCAGAGCGCGGCGCGCGGTGATCATCTCGTAGCGCTTATTGACCTGTAAGACAGCGGCATCAAATATCTCTTGTGCGAAAAAAGGAGCCCGCTTTTCCCACTGGCTGATTCCGTCGCGGCTCTCGGCATAGCCGGTTATGTATTGCCCTGATGGCGCGGCGCAATACCACATTCGCCATTTCCCGTCATGGTAGATCACATATGGTTCTGCCACATTGTTATTTTCCCAGGCCTCAATTCCCTGCAAAACCGGCTCCTCGTGGCGCGTCCAGGCCGTGCCATCCCACTCCACGCAGCCGATAGCGTAGGGACCTTCGAGGCTCCATTGCTTGCAGCTGGCGTAATAGATGCGCTCCTGCCAGCCGCCTTTACCTGCGTTAAGTGCAGGATTCCAGCCGCGCACATAGGCTGGACAATGGTAGCCCGTGGCGTCCCAGGCGCCCTCTGGTGGTGGGGGAAGTAAGGGCAAGGCCTTTGTCGGATCGGTAGGATCGGTCGTAATACGCCAGTTGGTGCTGCTCAGGCACTCACCCGGCGGGAGCGTAGCGCTGCAGAGCTGGACCACGTTAGTATGCTCACTTCTCTCGCGCCCTGAAAAAAACATCCACCATTGCTGATCGCGCCTGGCGATAAAGGCGTCGGCATTTTTTTCTAGATTGCTGATCTGACCAAAGCCTTCGCGCGTACGGCCATCGAACACTTTAATTTTGCTAAGTACCTTGATGTTGGGAGCAGAATTCATAGTTTTGTTTCTTTCTTTCAACTAATGCTGCGCATATCTTATCAGGTCGTCTCTCAGCCTTACCTTTGCTGTAACCAGGCCTCTGCCTCTGCGTAAAGGCTAGCGACTAGCTCGGGCCTGTCATCTCCAGGTAAATCAAGCTCAACGGAACGTCTGAAGGCGTGCCAGTTGTAGTAGCAGAGAAAACGATAAGCCGGACGGTACTGCTCTATCTCTTCCCAGTCGATGGGAAGAGGTACGGAGGGATTAACCGGTGAGACGCTATCTTTTTCATAGATAACGTCAAGACTGGCCAGGCGCCAGATTCCCTCATCGCGGCGTACTCTGCTGAAAAGCCGACACCTTGACGACAGATCGAGCTCATAATTTTCATATGTCAGCCTGATTTCAACGATGGTATCCGTCTCGGCCGTGCCTCGATCTCCATTCACGCACACAATACAAGGGGCAAGCCGATGTTTCGAGAGGCTACGGCCATGAGCATGCTTTGAAGTCTCAACAAAATCAAAGCCGCTGCCACGAAACCAGGCTACCCGAACCGTCGCCGTGGGATGATAAGCGCTGCGCATTCTTTCCCACTGGCCTGTATCGCGCCAATGGCGCTCAGCGTATATGAGCTGCGCGATTTCGAATATTTCGCTCTGTTTCTGCACGATTAGCCTCCATGATAAACATTAAGCGCCATTTCTTGACGGGATAAAAGATCCTTCAACAAGGTTGGGCATCCGCTGGTTTGGCGCTTCCTGCCTGCTCCATTTCGTGCGTACAGAGATCGCGAACCTGCATAGCCCAGGCGGCCTCGGATTCCCAATGCTGAATAAGGTGACGGATGGCCAGGGCTGAGCGCTCCTGAAAGGCCTGGGGAAAAGGTACGCTGGCCAGATCCTGCGCAAGATTCTCGGCCTCTGTGGTGAAGTGGAGGATATGGGCCTGGCAGTAAGTAATGTAGTGGTTGAGCACGTAGAAACGCTTGGCCGGAGGCAGCAGGTCCAGCGAAGAAACCTTAAACAGAAAGGCTTGCTGATAGTTCGCCTGGTATGATGAAGTATCCATCATCAATTGCTGGAAGCGCTGCCGACCAACCTCGGTAATGTGGAAAAGGCGCGAACGCCGCTCCTGGCTCTTCCCGGCAGACTCTGGCTCAACCGCTACCAGGCCGGCTGCTTCCAGACGCGCCAACAGCGGATAAAGCGTTCCATTGCTCAGCTTTGCATGAGGCCCGAGCTTATCGTTGACAACTTTGGCCAGTTGATACCTGTTTAGCGGAACGCGCATAAGCAGCGAAAGGATGATCAGCTCATACATCTGCTTGGCTCTACTTTCTGATTTCTTGGCAAATATAGATCGAATAGTAGGTCGATTAGATGTATTATAGTCGGCAGAGGATTGTCTGTCAAGCGTGATTGAGGCCAGGTGTAGTTGCATCAGATGCGCTCTCCCATTTATACTTGAGGTGGAATGTTCTCCAGGGCAAATGTGCTAGCCTTCTCCCAGATTTTATGGATATTCTTGGTATCCGGGAATTGCAGTTGGTGCATGCCTTTTTCTTTCGAGTAGTTAGATAGTGCTAAAACTAGCTAAAGAAATACTTCACAAGCGAAAGGGAACCATGAAGCTTGATCTCTCTGCTGACGAACTACTGCGTACCACACGAGCTGTGCGTCAGCGCCTTGATCTGTCCCGGCCAGTCGAGCCGGAGGTTATCAAAGCCTGCATAGAACTGGCTCTTCAGGCGCCCAGTGGCTCCAATAATCAGAACTGGCATTTTGTGGTTGTCACTGAAGCTGACAGGCGGCAACAACTTGGTGATCTCTATCGAAAGGGTTTTGCTACGTATTGCCAGTTGGCGCGGACAGGCCAGGCTGTAGCGATGCGCGGGACGGCACCGCGTGAGCGAGAAGCCATTTTGAAGTTTCAGGCCTCGTCCCGCTATCTTCTAGAACATATCCACGAGGTCCCGGTGCTTATTGTACCGTGCATCGAGGATCGCGTAGATGGCGAGGCTGTTGTAGAGCAGGCCAATGCCTGGGGCTCCATCTTGCCGGCGACCTGGAGCTTTATGCTGGCAGCGCGTGAGCGGGGACTGGGAACATGTCTTACCACGCTACACCTCTATCATGAGCGCGAAGCGGCGCAGGTTCTTGGGCTGCCCTATGAACGAATCATGCAAGTAGCCCTCATCCCTCTGGCCTACAGCCGGGGAACGACTTTTCGGCAGGCGCCCCGCCATCCTGTCGAAGGAGTGATACACTGGGAAAATTGGTAATATATTCTTGTCACATTTTCCTGGCCGCCGGGCATCCTATGTATAATCCTGTAGCTGGCGGGAAGTAGCCAGCTGAGCAAACCTGGCGATCCTTGCTTAGCAGCGAGCGAGGGCAAAGACCTCAGGAGAAGAAATAGGGAGGTGAAGATGTTGAATATAGCGCGGCATCTCCTGAGAAATGGTACAATTCCTTTAAACACAGAATCATTTTATAAAAGGAGTTCGCCCGTGACTATATACGATGTCAGTCCTCCGGATACGAACACACTTATTCCTGCAATTAATGCAGCATCTACTCCCTGGGAAAGTCATTTCCTGTTTCGTGGCGAGAGGCATATCTATAATCGAATTGCCTACAATAATCGGGCCGAGCGCGCTGTAGAAATACCCCTGGCCTTTGCCTTTCTGGCCAGCCGACGCCAGCATGTTCCTATTCTTGAAGTAGGGAACGTGCTGCGCCACTACGAAAACGGCTTGAGCGACGCGCTTGAGGTTCGTCACAGGCATATCGTTGATAAGTTTGAGCGTGCGGAAGGCATAGACAACATTGATATTCTTGAGCTAGAGGTACAAGAAAAATATCAGACGATTATCTCAATCTCAACTATGGAGCATATTGGGCAAAACTGCGCTCCTACTGGCCAGTTTGGTGCTAGAAATCTCAAAACCGATCTTGAAGCGCCACTCAAAGCCATCGCCAGAATCTATGATTTACTGGCTCCCGATGGCAAAGCCTTTCTGACAGTTCCCTTTGGTCGCCTCATCGATGGGGGTTGGTATATTCAATTCAGCTTGGACTATCTGGAACTATTAACCAGCAAGTATGGTATTCCACGCGATGCGCTAAGCATAGGCTATTTGAAGCAAGTAGCTTTTGAGCGGCAAGGAAGTAATCCTCGTCAACGCTGGCTTGAAGTTGCTGCCGATGACCTCAAAAATGTATACTATGATACGCTGCGCGGAGGTGCCCGCGCTATTGCAGTGCTAGAGCTTAACAAGCTTCCTCAAGCATTTGGGCTTAATCTGGAGCAGCCCCCTACATCCTTGCCGTATGCAGGTTCACCGCCTATCAAAATCCTGTTCTTTGCCGCCGGGCTGCTACGACGAGGAATACAGCGCCCCGGACGTTAACCCGGCGTGTAAAGAGATAAGGAATTACTTTGCTTATGACTGATGAAGTTCGTGCTATTGAGCCAGAAGCAACCTACGCGTTGCGCCATCGGATTCTTCGCCCCAACCAGCCCCTTGAAGCCTGTGCTTATCCCCTTGATAAAGCCGAGCATAGTTTCCATGCCGGTTATTTTCGTGAGGGAGAATTGCTTGGCGTTGGTTCTATCTTTAGGGAGGCCCAGGATGGATCTACTGAGGGCTATGGCTGGCGCATACGTGGCATGGCTGTCGCCAGGGAGGCGCAGGGAAAAGGTCTCGGAGCCAGGATTCTGCAGGCGCTGATAGAGCATGCTGCTAGTTATGCTCAACCTGGCGAGATCTGGTGTAATGGGCGCGCTGCGGTCGAGGGTTTTTATGCGCGCTTTGGCTTTGTGAGGCAGGGAGACATCTTTGATCTTCCTCCCCTTGGTCCCCATGTCCTTTTGCGGCGACCTTTATCGCGGAAGCACGAAGTGAGCGGGAAACCTGACGAGAGCTTATAGGCTGCGACTAAAAAATGCGGGGGAGAAATTGCTTGCCTTATCCAGAAAGGCGGGCCACGTCGAGTCGCCGGTAATTTAAAACCGGGGCTCGGCGCTTCCTCTCTTTAGCGGGCTCGTACGAGCAACACGGCAGGGCTGCCTGCGTGCTCCACGTCTTGCGCAACTGATCCTGTAATCCAACGCGCTGCCTGTGAGCGTCCATGCGTTGCCATGACCACTAGTTGCTGTTTACCAGCAACCTCGCTGATAACCTGAGCGGGCTCATCGCCTACGACAACCTGGGCTTCGGCAGTCAGGCCTTGCGGCAAGCGTTGGGCAATCTCGCGGAGATAGCTTTCAGCCGCTATGCTCTCATCGGCCGAGGATACAACACGGAGCAAGGTGATATGCTTGACCAGGCTGGGAGCCAGGCCCGCAATGAGCTGCAACTCTTCTTCAGCGCGTGCCGAACCATCCAACGGAACTACAGCTTTTTCCAGATCTGGCAAGGAACCGCTGGCTTTCACGATAAGAATTGGCTTCTGTCCATGGCGCAGCAGGCGTTCGGCAATTGAGCCAAGGGCGAAACGTGAGAGGCCGCTACGGCCATGGCTGCATATGACTACAAGGTCAATTGCGGCCTTTTGCTCGTAATCCAACAGCGAATCGGCCACATTGCCTGAGAGCACTTCAATCTGTACGTGCAGTCCCTCGGCGCTCAAGCGCGTACGCCAACCCTCAAGATAGACTCGCATTTCCCGACCGGTCTCCTCTTCGGCCTGCGCCAAAGTGTCGGCGACGGTGAGGGCTCCGGGTACCCAGGAATAATCATGCAAATCCGGCGTTACGTATACGAGGTGTAGGGTTGCACCACTTGCTGTGGCAATGCGCCGAGCATATGGGAGGGCGCGCTCGGACAACTCCGAGCCATCCAACGGGACGAGCACTTGTTTAAACATATGATGATCTCCTTCTGGCTCAACCATAGATCAGGAAGAGCTTCTTCTACTTTCAATAACAATCCAGTAGCAAAAAGTCTTCCCTTCTGGCTCTCTAAGCGAATAAACGAGCTTATATGGGCCCTCTCTAAGCCGCAGGAGCATGCGTATTCTAGGGTGCCTGGCGCTAAGCAGAGAGATGAGCGCTCAGACCGGTTTCTTGGCGCAAACACGCGAGAAAAAGGCTGCGGCGCAAAATTCGTTATCCTCCATCTCTTCAAGGGCCTGAGCATAAAGTCGCTCAAGCTCTTCCTGGGTGCTTAGATTCTGGGCGATAATAAACGGTTGGAGCAGCTTCATAAAGGTCTTAAAGTTGTCATATATGGCATCGTGGGCGGGCATGCCTGCCGAATAATTGATGATATAGGCCCCCTGCTGCACCTGGTGAAAACCGGCTTCACGCAACAGGCGCGGCTGCACCGCCGAAATACCTACCATCTCTCCAAAGCTGGTAAATGCTTTTCCTGCACAACGACTCGCCTGCGTCAGGAAGAGGCTATAGCGTCCAAGCGCATCACCTGTTGTGGAGCCGAAACTCTCTGGTTCGATATCACAGATCAGCCCGCCTGGACGCAGAACGCGGAAGCATTCACGTAAGAGTGGGCCCCACTGGGAGGTCGATAAAATACCAACTATAAAGCGCGCATTAACATAGTCAAAATAAGCATCTGGGAAGGCCAGCGGCTGACGAGCATCCATCACCTGGAAGTTTGTGTTTGAGATATCTTCGCTGCTGGCCATATAGCGTGCGTAAGTGATCATTAAATCGCTTATATCGATGCCGAAGACCTGGCTTTGCGGCAAGTGCTTAGCTACAGAGTGAGCCCACTCGCCGGGTCCGCAGCCGATATCTAGAATGCGGGGCGCTTCTGGTAGTGCGATATCGCAAGGAAATAGCGCAAAATGCTGGCTTAGCATGCGGGCCTGCCTGGTCAGGCGAGCCATCTCTGCGGCATTCTCGGCATCCACAACGTAGCTGGATTTGCTTTGGGGCTGATCGTTCCTTGCAGCCTGGGAATCATGCAAGGGCTTCTCCATCCAATTTTCCATCCTTTTCTGTTATCCTGTAATAGTTGATGAGCTGGAAACTCCTTTTTACGCATACACTTATATAGTACTCTATTCTTCTTCTTCTGGGCAAGCTATAGTGCTATATAGCTCTACTGCTAGACAATTGCTTACTTGTACCGCTGTACACTAAGTACGAGAGATAACTTGCCGGAATGCTATCTTCTTTACATGAGAAGTAATATATGGTATTCATTGATAGATGATCATAAGCGTACAGAGAGGAAAGCAGGGTGATATATTTAAAATGAGAAATAGAGGGGCAAGCTTAAGCAGACATTTGCTCAAGCTAAGCTGGCATATAGACCTCAGGACGTATAAAGCTAAAGATAGGGATGATCTTTGCCGTGCCTCACTTGCTTTGAAGCTTGTTGAACTTAATTCGTTAAAGGAGAAAAATTTTGCTGATATATCTTGCTATGGAAAGAGTGTTGCTGATTGCGCGGCAGCAGCGGGAAGGTTGGCAGACTGAAGAGCATTTTGCCGGCCTGGAACCTACCTGCCTGGCCCTTGATCCGCTGCGGCCAGAACGGGTTTTCTGTGGTACCTTTGATCGGGGGCTATGGCGTAGCAACGATGCAGGCCATACCTGGGAAAGAATTGGCGAGAGCCGACCAGGGAAGGAAGACGGAATTAGCTATGCCCAAATTATGGCGGTAACCGTAAGTTCCAATGAGCGCGTAGGAGAGCATAGCGTGGTGTATGCTGGCACAGAGCCGACAGCTATCTTTCGTTCGGAGGATGGCGGCGCTTCCTGGCTGGAACTCAAGGAGTTGCGCGGGCTGCCCTCTGCTCCATCCTGGAGCTTTCCGCCTCGTCCCACTACTAACCATGCGCGCTGGATTACGCCTGATCCGCACATTGCGGGCCGCATTTTTGTCGCAGTTGAGGCCGGGGCTGTACTCAGGAGCCAGGATGGCGGAAAACATTGGGAAGATCGCAAGCCTGATGGCCCACTGGATACGCATACCCTCCTTATGCATTCTCAAGCGCCTGATCGGCTCTACTCAGCAGCCGGAGATGGTTTTATTAAAGCGGGCAGAGGTTATAGCGAGAGCTATGATGGCGGCGTAACCTGGCAGCGTTTCCATCAAGGGCTGCAGCACCACTATCTCTGGGGCCTGGCCGTCGATCCTGCCGATCCAGATACGATTATCATTTCAGGAGCTACCACGCCCGCACATGCCCATGCCACTAAGGTCAGCGCTAACTCGGCCGTCTATCGCAAGACATCCGGCCAGCCCTGGCGCCAGGTGACCCATGGGCTGCCTGAAGCAGAAGGGACGATTGCTCCCACCCTGGCCTGCAATGAGAGTGAGCCCGGCGTCTTTTATGCTTTGAGCAACAAGGGCCTCTATCGTTCCTGCGATGCCGGTGAACATTGGGAACATCTTGCGCTGGCCTGGAAGCCTGAGTATGAGGGTCAACACCCGCAAGCCCTGCTCATTAGTAACATATAGCCTACTGGCGAAGGCCTGAGCTAGCAAATTTGTTGCTTCTGATCCCTCAAGCTGCTAACGAAAGCTGACTATGAGGGATTAGATACCTGGGTCTGAAGGCTACGCACCCCACCTCTCGAATAATTGAGAAGCCCACAGTAAGGAAAATTTCTACCTTAATAGAAGCTGGCCAGCCTCAGAGCGCAACGTGCTTGCTGCTTCACATTCGTCAATTCCAGAGTAATTTATGCCATAGGATCATGTCGGCTGCAATTAGCATCACCTCTTGAGAGTGCATATGACCTATGACCCCTCTCTCTTGACAGTCCCACCTTTTTCCCGTAATATTTTTCCGTATCAGTGTTTTAATACATCACTACGCTTAGATAAAAAAGCTTATCTGAATACAGATTAATATACGTAGCAACGTTACTTTTTATGGAAAATTAATGAGCAGCTCAGGCATACCCTGGAATACGACCTGCGGGTTACTGGATGTGCTCGGGATTGAGCCGTTAGGGAAGGCGCCCAGGTGTTGGCGGCGATTCTCGCAGCACGTCCCTATGCGCAGCATGATCACGAGATAGTGGCCGTGCCGCTAGAAGAGTTGCTGCGGGCCGCTCTTAAAGGGAGATAGAGCATGATCACCAAAGAAGTGCTGCAAGCGCGCTGGAAGGTTCTCACCTTTGCGCTCCTGGCCCTGGCGTCCTCAGTTGACAATATTATCAGGTTTTGCTATACCAAATATCTGCAAGCATGCGGTGACCCCTCTTATCCTCTATTCCAGGAACTCACGCATGACTCATTCATGAAGAACTATTCGGCATTTACCTGGCATCACTGGTTCGCTACCGATGGGCCACTTATCATGGTCCTGTTCGCGGCTGTTTTAGGAGGCGGGCTGATTGCTGAAGAGGCAAGAACAGGTCCGATCTTTCCCTTGCCTAGTAAACCCGTCAGGCGGACGCGCCTATTCCTGGTCAGGTATGCTGTGAGTGCAGGACTGCTGCTGGCCGTGAGCGTGCTGAGCAGCCTGGTCCTTGCCCTTGCTGGCCTGACCCTGAGACAGCCACTGGAGGTGCAGGCACTGCTCATCGCAACGGGGCTGCTCTGGCTTGTGGCGTTGGTTCCTTTGGGGCTGGCCCTCTTCTTTTCCATCCTCTTTTCCGACACGCTTCGTCCGGTGGTTTTCTCCTTGCTTGTGATGGCCGGACTGGTGCTCTTGCCAATCGTTCTGCCCAATGGAGGACTGCAGGGTCTGGAACGCTATTGGAATGAGCAGCAGGCCTTTCTCATGGGCAGTTTTCCACTCATGGCGTCGCTCATCTGCCTCGTTGCTGTGCTGGTGCCGCTGCTGGCGGCCCTGCTCGTGTTTCGGAGGAAGGCCTATTGAACGAACCATCGAGACCGTAGTGGCGCTGGTTCAGCAATGATGAAATAGTGCTGCTACGTTCAAGAATAAGGAGGTTCTTATGCATGTCTCGTCACCTTATCATACTGCCGAATCGTCAAGGAGTGGATTTCGCGGCTTTATGCAGCGTCACGCGTTACTCTCTTACTTCGTAATGGCCTATAGCTTTAGTTGGATCGCCTGGCTGCCCTATGTCCTTTCGCAAGATGGGCTGGGCCTTTGGTCTTTTCAGCCTGATCAGCTTGTTACTTTACTCGCTATGCTTCCTGGAGCGTTTCTGGGGCCGTGCCTGTCGGGGTTTGTGATGACTGCGGTCACCGAAGGCAAGCCCGGCGTGAGGCGTTTGCTGCACCGCTTGCTTCTTCGCGATATAGGTTGGCAATGGTATCTGGTCGTGATCTTCGGTATCCCGCTAGTCATTACTGCTGTATACTTCCTATTGCCAGGGGGAGTAACGGCTTTTCATCCCGATCTTCTTCAAATCATCTGGCTGTTCATGTTCCTCTTTTTCGTCGAAATCTTCATAGGTGGGCTGGCCGAGGAGCCAGGTTGGCGCGGCTTTGCCTTGCCGCGCTTGCAACGGAAGTTGAGCCCTTTGCTGGCAAGCGTTATTCTCGGCATTCTATGGCAATGCTGGCGCCTGCCATTGTATCTCACAAGCTGGGGAAATGGAGCAGACTTCCTCATGATTGGAGTAGCTACATTTGAAAGCATTTTCTTTACTATTATCATCACCTGGGTCTTCAACTATACACGAGAGAGCGTCTTCATAGTTATGCTGTTGCATGCGAGCTTTGATGCTTTTCGCGTGATAGCGCTGACGAGCATCTTCTCTGCCCAATGGATACAGCAGAATGCAGAGACGGGAGTGCTCGTTGGGGTTGGCATGACCGCGCTGGTGTTGGCCGTGGCCACGCGCAGTCGTCTGGGATACCAACCGGAAAACTTGTCAGCACGCGCGACCTCTAAGATTAATGGTGGCTCGGCTTGACTAGTTCTGCCTGAACAGAAACTGGCTAGCCTCAAAGCCCAGCATGTTTGCTGCATTTAGTTCATCAAAAATACAAATCATGCCAAAGTTCATTTCATGTCATGATTTGTATTTTTATGTAAAATATTTCTATCGCGCTCTTGACAGCTTCCTCCTTTTTCTATATTATCTTGACGGCCCTCCACCCTACCCGCGCCTGAAAGTACCTCCCATGCCATCTTTTGAGTTGACTGAGAGCCAGGAATGGAGCTATGCCCTGGCCTGTTTGCACAGACGGGGATGGCAGCATTCCCCTTCGGTTGACATAGTGATTGGCGCAACTTTGCGCGGGGTCTATAAGGCGGTCCCAGAGAAAATCTGGATCAGCGCTGATGATGAGCATGGGCTTGATGGTCGAACGGAAGTGGATTTGCGGGGATGTGATCTAGCCACGCGTAAGGAAATTCTTTTTGCTACGAAGGGAGGGGCATCTCATGCCTTGAATGAAGCAAGAGCTCAGTGGAGATACCCCTTTAGAGCTAGATCTTTTTCTCCTCGGACTCAACCAGCTGATCAATTTTCTCTAACAGAAGATCAAGTTCGAATGGTTTTTGCAGATACGTCAAGCGATCAGTAGCGAGTAGACGCGTAGGAAAACAGGCGCTCATCATAATAGCCGGAGGAGGCGCTTGCTGGTTATTCATAACTTCAGTATATACATTTATTCCAGTCATATCAGGCAAGCGATAGTCAAGCAGAAGTAAATGGGGATGAACAGAGGAAACAGCAGATAAGGCCTGTTCCCCCGTAGTCACATGGACTGGACGATAACATGTCTCTTGCCTTAACATCTCTACCAGCATGCTTCCGATGGCAACATCATCCTCGACAATCATAATGGTCTTTCCATCCCCCATGGGCTGCTCTGGAGGACTAATACTCTGTCCCGTGCGAAACTGTGTTTCCATAACAACTCCTCTCATTTTCGTTGCCTAACGAAGTAGATAGTAGTAATACGTATTGGTGAGCTAAAGAGATGTAGCAGAACAGCCAAAGACCGCAGATTGGCCGAGCCGTATCTATGACCTCGTTTTCAAACGTTATACTTTTGTGCTACACTGATAGCAGTAACTTCAAAGACCAGGCAGGTACCTTAAACAACAATCTCTCTTTGGGGCTGCACCTGGATGAGTAGCAAGTGGAGGCTCGCAAGAAGAGAGGCGCAGGTAGAAGTTTCGTATGAAAGGGCAGGTAATGGGTAAGGAACAACAGGAGCTTGAGCAGTTACAATTGATCCCGGATAAAGTTACTACCGATTTCGATGTGGGGGATTCCGAAATCTCCTCTCTGCTCTATCAGACATTGGCAGAGAGAACTTCCGGGATGGATGAAGATCAGAAGGCGCAATACCTGGCAGACCTCTTCGAAGATAGCCCTATCGAAGCCGTTGAGATTGAGCATGCACTCTTTGAGCGCATCACAACCGAGCAGAATTCGCACTTTACGATTACTAGCTATCATCCGGATCGAGCAGTTCGCGAAGCTTCCCTGGCGCGCAAGAATCAATGGAAATCTACAGATGGCGGTGAGCTCTCCTATGTCGCGTCCAACGAACTTGAAGTATATCTGGCGAAGGTGGGCAGGCCGTTAGAGATTAGTGAGGCCCTCAAAGAAATTCGCAAACTCAATGAGAGTACCGTGCTTACCGCGCGCATTATCCTTGGGCTCTGGAATACGCGCCGCTATAACAAACAGGTCTCTAAAGAAGGCAGCGTGGCTATCCTGCTAGACGAGATCTTACAGTGGCAGGGTATTCAAAAGCACAGTCGGGTTGCCCATCCCGGTACTGGTACGAACAAGCGCTACACTGATGGCTATCGACCTGAGCATCGCCAGCGGGTAATTCAAGACCTGGCCCTGCTGGCGGCCTGTCATGTGCGGGGCACCTGCAAGATTACTATTCGCGGCAAGGCAACCTCGATTGAGGTCGACGGTCCTTATATCCGTTATGATACGGTGAGTCGTACCACAAGTTGGGGCGATAAAGTCATTCTCGGTTTTCTAGTTGCTCCCGGCGGCTGGATTGGCACCTATGAGCAGCATCAGAATTACCACCTGGCCCAGATTGACAATCAGATCTTCACGCTCAATCCCCAAAATGACCGTTATGCGCTGCGCCTTGCGCTCTATCTGACCGAGCGCTGGCGCGAACAGGCCAAAGATGGCAACTTCAGCACGCCTATTATTATGTCAGATCTACTGGCCGCTAGCATGATTGAGGCCGAGAAGCGTCACCTTACCAGCGAGATTGTGCCGCGCATCGAGTCTGCTCTGGAACGCCTGGAAAGTATGGGGATCATTGGCAAACAAATCTGTCTCACACCTGTCGATAAGGCGCAATCGCGCTGGAGCAAAGATTGGCTGGCGGCCCGCTGGGAGATTCTCCCTCCCCTCGATTTAATCAAGGCCTACGAAGCTGTGATGTCGCCACCCAAAAAGCGGCGACGTAAAGCGCGGGTTATCAAAGGTTAGCCCGTTCCAGCTGCTTTATAGCAACCCTCAAAGCAGATAGTTAATCAGCTAGCTATCTGCTTTTTGCTGTGCCTGAATGTGCTCAAGTCTTTTTGCGGAGCTTCCGGACTGAAGAAACGCTGCTCCAGGGGCACTTCTTAGAAAGTGCCAGTGGGGAGCGCTAGAAATAGCCAGGCACCTCGCTCTAGTTTTAGGGCTTCGCGACGTTATTTTTTGTGCCAAGCGCACCGACCAGGAGATCAACAATTGTGGAGGCATAACTTAGCTCAAGGTCGCGGAGCGCCGCATATTCTGCTACTTCAATCAGGGCGATGCGCGGGTCAGACAGCAGAACGTTTAGTAGGGTCCGGGCTTCTGCCAGGTTCAGCCCTGCTTCGTCTGTGGCATAGGCTGCGGGCATAGCGTGCTTGCTTATCACATCAATATCAAAGTGTAGCAGGATTGTTGCCTCATCTGCGATCCCTTGAAGCGCTTGCTGGGCTATCTCGCGTGCTCCGGTTTCTCGTAGTCGAGACAGAGAATAAGAGCCAGCTTCTTCCCAGGTAGAGCCCAAAGCGTCGTGCCAGCCGATAACGGTGATCTGGGAAGGATCGAGCAGCGGTCCGGGCCAGAAGGGAGATTGCTGCGTGATCAGCCAGAGTCCCATAGCCGCCGCGCTTACACATTCATGAGCTTGCGGGGCAACGCCGTCAATATGGCCATCGATGTAGAGCACATGGATGGGGCGCCAGTTAAGCTCGCTGAGAGCCTGGACACCTCCTACGACCATGCTACAATCGCAGCCAAGGAGTAGGGGAATATGGCCGGGCTGCTGTAGAAATGGCCTGATATGCTCACTCACATAGTCCCAGGCGATACGAGGTCCGGGCCAGTTTTTGATAGGAGCGATGTTGTGATGGGGAAGATAACTTGGGAGCTGTAAATCTCCTTCATCCCTGACCTGGCAGCCGGCCACCTCCAGGCGCTGCAGAATCTGGACCTCGCGATAGGCTTGAGCATCATTTTCGTTCCCTGGAAAAAAAGAGCCAGTGCGTAGCGGTACACCAAAGATATGATAGATCCTCTCTTGAGAAGAAATAGCCCCTGACATCTGATCGGTACCCTCCCTTATAAAGTAGCGCTTGACAGCATTGCCCTAATACCCTAAAATCGTTTTGCCTATTTAAAGTTTAACTTCAGCTAGCTAATAAGTCAATAGCTTTTTGAGCATTAAGGTGAATTGAAGCTGCGCTTGCTTGCAGCCTATAGCCGACGATCTTTCTCCCTAAGCCTGGACAAAACTGTGTGCTCTGGAAGCATAATATAGGGAAAGACACAGAAGGGGGTACTAGCGTGGTCCAGTATTCGGACATCCATGCTTTCGAAATGAAGAGAGGCCAGCTTTGTCTCGATTTTATGAACACCGTGGGCTGGCGCCCTAGTTCCCACGCGGAGGAACGCCTTACCTGTTATGCTGATCTACTGCACCTGGGTAAGCAAGCGGCTATTTTTACTGATGAGCAGCAAAGCAAGCTGCTCAGCCAGGCGCAGCAGCAGCCCGAAACAAGCGGGCACCTCTATCAACGCGCCCTGCAATTGCGAGAAGCGCTTTACCGCCTCTTTCTGAGTGTAATCAAGGGTGAGGAGAGAGATAGCGCGGATCTTGCGCTGCTAAATCGGGAGTATGCGACTATGCAAGCTCAGCTCAGGGTAATTGCTACAGAAAGGGGATTTGCCCTCAGGTGGCCTGAAGAGGGGCATGCTCTGGAGTCGGTGTTCTGGCATATCGCAAAATCTGCAGTTGATATATTTACTTCAGATATTCTGGAGAGTGTGCGCCTTTGTGCAGCTCCCGACTGCGGCTGGCTGTTCTTTGATCAAAGCAAGAATCGCAGCCGAAAATGGTGTGATAGCCAGGTTTGTGGCAACCGTGAGAGGGTACGTAAATATTATCGACAGAGCCGTAGCCTGCAAGTTTCAGCTTCCACAGAGCTATCCAATTTGGCCTAATGCAAGCTGCTAAGAGAGTTATTTATAGTCAGATTGCGATGTATCGTGTTGTCAACGGCAAGATTGTGTAACTAGAAGTCCTGACCGATGATCTGGGCTTGCTCAAGCAGTTGGGAGCTTTGCCGGCTTAAGCCAATTTGTGCTCAAGATATAAAATAGGTAGTGATGCAGGGAGGAGCATGCAAGGGAAAATAGCTGATCATTAGTGGCTCCTAGCTCTATGGTGATAAGGAGATGTAAGGATATGACGACACGCACTTTGGCGGCTGGTGGTGGTGGCGTGGCAGGCATTGCCTGGGAGATGGGATTGCTGGTGGGACTGGCAGAAGCTGGGATCGATGTACGACTTGCTGACCTGTTTCTGGGTACGTCGGCAGGCTCGGCCGTGACAGCCCAGATTACAAGTGGTCGCACAATGGAAGAACTCTTCCAGCGGCAGGTTGATCCCGTGTTGCAGGCGAAGGAATTGCCTGCCAACGCAGATTTTCAGCAGCTGATAGCCGATTTCACACGCATCTTTAAGGAAGGGGGCAGCAGTAATGCAATCCTGCAAAAGGTTGGTGCCCTGGCGCTCTCCACTCCTACAGTGGCGGAGGCTGAGCGCCGAGACGTGATTGTCTCGCGACTCCCGGTACATCATTGGCCGCAAGCTCGGCTGGAAATAGTAGCGACCGATGCAGAAAGTGGCGAGCGGATAGTTTTCACGCGTGAAAGTGGTGTAGAACTGATTGATGCCGTGGCGGCAAGTTGTGCGGTGCCTTGCGTCTGGCCGCCGGTGACTATTGGGAAACATCGCTATATCGATGGTGGGTGCTACTCGATGGCGAATGTAGACCTGGCCACCGGATTCGACAAGGTACTGGTGCTCCAACCTGATATTCCGCCAATTCCAGTGCTGGAAAGTCTTGACGAGCAAATAGAACGCCTGCGACTTGGCGGTACGCAGGTCGAAGTACTTACTCCTGATGAAGCAGTGAAGCTAGCGCTGGCCAAAGCCGGTGGCAATGCGCTAGATCCCTCTCTGCGCGGAATCGCTGCCAGGGGAGGACGAGAGCAAGCGCGGCGCGAGCTAGCCCGTGTAGCGGCATTCTGGGGATAAGCAGTTCACTGCTCTCGGTTTCATAGGAGGTCGAGAAAGGTCAAAGACGACCTTTCTCCTCAGTCCCAGGTTTCATCAAGGTGCGCCGCATAGAAGAGCAGGCCGCGCTTAAAGTACTGGAGTTTCTCGTCTGTGGTGGTCTCCAGCAGATTGGTCAACACAAGTTCCATAGCTTCCCTGTGCTGGCCCGTATTGTACAGGGCCATGGCCAGAAAGGTCTGCAGAGCCCGGTTTTGGGGAAATTCCTTGACGCCTCGCCGGAGTGTTTCCACAGCTTTCTGATACTCTCCCAGTCCACGGTATGTACTTCCCAGGCCAAGATAAGCCCTTTCCAGGTCCGGGCCAGAGAGTCCCTGCTCAAAGGCTTTCAGGTAGAAAGGAATTGATTCTCTTTCGAGTCCCAGATTATCATGAACGACTGCCATCTGAAAGGTGATCTCGGCATCGTCTGGATAGGTTGCGTGTAGCTCTAAGAGCAGTGCGCGCGCTTTTCCCAGAATGGTTTGATCTTGTTTGGCTCGTCCCTCTTCGCGTAGTTGAATGGCTTCTGCTAAGCGGTCTCGCAACATGCTTTGTGGCCCTGATCCTTTTTATAGTTTGCTGACGCTTGCCGATTCTAACATTGCCTGATTTTTTTTGCAACAGCGCGCTTTTTGCCGAACTTTCCATTTCTGGTTGTTGTGCCCTCTTTACAATCCCTTTTCAGGAGCAGTGGAAAGCCCTGCTGCAGACCCAGGGCTATTTAATTTTCCTGTTTTGCCCCACCCACCCACCCGAGAAGAAGGGAAAATGGGGCACGCCCCATGCCCCGGCAGAGGACTGGCTGTCCTCTGATACCTGTCCCCCGGATAGGGATACCTCTCTCCCAGAGAGGGTGCCCTCTCCAGTGGAGAGGTATCTCCTGCTTCTCTAAAAACTAAATAGCCCTGCTGCAGACCGATGTAGTGTTGACAGAGAAGTACTGAGCCGCTATTATAGACATAACCCTGTTTTGTACCTTCTTCAATAGAGCTCAGAACTCGAAAACGTAATATATGAATAATAAAGCAAAAAACGAATCCATCGGTACTGAATTCCTCGTAACTCGTAAGAATGAAGCCAGTTCCTCCTCTCTGCCGATAACATTTCACATGCAGGTGCAGCGGCTCGAATTGCTCACCCGCGCATTGCGAATGCTCTGGCACGAGCTTGAACTGGATGGAGAGCCGCTGATCTTTATCCCTCCCGTACGTAGCATGTATTTTGAGCACCATCCTATGCTGCTCGATAAGCTGGTTGCCAGTGGCCAGCAACGCAAACGACAGCCTTTCGGTCAGCTAGCCAGTTGGCGTCGCCTTGAGTCGCCTCCATCAGCATATCAGATCGCTAATGTGGAGCAGAGCGGAAGCCTGCTTAAAAGTAATATGCAGGAGCGTGCCGAGCCGGGCGACCGCCATACGATCCCCGATGTCCCAACTGGCTGGATCTGCTATCGCTTTACCAGTGGCTGGACAGCCCTCTCAGTCTATTTCGATTATGACAACAATGATAATAATGAAGATGATCGCCTGGTAGCCTTACCGGCAGGGCGTCAGGATGAATGGCTGGCATTTCTAGACTTGCTGGATTCCCTGCATGACAAGATTGTGCGCGGCAAGCGTAAGGGCGAGATTGTTATTGTTGGTGGCGATGATGATCTGGCCGAGGTGATAGAGAAAACCAGCTTTGATGATGTGGTCCTGCCACAGGAGACGCTGGACCAGGTTGCTGCTCAGCGGCATATCTTTGACCGCAAGATGCTGAGCCGCTATGCAGCGCTCCACGTGCCGCGCTTGCGCAAGGTCCTGCTCATTGGTCCCCCGGGAACTGGCAAAACAACGCTCTTAAAGGCCGAAGGTGCGCGACACGCTAAAAGAGGTGGCCTGGTAATCTATGTCTGCGGCTCTCCTGCAGATCGCGGGGATACCTCGTGGCGCCGCCTGGCCTCCGCCTTGCGCGATGCCCAGCGCAACAACCTGCCAGCGCTCGTGCTAGTTGAGGACTTTGAGATGTTTGTATCGGATCAGGAAGAGCTACAAACTGTGCTCAATACCCTCGATGGGGTCGCGACGCCTGATAATCCGGCGGGAACGCTCTTGCTCGCGACTAGCAATGATCCCGAACGCATCGATCCACGTATACGAGATCGGCCAGGACGTATCGATGCCATGATCGAGATCGGGCCGGTCAAGGATGCCGCGCTAGCAATTCGCTTCTTGCAACGCTTTCTGGGCTCGACCTATCGCGAGGAGGAGCATGCTTCTCTTGTGCCAGCGTTATTGGGGCAAGTAGGCAGCCATTTCCGTGAAGTCTGCATTACCGGGGCTATCTATGCGCTAGAACAGGGACGCGAGCATGTGTTACGCGCCGATCTTGTGCGCGCGCATGAGGTAATTCTCAAAGGGCGAACTGCGGCGGCCGATTTGGATCGCTTTCAACCCTCCCCGGCCCGCGAACGAGGTCCTTTCCCAGGACGCAAGTAGCTGGCCGGCGCTGCAAGTGTGCCTGATAGACAATCTCGGCTATTTGTCAGTATCAAGCGTCTCGCCAGGCTGCATGACATGAAGCGTCAGGCCAGCCATATGGCGGGTCGCCTCAGCTAAAGCCTGCTGTGTGCCGCTGAGTACTTGTGTAGGGATAATATCCTTGACCCCCAGCAGCTCAATATGTGGCCCCAGCGCAAAATGGTCACCGATAGGTAGGAGGGCCAGTTGGAGCCTATAGATTTTCCCGATCAGCTGCATATCTCCAAAGACAGCCATCTCGCCTCAAAATAGAGGCAACCACCTTCGCGCGATTCCAGAACATGACCGCAGGTCTCACCCCCGTAAACCCGGCCACGAGGAGTAGGAATGCCGGAGCTATGGAGCGTATGGTAGTAAGGGCTATGGACGCTTGACCCTCTGAGTCAGAAGCGCACCGCCGAGAAATAGCCCGGGCTAGTAATTATGGCCTTTTGTTGCGGATTGATGACTGAAGCCGATAAATAGTATAGCACGTCAGCAGTTTTGGGGCTTGTCGGAGCGGGCTCATTAGGATAGGATGGTGAATAGGTTAGAAGAATGCAACTAATCGATGAGGTCGCCAGTATCTTAAGACAGAAGCCCACAACGCAACTGGAGGCAGTGATGGCTAAAGAAGCACGTACTATGGCGATGCGTTTTTTAGACGCCCGCAAGATCTCTTATATTGTGCATCGTTTCCCTGACACAATTCGTGATGCTGAACAAGTGGCCGCTGAACTTGGTATGGACCCGGCTCAGGTATTTAAAACCCTGGTGGCCTTGCGAGAAGATGCTCCTCAATCCCATCCACTGCTCGTGATGGTGCCGGCTAATCAGCATATTGACCTGCGACAGCTTGCCCGAGCCGTAGGTGCCAAAAGTGTAAGGATGGCCAGCCACGAGCAGGCCGAAAAGTTGACAGGCCTGAAGGTCGGCGGAATCTCGGCTCTGGCCCTGCTCAATCGCCCGTTTGATGTGTATCTCGACGAGCACGCGCGAGCCTTCCCCCAGATTATCGTTAGTGGCGGACAGCGCGGCATCGATCTGCAATTAGCTGTAGACGAGCTGCTCAAGATCACTGGCGCCAGCCTCATTCAAGCCACGGCTTGAGGCACAAGGGCTGAAGGAAATAAATGCCAGAGGAAGAAAACTTGCTTGTCGCCATAGATCAAGCAAGCAAGCATATGGAGCGTAAGTTGACTTATAATAGGCCTGGCCTTTCGGCTCTAAAGGTAGGCCAGGTGGGGCTTAAGGAGTCCTACCGGCGCAGCGTAAACTTGTCGAAAGTGAGCAGGAATGTTATAGTAAATCGAGACAATTATAGAATAGCTTATAATTTTATTAGTTCGGGAAAGGGCATGTTAGTATGAGCGGGGATAGCCGCGAAAACCCTCTTGTCCCCGGGGAAGAGCCATTTCCTCACTCTTCAGCGCCGTCTGAAATCTCCCAAAACAAGGAAACGCCGTTTGCTCTTCTGCGTAGAGAGCAAGAGCAATTAGTTTTGGGACAACAGATAGGGGATATCGGGAGCTTTGAGTGGGATATCCAGAATAATCATATCACCTGGTCACATGAGCTAGAGGCCTTATATGGCCTGCCTGCTGGTGGCTTCACCGGCAAGTATGAGCAATGGGTACACCTGATCTATGCCGATGATAGGCAACAGGTGCAAGAAAGTTTGCAGAAAGCGATAAATGGGGGTCCTGCGCTCCAAGCCGAGTTTCGGGTCATATGGCCAGATAAGAGTATACATTGGTTGCTCGCCAAGGGAAGTATTATTTTCGATAAGGCCCGTAATCCATTGCGTATGAGCGGGATACATATAGATATTACTGAACGCAAGGAAGCTGAAGAGCAGCTGGCCTGGCAGGCCACACTGCTCCAGAGTGCCCATGATGCATTTATCGTCAGTAACCAGGATAACAAAGTGCTCTTCTGGAATAACGGGGCTAGCGCGCTCTATGGATGGACCGAGCAAGAAGCGCTCGGAAAGCCGCTTTATACGCTGCTCCACACGATTTTTCCGTTGCCATTAAAAGAAATACAGCAGATTCTTAGAGAGAAAGGGACCTGGGAAGGCGAGCTTATTCATACCCGGCGCGATGGAACATATCTCTTTGTCTCCAGCCGTTGGGTAATGCTGGAGCAGAGGGGAAGAAGAGCGATTACCGTATTAGAGGTCAATCGAGATATTACCAGCTTCAAGCACAGCCTTGAGAATATCCATTTCCTTTCCGAGGCCAGTAAGCAGCTCTCAACTTCATTAGACTTTCGCAAAGCGTTGATAGAAGTTGCCCGCCTGGCTGTGCCGGTGATGGCCGATTGGTGCCGCGTTGATCTGCTTGATGAAGATGGAGTAATGCGCCAGGTAATTACTGTGCGCTCGGGCTTGCCAGAAACCACGGATGCCGAAGAAGCTTTGCCAGAGCAAACCCCGATGATCATTGCTAACATCTTGCACAATGCCAGGCCTGAGCTCTATCCTTTTGTCTCCGAAGAGCTACTTACCAGGATGGGCCATAAAGAGCCTCAGCTGGCCTGGCTACGACAGGTGGAGGCCCATTCTGCCATGTTTGTGCCCTTGATCAGTCAGGGCGAGACGCATGGCGTATTGAGCTTCCTGGTGACAGAAACGCGGCGCAACTATACAAGAACTGATCTTGCAACGGCTGAAGAACTGGCCAGTCGCATGGTGCTCTCGTTGGAAAACGCGCGCATCTATCAGGATTTGCAGAATCTCAACGCCAATCTAGAGACGCTCGTCGAGCGTCGTACGGAGACGCTAAGACAATCAACTGACGCATTGCAAGCCCTCAATGCCGAGCTGCAGCGTAGCAATCAGGAATTACAAGATTTTGCCTATGTCGCCTCGCATGATCTGCAAGAGCCACTGCGCAAAATTCAGGCCTTTGGCAACCTGCTAGAAGAGGAGCATGGGCCGGAACTCGGAGAAGGAAGGTCCTATCTTGACCGCATGCGTAAGGCGGCCTCACGCATGCAGGTTTTGATTAATGATCTGCTCACATTTTCGCGCGTGACAACCAAAGCTCTGCCCTTCACCCCGGTTGATCTGCAACGTATTGCTCAGGAAGTGGTTGACGACCTGGAAACCCAGATCCAGCAAACGCGGGCAACCGTGCAGCTTGAGGATCTGCCCACCATCCAGGCTGACCCACTCCAGATGCGGCAGATGCTCCAGAATCTCATTGGTAACGCGCTTAAGTTCCGCAAGAAAGATACTGCGCCTGTCGTCAAGGTTTACGCCCGCAAAATACGTGACGAAGCGAGCGAGGAGCAGCCAGCGGAGCTGCCGCTTTGCCAGATCTTTGTGGAAGACAACGGCATTGGCTTTGACGAGAAATACCTGGATCGTATCTTTACAGTCTTTCAACGCTTACATGGGAGGAGCGAATATGAAGGGACCGGTATAGGCCTGGCTGTTGTGCGCAAAATTGCAGAGCGACACGGCGGAACGGTTACCGCCAGAAGTGCTGTAGGGGATGGGGCTACTTTTGCCGTAACATTACCCATTGGGCACGAGACGCAAGGAATAGAAGAAAAAGGAGATCAGTAAGCTATGGCTACTGTCCAGCCAATTGTAATCCTTATGGCCGATGACGATGAAGATGATGTACTTCTGACACAAAAGGCCTTGAAAAAAGGTAAGCTTCTCAATGAGCTCTATTGTGTGCGCGATGGAGAAGAGTTGCTGGATTATTTGCTCCATAGGGGGGAATATGAGAATACTGAGAAGGCTCCACGCCCCGGCCTGATCCTTCTTGACTTGAATATGCCACGCAAAGATGGGCGCGAGGCGCTTAAAGAGCTCAAATCTCATGCCGAGCTAAAAGACATTCCTGTCGTCGTTTTCACTACCTCTAAGGCTGAAGAGGATATCTATCGCTCTTACAAGCTGGGAGTGAACTCGTTTATCACCAAGCCGGTGACGTTTGAGGCGCTGATCGAGGTCATGCAAATGCTGGGCAAGTATTGGTTTGAGATTGTGACACTGCCGTTTGTAGAGAAAGGTATGTATGGAAGTACGTCCAACGAAAGTTCTACTGATCGAAGATGATGAGGATGATTACATCCTCTTGCAGCGCGTGCTGGCCAAAATTCCAGGCGCTCACTATGAGGTAATCTGGGAGGCCTCCTATGAGGCCAGCCTACCTCATATGCTGGCTGGCGGTCATGATCTCTGCATGATAGATTATTTGCTGGGTCCCAACAATGGAATTGAGCTGCTCAGGGAAGCCAGAAAGCAGGGATACGCCCTACCAATTATCTTACTGACCGGTATGAACACAGGCCAGATCGATATTCAGGCTTTGCAGGCAGGCGCCGATGACTATATTGCCAAAAGTCAGCTTGGCGGCGAGCTGCTGCATCGTGTAATCCGCTTTGCTATCGAGCGTAAAAAAGCCGAGCATGAGCGCGAGAATTTGTTGCGCGAGCAGATTGCCAGTAAGGAACTTGAGAAAAGAAAGAACGAATTTATCAGCATGGTGACGCATGAGCTGAAAACGCCTCTCACCAGCCTGAAGGGTTTTGCGCAATTGCTGCATCGGCGCTTTGCCAGGGGCGAGGATGAGAAGGCAGCTATGCTTACTGCTCACATGGATAAACAGATCAAGAAGCTGACGGATCTGATTAATGATTTGTCGGATGTTACAAGGATCGAAGGGGGGACGTTCCAGTTCCGCGAGGATAATTTCGATTTTGATACGCTGGTCAAGGAAATTGTAGAGGAGCTGCAGCTGACGAGCGAGAGCCATACCCTGCGTATAGAGGGCTCGACGCACGCTAGCGTCTGGGGCGATCAGGAGCGTATCGGTCAGGTTATTATTAATTTTCTTACCAATGCTATGAAGTATGCGCCCGATACGGATCTTATCCTTATAAAGGCGTACGCCGATGCACAAACGGTGACGCTCTGCGTTCAGGACTTTGGTCCCGGCATCTCTCAAGAACAGCAAGAGAGGATATTCGATCCTTTCTACAGAATAGAGGAAGCGGCACAGGCAGCTAAATCTGGGCTTGGGCTCGGGCTCTACATTGCCGCTGAGATTATTCATCGGCAGGCAGGTCAGATCTGGGTGGAGAGTGAAGAAGGCAAAGGAGCCACATTCTGTTTCAGGCTTCCACGTAATCGAGAGCAGCTAGCTCCACATACATAGCTCAGCTCTCGCTCTTTTAGGCTAGCCTGCTCAGCGCGCTGGGTTGGCACGATCGTTTGCGCTCTCTTCTTTTCACCAGGCAGTTTGGGAATAAGCTGGAGAATCCTACCCTCCCCTGGACGGAGGCGTTTTGTGTCTTGCCGGGTTCTGAGAGATCTTTCTCTCAAACCCTCTTCTCTCCTATTACCTGTAAGCTCGCTTGTCACCTGTAAACCTGCTTCAGGGCGGCATTTCGGGCAAATGGAGAATTTCTTGCTTTACTATCTTTTCTCTTATTTCCTGCACTTATTTTGCCTGCAAATATTGAAAAAGTAATCTAGCTAACAGCAGATCTATAGTTGATGTGCTAAATTCTGATTGACTTCGATAGATATATATGTATGTATGATTTGTTCAAGGGGGAACTATGTATCTACAGCCTGAAGGGGATTCTTCCTGGCCTATTAATTATCAGCATGCCAAAAATTCTCTCACTATTTCGTTTCAGCTCCGCTTAGATGTTAGTCCTGATTTTGCTCTCAGCGGTATTTCACCTCCTTCAAGCAAGTTTATTGAATGACGAAGGCTCCTCCTACCCTGTTATTTCTAAAGTTCAGGGCCGCTATAAATAATCAAGCCTTAACTTTATTGTTAAAAACATATATGTGATTCACCTACGAGCAAGAAAGAAGGGCTTTGTTTTGAGATGAAAGATGATCTTGACTCCCAGATTCCTGCCGATTGGCAGCGCGGTGATCGCATTCTGACTCACCATGAGATAATGTATGCATTGGGGGAAGGGCGAAAGGGTGTTGTCTATAAGGTTCATCACCATGGTTGGGGTGTCGATCTGGCTGCCAGGGCTCTTAAAGCAGATTTATTGGCTGAACCAGGGATGCGCGAAAGCTTTCTGCATGAGATACAGAGCTGGGTACAGCTTGGGCTGCATCCCAATATTGTGCAATGCTACTACGTCCAAACGCTGAAAACAGGACCCTGGATCTTTACTGAGTACGTGGATGGGGGCAGTCTGGCGGAATGGATTCGCAACCACCGTCTCTATGCCGGAGGACAGCAACAGGCGCTAGAGCATATCCTCGATGTGGCGATTCAGTTTGCCTGGGGCTTGCATGCAGCCCACGAGCAAGGGCTGCTCCATCTTGATGTTAAGCCGGCCAACGTGTTGCTGACTGCAGAGAGGGTAGTGAAGGTAACAGATTTTTGCCTGGCACGTTTGCCTGTTATTTCTGGAGAAAGAAAAAGCTCGGGCAAAGCCCAGAAGGAGCAGATCGGTACGCGGGCCTATTGCTCGCCAGAGCAGGCGGCAAAGCGGACTTTGAGCCGTAAGGCCGATATGTGGAGCTGGGCCGTCTCGATTCTACACTTGTTTGCCGGAAATGTCACCTGGCAGAGAGGGGCCGCCGCCAGAAATGTGTTGGAGGATTATCTTCAACAGGGGCTTGTTCACCCTTCTATTCCGCTGATGCCCGACGCGCTGGCGTCCTTGCTGCGTCAGTGCCTACAGGAGCGCGTTGAGGCCCGCCCGGCGAGTATGCTGGAGGTAGCTAATAGATTGCTGGATATTTATAAGCATGTAGTTGGCTCTGCTTATTTCGGTAGTTATCTCTCGCCCTTTGCCTTTCTTGCCGATCATCTCAATAATCGCGCAGTCGCCCTCACCGATCTTGAGGCACCCGCTGCTGAGCCGCAAGCTGCTCCTACTGACGATCCAGCAACTTCGGAAAATGCGAGCCCGGCGGCCCACGTCGGGCGCGTCGCGATCGCTCCAGCGAGCCGACAAACCACCTATGCCAGCTCCAGGCAAATGTGGCAACAAGCTTTAGAGGCTGATCCAAATCATATTGAGGCATATTATAATCTGGGCCTTCTATCCTGGCGGCAGGCCGGCCAGAGCGATGAAGCCCTTATCCAGCATTTAAGCGGTGTTGCCATCCCTGAATATAAACGTGGACAACTGGGGTGCATGCTGGCCCAGATCTATTTAGAGCAGGATAATCCCACGGCAGCCCTCACTTTATTGAAGGATATAGATGAGCAATTTCCTGAGAATGCCGGTGTGCAACGCTTACTAGAGATCGCTCAGCACTACATGAAGCTGCGCAGAGAGCATCTGCGTGCCTTGCGTAGCGAGGCGGAAAGCTTTATAGATGTAAGCCGGGATGGCAAATTTGCCCTCTCGCTTGAACGTTACGTTCAGCCCGCTCACCCGGAACCGGCGCAAGGAGGTGAACGCAGCCCCGCGCTTTCACCTTCCGGCTCTAGCCGCCCAAACCGATCTGCTGAATTTGCCCTGGGCATCTGGAACGTAGAGATGGGGCGCAAATTGCATAAAGTTTCGGTGCATAGTCAGTCCTTGCCCGGTAGCATCAGCCCGGATGGTCGCTTTGTGCTCTACCCTCATCAGAGCGGTATGCTGCGCCTATGGAAGATCGCGACGGGCCGCGATCTGCGTATTCTCCCAACCTCTGGTTTTTGGGCTGCCAGCTGGAGCTATGATGGCCGTTTGCTCCTGATAAGCGATGCAGATGGTGCTGCTCAGTTGTGGGAAGTTGAGAAGGGTCAGTGTCTGGCTACGCTGGATTGGCAGGGCAAGGCTATGGGGCTGAGCGGAGATGGGAGCCTGGCGGCTGGCTATGCTGAAGAGGGAATCGTCCTGTGGGAGGTCTCCACGGCTAGCATACGGGATCATTTGCCCGAAACCGCACAGGTCACAGCCCTTGATCTCAGCTCTTCTGGAGATCTGCTGTTTGTCGCGAACGCTCAAGGTGAGCTGAAATTGTGGGACGTCGCGGCGGGTCAATGTCTCCAATGTATCCAGGTGAGCGGACAGATCCAGGCTATCAGCCTGTCTTCTTGTGGCAAGTGGGCCTGCTCAAGAGATGAACGGGGCATTACTCGTCTGTGGGAATTGGCGAGTGGGCGCTGCCTACGTACTTTTGCGCCCGGCTGGTCAGGCAAGATGTTAGATGATGACTTTATTGCACTTCTGGGCTCGGAAATTATGCTCATACGTCGGCTCTACGCGATGACGTTCGCCGGCACTTTGCAGCTTGCGCGCCTGACCGTTTCCGCTGAGGCTGCGCGCGTAGAGATGCAGGCACGTAGCCTGCTCTATCAAGCCGGGATGGCGCTATGTAACAGTCAGTTTGCCGAGGCGCTCAAGGCTCTGCAAACTGTGCGTGCCTTGCCCGGCTATGAGCGCTCTCCCGCTTATATAGAGGCCTGGCAACAGCTTGCACGCTTCTGTCAGAGGCGCAGCCTGCTTACGCATCGCTTGCTCCAAACTCTTGATGAGCGCGGGCCTTCTTCAGCGCTTGATCATTCTGGCTCTATCAAAGCTGCCTGCTTAAGTTCTGATGGGCAGCTGGCCTTCTCAATGCGTATGGATAATGAAATACATATATGGGATATGAAAAAAGGGAAAAAAATAAAGACTTGTGTACACGATGAAATGGGGCATTGGGATAGTAAGCTAGCGTTGAGCTTGAGCGGTAATGGACAATTATTTCTTTCCAGTCGTGAGGACGGAAACCTGCGCTTATGGCATGTAAAGAGCGGGCAATGTTTGCAGACAATTGGGGATGCCGAAAAAGTCCTGGCGATCAGTCTCTCTTTTGAGGGGCGTTTTGCTTTTGCCGGACACGCGGATGGTACGCTCTCGCTGTGGGAGACGAGCCGTGGCCTGCTTGTGCATAAGATGCAGGGTTTCCATTATGGGCCGGCATTAAGCGTCTATGTAAGCTCTGATGGGCGCCTGGCTATCTCTGGTGGTGAAGATAGCTGCGTCTATCTCTGGGATGTAGCCGCTGGAAGCTGCCTTTGTGTTTTGCCGGGTCATCGCGGGGCAATTACCAGCGTCTATCTGAGCTTTGACGGAAGCCTGGCTGTCTCGGGGAGCACTGATGGAACAATCCGCGTATGGAGAACGGCTGACGCGGAATGCCTGGCTATTTTGCGTGGCCATGAAGGAAGCGTGACCTCGGTTTGTCTCAGCTTTGATAAGCGTATTGTGGTTTCTGGGAGCAGCGATAAGACGCTGCGCATATGGGATGTGGCCAGTGCTGAGTGTATAAGGGTGGTTGAAGGGCATAGCGATGTGGTGACTGCTGTGAGCTTGAGCGCTGATAGGCGGCTTGTGCTTTCGGGGAGCGCTGATGGAGCGATGAAGCTCTGGGAGCTCGATTGGGAGCTTGAGGCGCATGATCTGATGCCCTGGGATGATACGGCTTTGCCCTACCTGAGCACTTTTCTTACCTTGCACACGCCCTACGCCGGTGAGCTATCGGCAGAGCGCCAGCCCACGCAACAAGAGCTACTGAAATGCTGCCAGCGGCAGGGCAAGCCTATCTGGAATGAGAAAGATTTTCAACGGTTAATATGGAGCCTGCAATATGCCGGCTATGGCTGGCTACGGCCAGAGGGCGTGCGGCGCAAGTTAGGTGCTCTAACTGCCGGATGGCAAGGGCTGCTTGCCAATCCTGGCCCAGATTGAGGAGCTGTGCGCAAGCTTGCCGAAAGGAAAAAATTCCCCTCAGCATCCACTCCCTTGCTGTTGGATGCTGATCCGGCAACTCGTTGGGAGGGCTATCGGCTTGCGCTTGTCGAGAGGGTTAATGAGTATTTCCCGCATCATCTTTGATTTCTTTGGTCTTACCAATCAAGACAAGCCCGACTATCAGAAGCACAATCCAGATGATTAAGGGGCCTATCCCATCGGGAATAATCCCGAAAAACCAGAAGACGACTGGAGCATGCGAAAAGAGACTAAACAGTGGACGGACAATCCCCGATAAACTCGCTAAGGCGATAACAATGCCAATAATACGTAAGGTATCGTTAGTAGTTTTACTCATCAGAGTTTCTCCTCGTTGCTAAATCGAATGTGGTAACTATCTCTTGAAGCAAGGCTGCATTTTCAGCTGCCGAGTTGTGAAGAACTAATTGGGCTGCGGTATCGATGGCGCTGCGCAGAATTGTGGCCATCAACTGACGATCAAATTTGCGAAAACTTCCATCTATCTGCTGGCCATAGGTGAATATTTCGATCAATGGCTGATAAATGTCGCCACTCGTATCTTGAAAGATCGGGTTTCCTTCCCTATCGCGAGCATTCAAAATGATGCTGGTGGTAGCAACCGCAGCAGTGCGGTTCTCTGCGACAAAGGTGAGATTGGTTTCAATATAAGAGCGAAGTACCTCAGCTGCTGAAGTATCCAATCGCATATGAGCGCCCATATACTCAGCTGCTCGCTGATAAAAGTCTTCCACAATAGCCCGCAATAAGCTGGTTTTTTCTGGAAAATGATAATGGATGACGCCCTTGCTGACCCCAAGAGCAGTAGCCACTTCTCCAATCGAGAACTGAGCATAGCCCGATGTCGCTAGTATCCTGATGGCTTCTGCGATAATGCGCTGTTTCGTCTTTGCCATGCTTCTATTTTAGTACGATCGTACTAAAATGTCAAGGACAATTCGCTAGTATTGCTGTGAGCTTGAGCGCTGATAGATGGCTTGTGCTTTCGGAGAGCGCTGATGAAGCGATTATAAGTGCGGTTTACAAAGTGCTAGCCCTCTTTTCTCCATGTTTCTGCTCCCCAGTGCTCGATCACTTTTCCCTGAGCGAAACGAAGCATATCGATAGTTTCGCGCTCAATTTTTTTCCCTCCTGGTTGTGTACTGTACCAATGGAGACGCGCGGCAATAGCATTACCCTCTGCGATGCAATCTTCGATAGTCACGCGCAGATTAGGCAGAGCCTTTCTGGCTCCTAGAACAATGTGTTTAAATTCCTCGGGGCCATCTATAGTGAGCCAGGGCGGTCGTTGATGATCAATGTATGTAGAAGAGAAAAGCGAAGCAACCTCAGAAAGATCGCCAGTTGTGAAAATATTTACGATCTTTTGCATGCTCTCTTTGGTATTAGAAGCTGTATCTGTCATGTCCGCCTTATCCTGCTTTCTCTGAACCATACAGTTTGTGAGAGAACAAATTACCGAGATGGGGGATGGCCCCAGAAGGTGAGCAGATCCCAGGTGGTCACAAACCCAGGCTGCTGCATCTCGGCGAGCGCCTGCTCGTAGATGGCTTCGTAGTCAGTGGGAAGCCGTATCCATTTGCGCAGGAATGGCAGCCCTGTCCGAAAAACATGGCGCATATCCTGGATCATAAGCTCTCCTTGCGCGGTATTTGCCTGATAGAGCATATGTATAGGCTGTTTGTGTAGCGTTCCTATTCCTTGCTGGCGCAATGGTGGCTCTATATGACCGAGAAAGCCTTGCTGTCGGGTGGTAGTGAAATGGCCTGCATGCGCACCTGCACGTAGAAGCAAGTCCCTGAGCTGGCTCAGGGCAGGGGTGTTACATTCGAAAACCTTCCCTTCCGTTATACGGATGGTGCCTCCCTGGCGGCAAACGCGGCTCATTTCCCAGATCATCTTTGGCCAATCCCAGGTGCGCAAAAAGCTCATCCCCAGACGCAAATTGACCAGATCAAAGGAGCCTGTCCGAAACTCTAGCATCCGCAGAGCATCCATCATCGAGAAGTGGAGGCGATCTTCTAGCTGAGCAAGTGAAGCTTGCTTACGAGCATATTCGACCATGCGTGCGCTGACATCCACACCTTCCAGGCGCTTGATTCCAGGATATGTTAGGGCAAGTTCGATAAGCCAGTTTCCTGGCCCTGAGCCTATATCGAGTACGGCCTGCAAACTTGCCGGGTTGGACTGTTCAGTTAGCACTCCGCCCATCGCCGTAGTAAGCATTTTATCTTGCAAGCAAAGGCGGGTCAGCTCTTCTTCGTTGGCCCGATTTTGCACGAAATAGGTGCTGGGATGCTCTTTTGGTTCTGACATTCTTCATTCATATTTATGTTAATTTATACGGCCTTAAGTACAGGGCACATCCTTAGACCTTTATGAGGAAAATATGTCTCTCAGTATAGCTTTGCTCGCCAGACTTGTCTAGTATTCTGTTGTGTATATGGATGCTATTGATGGTTCATGGATGCCCTGTTAAACGATTGCGCATATCACGAAGCCAGAGCAGCGCACTCAGACAGTGACTTTGCCAGCGCGGAAAAGGGAGAGTCTTTCTTTGTGTGGAAATGTCAGATCTTATCTGAGGCATACTGTAAGTAGCGCAAAGTCTGACCTTTCATAGCGGGGTAGTAGCAGCAAAGAGGACATTTGAGGCATTCTGGAGCAAGAGTGATAGGCCCAAAGGTCGTTTGGGCCATGCTAGTTCAAGAATAGTGTTACAAGCGGGGAAGCGCCAGAGCAGGCGCGAAGGTATTATATCATAGAATAACCTCAAATATATAAAAACTTTTAGAGTAAGACTTTAGATAACGCTTCATTTGAGTGCAGCTTTAAGGGTAGCAAGAAACTCCATGTTATTATGGGTTCTGGACATACGCTGTAAAAGGGCCTCGGTAGCTTCCTGACCGTTGCGCCCAGGCTGATCGGCTAGCGCTGAGAACATCCGGCGCATAGTCACCACAGCGCGCAAGGTCTTCTCTTCGAGCAAGAGCTCTTCGCGGCGTGTGCTGGAGAGAGATATATCGATAGCCGGGAAAATGCGGCGCTCGGCCAGCTTACGATTGAGGACAAGCTCCATATTGCCGGTACCTTTAAACTCTTCGTAGATCACGTTATCCATGTGGCTCCCGGTATCGACAAGACAGGTAGCGATAACTGTAAGGCTGCCGCCCTCTTCGATCTTGCGTGCAGCGCCAAAGAAACGCTTGGGTGGAAATAAGGCACTTGGATCAAGGCCGCCCGAGAGTGTACGCCCGCTCGGTTGCACAAACAGGTTGTAGGCACGGCTCAGGCGTGTAATGCTATCGAGCAGTACAACCACATCGCGTCCGCTTTCCACAAGGCGCTTAGCGCGCTCTAAGACCATCTCTGCGACCCAGATGTGGGCCTCGGGTGGTTCATCGAAGGTGGAACTGACAAGCTCGGCCTTTACCGATTGTTTCATATCGGTGACTTCCTCGGGGCGCTCGCCAATCAGGACAACCATGAGATGAACATCTTCATAGTTCGTGGTGATAGAGTTCGCGATAGTTTTTAACAGAATAGTCTTGCCCGCCTTAGGAGGAGAGACGATTAAGCCGCGCTGACCTCGGCCAATAGGAGCGATAAGATTAATCAGGCGACCGGAGAGGTTGGAGCCTGTCGTTTCCAGGTT
The DNA here is from genome assembly GCF_004208415.1 of Ktedonosporobacter rubrisoli. Taxonomy (GTDB): domain Bacteria; phylum Chloroflexota; class Ktedonobacteria; order Ktedonobacterales; family Ktedonobacteraceae; genus Ktedonosporobacter; species Ktedonosporobacter rubrisoli. Next base: position 1,002,687 of record NZ_CP035758.1, on the reverse strand, counting down.
GAGAAGTTCACGCGGCGAGATGGGGGTCAGATGGTCAAAGTATGGACGGCGTTTGCCCGTTTCGGGGTTCTGCCCATTGATGGCTTCGACGCGTAACAAGCTGTAGAACTTCTCGTTATCGCGGGGAGGCCGCACCTGCCCAAAGATCATATCGCCTACGCGCATGCCGAAACGGCGAATCTGCGATTGTGAAACGTAGACATCTTTATTGCCTGGCAAGAAATGTTCCTGCCTCAGGAAGCCAAATCCCTCCTCAACTATATCCAGGACGCCTGCACTGAACATGTTCCCCTGCTGCTCGGTGTAGGCCTGCAAAATTCTGAAAATAAGCTCTTGCTTCTTCAGCGTGCTGTAACCAGAGAGTTCGAGATCGCGGGCCAGCTCTCGCAACTCGCTGACAGTCCTTGCTTCTAACTCAGTGATATTCACGGTATTCAGGCGCGATTTCTATTTGAATACGCCTATTCTCCTTTCTACCTTTTCCTATAGAGGTTTTTAAGATTTGTGGGAAATAGCCTGTAATTATAGAGAACAATTTTCACCCTTTTTGAATCTTTTGTGGCATTGCGTGAAGGGCAAAAGAGGTACAGCCCTTCTACAGCATAGATTGCACGGGTTACTACTAAATGGGAGAAATACCTGTCGCGGAGTCAGCATTAGTATAACAGCATGTACCACAGAATGTCAAGTGCAGAACCTGCAGCTAACTGAATGTAATCTGCCTTCGCCTATTCTCCTCTCCTGCCGCTGATAAAATGTCTCATGAGCTTCTGCCCGTTTGCAGAGCTAGCAATTGGCGAGCTTCTTATGCAGAACTGACTTTGGTCGCAAAGGGCCCTTTGCGGTGGAGCTGTGTTTCCCCAGAGTATGATCTGTTTGGCTTTTATGGGCAAAAGCTGGCCAACGAGTAAAGAGTTTTTGCCATGATCCCCGGCTGATGTGTTTTTGGCAACGCAGGCTATTTGATCTCCGCGCCTGGTATACTTCTTCCCCATTTCAGGATATGGCGCTATGCATTTGATTGCTAAGATTCATTATAGCTGATCTGTGGCAAGAATGCTACGTGTTGATGAGGCTATTGTTGATTCCTGGCGGGCTTAAAGCTATATTAAGATGCGAAAAGAGCATATGAAGTCGGGCGGATAGCTCATTTGCAGGCTCATGAAGCACAACGTTGTGCTTCATTGAGTAGAATTGAAAGCTAATTTTGACGGTCAGAGATGGTGCTTCAGCCGGTACTGTACGTGATCTACCATTTCTCCTATAGCTGCCCAAGTTGGTCCAAGATCCTGCCAATCGAGGTAATCGTAACCTGATGGTACAAAGAAGTCGGTAAGGAATTCCAGCAGGGCTTGCAGCGGTGGTGTAACTCCTGGCCGACCGCGCTGAACGATGGTTTGCAGGGTGGTGAGCAAATCCCCTTCCAGGTAGCGCATACGCATGCCGGTACGATATCCAGGGCTGGGCATAAGGGGCTCTTCGTTGGCCCATTGATAGACCAGGTAGGGAAAATCTATGCCCGCGCGTACGGCTATCTCGACGCCCGAGGTCAGGCGAGGATTGATCTCCATCAAATACGGCTTGCCACGGCTGTCGCGCCGAAACTGGATCTGCGAGTAGCCTTCGAGCCCTATTTCTCTGATCAGGCGCTCGGCCTGTGTGGTGGTATCTGTGGGTAGCTCGATGCTTTCTCTATAGGTGGAGACTCCCCCAATGGCGGGTGCGCGCGCCTGGTCCATTGGGCGAAACGAGCATAGGTTTGGCCACGTACATAGAACAGGCTGATAGATTCCTGCCGCCCACTGAGAAAATGTTGGAAAAGGACGCTGCCTCCTGCTGCAGTTAAATCGTTTACCGCGCGCTGGGCTTCTTCGGCGGTAGTTACCAGCTTACAGGTGAGTCGGCTTCCTTGCCCTTCGCCCCATAGCCAGGATTCGGTTGGCTTGACCACTGCGGGCAAGCCGATTTCCTTGAGCGCAGCCTTAACATCGCCAGGGCTTGTGATCTTTACTCCTCGGGGAACGCCAAGCCCAAGGTTTTCTGCGATGGCCAGAGTACGATTTTTATCGATGGCGATGGCCAGAGACGCTTCTGTTGGTAGGGCGAGGCGTGTGCCCTTTTTCTCAATTTCCTCGCGATGTTTGCGCAGTACGGCAATGGTTCCGTCTGAAGCGCTGATCAAGACGCGTGCGCCATACTGGTCGAGAAAGTGCCTTAAGGCGCCGAGGAAGGGCTCTGCGCGCTGCTCATAAGCGGGGACAATCCCGGCTTGCTGACACCAGCGTGAGGCGAAGGTAGGTACATGCTTCGATTTTTCCATGGCGCTGGTCGTCTCCAGGGCCGCAACCCGTTTGCCTCGGCGTCCCAGAGAGCGCGTTGTCATCAAGGCCTGGCGCAATTTAGCATCAAGGATAACTGCGTCATATGTCACCCGGCCTCTGTGCAGCGGAATCCCTGCCTGGGATGCTTGCAGGTCTTCCACTATATCATGTACTCCTAATATATTGTCTTCAGAAGAGCTTTTCATAATTCTCCTACATTTTCATCGGTTTAATGTATCGCTCTCTTACCTATTAGGATCGGTATTACTACCTATTTTAATCAGTCCTTAATAGAGAATTAAAGGCTTTTATCTCTTTATTACCTAATTTTAATTATTTCTTAATAAAACATTCGCTGAGATTATGCTAAATAAAATACAAATGTATATAATAATACAAAATAATATATTAATCTAAAAAATAATGTAATGCTTGTAATTTATGGTTATGTCTTTTAAGGAGCTGTGTTCCTGTTGCTTAAGAGTGGAAAGGGCTTATTCGCTTTTCCTGCGTTTATTGCTGCTTATTCATTATGCTGCATCCATCTCAGCAGGTATTACCTGGGGTAAATTCTGCTCTGCAGGCTCATCGAGCTGACGTTGATAAGCAGTTGGACTGTGGAGGGGGAATTTGCAGGAAAGCTTGGATCGTTTAAGGCCTGGTATGGCAAAAACTTTATAGTGGTAAATCGTAGATTGCGACATGTACGAGAGCCGTATTGAGGTTTTGGGCCGCGATTGCTCTATTGATGTTCTATAACTATTGGGGTATACTCCCTCAGGAACAGAAGATCATAGCAAAGCCAGGGAGAAACAATGTCCGTAGTAAGCAATAGCGCTGATCCACGCGTGAAGCGGACCCGGCAATTGCTCTTGCAGGCGTTTATGGCGCTACTCAAAGAGAAGCGTAACATCCATTCCATTTCGGTACAGGAGATAGCGGCGCGCGCTACTGTTAATCGGGCCACGTTCTATGCTCACTTTGACGATAAATATGCACTTTTAGATGCGTGGATGCGTGAGAAGTTCCGACGCTCGATTTCAAGTCAGCTTGCGGCTACGTCTACCCTGCAGCGCCATACCCTGTATAGCCTGATCCTTGATGTATTCAGGTTTCTGGCCCTCTTTCGCGATTATATCAGGCCGGCTGATAAGCAGTTTGAGCCCTTTTTTGAAGTCGCTGTACAGCAAGAGCTCTGCGAGGTCCTTCTGATCTGGTTGAAGCGCGCTGCCGACGAGATCCCCATTACCGAGGAGACCATAAAAACCACGGCCATGGTTATTAGTTGGACCATCTTTGGCCCTGCCGCCCAATGGAGCCGGGAGCCACGAACCATTCCTTTGGAAGAGATGGCCCAACATGTCTTGACGCTGGTCATGGCTGCTTTGTCCCCAGTTATCACTATCACCTGATGGACGCTTGCTTACCTCTCCTCTCTGGCTACATGCTTTCGATGATTGGATAGAAAGCAAGACTAAAGCTGTACTCAGTCCTCTCTAAGGGCGGATTGAGCACAGCTATCTACCTCATTATAAAGAGCTCTATCTGACCGGGTATCAGTTTATGGGCTCTCTAGTTACTGAAGGTCAGGAATGGCGAAAGCCGGGTTCTCGGATTGCAAGAACCCGTTGTTGGCAGCATTTTCTAGCGGATGTTCCTGCAGGAAGATCAAGATGTCGCGCTTGTCGCTGATCTGATACACTTCAGCAACTGCCTCGGTAAGATTCTGTATCAACTTGCGCTTGGCATCCAGTGGCAGATTTGGCGGAGCAATCATGCTTAAGACAGGCCTGACAGGCTCAGGATTAAGGAGCACGTGCCCGTCACTTGTGCTCAAATCCGTGTGCCCCCCGTTTCCAATAGCGTACTCACGAATATACACGCGGTCGTCGGGCAAGTGATAGGCTGCATACATAGCAGCTATCGTCTTTTGCACGAGTGCCCTTTTGCTGGTTGCGTTAAGCCCTTCTGGGCTCTCAATAAAAAGAACTGGCATTAGTGTTGCTATCCTTTCTTAATTTACCTGGTCATTGAGTGAGGAATTTCCTCTCAGCAGGCTTGGTGGGCGCTTCACTCACGCGTAAATGAAGGAGCCCTGGCTATGTCCTCTTCGTGTGGACAAGGTTAGCCTGCCGCGCTATACTATATAGGCGACATAAAAGTCGCTTACCTTGGTATTGTACGACTAAAAAGACATAAAAGTCAATGGTTTTGCGTCGTTTTAGTCGTTTTTCTTGAAGATTAAGGAAAAACAAAATCTAGTGCCATTGTTGGGAAGGAAGATTTGGAGAACTCTATGGATCAGCAGAAAGAGGGACGACCTGTCGTGCGACGAGCGCGAGGATTGCAGCGGATCGCTTCTATTCTTGATGCGGCTGAAACCGTCTTTGCGAAAGAGGGCTTTGATTCTGTCACCACTCATCAGATTGCGGCTCAGGCCGAGATTTCGCCCGGCTCATTGTATCAGTTCTTCTCTAATAAAGAAGAGATTGCCCAGGCTCTGGCGGCCCGCTACATTGAGGAACTCCAAGGTGTCTATGGCACTATTTTTTCACTGGAGGCAGCAGCGCTGCCCTTCTCCCAATGGCTCGATCAGGTTGTTGACGGCTTGATTGCGTTTCATCTGGCTCATCCTGCCTTCGACATCTTGTTTGATGCGCCACCTTCCTTAGCCGTAGCGGGTCTGACGCAGCAACTGCCTAAAGAGCTCCAGGCCCGCTTTGAGCTTGGCTTTCAGGTACGTGCCCCCCACCTTCCTGCTAAAGAGCGTAGACTCAGTGCGACTATGAGCGTCCAGCTCTTCAAAGCGGTTCCGAGGCTGATACTTAAGGCTGAGGAAGCTGAACGGAAAGTGCTGATAAATGAGTTGAAAACCCTGTTGCAGCGCTACCTTGAGCCTTATCTTGCTTGAGTGGCTGATGGTTTCCGCGAACCCTTTCAGGTGGACGAAAACCAGTTCTGATTGCTCTATGGAAGCTTTTCCGCGCTATTAGTAATTTTTGCCGGCTAATCTCTTGTTAGCTGGCTGGCCTGCTTCTTCGCTGAATTACCAACGCTCTGGTTGCAGAGATGCTCAGACAGATGAAGAGGATGGCCCCAAGGAGCACCCAGCAACCCCAGGTGTAGAAGAGTTGGGAATCTGCTGTCCGCCCCTGTATTGCCGATAAGATCGGCCCGGTGCCAAATTTAAGGAATACAAGGTCAAGTATATATATGAGAATAAGTAGAAGCAGTCTTGGTATCTTTCTTCCCCACTTAGAAACGAGGGCCAGAGCGACAAAGGCTCCGGCCCAATAGAGCAGGCTTGGGAGCGCTACTAGAAGGAAGATTCCTATACTCGCGTGTATGGCCTGGTTAAAATCCTGAATGAAATTTACATATGCATGGTTCAGCCCTGACAAAAGCCCCCAGGCAAAGGCCGCGTATCCAAGCCACCTGGTTGGCGTTCCCAGTTCGAACTCTCTTGCCCTCTCTGGTGCGACAAACGTTTTTGGCATAAATAATCTCCTCTCACGTAAGGTGCGTGAATTTTGCTTACTGATCGAATGGCGACAAAAGTTTTTTCTTGATATATCAGCATTTCTAAGGTTAAATATAGGCTTCAAATATCATAAAACAGTTTTCGATATGTCGTAATAAAGTTTTCGATATGTCGCAAAGTGGTCATAGTTCTACTGTGCAAGAAACTCATAGAATGAGGGATGAGCGGCACAAAGTTGTGTATACCTTCTAGGCTTCATAGCTGCGCACCAGGATCGACGCTCATGCCAGTCGCTCTAGGAAGACTTGCTAGTGAGCAAAGTGTTGCCCAGCTTCATGTAAAACTCTCAAGTTCGAGGTTGAAACTTTTTGCCAAACCCTCTTCGGTCTCTCACAGAACTATAAGCGTATTGAGCGGTCTCAGCCTCATTGCTGTCCAAATGCGCGTGCCTGGCTCTCTTTTTACCCTCTAATATTGCATCTGTGTTGTACAGTAGAGACGTGATCCAGAAAAAGCCCGGCCAGCTTGGATCGGAGATGCATGCATCCAGTTTTCTAAGAGACCTGCCGAAGCCCGGAGCGGGTTCTCACTTGCCCAGGCTCCCATATTCCCAGATGGTAGAAGAGAGCAGAGGAGTGAGATTCGGCAGAAGGAGAAAATTTCTCATTAGATGAATAGTAAAGTGAAAATAATGGAGGGTAGATTCATGACGCATGCAGCAGAAGTATATGCGACACTCGACGACTGGATTGTACATGAGACGATTTCATGCTCACTCGATGCTCGCTCGGACTTCAATGCCGCAGCTGATCAGGTGATCGGCGCATCTGGCGATTCGGTTGCCGTGCTTGGCTTTGGAGAAGCACTTCATGGAGGGAAAGATCTGCTGATCCTGCGCAACAAGCTCTTCCAGCGCCTTGTCGAAGCCCATGGCTACAGCGCCATTGCCATTGAGAGCAGTTTTCCGCAGGGCCAGATCGTCAACGAATACGTGCTTGGTCGCGGTCCGGCCTCCTACGAGGCAGTGCAGGAGGCTGGATTTAGCCACGGTTTCGGCAAGTTTGAGGCAAATCGAGAACTTGTCGAGTGGATGAGGCGCTACAATGCTGATCCAGCGCAGCAGCGGAAACTTCATTTCTATGGGTTCGATAGCCCGACTGATATGGTCGCTGATAGTCCCCGTCAGACACTCCATGTTGCCCTTGATTACCTCAGCTTAGTTGATGAGGCCCTTGCTCAGGAGTATCGAAAGCGCATCGATCCGCTGCTCGGACAAGATGCTGCCTGGGAGAATCCAGCTGCCACGCTCGATCCGACGCAAGCGATAGGGAGATCATCCGAAGCCTCCGCATTGCGGATCGAGACAGAGGAGCTGATTTCGCAGCTGCGCGTGCGCCGTCCCGAACTTGTCGCCAGGAGCGACGAGAGTAGCTATCAGGAAGCCGTCCACTTTGCCGAAATGGCTCGACAACTCCTGAACTTTCATGCAGCCTTAGCGCAAGAGTCCGAGAAACGTCAAGCCATCCTGCTCGGCATCCGGGCCTCCATGATGGCAGACAACCTTGCCTACATCGTCTCCCGTGAACAGGGGTCAGGCAAGGTCCTGGTGTTTGCTCATAACAGCCATCTCAAGCGGGGAAAGGTGCAGTGGCAATTGGGGAGTGAGGAGGTAAACTGGTGGCCCGTTGGATCGCATCTGCACACAATGTACGGTCGCCGCTATGTCGCCATCGGCTCAGCCGTAGTCTCCTCGCCAGTCCACGGGATCGGCCAGCCAGAAGCCGGGACGCTTGAGGAGCGGTTCACGGCAGCTCCCGGGCCGGTGCGGTTTATTCCCACCCATCAAGGGCAAGGGCTGCCGACTGCGGAAATTGCCACACTTCCTCTTCGCTCTGGCAGTACAAACAATAGGAGCTATACGGAATCGCTGGGTCCCCAAAGCTTCACAGATTTCGATTGGTTCGCTACCCTTGATACGACGGCCTATGACAAGGAGGGTTGGCCATACCTCAAAGGCTAAAGCATACATTTCCTTCAGCCTACTTCGGATAAGCTCAATGTAGCCAGGCTCTGGCTTATCGCTAGGCAAGAGTGAACAATCGCATCACTTGCTGCGATGTAACCTTTTCTTCTGCTTGTGCGTGCATTATGGAGAAAAGCGAGAACAAATTTAAGAGGAGGAAAATAGTAATGGCCTTGAAGGGTTCCTGGCGAAATCAGTATGGATCACAGCTTGAGATCACTGACGAGTCAAACGGACGAATAGCAGGATGGTTTAGATCAAAAGTGGATGGTCGCATCAAAGGCCACGAGATTGCTATTGTGGGCGTCCACCAGGAAAACCTTATAAGTTTTGTGCTCAATGGGTCTCCATATACGAAATTCGTAGTTTCGTGGACAGGAATGCTGCGCGAAGGCCGTATTGAGACGCTTTTCACCCTGGTAGCCAGTGAGAGATTGACTGCCGAAGCGGAAGGCGCACCTGCTAGAAACCAACAATTGGGGCCGTGGGAGGCAACAACGGTAGGTGCAGACGTCTTTGAACGCATTTCTTAGCATACAATCAATGCTGTGAAGAGGGGTAAAGGGGCAAAAGCTTGCTGCGCGCAGCCTGATCCATTTTTACCCCTCCTGTGGTTTACCAGTGGACGAGCAGATCACGCACCTCGGTAATATCCCTTTCACCAGACCAGATGCCCTCTATAATCTGGTATGCAGAGCTTGCTTCGTTAAAGTATGTTTCGCTTTGTAAGTGTGTGGCTTTCTCAAGCACAGTTTTCCAGAGAGCGATTGAAAGCTCTTTATCTTTCTTCTCCCGTGGAACTTTCAGCGATGAGAACATTGTTTCGCTAAGCACACCCAGGTAAGTGCGTTCAGCCATTGGAAGCAGCGCGTTGAAATTGCTATTTTTCAAGTCGATGATGCTGCCAAAGATGTTTAATGCCCGGGTTTGATCGCCAAGATAGGCGTAAGAGATAGCCTTATGTCTTAATAGGCGTGCATGACTGTGAACAATGTAGATTGGAACATACTCAGCCTGTTCTGAAAAGAAGGTTTCTTCAGCCCTTTCTAGAGCAAGCTCCATCTCATTTTTGCGCCTATTAAGGGCTTGATACTTGGCAAGGCCTGTATAGGCCCATGACTGAAGCATTGACGCAGGTTTTGGGCCTTGCTTTGCCTCCATCAAATGCTGTGTTTCTTCGGCAATGTGCAACGCTTGCGGGCGGTATTGCAGGGCTGTCCATTCGTAGGCGGCTAGCAATTCTCGCTGAGCCATGATGAGGATAATTTTATTCTGGCTTTTTCTTGCCCAATTCACTGCTTGCTCTGCAAAACTAATAGCGGGTAGAACACCCTGAAGGTGATAACTTACTCTTGATTGGAGTTGAAAGGCTTGCGCAATTAAGGCGGCGGCAGCTTTTTGATATTTAGGAGAATCAGTTATCGATTGTAGAAGAGATAGGTAGGTTGTAATCATTGAGGCTGCGAATTGTATATCCTCATGGTTGCTAATCGCAAGATAACCACAGGCTGTTAAGCCTGCAGCGCAAACATTTACTAATTCTTCGGCTGGCCGCTGGCCTTTGAGAAGCAGGGGGAACATTGCTAAGCGCTGCAAAGCTTTATGCCGCTGTTGTGTTGCCTCAGCGCCTGTATCCATGGGAAACTCCTCTATAGCTTTGCTAAGCGTGTCTTGTACTTGCCAATAAGTGTTATATTCAGCGATTGTAAGGAACATGAGATACATTGACAAATCAGAACGAAGATATTTTGCTGCATTATTTTCAGTATCTTGTACGTTGAAGCTTTTTTCTTCTAATCCTAGATCGTCTGCGCTTACGCCATAGACGTCACAAAGTTTGCGAATGTTGTAGGAATGGGGCGTAACGATGCCCTTCTCCCAACGATGAAGTGATTGAATAGTACATTCAAGCCGTTCGGCAGCCTCTTCCAGGGTCCAATGTCTCTGTTTGCGCGCCTCTGCCAACCTCGTGCGTTCCATATGCCGACCCTCACCATCTCCATCATTTTTGTCTTGACTTTTTCTCTTCGCCTGCCCAGAAGATTACCAGTGAACGAGCAGATTACGTACCTCGCCCACGCGCTTCTCGCCAGGCCAGAGCGCTTGCATAATTTCATAGGCAAGAGAAGCCTCGCTGTAGCGCTGCTCGCTGCGTAAAGCCTGAGCTCCTTGCATGCCCGCTTGCCAGAGATGCAATGTTTTCTCCATATCCTTCTTTGGACTTTTTAGCAAGGTCAGCGTCATTGTATTGATGATCTCGATACGCGTACGTTCTGGGAGCGAGCGTTTTACCGTAAGATCATCTGTATTGACGAGCTGGCTCAACATATTCATTGCTTGAGTATAATTTTTTGCTTGATAGAAGGTGATGCCGGCATTGCGAATAAAAGTGCTCACGGGCGGATCAACATAGATATGACATGCATCATCTCTCACACTTTTCTCGGCAAGAAGAAGGGTTCGGGTGGCGTCAATGTTATTTTTAGTTTGCATGAGTGCCAGTGTGCTATAGACATTGTTATATATGTAATCTGGCATGGAGGATTTATGTTGTAGCATGACTTCTCTGGCGCATAGCATGCTGTTAAGCGCCTCTTTGCTTCGTTGATCGTAATAGTAGGTCCAGGCCAGGCACTTGAGTGCACTGATCTGTAGCAATACATCTTCGGCCTGCTCGCTATAGAGGACAGCTTCCTGGCCATAGGAAGCTGCTATTTTTAAGCCGGTGAAATGCCATCCTAGCACTGATTGGAGCAATCTGCTCTGAGCAACCAGGCTAGCAACATCTTTACGGCGCTGACTTCCAGTATCTAGTATAAGGTCTTTGAGCGGCGCGATATAGGCACTAACGCTATTGAAGGCCAGGGAGATATCAGAGGCATCGCTACTTCTACTTAATTCCCAGCAGGCGGCAATACTGGCCGCACTTTGGGTAAGTATATCGTTGATTTGCCGAGAACGCGGCTGTACGCCTAGAAATGTTACGAATGGTAAAGTTGCCAATCGGCGTAAGGCCTGACGACGGGAAATCAGATTATAGTTCATGTTTTCGTCCTCAGAGATCTTTTTGATGGCATCTTGTACCTCTTGAAATGTGCTATGAGGCATAAAAGCAAGAGCCAGGAGGCGCATGGTAAGGTCCGTAGTAACAAAAGTATTTTCTTGAACTATATTCGTCCCTGACAATAAGGTTTCGCTTTGCAATTTGCCGCTAATAGGGTTATCCAGATCTAGTTCAATTGCTGTCTGACCATAGACGTCACAAAGTTTGCGAATGTTGTAGGGATGGGGCGTAGCGATGCCCTTCTCCCAGCGATGAAGCGATTGAACAGTACATTCAAGCCGTTCTGCAGCTTCTTGCAGAGTCCACCGTTTGTGTTTGCGCGCCTCTGCCAACCTCATGCGTTCCATGAACTGCCCCTTCCATCTTCAGCACATTCTCGTATTTGATATCATCAGTATAACCCGCTCGATTTGCTTTGTCCAGCTTTTATATTTTGTAATATCGCTTGCTTGTAATTATATATAACGATGGAAAGTTTAAAAATACCATAAAACTACAAAAAGACAGCAAGAGACAAAGAAACTACAATAAAATTGCTGGTGTCAGGCCACAGGAGCAACTACACTGAGAGTGTGGTCGCGGCCCTCCTTACCTGTGTGACCGATCTCTTAGCGCCTTTACGCCGCGATCATCATGATGGCAGCGTTTTACTGTCTCCATGGCGCTGCCATCGCCCTTGTTAAGTTTTGCTGGATCGTTTGTTAGCAGGAGTGAACAGAGATGTTGAATGATAGCGTTAGTGAGGTTGCTAGATTACGGCAGCAGATCGAAAACGAGTACGTGGCTGCAGTACAGGGCTTGCACGGTCTATCTATTGCAGCTCAACATAGCTTTATCCGGGCGCGTATGGAGCGCGTGGAGCAGCATTATGAAGCCTTATGTGCCTTTATAGGGGAAGAGCGCGCGATTGATATCGTCATTGAGGTCAATGATGCTGCTGTCAAGCTGCGACAAGGGAGCAGGTCATAATGAAGCCTACCTTCTGTCAGATTTTTCAATGGGGGCATAACGTCTCGCTTCTTGCTCTAGCCCGCGAGAGCAATCGGCATCCCCTGCTTATCTGGGCCTTGCTGCTCGGTCATCCGCTCAGCCTGGATGATGCCTGTATCATTCTTTGCGCCTTTAATGAGTTGGCTAGCAGCGACTATACGCTCAGTCAGCTTGCAATCGCCTTAAGTGAGAAGCGATTATGACCCGCTACCGCGTCAGAGCCGATAAGCGCTTGCTTTATAGAGGCAAGAATGCAGAAAAGGCACGCAGGATCTTTCTCGAAGCTGGTCGGCAGTCTGCATATAGTCAAGCCTTTATTGTCTTGCTAGCCGATGGAAAGCCGCAGGCACGCATCTTACCCAGGCATGGCTTTCCTATATTAAAGCCAGCCTCACAACTTTGCGCAATGCCTTGAGCCTAGCCACCGTGGATGCGTATCTCTTTGTCGCGGGCATAGGCCCAGACCTGGGCGGGATCAGTGATGCCTTGCGCGCGGGCCTCCTGGGTCCAGGCATACATTTCGTACTTATTCTGGAATATCCGGTTGCCACAAAAGATGTTGCGCTTGGCAAATGGCGGCGGCGTTGTTGCCATGCGATCCGGGGTTATTGCTGGAAAAGAATTATTTCCAGACCAGGGAGTGGATAATTGATAGTAGGAATCGTTTACCCAGTCTGAGCACGGCACGTCATAGCGCTCACAGAGAAATTCGACGGATGCAGCGCAGAAAGCTGCCCAGCGCCGGGTATACTCTGTTTCTTTCTGCGGCCTGACCAGCGGGTCATTAACGAGAGCTGCGCGCCTGTCTTTGGCATAGCCGTACCAGGCATGGCTAAAGCTACCAAGGCCAGTCCAGGGGTCCTCACCGGCGCAGATCTGTTGATAGGCCCAGGTCATTGTCTCTAAAGGTCGGCCCAGGTGGGAGAGGTTTTGCGTCCATTCCTCATACACTTGGACCATAAGCTGAATTGTTTCAGCAGATAGCTTCATACTACTCCTTTCTCTCTATCCAGTGTACTCACGTATCCAAATCGAGAGATGCCTTGTCTCGGCGAGCAGTAATGTTATGGTCCGACTGGTTTGAGATTTGCCTATAGAATAAAAATCTAAGCTGAATGTGGACGGAATTAGTCCACATTCGCTAGTTTTGACCCTTCTTTTCCTGCGCAAAAGCAATTGCCACAGAAAAAGAGAGGCTATTCGTATCCTCGAAGGGAGAAAAGATGCTTGCGTTAACCGTGGCAGATAGAAATGGCCTGGATTGGGCACAAGAGCAGGTAGTAGAGCATCACTATCTACATACACCAGTTGACGTGCGATGTAGCCCAGTAGCTCTGCTGGTGACGCTCTTCAATGAGCGGGTAGGCTGCCTGATCTTTGGGCGTCCGGAGACGACAAAAGTGAATGGCTGGTATGGATCGCTAGAAGATGTGCGAATGGGAAAATGCCGATTGAGCAGGTGGGAGATTCTCAATCTTGCACGGGTATGGCTTGATCCCTCACTCCAATCCAAAGGGAAGTGGTATCACCCGCAAGATTTGATAGGCCCGAGCATTCTCCCTGGTTTTTATGATAGGAAACTGCACTGGCATTCCTCTGTGGCCAGCTTTCTCATTGGTCAGGCCATAGACTTGATCGTGTTTCACTATCTGATTTGTAAGCCTCCTGTGTGGATGGATGAACCATACCAGATTCGTGAAATCCTAAGCTATTGTGATTCACATAGGCACAAAGGAACTCTCTACCGAGCATCAGGTTTTACCTTGGTACGAAGAAATAGCCGTGGGATAGAGACGTATGCGCGACCCGTTCGCAATCTTACTCCTCGCGAGCAAACTTTCATCGCGCTTCGTTCACAATATGATCCTCGTTGCTGGTAAATAAACTGAAGGGCTGACCGATTTTGCAAGGATGGATGGAGACGCCTTGCTATCTGGAAAAGCCGCTCGCCACCTCCAGGCCCATCAGAGAAAGTTGTCAATAAACCGATTCCTCAAATTCTCCGTCTCTTCCTCCCCATGTGTAAATTTGCACACTTCGTGGAGGAATTTCGCTCATTGCGTGGGAGGTTCGGTCTCTTTGACGCAGCGATCCACTGCTCCGTTGGCCCACGAAGCGTGCAAATTTACAGGTAAAGTGGACCCGCTCGCTGATCTTCGTCAGAATACCATGTTTACGAAGATAGGCTGCCCTCAGCGCCATTTCGCCAAACCAGTAAGGGGTCGAGGAAACAGACTCCGAAGTGCTCTGGATGATTACTGATCCATCGGCGATACTATTCATATGTACCTCGCTTTCAGGAAAGTGTTTGGTTCTTCCTTCTCAAAGAGGCACATTTTCTGCTAGCTCGCTACTTTTTAACCATGTCCTCACTGCTGCTGTGGCCATACGTCAGGGACCGTAGCCGCCAGCCACTTTACCAACCTCGTGTTCACCTCAACCGGCTTCTCTTGTGCCAGCCAATGGCCTGAGCGAATCGTCTCTTCTGTGAGGTTGCGACAGTAGGTGCGCATAGGCTCAGCCAAGCGCGAATGCGTGCACTCGCACACGTAGTCATACCGAGCATTCAGGAATAAGACGGGCATATCGAGGTAGCCGCCATTCTGTGCTGTCATAGCATACTCAGCGTTGACGCCATGATTCAGGTACCAGGAAGATGGCCCAGCAAATCCGTTGCGTTCCAGCGCGGAGACATAGATGCTCAGGTCTTCCTCGTTCACCACGTCGTCGTCTCGTGGCAGGTCGGGAATCGCACTCGTCCCAAAGACGCGGGCCGTCGCAGTACGAGCTGGCTTCCCCTCCCCAGCGGGATCCCCTTTGCGAAACAGTAGCTTCAGAAATTGGGAGACGTTCGCATCCATAGGCGCGATCGCCTCAGCAAAACTCTCTTCATAATAGCGCATATAATCCCACTGACCAGCAGGAAACGCGTTTTCGGGATACACCTCACGATCGACCAGGGCCAGCAGCTGGTCCAGTCCTCGTTCCATCGTGTAGTAGGGCACACAGAAACTGGCGACGGCATGACAGCGATCGGGATGATGACTGGCCAGGTTCCACACGACCGCGCTTCCCCAGTCATGACCGACCCACACAGCCTTCTCTCTGCCCAGAGCATCCACGAGCTCAAGCATGTCACGGACGATGTGTTCCTGAGCATAATCACTGGGCTGGGTGTACATGGAGGAACGCCCATACCCACGCATGTCGGGCGCGATGGCACGAAACCCCAGCGCCGCCAATGCGGGAAGTTGATGCCGCCAGCTCATGGATAGTTCAGGCCAGCCATGGACGAAGATGACGAGCGGGCCATTTTCCGGCCCTGCCGCCAGATAGAAAGTTGTATGTCTCTCGGTCTTGACAGTATGTTCGCTAATGGGCATATCAGGCCTCCTTAGGCAATGTTCAAATGACGTTCCGTCCCACATGAGAGACAGAATGCTTCTCTCCACAGATCAGACACATGCATCGCTTGCTCTGCCATCCTATCCTCATCTATTTCTATGCTAGTGAGCTTCTTGCAGGCTGACAAGGAAAATCTTGCGGTTTTGTATGGAGTTCTTGACGTCTCGTCGAATTGCCCACAGGTTGCGTAACGAGAGGCACGATTCCATGAACTGATTCTGAGCCTGCCTTTGGCGCGTAACCATTTTCCTGTCTTGGAATGACACTCAAGAAATTGCGAGCAAGCTGGCAGTGCCAGTGAGGTAGTCTGTGGAGGCTGCCCACATCATTCAGTCTGCTTACCGCGTATCTCGTTGCGCATCTCGTGGGCTATTCGGGAACGACCATAACCTCTTCCCGCTGAACGCTCTCCTCCATTGACGCCTCGCCCACGTTGCCGCGCCTGCTCAAACGGGTGCTCAAAGCGAAGAGCAGCAGGGCCAGCAGAATACAGGCAGCGCCTATCCAACCAAGTTGTGAGACGACAACAGCCCGTAGCGCCAGGCCGCCCAACGCAGCACCTCCGGCGATACCCAGGTAGAAGGTGGAGTTATTGAGCGCCAGAATCACATTTGTATGCTTGGGTGCCAGTTGCAGCAAACGATGTTGCTGTGGCGTGAAGAGCATTGGTATGACAGACCCCATACGAAAAGCGTGACGAACGCTCCTATCATCGAATGCGTGGTTAGCATCAATAAGGGTTCGAGGACCAGCACCGCGACAAGAAAGAAGAAAATCGGACGCGTTGAGCCAATACGGTCAATGACAACTCCACAGATCCAGTTACCCAGCATCGGCCCCAGACCAAAGATGAGCAGGAAAAGGCTCACGTCAGTAATGTTCAGATTGTGCTGAAGCAGCAGCGCCACGTAGGTATAGACAATATAGATGCCCAGATTCCAGAGCAGCGCAGGCAACAAGGCCAGCACCAGGCGCGGCTCTTTCATCAGCTCAACTCATTGTAATAGTTTTTGTTGTATCGGCGCGCACACAAAATATCCTCCTTCTTAGTGGAGCCAAAATACTATTGCTCCGCCTATTGATCTTTGCTGGAAAGGATTTGCAAGGTGTGATCTTGTCATTGTAGTGCCGCCGTAGCAGCATAGGTGTCGCGCAAGACATCGGCAATGGTCACACGTGCCAGTTCCAGTTCCAGCGTGTTCTGGATGTTGGCATACACATCCTCAAGCACGGAACCGATGCTGCAACCAATGTCGCAGCGTGGATTTGGCGGCGTATGGTGCATTGCAAAGAGCGAACCTGGTTCGACTGCACGATAGACATCAAGGAGAGTGATCTCCTCTGGCTGACGTGCAAGTTTCCAGCCAGCATTGCTGCCGCGCTGAACATTGACCAGATGGTGCTTCTCCAGCATGCTCAGCAGCCCACGCAGAATAACCGGGTTGGCTTTGACACTCGCCGCAATGCGCTCTGATGTTGTGAAGTTGTCTCTATATTTAGGTGCCGCAATCAAAGTAAGTGCATGCGTGGCTAAGGTTAAACGACTATTGGCGCTCATCGATGTCTTCTCGCTTCCGCAGATGCTCTCTCCATCCATCCTCATCTGCACTGAGCTGTAACAAACATTGTTACAACCACTGTCATAACTATACTTACAATGAGAGAGATTGTCAAGGGGTTTATCCTACAATAACCTGTAAATCCCACAAGCTGTAAATTTACACATGGGGAGGAAGAGACGGAGAATTTGAGGAATCGGTTTATTGACAACTTTCTCTGATGGGCCTGGAGGTGGCGAGCGGCTTTTCCAGATAGCAAGGCGTCTCCATCCATCCTTGCAAAATCGGTCAGCCCTTCAGTTTATTTACCAGTTGCCAGAAGCTGCGAAGGTCAAGGAACATCACCTCTTATCAGCAGCTTTCATGGGTATGAGCAAAAAAGAAACGAGAAGGAAGAAGATGGCAGTTTTCCATTGTAGCGGTGCTGCCGAACCTTTAGCAGCCTCTTTGCCTTCGACCTGCGCCGCTCGGGCAATTTTACCCGTGATGAGCATCGTGTCTCACTCCCCAAGAAATGAGTACCAGAGGCTTGCAACGATCAGAAAGTTGCTCCCTGGCACGCCTCAGCAAAACGCGCAAATCGTAAAAGTGGGGGAATACTTCCTCATTTCCCTCCACACGATATTGAGGATTGACCGTAAATTTGCGCATTCGATACCCAAGTTTGCATGAGAGGACCAAAGCGAGGAGAAACCCATGCTCGGTCTTACGCTTTTTCTCCCAGGACCGTCACCAGATGCCACATCCCGCAGAAAGTTTCAGAGCACCATTGGGCGTGCATCTGCTCAGAAAGGATCTCCAGCTCTTCTTGCGTCGCCACCCCTGTCTTGAGTAAGAAAGGTGGAAGCATGCTGAAGAGAACTTGAGCATTGCGATAGAAATCCTGCCAGGCTTCACAGTCGGCAGAAAATTCGAGGGTATGCGCCTGGCAATGCACCTGGCGATAGCCGCTTTGGCGCATCATGCGAGGTAACATTGTCGTCAAGCCCAGGGTGTATCCATTGGTGGAGAAGGCGTAGCCAGCCCGCCAGAAGGCCTGGTAGAGCATCACCGTCAAGCGTTCATGTGCAGCGCTCGTCGTAATGCCTGCCATGTCCACTGGCTCAGTAAGGCGCAGGAGACCGCCAGGCTTGAGAACGCGGGTGCATTCGTCAAGCAAGGGCTGCCAGGACTGCCGGAGCAAGGCGGGACCCAGGAAACGTGCATTCACCAGATCGAAGGAGGCCTGGGAGAAAGCAAGTGGCTCGGTAATATTCATCACAGCAAAGGTGGCATTGGAGAGTTGCTGCGTGCGAGCACGCACGCGGGCAAAATCAATCATTGCATTACTGATATCCACACCAGTAACCGCGCTTTCAGGATGGGCACGAGCCACATCCAGGACCCAGCTTCCAGGCCCACAAGCCAGATCCAGCACGTGCGCTTCTTCTGGCCAATCAGAGACTCCAGAAAGTGGGCCTCCCATGGCTCTGGTTGTCACACGGTCCAGGTTTAGTAATCGCGTCATCTCTCCCTGGCTTTCTGGATCGGCGATATAGGTATGCTGGCCGTGCTCGTGCTTCTCCATGTGGTTTCTCGCCTTTCTTGGTGCTGCATGAGAGAACAAAACAACCTTTTCTGCATTCTTCTCCCCAGTATAGCGAAGGCGTCCCCGCTCTGCAAGTATCCAGGAAGAGCAGGGAGCCCCACGCGCTCTTTTCACTGGATGGCGCAAACTCACGTCCCATCTTCAGGCATCAATGGTACAGGGAAAGGATTTGCAAGCTACCGTTTGATAGGAGATCCTAAAACGCGCACGAGTAAGCGTACTATTCTGCTCCCTGATGTGCTTTTGGAGCATCGTACGAAGCAAAAAGAAGCGCGTTTGAAAGCTGGGCAGGCATGGCAGAATCTGGATTTTGTTTTTTGTTCTCGGCATGGCAAGCAACTCTGGCCTGATAATGTCCGGTCGCGTTTTTATCGGATGCTTCAGCGGGCTGGATTGCCACGAATGCGCTTTCATGATTTGAGGCATAGCCCCGCAACACTCATGCGCAGTATGGGCGTGGATCTCAAAGTAATTCAGGAGATTTTAGGTCATAGCACCATGGATATGACGTTCAATGTCTATTCCCATACCCTCCCACTGATGCAAAAAGACGCTGCGGAGAAGATGAAAAAGTTGTTTGACTCGCCTTCCTGAACTTTGGTTACTGTCAAATAAACTGTCAATAAGCCATTTCGCTGGAAAGCCTTTATGCTAAAACGGCTTATTGGGCTGTTGGAGAAGTACAAAAAACTAAGCTGAATGTGGACCGATTTCGTCCACATTCATTGCTATACTGGGTTTATCCAGCTAGCCGAGAGCGTCTTGATTAAGGTGATCATAGTAACCAAACAAAGAGAGAAAGAAAGGAAATCACGCTATGAAACCAAGAATTACCATAATTACGCTGGGTGTAGATGACCTGGAAAAGTCGCTTGCCTTCTACCGCGATGGTCTCGGTCTCTCAACTCAAGGAATTGTGGGAGAAGAGTTTGAGCATGGCGCTGTGGCCTTTTTTGATCTGCAGTCTGGCTTGAAGCTTGCCATTTGGGATCGAAATGACATTGCGCATGACACAGCCATCGCGAAAACTGTTCATAGCCCTACCGAGTTCACGCTTGGGCATAATGTGAATAGTAAAGAAGAAGTTGATCTGGTGATGGAACAAGCAAGAAGGGCAGGGGCAAAGATAATCAAATCTGCCCAGGAAACATTTTGGGGTGGATACTCTGGATACTTTCAAGATCCCGACGATCATCTGTGGGAAGTCCTCTGGAGTCCCCAGTTTTTGCCCGAATAAATGACGATGATCATCATGTAGCTGGTTTCTGCTCTCGTCGCTGTTTAGGCTGCTGACGACTATGAACGCGAGTGAGCCTGCCGACTGAAGGAAGAAGCAGGTCAGGAGAAAGGAAATATATATGTTTCAGGGTTTACGCACGGTTGTCTATGGTGTGAACGATATCGAGAAGGCCCGAGCCTGGTATAGCGAAGTGCTCGGCATCCAGCCATACTTTGACCAGCCATTTTATGTAGGCTTTAATGTTGGTGGCTTTGAGCTGGGATTGGACCCGGACACCAAGCCGGGCGCTGCTGGTCCACAGGCCTATTGGGGCGTGGCCGATGCCGATGCCGCCTATCAGCGCCTCATCGCGTTGGGGGCACAGGAAAGCGAAGCCATACACGATGTGGGAGGCGATATTCGGCTTGGTACGGTTATCGATCCCTTTGGCAATGCCCTCAGCATTATTGCCAATCCTCACTTCTCTTTTCAGGAAGGCAATGCTTGAGCTTGCTACCTTGAATTGAGAAGCCCAGTTTCATAGCTTTGTGCAGGAGAGATTTGTCATGGCCGAGTTGCTCAAACAAGAAACGCTCAAAGAGTTTCGTAGTATTCCAGGCGTAGGTGCCTCCATTGCAGAGGATTTGTGGGCACTGGGCCTGCGTTCCGTCGCTGATCTGCGCGGCCAGGATCCTGAGAGACTGTATGAGGCGCTATGTCTCCAGCAGGGTACATATATTGATCGCTGCATGCTCTATGTCTTTCGCTGCGCAGTTTATTATGCCTCGCATGAAATACGCGAACCACATCTACTGAAATGGTGGAACTGGAAAGATAGCAAGTAACCAGTTCTTGAAAATTTCGGATCGACCATAAAAAAAGCTTGACCCTCACCCATACGTGAGGGTTTATTATTTTTGTGACGCAGTGTACATAAGGGATAATATATAAGCCGGAGACGAAACGTATATGCATCAGACAAGGGTAGAGAGGAAGAGGAAGATGTACAGCGTCGGAGCCTTATCAAAGGCCACCAATATTACTATTCGCACCTTGCACTATTACGATGAGCTAGGGCTGCTCAAACCCTCAAGAGTAACGGAAGCCGGATATCGCTATTATGCCGATGAAGCTATTATGCAGCTTCACCAGATCACAGCCTTGAAAAAACTTGGCTTTACGCTGGCCCAGATCAAGAAGATCCTGGCCGAAGAAGAGAGCCAGAGCAAGGAGGAGCGTTGGAAGCACTCTTTGCACCTGCAATTGCAAGCTATCGAGGAAGAGAAGCAGCGCCTCGATCATCTTGAGCAACTGCTCTATATAACCTTGAATGCAATTGAAATGACTGGTGAGATCAAACCTGATGATATCTTCATGTTTATCAAGGCGCTGAGGACAGATACGCGAACGAGGCAAGAATTTTTTGCCCGGCATTTTAGCGAAGATGAGACAAGGATCATTACTAACTTGCCGAATCTTGCCACTAATGATCCACGGGTAAAAGTCTGGGCCAAATTGCTGCGCGAGATTCGTGAGCATTTGCACGAGCCGCCGGATTCTCCAGTAGCGCAAGAGCTGGCGCGGCGCGTCATCGAGTGTAGCGAGGAATTTTTCCAGGGCAATGAGGAGCTCACTAATAAATATTGGTCGCTCATCAGGCCCGAGCAGGGCGAGTCAGCTCGTGTCTTTGGCCTCGACAGAGAGACCATGGATTATATTGATCAGATCGTTGACTGGTATCTGGCCCACTATGAAGAGCCATCACCGGAGCAATAAGCAAAATTAATAGGAGCAACCGCGATGTTTGAGCTAGATTAAGTAGCGATACCTGTAAGATAAGTTAAAGATGTTTAGTGATATAGATGATACTCTAATGTACCAGTAATGAAAAGGATATAAGAGGTGTATAGATGAAGAAAAAGTTGGCCTGGCCCTTTGTGATAATCGGCGGTGCGCTGGAGATTGTCTGGGCCAGTGGTTTTAAATATGAGGCAATTCCGCCAATTGTTGTCTTAGTGGCTTTACTCGTCAGCTTTGATCTGTTTGTGCGCGCGTGCAAAGTTATTCCAGTGGGCACAGCCTATGCAGTCTTTGTTGGCATGGGAACGATAGGGACAACCATCGTTGAGGGCTTGTTTTCGGCGCAGAGCTTCAATTTAGTGAAGGTGCCAATAATTCTCTTTTTATTGCTCTGTCTTGTCGGGCTCAAGCTTACTAGCGGGGAGGGTGCACATTAATGGAATGGAGCGAATTAATCATTGCTGGACTGCTGGAAATCGTTGGCGTGATAGGTGTCAAGAAGGTTGCCGAGAAAGATAACTTTATAAATAATGTAATCCTGATTGCTGGCTTTCTTACAAGCTTTTTCTTCCTCTCAAGAGCCATAGCGGTAATTCCGTTGTCCACAGCCTACGCGGTCTGGACGGGGATTGGCACCGTTGGAGCAGCTATCGTAGGCATGCTCTTCTTTAGAGAAGCTAAAAGCTGGATAAGGCTGCTGTGTATCATGGGCGTTATCGGTGCCGTGGTCAGCCTGAAACTAGTTGGGTGATCTTGTTGTAATAAAGGCTGCTCAAGGATCTGCTACAGCAGCGGCGAACCTTGAGAGCCCCATGGATTGGCGCGTTACTTCTCTAGAGAGACTGCTGTAAAACGCCGGCGCTCAAACTGCGGGTGCTCGATCTCGTCAAGCAGCGCAACTGCATAATCCTCGGCCGAGATATAGCTCTCGCCCTGATCGTTGCTGAGCAATTGATCGGTCCCGGTGCGATACTTGCCAGTGCGCCGACCTGGCACGATGAGTGCGGAGGGACTAAAGAACGTCCAGTTGAGATCAGCGCCGCGGTAGATATCCAGTGAAGCACGCTGAGCGTTAGCCGTAGGCTTGAAGATGTCGGGGAACTCGGGCGTATCGGCAAGCAGAACTCCCGGAGCAACTTCCAGGCTGCCGGCCCCACCGACAGTAATCAGGCGTGCTGCACCGGCTCGCTTCACACCCTCAATAACCGCCTTCGTAGATTCCACAAAGAACGCCATTTTATCAACATTGTCGTTTCTGTCGGCCCCGGTTGCATTTACCACTACATCGGCACCTTTTACCGCCTCAGCCACGCTGGACGCATCAAGAACATCCGCCCGCGCGACGGTAAGGCGGGGATGAGCGATAGGGAAATTTTCGGGGTGTCGCGTCAGCGCTTTGACTTCGTGACCACGTACCAGGGCCTCCAATGTAATGCGCTGACCAATAGTGCCGCTGGCCCCAAATAGAGCTATTTTCATACAAAACTCCTCTCGTAGCAAGCCATAGATGCTGGAGAGAAATCTCTCAGCCAGGCTTGCCCATCTCGGCT
Organism: Ktedonosporobacter rubrisoli; assembly: GCF_004208415.1. GTDB lineage: Bacteria > Chloroflexota > Ktedonobacteria > Ktedonobacterales > Ktedonobacteraceae > Ktedonosporobacter > Ktedonosporobacter rubrisoli. Next base: position 979,687 of record NZ_CP035758.1, on the reverse strand, counting down.
ATTTGTAACTACATCAGTTATGAATATAGTTAAAAAAAAAGGACGTACCCTTACCGTTTCTGGCTATAGGTATCCTCGCTGGCAGTCTCAAGCACCTGGGCAATAGTCTGTTGCGCCAGGGCTTGTTCAAAGGCCCGCTCAGCCTCGCCAAAATAGACGGTAAGGGTACGTTGGATATTCCTGCCAATCAGACAGTCAGGATTAGGTGTGCTATGAGGTAAAGAGAGGAGACGGTCATCTTCAATTGCGCGATACACATCGAGCAGGCTGATAGATGTGGGCTCACGCACCAATCTCCAGCCTCCTCCCACACCAGGCTGTGAAGTAACTAAGCCAGCGCGGCTCAGCATTCCCAAAATGCGCCGGATGAAGACAGGGTTGGTGTTGACGCTACCGCCTATGTATTCGGATGTTATAGCTTCGTCTGCTGCCAGGGATAGAAGGGTCAGAATATGGATTGCGACAGCAAACTGACTTTTGGTGGCCATGCTAGCCCTCTTTCCTCTCTTATCTGTAACTAATATAGTTCCAAATAAGGCGCTTTGTCAAGGAAAAATTGGATGCATAGGTAAGCTTGGGGGAGCTGCCGCGTAAATAACCAGCAGGCTAAAACGCCTGCTGGCGCCGATCCGCTCCTTGACTTCTCGGGTTGAGTATGGCATCATAAGCATAACTAATAGTAATTATAATGATAAAAATATGGAATGTATTGCTTGTGGCGGCTGGCAAGCCATTATTGTTGAGAATCTTGCCGGCTGGAGCAATGCCAAAGCGCGGTGATTCTACTCAATAGAAGACGCCCGGGTGGAGAGGAACAGTTGAAGTCTCTATTTCTAGAAAGGTAGGCAGCAATGGTCACAACGCCCATAACGGCGGCAAGCCCAACCGGTAGCAGCTATACCGGCCCAATTATTGACACAGACGTCCACGAGACAATATCTTCCTGGAAACATCTTGCGCCCTATCTTGGGGAGCCGTGGCGCGGCCTGCTCGAACGCGGAGCCTGGACGAAGCCCGGAGCGCCCTTTGCCTATTGGGCCAGTCATGGCGTCAATCGAGCCGACTCTTTTCCAGATTCGGGCGCTCCGGCGGGCTCTAACTACGAGTTATTTAAGGCCCAGGTGCTTGATCTCTATCCGATCAAATATGCCATCCTGACCGGTCAGTTTATGCCAGGCATTATGGAGATGCAATTCGAATTCGCCTCAGCCTTAGCCTCAGCCTACAATGATTGGCTATTTGAACACTGGCTGCAAAAGGACGAGCGCATCCTGACCAGTATCCATGTTGCTCCTCAGGACCCGCAAGCAGCCGTGAGGGAAATCGAGCGGCTGGGAGACCATCCCCGCGTTGTGCAGATAATCTTGCCCATTGCCCAGCTTGCCTACGGCGATCCTTTCTATCATCCCATTTTTGAGGCGGCGCAGCGCCATAATCTCGTGATCGGGCTCCATCACTCCTCGTTTGTTAAAGGTGCGATGGGCCGAGGACGTTACTACATCGAGTGGCATGTTAATGTGCCCCAGGGCGCGATGTCGCTTTTGACGAGCCTGGTCTGCAATGGCGTCTTCGATAAATACCCAAACCTGAAGTTTAATATTATTGAGAGTGGCTGGAGCTGGCTGCCGCATCTCCTCTGGCGCTTCGATCAGAACTATCGCTCTCTCCAGCAGGAGATTCCCTGGGTGAAACGCCTGCCTTCGGAACACATACTTGAGCGCGTCAAGTTTTCTACCCAGCCAACCGAAGATTTTGATGCCCAAACCTGGCTGCGCCTGATAGAGCTTTTGGGGACCGATCGTCTATTTGTCTTCGCCACGGATTATCCGCACTGGGACTTTGATGCGCCCAATGAAGCCATTCCGCGCGGGCTGCCTGCCGCGTTGAAGTCTCGTATTTTCTATGAGAATGCGCGCGAGCTGTACGGTCTGGAGCAAGCGAGGAGCGTGTAATGCTGAAGCGAAAGTATCTGGCAGCACTTCTCCTGACGACGGCTATGCTTTTAACTAGCGCTTGTGGGGGACAGAATGCCTCGACGGCTAGCAAATCTGCCTCCTCGATGTCAGCTGTGCCAACCGAAGTGACGATAGCTTATCAGCCCTCAATGGGCTCTGCCAACCTGATCGTACTTAAACAGCAAGGAACTCTGGAGAAGCAGTTTCCCCATACGCGCATACAGTGGAAGCTCCTGAATAGCGGCTCAGCCGTTCGCGAAGCCATGATTGCTAACCAGGCTCAGCTTGGCTACATGGGTGTGCCGCCTTTTCTCGTGGGCTGGGATCGCGGCGTGAATTGGAAAGTGTTAGCCGCCACAAGCAAAATGGATGCCTGGTTGGTCGCGCGCGAGCCTCGTTTCAAGAGCCTGCGGGACTTTAAGCCGGGGGATAAAATTGCCGTTGTTGCTCCCGATTCGTTGCAGGCGATTAATCTGCGTAAGGCCGCTCTGGCCCAATTGGGTAACGCCCACGCTCTTGATAGCAATCTTGTCGTCATGACGCCGCCGGATGCTGAGCAAGCTCTGCTTACCGGGCAGGTAGCTGCCAATATGGGCGCACCACCTTTTCAGTATCGCGAGGTCGCCGCTGGCGGGCACAGGCTTCTGCGCGGCTATGATATCTTTGGTCAGGTGACGACAGATGAAGTGGTCATTTTGCAAAACTTCTATGCTCAGTATCCCGATTTTGCCCGCAAGCTCAGCCAGGATCTTGTTGAGGCCACAACATTTCTCAATAGCCACCATGAGGAGGCAGCGCAGTACCTGGCCCGGGATCAGTTGGGAAAGGCGACGGCTGCGCAATACAAAACGTGGCTTGACCAAACCGGCTCCGAATTTGAGACAACGCCGGTGGGCCTGTTAAGCTTTGCCCAGTTTATGCAGTCCATCGGGCTCATTTCCAAGGTGCCGGGTTCAGAAAAAGAGCTTTGCGTTCCTGCCGTTGCAGGCTAATACTCTGTCCTTCCTGCTTAAATGGTGATCTCATAAAGCCTATGAGATCACCACTTTACTATAGACATCTTCACGTACGGCCTACCGCCTGTCCTGATTAGCAGAGTGCTAAAGCCGGGTGGCAGGCCGTGCAAGGCTTAGCAGTCGCGCAGTTCGGGCGACTGGTTGAGAATCTGGCTGCGTGGTGTGATGAACTCTTCATAGTCAGAGCCGAGCTGGTCCTGTTTGAAGAGGGCGACGCGATGGCAATTCTGGAAGGCCAGCTTCACGCCATAGTGCTGCTCTAATGCGTGGCGCATGGCATCGCTGGAGAGCACGCGCAACAATTGCCCGCGCGCTTGTTCGCTCGGAGGCGGTACCTGATTGTCAACAAAGGTTGCTCCGTTATTTTGCAAGCGCTGGGCCAGACTCTCTATTAGACCCCAGGCGTAAGGCAGCGAATCCTTGATACACTGGAGAAAATCTTGCTTACTGATTTCGCCTTGCTGAGCCTGCTCAAGAAGAGCTGTCGAAACGTTAAGAGACATGAGAAAATCCTTTCTTATAGTCAAATACTAAACGTAATGTAGAGCAATGGGCATGGCCGTAAGTCTCTACGCTGAAAAGATGTACTACAAAAACAACCATTACCTTATAAAGCGGTGACTTGGCTGCTACTTGCCAGCTCAACCTCTTGAGCATAGGGCATGTAGTCATGATCAATTTGTGTGGTCAGATCTTCGCCGGCCACGACATTAGCCCAGCCCAGAGCATTTTTACGATGAAATTCGATGGCATACTGATAGAAGCGCTGCCAATCCTTTGGGCTGGCATCGACGGCCTGCTTTAGCGTGGCCAGTGTTGCTAGTCCTTGCTCTTCGAGCTCTGTCAAAGGAAGATGCCGGCCTTTTTCCTGTGAACGCACGTAGCGAGAATGCGGCATCCAGGTGAGGAGATCGGGGCCTGCATGCGTGTGCAGAAAGGCGACATCATCCTCGGTCTCAATCTTATTGCCCACAACCTTGATACGTAGCTTGTACTCCCTGGCATAATTGATATATTGCTGATAGACCCCAAGCGACTTGAGCGTTGGTTCAACCACGATAAACGTGATATCAAAGCGTGTAAAAAGGCCAGAAGCAAAGGCATCAGCACCTGCCGTCATGTCTACAACTACATATTCTTCAGGCTTATCGAGTAAGTGATTGAGCAGAAGCTCGACTGCTCCCACCTTGGAATGATAACACTTCAGGCCCAGGTCGTCCTGGCTGAATGGTCCGGTCACCATCAGGCGCGTGCCGTGAATATCGCGCGCGAAATGTTCGTATATTGGATTAGCTTCGGTGACATGTAGTAAGCGCGAGCCGCGACCCGGCGGTGTAGTTTTAATCATTGCGGCCGCAGAGCTGATTCTGCTATTACTGCCCCGTACGTATGCTTTGATACGCTCCATTTCCAGGCCCAGGGGAGGAATAGCGCTGGCTGCCGGCTCTGAAAGCCCCAGAGCCGTGGCAAGATGCTGGTTGATATCAGCATCGAAAGCCAGTACTGGATATTTCTGTAATGCCAGATAGCGACAGAAAAGGGCCGAGAGCGTTGTTTTTCCGCTGCCACCTTTGCCTACAAATGCGACTTTCATCTGACATACCTCTACTACTCTAAGATCAGGGAGAGGCACCTGTGCCGTTGTTCCGGGTAATTGCCTCTCTTAGTGATACAGTGTATCAAATAAAACATGCTTTGTCTACCCCTTTTACGTTATATTGATCAATCCACAAAGATTGATTTTTGTTTGCCTCGACTGCACGTATCAGAAGCTCGTTGGCGCTGTGTTGGTTACGTTTTTCGGCTCGCTGACGTGTCGTAGGCGAGGATTGCAGTTTGTTAATTCTCGTAGGGGCCGCCAGGTAAGGAAGCAAGTTCGATCTTTCCATGAAAAGTAACAAGTCTCCTCTAAAAAGAAGAAAGGAATAGAGCTGATTATGATCGAAAGAGACAAACAAGTAACAGATCAGCAGAAAAAGCATAAGGCAGAAAAGGAGCGACATGAGCATCCGCAAAAGGATGTTAAGGCTGAACCAGCCCAGCAGCATGCTAGAAGCGATACAGATCCCAAAACCATGCAGGATAAAGATTATGTCAAGAGGATAGATGAGAAAACCGAGAAGCATTAAATAATCAAGGCTAGCAGGACTGGAAGGAGGTGTGTGAGATGGGCTGCTTGACGACAAAAGCTGCCAACTATGTTAAAATTAGAGGACATTTCTCTTCAAAGCAACATTTCAGCCATTTTGATACTGATTGGCATCTTCTTTGTGACGGGAAGCAGCCTCCTTAGCAATCCACTGAGGATATGAAAGCTAAAGCAACCTTAGCCTGGAAAGGAACATAATGGGTAGGGCCCCAATTTTATGTATGCAGATCGACGAAGATTTACAGTTGCGCTTACTTGAGACTTGCTATGCCGAGGAATACTACAGGCTGATTGATCGCAATCGAACCCATCTTGGACGTTGGATGCCCTGGGTCAAGTATGAAAACAGCCCGGAAACCACGAAAGCTTACATCCATCAATCCTTGGTGCATTTTGCCAATGATGAGGCTATGCAGACGAGCATCTGGTATCGTGGCCAGCTAATTGGCTCTATCGGCTTTCCTCGCCTGCATTGGAGCGATAGAACTGCAGAGATCGGTTACTGGCTCGATGCGGAAGCCCAGGGGCGAGGCGTGATTACACGTGCCTGCCGTGCCCTCATTAATTATGCCTTCGAGCGCTACAATATGAATAAGGTTGAGATACATACCGCCGTTGGCAACGTACGCAGCCGCGCTGTGCCCGAGCGCTTAGGCTTTACCCTGGAAAGCATCATCCCGCAGCATCAATGGCTCCATGATCGTTATGTTGATGTAGTGATCTATGGCCTGTTTAGGCGTGATTGGCAAGGCTAAACAGAGCTGAGGGCGGACCTCATTTCGTCAATTACCACCTGTTCACACGAGGCCAGAGAGCATCGATGGTTGCGGGTCCAGTATCTTCAAGGCCTGGCGAAAGGTGAATTACATGATACTGATCGTACTGAGCAGCAGTCGCACAGGCATGATTTGGCAGGATGCGCACCCGCGTCCCGAGCGGGAGGACTGGAAGCCTTGCGCTGCTATTGGGACGGATGGTGAGAATGCCATGCTCCTGGTTGGCGTGACTCATGATCAGATCTGTGTAAGGCACGCCATCGAGTGCGGTAACCATGCCATATCCCTGATCGATCCGTTGGCTCGCGGTCCCGCGGTCGCTAGAGGTTGCCATCCAGCCGCCGTCAGTGATAATCCATCCCTTGCCGGGGCGGTGGCCAATCACCGTAACAACTACGGAGAGGGCGAGGTCGTCAATATCGCAGACCCCGACACCCGCCATGAAGAGATCGAAGAACATATAGTTGCCAGCTCGCACTTCTGTGACGCCCGTCAGATCAACGGCTGCATAGGCTGTTGGGGTTGAACCAACACTCACGACAGGACATGGTAGGCCCCTACTTCTCAGGGCGTTGGCGGCTGTGACAGCAACTATACGCTCATTTTCGGCAGCGGCTGCCAAAGCTTGCTGAGTGTTAGCAAAGTACGACTCGCCAGCATGGGTGAGCACGCCACGCAATTCCGAAGCACTGTCAAGTATCCTGCCAATTTCGATAAGCGCCGGATCGTCTGCAAGCACGCCGCCACGGTGACCATCGCAATCGATCTCGATGAGAGCAGGGATACGCTTACCAGCCTCTCTTGAAGCCTTGGCGACAGCCTCTGCCTGTTCCCGGCTGTCAAGGAGCACCGTCAGATCGACGCCGCGCGCACAAAGAGCCAGAACGCGCGGAAGCTTATGTGGAGCGATTCCCACAGCATATACGATGTCGGTGTACCCGGCGGCAGCAAAGGCTTCCGCCTCGGCCAGCGTCGAGACAGTGATAGGTCCGGTTGCACCGTTAAAGAGGCGGCTGGCAACGTCGACGGACTTCGCTGTTTTGAGATGGGGCCGCAGTGTCACCCCGAGCCGCTCGATGTGTTGCTGCATGCGCTGAATATTGTGGAGCAATTTGTTGTGATCAAGAACTGCAAATGGCGTGTCGGGATCGACGATTGTAAGTGGACTCATTGCGGGATTCCCTCCTGTTCTGCTAGCCAGTTTAAGTATACCAGACGAGGGACAGTTTCTCCAGACTCTGAATGGTTGCTTCCTTCTGCTCTGTGCCGCCTACGAAAGAAGTACGGCACAAAGCCAGGAAGTTCAATGATCTGCACGGGGAGGATATTGTGCTTCTCTGTAACTTATGACTACGCCACATAGCGGCTCGGGCTAGATATCTCGTGCAAAAATTGAAGATATGGTAATTAGGAGAGATTGCCTATTCGTTTATCTGTAGACGATGTTGGCGCTGTTTCGAACTCCAGCGAGTGATGGTCAGGGTTTCCTCATCGTTGTACTGGTTGTGGTAAACTGAAGCCTCATCGAAGTCAGTGATATGCTCATAGATCCTATAATCGGTGCGATCGGTACAGCGCAGCCATTCCGCGAGCTTTTTCTGGGCGCATTTCTCGCATAAGTATGCAAAAACAAGCTTGTCATGCTCATCTAAATATTCGTGAGTATAGACCGGAGTTGTTTGCCTGCATCCTGGACAGATGTGCTCCCACATATCACCTGGGAGAGCGTGGCGTTTCAGGCCCCATAGTAGTTTTCCGTCAGGTCTCTTGCGCATATCTCTGCTCCTCTCATCGCTGTATCTTCCTATTAAATCCATTTGTAAGCTATTCAGAAGTTCAGATTACCTCCATACTATTTTCTAGAAGGGAAAGGGCAAGCCCTGATGATCCCTTATGTACACCTTTTTTATGGCTGCAGTTCGTCTTCTATTACTATACAACAGTGCCGGGCCGGATAATAGCCCCTGGCAAGTTTAGTGAGAAAGGTTGCACGCTGGCCACAGCTAATTTGCCAGGGACACGATGGCACTCCTGTTACTGGGGGCTAAAGGCTGCAGGTAGGGCTTTGCAGTTCTCCAAAACGAGATGGTGAAGGGCGAGATGTCGCGATTGAACGGATTTGGCCCCGCTTTTTCTTCTCTTGGGCGCAGGCGTCAGGCGGCACACAAACCAGAACTGGATAGCCCTGCCTGAGCCGCAGGGAGAAAGTACTTGTAGAGAGCATGCAACTGTGTAACAATAGAGGCTAATGGTCAAATGCTATTTTAGGAGCTAAAGTATAGCTATATGATGGAACTGGCTTTGAAGTTCTGGAAGCTCATCCCTGGAAAACCTCAATGGTATGTGCTCTGGCTGACCCAGCCCAAATTTATTATCGGTGTTTCAGGGGTCATCTTCGATGAGCATAAACGCATCCTCCTCCTACGCCATCGTTTCTGGAAAGCCGCCTCCTGGGGCTTGCCCGGCGGCTTTGTACTATCCGGCGAAAAGCTAGAGGAAGCCTTATGCCGGGAGGTCAGGGAAGAGACCAACTATATTGTTGAGATCGATGCTTTGCTGCGGATGGTAAGCGGCTATCGGCTTCGCCTGGAGGTAAGCTTTGTGGGAAGGCTGATAGGTGGTGAATTGTGTCTGGACCCCAAAGAAATCAGCGAGGCGCGCTTCTTTGACTTTGACCAGCTTCCAGAGGGGCTTCTTCCTTCCCATCGCGAGCTGATTGCCCTGGCCCTTTCCAGATTCCCTTAAGCTGCACTGGTTATCTGCAGAATCTCATCATCTCTTAGTAATTCGGGAAGAGCGGCCTGGGAAGGCAGTTAGTGGCCACTGCGCATCAATGGGCCAGGGCGCAGGATGCGGCCAAGATGCAAGTCGAGGTCTGGGAGTTTCCTCAGAGACCTCTTTCTACGAGACACCCGGCTACCGCACCCTGCAACGACACCTGGTAATTGACCTTGCTTGAAGCATTTCTCCTCATTCTGTAAAGGGAAGAGCCTTAATCAGCTTAGACATCGCGCGTTGAAGGCGGGAAGCGGTTAGAACGATCCCAGGCAACGATGCGCTCGGGAAAGATGCGAATTATAGACTCGCTCAAGTTTGGATCGATCTCATGCCCGCCCGAGTTGAGAGCCTTGGCCTGCCCCCGTATCTCGATGAAGCCTGGTGCGCCGTCTGGTAGGATATCATCTATGAGAAACGATGCCCGGGGATTTTGCATAACGTTGCGAAACTTCTGCGACTTTTCCATCTGAAAGCCTGCGATATCAATGGTATCAAGTTCGGCGTTATAGCGGTAGCCGACAGCCTTGACCTGCGGCTCCCCGCGAGGAGAAATCGTTGCCAGCCTTCCCCTTGTTTGCTCCTGTACGTACTTTAGCTCTGCTTGTGTAAACTTGCTCATGATACTGTTCCTTTCGCTCTTTGTTCTCGGCTAGAGAAATGTTTCAGGCTTGTGTCTGTGTTTTCAGGCTTGTGGCTTCAAGTGGATGAGACTCGTGATAATGAATCACTTTCCACAGCCCACTTTTGCGCTGTAAAACAAAGCTAACTCGCCCATCGGCCATATGTAGTTGTCCTTTCAGCTCTCCTTCGAAATGGAAATGCAAAAAGGCCAGAGCAATCTCTCCGAGTATATCTATTGCTACATCGCTCACCTTCATCGTCGTGACGTGCTTAAAAAGGCTGCCGATTCTCTCGTAGTAGCCTTCTACCTCCTGCCAGCCACGCATTGGCGCGGCCATTTCCTGCGCAATATAGATGATTTGCTCGTAGTCTTGATCCCAAATGGACTTCAGCTCTTCTATATCTGCAGTCGCAAATCCATGACGGTAGTGTTCGATAAGAGCAGCAATCTGCTGCCTATCTTGCTCTTTTGTTGCCATCGCCTGCTCTCCTTCTACCTTAGCCAGCCTGCTTGGCCCTGGTTTGGTCTAACCCTTCTCTATGAACATTGTCTCATCTCAGTTTTAGCAAGCCATAACGTAAACCTGGTTAGCCTATTGCCAGCCAGATTTTGCACTCCAGCTTGCTGCTTTCGTAACCCTACTACCGTGCGGCCGTAAGAGCGTGCCGAAGAAAATAGCATGCAAGAGCCAGACCACATGGACAAAATGGGGTCCGAGCGTCTGGCTCTTCGACTCGGTTCCCAATAAGTATAAATGATGTAAGCGCTTGCTATAGCTGTACAGAGGAAGAGAAACTTCCTGTACGAAAGGGCAGAGTAACGGTCTTTGCTTCAGCCTTATCAGCTCGTGAAAATAGGCTTGTTTTAGCAAAGCAAGATTGCTGCGATCCTTTGTCTTAAGTTTACATGCCTTGACAGTTATATAACCAAAATGGTATATATATTCTATGATGACAACATTTGAGGTGCTGGCTGAGCCCATGCGCAGGCAGATTCTCGACTTGCTGCGCGAGCGGCCGCGCTTGGTAGGCGAGATGGTTGTGCTACTTAGCGTCAGCCAACCGGGCATTTCGAAGCACTTACGAGTGCTGCGGGAGGTAGGCCTGGTCAGGGTGCGCCAGGATGCCCAGAGGCGCTGGTACGAATTGCATCCCGAGCCACTGGCCGAGGTAGACGCCTGGTTAGAGCCCTATCGCAAGCTCTGGGGAGAGCGTCTTGATGCTCTGGAACGTCACTTGAACGCAAAGAAGGAGGAAGCTTGATATTATGCCGTTTCCCACACATAAAACAAGCAATGCTGCTGATGGGATCGTTGAGACAAAGAATGGCTCGCATGTTCTGCGCTTCGAGCGCTATCTCCCTCATTCCATTGAACAGGTATGGGCCGCACTAACTGAGCCTGAACAGCTTGTTGCCTGGCTTGCTGAGGCCGACGTTGAGCCTAGCAAGGGCGGGCTCGTTCAACTGCGCTGGCTTAATACTGATGAGCAAGGGAAGCATGCTGTTATGAATGCTGCGATTACACAGTTCGATCCGCCACGATTGCTTGAGTATGCCGGCGATATCCATGGCGTGCTGCGCTTCGAGCTACAAGAGGCAGCTGGTGGTTGTATCCTGGCCTTCAGCAGCACGCTGCCCGCTCCTAATACCCACCTGGCCTTACAGCTTGCTGGCTGGCATAGTCATCTCGATTTTCTGGCAGAAGCTCTGGATGGCAAGGCTGTGGATTGGCCCCACTGGCCACTCGATCTCTGGCAGAAGCATTACGATCGCTATTCTCAGGGACAGAAGGATGTTTGAGAGAAGTACTGTTTCTATTGGCTAGAAAAGGAAAGTTATGAACCGTATTGAAACCATTTGTCCACCTGATCTTTCCGCGAACCCCTTTCGCTTTACCGTCGAGCGCGTGATGAAGGCTGCGCCCGCTGTACTCTATCGGGCCTGGACTGAGCAGTTTGATAGTTGGTTTGCCACCCCTGGTACGCTGCTGATGAAGGCGGAAGTTAACGCCGTCTTCTTCTGGGAGGTTCACAATGGGGAGAATCGCTACGCGCACTACGGGCGCTTTCTCAGGCTAGAGCCCGAGCACCTCGTTGAGTTGACCTGGCTCACCGGAGCTACAGGAACGAAGGGGGCCGAGACAGTAGTGACTGTCGAGCTTGTGCCAGAGGGAAGCGGAACGCTTTTACGGCTCACACATGCAGGCTTTGTGGACCAGGAATCAAGGGATGGTCATGAGCAGGCCTGGCCAAACGTTCTCGCGCATCTCGACGAACAGATGTCACAGTAAAGCTTTTAGCTGATAGATAAGCCTATTACATGTGTTTATGCCGGGCTCGACAGGCAAACGAGCCCCAGAGAGCCCGGTATATTTTTAATGCTTCATGTGTTCGGATAAGGAAACGAGCAAAGTTACATAAAGCGTAATGCAGTTTTTATATTTCAATAGGCAAAGCGTGAGATGTAACATTTCTGCGTATATCTTCTTGAGGAGAGTATAAGATGCCTCATAGTGCGTGGCCGCACTATTTCCCCATTTTAATCCACCACAAAACTCAACTCTCCTCTTGCCTTACTTTCGTGCATACACCCATCGCTTGAGGCGAATCTCAGCCAGGAACCTCTTTTTCAATAGAAAGGATGCTCTCAACTTACAGAGCTTTTAGAAGCGGACGTAAGCTAGCGATAGGTGAGAAAACGCGTCTCAGCCAGCGATAAGCATTTCTATGATCGCTTCTGCGGCCGCATCTGGCCAGCTCCAGCCATGTTGGGTAGCTATATTCCTGCATACATCTCGCCCAAGATAGGCTGTTTGGAGCATGGCTTGCCTCAAATCTTCGGGACTTTGCAGCGGAATACAGCCATTCAACTGGCGCAGGCGCGCTGGCGGAAGAGCTTGCTCCAGCTTCCACTCTGGGAAAGAAGCTTGCCAGCGTTCCACTGCACCGGCTTCCAGTCTGAGTAGCGCTATCAAGCTATCCAGCGCTGCTATGTGCAAAGTGACCCGCGTATACCAGTAATCGCCACGCTTAAACTTGCAAAAGGCTGTGTGTAAGAAATACCACATGCGATTGCAATGGCTTTCAAAAGTTCCCAGCTCTTGCGAAGCGGGAAGGCGTTGCGAACTGCCAACAAGGGCTTTAGCAACCTCACTTAAATGGCCATCAGTCTTGTCATATAGCACAAAAGCGTCAAGAGCTTGCGGACTGGTTGGCCAAGAGCGTACTTCCTCGATTTGGGAGGCTGGCATGAAGCGAAAATCAACCCGCAAAGGAGATGATTCTGTCTGAAAAATGGTCCAGGCGATAGCGCCATCCTCGTCGGGATCATAGGCTAATAGCAGCTGACCGAATTGCCTTGACCATTGTCTCCATTCCTGGCGAAATTGCTCAATCTGTGCATCTTGAATGAAGAGAAAGACGTCTAAATCTGACCAGGGATCAACACGCCCTTCGGCTCCTGAGCCTCCTTCCAGGAGACCCACAATGCGGTCATCTGTGCGCACAACTTCCAGAAGAGATTGCTTGAAACTGGCTCTGGCCTCGATTGGGTCTATCATGGCTTCGTCTACTTTCAACATAATTGTCTTAAAAATCTTATAAAGTGCATTATATGCCTCAGCCGACTAAGCATACATAAATTTGTTTGAGGAGGCAAGCTTTTTTGACGCCTAAGCGCTTATTGTTCTTGTCATGTTTTGCTGCCGGATGCGAGTTGCTTGCAGCCTCTCCCTTATTTAGCCTTGTTCCTCTTGACAAATAAGCAAGGATGAACTATGCTTTATATGCAAGTTGCGCAACTCGCATATGCAAAATATGCATGAAAGAGAAAGAGAAATGAAGCAGGCGGGATATCTGGTTCAGACCTATGAGCGCCATACATGGCGTACGCTCTTTTCTTTACCGGCCAGTTTGTGTACGGCCATGCTGCTGCTGGACTATACCATTCACGGTAGCGCAGCACCTAAGGGCTGGCCGGCAACTATGTTAGCGCGCCTATCCAAGCAGGCGCTCGCTGATCTGGAAGGCATGCGGGCTATTCTGGCGCATGGGGCGATCCTGCGCGGCTTTTTGCTGCAGCAAATCTCCTCGGCTATGTCCGCTCAGCAGGAGTGGGACGCTTTACTCAACTGGCTGACTAATCTGACAGAAGCTTCAATGCGACAATTGATCACTTATGGTATACGCTCGAATCTAGAATATTATCGCTCCTATCCGCATTTACCGCGTGTGCCGGAAGTGGCGCGCTTGCTTGAGGAACTGGAGGCCGCTGAGACTGTGCTGGAAGATGAGGAGTACCGAAAAAGGGCCATCCACACTATTTTAGATGATTGGGGCATTCAGGAGCATGGCCCGCCCCTGGCACTAATTGAGCATCCGGACCGTTTGCGCGCAGCCATTACAGGCTTCTTGGGCGAACTTTGGGAGCAGGGCTTTGCTGAAGCATGGGAGCAGCGCAAAGCGTCATTGACAGCGACTATGGAGGCTACCCAAGATTGGCTCACCAGAGAAGCTGTGGCGTATCTCCCTGATGAGGTAGTCTTTCGCGTGACTGGCTTACAACTGAAGGAAGAGTGGATACCCGTTTTGCAGCGCGCCTCCACTGTGGTTTTTGTTCCTTGCCTCTTCCTTGATAAGTACCTTTCTCTGGCCGTGGAAGGGGATACGCTCAACATTTTCTATGAACCGAAAGTTACGCCTGTGTTGCTGGCTGATTATTCTGCAAGGCAAGAAGTATATGCGCGAGGGGCACAACAATCGGCAAGCCGCCTGGCCGAGAGCCAGCAGGCCTATGCTAGCGCGTCTCCAGTACTGGATCTGGCTGAGTTTGGCCAGGCTATTAGAACCCTGGGCGATCCTACCAGCCTGAGCATTCTAACGGCGCTCGCAGAGGAGGGTGAAATGTTTGCCCAGCAGGTTGCCGAAAAGCTAGAGGTGCATCAGAGCACAATTTCGCGCCATTTTAGCCAGCTTGAGCGCACGGGCCTGGTTTCTGTACGCCCCGAGGGCAGCATGAAATTCTATAGTGCAAATCGCGAGCGCATTAAGGAAATCTGCCAGCTCTTGCTCAAGACGTTCGCGTAAGGACAGCTTTTGCTTACCATCGTAAAACAGGCACTTTTGCTTCCTAGCGTTGAAAAAAGAAGGTTGTATCTTGCTTCTCTATCGAGAGGAAGTTGCAAATTTAAGCAGGTTTGAATTTAAAAGGAGGAAGTTATGAAGTTCAACCATTTTGCGGTTATTACAACCGAGATGAAGAGCGCTATCGCGTTCTTTCGCGATATTATGGAACTGCCTGTAAGTGGCGATGAAGGCTATGCCGAGGTAGACGCCGGTGGTTTCGTCTTTAGTTTGATGCCCAATGCTTTAGTGCCGTTGACCGGCCAGCCACAAGGAATTATTCTGCAGTTTGAGCTTGAGGATGTGGCAAGCAGGGCTGAGCGCATCCAGCAGCGCGGAGGAAAGCTATTATATGGTCCGCGCGTAACAGATTGGGGCACCGAGTCAGTTTTTGTGGCCGGTCCTGCCGGCCTGGTTATCGAGCTGTATCGCTGGAGGCAGGACCAGACTCATTAGTGTTGCTGCTATCAGCCAGAGCCCCAGCAATAGTGATGTATGCTCGCAGAAGTTAGCCTCTATTGAGAGGAGACTACCGCAGAAATTAATACATTCAGAAGAGAGAACGCAACGATTTCCCTGGATTGCTGTTGCGGATCTGGCGATGCTTCATGCGTCAGGCTATGTCTCTTTCAAGGAGCACAATTCAAGGAGCTGATAAGATGATGGATAGAAGGCGGACCAGGAAAGCCGGCAGCAGCTCAGAGAAGTAGTTGAAAAATAGCTAAAAAATCCGATAAAACGAGAAAGCCAGCTTTGAAAAGTTTTTGAAGGATGAGGCAGAGTATGCGTCAGGAAAGACAAAATCTGCTCCGCGAAGCCCTTGAAGGCAGCGAGGCTGAAACAGCTCTTGTACAAATTGTGTTGGCCTGGAAAGCCGCAGGAATGAAGCAGCAGGAGGCATTAGACGAGTTTGAGCAGTATCGTAAAGTGCTGCGAGCTCAAGCTGAAGAGCAGAAAGAGGATGTGCTGATGGATGTTATGGATTGCATTATTGGTTGGTGCCCTGCTCAAAGACGTCTGTTTTAGCGAGCTGGAACTTGCTGTTTCTTGCAACAGCTTTAACGAACTGAAACTGGCTGAACCTTCTGATGAGCCAGAGTTGATAAGCTCGGTAAGTGGGTCAAGGTCAGGAACCCGGTGCCTGCTGGCGTTGGGCTCCTGGCTGGAAGCTCTGGCAAGAAGCTTGCCGTAAAGTAGCTAAGAAGATCATACCCTCTTCGCTGCGCTCTGTGCCTGAGCAGCTCTGTTGGCAAGTTAGCGCCAGCGCTATGGATACGTAAGAGAGCATTGCTGGTGCAGAGTAGTGCATAGCGACGCAAAGCATAAGGTAGCACTGCGAATGCATCGGATAGAACCAGGCCTGCTGCTGGCAGTGAGACGTTTAGGCAACACGAATAGCACAGGTTGAGGCTGAAGCTATTTGTAGTGCAGTAGTTGGTGTTCCGAATGCATAGGTAGCGCCGAAGCTATTCGTAGCGCAACGCATCAGCAATGCGAATACGTACGGCTCCCAGAACCGGTAAAGAACTTGCCAGCATGACCATAGCGATGGTAAAGGCAAACATATTTAGCAGCATAAGTGGCTGGAAGGAGAAAGGTATCTTGATGAATACAGCACCCAGGAGGCTCACAAAGCCGTATGCACCAGGAACCCCTAGTATGCTGCCTACCAGCCAGGCAATCAGGGCCAGGGCGATTCCTTCGAGCCAGAAAACTGTAGCAACGCGCCAGTTTGTCGCACCTAGCGAGCGCAGCACGCCTATCTCTCGTCGCCGTTCAAGCACTGAGGTGGTGAGCGTGTTGAAGATACCAAGGATACCTACAAGGGCTACAATCGCTTCAGCAGTATAGAAGAGGGCGAAAACGATGGTAAAGGTGTTTCGTCTAACTTCGTCTCTCTCTTGCTCCGTCTCAGTATTCGGAATCATGCCCATGCGGCTCAAGGCGGTATCAAAGCGCTCGGCCATCTGCGCCACGGCCTGTGGCGAGCGGTTTGTCCCCTGGATAGCAATGCCCTTGACGAGGTTATTTGACAATCCGGCAAAGCTTGCATAATTGGCAAGTGGAGTCAGCCCCATCCCGGCATCTGTTGGGTTGTTGGGATCGTAGACTTCGCCGATAATACGCCAGCGCACGGTTTTAAGTGCATTTGAAAAGCTCAGCATATCGCCTACTTTCAGACCGCTCTTGTTGGCCATTACCTGGCTGATCACGATGACCTGTGTTTCATTAGTGGCAAACCAGCGGCCCGCGATCAGATGCTTGCTATACACCTTTGTGTCGGCATCAACTCCAAAGAGCTCCAGCCGGCCCCATTTAGTATTGGTCAGGCTGGACTCCATGCGTTCGATGTGGGCTACGTTCGGGATAGCACGCGCTGTGCGATAGACCTGATCGTAAGGTTGCGGCGTGGCAAGTGTGACGCGAACATCATCCTTGTAGATGCCAAAGAACTCGCTGCTATATCGGTTAAACGAATCGATTGCGGTCTGTACTGAAAGGAAAACTGTGCCTGCTAATGTCAGGGCGAGCAGGGTGAGGATGGCGCGCCCACGCTTGCGAAAAATGCCGCGTACGCCCAACCAAACCGTCTGGGGCACCCAGGTTAAATGGTTTCCAGGCTGCTTGCGCGTGCTAGCATTCTGGCTGGTGACGCCATAGGCTCCTATGGCCTCGCGCACTGTAATCCTTGTCCCATGCCAGAGGGGAAACAGGGCAGCGAGGAGGGGAACGCCAAGGCCCGCTGCAATACTGGGTAGCAGAATACCCGGTGAAAAGTGCAAAGCGCCGGCATTTTTGGTGAATAAGCTCAGCATGAACGAAGCTAGTCCATAGCCACCGGCTATTCCCAGGCCGGTACCCAATAGCGTACCAAGCGCTCCATAGATGGCGATGGTGAGCAGATAGCTACCCATGATGGCAAGCCGCGTGCCGCCCATGGCCTTCATAATCCCAATGATCCTGGTTTGTTCCGCTAGCATTGTGGTGACGGTGATAATGATCAGAAAACCGCTTAGAATAAGGGCGACCAGGGCAATCAGGCGCATGACGCTCAGGATGGTGTTGCTAACACTCTGGGCGGGAATTGCCTGGACAAGAGCGACATCGAAGATAGTAACGCCTTGCTTCTGTAAAATGGTCGCAATGGCGTGCGCTGTCTCATTGACCTTCTGTTTGTCGTATAGTTTGATCTCGATATCGTTAGCACCAGAGCTGGCGGTCAACCGGCTCAGGGCGGCGCTGGTCATATATGCCTGCGTGACGTTGCTCTGAATTGGAATAGCCAGTCCAGGCGTGCGGCTGATGCCAGCGACGCGCAACTTTTGCGGACCCTGGGCGGTATCAATGGTCACTTGATCGCCGACCGCTACAGCCTGGATCTGGCTGTTGCTTTCTTCCATGATTATCTCGCCGGGACCTGGAAGTCGCCCGTTAATCAGTTGGAAGGGAGAGAGCTGGATGTGCTGCAAGTCCTGATAACCCAGAATCGTCAGACCAATGTGACCAGATTTGGTAGCCACATGCCAGCGAGTTTGGTAACGAGTCCCTATCTGCACGATTTGGACGTTGGGGACTGTTGCCAGGCTGGATGCGCGCGATGGCTGGATACTCTGGACCGAGAAGCTGAGGTTGGCTGCTCGACTCAGATCGTTGCCACTGGCAAATAAGTTATTGGTGATCTCGCCGGCCACGTTGATAGCTGTCAGTCCCAGTACGCCTATCATGATGCCCAGCACAGCTAGCAAGGTGCGTCCTGGCCGGCGCGTCACATCGGTAAGCGCTTTACGAGCAATAGCACTCTTGATCATTGCAGTTTCTCCGTCCTGAGGCGATCAGAGGTGATGGCTGCATTCGCGTTGCGCTGATTGACAATATGTCCATCGATAAGCTCTATTCCAGCAGTCGCCTGCCTGGCCAGTAGAGGATCGTGCGTGACGTAGATTACAGTTTTGCCAAGTTCTGTTAAGCTGGCCAGAATCTTAAAGATCTGCTGGGCTGAACTAGAATCAAGATTGCCTGTTGGCTCGTCGGCTACCAGCACAGGAGGATTATTGGCAAGGGCCCGCGCGATGGCTACGCGCTGCTGTTGCCCACCGGATAACTGACCTGGCAAGCGATTTGGGTATGCCTGCATACCCACGGTCTCCAGGCACAAATAGGCATGTTCTAGCCAGTGCTGGCGCGGTAAACCTCCGCCGCCTCCAAGCTCCAGGGCTAGCAAGACATTCTCCAGCACGGTCAAGGTGGGCAGAAGCTGGAAAAATTGGAAGACGATGCCGATGTGGGTGCCTCTCCAGCGGGCGAGAGCGTTCTCGCTTTTGGCAAGCAACGGCTCGCCAGCAAAGATAACACGTCCGTCGTTGGGCCTATCTATGCCCGTCAGGATATTTAGTAGAGTTGATTTGCCGCAGCCCGAAGGACCGGTAATCGCAAAAAGGGTCCGGGCTGGAATCGTAAAGGCTATATCATCGAGAATAAGCGTTTGTTGGATGCGTGAATCGATCATGCGCGAGATATGTTCCACTTGAATGAGCGCTGCGCCATCCCTGCTGTTCGTCTGACGCTGCGTTCCCTGGGACTTATGCATTTTGAGACCTTTCTCTGGCGAAAATGATGAGGTAGCGATAAGTGCATAATGAAAATTTGTTTATCGCTTTTGGCTCTGGAAAGATTGCAAGGATAAGCAATCTTAGCTATTTTTTTGCAGAGAGAAGCAAGGCTCTGGAGCCGTTGCTCCTCTCTTTGCTTGAGGATACAAAAATTAGTATGACGGGTAAACATAGCGGAAGTATCGCATAAATGTTACAAAACTGTGTCATTAAGCATGAGAAGCCGCACCTATCGCTCTCAGCTAGCTGCTCTATAGGATCAGGAGAGATCTCTCAATGCTCAAACTGAGGCAATTTCCTATTCAAGCCCAGGTGCTATAGGTTTTATCTAGCGTGATTGATGCGTAATAGTCGTAACCAAAAGAAAATGGTAGAATAAAGGATAATAGCTGTTTGTTTGGAGGAAAAACTATGCATCAAGAAATTTCTGAGGACAACTTGCGTTTCTTATTGGATCGTGCGAGCATTGAGGATGTTGTGACGCGCTTTACAACTGCTGTAGATGGACGCGATTGGTCTACGCTACGTTCGTGTTTGGCCGAAGAGATTGATCTCGATTATACATCGCTGCATGGAGGTGTGCCTTTGCATCTTCCTATAGATCAGGTCCTGGCTGATTGGGGCAAACGAATTCCCTCTAATGTGGGAGTTCATCACGCTCTAACGAATCGCGAAATAGCGCTTAAAGGAGACGAGGCAATCTGTACGGCATATTTACAGGCCCACCATTTTTTGATCGAGAGTGGCGAATTTACCTGGACTTTAGGTGGTAAATATACTGTTACCTTAAGGCGCAGTGAGCAAGGCTGGAAGATTTGCCGCCTGGTCTTTATTGCGCAGTGGGTGAATGGGGATAGAGAAATCATTGCCCAGTCTCAGAAGCGCTTTTTTCAGCCATAATAGTCGTAGCAAACTATATTAACCCGCAAAAAAATTTTGGAGGGGGTTCTGAGGCTTTAGACAAGGACCTGCCATGTCTTCTCTAATTGAAGCACCCAACCGTGGATGGATTGCAGAGTTTGGGGAAGATTGGCCTTTTCGCGCAGATGCGGAAATAGCGCTTCTCTATATGCTTGATGGGCCTGCAGATCGCTCCATAGGGTTGCTACAAGGTAGCGAGAGGAATGATCCTGAGCCTGGGCGAATACTCCTCCATACATACCAGAAGCCTGCATCATGCCGGGATTCCAGATGGTCTTCTGGTTATGAATAAATAGCTGATCACGTTGTGGAAAAAGTTGTGAATCCGTCACCCTGAGTACTGTACCCGTGGCAAGCGCAGCCTGGAGATCGGATTGCGAGCCAGCAATGGACATGAGCTCTTCAAAGAGTGTTATTGATAGGGATGTATATGTTCCCTTCTGCCGACTTTGCTCAAATAATGCATTATGCATGCTTTGCATGAAATGAAGATAAGAAGCCTCATCTTGCCAGCAGGCGAGTATTCCTGCCTGTTGGGGAGAGGCGCTAGTCCAGCCGCCGATCTGCCCGAGAAAACCTGGCATGCCCTTAAGAGCGCTCCACTGGCTCTGTGCTATGGAGAAAGCTCTACGCGCATTGGCGGGAACCTGGCAAACAATCCATTTTATTAACATAGAGAGAGCTCCTTGCTTCGTCTAATGTTCGGACTTTATTGTTAAGCCGCGCTTCGCCTGACTCTGTACTGCAGGGTTGCTTTGATCCGCCGCGTGGAGTTGCTTGCTCGTTGTACGCAAGCGCGCCGGGTTTAAACAGCCTCAATCAGTTACGGAAGCTGCTTACCAGGCGCTTCCGTATCATTGAAAGAAGCTTCTAATCCCGGCCAGATCCCTCTGCGGAAACAGCATTGCTAATAAGGTGAAGGCTACTTCGATCCCCGTTTTTGGCGAGGATGAGGTGATGATATTCTTATCAACTACGATATCCTGCGATAAAACGTTGACGCCATGGGCTGCCATTTCCTGCTGCCTCTTCCCTGGAAATGTGGTGCCGTGGCGCCCTTGCAATACGCCGGATTGAGCAATAGGGATGCCACCAGTGCAAATGGCGGCAAGCGGTTTGTTCGCGCGATTAAATTCTCTGATGGTCGCTAGAAATTCTTCGCGACTGGCATCCTTATAGAAGCCGGATTGGCTAGTTCCACCCGGAACGGCTAAGGCGTCATAATCGGATGGGGAAATTTCTGCTAGCAAGCTATGTGGAATAACTGAGAAGCCAAAGGCGCAAGTCAGGCTTTTGTGCAATGCTGTAGATGTTAAGTCTACTTCGAGGCCGCCATTGCGCGCGAAACCCATGACATCAGTAAAAACTGCACCTTCATAGGCTTCGAAGCCGTTGGCGAGCAATAAAAGCACTTTTTTCACAAATACTTCCTTATAAAAGGATTTTCCTGATTGCCACTTACGTACCTGGACAGCTCTATGCCTGTGCTAATTATACGATATTAGAAGTGAGCTGCGCGTAGAGTTGCCCTGGCCTAGAGGACCAGGGCCGGCCAGAGCAAGAGCGTACCTATAGTGCTAAGGCTGACGATTAGGAGGAGCGCATAGAACAGGCAACCGTCAAGCAAATGACTAAATAGGTTAGCTACCAGGGGATCATGCTGTTCATATAAGGATAGTGGAATAAGGATAACCAGTCCGCCTATCCCTAGAGCTCCAACGACAGCACAGAGAAGGATACTTTGTTGACTGACCAGGCCAAACGCCATTCCCAACAGGATTCCCAGGCCAACGCCAAACAGCACTTTAACTCCTTGGGGAGTATATGAATTTTTCGTCGCCCACGGTTCAATTTCTGGAAGAGCCGAGGATGAATTTATTGTCGCTCCATCGGCTGGGGAACGATGGCGTTGAATAGCCTGCTTCTGCTGCGGAAGGTAAGGAAGGTTGGCTTCTTCATAAGGTGAAGAGATGTCTATATAATCGTTGGCTTGAGATTGGTTCATATGCTCGTCCATGAGTTGCTCCAATACTGCCTTATCTATTGATTTGCCCTGCTTGGTTTGCTAATAATCTATATTTCTCTTGCTGTACTTACTTTTGCCTACCACCCATAAGTGTACCATAAAATCGCTTTCTTGTCCTGATTTTTCACAAGGTGCTGAAAGCCCGCTCCTGGTCCCATCGCGAGAAGCTGATGTAGTTCGATCTGGCCCGATTCCGTTGTTTTCTGGCAAGCGCGCTGCTGTTCTGTCAGATGAGGAGATCCTATAGTTAAGCCAATAGCAAGCGGCTGTTACCTTTGCAGGCCTTTGACGCTCCAGCGCCAGAGCAGGGGAGACATCGCCCTTGCGCAACCCGCTTCTGACAAACAATAGGCTTATCTGGAAGGATCTTTTTGTATGAAGCAAACTATTCAAGCCCCTGGCCCACTAGCGACAAAGCGCCTGGATGCATCGCCACGAGGAAGGGGAGTAATTGCTTTCCTCTTTATGCTTGGCGCGATTGGCTTTGCTGATAAATCGATTACTGGCTACCTTTCTGTCCCTATTATCAAAGAATTTCACCTGAGCTCGGTTCAATGGGGTATTCTCAGCGGAAGTTTCTTCTGGCTGTTCTCTATTTCCTCGATTCTGTTTGGGGCGTGGTCGGATCGTATAGGAACGACGCGCGTGCTCTCGCTCGTGGCTATGATCTGGACACTTGTACAGATCGCTACTGGCTTTGTGGCTTCTTTTCCTCTCCTGCTTTTGAGCCGTGTGGCTCTGGGAATTGGTGAAGGTCCCTATACTGGCCAGGCGATGACGGCAGCCGCAAAGTGGCTACCGCGCGAACGGCGTGGTCTGGGCCTTGCCCTCGTTTCCTGTGGAAATCTGATAGGTCCTGCCATTCTCACACCCCTCCTGATTGTACTTGCCGCCTCGCATGGCTGGCGTATCGTCTTTCTGCTCCTTGGTATATGTAGCCTGCTCTGGCTAATCGGTTGGTTGCTGGTAGGACGCGAAGGGCCCGGAAGCGAAGATGCTATAGGCAAGGAAGCGCTGATAGAGTCCCGGCAGAAGAATGCCTGGACCGGTCTGCTGCCGCTGCTATTCTCTCGCAATATTCTGCTGATTACGCTAGCTACCTTTGCGGCGTACTGGATGCAAGGGCTTTCTGTCAATTGGCTTGCCGCCTATATGATCAATGTACGCCATCTTCAGCTTGTCTGGGCAGGGGCAGCCGGTAGCCTGGTTGTTTTGTGTACATGCCTGGTTCAGATCATGTCGAGTATGCTGGCGGATCGCTGGTTTCGCCGGACAAGTAAGCTGCGCGTGTATGTTGCTACCATGTGTGCAGCGCTTGTGCTCACGGCCGCCTTGAATTATAGCGCGGTCCTTGTAGCTCCGGTTGCGCTCTCGATTCTCTGCCTGTGCCTCCAGCCGAGTGGAGCTGTGTTCTCAACGGCGGGAACGTTGATTGTCCACCTCACGCCTACAAAGCATCAGGGAACTGTTCAGGGAGTATCGATAGCCCTGGCAACCATTGGCGCAATCGTATCCCCTATCCTGGCTGGCTTTCTGTTGCAGGCCGCTGGAAAAAACCTGGCTCAAGGTTTTCAGACTGTCTATCTGCTTAGCGCTCTTCTCTTCGTCTTTATCGCGCTTGCGGCTTTTGCGGGTATTCGGCCACAAGGAGAGCGAGAAATTTGAGCCTTTGGTTTCGTTCAGCGATGACCGGCAAGTTTATTGGGAGCTTAAAAGAAAAGTGGGAAGAGAAGAACCTGAGTGCTTGCTCCGAGCGCGTAACAGCTCTCTGCCGAGGAGATCAAGCTGAGCTCTGTTTCGCGCTGATCAGAGCGGCTATCTTATGTTTGTGTTAGTATGTGGCACTGCTCAACGCTTTGGCGAAGAGTGGCGTACGCGTTTACTTATCCATTGCTCCAGGCGTTGCCGCTGTTGCGGCTCAGCGTTGCCTGCATACTTCTTGACGACATCAGCAATGCTCTGCATACGAAGCGTGTTGCGCCAGGCTTTGTCAGCCTGCGCCATGGCAACATGAACGGCGCATGGCAAGCGATACTGTTCGCACGGAAGCGCCAAAGGGCCTTGCTGGCGAATTTCTGTGCAGCGAAACAGCGGCTCGTGTCCATCTATGGCTTCAACAACCTCCAACAGCGTGATCTCCTCTGCCGAGCGCGTCAGTCGATACCCTCCCTTGGGGCCAGGCACCGATTCAAGGATGCGTTCATTGGTTAGGGCTTGCAGATGCTTGGAGAGGTAGGTTTCTGAAAGGCCATGATATTCGGCCAGGGCTTTCGTCGGTAGCGTCGCCCCCGCCGGAAGCTCCGCCAGCAGGCACACACAATGCAATCCCCACTCCACTCCTTCGCTAAGTTTCATAACTATCTCTCCTCATTTTGATGGTTTGCCTGTCTCTCTTGTCGTTGCCAGGCTCTATCCTGGACATTTTTTATCCTTGACAAATATTGTCCAGGATACTATAATCTGGATAGAAGTTGTCCAAGATAGTATATCTTCTTCTCCTGATAAATTCAATCAGTCTTAGGGAGGATTTTCTATGACTAACCGTATTCGTTATGCTATCGCCGCGCCAAAAGCCAGGCAGGCTATGCTTCAGTTTGAAGAGTATGTTGAGCACTGCGGGTTAGAATTATCGCTGCTCCGCCTTGTGCAGACTCGTGCCTCGCAGCTCAACGGTTGTAGCTTTTGTCTGGACATGCATACCAAAGATGCCCGCGCTGAAGGCGAGAGCGAACAGCGGCTCTATTTACTGGCCAGTTGGCGAGAGGCTACTTGCTACAGTGAGCGGGAGCGTGCTGCTCTGGAATGGACGGAGGCCGTAACCCTTGTAGCTGATAGTCATGTTCCCGACGAAGTGTATGAGCGCGTTCATACTCAGTTCACTGATGAAGAGCTGGTCAATCTTACGCTGGCGGTTGCGAGCATCAACACCTGGAATCGCCTCAATATTGCTTTCCGCACACCGGCTGGCAACTATCGTCCTGCCAGGAAAGGCGCCAGCGCTTAGCTGGTTGAATATCCAGACCTGATCAGCTAAATCTACTTCGATCAAAGCCGTTGTCATCAAAGCAGCCAACGCACAACTCGTCTTTGGACGAGCTGCTCCTGCGGATGCCTGAAAGAAGTGGGGAGAAGCTCCGCTAAGGTAAACGGAGAACTTTCCCCGCCTTTCCATTATCTTGCCACCCCGACCTCCAATTCGCTATACCTCACCACACTCTCCTGCTTTCTCTTGTATATTCCTACAGCCGAAAAATCCATGCAATTTCTATTGACCAATGGATCAATATCGTGCTATACTTTGTATGTTGATCCGATGGTCAATATGTAGAGAGTGATTACCTCGGAGATTTTCACATTCCTGGTAGTCGTTGTGCATTTATTGCCAGGTAGATTTCCCGGGAAGTTGCAAGCGGCGAGCTTCGCTGCTGGGGAACGGGATAGTGCTTATGAAAAGCTAAAGTTTTAAAAGGAGAGAATAGATGCAGAAAATTTCTAGTAACGAAACAATTATCGATATTCATCGCCATATTGCCCATCCTAGTTTAATGGCTAATCTTGCGGCCTTTCCCCGCGAAGTGTTCCTTGAAAATATTCCTGATCAGCAGGATGCAAAAGAGGATACAACGCACTTTCAGAGATCCGTTTTCAACGATATTGATGCGCAGGTACAGGCCCAGAACCAGGCCGGAATCACAAAAGGTCTTCTCGGCAATGCGTTCCTTCTCGCAGACGTCAAACCTCATGTGGGGAAAGTTGCCCAGGATGTTGCCGCAGCCCTCAATGACAACCTTGCCGGCTTTGTCGCCAGGTATCCCAACAAGCTTGATTTTCTGGCCACAGTGCATCCGTTCGAGCCTGGCTATGAAAAGGAGATTGAACGCAGCTTGACTCGGCTGGGCGCAAAAGGTCTGACCCTGGACTCTAGCTATGCTGGTCGTTGGCTCGATGATCCCGTGCTTGAACCTTTTTGGGCACATGTGCAGTCGCGCGATATAGCTGTTTCGCTCCATCCTCCCATTAATCCGCTCTGGCTTCCTGGTAATGATACTTTCCGTATGCAAGAGTTGTTGTACAGACCATTTGATGTCATAACCAGCAGCGCGCGGATGATCTGCTCAGGTCTCTTTGATCGCTATCCTCAGCTCAAAGTAGTGATACCGTTTGGGGGAGCTGGCCTGTTAAATCTGCTTGGGCGCCTTGAGTACTTCTATCAGATAGGTTTTATCGGTGCCCAGGGAAAGAATGCTGTAACGTGTCAACGTCCGCCCAGCTCATATATGAGAACAAACCTCTATATCGATCTTAGCTTGTCTTTCTCGCCTTCGACGATACGCCAGGCCATCGAGATCTGTGGAACTGAGCGCGTACTCTTTGGCTCGGATTATCCGGCGGCCCTCACGATTGAGGAACAGATTGCCGACGTAAAGCAGCTTGATCTGCGCGCGGAGGAGAAAGAACAGATACTATGGAAGAACAGCAACGAGCTGTTCCATCTTGATGTTCAGGGACACGCGTCAGCTTTACAATCAAACTAACTATCAGGAGTAACTGAGGCGGGTTCATCCTGCCTCAGATCAGGCCGAGAGGGGCCTGCTTTTTCTACTCCGCTGAGCGCTGGCTAAAGAAGACGCAGCGTGGAAACTTCGTAAAAGAAATCCCCGCATTATTGGCTGTTTGCCGACGAGAAGGAGGGCAACAGAAGAGCGCGTATAACCCTTACGAGTTGTTCCACATCGACCCGCTGCTCGTTGAGCAGAGCTTGCATGGCGCAGCCCTGCACGATACCAATGCAAGTTGTCACCAGGGCCTCGGCCGTCACATCGTGAAAGCGTACGGGATCGCTTTCGATCCAGGCCTGTACGGCAGGTAAAAATGCTTGCCTGGAACGCTCAAGGGCCTGCTGAATCCGTTCTTTAATGATGGGGTCATGCACGGCGAGTGCCCAATAGGCGAAGAAGAGGTTTAGCCGGGCTCCGTCGTGCTCGTCTTGAGAAAGATCTTGCAGGTCTAGCCGAATCAAGGTGAACACGCGTTCTGCGGGCGGGAGATCCTCGGAAGCTTCCCAGAGCTCAAAGATCGAAGCAAGCAACCAATCTAAGAGGGCGAGCAATAACGTTTCCTTGGACTGGAAGTGGAAGAAGACCAGCCCATTGCTCAGGCCTGCCTCAGCGGCAACGAGCCGGATCGTGAGTTGCTCAAGCCCTTTCTGCTTGGCCACACGGAACGCTGCTTGTATGATCTGCTCGCGGCGTAAGGCTTCCGACGCTTTTTTCCCCGGCATATTTTCAACCTCTCAACTAAAATTTGTCAAAATATATTGATCACCAGGTCAATATACAGAGTGCAGATCCACCTGTCAAGAGGTAGTCATAGTTTACTGACGCGGGAGTGAAGCGGGAAAGTCTTTTGCCTACCAGAGATCAGAGGCTAAATAAGACTCTCTGTTTGACTAAGCAGAAATACATGCATTTATGATATCATTCTTGTATGAGTACCTATCAGACAGACCCTCGTGTCGACGCATACATTCAGACTCTTCCTGACTGGCAGCAGGAGATTTGCCGCCAGGTGCGCGACCTCGTGCATGCCGCCGATCCCGAGGTGATCGAGATTATCAAGCGTACAAAGCAGCCCTATTTTACCTTGAATGGCAACATCTGCGCGCTGCTGGGAGCGAAGGATCATCTTAATATTTTCATCTATGATCCCATCGCGCCAGATCCCGAGGGCCTTATTAACCAGGGGCAAGGGAATCTGACGGCGCGCTCAATTCAAGTTCGCCAGGGCGAAATCATCAATGAACGTGCGCTATTGAACCTCTTTAAAGCTGTTATCGCCAATAATCGCGCCGGCGGCTGGCGTAAGCTCAAAGAGAAGCCTTAGCCCAATATTTCCCTGTCAGGAGGCAGAAGCAAGAATAGCCATCAACCGCTGAATATAAGCTTATCTACCTCTGCTGAAAGAGTTGGGGATATTGTAGCAATAAGAGCCGCAAGCCAAGTTCCGCTACGGCAATATCTTTACCGTAATTGCTCAAGCGAATCTCTTCGTATAGCTCGGTAATAAAGGGCAGATGAATAGATGTATGCATCTTTTGTGACATCTTGACTACATCTAGAAGCGCCTCTGTTGCCACTGGATATGCTTTCTTTGTTAGCCATACCTGTGCTAAGGCTACGTAACTGTCCAGACGATGATAAGAGAAGTGATTTTTAATCCCTGGATCGCCAATTTGGTCAGCCTCGTAGATGAGCTTTTCGGCAAGCTCGGGAGAACGCAGCTTTTTATCTGGGGCACTGACCAGCGATCTTGCTCTACTGATCAGAAATCTTTCAAGAGTCATGTTAATCATGTAGAGATCCCCTGAAGTTTCCTTTGCCCCTCCAATACAGCTTTGAGCTATGTCGGATAAGATTAATTCAGCCTTTACATCTGAGGCTGTTGTGGCTAATCTCATGTTGGTCAGACTGGCAATATCGTGTGCGCGCCCTTTAATATCCGGAGACGTGTGCATGCTGGCAGCTTTTGTAAAATCACGCTGAGCCTGATCTAGCGCCCCTATATCATAGAAGAATTCTCCTCGTCTAATATAAGCAATAGCTTCAAAGGTTGAAATATTCTCTTCGTGGGCCAGCGTAATGGCTGCCTTAAAATGTTGAAGAGCGCTGCGTAGTGTCCCTGTTCCCTGGCAATGTGGGCGAAGCGCAACTGATAGGCGCAAAGCAGCTGTAGCATGCGTGTGCGTTCTGGCTTCCTGATATAGAGAACTTTATCATGCAAAGCCCGAATCCGGCTTCTTAGAGCTCCCAGGGTTGCATCCGCATCATCGTAGCCTTGCTTCCAAAGCTTGAACAAAAAAGAGCTATATTCTTCGTAATTGATTCCTGATTGCTCAGTTGGCAGCGGCGAAAGTACGTGCTCAGAGGCATGTTTTAGGGCAGGGAGGCCAAGGGTAGCAGGGGCAAGATCGAGCATACGTGCCAGGACCCACCTGCGTGCGGCATCTTTAGGAATATTGCCCGCTTCCATATTTAGGTATGCCTTTTTATCTAACCTCTCTAGTCATCATCGTCCTCATCTCCGTAGCCCGCTGCAAAGAACTCCGGGTTGTTAGCTTCAAGTATGCCCACCTTCAGCCGTGCCACTTCGAGCAATTTGTTGGCTCTGGTTGCGCTCAGCTCTCGGCAGAGAGCATCGATACCGATTATGTGGCTATCATCTCTCGTCTGCCTGGCTAGCGCCAAAGCTTGCCCAGCTAATGTTGCCGATAGTGGATAATCATTCAGCTCGAAATGGGCTCGCGCCTGCAGTAATAGACTGGCGGTTTGAATGCGCCGGGATAGCGATTCGGCAGGCAATTGTGCGAGAGCATCGAGGGCGCGGGAAGGAGCGCGTAGATCTTTGATAACGCAATCTAACAGAGCTGCAGCTTTGTTGAGATAAAAGCGCTCTTTATCGAAACTGAGCAGATAGGAATTCCCTCCCCTATAGATACTTTCCTCACTAATTGGAGCATCAAGCAACTGTTCAGCCTGGTCCATCCAGCGTAGGGCATCATCAAGTTCGCTCTGATCATTAACGGTACAGGCGTGGGCAGCGGCTTGCGCAGCAATGGCCGCGCCCTTGACGTGCGGAGGGAGCCAGCGATCCAGGGCGCAAGCGGCGTCGTGATCGCGAATAGAGGAGGCAAAATAGCTCTGCGCTTTGTCCTGCTCCCCTCTCAGCAAAGCCACCCGGGCCCATGAGTTCCAGGCCCCGCCCCGGCGCACTAAGAGCGTTGCTTCCAAGGCCTGGTGATTGTGCGCAGTTACATTAAGCCCCTTGTCAAAGTAATGAATTGCGCGGGCAAAGCGCTGGTGATCGCGGGCCATATTGCCCATGAACTCCAGGTAGCTGGCCAGTAGACGTTCCATGCGCGGTCGGCTTGGCGAGCGATCAAAGTTTACATGTTGTGTGAGTTGAACCAGGCTTTCTCTAAGAACTTTGACATCGAAGACCGCCGTGTCCACGAAGTGCTTGCGCTGATAGAGCAGCAACTTTTGACGGCAGGCATCTTCGTCGGGCTCCTCCTCTAATCTTTCCCACTCCTCATCCTTAAACGCGTCGGTGTCATGTCTATCTATATCCACACTAACCATCCTTTCCAGCGTTTTTCCATACCTTCACAAAATGTAAGAGCAATATATAGCACTGCTTGGGCAGGCAGAAAAAGAGAAGCAAGAGCTTTACATTTCGCTGCCGGGCCTGAAACGGTCTGGCTTGTGATTCAGGCAAAAAGTCCTGGATGCTGAGCTTTAAAAAGGTTGACGCCAAGGCTCAAGACTTCGTGCGACTTACCGTAGCGGCTGCCGCGCAGCTTGCGATAGAGCGTATCAATGCCAATCAGCTCGCTGCTCTCTTGCACATTCATTACGAGCTCAAGCGCATCACCGGCGAGTTTGGTAGCAAATGGATAATTGCCTAATTCGAACTCAGACTGCGCTTGTAGTAATAAGCTAGTCGTTTGTATACGCAGAGATTGAGAGCTGAAGGGTAGCTGAGCGAGGGCATCGAGGGCGCGGGTAGGCGCGCGCAAGGCTTTGATGGGGCTATTGAGCAGCGCCGTAGCTTTGTTGAGGTAAAAGCGCTCGTTATCGAAGCTCAGCAGGTATAAATAGCCGCCTGCCTGCAGGCTTTCCTCGCTGATGGGCGTATTGAGTAGCTGTTCGGCCTGGTCCATCCGGCGTAAGATACCGTTGAGCTCGCTCTGATCATTAACGGTACAGGCGTGGGCAGCGGCTTGCGCTGCGATGGCCGCGCCCTTGACGTGCGGGGGGAGCCAGCGATCCAGGGCGCAAGCGGCGTCGTGATCACGAATAGAGGAGGCAAAATAGCTCTGCGCTTTGTCCTGCTCCCCTCTCAGCAAAGCCACATGAGCCCATGAGTTCCAGGCTCCGCCCCGGCGTACTAAGAGCGTCGCCTGTAATGCTGGGTAGTCATCGCCAAGGCCTTTAAGCGCCCTATCAAAATGAGCAATAGACTGGGCAAAGCGCTGATGATCGCGGGCCATATTGCCCATGAACTCCAGATAGCTAGCTAGCAGGCATTCCATCTGCGCCTTTTCGGCTGGGTGGGAATGGTGAAGGATTTCTGTGAGAGAAGAGACACGCTGCTGAACAGCTTTCAATCTTGGGAAGGCCGTGCTTGCATAGTGCCTGCGCTGATAGTTCATAAGTGTATGATGATACTCAGCTATATCGATTTTGGCCTCAAGATCCTTATCGCTGTCCCTATATGTTGAGAGAGAGAATTGCCTGGGGAGGGCTTGTATTTCCTCGTCGGAACACAGCAGCGAGAGCGGGATGCCTAGCAGTGCTGCGATGATAGAGCGACGTTGCGGATTTTTCGGGACCTGATTGTACTCTTCCATTTTTCGTATCGCATCCTTTCCGACACTCCTATTTCTAACGATCATCCCATAGAGAAACGCGAATTCTTCCTGCTCTAAATTTGCCAGTTTTCGTCCCTGCCGAATCAACTTGCCATAATTGGGTCTTCCGTGCCCATCCAATTCCAGCACAAATGGGTAGCGCTCTGGGTCGCTCGTGTGTTCCATGCCGACCTCCTCAAACTACATATACCAACACTTAATGCATCTAAGATAAGTATACGAAGATTAAGGCGACATGTCCAGCAAGAGTGGAAAAAATACTACTTAACTTTACGATTTTTTCCTGAGCGATCTGCTATGCTCTTTCTAGAGCAATAAGTGAGCTCTATCTAATACGTTGTCCTTAGTAAAATGCTTTTTGCTCTCTGAATGCAAGTATGTCATTACGTGTAAAATGATGTCAAGCCCGGAAAGGAACTTTGTTTATGGCAGAAAGTGAAGTTGCACGTATCAGGCGGCAGATCGCCTTGGAATGCGAAGCGATGGTGCGCGGGTTGCACGCGTATGCAAGTATGGCGCAGCATGAATTTATTCGCGCGAAATTCAATGCGCTCGAAGGGCATTTTGAAAATTTAGTCCCGCTGACCGGACAGGAGCAAGCTTTGGATATTCTGGTTCAAACCTATAACGAAGTGGTGAAGTAAGGAGTTTGCGGAGATGAGGCGCTATACTGAGCCCCTGATAGCCATATTTATGACCTGCAATGAGGTGATAGCTCTTAATTATGTCCTGCATGACTTTCTAGATTTCTACCGGCAGCCAGGACGCGTGACGCGGAATAACCGCGAACTTGTCAAGCTCATTGAAATGGTTTTCCAGCACATTGGAGAGAGTGCAAGCCAGAATACGAGCTCAAGGTGGGCAGAAAAGAGTAGCCAGCCATGAGTGAGATCGGGCGTATGTCGGTAAATCAGCTTCTAGATGAGATAGAGCTCTGTGAGGAGCGGCGCTATATGCTGCACGAAGCCCTGGTAACGCGCGCCTCCTTACAAGAGGTCGCGGAAGTGCAATTTAACGAGCTAGCTGAGCTGGCGCAAGAAGCCGCCAATTATATGCGGAGCCTGCAGGCCGGCGAGCCCGTGAAGAAGGTCTGGATCGCGCAACGCGATGCCTGGCTAGAACGCCTGGCCGTGCTTATCGACGAACTATGATGATAATGTTATTTGCTGCTTGTTGTGACGCAGAAAAGTACTCAGAACCCCGTTGAAACGCTTGCTCCCTGTGTGAGAAGTTGAGCGATTTTGGCGGGAGTATCTACCTGATCTAATGGAGTATGTATGTGCACTTTGAGATCTGGCGCGTCAAACACCTGAAACGTGATATGCTCAAACATAAGATAGCCTACGCGGGGATGCTTTAGCGTTTTTTGCCCTTCTGGCGCATTGGCCACCTCGTGATCGGGCCACCAGGCTCGAAATTCTGCGCTGCGAAGCATCAGATCATGGATCAGTTCTCTCAAGCGGGGATCATCGGGATACCGACCACAAGCGGCACGGAATTGGGCCAGGATCTTTCGCGCGTGTCCTTCCCAATCGACAAGCCCTTGCCGATGGCTGGGTGAGGTGAAGAGTCGCCAGACGGAATTGCGTTCGAGGCTGCTCATCTGCCCAAAATCACCAAAGACAACGCGAGCAGCTTCGTTCCAGGCTATCACATCACTGCGCCAGCCGGAGACAAAGGCCGGGCTGAGACCCTGATGATCGAGGAAGTGTTGTAATGTTGCACTCACGGTCTCCGGTTCCATACCCCTGGCTGGAGGGGGTTGCTGGTGGGCTAAGAAGAAAAGATGCTCGCGCTCATAGGTATTCAAATGCAAAGCCTTGACGAGGCTTTCTAAGACCTGCGTCGAAACGCTAATCGGGCGTCCTTGCTCCAACCAGGTGTACCAGTCAACACTGACTCCGGCCAATTGGGCCACTTCTGCACGTCTGAGTCCAGGCGCGCGCCGCCGGCTTCCTCGCGGCAGCCCAACGGCCTCAGGCGCCAGCCGAGCTCGCCGGGTGCGCAGAAAATCGCCGAGCTCTTGTAAACGCTGGTCCTCCTGCTCACGTTCCATCGTTGCCTCTGCTTCCTTTGCCCGCCTTTGTCGCGGGAATATTAGGAATCTTACTCCTATGATAAGCTCTCGTCTTGTTCTGATATTCCTTTCAGTATACAATTTCGAGGTATCGAAAACAACGTTCGAAAACAGGGATCGGTAGCTATGGGGAGTCGTGCAATGAAAGTCAGTTTTCGAAAGGGAGGCCGACATATATAAAAGCATGTCTACATTTTGACTACACGACTGTGTAACTATAATTTAAATCCTGTGCCTAATTGAGGAATTTATAATGAGAGTTTTCGTTACCGGCGCGAGCGGCTTTGTCGGCTCGGCTGTCGTACTTGAGCTTTTGGCGGCAGGGCACCAGGTCCTTGGCCTGGCCCGTTCAGATGCTGCTGCGGCAAACGTAGCCTCTGCCGGCGCGCAGGTCCACCGAGGTTCGCTTGACGATCTTGACAGTCTGCGCAGCGGGGCAGCAGTAGCAGACGGTGTGATCCATACCGCCTACATGCACGATTTTGCCGATTATATGGAAGCGGCGCGAATAGATAAGCGTGCCATTGAGACGATTGGAGAGATACTTGCCGGGTCTGGTCGCCCATTCGTCGTGACCTCGGGAACCGGAGGTTTGCGGCAAGGTCGTGTAGGGACGGAGGAGGACGAGAGCGATCCCAATTCGGCGACTCGTCTTCTCTCGGAAGTAGCGGCGCTCTCGCTGGCCTCGCGCGGGGTACGTGCCTCGCTTTTGCGCCTTCCATCGTCGGTTCACGGGGCGGGCGACCACGGTTTTGTCCCCTGGCTCATCAATATTGCACGGGCGAAGGGCGTCTCTGCCTATCCAGGCGATGGGGCAAATCGCTGGCCTGCCGTGCATCGTCTTGATGCGGCTCATCTGTTTCGGCTGGCCCTGGAAAACGCCGAGGCTGGCTCACGCCTGCATGCGGTAGCTGAAGAAGGGATACCGGTGCGTGAGATCGCAAGTGTCATTGGTCGGCGCCTGGGCGTTCCAGTTGTCTCTCTGCCTGTTGAGCAAGCCGGCGACCACTTCGGCTTCCTTGGACGCTTCGTCTCAAGAGACATCCCGGCTTCAAGTGCGCTGACCCGAAAACGCCTGAAATGGTATCCCGTACAGCCCGGCCTTCTAGCGGATCTCGACAAGGATTACTACTTTGCGCACGAGGCATAATCTGCGTAGAATCGACATTTTTACATAGGGTCCTGTCATCAGGTTGAGTTTGATACGGCGAGCAATGAATTTGAGGCTGCTCA
This sequence comes from Ktedonosporobacter rubrisoli, assembly GCF_004208415.1. Taxonomy (GTDB): domain Bacteria; phylum Chloroflexota; class Ktedonobacteria; order Ktedonobacterales; family Ktedonobacteraceae; genus Ktedonosporobacter; species Ktedonosporobacter rubrisoli. The sequence continues at coordinate 944,974 of NZ_CP035758.1, read as the reverse complement.
GGCTATCAAGCTTGCATCTCGCCTCGACGCTTACGAGGAAGCGTGTGCCCTGCAGCCCAGGGCTTTTAGCGTCTTATGTGTGAGGGTCAACCTGGTACCAGATCAGGCCTACACGTCATGGTTGCCCAGTGGACATGATGCATAGAGCATTAACTAATAACGATAAAAAGAAATGATAGCGACAAAAGGAGGATTTTATGTCTGAGAAGAACGAATTGCATGAGCAGGATCGCCAGACTCCCGCTGACTTGGATCGTCAGGTTATAGAAGAGTTTCGGGCCAGCGGGGGCCACGTTGGCGGCCGATTGGCCGGCGCTCCCCTACTCCTGCTGACGACGACGGGAGCAAAAAGTGGCGAGCCTCGTACTACTCCATTGGCGTATTTGTCCGAGGGCGGTCACATCTACGTATTCGCCGGCAATCGGGGCGCACCAACTAATCCTGCCTGGTACCACAATCTGGTCGCCCATCCCGATGTAACCGTTGAGCTGGGTTCTGAGAAGTTTGAGGCCAGGGCCATCGTCCTCGAAAGCGCGGAGGGGGAGCGCCTCGGGAAAATCCAGGTGCAGAAGATACCTGCTCTCGCTGATCTTATGACAAAGATCACACGCAAAGTTCCTACCGTTCTGCTAGAACGCAAAAAATAAAGAGCGCTGCAAGAGAGAAAGTAATAGCCCTTCCACTCTGTATAGCCAGCATGTGGAAGGGTCTATGTTATACTAGCATATAGTGTATTTCTCCATGTTTTCTGCAAGAGATAGAATGCGAGGCTTTAGATGGCCTTAAGAACCAGCAGGCCAGGCAATTGTAGCATACTTTGTGGACGGCGCTCGGTCGCCCAGGGCCGGAGTATGCCCTTTTTCAGGATGCATGTTGAGGTAAGGCAAGTTCCTCAAAGGTAGCAAGCGACTACCCTTTATGCAGCGGGCCGTGGGCGAGTAGAAGAACAGCTGCCCATGGCTTTTCCCTTCCTAATTATAATCATGTCCACGCGCGTTACTAAGATTGGCTGTACGGCAGTCTGGAACATCCTCGCTCAAGGCCTTTTGTCATGTTTTTTGGCGAAAGGAGAATTATATGATCATTACAGGCTATCCATTTTGCGGCGAGCCTGATTTGCCGCGCGTCCTGGCCCTTATTCAGCGCATGCCGCTTGCTTGTCGGCATGCGCTTGACTTTCCCTGGCGACTCAGTTCGCCGGCTATTCAAGAGGGACGTGATGCCGCCTTCTGGGAAGATGAGAATGGACGGGTTGTAGGCTTTGCCGCCTGGCAGATCTATTGGGCCGCGCTCGACTTCTATATCTTGCCTGGTCCAACTGCCAAGCAAGTTGAGGCTAAGCTCTTTAGCTGGGCTGAGGCGCGCTTTCGCGAGCTTGATAATGAGCGGGGCAGGCCACTGCCCTACTGGGTGGAGTGCCGTGACGACGACTATGAGCGCCTTCAATTGGTAAAGGCCCAGGGCTTTATGCTTGAAGATGACGATAGCTACGTTCTCTTTCAACATGCACTTGACAAGCTTGCCCCAATCCCTATGCTAGCGGAAGGCTTTACGCTCCGCCCTCTGCTGGGCGAGCAAGAGGTTGCTGCCTACGCCGAACTGCATCGTTTGGCTTTCGAGAGCGCTTCGATGAACTCTGCCTGGCGCGCCCGCTCGTTGCGTACTCCACAATATCGCGCCGAGCTGGATCTAGTGATTAGTGGCCCTGATGGATCGCCGGTCGCTTTCTGTGTGGGCTGGTTTAATCCCGAGCGTCAGGTAGCGCAGATCGAGCCGATTGGCGTGCATCATGATTTCCGCCGGCGCGGCTTTGCGCGTACGCTACTGTTGGAAATCTTGCATCGTGTCAAGTCACTTGGAGCTGTGAGCGCATTTATTGAGCCCTTTGCTGACAACGTGCCTATCCACGCTACCTGTGAAGCCGTAGATTTTCGACGGATACATACTATTCGTCGCCTGGGAAAATGGCTAACTCAGCCTGTATAAGCTTATTGGGACCTATAGAGAGGAAGTAGTTGGCTACTTCCTCGCAAAGGCTCCGTGTCAAAATCCTTGACTATTTTTTCTCCGAGCCGATCACCGCTGTAGTTATTCCAAGGACGATGTAGATACTCCCTGTAATATATCGTTGCAGGCGTCGTAGTTTTACGTTTGTGCGAAGAAGCTTTCCTACCGTCGAGCCGAGGAGAGCATAGACGCTATCAGTACAGCAGGCCAGGAGAACAAAGATTCCGCCAAACAGGAAGATCTGTTCAATAGGAGCTCCACGGGTTGGATCGACAAACTGTGGTAGAAAAGCATAGAAAAAGAGAGCTGTTTTCGGATTCAACAAATTTACTAAAAAGCCTTGCGTAAAGAGCTGTGAAGTGCTCCTGGGAATGTGGACCTGCGTCGGACTGTCCTTTTTTGCGGTAAGCAGTGTACGCAGGCCGAGATAGATGAGATAAGCTGCTCCCAAATATTTTACTATGCTAAAAGCAAGAGCGGATGTGAGTAGCAGCGCTGACAAGCCAAATGCGGCTGCAGCTGTATGGACGAGGCCCGCTAGCTCTACTCCCAGCACAGTCGTGAAACCTGCTCGCCTTCCCTGCTCAGCACTTCTGGTAATGACATACAAAACTGCTGGGCCAGGAGCAACGAGCAAGCCGAAAGCGGCAAGCAGGAAGAGAGACAATGTAGAAAAAGTTGGCATGATAATCTCCCAGTATTTCGGATATAGACTTTGTGTTCCTTCTCAAGGTTAACAGAGAAGCGACCGGGAATGCAAGGATCTTCAGAAGCTGATCCAATTTCTTGACGTAACTATGCCCGCTTGTATGACTTTGCGCTCAAAATGGCCTTTCCCCTTGCAGAATGAAGCTAAATATGATATATAAGTTTGTATACAAATTTGAATATGGAGGTTCAACAAAATATGTCAGAGTATGTTGTAAGCCCTGAAAATAGCAGGGCCGAAATTGAGGCCGTGATAGCTGCTTTCCTTGGCGAGCTTGAGCGCGCTGTGGCTCAGCGCAAAGATGCGTCCGAGCTCATGACTGCTATTCAAGCCAAGCGCGAAGAGCTTGCCTTAGCCTATCAGGATCGCGCCGTTGATGAGTATGCGCGCTATAATCTGCAGCTGACGTCTGTAGTCCTCGCCGCCTATCAGGTCTTAGGAGATGTATGGCCGCACGCAGAGCTCATTGCCCTGCTGCGTCATGCCCTGATTGACACAACGCGCGCTTATGTTCAGCAGATGACCGCAAGCTCATTAGATCAGGCTGCCGACCCTTTCAAGACGATGGTGGCAGCGAGCAAGGCCAGAGAAGCCCACTTCTTTGGGGCTGGCTTTCATTTTGAACGCGAGCGCGACGACGATCAAGCCTATCTGCTAAATGTAAGAAGCTGTTTCTATCACAACTTCTTCGTGGATCACGAAGCGCCTGAACTGACGCCACTCTTTTGCGATTACGATGCTAACTGGATTGAGGCCATTGATCCCGCGCGCCATGGCCTGCGTTTTGAGCGCCCAACAACGATAGGTTATGGCGGGAAATTCTGCCCGTTCCATTTTTATCGTACTGAGCGCGGCAATCGGCAGTGAGACAGCCAGTTCCAGCAGCATCTCAGCCTGTCCGTCGAGAAATCAGGTGGAGGAGGAAAATTTCACGGCGGAAAGTTTTTAGAAAGTGCTTTTCGTGTACAGAGTGCTGAAAGAATTTTCAGTGCACGCTTCTATTTCTTGGGTGGTGGATCGAAGAACGCGCGCAAGTCTCCATGCCAGACCCGAAATGCTTCGGGAATGCGCTGCTTATGCCCAGGGTCGAGCTCTTCAGGCAAGGCATGTTCAGGAAACCAGTTTATTTCTAGCACCTCATTAGCGTGTGAGGCCGGCTTGCTCTCTTTTTCGGCTAACGGACGACACAGGAACAGAAAATGATAGAGGTGATGGCGTGCGCCTGAGCCGCTGAGGCGCGAATCATGGACGCCAACAAAAGCTACAGGCTCACTGGCTATGCCTGTCTCTTCCAAAACTTCACGCACGGCACCTTCAGCTGGCGTCTCTCCTACTTCTAAACCACCACCAGGCATGGCCCAGAGGCCATTATCTTCGCGCCGGATCAAGAGAATCTTGCCAGCATCGTCGATAACTGCCCCATCTCCCACCGCAAAGGGCGAGGGAAAATTGAAGAGGCTCGTGCGCAGTGGCTCGATTTCCTCAAGCGACTGACCACCGGCGATTGCCTGCAATTCAAGCGCCACGTCCTGTATTTTGCGGTAGTTATCGCGATCATATATATTAGCCGCAAAGTGTAGACCACGGGCCGAACAATCGCGTAAAATCTCGCCTAGTAGCGCGAGCCGTTGGGCAAGTGTCGTCTCCGTGGCCGCATTTTTGGCCTGCTCTTCTTCATTACTCAAAATTGCCTCTGTCTCCTTGATTTAATAGTTTAGCTATCAGGTTAAAGTAGCAACATTTGCTAGGACGCGGATCTTCTTCTCTGCCTCTGGCTGCGGAGTGTAGACTACCATCCGTAAATCGGAGTAGTCCATAAGCCGTAAAGAGGTGGAAGTAATCTTTTCCTATCCTGGTAGTGTTTATCACTCCGATAAGCCGCGTACCGGTTCCAGTATCAAACCCCTAGCATGATTTTATCACACAAAATGCAGCGATTGAGGTGTTCAACAAAACGAATAAAAATGACTAAAGATGTAGTAGCATATTATGGGAGAAAATATGTAATGAAACGTGCTGCAGCATAAATCGCCGTTTTGTTTTGGGTCTGCCCCACTATGTGTGATATGGCCAGAGCCGGGACATGAGTCAAAAGGGGATAGCGTGGTCACTCCAGGCTCCATACAAAACCGCAAGATTTTCCTAGATGATCTGTGCCAGACCGGGTATCCTAAACGAAACCTATAAAACATGCAAAGGGCTCTGCAGCTTTTACATCAAGTGAAATAGATCCTTCGATCAATTTCGGCATCTCTGCAGTGTAATTCCTTGCGTGCCGCACATCCCAATTCGACAAGATCACCTTGCCTCTTGAGGGTGGGCCTGCTCACCTTCAAGGAGCAGGCAGAAATAGGAAGGAAAATACCAGGTATGTGGATAGAGAAACTTAACGAGCTCATTCTGCTTCCTCGGGAGCAACAATTTGCAGCGCTGCAACAATTGCGTGCAGCGAACAAAGAAGCTGAGTATGAGGCATGGAATACCGCCTTTGGGGCTGCTAGCCTCTATGATGCCTGGACACAGCTCCCGTTTATGCAAAGGCTCTACCGGCACAATCGAGCAATCATTCAGAGGATACTTCAAGAACGCTCAAACTGGCATATTGTAGAAATTGGGGGTGGGAATGGCGCTTTATGGCAAAATTTTTTCCATACGCAGCAAGCTGGCAAATTGACTCTTATTGACCCGCATGCTGAAGTTCATAGAACAGTGGCCGCCCGCTTACCTGAACAGGTCACGCTCCAATCTGTTGTTGATAGAGTCGAACAGGTGGAGATACCAGAAGCTGATGTGATTGTGTGTAGCTTGACGTTGCATCATGTCGCCGGATTGGATGCCGGGCAGCGCAGGACTTTTGGCTTCTCAGGAGATGGGAAGAAAGAAATTTTGCAGCGGTGTGTTCAGTCAGTTCGGAAACGTCAGGGGATAGGCATCATCAATGAGGCTGATTGCTACAACGAGATTGATCTTGCCCCGGAAGATCCAGTCCTCGTCGATCACTTTCTAGATGTCTACGTTCGTCGTGCTGGACGCGCTATTGCCTATGCTTTAGAACAACCAGGCCTTGATGAAGCGCAGAAACCGTATTGGGAAAGCATCTTGCGCCATTGGTGTCTTGATCAAGTAGATTATGCCCTCCTTTCAAGGGCACAACGAGATGTCTATGAATTAGATGTCTCTCACTGGCTTGGCCTGCTTGAAACTGTGGGAGCATACACAGTTTTGCATCAGTATACTGACGAGTGGAATTTATTCCAGCAATATGTTTTTGGGTAACAGACCGGCGGGTTCCTCTGTAAGACTGTAAGCTCGGTGCCCCTATCGGCTCGTTGGAATGCAAAATTATCCGAAGCCGGTGGTAAAGATCCTGGATATTGGGTCTTCAGCTGGATTAACGAATTTTCAAGCTGGCTCATTTGGATTTGCCTTGTGCGGCAAGTACCTCCAGCCGCTGATGTAGGGCAGCGAAGCAGCGACAGTTGGGATTATCACATAGGAGCGCAGCTGGATTGGCAAGGATCAGCTGTTCAGCCGCTGCAAGCACTTCCTGAATAGGGATGAGTCGAGCCCGGCACGGGCCAATCATAACTTCCCGTGTTGCCGGGCGTAACGCTGGCTCGATGCTATCAAACCTGTGGCTATCGCCAGGAATGTTAGGAAGCTCCATCCAGATCTGATCGGCCATTTTGGCGTACCGGTAGAAGCGAGATCGGCCCAGGTGCTGCTCAGAAAGGTGAATAGCGGTATTGACTGTGTGCGAGACGCCAAGCAAGAGGACACTGCCATGTTGCTCTGCTAATGCCTCAAGCGGCCCAAGGGGCCAATCAAGCCGCTGGGCATCAATTAAGTGCTGGGCATATGGACCAAGCGCTAAGTAAGACATGAGCGGATGATGGCTACGAAGATGTGGAAAGAAGCGCCGTATGGTTTCAGGAATGTTGCCCAGCTCTTTGTCTATCGGCAACTGCTTTGAGAAGGGCACCGCTCTGCTCACAGCTTCGTCAAACTCTGGCCATGTCGAAGCCGCTATCACGGCGTTCCAGGGGCGCAAGAGCCCTGGTGGTGCGGGGATGCCTGTCATCTTCCCACTTGCGGCTGGCAAAAGAAGCGTTGCCCCTGTGGAGAGAAGCGCCTGGCAAACTGCACGTGCGCCTCCCTCAACATGACCAAATGAGCTCAATGAGGAATGAACTATAACTCTCGAAGAGGTGTTTAAGCCCAGTGCTCTTAATCCATGAATAATATCAGATTCAGTTACCATCAGCTTGTGCCTCTCAAGGAGTTTCTTGTAGATAGATCACTGAAGTTATCCATTGTTTGATTTACTTTCACTGAACGTAAAGCGTTCGCCAGCGTAACAATAGAAAGCCTGCTATTCTGGCCCTAGTAGTTTGGCGGGCTTGAGCTTGTTTCTTTGGTCTTCGACAATGCTATTATTGTTAGCGAAGCCATAACAGATGTGCATCAAGCCCTGGCTTTAATCATTCATGGCTGTCATGGGGCCGAAGCAGCCAGTAGCGCCCATGCTCGCGAAGCATAAAGTGCTCATCGACCAGATAGCGGCGCAGGCTAGAGACATCATCGTAGACATCTTTGAGCAGCGTATTGACCTCGGCTTCGCTATAGATTCGCCCCCACTCAAACTTATGGATCAGCTCTTCAAGAATGATGCGGCGTTTTGAATGCTGGTTCGGAATGCTTAGCAGGCGGCCTTCTTGAAAGAAGATTTCTACTATCCGCTGCCGGGTCTCCTGTTTTGTCTGTAGGCCCAGGTGATCATCGGCAAAAAACGTTTCGCGAATCTTGTGAATGTTTGCCGTGTCTAACGTATAGAAACGAAACGCGTTCTTGCGTCGTTCTTCTCGTACCAGCCCCCCATTTTTCAGGATTTGCAGATGATGAGAGATTGTCTGCGCGGTTACGCCTAACTGTTCGGCGATCTCCTGGCCGTAAAGAGGGCGCTCCTCTTCTGCTAGCAGGCCCAGGATGAGTACGCGCATAGGATCGGAGAGAGCAAGGCCAAAGACGCGTAATTGAGCCAGCTGTGGCGTAAGAAACCGTGGATCTTGCTCGGTTTGGATATTCATTGCGGAAACATCTTGTGGCTTCCAGCGCCGTGCCTCTTCAGGCGAGGCCTCTGAGGGTGATGTGTTTTCCAAGGCTCGGAATCCTTTCCAATAATATGCCAATCAAATGATCGTTTGATTGTATGATAGTAGGGTTTTGGAGCTTTGTCAAGAGCAAAAGTGGCTTTGCAAGCTTTAGGCTTAAAGAATTAAAATTGAATCAATAGAAATAATGATAGTAATATATTATGTGAGGAGTAAGAAGCTAAAGATGAGCTAAGCTGAAAGGAAGCGGCAATGGAAACGAAACCTTCGCGAGATGCTCTGATGGAAGAAGGAACAAAGCTGTATGGCCTGAGACAGTATAACGAGGCCCTTGCTCTATTTGAGCAGGCCGCCCGGCTTGATCCGGAAAGTGCGGATGCCTGGTGCGCAATGGGAAATACGCTACAGGAACTAAGGCGATTTGAGGAGGCTGTATCTGCCTACGAGCAACTTCTACGGCTAGATCCTGAGAATCCCTATTCATGGAGTTGTAAAGCCGGGGCTTTGCGGATGACAGGAGCTTATCAAGAAGCGCTGGCCTGTTATGAACGGGCCGATTACTTTATCCGTAACCGCCAGCAAGTCTTTGTCTTTCCCTGGGTAATTTACGCCAATCAAGGAAGATTGCTTGAGAGGCTGCAGCGTTATGAAGAGGCTCTCGCCGCCTATGAGCGGGTGACCATCCTTGAGCCGACCTTGCCGGACGGCTGGAAGCTCAAGGGCCGTGTGTTGGAGCGCCTGGGGCGCGAGGCCGAAGCGCAAAGTTGTTTTGAGCGGGCTCACCAGCCTGGCTCATAGCCGAATTGCGCGAGGACAAGCACAAGGCTTCTTATAGCCATATACAGAGACCCACGACTCTTTTAATCGTGGGTCCCGCTGCTAAGCCAGCTTAGGTATCGCTGTCCGCTGCGCGCAGCGAGGGCGCATTGGGTGGGCGATGTTCCTCATAATGGTCAATCGCATCGAGCCGCAGCCAGAGATGGATGCGCTCGTTGTCGAGGGCCATTTCTGGCAGATTGGAGAGGAAGCGTTCAAAGGCTTCGAGATCCATAGTGAATTTGGCCTCGACATCTTCGCGCGACCACTGTTTATACTGTGCCACCGCATTGGCGTTGAAGGCGTCTATATCGTCGGTTCTGGGCACTTCAAGCCCGCCAAGCAAGCGGTAAGTTCTTTGCGTTGAGCGTTCCCACCAGGAGAAAATATGCACCAGCACATCCTGTACGCGCTCAAAGCCTTGTTCGCGAGCATAGTTATCTTGCTCCTCCGGGGATAGCTGCGCTAAGTGCGGTAGATACTGCCTCCATCCCATCTCAATAGCTGTTAAAAGGTCCTGGCGACTGTAGCGCCGATCTTCTTGAGACATCTTTCCCTCCTTACTTTTCGTTATGCTATGATAGCCACAATATAGGTATAAAGTGCATATATGTTTTTATAGGCCTGAGTTCCGATTCTATGACATATTTTATAGATGCGACAAGCTGTACCATTGAGAGGGAAAGGATTATAAAGAGTGCTGCCCCTGGCCGCGCTGGCTGAACGCATAATTTACCCGGCACTGCATGCGTCGGATAAGAGATAGCTACGGAAGAGCGCGCTAGCGGGCACAGAGCTGTTCAAGCTTTCTATTCGTCTCCTCGCTGGTCGGCAGATAGACTACCATTTTCAGTCCTGGAGTGCCTTCGATCTGGAAAGTGCTATGTTCAAGCACGAGTGTACCTACCTGCGGATGCCGCAATTCCTTCTGGCCATCCTGTCGCCCCTGGACCTCATGGCGCGGCCACCAACTGGCGAATTCGGGGCTGCGCTGCTGGAGCTCGGCGATCAAGGCTGTTAATTGCTCATCCTCGCTGTACAGGCTACTGCTCGCGCGGAGCTGAGCCAGCAGCTTTTGCGCTATCCCTTTCCAATCGACAACGCGTTGCCGATATTGTTCATTAGTGAAAACCAGGCGCATGATATTGCGCTCCTGCCCTGGTAATACAGCGAAATCAGCAATAACCAGGCTGGCGGCGCGATTCCAGGCCAGTACATCCCAGCGCCTACCAGTAATATAGGCCGGGCAATTCCCCAGACGCTCAAGCATTTGCTGCAAAAAGGGGCTCACGTGCTCCTGAGCTGGGGTGGGCTGTAGCGGAGGAGCCTGCCCGGCTAGCAGGTATAGATGCGCTTTTTCTGCTGGCGTGAGGCGAAGAGTGTGGGCCAGGCAGTCGAGCACCTGAGCCGAGACATGGATATCTCGTCCCTGTTCCAGCCAGGTATACCAGGTTACACCAACGCCGGCAAGCTGGGCAACTTCTTCGCGGCGTAGTCCTGCAGTCTTGCGCCGGATGGTATGTGGCAAGCCTACCTCGGCCGGCGAAAGCCGGGCTCTGCGCGTGCGTAAGAAGCTCGCCAGCTCGGCTCGCTGCACGTTCTCTAGCATTTGTGTTCATCCCCTTTCCCGGGTGTTACCAATACCAGTATTAGCAAGCTCTGGTTGCTTTTCAATACCTGTGGCATAGTAACGCCAGAACTAGTTCTGGCTTTTAGCATGCATGAAGGCCAGCTACTATGTCAAGCTTGTGGTCCTGCTGTAGCCTGGCTAGATGGTTCGCCTGTACATCTTGTGCGGCAGGCTCTCTTGTCACAGGCTTGCTGAGTGCTTAGAGAAAGGAATTTATTGTATGAAAGCTGCCATCCTCAAGACCATTGGTAAGCCTTTAGGGCTTGAAGATATTCCTGAACCGCTGCCGGGAGCAGGAGAAGCACTTGTGCGCATGCTGGCCGCTCCCGTCCTGGCCTATGCTCACGAGGTCTTTACTGGCGAAAGAAATTATCCCTTGTTGCTGCCTCTTGTCCCTGGCGTCGGTGGGATTGGCCTTGTGGAGAAAACCGGACCGGATGCAACCCGCCTGCAGGCGGGCCAACTTGTGTTTTGTGATCCTACTGTGCGTTCGCGTGACGATAGCCTTTCGCCCGATATTATGTTGCAAGGCTGGATCGCTCCGACCGAGGGAGCGCAGAAGCTGCAGGCTCATTTTAGAAATGGGGCATTTGCTGAGAAAATGCTTGTGCCTCTTGAGAATGCCGTCACTCTTGAACAGCTCCGCTCGATTGATCCAGCAAAGCTCGCCTGGATGAATACACTACTCGTTCCTTATGGCGGGCTCTTAGCCGCAAACTTTCAGGCTGGTCAGGTGATTCTGGTAAATGGGGCGACCGGCCATTTTGGTAGTGCCGGTGTGGCAGTTGCTCTAGCCATGGGGGCGGCGCGAGTTGTTGCGCTGGGACGCAATGAACAGGCTCTCAAGGACCTGGTAAACCATTTCGGCGAGCGCGTGCGCCCGGTCCAGCTTTCCGGGGACGAGGTGCTTGATAACAGGTATATCCAGGAAGCCGCAGGCGGTCCCATTGATTGTATGCTCGATCTCTTAGGGCCGATCAAGGACTCGACTCCCACCCGTCGTGCCATTCTGGCCTTGCGTCCAGGCGGAACAGCCATTTTGATGGGTGGCGTAGAGGCAGAGGTAGATATTCCTTACAAATATCTCATGCGCAATAGTATTGTCGTGCGTGGCCAGTATACGTGTCCCAGGCATGCGCCTGTCTTGATGGCAGGCTTGTTGCGTGGGGGCCTGCTCGACCTTGAGCCGTTCACAGTTCACACCTTCCCGCTTGCCCAGGTGAATCAGGCCGTGCAGTATGCCCACGAGCATGGCGGTCCGTTTCAGCTTACTGTGCTCGTTCCGTGATTATGCCTGGGCCTGCGCAAGAATAGCGAAAAGATCTCAGAGAGTGTCCTAACCACAAGAATCAGTAGCGGAAAGGAGATAAGCGCGAAAGCATAAGCCGAACCGAGGCGAGCTGAAGAAAGGCTTCTGAACTGGTGGTGAGCCCTTCGTAGTCGCGAGCTAAGCGGCGGAAACGGGTGAACCAGGCCAAGCTGCGTTCGACGACCCATCGTTTCCTTTGCACCTGAAAACCCGTCTTGGGCCGGGGCAGCAGAACCGGTTGGCCGTCCACGAGGATCCAGTGCTGATGGGACCTATTGTGAGCCTGTGGCACCAGTTCTGTGGTCCAGTGCAATCGCTGCGCAATCCAGTCGAGCAATGGTCCTGTATAGCCCTTATCCGCAAAGAGGTGGCACAGACGCGGGAAAGAGCGCGGCAACTGGCTGAGCAAGAGCCTGGCCCCACGCGATCCACGATGTTGGCGGCATGCACTTTGACAGCCAGAAGGAAACCCTGCGTATCCACGAGCACGTGGCGTTTACGCCCATAGATTTTTTTTCCCCGCGTCGAAGCCCTTGTCGCTTCCTGGCACGGGAGCCGTTTTGATCGACTGGCTATCGATGATCGCAGCGCTGGGTTCCGGGTCCCGCCCCATCTGGGTGCGTACCTGTCGGCGCAGGTGGGCCATGATGGGCTCCCAAATCCCCGCCTGCGTCCAGATGCGGAAGTAGTGATGGGCCGTTTTGCCATTGGGCAGGTCGTGCGGCATCTGTCGCCATGAGCAGCCTGTGCGCAACACATAGAGGATAGCATTGACGATTTCTCGTCGCTCGTGAAGGGCCGTTGTGGCCTGGGCAGAGACTGCTGGGATGAACGGCTTGATCAGCTCCCATTGCGCATCGGTCAGATCCGACGGGTAACGTTTTCGCTTGATTGGCTCACACATCTTGGTTCGTTCCTTTCGAGTTGTGCTTTCGGCTGAACTCTCCTTTCTCTGAACTATCGGCTCATTGTTCTAGCTAGGACACACTCTCAGAAATTTGCGCGCAACGTCTTGAGCCAGGATCAGGTGAAGGGCTCATCTAGCTCTTCACCTTTCGTTGTTTCGTGAAAGAGTCTGACCAGGGTAAGATGACGCGAGGCGTTTAGCCGTAATAGGCCGGCGCCTTTTTGAGCGTTTGCCAGTGCTGACCATCGTGGCCAAAGACGACAAGGGCCACATGCTCGTGTTCGACCAGATCCAGCAGCTTACGCGTGCTCGCACGTAACTGCTCTTCGTTCTCATCCATAGGCCACGCGGCTCGGTCAGGTGTAAAGGCTGACTGCATCATAACTGCATCGACGGCCAGCAAGACAGCTCCCGTTTCCGGTAAATGCACAAGCACCGATTGATGCCCGGTCGTATGTCCGCTGGTCTCAAGCAGCTTCAGGCCCGGCAAGAGTTCGGTATCGCCATCGATTAGCCGGTAGCGCAGAGCTGGATGATCCCAGTGCTGGCGTGCCGCTGCAAAGCGCGGATGCCCGCTCTTCGCCAGCTCGTAATGTGCGCGTTGCACAATAAACTCTGCCTGCGGGAAGGCATCATGATATCCGGCGTGGTCTACATCAAAGTGCGTGCAGATGAGCATATCTATGTCAGCAGGACGCAGGCCAAGCTCGCTGAGATGCTCAAGCACATTTTTCTCATTCTCGCTTGGCGGAGCTCCTGCTGGCAATTGTACGGCGGTGGGCATACCGCTATCGATAAGGATGTGCTTTCCAGCGCTAGTTTCGATGAGATAACAGCCGGATACCATCTCCAGCTTGCGCTTAGGGGTAGGTACGGTTGCGGTTGAGAGCTGCATAAGGTAGAGCTTTTGTGGAGTAGCTGTATGCATTGTTGTTAAGTCGTCCTTTCCTATGCTGAACTGCATCATAACTACCGGGAGACCATGCCAGACTGAAGTATAGGCGATTGGCTAGACCAGAACTGTAAAGATGATTACAGACAAATGGCAGGTTTTATGCTATGCTGCTAACAGCAAATGAGAGAGCTGGAAGATTTACGCTGTCAAGGGCTGAGCCTGGATTGCCAGGCGCTACTAACCGGGGCGGATTGTTTGCTGAAACTATTTATAGATCATGAGTGGGATATGGCGTTGAAGTAGTAGAAAATTTAGTAAGTATCGAACTCTTTGTGGCTAGTCGCAAAGGATCTTAACTCTACTCTAACTGAAAATCAGCAAGATCCGAATCTTCGGCAAAGGCCGATATCTCTTCGGTAAAGGCCGGCAATTGAATGCTTTTCTCCAGGTGCCGGAGGTCGTTATAGCGCTCAAGTAACCATTGGTGTGGTGGCATTTTGAACCAGTGAGTAATAGACGTATGGCCGGGATCGATGAGGCCACGTTCCCAGTTAGCGGCGCTCAGGCCAAAGAAAAGGGTAAAAGATGCCTCGATAATTCCACCGTGGCAGACGAGCACAATGTTTTTGCCTTCATGCTCCCTGGCGATACGGCTGAGCGCGGAGCAGGCGCGTAAGGAAAATTCCAGCCAATTTTCGCAGCCCGCCACGTAGCGAAAAAATGCCCTCTGCTCATAGGAAAGCTTCTCTATTTGCTCAAATTTGGCAAGAAACTCTTCTCGGCTAAGAGAACCATCTTCGTTGCGCCACTCCTCTATATCTTCATCGAAGATAAGCGGGGCCTTGAGCGCCGGAGCGATGATCTCGGCAGTTTGACGTGCTCTGCGCATGGTACTGGCGATAAGAATATCGGCGTGAATTTCGGCATGCGCCTCCAGATGCTCCCGCAGCTGCTCGGCCTGTCTGATGCCCAGCGCTGACAATCCCAGATCTGCCAGCCTGCCGTTGTCCTCTGCAAGGTAATCTCCATGTCGTATTAAGAAAAGATGGGTCATGCTATTTCTGCTCCTTCTGCCGCCTGAATGTCTGTATACTCCATTGTAGCAAAAATATGAGCCAAAGGTAAGCGATATGCATGCCTTATGCCCGGGCTTTTCAATTTGCCATCTTCGTCTTGTGTGGAGAGGTGGGAGAGTATGAGCCTGAGCCGGTATTTTGCTCGGGCTCGCGCTCTCCTCGGGACAACAAGGCCTGGCACTCTGCTGCCTTCTTCGGACAGAAAAAGCCTGTACATTTCTGAAGATTGCGCGCCTGGATTATTGAGGCGCGCTTTTACATGTAAAGTGTAGAGGTCTTATGCGCGGCGCCGCGCGTCAAGGAAAAGGAGCCATTCGCGAATCGCTCGCACGCGAATAATGTTATGAAGCACAAATGGGTCCTGCTTGAAGAGACTGTGAACTTGTTCCTCAGTATCAGCTTCAATGATGACGAGCAAATCACTGTAGTTGGCGAAGGGTCCTCCGAGTATCACCATTCCGTCCGCAAAGAGCTTATCCAAAAAGGCGGCATGCTCGGTCCAGTAGGGCTGTTCGCGGGAAGTTTTCCCTGCTATCCAGGCCGGACCTGGCACAAAAAAGGTTGCGAAGGTCTTTTTCATAGCTTTTCCTTCAGTCAGTAAATTGCAAATACGCCTTGTTGGCCGCATACTAACGATTAGCTATTAAGCATGGACTAATGAGCGGGCCGTTGGCGTGAGCTTCAGGATCTCGGGGGCCGCTTTGAGGCGTTGCAAGGTTGGCTCCCAGAGCTGGTGCCACTGCTGAGATTCGGCCAGGCGGGCTCTGTGCTCAGCATAAGCCACCTGGTCCCGAAAGCTTGAGAACCAGATAAATACCTGCTCGCCCTCGCGCACAGGTAGGGCTGGATAGTTGTTCTCGCGCTCCTCGGTTACGAAATAGGCAAGAAGCGAGGCGCCGCTGCGCTTGAGTTCTGGGGCAAGGGTGCCCTCGAAAAAGTCGAGAAACTCGTTAGATGGCGCCGAGGCGAAGGGCAGGATGGTAGCTATGATCAGTCCCGGTGGCTCTGTCCGGCTACCTTGCGGAGCTCGCTTGCTATGATCAAGCCAGAAGCCTGATGTGGGTCGAGCCGGGCGCAGCAAAAGTACGTTGTCGGAATCGATCATGGTGGCATTAGCAGCGTTGCGATGTTCGCGCCATACTGGACCTCCGTAGAAGCTCTGTAACGCTGTTTGGCGCTGCTCCATGTTGGGAAAGCCACGTAGCCAGACAAAGCGGTCAGGCTTCTCTAAATCTCTGAATTGCCCGATCGGTATCGCTCCTACTGCTTCCTGGGATTCGATAAATTCGCGCTCAAAGAGCTCAATCAATACATCCCGTTGTCCTGAATGTAGAGTATATTGCCTAAGCTCAACAATAGGACTGTATTGCTGCAAAGCCGGCTCTGCACTTGATTTTTTCTGATCCTCGGTGTGTGACATAACAAAGACTCGCTTCCCTATTCAAGATATATTTCTGACGACATGTAGTCTTCACAGCTAAGTGGAATCAACCAGGCTCAGGAGATTTAATACCTTACGGCTATATGCTTCCTGCTAAAGCCATCTATTGTTTGCCCGAGTGTGCGCACCTCTTGTACAATACTATAGCCAGAGACCGGCTTTTCTAAAAGAGCCACTTCTTGTAAAATGCAAGTGCCATACAAAGGAGCATCTATGCCTGGAGGAAAGTTTGCCCTTGACCTTAACCTGCCCATTACCCTTGAGCGCACCGCCCAGAAACCGCTCCATCAGCAGCTACGCGAGCAATTGCGACAGGCCATTCTTGACGGGCGCCTGGCGGCGGGAACCTTGCTTCCTTCGACGCGCGGCCTGGCTCGGGCGCTCGGCGTTTCTCGTACAGTGACCAGCTCAGCCTACGATGAGCTCTTTGCTGAAGGATATCTAGAGGGACGTCATGGCTCGGGAACCTATGTGGGCAAAAATCTTCCTCCCCTTCCACCTCCTCCTCGCCAGTTTCCTGAGGCTATCCCGCGCTGGCTGAGCAAAGCGGCGCCCTCAATGCAGGATGATGCATCAATTCCGGCGCAGGCCATCGCCTTTCGCCTGGGTGTGCCTTCGCTTTCGTCCCTTCCGCTGCGCATCTGGCACGAGGTCTGGAGAAGCGTAGCAAACCAGCTACCGCCCAATAGCTATGGCCCTGAGAATGGAGATCCTGAACTGCGGACCGCGCTCGCTAACTATCTGGGAAGATCGCGTGGGCTGGCTTGCAGCGCAGAGGACATTATCATTACCGCAGGCGCGACGCACGCGCTGGATCTCATTGTGCGTGCGACGCTCTCGGCCGGTGATTATGTTGGCTTTGAGGAGCCGGGCTATCCTTCGGCACGTCAGATTGTCCTGGCCAGGCAAGGGCGTATCCTGCCTATTCCTGTTGATGATGACGGTATGCAAGTGGGATGCTTGCCGCAGGGTCCTGCTGCGCCGCTGCTGGTTTATACTACTCCATCGCATCAATATCCCCTGGGGACGCGGCTCTCAACTGGTCGACGCCTCTCGTTGCTAAATTGGGCGCAGGCCAGCGATAGCCTGCTTATTGAAGATGATTATGATAGTGAGTTCCGCTTCGATACCTCTCCGCTCCCTGCCCTGGCCAGCCTTGATGAGATGGGACGCGTGGCCTATATCGGGACGTTCTCAAAAGTTCTGACTCCTGCCCTGCGCCTTGGCTATCTTGTGGCACCTCCCCTCTTGCGTGAACGAATCGAAGTGCTCAAGCAACTGACCGATGAACAGGTCTCGTGGCCCTTGCAAAGAATGCTTGCTAGCTTTATCTGCCAGGGACATCTGGACCGCCATATCCGCCGTATGCGCTATCAATACGCGGAGAAACGCCAGTGCGTAGCGCAAACCCTGGCTCCCATCGCTCACCTGGCGCGCTTGCGTGGCCTGGAAGCCGGGCTGCACGTCTATCTAGAGTTGGAGGCTGGCATCAATGCTGCCCTTGTCGCCCAACTGGCGCGCAAGCACAATGTAATCGTGACACTTCTTGATGCCTATTATCTTGGTACGCCTGATCGCTCAGGCTTGCTTTTAGGCTATGGCTGCCTGGAAATTCCCGAGATTATCCGGGGTGTTACGATCTTGAGGGAGATCATCACGCAAGTTGCGGCCCGCTCTCAGCAGATTTGAGCAAGATTTTACGCTATCAAGCCTTGCAAAAATCTTTCGAGGCAGGGTATCTGGATGCTTGCTCTTATTAAAGAGCAAGGCCGGGAATTGATGAGAACTGTTTAGGAACTTTGTGGGTTCAGTTTGCTGAGAAGGCCGTCGATCTATAGTTTGTGCATCAGGAGATTGCCACTATTCTGACAATCTCCTGATGAGGTTCCTGATACCTGCCTACTGCTTTGCTCCGGCCTTTAATAGGATATTGCGTCGCTCCGAATCTATAGAATCGAACGTATTACCATAGACCAGGCTCTGTGCCGTGGCGAGGAAATCGAGCGGGAAGCCGAGTTCGATCCGGCTCACCTCGTCTAAACGCTTGAGCTGCTCGGCTGAGAGCGTTATATCGAGACAGGCAAGGTTATCTTGCAGCTGCGAGTTTTTCCGGGCCGACACGATAGGGATCAAAGAGGGCGATTGGGCCCGAATCCAGGCAAGGGCTAGCTGAGCAGGCGAGCAGCCGATCTCACCGGCCATCTGCTGTACGGCTCTGGCAATGGTCTGATTGCGCTCAGTGAGCCAGGCTTCGGTCATGTTTATGGCATGCAGACGTCCAGTTTCAGCAGAAGTAGATGCTGTTCCGCTATACTTACCGCTGAGTATGCCGGCGGCCAGAGGAGACCAGGCGGTCACGCCAAGGCCCAGGGCTTCCGCCATCGGCAAAAGCTCCCGCTCGCTCGTGCGTTCGATAAGATTATATTGTAGCGATAGGGCGACGAATGGGGACCATCCGTAGCGCTCGACAAGCGTGTTGGCCTGAGCCACAACCCAGGCCGGAACGTCGGTTATACCCAGATAGAGGATTTTACCAGCGCGTACCTGATCATCAAGGGCTCGCATGACTTCTTCTACTGGCGTCAAAAAGTCCCAGGCGTGTACCATGTATAGATCAATGTACTCGGTTCCCAGGCGTTTAAGGCTGGCTTCCAGCGATTGGACGATATTCTTGCGCTGGTTTCCGCCGGCATTGGGATCTCCACTGCCGCGACTGCAGGTATATTTGGTAGCGATCACATAGCGTTCGCGCTCAGCCGCGATCAACTCGCCAAGGATTTCTTCGCTTTCGCCCCCTGTATAGATATTAGCCGTGTCAAAAAAGTTACCTCCAGCTCCTACAAAAGTTTCAAAGATCTTACGACATTCCTCTTTGGAGGCTCCCCATCCCCAGGTCTCGCCAAAGGTCATTGCCCCCAGGCATAGTTCAGAAACGCGCAATCCACTTTTTCCAAGCAGCTTGTAGCGCATGGTCTTTACTCCTTTGCTGAATGCATTCCTAACTGAATATTTTTACGAAGTCTGGCTCTTTCACTCTGCTCAGCAAGTTGTAGATTTTCTTGCTGATGCGGCTGAGAGATTGAAAGTGCGCTGTGCTTCGTGCACATTCTAGTCTGAATGCCCTGCTGCAAGCTTGGAGAAATGTGAGCTAATCCTGTATATTCTTGACATGTTCCTGGCAATAAGCCTGGGGCGTGAGCCCAATGACGCGCTTGAAAGTGCGTGAGAAGTGGCTCTGATCGTAGAAGCCGAGCTGATTGGCAATTTGGGTCTGGGATAGCTCGCCCTTGAGGAGCAAGCGCCGGGCCTGCTCAATTCGTTGCGAGAGAATATACTGGTGTGGAGAAACGCCGGTTGTGCGCTTAAAGATGCGCGTAAAGTGGTAAGGATTCATTGCTACAAGCGCGGCCAGCTCTGTTAAGGTGAGTGGTTGGGCCAGATTGCTATGAATATAGTCTATGATTCGGCGCAATCTACTGGTCGAGAGGCTAGTATGTGTGGAATAGTCGTACTCCTCCCACCGGCCATAGTGTCTCAGGAGATGGGCCGCGAATGCGTGTGAGAGCTCCTGTACATAGATAGATGAGAAGCCCGGGCCTGCAACTTTGCTCTCGGCACGTAGGGTGTGGCTTATCTGCAGCAAGAGAGGGTCCTGAATTGCCTGTTTCTGGCGGAGCAACTCGAAGGCGCTGGCTCGACCGCTAGCCTCGGCAAGCCGGGTAAGTAGTGCCGGTTCTAGATTTATTGTGAAAAAATCTTCATATTCATACCGGCGTAACCATTCCTGCGAACCGGCGGGAGAGATAAATAGGTCCCCCGCGGTAAGTCTGTGACGCGTGAGTGGGCCTGCATCGATACGCCGCTCAACCACGATATTCTGTAGCGCCACGCGTACACGATGCTGCTGGTAATATCTCTGGCATGTGCCGGGAGGCGCGTGACGATGATATTCTGTGTGCAGATGTTCCCAGCTGGCCTTTTCTGCCTGGTGCAGATCTGCTACGGTAGGAGACCAGAAATTCTTGTGTTGGACTTCAACAAAGCCGGTTTTTTCCATCATATATTGACCTTGCATAATAGCTAAGAAGGAAACTTGCCACAGCAAGAAAAGCTTAGCAGCATGCCTACACTGCTCGTTTCCTCTTGCCGGGCAATGTACATTCTCACTATAGTCACTCGCGCTGAAAAGCGCATCGGTCAGATGGACAGATAGTCTATAGCCCGAATTGCCAGATTGTAGACCTGAATATATGAGGAAAATCTCTTCTACAAGAAGACAGTATCATGTGACATCGGCCTGAAGCGCTAGATTGGCCATACGCCGCCCGGCTGTTGTATAGGGCGAGAGCACACGATTTGCGCCTGCAAGCTGGAGCTTGGCCTCAGTCTCATTGTGGTTGGCGCGGGCGACGATGAAGAGCGTGTTATTGAGGTGGCGCGCCGAGAGCGTAATAGATATGTTATGCGCATCGCTATCCGTCGCCACAAAGAGTGCTCTAGCATGATGAATACCGATCTTGCGTAGCCACTCATCGCTAGTCGCGTCTCCCTGTACCGTAAAATAGCCGGCCTGGATAGAGCGCTGGATGGACTGCTCATTTTCGTCAATAACCACAAATGCTGCGCGCTGGGCTTCCAGGTCCCTGGCTATTTGCGTGCCCACGCGTCCAAATCCACAGATAACATAGTGATTTCGTAATCCTGCAATTTTTTTATCCATAATTCGCCTCTTAACTGCCTGACTGAAATGACCTTCAATAAGAAATTCCATGGTGGCTCCAAAAAGGTAGAGAAGTGCCGAAACTCCCAGAACAATCAGGCCTATGGTGAAGAGCCGGCCCCGCGCTGAGAGCGGCTGTACCTTATCGCCCACGGTGGCCATCATGCCGATAGTAGTATAGAGAGCATCTGTAAAGGGAAGCCCTTCAATGTACATATAGCCGCTGGTGCCCAGGATCACAACGCCGAGTACCAGGACCAGCGCTACCCGCAGATGCCGAAAGGATCTCGATGTTTGCATAAATTGGTTTTTAAGTAAGGTGGCAACGTCGCCACCTCTATAATGACCTCCTGTCTGTCTTTGAAGCTCCTTTTTTACCATTGCTTTTCCTTGCTCATTGTGAAATAGAGTTCTATCTTGGCTGCTTAGGGAGAAGGATATACCCCAAATGTTACTATTCCTGGAAGATAGAAGTGAAGAGATGGAAAGTATAAAGATTGTACCAGGATATTGCTCAGATTTATTTCTGCTTTATTATCGCATAGAGAAGCGTGGATAGGCCATTGCTTTTCAGGCTATACCAGAAGGTACGGGTAAGCTTTAGGCTGTCGGGCCGATATTTTCTTTGAAGCACCTAAATTGCTTATTTGTCTAAATTGCCCGTTTTAGGTATATTGGAGAATATAATCGTGCTGATTGCTTAATCTATGGAGCGCACGCCTGGCAAGAGGTTATGAAAGGCTGGCTGCCAGCATATTGGGCTAATGTTTGCTATTCTATGTTGAGGAGGATATGTAGAACACGCGGAGAAGCATGCTTAATTACAAGCCTCTTCGCGTATTTTTATGGACAATCGTGCTACGCCTATCTGGCTGGCTGCGTTATGCCTGGTTGACTTGCGGCATCAGGCGGCGTCGCGATCTAGCTGCGCAAGAACTGGGGCGAACCACTCAAGGCCAGCAATGTTATTGGGCATCAACCAGAGCTGGACATGGGTGAGACCTGCCCGGGCATAGTTGCGCAGCGTTTGGACGAGCTCCGCAATCTGCTCATCTGTTGGCGGTTCGGGCTGGCCGTTCTGCCCATACTTCATAGGAAGTTTGAGTACGATGGAGGCGCTGCGCCCAAGCGAAGAGGGATCGCGTCCAGCTGCTCTACAGGCGGCATCGCCTGCTTGCTGCCTCTCTATGAGCTCCTCTGGCTGCTGAACTGGTCCCTCGGCGTTCCAGAGATCGGCGTAGGTTGCCGCAAGACCCAACATGCGCGGCCCCTTAGCGCCAATTAGGATAGGAGGACCTTCAGGACGGGGACCACGTAGCCGTAGCTCACAATCCTGTGCCCTGTAATACTTGCCAGCAAAGTTGACCCTCCCTGTGCGCAACAACGGAACGATGATCTGTAGCGCCTCCACGAAGCGATCTACACGATGGTCGGCTTTGAGGTCGAAGGCTGAATACTCGGGACCATCCCAGCCGGCGCCAAGCCCGAGAATCAAGCGTCCGCCGCTGATCTCATCGATGGTATCGGCAGTCTTTGCGAGGAGAGCCGGACTGCGAAAGGCCGTGCAAGCAACTAGCGTTCCCAACTCCACATGTTGGGTTACAGCGGCCAGCGCTGCCAGCAAAGACCAGCACTCCCAGGTTCCTTTTATTTGTTCTTGCCACTTGATGAGCAAATGATCAGGCACCCAGAGGGAATCATAGCCGAGGGCATCCACGCGCTCGGCAAAAGCTAAAAGGTCTTTCCACCTGGCGCTCTTGCCTGCCATAGAGCTCTCGGTTGACGGCAGGTTGATCCCTATCTTGAGCTGACGACGGGCATGTGGTACGGCTGGTTCCTGTTCCTGGTTCATCGGGTTTGTACCTTTCTCTATATCATGTTGATAATCTGCATATCTGTTTAGGGAAAGATAGCCAGGCAAGGCTGCTTTATGAATATCATGGGAAAGCCATTGGCCAGAGCAAACGGGATAGTATTTCTCGCTGCTCGTTTTCTCTCCTATTTTTGGCAATATCACGATTTTTAGATCCAACGCACGATATGCTTCATAGGGAGAGTGTAGCTGATCAAGATGACGCGATTATGAACTTTTCCTGCTCATTTTGTCATCGATTTGTCATGTAATACTCTATACTGATTTGGAGTATTAGCGCTAATTTTTGTTTTGAAGAGATGGAGAGAAGTAAGCTTTGTAGATTAATAAGTTGAGTTTATATGGGAATAGGAGAAAATAACTGCGGTGGCTGGCAAGCAAAAAGCCTGCCAGCGTGACGAACATTAGCTATAGAGAGAACGCAGCTTTGCTCTTTCTAGTCCTTCAATATCTGTATTATCGCTCCACTGGTCGATATTGCCTATCAAGCGTTGCCTGGCGATGCGTTGTACGGCGGGATCGCTGATCTGCTTTAGCAGCGCTTGCGCGAATAGCTCGCCGTGGATGACCTGGAATGGTCTTTCGAAGAAAGGCGAAACTGTCTCGGGCAGTTTTTGCGTGAGACCTAGCGCATTGTGCATATGCGCAAGCTGCTCGTAGGCGCGACAAAGCGCTTCTTCGCGCTCCTTCCAACTAGAAGCCTGTTGTGCGCGCCAGAGGATTGGTCCCAAGCTTTGTGCACAGTGCAGCCGCGTGAAGGCTGTTCCGAACCATTTGGCATATGGGGCGTACCGTTTTTCCATCAAGAAGCCTAAGCGCATGACATCGCGAACCAGGCGCGAGCCAATCAGGGCTGAGCCGAGTTCATCATTCATATAACCGGCTCTGGGCATAAGATGCTCTTCCTGCCCGATGCGTTGCCAGCCCGCAGCTAACAGATAGAGCCAGATATCGCGTGGATACCAGCTCAGTTGGCTGCGCAAGGCGCTAAGTTCGCCGGTCGCATCGTGATAAACTTCACCGGCTACGATTTCGCCAAGAGCATGCGAGGGAAAAGTGAGCCAGTCAGCAGCTTCTAAGGGCTGTGCAAGATCAAAACCGAGCTGGATGCGTACAAAATTGCGCACGGTTATAGGGATGATACGATGGTTGATCGGACCGTCCGTAGGCCGCTTCATAATGCGTGTTCTTGGCTCGATTGGCTCGACGGGAAAAGAGACAGGAATATCCAGAAAGGTGCTCGGCAGTTGCTGGCTGAGTATGTTGGCGATAGTATTACCCAGGTGTGCATCTTGCTCCTGTAGAAAGAGAAAGAAATGTAATCCCCAGTCGTGATCCATAGACATTTCGCTGTCAAGGCCCAGGGTTTCGCTGCCAGGACCAAGCAAAGCAGCTGCATAGTTGAGCTGGGGAAAAGAGGTATTCAAAAGAGGAAGCACGACTTCCAGGTAGAAACGCCGATTCAGGTCGCGTCCAGCAATAAAAGTAGACATAATACTCCTTTGGTATGGGGTGGCTCCTCAGAACGACCTTGGGACCGATCTACAAATCAGGGTCGTGGATAGTTCTTCGCTTGTTTGCAGGTCCCAGGGCTCAAAAAGGGCATAAAGCAGCCCTGTTCTGAGAATGAGTAAAACGTGATGAGGGAAGGCGTGGTAAGCCCGAACAACTATGCTGCAAGCAAAAAGTGTGCAATAAGCAGCTAGCTCTTTATAAGCGGTACGAAGTTAGCGCGTATAGCGCCAAGAGGTTGGGTTTGATCAGGCCGAAAAACCTTCCCGTAATGTGAGGAAAAAGAATGTATGTGTGAGCATTGGAGTAGTCCCCCTTTCTGTAATTACTCTGATTGTAGCTAAAACTTTTCTATGAGTCAAGAGTGTATATATCAGGAGCAAGGGCTCTATCATGCTCCTATTTTTAACCCTTCTATTCTTGAGAGGGAGCTTCACGGCGCTTGAAAAGGGTATAGCGCTAAAATTCTTGTCTTGTTTCGGCAAAGATGTATACTTCAGCTATAAAGTTTTCTGTAAGCAAATGGCGTGGAGCTCGTTAAGTTTGCCACAAGATGTAATAAGGGGCTTCCATTTAAAGGAAGTATTTGCGTAGCGCGTTTAGAGCTAGCAGGCGTGAGCAAACGTCGCTCTTCTGTACAGCTTGTCTTCGCCATCTTGTGCGTTGCTGGATTCTAAGCTCAATCAATCAAACGGATCTCTCGCTCTCAAACCAATCTACTTAATTATGCGCTTCCCGCGCAGTGCTGCCGCTTGACCATAGATATTCTTGCTTAATGGGGATAACGCAAGAGTAGTGCATACTATTGTGGAGAAAATATCAGTATGGCAGATCATGTAGGCCAACAACTTGGCAATTATCGCCTTGTGAAGTTGCTCGGCCGTGGCGGCTTCGCTGAAGTCTATCTAGCTGAGCATACACGATTGGGCATGAAGGCCGCTATCAAGCTGCTGCACACTCACCTGAGTAGCGATGAAACCTCTACCTTCCAGCGTGAAGCTCGAACGATTGCTGAATTGAAGCATGCCCATATTGTCAGAGTACTTGATTACGATGTCCAGGAAAGCACGCCTTTCCTTGTCCTCGACTATGCCTCAAATGGCTCCCTTCGGCAGAAGCATCCTTCTGGCCGGCGCCTACCCCTTGATCTGGTTGTGGATTATGTCAATCAGATTGCCGGAGCGTTGCTGTATGCCCATGAGCGCAAGATCATCCATCGCGATGTCAAGCCCGAGAATATCTTGCTTGACGAGGAAGGTCGCTTGTTGCTCTCCGATTTTGGCATCGCTACCATCGCCCATTCTACCTCTTCGATGAGTACCGAGGCTGCCATCGGAACGCTGGCCTACATGGCCCCCGAACAGATCCAGGGCAAGCCACGTCCCGCCAGCGATCAATATGCTCTGGCGGTCATGGTCTATCATTGGCTTACGGGCTTGCTGCCCTTCTCCGGCTCCTCGGCTGAATTGATCGCCCAGCACCTGGGTGCGACCGTGCCTTCATTGTGCACAAAGTTGCCCGAGCTGCCAGAGGAGGTAGAACAGGTGGTGCTGACCGCTCTGAGCAAAGATCCCCAGCAGCGTTTTGGCAGCGTCCAGGCTTTTGCTCGGGCTCTTGCTGCGGCTCAGGTTTCTCCTGCGGCCTTTACAGAGGAACAGACCATCCAGGTCAGCAAGCAGGCTTTAGAAGCGCCCACCCGGCAGGCCAACCCGGCAGCAGTTGCTCCAACTAGAGCCAACGCTCGTGACCCACACCTTCTGCCATCACTCCGCCGCTGGCCGAAGCACAAGGGAATGTTAGACCCTCTTCTCACCGGCGACGCTTAGTAATAACGAGTATAGTCACGATCATTCTGCTTTTCCTGTTCGTAATTTTCCGCAGGCCACCAGGAGATGGCACAACACTTTATCCCTTGCAACTCTCGCCAATATATGGATCTGCCAACCAAACAATAGATATAGAATTAGACTTAATGTCCAGCAACGATACCTCTCATACAAAAGTGGAGATCAAAGCAATTAGCATTGATGTGGCCCATGATAAGACAATAGTTTACTTTATGCTCTTAAGCAGTATGGGGGATTATCAATTCTCTGGTTCTATGGGTGGCGTCCATGGCTTCCCTAATGGTGGCGTGATGGATGGTGCTCTACAATTCCCGTATGCACCAAAAGCAGATGGAAATGTAACTGGTATATCCATTTGTGCAGAGACCAGAGTACCGCCTGATAGTACTTACTGTGGTACGATATTTATTAAATATTAATAGTAATACGAGCTAGAGTATATATTTTTATTCAACTTATATCTGGCATTAGAGAAGAGATATATAGAGCTTTAAGGTCGCTCTCAAGCCTAAATTACTTAGCAAGGATCTGGGGCAAGGAGTTTCGGTGCGCCATCCCGAAACTCCTTGCCCTACGGCTAGCATTTCAGCTCGTTGTTGCTTATGCTCAACGGGTCAGAATTATATGTGCCAGCTTCATATCTTTATTCCCACTACTTCAAAAGTTCATCTGCCCAGATGCTGCAGAATGGGGGTAAGATCAAGCTCAAGGCCCAGATGGAGCAGGGCCATCGGGGTCAGCTCAGGCGTATAGGCTAGCGTTCCCAGGAGGGGAGCGCGTCCCCAGCGGCGTAGCGATTCGCCGTTGCTGGCCTGCGAAAGATCTCGCTGTTGCGCATCCAGCTCGTTTAGCACAATACCCAGCACAGAACAGCGTTGCGCCGCCACAATAGCCGTCAGTGCCGTGTGATTGATCGTGCCAAGGATGTTGCGCGCCGCAATCAGTATGGGCACATCTAGCAATGCTGCAAGGTCCAGATAGCTCTCATTTTCAGTCAGCGGAACCATAAGCCCGCCCGCACCTTCGATCAGTACAACATCATGTGCGCTTGCTAGCCTGCTATAACAAGCAGCGATATGCCTTAGATCAACCTGCACACCTTCATGCTCAGCGGCCAGGGCCGGGGCCAGAGGCTCACGCAGACGATAAGGCACAATCAATTCGAGTGGGGCCTGGCAGCCTGACATCGTTTGTAGTAAATGGGCATCCTGAGCATAGAGCTCCCCGTTATGCTCCTCACAACCCGCCTCGGCCGGCTTCATTACTCCCACGCGTAGCCCTTGCGCGCGCAAGGTCACGGCCAGAACCGCCGTGAGCATCGTCTTACCGACTCCGGTATCGGTCCCCGTAATAAAGATTCCTTTAGACATGTTGCTCCTCCTCGTGCATAGCTTCCTCGACAGCTACAATGCTAAGCGCATCTTCAACAACCATCAATAAATAGGCCAGCTCGTCCTCTGAGATGATCAGGGGCGGCATCAGCACAACAACGTCGGAGAGCGGGCGCAGAATCACCCCACGCTTGCGCGCCTCTAGCGTGACCCGCGCTCCAACCCTTCTCTCAGGCGGGAAAGGCTGTTCGCGCTCGCCATCGCGGGCTAACTCAATACCGGCTACCAACCCGCATTGGCGGATCTCGGCAACCATGGGCAAGTGACGAAGATGTTCCAATCCCTGGCGCAACTGCTCGATACGCGGCTGCAGCTTCTCTAACGTCTGCTCTTGCTCAAAAAGGTCAAGATTGGCCAGGGCCGCCGCGCAAGCCAGCGGATTGCCGGTATAGGTGTGACCGTGGTAGAAAGTGCGGCCCTCACTGATCGAACCAAGGAAGGCCTGATAGATCTCTTCCGTGGCCAGCGTGGCTGCCAATGGCAGATAGCCGCCGCTCAAGCCTTTGGCCAGGGCCATGATATCAGGCTCAATACCTTCATGCTCGCAGGCAAACATCTTGCCGGTGCGCCCGAAACCCGTCGCGACCTCATCGACGATGAAGAGGAGCCCGTGCCGCCTGGCAATTTCCCAGACCGCGCGCGTATAGCCAGCAGGGTAGGTTTGGATGCCTGCCGCGCCCTGAAAGAGTGGCTCCAGGACGATTGCCGCCAGCTCGTCTGCATGCTGAGCGACAGTGCGCTCGATGATATCAAGGCAGGGCATGCGACAAGCGTTACAGGCTGGCTGTGAGCCACAGGTGCAGGCCGTATACTCAAGTGGGATGGTGGGAAAGAACAGATGGTTATAGGCGCGGCGATAGACATCGATCCCGCCAACGCTCATCGCACCAACCGTATCGCCGTGATAAGCGTTGCGCAGCGAGAGAAAGGCGCGCTTGTTTGGTTGGGGCGGATCTGCCTGTTGCCAGTACTGGAAGGCCATCTTGAGCGCGATTTCCACGGCCGTCGCTCCCGTATCCGAATAGAAGACGCGGCTCAGCTTTCCGGGCGCCAGCTTTACCAGGCGTTTGCCCAGCTCAATAGCCGTGGGATGTGTCAGGCCCAACATGGTAGTATGAGCCACGCGCTCCAACTGCTGCTTGATAGCCTGATTAATCTCGGGGCGTCCGTGGCCGTGAATGTTGGCCCAGAGCGAGGAGATGCCATCCAGATAGCGCCGGCCATCGACATCGATCAGATAGCAGCCTTCGGCGCGCTCAATGACCAGCTGAGGCTCGGCTTCCCAGAGCTGTTGTTGGGTAAATGGATGCCAGAGGTAACGCTTGTCATTCTGCTCATATGGGGCAGATCTGGCCGAGGTAGAGATATGTTCGCTTGGCATGTGTTTGTAGAGCTTTCCTTTTCTCGTGTTTATGCTTCTATGTGAAATTGCATATTTTTGCAAACTGTCGCCACGGCTTCCAGGGCGCGGGCGAGCTCCTGTTCTGTATGGCTGGCCATGACGCTAAAGCGAATGCGCGCGGCGCCTCTGGGAACTGTGGGAGGGCGAATGGCCAGCGCATAGATACCCTCGCCGAGCAAGGCAGCGGCTATCTGGAGCGCTCGCTCTGAGTCGCCAATCAGCCATGGGATAATCTGGGTCTCAGAAGCTAGCGTGTTCAGCCCTAATTCCTGCAGTCCGTGGCGCAGAAAGGCAGCCTTATTTTGCAACTGTGTGGGTAGATCAGGTTGTTCGTTGAGCACTTCTAGCGCGGTCAGTCCGGCAGCAAGTGTGGCAACAGGCGAGGCCGTTGTGAAGATAAACTGTCGCGAGACATTTACCAGCAAGTCTTTAATCAACGCGTGGGAGGTCACAAACGCGCCTATGCTTCCCAGCGCCTTGCTGAAACTGTGCATCGCCACAATATTTTCTTCCTGCTCTAAGCCCAGGTGAGAGAGCAGGCCGCGCCCGTTGGGACCCAGACAGCCGGTAGCATGGGCCTCGTCAACGAAGAGCAGGGCTTGATGCTGGCGGCATAAGCTGGCAATCTCCGCCAGAGGTGCTATATCGCCATCCATACTAAAAACGCTCTCTGTAACGACAAGGCGCATGCCGCGTTGACCCTGCCTCTCAAGTTCTTCCAGGTGTTGAGCCAGCGCGTGAACGTTGCAATGAGGATAAATACGGCGCTCGGCTTTGCTCAGTCGGCAGCCATCGATGATGCTGGCATGATTGAGCTCATCGCTTAGAACTACATCGCCTGGTCCCACCAGCCCACTAATCACGCCTACGTTAGCCGTGTAGCCGCTACTAAACAAAAGGGCAGCCTCACAGTGATAAAGAGAGGCAAGGCGAGCCTCTACATGAGCGTGGAAAGCTGTAGTTCCAGCGATCAGGCGTGATGAGGCAGCGCTACAGCCATAGAGCTCAAGAGCTTTGGCCGCAGCCTGCTTGAGCCGTGGATTCTGCGCCAGGCCAAGATAGTTATTTGAGCTTAGATTGAGCAGCTTGCGCGAGTCAATAGTTATCCAGGGCTCAGTTGGCTGGCCAGGCGCGCTAAGCCGTCGCAGCAAATGCTGCTGTCGAATAGCCTCAAGCCGTCGTTGAATATATGAGAGTGAAGAAGGTGTTTCCAACATTGTATACTTCCATCCTTCTCTGAGATTGTATCTCTTCCTTGCAGGAGGAGATGCCGTCTGTGACCAGATCGCACCGCATCCCACGTAGAAGCAGAACACAAAAGGCGCTCTCTGCTGAAGGCGCTTTGCGAATTGAGATTGCACTCTATGCAACGCCACTGCTCGGAAAGTGTTACATCTGCTCTCAAAGCGCGTGAAGGAGGAAGTTAAGCGCTTGGGGCGAGTAGAAAACTTCCACACCTCCTCACACATTTTGACCCGTTTTCTCCATTCCCCACAGTTTTTATTCATACCATGTTAGATGCCGCCTTGATCTTAACATATCCTTGGCGTGAGCTGTCAAGATCGTTGGGAAGCTCACCCAAACGTTATTTACAGATTGAGAGCACGCGAAAATAACAATTAGCTATGCCAGTTTCGTGGCGAGGGGGTAACTTGTCACTATGGAACCCTGGTTTCAGTTACTTATAACTGAGAGAGATGAGCCACGACTAGCTGTTGTCATTGACATGCAACAAATCTTTAAGCTACACTGAGGCTGGTCCCCTAGCTCACAAAAGTTTTAGAGGTACTTCGGAACGGAGGATGTGCCATTGGAAGGTATCAAGCATTATTTATTCGATATGGATGGGGTGATTGTGCGTGGGTCAACGCTCATTCCCGGCGCTGCAGAGTTCCTGCAACGTCTACAAGCCCAGCAGATTCCCTTCTTAATCTTGACCAATAACTCGCAGTATACGCCACGCGATTTACAGGTACGCTTGCACTACATGGGATTAGATGTGCCGGCCGATGCCATTTTTACTTCTGCCCTGGCTACCGCGCAATTTCTCCACTCGCAGCGTCCAGGCGGGCGCGCGTATGTCATTGGCGAATCCGGGTTGACGACGGCCCTGCATGATATCGGCTATGTACTCACAGATCAAGAGCCGGAATATGTTGTGCTTGGCGAAACTACAACCTATAGCTTCTCGCGCATTACGCGGGCCATTCGTTTTATCGCGGCCGGAGCACGTTTCATCGCGACAAATCCAGATGTTATGGGGCCAGATGAAGAGGGTATCGTTCCGGCAACCGGGGCTGTGGCGGCCTTAATCAGTGCGGCAATCGGTGTGAAGCCCTATTATGTTGGCAAGCCCAATCCGTTGATGATGCGTACGGCCTTGCGCCGCCTGAATGCTCATTCCGAAGACTCTGTGATGATTGGGGATCGCATGGATACCGATATGGTTGCAGGCATCGAAAGTGGACTGCGCACAATTCTTGTCCTGACCGGCGTGACTACACGCGAGCAGGCTGAGCGTTTTCCCTATCGCCCAACCTGGATACGCGAATCTGTAGGCCATATTGAAATAGAAGAATAGAGTGTCAGGATGCTGGCGAGAGTCTGCAGGGATTGCATGCTCTCTGCCGCCGATCTGCCCTTGAGGTATTTGGTCACGGACCCTTAACCGATAGCTGTACTGACATTACCAACGCTATACAAGCGAGCGTTGAGAAGAAAGGATGCTTCTATGTCTTTTGTCCGGCGTATTCTGTCGTTTTCGCTTATTCAACTGATCATCGAAGTTGCCGCTATAGCTGTGCTGATAGGCTTGCTGCAGCTGGTATTTAGGATGTTGCCACATGTGCTGTTGAGCAACGTCATCTCAAATGTTGTGCTGGCTCTGGGTTTGCTAGCTCTTCTCTTTCTGGCTACCCGCTATTTAGAACATCGCTCCCTCAGCGAAGTAGGCTTAGTCAAGCGGGGATTTCTCTTGCAGCTCTTGTTTAGCTTTGTGCTTGGTGGCTGCTCTATAGGAGCTGTCGTTGGTGTGCTGGCTCTGCTTGGCTTTTATCGTATTACCTCCATTGCGCCGCTGAGCATACTTCCAGCAATCCTTATACCACTGCTTGTTATCTTCTTTGCCGCCGCTATGCAGGAAGAGATCATATTTCGGGCCATTATCTTTCGTCTGTTGGAGCGTCCTCTCGGCTCGTGGATTGCGGTTGTGCTTAGCGCTATATTCTTTGGTGCCTCGCATCTCGCAAACCCGCATGCAACGCTAATTAGCGCGGTGGCAATTATGCTGAGTGCGGGCATCACCATAGCTGCCATCTATATGCTAACGCGCAGCCTATGGTGGATCATTGGTTTCCATTGGGGCTGGAACTTTTTTGAAGGACCAATCTTTGGCGCCCAGATCTCGGGTTTTAGTACCGGGACGCTGTTTCGTGCCTCCCTCAAGGGACCTGAGTTGTGGACCGGTGGTACGTTTGGTCCAGAGGCCGGTCTTGTGACGATTATCTTAATTGGATGCCTTGGCGTGATCTTGCTGGTTGTGGCCGCGCGGCGAGGCTGCATGATTACGCCACGCTTTCTTTCAAGCCCTGCTAAAGAAAAACAGAAGGCGTTAGAGAGCGCCGGCTAGCATCATTTTAGCTGAAAGATAAGGGAAGGACAAGGAGAACAAGCGGTTGGGGGCGCTTTGTTTCCTTGTCCTTACTTATTACAGGAGGCTCGCTGCAAGCCCTAGCAACATGCCTCGGTGCGCCTCAAATCTTCTAGTAAATGAGGATCGAGGTATTGTAGCTTGTGCGATCATACAGCCAGGCGGCCTGATCTTCGCGAATATTGACGCAGCCGTGAGTGCCATAGGAGGCACTGGTATTGCCGCTTGAGTCAATATGGTAGAACTGCGTGCCCGGACCATAATCATTGCGCCACCACGAGTCGTGCAGGAAGTAGCCTCCCTCGTGATACATGATGGCATAATTGATCTTAGTTGGCTCATAATAGTAAGGCGAACCTTTGGGATAGGGCGAATGGAACTCTGTGTGCGTCAAACGCCACATTGGACGCCAGAGACCTGGCACGGCTGGTAGCTCGGGGCGGCCAGCCGTAATCAGAAAGCCTTGGACGAGATGGCCATTTTCATAGAGCCGCAAGGATTGCTCTACAGTCGAGACTACAACAACCTGGGCGTTTTGGAGCTTATAGTGGTCGATCAATTGTATGTCGGTCTGATGCACTTGATCGAAAGGCGTGGAATCGTTGAAATCCTGCTCCAACATTTGCAGGTGGAAAAGCTCATTTTGCGTGTCGGCAATCACCTGCTGATAGTCCTCCAAAGATTGCGCGTTATTCAGCTCGCGGTCAAGATCTTCGCCGATGCCCTTCGTCATATAACTGTTATTAAGAGGATAGTCCTCTCCATTATATTTATCATGATACATGTGGGCATTGCCCCAGGCGTTAACTTTCTGGTGAAATTGGCTGACCAGGAAGATCGCGCGGCCCTTAAAGAGATCTGGCTGCAGAGCCTTAATGTCCCCGGCAATTTTTTTGGAGAAGGTACGATAATCTTGTAGCGATTTGACCTGCTGGCCCTGAGTGCGATCCTCACCGAGGGTCTGCTGATATTTGGTCACATCGATGCCGTCCTTCTGCATCTCCTGAACCTGGTCGCTCAGATCGTTAATACGATTCTGCACAAGCTGAGGAATAAGGCCTTGGAAATTTGAGGCGACCTGCTGATTTTGCTGATCGATGGTCTGATCTACCTGCTGCAGTGCATCAGGCGTCACTACTTTGTTTAACGCGCTTTTATCATCGTCGTATTGCTTCTGGAGTGAGTTTACATCCTGGTGGTCATTTTGCATCATTGTGATGATATCTTGCAGCGTTTTGAGCTTATCCATTGTGGCCGGGAGCTGATTCAGCGTCAGCGTGGCATCATGAACCTGCTTGCTAATGGCGATAAACTCGCCTGGTGTGCTCGCCTTTTCGATTTTGGCAGCATTCTTCTGATAGATCTGATTGGCGGCATCTACGGGTGTGCCGCTGGCGCGCTGGAGCGTGAGCGTTCTTTGCAAAGAGAGTAAATCTGTCTGGGCTTTGGCTTTCAGCTGCTCAGTAGATTTTGCCTCTACACCGTGGGTTTGCATGGCCAATAGTTGATAACGCGTGGCCAGGTTATGGTAATAATCGTCAACTGACTGGTCGTTAAACATTGACCAGGGGGCGTTAGTCTGGTTAAGCTGCAGCTCCTGATGGAGAATGCCATTCAGGTCGGTGCTGGGAACGCCCACACTCTTAGCATGTTGAATAGCTTGATTTAGCGTGGCAAGGTTTTGTTTCGCTTGTAGCTGGGCCTGTGGATCGCCTCCGCACGCGCTCAGAGATAGAGATAATAAGCTTATAAGTAGCAAAGCGGGCAGGAGACGCGGCAAATAAGCTGCGCTATCTTTCTTCGGTATTTTTTTAGAATATTGCATATTTCCAGATACCTTTTACTTCCTCCATAGAATAACTGCTTGCACCCCCTGAGACATGCTATGACTGCGTGTGCAGGAAGTAGAAAACACACAATCATAGTTCTTGCCGCCTGCTCTTAAGTTTAGAACTGAAGCACAAGATGTATGTCTTCAAGAATCATACTATCAGCGATATAGATTGTATAGTAGGACTTATTTAATAATACGTATCCAATAAGGATACGTCAACAGTATGGAGTTAATACAGCGCTAAGATTTTGTGAATTTTGTCTCAGCCCTGCTAAAAATGTATTATGTGTGTCTCGCTTTACCTACGTGACTGTCGCGAAAGTGTCGTTAATTCTAGATATTTTAGATATAATATATATTTACTGTGAATGATATTTAAATAATATAGCGATCTGTGGTTGTCTACAATGCAGAGAGCAACATTTACAGGCCAAAGAAAGACTCCCTACCATCTTATGGCAGGGAGTTCTGGAACTAGGGGTTGAGGGCCAGGACTAGGAATCGAAGCCGATTTCTCTTTTGTCCCCTTCCCAGCGGGCCTCGCTATTAGCCAGCATCCCGCCAACTGCGGCGATAATCAAACAGATAATCGTTAAGCCACCAACAATGTACCACCACTGACCATTGCTGATGAGCGGCGTCCAGGAGTAACCAAGCGTTGTCACAATGCCAGCTCCACAGGAAAGCGTCCCCAGCAGGCAGCTTATCCAGAGCAGAGGCATTGGGAAAAGGCGCACTTTCTGAAAGCCTTGTTTATCGCGTATATAGCAGAAAACTACATCGATAAACATAAAGGAGACTGAAATGGCCCAGATCAGCGTAGCGGCAGCAGTTACCACGTTATAGGCCTCAAGGGCAAAATCTGCAGGCCGCGAGATCCTGGTTGCATAGGGCAGGACGATAAAGGCTAGAGCAACGAAAGCCACGGCAAGAATCGTTTGAAAATTGATAGCCCTGGCAGGGACACGATTCTTGTTGAGCTTCCCCAGACCTATGGGCAAGTGCTGATCAACGGCTCCAGCAAATAGTAGGCGCGAGAAGATATAGTTAAATGTTGTTGGAATGATAAAGAAATAGCACATGATAAAGATGGCTTCAATATTCCCAACGAACTTGCCAAAAACTGCCTCTACCGCCGCTACTGGAGTAAACAGACCTAGATTTGCCGAGTTAGGTCCTTCAATGATCAGCATGGCAAATGCCGCAATAAGATAGCTTACAAAAACAACTAGCGTCCCCCAGAATAAGTGAAAGCTGATGACTTTGCGCTCTCTTTTCATCTCGCCACCCAGAATCAAGGGGACCTCAGTGCTTAGATAGGCAAAAGTGGCTGAGCCGAAGAGGACAAAGTTAGCAGGGCTTACGGCCCAATCGGAGAGATTGCCAAAATTTGTAGCCGATGGATGGCCCTTGAGAAACCAGACCACAAGCGAGATACCGATTAAGGGAATAGAGAGCAGATAGATAGCCGTCATGCCATTGACAATATACTGTACCATGCGGAAGCGTTGCCGCGCCAGAAAACTGCCAAATATTAAGAAGGCGATCATGGCTACTCCCTGCTGCCAGGGCTCCGAAAGCCAATGCGGATTCATTGCCTGAATATAGGCAACCATCAGATTTGGGCCTGCGGTGATAATAAGTGCGCCCGAGAGCCAGGCACAAAAGCCAGAAAAGAAGCTCCAATAGCCTCCTAATGCCTTGTGGGTCCAGTTATAGAGCGCGCCTTCGTGAGGGAACATGGCGGCTAGCTGTGTTGTTACTATGGCGCACGGAAAAAAGAAGGCCAGGCCGCCTATGATCAGATAGCTTATTCCCGCCGTCCCTCCCGCGACAATCTGGGCCGCAATAGTGATATTGAAGAGCATAATGATATATGTCGCCGTCATATCATATTTGCCCAGAAACATTGGCAAGGCTTTGGCGGTATAGAGTTCAGAGGGAAGTATTCTCATACCGGGTAGTATCGGCTTACGTGGGCTTGCCGATGATTCCATGGGAGCATCCATGCGCATTCCTCTCTTGCATATGATGTATTGGATCTTCCTTGCAGGGAGCGCTAGCTAGAGAGGTGCCGTTAGTCGTTCTTCCTGCTCCATCTCTATCAAGGCCGCTTGCTTTCGACGAAAAAGTGTCCCTATAAGCTTTATGGGGAAGGCTTGCAGCTCTTTGAGCATTCCAGGCCGTGAAAGCCTCCCCTTGAAAGCTGTAACTTTTCCCGATGAACGCAAGCAGTCAGCCACGGGAAATGGTTTATTTTCTCTCCACTGCCTGAAGCTGCTCTGCACCTGGTAATCCCTGCCAGGAAGGTACTTGATGGATAGTTTATTGTTGCGCGCTACAAGCGTCGATGAGTTCGCAAAGGGCCTTTTGTACCTCCAGAGCTTGCTTCTCAACGTAAGGCAGATGGCCCACGCCGTTTTGGTGGATGTGCTGAGTCTGCCTGGTTCCGACCGCAGCAAGGAAGCCGGAGGTATCTGCTTCGCTGGCGTAGGGATCTTGATCTCCTGTAATGACCAGGACACGTCCGGCAATGCGCTCAGGAGCCCGTGTATGGGGTAGTTTAGCCACTTCTAGATAGGGGCCAACAGGATAGGCATAAGCTGTGCCGAACTGCGCTTGATGCCAGGCTACTACCTCCGGCGACGCGGAGGGAATGAAGACTTCGGGCCATTCTTCCTCCGTGGTGAAGGCATAGCCGCTGGGAGCTTCGCGCAACTCGGCAAGAAAGTCATCGAGGGGAGTAGCCGAGCCCGAATGGATCAGGCCCAACAAGGCTAAACCGGCTATGCGCTCAGGTTTTTGTTCGGCGACGACCGGTGCTACGATCGTCCCGTAGCTCTCTCCGATCAAGACCACCTTTTCTGATCCCGTGACCTCGCGCACAAAATCGAGCACTTCGAGCGTGTCGGCAACCGAGCTTGCTACCGTGACCGAACCGCCATCCTCAGCGCGGCTTGAGCGGCCATGACCACGGAAGTCGAAGACGAAGGTGCGTGAGCCGTTAAGCGCCAACGCATCTACAAGTGAGGTATTGCCGACCGGCACGTCAAAACCTGTGCTATCCATGCCGGCACCATGGAGGAGTACGACCGGCAGCTTGCTTTCTTCGCCTGCGCGCCATTTCTCCCGAATATAGAGATCGACGCGAGGCTCAATACGTAGCAAGGTCTCGCGCACGCTATAGCCAGAGTCCTGGTGAAATTCCGGACCTCTACGCGTTTTCTCAAGTTGCATAAATTCAACCTCTTTTCTCAACACAATTCATGAAATTCCTCGGTATGTATGAGGAGGCCGGCCAGCTTATCCGGCCGTCTCCTCACGATCAAGACGAGAAGCTTGAAAAGAAAGAGTAAGCAGGAAATGCCAGGGAGTATATAGCGGGAAAGTGAAGCGCTACATTTCTCGCTGGCCCTGCGCTATTTATTCTGACTGTGCAGCTTTGTCTTTTGTACCGGCACTATCAGGTTCTTGCGCATCACCTTCCTGATCGGCCTGGGGCGCTTCTGCAACCTTGGCAAGCTCTTGCTCGTCATCTTCCTGATCGGCCTGGGGCGCTTCTGCAACCTGGACAAGCTCTTTAGCCTCAGTGGCTTGCTTGTCGACTTCGGCTGATTCTTCTGGCTGCGTAGCGGCGCTGGCGGCGAGCGAGCTGCCGCTCTCAGATAC
This sequence comes from Ktedonosporobacter rubrisoli, assembly GCF_004208415.1. Classification (GTDB taxonomy): domain Bacteria; phylum Chloroflexota; class Ktedonobacteria; order Ktedonobacterales; family Ktedonobacteraceae; genus Ktedonosporobacter; species Ktedonosporobacter rubrisoli. The sequence goes on along the minus strand of NZ_CP035758.1, from coordinate 907,176 downwards.
CTCTTCTTCGTTTGTTACAGAACTTGCCGTGACAGTCGTTTCCACAAACGACTCCTCTGCCAACGCTCCCGGTCCGGTTGCACCAATACGGCTGGGCAATGCTGGATCGGTCTTTACCTTCCACCAGGAATAAAGCAAGGCCAAAATGAGCAGCACCAGGACGATCCAGGGGAACAGATTTACCGGCGCAGGCTGACCCGGCTGAATCAGAGCCCAGAAAGGAATAGCAATACTGATAAGTCCTATAACTGGCAGGACATAGCGGCGCAACGGCGAGAGTCCCAAGGGCTTGTAGAAGATCACCGCGACGTTGATTGCGCCATAAATGATGATCAGCGGAATCGAGCCCAGCGAGGAGACATAGCTATATCCTGTGAGCCATCCGCCGCTGCCGATACCAACGATCAGGGCAATCGCTAAGGCGAGAATGGCGGGTATCGTCAGGGCAACGATGGGCGTCCCGAAGCGTTTTGAGACCTGGGCCAGAGGAGCCGGGAAGAGCCCTTCGCGGGCGGAATTGAAGATGACACGTGAAAGATTGTTTGAGCCAGCCAGCAGCGTGCCTGCGGCACTGGTAAAGCCGGCGAGCGCTGCGAGTACTGCCAGCCCTCCCAGGTACTTCTGCGCCAGGTCCATGAATGGAATGGAACTTTTGGCCAGAGCTGCTGCATTGTTGCCGAAACCCTCTACTGTGCAATAGGCCACTATGAGATAAAGCAGCCCCATCAGGCCAATGCTGGTAAGTACCGCTCGTGGAATGTTGCGTTGAGGCTGCTCGCTTTCTTCGGCAAGCGCCACCGAGTTTTCAAAGCCAATAAAGAGGAAGACTGCTAAGGGAAAGCCTAGACCCAGACCCTCTAAACCATTGCTGATAGATGATGGCAAGAATGGGGCGGCTGAAAGCTGGGCCGGCGGGTTAACGATGACAAAAATAGAGACCAGCAAGAGAATCGCTACTTCGATGATCATCGCCGCCGTGGCCACGCGGGTTGAACGATCAATGCCGCTGATGGTGAGGAACCAGGCGATGACGGTAAAGATAATCGTTAAGGGAATCCAGGAGATCTGAATGTTATAGAAACTCTGCAGCGAATCCGCAACCCAGCCGCCGACAACTAACATAACAGAAGCTAACAGGAGAATATAGGCGGCCGTGAAAAGTACGGCTGTCGCAGTTCCTATAACGCCGCCAAATGAGAGACCTAGAAAGGTGACTAATGAGCCGTTCGATGGGTGCTTCTGGGCGAATGCGGCGACGCTAAAACCTACGATGGTCATGGCGATTGCCGCTACCAGAATGACTAAGGGGGCGCCTATCCCCGCTCCAGCGGCGATTACCGCCATGCCAAAATAAAAGGAAAATGCAGGCGCAATCTGGGCGATGGTCGATCCCGCGATACCAAAAATGGTAAGGGATTTTCCAGGACGTAGTTGTGGTGTTGACAAGAAATACAACCCCTTTCCTCAATAAAGCACATAAATACATGGGATAGATAAAATGCATAAATATCTTTTCCAAAAGCTGAATTTGACAATTATTGATACATGTAAATATACCAATATTAAAATTGTATCAATAAGCATTGCAGAGTATAGTCAAAAAAAACTTTCTGAGATATTGGAGCAAAAAATATGGAGCGCTCAAGAGCGCTCGATGTTCATTATAAATACAGGCCGCTTGCTTATACGCGCAATCTAGCTCCATCCGGAGAACCGGCTACTGCAAAGCAAGCATACCATAAGAGCTTCTTCAGGGTCAAGCAACGCATGAGGTAGATAGCTGTGTTTATTTAAATTGAGAAGAATATTAGCAAAATTTTAATCTAATGTAGCAATAGCCTGCATAGGCTTAGCCAAACATTTCCATACAGCATAGAGAACTATAAATCGTGAATAAATAATGCGAAAATTGGAAAAATTATATTGTAGAGAAAAGAGCGTGCTTTATTAATGATCGGGCAACAATATTACTCCTCAGCTCTGCTGGCAAGAAGGTAATGCTGTTTCCGACCTGCTTGACTGTCGTCTTTCAGACAGTTGTCAGGGCAATCTATTCGTCCCAGCCCTGGGCTGCCCACTTCAGCCCCTCACGATAGGTGGGCAAGGCTGGAGCCCAGGCCAGTTCTTGCTTTGCTTTGGCGTTAGATACTCTCATTGTGGTGCCCCCGAGGAAGATATAGCCATAGGGGGCGGCCAGCCGAAGCAGCCAGCCGGGCAGCGTGCGTGGCTCTGGGGCTGCGAAGATGTGAGCCATGCAAGTAAAGAAATCTAGCAGTCTTACTGGTTCGTCATCCACAATGTTATAGGCCTGGCCCGCTCGGCCGCGTTCAAGTGCGGCGATCATCGCGCTTGCCGCATCTTCGAGCGCGATCCAGGAAAGCACGCTATGGCCTCCATTGGGCAAAAACGGAAGTTTGTGGCGTAACAGGCCCACCATCTGTCCTGCAAGCTCCCTCCCATAGAAGGCTCCATAGCGCAGGGCAATGCCCTCTAGCCATCCGGCCTTCGTGGCGGCAAAAACCTGTTCTTCCAGCGTGCGCAGCCCGGCCACATGCCGTTCTAAAGCTTTTGTGCTTCCGGGGGGTCCGAATGGCTGCTCTTCGCTAAGAATTTGTTCCCCCCAGTCGCCATAGCCATAGCCCAGGATCATAGACTCGGCGAGAAAGCGCCTGGCTTCTACGGACCTGGCGGCGGCGAGAAGATTGCCTGTGCCAAGGTTGCGTATGGTATTGGTGGCGTCCATGTCGCTGTGGCGCATTGGTCCGCCCCTGGGCAGGGCGGTGAGCATATGGATTACCGCATCAAAGTGTCGCCCTTTCACTGCTTGTAGCAACTCCTCGCGCTTAAGCGCGTCTGCCAGCAGGGATTCGGCTCCCAGGTCCGAGAGCAATTGACGTTTTTCCGGGGTTCTGGTGAGCCCGGTTACTGTATAGCCATGGGCAAGTAGTGCGCGTACCAGAGGAACGCCGATGGCTCCGCTGGCTCCTGCGACGAGAATATTCATGTTTTTCTCTCAACCTCTTCTAACAAGCGTTTCTGCTCAGGCTTGTTTTTTGCGGCCGGGAGCAGAGCTGCGCAGCTGGTTTGGCCGGCTAACGATGATTATCCAGAAGCACAAGCCGATGCCAGCTATCTCGGTCAGGAGAACCAGGTAGGCGGAAAGCTGGAAGGGCAGAGCCCACATACCGGTGACTGAGGAAACCAGGTCAGCGCCGGGTAGAAGCAAGTGGTTTAAAAAACCAAAAATGAAGGAGGCAATCAGAATGCATACCAGGATACCGGCGGCCTGACGCAGTGAGCGCGGAAGCCAGATGAGGGCAATGAAGGGGGCCAGCATAATTACCCCAACGGCATAGACTGTTTGAAACAGGGGTATATGCATGACTCCCGCCCCAATATGAGTAACCGTATGCAATACATTGATAGCGAAGTGGAACCAGATGAGATATTGAAGAATACGTTTGCGCGCCAACTGTGTGTTTTCTTGTTGCATAGTTGAATATCCTTTTTAGTGGGAGTTGGGAACGAACGAGGAGGCAAACGTCTTACCCCTAATACATTTGTGTTCTGGAGGAACTTTTGCTTTAAATGAGACTAGCACCCTCCTCGCGCCTGAAATACGTTTTGTCTGCCTGCTCATACGAGCATTCGGCTATGCTCTATGGCCATCATTCTAAGATTAGAATATACATTTCATAATTAAAATATATATTCTAATTTGGTGAATGTCAACCCTGGCAATACTCTTGCTTAGCGAGGAGGGTAAGAGGGTTTTAGTTTGTTCGGGAATATTACGAGAGATGAGAGAGGTTTAGAAAAGCCAGTTTCCTGCCCTTTCTCTTTTTACCAGCGACAATTGTGGGCATGTGATTAATTTGTGGTAAGAAGAGGCGAGACGGAGAAGGGCTTGAGAGCTCAGTTTGACACTCTTTGAATGGATATATTACGATGCATGTTAGTGCCTTTGGAAGGATCGAGATATATGGAGAGAAGGAAAACGGGAGGTCTCTCTGCTTCCGGCAGCGTCACTCCCACTGCAGTTTTTCGTTATAAGCAGCGTCATCCTCTAAATGCCATCTTTGAGCCAACGAGTGTCGCCGTCATAGGGGCAACCGAAAAGCCGGGAAGCGTGGGGCGAACTGTGCTATGGAACCTGATTAGCAACCCCTTTGGGGGAACAGTCTTTCCGGTGAATCCCAAACGCGCCAGCGTTCTGGGCGTAAAGGCATACCCTAAACTTTCGGCTTTGCCCCAGCCGGTCGATCTTGCCATTATTGCCACGCCTGCTGCAACTGTGCCTGCCCTGATTGCCGAATGTGTTGAGGCGGGTGTGGCGGGTGCAGTTATCCTTTCCGCAGGCTTTAAGGAGATCGGTGAGGCCGGAGCCGAAATGGAACGCCAGATTCAAGAGCGGGCACGGCAGGGAAATTTACGCATTATTGGACCCAATTGCCTGGGCGTCATGAATCCCCTGGCTAATCTCAATGCAACCTTTGCCAGTACCATGGCGCGACCCGGCAATGTCGGCTTTATCAGCCAGAGTGGAGCCCTTTGTACGGCTGTGTTGGACTGGAGCCTGGAGGCGCAGGTTGGCTTTAGCGCGTTTGTCTCTATCGGTTCGATGGTAGATGTTGGCTGGGGCGATCTCATTGATTATCTGGGCAGCGATCCGCAAACTACCAGCATTATCATCTATCTAGAGACTATCGGTGATGCGCGGGCGTTTCTTTCGGCAGCTCGCGAAGTTGCTCGCGCCAAGCCGATCATTGTGCTTAAAGCCGGGCGTACGCAAGCCGCTGCGCAGGCAGCAGCCTCACATACGGGAGCATTAACTGGCAGCTATGATGTGTTCGACGCGGCCTGTCGTCGCAGCGGAGTCCTGACTGTCAATCGTATTGCTGACCTGTTCTATATGGCCGAAGTACTTGCCAAGCAGCCCCATCCGCGCGGACCGCGCCTTACAATCGTGACTAATGCTGGCGGTCCCGGAGTGCTGGCAACCGATGCCCTCTTAAGTGCAGGTGGTGAGCTTGCCGAGCTATCGGCGCAAACGCGTAGCGAGCTCGATCAGATTTTGCCAACCCACTGGAGCCACAATAACCCTGTCGATATCCTTGGCGATGCCGATCCCGCGCGGTATGCAAAAACGCTTGAGATTGCCGCGCGCAATCCTGATAGCGATGGCCTGCTTATCGTTCTGACTCCGCAAGCCATGACCGATCCAACGCTGACTGCTGAGCAGATGAGAGGCTACGCTACGAGTACCGGTAAACCAATCCTGGCAAGCTGGATGGGCGGCGCCGAGGTGAGCAACGGCAGACTCTTGCTGAATCGTGCTGGGATACCCACCTTCCCTTATCCAGATACCGCAACCCGGGTCTTCCATTCTATGTGGCGCTACGTCTCTAACCTGCGCAGCATCTACGAAACTCCGCTCCCTTCTCTGGAGGCGGGAAGTGGTGGACCTGATCGGGCCAAGGCCGCGAAGATTATTGAGAGCGCCTACCAGGCGGGCCGCACCTTGCTCACTGAAGTGGAATCCAAACGCTTGCTCGCGGCTTATGGCCTGCCTACTGTTGAGACATGGGTGGCTACTAACGAGGATGAGGCCGTTACGCGGGCGGAAGCTATCGGCTACCCGGTAGTGCTCAAGCTCTATTCCGAAACTATCACGCATAAGACCGATGTCGGCGGCGTGCAGTTGCGCCTCAAGGATGCTGAAGCCGTGCGCACGGCTTATCGGGCTATTGTGGAAGCTGTGCGCGAGAAAGCCGGCAGTGAGCATTTCCAGGGCGTTACAGTTCAGCCTTTGGTTTCTCTTGATGGCTATGAGCTCATTCTGGGTAGCAGCCTTGACCCGCAATTTGGTCCCGTGCTGCTCTTTGGCTCGGGCGGTCAACTCGTGGAGGTGTATCGTGACAGTGCGCTTGGGCTTCCACCGCTTACCACGACGCTGGCTCGCCGTTTAATGGAGCAGACGCGCGTCTTCACAGCCCTGCAAGGAATACGTGGACGGGCCTCTGTCGATCTTGCCGCCCTGGAACGCCTGCTCGTGAACTTCAGCTATCTTGTGGCGGAGCAGCCAAGAATTAAGGAGATCGATGTAAATCCGTTGCTCGCTTCTGCCGAGCGCCTGCTTGCTCTGGATGCCCGCGTGGTCTTACATCCGCCCGAGATCAAGGATGCAGAGATCCCGAAGCCGGCCATTCGCCCTTATCCTCAACGCTATGTGCAGCCCTGGCATTTGCACGATGGAACGCCTGTCATGCTGCGCCCCATTCGTCCCGAGGATGAGCCGCTGATGGTCAAGCTGCACGAAACGCTTTCGGAACGCACTGTGTATTTCCGCTGGCTGCACTTACTTGGCTTGAACCAGCGGATTGCTCATGAGCGCCTGGTTGGGATCTGCTTCATTGACTATGATCGGGAAATGGCTCTTGTGGCCGATTATCAAGATCCGCAGACTGGCGAGCATGCTATTCTCGGCGTGGGCCGCCTGATCAAAGCGCATAGCGGGAATGAGGCTGAATTTGCTGTGCTTGTCGCCGATCCTTTCCAGCGCAAAGGCCTGGGAACCGAGTTGTTGCGCCGCTTGATCCAGATTGGCCGCGATGAACATCTTGAGCGACTGCGCGGAGATATTCTTGCGGAAAATCTAGGCATGCAAGAGGTATGCAGGAAGCTTGGTTTTCGCCTGCAATATTCGGTTGAGGATCAGGTGATGCAGGCCGAATTAGCGCTATGATGCGCTCTTTTCGGCGCGTGATTGGGCTGCCAGCCATTCTGGCAGCCTCATACCTATCATTGGCTACGCATTGTTGCGCCAGAAAGCCTATCCATCTATAAAAAAAGCTTGCAGATAGGAAAAGCTGCAAGTAACTTAGCGAGGGCAGCCAGGATGCTCACATAAGCTATCTTCTTCGGCCGTAATCAGCTTAAGGGGCTGGCTAAGATCAGCAAGGGAAGCGCGGCGCCAGATGTGGCAGTTTTTTGCTGCTCCCTGTCAATTCTGCCACTGGTTTTAGCATGCAGTTCGTGTTAGAATGAGGCATGAAGAGTGTTTCTGGGAGGCAAGGCGTTATTTTTGTCGCCGGCCAGATTTCTGCACTTCAGCACTATTTAGCTCGAATCACCGATTCCCACGCTCTTTGAGATCATTGATCAGGCCAAAGGAGGTTCTGTTGAATACCTTGTTAGAGCATGTCCAGGCTGTTCTCTCTACCACTCCAGAACGTTGGCAACGCCTGGTTGCTACCCTTCCTGCTGATTTGCTGACACGCCAGCCGGTTGCTGGAGAGTGGTCAGCGCTCAATTGTTTGCAGCATCTATTGGACGCGGAGTACAAGAATTTTCCTGTCCGTTTGCGGGCTTTTCTGGCCGGAGAAGATTTTAGCCCCTTCGATCCAAGCCTGGTGCATTCGGGACTTGATGGTCTGAGCCCGCAGGAGCTTGTAGCTACATTTGCGCGCACACGCCAGGAAAGCCTTGTTGCGCTACAGAGCTTGCAAGACGACGACCTGACACGAACCGTCCAGCACCCGCAGTTCGGCACTGTAACGCTGGCCCAGATGCTTCACACGTGGGCAGCTCACGATTTGATGCACACAGTCCAGGGCGAGAGAGCGCTCATGCAGCCCTTTATGCTCGGCTGCGGTCCCTGGCGCGTTTTCTTTCGCGATCACGAGATCAGTACTGCAAAAGAATAGTTGTTGTGAGCGTTGGCCATATCTGACTGCCATTACTTTAAGATGCTGTCACAAACTGTATAACCCAGATTATCTAGAGGTAGAATTTGTATCGGAAAATTCATTTGAAACCTTCGCGGAGATATGCGCTGCTTCTATTGATGAGTGCACTCCTCATGCTTATTTTGCTTCCTGGCTGTAGTTTTCCAGGAGAATCGACAGCTGCATCGGGCACTGTATCGGTGCACAAAGACCAGTCAACCAGTATTTCCTCAGCACCTCCAAGACTGCCAGGCTCTGGAGCACAATTAAACGGCATATACATGGCAACTTCGCAAGTGGGTTGGTCCGATCAAAATCTATTTTCTGCTCCTAATACTCCATTTTTTCGTACGACCGATGGTGGCAAGGACTGGAAGCAAGTCGTGCTCCCACAAGAACTTGTGGGAAAAGATTTCTGGGTTTTTGTGTTTGATGCTGATATGGCCTTCCTTCAGCCAATCCAGCCTGCTGGAGCTGGTACCGCTCTCCTGTACTTCTACCGCACAGTTGATGGAGGAGCGACCTGGCAGCGTTGCAATTGGCCTACAACGCCGGTAACCGCTAAAAACGGGATGGGAACTTCTAGCTGGACATTTCTTGATCACATGCATGGCTGGGTAATGACACCGCTGCCTGACCCATCGATGATAAAAGGGGGTAACGATAGAACGCCATTCCCAGCAAACGATGAGACGCTTTTCCGTACTGATAACGGAGGCCAGACCTGGCAGTTAGTCGCTCACCTGCCTTTGAAATATGCTGGTAGCCTACTCACCTTTACTGATGCTCACACTGGATGGTTAGTTACTTCCATCGATGGGCCCGGGCATATTGCCCCCAGCGATCCTCGTGCTTTTCCAGAGGTTCTCTATGTAACTCATGATGGTGGGTCTACCTGGAAACAGTCGCCGGCCCTTCCTTTTCCCTCACAAGAAACTCTACAGCCCTATAGGCTGCTCAACCTCTCATTTTTCAACCAGCGTGAAGGCTATTTCGTTGCCGCTTTTACTGCGGATACGACAGATACATACTATATATATATGACGCAGGACGGCGGAAACACCTGGCAGGTAAGGGGTAATCGTCTTCCAACAGCTACTCAGGAAGTGGAGATGGTCGACGCCACGCATTTTGAAGATAGGGCTTTCTTGTACACGCTAACCAATGGACAATGGATGAAATCGTCGAACCCGGTTCCAGGAGGGAGTGCATTCAATCTCAAAGTTAAGTTTGTCTCTTCTCAGATCGGGCTGGCGTTGCTGGCAAGTGATAGTAACAAGGCTGATATATACAGGACTGATGACGGGGGAAAGCACTGGGAAAAATTGGGGGCGTTGCAATGAAAGCTTCTGTGGGGAATCTTCTTTACCGGGAGGCTCTTTGCGTTTTTTTACCTCCATGCACCCGGCAGTAATGCAAAAGTTGAGAATGCTGAGCCAGCGAGTAAATGTCTGCTGCGCGCAGGCGCCAGGAAAGCCTTATGGCGCTACAGAACTTGCAGGATGGCGACCTGGCACGAACCGTTCAGCACCCGCAGTTCGGCACTGTAACGCTGGCCCGGATGCTTCACACGTGGGCAGCTCACGATTTGATGCACACAGTCCAGGGCGAGAGAGTGCTTATGCAGCCTTTTATGCTCGGTTGTGGTCCCTGGCGCGTTTTCTTTCGCGATTACGAAATGAGTGTAGCAAAGAACATATTCTGGCTGCTGCGCTCTAAGCCTTAGCGCAGGCGGGACGGCTAACTTGGCAGCGACATGCTATCCTCTCCCTGATACTAAGCGGTCTTAAAAAACCGAACGGCTTGTGCCACCGTCAACGCGAATGGTGGCACCGCTCACGTAATCAGCAACTGGGCTGGCCAGGTACGCGACAGCTGCGGCGATCTCCTCTGGCCGCGCGAAACGGCCCACGTCATTTGGAACTATGGCCCGTGTAGCGTTGGGCTCGATTTCCTCCCACGCCTCGCCCCAGCCACTTTCCGGCGCCAGACTGGTCAAAGTGGCCCTGACTTCCTCTACCAGGACCACACCAGGTGCTACGATGTTGGAGGTCACACCGGTGTCCTTCAGTTCACGTGCCAGGGACACTGCAAGATTGTGGCGAGCTGCCAGTGTCGCGTTGTAGTCAGGTTGGAGCGCATGAGGCTGCTGCGCTGAGGCGCCGCCAATCTGGATCACCCGACCCCAGTGCCGCTCACGCATCTGTGGTACCAGGCGCTGGATCATCCGCACGCCAGCAATTACGTTGATGTTATATTTCTGCGCCCAGTCCGCGGCCGTTGCCTCCGTCCATGAGAGGTAGCCGTAGACTCCGGCATTGTTGACGAGAATATCAATAGGTCCGCCCTCTTGCGCCGCTGTGGCAACCGCATCGGCCCCCGTGTCAGTGGTGAGGTCACCAGGAGCGACCTCGGCTTTCCCTCCTTTGGCGCGGATCGCCTCGGCGACAGCGCGGGCTCGGCTTTCGTTGCGACCATGTACCACGACAGCAACGCCTTCTGCAGCTAGCAGCCTCGCAATAGCCTCGCCTATCCCGGAACTTGATCCGGTTACTAACGCCCTCTTCCCTCTAAGCCTTAAATTCATGTTGTCATACCTCGCCTTTCACTTAACTTTTGCAGGTGCTTCACCCGCGTACCTATGGTATACTGAAGGAGATCCTAGAATAAGATGAGCAATAATCATAGGAATCGCGCTTCTCTGTTTCAAGAGTTGCTCTTTCCAGATACCGGGATGAAGGAGGTCGGAATGGTAAGTCAGCGGCAGCAAGAATATCGTTTGCGCGAGCTAGGAGATTTTCTGCGAACGCGCAGGGCAAGGCTTACTCCTGAAGAGGTTGGTTTGTTGCGCGGGAGCAGGCGCAAAACACCTGGGCTCAGGCGGGCTGAAGTGGCACAACTTGTTGGTGTCAGCGTGGATTGGTATACCTGGTTAGAGCAGGGGCGCTCCATTACTCCTTCAACGCAAGTCTTAGAACGCTTGAACACCTGCGCCGTTTTGCACGACCATGCTCTCCCTCATTTTCTCCTGCGAAACAAACATAGGTGAGTAAGTAACCTCGATTCTGCCCTGAATCTCCTCCAAAGTCGGTCTTGGGCGAACCGGGGATTCCCTCAAGAAACGGTTCAGTTCATCCCGGTGAATGCAGGTATGCATAACCTCCCTTTCACCTGCCTGAAGTGTACCACGATCCAGCGCACGGTGTATAGTGTGCCAGTTTGTAATATTGCGCACAGTCAACTGGTTAACGGTCATCCATTCATCGTCATACCCTTTCAAATCCCGCTCCCAGCCCATTGAAGAAAAAAATCGCTTCAGCTCGTCACGATGAATCGCTAGCTGAGGTATGTTTCTTCTCTCAGATCGAATATTTCCACTCTCCACATGACGGCGCAGGGTTCCCCGCTTTATTCCCGCCAGTCTTGCCGCCTCTCGCACCGTCAGCCATTCCACATCCGTTTCTACAGGAGCTATAACCGGCTCTTTATCAGGACAAATGAACACCTGCACGCCCAGGACATCTAATGCGTGGCGTTTCTCGCTAAAACTTGCCTCATGATACCGGCCACGCATGGTACTCAGGAAAGATAAGAAGCCCAGAATGCTTTCCCGGTAGGTGGCAGATAATTTCAGTACATCGCGGGATGCGGCATATTCTTTCTGGTGCCTCGCAAGCTGTTCCTGTTTATGCATGACATCCTGATCAATAAGAGTATAGTAATAACTATTTCTGGGATGCTTATCGCGCTCGGTAAGAGCATAGGAAATATCGTCTTCCAACTCTTTCATGAGCGAGCGGCCTTTGGTATCTTCAAGCAAGGCTTGCACCGATGCGTCAATATTCTGTTCAATAACCTCCCGAATCAATTCAAGCCGCTCAAAGACACGGCAACAGTCTTCCCATACTAGCTGGTTTACCTTGTCCGTTCTTATCTCCGGCATATCAGGACAAGCATCGTATTTGTTGCTTATTTTGTGACAGAGATAAAAAGGATAGGAAGTGTTCTGGCTTTTACAATTTTTACCGACCATGCTGTAATTACAGGTCTTACAGAAGATATGGCCTTTGAGCAGAAAATCTTCCTCATTCTTATGGAGATGGCTTTTAGTCGCCTGGTTGGTTGCCAGCTTCGCAAGTATCAGTTCATACCTTTCCACGGTCATAATTGCCGGAATGCCGCCAGGAACTACCTTCGCGTTCTCATTCGCAATCCTCTTTGAACGGCCATCGGGGCCTGTCACGGTCACGGATCGGGCAATAGTAATCACTCCGATGTTAACCGGATCAGCGAGAAACATGTAAACGGTGGAAGCTCGCCAAAAACTCTCTTTCTTATTGACTCCCCGTAATTTCGTGGGAGTAGTTATACCTGCCTCTGTAAGATGGTGGGCAATGGCCCGCAGGCTCATGTCTTCTTCAAGAAACATTTCCGCAATGGAAAGCCGTACCCCGGTCTCCTCTTTATTGATAATATAGGCAGTCTTATCCTCGTCTTTCCAATCCCACCCATAAGGGGCGCGGCCCGTTCCGATAGGGAGTCCCTGCTCGAACCTGCCCTTCCAGTGACGGTTGGCATATTCAACAATTTTTTCACGCTCGGATTCGGCACTCCATGCCAGAATGGAGCGTATCAACCTGCCTGTGAGGCTATTGTCGATATTCTCAGATACGCTGACAATCTCGCCGCCGTGGCTCTCGATTTCCTCAAAAATCATCGCGGAGTGTACGAAGTTACGCGAGAAGCGGCGTAAATCCCAGACGATAATCATATCTGCCAGACCGTCACGGAGCATCTGCCGGGCAACCGTCAGCTTCTCCCGCAGCGAATAGTGGATGTAGCCGCTCTTGGTTTCTTTCAGGACTAGAATGACTTCAATGCCGTGTAGCGCGGCATATTGGAGGCATTTCTCTTCCTGGTATTCCAGGCTTTCGCCGTCCTGTTCCTGCTTATCGGTGCTGACGCGGCAGTAAATGACCGCACGCAGCACCCGTTTCGTCATTTCCTGTACTTGCTTTTTCTGGTAGGCGGACAATTCCTTCACCTGTACTTTCTGTGCTGGAGGAACCGAAGACGGGCGGCGTCCGGTTCCGGCGTTTTCTTAGCGGCTGTAGCGCTCGAAAAGTGAGCGCACGATTTCCGCTTCCGGCATATACACGGCCAGTTTGGAAGCATCCCTGTGACCGCCACTCGCGCAGAAGAGGGTAATGCCATGTTCCGCCATCTCCTGCACCAGGATAAAGAGCTGTTTGGTGTTGCGGCTGATGCGGCTGGGGTCGATGACAACCACGTCATCTGCTTCCCCTTCCAGATATTGTTTCCGCATACGGGTAAATTCCGGCATGTCCTGCCAGCGCAGGCCGCCGCAACTATCCCGAAACACGCCCGCGACGGTCAGGCCGTGTTGTGTGGAGTATGCCCGGCAGGCGGCTTCCTGCCGATCCAGGATGGCATTGCTTGTCGCGTCGTTCACAGCAACGCGGCAGTAGAGAAACACCCGTTTCCCTGAAGTTTCCGAGGTGCGTACTTGAGAGGTTGCGTGCTGCATGGTGTTATTTTTCCTCTCTATGCTCAGCAGGCGAGGTTCCGGGTTCCTGCTGTGTACCTTTGCCTGTTTCCCGGAATATGTCTACGAGGGTAAGGCCGTTTGTTTCGCAATAATTGCGGCAAGCAGTTTCCTGCTGTTCCAACGTGTGTCTGTCCGCACTCTCCGTGCTGGCACGCCGGTACATGAATTCCTGTAGCATGATGTGCGTCTTCCTTTCCGTAACGCATTCGTCTGACAGGTGCTAAGGGCAATGCCCTCCGTTTGGGTGTATTTCCGCCTGGCTTATATTATAGCAGAGAATTTCAAGATTTAGGGAATGCACTGTAAATGAACAGTTCCACACCGCCTTACGGTTCTGCGGTCTTACGGATTAGCCCAAGCGATAGAGTTAGTTATACTATACCATAAAACAGTGTGTTTTGCCATGAAGCGTAATGTGATGATGCACAGCGTATGATAGCGTCCTGCAACTATTGACAGCGTAGCAGTGTGAATGGCATACTTATAAAAGAAATTATCTTTGTTTAGGAGTGGCTTAACCTATGACGCTTGAAGGGTATCGGGTTAAGCTTGGATGGTCGAAAGCGAGGCTGGCCCGTGAGGCCGGTGTCCGCGCCGCCACGGTAAGTGACGCCGAAAAAGGCGACAGCATCTATAAGGCGACTGCCGGGAAGATTGCTAACGCCATATCCAGGGGATTAAAGGAGTTAGGTGAAGAAAAAGAAATCACCTACATGGATATTGAAGGGCTTAATTTTGCCGACTGACATCCAGGCTTATTTAAGGAGGTGATGCTAAGAAACGCCCAGGAAGAACCCAGGCGTCCCTAGAGACTTTTGATAAACCGGATTTGAAGCTGTGTACACCCTGAGAAAGTTCCACAGCCCAATCAGAAATTTCCCATCCTTTTTAACTGTTTCCACAGTGGCGGCAAAAGACACTGCGTTAGAGGGTTTTTGCCGCCAGGACAGGCTAAAAGCCTAGTGGTAGTTTACCACGATTGGCGCTACCTGTCGATTCAGGGAGAGGTAAGCCCATGAGTGTACGCATCAGTACATTGTTCCCGGATTTTCCCGAAGAAGACAAGCAGCCACCGCTGACGCTTGCCTATATGACCGACACCAGCATTCCACAAACCATCGTCCCCGTATTCCTCATCCATAGCCTGAAAGACCCCTTCTGCGATAATCCCCTGTGTGTCTGCCAGGCGCAGCGCGTGCAGAAGAACGCCATGCTGCTCAGTATCACGCGGGGAGAGGTCAACCTGCGTCCCGCCGAACGCTTCCAGGAGCCACCGGAAGGAGTTCGCCCAGGAAAGCCTGTGGTAATTCTATAAAAAATGGGGAATGCGTGTGAATTCACAACCGCAACTCCTCCCTGAACTCCCTCACCTCCTGCACATCGCCGTATCCGTCTTCGTCTAGGCTACGCAGCACCTTATTGACATGGCTCAGCGCATGGGCCGATCCCATGATGGTGCAGCGGCGGTAGAACTCGCGCAGCTCGGTGACGCACTGCTCGATTTCTCCCAGCATTTTATAGGCTTTCGCCCAATCCAGCGGTATCCAGGCTTCCACCCGGATGTCCTGGCCGACGCGCAGGGCTTCGGTGATGTCATCACGCATGGCGAGGGTCTTTTCCGGTTGCCCCAACTCGATATAGCCCCAGCTCTGCTCGGCCATGATGGCGGATACCGCGCTCCAGGAGTAGATAAAATCGGTGCCGTCTTCGATATCGTCCAGCCCCTTAGCAAGCGTCAGCCCGGTAGCGACGGCGCGTTCAAACCGCACTGCGTCCTTATGGCCGCCGTAAGCGCGGATGAGGTACGAGGATATGAACGCACGCAGCAGGCGACTGCCGCCGATAGCGGCGTCCCTGGCGTCTTCCAGATACATTACCGCTTCCTGGTGGTTGCCCTCGCGGTTCAATTCTTTGCCGATGCTTTTCAGCGCCAGCGCTTTCAGGGACGGTTCGGTTTCATGTTCAACCAGCTTGAATATTTCCTCATAGGTCTGCATCACGGCCTGGTACTGCTTCTTTTCCAGCAGCGCCGTCGCTTTCAACCGGAGATACTGCACGTAGAGAAATACGAACCG
Organism: Ktedonosporobacter rubrisoli; assembly: GCF_004208415.1. Taxonomy (GTDB): domain Bacteria; phylum Chloroflexota; class Ktedonobacteria; order Ktedonobacterales; family Ktedonobacteraceae; genus Ktedonosporobacter; species Ktedonosporobacter rubrisoli. The sequence continues at coordinate 891,805 of NZ_CP035758.1, read as the reverse complement.
TTTCTCCAGCCGGACAGGCGGGGGAAGGGACTCATTGAAATACGCGAATAACTTGCCCAGCTTCCTGACCCCGGTATCGGCTTCCGCGATGCGGGCCGCGCAACGCAACGCCCAGATTTGCCGTATCAGTTCCTCGACCGTATCCAGGGTTTCCTCATACATGGACTTGCCATGTCCCGGCAGAAGCGTCTGGGAAAACGGGTCAAAATCCGCGAGTCCCACTTTCCAGTAGGGGATAGAAAGAATATCACAGACCTTGCGGAGCGTCTGGGGATTATCAATGCGTTTCCTGCCGTGCTCGATATCCTGGATATATTTCCAGGTCACGCCGTCGCCGCCGCCGAACCGTTCACTTCTCGGCCATTTATCGGCTAACTGCTGCTGGGTCATATGGGCTTTTTCACGATATTCCCGGATAGTCATGCCGTAGTGATACATCTGCTCACCTCTCGCCCTGCAAATTATCAACACCCACATCTAAGGGGGTACTATTAAAAAGGCTCCTTCATGATAATACCTACAGATGTGTATCTACCAAAGAGGACTATTTTACGGTACTTTTGTCTACGGGGTTATTATCTTTTGCACGTTTGATTGTATCACACGGGAAGAGGGCATTATGCCGAATAACAGCGAAGTGGCCCGGTTGCTTGAAAATATACGGCTGTCCTATGAATCAGCATATTTAGCTATGCATGGCCCGGCTATTGTGGGCCGACATGAAATTATCACCCGGAAGATGGAAAACATGCAGAAAGACCAGGCACAGCTACAAACTATCGTGGGAGAACAGGAGGCAAACAGGCTTGTCGCGGAAACTCTGAACGAACCGTTAGAAAGCGAGGCACCCGGAAGTTGAGCCATTATGACTAAGCAGTTTCGTATCAACCAATCCACCCAGCCTATCCCGGCAGTGCATGTGAGGAAGGAAACGAGTGAGGAGCGGTTCGCACGGCTGAAGCGAACGGCGGATGCCACAGGCAGGCGGCTCGTGCAGGTGTATCTGGAGGACGAACGGAAACGCCAGCAGGGAAGTCAGCGCTGACCTTCCACTGCCGGTTCGTCCGGGACTTCCGTGATAAGTTCATGCACCGACACGCCCAGCGCTTTCGCCAGCTTGCTCAGCGTTTCGGTTGTGACCGTGGCGGTCGGATTCCGGTAAATCCGTTTGATGGTATTATCATCGACATCGCTGGCTCTGGATAATTTGCCCTGCGAGAATCCCTTTTCCTGGGCGATCTCTTTCAGGCGTATATAAATCAATGCGTTGTCTCCATAGGCTTGATTGCATTAGCATACCAAAAGAGGCGGGCTAGCGTAAGGAGCCACGTATTAGTACCCTTAAGCATAAGCCTTTACTTATCAGCCTTTATATTATCTATCGGATGGAAGTGGTGACATCTTGAGCAGAAAAAACCGTCGCAAACGGCACACGCAACAATCACAACCTGACTCGAAGATATTTTTCAGCTTGCTGACCGTCAGGCTCCTGAAAGACGCACTGCATTTTTTTGAAGCTTTTCTGCGCTGTGAGCCTGATAAAACCCCGAATCTGCCCTTTGCTAAAGAAGTCGTTGCCGGGCTAAAGGCCAAACTGAACGAAATGCTGGAGCGCGAGGAATGGCATGAGGAAACGCCACTGGACTATAACGAGATACATCTGCTGCACACAAGCTGCGCGATGTATCTTATCGAACTGAAGTTCACTCACCAATATACTTTGATCCCTCCGTGCATACAGCTCTGCAAGCAATTAGCGCTCGTGGTCGAACATGTAGACAAAGAAGTACGTAGCCAGCATTAGCGGAAAGGAGCACGTTCGTGGAAGAAAGCAACGAGCCGGTTGCGGGAATGACGCGCAGCCATCTCCAGGCGGTTTCCTGTATTTTGTATTTTTATGAGCGGCATTTATGGAACTTCACCGCACCATCAGTCAGGCGCACGCGGCAGATTGTGGAAGTCCAGCTCTTGCTGGTGAAACTGCAACTGCTTCCTGAAACCGGCTTCACGGCGCTTAACCGCAGCGACGTGGGATATATTGAGGCTGCCATCACCGTGTTTACGGCCCAGGCCAGGGAGAAGATCCAGCAAACGCCGCAGCGGGATGAAGTGCTTGCCCGTTGTGAGGAACTGCGCACGTTCCTGGTAGAAAATGCCAGGCATCCCGACCCATAGCGGCGGTGCCTGCTGCTTCTCCACACCCATCCAGTCATTGAGAACTGCCCTGTAGCATCGGGTGGCACAATGCCCTTGATTGGCTGTGCATCGCCTCCGTGAGAACAATGCACCGTGTACCAGCATGGACGCGGAACGCAACAATAGAAGCGGTGAGGGCTTCACCGATGACGAAGCGATATCCCTTGCCACTCCTGCCCCCTGTTTTCCTCATACCGCGCTACCCGTTCACGGCCACTAGGCCAGGATACCGGAACCGGAAGCTAGCCCCGCCCGGCGCGTTGCGGGTTTCATGGCCTCCAGGTGCGTATCACAAGCGCTCTATGCCTTGCCGCCATGTTTCCCTGTTTTCTTATTTCCAGGCCATCACATCGGATTTCCTTTTTCAGGCTCGCACAGCCAGAAACCTCTTTCACCGGCTTAACCTGGCAAACTCCCCGCACGCCGCGAACCATAATTTTCCCCTGACGTTGCCATTCCTCGCGGATAGACAAAATTCAGGTTGCAGCGTGCAGCGACCCCGCCTTCTCGGTTGCCGTCAAGAGGTTACATGGTGTGACCTCGCAACTGAAAAAGGAGAAACGTTATGATTATCGGAAATTTCAAGAAAACGAAAAAAGGCTATGAAGGCACCATCGAAACGCTCTTATTCACCGCAGAGGCCGTTATCGAACCCATCAACAGCAGGTCAGGCAAGGCTCCCGATTTCCGGGTCTTGACCGCAGCGGGCCGCGAGATGGGAGTAGCCTGGAAGCAGTCCAGCGAGAATACCGGCAAGGCGTACCTGTCCGTCGCCATCGAAGATCCCAGCGTCTCTCTGAGGAATTGCTTCCTCCACAAGACGGATACCGGCGACTACGTTCTCACCTGGAACCGTGCGCGGCGCAAGTCAAAGGCGAAGAGTACCCAGCCCGATAGCGGACAGGAATTCTAAAGCCCGGAGGGCGGCAGCGCTGCCGCCCTCATTCAAACCCGAAATGGAAAGGACATTTTATGACAACGGTAATACTTCATCTCTATCACGGCAGGAATACACCTGACGAACAAATGGAAAGCTGGGGCTTTGATGGCCCGCGCATAGAATGCGATTGCGTAGGGTTTACGTATGGCACTATATGGATCGTCCGAAACGGAGAGCGTGAAGATTTAACCCCGAAGGGGGAGGATTTAATCCCCTGGGAAGGCAAATACTACGGTGACTTTGAGGTTATTGCCAACGCGGAGCGCAGGCACGGTAACTCCCGCCCTTTACCTCAAACCCAAATGTGAAAGGATAGTGTATGGCTTTCTTCTTAAAGAATATAGATACCATTTTCTGGGTGTCGGTCGCGGCAGCCGTTCTGATACTCTGGTTCGTGCCCCAGAATCCGCATTCCCATTATCCCCCTTCCCGGCATCAGCGTCCCAGACATCCGCATCCCCGGCGCAGAGCCACAGAGGCCGAGAGAAAGATGGAATACAAGAAAAAGATAGAATACTATAATAAGAGCCTATGGACGAACTACTGGTTCAGGCTGCTGCACCGTAGCAAAGGAGATGACCGGTAGCCGTTCCCTCTCTTCTCAGGTGCCGTAGCAGTGCATCGCCCGTCTCTTACCGGCTACGCATCTTCCATTTCCGGCGTATTCTCCTCCGGTGCCTGTCCATCCACCGGCCCGCCAGATACCGGAGTCGGCGGGATAGAATCCAGCGGGGGCAGGCGCGGCATTCCCCATTCCTCCATCAGGTCATCAAACAGCGCCCTGTCCCCAGGCCGTGTCAAATCCCTGTTCAGGAGATTGTACATAAACTTTCTGACGGGTTCACGCCGTTGCGCCTCTTTCAGCACCGCCTGACCCATAAGGATTTTGCGGCGCGTGTCCTTTTTGTATTCCTCTTCATTGATGCGCTTCGCTTCCGTTTCTCTTTCTCTCTGTAGCGCGGCTATCTGCGCGTCTATATTGGTTAATCTGGCGCTCTTTTTTTTCGGCTCTTTCGGTCTTCTCGGTCGGGTGCTGTCTGACATTTCCAACCTGCCTTTCGAGAATTGCACATGCAAGCATGGCTACACTCCAGGACAAAGGATACTCCTGGAGCCGTCTGGAAACCAGTGAACATTTTATGATAGGTTCACGCCGCATCGCTTTTTTATTTGGCTCTTTCGGTCGTTCCGGTCGGGAATTGCCCCTGAAAAAATAGCTGCACCTGGATGCGTAATTATATAATATAGCATCTAGCGTCAGATAGCATGCTGTAATGTTGAAGTAGCATATACCCGTCAGGGGAGAACGACCTCTGTTGATACCCAAATAGCGTAAACCCGCAAGGGGAAAATGGCGTTACCTATGCGAAATATAACGACATTTCCGGTAGCCGAAACGACCGAAGGGCGCACCTACGCAAACGCAGTTTGCAGTGCGTTCTCAAAAGGGGAGTTTCCCCTTGCCGAAGGCTTACCCAACACATCGCGCCAGGGCGCGAAGGCAATACTGCAAATTGCGAGTTATTGCCTTGATAGGTGCTATTTTCTTAAAGCCGCCAATGCGGTTTTCCAGGGGAGGAAAATAGCATGGTAGTGGATGCCAACTGGTACAGTTGCGATATCGGCGTCATCAGTCGATCCGGGGTGCGCACTGCGGTCGGAGCCGCCGCCTATATCACCGGCACCAAGCTCTATGACAGGGAACTGGAAGCCTCCCCCAATTACGAGCCGTCCGACTACACGCGCAAGGGCGGCGTCGAGCAATGGTTTATCACCGCGCAGGGAAAAGTGCCGGAATGGACGTTTGATATTGACGCCTTAACGAACGAAGCCCAGGCGCAGGACACGCGGAAGAATAGCCGCACGGCACGCACCGGCAGGTTTTCCTTGCCCTCTGAAGCGGATGCGGCAGGGCGCGAGCAAATAACGCATGAAGTGGCGGATTTTCTTGCCGAGCGTTATGGGGTTGCCGTGATAGCGAGTGTCCATGCGCCCGACCGCCACGGCGATGATAGAAACTGGCACGCGCACCTCTGGTTCACGACACGGGAGATAGATGAAAACGGATTAGGCGCAAAGACCCGTGTGCTGGATGATAAAAAGACCGGCCCGCAGGAAATCATCCGTATCCGGGAAGCGGTCGCGGATATTATTAATGACTACCTGGAAGATGCGGGGATAGACGAACGGGTGGATCACCGGAGCTACAAGGACAGGGGCATTGACCGCACGCCGATGATTCATCTGGGCGAAGCGGCGAGCGCGTTGGAGCGGCAGGGGATCGCTACCTCTCGCGGCGACCGCAACCGCGCCATCCGGGAAAGCAACTGGAGGATTGACCAGCTCACCGGGGAGATTGCGGCCCTTCAGGCGGAGAGAGTCCGCGAGCTGAAAAGCGCGTTTTTAGAGCCGGAGCTGGAACCGGCAATCGAAGATTCCCCCATCTCTATTAGCCAGGAAGCACCGGAACCTGCACTAAGCTGGAAGGAAGAGAAGGCGCTGGTGCAAGACATGGCCCAGACGGATGTGACGGGCGCAATCCTCGACCCGGTTGCTGCGTATGCACCGGAAAACAGTTTTGCTTTCCTGACCCAGGAGGAGCCTGCCCCGGAGGCGCAACCGCCGCCTGCTCTGGAGGAGGAACCATTCCAAGCGCAAGATCCGCTGATGAGCGAGATTACGAAAGAGTTTGTGCGCCAGATTAGGCAGTATGGGGAGATTCAGGAATACGGCTTAGGTAAAAGCTGGTTTGATAAAACACTCGTCAAATTTGCGAATTTGTACTATGATACTGTTGAAGCAGTAAAAGACACATGGCAGGAATATGTGGTAAATCGCTACCAGTCCAGAAATAATGATCATGATAAGGATATAGAGCATGAAAGGTAGATATAGGGTAAGCCCCCACCCGAAGCCATAATATGCGACAGTTCAACGCCCCGTACAGCCACTTTTAGAATAAGGAATGCCCTCGATGTCTGAACCGTTATCCTGGGAGGAGGAGAAACGAAGAGCGCAAGACCCGCTGACGAGCGATCTGGTGAAGGAGTTTGAGCGCCAGATTAGGGAATATGGAGAGATTCAGGAATATGGGTTGGGCCACTCTATAGTGAAGGATACGTGGCAGAAATACGTTCCAACCCGTCACCGGGACAGGGAGAATGACCCTGATGGGGATGGAGAGCCTGAAGGGTAAATGCCGCCACAGACTATCGGCTGAATTGCTCCGCGCCAACTGTAAATCGACTTTAGCATAAGGAATGCACACGATGTTTGATCCATTCTCGTTGCTGCCTCGAAAAAAGAAGCCGTACAAGGCATTTGCTGCCAGGAAGGGGGAGCCGCCGCACGGCAAAAGCAATGGCAGCGATGACGAGGCCGAGTGGATACGGACAGCGCCCACAGGCAGCTTTGAGATACTGGACAGCCTGAAGTCCCATATCGCCCCGAAGTACATGCATTTCGTATTCCCGGTGTATAACCGGCTGGGAAAGAATGCCGCCCTGGTGTTTCATAACCTGGTGGTGAAGATTTACGGTGAGCACTTGCAGGAGTTGATCCTGTCCATTCGCCGGGAAACCTGCATTTATATCCAGGTTTTCAATGAAAAGGAACATCTCCCGCCCAAGAAAGGCGAGGCTATTATCAAGAGGATTGAGATAGACATGGGCGATGCGCTGAAAGCATACTGCATGGATATGGAAGCGGTAATAAAAGAATATTTTGCTGAAATGGGCACGTGGACGCAACCAGAAACCTTACCGGAACCGCTGTCATAGGGGGCGGAAAAGAATCTTCCTGCCAGTCCGCATCAATTAAACACATTTTCGATAAATCCCCCAATCTTCCTGCAAGCCATGCGTAACTTATAGTATAATTTCACTAGAGTTTACCGGCTACAAGTGAGCCACTGGAAAATAGTTCCTGGGAGGTGAAAACCATGTCAACCTGGGAAGATGCCAAGCGGGCAGCCCAGAGCACGTACATCAATGCGGGCAACGGATTTCAGGACAGAAACGGTTTCGGCCAGGCGTACCAGCAGTTCTTATTAACCGGCCAGATCTCCCCTTCGCTGGGACTGAGCGATATTCATCACCAGATAGCCGAAGAACCCTACCAGCCGACCGAAACAGACTGGCAGGAGTATGCACATTACCGAGACGCATGGGAAAAGGAGAATCCCGATCCCCGGTTGACAGGCCCAGACCCGGACGCGCCGGAGCTGGGATAGCCCATAGGAGGTGTGAGCCATGCCAGATTGGGAAGACGCCAAGCGGACAGCGCAGAGCGTGTATCTAAGCACAGGACGCGGGTTTCAGGACATGTATAGCGGCATCGGCTATGCGTATCAGCAGATATTGATGAACGGCCAGGTTTCCCCGATCATGGGAGGCAACAACATGACCCAGCAAATCGCGGAGGGTAATTTCGAGCAGCGCGGCATTAATCCTGAATATCAGGCAATGGACAGGTTATATCAGGCGCAGGAAGAAGAACGCGAGCACAACGAAGCCATTCTACAGGACTTTGAGCCGGAGCCGGGAGGGTAGTCATGACGCACGACCCGTTAGCGCCGTTCAGAAGGGAACCGAAGCAGGATGAGGACAAGGCGTTGCCGGATAAAATATGGGGTAGTGATGAGCATAGGTGTCTCAGGCTGGCAATAGACGCGCTCAAAGAAAGCCCTGATAGCCCGTTGTCAGGGGTAAGCGGTTATTATAGCACTCATGCTTTAATTCCAACATTGGAAACCGTGTATGATAAGGCAGAGCGGGAGTTACAACAATCCCAAGCTCGTATTTCGATGTCAGACAAGGAGATAGACGCAGCAGTAAAGCATGACCTGAAGCTATGGGAAGCCGCCCGGAAGGATAGAGTGCAGGCTCCAGATATGGAGCCGGAAAGATAGGTGCTGCATTGAGTAGCGATCCGCTGTCCCAATTCCGCCGGGGAGAGCAGCCGTCCGCATCCCCAACATCAGCGAGCCAGAACAGAAGAGCCACACCGGCCAACACAGGCAAGAAAACCTACGAAGCCTTTGATAAAAGAGGCCGTCCGTCCCCCTATCTCGAAATCCGCTGCGTGCTGCAACCCTCCCAGACGCCGCAATCCCGGTATCTGATGGATGTCGTCTACAGCGCCGATTTCGACGACGGATTTACCTTGCTCTACAGCTTCATGGCGGTGGAGATAAGGGGGACGAACCTGAAAGACGTGCGTCGTGCTGTCCAGAGCGGCCAGTGCGAATTCATCCAGGAATACCATGAGAATGAATTTGCCCGGCCTGCACAGGCGGAGCCGGTGATTACCTCGGTCAAATTCATTACCGGGGAAAAACTGGACGATATTTTATCCACCTTCCGAAAAGCACCGTAACCTGTGCCTACTATCCGCGCACCCCACGGTTTCTCACACCCGAAACCCGGTCATTATATATTGAAAAACGTGAAAGAAGAGTGACACAATGCCCGCAGGCAGAGAGGATACTCTGCCCGATTTTCACCCGCTGACGGTCATCCGCAATTGGGGAAACGGGCAGGCATTCAGATTGACAGACGCATTAACCGGCGTATGCGTCTTCGGAGCCACCGGCAGCGGCAAGACTTCCGGGGTAGCGAAGCACCTGGCGCTCGGCTATCTGGCGAACGATTTCGGCGGGCTGGTGCTGTGCGCCAAGAAAGAGGAGCGTGCGCAGTGGGAGCAATGGGCGCTGGATACAGACCGCTATGATGACCTGGTGATTGTGGATGCCAGCAGCAAATGGCGGTTTAATTTTCTGGATTGGGAAGCGGAGCGGGCCGGGGAAGGCGGAGGACTCACCATCAACATCGTCGCCCTGCTCGACGAGATCGCCGGAGCGATAGCAGGCGGGGCCGGGAAGGACGAAGGGGGTGGGGAAAATAAATTCTTCGAGGATGCGCTTCACCACATGAATACCAACCTGGTTGACCTTCCTCTCTTTGCGAATCTGCCGGTGTCCCTTCCCCTGCTGCGTTCCATCGTGACCACTGCACCGACCAGCCTCAAAGAAATGAACGAGGATGAATGGATCAGTAAAAGCATCTGCGCCGCCATTATTATGGAAGCGGGCCGCAACCTGAAAGATGCGCCCAAAGAAGTGCTGGACGATTTTGAAGAATGCCGGAATTACTGGACACGCGAGTTTCCGGTGCTTTCGGAGAAGACCAGGAGCATTATCACCCTGTCTTTTGCCATGCTGGTCAGGCCGTTCGTCACCCGGCCCCTGCGGCAATTGTTCAGCACCGACACTAACATCAGGCCGGAGGACGCCTTTGACGGCAAAATCATCATCATTGACCTGCCCATACAGGAATACCGGCTTGCAGGGCGTGTCGCTAATCTGGCATGGAAATACTGCTTCCAGATTGCGGTATTGCGCCGGACGAAGCCGCAAGGGGCGTATTTACGGCCTGTGTTCCTGTGGGCGGACGAGGCCCAGAACTTCATCACGGATTTTGACGCCGAGTACCAGGCTACGGCGCGATCCGCAGGCGGATGCACGGTCTATCTCACCCAGAACCGCGAGAGCTACCGCAGGGTCTTGGGCAATGACGACAGCGTAGACGCGCTTCTGGGCAATCTGCAAACGAAATTCTTCTGCCAGAATGCAGGCGATACCAACAAATGGGCCGCTGAACTGTTAGGCGAACGCTGGGTTATGGTTGACAGCATCAGCGCATCGCATGGGCAGGCGAATGATAGCGCCAGCAGCAGCGTCAGCAAAAGCGAGCAGCGCCGCTATTTTGTCGAACCGGCACGGTTTACCACCTTAAAGCGCGGCGGTGAGGTCTATGGCTATCAGGTGGAGTCTATCGTCTATAAGGGCGGGCACATCTTTAACGACGGCCAGCCGTTCAAGCTGCTGACGTTCAATCAGGGTTAAGTGTCAGATGGCTATGCTCCAAAGGTAATTTCTTAAGTTTCAACGGAGTCATAGCCACGAGGCATCCTATTGGATGTGTTATATCCATGAAAGCAATAAATATAGGGGCAATGAAGAGGATGATAGGGAAAAAGTAGTACGTCAGCGATAGACGCCAGGAGGTATTCTCATGCAAGGGCAGCAGGAACAGACCTTCACCTTTGAGCAGAAAGTCAATATCCTGCAATATTTTACGTTATTCCCCGCCTTAACGGTCATGGTGTTTCTGCGCAGAAAGATTGGCTACCGTTTCCTCGACATGCTGAAAATCCAGATCATGGTCGTGTTGTTGTGGGGTTATGGCATTTTCAGCGCTATCCCGTTCGGGCCACAAGCGGGAACCATCGTTGTTCTGTTTTCGCTCGCGGTGCTGATAGCGGCAATCATCGAGCGCCGATTGCGCTGGCGCGACATCAAGCGCGGCATACGCTGGCATACCTACAGCCGGGGCATCTCCTGGTTCAGCTATTTCCTCCCGCTTCCTGAGCATATCGTAAAGCGGTTTATCGATCCGGCAGCCGTGCTTATTCCAGGGATTGCGCTGTTCTTTCTCTTCCGGCCATTAGGGTTCTATCTGATTCTGAGCGCCGTCTGCCTGTTCTTATTTGAGACTATAGATTTTCAGAAACAGATCGACCGCATGCTTGACCAGCTTGATAATCAGGTCGAAGGTGAAATCGCAAGCGAGAATATGGAGTATTTCCAGAACGGAGGGGCGGGAATCAGGCCGATTGAAGAAACCGCAGGCATCCCGACCGGCACCGACCCGGACTTAGCTGCCGCGATTGAACGCAGGCGGGCGCGGAGCCGGAAGACTCAGAAAACCCTACCTGCACCAGAGCCGCTGCAAGGTTCCCTATCCCAGCCGGAAGCAATCGCTTCCAATGGAGCCACCGCGAGCCAGCAGGCACCGGCAGTATCGCTACCTCCTTCATCATCGGCAGATGCTTCTACGCAGTCACCATCTTCTCCTCTGGGCTATCCGCAGCAGGAACCAGTAACCCCGGAACCATCGTCCAATGGGCCTCGCCGCCGCGTTACCCTGCCGGATAATTTAGTCATGACGGATACATCTGAGCCTCAAATATCACAAGCAGCCATGCCATTGCAGGCTGCCGCTACGCAAGTGCCACAGGCAATTCCTGTTATCCAAAGCCCCGCCGATCCGGCGTTCGCGGCATTGCCATCCGGCGCTCCGTTTATGACGCCGGATGGCAAGACAAGGTGGAAAAAATAATGGATGAGTGGGATTCCATTTCCAGCGATACGCCGCCAAATAGCGCGACGGATGATGCCTGGGATGCGGTTTCAACACCTGGGCGACCGTCCTCGCAAAGGCGGCAGCTTCCGCCCGACAACCTGATCATAGAAGATTCATTGCAGCCTGCCAGGCTGCCAGGCCCAATCATGCCTGTAACGGCTTCTTCTCAGGAACCGCCAATCGCGCCTGCGATGCCTTCCCCTGTCCATGCGAAGGGGTGTGCAGTGTCGTCTTCCGCTTCCGCTGCCACGCTTCCGCCTGCCCCTCCCTTGCGGTACAAGCAAATAGTCAGGGATATCCTGGCGCTACTGAGCGCGGTTCTTTTCTGGGGAAGCGTTGCGCCCTACTTTTGGCACCATATTTATTACATCTCCTTTCTCATGCCTTTTTATACCCCGCTTCTCTGCCTGCTATCCTACGCCATAGGAATGTGTATAGCCGCTATTTCAGGCCGTAAAGGGTTTGATGCCCTTTCCCCTGTACTCCTCGGCTGTCTTGCCGGTTTTGTTATTAGAGTAGTCATTTTCCTAACGTGGATAGATTTCTATGTACTAACGTTCGATGTATATATCTTCCTGTTTCCGCTCCTCGGAGCCGCCACCTATGCGGCCATCCAGAAGATAAGGGGGCGGTCATCGCAGGCTTCCGGGCGGCAACGGCCACTACCCGCACCACAATCCTCTGTGTGGCAAAAGACCGCTTTGTGTTTCGCTGGCCTTTTGCTGGCAGCAAGCGGTTTCTCGGCATTTCATGTGGTGAATGTCCATAATGCGAGCGTTGCCGCTACGGCCACAGCGGAGGTGGTTGCTACCGCAACTGCTACCACGGCACAGCAAATGTACATTCAGGATACAAGCGGAATACCGGCCATCGAAGATCCCCTGAGCGATAATAACAAGGGTTATGCCTGGGGGGTATTGACTTTTAACTTCGGCGGATCGTGCTGGTTCACCGGAAAAGATTATCATCTTGCTATAACCAATTCAGCTAATTACTGGATGTGGTGCGCAGGCAGGGGGATAGCTCTCAATAATTTCGCTTTCCAGGTGCAGGAGAGGATGCTGAAACCCGGCGATGCGGGCATTGTTTTTGGCTATACCGCAAACGGCTTTTACAGGATGGATGTAGGTTCAGAGGGAACATTCACTTTATATCAGTACACCGAAAATAATAAGCAAACCCAGGTCGTGCAATCCGGCACCAGCTCCGCCATCAAATCCGGGCTTAATCAGGCCAATATCATGACGCTGGATGTACATAATGGCAATTTGTATTTCTATGTGAATAGTCAGTTTGTTATGAATGAAGACCTCAGTGCTAACGGCCTGCCTTACAAACCTGGCACCTTTGGATTTGCTGCTGAAAACTTCGGCCAGCCGACTGAAGTAGTGTACACTAACCTGAAGGTCTGGATGCTCTGAGTGGGATTATTCCAATGGCACGTATCCGTGTGCTGGGCCAGCCTCTTATAGAGTTGATGGAGCAGCATTAAGCAGAACTAGCCGTAGCCATGACAAATGATCTTGTACCAGCACGAAAGCGGCAGCCTCCCGGAAAGCCAGCGGAAACTGATTACCCACCGCTAGGCAACAGTACAACAAGAGCAAGCGTAAATACTTGCTCTTTTTTTGTCGTCGCTAGACCGAGTAAGGTAGAACTGTAACAAAAGCTTAATAAAATCATGCTTTAAGTTGTAAAGCATTTAATATATTTTAATATTGTCTGTACTCTTTTCAAGTCATGCCTGTTCTCTCAATTCATTGAGACAGCTTTAGAGATGATAAGAACTGGAAGTTATAGGCACATTTAGGCTTCGTGCCCGACGTTTCTTGTGTAAGTCGAAAGATTTATACTGCTGTCAGAAAGGTAAAAAAGACAAATGATTTATCGTTTATACGGCATGGTGATACTTTCAGTGTGTTTGGTGCTGGTAATGGCAGGCTGCACCACCACTACCACTACTACGCTTAACTCCACGTATAACGTTCATAATGGCAAATTAACAAAGTGTACTCTCTCGTCTCATCCTGGAAATGGGAACGGAGATGGGGTATGTACTTGGCCGTTCTATGCATCTTCTAACAGTTCTGACCCGACTACGGATCTTTATGAATGTTCAAGTTATAACGGCACATGTACTCCTGTTACATCTAATACATTCCTTACTCCCACTTCGCAATGCATCCCCCATTGGGTGTACGACCAGCTCGCTAACAAAGGTGTAGCTTGGCAAATCCTGTACCAACAGGTTTACACCAACGGTGGTACTACTACTACAGACTGGACGGTTACGTTCAGTCAGTCTTTGACCGTTACGGTTACAGACGAGAAGCAGGCCACTAGCTCGTTAGACGGTAAAGATATCGACCTTATCATAACAACGATAGCTCTTAGTGTAAAGCAGCAGGTTAATCATAGCGTGGCGAGCGCTGTACAGGTAACTGTAACTAACAGCCCACGGATTTTGGTCGCGCCCGGAACTACGGCGCATGCCATCTACGGGGTAGAGGTACAAAAGACATCAGGCCATTTGTATGACTCTAACAAGTGCGAGAGTAATTGGGATTTTGGTATGGACTTGACCTATACGCCGATTGCTTCCGGCTGGTGCTCATGGATAGGCGATAAGTCAGGTGCTTGCCCATCTATCTAGCGACCTTATTGTCACAAAAAGTTCACTGCCTTTCCATTGGAGAGGCAGTGAATCTATGCTAAGATATGAAATAAGAGTCATCTTACCAGTCGGATAATGTGTGAGTCGTGGAAATAAAATATTAGTTGGTTTTGTGATCGGTGCGCTTATTCTAGGTGCAGCCGGTCTTTTATTTGCCCCACATTTATTAGCAATGGCTGGAGTAGTAATAGGACATACTACTACCCAAACGATGGCCATCAACTCCGCCTTGCTGACCGTAAAGGGGTGGTCTGCTGGCGTAACTGTCGCAACATTCGGGAATCTTCAGGCTGGCATAACGGCACTTACAGGACTTATTGGTGGTTTGGCAGGAGGGCTAATTGGGGTAAAGAGCAGTAAAAAAGAAAACAATTCTACCCTACAGTACACTGTTCCGTCTTCTGTTGCTTCCATAGCCAATGAAAAAGCAACAGGGTATACTCCTTCGCTTGATATTGATGGACAAGTGGTAGGGAAAAGCTTTGTAAAAAACTATGAGCGGGAAATGCTGGCAGTGTCTCAATCTCCTCCAGGTCAATATCTTTACTAGGCTTCCTTTGATTTCCACTAATAACTCTCAAGAAGGATAAATATAGAATGGAACTATATCAGGCCGTGGTCAATAGGATACAGAAGGTTAATAGAGCGTGGGTTGACCTTGTAATCGGAGTGTGTGTCTATGGTGCATTTGGCTTTTTTGTTTCATCACCTTTGTTGGCATTGGCAGGAGTAACGATTGCAGCCGAGCATGGCATGTACCTCAATGGAACTCTCACCCCAGGCACTACAGGTGTAGCCGCTGCTGTATTCTGGCATCTTCAGGTTATCATAACGGTGCTTTGGACAATTATTGGTGGTTTAGCGGGAATGACATGTGGGGTAGTGAGCGTTCTGAACGAACGAAACCGCACTTTGCAACAGTACGCTTCTTTTGCTGCCATTGCTAACAAAAAATCAGCTAGGAACTCTCATACATCCGATAGAGATAGAGGAACGGCAGAGATAGGCTTGCAATCCCCACCTGATCAATGGCTTCACTAAGCTCCCTTACCTTTAGACAAGGCTCCTGAAATCTCCGCAAGCCGCTAACAGGCCGCATTAATGCAAACGGTCTGTGATGATCAACAGATCCGGTCTATCCACATGGTCGGCAATGAATTGCAGTTCCCGATTGCTTTATAACACCGGCTCGGCTGCCTGCTCTACCTGTTTATCAAGCTCCCTGAAATAATTTATATGTTCGCGCATGACTTCGTGTACTAATCGCCGCGCCTCATCCTCGTTCGCGGCTATACGTTTCCCATCCCATGCCAGGTGCTCTATATCAGGCTTCCATGTGCTGATATTAACCGCGTGTGGCTGTTCAGTGTCAGGCGCAGGCGGATAGTAGGAGATATACGCTAATGCTTCCTCCCGCGTATTGTCCTGCTCGGCTGCTTCCCTTAATTTTCTATCCAGATTGGGAAAGTCTTTGCTGTTGGCGAATAACACTAGGCCGTAGCCGGAATTAATTATCTCTTCCACCTTCACCCCGTTCACTTCAATTTTTTGTATCTGTCCATCTCCCATAATACCCCCTCCTCTATACTTATTTTGGCTGTTTGGCCGGAATAGTTTGGCTATTCTCATATCCAAGTTTTGCCATGCACTGACTTTCTAAAGCTCTTTCCTGGTTCTGAGCTTCCTTATTGCATCCCACATAATCATCATAAGTTTGCGCCCAGGATGTCCCGTCTTTGTGATAAGAGCCACAACTTGAGAGGCTAAGAACAGCAACGGCAAGGCATATTTTTTTCATTCTAAATGCTCCTTGTTTGACCGCTTTGGTGACTGGGGAGTTAGAAAAACCGCACAAGTGGTTTACTGTAACCTTTAGGCCGGAAAGCCCTGAACATACGTTACAGTCTCCCCAGCCATATGGGCTAGGGAGTACAAAATATCGTCGTACAAATCCGCTTGTGCCGGGTTTCTACACCCAATAGCGAACGTAAAGCGGTTACGCTCGCCTGCAACCTATGTATATAAAAAGCGCAGCACAGTCAAAGTGATTCGGACGGCAGCGCTGTCACGCAATGTTCACTGTTAGTTTTTGCGCAGCCGGTGTATTTCTATAGGCAAGGCTGTTAGTACGCTTTGTACCTGGCTAGATCGCTTCCGTAACAGTTTTTCCTGAACTTCCGGTGTTTATTTCAACCTGAGACTGATGGGGAAACTATGGCTGTCGCTGCTCCGCCTGAAACGCCACCCGTCCGCAAGAAAAGGAAATCCCGCGCATTGCCGGTGGGCTTGGAGCAGCATAGACTGGAGACGCTTTTCTCGCTTCCTGACATCCAGGCACAACCGACTCCCCTCCCCGTCCCTGCCATAGAAGCACGGTCATCCTATGTAGCGCCTCCCGGCCAGGTCAGCCAGCTTGATTTTTTCGCGCTCGCGGAACAGGAACCGGACGCCGGAAGCTGGAAATCTTCCCTCTGCAATGGCGGCGCGGCAAGCCGTGCTGCGCGAGGCCGCAGAAAGACGAAGAAATCCACCGTCTTGCCCGAAGGCACTACACAACTCACCCTGGATGATCTTTTCGCCAGCACCTCCCCTTTTGCCTGGCCGGAGCCGGAAGCCAGCCAGCAACCCGAAGAGGTCTACCGGCCCGCGCCGCGCAGGCGCACGAAGGAAAAAAAGAAAACCGGCTTGCCGGAAGGTATGGAGCAACCTACGCTGTTTGCCGCCTCCGGCGAGGCGGCAACGTCCGCAACCCCAACCCTGGAAGGAGAGCTAGCCTATGAGCGACCAGAACCCAGACAGCAAGCACAGCCACGACGCCCTGAGCAACCAGATTTTGACGCACTGGCAGAACCATTGTCCGAAACTGCTGGCGCAATTCCAGAAGGAGAACCGCCTGGCAACGGAGCTGGAGAGGACAGCGCAGCACATCACCGACCTGGAGTACGAGCTGATAGCGGTGAAGAAGATGAGCTACCCGGCAGCCAGGGAGATGATAGTGAATCAGTTCTTTCTGCCGGAAGAAGAATCGTCCTCGACGAACCCGAATCCGAGCTAACGCCCTCCCGCGATTTCCGCATCACGGAGGCGCACGGTGTCGGTTCCGGGGGACTCCATGAAAAGGCTCGCGCCAATATCGCCGCCATCCGGTGCCTCAAAACCCTCGAAGCCGAGAACCGCGAGGCTACGACCGAGGAAAAGGCCGTGCTGGTGCGTTATTCCGGTTGGGGAGCACTTGCACAGGTGTTTGAGCCGGAATGGAAGCTCCGACCGGAATGGAAAGTCCCCGCCACAGAGTTGCAGCAGCTTTTGACAGAGGAAGAATACCGATCCGCAAAGGCCACGACCCCGAACGCGCATTTTACGTCGCCCCTGGTGATTACGGCCATATGGAAGGGGCTGGAAAAGCTGGGCGTCAAGCGGGATGCGTGCGTGCTGGAACCTTCAATGGGTATCGGGCATTTCTTTGGGCTGATGCCGGAAAGCTTGCAGGGCTGCCAGAGAACCGGGGTAGAACTCGATTCCCTCACGGCGCGGATTGCGAAGCAGCTCTACCCAGATTCTAGGATATTTCATAAAGGATTTGAGGAAACCGCGCTACCGGATAATTACTTCGATGTGGCGGTCGGTAATGTGCCGTTCGGGGATTATGGCGTGCATGACCCGGACGAGAAGCTGAAGAAATTCACGCATCCTATTCACGATTATTTCTTTGCGAAGACGCTCACAAAGCTCCGTCCGGGCGGCATCATGGCGCTTGTGACCAGCCGCTACACGATGGATAAGAAAGACGATATTATTCGCAAACACCTGGCGCAGCAAGCAGACCTGATAGGCGCGGTACGGCTCCCGAACACCGCCTTCAAGGGCAACGCCGGGACGGAAGTGGTGACGGATATCCTGTTTTTGCGCAAAAGAGCCGCAGGGAAGGAAGCGGCAGGCGAAGCATGGACAGAAAGCCAGACCGTCAAGGTGGAAGGCCGCGAGGTGTTCCTGAATGAGTATTACATCCACCACCCGGAGAGGATGCTGGGCGAGCTGACGCTTAAAGGCTCGATGCACCGTGACAAGGAGCTGACGCTCTCCGGCGAACTCACGCCGGAGAAACTGGAAGCAGCCATGCGGGCGCTGCCGGGGGGCGTGCTGACTCCCCGTGCGAAAGGCCGGTCGCCGCCTGCCCTACCGATTGCCGACCCGGAAGCGTTCAGCGGCGTTAAGGACGGTGCCTATACGCAAGTAGACGGCAAGATTGTCATCCGCACCGGCCATAGTTTCACTCCTACCGCCCTCTCCGCTTCCGCGAGCGCCAGAGTGCGCGGCCTGATGCAGGTGCGTGATGCGGTGCGCGAGGTGTTCCGAACGCAGCTCGACGATGCACCGGATGCCGCCATCACGAGAGCCAGAGCTGAACTCAACCGGGCCTATGACCGCTTCACCAGGCAATATGGCTGCATCCACGACAAAGAAAACCTCCGGGTGTTCACCTGCGATCCCGACCACCCCCTCCTGCTTTCCCTCGAAGATTACAACGCCGAAAAGAAATCCGCCGCGAAGACGCTCATCTTCACGCAGCGCACCTTGCAGCGGGCGAAGCCGCTGGAGCATGTCGAAAGCGCCTCGGAGGCCCTGGCTATTTCGTTGAACGAAACCGGCGCGATTGACTGGCAGCGCATGGCATCCTTGACCGGCAACAGCGTCAAGGTGATGCAGGCGGAACTCGAAGGCCAGGTTTATCTCAATCCCGAAGGCGATTGGGAAACGGCGGACGAGTATCTGAGCGGCGATGTGCGCAGGAAGCTCAAAGTGGCGGAAGACGCTGCCGGGCTTCACGCACAATACCGCCCCAATGTCCTTGCGCTTAAAGAAGTGCAGCCGCCCGACATCCAGCCGGGCGACATCAACGCGAGGCTGGGCGCATCGTGGATACCGCGCAACGACATCCGTGATTTTATTGCCGGGCTGCTCCAGGTGTCCCAAGACCAGGTGAAGGTCGGGCATTCCGGGCTGATCGCTACCTGGTCAGTGGATTTAGGCCAATACGCCGCGCAATCGGTGAGCAACAGCACCACCTGGGGCACAAGGCGCATGGACGCGGCATCGCTCGTGGAGACGGCGCTCAATATGAAGACGCCCACCATCCAAGATACGGATGCCGATGGAAAAACCACCGTCAACCAGACGGAAACCATTGCCGCCCGCGAGATGCAGCAGAAGCTCAAAGACCGCTTCGCCAGGTGGATATGGGAAGACCCGGAACGCACCGAGCGCCTGGCTAGGGCTTATAACGACCGCTTCAATAACATTCGTCTGCGTACCTATGACGGCTCACACCTGACGCTCCCCGGCATGAACCGGGTGGGACTCAGGGGTAATGACCTCGACCCTCACCAGAAAAACGCCGTATGGCGCATCTTACAGACCCGGAACGCGCTCATCGGCCATTGTGTGGGCGCGGGCAAGACGGCCACCTGCACCGCCGCCTGTATGGAATTAAAGCGTCTGGGCTTACGTTCCAAGCCGATGATTGTCGTGCCGAACCACCTGGTGGAGCAATGGGGCGCGGCATTCCTCCAGCTCTATCCCCATGCCAATATCTTTGTGGCGGGCAAGGAATTCTTTGAGGAGGGCAAGCGCGAAAAGGCGATGGCGCGTATCGCCAGCGGCAACTATGACGCGGTGATACTCTCCCACAAGTCCTTTGAAAAGCTTCCTGTTGCCGACAGAACCTTCCAGCGCTTCGTCCAGCAACAACTGGATGCGTTAGAGGATGCCATACTGGAAGCGAAGGCGGATCGCGGCGGCAACCGTTCCGTAGTCAAAGACCTGGAAAAAGCCAAGAAACGCCTGGAGGCCAAAATCAAGAACCGCGCCGGGCGCGAGAAGAAGGACGACGGTGTAACGTTCGAGGAGCTGGGCATTGACCAGATTATTGTGGATGAAGCTGATCTTTTCAAGAATTTGAGCTTTACGACCAAGATGGGCAGGCTGGCCGGAATACCCAATAGCGAGAGCAACCGGGCTTTGGATATGTTCATGAAGACCCGGTATGTCAGCGAACGCGGCGGTGGCATCACCTTTGCCACCGGCACCCCCATCAGCAACACGATGGCCGAGATGTACACGCTCATGCGCTACCTTGCGCCGGAGCAGTTGGAAGCGGCAGGGGTAGCGCATTTTGACGCCTGGGCCGCGAACTTCGGGGAAGCCGTGACCGCGCTGGAGCTGGCCCCGGACGGCAGCGGCTACCGGATGAATACGCGGTTCGCCAAGTTCGTGAACCTCCCTGAGCTGCTTTCACAGTTTCGCACCTTCGCCGACATCCAGACGGCACAGATGCTGAAGCTGCCGCGTCCGAAGCTCGAAGGCGGCAAGCCACAGGTGATGGTATCCCCTGCGTCACCAGCGCTGAAAGAATATGTCTCCGGTCTGGTCAGGCGAGCGAAATTGATTCGCCAGGGCACGGTTGACCCGTGGATCGACAACATGCTCAAAATCACGGGCGACGGCAGGAAAGCCGCGCTCGATATGCGCCTGGTGGGCCAGGAAAACGGCGCGGGCCAGGATACGAAGGTCAGACAGGCCATTGATAATATCTTCCGCATCTGGAAAACCACCGCCGGTAAAAAGTCAACACAGGTGGTGTTCTGCGACATGTCCACGCCCGCGCCGGGGAAGTTCAACGTCTATGACGAAATCAAAACCCACCTGATAGCACGCGGCATCCCGGAAAAAGAAATCGCCTTTATCCATGACGCCGATACCGACGCCAGGAAAAAGACGCTGTTCGATGCGGTCAATGCCGGGCGCGTCCGCATCCTGCTGGGCAGCACTGAAAAAATGGGCGCAGGCACCAACGTCCAGAAGAAGCTGAAAGCCAAGCATGACCTGGATTGCCCCTGGCGTCCCCGCGACATGGAACAGCGCGACGGGCGTATCCTGCGTCAGGGCAATGAGAACGAGAGCGTGGAGATTTACCGCTACGTCACCGAAGGCTCGTTCGATGCCTATATGTGGCAGACGCTAGAGACGAAGCAGCGCTTCATCAGCCAGATTATGAGCGGCGATGTCACCGTGCGCGAGGCGGAGGATCTGGAGAGCAGCGCCCTGAACTTTGCAGAAATTAAGGCCATCGCCTCCGGCAATCCGGCAGTGATGGAGAAGGTGCGCATTGATACCGAAGTGCGCAGGCTCGACATGCTGCGGGCGGCACATATAAACCAGCAGTATGAAATCGGCCAGGAAGTAAGAGCCTTGCCCGGACGGATTGAACGGGTCAAGCAATCGCTTGCCGCACTACGCGCCGACATCGCCACCCGCGATGCGCATGGGGGAGAGAAATTCACCATGACCATAGGAGACAAGGAATATACCGGCAAGAACGCCCGCGAGGAAGCGGGCAAGGCGCTTACTCAGGCCATCACATCCGCGCTCTGGGAGGACAGCGAGAAATTGATGTCACGCGGCCACACCAAAGGCTTTGAGATATGGAGCAGGCCGAGTCGGCGCGAAGGCGGCATGCCGGAGTTGTACCTGCGCGGCGCGAGCGCCTATTATGAAGTCAACTTCAACCCGGAAAACCCGCTCGGCACCATAGCGAGCATCGAACACGCGCTCCGCAATCTTGACCGGGACGCCGAAAAGGAGCAGGCCACCTGCGGGCGCATGGAGAAGGCGCTTACCGATTTCCGCGAACAGCTCACGCGTCCCTTTGAGCATGAGGAAAAGCTCCGCGAGCTATTCGTCAGGCAGCAGGACATCAACAAACAACTTGACCTCGACAAGGGCGACGTGCAGGCCGCAGCGGCCAACGACAATGCGCCGCAGGAGGAGGAAGAGAAAGCCCAGGAAGGCTATGTGTCCCGTCTGGAAGCCGGGCGCGGAAAAGTTAGGGCAAGGGTGGCGGAACCGGCGGCGTAGGCTAAGGGGATATACCTCATAATGACGACTATTTCATGACAGTTATTGCTGCGTGCTGAAATTGGATTATATTTTTTATAAAAAAAATGTTAATCGCTTCTTTAAGTTCATTCCTGATACCGTGCTATTCTACTAAAGAATAAAGAAGATGGAATTAAGCCATGTGCGGTCGCTTTGGGCAGGCTCGTAAGATTACGGAGTTAAAACAACTCTATGCAGCCGAAGGCAATATAGAATGGCCTGGTAGTTACAACATAGCGCCCACAGAACTCGCTCCGGTCATTATCGAAACTACCTCCCAGGAAAGGGAGCTGAAACTTGCCAGATTCGGTATGCCTATGACCATAAAGGGCAAGTCATTTCTCCTGTTAAACGTCCAATCCGAGAAAGCGGCTACCAGAGAGGATTTCAAGTTTAGACGCTGCGTTATTCCCGCCGATGGATTTTATGAGTGGGAGAAAGTTAGCCCAAAGGACAGGCAGCCTTATTATTTCAGCCCTAAGCAGGGAATTTTTTCTTTTGCAGGATTATGGATGCAAGGCAGAACTGGCCTTTGCTTTACAATACTGACCGTAAGTGCTAATGAGTTAGTGCAGCCCATACATGGCAGAATGCCTGTTATTTTAGGTCATAATGCCGTCTATCAATGGCTTGCTCCTAATTCTACCGTCGAAACTTTGAAATTGCTGGTGGAACCGTTCCCTGCTTCTTTGATGCAATCATGGAAAGTCAGCAAGGCGGTAAATAGCCCCAGCAACAAGGACATCATATGCATAAACTCTCTGTAGCTAGACCGTTAGATACGGCAACGCTATTGAAGCCGGTATATTCCGCGCCTGTCCTCCGGCCCATATTTCAGGTGCCTGCCGGTTATCCCTCTGCTGCCCAGGATTACATGGAGCAAGAGCTTGATATAACTAACTTCATGCTGGGGCATCGCCGCGCTTCGGTGTTCCTCTTCAGAATTGGTGGCAATTCCATGATAGAAGCCGGAATATTCAATGACGATATTATTATTGTCGATAGCGCATTGGAGGTACAGGACGGCCATATTGTCGTCGCTTCCGTCCTGGGTGAATATACGTGCAAGTATTATCGCAAAGTGAAAAACCAGGTATGGCTAGTGCCTGCCAATCCTGAATTCAAACCCATCAAGATAACCGAGGAAATGGATTTCAGTATTTTTGGTCGCTACGATGGATTAATACGCAAGACCCAATCCCGCAATACCAAGCCCTTTAAAATACCCACTCTGGAATAAGGCTTATGTTCGCCCTTATCGACTGCAATAATTTCTATGCGTCGTGTGAGCGTGTGTTTCAGCCCAAGCTAAACGGCAAGCCGGTTGTGGTGCTTTCTAACAACGATGGTATGGTGATAGCCAAGAGCAATGAAGCAAAAGCACTTGGCCTTGATTTGGGAATGCCTTATTTTGAAATCAAGGATGTGCTGAAGAAGCACAATGTGGCGGTGTTCTCCAGCAACTACACCTTATACGGCGATTTTAGCCGCCGTGTGGTGCAGACTTTGCGCGAGCTGACCACTGATATTGAAATTTATTCGATTGATGAAGTCTTTGCAGATCTGAAAGCATTCAAGAGTTATGATCTGCTGGCCTACGGAAATACCATCCGTGACACGGTAAAAAAATGGACGCATATCCCTGTTTCGGTCGGCATCGCCCCTTCAAAGACACTGGCAAAGGTTGCGAATAAGATCGCCAAGAAAAGCTCCGGGGTTGTCCTGCTCGATACCCCACAGAAAATCGAGGAGGCATTAAGAAGCTTTCCGGTAGAGGATATATGGGGAGTAGGAAATAAGCGGCTTGAAATGCTCCTGCAAAGGGGCATCCGCACCGCCTGGGAACTAAGAAACATGCCTGATAGTTGGGTACGCAAGAAGATGACGATAACTGGCCTGCGTATGGTATATGAGCTAAAAGGTATACCCTGCATCCCGCTTGAAGCACAGCCGCCAGCAAAGCAGCAGATAATATGTTCCCGTTCCTTCGGCTATTTCATAACCACGCTTAAGGATATGGAAGAGGCGATGACATACTATGCTACACGCGCAGCGGAACGTTTGCGGGAGCAGAAGGAAGTTACCAGGGATATACTTGTTTATTTTGAAACCAGCAGATTCAACGGCGCACAGTATCATCCGTCCTGTGTGGTAAATCTGCCGAAAGAAACCTGTTATACACCCGATATTATAAAGGCGACCGTTTCGGCAGTGAGGAAGATATTTAAGGCGGGCTACCGCTACCGCAAGGGCGGTATCATACTGTTAGAGCTTAAGCCAGCAAGTCAGCGGCAGTTTGACCTGTTAACTTCCAACGATGAGAAGAAGCAGGAAACGATTATGATTGCTCTCGATAAAGTAAACAGGAAGTACGGAGACAATACCCTGTTTTATGCGGCAGCAGGCATAAAACAGGAATGGCAGATGATGCGCAGTATGAAAAGCCAGAATTACACCACTCAGATAACCGAATTGCCGATAGCAAGTTAAAATGCATTGCCTGACCGCCGAGGGGGACAAAGCAAAGGTATGGGTGGCCGAAACGGCGGCGTAGCCGTAGCTATACCCAGGTTGCCGATAATGTTTCAGCTTGCTGGAGCACTAAATCAATGGCGCGTTGCTCTAAATCAGGCGGATATTTGTATTTTCGTAGTATCCGCTTTACTAAAAGCCTCAGCCTTGCCCTGACTGTATCGCGTACAGACCAATCAACCGATATATTTTTACGCAGTTGGGTAGTGAGTTCTGTCGCAATTTTCCTAAGCACCGCATCACCCAATTCCCTTACTGCTGCCTGATTTGTTTCCAGGGCATCGTAAAATGCTATTTCCTCGGCACTTAATCCTAAATCCTCGCCACGTTCCGCCGCTGCCTTAAATTCCTGGGCCATCGCTATCAATTCTTCGATCACCTGGGCCGTTTCAATAGAGCGGTTGCGGTATTTGTTGAGGGATTGCTGCAAGAGATCGGAGAATTTCTTATTTTGCACTACATTGTTCTTAAAACGGGATTGAATATCATTCTTGAGCAGTCGTTCCAGCAGCTCCACCGCCAGATTCTTATGAGGAAGCAGGCGTACATCATTGAGAAAATCATCGGATAAAAGTCCGATATTCGGGTTCTTCAGCCCTGCCGCTGCGAAGATATCCACCACTCCGTCTGCGGCAATCGCTTTGCTGACAATTTGCCTGAGCGCATGTTCCCGCCGCTCATCATCAATTTTGCTGGATGCGGTGTCGTGCTTGGTAATAGCGGCTCTAATGGCTTGCAGGAAGGCCACTTCTTCCCGGTGTGGAATCGCGTCTTCATAGGTACTGCATAAGGCAAACGCCTGGCTCATGGCACTGACGCAATCGGCAAAGCGTTTCAGCCCATCTTTCTGACCCAGGATATGATCCGCCGCGCCAGGTAATAGCTCAAAGGCATCGGTTTCATAATCCGAATAATCAAAGCCATGCATCATGCCACGCGCTACGCTGAGTTTTTCAAGGAAGAAATCAAAGGCTTTCTCAATAACTTCCGTTGGCTCCCCTTTTCCGCCACTGGCAGTGTATTCGTTCAGCGCTTCACGCAGTTCGTTTGCGATGCCGATATAATCGACAACCAGACCACCAGGTTTATCCTTAAAGACACGATTCACGCGGGCTATGGCTTGCATTAAGCTATGCCCACGCATGGGCTTATCAATGTACATGGTATGCAGGCAGGGTGCATCAAAGCCTGTAAGCCACATGTCCCGCACAATGACGATTTTGAAGGGATCACCAGGGTCTTTAAACCGTTGCTCCAAATCCTTTTTGACTTGCTTGGAGTACAGATGAGGGCGCAAGATGGCTTTATCGCTGGCGGAACCTGTCATAACTATCTTTATGACACCCTTTTTGGGGTCATCATCGTGCCATTCGGGGCGTAACTCAATGATAGCATTATACAGGCGGGCGCAGATGTCACGGCTCATGGCGACGACCATTGCTTTCCCGTCAATAACCCTGAGCCTATTTTCAAAATGCTGTACGATATCGGCGGCGATTTGCTTTAAGCGTGGTTCTGTTCCGACCAGTTTTTCGAGTGCCGCCCAGCGGGATTTGGTCTTTGCAGCCGCGCTTTCCTCCTGGTCTTCCGTCAGCTCCTCGACTTCTTCGTCAATCCGAAGATTTTCGTCATCGTTCAGCTCCAGCTTGGCGAGCCGTCCCTCATAGTAGATTTTAACCGTGGCCTGGTCTTTTTCCGCCTGCTCCATATCATAGACATGGATATCCGGCCCAAATACCGCCCGCGTGTCACGGTCGGTCTGGGAAACAGGCGTTCCTGTGAAGGCAATGAAGGTTGCATTGGGCAGGGCATCGCGCATATGCTTTGCATACCCGTATTCAAACTCGCCTTTTTTGTTCAGGCGGGCTTCCAGGCCATATTGAGTACGGTGAGCTTCATCACAGATAACGACGATATTATGCCGCTCGGATAGCAAGGGAAAGCTATCCTCATCCTCACCCGGCGTGAATTTCTGGATGGTGGTAAAGATAATACCGCCCGATGGCCGGTTAGCAAGCAATTCCCGTAAGCCTTTGCGGTTATCAGCCTGTGCTGGCGTTTCGCGGAGTAAATCCTTTGCCATACTGAAGGTGCCGAAAAGCTGGCCGTCCAGGTCGTTCCTGTCGGTAACGACGACGATAGTCGGATTCTTCATTTCCGGGTTCGTCATGACCTTACCAGCATAACAGGCCATAGAGATGCTCTTGCCGGAGCCTTGCGTATGCCATACCACGCCAGCCTTGCGGTCGCCGTCAACCGCAGCGGCGGCAAGCGTCCTGGTCATAGCCAATCGTACTGCATGGAACTGGTGATATCCGGCGATTTTTTTGACGATTCCTTCTTTATCTTCCTCAAAAAGGATATAGTTCTGGAGGTAATCCAGTAGAAATTCCTTGTTGAAGACGCCTTTTATCAGCGTTTCCAGTTCTCTCATTGTGCCTAGCGGGTCAATAGCGTGGCCGTCAATGGTGCGCCAGGTGGAGAAGCGCTCCTTATCGGCAGTCAATGACCCCATGCGAGCTGTTACGCCATCGGAGATAATCAGCATTTCATTGGTGTTGAACAAGTCGGGGATATGCTCTTTGTAGGTTTGAAGCTGGTCGAAAGCTTTCCAGATATCGGCTTCCTCATCAGCAGGGTTCTTCAGCTCCAACACGGCTACCGGCAGTCCGTTCAGGAAGACGATAATGTCAGGGCGGCGCGTATGTTGAGTGCCTCGAATGGAAAATTGGTTGACCACTAGCCAGTCATTCTTTGTCGGTTCAGTGAAATCCACCAGATAGACCTGATCACCCACAGTCTCGTTACCCCGCTGATATTGTATCTTGACGCCATCGCGCAGCCAGTGGTGGAACTGCCGGTTAATCTGGATCACAGTGGGCAGGTTTGGTGCAAGAATCTGGTGAATAGCATCATCTATGGCAGCCGCAGGAATGGCCGGATTGATAATCTGGAGCCGGGTTTTCAGGCGCTCCATAAGGATGGTCTGGCGGTAATTATCGCGCTCAGGTGCAGTTCCGTCTGGCGGTGGGGCTATGTCCGGGCCGAAGACCACCTGATAGCCTAGTTCCCGGAACCAGCCCAATGCCGCTTGTTCAAGCTGATCTTCCGTGATGTGTGTCATAGTGCCAATGCCTCTACTGTTTCACTAACCTTGTCTACCCGCAGTTTGCCAGAGATGAGGCGAGGAAGTAGTAAATTGCGAAGATTCATTAAAGAAGATATGTTGAGATCATTTTCTGCTATTCTATCGTAAATTGGTTTGGCAATACTATTAAACTCTTGGATTATAGATTTGCTGGGAACTATAACCTTGATAGGTCTGAAAACAGATTTGCTGATTTCCGCAAAAGTAGTCCCTGTAGCCCGCGCTTTAATTTCTTCTAATGTATGGTATGTCCAATTTAAAACAAAATATGAAGAAAGCTCTTTGGTGCACTTCATTGCAATAAAACCTTGATTTATCGAAGTAGGAACCTTTGCTAACGCTATATATCCTACTGGTGCGCGAGAAGAGAGAAGAATCGTGTCAATAGGTAATTGACCCGAAGCGATTTGTCTTACTCCAAGCTCCGTAATTTTACGTTCTGTATCAAGTAGAATTGGAGATTTTAGTTTAGAAAGGTCTTTAGGTGTAGCCCAGTAAAAATCACCATTCTCCCAGTAAGCTGCTTCTTGCGTGCTCGGTGTTGAACCTCCTACTACTTCAACTTCTTTTCCTATTTCGCTTATTGCCCATCCCTTTGGAATAGGTCCAAGTATGGATTCAATGAAAGTTGAAGGAAACAGTGCAACAGTAGCTTCATCCATGCCTTCAGGCTTGCGCCCTTCGGCTTTGGCTTTTACTGGATCAAAATTCACGAACCATGATTTGAAAAGCGTCTGTGCTATGCCTTCAAGCGTCTTATTCATACGCTGGTTCAGTTCAATTCTCTTATCAAGGCAGGAAAGAAGCCTTACGACTTCGCGTTGTTCATCGTTCGGAGGCAAGTTGATACTTGTTGTGGTTGCAAATAGTGTATATTGGAAACGTGCAACGCCTGTATGCTGTACATGGAAGACTTCTATCCTTCTGCTTTCATACATATATTGAAGCCACCAGAATATATACTCTGGGTCTGCAATATCAGAATGAACTCTCAAGAAACGACTGAAACTTGCGCAAGTGATAGGCAAATCTGTTTTATTAAAAAGTTCAGGTTTCAGAATCACAGAACGGCCTGTAGGTTGGTCTTTCGTACCACCCGCCGTTTCAAGAAGAATATCGTATGGCTTGAGAGATTTACGCTCTGCAATATGGCGAGGAATAAATCGTTCTGGAACGTCGTCGAGCCGAAAATTTCTGACGGCCTCAAAATCAGTTCCCCGGATAACCTTCATTCTGACAAGATCTTCCCCCGGTTCTCCTTTTCCCCATTCGCCATCCTTTGTTTCTAGCAGAATGTCTTTAAATAGGTATTCGCTCATCAGAATCCATACCCCACCTTCTTAAGTTGCTGGCGGATTTCATTGTCCAGGCTCTCCCCTTCTTCCATCTGTTCTTTTAGTTGTTGTGTTAAATAGACCATCTTTTCACCAAAAGCTCCGTCATCATCTTCAGTTTCTTCTGCTCCAACATAGCGCCCTGGCGTAAGAACATAACCGTTCTCCTTAATCTCCTCTTTTTTAGCAGCATATGCAAAGCCAGGAATGTCCTGGTATTTTTCTGTGGTTTCGCTATCTGCTCGCCAAGCATGGTAAACAGTTGCAATTTTGGTAATATCCTCGTTATCAAACACACGAGTTACGCGGGTATCCATACGTCCCAACTTGCGGGCGTCAATGAATAAGGTTTCTCCGCGCCGGTCACGACCATTAGTGCGTTTATCTTTTGCCAGGAACCAGAGGCAAGCCGGAATCTGTGTATTGAAGAAAAGTTGTGAGGGCAAGGCCACCATGCAATCCACGACATCACGCTCGATCATTTCTTTGCGGATTGCCCCCTCGCTGTTCTGGGTAGAAGACATAGAACCATTTGCCAACACGACGCCTGCCAAACCGGAAAGTTTCAGGTGATACAAAATATGTGACAGCCACGCATAGTTTGCATTGCCAGCAGGCGGAGTACCATACTCCCAGCGTGCGTCCCCAGTCAGTTTTTCATTCCACCAGTCGGAGATATTAAAAGGAGGATTCGCCATAATATAATCCGCCCGTAAGTCTGGGTGCTGATCGCGGGTGAAACTATCAGCAGGCTCTTTGCCCAGGTTGAAATCCATTCCCCTGATAGCGAGGTTCATTGCCACCAGCCTCCAGGTCGTAGGATTGCCTTCCTGCCCGTAAATGCTGATGTCGCCAAATCTCCCGCCATGAGATTCGATGAATTTCTCAGACTGTACAAACATCCCGCCGGAGCCGCAGCAGGGATCATATACCTTGCCTCTATGTGGTGCGATGATTTCCACAATCACTTTGACAACAGAGGCAGGAGTATAGAACTGCCCACCCTTCTTTCCTTCAGCGGTGGCAAACTGGCCGAGGAAATACTCATAGACCTCGCCCAATACGTCACGAGCTTTTTCCTTTCCCCCAAAACCAATTTTGGAAATAAGGTCAACCAGCTCGCCCAGCCTGCCAGGTTCCAACTCCGTCCGGGCAAAGCGTTTATCCAGGATATTCTTCAGGCGAGGGTTCTCAGTCTCAATGGCAACGAGCGCGTCATCTATCAGCTTACCCAGGTTGGGCTGCTTCGCATTATTGCGTATACTCTCCCAACGTGCATCTTCCGGCACCCAGAATACATTGGCCTCCGTATAATAGTCACGATCTTCCAGTTCTCTTTCCAGGCTGTCCTGGTCGGGAAGATAATATTCATCATCGGGATCAGTGAACTTGTGGCGCAGCTCTGTCTGGCGTTCAGAAAACGTGTCGGAAACATATTTGAGGAAAATAAGGCCGAGGACAATATGCTTATACTCGGCTGCGTCCATGTTGGAACGTAGCTTATCTGCCGCCGCCCAAAGCGTCTTTTTTAATTCTTGGCTAACCATCGTCTGTCCTAGAAATTAATATTTGTTTATTACGAGCTTGTTCACCGACAGTATAGCAAATTAACGATTAATGCCAGTTTTTGCAAATATGTCAGCTCGTTATTTGCCGGAATTTTCTCTTCAATTCTATCAGTAACGCCGCCATTTGGCTAGACTTTGGCCCTTCAGATCGCTGAAATTGGAATCCTCCGGTGGATTTTCCCGACATGGTTATCATTGGAGCTGGCGATCCGCAACGGTCATCCCGACTACAGGGCCAAAGCTGGTCGAAGCAGCGGCATGATTTTGCACATTTTAGTATGAAAAAGTATGAATTCGTGTTACTATTGTTCAAATTATATAATAATGCCCTTTATGTCACAAATTGAACGTATGACCGTCGCTTTGCCGGTGGAAATGGCGGCTACCATCAGGCTTGCCGTAGAATCCGGGGATTACGCCTCCAGCAGTGAAGTGTTCCGGGATGCTATCCGCGACTGGAAGCACAAGCGCCAGTTACAGCAGCAGGAAGCGGAAAGTATCAAAGCAGGGGTACGGCAGGGGCTTGCCGACCTTAAAGCAGGCAATACCAAGCCTGCGGAAGAGGTATTGACCCGCCTGGAGAAAAAATACCAGGACATGCAGTAACCTCATGTTCTGTATTTTCACGGCGCAGGCGGAAACCGACCTGGAGAGCATCGCGGACTATATTGCGCTCGATAATCCCGCCCGTGCCCTTTCTTTCGTACAAGAAATCCGGGAACGTTGTCGTCACATCGCCCACGCACCGCGAGGATATCCACTCGCACCGGAATACGGTGAGGACATCCGAAAGCTTCCCTTCGGCAACTACCTGATACTCTATACACTCCAGGCCGACGACATTGTTATTTTGCATATTCCGCATAGCGCCAGGGATTTACCTGTTCATAGCTGAATCCTTCCACTTTTTGTTACCCCTGCGGCAATACATATGCTAAAGTCAAAGCATGGACAAGAATCCGACATATTCTGGCAAGAAACCTTTGGTTACAGCCTCGACTGCCTTACCGAAGTCGAGGCAGGATATCTTGCTCGTCAATCATCCTTTGACGCCATCCGAGGATGCTTGGCTAAGGCAGCAGAAGAAGCTCGTAGCAGCGGCCTTTCAGCAATCCCTCTCTAACCCACAGTAACAGTTCTCTATAGATTGCCCGCTGACGGGTTCCGTACCGGCAGAACGGTACGCCTTATTCCTTTTTCGTTGTTTTCGGTCACTTGTCTAGCGGAAGCCCGCCGCAGGGCATGCCAGTTCCTCCCGCCCCATCTTCCGCGCTTCGCTTGTGCAGACAGGTGCCCCGCGTCGGAGCTGGCAGCCGCGCCGGTTCCCGCTTTTCGGCAGTTCCTAACAACGTAAAAGGAGATAAGCCGATGACTTCCGCACCGCTCACATTTGAAACTATCAACAGCAATACCATTATTCATGGCGACTGCTTACGTGTCATGCCTCAGATTTCAGCCGGAAGTGTTGACTTCATTCTCACTGACCCGCCCTATATTACCCGATACCAGGATCGCTCAGGCCGCAGCATCCAGAACGATGATAACGATGCTTGGCTGAAACCGGCCTTTGCCGAAATGTACCGCGTCCTTGCCCGCAATAGCTTCTGCGTCAGCTTCTATGGATGGCCGCAGGCAGATCGCTTTATGAACGCTTTCCGCGCCGCAGGGTTCCGCATCGTTGGGCATCTGGTATTTCCGAAGCGTTACACTTCCGGCTCGCGTCACCTGCGTTACCAGCATGAATGCGCGTATCTGTTGGCGAAGGGCTATCCGAACGAGCCGGAATACCCGATTGGCGACGTAATTGACTTCGTTTACAGCGGCAATAGGCTGCATCCGACCGAGAAACCCCTCTCGGCGCTTCTGCCACTGGTGGAGACGTTTTCAACCTATGACGGCCTAGTGCTTGACCCGTTTGCCGGTTCTGGCTCTACCCTTCACGCAGCAAAGAGCTTAGGCCGCAGATATCTTGGCATCGAACTGGATACTAGGTATCACGCTCTGGCAGCAAACAGGCTTTGCGCGGTCTAACCGTCCGCTACGGCTGCGTCTGGCTTGTACGTTGATAGAGGGAGCTGTATAATTAACCCACCTATCCCATACATTGGGAAAAATCCAGGTGGAGAAGATGATTCAACGAATTCCCCAAAGGGGTAAAACAGACTGTACAATTTGTGTTGTAGCAATGGTCATGGGACATCAATACAGCTATGAGCGTGTTCTGCAAGATAGTGAGAAATATCCCAAAATTTCGGAAGAGGGTAAATTTTATGGGTGGTGGGAGACATATCTTAGAGATGAAGGCTTTCTCATAGAGTATCGTCCGTTTATGGAGTTGTATAGCCTGCCACAATATAGAGGCAGCGTAGTTGGCCTTTTAATGTTCGATGTTCCTCATATAAAGTATTCACATATTGTTGCCGTGGACGAGCTGGGGATCATAGACCCTGCTGATAATGCTCCTCCACATGTGGATATAGGGGAGTATATTCTGCAACGTAGAAGTCAGGGGGCCGTGTTTCATAATGAGTTTCTCGCTGTAGCAGACTCCAAGACAGTAACATATTAAAACACTCATTGAGTGGAATAGAAGGTGTAAGTGTTTGATAATATTCTCCGAGAGCTAAAAAAGATAGAGGCCGGAAGCCAAATTACCATCTCGATGCCTACTGATAACGACGGTTACTTTGATCGGCGTTGTCCCTCTGAAGCGTGTCAGGCTGACTTTAAGGTTCTAATGGAGGACTGGAAGCAGAAGGTCAGTGATGCTCAAGTGTTCTGTCCGATCTGTCGTGAGGAAGCGAAAGCAACCGAGTGGAGTACCTCGGAGCAGCAAGAGTATATCCGCCAGGCCGGAATCAATTATATCCAGGGCAAAATCGGCCAGGCACTCTCTCAGGATGCACGCGATTTTAACCGCAGGCAGCGCCCTGGCTTTATTAACATGTCCATGTCCTACAAACCAGGCGCTCCGACGCTGATTATTCCTATTAGTGCCGCCGAAGAATTGAGGCAGAAATTTACCTGTGAGCAATGTGGCTGCCGATATTCCTCCCTCGGAGCCGCATTCTTCTGTCCTGCCTGTGGTCATAATTCGGCAGAAAGCACCTTCTCGCAGACCATCGAAGCGGTACAGAAATCCCTATCGGCTTTACTTGCTATACGAGAGGCAGTGCAGGCCGTAGCCGACGCAGATGCCGCAAAGAATACAGTACGCGAAATCCTGGAAAACAACATGGGGCGGTTGGTAGGGGCTTTCCAGCGGTTAGCAGAAGCCCTCTTTGACCGCACTCCTGCGGCCCCGACCACGCGGCGTAGGAAGAATGTCTTCCAGAATCTATCCGAAGGATCAGCTCTGTGGAATGCTGCAACCGGCAAGGGATATGCAGACCTCCTAACACCTGCCGAAATGGCTGACCTCTTGCGGTTGTTCCAGCAACGCCACCTTTTTGCCCACTGTGAAGGCATCGTTGACCAGGACTATATCACTAAATCAGGAGATACTACCTATGTCATCGGGCAGCGGCTTGTCATTCGGGAAGGAGCAGTAAGCCGACTTGCTGAACTTGTTACAAAGCTGGCCGACGAGCTGAGAAAATTAGTGTAAGCCGTTTCCAGATTTGATTTCGGCAATTAAGCAACATCAATAAATAGCTACCGATAATTTAGGGTCGGTAGCTATTTATTCTGCTTAACGCTGCCAGTGAGATATAACCCGAAATATCGCCTTTCTGAAAAATATTCTTTCTTTCCCTACTGTTCATTCTCCACGAATTTATGAATTAGGAGGCGAGCGTGCGTCGGTATGATGGGGTGTCTATTAAATTGTGAAATGTGACTTAGCGGACAAATATGTCTACTCACCGAATTAAGAGACAGCCTAAGCCCCAACTCCTGTCTGCTAATCTATAAATTCGCGACCGCGTTATCTGAAGACGTGATCAGATACGGAAAGCTGTCCGGGTGGGAGTGCAGCCTCGCACCCGACTTGACGGGATAAATATAATTGTTTGTATGATTAACAACGCTTATGGGGGCTGGACGCCACTAAGAAATGCTTTAAGGAAACTTGATCTTAATGACACATTAGGCGTTATCAAGGTTTACTCTGCATTTAAGGCCGTTCGTACACCATCCCCATTCCCAGCAGATATGGAAGTGCATCGGGCCGTGTATTCAGACGAGCGCCTCATTCTTCCCTGGGAAATGGAAATTCTTGCTCGTGAAGCAATTATTGTCTGTAATTCTCAGCCAAGTACGCGGTACACTGGTCGCAAATGGGATACCTTTGCGAGCCTAATCAACAAGCTAAGGGAGTTAGAGAATTATATTTCTCAGTATTTAGTGGACGATAAAAAAATTTTGCAGGAAGTCACTGTCCGTATTCCTCATCAACAATTTAAATATCAGACAGAGCATCCCAGCAAGGCAGCTATGGTTCGTTATAGTCATATTTTTGGACATCTGTCAGTCGAGCCAATAGTAAAAGCAAAAACGGGCTTATTACCAAAGCAGCTATTTACGATTGGGGCTATCTTGTGGATTAAGTATGTTACCCAATACCTCGGTGTACATTATCCGCTTGATGATCTGTCACTACCAGGTATCACTCAGGCTGATTATGACAAATTTATACAGTTATACTCACTGCCTATGAAAGAGCTGAAGCAACGTTTAACAGCCGAACGTAAGCTCGATAACACATTTATGTATCAGTTCCATACTCTTCAGAGTTACCCCTTAATTCTTACAGAATTAAATAATCGCGCATCTCATATTTGTCCTATCCCTACCCTGCTGTTCTGGCGCATTAGCTCAGGTTTGTTCTACGATCTGGTCAAGGAGCCAGGCTTTGATCAGGCATTCGGCACTGCGTTCCAAGATTATGTCGGTGACATGCTTGAAAAAACGCTTATTGGCACGTCGTCTACGGTCTACCCAGAAGAACCTGATACGCGACCTAAGCGGGCCGATTGGATCATCGATCAGCCTACCTCTTTTATGCTCGTAGAGTGCAAGACGAAACGTATGACCATCGGCGCACGGACGAATATTCAGGATGACATGGAGCTACATGCTCAACTTGAAGTGATAGGCAAAGCAGCAGTACAATCCTATCAAGCCCTTGAAGCCTATAAAAATGGTAAATATAGGCCACAGCAATATCCGTATAATCCGATGAAACGCCCATTTATTTGTGTTGTTACGTTGGAAAATTGGCGTTTAATGGGGCCTGAGCTTGAACGGCTTCGGGAAATTGTCAGGAATAAGCTAGTAGAGGCAGGGCTAGCTTCTACCCTTATAGAGCAGGCTCCGCTTATACTATGCGCGGTTAATGAGATGGAGGAGTTCGCTTATCTGCTCAAAACAAAAAGTCTGGAAGATCTTGTGCTTGATTACTGGAACGACCAGGAAAAATCTAGCTGGAGCTTTATTGGTTATCTAAGCGACAGATTTAAACATGAGCTTGAATCCTATCAACATGTATTCGCTGGTGAATTTGAAATTATCTTTACTGTTAAATAGCCTCGCAGAAAGATGCAGATACATAAAACCTCGCCTGAGCCTTGTGGTATGGTGCGTTTTGTTCAAACTACGTTTCAGTAATTCAAGCGCCTGGTGATAACTTGGGAGCCTATCCATAGTTATACGGGGCTGCATCCGTGGTCGGTATCACGGTCATGGGCAGGCGCTTTCTCCGGCATT
This sequence comes from Ktedonosporobacter rubrisoli, assembly GCF_004208415.1. GTDB lineage: Bacteria > Chloroflexota > Ktedonobacteria > Ktedonobacterales > Ktedonobacteraceae > Ktedonosporobacter > Ktedonosporobacter rubrisoli. The sequence goes on along the minus strand of NZ_CP035758.1, from coordinate 855,568 downwards.
GACAATGCTACCGATAACCTTCTATTCCCGATAGCATCCCTGTCTTGAATTTTGCTCACCATATTCTTCCCCTACTGCCCACTCCCTTTGCATCTCGCTTATCCCGGCGAGGCAAGCCGATAGCGCGAGCGCGTCAATAACGCATTTTCCCCTGTCGCTTCGCGCCATTCCTCGCGCAACAAAATGCTATGACCCGCATCGCTTCCAGCTACCGGCATTTCCTTTCGCCGGAAGCGAGGCTGCATAGGGGCAGCCTCCGATAACGAAAAGGAGAAGTTTATGGGTACACGTTCAAATATTGGCATACAGAACTTAGATGGCAGCTATGACGTTATCTACTGTCATTGGGATGGCTATCCGTCGCACAATGGAAAAATCCTCTATGAGCACTACCAGGACATAGAGAAGATTAAGCAGCTACTTGCATTAGGCGACCTGTCTTCCCTCGGTGAAGAGATAGGCGAAAAGCACCCGTTTGACACTATCCATATGACGGAAGCGCAACGCCAGGCGCATGAAAAGAAATACGGCAAGATATGCACAGCCTATGCGCGTGATCGGAACGAGACCGACACGGAAGCCCGGCATTACAAAAACTATGATGAGCTATGCGCTATGCTTGAAGAGGCATGGACGGAATGGGTGTACTTCTACCGTATGGAAGACGGCAAATGGTATTACACGAACAATCCCAGCCCGACATGGTTTAAGTGCTGCGGTACTGAGCAAATGCAGACTTCTCTGCTCACACCGGAAGCATGGCAGAATAAGGTTATCTAATTACTGGTAAGCGTCCGGTGGTAATCGCCGGACGCATTACATAATATCCACTACCCCAAAAGTAGACTTCAGCAAATGACGAGCTTGTACCAAGAGTGTGTATCTGGGGTACACCCTAACCGGACAGTCAAGAAGCACCTCCAACCATGTCAGAGTAGGATTGATAATCTTATTTATTGACATATGTCATGTTATCTCTTAGAGTCTATCCTGACAAAATGGGGTAAAAATGGCATCTAAGGGACAACGCATCGGGTATGTGAGGGTTAGCAGCTACGACCAGAACGAGGCCCGCCAGCTCGAAGACATGGGAGAGCTGGATCGCCTCTTCATTGACAAGGCATCCGGTAAAAACACAGAACGCCCCAAATTGCAGGAACTATTAAACTATGCCCGTGAAGGCGATACCATCGTGGTTCACAGCATGGACAGGCTCGCCCGTAACCTGGATGACCTCCGGCAGATTGTCAAAACCCAGACCAGTCGCGGAATATGCGTACAGTTCATTAAGGGAAACCTTACATTCACTGGTGATGACTCGCCTCTGGCTAACCTTATGCTTGCCGTGTTGGGAGGAGTGGCACAGTTCGAGCGCGACCTGATTAGGGAACGCCAACAGGAAGGGATTGTCCTCGCCAAGAAGCGCGGAGTGTATAAGGGACGCAAGAAATCATTATCCGGAGAAAATCGAGGAGTTGCGTCGGCGGGTGAATGCAAACGAGAAGAAGAAGCACCTTGCCAGAGAATACGGCATCAGCCGCGAGACGTTGTACCAATATCTCAAACAAGGAAGTGGAGATTGATTATGGCCCCTGCCCCCGTTACGCTCTACCATATTGACCCAGCCAGGAATATGAAGCGTTTTTATAGGCTGGATCTACAGCCTGACCTGTTCGGAAATCAGTGCCTCATCCGTGAATGGGGACGAATAGGACGGCCCGGCCAGGTGCGTAGTATCCCCTACCCTACCAGCGACGAAGCGCAGGTTGCTTTTCAGAAACAGAGGGCAACGAAAGAGCGGAGAGGGTATATCACTTAATGGCAACGATACAGCTATTCTTAATTCCTATGGCTAATTTGGTGCTTTTCTAGCGAAATATCATCTATTATCAGTAACCGGAGCGATTAATCTACTAGAATACTGAGATACCAAGATACGGAGCTACCAATATATAGGTAAGTTAATTTATTAGTGTCTTAATTTATTTGTCTCTCTGGCTACCAAGATGCTTGCTGCTACTGTTTTTCTGATGAAACATCATCTGTTGTCAGTAGCAGAGCGGCAAGTCTATTGGGATACTGAGATACCAAGATATGGAGCTACCAATATATAGGTAAATTAATCTATTGGTACCTTAATTTATTTGTCTCTTTGGCTATTAAGGTACTTGTTATTATTGTGTCCCTAATGAAATACCCTCCCATTGGTAGTAACCAGGACGACCAATCTACTAGGATACTGAGATATAAAATTATCAATATATAAATAAATTAATCTATTGGTGCTTTAATTTATTTATCTCTTTGACTACTAAGATACTTGTTGCTACTGCTTGTTTTACAATAACGGAGCAGGATCAATGGTTAAATATGGCATATCCAGCAACAAGGGGGGGTAGGAAAGACAACCACCACAATATCACTAGGCACAGCCGCAGCTCGCAGAGGGTTAAAAACGCTGCTAGTGGATATGGACGGGCAAAGTAGCTTGACAGAATATTTTATTGACCTTGAAACAAAAGAAGCCATTAACCCAAGCATGGCGGAAATGTTACTAGATAAGCGCGGCCAGGTCAGAATAGAACCTGTTCAGCTCATGGAAAACCTGTATATATTGCCAGCTAATACCAAACTGGCAGAAGCAGAGCTAGTAATAGCGAGTTATAACAATCCACAAGCATTATTACGGCAGCGCCTTAGATTGTATGATGGCGAGTTTGACATCTGCCTGATGGACAGTCCGCCAGCAATCGGCCTCTTGACACGTAACGTTTTAGGCGCGAGTGACTTTGTTATAGTCCCAATGGCAACAGAGGAAATGGGTATCAGGACATTACCGCAAACCCTGGCGCAGATTGATGAAATCAAGGAAAGCGAAGTAAACACGGCTATAAAATTATGGGGCATCATAGCCACCATGTACGATATACGCGAAGGCGAAGACCGCAGAATATTAGAAATTTTAAGAAGTGACTACGCCCAGGAGCTATATAGTGAAGTGCTGCCACGCCGCACGGGATACAAAAAGGCCGTAGGAAACAGGGCGGATATAAGCGACGTTGACAAGGATCTAGGCAAATATTGGAGCAGACTGGCGAGAACCTTGTTTAAGGATACTCTGACAAAGAATAGATTGCAAACTAAGGAGATAGCTTAACATGCCTGCCCAAAAGACCGCCCCGCAGACCAGGCAACGCCCAAAAATTAAAAGCTCATTCGGCGCAGTTCTCAGCACACAGCAACAAGTAATAGAACAAGATACTAATACCTTAGTATCTCAACTGCCTGATATACCAGTATCCCAAGATACTGCTATCCCGGTATCCCAGCATAAAAAAGCTAAAGAACAGCGTACCAAAAAAGGCGTTTATCTCAAACCCTCAACCGCAAAGTGGCTAGACATACAGGCGGCGACGGAGGGCAGGGAAATTAGCGAAATCACAGAAGAGGCTTTAATTTTGCTGCAAAAGGCGAAGTCAGAAAATCAATGCTAATTGAGGCAATTAATGTCCTGTTTATAAAGTACGGATTAAGTCGGATTGTGGACGAGTAAGGGGACACGCCAAAACCCTAAATTAAAAACGAGGTGTAAATTGGAAAAACGGCATGACCACAAGTAAAAGCAAAAAGAAATTGGATGAAGCACCAAAAGTTCTAGCTGTGGCCGTATCAAAAAAGCTTGAGAACTATGATCACTCTAAGCCTCAACAGCTTACCCTCTTTGAAATGCTGTTGCCACAAGACAAGGACTATTCCAATACGATTGAACTATATGACTTTATTCCGAAATACACCTATGGAAAGGTCGAACGAATTGCTGATAAGTTTCTCGACTTATTGGAACGGGAATTTGAATGTAGAACACACAAATATAAAGTACAGATAAGCCCTGCCGTCATAAAAGATAAAGATGGTATCGCCCGTTATTATTATCCGTCCAAACGTGAGGAAATAATTGAGGATGCACTTAGAAAATTTATGGCCGAAGGACAGGGGTACTTTCTGGATGGTATGGCCGGTGTTACATTTACCCTTTATCAGTTGCAAGAAGAACTAAAGAAAAACGATCACAGCTACAGCATCCAACAGCTTAAAGACGCACTGATGATATGCGCCAGGACAAACCTCACAGTTACAAACGAAGAGGGCAAAGCCATTGTTATATCCAATATATTTGAAACAGTGGGCCTTCAAACCCGCGAAGATTGGAAAACAAAAGGTAAAAGCACCAAAGCCTTCGTTAGATTTAACTCCTTAGTAACAAAAAGCATTGAAGATCTGACCTTCAGACAAATAAATTACGAAAAAGTGATGAGTTATAGGAGCGTTATTGCCCGGCAACTCCACAAACGCATGAGCCATCATTTCACCCAAGCTAGCATACATATCCCCTATACTATATCACTCACAACTATTATTCGGGATTTTGGTCTTACTAAATACGCTAAACTTTCAGGTAATTTGCGCGATGTAGAAATTGCTCTTGAAGAAATGAAAGAAAAAAAGATCTTAATAATTTATCACATTGATAAAGTGTTAGAAAGCTCCAAGCGGAGCAAGCTTATTGATGCAATGTTTTCACTACATCCAAACCCACATTTTGTATCAGATTCGATTAAGGCAAACACACGTACTAAGGAAATAAAACACAAAATATATAGTTCTGACTCTCCAAAATAGAAAAAGGCTTCAATATATAGCTTTGACTCTCCAAACTTTGTACTCATCAGCCTCTTAAATTTAGAGTTATCCCCAGGTAATATATAGTTTTGACTCTCTTTTAATTTGATATCCTGCAAATCGTAGAAAAATCTGTAGTTTTGACTCTCTAAAAACTATTCGTTACAAAAATACCACACTAAAAAGCATTTTATCCACAAGCAAATCTATAGCTCTAACTCGCCGAATATATAGTTTTGACTCTCTAAAAACCACAAATATATAGTTTTGACTCTCTAATAGCCGCTCAATGTATAGTTCTGACTCTCCAGACTTGGAAAAAAGGATCAATTATATAGCTTTGACTCTCCTAATAAACCGCTATACTACTGTATTATAGGCCACAATTCGGCGTCTAAATTCCTTATCCTTCTTATCCCAAATAAATATATATAGAGAACTTTAGAAAGGCACATACAACACCCTACAAAAATCCATCCTTGTGCTTTGCGAACTCAAGGCATACGAGCCTTTCGTTCGCGTAAAGAAGGAGTCCCTTCTTTACCATTCATCCCTATAAACGGAGTTCGCTTCGCTCACATAGCCTATTTGTTTAAGAAGGGGGGCGATGATTTGCGCATCTCCCCCCTTACGCTTCGCACAGCTTCGCTATCCCCCCTCTGGCAAGTTATAAAACTGTGCGCGGCTCACAGCGCCGCGCATAATATATGGCTGAGTGCGCCGCCACAGGCGGCGCAGGCTCGGCAAAATGAAAATGGGGAACCGGCCATCTTTGCCTTAGACCGGCATCCTGAGTGATACAGGAAATTTACCTTGACAGAGAACGGGGGGGAGGCATAGGATGCCTGAAATCAGGCTGCATCAGATTGCTATTAAGAAAATAGCCGCTGGGGCAACGAGGAAGAGAGGAAAGAGGTAGAACGCTGGAGCCTGCGGCTACAAAACTAGCCTGTTTATATTCCATTCCGCTACTCTTCCGCGCTCGCTCGTTTGACGTTACGCATAGAGAGACTAGATGATTGCATCGTTAAGAATGAGATGCAATCCCCGATTGCCGCCTGGGCAATGTAACCGCACGTTCTGATAATCATCCAACGGTTGAAATATTTATTTAGCAGGCTGCTGCCATAGCAGGTCTGCCGAAACATGTCGGTACACTCAATGTAGCCGATATAGAAACTTTTTTATCTTTATCCATCACGCCAGGCTATTCTCTGACACACTCCGTACAGTTTCATGCCCATTGAACAAATGGGCGTCTCAGAATGAACACCACAGCACAATATTAAGCACATCATAAAAATAACCCAAAATAACATAGGACGCTCATGAGAAACTGTCAACAAAAAAAGAGCCTGTGTTGAAGGCGGCATAAATCCCTTGCCTGACAGCACAAAATAGCCACGATACTGCACCTCGGCAGTTTTGAGTAAACACGGGTGGGGGGGCAGGGGGATGGTACTGGCGGACGGCGGGATTGCCGAACGGATACACAGCGGCAATGTGCCGGAGCTGCTCAAATCCATCCCGCAATGGGTGCTCTGGAAATACCAGCACATCCCCGGCAAGGACAAGCCGAAAAAGCCACCGTTTCAACCAGGCGGCAGAGCTGCCAGCGTGGACGACCCGCAGGGCTGGTGCAGTTACACGCAGGCAATGGCCGCGCTCGATACCGGCCACTATCAGGGCGTCGGGTTCATGCTGGAGAATAGCGGCATCGTCGTCATTGACCTCGACAACTGCCTGCGGGACATAGACGGCGTGCGGCGCATCACCCGAACCGCCAGGCAGGTGTTCGACCTGGCGCAATCCTACACGGAGGTAAGCCCCAGCGGGAAAGGACTGCATATTTTCCTGCGAGGGAGTCTGCCAGCAGAAAACGGCCATCCTGTCCTCGGCATGAAATCGGACAAGGGCGAGATGTACGCGGCGAAGCGCTACATCACCATTACCGGCGAGCGGGTAGGGGAGCAGCGCGAGATCCGGACAGACCAGGAAGCCATCCATCAAATTTATGCGCTACTGAAACCGCCCAGGCAGCAGCCACGTCCCGAACCGGAGACTATCAGGCGCTACCAGCCCATTACGCGGGATGACCAGGCATTGCTGAAAAAAGCAGGCGAGGCCAGGAACGGAGCCAAGTTCACCCGTTTATGTTCTGGCGATATCACTGGCTACCGCAGCCGCTCCGAAGCACAGCTTGCCCTTATCGCCATGCTGGTCTACTGGACGAATGGAGACGAAGGGCAGGTGGAGCGGCTTTTCAAAGCATCGAATATGTACCGGCAGGATGAAGAGCTGCAACAGAAATGGGACACTGTACACCGCAGCGACGGCGCGACCTATGGGGAGATGACCATCGAAAAAGCAACCCAAACCTCACGGCAGCTCTAACCCCCGATTACCCTTTGACAAAAGACGGCTTGCGTCATAGTAAGATGATAATAAATGATTTTGTGCGGTTGCGACGCTTTGCCGCAACCGCTTTTGAGGTAAGTCAGGAACGAATGAAAACAGGCCCTTCTCCCCAATGGCTGAAAATTACGGAAATGCCCCGTGTGGCATGGATGATAGATGGAATGCTGGAAGCGGCTGAAGAAGTATATGGCAGCTTGCAGCAGGCCAGGGAAAAGCCGCATGTCATGGATGATTTGGCTATCAACCGCGTCTATGAAGTGCATGGCAGTCAGCTTGAAGACCTGTGGCTTTATGAGGAGCAGTTGCGCCGGTTCGAGAAAGAGATGACCAGCGCCGACCAGGGCAAGGAAATTGACAGGCTTACCGCACAACTCGTTAAACTTCGCGGGGTGCTCGCCGCCAGCCTTAAACTGGCAGACGAAATCCGTGAAGGCACCCTGAACAGGATTATGGAAATGGATGACGGGCAACTGGCTATTGAAGTGATGCAGGGAAAAAGAAAGCCGCCAGTTTAGCCGTGAAGTGAGAATATTCTGCCAATGACTATCCTTGCCGAAAAGATCATCTCTACCCTTCAACAATTCTCCGGTCTAACCGACCGGGAACTGACAAACAAAATCCTGGGAAAGAATAGCCTCCAGCAACCCGTCAACAGCGTTTGCCGTCTTCTGGCGCAAAGGAAGGTGGTTAATAGGATACATCGGGACGACGGTAAAATAGGTAACTACCTGTTGGATACTGCCCCATTGCGAATACAGCCTAATTCTCCAAACGCCGCGTTTGATGTGCATTCTGAAGATGCTGTAAAACAGCACATAGCCAACTGGCTTGCGGCAGATGGCTGGAATTATGATGTTAAATGGGGAAAAACGCGTGGTATAGACATTCACGCCAGTAAAGGTAATGCTCGCTGGATTATTGAGGTCAAGGGCATAGGATCATATCCGTCTATGCGCGTGAACTACTTTCTTGGTGCGCTTGCAGAGCTTTTACAGCGCATGGATGACCCTAAAGGGGTCATGGCAGAATATTCCCAGAATCGTACGCTAAGGACGAGAATATGAGGATTTCTGTTGCCTACAGAGGTCAGGCAGCGCTTTTTTCTTCTGGTAAGGCGATATATCTGTAGAAAGTAGCACGGGAGATTTTGAGGATTTGGCAGATATGAGCGATGCTCATGCCGTGATCCTTATGCATGCGCTTGGCGGTTTTGACTCGCGGGTCATCGCTTATGGTCTGTTTCCTGCCGCCTTTACGCCCACGGGCACGCGCGGCAGCCAGTCCTGCCTTAGTGCGTTCCTGGATAAGACGGCGCTCAAACTGTGCCAGGGACGAGAAGATATTAAACATCAGCTCGCCGGATGCGGTTGTTGTGTCAATGGAGCCGTCACAGAGGGAACGAAACCCAATCTTACGCTTGAGCAAGCCTTCCACCAGGGCAACCAGATGCGGCATGGAACGACCGAGACGATCCAGCCTCCAGACTGTCAGGGTATCGCCGGGCTGCAATAGTTCCAGGGAGGCATTGAGGCCGGGACGCTCGGTACGGGCACCGGACACCTTATCAATGAAGATGTGTTCTTCAGCACAACCGGCTTTGCGGAGCGCATCAATTTGCAGTTGCAAATCCTGGGCATGGGAACTGACCCGCGCATATCCGACCTGTTTATTCATGCTGTGCTTGCCTTCTTATCTCATTATTATTATGCAATGATGCGTATTTGCGACTATAATTAATGAGACAATAGAATGATACAAAAATATCCGACTTTCCCGTAAAAATAACGTGACACCCTCCCTGCATCATCAAACGAGCGTTTGATGAGACATCCTCCCTATACAATTTCTGAGTAAGCCCCCATGAAGAAGCATGAGATTCTCTCTGCGCAGTCACGCACTGCGTTGTTCAATCCGCCGACAGATCCGGCGACTATCATCAAATACTACAGCTTGTCTGAGGACAACATGGCGTTGATAAGGAAACGGCGGCGGCCAGAGAATCGGCTGGGCTTTGCCGTACATATGGCTTACATGCGCTATCCGGGACGGGTGCTGGGACAGGATGAAACGCCGCCAGAGGAACTCCTCGGATTTATAGCCGAGCAGCTTGCCATTGCTCCAAAAGTGTTCCAACGGTATGCACAACGTGATGAAACCCGGCGCGAGCATAGCAGCGAACTGCTATCATATCTCGGTATGCGCTCGTTCCAGGCTTCCGACCTGCGTGCCCTTTCTAAAGCTGCCGTCACAGAAGCCAATGGCACCGAAAAGGGTGAAGCCATTGTAGCGGCGATGCTGACCTGGCTACAGCAGAAGCGCATTTTGCTCCCGGCAACCGCCATGATAGAACGAATTGCGCTTGCCGCAAGGGCAACCGCTCGGCAGCAAGCCTATAAGTCCTTGACTGCCGGACTGGATGCTGCCTGCAAAATCGCTCTGGAAGCACTGCTTATCGTCAAAGAGGAAGAAAAAACCTCGCCGTTTGCCTGGCTACGCCAGTGGCAGGAAATGCCCAAGCTCAAGAACCTCACAGGCATACTGGAACGGTTGAACACGGTGCGCAGGCTTGCGGTAGCGCCGGATCGTGAACAGCGTATCCACCGTGCGCGTTATATGGCTATCGTCCGGGAAGTGGCTATCATGGATGCCCAGCACCTTTCCCGCCAGGATGAGGCACGTCGGATTGCCTCACTCATCGTCTTTGCGCGGGAAACCGAAACACTGCTGATTGATGCCGCACTCGCTATGGCCGGTAAAATGATAGGCACTGTGTTCCGTTCCGCAGAAAAATCCCATAAAGAGCATCTGTCAGAAAGGGCAAAGGTGCTGAAGAAGACCTCCAAAACCTTGCTGAAGCTGGCGAAGTCCGTGCTTGCCGCCCATGATACCGGAGGCGATACAGACAGCGCCATCGAGAAAGATATTGGCTGGGACAGGCTGGCCGAAGTGGTGAAAGCCGCAGAAGCCGCCATCCAGGCCACACGCGATGATAGCTTGGAGGATGTGTTGGAACGCCATGCTACTATCCGCAGGCTTGCCCCCTTGCTGCTTGAACATTTCACCTTCTGCGCGGCCACTCCCGGCGACCCGTTACTGGCAGCGCTGGAGATGCTACGGGGAATGTACGCCACCCATCGGAGGGTAGCGAAAGAAAACCTGCCGGTTGCTTTCCTGCAACCCAAATGGAAGAAACTGATGTGGGCGGCGGAAGTCAAGAAGAAGCGCCAGGTGTGGGAAGTGGCCGTCATGGTGGAGCTGCGTGACCGCCTTGCCGGAAGCATCTGGGTGGAAGGCAGCCGCGCATTCCGCCCCTTTGATGAATATCTCCTTCCCAAGACCGTCTATATCGAGAAGAAAGAGAAAGGCGACCTGAATCTGGGCATCCCGACACGTTTTGAGGACTGGCGCGATCAGCGTATGGAAGCACTGGAAACCCGTATGAAGACCGTCGCAGATTTGGCGGAGTCCGGCCAATTACCTGATGCTGTTCTCAATGAGGAAGGATTATCTATATCTCCTATTAAACGCAGCACGCCCCCGGAAGCAGAGGAGCTGTCATACCGGCTTTACAGAATGCTGCCGCGTGTGCGTATCACCGACCTACTGATGGAGGTCAATCACTGGACAGGATTTGCCGACTGCTTCGGGCATCTGCGCAACGGAGAGCCGCCTTCGGATATGCTTGCGCTGATGAGCGTGCTCCTGGCTGACGCTACCAATCTTGGCCTGTCACGCATGGCCCGCAGTTCCGGCGAACTGACGCATGCCAAACTCGTCTGGATAGCTGAATGGTATGTGCGCGATGAAACCTATAAACCGGCGACCGCGCTGCTGGTAGATGCCCTGCATGCCGAACCTCTCGCCGCTTTCTGGGGCAGCGGACAGATCTCTTCGTCAGATGGGCAGTTCTTCCTTTCTGGCGGGCGTGGAAAAGACCGCGCAGGCCATAACGCCAAACACGGCATCGACCCCGGCCTGTTGTTATATGGACATCAAAGCGACATGTTCGGCGGCTTCGGCCTGCAACCTATCGCTCCCAGCATTGGCGAAGCACCCTACGTACTGGATGCCATCATGCATCATGAGACGACGCTCAAGATTATCGAACATTTTACGGACACGGCAGGAGCCGTAGACCATATCTTTGCCTTGTTTCATCTGCTGGGAATCCGATTCTCTCCGCGCATCCGGGATTTGGCAGAGCGAAAACTGTACCGGATGCCGGAAAGCACCCACTATGAGGTGTTCTCCCCACTGATGGGAGGTACGGTGGATCTCAGGCATATCGAAGCCACCTGGGAGGAAACCCTGCATTTTGCCGCTTCTATCAAGGCAGGCAGCTGTGCGCCTTCGGTACTGTTGCGCAAGCTACGTGCCTATCCGCGCCAGCATAGCCTGGCGAAAGCCCAGAAGGAGATAGGCAAGATAGAGCGTTCCTGTTTTACCCTGGACTGGATTAGCGATCCTGAGTTGCGGAAACGCTCACACGGCACCCTCAACAAGGGAGAATCCCGTCACTCTCTGGCGCGTAGCGTATTCTTTCACCGGCATGGGGAGTTTCATGACCGCACGCTGGAAAACCAGCGTTACCGCGCTTCCGGGCTGAACCTGGTCGTATCCGCCATTATCCTGTGGAACGCGGTCTACCTGAACCGTGCCATTACCGAACTCAGAAACAGCGGCGTTATTATCCCGGATGAACTGTTGCCGCATACCTCTCCGCTTGGCTGGGAGCATATCAGCCTCAATGGTGACTACATCTGGCCGAAAGAGCCGCTGCAAGCCCCCTTCCGCCCCCTCCGAAACCCAAATGCAGAATGGTTCAAGAGGGAATAAGGAGGGTCGTTTGATGAGACAGCATCAGAAGGCGCTAAAAATCCTTGCAACCATGCATCAATATCCCATCTCATGAAACATAATATCAAATACTCATTAATATTCACAGAAGTTGAGATGGGGGTGGCTGAACGCCGCAAGAATCCTCATATTCTCGTCCTTAGCGTACAATTCTGGGAATATTCTGCCATGACCCCCTAAAGCTAGTTATTCTATTGCGTTCCCGGATATTGCACAGTACCGCAACTTATGGCTTCGCCTGCCGGAACTTGCCAAGCGGCGCACATTTATCACCGCCCTTTTTATATCCGGCGACGGCAAGATAGAACATATTTCTTCTTAGGGGTAAAACAAACAATTGAACCACCAGGGACAAAAAAAGGGCGCTATGCACATTCGTGCGGAAACAGGCGCTAAGGGAATTTTTAGTGATAGGCTATTTCTGCGCAACGCACCGAAAAGGGTCATTCCATTCCGCCACACTTCCGGCCATCGCTTGTGTCATGGTAAAATAGTGCCATAACCGCATTGCATACCATAGGCGAGGGAGGGTCATATGCTCGATAATTCGATGTTTTCCTTCGTTGAGCCAATCATTGAACCGACAGAAGATAGCTTCTCTGAATTCGTGACGCAGCTAGACGCTTTTTTTGATTTCATGGAAGAACAGGGGAAGCCGGTTCCTGTCCCGCGTCCTCTGAATGAGGAAACCTATAAGGATATGTGGATGCTGCGCTACCAGCAGCATCTCGGCCACATCACTTTCCTGGAACTACTCGACAGATACGAGGAAATGCTTGGTATTTCAGTACCGAAGGGTAGTTCCGGTACTTGAGTAGTACGATTCTCACACTGGAATCGGAATTAAACGAAATAAAAAGGCTTGCCCGTCACGTGATGACACACAAGCCCCGTTATTGATTTATCCGGCGATTTTCTGCGCTTTCAGCCAGTTAAGCGCCACAGCACGATTGCAACGTGCTCGCCTGGACAACGTATCTCCTGTTGGGCGTATTCCCTCCTGCAAGAGCGCCTGGTGGGCGTCTGATAAACGCGTTTCCCGGCTGGCATAGCCCTCTTCCATCCGGCGCACGGACGCAAGCGAAGTGGGAGCAGGGGATAGCCTCTTCCTATCGGAAGAACTGACAGATGGCATTTCTTTCTCACCGGCAATAGCAACCAGAGAAAGTGCTTGTTTTACCTGTTCCGCAATATCCGCTCTTGCATCGGTGCGGTACTGCGCCAGTACTGGAACCAGAATTCCACGGATGATAGCCTCCAGTTCCGCACTATCCGGTACGGCAGCGGGCGGTGTTGCCGGTACTGGTTGAGTCTTGCTGGTACTGCGCAACGAATGAATTACATGGCCGTAAATCACGGTCATCACCACGCGAACGAGGATAAGCCCTTTTTCGCCCATGTCCGTATAAAGCTTTATCGCCGGGAAAAGCATGCCGATGGAAACCAGGAGCAAAGTAACTACCATCAATCCGATTAAAAATTTGCTGGTGACATCGGCCTTCTTTGCTGCTTCTGCATTCCCTTGCTCGCGGATATGAGATGCCATCGTGCCTAAACTCATTCCGCCGATGTCCAGCATCACGACCTGGACACCAAGTACCGTGTTCAATATCCAGCCAGCGATATTCACACCTGGCAGCATTTCAACAATGTTAACGACCATGCATAGGAACAATACCCATTCGGCGGCACGGCCCGCATATGCTTTAGCAACTTCCCATAGGTCAGTGATAATTTCGGCTCTTGCGAGTGCTATCGTTTTCCATGATTCCCGGATCATAATGGTCTCCCTTCCTTTTCCTTTCCGGCTATCCGGCAATGGTAAAGTGGTGTACATTGATCCGTAGTCCCTCTGTTTGGGCTACGGATTCGTCATGTACAAGGGAGAACATTATTTTCATAGGTGTCCAGTCATTGTAGAGCGCCTGGTACAAACGTTGCGTTTGGATGCTAATGAAAGAAACCATCTTTTCCTCTTAGCACATCAGCAGCCGCCTCCGGCGCTTTTGTCAGACACTGAGATCGTGAGCCCAACCTTACAACATTTCCTTGATCAGTTTGGCACGCGCCCTGCCTTTGTGTCAGGAAGACGCTGGGATGTCCTGGCCTGGAACGCTGCTGGATGCGCGGTCTTTGGAGATTTTCGTCTGATGACCGCCCCGCGTGAGCGCAATACGATCTGGAGTATCTTCACCAATCCCTTGAATCGGCAATTCGTTGTTAATTGGGAAGAAGATGCGCGACAGCTCTTAGCCCAATTCCGCAGCAGTTGTGCCCGCTGTCCTGGAGACGTCCGGCTGGCCGAATTGATTCATGATCTCATGCTTGCAAGTCCTGAATTTCGCGCCTGGTGGCCCGATCATGAAGTGCGTGGTGGGCAAGAAGGGCAGAAAACGCTTAATCATCCACAGATGGGATATCTTATGTTTGAACGGCTTACCTTTCAGGTCTTTGATACGCCGGATCTCAAAGTTACCGTGTATACTCCGTTGGAGGGAGCAGACACGCCGCGCAAACTGGAGCAGCTTCTGGCACAGTGGTATCAATACGCAGGCCAGAGGCTTCCTGCACCTGAAGTGGTTCACCATCTTCCACAGGCACAGCTATCAGGACAAAACACGGTTGGCTTATGGTTGAGAGCGTGCTGTAAAAGAGTGAAAGGGGCATGGGTAGCCAACAGCGCTATCATGACCGCTTATGCAAAGTGGTGCGAGGCACACGGATACGAACCAAAGAAAGCCAAAGGCATCTCGCAATCTCTTGCGGCGCATGGCTTTGAGATTGGTATCAATAAAAGAGTTGTCGACGAACATCACCGGCAAAAAATGGCGCGCGGTGTAAGAGGGTTGATCATACTCTAATCTTGCTCGATGGTGTATGCAGATAGTTTCTATAAGCGCATACATCTTAGATTTGCAGGTTGATCATGCTCTCACTACTGTATACGGATCATTGTCTAAGCGCATACATCCTTTGGATTTTCCTTGGGTGTGCGCAAGCGTGCCCAAAGGTGGCTGTGTGATCTTCGCTACTGTTGCTGCGATGGCGAGCCTAGAGCATCGGTCAAGAAATGCTGTACTCAGGAAACCAATGAGGTGCAAGTGTGGGGTCATGCCTTTATTGGCAGAGTTGAAGCGGGAAACCGAAGGAGGTGACGAGTTCTGGCTCAAGGAATGCTGTCACAGAGGCGACCTGCGGCAGATCGCTCAGCGTCGCATCGAGGGTGACAACTTGTAGCGCGAACGCTCGGTAGGCCCTCGTTGCCTCGTCAGCTCGATACACGACAAATGCCGGTTGTCCATTGGCACGCGTCGGAGATAAACGCCACCGATTCTGCACACCAGAAGGGAATAAGACCGCACGGAAAAAGGTACGAATCGCTTCTCGTCCCTGATACCACGAAGGGATCGGAGGCATGGAGAGCGTCGCGTCTTCTTTGAGAAGTGCCACGAGTCCATTCACATCACCTGTTTCCCACGCCTGGAGATAGCGGGTAAGCAACATCTTCGTGGCTGCATCCACGCGATCCACTTGCGCCATCTCTCGCTGCAAGCTTGGATAATTCTTTTCCAGCGTCACTCTGGCGCGGTGCAAAGCGCTGTTCACCGCTCCTCCCGAGATCTCAAGCAGTTGCGCGATCTCGACGGCGCGCCAGTCTAGCACATCCGAGAGGAGCAAAATGGCCCGCTGGCGAGGCGGAAGTAGTTGGAGGGCGGTGAGGAAGGCCAAGGACACGCTTTCGCCTCTGGTATATCGAGCTTCCGGGTTCTCCGTCGCCTCCGCCAGCCAACTGTTAGGGAACGGCTCAAGCCAGAGCTCCTCAGCTTCCCTCTTGGCAACCGGCCTGTCCGGGTCCCACGGCGGTGTGGCTGCGGTGGGCAGCGTGCGCGGCAAGCGTTTCTTAAGCAGGTCCAAACTGGTATTAGTCGCAATCTTGTACAGCCAGGCGCGCAGCGATCCTGGACCCTTCTGGGTGAACGTGTCAAAGTGTCGCCAGGCGCGCAACATCGTCTCTTGCACTGCATCCTCGGCATCATGAAGTGACCCCAGGAGACGATAACAGTGCAGGAGCAGCTCATGGCGATAGGATTCGAACAACAGACCACAAGAAGACTGGTCCAGACTCGCCT
Source organism: Ktedonosporobacter rubrisoli (assembly GCF_004208415.1). Classification (GTDB taxonomy): domain Bacteria; phylum Chloroflexota; class Ktedonobacteria; order Ktedonobacterales; family Ktedonobacteraceae; genus Ktedonosporobacter; species Ktedonosporobacter rubrisoli. The sequence continues at coordinate 839,483 of NZ_CP035758.1, read as the reverse complement.
GGTCTGTGATCGGAGCCTCATTCATACAATCAGCTTGCCGGTGTTTCCCTGTCACACTGTACATCTTTCTTCTCGCTGCTCTTTCCTTGCTCATCAAAAGCCGCACTCAGATCACCGGTGCTGGCCTGTTGTCTCAAGCACGCTCATTCTGCCACATGGTGCAGGTTCTTTGCCATTGGTTCAAGCAGTCCTCACCTGCTCAGACCCAATGGAGCAGGTGACGAAAAATATTCCTGTCAGACCGAACAGTTTTGTGCTTTCCAACAGTTTCATGAGTAGAGTACTTCCATAAAACACCATCTGAAAGTGAGGACGACATGGTTAAGTTTCTCGTACTCTGGAATACCCCAGCCGATCCCGTTGCGTTTGAACGCCACTATCGCGAGGTGCATATCCCATTGGTCAGGCAATTGCCTAGCCTGCGACGCTACACGGCTGGTTGTCACGCTACTGCGCTTCGAGGCGAACCCTATTACTGGATAGCCGAGGCAGAGTGGGACACCATGGAGGCGCTCCAGAAGGCATTCCAATCTCCCCAAGGCCAAGCAGTCTCGCAAGACGTTGCCAATTTAGCCCACCATGCTCAAGTGCGAAGCATGGTGTATGAGGTAGAGGAGCTTGAGAGTGCTCATGACTGATCTGTTAGGCGAGGTTGTTTGCAGCGCGTGCGCGGCTCTGATCACTTCAGCCACTTGAGGTTGACTACGTAAAAGGAGATGATGAGTGATGATCATTACACACATTCAGTACACAGTGCGAGCGGAGTACGCGGCAGAGAACCAGAAGTATATTCGTCGGATTCTAGAGGACCTGCGGACCTTAGGTCGAACGGATATTGGATCGAGCATCTTTGTCAAAGAGGACGGAAAGACCTTTCTCCACTTCCTTTTCTGCGAGCATGAAGAAGCAGAACAGACGTTTTTCCAACTCGGGTCACTGCAAGCATGGAGAACAGCGCTGGTCGAAAGTTCTCCTGAAGTGCCGCTGACTGCACCGACCAGATTAAGCGTCGTTGGTTCGACTGCTAAACTGCTTTAAGGATGAAAGGAAACACACGCAGATGGCAGATATTCTACAGGAATACACTGATTTGCTGCACACAGCCACCCTGGCCCATGTCGCCACCATCGGGCCGAACGGTGAGCCACAGAACACCCCGGTCTGGTTCGACTGGGATGGCAACCACATCCGTTTCAGTCAAACCAGAGATCGCCAGAAGTTCCGCAATCTCGAGCGTGATCCTCGTCTCGCGCTTTCCATTGTTGATCCGAACAACCCGTACCGCAACCTTGAGATACGCGGGAAGGTGGTTCGCATCGAGGAAGATCCCGATCTGCTCTTTCTCAATGCCCTGACGAAACGGTATCTCGGGCGGGACACCTACCCGTGGGATCAACCAGGAATGGCACATTTTATCATTGTCGTTCGACCCGAACATGTTGCCCAGCCTAAGAGGAGCCTCTGATCCCTCCTCTACCCCTTCTGCAAAGCGGGCGAGACACGTGTTCTCGCCCGCTTTTTGACATCTTGAGCATTCCAGAGAGCTTGCGGAAAGCGAGTATCACATGGGTCCTTCAACCTGGCATCCTCCGGTTGAACTCTCATCTCTTGAGCGGACTATCATCACCCTCATCAAACGAGCGAAATTGTTTGTCTTTCTCCGTCATCACCGCCACGAGCTCTTTGATGACGCATTTCAAGGAGAGCTGGCGACGCTCTATGCACCGAGTCTCCGTGGGCAGCCTCCCATTCCGCCTGCGCAATTAGCCCTTGCGACCATTGTCCAAGCGGACACGGGCGTCTCGGATGATGAGGTGATTGAAGCAACCCTTATGGATCGACGCTGGCAGTTGGTATTGGATTGTCTGGATACGGAGCAGGCACCGTTCAGCAAAGGCACACTGGTAGCTTTCCGAAAGCGGCTCATCGAAGCTCAGATGGATCGGCGGCTCATTGAGCGAACCATCGAGCTTGCCAGCCAGAGTCAGGGATTTGGAGCACGGGCATTACGTGCTGCACTGGATAGCAGCCCATTATGGGGAGCTGGGCGAGTCGAGGATACGTATAACCTGGTAGGACACGCGCTCAAAAAGGTGATGCGCGTGGTGGCTGATCAGCAGGAGAGGGATCTGGTTGAGGTAGCGAAGGAGGCTGGAGCAGAGTTAGTCTGTGAGAGCAGTCTGAAAGCGGCGTTGGATCGCGACTGGGACCAACAAATCGAGAAAGATGAGGCGCTGACCTTGGTCTTGAACGTGTTACAAGCCGTGGAAACCTGGGTGCAGACCCTGCAACAGGAAGATGCGCAAATGGCTCAGCCGTCTCTTTCAGTTGCACAACAGATCCAGGCGCAAGATGTAGAAGTCGATGAGAAAGGAAAGGCAAGCCTGATCAAAGGAGTGGCAAAAGATCGACGCATCAGCGTCGAAGATTCCGAGATGCGGCATGGACGCAAAAGTCGCAGCGTGCGCGTGGATGGCTACAAGCGGCATGTGCTCCACGATCTGGACACCTGTCTCATCCGAGCAGTGGGTATTACTCCAGCGAATGCGCCCGAAGCCAGCGTGACCGAAGTGATCAGCGAAGATTTGGCCCAGCAAGCGGCTTCCTTGAAAGAATTGCATATTGATCGGGCCTATTTGAGTAGTCATCTGGTTCGCGAGCGCGGCGACGAACTGGAAGTATTTTGCAAAGCCTGGCCCGTTCGCAATGGCAAACGGTTTCACAAACAAGCCTTTATGCTGAACTGGGAGCGACAGACCATTCAGTGTCCCGCCAAGCAGGAGATGCCATTTGTGCCCGGCGGTGTAGTCCATTTCCCCAAAGAGACGTGTGCGGAGTGCCCCCTGAAAGCTCAATGCACCACCAGTTCCAAGGGACGCAGCGTGAGCATTCATCCTGATGAAGCCTTGCTCATCGAGTTACGAGAGCTCCAACAGACCTCGCAGGGGCGGGCCAAATTGCGCGAACGGGTTGCCGTCGAGCATACTCTGGCTCATATCGGTCAGTGGCAAGGACGCCGTGCTCGCTATCGCGGATTGCGCAAGAACCTCCTCGATCTGCGCCGTTGCGCTGTCGTCCACAATTTACACGTTCTGGCCCGCTCCCAGTTGTTTCAAGCTGACCTCCAGGATGCCGCTTGATTACTTGACCGATGCTCTAGCAGTTGGCCTGGCTAGTCGCACCCGCATAGGGAGCCACCTTCAGCAGGCGGGTCAGAGGCAAGTTGCTTTTCCTCTGTCAGCTCAAGGAGGCCCTTATGCAGCCAATGCAAGGCAGTGCTGATGGTCTCATGTTCCTGAACGGGGATATGGGCAAGGGCCTGATCAGCTAAATCGTTGAGTGTGCGGTTGATCTCAGCCAGGCGCTCCCGACCACAGGCAGAAAGTGAAAGGCAAATGGTGCGACGATCCGTAGAATTTGGCAACTTCTCTATCAAGCCTTCCCTGGCGAGCTGCTCTACTGCTCGGCTTGTCCAACTTTTGTCAAAGCCAATGCGGCGGCTGAGCTCAATAAGCGTGACGGGCCCGCTTCTTCCCAATGCTGTGAGGACAGTACATTGCGTCGTCGTAGTTCCCGTGCAATAGGCCACGCAGTTGCGTTGCAGCTGTAGGTGAAGGCGCGCAACTTCGCGCAGCAAGCTGCCTGTTGTGGGCAATGGCGATACCTTCTCTTCCATATCTCTCTCCCTGTTATTGTTGCCATACGCAACAAAATCTGCTAAGAGTATAGCACTGTACTCTCTGGTTAGCAATAGCAAGATTGTGCCTTGTCCCGGCACGGCAGTGACGGAACGTGAGCAAGAATGGCCAGAATAGCTTTCCTTTTTATCGGGTGCGAATACAGGCTGTATGGAATATACTTGTAGCGATAAAGCCTTGATGTAGAGTGATGAGGAGCAAATGGTCAAGCACAACGATTCCGACGAGGATCGCCGCAAAGAATTGGCAGACTTCTTGCGCACGCGGCGTGAAAGCCTCAGGCCGGAAAAAATTGGTCTACCAATGCGGCCAAGACGTCGTACGCCTGGTCTCAGACGTGAAGATATAGCTGAATTACTTAGAATTAGCGCGACCTGGTACACCTGGCTGGAGCAAGGTCGCCCTATTCAAGTCTCCAGAGAGGTGATAGAAAATCTGGCTCATGTTCTCCGACTCAACACGGATGAGCGGGTCCATCTATTTCAGCTGGCCCGGCAGCCACTTCCTCCTCAGTCACCTCTACTCTCTAGAACTCTCAAGCCGTACTTTCAGGCTATGCTTGCAGCTCTCGAACCATCACCGGCTCATATTCGCGATGCTATTGGAATGTGCTGGCCTGGAATAGAGCCGAAACGCTTCTTGATGATTGGGGAAACTATCCTGCTGAAGAGCGCAACGTTGTTTGGCATCACTTTGCGCATCCGCGTCTTCGTAGCTTAATGCTAAATTGGGAACAAGAGGCTCGCACACTGCTGGCAATATTTCGTATGCAGAGTGGACAACACCTCGATGATGCCTGGTTCACTTCTATGATTGAGCAACTGCAGGAGGTTAGCCCTGAGTTTCATGCCTGGTGGCTGCTCCACGAAGTACGGCAGCAACGTGAACTTCCTATCGCATTCTCCCATCCCCAAATCGGAAGTCTGCATCTCCAGCCGATCACTGTTCAGTTCTCTTATGACCAGGGACTCTACATGCGCGTGCTTCTTCCGGTGGCAGAAACGGACACGGCGGCCAAACTCCTCAAGTTGATGTGTGAGCAGAGCGAGTATGAAGATAGCTCAGGAGCAAAGTAAAAATGAGACCAAGCCTCCATTCAGTATCCTGGTAGTCAGAGATACCGGAATAAATCCCTCCCTTGTTATCAGCGCTCACTTCTACTATCCTCGTGCTCAGGGAGAAAGGATATCCTCCCTGGAATGGAGTAGAAAGGAACAAGGGATGTACCATCTTGCTCAGGTTAATATTGGTCGTTTGCGGGCTCCTCTGAATGACCCAGGGATGGCAGGTTATGTAGCTTTGCGACCAGTTATCGATGCGTTGGCTCGCAAAAGCCAGGGCTTTATTTGGCGAAGAGGTGGACCAGGAAGTACAGCTAAAGAAACCGATCTGTATGAAGACCATATGCTTATTGCCAATGTCTCGGTCTGGGCTACGCTTGAAGATTATGTCAATTTTGTTTATAAAAGTGAGCATTTGAAAGTAATAAAGCAGGGCCAGCAGTGGTTCCAGGCCATAGATGGGCCTCACTATGCTCTCTGGTGGGTTCCTCAAGGGCATCAACCCTCAGCTCAGGAAGCCCGGGAGAGGCTGGAATATCTGGGCCGCCATGGCGAAACAGCCTATGCATTTTCGATCGAGAAGACGTTCTGGGCCCCGGGTGAGGATACTTTAGGTGCTAGCCTGATGGGCTAAGTTGGCGTGCTGGCCTGCTTGGAGTGAGCGAGGATGCTTGTACATACATCGTGAGGCGTAGTGCATCTCACGATGCAGTGGCGTCTCCTGCTTGATATTCTGTGAGCAGTGGTTCCAGATATACAGCTACACCTTCTTCTTCGTTGGTAAGGTAACCTCGTCGGCTTCTCGTAGTACAGCGGCATGGGCATTGGCAACCGCTATCCCTGTTCCGGCCCATGATAACATTGGAAGATCATTAGGCATATCGCCAAAGGCAACAACTTCTTCGCGACTGTAGCCAAGTTGCTTACAAAGCTCGGCCAGCGCCCAGCCCTTATGGATACCCAATGCTGAGGCTTCCAGGAATGGCCCGCCCGAATAGGTAACAGTTACCGCATTGTTTGTAATGTGGGTGGTTAGTGTATGCAGTTTATCATAACCTTTATCGCCAGCTGATCGAGGCATTCGGGAAGCAAGCATGAGACATTGCCTTTGGAATGTCACCAGTGGATGTATGGAATGACGTTGGCTATGTTCTTGAGGGTTGTAGCAAGCAATACGTGGCTGAACAATAATCCGCTCACTCCTCCGAACAGTGCGATAAAAGCTATAGCCAGATAGAGGCAGCATCCCACCTGGCAGCTTTCTAGAGCGGAGCTGAAGAGTGCGCTAAGAGCCGCCCCCGGATCAAGAATGGCTCCCCTGAGAAAGAAGGTCAGGAGGGCCAGGCCTGCTGTGACCAGAAATGCTCCTAGAAGCACTCTAAAGGCGATGGGGAGCGTGTTAGAGAGGAAAAAGTAGCCCAGAGCTGCCCCGATTATAGCCGCGCCAGGAATGCTTACGATCCACCATTTGCCAGGAATGGGCACGTCCCTCTGAAGCGCTCGCTGGTCTGTGTCTATATGCGCTCGCTGACGTCGTGATTTGCGTCCAGACATAAACGTGCTCCTTAAAATCTACCAGGCTTCCTGCATAGTCTATATAGCATCAAGCCGTTTTTAGGCGCACAATTATAATTAGGGCTATATTAAAGCATTACTGCTATAGTTCCGTCAAGAATCTGCCTTCCCTTGCAAGACTGGAGAAGATCTTGTATACTCGCTTCTATACACCTGTTTAACCGTTTGATCCTCATCTGGAGATGCACAGATGGCAATGAGGCATAAGCCTGTTTTACCACAAAGTTCATATGGTAAAGTTAGTTTCTATGGCCCTGGGGATTGCTCTGCCCTTTTTTGCCTGCGTGCGCCTCGTTTTTCTACGGCCCATAGACTATTCTAACGGGTGTGGAATCGTAACTCTCACCGGCGTGTGCGGCATGTGCAACCGGTGAAGCTCCACTTCATGCTAATTCTCTGAACAACGCTCCCGCTGCTTTTAAGATATCTGTGCGAATGGAATTCCATGGTGTTTCCATGTGCATGTGTGCTTAGCAGGATGAGCGGAGACCACCGATAAACTTCAGCGGTTGCTCGTGTCGCTTTCTCTTGAACCCAGAAAGTTAGAGGAACTGCTAATCCATGAATGCTTCTCAATCCGGCCAGCGTCGCCGTGTATTACCACGAATGGCGCTACGGCAATACGGAGTGCTATTTGCCACCTATCTGGGCTCTCAGTGCTTCAGCGTTGCCTGTATGGTATTCTTGCTTGTGAGCAGCATTGTGCTTGAATTGCTGGGTCCGCAGATCATTCGTGCCTTTATTGATGATGTGCAGCACAATAGCGCAATTCAGAGCTTGACTACTCAAGCTATTTTCTATCTTGTGGTGGCCATTGGTGGTCGATTGGTCTCGGCGGGAGCCAGCTACTTCTCTGAGAATGTAGGCTGGAACGCCACAAATCAGTTGCGCGCGGATCTTATGTACCGCTGTCTGAAGCTGGATCACTCCTTCCACACGGCCCATACACCTGGCGAGTTGCTCGCCCGGGTTGATGGTGATGTAGAGATTCTATCCCACTTTTTCTCACAGTTTGTGATTCGTTTCCTGGGTTGTGGTCTCCTGGTAGTGGGCGTGCTGCTGCTGATGGCGCGGGAGAGTATCTGGTTCGGGATTGTGATGACTGCCATCTTTCTGCTGGGCAATATCATCCTACTCTATATACAGAAGATAGCTATCACGTACTATAAGCTGCACTTGCAAACCCAGGCGGAACTAAGTAGCTTTTGGGGTGAAGTGTTTACCTGTCTTGAAGATATTGCCTCCTGTGGTGCGGTCTGCTATATTCTGCGGCGCTATTTTCGTTTGCAGCGCCAGGAAGATGCGGCTGAGATGAAGCGCACTGCCTTCTGGGCAGCCTTTGAGGGCGCGGAAGTGGTTCTAGAGGCACTTAGCCTGCTCATTACCCTCATCCTTGGCGCGCTCTTTTTTGTGCAAGGCCAGTTCACGATTGCCACTGTTGTGATGTTGTTGCTCTATACAGGCCAGTTGCTTGCCTACATCTATGATATGGCAGAGCAACTTAGCAGTTTTCAACAGGCCGTCGCTAGTCTCGAACGCATTAATGAGATCTATCACACCCAAAGCCGGGTTCAGGATGGGCCGGGAGTAGATTTCCCTGTGGGAGCTCTATCTGTGAGCTTTGAAGACGTCTCCTTTGCCTATGAGAAAGGGCAGCCTGTTTTGCAGGATATCTCGTTTCGCCTTGCGGCGGGTGAAATTATGGGCTTGATTGGACGAACTGCTAGCGGCAAGACGACCCTCATTCGTTTGCTTATGCGCTTCTATGATCCTACCTGCGGTTCTGTCTTTCTGGGTGGCCAGGATCTTCGCCAGGCGCGCCTTGACGACTTGCGCAGACGTATTGGACTGGTAACGCAGGATGTGCAGTTGTTCCGTGGCACCTTGCGTGACAATCTTACTCTTTTCACTGAGTCTATTTCTGACCAGCGTATCTTACAGGCTATTGAGCGCCTGGGAATCACTGAGTGGTACAGGCGCTTGCCGCAGGGTCTGGATACGGCACTGAGCAGTGATGGCGGCGGGCTTTCAGCTGGAGAAGCTCAGCTACTGGCCTGTATTCGTGTCTTCCTGCAAGATCCACAATTGATCATTCTGGATGAGGCTACGGCGCGTCTGGACCCGGCGACCGAGAAGATACTGATCCGGGCGACGAGACAGCTTATGGCCGGGCGCACTGCTCTGGTGATCGCCCATCGTCTGAGCACGATTGAGCGCGTGGATCAGGTTATGGTCCTGGCCGAAGGGCGTATGCTGGAATATGCTCCTCGTCACATGCTCGCCAAAGATCCTGCATCCTATTACTACAAATTGTTGCGGTTAGCTCATTCCGAGGAGATGCTTCCATGAAGACGCGCTCATTTGTCTGGCAACTGCTCATCTTCACGCGCAAAAATTACATCTTGACAGTTTTATTGCAGCTGCCGCGCCGCCTCTTGCCGCTAGTGCCAGCCCTACTTGTCCAGCAGATCCTCGACCGTCTGACGCACTATCGCCAGCTTGATGCAACTATCTGGGGCCTGGTTGGCTTAATGTTGGGCTATATGCTAGCTCGCGGGCTCAATTTATTCGCTGTCATGCTCACTGAGCGTTTGCCCATCTTCAAAACGCGCGAGCTGCTTCGGGCTAATCTGCTAGAACATTTGCTACAGCTTCCCGGCGCTGGCGCGCTACCCCGAGATAGTGGCGATATGATTAGCCGCCTGCAGCGCGATACTGTAAGTCCAGGCTTTTTGCTGATTATGTGGGCGTTTGTCTTTGGTGGCATGGGCGTTGAGACTCTAGTGGCGCTGGTCATCATGATACACATCAACTTGCAACTTACGCTTGTCGCGATCCTTCCTCTGCTCCTGGGCAATATCATTGTGAACGCTCTTGGCAAGCATGTGGAGGGCTATCGGCGCAGGAGCCGCGAGGCGTCAGGGGCGGTGAGCAGTTACCTGGTGGAGATGTTTGGCGTGGTGCAGGCTATTCAGGTGGCCGGAGCAACCTCTAGCGTTGTGAAGCGCTTCCATCGCTTGAACAATCGACGCCGCGTGACCTCGTTGCAGGAAAATTTGTTTAGCAATGTGGTGTTGGGCGTGTTTGGGACAGGAATTACAAGCATCGGAACCGGGCTGATTTTGCTTCTGGCGGGAAGCGCTTTGCGGGCAGGTAGCTTTACTGTGGGGGATTTTACCTTATTCGTAGCCTATATGGCTACGCTGGCCAGGTTCAGCGGCGAGGTCATAGGGCAGATTACTGCCTATCGCCAGCTCGCGGTGGCTCAGGAGCGTTTAATAGAATTGCTGCCCAATGCGGCGCCGGCAGCGCTGATCATGCCGAGCCCCATCTACCGGGAAGTGGTCTCAAGCCAGGAGCCTTTCGGTCTGCCCCGGCTTGAGAAGCCTTTAGAGCTTCTGGAATTGAAAAATGTGAGCTATCGTTATCCAGGTACTGCACGGGGTATTACAAGCATCAATCTTCGCTTGGAGCGGGGGCAGTTTATCGTAATTACCGGGCGTATCGGCTCTGGCAAGACTACTTTGCTGCGAACCTTGCTCGGCCTGCTGCCGAAGCAAGAGGGCGAAATATGTTGGAATGGCGAACTTGTAAAGAAGCCAGGCGCATTTTTTGTTCCACCACAGAGTGCCTATACGGGACAGAGGCCCAATCTGTTCAGCACAACGCTTGGCGAAAATATTGCCTTAGGTCTCCCGCTCACTGAGCGCGCGCTTGAGGAGGCTATCTATCTGGCGGTTATGGAGCGGGACGTAGAAACTCTGGCTGTTGGGCTTGAGACGCTGATCGGACCCAGAGGGATCAGGCTTTCTGGCGGCCAGATTCAGCGTACGGCTGCCGCGCGCATGTTCGCTCGCACGCCGGAACTCCTGGTTTGTGACGATCTCTCAAGTGCTCTCGATGCTGAGACAGAACGGCAGCTCTGGCAACGCATCCGTGCTCACAGGGAGCACACGTGCCTGGTAGTTTCCCACCGCGAAGCAGCGCTACGCTGCGCCGATAGTATCCTTGTTTTGCAGGAAGGGCAGATAGTAGCGCAAGGTACGCTGAGCGAACTATTGACGGAATGCGAGGAGATGCAACACTTGTGGACTGGCGCGCTTCAGAGCGAATAGGCCCCAGGTTTGTGGGGATGCGTGGATAGTGCGCATCCTCATAAGGCCGATCTGCTACGTGCTTGCCAGCGTGGCCAAATTGGCGTGGCGGCAAGCCAGAAGAGAAAGCGTGACGAAGAGAATGCTTGACAGGGCTGGTGGCTGTAGTATACTCTCTTTGTTGAGTATTATCACTAAATGCACTTAAGGAGGGCATGCATGTATATCCGCAGTGATGTCCTCCCTGAAGCCCTTCATTAGCCGCTTGTAGCCGGGCCTCGGGGAATCTTCTTCGCCTGGGGAGCCTTTGCGCCTTTTTTTGCCTCCATTGGTACTCTCCATAAACTCTCTACCTACTATTGAGCAAATCACATTGTCATGCTTGTAATTTCTGACTTTGCGCCTTGTCTTCGTGATTCGTGCGCTTGTAGCGTTCAGCTCAGGATAGGAGCGCTTGCCTGTATTACGCGTTACTGCGCTTAACCAGGTGCACTGGCTCGATGCTCTTAGCCATAATGCAGGAGTTGAGAATGCTGAGCCAAGATATATGTGCCTGCTGAATAGCAGGAGTAGGAAGAGAAGAAAACGAAATATAAGTGAAGATAAAGCAAATGAGAGGATACTATAGATTATGCGTGAGCAACCAGCTCTTTCTTTGGAACGTTTGTACTCCTGTTGCCGTGAGCAGTACGCTTTGAGTCCCGCGACAATTGAGTTTCTGGCCCTGGGCCTGGATTCTAACGCGGGCGTATATCGTGTAATGAGTGAGCAGGGAAGCGTCTATTTGCTCAAAGTCAAGCAAGGATCGCTTTATGAACCCACCAGCCAGATTCCTTACTATCTGAAAGAGCAAGGCATTGCAGGAGTTGTGGCCCCGGTTCCTACCAAAAGCGGCAGCCTGTGGACGCGGATAGATGACTGGAACGTGCTCGTGTATCCCTTTCTTGTTGGCGAGACGAGTTGGACGGGGATGACTGATGCGCAGTGGGAGGAAGTAGGAGCAATCTTTCGGCGCGTTCACCAGGTTAGCTTGCCCTCCTCTGGTTTTGAGGCTCTACGCAAAGAGAGCTTTGATACCACAGAGTATGTGCGCTGGCTACGCGCTTTTGAAAGCCAGCTAGCTTTGATGCACGAAGAGACGAGCCCCTCAAGGCGCGAGCTTCGTGCCGCCTGGCTTGAAAAGCAAGCAACGCTGCACACTGCAATTATTGCCCTGGAAACGCTAGGGCAAGTGCTGGACAAACGCAATCCGCCCTATGTTATCTGCCATGCCGATCTGCATCCGGCCAACCTGCTGCGTGATGCGCAAGGGCGCGTGTTTGTCCTTGATTGGGATGAAGTAATGCTGGCTCCTAAAGAGCGGGATTTTCTCTTTATAAGAGTATCGGCCGCAGATAGCGAGCTGCAGCCTGGAAAGCTGGCCTTTTTTGCGGGATACGGAGAGGCGGAAATCGACTGGATTGTGCTTGCCTACTATCGCTATGAACGCGTGGTGCAAGACGTAATCGAGTGTGCCCGGGATGTATTTTTCCGGGATAACTGGGGCGAGGAAGCCAGAGCTGATGCCGTCACATTGTTCCGGGATGTTTTGGCGCCTGACAGCGAGCTCACCGTGGCTACGCAGACCCTGGCCCAGCTACCCGCCGAATTTGTCGCAAAGATAATGAGCGGGAGCGGCTGCGAAGAAGTTGAGTAGAAGTTCTGCTGATCTTTCGCTCCCATAGGCTCAGCGCTCGCCTGGAGGGTGGCAAACAATTGCCGCCGTTTCCTGGCTTGGCAAAAGATGACATCCACCTCTTTCTGGCGAGCGCTGAGCGTCTGGCAGGGCCTTAAAAAGCTAGCCACGCAGGCCGCTGGCGGCCAGACCCTGGACGATTTGCCGTTGGAAGAAAAGGAAGACCACAATGATCGGCAGACCGGCGAGGATGGCCGAGGCCATGATCTGGGCGTAACGCAGGCCATAGGAGGTCTGAATGGTTGCCAGCCCGACCGGTATTGTCATCATATGGTTGCCTGTGATCACAATAAAGGGCCAGAGGAAATTGTTCCAGGATGTGACGAAGGCAAGGATTGCTACCGCAGAAATCGCCGGACGCGCTAGCGGCATCCAGATCTGCCAGTAAATGCGCAGCCTGCTGGCTCCATCGAGGAGGGCTGCCTCCTCAAAGTCGCGCGGAATGCCATCAAAGTATTGCTTGAAGATGAACATGGAGACCGGCGATGCTATCTGTGGTAAGATAATTCCCCAGTAAGTATCTACCATGCCGAACGATTGAACCAGCGTGAAGAGCGGGATGATGAGGACCGCGCCGGGAACCATGATTCCCGCGAGGATCAGCCAGAAGAGGAACTTGCGGCCAAGGAAAGGGATGTGTGAGAAGGCGAAGGCGGCCAGGCTGGAAGTTATCACCGTGGCGACAGTGATTACGATAGAGGTGAGGGCGCTGTTAAAGTACCATATAGGTAGATCGCTATTGCTAATAACGCGCTCAAAGGCCAGGAAAGTGAAGGCCGAAGGGAACCAGCTCGCCGGGATTGTCGTAGTTTCCGCTTCTGGCTTAAGCGAGGTATCAATTCCCCAGAGTATCGGCAAGATCCAGAGGATGGCCAGGATGAGCAGCACAATAAAGGCTGTACTGTTGGGTAGATTAAGGGCGAGCCGTTTCCTGGCTGCAGTGGCCTGCGGGGCCTGTTCTATCATGTGCGTTGTCATAAGGCTTCACTCCTTCTCTCCTGACGACCAAACAGCAAGAAATTTCCCACAGTAAATATTAGGATCAGAATGAACAGGATGTAAGAGATGGCTGAGGCATAGCCGATGCGATAAGACGAGAAGCCTGTTTCGTAGATGTACTGGATTACCGGGCGGGTAGCAAAATTGGGGCCACCCTGCGTGAGCAAATATATCTGGCCAAAGACCTGTAATGAGGCGATAACCTGCAGAATGACGATCAGCATAGTGATTCTGCCCAGCAGAGGCAAAGTGACCCAGAGCGTCTTTGCCCTGGCGCCCGCGCCATCAATAGCGGCAGCTTCGTACAATTCCTGTGGGATCTGCTGTAAGCCGGCGAGGTAGAGAAGAAAGTTGCTGCCCACCGTCCACCAGAGTGTGACAACGATGACAGCGAGCATCGCAAGATTAGGATCGTTCAGCCAGTCCACCTGCGACCAGCCAATGAACGCGAATGCGTTGTCGATGAAGCCATAGCCAGGCTGGAATAGCCAGTTCCAGAGAATAACCACGATGGAGACCGGCAACACAAAAGGAGCGAAGAAGGAGAGGCGGAAGAGCCAGCGCGCGGGTATGGCGCGATTGGCCAGCAAAGCCAGGCTAAGGCCAAATATCACAAAGATTGGCGTGCTGATCACTGTGAAGGTGATAGTATGCCAGAGCGAGGACCAGAAATCGCTATCGGCGAAGAGTTCAAGATAGTTGCCGAAGCCAAGAAATTTTCCTGCATCTGCGAGGCTCCAGTTGTAGAAGCTCATGCCCAACCCAAGGATGATAGGCCAGAGCAGGAAAAGGACGTAAAGAATCAGAAATGGGAGGACGAAGGCCAGGCCCGTCAAGCTGGTGCGCCAATACCTGGAGCGTGCAAGGCTGGGCGCCAGGGGGCTGCGTCTCTCCATGGGGGCAATCGGTTTCAAGGTAGTATCAGACATAAATAACTCCTCTTGTCTTCCTGTCCAACTTACTTATTCGATACGGGAGACGGAGTATCGATGAGCTTTTGTAAGCCTGTCCTGAACTGAGCGACGGCTTGTTTGGGCGTCAGTTGTCCATGTAGTACTGCCTTGGAAGAGCATTGCTAAATCTCAGCAGGATGCTGGCGAAAATCACACAGCGCTCCTGCTGGGATTTATCCTCCCTTTGCCCTTGCTTAGCACTTTGCTAAATGATTTTCTCGGGATGAAGCACGACAATAACCCGCTTAGGATCATCGGCTATCCCTCGTGCCCGGCTCCGCCTAGCGAGACGAACGTCGAGTGCGCGCCACAGCGGGAAAGGGCTGCGTGGAATTCCTCTGCATCGGCAATTGGGACCATACGATCACGGTCGCCGTGCATGATGAGAAAAGGTGGAGCTTTGGCAGCAATCTCGTCGTCGGACCCCGGGCCAAAGAGCGCACATTCGAATGGGGGCGGCACGATGTGAGCTTCCAGAGGCGCCCGCGTTGCCATCGTCACGAAATCGGTTGGGCCGAACCAGTGAGTGATAGCCTGCACAAGGCTCGCTTGGTTCCAGTCTTCATCGAGTGCTCCTGGCTTTATCTGCCCCTGGTGATTTTCATCCACTTTTTTCTAGACTTTATAACCTTTGGAATGCAGTCCAGCGGCCTGGACCTGCCTCTATTCGCTCTGATTTTTATTGCTATGCTAATCTTCCAGCGCTTTGTTAGGCGCAAGAAGCTGCTGGAAAAGAGCATTACTATACCCTTTAAAGGCTCCTGATGTTCGTCAAGGACCGCCAGCGGTTGCTTATGGGAGCAGCCAGCCTGATACGACAGAAAGTAATCTAATATGCGCTTCTCGCAGTTTGCATGCTTCCATGCTTATCTGATTGCAACTTATTCTACTTTCATTTATACTTGATTAGTAGCGCTAAGTTGAGTTTCTTTAATCTCTGCATCTATTTCTGAGTAAGTTCTATGGAGCTCTCACTTATGATATTTTATCAAAAAGCTGAAAAATAATTTACTGCTGTATTTCCTATCTGGAAGGAGAAACGGTTGACGACAGAACAGCATACTCATTCTTCTTATCCGTTGGATGCCGAAAATGCCGCAGAGATGGCACGCTTGATGCGCCAGGCCCGCTTGCTGAGCCTGCATTGTGGACTTTTGCCCGCAAAGCTGTCATTGAACACAGATGCGCAGGTGCTTGATCTTGCCTGCGGACCCGGCGAATGGCTTCTTTCACTCGCTCAGCAGCGTCCCGATCTTGTGCTTACTGGTGTTGATATCAGCCACTTGATGACAGCGTATGGACGTTGGCTGGCAGGAGAACGAGGCCTGGAGCGTATCGATTTTCGCGTTATGAACGCTACAGCTCCTCTGGACTTCCCAGATCAGACCTTTGATCTGATCCATGCGCGCCTCATTGCGTTTTTTCTCTCACCAGCTAACTGGCCCTCTCTGCTAGTTGAATGCTGGCGTATCTTGAGGCCGGGAGGTCATATGCTTAGCCTGGAAGGAGAAGGAACCAGTGTAACAAATAGTGCGGCCTTTACCCAACTTATCCTCCTGGGCCAGCAGGCGTTACGTATAGCGGGGCTCAGCTTTACGGGAGCTGGCGAGCATATGGGGATTACTGCTATGCAAGCACGCCTGTTTACGCAAGCCGGCTTTATCGATCTGCAGCAAGAAGCCTTCATCCTCAACTGGTCAGCCGGGACAGAGGCCCATCAGGAGATGGTGCAGGATTGGGAAGTTGTCTTTCATCTCGCAGAACCTTTCTTGATACGCCAGCTGGGAGCTAATGCGGCAGATATTACGACGCTACGTGAGCAGGCCCTCGAAGAGATGCGTGATCCGCAGTTTTGTGCTGTTTCGTATCTTCAGCGGCTCTGTGGAAGCAAACCTGCTCTCTAGAGAGCAGGTTGCCATCTGCATCCAACAGGCCAGCCTTCTGACAAATATCGGTATTGTAGTACATGACGTAGGGATGCGTGTCGAGCGGGATGGCGTAAAGCTTGCCATCATGATGTCCTCTTTGTCAGACGGCAGAAAGAAAGCCATTTTCGCTGATGCCAATTTGGGCAAGCAGATTGAGGTCGATGGGGTCGAGAAAACCCATTCGCTAAATGATTTTCTCGGGATGAAGCACAACGATAACCCGCAATGAATCATTGGTCACACTTGTGAGAATTTCCTCGCGCCTGGCTTCTGGCACATACTTTTCAATGATGGGGCGCGTCAACTCGGCGATGTTGTGCTCAATAATCTCAGCTTGTCCATAGGCCACGACAGACGTTAAGGTAGCCGAGTCCTCGACAAGAAGCGATACGGCGGGATTGCGCTTGATGTTCGCATATTTTGCCCGGTCCTTCGTGGTAGAAAAGATGAAGTCTTTGCCATCCCAGATATACCAGACGGCGGTGAGTTGTGGCGCACCACTGGCACGATTGACCCCAATGATCGCTGTTTTCGGTTGGGCCAGGAGCGCAGCTTGTTGTTCAGAAATCATATCTTAGTTCTCCTTTTTGACAGAAGTATATAAAGCAATCATCTTCCTCGCTGAGGCGAGAAGGTGGCAAGTGAGGTAGCCGAGGATACCAGGTTAGCGCGGAGAAACGCGACAGTGATCGCGATGTTCAAAGCGCTATTGAACACAGGATCCTCGTGCCCGGCTCCGCCTAGCGAGACGAATGTCGAGTGCGCGCCACAGCGGGAAAGGGCTGTGTGGAACGCCTCTGCATCGGCAATTGGGACCATACGATCACGGTCGCCGTGCAGGATGAGAAAAGGTGGAGCTTTGGCAGAGACGCGGTAGAGCGGGCTCGCCTCCCGAGCTTTGGCAGCAATCTCGTCGTCGGACCCCGGGCCAAAGAGCGCACGTTCGAATGGGGGCGGCACGATGTGAGCTTCCAGAGGCGTCCGCGTTGCCGTCGTCACGAAATCGGTTGGGCCGAACCAATGAGCGATAGCCTGCACAAGGCTCGATTGGTCCCTGTCTTCACCAAGGATGCCTTCAAGGGCAGGATCATGGGGCGTGAGGCCAGCGAGCGAGGCAAGCATCGCGCCAGCGGATACTCCCCACAGGCCAAGCGCGTCGGTCTCCAGTCCGTACTCGGCTCCATGTGCCCGGGTCCAGCGTACCGCAGCCTTAACATCATGGATTTGCGCTGGATAGACTGCCGCTGGCGTGAGGCGGTAGTTTGCTGAGAGCACAGCAATGCCCTGGGCGGCTGCGGGTTTCAGACGCGTCTCCGCGTTGTCTGCTTTGTCGCCGCGTCCCCAGCCGCCTCCGTGCAGGTAGATGACTGTAGGAACTGGTCCCTTTATGTCGGGTAGGTAGAGATCGAGCTGAAGTACTTTGCCATCGACTTTGGCATAGGTGATATCAGGGATAAGTGTTACATTTGTCATGAAGTGCCCTCCTATGTTCGAACAGATGACAACTCATATGAATGTATGTCCTATAGACTGCTTTCCTGATCGACGAAGCAGATTTGCGAGTTGCCATCAGAATAAGAGCTGTCGAAGACTGAGAGGGGATAGACGCGCTAGAGTGCGTACCCCACATTGCTTATCCTTTCTGGGATGTATAAGAAGCCATCAGATCAAGCATGCCTTGTGGAGCATCTGCCTGGAAGCTGATCATGAGGTTCCTCTGCGCTTCCCGGGCCGCCGCCTCACTCCGCGGAAACATGGCTGCTTCATAGCTGGCAAGCGCTGTTTCCACATTGTCCGGGTTCGCCAGAAGGGCTTCTGCCAGCTCCGCTCCATCGAGCATAGCGAGATTGGCCCCCTCACCGGCGAATGGTGACATCAAGTGCGCGGCATCACCTAGCAAGGTTACCCCGGGAACACGTTCCCAATGATGCCCCACGGGGAGTGCATAGATGTGGCGAGGAAGCAGTTCATCCTCGCTCTCAACGATGAGGGCACGTAACCGGGCATCCCAGTTAGAAAAGTGCTTGAGCAGATCCCGTTTGATTGCCTGGGGATGGTGAGCGCCGCTTCCACTGGCAGTTTCCCACGGTTCTGAGGTCTTGAGCGCGATATAGAGAGTGATACAGTTCTTGCCATCGTTGTGAGCTAGCAGGCCCTTTTCATCGCTGAGGGCAAACATTGAGCCGCGACCCACCAGCGCTGCGAGCTCAGGATGGCGGACACCTGCGTCAAGGAGGTGCGTCTCTATGAAGGAGATGCCCGCGTAGATGGGCTGTTCTCCTGAGAGCAAGGGCCTGACCTTTGACCAGGCTCCATCCGCACCGATCAAGAGATCAGTCGTGAACGTTTCTCCGCTCGCCAGGGTGACCTGATGTTTTCCCTCTGCTAATTTGACGACGCTCTTCACCTTGCTTTCCCAATGAATGCAGCGCTCTGGCAGCGTTTGGAGCAAGATTCGGCGGAGATCCCCGCGCTCAACTTCTGGTCGGCTGCCGTCACTGCTGTCTTCCCAGTGAACCATGCCAGTCTTGTCAAGTATGCGCATGGCGTCGCCCGCCGGGATCACCAGGGAGCGAAAGGCTTCAAAGAGTCCAGCCTTGCGCAAGGCAAGCTGACCTGACTCTTCGTGCATATCAAGGATGCTCCCTTGATGACGAGCCGAAGGCGATGCCTCCAGCTCGTAAATTGTGGCCTCTATTCCATGCCTAAGCAGCACGTTGGCAAGCGTGAGTCCACCGAGACCGGCGCCGATTATTGTTACATGTGATTCCATGGGAATATTTCCTTTCTATTCTTGACGCTCTATTGTTCGTCTGAACTCTGTTTTACCCGGCTCTGCGATGATACCAGGAGTGCTGAAGGCCCCGGAGAGGAGAACGTCGATGCCCCATGCGAAGCGGTCGGAACTGCTGCCGGAAAGAAGCTCATGGCTGAGCTGGGCAATAGAAGGATATACACTCGCGTCACTGCTGCTAATTGCCTCAACGAGGGCCGAGTCTTCGGCAACAGCCTCCACCGAGGACTCACGAGTGCTGTGCTCCGCAGTGATCGCTGTTGCATATAGAAGCAGTAGATCGACCACCCAGGCGGCCTCGCGGTCAGCCATGTTCCCCTCCTTCAAGAGGGCGAGGAGCTGCTCCAGTAGGGCCAGGTAGTTAGGACCGCTGAGATGCCTGCTCAAGGTCATCCGTGCGATTTCTGGATACTTGAAGAGGACGTGTGAATAGCGCGTCAGCAGCTCTTTCAGCTTGTCACGCCATGTCCCCTCCGCTAGGGACGGCTCGGTGACTTCAGCCAGGAGGGCATCAAGGATCTGCACGTGCAGATCGGCAGTATCGCGTACGTAGACATACAATGATGCTGGCCCTGTATCCAGCGCTTCCGCAATACGACGCATGGTAACCTTGTGAAGTCCCTCTTCACGCAGGATGGTGAGCGCGGCATCGATAATGCCCTGCCGTGTCAAGGCTGGTTTGGCTGGTCGCTCGCGCCGGCTGCGCGGCGCTGAAGTATGCTTGTGTGTCTTCATGGAGATAGTATAACACGAACATGTTCGTTACGCAAGTGTTCGTTGCGAACATGTTCTTTTGTTGCATGGCTTTAGAAATGTGAGTTGGGAGTAAGTGTAGTAGAGTTTGTGGCGCTACAGGAGCCGAGGTATGTGATCTTCAGTTATGCGCCAGCTATGTATCTGCGCAAAGCTGTGTAAGCAAATTTGCTCTCTAGAGAGTTTGTCGAGAAAGAGAGATAGTGATGTAGATTACTCTGCTCGCGCAGCTGGAGCCAGATGCTCTACACCTTCTAGAAGCAGCGCTAAGAGATCATGGGCTACCTGGTCTGAAGATGCTCTGCCGGGCTCTTTACTCCACTGGAGAGCTTCCCCTATGATAGCCCAACTCATAGCTCTCGCTACAGTTTCTTTAGCAACAGTTCCCCATCTTGCCCCTTTCTTCAGCTCTTGTAGCCAGCTCAGAAGCAGCCCTGCCAATTCCTCCTGGATGATCTCTGTGACCAGTGGGCTTATCGTTCCCAGAGAATGGCACTGTCGATAGACGTCTCGGAAGTCTTCTAATATTATGCAAATGAGCTGCTGGACCTCCCTTCTCTCCCAGCTGGATACAGGAGGAAGGGAGCAAACCAGTTGCTCAAACCTCTCACGTACAAGCGACTCTAACAAGGCATATTTATCAGGAAAGTGGGCATAAAAGGTTCCACGATTGAGGTTGGCCCGCTCGGCAATCTCCTGTACACTTGTGGCTTGAAAGCCTTTCTCCTGAAGGATCTCAATCGAGGCTTGCCGCAGCAGCTGTCGCGTTCGCTCGATACGTCGGTCAGCGTTCCTTCTGGCTTTTTCCATCGCGCCTACTCCTGTCTCTATAGCTTTGAGCCCATTTTCGCCGGACCAGTTCCTCATTAACCAACAGTTTTCTTCTCGTGTTCGTTACCCGACACAGAACCGGCATTGTCTGTGGATTGTTGGGCTCTTCTCCCTTACTATTCTAGACGAGGGGCCGAGATTGCGCAAACGCAATGGGTTTTGCCCCTGGGTTAAGGCTCTACACAGATAGGAGAATATATGCTAACTTCCACCGACACAACTATGAAGGCCATACGCATTCACCGCTCAGGAGGACCCGAGGTCCTGCAATATGAGGAGGTGCCTCGTCCCGTTGCTGGACCGGGCGAGGTGCTTATGCGTATCTATGCTGCGGGCATGAATGCTGCTGATTGGCGAGCTCGCGCTGGTTTCCCCGATGTTCCAGAGCATCTTCGCCCTAATCTTCCCAAGCCCAGTATTCCGGGCTCTGATGCTTCAGGGATTATTGAGGCTGTTGGACCCGATGTTACAGAATTTCAGGTGGGAGATGCGGTCTTTGGCATGCTGCGCTTTCCTCAGACAGGCAGGACGTACGCTGAATATACCACGGCTCCCATGGCGGACCTGGCCCCTAAACCAGCCGGCATTACGCATATCCAGGCGGCGGCGCTACCGATGGCGGGACTGACGGTCTGGCAGTTTCTCTATCAGGATCTGGCAGCGGGCCAGAGCGTCCTGATAAATGGCGCTGCCGGCGGGGTTGGTCACCTCGCAGTGCAATTAGCCAAGCTCAAAGGCGCACGCGTCATTGCTGTAGCATCCGGGCGCCATGAGAAATTCCTACTTGATCTGGGCTGCGATCAATTTATCGATTATACAACCACTTCTGTGGAGCAGGCAGTTCGCGAGGTAGATCTGGTCTATGATGCGGCAGGTGGCGCGGGCCAGGATCGTCTGCTCTCTGTGCTTAAGCGCGGTGGGCGGTTGATTCCTGTGAACCTGGGCAACGCCAGTGCTGAACGTGCTGCACAAATGGGCGTTACAGTTAGCACAAATCATCCGAGACTGCATGCAGACAGGACGCAGCTTCTTGAAATCGCCGGACTTATCGAGTCTGAGCGCGTGCGCGTTGCC
This sequence comes from Ktedonosporobacter rubrisoli, assembly GCF_004208415.1. Lineage (GTDB taxonomy): Bacteria > Chloroflexota > Ktedonobacteria > Ktedonobacterales > Ktedonobacteraceae > Ktedonosporobacter > Ktedonosporobacter rubrisoli. The sequence continues at coordinate 817,988 of NZ_CP035758.1, read as the reverse complement.
GTTGAAACTGTGTTTCCTCTCGCAGAGGCTCGCCAGGCACACGAGCTTGTCGAGCGCCAGCATGTACAGGGGAAAATAGTCTTGAGCGTTGTAGAATAAGCTTACTGCCCTTAATACCTGATCTAAAGGTCGACATGACGAATGGAGCTCCTGATCTGGCTATTGCAGCGCGTATATGGGACGCTCCATTCGCCTGGATCTCTCGAAAGAGAGCTCTAGGGCTCCTATAAGGGAATCTTTTCACAACGTGAGTGGCGCTGTTCCTCCGCTTGCATACTAGGTTGCCTGCCCAATAACCTGTACCCTTTGCTGCTTGTCCGAGCGGATTGGCGGCCCTTACTCTTGTGCGTCCTTCATTGCATCCTGGAACAAGCAGATCCAGTTTCTTTGGCGTGCATTAATGCCGTAAAGTTAGCTTGAATCCGCTCCAATTCTGCTATCTTTTCGCCGATATCATGAATCTTCTGCCGAAAAAACGCCACTTGCTCCTGAGTTGTCAGTTCATGGGCCTCAATTGCTTCTCTATATTGTTTGAGCTCCGCTAAGGTAAAACCTGCTACCTGGCCTGCTTTGAGGTCCAGGAGTTGTTTTACCGCCTCCTCGGCATAGTCTCGATAGTTATTCTCCCTGCGTCGGATATAGCGTTTGTCAAGGAAGCCCTCTTTCTCGTAAAAGCGAATAGTCTGAGGCGTTAAGCCTGTCTTTTCCGCTAGTTCCTTGATTAACATTACCTGTTCCCTTCTCAAAAAGACTTGACCTTCTAGCTAACTATATAGTTTATACTCCGGGCGTGCGTAAGGCAATATCGGTGGGAAAGCACGAAAAAGAAGCAGGGTATGCTTGCTTATGGCCGGGCTCTTCCGCCGATTGCACAATACTTGATAGGCCGATCGAGAAGGGGATGATGAGCGGGCTTTATCCCCTGCGACCGAAGCCCCTTCACTACCTGAGAAGTTAGAAAGGATGAGAAAAGATGAGCAAATTTACACAGGCAGAAATTGCCTATTTACAGAGCCAACGTCTCGGCAGGTTGGCAACGGTCAGCCAGAAGGGCGATCTTCATGTCGTCCCTGTTGGCTTTCGTTACAATCCTGAGCACGATACCATCGATATTGGCGGGCTCAATATCGTCCCAAGTAGAAAATACCGTGAGGCGCTTGCTCATGGGCGCGTGGCTTTTGTGGTTGATGATATCTTGCCTCCCTGGAATCCGCGCTTCGTTGAGATCCGAGGAACCGTTCAGGCTCTTCCAGAAGGAGGTAAGCAGATTGTTGAGGAGTTTGGCCCTGAGATCCTGCGCATCACTCCCACCTATGTTGTTTCGCTAGGAATGAGCAACGATGTCGAGCAGACCAAATAGGGAAGGGCAGTATCATAGCCGAAAGGAGGGATGACGCCTTGTAGGAGGCTGAGCATGTGAATGGGTATGTGGGCATACTATTTCGCCCGGTGGGGAATGTTAAGGCTCTGAAAAACCAACACATTCTCTCATACGTTGTTTAGCCAACGATCTGCTCCCTTTGCTGATTGCCCAAATGGGTTGGCAGCCCTTACCCTTAAGAGGGCGAGGATCATCTATCACTTCTGTAATCTTGTGTGGCTGGCTTCCAGTTAGTTGGATGCCCGAGCCTTAACTGGATAGGATGTGTAGTCTGCCTTGCCGTAAAAACTTGCCGAATTTTATGCATAATATCCTTGCGAAAATAGCAAGTGCCTGCGGGCGGCTTGTAAGCTGAGAACAAGCCATAGCCCGACAGATGAGAAGGCCAAAGAGGAAAGGAAGAGTAGATCGATGTCTACAACAATGAGCGTAATTCGCGTCTATCGCTATGGTGGACCCGAAGAACTTAAACTTGAACAGCAGCCGCGCCCAGAGCCGCAGGAGGGCGAAGTGCTTCTTCGCGTCCAAGCAGCAGGCGTGAACCCGCTAGAATGGAAGATTCGCCAGGGCCTGGCAAAAGATTTCATGCCAGTAACATTCCCCTATACTCCTGGCGATGATGTGGCCGGCATAATTGAAGGCCTTGGTCCGGGGGTAACCTCGTTCGAGGTTGGGCAGGCAGTCCTTGGGAGAGGCAATGGTACATATGCCGAGTATATTACGGCTCCGGCGGAAGCCTTCGTGCTCAAGCCAGCAGCTCTCAGCTTTGCCGAAGCTGCCTCTATCCCTGTGGGGGTAACGACAGCCTGGCGCGGACTTTTCGATGAGGGCGAGCTTGAGGCTGGGCAACGCGTGTTGATTCAAGGGGCTGCCGGCGGGGTAGGTCTGTTTGCCGTCCAATTGGCGAAATGGAAGGGAGCTTATGTGATTGGCACAGCCTCTACGGCAAATCTGGAGTTTGTACGCTCACTGGGTGCTGATGAGGTTGTCGATTATACCACAACGCCAGTTGAGAGCGTGGTCAAGGATGTAGACCTGGTGCTCGAAGGGGTTGGAGAAAGGACCATGCGCAGCTCTCTGGCTACGCTCAAGCCTGGAGGAAAGCTTAGCTCGCTTGCAGCGTTACCGCCTCTGGAACAGGCGCAGGCGCGTGGAATTCAGGCAAAAATGATTGCTGCACACCCTTCGCGCTCTATCCTGCAGGCAGCAGTGCAGCTGATCGAGGAGTGGCGGCTTAAGGTGAGCGTTGGTAAGACATTCCCACTCGCCGAAGCCCGGCAGGCCCATGAATACAGTCAGCGCGGCCATGGGCGAGGCAGGGTTGTCCTGCTTGTCTGATTATGCCTGCCGACATTTTTCAGGCCTTAGCTTTTTTCTTTTGGGCGGCCTTGCGGTTCAAGCGGGGCGTAATGGCTACGATGAGCGCTGCGCTAAGGATGCTCAAAACGCCTATCCAGGCCAACTGGGGAACGGCGAAGTAGCGCAGAGCCAGGCCGCCCACGGCAGCTCCAGCGGAGATGCCCAGGTACAGGCCCGAGTTGTTGAGGGCTAAAAGAACGTTTGCATGCTCTGGCGCAATATTGAGCAAGCGCTGCTGCTGGGGAATAAAGAGCGAGGCAAAGCTCATTCCCCAGAGCAAGAGCAGGATCGCTCCGCTGATGAGCGTGGTGGTAAGCAAGGGAAGGGCAAACTGTACGACCAGCAGAGCTCCTAGAAAGATCAGGACAAGCCAATGGGGCCGAAAGCTGTCAGCCAGCCTTCCGCTTATCCAGTTGGCACATACGATGCCCAGGCCAAAGCAGGCGAGTAGGAAGCTTACATCTGAGATGTGAATCTGCTGCTGTAAAAGCAAAGCCACGTAGGGGTACATGATATAGACGCCTGTATTCCACAACAGCGCTGGCAGGAGGGCCAGGACTATGCGCGGCTGTGTAATTGGTAGCAGCCGTTGTGAGAGAGAGAGCGGTGCTGGCGGCGCTGATTTGGGAAGTCCGCAGATCAGCAGGGCAAGGAAGGCAAGGCCGGCCAGCGCAGCTACGAGCGTAAAGGAGAGCCTCCAGCCAAAGTATTCGCCAACCCAGGTGCCGAGCGGAGCGCCCAGCACCGTTGCAATATTTAATCCGCTTACCACCAGGGCCAGAGCCTGGCCCCTTTTGGCCGCAGGCGCAAGCTTGATACCCACGGCGAAGGCCAGCGGCGTATAGGCAGCCGCAAAACAGCCGGCCAGAATGCGCGAGAGCAATAAGAACAGGAACGAGGGAGAGAGTGCCGAGGCAAGATTGGCAAGAGCAAGTAAGCCCAGGGCGCCAACCAGGACACGTTCAGGCGACAAGCGCCCTGCCAAGGCTGCCAGAAGCGGCGCTCCCAGGCCATAGGTTAAGGCGAAAACTGTAATCAACTGCCCGACCAGCCCCTCGCTTACTCCGGTCTCGTGAGCAATGACAGGCAGGATTCCCGCGACGATAAAGGCATCGGTGCCCAGGGCGAACATGCCCAGCGTAAGCAAGATGATGCGCGGGTTAGTGCGCGTGAGAGGCTCCTGTCCTACCTCGATTAAATGGCTTTGAGTCCTTGGTGACATGAAAAATATGCCTTCTATGTTTACTAGCTGATGGTTTGCGCTAAGTTGCGCTTCATATTAGCAGCGTGCTTGCCGGGGAGGAATAGCGGTCAGAACGAAATGTGCTATACTTTCTTTTAGTAGGAAAGGTAATTTGGGAAATGGCTTTACAGTCAGAAAGATCTCTCGATCAGACCGATTGGAAGATTTTGCGCGAGCTGCAGAAGGATGCGCGTCTTTCCTATAATGAGCTGGGCAGGCGCGTAGGCTTATCGGCTCCGGCTACCGCTGAGCGGGTGCGCAAGTTAGAAGATGCCGGCATTATCACCAGCTATGGGGCGCAAGTGGAAGTTACAAAGCTTGGTTTGCCCTTGCTGGTCTTTATCCAGCTGCGCTGTTTCCCTGATCACTGTCTGTTTAAGACCAGCAGCGCCGAGAAGTTTCCAGAGATTCTTGAGATGTATAAGCTCAGTGGAAACTATTGTGCACTGCTCAAGGTTGCTCTTAGCTCAATGGAGCACCTTGAAGCTTTTACCGAGCGCTTAAGCTTCTATGGAGAGCAGACAACTAATGTGGTGACTTCAAATCTCTTCTCCCAGCAGGTTATTGATTGGGAGAAGCCTGAGGTAAATCTTCGCCCCTCTACTCAGCAAGGCTGGGATAAGCGTAAGCGCTAGGCTCTCCCCGCACTTATTAGCGAAATGCCCTTCATATCCCTTTGGCACGTTTGCATCCCCGGCCCAGGCCGTTGAGTAGGCAGCAGAATTTAGAAGCCATAGCTATTTGTTACGTGCTGCCTTTTCCTGCGCTAGCGATTTCTCGGCTACATTGAGTGAGCGGCGGGCATGACGATCATAAAGATGCCATAGAGGATCAAGGCCAGCCCCACCACTTGAGCAATGCGCACTGCCTGTGGAAAAACCCTTTCTGCGAAGATTACAACGGTTAGCACGAGCATCGCAGCCCAATTCATGATGCCCAGAGGGAAGAGCAGGATACAGAGCAACCAGTTTGCTCCCAGGCAAGCGAACCCATGGGAGAGGCCCATGTGCAAGGCGCCGATGCGGCCGTCGCGCCATCTCTCAAACATGAACTGCTGGGGTTTGCAGCAGGTTGTCAGGCAGGCACGTTTGAAGGGTGTGAACTGGTAAAGGCCAGCCAGGATAAGAACGCCTCCACCGATGCGGGAGGCGTTCAGCATGAGCCAGGGAACGCTTCGTGCTAATTCCGAGGCCGCGTTCGCGCCGAGATAGGCCAGCCCTCCGAAGAGCGTCCAGATCAGCAAGTATGCGCCTACAAAGATCAAGATAGGGACAAAGGCATGCTTACGGTTTGATCTCTCGTACTGAGCTTGTACGAAAGCCAGGTTTATGGGGGTGGTTGCGGGAAACATCATCGCCACCATCATCACAGTCCAGAGGCCAAGAAACAAGCCAGCCTCCATATCCATCGTCAGGCTCATATCCATCATTTCTGCTGTGGTAGACTGCCAGATCAAAAGCGCCCACGACGCAGCGGTCAGGATCAGCAGTAATGCCAGGATGAGGGGGCGTTCCCGTTGCAAGCTCATATGTCCCTCCTTGCGGAACACTGCCGCACCTTGAGGCATGCATCCAATGCAAGCGAGCATTGTGTACAGGCACAGAAAGGCGCGGCAGCTACTCAGACGTTCAGTCCTTGTATCTATTGTGATGCCGATTTCATGCGGAATGACCGCTTGCGATCAGTGCTGATCGCAGATCATAGTTTAGTCGCCACAACAGTGCGAGGTTGTGGCGGGAGCACTGGTGCCGAGATCGTCGGAGTGTCCAGCCGCCAGCCGGGACCATTGGGGAATGGGACGTCCGCGCATGCGATAGGGATGGGGTTCGGCGGTATTTTCTCCCCAGAGTTGCGGCCAACCGGCGGGCGAGTCCTCCCACTTCTCCTGTCGTCCGTAGATAGTCTTGTCCAACAACCCATAGCTGGGAGACATTACCTCAACGCTACGGCCTTTGGTCCAGTAGGTCTCGAACACGCGGCCGCCGTGCTGCAGGTAGCATACCAGGTAGAACTCGCCGACCGGGCGCCCGGCGAGCAGGGCCTCGGCGGAGTCCTGCACCGAGTACCACGGGGCATCCCAGCCCATAAAGTCGCGGTAGCGAGCGCTCTCTTCGTAGGGGCCCTGGCAGAAGGTGGCATAGGTCACATCGCGGGAATGCAGATATGACAGCTCGCGCACCTGGCCGTTGTATTTGGTGCAGCCCTCACACTGGGCAGCTGCAGGTTGACCCGTGTGCCACATAAAAAAGTAGGCGATCAACTGCTTGCGGCCCTCGAAGGCCTCCAACAGCGTGAGCGGTCCGTGCGGGCCGATCAGCGTAATTGTGGGGTCCACTTCCACCATCGGGAGTCGCCGACGAGCCGCCGCGATTGCATCGCCTTCGCGGGTGTGGGCCTTTTCTCGAACTAGCAGCTTATCAAGTTCCGCTTGCCAGCTCGCCCTGTCGACTATCGCAGGCAGCGCAGCGCTGTCACTACCGCTCGTGAAATTGTGCTGATCATGTGTGTTCATCAGTGTTTCCTTCTTCCTCTCCCCGCGCGAGGCGCGGTATGATTCCCGTTAGAGAGAATAGCGTTGCTTGCAAATTGCAACAAAATCTATTCTATTAGCTAAGAAAGAAGATAGCTTCTCTGATCTTGCTCATTTCTGGCAGCCAGTTTTTGCAGAATGCTTGCGTATAGTGTCGGAATAAGGCCAGCTGACTGTATAATTTAGTAGCTGGCAGACGCGGGTGCTTTAGACACTATCTATGAAGGGATGGAGAGATTGTGAGCGTGTTTTCTCGTTGCTGGACCGCTGAGCTAGCCGTCAATCTGGAGAATATCCAGGGCCTCAGGCCAGAAAAGGGAGGGAACTATGGCTGATTTTTGCGAAGATCTATTGCAGCAGATGACACTACAGGAAAAAGTTTCGCTGTTGGCCGGCTCAGATATGTGGCATACAGTTGCTATCGAGCGGCTTGGCATTCCGGCTTTGAAGGTTACGGATGGTCCGAACGGAGCGCGTGGAGATACCATGTTCGGCGGGACGACTGCGGCTTGCTTTCCTGACGGCACATCCTTGGCGGCCACCTGGAATACCGCACTGGTTGAGCGCATTGGCCAGGCTCTGGGCCAGGAGGCCCGCACGAAGGGCGCGCGTGTCCTGCTGGCTCCCACTGTCAATATGCATCGCTCGCCGCTGGCCGGGCGCAATTTTGAAAGCTTCTCCGAAGATCCCTACCTGACCGCACGTATGGGGGTTGCCTATATTACGGGAGTGCAGAGTCAGGGAGTTGGGGCAACGGTAAAGCACTATGTATGTAACGATTCCGAGTACGAGCGGACGAGCATCAGCGCCGAAGTCGATGAGCGAGCCTTGCGAGAGATCTATCTTCCACCGTTTCGCGCGGCCGTGTGCGAGGCCCACACCTGGGCCCTGATGGCGGCATATAATCTGGTCAATGGAGTTGCGGCCAGCGAGCATCCTTACCTTTTGCAAGATATTTTACGCCAGGAATGGGGCTTCGATGGCGTGGTAATCTCTGACTGGTTTTTATCGGTCAAAAGCACGGCGGCCTCGCTCAATGCTGGCCTCGATCTGGAGATGCCTGGTCCGGGACAGTGGAGAGGCGAGAAGTTGCTGCAGGCCGTCAGGGATGGGGAAGTTGCTGAAAGCACTATCGATGCCAGCGTGCGGCGTCTGATGCGCTTGTTGCAGAGAACTGGAATGTTTGCCAATTCCCAGGAGGAGAAGGAGCAGGCGCTTGATCGCCCTGAGCATCGTCGCCTGATTCGCGAGGCGGCCGCCGAAGGTATAGTTTTGCTCAAAAATGAGCGCGATATGCTCCCGCTGCAGCGCGAACAGCTGAAATCACTGGCGATCATTGGGCCCGGTGCTAAAGAGGCCTATATGATGGGTGGGGGAAGCGCGCAGGTCAATCCTCATTACGTGGTTACTCCTTTTGAAGGCGTGCAGGCCTGCGCCGGCGATCAGATTACGCTTGGCTATGAGCCCGGCTGCACCAATCATAAGTTGTTGCCTCTGCTCGATCATGAGCACATCTTTGCCAATCGTGAGCATTCAAGCCACGGCCTGAGCCTCGAATATTTTAATGGAAGCGAGCCAACAGGTACGCCAATCTGGACCGAGCAGCAACTATCTGCGGAATTGATCCTGTTGGATAAGCTGCCCGAATCTGTAGACTCGCAACAGTTTGCCTTGCGGGCCAGGGGATATTTTGTGCCGCCTGTGACGGGAACCTATAGTTTCAGCTTAACCAGCGCGGGCTTGAGCCGCCTCTCGCTGGCTGGAGAGGAAATTATCGATAACTGGAGCAAGCAGGAGCCGGGCGATACGTACTTTGGTATGGGCTCGGCCGAGCTCACGCATAGCGTTGTGCTAACTGCAGGCCAGGAGTATGAGCTCACGCTTGAATACAGCAAGAGAGCAGATTTGCTGATGGCAGCTTTTCGTCTGGGCTGTCTGCCACCGCTTCCCGCTGATATGTTGGAGCGGGCCGTGACGCTGGCGGCTCGTTCTGATGTGGCGCTTATTTTCGCGGGACTGGGCGGCGAATGGGAGAGCGAAGGTTTCGATCGGCGCACTATGGAATTGCCGTCAGCCCAAAATGAGCTGATTGCCAGAGTTGCGGAGGTCAATCCGCACACTGTCGTCGTGCTCAATGTTGGTTCGCCCGTCGCTATGCCCTGGCTTGATAGCGTGGCTGCGGTCCTGGTAGCCTGGTATCCAGGTCAGGAATGTGGCAATGCCATCGCCGACGTGCTCTTTGGCGAGGTCAATCCTTCGGGCAAGTTGCCGCAGACATTTCCTCAACGCCTTGAAGACAATCCGGCCTATCTCAATTTCCCCGGCGAGAACGGCAAGATTCGTTATGGCGAGGGCATCTTTATTGGCTATCGTTACTATGAGAAGAAGAAGATTTCCCCGCTTTTCCCGTTCGGCTTTGGGCGTTCCTATACAGAATTTGCTTACAGTTCACTACAGTTGAGCCAAGAAGCGATAGCACCCGGCGAGAGCCTGCAGGTCTCCATCGATGTGCGCAATACCGGTCAGCGCCGCGGTCAGGAGGTGGTGCAGCTCTATATTCGTGACATTCAGGCGAACTTGCAGCGCCCTGAGAAAGAGCTCAAAGCCTTTGCCAAAATAGCTCTTGAGCCTGGCGAACGCCAGCGCGTGACGCTCTCGCTCAATGATGAAGCACTTGCATATTTTGATGATAAGACCCATGCCTGGATCGCTGAAGCTGGGGAGTTTGAGGTGCTGGTTGGGGCTTCGTCGCAGGATATTCGCGCAACTGCCCGCTTTGTGCTGACCGGCTCCCGAAAGTGGCTCTAGCTCTCTGGACCCTTTAGCGCTAGCTTGCAGCGATAATTAGCCTGTCTAAGTGGCCCGCTTGCTATCCTCTTCAAAATGAACAAGCGGGCCTATCTCTCCTGGCATTCAACTCAGGATGGGAGGCGGGCGACAAAGCGATCAAGCTGCTCCATATCGTAGAGCACAGGCCCATGGCCGAAGCAGAGGAGAGCCGGGCGTAATTGCGCAAGCTTACGAATGGAGCGCCGGTTCTCTTCGCGATCCAGCGTAAAGACGTCTGGCGGCTCATACAGGCCAGTTTTGCCCGTGATGGGATGGTTATTGCGCAACACGTCCCCTACAAGTGCTACCCGATCGGATTCGCGAAAGTGTATCACATGTCCAGGCGTATGTCCGGGTGTATGGATGACACGAAAACCGGCTATCTCGTCGCCATCATGCAAGCACCGTTGGACTGCATATGCTGGTCCGGCGAAGCCCAGTTGCATTATTTTTATGGCGACGGTTCCAGGAACCATGGGCGCATGTCCCTCCATGCTCGCAACGTCCCCTTCAGGACAGGCCAGAGGGACGCCGCGCGTCATGCAGATCTGTTTTACAGCTCCTTGATGATCGGGGTGGCAATGGGTCAGGGCTACTTGCGAAAGGGGGATATTTGTCAGCTGTTTGAGCAGACTGGAAGCATCCCAGCGTGTGGCGGCGTCAACGAGTACATCCTCAATGAGATAGACGTTGAAGAGGTTGGCCGGAAAACGGTTATACAACTGCCAGACATGATGAGCAATCATGCGCATTTGTGGCCTTGGTGCTTCATCAATGACTGAAGCTTTTGGGTAGGGAGAATGGTCAGTTAGGTTCATCGTGCTTTGGTATCTCCTGCAAAAAGGAGCCGGAGCTCATCCATCGCCTCTTCTAGGGGATGTGTACTGCGCTCGGCCCGACAGAGTAAGAGCGCCCCTTCAATTGTCGAGAGCACAAAGAGCGCTCGCGCAGGGGCCCTTGTTGCTTCGCAGCCCGAGGCAATCAGCAAGTGTTCGAGGCGTGCCAGCCAGGCGTGGTAGACGGCGCGACAGGCCTGCTGTACAGGATCGCTGGTGGCCGCCATCTCTAATGTGACCGTAGCCAGGGGACAGCCTTTTTGAAAATGAGATATCTGGAGACGCTCGCGAAAGAAGGCGGCGAGCAGAGAGAGCGCCGTTCCCAAATCCGTACCCTCCGCGATAAGGGCATCGAGATCATTCGTAATGGCCTGCCCGGCTAGCGAAATCGCCTCCGCCGCCAGCTCTTCTTTTCCCCCAGGAAAGTGATGGTAGAGCGAGCCTTTCGGCGCCGCGCTCTGCTGGAGGATTTGGTTCAAGCCTGTGGCATGATAGCCTTGTGCCTCCATCAGTTCAACGGTAGTGGTAATGATGCGTTTCCGCGTTCCTTCTGTCTCCATGAGATCCTCCTGTACCGACTGGTCTAGCTGCTGTTTCTATTGTACCGACCGGTCTAGCAAATGTCAAGACCTGGCTGGTGAAGTGAGCCAGCCAGGAATGACCGAGGAAGATCCTTTCATGGGCTAAATGAGAAGTTTGTATCCCTTGATAGATGTTTTAAAGCTTTTTGCGGCCGCCTAAAGGGAAGCGCTCCCAGGGATTCTCATTGGCAGTGATGCGATATCCATCGGGATCAGCAAAGACGAGCGCGCGACCGAACGGACTATTGAAAGGCGGCGTAACGATCGTAACTCCTGCCGCTTCCAACCTGGCGTGTAGCTCATCGACATGATCGCAGTCGAGCCAGAGTGTAAAGCCCCAACCTGGCTGGGGCGCTTCTGCCAGATTTACTTTTGCCTGACTGATGCCTAAGGGAATCGAGTTAGTATCGAAGAGGACAAAATCTGCAGATGTGAAGCGCTCATCAATCGTCAAGCCAAGAGTTTCTGTATAGAATGTGCGTGAAGCTGAGAGGTCGCGTACTTGTAAGCTAATGAAGTCGGGTCCAAGTAGCCTGGCCATATATATTACTGCCTTTCTTTGCTAGTGAGCTATTTCATGAGTCATACTTGATCTCTTTACTATTAGAAGTATACATCCGGCCTGTGACAACGGTATGTCAGCAGCGCAGCAACTTTTTAAGGCTGGGCTAATATCCTGACGAAGCGCTAATTTTAGCTGGCTGGGCAGGCGCTAAAAAGTCGGCCCTTGCTCTACACGAATCATCCATCCGTCCAGGCGAGACCTTATCTAACTGGCTGTGGACTGCTTGCAGCACGCTTGTCCAGTTATTAATATGTTATGTGCGTGACGGCTCAGGGCAACGGTCGTGCCCTAAGGAGCGCGAGTTGCTGCCGAATAGAGCGCCTGTAGACGACGATGAGCAGAATTATGCCGAGCAGGCCGATGCCCAGAGTGGTAAGAGAGAGAGGAATGCCCGGCCAGACTATCAGATAGATGGAGTGCGGCAATCCATCCCAGAGGCCATGAAGAAGTGAGACGAAGAGGTAGGTCAGCAGGACCAGGCGCGTGATACGGAAATGTTGCTTCGTGCTCTGCTGAAACAGCACGGCCCCCAAAATGCCAGTCCAGGTGCCGTGGCCAAATGGCGCGATCAGGCCGCGGATCACAGTTTCTATAATCGAGACACTAACATGGCCTCCACTGGCGAGAAAGACTGTGAAGGCATAGCCTGTACTCTCCAGGGCGGCAAATCCCATGCCAACGGCCCCACCTAATAACAGGCCATCCATTTCGGAGGTATGCGGCGTGCGCCTGGCCAGAAAGGCCACCGCGGCAATTTTACAACCCTCCTCGATCAGGCCAACAAGAAAGGCAGTGCTCAGCGGCAATCCGGCATTCGGATTGGATGGAACCGGCAATAGAAATGCCTCCAGGACTGAGGCTCCGAGCACACCGAGAATACCGCCGAGCACAAAACTGCTAGCCACCGTCACGGGATCTAGTGCGCTCAGATGACGATGATCGTAGAGGAAAGCCACAAAGACCACGGGAACGAGGAAGTTTCCGATCAGGATAACTGTTGGATACAGGTTGGGATTGCCGGTAACTGACAAAATCAGCGTCGTGATCACAAAAAGAATGATGCCAATAAGGAGCACACGCAGCCAGCTTCTTTGGCGGCGCAAAGGCTGCTGAGGCGATGATAGATGAGGAAATTGAGCCATAATCTCTCCTCTATTCGGATGATGGTTCGTTTAGACAACAATCTTAAATGCTTCTCTATGAAGGATACGCGTCAGCAATGCCGCGTAGATATGCCCTCTTTCCCCTTTTCATCTATATTTCATTTGTGAGATAGAGAAACGCATACTTTCCCCTGTAACCGCTATGCTATTTGATAAATATCTTACATACTTGGCTCGTTTGACTCCTCTGCTGATGTCGTCAGTCTGTTCCTGAATCATGTTGGGCAGCGAATTATTCCCCATGCTCAGGCGCTTCTGGCCCTGATCAGAATGATTGGGCAAGAAGCAAGGGCCACGCGAGAGAGCGCGCAAGCAAGCTGTGTGTGAGCGCAACGCTCTTTTTCTGCCTGGATAAATGCGCCGGCGTACTAAGGCGTTTTCGGGCCTTGTATCCAGAGCTGGAAGTAGTTCTCTTTGTGGGCACGTTGCATGAAGTGTACCATTGGATCGAGCGTGGTATCGTCGATGTAGGATTCGTGCTTCTTTCCGAGGCTTTTCTTGCTCACGACTTCACAGAAAGATTGCCGGGTGGCGAACGGTATTTTCGTCGTTCACCACCCGGCGGCCAGGGTCGCGCATTTCACGCTTCCACTCGCTAAGGATTGGCTACTGTGTATTTAGCAAAATATACAGTGAGCTTTGTGCGCTCATTTTTCGCTAGTATGATGTGTACTAACTCAGGCAAACAGCGCTAGAAGGTGACCGGCAAACTTGCCAGGCCGTACAGCATGGGATTCTTACTCCACTTAAGCTCGCCTGGTTCGCAGGCCAGGCGCAGATCAGGCAAGCGGCGCAGCAGGGTACCAAAGGCAATCTGGCCTTCCAGGCGAGCCAGCGGCGCCCCCAAGCAGAAATGAATGCCTTTGCCAAAAGCCAGGTGTTGAATATCCTGCCGCGTGATGTCCAACCTGGTAGGATCGCTAAAGTGTTGCTCATCCGCGTTGGCTGCAATCAGTGCTGCTACCACTTGTTCGCCCTTATGAATTACCTGGCCATGCAACTCAATATCCTCGTTAGCCCAGCGCTCATCGGAGAGGCTGACCGGTGAGGTATAGCGCAAGAGCTCCTCAACGGCGTTGGGTAGCAAAGAAGGCTCATCCCGCAATAAGCGCAGCTGCTTGGGATGCTGCAACAGAGCCAGCGTGCCATGACCTAGCAAGTTTACCGTCGTCTCGTGTCCGGCGACGATCAGTAGGAAAATCATCGCGACCAGTTCGCTCTCGCTTAACTGATCGCCATTCTCCTGAACATGGGCCAGTTCGCTCGTCAGATCGTCGCCAGGATGGGCGCGCTTCTCGGCTAGCAAGTCCTGGATATAATGGAAAAATGCTTCTGAGGCAGCCATATTGTCGGCCTCTATATTTACAATCGCTTGCGTCCAGGCGCGAAAGGACGCGCGATCGGCCTCGGGAATGCCCAGCATCTCCGAAATGACAGTAATGGGCAACGGATAGGCAAAAGTGGGGATGAGGTCCACCTGGCCTTGCTTCTCTATCTCGTCGAGCAAGTCATCGGTGATTTGCTGGACGCGTGGGCGCAAGTGCTCGATCATGCGTGGAGTAAAGGCCTTGGAGACCAGGCGACGTAGGCGCGTATGGTCCGGCGGATCGCTGCTGAGCAGATGGCGCGATAGCCCTTCTGGTACTGCCTCGTCTACTACCCCTGGAAGCTTGCGACTATCTTTGATAAAACGCGGGTCTCTCAATACAAAGAGCGCATCTTCATAGCTCGTCGTCACCCAGGTATTGACTTCATCAAGATAGTGAAGCGGCCCCTCAGTTCGGAGCTGCGTATAGAATACACGGAGATTGCTTCTTGTCTCCTGAGACAGGTAATCTTGCAAGTTGATATGTGTCATATATCGTAAAGCTCCTTAAACGATTGTTGATTGGTGGGCTTATATATCTTTGTCCACAGTGTACAGCGCTTCAAGGAAGTTGCCATTCCTCTTTAGGAGCATTCGCAGGGAGTATTTTGCTTTGCCAACGCAGAGCTGATACGGCCCTGCCTTAGTAGATGTTGGAAATGGGTTGCTCGGTCGAACAGGCGGAACTGGCGTATGTGGTATAATTCGAGAAGTACATTTGTTCTATATAGGAATTTATGCTAAAGTTGCAAGCTAATAAATTTTTGTTTGCTATGTAACTGTAAGAAGTTTGAAAGGAGCCAGCCATGTCGTTGCCCGGTAATCAGGAGAAGGATAGAGCTGATGCGAATATTGTACACCTTGAGCTCTGGGATGAAGGCGATCTAGCCCTGTTGAAAAAGCTTATGGGTGATCCCGCGATGACCGAGCATCTGGGCGGTCCCGAGAATGATGAACAGCTTGCCGAACGGCACGCTCGCTACTTACGCCTCGTCGATAAGGGGCGAGACCGAATGTTTAAAATCGTGCATACCGCGACTGGCGAAGCGGTTGGCTCAATTGGCTACTGGGAGCGCTCCTGGCACGACCAGCAAGTATATGAGATGGGCTGGTCAGTGCTCCCGGCCTGCCAGGGTAAGGGAATTGCCAGCCTGGCTGCGGCTCAGATCGTTGCCAGGCTCAGGTCAGTAGGCGTGCATCGTTTTGTGCATGCGTTCCCCAGCGTAGATAACCCACCTTCAAATGCTCTCTGCCGCAAGCTTGGCTTTACCCTGCTTGGAGCTTGCAAGTTTGAGTATCCCAAAGGCCATTTCATGCAATGCAATGACTGGCGCTTCGAGCTCTCCATAGATGCTAAAGAACAATAGCCTTCAGCCAGGGGTTGAGCCCAGATTTCCCACCTCGCTTTAAAGCAGGCCAAGTTCGCGGGCCCGCGCGGCTGCCTGCGTACGGTTGAGTACAGCCAGCTTGGCCAGGATATGCTTGACGTGCCGCTTGGCAGTATTGAGGCTGATCACGAGCCGCTCGGCAATCTGCTGGTTAGAAGCCCCTGTTGCTAGCAGCGAAAGCACATCGCGCTCGCGGGAGCTCAAGGGATCAATGAGGGCTTGCGTGACTTCTTGTGCGGCGGGAGCAGGTAGGGCCAGGCTCATGGCTGGCATGGCCGTCAGTATCTGCTGAATATAGCGCGCTGAGGCTGTGGTATACATGGAGACCTGGCTGAGTATGTGCCGCATGGGCTCGCCTTCGTCGGCAAAAAGACGGATATAGCCCTCCGGCTCGGCCTGGGCCAGGACACCTCCAAGCGTAGTTAAGGCCTGCCTGGTTTTCCCCTGGGCCTGGAGCGCGAGCGCTGTGAGCATCTGGAGCTCAATAAGCCAGCCCTGGAAGCCCAGGCGTGTCGCACATGTGTGCCAGCGCTCAAGTAGAATGTTTGCTTGCTTGAGAGCAGTTTCGGCCTCCGCTTGTCGGCTGCGCCCACGTGCGATCAAGATGCGCGCCAGCGTCAGGTAGGCGAATACCTGCTGACCCTGCGCGAGAGTTTCAGGCGTGTCATCGTAGCGTATGCTGTTGGTTTCGACCCAGCGATTCGCCATTTCAAACTCTCCGCAGGAGAGGGCGAGACGCGCGACGAGCGTTGATATATCTACCGGGGAGCTGTCCTTGCCCGGATGAATCTCCTCGTAGATCTCCGGGTGCTGCCTGGCCGCTTCAAGGAAGTAACGCGCAGCCTCAGCTCGGCCTTGCGCTAGTTCAATGCGTGCCTGTATCCAGAGTCCATAGCCGTAGAAGGGTTGGTGGAGTTCGGGTGGGATGAGCTTTAACATCGCACCTGGCAAGCTCTTCAGCACCTGCTCTATTCCATAAGTCGCTCCTTCCAGACGGTTCCGTTCATATAATAAGCAGGCCTGCCGCATCAGGGCAAAACTTTGCAAAAGGAGTAGCATCGGCGCCAAATCCTGACGAGAGCCAGGAGCTAATAACAGCGTTTTATAGAGCTTTTCGGCTTTATGCAGCTGACCTTGCGCTTTGTACAACTCGCCTAGTAGAAACATAGCCGCCATTTGAATAAGCGAGCGTTGTCTTGCTGGCTGCTCCATACTCAGATCGCGCAATATCCGCTCGGCGGCGCTAAGGTCTCCACGCTCGCTGTATGTGAGGCTGAGGATAAGCTGCAGGAAACGGACCAGCATCTGGCTCAGCTCGCTGGCCCGCGGAGTCAGGTGCTGCAATGCCTCATGGATGAGCTTAAAGGCTTGTTTATGCCTATGTTCGGAGAGGGCGTTAAGCGCCTGGAATAGTGAGAGGACGCCTTGCGCTTCTTCCCAGGCTGAATCTGTCGTCTGCTGTTCCTGTACATGCTGCTCCATATGTTGGAGCTGCCGGGCGATACTTTCTAGCGGGCGCATGCTTAACGAGTGCCAGGGCAGTGTAATATATAGTTGGGGAGAAGTCACGATCAGCTCGACGGGAAGCTGACTTAACCAGTTCCCTAAGCGCTCAAAGCGTCCCTGCTCTACCAGGGAGGGCAAGAGCTGCGTGACGAGATTGGCGGCCCGCGCTAGCTCACCGGCCAGAAAGGCGTAATCGCAAGCCTCTTCTAAGCTCTGCTGCTGCTCGTACCACTGGCTAGCTCGTGCATAAAGATGAGGAAGCAAGTCAGGCTCCAGCTTTTGCAACTGAGTACGCAAAGAATTAGCGAAGAGGGGATGATAGCGATACCAGGTTTCGGTATTATCCAGCGCGCTGACAAAGAGATTGGCCCGCAGTAATTGCGCAAGGCGGCTCTGGCTATCAGGTAGTTCCGTCACCGCATCGCAGAGCGGCCCCGTCATGCGCTCAAGAACACAGCTCAGCAGGAGAAAGCGCCGGGTCTCAGGAGTTTGCTGAGCCAGGACCTCTTCGCTCACGTAATCGAGCAAGAAGCGATGGGTGCCGCGAAATGTCTGCAGGAATGTGGTGGCGTCGGCCTGACCGCGCAGAGCCAGGGCCAGCAATTGAATGCCGGCAATCCAGCCTTCCGTGCGCTGTTCTAGTAAATCTGTGGCTTCATCTGAAAGTGCGAGGCCCATTGTATGCACAAGGCTCGCCACTTCGCCTGAGGCAAAGCGTAGCTCCGTGGTGCGCACTTCGTTTAATTGCCCGCGTGCGCGCAAGCGAGCCAGGGATACGGGAGGATCAGCACGTGTACCGATAACCAGGTGCAGGTGTTCGGGCAGATGATCGAGCAGGAAGCGCAAGAGGGTGTGAATGGCCTCAGTCGTAAGGACGTGATAATCATCAAGAATCACAAATACATCTTGCTGGAGCAGCTGGGCAAGATCGTTGAGGATGCCGGTTAATACGCGCTCAGCATCCCGGTTATCGCTAATGTGATAGGCCTGCATTGCAGTTTCAAAGCGCTCATCAAGCCTGGCCAGGGCGGCGATGAGGTAAGAGAGAAAGCGCGCTGGATCGTTATCAGCTGTCTCAAGCGAGATCCAGGCTACCGGGAAGTGCGTTGAGGAGGCCCAGGCTGCCAGCAGGGTCGTTTTACCAGAGCCGGCGGGTGCCGAAACCAGGGTAAGTGCTCCCTCTCTACCCTGCTCTAGTTGCGCAAGCAGACGTGCGCGTGGGACGTATTGCATGGGTAGACGGGGAATATGCAGCTTGCTGGTAAGCAGCAATGGCGATGCTGAACTCGCCTTC
This sequence comes from Ktedonosporobacter rubrisoli, assembly GCF_004208415.1. Taxonomy (GTDB): domain Bacteria; phylum Chloroflexota; class Ktedonobacteria; order Ktedonobacterales; family Ktedonobacteraceae; genus Ktedonosporobacter; species Ktedonosporobacter rubrisoli. The sequence continues at coordinate 799,947 of NZ_CP035758.1, read as the reverse complement.
CTGGGAGGAGCAATGGTGGCTTTATCCACAGCCTGCTCGCTTTGGGCTTCTTCTGCAGGATGAAGGGCTAATGCTGGATCAGTTTCGCGCCCATTGAGCACGGCAGCAACCGTTTCCAGGCGCGCCACTGTCAGGTCGATGCCGCGGGCCAGATAGCGCTTGAGCATGTGCTGTTCCTGGCGCCTGTAGGCATACCAATAGCTTCCGCCTCGTTGCGCAGTCTCTTTGCGTACCGTGCAGTCAGCGCCCGCGCGGCTTTGAAAGGCGAAGGAGGAAATTTCCTCAAGCCAGCCGGCCCAGTGCGGGCCACCGGGCTCAATAGCAGGAACAAGGGGCTGATCTTCATAAAAGACGATATATTTGTGGTCAAGTGTGGACCACTGCAGTCGGTAGGGTATGTATCTGGGCATTTTCCCTTCCTGACGTTTCTATGCTACATAACGTTATGGCTTTCAGAGAGTATTACGTTTTCTTCGGGCCTGGGTTGTAGAGTGGCCAATGCTGTTATGTAGCAAACGCAGCCCTTTCATAATCTTTATGCCCTGTTGCTATTTAATAACAGAAGTAGATAAATATATAGCTGAACTTCAGCTATGATAGCAAACCATGTCAGGTAAGAGGCCGTGTTGTTGTACAGCTTGCGTTTTACTTGACTTAACCCTATTATACAAGCAAGGTCGCTTGTATAAAGAGCTAATGAAACCGAGAGTAAGGTTATGGGCCAGCACATAGCGCAGAAACGAACACAGCTTACCGTGATGCTCATCGATTCTAACCGGGCTATACAAGAGTGCATCGCGCCAGGTTTACGTTTCGAAGGCTTTTGTGTGGAGATCGCCGAGAGCGGGTTAGCTGGGATAAAGCTGGCCCGGCGGCGTAAGCCCGACCTGTTGATTATTGCCCTTGAGCTGCCCGATATCAGCGGCATTATCGTATGTCAGCGCTTGCGCCGGCTATCCCCGACGCGCAATATTCCTATTCTTATGCTAGCAAAGCCAGGAGATAGTGCCGATAGAGCTGCAAGTATTGTCGCCGGCGCTAACGATTATCTCACAGCTCCCCTCGATCTTGTCGATCTCCTCGATCGTATCTATATCCAGCTTCCTCAGGCTATTCCTGAACTTCTCTACGGCGTTCCTTTGCGAGATGAGTATGGGCCAGACCGGGCTACGCACAACACAGATTGCGGTAGCCTTGAGGGTTGGGTGATGCGGCTTATCAAGCGACAAGGCAAGCAGCAGCAGACCGCCGAGGAGAAGCAGGATTAGCCCTCATCAGGTGGTGACGCGATTAGCTATTTCCAGCAAGTTGTGATCGGGGTCGCGAAGATAGATCGAAAGGATCGGGCCGCTTGCCCCGCTTCTCGGCACCGGCCCTTCGATGATATCTACCTGGCAAGCTTTGATATGCTTGATCACCTCCTCTAGTGATAGCGAGGTCAGAAAGCACAGGTCAGCTGAGCCAGGAGTAGGAGCTGCAGCTTTCGGCTCAAACTCTTTGCCGCGCTGGTGGAGATTGATTTTCTGCGACCCGTAGCTCAGAGCTTTACGCCCATGGCCAAAGGTGACGACCTGCATGCCCAGGACGCGCGTGTAAAAGTCGCAGGTTGCCTCAATATCGTGCACTGTTAACACGAGATGATCCAGGCTATCGATATGCATAAAAGCTCCTTTTTTATGCCTCATTTTACGCACAACCAACAGCGCCCATCAAGCAAGAATAGTTGACCAGAAGGAACAATTATGTTCGGCATCCATGTTAATAGGTTGGATGCCCTTATCTCCTGCGGCCAATGCCTGCACGTATGGAACATTTTCGCTAGTACGGAAGCTCGGCCACGGCGGTAGTCCTGAACCATTTGGGTTGCCTGTATGAACAAACCGCGCCCAATAATGAATCATCTGATCAGACAGATGCCATTGCTCACGGCTGAACGGCGGTTTGTAACCAGGGAAATCAAACAGATAGACGAGTTCAGAACCGTGGAAGGCGGCAAGTGGTATTCTTGGATCAGCAATGAGCGATGATGGAGCATTGCGGTCAGCAAATTCGTATCCGTAGACGGAGGCATGCTGTGCAAGCCAGCGATTGCGCTCAAAAGTTGGGCATACCCACATTCGATCGGTAATCACGGCGCCCCAGGCTTCATCGGCAGAGTTATGGTAAGCACTCAGTGGATAATGCTCTTTTACCTGTTCGGCTTGCTCATGAAAGGTTCCCTCCAGCAATTGTTGATAGTGTTCCGGCGTGATTTTCTCATAGTCCGTGGCTATCTGTAGCATAGCTTCATCGTGATTTACACCGGAGATAAGCGGCATCTGGTGAAAATGGCCTTCTGCTAATGCCTTGACAGGATTCTCCGGCAAAACGGAACTACCATAAGCGGGCAGAGAAAACAGTTGGAGAACTGGCTGGAGCTTGGAAACTGAAAGGCGCCGCAGGCAAGTGATCGCCGTAGTCGGATCAACACAGCCCAGCTTGCCAGCTATCTCCTTCCCCGTCGTCTGGAGATCCGGAAGTGCTTCCCACGGAGGAAGTGCAGGCAGACCGGGGGAAAAATTGTTAGCTGGCATATTCCTTGTACAGATAGCACTCTGTATGATTGCACGCTGGAACAGGCCAGCCGCAGATGGGGAAACCAGTTGTGAGCAGACGCTCCATCCTCCCGCAGACTCGCCGGCAAGTGTCACATTGTGCGGGTCACCGCCGAACGCTTTGATATTGCCTTGCACCCAGCGGAGCGCGGCCTGTTGGTCCTCAAAACCAAAGCTCCCGGAGCCTTTCAAGCCTGGATAGCCAAAGAAGCCGAGCATTCCCAGGCGGTAATTGACAGTTACCACCACGATATCCCCACTCACGACAAGGCGGTGAGGATCAAAGTCACTCCCTGCCCCCTCGACAAAACCACCACCGTGCAGCCAGACCAGCACTGGCTTTAACTGATTGTGCTGTGCAGACTGAGGAGTCATCACATTCAGGAAAAGACAGTCTTCCCCAAGACTCTTTGTCGGATTTGTGGCGGAAACAAGCTGTGGACAGCGATTTCCTGGCTTCGTGGCATTCCTCAGTTCGCTCCAGGGCTTCACTGGTTGCGGAGAGGACCAACGCAAATCGCCAACGGGCGGAGCCGCGTAGGGAATTCCCTGAAAGGTACGATAGTCTTTGTTTACAGTACCTTTTATAGGGCCGTCAGTTGTCATGACAGTTGCTCCATCGTTAGATTCATGGAGCAGATCAGGCTGAGCGAGAAAAATTGTGCAGATGACACCTCCTACAACAATCAATGTGATGAGTATCAGTACACCTCGTATTCCAGGATGCTTCAGCATTGATAAGTTTCCTTCTTTCTCTTTCCAGGGCTCCATAAAGGACACCATCCTTTGGCGACGATCCAAACTTTCTTTACCATGCGTCATTGCTCCCTATTTCTTTTGTTTTTTTACTATCGAATTGGTCACAATCACCAGAAGCAGACTTGCGACAATAAGCACAATGCTCCCAATCAATTGAAATTCCTTTGGGAGAAAGCTCAGAGCGTTAAACCAGCGGTCAGTTCTTCCAATCAAGGTGTTGAGTAACACGCCTACACTCAGAATAAGCAAAAGCTGACCAATGGTCCGAAAGAATACAGCCATAAGAGATTCCTATCCCCTTCTATTACAGAAATAGTTTTATGCAATATGCGGCAGCATAAATGCTCCAGCGCTGTAAACGCGTTTCTAAAATGAGGAGCGCAGAGAGATGTGGCAATGGCTTACACATCTGCTGAAAGCATAGCCCTTCAGGAGTGAGGCAACACCCTCCAGGTGGGTGGTTAAGATGAGCAAATAGCCAGGAGCGCGAAGAAAATCAGAGGAAGTTAGTAGAGTTGCAGGCGACGGGCCACCTCGCTGGCCTGTAGGCGATTGCTCACCCCCAGCTTTTGGTAGAGATGCTTTACATGGTCTTTCACCGTATTGACCGACACTACAAGCTCGCGGGCAATCTCCGGGTTGGTATACCCGGCAGCTAGCAAGCCGAGCACACGCTGTTCCTGTGCCGATAGCGGCTCAAAAACGGAGCTCTTTGAGACACTTGCCTCTTTATCGGCAGTGGCCGTTGTAAAAGCCCGGAGAATTGCCCGCGCATATGAGCGCAACCGTTTCTCCTGGATGGTTGGTATGGTTGCGCGTAGCAGGCGCACTAATGGTTCTCCTTCGGCGAGGAAAAGGCGTATAAAACCTTCGTGATACGCCTGTGAGAGCGTCACATGCAAGCGTCGTCGGGCCTGCTCCTTCTGGTTGTTGGCGGCGTAAGCGAGAGCATAAAGAACCTGAACCTCTATCACATGGCGGAGGAGCTGTTGCTCCTGTACAATGGGAAGGATGTTCTCTAGCTGATGCAGCGCCGTGTGTGCCTGGCCTTGAGCCAGCTGCAGCCGAGCCTGGAGTATAGCAGCCTCGATGTGCTGAATGAAGGAAAATTCGTGCTCATAGGGCGTCAACGATTCCATCGTAAGTTGCGCGCTCTGCAGATCGCCAGTTGCCAGCAAGTGCCGTATCTGCCAGCCTAGAATGTCAAAAGGATGCAGCCAGAGTGGGGCCGACGATGCCTGCAGGCGTGCAAGAAGGGCAACAAGCTGTTGTTGCGCGCTGCTAATCTGGCCCTGTGCATGGTGCAGGAGGGCAAAATAGAGGGCCGCATGCTCGCTCCAGCCATTTTCCTTTTCATCTAGCAAAGTGCTTGCCTCTTGTAGCTGTTGCTCTGTTGCCGCAAGATCGTTCCACTCAAAGGAGATACAGGTCTGGCCAAAGAGGGCAGAGGCGATATCTTGAGGTGCCTCCTGCTCTCTGGCATTAAAGAGTGCCTGGTGATAATACTCATGCGCCAGATGAAGCTCGCCCAGCATAAAACTATTCCATCCTAATAACAAGAGCATTTCACAGGCAAATTGTCTGTTATTAACAGATAGAGCATAGGCATATGCCTCACGATGCATAGGTTGTGCTGCGCTAAAATATCCCTCTTGCATGCAGCCAATTCCGGCAAGACTCAAGGAGGCGCTGCGCCACCCCTGGATGCGGATATCTTTCTCCTGCTCAGGAAGCAAGGCAAGCGCTTGCCGGGCATGCTCTATAGCAGACGGAAATGTAGTCGGGGCAAGATCTCTCAAGGCCCGAAATGCGGCAATTACACCAGGCCATGTCTGCTCTCCCTGGTTGTGCCAGGCTTCCTCAGCCTTCCCTAGCAGAGTGTCGATGTAGGCCTTTTTCGTTTCGGAGACAGGCGCTCCTTGAGAAAACTGAAGGGCTGTTGCATACGAGAAGCAGAGCTGGGGATGAGCGTATAGGAGCGTATCAGGCACCTGCTCAAGCCAGCGACACAGGGTCTGCGGTTCAGGAAGTTGTTTTGTTGCATCCAGACGCTCAATCAGATAGACTGTCCGCTCCATATCGTGTGCTAGCAAGGCAGTATCAACAGCTTCGGCGGGGAGGGCATGCTGTTCGTACCACCGGCTTGCCTGTAGCGATAATGCTCGCAGTGCAGCTTCACCAAGGCGGTGGCGTGCCTCAATGCGCAAGGCCTCAGCGAAAAGGGGATGGTACCGATATTCCGGTTCCCTTCCTCCTATCTCATCTTGTGCTTCCAGAAACAACCCCGCTCGCTCTACAGTTTCTAAGAGCGTTGCGCTGTCCTCTCTGCCGGTAACAGCCTCACAAAGAGAACCGGTCAGGCGACTAAGCATGCTCGTTTGCAAAAGAAAGCGCTGCAGGGTTTCCGCTTGCGCATCGAGGATCTCTGTCACGAAGTAATTAAGCAGCGGGCGGAAGGGAAAAGCTGAGCGGGCCTGACCATTCAGAGAAACAAGGGCCTTTTCAACCTCGTGCCATGTTCGCTGTCCCTGCAAGGCGAGGATGAGCATGCGCAGCCCGGCAGCCCAACCACCCAGTGTGCCTTCCAGCCGTGAAAGGGCCTCGTTTGAGAGCATGGTTGGCTGCCCTGCCTTGTTCAAAAACACTGCAGTTTCCTCTGGTAAAAAGCGCAGATCGGCGGTATGTACTTCCGCGAGCTCTCCCCTGACACGCCAGCGCGGCAAGGGTAGCGGCGGCTCACTACGCGTCATCAGGAGTACACGCCATGTTGGGGGCAAATGATCGCAGAAAAAGGTCAGCATCTCATGCAGGCTCGGTTCCGTGATAGTATGATAGTCGTCAAGGACAAGCAAGCCACTCTGCTCTAGCTTCGCCAGGTCGTTGAGCAAGAGCGTCAGGATCGTTTCCATTGATGGACTCTCGAAGGGAGGGTAAAGGGCTGCGGAGAGTCGTATCAGTGCCGCTTGCCCCAGATCATCTCGCACACTCTGAAAGGCCGCAATGAGATAGCGCAAGAAGCGTACAAGATCATTGTCGCCAGCATCAAGCGAGACCCAGGCTACGGCAGGACAGGTGCTATCTGCGCTATGCTGGTTGATCCACTGGGCTACAATCGTCGTTTTGCCAAAACCTGCAGGAGCTTGCAGCAAGGTCAGCTTATGGGCAAGAGCAGCATCAAGCTGAATCAACAAGCGTGAACGCTCCACCAGTAGAGATGGCAGGCGTGGTGGCGAGAGCTTGGTGGCTAAGAGCGGGAGATGATCTTGTCTAGAAGCGAGAAGCCCTGGCGTGGACTTGTCATCTGCATTTCCTTGCGCCTTTGCTCTGCCGTTGGAAGCTATGTCAGGCAGCGTAGGAGAGGGCAGTTTGTCGTTGGCAAGGCTCTTGGCGATGCTTTCCAGGTGGGCCAGAGAGAGGTCTACAGTTTTTCCAATGTACCGTTTCACAAGGCGTCCTGCCTGGCGGCGATACCCATACCAATAGGCGTCACCCCGCTGCTTTGTTTCCTTGCGCACTGTACAATAGTCTCCTGAGCGACCCCGAAACGAAAACGCGGCAATTTTCTCCCACCAATCAGTGCCATGCGCTGACGAACAGAGTTGACCATCAATAAAGAACTCGTAGCTCTGCGTATCCTCAGACCACTTGAGCTGATGGGCGCTGTACCTGGGCATGCATGTTCCTTTCAGATATAAAATTGGTGATAGATAGTGTTACCCAACATGCCTATCGCAAAACAGTATAGCATACTGGTTTGTTGGGTAACAAAAAACCTGTCGAGGCATGACAATGAGGCAAAACCGAATTCTGCTGACACTTTGTGGTAGAGTCGGTTCGACTTTCATCAGTTTTATCAAGCCTGAAAGGAAGTGCCGCATGTTAGCGGAAATTGCGCAATGCGTGAGCTCAAGCTGAAAATTGCCTTCATCATTTATGAACGCAGGCGCTAGATTACTCCCGCCTGTTGCAGGCTTTCAAGCTGCTCTGGTGATAATTTAAGTAAGCTCTCATAGATTTCTGCATTCTGCGCGCCAAGCTGGGGACCGAGCCACTGCGTTGCCCCTGGCGTCTTGCTCAGCCTGGGAACGATGCCCGGGAAGCGAATGGGCTCCGGCTTGCCTGGCTCGATTTCCACGCTATGCTCTTCCAGCATCTCCCTGGCCTGAAACTGCGGATCTTTGACGATATCCGAGGCATCGTAGATCGGACCGGCCGGCACGCTGGCCTCAACCATGGCTGTTATGACCTCATCTAACGTGCGCTGCGCCGTCCACTCAGCGATGGTAGTATCAAGAAACTCCTGGTGCTGCGATCGGGCGGCGTTATCGACAAAACGGCGATCGTCGGCCAGCTCTGGATGTCCAATGGCGTGCATAAGTCGTTTGAAGATGGCATCGGCATTACCGCCGATAGCTGCCCATTTGTTTTCCCGACAAGGATAAATATTGGAGGGCGTAATACCCGGCAGAGTGTTGCCGGTGCGCTGGCGAACGATGCCATAGCCATCGTATTCGGGCAGCGTAGAATCCAGAACAGCAAAGACGGATTCGTAAAGCGCGACATCGATAATCTGGCCATTACCCTGTCCCGTCGTGGATTGCTCATTCTGCCGTTGACGTTCGCGGTGTAGCAGTGCCATCAGGGCACCGATCGCCCCAAACATTCCGGCCAGTGAATCGCCAAGGCTAACGCCCATACGCGTTGGAGGCCGATCGGGATAGCCGGTCAGCGTGCGTAGACCTCCCATGGCCTCTGCGACGCTGGCAAAACCTGGGCGATCTTTATACGGGCCGTCTTGTCCATAGCCAGAGATGCGCACGAGGATAATATCCGAGTTCACGCGCTTCATAGCTTCATAGCCGAGATTCCATTTTTCCAGCGTGCCGGGGCGGAAATTTTCCAGGACCACATCAACGTGGCTTAGCAGCTTGAGGGCAATCTCCTGTCCCTCTGGTTTGCGTAAATCGAGGGTAATTGACTTCTTATTCCGCGCTTGTAGATACCAGAATAGGGAATTCTCGCCCCTGAAGAGTCGCCAGCGGCGGAGCTCATCCCCTACCTTTGGACGCTCAACTTTGATTACCTCAGCCCCAAACTCAGCAAAAAGCCGCCCGGCAAAGGGAGCGGCGATCATATTGCCTAATTCTAGCACGCGAAAGCCGGCTAATGGTCCTCTCTGCTCATCACTCATCTAGCTCCTCCGAGACCTTAATATAAGAGAAGAATATATCAGCTGAAATATTGTTGCTAAAGATGGATTTGCCAGGTGCGGGAATCCATCTCTTGCCAATGGCCATAATAATACTACATAGCCGTAGCGTTGGTGGCAAGTACTGACTATTTTAGCAATTTGGCAGGCGTAATGCTATGTGTAGCTCTTCGCTGCCTTTTGGCCGGAGCTATGCTTGGCGAACGCCGTATTCCAGAGCTGCTCAATCTGCAGCTCTGGGGCGGATAGGGCAAATTATTTGGCGAGAATGTTTGTGATGCTCTGGGCAACCGCTTGCCGTAAATCATCTTGATCTGTATAAAATAGAGTTGGAAGTACGTAACGCGACCCGGACTGCAGTTGTAGCTCTGGCGGCTCTTCCTTCAGGGCCAGCGGCTGCAACGGAATGGCTGACGACTCGAATAATTCCCACATCTCGGGCGTCAGGCAATGCGTATCAAGCAGCACAAAGCTTATTATTGAGCTCAATTTCGTTAAATATTTCCTATAGCCATATTTGCTGGTTTGTGCTGAATGCCGGCTATTGACGCCCTCGAAGTTAAGCACGAGGGGCGTGTAGCCCTTTGTAAGCGTGATATCTTTAAACATATTCATGCTGGCAGTGCGTTCGGCGTTGAAGTGGCCGGCAATCAGACCAGCTTTGAAATTTTGTGGCGGCCAGGCCTGTTGATCGTGAAGCCAGAGCGAGAGAGAGCAGGCAAGCGTAAATCCATCGAGCGTAAGACGCGGCTCCTGTTGAGGAGAGATGAGCAGGTCTTTTTGTATAGCGCCGTCAAGCTGCATATCACGATCAGTAATATCAAGGATTGTGCAGCCGTTCAAGCGCGCGTAACTCAGGTTGCTGCCAGCCAGGCTGGTGCCACAGAGCCTTGACCCGCTCAGATCGGCCGAGCTCAGATCAGCCTGGCTTAGCTCAGCATCGGTAAGGTCGGCCTGGCTCAGGTTTGCCTGCTGCAACCTGGCCCCGATAAGATTGGCTCCGTCCAGCAGGCAGGTCAGCAGATGTGCCTTGCTGAGATTTGTGCGATTGAGCTGTGTTGAATTAAGGCGAGCCCCGTTCAGCTCAGCTTCGCTCAAATCTGCTTCGTCAAGGATGGCCCGGCTGAGCTCAGCGTGGTGAAGCCTGGCCGCTTGTAAGTTTGCCTGCTTTAATCTGGCACTGCCCAAATTAGCACTGTCAAGATGGGCCTTAAATAGTTGAGCCTGTACCAGGCTGGCTTCACTCAAATTGCTCTGTGTGAGATCGGCCTCGCTTAAATTGGCCCCATCAAACCTGGCCTTACTCGCTTTAACATGCTTGAGCTTGGCTTTTTGCAGATCGGCTTTACATAGGCTGGCCTTCTCTAGAATGGCTTGATCGAGCGTAGCCTGGAAAAGGCTTGCCTCGTCCAGCACCGCCCGACTGAGATTGGCGCCATTGAGCAAGGCGTTGTTGAGTATAGCATTTCGTAAATCTGCTCCAGGCAAATGGGCTTCGCGCAGATCGCAGCCTGTCATCTCAGTATGGAAGAGGCGAGCCAGGCGCAATCTGGCCTTGCGTAACTTGCTCTTGCGTAGATTGGCTTCACTCAAATCAGCAAAGCGCAGGATTGCCCCATCAAGGACGGTCCGGCGCAGGTTAGCCCAATTGAGCCGAGCGCTGCTAAGATCGGCTTCATACAAACTGCTCTTACTGAGATCTGCGTTGCGTAGATCAGCTCGGCTGAGATTGGCGCTATTGAGACTGGCCTGATTAAGGGCTACATCGCATAGATTGGCTTCGCTCAGATCAGCGCCATCCAGATGAGCTCCAATCAGGCTTGCCCGACTGAGATTAGCCCGCTTCAGAAGCGTAAAGCTGAAGCGCGACCCGTTGAGTGTAGCATGGCTGAGATTAGCCTCGCTTAAATTGGCCCGGCTTAGCCTGCTCGCGTTGAGGTTGGCGTGGCTGAGATTGGCCTCGCTGAGGTTAGCGTGGCTCAGATCCGTGCCGGCCAGATTAGCTCTACGCAGATCAGCATGGCTCAGGTCAGCATACATGAGATTGGCGTTATTCAATGCACACTCGCTTAAATCAGCGCCCGCCAGGTGGGCTTTATAGAAACGGGTTCTATTCAGGGTAGCGTTGCTTAAATCGGCGTGGCTCAGGTCCGCCTCGCTTAGACTCGCCCCCGAGAGATTGGCCTGGCGCAGGCGCGCCTTATAGAGGATGGCCCGGCTGAGATCCGCGTGGTCCAGATCTGCATCCTCAAGAATAGCTTGTTTTAGGTAGGATTTGCTGAGATTGGCTTGCGCTAAATTGGCTTTGCTGAGATCTGCCGAGAAAAAATCTGTCTCGCTCAGGTCTGCTTCGCGCAGATCAGCGTTATGTAGGCGGGCATAATAGAAAGTGCAGGCCTGCAGCTTGCTATTGCTCAAGTTGATAGCTGTTAAATCGACGGCCTCTAAATGTTCATGGCTCAGATCGGGAATAATGCCAGGGTACTCTTGCCGCCAACGGTTCCAGGTTTCAGCGCCCTGCATGAGGATGGTAAGATGGGTGTTATCAGACATATATTTCCTTTTTTGATATGTAAATATTTGCTCATTTCTGGGAAAAATAGTTTGTACTAGAGAATAAAGGCCTGGCGCAGTATTTTCCTTTAATGTGCATATAGCATAGCTGATACTTAGAGGCAAACAAGGTAATTGTTCACAAGCTACCTGTAGAGCTATTCATTGCTCAACGGGTTTATTGACTTTCTGCTGTCACGGCCATAAATAGAGAAAATGGCTGTCAACATTGTTGCGTTTGCCCTAAAGAGGGCGGGGCTATTTATATCTCGTCAGAGGCAGGAGCGCAGAGGACGGCCAATCCTCTGCCGGGGCATGGGGCGTTCCCATTTTTTCTTCTTCTTGGATGGATGGGTGGGACAAAAACAGGAACATTAAATAGCCCTGTAAAGATGAGATTATCCATTGACACGTTTTTAGAACTTAGTGTATAGTAAGTACGTGCATTAATTTACTAGTATTGAAAGGTTTTACCCATGACCTGGACTTTACCTATCTCTCCTCGCTACTAGGCGAAGATCTCCCTCGATACCACAGTTTTCCGGCGGAATCCGGCATTCCTCTGCCCGGGCGTGTTTTCTGCTTTGGCGCGCATGGCGCTGTTTATGGCTTGCTTAGCTGTGTGATATTCAGGAGGAACTTCCTTTCCTGGTAGCGCAACATGAGTGAGCGGTGCTGATCTTTCTCCTCAAGAAATTTACACTGCCATCTCTACCCCTTTTTTGATGCAGATCATGCATTGACGTGCAAGGTTATTCTCAGCGCAATTAATAGCTGGCATAACGGCCCGGCTCATTCTATCAATTATTGCGCTCAGATGGCCTGAGTTTCGCGTAATGTTAGCTAGCTTTTATGTTTAAGGAGATTTCTATGCCCGGATCTAAGCCAACTCTCCAACCCGAACAAGTACTTACCTTTTTGCGTAGCCATTTTGCCACGCCTATCGAGAACCTGACAATGCTGGACGGGGGCGAAGTTGCGCAAGCTTTTGCTTGCCGTACAGCTGGCCAGGAGTATATTGTACGCTTCAATTTCGATACTATGGGCGTCAATTTTGCCAAAGAGCTCTATGTGTCCCAGCACTTCGGCTCTGGACAAATTCCGATCCCTACTATTGTTTACGTTGGCAAGTTTCAGGATTTCCAGGGGGCCATTTCTCATAAGATCGAGGGCCAGACCATGAAGAGTCTGCCCATTGAGGCTTACAAGCAGGCTTTTCCTGCGCTGATCGAGACGATGTATGCTATTCATCAATGCGCTGTGCCGGACGGCAGCGGCTACGGCGTATTCGATGCAAAGGGCGTTGGGAGGCGCTCTAGCTGGCGCGAGTTTCTTAGCGGGGTAAACGCTGAGGGAGACGAGGATGAATACTTTGGGAAGTGGCATCAGCTCTTTGAGACATCCTTCCTGGAACGCGATCTCTACGAGTGCCTCTATGCCCGGATGAGCGAGCTGCTTGCATATTGTCCAGAAGAACGCTATCTCGTCCATGGCGATTATGGCTTTGACAATGTGCTTGTGCGCGAGAATAGAATCGTGGCTGTGCTTGACTGGATAGGCGCGCTCTATGGCGATTTTGTCTATGATATCGCCTGGTTGGATTTATGGTTTCCAGGACAGCAGACGGCTGAGTATATCCGGCGCTACTATACACAGCGTGGCTTTGAGCTGCCGGCATATGAGCAGCGCGTGCACTGCTATCAGTGTTACATCTGTCTGAGTGCGCTGCGTTTCTACGCTCATATGAACAAGCCGGAAGCCTATCAGTGGATGCGCGAACGGGTGCTTACTCTTCTCCAGGACAATTCCTGAGAGCCAGTAAAAAATGCATCGTAAATTATACTACGCCGGAAGCGTAGGAAACTCGGTGATGCGCAAGCTCGCGCAACCATAAGGGATCAACGTCAAATCCACCGACGGCTCTGAAGAGTGGACCGGCCGCATTCTTTTCGAGCCTTTACTCAGGTGCCCTTCTTCCTTTTATATGCAGTAGCACTGGAGCCTCGGCAGCCGCAAACGGATGCTCGCCAGTAGGACGGGTCTCTAGAACGCTACTGCGCTCGGGCTGCTCTCTATCGATCGGCAGAGCATAGTTCCAGGGCGTCGTTGGATGCACCTCCCAATCGGCTGCGGGCTGTTCTCTTCCTAAGAACTTCCCTTATCGTATTGAGGGAAGGGCTTTCCTAATTTAGGGTTATGATAACAGGCCATCTAAGGATGTCAACAGAAGAGCACCGGGAAGCCTGGCATTCCTTTCTAACCAGATGATATTGTGAAGGATAGTACAAGCATAAGCCCGCAGATGTGAAGGAGAAGATCGGGTCAACAAGGAATGCAGGACATCAATCCTATCCCAAAGTACTGGCCCGAGGACAGAGGCGGAAAGGAGCCTTGATGCATTCAGGAGGACCATTGCGCGTACCCTTAATGCGCTCGACCAATAATGTTACCGCCAGGCGTGCAATCTCATGTTTGTCAGGCGCTATCGTGCTGAGGGCCGGATTTGCATAGCGGCCATCCTCTATATCATCAATGCCGATAATCGCAATATCCCCAGGGACGCGGTAACTAGACTCGTTGAGAACTGATAGCGCGCCCAGGGCCATCAGATCGTTAAAACAACAAACAGCATCCGGTGGTTCGTCTAGAGAGAGCAACCGGCGCATAGCCGCAGCGCCGTCTGCTCGATGCCATAGTCCACCTTCAAGCAGCAAGGCCTCATCAACGGCCAGACCCTCTTCAGTCAGAGCTTGAATAAAACCCTGTAAACGTAAGGATGGCGCCTCGCTTCTGCACTGCTGCACACCTATTGCGGCAATACGTCGCTTACCCAGACTTAATAAATGCTTGGTTGCCGTATAAGAGGCAGCCACGTTATCAATCAAAATGTGATCGACAGACGCGCCAAAGAGCCGCTCACCAAGTAATACAATTGGCCTCTGAGTATCATTGAGCACAATATCCTCTAGATCCAGGGCATGAGAGTCAAGAATTACGCCATCGAGCAAATGTGGTTGGAGGCCCGTCAGCACGTTGAGCTCTTTATCCCTCTGAGCCGATGTAAAATCCAATAAAACAGTGTAGCCCTGCTGATTTGCTACCGCTACAATTGCCTCTCCAACTTCGGCAAAATAAGGGTTGGCAAGATCGGGAAAAGCATAAGCCAGAACACCTACCGGAGCCTTGCGCAAATGACGTGCTGCCACATTCGGCTTATAGTTCAATTTCTTGATGGCCTCAAGCACGAGGGTCCTCGTCTTCGGTCCAACATGTTCATAATTGCCATTCACGACATTAGAAACCGTCTTAATCGAGACCCCCGTGTAGGCTGCAATATCTTTGAGATGAACCGTCATCGTCGATTCAAACCCTCTTTCAATAATTAATTTACAAGACTCTAAACTCTGGCTTCACTGCCTGAGATGATACCATGCAATAGACAAGCATGTCAACACGCAAGTATACCGAACAAACAGAAAGCCTTGACAGCACTTCTTAATTAATGGTATACTTAGTTCAACGTTGAACTAAGGCGAATATTCCTCCTTAGTGAGACAACGATGCAGTTTAACGATTCTATTATTTTTGTGCCCCATTCTGCAACCAACTATTGGATTGGTAGAAGGCAGCTCTTTCAGGCTGATGACAGAACGTCCTGTCGTCAACGATTGGATATTTTTCTACTATTATTTCTCTCTTATCTGTAAAAGGCTGCATATCTTCCTTTCAATGGTTCTTCAAAGCGAGGAAAGGATGAAACAGTGATGTCTACTCAACCTCAACGTAAGAGCTTTTTTCTCCAGGAATCGTTTTCGCGCCGTTCCTTTCTCAAGACAGCAGCAACAGCTTTTGCAGCCAGTGGTGGCCTCGGTCTGGGCGCCTGCGGAAGTTCGCTCTCCGGAACTGGTAAAAATGGGACCTCTGGAACCGTGACGATCTGGGATCGCTCGGGTGATCTCTTTCAGGTATTTGATGCTACGATTGCCAGCTTCAATAAGAAATATCCTGATATCACTGTCAAGCATGTACCAGTCGATGTAGATTCCAAGCTGCCCAGTACCCTGGCGACAGGTGTCAATGTGCCTGATGGGGCTTTCTATGAAGACAACAACCTGCCAGTCCTGGCGGCCCATTACTACGATATTACCGACTGGATTCAGCCGTACACGAAAGATATCGTGCCTTTCAAGCTGCGCGTCAACACGCACAATGGCCGCATCTTTGGTATTCCCTGGGATCTCGATCCCGGCCTGCTCTATTATCGCGAAGATATGCTGCAGGGGGCTGGTGTTGATCCGGCCTCAATCGAGACCTATGATGACCTGATTGCGGCTGCTCACAAGTTGCAGGAAAAATTCGGGCCTACGTGCAAACCGATCCATCTGGAGCAAGACCCGGGCGTCTCTCAGCTCTGGGTTGAGATGTTTGCCAATCAACAGGGCGTAAGTATGGTCAACGAAGAGGGAAAGCTACAGATTGATTCCCAACCTTATCTCAACATCATGAACTTCCTCAATCGGGTTCGGACCGAAAATATCGGCACTCGCGCTGTCTATATATCTCCTGGCGACGTTGCAGCTGTAGAGAACAATCAGATTGCCTTCTATCCCTGGGCTATCTGGGCGGTCTATGGCCCTGATCTGCTATTTAAAAAAACCAGGGGCAAGTGGCGCGCTATGCCATTGCCCGCCTGGAAAAAAGGCGGTGCGCGTGGTGCAGTAATGGGTGGCAGCTCCTTTATCATTCCCAAGAAGGCCAAAAATCCACACCTGGCCTGGCTTTTCTATGAGCACCTGGTCTTTAGCCCCGAGGGCTACACTCATGTCTACGGACCTAACAAGATCTATCCGGGCGGCCTCAACACCTCACTGCCTTCATACCTACCGGCCTTGAAGAAGCAGCTCTTTCAGAATCCAGAAGGTCTTGGTAACCAGAACCTCTGGGAGGTTGCTACCGGAACTGTCAAGGATATTCCGGGCAACTTTACATATGCGCCCTGGTATAACCAAGCCATTTCATACTTCGGTGCTAACATTCAGCTGCTGCTCGACGGAAAGCTGACGCCCGAACAGGTTCTCCAGAAGTCAGCTAGCCAGATCCAAACGAACCTGATCGCTCGCCAGTAGGATGAGTGCTTGCTCACCCTGCCAATCTCGCATTCAAAGGTCGAGCAAGCACTGCCTCTATCCTTTATCAGCCAGGTTTGCTTTTTCCCTCAGAGAGGAGAATATTTATGTACGTGAGTACGTCAAGTTCGCTATCACCTATGCAGCCGTCTTCGCCGTTCAGGCGACTTCGGCGCTGGCTGGGCGGCAGCTTTTCACCCTATATCTTCATCGCGCCTTTCTTCATCCTCTTTTTTGCCTTTGGCCTCTATCCCTTGCTGTATGCTTTGGGCCTGAGCTTTACCTACTGGCATGGTGATGAAGCTCCGCGTTTCATCGGTCTGTCTAACTATGCCTATCTCGTGACGAGTAATCTGTTCTGGCAATCGCTGGCCAATTCAGCTATACTCTGGGTGCTGACAGTGCCGGTGCAAATCATTGTGGCGGTAATTACTGCCGCGTTGCTCTCACGCTCAACATTGCGCTTGCGTGGCTTCTTTCGCACGGCTCTTCTGTCGTCTTACGTGGTTCCCCTGGTGGCTATCGCACAGGTCTGGCTAGTGCTTTTTGATCAGGACTTTGGCGCGATCAATACTCTGCTACATATACTACATCTGCCCTCGATTGGCTGGCTTACAACCAGCGAGTGGGCCAAGCCAACCTTGGCGCTGCTGGTGCTCTGGCGCGGAAGCGGCTTCTCTATGCTGGTCATGCTGGCGGCAATTCAATCCATTCCAACCGAATTTTACGAGGCCGCAGCCATCGATGGCGCCAGTGTCTTCCGCCAATTCCTACACATTACGCTTCCATTACTACGGCGTACTATCGCCTTTTTGGTGGTCATTTCTACATTGGGTGTCGTTCAAATGTTTCTTGAACCAAAGGTGCTCACCAATGGTGGCCCCTACAATTCGACGATGACCGCTGGCTTCTTTCTGACGACATACATCAATAATGCTGACTATGGTACTGGTGCGGCCAATACCTTCTTATTGATCATTTTGCTGGTGATCCTGTCACTAGTTATGTTGCGCTTCCTGCGCGCTGGAACGGAGAGCTAGGGCTATGGCGACGATGACTACCCAATCGCATACCCACAGCGTGGCGCGCCATGCAACACACTCGCGCAGTTTTTTGCGGCCTGGTGACGTGCTCAGCTACCTCTTCCTGATCGTTTCGGTCATGGTAACGATCTATCCTCTTGCCTGGATGGTCGTCTCTTCTCTCAAGCCTGGCGGTGAGATCGCTACTGCGCCGTTGAGCGTCAATTTACAAACGCTCTCCTTGCATAACTACACGACGCTCCTTTCTGCAGTCCCGCTCTGGGTCGGTTTTGAGAATACATTCATTGTCTTGCTCATTCAAGGCGCGACAACTCTTTTCCTCTGTCCACTGGCCGGCTTTGCCTTTGCCAAATTTAACTTTCGGGGCAAGCGCTTCTTTTTCATTTTCGTGCTGGCGACAATGATGCTGCCTCCCGTTGCCATGATCATTCCACTCCTCTTTGAGATGGGGACGCTCAACTGGGTCGATACCTATCAGGGCTTGATAGCGCCTGGGCTGGTAAACGCCTTTGCAATTTTCTGGACGCGTCAGCAAATTTCCGAGGTTCCAGACGAATTGCTTGAGGCAGCTAAAATAGACGGCTGTTCACCCTTTGGGATGTACTGGCGCATCATCTTGCCGGTCATTCGGCCTGCGCTGGCGGCTCTGGCTATCTTTACGTTCCTGGGCATCTATAACGATTTCGTCTGGCCAGTAATCATTATCAATTCCGATTCGCTTCAGACCCTACAGGTAATGCTCTCAAACCTGGCCTTGCAAATTAATAACGCCCAGCCTGGACTGACTGGTCATGACGCTTGGGGCGAGATTCTTGCCGCCAGCACGCTAGCGACTGTACCCATACTGATTTTGTTTATCGCGCTGCAGCGCCAGTTCATTCGCGGTATTCTGGCTGGCAGTGTGAAAGGTTAGCGGAACCAACGGTTTCCAGTACTCTCTTTTCTCTATGGAAGGATATAGCTTGTAATGAGCATACGTGAAGAATATCCACGACCCGACTTTGATCGTTCGCATAGTTGGATGTGCTTAAATGGCGCCTGGGACTTTCTTGCCGATCCTGAGGATCAAGGCCGGCAAGCTGATTGGGAACAGCCGGGAAAAGTTAACTGGTCGCAGTCCATTCTTGTTCCTTTTGCCTGGGAGTCAGCGAGCTCAACAGTACAGCGGGAATGGTTGCCAGTTGGCTGGTATCGGCGCTTCCTTGAGCGTCCATCTGCATGGCGTCAGGAACGCACAATTCTCCATTTTGGGGCTGTGTATTATCGCTGCCAGGTTTGGGTTAACGGGCGTCAGGTTGGCGAACATACTGGAGGCTATCTTCCATTCTCTTTCGATATCACTGACGAACTTAGAGATGGGCAAGGGGAGCTCGTTGTGCGTGTCGAGGCGCCCCTGAATAAGCTGGCGATTCCGCACGGCAAGCAGCGCAGCAATCCCCCCGATGACTACGATAGCTGCGCCTTTACGGCCAGTAGCGGCATCTGGCAATCTGTCTGGCTGGAGAGCCGGCCTGCTACCTTTATTCGCCATGTCTCTCTCTCTCCTACCGAGCAGCTTGATGGCATCAATGCCAGCGTTGAGTTTGACGGTCCTCATTTGGCAGGGGCGCTTCTGCATATAAGCGTTGAGGATATGCCAGAGCAGGTGATACGCCTGCAAGATGCACAACCCCTCGCGCTTACCTTATCGATTGCCCAGCCTCAACTCTGGACGCCGGCTGATCCACACTTGTACAATGTGTGGCTCAAGCTAGAGAGCAAGGATGGCGTAGATCAGGTGAAATGCTATACCGGTCTACGTACAATAGCGGTGCAGGGCAATCGCTTACTGCTCAACGGTGAACGATTGTACATTCGTGGCGCACTCGATCAGGGCTATTGGCCGGAGAGCGGCTATACGGCCCCGACTGATGAGGCTCTGCGCCAGGATGTCGAGCTAGCCTTGCAGGCTGGCTACAATCTTATTCGCAAACATATCAAGCTTGAAGACCCGCGCTGGCTCTACTGGGCTGATCGTCTTGGCCTGCTTGTCTGGGCCGAGCCGCCTTGCGTTGGACGCTACTCTGCTCAGGCTCTTGCCAGGTTTGAGGAACAACTCCCGCTGATGGTTGCGCGCGATAGCAGTCATCCAAGTATTGTGCTCTGGGGCATTTATAACGAAGAGTGGGGCCTCGACTGGCGCAGTACCCTTGATGTTGAGAAGCAAGAGGCAGTGATCCGGGCCTACGATTTGCTGGCAGCTCACGATCACAGCCGCCCGATCATTGATGATTCCGGTTGGAATCACATCAAGACCGATGTTCTGGACTGGCACTATTATGATCACGATAACCGGCGTTGGCGCGAGATAACGGAGAAGCTGGCCAATGATGCTTCTACCTGGTTTGGACATGAGCTAGCCGTTGATCGCTGGTATGAGACGCAACTTGGCGTGGCAGGATATCCAGCTCGCAATCTACCCCTGATCAATGGCGAGTATGGAGCCGGTGATACGCCCGAGTCGCGTGGGTGGTATCTGCGCTGGCAGACCCAGGAGTTACGACGCCAGGCTGCTATGAGCGGCTATATCTATACCGAGCTCTATGATGTTGAACATGAGAAATGTGGCATATATGACGCGCAGCGAGAGCCAAAGCCGCTCGGCTGCGATCCATCTGATATCAACGCAGAGACCGTAATTATATTTGATCTCATGCCTCAGCGCCCCGGCCTGGATTACCTGGCCGAAAATACTCAGTTTGAGCTCTCTTTGCAGGTCTCGCATCATAGTCCGCAGGCTCTTCGCGGCCAATTAATCTGGTCATGGGAGAGCGAAAAGGCAAGCACAGGAAGCTGCCCCCTGGCCTTAGCGCCCTACGAGCTCACTGTACCTACCCTCATCCAGCTTGAGATGCCAGACGGATGCGAACATGATAGGCTTCACATACAGTATATAGATACAGAAGGCACGCGTCGGGCCTACAACTTTCTGGATGTCGCAGCTGCTGAATGGCAGCGTCACGAGAGCTCATCTTAATCTGAGCAAGCTTAACCAGCAAGGAACGAAAATAGAAAGGAAAGATGTATGACTACTACCAGGAGAAGGTTTATGCATAAGGGTGTCCTGACCCTGTTCATATGGACCCTCGGTATCCCGGAGATAGCCTGTACATCGTCATTTGCTCCTATGTCAAAACCCGCGCAGTTGCATAATCCATTGGCACCGATTGCGGACCCATTTGCTGTTTATTACAATGGTAGCTATTATCTAACTGGCACCCGCACTGGCAATTCGCTTGAAATCTGGCACTCAGCGCATCTTGAGCAGATCGGCCAGACCTCGCAGACCATCTGGACACCTGCTCCCGGCGAGCCGGCCTTTCAGGTCTGGTCGCCGTCTCTATTCCTGCTGGACTATCGCGGCTCCCGCCATTGGTTTGTCTACTTTACTGCGGCTGCTCAGGATAAGAATGAGTTGCATCGCATTTATGTGCTGCAAAGCAGTGGCAGCGATCCGCTTGGGCCTTATACTTACAAGGGTCAGCTCACAGGCACCGACGAAACTACCGCAATTGATGCGTCGCTGCTGCAAATGAATGGGAAGCTCTACCTAATGTATGTCCTGGAAAAAGGCACTAACGCTATCTACATTGCTCCCATGAGCGATCCACTGACGGTTAGCACAGCACCTCAATTGCTTGTTGAGCCTGATCAGCCCTGGGAACGAGGGGCGAACTCTGGTCAGTCAAGTTATCCGGTTGCCGAGGGTCCCGAGGCGCTTTACCATAATGGAAAAACGTTCATTGTCTATTCGGGCAGCGATACCGGAAATTTCAATTACTGCCTGGGTATGCTCATCTATAAAGGTGGCGATGTACTTGACCGAAATTCGTGGCTCAAGAAGGGACCGGTATTTCAATATAGCAGCGAGGCTGGAGTCTATGGCCCGGGTCGTGCAACCTTCGTACCTTCTCCCGATGGGAAACAAAGTTGGATGATCTATCATGCGAAAACTAGCGCCGACTTTCAGTACACGGGTCGCCAGGCCCGCGCCCAGCCTTTCAGCTGGAACGAGGATGGTACGCCCAATTTTGGCACCCCTGTCAGCATTAAAACCCCCATTGCCCCACCCAGCGGCGAATAAAGACCGCCCAAAACTTATGCTTTGCTTTCCCTGTAGGTAGCGATTATGCTGAGAGACTGGCGGAAAGGTTGGAAGCGGCCAAAAAATGAAAGCGTGCCTTTGTTGCTATAAGGGGATGATCCGGCTCAAGAGATGTCCTGGGAAGTCATCCTGAGCACGATATATCTTCAATGCACTCACCACTAGCAAGGTGAGTGCCATCAATGCCATAGCATGGCCGCTGCTTCATCTGAAAAAGAGGAGAGCGCGAAAACCCTGGCTAGCGCTGATCGAGGCCGGGCATGCTTATTAAGAGCAAGACTGAATCTCGATCAAGCGCGTACGGGGTGAGCAGGGCTATATCTGCTCAATGTTGTCTTCCAAGGGCACGAGATGCTGTCGTAAAGCATAAATGGCGGCCTGAGTCCGATCTGTTACCTGCAATTTCGTGAAAATATTTGAGACATATGTCTTGATTGTTTGCTCTCCCAGCATAAGACGAGCAGCAATCTCACGGTTTGAGCGACCGTGAGCCAGCTCGATCAGGACATCCCGTTCGCGTGTCGTCAATGTGTCGAGCGCATGCTGCGGTGGTTGTACTTCGTGAAAAACTCGCCTGGCAATCTGTGGATGCAAGGTGCTTTCACCGCTGGCGGCCAGGCGAATAGCCGCAACGATATCTCCTGGTTGGGTATCTTTGAGCAAATAGGAAAGAGCACCAGCTCGAATGGCACCAAAAATTTGCTTATCCTCATGGTACGATGTGAGGACCAGGATCTGGGTTCTTGGGCTTACCTCTTTGATACGCCAGATCGCTTCGATGCCATACATTCTGGGCAACAACAGGTCCAGTAATAACACATCAGGAAGCAGGCTGCGGGACTGCTCCACTGCCTGAAGGCCATCCTCTGCCTCGCCAACAATCTCCATATCTGGCTGCTGGCTGAGAAGGAAACGCAGCCCTTCACGAACGATGGCATGGTCATCAACAATAACGACGCGAATCATTCCTTGTTTTTCTCCTTATAAGGCAGGCAGACTGAGATAGATGTTCCTTGTATAGGAATACTTTGAATCTGTATGATTCCATTGAGCTCTCGAACACGCTCTTGCATCGATTGCATCCCCAGACCATAATGTGTTCCCTCTGCAAGAGGATCGAACCCTTTCCCATTATCCTGAATACTCAACACTACAATTTCTTGCCTGCTCGTCAGCCTTAGCCCGATTTGACTGGCCTGCGCATGGCGTACCGCGTTGGAAATTGCCTCTTGGGCTATGCGAAAGAGTGCATGCTCCACTTGAACTGGCAAGCACAGCTCGGCAATATCGGTGCTAATGGTCAGATTGAGCCGCGTGTGATACATGACGGCAAGTTCCTCCAGAGCTTCTTTGAGCCCAAGATCCTCCAATTGCACAGGGCGTAATTCCAACAGGAGCGCGCGCATCTCGCGTGTAATGACCTCAGCTGTGCGCCCAATGGTAGTAAGCTTCTCCTTGAATACTGCTGGTTCGAGGTGGGTGGTTTGCAGGCCCTCCGTGAGCAGGCGTAACGAGAAGAGATTCTGTGAGATGGCATCATGCAGCTCGCGCGCAAGACGTGTGCGCTCTTCCCAGCGTATATTCTGAGCGAGCAGTTCTTGCTCCCGCTGTTGGCTCTCAGCCAATCGACGCGCCATACGATTAAATTGCTCTTCGAGAATGCCCACCTCGTCTTTGCGCTGGACCGGAACACGTAGCGTATAGTCGCCATTCGCAATGACCAGGGTTGCCTGAGCGAGGTGGCGTAAACGTCGCGACAACTTGCGAGATGTCCACAATCCAAACAGTCCACCTATTAAAGCAAAGCTTGGCACCACTATTCCAAGCAGCATAGCTGCACTAGGGAGAAAGATGGAGGCCCACCACCAGATACGGCTTGCAGGAGTATGCTGAGGAAGCCAGACGACTAACCAGTTCAATACAAAAACCAGTATGAAAAACACTCCCACAAAAAATAGATTTATCCAGATATAGGCGCATCCTATACGCATCTGTAAGCTTGAGAAGCCAAGCGGGGGAAGGGATCGCGGTTTGAGGAAGGATGATGCCGACGAGAGAATAGCTTGGACATTGTAGGTAATCTTTCTCTAGCAGAGGGATGAAACACCTGTCAAGATACTCCTTTCAGAGAGTAGCACAGTGAAAGTATATCACCTTCCCATCGAGGAGATGCACACCTTTCTGGGGGAAAAAGAGACCCAACTTTTGGGGGAACGAGATCACATTCTCTGTATGCTCTCTTGCGGCCCTTGCTTGAAGGGTCCCCCGAATGTCAACAGAAAAATAGCTACCTATAGGTGATCACAGGCAGGCCCTCAAACGCTATACTCCTCTCATCCACTTCGTTTTGCATGGAGGCTTATATGAACCGAACACAACAAGCTCTTGATCTGCTGTTGCATATACAACGCTCCACCACTGGGAATGCGCGTAGCCTGACCAGAGACCAGCGAGTTTTCAGCGGGTGGAAACTGGCTCCCGATGGTCACGCGGTGGCTCTGTTTCGTTCTCGTGCGCAACATGCTCTGCGCCAACACTTTTTCTGTGATCTCATCAGTCTCTCACTCGATGGAGGGCATAGTCAGGTGCTTGCGCGTTGTGTGCCACTGAATAATGGCCAGGCGCTCAACTGGTCCCCGGACAGTCGTTGGCTTGCCTACACGTCTATAGAGAGGCTTGCTGAGGAAGTCACGCACGAGCGCCTCTTTGTCGTCTCTGCTGATGGATCGACCCGTCCACAAGAGCTACGCACACTCGATGAGGCTTTGGGGCTTTCTACAGGAGGCACAAGGGTGTCTGAGGCCCCACGCTGGAGCAAGGATGGGCAGCGCCTCTATCAGCTTACACAGCGGGGGTGCCAGGTATTCGATACGGATTGGCATCGACTCATCGAGCTCTCCATTGATCGTGAGGTTATCGGGTGGGTCCAGCCTCCCCTCTCTGCCACTTTGTGGACGCCTTTGCCAGAAACGCTGCTGTTGCTGACACGCAATGTACAGACAAAGGATACGGGCCTTGCGCTGCTCTTTTTAGGACATGGTGAAAGCGAGCTACTCGTCGAAGGGCCTATGATGAGCTTTCACCCCTTTTTTCGCGTTGAGGAGAATAGAGCTGATGCAGTAATCTCTCTGCTTGTAGAACGACAGGATAGTTCTACTACTATCTGGCACTTCGATCAGGGCTTATGACGTTTACGGCGGCTGTACTCGCTCAATTGATGTTGGCTATGTTGGCGACAAGTCGCTTGATTCCCTATCAAGAAAGCTCTCTGAGGCAGCCTTCATAAACATATCAAGAAACGAAACCATCAAGCAATCTCCTAAATAAGATAGAAAGGCAGTAAAAATGTTCGCATTCGATCTACCGTTTCTACTTCTGTGCATGAGCTCTGGCCTCATCTCCATCTTCCTGGTCATCCTCATCCTGAACCTACTCACTTTCTCACGTTTGAGACCTATCCATATGAAAAAGGAGGAGCAGCAAAGCGCACCGTTCTTCTCAATCCTGGTCCCAGCACGCAATGAGGAGAAGAATATCGCGGCCTGTGTTCGTTCTCTAGTAGCACAGCGGTACGAGCGATTGGAAGTGCTTGTGCTGGATGACAATAGCGATGATGCGACGGCAGAGATAGTTGTGCACATCATTGAGGCGTTGCCGCCAGATCAAAAGGGACGACTTCGCCTTTTCCGAGGTGCCGAACTGCCGGCTGGATGGGCAGGCAAAAACTTCGCCTGCCATCAGCTCTCACAGGTCGCGCAAGGCGATTTCCTGTTCTTTACTGATGCCGATACCATCCATGATCCTGACACGATTGCCTCTGTACTTGCTTGTATGAAGCAACATACTGTACAGATGTTGACTGCTCAACCTGAATACATCTTGAGCAGTTTTGGAGAACGCCTGATCATGCCCTCCCTCAATTTTCTGAATCTGTCCTCTCTCCCTATTGCCCTTCTGAATCGAAGTAAGGAACCAATTCTGGCAACCGGGAACGGTCAACTCCTCTGCTTCGAGCGCTCGGCATATGAGGCTATTGGAGGGCATACCGCGGTGAAAGGCACGCTCCTGGAGGATGTCGAGTTAGCACGGGAAGCCAGAGCAGCTGGCTATCGCCTGCTCTTCGTTGATGCGTTCTTGTTGGTCCGCTGCCGGATGTACCGCTCTCTGGCTGAGGTCTGGAGGGGATACTCACGAAATTACTTCGCGTTCTACTGCCATTCGCTGATGTTTGCCCTGTTTGGGCTTCTTCTCAACCTGCTGCTCTATGTTCTGCCGCCAGCATTCCTGTTGTATTCACTGTTTGTTCCGCAATCACTGTCCCTGATAGTGCTTGCAGCGCTAAGTTCTGCATTACCTGTAATGATGCGTATAATGCTCTCTTTGCGTTTTGAGCATAGGGCGCGTGGAATGATGCTCCTGCTCTGTTTGCTACATCCCATCTCAATACTGTTTGACTGCCTCATCCTTGTGAACTCGATTCGCTGGTATTATCGTCGCAAAGGCGTAGAATGGAAAGGGCGACAATACAAGGAGCAAAAATAAAATGCGTCTCTTGCCATTTCCCGCCCGTACGGGCGCGTCTGTGAGCAGGGGCAAACGTTATCGGTATTCTACAATCCCGCGTTCAAAAGCTTCTCGATCGCCGTCTTCCAGGCCAAATAAGGCTTCCTGCAAGGCGAACGTTCCTACATAGAAGCGAGCGCGTGACAACAATGCCTCGATTCCTGGATAATGGACAGAAAAGCGTTCAAGAAATGGCTCTCCATAGCAGACAGGGCTGAGAATAGCTGCAAAATCGACAGCGGGATCGCCCCATCCTGCTGAGCTGAAGTCGATGATCCCACTAATGCTTTTCGTCTCGGCATTGTAGAGAATGTTAGATCTCCCAAAATCGCCATGAACGAGGGTTGGGGTGTAGTGACAGTTGCGCTCATCGCTCAAGAAATCTTCGAACTGCTCAGCGACCAGGCAGCGTGCATCCGGCCGCATGAAAGGAAACAGTTTGCTCCGAAAGCGCTTGTACAAATCTCTCCATTCTTCACATCCCTGAAAGTCTGGAAGCTTCACCTCAAGTGCATCCACAGGAATAGTATGGAGTTGGCGGAGAAACGTCGCTAATTGATCTGCCAGGTGCTGCACTTCTTCGTCTTTGAGAGCCTTGAGTGTTTCAGGCCAGAGTGGCTCCCCTGGCAGCAGACGATATCCCATAAAGATCTGGCCAATAGAAGTGGCTTCCTTGCTCTGGTACAGGGGATCAGGAATGGGAAGCGTCACATGACTTTGTAAACTCCGCAGAAGTGCGATTTCTGTGCCCAATCTGGCTGCCTCACGTTGCGTTTTGGGAAAGCGAAAGATGCTCTCGTTATTCACGACGAGAATATCATTGAATTGCCCATGCTGATTGAGCTGTACGGTTTCAATGGAGAGATCGGGGTAAGCATCCTGGATGGCATGAATGTACGGAGCTCGTTTGTCCATCTGGATCTCTGCTTCCTTTCATTAGATTGCCCCATCATCTTTCCCTCAGGCGTTAGTGAGGAGTTCTTCAACCTGCATTTTGCAGCGTTGAAAACGACCTTCCCTGGCCAGTTGACATAAAATAAACTCCTATAAAAGATGTGTAATGAAATGAGTATATCATATTAGAAATTTTGTGCGATAAGGCTTCTACTTTACTTCTGGCTGTAACGTCTCCCTGAATACTAAAGTGAAAAATCTGAGAGTCTCGGAAAGGAACCATTGCGCTATGCAATTTTCCAACCACGCGCGCCGACAGGATCGCTTAAACTGATTGGCGGAGATTTACCGCGCGTATGCTGCTGATCTCCAACGTTTTATCTCCAATAAGATCGGCGATCCCACCTTGGCCGAAGACATGACCAGCACGGTCTTTCTCAAGGCGCTGCGCTGGCTCAGGGAGGATCAGATACTCTATAACTCATGGCAGGAATTTCAGGTCAGAGTCGGGCTGCCATCTTCTGTCATTACAAGAGGAGCATAAAGCTGAGAGGCAAGCCAGCTAGTTGCTCCTGCCCCGTTGCCGCGCCGGGCGGTACACAAACCAGAACTGCAAAACCCTGAGAGCAGATGGAAAAGGCGTTGACAGGTGGATTGTTCTTTGTTATAGTGGTACTAACAAACATGTTGGTGGGGAGAAAATAGCATGCCACAATCATTTGAGTCTACCGAAGCGCGCGAGCGTGTACTTGATGGAGCCGAGAAACTATTCGCGCAACGCGGGTATCGCGCCGTCACCTTGCGCGATATTGCCAGCAGCGTTGGTGTGCATCATACAACGCTCTACTATCATATCCCCGGGGGAAAGGAACAGCTTTTCATGGAAGTGATTGAGCGAAACTTTCGCCGCCATCAGCAGGGGCTTCGTGAGGCCATTGCCCAGGCTGCGCCAGATCTCCTGGCCTCGCTTTATGCCATAGCTGATTGGTTGCTCTCTCAGCCGCCAATGGATCTGGTCCGGCTAATATATTCGGATATGCCTGCCCTCGATCCTGTACATACTCAGCGAATTACCGAAGTTGCCTATAGCTCTATGCTTGCGCCTATCGAGAGCGCGCTTCGTAGCGGATATGAGCGAGGTGAAATTGGGCAGCACGATTTTGCGCATGTGGCGGGAGCCGTGCTTGGTATGGTTGAAAGTATCTATGCC
Source organism: Ktedonosporobacter rubrisoli (assembly GCF_004208415.1). GTDB lineage: Bacteria > Chloroflexota > Ktedonobacteria > Ktedonobacterales > Ktedonobacteraceae > Ktedonosporobacter > Ktedonosporobacter rubrisoli. The sequence goes on along the minus strand of NZ_CP035758.1, from coordinate 771,852 downwards.
ATCCCGGGGCCAATTACCACAGTGGCTCGCCAGGAGATAGCGAGGGAAATACTGGATATTCTTGTCGCGGGTCTGCGCAAGCATGAGAGTGCAAGCCAATAGTCCACTCTCTTTTTTTTGTGTTCGTAACCCACCAATTGTTTGGTGAACCATCGAAAAAATCAAGGAATGGGGAGCGTCGTGTCGCACGACCGTCCCTATATCAGTGAAAGGACTGCACTTGTGAACACACATGAAGCGGCGTTTCCGGTTGAGTCGCGCCCGAGTGGGCGCCAATGGTTATCCCTGCTCATCCTCAGCCTTTCCCTGGCAATTACGGTTCTGGATAGCACAGTAGTCAATGTCACCTTGCCAGCCATGCGCAACCAGTTTGGGGCCACACTCAGCGATTTAGAATGGGTCAGTGCATCTTATTCAGTTGTTTTTGGGGCGTTCATTATCACCTGGGGAAGATTGAGCGATAGTCTTGGCCGGAGGCGTATTTTTGTGGCGGGCGTAGTCTGCTTTATTATTGGCTCTGCATGCGTAAGTTTCGCTCCTAACATCAGCATTGTGCTTATTGGGCGTGTCATACAAGGAATGGGCGCTGCTATGGCCTCTCCGGCGGCGCTTTCCCTGCTCTCGGCCTCCTTTAGTGGGCGGTCGCGTGATATTGCCTTTGGCGTGTGGGGCGCAACAGCGGGAATTGCCGGAGCGATTGGCCCCTTATTGGGAGGCTGGTTTGCCACTGCTGTCAGCTGGCAGTGGGCCTTTTTGATTAACATTCCCATTGGGGCTGTGGTGATTATCGGGAGCTTCCTCTGGCTTGATGAGTCACGCGATGAACAGCAGAAACTTTCTCTAGATGTGCCAGGTATCCTCCTTGTCTCTCTTGGGCTTGCTGCTGCCATTCTGGGATTGACAGAAGGGCAGACCTACGGCTGGTTCGTTCCAAAAGAGACTTTCAGCATCGGTTCATTCTCCTGGCCTGTGGGAGGTATTTCTTTCTCCTGTGCCTTGCTTGTCGGGGCCGTGATTGCGCTTGGCGCATTTGTATGGTATGAGCAGCTATTGCTCAAACGAGGGCAGGACCCGCTTTTCAACTTCAGCCTGTTACATTACCCTGGTTTTCGCTTTGGCCTCTTCACGGTCGCCGTCGTCAATCTTGGCGAATTTGGCATACTCTTTTTCATGTCAATCTACTTGCAGAGCGCGCGTGGATTAACAGCTTTTGAGACAGGTCTTGTCTTCTTGCCATTCGCGCTTGGCTCATTTATCACTGCACCTCTTGCCGGGGTCCTGGCAGCCCGCTTTGGCCCCAAATGGGTTGTAGCCCTGGGTATGCTTGTGGAAACTATCGCCATTTTTCTGATCAGCCTCTTCATAGAGCCCACGACCCCTATCCTGGTCTTCGCGCCGATCTTTTTGCTCTATGGCCTGGGTTTAGGTCTGGCTATTGTCCAGTTGACCAGTGTTGTGCTTAGTGACATTCCGCCTCGGCATTACGGAGCGGGATCTGGAGCCAACAATACGCTTCAACAGGTGGGCGCCGCCATTGGAGTCGCCGTGTTAGGCGTGGTTCTGGCAAGCTCGCTAAGCGCTACCGCAACTGCAGAGGTGAGCAAGAGCGCCATCATTCCTGCTGGCTTCAAACCCTCCATTGAGCAGGCCTTCGATGCAGGCGCTGTCGGTGGCCGCGGAGGAGATATACACATTGCCAATCCTGGCTCAGGGTCGTCCTCGCCAGCTACCTCCCTGCCTCCGGCACTCCTTGAGAAGACCATCAAAGACATCTATGATCTTGCTGCTACCAGTGGGACGCGCAATGCCGCGCGAGTCGCAGCTCTCTTCGTGTTGCTGGGAGCATTCAGCTCTTTGTTGATTCCCGGGCAGCGTAAGGAGCAGAAGGAGGAAAAAGAGCCTTTGCAAAAAAGTGTGAAGGGTGTCCTGACCAGAGAGCCCTAAACTCTGCTGGCAGGTTTTTGCTGCTCTTCCCCTCCAAATTCTGTAAGGGAGGAGCAGCAAGGATTTATCAAGTGCAACTGAGCGGCAGGACTTTGATGCCCTTCAGTGGGCTGAGAAAAGCCCCTGACCGCTCAACATGGGAAGGGCACAGCAGGAATGTGCTATATAAATGTTTTTGCACACAAAGCTGAAGGCTCCTGCTTAGCGAGCTTGCCGGCCTTCGTTAATACGCCAGGTAATGCGGCCTCGTGTCAGGTCATAGGGCGAGAGCGCAACGCGAACCTTATCGCCTGCTACAAGACGTATGTTTGACAAGCGTAGGCGTCCAGCGGGTACCGCCATTACCTGGTGCTGCTCGTCGAGCTGGATTTTAAACATGGACTTGGGGAATACTTCGACTATTTCCCCAACGACAAGAATTTCATCTCTCTCTTTAGGCATACAATCCTTTCTTTGCCGTGCTCAGTTCAGCACGGTCTCTTCAAGTACTGCCTTATGCAGATTCGTTTCGCCAAGATTTGCCTCGCGTAGGTCCGCTCGATACAATAGCGTCCCGTTGAGATCTGCACCAGACAAGTTAGCATGATAAAGATGGGTGCAGCTCAGATCCGCGCCGCTAAGATTGGCCCGGCTTAGATTGGTCCCTATCAAATTGGCTCGATAGAGATCCGTCCAGGTAAAGTCTGCGCCTCTCAGATCTACGCCGCTCAAATCGACGTTGCTCAAACAGGTCCAGGCCAGATCCGCCTCGCGTAGATCAGGGGTAATATCGGGGTGTTCTTGCCTCCACTTATTCCAGACGTGAACACCCTCTTTGAGAAGATCAAGATATTGCCGATCCTTCAATTAGTCTGCCTCCAATGATCTTTATGATAGGTATGATAGTTCATCCTATTCAGCTTAATTGGTTTTGCTTCCTCTTTAAGCAGGCTTGCAACGAAACATGCCGGCATCTGGCAAGTCAAGCGCAAAGATCGGATGCTAGCATTCGTCCAAACTAGAGAAGAGCAGCTGGAAAGAGCACTGAGAGGTGGGGCAGCAAAAGAAGAAGATTGATACTATTTCTCTTACACGATACCTACTGATTGTGCAAGGTCAGGAGGTGTACAATGTCTTGCCGCTCACGCTCTAAAACACGTGCTAACACAATTTCCCTCCTTTCCTCCTGGCTGAATGAGTATCCAGCCTGAAACATCACAAGAAAGTATCGTTGCTGAATAGGCACATAGAGTATAGTAGCACGTTTTAGAAAATATAGCCAGATGCGGAAAAAATATGTACTTTGTTTTTTTGCCAATCCCGCGCCCTCCAGGCGTTCAGGCTCTACCATACGATCTTGCTACTTAGCCGCTGCAAGATCCTATGAAGGTGTGCCCAAATTGTGATACGTCGGGGATGGTGTGCTCTGCTCTTCCTTCTTATCGGGGAAAATGAACTAAACGTTCGAAATTTTTATCTTGACAAATAAGGGCGTGATTTTTATAGTGAAGAGGCAATGAGACGCGGCTTGAAGTTGTGAGATGACCTTGGATGGTTAGGCGAAGAGGCGTCAAGTTCGCGAAGCTTGAGGAGATTGGAGCGCAATTTTAGCAAAAGTGTTAGAAGAGTAAAAGCGCTTACATGGGCAAGATATTATCCTGCGTTGGTTCTATGCTTCTGGCTGAGGAGAAAGTAATGGCAAATCCATTTCATGAAGGCGAGCTGGCGGTGCAGAGAAGGGCTGCTAATGGCGATATGGGGGAGCGCGTTGGCGCGGGTATTCGGCCAATTCTCTCGTCGATGGCCCAACGTTTTCTATCGCGTCAGTATATGCTTATTGTGAGCTCAGTTGATAGCTGCGGGCGTTTGTGGACCTCGTTTCTGAGCGGCGAGCCGGGCTTTATTCAGATTGGAGACTTGCAGCATCTTCGTATCGCGGCTCATGAGCTTCCAGGCGATCCTTTATGGGAAAACTTGCGCGAGCACGAAGCTGTGGGCTTGCTCGCGATTGAGCTGGAGACGCGCCTACGTTTACGCATAAATGGGCGGGCTCACATAGAGAAGGATGCCAGCATTACTATAGATACCGAACAGGTCTACTTTAACTGTCCCCGCTTTATTCAGCAGCGTGCGCTTGTCCTGGAAGCCTTAGAGCGCAAGGAAGTGTCGCACATCCAGCGAAGTGAAGGATTGACGCAAGAGCAACAGAGCTGGGTTCGGCGGGCCGATACGCTGTTCATCTCAAGCTTTCATGAGCGCGGCGGGGCAGATGCCTCGCATCGAGGCGGCGAACCTGGTTTTGTGCGGGTTGTAGATGCTAGTAGGCTGCTGCTGCCGGACTATGCAGGCAATGGCATGTTCCAGACCCTGGGGAATATCCTGGTCAATCCCCACGTAGGCTTGCTCATTCCGGATTTTGCCACGGGGAGCACTTTGCAGATCACGGGCCGCGCCTCGATTATCTGGGATGAAGAGCGGATTGCCGCTTTGCCTGGAGCTGAACGCTTGCTAGAGATCACTATCGATGAGGTTGTACAGCGCGATGCTATCTTGCCCTGGCGCTGGCAATTGATCGAGCCCTCTCCATATAATTTCCCTTTGGCCTGAAACTAGGTCAAGCTGAACAGGCATGGCCCGGGTTCTGAAAGGGCCAGATCTGTTTAATGAAAAGCTGCGCGCCATCTCTGCTACCTCGGATCGGCAGTCTGCTTCAAGGCGAGCAGGCTGGCGCATCTCCTCTCCTTATTCAGGCGAAGCGCAGATGCGCGCTCGTGGGGCCCGGATTGCGGCCCCAGGCGGTCACCAGGGTCCAGGGAGAGGCCCAGCCAGGCTCTTGCAACTCGCGGAGCGCCTGGTGATAGAGCTGCTCATAGTCCTTCGGCATGCTACCCCATTTGCGCAGAAAAGGCATGATCGTGCGATAGCCTTGCCGTATATCTTCTATGCAGAGTTGGCCGGCTGGGGTTCCAGCGCGAAATTCCAGGTTCCAGGTGTGTGTTTGCACCTGGGTGAGCCCGTACTGGGTGAGCACGCGGGCAAGATGGCTAGTGATTCCGTCACCGGTGGGTGTGAAGAGATGGCCCGCCTGGAAGAAGGCTTGCATGCAGAGCTCATTAAGCCGGTTAAGCGCTGGGCTGAAGCTCTCCAGAGAAAAGGTTCCTTCGGTGATGCGGATGATGCCGCCGGGCCGACAGACGCGCTGATACTCGCTGAGGAGCTTGGGCCAGTCCCAGGTGCGTATCCAGCTCTGGCCGAAGCGCTGATTGACAAGATCAAAAGAGGCGTTAGGAAATTCGAGCATGCGCAAGGCGTCCATGCTGGCAAACTCGACCCGCTCGGCACCCTGCTGCTGGGCTTGCTCACGGGCGAAAGTGAGCATGTGTGCACTCATATCCACGCCCACCACACGTTCTAGCGTGGGCAGGGTTCTGGCGACCTCGATGGACCAATCGCCGGTGCCGCAGCCGACATCTAAGATGCGTCTCAAGGCTGTGGAATCTTCTTGTTCGGGGAGCACGCCGCCCATAGCTGTGGTGATCATCTGATCCTGTAGATGGACCCGCTCAAGTTCTTGCTGGTTGGAGCGATCCTGGACCATATAGGTGCTAGGATGTTCGCCTGGCTGCTCGCTCATGCTGGGGCCTCCTTGCCTGTGACTTCTGCGTGTGAGAAAGCAGAAGCCGCTTTTTCCCAAAGTATACCTGAGTTCTGCTGAACTGTCGAGGTCAACGTCATGCCCGTAAGCAAATGGTGAGAGGGAAATGACTGGCGGCTCATAAAGAGAACAATCCTTGCACGGAATGCTCTAATCTCGACCAATTATAGAAGGCTTCAAGAACTTTGATGCTCTCCCGACTTTGGCGGATCTTTCAAAGCAACCAGCGCTAGCAGAATGGCCAGCAGGTATATTACAGCACCAACGGCGAACGCCGTCTGGGCCGTGATGAATGGCCCAGTCACCGCCTGTGCCAGCGGACCAAGCAACACCCCCAACGAGATGGCCGTTTCTCGCAAGCCCATGACCTGCGAACGATTACGCTCCGTTGTCGTTCCCAAATACACCGCCGCCAGCGCTGGCAGGATCAACGAAGCCCCCAGACTACTGATGACGCTTGTCACGATCAGCAGTGGGTATTGATGGAGAAAGAGCAGCCCGAGACAGAAAGACATATCAAGCAGCCCACCGATCACGATCAGCAGCTTTTTCGAGGAGGTATCGCTAAGACGCCCAAAAATCAAGGGGAATACCGCAAATCCGCTGCTAGCGCTGCTGATGATCAGGCCGTAATCAATCGGTTGAAGATGAAGCACCTTCGCGAAATAGAAGGGCAGTTGGGGCAAAATGAAGGGAAACCAAAACGCTACCAAAAGGTCAATGCTGAGCAGTGGCAGGAAGATCCATACGAGCCTCACCGTTACCAGCGTAGTAGCATCTGATCCCTTTTCTTGCTGCTTCCTCTTGCGCTGCCGTCTCTCTTTGAGCACCTGTTTTGCAAGGGTCTCCGGCAAGAGCACAAGCGTCAAGACAGATGCTAGTAATGCGAGCCCAGCCGAGAGCAGAAAGGGACTAGAGTACCCCAATATCTGGTAGAGAAATCCACCCAGCCCCGGACCCAGCGCAATTCCTGCCGCGCTCGCTGAAGAGATGTACCCAACCCAGCGCCCCTGATGAGTTACTGGCACGCTATCCCCTACGATTGCCATTGCGGCAGGCATCAGACCAGCAGCCACTGCGCCCTCAACGAAGCGTACAGCTAGAAACAAGGCTGGGATATTGACAGTCGCCAGTACCAGATTGGTAAGGATGAAACCACCAAGACTGAACAGTACAACCGGTTTACGACCAATACGATCTGCTAATATCCCTAGAGGCGCGCTGAAAAGGAACGTACCCAGGCCAAAAGCTCCCTCCATTAGTGCCAGCATCTCCACTCCCAGCCCCAACGACGCCAACCGCTGCGGAAAAATGGGGATGATAATTCCAAAACCAGTAAACATCAGGGCCACACAGCCAGCAAGCACAATGAGCGCCGTTGTCATATACCTGGGAGTGATATCCGCTGTGTTATCTATCGCTGTTTCTTGCAATTCCTCATTCGTCGTAGGCACCGTCTGTGGCAGATTATTTGTAGATGCAGCTTCTTCCGTGTTGTCTTTCCCTTGCATAGGTCTATTCGTTTCACTTCCCGTTCCAGTGGTCTTGTATTTCTTCTTCAGATGCCTATTTTATCATTACTATTTCAGTAGAGATGTAAAGCCCAGCATTGTAGACTGGCCCATTCCACGGGCGAAATCCTTACAAGTCTGCGGGTGGCTCTTCCCTCAAACACGATCCATTTTCTTTATAGCCCCAGTTCCACGCCTGGCTCGGAACTTGGTTTCTTATCTCTCCCTTTCATCTAAACTGCCGAGCGTGGTCTCATACAGACGTGTTTCAAAACTGTGATAGGTTGAGCGAATGATGCGTGTGATCCGGTCTGGCTTGGGAGGTTCAAGGCGTTGAAGACGAAAGTGCTGATAGCAGCTGTCAGTGATGGGGAATTTGAACCCGCTATTGACACGGCAAGGTACACTATCGTTTGACAGGTAAATTGCGCGGCTTTGCCCTGATTATTAGCGCAACTTTTGAGTGAGCTGACAGAAGATGCTCGTCTGCCGCATAAAATGGCAGATCTTAGATCTTTTTTTCATCGCTCTCACTGTCTGCTCTTGAACTCTTATTTTTGAGCAATACGACAACATACCTGGCAAAGAACCAAACCAGCCTAGAAGCGGTTTCACAGAAAGATGCACCATTTTATGCGTCAACTTTGTTACATTTCGTGTTGCTTTCTGGCTCTGAAGTATTGAGGGCCGGATTGAGAAGATGGCTGAAAAAAGCGCAGTCATTTTCTATGGCACAAGGTTTTTTTGGATCTTCCTCGATCTAGAGCCGGTTCGCAGAGGGTTGCGCCATTTGCTCCTGGCAGAAATCCGCCATTGTAACAACGGTCAAACAACTGAAACGGACTTCGCCATAACACTCATTACAGGTGGGGTGATACAAGCATATGCAAAACAATGCAGCAGAGACCAGAAAATGGTCAGAGATCAAGGGGCTGGCAGCCGTAAGCATCGATACGGGCACCAAAATGGGTACAATAAACGATTTCTATTTTGACGAGCAGAGCAACACGATACGCGCTTTCCTCATCAAGACCGGGCTCTTCGGCCATCGTGTGCTGCTTGCCAGTTCAATTCACAGTGTAGGTGCCGATGCCATTACCTTCGCGCACGAAAATATGCTCATCAAAGAAGGTGACAAAAAGGAACTCTCCACACTGGTGATGGGACATAGCCTGCTCGCCTTTCGTGTGTTAAGCGAAAGCGGCAACGTAGTTGGTACCGTGGGCAATATCCTGCTGGATACCTCTACGCCCGCTACTATGCGCATCATCTCCTTCGAGATGGCTGGCGGATTGCTCGAAAACATCAGTAAGCGTTTTTCTGTCTTCGCTGCCGACCAGGTGACACGTTATGGACAGGATGTGATCGTGATCTCCGATGCCGCTGCTCAGGACCTCAACAAAGGGAAGTCCTAAGCTTGCTTACAGAGCGGGTATTCAGGCCTCAGTGATCAAGAGGGAAGCTGAGGAGACATGTTAAATCCGTAACTGTTCAGAAGAGCTACGTCATGCATTCTGGCAACCAATCTGCTAAGGTAGTGCCATGTGTCCAGAACTGTCATCAGCATCTGGCTGCCTGGGATACGCAGCTCAAGACAACCCTACTCAAGACACGGGTCTTGCATCAAGACGAAACCGGGATGCATGTAAGCGAGGAGGGCTGGTGGGTCCATGGGTGCGCTACCGAGCACCTCACTCATTAAGGCGCACATCTGAAACGAGGACGAGAGTAAGCCTTCTTCGCTTTCACTGACACACGACCCTTTCTCCTCTATCGAGAGAGCATTTCCTTGCCATGGATGCGCATATTGGTCTGAACTTCGCTGTCGCAGGCGAGGCTTTTGGCCGGTCCGAGCTTGTCCTTCCACCCAATCCTCACGATCCATTTCCTTTATAACCCCTGTTCCACGCCTGGTTCGGAACTTAGTTTCTTATCTCAGGAAGTATGCATGAGGACGGAGCCGCTATTATAGCGGGCAGTGCTCCAATCCAGCACATCAGCAAGCTCGCGGCGAAAAGCCTCAAGGGCTGTCTCGCGCTCGGCTTGATCGGGCATGACGGCTTTGCGCCAGGAGAGGACGATCACCAGCTGATCGGGCTCGGTCTCGCTGTGCATGATAGAGCGAATAGCAGTGCCCGGAAAGATATGCCGCTCACCCTTCTTGATCTGTTCCAGCTTTTTTACAAGCGCCTCATGTTGTTGGGAGCGTATCTGCACCTGGATCATAGTCATAAATTGGGTATTGTCGCCCGTAGGAAGGCGCCAGGGAGGAGTATTTTTGCGCGGACGACCCGAGGGCCCGCGTTGAAATTTCTGGACATCCTCTATAGAGATCATCAATACATTAGCAGCCCACATTGCGGGTAAACGGCCTTGATCCACATAATGATAAACCGTTTTTTCTGAAATACCAAGAAGTTTTGCCGCACCTCTAATCGAAACGTATCCTGGAAGCTCTGGATGGCCTGCATTTTCACTCATGTCTGTAGTTTATTGAGAGGGTTGTGTAACTAATATTATCAAATCATATCATATTTACAAATGCGATACAGTAATGCTATACTCAAGTTATCGGATAGAAGGTATCCGATGCACACTGGTTTTGTTGAGGAGGCATATGTGAGCGAGGAAAAACCATCCCAACGGCACCGTATTCTAAAGGCCATACGCCAGGCCTGGAATGTAGAGGAGGAGGTGGGATACGATGCCCCATTTACGACTTTGAGCTGGACTGAGTGGCTTGAACTGCAGATTCAGATGCAGCTGTGCCTTGTACGTTTTCAGCGCTGTATTGCTCAGCGCCAGATTCGCCAGGCCCTTTTGATTGTGTGGGAGATGCGTGACTTGATAGAATTGCTGCAGGCGGAGGGAAGCGCGTGGATCGATACGGACAAAATGTAGTAGGGAACGAAGGGCAGAGCAAGCTTATTTTGGTCATTGACGATTCGGCTACCACACGCAAAATCGTCGCCTTTTGCCTGGCCTGCGCTGGCTATCAGGTTGTCGCCTTTTCCGATGGTTACGAAGCTCTGCGCTGGCTGTTAAGAACCGAAGAGCAACTGCCAGCCCTGCTCTTTCTGGATCTTGTGCTACCTCGTATGAATGGCTACCAAATTGCCCATTTTCTCAAAGAACATCCCCGTTTTGCCGGCATTACCATCGTAATTATCGCACGCCGCTGCGGACTTGTAGATAAGCTCAAAGCGCGCTTGGCGGGAGCCAGCGCCTATTTGAGCAAGCCCTTGAGAACTCAGGATATTATCGCCCATGCCAGCGGCTATCTGGGACCCAATGCGAGCTTATAGCTCGCATGCGCACAGGCTTAGTGCTTGATGAACAGATAAGGCTCTGGTTTGGTGATATGCTCGCCAGGATAATCGTTAGCGTTAGATTATCCTGGCCCGAGCTCTTAGCAGACATACGAGATGCCGATAGCTTGCAGGCCGATTGCCGGCCCGGCATCTTCTTCAAACGAAGCTTGTGGCCGCGAGACCCTGGTTGCAAAGACGATCAGGATCGTTGGCGCGCTAGCCAGGCCTCGATATCCGGTTTGTGCTCAGCGTAGTGTCCAAAGGTATCGCCCTTGACAACCTGCCAGAATGCAGTGCCCTTCATCCAGGAAAAATATTCAGGCTCAAACAGCGCCGCCTCGCTCAGGGCTTTAGTTGCTGCGAGGAGCCGTTGATAAGAGCTACGGAAATCCTTCCTGACCTCAGCCAGCGGGCGTGAGCGATTAGCAACGAAGGTCGCATGATTAAACTGGTCCACCTCTTCGTCTGTTTTCGTCGAAGGGGTGAGCTGCGCCTGTTCATTGCGCTGAGCTGCCTCAATAACCTGGGCCGCGCGATAGTGCCAGGCTGCCAGATGAGCCAGGATATCTTTGAGCGACCAACCATTGCTCAATGCTGCCTCGCTCAACTGGGCCTCGCTAAGTGGAGCGAGTAACGCTTCGAAAGCCGCGTAACTTTCTTCCACCATTTCTAGCAGCTCAGCTTTATTTGTGGGGTCAGGCATACATACATCCTTTCCGATAATGCAAAACGTTTATGCAAGTAAATACAGCAAGCCCTTTGCAGATGGCTTTCTAATCCGCCGTAATCACAGTTTACCTGATATCGGCGAAAATGAACACTATAAACTTACGCCCTCCGTCCCCTTACGTCGCGTGATGCTCTTTCCTCTCATCATCTTTTCTTATATAAGTTAAACAAAGAATATTACAGTATTGTAATGATGAACCTATTGTAATGATGGAATTATAGAATTTTTATGGATATTTCTATACAATTTTGTTATATCAGGCCCTTGCTCCACTGTGTAGTTCCCAAGAGTGCGAGAAGGCCAGGATCTTTAGTTGCCTGTTGTCAGCCAAGTTGTTTGGTGGTTGGATGAAAATAAGCATCTGCAAGCTCGTACAAGATATGTTCGACGTGCGGTCTTTCCGACCGTGTAATAGGGGCCGGGACATTGTATCTCTGTCTCTGTTGGCTGTCCGGAAGCATTGTTTAATAAGGTGCCAGGAAGGAGAGAACGGCCTTGGAGGAGTGGGAAGGATTGCAAGTAATTGGCGCAGGTTGGGGCAGAACTGGCACCAGTTCTTTAAAGCAAGCTCTTGAAATTCTGGGCTTTGGTCCCTGTTATCATATGAGCGAACTTAGCCAAAGGCCACAGGATCTACCCTATTGGGAACAGGCTCTCAAGGGAGAACTGCAGGATTGGGGTAAGATTTTTCGTGGCTATCGTTCGACTGTAGATTGGCCGGGATGCGCCTTTTACGAGAGCTTGCTGCAGGCGTATCCGCAGGCGAAGGTTATTCTCACTGTACGTGATGCGCAGAGCTGGTACGAGAGCGTTTGCCGGACAATTTATCGCCGGCGTCAACGCGCTGCGCGCAGCCTTCTGGCCTGGTTGCTTTATTATTTCGAGCGCAAGCTAATAGCCTGTGAGTGGCCTTTAACAAAGTTTCGCTCTAAATTGATCTGGCAAGGGACGTTTGCCGGCCGCTTTGAAGAAAAAAGCGTGGCTATTGAGGCGTTTTATCGCCATATTGCGCACGTCCGTCGATCAGTTCCCACCGAGCGCCTATTAATCTATCAGGTCAAGGATGGCTGGGAGCCTCTGTGCAGGTTTCTTGCTTGTGACGTTCCTCAGAAGCAATCTTTTCCACATCTAAATACAACAGAGCAATTCTGGAAGCCCAGCTAAGCCCACGCGATGCGCAACGAGAATATGTAACTGAGTAAAAAAGAGGAGTTGCGCATCGCCTCGTTGTTTCTACCAAATCCCCTAAAATCGGTTCTAGCCAAAACGTGGGGCTAAGCTCAAGCACAGGGAGGCCATGGAGCATCAAGGAAAGCAACGAGAGGAGCGAGGACGTTGCCAATCGGCATTGAGCAAATCCACGCGCAAGGCGACCACGGCGCTCGCATTGGTACGCAACCAGCGCATGCCTCGTCGTTTCATGCGCCGATTGATGACCAGGGCCACAGCCCGTTCGATGATGCCACTGCCTACCGGAAAGCCTTGCTCTTTCCAGCGCTGATAGGAGCCGATCCAGTCGCGCTGCTGCTGCAGAGACGTGATCGCTTGTCGCAAGGCTGGTCCCGCAGGACCCTGCCGAGCCGCCAGCTCCTGACGCCAGGTCTCAAGCAGGGCCTGGGCCCGCTCGACCTGCCCGTTCCACAACCAGGTGCCCAGATGCTCCACCTGCTGGGCGTGGGCCTTGGCGCTGCACGCTCTCAGCAGGCGCACCGCGTTGGCGGCTTTGCGCATCGTGCGCCACAAATGGGGCCAATCCAGAATGCGCTGGGCCTCTGGAAAATGCGTGTCCGTCTCTTTCTTGATCCAGCCAGCCCCATCGGCCACCACCACCTGAGGCTGGGAAGCGAGGCCAAGCTCCTGCAAGGCCTGAGCCGCCAGGGTTCCCAAGATGCGCGAGGAGGCAAAGGTGGCTACGTAGCGACGGGTGTTCCAGCGGCTGCGGACCCGGGGAGGATGGCGGTGGCTTTGCACGTAGCGGGCCAGATGGAACCAGGTCATGTTCCCATTGGGTTCCTCGGGCTCCTTGCCGCCTTCGTAGCCGCTGGCAATCACGCCAACTTTGCCTTCCATGCCTCCTCGTTGCTCCCGGCTGCAGACCCAACCGCCGTCTAAGCCGATGACGGCGAGCTCCTGGGGGCTGGAAGATCTGTTGGCTGTTGCAGCCTGAGCAGGCGCTGGGGGAGAGGTCAGCTGCTGGCTGGCTTGACTGAGGTGCCGCTGGGCACAGCTCGCTCCGGCTTGGTTGGTCAGCAGACGGATCTCCTCGGCGCTGATGTGCGCTCCTCTCAAGCGCGCAAGCCAGGCGGCGGCGTGGCGATAGGGCCAGGAGGCGCCAGCGAGCACGGCAGCTTCTTTCAAAGGAGCCCTCACCCGTCTGAGCTGCAAGCCAGCCAACAGGATGCCGCTGGGAGTGAAGCGCCTCTGGCAACGCTGACAGCGGAAGCGGCGGCGGGTCAGATCGACGGGACCGAAGAGGGTGAGGATGCTTCGAGGGATGGTTCCCTCCGTTCGGACAAGCTGAGAGCCACATCTGGGGCAGCTGCGGTGAGCCTGTTCCCAAGCTCCCACCGCTTTTTTGAGCGCTTGGCGCATGCAGGACTGGCCTGCCTCTTGGATCTGTGCTTCCATCTGGCTCAGATCGGCGCTTGCATTCAGTTCCAGGGTGAGCGATACTTGTATGCGCATGAGAGATTCCTTTCTGGGCTGGATATCGTGGTTTTTTTCATCCTACCACAGTCAGGCATCTCTCTCCTTTTTAGCCCCGCGTTTTGGGCACAACCCCTAAAATCAGGACCAATCCTGACCGCATGAGCATCTATACTGGAGCCACAGTATCATTTTTTGGGAGGAACACATACGCATGTCTGAAGTCACTGATTTCGATTTTCTCCTGGGCTCCTGGAACATTCACAACCGGCGGCGAACAAACCCATTTGCGCCGCCGAACGAGGGAACCTGGGAAGAATTCTCGGCGGTTTCCACCAGCGCCAAACAACTCGACGGTCGGGTTCGTGTCGAGCAGTATGAGGCGACCCCACCCTCCGGGCAACATGTGCTCGGATTAACGATCCGAGCCTTTGATCAGGAGACCAAGCAATGGTCGATCGTCTGGCTCGATAATCGCAATCCCCCAGATTTCAGGCCACTGGTCGGGCACTTTGAGCAGGGTGTGGGACTGTTTTATCAAGTCATTGACTCCCCAATCGACGGCAAGCCAGTCCACGTGCGTTTTACGTGGGACCAGGTGACGGCAAACTCGGCTCGCTGGCAACAAGCCTTCTCATTTGATGGAGGCACGACCTGGGAGACGAACTGGATTATGGACCATCGCAGACGGGAGTAGTGCAAGACGTTCTGTCGAGGTCTCGATCCGTTTTGCCCACCAGGGGTGCACCCTGGAGATCGTAGAGAGAATCAGATCTGTTTTCAAAGATTGGTCCAACGCGCTTGAAGCGTGCGTGAGGCCAATCAACGAGAGCAAAATCCCTGGGAACTCCGAACAGCTTGATGGTGACTTGACCTCCTGCCGTGCTCCGCGCATTGCGAGCCAGTCGCTCTGCCCAGAAGAGGCGTGCACGCGCGCGTTGCGCACGGGAGAGGATCAGGTCTGCTGCGCCTGGCGAAGCAGTGGCGGGAGGTGGCAGGCTCAGCTTGATGCGCTGGTGTCGCACGAGGTGCTGACATTTGCGCCGGTGCGCCCTCCGGCTCCAATCTCGCCAGAGGAGCGGGGCAGAGCCGACGAGGAGTGGATGCAGAAGGACGCTCACGTGGCGGAGCTTTGCGGGAGCGCTGCCATTCCATTGACACTGTTCGCGCAGCCGACAGGTACGACAACTGCGAATGCTGGCTCCATACACGAAACGCAGACTCCCATCGGCTTCTCGGCGTTGCTCATGCGGGGTCAGTCTTTGGTCTGCTGGGTACCGGCGCGTTCCATCAGACTGGAGAGGAAAATCCTGGCCCGCGAAGCGACCTGTCTTCCATGTTCCCACGCGATGCGCAACGAGATGGTCTTGTCTGGAAGTTGAGAGCGACGAAAAGCGAAGGAGAACCAGCCCCTTTACGAGCACAGGCATACTAGCGTAGAATACGCACGAGAAGAACAAGGGGAATGAAGACTGAACCCATTTCAAACGAGAAGCCTCTCTAGAGAAGGGCTTTTTTTCTCCTCAACTGACTCCTTTGAACAGAACATGGAGGTAGAAACATGGATTCATTTCGAGCAGAACAGCTGATTCGTATCTATGTGGATGGGTGGAAGGAATATAACCCCACGAAAATTCTGAGCACACTCGATCCGGACTGTGTGCTCATTGAGTCGCAAGGCCAGATCATTCGTGGAGCGCAGCAGATCATTCGCGAGGTGGAAAAGCGCATTGCAGGCGAGTACGGCCCCTGGAAGATCAGCCGATGGGACATCACCACGCTGGTGGTGGCCGGGTCGCTGTGTTTCCTGGAATGGAACTTCGAAGGACAACGCAGCTTTGAAGGAGCCTCGCTTGTGCGCTACACGGAGGACAAAATCCGTTCCGTGCGCGAATATCGCACCACCCAACCCCTCTGGGAGGAAGGTCAGCAGTGAGCATGCCACCGGATTGAGCCAGCATCTTCCAACTCAGTTGTTCGATGGTTCAGGTAGATGGTAGTCCGAGGAAGATTGTCTGGCGGTCGGGAATGCCGAAGAGGATGAGCGTGATCCGCTCAGCCTGAGTCTTGCGAGCATTGCGAGCGAGCCGCTCCTCCCAGGACAGGCGGGAATGTGCACGCTCTGCCCGAGAGATCGTCGGAGGGGAAGAAGCGCCGGATCTGGGCAGAACTGGCTCCATCTGAATCTCCAGGTGCTAGCGATGCAGAAGCAGGCAAGCATGCCGTTAGTGCCGCCGGGGCCAGTCTCGTCAGAGAAGCGGGGCAGATCCCGCTTTCGGCGCTTTGAAGGTGCATTATCGGCTGCTGCCGTATGTGTGGTAAGAGAGGAGCAAATACAAAAGCCCGCTTTCCATCAGGGAAGATCTGGGTTTATCTACTCGTCACATTCCTCAGTTTCCTTTCGTCATAGGAGTGATTTCAAGTCGTGAGAGTGCATGACTCCTCATGTCACAGCACTTGAACTATCTAGACGAAAGAGGAAACCTATGAGCAACTTTGAGAGCATTATTGATCGCATCGAAATCGAGGCTCTACGCAGCGAGTTCACCGATACAGTAATGATGCGTGACCCCGACCGCCTGGCATCGCTGTTCACCGAGGACGGCGTGTGGCGGATACCTCCTATCGTTGACATCACTGGCCGGGAGCAGATCCGCGCCATGAGCAAGCAGCTACAGAGTCAGTGGGACTTCTTCGTGCAAACCACGCATCCGGGCTCGATCCAGCTGCATGGCGACACCGCAGTCGGCCGGGCCTACATCTCAGAAATCCTACGCTTGCGCGACGGCAGCTCGCACCTTAACTACTCCATATACCACGATCGTTACCGGCGTACTCCGGATGGCTGGAAGTTCGCCGAGCGCTCCTATGAGGTTAGATACCTCGACTCTACGCCGCTCGCGGGCTCAGCACCTCATGCCGGCGGGGCAGCAGCTTCGGCGCCAAAGGAGCACTCGTCTTAGCCGCAAGCAAGGCGATCTCACCCGATTGCCAGGAAAGCAGTACCAACCGGCGCTGCTCTACTGGCGAGCTCATGCTACATCCCAACATTTTTATCATTAGAAGGAGAAGAGGCAATGAATATTGCGCTTTGGATTGTACAGATCTTGCTGGCCCTGCTTTTCGCGGCATCAGGCTTTCAGAAAATAGCACAGCCGGTCGAAAAGTTACGTGAAGAGATGAGATGGGCAAAGTATATGGCCCCTGCATTCATACGTCTGATTGGCATCCTGGAGATCTTAGGAGCGCTTGGGCTCATTTTGCCTAAAGCCACTGGCTATCTGCCCTGGCTTACACCGCTGGCAGGAGTTGGCCTGGCCCTTACTATGTTTGTGGCTATTCTCGTGCATTTGCGCTTGCGATTGGAGAAGACAGTAGTTCCCGTCGTCCTGATGCTTCTATCGCTGTTTGTAGCTCTGGGCTACTTCGTTTTCATTCCGGTTGTTTGAAATTTGGTTTTGTCCATCTGCGCTAGGATAACACACCATTTACGGCTTCAACTTCCCACGCGCTTTGCAATGCGATGAGGAGAGCAGAAAATGGGGATGGCCACGCGGCTTGAAGTGGCTCTGCTCTCCCTATAAACTTGATGCATATCGCTATTTCGCCATTTGATACCTCTATTGCCCCTTCTTCAAGCCTTGTTGGCAGCTTGCGTGGCGTTACCTCAACTTAAGAATGTCCTGACCCGCAGCTTGTGCTTTACAATTCAGCCGAAAAAGTACCTGCATGAGGGGAAGTGTAACATTTTTTGCTCCTGAAACGATGCGGTATAGCGAGATCTCATGGATGCAGAGGTACCTATGTATCAATCAAAAATTGTGACGGGTGGAGACACCGTGACTGATGTCCTCTACCAGCGTTACGCGGCCACAATCTTTACCTATGTGCGCCAGCATATTGCCTCACGAGAGGATGCCGAAGATATCCTCGTCGAGACATTTCTTGCCGCGCTGGAGGCACCAAAGTTTGAGCAGCTCGCCGAAAAAGAGCAGGTGGCCTGGTTGTGGCGTGTAGCGCGCAACAAAGTTGTAGATAGCTATCGACATGCAAATAGACGTCACAGTATACCCCTGGAGCAGATCAGTGAGACTGTGTACGAGGACGAAGAGCAGGGTCCCGAACAGATGATGCTCAGACAAGAAGCAGAGCGCCAGGTACTCGCTATTCTGAAGCGCCTGCCTCCCGGACATCAGGAGGTAATGCAGCTGCGCTTTGGTCATGGCCTGCGCAGCGCTGAGATCGCGTCGATTATTGGCAAACGGGAATCAACGGTACGCGTCACTATTTCGCGAGCCATGAATCTCTTACGCAAGCTTTACGAGGAACGGTAGGAGGAACTATGCACGAAAAAGAACACTTCAAACCGGAAGCCGTAGACGAGCGGATTGAACAACTGGCCAGCTCGATTGAGGCTCGCAATGGGACGCCGGGCGCAACGGTTTCAACTGATGAGCGGCTGGTCGAGACACTGCAGCACATGTATCGTCTGGATATCTCAGAAGAAGATAGAAAATCCTTGGAGCGGGCCAGGCTTAGAATCGTCAGCGCCAAAACCAGGGCGGCACCGTCGCAAACTGCCCCAGGAAGAGATAGTGAAGCAAGCAATCCACAGCGTCTTTACGGAAAGAAGAGCATTTCTATGCATACACAATCACGTTTTCCTGGTTCTTTCGGAAAAAGAACTGTGCGCTGGTTGAGTACCCTGGCCGCGGTGCTCGTTATTAGCCTGGTTGTTGGGAGTCTGCTGGTGCTAACGAATGTAGTACGTCCTTCAGGGAGCCAGGGGCAAACAAGTAACGTATCGACGGCGGCACATCCAGCGGCGCCCCAGGCTAAAGTAACTGATGGGCAGCAAAACATCTATAGCGCGGATCTGCACAATGTCTATAAGCTTAGCGGAAAAGATGGCTCTGTAATCTGGAAACGGCCAATAAATGATGTTGTGCAACATAACTATTTTCTCTGGGTAGAGCACGGAACCGTCCTCCTCGCAACTGGCCTGGGAGCTCCTGCGCTCTATGCCCTTAAGGCCAGCGATGGCACGATCCTCTGGCACAAGACCCTGGATCAAGGGCTGCATTATGCTCCTGATATTATGGACGATACCGTTTTCGTGCTGCGCCAAAAAGATGGCACTCTTTTTGCCTTTGATGCGCAGAGTGGGAGCGAAAAGTGGCATTATACACCAGTTGCTAAAGGGATGATTTATATACTTAGCAATGGAAGTGTCTACTTGAAGCTAGCGAATAGCAGCCTCTACGCTCTAAACGCAGCTACTGGTACGGAGCGCTGGCACTATACAGAAGCGGCTCCGCAGCAAGGGCATGAATTCTCAATATCTACTATTGCTGCAGGCGATGCGCTCTATGATGTTTCGGGGAATAATCTCTATGCCTTGCAGGCGCGGGATGGGAAACTCCTATGGATGAGACAGGCATCATCCGCATCTCAATCATTTGGAGGCCTATTTGTTAATGGGAATAAGATCTATGCTGAGACCGATGAGCCGGTAGACGCAACCGGGCATTCTCTGCCTCCCCATGTCTACGCGTTTAATACCGGCGATGGGCAGCAGCTCTGGAGACTTGATGGATTTGTCGGGCGCATTTTTCTTAATGCAGGGGCGAATCAGCCTGATGGCATGTTCCTGGCTTATCGCAGCCCGAATGATGATAATACGTTAGCTTATGTTATCAATGCCAAAGACGGCTCAACGCTCAGGAAACTACCAAATTCTTGCGAGAGCCCTCCGGGCAAATGCGCGCGATATCCTTTTACAGTTATCGGTAAGAAACTGTATGTTATCTATACGCAGAAGCATGGCGGGTCTTTGCTAGAAACATATGATCTGAATACAGGAGCCAGGACAAGCAAATCACTGGATATACCGCAAGGCTATGCTTTATCTGCGAGTGTGAGTGAGGGAGTGGTTTACCTGACTCCGCTTGCCAACGGCAACACGATTAGCGCAGTACGTCTCAGCGACGGTGCTGTATTGTGGAAGCACGCGTTGGATCAAGAGAGCCCGAATACGGTTCGCGCAGTTGTCGCCCCCTAGTCGAGTAGTTTGGATAAAGCCAAGAGTGTAGTGGAGCGCAGTCCATCCTGAGCTTCCACCGCTCAGAGCGAGCAAAGTCTGTGGCGGGCAGAGGGCCTTATGGCCCTTTGCTGCGTTTCTGCGTTGTCTCGAAGTCTCGGAAATGAGAGCGATTGGCCCGCATCCCTGGACTTCGAGAGTTGTGCTTAGGAGATGAACTCTTTGGCAAAGTGGCGAATGGATAAAAGATGGGCCGCATCGGGGAAAATGAGGCGTAGTTCCTGTATCCCCAGCGCTTCGTAAATCGCCAGGCGCTCACGAATCGTCTCAGGACTGCCAATTAGCCCCTGACTTTTAGCACCGGCCGCATCGCCTGCAAGAATAGCCCCAAACCACTGGCTCAGGGCAAGGAAGGTAGGGCTGGTTCCCGCGAACATGTCCATAAAGCCTTTTGTGGCCTGCAGATGATCTTTCCAGGCCGTGGAGAATGAAGCAATTGCCAGTTCATCTGTCTCACCTATGGCACAGAAGACCGTCGCTACACGCCAGATACTTGCAAAGTCACGTCCCACTGTAGCACAATGCTGTTTGAGGATGGTCAGCTTCTGCTCAAGTGTGCTAAAGTCAACGGGACCTAGCAGGCAGGCATTAGCATACTCCGCTACAAGTTTGAGCGTTACCCGTGCTTCATCACCGGCGATGAGCAAGGGAATGTGCGGTTTCTGCACGCCCTTTGGCTCGTTTATTGCCCCGTGCGCCTGATAGTGGTGGCCAAAAAAGGTTACAGTTTCCTCTTGCCACATGGCCAGAATGATCTTGACAGCTTCCTCTAGCTGCTGCAAGCGCGTGGGCGCTTCTGCGGTCTCGTAGCCAAAGGCCTGGAATGCGCTTTCGGGCTCCCCAGCGGCAATTCCCAGCGTCAGGCGACCATGTGAGAGCACATCGACTGTGCTGGCCATCTTAGCGAGAAGGGCCGGATTGCGATATCCCTGGCAGGTCCCTTCCTGACAAAGGCGTATCCGTTTGGTATCGCGCGCCAGAGCTGCAGTACTGGTCCAGCACTCAAAGTTGAACAATTGATGGGGTGTAGTTGGCATCAAGTGATCCGCCAGCCAGAGCGTCTCATAACCGCATTCTTCTGCCGTTTGCGCCGTGTGGACCATAAGCTCATAGGCAACTGCAGGCTCCTGGAGATCGGTGAGCATCGGCCATCCCTGGGGAACCTGTATTCCGTACTTCATTCGTGAATTCTTTCTTTTCAATAAGCTGTTCGTACAATAAGCGACAGGGAACAATTGCTGTGCATAAACACTCCTGCAGAACTGCCTGCCTCTTTTCTAGTCTAGATTTGCGCGGATGGGAAACGAAGAGCAATCGGGCAGAAATGCAACATATGTAACAAAGGGGGAGAAAATGTCTCAGAATGCCAATGATTTGCGCGTGAAGCGAACGCGCAAACTACTGCGGGAAGCCTTGATCACTTTGATCGAAGAGCGCGGGTTCGATGGGCTCACAGTCGAGGAAATTGCGCAGCGCGCCATGGTCAGCCGGACAGCTTTCTATCGCTATTATCAGGATAAATATGATCTGGTCGAGCAGATCTTTGCCGAAACTATGGTCAGTTTGCACGAGGCTATCGCGCCAAAGTATCGAGAGGTTCTTTCTCATTTTGCCTATCATCCTCCCCTGAACCCCTGGGCCGAACTCTTCTCATCAGCTGACGCGCGGCCGGTTCCCGAAGCGTGGATTAGCTTCTTTGCCCAGATTGCAGAGCATCAAAGGTTTTATCGCGCGCTCCTGGGGAAAAAAGGGAGCTCCTGGTTTGTGGGCACGTGGCGCGCCTCTCTCGCCGAAGGCATACAGTACAACCTCCAGGAGATAACTGTTACCATCAATCAACCCTCCATCGCGAAAATCTGCGCCTTTGCCGATGGATTAGTGCCAACGCTGCTGGCGGCACAACTCATCGATACGATCACCTGGTGGTTGGAGCAGGAAAGCCCCTACCCTCCCAGGCAGATCGCAACATACTATTATCGTCTGAGAAGCGCGCTTCTTAAAGAAATGGGTACATGGGAGTAAAAAGAGGTTCTCCTTTACCTAACAATTAGCTTTGCCGTGTGCCTACACTTCTCACTTTCCCTCTTGCACGGGTGCGTTGAGGAATGAGCTCAAATGCGCAAGCAATTCCTCTGAGCTAGCAACCATATATGATGCATGATCGCTGTTGGAGAGCACGACAAGATTAGCTTGGAGGAGACGGGACAACTCCTGAGTGTGTTCGTGGCGAATGATATCGCCATCGGCAACGAGTACCAGGGCCGGGGCCTTGATAGCTTGCACTTCCTCGGGTCGTAGCCCTTGCCAGGCAGAGATCTGGTTTGCCGCTTTGGCGATGAGGCGAGGCCAGCCCTGCGGGTCAGGAGCGACACGCTCATACTCCTCGCGCATAATGGGTGGAAAGC
Organism: Ktedonosporobacter rubrisoli; assembly: GCF_004208415.1. Taxonomy (GTDB): domain Bacteria; phylum Chloroflexota; class Ktedonobacteria; order Ktedonobacterales; family Ktedonobacteraceae; genus Ktedonosporobacter; species Ktedonosporobacter rubrisoli. The sequence goes on along the minus strand of NZ_CP035758.1, from coordinate 749,571 downwards.
CATCAGGAGTGGCGTGACGCAAGCCTTCCAATATGTCTGGGAGATAGCCTTCGGGGCTATAGACTGCTGAGGCGAGGGCGAGCTTGCGCACCAGTTGAGGGTGCTGTGCCGCCAGGTACAGGGCGACAGTGCCTCCAAAACTATAGCCAAAAACGTCAGTTTGCTTAATGCTAAGGTGCTTCAGTAACGCTGCGATATCGTCGGCTATGTATTCAAAGCGCAGATCCCGTTCGATATCAGCCGTGTGTCCATGGCCTTGCAGTTCAACGGCAATGACTTGGCGGCCCGCCGACAGCCTGGGCAAAACATTGAAGAACATGCCGATGGTGGCAAATCCTCCATGAAGTATGAGCAGAGGTTCTCCCTCGCCATGGATCTCATAATACATATTGAGGCCGTTAATCTGTGCATAGTTGCCCCTGGACGCGGCCTGTGGATTGGACTTTGTGTTTTCTGCCATGTTAAAACCCTCCTGGATCTAATTCAGTTATAGCCTGGTTATGTACGAGAATTACCAGGACGCCTGAAGCATAGCTTAGGATGGAGGGTTTGTCTTGAAGTAAACGGCAAAATTTTTGCGATTCATAATCGATAATCTGCTCAGTCTGCCAGCAGGGCCGCGTAGGGATGAGGGACGGATTCAGGCTTACTCATAGCTCTCATCAGGGCTGGCGTTTGTCCCATAATGCGTTTGAGCGAACGGGTCAGATGGGCCTGATCGGCATAGCCAGCCTGCTCAACTACGTCGAGGATCGTCATACCCTCTTGCAGGAGGGCAGTGGCATAGCGCGCACGTTCGATCTGGCGAATGTTGCTGATGCTCAGGCCGGTAGAGCGCAAAAAGCGATAGCGTAGCGTCCGAATAGGCATCTTGCTGGGCCTATCTTCTACTACTGCTGAGACGATAGGGTCATAGAGCAAGACCTGGGCACGAGCCAGCCAATCTACAAAGGTGTCGGCGTTCTCATAGTCAGGGAATTGCCAGCGAGAGCCACCCAGCCAGAAGTAACTCTTTGAGGCTGGCGACAGAGATGCCTCTTCATCGAGAAGGGTGCGAGCAGAAAGCCCGCGCAGAAACACACCAAGTTTAAACTTGATAGCCAGCCACTCGACCCCCTCAAAATGGGTAAGAGGGACAGCTTTCGTCGTAGGCCCTCCAATCGACATATGTACAACTTTGTGCGTTTTTGCCACATGCAAGGTCCAGCGGCCATCGGCAGGACACATAAGAGAAGTATCCTTCTCTGCGCCTCCTTGCCAGACAGACTCTACATAGGGCGAGTCCGACAATCTGCCTTGCGCGAAAAAATCCATATTCTCCCTCCAGGATATCAGGCATTTCAGTATGGTGAATGTAGCATTTATGAGCCTATTATAGCTGAATGTTTGTGTGAAAACTTCTCAGTACTTGCGCTTTTCAGCCCGGTGGCAGGCAAGCATACTATGGCAGTTACTAATAAAATATAAAAATAAGCTTTATGTATGTTGTGCTTCTATCAACCTTATGCTAGAATACAAACTGATTTAGAAAAATTGTTCTTGTTTTGAGGAGGTAGAGTATGAATGAAAATGTAAAACGGGCTCTCGATGAGAACGAGCGCGAAGAGCTGTTCAAGCAACTTCTGGCCCGTTTCCTTGGCGACGATGAGCGAACGCCAGAACGACGTATACTGCCTGGCCAGATCCCTGACGATCTACCAGAGAAGATCCCGTTTCCAGATGGCATGCGTATCATCGGCACAATTTTGCAAGGGCAAAGCATCTCGATCATGTTCGATTCGTCCCTCGCTCCGAAGGCGGTCATTGATTTCTACAAAGAGGCGCTGCTTGCCTCTGGCTGGCAGGAACGCGTAAAACTTTTACTGGCTGCCTTGAAGGAAAAAGGCGTGGACACTTCTCCTAAGATGTTACCCCTCTCTATTTCAGACGATAGCGAGAATAGACTGTCATTCTTGCGCACTGTAGAAGGCCCATTTCTGGCTGTGAACGCTAAAGCTGGTAAAACAGACACGCAAGTTGAGATCGAGCTGCGTCTGGGGACAACTGACTACCTTCCACATATCACAGAAAATCTGCTGCCAGTACTATATCATCCAACAGGTAATCAGGTTGGCGGAAATGTATCTTTGAGCGATTATGATACCTTTTTTCTTGACAAGTTCCAGCTAAAAGAAGAGATGGAACTTTCCCGGCTTCTTGAGCACTATTCGGCCCAGCTTACAAAGGCCGGTTGGCAGATTAATAAGCGTGGGCTAGAAGAGCCTGTGGCCTGGAATACCTGGACATTAAAGGATAGCGAACAGGCTTCCTGGTCCGGCGGACTAACGCTGATGCGTATTGGGCCTAAGCCGGTTTACAAGCTGGATCTCTATATACGCAAGGATGTAATTAAGCGCCCCCAGGGTGCCTGGTTTCGCTGGGGCGAACCACCAATTTATGATGAAGAGTAAGCAATCAGGGCTCTGTGTCTCTGCTCTCCCAGGATTGGAAGTTTTATGGGGAGTGGGCCTGTCCAGGGCAAAGGTGACAGCCTGGATCTATGAGGGTTCACTCAAGTTTGCGCAAGAATTTCCTAGTTTGTCTGCAACAAGTGGGTTACCATAGCGCTATGTGAAGCAGACACGTCTTTCTGCCTTCGTCAGTCATTTCAACGGGAAGAAGAAGTGACAAAGGAACGGAGGAACGTCCTTTTTCAATCTTGCGTCTTGGGTCGATTTTAAGCACTTCTTCGGTATTGCCAGAGCGGAAAGAAGCTTGATCGAATTTGTTATTGATAAATTAGGAGACGAGAATGACAGAAATTACTCATCGATTTGTTGAAGCTAATGGGCTTCGGATGCACATCGCAGAAGCCGGTCAGGGACCACTCGTCGTGCTCCTGCACGGCTTTCCTGAGTGCTGGTATAGCTGGCGTCGCCAGATCGTAGCTCTGGCTGAAGCTGGCTACCATGTCGTGGCTCCTGACCAGCGCGGATACGGGCAGACAGATTCCGCCGGAGAGGACGCGGAGAAGTATACACGATTGCATCTGGCGGGTGATATCGTGGGCCTGATAGATACGCTAGGAGAACAGCAGATGGTCGTAGTAGGGCATGACTGGGGAGCGCTTGTGGCCTGGGATCTGGCGATGATGCGCCCTGACCGGGTACGTGGAGTCGTGGCTTTGAATTTCCCCTACTGGCCACGTATGGAGGGCGATCTATTCAAGGTCTCACCTCCAGACGGGACATTCTATATAGAATACTTTCTGCAGCCGGGGCAAGCCGAAGCAGAGATGGAGCAAGACGTAAGTTTGTTCTTGCGCAAGATGTACTACACGGTTTCTGGAGAAGCACCTGAGCGAGTAAGCGCTGCATTTAGCGTATTCCCGAGCGGGATGCGCTTTGTCGATGCCCTATCCAACCCTGACAAGCTTCCTGATTGGTTGACAGAAAGGGATCTTGCCTATTCCGCGCAGCAATTCGAGCGGACGGGCTTTCGTGGAGGGCTCAACTGGTATCGTGCTGCGCCGCTGAATTGGGAACTGATGGGTGCCTGGAACAATGCACCTCTTTTAACGCCTGCGCTCTACATCATGGGAGAGCGGGACGTAGTGACTGGTTTTCCGGGCTATCAGGAGGTGGTCGCCAATATGGTTGCCGCTGCTCCGCAGTTGAAAGAACCGCTTCTGTTCCCAGGTTGTGGGCATTGGACTCAAGCGGAACGGCCAGAGGAGCTGAAGAACGCATTGATTACCTTCTTAAAGGATCTGGCGTACGTTCCAACAGCCTCCTAAATGCTTCAAGATAAATCTTGTGGAGGAATGATAAATAGGGAGAAATGCGTTGAGGATGTCAACTTCTGCCGATTGTATCCGGATGATGCTGATCCCAACTCAACCATTGCTGTTTATCTGCGCAAGGATCAGCGCCCAGGGGAACCAGGTCTTCTGAGGGCAAACCAGCCCTCTAGGATAAGGAATAAGCTGTTATAGGTCTGAGCCTCTGCAATCCCCTGAAGGCAATCCAAACGACCACGCCAACCGGATTTGGTAGCGTGGTCGCAACAGGTAGAACTGCGTAATTCTTAGTGCTCGTGATGATCGTGATCATCAAGACGGCGCGGCGAGGGATCAACCAGGACCCAACCCATTTCTTTTCCCACTTCGAGCAGTTCCTCGGGAGAAGGCATGTGTGTTGGATGGGTAGGCATGCTGGGTGCGGTGGCCGGTTCACCCGCGTCTTCGAAGAACTTCTCGAAGCCGGCCGGCGTTATTACACAGTATCCCCTTCCGCGCTTGGAGCGCACAAAGATCGAATGAGCTGTGTTCTGCGGAATCCAGACTGTACAACCAGGAGTCACGAGGTGAACCGTGTCATTGACAAAGATCTCCCATTCGCCCTCGGTAATGTAGAAGAGCTCGCTTTCGTTGGCGTGTTTATGCACAGGAGCTTGCCAGCCGTAGGGCACATCGCATTGGAAGAAGGTCAAGACTCCATGAGTGTCGGCTGCCTTGGCTTTGAACGTGAGCAGCGCGCCGACAAACCAGGTCATAGACCCCTCGTCAGGTTTGAGCATGTAGCCATCAGGGTTGGCCCCGGGCGTGGGTGTTCCATTATGCGGAGCGGTATAATTAAAGGTCATGGTGGCGATCCTCCTTGTTGCCACTATTTCCCCGTCACTGAGAGATGCCATCCGTGCGTTCACCTCAAACAAATTCAGCTGCTTGCCGAAATAAGAGGAGATGAGCCCGCGAAGCAGTTGTGCCGCGCGTTCTTTTCTGGCTTTTCCTTCAAAACGGGAAACCTAACGCATATCAAAAATTTAACGAAGTTAGATAAAAGGCAAATGAAACCCTTATGCCAGAATGTTTACAGCCTCTTTGAGCCCTTGCTGCCTGGCCAGCTTTTTCATATTCCGGGTATTGCTCCGGCCCTTTTCTAACAGCATTCAAAAATCTAACCTTGTTAAAAACAACTTTAATATGAAATAGAGTAAAAGTCAAGCCTTTTATTGTCCAAATTTTTTCTGCTTTTCCTTCAAGCGTGAAGCGAAGCTTATCCATGCTGGGAGCAGAATTGCAGCACTAGCCATAAACACAAAGCTTTCCTCTAGCTATCCTGCCCTTATCTGCTTCGATGAAGAAGCCTCGCAGCTAGCAACTTTCTCAAGAGGAGCAAGACTGGCTATTTCAATTGTTTTTCAGGTGGCTTGCCCTTGACACTCTGTTTTCTTTCTTGTATTATATCAACTGTGTCAATGTTATGATACATTAACAGACGAAGACAAAAAGATGGTAACCTTATTACAGGTCAATATACGTAGCAACGTTCCGATTTACGTGCAATTGGTGGAGCAGATCCTGCACGCCCTAGAAGTTGGTATGCTCTCACCGGGCGACACGCTTCCATCGGTGCGCGAGCTGGCCAACGAATTGTCGATTGCCTCCAGCACCATTGCCAGAGCCTATAAAGAGCTGCAGAGGATGGGCTTCATAGAGAGTCGCGCGGGTAAAGGAACTGTAGTGCTTGGCCAGATCGACGAGCGCCTACGGTCGCAGCAACAAGAGGAGCTGCTTGAGAGAGTGCTAAGTGTGGTCCATGATGGAAGCCGCCTTGGCCTGAACGCAGAAGCGCTACGAGTACAGTTTGAGCTAGCCGTCAAGCAGTTCTTTTCTGAATACCAGCGGCAAGGAGACAAGCGCTAAAGCATCATATGCGTGGAAGACAAGCCAGAGAGAATATTTTGTCTGCCTTCTCATGGCACCGGTGTCGCAACTTGCGGCCCTGATAGTTTTTAAGAGAAAGCCCGCTGCACTGCGGGATAGTGGTAGCGCTGACCGGGATAAGATGAGGCATCACTACCACGTTCAAGAATAAGGAGATTCTTATGCATGTTTCATCGTCTGGTCATGCTACCGAGCCCTCGGCAGGAGGGTTGCGCGGTTTTCTGCAGCGTCACCCGCTGGTGAGCTACTTTGTGATGGCTTACGGTTTCAGCTGGATTGGTTGGCTACCCTATGTCCTTTCGCAGGATGGGATCGGCCTCTTAAACTTTAGCCTGGGCCAGTTGTTAGCGTTGCCGGGGGCCTATCTGGGGCCGCTTCTCTCAGGGTTTGTGATGACAGCGGTGATGGAAGGCAAGCCCGGCGTGGGGCGATTACTGCGCCGCATGATCCAGTGGCGCATAAGTTGGTACTGGTACCTGGTTGCTCTGGTGGGTGTTCCTATCATCATTGTCGCGGGGCTGCTTGCGCTGCCAGGCGTTGAGGCGAATATCCATCCGCAGCCGCTGCAGATCATCATGTTCTATCCACTCCTCTTGATCATGGAAATCCTGACGAGCGGGCTGGCCGAGGAGCCGGGTTGGCGGGGTTTTGCCCTGCCGCGCCTGCAACGGCAATTCGGCCCCTTGCTGGCCAGCATCATTCTTGGCATCCTCTGGCAGTTCTGGCATCTGCCCCTGTACCTGACGAGCTGGGGAAATGGAGCTGGCCCGCTGACAATTGGGATATCCGCGCTTGGCAACATTGGTCTGACGATCCTTATCACCTGGGTCTTCAACCATACGCGCGAGAGTCTGCTCATCACCATTCTACTGCATGCAGCCCTCGATGCCTTTGGCGTGACGGCGGCATCATTTCTCTTCACCACGCAATGGATGCTGGCACATGGTGAGGTGGGGCTGCTGATCGGCTTTGGTATTGTTGGGCTGGTAATTGCCATAGCTACACGTGGTCGCCTGGGATATCAACCAGAAGCACTGACCGATGATCCTGAAGTGACAGTCATCAGAGGTAGATCTTAACTAACTTATAAAGCTTTCTCTTGTCTTTTCTCGATACCTTCTCAATCTGAACGTTGGAAAAGTGTATGAAGCAACTCAGGTAGTGGTAATAGGTGAGCTAGCGCGGCTCCTCCATTACCACTACCTTCCAGGAATATGGAGCGTTCTTATGGATATATCGTCATCAACTCAAATTGCCGAGCCCTCAAGGCGTGGACTGCGCGGCTTTCTGCAGCGCCATCCACTGGTGAGCTACTTTGTGATGGCCTATGGCTTTAGCTGGATTGCCTGGCTGCCCTATATCCTTTCGCAGGATGGGTTTGGCCTTTTGCCTTTCCATCCCGGCCAGGCTGCCCTTCTGCCGGGAGCATTTCTGGGGCCGTTTCTCTCAGGGTTTGTGATGACGGCGGTGATGGAAGGCAAGCCCGGCGTGGGGCGCTTACTGCGCCGTATTGTCCAGTGGCGCATGAACTGGTACTGGTATCTGATAGCTCTGGTGGGCATTCCTATTATTATCATCTCTGGGGTCCTCGCGCTACCAGGAGCAGAGGCGAATATCCATCCCAATATTCTTAACTTCGTGGGGTACTTCCCGCTCCTCTTGATCATGGAAATCCTGACGAGCGGGCTGGCCGAGGAGCCGGGTTGGCGGGGTTTTGCCCTGCCGCGCCTGCAACGGCAGTTCGGTCCCTTGCTGGCAAGCATTATTCTCGGGCTATTGTGGTCAGGCTGGCACTTGCCACTGTACCTCGCTAGCTGGGGAAATGGAGCAGGCTTGCTTGAGATCGGCGAGTTCTTCCTTACTACTATAGGAATTGCTAGCATCATGACCTGGGTCTTCAATCATACACGGGGGAGCCTGCTCATCGCTATCCTGCTGCATGCAGCTATCGATACTACCACCACGACATCGGCCGTGTCGGGGATCTTTACAGAGCAGTGGTTCTTGAAGTATGAGAATCTGGCAGTGCTGCTTGGCTTTAGCGTAGTCACGCTGGCTCTTATCGCGCTGACGCGTGGTCGCCTGGGATATCAGCCAGAGTCCTTGCCTGTTCATGCAGCTTCTGACTTTAGCGGTAGCCAATCTTGACGATTGTCGCTTTGTTTCCCGTATACTCATTTAGGCAAGGGAGAAGCCCGGCGAGAAAAGCGCTAGATCGTGCAAGCAACGCAAGTAGAGATGCCGCTAGCGCTTCCCTGGACTTCTCCTTCCTGCTACGACCGAAAGTCAGATGGTGTCATATGCCCTGTGGTAGCCCGCTCTATCTGGACCTGGGTTGCTATCGATGGCTATACATAATCAAGCGAAGCGCAGATGCGCGCTCGTGTGGCCCGGATTGCGGCCCCAGGCGGTCACCAGGGTCCAGGGAGAGGTCCAGCCAGGCTCTTGCAACTCGCGGAGCGCCTGGTGATAGAGCTGCTCATAGTCCTTTGGCATGCTACCCCATTTGCGCAGAAAAGGCATGATCGTGCGATAGGCGCGCCGAACATCCTCAGTCAAGTGTTGACCGGCCGGGGTTCCAGCGTGAAATTCCAGGTTCCAGGTGTGTGTTTGCACCTGGGTCAATCCATGCTGGGTGAGCACGCGGGCGAGATGGCTGGTGATTCCGTCAGTGGTGGGTGTGAAGAGATAACCGGCCTGGAAGGAGGCTTGTATGCAGAGCTCATTAAGCCGGTTAAGGGCCGGGCTGAAGCTCTCCAGAGTAAAATCTCCTTCGGTGATGCGGATGATGCCGCCGGGCCGACAGACGCGTTGATACTCGCTGAGGAGCTTGGGCCAGTCCCAGGTGCGTATCCAGCTCTGGCCGAAGCGCTGATTGATAAGATCAAAAGAAGCGTTAGGAAATTCGAGCATGCGCAAGGCGTCCATGCTGGCAAACTCGACCCGCTCGGCACCCTGCTGCTGGGCTTGCTCACGGGCAAAAGTGAGCATATGTACACTGATATCCACGCCCACCACACGCTCTAGCGTGGGGAGGGTTCTGGCGGCCTCGATGGACCAATCGCCGGTGCCGCAGCCGACATCTAAGATGCGTCTCAAGGCTGTGGGATCTTCTTGTTCGGGGAGCACGCCGCCCATAGCTGTGGTGATCATCTGATCCTGTAGATGGACCCGCTCAAGTTCTTGCTGGTTGGAGCGATCCTGGACCATATAGGTGCTGGGATGTTCGCCTGGCTGCTCGCTCATGCTGGTGCCTCCTTGCCTGCTGGTTCTGCGTGTGAGAAAGCAGAAGCCGCTTTTTCCCAAAGTATACCTGAGTTCTGCTGAACTGTCGAGACCAACCCAGGGCCCGTAAGCAAGCCGTGAGCAGAGATGGTCTTATCAAGGGAAAGATCTTTCCTTGCCCAGCAGGGAATGAAGAGAACGATCTTTGAACGCATGCTCTGTTCTCGACAAGTTGTAGATTGAGTGCGGTATTTGCCCTGACAACCTGAATCAGCGTGACGGGCAGCCTCGTGAGCAAAATAGATAGCTATGGCGCTTTTCTGATATTGACGATTTGGGTTGGCGTCTGGCCGAGAAAGCGCTTGAGGGATCTGCTCATATGGGATTGGTCGGCATAGCCAGCCTGATAGGCTACATCAAGGAGAGGAATACCCTGTTCTAAGAGCGCTGCTGCTTTTTGCGCGCGTTCAATCTGGGCCAACGCTCTCTGAGTTAAGCCTGTGGTCAGCAAGAAATGCCGCCGTATCGTGCGTGATGAGCTCTCCAGAAGCTGATTTTGGACTGCAGCTTTTACTACGGGATCAAAGCGCAGCTCGTCCTTGCGCACCAGCTTATCAATAAATGTCTCTACATTTTCATAGCTGGGGAATGGCCAGGCAGAGCCATGCAGCCAGAAAGTATGAGCTGTGGTTAGTGGCAGGACTGCATCGCTATCAACGAGATTCTGGACCGGCAGGGAAGGAAGAAAGGCACCTGGCTGAAACTTGATTACCAGCCACTCAGTACCCTCGGCATGGACCTTGTGTTTGACTTGCGTCAGGGGACCTTCAATAGAGACGCGTACCTTTCCATCCCGCTTGAGAAAGAGCAGATTCCACTGCCCATCGGCCGGACAGGCGGGCGTGTAGTAATCAAGGGCAGCGCCTCGCCAGATCATTTTGATATATGGCGAAGGTGATGTTCTACCTTCAAAGAACGCGTTCATCCTGTTATCCTCGCTACTCTAACACAAGAATATTATCTGGCGAATCTCTGGGCACTACGCTCTCTCAGGCGAGCCGCTTCTTCCTCGCGATTCTTGGGTGCAGCGTTAGTTGTAAGCTGATTAAGCAGAGTCGTGGAGGCTTCCGTTATCGCCTCAACGGCAGCAAAGAAGGCGGCCTCGTTGGCCTGCGAGGGCTTGTTGAAGCCACTTACCTTGCGGACGAATTGCAAGGCCGCCTGTCGGATCTCCTCCTCGGTAGCGGGCGGATCAAAGTTGAAGAGGGCTTTAATATTTCTGCACATTTGTTTTTCCTTTCTTAGAAGAAGATAGAGCTCGGAGTGTGCGGCGTCAACAGCTGCTAAGGTGTGCGCTGCAGGATAATGGAACCGCCATCAAGTCTCTGTTAACAAGCTATTCTTTTGCCGGTGCGCCAATGCGGAAAGCCGAGGAACAGCTCCCGCACCTCTTAGGCTTCCATGATTGGCATCAGTGAAGTAGCCAAAAAGTTGACAAAGCCAGGCGAGGCCAGTGTAGATAAGGGAGGCTAAAGAACGGTGCGAATGGCCTTCACAAAGGCATCAGGGTCTTCAAAGGGCACAAAGTGACCAATGCCGGCTAGTATCTGCACACCGACGAGATGGGGAAAAGAGTCCTCCAGTCGATCAGCCCAACTTGACAAGAGGATCGGATCAGCCTCTCCCCACACGACAGCGGTCGGCTGAGTGATGGGAGCTGGTGGGTTCTGCGGAGGGGATGTGGCAATTTGTCCAGAGCCACCTCCTGCTCGATACCAGGCGATGCTTCCTCGCACGGCTTCCGGCTGCGCATAGGTATCCACAATTGCGGCAAATTCTTTGGGACGAAGCGCCTGCTTCTTGCCGACCCAATGGTCGTAGAAATACGACAAGTAGAGGCGAACTGTTTCCCGATCATGGCCAATGAGTAGATCAGCTTGTGGAAGCGTGTGAAAATGCTGATACCAGCGTTCCTGCTGCGCGGCTGGCTCTAAGGGACGTGTGCCATAGCCGGGATAGACAGGCGCGGCTAATGTGAGTGCCTTGACGCGTTGAGGAGCCATCTGCGTAACAGTTTGCGCCACACGCGAGCCAATATCATAGCCAGCAAGAATGACCTTCTCAAGCTGCAACTGATCGAGCAAGGCTAGCACATTTCGGGCCTGCGCATCTGCGGAGTAAGCCGCAAGCGGAGGCCAATCGGGTTTGGCAGAGCCACCAAATCCGCGAAAATCCATGGCAATGACAGAGGTGAGTTGTGCCAGACGAGGAATGACGCGCCGCCAGTCATACCAGAAGCCGGGCCAGCCGTGAAGCAAGAGCACCGTTGGATTTCCTTGTCCTCGCCTCACGTAATGCAGGTCCAACCCATCCGCATCATGAGCCATGGCGTGTCCCCAGGCTGCATCTTGAGGAAGGATATCATACATCTCATCGGTAGGCATAGCTCATTCCCCTATCATGATTTCAGCGACTTTCTTCCCACATAGTCTATTTTGCCACACAGGTCGTTTTGTCCACAAGCACGAGAAATGCAGCAAGGACATCTGGAAGTGGTCATTCTGCTCGCCGCTATCAGTCTGATCTGTAGCGTCTGGCTTTCTGCCGCTAAGTTGACGGGCAAGAAAGAGCAGGCAAGCACGCCATCCTCAAAAACTGCTGTGTGAAATTGCCTTCCACAAATGCTATTGCGCTGCTTGTCGCAATCAGTGCTCCGACTGAAATTGCGCTGCTTGTCGCAATCAGTGCTCCGACTGAAAGCGAGCGCCAACCGGCGCGGAGGCCCAGTAGCGAGGCAAGAAAGTCTGAGGACCAGGCATCCGAGCATTTCCTGGTCCTCAGACTTTCAACACGCTGGCAGTAGTTGACGCAAACCTATGCGGCACAAAGTTTTAGCAGGTCCCGGCCTGCTCTAGCCCCTGGCCCGGAGCTACGTATTACTCATCCATGGCTCATTTGTCAGTCGTGGAAGGTGTGCTTTGCGCTTCTTGCTTCTGTTGCTCCTGGGCTGACTCAAATTCCAGCACGTGGCCATCGGGATCTTGTACCGTGAAATCAAACTCCCCCCAGCGTTTCTGGGCTGGAAGCTTTACGTGCTCTATCCCCGAGGCCCTTAGCTGCTGCGCGAATCCTTCTAGCTCTTGCGAGGTTTCCAGTTCGAGATGAAACAGAGGAGCTTTTTCCTGCTGGAGCAGACCCAGGCGCCCAGCTCCTATCCGCAGCATCGCAAAGTAGCCAGGACGATGGACCACTACCTTTACCCCGGGCAGTTTGGTATAAAACTCCAGGGAGCGCTCAACGCTCTGTACGCGCAAAGTCAGGCCGGCCAGAGTAAGTTCATGGGTAGCTTCTTCTGCTGAAAACGTCATTTTCTTGCCTTCTTTCTCTTTTTGGTTGATAGAAAATCCATTGTTACTAAATGCTGTCTCTTCCCGCCGCTTTGCTAGTCAAGCTCTGACTTGAAGAGTTTGAGCAGCAGCGTATGGAGGGTGGCTTGTTCCTGAGCATCGAGGTTACGAAAGAATTCGTAATCTAGTTTATCTGTAGCCTGCCGCATCTGGCTGATAGCTTGCCTGCCCGACACTGTGAGCTTGATTATATGGCGCCGGCGGTCTCGCGCGTCAGCTGTGCGCTCAACAAACTCTCGTCCTTGTAGCACATCGAGCAGATCAACCATATTTGCGCGGTCAATATCCAGGAGCTTAGCCAACTGCTGTTGGGAGGCTTGCCCGATTTCTTCAAGGAGAAGCAGCACGCCATAGTGCGATGGATTGAGGCTCCACGCAGCAAGGGTCTGGGTGAAGCGGCGACGCACTTCGCGCCCAAGCCGGCCCAGCACATAGGCTTTACTGTTGAGCTGATGCGGGACAAGAAGATGCATACCCTCGGTATTCACCTGCTCTTGTGCAAGGGAGCGGCTGGCCGGAAGCTGGTCATCTGCAATGGAATCAGCCATCAAGACTTCTCCCTCCTTTTTTGGATGTATCGTCGTCAGTCGTTTGTCCAGCACCAGGCTTGCCGGGCTTCTAAGGATAAACAAATCTATTGGTAATGCCAACTGTTATATATACCAATAATATTCTATGACACGAAGGATTGTCAAGTGGTGTCTGAAAGCGGCTCGCGGCTGGGAGGAAAGAAGAAGATGTAATTTATCTAGAGCTCTTTGGCGGGGCAGATCAATTTTGTAGAGATGGGAGCTGGCCAGGGTAAAGCTTGAGCGTACAAACTTTGCTCTGGCCGTGCTAGGGCGAGATAAGCGGCCCGGGGTGTTCCTGGCAGATGTGCGAGTGCTGACGCATATCTTGGGTGTTTCGGCGAGCTAGCCGGCAGGCGTACATTTTATAGATCGGCAGTATCAGGTCGAGCGCGCTTGGCGGAGTCCTGCGATGAGTAGCTCGACCATGCGGCGAGCATCGTAGCGCGAGTCGTTGTCGGCGCCAACGCAAAGGTTACCGATGGCACGCATCAGTTCGTAGGCTGTAATATCGGCAGTGATCTCGCCGGTCAGGATAGCGGCTTCGAGCAACTGAGCGCAAACGGGGAGGAGACGCTCAAGGAAGTAGGTATGCAGCGCGTCGAAGCCTGTGCTGCCGGGCTGCAGGACTGTGGCGAGTCCATGCTTGGTGACCAGGAAATCAACGAAGAGGTTGACCCACTGACCAAGGGCAGCGTGCGGCGAGTCACTTTTCGCCAGCAGAAGCGGACCGGCTTCGGCGCAGGCCTCAACCTGGTGGCGATACACGGCAACAACAAGATCCGCTCTCGTCGGGAAGTGACGGTAAATCGTCCCCATCCCGACGCCAGCCGCTGTCGCAATGTCACGCACCGGGGCCTCAACACCTGACTTGACGAACACGGCGGCGGCGGCGGCGAGCAACGCCTCCTCGTTTCGCTGCGCGTCGGCCCGCTTCTGCCTGCCTGGTTTCTGCCGGGTTGGTTGCCCCGCTTCCTCGTCGCTGGAAGTCATCACTCCATTTCCTCCTTCATACAATTGTTTGACAAGCGGAACATTGTTCCGTATAATGTTATTGGAACATTGCTCCGTTTTCTTAGTATACCATATGCGAAAGAGCTAGAAGGAAGAAATTTCGATGAACAAATCAGATATGGCGAGCACGTTAGTGGCCAGAAGCGCGTCCGCTCCAGTTGTCTCGGTGAAGCCGGTCGTGCTCTCAGCCCCGGATCGAGGCGAGGACCTGCATGTGCGTGTGTCAGCTCCTATAGTTGGGCGCGAATTGCCTCTTATTGTTTTCTCACATGGCTTTGGCTGGTCATTAGACGGCTACGGGCCGTTGGTTGACTACTGGGCTGCTCACGGCTTCGTTGTCATACAACCTACCCATCTCGACGCGCGGGCGCTGGGCCTTCCTCCTGACGATCCCCGTACGCCGCTGATCTGGCGTTTCCGCGTCGAGGACATGAGGCGCATCCTCGACCAGCTAGATCTCCTTGAAGCTTCAGTTCCCGGCCTCAGTGGACGCCTTGACCGAAGCCGCATTGCGGCAGCCGGGCACTCCTGGGGCGGCCAGACGGTGAGCATGCTGCTGGGCGCACGTGTCCTCGACTCCAAGGGTGAGACGCAAGAGGACATGTCCGACGCGCGCATCAAAGCTGGTGTGCTGCTTGCCACGCCTGGCCTGGGCGGAGCTGACCTGACTCTGTTCGCAGTCGAGCATTTCCCGTTTATGAATCCGAGCTTCGCGCACATGACTACGCCGACTCTCGTGATCGCGGGAGATCGAGATCGGTCCCTCCTCTCCGTGCGCGGGCCAGACTGGTTTACTGACCCGTACTTCTTGAGTCCAGGCGGCAAGAGCCTCCTGACTCTATTCGGGGCAGAGCACTCGCTTGGCGGAATCGCCGGGTACAACGTCGCGGAAACGACTGATGAGAGCCCCGAACGCGTCGCCCTGATCCAGCAGCTCACGTGTGCTTACCTGCGCAGTGTACTCAATCCTGGGGATTCTAGTTGGTCAGCAGCACGCACGGCTTTGATGGAGAGCACCAATCCACTGGGGCGAATCGAATCCAGGTGAGGCTCTCGGGGAGCGCAGAGCACTTCTAATAGGTTCGGGCGCGGCCAACCTACAGGAGGAAACTATTGTGCGCTGGAAAGAAGAGGAAGAGAGAACTGATGCACAACCAGATACACTCCGAGAGCGCTGAACTGGAAGCGGCTTGAAACAGTTTTGATCTTCTCACCTTCGCTGCGATGAGCTTCATACTGCTTCTGGAATTCTTTCCAACCAAAGCCTTAAAGACGAGCCGTGGTTTGCCACATCACGCTTGGAATGCAGCAGGCACGATAACAAATCTCTGGCAGCACTCAGGGTCAGGAAAGAATGGACATGACAGAAATCGGTAAATGAGCGCTGGCCCTGACTATCACAGGTCGGGGCCAACAATGCAAGATCAGCGGGATTGTTCTCCTGCAATAGCCGAGTTTTAACGTGCGTTATGCTTTTGTAGCCAGTCGTTGATATCACTGAGCGGCTGCTGAGCAATAGGCAGCATATTATCGTAAGCGGGGCCGGGCGTCACTCCCAGCGAATGACCAAGGTGAGCATACATGTGCAAGGTGTGATCGCGATTACCATTCTGATCTACGATAGTGTCAATTCGTTTTGCGCCATATGCTGGTGTATTGCCATCTTGCCGTCCCTGAAGAATAAGGACGGGTAGCTTGAGCTTGCTAGCCTGCTCGCTAACAGAAGGTAAGACATGTCCCGTTCCATACATATGGAATAGGCCAGAGGGCAACAATGCCTTATCGATGAAGGCAGGGAAAGTTGGATAGAGCTCATGATCGATATCAAGTTTTCCATCATGATTAAGATCAAAGGCAGGATTGGGAGTAAAATCTCCCGAGGCCGGATCGGAGGTGACATAGCCAAGTACTTCTTTGGCAGGAAAACCCCCGTTTCCTGTCCAGGCTTTCTGCAGTGCAGTGCGATCGAGCAAGCCTTTTGAGGCAAATGGACGTACATAAGGGATGAAGGCTTGCCTGGCCTGGAACAGAAGAGTATCCTTAGGCGATCCGCTTATGGCTCCCTGGAGGATAAGGCCGGCTATTTCAGGATGGCTGATGGCCATGTTGCTGGCAATCATACTTCCCTCACTCCATCCGTAAAGGTACATACGCTTTGCATCTATATGTGCATCGTTTTTTACGTATTGAAGAACTTTATTAGCGTCAATGAGCAATTGCTTCATATCGAGCTTGCTGTATTTGGCGAGATCGCTAATCTTATTAGCGCTTGTGATGTAATGTTTGTTGTAGCGCATGACCGCAAAGCCGTGTGCTGTTAAGGAATTGGCGATATCTGAGAAGATATGGGAGCGAAACTTGCCGTCACTGTCTCCTATGACGTTAGCTTCTAAATCCTGTGGTCCGGCACCATGGATCAGTAGAACTACTGGGGCTCGCTTACTTCCCCTGGGATAATCAAGCTCTGCCGGAGTCTGGAAGTCGCCAAGATTAATTGAGAATTTTTCCGCGTTATAGGCTGGCTGTTTATCTGCTGGCCTGCTGGTGGTAGAGGCGTGGGCGCGCGTGAGAGTCAAAATGCTTATCAGTAATATACATGCGAAAAGAGATATACCGAAACGTTTCATCAAAGACCTTTCTTTTATTTTTACCTTCCGATGGCGGTATGTTTCCAGAATAGAGGTAAGTTGTTACAGAAATGTGAAGAAAGAGTAATCAAATTGTGACGCATTTTGACAGCCGGCTGCAAAGCTGCAAAAAAGAGCGCTACCGCCGGGATAGCCGCGTTTCGTCGTTACATTGCTATCCGCTGGCGAGCAGCGCCCACATGTTTAGTTAGTAGGATGCTTTACCATACAGGCTTGCTTTTTACATAAGCTTTGAGCGCATTGAAAGCAGGCAAGGGGCCGCTAGTGGGATAAATAGTGTTCGGCTGATCTCCATAATTGATGGTATACCAAAATATCTTTTTGACGATACCGGAAGTAGAAGCGTGATCTGTCACGTAGCTCAGGTATTGGGATTGCACATCCGGCGTTACTGCAGAGCGGCCGGACATATCTTGAGTGGGCCAGCCAATTTCAGTTACCCAGATTGGCTTGCCGCCAAAACCGTAGCGCGCGGCAATCGAGTTCATCATTTGCCATTTATGATCAAATGATGGATGCATGCTATCTACATCCACGCGGGGATCAAGCCCTTGATTGTAATAGTGGAAGTTCATAAAATCCATATATGCCCCATAGCCACCCCCAAAGATCGCATTCAGCACGTCAGTTGTGCGGCTGGGATTTGATAGGAAGGTTCCATACATGCCCACCTGCGCATACGGACTTGCCGCTTTTATCGCTTGATAGCCAGCTTTCAAGATTGGGCCATAGTTACTTATAGAAAAACTGGAATTAGCATCATACTCTTCATTTCCGATCTCGAAGGCATCGATGTAGCCATGGCCACTCTTGCCATTGTAGCGTGTGGCGACCTGGGTGGCGAACGAAGCCATCTCATCGGGCGTTGGTGTATAGGGATTGCTGAAGCAGGAGCCCTGGAAGCACTGAATAGGCACATCAAGGTGAATGCCTGACGCGTTCATCAGCGCGACAACCGAGTCGAGGGTTCCCCAGTTATAGCTTCCCCCGGACTGAATATCGTCTACATGGATCTGGAAGCGTACCCAGCAGACGCCCATTTGCTTATAGAGTGCGACAAGGGTGGAGTCAGCAGTGACAACAGTAAACCCATAGGGGCTATTAGCGTCACATGTCCCGTTATAAGCCGGGCTAACTGCTTTATTCGTTGGGCTAGGCGTGGGACTGGGCTTAGCCTTTGTCGGGGTAGGACTGACCTGACGTGCTGGTGGCTCCTCCCCTTTGGGGGTGAGCGTTGGGTCCACGGGAAGCGTAGCTACAACCTGCGGTCCTGCCCCGCTTTTCTTGGCAGCGGGTGGGGCCAGCCACAGATAGGTGCCGATAATGCTCACACACCCCACGATCACTGCAATTGTTATGAAAATAACGCGCGAGCGAGCTATAATTTTCCCTCTCTTTCTGATCAAGCGACCATAAAAGTAAAGATATTCTCTTCTATGAGTGACGTGTTAGCCCGCTCTAAGTAACGATGCGGCTCTGTTGTACTATCCAGGCCAGAGGCCAGATTGTAGCTCAACGCTGAAAATATATTGCATTTTGAGCTCAAAAAGAAATTTTATTCCCGTCAAGAATTTCCAACAGGGCTAGCCTATAGGGTTGTACTACGGAGAAGCCTGCTGCAGAGCGTGGTAGAATGGCGGTGGAAAATGAAAATCAAGAGGAGAAGAAGCTCTATTATGGATATTACCAGTGATGCCCTACCCTCATCGTCGCATTTCCACCTGAAACAGCTTGCCGATGGCGTCTATGCCGCTATGTCTCGTGAGGGCAGCGGCTCGATGAGTAATGCTGGAATTGTCGATCTGGGTGATCGTACCCTTGTTTTTGATACATTCCTCTCGCCGACTGCCGCGCAGGATCTGCGCAATGCCGCCGAGCAATTGACCGGGCGTCCTGTGTCTTATGTCGTGAATAGCCACCACGACGTGGACCATATCTATGGCAACCAGGTATTTCCACCCGCCACGACTATCATTGCTACCACCCAGACACGCGATCTGATCGCGACACGGGGGGCCGAGTTTCTTGCCTGGGCACAAGAGAATCTTGCTGAAGATTTGCGTACTGAGGAGAAGCGCATCAAGGAGCTGACCGACCTGAGCCAGCGCGAGGAGGCGGCTTTAGTGCTTGCTTCGAACCATGTGCTTCTCTCCTCTTTGCCGGCAATTACGTTGCGTGTGCCCAATCTGACTTTCGAGCACAAACTTATTTTGCATGGCTCGCGGCGTAGCGTTGAGCTGCTTTGCTATGGGGGTGGCCATACGCCAAGCGATAGTTTCCTCTATTTACCTAAGGAGCGCATTGCTTTTATGGGTGATTTGCTCTTTGTTGGGATGCATGCCTCTATCTGGCAGGATAATCCTCAATCCTGGATTGATATACTGGCTCGGGCGGAGGCCCTGGCTGTGCAGGTGGCTGTACCCGGTCATGGAACATTGGGAACTGGCGAGCACGTTACTATATTTCGTGATTATTTGTGCTCTGTGCAGGAGATTGCGCTTGCCGTGCATAGGCGCGGCGGCTCTGAGGATGAGGCTGCTCAGGAAGCTATCCCGGCTTGCTACGCGAGCTGGAAAGGCGCGGCACTCTTCGCTGAGCTGATGCGCTCATGTTATCGCGCTTGCGCTAAGTCGACTGTGTAGCCACTGCTAATGCCAGGGAGAGATGACTGCGCTTGCATACTATTATGCCCCTTACGCAGGTGCGGTCATTTCGGCCTGTTTTATTTGTAGCTCTACTATAACTATATTTGCTTGATCTACTTTAGGAACCCCACCAGGGTTACGTGAGAAATCGAGCTTAATGCGCCTGATTGAGAGCAAAAAGATCTATATGCCGATCTTCTGATTGCTCATCTGTATGCTGAGAAAAGGTCGCGCCAGCAAACCATTTACACTATAATTGACTCTATCTTTCTGTTGCTCTTCCTTCTCTGCCAGGAGAGGGAAATACATAGGCTATTGGCCTGGAAGGAGCAAGCTATATGGGTTTGCAAGAAGACGATGAACGCCTGCCCCAGATTCTGGAAACGGCTCAGGCCGCAGCGCTGCAATTTCTGCAGGGACTGGCGGGCAGGCCGATGGGCTGCTCTCCGCAGTCATTGCCGCATGATGTGTTGCCCGAAGAGGGCCTGGGGGCGCTAGAGGCCCTGACGGCTTTTCGCACGAAATACGAGGGCCAGCTTTCGGGCTCGCCCGGACCGCGCTATTGGGGATTTGTGACGGGTGGAAGTACGCCGGCGGCTATTGTTGGCGATTGGTTAGTCTCTGCCTATGATCAGAATCTGAGCAGCGCAGGCGATTCGATTGCCACAGACGTTGAGGTCGAGGCTGTGGCGCTCTTGCGTGCTCTCTTTAACTTGCCTGAGCAGTTTGCTGGCGTATTTGTCAGTGGAGCAACGCAAGCAAATCTGACTGCGCTGGCGACGGCGCGGCAATGGGCGGCCCAAAGGCTCGGCGTCGATCTCAGCGAGGAGGGCCTGTGGAACTTGCCGCGCATCCCGGTCCTGACCGGCGCCCCCCATGCCAGTATCACCAAGTCCCTGGCAATTCTTGGTATGGGTCGGCAAGCTTTGGAGTTGGTGCCTTGCCTGCCTGGCCGCCTGGTCCTAGATACGCAAGCTCTGGCTCAGCGCCTGGCCGCTCTTAAGGGAGAGCCGGCAATTGTCGTGGCCAGTGCGGGCGAGGTGAATACCGGCGACTTTGACGATATTGCGGAGATCGCTCGACTCTGCAAGGCTCATGGGGCCTGGCTGCACGTTGATGGCGCCTTTGGCCTCTTCGCGGCCTGCGATCCCGCCCACGCTCACCTCTTGCAAGGTGTGCAGGAGGCCGATTCGATCACAAGCGACGGGCATAAGTGGCTCAATGTTCCCTATGATTGCGGGATTGTCTTTACGCGCCATCTGGCCCTGCAAGAGCAAGTATTTAAGGCGGCGGCGGCTTATCTAGGAGCCGGCCAGGATCTGCTCCATCGCACGCCTGAGAATTCGCGGCGTTTCCGTGCGTTGCCGACCTGGATGACCTTGATGGCCTATGGTCGCGCTGGCTATCGGGAACTTGTGGCGCGCTGCTGCGAGTTGGCCCGGCGCCTGGGTCAGGGCCTGGAACGCTCAACGTATTTTGAGCTGCTCAGTCCTGTCTATCTCGATATTGTCTGCTTTACGCTCAAAGGCGCGGATGCGGCGCAACGCGATAGTTTGCTAGATCTGCTCAAGCAGGGAGGCGAGGTTTTGCTAACGCCTACTACTTTTGCCGGCCAACCAGCTATTCGAGCCGCTCTGGTTAACTGGCTCACGACCGAAGAGGATGTGACACGTGTCCTGAACGCCCTGGAACGAGCGGCACAACAACTAGCTTAGCGCCTGACGGCTTTCCTTTCAGGGGTCGTTGCGCTCCATTATCAGCCTCAAAAGCCTGCCTGAGAGGAAGAAGAGGAACTATCCCTAAATACATATGTGCATGACTGATGCAATGAATCGAAGCAGAATCCGTCTGCAATGAGATACTGATGACAATCGGAAAGGAGCCAGGTGATGAAATGCATTAAGTGTAATTTCACTGATTTAGCTCCTTGCCATATTAATTATGTAGAGGATACAATAGAATGAGCTATCAACGTTTTTCCATTAAGAAATAAAAGGAAGAGAGAAATGACTGAGCGGCAATTTCCTACTTCTACAGGATTTGTCAAAGTAGAGGGAAGTCGACTCCAGTATGATGTTGCAGGAAAAGGGCATCCTCTCATTCTGCTTCAAGGAAGAGGGTTGTTTGACAAAAGAATATGGGATGATCAGTTTCTGACGTTTGCGCAAGAGTATCAAGTTATTCGCTATGATCTACGCGGATACGGACAGTCATTAAGCTCAACGCAGCCATATACATATGTTGATGATCTTCTGGCTGTCTTGCATACCCAAAACGTCAAAAAAACATACATCCTTGACCTTGGTGGGGGAACCGCTCTCGATTTTGCCCATACACACCCATCTTTTGTAGATGCCCTTCTTCTTGTTTCACCTGAAATGAACCTTGAGCAAACCTTTCAGAAAGCAATGGAGGATCTGCCAAACATACTAGGGCGTATTGCACCTTTGATTGAAGCTATCCGTCAAAACGATCTCCAACATGCTGCTGATTTAGCGATGCAAGATCTTCTGTTGCCATCCTCATCAAAGTATGCGCAAATTCGTGCCCTTGTCGCAGAACATCTAGAAACCATTTCTCGGCCCGGCCGGCCTCCTACAATTGATAAAGATGCTTTTGACACTCGTAGCCAGTGGCTCAAAGAAATCAGCATTCCAACCCTTCTGTTGATTGGAGATCATGCCTCATCCGAAATACGATTAAGCAGTACTGTTTTAGAAAATAGTCTGCCCAATGTGCAAAAAAGAGAAATTGCTCAGTCTCGATTTCTTTTGAATGTTGAACAAGCTGAACAATTCAATCGCACAGTAGTAGATTTTTTACATACCATGCGATCATGAAATCTGGTTCATGAGAGCGGTTCACATATTTATTGCACGCCAATGGCTTCAGATGTTCAAGGCAAGTATGCTTTTCTGTCTCCTCCAGGAAAGCCATCTTGAGCAGGACCAGCGTGTGGGGGCTAGTTGCTGGGAATTAGCTGCTCTGCTGCTGATAACCTTCCTGATAGGCGGCCTCTTCGCGCTCCTGCCAGGTAGCCTCCCGTGGTGCGGGCTGTCCCTGGGGACGCGGTAGTGGCTCGCTGAAGCCTTCTCCCCGCTGTGTTTGCATGAGCTGGAGCTGTAAGCGCAGCTCTTCATTTTTTAGTTCTTGCATGCGTTCGCGATGCTTGGCGATGTTTTTGGCTACGCTAGTAATTGCCCAGCCGATGGGTCCTCCGAAAAAGAAGAGAAAGAGGAAGATTTCCCAGAAATGGTTAAAAATGAAGTCGAATATCTCCATGACTTTTGCCTCCCTGCCGTCCGGGCATCCCGCTCTATCAATAGTGGCTCATAAGCCCTATCCAAAAGAAACGCTCATCATTGCCCTGGAAAGTTAAAAGCTTTCCTCTAGCTAAAAGATACCATTATATATACAGAGACGCAACGAGTGGTCAGATTTCCAATTCAGGAGCTTTCCCCTTGACATGAGATTCTCCAATCCATTATACTCATGATTAGTGATAATCACTACTGCTGATTATCAGCAAAATTGATTTTCATGAGAGGTGCCGAATGCCATCTGAAGAGGACAAGCTGCAAGGAACCCATAGTAGTCGAGGGAGCCCTATTTCGCCAGCCTTTTCGCGCTGGACAAGCGCCATCCTCAACTATCTCGCATTGATAGCTCGTGAGCGTTTCTGCGCCTCGCTGAGCACGCTTCAGATCAGCACAAAGCAGTATGCTGCGCTCACAATTATTGCTATGTACGGGCCACTTACACAAATCGAGCTAGGCCGGCAATTGGGCATAGATCGCAGTACTACCGTCCTGGTCATCGATGAGCTAGAGCGTCTGGGACTTGCCGAGAGGCGGCGTGATCCTCGCGACCGTCGTGCGCACGCTCTGACCTTGACCGAAAAAGGCCAGGAGACGCTAGCTAGTGCGGATAAGCTCGCCGCCGAGGCCGAGGATGAGTTTTATGCGCCTCTCTCGTCAGCTGAGCGCGAACAGTTACATGCTTTGTTACAGCGCCTCGTTGTTAGCCTTGAGCGGGAACCGGAATAAGGTAGAAAGCGCTTAGCTATGGTCATAGCCAGGTGGCTGGTCAAAGGCTAGAAAAGCTGCTAAGAGATCCTGAGCAGCAAGATCCAGCAATGCTTGAGATGCATAAGTTCATTATTTCGGATTTCCGTTGCGGCGTTTTTCGAGGATAGACACAACGCTTAGATAAAAAAGGAGCGAAATATGACCAAAAATGTGACAGCCCCTCAGCGGCTTTACTTAATGCTGGTAGGCCTTATCCCTGGCATGAATCATCCCTTTGTCTGCTATCTTGTACAAACCGGAGATGGCAAGAATATTCTCATTGATAGCGGCTTGCCCGCACACTTCGAGATGCCTGGTATGCCGAAGCCGCAAGTGGAAAAAGATGTGCTTGCCCAGCTGGCGATGCTCGGTTTGCAGCCTCAAGATATCGATATGCTCATTTGTACCCATTTCGATGTCGACCATAGCGGGCATCACAGCGCTTTCACGCAAGCTGAATTGATTGTGCAGCGCAAACACTATGAGCTCGCGCGTGGCGGCCATCAACGCTTTGCCTTGACGCGTGCAGAGTGGGATCATCCAGAGCTGCGCTACCGCCTGGTTGAGGGCGATACTGAATTGCTGCCAGGACTCAAATTGATAGAGACCAGCGGGCACGTTCCGGGCCACCAGTCGGTACTTGTACAGCTTCCCCAGACCGGAGCGGTCCTGTTAGCTATCGATGCGGTAGCTATGCAGCATGATTTTCAACCTGATCGCAAGGCTAGCCCTTTTGATGATAACGAGGAAGAGGTCCGGACCAGTACGCGCAAGCTGCTGGAGCTGGCTCAAAGCGAAAACGCGGCGCTAGTGGTCTTTGGGCATGATGCTAAGCAGTGGCAAGAAATCAAAAAAGCGCCAGCCTGCTTCGATTAATGCTGGAGTGCTCTCATGAGAGAGAGTTAAATTCTGGCATCAGGCCTTTCTTGCTGAACATAGGCAAGACAAGGCCCAGTACGCTGATCAGTACCATAAGGCATCCACTGAGCGCGATGCCTGTGCTTATGCCGCAAAGGACATAGAAGGGAGATGCTACTATACTTCCAAGCGTTACCCCTAGCTGTACCAGCGTACTGCGCAGGCTAGAGAGCTTGCCCACGTGCTCCTGGGGAAACTCGGTTTGGATCATCAGGGTTATGGTGGGCTCGCCCAGCGTGCTGCACAGGCCGCCCGCGAACATAACGCCTATGCCAGCCCAGTTAGAGCCCAGTAGCGTAAGCAGGATGAAGGTTACCCCCTGCAGAGCTTTTCCTATATACATGCCACGTAGGGAGAAAGGCTTTCTTAACGTACTTAGGAGAAGCCCGGCAATGCTACCAATGCCGTAAGCGCTACCCATCAGGCCAAAGAATAGAGAGGGAGCATGGAGGACCTGTTGCGTCCAGAGGGGCAGGCCGATGAGAAAGAAGATGCTCCAGGCTATATTCATCAGGGTAATGAGGGAGATGGCCTGAAAGAAAGAGCGGTGTCGGTACGCTAGCATGCAGCTCTGAAGGATGTCTTTGCGTAAGTCAGCAAACCTATGTCGGTCTCGTGTCTGGATTGTTGGATTACTCCGGGCAAAGGCCTGGAAGCAGGGACCGAGCAGAATAAAGGCGCCGGCGGAGATAATAAAGCTGGTAGCATTGAGGGCAAAGAGGGTTGGAGAAGAGAGCAGGATAAGCAACAGACCAGCTGCAGCTGGGCAGAGCATGCGCGCGCAGCGTTTGGCCAGGTCGATCAGATTGTTGGTGATGTAGAGTGCCTCTATATTCGCAGCTAGCGTAGGAAGGCTCGCTTGTAGAGCTGGCTCAAAAAGTGTTGTCAGGAGCTCTTTGCTGAAAATAAATGGTACAACTAACCAGAGGCCAAATTTATTGAAGGTCAGGAGTATGGAAAGAAGGCCGACGAGTAGTCCCCGCGCCAGTTCGATGGCGATGAGCAGGCCGCGCCGATTGGCCTTATCGGCGAGAGTGCCGCCCAATGGTGCAAGGAGAAGCGCACAGAGGGTAGCAGCGCCAAAAAAAGTTCCGGCTGTTTCTCCGGCTTGTTTGGTGGCTAGCCAGAGAAGTGCAACATTGTAGAATTCATCCCCAAATGCTGAAATCAGCTGCCCACTCCACAACAGCGCAAAATATGGATTTTTTATTATGGAGATCATACAATTATCTTTCTAATACCCTCTATAAATATTTTACTCTCAATGAGATATTAAAGTATTAATATATTGGGATCGCTAAAGCCGGTAGGAGCGATTTGGGGGAGATAAGGAGTGTTTAGATAAGTAAGAATATTGACACGAAGTTGGGAAGTGTTTTTCCTCTCTTCTGATCCGCAGGGCAAAGCGCCTGGCGGCCGAGGCGACCAAGCTTCGCCATGCTTGCTCAATTCTCTTTGGCTTTATCTGAGTATGGTCTGTTTGCCTGCCTTGGCCTTGCTTGCAGTAGCGGAATTGCCCAGCTGGCCCCAGGGTTTAAAGATAGAGATAACAAAAACCGCTGAAAGGGAAATGAGCTGGAAGGTGATGCCAATGAATATCATGGTCTGGTTGGTGAGGTAAAGCTGATTATGCATAGCGTGTAAGCCGTACTGGGCAGTCAAAAGAATAGCCTCATCGTTCCATCCGCTGATGATAACCCCTATAATCATGCAAAGAAGGCTAATTGCCTCCTTGACGATGATCCAGTAGAAGCGAAACAGGCCCCATTTGGTAAACACGGAAAGGAGCACACCGCTAATGATAGCGCCAAGCGCGCCACCTCGGAGGAGGGCTTTATCGAGCGTGCCGACGAAAATGTAAGCTGCATTGAGCAGGTGCGCATCATTGGTAAACAGGACTGCCAGGTTCAAGATGAGAGAGCACGTGGCGGCTCCAAGCCAGGCGACGCTGCAGAGGATGTGAGCTGAAAGCAACCATCTTTTTTGCCTTATGGTCATCTTCTTGGGCATAGAATCTCCATGAGAATATAGAACAAACAGTATAGTTTATTCGTAGTATGTGCGATGAGGCCCGCGCTCTCCAGAGCTGATTGTGAGCAAATTCTGGGAGAATACTAGGCATCTGAGGCGCGGAACAAAGGAGACGAGGAGTATCATGCATGAAATCTTCCGAGCACCTGAAAAATGAACGTTTGCAGCGTGGATGGTCACAGGCGCGGCTAGCCGAGTTAATCGGGACCGATGCAGGAAATGTTAGCCGCTGGGAGCGAGGTTTTTCCTCTCCTTCGCCATATTTCCGCGAGAGGCTTTGTCAATTGTATGACAAGAGCGCTCGGGACTTAGGTTTTTTGCCAGGGGAACTAGCAGAGGAGGGTACAAACGAAGTAAATGGCTCAGCTTCTAGCTCACAACTGCTGCAGCCAGGAGAGGAGCAGGCTTCTAGCGCTGCTCACACGCGGCAGCGCGAGCTAGCTCTCACCTTCGAGCAGAGGCTGTTTGCCTGCCTCAGTTATGCCTTTGGCTGGTTGACAGGTTTGCTCGTTTTGCTCTTTCATCGCTCTGATCGCTTTGTTACCTTTCATAGTCTGCAGGCAATAAGTTTTTTTTGTGGCATTCACCTGATTATGCTGCTTTGTGCCTTAACTGCCCCATTTACTGAGCATAGTCTTCCATTGACATTGCTGCGTAACATATGTGGTCCTCTGACGGTATTGTTGGGGCTGATTGCCTGGATCGTGGCAATGATCCAGGCTGCGCGGGGAAACTATTATCAATTGCCGCTGGTTGGGCCGCACTGCAAGCGCCTGGCTCTATTTCTGTCCACCCGCTCACAAGAGGCCAGAAGGTAAGCATACTATGCTGATTTATTAGTGCGCCCTTCTGGTCTCTGCTATATGCTACGTATGGCGCCAGGTGAGTCTAGACGCCCAACGAGCGCCCGATAATCTCCTTCATAATCTCATTTGTGCCCGCGTAAATGCTCTGCACGCGAGCATCAAGGAAGAGGTGCGCGATAGGATATTCCAGCATATAGCCATACCCTCCATAAAGCTGAAGGCACTGATCCACGACACGTTTTTGCAGATCGCTGGTCCACCACTTGGCCATCGCCGCAGTCTCTGCCGTCAAGCTCTGAGCATTGAGCTCCTCAATACAGCGGTCCACGAAGACGCGCCCAATCTCGATCTCTGTCTTCATCTCGGCAAGCTTAAAGCGCGAGTTCTGGAATGCTCCAATGGGCTGGCCGAAGGCTGTGCGCTCCTTGCAATATTGCAAGGTTAGCTCCAGGGCAGTCTCGCAGGCTGCCAGCGCCGAGACTGCCACGCTTAGTCGCTCCTGGGCCAGCATGCGCATCAGATAGTAGAAGCCCTGGCCTTCCTCTCCCAGCAGATTAGAGAGCGGAACTTTCGCATCCTCAAAGAACAGCTCGGCGGTATCCTGAGCTTTCTGCCCGATCTTTGCCAGCTTGCGCCCACGCTTAAAGCCCTCAGTGTCGCGCTCGACTACCAGCAGACTGATGCCCTTATGGCCCTTCGTCGGATCAGTCTTGGCTACGACAACAACAAGATCGCTGAGAATGCCGTTGGTAATAAAAGTTTTCTGGCCATTGAGCAAGTAGTGATCATCCTGGCGAAGCGCTGTAGTGCGCACCGCTGCCAGATCGCTCCCCGTGCCCGGTTCGGTCATAGCAATGGCCGTGATCAGTTCGCCCGCGCAGATGCCAGGCAACCAGCGTTGTTTTTGTTCTTCAGAGGTGTAGGCCAGGAAATAGGGGATGACGATATCGTTGTGCAGACTGATGCCCAGCCCGGCGCTCTGCACACACTGGCGTACCGTCTCTTCGACCAGGATGGCATTAAAGCGAAAATCTTTCACGCCACCACCGCCATATGCTTCAGGGACATCCATGCCTAAGAAACCTTGTTGGCCGGCCTTGAGCCACAGCTCGCGGGATACCATGCCGTCCTTTTCCCATTGCTCGTTAAAGGGGACCATCTCTCTTGCTACGAAGTGGTGAACGGAGTCGCGAAACATCTCATGGTCTGACGTGAATAAGGTGCGCTTCATAAATTTTCCCTCGCATGCAGAATGAGCACAGTATGTTCTAGTGCTAAGCATACCGCGTTTTTCCTGGCGCGTAAACCATCTCTTTCGACGCAGTGAGCAGGCATGTTTACGATGAGGCAAAAATGCCTTCGGGAGCCTGGGCAGGAACAATTACCTTTAAGGCTTTTGGCACAATGGTAAAGCAGGTTGGAGGGAAGCCTTTTTTGGCTGTGTAACCGGCGGGATCGCCATCTACCTGGATGGCGACTGCTGGCGATGTGTGTACCTTGATCTCGCTTGCCGTCTCATAGTATTGCACCCATTGGGTTCGGTGCGCGCGGCCGAGTAGAAAGTCGGCAAGCACGCCAAGGCGTCCCAAAATATTCTGATTGCTGACAATACAGACATCAAGCAGGCCGTCGTCACAGCGCGCACGCCAGGTGAATTTGATCGCTCCCGCGTAGAGTTGAGTGTTCCCAAAGATGATTTGAAAGGCACGAACGCGCCTGGCCTTTGAACCCGTCTGTAAAACTGCCGTGAAATTGGGATAGCCCAGGCCTAGCCAGGTTCCCTTCAAGATGTAGTCAAGGATACCCAGATGTTTGTGCCGCTCGACAATACGTGTGACTTCAGCATCGAAACCAATTGTCGCCATCAGCAGAAAGTAACGCTCTTCTACTTTTCCCAGATCAACTCGTCTCATCTGACCATTAACGAGAATCTCGCGCGCCGCTTCATAGTTATTTATAGGGATAAGCATCTCGCGCGCCCAGACATTTACCGTGCCAGCCGGTAAGACGCCCAAAGCCGTCTCGCTGCCCGCCAGCTCTTGAATTACTTCATTAAGCGTGCCATCGCCTCCCAGGACGATAACGGCGTCGAGATGTTGCTTGACAGCTTCCTGACCGATCCGGCGCCCGTCGCCGGGTCCCCGGGTAAGTTCTAGCTCTATTTGCCAGCCATGCTGACGTAAATAGTCAAGAGTGTCTTCGACAATGGCGATATGCTGAGTGTAACTACCGGCTGTGGGGTTAGCAATGAGAAGCGCCTTTGTGCGCTGCTTGTTCTCCGGTAGTGTGTTAGCGACCTCCATTCGGCCTGGTCTCCTTTGGCTGGAGCTTCGGATAGATCCTTGTTTTCGTCTCTAGTCTCAGTACGCACAAATTGTGCTAAGAGTTTCTAAAGA
This sequence comes from Ktedonosporobacter rubrisoli, assembly GCF_004208415.1. GTDB lineage: Bacteria > Chloroflexota > Ktedonobacteria > Ktedonobacterales > Ktedonobacteraceae > Ktedonosporobacter > Ktedonosporobacter rubrisoli. The sequence goes on along the minus strand of NZ_CP035758.1, from coordinate 720,138 downwards.
TCGAGCAAGAAACTTAACAGGTTAGTTTTCTAGAAATATGGGACACTTGACACTCTACTCCAACTCTGAATAGTCATTCCGATATCATCATAGTTTCTGGCCTGTACGAACTGATTCTCGAAGACGCCATCATCCAGAAATCGTTGGTACAACTCTACCATCTCCTATCCCCTGGAGGTGTCCTGCTCTTTACAACTCAGACACATCATCCACAGCTTGATTTTATTGCCAATGTCCTGCCCAATCGCGAAGGGGCACTATGGGTCATGAAATGTCGTCCCACTGAGCAGCTAGAGGTGTGGGCATGTCATGCAGGATTTGCCCAAGTGTATAGCTGGCTAGAGAATGTGGGGCTCTTTTCGGTCACGATTGCGCATAAGGCTTTGTAAAGAGGAGGCTGGGGCCAGAAAGAAAGATGGTGGCCTCCAGCATGTTTCTTCCGCATTGGGCTTGAAACAAAAAGCTGATGGCAGAGCAACCATACGCAAGCTGCTCTGCCATCGGTTGTGCGCGAAAATATTCGCTATTCGACGTAGCCAGCAGGGGCGACAAAACCGCCGAATTCTTGCTCTAGAAGGCCGGCGAAGGCAATGCTGCTGCGATCTTCTAGATAGGGTCCGATGGCCTGCAAGCCAAGCGGCAAGCCCTGCCTGGTGCGGCCCCAGGGAAACGCCGTAGCTGGATGGCCAATGAAGCTGGCGATACCAGGATGGATGGCCAGAAATTCATAAGGCGTCGGCTTTCCATTGACCTTAAGCGTGCGGCTGGGAGTGGCTGAATCTATGTCCTGGTGTTCAAAGGCGGGAACGATGGTGGCCGGGGATAAAAGGATATCCCAGTCCTTGAAGAAGCTGCGGAACATATCCCGATACTGCTCGCGAAGGGCATGCAGAGCAATGAGCTGTGCCGCGCTGGCCCGTAGTCCGGCAATCTGAGCCGGCGCCAGAGGATTAGGCCCGTGCTGCATTGCGCTGATCAAGGCGCTGCGCTCTTCCTCGTTGAGATCGGCATACATGAAGATGGAGAGCATGTTGAGATAGCCCTCGGTATATTTACGCAGCTCAAAGCCTTCTGGCTGCACTTCCTGGACTGTGGCGCCAAGCTGACGTAGGCGATTGGCCAGATCGTCGAGCGCGCTGCTAAGCTCGTCATCTACGGGTAGCCAGGCGGCGGCGGGCAGGACTGCTACGCGGAAATCGCGCAAGGTGCTATGCCTGGCTGGCGGTAAGTTGAGCTGCCAGGCCACATCCTCACCAATTATTGGTCCGGCCATGACATCAAGAGCAAGCTGTAAATCGCTAGCGCTGCGCGCAAGGGGTCCCTGCACACCCAGTACTAAGGCGGGATTGGGGAGTGGAATTCCCGGCTTACGCCCGTAGCGTGGAACAGCTGTATCGCTGGGACGGTGACCGTACAAGCCGCAAAAGGCTGCCGGAATGCGAATCGAGCCGGCAATGTCAGTGCCAAGCTCAAGCGCGCTGAGCCCGGCGGCCAGCGCAGCCGAACTGCCTCCACTACTGCCACCCGGTGTACGCGTGAGGTCCCAGGGATTGTTTGTCCGGCCAAAGATCAGGTTATCGGCCTGCCAATCGCTCATATGGGGAGGAACGTTTGTCTTGCCCATTAAGACGGCTCCGGCAGCTAAAATACGTTGGGCGACAGGCCCGGTCTGCGTAGAGACATATTGAGCCGTCTGCGGAAGGCCCGAGGTGGCGCGCAATCCTGCTACTTCGATACATTCTTTAAACGTCAGCGGTAAACCCTGCAAGGCCAGGCTTGACTCACCATGCGCATATGCCTCGTCTGCTGCACTGGCTTGCTGGCGAGCCTGCTCTTCATTGGGAATGACAATCGCGTTGAGCTGAGGGTTGTAGCTGGCAATCCTCTTCTGATAGTGTTCTAAAAGCTCGCTGGCTGAGATCTGCCTCTGGCGTAGGGCGGCGAGCAGGTTCGAGGCGGAGGAAAAGGCGTCAATGGTGGCCATTGCGTGGATCTCCCTTCTAATCCTGCGTGATGCAGGTATGGACGGACGGAGAACTGTCTCGTAGAGCATACTTCTATGTGTTCAGACTACCTTGCCACTAACAGGCCTGTCAAGGCATTTCTTTATTCTCACAATTCCGGTGCAACTACCACCGGCTCCCCATATTTGTTTAAGCGTGAGAAAAGCTTTTTGAGCCTTACGAAAGTAGAGGGCATTCTGCTTGACAATCACTTTCTTATTTGATATGTTTCTATTTAGATAAAAATAAAAATAGCTTTGCATCAAATTTAGTTATCGCTGAAGAGTGTTCTGCAAAATAGCAGGGAGAAAGGTCTTTTTATGTTTACTCCTCTTCCCCGGACGAGCGAAGCCTTTGAGCAATTGAGCTGGTCAGCAATTGAGCCCTGGTATCGCGAATTGGCCTCAGCTACTCTCACTGAGGAGACATTGCAGCCCTGGATGAACCAGTGGTCGCACCTGAGTGCGTTAGTCGATGAGACCATGAGCCGACACACGCTGGCCGTCCGGCAAAATATAAGCGATGTCGAGCGTAAGCAGCGTAAGCAGCGTTTCATAGACGAAATCTTTGCATCCCTTCAGCCCTATGAGCAACAAATTAAAGAGCGATTGCTGGCCAGTGGTCTTATCCCGCCGGGTTTTGAACTTCCCTTACGTAATCTACGCGCTGAAGCATCCCTCTATCGCCAGGAAAATCAGGTCCTGTCCCAGGAAGATGGGGCTTTGAGTGACGAATATATGCAGGTTTTTGGCAGTATGAAGCTCATCTGGGAAGACCAGGAGGTGCTACTTACTTCCTTATCCCTCTCCCATCCTGAGCGAGCTCGGCGTGAACGGGTCTGGCGGGCTATAGAAGAACGGCGCAGCTTGGAGCGAGACAGATTTAACGCCCTCTGGGTGAAGCAGATACGCATACGTCAGCTGATTGCCAGTAACGCTGGCTATGCAAGTTATCGTGACTATCGCTGGCAACAGCTCTTGCGTTTCGATTATACGCCAGCTGAAAGCAAGGCATTTCACGCCCTGATTGAACGCGTCTTGGTACCCGCCTCCAATCAGATATGGGAGCAGCGCCGTAAGCGTCTGCGTGTAGAACAATTGCGGCCCTGGGACGTATCGATGGATGGAAGAACGGATGGTACCTTGCCGCCTATCACGGATGTGGATGCGCTCTTGCGGCAATCTTCTTTCCTATTTCAGCTGATTGATCCCCGCTTGGGAAAATATTTTGCGATCCTGCGGCAGGAGCAATTGCTTGATCTGCAAAAAAGTCCTGTCAAGGCCCTGGGAGGCTACGTTCAGGCGCTTGAAGTCAAGCATCGGCCGTTCATCTTTGGCCAGGTGGGCTCGGCTGAACATATTGTGCGCACCCTTTTTCATGAAGCCGGGCATGCCTTCCATGTTTTTGAGATGGCTGCACTTCCTTTTATTCACCAACGAAAATTGGCTGCGGTTCCGCTGGAGTTTGCTGAAGTCACTTCGACGAGTATGGAGTTCATCGCAGCTATGTATCTGGATAAGGCAGGACTTTGTTCTGAGCGGGAAGCTGCACTTGTGCGCCTCCTGCATCTTGAAAAGATGCTAGCAAATTATCTACCCGAATTCATTATCGGTGATACTTTTCAGCACTGGGTCTATGAGCATCCAGAAGAGGCTCTGGACCTACAGGCTTGCTGTCAGAAATGGGCCGAACTCAACAGACGTTATCAGCCGATTATCGATTGGAGCGGCCTGGAGACAGAGCTTAGCTATGGCTGGCAGCGGATACCTCACTTTTTCTGTTATCCGCTCTACGTCATTGAGTATGCCTTTGCGGCTCTAGGAGCGATCCAGATCTGGCGCAACTATCTGCGCGATCCCCAAGAGGCTATGGAACAGTATCTGCATGCTCTCTCCCTCGGGGCCACAAAGACCGTACCAGAGCTCTATACTGCTGCCGGGGCAACATTTACTTTTGATGAGACAGCTCTGCAAGAGGCCATTCAATTGGTCACGCGAACGATGGCCGATCTGGAGACGCGAATATAGGTAAAGAAGCTAATAAAAATTGCTCATGATTCCTCTGGCAACGATTCCCAGCATCAACAAGGTTGCTGATAAGGCGACGGCTGGAAGAATAGTCTGTGTGAGCGCGTAGGCAAAAGGCCCGAGTATAAATAGTGAGGTGAGGAGATACATACTGAACGAAGTGCTATAGCGGGCGGCAGTTTGGCAAGATTTGCGCTTGAGCATATGGTCAGGTCCTTTAGCTTCAGCATGAACAATCGTTTATGCTGTTTAATGCATAACCAGGGGTTAGCATAGTAACGCTAAATATAGTGTAATAAATATTATAGGGACGAAGTGTATTTGAATGGAAGAGAGTAACGAATGTTAACGATATTTTAATAGAGTAAAAGATAAGATGGCGAGATAAGGGATGCGTAAAATCGCCATCAGGCACTCTTGCTCGGTTGACTGAAAAATAAGCCCTGCCAGGCGTTGGGTAAAATGAGGGCGATGCTAGCATATGCTAAAATAGGACATATGGCCTGAACTGAGGATCAAAGCCAGGCGAACGCTAAAGGCTGAATAGAGCAACTCTTAACGAGGAGGCGTATGAGAATTACAATTGCGCAGATGTGCCCGGAGCGCGATATTGCCCACAATAAACAAAAGATCCTTTCCTTGCTTAAGTCAAGTTTGCCTGACGAATGGGTTGCTTTTCCAGAAGGAGCTTTGAGCGGCTACTTTCCGGAGGAAGAGGCCTTTTTAAGCGCGATTGATCCGCGCGAGATCGAGGAAGCTATTGAGGAGATTCAGCAAGAAGTTAAGCGTCTGCGCTGCCATTGTTTGCTTGGAACCGCCCTCTTTACTAATCGTTCCTGGTATAATGCTGCGCTTCTCCAGAGCTACCTCGGCGAATATCCTGCGTACCGCAAGATCCGACTCAGTGTCCTTGATAGAAAGCATTTTGCGCCGGGAAGTGAAGTTCCCGTCTACACAGTAGATGACGTCAAGCTTAGTATGCAGATCTGCCGAGAGCTGGTTTTTCCCGAGCCCTGGCTTGCACTCAAGAGGCAGGACGTACAGATCATTTTTCACATCAACAACGCGATCAAGCCGTATGATCAGGTGTGGGAGCATCTCTTGATTGCGCGGGCCGTTGAGAATCGCGTATTCGTGTGTAGCGTAAACAACTCAGCGCCACCCCAGAAGCTAACTTCATACCTTATCTCTCCGCAAGGAGAAGTTTTGCTTCGTGCGCAGGAACGAACAGAGCAACGTCTTTCTTGTGAGATTGACTTACGTGAAGTGAAACCGCTCTCGTGTTAAGCCAGCGAGCTTGAATAGTGCTCACTCTTCGCTGTAATCAAAAGTGGCCAGGTGAGATATTTTGCGAGGTTGAGCACTGGTGCTTAAGGCCATGTCGCCAGAGCCCGAAGCGATGAAAAGAGGCAACGTACATATAATACGTTGCCCCCAGAGTTAAGACAAGCAAGGGATGTGTCTGCGACATTACTTCCCAGTGCTTATTGTTGATGTGTTTTGCCATAGGAGCTTGCCCTGGGAATCTAGGGCAAACGCTACGCCATCTTCTTCAGTTACGCAAATGATCCCGTTTTGTATATACGCCTGTAGGATGCTGTGAGCGAACTCAGGTTTTCCCCAGTAAGAAGTTGGAGGCTGGTTAATATCGCTATATTTCCACTGAAGGTTTCCGGTGTTGGCGTCCAATGCTGCAATAGAGGAAACGCTAGAGCTAGCACTTGTCGGACTGCCAGGACCCTCTAGATTCACATATAGCGTCGAGGAATCCAGACCAATAAGTCGGCCACTAAAGCCGCTAATGGCTTTGTTGAGAATAGTCTTGCCATCTTCTTTGCTAAAGGCATAGAGATTGCCGCTACGATCACCGCAGTAGATTGCCGTGCTACTTGCCAGGATGGAGCAGATTGAAGCTGCTGCTGTCGATTTCCAGAGCTGTTCGCCGCTTGCTGCTTTGAAGGCATAAACGTAGCTCCGCGATGTCTTATCTTTTCCTGCTACATAGAGCACGCCGTCTTGAAAGATGGGCTGTCCAAAGCCAGTGCCCTGTGTTTTGCTCCAGACTACTTTACCATCCGTCAGGCTTACCGCTGAGAGCTTATCGATATCAGCTATATAGAGCATTCCATCCCCAACAGCTGCGGGGAACAATAAGATGCTGGAGCTAGTGTGCGATGGGGGAAGATTATAGCGATGCAGGAGCTTACCATTGGCCGGGTTGAGGGCATATATGCCTGTTGCACCTGTCAGATAGAGCACATTATCGACGAGTTGGGGCTTTGCTCCTGGGATGAGTCCCTCAAGCGTAACAGACCAGCGCTGCGTGCCGCGATCTGCGTCAAGTGCATAGGCTGTAGAGTCGCTGGCTGGCATGAAGATCGTGTCCTTTGTGACCAGGGGTCCATGAACTAGCTGTATGGCAGCCGTACCAGACGGTGAGCTGTAGTGCCAGATAATGTGGCCTGTCCGGGCATCTACTTTGGCTACTCCGCTGGGAAGTAGGAGATAGAACGCAGAGGCTGTGCCTGATGCACGGGATTGACTTCCCAGAGCTGAAAGCGAGCGATTAAAGCTCATGAAGAGTAAGAGTGAGCTGGCAATAAACAAGGTAGCCACCAGGCCGGAAACCATCCAGACCGAAAAATGCCTGGGCTGGGGCCTCAGCTCAGCAGGCCTGGGTAAAGAGAGTTGCTGGCCAGGAACCGGCGTATCCAGTTCATATATGGCCGCTTCATGCGAAATCCGTTCCCAGATGCGCTCCAGCCGCTGGGCATCTTCAGCATAGATTTTCTTAAGCCCATGAATGAGCCGGGCATTTGCCCTATTTGTTGTGTCGTTTCTTGTTCCTGATAAGATATGCGTCACCTGTTCGTCGACCATATCAGGATAAAACTGCTCATTATTATCTATCATAATCAGGCCTCTTCCTGTTGATTGTAGATACCACGTAAAAGGTTTAGAGCCCGCGAAAGAATCATCCGAATTGCTCCATCGCTTTTGCCCAGATGGCGCGCAATGTCTTTTGTCCGTAAATCGTGCACAAAGCGCAAATAAACTACCTCTTGCTGCAGCTCAGATAGCGATGCTAGCCTTTTGCGAAGTTGAGCCTCATCTTCATGCCGCAAGACAGCCTGTTCAGGAGCATGGCGCTCATCGTCTGAAAGCAAATGGGTAGCCTTATCAAGGGGGCTTTCAGGCGGAATGCGGCACTACGTCGGTAATCGATGGCCTTATTGTGCGCAACTTTTTTCAGCCAGGAGCGTTGTTGATCATCGCTAAGTGTGAGCAGGGTGCGATTCTCCAGAGCTGCTAAAAAAACTTCTACCAGGATGTCGTCGGCATCCTCTTTCGACGAAATATAGCGGTGAAGATAAATAAGAATCGCCTGCGCGTGCTGATGAAAAAGCAGCGCGACAAGTGAATTATTAGAGACGTCATTGCTCGTTATTTGCTGCATTGCGTTCTCCATGCCAATAGTCTGTGAGATCTCACTCTTATCTATCGATTCAGGAAGCTAGAATGCAACGTTCTCTTTGCTGAGCAAGGCGCAGTAGTAGATATGGGAGAAGGACCTGTTAATTTAAGTAATAAAGACTTTTGTCTGTTTGACTTCTTTATACTTGGAACAGGCATTTGGACAATAGTAGAGTATCAAATAGTATTATAATCTTTTCAGCATGGCTCTCTCTTTTTAATCTCTGTCTGCCTGACCTAGTTAGGAGCAGCGGCCCTGGCTGCTAGAAAAGCTGGACATGCATTTAGACGTGGGCATGCCCAGCCTTGCCGCAAAGTGAGGCGCGCCGAAGCTGATCAGTAAGGCTTATGCTCTTCCAAATGCCGCGCGCAAACCAGCGGCAAGGTCAGCAAGCGCTTGTTTCCCACTATCCAGTACGCCATACATATCCACAAAGCCGTGAATCATACCATTGTGGCGCTTGAGGGCCACCGGTACTCCAGCTTCTTGCAAGCGTTTGGCGTAGCATTCGCCTTCGTCACGCAAGGGATCGTACTCGGCGGTGATGACCAGGGCCGGTGGAAGACCGCTGAGATCCTGTGCTTGCAAGGGGGAGACATATGGTTGCTTTGCTTCTTCCCCGCTGGAGATATAGTGATCCCAGCACCAGATCAGATGCTTCTTCGTTACCATGTATCCTTCGCCATTCTCTTCATAGGAAGGCTTGCTCCGGCTGTAGTGATCGGTTATCGGGTAGAGCAACAATTGATAGACTAATGGAGGGCCATTGTGGTCGCGAGCCATCAAGGCAACGACAGTAGCCAGATTGCCACCGGCGCTATCACCCCCAACGGCTACACGTGCAGGATCGCCATTGAAACTGCTGGCATGCTCTATCGCCCAGCAAGTAGCTGCGTAACAATCTTCTAGCGCTGCTGGATAGGGATGCTCTGGGGCCAGCCGGTAACCAACCGAAATAGTGATGCAGTTGGCGGCGTGAGTGAGTTCCCGGCAGAGAGCATCGTGGCTCTCAATAGAGCCGTAAACCCAGCCGCCACCATGCGCGAAAACGAGGATTGGGAATGGCCCTTTGCCTTCTGGTGTATAGAGGCGAAGCCAAAGCTTGCCGGCGGGCCCTGTTATCTGGCGATCCTCAATGCCGCCAAGAACTCTTCCACTGGCAGGAGTGGGTATTAGCGAACGGACATCTTTAACGGGGAGCGTCTCTAGAGGCGGAAATCCCAGAGCCGCCATCTGGTCAAGCATGGCCTGGACCTGTGGATCAATAGGCATCAGTTACCCCTTTCTGTGAGAGAGCATTGATACATGTTCCAATATCTTGACATGTGCCAGCGCATCTTTCCTTTGGCAATACGTTCTTTGTGGGTGGAGTTTTTGCCCACTGATATGGTGGCAGGGATGCTGTGACCCCATCCGCGCAAGCGCTGGGAGCTAGCTTCCACTTCCAGCTCTTGTGTTCCACCCGTCACTTCCTCGACGAAATACGAGGAGAGAATGTGACCGCGTGGAGAAAGTGTTTTGCTTGCGCTCAACGAGGAATGGCCGCTCTTCTTATTGTGCTGCTGGACCATCGTTGCCTTAGTGGGATTCTTGGCGATAAAAATGTCAGCCCTATATTCTGGCTGTGCTTGCGCAAGGAGGTGAGATGCTCAGGTAAAATATTTGCCGTGCACACAAAGACCCTGAGCATAATTTGGCCAGTCGCGACCATGCCCAGGGATATTCTGTCAGGCTTTATGCCTCTAGCCAGCGGGTCATCAGATAGCGGGTTGCGTGCGCCTTGAAACCAAGTTTCTGGTAGAGGGCCTGTCCGGCTTTATTTGTGTGCTCCACTTCCAGATGCAAGGCATGAATACCCAGGCGTTGGCACTCAGCAAAGAGGAACTGCAGCGTTTTTGTGCCCAGACCCTTGCCGCGATATGCCTCAACGAAAAAGAGCTCGTCGAGGAAGGCGTTCCGGCCATGAAATTCAAGGCTATAACCAAGGGTGACTACTGCATAGCCAATTGCAGCTGTGCCATCATAGATCAGCCAGACGCGGCCTAGCGAGGGATCTGTGAGCAGATCGCCCAGCGATTTGCGCAAGATGGCCTCATCGAAGGCGTAGTGATCGATCGCGTAGAATTGCTGAATGAAATCTAATAGTTGCTCCAGGTCTGTAAGGGTGGCAAGGCGAAACTGAAGCTCTAACATACTCTCCTGACTTTCTCTCCTGCCTACTTGCAGGCGTTTCATACTTGATAGTAGAGAATGCCCCTGCTGAGCTGGCTGAGGCGCTCCTGTCATATTGTAACATGCTGGCAGATCGCCAGCGAGTATTCAGGAAAATAGCGCACCCTTCTCAGTTCTGCACTAGATTGAAGCGCGTCAGGCTTGCGCTCCCAGCAGTTCTGAGCTCACTGTGGCTTGTGGGCATACCTCAAGAATATGGCGTGTTAGATCCTCGCCAGCCGCCTGCAGCTGCGCTACTGAGTATGGGGCAAGGCGATCCAGGACAAAATAGGCTGCGCGTGTCCTGGTTGTCATCTGGGTTCGGCGGCCCTGGCGCCAGTTCCAGCGCCGGCAGGTTATGCCAGTACTGTCAGCCCAGATAATCTCACCCGGCTCGGGATACGTCACCGTCTCCTGGCCTTCCTGCATAACCAGGAAAGGCTCTTTGCCCGTGGCGATAGTCAGCACAAGTTCACTACTGAGCTGAGTCCAATCCTCGCCGCCAACTGGCAAAAGATGCTGCAGGCTGATCGCGTTATAAATATCGACAAGCTCGTTGATGGCTGGCAAATCCTGGCCCTTGAGCGTACGGGAGAGCAGAGCTTCAACTGAGCAAGGATATTTCTTTGCTTTAGCCCCAAAGCTGCGGTAAGCCTCACGCCAGGCGGCGATATGCGGTTGCTCGGCCAGTGTGGCCGGCGCAAGCGTGGCGCGGCAATGGCGTTCGGCGCTCCGTAACAGCTCAGTACTATGGGGCGTGCTCGCTCTATTTTCCAGACCTTCAGCATAGAGGATGAGTGCGCTGTAAGTTGGGTAGCGTTCTATGATTCGTGGATTAACCTGCAAACGATAATACATAATGCTAAACCTCATCTTTATTTTAAATGCTAAAATATCGGCGGTTAGCGCAGAGAAGGCTGCGGTACTTTCCTTCAGCTCGCCGAGCTCCGGGAGCATGTCTGTGCTGAGCAGACAGAATCGCATAACCTGCTCTGCGTGTAGGCGAAAGCTTTGTGCTCGGCCCACATAAATACTTCCCCATATTACACTAAAGTGGCCCTGAGAAAAGAGCCACTTTAGACAAATTTCATAAGGCCACCTGGTCTTAACAGGTAATATCTTCTCCGTCGTTATCTATAATTTGCGCCTGAAATCGTCTGCTGGGCGGCAATTTCCTGGCTACCAGCACGATACCAATAGAGGTAACGATAGTGAGCACAAGAGCCAGACGTAAAGAAAAAAATGTGGCAAGCGTGCCAATCAGCAGCGGACTGATCAGGAAAACCGAATAGCCCAGGGCCGTCACGAGTGCTACGGCGCGGGCTCCTTGCTGTGAGCCTGACTGCGCTGCCAGCGAAAAGGCTGTGGGGACAACGGGAGATTGTCCCAGGCCAACGAGAAGGAGCCCACTTACAGCTAATAAGGAATTTGTCGTAGAAAGCGCGAGCAAGAGACCTGTACCGGCACAAAGGCCAGAGACAGTAATCACCAGCCGCTCTCCATAGTTACGTAGCAAGGCCGTGCTGACCAGGCGCCCAAGTAAGCCGGTAAAGTGAAAGATAGCGATCCCGATTCCTCCCAGCAAGGCTCCAGAGCCGAGCAGATTGCGCAGATAGAGCGAGGAATAGCCTTCGATAGCACCATCTGTAAAGAAGGCCAGGCAGACCAGCGAGATCGCCAGTGCCACCAGGGGTGTGCAGAGCAGGGCAATAGTTGAGGGAGAAGATATGGGCTTGTGCTGCTGATTTATGGCCATAGGCTTCTTATGGGATAGCGTCGGGAGCGGAAAGCAGCAAGCCGCCACTGTCAGCAGGGCAAATATTATTCCTGTGGCGAGATAGATGCTGCGAAAGTTCATTCCCAGCGTCAAAGCTAATGCGCTGGCTAACGCTCCCAGTGCGGCCCCGGCACTAAAGCCAGCATGGAAGAGCGTCATGGTTTTGTGCGCGTAAAGTCGTTCATAATCGCCACCCAGCGTATTGGCCGCCAGATCGTAGCAACTCGTGCATAGGCCGCCAATAAGCATTACCAGGCAGAGCAGAGGATAGTTTGAAACAAGAGAAAGCGCCCCGAAATAGAGGCATAATCCACCAGGACCCAGGAGCAGAATGAGACGTCGGCTGAAACGATCGGCCAGGAAGCTACCAGAAGCCAACAAGAGAATACCTGAACCAGATTGGCTGGCCAGCGCAATACCCAGTAACGCGGGCGAGAGCTTGAGCGCATTCGTGAGATCGGCCAGCAGAACTGCCCAGACACCAACATGAAAGCCAAGGCCAACATAGATCACCAAAATTGTCAAGAAATGTGTGTAGCGCAGACGAGATTGAGAGGCACGGTGTATAGCTAGAAGCTTATGCAGCATCGTGAGAGACTCCAGTCGAGAAATTTAGCTGAGAAAACAAACCGGAAAATGCACAAAGGCTGCGAGCGTGACAGGTCAGCGCCCACAGCCTTTGTGTACTTCCTTGTGTTGTTAACTCATCTATCCCTTAAAATGGACAGAATCCCACCCTGGACGCTACCCGCGTCAGGATTATCTCCGGCCATCTCGACTGGCATAGATAGAGCTCTGGTCCTTTTCTAGTAAGATTTTTTATTATACACGTCTGGGTTAATAGTATAACTGATAGCTGCCCTGCCTGTCAAACATAATTTGCCAGGAAAGTGCTCCGGTATAAGATCTTGGAGCTCTAGAAACTGATATAGCAGGTTCATACGTATCACTTATAGGATTATCTTACCTTATATACATGATGATATAAATGATCATAAGGAGTTACTATGATCCTACGTAAAACATACATCATCCCACTTTTTTTAACACTGTGCTTAATGGTAGTATTAAGCGCCTGTAGCCCATTAAATAGCGAAAATCCCCTTTCGTTAGTGCAGGTAGTGCAGAATAGTATCAATGCCATGAAGAATCTCAAATCGTCACATGTAGATATACAAGCCACCAATAAGGTAGAGATGAATGGCGCGTCGGCAAGTACTACCTCTGGTCCCAGCAATTTCTCTATGAATGTCACTGGCAGCGGCGATCAAGCCTTACCGGACCAGGAAAAGCTAGATCTCACCTTGAACCAGGATACAAAGCTCACAGAGATTTTGCAAGGGGATAAGGTTTATGTACAGAATGCCCAGGGTCAATGGTACGTCTTCAATAAAAGCGAATTCACTAACTCCGTGGGCAACTACTTCTCGGGAGAGAACTTTAATCCCACCGATCTGCTAGGCTTGTTGCTGCACGCAAGTATTACCGATCATGGTGATCAGGATCTCAACGGGCAGAAGCTGCGCCATATCACTGCCAATCTTGATAAGGAAGCCTTGCGTGAACTTCTCTCCAGCAATCCCCAGTTGCGTAAAACCTTTGGCCAGCAGAATATTGATACGGTAATTAACAATGCCAAATCGTTTCTGGCAACCGTCGATGTATGGATTGATAACAGCCAGTACTATCTGCATCGCACACAACTGAAGTTGAACATGGAGGGAAATGTCAGCCAGGGTAGCAAGGCAACCCCTGAAGATGTAAAGGTTGATCTGAATACAATTATGGATTTGAGCAAGTTTAACGAGCCGGTCACCATTACGCCACCGAGCAAGGCAATCCCTACAGATGATCCAAGCGTTATCCTTGGCAATCAGTAGCTATGCACTGAGAAGAAGCCTCACCGACCGCTAGGTGGCTGAGGGCGAGGCTTCTTGATTGGTAAGCTGCTTACTTGATCTGCCCTCTTCACGTCTGAGGAAGGCAGATCGTTCTTTGGCTCTCTGAAATGAGGTGAGAGCCTGGCAGCACTTTATTGATAGTCGGCAGTGTTTGCGCACGGCCCTGCATTCGTGATATAGATGTTGGCCCAATCAGGCTGATAAGCAATGCCCGCTTGTCCAAAGGGGTTGTGCGGCCAGTTAGCAACACACGGCTTGACCACATAGACAGTCTTAACCTGATAGAGCGTGAGCCAGGCCACATCATTGACCAATTGTTGTTCCGCCTGGTCATAGAGCTTTGCACGCTGCTCAGGACTGGCCACCTCGGCATCAGCCTGCTCCATCAGCTGCTGAGCCTGCTTTTGCTGGGCGGCATCAGTAGATTGGTTATTGCCATAGTTGCCAAGGTTAATTGTCGAGTTTGGGCCGAACTGATTCGTCATCCAGTTTTGGGGATCAGGCGTGCCCGTCCAACCTATGGCAAAGGCCATCAAATTGGTATTGCCAACAGTTCCTGTGATATCCTTAACCAGCTTGTTGAAGTCGATATCGTTAACTTTCACCGGGATACCAAACGTACTCTGCCACATTTGCTGTATCGCTGCGTACATGTCGCGCTGATCCTGAATGCCTTGAGAAGAGACCTCAAAGACAATAGGAGGCATGGTGGCTGTTGTCATGCCCTCTTCCTGCAAGCCCTCCTGAAATAGTTTTTTGGCTGTCGTGGCATCGCCGGCCGTGCTCTTGACGCCGGCCGGGCCGGTCAGGTCAGGATTATAGCCAGCGGTCCCATTAGGAATGATATGATAGGAAGGAGTGACAGAATCTTTCCAGACCTTGGTGGCGATCAAATCGCGATTGACTGCAAGAGAGAAAGCCTGGCGAATCTTGATATTATCGAAGGGCTTGACCAGGTAATTCATTGCGAACCAGGAGAGGCGCAAGCTGGGGTCTGTTCGATATTGTCCACTTGGCAGCGCCTTGGCATCGTTTAATTTGATCGTCGGCACAAACGAGAAATCTACGCGATTGACCTGATAATCCTTATAGGTGGTATCTTTTTGTGAGTAAAGAGGCATTACAACTTTTTTCAGCTGTGGCTTTGTTCCAAAATAATAGGGATTGGGAACAAAAGTGAGCGATTTGCTACGCGTGTAGTTCTGTAGAATCCAGGGGCCAGCGTTGCCGCCGGAACCTGTATCGGCGAGATGATCAGTCCAGCTGGTGCCATTTTTTTCGACGAAGCTCTTTTCCAGGACGTTGCCAACTGAGACTGTCAGTGCATCCAGTAGATAGGCAGCTTTTTTGCTGGTAATGATGACCACTGTCTGAGGGTCCGGGGCGAGCAAGCTATCGCCGATGATTGTCTTGATCTTGCCCGAATTGAGCTTGTCAGCGTCCTTGATGGGGCCAAGTTCGTTGATGGCAAAACCAGATTTAGTAGCCGGCTGCAGCGCGCGATCAATGCTATAGACGACATCAGCTGAGGTGAGGGCAGTGCCGTCGCTAAACTTGAGATCCGGGCGCAGATGGAAGGTCCACGAGAGGCCATCTTTGCTCAGATCGTAGGATTTGGCAAGATCGGGCACAATCTGCGTTTTGTTGTTATAGGTTACCAGCCCGTTAAACATTGTGCCGATAGCCTGGCTTGAATAGACGTCTTCGGCGAGCGCTGGGTCGAGGGTGGCCAGGTCGGCGACGCCGGCGATAGGATAGACGAGGATCTGCTGTTTGTCGGGGGCTTTGGCGGCCTGCGTGCTCGTTTGAGTTCCTCCACTAGTACTACTACTACCGCAGGCAGCGAGCAAGGTGGCGAGTACCATAATTACTGGTAACAACACCTTTTTAGAGAACTTCATAAAGTCCATCTCCTTCTTCAGCCATAGAACGCTCACGCATTGGCTGAAATGCTTGTATTGAAGAAACGGTTTGCATTCTGGGTAGACCCCAGGCGCATAACAAGGCTATGTTCTTCGCCGGTAGATGGGTAAAAACTGATCTTTTTTAGGGATAACTGAAGGTATATGCCGGGATGATGCGAGTTCTCTTTGATAATTCTGGATAGATATATTTCTAAATGGATCTATCAGAGTTACTTATCTAGATATACGACTTCGTAAAGTGCAAAGCTCACACCAACTGAGAAATCAATCTGAGTTTACATTATTTGCCCCAAAGGGAAAAGTAGGGCTATTACGGAAGCCGCGCCTCTAGTTGCCAGGGCTTAGTAGGCTGTGACACAATAAGAGCGCGTCCGGAAATTGAGAATCAGTCCTTAGTCGAAGAATAAAGCTGGCTAGAGGGCCCATATCAGGAAGTAGTACAGGGTTTTTGATAGTCATTTCCCTTGTATCAATCCCCAATTTCATTTGATCTTCATTGGCTTCTATATCAGCTCTTTCGGCGAAGTGGGACAAAGCATGTAGTGCTTACTATTTAGTAAACGTCAGGAGAAGAGAATGCATACACCAGAACAACCGCTGAAGGTTGGCGTAATCTGTTCAACCTTTGAATATTCTTTTCAGGGCAAAACGCCATCCTTTCGCGATTTGCAAGAGACGGTAAAAGTTGCCGAAGAGATAGGTCTGGATTCCTATTGGCTGCCCGACCATCTGCTCTACCGCTTTGGCGACGAAGAGGCAGGTTGCTGGGAGGTCATGACGGCCCTGGCGGCCCTGGCCCCTTTGAGCACTAACATTCAGCTTGGTACGCTGGTGGCCTGCACTTCTTTTCGTTCTCCAGCCCTGCTGGCTCGCATGGCTGCAACTATGGATGAGATCAGCAATGGCCGTTTTATCCTGGGTCTTGGGGCAGGCTGGCACCAACCAGAATACGAGGCCTTTGGTTTCCCATTTGATCATCTCTTCAGTCGCTTTGAGGAAGCTCTCCAGATCATCACTTCTCTGCTGCGTGAAGGCAAGGTAGACTTTGAGGGGCGCTACTATCAACTTTCAAACTGTGTGTCGAAACCGCAGGGACCCTCGCCAAAGGGACCACGTATCATGATCGGCTCGCGTAAGCCCCGCATGACGCGCCTTGTCGCTCGTTATGCCGATGCCTGGAATACGCACTGGCATACCTCGGCAGAGCAGGTTAAGGAGCCCTATGCACAATTGCTGGCCGCCTGCAAAGAGGTGGGACGCGATCCCAATGAGGTTGAATTGACTGCTGGCATTGTGATGAGTTTGCTAAAAGACGACGAGAAGGGTGAGAATAAAAATGCTATTTCGGGCACGCCTGAGCAGATTGCTCAGAGTTTGCGCGAATTTGCTAACGAGGGTGTGAAGCATGTCATTATCCAGTTTGAGCCCCAGGGAGTTGAGGGACTGGAGCGGCTTGCGCCTGCCATCAAGCTGCTGAAGCAGGGCTGAGCTGGCACTCCCTCTCAATATGAGCGAGATATAACGAGCCTGCAATAATGATAAAGGGGCGCTGACAGGAAGAACATCTAAGAGACCACTTCCTGTCAGCGCCCTGGCTTGCCTTGTTGCTTTGATTACCGCCAGGCCAAGATCTCGCACTTTTATCTGGCTTGACACTCTCAAGCCGCTGAAGAGTGTTTTTTGTATAGATAACCCACCGAGATGTTCCTTTTTATTGCAAATACCTCTATAAGGCTCTGGTATAGGAGGATTTTCTATGGTATCCTGTACTTGTAAGGTTGTTTAAGCACGCAGAAATACGAGAGAGGGGTTTTCTTGTCTGATGAGTGGCTCTGACGAGACGTTTCCAGGCTGTCAAATGAGCTGCCCGAGGCAAATAAATCGAAATGTGTCGATCGATAGGGCGACGCATTCTCGTTATAGAACTATCAATGGCTGGAGCGATGAGAGGATCAAGGTGAGCGGCGCTGATACTCATGTTGACAAAATCTCCTATGTGCCACGCCCTTCCTCTGCTTCCAATGGGGAACGAACATTTGTTCGCTATTTTTGCGTGTTTCCTGAAGCTGCCAGACTGATGACGAGCGAGTACAGACAGGAAGCAGGCGGCATTAACCGTAATGTAAATATGCGAGCAGTTTCTGCATTGACCCACCCCCCCAGGTAGAAATATTTATATATAGACATATAAGAATGTTGTTGGGGTTGACTGCGGTTGGTTGGTGGGAGTGGAGGATGCCCCCATTTCTAGCTGTCTCCAGGCTCCGTTTCATTTCTCCTCTAAAGCAGAGTATCGTACTATCTTCTCCAAGCCTTATCACATCTTATGCCCAGAGTGATACAGCATCACTCTGGCTTTTTGCTTTGCTCACGAGTGAGCTCACTCGTCCCGCTTGCCTGATCTCACTGCGCTTAGGATTAATGCCTCCGCGCGTACGCAGTATGTTTAGATCAGTTTCTCTACCATCAATCAGCACATATAGTAAGGAAGGAACCTCAAATGTTTCCACATCAATTAATTGTTTCCACACCAACTGACCGTTTCCCCAGCCTGATTGACAGTGTTTTACATCTCAGACGACAACTTGGCATTGACATACCCCTCTCTATCAGCGACCCAGAAGCTACTTCACTCTCTTCAAGGGAAGAGATTCGCGCTGCTTCTGCGGGAACACCAGGGCCTATTCAACCTGCCTACCGCCGACGAGATTGGCTGACCTGGGAGCAGTCTCCGTGCGCAGGAAAGCAGGCTGAGAAAGACTAGGAGGAGCGGACTTTCATTATGTCAGCACGTCAGCTCGGTCTCACAACTCAGGAATTCATTCTCCAGCCAACATCATTCTGTAATATGGATTGTGATTATTGTTACTTGCCTCATCGTCAGGCTCAACGACGCATGAGCCGTAACACATTGTCCCTCATCTTCCAGGCTATTTTTTCTTCGTCATTGCTTGCAGATCACGTAAGGATTGTCTGGCATGCTGGCGAGCCAATGACGATGCCTATACGCTTCTATGAAGAAGCCTTTCAGCTCGTAGAGCAGCATAATCCATGCCACATACCTGTCACCTTCGTCTTTCAGACCAACGGCATGCACATTACGCAACGCTGGTGTGATTTTATCAATACCCATCAGATAGGTGTTAGTATCAGTTTAGATGGGCCACAATCTCTTCACGATGCCCATCGCGTGGATCGCGAGGGGCGAGGAACGTTTGCACGTATTGTGCGTAATATTGATCTCTTGCAAGCCAACGGCATCTTTCCAACCGTCCTCCTGGTTCTCACAAGAGAGACGCTACCTTATCCAGACCTTCTCTGGCAGTTCCTTCTTGAACGCGGCATCAGGTCTGTTTCTTTTCTGCTTGAAGAGGCTTTAGGAATGGTGCAAGAGATACCGCTCAACGCCGGGAACGACCTGGAGAACTACCGCGCCTTTCTGCGCCGCATACTTGAATTGAGGGAAGCCTGTCAGCAGCCGCCCTTTATACGTGAGATAGATGAGCTTATCGAGCGTATCACCACTGCGGAGCACCAGGTTCGCTCTCAGGCCAATACGCCGCTTGCGGTGATCAGCTTTGATTGCGATGGCAACATCTCTACTCTCTCCCCTGAACTGCTCACGCTTAGCCATCCGCGTTATTCACACTTTCTCTTTGGCAACGTTTCTCAAAACCGGCTGGAGGATATGCTCTCCCATCCAACGTTTCAGGACATCAACGCCGAGGTACAGCGTGGAGTCAGCATGTGCAGAGAGACATGCGACTATTTCGTCTTTTGCGGTGGAGGCTCCCCGGCCAATAAGCTCAGTGAAACTGGCTCTTTTGCCACTACCGAAACGACGCATTGCCGTTTAAAAATCAAGGCGACGACAGATGTGGTTATGGAATATCTCAAGAAATTGTCTCAGGAGAGCATCCATTAGCCAGTATTACTGTCCTCATTTGTGGAATTGCCTCTTCTTCTGTGTAGAAAAGAGGTATATTCCTCTTGGGCCGTAGCAACCTCTTGATGGGCTTCGCCCCGGTCGCGCTGGAGGAGCGTAATGACCAACTTGTAGAGCGCTTCGGCTTGCACATATTTTTCTTGACGCTCGTAAACGCGAGCTGTTTGCTTGAAACTGGCAATAAAGTCGAGCTCTTCCAACCAGGATTTTTGTTCCCAAATCTGCAAAGCTCGCCTTAACAAGGATTCGGCTTCATCGGGCAGTTCTTTATGCAAAGAAATTGTTGCCTGCGCATTGAGTACGCCCGCGATCCTGGGATACTGTGGACCGTAGGCTTCCTCCCAGCGCGTCAAGATCTGCTGGAAAAGCGATTCGGCTTCATCGTAGCGTTTGAGCGCAGTGTAGAGCAGTCCCAGGCCGTTCAATGCTATCATCGTCTGAGGATGTTCCGGGCCGTAAGCCTCCTGGTAGATGGCCAGGGCGCGCCTGAACAGAGGATCAGCCTCGGTATATCTTTGCTGTCGGTAGTAGACATATGCAAGATTAAGCAAGCTCCGACCGGTATCTACATGCTTTGCGCCAAGCTGCTTTTCTCGGATTGCCAGCACTCTTTTATTGACCACTTCAGCCTCGGCATACTTCTTCTGACTATAGTTTAATAAGGCTAGATTGCTGAGGGTACGAACCGTCGCAGGATCTTCCATTCCCAATGCTTGTTCTTGAATGGTGAGCGCCTGCTGATACAGCGGTTCTGCCCTGCTCAATTGCCCCTGATTATGATAGACTCCGGCCAGCTCGTTAAGATTTTGGGCTAGCTCGACGTGGGTTGGCTCTAACTGTTGCTCGCGCAGACGTAAGGCCCTTTTCAGAGAAAGTTCAGCCTGTGGATAGTGAGCCAGAAGAAGCTGCACAACTCCGAGATTGCTAAGAATTTGAGCGGTGAGCAGTGGTTCCTCTTCTTCTGCTAGCAATTTCAGGGCGTGTTCGAAGTGCAACTGGGCTTCAACATATTCAGCGCGTTTATACAGATAGTATCCGACGCGATTGAGCAGCTGAACGGCCTCGACGAAACGCATTTGCCAAAATTCAAGCAGCTGTATGCCTATCCTGGCATGCGGTAAATAACGCTGACAGATAGGCCACGAAGCAGGCTCGCCATCAGGAAATGCGCGGCCCAGCGTTCGTACCACAGACTCGGCCCGTTGTCGCTGCTGTTCTTGCTCCATGCTATTTTTGAGCACTTCTTGCACCAGGCGGTGGACGCTCACGGTTTTTGTCGCAGGGTTGCGCTTAATCAGCGAGTATTTGCGCAGCACCGAGAGGGCAGCATTTAGCTCAAAGGGATCATGGGCAATTCTCTGATGACGGGGCTCAAAGGAGAGAGCACCTGCGGTAAGCAACTCCTCAGGGAGTGCATCCGGGTGCAAAAAAGCGCAGAAGCGCAGCAATTCGGCAGCATCCGATCTCGTGCGTTCAACGCTTTCAAGGGCCAGCGAGAAGGTCATCATTACCGATTCAGGATGATCTGTACTGGTGTCGCCCCTGTGGCTTAACAATGCTGCGTGCCGGTGCTGGTACAGATCGAGGTAGTCCGCGAGGTGCTGTCCCGTTTCTTCCACATAAGCTCCTGCCTGATCGAGCGCGAGAGGATGGCCGCCGAAGAGTTGAGAGATCTCCCCTGCGGCAATTCTTTCCTGGTTCTCCACCTGCTCAAGTGGCAGATCCGCAGGAAGGCGCTTCGCGCGTCGCAACAGAAATTGTGCACCCTCTTGTAGATCCATTGGTTCTACCTCGCAAGGAGTTGCAATGGTCCCAGTCGCCTGTGCACGGGTGGTGATGAGAATATGCCCCTGGCCCGCGGACGGGCGAAAGGCATTGACAGCAGTTATATCCTCCACATTGTCAAATAGCAGTAGCCATCCTTCGTGTTGCTGGAACCATTGTTTAATCGCCTCAACGATGATACCCTGATCCGGCTCATCTTTCTCTGGCAGCTGTAAAAATTGGGCAATGCTCACAAAATCAGCAAGCAGGTCTCCTTGTGGATCAGCTGCTACCCAGAAGATTGCCTGATATGTTTGCGTATAACGATAGACATATTCGAGGGCAATTTGCGTTTTCCCGATTCCTCCCAATCCATTCAAAGTCTGAACAACGACTCCCGTCTTGCGCGCTAGAAATGTTGTGTGTAGCTGCTCCAGGACGGAATCACGTCCGATAAAGAAGTCATTGCGGGGATAGGGAACTTTCCAGTAGGATGACGCTGCCTGCGTTCGTCCTGGAGGGGCGGGCTCAGATGGCAATTTTGCGCCGATCTCGTCTATGACGTTTCTAAGAGCTTCTGTGATCTTTAAAAATGCGGCATCTTTATCCTTGCTCCTGGTAACAGGCTTGCCATTCGGTGGCAATAATTGCAAGAAAGCAAAGGGGAGCCCTTTAAGAGCTGTTGGTCGAAGCAAAATAGGAATAACGTAGGCTTCTCCTCGCTTATGTCTCTCCAATGCCTGGTCCATTTCCGTACAATAGCAATAGTCTGATGCGACAAAATCAGGGCTGATCAGGAGAAGAATGATATCAGACAATTTGAGATATTTTTTAAGCTCTGTATCTCGCTCGCTTCCAGCTATGATCTCTCCGTCGTACCAGCCTGCGATCAGCCCCTGCCGCTGTAGGCCGCTCAAATGCTTAGCTAATTCATCTCGTAGTTTCTTATCAGGCCGCGCATACGAGTAGAATATCTTCAAGACTTTGCCGAGATGTGATGTAGCTGACATATCTGGCTTTCCTATCTCTTCATCTGTGATGAAAATAAAAACTCTCCACTATACTATATCATAGATGGACTGAAGAAGTAGAGAAATAGGATACGAATACCTAAAATGTTTGTAAAGTGCTCCTCATGATAATAGCTAAAGGACATTCTTTTGCCGGTTTAACTTCAGGGAGGAACATGTATTGCCTTAATGCTCAAGGAAAATGCTTCGCTCGAATGCTTGCTGTGTCAGGCAGAGCATGTGCGAACACGCGAGATGCTCGCGCTTCATATCTGGCGTTATGACTATGAAGAGAAATAGGCAAATGTTCTCTTGTTGCTCTGTTAAAAAAGCTCTATGTGTGTCTCATAAGTATAAGAAGAAATGTCGCAGTTTTGTAGTAATTCTGTCAAAGCGTTGACACTAAAAATAGTAAAGAATATACTAAAAATAGCATCTAAAAGGTGATCAAATATGGTGAAAGTGAAAGATTTATATTATTACTGCATAGACGTATGAAGCTTGCCCCAGAGCATGAAAGAAGCATTGAGTGATGTGGTCTGAGTAACCTCTCGTTTGTTATGAACACCCCTTGAAGTTTCTTGCTGCCTGGCCCAATGGCATCTGTTATGCGGCCAATGCTTTTTCTCTTTTTCCCAAAGCATTGCCCCGCCTTGATACTGGCACGCTGGCTCAGCTAGCAGTGAAAGGATCTTGTATGGATATACAGCAACAACGTGAACAAGCCAGAATGTTTCTTGGCTTGTTTGTCGATAATGGAGGGGTCATTCGCACGAAGGCCTTTCCAGCGCGCTTTCTGGAGGATCGTCTCCACACAGGAATTGGCTGGACGCTGGCACAGCAGGCCTTAACCCCTTTTGATATTCCCGTGAGCTTGCCTGAGCTGGGAGCGGTGGGCGAGTTTCGTCAACAGCTTGACCTCGACACGCTGTGCCTTATTCCGGCCTTTGAGGGTATGGCCTGTCTGATGAGTGATCTCTGTGATCTTGAGGGCCAGCCCTGGGCCGCGTGTCCGCGTTCCTTCCTCAAACGCGTGCTGCAGCGTTTCCAGGAGCATGGTTTACGAGTGCAAATTGGCGTCGAGCATGAATTTCTGCTCCTGCGTCAGCAGCCTGATGGCTCCTTCCTGCCAGCCGATAACAGTTTGCTGGCAAGTCCAGACCGCCTGTATGCCCACGCCGACTTCCTCTCGGCCTTGCTTGCGGACCTTGAGAGCCAGGGATTGGAACCTTGCCTCTGCTTTGGCGAGTATGGCCCCGGTCAAATAGAGATTGCTACCTCGCCGCAAGAGGCCTTGTGGGCGGCTGATCATATCTGTCAGTTCCGTGAGCTGGTGCGCGCGCGGGCCACTACCCAGCATCTCCTTGCCAGCTTTGCCCCCAAACCCTTTCCTGCCTGGAACGCTGGGGGCAGTGGCGCACATATTCACATCAGCGTCTGGCAGCAGTCTGCGGGGGAGTCTACAAATGTGTTTTACGATCCTCAGAGCACCGGGCAGTTGAGCCAGGCGGGTCGCTCATTCATTGCCGGAGTGCTGGAGCATTTGGAGGGGCTGCTGGCCCTGACCTGTGCCAGCGTCAACTCCTATCACCGCTTGCAGCCCCAGTCCTGGAGCTCTGCCTACACCATCTGGGGCTATGATAATCGCGAAGCCGCCATTCGGGTGCCTTCCACCTTCTGGGGCAAGGAAAGCGCCTCACTGAATCTAGAGCTGCGCTGCGCGGATCATAGCGCCAATCCGTATCTGGCTCTTGGGGGAGTGCTTGCCGCAGGACTGGAGGGGATGCTGCGCCAGCTTGAAGTAGCGGACCCGGTACAGTACGACCCTGCCGAGGGAAGCGAAGAGGAACGCCGCCGCAGGGGCATCCGCCGCCTGCCTGTCTCCTTGGATGCTGCGCTTGCGGCGCTTGAACAAGATACGGTGTTGTGCGAGGCTCTGGGTCAGCTCTTGTGCACCTCCTATCTGGCTGTCAAGCGCGAGGAGATCGCCTACTGCCGCGAGCTTGCCAGGGGCGTGCAGGGAACGGAAGCCGATAAAGCCTCAGCTATTGCGCAGGCCTATCTCGCCAGATTTTAGGCAAAAGTGTTCTCGCGGATTGCAGACCTCGCCAGGCGGGGATTATCAAGCCAGCCGCAGCTGAAGGCAAACAAGGCTTTTCTTCTGAATAGGAGTGACTAGTGGAATATCATATCAAGCACGTAGTTATTCTTGGTGGTGGCACAGCGGGATGGATGTCAGCCTGTTACCTTGCTAAAAATTTAGAAGGGTCGGTAGCGATCACCGTAGTAGAGGCCCCATCCATTCCCAGGATTGGTGTTGGCGAAGCCACGATACCAAATCTGCACAAAACTTTTTTTGCTTCTCTTGGTCTCCGCGAAGATGAATGGATGCGAGCGTGTAACGCAAGCTTCAAAATGGGAATCAAGTTTATCAACTGGCGCACCAGCGGCAGTGGCGAAGCACATCCGCGCCGCTGGGGAAACTCGTACGATGCCTTCTACCACATCTTTGGCCAGCTTCCTGAGTACGAGCGGCTTCCTCTCTCGCATTACTGGTTTGCGCGCAAATACCGAGATCAAACCACTGAAGCATTCGACTACGCCTGTTACAAGGAACCACCAGCCCTCGATGCCAATCTTGCTCCGTGTGGGCAAGATGGGAAACCCTGGACTAACTACGCCTGGCACTTCGATGCCCAGCGCGTTGCAGACTTCTTGAAGGACTTTGCAATACGGAAATTGAATGTGCAGCATCGAGAGGAAGAAATGACTGAAGCGCTCCTCGATGAGCGTGGCTTTATCACGGCCTTGCGAACGAAGTCTGGCCTGCTTCTCGAAGGGGATCTCTTCATGGACTGCTCAGGGTTCCGTGGTTTGCTTATCAATCAAGCGATGCGAGAACCTTTCCTGGACATGAGCGACTTTCTCCTCTGTGACCGAGCCGTTGCGACTGCGATTCCTCACGATGACGAGACCAAAGGGATTGAGCCCTATACCTCTGCTATTGCCATGCGCGCAGGCTGGGCCTGGAAGATTCCTATGCCCACCCGTTTTGGCAGTGGATATGTCTACTCCAGCAGGTTTGTCAGCCAGGATCAGGCGACGAAGGACTTCTGTCAGCTCTGGAACTTGAAGCCTGAGGAGGCTGAGCTCAATCATGTTAGGTTTCGCGTGGGGCGCAATCGACGAGCGTGGGTCAAGAACTGTGTGAGCATTGGCCTATCTTCGTGCTTCTTGGAACCGCTAGAATCAACGGGCATCTACTTTATCACTGCTGCCCTCTATCAGCTGGTCAAGCATTTCCCAGACAATCGCTTTGATCCTATCCTGCTTGAGCGCTATAATCGAGAGATCGAAACGATGTTTGATGACTGTCGTGACTTCATCCAGGCACACTTTTACTTCTCGCCGCGCAGCGATACGTCTTTCTGGAAGGCGAACAAGGAACTGACGCTCTCGGAGAACATCCGAGAGAAGATAGCCATGTATCGGGTGGGCATGCCTGTGAACCTCCCCGTGGTTGATGAGAGCACGTATTATGGAAATTTTGAGGCAGAGTTCAGGAACTTCTGGACCAATAGTAATTACTATTGTATTTTTGCTGGCTTAGGGTTTCTGCCTGACCATCCGTTACCCCTGCTCACCTACCGAAATGCGTCAGCTGAGGGAGCTTCTCCGCTCTTCGAGAAGATCAAGGAGCAGCAAAGGGAATTGCTCAGCTCGCTGCCTACGAATTATGCCTATCTTTGTCAGCTCCATGGTAAGCAAGCTGGCTAAGCGCCTGATGTTAGCAAGCACAAGGGACTATCACGCAGCTACGGAGAAACTGGCCTGAGAGCAGACAAGGTGACTTCAAGAGGGTGGAAGTCCGCTAGATGGCTGGATTAAGAAGAAGGTAAGCTACTGATAACCGGTTTTGGGTGAGGGAAAAAGAAAAGTAATGTAGAAAGAGAACACGAAAAAAGAAAAATAGTTTACGGAGAAGCAGGAAGGAGCGCCAAGATGAACCAGGTTATCAGTAGCAGCCAGCAGGGAACAATGAGCAGAGGAATGAGCATTCTTCTATGGACGGTGCAGGTGCTACTCGCCGTAGTATTTCTGATGGTGGGAGTTATGAAATTGAGCACGCCGGTCGATGTCTTGCTGGCGCAGATGCCCATCAAAATGCCAGGGCTGTTTGTGCGTTTCATCGGCCTATGTGAGGTGGCCGGAGCGCTAGGGCTGATCCTGCCAGGGCTCACCCGCATTCGGCGCGAGCTGACTCCGCTGGCTGGCTGGGCGCTGGCTCTGGAAATGGTGGTGGCGGCAGGCTATACACTCGTGGGTGGAGGCGGCCTGACGGCTTTGATGCCCTTGATCCTTGCGCTTATCTGTGCCCTGGTGGCCTACGGGCGCCGTGGCTATGCCTCTCGGGCCTAAGCAGTGTGCTGGCTGGCAACTTTGCCGCCAGCTCAACTCTTTTTTGGGGAAAGTGGAAAGCATGCAACTCCATTTTCCTGATTGAAGAAACTTTTCTCGATTGAATCTTATTGGCTCTTCGTCTGCAGCGCTCGATGGGAGCCGCTTCATTTTTCCTCAATCCTCTAATCCTCTATAGGTAACAGGTTTCCGCAAAGCCAGCCTTGTATATCAAGCTGGGAATATGCTCATCAATAGACGCCCTGACAAGAAGCCTACCCGCTTGGCTGGAAAAGCCATATTTCAGAAAAAGCAAATCAATGCTTTCCCTACGCAACTAAACTTAACATTTCCTGTCATGATCGGTTGGTAGACCTCTTGCAACGTAAGGGATAAAATACCAGCGGGAGGTAGGAAGAATATGATAAGTAGGAATTTACGTTCCTTGCGAAAGAGACATGGCTATTCGCAGGAAGAGGTGGCAGACAAAATCAGTGTTTCGCGGCAGGCAGTCGCAAAATGGGAAAGCGGAGAGACTGTCCCCGATCTCGCCAATGCCATGCAGTTGGCAGAAATCTATCATGTCAGCCTGGATCAACTGGTCAACCATGAGGATGAGCATGGCGGTGCCCTGATGCCCCCGAAAGGAAAGCACATTTTTGGCGTTGTCAAAGTGGGCGAACGTGGGCAAATCGTGATTCCCATAAAAGCCAGAGAGCTTTTTGATATCCACGCTGGAGATAGCCTGGTAATACTAGGTGACGAGGCACAAGGACTCGCGATCACCAAAAGTACGGGGCTTGTGGAATTTGCCGCATACATTCTGGACTCATTGAAAGAACAGGAAGAAAGCTAGCTTGCTGAGAGCCCCAGAAAGAAGATACCTAATGATTGCTATACGTACCAAACAACTGACGAAAAAATATAAGGGCAAAATCGCCGTTAGTTCACTCAATCTGGAAATCGAACAAGGAGAGTTATTTGCTCTCCTGGGTGTCAACGGAGCAGGAAAATCCACAACCATCAAAATGCTCTCCTGTCTGGCAAAACCTACAAGTGGAGACGCATGGCTGCTCGGTCACAGCGTGGTATCCGACGCACTGAAAGTCAAGGCAAGTATCAATGTTTCCCCACAGGAAACCGCAGTGGCGCCAAATCTCAGTGTTTGGGAAAATCTCGAACTGATGGCAGGCATTCATGGAAGCACGCGTAAGGAAGCCAGGCAAAAGGCGACTGAGTGCATTTCTACCTTTGGCTTTGCTGATATTGCCGGCAAACAGGCAAAAGCCTTATCGGGCGGCTGGCAGAGGAGGCTCAGTATTGCCATGGCCCTGATTTCCGCCCCACAGATTCTTTTTCTTGATGAGCCGACACTTGGCCTTGATGTTCTGGCCAGGCGCGACCTGTGGAAGATGATTGAAAAGTTGAAAGGCAGCATGACGATCATCTTGACCACACACTATCTTGAGGAGGCCGAAAGCCTCTCTGACAAAGTTGGCATCATGGCAAAGGGAGAACTTACAGCCATCGGCACCGCACAGGAACTGATCAGCCGGGCCCAAACCACGCATTTTGAAGATGCCTTTATCAAGCTTGCCGGAGAAGGAGATATTAGGCGATGAAAACGATGTTCTTTGCTTCCCGAAATACCAAAGAAATTCTCAGAGATAAACTTAACCTTGCTTTCGGCCTAAGCTTTCCTATCATTCTGCTCCTGCTTTTGTCAGCCATTCAGGCAAATATTCCAGTCAAGTTGTTCGAGATAAAGTCGCTGGTACCAGGCGCAGCGGTTTTTGGTCTTTCTTTCATTTCACTGTTTTCCGGACTGCTGATTGCAAAGGATCGAACAGGTTCTTTTCTGCTGCGCTTATTCACCTCACCGCTGACCGCAGAAAATTTCATCTTTGGCTATACGCTCCCACTCCTGCCTATAGCAGCCGTACAGGTGGCCATCTGCTTTGTCTGTGCCTTCTTTCTGGGACTAAAAGCCGACCTCAATGCCTTGCTTGCTGTGATCGTCTTGCTTCCAGCTGCGCTTATGTTTATTGGTATAGGTCTGCTTTGCGGCAGCCTGTTCACCGATAAACAGGTTGGAGGAGTATGTGGGGCATTGCTGATCAATCTGAGCGCCTGGCTCTCCGACGCCTGGTTTAAGATCGATCTCGTCGGTGGGGCATTTAAAGCTGTTGCCGAGGCACTGCCTTTTGTGCATGCTACCAGGGTAGGTAGAGCAGCTCTGGCGGGGAATTACGCCGCTATTTTTCCCGATTTACTCTGGGTGATAGGATATGCGGTTGTCATTATGGTCGTTGCTGCTGTGGTTTTTATGAACAAAATGAAAGAGGAATAACCGACAATTCTTGCCCGCGTCTTTGCTTAAGAAGTAAATAGCCCTGGCCGTCGCTCTATCCACGCTTTGTCTTAAAATTGAGAGTTTCTTGAAATTGGGACCATCTCAATATTGACAAACTCTCAATTTTGATTTACTATCAAATATATGAAGAAGCACTTAGAGCAG
Source organism: Ktedonosporobacter rubrisoli (assembly GCF_004208415.1). Taxonomy (GTDB): domain Bacteria; phylum Chloroflexota; class Ktedonobacteria; order Ktedonobacterales; family Ktedonobacteraceae; genus Ktedonosporobacter; species Ktedonosporobacter rubrisoli. Next base: position 691,183 of record NZ_CP035758.1, on the reverse strand, counting down.
GAGCAAAGTACAAATCAGGGTCGCGTAGCCAGAAGACGGGCACAAGTGCGGGCAAACTTGCTTGCAGCTGCGCGCGAAGTCTTTCTTGCCCGCGGCTATCAGGATGCGACGGTGAGCGAGATTACCCAGATTGCGGATGTGGCCATGGGAACCTTTTACCTGCACTTCCGTGATAAAGAAGATCTCTTTGCGGCCTTAGTACATGAGGCCTTCGATGCCCTTGGTGAGCGGATTGAAGCCGTGCTCGCTGATCAGCCTCACCAACCAGTTATTCCGATTATTACATCTATTATCTTTCGCGCCGCTTACGAGCACCGAGATATGGTCGCTCTCATCTATTCAGGGGCCGGGACATACATTACTGATCCCGAGACCTTTGATGCGCAAGAATGGCTCATAGATCTCGTTCTGCCCACTCTACAGGAACAGGCGAAACGAGAGCCCTTGCCTTTTACAGATCTATCTTTGCTTGCTCACTTAATTGTGGGCCTTCTCATGCAGAGCGCAATGTGGTGGATTGAGCATGATGAACCGGGGCCGGAGGAGATGGCCCGCCATGTTCTTTCTCTGCTGGGCCATGGTTTACCGGCAGCTCTCCTGACAAGCGCGCAAAGCAGTTCCTCGGAGTCATCTATGTAACAAGCTAGTGATGAGCAATGCCGAGCAAACAAGAGTTGCTCACGAAACCTTGAAGCATTTTTAGGCGGGAGTAGCGCTTCGCTCACATGTGGTATCGATATCGGTGAAGCAGGATTATTATTGTCAACTAGCTACTAATCAGCGTTTCCCAGAAGGAGATACAAGCGATGTCTATGGATAAGGCAACCTCCTTGAGCATGAAAAATGCCTTACAACCACCCTATCTCTCTAATCCTTACCCGCTCTATCGGCAATTACGCGAGAGCGACCCTGTGCACTGGGATCAAGAGGCAAATGCCTGGGTACTCACCAGATATGCCGATGTCATGGAGGCATTGCGAGATCCACGGCTTTCGGCGGGCCGCATGTCGGCGGAAAACTACAATTTACCCGAGCCACTACGGGAGAAGGGCGAAGAGATTACCAGTATCATTGCGCGGCAAATACTTTTCCTCAATCCGCCTGATCATACACGGCTGCGCGGGCTGGTGAGCAAAGCCTTTACGCCACGCCGCATCGAGGCGATGCGTGCGCAAATTCAAGAGATCGTCGATCAGCTTCTAGACGAAGTGCAGGGGAAGGGTCGCATGGAAGTGTTGAGCGATTTTGCCTTCCCGCTGCCTTCCATCGTTATCGCCCAGATGCTTGGTGTTCCTCCCGAGGACCGAGAACAATTCGCTCAAGGTACTGTTGCCTTTGGCGAGCTCATCGATGGCGCAATCAAGACGCCCCAGGATATGCAACAGATCTTTTTTAAGGTGGCAGACTTTCTTGACTATTTCCGTCAGCTCATTGCACTCAGGCGCGGGCATCCGCAGGATGATCTCATTCAGGCTTTGCTTGTGGCTGAAGAGCAGGGGGAAACGCTCAGCGAGGAGGAGATCATTTCTAACTGCCTTCTCCTGCTGGCAGCAGGGCACGGGACCACGATTGACGCCATCGGTAATGGCTTGGCTGCTCTTCATCAATATCCGGATCAATTGCAGGATTTGCAAAAACATCCTGCGCTGATCACGGCCGCCGTGCAAGAGCTCTTGCGCTATGATGGGCCGGTTCAGCGTACAGCGCGTATCGCGCAGGAAGATCTAGAGATTGGCGGCAAGCGTATTCAGGCAGGAGACGAAGTAATCACATGCCTGGGTGCGGCCAACCATGATCCAGAGCAATTCCCCAATCCTGATTGCCTCGATCTGCGTCGTAACGAGCACAAGATGCTCTCGTTCGGGCAGGGTATTCATTTCTGCCTTGGATCTCCCTTGGCGCGTCTGGAACTGGAAATCGCCTTTAATACGCTGCTAGCCCGTTTCCCTGAGATGCGCATAGAGACGCCAGAATTGAAATGGGAAGGAAGCCTTACCTTCCGAGGCCTGCAAGAGCTCCCGGTAAGCTTCACTCGTTCATAACCCTTGATGGACGGGACAAAAAACGGCTCTGACTCAATTTTGATGATCATGTTTGGGTCGGATGAAGCAAGCGGGTTCTGAATACCAGTCTCGGCGGTCAAAATCGTGGCATTTGCCGCATAGCCCACCTATGGAGATAAAACTGACAGGTTCAGGGCGTTTATGCAATCCTGAACCTGTCTCTCATACAGTGACCAATATCACTCCGAACCCGATTTCAGCGCCTCACTCATGGATATGTTCGTGAGCTTTTGGCCGCAAAACCACTTAGTGATCTCATACACCACAAAGATCGATAGTAAGCTTATCAGGATATAGAGTGGGTTCAAACTCATAGGTATCAGCATGTTAATCGAATCCGCGATGTACCCGAACAGGTAATTCCCGAAGACCAACATAAGCAGTAGTCCCAACCAAAAGCCTATAAACACTATCGGAGTTGAACTGTTGAGAATCAGCTTCGCTACCTCCCTTCGGTGGTAGCCGAATATCTTGAGCAGGGAGATGGTATTGCGGTTCTCGTCAATGATCAGCGACGTGACAATGAAGATAATGACAACCGCCATAAGCGCGGCGACAATCGTTGTGGCCGCCATGATCAATGTTGTGGTCGTGTTCATATCTTCAAATGCCTTGGGGTTCCGAGCATCCATAATGCCGGCAAGCAGCCTTTCATCATAATGGAGCACATGGTTGCTCAGCACAGTGCGATAGCTTCCAGGAGCTTGACCCGTCATGCGGTTAAACGCATCAAAGGGCATGTACATCTCTTGCTCTCCGTAGGCTTCGACGATCCCATCGATTTTCAAGCTGTATGATTTTCCATCCAGCTTGTTTACAAAAGTGAGCGTATCCCCAACTGTAATCCCAAGCCGTTGGGCCAGCGGCGAGGTGATGTTTACCTGATTCCTTGACAGTTTAGCGCCCCCCAGACCTTTTATCTTAAAACCAACGGAATCTGGCTTCATACCTATCAGATAGAACTGAATTGCTTCTCTGCCCTTGGGGTAGGCACGAAACGAGTTGTACGGTTCAGCGCCAGCGGGAACAGGTAGCTTCTGTAGGTTCTGCACCTCCTTGAAGTTGTATTCTATGGCATAGTTGTATCTCGCTACTGCGCCCTGGTTCATCGCCAGTTCCATCGAGGAGTTGAAGGTAAAACCATACAGCAGGACCATCGACGCGGCACTCACTCCCAGCATAAGGAAGAGCAGACGCGGTATGCTGCGCACTTGCTCGCGTATCTGAAATTTGGTATTGAAACTATAGCGATCAAGACGGAGCGAGCGCTCAATAATATTCACCTTGGCTTTTTGTTCGTCGCCCTTCATAAGTTCGACTGCGCTTTTTTTGAGTACGTTGCGTATGGAAAAGAAGCTCGCCACACTGATAAAAGCCAGGGGCAGCAGCAGAGCAAGCGCCAGATTTAACGGCGAGAAGGCAACGCTGACGTTGGGCAGAATGTAGCTGGCAATCATGGAATCTAACACAAGCTTTACACACGGCAGCGCAAGCAGTATTCCGAGAAGGCTGCCAGCGATGGAGAGTAGAACCGGGATCGCTATATAATGCTGTGTTAGTTCCCGGCGGCGGTAGCCCTGCGCGTACAGCGTACCAATCACTACACTGTCGGACTTCACCATGCGCAGAATCATCACGCCAACGATGAGGCAGCTCAGCAGGAAAAAAGCTATCGATACGGGAAGGCTCATAGTCTGCATACTGTCAATATTGGCCCGAGGCATACTTATGCGCTTGTTATTTTTAGCGTCAAGCCATTCGGAAAGACTGTAGCCTTTTTCCGTTAAAAGGCTGTGCAACTTCGTGTTTTGGATGTCGATATCTTCTCTATTCGTAAAGCGCGCCCCATAGACCGTAACCGCTTCATTGGCCGTCCCAGAGAACATCTTCATATCTGCGTTGGAAACAAGGCCAATGCCGAAACCGGTGGTCGGTAGCACATCATAAAGGTTTTTGATGATATATATATAATTGGGCAGCGCCATTGTGCCCGTAATATGGAAGGTTTTGCCATTTAGCTCAATTTGACCGCCTACAGCCAGGCCATGCTTCTGCAAAAAAGAGGGGTCGAGCAAAATGTCTCCTGGATTTTCAAGCCCCTTGCCTGACATTACCGCCGGGATATTGATTTTGGAAGTAGGCGTGAGAAGCCGGAGTTCACTTTGTCCATCCGACAGTTTGACATCTTGTTGCTGGTAAGCTTCAATAAGCGCGTTGGATTCCTTTTCCAGCGTCGGAATATCCTTAATGGCCCTGTCTGTGGAAAACGTCAGGTCTTCCTGCATGTTTGTGTTGGCATAGTTCACCACCAGTCCTTCCAGGCTGCCAGCCACTCCTGTAACCGTGGTAAAGTAGAAACTCCCGATAAGAATCAGCACGATGATGCCGATAAATCTGCCCTTGTTTTCCATAAGTATTCGCCATACGCGTTTTCGTAGCGCCATTACCACACAATCCTTTCTGCTGGGACAAGCTCGGAATTATGGATAACTTCCGCTATCTCACCGCTTCTAAGCCTGTAAACGGTATTTGCCATGCCTGAGATGGCGCTGTTGTGGGTGATCATCAGAATCGTTGTGCCGAATTGCCGATTCACTTGTTGAAGCAGTGACAGAACATCTCGGGATGTATAGAAGTCCAGCGCACCGGTTGGCTCGTCACAGAGCAGCAGCTTGGGATTTTTGACGATGGCGCGGGCGATGGACACACGCTGCTGTTCGCCGCCGGAAAGCTGCCGCGGGAAGCGGTTTTTCTTGTCGGCCAGCCCTACGGCGGAAAGCACATCGTCAACCTTATGCGGCCGCTTGCTGATGTTCGACACCACCTCAATATTTTCGGCTACTGTAAGATTGGGCACAAGATTGTAGAACTGGAATACGAATCCGACGCTTTCCCGGCGATATTCCACAAGTTGATCATCATTTAAATCAGTGATGCGCTGACCATCAATCTCGACTGTGCCGCTGCTTGCCCTGTCCACGCCGCCAATGATATTCATAAGAGTTGATTTACCCGACCCCGAAGGCCCTAATATGACGCAGATTTGCCCTTTTCCCAGCTGTATATCCACGCCTTTGAGGACGGTTGTGACAATCTCCGTCTGATAACTTTTCGTCAGTTGCGATACCGCTAAAAACATATTCAAACCTCTATTCTGAATCATATCCGGCTTTTATAAGCCCTCATAGCGAAGAACCAGGCTACGACGATGATGCCGGCGCACCATGCGAGAGCGACCCAAATCTCATTGCCCACCGGCTTAGCAGACAAGAGCGCCCGGATAGAGTTAACCATGGAAGTTACCGGCTGGTTTTCCGCAAACACACGCAGGACGAATGGCATTGTTGCTGTTGGAACAAAAGCTGAACTAAGAAATGGCAGGAATAACAGTGGATACGAAAACGCGCTCGCGCCCTCCATCGATTTTGCAGTGATTCCAGGAATGACCGCGACCCATGTCAGCGCAAGTGTGTAGAGCACGAGAATTCCCACCACCGCGAGCCAGTTAAGGATGCCCGCGCTTGAGCGAAAGCCTATAATAAGCGCGACAAGGAGAATAATAATGACGGTAATCATATTGGATACAAGAGAGGTCAGCACATGGCTCCACAGCATCGCTGAGCGTCCGATGGGCATGGAGTTAAAACGCAAGAACATCCCATTCTGTACATCCATGAATAATCGGTACGCCGTATAGGCTATCCCGCTGGCAATAGCCATCAGCAGGATGCCCGGCAACTGGTAATTCACATAATTTATGTTGGCGGCCATGCTAGTTTTTACCGCGCCCCCAAACACATAGACAAACATCAGCATTATCGCGATAGGCGTTATTGCAACCGTGATGAGGGTGTCTGGGCTGCGTAGAATGTGCTTCATTAAGCGCCCAGTCAGTACAACAGTATGCTTCATGTTATTTATTTTCCTTTTTGCCGATGATAGCAAGGAAAATCTCTTCCAATGTCGGCTGTTTTTCGATGTATTCAACTTTGGTGGCCGGGAACAGCTTTTTAAGTTCCTCAAGCGTCCCATTGGCGATTATTTTGCCGTCATGCAGGATCGCGATCCTCCCGGCTAGCTGTTCAGCTTCCTCCAGGTACTGTGTCGTCAGTAAAATCGTCGTGCCGCCATCAGCAAGTTCCTTAACGGTTTTCCAGACTTCAAGTCGCCCCTCCGGATCAAGCCCCGTCGTCGGCTCGTCGAGGAAGATGACGGCGGGCTCACCCGCAAGGCTCATAGCGATGTCGAGCCTGCGCTTCATCCCCCCGGAATACGTGCCTGCCGCTTTGTTGGCTGCGCCGATAAGTCCAAAGCGTTCCAGCATGCTGTCGGCAAGTTGGGCGGGTTTGGGAATGTTGCGCAGCTTAGCGATAAGAATAATATTTTCTCGCCCGGTGAGTATCTCGTCCACGGCGGCAAACTGTCCGGTTAAGCTGATGGTTCGCCGTACCTTCTCAGGTTGCGAAGCCAGGTCAAAACCGTTCACTGTCGCGGTTCCCTCGTCGGATTTCAGCAGTGTCGAAAGAATGTTGATGGTCGTCGTCTTGCCAGCGCCATTTGAGCCGAGCAGGGCGAATATCTCACCTTTGCGAACGTTGAAATCTACGCCTCTCAGGACTTCGGTCTTCGCGCCTTTCGGGCCTGCGAAAATCTTTCGTAGGCCCTTGACTTCAATTGCATTGTCCATACCGATTCCCTTCAATCATCGTTATCCATATCTTTTTTCGTGGTCCTGGCGGCTTCCTGAGCCATTGATTCCTGAAAGACGTCGGCATATGTTTTTGAATGCTTGATGAGATCATCACAAAAAGTTGCCACATCTCTACCTGTCACTTCGAGGACGCCTTTCCCAGCGGCTGCGCCGTCCTCAAAAAGATCGACAATTCCCGAGAGCAATTTAGTCCCTGCGGTTAGCTCGACAGGTCCGACCTTCAAGAGGTATTTTTGAATCTCTTTATAAACAATCTGATAATCTTGCGGGAGTGCCTTGACACGCGCCATATGGGCCCGCCACGCTTTTTTGCCTTCGATGATATCTCGTATGCTCATGGTTATTCTCCTACTTGCCTAATTTTCTCGCGATAGTATTGTTGAGTTGCTCGCGCCACTTGTCGCGATAAGACTTTGCCCCTTCCTCGCCAGCCAACGCCGAACAGAAGCCCGCAATATCGTCGCCTAAAACCTCCCGGGCGCTCTGGCCATCCGCCACCGATTCTTCGAGCAGGCCTAGCACACGATCAAGAATCGGCAAGAGGTAACGTCCGGTGAAATCTGTACGAGACCAAAGATTGGCTTGAACTTCTTTCCATGCCGCTTGATAATCAGCCGGAAGCTTCTCAGCGCGTGCTTCAAAAGTCTTCACTTCTCTCCTCATGTCATTGCCTGTGACTTTATCCCAAAAATTCATGGTTTTTCTCCCGTAACTCTGTGATTTTTGATGATAGGAAATCCCACCGTTCCCAGTACTTGCGCAGTTCCTCACGGCCCGCGTCATTTAATGTAAAGAACCTGCGAGGTGGCCCCATGTCGGAGGACTTTTTCGTAATCTCCACAAGCTTATTTTTTTCAAGCCTGATAAGGATGGTATAAACCGTTCCCACCACCACGTCTGTAAAGCCCAAAGCGTTGAGCTTTTGTGTGATTTCATAACCGTAGGTCTCTCCTCGGTTGATAATTTCAAGAACACACCCTTCCAGGACACCTTTGAGCATTTCAGTTAAATTATCCGTGTCAAACACCCCCTACTAATCAGTATCACCAATATGAAGTATTACTTAGTACTGCTATATTGTAACACTTAGTAGCGGAGGCGTCAAGAGAAAAATGATGGATTGTCAAGTGAAGTGCGACACGGTTCCAATTTCGGCGAAAAATGAAAAGTAGGCAGAAGAAAGCCTACAAGAAGCCTCAAACCAGCCTTACCGGTTGCCTCCGCTCAAGAGTATACTACTCGTGGATAGGGTCAGAGTGGCAGGCTTCCCAACGCTTTTCCACATGATGTGCCGGATACCCATTTTTTGTTGGTCACTCTCTCAAAATATAAAATGGTGAGCCACCATCTCATGAAAAATTTCGAGACATGATGCATGTCCTATGGACAAGGAGGTTCTATGCAATCAAGTAAAAACGTAACGCCGCAAAAGCACACTATTTTCCCTATTCGTCTCCCTTTGAGCATACTCTTGGCCTTGCTCGTCGTTATAACATGGTCTGTGTTCCAACAAGGGACGGCATATGCAGCTTCTCGTGATACTCTTTCGTCTCCACCTGCAGTTAGCGCGCCCTATGCCGCTCTGTATGATCTGACTTACCATACCTCGTTGATGACGAAAGCAGCTACGACGGAAACGGAAATAGCCAGTACGACGAAGATCATGACCGCGTTATTGGTTCTTCAATCGTATAGACTTGATCACAAAGTCACGATCACCCAGGACGTGATCAATTATGTCAATGAGAACAACGCGAGCAATGCTGGTTTGCTTGTCAATGATAAATTGACAGTCAAGCAACTCCTCTATGCAATGCTCTTACCCTCGGGCTGCGATGCTGCTTATGCTATGGCCGTGTCTTTGAAAGGCAGTCTTGACAAATTTGTTGCAGAGATGAACCAAGAAGCAGAGCTATTGGGCCTGACGCAGACCTATTACACGACGGTGGATGGTTTGCATAACCCTGATAGCAAGGGACGCTACGGCTATTCGACTGCTGCTGACCTGATCCAGCTGACGACCTACGCGATGCAGTTTCCTCTGTTCCGTCAGTTGGTCGGTACGCAAACCTACTCGCTTCCCGCTACCTCTGAGCATCACGCGTATACCTGGACCAACACTAATCATTTGCTCGGAACGTATCCAGGGGCCATTGGCGTCAAAACGGGTACAACCCCCTGGGCCGGCTATTGCCTGGTGTTTGCCGCAGTACGCAACGGTGAGACATTGCTGGGAGTCGTGCTTTCTAGTACAAGTAGCCAGCAGCGTTATACTGACTCAACTGCGCTTCTGAACTGGGGTTTTAGTCTCTTCTCGAAGAGTCGCAATCGCCCGGCTGCCTGAAATCTCTCTTTCTAAACAACATATGCTCCCTCGTTCTCGAACGAGGGAGCATATGTTTGGCTATCTCTATCCATCATTCTTGTTGTAGCGGATAATCTATCGCAACTTTGTTGACTTGGGAGTTCTTCGCACGAGGGAAGTTTCATCTTCTTCTTGCAGTCGCCTTGATTACAGCCAGACCTTGAACCGGCGGATAAACCAGGTCTTAATAAGTTGTGTCAAGACGCAATAGGTCAGGAGGGTAGCTACCAGCCACGGGAAGTAGCTAAGCGGTAAGGCTTGCATACCGATAGAGGCCCCAAAGGGCGTAAAGGGAATAGCGATACCAACGGCCATGATAGTTCCGGTGAGCAAGATGACCGGCAAAGATGCGATGCTCTGAATAAATGGGATCTTCTGCGTCCTGATCATGTGGACGATGAGCGTTTGAGAGAGCAGGCCTTCGATAAACCAGCCCGACTGGAACAGCGCTTGCATCTCGGGACTATTGGCCTTGAAGACATACCACATGAGCAGAAAGGTAGTAATATCAAAGATCGAACTGATGGGACCGATGAAGACCATAAAGCGTGCCAGGCCACCGGCTTCCCACTTGCGCGGCCGCGCTACGAACTCTTTGTCCATGCGATCCCAGGGTAGCGAGAGCTGCGAGAGATCATAGAGCAAGTTCTGAATCAGCAGCTGGATCGAGAGCATGGGCAAGAAGGGGATGAATGCGCTCGCCACAAGCACGCTAAAAACGTTGCCAAAGTTAGAGCTAGCTGTCATTTTGATATACTTGATGATATTGCCAAAGACCACGCGACCCCGAATGACTCCCTGTTCCAGCACCAGCAGGCTCTTCTCAAGCAAGATCATATCTGCCGATTCTCTGGCGATATCAACCGCGGTATCTACAGAGATGCCCACATCTGCATCGCGTAAGGCTGCGGCGTCATTAATACCATCTCCCATATACCCAACCGTATGCCCATTGCTCTTGAGGCAACGAATAACGCGAGCCTTTTGCAAGGGATTCAGCTTGGCAAAGACAGTAGTTTTTTCCGCCAGGTCGGTGAGCTCTTCATCGCTCATATCTTCGATCTCGCGCCCAAGCACCATACGCGTGGCATCCAGACCAACCTCGTGGCAGACTTTAGCCGTGACAATATCATTGTCTCCTGTCAGGATTTTGACGGTGACCCCATGCTCAGAGAGAGCCTGAATAGCCTCACGCGAAGAAGCTTTAGGCGGATCAAGGAAACCAATATAGCCGGCCAGAACAAGATCTTGCTCGTCGGAAACCGCAAATGGGCTATGCTGGCCTGCCAACGACTTATAGGCCACGGCGATGACGCGCAGGCCGTCCTTGTTGAGCTCATTGCCCAAATGTTGTACGCGCGCTCTTTTGGCCTCAGTCAAAGGCACTATCTGGCCGTGCTCCTCTATAGCCGTAGAGATGTGCAAGATTTCTTCCAACGCACCCTTACAGATGAGCAAAGGTAGCTCATCCGAGCCTTCCACGATAACAGACATGCGCCGGCGCACAAAATCAAAGGGAATTTCGTCGATCTTATGGTAGCGCAGATAGGTGTGGACCGCGTGCTCCTCTTCTGCATGCTCGATAACGGCCCGGTCAATGAGATTTTTCAGGCCAGTTTGATAGAAACTGTTCACATAAGCGAGCTGTAAGACATGTTCGCTTTCCTGACCACGCGTATCAAGATGGCGTACCAGTACCACATGATCTTCGGTTAATGTGCCTGTTTTGTCGGTGCAAAGAATATCCATAGCCCCGAAATTTTGGATCGAATTGAGCCTCTTCACAATGACCTTGTGTTTGGCCATCATAACGGCACCTTTAGCCAGGTTGGCAGTAACAACCAACGGCAGCATCTCTGGGGTGAGGCCAACGGCAACCGCGAGCGCAAAGAAGAAGGCTTGCTGCCAATCGCCCTTCGTCAGGCCGTTAATGGCAAAGACGACGGGAACCATAATCAGCATAAAGCGGATGAGCAGCCAGGTAACTTTATTGACCCCTTTATCAAAGCTCGTCATGCTGCGCTGACCCAGCACACTACTGGCCATTGAGCCAAAGAAGGTCTGTTTGCCGGTCGAGACTACGGCTGCTGTGGCTGTTCCGCTTACGACATTGGTGCCCATAAAGCACAGGCTGGAGATCTCTAGAGGATCGGTAGCTGTATTCAAGCGACGCTGGGCCGACTTTTCGACAACATTGCCCAGCGTGTCGTATTTCTCGACAGGCATCGCCTCACCGGTGAGAGCCGATTGGCTGATGTAGAGATCTTTGGAGGTGAGTAGGCGAACGTCGGCGGGAATCATATCGCCGGCCGAGAGGCTGACGATATCGCCAGGCACAAGATCGGCAAGGGGAATCTCGCGTTTGTGGCCCTCCTGATGGCTGGCTGAAGGCCGGCGGATCACTGTCGCGGTAGTGCGCACCATGGCCTTGAGCTTTTCGGCTGAGCGTTGGGAGCGAAATTCTTGCCAGAAACGCAGGAGACTGCTTATCAGGATCATGACTGAGAGAATGATGATCTCTTTCCAACTGCGGTCTTCCGGGCTGGCGAATATGACATCGGTGAAGAGGGAAACTGTGCCCAGCACTACCAGGACGCCGATAAATGGGTTAACAAAGGCTTTACCCAGCTGTACCCACCAGACGGGCGGCTTCTCGTGCGCGACCTCGTTTTTACCAAATTGGGCCAGGCGCTTATTGGCTTCAAATTCTGTTAAGCCCTGCTGGCTGGTTTGTAGAAGTTGCAGTGCATGGCTTGTATTGCTGATTGCTACATCCCTCATGAGTTGTGAGAGGCGCAAAGTATGTGTGCTGCGCGCTGATTCCTGCTTTGTGCGCGTAAGGAGCTTCATACTCGATATCCTTTCCTGATGATTGAGTGCGTGAGCGCCGAACATCAGAGGCGCTAGCGCATAGCTCTGCCTCGGCCTTCCCTTTTTTGGCACAGGAGCATACGGTGATATTTGCCGCTATCAGGGCATGGTAGAAAAGACATGCTGTTTCTAGAAGACATGCCCTTGAGCGTGGTAGCTAATGATGGCGCAAAGCCAAAGAATATCTACCACGGCTAGCAACTCGAAGCAGAAATGCTCTACTGTAAGCTGCATATAAGCTGAATAGGGTCAGTAGGGAGGAAGCTAAAGGAGCTGCGCCGTTAAGGCTGCGCAGGCCATGTTGGGAAGGGCTAGCCTCACACTACTCGCCATAAGTATTCGGTTATTTTTCTCCGAAACAGCGAGATGTGAGAGATGGGGAAAAGCAACTCAAGAAGTGCAGCCCGCTAGAGATCTCGCAGGTTATCAGGAGAAAAAGAATGCATAGAGTGAACTAAACGTTGATCACTACTAGGGTCAGGGTCCATTCGGTTCCTCCTTAGATCTGAAAGCTGTGTTGGTTATCCAGGCGGTCCAAAATCTATGGACCACAGCGAAGTATATCATTCCCTCTATATGGATGACATCCTCTATACCCCGATAGGGGATATTACCAACAAATTTAGTATAAGCTGCAAAATGTTGCGCTGTCAAGGTCTGGCAAAAATTTGTGTGTGATTGTCCCTTCTCTTGTATGTGGGACTGAAAATATCCCCAATTGCCAAGGAGAGAAAAGAGGTCCTGACCCGCTGGGAAGGTCGGGACCCCCAAATGAGAGGTAAAAAGAAAATGGTCTCTAGCGGATGGTGCTTTCTTGCCAGGCAAGCAGGTTTTGCGCTCCTATTCCTCCCTGCGCATCGGAGAAGTAACTTCTTCGTCAGTCTGCGGATCGATAAAGACGTAGAGATCCCTTTCTTCGTTGTAAATGATGGCGATCTGGTGCAGCTTCAAATAGGCCAGGCAGGCATCGTAGAGCGCGAAGGAACCCTTCATCATAGGGATATCCTGGGTGATGTTGCCAAGACGAAAGGTAGCATTGAGCGTCCACAGAACGAGCTCGAATCCCTCATTCATGGCGTGGTTCCTCCGCTTGCTCAGCATCGAAGACGCGTACATAGGCCTGACAGCTCATATCCGTGGCCACTTTTTCGCCGACGTGGTGGGCTAGCTCGCCCGTCAGATGGTCAACTCGGCGCAATTTGGCCGAAATAATATGGTGACGAGCTGTGCCCGAGGCCAGACCAGTGAGCCCTTGTTGCATAGCTGTCAGCTCGGCCTCGATCTGGGCGCGCAACTGAGCTACCTGGCTCAGCTGTGGCTCCTGCTTCCTTGCTCTCTCATCAGCCTGCTGCTGGGCAGGTGCATCTAATATTCTATCGTCCTTGCCCATCTGCTACTATCCTCCTGTTTCGTAATAGAGAAATCTAAGAAATAGCGTTGTCGAGAACTGTCAAAGCCAAAACAGATCTCATGGTGCCAGAGCCAGAGATAGTGCGCATGGAAGAAGCGCGCGATCCCTTGCCGTATTTCAGCAGGCAAGGCCAGATCATAAGCTCGATATGCCTGATTGAGATTCTCAAGTACGCTCATCATTGCTTGCAGCGTGGGTGTACGCAATAAGGACAACTCACTGTTGCTATTATTTAGCATTGTTTTCTACACTCCCATTGCTGTATGTAGACATGTTTACCCTGAGAGTACGTCAACGATAGATTTTATAATAAAAGAATACCTTGTTGTCTTATAATTCAGAATGGTATCAAATAGACTTTTTACCGACCATTAGACGGCCGGTGAAGTGATAGATATATTTATCTTTATGCTGTATTATCAATTATGATATTTTTTTATGGTTCGGCCTGTTGAGTATGCTGCAGACTAAGATAAAGTAACTCTGCATATTTATATAAATTTCCGCTATTCAATAGAAGAAAAACAGAGTAATATATAATCGAAATTACGACTACCGCAATTTGAGGAAAAAGAGCTATGAGCAAGTATAGGAAGTTGCTTGTCTTATTCTTCCATGGTTGCATAGTCAAGCTGCCCGGCGTGATGATTGCTCTGCAGTTTGCAGTATACTGAGGTACAGAAAAATGAACGGCGAGAAAAAACCGAATATTATTATCCGTCGTGAACGTCAGTTACGAGGCTGGTCTCAGCAAAAAGTTGCCGAGCTTGTAGGAACAAGTGAGGATGTTGTAAGTCGCTGGGAACGAGGAGAGAGAAAACCAAGCCCCTTTTTTCAAGAAAAGTTATGTATGCTCTATGGAAGATCTACTGAAGAACTGGGATTTATTCCCCCTTCGCTAAACATGTTTACAGCCACCACTACCCAGATGGAGGATATACATGTTATAGACGAAAGACTTGATCAGGCTGAGAGTATCATCAATCTCTCCTGGGAAGCCTGGTTTGCATCAAGACCGAAGCAGGTTGTTAGAGAAGTGACAAAATTGCTCTTCAATCTGGAGAAAACAATTTTGACTCCACTAGCTGCGGTACATAAACTTCACGCAAAAGAGCTTATTATGCGAGGTCATGGTTTACTTGGAGGAATTTACCTGGATGAGCTACAAAAGGATGCTGCTTTTTACCACTATAGCCAAGCCCATAAGGTCGCTGAAGAGATCCACGATATTAATTTATCTCCTACCTATTTTGTTCTCATTGGTGATGTATTGAGGCGACAAAATGACAAAATGGTGGCTCTTAGCTATATGGAACAAGCCCGAGACCAAGCTATTCGTACCGCTAATATGGCGACATTAGGGTATGTCCTCCAAATTCTTGCCTATGCATATAGCGACATAGGTAATGAAGCAGCTTTCGAGTGTGCAATTTCAAAGGCTACAGACCTCCTTGCCTTTGCAGATGAGGGAAAAGATGCAGCGAAAAAGGAATTTACTCCTTTTGAAATCTATGAAATTCAAGGAAAGGCAAACCGCGATCTTGGAAAACCACTCAAGGCAATATCCTATCTTGAACTCGCAGAAAAGTCACTTAATCACACCGACTCTATGATGCCGCGCTGGCGTGCTCTTCTCGAAATCAGTAGGGGACAAGCACTTTATGATGCTGGTGAAATCAAATCAGCAATAGACGTAATAAGTAAGGGCTTTATTTTGGCTTATCAATGTCATTCGCCACATCAAATGAATCGCGTTCGCAAACTGCTGAAAAAGCTGGAGAGTGGCCCAGACAAAAGCTTTTCAGAGGTCCAGAACTTGAAGAGCCTTCTTTATGAAACCTATATGCGTATGGACAATAACGTAATATAGTTCAAGGAGAGTGGTTTTATGGCAGATCAGGCGGTAAAGGTCTTTGTTACAGTAGATATTGTTATTCCGCGGCTTTCTCCAGCTAGCTCGGCTTGGGAAGTGGTGTTGATCCAGCGAAAAAAGCAGCCCTATCTCGGCATGTGGGCGCTTCCTGGTGGGCATCTCTCTGTAGAAGATCCATCCTTAGAAGCGGCGGCGCAGCGTGAAGTGCGTGAAGAAACGGGCCTTACTATTCCTCTGCATTTGTTTCAGCAGGTTCAAACATATGAAGATTTCGAAGATCCACGCGGGAAATACGTTTGTTTGCTCTATGTGCTTAAAGAGCCATTGAACCCAGAAATGCACATTGCTGCTGGGGATGATGCTTCCAACGTACAGTGGCATGCCGTGGAAGATACACGGCGCCTTCCCTACCTTGCGTTTAATCATATCAGACTAGTGCGTGCAGCCCTGCGCCAATTCTTCACAATTTACTATCATGATGCTGTAGGCCTGCAGGAAATAGAGGCCTGCCAGTGTGAAAGAGAAATATCCTCGGGAATCCGCTGTCCCAATACGGCTTACTGGCGTTACAACGGCATGGCTATTTGTCCAAAGCATCTTCAATTGCTGGTGAAAGCAAACCAGCAGCAAGTGCATGTGAGAGGCTGAGGTATGGCACCTGCGATCTAAGTTCCTCGTGTGTCTATTTTGAGCTCAAAAGTGTTTTTTGGCTTGTTTTTCGTATTTTTATTTGCTACACTCTGTTACATGTTGATCCTCTCGCAGAGGACCTTGTAGGCGTACTGCGAGAGCGCTTTCGTGAGTGCAGGGGTCGGGAGAGGAAACAACGCGAGAGAGCGATTGGAACAGACTGCTCTTTTCCCTTGAGGATGCGCAGTTTCCTGCTAGCATCAAGGCTGCAAAGAAAAGAAGGAAAAGGAAGAGAATATGCAAATTCCCTCTTTCGTAAGAGAATATACACTTCCGCCTTTGGAGTGGCAGCGCGCTATGCGTACATGGTCTAAGACCATGCGCCAGGACCAACCAGTCTGCTATGACGAGCAGGTAAGCGGCTGGCGCTTGTTTCGCTATGAAGATATCTTACAGGTGCAAAATGATTATAAAACATTCTCATCTGAGCCGGTGGGCGGAGAATCATTGAGCATTATCGGGATGGACCCACCAAGACACAGCAAGCTCCGCGCGCTTGTCACACCAGCTTTCTCGGCCCGCACGATTGCCCAACTGGCTCCACGTGTCCAGCAGATCGCGCAGGAAATGCTCGCGAATGCGCTGCCGGCTGGTAAAATGGAAATGGTGGCTGATTTTGCCAGTCCATTTCCTATTTTCGTCATTACAGATCTCCTTGGCCTACCAGCAGAAAAGCGGCCATATGTGAAAGCATGGACCGATGCCCTGGCAACCGGCTCGCTCCCCTTTGAAGAAGTGGGTATTACCATGGCCCAGGCTATTGAGGAGCATCGCCAGAAGCCACGCGAGGATATTCTGAGTCTCCTGCTCAATGCAGAGGTCGATGGACAACATTTGACTGAATATGAATTACTTGGCTTCATTCTTACCCTGCTTATAGCCGGAAACCTCACGACAACACAACTGCTGGGCAATGCCATTCTCTGTTTTGATGAGCATCCTGAAGCCTGGGATCAGTTACGCCAGGACAGATCGCTGCTCGCAAGTGCTGTCGAAGAAATCTTGCGCTGTCTTCCGCCAAATAGAGGCACCGGAGGAGATCGCACGATCATCGGGGGACGCATAGCCACAACTGATGTGGAGGTTGGCGGGAAATTAATTCGGCGGGGTGAAGAAATCTACGTGACGACCATTTCGGCCAATTTCGACGAGCAACAGTTTAGCGATCCTGAGCGCTTCGACATTCGCCGCACTCCTAATCGTCATATCTCGTTCGGCCACGGGATACATTTTTGCCTGGGCGCTCCACTGGCACGCTTACAGACAAAGATCGCCCTGGATCTGATGCTCGATATGATCCCGGATTGGCGTCTGTCACACGATGTTCCGCTGAAACAGATCGAAAATCCTATAGTCTTTGGCGCACAGAAATTGCCCCTGACTTTTTCCTCCTCCCGCAGTATGCGGAAAGATTGAGCCCCTTTCAAGTAACCATTCTGCTTGCCAGTAATTTCGGCCCGTCTGAGAGGTCGTACCCAAAACCCGGGGCTAGACAAGAGAGATTCCCAGCGGTGATAGGATAAACCAAAACCCAATCTTGTCACCGAAAGGAACCTCTCATGCAGATACAAGTATCGCTCACGTTGGACGTGAATGCAAACGCAAGCCTAACGCAAATGGAAGAACAGGTCAAAGAAGCAGGCCATCGCTGGATGCGCCAGGCCCTCAAAGAAGTGGTTGGGCAGTGGGAACAGGCTCATCGATCCTGCCGGGCATGTGGGAGCACGCAGGTACGCACGGAAGGCACCGTAGGCAGAAACATCCAGACCCTCTTCGGTCCGGTGTATCTGGCTCGTCGTCGGTTTCGCTGCCAGCAGTGCGGGCAACGATGCTGTCCGTCCAATGGGCTGCTTTCGCATGTCCATCTGAGCCGTGTGACCGAACCCTTACGTGAGGCGGCGATGATGGCAGGAGCCTCCTGGCCCTATCGGCAGGCCGCTGGTTGTCTCAAGCGGCTGACGGGAGCCCAGATCAGTGCCGAAGCCATCCGTTTGCTCACGAATGCAGAAGGCAAGGCAGCGGCTCACCGTCAGGCCGAACACACGGCCTCCTCGTCCCCCCAATCTGCGTCCAGTCAGCCAGCCCCAGCCGATGAGCGCTGTGTGATTGGGTTGGATGGGGGATGGGTGTGCAATAGAGAAAAACGAGGGGGCATGGAAGGAAAAATCGGAGTGATTGCCAGTGGACAGGTCTGGGGGAAAGAGCCAGAGCAGCCCAACGGATCGATGACCTGGATCGAACTGAACCGGTATATGGAGCAGCATCATCACCCTGCAAGGCAGCGGAGCCGTTGGAAAAGGCGTCGGTACGTCGCCACTTTTGCAGATGCTCGCGCCATAGGCGAGCAAGCGGCGTATGCGAAAGAAGCCCTCGGGTTGCACCATCATCGGACCATTGTGGTGGCAGATGGAGCTCATTGGATCAAAAAAGAAGCAACGATGCACTTTCCCGATGCCCAGTGCATTTTGGACTGGCCGCATCTGTGGCGAACGGTGCGCACAGCGGCCAACCTTGTCGGAATGCTGACCCAACACAGCCAACACGAGCACGCACGCGTGGTGAACCAGTTGGAAACATGGCTGTGGAAAGGCGAGGTGGAACGGGCTCAAGAGGTGCTCAAGCAGTGGCGAAGCGAGTTGGCTGGACCGCATTCTCATCGGCTGACCGCTCTGCGGCAAGCGATCACGTATCTGGACAGGCAGCGAGAGTGGATTGGGTCGTATGAATACTGGAAGCACCAAGGCTATCCGGTGGGCAGTGGCATCATCGAGCGAGCGGTGGCGCTGGTAATCAATCGGCGGATGAAGCGGCGTGGCATGCGCTGGTTGCGCCGCAATGCCACCGCCGTGGTGGCGTTACGGGTCGACCTGCTCAATCACGATTGGTCGATGCCTGCCTCTACTCGGGTCTTCCCCTAAATGGTTGAGGTGGCCCCAGGTTTTGGGTAGAACCCGTCTGAGAAGGGCAGATTTTGTCCTCGTTTAGTGCTACAATCTCTTTGTACAAATAAAAGGAGAAAGAGATATATGACTATTCAACCCTTCAAAATAGCCATCCCTCAGCCCACCCTTGACGATTTGCGTGAGCGCTTAGCGCGCACGCGCTGGCCTGATGAGGTCGAAGGAGCTGGCTGGAGCTATGGCACGAATCTGGACTATCTCAAAAGTCTGGTGGCCTACTGGCAACATGAATACGATTGGCGCAAACAGGAGGCGGCGCTCAACAGATTTACGCAATTTCGCACAGAAATAGATGGCCTGGGCATTCATTTTATCCATGAGCGGGGCAAAGGGCCGAAGCCACTGCCAATCATCCTTACCCATGGCTGGCCCGATTCGTTCTATCGCATGCACAAGATCATTCCCATGCTCACCGACCCGGAAAGCTTTGGAGGCAATGCGGCTGACTCCTTTGATGTGATTGTTCCCTCCATTCCCGGCTTTGGTTTCTCCGATCCAGTGCGCAAGCCAGGCTGGACGGTGAAACAGACAGCGGAGTTGTGGGCCACTTTGATGCGAGACGTACTTGGCTACCAGCGCTATGCTGCCGCTGGTGGGGATGGTGGTAGCCCTATCTCCCAACTCCTGGCGCTCAGTAGTCCCACATCGGTCATCGGCATCCATCTGACCGACATTGGCTTTCAGGCCACCATGAACCTGGACCCAGCGAGCCTGACGCCCATTGAGCAAGAGTACCTGGGGGCGATGCAGCAGAGATTCTTTCAGGAGGGTGGATATGTCATGATTCAGTCAACCAAGCCGCAAACGCTGGCCTATGGTCTCAATGATTCGCCAGTCGGGCTTGCTGCCTGGATTATCGAAAAATTCTATGGGTGGAGTGACATCGATGGCGCCCTTGAGCATGCATATACGAAAGATGAACTGCTTACCAACATCATGATCTATTGGGTGACCCAAACGATCAATCCCTCGATTCGCTCCTACTATGAGGAAAGCCACGCGCCATCCCTCCAAGCCGGGCAGCGCGTCGAAGTTCCGGTAGCTATGGCCCTCTTCCCCAAAGATACTCCTGCTCCGCGTGCTCTTGCCGAGCGTACCTTGCGTATCGAGCGCTGGACAGAGATGCCACGAGGTGGGCATTTCCCTGCTCTAGAGGAACCAGAACTGTTGGTTGAAGACCTGCGGGCCTTCTACAGTTCTTTGCGCTAGCGAGATTTAGATGGCACTCAACTGACACAGACAAGGACGGAGAAAGGCCTTTTCTCCCTCCCTTGTCTGCAAGATCAGTCGTGTAATCACAAGCCGCGCACCAAGCTCACGGTATCCAGCTCAGCCCGGCCAGCATCAGTACTGCTCTTTTCTACAGTGATGGCAAGAACTTCTCTCTGTAAGGAGAAGCAGGTCAGCCAATGGTTGAAAAGAATATGGCGCGTGCCGGAAAAACCATGCAGGCTATTCCAGGATTTCCACATACCCTTTCGTGCCGTTGACCCGAATCCTCTGCCCATCTTTGATCAGCCTTGTTGCATTTTCTACGCTCACGACGGCGGGCAGACCATACTCTCTGGCGACAACGGCCCCATGCGTCATCATGCCCCCGACTTCCGTCACCAGCCCTTTAATCGAGACAAACAGCGATGTCCAGCTGGGATCGGTAAAGGCGGTGACCAGGATATCGCCCTCCTCAATGTCGGCCTCCTCCAACTTTAAAACGATCCGGGCTCGCCCTTCAATGCAGCCAGCTGAAACAGGCACTCCTATCAATGCGCCTCTGGGAAATTGGCCAGTGTCGTACTCACCGGTGATGATCTCTCCATCGGAGGTCATTACACGGGGCGGCATCAATTTCTCAAAGAGCTCGTAATCCCTTTTGCGCTGCGTGATGAGATCGTAGTCAAGCTGGTAAGTGCTGGCAACCATGCGAAATTCTTCAAAGGTGAGATAGTAGCTATCCTCCGGCTCCTTGAGCACTTTTTTCTGCACCAGGCGGGCTGCCTCTTTCAATAAAGCCTGTTTATAGACGTAAAAACGCTGCATGAGAGCGTACTTGGGATATTCCCGGAAGCCAATAAAATTGCGGAAAACGCTAATCATCTTCCTGGTCTTTTTGGCCTTGCGCTGGCCGCCGGGCAGGCGCTCTAACCGGCTGAGCAGCTCTTGTTCCTTCTTCTCTACTTCCCGCAGTTTCTCCTCAACTATAAGCTTGTGAGAACCCGGCGCGAAATTCTTAATATTATTGCTGATCATGGGAATCAGTAACGTTGGCTGCTCAGCCCAGCGCGTCCTGGTAATATCAATTTCTCCGGGGCAGCGCACGCCATATTTTTTGAGATAGTACCGGATGGCATCAGCGACGGCTTCGCCACCTTCCAGCTTCTCAAGATCCGCAAAAAAAGTTTCGTCGTTGGCATGTTGAAAATATTCAAGCACAGCCGGGTGTTGCCTTACAACGTCGGCCACATCTAAAAGCTCAAGCCCCATTTCCGTGGTGACATTATTTGATAAAGATTGGGAAAGAACATCGGTAACCCCCTCTTCGCCCAGCCATTTCTTCATGTTTTTGCCCAGCCGACTTGAAGCATAGATGCCGACAATACCCAGGCCATAGTTGGCCAAAACTATCGTCTTAAAGGCCTCATCCATATCCTGTAAGATAAAATCGAAAAGGCTCTCTCCTGATTTGTGGCTGATCCTCTGCGCCACATCCTGCGTCAGAACGTCATTTTGTGCGATAATTTTTGCGATGAGATGCGCGTCATTTTCCCTGTAGATTTTCAGCATCTGGAACAACCCGGAAATCAGATCCCCGAGCGAGCCGCCACTGAAGCCAAGGGTGGTCTTGCCCCGGGGCAAGGATTTGATCAAATCCTTCCTTTTCAGGACATTGAAGAGAGCTTTCTGGATCAGAGGATCGACCGAGCCGAGACCGTTTTTCACAAAAACCTTGCTTGCCACTGACGAAGCAAGATCATGAGAGATGTCAAGATAAGGCCGATCGCCAGCCTCGACCGGTGTTGCGCCAAGTTTACTAAGCCAGAGCGGGAAGAAGGACAGGCCAAATGGTTTGAGGGCATCAGTCATCATCTGCTGATGACCGAGCGACATATAGACATGATTTTTTCCGTCGTTCACCTTTGGCAGCGGATATAAGGTAGTAATGGGACGGCTCTGCACGATGTACAATTGATCTTCATACAGGCACCATTCGATATCCTGGGGACGAGCAAAATACGCCTCGATGCTTCTGCCAGTTCTCTCAAGCTGCAAAATCTGCTCATCAGTTAGCGTTTGCTTATTCTGCTGCTCTGATTCTAACTGCTGTTCCTTCGTGCCCCCTGCTGGCAAGGCATAGATCGCCAGCTTTTTTGTCGCTATCTTCTTACTTACTATCTTGCCCTCCTGTACTTTATAAATATCAGCGTCCACAAGGCCTGAAACCAGCGCCTCACCAAGACCAAAGCTGGCATCGATAGACACTACCTTTCTATTCGAAGTGATCGGATCAGCTGTAAACATAATCCCTGCAGCATGCGGGAAAACCATTCTCTGGATCACGACTGACAGAAGAACCTTGTTGTGAGCGAAACCGTTCTGTAGGCGGTAAATCACCGCGCGCTCGGTAAAGAGTGAGGCCCAGCACTTGCCGATGTGTTTCAGAATGGCTTCCTTGCCGATAATATTTAAATATGTATCTTGCTGACCGGCAAAGGAGGCAGTTGGCAGGTCCTCCGCGGTGGCGCTGGAACGCACGGCATAGGCATTTTTCTCACCTAGATTTGTTAGCTGGTCGGTAACTGCTACGGCAATATCCCTGGCAATGGCCGTTTCTTCGATAACGCTGCGTAGCTTGCCGCTGATCTCACGAATCTTGTCCTTATCCTCTACTTTTAAAAGCGCTAGTTGCTCAAGGAGCACATGAAAGGCTGGCGTTTGTTCGATGGCTCTTTTATAGGCTTCGGTTGTAACGCAGAAGCCCTCAGGTACGCTTATCCCAGTGATTCTAGAGAGTTCTCCCAGATTGGCGCCTTTCCCCCCGACCAGGGCAAGTTTTGTTTTATCGATTTCCTGAAAGCCAAGCACATATGGATTCATAGCATGCTCCTCTCCATCTTTAATGGATGTTGTGAACGAGAAAGGGGTTGCATTCAGCGCGTTGTCAGCCTGGTTCTTGACTTCATCTTCCATAAGGCTTTCCTTTCCCTACAGATAGGGTACAAGATGATACTGCTAGAGAGGAGGCACAATTTTTTCGTTCTGGGCTCAAATCGCGTGAGTGTCAGGAAAGGAGAGCTTGCCAGCGCGAGAAATTTTCGCGCCAGGGCTGCCGTAACCCTCCCGGCTGCATGCCTAGCACGCGCTCAAGCGCATCGGCTGTTGCCTCGCCAAGCTTGACAAGTTGAGAGATGTCGGGATGCTTGCCGCTCTCAGCGAAGAAAAGTTCAACTGTGGCATAGCCAAGGTCTTCTTGCAGAGAGAGGAACGTTCTCGCGGCCTGATCAGGATAGGCTGTGGTGAACACGCCTTCTGCGATCCCTTGCCGAATGATTTGTGAGAGCAAGGGAGCGAGTCGCTTGACGCGGGCCAGGTAGAGCTTCTGGCGAAAGAGGGCATTTTCATCGGAATACCAGATGCGCATAAAGGCGAACAGCAGGTCCAGGTTTTCTCTTTTGCCCTGATCGAGCGCCTCGAAGAAGCTAAGCAATTTATCCTGGGCGGCCAGCTGGCGATCAGCAACGATGGGAAGCACGAGTTGCTCAGCTTGCTCTCCAATACGCTCTACCAGCGCCATCAGTAAGGCTTGTTTGGACTCAAAGTAGTGATAGAATGCGCCGCGGGAAATCTGCAGCGCCTCTAAAAGATCCTGAGTCGTCATCTGCTCATAGCCTTTGGTAGTAATATAACGCTGGGCCACATCCAGAATGGCGTTGCGCTTCTGGGCGTATTCGTCTGCTTTGACACTGCGGGTCATCGTGTCTCTCTTTCTTAGACCGACAAACGGTTTATCTTTAAAAAGAGTGTAGTTGACAGGAGCGCCATTGTCAAGAGGTGCCATTTTTTGCGCTGCAGTTGAAAAAGTTCCAGGTGGCTAGCCAATTTACCTGCCTGCCAATATCCCTGGCAAATCAACCGGCGCTTGACATTTTCTGCTCTTATGCCTATTATTAAAATAACTGACCAGATAGTTATTATCGGGATGCTGAGAAATATTTGTGGAGAGAGGCGGGCAAATGGCAAGCCATCCTGGAGAAAAATAATGAAGCCAACCGAAAAGCCGTTACCGCTCGAATATGAGACGATCCCACCGGGGAAAGGTCCGTTGATCAATCGTAACTTTGCCTTGCTCTGTGCCGGGCAGGCCATCTCCACACTTGGAGATTTCGTCTATAGCACAATGCTTGTCATGTGGGTATTTACCCTGACCCATTCAGCGGCTGCGGTTAGCGGGGTGCTAATTGCGCAGTATGGACCACTTTTTCTGCTTGGGCCGCTGGCAGGTGTTTTCGTCGATCGCTGGGATCGGCGGCGCACCATGATTGTCGCCGATGTCGCGCGGGCGTTCGTGGTCCTGGGCCCACTTCTGCTGGAGAACCTCTGGCAACTTCCAGCCATTTATCTAAGCGCTTTCTTACTCTCGTGCTTTGAATGTTTCTTCATGCCGGCTAAATCCGGGCTCTTACAGGTGATTGTCGCTGAAGAGCAGCAGACAAAGGCGGCCTCCGTCAGCCAGACAATCTTTGCCCTCTCATTGCTGGCCGGTCCCGCCCTGGCGGCAGTGCTTTATGCTAGTGTAGGGCCAACTGCGGCGATCCTCATCGACGCGGGCTCATTCCTGGCCTCGGCCCTCTCTTTGCGGATTATGCGTGTCTCGCCGCAGGTCCTTCGTCCTTCCGTGTTTCGGATGAGCGAAAATGGCGGTATACGTCAGCTATTCAGCGAACTGCTTGATGGTGTGCATATGATCGTCAAGACGCCTACCTTGCGTGTAGTGATTCTGCTTGCTTTCGTTGGCATGTTTGGAGCTGGCGCGCTCAATGCGCTTGATATCGTCTTTGTGAGCCGCAATCTTCATGCTGCTGCACCTCTCTATGGCTCCCTGGTTGCGGTAGGCGGACTTGGCGCATTGCTTGGTGCTATTGGCGCTGGCATCATCTCAAAATGGGTATCGCCAAAAGTGCTGCTCACCGCCAGCGTCTTTCTAGGCGGCGTCGGCATTCTTCTCTATTCTTTCCAGACAGTATACGGTGTAGCCCTGACGTTGACTTTTCTCCTGTCTCTGCCCCAGGGCGGCATCGATGTTGGGTACGAAGCGCTCCTCATCACCTCCACGCCTCGCAACATGATGGGGAGGGTGCAGGCTCTGCTAGAAACTGGCATCTTCGCTGCAAGCTTTATTTCGGCCTGCCTGGCGGGATACCTGGGGCAAATTCTCCCGGTGAATATCATTTTTGCCGGTTGTGGCGCTCTGATTCTGTTGGCCGGGCTACTCGGTTGGCTCGGTCTGGCGGGAGCGCCGCGCGAATAGATCTTGTTAAGAGGGCAAAACTGCCTGACACATGCTTTCATGTGAGAACAATTGCATGGGCCATGGTTTTAAAGAAGGTCCAGGAGTGACTCGACAGAGTGGCAAAGACTAATGTATACTCCTTTGCAGGGAGGATGGAACCTCTCTGAGAGGCAGGGGTAGATAATCGAAGATCTGCCCGCAGTAAAGTAACAGGAAGTAAATAGCATGCCAACACCTTTTGAGACACCTCCAAACGAACAGCCCTCGACCTACGTCGTACAGGATCGCTCCAATCAACAAGAACTTGAGCGCTTACAGATCCAGGATCAGCTAGTCACTACAGCGATGGGGGGAGTATTGCCCGAACAGGCTGATCCCGAAAAGTTCCGCCGCATTCTTGATATCGGCTGCGGCCCGGGTGGCTGGCTGATCGAGACGGCCAGGACCTATCCTGGCATCTCGACGCTCGTTGGTGTTGACGCGAGCCAGAGCATCATCACAGCTGCGCGTACAAAGGCCCAGGCTCAAGGGCTTGCTGCACGCGTAGAATTTCACGTTCAGGATGCCTTGCGTATGCTCGAATTTCCCACAAGCTATTTTGATCTTGTCAATCTGCGCTTTGGGCAAAGCTGGATACGCACCTGGGATTGGCCCAGGATGCTTAGCGAGATGCAACGCGTCTGTCGGCCTGGAGGCATCGTTAGGATTGTCGAAGGGGAACTGGCAGCCGAGAATAACAGCCCCGCACTCACCCGATTTTGCCAGCACATGGTGGAGGCGTTCTTCCAGGCTGGTCATCTCTTCTCGCAGGAATCTGCCTCCGTTGCTAATCATCTGCCCGACCTGCTCAGCCGATATGGCTGCTTGCACGTCCAGAGCCACAAATATTCGCCCGAATTTCGGGCCGGAACCTCTGCTGCAGAGGCCTACCGGGAAGATATTCGCTTTCTCGTCTACACGCTACGTCCCTTCCTGCAGAAACGGGGCTGTTTGCCTGCAGACTACGAAACGCTCTCCCAACAGGTTCTGGCCGACCTTAAAGAGCCGACGTTCCAGATTCATGGTCATCTGTTCATAGTGTGGGGTCAGGCACCAGAACGCGGATGACGCGATGGGCCTGCCTGGTGGGGTACCGGGAGCAGTTTCTCCCGGTGAATATGGTTTTTGCTGGTTATGGTGCCGTGACCTATATATTGAAAGGAATCAAATTATATGCAAACCGGGAGGACTTTGCGCTTTTTTATCTGTACGCGAAATCGCCCGGAAACTCTTGAGCGGTGCATCAATAGCATCGCGGTTTCCTGTCGGCGCGCCTTTCCTGGTTTGCAGGCTCACTGTTACGTGTTTGATGATTCGACGGAGGAAGATGCCTCTAACCAGATCCGGGCTCTCTGTGCGAGAAAAACTTTCCCAGAGCTTGTTGTATCTCTCATTACGAATGTAGAGAAAGAGAAGTTCTTGAAGTATCTGATCGAACAAGCTCCCCATGCCGCTACTTTTCTTGCGACTAATTGCAAGCAGCTGGGAAAGGGTTCCTGGGATGCTGCCGGGCTGCGGAATGTAACCCTGTTGTATGCCTGCCTCTGCTCTTCCGAGGAAGACCTCTTGATTTTTCTTGATGATGATATCAGCTTGCAGACTCTCACCTATCAGGGGCATTTGCTCTCTGTGGATGGCGCTCAAGCTTTGCAGGAAATGAATGCGCGGGTAGCCGCTCGGGCTGCGGTTGCTGTGGGTGCTGGATATATAGGAAGATTTGATGGAGCCGTCTATGATCATCTGGGGGATCTCCTGGCCCAAATCGAGGAACAACTCTCTTATGAAGAGGGAATAACACGTGCTGGGAAGACGCTTGAAGCATTGATGGGCTTTCCCGACGTTTTGCCGATCCGTATCTCTCTCTCCGCGGCTATGCAAGACGAAGAAGATGCCTATGGAGCGGGTATCATTCGGCCTGAGATTAGCGGAGCTGCTCTGGCGACAACGCGCGCGGCTATTTGCTCTCACCACTTCCCGCGCTGCTATAATGAGGATTGGATCTGGCTAGCGCTCCTGGGAGAGCAAGATGATGCCCTGCAAAAAATTGCTACGGATGTGATTCATGCTCCGCCTTCCCAATTCAGCATTAGGCCAGAGTTTTTCCTTTATCAAAATGGTGGTGATGTCCTGTACGCGGCGGTTCGGCGCGCGCTGGAATATAGACCAGATTCATATAATCGAATTGCCTGGTGCCAGGAACATTTTTCTGTTCAGCATGTGCAGCAGGCGCTTGAGGACCGAATTGCCTGGATGGAGAAGCTGCTGCATAAGGTCTCTATCCTAGAACGGTTTCTGCAGGACGATCATAGAAAAATTCTTTGGCAACCTGAAGAAGCGGGAGCTCTTGTACACACGGCCCAGGCGCTGAGAGGGTATATAGAATATGCAGTAGATTTTATGTCAGAAACCCCGGTAGCATACTGGTTTGACATGCTTTCCAACTATTTCGCTGATATTGCTCTGTGGAGAAAGATCATGCAGATTGCCTCCTCCCGATGACCATAAGCCGTGATTCCCTTGTTGCGATGGGGCCTGATAGAAAGGCTCGGGCGGTTTGCTCTCATTGAGATCCAAACGATAAATGTTACGCATAGAGCAAGCTTTTCGCCAGCGCTGCTGCGTTTGCCAGGTCTCCAGCCAGCACAAGGCCTTGCGTAAAGCCAGCATGGGATTGACATAGCCTGGTTTCCACCAATGCATTTTGCACCTTGACTTTGGAAAGGATGGCGGCTATACTTTCAATAGAAATGAGTTATCCCCCCTCCGGGATAGGGGATAATGCAGAAATTGGGAAATGAGGGTTGTGATAGCGTGTGAGACCAATAAGGTTATCCAGGCCCTCAGAAAACCACACGTTTAGTTTGTACAAGTCTTCTAGCACACAGAAGGAGATGCGGTCCGTATGGACGGCGGTAGTAGACGACCTCTCAGTTTGCGAGAGGGTTCCCAACAATGTGTAGCAGAAGCAACCTTGAGCTGATAGGCTCTTCTTCCTGAGAATGGCTGTCACCTCACCGCTTGCTTTGCTACGAATACTGGATATTCGAACTGAAAGCGAGCCGTGGTGAGGTGATCTTCTGGCAGCCTGATTCCTTGCAGCACTGCTGACCTTCTCCTCTCACGCCTCCGCAGATGTCTTTGGCGTCAGTGACTTCTCACCGACAGCGACATGACAGGTGCTCTTTATATGCTGTCCGCTGGCTGTGGTTGCATTGTCCGGCGCTGCACTATGCTTTGCTTACCTTCATAGCTAATGTATACTCAGCTAGAAAGAGGAAGGAGAGAGGTTATGGAGAACATTTTGCTGCTTACCGATACTGTAATGGAGTATGTTGTTGAGCCTGCTCAGAAGTCTACAAGGCCTGCCAGCTGGGTAAAAGTGCTTGAACATATCATGCAGATGCTCAAGGTTGTAGCGCTCTCCTGTCAGATCCTGGCATGGCTTAGTCTTCTCTGACGAGAGGAGGCATAAGCGAATTGTTAAGGGACATATTGAGGGGCAGTAGCAGCAGTTTATGTAAGAGAACATACTGTTACTACTGCCCCGATGTTGTTTTAGCGTGCCCTTTTTATTTTCCTGTGCTCAGAGCCGCAAGGAGCGGTTGAGGGGCGGGAACAGCTAAATGTTGGGAGGAGGTTGCCTTTTCGATCCTGGCGAAGATATGGCTCATAGCCAGAGCAAGGATTATCCCACCTCCTATAAGCCCCCATCCGGGAAGGGTTGGCATAACAAGACCGAGGAAATTGCGCAATGGCGGCACAGTCAGAGTTGCCAGCAGTACACCAAGCGATCCTCCCACGGCCAGAAGCACTGGCCGGGTCAGCCCTCCCTCTGTGCGACCGGCATCAAGAGTTTGTGCTAACTGAGTGACAATAACGCTGGCGAAAGCAACCGAGCGAGCCTGGGACAGCGTACCGGAGCCAAGGGTGATACCATATGCGATGAGCGAAGGCAGTGCCGTTGAGAGCGCCCGCCGCACAATGTCATTGCGCAAGGGTTTATCAAGCGCCCTGGCCCCTTCGCGGTCCAACCCTGCCAGACTACGATGCTCTGGCTGCTGAAGGGCAACGGCAGTAGCGGGCAGAATATCGGTAATTGCATTCATGGTCAGAATCTGGCTAGAAGTCAGAGGGAAGGAAAGGCCGAGCAAGCTTGCGCCAACGACAAGGCCCAGTTCACCTAAATTGCCGCCAAGCAGCAGGCCAAGCGCGCGGCGAATGTTGCGCCAGAAGCTTCGACCTTCAACCAGAGCTTCGACGAGAGTGGAGAAATTGTCATCTGTCAACACTACGTCAGCGGTCTGGCGCGCGACCTCTGTTCCTCCACGGCCCATTGCTACTCCGACATTGGCAAGACGGAGGGCTGGTGCATCATTGACGCCATCGCCAGTCATTGCAATGGTATGGCCTCTACGCTGCAAACCCTCGATGATGCGCAATTTGTCAAGAGGTGTTGCACGGGCAATCACCGCAGCTTGCTCCAGGCGGCGCTCAAGTTCACCATTGTCTAGATCGGCCAGATCAGCGGCGGTGAGCACTTCCTCTTTTCCATTCAGGAGACCGGCCTCTATTCCGATAGCACGTGCGGTTGCAGGATGATCGCCTGTAATCATCATGACACGTACACCCGCTTCACGACAGCGGCGTACTGAAGCTTTCACCGTTGGGCGCAAGGGATCGCTGATGCCTAAAAAGCCGAGGGCGACCAGCCCACGCGGCTCATCAAGTGCGGCATCAGCAGGTCCTTCAGCAACCATAAGAACGCGTAAGCCACGTTTAGCCAAAGAAGTTGCGCGCACTAGCAATTCTCGCTGGGCAGCTTCGTCTAGAGGGAAGATCTCGTGATTACGACGGATGGCGGTGCAGTAAGCAACGAGGGCCTCTGGCGCCCCTTTTATACAGAGGCGGCCCTGTGCTACTGTTGCATGGAATGAGCGCACGGGATCAAAGGACAGTTCTGCCTCGTGAGTAACCTGGATCTGCTCGCTAAGGCCGGCCATGCTGGCGGCCCGTACAATTGCAATATCGGTGAGATGGGCGCGCGCATCGGGGGCATCGGGATGAGGGCAGGCAAGCGCTCCTGTGAGCAGGACGGAACGGAGAGCTTCTGGTATCGTCCCCGGCAAGGAAACCTCCTGCTCGCTGTCAGCGATCAAACTAAGAGTTAGGTGGCCCTCTGTCATCGTTCCCGTCTTATCGGTGCAAGCCACATCAACACGCCCCAGTGCTTCAATGGCCGACAGGCGCCGCACGGCAGCATTGCGACTGGCCAGACGCTTTGCGACGCCCGCCTCGCTCACCCTGGTAAGGATCGGCAAACCTTCGGGGAGGGCCGTAAGGGCAAGAGTTGCGCCAGTCGAGAGCAAGAT
Source organism: Ktedonosporobacter rubrisoli (assembly GCF_004208415.1). GTDB lineage: Bacteria > Chloroflexota > Ktedonobacteria > Ktedonobacterales > Ktedonobacteraceae > Ktedonosporobacter > Ktedonosporobacter rubrisoli. The sequence goes on along the minus strand of NZ_CP035758.1, from coordinate 660,326 downwards.
CCCTATGGGCAGGCGGCGTAATAGACCGGTGAGGATTATTAGCCCTCCTCCACCTATTGAGAGCGGGATAATCAGGCGGAGGAGCCGCGCAAGGCGTGTATCAAGGGGACTGGTTTCGGACTCTCGCGTCGTCATTGCGGCCGCTGTTGCGCCCATTCTCGTTTGGCTAGCAACAGCAGTAACTACAGCCAGTCCACGGCCAGTCGTCACATCGCTGCCGGCCAGGACAACGCGGCTGGCTGCGGTTGGTCCATCTGGATCTTTGGAAATTGGCAAAGATTCTCCTGTAAGCGCAGATTCATCGACTTCCAGGCCGTGAGCGCGGAGCAGACGTGCGTCAGCGCCAATACGATCTCCCGACTGCAAGAGCAGGATATCGCCTACCACAAGATCGGCAGCCGGAATCTCCATGGCTTTGTGATCTCTCAGCACATTTGCCGTAGAGATTCTCATGTTCTGTAGAGCCTGCGAAACTTGATTGGCTCTATACTCTTGCCAGACGCCTACCGCAACATTGGCAAGGATGGTTGCACCAATAATCAGGACATCAGCTGTTGCGCCAAGAAAGAGAGAGAGTCCGGCGCCTAGCGCGAGAATGCCTATCAGTGGCGAACGCACCTGTTCAAACAAAGCAGAGAAACCTGAATGCTGCTTTATAGAGGTTATACTCTGCCCACGACGTCTGGCTGCCTCCTCGCTGTTCAGCCCTTCCTCGGAGGTATTCAAGCTCTGGAGCACCTGTGCTTGCTCCTGTTGTCCCCAGCGTTCAGGATGGGGATCAACTAAATGGGCAATGCTCGACCCTTGACGCCTACCTCCGCGCAGGCGCAGCCATCCATCGGCCAGGGAAGCTAGAGCGGTCGTATAGACCACACGCGTCGCCTGCTCTATACCTGGCATACCTCGAATGCCCCAGATAGCACCAACAGCGTTGGACACGATGGACAGAATGATAGAGTCTCGTACAGTGGCCTCGCGTTGTGAAGCCGCCTCAATGATTGCCACCACGGCGCCCAGGTCGGGAGCCAGCAGGTCTGTGCGCGCTGGCAAGCGGGAACGTCCCTCGTTCAAACCGATAGCCAGATCGCAAGCTGCAAATCCGGGAGCAGCACTTGCATTGTCAGAGACAAAGGCAACGAAAGCGCCATCCTGCTGCCTTGTACGGATAATGTGCACAGCCTCCTCGCACTCTAGCACAGCTACGTTCGCACGGTGTGCCAGGGCGCGTACAGCCAACTGATCCCCTTTACCGAGTATAGCAAGCTCAACACCGTAGCGGTGGCATGTCTGCACCAATTCTTGCAGACCAACGGCTAGCTTTGGCCGCAACGCGAGCAGGCCGAGTGGTTGCTGTTCCCGATCACGGCGCAGTACCAGAATATAATTTCCGCTCTGGCGTAGGCGCGTGGCCTCGGGGAGAGAACACCAATCCTCGCTGGGGCCAAGCGTATATCTTGTCTGCCCCACAAGCGCGGTAGCAACCGTCCCGTCAAAGTTTCCTTCGGCTGCCTCCACCTTGCGCGCACCTTTGAAGACACCTCCCCAGGGAGAACCAGCCGCAGCAGAGATACTTCCCGCCAGTTCGAGTAGATCGGCTGCATCAGCCCCTTCGTTCAAAGGGAGTACAATCGTTAGTTCGAGGCCGCTGGTAAGTAGGCGAGCATTGTCCATAAGCAACAGATGTGGTAAGCGAATAGCGCGTCCTTTGCGTGTACCAACAATGGTAGCGCCAGCTCGCAACACACGTGCGTTTGTGTTAAGATCGGCCGAATCCTGGCCTATCAGCGCCGTACGGGGATTGACCAGAAGCAAGGCTGTCAATGTGCTGCTGAAGGAGCGCGTTAACAGAGCAGCTCCTGTGGCATAGAGCAGCGAGATCGGTCCCAAAAATTGCTGATAGCGATCAAAGAGAGTGGACCTGACGGGCGCGGGGCGCGGCTCTGGAGTGAAGGCCTGAAATGTTGCTTCATGTTTTACCTGGCAGACGAAAGGTCCGCCATAGAGTCGAGCACCTGCCGGGATCAGGCTCCCCTCGGTAACCGGCATCGGCATTCCATCGAGGCCTGATGCTGTTCCCGTTCCCTTGAGAATACGGGCTGCGAGTGGAAGCCGCTCACCCTGGTCAAGGTGAATGACGGTATCAGGTTGCGCAGAAGGAGCGCTGGTTTCCCGTTCCTCTTGACGGCGCCACGCTTGTTGGCGGGCATAGACCTCGGTGACCAGGCGTAGCGACTCGGTTCCGGCAACTGCCAGGCCCAGAGGACTGCCGGCAAGGGTAAGCGAAACAATAGCTGGCACATTCATGAGTAGATCTGCTACTGTACGCCCTAACAATTTGCGCAGGCCATAGCGTACCAGGGGAATGCTCTGCACAATACCGATCATACTTGAGACGTGCAGCGCGGCTCCGGCGCCTGGTAAAGGCTCTTGCGCACCAATCAGGCGTCGTGTAGCGAGCAGGCCCAGCCCAAGTATGGCTCCAATGCTGCGGGTAGCGCCTTGAAGGAAAGGACCTGGATCGAGAGGATGAGCAGGATGATCCTCTCCTGGTAGTTCCGGCAGTTCTAAACCTGCCACCTCAGCAAGCAGATCCTCTAGCTCGGCATGGTGCTCATGAAACTCGACAAGGACGCGTCCCGTCAATATATTCGCTCTTGCGCGCAGCCCGGGATAGCGGCTTTCAAGATGTTCTACCACGCGCTTCGCCAGATGCGGATCACGGTCCAGGCCTCGCACAGCGATACGCGCTCGGATCATCTGCCCCTGCTTCTCTCGTATGGCAGGTGGGAGGGCAGGCTCCGAATTAAGCGTATCATCGGGTTGGTCCAGCTCAAACCTGCCCAGCGCCTTCAGAAGCTGCTGTTCACTTGTCTGGGTTGGATCAAAGAGGATAAGAACGTTTCCCGTCAGAGCATTGGCCTGGGCGCGCTGAACGCCCTGCAACTGTCGTAGTTCTGATTCCACACTACGCTTTCCGCCCCCTTCCCAGCCGGGTAGATGCACGCGAAGCCGACCGGTAATGGAGTGAAGGACTTGTGGTTCTGAAGAGATAGCAAGGCTCATAAGGCCCTCCCTACAAAGGACGATTCCCTTTTTGCTGACGAATATGCTGAGCCTCAGCCCAGAGATCCTCTGCTTCTTCGCGCACGCGCGCTAGTGTGCGCTGGAGTTGCCAGCCGGCGAGGGCTGTGTAGAGGCTAATACGCTGCCCTACACGATCAACTATTTCCTCAGCTTTTTCTCTGGTTTGCTGGCCTGACTCTTGCATGGATGTTCTTGTAGTTCCTTTTACTTTGCTATTGGTAGAGTGGCTATTTACCTGTTCTACACGTTTAGTTTTTGCGGCAGGAGCAGAGATCGCTTTCTGAAGACGTAGGGCTGTAAGGGCAGTGAAATAGCCAATGCGTTGCCCAATATATACAGGCGGATCATCTGCTTTCTGGCTCGCTTTTTGTCTTGATTGGTCTCTTTCGGGCTGGTTCATAAGGCCTTCTCTTCCATAAAATTTCTAGACATTACGAAAACCATAGAGATGGCACTTGTGGATAACTTACGTTGTTGCAGGCAGGGCTTTCAGGTACATTGGTTGCTCACGCGGAACGAACCTCTATTATTTACCCTCTGCTACGCCCTTATCCGTTGTACCCTTCTGATTTCTCTTCTGAGAGGCGCCGGATGCCGCAACTCCAACGGCTACCTCCTGTGCCTGGTTGCTCACATTTGCCACTACTGTTTCTGCCTGCTTTACTCCTTGTCCCACATTGCGGGCAAAAGAGGCAAGTGCATCGCCCACCAGCAATACCCCTGATATGCCATAGACAAGGCCGCGCCGGGCAACTTTACGGACGCGCGGCGAACAGATAGCGGCAGTCACGGCAGCGGTAATCACAACTTCGGGCTCTAAAAAATCTTCAGGTTCCATGTCTTTGTCTCCCCTATCATACATTCCATGCCACTACAAGCATTTCAACATTTCTGGCCAAAGGTGGCCCTACATTTTCCTGCTCTCATAAAGAGCATCTAATACCTCAGCCTTTAAACAGAGGTGAATGAGCGCACTTACGAAGTAAGCGCTCTCGAACGCGCAAAACAAGAATCCCTCCAGGGGGATAAACAAGATAAGATGTAGTATATGACAGGCCTGGGCCAAAAGTCAAACAGAGATGAGAGAGCTTTTTGATAGCTGTCTATTGGCTCTGATTTTCGTTGTTAATTGGTAATGCTCACGATCCTGGCATGCAGGACCTTGTGTATGGGAAATTCCGCCCGCTTGTTACTGAAGAGTAGCGGAAGGCAGTTCCTGTGCGGTTAAATGTGAAAGTTAGGGATGTATAGGCCAGCGCAAACGTGTTATCGGCCCCTTGTCGGTTAAGTAGTTTAGCCGTGCATCCCGGAAAAAAGGAAAAGGATTATGCAATCAATGATCTCTCAGAAGACGCAAGAGCTCCTCAGACAGTGCAAGACCGCTACTATCGCTATCAATCGCCCTGGACGCTCGCCGCAGACTACTCCTGTCTGGTGCATATGGCAGGAGGAGGCTTTTTATTTTAGCACGCTGACTACGCGCGCTACATATCGCAATATCAGACGTGATCCAGCTATCTCGTTGATCGTCTACGATGGCGCCGACTTTGCTGCTGCTTACGGCAAGGCACATATTATTGAGCACGATTTTACTGCTCTGGTTGAGCAGATCGTCAGGCGCTACGTTCCCCACGAAAAGCAACAAGAATGGGCGGCCTTGCTCTCACAGCCCGATCGCGTTATGGTGAAGCTCCAGCCAGAGCGCTGGACGACTAGCAGCTGAGCAATTCGTACAGCGTTCGGCCCGGCCTTTGTGACGATTTTTATAGCTCTTGCTGGCCTTGACAACTAACGACTTCGCGATGTACCATGATACTAGGAATGCTTAATTGGTACTGGAGTATGCTATGAAAGATCAGCCACAACCGCTAGACCTGGGAAAGCTTGATGAGCGCGGTCAGCGCATCCTTGTCACGGCAACGCGCCTGATTCTGCACTACGGCTATGATAAAACCACGATGAGCGATATTGCCGCTGCCGCAAATGTCTCTAAAAGCACGCTCTATCTCTATTGGCAGAGTAAAGAAGAATTATTGCGCGCGTTGCTTGCTCGCGAGACGCTTGGTGTGGTCAATGACTGGTTGCAACGAGTGCAGGATGATCCGCAAGGAGGCACCTTGTTTGGTATCTATCAGCATGGATTTCGTGCCCTGGTAGCCCATCCTCTGATGAGTGCGCTCTATACAAAAGAAAGCCACGTGTTGGGCGAGTATGTGCGGCGGCGTGACCCGGCGCGCCACGTTCTTCCCTATGAGCTTAACCGCCTGCTCGTTCAGCGCTTGCAAGCGGCTGGCCTCATTCGCCCTGATGTCTCCGATGCGGTACTCAATCATTTGCTTATGCTCATCTCAGTGGGGCTATTCTCGATCGGGGAACTGCTGCCGGCGGAGGAAGTTCCGCCCCTTGAAGAAGTCCTGGATGAACTGGCCCGCATGGTCGCGCGCTCACTCTCTCCGGATGAGCCAGGGGACCCCAGGCAGGGAAAGTTGGCTTTGCAGGAGTTTCTTGCGCAATTGATCAGTGCTTTTGTGCGCTCTTAGCTGTATAAGGAGTGGCTTTCCGATGCCAATCACTGATTCTCAGGCTATCTGGTTAGATATTGATGGCTTACGCCTTCACTGCCTCACGGCAGGAACCAGCGGTTCCCCAGTGCTCATGTTGCATGGAGGAGGTCTGGACTCGGCGGTCCTTTCCTGGGGCGAGGTGCTGGGACCGTTGGCGGCCCAGCATCGCATCTTTGCCCTTGATTTGCCTGGTTATGGGCAAAGTTCCAGGCCTGATCTCTCCTACACTCTTGAGTTCTATGTGCGGATAGTGACGCAACTGCTGGATATGCTACAGCTAGAGAAGGTTAGTCTGGTAGGGCTTTCGCTGGGAGGCTCTATTGCGCTCGCCCTGACGCTTGCTGCTCCTGAGCGTGTAGAGAAATTAGTGCTTGTCGATACATATGGAATTCAGGACAAAGTAGCGGCGTATAGGCTCTCTTATGTCTATGTGCATCTTCCGTTCCTCGACAAGTTGAGCTACTGGCTGATCGGCAGAAGTCGGGCACTGATTCGCTGGAGCCTGCTGGCGAACCTCATTTACGATCCAGCCCGCCTTTCCGCTGATCTCGTTGAGCAAGTCTATCAAGTGGCTCGTGAGCCTGGGGCTGGAAAAGCCTTTAGCTCGCTGCAGAGAGGGGAGCTTGGCTGGTCTGGTCTGCGCAGTAATTTCACTACCAGGCTGCACGAAATCGCTGCGCTAACGCTGCTGATTCATGGCGCACAGGACCAAGCCGTTCCTCTGGCCTGTGCAAAGCGCGCTCAGATGCTTATCTCTGGCGCTGAGCTTGCCATAATGCAAGAGTGCAGGCACTGGCCACAGCGGGAGAAGCCAGCGGAATTTGTCCACATCGTGGAGAGCTTCTTCGACAAGAATTGAGCTTAACGGCACTTTCTAATGTAAGGCAAACTTTTAGTAGTTGCTCTTTCTGTTCATTGCGGAAGGGCCTGCAGCCATTGCTGAACTTCCTGAGCCTGGCGATGGCCGATAGCCGCCAATATAGCCGCGCTGGCCCGGCCCGCATCATGGGCTGTCTGTAGATCTCCCTGCAAGAGAGCAGTGCGGGCCAGGCCATACTTAGCCAGAGCGTTGAGACGTTGATTGCCCTCTGGAATACTATTCAACATTTCATGAAAGCGCTTGTTTGCTTCTGCTGCACGCTGTTGGGCAAGGCATAGATTTCCATACTCATACAACGTATTAGCAATTACATCGGGAGTGCCAATCTGGCAAGCCAGCTTCAGGCCTTCTTGCAAGTAGGCTTCGGCTTGAGTGCCGTTTCCTTGCCTGTCAGCTATTATGCCAATAGTGCATAGTAACTGGCAGGTTCTCTCTGGATGCTGCATCTGGCGCGCAAGTTCCAGGCCTTCTCTCAGATATTGCTCAGCCTGGATATGTTTTCCCAGCTCGCTTGCAATCTCCCCTAGATTGGCTAGCAGCAGACAGATCCTCTCACGATAGCTGCTACGTCGTGCGAGCTCTAAAGCTTCCAGGCAGTATTTCTCAGCTTGTGTGAAGCGTCCTCGCTCATATATTGCTCCTGCGAGAATAATGAGTAGCCAGCAGATATGGTCCGGGTCTGCGACCTGCCGGGCCAGTTCCAGGCCCTCTTGCGCATATACCTCGGCCTGGGCGATGTCCCCCTTAGAGATAGCAACTGAGCTAAGACCTCGAAGAAGGCCACAAATGCCTTCGCGGTCAGCGTTCTGGCGGGCGAGCTCCAAACCCTCTTGCAAGTATGTTTCTGCCTGTCTGAGATTTCCTTGCTTTTCTGCCACCCAGCCGAGATCGCTGAGCAAAGCGCTCATTTCAGCTTTGTTGCCAAGCTGCCGGGCCAGCTTCAGGCCCTCTTGCAAGGGAATCTGAGCCTGGCCTAAATTTCCCTGGTGGGGAGCAATCTCGCCAAGGAACCTGAGCATGCTTATGGTGGCTTGCAGGTCTCCTTGCTGGATCGCGGAGGCATGTGCCCTACGAAGATGCAACTCAGCCTGTGCATAAAGCCCGTGCGTCATCAAAAAAGGCGCGTAGGCCAGCGTCATCAGGATCAGCTCGGCTTTTTTATCCAGCTCATAGGCCTTTTCCAGCGCAACTAGAATCATATCGCTTTCGCGCTCAAGTTGCTCCCAATCTTTTTTGTGGATTTCCAGAAATTTGATTACAAATGTGATCAAGCGCTCGTAAGGCAAGCTATCGCTGATATGGAGGCGTCCGTAGTCGGTGATGGTCTGGTGGAGGCTGTAGCGACCCGAGCCACTGCTTTCAAGTAGGCCAGCATCAATCAATAGGTCGAGCACCTCAACCGTGGTAGATGCTACCGCCAGGGCCGCCTGCTCTGTGAAGCTATGGGGCCTGGAGGGAAAAACGGCTAGCGCGTATAGAGCTGTACGGGCCTGGGGTGGCAGAAATTGATCCGAGACAGCAATGGCCGAATGTAGCGAGGTCTGAGCGGGAAGAGGAGAAGGCTGCAGCCAGGGGTCGCGCGGCTGCGTGATTTGTAAGCGCTCATTGGCGCTGCTCAAACGTTGCAATGCGCTGGCAATGTGACGTTTCTGACCACTAAATGCCTGTTTGCGCAAATAATTGCCCATGAGAGTGAGCGCGAGAGGCAGGCCTCCAACTGCCTGCACAAGATCAAGGACGCCACCTTCCTCACTGATGACGCTGGGGGCCAGGCGTTGGAGCAGCAACATGCTCTCCTGTGTTCCCAAGACTTTCATGACAAAGGGAGGCTCGGTGGTAATGGATGCGGCAATGGGAGGAAAGCGAGTAGTGACCAGGTGCGCGCAATTAGGACCTCCGACTTTGAGGGCCAGCACATCTTCAAGCTTCCAGGCATCATCAATGACCAGAAAGATATGCCGTTGGGCAATTATCTGGTGGAGAGCTGCAGCCCAGCCTTTTTGATCGTGTAATTGCTCCCGTTCGGAAGACGCGATCCCTAGCAGCGCTCCCCAACGGCTTAAGGTCGCCGGGATGTTGGATTGCGGACCAAGGCCGGCCCACAGGATGCCCCCTGGGAAGAGAGCACGCAATTCTGTATCGTGGGCCAATGCGATGGCCATTGCCGTCTTACCGATGCCTGGTAGACCATGCAGGGCTGTCAGGGCCACATTGTTGCCCGGGAGTAATCGGGCTTTGAGCTGTGCCAGATCAGTGTTTCGCCCAATAAGCGGAATAGAGGGAAGGGCAGGGATCATCGGATCGTAAATTGAAGGCGGCTGGGCTTCCAGAAGGCCTAGTTTCTCAGGCGTGCTTTGAAAGAATTTGCATAACGTGTCACGCCAGAGCGGAGACGGCTGCTTCTCGCCTCTTTCCCAACGTTCGATGGCTCTCTCTTGTGTACCGAGCAGCTCAGCTAAGCGCTTGCGGGAGAGGTGCATGGCCTTGCGCGCTGTACGCAGGTGGTCATTTGGTAGTGGCTTCTTCATCATGGCCAAGTCTCTTACTTCCTCTGCTGCTTTGGTGAAGGCCTGTTCTCGTCTGTATAGACGGTACAATAAAGCCTAACTCCCACGTGTAGCGGAAAACCTCTTTCTTAAGCGTCACACAGCTTAGCTAGAGAAAGAGGACAGAAATCTCGGGGAGGATAAGTTTGATGTTTATCCCTCTTACCCTTATCCTTTCTGGAAATACACTCTGAATAAGTATATCATAGATAAGTAATATATTGTCTATATTCCTCCCTGATATCTGGTTTCCTGCTCATTATTCTATTAAGCTCCTTCTCTCTGAGGGATCTGGCTCATAATAGTAGAATAACTTTTCGCAAGAGATGTTTTTCTTTGTTGCTCTCCAACCTTTCTTTAAGTGTGCACCCTCGAACATAAATGTAACGCCGAGAGTATTCCCATAAGCTGCCGACCCTTATCCTCATCAGGGGCGCTCACACGAGCCGCCACAAAGCCGTCAGGCCGAACCAGGAGCATGCCATGATCAGGCAGGCCGGTCGCTTGTTGCCAGCTCTCCTTGCTTGCTAAAAGCTCTCCTTCAGAACCAACACGATAGGCGGGCAGCTCGATGCCAAAGTGAGCAGCACATCCCTGCGCAGCCTGTTGCCAGCCTCTCCCTTCTGAGCCGGTTAGCAGGACGAAATGACGACTGGTAATATCAAGAGTTGAGATGCATCGGCCCTGATATTCTACCCACAGGTGAGGTACACGTGAGCCGGACTGCCCTTTCAGCTCCGTATAGTCTTGTGTGATTCCTTCTCCATCTGAGAGCACAGCTGACGAGGCGTAGAATCCGAAGCGAGCCTGTAGTTCGTTATCAGTGGTTTTTTCTCGGTCGGTGATCTCTTCCTGCTCGGCAGCAAAGCCTGCCACATGACGCCTTTCCGTCTCGTAGGTCGAGAGCAAGGTGGAATCAGCGTAACCCTTGAGAACGGCGGCCAGCTTCCAGGCAAGGTTCTGGCCATCCTGGATGCCCAGATTCGCACCAACGCCACCTGTGGGTAGGATGATATGGGCCGCGTCGCCAGCCAGGAAAACTCGCCCAACCTGGTAGCACTCAGCCAGCCTCTCCTGCGGCTTCCAGGGGAGAATACCCATGATTTCTACCGCGAGATCAGGTATCCCGATAGCTTTGCGCACTAGCTCCTGGCAGCGTTTGGGCGATGGGACCTTCAACTCTCCATTTTCGAGATATCCGGGCATCTGAAAAAGCCAGCGATCACTATTATTGACTGCCATGAGCAGGCCCTGAGCTTCAGGGGTCTCTATCGTACAGAGTATAAACTCGTGGCCTCGTACCAGCTCGCTCAGGTCTGCACGAAAGTCAATCGCGAGTGTATGGAGCTTTGACAACGTAAAGCTTTTCGTCGGGATTGCAAGGGTATGCAGTGCAAGGCTATGAGCTCCATCCGCTGCAACCAGGTAGTCAGCACTAATACGCTGCTGCACTCCCGTCTTGCGATCCACAACGAGAGCCGTCACGCCCGTCTCATCTTGCTCAAAAGACAGCAATTCAGTCTGAAGGCGCAGATCTCCCCCTCGTTCCCGCGCCGCTTCAAACAACACGGGCTCCAGAGCAGCCTGATTACACAGACAGCCTGCGGCCGGACTGATAGCCTTCTCTACTTCTTTCATTTGGTCGAATGTCTCAAGATCTTTCCCATCAAGGTTCAGGCGTTTGACTTGTGCCATGTTGGCGGAGGCAAGGGTCTCAACAAAAATTTCCCCTCGGCTCCTGCTGAGCGGTTCGGCGGCTTTCCTGACGCTCTCTTCCAGCCCTAGCGCCCGAAATATCTCCATCGTCCGCGCTCCCAGGCCAACCGGTCGGGGATGGATCGCTGTGCCTGGATGTTGCTCAATGAGCATATACGTGATCTGTTGCTGCGCCAGAAAGAGCGCGGTTGAGAGACCGGTTGGTCCGGCCCCAACGATCAAAACCGGGACAGAGACATCTGCCATTATTGTGCTTCCTTTCTGCACTTCATGTATTTTTGAATTGACATAAATTTTTAAGTCGATGTAATTATATGTAATGTGCAGAAAGAAGTCAACCCCAATCTTGCAGACCACTGCAAAAAGAACTATAATGTGCTTATGAAACAGACACCAGGACGACGTGAGCGCAAAAAGCAGCAGACACGGGAGAAGATCGCAAGAGTGGCTTTAGAGCTCTTTATTGAGCGTGGCTTTGAGCAGGTGACAGTGGCCGAAGTAGCTGAAGCGGCTGATGTGGCGGTAAATACCGTCTACAATTATTTTCCGACTAAAGAGGACCTCTTTTTTGGACTCAATCAACCTATGGAGGCTTCCCTGGCCGGAATCGTTAGGCAGCGTGAGAAAGGCCAAGCATTGCTCACCTTTCTGCGCCAATTGCTGCTCGGCAGCCTCGAACCTATAAAAGCGATGCCGTCCCCAGAGCAAGATTCTACGCGGCAGCAGGTCCTCAGGGTGATTCGGGAAAGTCCTGCCCTGCAGGCTCGGGGTCGGCAAATGACTGAGTTTATTGAAGAGGATCTGGCCCATGCCCTTGCCGAAGACATGGGTACAGAATTGGATGATATCGTGCCTCGCCTCGTTGCGGATCTGATCCTGACTCTTTATTCGAGGATCTTTGCGGAATACGCGAGGCGGCGCTTAAAAGGCGAATCTTCCGAGGAGATTCATGCTGGTCTCTCTACTATGGTCACGGCTGGTCTCGACCTGTTAGCACTCGGTATCCCTACCAGAGATTGAATTAGCTTCCTGGCGTCTCCAGCAACATATCGCCCTCTTTTAGGGTGATATGTCAGGAAAGTGTCAGGGAAATGTCGTGGCCTGGATTGGCCAATCTGCTCTAGAATGGACGGGAGCTGACCTGGCAAACGGCTCAAGGCTTTTCAATATAGCCTTAGAGAAAGGGCAGACAGGGTTTGCTCACTGAGGCAAGAAAGTTGTTCATCTGATCAGCAAGGAGATCAAGTATGGAAAATCGGGATGAGGAGAGAGCACGGAGAGAGGAAGAGGGAAAGGAAAGGCTTTTTGATCTGGACGTCCGTGTTGAGATCCGGGACGCAAGGAGCTCTGAAGCGGAGGTCGTGACGCATTCCTGCGGAGGCGGCTGCCGAACATTTTTAGGCTAAGTAGGCGGCAAAAGGAGCCAGAGGTGAGGGTAGAGACGTCCAGACGCGCGGGATGGCCTCTGCCCTTTACCTATTCTTCTGGCTGCCGACTTTGCTGGATACTGCGTATGTTGGCTAGCAGCTTTTCAAGAACACTGACTGCGATCTCCAGATCATTTTCTAAGATGAGAGTCGTTTCAGTTAGTAGGCGGGTTTGAAATGCACTATGGGCCTCCTGGAGTTGGGATACTAGCTCCTGGCCGGCGTCCGTCAAAGAGACGAGCGTATAGCGATTATCCTGTGGATCGAGCCGGCGGCTAAGTACTCCCTCGGCTTCAAACTGCTTGACCAGGCGAGTAACCGTGGCCCCATCGATGGCTAGCTTCTGCTGTAATGCGGCGTGGCTGAGCTCACCTTGCTGAGACAACAGTAACAATAGCTGTCGTCGCATCTGACTCATACCGACATATTGGTCGAAGGCCTGCTTTGCTTCAGCGCTGGCATAGGCCAGAAATTGAAAGAAGGCATTCTCAAGGCTGGTATTCATGTTAGCTTGTACTCTCCAGGCATGCTATTGTCTCTCCCTCGTAAACTGATGATGGCTGCTTTCATTTATAGCATCTATTCTTGCTGCTAGCAAGAGAAGAGGCCATCAAGCCTATTTTAGTCTGCAAGCATGGGCAGGATAGAAAACAGCGGCAATCAGCGCGACCACCATAGAGCTTTTTAGGTGCTTTCCAGATCAACCGCTGTGGCCATTTCCTGTACTACTTCATCTTGATCCGCGCTAGAGCGATGCCCCAGAAGAGGCAAGAGCGGGGAAACCATCATGGTAGTGACAATGGCCATGATTACGAGCATGGCGAACAGCGTAGGGGAAAGTATTTTCTCCTGCAGGCCTATATTGAGAACAATTAACTCAACCAACCCACGCGTATTCATCAAGAGCCCCAGACTGAGGGCATCGCGCCAGGAATTGCCGGTCATACGTGTAGCAAGTGTTCCGCCAACGATTTTACCTACACTGGCGGCAGCAAAGATGAGTAAGCAGATCAGCCAGGAAGATAAGCCTTGCAGGAGTCCGATCTGAGTATTCAGACCGCTGAAGACGAAATAGACAGGCAAAAAGAGGACTGTATTGATGCGGTCAAGGCTACGAATGTGCGAGGTAAAAGCTGCATTACGCGGCATAATGATGCCAGCTAAAAAAGCGCCAAAGATCGGATGAATGCTAAGCAGATCAGTTATATAAGCGGCGCCAAGCAGCACAAAGAGGCAAATGGCCATCTGTAAGCTCTCTAACTGGACTCGTCGGACTATATAGTCCAGCATTGGCCGCACCATTAAAAGTATGCCTGCTGCGAAAAGTATGATCAGCCCGACCGTGTAGAGGACTGACAGGGTTCCGTGCGCATGAGCAACTGCAATGACATAAGCTAATAGACACCAGGCGATAATATCACCAACGGCTGCACTGGTCAGGGCAAGCATACCTACTTTTATGCCAAGCATTTTCTTTTCGCTCAGGAGCCGAGCCAGGACAGGGAAGGCTGTAATAGACATGGCGGTACCTACGAGGAGCACAAAGGAAAGGAGCGTTGCTGAGGAGCCTTTGAGAGAAGGATAGAGAAAAACCCCAAGGATGCCTCCCAGGACAAGAGGCAGGAGTATACTGCTTATGGAGATGATCGCTGCGTTTCGGCTTTGGCGAAGCATTAAGTTGATATCAAGGTGTACTCCCAGCGAGAACATGTAGAGGATCAGGCCAATATCACCAAGGGTTTGCAGGGTCGAGCGTTCTGGAAAAAGTTGGCCTGCAAATCTTGCAGGCAAGGAAGGTGGTAGGGGGAAAAGTTGGAGCTCAAGGTGCGGCCAGAGAAGCCCGAGCAGTGATGGTCCCAAGGCCAGGCCTGCCAGTATTTCACCAATAACCCTTTGCTGACCAATTTTTTTGCTTAAGTAAGCAAAAATCTGAACTACGAGTAGAATCACGATCAGTTGAAGCAAAAGCTGTCCTGTAAGCATCGCATCTTCTCCTCAAAGGGATATTGAAGTCCATTTCAAGGAAAGAAACCATCTATGTAACGCTTTATCTTATGTTTTCTCGTTATCATATCTTGATCCCTTTTATCCAATTATAACTAATAGAGAATATCGGCAAAGCCTGGCTTAAATATTACCTTTTGTATCGCGGCCTTGATTCAGTAGTCCTTGGGCAAAGATGTCAAGTTCATGCTTAGTCCAGCATGTTCCTGGCTCTGTTTGCAAGCGACACTGAGGAGATTATATGCTCAATGTCGCTGCTCAGGATCTAATAGCAACTCACAGCCTCCTGACGGCCTTGTTGCGCTGTGCTGTAATCTAGCGTATGCGCTTAGGCAGGCAGGGAGCCGAGAAGATGGTGCAATTGTTTGCGTTCATTTGTCTCGTCAACGATAGGAATGAGTTGCAGCATCAATTCATCAAGGCCACTATCCAGCAGCTCTGTAATATGTTGGTACACGGTAGCCTCGTCGCCGCTGATTACCAGGGCGGAAGCCAGGGCATTGAGATCCGCCTCCCTGCCATCTACCGCGCCAGCGAAGCCAGCCTCAGCAAACATACGAGCATAAAATGGAAGCCTGGAGTAGCCTGCTACGAGTTGGCGCACTGGTGATAGTACCGCTTCCTGGTTGGGATGGAGGGCAACCAGCACGTGAGCAATTAATGGTGGGGTTGGACGCCGCCGCTGCTCAGCTCCGGCCTGCAATGCCGGAAGCGCTGATGCCAAAAGATAGGACGCCGGGCTCATCCATGATATCGCCCCGTCTGCAATTTCCCCGGCAAGCTGGAATGCCTTTTTGCCCAGCGCTGAGACGAGCAGCGGAACAGAGAACTGGCGCGTCTGAGAAAAGGCCATCTGGAAAAATCTTCCCTGATGGTTTGCGTCTCCTTCCATAATCTTGCGCATTACCTGGATATATTCGGTGAGGTAGGCCAGGGGAGATGAGAATTGCAGGCCTAACCAATCCTCGATGACCATGCGATTGCTGGGACCAATTCCTAAGCGCAAGCGTCCAGGAGCTAGATCGTGTATAGCTAGCGCCTGTTGTGCCATAATTAGGGGATGTCGTGGATAGATGGGGACAATAGCAGTTCCCAGGCGAACCTGCTCAGTACGTAAGGCGGCGGCGGCAAGCAGCGTCAAAACATCTGGCATGCCTACGCCTGCGGCGTCAACTTTCATCCAGATCTGCCGTAAGCCGGCCAGCTCTGTCTCACGGATTCTAGCCACGACATCCGCTGTATCTGAGCCCTCGATTAACATACCAAGGCGATCTCGTAATGGGCGTTGAGAAACAGCCTTTGTGGTAGAAAGCTGATCAAACGTATTGTTGTTATGTTGCATATGAGATATATCCTTTTTGTTGCCATAATAGAAACCTACCAGCACATTTTAAGGGTGAGTGTGTTGGCAGTTGGACCATTGAGTCTATCTGGTGCTATTATGAAGGCTGCCTTCTATGATAACCAGGAGTGTATTAGACATAGGTGTGGCAGTAACAGCTTCGCCTCAAGAGCAAGGGAAAGATGGAGAGAAGATAATGGATGAGAGATTGGTGCGCCGTCGCCTGGAGTTGGCCGATTTTTTAAAGACGCGCCGCGCCCGCTTAAGCCCTGAGCAGTTTGGCTTGCCTGCCTTTCCACGACGGCGCGTGCACGGGCTGAGACGGGAAGAGGTTGCGCTGCTCGTTGGCGTGGGCGTTTCCTGGTACACCTGGCTCGAACAGGGTCGAGATATCCATGTCTCCGACCAGTTTCTAGAAAGGCTAGCTCAGGTTTTGCAACTCGCTAAAGAGGAGCGCTGCCATCTCTTTGCTCTTGCGCGCGAGACAACTCAGGTGGGGGCTACGGAAGAGGAGATGCCGCCCGCAAACTCCGCATATCGGGCTGTTCTCGATGGCTTAAGTACCTATCCGGCGCAAGTACTGGATCGGCGCTTAAATGTGGTGGCCTGGAATGAAAGCGCGCGCAGAGTCTTTGGCGATTTTCCTAGCTTCTCGGAACGAGAGCGCAATACCACCTGGTTTGCTTTCATGCACCCGTCTCCACGCAAGCTACTTGTGCATTGGGAGCGTACGGCGCGGCAGAGTATGGCCTTATTGCGCGCACGTAGCGATCAACATATTGATGAGGAATGGTTCCAAAGCCTGATTGCCGACTTGCTCCGGGCCAGTCCTGAGTTCAGAGCCTGGTGGCCTGAGCATGAGGTGAGCTGGACCTGTCAGGGTCTTGGCGAACTCAAGCATCCACGCGTCGGGCATCTGACCTTGCAACCCACCTTTCTGTGCGAGCCGAGCCGTCCTGATTGGCAAATAGTTATCCATACCCCTTTTGCGCAGGACGAGACAGAGGCAAGGCTGGCGGCCTTAATGCGCTAAGGATTATCTGCGAGGCTGAGGAGAAAAAACGCTCTTCATTTGTGGATAATGTCTTTACTCTTTAATAGTATGAGCTTGCATAATGCAACGACGAAATTTCGGGAGGAAAAAATGTCGGTCTCACATGAAGAAGAGCTGCAGCGAGCGCTGGTCGGGCTGAAAATCGCGCCGGGAATTGCGATTCGAGCCTGGCAGGAAGGTGATTTCTCGGCCATTCAGCGCTTGTCTGAGGCCGAGGGCTGGCCAACGCCAGTCGCCAGGCCAGAGGAGGCTCTGGCCGGCTGGAGCAATTCCTGGCCCACGCTTGTCGCTACTGCGGATGAGGAAGTTGTTGGCTTTGTGCGTGCCTGGAGCGATGGCCATATTACAACGTATATTATGGAGCTGCTCATCGATGCGCAATGGCGTCAGCGCGGTGTTGGGAGTAGCTTGCTCGATGTGTGCCATGCCCTCTATCCTCGGGCGCGCATGGAAGTCACATCTACTGAAGGCTCTGCTAGCTTTTATCGGCGCTACGGTTTTCGGGATATTGGGCACACTCATCGCAAGAGCTTTGTTCGCTAGAGGCTTCACTTTTCTACTGTCTTTATTGCTCGATATGCTGCCTGGCGAGCAATAAAGATATCTTCATCCTATGCAGAGATAAATAGCTTGCTCAGGCGGGCAATGTCCAAAGGTACAGGGTACACAACTGATACTCTGGACAATGCTAGATATCCTCTCGCGTACTATACTCATTTTAAAGGACAACACTTCGTGAGGGCCGGTCAGACAAAATCTCTCTCACTTTTAGGTCCATATGCTAAATGCAGGCCACATAATCTGGGATAGAAATTGCCGGCTCGTTATAATGCCAGCGAGAAAGGATAACAATATGGCTATTGGAGAACAAGCAAACTTGAATCTCTCTCAACCGATGAAGGATCGGATTGCTTTAGTCACAGGAGGAAGCCGTGGCATTGGCGCGGCTACAGCTACTTTGCTGGGACGCTATGGAGCCATGGTCGCTGTTAACTATTATCGCAACGAAGCTGCAGCCCAGCAAGTCGTTGCAGCTATCAAGGAGGCGGGAGGCCAGGCTCTTGCCGTTCAGGCCGACGTTGCGAATGCAGAGCAAGTAGAGTCCATGGTGCAAACTGTCAGTAAAGCCTTTGGGCTCATAGATACATTGATCCTCAATGCGCCCGCTGCCGGTAGTCCCGCCCCTGACAGCACCACGCTTTCAGCTGGCGAATATCTGCAAGCGATCCTGGCTCCGTTCACTGGGAGTCGTTGGGAAGTTCTAGAAGCTTTTGTAACGGGACAACTGCAATCGGCCTACTATTTAAGTCAGGCTATCGTGCCAGGTATGATCAAACAACACAAAGGTAGCATCGTCTTTGTAAGCTCAACAACGGCGCGACAGCCCGTAGCCGGCGGTGGCGGCCTGACCATCTCTGTGGCTAAAGCCAGTGTCGAAAGCCTGATCAAAAATATGGCAGAGGAATTAGGTCCACATGGCATTCGGGTAAATGCTGTGAGCGCAGGTCATATCGTCACCGATCTTAACGCGGGGACGCCGCAGGAAGTAAGAGAGCAGATGGCCCAGGCAACCGCGTTGCGCAGAAATGGTAGGCCTGAGGATGTGGCCTCGCCTATTGTGTATCTGGCCTCCGACCAGGCAGCCTTTATCACTGGAGCCTACCTGACTGTAGACGGCGGCAAGCTGCTCTTGTAAGCCTGTTGAATGAGCCACCGGCTAAGTGTCTTGAACCGGCCTGAGCAGGTCTTTTTCAGCAACAATATTGCGCGAGAGCATTTTATAGCCCACCTTATCGAAGAGAACCGTGATCTTATCGTTTTCATAACGCATGATCTGCCCCTCGCCCCATTCGGGATGAGCAACTCGGCTATTGAGCGGGAATGGCTGGTACTCGTTTTGCTCGTCCCGTGCGTTGCCGTCCTGGCAATTGTCGCAGTTGCCGCAGCGTCCTTCAAATGGCTGGCCAAAATAGTTGAGCAGGTAGCCTCTGCGGCAATCAAGCGTCTCGGCATAGCCCTGGATCATCGCAACTCGTGAATGCTCAAGTTGTCGATGGTTTTCCTGCGTCTCTACCACGTCCCTGGCAACATCTCTAAGGGGTTGCCTCTGCTGCCCTGGCGCTACTTCGCCGGAGGGTAGCAGCTCTATAACCTGTTCTGCGGCCAGCCTGGTGATAATCTGGGCTATCCTGCTTTCTGCAAGCTTCAACTCCTTTTGCAGCACTTTCGGGGCTACGGGTCTGCCGTAGGCCTGGACAGCGCTCACGATCCTTTGCACCTCGTTTGAGTGAAGATGCGCGCTACTGGCTAAGAAGCGTTGTAGATCCAGATCGCGCGGATAGTAAAAGAGAATAGCGCGGGCCGGTTTGCCATCGCGTCCGGCGCGCCCAATCTCCTGATAGTAGGCATCCACAGAATCGCTGATATCGTAGTGGTAGACGAAACGCACATCGGCTTTATCCACGCCCATGCCAAAGGCTATCGTAGCTACAATAACCTCTAACTCATTTTGCATGAAAGCCTGCTGGATCTGCTCTCGTTCTTTATCCTTCAGGCCAGCATGATAGGCCTTAATCTTGATGTATTCCTTGTTCAGGGCTTTGGCCAGCTCCTCGGCGTGCTTATGGGTGGCTGTATAGATGATGCCGGGTTTCTCCGCCTTGAGAACGTGCTCGACGAGGGCGCGTTGCTTCTCTGCCTCATCCTGGAACGTTTCCACTCCCAGCCAAATGTTGGGACGATCGAGCCCTTGTACAATCGTACGTGGCTCATGCATATTGAGTCGTTGCATAATCTCTTCGCGCACCGGTAGTGCAGCGGTCGCGGTCAAGGCGAGAATGCGAGGATGGCCCAGAGCGTCGTTAACGGCACCCAGGCGCAGATAATCAGGCCGGAAGTCATGCCCCCACTCGCTGATGCAGTGGGCCTCGTCGACGACAAACAAAGCTGGCCTGGCCTTTTGTAACTGCTGAAGCGTCTCCTCATTGTCGAACTGTTCGGGAGCCAGAAAGAGGAATTCTAGCTCATGCCTGGCAAGCAGCTCAAATACAGCCTGTCGAGCAGCCTCTCCCAGAGTTGAATTGAGCCAGGCCGCCCGACCTAGATCGCGAGCCTCAATAGCCTCGACCTGATCGCGCTGCAAGGCAATAAGCGGAGAGACAACGATGGTTGGGCCCTCTATCATCTGAGAGGCCGCCTGATAAATCAGCGATTTGCCCGAACCAGTTGGCATGATCGCCAGGGTATCGTGTCCCTCAAGCAAGGCTTGGATGGCAGCTTCCTGGCCAGGGCGAAGCTGCTCGTAGCCAAACATTTCCTGGGCAAAACGACGTATGTGCTTTTTATTCGTCTGTTGTGCGCTCATCTTATACTACTCAATCTAGTGGCCTGTCAGGGTTTACGTGACGCATGAAGCAAATGGGATGGTTAAGGGAACGCTGCGCTCTAGCGGACGCGCCGCGACCTAGCGGATATGGCGGCCCTTGCTCTGAGGCTTACGGTGACACTCCATTCCCTCTTTTCCGCTGCCGTCGCAGGCGATGCATTCGTCACACGATGTCTGACAAAGCACTTGACTGCGTGCTAACAACTCATAATATGAAGCCATGGTAAGTAATGGGCTTATAAAGCTATCACGTTTGCCAGGGGTGGAGAGTCTCGGGTCGAGCCGGGTCGAGATCCCAGACGAGCTTCATCTCTCGCCTCGATCAGAAGGATGATCGATGAGGGAGGGATGAAGCTGTGGATGGGAGAGAGTGGAGCTATTTAAGAGCGCTGTTGGTGTGCTGTAAAGCCGCATGAGTAGCTTGCGCCAGGCTGAGCGGTGAGCCTGTCCCAAAGGCATGTAAGTAATAGAAGGTGGGCTGGATGAACAGTTCGTGATTATGCACAGCCGTCACTTTCAGATTATGGTTGCGTAAGCTGCGGCTGACTGCATCGACTTCCTGAGGAAGGAGAATAAATTCGGCAGCCTCTGCCGCCTGATTATTATCGATGGCCTGGAAGTTGAATGTGGACTGGACCTGCATAGCTGGCTGGAGTACAAAGCCCAGCTCTCTTATCGTTTCCTTCCTATTAACGCTTACTGAGAGCACACTGTCTGAAATCATGCCTGTGCCGCCAATGATCTGCTCGATCTGCTTGTTGGGCAAGCCTGTCTGAGTAGCGACGCTAGCCGCGAATGGTTGCCCGCTCTGAGAGAGGGCCTTATGCAGGGCGTGAGCCAGGTCAAGCGGGTCACCGATAGCCGTGCCGTGCAGATATTTGATATGTGGGTCCATTTCAAGGAAATGGTTGTGCAGTGCATTGATGGCCGTAGTTGCCGGCTGTAAATCTTGCTTGAGCAGCTCATCAAGAACTGAATTGACTTCCCCGTCAAGGAGGACAAACTCGTACTTGACAATCGCTCTATTATCGAGCGGCTGAAAAGTGATCTCTGTATCGATAGCGAGATCAGGCTTAATGGAAATGCCAAAGATGGTAGCATGAATATCGCTACGAGCCAGTTCGATCAGCAGTACACCCCCTGGCTCAAGCGTCCCTTTCGTCTGAAAAATATCTTCGATCTCCTTGACAGGAAGGCTACTCTCTGCCTGTGGGTCTGCCGCCGCATGAGCATGAAGGGCAGGCAAAGAGATGGCTCCGGCGCTAAAAGCTGCCAGCGAGCCAGCGGCCCCGGCTAGCAGAGCCTGCCGCCTTGTGATAAATTTTTTGCGATCTTGCATATGTATGTGCTAAACCTTTCTCTTATACTAATAAGGGTGAGTCAGCTCAAAGCTGCTATTGAAGCCTGTTTCGTGTTTCTCTCCCTCTTCTTTTAAGATACTCTCTTATTGAAAATCTTCGCGAAATTGATCATGAATTCATTGACAGAGCGGTCATTTTGCTCTTTAATTTAAAGAAGTGTTTATGAAGAAGAGAAGGAGCTATGTAAGTATGCAGGATCTGAATTCGCAGGCCATTCCGAATGTACCCCAGCGTGCTACCATCAACGCATTGGCTTTGCGACTCTGGCAGAGGTCCGATGTGCTTGCCCTCTGGCTGGGCGGTAGTCTGGCGTGCGGAACTGGAGACAAGTACAGCGATATAGATTTTCGGGTGGCTGTGAGCCCAGAACAGTTTGCAGCTTGGAAAACACCTGATTTTGCAAGCTTCTTTGCCCATGCGCCAGTGCTTGGGCAGCAATGCATGGTATTTGGCAATGCAGCTCTGCTTCATCATCTGGTGCTGGCGAATGGTGAGATTGTCGATTTCTTTGTGCAGAGTGCAGAGCATGCGCTAACTGCAGAAGTGCGCTTGATTCTTGGCTGTCGTGATGCGGCCCTGGCCAGCCGGCTGGCGGATATGAGGTCGGAGGAGCGGTCAGAAGAGCTCCCGGTAAGCCAGGAGACGCTACAACAATTGCTGATAAGCTTCTGGATTAGCACGCATAAGCATCGCAAAGTGCTCTATCGTGGTCTTGATCTGCTAGCTCTGCAAGGAATCCAGGGTGAGCGCGCGATCTTGCTGCGCCTCATGTATATAGCGGCAAAGGGTCGAGATTATGGCGATATGCATAGACAGACCATTCACTCATTGACGGATATCATCAGAACTGTGCAGACGCTCGATACTGAGCAAGCGCAAGCTCTGCTGGGAGCTCCTATGCGGGATCGGCAAGAAGTATATCAGGTGATAGAGCAGCAGCGGGCTACCGTTTCTCGCGTGGGCCGTCAACTGACCCAGACCTACGGAGTATCCTATCCGACAGCCCTGGAAGCGGTTGTGCTCAAGGACTGGCAGGACTTTAAGCACGAGCAGGGCGCGCATCTTATCTGAATTCGGCCCAGATAGGAAAATGATCGGAAGCCGTGCAGGTTTCCACCCCGGTCACAATATCGCAGGCAGCGAGGCGCCGGGCCAGAGAGGACGTTGCAAAGATATAATCGATGCGCAACGCCGGGTGCATTGTGTGAGTAGTGTAGCCTGGGGCAATGTGATGTTGGCTACGATAGCAATCGGTATAGCCGGCCTGTAGGAGCAGGGGCGTAACCTGGCGTGGGAATTGGGGGTCGGGCGAGCTCTCGCCGCGCTCACGAAGAGTGGCCAGATATTCGGGAAGATCTATAGGGTCCTCCGGAGAAACAGTATTTAAATCGCCCATCAGCAGATGGGGGCGACCTCCCAACTGTTGCATAAGGGCCAGAATAACTTGTATTTCGATACTGCGTTTCTGCTCAGATTTCTTCGTCTGGCCAGCTTTAAGATGGGTTGCAAAAATTGTGAGCGGAGCCCCTTCCCAATGGATAGTAATTTCCAGTAGCGTTTTAGCGAGATCCGGCAAGCGATGATTAGCGTAATGAATGATAGGTCGCTCGCTTAGTAAGGCCACATTAGCTTTTCCATTGGCTTCGCCGAAGACCAGTTGCATCTTCAATTGGCTGGCCAGAGCTTCAGCGTGAGGACGGCTATTGGCCTCTATCAGAGCAACAACGTTGGGCCGTTGCTGTCGAATAATGTGGGCAAGATGTGGCAGGCGGTCTTCTCCACCGTTCAGAATATTATAGCTGAGGACACGTAACGGCATACAGGGCTCCTTATTGATTTCTCGGTGCGCGTATGGCTTCTTGAAACATCTGCCGCAAAAGATCCAGGCAAAGTTCGCCTTTGCAAGGCGCCGGCTTTACGGCAAGCACGCGATAGTGCTGCTTCTCGTCGATTTCGATCTCTGGCAAGCTTAGATTGCTATATTGCTTGCCGGAAGCTAGAACAAAGGTTGGGCTTCCGGCTACATGCAAATGTTCCCAACCATCCTTTGTCTCCTGAAGAACCTGGTATCTGGCTGCTCCATGGTCAAAATCTTCTGAGAAACGGGCCATATCGACGCCAGTTTCTTCGGCTAGCTCAAATAAAACGTGGCGTAGAGAAATACAACGGCTCTCGGCAAAGAAAGCTTTGCGAATTGCCCAGTCCAACTCATCGGCTAAGACCAGGCTCTGGCGCTCAGCACATTTAACCGCTTCAAATGCTGGCCACATGGTTACTGGCCATTCACTCTCAGAGCGATACCAGGGTTGATAAGGAATATCTGGCTCCTCCAGCATCAACAGCGGAATCTCACTTGCGAGCAGGCGTCGGGGAGTAGGTTCTTTGTTGATATATTCGAGCGAGAGGCTTTTGTGTTCGATACAGATGCTATTAGGATACTCGCTACTGCGTAGCTTGCGTACGCGGTAAGCGCTGATATAGGCGTAGGGGCAAAAGAGATCCGCGTACATAGCAATACGGGCTGCTTCAGCCATAGAGAAAAGTCTCCTTTATCTATACTGCAATTTGTCTGGCTTTCTATCCCTGACACGCATACGATAGCACCCATTAATTAACATGGGTACCGAGTCTGTTTCGTAACATCTTTCGGCCGTTGCGCTTACGTTATGCGAGCTACAAACATGAAAACTTACTACACAAGTATACATTATTAAAATCTCGTATAGGGGGTTAGGTGACAATGAATCTCCTATATATTGTTCAATGTATCTCGCTGTGAAATTGCATCACCTTCAGCCTAATACATTGATCGTGTGAACAGTCGAACTATACTGTGCACGAGAAGCGCGGGTAAACCACCCTATCAAAGGGGAAGATCACTTCCAAAATTTCCCTCACCTGAGTGATGCTTCTCTGATGGTTTCTCTGTTATGCTCTCTTGTAAGAAAAATTTGTCCTTTTAAAGAATTTTCTTGCTATTGACACCAGGCGAGCTAAATTATTCATAGCTTAATTCTGATGATGTAGTAACTAATCTACAAAATGTTCTATAGATCTAAAAAAGCAAAGGAGATGAACCTCTGGCGAGAATAGTGCAGCGGTTCAACATACCGTCATATGTATCCATTTCAGACTTTTCTTTGGAAGCGTTCTCTTCTCATTTTCAGTATTCTCGGTTTGAGCCTATTAACAGCGTGCAGTTCGATGACGAATACAGATGGGTCGGCACTGCAAGCCAGTAGCCAGGCAACATCGACAACTGCTTCAGAGACGGTCCTTGCAAATCCTTCAGCGACGATCGTGCCTGCAACTTCTACAACGGAGACAACATCAACCAATCTGATCTCCAAGTACATGGAACACAATCTGCTTCTCAATGGAGATGCCGAAGCCGGACCGGGAGCAACGAGGCCAGAGGAGGTGATCAAAAGCATTCCCGGCTGGACAACTACTGGCACGTTTACTCCTGTCAAGTATGATGCGATCAGCGGTACACTCCAGAGCAGTGATCCAGGGCCAGAGAACCGAGGAGAGAATTTTTTTGCAGGAGGGATTGCAGACAATCCCAATGCCGTCGCGAGTGCCATACAAACTATAGATCTCACCGAAGTTACCCCCCTTGTAGATAAAGGGCACGTGACCTATACCCTGCTCGCTTACCTGGGTGGCTTTGGTAATTTTAGTAATGCTGCAGATGTACAGGCATTGTTTCTGGATACCAACGGACAAGAAATAGCTACGGCTCAAGTTGGACCAGTCCTCAATCAGGACCGCACGATAGGATCGGTAACACATCAGACATAACTTCTCAAGCGCACCACTTCCGGAAGCATCCCGCAAGGCACACGCAAGGTGAAGATCATTCTCACGATTAAGCCCTATTCACAGAACCCTGATGAAAATGGCCCCTATAACGACGGGTATGCAGACAACCTCTCCCTGGTGCTCCACGCGTAGATCAGGTGGACCCACCGCCTGGTGGGTCCGCGGACAAGAAAGCAATATGCCCGGCTCAGACTTTTCGACGATGGAAAAATTGCTAAGTAAACTAGTATGCTCATTTGCCAACATCCCCATACACTAATGACTGTTGTGCCATACATTGCAGTTTTCTCTCTATGTCTTCTTTCCCCTTACTTTGCCTTTGCTGATGGTCGAAAAGACTATGTATATTTACTTCAGTTCTAATGCCCGCTATTTTGGTACGCGACAAGGCGAGATGTATTGTTGAGTATTGTCAAGAGAAATACATAGTAAGGAAAACTTCCTCTTCAGACCAACCGCATTAATTTATCTGAGGGTTTATGGACGGTCTGGTTTCTGCTGGTGATTCCGCTGGCAATTATGTTTACCTGGCGCTTACAGTTGCAAGGCTGAAAATAGCTTGTTCTCATGGGAGGCACATACCTCACGAAGGCCGCATCCATTTATAATATATATGGGGCGGCGAAGTTGCGTTGTTCTACTCAAAGTGAAATGGGTCATTTTCCATTCCTATGAAAGATGCTATAGTGATAGATGTAAGCAGTCAACGATCACATCTTCAGGAGTTTCTCCTACGAGGGCATGTGCTGCTCGCAGGTCTAAGACCGCATGAGACAAAGAATAAACAAGACCAGGACAGAGAGAGGCTTGCTATCCTCGAAAGAGGTAGCGCATTTTAGCGAGCAGGAGAGAGAACTGGCTCCTCTCTCTCTGCCGCAACAGGAAGTCAAAGGAGAGCTCTTGCCAGTACCTCTGACTCCACTCATTGGGCGTACACAGGAAATTGATGCTGTGGTCGCCCTTTTACAACAACCTGGCCTGCGCCTTCTCACCCTAACAGGACAAGGAGGAGTGGGTAAAACGCGCCTTGCCCTGCAAGTAGCCATGCGCCTCCAACAGGATTTTACTGATGGCGTTTATTTTCTCCCTCTCGCCAGCATCCGTAACCCATCCCTAGTTCTCCCAACCATCGCGCACAGCTTCAAGCTGGGCAATATGAGTAAAGAGCCTCTCCTCGAACAACTTAAAGCCTTCTTACAATACAAGCAGCTGCTGCTGGTACTTGATAACTTTGAGCAGTTGCTGCCAGTTGCGCCTTTGCTCTCTGAACTGCTGGTTGCCTCTCCCCAGATAAAAGCGCTCGTTACCAGCCGTGTACAGTTGCGACTGAGCGGTGAACACCTCGTCGTCTTGCCTCCACTCCCACTTCCCAACCTTGAGCAGTTGCCACCTTACGAGCAACTCCTTCAATACCCCTCAATAGAACTTCTCGTCAAAGAGGTGCAGCGAGTGAAACCAAACTTCATGCTCACAGAAAAGAACTCCCTGGCCCTGGCAGAGATAAGCGTCCGTGTTGGAGGAATTCCTTTGGCACTGGAACTGGCAGCCTCCCGGCTACAAATCCTCTCTCCTGAAGCGCTTTCCTTGCGGCTAAATCGTTCTCTCCAGATCCTCACACAGGCAAATGCAGATCTTCCAGAACGGCAGCAGACGATCAAGTGGAGCTACGATTTGCTCAGTGCAGAAGAGCAGCAACTCTTCCAATATATTGCTGTCTTTGCTGGCAGTTGCTCGCTGGATGCTATTGAGGAGATTGGTAGTGTAATGGGATACAGTGCCGAGCAGGTACTTGATGGAGTCACCTCGCTGCTCGATATGCATTTATTACAGCGCCAGGAGCAGGAGAACGGGGCGACACAGCTCATTATGCTCGATCTGTTGCGGGAGTATGGGCTAGAGATGTTGGAGCTGAGCGGCAACCTCCAGAAGATCCGGCTCGCGCATGCAACCTGTTTTCTCTCTCTTGTGGAAGAAGAGGAGGTCCCGTGGCTGACTCCGCCTCAGCCTCGCTGGCTAGAATTGGTTGCAGAGGCTTACAACAACATAAGAGCTGCACTTGTATGGTTGCTGGAGCAGGCTGGCAGAGAGGGAGAAGCGAAACGATACAGCGAGATGGCCTTGCGTCTATGTAATGCGTTACATAGCTTCTGGTATATTCGCGGCTATATCAGCGAAGGGAGACAGTTCATCGGACAAGCGCTCCAGGGAGGAGCAAAGGTAGATGCATCCTTGCGCCTCAAAACT
This sequence comes from Ktedonosporobacter rubrisoli, assembly GCF_004208415.1. GTDB lineage: Bacteria > Chloroflexota > Ktedonobacteria > Ktedonobacterales > Ktedonobacteraceae > Ktedonosporobacter > Ktedonosporobacter rubrisoli. Next base: position 632,894 of record NZ_CP035758.1, on the reverse strand, counting down.
CTTGTGGTAGGGGCATATCTGGCCCTGCTTCAGGACGATTATGAGCAGACGGTCATGTTCTCTCAAGAAAGTCTGAGCCTGTGCCGTACAGAAGATACCTCCATCCCCAAAGCTGCCGCGCTCTACTGCTGGGGCAAGATAGAAATTACCCGCAATCATCTCGTTCAGGCAAGCCAATTGATGGAGCAAGTGCTTACCTTGACGAGAAACTGCAATTACAAAATAGCTATCGCCTCATCTCTTTATGAATCAGGTCTTCTTCATTCGCTCAAGGGAGAATACCCGGAAGCAATCGGGCAGCTTGAAGAGAGCTTGATGCTTTGCCGAGAGCTCGGAAATGCTTTTGCCACTGCTAGCATCCTCATCCGCCTGGCAGAGACGCTCTTTGCAGTTCAGGGGGATTCCGCAAGAATCCAGACGCTCCTTGAAGAAGGCCTTGCGCTTTCGGACGCCTTAGAGAATCCCACCTTCATAAGCAATTGCTATGCTCTCATGGGACAAACTGTCCTGGGCCAGGGTGATGTGGCTCTCGCCAGTACATACCTTGAGAAGAGCCTGACAATGGTGCAGGCGAGTGGAGATCAGCGAACCATAGCAGTGCTCCATTCTCTGTTGGCAAAGGTAGCCATCGACGAGAAAAATTACGCCCATGCTCAGGCACTCTACCAGGAAAGTCTAGCCTACTTCCAAGAGATTGAGGACTGTGCACAGATCGCATCTTCCTTGGAAGGCCTGGCTCGTATTCTAGTAGCACAAAGGAAAGAGAGAGAGGCCACACAACTCTTGGGTGAAGCGGATACCTTACGCGAGCACTTTGGCATCCCCCTGCCACCCCGCGAGCATGCTAGCTACACACAACAGCTCATTCTTGTGCGAAACACTCTTGGTGAAGAGAGCTTTGTCGCAGCCTGGAAAGAGGGGCAGAATCGTGGAAGAGCATTGGCACAAAAAGCCGCTCCTTCTCTCAACGTGCTATCCTTGGTTACGCCTGCTACACGTATCCGGGCTTATCCAGATGGCCTGACTCCACGCGAAGTCGAGGTGCTGCATTGTCTAGCTCAAGGACTGACAAGGCCTCAGATTGCCCGCAAATTGACCATTACCCTTTTTACCGTACAATCCCACGTCCGCTCTATTTACAGCAAAACTGGGATCTCTACACGCAGTGGGATTACCCGCTATGCCCTTGAGCATAATCTTCTCTGACCACCTCGTTTTCTGCCCTGAGCGGCTTCACAGAACTCTTTGTCAAGAGGATTAGTCCTCATTCTCTCTGCGACTGTTTTAAACATCTTGTCCCAAAGCTTCACATTTTGATGCCTCTGAGAAAGAAGAGGCATCTCTCCCTCACCTGGTGAAACAAAAGGAATTTCTGGTGTGGCCAGAACACCCCTCATCTGAGTGATGTTTCCTAATCGTTGATCTGCTATGCTCGCAGAGCAGGAGGGCAGGGCTACCATTTTCCCAGAGCTGGCGACCTCCTGTTTTGGGAAGCATGCACAAGAAGAATGGAAAAGCGTTATGTTAGCTTCTATGGCCGGAAAAGTTGCCCTTGTTGTTGGGGGAAGTTCAGGTATTGGGCAAGCAACGGCCCTCGCATTTGCTCGTCACGGTGCACAAGTAGTAATAGCCAGCCGCCGTATTGCAAAGATGACTGAGACGATCAGGCAAATCCAGGAGATAAGAGGAGAGGCTATTTTCGTCCCAACTGATGTAACTAAGGCGTCAGACATAGCTGCGCTGGTGGACAAAACTGTCAAAGAATACGGGCGATTGGATTATGCATTCAATAATGCCGAGGTTGGAACGTCAAGCGCTTCTTTAGTAGATCTGTCCGAAGAAGAGTGGGACTACACGGTAGCTGTGAACCTCAAAGGAATATGGCTCAGCCTCAAATATCAAATCCCTGCAATGCTCGCCACCGGTGGTGGCGCGATTGTGAACATGGCATCTGTGGGAGGCATTATTGGAGCATCAGGACTTGCCGTTTATAGTGCCACAAAGGCAGGTGTCATAGGTTTAAGTCGGGTGGCAGCTTTGGAGTATGCAAAGGCCAATATTCGAATTAATGCCATAAGTCCAAGCGGGATCACCACAGAGACATTTCTGAAGCTTCCTGCAGATGTACGTGCCCACATTGAGGCTGCCAATCCTATCGGGCGTCTGGGTATACCACGGGAAATCGCCGATGCTGTGGTCTGGCTCTGCTCAGATGAGGCCTCTTTCATGCTTGGGCAGAATTTGATCATTGATGGAGGGGCAACCGCCCAGTAAGGAAGCATAAGAAGCGACTCTCGGACTGATACTGCTCCGGCTGCCTGCTCGCGTGGTTTGAGCGCTTGTCTGCGATCAGCATCACATTCGATGAGTGTACCTATCTTACAGCGTTCTTTGCCATGCGAATCGAGCACCACAGGCTTGACGCTAGATCTTGTCGCACCACAAAGCGTGAAGAAGTGCGCTTTCTCAACTATTGCGCAGAAACATTTCAGAGGTGAGACAATGCCTTATGGGACCCCATCTTTACCCATGTTCCACATGCACAGCGTATCGACTCGGCTCAAGCCTTCTCGGGGATATTGCCCAGCAAGTCATTGAGCACATTGAATGGTGCAGGGGAGAGGGGTTTCTTCATGCTGACGGAAGCCATCTCTCTACTATGGCCACTGCATATCCCGGCTTCTCTGTACATGTATGCGCTGCTGGATGGCCATGCCTATGAGCACAAGCAGGGCTATCAAGCAAAACGCTGAAACGCTGACTCCTATCCTTAACAGCAGATCATGAGTGAATATAACCAGCAGTATACTCAACACCAGGCCACCTATCAGGCTCCAGAGCAATATTATCTCCGGTTTGGTTCTGCGCTCTAAGGTTTCTGCAGCATCATTTCTGAGAGTGGGAAAGCGTTGCGCATACCTCTGAGCACTCATTCCTAACATAATAAAAACCGCTACCAGAAGGCCGATAGCTAAACCTCCGCCCAAATTAGGGATAGGAGTATGGAAGAGCGCTGTTAGTGCTGCCCCCAGTACCGAACCCCCTATCAGCCCCCAAAGTAGTACTTTCTCCTGGGTCTTTTTGTAGCGTTGTGTTTCCACCATATCATTGAACTGCTCTGGCTTATTGAAAGGATTTTGCTGCATATCATGCTCCGCTCTTGTTTAAGGTTTTTCTGCAACCGTATCTACTCATTGTCATCTAAATCGAGGCCCATTCAGTACCTCTTGTAGAGAAGAGAGAGTTTTCTCTCCACGAACATACTCTACTGTGTACATGTTTACATCGTATTTACACTTTTGCGGCGACCTGACAAGCTTTTAGAAAGATTACTACTCTAACGTGCAAGCAGATCCCCGCTAGAGCGTTGCTGGAAAAATCGATAGGGCATAGAATGAGGAGCGATCGTGCCTCGATACAGGAAGCACGGCGACCAGGGCAGGTTGCGTCACGAGCAAGGAAAGATCCGCATCCAGGTGATAGGGATCTCGAATTTGCTGTGGGCTGAGCGCCGTTGGTGTCACTGCCGTTCGAGGCATTTGCCATGACTCTATTGTTCCCTGGAATTGTAAAGGCATTCCAGCATGAAGATTGCTCCTCTGATTTGCTGGGAAAAAACGAGGGCCAGCAAATCAGCATGTTCCTCGCATGAAGCCTTCCAAAACTTCTTTTCGGGAAGAAGCATAAAGAAACTTTGTTTACAACTTGTAAATTAATGCATTACACTCAGTTTTCATTGTGATGCTATTTGGGTATCTTGACGATATATCACCTTTGTGTTACTATATCTCTTGATTTTATGTTATGAGTATTTTAACGGCTGATACCCAAAAATCGCAGCCGTTACTATTTAGTTACCTTTCTATTAGATCAATTTTTCTTCTTCAATGACTGGTAGGCCCCTGACCGAGGGCTTGCTGGTGGCTGGCTAGAGTAGCTAGTCCGAGCTTGTGCCAAAAGCATTTCTCTATTATGCAGTGGTATTTTTGCTGCACTCACAGGAAATATTGCATGCGCATTTTCTTTGCCACAAATACCCGGCTATTATGCGGTTGTTTGATGACGGTGAGCAGCACGAGTGCTTACAAAAGATTATCATGCATACGCTTGTCGTATAGAGACCCAGATCCTCAGCCTTATTTCCCCTGTTATATTCACTTGCCCTGGCAGATAGGTCAAGGAATATGCATAGCTTTGTAGCATTTTGCGCTTGTAGAAAGGAGAGCAGGCATGCGACAAAATATATCGCTCCTGAAACAAATATCTCGTCCTGTCCTTCCCTCTGCTACCGTTTTACGTCAAGAGCTACTGAATGTGCTTAATGATGTAGTTTATGCTTCATCTTGCTATAAGCTGCTTTTGGTGTGTGCTCCTGAGGGTTATGGAAAGACCACCCTGCTGGCTGATTTTATGCAGCGTAGCGGCTTTCCATGTTGTTGGTATTTTCTTGATCAGGCCGATACTAACAAAAGCAAATTCATCTCGTTATTTATCGCCAGCCTACGTGCTACGCTTGCGCATCTTCCTTTGTTGGTCCAGAGCCTGGATTCACTCGTTGCTCAGCTTTGCACATCAAGAGATTTTCCTTCATGCAATCCCTCTCTCATAGATGATCCCGAGGGTATAATAGAGCTTCTTGTCGGTATCATGGAAACGCATATCGAAGAACGCTTCGCGATAGCTTTATGTAACTATCATGAAGTGAATACGACATCCTTTATTAAGCAGTTTGTTGAGCGTCTACTTCAGCATCTTCCTGCTCAGTGCCTGCTTATCATTGAAAGTCGTTCCTCCCCTGATCTAAACCTTGCCCCTCTGCTTGCCCGGCGCGAGGTCTTTGGTCTTGGGAGTAGTGCCTTACGCTTTTCACCGCAAGAGATTGAGCAACTTGCGCACCTGCAAGGGCTTCCCACATTACGCATCCAGGCATTTGGAGAGCCGACAGTTTTTTTGCAGGATCAACCGATCAAACGCTGGCGGGTCTCGCATGCCATGAGCCTATGCTTTTTTTTGTTAGATCATACATACCCGGTTCATAAAGAACAGATCTGTGCGGAACTGTGGCCTGAGAAGGATGTCTCCTCGGGCCAGGCATTGCGCACAAGCATCTATTATCTGCGTAAAATTCTTGGCGAGGCAGCCGTCATTTCGCGCTCTGGTTTCTATGAATTGGATTTGCATAACCTATATGGAGACAAATTCTGGTACGATGTGGATAATTTCAAGAAAGCCTATAAGCGTGCCAAAGAGGCCCTTAGATCCGAGGATGACAAAACGGCCTATAAGCATCTAATAGAGGCGAGCAAGCTCTATCGCGGCGATTATTTACAATCGTTTTACGATAACTGGTGCATTGAGCGTCGTCATGAGTTGCGCCTGGCATATATCGATACCCGCCATCAATTGGCCTTAATTTCCTGGCGGCGGAAAGAGATCGAGGAGTGTGCCAGGCATTGGCAGCATTTGCTCGCCCTTGATCCGTGTTTGGAGGAAGGGCATTATGGTCTTATGCGCTGTTATCTGCGCCAGGGCAAGCGAGGCTTAGCTTTGCGTCAGTATCAGCGGTGTGCCGCGACCCTGCAGGAAGAAATGGAGATTTTGCCAGGCCCGGAGCTCCAATCCCTTTACAAGCGCTTAACCGAGCAGTCAAGGTTAGGAACGTGAAGATCTCTGCTAGCCAGCATGCAACATTTGAAGCATAATAACGTTTATTTGCTCTACTCTGCGCTCAAAGGCTAAACTGATGGCCGCCAAAGTCTATCCGGGCTAAATCTATCTCTGAAGGAAAATATATTCCGCCTCCTGAGCCTACCACTGAGAGCATTGTTCTGCCAGGAAGGGATGCTCTCAGCATGGAGACTCATTAGGGGGATGCACCGACAAAGCTGGTGCTTGCTCGCATGGCGACGACTGGCGAGGTGCTCCCGATCCGTGTACGGCAAATGCTTGTCTCCGTGAGCAGCAAAATCTATCCAGCGGTCTCGGCATTTTTGCCAGTCGATGAGGCGGCGCGTGCCGTGTATGCCTCGTTGGTTGATTGACAGAAGATCCTCCGGCTTAAAAGCGGCTCCGATGGAACTGGCGCGACCCTCAAGCCGGCCAGTTCCATTCTCTGTACAGCTACTCTTTTCCCCGAATAATTTGGCCAAGCTGTTCATAGCGCTGAGGGGCTCGACGGGCAAGATAGCGCGCATAGATGAGTCCACACACTACCCAGAAGACTACAAAAAGTGGCAACATATTGAGCGGGAATGGCGTTGGGGCAAATCCTAGCTCCGTCGCCAACTGACTAAGAAAAGGCAGTGCCGGCAGCAGAAAGGAGCTGAGCGGAAGGAGCAGAAAGAAGGTACTCAGGACAGGAACGACAAGGTGCCAGAGTAGGTGGAATTCTCCTCGTTTGTGTGCAAAGAAGGGAACAGCCAGATTGGTAAGGATATAGACGAGAATCAGGCACATAGTGACGATGGAGGCTACCCACTGATAACTCACCACGCCGCTGGTCTGGGTAAAGTTCTTTCCATCAGCTAGACCCAGAGCATAGATGGTAGTTCCCTGCGCATCGGTATGTTGCATGACGCAGGCCAGGAAGGCAATGATCATGACCGAGAAAACACTTTGGGTCAGAGAGGCGATATGGGGACTCTGCGTCTTGGGATGCGTGCGGCCAAAGACGCGAGGGAGCAGACCGTCACGGCCCATCGCATACAAATAATGGGTCATCGCATTATGCATGGCAAAACAACTCGCATAATTGCTGGTGAGGACAAGTCCCATTACGACAAGACGAAACCAACCTCCCACATAGCGATTGGCCAGGATATAGTACTGCTCGGGGGCTATTGCAACATTGGCCAGGGTATCGCCAGCATGTTGCCAGCCAAGCCCAATCGTCGCCGCATACGAGGTCCAGAGATAGAGCAGCGTCAAGAAGAGGAGGAGGGAGAAGAGCGCAAGGGGAAGCGTTCGTCGCGGCTTCTTCACCTCTTCTCCATGAACCGCCACAGTTTCAAATCCGACAAAGGCGAGAATACCGAGGGCCATGCCAAGACCAATTCCCAGCAGGCCCCCAGGAGCAACGCCTTTGAGGGCCGTCCCAGCAGGCGTGAAGGTATGGAGGAGATCATGGCCCGAAGCACCTCCTTTGAGGGTAATAGCCCCATCGAGGAGGAGCAAAGCTGCAATTTCGGCAAGAGCAAAGGGAGCCATGATGCGCACACTCCATGTGACATTAAATGCAAAGAGGCAGACAATAGCGATTCCTATCACGGCATAGCTTACCCAGCCCCCTGGCAGATGAAAGCCAAAGGAGGTTGTCATAGTGATCTCCATGGCTCCGCCAACCGCAGCCTGGAGCGCAGCCTCGAAGAGCGCATAAGCTCCAAGTAGAAGCCATCCCGTCTGAAAGGCGGCTCCTTGACCGAGACCGTGCCGGACCCAGGTATAGAAGCCAGCTGCCGAGGACAGTCGCCGCGCAAAATACCAGACTGATATGCCAAGAAAGAGAATGCCTATGGCCGAGAGCAGGAAAACCAGGGGCACAGCCGCTCCTGCCGTGGAGGCAATCACTGGCACGTTGTAGAACATACTGGCCATGGGAGCAATGGCGGCGATGCAGGCAAAGAACACGGCGATCTGTCCAAAGCTGTTGTGGCGCAAGGCATTGGCCGGTACCTGTTCCCTTTCGAGGCCGTTTTGGTCGATGGGGCTAGCTTGAGTGCGTTCATCAGATGTTTCCATACTTATACTATCTCCTCATGCTTCTGAAAAATAAAATATACAATTCAGTATTTACTCTCATCTGTAGAGATAACATGCATATTATACATGTACCAAGCCAGAAAATGGTATCATCCCGCTTCCCATCGTGGATTTTATGAATCTCGTCTCCTAATCCTGTCGAATTTATAAGACCTGCAAACAAACTAAAAATTTGTGTCAGATTTTCCGTGTGAAGGGCGACATATAAGTGATGGACAAATTGGACTTCAAGTTCCATCTCCTGATTGGTGGGCAGAGCAACGCTTTGCCCATCATTACTTTGAGAATACTGGCAAGTCTAAAAGCGTTTACTGTATACTCGTAGGGAAGGATAGATGAATGCTGCAAGATAAGGGAACCGCTTCAAGCTACGCAGCCATTGAGCCAGCTGTGACTATGTTTGAACATGAGCGCGCCTGGTTAGTGGGACTGTGCGTAAAGCTCACTGGCCATGCTGAGGCTGCCGAGGACCTGGCCCAGGAGACGCTAATAGAAGCCTGGCGTAATCTCGCTAAGTTTTATGCGCACGGCGAGGAATTTGGCACAGCCAATTGTCGCAGATGGCTGGCAGCTATCGCGCGTAACGTGTGCAAGCGTTGGATGCGTCGCTATTACCGTGAAAGCGAGCATCTTGTGCACGAGGAGCAGGGGGCTGATGATGTTGCGCTGGAAGAGCTGGCTACCGACGAGGATGAGATCGAGATTGAGCTAGAGCACAGGGATCTGGCCCGCTTTCTTGAGCGGGCTATGGCCTTACTTCCCGAGGCAAAGCGCAGCTTATTGATCGAGTTCTATACTTATAGAACTTCGCACCGCGAGTTGGCCGAACGCCTTGGTTTGAGCGTGCAAACCGTTGAGCAGCGCCTCCATCGGAGCAAGCAGGCTTTGCGACGGATTATCACGACTCAACTGTGTGAGGAGGCTACTGCCTTTGGCCTGTGCAAACCCGAGTGCAGCTTGCAGCAGCAGGAAACGCGTATCTGGTGCCCGTTATGCGGCCGTGGCCAGCTCACGCGCTATTATGATCCCGAGGAGCAACGTATCGGTTTTACCTGTCCTCAATGCTGGCAGATTGCGTCAGTGGAGCAGCCCGAGTTATGGGACGGGTTGCGTAGCTCTAAATCTATTCTCGGGCGTCAGCTTGCTTATCTTGGCACTTATTACTGGTCGGCTATAGAGAGTGGGCAGGGGCCGTGCTTACGTTGCGGGCAGCTAACGCAGGCGCGTGTCTATCGGTTACCAGATCTTCCTGTAGAATATGAGGATCTGTTACGAAATATTCCTGCGGAGCTCAGATCCCATCCGCAAGATAGGCCGGCGGAATATCTCTCCTATATCTCACAGAGTGGTGTGTATATCTTCTGTCCGCATTGCCAATATCGAGAGCTCAATGGCCTGCCTCATCTCACACTTGATACCCCCGAAGCCTGCCAGTTCTGGCGTAAGCACCCGCGTATGCACTTATTGCCTTTACGCGAGATTGAGCATGCGGGCCAGCCAGCATTTGTGAGCAGCTTCCAGAGCCTGAGCGCTAACGCACAGCTCGATATCATTTATCAACAGAGCACGCTCAAAATACTTGCTGTGAAAGGTGCATAGCTCTCGACCCTCTTTTTCTATCCACCCCGAGGAAAGGAAGTATCTCTATGCTGGCACTTTTGCGGCAGCGCAACTTTGGTTTGCTCTGGTTTGGCGGCTTGCTCTCACTCATCGGTGACTGGCTATTGATGATCGGCTTGCCTGTCTACGTCTACACCTTAACGGGCTCGGCCCTCTCTACGAGCATGATGCTCATCACCGGCTTTGTGCCAAATCTACTGCTTGGTTCTTTTGCCGGCGTGCTGGTGGACCGCTGGGATCGGCGCAAGACGATGATTATTAGTAATGCGCTCCTGGCCGTTACACTCTTGCCCTTGCTGGCAGTACATAGCCAGGCGGAGCTCTGGATACTCTACATTGTCCAGTTCTGTAGCGGCGTCTTCTCTCAATTTGTCTATCCGGCCGAACAGGCACTCATCCCGTTGCTTGCCGGTGAAGAGCAGCTTGTCGCGGCCAACTCGCTGAGGTCTATCAGCCAGAACTTCTCCCGCCTCTTCGGTTCGGCCCTGGGAGGTTTATTAATCGTGAGCCTGGGCCTGAATGGTGTTGTTTTGCTCGATGCTCTATCCTTCCTATCTGTCTGCGTTATGCTGGCCCTGATGCGCCTGCCAGCCCACTTGCAGCCGAGAGAAGACCTGGCAGGCGTGGCAGTTGTCGAGCAGAAATTGCTTGGCGCCTGGGTAGAAGGGCTAAGGCTGATTTTGCGTCTGCGCCCATTAATTATCATTTTTGCGATGCGCGCTCTGCAATGTATCGGTGAGGGAGTCTTTGGCGTGCTGCTGGTTGTTTTTGTGGAGAAGGTGTTGCACTATGGAGCTGCGGTTTATGGCTCGTTAGGTTCAATGCAGGGAATTGGTAGCTTGCTTGGCGGTTTGTTTATTGGCTGGATTGGGAAACGTGTTCCATCCGCCCGTCTGCTTGGCGTCTGTGCCTTCCTGTTTGGCCTTATTGACTTGCTTATCATTAACGTGCCTCTCTTTGTGCCAAATCTGTTCCTTTTGTGGGCGCTTTTTATCGTAGTTGGTATTCCGAGCCTTGGCATGATCGTTGGCATGTCCTCAATGCTGCAAGAACTTGTGGATGATAGCTTGCGCGGTCGCATCTTTGGGGCATTTCAGTCTGTAGAGGCTTTGATGGTGTTGATCGGGATGGGACTCGCGGGAGCCTTTGGCGATAGGCTGGGAGCTCCACTAATGCTCAATATCCAGGGAAGCGTCTATGCCCTCTCTGGCCTGTTCGTCTTGCTTACCCTGGCCGGTACGACTTCTATGCTGCAGAAAACAGCTACCGAAAAACCTTTGCTACAAGAGGGCGATTAAATTGTATGGATGGCTCTCAACTAGACTTGAGCTCGACACAGCCAACATTGCCTCTATTGACTATGCTGCCCTTTTCATTCAGATAGGCCATATTCTGGCTTATGGGGACCGTCAGGAGGGATGAATGCCGGCAAGTCGAAAGAACTGCCGGCCCACGAACGAGTTAAGTGTTTAGCGTACCTGCAATAAGGCGACCGCGATGCAGGACGGTCAACCGCTTGGCACGACGGGCAATGGCTTCTGCCGAACAGGAAGCATCCAGCAAGACAAGATCTGCACTATCGCCTACCTGGGGCCAGACCTGCTCTCCCGCGTCGTTGAGCGGAGTTTTCCCGCCGGTAATCAAGCCCAGCGAGCGCGAGAGTGAGGCCTCATCACCCCAACCTTCCAGTTGGGCCAGGCGATTGAGACGCTCAAGGATATCGCCGTTGCCAAAGGATGACCAGCTATCGTAGACATTATCACAGCCCAGGGCGACAGGTACGTTTTGCGCTCTGAGTCGGGGCAGCGGCGGCCTTACCCGATAGGGAACGCTGGAGACAATGGCGATCTGCAATTCGGCGAGGCGTAGAGCTAGATTCTCAAGTTCACCTCTATCCAGATCGGCCAGGGCAAAGGCATGGCTGATAGCGACCCGTCCCTGCCATCCGGCCTCTGCGGTCAGATCGGCCAGATGCTGGATAGTAGCCAGACCTGCCGGTCCTTGATCATGGAGATGGAGATCAATACCAGCCTTAAACTCAACAGCGATTTCCATCATTTCGCCAAGCGAGCGCTCTATGTCGTTATCTACAGTAGCAGGATCAACCCCACCAACTAACGTGGCTCCCTGGCGCATGGCCTCCCTGACCAGCTTTTGTGAGCGCGTGCGCAATAAGCCGTGCTGGGGGAAGGCGACAATCTCATAAGACAGTTTTTCATGATAGGCTTGCAGCACGCCTTGCACGGCCTCTAGATGACTTAGCCCATAAGCCGGGGCGATATCGATATGCGTACGTACATGTGTTGAGCCTGCAGCTAGAATCACGTCAAGAAATTTGCTGGCGCGCTCTTCCGTTGGCAATGGATGTTGTTTGAGCAGCTCCACTTCTAGGGCGACGCGCTCAAGAATGCTGCCGACCGGCCTGGTTGGCCGCCAGCCACCTCCGAGAAAGGTTTTATCCAGATGGACATGTTTCTCGATGAAGGCAGGCAAAGCCAAGGCCTGCTGTGCGGAACGCAATTCTAGCCCGTCCTGTGGCGTCTCCTGACCGGCGGCAAGAATTGCCTCAATCTGGCCATCAGCAATCTTAAGATGAAATAGGGCCGTTTGGGTTCTCTCCCAGCCGTCCTCGCTAACCCGACCTGTTTCTAACCGTACATCAGTTAACCAGTAAGCGCTCACAAGATAGCCTCCCTTGTCTCGGTAGTGATAGTAACTACTATACAAAGCATTGCACCTCAATGGCAAGCCGCAGGGCTTTTTAATTTTCCCCCAAGGCCTTGAGCAAGAGCTGAAGAGCTTGGAGTGGATGAGCATCGAAGCAGCGCATCTGTTGCCTGACATTGGTGACACCGCAAAAATCGAAGAGAGCCAGCAGAAAGGAGTGAAGAACGGCCAATGTGTGAGGAGCACATCCTTTGCGGATCTGGCACGCATCCTCTTGCAAGGTGACATCGCGACGCCAATGGAGCCGATTCTCAATGCGCCAGTGGTCGCGGATCAACTGAAGCAGGCGCAAGGGGGTTGCCTGTTGAGGTGTCAGGCTCGTGATGCCATAGACATATTCTTGGGTACAGCGCAAAGGATATTCGACTCGCCGACGGAGACAAAAGACCTGTCCAACTTCGTGCCAATCGCGGGCCAGGAAATCATTGAGTTCCGTGGAGGCTTGAATGAACCGGCACGTGAGCCGCCCGTGCCCTTTGTCAGTCTGCACCTGAGTTCGCCAATCCAGACAATCAAGGGGAGGTTCGCCAAAGAAGAGACGGAGATCCTCGGCAAGCGTGGGTTGGTTTTGCTTCACGAAGAACAGATACTCTCCACCAGAAGCGATGATCTGCTGACAGATCGATTTTTGGGTGTAAAGAGCATCCGCGCTAAGAATACGTCCTTGCAGGAAGAGCGGCGTGAGAAAGGCTGAAACGTGGGTCAGTTCTCCTTCTTTTTCAGCAACGATGTGTTCTTTGATCACAATGCCGGTCTGGGCCTCATAACAGGCGACATGATGCATTTTCTGTTGATCTTTCGCCAGATGGTGTTGGGTTCCCCGAAGAGTCTTGCCGTCGAGGATGATATGCTCTTGTTCTCTCGCAACCCGCTTTTGCGCACGTACACGGATCAGGAGATCCATGAGCTTCTGATTTACCTGAGCTGGGTCGACAGCCCGCAAGACATTGCTATAGGTGGCGACACAGGGAAAGGTGGCGCGGGTATCTGGCAGGACGTCTTGCAACCAGGCACTCCGATAGCGCACCCAGTCGGAAACTGCTTGTAATGTCGTTTCTCCTGCCATTTTCGCGAGGATAATCAGCGTCAACACGAGCGCCAAACTGTAGCGCTTTCCTTTGTTTTTGCGTCGATCTTCGAGCTGTTGCATCGCTTGATACACTGAGAGGGCTTCGCTCTCTTTGTTCCAACCTGCCAATTCACTTGCTTGGGCCATCATGGTATAGTTCATTTGGGATGAGACCTCGTTTCGTGACGTTTTGATGTACTATCACTTTACCAGGTTCTCATCCTTTTTTGGGCTGAAGTGAAGGCTTTCTCACGAACATTAAATAGCCCTGAGCAAGTACGACCACGCGTGCATTTTTATGTAGTTCATGATATCTTATGGAAAAGGACAACAAAGAAGGAGCTATCCTGCCAATGGAACCGCATATCCAATTGGAGCAGATCTATGGCCTGCAATTTCCTGAAAGCCTGTTTACTTTTTGGGAATTCGTGCAATCCCATGTCTCGTTGTTTGCCCTGCTAGAAATGAGCCTGCAAGGTCCATTTGACATCTTAAAAGGAATTTCCCAGGACGAAGGCAATGCCCTCTGGGCTGCGCGCTGCTATAATGACCCACCAGAATTTCTGACCTTAGCCAGCGGGCACTCCGATGGTTATCATTGGGGCTACTATATCGATGATCCACAAAATCCTGCGTTTCCGGTGGCGGCTTTTTATAGCCATGATGCATTCGAAATCACTGTTGTGGGCGAGACGCTATTTGAAGCGGCCCGCTATGTCCTGGAGCTGTTTTATAGGGATAACCTGAGTTATTTGCAAAGCGATCCGGGATATGAGCAGTCATACGAGGAAAAGCTAAATCAGCTCGCAAGTTTAAGATCAGCCCTGCAAGCCTATGAAACTGTGGAACGTCAAGAGGTGGGTTCTCACTATCTCCGGAAATATGTTCCCCGGCGACAAGCTTATCCAATGACGCGCGATGGTATGGGCATCGTCGTCCCGGCCAAAAGCTATGTGCCTATCGACGAGCACGATCCTTTCCAACTCGGGAATTACGTGCCCGGCGAGAAAGATGTTCGCAAGAACGCGACAAAAGCCATAAAGCTGCTAGAGCAGGGCTATCCAGGCGCGGCCTTAAAGCTGGGAAAGGATCTTTGGATTTATAAGGAGTTCAGAGAGACATCTTATGCTCTGTTGGAGGCTGCCTACGCGGCGCTCAAAAGAGATCGCCTGAGGGAGTGGCTCAAGGTGGCCATCGCTTATCGCCAGGCGTGCGAGGCAAAATGGAATTCTGAGGAGTGAGAGCCTTCTACATCTTTCTCAGAGTCGTTTTCCCTTGCTCCGATTTTGCAGCGGGATAGGCCCTGAGCAAAAGTAATCTGCAGTGCCGAACCTATCCCAGTTTTTCTTAAGTGGCGCAAAGCGAAAAGATCAGCCTTGCGCTACGGTGCGCTCTTCACTTCATAATGGCGGGCAATCGGCTCAACTTTGGCGAGCAGGCGCCTGGCTTCTGGCTCAAAAACCGGAACCGTATAATCAGGGCCGGCAAAGGTCTTCACGGCCTCCAATGATTCAAACAGGTTCAGGACTGCAAATTCTACCTCTTCGTTGCCATCCTGGCGCATAATATATCCACCGCGATAGCCATTAATGTGCTGAAGACCAGGGAGCACAGTTTCGCGCAGCAGGCTCTCGTAGGCATCTGCGTTTTCTAGTGTGGTCCAACCTTTCCATAAGCGCGCAATCATCTGATTTGACCTCCTTGTTATAAATAGAATTTCTGTGAACTTTACAGTCCCTATTCTAAGTCAGCTTCATTTCAATGTCCAATATATGTTTTATGGATAATACAGATTACATGCCCATGGGGCTTAATGAATACTTCCCCTGAATGCATTGTAAGCTTCCGTAGAAGTAGCTTGAAATGCTCCTCTCTATATGGTAATTTATTTACCGGTAAGTAAGTAAAGTAAGGATAGTGGAAGAAATGAGAACAGAGGAAAGAAAAATGAAGGCGCGTAAAATACTGAAAGTGATAGGATGTGTGGTAGGAGTACTTATAGTGCTGGGTGTTGCCTATCTTATTTACTGGCTCCAGCCGATGCCAGCCGCGCAGGAAGCTGTAGAGGCTTGCCAGCGAGATAGTCAGGTAGATGTTTCAATAAGCGATACAGCAATTGCCTTTATACCAAAGCAGCCCATTGACACAGGGCTTATCTTTTATCCAGGAGCTAAGGTAGATCCACGAGCATATGCGATCTATATGCGCACATTCGCCGAGCAGGGATATCCTGCATTTATTGTAAAGATGCCATTGAATCTGGCGTTTCTTGGTGTTGGGCAAGCCTCAGGGATTATCAAAGAGCATCCTGAGATAAAGAACTGGGTCATTGGCGGGCATTCCCTGGGAGGAACCTTTGCCAGTGTCTTTGCCGCCGAGCATGCCAGCCAGATAAGAGGACTTCTTTTGTATGCCTCGTATCCAGCAAGCGATATCCGCAAGCAACTTGCTCAGATGCCTGTCCTTTCGATATCCGGAAGCAATGATGGCCTGGCGACACCGGCAAAAGTAGAGAATGCCAGGACATTCTTACCTGACCATACCCGCTATATCGTGGTGAAGGGCGGGATTCACAGTTATTTTGGCGATTATGGGCTCCAGAAAGGCGATGGGCAGGCGAGTATTAGTAGGAGCCAGGCCAACGAGCAGATCAGTAGTGCCTCGCTGGAATTTCTGCGAGCGATAAGCAAGCCTGAGAAGGGAAATTGAGAAAAGTGCATCTTAAGGTAATGACTTTTAATATCCATCATGGTGAGGGAACAGATTAGCGCATTGATTTAGAGCGCCAGGCCGAAATTATACAACAAACTGGAGCTGATATTGTCTTTCTGCAGGAAGTTGATAGGGGTACACGACGTAGCTATGGTTTAGACGAAGCCAGAGAGCTCGCCCTCAAATCCGGTCTTGAGAATTATATCTTTAGTGGAGAGCCTGGCTAAGCCCGGTCTCTCCCCAACGACTTATAGATTGTTATGTGCTCTGGTTAATATAAATGTCATGTTAATAGCTCCAGTTGAGGCCGCATTGTGCGCAGTGGCGGGCTGGATGCTCGCTTTCAAAGGCGTCTCGAAAGGCCGTGTAGCGCTCGCCTTGCCAGATCTCCTCAAGCGATTCATTGAAGATATTGCCTAGCACACGCTCTTCCTGATATTCTTGCCTGCTGCGATGGCCGAAGGGCGCAAAGCAGCAGGATAACACATTGCCGCTTGAGGTAATATAGGTTAAGGTATAGGGGCGGCGGCAGCCCGCCCAGGGGCGAGAGCCAAAGTCATGAACTATGCTTTCGAGCGGAGACATGGCTCCAGCCGCTTTAAACGTGATGCCATACTGCTGGCACTTTTGCTCGCATTGTTTCACCAGGGCTAATTCTTCCTGCAGCGCCCGCCTGAAGAGGCTCTGTTGAGCAGCGGCCAGGCCCTTATTAAAGTAGACAAGCCGCTGCATATACACCTCACGTATACCATGCGTGTGAGCCAGCTCTATCAACTGAGGAAGCTCGTGTAGATTCTCGCGCATCGCCGTAAACCAGAGCGAGACAGCAGGCTTGTCCCTGCGCTGCTCTTTTTGCAGCTCAACGAAAGCACCAACGTTGCGCCAGATCTTCTCAAATGCGTCAACGCCGCGTACATGCGCATAGGTTTCGCGCGAGGCCCCATCCATCGAGAGCCGATATTCGTCGAGACCAGCCTCGATAAGTTCCTGACCCTTCTGCCGGGTGAGCGCAATCCCATTCGAGTTAAAGAGGACATAGGCTCCGCGTTCTTTGAGATAGCGAACCATCTGGGCAATCTCTTTATTCAGCAGCGGCTCCCCCAGGCCATGAAGCACCACGCGCTCAAGCTGTGGAAATTGATCAACAATGTAGCGAAACTCAGCGAACGTAAGATCTCGATCCTCTTCGCGCGAAAGCAGTGTGCGCGGGCACTGCTGGCACAGTTCATTACAGCGACTTGTTGGCTCGATATAGATCGAGCGTGGGAGAGCAATGCTTGTCGATATTGTCATGAAAAACCCTTTCCAGCGTATGTTTTAGATTACCTCAACGGGGACGGTGTGATAGCCGGTAGCCCCGGCAGGAACCGCGCCCCGACGTTGCGCGCTTTGTACAGTGCCGCTTCCATCAACGGCTCGTACAACGCAGGAAAATTTGCCTCGGCGATCAGGTTGCCAGCGCCATGACCAAAGTACCCAGGCGTCTTGCGAGTGGAGATCTTGCAAGCTGGTCCGGGTCCAGTTCTGGCCACCATCAGTGCTCACCTCAACCTGTTGAATGCCACGGTTGCCGGCAAAAGCGATGCCGCTGAAGGTAACCGCTTGCCCAAAGGTGAGGCGTGTCTCTGGGGTGGGAAAATCGATGCGGCTGGTGGTATGCAGTGGTCCATCATACCAGCCCTGACTTTGGTAGAGGCCCTCTATTTTCTGCTCTGTAAATTCGATACGGGTAAGCCACTTGGGATTCATTTCTCCATAACGCCCGGGGATGAGCGCACGCAGCGGAAAGCCGTGGCGTTGGGGCAAGGGCTCTGCGTTCATCTTCCAGGCGAGGAGCGGATTGACGGCAATGACTTCCGTGGCGGGCAGGCTTATCGTATAGCCATCAACGCTGTACATAGTAATAAAATTGGCCCCTGGCAGTGTTCCACCATGTTTCTCAAGCAGCGTTTTCAGCTCTACGCCCTGCCAGATAGCCGTGCCCATCAAGTGCCCGGCCAGCGGATTTGAGATGCATTCAAGGGTAATTGCGCGTGAAACAGCTGGCAACTGCTGCAATTCGGCATAGGTATATGTGCCCGGCTGCCTGACAAGGCCCGCCACTTCAAGCCGCCAGAGAGCACTATCTGGCGTAGGATCTAGCGTATTTTTGGTCACAACATAGTGCTCGCTGTTGGGCGTTATGGGCGCCGTTCGCTTGCCGTGTAGGGGTGTGGTGAAACCGTCATAGCTTGCATATTTGCCCAGATAGTCCTGAAGCAATAAAGCTATTGCACCGCCCGAAATGACTCCCAGCGCTGTAACGCCAAGGTAGTTGAGCACTTGTCGGCGTTGCTGCTTAGTTTGTGGCCGGGCGGGCAACAGCAGCCGATAAACCAGGCACAATGTCAGGGCATAAACGCTAAACGAGACTAAAAGGCTCGCGATAGTGAGCAGGCGAGCGCTATTGATGGGAAAGCCAAGCAGATTCTGGCGCAGCTCGTTCCAGAAAAGGCCGGTTCCCAGGAGCGTCATCACTACCGCGAATAATATACTCACAAGCCACTCGCGCCGGCCTGGCCTTCTCTGCGCGCTCGGAAGGCTTACCCTGACAAGTGCTGCATATAGTAAACCCAGCAACGTTCCGAGAAGCAGCATAGCCGCCAGGGCAACTCCTAATGGTCCAGTTTTTGGATGTGGCGCGAACATATTTAAGAGTTGGATAAATCTGTCAACGTTTATATGCTTTAGGATAAAGTCGCCAATCAGCTCTACGGGAGTGGGAATACCGGCAAAAACGCGTAGAATGCCCATGAGAACCGTTGATAGCAGGGCGGCAATGAGGCCGGCTATCAGGCCAGCGCCGCCCGCAATGAAGAATGTTCGCCCTTTGCCATAGATGTTCATATCAAGTCCTTGTTTCCACAGTTTTACGATCGTTTAAAGCACTATTTTTCTCATATTGATCCTTACAAGAGATGTCGCTAACATTTTCATTTATATTATGTATAGGCCTGAACCGCCGGCGAGAGAGCAACAAGACGAGACAAGCCCCAGAGATGGGAACGCCATATACCAGCGCGTAATACAAGAGCCATTTGCCATTCACCAGGTAATAGAGAGGCGTCACACAGGCAAAGTACAGGAGAAGTACAGGAAGCAAACGGTATCGCGAGGAAACAAGCAATTCAGGGGAATTGAGCAGTAGCACAACTCCGGCCACGAAAATCGCTGTGTACCAGGGATAGATATGCGGTGAAATCATGAAGAGAGCAGTGATAAGCAGGAAAAAAGCTCCTTCTGGCTGCATATTTTTCTTGAGCCGTAACCAGATGGTAAGCAGCGCAGCCCCAAGCATCCACAGGCCCTCCAGAGGAGATGTCAGAAGGGAAGCCTGTACCCTTATCTGATCTGCGAGCCAGAAGATCAAGTGCTGGATTGGCCCGGAATTGTAGGCATATTCATCGCTATAGCTAAGCAGGAAGCCGAAAATCTGGCCATGCCCGAGCCATACATAGGGAGCATAGCCCAGGACAAGTGTGCCGGCAAAGCCAAGCAGTAGTTTCCAATCGTGCCTTTTGAGGACTGCTATCAAGAGGAGCGCAGGATAAAATTTGGCCAGTGTCGCCACCCCAATGAGGATACCGACGAGCCAGCGCCGCTTGTAGCGTGTGCATAGCAGGGCCATGAGCGAGAAGCTGATCGCGATAACATCAAGGTGTCCCTGCCCGGCGAACTCAACAATAGGCAATGGGCACCAGGCATAAACAATCGTCAAGGCGGGGTTGCGTCCTTTGAGATAAAGAAAGTACGCGAGTAAGCCGCAGCTGATGATATCCAGCATGGCAAAGACAGTCTTAAGCGCGACTATATTGTCGGGCGCGAGCAGATAGCTCACCAGGTACCATAGCTGAGCTGCCGGAGGATAGATTGTAGGCACAGTGCGGTAGCCGATGTGCTCATAAATCATGTTCCGCAAGGGCAAAAGCTGCGGATCTTGTGGGGCATATACATAGGGACTGAAGCCATGAAGCGTGACGCGGGCATCCCAGATGTAGCGCCAGGCGTCGGGTGAAAAACGTGGCTCTGTCGGAAGCAAGATGCCGCGCAGAAGGCAGGCCCCGGCAAGGATGAGGCCTAGTTCGAGCCAGAGCATGCGTCCCTGTAGCGCTTTCTTCTTAAGCACGATAAAGCAGGCAAGGCCATAGGGTAGCAGGGCAAACATCCAACAGAGTGTGGGCGCTATCGGCGCTATATTCGGCAAGAGGAAGACCGCGTACAGGCAGAGCGAAATGCCAAGTAGCCCTCCAAGCGCCGCGAGCCGCCAATAATTTATTTGCTTGTCTGAGGGGTGCCAGTTGGTTCGCAAGCTCAATAGTTTCATGAAGCCTTCCTTTGAAGGGCGATATCCTGCAGACAGGCAGCAGTCGTAGGCGCTATCGTTGGATTCTGCTCTAAAAGCGCGCTGAGCCGACGTAACGCCGCAATGTTATCAACATCAAAGCAAGGTGCAAGTAACGATACGGTAAGGCTCTGCTGCTGGGCTTTCTTGACTGTTAGCCCTAATACTGCATCCGTACTCATCGGTATGCCAGAAAAGAGATCGTAGGGTTTATTCATACCAATCAAGGAATATCCGCCATCTTCAGCCGGTAGGAGCACTACGTCACTAACGTCAAGGGCCTTTCTGGCTTGCAAAAGTTGCGCACGCTCAAGCTGAGGCGTATCCGAGCTAATCAGCAAGACAGAACGATAAGATGGCAGGGTAAGGCAAAAGGCGTGCATTAAGCGTTTGCCCAGGTCCTGCCCCTGCTGTGGCCAGCAGCAGTAGGGGCCATTTTGTGGCGCCCATGAGCTTAGAAGACCCGCAAAGTCGCGCTCTGTTGGCGTGTAGGCCCAATGCAGATCATAGTGCCAGCAGGAGAATTTGAGGAGCAGATCCTGTAGAAAAGCCTGATAAAGCACAAGCGTGTTTTCCACTCCTAGATCACGCGCGAGGCGGGTTTTGACTTTCCCATGTTCGGGATAGCGCGCCAAAATGATCAGCGCTGTGTCGCTAGTCATGCTTCTGCGCTCCTTACATATTTAAATGTTGTTTTTAGCATCAGATAGGCCGCGAGAATGCTGCCTGTGAATGTGCTAGCAACCTTGGAATGTCCATACTTGCGCTTGCGATAGCGAAGTGGAATCTCGGCGATGCGATATTTCTGGCGTGCGGCTTTAACCAGCATCTCAACCGGCCAACCTGACGACATATCTTTCATTCTTAGAGTTTCCAGCGTCGCGCAGCGCAAGGCCCGGAATGAGCCCAGATCATGAATGCAACAGCCATAGAGCAGATTGATAAGTCGACTTACTAGCCAGTTGCCAAAACGTGCATGGATCGGCAGCGCATCTTTTTCTGCCTGCTCGCCGTTGCGTAGCCCAATAGCCAGGTCGGCTTTTCCTTCCAGCAACGGGGCGAGCAGCGAAGAGAGGTCTCCGGGATGATCGCTTCCGTCGCCATCCATAAAGACGACGATATCTGCGCCTTTTTGTTGAGCTGCTAGCAGGCCTTTCCAACAGGCCGCGCCATAGCCACGTTGCGGTTGCGCAATTACTATGGCACCTTTTTCTTGCGCAACGCTAGCTGTTGCATCTGTACTGCCGTTATCAACAACAAAAACCCAGTGAACCAGCTCAGAGGGAACTTCTTCAAGAACAGCCGGAAGCGCTTGTTCTTCATTGAGAGCTGGAATAACCAGGGCAATAGAAGCTGTTTCCATCTTACCTCCTAAATAACATATGTACACATACATACGAAAATGACAGCTTTTTTTTACAAACACAGCTGCTGTTCTGCTTATGACCTTTTTGCTTTGCAGATTACGCTTTCTTATCTCCCTCCCCCTTGTTCCGTTCTGGCTCATGCTATGCATATTCTGCTTCTGATGAATTACTATAGCGGCAAATCCCTTTAGGCCTTGGCCTCTGAGTTGCCATAGAGTGATATGAGCATCTGATTATAGTGTGCCATTGAGCTCCAAAAAAACCGTGGAGCTAAAAAATATGTTACACTGAAGCAGATCGAATGCTCGCTGAAGAAACGCTCAGCAGGAGAATTTTTACCAGCTTACAGAAATGGGCGAACTAACTTATTTTTCGCCTCTCACTTCAAGGGAGGGGGCCGCGAGGCCAGTTGGCACGGAAGCGAGAGCCCGAGGAGGAAGCTAATGACTGAAGTGCAGCAGCAACCAGAGGAAATACAGACCCAAGCTCATATGCGCGATCAGCAGGCAGGCAATTCCACACTCCACTCTTTCGTTGAAGCCCTCGCCCGCCGGGGAGGCGAGATGGGAGCCTTAATTGGTTCCATTGATTGGTTGGCAACCCCTATTGGAGCTATTGACGCGTGGCCACAGAGCCTGCGTACCGCTATCAGTATGTGTCTGGCCTCTGGCTTCCCTATGCTTATTTTGTGGGGTCCCGAACATGTGCAATTCTATAATGATGCCTTTCGCCCGATTCTAGGAGCCAAGCATCCCCAATCGATGGGTCAGCGGGCCTGTGACTGCTGGGCGGAAATCTGGGATGTCATTGAGCCCATGTTTGCGCAAATCCTGGCCGGAGGTGAGGCGATCTGGTCAGAGGATCAGGCCTTTTTCCTCGATCGCTATGGCTATGTCGAGGAGACTTTCTTTACTTTTTCCTATAGTCCTATCGACGATGAGACTGGTAAGGTTGGTGGCATCCTCTGCACGGTGAAGGAAACGACTAAGCAGGTTGTAAGCGAGCGGCGCCTGAAACTGCTGCGAAATCTGGCTGCCGGCACAAGCGATGCTCACTCTATCGAAGATGCCTGTCGCTCAGCTCTTGCCGCGTTGGAGTTGGGTAGTGCTGATTTACCGTTTGCTCTGCTCTATCTCCTTGATGCTCAAGGCAAGCAAGCCAGACTGATAGGGGCGACTGGCCTCAACTCGTCAATGCTAGAGGGCCAGGCCTTACTTTCCCTTGACGAGCAGCCAGCGGAGCGCGCTTCTCTTCCTTTCCTCCAGGTGATACAGACCAGGCAGCCTGTCATCTTTGACGCATTTGCTAGCTACCTGGACCCTCGCACTTGTCTGCAGGATAAGATTATCCAACAAGCTTGCCTGATGCCTATTGCTCGGGCTGGCGATATTCCGCTCGCTGGATTGCTGGTGGCCGGGATCAGTCCTCACCATGCCTTCGATGAAGAATATCGCGGCTTCTTTGAGCTGGTTGCGACGCACCTGGCGGCCGCAATCTCCAATGCTCGCACTCATGAAGAAGAACGACGGCGGGCTGAGGCGCTTGCCGAGTTGGATCGCGCCAAAACTGCCTTTTTCAGCAATATTAGCCACGAGTT
Source organism: Ktedonosporobacter rubrisoli (assembly GCF_004208415.1). GTDB lineage: Bacteria > Chloroflexota > Ktedonobacteria > Ktedonobacterales > Ktedonobacteraceae > Ktedonosporobacter > Ktedonosporobacter rubrisoli. Next base: position 609,663 of record NZ_CP035758.1, on the reverse strand, counting down.
TCGCACGCCGCTCACCCTTTCGCTCGGACCCCTGGAGTCCTTGCTGGCTGATCGTTTACACCCTCTCGATGAAGAGCAGCGAGAGCAGGTCGAGATGGTGCGCCGCAATGCCCTGCGCCAGCTCAAGCTAGTCAACACCTTGCTCGATTTTGCGCGCATTGAAGCCGGCCGCGCCGAGGCCCGCTATGAGCCAACCGATCTTGCTGAGCTAACAATGGATGTGGCCAGTGCTTTCCGCTCGGCAGTCGAGCGCGCTGGCCTGCAATTGCTTGTGGATTGCCCAAAGCTGCCTGAACCTATCTGGGTGGATCGGCAGATGTGGGAAAAGATCGTGCTCAATCTGCTTTCCAATGCCTTTAAATTCACTTTCAAGGGTTTTATTCGCCTGGCTCTCTCACCTATTGAGGATGGCGTTGAGCTGACAGTGCAGGATAGCGGCATTGGCATACGCGCCGAAGACGTGCCGCACCTGTTTGAACGCTTCTACCGCGCCGAGGCGCGTAAGGCCCGTAGTCAGGAGGGTTCGGGCATTGGTCTCTCTCTCGTACAGGAACTGGTCCGTTTGCATGCCGGTAGCATTACCGTGAAGAGCCAGGAAAACGTAGGAACCATCTTCACGATTCGCTTACCAGAAGGCTTCTGCCATGTGCCGGCGCAACAGCGGGTCAGGAAATATCAGCAAGCGTCCCCGGCGCTGCTAGCCGATCCCTATGTGGAAGAGGTTCTAAGCTGGCTGCCAGCATCTGAGTATAACGGAAGGAAAACTGACGCGTCTCCAGATGGCGATGCCTTCCTATCGCCATCTCAGGCCAGGGCTGTGGTATCCTCTGGGGCGCGCAGCCGGCTGCTGGTGGTGGATGATAATGCCGATATGCGCGCGTATCTGCAGCGTTTGCTACACGTTACCTATCAAGTGGAGCTGGCTGCCGATGGCAAAGCTGCCCTGGCCTTGGCCCGCGAGACCTTGCCTGACCTGATTATTAGCGATGTGATGTTGCCAGAAATGGATGGTTTTGCCATGCTCAAAGCCTTGCGGGCTGATCCATTGACTGCGCGCATTCCCGTATTGCTGCTTTCGGCACGTGCCGGGGAGGAAGCCACCCTCGAAGGGCTGGCGGCCGGGGCTGAAGATTACCTGGTTAAGCCGTTCTCGGCGCGCGAGTTGCTGGCGCGTGTAGCGGCTCGGCTGGATATCGCAAGTTTGCGCCGAGAGGCAGAGCAGGCCAGGGAACGCCTTTATGCTCTCCTGATGCAAGCGCCGGCTATTATTTGTCTGTTGCGTGGCGAGACACATATATACGAACTGGCCAATCCGCTCTATCTGCAACTCGTGGGGCAACGCGATATTCTTGACAAACCGATTCGCGAGGCCTTACCCGAGCTTAATGGACAGGGCTTTTATGAACTGCTGGACCGGGTATATACGACGGGCGAGCCTTTTGTAGGTACTGAAGTTCGCGCCAAACTGGACCGGGATAATACGGGCCGGCTAGAAGATGTCTATTTCAATTTTGTCTACCAACCGATTCGCGCAGCTTCCGGCCAGGTCGAAGGTATTCTGGTGCATGCTGTGGATGTGACTGAGCAGGTGAATGCTCGCCAGCGCCTGAAAATGAGCGAGGCCCGTTTACGCTTTCTGGCCGAAGCTATGCCGCAGAAGATATTTACGGCCAGGCCAAATGGCGATGTTGATTATTTTAATCCTCAGTGGACTGAGTTTACTGGTTTAACATTTGAGGAAATTCGCGATTGGGGCTGGACCCGATTCATTCATCCGCAGGATCTTGAAGAAAATTTGCGCCGCTGGCGACAGGCTCTCGCCACTGGTGAACCTTTTTACTGTGAGCATCGCTTTCGCCGGGCCGATGGCGTCTATCGCTGGCATGTCAGTCGGGCTGTACCGATTCGCGACGACGAAGGTAGCATCGTGATGTGGGTTGGTGCTAATACTGAGATTGAGGAACAAAAACAGCTCGAAGAGCGTAAAGATGAGTTCTTGCGCATGGCCAGTCATGATCTGCGTAATCCGCTCACGGCAATGAAGGGTAATCTACAATTGGCCCAGCGGCGCCTCAAGCGGTTGCTCTCTGATCCCGAGCTCTCCATCGTTACTACCAGGCAGGAGTTCAAAGATCTCTCACTACTGCTGACGCGGGCTCTGCGCCAGACCGATATCCAACAACGGCTCATTGGAGATTTGCTGGATGTCTCGCGCATTCAGGCTGGCAAACTAGAACTATCGTTAGAGCCTTGCGATCTGGTGCCTCTGGTACGTGAAATCGTGCTTGACTATCAAGCGAGCGCGCCAAGTCGTACCATCACGCTCTCGCTGCCCACCACTGATGATCCAGTGATGGTGCTGGCTGATATCGCACGTATCGGCCAGGTCATCGCAAACTATCTTTCCAATGCTTTGAAATATTCGCCAGCTTCGGCCCCTGTGGAAGTAGGCCTCTCGGTGCAAAAACGTTATGCGCGTCTATGGGTGCGCGATCAGGGGCCAGGCCTATCAAGCGAGCAACAACAGCGCATCTGGGAACGCTTCTACCAGGCTCCCGGCATTGTTGTCAAGAGTGGCTCTAGTTTGGGTATGGGGCTCGGCTTGCATATCTGCAGGACCCTCATCGCTCGCCATGAGGGCAGTGTGGGCATTGAGAGTGTGCCGGGCCAGGGCGCGACTTTCTGGTTTACCTTGCCGCTTTTGAGCGGAGATGAGCTGGCTTCTGTGTGATATACTCTTCCGTGTTGGGGAGGATGTGTACTAAGTTGGGAAGAACACGATTCACGAAAGAGGGGCAGGATGCCTAAAACATCACAGCATATCCTCACCTGGTCACAGGAGCACGCCGGGTATGAGTTGTCTACCCAGGGCCAGCTTGAGCGGGTTTTTCTCTCAGAAGAGACGGATGCCTGGCAGACCTGGCTAGCGACGGTGACGGCGTTTACCTTCCGGGGAGCTGCCGGTCACCTGAACGTCTATAAAGAAGTGCGCCGAAATGCTAGCCAGTACTGGTATGCCTCTCGTACAGCTGGCAAGCGCACCAGCAAGCGCTACCTCGGCCAGCCTGCCAGGGTGACTTTTGCGCATCTGGAAACGATTGCCTCTACCCTCGCTCCGCGTGCAGCTTCGCAAGATGCTACCGAGCCCGCTGTGCTGCCTGATATGCCATTGCTTACGACCAGCCTGGTTCACCCGCTGCTCGCCTCCTCCCTGGTGGTGCGGGAGCGGCTGCTCACCCGGCTGGATGCAGCACGGTTCCATCGGCTGACCTTGCTCTCGGCCTCGGCAGGCTGGGGAAAGACCACGCTGCTCTCCATGTGGGCTGCCCGCTCTGGCAACCCCATGGCCTGGCTTTCGCTCAGTGAGCAGGAGAATGACCCGGTACGTTTTTGGGTGGCGCTCATCGCCGCACTGAGGTACAGCCAGGCCACTTCTCCCCTGGTGGGTGAGCGCGCTCTGGTTCTCTTGCGTTCGCCGCAGCCTGCCTCTCTGGAGACGATCCTGGCCTTGCTGCTTCAGGACCTGAGCGTGCAGAGCACCCCGACCTTTCTGCTCCTTGACGATTACCAGGTGATTGAAGAGCAGGCCATCCATGACTCGCTGCTCTTCCTGCTTGAGCATCTGCCAGCCCACCTGCACCTCATTGTGGCCAGTCGGACTGACCCGCCCCTTGCTCTGGCGCGCTTGCGAGCGCGTGGAAGGCTCCTTGAGCTGCGCGATGCCGATCTACGCTTTCAAGAGGAGGAGGTAGGCCAGTTTTTGACCCGGACGATGGCGCTCCCGCTTGACCCGAAAGAGATTGCCTTGCTGGCCCAGCGCACTGAAGGCTGGATCGCGGGCCTGCACCTGGCGGCGCTCGCGCTCTCGCATGCCCAGGATCGTGCGAGCTTTATTCGCGGATTTATGGGCAGTCACCGTTATTTGATGGACTATGTGCAGGAAGATATTCTGGCGCATGTTGAGCAGCCGCTTCAGGACTTTTTGCTCCATTGTGCGATTCTGCCTCGCTTGTCAGCAGCTTTCTGCCAGGCAGTTACGGCACAGGCCGATCTCCAGGCCTGTCAGCAGATGCTAGAGCAGTTGGAAAAGGCGAACCTGTTTCTAGTGCCACTCGATGAAGAACGGCGTTGGTATCGCTTGCATGACCTCTTTCGCGAAGCTTTGCTGGCACGTTTGCGCGCGACGCGGCCAGAACTGGTGCGGCCCTTGCACCTACGGGCGGCGAGCCTGTATGAACAGCAGGGCGAATGGAGCGAGGCGATTTCCCAGCGCCTGGCTGCCGCCGATTACGCTGGCGCGGCACGCTTGATAGAAGAAAGGGCTGAGCAGTTCTGGTTGCATGGAGAGGTGAAGGCGCTCTTCCATTGGATCATGGCGTTGCCTGATGAGATGATTCGGGCTCATGCTGGCTTTGTCCTCAAGGCCGCCTGGTACCTGCTGAATTCGTATGCGCATACCTCGAAAGCCCAGATCAGCCCAATCCGTGCGCAAGTTGAGCGCCTGCTCATCCGCGTTGAGGAAGCCGCGCTAGGAACTGAGGAAGAGCAGCAAGAGCCCTTATTCCTCCAGCATCGCTTGCTTAGCCAACGCATACGCCTGCTGCGCTTGATGGGCGAGATGCTGATCGCAGAAGTAAGCTATGACCTTGAGCAATTTATGCGCCTGGTCCAACAGGGAATGCAGATGGAGCTTGATGATGAGATTTTCTGGCAAATGATCCCCCTCTCCTGCGCCTTTGTATATCACTATACTTTCCGAGGAGAAGGCGTGGGGCTTTTGCCACGGCTCCTGGAAATGAAGCAACGGCTGAGCATGTCAAGGGATCGCTTTGCCCTCATCAAGGTCAAGCAATGGCTGGCGCTGGCCTCTCTGAAAGCCGGGCTGTTGCGCCAGACCCAACGGGAGAGCTTGGAGGCGCTGGCTCTGCTTGAGCATGTCAAGGGGCGCGCTTACCTGGCGGGCTACTTTTCTATTTGTCTGGCATCAGTTTACCTGGAATGGAATCATCTGGATGAGGCCCGTACGCTTCTCCGCCAGGCGATCACTGACGCGCTGGCCTGGCAGCAGAAGGATCATATGGTATGGGGGTATAGGAGCCTGGTCGAACTCGAAATCGCCGCAGGCAATCTGCAAGCCGCTAATGAGGTGTTGGAGGAGGAACCGTTCAGACTGTGGGAAGAGCGCGGAACCTTTCGTTTCTGGAAGACCAATGTCCAGGTACGTTTGTGGCTGGCTGAGGGGAACATGGAGGCAGCGAATGCCTGGGCGAGACAGGTGGTCTTTAGTCCTGCTGACTGGGACTACTCACAGAATATAGGCGTGCTCACACTGATCCGCGTACAGCTGGTCAGGCAGCAATACGGCCAGGCGCTCGCCACCCTTGAAGCGTTTCGCAAGTATCTTGATCGCGCAGAAAATGTCGAAGATACCATTGCGTCTCTCGCGCTCTCTGCCACGGCTCTCCACCAGATGGGGAAACAAGAACTTGCGCAAGCGGCGGTTCGGCGTTTGCTGCACCTGACAAGATGTGAGGGCCACCTACGCGTCTACCTGGATATGGGTGAGCCGATGCAAAAGCTGCTGCAAAGCCTGCTCGATACGTCAGGGAACCAGGAGAACGAGATTGCCCCTATCCCGGGCTCCTACATCGCGACGCTGCTGGCCGCCTTTGCCCAGGAAAAGCGCCAACGAGCCATGCTACGAAATGCGTCACAGCTTGCTCCCACGCCTGAGCAGGTAGCTCAAAGGCCACCTCGGGCGCGTCTTCTGGATCAGCCGTTGCTTCTGGAACCGCTCACAGCCCGGGAACAGCGCGTGTTGCACCTGCTCGCCGCAGGCCGCTCGACGCAAGAGATGGCGCAGATCCTTGTGGTTTCTCACAATACAGTCAAAACGCATTTGCGCCATCTTTATAACAAGCTGCAGGTGAGCAGTCGTACCCAGGCACTTGCGCGTGCGCGTGATCTTCATCTGCTCTAATTCCCAACGTGCTCCCGTTTCTCATCCCACAGATCGCCCCAAAGGGTGAAGTAAAATCACCTTCCTGCTCTTTATACTATTGCCAGAGGGCAGGAGTATCGGGAAGGAGGCGATCAATTGCACTGTCGCATTCGCATCACTCAGCATCTTGATCCATCCTGGCAGATGTGGTTTGAGGATCTGCACATCACGCATGAGCCTGGAGGGACAACCCTGCTCAGCGGGGCCTTGCCCGACCAGGCCGCACTCTATGGCGTCTTACTCACCGTTCGCCGCCTCGGCTTGCGCTTGCTTTCTCTTGAGACAAACGAGACTCTTCGCACAGAAGAGCCAGACGACGGTTCTTCTGCTCTCTAATGTTAGGCCTGCTCGTGAATATATATAGTGCTCGCGACCATAGGCCTATATGATCTAGGTCGCAGGTCATAGCAGAGAGGCGTCAGGAATAGGCCTGTGATTCGTGACTGATGGGACAGGCGTTCACAGCTTTTGTCGGCTATATTTTACTCATCGAGTTTAACGAATGGTTGAACCGAAGGCAGAGAAACAACAAACATGTTTGAAGAAGAGAGAATAAAGAGGAATAGCGTATGAAGACCTTTCAGGGAAAAGTTGCCGTGGTCACCGGTGCAGCCAGTGGTATTGGGCGCGCTCTGGCAGAGCGTTGCCTCCAGGAGGGCATGAAGGTAGTCCTGGCTGATGTCGAGGAGCAAGCTCTTCAGCAAACCAACCAGGAGCTCGCCGCTTCAGGCGCCGAGACCATTGCCGTACAGACTGACGTGTCGCAGGCTGCAGCGGTAGAGCAGCTTGCGCAGAAAGCTTACGAAACTTACTCGGCGGTGCATCTGTTGTTTAACAATGCGGGGGTTGGAGCAGGCAAATCCGCCTGGGAGAGCACACTTGCCGATTGGGAATGGGTCCTGGGGGTCAATCTCTACGGGGTCGTTCACGGCATTCGTTCCTTTGTGCCGCGCATGCTCGAAAGCGGAGCCGAGGGCTACATTGTCAATACCGCCTCAATGGCGGGTCTCACCTCTAGCCCTGGCTTGAGTGTGTACATGGCGAGCAAGCATGCGGTCGTGAGCCTGACCGAGACTCTCTATCATGAACTGACTCTTAGAGGGGCAAGCATTGGAGTCTCAATCCTCTGCCCCGGCTTCGTGAATACCCGCATTCAGGACGCGGAACGCAATCGCCCGGCCCGCCTGCAGAACGCGCCAGATACGCACACTGCCAGCGAAGAGCAGCTGTCGCAACAAGAACGGGAGGCTGGACAACTAATTCAGCAGGCCATTCGCGCGGGAATGTCGCCCCAACAACTCGCCGACATGACCTTTGCGGCTATTCGCGAGGAGCGCTTTTATATCTATCCGCCGGAATTCAAAAAAGGCATTGCCACCCGGATGGAGGATATCCTGACTCCGCGCAATCCTACCTTGCTTTTGCCAAAATAAAATGCGGGCTTTCCAGTTCTGGCTTGTTCCACGGACCGACGACGGTGAGGATCGAGAGCTGGAAAGCCATAGGTAAGCTGGTTCATGCGAGAAACACAAAAAAAGGAAAAAACATCATGCCAACTACATATAACCCTTCGGCCAACGATGCTGAGCTGGCCCAGTCGTTGAAGTCTCCCTCGCTGCTGGGCTTGATCATTGGTCTGTGGCCCAGCATCCTGCTCAATGGCGTGTGCGTTATCGTCGTCTACCAACTTGTGAAGAATTTTACTGCGGCCTCCGATGTGACTGCTCTGGCGCTCTCGGCTTTGCCGGCCCTGATCTGGACAATCATCACGCTGATCCGGCAGCGCAGTGTGGATGTGCTGGGAGCTTTCATGCTGATTACGATTGTGCTTTCAATCGGCCTGAGCTTCATGACGGGTGATGCCAAACTCTTCCTGATCCGCGAATCGTTTCTGACGGTGCTCTTCGGTGTCATCTGCCTGATCTCGCTGATTTTCCCAAAGCCCATCTGGTTCTATATCATCCGCTACTTCACGGTAGGCAACGATCAAGAGCAAATGTTGGCCTATGACACCGCTTGGAAATTTGCCTCCTTCCGGGGCTATATCCGCACGGTCACGATCCTGTGGGGTGTTTTCTATACGATCGAATTTCTCATTCGCCTGGTTATGATTTACACATTTTCCATCTCCCAGGTGTTAGTGATTTCATCTATCCTCTTCTATGTGCTTACCATTCTGGCCAGCGTGCTGACCTTTCGCTTAGGGGCACGCCTGCGCAAGCAGCGCACGCAGAACAAGGAGCTATAGGCTCATTCCAGAGCGAAGAATGCGTAACATCCTCCTCGTTTAAAGCAAGATGATGAGCGGGACCCATAGCGAAAAGCCCTGATAGGAGAGCAGTTTATGCGTGTCCCGCGTCGTCTGAAAATCCCTGGCTCGCTTGCGAAGTGGTAAATGCCCTACCATGTGGCCCGTTTTTGCCTCCAAATGTAAGCAGTTGCCCCGAATGTTGAGCAGCACAACCATTGACTGCTTGAGAGAGCGCTTCTGAAGCGGCTTTTGTTTCCCGTTCGTTGGGAATTCCAGGAGATGTGCATGCGATCAATGATGAGCAAAAATGACTTGAATGTTCGGACAGTTCTTCCGGGCCGGGTGTAAATACAACCAGTATCATGGTAAAAATCACGCAAGTATCCTGGTGGACAAGCTGTTTGGGGAATTTGCCCATCAAGGATACTTGCTGGAAAAGCGGCAGTTTACTGTTGGGATTGACAATCGTCCTGAAAGATTTCTTCAAGAGGCAACTGGAAAAGGCGCGCAATCTTAAATGCCAGCGGCAGGCTGGGATCATACTTGCCGGTTTCCAGCGCATTGACGGTCTGGCGCGAAACTCCCAGGTAAGTGGAGAGTTGAGCCTGTGACCAGTTGTGCTCAGCCCGCAACACTTTCAATCGGTTTTTCATCACACCCTCCATTGGCTCACTTATACCGTAGTGATGTGATGGCTACGCCGATCCCCCAGAATGTCATCATGAGAGAAGGAACCCAGGTCCAGTTCAAGGCTGGAAAACCGGCATATTCAAGCGCACCGTAGCTGAACGCCACAACACAGGTGGCACCAAAGCTCAAGGCAAACGCCTCCAATTGGATACGCCTCTGCAATTCATCGACCCGATGAAAAAAGCGCAGAGACGCCCGCAACGCAAAGAAGATAGGGATCATCGGAGTCAATGCCAGCGGAATGTGCCACCAGGCTTGGGACGGACCCTGTTTCAGCAAAGAGACTGAGACAAGAAGAACCACCGCATAGGTGAGCATCGCTGTAAGAAATTCGCGCACATAGGTTTTTGAAATCGACTGGTCCCTTGAAGCTGACTGATTCATAGAAGAACTCTCCTTTCGAGATGCTTCTCATCGCCTAGATGTAAAGCAAAGTTTCCTTTTTGTCAAGTATACTTGTCTTATTATAGCGAATGATGGTGTTGATGTCAAGTGTACTTGTCTTTTTGCTCAAGGGGGAAAGAGAACCAGGATCATAGCGAAAAGCACACACTGAATTGACAAAAACGATACACGGTGCTTCGCCTCTAGAGGAGCTATCCAGTCGATCAATGATCCTATTGCTCAACATTCGGGGCAACTGCTCATGTTTCAGGGAAAAAGTTGCTCACATGGTGTAGGGCATTTACCACGAAGCAGGGAAACGCGAAATAACAATTGGGAACAAGAATACTTCAGATGGAGTGAGGAACGGCAGTAGCCAACCCACGCGACTGCCCAACAACAGGGGATGGGGCGCTTTTCAGCTTAGCAACCAGATGCTTGCTTATTTAGAGGAAGTTGAAACCACCTAAGTGGCCACGATAAATAGCGTTTTTGAGATTGGCCTGCTTGATTGAGATGCCAAAGGTATCGCATCCCAGCAGATTTGCGTACTCCAGGTTGGCTCCAGTAAGTCTGGCCCAGCTCAGGTTAGCCTGACTTAGATCTGCTCTGCTTAGGTCAGCATGGCGTAAATCTGCTCTGCTCAAGTCGGCCTCGTTCAGCTCTGCCTCGCTCAAGTCGGCTTTGTAAAGATGTGCTCTTCTCAGCTTTGTTTCTCGCAGATTAGCCCCACTCAATCTGGCCATGGTTAGCTTAGCCTCGCTCAGGTCAGCTTTGCCCAGATCGGCCCCACTCAGGTTTGTATAACTCAGATCAGCTGCGATTAGATTAGCCATTTTCAACTGAGCGGAGATCAACTTTGCCCTACTCAGAACAGCTCCGCTCAGCTCTGCATTGTTCAAATCGGCATTATTCAAATTGGCATAGCTCAGATCGATACCGCTCAGATCGGCTTCCTGCAATTTTGCCTGAATCAGGCAAGCGTTATTCAAAGCGGCTTTGCTAAGATTAGCCCCGCTCAGATCAGCTCTACTCAAATCGGCATTGTTCATATCGACATAGCTTAGATCTGCATTACGCAGATCTGCCAGGCTAAGATTGGCCCTGCTCAATTTAGCATAGTCCAATAGGACTTCGCTTAGCGTAGCCTGACTTAGATTTGTGTAACTAAGCAATGCTTCGCTCAGGACGGCCTTAGTAAGCGTAGCGTGGCGTAGATCGGTGTCCCTCAGATCGGCTTTGTCCAGCTTAGCCCTGCTCAGATCAGTCTCGCTCAACTTAGCGTGATGCAGGTCAGCGTAGTTCAGATCTGTATCCTCTAGCTTAGCCTCACGTAAATCCGCCTCGCTTAGCGTTGACTCTCTTAGCTTAGCTGCACTCAAATTGGCCTCTCGCAGATCAGCACCCCATAGGTTAGCATGGTTCAGGCTTGCACCCTCTAGCTTGGCCTTCCGCAAGTGAGCGTGGCTTAGATCTGCGTTGTTCAATGTTGCTCCGTTCAGCTTAGCCTCATCGAGATCGGGCACTACTTCTGGATGCATTTTTCTCCATCTATTCCATTCATCTACGCCTTGCCCAATTTTGATAAGATGTTGCATATCTGCCATACTTTTTCCCTCCCTGAATAGAAAGACGAGACAGGAAGGAAAAATGCAACAAGGGCTATAAGGAACTATAGATCACTCCTATTCAGGCGTCACGCAACTAACTGCTTTCCTCTTCTAGCAAGAATTGGCTCTTTTTTAATCTTTTCGAGATCTTGAATTTGCCCTGATACAGGAGATCCCGACAGCTATCAAGGCCGGGACCTCTTAACGAGCGCTCGAAAGCGTAAGTTTTATTCCTCTTTAAGCATGGGCGAAGAGACTTCCTGGTCCGTCTGTGGATCGATAAAGACGTACAAGTCCTTTTCCTCGTTGTATACGAGGGCGACCCGATGCAGCTTCAAATAGGCGAGGCAGGCATCGTAGAGTGCAAATGAGCCTTTCATCATGGGAATATCCTGGGTGACGTTGCCAAGACGAAAGGTAGCATTGAGCGTCCACAGAACGAGCTCAAATCCTTCATCCATGCCGCGATTCCTTCTCGTCGTCGGTATTGAAGACGCGCATATAGGCCTGGCAACTGCTATCTGTAGCCGCTTCCTGGCCGACGTGGCCGGCCATCTGGTTTGTGAGGTGATCGACGCGGCGCAATCTGGCGGCGATAATGCGATGGCGTGCCGTGCCCGAGGCCAGCCCGCTGAGTCCTTGTTGCATGGCGGCCAGCTCGCTATCTATCTGGGCGCGCAGTTGGGCTACCTGGCTGGGCTGTGGCTCCGCTGTTTGTGGGTGCATCTGTTCCTGAATGTTCTCGCCTGATCCTTCATCTCTGCACATTAGTTGTTATCCTCCGGTGTGATGGCTGGAAGATGCAAGAAATAGAGCTGCTGAGAAATGTCAAAGCCGAAATTGACGCGCTGGCGCAAGAGCCAGCGATAGTGGAGACTGAAAACGCTGGCGATCTGCCGCCGCAGCTCAGCTGGCAAGGTGAGCGCATAGGCCTGGTGCGCCCGATTGAGCTGTTGTAGCGCCCAGAGAATCTGGGTCAGGGTAGTATCTTGCGACTCAGCAATATTTCCTTGATGTTGATTCATGATTCCTCACACATCCTTTTTGCTCGAAGTCGATCCATGAAGCGCTCTCCATAGATCCATAAGAAGCATAGTCCGAGCAAGACAAGATGGATATCGTGTGTACTATCGTGAGGACTAGCGCAATAAAAGAACAGTTGGAAACTTTACGAGAATGTGCTACACTCACAAAGAGATAGTGAAATACATATATTCATGCTATGAGGGTTGGAAGATGAGAGACAAAGATGAACCTTCTCCACTGGTACATGTCTGCTTGCTTGGCATTTTTGGATTGGAGAAGCGCGACGAGCAAGGGGCGTGGACATCGGCGGAGCAGGAGATGGGGAACAAAACCTATGCGCGTCCGATGTTCAAACGCCTGCTCTGTGCTCCTGGAAGATGTCTACCCCGCGAACGCCTCATACGGGATGTCCTCCCGCCTGAGAAAGATCCCCACTTAACAGATCGCTATCTACGCGATGCCGTCTATAAGATCCGTCACGCCATCGGCAAAGAAGCGCTTAGAGGCAATGCGGTGAGCTACTATCTCGCCGATCAAACCACGCTTTGGAGCGATCTAGAGGCTGCTGAGAACTTGCTTCACGAAGCCGAGCGGCTGCCAGGAGCCCGGGCGCTTGCGCTCCTGGAACAGGCTCACGCACTCTATGGGCGAGGAGAGCCGCTGGAAGGTGAAACGGGTCAATGGCGTTATGCCATCTTAGCGCGGGTGGAGCAGGAAAAGAAAAGCTGCTATCTGGCCCTGGGCCATGCCTATGAGCAGCTCCACATGCTCTGGCATGCCGAGAAGACCTATCGCGAACTGGCCGAACTCTATCCGTTGGATGAGGCAGTACTGGGCTCATTGCTGACGTTTTTGCAGCGTGCTGGGATGCTAAGCGAGGCAAAGATGTACTATGAGCAGGCACGGCACTTTTTCGACGAGGAAGGGCTGGAGCTTTCAGAGGAGATCCATGCCTTGGCCAGGAAACAGACTCGCCCAGAGCTTACTAGTGTGATCGTACTGCCACATATTGCCCATGTCCATAAAAATGCGGATGTCTTGCCCTGGATGCTTGCTGAAACACAGGGTATACTAGAAGAAAAAACGAGCAACGAACTAAAGGGGCAGGACATGGATGAACAACGCCGTCACTTACTGCAGCAACTTTTCGTTATGAGTACCGCTTCTTTCTCTCCTTTTCTCTCAACGGGCATGCTGTCAGAGTATGCAAAAGGGATTTCGGCTTGTTGGGATCTCTATTTTGAGGGAAAAACACAGTATGTAATGTCTCTTTTGCCAGTCTATCGTTTCCATTTAGCGTTATTAGCTCAGCTATCTTCTCCAATCCAAAAACAGGCATGTGCGTTAGCTTCACAGGTTTACCAGCTCCTTTGTGAGCATGCCATCGATCAAGAGAATTTCGACTTTGCCCAGGAAACGAATCAACTAGCTTTACTTTACGCCCAGTATGCCGAAAATACAAATTTGCAGGTTGCTACGCTTATACGACGTGCAAATTTGTTTTTCCATACTCTTCAATTAGAGAAAGCGCTCCAGGCCTATCAACAAACCTTACCTCTTGTAGATGGTATAACACCACTTTTGCGGGGTCGTGTTTACGCTGGGTTTGCCGAGGTATGTGCGATGCTACAACAGCGTCAGGAAGCATTTACCTATATTGGCCTGGCTCACGAGCACTATCCTCTACAGCCAGAACTTGATACAGCTTTTAACTACACGCGTATTACTCGCTACTCACTGTATGTATTTGGGGAAGGGCAAGCGCGGCTTTCATTGAACCAGCCCGAGGAAGCGTATAAAAACTTCTCGTATGTTGAGAAAAACTTGCCTGATCCTCTTGCTGATCCTATTACGCGGGTTGACCTTGCCTATTATCAAGCAAGAGCTCTTGCTTTGGGAGGTGACCTGGAAGCTAGTTGCGCACAGGTGTTGATAGCTGCAACTCTGGCTAAAAAAGCTGGATCAAAGCTTTATTACAATAAAATTATTAACACTTACCAGGGCATTAAAGCAAAATGGAAGCATGAGCGCCCTGTAATCGAGTTAGAGGGCTATTTCCATTCTCATTTTTGTGCCGACTGAGGTATGGTGAAGAGGTAATGTAGCTCGCGCCCCATTACCTCTCCCCAGGAGATGGTCCCCCAGTTAAGGGCCAATTCGCTTGATCGCGACGCCCCTTTAACAATCCCTTATTGTAGCAGTGGAAAGCCCTAAGTGGATTGGATAGAGCGGTTAGACCAGGCTCGCAAAGGGTCTTGATATGCCTGCGGAAGATCGTGATCAAGCGTTATACCACATAAAATATATGCAAGGAGAGGGGTATAAGCGATTTGCCTTCCATGTACAGAAGGATATCAGTCTTGCTAGAAGAGAAAATTATGCAAAACAAGCTCTTGACCAAATGATAGATTGGCAAGGAATGAGCATTGAGTTACCGGGATTTGAAGTGCTCGTCGTCCAAGTCTCGCAAGCACAATGTCCTCATCCTTCTTGATCCCAGTGAGGCAATACGGCAAGCTACACAGCTAGAACATTTATGTGGTCAGCGTTATCCTGCACTACTTGACAAGATCCATCGTGTGATCTTCTTAGCTCAACAAAGGTTGCATAAGAGTAGTGATGCTTTCACAGAGATCTTTGAAGCCTCACCTTATCAAGCTAGAAGAAATGTTCTCTAGCTCACCTATAATGGAACAGGATGAATATATGAGAATCCATGGTACCAATATTATTCTTCTAAATAAGCATCGTGCTGTACTGCTCCAACTTCGAGATGATAAATCAACCATTCCCTATCCGAACATGTGGGCACTTCCTGGCGGCCATATTCAGGAGCCGGAAACTCCACAGGAGTGCATTTTACGAGAAATAAGGGAAGAGCTTGGTTTGGAATTAAAGTATGTCTCATTATTTACAGAGGCCGAACGTAGCTATGGCAAAGAGCATACTTATTGGGCTTATGTTGACATCTCGCTGAAGGATATAACGCTCTCAGAAAGACAGGCTGTTCAATGGTTTACGCGCAACGAAATAAAGAAGATGCAACTGATCTATGAGGACAATAGAATCATCGAGGATTTTTTCACTTATGGCCCATTTGAGATAAAATAGACATAGACAGAGCTTATTAGATTAGAGGAATATTTACAAGCTTATGCACCTCACTCCGAAGATCGGGTAGTCAGTGCTGAACTGGAGCAAATCTGTGAGAGCATTATTGACAGCTATCTCCGCTCCCCCAGCGAAGGAGGAGCCAGAGGACGCAAGGACGACCTCTGGCGGGTGCCTTGCTCGCTCCAAAGCCCCGTCTCGGTCGGTTCGATGGTGATTGTATTGGAAGGAAAATCTACGCAAGATGTAGAACAGCTTTACCTGTGAATTGTCGTTGCAGCAAGCGTTGCGCGATCTCACCGATATCGTGCCAGGAAGCCTCCACCTCAATATATGTATTCAATTTCTGGCTGGCTACCAACTGCACGAGCCTGGCAAGATCTTCGGATCGCGTACTGCTCACTAATTCTGTGCCCCCGTTCAGCCCGTAGAGGGTAGTTCTTCCGGTTCGCACGAGATTCATAACGTCTATTGTGGCCTCTGCCGCTGCTGACCAGCCTATCGTGACGCAGATTCCTCCGGGTGCCAGGAGAGAGAGAGCGGTGGCGAGTGCTTTCCCACCAAGCGACTCGATAACCAGGTGGTAAGGGCCGTAGGCTTGCGCTGGTGCGAGATCATCCCCCACGATCACCTCATTGGCTCCCGCTTCGCGTACTAACGCCTCGTGGCGAGACTGGCGAGCAGTACCTACGACATAGGCACCGCTGAGCCTGGCGAGTTGATGGGCGAAGAGTCCTACCCCACCAGTGGAACCGGTAATCAATACGCGCTTGTTCAGGAGAAATCCCCCCTTCTCAAGCGCACAGAGCGCAGTAAATCCAGCAACAGGTAAGCTAGCCGCTTGAGAAAACGTAACGTTGTCTGGAAGTTCTGCCATAAGGTCTGTAGGAACCGCCACCTGCTCGGCCCATGAACCAGCAGCAATCATACCAACCACCCGGCTCCCGGCCTTCGGCCCGGTCCCATTCGCAGCCTGTTTGATGACAGTTCCGGCCAGATCCCAACCGGGTCGCCAACCCGCATCGAAGTACATGGCACCCAGCACCTCTCCTCTATTCAAAGAAATGGCCTCCACCTTAACAAGCGCTTCCGAGGGGCCAGCCTGGGGCGCTGCTACCTCTTTGATGGCCAGGCGCCCTGGAACATCAGGATCAACTACTATCGCACGTATAGAACTCATCTGTTCTTCTCCTCTCTTTATATAGCAAATTTGCTTTCTGGGAATAGTATAGGAGGAAGCAAATGTTTTACCAAGAGTAAAAATACGCTTGACTTTGCGGCCTCGGTTATTTCATATTTCGTATGAATTCGAGAGAAAATTATATGAGGAAAAGATGCAATTACCGCTATCTGCGATAAAAGAGGAGAGTGCGCCCTCAAAAGAGCAGGCTCATGTGTTCCATCAACTGCTCGCAGCCATTGAAGCTGTGCGCTACAAGCGCCAGGAAGACTATCGCGAGAAGGGCCATCCTCAATTGAAGCGTTTTACACAACAAGAACTCAATGACGAAGTATGCCCGACCTATAAAAACTGGCTGATCGGGCGCACTCAGCGCGTGCCGAGCCGTTCCCTGCTGATGGCAATTGCCGACTATCTTGAATGTAGCCTGAGTGAGCGTAACACTATCCTGCTCGCAGCCCAATATGTGCCTGAACAGCCGGCGTGGGAAGGCGGTGCCTTGCGGCAAGCGTTGGAGCAGGCGCAGCAGGTCATGCAGGCATTGCCCTATCCGGCCATCATGGTCACGCACAAGTTTCGGGTCGAGGCTGCGAACGAGTCCTTTCTCCGCCTCCTTGAGTTGCCTTCTCTTGATATGCTTCCGCAGCATCAACGCATGATGTTTCATTTCCTCCTTCGCTCGGATATTCGGATGCACTCCATGCGCGATACAGAAGTATATGCTATGTGGCAGCAACACGTAATGTATACCTTACAACACTTCAAAGAGGATAACAGGCTCTACCAGTATGATGCCTGGTACCAGCAGCTTGTGAAGCAATGTTGTGATGAGATTGTGGACTTTCAAAAGTACTGGGAAAAGTCGCAAGAAGCAACCAGACAGGAGGTTGCGCCGACAAAGATAGTGTTTGCTCGCATGGCGAGCACCGGCGAGGTACTTCCTATACGAGTGCGGCATATGCATATCTCTGTCACCAGTAAAACCTATCCAGCGGTCTCGGCACTATTTCCGGTCGATGAGGCAGCACAAGCCGTATTCGCCTCACGGTAGCGTGACCTCATACTTTGAGGCTTTGCGAGGAAAACTGAGGGAAAACGCTGGGAGTCCATCTACCTCGCTCTTTTTGGGCTATAAATAGAAGATGTGGGTGCAGAAAGCACGTGCGTTTCCAGGTGGCGGAAAGGATATAGATGCGCGCTCCATATGAATTATCAGTCCGAGCAATGAAGGATGGGAAGCCGGATCAGCCATCACCCATTGGGATGATAGCTGATCGGTTGTGGAAAAGAAAATGACTTCTCATGCCTTGGCCAGGAAACAGACTCGCCCAGAGCTTACTAGTGTGATCGTACTACCACATATTGCCCATGTCCATAAAAATACGGATGTCTTGCCCTGGATGCTTGCTGAAACACAGGGTATATTAGAAGAAAAAGTGAGCAACGAACTAAAGGGGCAGGACATGGATGAACTACGAGTACCGCTTCTTTCTCTCCTTTTCTCTCAACGGGCATGCTGTCAGAGTATGCAAACATGATGCATAAGTATCATATTGAACGACGCATTCGGGCATGGATGGACACCTATCGGATTCCTGGAGTGGCTGTGGCCGTCGTTCACGAAAAAGCGTTACTATCTACGCAGGGATTTGGCTTTACCAGTGTGGACAAGGGAGCCATACCCGTGACCAACAGACGCTGTTTCGCATTGCCTCAACCACCAAGCCGTTGGTAGGTATCGCTTTGATGCGCTTAGTTGAACGGGGTACGCTTACACTGGATCTGCACATCTCGACCTATCTTCCCTGGCTACACCTCAGTCAGCCAAGACTTTCACAGCAGATTACTTTGCGCCATTTGCTCAGCCATACCTCTGGCCTCTGCCAATTTCCTCAGATGGCATTGGTTATGAGGTCTCTTCTAAAAGTGCAGTCAATTTTGCTGCGGTATCGGTGTTAGGAACGGGTGTATGCACTATCATGCGTAAATCGCGATGATCAGGAAGCTGGAAGGCTGTGGCCTGCAGGTGTAACGATCCGACGAGAGGATGTATAAGGTGCATCGGGCGCATTTGCATTCCTTGCACTTCGTAAAGTGGCCACCATTCACGAAACTCTGGACTCGCCTCACCCAGATCCCTGATCAGCTCTCTCAACCATGCTTCTCCGATATAGCGCTGCGTGCTGGTACGAAAGAGGGCCAGTGTGCGTTGCGCATCTTCTTCCCAGTTGACCAGTTGGGTGCGGGGTTGTGGATGGGTAAAGAGAAACCAGAGGAAGTTGCGTTCCCGGGCAGATATCTTTCTAAAATCAGCATAGATGTGACAGGCCGCCTGATTCCAGGCAATGAGATCCCAGTGAGGACAGATGACATAGGATGGATAGATCCCCATGTTCTCAACAATGAGTTGGAGAGCCGGGTCAGCTCTATGCGTTGCGGGAGCCGGAATGGTAGGAGACTGCCCGCGCGCCAGAAGAAAGAGGTAGGCGCGCTCATCTTCATTGAGATGTAAGACACGAGCCAGGCTTTCCAGGACTGAAGCCGAGACGCTAATAGCTCGTCCTTGTTCGAGCCAGGTATACCACGTGGTTCCCACTCCTGCGGCCAGCGCCAGTTCTTCTCGGCGCAGCCCTGGCGTTCGGCGGCGCTTTCCTGCTGGGAAACCTGCTTGATCGGGGGAAATACGCTCACGGCGGGTCCGCAAAAACCGGGCTAGTTCTGCTCGTTGCTCTTGCTCATTCATCGGTTTCTTCCTCATCCTGGTTACATTTATACCAGAATAAATTCGCTCCTGGTTCCAGTATCCTGTTGGTTGCATAATTCTAGCACATAGATATATGTCTTTGCTCTGGTATGCATAAGACCAGGCATTTGGCAACAGTTTCTCCTCTGAGGAGAAGCGCATGAAAGGAAAAACAGATGGCTGTTTATTTTATTGTCGATACTATGAAAGTAACTGATCCACAAATGCATGCAGAATATAGCCAACGTGCCGCATCAACGCTTGAACAATATGGGGTAAAATTCCTGGTAGGAGGAAGCGCCCCTCATGAGGTAATTGAAGGGATTTGGCAGACGCAAGGAGTGGCTGTCCTGGAATTTGAAGATAGAGAACATTTCAAACGCTGGTATGATTCGCCTGAGTATAAAGAGATTCGCAGGCTGCGCATTCAGTCCACATCTAATAGGGCGATTGTGATACTGGGGAAGTAAGAAGAGAGTGAGGAGGGTGTGGAAGGGGGAATGGATACCGCTTTCCATTCCCTCTCGGCGATCAGGCGGGTTTAACTTATAGATAAAGATGCGCAAAAGGCGGGTAGCTAAGAGGTCCGGATACTAGATATTACTACCCGGACCTCTTAAGGACTATTGATACACGTACCCTGCTGTGCGTTACGTATTATCTCATCCCTCTTTAAAGGATGCGCTTAGCCATCAGCGCTCAGGGCACGAGCACAATCTTGCCAAGCGTATGGCGTTGCTCCAACTCCCGATACGCCTCTTGCACAGCGCTGAGGGGATAGGTGCGCGCAATCGGGATCTCCAGTTCACCCTTGTCGATCAACTGCGCGAGCTCTGCCAGTACCTCGGCGTTTGCCGCGACCGTGTGTCCCACGGCCTTGACGCCATACTTGTCAGCAGCCTCAAAGTTGATAATCGTCTCGATGCGTTCTGGTCGCACGCCAAGTTTAAGGGCAAGTTCGACGTAATCGGCGCCAAAGGTATCGATAAAGGCGTCGAGATGATCCCCGGCGGCCTCGCGAATTCGCACCTCAACGCCTTCACCATAGGTAATCGGGATGACTTGATGTGCGCTTAACCACTGATGATGAGCTGGACTTGCCAGGCCTATGACCTTTGCCCCTATCCTTACAGCCAGTTGAACCACGATTGAGCCAACGCCGCCTGCGGCACCTGAGACGGCGATAGTATCACCTCGTTTCACTTCAACGGCGTGGATCGCTGCGTAGGCCGATGTTCCAGCTACAAACAGTGAGCCGGCAGCTTCCCAGGGAATGTTGGGCGGACGCCGAGTAAGCTCGCTAGCTTCTGCGACAACAAATTCGGCTTGGCTTGCCCGCTTGTTGGTGAAACCAATCACCTCATCGCCCACGGCAAAACCTTGCACTCCCTCGCCGATCTCGGCAATGACTCCAGCCAGATCGCTGCCCTGACCAGAGGGAAATGTAGCCGGCCAAAGCTGGTCGAGCAAGCCCTTACGAATGGCGGCTTCACCTGGATTGATGCCAGCAGCCTTGACCTTGACAAGGAGCTGGCCCGGACCCGGCACAGGGCGCTCAACTTCGACAACCTGCAACACTTCGAGCCCACCATACTGATTAAATCTTACTGCTTTAGGCATTAGTTTGCTCCTTCTGTATTATATCGGCTATTTTTTTAATCGTTCATTGGTACACATATGTACATAAGGCCCGCTCATAGAAAGACCAGTCAGGCTAAGACAACTTGAGCTGGCGGCGAATGAACTTTCCAGCCTTCTCAAGGGATTGCTGCGCTTCGGGCAAGACGTAAGCGAATTGCTGGAAGACGTGCCACATATCATCCCAGACCGTAAGCTCGACTGGAACATTAGCCGCTCTAGCATGTTCCGCGATGACAAGAGAGTCATCAAGAAGAACCTCGTCTCGGCCAACCTCAATAAGCAGAGGCGGCAAGCCGTGCAGATCCGCGTTAATTGGCGAGATGAGCGGATTGTGAATATCTTCGCTCCCAGCATATAAAGGACCCAATGAGTTAATCAGCTTTCCCGTGAAGATAGGATCGCTGGACTCGCGCGTAGACCGGCTCTCCACCGTGCCGGCAAGATCTGTCCAGGGCGAAAAAAGTACAGCTCCTGTAGGCATGGACATGTTCTTGTCGCGTAAAGCTTGTAATAGAGCCAGCGCCAGACCCGCGCCGGCCGAATCTCCGGCAAGAATGATGTGCTCCGGCTTTGTTCCTCTGGCGAGTAGCCAGCGGTAGACTATCAGTGTATCATCTAATGCCGCTGGGAATGGGTGTTCGGGCGCGCGACGATAGTCAATCTGCAGGCTTCGTACTCTGGCCTCGTTTGCCAGGCGCGCAACCAGATCGCGATGCGATTTAAGCGAACCGAGCACATAGGCCCCACCGTGCATAAACAGCATCACGCGTTCTGCATCGGTGACAGATGGATATATCCATTCAGCCGGCACTCTATCTATCTCGATAGGCTCTACCCGCGTACCTACGGGCAAAGGAAGCGGGCCGGTATAGTTTTCTACAAGCAATTCATAGGAGACGCGCTGGCCTTCAAGGGTTGTTGGAGCGTTTGGATTGCTCCGACGATCTAGCAAATAACGACGAATCTGCATGCTTTCTGGATCTGCCATCAGGAAAACCTCATCTTTCGAGAGAGAAATCTCAAAGAACAAGAGACAATAGTTTATAATATGTGGGAGATAGGTTTTCTTCTCTAAACTGAGTAGATGATCCATCACCTGCAGCTACTATAACCGCAATACATATAACTTGTAAGAAGTAACTAAAAAGTGATACAGTTACCATATGGAAACTAAGCAGCAAACACAACCAGATCTTTTCCGCGCCAACTGCCTCTCGCGGCAAGTGCTGGAATTAATCGCTGATCAGTGGACTCCCCTGATTATTTATGCTCTGGAAGCGGGTACAACTATGCGTTTTGGCGAATTCCTCAAGCGGATTGAAGGCATCTCGCGGAAAATGCTGGCTCAAACATTGCGGGAGATGGAACGCAATGGCCTGGTCCGGCGCGTCGTCTATCCCGTTGTGCCTCCGGTCGTAGAGTATTCTCTCACTCCATTAGGAAAGACGCTGGTTGAACCCATGAAAGCCCTCAGCGCTTGGGCTTATGGACACTTGCCGGAAGTTGCGCAGGCTCGCGAGGAGTATGATCAGCGCGTCCATACACAGATTCAGGATGAAGTGGCTACCCTCGTTCAACAGCGCTAGTCCTGACGATGCCAGGCCTGCGGGCGAACTTTAGCGCAAGATGCGAGAAGTTTTGCCTTATCCCTCTGTGCTATATTCTCATGTGCTAAATAAAGATCTTTACGCATGAATGGAGTTAGCAAGATGCAATGTAATCTCGAAGATCTCTCAATCTTCTATGAAACTTATGGGGCCGGTCGGCCTATCATAATGCTGCCAGGGCGGCCAAGCGATCACAACATCATGAAGCGCTTTATGGAGCCCCTATTTACGGAGCAGGACGCCTGGTTGCGCATCTATCCCGACCTGCCCGGCACCGGCCTCACGCCCAGCCTTGAGCGGCTGGCCACGCACGACCAGATGATCGAGACTATGCTAGCGTTTATTGATGCTGTCATTCCCGGCCAACGCTTTATCCTTGCCGGGCTCTCCTATGGCGGTTACCTGGCACGTGGGGTGCTAGCGCAACGTGCCGCGTCGATCGATGGTCTGCTGTTGTGTGCCCCTCAAGTAAAAGCTGATCCCACACAGGCCCAGCTTCCCTCTAGAGCTATCGTAGTAGAAAATCCGCAGCTCCTGACCAGCGCCAGCCCGCATGTGGCGGGGCTCGTCGAGGATCTCGTTGTGGTACAGAGCGAGCCAGTGCTTGAGGTCATGCCCATAGTGCTATCGGAAGTCATTAAAGCCGACCATGCCTTCAATGGGCGCCTGGAAGTAGCTGCTCCCGCCTCTTTTGAAGTGGACCCCCAGCAAGCCAGCTTTGAGGCCCCAACGCTCATTCTAACTGCGCGCCAGGACCATCTCTGCGGATATCGGGATGCCTGGAATCTGCTGGAGAACTTTCCCAGAGCAACCTTCGCGGTACTTGATCGCGCCGGTCATTTTGTGAATATCGAACAGGATGAGCTTTGTCGGTCCCTTATGCGCGAATGGTTGCAGCGTGTCAAGGAATACGAAACACGCTGATCTTTACAACGAGCCGGCTCCTGATGAGTGATTCTATTTAAGTATAGAACAGAGATTATGCTCCATTCATTTGGAAGGCTGTAAAAGGGAAATGCGCCAAAGTTTTAGAGAGAGGCCAAAGGAGATTGCCAACCTCCGCAACGCCTCAGGCAGCTCGGAGCAAGGCCTGTTCAATAATATTTGGTCCGTTTGAAGGATGGCCTTGCTTCTTTGTTATACGCGCCCGGCTGCCGATGAGAGATACATCTGTTTCCAGCAAAGTGGACAAATCTCCTTTCTGCGTTTGAAGCTATTCACGAGAAATGTTTCTATATCTATCCTCCAGCGTTCAAAGTTGGCATCCAGACGCGGATGGAGGATATCTTGGAGCCACACAACCCTACCTTGCTTCTCCCTCACTAAGCACTTGCACGGCTTTCATAGAGGATGATTGTATTCTCTGTGCTGGGACCACAGAAGACCCACTCCTCCTCACTTTAATGATGCCTGATCAGTTATCTCCTACCTGAATCACTCCTTGACTTCGCTTGTGTTTATTTGATAACATTCTCAATGAGATTCTTTCACAAGCGAGAAAGATATCTCTATCTCTCTGAAGCAGTAGCTCCGATGAAAGGCAATAAAGTCGTTCTAGAGGAAATATATTCATGAATAGACAAAAGAGTCAATATGATAGGAAGAAACCTTTCTCGGTAAAAATAGGGAAACAAGCAAGCTGGAAACGGTGGGGTATTCTAGGGTTTAGCGTGCTATTGCTGTTGCTTGCCGGGTGGGGATATCAGATGATTGGCACAACTATTGATGCCCAGGCCTACCCGCCGCCTGGAAAGCTGGTTGAAGTTGGCGGGTATCGGCTCCACATCGATTGTACTGGCAAGGGCAGCCCAACTGTCATCCTGGATGCTGGCCTTGGTGTTAGTTCGCTAATCTGGAGCAGAGTGCAGCCTGAAGTAGCACGTTTCACGCGTGTCTGCTCATATGACCGAGCAGGCCTGGGATGGAGCGATCCAGGACCAACATCACAAACGAGTCAGCAAATTGTTACTGCTCTGCATACTACTCTTTTGACGCGTGCTCAGGTTACCGGACCATTTATCCTTGTGGGACATTCGTTTGGAGGATTGAATATGCGTCTCTATGCTAGCGAGTATCGTCAGGATACTGCGGGTCTGATACTGGTCGATGCGCCAGATGAAGGAAAACCATTAGCCGTCTCTCCTGTCACGCATCAGGTCATAAACATATGCCATGCGCTTGCCCAGGTAGGTATCATGCGCTTGGCAGGACTAATCAATCTGTATCCTGACGATCTTGGTACCTACGATTCCTCTGTATTGCCTATGGTGAAAGCTCTGATGGTCCTTCCAAAATACTTTACAGCGACTTATGAGGAGCAAGCTGGCTATGCGGTAAGTGAAGCTGAGGTTCATGCTCATAGATACTCCCTTGGTCATCTTCCGCTAATCGTGCTCACCGCTGGTCGTTCTGATTTCTCGGATGCTGTCTCACTTCATCAGGAGCAACTCTGGCAGAATAGGCTTGCCCGGTTCCTCTCTTCGAATAGCAAGCAAGTTATCGCCAGCAAGAGTGGGCATGTCATTCAGTTCTATCAACCTGAACTGCTTGTGAAGGCTATTACGCAAGTTCTGTACGTTGCACAGCACGGAGGCAATCTTTCCTATCTTAAACGTTTGGTGTGAGTTATGAAAACCCATTTACCAGTCAATCAAATCAGTAAAAGCCAATGGAGGCCGTTGCAGATGCCCATTCAACCACATGCAAAAGTTGTGCAGGCTGACTTTGGCTGCCAAGCGAGCTTGAAATCCAGTCAGATCATGCGGTCGCTCACGAGCCAGGCGAAATGTGTTGAGCAGTTTGTCATTGACCGTCTCAATGATCTGTCGCAGGCTCGCTCCCCAACGCTGCAGGGCTTTAGGCCAACGAAGCCGACTGGTTTGGTGAGGGACCGTTCTCACCTCTGCCCGGCTCTGTGCGCGCCATCGCCGGTGAGGCTTTTCTCCAGCAAACCCTTTGTCAGCAACATAGGGGGCTTGTGCAAGCTCTTTCAAGTCCTTTCTCATTCACACCAAACGTTTAAGTATAGAACAGAGATTATGCTCCATTCATTTGGAAGGCTGTAAAAAGGAAAAGCGCCAAAATTTAGTTAGAGGCCAAAGGAGATTGCTAACCTCCGCAACGCCTCAGGCAGCTCGGGGCAGGCCTGTTCAATAGTATTTGGTCCGTTTGAAAACGTTATCCTTGCTTCTCTGCCATACGTGTATCCAGTCTCTGGTTGTTTCCCGTAGTGTTTCTAAAATCTCCTTCCGTGCCAGTGTCTCTAGTCATGGGTCTTGCTATTCAGGACTATGGCGCTGGTCCTAACAGGAGACAGTAAAAATAGGCCCGCAATCTGTGACCGTTGGGTCATGTGTTGTTCTGCCCCTGCCGTCTATACTTTGGTATATGGAAGAGGGGCCACTCACTACTTTTGCCCGGAAAAGCAAGCAAAGAAAAAAGGGGAACTGAGGATGAAAACATTTCAAGGAAAAGTGGCAGTCATCACAGGCGCGGCCAGCGGCATTGGCCGCGGACTTGCCGAACATTGTGTCAAGGAGGGCATGAAGGTCGTCCTTGCCGATATTGAAGAGCAAGCTCTCCTGCAAGTCAGCCAAGAACTTACCGCTCAGGGCGCACAAACCCTTGCGATTCCAACTGACGTTTCACAAGCTGCAGAGGTGGAAACACTTGCCAGGAAAGCGTTTGAAACCTACTCAGAGGTGCATCTGTTGTTTAACAATGCGGGTGTGGGAGCAGGCAAGACCGCCTGGGAAAGCACCCTGGCCGATTGGGAATGGGTTCTGGGGGTCAACCTCTGGGGCGTGATTCACGGCATCCATTTCTTTGTCCCAAGGATGCTTGAGCAGCGCGCCGAGAGCCATATTGTCAATACCTCGTCTGTGGCGGGCCTCACTTCAGGCCCAGGTTTGAGTGTATATAAGGCAAGCAAGCATGCAGTGGTGAGCCTTTCTGAGACCTTGTACCATGAGCTAACGCTAAGGAATGCCAGCATTGGAGTCTCCGTCCTCTGTCCCGGCTATGTGAAGACGCGTATTCAGGACTCGCAGCGCAATCGTCCGGTCAGACTTCAGAACGCTCCAGTCGAGAACGCTCCTGGTGAGACAAAATCGTCTCCTCAAGAGGAGGCAGGACGTCAATTTATTCTGCAGGCTATACAACGGGGGGAATCTCCCCAACACCTTGCCGCTACCGTCTTTGAAGCTATTCGTGAGAAACGGTTCTATATCTATCCCCAAACATTCAAAACTGGCATACAGACGCGGATGGAGGATATCCTGGGGCAGCGCAACCCTACCTTGCTCCTCCCTCACTAAAGTCATGCCATCGCTTGCCCGGCTTTCTTAGAGGAAGATTGTATCCTACATTGAAGCCGCAGAAATCCCACCCGTGAGATAAATATTCCCAAAAGAACATGCTAAAAAACGGATCTTTCGCACGAAAGATCCGTTTATGTGATGAGCACGAGAAAGGAGACCCAACTATGACACCTTCACCCGCCCCTGTAAATCCCAAGTCCGGGACTGCTCAACCTATACAATCACCGTCTTTCCGCACTCTGATGACCAGTCTGCTCCCCAGCATTCTGCTCAATGGCGTTCTTGTCCTCGTCGTCTACCAATTGGCGAAGCACTTCACATCGGCCTCCGACGTGAACGCGCTGTTGCTCTCGGCTCTGCCTGCCCTGATTGGCACCATTATTTCCCTTATCCGCCAGCATCGCGTAGATGTGCTGGGTGCCTTCTCACTCGTAACTATTGCTGTTTCTCTCGGGCTGAGCTTCATGACCGGGGATGCCCGTCTCCTCCTGATTCGCGAATCATTTCTGACGATGCTCTTCGGCATCATCTGCCTCATCTCGCTCCTCTTCCAGAAGCCTGTCTGGTACTATATCATCGGTTACTTCATTACTGGCAACAATCGCGAGCAGATGGCCGCGTATGACGGAGCCTGGAGAGAATTTTCGGCTTTTAGGATCTACATCCGCAATGTGACAATTCTGTGGGGAGTCATATATGTAGTTGAGTTTCTCATTCGTCTTGTCCTGATCTACACCTTATCCATTCCCCTGGTTCTGCTGATTTCTCCTTTCCTGCTCACGGGCCTCACTGTTCTCGCCAGCGGTATAACATTTCTCTATGGGCAAAGCCTTGGGAAACTGCGCGATACAGAGCAGCAAGCTAATAGTGATAAGGCTAACGACGAGCGCGTGCGAGATAAGGAGGGGGCGTAATGAAATTAGCTCTCAGAGAGGTGAGAAGTTTGCGTTTGGCGAAACCTTCCTGCCGCGGGTGTAGGCTTATCGCCTCTCTAATTTCCTTATGATATAGTGGAAAGATAATAGGAGCTCACTAGAATTATTCTGTAGATATACAACCTGCACTGTATTCTTCCAAACCCTCACCCCTTGCATCAGTGTTATAAAGTAGACTTTGTGATCCTGCAAAAAGCGTGGCCAGCTTTGGATCATAAGGCATGCATGCCTCTACATCTTGGATCTGCTCTAAGCAAAAGCTAGCAGATTCTAGTATTGCTTCAATACAATGGAAAGGATATGTTCATTCTGCACAATCGAGCCTTCCAGCCTTCTCGTGAGGAGCCCCTTTTGAGCGCGTCCCTGGCTGGCATTGTTGCCAGTCTGAAGCAGTGAGGAGCTCGCTTCCAACGAGAAAGGGCTGCCCATATCCATTCCGGCTCATGAGTGAAGAGAGGACAAGAACGCAGTTCCTTTGAAGAGAGTGAGCATATATACGCATGCCAAAAAGCACAAAAATTATAACAATTGTTGCCTTACTGCTCGTCTTAGCGCTGGCAACCCTGGATTCGACGATTGTTGCCACAGCAATGCCCGGTATTGTTAGCCAGTTGGGCGGCATAACGCTCTATTCCTGGGCATTCTCGGCCTACCTGTTGACTTCTACGACGGTTGTCCCCTTGTATGGTAAGCTTGCCGACATTTATGGTCGAAAGCTTCTATTGCTGGTTGGCGCGGTGATCTTTCTGGTAGGTTCCGCAGCTTGTGGCTCCGCGCAGAGCATGGAGCAGTTGATTTTCTTTCGTGGCTTGCAAGGTCTGGGCGCGGGAGCGATTCAGCCACTCGTCTTGACTGTTATGTCGGACATCTCTTCTTCGGCTGAGGAGAATGCCAGAATGCTAGGTGCCATCGGGGCATTATGGGGCGTGGCAAGTGTAGTTGGTCCGTTGCTTGGAGGATTGATCGTGGATCATTTTCCTTGGCAGTGGATCTTCTATCTCAATCTTCCCTTCGGTTTGCTCGCCATTGTCCTGCTCGCCATCTTTTTTCAAGAGCGTTTTGTGCGCCAGAAGCATCAGCTTGATTATCTTGGCGCCATCTTGTTAACAGGAGCGGTGATTGCTTTGTTGCTCTTCCTGCTGCAGGGGGGAACGGCCTGGGCCTGGGTCTCTTTGCCAAGCCTTGCTTTACTGCTTGCTACACTCATCCTATCAGTAGCCTTTTTCCTTGTCGAGAGGCGCGCGGCCGAGCCAATTCTCCCGCTTGAGCTTTTTACTGAGCGCACCATCGCGCTCTCCAATAGCGGCAGCTTTCTGCTGGGGTGCATCCTCTTTAGCCTGACGACGTATGTCCCGCTCTTTGTGCAGGGAGTGCAGGGTAGCAGCGGCACTGAGGCCGGTACCGTCCTCATCCCAAACCTGGTAAGCTGGGCCATCATTTCCATGCTGGCCTCGCTCATCTTGCGCTACTTTGGCTACCGCTTTATCGTGCTAACCGGGGCGCTGTTCATAGCTGTGGGAACCGGTATGATGGTGTTTTTCCGCGAACAGACTGGCTTTGCCTTTCTCGCCCTTGCCATGATTGTATGCGGCATCGGTTTTGGCTTGGCAAGAGTAATTTATACCCTTGCGGTCCAGCGCGCGGCGCGCAAAGAGCTTGTAGGGGTGGCAACGGCATCAAGCCAGTTCGTTTCGATGATTGGGGGAACCCTTGGCGTTGCCGTGATGGGCGCCATCCTGAATGGGCAGATACAGCAGCGCCTTATGCCTATTATCGCTCGTGTGGCCGCTTCTGGGCAACGGTTACCAGAAGGGACGTCAGCAATGACTGTATTGCTCACGCCAGCCCTGCGCGCTACCCTGCCTCTTGCCTTATTGGAGCAGCTCAGAGCTGCCTTCTCGCAAAGCCTGTTCTGGGTCTTCCTGACTATGCTGCTTATGGCCCTGCTTGGCCTGCTGATTATGCTCTGGTTCCCGGCTGTTATTCTTGAACAGCCTGACTCTTCTGTTAGCGGAGAGCTGGAGACGGCACACAGTGGTGCCAACGAAGATTAAATATGTGGGCCTGCGTTCTGCAGGCTCACAAACTTTTGCCAGAACTTACCAGGTGCAAGGGAAGCATTGTTGCTATATCTTAAATTTGCTATGTTATAGGAGATGGAAAATTTGCAAGAAATATATTTGTAGGGAAAAAGCGTATGGATAACTTTAACCAACCTGACGATGATGAAATGCAGCTTCAGTTGATAGATCTGGATGCTAGCGATCCTGGTCAGGGCAAGCAAGGGGCGCCTCAGCGCTTCTTGCAAAGTTATTTTTCTGGCCCCATGCGGCGATATATCATGGGCGGCGCTCTTCTTATGCTGGTTGGCCTTCTTTTCGTCTTGATTCTACTTCCCATATTGACCTCCTATTCTCAGCAACGTCCTCTCCCTACTTCTCTCTCCGCTACACTGATGCTTGTTGCCACAACTTCCCATGCCTTATATCTTCTGGATAGCGCTACTGGAAGCATGGAAGCGGCAGCCCCGGATACTGGCCGACTTCTCTGGCGGGTCTCTCCTGCCTGGCCCTTGAGACCTCCTGTAATACTCGCCAACGGAACCCTCTACTGTATCGCTTACACAGCCCAGGAGAGCCATGTCTATGCATTAAGTGCAAAGAATGGACAACTGCTCTGGCAGCATCCCTTGTCAAGTGTTTATCCGCTAGCTTTTCTGCATGGTCAGCAGTCCCTCTACCTGTTAGTCAGGGGCATACACATACCAGAAAGCAGCTTGCTAGCCTTGAGCATGGCAGATGGAAGCCTCCTCTGGCGGCGGCAAATCGATATTTCGGCAAGGGCAAATGCGAATCTTGCGCTCGGCTCAGATGCTTTATACCTTAACACTTCAGAAGGGGAGCTTCTCCAGGCATTTCGGCTTCATGATGGCGCGTTGCTCTGGCGCTATGCTTCACGGGATGCCACATGGTTCGTAACCTCAAATGCAGGCATTACCTATGTCGAGTCAGCCAACGAGGGCCTGAGAGCGCTACGCACTCGTGACGGTAGCGAGCTGTGGCACTATCAAGGAGGTGTAAATGGTTTGCCTCCCTTTGCCCATGGAGTAGTCTATCTTTTTTCGCCTGATGGAGCTGTTGAGGCGGTTCGTATGAGCGATGGAACCCGCTTGTGGCGCTATCGTGGCGCCCAGTCTCTCTGGGGGACGTTGCAGCTCTCGGAAAATAAGCTCCTGGTCTGTAGCGGCGAAGGGACAATCGCCACTCTGCAAGCTTCGGATGGTCGGTTACTCTGGCAAACGCGGCTTAAAAGTCTTCCTGGTCAGCCATTTGTCTCGCCCGGGATTATCTATCTATGTATGATAGATGGCTCTCTCTTCGCGCTTCAGGCCAGCACTGGCCATATTCTCTGGCATATCAATGCAGGCACATTGAGGCTTGATCAACAGGCGATCCAGGAAGAGGGAAAGCTTGTTTATCTTGTAGCTCAGGATGGCCTCCTCTCGGCAGTTCAGAGAGAAACGGGCCGAGAGCTCTGGCAGATAAAGGGTCTGACTGCTTCTCCATATATTCAGAACGAGAACGTCTATGTGTGCTTGCGGGATGGCTCATTGACGGTTCTACGCGCTGTGACGGGAAGGCATTTATGGCGACTTATGCCATCACCGGGTTAGAACGCTTGCCATATGGCAAAAATCTATTCATAAATATTGGAGCAAATTGAGTTTGTTTTGCTTGTCTTGACAACTCATGTATCTCTGTTCTATAGTGCTTATAGAGGAAACCAGGGTACGAGCGTTCATGAGGGGGCTTTGCTGAATTTCGCGCTGCATCTTTCTCGTGTCCTTGCGCTCTTCCTGGTTGGATCTTAGCTGCCTATGGGCAACTCTTGCCCTGGCTGCGCAATGGACCTACACCTTTACAGAGAATATGCAACAAAAGGAGATATAAAGAGAGCATGACATCAATCTCATTTGATCCTCTGGCCCAGGCGTATGACGCCATGCGTGGCTATCCTGAGAACGTGTCTCAGCAACTGGCTCAGGCAATTGATCAGGCGGCACGCGGGAATGCTCAGACGCGTTTCTTGGAGGTAGGCGTTGGCAGCGGGCGGGTAGCTCTTCCTTTGATTGAACTTGGACGCCAGTACACCGGGGTCGATATTTCAGAGAACATGTTGACCCGGCTTGTGCAGAAGTTACAGGCGGCAGGTTGGCAGGAGATGTCAACGCCGTGGGGAAGCGAGATTGATGAGCAGGCAGAGCAGCAACCAAAAGTGCTGCGTTTTGTTCATGAGCGCAAGCATACAAGGACGCGCGTGATCAAAGCAGATATGACCGCGCTCCCGTTTCAGGATGCCTCCTTTGATGTCGTGATTGCCTCCCATGTCTTCCACTTTGTGAGTGCATGGCAGAAGGCCCTCCAAGAAGTCGTGCGTGTCCTGCGCCCAGGAGGCATGTTGATCCGTTGCTGGAACGAGAACTGGCAGCAATGTTGGGAGCCTGGATCAGGGGAGATCAGGAGAGAGTGGAGCAAGATCGTCAAGCATTTAGGAGGTAGCGTCAGGTTTGTTGGAGCCGCGGAACAGTCGGTAACGGCCTGGCTACAAACGCAGGGCCTGGCAACCGAGCAATGGGAGATTCTTAGTTGGCAGCGGCCCGTTACTGCCCGCTCTCTTGTCGAGAGTCTCATGCACTATCAGCGGGCGGGAGCCTGGTCTTTACCCGATGACCTCTTTGAGGCATCGCTCGAACCCCTACAACTGTGGGTACATGAACGCTATGGAGCGCGCATTGATGAGGTGTTTCCTCAAGATGAGCATTTACTGATCGGAAGAACTGTACTGCCCGCTCAGAGATAAGCGAAGCAGACCGCCATGCCTTCAGTTTAAAGAGTATGATGATCTGTTCTCTACGCGGGCTTGACGCAAGCACTACGATGAACTGACCATACTCCTGAGAGCCTGGTTGATTGTGTCAGTGGCCACCAAAGTCGAATAGGGGAGCGCAAGAGCAATTAAGCCAGCCTTCATATGAAAGTCATTCGCAACGTTGAACTCCTTCTGGCTGATTTGGGGCGTTGAGGGAATACTTGGCAAGGTAGAGATGAAGATAGCATGGGCTGTCTTT
The DNA here is from genome assembly GCF_004208415.1 of Ktedonosporobacter rubrisoli. Classification (GTDB taxonomy): domain Bacteria; phylum Chloroflexota; class Ktedonobacteria; order Ktedonobacterales; family Ktedonobacteraceae; genus Ktedonosporobacter; species Ktedonosporobacter rubrisoli. Next base: position 577,037 of record NZ_CP035758.1, on the reverse strand, counting down.
CGATCCAGTTGGAGATATTTTGCTAGAAGGATTTCCGCCTGAGCTGGCTTGCTGTGAATCCAGGCTTCTGCCGGGGTGAAGCGCTCATTAGGTTAGAGTGCTTCCCAGCGGCGCTTGCCATCTCTCTGTACCAATCTACCAAAGACGGAATCGGCAAAATGGGAGGTTCCAGCAATGGTGGCGGATCTTGCCAGTTCCCGAAACATGCGCTCACGCGTCTGTATGGCCATCTCAGGATCAAGATCCAGGGTGCAGGCCCATTCTGGATGATCAATTTGCACGATGCTATGCACGACATCCCCAAGGATCAAGACGCGCTCATTTCCTGCTTGCACGACGAGCGAGGAGTGTCCAGGAGTATGACCGGGTGTGGCCATGACTGTTATGCCGGGAGCAATGCACTGGCTGTCTTCTACGAGCTCAATATGATCCTGCAATAGCTCTAGCGCTTCTTCCACCCTGGCTCGGCTGACGTTAGGATCATCAAAGCGCCGCCACTCAATATCGCGGACCAACTGGCGGGCGTTAGGAAAGACCATCGTTTGTCCATCTTGCGTTTTTTGCCCGATCCATCCCACGTGATCGCTATGAATATGGGTATAAAAAACGATATCGACACTGGCCGGATCAATATCGGCCAGGGCGAGATTAGCAAGCAACTTTCCCCCATACTGGGCCCCTAAAGGGAAAACATTATTTTTCGGGCCAACACCGGGATCTACCAGTACGGTACTATGAGCTGTTTGAATTACATATGCACCAAGGCTACACACTAATTGGCCGCTTGCATCCAGGAGGCGCTTATAGCTCTGCCAATCGGCTGGCGTAGACATGGGATACAGAGGAGCGGGATGCACGAGGGCATATCCATCAGAGAGATAGGTAATGCGCACGTCGCCTATCGTTAGCTGTTGTTCTTTTACGGCCGTTGCCATGCTTATTATTCTGCCTTTCTTATTGTACGAACTTTCGCTCCTAGCATAGCAGGCTCTTAGATCCTGGATCTAGTAAAATTTTGCTGTCTTGCGGTAAGTTCCGGGTGTGATACCAACATGTCGCTTGAACTGTTTGGTGAAATGGGTTTGATCGAAAAACCCGGTTTCATGGGCAACGTAGCTGACGGAAAGGCCTTTGGCGAGCAAATTCCTGGCGTGTGCTATGCGTAACTGAAGTTGGTAAGCATGAGGTGGCAAACCGACAGCTTGCCGAAACACGCGAGTGAGATGGAACGCGCTCAGATTGGCAATACTAGCAAGCGTTCCCAGAGAGACATCCCCGGCATAATGTTCTGCCAGGTATGCTTTGACACGCCGGATGGCAGAGTGCTCGCCTCCTACATGCTCAAGCTCTGCTCGGTCTCTGGCCTGCGAGAGGAGCAATTGCGCAAGAGCGGTCAGCAGTGTCTCCTGCTGTTTTAGTTGTGATGCAGGCTCGATTAAGCCAGCAGAAAGATTTGCGAAGAGCTGGCTGAGAGCTGAATTGCATATTCCAGAAGCTGGGAAATGTGGTAGAGCTTTCTCTGTTCCCAGCGTCTCTATCGCTATGTGCTGCAGCAATGTAGGATCAACCAGTAAGTGAGAAAATGTCAGTTCCTCAGACTGGCAACCCCAGACTTCGCCGGGTTCAATCACATAGAAAGCCCCCCTGGCGAGTTCCTGCTTGCTGAGGCGGTACTGTAAGATTCCCCGACCCGCCTGCACCGTCCCAATTACATAAGAATGGGCAAATCGCTGACAGTAAGGATTAGTGAGCGTGATCCCCTGAAGCAATTCAAGCTGCTGCTGTGGCCACGGATGCCGGATGGTAATGCTATTCTTCATTATGACATAAACCGATTCATATACATAGCCTCAATGTATTCTATCACGCTTCTCCGCACACATATGTTGCATGAGAGCCTCGCTTTCCCCGCTAAGGCGTTGGCTCGGTGACTGATCTTTGCTGAACCTTGCTGGCCTCCGTCCTCGGTCCGTTCTCCTTTGGGCGAGAGAAGATCTGGGCCCTTATCGTCAAAACCACGGCAATGGCTGCGACAAGATACAAGAAGGCCATGATGAGCGCCGTTCCTTCGGCTGCCGGTGGAAGAATGTCGTCAGCTATGTTGTGCCCCGCATGGGCGAGCATAACGAGCAAGAGGCTGCCACCAGTTTTGTTATAGATCCAGCCATAGATAACCGCAGTCGAGATGAGTCGCACGTAAGTTTGCACAACGTCGGGAGGCGTAATATGTACAGGGCCATTTGGGGCCAGGATTGGCCATAAGTGCCAGGTGGACCATAGAATGCCAATGATGATACTTGCCCAAAACATACTATACCGCTTTTGGAGTAATGGCTGAGCGAAGCCGCGCCAGCCAATCTCCTCGCCTAACGATCCGGCGATTAATGGGCCGAGGGTCGAGCCGAGAGCAGGAATGACTACCCATGGCTGTGGCTGCGCTATGCCTAGAGGCGATGAGATTATATGGGCTAAGAACATTAGCACCAGCGGACCAAGTAGCACCAATGCGTACCACTGCCAGCCAACCTTCCATTTTCCTATTGGCCTTAATAAGGAACGAATACCGCGGACCCCAAACCAGAGGCTAGCTATAGCCAGTGCCGCAAGCGAGGGTGTAAACCCAATAAGGATAATTGCTGGCGAGGAGAAGTCTTTCCCATCAGTAAGCAGGAAAATGAGCAGTCCAAGGGCAGAGAGACCCAGGAATGCGCCGGCCCAGGCTAACAGACAGGGGCCTATCGCTGAGGGCTCTACGCTATTTGGGGGCATTCCAATGTTACTCTTTTGTTCTATCATGATTGCTGCGGCATGATCCCTCTACCTGAGGTGTGGAGGGAAGGTTGCACCTCCTTTGATAAAAATAAGCTCCGCCAGCAGGAGCAGCATAAGCCTGCTCTGACTGGCTTTATAGTCCCCTGCTCCAGGAAGCCTATATCAAGAGTATAGAAACAAATTATGGTGAAACTGTGGCAAATATGTTACAAAGTGGTGCCAATGCTCTCCAGCCAACATCCATGAAGTAGGGGATAATGTCTTGCTTGCCTGCGCTAGCATTGACAATCAGTCAACTCATAGGCTATACTTCTTTAATAATAAACAGATACTCTGTTTATGAATGGGAAAAGCATATTCTGAGGCCTACTGCTGAGGTTGGCGTCGCGCTTTGTAGAGCTCATGGTGATCAAGTTTGGCCGGCAGGGCCGGTCCATCGTGAGAGGCAGAGAAAGGAATAGAAAATGCCTGACTATACACTTGCAGATTTCGGTACTCCTGCATTCAATCAGAATCCCTTCCCTATCTGGGAGCAACTCAGGCAAAATGAGCCATTATACCGCATGGATCTGCCTGACGGCTCTCATGCCTGGATGATAACACATTACGATGATATACTAGCGATTTCCAAAGATCCGCGTTTTATTAGGGATGCTAAAAAGCTTGTCCCCGAGGAAGTAAGGGAAAATATGCCACCTTCCGTTGCTGCAGTGAGGCGCATGCTGGGCCAACAGATGATGAACGCAGATCCTCCAGAGCATACGCGCCTACGCCAATTAGTATCTAAGGCATTTACGCCACGTATGGTAGAGCAATTGCGCGGCAGAATCCAGCAAATCACTGATGAGTTGCTAGATCGCGTCGAGGCTCACGGGCAAATGGACCTGATTGCTGACTTTGCTTTCCTTTTGCCCGTCACCGTCATCTGCGAGATGCTAGGGGTCCCGGTCGAGGATCGCGATAAATTCCGCGTATGGAGCAGCTTCCTGGTCAAGCCGAGGGAAGAGCAGTCCCAGATGGAATTCCTCACTATACTTAATGGCTTTATCGATTATATAAAAGCACTGCTGGAGGAGAAAAGGAGTTACCCAGACGAGAAGTTGCTGAGCCGGTTGATCCGGGTTGAGGAAGCTGGCGATAAGCTTTCGCAAGACGAATTGATCTCCATGGCATTTCTGCTGTTAGTTGCTGGATATGAGACAACCGTCAACTTGATTGGCAATGGCAGCCTGGCGCTCTTGCTCCATCCTCAGCAGATGCGTAAATTGCAGAAAGAGCCTGCTTTAATCGTGAATGCCGTTGAAGAACTGCTGCGCTACAGCGCTCCAATTACGCTGACGCAGCGCTGGGCAAATGAAGATGTGGAGCTGCATGGTAAGCACATCGCGCGCGGCGACGCGGTATATCTTGCCCTGATGGCAGCCAATCATGAGCCTGCACATTTTCCCAATCCAGAAGAGCTTGATCTCGCTCGTGAGCCAAACGAGCATCTTGCCTTTGGCAAAGGGCTCCACTTTTGCCTTGGTGCGCCCCTGGCCCGCCTTGAGGGGCAGATTGCGCTGCAAACGTTGCTGCGGCGTTTCCCCAATCTGCATCTGACTGTGAAGCCGGAAGAACTGAAGTGGCGCGCAAGCCTGGGATTCCGCGGTTTGCAAGCCTTGCCCGTGGCGTTTTAAGCATTTTCCGGCAGGTCAGCCCTGGCGTTGGCTGCCGGCCTGCGAATGCTGGAACGCAAGTTTGAGGTCAGCTAGCTTTCCAGCTACCTGGCCTCTTCTTGAAGAAGCTTACCTTTCAGGATTCTCTTCGCTCTGTATATGGGATGAAGTAGTTAGGGCCAGCCATTGTGCAAGCTCATCATGTGAAGAGTGCGGCAAGCAGCCCTCTGGCGCGCCCAGTACCCGCTCAATAGCCTCAACGGTAGCCGTAGTGATTCGTTCGAGTTGGGGCAAGTCGTCTGGCTTGCGTTCTCCTGAGAGAAGCAGTGCAGCGCTTGCATAGCCCAAATCCTCAAGCAAGGAGATGATCAACCGTGCCGTCTGATCTGGATAGCGCGTATGAAAGACGCCTTCGCGGATTCCCTCCTTGATGATCTCCTCCAGCCAGGGTGTGAAGCGTTTCAGGCGCTCGACATGCAACTTATGGCGCACAATAGCATTCTCGTCGCCGTACCAGACTTGGAGGTAGGCGAGAACAAAGCGCATGTGCTCGCGTTTCCTATATTCAATGGAGGCAAAGAAGTTCAGGAGCTTGTCCAGGGCCGAGAGCCCAGGGTCATGAAGCATAGGCAGGATGAACTTTTCTACCTCGTCAGTCATGCGTTCAACTAATGCCAGAAGCAAGGCCGGTTTTGAGTCAAAGTAGTGATAAAATGCCCCCGAGGAGATGTTGAGTTCGCCGAGAATATCGCCAATGGCCATCTGCTCATAGCCCTTTGTTTCGATTGCGCGCCAGGCTGCGTCGAGAATGGCGTTGCGGCGAGTCTCATAAGCAGTTTTGTTGACAGTACGTACCATCGCTTTCCCTTTTTAATAAGCAGAGGCTCGGTTTATGATTGCGAGCAGTATAGCTTATGCGCAAGTTTCATGTCAATGGAAGTGTTGAGGCAGCAATATTAAACCCGGCCTGACAAAGTGACGTATCCTTTCATTGAGAAATGAAAATATCATTTTATTGGGAATGCTCTATGCTTGCGGCTCACGAAGGCAGGAAGCAACGATCCCAGCTCGGCTCGTTGCTTGTAGAAGCCGCGAGCAGGACCAGAGCAATGCCCGCTACACCATCCAGTAGCCATGGGTGATCTACCAGAACCTGGGAACCTTCTATATCCAGATGGCGATAGCCCAGCAAGCTGGCAGGCTGATAGAGTGAGAGCAATTGTTCGCACAAGGTATTAGCTGCCTGTGAGAATAGAGCATCTCCTGTAGCATTGGCAAAATGCAAGGTGATTTGCAACAGGCCAGCGATGCCATGACAAAAACTTGGAGAGCTGATACGACGGGCGGCTAAAGGCCGACGAAAGACACTCTGCATACCCACCCTGGCCAACTCACTATATGTCTCACAATCCAGGGCCTTTCCCGCTAGCCAGAGAGCATAAGCCACGCCAGGAGTGCCATAGCACCAGGCAGTGCGTGTCCCCTGCAGCAATTCGGGAGAAGTAACGCGCCCGATAGGCCAGGCCCTGGGCCAGGTAATTCCCCACTCATCCTCCCTGTGAAAATCCACAAGTCTGTCAGCTACATGCTTGATAGCGACGTCTAGCTCTGGCATATCTATACCACGCATGCGAGCCAGTGAGAGCAAGGCTAGCAAGGCAGGGATACCATGCGCCAGGCCACAGTTGATATATCCATCGGGATAGACAGCAGACCAGGCCGGGTCCAGTGCCATCTTAGCTGGAACATAGTAGTGTGGCACGCCATCCTTTTCTTGTGTTAGATAGAGTATCGTCTGCAATACAGTCTGCAAAGTTTGGGCAACCTCTGGCACATGAGAGCGGCTGAGGAGATATGTGCCCATTCCTGCTAGCCCGGAAATCTGATCGTAGAGTGTTTCAGCACAGCCATGCACTCGCTTCACAAGAACTTTTGTGGCGAGAGCACTGATACGGGGCAATGCCTGTTGCTCTAAAGTCGCGAGCAGCTTTTGATAGCGTGTTCCTCCGTGACTCAATGACCAGGTAGCGAAAAGAAGGCCGCTCAGGCCAGAGGCGAGAGAAAGACGCTGCTGCGCTCCTGGCAGGTCTTTGAACGCCTGCACTGCGATCTGCAAATGTTGATGGCCGACAGCATCCCAGCCCTCCTCGGGGAAGAGAGCGTCGAGCGCGGAAAAGAACAAAGCCAGCCCTGTATTTCCTCCGCTCAATGAAAAAGCCTTGTTCAGCAAATAGGGATAGAGAGTCTGTTGGAGCGCCAATTGCGAGGCTTCTTGCACCCTCACTCGATCTCTTAGGCGAACGGCTATATTTCTGGCAGCAGCGTAGGCTGCTGCTGCCAGATCAGGCTTCACCACGATTTGCCATGAAACCTGCTGTGAGTTGAATGTACTCATGATCTACCAGTGGCGCTACACACATCCGCAAGGATGGCCGGTGCAGGTATGATCACAGGTGCAAGTTCCGGTAACGTTAGCCTCTTCTCCAGGATTGCCATCGTTGGCTTGCGACCAATCTTCAGTATCTGATACTTCAAAAACACGAATATCAAGGTCAAACTCTTCATTGGACATAATGTCTCTCCTCTGTGAAAAACACATTCTACACAAAGCGTTCCGCAGCGTGGCCTTTCCTGCCGAAGAGGTTGTGGCCAATAGCCCCGTATTTCTGTACAAGTTACAGAACATCTGAATGTCGTGTCCTGCACGTGAGTAAAGAGCATATGCCAGATGATGGAAAAGGCTTATCTCTACTACATAAATGTTCTGCGCTGCCAGCATATTCTGGAGCTATTTAGCTTGCTTGTTGCTATTTTATCTGCTTGCATGCTATAATGCCACGACAGGGCACGACACTTTCTGTCTGGATCAGCTTATTGCAAGGAAAAGACTCATAAAACGGAAATTTCTCTCTCAGCCAGGAAGCCTTGGCGATTACTTACGTCAGTGTCGCTTGCGTTTGGGACTCTCTCAGGAAGCGCTTGCCAGCGCTATTGGAGCTTCAGCCAGAAGTATTCAGCGCTGGGAACGAGATTTGGCCATCCCACAAGAGATTTTTCGGCTTCGTCTCAGCCAATTATTTGAGTCCAATGCCGGGCAGGCGCCCATTGAGGCTATCATTGCTCCTGTCCTCTCCCCTTCCATATGGTATGTACCATATCTGCGCAATGCCTGCTTCGTCGGCCGCGAAGAGGTATTACAGAACTTACACGCTTTGCTCTCGGCCGAGGACCCTGTTGCCCATCTACGGACGGTTGCGCTCTCAGGCTTAGGGGGGATCGGCAAGACTCAGGTTGCACTTGAATACGCCTATCGATATGCATCGAGTTATCGCGCCATTTTATGGTTGAGGGCTGAAACCAGAGAGAGCTTAACAGCGAGCTTGCAGGATATTGCTCGCTTGCTCCACCTCCCCGGGCTGCAGGGTGCCGAACAGTCCCAGATAGGCTCGGCTGTGCTGCAGTGGCTCGTCATCCATACCAACTGGCTGCTGATAGCTGATAACGTGGAAGATCTCAACCTGCTGCAGGAAGTGCTCCCGCTGGCATCGCTGGGGGCGCTGCTTATTACTACGCGTCACCAGGCGCTGGGCACCCTGGCCGAACCGTTGAAATTATCCCCCATGAGCAGCCAGGAGGGATCGATGCTGGTGCTGCGTCGTGCCAGGCTGCTCAGTACAGTAGATGGTCGTGCAGCGCTAGAGCCGGAGCTATTGCGATCTCCTATGGTAACAGGAATTGTGGAACTTGTGAGCCAACTTGGAGGATTACCGCTGGCCCTGGATCAAGCTGGTGGTTATCTCGAAGAGACGGGATGCAGTGTGGCAGAATACCTTGAGCGCTATTATAAACAGCGCAAACACATATTGGATCGTCGGGGCCTTCACGCGGGAGCTCATCCCGCCTCACTCTCAGCGACCTTACGACTCTCGGTCGAAATGATCGCTCAAGAGCATCCCGCGGCAATTGCACTCCTGCGAGCCTGCGCTTTCCTTCATCCTGAAGCCATTCCCGAAGAGTTGTTGCTTGCAGGTGCTGCCTATCTAGAACCGGAACTGAGCGCGAAACTGACTGACCCCTATCATTTCGATCTGCTTCTGACCGCACTGCGAAGGGCTTCGCTGGTAGCACGCTCTGCAGAAACACGCTCTATCTCAGTACACCGCCTGGTGCAAGCTGTGCTGCAGGATCAGATGGAACCGGCTGAGGTCCACTTATGGATTGAGCGCTTGATAGCTATGCTCAACGCAGTTTTTCCAGAGAGTTCATTTGATACCTGGCCGCAGTGCAAGCGTTATCTAGCGCATGCGCAGACCTGCATTGCACATTTAGAACCTGCGGCAAGCCTTCTTCCAGATGGTGGAGAGCTGAGCTATAAAGCTGGGAGTTATCTGATGGAGTGCGGGTGCTACAAAGAGGCCGAGCCGCTGTTGAAGCGAGCTGTAGCTCAAGGAGAGCAGCAATATGGTCCCCGGCGGCCAGTCCTCATTCTACGCCTGGAGAAACTGGCAGAACTTTTTTGGCTACAAGGAAGATACCAGCCCTCTGAAGCGCTCTATTTGCGTGTATTAGGGCTGGAGACGCAGCTTTTTGGACCAACTCACCCAAAGGTTGCCGAAACGCTAAATAATCTTGCAGCTTTGTACTGGTCCTTGGGGGAATATGAGAAGGCTGAGCCCTTGTATCTGCGAGCTTTGTGCGCCCAGAAACTATATCTGGGAAGCGGCCACCCGGAAATAGCTACTACGCTTGGCAATCTTGCTTGCCTCTATCGAGATCTAGGTAGATATGGGCAGGCTGAAGTGCTGTATATGCAAGCTCTGCATATTGATGAGCGGCACCTGGGGCTTGAGCATCCAGGCACCACAATTACCCTCAACAATCTTGCTTTGCTCTATCAGTATCAGGGTCAGCATGAGCAAGCCAGGCTCCTCTACCGCCGTGTGCTGCGCATTCAAAAACGGCTGTTAGGGCTTGAGCATCCAGAGATGGCTACTACCTTCAGCCATCTAGCAACCTTGTATCAAGCTCTCGGCAAATATAAGGCGGCTGAGCCCTTATTCCTGTTGGCATTACGCATTCGCGTGCTGCGGCTGGGGCTGGAGCACCCAAAGACGAGCACTACACTTGCCAATCTCACTCTGCTACGAAAAGAGCTAGGAAAGCCTGCTGAAGTTGAATGCTTAGTGCAGCAGGCTCTGCACTTTAGAGCTCTGCGCTACAAATCTGTCCACCCTTATGCCGAAACTTGCAAAAACAGTTACACCGCCAATTCTTAAGAAAGCTACCGGCTAGGCGGCGTGCAGAGAGAAGCAGAGAGAAAGTGCAATAAACAAAAATACCTTTTGTGGGGCTGCTTGCGATTGTCTTAAGGCGTTTATACATCTAGCGTAAGCACATTTGTCTGACCGCAGCAAGCAGAAGATAGCCATGCGGGACCTCAGTAAGCTTTTGCCTCTACTATTGGCAGACGAAAGCTTACCTCACAGCCGCCGCTGGGGTGATTGCGCAGGGTAATTGTGCCCCCAAGGCGTTCTACCAGCAATTTGCAGGTATAGAGACCCAGGCCGGTGGTTTTAGAGGATCTTTTACCTGCAGGCGGTTGGCCGCGATAAAATTTTTCCCAGACATGGGGCAGATCTTCAGCCGCAATGCCACTTCCGCTATCGTGCAGGGTAAAAACGAGGGCCTGCGCATCGCATGTACAGGTCAAGCAAATCTGGCCATTGGCCGGCGTGTAGCGTAGCGCGTTTTCAAATAGATTGTCAAGCACCTGCTCAACACGGTGCAGATCAAGCAAAACGGGAGGCGGATCGGCTGACGGTTGATGCAGTCGATACTCAAAAGCGATGCCCGAAGAGGCTGCTTGCAGCGTATATACCTGGCCCTTGCGGGCTAGCTCTTCCTCTAACTTGATGGCCTGGGGCCGGATCAGAAAATCAGTCTGCTCCAGTGCGCAGACCAGTAACATATCATTGAGCAAGCGCATCATACGCTGGCTGCTGGCCTCCAGCACAGGTAGAGAGCGCTCAAGGCGTTGATTGCGTTTCTCCCCAGCCTCGGCGCGCCCAAGCCCTTCAACATGCCCCTGGATGATCGTCACCGGCGTGCGCAGATCATGCGAGAGCGCGGCAACCATCGTGCGCAACTCCTCTTGCTTGCGCCACTCACGTTTCAACGATTCCTGCAGCTCACTGCGCAGCTCATTGAAGGCATAGCATAGATCGCCAAGTTCATTGGACTCGTTGTAGGTGATCGTAAAATCCAGATCCTGTTCACGAATCTTTTCTACGGCTTGCATTAGCTCATTGACGGGCTGGCTGACTCTGCGTCCCATGCGCCAGGCGAAATAGAGGATCGCCAGAATCAGGATAACAAATGGCAAGGTGAGCGCGAGTCGCAGCACCAAAACGTCCATAGGCAGACCAGGCATGATGGGTGCCGCGTGTTTGGCCTCCATATACCAGAAAATGAGCAGAAATTCGATAAAACAGGTAATGACAAAGGTCGTGCCCACAATACCGATGCAATACCAGACAAAGACGCGCCTGAAACTTGTGCGCCTGCGGCCTTGCCTATTTTCTTTTAGACTGATGGACCGATTTCCCATTTGTAACCCACACCCCAGACGGTACCGATATATTCGGTCCGTGGATCATATTGTGCGAACTTCCTACGAATGCGTTTGATATGTTCCGTAACGGTTTTCGTATCGCCCAGCGAATCCATACCCCAGATACGATCATAGATACTCTCGCGCGAAAATACCTGGCGTGGATGCAAGACGAACATCTCGACAATCTCAAATTCCTTGGGCGTCAGGGCAAGCAGTTCGCCCGCATAGCGCACTTCATGGGCCCGAAAATCGATGCTCAACTGGCCATAGCTCAGATGCGTCTCGTTATGCTCTTTATCGGCGCGCCGCTGTCCACGACGCTCACGGCGCAAGTGGGCTTCAACCCGGGCTAGTAGTTCTCTCATGCTGAATGGCTTCATCACATAGTCGTCAGCACCAACGCTGAATCCCTGGATCTTATCGGCATCGCTCTGTTTCGAACTAAGAAAAAGAATGGGGATGTCAAGTTCTTCGCGCAACTCGCGACAGACAGTAAAGCCATTGCGCCGTGGCAACATGATATCGAGGATGATCAGGTCAAGGGTATGCTCCCGCGCGACTTGCAGAGCTTGAGCGCCGTCAAAGGCAACATGCACAGTATAGCCTTCATCCTCAAGAGCTTCCTGAATAAACTTGACAATATCATCCTCGTCATCGACGACTAAAATGGCGCCTCGTATCTCATTTTCTCCCGCTAACACGCTTTGCCTTTCTTCAAGATACATACTCTCATTGGCCACGATCTTCTTGCCTCTGACCGCCAGGCTCGCCGACCTTCTATAATCTTAGGCTGTAGCTTATTATAAACTATATCACCTGCGCGGGCGCGAACCAGAGGCAAAGTAATCAGTAAGCTTTTGCCCTCCGGTTCGCAACGCAAGAAAATACGTGGTGAGCGCTTTAGTCTACTTCTGACTTTGGCAGCTTGCGAGCGGCGCGAAATGGGAGAGAGCCAGTAGTAGAAAGGTAAGAACCGCCGATAATCAGGAGAAAGCCTGCTACGGTAGCAATGGTGAATTGCTCATGGAGGAAGGTCACTCCCAGCAGCACGGAAATAGCAGGATTGATATAAGTGATAACACTACCACGGCTAGCCCCAACTTCGGCGATAAGGGCGAAGAAGGTAGGTAGCGCAAGAGCAGTACAGATGAGGCCAAGAATAAGTAAGCTGACGAGCACTTGTGGACTTGGGATTGAGCTTGGCAAGCGCGTGATCGTAAATGGGAGCAGCAGTATGGCCGTAATGCTACACTCTGCGGCGGCTACAGAGACACGGGACATTTTGACAAGCGGCTCATGTTTGAGCATGAGCGCACCAATTGCGTAGCCGGTAGCGGCAAGGAGGATAAAGAGAGCCCCGAGCCATTGTTGCCCATCGCCGCGCAGATCGAAGCCGAGTAAGACAATTAGGCCTATCAGGCCAACCAGTAGCCCAAGCAAACGAAAGCCATTGACGCGCTCGCTCTTATCGAAGCCAAGCGCAAGCACGGCGACCAGCAATGGATTTGCCGCGATTAACAAACTGGAAAGAGAGGAGGAGAGGTGTTGCTCGCCATAGCTGATCAAAAGAAAAGAGCCGAACATATGAATAAGTGAGAAAATGAGGAGAGTAGGCCAGTGCCTGAAAAGCTGCAAAATCGTCCTGGCATGAACTGCCATGGGTATTAATATCGTTGCTGCGATCACGGCGCGCGCAAACACTACCACGGACGGGTCCAACTCCTGGACGGCTATTTTGATAAAAAGATAAGGGATACCCCAGAATATGGAAACTGCAATAAAGAGTAACCAGCCTTTGCGTGACATAACATCTCCTGCCCGGATGGGACGCTTGACTACAAAACATGCCAATGTATAGATTTAGCTGAAGGTAAGATAACAGGTTATGACTATGAAGTCTTGTACGTTCTTGTTGTGCGTTGCGGCTATTGCATCCTCCTCTAAATTTTTGTCAGGACAAATGTTCTGCAAGGGAGCATAGCATGGACAAAGGACCCGTGACAAGAGCCATTGCTGATAAGATAGGGACACCATTTTCTCGCATTATATTCAGCTAACAGAAAATAGAAACATTTTCCAAACATTCTCCCAAACTGGCCAGAAGCAGCCCTCTGTTTATAATTTGTTGGCAATTTTCTTTTATCATGAGGATCAAACAGTCTTCTGTAGAACAGTATAGGAAAGAGGCTTAAAGTTATGGGAAATGTAAGAAATCCAATCTTGTTTTATGGTGCTATCGCATTCACTATTGTGGCCCTATTGCTCTGCATCTATAATCTCATCCCTAACATCTACCACGTAACAGTTCCTGATTATGCTGAGCCGACAAAGGTCCATGAAAAGTATGTAGCGATTTTTGGTGGGCTAACCGCGCTGGGAATTATCGGCGTGCTATTCACTCGCCCAAAATCAGGCACAAAGTAATCGTCAACGGGCTTGCTTCAAACGTGGAAAGAAGGAAAAAACGAGCATGCAATCATATTCTCAACAGGGTGCGCACAAAGCGCACTCACAGCATTCCGTGGACGGATTACCACAGTCGCAGTCTGCAGACATGCTTTTGCATGTGCGCGCGCTAACTAAAGCTTATCGCAACACGCGCAACGGGCTTGAGACCTGGGCGCTCAATGGCTTAGAACTTGATGTCTATCGCCAGGAATTTATTAGTATTATGGGACCATCGGGCAGTGGCAAAACAACCCTGTTGAACATTCTGGCGGGACTCGATAGGCCTACGAGCGGCGAGCTCTGCTTGCAAGGGGAAAATATGCTTGCCCTCAATGCTGATGAGTTGGCGCTTTTTCGCAGGCGCAACCTGGGCTTTGTCTTTCAAGATTTTAATCTGCTAGATACCCTTACCCTGGCAGAAAATGTGGCCTTGCCGCTGAGTCTTGATAAGCGGGGAGGTGGAGATATCCGCCAGCGGGTGGATGAAATGTTACATTTTCTGAGCCTTGGCGAGCAGATGCAGCGCTATCCTTACGAGGTCTCGGGCGGTCAGCAGCAGCGAACCGCCGTGGCCCGTGCGCTTATTCATCGGCCGCGTCTATTGCTGGCCGATGAGCCAACTGGCAATCTTGATTCGGCCTCGGCCCGTGCGCTGCTGGAGCTCTTTCAGCAATTGAATAGCCAGCAACAGGCGACGATTCTGATGGTCACACACGATCCTTTCTCTGCCAGCTATAGCCAGCGCGTGGTCTTTATCAAGGATGGACGCGTTTTCTGCCAACTTCAGCGCAGCAGCAGCCAGCCGCAGTTCTTTCAAAGCATCCTTGATGCTCTGGCACATGTGGAGGGCGGCCATGAGCTGGCGTAATCTTGTCACAAAAAATATGCTGCGCAATATGCAGCGCTACCTGGGATATCTGCTGGCCGCGACCCTGGCTGTGATGGTCTTTGCCATGTTCACAAATTTTGTCGATAATCCCACAGTGCGCAGTGCGCCGATTACCGAGACTGCGAGCCAGTTACTCGTAGTCTTCCGGGTCCTTGTCGCTCTGTTCGCTATCTTCTTTGTCTTTTACTTCCATGCCGCGCTCATTCGTGCGCGCAACAAAGAGTTCGGCCTGCTTTTGACCCTGGGCGTAACTCCGCGCCAGATTGGACGACTGATCTTTTATGAGAGCCTGCTCATCGGTCTACTTGCTCTGTTGATAGGAATTGCGCTGGGCATCATGTGCGCATACTTTTTCCAGCTGGCCATGCTGGCTATTCTTGCGCTTCCTATGACCTTGCCGTTCGCCATACCTGCAACTACTTTTCTTACAACCGGCATCTTCTTCGGGATTGTCTTTTTGCTGGAGGCCTGCTGGATCTCTCTGCACGTGACCCGAAGCACTCCGCGCGTTCTCTTGCTGGGTGCGCGTACGCAGCAGGAACCGCCGGTGGCCTCCTGGCGCTCCGTGCTACTGGGACTGCTGTGCCTTGCTGCAGCCTATGATATGGCCCTTCAGTTCAGCGATTCGATCTCTTTTACCATGTTTCCGATTATCGGCTTGAGCATTTTTGGCACCTACCTGTTGTTCGGCCAGTGTTCTGTAATGCTACTCAATCGTCTGCGCCAACCCGGTATTTCTGGGATGCGCCTGTTGTTGCTGTCTCGCCTCTCACATCGGATGAGTGACTATGCACGCATGCTTACAGTTGTTACCGTGCTTAACGCCGTAGTGCTCATTGGGATGGGAACCATCTATGGAGGTTTGCAAGTCTTTGAGGCGCAGACAGTACGCGAAGTACCTTTCTCCTTCCAATTGCTTAGCAACTTGGCCCATCCTGCCGCGCTTACCCCTGAGCAAGTGCGACACGAAATTGAGCGTCAGCACTTTTCTCTGCAAGCGGCCGCGCAGACAGCTTTCATCACAGCTAATGTGCGCCAGGGCCGACATACCGTACCAGCTCTGGTTATGGCCTATTCTAGCTTTGCCCGTCTGCAAGAGGTCGAGCGCCTGGCCCATCCCGACTTCACAGAAAACCAGGACAATGCTCATCCTCTCAGTAGCGGCTCTCAGGGATATATCTCTACTCCCGATGCCAGGTATAGCTTTTCTTTTCAGCAGTGCCAGCTAGTCGTTGGGAAGAGCGCAATCAACTTGCAGCTCGCTACAAAGCAGGTGCGAGTTATAAACCTCTGGTATGGCATAGACGATAACGATCTCACGACAAATGTAGTGGTGGTGACCGATGATCTCTATGCCCACTTAGAGAACAGCGTTCCGCGTACTCGGCGCTGGCAGGCCTATAGCTATGTGTTGTCCAACTGGCAGCAGAGTGCACCCATTGCCACTGCCCTCCATCAACGCTTACCGGCCGTGCAGCAGACGTTGCTCACCGAGACAGTGACAAACTTCAATAATGGAAAGCAGATTCTCTCAGTGATGCTCTTTGCCGCCTTCTTTATTAGCTGTCTCTTTTTCCTGGCCGCGGGCAGTGCCATTTACTTTAAGCTTTTTACGCAGCAAGAGGAGGATCGGCGCCAGTTTCATGCTCTGAAGCGCATTGGTTTCCGACGTCGGGAGGCCGCGCGCCTGCTGAACCGTGAATTTCTGCTGCTCTTCTTTCTCCCGCTTGCACTCTCGCTCGTTCATAGCGTGGTGGCCCTGCTGGACCTGGCGCATCTTCTGGTATCCATGAGCCACACAAACCAGTTTTCTAAACTGGGGATAGAGGCGCTCATCATGCAGGCCTTTGTTCCTGTTTCGTTGCTCTATCTTGTGTGCTTTATCGCTTACTTCCTGGTTGCGCGCATCAGCTATCTACGCAGAATGCAACTGGCAGCCGCCTGAAAATTCGGGTCATCAAGGACAAGTGATAAGCATCTTTGCTTATGCTTGTCCCAGATATCTTAAGATGGTGAGGGCATAGATTTCGGTGACCCTTCGCAAGCTGTCAAGGTCTGCCCACTCATCCGCTCCATGGACACCTCCACAACGCACTCCGTAGCCGCAAATCGTTTCTATGCCTCTCATGGAGAACATCCAGCCATCGCAAGCAGGGCCGGCACCTTCCAAACGAGGTGAAGTCCCGCTTATCTCATCGACTGATCGGGCCAGGGTCTTCACAATATCTGCATTATGAGGTGTTTCCACAGCAGGAACAAATACAATTTCTTGTAGTTCATAGGGGATTTCTAGTGGAGCAAGGCATTGTTCTATCGTTGCTCTAATCTCCTCAGCTGCTAAGCCTGGCAGGAGACGTATATCACCGTAGGCATCGCAGGTCTCTGGAACGATATTGATTCCTCTTCCACCGGTAATAAGAGTGGGAAATGTAAGCACATTCTTGCGACCTGGGAACGCTGGCGAAGGCCTATGTGGAAATGTGCAGGCAGAAAGAGCTTGAATAAGGCAAGACATATCCAGAATCGCATTGCTTCCCCTGGTTCCCTCCTCCCACTCCTTAAGCCCTGTATGAACTGCTTCCCCTCGGATGCGAATGTGGAAACGGAAGATCCCGCGATGTCCAAGGGCAATTTTGCTATCCCCTGGCTCGCCGATAAGGGCTGCGTCGCCATCAAGAAGACCTTGTTCAAGTAAATAACGAGTTCCGTAAGGGGAATTAGCTCCTGTTTCCTCATCCACTACAAAGGCAAGCTTGAGCGTACCAGCTAATTCGATGCCTGCTAGATCTAAGGCGCGCAGGGCATAGATAAAGGCAGCGATCTGGGCTTTGGCGTCTGCCGCTCCAAGCCCATAGAGTTTGCCATTTTCAATCTGTGCATCCCATGGATCGTGCATGTAGCCCTTGCTTGCTGGCACCGTATCCATGTGTGTGTTGAGGATCAACGTTTTTCCTTCGACTTTGCCTGGCCGTATATAGAGCACGTTAGGCCTCTGTTTGGAAAGACCGAGTAGTCTTGGTTGCCAACCAAAGGAATGCATCTTCTGGCTAATCGCGTCTGCCACCTCAGCTTCCAGTGGGATATCTACTGGTGAGGTCTCGGCTGTATAGATATTCGCACTTCGCGCATGGATAAGCTGTTGTAGAAATGTCACTTCGCTTTCAAAGTGTTCATCTATGATATGTGAGAAGATGGATCTTGCCTGCAAGCTTCTCCTCCTGATGCTATAAAACCTCTATAGATCGAGCCCTTGTTGAATTTCTCCTGAAAGCATAATTACGTCGCATACCATTATTACATAAATGTTGGCGATCGTGTCTTTTATTTGTTCTGCTAGAGCGTGCATCGCGTCTGCTCTGCATCGCTTGAGCGTAGCGTAAACTACTTTAGAAGGATTGTAAAGCTACAATCGTTAAAAAGTGCTTTCAAGCTCAGTATAAGCTTAGAATTCATCGATCCCCAGCGTTAAGAGCTGATGTCTTAGATGCTGCAGCCCCAGCCTCATGCGTGCTTTGACCGTGCCTAGCGGTATCTGACAACCATCAGCGATCTCTGTATGCGTCCAGCCACCAAAATAGGCTAACTCAATGACCAGGCGCTGTTCTTTGGGCAGCATCATGAGCGCTTTGTGGACCTGAACACCCTGCAGCTTACGCCATGTTTCATCCCACACATCAGTATCATTGGCATTGCTTTCCTCCTCGACCGCTTCCAGCGTCACGTTACCGAGCGTGGAGCGTCGGCGGAGCTTGCGTAGATAATCGATAGTATCGTGGTGGATAATTGAGCACAGCCAGGTCTTCACCGAGCCAGCGCCTGGCGAATAGATGGCGGCATGCTGCCAGACAGACAAAAAAGTCTCCTGCAGGAGATCTTCAGCGATTTGATGATCGGCAACCATGCGATAGGCAAGTGAGTAGAGAAGCTGATGATACCGGTCATAGAGCGCTTCAATGGCCTCGATAGTGCCGTGCGCAATAGCTGACATAAGCTCTTCATCGCTAAGATGATCTATTGCTGCTTCCGCTATATAAGAGCGCTGCCCACTTTGCTGCTTCTTCCTAAATATGCCCATACAGTCCTTCTCCTCTCAAACGTGTGCGCTCCATTTCCCCTGTGAACCAGTCAGAAGGATGTGGCCTGTCTTCTCCTCCTGTAATTGCCCATGTGTGGCAGGCTCTTTGAGAGAGCTCATCATGATTATTGGTCCCTTTGGTACGCTCTGGCTTGCTCCAGGCCCGGGCTCTTTACTGACCGCAATTGCCTCATAGGCCTGTAAGTTGCCAGGGAAGCGCAGAACTGCGGTACCCTGATTGAGGCTGAGTGTGCCTATGCTGGTTGGCTGCTGGTTGCGTAAAAGCCAGCCTTGATAAATATGGGTTCCGGAGAGCCTGGGCAGGCCGTGGACAATCAAGATTGTCTCCTGCTGCTGGGGCAGAAAAACTGCTTCTCCATTGATCTGCGCTGAGCTCCCTGTTCCATGCACTATGTACACGATAGGAGCGGAGGGGCGTGTGGCTAGCTGATGCTGTAAATTTACATTCCAGAAGGTCATGCCAGCGAGGAGGATCACAAGCAGAGCCGCTACGGCCAGCAATGCACGCCAGGCGGTTCGACGCCTGAGAGGACGCCGGCGGGCAAATCGTGTGTGCTCTCGTATTTGCGCATTTGGGGATGTGCTCTGTATGCGCGCGAAAAGTGCCTCTTTTTGGAGGGGTGAATGTTCTACTAAGCGTACCGAGAGCGGAAGAAGGTTTACGGTTGCTTGCAATTCGGAGGCAAGCTTTTGGCAAGCCGAGCATTGGGCAAGATGCTCGTTGGCCAGACGCTTCTCTTCTGGAGTAAGGGCGTCCAGGGCATAGGCCCCCGAGAGCTCTTCAAATTCCTGACAATCCATACATATGTGCTCCGTTCTACCATCAAAGGGACTGCCTGTGAGTGTTGGTGCACTCTGTCGGAAGCTCCTTGTACTGCAGGGACTATTACTGTCCTCTCTCGGTCCTTTCTAAGAAAAGAAGGGAAGCCAGCCTCGCCTTGGGGAATAGAGTCAATCTGGCGACCTCTGACTCAGCTCAAACTTTCCCCCCGTATGAGCGGAGCCAGGGGTCAGACCAGGATGCTTTACGTTCTCTCCCCGACTTCGCTAACTAATAGAATTTCGGAACGTTGATATCATAGAACTCGGCTTCGAGATACTCCAGGAGCAGGGCAAAGTTCAAGATATCAATGTCGTTCTTCAGCGCATTGGCCGGATTAGAGCCCCCGTTGAGATTATCGATAAAAGGTGAGACATCTTTGATGATCTGAGACTGCGAGATGGGCTTGTCAAAGGCTCCATTGCCGCTCAAAGGTTTGCCTACCAGCGCATTGAGATAGCCGGCGTGCCGGGCCTCAATCGTCAGAATCGAGCCAGCAGCTGCCAGGTTACCCTTATTGCTGATCGCCGGTGCGGCCATCAAGTAGGCCCCAACGCCTACATTCTCAAATACTTGAGAGAGGTTCACGAAAGATGCAGAGCTGTGCTGTTGTAAGTCCTTGAACTTTGGTTTGGGGCGCGCAGCTTTGCCCAGCGCCTCCTTGAGGAAGGAAACATGGGCATCTTCATCTTTTCTGATTTCGTGAAATGCGTCGCTGGCACTTAAATTGTAGGCGGAGCGCGAGGCCGCATGAGCAGTTTGCTCTACAAGCAAGCTGGCAATGGGTGTGGTAATCGCTGCGGTAGCCGCAGCGCGAAGAAAGAAAGACCGGCGCGAGACTTTAGCTCTGGCGCGATCTTCTTCCCCTTTATTTTGCAGACCTCTTTCAGTCACATCATGTAGATCGGTCATGATCTTCTCCTTATGCATTTTCGCTAAAACTTGTGCGCACTTTTGGCGTGAATATAAACTCAGGACATGGCAGCCATACAGGTTTTCTGCTAAACAGTGCTACCTATGGTCTGCCTTTGCCAGGATAGCGTGTAACCATCTTGATGCTCATTGCTTGCCTGGCCGGGAACGAGAAAAAAGGTGCGATGTCACGTGTCATCTTTTGCTGTCGCTTATACATACGCCTGCCAGCGTGTTTGGATTACAGGAAATTGTAAGTTTTGGGAGAAAGCAAGAAGATGAATAGCGCTGATTGCGTTGGTGTCTGATAAGGTCATACTCGACCCAGCACCTGCTAAGGAGAGAATGATATGCTTGTCTCTCTCAGTCCTTCCTAAAAAGTAAGGGAAACCAATCTTACATTGGGTGGATAAACTTTCTTTGGGGCTTCTGACTCCGCTCAAGCGTTTCCCTGGATGAGCAGAGCCAGAAGCCGAGTCAGGATATGTGCTATCCCTCCCTACACTGTTTAACTAACGCGATGTGCAAGCTGATGCGAACGGGCGGCGCCGCCAGCAGAAAGCAACTTGCACACGGGGTTTTAACTAATAGAATTTCGGAACGTTGATATCGTAGAACTCGTCTTCGAGATATTCTAGAAGTAGGGCGAAGTTCAAGATGTCAGTATCATTCTTCAGCGCCTTAGCCGGATCGGGACCTCCATTAAGATTATCGATAAAGGGCAAGACATCTTTGACGATCTGGGATTGCGAGATGGGCCTGTCAAAGGCTCCATTAGGGCTTATTAGTTTACCCACTAGCGCATTGAGGTAGCCAGCGTGCCGGGCTTCAATCGTCAGCATCGAGCTAGCGGCCGTCAGATGGGCCTTACTGCTGAGCGCCGGTGCTGCCTGCAAGTAGGCCCCAACACCAACATTTTCAAACGCTAGAGAGAGGTTCACGAAAGATGCAGAGCTGTGCTGCTGTAAGTTCTTGAACCTTGGTTTGGGACGCGCAGCTCGGCCCAACGTCGCTTTGAGGAAGGCTACATGAGCATCTTCATCTTTTCTGATTTCGTGAAATGCGTCACTTACGCTCAAGTTGTGGGCGGAGCGCGAGGCCGCATGAGCAGTTTGGGCTACAAGCAGGCCGGCAATGGGCGTCGTAATTGCAGCGGTAGCCGCGGATCGTAGAAAGAAAGACCGGCGTGAGAGCTTAGCCTGAGCTCGATCTTCTTCCCCGTTATCATGCTGAGTTCTTCTAATTATTATGTTATGTAGATCGTCCATGATCTTCTCCTAATATATTTTGTTAAATCTAGTCATCACCTTTGGCATGAACATAGATTATAAATTCAATAAGCCATAGCTGTGCGCGTCGCCTCGTGCGGCAGCGCTACAGATGGCTCTTGATGCTCATCGCTTACCTGGCCAGGAGCTAGAGGACAGAGAGATACCGGCGGCATCTTTTGCTGTCGCTTATATATACGTCAGAAGTTGCATATCGTACTTGGCCCGGCGCCAGCTGAGAAGATTATATGTCTGCAAGAAAAACACGGCTGGTTACGGCCGATGATGATCCCCAACTCTTGCGCTTATCTGGTCCTCTCTGGCTCAACACATGGGATGCGTGATTAGGCAGGATCGCTTGTTAGCGCATGGCTGGGGGAGCGATTATGCTGGTGAGAGTCATATGTTGCAGGTCAATATCAATCGGCTGCTCGCAAGATGAAGGAAATAGAATATTAAGAAGATAGAGAGAAAATAGGCTAGTCCTCTTGTCTTGCGTGAAACAAATTGATACACTAGGAAATACGAGTAGGAAGTGAGATCAAGATGATCTCGTGCAGAATTGAGGATGCTATGGAGTGGCTCATCCCCCTGATTGTTGATAATGTCTTCGGCTATCTGCTGGAGCAAAGCGGAGCCGGTGAAAAGATCCGCAGCAAATTTCTCCCCGATCCGGGCAAAGCTGCCTTTGGGCGCGCCTTGCAAAAAGCCTTGCTGGACTTTGCCCAGCAGTACCCAGAATGGGCGGCTTCGTGCTTCGACCGCCATTTTCTCGAACACGACGGCGCCCCTGTGCTGGCTCAATTGCTCCTGCGCGACGGGCAACCCGAGCCAACGACCCTAGCCCGCTGTTGGGCCAGCTCCCTTAACGGAAACGGCACGTCACTGCAGGAAGCGCGCCTCCAGAAATTGAGGCCTATCGCCGCCTATTTCCTGCATAGCCTTGAGCACGAGCTCAAAGCCGAGCCGACGCTACGAGACTTTTTGAATGATCGCGCCCTGGAACTGGCCTCCCACGAGCTAACCACGCTCACCGATGATGTGCATGCCATTCGGGATTATCTCCAACCAGTCAAGGACCTGGCAGAGAGCACGCGCAGCTATCTGCGCTGGGTGATTGAGCGCAACCTTTATCTTGATCCGCGCGGAACCTATCAGACCCAGCGCCAGGTACAGGTCAAGCTAGAGGACGCGTATATCTCCTTGCGCGCCCAACGGGATGATGTCTCGAATGCCGTCGATCGCTATCTATTGGGTCAGGAGCTTGCGGCCCTGGAAACGCAGCTTGCCCGCAGCGCGCTCGATCTCGTCGAGGCCGAAGATAGGCGTGAGCAGGTCATGGCCCGCTTCATGGGCGGATCGCGGGCCGCCCTGGAAAAGACGCATGTCCTGGACCTGGCCGAAGTTGCGACCAGTTTTGAGCGCCTGGTTATCCTTGGCGATCCCGGGAGCGGCAAAACTACCCTTTTGCGCTACCTGGCCCTCAAACATGCGCAAGCCCTCTACGAGCATAGACCAGAGGCTAGCCCTGAACTGGGTCCCGCGCGCTTTCCCCTGCTCCTACGCATTGCCGACTATGCCGAGTATGGCCTACCCCAGGGCAAAGCGTTGAGCGAATTTCTCACAGATTACTGTCGCAAGTACGAATGTGCGAGCCGCCAATTGACTGATGTGTTGGTGACGCAGTTGCGCCAGGGCAACTGTCTCATCCTGCTCGATGGCCTAGATGAAGTCGCGGAGACCGATGAGCGCCTCAAAGTCGTGCAGCAGATCGAGGCTTTTGTCCAGCATTATGGCCAGGATGGCAATCGCTTCATAGTTTCCAGTCGCGTGGCCGGCTATCGCACGGTGCATCTTAACGCCAGCTTTAACCACTATCTTGTCTGCGAGATGGATGAGGAGCAGATCGAGGCTTTTTTGCAGGCCTGGTGCCCGGCTGTCGAAGCTGCGCAGACGCCGGAGCTTTCTGCAGAAGCGCGCGCCTTTACCGCCGGCCTCGAAATCGAGGGCATCATGCACGCCATTAAAGATTCGCCAGGTGTGCGGCGCTTAGCTGCTAATCCGCTATTGTTGCGCATTCTGGCCCTGATCCATCGCACGGGCGCCCAACTGCCCCAGCGCCGTATCGAGCTGTATAGATTGGCCGCCGATACCTTGGCCCGCACCTGGCGTGTTGCGCAAGGCGTGCCCGAATCGGCGTTGGTCGAGGAGAGCTATCTCACCCGGCTGCTGGGTCGCCTGGCCTACTGGCTACACGTCAACAAGCCCACAGGTATTGCCACGGAGCGGGAAGTCTATCAGGAGCTTGGCCAAGCCTGGGCTGCTATCAAAGGGCTCTCCTGGGAGGAAGATCACCCGGACATTCTGCACGAGGTGAAAAAGTTTTTGCGCCAAGTAAGAGAACATACCGGACTCTTTGTCGAGCGCGCGCCCGGGCGCTACGGCTTTATGCACCTTACCTTTGAGGAATACTACGCGGCCCGCTACCTGGTGGCGCGCAGCAAAACGCGCGCTAGGCTGATTCGCCAGCACCTGCACGATCCACGCTGGCGAGAAGTGATCTTGCTGGCTCTGGGCTTTGTGAGCCTGGATTCGCCCGAGGATGCGGCTGAATTAGTCGAGACGGCGATCCTGGCCCGGGGCGAAGAGGCGCAAGATCTGGGCTTTCAGCCGAGCAAGTATGAAAAGCTGTTGGGTCGCGATTACCGCTTCGCTCTGCGTTGCTTAGAGGACCAGATCCCTGTAAGTCCCCGCATACAGCGTCAACTGCTGGACCGCCTGGCTAACGAGATGCTCTATCAGTCCGGCTCTATGCGTTATGAGCGCTATAAAAGAGCTATAAACGGCCGATTGCGTGCCCTCAAGGAGAGCAAGGCTGCAGAACTGCTTGCTGAGCTACTCAAAAGGAACCTGCATGACCCCGATCGCGATGTTTCTTTACATGCGGCACAAAGCCTCATCCGACTGGGAAGACGATCTTCCGAAGTGCTAGAGACCTTGAGAAGCTATCTACATGATGAAAATAGAGATCGTTTCATCCAGGCTGCTCGCGGTCTGATAGAGGCTAAACAGGTCTCTGAAGATGTGCTCTCTAGGCTGATTGACATCAGCTGTAGTGCGCAGGAAGCGCAGATCTATATTCAGTGGAGATCAGCAATGGATGCCTTTGGCTTAATTGACTTAGTAGAACATATACCTGCGGCGCCGCTCTATCAGCTTCTCGCTACAGAAAGGCCAGGACGTTTTTATATAGTAGCTTTGCAACTTCATAAGGTGGAAGAACAAGACCGCGTGAAGTTGCTATATGAATTGATCAAGGCATTCCGCAGTAGAGACAAATTCATTCAGGAATTGGCAGTAATTGCCCTACGCTTTATAAGATCTGACTATCTTTCATCTGAATTGTTGCAAGCACTCTCTCGGGACTGGGAGAAAACCGGTATCAAAGTTCGAGCCAAGTTAATAGGGATTTTGTGGAGTATAGATTATACTTCGCGTGCTACCGAATTTGCGATTATTAAGCTGCTACGCAGTAAAAACCCCTATGTACGACGATATGTCCTTACTCAAGCGTGTTGTTATTTAGGCAATTTAAAGCCAGAGAAAAGGCCTGGATGGGTGATCGCAAAGATAAGGTATATGGCCTTTCATGATCAGCATCCAGGAGTGCGGAGGGCAGCGTTGAGAGTTCTCTGTTTCCTTTCTCCTTCTGGGTCTATATTAGATGCCATCGTCTTACAAGTAGTCCAGAATGAATCTCCTCTGGTTGGAGTTAACTATTCCTTAAATGTACTCCTCAAGCCAGATTGTCTTTCAGAACAAACAATACAAGTCTTAAATGAATGCTTGCTACATAAAGATGAAAATGTGCGCTATAAAGCTGCGTATTGCCTGAAACTGCTTGGCGTCATTAATGATCAGATTATAAGCGTATTGTACGCAGCGCTACAGCATAGCACGGATCTTGAGATGCAAATAGAAGCCACTAAACTGGCTGGCTCGCTGAGCCAGGGAGAAGAGACTACACTTGAGGCACTGTTACGGGGGTTAGACCATGAAGATTATAGGCTACGAAATGCCTACGCAAAGGCGCTAGCGCAGATAGGCGCACGCTGCCCGGCTGCACGCGACGACATAGAACAGCGCTTACTTCGGCTCCTCCACGATCCCCAATTTCAAAGCTATGATAAAGGTGAAGGACGCTTCAAATACAATGCAGTATTTGACAGTTTGTGGCAACTGATGGACAAAAGCGCAGCCTCAACTTGAGTTGCTTGCCTTGAAATGGCTTGCGGATTCCCCAGAGAAAGCGCAGATAGGAGACAAGGCTTCGTGAGCAATCGGCTCGTAGGCTATTTCCCGTTGTGAGCTTCAGATGCTCAGGGTGCGGTAAAGGGCCGGCGTGAAGCCAAAGGTAGCTTTGAACATGCGGCTGAAATGCGCCTGGTCGGCAAAGCCAGCTTCCAGGGCAACGTCAACCAGTGGGCGGCCCTGCACCAGCTGTTCGCGCGCAAGATTAAGGCGGCGCATAAGCAGATAGCGGTACGGACTGGTCCCGCACATCTGGCGAAACTGGCGGGCCAGTTCGTAGCGCGTCAGCCCCGTTATCGCCTCCAACTCCCTCGAATGGACGACCCGCGTTTTCTGCGTGTCAAGGTACTGGCGGGCGCGCTTAAGCGCCACAACGTCGAGATGCCGAGGCTGCGCGATCTGCTGGCAACTCGGATCGGCCTCCAGCAAGCCCTCGGCCAATTGCACGATGATGCTATCGATGGCCAGCGGCTCGCGTGTGCCCTGAAAAGCCGCAATGATCGCCGCTGACAATTTCCGATTCATTACCACGGGCGTGCGCACAAAGGGCAGCGAGCAGTGGCGCGGGCGCATGGCCTGGAGCGCCTCAAAGATCAGCGCCGGTTCCACATACAATTGACGATAGCCGTAGCCCTCCTGTGTGGCGGCATATCCATCATGAAGCTCATCGGGGTGCAAGACCACAACCTGGCCGGGCAGGCTGATCTGCGTGGCGCCGCGATAGGTGAAGGCCTGCACGCCAGTGGTCGTCAGGCAGAGTGCGTAAGTATCGTGGCGGTGCTTCTGGTAAGCGCTCCTCTGAAACCAGGCCTCGAAGAATTCTATCCCATATTCTGTTTCCGTGCTTTGCATCCAGTCCTGCGTGCACAATCGTTCAAGACCAGCGCCGCTGGCTTTGCTATGCTTCTCAATCATAACGATTGACCTCAAGTGTCTAGTGTGAGGAGGAATCTCAGCAATGACAGCCGGTCAAATTATTACCTTTTTACTCTTTGCGGTCGTTGCCGCTATTACCCCGGGACCCAGCAATTTAATCTTAACCTCGACCGGAGCTAAAGTTGGACTGCTTCGTGGACTTCCTTGCCTGGCAGGTGTCGCCGGCGGGATGAGCTTTATGATGTTTATAGTTGCCTTCGGACTTGGCAATGTTGTGCTGGCAAGCCCGACGCTCATCCTGATTCTCAAAGTGGGAGGCACGGGCTTTCTGCTCTGGCTGGCGTGGAAGATCGCCACGGCAAGCTACAGTGAGGCGCCAGTAGAGAAGCGGCCACTCGGGTTTTTTGGTGCAGCCGCCTTTCAATGGATTAGCCCTAAGTCATGGCTTGTCAGCGTCAGCGCAGTAAGCGTTTACTTGCATCCCGTGGTCGGGGCAGGTGTCGCCTTCAGGCAAGCGCTTGGCTTTGGCCTGCTGTTTCTGCTTGCCGCTGCGCCAAGCTGTTTCGTCTGGCTGGCCTTTGGTGCGGGCTTACAGCGCTTGCTCTCCACCAAACGAACCGCGAGAATATTCAATATTGCTATGGGCATCCTGCTCGCCGGATCTGTTCTGCTATTCATCTGGTAGCCACAGTGTCTACAATCTCTTTGGTTGGAACCTTATCCAGCCAAAGAGGCCAGAATGAGCTGCGTAGCCAGTTCACCGGCAAGGTGCTTTGGTTGCATATGCTGCTATTATAACATAGATAAAGCTTGATATAATGGATGACACCACGTCGTAACATGCCTGATGTATGTGAAAGTCGCAAATCCCCTTGATCTCTCCAACGGCGTTTCTTGAAAGCACTTTGAAAGCACCTTGCGAAATACTTCCGGTAGCATTTTTATGACTAGCTTCCCTGGAAGCGCACTGGATGTGGGTCTCTCTTTCTCTATCCCTGCCTGGTATTCCATGCTCGCGCAAGGCGCTGCACTCCTTCCTCAATCTCTCGTTCGGTCCAGGAAGCATAGCTGAGTAGAACGCCACCACGACCAGTAGGCTCCATACGGTAGGCTGAGAGGGGAGAAACGATGATGCGCTGCCTCTCCGCCTTGCGCGCCATTTCGCGATCATCGGTGCTTTTTGGGAGCCAGCCGACAAGATGTAATCCGGCGGCTGGTCGTTCAATAGTGAGTACCTCTCCAAGAGAGCTTCTGGCACAATCCCACAAGAAGTTTCCTCGTTTCGCATACAATGAACGCATGCGGCGGATATGGCGAGCGAAATTTCCCTCCCTCATGTAGGTTGCTACTGCTGCCTGTTCAAGTATCGGCAGGAAGACATTTGCTGTGCGCAGGGCGGCTACAAAAGCATCGACTAGCGATGGCGGGACGACCAGATATCCGAGACGTAATGCGGGAAAAAGGACTTTACTAAAGGTTCCCAGGTAGAGCACATGCTCTGCTCCTTCAAGCCCTTGCAGCGCCGGAATAGGACGACCAAGGTAGCGATACTCGCTATCGTAGTCGTCTTCAATGATCCAGGCCCCGGCAGCTTGTGCCCAGTGCAACAATTCATAGCGCCGGGCAAGGCTCATAGTCACGCCTAGAGGAAATTGATGCGAGGGAGTCACGTAGGCGAGCCGGGCATCTGGGCATCTCGCCTTCCCGATCCCAACATCTATCCCCTCTTCATCAATGGGAACTGGCACAACAGTGGCTCCTACATCCTCAAACGCAGCTTTCGCATAGGGATAACCTGGATCTTCTATCCAGGCTGCATCTCTCGCATCAAGTAGCAGGCGTGCCGCAAGCGACAGTCCCGCTTGCGCACCCGCAACCACAATCACCTGGTCTGCTGTGCAGCGGCAGCCCCGCGAAAGAGTGAGGTAGGTCGCAATCTCCTCCCGCAAGGGGCGAAATCCCGCCGGATCTGGATAACTCAGCAGCGAGGGGGAAAGTTGACGCAGCACTCGCGTGACTGTTTGTGTCCACTCCTGCAATGGAAAGCTCTCAAGCGCGGGGAGGCCGATACGGAAAGGGTAGCGGGCGTCGCCGCTGCCAAAGCCGGGCGGCAATGAGAGTGTGGTGATCTGTCTTCCACGTTGTGATAAGCCTGCATACCCACTCACAGGTACGGAAGGCTGTGCCACCTCCGTAGACATGGTTGTTACCTGGAAGAGGCTTTCGGAAAGATGCTTCGTGACGTAGGTTCCTGCTCCGACCTGCCCCTCAATATACCCCTCGGCAGAGAGATCCTGATATGCCTCTTCGATCGTCGTGCGCGAGACGCCCAATTCGCGGGCGAAGGCACGCGTTGAGGGCAATCGGGTCCCTGGTGTCAGATACCCAGCACGAATGGCTCGGCCAAGCTGCTCATAGAGTTGACGGTGCAGGGGCAGGCTGGCGCTCGCATCCAATTGGATGCCGGGCAACGGAATTTGTGGTGTGGGCTTTGGCATAAGCCGTCTCCTCTGGTTCTCAGCATAAATAATGGCCGCCTTAGCATATCCTATAATGGCCATTTTGGGCAAGCCAATTTTCTGCTAGAGTTTCGTTAAGAGATGATCTTCACAAGGAACGAAAGAAGATTCAACCTGAAGATAATCCGCGTCCGCAGATGGCACGAAGGCTTTCTGCCTGCCACCTGTGAATGGAGGCAATCAGACAGCAAAAGAAAGGATCATGATACAACATGGCACACATTTTAGTCACAGGAGGGACCGGCGACTTAGGGCGCGCGGTAGTTGCGCAATTGCTTGCTCAGCACCTTACCCCGCGCGTGTTGAGTCGTCAAATTAATCCTGATCTTCCGCCAGGCGTTGAGGTGCTAATCGGCGATCTGACGTCAGGAGCGGGGCTACGCGAGGCCGTCGAGGGGGTCGATGCCATCATTCATTGCGCCAGTTCGCCTCAAGGAGCGCTGGCGACTGATATTGGTGGAACACGCATGCTCGTTCAGGCCGCCCGCGAGAGTGGTTCGCCCCATTTCATTTATGTCTCCATCGTTGGCGTTGATTACGCCAGGACTGGTTATTATCGAGCAAAATATGAAGCGGAGAAGGTAGTCGAGCAATCACACCTTCCCTGGTCTATAGTACGCGCCACGCAGTTCCATTCCTTTGTGCTGCGGCTTATTCAATCACTTGGAACCGATACATTGAATATTATTCCAACTCCGCCCGATGTACATTTGCAACCAATTGATATTGGTGATGTGGCTGATTACCTGGTATCTTTGGTGAACCAAGGAGTGAGCGGACAGGTGCAGGAACTGGGAGGGCCACAAATACTTTCATTAGAGGAGCTGCTTCAGACCTATCTTCGGCGACGAGGAAGAACAGCGACCCTGCGGCCAGTAGAGCTTCCTAACTCGCTATTTGCAGTCTTTAGCCAGAAGAATCATCTCTGTTCTCACGCTGCCGTGGGAAAGAAAACCTGGGCTGAGTTTATGAACGATTGGTATGGAGAGAGGGGCCCTTACCCGGCATCGAAGAAGGAAACAACTATTCTCTTAGAACAACTGATTCAAGTTCCTCACGAGTCACAGGTCACCGTACATACAGTTGCATTCGAGCCAGGAGCCCAGGGGCCTTTTCCCCACCGTCATCCTGGCCCTGTTTTTGGCTATGTCGTAGAGGGAGAAGTGCTTTTTGAGATGCGGGGGCATGCTCCCACAGTGTATAAGCAAGGCGATGTCTTCTATGAGCCGAATGGATGCATCCATCTCCTTGCCAACAATCCGAGTCCCTCACGGAACGCACTCTTAGTCGCAGTGCTCATCGGAGAGCCCGGTCAGCCAATCTTGACGCCGGTATCGCTCCAAGCTGGCACTAATGATCCTGTGGACGGCTATGATGGAGCTTGTTCCTGAGCAGTCACTTTGCGTCGTGCCTCACTCTCTTTGGGAAGTGGCGCACGATGCATATGACCTTCTCCAATAAGGCGAGATGCATCTGCTCGCACCTCGCCTTTCTTGTTCTCCAGCGTGGCTTGAGTAGACAGTAGGTACGGCGAAGCTGTGCATATCTGTGAAAATTTGGGCTTAAGCGGTATTTTCCCCGATTTTTGCCCACTAATTTAAGTATCAACCTCTTGACAACATTTCAGTACAAAAGCCCTGTAGGGAGGCTATTTCTGTTGCATCTGCTGTCGCTGATAGTGCTCAAAAGCTGCAATAATATTTCCTCCTATGACAATCGGATCTCCGTAACAGTCGTGAATATTCCACTTCACATACCTATTCTCTCTATAGTAGACATTGAACCAGTAGTCGGTGCTGGAGCTTGTTCGGTCTTCTGTATCGCCTCTGACAGTTATTTGCTTGTCCATATCCATCTTTTGTACCATGTTAAAAGAGAGGTGGGCAATTTTGTCCTTCTGGCCTCGGTAACATTCGACCACCCCTTCTGGCAAGAGCACCAGTAATGAATGCCCTTCTAGCAGGCTGCCCCTGACGATCCAAACAGCGGCCAACAAAAAAAGCCCTGCAACGACCAGTGCGGCGACCAGGCCGGGCCCATCAATATGGGGGCTCGCGATATTGAAAGTTTCCAGGCGAAAAGAAGAAATCTCTAAGCCGCTAGTAACGGCGATACCAAGGGAGCTGCCAAAAACAATACCAAAGCAGAGAAGAAAGATCGCGATGCCAATAGCGCAGCCCAGTCGGCTCTTACTGGGGAAAACCTGCCAATCAGCTGGATAGTGGCCCTGACGAGCAGTATGTATTACCTTAGTTGGATCAAGCATCGTTTTGCCCTCCATAGCATTACGAACTTATAGAAGTTTCCCTCTATGTATAGAGACGCGTCAACAGTTGAAAATTCAAAAAGGTCTCTTTGGCGAAAGCAAAGGTTAAGTGTAAAAAGGTCTATAACCCCCTTGACAGACGGGGAAAGTCTGTATTATCTGATAGGTTTTCAGATTACGGTCTGTTGGAACGAGCAGAAGCTCGTTCTAGAAGGAATCTCTCATGGCACAGGCACATTTCGCGAGCGAGAGGTGGACAAGCGGCTTCACTTCCCGATCAATCTGGGCGCGTTGCTGTCGTCACAGGCGCCAATCAAGGCCTGGGTCTGGAAACGGCAAGGGCATTGGCTCTGCGTGGTGCGACTGTTCTGCTTGCATGCCGGGATCTGGACAAAGCTGAGCGCGCAGCGGCGTTGATTCGGGCTGGAGACGCCTCGGCGAAGGTGCAGGTGGTGCGGCTTGATCTTGCGTCCCTTGCCTCCATACGTGAGGCCGCGACTACGATTCGCGCCCTCTCTACTCGCTTGGATCTGCTTATCAATAATGTGGGAGTGATGGAGATCCCCCTCAACGCACCAAGAACGGTTTTGAGTTGACCCTCGCCATAAACCACCTGGGACCCTTTGCGCTCACTTGTTTGCTTCTAGATCGGCTCCTCTCCACCCCCGGCTCGCGGATTGTGACTGTGAGCAGCCTGGCCCATCGACGTGGCGTTATGCACTTTGAGGACCTACACTTAGAGCAACACTACCAGCCAGCGGAAGCGTACGCACAATCGAAGCTGGCAAACCTTCTCTTTACCCACGAACTCCACTCCCGCCTTACTGCCGCGGGCAGCGGAACCCTTGCCCTGGCGGCCCATCCTGGCAATGCACGCACCATGCTGTGGCTGACTTCATCCTTGCTGGAGCGGGTGCTTAGAGGACAATTTCTAGGCGTGATATAAGCCTATGCGGCTATTTCTCAATCCGCAGATAGAGGAGCCCATGGCGGTGAATATCCTGTCCCGCCTCAACGAGCGGGCGCAAGTGAGCTTCGAATTGTGCCATTTCGTCAGGGCTTAAGGCTTGTTGCAGAGCTTCTTGCAACATTGGTACAAGAGGATTTTGCTGCTTTTTTAAGAAGATATCCCAACGTGCTGGCTCTTCACCAGGCACGCAACTAGCATTTAGTGTAAAGTCGACGCTGTTAAAACCAGCTTTTTGTGCGTAAGTGAGCATATCACGTTCATCGAAATTGAACATAGGATCTGTGTCCCACGGCTGCAGACGAGCAAAGACTGCCTGAACCTTGTCAGCAATTGATTGAATAGGAGTCACGTCATATCCCCAGAAAAGATGCTCAAAAGCTACCTTGCCAAAGGGCTCTAGAGGTTTAAAGCGGTTGATTGGTTCAAAGAGGACAACCCGGCCTCCCTGACGCAGGACGCGATAAAATTCGGAGAAGGCTTGTTGCTTATCCTGGACGTAAATCAGGACGGAGCGTATGGTAATGACATCTATGGAGTTATCAGCAAGCTTGCGTAAATCCTCTGCCGAGGCCTGAAGAAACTGGCATTGCTCTATGGCATTTTTCTGCTCAGCAAGCATTCGGCAATGGTCCAGAAGGAAAGAAGAGATATCACTGAAGATGACTTTCCCTCCTGGACCGAGCCTCTCCAGTGCCCCGAAGGCGAGCAAGCCGTCACCGCATCCAATATCCAGAACCGTCTCGTTGCCCTCCAGCTTAGCCCAGTTCAATAACGTATTACGAACTGGATAAAAAAAAGCTTGTTTCTGCTCCTCTTCAGTTTGAGAATCTCCTTTCCATCGACCATGGATGAGCCACTGTGCCCATTTATCTGTCTGCGATTCTTGCATTCGTTTTCCTCGATCTTTATAGGCTCCTACATGCTATTTTGCTTATAGTCATAAAGAGCTTATCCACTTGTAAAAAATACAAAAAGAATTTTATCTATGGCAGGTGATGTTTTGTCCAGAATATGCTAGAATGACATTCTGTTATTTAAATGTAAATTGTACGCTAATAGCCAAAGATATTCTTTAAACATTTTAGATGTAATGAGCAGAAAAGTAAATAATGATATTAGCTGCAAGCATGCTTCGGTCAACACAAACGCGCATGCCATACCGCATTTCCAGTGATCGGAGCTCCATAAAGTTAATATAGCAGGCAGTGTAGTAGCCAGAGATTGTTTGAAGTGATGAGCACTTTGTTAAGAGCCTGCAAAGAGAGCAGCCAGAAGTTTTGCCTCTGGCTGCTAAACATTTCCTGTCTGGTTTATCTTCTCATCACAGAGAGTAGGCAACTTCATGAGCCCGGCCAAACCTCATTCGCACTCACACAAAAATGAGGGAGAGGATGAAGCTTTCCAGCGCAACGTGCAGCACAAAGTGCAAAAAGAAGTTCCCAACTCGCTTTAGCAAGTTCTTCATCTATATGCCTCCTTCTATATGCTACAATCTTTTGACGGTAAGACATGATGCTTATTGGCCTGGCTTTGCGTACTCCTGTTTATCCTCGCCTTAGGTAGGCAGCCACCAACCAAGAAGCGGGGCAAAAGTGGAGTATAGCAGCCAGACGTTGAGACTAAGAATAACTGCACTACAAGCAATGGCGGCCCACGTAGTTAGCGGCTTATTTACCAGTGTGCCCATCAGGTCGCGGCGCCGTGTGAACATAATCATCGTAATGACTGGGAGAGGAAGGACAAAACTTAGCACGACCTGGCTGACCACAAGCGTGTTCGTCGGGTTGAGACCGATGGCTGCGACAAGTATGGCTGGAAGCATGGTTACAAGTCGTCGTAACCAGACTGGGATGGTAAAGCCTACAAATCCTTGCATAATCACCTGTCCAGCCATTGTTCCCACTGTGGAACTGGAGAGACCAGAGGCCAGCAGGGAGATAGCAAAAACCAGGCTGGCTGTGCCTCCTAATAAGGGCGCCAGGGTCTGGTAGGCGCTGTTGATATCTGCGACATCGGCTTTGCCATTGGCGTGGAAAGTGGCGGCCGCCATATAGAGCATTGCCATATTGACCAGACCAGCCAGTCCCATCGCGATTACTACATCAGGAATGCTCCAACGAAAGATTTTACGCGCTTCCTCTTCACTTCGCGGAATGACGCGTTGCTGAGTCAGCGAAGAGTGCAGATAAATGACATGCGGCATGACTGTTGCGCCGATGATACCCACAGAGAAGAGCACGCTCTGCGTCCCGCCCAGCCAGGGAATCACAGCATGGAAGCCGATCTGCCCCCAATTGGGACGCGAGAGAAAGGTCTCGATTACGTAACAGATGGCAATTACTCCCACCAGGGAGATGATCACGGCCTCTAAGGGACGAAAGCCACGACGTTCCAGTGTCAGGATCAGGTAGGTAGCAACTCCCGTAATGAGGGTCGCATAGAGCAAGGGGATGCCAAATAGGAGATTGATAGCGATACTGGCGCCCAGAAATTCGGCTAGATCTGTAGACATCGCCATAATTTCACAGATGATCCACATAGCATAGACAACTGGCTTCTTAAAATGAAGGTGAGAGAGCTCGGCCAGGTTCTTTCCAGTTGCTAAACCAAGTTTGGCTGACATGGTTTGCATCAGCATGGCCATCAGATTTGCCAGGACAATGACCCAGAGCAGATTATAGCCAAAGGCGCTGCCTCCCTGAATGTTGGTGGCAAAATTGCCGGGATCAATATAGGCTACGCAAGCGATAAAGGCAGGCCCCAGGAACGGTAGGAAGCGCAGAAGGCCTTTTTTATGTCCGTTGAGCGCAGCGCGAGCGGCAGCCCGCGTTCCTGATTCCTCGGGAATATTAACCAAAGCCTCCTCTACTCCCGTTGCCCCATCGCGCATGGGTGGCATTGGAGGGTATGTTCTCATAATGCTTCTCCTACTGGTATGCTGGAAGATGCCAGGACATTTCTGCTGTACGGTGTGACGGGACGCACAAAAAGAGCCTGGGCTACCGTCTTCCCAATCACATGGACTTTAGTGCCAATTCGTATGGTATAGACTCCATCACAAGGTGTGGCGGCTTCCACTGATAATAAAGCCCCTGGAATGAGCTCCAACTCGGTCAGATAGCGCAGTAAATCGGCTGACTCATCACTGATACGCTGCACAATAGCATATTGACCGGGGGCGATCTGTGAGAGGGGCTGACTGGGTGAAGTGACGATCTTGCCATCCTGCGTGGGGATGGGGTCACCATGTGGGTCTTCGGTGGGGTACCCCAGCAGAACTTCCATGCGAGCCACAAATGCATCTGAGATCGCATGCTCGATCTGCCGGGCTTCCGTGTCCACTTTATCCAATGGAAAGCCCATGATTTGGGACAGGAAGCGTTCCAATAAGCGGTGGCGGCGAACCAGTTCTATGACTAATCGCTCACCTTCCTGCGTGAGTTCGATCCCATGATAGGGAATGTACTGCACATAGCCACGTTCTCTGAGCCACTTAAAGAGTTGTGTCACTGTAGCATCAGAAATGTGCCCGGCGCATTCGCTGGATTGTAAGCGCTCCCGCATCGCTCCGGTAGTAATAGATTCGCCACGTTCGCGCAGCTTGTAACAGAGCGTTAAGCACTCAATAGCGCGAATAGGTAAGGTGCGCAGTTCAGGAACCATTGCAAATCCTCATTCTTATCCTGGCAAAATAAAAATTTTGCTTCACTAAAAATAGTAATTACACTAAATAAAACAATTTGTCAAGCAGGGGAAAAATAAGGATTGACTACTGTAAAATAAAATGATGGAAGGAAGGATGCTGATTGCTGATGGTGAACTGCCGTGAGCGCGTTATCCCTGGCTTCTTTTGATTGAACTGATGAGAGTGTTGATCTGCACAGTGAATATGGAATTATCGCCAGGAAATGTGGTAAAGGTTTCCTGGCACCAGACCCCTCAGATCTTCAATCGATTGGCTTCGCGGCTTATATACAGTGCTTTCCCGATCCCAAAGGTAAAGCGCTGGAAGAGCAGCCAGCTTCGTGTTAGTCTGTCTTAGCTTGTGCTGACTCATGCTCAACCCTGATTGAGATAGTCCTGGCAAAAGCGCACGATGAGTTGTAGTTCGTCAATCGAGTATCTTAATAAAAATTGTCTGCCCTGCTCCTCAAGTTGGGGATGGAGTTGCTGGTGCCACTTGAAGATTTCTCTGCCTTTTTGGCTAAGACGAAAGTAAATCTCTTTTCGATTGTTTGGAAGTCTCTCAGAGAAAATGAGCTCTTGCTCAAGGAGTTTCCTGGTAACCTTTGAGATGGCACCTTTGGTAATACCAAGTTGCCTGGCGATCTGGATGCCTTTGATCGGCTCATGCTCTCCGATGGCGCTAAGAACATGCAGGGCCGTCACGTTCAAGCTTTGAAGGAGATCAACCCAGGCCTGGCCTTTCGTTTGTACAAGTTCTAGCAAGCGTTCCTGGTCATCCCGCTCCTCTTGTTGGCGGATCTGAATCGTGAGATGAACAATCTGCTCACTGAGCCTGAGCTTCTCCTGTAGCGCTTGATCCTCATTTTCTGGCTGGGTAGATGTCATTTTGTCTGGCTTTCAATCAAGAGATAAACCTGTGCAGGCGCCTGGAATGTGCAAGTACTGTACCAGAATGACGAGAAAAAGACAAGGTTTCCAATGGAAACTATCTTGTAATTGGGATAAATCTCTGTTACAATCCAAATATAGTTTCCATTGGAAACTATATTGAAAAGCTGGCACATCTATGCAGGAAGCAAGAAAGGAATATTGTCATGAAGATGCGTACAATTCGTATTCATGCCTATGGCGGCCCTGAAGTAATGCAGCTCGAAGAGCAAGCACTGCCCCTTCCCGGCCCTGGCCAGGCTCTTGTCAGAGTACACGCGGCGGGCGTCAACTTTCTGGATATTCAGGAGAGGCGTGGTGATCTTGCCTCTCAACATTTTTACCAGGCAAGTGGTATTTCTGTTGAGCTAGGACTTGAAGGAGCAGGAGTGATAGAGGCCATTGATCCTGAAGTTTCCCATCTGAAGGTTGGGGATCGCGTGGCCTGGGCCGGGGTGAATGGATCATATGCGAGCCATATCCTGGCCCCGGCTTACCATTTGATCCCTATTCCTGATGAGATGAGCTTTGAACAAGCGGCGGCCGTGCTTTTTCAAGGCATGAC
Source organism: Ktedonosporobacter rubrisoli (assembly GCF_004208415.1). Classification (GTDB taxonomy): domain Bacteria; phylum Chloroflexota; class Ktedonobacteria; order Ktedonobacterales; family Ktedonobacteraceae; genus Ktedonosporobacter; species Ktedonosporobacter rubrisoli. Next base: position 539,443 of record NZ_CP035758.1, on the reverse strand, counting down.
TGCTTATGTGCTGACCCATCTGGCCTATCCGATTAAGCCAGACGATTGGTGCTTAGTCCAGGCCGCAGCAGGCGGGATCGGTCTTCTCCTCTGTCAAATGGCAAAACGGCGGGGAGGGCGCGTTATTGGAATTACCTCCACGCAAGAAAAGGCGCAGGCAGTTCACAAAGTTGGAGTTCAGGATGTGCTCATTTCCACTCTTGCTGATCAAGTGCAAGACGTCCGGCGTATCAGCGGAGGGCAGGGGGTCCAGGTAGTGTATGATGGTATCGGCAAAGCCACCTTTGAGGCCAATCTTGACAGCCTGGCCCCGTGTGGCTCTCTACTCATTTATGGCCAGGCCAGCGGCTTCATCCCTCCATTCGATCTTATGACGTTAATGGAGAAAGGTTCGCTCTTCATCACGCGTGTGGCGGCCTATCACTACCTCCGTGATCCACAGCAGGCAAGCCGCTGTCTGCAAGATCTCTTTACCTGGTTATTGCAAGGACAGCTCTCTGTCAAGATTGATCGTACCTATCCTCTAGCCGAGGCCGCGCTGGCACATCAGGCAATGGAGCAGCGCCAGACGAGCGGCAAGGTGCTCCTACTCCCTTGAGCAGTGTCAAAGACTGCTGTTTTTATGCGGGTAACCCATTTAGGAGGTTACCCGCATAATCAGACCAACCATGATCCCGGCACTTTATGCGTATGGGCGTAAATAGTTGCAAAGTCTTTCCATCAAGCGATATCGTCAGGCTGGCACCTTTAAAATTTGGTTCCACTCAGTAAACCGCAAATTACTGGTAATAACGATCGAAACGCGTTCATAGAGATCGGAAACCAACTGGAAGAGGAGTTGACTTCCCTCTTTGGGCTACCATTATTCGCGGATTTATCCGTCAAAAAATACTGACAGGTCGTAAGCTTGTGCACCGTTGATCACCAAGTCGGCTTTTCGTTCTGGGTGCTCACGCTCAACATATTCATCCTCGCTGGCCATCCATTCCTCCCATTGCGGACGAGCAGCTTCCCCATCACGTTCAAGACCGCGCCGCAGTCGCTCCTGGCGTGGTGTTTCAATCCAGATGGAGAATGCGAGATATGGCCGAAAAGCTTCTCTTGAGGAAGAAACCCCTTCAAGGAGAAGATGCTCGGTGGGCTGTATTTCGTGCCACTCTGCCAGGCGTTCTGTGCTCCAATCATAGCGTTGGTAGCGCGCTGTCTCATTGTGAGAGAGTGGTTCAAGCACTTGCTGAAGCAAGCGGGGCCACCAGTTGAGCGGATTCTCTCGACTGGCAAAATCATCGGTGTGAAGAATGGGTGCACTGCCTAACTGGTGCGACAAGTGCTCAGCAAATGCGCTTTTCCCGGCCCCGCCTGGGCCATCAATCGCGATGATCTTTGTGGTCATTCTATCTGGAGCTTGTGCGCTCTTAATTGCTTGAATGATGCTTCTTTGGTTATTCATCTCGTGCCGATTTCCTCCGTTGCACCTCAAAAATCGTCAAATATTCGCGCTATTTACTCTCTGGCTTCTCTTTCGGCTTATTTTTACTGCCTCGTGGACGCCGCTGAGCCGCTGGCTGATATCTGCCCACCTCATCCGCCAGGAAGTAAAGTGCTCGGCCTGGTTTCTTCACCTCTTTGGTCTGCTCAACGAGTTCGCCTTCCTCTCCATACGTAAATGCTTTGAGCTTGCCAGTCGCCGCCAATTTATGTATCCAGGTTTTTGAGCACCCAGGTTGCCTAGCCGCCCCCTTGGTATTCAAAACCTGTAGTGTTAGCATGTACGAACCTCTCTAGACCAGATGAGTCATTTGAGGCTATGGTACAGTTTTTGTTAGCGAGGGTCAAGGTGATCTATTTTGTGATTCTCAGAGTAGACCAAATTTCATTGAGGTAGTCACTATTTTTGATTCACAGTTTTGGGAGGAGGTCTTTTTGTTGGGCTCATCCTCACATTAAATGAGCTTGGTTGATTGTGAGAAAAGAACTCTCTTGAGGGAGTACAACGAGGGAGGGTGTGTAGAAACGGAACGCCGAGGGCTAAACCCGGCAGAGGACGCGCAGCCGCAGGAGATCGAAGTTTGCTCGTCCGAAGACGATCCGCTTCTGAAGTTTGAGGCAATTGACCTGCGCCTCGACCTGACCATTACTCCAGATGCTCGAAAATGCGGCACGGACGGCTGCATAATCGAGACGAATTCCCCTCGCCATCTTGCGGAATTCGGGAAGGATGCTTTGTTCAGCGGTCTGAAGCCATGCATCCAGATCCCTGTCTCGATGCTCGGCCAGCATCATGACAAATTGTTGCCCTAATTGGTAGGCTGTTTCCAGATCGGGATGACCTTCTCGGATTTGCTCAACGTACTTGCGTTGCTGTTCATCCAGTTTTTCTGATCGACTGACAAGAAGCCAGGAAGCCCGCGTGGGAGACATTCGACGTTTCACCAGGGGTTGGGGAGGAGGCGAAGCCGAAGTTTCGATGGGAGGGGTTAAAGCCTGATGTACTACTTCCACTGCTCTCGCTGCCTTGTATTGCTTGCGAACACTGGCAAGAAAATTTCTGAGCAGAGATGTTGACCCGGTATAGCCACGAGCTTTGATCTCATCGTAAAGCTGAACACTGTTTCTACAGCCCTGTTCCCAACGCTCCCGGATGTAGGGCTTGTACTGATCCAGCATGCTGCCCCGTGGTCCTCTTCGGTGTGAGGCCATTTCAGGATACTCTTCAGCTTTGAGAAAACGACGAACGACCTCGCGGCACACCTTCAACTGTCGAGCGATGGCACGAACGCCAATCCCAAGCGTGTTCAGCCTTCGTACTTCTTCATACAAGCCATAGCGCCTCTCCCGTCGTGCCTGCCGGTGTAATTGTCGAGAATTGTCTGGCGGGGGTCGCCAATAGGGGGTCGGCGGGATCGTTCGATAGTGTTTTTCATCTGCCACCTCGACAGATGGGGGAACTGACTCCTTGGTGGGTGATCCTTTGATCCCTCGTGCGCGAGCAGGGATCGCATCAGCCCTGGTTGAAGCCTCGTGGGGTAAACAGGAGTGTCTCCGGTCCATTACCTCCTTGATCCTCTCTCGAAGGTTTTTCAGCAAATGGAATTTGTCGGCCACCTGCTCGGCTTGTGGAGCACCACGTTTGGCTGCTGCCGCATAATCTCCCCCTCGATCACGGCTGACCAATGTAATCTCTGGATGCGATCTCAGCCAGGTTTCCGCTGTTTGGGCGCTGCGATCTTCTAAGAGTTCAATCGGGCGACGACTTTGGAGGTCTACGACCAGCGTGCCATAGGTCATACCTTTCTTCCACGCCCAATCGTCGATCCCAACAATGGGCACAGACGTAGGTGGGGTGTAGATGCGTGCTCGCATCCTGCGCAACAATGTTGGTCCAGAAACCTGCATCCCCAGTTTGGGTGCAAGACGCTCTCCCAGTTCTCCGCAGGTGGCAAATCCAAGTGTCTGGAGGGTCTCTGAAAGCCGATTGGTCATGCGAGCATAGGAATGCACCAGAGAATCGAGGCGCTCCGTAAATATGCTGTGTGAGCAAGTGGATGTGGGACAGACAAAGCGGCGCACTCTCAGCTTCAAAATGACGCGCCGACCCCCAGCTGGCAGATCCGCCACGGTCCTGACATAGGCTCCGTGTATCCGATCAGATGAACAGCTACAGCCTGGACAGAGCGCGCATGGGTGATGGCAAGCAATGTGAACCAAGACACTGGTTGCGTCTTCCTCAACAGAGGTGATGCTCACCCCTTCTGGCAGAGGTAAAAAGGGCGAAGTGGGGTCTGTCTGGCTCATCGATGATGTTCTCCTTGCAACGTAACAACACACAACCATCGATGAGAGTCTATCAGAAAACTTTACAGCGGTTCAAGTAACCAAGCTCATTTAATGTGAGGATGAGCCATTTTGTTGGTTAGCGAAAACAACCTTTAGCTAGCGCGGGGTTTATGAGTGTGTTTTACAAAGCTTTGAGTTTTCCAGGAAATAGCAAATGGTGAGCTGGATCTAAACGGTGCTCTTATGTTGACATCTCTAGCTGATCTGTGTACCATAATGAGAAGTAAGGAAAACCTTTTCCTTACCGTATGAAGTCCTACAAGGAAGTTTATTTATGGATGAGCAGAAGAAAAGAGCAGCTTTAGCTGCAAAGAAATTGACGCCGTTAGCCCTGGGCAGCATTCATCCCACCGGCTGGTTGCGCAAGCAACTTTTGATACAGGCGAACGGCTTGAGCGGCCATCTGGATGAATTCTGGCCTGACGTTGCGGATAGCAGTTGGATAGGGGGTAAGGCCGAGGGATGGGAGCGTGGCCCTTACTGGTTAGATGGTGTAGTGCCGCTGGCCTTTGGCTTAGATGATGAACGTCTCAAAGCCAAGGTGCAGCATTGGATGGATTATGTTCTCGGGCATCAACAGGAGGATGGCTGGCTTGGTCCCGTGCTCGATAAACAATATGGGTATGAGTATGATCCCTGGCCAATTTACGTGATGCTCAAGGCTATGACCCAGTTTTATGAAGCCACCAAGGATGCCCGCGTTATTCCAGCTATGAAGCGCTTTCTACGCCGATTAGATACCCTGTTGGCCGAAAGACCTTTGAAGTCCTGGGCAAAGATGCGCTGGCACGATCTCCTTTTGAGCATTCAATGGCTGTATGAGCGCTGCGAAGAAGAATGGCTTTTGGCGTTGGCTCACAAGCTTCATGAACAGGGCTTCAATTGGAGTTCGTATTTCATCGATTATCCATATAAAGAGAAAAGTACGGTAGGGGAGTTTGAGAGTCATGGCGTGAACTGCGCGATGGCTGTCAAAGAGCCTGCGCTCTGGTACCGTCATTCGCAGCTTGGGCAAGATCTCGCGGCTGTTGAGCGCATTATGCAGACGCTCGATACCTATCATGGGCAGGCGACGGGTATGTTTAGTTGCGATGAGATAGTCGCGGGCAAGAATCCATCACAGGGTAGCGAATTATGTGCAGTCGTTGAATACCAGTTCTCGCTAGAGGTTGCCCTGACAGTTCTGGGAGATGTCTCTCTGGCAGATCGCCTGGAGCGCCTGACCTTTAATACTTTGCCAGCGATATTGAGCGAGGATATGTGGGCCCATCAGTATGATGGGCAGGCCAACCAGGTTATTTGTTCTATTAATGAGGATCGAATCTATACGACAAATGGGCCGGACGCCAATATTTTCGGCCTGGAGCCGCATTTTGGCTGTTGTACGGCGAATATGCATCAGGGCTGGCCCAAGTTTGTTTCACATCTGTGGATGAAAACTCCTGATGAGGGATTAGCTGCCATTGCCTATGCTCCTTGCCATGTGGATACGCAGGTGGGCGATGTACCTGTGCATATCGAGGTTGAGACAGAGTATCCTTTTGAGGAAACTGTGCGTGTGACAGTTGCTCCCGCGCGGCCGGCTCGTTTCCCCCTCTTGCTGCGCATTCCGGGCTGGGCAAAGGGCGCCACGCTTGCCCTGGCGGGAGAGGAGAAGCAAGAAGTTGCTGCCGGAACGTTTCATCTCCTCGAACGCGAGTGGAGTGCGGCAACGGAGATTGTGCTACATTTTCCCATGACCCTGCAGACTTCGACGCGTTATCATGGAAGTGTTGCCCTTGAGCGTGGTCCCCTTGTGTATTCCTTACAGATTGGGGAAGAATGGCGACAGGTGGGAAGAGAGCTACCTGCCGCCGATTGGGAGGTGCATCCAACAACGCCCTGGAACTATGCTCTGCAGATCGATAGAGAAGAGCCCGAGCGTGGTTGTGTTATGGAAGCTCGTCGACCAGGAGAGCGTCCATTTGGCGCTGCTGAGGTTCCGGTACTGCTGCATGTCAAGGGTAGAAGAGTGCCCGAATGGAAACTGGAACACAACGCAGCCGGGCCGCTTCCCTATAGCCCGGTTCACTCTGCGCAGCCTCTAGAGGATTTGACGCTGGTCCCTTATGGCTGCGCTAGATTGCGCATTACCGAGTTTCCTACACTTGCTGCGGAGAAATAGGGCGGGCGCTGCTCTCAATCAAGCAACCGCTGAAGGGATGGGAGCAGCGCCATCAGTTAAGGGTTACACTTTGGGCATGTCATAGGTGCTCAACTCGATCTGATAACCGCTGGGATCGTTAAAATAGAGCGAATCGCAGCGTGAGTAGCGAACAAATCTGAAATTGATGCCTATGGAACGAAGATGTTCCTGTGCATGCTCGAAATTGGCTCGATTGAGCCGCATGGCAACGTGTCCGTTAAAGGGCGAGATGGGATAAGCGGGAGCAGCTGGGAACAGGGCAATGCACGCATCTCCTGAACCCATCACCACCGGATTACCCTGTCCCGTCTCGTCCCGATACTGGTAGCGCTGCTCCATTCCAAGCACGGACCGATACCAGTCGATTGATTGCTGTAAATTCCTGGCAACTAAAGCTACATGATCAAGAGCTTCGATCTGAAACATAATTACTCCTTCTCCTTTTGCTTGCGGTCATTGGCGCGGATAATTCGCCAAAATCCTGTATAGCAAGCAAAGCTGTATTTCTGTGCTTAGCATATTATTTCCCTCAGAAAATTAGAACGTCCTAAAAGTCAGTTTGAGCCTGTTCTTTCGGGTAGCCTGGTGACCTCTTTATTCCCCTGATGGGCTAATTTAAATTCTCTCGAAGAGCTCTGTTGGCCGCATCAGCTTACGAAATTTGCTAGTTCGATGTAAAGCTTGCTTGACAAATTTACAATCATTGCTTACACTATGACAAGTAAACTTTACACTTTGACAAGCTGGTTTGACAAAGATAAAAAGCAATTTAGCGAGCTAAGAAATCACATAACCTGGAAAGTATAGGGAGCTATGAATAAATCGGCGAGAAATCCACATCTCAAGGCGTTCTGGATAGCAGCGATTGTGTATGTAATAGTTATGTTCATTTCAGCGATAGTGGTCAATATCAGTCCCAGCTCGGCATGGTGGCGTATTCCTCTGGCGCTGACTCCGATCGTGCCGGCCATCTTTGCTATGTTTACCTTTATACGCTTCATCGGCCATATGGATGAGATGCAGCGCCACATTCAATTGGAGGGATTGGCTTTCGCCTTCGCAAGTACGGGCCTGCTGACCTTTAGCTATGGCTTTCTGGAAAATATTGGCTTTCCTCATCTGGGTTGGCTTTACGTCTTTCCCTTGATGATGGTGCTCTGGAGCATAGGTACTGACCTTGCTTCATGGAGATATCGATGAATAATAAGCTCAAAGTGCTCAGGGCGATGCATAACTGGTCGCAGGCTGAGCTTGCCGAGCACCTGCAGGTCTCGCGACAGACGGTGAATGCCCTGGAGACTGGCAAGTATGATCCTAGCCTGGCGCTTGCATTCAAGATCTCGCGCCTCTTTCAGATGCCCGTTGAGCAAATCTTTGATCCAGAGCCAGAGAACAAAGTTGGGCAAATCTTTGATCTAGAGCCAAAGAACAAATAGGCTAGCAGGTATGAAGGATGGGGAAAAGATCTTTATTAACCTGTGATATCTGATGCCTTTGAAAAGATAAAAAGTTCTGGGTGTCAGAGGCCGGGATAATAGATTAGCCTGTACCAAGAGCTGCTGCTGCCTGGCATAAGAAAGATGGACATGTAAAGAAAAGTATATCTAGCTAACGATAAATGCGTGGGCGTAAAACTGCTATCATTGTCTATAGAGGGAAGCTACGAAATATATTTGAAGAAATAAGAGGAAAATATGGCGTCAAAAAATGTAAAGATTCAAACCGGACAACACTACGACCATAGGTCAATCTTGAGAGGCCATACGTTAGTTGCGTACTTCGTGTTGGCCTATCTTATCTCCTGGCTGCTCTGGCTGCCGTTTGTTGTATCGAAAGGGGGAGGAACTGGTCTTCTGCCATTCACGATGGCGGCCTCTGGATTGGATACTCTGGGCATCATTATATTGGGTTCGTTTGGTCCGGCAATTGCGGCCTGGATTGTGAGTGTTATTGTAGAAGGAAAGGTAGGCGTGCGGCTTTTACTACGTCGCATGATTCGTGTACGTGCGGGTATCCAATGGTACATATTGGCCTTGTTCTTGCCTCTTCTGGCATGTGTGCTTTATTATCTACCATTTGGACCTCAAGAGTGGCCGGGGCATCTGTTCAGCACCAAAGGTGCGTTTGGATTAGCACTCTACGTTGTTTATGTCCTGTCAGGTATGCTGGCAGGCTCTCCGCTAGGTGAAGAACCGGGATGGCGCGGTTTCGCTCTGTACCGCTTGCAAAAGCGTATGGGGCCGCTGCCCGGTAGCCTCCTACTCGCACTCTTATGGGCCTGCTGGCATCTGCCGCTTCTCGTCTTCACAGTCTGGGGATCTGCGTACCAGCAAGTGGGCCTTCTTCCCGGCCTGGCAATTTACATATTGACAGTCGCAAGCTATACCATTGTCATGACCTGGTTGTTTAACAATACGCGTGGCAGTATCTTCCTGGCCATTCTCTTCCATTCCGCCGTTGACACGGCGCCATCATTTCTCCTGTCATGGTTTCCAGAGTTGGGCAAAATGTTGCAAGGAATTGAAAATAGCGGATTGGCAGTCCTCATGATGTTAGCAGGTGCTGGCGTCTGGTTGGTGATTGCTGGAATTATACTGCTTGCGACCAGGGGGAAGTTATCCTATAAGCCAGAGCTTGAGAATGACGTTCGGCCTGTCATTGCTGAGCCTGCCGCCGAGAGCGAAACGGCCGTCTCAAACTGAAATCTCCATCTATATACAGAGGGCTCAAATACACGAGGGCCCTCTGTAGCGGCCTTTATTGTTGGGGATGATAAGGAGGTTGACCGTATTGCCCATAGCCTGGCTGGGCATGGGGCGCTTGCGCGGGCGGATAGCCCGGTTGGGCATAAGGCTGCTGTGCCGGCGAGTAAGCTCCTTGCGGATAGCCTGGCTGTGCGTAAGGCTGCTGTGCCGGAGGATAGTTGGCAGGCGGATAGCCAGATTGGGCATAAGGCTGTTGTGCCGGGGGATAGTTAGCAGGAGGATAGCCGTTATATTGGGTCGGGGGATAGGCATAAGGCTGTGCTGGCATGCCATAGGGAACCTGAGCTGGTTGAGCCGCTCTTTGGCCGGTTGCCAGTCCCACAAGGCCCTTGATCAGAGCGATGGCTCCCAGGACTGCCAGAACAATACCGGTAAGTACCCAGTAAGGGTAATAATAGTGGGAGGAGCCAAAGATAGCGACCCAGGATAGGCCTCCTCCCGCCGGGATCAGGATAATGCCTCCAATAATCTGGTGATGTGGTTTCCCTCTCACAAAGAGCATCCGATAGAGAAGACGAATAAGAGCAAACATGATAGTCCCTTTCCTCAAATACAGGGCGGAATTTAATAGATATTCCTCTATTGAAACGCACAGAGGCAAGGAAAAATCTCCTCTACAGGATATATGGGGGTCTTGAATGTGTGAGGCGAGCCTGATAGCTCAGCCCTGCTTTGAACTTACCGTCTCCATTAGCGATAGCGCTGCCCTTCATCGCGCCGATAGCCCCAGACGGCCAGCCCGCCAAACAAAAGCGTATAGAAGCACAGCCAGAGCCAGGGCACAATATGTTGAGTTCCTCCCAGAACGGTGTTCCAGATGATTTCACCGTACTCGCGCGTTGGCAAATAGGGCGAAATATTCGCGATAAACGGCGGCAAAGCCTGCGGAGGTATCCACAACCCGCCGGCGAAGGCAAGCAGAAAGTAGAGGATATTGCCCACCGGCAAGGCGGCCTTTGGCGAAAACCAGTAGCCGATAGAGATTCCAAGTAAGCAAAAGGGAATGCTGCCAAGCAGGGTATAAAGCAGGAATGGGCATACGATACCCGAATCTATTCTGGCTTTCGAGAACATGAGCGCACATATTACCACCAGGCCGCCGGCTACACCGGCAAACACGAGGGCCGTGAGAATGCGGGCACTGAAACGGGGGACGGGAGAAACTGGCAGCGTATGCAGGAATTTTTCCCAACTCGTCGAGCGGTCTTCGGCGATATTGACCCCAAACTGATTGACTGCGATGCCCAGGACTGCATAGATCGTAAAGGAGGCCATTTCTATGGTCGCAATCTCTGTTTCGCCGCCGGCTGGTAAGCCAAAGAGAGCGAAGAACAAGACAGGAAAGAGAAGCGTAAACACAACTACCATCGGGATGCGCAGTAATCCCAGAGTTTCCGCTTTGAAATATAAGAGCGTAAGCTTCATTTCGTCTCTCCTGTCATTTGTAAAAAGGCTTCCTCAAGCGTGGCCGGCAGAATCTCTAGCCCATGAAAATCTACATTGTGCTGCACAAGGCTGCGGACAAGCGCGTCTGCATCTTGCACATAGCCGGTATATCTGTCCTCAGCTCGCTCTAGAACTGCTAGATCGGCAAGCTCCGGCAGATGACTGGCCCTGAAGCGCACATGTTTAAGGCCAACCCGTCCCTTGATCTCCTCTACACTTCCTTCGTCGATAACCTGCCCCTTATTCATAATCAGTACGCGGGTCGCCAGCGCCTCTGCTTCCTCCAGGTAGTGCGTTGTCAAGACGACGGTGCCTCTACCTTGTAAATACTTGCGTACCTCTTGCCACAACCTCATGCGCACCTCCACGTCCAGGCCGACAGTTGGTTCGTCGAGAAAAACGATATCAGGCCCACCTGCAAAGGCCAGCGCCAGGGCTAATTTGCGCCTCTGCCCACCGCTGAGCCCTCCCGTCTGCCTGTGCATAATCTCGGAAAGATCGAAACGTGTCGCCAGTTCTTCGACTTTCAGAGGCTGTGGAAAGTGGCCATTGACGAGCTCAATGATCTCCTCAACGCGCAATGTCCAGGGAAAGTTTGTTTCTTGCGGTGTGACACCAACGCGCAGACGCGCCTGCGGCTGACGAGGATCGAGACCAAAGAGACGAATCTCGCCCCGATCAGGCTTGCGACCACCCAGCATCAGGCTCAGTGTGGTTGTTTTTCCCGATCCATTCGGCGCCAGCAGCGCCAGCAGCTCGCCAGGGTAGACCGCAAAGCTGATACCTTTAACCGCCTGCACCTTACCAAATTTAGGCTCTCCCGCGTAAATGGTGCTGCTCACTTGCTTTTGTAATAATGTAATGGAGAAAACGCTTTGCCAGCTTTCTGTACTTGACAGGGGAAAACTGATGAGATATTTTCTCATCAGAAACAAGGAGAAAGAGGTTAGAAAGAAAACATGTTCCTCAGAGAAGAGAAGAGCAGGCGCTTTGGTGATTTGACCTATCAAGAGATTCGCGCATGTGCTCAACAGGGCTGGTTAGCGATCATTCCGACTGGTTGTACTGAACAGCAAGGCCCTCACCTGTCAGTCGATTTTGACACCTGGTTTGCTGAAACGCTCATGGTTGCCGCTGCCGAAAAAGCGGCGCAAGATGCTGGAGTCCAGGCTGTTGTGTTACCGGCGATGCCCTTTGGACCCACGCCGGAACATCGCGCCTTTGGCAGTGGATTTATCGATGTCCCCGTCAGCTTGCATGACGCCCTGGTCGAAGCGACCTTGACCTCATTAGTGACACAGGGGTTTAAGAGAATGGTCATTTGGCGAGGTTGTGGCGGTCATGCTCTGGGCGGGGTCGTTGAACGCTTCAACCAGAGGTATCAGGGCCAGGCGCAAGCATTCTTACCATCGCATCCCTTTCATGCAATTTGGTGCCGAGTAGCTGATCCCGAAATCCCTGTCGGGCATGCGGATGGCTTTACGACGTCCATTTCGCTCTATCTCCGCCCGGCATCCGTCCGAAAAGACTGCATTATCAACCCTCGTTCCACAGAGGTTGACTGGAATGATCCCAACCTGGATTTTGCTCGCTATTCCTCTACCGGGGTGATCGGCGATCCGACGTGTGCGAGTGCTGAACTAGGAAAGAGATTGTGGGAAGCCGTGGTCGAAGAAGCCGCTCAGGTGCTGCAAGAGGCCGCTGCATCGTAGAGTAGGATTGGAAGAATCACAATTAGAGTGCATGGAGCACGCGTTGTCGAAGGAGCGCAAACCCAGCCCGACCAAACATCATCCGTTTGATGAGCTTAATCCGGGTAACCTGTCCTTCTGTTTGTCCGTTGCTATGGATGAGCGTTAATCCCGCCAGGACAGCCGCTTTGTCCCGTTGAAGGCCATTGGCGAAGCGTTGGAGTTCTGCAATACCGCTGGCTTCGACCTTGCTTATCCAGGAATCAAGCTGTGTTCCCTGACGAGTGCGCACCAGTCGAAAGAACTCCTGCACGAGTTGAGAGATCGTTTCTGCGGTGGCGCTGGCCTGACGCAGTCCCAGGAGTTCTTTCTGCTCACGTGCTTGCAGTTTCTCAAAGGGGCGCACGAACAGCCAGACGGCTTTCTTCGCGGAAAAGTGGTCCAGGATACCATGATCTGGAAGCTCTGCGAGCTTTTTCCCACGCGACTTCCTCCAGGTGACGTCGCAAGGCACGGTCAGAATGAGAATAGCCTTGGGCTTTGATCTCGCGCCAGATCTGTTGAATATTCTGAGCCCCATCGGTGAGCCGCCTGCGCACGTAGCCCTCATAGATATCAAACTGGCTGCGATGCCGGTGATGGTAGTTGGTTTCGACATAGCGTCCGTCCGTGATCCAGCGTTGCACCGTTCGTGCGCCCAAACCGACGCGTTTGGCAATGGCTTTGATGGTCATCCCCTGCCTGCGTAACTCCACCACCTGCTGATAGCGATCATACCGCTCGTGCTGGTGCGCTGAGTAGGGTTTGCCGTCAGCGGTCATCAAAGCTGGTGCCGATGGGGGAGGATCTTGCGGTGGTTTGTGTTGGGTTTTCAGGCTCTTTCGGATCTCTGCTCGGCACCGCGCCAATGCCTGTTCAACCGCTTCACTCAGGTTCTTACACAAGTGAAACCTGTCCGCAGTCTGAACCGCCTGGGGAGCGCCCTGACTGGCAGCCGTTGCGTAATCTTCACCCCGGTCACGACTGATTAGTTCCAGTTCTGGGTGGCTCTCCAGCCAGGCTTTGACGGTTTCGCCTTTCCGATCGGGGAGCAGGGCAATCACCTTGTGACGGTGGAGATCCACGAGTACTGTGCCGTAGGTGCGCCCCCGACGCAGCGCGAAGTCATCGACACCCAGATGGGTGATAGCGCCTACAGGAGGGAGCGGCAAGGCCATGATGCAGCGCAGAACGGTGGTGGGCGATGTCGCGATACCCAGCCGATCCGCCAGGCGTGCGCCTCCTTCACCGCAAGTGGCGAGACCGATGGACTCAATCGCCTCACGCAGTCGGGTGGTTTTGCGCGCCCAGGCTTCGATGAACGGGCCGAGCCGCTCGGCGAACACTTTGCGGGGGCAGGAGGTGGTGTCGCAGCGAAACTTGCGCACATGCAGAATGAGCTGAACGCGCCGACCGGCACAGGGCAGATCGGCGACCAGGCGAGTGTAGTAACTGCGCACATGCGTGGCATTCTCGGCGCACAAGGGGCAGGGACGCATGCCCGCTGTCGCCACCACATGCATGCGTAGCACGTTATCATCCATGAACACCTGCTCAAGCTCCAATCCAGCGGGCAGTGACAACAACGAAGCTATTTCCATCAGCACAAACTCCTCGTGGATGAGCAGGAAAACCGTTCTTTCTGAGAAGTATATCATCGATGATCTATGAGACGCAGCAAAGCAAGCTAGCAGCACCAGTTTCGCGGGAGAGCCTGATTTATGTACGTTCTGTAGAGTTACAAGAGGCTGCTTCGTAGACATGAGCTCCTCCTGGATAGACAGCGCCGGCCTGAGATACCTACTATATGGCCATTTTTGCCAATAAGAGCCCAGATATACGTAATGGCTTGTGGCGACTGGCTATCCCCATTTAAGCAGAAATTTGTTTCTACTCGTAAGGACGATGGCAAGCGCATTTTCTACAATGATCCTGTTTGCAAGCAAGAACATCGAGGTGCTGCCTGTTCATCCGGCATTGATTGGAGGTGTCTGAGGACCAGATTTTACGAAAGTTTGCCAGGCTCTTTCAAGACGTTTCAAGCCCTGGCCAACTGCACAAGCGGAAATGTGTTGCAGCTGTGACACAGGGCCTGTAGTGGGAGCACGTTGACCTGGGTTAGATCCGGCTGTTTCCCAGGCTGAGCAGGATTGTCAGGAACCCGAGCAGCACATAGATGCCACCCGCCACAATGGGGGTAAGTCTCTGCATGTGCCTGTTTCCTTTGACCCATTTGCCCGCTGTTCCTGCCAGCAGAGCATACAGGCAGTCACAGCAGAGGGCGAGAAGAAAGAATAAGGCGCCAAGAAAAAAGACCTGGCCGCTGATGTTTCCACTTGTTCGGTCGAGAAATTGCGGAAAGAAAGCGAAAAAGAAGAGCGCGGTTTTCGGATTCAACACATTCACCAGCATGCCTTGTAGGAAGACGCGCAAGAACGAGCTTTCGCTCAAGCGGATCTCTGTCTGTTCCTGCTTATGCATGAATATGGTATGGAGGCCAAGGAGCACCAGATAGATAGCGCCTCCATATTTCACAAGCGAGAAGGCCAGCGTTGATGAGAGCAACAAAGCTGAGATGCCCAGAGCCGCTACCATTATATGCACGAGCGTTGCGGTTTCCACGCCAAGCGCTGAGGTTAGCCCTGCACGTCTGCCCTGGGCAAGGCTGCGCGTGATGATATAAAGCATGTTGGGGCCAGGAATGAGGACGAGGCCGAGCCCGGCGGCCAGAAAAGCAAGGATGGTTGTTACTGTTGGGAGCGCATGCATTATTGTTCTTCTCCTGCCTCAAGCTGATAGAGCTTGCTGAATTTGTGGGTCAGGTACTCGGTGAGATAGCGTGGATTGGGAGCTTCACCGCTCACCTGCACCATCAGCTCTTCCGGTCCATAGATGGCGCCAAAGCGATACATGTGCTCCTGGAGCCATTCCAGGATAAACGCAGTTTCGCCGCTGGCCAGACGCGGTTCGATCTCAGGGATGGCAGTGCGCAGGGCGTGGAAGATCTGGGCAGCGTAGAGATTGCCAAGGGTGTACGTTGGGAAGTAGCCAAAGGTGCTGGTCCAGTGGATGTCCTGAAGCACTCCGTTAGCGTCGCTCTCTGGCTCAATGCCGAGATAGGTGCGGTATTTTTCGTTCCACAGGCGCGGCAACGACTCAACAGCTATATCTCCATTGATCATGCCTCGCTCCAGCTCATAGCGCACGAAAATGTGCAGATTGTAGCACACTTCATCGGCAACTGTGCGAATCGGCCCCGGCCTGACCTGATTCAGGGCGCGCACAAAATCGTTGACGGGGATCTCTCTAAAGGGCTGGGGAAAGACAGCTTGTAGGCTTTGATACTGGCCTTGCCAGAACGCATCACTACGCCCGATCGCGTTTTCCCACAGGCGCGATTGCGATTCGTCAATTCCGTGTGAGGGTTTGCTCGCCAGGGTGGTGCGGAGCAGCTCCCGCGCCATGCCTTGCGCGTACAGAGCATGTCCACCTTCATGCAACGTCGAAGTGACCAGAGAGAGCAGATCACTACTGCGCACGCTCAAACGTACATCGACGGGCGCGCTAAGACTAGTGGTCATGGGATGGGCCGAGTTGCCCAGCTGACCACGTGCATGGTCATAGTTGATGCTTGCAAGGAGGAGGCCGGCCAGTTGCTTAAGGCGCTCCTGAGGGTAATCTTGCTGAAACATGCTGCTCTCGCTCTGCTGTGATTTTGCCTGTATCTGCTCTAAAAGAGCCATGCAGGTTTGACGAATTGGAGCTACAAGCTTTTCAAATCTGTGCACGCTGCAGCCTGGCTCATAGAGATCCAGTAGCGCATCATAGCGCTCGCTTTGCCAGCCAAGATGGTCAGCTTTTTTGCGCTGGAGCGTGAGCATACGCTCTAAGTATGGAGCAAACTCGGCAAAGTTATTATGGGTTCGCGCATGCTTCCAGGCATTCTCGCAGATGATGCGAGTCTGCTCGATTTCCTTGATGAGCTGAACAGGTAGGCAGGTTGCTTGATGATGCAAGCGAACCGCTTGCCGAAGCAGGCCTTGCTCTGCTGCGCTAAAAGAAACAGTTGGGGCCAGCTTTTCTAAAGCGCCTAAGAGTTTTCCCAGGTGTGGCGAGGCTAATCGTTCATGAATGAGGGCCTGAAGCAAGGCCATTTGATGGGCACGAGCTTCTCTTGCTCCATCGGGTAGAGCGGATTGAGCGTCCCAATCTGCCAGCTCAAAGATTGCCTGGAGATCGACTACTTCCTGGAGCTGGTGAAGCAATTCGTTGATATGCGGCTGGCTTTTTGTGATGTGGATGGCTTTCTGTGCATTTTCTGGCATGAAAATTCCCCTTATGTATGCTTCGAATACCTGTAAGCGAGCCCAGGAATAGATCTTTCCGGGCGGGCCTCGAAGAAGAGGTCCCGATTGACGATCTATGCCTCTGACTTTGCCACGGCAAGACTTGATGCTGCTCAAAGTTTAGATGGCAAATGATCTCCCTACAAGCTCCATTTTGTGGTAAAGTGTGGATACCAATTTTATATGAAGGGGATGTTTCAATGCCAGGATCGCTTGTGGCTAGACTTCATATTGCCCTGGATGGGCGGGACTCTTTGCCACTTTTTCGTCAGCTCTATGCTGCTCTGCGCTCTGCTATCCTCGCCGGCCAGCTTGAGGGAGGGACGCGTTTGCCTCCGACGCGCAGACTGGCGGAAGAACTGGGTGTTTCGCGCAAGACAGTGGTGAATGCTTTTGAGCAACTCATCGCTGAAGGCTACCTGGAAGGGAAGATTGGCTCGGGCACCTATGTGGCAGACGTATTGCCAGAGGATGTGCTTCAAGTAGGCCGGGCAAGTAAAGTTATCCCAACAAGCTCTGCACAACCTGAGCTTTCGAAGTGGGGTGCCTCCCTGGCTCTTCGTGAGGATCGGCATTTCGCCGGACCGCGCATGCGAGCTTTCCAACTGGGTATACCAGCGCTTGCAGAGTTTCCCACCGATCTGTGGGCAAGGCTTGCAGCTCAAGCGTGGCGCACGGCAAGGCCCGAACTGCTGACGTATGGCGAAGCACAGGGCTACTGGCCCTTGCGCCAGGCCATCGCCAGTTATCTGAAGACGGTTCGCGGCATGAATTGTGAGCCCGCGCAAGTGCTGGTAATGACCGGTATGCGGCAAACGGTTGCCCTGGTAAGCAAGATCCTGCTTGATCCGGGTGCGCGGGTCTGCGTTGAAGATCCTGGTTATCCAGCAGTTCGCGATGCCCTTACCGATGCCGGAGCATCTCCAATCCCTGTTGCCGTAGATCAGCATGGCTTGCGGGTTGAAGAGCTAGAAAATCAGTCGCAAATTCGCCTTGTCTATGTAACTCCGTCGCATCAATATCCGCTGGGCGTGGCGATGAGCCTGGCCCGCCGCCTGGCTCTGCTTGACTGGGCCACACGAACCAGATCCTGGATTTTAGAGGATGATTATGATAGCGAGTATCGCTACGGTGAACGGCCACTGATCGCATTACAGGGATTGGATCGGAGCGGGCGCGTGCTCTATATGGGGACCTTTAGCAAGGTTCTTTTCCCGGCTCTTCGCCTCTCCTATCTGATAGTTCCCAAGGCCCTTGTAGAGGTATTTGCGCGGGGAAGGGAGGCTATCGAGCGCTCGCCGGCAGTAATGGAGCAGATAGTTCTAAGCGCATTTTTCAACGAAGGGCATTTTGGACGTCATATTCGACGCATGAAACAGATTTATGAAGAGCGCCAAGCCACCCTTATTGAGGCTGCGCGGCATAAGCTGGCTGGTGCGCTCTCGATTGAGCCTACGCCGACCGGATTACATGTCATGGGCTGGCTTCCTGAGGGTGTAGATGATCGGCAGGTGTGGCGCCTTGCCCAGGCACATGAGATTGACACAGTACCTCTTTCTGCCCATGCCCTTCTTCCACAGCCTTCGGGTGGCCTGCTGCTTGGGTATGCCAGCGTTGGCCCGCAAGAGATACGCGCAGGTATCGACAAGCTGGCGAGAGCGTTGGAGGCAGCCGGCTTGGGAAGGTTTGCTTGAATCCGGATAGAAGCTAAGACCTAAAAAACTGAGCATTGAGCTTCACGCTTTGATCAATCTCATCATCCCCTTTGCTGCCCGTGCCACGAGACAAGCCTGCGCAAACTGGAAAAGGCGGGAGAAAAGATAATAAGTACCTCTGAGCATACCTACCCAGAGGTGCGCAGGCTGTTTTACCCACGGGTTGCGCAACGAGGTGGTGCGCCGCATAAGCGGCAGAAAAGGAGTGTATCGGAAGATATCAGGGCTGTTGGAAAGCCTTGTGCACACCCAACTTATCCTTGCCACATGGCTGAAATTCCGAAAGGAAAAGGGGAGTGTAGCATGTTGGGGTCAAAGGCTACGTAAGAGCAAGTCATCAATGCTCTGGGTAGTCAGTGCAAAGCGTGTATGGGTAAACCTGAATTGGTTGAATTCTAGTTCCTCTGGCTTACTTGCGGACGCCAGCGAAAGATGACTGAAACGCTGGACCAGAAGATAGGGGAGTATCTCATCTCTGCCCCTCTATCCAACTCTTCTGGCAGACCTTCATTACGAAGGAAATAGGAACGAACGGAAGGCCTGGAGCACGTTGTATCTCGTTTCTGCTGAAAATGCGGGATCACCTAGACAGGGAGTGATCCCTGCATGGTGACGGAAGCTCAATATTACCCAACGTACGGCTGTAATGGCTTGTGCAGACCGTTGAAACGGTATCGACAAGAGGGATAAGCGGTGGTAACACACGTGAAACCAACTCTGTCTGGGGGGAAGTGAGCTAGCGGAGCCTGAAGAACACTGACGAGGAAAGTGGGATGTGCTGATGCTGTCCCGATAACTCAGCAGCAAGTATTCAGGCAAAGTGGAGAGCCGTATGCCGCTACAAACGGCATGTACTGGTTCGGAGAGGGGGGTACGGGCGACCCAGTCATGGGCGACCGGCCCCTACTCTACATGAAGAAAAGCTGGAAATCAGAACTTTTCTTGTTCCAGGCTTGACAGGTTCTCAAAAGTTGGGTACGATTGGGGTACATGAACTGATGGTAGCTAGGGTTCCGCTGATGTGTTTCAGGTCTGGACCGAGCGCTACAGAACGCTGCCTTGTGCAGCAGGCACCTCATGGAACAAAATGCCAGAGAGGAGAGGTTGATGCGTTTTGACGTGTCTTCTTCTTGTTGGCTGGAGGTGCCACTTGTTCAAACGCACGCTCACCCGCGAGCAAACACCTGTTCGCTTCAGTTTTGCTGCTCTGCGTTCCCGCCCTTTTACCCTCTTGTGGCTTGGTGGGATCGTTTCCTACATTGGCACGCAAATACAGCTCATAGGGACAGCCTGGTTGGTAATCCAATCGACTCATTCCGTGCTGTTACTGGGAGTATTGAGCCTGTGTTCTGCACTACCGATGATCATTTTGCCACCTTTTAGCGGAATGCTTGCGGAGCAGGTCAACCCCATCATCGTGCTCAAATGGGCAAGGGGAGTACAAATAACCCTGCCCCTCTTCATTGCCTTTCTGCTGGTGAGTGGCCATCTTCAGCTCTGGATGCTCTGTGTCCACGCTTCTCTCGTGGGAGTTGCCACTGCCTTTAGCCTCCCAACGAATCAAACGCTCTTGCCATCTCTCGTACCGCGAGAAGACGTGCAGAGCGCTACCGCTTTGCAGGCGACGATGTTTGCCAGTGCCTCACTCGTTGGTCCTGCCCTGGGTGGCTTGCTGCTACAACCGGTAGGCGTGGCTGGCCTCTTTCTTGCCGATGCGCTTTCCACCCTTGCGGTCTTCCTTCCCCTCTTCGGGCTGCACGGAATTTCGGCTCTTGAAAAAGAGAAGATGCAGCCTCTGATCTCTCAGATGATTGATGGACTACGCTCGATCCTCCAACATCGGCCACTGCCTACTCTGCTCTTGATGGCGATCTGTCTAAGCCTGCTGCAAGGCGGCTCTCAAGTCTTGTTGCCGATGTTTGCCCAGGCGCAGTTTCATGTCGGAGCTGATGGATATGGGTGGCTTCGTACTGCGTCTGGTGCGGGAGCAGTACTGAGTGGTCTCATGTTGGGAGCTGTGGGCAATATCCGCCGCAAAGCATCATTCATCGTTGGGGCTACCCTCCTGCAGGCAAGTGCACTCCTGTTCTTTGCGCACGTGTCTTTCTATGGACTCGCGCTTCTGTTGATCTGCCTGGCAGGGTTCTTGGGGACAGTTGCATCAGCACTCGTTCAAACGCAGCTCTACCTCTTCGCACCAGAATCGATACGGAGTCGAACCATGGCACTCTACGTCGTCGCGCTGGTTGGCTTCAATGCTATTGGGGGCATGATCGGTGGGAGTTTGGCAGAGGCGTCTTCCTGCTCTCAGGCCATGACGTGGATAGTAGGCGTTCTGGGGGCGGGAATGCTCCTCTTCAAACTCTCTCTCTCGCAAGGAGAGACGATGGGGAGAGCGAGATCAAGTGAAAGGTGAGGTGCCCTATGGGAGAGAAGTCACACGATCAGGAAACAATCACTGTGCTTGCTCACAAGCTTGGTCTGTCGAAAAGGGTGATGCGCTGTAAATATGACGAGCACTACCATCTCATCGAATTAAAGCTCAGCTCGTTCGAGCGCCCCGTCCTGCCAGCGGAGATCGGACGCCTCAATCATCTGCGCAGCCTGCATCTGCGATGCTCGAAGCTTCGTCAGGTGCCAGAAGAAATCGGCCAGTTGATCCACCTGGAACGGCTGCACCTGGACCAGAACCATCTGGCCGTGTTGCCGAGTTCCCTTTGGCAGTTACCCAACTTGCGGTATTTGCATCTGGACCATAACTTCCTCACCGATCTGCCGCCGGAAATTGGGCGGTTGCGCAACCTGCGAAGCCTGGAGCTTTCCGCCAATGGTCTCAGACATCTGCCGAGGGAACTGGGACAGTTACGCTCTTTGCGCAATCTGTTTCTGAGCCACAACAGGCTTACCACCTTGCCGGAGGAACTCGGGCAACTCTCATCTCTACTTATCCTTGCCGTCGATGGCAATCCTTTGACCCGATTGCCAGAGAGCATGAGACAGTTGCCCCGTTTGCAAACACTTACACGTGAAGATGGACTGGCTCCCGATGGGAAAGATCATCTGATGAAGCAAAGTTGAGAGGAGACAGATGACCAGCCTTATGGATCCCTTTGTGAACATTCAGACCTCTTCGCAATCAGTCGCCTCAACGCCTTCCTAGTTCGAGGAAGTCGTGTTGATCACGCATCTCAAGAACCAAGGAGTGCTCACCAAACTCAGTGAGCGTGTGCGTTTTGCCCGGCAACGGTTTGGGTGCTATGAGGTGATCGATTTTCTTGCGGTGCTGTTCGGCTACGCGATCAGTGGAGAGCGTACCCTGGAAGAGTTCTGCGAGAGCCTTCAGCCGTTCGCTGTTCCCTTCATGGCCTTGTTTGAACGTAATCGATTGCCCTCCCGTTCGGCGCTCTCGCGTTTTTTTGCAGCGTTGACCGAGGTTCCTGATGATATCCTTCCTTCTCAATTCCTGTTGTTCCAAACCCTCTCAATCAGGAGCTAGTCATTCGTTCTTCTTCACCCCTTTTGATGCGGCCATTTCCCACGGTTTTTTCTCAGACGAGACGTCTCGTTGCGCAATCCGTGGGTTTTACAGAGCTATAGCTGGCAATACCTTCTTTGGGGTAAAATGAGTAAGGAATTCCGGCGATTAGGGTAGATAGCTGGGAAGTCTGATGAGAGAAAGAAGGTCAGCGGGAGCTCTATGGGGAAAGTACAGCCACAGAAGAAAGGTATAGCTTCTCACGTCATTCTATGTCCGTGTTGCGGAAAGCGACGAAATATTCAAACCCAGACCCGCTTGCTCGCTGTTCAGCAGGTATTCTCAAATACCTGGATCTGCCAGGGAGATTGGGCTGTGAGCGCTGCCCGTACCGGACGCCTCCAATGGGCCTGTGAGGAATGTCTAAAAGCAGGTAGAGCAATTGAGGGCCAACCCTGGAACCAAACCTTTTGCGATTATGAGCCCTACCTGGCGTATTTTGATCGGACTGTTACCTGTCAGGATTGCCTGAATCCGTTCGTGTTTCAGGCCAGGGAGCAGCTTTACTGGTATGAGCGCTTAAAGTTTTATGTCCAGTCATTTCCTAAGCACTGCCTGTCATGTCGCAGAAAGCGTCGTGCAAAGCGGAGAGCCATGCAAGCGCTTCAGAAAGAGTCGTCGCAGCTCGATCCGCAAGATCCTTTTCAGCTCCTCCACATGGCATCGCTTTGCTTAGAAGCTGGCTATTTGTCGAAAGCTAGCGAGTATATAGCCAGAGCCAGGAATCGTGCGCGGGAGCGTGGGGAATTGGAGAAGCTTGCCGTACAGATAGACATACTACAACAGCAAATTCAAAGCGAAATTACATCTGACGTAGGTGGATATAACAGCCTCATATGAGTTTACCCATTTCGATAAAGCGAGAAATAGATTTTAAGGAAAATGTCTTTTATGCAAAATATTCCGGATTTTCTGGCCATTGGACATGTTACTCGTGATCTTCATGCTGATGGTTCATTCTCAGTAGGCGGCGCTGTGACCTTTGCTACTTGCTGTGCTAGCAGACTGGGTTTAAGCGCTGGCATGGTTACCAGTGCCGATCCAGAGATAGCGTTGCAGCTGCCAAACCTTCTTCCAGATGTAGCTCTTGCCGTTCGCCCTTCTCAGTCTACCACGACCTATGCCAACAGATACAGCAATGGTGTCCGTGAGCGCTTCTGCCTTGTTCAAAGTGAACCATTATCAATAGTGGATATTCCGCAACAGTGGTTCTCTGCTCCCATTGTTCTCTTTGGAGTCCAGGCTCAGGAAATTGGCGCAGATATTATACTGCGTTATCCTCGCCAACCCGCGACATTACTGGCGGCTATTCCGCAAGGTTGGCTCGGATCGCCTGATGCCACAGGATATGTTCAGCCGAGGTTGTGGCAGGAGATTGAACGTGTTCTTCCGGCTCTCGATGTGCTGATCGTAAGTCGGGAGGATTTGCTGCCTTTTTCACGAGATGCTCAAGAAGGAAGCGCAGGGCTTCTCAGTAGATGGAGCCAACTTGTACCTTGCCTCATCGCAACTGATGGCAGTCATGGGGCAACGCTATTTCAGCATGGAAGCAAGCAGCATTTCCCTGCCTACCTCACTCATGAAATTGATCCTACAGGGGCTGGCGACGTTTTTACTGCTGCCTTTTTGACTCATATACACCGCTATAGAAATCCTGAGCAGGCTATTGACTTCGCCAATTGCGCAGCATCCTTTGCTGTGGAGCAGCCAGGCCTTCAGGGAATCCCAACGCTTGCTATGGTCAAGCAGCGCTGGAACTCTTATAATCAGTAATCTGGCTTTGCTTCTACCTGGCCGCTGTGCGCTTTAGCGTCTGCCAAAGAGCGGTAGTAGATCACGAATTTTTGGATTTCTTATAGCCATAGTTGTACACGATGAGATAAAATTAGTAGCAAGGATTTTTCCTATAGCCAAGGTAGGTGGGAGAGTGGAGCAGCTTGTGCGATGAGTGAAGGAGAGGCGCAGACAGAGTAAGCCTTATTCCCTTAGTCGCCGCGTAGTGAGCAATGCACCTTATCATGCTGCTCACTTTCACGACAGAAAGCGGATCTCCTTTTTTATGAGGAGGTGCGCTTTTGTGGCGAAGCTGCTACAGTTCTCCAAACCAGGAGTATGCTCAGGATAGCCATTCCTGCGCCTACGCCAAAGGGAGAAGCATGGCCTGTATGTGCGTAGAG
Source organism: Ktedonosporobacter rubrisoli (assembly GCF_004208415.1). Classification (GTDB taxonomy): domain Bacteria; phylum Chloroflexota; class Ktedonobacteria; order Ktedonobacterales; family Ktedonobacteraceae; genus Ktedonosporobacter; species Ktedonosporobacter rubrisoli. The sequence goes on along the minus strand of NZ_CP035758.1, from coordinate 515,707 downwards.
TGCACCGCCTGCTAAGGCACCAGCTACTTGTGCCAGCGCCTGAATCGACTGTCCACCTCCCTGAATAAGGCCTTGATCATGCTTACTGGCAGTCTCAGAAAGCAAGCTTCTGAGCGGTGGTTCTACAAGACCGCTGCCACCAGCCAGCAAAAGGATGGTCAGGATTAAGTGCAGAGGGGATGGAGCAAAGACAAACGAAGCAAAAAGCAAGTAGCCAAGGCCCACACTGCTTAAGCCAAGGATGAGTAAACGTTTCTCGCCTAGAGCAGTCAGGAGCAGTTTGATCAGTATTCCTTGAACAACAATGTCTATAACCCCGACTAATGGCATCAAGAAGCCAATTTGCTCGGGAGTCCAGCCTATACTATCTTTAATTACCACTACTTCCAGGGTACCAAAGATCGCAAAAGGGAACGCGTAGAGGAAAGTGCAGAGCAAGAGCTTGCGTGACTCGGCCAGGGAGAGCACGTTGCTCAAGGGGACTAGTGGGTTCAGCATCTGCAGACGCATTGGTCCTCGCGCAGCTCGCTCCTTGTCCAGGCTTTTGGGCAGAAGGAAGTATCCCCAGAGCAGAGCCAACAGGCTTATGCCTGCGGCAATGAAAAACGGAAGTTGATAGTTCAGCGAAGCCGTGAAGCCTCCTATGACAGGTCCAAGCAATATGCCGGCCCCGGTTCCTGCATTGAGCAGGCCAAAGTTGCTAGCACGTGTCTCCTTCTCACTCATATCCGCAATATAAGCAGAGAGAACGCTAAGATTTCCTCCCGTTAGCCCATTAATAATTCTGCTGAGTACAAATACCCAGATTGCACCCCCAAGGCCAAACAGCAGGTAGCCAAACGCGCTACCTAGTAAACAGAGCAATAAGATGGGACGACGCCCGAAATGATCGCTCAATATTCCTAGCGTAGGCGCAGCAATAAACTGGCAGAAAGCGTAAAGCGCCGAGAGGATACCAATGAGTAGGGCCACCTCATTGGTATCCTTTACCGTCTGCTGCAGAGCAAAGGGCAGAACAGGAACTGCAATGGTAAAGCCCATCGCATCTAGAAATGCCATCATGACCAGGAAAGCCAGCACTAGCTTATTGATTCCTACAGGCTGTTTCATCATTAGACCCTTTCTTCAGGATTGGGACCGCTCGATGAGAGGTAGGAGCAGGTGCGAAGGGTGGAGGCTATCGTGATAGATCCGATTGATTGCCTGCTGCATATCCTGAGCGCTCTCGGTTGCAATCGTGCCGCCTGTGTTAGAGTTGCGATCAAAGCGTGGAAAATTGGAGCTTGAGACTTCAAGACGAATACGGTGATTGGCCAGAAAAACGTTTGAAGTTGCTCCCAGGTTGATATGTACCTCATAGATCTGCCCATGCTCCATGAGAGCTGGTTGCGCCAGGGATTGGCGATAGCGCATTCGCACAATGCCGTCAGTAAGATTCTGCGCATAGCCATCAGGGAAAACATCCACAAGCTTACCTGTGAAATCGGTGTCGGGTGCTGAAGATGAGACGTAGAGCACTAATTCGATAGTTCCAGTTACCTCAACTGCCTGTTCGAGTGGCTCTGTTGTGTAGCAGAGGACATCCTGGCGCGCCTCGATCTCACGCTGATCACGGGGGCCATTTCCTGCGGTCAGCAGGGCTCCGCCCAGCGTTGGCACGGGCTGAAGTGGATCATAACAATAGCTATCTTCTGCCTCTTCGCCTGCCAGTTGCGTCGAAAGCCTGCCATTTCCCTGGGCTGTGTTAGCCTGCCCTTCACTGTGGAGGTAATAAGGGGTATAACGGGTATCAGGTAGCGGCCAGTCCTCCTCTTCGCGCCACTGATTGATGCCCATCACAAAGATTTTGACTGGCTTTTCCCGTTCGAGGCCGGTCTCCAGACCTTTGAGCCAGTGATCAAACCAGCGGATTTGCATTGTGGTCAGCATCTCCATGGCGTCGCTTGCCTCTCCATAGTTGCGTTCGGCAAAACCTGACTGAAAGTCACCGTGGGGCCAGGGACCTATCAACAGGCGAGTTTGTTGACGTGCGAGAATATTGCCGCCTCGCTCTTTCATGCTGCGATAATAGTGCAGGTCTTTGTTTAAGAAGATGTCGTACCACCCTGCTGTAATTAGCGCTGGGATCGTTACATGCTCAGGAACCGTCTGGAGTGCGGAAGTGCGCCAATAGTCATCGAAGTTCGGGTGTGCCAACCACTCAAAGTAGTAAGGCGCGCGGTCACGAAAGAGGGGAATGTCTACAAGCGGTAGGCGTTCATACCACGTCTTGATGTTTTGCTCGGCTTGCACAACTTCTTCAAATTCGGCAGGGCCGATTCGTCCTTGCTGCCAGTCCCATAGAAGCTCCCCGGTCAGCCCTTGTAAGGTCCAGGAAAGGGCTATACCCAGCAGAAATGCGCCGCCCTGATAGGCCAGCGTGGTAGGGTCGGGCGATTGGGTAGGGGCAATTGCCCGCAAGGCCTCAGGTTGCTCGCCGGCGGCCTGCCATTGAGTCAAGCCCTGATAAGAGACGCCATACATGCCAACCTTGCCGCTTGACCAGGGCTGGCGCGCGGCCCAGGCAATTGTATCGAAACCATCGGTCTCCTCGTACAGGCCAGGCGTAAACTCACCTTCGGAAGCAAAGCATCCCCGCGTATCCTGAGCGACGATGACGTAGCCTGCCTCAATGACGCGTTCAACATCAAGGTTCAATTCGAGAAACAGCCGTTTATGCTCCTGGCCGGGCGCAGGGATGCGCAAGTCTTTGTTGTATGGCACACGGGTTACCAGCACGGGCCATTGTCCAATCTCGGCCGGTCGGTAGACATCAGTAGCTAGTTTGATGCCATCTCGCATAGGCACCATGATATTTTCTTCGATTACTATACTCATAGGAAAACCTTTTCTCTACTGCAATAATAGTTTTATTAAGCGGTCATTTGGAATGCACACCAAAGTGGAGAGCAGCCACTTCCTGCGCGCTTTCCAAACAGGCACTTAGCGGATTTCTGCTGGGAAGCTTAACATGCTAAAGGATGAGCCGGCATCGCCCGCAAAGATGATTTTTTCCGAAGAAGAAGGCTTAGTCACAGAATTTTTTCGGGTCTTGGGCTCAAAGCACAGCGAGCCATTACAGTAGATGTAGTTGACGGGCAACGTTGCTGGCGGCGAGGCGATTGTCTACATTGAGCTTACGATAGATGCTTTGTACCTGTGAACGAATAGTGTGGATGGAGACGACAAGTTCTCGTGCTATTTCCGCGTTCGAGAGGCCAGCCGCGAGCTTGCGCAGTACACGCAGCTCTTGTGGTGAGAGGAAGCCAGCCTGAGATGACCTGGGGGATAGCCCGGGAGGGCCCGGCTCGGCTGGTAGGCTTGCGAACGCTTCAAGCAATATTTGAAGATAGGATAGTGACAATTTTTCCCTGAGATGAGCAATGAGCGAACGCAGGAGGGAGGCGACGACCGGGCCTTCATCTAAAAACAGGCGCATATATCCTTCGGATCGGGTCTGTTTGAGAACTTCCACGAGCCAGTGCCTTGCATCCTCTACCTGCTTACGGCGAGCGTAGGCAAGAGCCATAAGGATGTGTATTTCCCAGGCGCTGCGTCTACGCCCGGCTTCCAGCGCCGCCTTAAGCAGGATATGCAGACGAGAAAGTGCCTCGTCTATCTGCCCTCCTCTGAGGAGAATGCGTATCTGGAGAAGCGCTTCCTGCTCGCTGAGGAACTGAGGAAACGCTTTTCCGGGCTCATAGTCCTGAACTGCAAGAGGTGCAAACGTCGTGTCGGAGAGATTATCAAGGGCAAGCTGAAGCCGAGCTTGAGAAACAAGCACCTTGCGGTAGAGCAAGGGCTCATGCGCTGGCCGTAAGCGGGCGAGAAGCGCAATGAAGCGCGGTAATGCTTCGTTGGCCTTTCCTTGTGCCTGCAAAGTACGTAGCTCAAGAAGCTCTACCTCTACCTGAAGGGCTATATTATGGAGCTGTATTCCTGTGGCGCCTGCCTCGTGAAGCGCCCTTCTACATGCGTCAAGATCATTCCAGGCGTAGAAAACATGGGCCAATCCCAGATAAGCATGCCCGGTATCAAAGCTATCATGCTGCTCTTTGGCCATAGAGAGCGCCTGCTGAAGATACTCAGCGGCCAGGTGCAGGGCTCCTTGCTCAAAACTAACTACGCCTAGCTGCAGAAGCGTGCCGCGCGTGCCTCCTGAATCGCCCACGATCTCCCAGTGGGCACAGGCCTGTAGAAAAGCATCTTGTGCGTGCTCAAGCTGTCCACTCCAGAACATCTCTTTGCCGAGAGTATCAAGGGCAATAGCTCGCCACATCTGCTCCTTCTCTGCCAGCCAGACAAGTGCCTGCCTGGCACTTGCTGCGGCTTGCTCATGCTCCTCCTGGCGGAAGGCGATCCTTGAGCGCAGGGCAAAGGCCTCGCCCAGGCGGGCTAGATTCTTCGCCTCCTGAAAACCGGCTTCAGCGAGCTGTAGGAGTTCCTCAAACGGGAGAGTCCCGGCTAAAAGCGGCTGATAATCTTCGGAACAAGCCGTAAGGGCAAAGGCATAGCTCAAACACAGCAAAGGGTGCAGCCGAAGAAGGTCGGCAGGAAGTTGCTCTAGCCAGCGATATAAGGTATGGGCGCTTGAGAAACTGGCTAATGAGACTGGCTTAATGAGCTGTACAATGAGTTGTGCAGCGTGCGCATAATCCTGTCCTTGTAAGGCCATTTCGATGGCGTCTGTTAGATATCCTGCTTGCTCAAACCAGCGGCTAGCGCGCGCGAACAAAAGCTTTATAGTCTCGACTCCCAGGCGACGGTGGGCCTCCTCGCGCAAGGCTGAAGCCCAGAGAGCCTGGTATTGATACCACGTCTGCGAGCCCTCCTGGCGCTCAAGAAAAAGTCCAACCTTCTCCAGATCTGCCAGTTGCTCGCCGTTCTGCTGTCCCGTCACTGCCGCGCATAGTGGCTCGCACAGACGTGGGAGTATGCTTGTTCGCAGGAGGAACTCTTGCCTTGCCTCTGTTTGGGAGAGCAGAATTTCTTCAACAAAATATTCTTGCAAAGGGCGATGAAGTCCTTGAAGATTAGCGAGGGCTTGCTCAATCTCTTCCTGGCTGTGCTTCTCTTGCAGGGTGAGGGTCAGCAGGCGGAGCCCGGCAGCCCACCCCTCTAGCTGCTTCTGAATGTGTTGAAGCAGGGCCGGTGAGAGTTGAGATGGAGGAATTGTGCCTGTCAGCTTGAGAAAGTTTGAGGTCTCCTGCAGAGAAAAGCGGAGATCTGCAGAACTAATCTCACAAAGCTGGGCATTTGCCCGTAAACGTGCAAGTGGTAATGGCGGCTGAGTACGTGAGATGAGGATCAGGTGTAGTGTGGAGGGAAGATGTTCAAGGGCAAATGCAATGCTGTCGTGGATGAGGGAGGTACTAATAACATGGTAGTCATCAAGGATCAGCAATTGCTGATCTTTCTGCTGCGCCAGAGCATTGAGCCAGTTGATTACGATCGTCTCCAGCATCAAGCCTTCCAAAGGATATTTCCCTCTTGAGAAGGGAGAAGTAAAGGAAGCCTTGCCCGTAGCAGCTTGAGAGCTCTGGCAGGCCGTGAAGAGATAGCGCCAGAATTGCATAGGATCGTTATCTCGTACATCCAGGGAGACCCAGGCAACCGCTGGAAAGGCTCCCTGATGGCGGGTAGTAATCCACTGGCTGACGAGCGTGGTTTTCCCGAAGCCGGCGGGAGCTACGAGCAGAGTGAGCTTACTATGAGGAGCCGCGTCGAGCCGCGCCAGTAGAGCTGGACGCTCGATGAGAGAAGCGGGAAGGTAGGGAGGATGAAGTCTGGCTTCTAATACTGGAAGCTGATAGGATGCCTGGGTAGAGGAAAGATCTGGCGTGCGGGAATGCACTTCTTGAGCTTCTGCCGTAGGGGGTAGAGAGAGCAAAGCGTTACGCTGTGAAGGTGCAGGAGATGTACCCCCATTGGCAAGTTCTTCGGCAATAGCTTCCAGGCGGGGAAGTGTTAGATCGGCGCTTCTGCCTATATAGCGTTTGAGGAGCTTGCCTTGTACGCGCCGATAGCCATACCAGTACTCTTTGCCTCGTCGCATAGCTTCTTTGCGAAACGTGCAGTGTGCACCCGAGCGGCTCCGAAAGGAGAACGCGACTAGCGCGTGAAGCCAGTTCTGAAAATCTGGCTGACTGGCGGAGAAGACCGGGAAGACTGCCTGAGCGCTAACCGATACTTCATAGCCTTGCCTCTCCTCCGACCAGTGGAGATGGGCGGGAACTTGTTTAGGCATAAATGCTCCTCGAAGGCGCTACGAAACAATGTTACCTATGTTAGGTAACTTGTATAAAGCGAGATATGTTTCTCCGTTAGGTAACTCTTAGTCGAGAAACTTTTTTAATTGTACCATTGCGCTCAAGCCTTCTGGCTCTTGAATGTATATGAGTAGGGAAGGAGCTCTTCCCACTTTGTCTATTTGGGAGGTAGCAGGCCAGCGAAGAGTCGCGAAAAGAGGAATGTCTCCTCCAGCAGGAGCAATTCCGACATTTTCTAATGCTGATGCAGCAGCACAGTTCAAGGCACATCTGAAAAGGCAATTGGGAGATTTGTGGGCGCTTCAAACTCTAAAGTGAGATATTACATTGCCTTATGCTTCAAAACCATGCATGCGAAGACTATCATATACATTGGCCAGGGCCTGCGTGACATCGTAACGAGACGGAACCAGAAGCAGGGTATCACGAATCAGCCTCAAATATTCAGCAATGGTATATTCGCTCTGCTGCTGAGAAAAGATTGCATTGATCCGCTCGGCGAGGTGAGCAGGCTTGATGCTTAAACGTTGTGTTTCGGTGCGCAGCCATTTCCAGTCAGGCTCCCACTCATGATTAATGGCAAAGAGAATGCGCAAGAGAAGCCAGATATCGGCCAGCAGGCGATTAGCCAGGGCCATTGGCTCATCTCGCTTGAGTAGGGCCCAGCGAATGGCAAAGCCTTGCGGCTGCGTCCAGTATTCGTTGACGCCATCAATGATCTTCTGGGGAAGATTGTCAGGATATTGCCTTAGCAGTTCTTTCCAGCGCGTGAGGGCTCCGCGGCTATGCAAGGGAACCGCGTTGGTGGTAATCCAGGCCAGCATAAGAGCCATGTGAGCCGTCACATTTCCGGCAATGATATTGGCAAGATCTTGCTCATGTGCATTTATGACGCGCCAGCCTGCTTCTACCCAGATATCCTGTATATAGAATGTGGCCCATACTTCCTGTTCGCCCGGTTGTTCCTGGTCAAGCACGATGTCGCGTGCTCCTACTGATTGTAGCCAGTGCTCACGCTCAGATAGCTCAGGAAGCGTCTCGGCGTAGAACATCATCTCGATATCGGAGAATTTGTCGGCGATCCCTCGTGCAGCTGAGCCGGTCAAGACGTGCTCCTGGCCGAAAGAGAGGGGAGCTACGTCTGAGAGGGATTGCGCGATAGCATATCGAATACGGCTTGCTGATGTTGCCTGTGGTGGAAGAGGTGAGTTACGTTCCTGAGAATGAGAGAGCAATGGGTTTATATCCATAACTTGTCCTGTCCCTTTTCATCCAATTTGGGATATGGATGGCGTCTGGTCTCCCTTGGCTAGAGGAGATGCCATCCTCTCTCAGCTTAACAGTTAATAAGAAAGGTGACAAGATATTAGTATATATAGCATCGCTGAATATATTTCTTTACTGCAACTGCCTGCTCATAGGCGGCGCGAAAAGCCGCCAGGAACTCTTATTTTATGGCCATTATCATAGCGCGGTGAATTAAGCAGAAGATGGGGAAGCATTGAGGCCATGCTCTAGTAGGGCAAGTCCTGCATTGACCATAGCCGAGAGCGCGGCCTGGATCTCTGCGGAGGATTGACCCTGCAATCGCCGCCTATCATACTCGGCGAAGAGCTTTGTATGGAGGGTCAGGATGAGATGGGCAACGAGATGAGGCACGATCTCATCAGCTTGCGCTCCCATTTCACCCACCAGGGCTTGTGCTACTTCATGCTCGATAGATTGGGTCATTTGCAGGCTATGTGCTTGCAAGGAGGGGCTTGCCTGGACAACCTGGATTACGCGTCGCCGGGCAGCATCTTGCTCCGCAGTCGTTGTATAGAGCCTTTCGAGGGTGGAGAGCAGGTAGCGGCGCACAAAGGAGATCAAGGCTTCTCCTGGCTCACGCTGACGAAGGAGTTCTGCCAGGTGCGCTTCCATCGGCTGATGGAGCCCAAAAAAGAGCTCCTCTTTAGTTGGAAAATAGTTATAGACAGTATTTGTTGAGACATCAGCGACTTCCGCCACTTCTGCTACGGTCACCTGATCAAAGCCTTGCTCAAGAAAGAGCTGCAGGGCCGCAGCCGCGATCTGTTGCCTGGTCTGCTGCTTTTTGCGCTCACGCCGTCCCAGTGTCTGTTCCATGGATGCATTATAGCTCTTTTTGTCGCTCACGGCAAGATTGGGGTTGATCTTTAAATACGTTCTGTGTATATTTGTGGTGACTGAAAATTTGAGTAAAAACAATGGATGCTTGCACGCGAGGACTAGTTTATGACGAGGCTTGCCGCTTCTTTCCCCTATCGCCAGACCTGACCCGTGAGGAGTCAGGCTAAATGACACCTGGCGTAGAAAGGCCAAGGATTGCGGCCTATCCTTCCTAAAGAAGAGCTTCTTCCCTCTTTCCATGCCTTATGTTGGAGGGAAGAAGACTCTACATGTTCTCTAAGAGAACTGGACGGGTGGAACCTGCGTAGCGCACGAAGTATCGGGTTTCTGGCCTGGATCTTTGTAGAAGTTGTAGGCGATCTGGTTTGCGCACATGAAGGTATTCAAGGCCCCATGCCCACCAGGAGCAAACTCGACAGACGTACTATTGCTCAAGGTTTTGGCTGCCATCTCTCCCCAGGCCGGAGGCGTGACAGGATCAAACGCTCCGTTCATCACTACGGTTGGTATGGAACTGCTGACCGGCTGCTTCTGCTCGGCGGGCACCTTCTCGACATTCCAGATTTTGCATCTTGGCTGAACGCTCTTCAGATCTTCGCTGCACTCGATCGAGCTGTAGACGCCAGTGGCAACCGCTTCCTGGGGCGCCTCATCAAATCTTACCTCGCTCTCATCGATCATCTGATCTGGCATTTCGTAATACTTGGCAGCAGTTGTGGTGTTGCCGGCATGGAGCTGCTCAATCCAGAGAGGTAAGCCAGGAATCTTGTCGGGGCTATACATATCCTGGAAGAGCTGATCCTTTAAGGATGTTCCATCAAGGGAGACCTGGTAAGTTTTCTGCGTTTCTGGATCTGTATCTTGAAAGCTCAAGGGTTTTTTCTGAGCCATGCTTAGCAGCTCGTCATAATGTTGCCGCAACTGAGGATACTTGTGCGCGCACGCTTCGTTCTGTTCACAACTCTTAATGAGCCGCTCAATAGCGCCATCACGATCAACATCGTCGCCATGCTCGATCTGGGTAGGATAGACGCCATCGATGATGGCACTGCGAACCATGTCAGGGAAGAGACGCATAACAGAAAGCGTTAGACGCGAGCCATAGGAGACTCCGTAGAGATTAACCTGCTTGTAGCCCAGAGCCTGGGCAAGATCGCGCACGTCGGCGGCATTTTGGATGGTGTTGTAGCCATTAAGGTCAACCCCGGACTGAACCAGGCGATCATGACACTGTTGTTGCGGATCGCCCTGCACTTCCTGGCCTTGCATCGCTGCATATTTGGCCTGCATAACCTCAGGGCAGCCGAGATAAGGCTCGGCATAACCAGTGCCGCGTTGATCAAACATAATCCAAACCTGATCACCGTAAAGTTTATCGTAGAGCTCTTCAGTAAGTGGAGCGGCCTGGCCCTTGAGAGAAGAGCCGCCAGGACCACCATCCATCCTTATCGAAGGGATCGCGTCGGCAGGTGCTGAAGCCGGCTTGAAGATGGCAACGGGCAGCTTGATCATTTTGCTATCTTTTTTGCTCCGATTTTCTGGAACAATAAGGGCTCCACATTTAAGCGTTTTACCTTCTTCCATGCTGGCCTTAAAGGCGCATGGCCCCTTCTCAAATTGCGGTGGTGCGGCGTCATGGATAAGATCGGTCATTGAAACGGCCTTCGGAGCCGCGTCTGTTGGTTGTTCTTGTGGTTGAGAAGCCGATTTCTGGCCTGATGTACCCCCACAAGCTTGAAGCATGAGGAGTAACACAATACAAAAACTGCTAAGTATGAACATGGAGGCAACTCGCCTGTGTTTCGGCAGCTTAGATTGGTGACGCTTGTTTTGGTAAGGGAATGACAGAGATACAGGTTCTTCCATAATTAACTTTGTGTGCCTTTCATAAAGATTTCAATCTTTTTATCTTGATGCTTATATTTGGATGCTTGACCCAGAGATAGCGAGCTCATCAAGGTAGGGCATCAGTATAGCGTCTCGGGTAGAAGCTTCGTAGAGAAGAAAGTAGGAAAATATTATGAAAGTTACGTAGATGTTGTCCAGGCTAAAGGAGGGGAAGCTGCTTTTAACATGGGGAGGCATCCCTACTTTAGTAGGAGTCTGTCTATAGCAACGACGGTGGTTTGATGGTCTTCGAATTTCCTACGAGAGACGGAACCTTTCCCCTGTGACATTTCCCTGCCCATTAGTACAGAAAAGAACTGACCATTTGCTCAATCTCTTTTTGCTGACTCATTGCTAGAATCGCTCTAGTCAATCAGTGAATAGTCATGGGCAATTGTCAGTCAATTACTCCCGCCTGAAGGCAGGGAGCTTGTGTCTAAGTTCCATCGCAACTCTGCATATCTCGAAAGACGTGCAGCTTTGATTTCAGCACTTGACACATCAGGGCTCATTGACAAAGAGCCCGTACTTGCCCAATCTTGTCGAGCAAGTAACGTGCGCATCGTGATATTTCTGGCCCCCACTAGGTCAGCATGCAGGCTGTAATGGCAGTTCTGACAGACAAAGAGCAAGCCGTTGTTGGGGCGGTTCGCATCAGCGGTATGACCACACAGCGGGCAAGCCTTGCTGGTGTAGTGAGCATCTACCTTGATCGCCATACTGCCCTGCAAGAGGGCTTTATAGGCAATCATACTTTGCAGTTCAGCAAAGGACCATTTGCAGGAGGCAGCATTGGCCTTGCGTTGCTTCCTGCTCGCTTTCTTGCCTCGTTTGCGTCGCGTTCGCTCTCGAATGTCCGTCAGGTGTTCCAGACCAAAAAGACTGTGGGGAGAGGTTTTCACGATGTGTGCAGAGACTCGATGATTGGCGTCTTGCTTGAGCCGTCTCTCTCGTCCACTGATGGCGACCAGTCGCCTTGTCGCAGAACGAGTGCCTTTTTTCTGAAGACGCTTTCTCAGCCTCGCGTAATGGGTGGCTTTGGGGACAATCCCCTTGCCAGAATAAAACGAACAGGCTCCCTTGGTGTCACTGGTCACGGCCAGATACCTGATGCCGACATCCACCCCGACAATCCCCGTCAGGGTTTGCGCCATGGGGTCAGGGACGTTGATGTGGAGAGGAACCAGCAAATAAAAGGTTTTCCTGGCTTTGTCATACCAGAGTTTGGCAGCGCCGATCTCGGCTCCATGCTGAATCAGAGCCACGTGCCTTTCATAGCCGCTATAGGCAAGGATGATGCGACCGTGCAGGGTCAACACACTGACGTGCTGATCCTTCTTGAAGGAGTAGTCTTTGCCATACTGGTAATCAAGGGTGGGAGAGACATACTTGGGTGGCTGATCCAATCCCTTGTAGCGTTTCTTAGTGTAGTTTGCCTTGCGGTGGGTAGCATTCTGCTTCACTTTGCTCCAAAGGGCTTTATAGGTTGCCCCGACTTGTCTGGGCACACTACAGGCCATTTGCGAAGGCAGATGAAAACGACTCCGCAAGACGTCATAGGTACCTTCTTGCAGTTTGACCTTATTGCTCATTTTGTCGTGTGCAAAGGCGTAGTGACTCACGTAGTTGAGCGAGTCCCGATAGGCCAGTTGTGTGGCACGCAAGGCGGCAAACTGTTCTGGGGTGGTCTGCCTGTTCTGGGGTGGTCTGCAATTTGAGTTTTGCGGTAATCACGGTTTTCATGTACCCTATTCTCTCAAATGTTCACAGAGGTGTCAAGAGGAAACATCTTGATGAACGAACAGAGGTTCCACCCACCTCCTGCCCCAAACTTGGCATGGCTTGGATGTTCCCAATGGGGAAGATGGGGTTGCTGGCATCACGCAAAATGCTGTTGAGCCGGGAGAGAGCTTTACCTATCGCTTCGTGGTGAAGAACCAGGCGGGAACCTATTGGTATCATTCACATCAGGTGTCTTCAGAAGCAGTAGAAAAAGGACTCTTTGGCCCATTGATTGTTCTGCCCCCAAACGATTCATTTACTGGAAAGGATATTCCAATTGTTGCCCATAGCTGGTTAACCAACGAGAGAAGCTATCAGGAAGCATTTGGGATAGCTGATACGATGAAACGGCTCATCGTGCAGCCGGGGACTCCTGTTCGCCTACGCCTGATCAACACAGATAGCCTACCTATCACCTTTGCTCTCTCTGGAACCCCTTTTAAAGTAATTGCTATCGATGGAACTGATCTGAATGCTCCTACAGAACTGACCGGGCAACGGCTTCTGCTGGCTGCTGGAGGAAGATATGATATTCAATTTACGATGCCCGGTACTGCGGTGTCTCTCGATTGGCCTCAAAAAAGCTCGAAAGTAAGTTTCCTTCTGAGCCAGGATGCAACGGCGAGCGCGCCGGCGCTGGTAAATGGTCCCGTATTCAATCCAGCCACGTATGGAAGTCCCTCGAAGATGCCATTTAGTCTATCAAGTCACTTTGACAAGGAATTTGCGCTGCTTCTTGATGACAAGGTAGGCTTCTATAATGGCCAAATGGGATACCTATGGCCAATCAACGGAAAAGTGTTTCCGAATACGCCTATGCTGATGGTACATGAAGGGGATCTTGTCAAGATGAGCTTTGTCAACCGGAGCTGGATGGATCATCCCATGCATCTGCATGGGCACCATATGCTGGTGCTTAGCTACAATGGGCGCCCTGTCACGGGAAGCCCATGGTGGGTTGATACGCTTAACGTAGCCCCGGGAGAAAGCTATGAAGTGGCTTTTCGTGCTGATAACCCGGGAATCTGGATGGATCACTGCCATAATCTCTATCATGCAGCCGCCGGTATGATACTCCACCTGGGTTATGAAGGGGTTTCTAGCCCCTTTGAGGTAGGTCATGGAACTATAAACCAGCCAGAATGAAGCCTGGCGCGTTGGGAATGCTTGGGAGCGAAATACATCGCCAGGCTTTGGAGGAAGTTAGATGTAATCCAACTTCCTCCAGAGCTTTTGTCACGCAAGAAAAGCGGCTATTCCTCGACAAGTGTCATTACCGGGAAGAATTGACCTTTGCTCTTTATAGCCTGATTCGATACAATCTGTTATAGGGATTGGCAAGCGATTTAGCCAAAACATGGCTTGCAAGCAGTATTGCAGCCTATTAGCGCCTTTCGGGGCAATCTTCGTACTGCGCACCTGACGGGTAAGGGAAAGGTAGAGAGAGTTTTCTATGCGTTTGTGCTAGGGATGAGTAGCGTGAGAAAAAGCGTTTGAAGTGCGAATACTGTATAGTTCAAACCTATGCTGAGTGATGATGAGGAATAGAACGCGAGAGAGATCTATGCCCGAGCCCAAGAAGAAACGGATTCTAATTGCCGATGATGATCTAGCCATTCTTGATGTGCTTACACTCTTTCTGGAGGAGTGTGGTTATGAGGTGGAGAGCACGGCCGATGGTACATGTGTACCGGCCTTGGCGCGCACATTCCCTGATCTGTTGCTGCTTGATATCTGGATGTCAGGAAGCAATGGCTGTGAGCTGTGTGCGCAGTTCAAACGGCAGCCAAATACAGCTCATCTTCCTGTTATCCTGATTTCGGCCAATAAAGATACGGAGCACCTGGCCAGAGAGGCCGGCGCTGACGATTTTATTGCTAAGCCCTTTGACCTGGATGTGGTGCTCTCCAAAATCGAACATGCTCTGTGAGCGCGCAAATCGCCCGGCTTCTGCTGCTTGAGATCAGAATGTTATGTTACCTGCATGCTTAAGCCGTGCTTACAAGAGACGATAGGGCTCCTCCTCTTTTTCCTGTATCGGGTCGTTGGTAATGAGAGGCATTAGCATAGCGAAACATTTGCTTGTTGCCAGGTGAAGCCTAGCAGTGTGGCTGCCGGCTACACATAGCGGCTTGCATAATTGCTGTTTCCTCGCTCTACTATCTACAGTGCAGGGACCATTCGTCTATGCTGCCACCTGTAGCTGCCTCATATCTCACATATTCTTACGATTGGACAATCTTTTCGCATATAGTATTGACCAGAGTGGTCATTCAGGATAAAATAAAAATGACCAGAGTGGTCATGATAATGAAGGAAAGTAAACTTATGGAGGATGAAATGAAGAACCAGGCAAACGACGAGAAGCCGGTGAATGCAGGATCTGGGCGAGAGGCGATTGGGAGGCCCGCGCAGCCCCGCATTCCATTGCTTGACGTATCTGCACTCTCAGAAGAACAGCGTGCGATGACCGGTATTGGAGCTTCAAATGTCTTGCGGATGCTTGCGCACAATGGAGGTTTGCTGAAGGCCTGGCTGGAGTTCGGATCACATCTCATGAACGGGGGTAAGGTGCCCATGAGGACGCGTGAACTGCTCATCTTGCGAATTGCACTTCGCTCATCATGCGAGTATGAATGGGCTAACCATGTGCCCGGAGCACTCAGTGCCGGGGTAACCTCGGCTGAGATTACGTCTCTTGCCGCTGGCGCGAGCTCCTGGTCCGAGGCCGATGCGGCTGCATTGAGCTTAGTCGATGATCTCTGTGCAGATAACTGTGCCTCTGAGAAGACATGGAAGGCGCTGGCAGCTACATATGACGAGAGTGAGATCATCGAGTTGCTAATGCTAATTGGCTTCTATCGGATGAATGCTGGATTACTGAATTCGCTAGGAGTACCGGTCGAGCCTGGGCGCCCTCGACTTGGAGAGGGCATGGCTTACGAAGCGCCTAAAATTCCCCAACGACCAAGCAGCAGTTTTGCGGCCGGGGCGCACGCAGAGGCGAAACCAGATGGGACCTGGCAGCTGAAATTTTACCACCCGGCTGCAACGCAGGAACTCAGGCTTGTGCTTGCGCTGAGCGAAGGGGAGCTATCGGGCTCACTCACCAATGAGGCTGTTGAGATTACCGTGCCAGTCTCGGAGGGGAAGATCCAGGGGCAGCAGGTGATCTTTACGACAGTTATGACGAAGCCGTATCCAATAACCATCACCTGGGATGGAACGATTGACGGCGATTATCTCGTAGGTACCGCTAAGCTCCATGGTGCGGGCTCATTCCCGTTTGATGGCACGCGGATCGCATAGATGGGATTTTCTAAGTTTGGCGGCCAGATGGGCTCTTAAGGCTGCGTACCTGAAGAAGGATTAAAAGTAAATCCTCCGGCTCTGCTCTGTATATAGCTTCCCCAGGGGAGGGAAACAGAGCTTTTATAACTAGACATACGTTTGCTCCAATGCACTTGACCACTTTCGTCACTTCTTATAGAATAGGGAATGACCGAAGTGGTCACAGCGACCTTGAAATGAGGTAATTATCATGTATCCGAAATTCGCTAGCTTAGAGCAGGAGAAGAAAGAACGCATTATTAATGCTGCTATTAAAGAGTTTGCGCGAAGTGGATATGACAGAGCTTCTACAAATGAAATCATCAAGGAAGCGAATATAGCCAAAGGTTCATTGTTTAGCTATTTTAACAACAAAAAAGAACTGTATCTATTTTTGCTTGATTATGTATCAGAATTCATTGATAAAATATATAGTGAAGTAGATTGTGACGAAACAGATATTTTTGAGATATACAGGGAAATAGCCTTAGTTAAATTTAAAATGTATCGCAAATTTCCCCAGATATTTGATTTTCTTAAAGCCATTGCCAAGGAAAATGCTCCCGAAGTAAAATCTGAGCTTGAGAAAAGAAAGAAGGAATATCTTGTTGATAGGGGAACTGAAAAAATTTGCAGAAATATAGATGAAACAAAATTCCGCAGTGATATTGATGTGCAAAAAGCAATCGATATCATTAACTGGACTGCGCTAAGTTTTGCCGAACAACAAAGCAATAAAATAAATTCTTACGCAGATTTCGACGTCGAGCTGTTGCGAGAATGGGAGAGGTACCTGGACCTGCTGAGACGCTGCTTTTATAAAGCTGAGGAATAAGCGTAAGAGCGTATTCCCGCCAGCGCGATCAGGCCTTTCGCACCATGACTATCTACTTTCCCTTCTTCCCACTGACTTTGCGCCAGCAGGAAAGTATATCCTCAAGGATTACTGAGGACCTATTTTCGCTTCTTTCGATGCCGTTAGCTAACCTGTGCTTTTGGGCTCACTGCAACTCGATGTTGAGACGCCCAAGGAGGCGCTGGCACAGCTTTGCGGGATACTTGATTGGCATGCGGCCAGGAGGGCCATGTGAGTCTGAGCCGGCACTTACAAGTAAGTTGTGCTGCTGAGCATAGGCCAGATAGGTCTCGATGAGCTCTGGCGTATGCGTGGGATAGTAGACTTCGATGCCATCAAGTGGAATCTCGGCGCGTACCTGGTCAAGGAGCTCCGGCGTGTAGTAGGTAAATTCTTGTGGCTCCTGAAGTCCCCGTCCTGGATGAGCGATCAGGGCGACTCCTCCACTCTGATGGACTGCCTCGACCGTCCGCGCCAAATCAGCCTTCATTTCGCGATATCCAGCATCGATGACTAAGGCAAGCGCGCTGGCTGCATCCTTGACATAGCCCTCTTTGAGCAATAACGTGCCACAATCGCCAGCCACGCGGAGCTCGCCCCCGCTTGTGGCAAGCTGGGTCTGACGTTGCGGAAATTGATATCCTCGGCGCAGCAGTTCAGCGTAAACCTGTTCGGCATTGTGCTTCTGCCGTTGCCGAACATCTGTGGCGATCGCTATCAAGGTTTGATCTTGTGGATCGAAACCGAAGCAGAGCAGATCTGCCATCTTTCCATGAAATGCGGCACTAATTTCTACAGCTGCCAGAACGTGAAGCTGTTTTTGCCTTCCCAGCTCTTGTACATGCGCAACCGTATCAACGCGATCGTGATCTGTAACAGCAACCAGCCCGAAGCCTTCCTGGGCCAGATAGTCGAAGAGCTGCTCGGCCGACCAGCGCCCATCGCTGTAGGTGGTATGTATTTGCAGATCGATAACTGGATCTGGAGGGAGGTAGAGGGACAAGTGAAGCTCCTTTCCTCAAACTAAAAAACAAAAGCCAATATATCTTACATCATGACCTATCGGCTCTGCCTGGCAGGCCTCTCCCTTACTCTCCACATGAACCAGATTCGGAATTGTAAAACTTAATTTGAAGCCCTGGCTGAAGTAGTACCTCTTTCCTTGCGGCGCCGCTTGTTCGTTCGGCTGGCGCGGGCCATTAGGGAATCTTAATCCACGGTGCTGGTTGCTGCGCTGTCTGGCACGCTTGACAATAGCCCGGTGGAGTTGGTATGTAACGAGGCTCACTTTGCACAATCTGGGATTTACTTTGATCAATGCCCGGTACCGTAGTGTGCAAGGATTGCCAGACAACGATTGGTAGTAAGAGCGAGATGAGCATACCTATGCTGAAGAGTATAAATGCTAACAAGCGCTGCATAAAATAATCTCCTTTTCTTGAGTAAAAGATACATTAGCATAACTGAATCTTCAACACAAGCGATATATGCAAATGTATGAAGTTACATACTTCGGATAGGCATGCGGAAATAACCGAGGCAATCTTGATAAATATTGATATGGTTCGGCCTAACGATGCTTACTTGAACCAGAATGAAAGGGATCATTATTATTGGTAAGCCGAACGTGACAGGCTCGTAATAGGCTAGAGGTAGGAGATTCAGCATTAGCTCAAATGGATTTTTTCGCGTGGCCTACCTCCGTTGGAGAAATGGAGGCAGGCTAACTTTACAGGCTTATTAGCGAACTTCCGGCGGTCCCTGCTGGATGCGCTGGCGAACCTGTTCAAGCGTCTGCAAGGGATCAAAGCTCTCCAGCCACCACGTGGCCCCGGCCTGGGCGAATGATGCCACGTGCGCAGCTGCGCGGCCTTTATCGGTTCCGCTGGTCAATCCAAAGGCCACCACGTCAAAGGGAGCCGTCTGCGTCCGCTGCTGCTGAATATAGCCAACGAGTTCGCGCATGTCTTCGGGCGTGAGAGCACGATCTATCCGCTGCGGGAAGATCCCGTTGTACTGAGCTGCGCGGCGAAACGGCTTTTTGTGAGGCCAATTGCCTGCGAGCCAGATAGGGATATGCGGCTGAAGCGGTTTAGGCAGAAATTGCACCTGCGAGATCTGATAATGCTGCCCCTCGTAGCTAAATTGCTCGCCGCTCCATAAACGTGTTAGGATGGCAAGGCCTTCATCCAGCCTTTCCCCATGCGTCCTGATATCGGTGGATTCGCCGAAATCGTGATATTCTCCATAAAAGTTTGTACCCAGGCCAAGCCCAAGAATCAGGCGTCCCCCTGAAAGGTGATCGAGCGTAACGGTTTCGCGGGCCAGCTTCCAGGGGCGTCGGCGTGGCAGCGGCGTGACCATAGGGCCAAGCTTGATAGATTTGGTGTGTAAGGCAATTGCTGCCAGGAGTAGCCAGGGGTCTGCAATCTCAACTGGACTGGCTAATCCCTCCTGATTATAGTTGAGGTGATCCCAGATAAAGAAACCATTCCATCCAGCTTCCTCGGCTTCATGCGCCAGTTCAGCGACCAGGCGAGGGTTACTGAATGGGCCAAAATGAGGAAGATCAACGGCAAATTGCACAGCTAATGCTCCTTTGCAGAGAAAGTATTTGGGCGATGGGAGCGCTTGGATTAGCTCAAGCACTCTTAGCTCCGCCCCTGATTTGTGTCGCTCGCATAACTTCTGCCTAAAGCCGATCGGCGAGGACTTCGCCGATCATGTAGCGAGCCGTGGCCGCGAAGACCGGGTTTGTGTTCTGGTAGTAGGGCAAGGCAATCAGCCCAATGGATAGTGCCCAACCTCTCCCTCGGGCCCAGGTTGCATCGTCAACTGGCAAGGCAGCGCGAAAGATCTGGCGAGAGTGAGCTGAAAGGAGGCTCCAGGCAACGATCAGATCACATGCAGGATCGCCCACGCCTAAAACCCCGAAGTCGATGATGGCGCTGATGCGGCCTTCGTGGAGCAGCAAGTTTCCCGGTAATAGGTCTCCGTGGGTCCAGACTGGGGACCCTTGCCATACCGGAACATCGAGTGCAGCCTCCCACTCTTCGGTCAGCGCACTGCTATCGAGCATGGTGGAAAGCTCGGCAATTGCGGCACGGGTGGAAGCATCTCGTGAGGAGAGTGGCCCGCCGCGCGAGGATTTTGGCGGTTTGGGAAGAGGCCAACCTGCAGGGTCAAGCTGATGCAAGGCAACAATGAACTGCGCCATATCACGGGCTGCCTGATCTTTATCAAACGTGCGCTGGTTATCCGCGCTCTCGCCCTCAAGCCACTTGTAGATGGACCAGTTCCAGGGATAGCTCTCACCAGGCGCTCCCACGGCCAGCGGAACAGGGACAGCCAGCGGCAGGTGAGGAGCGAGTCTTGGCAGCCATAGAAGCTCTTTGTTGATTTGATCGATGGCCCCTTCGATGCGAGGTAGCCGCACCGCCATATCCGCGCCGAGTCGATAGATCGCATTGTCGGTTCCCGCCGAAAGAACCGGCTTGATAGGAAGGTGGGCCCATTGCGGAAACTGGGCCGCAAGCAAGCGGCCCACAAGCGAGCTATCGATGTCTACCTCGTCACTATGCATTTTACCCATAGATGTCCTCCTCTTTATGAATAAATCCCTGCCTTTAGATAATGACGGTTCGCAAGCAGAAAAAACAGAGCTGCCTCAGCAAGAGCGTGAAGAAGACATGCCCACAGCATCGCAGGAATCTTTTCCCTCTTTTGGCTCAGCATTTACTCCGGGTTTTTGCGCGCCGCGAATGCTGAAGCGGGCTAGAATTGCACCAATGATCTGAAACAGTGAAGGTTTTTGCTTTTCTGACTCTGTAAAAGCACTGGCATACTCCAATGCCTCCTTGATCTTCTGGTCATGAACGATTTTTAAACTTGTGTAAGAACCTGGCCACATAATGCAATCCTTCTTTAGGGTAAGTGATCCACCCCGGCTTGTCCAGGGGCTTTGCTCTTTGAACTTGCCTCCTGGCTCATTGATGATGTCATAAGCATAAATGACAAGCGGTGGTAGTGTGATCTACCAAAAGTGGTAATCTACAGGTGCAGATGGGGGTATTCTGTGGCGGAGAAGAAGGCAGAGCTGATTACAATAGCTTGAAGCTGCTTGCCTGGGCGAGAGCCTGGGTGCGGCTGTTTACTCCCAGTTTGCTATAGATATTGCGCGTGTGGACCTTGACTGTGCCAACGCTCAGGACCAGGCGTTGGGCGATTTCGCGGTTGGAGTGACCCCGCGCAATCAAGTTGAGGACTTCCAATTCTCGTTCGCTCAGCGGTTCGTACAATGCCGAGTTAGCGTTTTTGTCTGCATTTCTGTCCCCTTCACCCAGAAGCGAGCGAAGCGTTGTTTCCAGATCCAGGGAGGCTCCGAGTTTCCAGGCAAGCTTGTATGCCTCCTCGCCAGATTTGTGCCTCAAGTCAATGCGCAGGCATGTGAGCTTTGACCAATGGCGTAGCCAGCCGCTGACTTGAAGGGGTTGGGCAAATGCTAGCCCCAGCAGTTTGCTAGCTGCTTCCAACTTTTCCTCATGGGTTAGGATGATTGCTTCGAGGGCCAGGCAGATCGTGGCCGAGCCCGGGTCGTCGTACTTATCCCGAAATAAGGATGGGTAGCCTTTGCGCACGGCGGCATATTCTCCCAACTCACAGTTTATTATTGCCTCTCCCCAGCGTTTCCCTAGATTGTACTGGCCGCTAAAGAATTCAGAAAGTTTCGTTGCCTGACTACTCAGAAGAGGCTCCTGGCCAGTCGTATAAGATGAATCCAGCAGGCTGTGCAAAAACTCCAGGAAGTCGCTGGATAATCTGATTCCATCGGGATAGTTAGAGTTGGTAGCCACCCTGTGCATGCGCCGGGTCAGGGTAAAGGCTTCTTTCATCTCGCCCTTCAAAAAAGTTGCCTGAATCAGGCTGAACAGCGCTTGCACTTCTCCTTTTGCGCTTCTTATCTCGTGCATTGCCGTGAGCGCTTCCCGCGCGTAGCGTTCATAAGCGGAATAATTCAGTTGAGCGAGCGCAACGCATGTCAGGTTGAGGGTACCCCAGGCGATACCGTTGCGATCCTCGATCGCGCGCCGCAGATTAAGACTTTCTTGAAGATGCGCCTGGCCTGAAGGCTGCTGCGTCTCCTCGATCAGCGGCACCTCCCAGGCCAACCAGGATAACGCCTCTGCCTGGTAAAAGGGATCGCCAAGTTGGGCGAACACTTCCCTGCTTTCCTCAAAGAGGCTTGCGGCCCTGCCGGGAAGAGATTGACGTTTTTCCTCTGCTTCCCAGACAGCGAGAATGCCCGAGGCGATCAGACAGAAGCCGAACTCTGCCTGGTCCTGCTGATCACGTGCTAAGGCCAGGCAGGCATCAATTCTCGTACGGAAATTCTCTTCTATGTGCAGGCTGCCCAGTAAAATTAAGCGTATCAGCCGTGCCTCAATGCGGGCGCGGGCGAACCGCTCTTCTTGAAGTGGGGATGATGAGAGCTGGTCAAGCGCATCTTGCAATAGCCCGACGATTTCGTGATAGTGGCCGCGCATATCGGCGAACCAGTGCAAGCTTTCGACGGCTCCTGAGAGCGCCGTTGCCTGCCCTTGCTGGACGGCCAGGTACCAGGCGTGTCGCATGTTCTCAAAGTTAGCAGCGATAGTATCTAGCGCCGCGATTTGTCTGTGGGCTTTGATGTCGCGTTCAAGCCGCTGCAGCAGGCCGAGATAGTAGTCAATGTAAGCTTGCTGGACTGCCTCTATCTGGCCGGCGGCTGCCAATCGTTGCGCGCCATATTGTCGTAGCAGTTCGTGGATTACGTAGCGGCCGGAAGCTTCGCGACGTATCAAGGATTGGTCGATGAGCCTGGCAAGTATCGTGAGGGAGGTCCCGGCCACGGCCTCCGCTGCCTCGCGTGTAAATCCTCCCCGGAAAATGGAGATCTTCTGAAAAACCTCGCGGTCCTTTGCTTGCATTAATTGCCAGGAGTGATCGAAGACAAAGCACATGCTGCGATGCCGCTCTGGCAGATTGCGCGAACGAGTTTCCAGCAAATCTAGATTGCCATTGATTTCCCTGGCAATGTCGGAGGGGCGCAGCGTTTTAAGCCAGCCAACTGCCAGTTCAATCGCCAGCGGCATTCCCTCTACCAGGCGACAAATCTCTACCACGCCCATTTTATCTTCGCTCAGCTTGAAATCCCCACGTACTCGGCGTGCACGATCCAGAAATAGTTGCACTGCACTGTAGTCTTCAGGCGACTGGCTCTCTTCTTCGCGCTCAGGATACGCAAGGCCCGTGATTGGCCTGATCCATTCTTCCTGAAGATTCAGCGCTTCTCGGGAGGTGACAAGGATTTTTAGTTCTCGGGTAGCGGCAAGGATTTCCGCCAACAGATCAGCGCCGTCTAGCAGATGCTCTATATTATCGAGCAACAGCAATACCCTTTGGGCCTGCTTTTCACGCAGGTAAGTAAGCAATTGCTCTTGGGGAGTGAGCAGCGCTTGCTGTAGGCAAAACCCCATAGCTGCGGCAATAGCTGGCAAGATGTCGTTGGTGCGACAGAGCTCAGCGAGCTGTACACAAAAGATGCCATCGGGAAATAAAGTATAGTGATGGCTAGCAGCTTCCATGGCCAGCCGCGTTTTGCCGATGCCACCTGGTCCAACAAGCGTCAGTAAGCGACAGGATGGATTGGAGAGCAATGTGCCAATCTCGGCAATTTCCTGCGCTCGACCAAGAAAAGGCGTGGGAGATAGGTTAAAAGTTTGCATGTTTGCTCTTCCCATATATTCACTTGTCTGAGGCTTGCTGATTTTTTGCACCGTATCTATTTCGATTCTGTGCTCGTTGAGTCGACCTGAAAGAGGTTGTTATTTCCATCGAGGTAAGTTTACAACTAGTCGCCTGCGGGACAAAACAATGCTTCAGGGAACTGAAGATAAATAAGCTTATTTAATGTATATGGTTTGAGCGTAGATGAATGTTAAGCAGAGGCGTCCCAGGCACTTAGCCTGTTTAGAATGCTCATGTTTCTCTACAAAGAGTAGTATAGCAGAAAGCAGAACTGCAAACAAGCTGATTTCCCGCATACCAGCAACACTCTCGTGCCTACAGTTAGCACGCTCAGAGCGAGCAGTCCATTCAGCTATTGGCCCTTCTCATTAAGGCAATGAGCTCTATACTTAAGAGTAATTAGTAGTTAACTCTAAGATCACGAGCCAGGAGGCCTCATGCAACAAGCGCTACGTGCAATCATCGCTGAACACCAGGAGAGCTGGATTGATTTTACTAAAGCCTTGATCGAGATCCCGAGCGAAAATCCTCCGGGCGTAGCCTATCGCGCCTGTGTCGATCTTCTAGCTGCCAGGCTTGCTGATCTTGGCTTAGAGTACACATTGCTAGAGGCTTCGACCTCCTCTCAATCTCCTGCGGAGCCCGGATATTGTTTGCTCAGCTCGTATGGACAAGGAGAGAAAACTTTGTACTTTCATGGACACTACGATGTAGTTCCTGCCAGTGTCCCCAGACAGTTTCAGCCTTATCTCGCAGATGGCAAGTTATTTGGCCGAGGCTCATCGGATATGAAGGGCGGGCTCGTTGCGATGCTGGCCGCGGTCCAGGCCATTAAGGAGTGTAACATCCCGTTACGTGGCAAAATTGGGCTTGCAATTGTACCCGATGAGGAAACAGGAGGGCAACGAGGCGCACAATATCTTGCCGAGCGCGGATTGCTGGGTTCCAATGGGATTGGCATGCTTACAGCAGAACCAACCGATGGCAACGTGTGGAACGCCAATCGCGGAGCGATCTCTTTGCGCGTTAGGGTCAAAGGCAAGCCGGCGCACGTCGGGCTTCACTATCAAGGCGTCAATGCCTTCGAGCACATGCTCATCGTTGCCAATGCGCTCAATGAATATAAACGGGAGATCAGCCGCAGTCAGACGCTGTTCCATATCGAGCCAGAAGCCGCACGCTCCTCAATTCTTTTGCTCGGAGGGCAGTCTTTCGGCGGGTCGAACTTTAACGTGGTGCCAGCCGTATGTACTTTCACTGTAGATCGCCGGATCAATCCAGAGGAGGATCTTGCGGAAGAGAAACAGCACTTGCTAGCCCTCTTTGAGCGCCTCAAAGGGCAGGGCATCGAGCTAGATATTGAGATCTTTCAAGAAGCCCCCTCCTCTGGAGTGAGCGAAACATACCCTCTCGCCCAAATGCTAGCCAGCACAATCGCTACAGTAACGGGAAAAGTTCCATCCTTCGAGCTGTGTCCAGGGCTCCTGGAAACACGTTGGTACGCGCAACTGGGTATTCCGGCATTTGCCTATGGTCCCGGGCTCTTAAGCGTTTCACATGGACCGCACGAATATATCCCTGTCAAGAATATTGCTGAGTGTGCGCTCATTTATGCTATGACGGCAGTACAACTTCTGAACAAGGATTGAAGGTTCAGAGAAAGGGAAAGCGGAGATGGGCTTTGGGCAGTTAAAGCAACGCTTGCAACAGGAGCTTGACGCATTTCAACAAGAAGGACGGTTTTATAGTTCGGCCCTGTTCAGTGGTATGCAGGGACCACGGATTGTCATACAGGGTCGCCCGTATATTAATCTGGCCTCCAATAACTATCTTGGCTTCGCTCAGGACCCCCGTGTCATTCAGGCGGCAGCCATGGCCCTCAAGCAATATGGCTTTGGCAGTGGCAATGGACGCCTGGTCGCTACTATGGAAATCCAGGCCACGCTCGAACGGCGCCTTGCGACCCTTAAGCAGTGCGAGGCAGTACTTACGTTTCAGACGGGCTACGATACGAATCTTGGCACGCTTTCAACGCTCTTTGGTGCCGAAGATGTGCTCATTAGCGATGCGGCCAACCATGCTAGCATTATCGATGGTTGCCGCTTCTCGGCGGCCCAACGCCGTGTCTATCCTCACAATGATCTTACGACCCTGGAAAAGCATTTGCGCGATAGCCAGAACGCCAGAACCATTTGTGTAGTTACCGATGGCGTGTTTAGTATGGATGGAGATATAGCCCCCTTGCCAGAGATCGTTAACCTGGCAGAAGCGTATGGGGCTATCGTCTATGTGGATGATGCGCATGGAGATGGCGTGCTTGGAAGCCAGGGAAGGGGTATCGTCGAGCATTTTCAGCTTCATGGACGGGTAGCTATCGAAGTTGGCACGCTGTCAAAAGCCTTTGGTGGCGTGGGAGGCTTTCTTGCCTCAGATGCCACGATCACCAGCTATGTCTTTCAGCGTAGCCGTCCCTTTACCTTCAGCACTGGCCATCTGCCTCCTATGGTTGCTGCGGGCTTGTTGGCTGCCCTTGATCTGCTAGAAGAAGAGCCGCAACGACTCAAAAGGTTATGGGAGAATACAGTTTATTTCCGCCAGCGCCTCAAGGAGCTCGGCTTCCAGACAGGCGCAAGTGCGACTCCAATAATTCCCCTGCTTGTTGGCGAGGCTGTTACGGCTACGGCCTTTGTAGAGCAGTTGCGCAGCGAAGGAATATTTGCCCAGGCCTTTAGCTATCCCGTCGTTGCGCAAGGTGCGGCGCGCATTCGCATGATTATCTCGGCGGCGCATAGCCAGGAAGATCTTGCTAGAGCCCTTCAGGCCTGTGAACGCGTTGGCAAGAATCTTCGCTTGATCTGAGCAGGCTGAGTGCAGAAATGAGGCGCTTGCGCATGTAACTAGCGGGAGAGCAGCTGGATGAAAGTTTTGGCACGAGGGGGTCATCTCAACCCCTCGTGCCAGGTCTTAAGGCCTGCTCTGGCCTTTTAGCGCCTCAAGTGCTCTTCTTGTTTTGGTGCACTTCGCAGCTCGTTCAATGCCTGTGTGAGGCGGCGAACTCCCTCAACGATCTTTGACGGTGGAATCGCCGAAAAGCACAGGCGCAACTCATCTTGCCCTCGGCCATCTGGATAAAATACTTCACCGGGAAGAAAGGCAACACCAGCTTGAAGCGCTTTCTGGAGGGCTAGCCGTGCGTCGATACCATAGCCAAGCTGACACCAGAGGTAAAGTCCTCCTTGCACCGCAAAGCTACTGATGAGATCGGGCGGCGAGGAGCGCCTCAGCTCTCCAAGCATCGCTGCCTGTCTTTGCGCATATGCGCGCTGCATGTTCTTGATGTGCTGTGTATATATTCCAGACCTGAGTAGCTCAGTAACTACAAGTTGCTGAAGGCTTGTAGTAAACAGATCGCTCCGCCCTTTGAGTAAGGCCAGGTGGTTGACGATGGATTCAGGAGCCGCTAGCCAGCCCAGGCGTAACCCACTGGCCAGCGTCTTAGAGAACGTTCCCAGGTAAATGACGAGGTGCTGCGTATCCAGCGACAAAAGGGTGGGAGGCGGTTTGAAGTTGAAGGCAAGATCACGGTAGGGATCATCTTCAATGATGGGAAGATGATAGCGCGCCGCAAGTTCCAAGAGGCGCAGACGCGTTTGGCGAGAAAGCGTGTGTCCAGTAGGATTCTGAAAAGTAGGCGTAGTATAGAGCAGCTTTGGGCGATAGCGCACAATGAGATCCTCTAGCTCGTTCAGGTCAGCATGGATACTATCCCAGCCGATCAGGTGCGCACCGGCGGCCTGAAAGATTTGAATAGCGCCAAGATAGCCAGGGGCATCTAGAAGCACACTATCGCCTGGATCAAGCAGGCAGCGTGCGATCAGATCGATGCCTTGTTGTGAGCCGGAGAGCGCTAAAATCTGGGACGGGCGCACTCCCATCATTGTGGCCACGGCCTGGCGAAATTCCAGGAGCCCATCAGTTGGACCTAATTCGACAACGCGCTGTGCCTGCTCGCGCCAGATACGCGCCGTTATTTCCTGAAAAAGCTGGCTAGGGAACAGATCAAGGGCAGCAATGCCAGCCGCGAAAGAAATGATAGTTGGGTCTACGCTGATTTCGCCGAGCAGTCGAAGCGTTGGATCGCTTGCTCGTAATGCTCCACGTGCTACTTTCCCTTGCCAGGCAAACGAGGCATGAGGATCTTTGGCCACTGCACAGACAATCGTACCGCGTCCTACTTGTCTGCGCACAAGGCCCTGGGCCTCCAATTCCTGATACGCTGTGACCACTGTTGTGCGGCTTATCCCAAGATGTTGGCCCAGCGCACGCTCAGAGGGAAGTTGCTCTCCTGGCTGTATTTCGCCTTGCTCGATTGCATGGGCAAGCGCGAAAACCAGCTGCCGATAGAGAGGTATCCCCTGGCGATGAGAAAGCGTAATCTGCGCAATATTCACAGGAATCAGTATAAAACCGAGCAAGGAGAAAAACAAGCTCAGAGAAGCTTCCAGTCTTGCACCCTGATGTCATCTTCTATATTGCCCTTGTTGGCAATGCTGGCCGGAGGTCATGTAGCGTAAAAAAAGCAAGAATAGAGAAGAGTCTATTCTTGTTATTGCAGTATAATTGGGCGGTTATCCTTAAGCATGCTTATCTGGCCAAAGGATATGGGACAATCTATTTTGTAGAACAGAAGGGGATAGACCATGGCGGCAATTACCGACGAATATATGCATGAGATGCTAGCGCAAACCAGGGAGTATTGTATCGTTATTTTGAAATTTGTGCCGGGAAGAGGTGGGCAAGAAGACAGGGCCACTATCTGGGAGCATGGGCGCAGAAATTTTTTGCTGCGTAGCCAGGGCTTGTTACCTATTGTCTGCCCATGCACCGATGACAGCGATGTTGCGGGTCTAGGCATCTTTAACGCTTCTGCTGAGGAGGTGGCAAAGATCATGGAAGAGGACCCGGGAGTACAGGAGGGTTTATTTGTCTACGAACTGCACCCTTGTCGCGGCTTTCCGGGCAGCAGTTTACCGTAGACCTGGTATGTCAAATCACGCAGCCTTTGCGGAAAAACCAGGCAGTACCATCTTTTATCCTTATGTAGATCGATGAGCAAAACAAATCCTCTCCACATGAGGCCCGCCCGTGCATAAGCCTGAAGGCTCATCTGAAGAGGATTTTCTTGCCAGTTTTGCTATCAGCGGCGTCTTATCAGCCAGGCCTCCATCCACAAGTCGAGGGTACATTGTAGCAATGCCTTATCTCTGCTTCAACTAATATATGCTAGAATGGCAAATAAAGGCCGTAAGAGAGTTCGTACAATAACCTGACTTATCAGTTGATGCGAGTAAATCTTGCTAATCGTGCTTGAGGAGAAAGTTTATGACAGAAAAACCGCTAAGACCTGAAGTCTTTCACCAGGCGCGAGAGCGTATTAGGCGGGGAATGGTTGAGCGTGGAATCCCTTCTCTAGCTATTGCCGTCGCGCAAGGGAATACTCTACTTTGGGAAGAGGGGTTTGGCTGGGCTGATCGGGAACGTAGAATCGTTGCAACGCCGCATACGCTCTATTCGTTGGCCTCCATCTCGAAGCCGATCACGGCGACTGCATTGATGATTCTTAAGGAACGCGGTCTACTCGATCTTGATCATCCTATCAACGACTATCTGGGAGACAGCAAACTCTATGCCCGGGTGGGTAATGTTGAGGAGGCTACAGTTCGCCGGGTCGCGAATCATACTGCAGGCTTGCCGGTTCATTACCAGTTTTTCTATCAGGATGAACCGTATTTGCCACCTTCCATGAGTGAGACGATTCGGCGTTATGGTAATCTGGTAACCGCTCCTGGTGAGCGCTTTCTGTACTCCAACCTTGGTTATGGCCTGCTAAGTGAAGTTATTGCGCGGCTTTCCGGAAAAAGCTATGCCAACTTCCTCCGTGAGGAAGTCTTTCTTCCACTCGGCATGTTGCGTGCTTCTGTGCAGGTTGGGCCTGGATTGGAACCTTTCCAGGCCCAACGCTATGGCCCTGGTGGCGTACTGTATCCCTTCTACGATAATGATCATCCTGGCGCATCAGCAGTCTATTGTAGCGCTCATGATCTGATGCGCTTTTGTATGTTGCACTTAAAGCAACCACTTCCCGATCAGAAAGCAATCTTGTCAGAAGAGACGCTGGATGAGATGCAGATTCCCACAGCACAGCGCAGCGCTCTTCATGGATATGGGATTGGGTGGAATATATACAATGAGATCGAGGATCATTGCGCGCTTGGTCATGGCGGTAACATGGATGGAGTCAATACACTGCTGAAGATGGTTCCTGCGGCTCGGATAGCCGTAGCGATATTAACTAATACTAATGGAAACAGAGACCTTGAAGAACAGATTGTCACAGATATCCTCTCTGTTCTGCTACCTACCTATGCAGAAGAAAGCGCTAGAGTGAAGGAGCGAAAGAAGCTTGAGCAATCAGACGAGCAAACGGAGGAATTCAGACCCGATGTACGCCTCTTAGGGCGCTGGTATGGCCATGTGCATACCTATGAAGGTGATATTCCGTTTACGCTCTGGTTCAAAGAAACAGGCGATGTTCAGGCCCAACTTGGTACGCAGTTGAAGACGCTGGTCAACAAGGTGCAATTCAAGGAGCAGTACTTTACAGGCGCGATGATGGGTGATATTGGGACACAAGATGCTCGTCGTTATCCACACTATCTTCAGCTGGATCTCAAACAACGTGAAGATAGGTTTACGGGGGCAATGATAGCACTCTCCGACAGAGAGAAAACACCCGGAAATCGTTTTGGCAGTGCGCTCAATCACTGGGTAGAGCTGAGAAAAGATGGCTGATGGGCGCTCTCAGCTAGTATTGAAAGTCTAGAACAATACTGGCAAGGCTTCCAGGCCACGCATGACGAGGTTGCCGCGCCAATGCAGTTGCTGTGCTGGAATAGCCAGGCGCAAATCTGGCATGCGCTGAACAAGCGTCTTGATGGCAATTTGCCCTTCCATGCGGCTCAGCGGGGCACCAAGGCAATAGTGTACGCCCTGCCCGAAGGCTAGATGCTTATTTTTCTCCCGAGTGATGTCGAGCATATCGGGCTCCTCAAAGTACCTGGGATCGCGGTTAGCCGAGCCGATCACAGCGACAACTAGCTCGCCGCGTGGAATGGTTACGCCTTCAAGCGTTATATCCTCGCGTGCGTAGCGTTCTGTTGCCATAACCAGAGGACACACGAAGCGCAAAAGCTCCTCAATCGCAGGCTTAATCAATTCAGGCTCGCTTCGCAACCTGGCCAACTGATCGGGATGCTCCAGCAGAGCCAGGATACCGCTCCCAATCAGATTCACAGTTGTTTCATGGCCCGCGATAAGCAACAGAAGGATCATTGCCAGGATTTCATCTTCGCTGAGCTGATCGCGGTCCTCGCGAGCTTGGGCTAAAGCTGTGATAAGATCATCTCCAGGCCGAGCTAGTCGAGTCTTGATAAGCTTCTTCAAGTAGCCTGCAAAGCTCAACATGGTGGGGATAAGCAGGATTCTATCAATACTGGCACCACCTGCCAGAAAGCGTCTTGCCCAGCGCCGAAACATTGGCGCGTCTTGGGCCGGGATGCCCAGGATACGTATAATCATCGTAAGCGGCAGAGGCAAGGCGAAGTCGGCGATCAGGTCCATGCTGGCGTGTGGCTCTACTTTGTCTAGCAACTCGTTGGTTAGGAGCTGTACTTGATCGCGCATTCGTTCAATCATGCTCGGCGTAAAGGCTTTGTGCACGAGCGTGCGCAGGCGGCCATGGTCGGGACCATCCAGCGCGAGCATATTGTGGTTAAGCCGTCTGAGCATAGGTGGCATCCAGGGTAT
This sequence comes from Ktedonosporobacter rubrisoli, assembly GCF_004208415.1. Taxonomy (GTDB): domain Bacteria; phylum Chloroflexota; class Ktedonobacteria; order Ktedonobacterales; family Ktedonobacteraceae; genus Ktedonosporobacter; species Ktedonosporobacter rubrisoli. The sequence goes on along the minus strand of NZ_CP035758.1, from coordinate 484,744 downwards.
CTTTTTCAGCTGTTCAGGCGTCAGCGCATTGTGGCGATCCTTGCAAAGCGCTCCTCATCTTTCAGGACGTAGCATACATCATCGTAACGGGTTACCAGCCAGGTACGCCCAATGCGCGGGAACATGATCGGAAGTACGGGAGCTTCGGCGCGTAAGCGAGCATATAACGGAAACGGATTGGCTTTAAAGCTAGCATTGCTGAAATCTTTCCACGCAAGAGAACTTGTCAAGCTGGCTGCTAAGGTAGCTTCGTTTGTCTTCATAGCCCCTCTATGCTTTCTGTTTTGCAAGTAGGAAGTTCATTGAAGTAGTATATATATTTTTTATACTATAGGCAAGTTTTGTGCATTATAGAAATGAAAGAAGGTTTAAGCAGTGTAGAAAGTTCATGCTGCAGATGAGAGAGCCCGAAATTATGTAGAAGCTAGTGCTGATCTGTTAAGCCTGTACTTAAGCCTGATTAGAAAAAGGGCATCGTTTGAGGAATGGCAAGCTTTGTGCCCATATCAAATTATGAGCGTTGGCCGTAATCCCTTGACAGGCAGGCCGATAATATGTTATTTAGCTAATATGCTAAATAACGAAATGGTTAGAAAAGTAAATCTACGTACGCTTAAGGCGTTAGCCAGTGAAACACGACTCGCCATCCTTGAGTGGCTCAAAGATCCTGTAGCGCACTTTCCGCCGCAGGTAGATGGCGATCTCATTCAGGATGGGGTATGCGCAGATTTCATTCGAGAAAAGCTAGGTATCTCTGCGGCTACCGCCTCGCGTCATCTCACGCTTTTGACTGAGGCCGGACTGTTGAACGCTACACGCAAGAAGGGTTGGACCTTTTATCGGCGTGACGAGCAAGCGCTCCAAAGCTTCTTCCAGCAACTGCAAGCATACCTATTGAAGGAAATCCCATGAGTCTTGAGTATTTTCATATGGATGTGTTCAGTCGTAGTCCGTACAGCGGCAATAGCCTGCCTGTGTTCCTTGAAGCTTCTGGCTTGAGCGCCCCACAGATGCTTCGTCTCACGCAGGAGTTGCGCCACTTTGAGGCAATTTTTCTTGAGCCGACCGGGCAGCTAAACAGAGTGCGGGCCCACGTCTTCGATATGTTTGAGGAACTGCCCTTTGCGGGCCATCCCGTTCTAGGAGCCGCTGCAGTTCTGCACTATACCTCGGGACTGACGAGCCCGCAGACCTGGCAGATCGAATTGCCCACAAAGGTCGTGAGCATTACTACTGAACAGACCGAATATGGATATGCTGGTCTGCTCGACCAGGGAAGGCCTGAGTTTCTGGGTGTGGTGAGCGAACGGGAACGATTTGCACAGGCCTTTGGCCTTGTCTCAGACGATCTTCATCCCGAACTCCCGCTTGAAGTAGTCAGTACAGGATTGCCTTACCTGATTCTTCCGCTCAGAGCAGGAGTGCTGGCCCGCGCCAGCATTTGCAACGACATATCCGAACTTTTGCAAGCAGTGAACGCTCAGTTTGCTGTGTTGTTCGACGAGACTGAGCTCGAAATACGGCATTGGAACAATGATGGGCTCATCGAGGATATTGCGACAGGTAGCGCGGCCGGTACCATCGGGGCCTATCGCCTTCGCCATAGACTGGCCTCTGGCGGTGAGCGCTTTATCTTGCAGCAAGGGCGTTTTGTTGGACGACCCAGCCTTTTGTATGTACAGCCCGAAGGCACGCCCGCAGCCGTTCAGACGGTCAAGGTGGGTGGAGATGTTGTACTGGTCGGGCGTGGCAGGATAGAGGTTTTGCCATGAATATTTCTTGCGAAGGAACTATCAGCCCATGGCCAGGTATTCTTGTGAAACTAAATATGATTGTGAGAGCACAATGAACGATTTACGTATTATTTCTGCTGCTGAGCTGCGCGCTAGCGTGCACTTTACTGATCTGATCGAACCAGTCTCACGCGCTTTTCAGGAATCCAGCGCTGGACTTGCTAACAACGGGTTGATCGTCATGTTTCCCGCTGCGAGCTCTGCCGAGGGCGACGTCTATGTCAAAACCGGGACGCTCAAGGGCCATGCAATCTTTATTGTCAAGGTTTCTCCCTGGTTCGCGATCAACCGTGATCTGGGAAGAGCACAGGGCGGCTTTATTGGCGTATTTGATAGCCAGACCGGTCATACGTTAGCCCTTCTCAACGAAGAACATTATCTCTCTGATATCCGCACTGCTGCAGCCGGAGCGCTTGCAGCCCGCGCTTTTGCGCCAGCAGTTGTTAAGACTGCTGGCGTGCTGGGAACTGGCGTTCAGGCTTTCTGGCAGGCGCAGGCGTTGTATCATGAACGGCCCTACGAGACTCTGATCATCTGGGCGAGGAGCCCCGAGAGTGCGGCCAGGCTCAAAGCAGACTTACAACCGGTTCTACCTCGGGTAGAAATCGTGATTGCCCATGATCTTGAAAGTACTGTGCGCATGGCAGACGTGCTTATCACCGCGACCTCAGCTCGCACTCCTCTGGTTCGTGGTGAGTGGCTGCATGCAGGACAGCATATTACTGCCCTTGGCGCAGACGATGCAACCAAGTGTGAACTTGACGTGACGGCCTTAAAGCGCGCGCGAGTGTTTGTCGACGCGCGCGAAACTACAGCTGCAGCCGGTGATATATATGCTGCCCTGCAAACCGGAGAGTACGCGCTGACTGAGGTATGTGGCGAAGTTGGCGAGGTGCTGGCTGGCCAAAAGCCTGGACGGGTTTCTCCGCAGGATATTACCATTACCAAATTTATAGGGCTCGGCGCACAGGATCTGGTGGCCGCTGAAGTCTCGCTTAAGAAACTTGCAGCTATGTAAGTGCGCTGCCATTGGAGCTGTACAACTGGTGCTTTCCTCCCGCCATTTGAAATGCAAAATGGCGGGAATACATTTAACCTTTGCCGTAGTGGGGTAGACTCCTGGCCGAAAGTTTTTATAAGATACCCTCCTTGAGGGCAAGCTCCATGATATAAAATGTTTGTTGGCCTGCTGAGAACTGCGCAGATTTCTGTTGAACAGGCTTGAAGCCTGCACGCTTAAAGAAGGCTAAAGCAGCCGTGTTGAGCTCCAAAACACTGGCGCGTAAACGCGACCAGCCGCGCTCTTCGCGACAATGTGCAATCAAGCATTGTAATGCCTCAGTTCCCAGTCCATGCCCTTGGTAGTCTGCGTGGATCATGAGCATACCAAGCCAGGGCAGCCCATCGCTCTCATTTTCGTCAAGATAATCAATGTAGCCAATTGCCTCGTTGTTTGCCTTTAGATAGCAAGCAAGCGAATGACGACCCGGCATAAGTTGGGCAATAGACCAGTCACGTTGCCAGCGTTCCAGATCATAACGGCCTGCCACTCCCTCCGAGCCCTCGACTAACTCTCGATATGCTGGATTGCTGAGATAGACCGGTAAGACTTCAGCTAGAGTATCTGCCGACATTTCGCGCAAATGCAGATGCGGGCTGTCAAGTTCTTTCATGTCTTCCTCTTTCCTGACTGCATGCCTTTGCTAAAGATTCATATCTAATTAGATTTATATCAAATGAGAAAAGTAATGTCAAGATTCAGATCGGAAAATTGCGGATTTTCGCTTGCTGTTGGTTGGGATAAGCCAGGAACTTTATATGTATGGCTTTATATAAGAGGAGGAGCTTCACCAGCGCCTTTCGGTGAAGCTCTTCTACTTTCAAATATCTTCTGTCGACTAATCGATGCAGGCTATGAAGTCGCACCGCTCAACGAGGCATATGCTGCATACGCCACTTCATCAACCGACAAAAATGTTGAGACCGTCGCAAAGAGATGGTCTTTAAAAATCCAGTTTCATTGTCTTAGGCAATAGTATGGCCAGCATCTTTTAAAGTCTGGATGGCGCGGGCCAGGTCGTGTTCTTTGACCAGCACATGGTCAGTATCGTAGGTTGAGATGGCAAAAATACCGATGTTGGCCTGGGCAAGCGGAATGGTGACGGAATTGAGTATGCCAACCAGCGAGAAAGGGAATGGTCCATGCAGCTTGAAGCTGCGCCAGCCGCGATCTGCCTTGATATCTGGCGGAACTTTCTCCTCTGCACAGACGATAGAGAGCTCATCAGACGTACGCGTGATGGAGACAAAGGGCGCGTCCTGGGCCCAACGAGGAAGTTCAGCGCTTGCTTCCAGTTGGCAAATAGCCAGCGTTTCGGGAGAGAGTGAAAGGGTTTGCGGATGAATATCTGTCATGAAACTACTCCTTATACAATGAAGCGGAACAAAAAAGCCAGGGCGATGTAGAGCTATCTTGACATTATATCAGTATAACTCCCTATACCGAGCAAGGACAAAACGTATTGCCCTGGCCCATCTCTATTCTTGCCTCGCTGATCAGCATTCTGCTGTCTACGATGCATAGAATTGTGCTGACTCAACAGGCAGCCGATTTAAGGCATCCGTCCAAAGCTGAATAGAGCTTAAGGGGAAGCAAGCACTAGGGTCACATACTTCTTGGGCTGCTTGACAGATTGATGATGCATCGGCCATAGTAAGAAAAATGCTAGAACCACGGAGACCTTTAGATGACATCGATTGACCTCGCGACTATCCTTGGCCAGCAGCCTCTTGGCCTGATTTTCGATATCGACGGAACGCTCGCATCAATGACCCCTACGCCTGATGGAGCACAGCTTTGGCCTGGCGTTGCCGAAGATCTGAGGCGGCTGCGCCAATATGGGCATGTGGCGATCCTGACCGGGCGGCTCGTTGAGGATGGTGCCCGCATTGTTAACGTTGAGGGATTGACATACATTGGCACCCATGGCCTGGAATGGTGCGACGATCTGCCCACCCAGCGCTCAGTCCAGTTGCTACCAGAAGCTCAGCCCTATGCTGAACCCGGCAAGCAGCTCTTTGATCTCCTAGAACAACAGCTGTCATCTTTGCCCGGCGTGATCCTGCAGCGCAAACGTGTGGGCGGAACTGTGCACTATCGGCAAGCTCCATCACTTGAAGAGACAAGAAAGCAACTCCTGGCCCTACTCGAAGTGCCGGCTCAGCGCCTTAAGATGCGCTTGAGCGAGGGTAGGGGCCTGATCGAGATTCTTACACCGCTTACAGTGAACAAAGGGGAGGCCTTACGTCGCTATGTGCAGCGCTTTGGTTTGCAAGGGGTGATCTTTGCCGGCGATGATCTAACCGATCTCGATGCTGTCCTGGAATTGCGTCGTCTGCGTCATGAGGGGCTGGCAACCATGTCCATTATTGTACGACATGCTGGCACATTGCCAGCTATGCTCGAACATGGAGACTACGTTGTGGATGATGTGGCCGGCATGGCCGAGCTGCTCCATAGCATCGTAGATCGGTTAGAGCAGCCGAGGGAATAGTCAGTTCCGCCTACGCGATATTTGTTGAGTATACATCTGGCCCAAGTGTTTAGTGTGCGTCTTGCTATTTCCATTGAGAAAAGCGCTGGCACTCAAGGCTGGAATTGAACACTATTTTCAGAAGTTTTTGCAAAAAACTGGATACCCGCTCGGTATGAACGGGCATCCAGTTGCAAGAGAAGGACGTCAAAGAAGTGATCAGCCTTCTTTCTTTAACGTGATATCGCCGCTACTAGTCTGGATTGCTAGCTTTGCGCGTGGCTCGCCCCCCACTTCTTTGCTGTTAAAGGCGTTATGCACATCTCCCGAATGGGTCGAGGTTTGCAAGCTAAAGGCGGCGCTGGCAGGTAGATTCATAATCACATTGCCGCTGCTCGTTTGAACCTGGTAGCTTCCTTGTGGATCTAATGTGCCAGTGAAGCGGATTGTCCCGCTCGAAGCTTTCAGCGCAGATTGGCCCTTCAGCTTCGCTTGGTCGAGATTAATGTTGCCACTGTTCGTCTGTACCGTGATCTGTCCATCCACATCTGAGGCCTGGATATCTCCACTGCTAGCCTGTAAAGTAAGCTGGCCGCTAACGCCTTTGATATCAAGGTCTCCTGCCCCGCTGTGTGTCTCTACTGTGCTTGTGCGTGGAATCGTTATATCAATATTAAATCTTTTTGAGCCTGCGATCACAGTATGGTCTGTCTGGATGTCAACGGTAACTGTGTCTCCGCTCTGGGCTGTGTTCACCTTCAAGGATTTGGGGTCTAAGTTAGGGCCGATATCCAGACCGGTTGCCGACATTCTGGCATTGACTGTCATTTTGCCAGCGTCGCCAGCATGAATATGAATACTTGCCTGATCTGACTTCACGACGAGTTTGGCCTGTGCTCCTACAGTAAAAGTTCGCGTGGGCTGCGAACTGCTGACATGCTGCACCCCTAGAGATGAGCTGCAGGATGTCAGAAAGCTTCCAATGAGCAGGATCGTGCAGGACAGAAAGATGAGCGAGAAACGCCGCGTAGCCTGGCGGCGAGAAATTTTTAATACCTCTGGCCAATCCTTCATAATTTATTATCTCCTTTTACTTACAGATTGATTATGAGAACTTTTGCTGCAACACCATTTTTTAGTAGAAATTATATTTCAATTAGTGAGCTCTGCTATGAGATGGCAGAACTAAATGGGCCACGCAGTTCGATAGAGCGAATATCTTAACATAGTGCAAGCTTAAATAAAAATAGCCAGATGTTCTCTATGTGCTGGCCCTGGCTCCAAAGAGGATGCCCGCCCGCGTTGGGCAGGCATCCCACAGGTTGGGAAGAGCCAGCCAGACTGCAATTACCCCTCTTTCTTTACAGCGATATCCCCGGTATTGCTCTGAATCTCTAGCCTGGCCCGTGGTTCGCTGCCCACCTCTTTGCTGTCAAAGCTGTTGCGAATACGTCCATCATTGCTTGAGGTCTTCAGGCTAAAGGCGGCATCAGGCGGCAAATTCATTGTGATACGGCCATCGCGGGTCTTCACCTGATAGCTGCCCTGGGGATCTAGAGATCCGTGAAAATTGATATCGCCGGTACTCGTTTTCAAGCGTGACTGACCCTTCAGGCTGGCCTTCTGAAGCTCGATGCGCCCATCGTTACTCTCAATTGTCATTGGCCCATCAACATTGCTTACGTGTATATCGCTGCTACCGGTATTTATCGCAAGCGATCCACTTACATCTTCAACCTCAACCTTGCCTGTACTATCGTGTACCTCGACAGCGCAGGAATGAGGGACCGTGATAGCAACATTAAAGTGCTCCGAGCCCACAACAGACGTATTAGCTTTGGCGTTAACAGTAACAGTGTCGCCTTTCTGGCTTGTGTCAATCTGCATTGTGTTGGAGTCCAATTGGGAATCGAGGCCTATGCCAATCGCCGAGAACTTCGCATTGACAGTGATCTTGTCGCTATTGCCAGAATGGATCTGGACATCGGCGATGCCAGTAGAAAACACCAGCCTGGCCTGTGTGCCTACGGTGAATGAGCGTTCAGGCAGAGAAGTATTCACTTGTTTCATAGTGCTTTTTACGTTTGTGGCTAGATCACAGGCTGCCAGGGCACCTCCAATGAGCAGGATCGCGCAGAGTAAGAAGATGAGCGAAAGGCAGCGCGAAGCTCTTCGCGTAGAAATTTTCGATTGAGCTTGCCAATCCTTCATAAACTGTCTCCTTATGCTGGAAAAGGCCAGAGTACTAATATTTTTCCTTGATAGAAAAGGCTATAATGCCAGACAGGCTCATATCTGAAGCTGCCTTTTGCGACCGATAAAAGCCAGGACCAGAAACAGCGCGGCAAGTAGCAGATAGGCTAGCGTGCGCAGCCCGGCCGAACTTGCCGGCTCGGTTCCCATATAGTCAAGCGGCGATAAATGATTCATCGGGCCAACATACCACCAGGCCAGATAGATGAATTCAAACAAACGGCCATTGCCCACCCATATGCCTGCAACGATAGCCAGAGAAACTATAAAGAGCGCACCTACAAGTAAGACCAGCAGGCCGGTGAGGTCACCCAGCAAGAGGAAACGAAAGAGCATGCCACTGGCCATCAATAGTGTGCAAAGCACGGCTGCCAGGCATTGCATGGGAAACTGTCTCAAAAGAGGATGGGCCGTTGAGAATACCAGCTGATTGGTGCGAAAGCGCATTTCCCGGCTGCCCAGGCCTGACCAGATGAACAAGGGCCAGATCCAGGCCAGCGGATAGAACGCGCCTCGGGCAATAGCTGGAGGTACGATAAGCATTGCCACATTGAGGAGCAGGGTAATCGCGTACCACCAGGGCGAGAGCCCTTTTAGCAATATGAGAACTTCACCGATCAACACAGTGAGCCAGCGCGTTTGTGTCCGCGCGTGGGCAAGTGACGTAAGGCGAATGTCTACTGGAGCTGGCTCCGGTTCTGCAACGATCTGATTTTTTCGCATTTCCAGGAAATTGCTCAGGCGTTTGCGCGGCGGCATGCTGCGTGCTGGATCGAAGCGCGTAAAGAAGAGCGCCGCCAGCAGGGCCAGGGCAATAGCCAGCGCCAGCCAGAAGAAGCGCTGAAGCAGAATATCTCCCGTCCAGTGTATACCCTGCCAGATGAAAAAGTGTAGCTTCTCTGGCTTATCGACTTCCGTCAGACCGATAGAGACTTCACCATCGAAACCAGGAAACTTTTGTAGGAAGATGGTATGGAGTTGTTTTAAAGGGATGGAGAAGCCGAACGGATCAAGCGTGATTGGCATGCCGGCGATAGAAGTGCCCTTTTGCGAGGCGATCAAGCCAGCCAGACAGAGTATAAAGTAGATAGTATTACCCAGGCTGCCGCGCAGCCAGGCAATAGTCTCAAACAGAACTGCCAACGCAGCCGGCAAGGCAATAGCCGGCAGGGTAAGGAGCAGGAAAGGATTCAAAAGGGTCCAGAGATCGAGATGCATATCTTCGGCCCTGATGAGCTGAATAATACCTGCGGCAAGGGCCGTCACCCCAACCAGCGTAGCCAGTACCGCGAAATTGCTTAACATCTTTCCCAGCGTGTACATGGGCTTGCTTAGTGGGGTCGTGGCAATAATCTGACCAACGCCCGTTAGCTGATCGCGTTCGATAGTGTTCTTGACAACATAAAAACCTGCCAGAGAGAGCCAGAAAGCCGTGAGAACTCCTATTTGCATCCCTACCCAGGCCGAGTTATAAATGCCTCGATATGCACCAAAGCTTAATGTTCTATACACTGCATTTTTGTCTGGCAGATAGAAGTAAGCGGCTACTATCGTCACAACTAGTGTGATAAAGAAGCTATAGCGCCGCGTGCGTTCGAGAAAATCGGCCCGCGCCAGATGGTAGAGAGCGCGCAACTGAGTCATACCTGACCTCCATGAACTAATCCCAGCTGAGATCGATTGGGAGCAGTGTTATAGAGGTAGGCATCTTCCAACGTTGGTGGCACGGGCTTTGCGCCAAAGAGCGGCGAAGCCTCGGCTAGTACGCGCACATGCACCCCATCGCTGCGGCGTAAGGTCCCACTCACCATATAGTGCTTGCGCATCATGGGCAGATCGTTACTGTTTACTACCACCTCCCATACTTTATTCTCGACCTGGCGCAAGAGCTGCTCCGGTGAAGCATGCAAAAGCAGGTGCCCTTCATTAACCAGGGCAATCGAGGTTGCGGTGGCCTCGACGTCCGAGACAATATGGGTAGAGAGAAGCACTATTCTTTCACCAGCGAGATCGGTGAGCAGATTGCGGAAGCGCACGCGTTCCTCAGGGTCCAGGCCCACAGTTGGCTCATCGACTATCAATAGTTGTGGATCGTTGAGCAGCGCCTGGGCGATCCCAACACGCTGGCGCATGCCTCCAGAATAACCACCAAGCTGCCGCTTACGCGCACTCGCCAGGTTCAGGCTTTGCAGTAATTCGTCAATGCGTTTGCGGGCGGCCCTGGCCTCTAGCCCTTTGATAGCGGCCATATACTCTAGAAATTCTTGGGCGCTTAGATTGGGGTAGACGCCAAAGTCCTGGGGCAGATAGCCCAGAACTGCGCGCAGCTCATTTGGCTTGTGCGCAATGTTGAGCCCATTCCAGGTAACCGTTCCCTCAGTTGCCTTTGTAATCGTGGCGAGAATGCGCATGAGCGTCGATTTTCCGGCGCCGTTGGGGCCGAGCAGCCCTAGAATCCCGGGTCCCAGGTCCAGGCTGAACTCTTGTAATCCCCAGAAACCGCCGCGATACTTTTTTCCAACATTTTCTATAGTTAGTCTCATAATTCCTTGTACCCTTGTCGAAGATGATCAAAAAGTTATTAAATGTATATCTATGAGCTCAAGTATGCCTGACAAGGAGTTGCAATACTATGAAGAATACTTGCCGGAGACTGGACAAGTACTTAACTTTTGGCTGCTAAAATCGTATTGGTAAGCAATGAGTACCATTTTTGCTGCTTTCATCTGGACAAGCGCTTTATGATATGGTCATAATTTAGTCAGCAACAAAGGTTTACATGGATGAATAAAGTTATTAATTATCGCCTTAGACAAGAGAGAGAGAGTCGCGGCTGGTCACAGGCAAGAGTTGCTGAGCAGATCGGTACTGATGCCGTTAATATAAGTCGCTGGGAGCGTGGCCATGCCATGCCGTCTCCCTATTTTCGCGAAAAGCTGTGTCAACTCTTTGAAAAGAGCGCTCAGGAGCTGGGGTTTCTTCCCGACCCACGCAGCGAGAGCGAACCGATACCAGTGCTTATTTCTGATATGCCCAGCCCTACTTTTCCCGCCAGGCCAGAAAATAGCTACTACCAATTATTTGAGCCACAGGTACAGATCCTTGATCAGTTTTCACGGTTGCTGGCTAGCTTTAGTTATGTGCTTGGCTGCTTAAGTGGTCTCTTCATTTTTCTTTTAATCAATAAGGGAAATCGTTTTGTACGCTTTCACAGCCTGCAATCCACTCTCTTTTTTGCCAGCTCTCATATCCTCTCCTTGCTTTTGCTGATAGCTATGCGGGTGCTGCCTAAGCATAGTACCGACATCTTTCAAACCCTGCTCGAAGTTGGCATTCCACTTCTTCTCATGGTGCTTAATCTCTTTACCTGCGTAGTCTGGTTTGTAGGAATAATTCAAGCCTGGCGTGGAAAATACTATGAACTCCCCTTTATTGGTCAGTTAAGCATAAAAATTACCGCTTCAGGACAGGCGCAGCCTGGAGCGCGTGTAAAAGAGGAAAGGGTGCAGTAAGAATTTTCTGCGCAATGTTGGTGGTTAGCCTTGCCTCACGGGTGATCAGGAATGGGGACTGGTTTAAAGCTGAGCTCTCGACAAAGCTGTGTATTGTGCACTAGATCGCAGCTTTTTCGGACAAGATCGCATATACTGAATTTAGATCGATAGTGTGGTATCTGATATTTATTTCATAAGAACGGTTGTAAAGACGTATGCGAGAGGCTAGAGAGCTGGATAAGCTGCACGTCGTCTATCGACTCCCCGCTATGAAGCAAGTATTGGTGCGCAAAGATATCATCTACAAGACTGTAGAGGGTAAAGACCTGAAGCTGGATATCTACTATCCTCCTAACATGCCGCCAGCTACTTGTCGATCTGCGGTAATCCTTGTGCATGGAGGCGCGCAAGAAGCCCAGGTAGAGCATATACGCGAGGATCTGCAATATGTCTCCTGGTGCAGGTTGATTGCCGCCTCTGGCTTGATTGCTGTTCTCTTCCAGCATCGCTCCGATGATAATTATCGGAGGATTACCTCGGTCGGCCGCGATGTATCGGACCTGTTCGCCTTTGTGCAGCAGCAGGGAACGGCCCTGGGAATTGATCCGCGCGCGCTAGGGATATGGTGTTGTTCAAGCGGCGCTCTCTATGGTTTAAGCGCAGCCTTACGCGGCACTCAGGCCTATATTCGCTGCCTTGTGGCTTATTATGGGGGCATGACGCTATTGAACCACAAATATTTTCATTTTAGTCCTGAAGAGGAAGAGATAGTAAGAGTTTATTCGCCAGACTATCTCTTGAGCTGCGCCGATGCGGCAAAGGTTGCGCCTTTGTTCATCGCGCGCGCCGGACAGGATCGCCCCTTCCTTAACGAGATTCTCGACGAATTTGTTATGCTGGCCTGCCGGCGCAACGTACCGCTCACCTTAATGAATCATCCAACAGGCGTGCATGGCTTTGATATTCTCAATAACGATGCTCGCACGCACGAAATTATCAAGGCCACGCTGGCCTTCCTGGCGACTCACCTTGCTCCGTAATTGCGAGCTACCTGCTTTCCGCAAGTTCTTTGATCTTTGGCAGAGAGGTTTCCCAGCTTTGCAGCGCGCCTGGATAACATGCTTCATGTTCAGGCGTATCTCCAAAGTTTCCGACTGTGACGGAGAGATGGGTATGGCCATCTTGCTCGTCAAGCCGGTACGTGATTTCTTCTTGCTTGATTAAGTATGGATTGTTGACTTGAAAACTGAAGCTCAGGAGCGTATATGGCTGCGCAAGAGAGATTGTGCCTTGCGAACCAACTGTACCATCAGCAAGCTGCCAGATTACTGAGCTACCTGTTTGCCAGTCCGACTCTAAAAGAGCGAAGTCGGGCCACCAGAGCCTTACCCATTCCCGCGCATATTCAGGCCTGGTCAGTACTTCCCATACTTTTGTGGCCGGAGCAGCTATCGTCACTGATTTATCCACAAAAAGTTCTCTCATATTTCTCCTCTTGCTATGCAATTTCAGATAACTGAAGGAATGCCATTCTAAGTATAGGCAGGTAATATCAGCGCGACTTCTCGAATCTTGCTATTTTCATAATATCTGTTTCTCTAGCTGTTGCAAAACAAACAGCAATAGCTAGAGACGAAAGGGCCTGCAGAGCACACAATGCCCGGATGCTGGACAACCTCTCAGCACCCGGATGCTATGCAATTTCAATGTGTTTTAAATCGGCTCCTGACTCTGATCCGCGCCTGCTTAAAGCAAATGAGAAGGTGTAACGTGCTGGATATGGAGCACGATGTCAAACGAATCTCCTAGAGAGCCAGTCGAGTAGTCCTGACCAGCTTGATAAGCGGCCCCGATATCGTAAACCGGGCGCGCTTGACGGAACCAGGAACTTACTTGAGGGGGAGCAGCATGGAGATCAAGGAGATAATTAGAAATGTTCACTTTACCAAGTACTCCCTCGTAGCTATCTGGTCGAGCTCCTCCTAGCGTAAAGACCTGCGGCTTTGCAGCCTTTCCGCTCGCATCCAGGGCATTGAACGAACCTTCAAAGAAACTGGAACCGATATTGAGATAGCCTTTTCCCAGGAGGTCGTGCAAAAATGCTCCCTGTACCTTGGGATAGAATTTAGGAATAAAGCTCTTATAGGCTATGTGGTCGTTATGGGCTGAGAGGAGAATCTTGCCGCCAGTCTGTTTATTCCACCATGCTATATTCTCGGCCATCTCGGAATCACGATATAACATACCTTGAGCGTTCTGGTTTGGCTTCGTATAGTCAAATGAGTACAGTTTTGCAGATTCCGCGATGATATGTGCCCCTTGTAAGATCCAGCTATATTGCTGGCGTTCGGCATCTGCTTTAAAGGAGGACTCTTGCTGACGTAAGAGATCATAGGCTTGCTGAGCCTGCTCTGCCTGCCTTTGCCGCTCTGCTAGCGGGATCTTCTGCATATGCTCAAGGAGATAGCTACTTACATTGGTTCCGCTATCCTGATGTAGCCCTTGATAGAGCTGTTCAACTTTGGTAGCTAATGCTGGGAAATGTTGTTGTAGATAGCCTTCTACGCGCGCATACACAACCGGCCCCGGATAGCTTGCATCGTCGCCCATGAAGCGCAATTTTTGCTGATGAGCGGGGCTGGCATTGTAGGAGCGCATCCATTCCAGCAGGTTCATATATTCCTGGGTATTCCAGATCCAGGGGCTCTGATCTCCACCCTCGCCAAACTCGTTATGCATAATCTCTTTGAGATTTCCTTTGCCATAGAGCACATAGTCATCAAGCAGCAAACCAGCTCCCCAGCCAGCCTCTAAGGCAAACGTAGTAAATCCCTTGTTTTGTACAAGATCTTCAAATATGCGCTGCTTTATCGTCGAGAACTCGTGTGAGTTATGTGTGGCTTCTCCAATGCCAATAACCCTGGCGTCGCCTATGATCTGGTTCACCGGGCTGAGGTCGCTAAGCTTACCTCCTGGTTCAGTGTTCGCCAGTGGATAGGCATGCTGCTTGATCCATGAGGAGACAAGATCAGTTTGAGATGGTTGAGCTTTCGTCTGGGCGTTGCTCCCGTTAGTCGCACAAGCAGTGCCTAGTAGTCCGATGCATATATAGAGTAGAAGAGTTCTTATGAGAACATTTTTAGCGCCAAGTTGGTGCATAATAAAACCTTTCTTTCTGTATTACTATTTCCATCTGGAAAGATGGGAGCCTTAGTAGTATGCAGTAAAGAAAGGCTTTAGCACCATGCAGAATACTTGCCGATGATTGAACAAGTTCTTGCCGAGTAGCAAACTAGGGGCTGATTGAGCAGGCAGCTGAGCTTGACGCGTAGGAGAGAAGGCGAAACTCATAGCGCGTATTTTTTGCCTCGTTGCGGCAACTACAGGGTTGGGACGAACTTAGCTCACGTATCTCGTGCTGGATGGTGAGCGTATGAATGGTTCCATCCTCCGTAGCCTGCAGATGTACGGTTTCAACATTTGTCTCGGCACTGTGGGTAGCGAGAAGGCTGAAGGCATCGAGGTGCAGATTGCCTGTTTGCTGCCGCAAATAGTATTCGGCAGCCTGTACCGCAGGCTGGTAGCAGGTCCGGCCACGCGCTTTGGGCAGATAGATTTCTCTGTGGCCATCGGCCTCGATGATTGACGTGACCTCAGGCACGGAGACGCGGCTATAGTAGAGGCCGCGCGGCAGGCAGAGTAGATTGGCAGCATACTGATCTCCCCCCATATGTGTACAATGCCAGGCCTGCTCGCCAACCAGCCGTGAGGCTTCCTGGTAAATGGGCATCCCAAATTTGGCGCAGCATTTATCATGTTTGCCATTGGTGCAGACCAGGTAGATAGGTTCAGGACTGAGATAGGTATTATAGGCAGGATCGCCGGCTCGCAGCGCGTCAAGATCAAGCTTGAGTAGCTCTTCATAACTGCTAAGCTCAAAGCGATAGAGCGCCTCTTGCGCCTCGCGCGTGATAGCCACAAAGCAGCGTATCTTTGCCAGGGGGCGCATATCGTGTCGGATGAAGAGCGCCACCGTGTGTGTCGTGGCATAGCTATAGATGATAGCGCTGAGCCAGGCTTTTACGGCCTCGGGGAGCTGGTTGTCAAGAACGGCTCCCCACTCCCAGGGACCGTTATATTCAATCAGGAGCCAGGCTTTAGCGTAAGCGGCCTGGCCAATAATTGGGTCCTCACGTTCGCGCGAAATCTTGGCACAAAATTGGGTATCAGTCATGGGAGCGGGCACTTTCTAGAATTGCTTGAAAAATATTAGTGGGCCGAGTAAGCCGGAATACCAAAAGAACAGACAAAGCAGCAGGCAAGCCAGCCAGAAGCAGGCCAGGAAGAGGTAGTCCTGAAGGCTAAAGCTGTAGCGCTTGTAATAGGTGCGCCTGGGTAAAACGCCGAAGGCGCGGCTATCCATGGCCAGGGCCGTACGCTCAGCCCGGCGAAGAGCAATAGAGAGCAGAGGGATCGCGTAGCGCCGCATGCGCGCATAACGCAAGCCGCCGTGGTCGGCAATACCGCGTATTTTGTGGGCAGCCTGGATGAGCTGCATCTCGCTCTGGAGCATAGGGACAAAGCGAAAGGCCGCCATCGTGCCGTAGCCTATTTTGTAAGGAAACTTCCACTGCTGAACCAGCGCACGAATAAAGTCGCTGATATCAGTCGTAAGGGAGAAAAAGAGCGAAAGGAGAATGATCGCGTAGGCGCGCAAGGCTATCTGGGCGACATGGAGCAGCGCCGTCTGATAGTAGATGAGCGGGCCGAAGCTTAAGAGGATCGGCGAGCCCTTCACGAGTTCCGGACGCACGAAAAAGGGATAAACTAGCGTAAAGAACGCGAAAAGGAGCAGCGGCATCCAGGCCACGCGTATGAAGCGCGTGAGAGGGATATGGCCCAGAATGAGCACAATCAGGCTGATCAGGATTGCAAATGCCCCTGGTACCGAGAAATCTGTAGTGAAGGCCACAAAAGCCAGCACCGGGAAGATGGCTAGCAGTTTGCAGAGCGGGTTGAGCCGATGCAGAAGCGAATCGGTATGATAGTAGGATATCTCCACTAAATAGCTTCCTTTCTAGTTTGGGGGAGAGAAGCAAATGCGGCAAGGCACTGAGTGGCCACTTCCTCAAGCGTTAGAAGCCCTGATTGTCCCAGGCGATTGGCCAGCATCGTGAGTGGGGGCAGCGTCAGATGGGCCTTCATGAGTAGCTCGGGCTGCTTAAAAAGCTCGGCCGGCGTGCCATGAAAGATGATCTTGCCCTGATTCATTACTGCGACATGCCGTGCGTAACGGGCTACTAGAGTCATATCATGAGTGACCATAACAATGGTGCGGCCCTCTGCGTGCAGAGCGCAGAGCAGATCGAGTAGCGCCTCAGCATTCCCTTGATCCTGCCCAAAGGTTGGCTCGTCAAGCAAAAGGATTTGTTGCCCAACTGCCAGCATCGTGGCCACACTCAGGCGGCGTTTCTCACCATGGCTGAGCGTAAACGGATTGGCCGGCGCAAAGCGTAGGAGCCCAAAGCGTTCAAGCAGGCTATTCGTACGTTCTGTAATCTCTTCTGCTGAGAGACCAATAACGCGCAGGCCGTAAGCGACCTCATCGGCTACCGAATCGGTAATGAACTGGTGCTCGGGATTCTGAAAGACGTAGCCTATTTTGTGGACGAGATCGCGCGCAGCTATACGCGTGAGGTCCTGACCTTGTAGAAAGACAGTTTTGGGCGAGGGATGAAGGATATCCACGAGATGCTGGGCCAGTGTCGTTTTGCCAGCGCCGTTAGCTCCTACGATGGCCAGAAAATCACCTTGCGGGATCGTCAGCGAGACGCGATCGAGAATCGTCTGGCGTCCGCGCCGGAAAGAGAGCTCGCGAACCTCTATTGCGGGCTGGGATGAAGCGGGTTCTTCATCTGGCAAGGAAGATGAAAGAGTTGGGCGCTCCTCTGACAAGCTTATCTGCCTTAGCGCTACTTCAGCCTCGGCCGGCGTAATCGGAAAGGGATCAAGCTCTATGCCCTGCTCGCGTAGGCGATGGGCCAGCAAACAGACCTGGGGCATCCAGATCCCGTACTCGCGAAGAACCGCGCTGGAATCGCGGAAAATAGCGCGTGGAGTGCCATCAGCGATCAGCGAACCGCCGGGACCGAGGACAATAACTCTATCGATAAGATCCATCAAATCGTCAAGCTTGTGCTCGATCAGTACAATAGTATGGGTAGTCTGCACTTTGCATTCACGAATCAGCGCGAAGACATCCCGCGTTCCTATGGGGTCCAGATTGGCTGTGGGCTCGTCAAAGACCAGAACCTGCGGCTCCATTGCCAGGAGCGCGGCAAGGGCGATACGCTGCTTTTCGCCGCCGGAAAGCTGATCGACGCGCCGGTAGCGATGCTCGGGCAAGCCGACCTGGGCTAGAGCCCTTAGCATACGTTCCTCCATCTCCGAGGGAGGAAGACAGAGATTTTCTAGGCCAAAGACTATTTCATCCTCGACGGTGAGTGTAGCAAATTGAGCATCGGGGTCCTGGAAGACAATTCCCACGCGGCGCGCTAGCTCGGCGACCGTGGTTTGTTGCGTATTGAGCCCATCTACATGGATCTGCCCGTTGAGGATGGAACCGACCTCGTGCGGGATTAAACCGTTCAAGGTTAGGCCCAGCGTACTTTTGCCACTGCCTGACGCTCCGAGCAGTAAGACAGTCTCTCCACGTTTGAGCTGGAGATTAACCCCTTGTAGTACAGGTAGTTTGCGGCCGGGATATTTTGCCGCCAAATCTTCGATTTCTATCAGTGCCATACTAGACCTCATGTGTTCCGTCGTTCTTTAGTGCAGTACCAGCCAGGGCCCCGGTGCGAGCCAACGCATCGGCAAGCTGTTTGCCGATAATAGCTCCCACAATTCCAGTAAGTATCGTTATGCCAACCACGCCGATGCGGATAGGCAACGCCCATTCCAAGAAAGAGTCTCGGTAAAAGATGACATAGAGCAAGATCATTACCAAACCGCTAAGAATGCCGCTGAGGATCATCCAGGGCAGACTAAAGGAGCGGTAGCGCGTGCCAAGAGCCAGGCCGACTTCGCCTGAAACTGCGTAGAAGGCACAGTTGATAAGGATCACAGGGCCATAAGGCGAAAAGAGAAGCGTGACCAGGCTATAGAGCAAGGAGATAAGAAGCGCAGCCCCAGGCCGGCGCAAAATATAGCCGATCAGTAACGAGGGGAGCAGATAGAGACCAGTCCAGGCCCAGCCAGCAATTGGACCAAAGACGACGGTAATCGAAAAGGCATAGTATGAGGCCGCAAAGATCATGCCAAAGACGATGCCAATGGCGGCGATAAGTAAGATCTCGCGGGTGCTCCAAGCAAATAAATGACGCCGAACAGAACTTGAGGAAGTGCTCATTTTTCATTTTCCTTCTAGTGTTGTGCAGTTAAATCTAGCTGTTATGCTAGACTTCAGGTGTCTCATCAATGCTCAGGGCCGTGCCAGCCAGGGCGCCAGTGCGGGCCAGCGCATCGGCAAGCTGTTTGCCGATGACTGCCGCTATCGTGGCGGTGATGATTGTTGCACAAACTTCCCCGATGATGATTGGAACGCTCACGCTGAAGAAATCAGAGCTGTAAAAGATTATGAAAAGCAGGACTTGCATCAGACCGCCTATAATCCCGGCAATGATCATCCAGGGCAGGGCAAAGGAGCGATAGCGCGTGCCCAATGCGATGCCGGTTTCTCCGGAGATGGCATAGAAAGCGCAGCTAATCAAAATGATAGGGCCGTAGGGTGAAAAGAGTAAATTAATCAGGCTATAGATGATGGCGATGAGCAGAGCTGCCCCGGGCCGGCGCATAACATAGCCGATGAAGAAGGAAGGGAGCAGATAGAGGCCGGTCCAGGCCCAGCTAACCAGGGGACCAAAGACGACAGTAAGCGCATAGACATAGTATGATGCTGCAAAAATAAGTCCGGAAACAATGCCGATGGCGGCAATCAGTAAGATCTCGCGCGTGCTCCAGTTGAATAAGCCCCGGCGGCTTGAAGGTGAGAGGGTCCTCATTATCCTTTATTTCTCCTTTGAGATAGTCAAAGCTAAGTATGAGCGCACAACATGACGTGCGGTATGCATAGAATTAGAAGCATATAGGAAATAGGCATGGTTCCAGTTGCTGCGGTGGTGCCAAGCGGTTCCCGGCTATTTCCTACTGCTTTACTAAGATATTAGGGTACCCTAATATAGTTTGTCAAGAGGAAAGGCCAGTAAAATAAAATAAGGAATGGCTGGCAACAAGCTCCGGAGGCGAATGGCCATATTGTCAGAGCTAGAGACTGTCCAAAAGGACGAAGCATCTAAGCTAGTATTTTTGTATACTGAGTCCTGTCAATCGATAGGCAATAGCAAAAAAAGCTTTCCACATTGGGAGCACCTGTTTTGTCATCGTAAAAGGAGTATATACATCATGAGTTTTGAGCTTCCTCCTCTTCCATACGACTATAACGCGTTAGAGCCGTATATTGATACGCAGACTATGCAGCTTCATCACGACAAGCATCACGCCACTTATGTGAACAATCTGAATGCTGCACTAAAGGATCTCCCGCAGTTTGCATCTCTTGCAGTTGAACAAGTTTTGCAGCGCCTTCAGGAGATTCCGGAAGGGGTACGTACTGCTGTGCGCAACAACGGCGGAGGTCATGCCAACCACAGCATGTACTGGCAAATCATGACCCCGGTGGCAGTAAAACACCCGGCGGTGAGCTGGCCAGCGCCATTGACAGCAGCTTTGGCAGCTTTGAGAACTTCAAAAATGCCTTTAATGACGCGGGTGCCAAGCGCTTTGGCTCAGGTTGGGCCTGGCTGGTGCTCAATCGTAGCGGCAAGCTGGAGGTAATATCCACAGCAAATCAGGATAGCCCGCTTATTGATGGGCTTGCCCCTGTTCTTGGCAACGATGTATGGGAGCATGCCTATTATCTCAAGTACCAGAATCGGCGCCCAGAATATCTCAGCGCCTGGTGGAATGTGGTGAACTGGGACGAGGTTGGCAAGCGCTATAGCAATGCTGTAGCGGGCAAGCGTTAAGTCGCTCTTCCAGATCCTTCGGGATCTTGAGAGATAAAACACAGCAGCCGTTCGAGTGGGGAAATGGTAATGGTTGTTGTGGAATACAGGTCGGCGGGCACTATTTACCATAGTACTACGGCTGACCTGTATTTTTATGTCCAGCCCCTGTTTCATCCTGACCCAGTTATGGACCAGGATGAGAGATTGAACTTAGTCTACGTTAGAAGGCCAGCGGAAGCTTGTTCAGGCCCATGATCAGCGAGCCAGGACGCCAGACCAGATTTTCCACAGCAGTATTTAAGCGCAGATTGGGCATACGCTGAAGAAGCGTATTGATGGCTATCTGTCCCTCCATGCGGGCCAGGGGAGCGCCGAGACAATAATGAATCCCTTTGCCGAAAGCCAGGTGCTTGTTCTCCTTGCGCGTGATGTCTAGCTCATCAGCATGCTCGAACGTTTCACCATCACGATTGGCTGAGGATAGGACGACAAGTACTTCATCGCCGCGCCGAATCAACTTGCCGCCGATCTCTACATCTTCTCGTGCCCAGCGCGAAGTAGCTGCCATAACGGGACCGTTGTAACGGAGCAGCTCTTCGATAGCTGTCTTGACCAGGCTTGGATCTTGCTTAAGCTTCTCCAACTGATCTGGATGCTGCAGAAGCGTCAATATTCCGTTACTGATCAGGTTAACGGTTGTTTCATGGCCGGCGATCAGCAAAATCCAGACCATCCAGACCAATTCATTCTCCGAAAGCCTATCTCCTTCAGTCTCGGCTTGGATCAGCTTGCTTAACAGATCCTCGGCTTGCTGCTCACGCTTGCGGCCAATTAGCTCACTGAGGTAGGTGCGAAACTCTTGCATAGAGTCCTGAGTTTCGCGCATCCTTTCGGGATCTCCAGCAGCCTCTACGAATGTATTTGACCAGTGGCGAAACTTTGCATGATCCTCATTGGGTATGCCCAGCATCTCAGTAATCACAGTAATGGGCAATGGAAAGGCAAAATCCTCGATCAGATCCATTTCTCCCTTATCCTGTACCGCGTCAAGTAATGTATTGGCAATGGCCTGAATGCGTTCGCGCCACTGCTCGACCAGGCGGGACGTAAAGGAGATATTGACCAGGGCGCGTAAGCGGGTATGATCGGGCGGATCAACGGCGAGTAATTGTCGGGGACGGGTATCTGCTGACGACTGGGCCCAAGGGAAACGCTGTTCTAGCTCTTCTTTGGTCAGTACGCTCATGGCATCTTTCACCAGGCGCTGATCTCGCAGCGCCCGCTCGGCATCTTCATAGCGCATGATTAACCAGGATACTTGACCATTCGTTTTGACAAGCTTATGTACGGCATCGTAGGTACGCATCTGTGCGAAAGTAGGATAGGGATGAGCTTTGAATTCGGGAGAGGTAAGGTTTATTTCAGTAGACTGCATTCTCAAACTCCTTCAGTACGAATAGAGGTCTCTATTTAGAGGCATGGCTAGATCAACTTGTCTACAACGTGTTGAATATCTTTACATCTGTAGCTATTTCTACTATAGTATGGGCAGAGGCCAGGGTCAAGAAACAAAAACGCGATAATGTAGAATAGTCTACACAAAAGGGAAAATGTCTATGAACTCAACGAAAGTTCCGGAAGACCTGCGCGTGAGACGCACGCATAAGCTATTGTGGGAAGCGCTTATGGCTTTGATGAGCGAACGGAATTTCGACTCAATCAGTGTCAAAGATATATGTGATAGAGCTATGGTTCATCGCACAACATTTTACAAGCACTATGAGGACAAGTATGATCTGCTCATTTCTGGAATGCGCCTTATGCACCAATCCTTGATGAAAGAGACGCATTTACCCTTGAATGAAGAGGCCGTTGATCTTCCTGCACAGCGCTTTTTGAGCATATTTATCCATGTGGCAGAACACACGCAGTTTTATAAACTTATGCTCTGCGGCAATGGAGTAGGAACTTTCTATACGCTTTTGCGCGGCTATCTGGCCGAACTGTGTGTGGAGAAGCTCAAGCGGCTGCAGCGCAATGATAAGAATTTCGAGGTGCCTATTCCCATTACGGCACAATACTGGGCCGGGGCGATTATTAGTCTGGTGGCCTGGTGGCTGGAGAATGATCAGCCTTGCTCTCCGGAAGAGATGGCCCGTTATACAAGTCTTCTGCTGCAAAATGAGCAGCTCGACCTCGAAGCGTTTTAAAACCGAGCCTGACCAACTGAAGCTCTCTGCGATCGTGCTGAACGCTGGCGTTTATCTCTAAGTCATGCTCGCCGGTCACTTCTTGATGAAAGAGAACTGATTTCTCCCTTGACAAACAGGTTCATTTCTTCTATAGTTAGTTACATGAGTAACTAACCAGGGCAGTGCTAAGAGATGGAATGCAATGCCGAGAGGAGCAATACACGTGAACACCCAGTATGGTAGGGGCAGATTGAGCAATGATCAGGCATGCTTAAACGAGCATACTACAGATCATGAGTTAGCATACAGACAACCGCAAGAGGAGATGCCATATTATCTTCTTCTGCCTGAGCGCTCTAATGGGAAAATAGCAGTCTTACCGCGCGATAACAAAGATATCCTGCGTCTCTTGCTTGCCGTGGTAGCAATGCTGATGCTACTGCCCTTCTCAGTTCTTTTTACGATCTTTCTCCCAAACCCAACGAGCTGGCTCAGCTTGAGCGTCGTTAGCTTGACCATCTTCTTAATTGCGCTGGTGGCCATCTCTAAGATTGGGAAATCTTAATCAGTTTCTTGCTTGAACTGTCGTTCCTATGAGCGAACATCAGTGTGAATATAAAACTTATCCAAGTGTTAGAGAAGATGTTTAAAGAAAGGGCCTGAAATGTCATTTCAAGCTAAAGATGTAATCTCTTCTAATATAGATATGCAATCATCTCTCGAAGAAAGGTCAGCCCAGGAAGCCAGGCAGAAGCGGCCCCGGTTGTTCTTCATCGATCATCTACGTGTGGTGCTGACGATCCTTGTCGTGCTGCACCATCTTGCCATCACCTACGGAGCATTCGGTGGACTGCCTGGTGGCTGGTATTATGAAGAAGTGACAAAGGACCCTCCCACTGTAGGGCTGTTAACCATTTTTGTTGTGGTCAATCAGACCTTCTTCATGGGTTTGTTTTTCTTGCTCTCTGGCTATTTCACGCCAGGCTCATATGAGCGCAAAGGAGCAAAGGCCTTTCTCAGAGATAGGCTGCTGCGGCTGGGCATTCCCTTGCTCGTCTTTACCTTCTTGATCAACCCAGTTGTAATCTATATTGGCTACAGAATGCATATGCCTTTCTGGCAGTTGTTGCTCCACTATGGAGCATTTGGGGTCGGGCCACTCTGGTTTGTCGAGGCGCTCTTGCTGTTTGACTGTGGCTATGCGCTCTGGCGCTGGCTCAGCCAAAAATGGGCAAAGCCTGCTGAGGCGACCAATAAGCCGCCGACTTTGCTGGCTGTCGGGCTGTTCATCCTGGCCCTGGCTGTGGTAGCTTTTATCGTGCGCATCTGGTTCCCGACTGGCTGGTGGTTTCAGCCGCTTAATTTCCAGATTGCCTACTTCCCCCAGTACATTAGCCTGTTTATCATTGGCACGATAGCGGCGCGGCGCAACTGGTTCTTGAATGTGCCATCCTGGATGGGCAAGCTGGGTCTGGCTGCCGCATTCTGTACAATCATAGTAGGTGCGATATGCATTATATTGATGGGCGGAATAAACAGCTTTTTCGGTGGGCTCCTTGTCTGCTTCCTGGAAGCTATCCTATGTGTGGGGATGAGCCTTGGTCTGCTGGTGCTTTTCCGACAGCGCTTCAATCGGCAAGGCTTCTGGGGCAAATTGCTCTCTAGAGAGGCTTATGGGGTCTATGTTATCCATGCCCTGGTGGTGACAGGCTTTTGTGTTGCCATTGCGGGCCTGCAGCTCTATCCGTTGCTCAAAATGGCAGTGGCCGCCCTCATCACTGTGCCACTCTGCTTTGGCTGCGCTTATCTGCTGCGCAAGCTACCAGGAGTACGCGTTATTCTATAAGCATGCTTGAGGCCTGCCCTATAGTAAATCGAGGGGCAGGTCTCAATTTTCTTACCTACTTCGCTCATCGTTTCCCTTTCCCTATTTAAATAGTCAAGCTTATGCTACACAATGTAGCGCCTTGCCCCGCGAAATTCGTATATAATTCCTAATTTGCAGAAAAGTTTCTATATTCTTTAAGAGCAATTAGCATAAAGTTAACACATCAGGCTATTTGCATAACTTGAGTAATTTTAGCGGTAAGAAAGGAAAGCCAAAAAATATTGTTAAGCCAGGCACTTGACAGGCTCCGGCCTCACTGGCTATACTTGTACGTATGATTCAATCAAACGTTGGATGGATATGTTAAGCAAGAGGCGCACACCAATACAGGCGGCCAGCCATGAACGAATTCTGCGTATTGCGACCCGGCTCTTTGCCGAGCATGGTTATCATGGCGTCTCGGCGCGTGAGATAGCCGCCGCAACCGGACTTAATATTGCCACGGTTCATTATCATACTGGAGGCAAGCGAGAGCTCTATATGCAGATATTGCGCAGTCTCTATCAAGAGGAGCAAGCCTGGGTTACTGGTGTTCTGGATCATGTCGGGGCCGATGTTGTGAAGGATGCCCAGGCCCTCAAAAGCGTGTTGGGTGAGCTTCTTGATACTCTTATCGAGTTGTTACAGCGCGATCTCACGCGCCCACGTCTGTATATGCGGCGCTGGCTAGAGGAGCGCGACGAGCTGACGCCGTTTGAGGCAGAGCTCTCCATCGCTGTGTATAAGCCGCTGTATGAGCTGCTCGCCCAGGCTCAGCAAGTGGGAACGATTCGCGCGGATCTCGATCTAAACGTTTTCTTGCGCAGCTTTTATTGGATGCTTTACGGCTACTTCGTGACTGGCCCTGTGGATTGGACTGCTTGGTGGGGCGATCCCAATAATCGGGAGAATCTCCAGGCTTTCAAGGCGTACCTACACATGTATCTTATCACTATGCTTGGCTTGGCTCCAACGGCCTGAGCATTGACGATAACACTATTTCTCGCAGCCTGGCAGCTATCGCTAGTCTGCTATCTTCCTTGCCCATTTTCTATGCACAAAGCTCGGGACAAAGGTGTGTCCACGTTGTTATATCCTCGATGCTGGCTGCTTGCCGCGTTGAAAGGAGCATATTATGCCCATTCCCGCTCACGGCCTTCCTGCTGAAGAATTATTTCGTCGCCTGGAGATGTACAAGGAAAGGGATGTCTCGTGGCGCGCGGGCAAGATTCTTACTGGTATCTATGATCCTGGTGGCGAGACCGAGGCTGTGGTTAAGGAAGCCTATACCCGTTTTCTTACCGAAAACGCGCTCTATCCCAATCTTTTTCCCAGCCTCCTGCAGCTGGAGAATGAGGTCGTGCGTATGGTTGTCGATCTACTGCAAGGCGATGGCGAAGTTGTGGGCAACTGCACAAGCGGGGGTACAGAAAGCATTATGCTGGCGGTGAAGTCTGTGCGTGATAAGGCGCGCGTAGAACGGCCGGAGATCAGCATGCCGGAGATTGTGCTTTCCCAAACGGCGCATCCAGCTTTTCACAAGGCGGCGCATTACCTTGGCCTGAAGACTATTGTTACACCCTTCGATCTGCAAAGCTTTCGCGCCGATCCTGCAGCCATGCGCCAGGCCATTACACCCAATACGATTCTCCTTGTAGCCTCGGCTCCCTGCTATTCGCATGGCGTCATCGATCCTATCAGCGAGATTGCTGAGATTGCCCGCGAGCATAATCTCTGTTTTCATGTCGATGCCTGCGTGGGGGGCATTCACCTTTCACTCTTGCGCAAAGCTGGCTATCCTATACCACCCTTTGACCTCAGCGTGCCCGGCGTGACCTCGCTCTCGGTCGATATGCACAAATATGGCTATGCGCCGAAGAATGTCTCTGTGATCCTCTACCGGCAGCGGGCCTTGCGGCGCTATGCTTTTTTTGCCAGCGCCGAAACCACCTCCTATAGCGTGCTGAATACCACTGTGCTTTCCAGCAAATCGGGAGGTCCTGTAGCGGGAGCCTGGGCCGCCCTGAATTATCTTGGTGAAGACGGCTATTTGCGCATAGTACGCGAAGTGAGCGAGGCCACGCGCCAGATGCTTGAGGGTATACTGGAGCTCGATGATGTGTATGTGCTGGGCGAGCCGGCTATGTGTATGTTTGCTCTGGCCTCTAGGACGCTGAATATTTTTGAGCTCGATGATGAGATGACACGACGTGGCTGGACCTTACAGCCGCAGTTTAGCGCAGGCGGAGGGCCGGCCAACCTTCACGTGAGCGTCCACTATTCGACGGTTGGTCACGTGGCCGAATTCCTTCAGGCGTTACGCGAAAGTATTGCCACCTTAAAGGAGAGAGGTAATGCCGGAGCACAAGAAGCGCTGGCCTTGAAGGCCGAGGTTGAGCGCTTGATGGCCCAGCCCGACGCCGAAACCTTTGCGCGGATAGTTGCTCTGGCCGGAGTTGAGCCCGGTCGCCTGCCCAGCAATTTTGCGCGCATCAATACTGTCCTCGATGCCTTGCCCGATTCCCTGGTTGGTACACTGCTGCTGGAGTATTTGAATAGTCTTTACGCCTGATATTTTTGCGAGGGGCACTATGCAAAAAGCTGCTATCCTGACGCAAGGGATGCGCTGGCGCATTCCGCTTGTTCTTGCCGTGACTCTCTTTGTAAATTATCTGGACCGCAATAATTTGGCCCTGGCCCTTCCGCAAATTGCTCATGATTATGGGTGGAGCAATAAAGAGATTGGCAGCAATGGCCAATTCTTGCTTGCAGCCTTCTTTCTGGCTTACGGCCTCTCCAATATGCTGCTCAGCCCCTTTGCTGAACGCTTTGGACCGAAACGCAGCATGCTGATCGCGATTACGGCTTTTTCGGTCTGCACTATTTTGAGCGCACCGTTGGGCCAGATGCTGGCGGCGCTGATCGGGCTGCGCCTCTTGCTGGGGGTGGGCGAAGGTATGCATGTGCCAATGATGAGTGCGATTACCAGCCGCTGGTTCGCGGCTCATGAGCGTTCGCGGGCCAATGCAATCTGGAATGTAGGTATTCTAGTGGCAACAGCCCTGGGTCCGCTATTGCTGGTTCCACTTATTTCAATGGTAGGCTGGCGCATAGCTTTTGCCGTGCTGGGCTGCGTTGGTTTGCTGATCTCGGTTCCGCTTGTCTGGCTGGTCGTAGCTGACAATCCCACGCAAGAGGCTATGACGGAACTGCAAGCTGCCCAGGTAGCCGAACTCGTAGTAAAAAATCTTACCATTTCTTCTCCCGACCAGCCAGCAGCCAGCTATGTGCGCGATAGGCGTTTCTGGCTTTATGTCTGTGGCGGGGCGCTCAACGCTTTCTGCGGCTTCGGCGTACTCAACTGGCTGCCGACCTACTTCACGCGCGCTAAAGGCATAAACTTTGATCAGCTTGGCTGGCCGCTTGCGCTAGTCTTCACCTCAGGTATTGTCAGCGTCTTCATTATGGCCTATCTTGGCGACAAACTGAATCGGCGCGCTTTTCTGGCCAGTGTGGGCCTATTTCTGGCTGGCGTACTGGTTTTCTTCGCTGCTACTGCTAATGGTCTTGTGCCGCTGGTGAGCTTTTTTTCGGCGGCTGTTTTCTGCCAGAGCGCCTATACCGCGCAGGAATATGCGATTGTCCAGCGCCTGGTGCCGCAGGAGCGCGTGGGAGCGGGTACCGGGCTCTATAATGGAATCTCTATCCTCATTGGTGGTGTAGGTGGCTCGCTTATTCCCGGCACGATTGTGGCCCTGACGGGCAACTTTAATGCTGGCATCTTGAGCATCATGGTTGGCGCATTGCTTGCAGCCCTCGTCCTGGCCCTTCTCGCTCGTGCCTTGAAGTACTAACAATGAAGTTTTGTCTGAGAAGGCAAGCCCTTTCTGCTCAAAGGGGCTTGCCTGGCGCTTCATCATATTCTAGTTGCTCCAAGCCATCTTTGATAAGAGGCAATAGACTCCTGGCGGCCTGCAATGCTAGTTCAATGCCAATACGAGGAGCCTGCTTGGTTTCCATCCCAGTAGCTAAAAGGCTGTGCGTAGCCGTCGTTTCTCATTACTGCTCAATCTAAAAGTACGTGCCATCTCGCACATATCGGCCTTGCTGAAAACTGGAAACTGCCCTGCTACCATAAGGGAACGCTTCAAGCGCCGTACAGTCTTGGAGTGCAAGCGGTCATCTATGCCCTGAAAATCATCGACCATACCCAGGCGTGTTAGTCATCGAGCATTGCTTTGCCTGGAGGCGCGTCTGACATATCGAGTAGGGCCTGTAACCACCCCGCAAGCATGACAGCAAAGAGATTATAGCCCGATGATGTCATGAAATATTCTCCTCTTCTATTCTCTAGAATATCTAAAGATTATTATGTTGCAAATTCATAAGTATTTGAGTAGAGATTTTTGTACTCTTCTTGCTATAATTTCGTTATGAGCAATTGTAACCGATGTTAGGAATTTTTTGCTGAGCTTCTCCTGTAGAATGTCATCCTGTTAGCATCTGCTTATATGGAGATTCCTCTATGCCGTGGTTAGAACGCTTACACCAGCATCTGTTTTCTTCAGCCCCGAAGCTGAAAAATAGCTCATCATTGCCATCATTGCCTAGTATGGGTATTCCAGTTTTCACGCCTGCTGGACCAGATCCTATCACAGTGAACATGGCCTTGTCTAAGCTGTTCTCAGTTGGAGCAGGGAAAGGCATGCGTCGGGTGCTGGAGCGTGAGCAAAAAGTGTTGTTGACCGATAACGCCATTGCCTTGGTGGTACAGATGGCTCTGGAATATCGTCGCACAGATCCCACTCAGGCTGCATTTATGCTCCTCATTGCTGAGCTGCTTGATCGTGCGTGTCGTACTGGCATTAAGAAGGCTTGGAAATTCTTTCTTCAGACTTTTGTAGACAATGCAGCTGATCAGCAGCTTACCACAACGCAGCTGCAATGGTTGCTTTTGATGATGGATAGGCGAGCTCAAAGGCGTTTTCTCGAAGAGCATTTGGAACTTCTCAGTTATAAGGGCCTTGCCTTGTTCCTCGGCAGGCTTACCTCTCTGCTACAGGATTCGGGATCACTTGGCAGTTCGCTTGTGGCCGCGAATATACTTTGGGAGCTTCTTTTTGATGCACGTAGACGCGGCGGAAATGTACAAGCTGTTCGCGAGGCCTATGTAAATCAGTTTGGTGGTTTTGCTCTTGACATTCCTGATTGGCTGAGCACGTGCTTTGAGCGCGATCAGGCTTTAGGTGAGCGTGGTCGTCGCTATCAGACGGCTAGAGAACGTATCGCTCTCTGGCAGGAAGCAATTAAGTGCGGTCAGAGAGAGTTTGCTTCTGATATGCCTGAGATTCTGGCGGAGATGTATGTTCGGCTTCAGCAGGCCTATAACGATGTGCGTGGTCTGGATAAACCACAACTTCAACAGCAAGAGCTTGCTCATCTTTTGTTCGCTCTCAGTATTTATACTGAAGTCCGTTACCCCATTGCCTGGGCACTAAATCAGAATGCTCTGGGTTCGCTTTATCACGAGTATCTACAAGGGGATCAGACCAGCAATATTGAGAAGGCCATCGCTTGTTTTCAAGCGGCGTTGCGCGTCTTCACTGAGCAAGATACCCCGCGCGAGTGGGCTCAGACCCAAAATTATCTTGGCCTGGCTTATCGCAGCCGCTTGCTGGGCAATAGGGAAGAGAATCAAGAAAAGTCCATCCAATGTTATAAAGCGGCATTGCGTGTTTTTACTGAGCAGGATACTCCGCGCGACCAGGCTATGCTCCTAACCAATATGGGATCGCTTTACCTGGAACGTCTTCACGATCACTATATGCAGAACCAGGCTCGGGCTATCAACTGCTTCTATCAAGCGTTGCGTGTCTTTAACGAACAGGAGTTTCCTGTGGAATGGGCAACGACACAAAACAATCTGGGCAACGTTCTATGTATGTATTTCCATGGTGATATCTTTGAAAACAGGCAAAAAGCACTTCAGTGTTACCAGAAAGCATTGAAGGTACGAACTGAACGGCAATTTCCTGTAGAATGGGCAACAACGCAAAACAATCTGGGCAATCTTTTGAGCTTGATGGAAGAGAACCCAGAAGAGAATAGTGAGAAGGCCATTGCCTGTTTCCAAGAGAGCTTACGGGTGTTTACTGAGCAAGATTTTCCGGTAGAATGGGCGAGGTCGCAGAATAATTTAGGTGGCGTTTATAGCAGGCGTAAGCGAGGAAATGCGCAAGAGAATAGTGAGAAAGCCATTGACTGTTTTCAGGCAGCGCTACGTATCTATACACGCCAGATATTTCCTGAGTTGCATATGTCTGCTTCTCTGAATCTGGCTGCTTGTGCCCTTGACAGCGAGATGTGGGAACTGGCCCATACTACGGCGGCCAACGCACAGAAGGCCGAGGACGATCTTCTTGCATTGACAGCAGGTGTGAAGGAGATGGACACGATTCTCAGCCAGGGAGGTGGGGGAGTCTTACTAGATGCTGTTGCTCTAGTGCGCTTAGGTCGCTTTGATGAGGCCGCAGAGACGGTTGAACGTGGGCGCGCACGCAGCTTAGCCAATGCACGTTTACTTTCTGCTGCCGATCCACAGCGTATTAACGATCCGCAGAGGCGTGAGAGCTATATCTTGCATCGTAGTATGCTACAGCAGGCTCGGGCTGCTGTGCATCAGCTAGCTATTTCTAAGCAGGCCACCTCTTCTAGGGAATGGCTGGCGCGAGTTGCAGCAGTGAATGAGGCAAAAAAAGCTTTTGATGCTACCGTTGAAGCCATTCGTGCGGCCCGCGATCCTGCTGATTTTCTCCTCGAAGACTTTCGGGCTGAGACACTACTGCAGCTCCTCTCTGAGAAACCTGCTGGTCATGCCATAATCTATGTGCTGCCAACCCAGTATGGTGGGCTGGCATTAGGTGTTCTTGGCAAAAATCCGGAGACAGGTACTTCAGCCCGCTTTGCCATCCTAAATCTGCCAGAGCTTACCGATGCGATGGTAAGAAAACTCATGGTAACTACTACGCCTGATGATACATCTCGATTTATTGGAGGATATGCCTTAGCCCAGCAGGAAAGAGGTCTAAAAGCATTGAGACAATCGTGGGAGGGAGAGTCCTTGGCCGAATCGGCCAACCGCCTCCACGCTTTTTGTCAGTATGAGCATCTGACGAGTACTCTAGATAGAGCGGCCCAGGAAATCAAGAGAAGCCGTGCTCTGCGATATATGGCGGAGAAACCCTGGCAAGAGCTATCAAAAGATCAAAGGTTACGCTTGCGCCATGGCTTCAATCTCTACTTCCTTTGCCACGAACTCCGGCAGAGCTTGAACTGGCTGGCCAAAGCGGCACTACGCCCATTAGCAGACTGGCTGCAGCAGGAGCATGTAAGCAGTGTGACGCTTATTCCCTGCGATCTTTTGGCTGCATTACCGCTTCTGGCTGCCCCATTAGAAGAACGGGACGGCCAAATAATAACGCTGGCAGATCGCTTTGTAGCTTCGGTGGCTCCCAGTGCGCGATCTCTGGCGCAGAGAGTGCATAATCCTCAACAGCGTCATGGTGTTGCTGCATTAGGCAATCCTTACCCAACGACCCGACCTTTAGCTTGGGGCGAAGCTGAGGCGCTAACTCTGGCTCATCTAGGTGGCGATCCAGCACGCGCTTTCATCCAGCATGATGCTGATCGGGCGCATCTGCTAGAGATACTACACACGGCAAAAGTCGTTGATGTTTCCTGCCATGCTACCGCAGAATATGAATATCTGCGGTCACGCTTATTACTTGCAAATGGTGAACACCTTACGCTTGCTGATGCCCTCAACGAGACGCTGACTAATATACATGGCCTGCGCTTACTTATTCTTTCTGCCTGTCAAACGGCCATACCTGACATCTTTGGGGCACCAGACGAAGTGAGATCGTTGGCGGTAGGGATGTTACAAGCGGGGGCCCAGGCAGTGTTAGGCGCTCTCTGGTCAGTTAGTGACAGAGCAACGTATCTGCTCATGGTACGCTTTGCTCAGGAATGGTTCCCTGATATGGAGATCGTGCCGCCGACTACAGCCCTGGCTCGTGCTCAGAGCTGGTTGCGCACAGTAACCAATCGTGAGCTGGAGACCTGGCAAGCAACAAAACCGTTAGCCGATAACCTCACGCGAGCGCTTAATTCTGCTGAGACAAAGGAAGCTGACAGCAAGACAGACATAGGAGGCCTTCCGTTTGATCAAAACGTACTTCAATTTGAAGCTAGCGAGCAAGATAGCATTGAACGCTTGCGTAGCTCACGTTATAGTCTGCAAGATGCTGAAGGGAACTTGCAAGAGTTAGCAGTGCGTGGTGACCCTGACACACGTCCCTTTGCTGATCCAATTTACTGGGCAGGATTCCAGCTCTATGGATGGTGAAGCAAGAACCTGGGTGTTAAGAACCTTTCGGGGATTCTGTGTGGAATGAGGCAAGCTTTTTTCGTGAGAAGTGTAACGGCCTCCCTTGGGAAATACTTCTTCCTGCTTGCTCTCGTGCAGTACCTGAGTGCACATGTTTGTTTCCGCGGTCTTGTCAAGCGAGAAAAGTGCATCTATCCTTGAATAAGAAGTATATAGTGCCGGCAAGTGAGCCGATGGAAAAGAGATTGCCGGCGTATTTCTCTCTTAAAGAGGAGGGTGAGTATGGGCATATATTTACGAATAAAAAGCCTCTCCCGGTATGTTGTCCCTGCTTTGGGCCTGATTTTGTCGCTGCCAACCTTGCTAAGTTGCGTGTTTTTTTGGCTTCTGGCTTACTATGAAGTTCTGAGAGGCGACACTAAGGGTACGCTTTTCTTTTCTATCTCCTCTTTTCTGCATCCCCCTCTATTCGCCCCGCTCCTATTCTACGCCATCTTTGGACCACTTTTTACGTGCGTGCTTTGTGCGCTGCAAGCCACGCGTTTTGCCAGAGATAGCCCCTTAGAGAGCAAAGCATACCAAATAAACCGGATTATCTTATTTCTTGCGCTTGCTGCCATCGGTATTCTAGTGCTTACGGGGGCGGTTGTGCGCATTGTGAGAGGGCCAACGTAATAAAAAGGCTCATAGCTGTATTTTCTTCTCTTCATGTTGTGGGCCAAAGCCCAGCGCCTGGGGATAGCTTGAGAAAAGGAAGCGGCGAAACCAGGTAGCCATCTCACGAGGCGAATAGTGTGGCTCGTCTTCTAGCCACCAGGCCAGCGTGCTGAGAAGCAGATTAGCAGTGAAGGCCAGCGCTACCTTGCGCGGCATGGCTTCCTGCCCACGCTTGATTCCTGGAAGACGGGAACGAAGCTGTTCGCGTTCATTCATGACCTGTATCATATAATCGCGCATGTGCAGAACAAACCGGGAAGAGCCGTTCTTGCCCAGTAAAGCGCGGTAGAGGGCTGTGTGCTCCGCGATATGTTCGAAGAAAGCTACCCAGGCGTCAGGTGGTTGATCGGCATCCAGGCTATCGAGCCCTACCCGTGGCGGACCAATGGCGGCGCTAAGTGCATGTGCCGCAGCCTCAAAGATTTTCTCCACGAAATCGTATTTATCCAGATAGTGACGATAGAATGTTGCCCGGTTGAGCATTGCGCGCCTCGTCAGCTCGCCTACGGTAACATGCTCAAAGTGTTTCTCCTCTAAGAGTTCGACCAGGGCATCCTGGAGCAATTTATGGGTGCGCTGCGCGCGTAGAGCGTTAGCTTGATTAGCCATTTTCTCTCCTTTGTTGCCGATGCGACAAAGGGGCAAGATTTGTTGCTAGTGATATGCCGCATCCCTGGCTATACTCAGTATAGCAACGGAATGAGCAATGGACAACATATGCAATAGCCTCGTAGACTGCTTACCCCAAAGAAATTGCTCGGCTTTGGCCGAAGCTCTATTCACTATGTTTACCGGAAGGAGAAAGAAAACGATGAACTTAACCAAAGCAGATATTGCCTGGCAAGGAATTGATCATGTGGCGCTTGCAACGCCCGATCTCGAAACGACCATTCATTTTTACTGCGATGTGCTTGGCATGCAGGCGGGAGAGATCTTCCAGGCCAGGGATGGTAAAACGCGGCATTGCTTTATCAAACCGGGCAATACTCCCGCGCAAGGGCTCCACTTCTGGGAAGTTCCAGACGCCCAATTACCCCCCTCAGCTTGAGTCGGTGCAATGGCATCAGCCAGCAACGATAACTGCTGGTATGGCCCTGCATGTTGCCTTTACGCTGCCCGACGAGAGGGCCGCGTTGGCGCTATGTGAGCGCTTAGAGCAGCATAATGTGCAGGTTGGGGAGATGAATGATCTCGGTTCTATGCGCAATATGGTTTTTCTCGACAACAATCGCTTGATGTTGGAGGCCATCTGGCCCAAACTGTAAGGATTTCTCGTCAATGATTGTGCCTTCCTTCGTCGCTTTAACAAATGCCTTGATGCTTTATAAGCGCATGACGTGACGTCTGCTCGCAGCCTATCAATGGGGTGAAAAGCATTAATGGAAACGCGTCAAGATTTATAGAGTATCGAGGCTCTGTTCGCCTCTCATTGTCATTTGATTAAGGGGCTATATCTGTAGCGTGCAGCAGTTCTGGATGCTGATATATAAATTCAGTATGGGTCTTAGCGGCCAGGAAATCGGGATGGGTGAGCGTTGCGCGCAGAAAGGCGCGATTTGTGATTACTCCGCTCAGACGGAACTCATGCAGGGCTTGTGCCAGATTATGGATAGCTTCTGGGCGTGTGGGGGCATGGGCAATGACTTTGGCCAGAAGGGCATAATGCGTAATCATCTGGCCGCTCGCAACGCCGGTTTCATAGCGAATGCCTGGAATTAGTCCGGGCTCAAAGCAGTGCAAGCGCCCGGAGGTTCGGCGGAAGCCTGCGCCCGGGTCCTCGGCATAGAGCCTGGCTTCCAGGGCGTGGCCAGAGCAAGGCAGCTCATACTGCTGCAAGGGAAGAGGCTGGCCCTGGGCAACCTGAAGCTGAAGCTGTACCAGATCCAGCCCGGTGATACATTCAGTTATCGGGTGCTCCATCTGCAGGCGCGGGTTCATTTCGAGAAAGAAGAAACGCTCCCCATCTACTAGATACTCAACCGTACCGACCCCAATATAACCAAGGCTCCGTACAAGCGCGATGGAGGCCGCACGGATGCGTTCGCGAAGTTCGGATGCAATATGCAGCGCCGGAGCTTCTTCTATCACTTTTTGATAGTTGCGCTGGATTGAGCAATCCCGCTCATAGAGATGGATGAGGTTGTTGTGAGCGTCGGCTAAGATCTGAACTTCGATATGACGTGGAGCAG
Organism: Ktedonosporobacter rubrisoli; assembly: GCF_004208415.1. Classification (GTDB taxonomy): domain Bacteria; phylum Chloroflexota; class Ktedonobacteria; order Ktedonobacterales; family Ktedonobacteraceae; genus Ktedonosporobacter; species Ktedonosporobacter rubrisoli. Next base: position 449,252 of record NZ_CP035758.1, on the reverse strand, counting down.
GCAGGCAGCGCTCAAGAAATATTGTCGTATCTCCGGTAGCACTAGAGGTCGAATGCTGCAACTCCAGTACAGCGGGAATGAGATCAGAAGGCGTCTCAACGTGCCGTATGCCCTTTCCGCCACCACCTGCGTTTGTCTTGAGCAGTAGGGGATAGCCAGCCTGATCGGCCATTCGCCTCCACACGGCTGAATCGGCGCCGGGGATAGCAAGGCCGGGAACAACGGGAAGGCCAATTTTGCGGGCGAACTCCTTAGCAGCCAGCTTATGGCCCATCTTTTCTAGGACATCCGGCGGAGGGCCAATCCAGACATACTTCGCGCGCAGACATGCCCGCGCGAACTCCGCGTTTTCAGCCAGCGGACCATAGCTGGGATGGATGGCCTCAGCCTTCACCTGCTTAGCGATCGTGAGGATCTGAGCTTGATCGCGGTATGACGCGCTGACCGAGGAGCCTGCGAGGGGAATGGCAAGATCAGCCTCGCGCAGATAGGGTGCATCTCGGTCCGGCTCAGCATAGATCACAGCTGTGCGCAGGCCCATTTTACGAGCGGTGCGTATGATGCGGCGCGCAATTTCGCCGCGATCGGCGATTAATAGCGTTCTTATCTCGGCCATTTGCGATGCCTATTACAGATCAAGCACGAATTACAACTTTCTAAGTATATCATGCGGAAGGGCTTGTCGCTCGACCTGATTCTTGTTGTGCTATTTTTTGCGAACCAGAGCGCGTACGGGTAAGCAGCCCTCTTGGGCGAGAAGGCTGCTCTTGCTTCATCCCAGGCTTAGACTCAATCTTTGTAGAGCGCGTTGTCTGTGTAGCGTCCTTGCTACAGAAACTAGCCCTGGTTTAATAATCCCCGCGAGCGTTTCAAGCTCTCACTCATAAGAGTTGATATAACAAGCATTTGCCCCAACTCAAACGTCGCTGAGCGCAAGAGCCTGGGGAAACTGGCGCATCAATCCAGCGTTTCGGGCCCGGGCGAGCTGCTCCCCGGTTATGCCTTCTTCGCCCCAGGAAAAGGCAAGCTGATCCCAGGTCAAGCCTGCATCTGGTGAGCGATAGATTCCCTTGAAGCCCGCCGCGTAAAAGACGCCAGGCTCGGCCTCGTGACTGGCCACATGAAGGAGCATGCTGCCCTTCTCTTGCCATACTTTTTGCCAGGGCTTGCCCCGCGTTTTGCGGTAGATTGCAGGTTCGGCGCTCCCGGCAGAAAAGGAGGGTGGGGTGGCAGCTGCAGTAATCACAATAGTATCTGGATCGGCAGGATCGACGGCCACGCTGCGCAGATAATGTTCGGATAGACCCTCGTCGGGATACTGCCAGCTCAGCCCGGCGTCATAGCTTTCCTGGTAGCCCTTTCCCGGATGAGAGAAGCCATCGCCGGCCGCCGAGTACAGGCGGTTGGGGGCCGCAGGATGCATAACCAGCGTATGGGTATCGATTGGCCCGGCAGGCACACGGTCTTCCCAATGCTGCCCGCCATCGAGGCTGCGAACCAGGGCTCCAGCCTCAACAGCGACGAAAACGCGCCCGACAGTATGCAGATCGGGAGTGATGTAACGCACATGGCTGGTTGCCGGCTTTGGGGGAAAGCTCCAGCTTGAGGCTGACGGCAGTTCTCGAAAAGCCCTGAGCTCTTGCCAGCTTGCGCCCCCATCCTCGGAACGAAACAGCATACTAGGCTCTGTTCCTACATAAACCACGCCATACTCGCCACTCCGTTCAGTAGGACTGACAGCGATGGCTGTAATATTGCCGGAGGAAATCCCTCCTTTGCCTGTGATGAAAGGAACATCGCCGATTGGCTCCCAGGAATGGCCAGCATCGTTACTGCGCCAGAGACCTCGGCCATAGGTGCCACAATATACACGTTCTGCATGGAATGGATCTATTGCCAGGCACATGGTCTGTATGCCAACCAAGTGCGAGTCAAGTTGCCATTTGCTGCTTTGTTGCTCAGCAACTAGTAGCTTTCCCAGCATAGGAACATAGAATTTCATTGTTGGTTCTCCTTTGTTTTCTCTTACTTGAGGCTTCTTCGAGGCCCTCTAGTCAGTAGTGACGTGCGCCAACGCATTTTGGGTATATGGCTCAAACATGTGCGTGAGCGCTTCTGTATCAGGCCTCTGACTGGAGTATAGAAAGTTAGTAGATGAATGAGCATCCTCCAGGCTGATGATTGTGTGGAGGATTGTGCGAAAACAAGCGCCGGGCAATTGCCTGTGAACAATGGAACAATTAGAGCAGTTGGAGGTGGCGCGCTATCTCGCTGGCAGCAACGCGATTATTCACGCCAAGCTTTCGGTAGATACTCTGAACCTGGCTACGTACCGTTGTGACGGAAACAACAAGAGTTTGCGCAATCTCAGGATTGGAGGAGCCAGCGGCCAGCAGGCGTAGTACCTTGTGTTCCTGAGAACTGAGAGGCGGTATAAGTATAGAGGAGGCTGGAGAGGCTGTAAGGTGCTGTTCTCTACGTTCGGCATTCGCAGCATGTAGAATGTTGCGCAGGTAAGCGCGCGGCTGTGGCTCGCGGGGCGTGAGTGTTTGCAGAAGGGAAGTCAGGGCTTCTCCCTCATCAAGGAAAAGACGCATATAGCCTTCAGCCTGGGCCTGGATCAGGGTTGTCCGCAGGAGTTCGCTAGCTTTAGGTCTTTGCTTGTGCTCGGCGTAAGCCTGGGCCAGAAGTACCTGGATCTCTAGTGCGCTATGGATGTGCTCCATAGCGTGTGCCGTCTGCAACTGGCGTTGCAGCATCTCTATGGACTCCTCAATATTCTTCTCCATGAGAAGTAGGCGTGCGATAAGGATCTCTTCTCTCGCCTGGTAACGCTGCGGTAATTCTCTTGAGTGCTGCCCACGATTATTGAGCCAGCGATGTACGGCTGAGAAATCTCCTAACATGAGTTGCCAGCGTGCCTGCCAGAAAAGAACATCGTGAGTGAGCAGTGGCAAGTCGTGCTGCTGCAGACGAACGAGTAAAGAGGCATAGCGTTGGCCTGCAGAAGCGATATGTCCACATGCAGATTCAAGGCGTGCCTGTAAAAGTTCCGCCTGTATTTGCAGCTCCTCATGGGCCAGCAACTTGCCAATATCAACAGCTTCTCGAACTGCTAGCTCAGCTTCCGCCAGTTCATTCCATTCATAGAGCAGCCAGGCCATACCAATCTGAGCATGGCCTATATCGTTGATATCTCTTTGCTCCCTGGCCCCTCTGAGCATCTGACGATAATACTCGGCGGCCAGGCGTAGTGCGCCTTGTTCAAAGCAGACTTCGCCGAGCAGTGCACTAACGGTGCGCGTAAAGGAACGATTCCCTGAATTCTGGCCGATGGCTTGGGCTTCTTGAAGCGTCTTGCGCGCTATTGTAAGCTTACTAGCGTGATGGGCTTCTTCGCCAAGGATTGCCAGGCAAGCCGCTTGCCATAACGCTTCTTGCCTTGGTTCCAACCAGGCAAGCGCTTGCCGAGCCCAGGTTCCTGCTTCTCTAAGCGCGCCACGCTTGTGGGCAAGGAGCGCGCGAAAGGCAAAAATCTCGCCAAGCTTTGGCAAGTCTCCTTGCTGGCGAAAACGCTCTTCGGCCAATAGAAGCAGCGAATGCAGGTGTTGGAGCTCCTGAGGAAGGAGATAATCGGAGAGTGGCGTGAAGACCAGGGCAAGGGCATAGCTGAAAGCAAGGCGTGGACGTTGCCGGAGCAGCGCTTCAGGCATGCGTTCTAGCCAGCGGCGCAAGGTGTGAAATTCGTTGTTTTCGAGATAGTGCCGTGTATCTATAAGCTTTTCGATGAGTTCGGCCTGATGCACGAAGTTTCCGCTCTTTCCAACTACATCGATGGCCTCTATAAACATACCGTGCTGCTCAAACCACTGGCTCGCCCTGGAACACAATGCATTCATCATACCTTCATCAAGGCGGCGTCGAGCCTCATACTGCATCGCCTCGGCAAACAGGGGATGGTAGCGATACCACTTCGCGACAGGTTCTGACTCGTAGAGCGGCTGCATGAACAGGTTAGCATGAGCTAGCTCGGCAAGAACGCGCTCACTATCCTCGCATCCCAGGATTGTGTTACAGAGAGAACCGCAGAGGCGGCTAAGCATGCTGGTTTGAAGCAGAAAATCTTGAATTGCTTGTGGCTGCGTACTGAGAACCTCGCCAACGAAATAGTCAATCAGGGTCTGGTTGCTGGCCGCGAAGCTCTCAAGAATACGTTTGAATGTTTGCTGGTTTAGCTGTTCTTGTAGCAGCAGAGACAGAAGGTGCAGCCCGGTGGCCCAGCCTTCCAGCAGAGCTTCGCATTGAGTGATCATCTCTGAAGAAAGAGCCAGGGACATGGTTTGCTGGAAGAAGGTGCTTGTCTCCTCTGCCGAGAAGCGCAGATCACTGGCGCGGAGCTCATAGAGCTCATGATGTGCACGCAAGCGCGTCAGGGGAAATGGCGGGTCGATCCGCGTGATGATGAGGATGTGAAGCGAGGCTGGAAGATGGTCGAGGAAGAAAAGCAGTGTCTTGTGGATTTGCGGGGAAGAAATGACGTGATAATCATCGAGTACTAGAATGCCATCGGTTAAGGTAACGGTCAGCTCATTAAGAAATGCTGTGATGATTGCTTCCAGAGAGAATGATCTAAAAGAGAGGTATTGCTCTTGATCATAGCTGGCAAGGGCGGATTGGCCTAAGCCCGCGTACAGATTCTGGCAGGCAGCTATAAGGTAATGCCAGAAACGTAGTGGATCATTATCATCTGGATCGAGATTTAGCCAGGCGTAGAGCGGAAAAGAAGAGGTATTTTCGCTTCCCTTCCGCTCGCTTATCCACTGGCGCACAAGCGTTGTTTTGCCGAAACCAGCCGGCGCGGATAGCAAGGTTAGTTTTCCCTTTCGAGCGGCATCGAGCCTGGCTAACAAGTGCCAGCGCTCGATGAGAGAGGAAGGCTGACGGGGGAGTTGGAGTTTGGAAGCAAGCAGGGGCATTTGATGCTGGAAGGAAAGAGATGCGGCAGCCGGAGCAAATACTGGCGATAATTTACTCGCTGAGGCGTCAAGGAGTTGCGCCAGGCTCTCTAAATGAGCGAAGGAGAGCTCTGCGGCGCGTCCTGCGTACTTTTTGACGACTCGCTTTCCTATACGTCGAAAGGCATACCAATAACCATCTTGTCCGCGTGCGCGCCTCTCCTTTTGCAGATTGATGTGGCCGCATTTTCCCTGGAAGGAAAAAGAGGTGTGCGCGCCTAACCAGGCAGACCAGCGCTCATCTTCCCCTTGCTGCAGGGAAGCGGCTGCGTTACCTTGTTCATACAATATGTACATGCCTTGTTCCTGGGACCAGATGAGTTGCGCTGCAGCGGGCCTGGGCATAGTCTCTTGTTGCGTTTCCTTTGTGTTTCCCAACGGACTGTTCTAAATGATTATATGCCTCGTGGCAAGGAGAGACAAGTGTTTCCCAACGGCCGGGCCTGGCAGCGCGGAAAATCTTGAGCTTTCCTTGCACAAGCGATCACCAGGCTTGCCCACTAACTCTCTAGTATGCTAAGCTAGAAGCTGCAAGCTAAAAGTATATTCTAGAAAATGGTTTTGAGATGAACCGGCATTCCGCACGGTCTCCTAATTAGACCTCTCTCTACTATAAGAGCGAGTTAGCATATAGCCGCTGTGTTGCGTTAACCAGCAGGCTTTTTTGGCTGCCCGTTTCGTCGAAACCTACCCCTGATGACCTTGACGGTGCTTGACGTTATCGATCGTCTTGTGCTGTCTCTGCCCGTGCACCACCGTATTCCATTCTTTTGTTTTTCGACATGTAGTTGGAGCAAAATAATGGAGTACATTCATGGAATATATTAGTGGTAAAAAAATCTTTAAGCTAGAGGCGACCCAGTTTGCGGGGCAGATAAAAGGCTACAGCGAAGTGCTGCTCGATCTCGGCACCGGCGATGGTCGCTATGTACAGCATATGGCTCAGCGTTGCCCTACGCGGTTTGTTATTGGGATTGATAGCTGTCGCGAGCATCTGTTTCGCACCTCACGGAAAGCGCCGCTCAATGCGCTCTTTCTTATCGCGAATGCGGAAATGCTGCCAGGCGAGCTGACAGGCCTGGTTGATTGTATCACCGTCAATTTTCCCTGGGGTAGCTTGCTACAAGGTTTGCTGACCAGCCAATCCAGGGTAGTCAATAGTTTGTCTATGATAGCCAGATCAGGGGCTACCCTGGAGGTACGGCTCAATGGCAGCGCTCTGCAGCAGGTTGGTATAGCGCTAGCCCAGGGCGAGGCGCTTGTTGCGCGGGCACTCGTGGAGGGTGGTTTCGCAGTGAAGGCAACCCAGCGGCTTGACGCTACAGATCTGCGCAATTACCCGACCACCTGGGCCAAGCGGATGGGTTACGGGCGCGAGCCTAATGCGCTCTGCCTACGCGCGGTGGCCCAGAACAAATTATGGCAAACAGCAAGGGACGTGCTAGTTCCTGCCAACTCATCATACGATAAGTAGACTTGACCTGAGCAATCTCAAAGAGGGAGCTTTGCTGCTTCGTAAGCTTAAATCAACGTAGTCTGTTTGCTAGATTGCTCTGTTGATTGGCAAAAGATCAGCGACGAGAGAGCCACCCTGGAGCGATCCGGGGTGGCTTTAACTTTGTTATCGGAGTTCTAGTGGCCAGTTTTAGCGGGAATAGGCTTATGGGCCTCGCCTTGAATCTCCTGCGGAGTTGACGGTTCGCGCGGAACCGAAGGGAACAAGAACATGATCAATAGGCCAATGAGGGCCGTGACGAGCACGCTTCCGATCTCTTTTCTATTGTTTTCTGGCGCTTTTCAAACGATGGTTTTCAAGCAGCTGGATAATCTCGTCACGTTGGAAATGGTGCGCCCAATCCAGCGCTGTGGCCTGAAACACAGCGTCCTTGATTTCCAGGTCGTTGGGAACAGTGAGCAGTAGCTTGACCAGCTCAAGATCGTCGCGCTCAATCGCGATATGGAGCGGAGTTGCCTGCCATTGTCCTCGCTGCAAATTCACAAGTTCTGGCTGTGTCGCCAGTAATCCTGGGATCTGGTCTTTCCAGCCGAGATCCCAGGCGGAGAGAATATCCAGGGGGGCGCCATGCGCGACAAGCCAGGCCGCAGCGGCGGGCTGATGGCAGCGAACCGCGATATCTAGTGACATCAATCCTCCAGGCAACGTTTCGTGGAAGATCCTCTTTTCGAGGCGGTTCCCGATTGTGTCAAGAATAGGAATCTCGCCTTGCCCTACAGCTTCTAGAAATCTCACCTCATCTGTGCTAGGAGCGAGCGCCGCGAGTGTTTGAGATGGGAGAAGCCAGGTATCTGTGTAGCCCATCGACTGAAAACCTACACGCCGGTACACGGGTTCTCCCAGAGGCGTGGCATTGAGTACTACGTGATGGCATCCCATTTGTTGCGCAAGCTTGCAGGCCGCATGGGCTAGCGCCGTCCCGATTCCTTGCTTGCGCGCTGAAGGAACCACGCCCATGGCAAACAGGCCAGCTATGCCCCATTGGCCCATTGTGAAATTAAGCATACAGCGCCCCACGATTTGCTGATGCTGGAATGCTAGCAGAGCCGGTGAGTGCTGCGGATAGGCGTTATGCAGAGCCGCCAGGTTTGGTACATCCTGTGGATCGTAGTAGGGGAGATCATCAACTTCCCAGGCCAGCTCGTTCTCGCTGACCCGGATATCGAGGTTGGCAGGGCGATTATGATGCGGGGAAAGGTGACGAAGATCGCACCACATCCAGTGTGCTTGCCAGTTTGGGGCGAAGCCTCGCGCTAACAGCAGTGCTTCCAGGTCTTTTGGCGGCGCCGGATGCAGATACCAGCAGATTACCTCCTGTAGAGGTTTCTGCTCCCGATACCAGGCCAGCAGATGATCGAGTTGAGTGCCGATCTGCAAGGGATTAACTGAAGCGATGGTCATATGATCTTGAGCTCCCATTACTTCAGCTTCTTGAAAGATATCTTTGTTGCTTGCTCGGGTCAGGCGTTCATAGCAAGTCTGTACGTTCAGCCTTAATGCCTGCCAGCGTTGCTCAAGAGTTGGATCTTCTTCTAAATAGCGCGGTTTAGCTGACGGTATCTTCTCCATGATGATGCTAGCTTTCTTGTCAATGGGCAATTATTGCCCTGGCCTCTTTTCCCATATGCGTAAAAAGTAACCCTTGAGGATGAGCGCCTGAATGCATATCTGGCTGCTTGATGGCAATGAGCCGGCAAGCCCACATCGCCAGGCAATTTTATCCTCTTTTGTTAGTTGGGACAAGCTTTTGCTAAAGCTTATTTCTTTTTCACTTCATTGGCAGCGGTAATTTGCTCATATAAGAGGATCTGTGGTTAACACTTGAGCAGGGAAGCTTGAGAATGAGCTTGGAAAATGTGTAAAATGCATATGTAATTATGAATAGGAGCGAAACGCCATGGATGCCTCAGATCATCTGATCAACCAGGATTTTTGGAATGCCGTCGTACCGCATCATACCTCATCTGCTTTTTATAATCTTGAGGTCTTTAAGGCTGGGGCGACCAGTTTGCTCCCCATTGAGTTGGAAGAAGTGGGCAGCGTGGAGGGGAAGACGCTACTGCATTTGCAGTGCCACTTTGGCATGGATACGCTCTCCTGGGCCCGCCTGGGAGCCAGGGTTACCGGAGTCGATTTTTCGGAGCAGGCTATTGCTTTTGCCCGATCTTTAGCTCAGGAGTTGGGCTTAGATGCAAGCTTCATTTGTGCTGATATCTATGATCTTCCCAATAAGCTCAGCGAGCAATTTGAAATTGTCTTCACCTCGTATGGAGTTCTCTGCTGGCTCCCGGATATCGAAAGATGGGCAAGAGTTGTTGCCGACTTTATTCAGCCTGGCGGCACATTTTATATCATCGACGGCCATCCCTTGACACGTATATTTTCCAGTGATCCGCATGCAACCGGCGCTACAGATCTCAAGGTAGCCTCCTCTTATTTTATGCGTGAGCCTGCAATTGTAGAGGTTCGTGGGAGCTACGCTGATAGTGGGGAGGAATTTCCTCCAAAGAAGATGCTCAACTGGAATCACAGCCTTGGTGATATTCTTAGCGCACTAATTCAAGCTGGCCTGACAATTGAGTTTCTCCATGAGTTTCCTGTAATGCATTGGGCACCCTTTCCATTTCTAAAACAGGGAGAGGATCGCCTCTGGCATTTCTCACAGGGTGACCCTCAGCTACCTTTGTTGTTTTCAATAAGGGCTACGAAAGGATAAATAACTGCCTTGATTTTTCCTTTTTAATGAGATGGAAATTTCCATATATGAACCTGGTATGGCCAATCTTCAGTCTATGGCTAAAGTGAGCACAGAAGTTGTAGGCGCCGAAAGCTTTCAATCAATTGCCAGAGTGAAGCTGTTCGCGCATTCTGCCTGATAAGCACATATACTGATGACCCATCTATACTTACCTCAGTGCTGAAGGTGGGATGGGTAATCCCTGCTGGCTCCTCTATGAGCAACTTGCTCTTTCCACGCCCTAAAGAGAGAAGCGCAAAACCAGTATCGTGGGTCTGGGGATAGCGCGTCAGGAGAAGCAACGTCTCTGGTAATGGTGTCCATAAGGTAGCAGACAAAGATGGTTGGACCCATCCAAGCACTTTGCGACCAATAGAAATCTCGAAATGGCGATATAAATCTGTATCAAACACCCTACATTCACCCTGCACAAGCCAATAGAGCCGTTCCCCATCCTCGCTCCAGCATAGTGTTCCTGAGAGGGAGAGACGGCTTCAATATATTGTTTAGCGGGGATATCTGAACATAGTTCCCTCAAAAGTAGCAGCGAGCATCTCCCCCTTAAAGGCGATCCTTTGTTCTAATATTGTATGTTATACTGTAGCAGCGATGTCTTCAGAAAGAAGCATAGCCCGATAAATATTTCATCTTATAAAGAGAAAGATTTCGCGCGATGCTCAACTGGTTTTCTCAGCGGCACCCGCACCAATTGTCTGAAAATGCACATCCTGTTCCTTCAACCTTATCTAGCCTGCGAGTGCGTCTAGGATGCACCTATGTGTGGACAAATCTGTTGTTGGGCATAACATTCCTGATCCTTACCTTAGTGATTAATTGGTTGAGCGATTGGCATCCTTATCCCTTTATTGTAAATCATATGGGTGCATGGTTCGTTAGCTTTCTTCCTATTGCCGCTATACTATTTGGTGCTTCTTTGCTCCTCTTCGCTCTGCTAGGGGGATTGTTTGGGCTTATGACATCTTACCGGCTTGTACGACGCCTGGGAAAGCTGGCGCGGGCAACCGTTACCGTTGCAGATGGAGACTATGCAATGCGCGTTCCTGTACAATTCAAAGATGAGTTAGGAGTGCTTGAAGCGCAATTTAATCTTATGGCCCAGCGCCTGGCTGAGAGCCAGATGCATGAACGGGAGCTGGTTGCGCAGAATGTACGCTGGGAGGAGCGAACCAGGCTTGCTCGTGAACTACACGATACCATTTCACAGAACCTCTTCTCGCTGCGGCTGCTGGCTGAGGGCATGAAAACTATTCCCCTGGAGCCCGGCGTGTATCGGGAAAAGCTTGCGCTTGTGGGGCGGACTGCTGAGACCATCACGCGAGAGATGCGCGCCCTTCTGCTAGAATTACGCCCTATGCAATTGGAAGACCTGGGATTGAAAGAAGCTCTCGAAGAACTGGCACTTATGTATCATACGCGTCTCGACCTGGCTATTGTTACCGATCTTACAGAACTTTCTCTGTCAGAACAGATAGAGCAAGCTCTCTTTCAAATCGCTCAGGAGGCGATTTCTAATGCGGTACGCCATGCGCAGGCAAGCTGGATTAGCCTCAAGCTGACTGCCGAGCAAGAGGTTGTAGCGTTGTATATTCAGGATGACGGGAAAGGTGTCGATCCTCTCACAGAAACAACCAATTATGGCCTGGGGTTGCGTTCAATACAGGAGCAGGTTCGTGAGCTCAATGGAAGTATACGGATTCAGAGTGATCGCCTCAGGGGAACATGTATTCTGGTATGTCTGCCCTACAAGGAGAAAAACAGTTTATGATTCGCATTGTTATCGTAGATGATCATGCCATTGTCCGTGAAGGATTGCGCTTTCTTCTCAGTCAGCAGCCAGATATGGAAATCGTCGGCGAAGGGGAGGATGGTCTCCAGGCCGTGGAATTGGCTCGTAGCCAGCTTCCTGATGTGTTGTTACTTGATCTGTTGTTGCCTAAAATGTATGGCATTGAGGCCATCTGGCGCATCAAGGAATTTAGCCAGGAGACCCAAATTTTGATCCTGACCTCATATCACGAAGATCGACAGATCTTTGGGGCTATTCAAGCCGGGGCCCTTTCCTACTTGCTCAAGGATACCCAGCCGGTAGATATTGTTGCTGCTATTCGCCTGGCTGCAAAAGGAGAGAGCACCTTGCATCCTCAGATTGCCAGGCGTGTATTCCACAAGGTGCAGCCGCCGCCCCAGGCGCTCGACTCCTTGACGACGCGTGAGCGTGAGGTCCTGGTGGAGATCGCGCACGGTCGCTCAAATCGTGAGATAGCCGCGCATCTCAATTTAGGAGAGCAGACAGTCAAAACCTATGTCTCAAATATTTTCATGAAATTGCAAGTGACAGATCGGACGCAGGCAGCTATCTATGCTTTGCAGCAACATCTTGTACCTCTAGAGAATTTGGATAATCAGGGGCAATACTAGCTAGATGTGTATGATCACATAATATGTTATACTATTCATCGATTTTGTGACGCATGCAAGCGTCGATTCTTTTAGGAAGAAGGCATGGATGACTTTTCACAATTACACATTTCCCTCCGAGCTTCTGCAACTCGTTCTGAAAAGCGCGGAACTCCGTAAGCAGTTTGCCCAAACTTCTGCCTCTGTCGATAAACGCGGGGAAGATCCCGCGGAAAATCTTGAGCTTATCTGGAGATCTGGCCTAAATGCATTGAGCGTTCCCCAGGCTTATGGCGGCCTGAGCAACGGACTCGTAGGATTTGCCTTTGAGGCTCTGACCGAAACCATTATCAATATTGCCGCTGGCGAGGGGAGTACAGGTCAGATCTATTTTGTCCAGGCTCTGCTGGCTCGTCAGTTGTTCTCTCCCTATATTGATCTGCCGGAAACTACGCGCCAGCAACTTGCCCATGAAATTTTACACGAGAATGTTCGCCTGGTTTCTTCTAATGCGGAGGCTGGCAGCCAGGCTCCTGCTATCTCGCACCCTGTCGCGGGCGGGATAGTTCTGCGTGGCACGAAAACGTTTAATACGGCAAGCGGCGGTGCGCGCTATGCGGTTGTAGGCCACAGATTAGAAGGAGCTGAGGGCTTTCATATTGCCCTGGTTCGCCTGGATGATCCTTCGGTCCATTTACATAATGATTGGGATAACATGGGTCAACGTGCTACGGTGAGTCAGACGATCACCTATGATGATGTTTTTGTCCCCGATGGCTGGCATGCTCCTCTCTCCTCTCATGTCCAGGCCCTTCTCGGTGTAATGGGGTTTGTTATGCATGGAGCGCTGTTATTAGGAATCGGACTGGGCGGCTTTGATGCAGCACTTAACTATGTGCAAACGAAGCAGCGCGTGGTTTCGTCGGGAGCAAAATTAACTTCTGAGGACCCATTGCTCCGCTTACGCGTTGGAGATCTATCGATAGTTCTGGCTGCTGCCCAGGCTCTCCTACGGGAAGCTGCCCGTGCAGTTGAAGCTTTTGCGGATGGCGACGATGTAAGCGCTCTTTTGATCCATGCATCGCGCGCCAAGGTGGCTAGCATTGAGGCTGCTTTGAAGGTGACAAATGACCTGTTCGAAATAATAGGTGCTCGCGGTACCGCGAGTAGCTATCGCTTTGATCGCTACTGGCGCGATGCTCGCACGTTTTCGGTAGCTCTTCCCACCGATTTGCGGCGCCTGGCTGTGGGGGAGTATGAGCTTAATGGTCAGGCTCTTGCTATGAATTTCGCCCAGGCTTTCCAGGGCCGAATCTAGCTTCCCTTTGCTAAACATCCTTTGGAGCGTCCGTGCCCTCTAATAGCCGGCTGCGGGCGCTCCTCTTGCCTATGAATTTCTTATAGTCACGACTGGCAAAAAGGGCTTTTTTCAGGTATACTGAAGAGGAACAGAGGCGACCTGGTTTTATTACTTATAGCTTATTCTGTTGTGTATTGCGCTTCTCTTTGTTTTTGTATGGTCAGGCTAGCCATCTCCTCAACCAGGCTAGAATCATTTCCCGGCAGCAGTCGGTATTTCAACGCTATATCGTCTTGTCTATCTTGCTTCACAGACAGGAGTTTTGCTATGCCGACCACTCCCTTAACTGAGCATGGCGTCCCGCGTAGTGCGTTACGTTATCGTCCCCTCCAAACAGAGGAGGTAGGCGAGCTTATCCCGCCGTTTGTACGTGTTTCCCGGGCCTCGCGCTTGCAGCATAAAGCCAGAACAAAGAGAATTGCAACCGAGATAACGGCGGACCCGCTGCCAGCAGAGAGCGCTCGAACTTGCTCGCCTCGTTCTGCCAGGAGGCCTACGTACGAGGATAAGTCGCGGCAATCCCTGCTTTCACGACTGCGGATACCAGGCGGAGAACGTATAGCTAAACCGCAAAGGTCCCTTGCCTTTATGCTGGGTATGCTAATGACGCTCTTGTTGCTTTTGCTGAGCCTGCCTATCCTGGCCTGGAGCCATACGCTCTGGAATGATTTGCACTATGGACGTCCGCGCACCTTTCAGATTGATGCTTTTGTCGGACATGAAACGGGTAAGGAACCCAGCCATTTTATTGCCTTGAACTTACACGGACGATTGGAAGTGATCGAGCTTCCAGGAGGCGATGCCGCTCATGCCCGTATCTATGCAGGTCCCCAGCTTAGTGGACCCTCGGCCGATCTCGTACCGGTAACGCTACAGTTCGTATCCACAGCACATAGCCGCCAGCCCAACATGATTATGCATTTTGGTGATGGCCAGCTCATTTTTTACAACGACCAGGGTAGCTATCATCCAGCCAATTAAAGTTAATGGTTTCCAAACATGCGGTGGAGTATTGCATAGAGGCAAGCACTTCACCGCTTCCCTTATTCCTCCTCTCCCTGCGCATGAGCTGAACTGGAAGATGACAGATGGCCCAAGCACTCTTCATGGAAGTTTTTCCAGGCGTCAAAGAACAAGCGCAAGATTTTCCTAGATAATCTCTAGCCAACTGGCTATAGTAGAGGCACGTCTATGGGGTGTGCAGAGGTGCTGCCCCTTGAAGACTGGCTGTGCATCAGCGAGCATACCAAAAACGAGAACAGCTGATTGATCAAGAAGCTGTTGGCACATGAAGGAGTACTATCATGCAAACCATGACCTCTTCTTTTCCTTCGCGACTGTATCTCCTGGAACTGGCTCACCTTGAAGACAGCGGGATCCCCTTCCCAGGATATCTGGTTCAGACCAGCGACGGGACTAATATTCTCATCGATACTGGTTGGCCACAAGAGAGGATTGGGGCCTACAAACAGCCCGGAGGCACTGGCCTCCATATGGACGAAGCGGATTTCGTAGTGCATCGGCTGGCAACCCTCGGGCTGAGGCCGAGCGATATCAATGTGCTGATCTGTACCCATCTTGACCCGGACCATGCAGGTAATCATGACGCCTTTCCAGAGGCGGAACTTGTGGTGCAACGCGAGCATTATGAATTCGCGAAAGCAAGCTCTGACTCCCGCTTTCTGGTGAATCGGCAGCACTGGGATCACCCATCTTTGCGCTATCGCCTGATCGATGGAGATATGCAACTCCTGCCGGGTATTGACTTGATAAAGACGAGTGGTCACTGTCCTGGCCACCAGTCTGTGCTGGTGCGTCTCCCGGAGACCGGCCCGGTCCTGCTCACCATTGATGCGATTCCTAGTCAGGCTGATCTTGATCCTGAGCAACGGGCCCTGAGTCCTTATGACATGGACGAAGCTGGGGTTCGGGCCAGTACGCGCAAACTTGTCGAGATAGCTCGGCGTGAGCGTGTTACCTTGATCATTCATGGCCATGATCCAATCCAGTGGAAAACGCTTAAGCGAGCACCTGACTACTACTTGTAAGTTCACTACTTCAAGGCTTTGGGTGCGAATGAAAAGCTGAAGCCCGCTTAAGCAGGCCCCAATAGTGAAACGAGAGATGACATTTCTCTTCTATGCCTTCTCTACTTCGTACAAGATATGAGCAACTTCTTGAGCATGAGCTGAACCGGAAGATGACAGATGGCCCAAGGATCGCTGTATGGAAATTTCTCCGGCTATCAAAGGGCATGCGAGCGCCCAATCGCAAGATTTTCCTCTATTTGTTTGCGGCACTGATCATGCCTAGCAAATGGTTCAGGTCTTCTAAATATTGCTAGAATGAAGGACCTCAGCCATGGTTGAGCCCTCTTGACCTGTAATAATTACCTGCTCGATTCTGTAGATATTAGCAGTGACAAAACATTTTCTATGGTACATACTAAGGTAGTGGAAAGAAACAAGTAAGAAGAGATAACCTTAGTGTTTATCTGGTAAGGAGTATATTTATGGGTGAAGAGAAGCAGATACCGAATCTTTATGAATGGGCGGGAGGAGAGGCAACCTTTCAAAATTTGACGGCAACCTTCTACGGCAAAGTACTCGACGATCCGCTTTTGCGCCCGCTCTTCATAGGGATGGCGCAGGAGCATCCTAAGCGTGTAGCCTGGTGTCTCAGCGAGGTCTTTGGTGGCCCCAAGAACTATACAGAGCAGCGTGGTGGCCACCGCCATCTCCTTGAGGAGCATCTTCATCGCCATTTGAGCGAGCAGCAGCGGGCGCGTTGGGTAAGTCTCTTGATGGAGACAGCCGACGAGATTGGCATGCCCGCTGATCCCGAGTTCAGGGCTGCCTTTGTAAGCTATATTGAGTGGGGAAGCCGTATCGCCCTATCTGTCTCGCAACCGGGCGTTGAAATTGGTGAGGATCTGGACCCGATGCCCAGCTGGGATTGGATTGTCAAGCCTTCGGTAGAATAATTGCCACGAAGCAAAGCTATGGCAGTCTGGCTGATACGTTGTGCCCGCAATTATTGCTTATATATGGAGCAACGTATCAGCAAGTAGTGTTCAGGCGAGGAAATCAATTGATTGAGCTCCACGCTCACGAAGCTGCTGATAGATATGCCAGCAGACAGCTAAGTCCTGAAAGGCTAGCCCGACACCTCCATAGATAGTGATTTGCTCAGCTATGCTGCGTCCCTGGCGCGTGCCGGCGATGATCTCGCCCAGCTCTGCATGGATCGCCTCAGCTCCCAGGCCGGCGCCTCCTATCGCGCCCATGGTTACGGCCAGTTCGCGATCATCGCAGACGAACAACCCTTGCTCAATCACGCTAGCCTCGACCTCGCATTTGCCCGGCTCGTCGGGTCCCAGGGTCGTAATATGCGTACCTGACTGAAGCATGTGGCGCATAATAAAGGGGCTGCGGGACCAGGTAGCGCTGATGATAATTTCGGCATCCTCGATGGCATCCTCAAGCGTGGAAGCTACTTCAAGTGGGCAGGAAATGGCTGTCTGCATATGGTGGGCAAATTGCCTGGCCCTTTCCTCCGATAGATCGTAGACGTGTACGTGAGAGAGCCTGCGAACGTGGGATAGGCAGCGCAGTTGCAACTTGCCCTGTGCACCTGCGCCGATGATCGCCACCCGGCTCGCGGTAGGACGGGCCAGGATATCGGCCGCTAGCGCACCTGCTAGGCCTGTGCGCATGGCTGTAATCGCTGTGGAATCCATAGTCGCCAGCAACTGACCGGTTTGCAGGTCGTGGAGCAGGATAACTCCCTGAATGGCCTGAGATTGCTGGGGAAATTTCGCGTGCACTTTTACCGTGTAAGCAGGAATACCAGGTATCAGACCAGGGAAGAGGAGCACTGCGCTTGCTGCTTGTTCCCCTGGCAGCGGAGTACGGGCGCGTTGGGCGGAAATTGTGCGTTGGGAGGAGTAGGCGCGGAATGCCTCCCGTAGAGGTGGCAGGAGCTCACTGATCTGGAGTAATGGCTCAATTTCTGAGCGTGTCAGTAATATGGTTGTCATGGTATTCCTTTGCTAGCCTTCGTATGCTGAAGGCGGACTTTGGGAACAGGCTGCCTACGAAGCCTGGCTTCTTCTTGTAGGCGGGGAGCCAGAAAGCGGCCGCTGTTGAGAAAGTGAAGCGTAGCCTCCACGCGCGAACCAGGGAAACTCCAGTCCGGGAGCAAACGCTCGATGGTAAAGATAGCCTCCCGCTCGTTGTTGCTGCTGACGTAGCCTACAAAAGATTTATTCTCCTGACCATAGAATTTGCGCGGGTGCGTATGGAACGTCAGGCAGGCCGGTCCCTCATTAAGCGCTGGCATTCCTGCAGGCACGTCCAGCCGGAAGCCTTCCTGGCTGAGTACAGCGTTCTTGACCTGAATGGGGCTGGGAAAGCCCTGGCTATTCACTGTAGTTAGCACGGGAGATCTCAGCGCTTGTAAAGCATGCAGCGCCGCCGGGCGCCATTCGGTAGGCGTTGGCGCGCCGCCCGCTATGTGATGCTGGGGTCCTGGATCGGATGGTGGAGCTTCAAGATTAGCTGGCGCCTCCCAGATTTGTGGAGGGCGCTCCGTATTGCGTGCAGGCCACCAGAGAATGCGCAGTGGAGTAATCTGTATCCAGATGCGCGCGAAGTACCAGCTAAACAATGGCAATAGAAAGGTGGGCACACCGCTAAAGGCCGCATGCGTTTTGGCAAGTGAGAGCCGCACATAGCGATCAGTGTTGGCTTGTAGATCGGCATCCCGTACAGTAGCCTGGCCATAAACCAGTACGACAGGGGCAAAATCCTGCCCGGTGACATTATCAGCGAAAAGCAGCGCTACTTTAGGATTATTCCGCGCTCTCTCCGCCTTCGTTGGCGAGGTAAGGCCTGTGGAAACATCAATAGTCTTTTCGTCATCGCTCATATATGGGATGAGCGTATTGGTAACAGGTCTTCCCTGGCGCGTCAGTGTAGCAAAAGAACAGGTGAGGGTCTGCGTGAAGACGGGGAGAACGATGTCTGGCCAGTTTTGCGGATTGCTTACGATTGTCAGGAATGGCTCTGTCATCTAACCTCCGCTTCTGGAAATCCCTGCCCTGGAAGATAGCGCGGCAAGAAACGCTCCTTACTATTTTGCTCAGTTAGCCTGAAATGAAGTTTCGCGTAGTTTTGTACTGCTATGCGCTGGCGGAATTGGCCTGCCGTAAGATTGCTCGTGCCTGCATCAGAATCTGCCCCAATTTATTCTTTCCGCTGCCATCTGCTCCACAGCCCCAATAGTAATCACCAGGTGAATTTTCAATGAGTTCTTCTTCTCCCGTGGAGAGCAACAGGTCCCGCAATTGCTCATGGGTGGTAAACTTACGCAAGACAGCCTGGAGCATAATGTTATCCTTCACCTGCTCCCAATCGTGGCGCAGAGGATAGCGGTGCTCGCGTCCCATGTCGGCGGCCTGCTTGGGAGAAGACGCATTGCGAATTTTCTCGGCATATGTAGTGCCGGCAAATTTCTGGGCCTGGAAGTAATGCTCAACCGTGGGCCACCATTTGCCATCCATCTCGATGCCATGGTGCGAAAAATTAGAAAAGCAGCCGTAAGGTTTCTCCAGGCGGGAATAAAAGAGAATAGACATGGCCGCTTGATCTCCTTTTGATACTATTGAACTAATCTAGCTCTTTATGAGTATAGGAGCGAAAATCATCTAAGTCAAGCATATACCGTGGCCGTGGCATAGCGCTGAGCCGCAGGTATATCAGAGCTGTCCCCTCTCCACTGCCCAATTGCGTTAAGCAGAAGTTGACCATGACACATATATTCATGGACGAGTCGCTCTTTCAACGCGGGCAAGCCAGATGAAGGCTTCGCGGGCTGAATGGCCGCACATTTCCTCGGATGGAGATAAGAGGCTGCAGACAGCCGGGCGCTCAGGCTTGCCAAAGAGCTTACAGCGGTTGTTCTGGGTTAAATGGAGGCAACGCACGCCTGCGGGTTTTCCATTGGGCATGCCCGGCATGGGGGACGAGATCGAGGGAGCGATACAGCAGGCTCCGCAACCAACTCGGCATTCCATCTTCTCTGCCTTTTACTTATACTATTGAACGGCTGCTCTCTCTGACTATCTTAGCAGAAAAGAACTAAATTTGCACAGCTGGATGTTGCTACCTTTAATCCTGGCCTGGAGTCTGTCGGGGCTTATTGGTGCGCGTCGGCTTGCCACGAGCCGCCAGATAGCTGTCGAACTGGCCTGGGGTACGGACTCCATGCTGTAGAACTGCATCATAAATATCTGTACTATAAATGTCACGTCGGTAGGTAGGGAGCCGAAACCAGATATCTTTGATCCAGAGAATTGCCTCGCGCGTCTCTTCTGTAAGCTGGCGTTCAAGAGCTTCATGGATCGGCTCGGGATGTAGACCTTCGCCTAGCCAGAAAGAGATATCAAGCTTCCATTCGTGGCCGTCTGTACTGTTATAGAGTACTGCAAAGTAGTAGCGCTCTGCTAACCCGGCTAAGCTAAAAGGTCCGCTTTGATTGAAATAACTCACTTCCTTGACGCCAGGATGGATGTAGAGAGAGCGCATAAAATCATAGGCACGCTCGATGCTTAAGGCCGGGCTGGAAATGGCGAGGTCAATATCACGCCAGACCATCAGTCCCAACTCGGCACTACCCACCTGGCGCAGCGTCCCGGCCTGACTAAGTAGCTGAGTAATTTGTAGTTCGGCCAGCACTCTCCGGGCCTCTTTTTGCAATTCGTGTTGATGCTTCAATAAATGTTCTCTCTGCTCCTTCGTTAAGCATTCTTCAGATGGAGCAGATGTAAAGTTATGTTCGTGTGCCATAGATTAGCTTCTACTTTCGGTGAACTTGTCGGGATAAGAAATCAGTTTGCAAAAATATAATCGCGCTATAATACTCTTTTCCCTTTCGTGCGTCAATGTAGGCCAGAGATCAGCTAAGCTTCTATGCGCCTGGGACAGGTCTGCCCGTCAGGCATAATTTTCCTATTGACAATAACTTTTTGTCTTATGTCTCGTATTCTGAAGCAGGAGCGACGTGATAGCCGTATGAGGACGTAAAGTTAGAAATTCAAGACAAGAAAGGTACTAATATAATGCAAGAAGTTGATCAGCCTGTACCGAAAGATCTTATTATCACAGCGTATTGGCCGCAGCAAAGAGGAGAGCAGGCAATTGGTTATGGTATGAGTAGAGAATATTTGCTTGTGCAGATTTTAGGGACAGCCATACCTCTCGGGCGAGAAATATTCTGGTTCTTTGCTCCACGGGTGCGGCCGGCCAAAGGTCTGCTCTGGTTCTTTGCTCCACGCAAGAACCAGGACCAGCCCAAAAAGCCTGGCCTGCACATCTCTCCGCTTATGGTGCTGAGCCTGGCCCTGGCCATTTTCCAGATCATTCTATCTATCCGTGGCAGCCAATCTCTTGGCTACTATCAGCTTGATGGACAGGGCAAACCTTTACGTTTTCTTGCCAAAAAGCCCCCTGAGAGCATTCAGGGCCAGAAAGGCACAGATCTGGCGGGCTTTCTGGAACGGGAGAGCAGTCATGCCTAAATAGCCTGCTGGATAAGCTTCTCTCTACACAGGAGCAAGATATTTCAGCCTTCTATCTTCTCTGCAGCCTGCAAAGGACTTGATACTGGCTCACCGCCAGTATCAAGCAGTGTTAAGAATAGAATGGCCAGCCAGGGAATATTTAGCTTGCTATTCCCTGGATAAAATCGAGCAAGGCGCGTCGTCCTTCTGCCGAATATGCAATTGGATTGTGGCCTACGCCAGGGATATTCTGTAGGTGTGCCCCAGGAATCAGCTCAGCCAGCTCTTGACTCCAGGCAAGCGGGGCTACGCGATCATCATCGCCGTGCAGGACAAGTGTAGGGCAGCCAACCTGGCGAGCG
Organism: Ktedonosporobacter rubrisoli; assembly: GCF_004208415.1. Lineage (GTDB taxonomy): Bacteria > Chloroflexota > Ktedonobacteria > Ktedonobacterales > Ktedonobacteraceae > Ktedonosporobacter > Ktedonosporobacter rubrisoli. The sequence continues at coordinate 428,283 of NZ_CP035758.1, read as the reverse complement.
TAGGCTGATAGGTCATCTCTCATATAAGCCTGCATGGCGCGAAGCTCTAGCGCGAAGTAGCGTACGCGTTCGTCAGCTGAGAACGCTTGAGCCTGCTGCGTAAAGCGCTGTTGCTCTTCCTGGAATTCCTCAAATTCTCCCTGAGCTCGCGCTTCAGCCGCGAGCCAGAGCGGCCCGAACGAGGTTTCAATGCCCGCTGGTCGTTGCTTAAAGGCCGCCTCAGCTCCGTCTTGCTCAAGAGTTGTAATAAGCTGGCGGATGAGATCGTCAGTCTGCTTGTCGTCTGCAAACAAGTCGAGGCCGGTGCCATCCAGGGTGAGAGAGAGAATACGGTTTGGATAGAGCGTGGCATAAACCAGGGCGATTGGCCCTCCAGCCGAACTGCCAATGACGTGTGCTGCAGGAATATGTAGTGTATTGAGCAGTTCGACAAGATCTCTTGCCTGATTCTCTAGATCATAGCCTGAAGATGGCCCGGATGAGCGGTAGCAACCGCGCCGATCATAAGTGATAAAGTGGAGCGAGGAAGCCAGCTCATTTTCCCAGGTCAAGTGCCACTCAGAGAAATCGTATAGCGTTGAAGCCAGACTAGGATAGCCACCGTGAATATAGATTGTTGAAGCTCCCTTACCGGCTGCTTGATAATAGAGATCGACGCCATTGAGATGCGCATAAGGCATATGTTCTTTTTCCTCTTTCTCTTTAGTGCTTCTGGGCCGTGCGATAATCGCCCTGAAGAGTCGTCAATTCTAGCAGATTGCCAAAGGGATCGCGGCAGAAAAAACGAGGCCGGAAGGGAATCGCTTCGCCCTCGATGATGAGGACATGAGCCTCCTCTAGACGCCGCCGATAATTTTCTAGATCATCGACTGCCAGACAAATGTGCTGATCATTTTCTTGGGGACGCTCGATATCAGGTACAAAATGCAGCTCTAGCTCGCCTTGACCTACGACGAACCAGACAAGTTGAAACTGGGCGAGCGATGCTGGTGGCTCTTTTTCTTCCAGACCAAGGAGATGACCATAAAATGTGCGCACAGCTTCCTGGCATCCAGGAGGAATAAGGAGGGAAACATGTTGCAAGCTTGGTTTTGTCATGGTTAGCAATACACCTTCTTCTCGTGAATGTAGCAAGGCTGGGGACAGATCACAGAGAGGCATGAAAGTCGCCCGAAGCTCATATGAGCCGTTTCATTACTTCATTCCCTCGCCTTCGTTTCGCAAGTATGGCGCACCTTGAAGAGTTGAACAACACCCGAATTTAGGCTAGTATAAAAACTATTACCCTGAGGAGAGGAAAAGCTGATGAATGATGGGGAGCGCCGGGCTGAATTGGCGCACTTTTTACGGACACGGCGGGAGCGTCTCAAACCTTCCCAGTTTAACCTCCCAGACGGAGGAAGGCGACGTACGCCCGGACTGCGGCGAGAGGAACTTGCTCAACTGGCTGGAATTGGGCTTACCTGGTACATCAAGCTGGAACAGGGCCAGGATATTCAGGTCTCTGCCCAGGTCCTGGAGAGCCTGGCCCGCACGCTCCAACTGACTCCTGACGAACGGACGTATCTCTATGTGCTGGCACGTGAGCAACTTCCCTTACCCACGCAGGGTTCGCTTCCACAGATCAGTCCTGAACTACAAAACGTTCTTGACGCGTTTCTACCGGGCCCGGCTTTTGTAATCAACGAGCGCTTAGACATCATCGGCTGGAATCGAACTGCGTCGCGGGTTTTTGCCGATTATGCAGCCCTGCCCACCTGGGAGCGTAATCTGGTCTGGCTGATCTTTACTGATCCGGCCCAGCGAAAGATCTATGTGCAGTGGGAGGAAGCGGCTCAGCGTATCCTTGGTCTCTTTCGGGCTAGTGGAGCGCAGCATGCAGATGAGGACTGGTTTATCCAGCGTAGGGATCAATTGATGCAGGCCAGCTCACAGTTTCGTATGTGGTGGATACGACATGATGTCGGCGAGGAGCGCCTCAAGCGTAAAGAGCTTGTGCATCCCGTTATGGGTCTCCTGGTTGTGCAGCCTATGAGCCTGGTAGTAGAGGATGATCCGAATTTGACGGTCTGTCTGTATACTCCGCTTCCCGAAGAGGAGACAGCAGACAAGTTGACCCGACTGGCGCAGGAGCCTGAGCACGAGCCCTGATGCTAAATTATCTTCAATGTGCAAAGTTGTTCCCATGGAAATTCAACCTTGGTTTACCAAACAAGTGGAGCTCTTCGTTTTTAGCTCTTTTTCCGGCACTGATAAGCTTGGGGCGCGACCCTAATGTTTCCCTCCTCAGGCGGCTCAGGCATGAGAACTGGAAAATCCTGGGCAAGAGAAGATCTTGACATCCTTGAGTGGGAAGCGTAAACTCTAAATTAGTTAAACCTTTAAGTAATTTAGAGGGAAGGAGCGAAGCTGGCAAATGGCGAATAATGATGAGAGGATCAGGCTGTATATGGGCCGGATTAATCGCTGGACGATGCAGCTTCTGGATGCGCGGCTTCAGCCCTATAATATTACTCATCAGCAGGCACTACTTATTCGCTTCGTGACCTATACGCAGCGGGAGAAAGGAGAAGCTATCTGCCAGAAAGATATAGAGGAGGCGTTTGAACGAACGGGAGCCGCTATAACCAGTCTTTTGCAAGGGCTGGAACGCAAGGGTTTTATCACGCGTCGTCCCGATCCTACCGACGAGCGAAAGAAATTGGTCATCCCTCTACACAAGGCTATAGAGCTGATGCAAGAATTTGATGAAGCTTTTCAGGAGATGGATGAGAAGTTGACGCATAGCCTGAATCCCGAACAGCAGGAAGCGCTCATCCAGATGCTTGAACTGATCATGCAAGATCTAGAAAAGTAGAAGCGCTATTTTTTGCGAATATACTTAAATATCTAACTGTTTAAGGGCTAACTAATTGGAAAGTGTCAAATAGTTTTTAGCTTGGAGAAAAAGAAATGATGACGAAAAAGCAGACTCCACGGATTGCAATCATTGGGGCTGGCCCTGGAGGCTTAACCCTGGCGCGTGTGTTACAGGTTCGGGGGCTTTCGGCCATGGTCTTTGAGCAGGAGGCTTCTCCCACTGAACGATCGCAAGGAGGAACGTTGGATTTGCATCAAGATACCGGTCAAAAAGCCATACGGATGGCCGGTCTTACTGATGAATTTAGAGCTGTGGCCCGCTACGAAGACCAGCGGAGCCGTCTACTCGATAAAAATGGCACTATCCTCCTGGATGAAGATCCGGGATCGGCTGGTGATCATCCCGAAGTGGATCGAACCGAGCTGCGAGCGATATTACTCGACTCGCTGGCTTCTGGCGCAGTGCATTGGGGGTGCAATTTGCGTTCGCTTCGTCCAATGAGTGATGGTTGCCACGAACTGATCTTTGAGAATGGCCTGCGCGAAACCTTTGATCTAGTGGTTGGGGCCGATGGAGCCTGGTCTCGTGTGCGTCCATTGCTCTCACAGGCAGTACCGCTCTATACCGGAGTGACCTTCATCGAGACGGGGCTGGATCAAGTCGATGAAGAGCATCCTGCCGTCGCTCAACTGGTTGGGCATGGAAGTATGAGCGCTCTGGCTCCTAATAAAGGTCTGTCTGCGCAGCGTAATGGTCATGGACATATAAGGATCTATGTTGCTTTCCGTTGCCCATTCAAATGGGAGACTGAAGCGGGCTTTAATGAGGAGCAGCCTGAGGCAGCACGAGCCTGGTTACTCAAGCAGTTTGCCGATTGGCATCCGAGCCTGCAGGCTCTACTTCAAGAGTGTAACGATCATTTCGTAGTCAGGCCATTGTATATGTTGCCAGTCGGACACCGCTGGGATTTTCATTCAGGAGTGACCTTACTTGGTGATGCCGCTCATCTGATGTCGCCGGCCACCGGCCAGGGCGTTAATCTAGCTATGCTTGATGCTGCTGAACTTGGATGGGCAATCAGCGAGCGCCAGAGCCTTGATGAGGCTATTCATACTTATGAGCAATTGATGTTTCCAAGGGCCTTAGCGGCAAACAGATTTGCCGATGAAAGCCTTAACGTGTTCATCTCTAGCGACGCGCCATATGGAGCACTGACCCATGTTCGTCAGCATTTTATAAGTGGGCAGGCTCTTGATTAGATCCATCTTAAGAAGGGCCAATGATTACCAAAGGCGGGGAAGTACCTTGCTTTCCCTGCCCTGGAGCTCATTTAAACATGGAGCATCTCATATTGGGAAGATGACTCGCAAAGAGATCCCTACGAAACTAATAGTATGATCTATCTTTTTCAGCCCCGAAGGCACCGCCCAAAGGGGCTGTACAGTTTACGAAATGTCCGTCGAACAGGTAAGATAGAGACTAGGCATATGTATCTGTGCTGATAATGTTGGAAATAGTTTGTGGGACACAGATTATAGAGCAGCAGCATGCAACAGATAGCTTAAAGCGCATATGGCTAATGAATGTTCAGACAAATTTGTAGAGATGCAGTTGCATGATTAGCTTGTGTCAAAGCTAAGCAAAATATAATGAGCTAAGGAAAAGGAGCCGGGAGAGTAGTGCGCAAAGGAACAAATATACGCTGGCAAAGCTTTGTTGCCGCCTGTATAGTATTTGTGATTCTGGAAATGCTAAGTTTTGTAGGGCTGGATAAGGCTTTTACGGCCCTCAGCGTCTTCGGAGGAGCTCCTAATAACAGCCTTGGTACGGTTATGGTCATGTTTTTTCAGCCATCCCATCTGGAATGGCTTATCTTGCAAATGTTGATCGCCGGGATTGTCTACTTTGTCGTAGGATGGTTGGCGGCGCGTCGAAGCGGAGATAAACAGATTGGCCTCTCTACCGGCCTCTGGGCAGGTATTTTCTTTGGTATCATTAGCACAATAGTCTCTATCGGTCAGTCGCTGTGGACCTTTATTCCTATGCTCTCATGGTTGAGTGGTCCTCAGATGAGCAATGCTGCCGATTTGCGCTCGTTCTATATCACTTTTGAGCTAGCCCTGCTCGTCAGTAATATACTTGCCAGCTTCTTACTGGTTGGTCTGTTAGCCGGCGCTGGCGCTGGACTGCTGGGGGGTATTGTGGGCCTGCGCTTTGCCCTATCCTCGAAGACTAGCTGATGCCGCTCGGGATGTGAGTAAGCAGATCGAGAAAGGCTAGCGCCGCTCGGGAAATTCGTTTGCCTTTGACTGAGACAATTGTAAGCTGGCGCTCGATTTCACAGTCACTCAGCGCGATTTGTTTTAAGCGACCCGTGGCAATTTCGAGCTGGATGGTATGTTCAGAGACAAACGAGATGCCTAGTCCTGCGGCTACAGCTCGCTTGATCGCTTCGGTGCTGCCTAACTCCATCATCGGGTATAACGGTCCGATCCCTCGCCGGCTCAAAGCCTGCTCTAGAATTTCTCGGGTCCCGGAGCCCTGTTCGCGCAAGATAAAGGTTGGTTGCTGGGCAAAAATTTGTTGAAGCGTTACTGGATCTGTAAGCTTACGCGCAAAGCTTGCTGAGGTGATGAGGACAAGCCTATCTTGCTGCCAGGCCTGTTGCGTAAGCTCAGGATGAGATACCGTACCCTCTACGATGCCTATTTCCAGACGATGCGTGAGAACCTCTTGCTGGATATCCTCAGTGTTGGCAATCTCGATAGTCATGTCTATGGCCGGATAGCGCTCTTTATATTCTCCTAACAATTCCGGCAGGAGGTAGGTGCCGATAGTCGTGCTGGCCCCTACAGCAAGGCGGCCGCGCCGCAAATTTTGCATATCATCGAGCACAGCCTCGGCCTCAGTACTGAGCGCAAAGATACGCTCTGCATACTCGTAAAGCACTTTGCCGGCCTCGGTGAGATAAATTTTGGAGCCGCTACGCGTAAAAAGTGCCTGCTTTAGAGCTTTTTCTAATTCCTGTATCTGCTTGGAGACGGCAGGTTGGCTGATAAAAAGCTCTTCCGCCGCTCTTGTGAAGTGACCTTTCTGGGCCACTTTATGAAATATCAATAGCTGATTGAAATTCATTGCCTTGTGCGCTTGCTCCTTGCTAGCACTCGTGAGAATATGCCACGTATTTAGCATAACACGAATTTGCTAGTCTGATGTCCCGCTTCGTCTTAGCTGGCCTCTGACGGCTGATGCAGGGGGCAGGTCTGAGGAAAGTGAATGAATAGTTAGATGTGCCAGCAAAGCGAGCAAGTGGATTCTAACTCATGCATAACCCAGGATACCCAGCGCTCGGGCTGCTCCCCTACGAACATCTGCATTGGCGTCATCTAGAACAGCGACGAGAGGATCGACCGCTTGCCTATCACCGAGCTTAGCCAGAGCATAGGTCACCTTCATACGGTTTATGTAATCAGGATCACGCAGAGCAGCGATGAGAGGATCGACCGCTCGCTTATCGCCAAGATTGACCAGGGCATCAATGGCATAGGAGCGGATATAAGGATCTGAATCACCGAGAGCAGAAATCAGAAAATCGAAGGATCGAGTATTACCCAGCTGTCCCAACGCAGAGAGTATACGAATGCGCGAATGCGAATCCACCCTGGGAAAAAGGGCAATGAGGGGAGCGATGGCGCGCGCATCTTTCAGTGAGCCTAGAGCAGAGATCACAGATGGGAGAACACTAGGATATGTATCGCCCAGTGCGGCAATGAGAGGCTCAACCGCCCGTACATCTCTTGAAACGCTCAGAATACCAACCGCCATGCTACAAACAAGGACGCTCGAATCTTGAAGGGCAGAAAGCAAATAGGGGATAGTGCGTGTTTGATCCAGTTTTGCCATCGTTTGGAGCGTGAGCAGGCGCAGGCGCGCGTTTTTGTGAGTAACTATCGGGATCAGTACTGCGAATGCTCGCTGCTCTTTGAGCACGCCTAACGCTTTGATAGCAGCTTTACATACATGGTACTCAGGGTCATTGAGTAAGCCCACTAATGCGTTATATGCCAGCGCTCGTTCGCTGCGACGGCGCATGATGCTTTTAACGGCTTGCAGACGTACTTGGCTATCGAGGTCTGCTAATTCAGCGATCAGAGTAGTGAAAGGAACGCGAGATGTCTTCATGAAGTACGTTCAATCCTTTCAAAGGGGCTATTTTATGCTTCTACTTTCTATTCTTTCCATACCTTCCATTTCTGGCAAGGCTAGAGAACTATTGGGCTACTTTGTTTTATATACTAATGATTGTTGAGATAATAAAAAACCACAAAATCTTTCTGGCGTATTTTCATGCGCATCCTCTGGAGATCCCCGGCTCTCCATGGTTCTCGTTATCCCCAGAGCGCTTTCCAGAACTATGCCTAGACCAGATCTGCGTTGATGAAGCGAGAGCGTCCACGCCTAAAGCAAACCCGCCCCCTATAATTTCAGGTTATGGACAGGATATATAACATGTATTGGAGTTATCGCTAGAGAGACGTTATACTGGCTGCTAGTAACATTAGTTGGTTGCAGCTATAGCATACAGCATACTCATAAGTCTGTCTGATTGGCGAGAAGTATTTGGAAGTGCTGCTCTACTATATCTGGATGTGAAAGCTTTAGAAGAGGGAAAGACTATTTATGTATGTTGATGAAAAGCAGCAGATAGAGGAAAGGCAAGAATTACAGCAGGAACGCTCCACGAAGCAGAAACCAGGTTCGGGACACACAGACTGGAAGGCCTGGGGCGCGGGTCTGGGCCTTACTATCTTGCTCGGCTTGATTGCGTTTTTACTGGCATTGTTGCCCGGGCTGGCAACGGTTGGCAGTCTGACCATTGCGCTTATTCTGGGCCTTGCCTGGCGCGCAATTGTCGGATTACCCGCTACTTTGACCGGTGGTGTGCGTTTCTCGGCTCAGAAGGTGCTACGCTACGGCATTATTCTCACCGGTGTGCGCTTAAACTTCCAGCTCATTGCCGCGAGCGGTTTGCAGGTACTTTTGCTGGATGTTCTGCTTATCCTTTTCGGGCTTCTGGTACTGCCAAAACTGGCTCACAAGCTGGGATTGTCGCGTCACCTGAGCTTTTTGCTTGGCGTTGGACAGTCGATCTGTGGTGCCTCAGCGGTGGGGGCTGTTAGTGCGTTACTGCGCGGTGCCGATGAAGAGGAGACTTCGCTTGCTGTGGCGATCTGTGGACTCGTGGGGACAATTGGCGTGCTGCTTTTTACCTTCGCTGCTCCATTGTTGCATTTGCATGGACATATTTACGGACTGTTGTCAGGTTCAACGCTTCACGAGATTGCCCAGGTGGTGGCTGCAGGTCCCGTAGGAGGAGTTGGGGCGGCCGATATGGCCATGGTAGTAAAACTGACCCGCGTGATGCTCCTGGCTCCGGTGGCCCTGTTCCTGGCTTTCTTCCTGGCCTTTAAGGAAGGCAAGCAGGACGGTGCGAGTGGATCTGTCAATTGGAAAAATATTCCTATCCCCTGGTTTGTCTTCGGTTTTCTGGCTGTTGGAGCGATTAACTCCTTTGGCTGGTTGCCTAAGGATGTCTCCAACATTGTGGTGCAGATCAGCGTCTTCCTGATGGTTATGGCGATGGCGGCCATGGGGCTGATGGTTGACTTGAGCGTAATTAGACGTACAGGCCTCAAGGCGCTTGGTATTGCCGTTCTCTCCTTCTTCATCTTTGTTGGCGTTAGCTCATGCCTGCTCTTTGTCTTGCACCTGGCCGCCTGAAAAACGCTCGATCATAGGAGATGGCTTCGGGCTTGGAGATCGAGAAAGCTGTAGGGACGGTAAGGCAGGCGGATATTTGCTTCAGAGGCTTATGAGATAAGTAACTCACAAGAGGTAGCTTTTCCTGACGTCAATATGTCATACTGAAGGCAAATGCTGTGCCGCGAGATATATAGGATTGATGAAGGGTGGAACAACCGGTACCTGTAGGATTTGTTAGCTCTTCGGGCACAATGAGCAAACCGGAACAGGAGAGAGCAATGCTTACACTTTTTTATTCTCCCCATATGACAAGCGTCGATAATGAGGCCGGGCGCGCTTCTGGCCATGCAGATATACCTCTTTCTGCCGCAGGTCTTAAACAGACCAGCGAGCTTGGGCAACACTATGCAGATCAGAAGCTGGAGGCGATCTTTCACTCGGATCTTCAGCGTGCTACCACGACGGCCCAAATTGCTTTTGCCGGACGCAATCTGCAGCTTATCCCTGATGCACGCCTGCGTGAGTATGATTATGGGGACATGACCCAGTATCCAGTTGCCCAGGTGGAGGAAGAGTTTGCGCGCCGCATCAGGCAACCATTTCCTAATGGCGAAAGCTTGCTCCAGGTTGTCAAGCGTATGGGTGCATTTTTGCGCGACGTCATGCGCGAGTATGATGGGAAAAGTGTTGGCGTCATCGGGCATCGCGCTACGCGCTACGGCCTCTTGTATTGGAGCAGCGCCACCTCGCTTGAGGAGATTGTAAACACACCCTGGGAGTGGCGAGAGGTTCCGATCTGGCGCTATGAGCTATATGCTCAAGATCTTGAGAAACTAACTCTTCCCGCGTAGCTGTTCTGAAATTGTGGCTCTTTAAGAGAGCCACAGATCTGCCTCGAATTTTGACTCAAATAACGCTTCTTTTCGCGAGCTTCGGCATTTTGTCCCCATCTTAGATTATCTCAGCGTTGCCCCGAGCTTTAAGCAGATACTTGTATCCAGGTGAAGGGACCTAAAATTGATTGGGCCAGCGCTTAACTTCCGTCAGTTAAAAGTATCGATTGATATGTTTTTATAAACTCAAGAATATGGTAATGCCTATTTCTCCTTTAGCAAAATATATTCTCTTTGCAAAGCAAGAAAGCATCGTAAAGCTAAACATAGTATATTCGCATCTTGACAAAGACGATATCCCAATGTATATAATAAGTAACCAATTAGCTCGCTCGTCTAACTCATATTATTACTACTACTTCTAGCTTAGTAGCTATTACGTGAACAGCATTCTTCAGGCACTACTTTGATACATTACTGCTGGGAAGAAAGTGCGTGCTTTATTAGGTAGTCTATTTAGGGTAGATAAGAGCATGATGTCATGTCATAATGAGGAAAGGAGGACAGTTCGTCACTCACAAGAAAATGTACAGCGCTGCATCTTATTCTCTTTGCCCATCAACTGTAGAGCTTTTTCGGTGAGGTTGCGATGTTCTCAACACAGCTACTGTCATGTATCCTTATATTCTGCCGCGTGGCTATTGGACTGGTATTTGTAGTTTCCTTCGGCAGCAAAATCGTCAATGTTTCCGCGTTTCGGGATACTATTACCAGCTTTCGCCTGCTTCCCGCTGCGTTGAGCGTGATAATTGCCTGGTTGATCCTGGGAGGAGAGCTAACAGTCGTCATCTGTCTAGCTTTTGGAAGCTGGCTACTATTTCCTGGTTTTGGCCTTGCCTTTGCCCTACTACTACTATTTTCTGTGGCCATGACGATGGTCCTGCTTCGTGGTATCCACACTTCCTGCAATTGCTTTGGAGCCAGCAAGAATCCAGTAACCCTCAGCGATATCTGGCGCAACGCCGGCTTTATTGGCTGTACGCTGCTCGGTAGCGCAATTCTGCTTCTCCGGCCAGTCTCAGCAGGATCGAGTACATCTGAATGGTTACTCAGCGGCGTTAGTGCAGGAATCTTCGTGTTAATCTGGCTTCAGCTAGGCCAGATCATACAGCTTTTCCGTGCTAACTAAATCGATGTTATTGTCTCTGCCCTAGAGGAGGAACATGCATGCAGTTACAAGCTATACTCCTGGTCAGCTCGGTTCTGTTGTGGATTTTTCTTTTCCTCAATCTGCTCCTGACCCTGGCCCTTGTCAGGCGCTACAATCGTATCAGTACACCACGCCTTGAGACGTCTGAACAAGGATTGAGGGCCGGTACAAAGGGACCAGACTTTAAAGCGTTTACCCTGGATGGGGCAAGCGTGAGCCTGGCAGACTATAGCGGAACTGGGCGGGCAAACCTCTTTATTTTTTCCGCCCCTGGCTGCCAGCCCTGCCACGATCTTCTTGCCACCCTAAAACCGTTACAGCCGCAGATCAAGCAATCAGAGACTGATCTGATCATTGTGAGCGATGGCCGCGTGGAACAAACGCGGGCCTGGGCTCAGGAAATGGAGATCCCATTTACCATAATTTCGGCTCCCCGCCTGAGCAATCCTTTCTTCCAGGACTATAAAGTACATATGACGCCATCCTATTGTCTGCTCAACAGCCAGAGTGTCGTTGAATCTGCCGGCCTCTCGGATGGATATAATCCCAGGTGGACGGCCTTGATCTCTAGCTGGAGTAAACTTTCGTCCCCAGCATAAGGAAAGGAGGCACCGCAGCAGCAAAAGAAAACGCTTATACGCGTAACACTTCACCCAAGCGAGTTTCTTCGGCAGTTTAACGAGTTAGAAAATGGATAGCTTTCGCTAGCGGAAGAGAAAGGACATTGTATCTATGTCTCACCTTGTCGATACGTTTCTAACAAAGCTAGATCATGTCTCCAGCAGCTCCGGTCTTCTCAACAGGCTTATCTCGAACATGGCTTCCCGCCTGCTGCCCGATTTCGAGGCCCAGGCTATAAGTAGTGGCTGCTCACCTTATTGTGGCCCTCGTTGTGATTGCTTCTCTAGCAATTACTGCTATAGATGTTCTAACGGTATCGCCTATTGCATTCCACAATGTGGTTGCGGTGGGGCCGCTGCTGCCCTTTGTTAACCCTTAATTAGCTGACTTTCATGGATGCTGCTCTTCGGTGTAGTATCCATGAAGGAAACCGTTGATCAACTCTGATTCATCGTGGCTTCAGATTAGGAAGAGGAGTTTGTTATGCCTCTTTTCCTGCTTGTGTGTGGCATATTTCTATGCTTTATTTGTGGATTAGTGACGTTATTGCGCCTATCGCTGCTGATTGTTACCGTAGTTGGACCCAGTATGTCCCCTGGCCTGGAGCATGGCGAACGGGTATTGGTGTTGTGCCGCTGGCTCTGTGGACGTTTGCACCAGGGGGATATCGTAGTAGTCAGGGCCGCTAAGGGAAGACAGGCCTCTCCTACGAAATCGCCCGACTGGTATGTGAAGCGCATCGCTGCTCTTGGTGGCGAAATCTTTGCGCTACCGGCAGATGATCCCTTGCCCGCTGAAGAGCTCGCGCAAGCTACCTTCGTCAGCCCCAGCGGGCAACGAGCCTGGTTTGTTCCGCCGGAGCATATCTTTGTCTGCGGCGATAACCGAGCCGCAAGTATTGATTCGCGCAGCTGGGGCCCCGTCCCGCTCCAACGGGTAGTGGGCGTTGTCCTATTCAAGCTCTCGCAGGCCTCCCCCAAACATACAACCTATACCCTTACCCCGGAAACAGCGCTGGTTGGAAAAGCGGCTCCACCCTTTAGCGCCGAAACGCTCGACGGGGCAACAATTACCCTTGAGCAGTATAAGCATACCTCACTATTGCTATTTTTTGTGGCCAATACCAGTATTTCGGCTGAGCATATACCAGAATTTTTGAGCCTGGCAGAGAAGCTAGTAACTCGGAGTATTGCAATTGTCTTTATCTGTGCCGAGGAGCGCAACCATGTTGAAGCGCTTAGCAAACTTTTTCCTATTCCTTATCCCGTGCTGATTGCGCCGCGTGAACGAAATCCTTTGCTCAAAGAATATCAAGCGCTTATCGTGCCAGCATTCTGTTTGATTGATGCGCGCGGTATTGTGCAGCTTGCTGGCTTCCCTGATCACTTGTCAAGGGCCTGGCAAGAACTGCAGGATATGGCAGCAAGCTCGGAGCAGATGCAGGCTAAAAGGTAGAACTGCGTAAATAGGCGAGCCCTGTAAAATGAGGTAGTGAAGGAAAGACTTATGCATAAGATACGCCGCTGGCTGACTCTGATCGCGGGAACTATGCGTTATATTGGGCAAATGTTGTGGCTGGCCTGGCAAGTACAGCCCGTGTATTGTGTGGCCCTGATTGTTCTGGAGATCCTACAAGGTATTGTTCCGCTGGCCACGGCCTGGATAATTAAGAGCATTATCGATCTGCTTACGCAGCACTTCCATGCGCAGGACCCGGGTCAGCTTGTGCGGGGGTTGATGGCCCTGCTCCTCATTCAGGCAGTAATTCTCATTGTGGCCCAACTGGGGGCTCCTCTCAGCGAATTTCTCCTGGCGGAATTAAGCCGAAAATTAACCCTTCAGGTCAAAACCACCATCTATCAAAAGATTAACAGCCTGGCGGGCATCTCTCATTTTGAAGATCCCCAATTTCATAACACCATCGAAATGGTGGCCACGCACGCTCAGATGGCTCCAACCCAGATGCTGCAAAACGTCAATATGCTTTGTAAAGGAGCTGCAACGCTCCTAAGCTTCCTGGGAGTGCTTATCGCGCTTAGCCCCTTGCTGGCCTTGATCGTCTGTATCACGGTCTTGCCCCAGGCTGTTGTGCAGATCAAATTGAGCCGGCAGCGCTTTGACATGTTTTTTGACAATAGTCCGCGCGAGCGCCGGGCAGCCTATTATGGCCGCCTGCTATCCTGGGCTCCTTATGCAAAGGAGGTTCGGCTCTTTAATCTAGGGCAATACTTTCTGACCAGATTTACCGAGATGACGAGGCTGATTCTCGGCGCGCAATCGCAACAACAGATACGCGAGTTGCGCTGGCAAGGAGGACTGGCTTTTCTTTCTACCATAGTCACATCTGGCGCCTTAGTCGTTGTCGTACTCCAGGCCTTCTCTGGTCGTATCAGCATTGGCGATATCGTGTTCTACATCAGCGCCGTGGAAAGTATACAGAGCACCTTGAGCTCCATGGCTTTTGAGCTTTCCAATATGAACGATAGCATGCTCTTCTTCCGCCAGTACAAGGAGCTCTTGCATCTGCAAGAGGAGCAGCTTAGTGTGACGCAGGAGCCTTGCGCCGTCCCTCCACTGACCAGCGGAATTACCCTGCGCAACGTCTCTTTTCGCTACAGCGAGCAGCAGCCCTGGGTTCTACGCCACATCAATCTTTTCCTCCCGGCGTGCCAATGCCTGGCCCTGGTTGGCCTGAACGGCGCCGGAAAGACGACCCTGATCAAACTGCTCACCCGTTTATATGATCCGACTGAAGGGGAGATTCTCTGGGATGGGATCGATATTCGTGAGTTTGAGCCTCAGGAATTGCGCAGGAATATGGGTGCGATTTTTCAGGATTTTGTACGCTATGAGCTGACAGTCCATGAAAACATTGGCCTTGGCAATACTGATTTGCTTGAGAATACTGTGGAAATCCAGAAAGCCGCGCTCAAAGCCGGTATCCATGAACGCATTGAAAAACTTGCCGATGGCTATCAGAGCATGTTGAGCCTATGGATGGCAGAAGAGAAGGGGGGAACCGATTTCTCGGTTGGCGAGTGGCAGAAATTAGCTCTGGCTCGCATGTTTATGCGCGATTCGCAAGTGCTCATTCTTGACGAGCCGACAGCCTCACTTGATGCTCAGGCGGAATATGAGCTCTATCAGCATTTTCGTGAGTTGATGCGCGGCCATACCTGTATTCTTATTACTCATCGTTTTAATACTGTGCGCATGGCAGAGCAAATAGCTGTACTAGAAGAGGGGCAGATCAGTGAGCTAGGAACGCATAAGGAGCTGTTGGAGCGCAACGGAACCTATGCTCAGCTCTATGGCATGCAGGCTGAGAGCTATCGAGCCTGAGGAAGTATGCTCGGGCCTGTTTGTGCAGGATCTATCTTCGTCAGGAAGGAAAGGCTGCCAGGAGGGACCAGCTGACAGGTCCCCGGACTCCTGGCAAGCCTGTAGCGACAAATGCAAGGCGCTATAGAGATAAATTAGCTAAATGGACTAATGGCAATGGCCACATGAACATGAATGTTCTGTGCTTCCAGTTGATTCCTGGTTCTGCTGGTTGAGATATTGCTCGGGGTTGTCCTCGAAGGCTTTCTTGCAGCCAGGAGCGCAGAAGTAATATGTCTGCCCTTGATATTCCGCTGAACGGGCTGCGGTGCTGGATTCAATCGTCATTCCACAGACGGGATCTAAAACCTGCGACACAAATTCCTCCATTTTTTACTCTATGAATCAGGCTGATTTAGCGATTTCCAACGAGTGTGTAGAGCTGAAGCAGTTCGTCTATCACCTCTTGCTCTCTATCTTGCTTGATACCTTCAGGGACGCAATGGTGCATGTGATCCTTGAGCATCAAGGCCTCTAACGCCTCGAATTCCTTGCGCACCTGATAAGTTTGACTGAGAATGTCCACGCAATACTCATCGCGCTCGATCATCGAGCGTGTGGCGCTTAAGAGTTCTTCAATATGCTTTAAGCGTTCACTTTTCTCTTGTTTGTCCATGATTACAAGCCCTTTACATATTTTTGTAAACCCTACCCATAGGGCATGGGTATACCATAACATAGGGAAAAGAAAATGGCAAGAGGCAGCCGCGTTGGCTTTAAGGATTGGATTTTCATAACTTCTGCCGATCTGCAACACTTTAAAACCCCCGGTGAGGGGTTGACAGGGTATGCTATAGTAAATCTATAAAACCCATACCCAGGGGGTATGGATAGAACAAAAAGAGTTTGCAGATTGCGCAAAGAGAAGCGCCTGCCAGGAAACGAGGAATGCCATGAGTACCAGGATAAATGAGCAGCAAGCCTGCCCTATTCCAGAGAATGTACAGACGGATCAAACCGTCCTGACGATAGAAGGTATGTCTTGCGCTTCATGCGCGCTACGTATAGAGAAGGGCTTGAAGAAAGTACCTGGTGTCGTGGATGCTCAGGTCAATTTCGCCAGCGAGAAAGCCACAGTCGTCTATGATCCTGAACTGACGGATACCGCGCGAATGGTCAAGAAAGTTGAAGCTGTTGGCTATAAAGCCGCGTCATTACAAAAGCCCGCAGCCAGCCCGAATGTTGCCGTCACGCAGAAAGAAGCCGAAGAGGCTAAGCTGACCCTGGAGATCAGCGGCATGTCCTGTGCCTCCTGTGCGATGCGCATAGAGAAGGGCTTGAAGAAAGTGCAGGGCGTGCATGAGGCCCAGGTAAATCTGGCGACTGAGCGTGCGACAGTAACTTATGATCCCGCTCAGGTGGATGTACCCAAGTTGGTGCAAAAGGTAGAAGTGGTCGGCTATGGAGCTAAGCCGCTTGATGATTCAGCACATGGACAGAGCAGCGTGCGGCAAGAGGCAAAGGCGAGTCTTGAAGCGAATTCCGCACCAGTTGTACTCGAAGAGGATGAGCAGAGCCAGCGCAAACGTCGAGAGCTGCAGCGTAAACGCAACCTGCTGATCCTGGGCATTGCACTCTCGCTACCAATCATGGCCCTGAGCATGTTCTTGATGAATGCTTTCCCGGGTGAAAACATTCTCTTGCTGCTGCTCTCAACGCCTGTCTGGGCCATCGTAGGTTGGGATTTTCACAAAGGTGCGCTCAGAGCCTTGCGCCATGGCAGCGCTAATATGGACACGCTTGTCTCGTTTGGCTCAACCGCCGCTTACCTGCTCAGCCTGTTTGCTACCTTCTTCCCACGCGTAGTAGGTGGCGTAACCTTTTACGATACGGCGGCGCTGATTATCACGCTCATCTTCCTTGGCAAGTACCTGGAGGCGCGGGCCAAGGGGCAGACCAACGACGCTATTCGTAAGCTTATCGGTCTGCAGGCTCGCACAGCTCATGTAATACGCGACGGACGTGAAGTAGAGGTCCCGATAGCTGAAGTGCGCGTGAACGATGAGCTTATCGTACGCCCCGGCGAAAAGATCCCGGTTGATGGTATTGTGCTTGCCGGGCATTCGGCCGTTGACGAGTCAATGATCACCGGTGAGAGTATCCCGGTTGAAAAGGTCGAGGGCGAAACCCTGATCGGCGCGACGATTAACCAGCGCGGCCTCCTACGTATGCAAGCTACAAAAGTGGGTGGAGATACCATGCTTGCGCATATCATTCGCCTGGTAGAGCAAGCGCAGGGCTCAAAGGCGCCGATTCAGCGCCTGGCCGATACCATCTCTGGCGTCTTTGTCCCGGCTGTCCTGGTGATTGGCGTACTTACCTTCATTGCCTGGGCCATCATTGGCAACACGATTGGCCTACCCATGAGTGACGCAAGCATGATGGCGATGGCCAGCACTAATCCCTTGATTACCGCTATCGTAGCAGCGGTTGCCGTGCTGGTAGTGGCTTGCCCTTGCGCCCTGGGATTGGCCACGCCAACGGCGATCATGGTTGGGACCGGCAAGGGAGCCGAGCAAGGCATTCTGATCAAGGGCGGCGAGAGCCTTGAGCGCATTCAGGCCGTGCGTGCTGTGCTCTTTGATAAAACCGGAACGATAACCAAAGGTAAGCCCGAATTGACAGATGTGCTGACAGTACCCAATATGGCCTCAAGTGAGGCTCTGCGCTTGATTGCCAGCGCCGAACAGGGCTCTGAGCATCCCCTGGCGGCGGCTATCGTTGAGGGGGCTAAAGTGCAAAATATTGAGCTGGCCGCGGCACCTGAGCACTTTACGGCGCTTGTCGGCAAAGGGGTAGAGGCGCATGTGGATGGAAAGACGATCCTGGTAGGAACACGAGCTCTGCTAAGCGAACGGGGCATTAGCTTTGCGCAATTCAATGAGCAAATGGAGGCGCTTGAGGCGCAAGGCAAGACGGCTATGCTTGCCGCTACCGCTGATAGCGTAATTGGCCTGGTCGCGGTTGCCGATACTGTAAAGCCTGAATCTGCGACAGCCATCAAGCAATTGCATGAGCAGGGCCTGGATGTCTGGATGATTACCGGCGACAATCGGCGCACGGCTGAGGCCATAGCCGCTCAAGTAGCCATTCCCGCCGATCATGTCCTGGCCGAGGTCTTGCCTGAAGATAAAGCGAATCAGGTAAAGCGCCTGCAGGAACAGGGCTATGTCGTAGCCTTTGCCGGCGACGGCATCAATGATGCGCCGGCGCTAGTCCAGGCCGATGCGGGTATTGCGATGGGAACCGGAACAGATATTGCCATGGAGGCGTCCGATATTACCCTGGTCAAGGGTAATCTGACGAGTGTGCCTGTAGCCCTGGCGCTCTCCCGAGCCACGATGCGTACGATTAAGCAAAACCTGTTCTGGGCCTTTGCCTACAACGTCATCCTGATCCCGACCGCGATTCTATCGCCGCTGATTCCATTCTTGAAGGAGCAGGCGCCCATCTTTGCCGCCGCTGCGATGGCGCTCTCGTCGGTGACTGTGATTGGTAACTCGTTGCGCCTACGCCGCTTCGGCCGTAAGTAGTGAGGCTTTGTGAGGCCGCCTGACAGAGACCCTGCCGGGCGGCTCCAGCTTTTGTAGGGTGAACAACTAGAAAGGCCTGCAGGTCATGGGTAAATCGCCTTCGCAGACGCTTCGTGAGTATTTGCCGCTGATTGTTATTGCACTGTCCTGGCTGGTGCGGTTGAGCTGTAGCGGACGAGATGCCTGCCCGCATAGCGGGACGGTGAGCGGACAGATAACGATCCAGGCGGGACAGGAGCAAAAAATACCGCTCCTCAGCCTGGCGATTAAATTAGGGCATAAAGACCAGGTATACAAATAGACATAAAAGGAAACGATAGTGCAAGCGTTGAATGAGCTCTCGATTGAGCGTCCACAGACGAGCGCCGATCTTACCGAGCTTGAGAAGATCTGGGCAGCTTCGCAGGATGAGGATAATGCGGCTTTTCGCCCGGGTGATGGCTGGTGGTCTTTTACCAGCTGGGCGACGGCAGTGCGTATTGTGCGCTTTCAAAACAAGCTGTTGGGAGCTGTAGGGATCAATGTATCCCCGGAAGCGCCAGACGTTGCAGAGGTGCGCCTGGCATTGCTTCCGGTGCAGCGGCAAAGCGAGCTAAGTCAGGTATTGATACGTGAGGCCAAAGTGCTGGCGCAGGAAGCTGGGGCTTGCGTCGTGCGGATCTACATTCCGGCCCGCGCTACCTGGGCACGTGAGGCAGCTAACGCGCATCATTTCTCGCTGAAACGTACGCAATATGTCATGTTGCTGCCTGCTGAGCGGGCCAATCTTGCCTTGCAGTCTCCTGAAGATATAGATATTCGCCAGTTAGGCGCTGGCGAAGAAGAAGCCTTACTGGTTGCGCTCAATCGAGCCTGGGCAGATACGTGGAACTTTCGCCAGCTTACGATGCAGGCGCTAAGGGCAGACCTTGACGGGACCCAGAATAACTTTCTAGTTGCCATTTCCCCTGCAGCCAATGGCGAGATTATCGGTACGGTACAAGCCCAGTTTGACGCCCACAAAAGTAATCAAGATGCGGGTTCGGCCTATGCCTGGATTTCGAATCTAACGATTGTGCCTGGATGGAGAGGGAAGGGGCTGGGGCGCATCTTGTTGAAGGCTGGTATCAACCAGCTTATTGCACGGGGTGCTCGCTCTATCGCTCTGGGCGTGGATGGTGGCGCGGTTGCGCCTGTAGGGCTGTATCGGTCATTGGGCTTTGAGATCATTGATACTGTTGAGATCTGGGAAAGCGCGCTACAATAGCTCTCAGTTAGAAAGACAGCGATAGGCAGGCTACCATCATGTATGGTAGCCTGCTGACATCTGGAAGGCTAAGAGTATGCAGCAAGTCAGTAGCTTATTGTAGCAATGGCTCGATATCGAAAAGATCATCTATAGTATGCCTGAGGCAAGCTAACCAGCGGTCGCGCTGTAGCAGCCAGGAAGCGCT
Source organism: Ktedonosporobacter rubrisoli (assembly GCF_004208415.1). GTDB lineage: Bacteria > Chloroflexota > Ktedonobacteria > Ktedonobacterales > Ktedonobacteraceae > Ktedonosporobacter > Ktedonosporobacter rubrisoli. The sequence goes on along the minus strand of NZ_CP035758.1, from coordinate 408,649 downwards.
AATGCAGGTGCCTTCTTGCAAGGCTAACATGAAAATGGCGCCTTCTTTGGCCAGTTCGGCCATCTCGTTGAATTGCTGCTCGGCCAGCTCTTGCAAGCTTGCACGGGTGAGCAGCTCTTGATAGAGAAGCTCCCGGCGCTCCTCGCATTGCTCGATCTCGTCGCGCAGTTGCTTGACCGAAAGCCTGAAAGGTTCTTGCATCAGGCCTTGCCTCCTTGTTCTCTCTGAGCGCAACCAACGGGAACATAGGGGCTTTCTCCCAGGCGCAGAAAGAGATGCTCCAGCAGCGCGACCAGCTCGCGATTCTGGGCGGTGAGCTGTCCGGGGGAACGGTGATAGTCAAGAAACTGGTGAATGAGACCGTGAAGGGCAATTGCTTCAGTATAGCTGACCACAAGCCAGCACATGGGTTCCTCGTAGTGGCGCATAGCCTGTTGTTTCTCCTTTGTCTGATGAGCAGGCTTAGCGCTGCAGAACGTCTTTATAGGTTTCGAATGTGATCTCCGCAGCCTCTTCCTGACCCACCAGCGGAACGAGCTTCTGATAGTGCGTTTCGATGGCCGCGTATTTTTGCCGTACAAATTCGTGCTGCCCCACGCAGGCATAGCCCGACAACCCACGCTTGACCGCTTCACATTCCAAGGCTATCTGCTCACGCAGACGCGCCACTTCACTCTTCATCTCCATATCCCACGAATCCTTTCTTTGTACGTGGCCAGCTTTGCCCACAGTGCCGACTGTCGAATGCGCTGGCCTTGCCGATGAATATTGGACTATTTCCTGTTAGAAATAATTCCAAGACTATTGTGGTGCTGCTCCATGTTAAGAATCAAGAATCAAAGTATCAAATATGCAATTAAATTATAAGGTATTAAAAATCAAATTGTCAATAAGGATCAAAAATCAAATAAGACTCATGTTATATAGACAAACTGAGTCTAAAGACTTACAATATCAATGACTCATTAATGAGAATCGCAAAAATCCCGGGAAAGAGGCAGAGACAAATATGGAAAAGGCGTACTATAAGCCAGAAGAAGTTATGAAGCTTCTCGGCATCTCCAAAGCCACACTCAATAGGAGAGCAGAGGATGGCAGTATTCCAAGCGAGCTTGAGGAAGGCAGAAAAAGAGGCAGAAAGTATCCCAAGGAAGCTATAGATGCACATGTTAAACTTTTAAGGCGGAAAAATAGGGCCGAACTTACCTTTGGCCCGGCAACTAATAGCGAATTGTGGGCAAGCTATCAGAATCATTTCAGTTTATATGAACCAGAGGATATTGTGACGTATGACAGATTACTGGAATGGCGTGAAGTAAACCCTGATATTTTTATGTCTGCCAGAGAAGGGAATAGGAGGATTGCCGGAGTCACAATAATGCCTCTCGAAGAAGCTGTAATTAAATCCATCATAGATGGGAAAATAAGTGAACAGAATATACAACCAGAAGCGATAAGAGAATGGACAGATAAGGATCTAGCGGTTTATATTCCAAGTATTTCGATCCATCATACGGGAGATGCCCAAAAAGATAAGCATAGAGGACGCTTCATCATTAAGCATGCTATAAAGTGGGCCATTTCATTGGAGAGACAATATGATATTAAAAAGTGGTACGCTATAGCTGCAACACTTGAGGGGAAGAAACTAGTCGAACACCTTGGTTTCGAGAAAATAGCGGGGAAAAGAGACGCTTATCTGCTAACTGACTTACGGAAAGCAATACAGCCTATAAAGTCGTTTATCGATAATTTGGAAGAAGAGGGAGAGTCCTTTATACCTTCTCCAAAAGCCAGATAAAGACTGAAAGACATGAGATACAGAAGAGATATTCATGACAAAAGATGCAAATGGGGCCATAGTAGCCAGGCTGCGGAGTTGCTTATGATCCGCTTAAAAGTTCAGGAGTTAGCGCGAGCTAAAGGCTTAAGTCAGTCCAAGTTATCGCGCAAATCGGACGTCGATTTGACCACCTTGAGAAAGATCTATCAGACGCCAACGACAGTGAATGTCACTTTGGAAACACTCAAACGCTTAGCGAGAGCTCTAGAGGTGCCAGTTGCGGCTCTCATTGAAGAGCTACCTGGTGAGGATCAAGAAGAAATGTAGGAAGCTGCATGTCTTTGTACGCGGCCAGCTTTGCCCACGGTTGCGAACTGTCGAGCAATGACTTATTAATGAGAATCGCAAAAATCCCGGAAAAGAGGCAGAGACAAATATGGAAAAGGCGTACTACAAGCCAGAAGAAGTTATGAAGCTTTTCGGCATCTCCAAAGCCACACTCAATATGATCCGCTTAAGAGTCCAGGGGCTAGTGCGAGCTAAAGGCTTCCTGCCCCTGGGGTTTAGCAGCCTATTCTGTATCAGGACGCTGGGCAGAGACGAGAAAGAACTCCATGCAGGTATGGAAACGCTCACATTCCTGCAGCCATTCTCCCACTGAGCGATCATATTCTTCAGTAGAAATACCCAATTGTGTGGTAATGAGCTTTTTACCAGTTTGTTTCGCGGCCAACATATTGGCGAGGGCCATTTTTCCCAGCCGTCCTCCCCATTGCCCCAAAGGAATCGTCTTGCGCAGGACGTTCACAGAGGAGAGCCCAGCTTTCTCAAGGAGTATATCCAACCGGCTGGCGATTAAACAATCAATTCCTCGCTGCTTGCATGTCTCCACCAACCATTCCACATGACGCGTGGTCACTGGTCCCATCTGCCGATAAGCTACTGCTGACTCCACGAGCTCAATCCATCCACCGGGACGAGTCACACGCACGAGCTCCGCGACAACGCCTGGCCAGGTTACCTCGGGCAGAGCAAATGCAAGCAGACGCTGATGGACTACCTCAAAGCTAGCATCGGGAAAGGGCAAGCCAGTGAGCACATTTGCCGTGGTGAGCGTACAATTGGACGGCAAGGTCCCGGGCTCTTGTAACGCTGGAGGAAAGAGCAGGTCTACACCGGTAAGCTGGGCATCAGGAAACTCGCTTGCCACTTCCATCAACCAACGTCCAGTTCCACAGCCGACGTCTAAGATCGTGCGTGGTGAAAGGACAGGCACGAAGAGATTGCCACCAAACGCTTCGCGTAGCAAGTTGTGCTGCAGATTGAGCCGCTGATCCTCTTGCGCATCTTTCGGTAAAGTATATGGGATATCGGGAAGGTAGTTCCGTCCATCATCCGCCGGTGTGGAAGCAAGCGGAGTGTCAGAAGGCGAGGGAGTATGCGAAATATCTTTCATGAGCCTCATCATCCTTATTAAGGAGAAACTTCATCGAGGGGCTTCTCCTTCGTCGTCGGTCCAAATTGAGCAAGGAGAGCCGCCAGGAACATAAAGGCGCTGATAGCAAGAAAGGCCAGTGTGGGGCCGAGCCGGATGAGCGAAACAAGAAAGACCAGGCCCACTCCTCCGCCTATATGTCCAATTCCCTCCACAAGTGCAAAGCCGGTGGCCCTGGCACGGGTGGGATAATTTTCTGCTGACCAGGTATAAATCATTGGTAGCCAGACATTATTGCCAAAGTTGAGCAAGGTAGCGCCAACGATGGCGATGAGGACCTGCCCGGAACTAAAAGCTATCAAGAGACCTCCAAGTAGGACAGCAACTCCTGCTATTGGCATCCAGGTTTTGCGCTCAAACTTTTCTCCAAACGATGCTGCAGTGATTGAAGCAAGCACATATCCTATGGAAGCCACAGCCGTAATCAGGGCCGCTTGCGCGATTGGGTAGCCTAACGCGAGCAAAAGCGCGGTCAGAGCAGCACCAGCCGCAAAGAGGGTAATCAAGCTCAAGAGCCACACTGTGAGTAAGAGAATCGTCCGTTTGAGATAGAGAGGCGTTCGCAAGATCTCAGCCAGAGGAATACGCGTAGCATCGACGAGCACAGAGACCTCATCAGCCAATGGTGGAAGCGTTCCACCTAGACGACGAGCAACCTGTTGCTCCATGGCGCCAACTATCCGTTCTGCTTCTGTCAGCCTTCCCCGACTGACCAGCCAGCGGGGGGATTCGGGCAGTTCAAACCGCAAGAGGAGCCCAATGACGGCCAGCAGTGCTCCAAAGAAGTAGACCAGGCGCCAGCCGATCCCTTCAAAATGTAGACCGGTCAAACCAAGCGGGAGCCCCAGGGGCATGGGAGTAGTCAGAAAGAGCCCCAGCCAGACACTGAGGATAGAGCCAAAGGAGCCCACAATGAAGGTAAGGGCTAAATAATGGACATGGTTCCTACGTGGGGTTAGTTCGCTCAGATAAGTGCTGGTTAAGGCAATATCTGCTCCAGCCCCTATACCAGTGATCACGCGAGCCAGAATAAAATTGGTATAATCCCCAGCAATGCCGGTGTAGAGCGATCCAAGCCCCGATACTAGCATACTCATCATGAGTAAATTGCGCCGGCCAAAACGATCTGCACAGGTGCTGAAGATAAGCTCTCCTATCACATATCCGATCAGATTGAGCATGGAAGGGAGACTGAGAAAGTGGGCGGCATTGGTAGGATTGCATCCATGGACAATCTGTACGCAGGTCTGGATGAAGGAAACGTTAATATCCAGAGTATCAAACAAAGTAAAGAGTGTGCCCAGGCCAATAATGATCAGAAATCCCGTGGGCAACGGCCAGAGAGGAAGGCGATCCTGACGCGCCGTTATGGTGGCTGCCTGATCTTGCATTGATCTCTCCGCGGCTGAGAGGTCTCCGGCTTCTAATGCCATATGCTGCCTCCTATATAAAAAGTGTTCAATTCAGAGAACTCTTCTCCAGTCCCGACCAAAGGAGCATTGTTGCGATCGAAGAGAAGAGTACCTTAAAGTTGCAAAAGGGTAAATAACTATAAAAATGCTTTTGGGAAATAGCGCTATCCAAACTTACTATGTAAAATAGATAGAGAAAAGGATATGCCGCTTGAATGTAGCTTTATAGACTTTATATGCATTGCTAAAAAATGTCAAGCATTAACGTAGTATCTTCTTCTTATTTATTTTATGGCTACAAAGTTACTTGCTTATTTTGGTTATCTTCGCAAGAAGATGCTGGAATTGCATAGTTTTTTAGGATAGCACTCTATATTACGTAAAATTTAACAGAACCTGAGGAATAAAGATTCTCCAGATGTTGCGGATGAGGGAAAGTGCGACCAACAGCCCTTGTTCAAGCAATAGGCTGCGTTGACAAATGAGGAACGAGCTGAGAAAGGGTAAGTCCTGACAGTTCTTAGCTGATAAAAGAGATTGGCAGCGACAAAGACAATTGCTGCCAACCTCTGCATTTTTCCCGATGAGATAAATGAGGAACTATGCAGCTGAATGAAGGCTAGAGGCGCTTAGCCACAAAGCCCGTTGCAGGTATATTGCCAGAAAGCTCCACATCCTCCCTCTTGAGCACACGAGTACCAGTGACAGGTGGAATCGGAACACCAGTCATGGCCTACCGTACAGTTGCAGACGTCATCTGCCGGCCTGGCAGGTGACATTGCGGGAGTAGACTCTGCCGGTCCAAGTGTGGCAAACAGGGCATGCGCTTGCTCTTTACCAAACGCATCGATAGCCGCCTTCTTATCGGCGTCAGTCAGGGATGCGAAATTTGTGCGCACCAGCTGGTGGGCGCGCTCAAGAAACGCCTCTTGCTCTGGTGTACAATTGGGATGTGCTGCGCGAAAACGCTTCAACTGCTCCTCCCAGAACCGAGCTCGTACGCTTAGTGGAGAAGCGCGATAGATAGCTTTTCGATAGGCCATGGGGCGAGCGATTAGCTCATCGTAGGTTGCAGGGAGGTGATCCTGGTTAGCCTTAACCCAGGCCTGGGCCTCGGCCCATAGTTTCCCATCACCTGCGGCGAAGGCTGGCACCTTCCCCATCATAATCAGGCCTGCCGCTACCACTCCCCCAGCGCAAAGCTTGAGGAACTGAGCTCGTCCAATGACTCCCTCGTTCACAGGTTTCGCAAGTTGCTCTTCTTCCCCACGCCGAAGCCGTTCCAGGGCCGCCAACACGCGCATCGTCGATTTTAAGCCAAGCCTACGGACAAGCCAGATGCCCATGGCAGGCCCCGTCCAGGCCTGTACCTGGCTATCTTGCTCTGAGACCCTCAGCAACGTCGGAGCCCAGGGAGCCTGTGGCCCTAAGGCTTGCTCGCGCCATTCCTCCACCTTGGAGTCCGTCAATGGAAGCACTTCAAGTTTTCCATCGCAGGCTTGCGCGACCCTCTCAGAGATCGCCCGGCATGTTCCACAGGATGCATTAAATGCGAGAACCCATCGTGTGTTTGAATGACTCATCAAAATCTCCCTTCCACATAATCTTTTCTTCAGCTCTTAATACTAGCTCTTTCAAAGGGCATTCTCTCTACATTATAAAAATTCATACAAATGCTGCTTTAATAGCTTATGGTGCAAAATGAAGAGATGTTATAAAATAAGCGGAGTACTATTCAGCTTTTCGCTGCATGTTCCAACAGAAGCGCAGCCTGGGAAAGATGAGAAATGCAGTGTAAGCGGGCCATGATCTGGGAAGGTAGCCGGTCAAAGGACGTGCCATTAGTCTAAATTGACTGCTTTCGACTCAGGCTATTGAGCTGACTTTGCCAGCAAGAAATTTTTCCATGTATTATTTCTCCTGGCAACCATCTTGCACTCTTTAAGATGAGTGTATCAGTCACGCCGCTCCTCCTCGGAGTGAGTGAACTAAATTTTTAGGAAGAGGAACAGAAAAATGCACGAGGAAGCCGACGTTATTATTGTGGGAGCCGGCTTAGCAGGGTTAGTTGCTGCCGCGGAACTGGTGAGTGCAGGCCGGAAAGTGATCTTACTGGATCAGGAGCCGGAAGCCTCAATGGGAGGGCAAGCATTCTGGTCCTTTGGAGGAATTTTTCTGGTTAATTCGCCGGAGCAACGGCGCATGGGGATCAAGGATTCTCACGATCTGGCTCTACAGGATTGGCTGGGTAGTGCAGGGTTTGACCGCGAAGAGGATTGCTGGCCGCGCCGTTGGGCCGAGGCTTATGTCAATTTTGCCTCGGGTGAGAAACATGCCTGGCTTTATGAGCGGGGTATTCGCTTCTTTCCATTTGTGCAATGGGCCGAGCGTGGGGGCTCTCTCGCCACCGACCATGGCAATTCCGTTCCGCGCTTTCATGTGACGTGGGGGACAGGTCCAGGCATCATTGAGCCATTTGTGAGGCGGGTGCGTGAAGGGGAACAACAAGGACTGATCAGCTTGCGCTTTCGCCATCGCGTCACGGCTCTCTCAATGAGCGAAGGAGTAGTAAATGGAGTTGAGGGAGATGTGCTGGAACCTGATACCGTTAGCCGAGGCATGGCAAGCTCACGGAAGGTCATTGGCGATTTTTCTCTAAAGGCGCAGGCGGTAATTGTAACGGCGGGCGGCATTGGTGGCAATCACGACCTGGTGCGCCAGAACTGGCCTGCTCGCTTAGGACCTGTTCCTAAACATCTTATTTCGGGCGTGCCCGATCATGTTGATGGGCGTATGTTGGAGATAGTTGCCAGGAACGGAGGGCACCTGATCAATCCTGATCGCATGTGGCATTATCCTGAAGGTATTCACAATTACGCGTCAATCTGGCCTCTTCATGGGATCAGAATTTTGGCTGGCCCATCTCCTTTATGGCTGGATGCGCGCGGACATCGCTTGCCGATTCCCCTCTTTCCCGGCTTCGATACGCTTGCGACGCTTAAGCACATCACTACTAGCGGATATGACTACTCCTGGTTTCTGCTTAACGATCGTATCATTAAGCGCGAGTTCGCCCTTTCTGGCTCCGAGCAGAATCCTGATTTGACAGGCCGTAACATCCCTCTGGTTCTCAGCCGTGTATTGCCTGGTATCCCGGCTCCTGTTCAAGCCTTCAAGCGTAAGGGGACAGACTTTATCGTAAAGCGCAACCTCCCTGACCTCGTACGAGCCATGAATGAAATGACAGAGGAGCCCTTAATAGACCTGGTTGAGCTGCAGCAAGAGATTGTTGCCCGCGATCGGGAGATACGCAACCCATTTAGCAAAGATGCTCAGGTTATGGCTATTCGCGGAATGCGTGGATATTTGGGCGACCGACTATTTCGTGTGACGAAGCCGCATCGGTTACTCGATCCTGCTGCAGGGCCTTTGATTGCCGTACGGCTCTCTATCCTGACCCGCAAAACTTTGGGAGGCCTGAAAACAGATCTGGCAGCGCGGGTGCTTCAGGCTGACGATCAGCCCTTGCCCGGGCTGTATGCAGCTGGAGAGATTGCCGGTTTTGGCGGAGGTGGAATGCATGGTTATCGCTCCCTGGAAGGCACCTTCCTTGGGGGCTGTATCTTCTCGGGTAGGACTGCCGGGAGAGCCGTTGCTCAGGCAATCATCTGATTTAAGAAGGGCTCCCGGATATATTATTCGGGAGCCTTATTCATAACACGTTTCTTTCTGCCTTTTTAATTCCTGCTGCGATATGCTTGTAGTATTATGATGTTACTGTACCAGCCTTGAGGCAGGACACATGAAACTGGCACGCAACAGAAGATAGATGAGAAGGTTTTTGAGGAAAGGTCAGATGCAGAGCAGCTTGCGAAAAAAGTATGCTATACTCTGCATATGAGGAGGCGGATTGTATGCCAACATTAGAAGAACGACTTGCGGCATTAGAGCACGCGCTTTCTACCCTGCAAGGGGAACATGTCTCTGATATTCGGCAACTCAATGAACGGATCACGGCTTTGCAAGAACAGATCACAGAGCAGAGAAGACGGCAAGCCGGTTTAGAGCAGACTATTGGACAAAGGTTTGATAGCTTGGAGAAGGCGATTTCCTGGCAATTTACAGCTATTGGCCAACAAATGAACCAGGGTTTTGCTGCGATCGATGCTCGGTTTGATGAACAGGCAAAGGCTGTTCGCCAGCAATTTGGAGATGTAAATATGGCTCTAACCGCGCTGACGTTCACGGTAAAGAGCCAGGGTCAGGACATCAAGACATTAAAAGCAGATGTCCAGGAGATAAAAGATCGGCTCGATAGGATAGATGTCAGTTTTGACAGAGTAGACACACGTTTTAATGGGGTAGAACAGCGGCTAGATAAGATGGATACCCGATTTAATAGCGTGGATAGCCGTTTTGATGCGCAAGATAAGAAGCTCGATCAGATCTTGGACCGCCTCTCTAAGTAAGCTAATAAAGCAATTGGAAAAGCCGCCTGGGTTTACTGTCGGGCGGCTTTTTTAATAAAAAGGCATTCCTTCCAAAAAGAAGCCATGAAAAAATGGGATACTTACGATAAAGTACAAGAAGAGTACTGAGTAGGCTTTAACTGTCAATAAACTGTCAATTTGCTGCGAGTTGTGAAAAAGGGATACAGCCAAGCTGCTTGTGAAGCCCACTCACAGGCTATGAGGAAAGAAGGGGGACCAGGAGTGGCACGCTCCTGGTCCTACCTGTACAGCACAATTACAGAAACCGGACGGGGTACAAGTATACAGTAGTTTACCCAAGGGTGTTGCGTTGATATCAAAAGCTTGCTACAAGGACAGACTTCTTTTTGAATCACCTTAGCAATGGTAAGCCGTGTTGCTGCATGCATCGACGCTAAATTGACAGGTTGCACAATGGCTACATGTGCCGAAAACCGGAGTTCTACTAGTAGCTTGAAATGAAATATGTATGTCTAGATCAAACGCTTCATCCGAAGCTTCTGGCCTGTAGTTTTCGTGCACTATCTCAGTACTCGCAGGAACCGCGACCTGGGACACCCTTTTACCTTCCTCTCTTGTATGCCACCGTTGAGCATCTTTTAACTCTGTGCAGACGAGAAAGATCTATATAGGATGTTGTCTATACATCTATATACCATAGCAATTGTAGTTTGTCAATGGTTTCTCACGTTAATTGGGAAAATTACGTTGCTGATCAAGCAGTTTTCTAAAGCTTTATTACCTGTCTTATCATTACTGTTGAGTTTATTGGTATCCTTGTTGAGCTTATACCTGGGAGTTGGGTTTGCCTGTGACAAAAGAGGAGATTGCAATTGCAATCTCCTCTAAATTTCATATAGACATAAATGGTTAATGCTACTGCAAGTGTTCCTGCGAACAGAATGCCGCTAAGCGTACATCTTGCTCAGCTTGGATGAATTTCGTTCTCCTATTAAACCAGGTTTGCTTGCTGGTTGCGCTGCTCTGCGATCTTCACGCTGAAATTGTTGCCGGGTGCTGGCGAGGGGTGCCGTTCAATTGTAAGCTGATAGTCCTCAGGCTCAAAGCGAAATGCATAGTCGGAGAGGAGCACTGCCATTGTAACCATCATTTGTACCTCAGCGATACCAGAGCCCAGGCAAGTATGATTGCCCAGTCCAAATGGAGCGAAAGCACCTGGCTTGCGATGTTCGTTGCGTGGCTCATGGAAGCGGTCGATATCAAATTGTAAAGGATGGGGATAGAGCTCTTCCAGGAAGTGAGGCACCGTCATCGCCACTCTTACTTCCGTGCCAGGTTCCAGGCCATATCCAGCTATGGTGAAGGGATGGGCAACGCGCGCAGCATGGCCGCTAGCGACCGGATAAAGGCGTAAGGTCTCTAGCATAGCACCATGCAAAGCGGGCATCTGTTGTAACTTCTCCCAGGTCAAGGGACCAGTGCTCAGAACTGCATCTATCTCTGTCTGTACGCGTTGAAGAGCTTCAGGGTTAGCCAGCAAGGCGTAGAGCATAAAGCTGAGAGAATTGGCTACAGTGTCAAGGCCAGCCAGCATCGGGCCCAACGCGACAAGCTCTAGCATATTCTGACGCATATGTGCCGGGTAGCCCTCGGCCTGGGCGATGGCATCATCAAGCATATCGGGCTTGCCATTTGGTTGGGGATGGCGCAAATGCTCTTCATAGGCTTTACGGCTGAACTCGTTAACGCGCTCAACAGCCCGCTGATATGCTGCAGTCTCCGTGGATGCGCTATTCCGTTCCTTTGTGTCGAGCGTACTGTTGATGGTGGTGTTGAGAAAGGTAACAAAGTCATCGAGATATCCTTGCGGGCTGGAGCCTACGAGTAGCCTTCCTAGCTGCTCGGAGACCAGACGCCGCATGCTCGCGTGGACTGCAATACTTGAGCCAAGCTGCCATTCGCTAGTGCAAGCCTGAATTATCTCTACCATCTGCGGAATCTGATCAAGAATACGCTTACGTGACCACTCTCGACTGCTCCGGCTTCGTCGCTTGCGGTTGGCATCACCATCGCGCGCCTCCGTTATCGTCGTGCCCCGATTCTGGCTGATCATGGCATCAAATTCTTGCCACTGCTCCTTTGTACTGAAAAACTCATCCTCATGACGGGCCATAAAGACATTAGCCTCTGGCCCTGCCAGGATGACCGAAGCTTCTTTTCCAGCCTCGGCCAGACGGAATACGGGACCATAAGCACGGTACAGCGCTACCATGAGCTGCTCATCATGTGCTGCATCTTGCAGACTGACTAATGGAGGCAGAGGCGCATCATTCAAACCATTTTCCCAGTGTAAGGTAGATTGTTTGTACATATATATTTCCTTCCTTGGCGGCTAGTTCTCCCCTGGAGGGAGATTGGATGCACTAGATTTGTAGCTTCGCTTTATGAAATTTACTCTTGTTAGGATGATCATCACGAGACCCATCCTAGAACCGTGCAGTTCTCAAGCTTCAGTAGCGCTGGTGTTGCCCAGTTCACTGTAAAAAGAGCATAACATCCCGTTACCAGTAACAGTGAAGGCTGGCACGCTACTAAAGATGAGCAAAACTTGAGAAGCTAGTGAGAACTCAAGCTTTGAGCATACGTATAATGATCTCGGGATTGGGTGGTCCGACAGGTTTTGGTAATAATTCTTGATGCAGCATACCCCTTATCGTTCCCTGCAGGCAGGATAGCACCATAAAAGTGAGCATGCTGGCATCGTCTGCGATGATTTCGCCACAAGCCTGGCCCTCAACGATTAAGTGGTAAAAGGCCTTGATGATGGGGCTGATATGCTTAGCAACTAGCATATTTACCTCTTCCGGCGTCGTATCGCTGGAAAGTGCCTGCATGATCATTTGCGCGTATTCCGGTTGTTCCCACATCCCCGAGAAAAAGTTTTCTAAAAGCCAGTGCAATTTTGCTAGCGGGCTACCAGATTGCTTTAATGCTGCCTGAGCTATGCTGGCCGTTGCGTCTAACGCTCTTTCTATCAAAGCTGTGAAGATTTCTTCTTTGTTGACAAAATAGCGATAGATCAACCCCTGGCTGATATTACTGGCTTCTGCAATATCGGCGATCTTAGTAGCCGCTAATCCTTTGCGCGCAAAGACTAAGGCCGAGGCATCTAGAATGTGCTCACGCCTTTCTTCGCGTATCCGCTGATTAGCTGCTTCCGAGCGCGGCATAAAATCTCCTTATATAATGAATAAATATTTATTCATCCAAACTATAGGCCACCACTGCTGGTTTGTCAAGGGATATGGTACGCAATATGTCACCGTTTCGTTTTAAGCTGCGTTAAGTTGCTATTGTAAGCATATGCTTAGAAAAGTGCTGGCACGTTGATATATTCTCTTGCCTATTATCCTGGCCTGGAAAACTAAGGAGAAGAGATCGAGCGCGGAGCAAACTGCGCAGGAAGAACCCGGATCTGTTCTCGAACGTAACTCGGCTCATGGAAGGGTTGGCAGAGGTATGTTTGGGGCAATTGAAGGCAAGATTGTGCTACACTGGCACAGAAGCATGCACAATCGAGCTGTGCAGTGAAATTGCTAGAGAAAACAGGATAATAGAATTCTGTGAATCTATAAATCTAGGAATCTAGAAATCTTCTTAAAGCTCTAGCCCAAGGTGTTTTGCGCGGCTAGCTGTCCATTGCCGGCCGAACTTACCAGATAGAGAGATAATGTAAAGGATAGGTTATGTCGTTACGTATACTAAGCTATAATATTCTCGAAGGCGGCGAGGATCGCCTCTCGCATATTGCCCATACCATTGAGCGGCAACGGCCAGATGTCGTAGCCCTTCTAGAAGCCAATAGCCGCACCAACGCGGAGACCCTGGCTCAGCAGCTTGGCATGAGCCTGAGCTTTGGCGAGGGCAACAGCGAATATTATGTAGCCTGGTTGAGCCGTCTACCAGTGGTACGCACTGAGAATTATCGGCGTTCCGTCTTTTCCAAGACCCTCTTGAAGATCGAGGTACCCTGGGAAAATACTATTGTGGCCCTCTTTGCAACTCACCTGAGCGCAGGCCGTAAGCAGGAAAACGAGCAAGATCGTGTGGCTGAGATGCGCGAGATCCTGAGCATTCTGCAGCAGCATAAGCAGCAGCCCCATGTTCTGGTGGGCGATATGAATTCGTTGTGCCCAGGCGACGAGATTGATATCGCAACCTACCTGGCTACGGCAACCGAGAAGGGCGAAGAGAAAATGAGGCCCGACGAGTTTGTGCGTGAGGTAGTTGCCCTGGTCCTGCAAGCTGGTTATACCGATTGCTACCGCAAATTGCATCCCCAGGAACGAGGCTATACCTACAAACTGCCTTCTCGCCCCTCGCTTCGTCTTGACTATATCTTTGCCTCGCCAGATCTTACTGCGCACCTCACCGCCTGTGATATCGTCGCTGACGACGAGGCTCGCAGCGCTTCTGACCATTTGCCCATCTGGGCCCAATTCAGCTAAGCCGGCCAGCCCCGCTTCTCTGTTTCGTTGTGTGGCATAGATGTAGGAAGAAAAAGGGCAAGCACACCACAATCGCGTGCTTGCCCATGTGCTAAAGATCTACAACAGGCATCTAGCCAGCCGCATTCGCGCTGGTACAGATGGGATTATTGGAGATATAGATGTTGGCCCAGCTATCGGGAGCTGGTACGAACTGCGCGTCATAGGGATAGTTCTGCACGCAAGGCTTCACCACCTTCAGGTTCTCCATCTGGTACATGGGAATCCAGGCCACATCATTGACTACTTGCTGCTCGGCCTGATTGTACTGTTTCATGCGCGCCGTCTGATCCATATTGGCGTCAGCCTGCTTCATCAGGTCAACCGCCTTCTGTTGATCTGCCACGTTGCTTGACTGATTCACACTATAGTTCTCGCTATTGAAGTAAGCATCCTTATCGAAGAGTGTTGACATCCAGTTCTGTGGATCTGGATAGTCGGCCTTCCAGTAAGCGCCCCACATGATCAAGCCCTTGGGATTGTGGGCAGTCGCATCCACAGCTTTTCTATATGCATTACTCTCCATGCTATCTACTTTAACTGAGACCCCAAGCACTTGCTGCCACATTTGCTGAACGACAGATGCTTCGCGCCCATCGTCGGCCGAAACGTTGTAGATAGTGAGCGTCAGCGGCGGCAAGCTCTGGCGCGTGAGCCCCTCTTCCTTCAAGCCCTCGTCGAAGAGCTTTTTGGCCATTTCTGGATCGCCAGACGTATTGCTTATGCCACTCGGTCCCTTGAGATCGGGATTGTAACCAGGCATCCCGGAAGGAATGATATGGTTCGTAGGCACGACAGTATCGTTAAACACGCTCTTGGCGACCTGATCCTTATTGATAGCGAGGGCAAAGGCCTGCCGAATTTTGATGTTATCAAAAGGCTTGGTAAGATAATTCATCGTGTAATACGACGTGCCCAGGATCGGCGTTTGATGGTACTGGTTTCCTGGCAGCGCCTTGGCGGACTGGCGCTGGACCGAAGGAACCTTAGCCAGGCTGACCTGACCGACAAGATAGGCCTTGTAGGAAGCGTCGACGTCAGGATAGAAAGCCATAATGATCTTCTTCAGCTTGGGCTTGGGACCATAATAATGCTCGTTAGGTGTGAAGATAATCTTCTGGTCCTGCACCTGTGAGATAACGAAGGGGCCCGCGGCAATTGGATCGGTCAGGTGATCGCTCAATTTATTGCCATATTTCTCGGCATATTTCTTGCTCACAGTGAAAGAAGTATTGTAGGTGAGCGTCTGCAGGAAATAGGCGGCCTTCTGCTCAGTGACGATAACAACCGTGCGTGGATCGGGGGCCAGCAGGCTATCGCCGATGATAGTTTTGATCTTGCCCGAGTTCAGTTTAATCGCATCTTTGATCGCGCCAAGGTAAGCCGGTCCATTGCCGGATTTGGTCTCCGGCTTGAGTGCACGCTCAATACAATAGATGACGTCCTCAGAGGTCAGAGGCGAGCCATCGCTAAAGGTCAAATTGGGCTTCAGATGGAAGGTCCAGGTGACGCCATCTGACGCTAGCTCATGTGACTGCGCGAGTTGATCAATCAGTTCATTCTTTTCGTTAAGCTCAACCAGACCAGTAAAATAAAAATTGGGTCCGATTGGGCCGCCAGAATAGGCCGGATCAAAATCCGTGACATCAAGCTGACCTTGCGTTGAATAAATGAGCGTTTGATTATTACTCATCCCATTGTTGTTGCTGCTGTTGGTCTGCGGCGTGCCACCTCCGCAAGCAGCTAACAAGAGGGTTAGCATGACCAGCCCGATAAAGCCAAAGCGGCCAGTCAATCCCCGCCTGATAGACATGTACATGTGCTCCTTAAAATTAATAAGAGTAAATATGGAACTTCTTATATAAAATTTACCGGCATGGAATATTTTGCCGGCAATATCACATAACGAGTTCGCCATAACTCTTTTTCCCACTGCGCTGTGCGGATGGTAGTGCATGCGCTTGAGGAACATGCAACGAAGGGCAAATTCACTTGCAGTGTTGCCCTTACCATCGGCTCGAACCAATGAGGCTACCATGAGCTTCAATGGTTCGGTTTTTTCAGATTGTTAAAATAACATCATGGTTATTGTTAATAACCACAAACTCTGCATAAAACATTCCCGTCCAGTGTTATGTCAAGAACAAGATTTAATTATTAATACGTTAAAAGGCAAAAGCAACTCACGCTTGCTTAGAGAAAGCAAGCTGCATTGATTAATGCTGAGATAGTTTGATGATTTGTGGCATAGAGGCAACGTGACATATATTTGGAGTCTTTTTATTGCGTTTTCATTGCTGAGTTGTTGGTAACTTTTTCCTATTCATTCAATGAATGCCGCCGTGTTCATCTTTATTTCATGTTGGACACCTATAGTTGAAAGCAAGCAAAGATATATGAACGCGAAATATCTGACATACAAGGCCTTTTAGCATGCTGTTTGCGCCAGGGTGAAAGGGGCATAACTAGGATAAGGCCTATCTAATGAGAAAGTTGTTAGCTGGTCCAAAGACAGGTTAACCTATTGAAAAACTTCTCAAGAGAAGAACTTTTGCTTAAAGGATGATGTAGATTGGAAATTCCATTTTGCTTAGAAACCGAACTTGAGAAACAGATTTGTGCTGATCCTGATTGGTGTCGGGGAGCGAGGTGGGGAAAAGTGCGCCCAGGCCATCGAGAAGGGAAAGTGATTAACCATATTGCTGATGTGCTGAAAAATGTGGATCGTCACGCTACAAATGCCGAAGAAAGACGCATATTGCGTCTTGTAGCGCTGCTGCACGATACCTTTAAATACCAATGTACCCCCGATGAGCCCGATCACGAAATTCATGCCTGCAATTTTGCCAGGCGCTATCTTAACGAGCAAGCAATTTTTGAGATTGTAGAGCTGCACGACAAGGCTGGAGATGCCTGGCGTAAGGGAACGCATCATGCTCAATGGCCTATAGCAGAGCGCATGATAGATACCCTCATAGAACGTCTCGACAAAATGTCGCTCTTGAATTTGTATCTCCAGTTTATGCGTTGTGATACGCAAACTAGCTCAAAGAATCAGGCCCCCCTCAGATGGTTTGAGGACCATCTGCGCCAGCGTGGGTATGCAGTGCTGCCCGAACCTGCTCCCTATAGGCGACCTTTTAAAGAACTTCCGCTACGCATTCTTCTCTGGACGCAGCGTCGGCTTAAGCGTCTCTTGCGCCTCAGGGCTACAAAGTCGGCTTCACAACTTATGTTGCCGGCTCCTCAGAACTATCATGAACAGAGCCTTGAGCAGGGTGGCCATATTGTGCTGTATCCGCGCGAACTCTGCAGGCCAAAATAATGCTGAATCGCTGATAAAATGCTTACCTGGTATGTAAGAGAAGCCTTATAATAGATTGGTAGAAGTTCCAGGCAGCTAGGATGCTGCTTTGTCCAACTCGGACTTGAGTATTTAACTGGTCGAGTTGTATACTGAGCACATCTATCTGCAAAAATGCAAAGCTTGTTTTGCCAGATTGTTAAGAACTTCTGCCAATATTTCCTTATGAAAGGGAACAGGCTCATGCCAGAGTGGGCAAAACTTTACTGGACTGATGTCGCTCAGGCAGTCGAAACCTCTCGTATTGCGTTGCTCCCGTTAGGTGCTATTGAAGAGCATGGACCTCATATGAACCTGGGGAGCGATTGGTACGCCGTAGAGAGCTTAACGGCTCGCCTTGCTGAAGCTGCCAACCTATTGGTGCTTCCTGCTCTCCCCTATGGCCAGGTCTGGTCGCTCTCGCGTTTCCCCGGCTCTCTTTCCATCAGCGATCAGACCTTAGTGAACATAATTGTAGAAATAGCCGCGGGTCTGGCGCAGGTGGGGATCAAAGGGCTGATTTTAATGAGCGGGCATCTGGGGAATATGAGCGCCTTAAAGACTGCTGCCCGTCGATTGCTTGAAAGCTATGACTTACCTACACTCTTCTTATTTTATCCCGGCCTGGAGAAAATTTGTAAGCAGGTCAGCGAAACTGAGCGAAGCCGGGCTACAATTATTCATGCTGATGAGATTGAAACCTCTATTCTTCTCGCGCTAGCGCCTGAATGCGTCGATATGAGCAGGGCCCAGAGAGAATATCCTCACTATCCCGAAGATTTTGACTACAGCCCGCTCTATTGGGATGAGGTAAGTGTTTCGGGGGTTTTTGGCGATCCTACTGCCGCCAATCAAGAAAAAGGGAAAATAATTGTTGAATATGTTTTACAGCAGACTCTACGCATTATTCAGGCGTGGCGAGAGAGAGGAGGCTTCTAATGCAGAAGCTTGATCCATCCGTGCTGGGGCCCATCGATAGGCAGTCCTTTACCCCGTTGTATCGCCAGATTGCTGACGAAATTGAGTCGCATTTACAAGCTTTGCCTGTCGGTACTATGCTCCCATCGGAGACAGAGATAGTCGCGCATTATAATGTGAGCCGGGGAGTAGCTGTCCAGGCGCTCAAAGAGCTCCTGCATCGCAACGTTATTGTGCGTATGCAGGGCTCAGGCACGTTTAAAGCTTCGGTCATGCCTGCGCGTTTTACCCGTTCGTTAAATGAGGTGAAGTTACCGAGCTTTAGCGAGGACTTGAAGCGTACAGGTCATAAGACTTCAGAGCGCGTCTATGAATGTGAGCTTGTAGCTGGGACGAAGGCTGTGCGGCAAGCCCTCAAGCTCTCAGAAGGCGGGCAAGCCTGGAAACTGGCCCGCACTATTCTGGCTGATCAGGAGCCAGTAGTTTATCTGATTTCTTATCTCAGCGCCGAGATTTATTCCGAGATTGATACCACAAAAGTAGCCAGGCAATCGCTTTATGGCTATTTAGAAGCGTCTTATGGTGCGGGTTATCGACCTGCCTGGGCCGAAGAAGAATATTCGGCCATTGTGGCGCCTCCCTGGTTGCGCCAGTTTCTTGAGGTAGATGAGAACAGTCCTTTACTCACCTCAACGCGTATTGCCTATCTGGCCGATGGTCGACCATCCGAATATGTCCAGAGCTATATGCGTGGCGAGCTCTATCATGTAAAAGTTACTGTATTGCCTGCTCTTGAGCCTACGAATATTGGTAAGCTCGAACTGGAAATGCGGCGATGATAGCTCTTGGTATCGATGTTGGGACATCGAGCGTTAAAGTGCTTGCGCTCGATGCGCAAGGCAGGGTGCTGGGCACAGCTTCGGCAGGATATATTTTTCGTCATGATCCTCTACAAGGGAGCTTTGAGATAGATGCTGAGGAGTGGTGGCAGGCTACTTGTAAAGCTACTAGAGAGTGCCTGGCCGCCTGCCGTATCTCCTCTGCGGAAATTGCGCTTGTTGGCCTGACTGGCAATATGAGCTCAGTGGTTCTGGTTGATGATAGTGGCCTGCCTGTGCGCCCGGCGCTCCTATTGGCAGATGCGCGTGGAAGCGCGGAATGTGGGGAAGTCGCGCCAGAGTTGTTGGCTGAGATACGCGAGACAACCCATAATGCGCCTGACAATACGGCGTTTGTCATCACAAAGCTGCTCTGGTTGCAACGCCATGCCGCGCCAGATATCGCGCGGGCTCATGCCTGGTTAGCCGCTAAGGATTATGTACGGCTACGTCTGACTGGAAAGCCAGGGGTGGAGCTAACCGATGCGGGCAACTGGCTATTGGTCGATACGCAAGCCTGTACCTGGCGCTGGCCCTGGATTGAGGCTTTAGGACTTCCCGGCCGTCTCTTTCCTCACCTGCATGCCTCAGCTGATATTGTTGGAGGTATCACCCCACAAGCGGCGCTGATGACCGGCTTGCGAGAAGGTACGCCTGTCAGCGCGGGAGCAGCAGATATGGCCACTGCCGCTATTGGTTCGGGGACATTGCGGCCAGGCCAATTAGGTGTCTCAATGGGTACTTCGACAACGCTGATCGCCCCTCTGGGAAGCGCGGCATTTCCCCAGTTCTGGCGGGATAAGCTTACCTGCCATCCTTTTCCACATCCGTTTGGTAACTATGCCCTGGGCTCGCTCTTGACCGGTGGCCTGGCCTTGAATTGGCTGCGTTCCTTGCAGGAGGCGCCACAGCATAAAGTGGAGCTCCCTCAACATCCTGCTACAAGCGTCATTCCAGCAGATCAAGAGCCGGGCGCAAACAAATCAGGAACGGGATTGCTTGAGTTGTCGGAGGCGCAAGCTCTCTCGCCGGAGTCGCTTTCTCCGCTCGTCTTTTTGCCCTATTTGGCCGGCTACGGCACGCCGTCCTTCGATCCGCAGTTGCGCGGAACCCTATTTGGCCTCTCGCCCCAAAGCAGTCTGCAGGATATCTATGTTGCCCTGTTTGAGGCTGTAGCCTTTGATATAGCAGCGGTAATCGAGCTCCTCGGGCAAATCCCGCTCGATAAGATTCGCGTCAGCAGCGGAGGCGCGAATCTTGGAATCTGGCTACAGATAATTACCGATGTGGCCGGCATTCCTGTCGAGGTGACGGCAGAGAAGAATGTTTCGGCGCTTGGGGCTGCGCTCCTGGCTGCTTGTAGTAGTGGCATGTTCGCACAATTAGAGGAAGCTGTGGAGCGCGTGGTAGCTATCCAGCAAGTCTATCGGCCGCGTGCGCATTTTGCCCAGGCCTGGAAGCGGCGCCGTCAGCGCTATGGCAGGGCTCTGGCTCTGGCTCGTGACTATTATCATTTTTCTGAAGAGGAAAGGAGATAGATTCGTCTATGGAGACGCGTATCTCACTATGGGCTTATCTTTGGGATATCAATGCGGTTGGTCCGCAAGTGGCGCTGCAAGAAATGAAAGAGACGGGGATTAATACAGTCAGTGTGGCTCTTTCTTACCATGCTGGACATTTCCTTGAGCCTCGCAACCCGCTGCATAAGGTATATTTTCCCGAGGATGGTACGATTTATTTCCAGCCCGAGCAGGACTACGGGCGCATCAAGCCGGAGGTGGCTTCGTTTGTCAGTGAGCAGAATTTGCCGGGCTCGGTCACGGCCAAGGCGCTTGATGCTGGCTTGCAGGTGGCATCCTGGACTGTGTGCTTGCATAATACGCGTATTGGTATGCTCTATCCTGATGTTACCACGCAGAATGCCTTTGGCGATAAGAATATCTATAATCTGTGCCCTTCCCATCCCGCTGTGCAGCAATATATAGGAGCGCTTATCCGCGATATCAGCAGCTTGCCGGGCGTCTCTTCAATTGAGCTAGAGGCGCTGAACTATATGGGCTTTGAGCACGAGTTTCACCACGAGAAGGATGCTGTAGGGCTCACGGCGCTTGACAACTTTTTGTTCTCGGTCTGTTTCTGCCCGTCATGTATGCAGGGAGCACAGAAGCAAGGCATTGATGCGGAGGCCGCGCGCCAGTATGTGCGGGAAACGCTTAGCAAGAATCTTGAGCGCGAGATTCCTCTGCAGTCGGAGAGCCAGGATTTTCTGGCGCAAGGACAGGCCTATTTTGCCAAGCATCGCGCGTTCCACAGCTATTTGAGCTGGCGTAGTGAGCCGGTGACCGCGCTTTTGCAGCGCGTTAAGGCCGCGGTAGCGCCTGGCGTGAAGCTCTTTTTCCTTGATTTGATGGGGCCGCACTCTGACTGGATGTTTGGCGTTGACTTTGCGAGCCTGGGAGAGAACTGCGATGGTATTGTTGTCTGCTGCTATGGGCTTGAGGCTTCGGAGGTAGATGCAGCTATCTCTGAAGTCCGTCGCCATCTTAGCGAGACGGAAATTGTCGCCGGCTTCCGCCTCTACTACCCAGAAATCACGGGACCCGCTGCCCTCAAAGAGCGCGTGTTGGCGGCACGCCAGGCTGGAGCAAATGGAATGGCATTGTATAACTATGGCCTGGTCCCTCGGGCGCGCTTGCGCTGGGCTCAAGATGCTTGTGCGCTCTGGTAGAGATGGATTTATGCTGGGATCGAGCATACTCGATCCCTCTTCTTGTGCAGGCTAGAGCCCGGTTGGTTTGGGCAATGCTCTTAGCGCTGTCTGCTCAGCGCTTATATATGCTTGAAAGAGGATTTGTGGCTTGCCCATACATAAAATGCTCCGGGCATGGCTGGGGTGCGAAAAATATGAGCACTGGCTAGGCAGAGGCTTCTTTAATCTGGAAGCTGTGTTTGATTGTGGCACTTGTGCTGAGCATAACGTTTGCTCCGCAATAGTCGGTTGTGTCGAGATCAATGGCGCGCTGAATACTCTCTGCTTGCAGATTCGAGCCTGTGAAGATATGCTCGACATAAATAGTGGTGAAGACCTTGGGGTCTGTGTCTGCGCGCTCGCCACGCACGCGGACCTCGTAATTGGTCACGTTCTGGCGCATTTTGCGCAATATGGAAAGAATGCCCACTCCGGCGCAACCGGCAAGCCCAACCAGAAGCATCTCCATAGGGCGTGGTCCCTGGTTCTCGGGCATTCCACTCAGCGTGATACTATGACCGCTGCCGGTTTCGATAGTGAAGCTGCTCTCTCCGGTATTTGTGGCGCGAACTGACATGTCAGGTGTCATATGTAACTCCTTGGGAGGCTAAAATAAAATCTAGAGGTACGCAATCATTTTACTACTATCGTCAATAATTCCTAACAAATTTCCCTTTACGTCTGGCTGTGTGGGCAGGTAATATGAAGGTGGAACTGTGAGAGGTGTGCGCGAGGGAACTATTTATTTTAGCTGTGGGCGCTTATCTATCCACAGCTTGGGCAATATCAATGTGCTCCTAGGGAGCTGAGCAAGCGCACTTCGCTGCATGATTGCGCCCCGATGCTCTTTGTTGACAATCTCAGGAGGTATTTCCGCTTTGTCCAATCCGACTGATGCCAATCATAAAATCAAGGTAGCGTTTCTAGGAATTCGTCATCCCCATGTCTTTGTGCGCGTTGAGCTTGCCCAGCGAGATGCGGAGCTCAAGATTGTGGGCTTCTACGAAGAAGATGGCGAGATCGCTGAGCGCTTTGCCGCCCAGACTACATTGCAGCGCTTTGCCTCAGCAGAAGCACTTCTGAGCACAAAGCCGGACCTGGTTATTATTGAGGCTCTAGATACCCAGGTTCCAGCTCTAGCCCTGCTCGCGGCGCCGCATACGCGGGCTCTTTTGCTTGAAAAGCCCGGCGCTCCCGATCGTTCCAGCATGGATGCGCTGGTAGAACAGCTGGCCCAGTACGACATTGAAGTTGAGGTGAGCTACCAGCTCCATTATTCTGAGAGCGTTGCCATGTGCCGGGAGATATTGCAGGCGGGTGCGCTGGGACAGATAACGCAGGCCCGCTTTCATGCTGGTTGCCCGATTGGCTGCGGGGCAGAATTATGGCAGAGTGTGCCGGGCGATCTGGGTGGAGTTGTCTATACTGAGGCCTGCCATATTCTTGAATTGATGGTCGATATGCTGGGTATGCCTGGGCGGATTTTTGCCGCTGTACAAAAATTGCCGCCGGGCGCATCAGTTGTCTCGGATGTCGTCAAGCCCGATCTTTTTGCTGGAACGGGCCTGCCTACTACCTTGCGCGTAGGAGAGCTAATGTATGAGGATGTTGGCGCAGCCATCTTCTCTTATCCCGATAAGCTAGTGACGCTGGATGTGACGGCCTGGGAGGCTACGGATTGGGTACAGGGCTGGCGTATGGAATTCTATGGCACAAATGGTAGTTTGAGCGCGATCCCCAATCCACCAACCGTGCAGCTCTTCTTGCCCGCGCCTGTGGCAGGGTATCGGGCCGGCGATCTGTTATTTCAGGGGCAGGGACCGCGCGGGCCGGAGAACTCGCTTGTTCCCGATCAGACATATGAGCGCCAGTTCGAGCGCTTAATTACGGTCTTACGTGAGAGACAGCCTGCTTCGCAAGAGGGCTTGCGCCGCGGGCAGGATGTTGTTCATATCCTTGATGCTATCTATCGATCCGCCAGAGAGGGCCGAGCCATAGACTATCCTGGCTGATGCCCTGGCCAGAAAAACGCCGAAAAGCCCAGCGCCGGGAATATCATCCTTGAGGCGCGCACTGCTAAATTCATCGATTGAAAACAGCCCTGGCCCTCGTATGATCCACATGTGGCACCACTCATGGGTCATACGAGTCCTGGCAGAGGCGGAACTGCCTGCATTACTCCCGTTGGCGATGGTCCATAATCCAGTTTGTCTCCCAACTTGCGCCTTCAGCGAAAAGGCTTGCGGCCAGCGAGCCGAGTTTGCCGGCAATTGATTCCACATGAAACGAAAGGGGACGGGCTTGCCGTCGATTGGGAAGTCAATGACTTGATAAAACAGCCCTACCTCGATCCCCGTATCTGCCGGATCGGTGTTTTGTACGCACCTATCTGTGTGGCAAGGTAGTGTGCGTCTCTGCCTGCGCCGCCGACCAAGCCGGAGATTAAGGAGGAAGTGAAGGGGAGGCCCAGGAAGTAGAGTCCTGGCTCGCTCTCAACCACTCCTCGGTAGTGGAGCGGGAAGCCATTTTCGCCGAAGATCGGCAGGTGAATCCAGCCGAAGTTGGCAGTATAGCCGGTACTCCAAATGACATTGCGGACCTCAAGCAGACGGCCATCTTCAAGCACAGGTTTGCCATGCTCGGTTCCCTTGACACGAGGAACACGCTCAACACCGGCAGCCGCCAGGTCACGAGGTTTCACCCGAACCAGAGGGGTTCCTTTGTGGCTCCTGCTCATTTCCGCGACCTGTTCTCCTGTCTTCGGCTTCGTCTCCTGCTTGCCACCTTTGAAGAAGCGTCCAAACGGACCATAGACTGTGAACACATGAGTATAGATCCACCAGGGAAGCCATCCATCGAACTTCACAGGGATGTGACCAGTATCACGGCCCGCAAGCCAGAGGTGCTTGTGGGGCCAGCTTTTGGCTAATTCAAGAGCGATCTCCGCGCCTGAGTTTCCAGCTCCCACCACAAGCGTATCCCCCGGCGAGAGCTGGGAAGGATTGCGATACTCACTTGTATGCAGTTGAGTGATGTTCTGCTCTAGTTGGGCAGCAAAAGAAGGAACTGCGGGCTGCTGACTAGCTCCCATAGCAACAACCACCCGCTTGGCCTCAAAGCGCTGATCGAGCGCCTTGACCAGGTAGTGATTCCCCTCCCGCGTCAAGGAGTCCACTCGTGTGTTCAGCCAGAGAGGTAGCTCAAAGTGAGCGGCATATGCTTGGAGGTAGTTCGCCATGTCATCTTTACTGGGATAGCTCGCGGGGGCTGCAGGGAAAGGCATGCCTGGAAGGGCGTCAAGAGCAGCGCATGTGAAGAGATGTAACGAGTCCCAGCGCTGGCGCCAGGCATCGCCAACCTGCGAACCCGCATCAAGAATAACGAAGCGCTGCCCTAGCTCCTGCAGATAGTACCCCATAGCCAGGCCCGCTTGCCCTCCACCGATGACAATAGTCTCAAAGGAGTACTCGCTATCGGGTGAAGGAAGCTGTTCACGAGAGGAAGGTGTCTGAGATGATCTGGGTTGTATTGGCATAATGATTTTCTTTCTACTCGCTATCGGGTAAAGGAAGCTGCTCAAATGTTGTACGGAGGTGGTGAAGCACACCTGTTGCCGCCCGCAGATCGTCTAAGGGAAGGTCCAGATCAAGGTGGGAGAGCAGTGCCATCTCGCGGCCCCACATCTGCTCAAGCAGTTCTTTCCCACGATCAGTGAGGCTGACGAGATGGGAACGCTTGTGGGCAGGATTGCGGCTGAATGCAACCAGGTCTTCAGATGCCAGTCGATGCACAAGCATCAATACGTTCTGGCGCGAAACGGGTCGGTTGCGCGCTAATTGAGGGACGGTACGTGGTCCGAGCCGATAGAGATCGCGTAAAATCCCACGACAGGCACGGGTCAATTCACTCGACCCGTGAAGATGTTCGGCGATCAACTGGAGGCACATCTGAACGGCCATCGCTTCTTCTATAAGGGCCATGAGTGCCTCTGCCTTTTCCTGAGGAGGAAGCCTGGGAGGCAATGCCTCGGGCTTAGGATCTTCTGAGTGCTGTCTGGTTGACATCGTGTACTCCTGTTTCTTTCTGCTTCTGAAAACTTTTCGCGATGAGCTTCAAGAGTAAGCTTATTGTCAATCTGGTATGTTTATTTCTATTATGCCAACAATGTTATCATATTGACAACTTTCTTGTCAATATGATGCGTTACCAAAAGCAGAATGAAATACTAGCTGCTTTCTGCTGATGAGCTTCTCAAAGACTTTTTTAACATACTAAAGCAGATAGGCGAAAGAAAATAGGAAAGCAGCTGATTGGAATTGCTGTATAGAGGTATAGACGTCTTGACACGTTTCTCTTTTCTGGATATACTTTTAATAGTAGGTATAGCCCCGAAAGACGAACCCTGCATGTAATAAGTGGTGCCAGCGTGCAAGGATAAAGCGTCGGGAAGGTATTCAGTAAAATTAGAATTGAGAAGTGGATTTTTTTGAGAGGAGGTGCAGCTACAACAGGTAAACAGCTCGTCCTGACGAATGGCAGAGTATCTCACCAGGCAAATGTATGTTTGTTAGTCCTGATATTTGCGATCTGTCACCATATAAGGAAGGAATCCGGTTATGGCAGCATCGTTAGCTTTTATCATCAAAAAGCGTTGGGCGCTTATCTGTGTAGTCTTTCTCATCGTAACTTCTGTTTTGGTTCTGCCTGAAATCGCCAGTCCAGTTCAGGCGCATGGAGCCATGTCGGTGCCGATAAGCCGGGTCTATGGATGTTTTCTGGAAGGGCCCGAGCATCCAACGACGCCAGCCTGTCAATATGCGGTAAGCGTTGGAGGAACGCAGCCGCTTTATGATTGGAATGAAGTGCACCTGCTCAATGCCAATGGGCAGAGCCGCCAGCTCATTCCAGACGGCCATCTCTGCAGCGCGGGCACAACGAAATATGCAGTATTTGATACGCCAAGAACTGATTGGCCGTCTACCAACGTCCAGGCCGGCGTACCCTATACCTTCCAGTACAGAGCGACGGCGCCTCATCGCGGGACATTTGATCTTTATATTACCAAAGATGGCTATGATCCGACCCAGCCGTTGAAATGGTCGGATCTGGAAGACCAGCCATTTCTTAGCGCGACTGATCCGCCTCTGGTCAACGGAGTATATCAGATGCAGGGCACTATGCCAGCCGGAAAGACTGGACATCACTTGATCTATTCGATCTGGCAGCGCTCTGATAGTCCCGAGGCTTTCTACACCTGTTCGGACGTGATCTTTGGGGGCAGTGGGCCAACGCCAACCCCGACGCCTGTGCCGCCGACAGGTTCGTGTAAGGCAAATGTGAATATTGACTCCTCCTGGCAATCTGGCTACCAGGCAACCATCACGGTACAGAATACGGGTACTGCGGCCGTCGATGATTGGATGGTTGACTGGACCATGCCGGCGGGGGTCACGATTACTAGCGGATGGAATGCTACAGTTTCACAGGATGGTACCATGGGGATGGCTAAAGCACCGTCCTGGGCACGAACGCTGGATGCGGGAGCCTCAGTCTCGATAGGCTTCAATGCCACGGGATCTTCGAGTCCTCCACCCAGCGGCGTAGTGCTGGATGGGATCAGCTGTACTTGATAGCCAGGGTCGCGACCCAGGGGGAGGGTAGCACTTTGAGCTAAAGGGCGAGATCCCGATTTAGCCAAAAAACAACCAGGACCACTACTGATGCGGTCCTGGTTGTCTTATGTTCGAAACTCTTTGAGCAAATGATGTTCGAAACTCTTTGAACGGAACTGATACGTTAATTTTTTTCTTATTTATAGAGCCCGGCGCGTGCTACTAGAGACGGCGCGCAGGATTGCAATCAGAATACAGGCACCGATAAAGGCGATAATGATTGATCCAATCAGGCCCGAGGCTCCCAGTCCAAGCAGATTAGCCAGAAAGCCGCCGATTAATGCACCAACGAGACCAACAATAATGTCGCCGACTACTCCATAGCCGCCTCCGCGCATCACTACACTGGCCAGGAAACCAGCAATCAAACCCACAAGAAGCCATACTAGAATAGCTGTCAACATATGTTTTTCTCCTTTTCTTCTATCATCGATGTATTTGCATTGATTTCGGTGTAGATATGTATTGTACGATTGGCAAGGATGGATCGTTTCACTTTTGTGGGCTAAAAGGGGGAAAACGAGGGATCTTCAGTTTTTGCTAAGGATATGCCAGGTTTTTTTAAGCTTTTGTCCAGTTTAAGAGAGGCTCTGAATGGTGAAAATTGGCTTGACCTCTTCTGCTTCTTCGGCTACACTGGGAGTACTGAAGTGGCCTCTGCCCGTATCGCAGCTGCTCTTGCATTGCTCTGAACGGATGCGAGGACGCCGAGGTCAGGGAAACTGTTGAAAGAAAGGTATTGTGTGGGATGGCATATGATTTGCCCTTTGAGAAGCCGCTGGCCGACCTGGAGGCGAGAATTGCCAAGTTGAAGCGCAAAGGCGAGCGCCTCAAGGCCGACGAACGGGCACAGTTGCAACAGGCTGAGCAGGAGCTGCAGCAACTCACGCAGGAAATCTATGGGAAGCTTTCGGCTTGGCAGACGGTAATGGTAGCGCGGCATAAAGATCGTCCCCATGCTATCGATTATCTCAATCTGATCTGTGATGCTTTCTTTGAACTTCATGGAGATCGCCGCGCCGCTGATAATCCCACCATCGTGGGAGGGCCGGCAAACTTTGGGGGCAGAACTGTGATGTTTATTGGGCAGGAGAAGGGAAGGGGGCTCAAGGATCAGCGCTTGCGACACGCGGGCCAGACCCATCCTGAAGGTCATCGTAAGGCTTACAGGCTTATGCAGCAGGCCGAAAAATTCCATTTTCCTATTGTGTACTTGATCGATACTCCGGGCGCCTCGATTGCTTTGGAGGATGAGGAACGGGGACAGGCCACCTCAGTTGCTGAGAACCTGTATTTGATGGCAAGTTTGAAAGTGCCAACGATCTCCGTGATTATTGGAGAAGGCGGAAGTGGTGGCGCGCTGGCCCTGGGTATTGCTGATCGCGTCTTAATGCAAGCCTATTCCTACTATACTGTGGCTTCCCCCGAATCGGCGGCGACGATTATGTGGCGCGATGCGAAATATGCTCCAGAAGCAGCTGAAGCCATGCAAATTACCGCTCGTCAGGTGAAAACACATGGGCTCATTGACGATATTATTGCCGAACCGGCTGGAGGTGCGCATAAGGATCATCAAGCCGCTGCCCTTTTGCTGAAAGAGAAGCTTCTTGTTCACCTGCAAGCGCTTTGTCAACTTTCGCTGGATGAGCTACTTGTGCAGCGCTATAGTAAGCTACGCAGCGTTGGACGCTTTGCTGAACCTGGCATAGCCTCGTGAGCAGCGTGCCTGGTGGCGATAGCAAATAGCGCCACCAGACATTGCCTAAACTGACATGATTATGCGCTCTCGCCTTCATCCTCACTGAGAGTTGACTCTGAAGCAGCAAGCTGCCAGGGCGATAAGCGCTCAGGGAAGGTACTCTCGTGGGTTAAGCTCTCTATTGGCCGGAAATTGACCTCTAGATGGGTAAGGCGCGCCTCGTGAACTGCAAGGCGCTGGCAGAAGCTCGTGAAATCACAGCGCTCCTTTGGCGTCCAGACAACCTCTGCCACAGCGATAGCGCGCGGGAAAGCCATATATTCTAGATGGCTGGGTGAGTCTATATACTCGCTCCAGAGCGTGCATTGAGCACCAAGAATATGCTGAAGCTCCTCGGCCGTGAGCTCCGCTGGATAAGGATTGAAGGCGTAAACTTTGCTCAGAGGCGTATAGCCACCGATGGCCAGGGGCTCTTTTGGGTCGTTTGATTGATAATAATCGAAGTAGACGTGCGTAAAAGGCGCCATGATGACGTCGTGTCGCGCCCGCGCTGCCTCGATACCACCAACGATGCCACGCCAGGACATTACAGTGGCTTCGGGTGGTAGCCCGCCTTCAAGGATCTCATCCCAGCCGAGAAGCTTGCGCCCTTTCTGCTTGAGGAAAATGCCCATCTGCTGGATGAACCAGCTTTGCAGCTCATCTTCGTCTTTCAGCCCCAGCTCTTTGATACGCGCCTGCACTTTAGCGCTGGCTTGCCACTGCTCCTTGGTAGCTTCGTCTCCACCAACATGGATATATAGGCTGGGGAAAAGCTCAATAACCTCAGCCAGAATGTTGTGCAGGAACTCGATAGTCTCGTCGGAGGGACTGTACAGATAGGGATTAATGCCCCAATGCGTGCCAACTTCAACCGGCTCGTCGATAACGCCAAGCTCTGGATAAGACGCGATAGCCGCCTGAGCATGGCCGGGCATATCGATTTCGGGCACGACAGTTATGCCGCGTGCAGAGGCGTAGGCCACAATCTCACGAATATCATCTTGCGTATAGAAGCCTCCATGAGGCTTGCCATCATAGCCTTTAGGATTATTGTTATGCCCAATGATGGTTTCTTTGCGCTGCGAACCTATCTCGGTGAGTTTGGGATAGCGCTTGATCTCTATGCGCCAGCCCTGATCATCCGTGAGGTGCAGATGCAGCACATTCATCTTGTGGAGTGCCAATAAGTCGATAAATTTGAGTATGCCATCCTTGGGAATAAAGTGTCTGGCGGGATCGAGCATAAGCCCGCGCCAGGCGAAGTGTGGATAGTCCTCGATAGAGACGGCCGGTATGGGCCAATCGCGCTTAATCAGGGTTGTTGAGAAGATGTCGGTTGGTAGCAGCTGTCTGAGCGTTTGCGTACCATAAAAGACGCCAACTGGATGGGTTCCGCGAATCGTCACCTGTTGTCGAGTTACCTGGAGCGCATAGCCTTCTTTGCCCAGATGGGTAAGTGTGGGATCGATGGCCAGAGAGATAACGGCTAGATCCTGTGGCTTATTGGTAACAACGCGCAGGGCATAGCCAGAGGCCGGAGCCAGCGTCTCGGCCAGCAGAGTGCCGATAGCCTGCGTCTGTTCATCAGCCACAATCACTGTATTGGGAGTGAGTTGGAAGTAGCCTTCATCGTAGGTAATGCTGACAGGCTGAGGTAAGATTGCGGAATTGAAATGAGCATTGTGAGTTTGCTGATCCATCAATAGTGCTCCATCTAGAACATGTACTTGTGCTCTTCCTGGCCACGCTGATTGGCGAGGTAGCAAAACGATATGGGCAGGCAGATCCTCATCTGTGGGCCAGATCTACTAGCTCTTCAGAAAGCATATGCTAATCTCTGCCATTTTTCAAGCTTTTACGGGGCATGAAATGTTTGTCAGACAGGGATATAAGCCTGTTTAGAGATTTTTGAGATTGCTCGGTTTGTCTATGGTCTGGGGATTATGGGAAGGCTGCTGCTCTCGCCGCTGGCGCAGTAAGCCGAAGAAGGCAGGCAGAAGAGTAGCAAAAAGGATGATAGCTCCGCCGAGCCAGGTAGAGGGAGCAGGAAACTCGTGGAGCAGCGCTATACCAAATAGGATGCCCCATACTGGCTCTAGATTTGCTAGCAAGCTAGCGGCCTGGGCCGTGATCGTGCGCATGCTTGAAATGAAAAGCGTGTGGGCCAGGGCCGTGCAACAGATGCCAAGGATAAGCAGGATGAGAAGTTCGCGCGGCGTCCAGCTAAGTGTGACCGGAATGAGAAAAAGCGTCGGCAAGAGAACGAGGGCGGCCACGCTATCCTGATAGAGACTGATCGTCAGGCTGGGATAAGAGCGTCCGAGCCAGCGATTAGTAACTGAGAGGAGCGCGAAGGTGGCTCCAGCCAGCAAGCCCCATAGGACGCCGAGCGTAGTATTGTTCTGCACGCTAAAGGATGGTACAAGTAGATAGATGCCTGGCAAAACGAGTAAAGCAGCAAAGATCTGGATGCGCGTCGGGCGTTGCTGAAGTATCAGGGGCTCTAATAGTGCCGTGAGCAGCGGAAAGCTAGAGAAAGAGAGCAGGCCGATAGCCACGCTAGAGACGTTAATTGACTGGAAAAAGGAGGTCCAGTGCAGGGCTAACAGCGCTCCTTGCGCGCACAAAATCCAGCCATCGCGCCGGCTGGCTGGGCGCAAAGGGGTGCGCTGAAATAGAGCCACGATAATGAGCACGAGGCCGGCAAAAACTACGCGCGTGAGTGTAATTATGGGCGAGGGTAAGGCGCTAAGCTTGCCCAGGACGCCGGCCAAGCCGAAGAAGAGTACGGCAATGTTGGCCAGAGCAAGCCCACGTGTACGTGCAAACCATTTGGGCATAGATTCAATCGCTCTCTTTGCAGATAGCCAGACGCTACTCTAGGAAGAGTACAATGTGGGTGATCTAGCGTCAAGGGATAGTTTGGGGCAATGTGCCGCCTTACGCATCGCGTTGATAGAATCTGGCTAGCAGGTTGTCCCGCGTGGAATGCTAAGCTACAATCAAGTGAAAACACACGGGGGCGAGAGCATGGCAAATAGTATACCTCAGCATTTCGATGAGGCATTCTTGCGCTGGTTCCAGGAACGTACGGAACTGGCGTGGCAGAGCTATCAAACGAGAACATTTGAGGATTTTGTGGCCTCAGGCGTGGGTGGGCGCGATTGGCAACAGGGGACCTGTTGGTCAGGAGGCTTGAGTGAGCAGGAAATTGTTGCCGTCGAACAGCGCTTTCATACACATTTCCCGCCCGATTATCGTCTCTTTCTCCAGCAATTGCACAGCGTGGATCGGTTATTAGTGGGGGCGCGGTATGCAGATGACAATACGATGATTCCCATTACTGCGCCATCATTTTACCACTGGCAAAGGGATACGGAGGCTATCGAGGCAGCTTATGCGTGGCTTGTTAAGGGACTGTACTTTGATGTCCAGCACGCTAATCTGTGGCCGCAGAGCTGGGGAGCCAAACCCGCTTCGGCGGAGGCGCAAGAGGCTCGGGTGCGAGAGCTCGTGAGCGCTGCACCCAAGCTTATTCCTATTTTGGGGCATCGTTACCTGCTGGCAGAACCCTGCAAAGCGGGAAATCCCGTCCTATCCATCTATCAATCGGATATGGTCGTCTATGGCGATAACTTGCACAACTTCTTTCTAAAGGAATTTGGGGGATTGTTCGGTGTAAAAAGCTTTGAAATTCCTCGGCTAGCACTGGTAGACTTCTCAGCATATGAGCTGATCCCATTCTGGGGCGAATTTTTGTGAGATGCTGTACCTTGTGGATAAATGCGAGTGAGAGGAGTGCCAATGCTTTTAGGTTTTTCATATAGTCATGATTGGGTGACCGGAAAACGCTTCTTCGCTATGGGAGTGTAGAGATTCCATTACCTGGTTAACATGCTTTATCGGGTTAATTGACATCGCCAACATAGAGCGAAGCTATGGGTGGGATTGCATGCGCTTGCTCAAAAAGAAAAGGAATAAGCGCTTGCGGATAGAAACGGATAGTTGCTAGCTGCTCAAGGGGAAGCCATTCAACTCCTTCTTGCGTGGAATCGGGAGAGCTTCCTTGCAAAGCGCCTGAAAGCTCGTTAATGGTGCAATGAAAAAGATGGCAAACTACGTGAACATCTCCTTCGAGATCGGCATTTTCATGATGTTTTCCAATATATTCGCGCACCCATAGCAATGGGCCGACCTGAACCGTACATCCAACTTCTTCAAGGACCTCGCGCTGAACAGCTTGAGTAAGCGTTTCACCTGGCTCCTGCCCACCTGTTGGAAAGCTATAGACAATTCCTTTCACATCGCGTTTTTTAACTACTAAAAGTTTCTCATCATGAATGATGACAGCGGCGACGCTGCTGCGTGGATACATTCTGTACTCCTATTTTTATCAAATTCTTTAATATATAGAACGATCTCTTGATTTAAGGAGTATCAGCGCGCTGCTTGTCTAGCAAGCTAGAAAGCCCTTCTAAGTCTCGTTAGTTTGCCAGTACATTGAGGCATAGAAACATCTATGATAGAAGAGGGGAAAGAAGAGTCATATGCGGACAGTGAGATCCAGCAGCGAGGCAGAAGGCTAGGCCTTGCTGCAACATGTCTTTGGCGAATTCTATTGTCGTGAACTGCGTCGAGTCGGCATTGCTGTTGATGCTCAAAATCTCAGCGGGGCCATCAGGCTCTATTTACGTGCATTATGCGTAAAACACAGTAATACCTTAAGCTAAAGAAAAATTTAAGTTAACGTGTTTCCATGTATTATGTTTGTCATAAGTGATACAGAGGCAGGTGATTCTTTGGGAACCGCCTCATTGTATACCATCGGTCAAGACGGACACATCGTCCGAAAGGTCGATGTTGTAGATATCGCTTTTGCGTATACTTACGGCAGCTTTATCCCTTGTGGAGAAATACGCACGAAAGGCGATAAGCCGTGGAAGAAAAGAACACACCTCTATTAGTCGATATTGGAGGGCGCCTACTTGCCGTGAGAACTGAGGGTGAAGGGGTGCCAACTGTTGTGTTAGAAATGGGCCTGGGAGCTGCTGGGAGCATATATGACGCCATCGCCAAGCAGATTGCTTATTTTACACGAGCGGTGTGGTACGACCGCGCCGGCCTTGGACTTAGTGATCCTGCATCAACGCCCAGGACCATTCAGGATCTCGCGCGGGACCTGCACTTCTTACTACAGAAAACCGGTATCCCTGGCCCCTATGTGCTCGCTGGTCATTCGCTGGGTGGCCCTGTAGTGCGCTTCTATCGCGAGCGCTATCCTGACGAAGTTGCGGCCCTGATTCTCATTGATTCCTCGCATGAGGATCAACGAGAACGCTGCCTGGCTCTCCTTCCTCCCAAAAGTTCAGACGAAGCGGGGAATCTTGCTCAGTTGCGTCTGGCTTTAGAGCGCCAATGGAAAGATCCCAACGCCAATGAAGAAAAGATTGATAATCTTGCGAATAGTCAACTGTTGCGCACCTGCCAGAGCCTCGACGATCTGCCAGTAACTGTGGTGAGCCGGGGACGTTCGGCTCAAGACCCTACGAAATACCCTCCTGGATTGGTTGAAGCAATGGAACAGGCCTGGCGACAGATGCAGTGTGAACTCGCGCGGCTCTCTCCGAAAACTCAGCATGTCATTGCCACGCGGAGCGGACATATGATCAATAAAGATGAGCCAGAAGTGATTGTTGAGGCAATTCGGCAAATGGTGATACAGGTGCGAGAGCAATGTAAGCTCTAAGTTCTCGATGCAAGCTGGAAAGCCTCTCTCAGGCTCTCCAGCTTGCTAGATGGTCCGAAAATCTGAGAGCGAGAGCTGCTACGGTTGGCCAGCACCTGGAACCTGCACCTCAACGGCAAGCAACTGGCCCGTCCTGATCTCATCGGCAGCTTTCTCACTGGCTGCCTGCATTTCTGCCTCCCAGCCGCGCCACTCCCGCGTCACAAGAAATAATGTCTTGCGTGCGTCTCCACCTAGCATACATGCGAAGCATCCTCGGTCTAATGTAATCGTCTGCAGCACCTCGCCACCTTCTCGCACGCGTACGCAGCGCTTGTTGGGGACGTCAGCATACCATACGGCTCCCTCAGCATCAAGACAGATTCCATCGGGAGTGCCATCACCCAGTTCGGCCCAGATGCGGCGCTGAGATAGGCTGCCATCGCTGGCAATGTCGAAGGCGGTAAGTTGTCTGGCATAGGACTCAGCAAGGATCAAGGTTGTGTTATCTGGCGTGATCGCCATACCATTGGGAAAGGCAAGGTTGTTCGCTACCTGTCGCACCGTCCCGTCCGGTGTGATGAGTAGCAGCACTTCGCCATTGATGTAGGCATTGCCACGACTATCAACTACAATCTCATTCCAGGGCTGGCTAGAGAATTGGCTCAGTTCAGCATACGTGGTGAGCGACCCATCTGCTTGCCTGCATAACAGGCGTCCCTCGGCTGAGGAGACGATTAAGAGACGTCCATCGGGCAGCCAATCCATGCAGATAGGCTGAAACGAGGGAAAGCCGAGCTTGACGGCGACCTCCCTCTTTCCATCCTGGCTGACAGTAAGGAGTTCGCGGGTTCCCCAGTCGGAAACCCACAACTTGCCCGCATGCCAGCGGGGCGATTCGCCAAAGCTGAGATTTGTGAGGAGGATTTGTGGCTTCGGTTCATGGCTCATCGTTTCTTCTCTCCTTAATGGGGCTTTATTTATAATTCTTAATTCCAAAGGGCCATATGGAAAGCGGTTATCCAGCCATGATCCAGGGAAAGACCACCTCGCTCATAAGGCCCAGGAGAGCAGGCTTTGCCTCCAGCGAGATCTAGCTGGCCACGGAAGCATGAGCCGATTGGAGAAGCTCCGTATCCATGTTGCTCAGGAACCGTTCTCCCTCACACGAAGCCAAACCCTCTTCCTGCATTTCAGCTATTGCTTGTCGAGAGCGAGCCGTCTGACGGCGTATCGCTCTGAGCACCAGACTGGCATCTTTGGACAAACGCTTCGAGCAATTGCGCAAGCGCTGCCGGCTCTTTGATAGGAAGCAAATGTGTATTGTCCACCATGGAGAGAGAGAGTTCTGGGAATGCCTGGGCCAGTTGCTCTCCGCCAGCTCGCCATAAGGCATTCGTTCGCTCGGCCCGCTCTCCCTTTTCCCCGGCACTTTTCGTAGCCAGAACCAGCTCCACGGGACAATCCAGCTGTTCATAGGCCGCAAGAAGCTGCTCACGGCGTTTATTGAGCTCAATGGTGAGCGTCGCAAACTGGTCAGGTGTGAGACGATAGCCCATGCCAGTCAGGTACAGGAGCAGAGGTCCGATGCGCATCATTGGCGTATCAAGTCGGCGCCTCACATCCTCAGGATCACTAACGAGGTTGACTGGCACGGCACCATCAATGAGAAACAGCCCGGCCACCTTCCCCGGATGGCTTGCTGCATACCAGACAGCCAGGTCGGCCCCCAGCGACCAGCCGATCAGGATAGGCCGATCTCCAGCCATTTCGTTCATGATGGTTTCTGCATCCGTCATGAAGCTCTCAAGGGAAGTGTTGCGCGAGGTAGTAGATTTTCCATGATTGCGAAAATCAAAAGTGACAAGTCGATACTGCCCCTGGAGTTCGCTAATAAGGCGCTTCCAGGCTACTTGTGTGGCCCCACCACCGTTGAAGAAAAGGAGCGTCTGCCCCTGACCAGTCTCACTGACTGCGAGTTGCACATCTCCGTTAGGTAGCTTGTAGTGCTTTTGCTTTGTGCTCATGCTCTTATATCTTCCTTTTAAGGTAATGTCTTAAAGTAATGTCAAATCAATTCTCTCGACAAAGGATCAGAGCAGGCTTTACACATGCTCTAGAGAAGGGTGGAACATGCCAGGAAACAGCCCAATCTTCCAGACAGCTTTCTCTCATTGTTCAAACAGGCTCTGAAACAGCGCCTTCAAGCCAAAGTCAAACTCATGATCAGACTTCCACTGCGCAATTTCCGGCAACAGAGCGTGAAGCGTCGGATAGTGCTCGGCGGGAAATTGTTGCCACACTGCCGGGCCATTTGGTCCAGGCTCCAGACCAGCCACCGCCAGTGGACCCATCTCGATCAACGTGTGACCAATAATAAAGCCAACGAGACACTGTAAGGCATAAATCGCTTGAATCCCTGTAACCTGCGCACGCTGCATGGTCTGCAGAAGGCGGTCCAGAATTGCCAGCGTCGTCGGGGTTCGCAGCGGGCTCGTGGCCACCAGGGGAAGCATGCGAGGATGGGCACGTAAACTGTCCCGAAAGGCGTGGGCAAATGCCCACAGCTCCTCGCGTGGCGTCGCATTAGATGGCTCTTGATATGGAGCCCTGATGATAAGATGTTCGATAATCCCGTCAAATAATGCTCGCTTATTCTCAAAATGATGGTACAGTGCCATCGCCTCGACTCCTAACATGGCGCCGAGCTTGCGCATGCTAAACCCTTCTAAGCCTTCTTGATCAACCAATTGCAAGGCCACTTCCAACACCTTTTGACGTGTAAGTGGCTCGCCGGCTTTCGCCATCATTCTCTTCCTTTCTGGACTTTACACCGTAAAGTTTACACTGTAAAGTATAGGATAGAAAGGAACGTATGTCAAGAGAATCTCTTTCACATCAGGAAGGAATTATTTCGTATTTACTGAATGTTTGCATCTTGTGAGCCATAAGGATCGGAAGCCGGCAACTGGGAGACGATTACGGGCCTGGGAAAAAGTTTAGCCTGTAATTGTCCATTGACCAGGAGCACAATGTTAGCCTGGCTATAGGCCGGCTCGCGAGCAGCTTTGAAAAAAACCTTGTATGCTCTTTCAGCCCGCTTGCCGCGATACAGGAGACGCTTATCAGCTCTTACGCGATATCTGGTCATTGCTGCCCCTCGTCATAAACAAGCTCAAGCTGGTCGGGAGTATAGCTTGTGCCGGCCAGATCGTTGAAGGCGCATAGGATGATACAGGCGTTGCCTCTGTGTATCGGATGCTTGAGCAGCATGTCCCAGACAATAAAGGGATGCCGATTGCTCTCGCGGGCCAGAGCGAGCAAGGAGACGTTATGGCTCCATTGCATGAGTTGATAGAAGTTCAGTTTCATGGCTGCGGCTCCTGCTTTCTCTGCGTACCAGCAAAGGCATCATTGATCTTGATAACCGTTGTGATTGCCGCTTCTGGCCCCACAATGCTGCTGAGCTCTTGATAGTACTCTTCGACGCGCTGCATGCGTGCCTGAATAAAGTCGTGTCGCGCACGCATGGCCAGGCCGTGCAAGCCTTCGCAGGCCGCTCTATACTCGCTCTCAATCTGCTGACGTAGCTGGGCCACTTCGCTGTAATTAGTGTGGTCGTTCTTATCTTGCCTCATTACCATCTCTCCCCCTTTATAACTCTACAATGATCGTGTAACTATGAAGGAAATTGTTGGAGAACTTGTTCTAACTGAAGAGCGATTTCTTGTTGTATGGGCGTTGGGTGCTGAAAATGCTTAAGAAAGCGCAGATAATGCCATATAGCATCGTATACAGCTTTCGATTGCGCTGTGCTTAACACAATAACTATAGGGACTTCAGCATCATCGGGCGCTGGGTTTGAGTTCATCCGATACCGCCTTTAAAACTATCAATTCTATCAAATAGTATAGATGATATTTTTGAGAATTTCAAGAAGAAAAGAGAGACTTTTGAGAAAATTGGGATAGACATATGCTATAATGAGAGAAATTTCAGTTTTGGATCTTGGAGATCAGCTTATGAAATACCTAACTGCCAGTGAAGCCATAGAAATTCTCAAGATTCCTTCTGCAACCTTCTATCGTTTCGTGAAAGAAGGCAAGATCAAGAAGTATTATCCTACTGCTGTTAGCAAGCATGGTATGTATGATCCCAAAGAGATTGCCCGCCTGAGCAGTAAATTTCGCCGTGAAGCTGCAGAGCAGGAGAAGAGTGAGACAGATTGGGTCAAGAGCTCTGATATGGGAAGTATCTATGATTTAGAATACACGGTGTACGGAGATGAAACAGGCGATCCATCTATTATCCGCAAATGGTATGAACGCAATCCATATATGTGTCGTGTGCTTTATAACCAGTCAAATCGGCGGGATCTCTGGGGTGCGCTTAATATTGTTCCGTTGACAGAAGAAACTATTCTTAAACTGCTCCGTGGAGAAATG
Organism: Ktedonosporobacter rubrisoli; assembly: GCF_004208415.1. GTDB lineage: Bacteria > Chloroflexota > Ktedonobacteria > Ktedonobacterales > Ktedonobacteraceae > Ktedonosporobacter > Ktedonosporobacter rubrisoli. The sequence continues at coordinate 369,490 of NZ_CP035758.1, read as the reverse complement.
CGAGATGTTGATCTTGACCCACAGAAAGATATTTTAACTTATGAGCAGCCAGGTATCTACAACTTTTACGTGGCTTCAGTAATTGTTCGAAAAGAGAGAAAGCATCATTTTATACAGCTTCTGAATAGTTACTTTGACTTCTGGTGTTCGCTGGCGCCTGAAAGAGTAGTCGGGAGAATTTACGGTCGTGTACTTTCTGAGAGCGGCGAAATGTTAGCAAGAAAGCTATTTTTCTCTCCGCTCTGGCATATCTCTGATACTGCTTTTGTTCTGGATATGGCAAAACCCAATCCATCACGGATTGTACAGAGTTTTCAATATTGTATAAAAACAAAAAGCGAAGAGGCGGCGGAGACCGACCCTGACTGATTTTAATGGCGTGTTACCACTTCCTGAGATTGAGTTCACCCGTTATTGTAATCGCTTAATCCCCTAATTGGCGCGTATAGGAGAAATTTGCAGCCTATCGAGGGATATCGCATCCTATGCATGTGATACAATCTAAGCGAAGGCAAACAGACGAGCAAGTGATGCCAGAGGCGCGAAAAGGCTTGGTAGCGCCTGATACCAAAGATAAAATTAATGTAACGAACTTAGGTGAAAAGCTTGCTGGAACAGGAGTTTATGCAGATGGCTGAACTATATCGGGAGAATGATAAGCTAGAAGGAATGGTGAACCGCCGGGAAATGCTAACTATGTTGGCAGCTATGCCGGCTGCATTACTAGCTTCATCTACTCGTGGGCACGCTGTTTCTTTTCCGTCTCCTGAAGAATTTTTACTCCAATGTGCGGCAAGTATCTCTGCTTGTTGGTATCTGATGACGCGTGACGGTTTGGTTAATGTGTCACAACAACTTCCGAAGTACTCCTCATATTTGTTCGATTTAGCGAAGCAACCCTCAAAGTATCAAGAAAAGGCAAGCTATTTTGCAAGTCAGGCATATATGCTTATGGGTCTCATTGCTCTGCATCATCTCTCTGTCCCTGAGAGCTTAAAGAGGAGAAAAAGTTATTGTCAACAAGCTGTTATTTCCGCCCGAGCATCAGGGGATATAACTCTGTTAATTGCTGCGTTGACCCATCTAGCAACTGCTTGTAGAGATGTTGGAGACCTGGAGCAAGCATTATATTATAACCGTGAAGCTGTCTACCACATGACCTGTTACCAAGTGTCAGGCCGTCTTCAAAGCAAAGCACTTGCTGGGTTAGCTCTTTCTCAAGCACGTAGTGGCTTAATACAAGATGCTCTTAGCTCTATTGGAGCAGCCCAAGACGTGTTTGTTGGCGATGAAGAGGCAGCCCCGGCTTTCCTTGCCACAGATTATGGCAGATTCGGCTTAATTCAATTTACGGGGTTTGTTCGGCTTGACCTGGCTACTCATAGGCCGGAAGAGGGACATCAAAAAGAGGCGGAGAAGGCACTTACTAAAATTGATGAGATGCCGACAACTATAGTACCGATGCGTCATGCTATTGAAATTGCTAATCAACGGGCATCTGTTGCTCTGGCCATGCGCGATTTAGAGAGCTTTGAGCAGTATTTTCTTGTGGGAGCCGATGGAGCTAAAGCCCTGGGAAGCGCCAAACGCAAGCAAGAGGCCCTGACAAACTGGAAGCAAGCTATGCAGCTATGGCCCCAGGAAACGCGCATCCATAACCTGGCCGATGCCTTGATTTAGCCGTGAGACGCTATGCATGGTGGCAATACATCTTGACACTCAAACGTGTCGATTGACTGCTTTGTGCTGTCTTCGCCTATGGTTTGAGTGTCTGCCATTAGCCCTTGGTACAGACCGCCTGTGAGCGAAAGCGAGATAGAGCTGGCAAAAGTTATAGGCCAGCAGCAAAGATAGCTTGCCAGCTTCCATCTTGCCAACGGGCTGTGAGCTCATAGCAGCCAGAGGAGGGCACAAAGACATAGCTGCCCAACTCGTGCCAGCCTGGCCCCATACATGCTCATGTTTGCCTTGCTCTAGCTGCCCGACGACTACGGGCTGTGCGTCTCCAATTTGAAAGCTGATAGGCTGATGGGTTAGCAGATTGGTGCCTTGTAGTAGCACAGGACCAGAATGTTCGGGTCCAACCACCCAGAGGACCTTCTGGCCCCAGCCATGCCTCTCCTTAAAACCCGCGTGTAGTGTTGCTTCCGGTCCCGTGAAACCCAGGGCAAAAAATTGAGAGCTTCCAATGGCATTTGGGGCTCCTGAACCCTGGATGTTCTGCACCCTGGTAAGAGGAGGATGGCATTGTTGTGGAGCTGGGCTTAACGGCTTGCTGGTGCCGTAGGTGGGAGCCAGCGTCGGCGATGGAATGACAAATGGAAGAAGAGTGGCGGTTGCCTCGGGAGTTGGGGAACCGCTGACTCTTGTCGGGGAGTGATCGGGAGAGCAGGAGAGGAGCAGCAGACATAGCAGGCAAGCAATGAGCAGATGTCCACCCCAAGCAGAAAGTTTTTGCATAAACTAGTCCTCACTTGTTCTAATGATTATCCTCTAGAAGATCTGGCGGGCAACCAAGCGAGCACAACAAGAAACCGGACAGATTGAAGAGCCGGCAATAACGGTAACTACTCATATTTACAGGCAGGAGTCGGCTAAATAATAAATAGAGGGTATAGCCCACCTGAAATAAGATGAAATGTGAAGAGAACACTGGCTATATTCTCTGGCGAGAGCAAAAAGTGAAAGGAGTAAAACACAAAATAACCTATTTTAATCTATAATTACCTCCTTGATCTTATCATATAATAATAGCTTGCTTACAATCTGATATCGAATTACCATAATATGTTGGAAAAGTCAAGTATAAACATAGTAAGTGATATAAATTTTTTTGGCGAATAATTGAAAAGAAGCGTAAAAAATGCAGGTAGATTATGATGCTGTTTGAATGGAATATGCTCGTTATTGGAGTTTTCAAACCACTTCAGCAAGCGCAAGATCAGCCAGGTAGCAAAATGGCTCAGGATAAGAAAAGAGCAAAGCAACTCCTATTAACATAAAAAAGATACTACAGAACGTTCTTGTATTCCCTAAGTATTGGGCATGTGTATACTTACTAAAGATCTGAAAAAAGCTGGTCGGTGTCAAAGTTCCGATGTCGGTGTGCCTCTTCTCCAAATCGTCAAGTGGCAAGCTGGCTCTCTGCAGCAGGACACTTTTAGATATGGAGAACCGCCTTCCGGCAAGCGGAGATTGGTCTATAGCCTCAGCTGGAACAACCTCTACTCCCTCTGGATAGTTGCTTCTTGCTCCGTTGGGATGACTTCACAACCAAGATCCCGCGCTACATCATAAAATGTCTTTGGCACAAGTGGAGAGAGATTGTAGCGCTTCGTTAACACATCAAGGCAAGCAAGCCGACTTTGATCAAAAGAACTACCTCTATTATCACCGGACAGGCGTAGGCTGTATTCGATGCCTATTTCCCCAGGAACATAGAGGAATGCCCCATACTTGCGGATACGCAAGAGCAGCTCCCAGTCTTCTACATGGTCTAGATGTCGATCGAAGCCGCCGCAGTCTTCAAGCACCTTACGTCGAAGCGCAAGCGCACTGGGAGGTATATAGCTATCGTGCTCGAAACGCTTCTGGTCATAAGGTAAACCAAGGCGGCAGGTTGCAATCACATGCGGCTTCTCATCTCTGCCTACTGTATCCTCGATCAGAATTAGCGTATCATCGTAGACAAGGATAGCATCTGGCCTCTGTTCAAGAGCCTGGTGTAAGCGCTCCAGGTGCCCGGGCCTATAGCGATCATCATCGTCTAAAAAGGCAATGATCTCTCCCTGAGCTGAGGCAATGCCGACATTGCGGGCAACAGGTAAACGCTGAGGATACCGCAGGGTGATTAGTTGGATTGGACGCCGAAAGAGCTGCTGATATCGATCAATGAGGGCCTCAACAGAAGTTCCACCATTGTTGATTACGACAACTTCTACCTGATCATAGGTCTGCATACCTACACTTTCGAGCGCTTGCCAGAGCCGCGCTGGACGCTCGAACGTGACGAGGATGACGGATACTAAAGACATTTTTTCCTCCTGAGAAAGATGCCAAACATCATTTCTGCCGGGCTTTCTTTACAGTATAAAAAAACTTGAAGAAAAATGCAATCTTTAGTATAAAAAAAGATACTACAGCACATTCATGTGCGTACTTGTACAAATGGATATTCTAGCTTACACTTTTGAGGTCTCTACTGTACGAGCTCCCTTAACAGGTGTCGCATGGAGCAAGCCGTTATGAAAGAGCAATATAGAGCAAAGGAAAAGAATGTACTATGAGAGCACTGTTATGCAAAGCCTATGGAGAGCCATCCCAACTCGCCCTGGAAGAGCTTTCATCCGCGAAACTGGGGCCACAAGAGGTGCGCATTGCCGTCCACGGTATTGGGGTAAATGGAGCTGATGCCCTGCAGGTGAGCGGACAGTTTCAATTACCTGCGCCGTTCCCCTTCAGTCCTGGCTTTGAGCTAAGTGGAGTTGTGGTCGAGTGTGGCGCAGAGGTCAAAACATTCCAGGTAGGTGATCGGGTGCTGGCCGTTACCTGCTATGGAGCCTATGCTGAAGAAATCGTGCTACCTGCAATAAACGTGGCTCATCTACCACAAAGCATGAGCATGTTGACAGCGGCAGCTTTTCCCGTGGCCTATCTAACTGCCTATCTCTCTCTCAAGAGGCGTGGGCATCTTCAAATGGGTGAGACTCTTGCCGTTCATGGCGCCACCGGCAGCGTGGGCAGAGCAGCGCTTGAGGTCGGTAGGAAGCTCGGGGCTACAGTCATAGCTGTAACTGGACATCCAGAACTGTTAGAAGGACAAGCCGACGTCAGCATCAATTATCGACAGGAAGCAGTCGCGCAGCGGCTTCTGGAACTTACCAAAGGGCAAGGAGTCAATGTAATCCTTGACCTGGTAGGAGGTGAGCTTTTTGAGGCTGCCTGGTCCGCCCTGGCCTGGGAAGGTCGTTTGCTGACAGTCGGTTTTGCGAGTGGACAAATTCCTCAAGTTAATCTGGCCCAGATCCTCACCAAAAATGCCTCAATCGTCGGCGAAGACCTGGCCGCCTACATTACGCGCGACATTGCTACTACCCATCAGGCCCTTAGCGAGCTCCTGAACTGGTATGAACAGGGAAGCTTGCGGCCGCATTCTCCACAGATCTTTCCCTTTGAGGAAGGAGGCGAGATTCTGCAACGAGTCGTCACAAACCAGATTCGTGATAAAGTTGTGTTAGCAACCAGCTACGCGCAAGGACATTAGACTGCCTCCGATATGGTCAGGCCTTCTCTCTTCGCAGAACGAGGCGTACATACCGACGAGTATCTAGCTGCGATGCATGCCTTCTGGGCACAGATGAGGCCTGACTATCATGGGCGCTTTAGCCTCTCTTTTCTCACGTTTTTTAGGAACAAACCTGGCCTGTATATGAGGTATGCTATCTCTGTGAAGAAAATCAGTGATGAAAGCAATAGAAAGATGGGGCAAAAACCATGGCACAGCAGATAGTTCATTACTTTGTGTTAGATACCCTCTCGGATTGGGAAGCTGTCTTTGCCATTTCATTTCTTAACAAAGAGACTTATCAAATCTTTCAAGCTCAGCCTGGTCGTTATCGTGTGAAGATCGTCGGTGAAAGTAGAGCGCCAATCACTACAGCGGCCGGATTAACCATTATTCCCGAGATGACAGTTGATGAGCTTGAGCCAACAGAAAGTGCGATGCTGATTCTGCCCGGAGCCGATATCTGGCTGGAAGAGGCGCGTGCCCCTGTTTTGGCGAAAGCTAGCGCCTTTCTGGCCGCTGGCTTGCCTGTGGCAGCGATCTGCGGCGCCGTGCCTGGCTTAGCAAGTGTGGGTCTCCTGAACTATAAAAAACATACAGGCAATTCATTAGCGGAGCTGCAGCAAGTCGCGAAATATAAGGGAGAGGAGCTGTATCAAGATCAACCAGCTTACACAGATGGCGATCTTATCACTGCTGCCGCCATTGCCCCTCTTGAGTTTGCCTATCACATTCTCAAAAAGCTTGAAGCCTACAAGCCCGAGGTGCTGGAAGCCTGGTATAAGGTCTACAAGATTGGTGATGCCGCTAGCAAAGCCGAGTTCTTTGCAGCCGCCAGACAGGCAGGCATGTAGCCCGCTTCACTCTTATCAAGCCTATAGGGTCTGGCCAGTCAGAAAGGCTGGCCAACCATTTGGCATGTATCAGCTTAAGTCCAAATGTTCTGCTTACTTGCTGTGGAATTGATACCGCAAACTATGCTAAAATAGCTTACCAGGCGAGCGGGCCTTGCAAGATTGCCAGCCTTGTGGGTACTCAATGAGTTGTGCGAATAGAGGATAGAAAGCTCATCCAGGCAGAAGGGAATTTATTCATGGCTGATGCAGGTATAAGGAAGTACAGAGAAGGAGACAGGGAAGCGATTCAAGATATATGCTACCTCACTGGCTATATGGGCAATTCGGCTGCATGCTACTGGCGTCATAAGCCGTCGTTTGTCGAAATCTGGACCTCCTATTATATCGACCACGAGCCAGCTTCGCTCTATGTGGCAACTATCGATAACAGAGTTGTTGGTTACTTGACAGGTTGCCTCGATACGTCCTCAGCCCCTAAACTTGAAAATATTATGACAGCTCAGATCACAAAATATGGCTTATTATTTCGGCCTGGAACCGCCGGCTTTTTGTATCGAGCCTTGCTAGATAGCCTGCGCGAGAAGCAGGGAGCAACAGGAGAATTGTTGGATGAGCGCTGGCCAGCTCATTTGCACATTAATTTGCTGCCAGATGCGCGCGGTACAGGGCTGGGCCGCGCCTTAATGCAGCGCTGGTTCGAGCACTTAAGGGAGTCCGGGTCGCCAGGTTGTCATTTAGGCACTATAGTTGAGAACACACGTGCTGTCACATTCTTTGAAAAAATGGGCTTTAAAAAGTATGGCGACTCACCCCCGATTGCTGGTATGAGGGGTCCAGATGGTACAAGGCTACATCAACAACTTATGGTCTGGAGCGCGTAATCAGGCCAGATCCGGCTTCCCCGGACAGCGTTGCCCCTGCTCTATTCCCTGGTCTCATGCCCCGGACTTAGCAAAATAAGCCACAGGTGAAGATGCGCAACGCATCAAGCGAGCCGACATTTTTCTTATAGCCATACTTGGTCCCAAGACGCTGTGAAAGTTCCTCTGGCAGATTTGGCAGAGAAGCATCGGCAGAAATGCTATAATACAGGTCATCAAAAAGGAAGAGGTTAAGCCGACAATGCCATATGATGCTCTCTCTCACCCCTATAACGCTATACGGCGCCGCGATCGTGCAGTAAGCGATGAGGAGTGGATCAAACAATTTCTCCATAGCGCTCCAGCTGGCAGTCTAGCAACTGTGCATGAGGGGCAACCATTTCTTAACAACAATTTGTTTATCTACGACGAATTTCAGCATGTGATCTACGTACATACAGGACCAGTTGGGCGAACGCGAGCGAATATTGAGAGGGATGAGCGTGTCTGCTTTAGCGTGTATGAGATGGGAAGGCTATATCCAGGTCAACTGGCTTCCGAATTTGGTGTGGAATATGCAAGCGTGACTATCTTTGGCACCGCCACGATCATAGAGGATCTTCAGGAAAAGCGCAGATTCTTTGACACGCTCTTCGCGAAATATTTTCCTGATTTTCAAGCGGGCAAGGATTACCAGCCCAGCTCAGATCAAGAAATAGCTCGCCCTTGCCTCTATAAGATCCAGATCCAGCAGTGGAGTGGTAAAAAGCATATAGAGCGGCCTGATTTCCCTGGGGCCTTCCGCTATGAAGAAAGAAAGGCGCAGAAAAGCTCTCAGGAGCCTTTTGATCCCGGCTCAGCCGATGCTAGCTAACGCAAAAGAGAGGAACAATTTGCTCCGTTGCTCCCTGAAGTGACACATCGGCGGCTCATGCTATACTGGCGTACAGTTAGGTAAGACTGATCCATTACCCAGGCGAGGGTGAGCTGATGCCCGGGTGTATAACACAACTTCCTCCCCTCGCCTGTCCTCAAGAGCCGTGCCGCGCTAATATCTTCCGCCCCTTTATTTTCAACAAGGTCTTATCTCCTAAGCCTCTTTAATCACCCTTTCAACTACCCTGTTGGAGAATACTCATTCCCTGCTTTGGGCTCTATACTTATGGCACAGTGCTGGTGGGATGGCAAGTAGGGAGAGATCTTTTGATAGCTCTTTGTGTAATACTTTAAGAATATGAAATGGAGTTATGAAACAAATGGGGCAAAATACATTACGTCCTGGTCGCGTAATCGGCATCTTTCTCGTAGGATATATCGCTATATCGGTTACGGGAGCTCTATTAAATGTACTTTTAGGAGCTCTTCTGGTGACTCCTCCCTCACTGGATACTCCTACTACCTTTTCGTATGTTCTTTATGAGATCTGTCTCGTCCTCTTGAATATAGGGTGGATACCATTAAGTCTGTGGTACTTCAAAGGGCGTGCTGATATAGGGCACGTACGGAAAGAAGCTCTGATTGTTGGCCTGTTGTGGGCGGCAATGGCGGCCCTTGTGGATTTCTTGTTCTTCGCACTCCTGCCGGGTCCCCTGCATCTGGGCGCATATAAATTTTTCGTAGTGCAATTTCCGTGGATCTATATGATCTATATACTCGCCTTCCTGAGTCCATTCATAAGTACCGAGCTAAGAAAGAACTTTGCGAAAGGTTCGACTGTTTCTCATGCGAATTAGCCTTATGCTGCTAAGCGCTTTGGGAATGATGTAATGATCACATCTGGCGTGAAAGTGATGGTATGCATCCCTGCGGAACTGCTCTGAGTAGGGGACGTGGAGAAGGAAGATGGCTATTCTCCAAATGGACAATTGAGCAGACGGTTTAAGAAGCTAGCGCAGTTTCTCGCGTCGAGCTAGCTCGCTAGCTTCCATCCGGTTGGCCACCCCAAGCTTTCGATAGATATTCTTGACATGCGCTTTGATTGTGTTGACAGAAACAACGAGTTCCTGCGCGATCTGTGGATTACTGCGTCCCGCTATTAAGAGCGTGAGTACGCGCTGCTCTTGTAAGGAGAGGGTAGAGAGCAGGGAACTCGCCCTTCCATCAAGATTTTTTCCCTGGGTGGGCAGAGAGCTAAGAAACTGCTGCAAAATAGTGCGAGCATAGGTATACACTGGCTGTTCTGTGATAGAAGGCAACAAAGAACGCAAGAGAGCCACAAAGGTTGCTCCTTCACTGAGGAAGAGGCGCACGTAGCCCGCGTTGCGAGCTTCTCTAAGCACCTCATAGAGCTGTTGGTGAGCTTCTTGCTCCTGCTGGCAGGCGAAATATGTGAGCGCGATGAGAAGCTGTATTTCCGTGGCGCGCATAAGATATCTTGCTGCGCGGGCCGATGTGAGAAGCAGGGCAAGTAAGGGGATGATATTCTGGGTACCATCCTGCAAAAGGCGCAAGCGCGCCTGGAGTAGTTGTAATGTCTGATGCTGGAGCACAGAAAGTTCTTGGGTGGCCGTGAGCGTGTTGAGTGTGCGTGTGGCCGCCAGGAGATCGCCATCTCTCAGCTGAAACTGCGCTTGCAGAAGGAGAACGTCGGGAATGAACTGTCGCACGTTTGGCGCTGCGCTGGCCTGAAGACGTGTAAAAAGCGTAGAGAGCGAGGCTAGCGCCCGGGCCACTTCGCCGCCGGCATGCAGCACCTGAGCACTTAAAAGTTCCCCCTTCGTGCGCGACTCCTCTTCCAAAGGAAGAAAATGTCCTCTGTATCTGCAGGTTGATGCTGCGTGGAGCAGCTGCTTTGCTCGGGCCAGATCGTTCCATTCGTAGGCCAGCCGGGCCAGTCCATGGAGGGAGTCTATATGCACAATATCCTCTCCCTTTTCATCCTGATTGCTGGTTTCGGCAAGCGTCTGTTCGTAGTAGGAGGCAGCCTGGTGCAAGTCGCCAAGAGCGACGCAAATATCGGCAAGCTTTGTGCGGAACGGGCGCACAAACACCTTGTTCTTGCTGGCTGTACTGCGCGTATATGCATCAAGAAAGATCTGATAGGCTTGCTCAAATGAGCCTTTATGGATGGCTTCAACACCGATAGCCATCAGGCAGCCAAGGCGCCAGTCGATCCATTCGGCCTGTCTTATGGAAGAGGGAAGTGAGGAGCTGACAGATTGCTCAGATGTAAGGGGGAGGAAAGTAAGCGCTTGATGAGCATAGGCCGCGGCAGGCGCAAGAAGGCCTTGCCGTGCAGTAAGCGTAGCTCGAAAGGCGTAGAGTATACCAAGATGTTGCCAATCTTCCTCAAGTCTCCAGCCTTTTTCCGCCAGCAAGAGCAGATCTTCAACGCTTTCTATATTCAATGGGGAGCCATCCCTATCTTCAGTGAAAAGCAGCGCCTGCGCTAAGCGGAAGCAAAGACGTGGGTGTAGCTCTAGTAGGGGCCCTGGAAGCTGTTCTAACCAGCCACGCATAGTATAGTGCTCGGCAAAACGAGCCTCATTCTCCATTTCTACGATCAAGGAGATCGCCAGTTCAAACATTTGGGCAGAAAGGGCGGCCTCAATGGCTTCTATTGGCATTGCGTGAGCCTCGTACCAGTAAGAGGCTACAATTGAAAGATGCTGTAGCACTTCTTTACCCAGGCGGCGTGCTGCCTCCTCTCTTAGAATCTCGGCGAAGAGTGGATGATGACGATACCACAGGTCTGGAACTTCCAGGGCCTCTATAAAGAAGCCCGAACGGTAAGCCTGCTCCAGCAGCCCAGCTCCATCCTGCATTCCAGTAACTGCCTCGCAGAGCGCTCCGGTGAGGCAATTAAGTATGCTGGTCTGCAGTAGGAAGAGTTGAAGCGGCGCTGGTTGCATGGCGAGAACCTCACTTAGAAAATACTCCTGAATGAAGCGATGGGGCCGATTGGCAGCAAAGCGCGAGTTCAGTTGCGCAAGAGTCCCTGTCGCCGCTTGAGGCGTTCCCTGGCTCTGCAAGCTCAAGGCAAAGAGGCGCAAGCCAGCGGCCCAACCGTCTAGTTGAGCGTGTAGCGCGTGTATTGTCTCTTCTGAGAGAGCGTGGGGTAGAACCTGCTGGAGAAAGATGCGCGTTTCCTCAGGGGAGAAGCGAAGAAAGGAGGACTGCACTTCCTGAAGGTTCCCGCTCGCGCGCCAGCGTACGAGCGGAAGAGGCGGCTCGCTACGGGTGAGAATGATCACATGCATATTAGCTGGGAGATGTTCGATAAAAAAGGTAAGCGTCTCATGAATAGCCTCCTTCTCAATGAGGTGATAGTCATCAAGGATGAGCACTGCTGACAGCTTCATCCTGGCGAGCTCGTTAAGCCAGGAGGTGAGAGCAGCTTCCAGAGAAGATGAGGCAAATGGCATTTGCGCAGAGAGCGACAAGTGTTCCTGGGCAGCCTGTCCAAGATCTGGATGAAATACGCGACAGGCAGTGATCAGCGAAGACCAGAAGCGGATAGGATCATTATCGCCATGGTCAAGAGAGAGCCAGGCTGCAGGGTAGCCCTGCCGCCGGGCAATCCAGGAGGCAATGAGCGTGGTTTTGCCGTAACCTGCCGGAGCCTGCACAAGGGTCAGCTTCTGCCTCTGGCCTGCGTCCAGTAGCGTGAGTAGATGTGGACGCGAGACTAACAAGGGCTGGAGCCGGGGTGGGCGTAGTTTCGTTTCCAGGAATGAGAACGGGACTGATGCTCTGGCTGGATACTCAGAGGTCAGGGCAGGCTGAGTTGCCAGGGAACGAAGAGGCACTTGCTTATCTTCAGCCCCAAGACGAGCGCTGATCTCTTCCAGGCGGTCGAGCGAGAGATGAGCCGTTCGGCCTAGATAGCGTTTTTTCGTGTGCCCCTGAAATGACCGATAGGCGTACCAGTAGGCATCTCCGCGCCGAAGCCGCTCTTTACGAATGGTACAATGCACCCCGGCGCGGCCCTCGAAGGCGAAAGAGGTAAGCATGTCGAGCCACTTCTGCCAGGCTTGATCGACCGAGATGATCCCGGAGTCAAGGGTGAGAGTGCCAAAGGTGATGATATAACGCTGCTCTTGCTGAGACCAACGAAGCAAATGCAGGTGGGTTGTACGCTTTGGCATCAGCCTGCCCTTCTCATTGGGTAAAAGCCCATACTCTTACCTAACATGATGAGGGTAGTATACCACAGAGATTTCTCAGTTAGGTAAGTTGAATGATGCTTGCCCAGGCTCTCGCGTGCTGACGCGTAGACCAGAGAACGAGAAAGGCGAGAGATGAAGCCAACTTTTATGGTCCATGCCTGGCAAAGATGACCTCGGGGTAGCGTGCCGCAGGTCCCGTAAGCAGGGCCTCCGGCTGGCCCTTGAGGTGTTTATCAAAGAAGGCGAGCGAGTAGGCATTGACGATCTCATGGGCACGCTGACTTCCAAGCGGTCCGCCAAGGCCAATAAGTGGCGCTAGCGGTGAGAAAAGGTCAAGGTCTGTGAAATCGATATGGAAAGCTCCTGGAATCTGCACAAAGTAGCCATCTCCTGGCAAATGATTGTATACCGCGCGCATCGTCAGCTGGGTGCGCGCAATATCCTGCTCTGTCCAGCCGCCAGCTTTTTGCCTTTCGAGCCGCATCGTGTCGGCAGGTCTGGTCATCAACATACAGGGCTGGTGCAAGCCCTTTTTCAGCACGTCGTCGGTCATCTCAACATCTATAATCAGGCAAGCGCCAAGGCGTGCATCTTGCAAGCAGGCTTGCGCGCCAATCATGCCGCCCAGGGACATGCCAAACAAACCAACATGTCCAAGATCCAGTTTTCCGGTCAGGAGATGCTGTGGATCACGCGTATTGAGAGAAGCTAGCCGATCAAGCGTAAAGCTGACATCCTGAGCAAAGTACGGGATGATCCCATCCGTGAAGGTCTGGCCGTTGAACTGTGGCGCTTTTTGGGCCGGACTGACGCTCTGTCGAATCAAAGTTTCGATCTGGGTGAAGAGCTCAGTGATGGCTATGCTATGCCCATCGGGAAAAGTCACTGAAGCGGCAACTCCTGGCTGATCGAGGCCCACGACGATATAGCCATGCGATACCAGCTCCTCAATCTGAAAAGTGAGCATCTGGCGGTAGCCAGTGATGCCTTCCAGAGCAATGAGTACGGGATAACCTGGCCGATCGTTAGCTACGGGAACAGATTCAGCAGCGTGGGTCTTTACATATTTGAGATGCTGAAGTAACGATTTTGGGAAATGGTGCAGTTGTTCCAGGGCTGGCGTTACCTCAGCGGCATCGGGGAGATAGGGAGCAGGTAAGGTCAACTGTCCCTTACTGGACGGATACCATATCTGTACCATCAGCTCGCGAGGCCCGTTCTTGTCAGGACTGAATATCTCGTGACGGCTGTGGTCAGTCCAGTGGTAGGTGACAGTCCCGATAGCGTATGGCCCGCTGGGGCGAGGGAAAGAAAAAACAGGGAGAAGCAAGGGGAGTGCAATAGAGAGAGCCATACCAATGACGCACACAGTGCTGGCAAGACTTGCTATTAAGCGTCGCTTTAGTCTCGATTTGGCGATTCTATTGGCTGGCACAAAGCGTTGCAGCGCCCAGGCAAGCGCGAAGAGTCCCGTCAACCCGTATGCCGGAGCCATCTGCCAGCGAGGCCCTTCCAGCACGATTTGGACAACTGCTAACGCTAGCGTGCTGAGTACTATGTATCCTTTCCATTGAGCTACACGCAGTCGCGGTACTGCTAGCAGCAAAAATGTAATAAGATTGGCGCAAACTAAGAGGATTTCAAGTGGTCTCATTCTCTTTTCCTTCACTTCCTACGCTTCATTTGCGATCTGCTGATGAGGTTTGAGCCCTCTGCCTGCTGATGATCGCCACCTGCTTCGCTGCTCTGAACGCTGGTGACGGAACAGGTTCCGGGTAAAGCTCCTGAATATTTTTGTCTTTATCATAGATAAGGGGAGTTTAGCACGCGGCACATGAGTGAGCATCGGCAATCGAACGTATTTTGTACTGACGATAGCAATGCGAGGAGGTACGAGTTGCCTAAGTAAAGTTCATCAAGAGAACTACAAGAGATGTGTACAAATATAATAAAACATTTTTAGTTGTAGGAAGAGCACTTGTTGAACTCGGAGATCGCCGTTGACTTCTCACCAGGGCTCTGCTATAATAAGTTCTGGTGTGCTCGGGGATGCCTTACCGCCGCAAGAAGCTTTCACCCCGAGATCGACGGCTTCGTCGCCTATTGCAGAGCGTCTTTCATTGAGGTCACAAGGGAGCGGGGATTGACCGGGCTGAAGGAGACTGCTATGGACGATGCGATCCACGAACTGAAAATACGCGCTGAAATTCTCCATAAACATGTACGCCGCTACGAACCTCATGCCTTGCAACGCTTGTGCGCACTTCCTATGTTCCGTCATGCTTCCATTGAGGAACTGCAGGAAACTGTTTCAGCTATCCGGCGCCGCGATTGCCTGACCATTATCGCTACCGAACTCGGCTTTGCCACCTGGCCCGAGGCCAGGCATGTGCTTACCAGCACAGGACCGGTAGATAACTTTGGTGATCTTCTCTGCTTACCTCCACGGGCCAGCCATCTCAACCGTTGGTATAAGGGCTATGTTGAGGCTGTTGAAGAGCGCAATCGCTCTCAAGGATTTCTTCTGGCTTACCGTCGTCAATACCTGGTGGTCGATTACTACTATATTGAGGAGTCGCTTGGCTTAGATCCCAATGATGCCGATTGGCAGGAGCTCGGCTATGACTGGGTGCATCCATGTAATGGAAGTGCTCGTTTGCGGCTTTATGCTCGACTGGTGGGCAATCTGCCGCGCGAAAGCTTCTAGCTTCTGCATTCTCTCCTAAGCAGCCTTTACTACTCAGCCATACAAGCGATGTCTCGATGAAAGGACACACCATGTATCATATTGCTCAGGTGAATGTTGCCTATACACTGGCTCCCCTCAATGATCCGCTATTGGCCGATTTTGCGGCCAAGCTGGACCCAATATATGCGCTGGCTGAGGAAAGCCCCGGCTTCATCTGGCGTCCAAAAGCTGAACTTTTTACCGCTGCAGAAGCAGCGCATTTGCCAGTTGACGAGCGCCTTTTTGCGACCATCTCTGTATGGAGCTCGCTGGAAGCGCTCAAAGCTTTTGTCTACAAAAGCGAGCATGCGCAGGTTATGCGCCGCCGTAGAGAATGGTTTAAACGGCTCCAGGGCCCTTATGTGGCTCTGTGGTGGGTTCCTGAGGGCCATCGGCCTGGCTTGGCTGAAGTGAAAGAACGAATGGAATATCTGCGCGCTCATGGTCCGAGCTCGTTTGCCTTCACCTTCGCTCAGCCCTTTCCTGCCCCAGATCTACTATCAGGCACAGCACGTGAGGCCACGAAAAGCAATTAAGAAGTAATAAAGGTAATACGGGCTTCATTATCCTGGAGAATAGTTTGCCAGGTGGATATATGGCAAGCATGGTCCATGCTCCGGGTCGTCTTTAAGCAGGATGACGGCCCGGAAACTATTCCCGGCTTCAAGAAGCCAGAAAACTTTTGACAACCTTAATAAACTGTTCAGCATGTTCGCGGTAGATGAGGTGACCTGCATTCACGAAGCGTACAATTCGCTCATTGGGGCGTTCTGCCGGCTCCTCACGCAGCGTCACCTCTGCGTCCGATGTGGGAAAACTCTCGCTGTACATCAGGA
This sequence comes from Ktedonosporobacter rubrisoli, assembly GCF_004208415.1. Taxonomy (GTDB): domain Bacteria; phylum Chloroflexota; class Ktedonobacteria; order Ktedonobacterales; family Ktedonobacteraceae; genus Ktedonosporobacter; species Ktedonosporobacter rubrisoli. Next base: position 353,817 of record NZ_CP035758.1, on the reverse strand, counting down.
GAACAGGGCAAGTGAGCTGAGCTTGTAATTGCCTTGTCTCCTCATATTTCTTGCTCACGAGCGACCAGAGAACGTCGCTCTGTATGACGAGCTTTAGATCGATATGCGCATATCCCTCTACCATGGGAACATATTGATCCTCAGCAGGCAGCGGGACGCCGGGTGGTACCAGGCGCAGAGAGGATATCATGCGCTCTTCGTGATTCTGCGTTTTGAGCGTCTTGAGGTACTCTACAAATGCTTGATACCAGGCCTGATAGCCTGGCGAATTCACAAAATTTTCTGCCTGGGGAGCTTTATCGTTGGCTCCTGAGACGATAATTGTGCTGACCAGTTCTGGATAGGTAACGGCAAGGCGGATCGCCGTATCTGCTCCCAGCGAAAAGCCAAGAATATGGGGACGATCCAGTTTGAGCATGCGAAGCAGGCTTGCCACGTCTTCGCTCAGTTGATGAGGGGAGAAACCGCTAGCAGCGCGATCCGAGAGGCCATGACCTCTAGCATCGATCATGATGAGATCATAATCCTGCTCTAAGGTCTTGGCGATCTGCAGCCAGCAGATCGCGCACTCTTCGAAGCCATGCAGGAGCACAAGTTGAGGCTTCTGGCCTCCGGTACGATAAAGATGCTGCTTAATACTGTTAGCTTCGATATACTGTTCAGACCAGTGAGTCGGGATCAATTCCTCTATTCTGCGGTAGTTCTTCACTTGCACAATCTGTTCGGTCGGGTACTCGGGTTGGGCGAATTGCATAAGCTCTCCTTCTTGGTGTTGTATGGTAGGATTGTGTTTCAGCCAGTAGTATAAAGTCTGATGTTAGATGAGAGTCAAGCGCTATTTTGCCCCTCGCAACATGCTATGTCAGGCAGGCTGTTTTTTTCTCTGGAGACTGGCAAGAATTACTGCGGCTAGCAACAGGCAAGAAGGCAAGTAACGCCAGCCTTGCCCACAGGGTATTGAAAAGAGCGAAAGGCCATCCCCAGCCATTGTTGAGTGTGTGAATGATGAAAAGTGCTACGAAGAAAGCTTCGGTTGCCGTTGTCCGGGCCAGATTGCTGAAAAGTATTAGGTGGTTAATTTTGCTCAGTTCAGAACTCTAAAAGTAGAGGCGCTGTAAAAAGCGCCTCTTGTTTTCAATTGAGCGAATATACTCAGCTAAAGTATGGGCAACAGGCCAGAAAGGTCGTTGCTCTATTGCTATTAGCCGCTATTTGTATATTGGTCGGTGCCGAGATCATTGACGGGTCCCGGATGCGCATAGTCACCTGAGCCTATATTGGTGCCGGCTCCCGGACCTTTGCCCCAGCCAGGTTTTTGCTCAACATCGCGGCGAATGCGCTCTCGCTTCTCTTCAGTTTGCTGTTTTTCTTGTTCCGTGATCTCCGGCATCCCCTGGCTCTTTTGAGGATTGTCATGCTGAGACATGAATCTATCCTTTCTAGCAAATGCCTGTGCTTTGCTTACTACCTACCTCGTCCCGTACAGAGGAAACACGATCGCGCTTTTGGAGAGGTAACAGGATATATCCAGACGGGATAGCGTCGTCCCGGAGCGTTTGCCTTGCCCGTTTCAGCTTGACATATTTTCTTTCCGATTATACAATGACCTCGATCATTTATGATTATAGTCATTTTTTAGGTGGGAGGGAAAATGAGCGAGAAACCTGCGAGCAAGGGTTTAAGAGAAAAGAATAAGCAGCAAAAGTTAGAGTCCATTCTCAAAGTGGCCCGAGAGCTCTTTGCCGAGAAGGGGTATGAAGACACAACCACGCGTGAGGTCGCCGAACGGGCCCAGATAGCCACCGGAACGCTCTTTCTCTATGTAAAAGATAAGCAAGATCTTCTCTTGCTCGTCTTCTATGAAGACATTGGAAGGCTTATCAATGAAGCTTTTGCAGACCTGCCAGCCCAGGTCTCCTTGCTTGATGAGCTTATAACAATTTTTAGGCATTTCTTCAGCTTCTATCAACGGGACCCGTCTACCGCTCAGGCCTATATTAAGGAGCAGTTATTCTTGCGTGGAAAGGTTGGCTATTATCGAAAAACAATGGATCTGATAGAGAGACTTATCCATCAGATCTCATTGCGTATCGAGCAAGCCCGGCAAAGAGGTGAGGTGAGACAAGATCTAGATGTCGAGATGGCTGCTACAAATTTCTTTGCCCTGTACTACGGTGTCTTAACTGATTGGTTGTGGGGGGAGTACGAGCTTGAAAAAGCTCTGCAGCTCTTGCATAGATCATTTGAATTGCAACTGAGAGGGCTCTGTAGCTGAGAACCTGCTAATGATTATTCCTACGGATCGCGAGGCGCATCTAGCGTTTAGCGAAGTATTGCAAATGCTGAAACCAGCATCGGCGCTCTTCAAACCAACGATTGCCTTGAAGGTGCTCAGATACGCTCTGATCCATCGACATTAATCTACCATGCCTGCTTAGCGCTGCTCCGCCTGCTCAGAACGGTGCAGAATAAGGGCTTCGATCCCGTCCAGCACACGCTGTAGACCGAATTCAAAATCGTAAAGTGCATTTGAGAGAAAATAATTTGTGCCGTCTGCTGGCGGATCGAAGGCGCCCTCTATCGCGACGCGCGTCGCTGTAGGGAAGCGCTTGGGATCAAAGTACGTGTCAAGAATTGGCTCGCGGGCCGCCCACCATTGCTCGTCACTAATGCCGGTCTGCTGCGCAGCAAGGGCAACTTCCATTACCCCCGTGGCAGCCCCCCGCACATAGCCTGCAATGAGATTAACGGCAGCCACCATTTCACGTGCGCTAAGCCCGATCTCGGAAACCACATAAAGAGTAGCGTCGAAGAGCCCGGTTTCGTTGGGGCCAAGTCCCGCACGTACGCTAGAGACCTGTAAGGCCCAGGAATGACGTTGAAAGAGCGCCCAATCCTCACGTGCACGTAGCTCAAGCCGTGCTCGCCAATTGCCCTCTATGCTGGCCGGGTTTGTTTCCTCTCCAAAAATTGTGTCGAGCATAAGATCAAGCAACTCAGCCTTGCCAGGAATATAGGTGTAGAGAGACATTGTGCCGACTGCTAAACGCTCAGCAACGCGGCGCATAGAGAGTGCAGTTAGGCCTTCTGCGTCGGCAATTTCAATGGCAGCCTGTACTATCTGCTCCACGCTTAAACCTGGAGCAGGACCCCGGCTCGGGCTCTTGCGCGTTCCCCATAACAGTTCCAGGCTGCGCTGTGGATCTCCTCTGCCCCCGTACTCTGTCGTCATTGCTTTTGTAACCGTCCCATTGTGATATAGTCAAGCATTTTTCCGGTTTCCTTGCTGACCCTCCTCATCATAACAGATGCTATGCCCAATTGGCTACTTTGTCAGGATTTCTAGCGGGATGCACCTGCCTTTTGGGAACTATCAAAGTGCGTCTGAAATACATTATAGATCAATGTTTCAATTTTAAATTTAGCCTTGCTTATTCCGTACAGTGTATGCTATACTGAAGCCCGGCCAAAAAGGCGTACATTGTACGCTGTAAGGAAGTTCTAAATTTAGCTGAAGAAGATGACGTTTGCAGTTTAAGAACATGAGCAAGGAGGATCAATGCAAGCAAGCGAAAATGCAATACTGACTCGGGGACTGCGTAAGAGCTATGGTAAAGCCAGGGCGCTCGACGGGTTTGAGCTTTCGGTGCGCAAAGGTACAGTGTGTGGATTGCTTGGACCAAACGGTGCGGGAAAGACGACAGCGGTACGCGTTCTTGCCACGCTATTGAAATTTGATGAAGGCTATGCGGAAGTAGCAGGATTTGATGTGGCCAGGCAGGCTGCCCAGGTTCGCTATCGCATTGGATTGGTTGGTCAGCATACCGCCGTAGATGAGATCATCAGCGGTCGGCAGAACCTGGTAATGTTCGCCCGGCTCTATCATCTAGGCGCGGCCGCTGCTCGCCGGCGCGCTGACGAACTATTGGAGCAATTTGGCCTTTCTGAGGCTGCAAACAAGCCAGTCAAACAATACTCAGGAGGTATGCGCCGCCGGCTGGATCTGGCTGCCAGCCTCATTTTGACTCCGCAAGTATTATTCCTAGATGAGCCAAGCACTGGTCTTGATCCGCGAGGCCGTCTAGAAGTGTGGGAGGCTATTCGTTCCCTGGTTGCCGCCGGCACCACAGTATTGCTCACAACCCAATACCTTGATGAGGCGGATCAGCTTGCCAATACCATTTCTGTGATCGATAGCGGACGGGTGATAGCCGAAGGCACGCCAGATCAGCTCAAATCTAAGATTGGAGGAGATCGTATCGACATTGTTTTACAGAGCCCCACTGACCTGGAAACTACTGCTGCTCTTATCCAGCGCATAGCTGGAAATGAGGTAGAGGTTAAACGAGATATGTGCCAGGTAAGCGCGCCCGTACAGGATCGCGTAGCTGCCCTTACCGATGTTGCACGCGAACTGCAGAATGTCGGGATTGTCGCTCAGGATATCGCCTTGCGCCGTCCTACCCTTGATGAAGTCTTCTTGCATCTCACTGGACGGCATATAGAAAAAGATAGCACATCCAAGCAGGAGGTAACAGCATGACTATTGATATCTCTGCAATGCCTCGAACGCCATTAGCTCGGCTACGCTGGGCTCTGCTCGACTCCTGGACCGTGGCCCTGCGGGATTTAAACCATTGGGTGCGCCAGCCAATGCAACTCATCTTCAACTTATTATTCCTTGTAATGTTAGTTCTGATGTTCGGATTCCTCTTTGGCGGCGGTATGCTGGTACCGGGAGGCGGAAATTATCGCGACTTCCTTATGCCAGGTATGTTTGTTATGACCATGTTCTTTGGCATCGAGGCCACCTGCCTCTCCGTAATTACTGATACATCCAGGGGCGTTACCGATCGTTTTCGTTCTATGCCTATGGCCTCGGCGGCAGTAGTACTTGGTCGCTGTATTGCCGACATGCTCAACTCCCTGCTTAGCCTGGTCGCTATGATCCTTTGTGGGCTGCTAGTTGGCTGGCGCTGGCATGGTAGCCTTGGAGGAGCTGTAATGGCCATTGGCCTGTTACTGCTGCTGCGCTTTGCCCTGCTCTGGGTAGGTATCTACCTGGGGCTGCTCTTAAAAACGCCAGAGGCCGTGGGCGCGGTTCAGATTCTAGTCTGGCCGGTCAGTTTTCTCTCAAGCACCTTCGCCTCGCCCGCTACCATGCCCGGTTGGCTGGGTACGCTGGTTGAGTGGAATCCATTGTCCTCATCGATCTCGGCCACGCGTGAGCTCTTTGGCAATGCTGGCTGGGGCGGCGCATCCTGGATTGCCCAGCATGGGCTTTTGATGGCCATTGTCTGGCCCCTGGCGCTGACTATCATCTTCTTCCCGCTGTCAGTGTATGCTTATCAGCGCTTGAGCCGCTGAGCTTCGTATGCTGCCTCTATTTGCAGAGGCAGCATATAGTTCCGTATCCAGTACTGCTAGAGCTTAGCCGCGAATAACGATGGTCGTGCGCGCATTGAGTACTGGCTGATTGTGCTGATTGGTATAGCGCGTTTCAGTGGTGATGATATCCAGGGAGAGACCATCACGGCCCTTGCGTGTCTTGCCATCAACAACTGTTGTAACGCCGGTTAGAACATCATCATGGTAAATCGGGGCAAGATATTCGTATTCTTCCTCTCCATGAAGGATGCGTTTGACATCAATCCCCAGGCTGGCCAGGCCTTCTCCTCGCGAGCGGGCGGCCCAATGGGTAAATACTGTGGGAGCCGTGGGAAAGAGCGGAACATCCTTAAAGCCCGCCTCCTGCGCTGCCTCGCGACTATGATAGATAGGATTGCTATCGCCGATAGCGGTTGCCAGCTCATGAATCTTATTACGATAGACCTCAACTTGGAAGGGCGCAAAGCTATGGCCAATCTTGCTTGTGTCGAACATCTAATGAGCTCCTTAAATAGCTTGTAGTCGTACCTGTTAAGGCAAGCGCAAAGAACTGAACAGCCATGCCCCTGCCTTTCCATACGAACTCAGGGCATCTCGCTAGCAAAGCGGGAGCTAATCACGAATGTAGAGATCAGCTACCAGCTTTGCCTTCGTGTTCATCTTAGCGCGGGCCGCCTGCAACGTAAATGATTTGCCCGCTAACATAGCCGGATTCCTCGGAGGCCAGGAAACAAATAACATTGGCTACGTCGCGCGGCTGACCAACGCGCCTGACCGGAATCACTTTTGAGGCAGCTTCAATGCGCTCCTGGGGATCGAAGCCCATGCGGCGAGCTGTAGCGCGCGTCATTTCCGTATCGATAAAGCCCGGCGCAACAGCATTTGCCGTAATACCGAAGGGGCCTAGTTCAATCGCCAGCGTGCGGGTGAGGCCCTGCAAGCCAGCTTTGGCCGTGGAATAGTTGCTCTGGCCGCGATTGCCCAGCGCAGAAGTTGAGGAGAGCGAGATGATCCGCCCATATTTTTGTTTGACCATATGGGTTTGGGCGGCGCGACTGCACAGAAAAGCTCCGCGTAGATGAACATTCATAACAGTTTCCCAGTCGTCATCGCTCATCTTGAAGAGCAGATTGTCGCGTATGACCCCGGCGTTGTTGACAAGGATATCCAGCCTGCCAAATTTATCTACAGTTTGCTGCACGGCAGCTTCTACTGCTGCGCGTTCAGCGACGTTACAGGAGGCCACAAGCGCTTGTGAGCCCAGGCGCTCGATCTCGGCTGCAACTTGCTTGCAGCCGTCGATATCGATATCGGCAAGGGTTACGCGTGCTCCATCCTCGGCCAGTCGCATGGCTGTTGCCGCTCCAATGCCCCTGCCTGCTCCAGTCACGAAGGCCACGCGGCCATCAAGCTTTCCCATATTCGAAAATTCCTCCGTTTCATAGCCTGCTTACGGTCAGTAAACTATTACAAACATTGCCAAAGACTTTATTGTTGCCAGCTGATCAAGGCATCAAGGGCTTCGATGCCCGGCGCATTGAGCAAAAGTGGATTGATCTCAAGTGCGCTGAGTTGTGGCCCAAGCATATATGCTAACGCACAAATGCGTTCAATGATAGCACTTAAGGCATCCAGATCAAGCGAGGCCTGCCCGCGTGCTCCTTGCAATATAGCGGAGCCACGCAGCTCGCTAAGCATAATTTTAATTTCATGACGCTGAATTGGCAGCACACGCACCGCAGTATCTCTGAGTGCCTCTGTCCAGATCCCGCCCAAGCCTAAGGTAAGCACAAGCCCCCAGAGCTGATCGCGTATGATACCCACAAGCAGTTCAATACCTCCTGGCCGCATCGGGCTTACCAGCACGCCCTCAATAGAGGCTTCCTTCGCTATCTCCCGTACTCTTGCCAGCATCGTTGTGAAGCCTGCGCGCGCAGCCTCCTCGCTAGCTATGTTTAACGCTACGCCGCCGACATCGCTCTTATGGGGAATGCCTGGCGATTGAATCTTGAGCGCGACCGGCAAGCCAAGCGTGCGTGCAGCCTGTGCCGCTTCCTCTGCCGAAGTAGCGAGAATGCCGGGCACTACCGGGATACCCGCCTCTTGCAAGAGGGCGCGCGTACGAGCCTCGGACCAGCTTCCATTGAGGGAATGTTTAGGGATTGCCACGGATAGTGGCACGGACGCTGAAACGTCTTCTATGGTGGCACGGATAAACTCGGACCACCACAAAAGCCGGCCCAGCGCGCGAATCCCATGTTCCATGCCTGCTACAATGTGCAATCCTGTGCGCTCGATAACCGCGCGTATCGTTGGCGTTAGGTCTATACAGGTATTGGAAATGAGCACAACAGGATGAGAAGAGGCACAAATCGCGGCGGCCAGCTGATCGTACTGCTCCAGGGTAGATTGCAGCGCTTCAGGCGTTGGCTTGCGCCCACCATCAATGCTTACCATATACAAAATGAAATCGAGATAAGGTTCGGCCGTTACGACTTTTAGCGCGCGCAACTGGAGCGTCTTATCAACCACAACATAACCCGTAACATCGAGCGGATTATGCGGAGTTGAGAAAGGCGGCAAGACCTCTTTCAAGCTCTCAAGTGTGGTAGGGGCAAAGTTGGGAAGCGCAATCCCCTCTTCCTGCGCCAGATCGGAAAGGATATCGCAGGCGCCACCCGAAGGCGTGACAATGCCCATACGGCGACCGGGAAGTGGACCATGGTAGCCGGCGAGCCCCGCCGTTGTCAGTAAATCTTCAAGCGAGTGGACGCGTAAAATGCCAAGCTGGCGTAAAGCCGCGTCGTTGATCGCGTCATTACCCACCAGGGCTCCGGTATGCGCCAGGGCAGAGCGCGCGCTGGCCTCGCTCCTGCCGATCTTCAGAGCTACTATGGGCTTACGGTACAAACGCGCTTTCTCTGCCACACGACGCAGCTCCTCAGGGTGACGAATGCTCTCTAAAAAGAGCGCAATTGCCTGCGTGGCCTCATCTTCGAGGAGATAATCCACAATATCTGTCACCGAGATCATGCTCTCGTTGCCCATCGAGACCAGCAGGCTCAGACCGATAGCGTGGGCCTGGGCGAAAGCCAGAACCGCACTGGCCAGCGCACCGCTCTGCAGGACTATGCCTACTGGTCCAGCGCGCAAAGGAGGGGCAATCGGCAAACCATAGGGAGTAATCTGGTCAGTAATATTGATAAAGCCATTGCCATTGGGGCCGAGCAGAGTTAGCCCATGTTCTTGCGCATAGGCCAGAAGAGCACTCTCTAGCTGCGCACCTTCCGCGCCTATCTCGCTAAAGCCCGAAGTCAGCACAACGAACTTGCGGATTCCTTGCTCAGTAGCTTCCTTGACTACTGGCAAAACGCTATGTGTTGGCACCATAATGAAGGCCAGATCTACCGGCTCAGCAAGATCGCTGAGCGATTTCAGAGTCCGCTCTCCATGGACGATCTCGTGGCGAGGATGGACCAGGTGGATTGGACCGGCAAATCCGAAGCTCTTCAAGTTCTCAAAGGTATTGATTGACCAGCGCGAGTTATCAGTGGCCCCGACCAGAGCGATGCTGCGCGGCCTGAAGAACGCCTCAAGCTGTTCAGGTAATATATGGCGTGAAACAGACATGCTCTCCTACCTCGTGTGTGCGTATGACAAATACTGTCAGAAGGCTTTATTCAGCAAGGCGGAAATAGGGCAAGGTCATATCCTCAGCGACAGCCTCAAACGTAACGTGTACCGCAGCTCCGATCGCGATGCGCTCGCGAGGTGCCGCGACGATCCTTGTCAGCATACGAACGCCTTCTTCTAACTCAACAATGGCGACAACAAAGGGTGCCTGCTCGGCAAATGGGCCAAACGCCTGGTGGGCAACCGTATAGGAGTAGATGGTGCCTTTACCACTGGCCCTGACCCAGGAAAGCTGCTCTGAGAAGCAGTGAGGGCAGAGCGAGCGCGGATAAAAGACATGATGGGAGCAGGATGCGCAGCGCTGAATGAGCAGCTTTCCTTGCTCCAATCCTTCCCAATATGGCTGCGAGTCTCCGTCTCTCATTGGTTGGGGAATCTGTGCCGACATGCCTATCAGTCCTTTCCAAGAATGACCGTCGCCGCCGAAGAGAGCACGCCACCTGTTCCGTGAGCCAGAGCCAGGCGTGCACCATCAACCTGGCGCTGGCCGCACTCGCCCCGTAGCTGTCGCGTGGCCTCGATAAGCAGAAAGATGCCATACATCCCGGGATGGCAGTATGAGAGCCCTCCACCATTTGTGTTCATGGGAAATGCTCCGCCGGGCGCGGTCCGCTGGCAACTAACAAATGCCCCGCCCTCGCCGGGTCCACAGAATCCCAACGCTTCAAGCGTGAGAATCACTGTGATTGTAAACGAATCGTAGATCTCCACAACATCCATCTCTGCCGGCGTGAGACCTGCCATCTTGAAGGCGGCCTGCCCGGAGGCAATAGCGGCTCGGTGGGTAGCCAGATCGGGCATATTCATAATCGAATTGTGGGTATGAGCCTCGCCATGACCGAGTATCCATACGGGAGCCTTGCGCGCAGCGCGGGCACGCTCTGCTGAGGCAACCACAACCGCGCCCCCACCGTCAGTAACAAGGCAGCAATCCAACAAATGCAGCGGTTCAGCGATCCAGCGTGAGCTCAGCACATCCTCAAGCGTAATGGGGTCGCGCATCATCGCCTTCTCATTGAGTGTGGCCCATTTGCGTGTCGCTACAGCGATCTCTGCCAGCTGAGTACTGCTGGTGCCGTATTCATACATGTGACGCATTGCCGCAAGCGCATAAGCGCCAACCGGAGTTGGTAGGCCGAAAGGACCTTCATATTGCTCAGTAAGCCTGAAGAAGAGGCTGTTGTGGCCGCGAGCTTGTTCCGAGCGCTGGGTGCTGCCGTAAGTGATGAGCGCGACATCAAAGAGGCCAGCTTCAATGCCGGCCAGGGCATGACCGATATGCGCCTCGAAAGAGGAGCCGCCAATGTTGGTAGTATCAGTGTAGGCGGGCTGAATACCCAGATATTCGGCAAGCATAAGATTGGTAGACCAGGCCCAGTTGCCAGCACAGAAAAGGGCACCCACATCCTTAAATTGAAAGCCAGCATCGTCAAGCGCAGCCCTGGCTGCCTGAGCCTGCAATTGAAGTACCGTCTTATTGGGCGTGCGGCCGAGATCAGACTCGGCCACACCAACGATAGCTGCTCGCGAAGGTGAACTCATTAGAGCTCCTCCCCGATCTTGACATAGCCGCGCAAGAGATCGCGCGAGATAATAAAACGCTGGATCTCGTCGGTACCCTCAAAGATGCGCCAGACACGCATCTCGCGGTACCAACGCTCGATCGGCAGCTCTTTGGTATAGCCCATACCGCCGTGGATCTGCAACACGCGATCGGCAACGCGATTGGCCATATTCGAGCCGAAAAGCTTGGCCATAGAGGCTGCGTGACGTGTGCCCTGGCCCTGTTCGGCGAGCCAGGCCGCGTGGAGCATAAGCCACCTGGTCGCTTCGATCTCAACGTGGGAGTCGGCGATCATCCATTGGATGGCCTGGCGCTCAGCTATCGCTTTGCCGAACGTCTTGCGCGTGCGCGCGTGATCGATGGCCATCTGTAACAGCCGTTCCGAAGCCCCCACCGCCCGGGCCGCGATCGCCCAGCGCCCGGCACCAATCCACTGCATACCCAGCTGAAAGCCGCGATTGAGCTCCCCAAGGATATTTTTTTCTGGCACACGCACATTTTCAAAATAGAGCGAGGCCGGTCCCCACTCGCCCATTGTATGGATATATTGAGATCGCCAACCCATCTCGCGATCCACCAGGAAGCAGGTTACACCACCATGGCCCCCTTTGGCTTTATCGGTGACGGCAAAAACCATGGCGAAGTCAGCCTCATTGCCGTTAGTGATGAAGATCTTTTCCCCATTGAGTATCCAGTGCTCCCCATCCTTGACTGCCGACATCTGAATATTGGCGGCATCTGAGCCTGCACCCGGCTCGGTGAGCGCAAAGCAAGAACGCAGCTCGCCATTAATTGTGGGGAGTAAATAGCGCGCTTTTTGCTCTTCATTACAATAATAGAGGATGTTGTCTGCTGAACCGCCAAAGCTAAATGGAACAAAGGTGCGAGCCAACTCCATCATGATAATTGCCGTCATTATCGGGCCTAGATCGGCTCCGCCGTACTCCTCAGGCGTATTGATGCCCCAAAAGCCTATCTCTTTGGCCTTAAGCTGGAGCTCACGTAGTTGCGCTCTTTCGATGCCCAGGCGCCCTTCGCGCTCGTTACGTAACACTTCTCCTTCCAGGGGGATAAGTTCTTTCCTGACGAAATCGCGTACGGTTTGCCGAACCAGTTTCTGTTCATCGCTCAGACGGAAATCCATGTTCATTCCTCCTATGCAAAAATAAGCAATTCTAGCCAGGCTTGGAGAGACAATAAAAAAAGTCATGCCAGCGTCCTGCGTGAGCAAAATGCGCATAATATGCATTATCAGGACGCTCTATTCGTGGACTATTTCCCCTACAGAGAGCAAATTCGCTTCTAGATGAAATGGGTAGCTAAATGAGTTCCGCAGCTATGTTTTCCTTGCCGCGCAACAGCTGAGCGTGAAAGTACTCAAGCTGAGCATGGATATAGGCCTCAAGCGTGATTTTTGGCGCAAAGTGCCAGGTTTTTTGTAGCGCCCACTGGTGACCAAGGCCCAGAACGTTGGCCGCCAGCACGTATGGCTCCGCAATATCTTCAGTGAAGATTCCTGCTCGCTGGCCTTCCTCGAAGAGGGCCACAAAATGGGCGTCAAGATTTTTGACCGGGGCCAGGATGCGTTCACGGGTCTCGGGTTTCAAGGTAGAAATGTCCTTATATATGATGAGGAGGAGCTTGGAGCCTCTATCAAGTAAGGTATAGAGCTCACGTACGATGGTGTCGAAGCGTTGAAGCGGGTCGGTGATGCTGCGCGTCCGCTCGAAAATACCCAGATGGATGGCGGCGGCTTCCTCACAGCAGGCTAGCAAGATATCTTCTTTACCTGGGAAAATATAGTAGATAAGGCCGGTACTAATATCTGCAGCATGCGCTATATCGGGTATGGTTGTGCCGTGGTAGCCTTTACGGCTGAAGAGGTCGCGCGCGGCCCGCGTAATCTCTTTTCTTCGTGTGTCGCGAATAGTTTTCGTACTCATGTATCCCTTGTTTCTCATTACATGGTTGGACATGACTACAGAGCGAATTACGAAGTTTTACGCGATCAAGAGAAGCTGCACTACGAGGAGATCTAGCTTGAATGAGGTGACCTTGTAAGAAAGGTAGCATATTTAAATTGAATAGTCAATAGAAATTCAGCGATAAAGCACTTTCTTTGTAGGAAAAGTGAGCGCGTTTACTTCTATTGACAGCTGCGGTTTTGTGGACTATACTTCTCAAAAGTAAACACGTTTACTTTTGAGTTTGGAACAAGGCTGCTAGAAGAGGTGCAAGATGAGCGAAGAGCGGGACGCAAAGAGAACGCAAAAAGGAGAGCTGGCCAGGCAGAGTATCCTTGAAAGCGCTCTGACTCTCTTTGGAGAGAGAGGTTATGAAGAGACTACGATGCGCGAGATTGCGGCTGAGGCCGGCTATTCACCAGGGCTCACCTATCGCTATTTTTCCAGCAAGGAAGAGCTGGTTCTGGCACTTTATCAAAAGCTATGCGCAGAACTGGATACCTATACTCATAGCTTACCATCGGCTACGCTGCCCGAGCTGTTTTATCAGACGGTGAGCAAGCAGCTCGAATTAATGGCACCCTATCGGCAGGCGCTTAGCGCTCTTTTTGGGGCGGCCCTTAATTCTCGCTCCCATGTAGGAGTCTTTGGCAAGGATACAGCTGATATTCGGCGCCAGGCTCGCAAGACCTACCTGCGAGTTTTGCGAGGAGCTAAAGATGCTCCAAAGGATGCGCAGTGTGAGGAGCTAGCAACCATTCTTTACGGTTCTCATCTGGCCATGGTGCTCTTCTGGCTGATAGATGAGAGCGACATGGCTAGCCGCACAAGGCAACTGCTGGCCTTTCTGCGCGATATGCTCAAGTTGCTCCAGCCGCTGCTCTGGCTACCACCCGTAGCGCTAGCGCTGAGGAGGCTGGCTACCATTCTTGGTCCGTTGCTTGGAGACGAAAGACAGCCTGAGTGACATCTTTATACTGCGGCTGAGTGGATTATATCTGTGTAAATTCTTGACAGAGAAATAGAGATGAGCAAGCTCTCTGGAAAAGGAAGGAACTGACAATGCCATTTATCCTCCCGCCTATATCCTCGTGTAGCTCTTACCGAAAGTTCTCTACGTGCTTAGTCTGCACAATCAGTCTGACCGTAGAAATTTTCGGGACCTGCGTACTCTTGTTTGTTTTCTTATTATCCTTGCTAATCTGGCTTGCCTCAAACAGGAATGGAGCACCAATCACCGAAGAACTTGATGTTTTGCCCTTTCTGTCCTTCTGGCTGCTAGTGATAGCTCCGCTGACGAGCTTGCTGGTTGGGGTGCCTGCCTGGTATCTGCTGATTGAACTTCCAGGTAAAATAACTATTCGGCGTGGGAGCATCTACGGCGCGCTGAGTAGCTTTGTTGCACATGTGGTCTTCTGTACATTAGTAGCTCTGGTAACCGTAATTCACCAGGGCGAGAGTTTAGGAGAGGGCATTTTGGCGTCCGCCTCCATTTCTGGAATTGGATTGCTTTTGGTTGGATGGCTTGTCATACCGATTGGAATATATACTGGCGAGCAGCTCATTCGGCTTCGATTAAAGCAGATGCTAGCTTCCGAAGCGTAATTAGTCTTGCCTGGGCAAGAGCTAAATTGTTCTATACAAAACAGCTATGTTTTCCTGGAGGATATGTCCTATGTTTATCCAGCGTGCGGTGAGTGCTCATCTAGTCGAACGCTTTATCTTTAACTTTTGTATAAGGCCCGAAGTACTTGCTTCGTATATACCTGTTTCCTTTCTCTATCCCCAGGTTCTCTATGGTTGGAGCGTAGTATCATTTTGCCTTTTGAAGCTGGAACATGTAATGCTTACGCCCCTGCCGTCATCACTGGGTCTGACTACCGTATCGTGCGCGTATCGCTGTGGAGTCATCGATGATTCTCAGCTTGAGGCCACACCATCAGTCTATATCCCTGCGCGCTATACTGATCGGGCTCTGCTCTCTACTCTTGGGCCGTTAATCTTTGCTAGCCCACTATACTATGTCCGTGTATCCCTGCAGCAGAAAGGCTCTGCTACTAAGATTCTCGTGCGGCATCTAGACGGACGGCTCCTGTTTTCAGCTCTGGTGCGCAGGGCAATGCAGCCTACAATAATAAATTCCCAGGTCTTTGCTTCTCTCGATGCTTTTGCGAGCTTTATCATGCACGGAACATCAAGCTATACTCCAACGCTGCATAAAAAGAGCCTGGCCAGAGTTGATTTAGCGAAAGATGATACGGTATATGAAGTGCTTAGCGCCTCTGTAGAATATAACGGCCTGGAACGTCAATGGCCCCTTGGCGAGCTCATCCTGGATAGTGCCGTGCGGGCAACCGGAGGCTGCTATAAATGGACGTATTGCGGCTGTTTTGAAGACATATTCTAGACAGTATGTCAGCTTGTAGTGATGTCAGGCAAAAGCGAATATTCGTCTGCAAGATCTGTAATACCTTTTTTAGCGCCCATGCGGCAAAACGTAGTATACTGAAGAACTAAATAAGTAAGCTAGTTTAGGGAATCTAATTCAAAGCAGAAGGAAGGAGGCCTACAATAAATGTTCTTTCACTTTGAGCCCTGTCTGGCTCTCCGTTGAAAGGCATATTGTAGGCAAGGCATTATGGCTGTTCTCACTGATCGTTTAATCAAGCTAGCGGATTTGACTTTCCATTATTGTGAAGCAGGTGATCCAACGGCACCACCGCTGGTGCTGCTCCATGCACTTGGTCTTGAGGCTCATAATTGGGATGCGATCACGCTTATGCTTGCTGAGCGCTATCACGTCTTTGCTCTCGATCAGCGTGGTCATGGCAAGTCCTCAAGAACTGAACAATATAGCTTCGAGGCCATGCGCGATGATCTTAAAGCCTTCGTTGATGCACTCTCCATCGGCTCTTTCACCTTGATTGGCCATTCAATGGGTGGCAGCGTGGCCTTTATTTTTGCCGAGAGGTGGCCTGAGCGGATTGCCCGGCTGGTAGTTGAAGATACACCCCCACCTTTTATACTTTCGACCGAACTGGCCGGGCGCTTCTCTGATCCACCAGACGAACCGCCGCAGCCCGTTTCCTATGATTGGCGCCTGGTCAAGCCTATTATCCGGCAATTGCGCTCACCTGATCCCGCATGGTGGGAAAAGCTGACGACGATTTCAGCGCCAACTCTGCTGATTGGAGGCGGCTCGACCAGCCATGTTCCCCAGGAGAAGCTGCTTGAAGTGGCCGAACTTGTCCCCGATTGCCGCTTAGTGACGATTGAAGGGGCCGGGCATAATGTTCATCGGAAGAGCCAAGAAGCCTATATGAATTGTCTGCGCGATTTTCTTTTTTAGGGAGCGGTCGATAAAATAGGCGAACGGGATCGTTTGTCGTCGATCAACAGGCTTAAGAATTGGCGGGCAAGGGTGGTCTCGGGCCGGCTTGCAATGTTTTTATCTATGAGCGGAAAGGGAGCAAGCTGCTGAATGAAAAACTTATGAGTACGGATGTAGTAATTATTGGCGGGGGGCGATAGGTTGCGCAATTGCCTATTATTTGCGTAAACGGCATATCGCGGTGACTATCCTGGAGCGAGACACGGTGGGTAGCCAGGCTTCGGGCGCAGCTGCCGGCCTGTTAGCTCCTCTCGGGCCGCTCTCAGGGCCGGGACCTTTTGCCGACCTGGTGCTGACAAGCTTTGCCCTCTTTCCTGCGCTTGTTAAGGAATTAGAGAGCGCTAGCGGGCTGTCTCTGGGCTATGAAGTCACGGGCGCATTACGTACCGTGCGCAACCCCAGGCGCATAGCTCATCTGCGCAAGCGCTTGCAAGCGTGGCAGCCATTAGACCTGGAGCTGCACTGGCTGGAGGGTAATGAGGCGAGGCAGCTTGAGCCCTTGCTCGCCCCGGATATCCAGGCAGCCATCTATGCTCCACAAGAAGCCCAGATGCAGGCTGCGCAGTTTGTGCAGGCGCTGAGACTGGCAGCGCAAAAGCTGGGAGCCAATATTGTACAGCATAGAGAAGTTTGTGGCCTTGAAACGCATAATAAGCGCGTAATCGGCGTGCGTACCCGGCAGGGAGAAAGCTTTGCCTGCCAGCATCTTATCATCGCGGCTGGAGCCTGGACAGCTCGCTGCAGCGAATGGCTCAACGTCTCTATTCCGCTTGGTCCTCTGCATGGACAAATGCTAGCGCTGGACCAGGCAAGTGCGTCGCTCAAACATATCATCTTTGGCGAAGCAATCTATCTGGCCCCACGCGGAGCAAATATCATTGTTGGCGCGACAAGAAATGAGCTAGGTTTTGATCTCAGCGTCAGCGAAGCTGGAAGCTCCTGGCTCAATACTACAGCAATCCGGCTTGTTCCCGAGCTGGCGCAGAGCCAGCGAAAAAGCGCCTGGGCCGGTCTACGACCAAAGACGCCGGATAGTCGTCCCATCCTGGGAGCTGTGCCAGGATGGGAAAATGTCAGCATTGCCGCCGGTCACAACAGCGTAGGTATCATGCTCAGTCCTATTACCGGACTCACTATCGCCGAGCTGGTCGCAACAGGGAAACTCAACGAGCTTATTAGCCAGTTTAGCTTGAAGCGCTTTGCCGCACAACTATAAGATGCATGTAAGGCGGGCCGTGCTTGGCCCCAGGCTCGAAAAAGCTCTATTCGGGAGCCACAAATTTGAGCCCCAGAATACCAATAATAAGGAGGGCCGCAAAAAACAGCTTGGGCAGACTTGCGGATTCGCCGAACAGAACAATGCCTAGAATGACTGTTCCCAGGGCACCAATGCCGGTCCAGACAGCATAACCTGTACCAACCGGGAGCGTTTTAAGGGCGACCGAAAGTAACCACACACTAATCACCATCCCAACTAGCATGATAATACTGGGCACCAGTTGGGTGAAGTTGTGGCTTGCTTTCAGCGCCAGGGCCCAGACAACCTCAAAGAGACCTGCGATGACAAGAAGAATCCATGCCATTTTAAACGCTCCTTTTCTGCCATTAGATGCGTATATCTATAACTGTGGGCTTATATAGTTTCTGCCAATCTCTTAGCTATGCTCAGAGGAGATACCAACCCAGTAGATATGCCAGGCGCTCTCCAGGCGCTCCATAAAATGCTCTGGCTCGTAATAGAAGAGCTGAACAAATAGACCATCGCTCAGGCAATAGAACGATGCTAGCAGATCTTCCAGGCGCGCTGGACGCAAAGTACCGTTCTGCAACCCTTCGCTAAAGATTGCCATAAGAATACGTGTAGTCTCCTCTTCAGAGCGCAGAAATTGTGCTTGTAACTTGTCCTTTAAGGCTGCTGGTGGAAACAGCATGGCCCTCTTCAACAAGGCCGCGTGTTCCTCATTGTTCTTGTAGTATGTACACGTTCCGTGCAACATCTGATAAAGCTTTTGCTCAACTGATGCAGCCTCGATAGTCTTTGTCAGCGCTGCCAGGTGTTCCACGTAAGCGTCCATTACATCTTTGAAGACCTCCAGGAAGAGCTCTTCCTTGCTCTCTATATGCGCGTAGAGTGAAGATTTCTGCAAACCTACCTGCCTGGCAATATCTGATAGCGATGTCTCAGCATAGCCATGTTGAGCAAAGAGGCTAAGCGAGACAGCCTTTATTTGCTCACGACTCATAACATATTCCTTAACTAACGACCGGTCGTTTGTTTCTAGAAAAAATATATAACATTGCGCTCGCTTTGTCAAATGGCCACAAATTATTGGGTTACTAGCTTGTCTTTGGCGCGCTTTGTCCGTCTATAGCGAATAAGTGAGCGAGCGTGGGCTGTAAAGAGCGCGCTGCACCAGTGTCTGGTTGCGCTTTTGGTAGTGTCGTAAAAAAACAGAGGACAGGCTGCATTATACTAGGAATGTGGTGAGTTGCATAAAGAAACTCGCTGTTTTGGCTGAGACGTGAAAATGAAAGGAGAGCGGTATATCATCCCATGCACAAAGTGGGTCTGAGAGCCGTACTATCTATAAGATGAAATCTAGGAACTGGCTTATCTATGGAGGTCTTGGCCTGGGTGCACTTGGATTGGGCATGCTGCTCAAAGATATGTTGCCGCAAAGCTTTGATCTCATAGCATCCTCAAAAGAATTCTCCCCGGAGGCGCTTGCTCCTCGTAAAGAGCTGCCCGAGATAGATATCGAATTTCTGCGTTGTGGCAGCGTGAGCATCCCAGAATTTCTGGCCATTCGTGGATCTTTTGCCCTCACGCCGCGCAAGATTGCCTACAGTGCCGTATTGATTCGGCATCCAAAGGCAACATTTCTCTATGACACGGGACTATGTGCCGGCGTCAAGCAGTTTCTAGCCGATCAGCCATTCTTTTTCCGTCAAACTTTTGCCAGATTTAACTTTGAACGTTCGCTTGCCGATAACTTGCGCGAACGCTCCTTAGTTCCCCAGAAGCTAGATTTTGCCCTACTTTCCCATCTACATTGGGATCATGTCAGCGGAATCCCCGATATCCCGCAGGTGCCCTTGCGCGTCAACCAGGTAGAATATGCAGCAGCCAAAGGCAGGAATGAGCTGGTGTGGCGTTTTATGGGCAAGAATCCAGTAGAACTTTTTGCTTGCGACGGCCCGCCCTATGAAGGTTTTCGGAGCAGCCATGACCTGTTTGGCGATGGCTCAATTGTGCTTGTGCCGTTACCCGGGCATACAATAGGCAATACCGGTATGTTTATTAATCGAGCTAACGGATCGCGCCTATTTCTACTGGGAGATGCTGTCTGGGTGAGCGAGAACTATCTCTATCCTGCCACCATGCATCACTTTTTCTGGTCGCGTATAACTGATGACGATAAGCTAGCGCGCCAGACCCTTGTACAGCTACATCAATTTGCCAGGGTCCACCCAGACATGCCAATGGTAGGCATGCATGACGCCGCCGCGCAAGAAGATTTCATATAGCCAATTTGTTGGCTAGCGTATACCTGCTGAATTGCCTCTAAGTCTCTCTTCTAGCCTCAATGGGGCCGGAAGAGAGATCGCCATTTCTGGGCAGATATTTCACACTCCCCGAGCTGATCATGAGAGGGAGCAGGTGAGGATTCACTCCTTCTTCCTTCATTTTATGTGGGCAGGCAAAGCCATTGTGGTAGCAAAGATAGGACTTTGCCATTTTTGTAAATTGAGATGTTTTTTGTTATGTTTGAGGCACTCATGCGAATATATAGGCGGAATTGAGATCTCAACAGCATGAGGATAAAGCATGCCACAACCATATATGGTTCATAGTCGGGCAGAAGATGCCGAACTTTATCGGCGCTTTGCTCCAGCGCTTCTGGCCTATTTGTTGCGTAATGTCGCTTCGCGTGAAGATGCTGAGGATCTATTAGTGGATATATTTCTTGCCGCGCTGGAAAAGCGCTTGTCCGCAGGCATAGACGAGCAAAAGTTTTCAGCCTGGATCTGGATAGTTGCCCACAATAAAGTCGTGGATTATCATCGACGGCATAAGCATCGCAAGAGTAAAGAACTGTATTCTGTGCAGAACATTCTTTACGAGAGCACTGAGCAGGAGCCTGAACAGATGGCGCTTAAAAATGAGGAATATCAACAGTTACATTTAACCTTACGGGAATTATCAAAGGTGCAGCGTGATATTGTTCAGCTACGATTTGGACATGACCTTACCTGTGGACAAATAGCGGCAGTAATTCACAAAAGCGAGGGCGCGGTGCGTATGACACTACATCGCACTCTCAAACTGTTACGCACGCTCTATAGCAGGAATGAGGAAGGAGGCAAGTTGTGAATAGCGACGAAACAAGCTTTTCTCAAGAACGCCTGGATGAGCAGATTGAACATCCCTCTGCTCAGCTTGCCCCTGCCGATCAACGCCTGGTCCAGGATCTCCATCGCACGTACCAGGCATATAAGCGCCAGAACGCCCAGTCTTTGCAGCGGGCCTGGGCGAGGGTGGAACAGGAGAGGCAAAAACAAGGCGTACGGAATGATAACGCAAGCCTGCTCACTCCCTCTCTTTTAAGAGAAAGGAAAACAATAATGTATGGTAGATCGGCAGTAAAGCGCTCGTCACACAGCTCTATTCAACGGGCGCTTGGCTTGTTTGCTGCTGTAATTGTGGTCGCTATGCTGATAGGCAGCGCGCTCATACTCTTCAAAACGCTCAGCCAGCAGAATGCCCATTCAGGTGACATCGCAGTGGGTAATCCCTCAGCAACGAGTGTGCCGGTTGTCAACTCTGCAGGGATATACATAACCTATCCGATAGATGATACGCATACGGTATTGAGCAAGGTGGATAGCAAAACCCATCAAGTGCTATGGACGTATAAAAATGGCCTGAGCCTGGGAACCCCAGTCATTTCTGGTAACACAGTGTATCTTGGCATATCCGATGGGCAGGCCTATCAATCTCACTTGATCGCTTTAAATGCGGAGACGGGAAAGGAGCTCTGGAATATCTCTTTCAAAAGCCTGGCCATGAGAGATGAGCGAGGGGATGGTCCATACGATATGGGAGTAATCACTGTGCCTGCGGTCTCAGATGGGCAGGTCTTTGTGCTCAATCGTTCGGGTACCGTATTTGCCTTTGATGCTAAAACTGGCAAAGCGAACTGGAACTATCAGAGTGGAGCATCTGCTCTTGTAAAGCAGTATTATATAGATCCGCTGAGTGGTAAGCGCAAGTTTTCTGGTGCAACAATTTACGACGGGGGTTCACCGGTCGTGAGCAACGGTGTGCTCTATGGCGCGTTACACAATACTTACTTTGCCCTGAATGCCAAGACCGGTAAACGCATCTGGTCCATAAATCTAAGTGACGAGCAGCAGATATTTACCGATCTGCAACTCGTCGATGGCGTCATATACATGGCCTCCTATAAGGCCAGTGAGCATCACGCGATGGCCCTGCAAAGCTATGTCTATGCTTTTCGCAGTAAGGATGGGAGCCAGATCTGGCGCTATGATACGAAAAGTTGGGTAACTGTGGCGCCAACCGTAAGTGATGGACAGATCTACTTTATCGAGCGAGTACCAAATTTTAATAATGGGAATGGCAGCTCAACGCTGCGCGTACTCAATACTCAGGGACGGGAGGTCTGGCATAAAGACTATAACGATGATGGGATCGATCCTCCGGTTGTGGGAGACGGTTATGTCAGCGTGAGCGAGAAAACGTATGATCACACTAATGGGAAGATGCTCACCCATACACTACATGTCTATGCGGCCAAAGATGGCAAAGTTCGGGAGAAGGATGTTGATGTCGATCCGATTGCTATCCAGCAGGGACTACTTTATGTGCAGCAGGATCGCTCCATTTTGGCCTATGATGTGAACAGCTTGAAGGTGCAGTGGCAAGCGCAATATGGCGTAGATCTCGTTGATCGAACAGGAAACCATATGGGGAGACTCTTTTGGGTCGTTATTGTGCCCTGACTATACCGCTTGCTGGCTGCGACGGCTAAGGCCGAGAGCATAAGCAGCCGGCATGGCTACTTGTGGAAGGGAACTCCAGCTCTCCGTGTAGAGAGTACTGTTGCACAATTTTGAAGAGAACAGGTGGCTCAATCCTATGTTTGAGCCATCCGTAAGGCAAGCTATCTCAGGACGCCCGCGCTCTAGTGAGACGCATATGCGAGCGCTGCTTTGTTACTTGAGCAGATGAGATAAGCTTGTATGATAAACGAAAAGGAGGACAGGTAGAGCTAGAGCATGCCCTGGCTCTTTAAGAACTGGGTGGCTACAAGCCTGGTAGCTTGATTGAGCGAAGTTCCCTCATCCTTTTTGGCCTGCACCTGCTTTTGCAGCTCGATACTGATCTCAGTCGTTAGCTTAGGGGCCAGAGGATTGAGTAGCTGCGCTATATCGGGGTACTTCTGAAGGATGCCATCGCGCACAAGCGGGGCTGGATGGAACTCTGGAAAGCCGTGCTTATCATCAGAAAGGAAGATAAAGCCCTTGCTCTCAATGGTGCCGTCAGTGGTATAACACATATTGAGCTGGGCCAGATTATGCTGAACGGCGGCCACGCCGATATTATATTCAACTTTCTGCAGAGACTTGAAGCTAGCCGTACTAAAGTTATAAGTAGATTTCAGGCTATCTATATAAGGAATGCCATCAGTGCTTACCGCCAGGGCCAATTGAGAGACCTGGGGAGCCAGGTCAGAAAGTGTCTTGATCTTGAGCTTCTCTGCCTCGCTGCGCAATGTACAGAGTGCATAGCCATCATTTAAAGGCGAGGCATCAAGCCAGGTAATCTTATATTTGCTCTCATAGCCCTGCTTGACAGTCTGGTAGTCTTTTTGCGGATCGTAGGATGAGGAAACGTTAAGAATACCTAGAGCGGTGCCGGTAAACTCGGGATAAATGTCGATGGCGCCAGTTTTTATGGCCTGGAAAAGCAAGGGCGTATCGCCTAATGCCAGTTTTTCATTAACCGTATAGCCTGCCTTCTTCAGTAACAAAGTATACATGTCAGCAAGTAAGCTGGACTCTATATTCTGCTTGCCAGCAATAGTAATAGTTCCCTTGTTACTGCTCTGTGCTCCCGGGCTGCTCGTGTTGCCACCGGTGCCGCAGGCAGAAACGCCTACTATTACCAGTAAAAGCAGCGCTAAAGCCAGGCTTTGTCGTGGGCGGGTAAGAAAAGTCATGTGGGATGTCTTCTTCCTTTGCAACTTGACTCCAACTCAAAGGAGAGGAGTTGATCGTGGAAAAAAGATGGTAAATTGCTGAGGACAGTCTTGCAGCTATAAGCTCCTGCTTATAGAAAGGTTACTAACCTCGATAGGACAATCTCTGTGGCAGTATACAACAGATAAGCTATTGAGCTTGCTGGTTCTAGTACTTTTGCTCCATAGGGAGCGTGTCTAATCGCGAGACTGCTCATGTATGAGCTGAAGGAAGGCAGCAGCCTCACTGATAGGCTTCAATGAGGTCGCTTGTTCAAACACTGAAGCATATGCGGAAAATTATTGGGAGAAAGCAGGCTTCGCGCTGGGAACGAAGATGGTGCCTCTCTGATCATGAAAAAGCCCACAAGAGCCCGGCGTTATTTCATGAAATGGTGGGTTGGTGAAGTCCTCGAAAGTAACAGTAACGTTTGTCTCATCACAAATAGCTTTCACGCTATGGAATGTTGCTTCGCTACCTTTGGCCAGGCAGGTGATGGCAGTAGGATCGCTGATGACCTCTACCTTATTATCTTCACACACTGATCGAGACCATGTGTGTTGCTTGTAGCGATTGGCTCTCGGCCCTGGATGGGTGAGATTGGCAATATAGGCGCTAGCCTTTGTGCCTTCCGCACAACCAAGTAGGCTGAGAGTAAGTATTAAGAGGCTTGCAAAGTTTCTAAATTTAGGCAAGGCAAATCCCTCCTTGGGAGCTTATGCGCCTGGCACCCTTCGCTGGAAAGCGTGAGAAATAGCTATATGCTGTTTCCCACTTCTGATCTAAACATGCGGAAGGTGAGCTGGCGCTATAACTATAGAAATATCGATGTGATTTTTTATTCAATAAAAGCTAATACTATTAATAAGTTTAAACCTCCTTGCAAATATATCAAGTTGAATATACGCTCTTTGCCCAAAAAACCAACTTCATGGAAAAACTTGTGAACTGAATGCTTGCTCCTTAAAAGCTCTTACAGCTGTTAATGGGGCGTATTGAAAAGGCAGGCGTTGTTTGACATAAGAATCCGGGCGTGATATCGTTTTAGCCATAAGGTACAATCATCCTATGTTTGGAGGTTTTTACTTGGCCCTTAAAGAAGCTATCAAGTCAACCCTAGTAACGCAAGTAATTGCACAGATGAAGGGTTTAATCGAAGAGGGTGAATGGGTGGTGGGAACGCGCATACCGCCTGAGCCTGAGCTGGTGAAGCAACTGGGGGTGAGCCGAAATACTGTACGCGAGGCTGTGCAGGCGCTGGTACATATGGGATTATTGGAAACAAGGCAAGGAGATGGCACTTATGTGCGCTCACAAAGCGAGCTAGGAGCTACTCTTATGCGCAGGCTGCGCCGTTCTGGAGTCGAGGAAACCCTGGAAGTTCGTCACTGCCTTGAGCGCGAGGCCGCTCGCCTGGCTGCGTTAAGGCGTAGCGATGAGGACGTGCAGATATTGCGCTTGTGCCTCAAGCTTCATGATGAAGCTATGCGGTGCCGTAATATTGAAGATTTCTTATCTGCAGATCTGGCTTTGCACCATGCGATTGTGGCAGCAGCCCATAATAGTGTTATGCTCGACCTTTATGACCATATGTCTGAAGCCGTGCGCGCCTCTATCAGTAGTATGATACCGAAGCTCGATCACGTTTTAGTACACAGGTTGCTAGACTTACATCACGAACTGGTAGAAGCCGTTATTGCCAAGAATGCAGAGGCCGCCGAAGTGGCCGCCCGCAAGCACGATGAGGTCGTACAGACTATGTTGCAGGAGCGAGCCACGCAGGAGAGTGAAGCATGAGGACGCCCATCTCCGCACAAGCTGATGCCCTCCAGCCGGGAGCGCAGAGACGTAGCAAGTTCAGAAATGTGTTGCTTGTAGTAGGTATTATTCTGCTGGCGATCAATTTGCGCGCCTCGCTGACAAGTGTGGGTCCGCTGATTGGTGCAATACGCGGCGATACCCATATCTCAAATACCCTGGCCGGATTAATTACAACCCTGCCTTTATTGGCCTTTGCCGCACTTTCCACGCTGGCTCCCCGCCTGGCCCGTCGTTGGGGCATGGAAGCTGTGATTATGGCCAGCCTGATCGTCCTGACTCTTGGCATCGTACTGCGCTCGACTTATTCAGTGGTAGCGCTATTTGTGGGCACAGCTGTCCTGGGATTAGCAATTGCTATCCTTAACGTTTTGTTACCAAGTCTTGTGAAGCGCGATTTCCCTCAGCATGTTGGTCTAATGACGAGTTTGTACTCCGCCGTAATGAACGCTGGAGCCTCGTTAGCCTCAGCAATCACTGTGCCACTCGCCATAGGCCTGGGCCTTGGCTGGCAGGGATCGCTCGAATGCTGGGCTCTACTCTCTGCCCTGGCAGCGCTCATCTGGTTACCGCAGCTCCGCTTTCGCCAACCCGCTACCACCTCGGGCAGAATGGCCTCGACGGTGCGCGATCTCTGGCGTTCACCCCTGGCCTGGCAGGTCACCTTATTTATGGGCCTGCAATCTCTTGTATACTATGTAACGATCGCCTGGGTTCCGGCAATCCTGATCGATGAGGGAATGAGCTCGGCGACTGGCGGCCTGATGATCTCATTGCACCAGCTTGTTAGCACTATTGCCTCGTTAATCGTGCCTGTGCTGGCAGCACGCCTCTCGGGACAGCGCTCAATAGCGGCAGCGGCGGCGATTTTGTGTCTTGTGGCCGTTGCAGGCCTGCTTTTGACAGGTAGCAGTCTGGTCGTGCTCTGGATTGTCCTCTTAGGCCTGGGCGCAGGGACGAGTATTAGCCTGGCCCTCATGTTTCTTATTCTGCGCGCGCCTGACGCTCACTATTCTGCCGAGCTATCAGGGATGGCGCAGTCGATTGGCTATCTGCTTGCGGCGGTTGGTCCAATTTTGTTTGGGCTATTGCATGACTGGACACATTCATGGGTTGTACCGCTGTTAATATTGATGGTTATCATTCTGTTTATGCTGGTGGCAGGGCTCGGAGCTGGGCGCAACCTTGTCGTCGCGCGATCTGAGCCATAGACAACTGAGCGAGCAGAAGAGGAACGTGAGTGAGAGTTTACCCGGACCATCCTGGTTTTACCAGGAGGCCTGGGGGCGAGCCTTGTCGAGAATAAAGCCGGTTGCAGCTACACCAAAGTAGCTTTGTAGCCCTTCCTGTAGAGTTTGCCTGACGTTCTCTGCCACCTCTGCTCCCAGCACACCTGGCACTTCAGCTACCAGTACTGCGGAATGTGTGGTTGACGTGAGCAGGGCAGTGCGCGCTTGCCGCCACATGAGATGGCGGGTCAAAATCGTTGAGCCTGTTACATAGGCTACTTCTCCCGCCGGGACGGTCTGGGAAATATCCTCATCGAGCGCCTGGAAACTATCGCCTGCGCGGGTCAGGCGTATCTCCAATGGTGCTGGCAGCATAGCGAGATCGAAGCCCCCAACCGGTACCAGGTATTCCAGGGAGACAGCATTATAAAAGTCCACTAGAGGATTAATATAGAATATGGCATCTCCTTTAAACGCCCGGCGCAACAGAGCTTCAAGAGCGTTGGGAAACTTTTTGGCTGAGACGCCTAGCGCTCGAAAGTGCTCACGCCAGGGTTGGACATGGGGATGCGACTGCGCATTGCCATACTTGCGCACTTCCTCGGCTGCTCGTTCCCAGGCAGCTTGCCAGCGTTCCCGGATCTCTTGTTGCTCTCGCTGATTATCCAGCCCGCTTGCTGTTAACGCAATTACACGAATACCGGGAAAGCAGGTAAAAATTTCCGGTGCGATAGAAATGTGCATAGATGTTTGACTTCCTTCCTGTTGAAGAATGTAACATCTATCTTATAGCAATGTAGGTTTGACTGTACAGCCTGAAGAGAAAGTGCTATCCTGGCAGGACTTTCCATATAGAAAGGAAAAAGATGAATGACTTTCCGCGATGAGCATCTACTCGATGCAATTGGCTGGCGCATACTACAGGAGCTACAGCAGGAGGCGCGCCTCTCTTTTCATGAACTGGGAAGACGTATAGGACTCAGCGCTCCTGCCGTAGCTGAACGTGTGCGCAAGATGGAGGATTGTGGCCTTATTATGGGTTATGGAGCCAAAGTGAATATACAAAAAGTCGGACTGGGCATTATCGCCTTCGTTCGCCTTACCTCCTTCAAAGCTTCCTTGCCGGCAAAGGACGATCTAGTGATTCTATTTCCCGAAGTGCTGGAGTGTCATCGGGTGACCGGAACTGATAGCTATGTCCTCAAGCTCGCGCTTATCTCAATTGCCCATCTTGAGCAAGTGGTTAATCGCCTTATGCCTTATGGCGAGCCCGCTACTTCGCTTGTCTTATCCTCAATTATCTCTGATGGGGTTATTCGGCAAGAGGCATGCCAAGCGGGCGAGGATCAAGAAGGCCGGTAGCTTTTTATTTGGCGAGATCGGGTTCGGGCTGGCTTCTCCTGGCGACAAATTTGTGACATATTATTGATACTCCCGTGACAATTCTACCGTATGCTGAGAAAAGATGTGTTAATAGTTGCTTGTGCTGTGGGGAGAATAGAGGAGAGAAATCTATAATCAGGAAAAAACAAAGCAGGGAGCATATATGACTACTCAGACCCTTTATGCGACCGATACTGTTAATGAGAGCACCCAGTATACAAGACCCGTAATCGCTATGCGTGATATGACCAAGAGCTACCTCATGGGCGAAACGCGAGTCACTGCCTTGCATGGCGTCTCGCTGCTAGTTCAGCGCAATGAATTTGTAACTATTATTGGGCCCTCGGGATCGGGTAAATCCACGCTTATGAATCTTATTGGCTGCCTGGACCGTCCTAGTAGCGGCGAATATATACTGGCAGGTCAGCCTATTGCGCACCTGAATCGGTCCCAGCTCGCCCAGATACGCAATAGACATATTGGATTTGTTTTTCAGGGCTTTAATCTACTGCCACGGGCTACGGCGCTAGATAATGTAGCACTTCCGCTTATCTATGCCGGAATTCGGCGTTCAGAGCGCGAGCGCCGGGCCTTAGAGATGCTCAAACTTGTGGGACTGGGAGCACGTATCCACCATAAGCCAACTGAGCTTTCGGGAGGCCAGCAACAACGTATTGCTATTGCCCGGGCGCTTGTCACACAGCCTTCGCTTTTGTTGGCCGATGAGCCAACGGGGGCCCTGGATAGCCGCACCAGTGCGGAAATTATGGAGATGTTCCATCTTTTACACCAGGCGGGATTAACCATTGTCCTGGTGACCCATGATCCTGGTATTGCCGCCGCAGCGCTTCGCCAGGTCGTCCTGCGCGATGGGCGTATCATCTACGATGGTCCCAAAGCTCCAGCATCTATCCTATCCACTGCCTCTGATCCGCTAAGCTCTACTAGAGAAGGTGGGGCCTAATGAAACAAGCCCGCATAAGTACAGGCACGCAAGACTTGCCTATGCGCTGGTGGAGCGATGCTAAAACGCCAGGTGCGATGATTGGTGGTATTGTAAGTAACGCCTTTGCGGCTATTGGAAGCAATCGTCAGCGCTCGATCTTAACGATGCTCGGAATAGGTATAGGTGTTGCGGCCTTTATTGCCATCGTCACCCTATCGCAGGGGGCAACCGATTCATTTACCTCAAAGCTCGGCTTTCTGGCACAGACGATCACCGTGAGCCGAGCGCGCAATGCCACCAATACCTCCCTTACCCTTTCAGATCGAGATGTCAAAATATTATCCCAGCTACAACACGTAGTAGCGGTGAGCCCAACTATTAGCGATGAGGCTGAAGTCGTCTTTGGCAAAAAACATTGGAGCACTAC
This sequence comes from Ktedonosporobacter rubrisoli, assembly GCF_004208415.1. Classification (GTDB taxonomy): domain Bacteria; phylum Chloroflexota; class Ktedonobacteria; order Ktedonobacterales; family Ktedonobacteraceae; genus Ktedonosporobacter; species Ktedonosporobacter rubrisoli. The sequence goes on along the minus strand of NZ_CP035758.1, from coordinate 324,748 downwards.
GCTCTCGGGCGTCTCCTTCAGCTACCTGCAAATGCAAAACGTCTCGATAGGCTCAGGCGCGTGGTGGAGCAGTGAGGAGGAGCAGTCCAGGCGTCACGTAGTCGTCCTGGGAACGAAAGTTGTCGAGAACATCTTTGGCCAGACGGGCATAGATCCGATTGGACAGACTGTGCGCATTGGAGCACAACTTTACCATGTGATCGGCGTGATAGAGCCAGATAGTCTGCTCGGAAATGATGGCATTTATGTTCCCTACACTGCCGTCTACACCCCATCTAAGCCCAATCAGATCGCCCAAATCTCCATACAGGTGGACGGCACAGATAATCTTGATACGGTACAAACCGAGATACAGATGCGTCTGGGCCAGCTTCATCATATCGCCACAGACGGCTCTGGCGGTTTTGATGTCACCGAGGCCATCGGACAGCTCAAACAAACCCAGCAACAACTAGGTATGCTCAGTGGATTTATGTCTAGTATTGCCGTCATTTCGTTGATTGTTGGCGGGATCGGCATTATGAATATCATGCTGGTCTCGGTGACGGAACGGACGCGTGAAATCGGTTTACGCTCTGCTCTGGGAGCGCCACCATCTGCCATAGCCGTTCAATTCTTGCTAGAGGCGCTAGCTTTGAGCATTATTAGCGGTGGTCTGGGCCTTGGTCTAGGCTTGCTCATGGGCTATGGATTATCATCCTTGCTTAACGTTTCTTTTATCGTCAATACCAGTAGCTTTTTGATTGCCTTCGGTGTCTCGACGGCTATCGGTGTGGGCTTTGGACTTTATCCAGCGCTGCGTGCTTCCCGCCTCGATCCGATTATTGCCTTGCGCAGTTTCTGAGCCGTGTTTATTCCCGCTGAGGAAGCTGTAATGGGAAGCCTGGAAAAAAGAAGAGTCGGCTCTGTCAGAGCTGAGCTGACTCTGTTCCCCCCTTCTGCTCTAAACGGCTCTGCAACTCCGCATAGAGCTGCTCAAACGAGGGCAAAGCGCTCTGTAAGGCTTCCTGTAGCGCGGTTGCTGATGGTGTATGATGCGGGCCAAAGGCATTATGTATTGTCTGGGCCAGTGTTTGGGATTTTTCGCCAATATCTGGTAGATCAGCATCTCTGAGGGAGAGATTGACGAGGAAAAAGCCGGAAATAGTGGCAAGAATGGCGTAGATCTGATCGGCAATCTGCATATCCCTAAGTAGCAGGCCTCTGGCGCGCAGTATACTGATGTATTCGCGAGCAAACAGCAGGCGTTGAAAGCGCAGAAAATTGTCAGGGCTATTAGCGCTTGCCAGGTGGCCTAACATCTCTCGATCGCCGGTAAATAATGCCTTGATCAGCGGGTGCCGCTCCGTAAGCTTGAAAAAGAATTGTATCAAGCGATGGAGCAGGATGCCATCTTGTTCTTGTTGGATAAATTGGATAAGCTGCTTCATCATGAGAGCGCTCTCACGCAAAAGTAAGGCCTCGAACAGGTCTTCCCGCGTCTTCCAATGTAGATAGATGGTGCCTTTGCCAATCCCCGCCTGTCGCGCAATATCATCGATAGTTACCTTGCCATAGCCCCAGCGCAAGATGAGCTCAGCAGTGGAGTCGAGAATGCGCTCAGCCCTCTCTTGCTGCCTGGCTCGTTTGCTGGAACGTCCCGGCGTCTTTGTGCCATGTGGCATCGTTAGCTCTTCTCCTGCTCTATTATTGATATGACCAACTAATATTTATGGTCAATTATAATATAGAAGCTAGCTTCCCGGGAAGCTGGCTACGTCATTTGTTGTGATTGATTAGGTAGAAGCAACCTGTGTGCCCCTGGAAATGGAGGGTATTCCTATGTTAAAATACGGCCAGTGTAACTCTGCCTTTCGTGTCTCTGTTAGAGTGTCAGGTATCCTGCCCCCTTCCAGGGGATAGGCTTGCCAACTATTGAATGTATGAGGAGACAGGCCATGTACGAGGATGCTTTAGCGCGCGTAAACCTCTTTTCCGGCCTTCGGAAGAAAGATCTCAAGGACCTGGCAGCATATTGTAAGGAGAGAACGTTTAGTCCGGGCTCAGTTTTACTTTCGCAGGGTGAGCAGGGATTGGGTCTATTTATTCTCACCAAAGGGACAGCACGAATTACCCGGAAAAGCAGTTCTGTTGGTGTGGAAGAAGTTCTGGGCCAGGCCACAGCAGGAGATGTTATTGGTGAGATGGCGCTCCTGGATGATCTACCTCGGTCAGCAACCGTCACGGCAGTAGATGAGGTTACCGTCCTCTTGCTCCCTGTGTGGGAGTTCCGCCGTATCCTACGCGAGATTTTCCGCAGCGACCCCGATGTTGGGCTTAGCCTTCTTGCTGTACTTAGTGGTAGAGTACGTAGGGCTGAGCAGAGAGCATGTGATTAGCCGGTAAAGCTATATCCAGGCTGGCTGGAGCAGGTCTGCTCCAGCCTAGTATACAGACATATTTTTCTTTCTAGCAATTCGCTAAGGCTGCGCATACCTCCTCTAATTTGCAGAGAGAACGGCGGTCTCCCAGTTGCTCTAATACGAGCCTGGCGCGGTCCAGATGAGTTGAGTCGCCGCTGAGTTGCGCCAGGATAATGCGCATACGGGCTGCATGCACGATTCTCTGGCTGGCTTCTGCCTTTTCGATGGCCTGCTCTAGCTTGATAATATCCCCGTCTGCTAGCGCGCGATTGAGGGCGAGAATCCAGTAAGGATCATTTCCGCGCAACATGTGAGAATCCTTCTCGGGAAGGGAGAGAGGGGGTAATGGAATTCCATGTTCGTTATAGAGCAATAACATTTCCCAGAGACAGATATCGAACAGGTCATGAGCGTGCTGCTGCAGCCTATGAGGATCGTCGGCGAAGAGCGCTTCAAGCAGTACGCGTTCGGGCTGGCTCTCATCGGGATAGATCTGTTTAAGGATGGCCGTCGCGACATCCATGGCCGCCTCATCCTCCTGAGCCCGCGCAATATGGAATAAAGCGAGATAGCCATCGAGTCCACCGCAAGGATCATCGCTCTGAAGGCGTTCCCAAGCCTGTAGCAGCGGTGCGGCGAATTCCTTGACCTTTGACCAGCGCCCACCAAGATAAGCCGCGTACATAGCGCAGGAAAGGCTATCTCCTAGAGAATGTGCTCGTCCCTGGGCCAGCTCTTGCTCGATAACCTTTATACAGCCCTCAACGTCGTTTAAGCTGATGTAGGCCTTCACGATCATAATAAGCGCATCTCGGCGTTCGCTGGCAGATAAATCAGGCACAAGCAAGCGGCGCTGCGATGCCGCAAGCATATCCATGTTGGCACCGATTACCCCTGAGATGCTGGCGTAGCTATCGAGCGCCTCGCTGTAAGCGCTCCAATCGCCAATGTGCTGGAAGTATTCGGCAGCCTCAAGCCCCATCTGGCGCTTCGTCTCTGCATTCTCTACTCTTATGAAGCGATTGGCGAAAAGATCGGCCACATGCAGTCGTCGCTGCTCATATTCATCTCCCGCGGCTTCGGCTAACTGATGGGCCTCTTTGCTCAAGCGCTCAAACTCTGCCTGCAGGCTTTGTGTCTTCAAGCAAACGCCGCCGCGCGTATAGCAGATCAATAGCTTACGTATCAGGCGAGCTCCCGTGAGAGGATCATGTGCCGAGTCGTTGCGCCATTGGGAGAGGGCTTTGTGATAGGCTTCGACAGTTGCCACATTCCAGAAGGGTCCGCTATCGCCCAGCGCCTCGTATAACGTGAGTAGATCCTGCTGAGGAGCTATGTCGATGGCATTTTGTAAGTAGGTGCGAGCCTCGGAAAAGTTGCCGATATGAGCTGCCAGCTCGCCTGCGCACTTCAAATAGCGGATAGCTCTTGCTGGCTCGATGGGAAGTGCTATTGGGATTGCTGATTGACGGGCTAGCCTGACGGCTTCGTAAAAGTGGTAGGCCAGCAATTCGGCGGAATCGTCGCATCCTCCCGTGGTTTTTTCAAGCCATGTGGCGAGTTTGCTGTGTAGGCGAATGCGCTCAGCTCTCGCCAGCGTTCCGTAAGCAACATTATTAATCAGGATATGGCGGAAAGTGTAGGTTCCCGCTTCCCCACCCTTACTAACGATGAAATCGCGCGCCAACAGGCCAGCAAGGGCCCGATCGATCTCCTGCTGGTTGGTTCCTTCCATGAGGGCCAGGAGCATATCCCTGCGGAAGGAGCGCAAGGGAATGGAGGCTACCTGAACCACCGTGCGCTCAAGCGCGGAGAGCTGATCCAGGCGGGCTTGAACGACAGCATGAACCGTATCTGGCAGCATGCTTCCGGTCACAGGTGCATCGCACTCCGGTCGCTCACAGATGCTATGAACCAGCTCTATTGCGAAGAAGGGATTGCCACCCGAGCGTTCCACAAGGATATCGCATGTTTCTGTGCTGATGCGGGGCATGAGCTGTTGGATTAAGGTGTACGTTTGCGTTGACGTTAGCGGTTGAAGCGTGAGCGAGCTGAAGTTTTGCCTGCCTCCACCCCAGCGTGGGCAGCGGTCTAGCAGTTCCGGACGACTCAAAGTGATAAAGAGAATGGGCGCCTGGATGGGCATATTGAGAATATAGGTTACCAGATCGAGCAGGCTTTCGCTAGCCCAGTGCAGATCCTCGAAAACGATAATGCGTGGTGCCTGGCGGGCCACAATTTCGATCAATAAGCGCCAGCCATCAAAGATATCTTCTCTGTCAATATGCGACTCTTTCTGGATACCCAGGCCGGTCAGCACAGAATCCGCCAGGTGGATAGCTCGTTCGGGATCATGCCCACCCTGACGGAAGAGATCTATGACGCGCATTCTGGTAATCTCTTCTCCCACAAAGCTGGTAAGCAGCGTGCGCAGCGGCCAGTAGGTGAGGGTCTGGCCATAGGGCAGGCTGCGGACTGTGGCTATCTGGAAACCATCTGCGGGATTGAGACTATTAAGAAATTCTTCGAGTAGACGACTCTTGCCGGTACCTGCGGGTGCGATGATAGAGATGAGTTGTGAAATGTGCTCCTGTAGGACACGCGTCTGAAGAACAGAGAGTTGGAGCAAATCAGCACTCCTGCCAACTAGAACCGGGCGTACCACCTGGCGCGTCTGGCGCGGTCCGCTAAGTGGGAAGACATGGAGTGGCTGGCGCTTGCCTTTGACTTCTATGATTCTCTGTTCAGCAAAGAGAAAGGCCGTGTTAGAAGCATACATAGTGCGCTCGCCTACCAGCGTTTCGCCAGGCGCGGCGTGCTGCTGTAAACGAGCAGCCACGTTCACAGCATCCCCTGTAATCAGAAAATCATCTCTATCTGCTTCGCTGGTGGCGACAACTTCGCCAGTGTTGACCCCGATACGCAGTTGAAAGGAGGAAGCCAGAATGCTATCGCTGGCGATGGCAGCATGCAGGGCCAGGGCTGCGGCGAGTCCACGCTCGGCATCATCGCTATGGGCCAGGGTAAGACCAAAGACTGCCATAACCGCATCTCCAATGAATTTTTCGAGCGTGCCACCATGCTCGGTCACTACACGCCGAGCATGAGTATAATAGCGGCTCATCAGTGCACGCACATCTTCAGGATCAAGTATATCGCCAAGCGCAGTAGATCCGGTAACATCTGCAAAGAGGATTGTAACTAGTTTTCTCTCTTCCGGCATGTCTGCCCTCCTCAATAGATGGTGGCTGTCTCTGGTCAACTTCTGATTATTCTCTAAAGAAGAAGTTTGTCTTGATTGTAACAGACTGAGGTGTACGGTGCAATGAGCAGGCTTGCTTATTGCGTCTCTGGGGAAGAAGCGAGAAAGATAGTGCGGCTCCTCTGGGCAATGGAGCACCTGGGAAAAACGCCAAACTGCCAGCAGCGGCAATGCTCTCGCTGCTAGCAGCTGGACTGGCTATTTCACTTGTCGTGTGAACCGGCCTCTAAAAGCTCTTGCTCCAATTGTTTCCAGATCTGCTCCTCCGTTTGCTGAATATCGGGGCGCAGATGCTGAGAACGCTGGGCTTGCTGAAACGCTTCTGTTACTCGCATACGAAAAGAACGCAAGTACGTCTGCTGGACATCGGGGGGTGGCATGGTTCCGAGCGATATGCGCTCAAAGGGATAAAAATTTGCAGCCTCAAAGGCCAGGGCGAGCAACTCAGCATAGGCCTTAATCAGTTTCAGGCGTTGAGGCGTAAAATAGTGCGGCTGGCAACTGGAAATGGTAAGGCAACCGGCGACCTTCTCCTGGCGGCAAATCGGATGGGCAGCGGAACAGGCCAACTGTCGTTTCTGGTCGGCGTAAGAGGGAAACATCGTCTGGAGTTCTTCAGAAGTGTAGATGACCAGCGCCCGGCCGGTACTGACGGCATAACCTTCTAGCGATTCCAGGCCAAGGTATCCCAGCGGTTCCTCGTGCTCCTGCCAGGTGGGAGAATGTTCTACACTGACACATTCACGCAGGCTGCGCACGGGCTCTGCAGGCCCTGATGGAGCCATACAACAAGCGATAACTGCTATATCGCCACCTTGCCTGTGCAGGTCCAGCTGTCTGAACACCTGCTCAAGGATGGCCCTGCTAATCATCAAGAATTGCAGCCTGGCAGGCACTGTGACATACATATTGAGGACGTGCTGATAGAAGGAAAGGGGGACCTCTTCAGCATGCTCACTGCCCTCGTCCAATATGTCTTCTCTCATCTCTTGAGAGAGCAGGTCCATGAGGAGCTCCCGGTGCTCGGGAAGCGCACTAAGCAATTGGCGAAGATTGGCCGGCCGCGGATTTGAGGCCCCGTTAGCCCAACGCAGTAAGGTAATTGGATTGATGCTTAACGCATCTGCGATCCGTTGTCGCTCCGCTGAATCGCGAATCACGTCTCGAAGCAATTCACGCCAGTTTTGGGGATGTGCTTCCTGCATTTTCTCTGCTGCTCCAATAATATAGAATGTTTCAAATGTTTCTTGCAATGTAACGACCCACATATACTATTATACACATTTCATGTCGGTCAAATATACCTGACAAATGTCATGCCTTGTTGACAGCTACGTAAAAAACATGCTAAGGTGTGGTAGTCTCAAAAGGCTATTATGGCCATAACGGAGGATAGGTATAAGTAGTTAGAAAAAAGTAGCTAGAGGAATTTAGTCTTAGCCAGCACTGTACTTGCTTCGTATTTTTTGCTGTGAAATTTAAGGCCAGGTGGGAGAGGCAAATCTACGTTGAGCATCTTTTACCATGCTTACCAATACAACATTTAGTATCTGCTTATAACATTTTATGTCGCTTAATATGTTCTATTCTATTTGTGCAGGAAGTTTACTGATATTTTTATGGCAGATACTTGTTTTTAGGGATACAAAGGAGTATGATTAGGAAGGGTAAAAGTTCATAAAAACAACAAAAGACACCCAGTCTTTTAGCCGTGTTCTCTGCCCAGAACATCAGCCAAAGAGAAGCGGGTGCCTTTTTCTGTACATTGGCCGAAACCTTCTGTTAGCAGCCCAACAGCGAGCATCCAGGAGCTTTCAGCCTGTTTGGCACACCACATGAGTGATGTGCTTCACTTTTTCCTTATTGAGCCTTAGCGCTCAATAATAGAATATTGGCCTATTGACCAGCCAGATCATAACATATTAGCTGTATCTATGTCCAGTTAGCCAGCTAGCACTTTATTGTGCTCTTTTTGCGGGCATATGTAAAACAGGCCTGCGCATTATCCAGAGGTTAGAGCTTGCTCTTCTGGATAATGGAACCACATGCGGCAAATAGGCTCAGCTCAATAAGGAAAAGGTATTGTAGGACAGGCTGAAAGGCTCCTTCTATACGTGGTAAGGAGGGATATTTCTATGCCTGGGAAAATCTATCATCGACCTCTGGCCGAAATTATTCGCAGCGGGACGCACTTTCTGTTCTATCTTGGTATTTTGCCCATGGCATTAAATAGCGCGGCTTTAGCAATAATTGCGCTAGATTTCCGCGCCACTGCCCCGTCCTGGTTTGACGAAGAAACACGCATGATTGTTTTGTTCTGTGCGCCTCTCGCTTTATTGCCGCAGGCAAAATTTTCGCCAGGCCTTTCTTATCCAAAAGCTGGCTATCTCCTCAGTAATGTAACCTGCATTTTGGCTTTCTTCCTGGCAATAGGCAATCTGCAATCCCCTCATTTAGCCTTTTTTGCCCTCTTGCTGGCTTATATCATCAAATTAGTAACCATATTTGTTGTGTATGTAGAAGCATATAAATTAGCGCTAGCACACATCGAAGAAAAGCGAGGCCTGGCTATCCCCCTCCCCTCGCTCCTGCGAAATGGATATAGTGCCTCGACGCAGCAGATAGGGGCAGGCTACGAAGTGATCATCTTCTATAGCGGCGAAAGGGCCAAACGCTGGTCCCAGGGCCTGGAGGCACAATTGTACTCCATGAAATATAAGATTACCTGCAGGTGTAGAGATGCCTCTACCATCCAGGCTGGTACAATGTCACAAAAAGAGCTTACTCGCTTAATTACTTCGGCGAGTATTATTGTGCTTATGGTAAACGCATCTCTCTTAAGCTCAGCGCGCCGAGTTCTCCAATGTATATTAGAGCAGGATTCATTACAGAAGTTACCGCTCATCGTTGAGTCATGTCCATACTATATGAGTCTGCTCAGCAAATTTCAGCCATTCTCAGATCCTGATTTTTCTGATAAGCCGCTATCAGAGCTTCCACAGGCCAGGCAGACAAGGGTATTATGCCATTTTGCCATACATATAGCGCGGCGGCTTTATCCTGAGATTGAGTTTAGGAGAAGTTGAAGTTTGGAATGTAAACATTTCTATTTTTTTATCTCTACTTTTGTTGCCCGGTAACTTCTATCACTTTGTCAGATGTCGTGTGAGGAGTATGCCGCCTGCGGGAGCGGAGGAAGAGGGAGAATGGGGCACAATCCGCTAGATCGCGACGTAGCCTCCAAGCCCCAGGTCAAGGGCTACCTATCCGCTAGGTCGCGGCGCATCCGCTAGGTCGCGGCGCATCCGCTAGGTCGCGGCGCATCCGCTAGATCGCGACGCATCCGCTAGGTCGCGGCGCCCCTTGACAATCCCGCCGGTTCACGCATCACGTCAACCGTGACAGATCACTAGCTCTGGGCAAGCTTGAGCAGTAGAAAAGCCAGGCCGAGCTTAGCCCGACCCTTCGCTCAGAAAGCGTTGTATCTCCTGCGCAGGTTTTGGATCAACGCCGAAAATGATGGTGTAGTGGTTCAGAGATGGAAAATTTAAATAGGTGCATTGCTTTATGCTCTGTTGCATTGCTTCAGCCGCTCTCTCAGAGAGGAGCTGATCATCTGCCAAAAAGAGACCCTGGCCCGCGCGCAGCAACAGCGTTGGAACCTGCACTTGGGCCCACTGTTCTTGCGGAGCTGCCTCCGGCATACGCAAACCTTCCTCAAGAATACCGTTGCGATAGGCCTTGGCAATTACGCTACCATCGCTTTCCTGCAATACATCATGCTCAAAATAAATATCAAAGTACTCGTTCCAGTATGGCTTCAGGAAAGGTGCGGCTTGCAGGGCGTTGAGATATTGCTGAAAAGAGGGGACAGGTTGCCCCAGGCGGTTTACGGCAGCAGTGAGCCAGGCCGGCTGCTCCGCCGGCGTGCTCCAGGGTAAAGGTGCGCCGCCATCGACCAGAACAAGTCGGCTCAATTTAGAGGGATAATGGGCAGCAAAATAGAGCGCGATGAACGCTCCTAACGAGTGGCCGATAATAATGGGACGCTCTAAAGCTAGCTCATCGATGAGCTCGGCCAGATCCTGCGCGTGAATGGGCACACTATAATCCTCTTCAGGCTTATCGCTGTCTCCGCGTCCGCGTAAATCGTAGGCAATTACCCGGTGGTCGCGGGCCAATTCATCAGCGAAGGCCTGAAAGCAAAACGCGTTGGCGGTCAGGCCGTGAATACAGACCACTGGTGGTCCTTGAGTTCCCCATTGAACCCAATGAAGCGTTGTATCGCCAGCGATGGCGAACTCATCATGAACTGCCTGGATCGGCATAAATCACCCCTTGCTGTTGAAAAATGTATTCCAGTTAGTAGTGAGCGCCTTGATGAGCACTTTACCCTCTTCATAGCGCTGCTGAGGAGATCGCATGTCATGGTTACCGTTGCGCACGGAAGCGCCGGCCCAGAGCACCTCCCGAATGACACGGTAATAGCGCTCCAACTGAGGAGCAAAGAGATAGGCGCCGCTGTGATCCTGCAGATAAAAGTAGTTCCCGTACGCAGCATACCATGAACGAATCTCATCCTGCGTCTTGACTACCTGTCCATGAAGGGTAGAAGCCGGATCATATCTAATCTCTCCAAAGGGGAAACAGTGCAGGTGGGCGTGATAAACCGTCTGCCGAAAAACGCCGTGCTCCCAGAAGACAACAGGAGCATAAAAGTGTGTGAGAAAGTCTTGTATCTCGTGCTTCAGCGCAAAAAGCTCGGTATCAAGCTCAGCCGGGACCGTGCCATAACAGGCATAGTGCTGTTTGGGCACAATCAGAATATGGCCTTCTACGAGAGGAGCATGATCTGCAAGGACACGAAAAGTGGCTGTCTCTTTCAGTATATAGGGGCTGATCTGATTACGGTGACAGAATACACAATCTGGATAAGTAGTGCTAGCTTCTGAGGAAGCATTACCACTAATTTGCATACAGACTACTGCCTTTCAAAACGTAGGTATATAGGTATTTACTACAATTTTGATCGCTCCTTAATATAAGCGCTGTATCCTCAGGGCGGATCGCAAAATGCAGTTTTGCTCACTATCTATGCTGCTACTGACAGCATAGATTATGATCGTGCGTCTGGCGGTGCTAGAGATTGCCTAGCCGGCATGCCGAAATCCTGTTTCCAGCATGGTAAGAGGCTGCCCTTCAGCCAGAATACCGGCCGCGACGACCTCAGCGAGGAGAAGCGTTGAGTCGCCAGCCGGCAATGATTGGCGCAGTTCGCAACCAACCCAGGCCAGAGCATCATGTAGGACGGGAAAGTGCTCCTCCTGCAGCGCATAGCTGATTCCTTCAAGTTTTCCTGGATTCTTTAGCGCTGATTTGCCCAGCTTTCCCGCCAGGTCACGCTGTCCGGAGCGCAACACATTGACTGCAAAGCGCTTACTATGGAGGATCATCGGCAGCGACATTGAGGCGTTTTCGACAGATATGGCCAGTAAAGATGGCTCAAACGATACCTGAGAGAGCCAGTTGGCAGTAAATGCATTGACTTTGCCCTCGTCAAGGCAGCTAACTGCATAGAGCCCATATGTAAATAAGCGCAAAGCTTGTTTTTTGACCTGTAGATCCATAACTGAACTTCTCCTCCTTTAAAGGTGATTATCGATAGCTTGTAAGTCCATTGTAACCCCAAATTGGACGGAGAATCCAGTATGGATCAGAGAGCGAGCAGTAGTTTATGCTAAACGAATGGCCTGGGCGAGCTTAATCACTGCTTCGGTTGGTCGTTGCAGGCAGAGGCGCAATGCCGTAGCTATACAGGATGCCAGCATGCCGCTGCACGCACCACCCAGAATATCCCCTGGATAATGCACACCAACATAGATGCGCGCGAAGCCGATTAAGCAAGCCATCCCCAGGGCAATGAGCAAGAGGCAAAATGGTAAGAGAAGCAAGGCCAGCCTCAGATTTCCCTGGCCCTTGTTAGAGCTGCGCTGGATGGTTGTAAAGGCGAAAAGGAGCTGGAAAGCAAGCATTCCTACGACGGCAAATGACCATGCAGTATGATCGCTGGGAAAAGAACCGTCAGCCGCATGTTGAATCAAAAGGTGTACCTTATGCGCGATAAAGGGGCGCGGCTCAAAGATAAAGTGTTCGATAAGAAGATTAAGGCTAAAAGCGAGAACACAGGCAATAGCAATCCATAGTACAGCTGAACGGCGCTGCTGCACTATGCTCATTTCTTCGGCGGAGAGCGAGCGCGGCTGCCAACTCAGAGGCTTTCCCCAGTAGAAAAGGAGTATAAGTGGGAAACAGAAGATAAGCGAATTGGCACAGAATACCATGAAAAGGTCCAGCACAGGATTCGACCCCGCTGGCGCGTTAATGCTTTGAAACATGAGATAGTTAAAATTGAGTAATGTAGAAATCACAGAAACGTCCTCAGCCTCCTGTTATTTAAGATAGGTATATTGGAGATGTACCAAATATAAAGAGCTACAATGAGATAATGATGAAAGGTGCTTCCCAGAAGGTGACTATTTGGTAAATAGGCCCGGTCTGGCTTCACTCCTTCCTGGAACTTATGCAGGTTTACTAAATGGAGAGCTTAAGGGGAAATTGTCACGGACGTATGGCTAAATTGTCGCAAATATGTAGAAGCGGCTAGCCACATCTTACCCTGTTAAACCCGCGAAAGCAATTACTGCCCAGTCAGTTATTGACAAAAAGAATTTTTTCTCCTATAATTATAACTGACCAGTTAGTTATTAATTGTTTGATTGGGGCTACCGTGTCGTATATGGTAGCAGGAAAGGAAGCACATAATGCGGGTATTAATCTCCGGGGGAGGGATTGCCGGTCTAACCCTGGCCTACTGGCTCAATCGCTACGGCATCTCGTCGGTTGTTATAGAGCAAGCGGCGGAGATTCGGCGGGATGGGTACGGGCTTGCCTTCTCGGGAGCGGGCTATGAAGTCGCGCGGAGAATGGGCCTTATTGAGCGCCTGGCTTCTCAGCAACTTCCTTTCGAGGCCATAGCCTATGTCACAAAAACTGGCAAGCGAATTGCCAAACTGGATTCCACCTTGATGCAAGAGATAATGGGCGGGAAATATATGCCCTTGTTGCGCTCAACATTAGAGGAAACATTGTATTCAATACTACCGGATCAGGTTGAGGTGCGCTTTGGCTGCACGCTTACCCAGGTGACGCAAGGTCCAGAATCCGTCACAGTTACCTTCAATGATGGCACAACAGAATCCTTTGATCTCCTGATCGGTGCTGACGGCGTGCATTCTAAGACGCGCTCTCTGGTCTTTGGTCCAGAGGAACAGTTTGCGCGCTACCTTGGCTACAATATTGCCTGCTTTCCACTTACCGATCGCTATGGAATCGACCTGAACTGGAAGATGCACCTTGAGCCCGGGCGCTTAGCCTCGGCCTACTGTACGCAACGGGCTGGAGAGATTGTCACGTTTTTCATGTACCAGGCGGATAAGCATGAGCATATTCCGCGGGCGCAACGTCTAGCGCATTTACAGGAGAGATTTGCAAGCGTGGGCTGGGTTACTCAACTGATGCTTAAAGATGCCACTGAGCCTGAGCGTATATTCATGGATACAGTCTTTCAGATCGAGATGCCAGCCTGGCATGCAGGCCGTGTGGCTCTTATCGGCGATGCCTGTGGCAGCCTTACCTTCATTTCGATGCAAGGAGCGGCTCTGGCCATGGGAGGGGCCTACTTGCTGGCCCGAGCCCTGCACGAGTGTGCCGACCATCAAGAAGCATTCCAGCGCTATGAGGCGCAGATGCGACCGCATGTGCTGACCCAACAAAAGAATGCTCGCCTCATTAGCAAATTCTTTTTGCCTGGCAATTCCTTTGCCATGTTCATGCAAAACACCATGATGAGAATACTCTTCAGAAGAGCCTTCCGTAAGCTTTTGCACCTCCAGTTCGGCGCAGAATATGTCGAGCTCCCGGCCGAAAGCGGGCCTGTTCCGAGCACTATGCAAGAGGAAGCTGCTTCACAGCGTGGAGGCAAATGTCGTGTAAAATCCTGAAGCGCTTAAGTCTCTTTATTCTAAATCTAGAAAGGAAATTGTGATGAATACTGCACTTACCAGGCCAGGCAAGCCAACCGGACTCTTGAAATTGTTTTTTAAGTCGCCACTTTTTCTCTACCGCTGGCACCTTGGTTGGCTGCTTGGCCATCGCTTTTTGATGTTCACCCATATTGGGCGCAAAAGTGGGCGCAGACTACAGACGGTGGTTGAGGTTGTCAAATATGATCCGGTGACGCAAGAGAGCGTCATCGTGGCCGGCTATGGAACCATTAGCGATTGGTACCGCAATCTTCAGGCTCACCCGGCCGTTGAGGTACAGATCGGGTTCAAACGGTATGTGCCGCAGCAGCGCTTGCTTACGTCAGAGGAAACGTATGAAATTCTGAAATATTACAAGCGAAAACATCCTTTTTTAGTGCGTGGGCTGTTCAGCTTTGTGGGCTATCCATATGATGGCACGGAGGCAGGATTGCAAGCAGTCAATCAGATTGTGCGTGGAGTTGCCTTTCGTCCTTGAGCGATCCTTCGCTCGTTTGTTCATGGCACCTCTCAGGCCCGGCTACACCGAGATGGCAGAGTCATCACTGGCCAAGCCGAGCCTTTTAGCTTGCCCAGCATAAAATGTGTACTATCCATACTCTTCAAGGATAGCGTCCTTCGCACCTACAAACTTCGTATCCTTGCCGAACCACCTCAAAAGGGAGGAATGGGTCTATCCCTCTAAAATGCAGGCTCCGATTCCACTCCTCTACCAGAGCATTTTTCCCGCCGCGCCGCGATCGAGCCGGATTTGAGCCCTTAACGCTCTCTTTTCTTGAGGACTGTAAAGCTTTGGCTCTTCCCTAAAAGTCTCTTGACATATCTACAGGCAGAGCGTATACTTTCTCTAAACCCACCCCCACTGGGTGTGGGTAGGAATAGTAAAAAGAGAACTGTGGCAGGGCATCTTGCTACTGTTCTTTGTCATTAAACTGCCTGACAGAATCGTGGTCAGGAAGATAACTCTATGAGATGGCAACTTGTTGATAAGCTCTCTCGGGGGAGAAGATATGCAACCATTTAAACAACGTGCAGATATATCCAGGGAACATAAGCGCCAGCAGGAAGCAGCCATGCCCAGCAGGGAGAGCCAGCAACACGAGCATAGGCATGCAGGCTTGGATACCTCTCAGCCTGAGCATGGCCAGCATGAACATATGGATCATGGAGGCCATTCCACCCATATGAGCGGGCATGCTAGCCATGCCGGGCATAGTGCCGCCATGTTTCAGCGCCCATTCTGGATCAGTCTTGTGCTCACCATTCCCATTATCGTTTATGCTGAGCTGTTTCAAGCGCTCCTGCACTATCAGGCGCCAACGTTTCCAGGCTCGTTCTGGCTGGTGCCGATCCTGGCCAGCATCGTTTACTGGTATGGTGGCTGGGTCTTCCTGAGTGGAGCCGTAGATGAGATTCGCACCCTGCGACCTGGCATGATGACCCTGGTTGCCCTGGCTATCTCAACAGCTTACTTTTACAGCCTGGCTGTAACCTTTGGCCTGTTACATGGCATGGCCTTTTATTGGGAACTGGCGACACTGACTACAATCATGTTGCTGGGCCACTGGATGGAGATGCGGGCCATCGGTAGCGCTCAGAGCGCGCTTAACGAACTGGCCAAACTCCTGCCAGATATGGCCGAACGAATAGCCCCGGATGGCGCGATCCAACGCGTGTCCGTGAAAGATTTGCGCGAAGGAGATCTGGTACTTGTAAGGCCAGGCGGGCAGATTCCGGCAGATGCACAGGTAGTGGAAGGCAAAAGCCAGGTCAACGAGAGCATGATTACCGGCGAGTCGCGTCCGGTGAATAAGCAAAAAGGCGATGAGGTTATTGCGGGTACCGTAAATAGTGCCGGCTCGTTGCGCCTGCAGGTAACGCGCATTGGCGAAAAAACCATGCTTGCCGGTATTATGAAGCTGGTAGCCGAGGCCCAGGATAGCCGCAGCAATGCTCAGGCTCTAGCCGACCGTGCAGCCTTCTGGCTAACCTTTGTGGCCCTTGGCGTGGCCATTGTTACGTTGATCGCCTGGACGATAGCTCAGGGTTTCGATGAAACTACTGTAGAGCGCGTCGTCTCAACGCTTGTTGTGGCCTGCCCGCATGCCTTGGGACTTGCCATTCCGCTGGTGATTGCAATCACCACAACGCTCTCGGCACGCAACGGTATTCTGGTTCGCGATCGTCTGGCCTTAGAGCAGGCTCGCTTGCTCTCGGCTGTAGTCTTTGACAAGACCGGCACCCTTACAACGGGCAGCCAGGGTCTTGTCGCCATGCAGACGAAGCAAAATTTATCCGAGGCCGAAGCCCTGGCTCTGGCGGCAGCAGTAGAGCAAGAAAGCGAGCATCCTATAGCGCGCGCCATTGTTTCGGCGGCTCAACAGCGCAAGATCTCTATTCCGCGCGCAACTGAATTTGCGGCCCTGCCCGGGCGAGGAGCCCAGGCTCAGGTCGCCGGGCGTACGCTTATCGTGGGTGGTCCGCGCCTGCTGGAACAGGAAAATATTGAGCTTCCCACCACTTTTAGCGAGCAAGTCCAGCAATGGGGAAAGCGCGGACAAACTGTCGTGTACCTGGTCGCGCAACAAGAATTACTGGCTGCCTTTGCTCTGGCCGACGTCATCAGGCCGGAAAGCTACCAGGCTGTCGCGGCCCTCAAGAAGCAAGGTATCCGCGTAGCTATGCTTACCGGAGATTCGCAAGAGGTCGCGGATTGGGTAGCGGGAGAACTGGGATTGGATGAGGTGTTCGCCCAAGTTCTGCCGGCCAACAAGAGCGCTAAGATACGCGAGTTGCAGCAGAGCGGTGCAAAGGTTGCCATGGTTGGAGATGGCGTGAATGATGCTCCGGCTCTGGCTCAAGCAGACGTTGGCATCGCTATTGGGGCTGGAACAGATGTGGCTCGCGCCTCCGCCGGTATCGTTCTGGTTAAAAATGATCCGCGCGATATCGCACGCATTATTCAACTGAGTCGAGCTAGCTATCGCAAGATGATGCAGAATCTAGCCTGGGCCGCGGGCTATAATATCATCGCCCTGCCCTTAGCGGCTGGTGCTCTGGCTCCCATTGGCTTTGTCCTGCCACCAGCCGTGAGTGCGCTCCTCATGTCGATCTCGACTATCATCGTCGCCCTGAACGCCCAGACGCTGCGTCGGCTGCACCTGGACGGCCCGGCTACGCTCAGTCAGGCGCAAGCAAGCTAATAAGATGAAGCGTTTCTACTACTCTCGCCCCCTCTAGAATGCTCTGGAGAGGGCGTTGTATTTCAGCAAAAGAAACAAAGGTATTTCTTCGTCTCAAAATGGCTTTCCCCTCCGTCTGGCTATCATTTGGATAGTTCAAGTCAGCACATGTTAGCGATAGCTTGCTTTGTAGTGTTCAGTATACTGAATAGAAGAGGGTAGATAGATACTCGTATGTGCAAATATAGATTTCCAGGAAAGATAAGCAATGGGTAAATATCCTAACGATTTGAAATATTCGAAAGAGCATGAATGGGTGCGCGTAGCTGGCACCCAGGCCACGCTTGGCATCACAGATTATGCTCAGCGTCAGTTAGGTGATGTAGTTTTTGTTGAGCTGCCCAAAGTTGGCGCTAGTTTTGAACAGGGCCGGCCAATCGGCAATGTCGAATCGGTCAAGTCTGTGGCGGAGGTATATGCTCCAATTAGCGGGCAGATCAGCGAGGTTAACGACGACTTGAACGACTCCCCTGAGCTTGTCAACGATGATCCATTTGGCGAAGGCTGGCTCGTGAAGTTCAAGATCAAGGATAGCAAGCAGCTTGCCGGGCTCATGACTGCAGATCAATATGAGCAGTTTCTAGCCGAGGCTGAGAGCTAGGCGCGACCGTCCACAGCATGCTTTCCGCATACTCGCGGAAAGCTGTAAACCCATGTAGAAAAGTGACCAATTTACCATAGCGCAGGCAGAAGCAAAAATATGTTTCTGCCTGCTCCTTGCGCTGTTTTGCCGCGATAACTCGCACTTTGCTAGCTTTGTGCGCCATCTGCAAGCAGTTTAAGCTTTTCCTCTATGATGGGAAGCCAGTGAGCTGCTTTGTACTTCTGAGATAGGCTAAAAGCTTGTTCCCACCTTTCGCGCGCCTCGGCCAACCGGTCTTGCTTATAGGCAATCTCTCCCTTGACAACTAACACACCAATAAGACGGGCCTCCAACTCCATCTCTTTATTAAGCCGTTCAGCTTGCTGGCAGTACTCAAGCGCCTTCTCCAACTCGCCGCGCTCTATATAGATATCGCTAAGCAGCAATTGAGCTGAGGGCACATAGACTTTGCTACCCAGCTCTTCACGCAGCGTCAAGGAGCCCAGAGCATAGTGCAGGCGCTGTTCGCCGTCGCTATAATCGGTAAGATGGCGCATCGCTTCCGAGGCTGCCCACTTATTTCCGTATTGCTCACCGAGCGCCAAGGCTCGTAGGTAATGTTCCCGCGAGCGTTCATCTTGCTGTTGGCGATCATAGGTCAGGCCGGTGTAGAAAAGCGCTTCCGCTAATTTATAGTTATCGCCATGCTTCTCATAAAGCTGGGAAGCCTTTTGCAGCATGTCCCGAGCCGCGCTATAATCGGTCCCGCCGGATAGCAGATTTTGATAATAACTTGCTTGACCGACCAGATAGAACGCGGTAGCAATTTTCGTTTCCTGCTGGCTGGCTTCGGCAGCTTGCCGCGCTCTCTGCAGTACCGAAGCCATAAGATCTTTCTGCATCCCAGTGAGATAGTAGTAATGCACGACAAATAGACCATATTCGAGCAACCAGTCAAGGCGGCTCTCGGGCGACAGCTCGCGAGCTTCAAGCAAATGCTCACCTGCCTGAAAAAGACTCAGGGCCTCCTCAAGCCGGCCTTCAAAGAAATATGCCTGGGCGATCTCGCTCAGAGCCCGTTGGCCGATGATATAGCGCTCAGTAATAGCTTCTACTGATAAGGACATTGCAGCTTACCTCGTTTCTTTTGTATTTATTAGTTCCATGCAGAAGTGTACCGTCCGGCTCTGAGGAAAACATCGCCTGAAAGGAGGATTTTGAGGAGTAGCTTCTTGCTAAGGAAGATAAAAGGCGCAAGAACGAATCAAAGCAGTTGCAGGGTCCGAGCGCAGGCAATAGCCTGAGTGCGGTTGCGTACCTCAAGCTTGCCAAAGATGTTCTTCAAGTGAGTTTTGACTGTGTTCAGCCCGATAACGAGTATTCTTGCTATTTCTGCGTTGGTATAACCAGCGGCAAGCAGGCGCAAAACTTCAAGCTCACGTGGGCTTAGCTGCTCGGGTAAGATAGGAACAGCCTCGTGTTTGTGTTGCAAGGCAGGCTCTTGCCTGAAGAGGAATAGCAGGCGCTTGAGATAGGCAAGCGAGCAGATATGTCCAGGTTGATTGCCCTGCTGATAGGCTTTGAGCAGCTTTGTGAGCGGCCCAATAAGCTGTGGTCCCTGATCGATGAAGGTACGCAGATAGCCTCCGGGCTCGGCCAGCGCTAACGATTCGGCAAGAAGCGTTAAAGCTTGTGTGCTCTCGCCCTGTTTCATATAGACGGAAACCAGGCTGAGGAGTAAGGAAATTTTGCGTCCGGTACGCTGCGCTCGCTCTGCCCTTTTTAACAGAGCGTCAAGGATATGCAGTGCAGCAACTGATTCATTGCTTATACTAAGTGCCAGAGCCAGCTGCTGATATTCATCCTCATAAAGCACATCTGGCTCCTGGGCCGGGTCCAGTCCGCACGTTCGGGCCCAGTCAAGGAGCGGCTCCATATTACCCTGCCGCGCGCTCAATTGTGCGTGGATCGTTTCCAGCCAGCCTATGCCACGGCTAAACTGCGTCAGGTGAATTTGACGCTCAGCCTCTGACAGAAGCGCTTCAACTTTTGCCTGCTCCTCACGGGCCAGGGCGCTATAAATCAGACCGACGTAGCTAAGCAGCCAGATTTTTACATCGCCGCTGCGCTGCCCTGACATCACGCCCTCACCCAAATAACGCTCTGCAGCCTCTAGATCGTTCCACTCATAATAGAGCTCACCCAGGCCAACAAATAAGAAGGCTGCCAGCACAAGCTTTTCCTGTCGCGTCTGCTGCACATAAGCCAGGCCCTCTTGATAGGTCTTATAGGCCCGGTGCAACTTGCCCTGCTCTTTGTAAAGCAAAGCCAACGAACGAATGGCAAGCATGGCAGTCCGCAAATTGCCGCAACGCTGACTACGCTTGAGCGCTTCCCGATATGACTTCTCGGCTTCTGCCGGCTTTTCCAGTGCTTCATAAGCCACTCCCAAGCTGAGAGCCACTTCGCAACGCATGATATCATCGCCTTCTGCCAGCCAGAGCAAGGCCTGCTGTGCGAGAGTAATACTATGTTCACTCCTCTCATGATAGATGGCCAGGCGAGCCCGAATAGCCGCGATCTCCCCATGCAGTGCCTGCAGCTCCTCCTCAACTATTACTTCGTCTTTCAGCCCGCGCTCGGCCAGATTGAGGTAGCTTTCCGCAGCTAACATATGCGAGGTATGCAGAAATGTCCAGGCTGCGTAGATACAAAGGCGCGGATGAGCTGGCATAAGCGCTGTCGGCAAGGAGTGTATCCACATGCTAAGGGTAAGCACTTCCTGGCTCATCAGCATCGCGCGTCCCTGCCCTTCAAGTAAGCGAGCGGCAAGCGTATAGTCATGAGCTTGCAAGGCACAGGTGATGGCCTCGGCCGGCATAGCCTGTTGAGCATACCAGTCAGAAGCTTGCCGCAGCAGTGCGGCCGCGCGTCCCGGATAGACGTGCTCTAGCTGGCTACGCAGAAAAGAGCTAAATAGCTGGTGGTAACGATACCAGCCCGGACGCTCAGCGAGCGAGGAGAGAAAGAGATTTTCTTGCGATAGATGCACTAAAAGATCATGGCCGTGCCGCTGAAGCATGATAGCGTCGCAGAGTGCTCCATTGAAGCATTCAAGGGCCGAACTGCAGAGGAGAAATTCGCGCACATGCTCCGGCTGCCGAGCCAGAATCTCGCTAGCAAAATAAGCAAAAACTGCCTGAAAGTCTGTGGCAGAGTTTGGTAAAGATGCAACATCTCTGTGCCCAGATCGGGCGGCCTGGGCTATCAATACAAGCCCTGTGGCCCAACCCTCCGTGCGGCTCACAATGTTTGTTAGCTCCTCTTCCTCTGGCGTGATACCTGCACATTTTTCAAGCAGCTCTCCGGCTTCCTGGGAGGTAAAACGTAGCTCGGCAAAGCCCACTTCGGCTAGCATGCTCCGGGCCTGCAGGCGGGCAAGTGGCAATGCTGGAAGAGCACGGCTGGCTATTACAAGGTGCAATTGTGCAGGCGCATGCTCGATCAGAAAGCTCACGCCTTCCTGAATCGTCAGGTTAGTAATCAGATGATAATCATCAAGGATAAGTACTAGCTCTCCTGGCAGCGTTGCCAGAGCATTTACCAGAAGGACCAGAAACGGCTCAAGCGTCTCCTCTTGCAGCCTGCTTAACTGCAGGCGTAGATGTGTCGCAAAGTTGTGAATATGCTTTTGCAGTGCTGCAAGGACATAGCTCCAGAAACGCGTTGGCTCGTTTTCCCCTTCCTCAAGAGAGAGCCAGGCTACCGGGCAGGAGAGCTCACGCAGCCAGGCGCTGAGCAGCGTGGTCTTGCCCGAACCAGCTGGAGCGGTGAGCAAAAGCAACCTGCGAGTAGCATAATTTCTTAGGGCGGTAAGCAAGCGTGGGCGCGCGATCATTGTAGCAGAAAGAGCGGGTGGAATGAGCTTTGTCGTGAGTAGATATGCTTGCCCGGGCTCATTGGAAGCTATCGCATTCTGCGCGGATGCAGCATTAAGCAGGTCGGCAACTTCGTTAAGGCGCCCATGCGTTACCTCCTCAGTTTTGCCCAGATAGGCCGTACGTAGTAAGCCATGCTGGCGCCGATAAGCATACCAATACTGGCCGCTAGCCCTCCGTTCCTTGCGCGCAGTAAATTTACCGGAGGCCGCTATAAAGCGAAAGAGACGATGTTCAGCCAGCCAGGAAAACCAGGCCGGCGAATCCACAGCAATAGCCTCTGTTTCAGCATATGTATCGAGCCTGCCCTGCTGGAGGCTCGGAGTTGTGCGCGCCATCGTTGCTCCGTCTCTAAAATAGGGCAAAGTTACACAAAACAAAAATAGCATCAGGCCGGGCGCACGTCAAGTCCAGGATCATACAATTGGCAGAGAAAAGAATATCACAGCAGTAGTGGATTTGAAGTCATTTGCAAACTGCCTCATCCTTGTCTTGACAAACCCAGCCTGGCAAGATAACTTATATATTCAGGCAGTCAACTTGATGACTTGAGCCAGAACTGCCAACGCAAGCAGCGCTCCTTGAGCTAGAGGGCGCTCGGCACTACTTACAAGAAAGAAAGGAATTACTATGCGGTACTTCAACAATCAATTTACACAAAAGGAGATCTATATGCAGATGAGAAAGAGGACTTTATTAAGTGCAGACCCTAAATATTGGAATTGTTGCACATGTGGACGCTGGAAAGACCAGCCTGACCGAGCGTGTATTATATGAAACGCATGTTATTGATGAGATTGGCCGGGTAGACAAAGGCAATACGCAGACCGACTCGATGGAGCTGGAAAAAAGAAGAGGTATTACGATCAAGGCTTCCGTCGTTTCGTTCTTTGTGCAGGATCTGAAGATCAATCTGATCGATACCCCTGGCCATGCCGATTTTATTGCCGAAGTAGAGCGTTCCTTTAGTGTTCTTGATGGCGCTATTCTACTCATATCAGCCGTAGAAGGAATTCAGGCCCAAACAAAGATTTTGTTAGCGGTCCTGATGCGTCTTGGCATCCCCACTATCATCTTCATCAATAAAATAGACCGCAGCGGCGCACAGTCAACAACGCTTCTTAAGCGCATCCAGGAGAAGCTCACAGCTCACGTAATCCCCTTGAATAGAGCTGAAAATATAGGTACGAAGCGTGCCTGTGTCGTGGAAAACAGCTTACAAGATCAAGCGTTCCTGGAAACCTGCATCGAGCAACTCACGCTAAATGATGAGCAACTCCTTGCCGCCTATGTGCGAGAAGAAAGCATCACGGGTGAGCAGGTAGCAGAGGCCTTGCTAAAGCAGGTAAGGGAAGCAAAGCTCTACCCGATCTTCTTTGGCTCAGCTATGACCGGCGTGGGTGTTTCTCAGTTGTTGGAAGCCGTTGTGCGTATGTTTCCCGCAAACACAGAAGGAGAGCAGGCTCCCTTATCTGGAGTCGTCTTTAAGTTAGAGAAAGAGGCTACTGGCGAAAAAATTGCCTACGTCAGACTGTTTTCAGGAAGCATAAGCGTGCGAACCTATGTTCGCGTGCAGCGGAAAAAGTCGGATGGCAGCATTGAGACCTATACTGACAAGCTGAAAAAGCTTCACTTATTCTATGAGGGGAAAACCGTGCAGGTTCAAACGGTGATGGCCGGCGAGTTTTGTAAAGTCTGGGGGTTGAAAGACGCCAAGATCGGCGATGTGCTGGGTGAGTGGTCCGCCAAAATCAGGGACATTCACTTCGCAGATCCCCAACTGGAAACGCGCATTGAGCCTCGGCACAGCGGCCAGGAGCACCGCTTATATCAGGCACTTCTGGATATCGCCGAAGAGGATCCCTTGATTCGCGTCTTGAAGGATGATTTCCATAAGGAGATCTATGTGCGCCTTTTTGGCGAGGTGCAGAAAGAGGTTATCGAGGCAATACTCAAGGAAAAGCATGGCCTGGATGTGCAATTTTCGGAGACCAGCATTGTCTGTATCGAAAAGCCAAAGTGCGTGGGCCAGGCTCTTGATATGATGGGAGCGCCAGATAATCCATTTTATGCCACTGTAGGCTTTCGGGTTGAACCGGGTTCTTCTGGCAGCGGCATTACCTATAGATATACGCCAGGAGCCTTGCCCCTGGCCTTCTACAGGGCTATCGAGGAGACAACGCATGCTACCCTGAAGCAGGGCTTATATGGGTGGGAGGTTACTGATATCATCGTAACGCTCTCGCACACCGGCTATGCAAGCCCGGTAACTATAGCTGGCGATTTCAAAAACCTGGTTCCGCTGGTCTTAATGGAAGCGCTCAAGCAAGCTGGCACTGAAGTTTACGAACCGCTCAACCAATTTGAATTGAGCGTGCCTGTTTACGCGATCAGCAAAGCGATGTTCAGGCTCTCAGCTTTAAGAGCCAGCTTTGAGCAGCCCATCCCTCAGAACGATGATACGTTCGTTCTAACTGGAACGCTGCCTGTGGCAACAACCGAGAACTTCAAACGCGAACTGAATTCATTTACGGAAGGAGAAGGAGTTTTTGTGGTGAAACCTGGCGGATTTAGCAAAATGGAGAATATGTTTCCGACGCGCAAGCGCATGGATTATAACCCGCTTAACCGTAAGGCGTACTTGCTGCATATTCTGCGCGTCTGCTAGAGACGCAGGCGAGAGCTCTGGCAGAGCTTAGAAAACCGTCTGACAGGCAACTGGCGCACCTGGGAACGGGAGTGGGTTACCCAGGTGTGGCCCCTCACCTAGGAGAATCTGGAGACCGCTCTTGTTCCTCCTTCAATCTGGCAGGTTGATGAGGTCATAGCTTGGGCTGATGCGGGAGAGTGGCAGGACTATCAGCCAGTAAGGAGACCAGGGCAAGGCTCCTGTACTTCTTTAACAGGCTTATGGTAAGCTCGGGGACATGGTTGTTGCGAACATGCTCTAGCCAGTATTCAAGATCTGATGCTTTCTGTTCTCTTACCATTTTCACAAAGGCCTGAACCAATTGGTGGGCTGTTTCCAGGGAAGGATGGACCTGACGAATGAAAGCCACTTGCTGTTGCCACTTAAATATGGACTCATGAAGGGAAAGTGTGTTACTCTATGTGGTGATGTCCCGTCAAATGGGTGATGGTGAACATCAGGAAACACGTGAAGGCAGCTCTGGGAAAAGAGACATTCGTTCACCAGGGATGATAGGAGAAAGTGCAATTAAATGCCAGATGGACGCATCCGTCAAAATATACGTTCGGGAATCACCGTGTCAATCGTTCTCAAGCAAGACCAGCGAACAGGAAAACTGACCCGAGGAATCGTCAAGGATATTTTGACCAACTCCGCTTCTCATCCACATGGGATCAAGGTACGGCTTGTCGATGGACAGGTTGGACGCGTACAGAAAATCGAGGAGTAGAATGAGGGTCGATTTTTATCGCATTTGCCTGAGATTTACAGCCAAAGAGACCGAGCCTCCCACACAATCTCAAAATTGACAATCCGTTGCTCGAACGCATTTCCAGAAGCTGCAAATTTGGCATTGAAGATATGGATGCAAACCCAGCCTGGAAGAGCTGTTCGAGCTTGGAGCCTCCATTTTGCTCACATCAAGAGCTCCTGGAATTACCAAAAACGCTTCATCGTCAACGGCGCAAGACAGCGATTTCTCAACTAATCAACTGTTGTGCTGCTTAACAGTGGGCGGCTGCTCATCTTTCGATTCTGGCTCACTTCTGATGATGCTCGCATGAGGTAGGACATTTACCAAAAATTTCTTTTAATGCGGCACAACTTTATCCTCATTGCCTGCTATAGTTAAGAGCAGAAAAATACTTCACAAGGCCTCAGTTTTATGGTGATTCCTCTAGTGTTCTGTCAAACGAAGCCTGATAAAATACTAGTTGTAGAAGATGAAATAACAGGAGCAAGCGATGAATACAGCAATACTCGTTATCGATGTGCAGAACGGTATGTTTGCCGAGGACGATCCAGTCTATCAGGATCAGGAAATCTTAAGCAAGATCGCTAGCTTGCTTGAGAAGGCGCGCAAGGCCCAAATTCCCATCATCTATATTCAGCATGGCAGCCCCAACCACGGCCACCCTCTGGAGATCGGTACAGATGGCTGGCAAATCCATCCTGCGATTGCTCCACGTGAGGGTGAGGTGGTAATCCAGAAGCGTATGCCCGATTCTTTTTATGGCACAAACCTGCACGAAGTCCTCAGCGCACATGAAATCAAGCATCTTATCGTTACCGGCATTCAGACTGATTGCTGCGTTGATACGACCTGTAGACGTGCCAGTAGCCTCGAATACGATGTCACGCTGGTTCAGGATGCGCATAGTACCTGGGATAATGAGATACTTAGCGCAGCGCAGATCATTGCCCATCACAATACTATCCTGGACGGCTGGTTTGTTACGCTAAAGACTGCCGATAGCATCAGCTTTAGTAGAACACCATCCGGGGCAATCTAATAGAGCGGCTATCCTTTGAGATCTTACGAGCGCTATTGCGTGCGACAATAACTGCTCGTAGCCTGGCCCTATCCTGAAAGAGGAGGCATTTGAACTCATTGTGTATGACATTGAAAGCCTGGCAGGCTGCCAATTTCATGGATATTTTGCTTCGCTCTGGAAATTATTTCTCTCAGGTTTATTCTGTCCATGCATATACATATACCTTCAGGCCAATGTGAGCTATTTCATTTTCGTAATACCCTCGCTCTGCTATAATTATCGTAGAATATTTTACGGTGACTTAGTATGCAAAAACACGAAAAGTTCGATTATCGGGAAGCAAGCGGCGAGGCAACTGAGCGCTATCATCTACTCGGGGAGATCGGGCATGGCATCTCTAGTGAAATCTGGCTGGCTGAAGATCCTCGTTTACATCGCCAGGTGGTCATAAAGATATTGCCTCCTCGCGCTCAGCAGGACCATGACTATGCCGCGCGCTTTGAGAGTTATGCGCGTTCGATCGCTACCCTCAACCACCCTCATATTTTGCCCATCCATGATTATGGTGAGCGCTTGAGCTCAAATGGCCAGATCGGGAGCTATCTGGTCATGCCATATATCGAAGGGGGCTCATTAGCTGAGCTGCTCAAACAGCGCAATCTGTCCCAGCAAGAGGCGCTAAACGCACTTTCGCAGGCAGCCGAGGCCCTCGACTATGCTCATGCGCAAAGTACCTTGCATGGTGATATCAAGCCGTCTAACATGCTGCTGCGCCCCGATCTCTGGCTTCTGCTTACCGATTTTGGAATCGCCCGCATCGTTTCCAGAGCTTCTCAGCTTGCCAGGGAAGAGGCATATTCAGGAACTGCTGAATATCTCGCGCCAGAGCAGGCACAGGGCCAGGCAGTCCCGGCCAGCGATCGTTATAGCCTGGCCGTCGTCGCCTATCAATTGCTGACCGGTCGCCTCCCTTTCCAGGCCAGGACCGACGAAGCTATGCGCAGCCTGCACGCAACTCAGCCGCCACCCTCACCTCGTCGCTGGAAGCCTGAGCTTTCACCCGCCTGCGAGGCAGTGCTGCTGCGTAGCCTGGCGAAAAGGCAGGAGGAACGCTATCCGAGCGCGCGCGAATTTGTGGAAGCGCTGACCCCCTCACTGCATACTTCCACCTCGACGGGCAGGGGGATCACGCGCCGCTATCTATTGGTTGCTGGCACCGCGGCAGCGCTGATAGGTACAGGAGGCGTCTGGGCCGCAGTCACTGGCCATCTGCCTTTTATGGCTGCCTCAGCATCAACGTCAGCGCTTCCCGCAGCTGATGCACCGACCAAAATTCTGCGCGGCCATAGCAAACCTGCCCATACGCTGGCCTGGCTTCCCGTGCCTGGTAACCTTGTACTGGCTTCGGCCAGCAATGGAGATTCCACAGTTAAGTTATGGAACCTGCCAGTGTTTGGTAACCAACAGACAATCAGTCAAAGCACGGCAAGCAAAGATCTACAGCGCATACAGCTTGCCCTGGCCTGGGCGCCTGATGCCCGCTTCATCGCCCTCGCTGGCGTAGATGCTCAGGGACGCCCTAAAATCGATGTCTATCGTTCTGATCTAAGCGCTCCGGCGGCAGGATTAGAACAAGGTTTCTCTCTCCCCGCCGCGCAGTTGAATGGGCTCGGCTGGACCAAACAAACGTTGTTAGCTGCTCTCTATACGCCAAAAAATGATAATGCACAAAGCTTTGCGCTGGGCCTATGGGACACGCAGAAGCCCGAGTTGCAGCTTTCGCCGATTTCCCTCAGTGGTGTCTTGTCGCCATCCGATTATGAAGGAATCTATCGCAGCCTGGCAGTCTCACACGATGGCTCTCGTCTGGCCATCGGAACTACGCAAGGTGCGCTGGTGGGCACGGTTGAACTGGCAGGCAATGCTTTTCAGTGGAAACCCGCCTCCTTTGGTCTATTGCAGTATCTGCCAGGCCAGCACAGCGGTAACGCCATCGATGAGTTGCTCTGGTTCTTGGTATCAGGTGGTGGGCACGGGGAATCTCTCTTTAGCATTACGAAGGGGAAGCCTGATGTGTTTGTGGGCTGGAACATTGACAGCCCTAACCCGAACAAACCAGTTAATGTAAGCAGTGTGCTGAACAATCCGCCTGGCTTTACGGCTCTTGCCGCTCACCCCAACAATCAGAAAGATCTGTATGCAGCAGGGACACAAGACGGTAAGGTCTATCTCTGGGACGACAAGGTGGGTCAACTTCCCATTCGTATCTTACATGGTGGCGATATCAAAGGGCGGGTTATTTCGCTGGACTGGTCACCTGATGGCTCATGGCTGGCCGCCAGTTATGCTGATAGTGCCGCATCAATTGCCCTCTGGAACGTGTGAGTACAAGGCTTTCAACTTTAACAGTGCCATTGTATGAAGCTGGATATGAACCCAATTGAATTGGACAACACGAAGGGTATTTCGTATGCAAATATATCAGTCTGTCGACTGGCAAGGGAGCCAGTTCGAACAATATCATATACATCGTTTGCTCAAGCGCGATAGGCTTGGCGATCTCTGGCTGGCCGAAGAGAGCCAGCAGCAACGCCTCGTGGTTCTGAGGCTCCTGCCAGGCGTTGCCACTACTGCTTATGAGTATCTGCATCTCTTTGCGCAGATGGCACAGGTTGCCGCTAATCTGGAGCATCCTCATATCCTGCCTGTGTATAACTCTGGCGTGCAGGATGGCAAGCAGAACGAGGTCATCCCCTTTCTGGTATATCCCTATCTAGAGCGGGCCACAACGCTACGTGCCAGGCTTGATCGCTCCACAGGGACTCTTCAGGCTTCAGAAGCGCTTCGCCACCTCTCCCAGGCGGCAAACGCTATCGACTATGCCCATAGCCAGCAGGTGATACACGGCGGGCTCCAACCAGGCAGCTTGCTGCTGGACGGCATGCGTTTGCTAGTTAGCGATTTTGGCCTCACCCAACTACAAAGTAGCGACGTTACCGTTAGCCGCACGCAAAGCGTCGATTTGCCTTATCTGGCTCCCGAGCAGGCACAGGGCAGGACGGAGGCCGCCAGCGATCGTTATAGCCTGGCCGTCATTGCCTATCAACTTTTCGCCGGTCGCCTGCCTTTCGAGGGAAAAGACAATCCATATAGCTTGCTGCTCCAACAGCTCACCCTTGCTCCGCCGTCGCCCGGTCGCTTCAATCCTACCTTATCGTCACCTATGGAAATCGCGCTTTTGAAAGCGCTCTCGCACCAGCCCCAGAAGCGCTATGCTTCCTGCTCTGCGCTGGTGAACGCGCTGAATCGGGCCTGGCAAGGCTTGCCTCTCGACCCACGCGATGATCCTGACACAACCCTTATCGCTCCCTGGAACAACAGTTTTGCGGGCGAGATCTCCACGGTGTCCACACAGATTTCGTCGGAGCTACCAACACTGCAGTCGGAGCAGCAATCATCACCTCTTACTGCTGCCGTCGAAACAACGGCACGAAAAAAGGTAATGGCCCCGATGAAGATAACCACTGAAGCTTTGCCGGAGATCCCAGCGGAAACTGATCAGCAAGGAGAGAGACGAGAGCGGAAATTGAAGCGCCGGACTGTGCTGATTGGCGGCGCATCTGCAGCTGTGCTTGTTGCTGGCGGGGTGACGCTGCTGAACCTCTGGCCCAGGTTATCTGCGGCGAAGCTTCCTCCAGGACCGCAGCACTTTACGCCAGGCAAACCCCTCATTCATCTCACCGGACCCGAGAAAGCTGTCATGAATGTTGCCTGGGATAACAGCGGGCGCTATCTTGCTTCAGCGGGCTTAGATACTCAAGTGAGGTTATGGGATGTTGGTAGTATCTTGCAGAAGAAACCAGCTACGTTACAAGTGATAAGCAGCCCGACGCGCGAATGGAAATTTCCCAATGGTATTCCATTCAATGGTCTGAACTGGACTAGCGATGGACGCAAGCTCATAGTTTCAAGTGCCTCAAATGGACCGTTTGAGCTTCTCGATCCATTCTCGGCTAAAGAGACGCGTCAGCAATATACGAATCCCACTAACTATACAGATCCTTTTCATTTCTATCTTGATGCTTTATCGGGTCCACATTCGGATCTGCTGGCTGCCATTGATTCCACGCTGCAGGGACAGATTACGGTGCAGCTCTGGCGGCAAAACCAACCGGCAAAGTCGATTGCTAGCCTGTCTCATAGCTCGTTAAAAGCTGGGGATGGTACCAGCGAAATGCTAGGCGTGATAGGCTGGTCCTGTGACGGTACGATGATTGCAGGTCTTACAAATTTCCTGGAATTGATCGTCTGGGATGTCAAAACCCACGCCACGACAAAAACTATCAAGCTTCCGTACCGCAAGCCAAAATCCAATGCTCCGGATCTCAAGGCGGCCATACTGCGCTGGTCTCCGCAAGATCCGCATGTTGTGGCAGTTGGTGTTATTGAAACGATAGTGCTCGTTGATGTGCGCTCTAGCAAGGTACTTGATGTATTGAGCACTGACAACAAAGACGCTTACACACCGCCCAAAGATACTACAGCTTTTCCAAATTGGGTTCCGCAAGTCTATAGCTTTAACTGGTCTCCTAACGGTCGATACATTATTGCAGGATATTCACAGGCATTTTCTACGATGGCCGCCTGGGACTTGCAGAAGAAGCAGGTGAAGAAAGATCAAGAGGGCGGGCATGTGCAGGATTACCTTTTTCCACCTCCAGGCACAGCGAATGCCCACTCAGGCAGCATTTTAGCTATATCCTGGTCCCCTGACGGACGCTACCTGGCGACCGGCTCTGCTGACAATACTATTATAGTCTGGCAGGTAGATGCTGATGAGAAGTGAACAGGAGATGCAAATGGTACAACAGAATTCGTTAGCCCATACTGACATGCAGCTCGGACGTTATCATCTGCTTAAGAGAGTTGGGCGCGGCGGCATGGGCGAGGTCTGGCTGGCTGAAGATCCACAGCTGCATCGCCAGGTGGCGATTAAGATGTTACCTCCCCAGAACCAGTACAAGGAGGAGGATGCGGCCCTCTTCGCACGTGAAGCGCAGGTGGTCGCATCGCTCAACCATCCGCATATCTTGCCAGTGCATGACTATGGTGAGCAGCGTTTTCCCAGCGGCCTGGTGATCTACTATCTGGTCATGCCTTATATCAGCGCTGGCTCACTGGCTGATCTTATCGAGCGACGCAGCGCCTCCGGCGATGGTTTCCACCACCGAGAGGTGCTGGCCTTCCTGCTACAGGCTGCTGAAGCTATCGACTATGCGCATACCAAGGGCATGATCCATCGCGATATCAAGCCGGCCAACATGCTGCTGCGCTCAGAGGGCTCTCTGCTCCTGGCTGACTTTGGCATCGCGCTTATGTTTGCCCGCGATGAAGAGGCGCAAGAGGCCGGGCTGATGGTAGGAACGCCGCTCTATATCGCGCCTGAACAGGCCCAGGGCAAGCCGACCACTGCCAGCGATAGCTATAGTCTGGCGGTGATTGCCTATCAGTTCGTGGCCGGTCGCCCGCCCTTTCAAGCTGAAACTACCTATGCCACTATTGTTCAGCACCTCGTGCAACCGCCTCCGCCTCCTCGGCAGTGGAATCCAGATCTGCCGGAAGAGTGTGAAGCCGTGCTGTTGCGTGGGCTGGCGAAAAAACCGGAGGAGCGCTATGCTAGCGCGCGCGAGTTTGTCGCTGCCCTGGCGCGCTCTCTTGATGCTGAGGACATGCTTCCCGTTACTCCTGGGTCCTCAGTCGCCCCTACTCCTGCCCTGGAGAGCGCCGGAAACCTCCTCTCGCGGCGCAATATGCTGATTGGGGCCGCGAGTGTGCTTGTGCTTGGCGGGGCCGCTGGCGGGATCTGGGCCATGAGCCGTAAAACTCCACCTCTGCAGACGGCAAACAGGCCATTGAGCCCAAAGGAGCCGGCGATGGTATTGCGCGATCTACGGACCCCTCCCGACGCTTTGTTCTGGAGGCCTGATAAGAATGTTTTGACGACAGCCTGCGGTAGTGAGAGTACTATCAAGCTGTGGAATATCGATGAATTCCGCCTCCAGAACCAGGATGAGTATAAAAGCTCCTACACACTAAGCAAAGCACCTATCACTACAACGGCGGCCTGGTCGCAGGATGGCAAGCATCTGGCCTTGATCGCTACAACGTCAGATTTGAGCCCGTATCTCACTATCTATTCTGCCGATCTCAGTAGCCAATTATCTGGCTTCGAGAAGGGAATCAAGCTTCCTTCTCAGCATAGCAAGGGAAGCCACCCCTCTTTTCTCTTTGTTAAAGGAATTGGCTGGCTCGCTAGCAGATATGTGATAGTTACCTGGGAAGAATCGAGCAGCGATGATTCTTTCTACCTTGGTATGTGGGATATCACCCAACCCCAGCTCAGAGCGCAACCTCTCGTGATCAAAGCCTCGGCTGCTATATATGATATGGCTACCATCGAGATTGGGGTCCCATCTAATGAACAGTCGCTAGCTATATCCTCGGACGCTACCCACGTCGCCCTGGCCTGCAATGATCGCATTCTCCTGGGTCAGGCTGAGATTGCTGGCGGGCAGGTTGTCTGGAAGCAGCAGCAGCCAGACCGCCTTATAGAACAGTTGAACACTATTCATGGAGTTGTCTGGTCTGGCGATGGCAAGCGGCTGGTCGGCGTTGCTTCCAACTTGACCGGCTCCCACTATGTACTGAGTTGGGATCTGACCCGCCGATCAGATGATGTGCTGCGCTTTGGTATTCCTAAGGATGCTAAGGTATTTAGCTGTCTTGCCGCCTATCCAAAGGCCGATAAGGGGATGTTCGCCGTTGGTACGACAGACGGCAAGATCTATCTATGGAATGGCCAGCCTGGGGCTCTCCCGGTACGTACGCTGATTAGTCCTTCTATACAGAAAAGGGTGCAGATGCTGGCCTGGTCACCTGATGGTCAATGGCTAGGTGCCTCCTATGCCGATAGCGATGTTACAATCTTGATCTGGAAGATATAAGAGGACATCACTCGGCTTGAAAAAGCATGGAACTGAAAGGATGCTGTACCCGGCAGGCTCTGCGTCATAATCGAGCTGTATAGCGCACATCCCCATTTATCCGATTTCTCCTTCTTCTTATTCTATATTGTAGATGATGCTAGCATCTCTTCAATACGCTTAAGTAAATGGATGAGAGGCAAATAGACAAGCTTCGCTAGAGTAAGGAGAAATATCTTGAGTTTATGGCGCACAAAATCTATCGCGCAATGTCTGCGCGATACAGAAGCTCCTGAGCATGCGTTGCGCAAAGAGCTTGGTCCGCTGGATCTGACGGTCTTTGGCATCGGCGTTGTTGTGGGTACTGGGATCTTCGTATTGACTGGCGTGGCCGCAGCTACGAAAGCGGGTCCCGCCATAGCTATCTCTTTTGTGGTATCAGGCATCGCCTGCGCACTGGCGGCACTCTGCTATGCCGAATTTGCCAGTGCTGTACCAGTGGCGGGCAGCGCCTATACTTTTGCCTATGCAACCCTTGGTGAGTTTCTGGCCTGGATTATTGGCTGGGATCTCATTCTAGAGTTAAGTGTAGGGGCTGCCGCAGTCTCTATCGGATGGTCGCAATATATCCAGGAGATTTTGAAAGCGCTGGGGATTACGCTACCGGCGGCCCTTACCAATGCTCCTCCCGTGGGCATTCTTAACCTGCCTGCGGCCCTCATTGCGCTTTTTCTTACCCTGGTTCTCACGCGCGGAATTCGTATCAGCTCAAGCCTTAATGTAATCGTCACCACAATCAAACTTGCAGTTGTGGTCTTCTTTATTGTGGTCGGCGCATTTTTTATCAAATCCATTAACTGGTCACCCTTCATTCCGCCGGCCCAGCCTATTACTAGCGGTGGTGGCACTTCGCTGGAAACGCCGCTTGTGCAGCTGCTCTTTGGCCTCAAGCAGAGCTCCTTTGGCCTGACGGGCATCGTCTCAGGAGCCGCAACTGTCTTCTTTGCTTATATTGGCTTTGATGTCGTGGCCACGGCAGCAGAAGAGACGCGCCATCCACAGCGCGATCTCCCGATTGGTATCATTTGCTCTTTGACTGTTTGTACCATCCTCTATATCCTGGTCTCCCTTGTTATGACGGGCATTGTTCCTTATCCAAGCCTGAATACGGCGGCTCCCATGGCGACAGCATTTGTGGCAATTGGTCTATCCTGGGCTGCAGGCCTGGTCTCTGTGGGGGCTGTGTGCGGTCTGACGGCGGTAATTCTTGTTTTGCTGCTGGGACAGAGCCGCGTCTTCTTCGCGATGAGTCGCGATCATCTCTTACCCTCCTGGTTCTCGCGCGTGCATCCGCGCTTTGGCACGCCATATCGCATCACGCTCTGTATTGGTATTGTTGTGGCCATCGTTGCCGCTGTGACTCCGATTAATGCCGTTGCCGAGCTCGTCAATATTGGTACGCTGCTGGCCTTTGTCCTGGTCTCGGCCGCAGTGGTCATCTTGCGTCGTACACGCCCTGACTTGCCGCGCGCTTTCCGCACGCCGCTTGTTCCCTTTGTGCCAATCCTGGCTATTATTGTGTGCGGTTACCTGATGATAAGCCTTCCATTGATTACCTGGCTGCGTTTCGTTATCTGGCTCATTTTAGGTATAGTGATCTATGCCCTATATGGAATGCGCCATAGCCGCCTGGCAGGTGAGCTTCCTAAGCCAATCAGCACGGCCACTGCGGTTGGAGATAGCATAGATACATAGTGCCAAATGCCTTGGTTTCTCGTATGCACTAAATTCTTCTCGCTTAGATCGCAGGCTGGCAGGAACAGGTATCCAGAAGCATGGTATCGTCTTCTGGATACTGACCCTGCTTGCTCCCCTCATGCAAATATCTGCTGCTCTATCTTGAATTCTAATTGAAGTTATTGTTTAATAACAGCAGCAACCTCGGATTGAAGTAAAGGTTAAAATCTTTGATTACGCCATCAACTCCTGGCACTTCTCGCGGCGAAGGAGAACGCCAGCGCGTGCAGCTGGCCAGGCATGGGCTTGTGCTCTTCTTCTCTCTGCTTGTGCCGTTATCCGCCCTCAGTGAGGGTCTGATAATCGTGACAAGAGACATGCGCTGGACGGCTCTCCTGATGTGGATGCCTGGCCTCGCAGCGCTCCTTACACGCCTGATCCTGCACGAAGGCATGGCCGACATCTCTTTTCGCTTCTGGCCACAAGAACAATATCTGCCGGAAAGCCTGGCTCTCGTTAGCCCTTCTCTTCTCGCAACACGACCAATGGGCCAGTTAAAAAGAATAGTGCACCTGGCTCCTGGCCAATGGAAAGGCCTGAAGGCTATTATTATTGCCCTCCTCTTTCCCACGATTATTGGATTACTCGCCTATGGCATAGCCTGGATCACGGGTCTGGCTCAATTCAGCTTTCCAACCAGAGCCACAAGCCTGTCCACTTCTCTCCATTTTGCCCTCCATCTGCTTGTCCTCTCCACAATAATGACGATCCCCTCGGCTCTCACCGCAGCTGGAGAGGAGCTAGGCTGGCGCGGTTATATGCTGACGCGCCTGATCGATGCCCGTATTCCCTGTCCGGTCCTGCTGAGCGGCGTCATCTGGGGGCTCTGGCACCTACCGCTGATTCTTACCGGGCTGTATTTCACCAGCTCTCATAGGGTTTTTACGGCCAGTATCTTTATGCTTGTCTTGATTGCCTTTGGCTTTATCATTGCGCGCCTGCGCCTGGAAAGTGAGAGCATTTGGCCGGCGATTACAGTTCACGCCTCCTGGAATGTTATCATTCCTAGAGGCTTTGACTATGCAACGCGCGGCGTTCATGCCACACTATGGACAGGTGAAGCTGGCGTCCTGGTGGCCCTGATTATGCTTCTGGCCGCCTTTATATTCTCGTAGAGACCTCTTTGGAACTGGTCCAGGCACCGGCTCAGGATATCCACATATGCTTCCAGGTATAGAAGCGAGTTGCTACGCCTTCCTTGCCTGGCCAACGCCATGGATAACTATCGGGAATCCATGGTGTAAGCTTGGTACTCATATTGCGGGAAGTGTGGGCTTTGGGGATTCTGAAGAGCCTGTAAAGAGCGGCGGCTGGCTCTCCAACGCCTGATAGAATTTATTGCGATGGCTCCAGAGCGAGAAGGCCACGCTGAGCAGAAAAAAGATTATTCCGCAGCTCAATAATATTAGCAACGGGGCCATAAAAAGCGCATCTAACAAGAAGCCTACAAAGACGGCGCCAATGATCCCATTAATGACAGCAATGGTTCCCGGCGTGCTCAACAAGATCTGCCAGTAGGTGTCCTTCATCCCTATCTTCTGTAAGGTAGCCGTTGCATCATCCGAAGAGGAGAGAATAAAGTAAGGCTGCATATCTGGAGCGTGTTCTAGAAAGAGATGCCGAATGCGGCTCATGCCGCGCGCATAGAGCACATCTTCAATGGTAGATTGGAGGGTACGCTCAAAAGTCATCAGCCCCAGAAACCAGAGCGCAGGAAATAAGATAAGGCTGAACAGAGAAAAGGCCTTGCCAAAGTTGGAGGCTTGCCCGATGAAAGCCAGAGCCACAAGCGAGGTGGAAACTGCGCTGATAAAGAGATTGGCGCGTCCGCTGGCATCGGCGATCGTGCTGGCCCGTCCGTTCTGTAAATTGTAATGTTCTGTGGTCAGGATCGTTACAAGCTGAGGAGAAAGATCACGGCTGGTCTGCTTATCTGGTGTGATATCCACAATTACATCCTTTTAACAAAAGTTATCGCGAAATTGCAAAGTCGGATTAGATATGAGCTTATGCAAGTATATAAGTATAGATTCTACACACCTGGAAAGCAAGAGAGCGACTAGCGAAGGTTGAATTTTCGCTTGCTTTATAAGCGTATTATCTCTCAATGACATAGTTACGTGAGCAAAGCTAGCAATTCCGGAAATTTTCTCCCGCTAGCCCTTAGCGCTGGGGCTCCAGCAACCTCTCAATTTTTTCGGCAGTGCCAGAGGTTTCACGCGGAGTGTGAATAAGAAGCCGAAGATCTGAGGAATCGACGGCCTGGAGAAAGAGAAAATCGAACTCCATTTCCCCTACAAGTGGATGGCGAAACGATTTGCGCCCTTCCGGAACAGTAAGCACATCATAGTGCGCCCATAAGTTCCGAAACTGCTGACTGATACGGCTCAAGTCAGCGATTTGTCTGGCCCACCAGGGATCGTCAATGAAGCGAGCATAGCCGGCCCGAAATTGGGCCAGATATATACGGGTATGTTCTAACCACTGTTCGTTATTTTGCCAGGAAGGCGCTGTAAATAATCGCCAGATCACATTGCGCTCCCGCTCAGACTTCGTTTCATAGTCACCAAACGCGGCACAAAAAGCTTTATTCCAGGCAATGATATTCAAACGTGCATCAACGATGCATCCGGGAGTGGCTCCAAGCTGCTTGAGAAAATTGCCTAAGCTTGGACTGATATTGGCCTGGGTAGGAGCCTCAACGGGAGGAGGTTGTCTAAGTGCGAGCAAGAACAAGTGTTTGCGCTCAGTTGCGTCCAGTTGCAACACTCTGGCCAGGCTTTCCAACAACTGTACCGATACGTTGATATCTCGTCCCTGCTCAAGCCAGGTATACCATTCAAGGCTTACTCCGGCCAGCATGGCAACTTCGCCACGCCGCAAGCCAGGTGTACGCCTTCGGCTCCCCCGGGGCAAGCCGATTTGTTCGGGCGATAAACGAGCTCGACGGCTCCGTAAAAATTCAGCTAATTCATGATGGCGATTTAATTCTACTTGATTCATCCTATAAATCTACCCAAATGTATGACCGCAAACTGGAAGTGCCAGTTCCAGGATAAATACCTGTCTCGTTAATGTATGTTTACCATTATATACTATGGATGGATGAAGCGGAAGTTCATCTAAGAAACAAAATATTAGTAAAGAGCTATGTTAAGTATTAGGGATAGAACATTAAATAGAGGGAGAAAAGACATGTCTAACATTACCGGAAAAGTTGTTGTAGTGACTGGCGCGAGTAGCGGGATAGGTGAGGCGACTGCGCTTCTGTTAGCTGAACGTGGGGCAAAGGTAGTACTTGGAGCACGCCGCGTAGAGCTCCTTGAAGCTCTGGCAGAGCTTATCGCAAATAGGGGCGGCGAAGTCAGTTATGCGCGTATCGATGTGCGGCGGCGCGAGGATCTGGTCAGCCTTGTCAGGCTAGCATATGAGCGCTATGGAAAGCTCGATGTGCTTGTCAACAATGCCGGGATAATGCCGGTTTCTCCACTTGACGACCTGCGCGTCGAGGACTGGGATGCCATGATCGACATTAATATCAAAGGCGTTCTTTATGGTATTGCGGCAGCACTACCAATCTTTCGCCAACAGGAGTTCGGGCATTTCGTCAATGTTGCCTCTACAGCGGGACATCGCATTGTAGCGAATATGGCCGTCTATGCTGGCACAAAGTTTGCTGTACGAGCCATCTCCGAAGGATTGCGTCAGGAGGCTGGCGATAAGCTGCGTGTGACGATCATTTCGCCGGGCTATACGCAGACGAACTTTGCGGAAACTATAGCAAATCCGGAGCTAAAAGCTCAGCTCTCCGAAGCTCGGGACAGGTTTGCAATGCCGCCAGAAGCCATCGCCCGCGCAATCGCCTTCGCAATCGAACAGCCGGCCGATATCGACGTGAACGAAGTAATTGTTCGCCCCACCGCGCAGGGGTAATGATAGCTGCTATTCTTCTGGTTTGCGCATAGCCTCTTTATATGAGTCTGGTGTATCCTCAAAAAGACTTAAGAAAGGCTACTAATGGTCATGCAAACGATATTCCTTACTATTTGCTCTTCAAGTATACTCTTATCAAACAGGGCATGGAGTATTGATATATGTACTAGTGTAGCTAGTTTAAATTTCTTGAAGCGTGTAGCTGGAACGCGTCTTCTGTAGAAAATATATCAATAGTCCTTCCCTGTTAACGAGTGTTACTTTTTGGTCAAATAGCGCTGGATATTTTCATCCAGCGCTGTTGTTTGTGTGTCAATCGCGCTAGCTCTTCCCTGGCTTCTTACCATTTTACGCATTACCAGGCTTGTTAGCTGACTGGAAAGTAGAGGATCATTCCACATGCGGAGATGAGCTAGAAGCGCTTGCATTACTCACGCTTTGGCATAACCTCTTGGTAGCTGTTCGTCTGTCTGGCTCTATCCGGGGAAATCGGCCGGAAGCCCGTGCAAACCAAGGGTGAGAGAGAGCTCTCCACCGTGGTGGAGATCATGCTCCAGGACGTGCCAGATTACCCAGGCGCGCGATACATCGACTGCCTTACCATCCCACTCGTCGAGGAAAGTGTGTTGCATATCTTCTGAGCTCCAACGAGCCAGACAATTCTCCATGTATTGCCAGGTGTAGTCGAGGCCCTGAACCAGTTCGGCAACAGATGGGAGCGGTGACCCCAGCGAGAGCGCGGCCTCGTTCCAATTCGCATATTTCTTCATTCCCTCGTCGCCATCCTCTCCCATAAAATCGGTGAACCAGTAAGCACGACAGGCTACAATGTGCAAGACTAGCTCACCAATGGAGCGCAGATGAGGCGCGGGGCGCACCTCAAGCTGTGAAGCCGTGAGCGGGGCAAGCGCCGTTTTGATGTGTTCCTGGTACACCTTCCAGAAAGAATAGAAAGTTGTAAGTGTGAAGTTATCTTCTGCCATGTGGAAATGTACTCCTTTCGGTCTCTTTCTCTTATAGTAGCGCAAAAAGCGGTGAGATAACGTCCTCATAGCACTCTTTTGAGCGCCCTGGTATCCAATTCGCATATTTGATTGGCAGATAGAGTGCTGGATCGTTGAACAAGTTGCCCGTTGCAAAACAGGCTGGATTGTCCTCATATTGCTTTTTTTTGCTGAGTGGCGGCCAAATCAATTCCTTGACCAGGTAATGCCATCTGATTTACACTTCAAACTAGCTATATCCAACAGTGCGCTAATTTGCAGGGAGGAACAGGGAGCATCTTTTCCAGAAGAGGAAGGGCCTGGAATTTGCGACCTTCGTTCTTTGCTTGATATTGTTGGATATCGTGGCCTGGCGCTGATAGTGCTGATACCCTCGCCATTTAGCAATGGCAACAATGCTGAACGTAACATAGAGTAAAGCCATGAAGGGAGAAATTTATGCAGATTGAAGAAAGATTAGAGGCGCTCGGCTTGACCTTGCCGCAGCCAGTGAAGGCGCCATCGGGGGTGCGCTTCCCATTTGCGTTTGTGCGCGTGCGCGGCAATCGAGCATATATTTCCGGGCATAGTCCCACACAGGCCGATGGTTCGGTTGCAGGCCCGTTTGGGAAAGTTGGAGCCGAAGTCTCGGTAGAGGAGGCCTATCAGGCCGCGCAATCTGCCGGGTTGGCGATTCTGGCGAGCTTGAAGCAGGAATTGGGCGATTTGGATCGCGTGGTGGCCTGGTTGCGCGTGTTTGGTATGGTCAATGCGGCTCCGGCTTTCACCCGGCATCCAGAAGTGATAAATGGTTGCTCCGATTTGATTCTCAAGCTGTATGGGGCTGAGGCAGGTCAGCACGCGCGTTCAGCGGTTGGCATGGTTTCGTTGCCCTTTAATATTCCTGTGGAGATCGAAGCTGAAGTGGAGATAAGCGGTAAGATTTCTATCGACTGATCCGTTTGAGGGCAAGCCAAAACGCAAGCTGTTACCCTGCCTGACATTGCTAAGCTCTGTCTGGCAGGCAGGACAATGCGATTGGACTGGGCGAGCCAAAGATCCGAGTTGTGA
The DNA here is from genome assembly GCF_004208415.1 of Ktedonosporobacter rubrisoli. Lineage (GTDB taxonomy): Bacteria > Chloroflexota > Ktedonobacteria > Ktedonobacterales > Ktedonobacteraceae > Ktedonosporobacter > Ktedonosporobacter rubrisoli. Next base: position 283,988 of record NZ_CP035758.1, on the reverse strand, counting down.
TTCTGTATCGTGAATGATATCTTAGATGATGTGTTCACAATTTCGTCAAGGACCTTTACTATATTATTTGTATGCTGAGTTTTAGAAACAGGGAGGGAGAGAATCGTGGCGATAGCTTCAAGCATGCATGGTATGCTTGCCCTTCTTGCTATGGCCTTTCATACAATCGTCGAAGAGCTGCAAGCCAGTCTGGAGCAGGCCGGCTATAACGATGTTCGCCCCTCGCACGGCTTTGTTTTTCATAGATTAACTCCCTCTGGAGCCACGGGCAACGAACTGGCTGAATATCTTGGGATAACCAAGCAAGCCATAAGTTTGATGATTGATGAGCTGGAGCAGCGCGGCTATGTTGAAAGGCGAGCGCATCCAACGGATAGAAGAGGCAAGCTAATAATATTAACTGAGAAAGGTTGGGGATGCATCAAGGCCACGGAGGCTGCCATGGTCGAGATCGAAAGGCACTGGGCCGAACTTCTGGGAGCGGAGCAACTGGAGTCGATGCGTGCAGATCTCTATAGGCTAGTCATGATGGCTAATCATAGCCAAATGCCAGCTTTGCGACTTGTGTGGTAAGCGCTGTAGGTCTGCCAGCACTTATTATCTGCTCGTCAGGAGATGCCTGATGAATGCTTCCCTAAAATTTACCAAGGTGGGGACCACGAAGAGAAGCATGGGCAGTAGAGGAGATGTTGCACGATTTTACGGAGAGGGAAATGGAAAAGGAGTTTCACAAAGATCTAAGCCATCTGAGCTGGGATGAAGTATATAATCGGCAAAAGGAACGGGCTTTTCTCTTGCCTGGCTGGCTAGAGGAGCTCGATCTACAGCCAGGAGATCATGTGCTAGACCTGGGCTCGGGTCCGGGATATATGAGTTTACGCATTGCAGAACAGGTTGGGCCAGGTGGGCTGGTCTATGCCATAGATAGATCGGCTGAAGCCCTGGAATATCTGCAAGATCGAATGCGGCAAGAGTCGATCACTAATATTCGCTGTGTGGCTGCCGAGGCCAGTACACTAGAATTGCACGATGAGCATATATCCTCAGTCCTGCTTACCATGGTACTGCATCACGCCGACGATCCTGCTGCCGTGATAAGCCATCTGGCTGAACTGCTTCCAGACGGAGCCAGGATCGTAATTGCCGAGTTTTATCCGCAGAGCCCCGCGCAATCCGGACCGCCTCAAGCTGCGCGCATTGCCCCTGAGCAGATTGTGCAATGGTGTCAGGAGGCCGGATTGCAGCAGGTAGGAGATGTGCGGCCTCAGTCGGATGAGCATTATATGCTTGTAGTGCAGCAGAGAGGCGAGTTGAAAAGCAAGTAGGCCGCGCGAAAAATGGCTCTATCCTGCGCTTATTTTGTACGCCTATAGAGATATGCGGTGAAAGAAAAATCAACACCTTGACATGCTATGAGATGTGTGATATAAATAGGGTGTTCCCAGATCGGGGGAATGATTCCCCGACAAGGCGAAAAGGTCTTACGTAGGGAAACCGAAAGGAGGCACCTATGAGAAAGATACCAATTCGCATCCTCGGGATGGTTTTTCAGGTTGACAGGGAGTGCCCGTAGATGCGGGCATCTGGAACACCCTTCAGAAAAAAAGTACACAGGGGTTGACCGCTAAACGTGGTCAACCCTTTTGTGTCTGTAATTATCTCTTTGAATGTTTCTATCCTCCTTTTTCTAGACCATGGATGGTTTCAGAGCAAATTCGATGACATTTGGCTGAACAAGGCGCTCATAATCGGCATAATGCATGCTCATTGTCTCAGTGCGGCTGCCAATAGGAAACACTATCGTCTCCTGCCGAGTCAGGCTTTGCTCGACGTAAGTTGGAAGGTTGTATAGGTTCCCAAAGGGAGGCATGGCACCAACATCGCAATCGGGAAAAGCAGATTCGAACTCGCCTTCCAGAGCCAGACGCACATCACGCGCGCCTAGAAGAGAGCGCACCTTTTCCAGATCTACGCGTAGAGAGGCTGGCAGGGCGAGTAGGGCCATTTTGTGATCTGCCATGACAACGACGCTTTTGACAACCTTTTTGCCTGAGATGTGTTCACATTCTGCGATCTGCTGGGCGGTAAAAGCGGTTGGGTGATGCTGAATTTGATACCCTACCTTTTCCTGCCGCAGATAGCGCTCCAGCTTTTCCTGGCATTGCATAGTCGTTCTCCGTCCGTATTATGCGGCAATGAAAGGCATCCTGCCATCTGACAATCCGTCCCTCTCTTACACGCTGGACAAATTGCCTTTGTGACAATCCTGTTTTAAGGAAGCACACGGTATTTGGGCAAGAAATATGCTCCTTTTGCTGTACTGAAAGGTCATACTGTAGAAAATCTCTTCCGTGACGTTCTTACAGAGAGATAAATTGTCGAAGCGCACTGGAGGAGGGAAGGGTAGTTTTCCTGGCATCAGCCTGCCTTTCACTTCCCTGCGTATAGAGAAGGAAATAAATATGAATTTAGAGGCAAAGGTTTGTCGGCATTGTGGAACTACTCTTGTTTCCGGGCAAGCCTTCTGTCCAGGATGCGGGAAACCTGTTGACATTGACGACAGCCCAACCTATTATAGAAGCGAACCAGCTCTTATTCCGCCCCCGCCGCCCGATTTCTCCAACTCAAACCCTTCCACTCCCTCAAAGATGGATTCGACTAATTCACCTTACCAGAGCAGCTCCTCTCCCTCAGGATCAGGACCTGCTCGCCCGCAGTTTCCACAGATGCAGCCAGCCTCATCATGGGCTCGTTCGCCGCAACGTGCTGGCAAACGCAGAGTGGGTATGATCTTGTTGCTTGTGCTGCTCATCCTTGGGGTAGCTGGTTATTTTACCTGGAACACTCTCATGGCCAGAGGGAGAACGATCAGTGGGACAACTTCACCTTCTTCAGGTACAGACACAACACATGGAGTGAGCACTCCATCTTACGGAGCAACAGACATACCAATGGATATGAAGGTTATACCTCTCAATAAGTCTGTAACGTATGCCGATGATACTCTTACTCTTCTCGATGCTAAGCAGGCCAAAGGCTTTTCAGATGAGAAAACTCCAGGAGATATGCTGCGTCTCGACGTGAAGGAACAGACGGGGGATAAGGCTCCTTACTTTGGGACTTACGGATATACGAGCAGCTTTCATGTGATTCTGCCCAATGGGGAGAGTGTTGAGCTTGCGAATATTCAAGCTGCTGATACGACTGTGGGCTCGCCTCCTGCTCAGGTGGCACGCACAAACTGGTTGGATTTTCCAGTACCTGTGACAACCCCGCTAACGCAGATCACGCTGCGTCTAGGTAACCCGAACGAGCATCAGATCGAGTTTCCTCTCACACAAAGCGCCGATGTGAGCACCTATCAACCACGCACGGTAACTGTGAATAAACCTCTCCAATGGGGAGGCCTGAATTGGACGCTCACTACAGCAGCCAGGCAACTCAGTGCTCAGGGGAACCAGGCTGAGAAAGATATGATCTACGTGGTCCTGTCCTTCAAAGTGGATAGTACCTCAACAAATGGCTATCTGGACCAGGCTGTAGGCGATGCTTTTCGCTTGAGGGCCGATGGCACCACCCTGGTTGCCCCAAAATATACTACCTTCCCAGAAACAATTGCCGTGGGCGAGACAGGAAAAACAGGGACGGTTGGCTTTCTTGTTCCACAGAAGAGTGCGACATACACCTTGCTCTTGCCTGTTTATGATCGTGGTGGCATCACCAGTACGACACAGGTCACAACCGATTTTCAGATCCAATAACGATTACCATCGAGAGACTCATGTACCTTTTTGATTCTGCTGGTAAGCTCTTTAAGCCGTTGGTGAGCGGAGACCCGTACTGAAACCAACGGCTCTTCACCGGACCAGGCCGTTAGACGGATAAGATTGATAGCTGCAGCAATCCTCAGATGTTACAAATGGGTTTTCGCCAAACCAATGTAACGGGAGCGATGCAAGCCAAAAAGAACGTGTAAAGAAAACAATAAGATATGTTAAAATATTATAATATCAAAATGAAATATTTCATTGAGGAGATGCTTGAATGGTATTTGTGATAAGGCCGCTAGAGCCAGGAGATGTTGCTGAGATTGAGCAACTGGCCTATACCTATAACTGCGAGCTGGATGCAGAGGTGACGAGGATGGAGGCAGTAAAGCGCTGGATTGCTCATGTGCAGCAAGAAGCTGCGGCGAGACGCCATTTCTTCTGGCTTGCTTGGGTAGATGATCAAGTAGCCGGTTTTATCAGTTTTCAGCTGCGCCATAATCCCTTTACGAGAGAGACCTATGGATTTATCGAGGATATGTATATAGCGCCGACCTTCAGGAGGTGCGGTTATGCCCACGCGCTGGCCCAGGCTGCTTATACGGAGCTTACCAATCAGGGAGCATACAGTATTCAATTGGATGTGCTTGCGAACAATAAAGCTGCTCTGGCCTTCTGGCAGAAACTTGGGCTTACTTTGCACCACTATGTGCTCAGTATGCCTCTCGCAGTTCCGCGAAACAAGTAGATGTTGCGGCGAGACGAGATGGCGGGTAGCGGCCTGGCTAAATCGAGCACATGCAGACCGGCTGGCAAAATGGGACAAGCCAGATATGCCGATCCGGCTTGCCTCATATTTTAAGCAGCGATCAAGGATGCGCGCTAAGCCAGCTGATCACCTGGGCGGCGTTTTGGTTGGGCGGGAAGACGGGATAAAAGACCTTGATAATCTTGCCATCCTGAATAATAAGCGTGAGCCGTTTTATGAGCGTCATGCCCTCAACAATAAAAGTTGGCAGGCGCAAAGCTTGCGTAAAGGCTAGCTTCTCATCGCTCAGTAAAGCAAAGGGTAGATGTAAGCGCTCCACAGCTTCCCGCTGATAGCCTGTATCCTGCGTGCTCAGGCCAAAGACGCCAGCATGCAGAGCTTGCAATTCTATATAATGATCGCGGAAAGCGCACGATTGTGGTGTGCAACCTCTGGCCCCTGGAATAAGGTCCCAGCCATCCGGCGAGGCTTGATCGGGACGACCCGTACGCGGATAGCAATATACGACTGTCTTGCCCGGTAACGTTGCGAGATCCACGCTTGTTCCTGATGTCGAGGTGAGTGAAAGCGTGGGCAATCGTAGGCCGATGAGGTGGTTACAGGCTCCATCATCTATGGGAACGGGTAGCCCTTCTGGTAATTCATCGAGATTAGCTGACATGGCTCTTTTCTCCCTGGCACTGCCATAACATTGACACATTATGATACACATGTTTGACACAAGAAAGTTCTGTTAGCTGTGCCTGTATTCTCATTATCGGGTTGGGAGGGCGGAGAAGACAAGAACCAATAAGTCGGCTGGTGCAGAAGCCAATGCCGCGACAGTTCAGGGCCTGGCTCTACAGTCAGGCCCGCACATATAGGCCTGCCATACTCAGGCAGGCTTTAGCCATGTTTCTGGCTGCAAGAGTTGTTGAATTCGATCATGATGCTTGTGAATATAAGCTTGCTGTGCAGCAATGAAGGGCGTAAAGATAAGGATGCTGATCAGCAAACCGGCTGTGGCCTCCAGAAAGTGCCCTTGCTGTAAACTGCGGATAATCATCCAGAGCAGCGAGATCGTCATTAAGAGATGCGAAGCCTGCGGGATCAGATTCATGCCACGCCAGGAAAAGATGAATAAGCCTTGCGTCCCAAAAAAGAAGAGCGGGAGGGCGGCAATATACATAATCATCCAGCTTCCACTGAGCAGAAATACGAGGCTTCCGACAAGAAAAACCAGATTGCTAATCGAACAAGGATTGACGAAAACCCATTCGATAAAGCGAACCTTGAGCATGCCAAAGTAAAAAAACATAGCCTGCAGAGTAGTGAGAGACAATAAGATGGCAAGTATAGCGCAAATGATGGTATCCACAAAGCTCCTCCTTAGTTACAAGAGAACAATTTACTTGTTGTGGACCAGTCTACAGGCTCCAGTGGCTGGAGGGTCAAGGATTGCGGCTAGCGAGAAATATCAGCAGAGTGTTGCCACTGAAATAGCTGTAAGGTGACGAAAAGAGATCTCAGGGTGCTACGGCAGAGCCTGAGATCTAGCATATGGTTGATGAATGGGGCAATCTGCGAGCACACGCAATGAGAAGCTAATCTGAGCTTTGTGAAGGAGGCTATGCTAGCAAAAGTTCTATAGATGATGAGCTTCCATCAGCCAAGTTGGGCCTCTCCATTGCCGAAAGACCAATCTATCAGATCGTTCTCATTCAATACAACCATGATATCTTGCTTGCGCAAGCCTGGATTGGCCGTGAGATTCTGCATAATGCGCCGATAGAAGGCCTTCTTTTTCTCCGGCGTACGCCCACCTTTCATCGTGATCTGGATGATGACGACATCGTTGGAGCGCTCGATCCCCATATAGGTTTTATCGGCAATAAGGTGGCCGAGCTTATGCTCGGAGATGATCTGGAAGCGATCGCCTTCCGGTACATCTATAGTAGCGCGCATGGCCTCGTAAACTCCATCGGCAATGGCTTGAATATAGGCTTCTGACTTTCCTTCGGTGAGCGAGATTCGGGCTAAGGGCATGGTATTTCCTTCCTGTTTTGCCTATTTTTCACAGATAGCAAAACTTTATAACCACAGGCTCTGCTAGAGACAATTTATGCTTGTAATTGGCTGATAGAGGCTCATCTGCCAATTACAAGCATATCGTAAGCATACGGCGCTGATATTGTTTGTCAGCAGCCAGCTCTACAGGCATCTAGAAGCTTGCCTGCTTTTACTATAGGTTGTTTTGCCTATCCGCACAAGGTCCAATATGGCCAGATTGGCTGGCCACGGGTAGGCAGCAACTCTCTCAGGAATATGGCCATACCCTGATCCATTTAGCGACAACTTCCCTTAAGAGGGGCAGGCTCTAGACCTGCCCGAAGTGAAGGCTCGCGCTATCTAGCAAATTTGCACGCTAACTGCCTACTAGCTCTTGCCGTAACTTCTGCATCTCGGTTCGAAATGCCATCTCCATCTGCGCTTTTCGTTCCTGGGGTAAGAAGCTATGTCGTACGCCATTGAGCAAGATTTCATCGATGGTATCGAGATCAAAATGGAAGGGCTCGTAGAGTGCCTGCACATTATCATTTAAAGTGACGTTGAACAATGGGGGATCGTCCGAATTGACCGAGAGCGGTACCCCGGCAGCATACAAACGCGGTAATGGATGCTCCGCAATATGCTTATAAACGCCAAGGCAAATGTTGCTTAGCGGGCATAATTCCAATGGAATACCCTCCTGAGCAAGATGCTTGACTAAGCTCGGGTCCTCAATGGAGCGCACCCCATGGCCAATGCGTTCCGCACCCAGCGTACGCAATGCTCCCCATACGCTTTCTGGTCCAACGGTCTCGCCGGCATGAGGAGTACTGTGCAGACCGGCCGCGAGAGCCTTTTCGAACCAGGGGGCGAACTGCTCAGGCGGACTTCCAACCTCGGCACCGCCCAATCCCAGCGCGATTACCCCCTCTTGCATACTCTCTATAGCCACCGAAGTAGTATAATCGGCCTTGCGGTGAAGCTCCTGTTGGCTGCTAGCGTTACGTACGATATCAAAGACCCAGCGCATCTCTACGCCGAACTCTGTTCGCGCGCGCTCACGTCCCTTATTCAGGCCTGTGAAATAGACATCATGCTTTATACCCATATTGAAAAAGTGGGTACTTGGCGAGAAGGTCACTTCTGCATAGCGCACATTCTGGCGCGCCATTTCTGCTCCGAACTCGTATGTAATGAGCTCGTAGTCCTCTTCAGTTTTCAAGCAACCTGAGATAAGGAAGTAAATTTCTATAAAATGGGCGAAATCGCGATATTGAAACCAGCGACGAGCCTCTTCAACCGTGCTAACTGGTAAGCTAATCCCGTTGTGCTGTGCTAGTTTCAAAAGCGTTGCGGGAAGGATTGAGCCTTCCAGATGAACGTGAAGTTCGGCTTTAGGCACAGCCTGAAGATAGCGCTCAATAGCCTGAGCTCTCTCCATAATCAACCTCTCTATATTTAGGATTGCAATACTAACCACTGTAGTGGTTAATATGATAACACTGATAGAGCTTGTTGGCAAGAGGCGCAAAGAGAGCTTTCTGCAAGAGAAGTTTAAAGCTCATCTGGCGCATGTTTTTTTAAGAAAGCCCGCGCATATTCTTGAGCCTGCTCAGCATGCTGGCTAAGCCAGAAGCCTGTATGATCCCCCTCTTCGATCCAGTACCGCACTGCGCCAGGAATATGCTCATAGGCGTAGACGCCATCAAAGAATTTTACATCAGCATCGTGGGTTCCGTGAATAATCAGACTCGGGCACTGGATCTGCTCTAACTGAAGGTGCGTCGATTTCAGAAATTCTTCCATATCGTTTATATTACCCTGTTTGCGTTTGGAATAGGGATACATCGTCTCTAGCAAGGCTTTCATCCATGCGAGCGCTTGCGGTTCATTTAAGACATGTTCCACCTGCCTCTTTGCTTGCTCCTTCGTGAAGTATCCAATGCCCCGAAAGGCTTCTCCCAACAGTAATTTGGGGAAGCGTTCCATAAGCATTTGCGAAAATCTTTGTCCCGCATTACTCATGAAAATGGCTTCGGTCATCGGCCCGACTCCTGTTGGAGGGTAGTATATACCGCTCACGCTGTCGATGGCCACCAGGCCCCAAATCCTTTCCGGGTGGCGTATTGCGAACTGATATGCTGGCGGACCACCCGCCGAGAGGCACACAACTCCGACACTTTCTATCTGGAGATGATCTAAGAGTGCTGCCAGTAGATCGGCTTGTGCCTCAAATGTCTTCCCGCTTTTTAGTGGTGTTCCTAGATATCCTGGCCGTGAGGGACAGAGGAGCCGGTAAGAATTGTTATCTAGCCAGTTCGTGATCAAACGGGCCTGATCAAGGCCACCGATTCCACCATGAACAGAAAGAATCACAGGCCCCTGCGTCCCGCTCAGATCGAATTCGATCGGCCCTTTTTCCGTCACAACCGTACGGGGTTCAATATAGATTTCTGATAAAATCTTTCTTTTGTTAATCATGTCTTGCCCCTTTTTTTAAATTTTAGCGTATTTTTCTTAAAGTATTAAAAGCTTGTAAAAGCTTATATACTTGCAAATATCTTTTATTTTTGCTATACTTTACTGTACATGAGAGGTGAAGGAGAAGCAAGTACGCAATTTTATGGATGCAAGCGTTAAGGGAAAAGTATCAAGTAAAGAGAGATGTGTTCCATGGCTCGACAGAAAAAAACATTGATATGTCCAATTGGGGGTGGAGGGGTAGGGGGTAAATGGAAGTTTTGGATTATGTATCAATTACTCAATGGTCCGAAACGCTTTGGTGAACTCCAGCGACTCTTTCCCCAGGTCAGTCGGCAGATGTTAACTATTCAGCTACGCGAGCTAGAGCAGATTGGAATTCTTTCCCGTCACGTTTACCTTCAAGTGCCTCCAAAAGTGGAGTACAGGCTCTCGGAAGTAGGGCAGCGTTTAGAACCAATCTTGCGCCAGATGGTTTCCTGGGACAAGAGCTACAGCGGGCAAGGCAATCAGGAGGTGGATTGGCTGATAAGCCTGGGAGGAAGATGGACGTTCTGGATCTGGTATCGCTTGTTCAGCGGCCCGAAACGCTTTGGGGAATTGCAGGAACTCCTTCCACAGATCAGCCAACACATGCTCATCTTGAAGCTGCGGGAATTAGAGCAAATGAATGTGGTTCAGCGGCGTATCTCTGGACAGAAACCTTTCAAAGTGGAATACATGCTAACGAAGCTAGGATATAGCGCGGAATCGCTGTTTCAACAGATTTATGCCTGGGGACAATGGACGTGCGATCAGCTGGGTCTGGTGTATGAGGGACCGGTTATGGATGAAGCGGGAGGTTATGTTCGCCAGGCTTGAGTAAGGCTGAGCATAGCAATCAGGCGAAGTAGAGGGCAGGTCATAGGGAAAGTCAAATGGTTTTTAAGCAAGGGCAGGGCTATCCTGAAGCCTTGCCCTTACGTCCTATGATAAGTGGTATTAGTAACGGGAACGCCGTTGCTTGCGACGGGCTGCTTCTGCTTTGCGTTTGCGGCGAGCGCGGGGACTTTCATAGTGTTCGCGGCGGCGGGCCTCGGCGAGGATGCCGGCCTGCTGCACTTTACGGCTAAACTGCTTCAGAGCAACATCAAAAGATCCCTCAGGATTGATAACAGTTCTGCACATCAGGGCTACCAGCGCGATCTACCAGTACTTGCATGATGAGTACTGTGTGACTGGTAACAATCCTGGCAATAAACGGGGCGATCTTCTCGCGGCTGGAAAGGAACCGTAGCTTCGTTCCCACAACTTGCACAGGTAGCGGTATACATGGGGCGTGGTTCACGTGCGCGAAAATCGCCGCGCGAGCCACCACCTCTCCCCTGATATCCACCATTTTGCTTACGAGCGGCTCGGCACGCCGGGCAACGACTTGGCGTATTGGTTAATCCTCGACTCGCGAAAAACTCTTGCTCGCCAACCGTGAAAATAAATTCCTGGTTACAGTCGCGGCAATACAGCGTCTGATCAGTCAATGAAATTCTCTCTTTCTCTGCGTGTAGCTTGTAATTGTTCTGTATCTCTGTAGCGCACAACATTACCAAGGTTGCCCTGCATTTAGCAATAATGCACTCTACAGTGTGCATTACTATAGCACAGAACCGCTTTTTGCGCTAGCCCGTGGAATTCAAATTTGGGAGCTTCGTCGATGCTATAGAGCAGATTGAGACGTTTTTTATTTTCGTAGATGAGCAAGCTGTGAATAAATTGTATATACCAAACGGTACTGCTCTTTTGTTAACCAACTCTGCCCTCCTCTAGAAAATGTGGCTCTTCGCTCGAAAGAAAAAGCTTATTCCGCTCTTGACACTGTACCGTCTGGACGGTACACTCTTAATACCGAACTTAAAAGATGAGGAGAACACATGAGAGCCCTTAAGACGTTTTTTCTGGTGACTGATCTAGGCTTTATTGCCTACTGGATTATAACAGCACTGCATTTGATCCCCGGTGAATTTCTTTTTCATGACTATCATAATTCATTAGCTGTGGCCTGGAACTGGTCATTTCTACCGCTTGATCTAGCTATCTCAGCTACCGGTTTGACAAGCGTAATCTGCTATCAGTGCCGTATACATCACTGGCGCTCTCTGGCTCTGGTCTCGCTGGTGCTTACATTCTGTTCGGGCTTGCAGGCTTTGGCATTCTGGAGTATTCGTGGAGATTTTGATCTGGTCTGGTGGCTACCGAACGCATTTCTGCTGCTCTATCCCCTCTTCTTTATTCCTGGATTAGTACTTGGGTCAGGGAGGGTATCAGGAAGCTTTAAAACTCAGTAGCTCTGCTCAGCCAGTGCAGACCACACGTCCAGATGCGGCAAGATTTTCCTAATCGATCTCCTCTTCTCATTTCGACAGCGAATCCGTGGCAGGCTCCAAACGGCGAAGCAGCTGACTGAGCCATTCTTGATCCGCGCGCAGCAGCACGACAAGATGCTCGATGGCAAGATTCACTCCCTCTGTATGCCTGCTCTCTCCCAGGGAACGCTCATATTGAGTAAGCAGTGCTTCTATTTCACTCAATCGGTGCTTTAAATGCTTGATGGCTTCGTTGCGGGGGAGCTGATCAAAGAACATTAAGCCAATATCGCCGGCAAAGGTTGTGCGATCAGCACGGGCGAGATTCTCGCGTAGGAGGTGCAAGAAGTGTGCTTCTCCGGCGGAGGTAATGCTGTAGACCTGGCGCTGCGGTCTGTTGCCCTTCTGCTCTACAGACATACGAATATAGCCCGCCTCGCGTAAACGATCAAGAATGGCATAGGCAGTCGCCTTCTTCATCTCTGTCACCAGGCTTAAATTTTTCTCAATAAACTCGTTGAGTTGATAGCCATGAAGATCCTGCATCCTGAGCAGTCCCAGTAGCAACAGCGCTCGATCATCCATCGTCTGTTGCCTCCTTTCCCATCGTGTATGTACCACGCTTATTATAGTCACCCTTGACTAATCAAAGCAAGATGCTCTATACTCTATAACGTAATAGTTATTTGTGACTAATCAAAGGTAACTATTGCACTATACAGTCTATCCTATCAGGATGACTTCCTTTCCGGGAGAAAGATCGGCGATCTTCTGTTCGCTTCGTCGTCAAGAAGATCCTTGCAGGCTTTCTTACGTCGAGGAATATCCTCTCGTGGGAAAGACATGTTTTTAGCGAAATATAGATATAGCATGAAAAGGAGATGCAACCTTATGAGTCAGTATTCTAGCTACATTGCACGGAAAGAAGCACGCGGTATCATTGCCAAGCTTGATGCGGCGACTCACTCTCTCCATGACTCCCTTGATGGAAATAGTCAACATATGTTCTCCGAGAAAATGACACTTCAGGATTATCGAAAGCTTCTGGAGCGCTTCTATGGATTCTACCTACCGTTTGAGCAGCGCTATGATGCTATCGAGCAGATGCCCAGCTGGCAAGAAGTAGGTCTGGATCTGGCGCAGAGGAAACGCCTCCCTCTACTGGAGGAAGATCTCCGTGCACTGGGAGCGACTGAAGAGGAAATCAGCCATCTTGCCCAGTTTGAGGGAAGCAAAGAACTTTTCTCTAGCCTGCCACAGATTATCGGTTCGCTCTATGCCATCGAAGGTTCGACACAAGGAGAACTTATGATGGCTCCCATGCTTGGGCAGGTTCTCCATATTGATGTAGAGCACGGAGTCACTTACTTCAATGGCTATGGTCCTACGCAGACAGGTGTGATGTGGAATGAGTTCCAGGACAAGATCAACGCCTTCGCCGAGCGGCATCCAGAATACGAAGAGGAGATCCTGGCGACGGCCAGGGCACATTTTGCGGCGACTGAAACATGGTTACTCGGATAAGGTCACGTAGTTTAGACTTAGCTCTATAGGACAACATGTCGTCCTGCCGTACACAAATAACTGGATGGATGCCTTGCATATGGAACAGCAGCCTGAGCCATATGAAAAGCGCTTGCCTGCTCAGTGTAGAGGTAGTCCATCCACTCCATAGCTGACAGATTGAGACTAGATCTGCTGACGCGTCTAGCAAAAGGAGCGGCCTGGCAGAGCAGTCATTGCCGAAAAGAGGTTTTAAGCATGCCAACTATCCACAAACACCCCATCAACCTGCTGCTGGATTGGTATCGACAGATGCGCGCAACGCAGCCGGTGTACTTTGAGTCGCGTTACGGGTGCTGGCTCGTTTTCAGCTATGCTGACGCGTTCCATGTGCTCAATGATCCTGTAACGTTCTCTTCAGAGCCGAGCGAGCGTGAAGATGGACGCCAGCCCGGCATCCTGGGGATGGATGATCCACGTCATCGCCAGTTGCGTGCCATTATCCACCAGGCCTTCACACCACGCATCATTGAGCAATTAGGACCGCGAATTATCGCTGTGACGAACGCGCTACTTGACGGCCTGCAAGAGCGTGGAGAAATGGAGGTGATTCAGGAGTTTGCTTATCCTCTCCCGCTCACGATCATCGCTGAGCTTCTGGGAGTTCCCGCCGAAGAACAGGCCATGTTTCGCACCTGGTCCACTGCCCTAACGAGAGGTTTTCAACCCAGCGCGCGTGCTGCTCGTCCACAGGCGTATGAGGAGAATGAACGTGCTTTGCGCTCCTACTTTGCCCAGAAACTAGAAGAACGCCGGCGCGCTCCGCAAGATGATTTGATGAGCCATTTGCTGATGGCCTCGGTCGATGGACAAAAGCTGAGCGAGGAAGAGCTGCTTGACTTCTGTAAGTTGCTGCTGCTTGCAGGACATGAGACCACGGCCCACTTGCTGGGTAATGCCGTGGTCTGCTTCGACGCCTATCCCGAAATAGCTAAGCAAGTGCGCGCTGATCCTGCGTTGATCATGAGTGCTATTGAGGAGATCTTACGCTGTTTCCCCTCCGTCTCGGGAGCGCTACGCCGGGCAACCCGGGAGACCATTTTGAATGGGCAGCGCATCGAGCCAGGTCAGTCGATCATGGTGCAGGCTGTATCGGCCAACTATGATGAAACGCAGTTCCCCGACCCCGAAATCTTTGACATCCAGCGCCAGCCCAATCGGCATCTAACCTTCGGGCATGGTATTCACTTCTGCCTGGGCGCTCCGCTCGCCAGACTAGAAGCCAGGATCGCGCTTCCGCTGTTGCTTGAACGTTTCCCAACGCTGAAACATCAGCCAGAGCATTCTATCGAAACGATAGTCAGCCCTTTCCTGGTGGGAGTCAAGGCGTTCCATGTTACCCTGTAGCCGCGCGTGAAGAGGAGACCTGTCCTGTGAAGAAGATACCCGAGATGTATACAAATGTATCTCTTATGGCTTTGTGGCAAGAGACGATTCATGCCCATTTTGTTGTTGCTCTGGCTCCCCATGAGGTGGAGTCAGAGCTTCGTGCCTGGCGCACATTCGCCAGAGATTTTGGCGCTCTTCTTGCCGGCCAAATGGATCAAGCAAGAAATTTGGAGGAGAACAAGTGGCTGATGCTTGATCATCTGGCAACACTGCTCAAAGCAGAGTTACGCTGGCTTGATACAACGATAGCTCTGTTACCAGACCTGGGAATACAGCGGAGACCGATATCTGGAATAGAGAAAGACCAGAAGCCTCAAGGAAAGGAAGATACCTCGTGTGGTTGATTATTTGTTGGTGTGTGCCCCAACTTGGCAAAAGAGAGAGGCAGCGCCTCTTTCTTCTCCTTTGCCGAGCGATGCAGATTTATGCTCTGGAGCCAGGCGATATCGATATGGGACTCGTTTACTCCGCGCGTTCACAGGAGACGCGGGCGGCCCTGGAAAGTCGACGAGACCTGGTGAAAGCGTCACATACACTTCTCGAAACGTACAGCACCGTTGCCTCTAAGGAGTATAACATGAGCACCCTGGCACGGGATCATATTCGTGCTCTGCTGAGCGCTGAGCTGGAGTGGTTGAATCGCGTTGTAGATTCTCTGACCCCCGAAGGCCCCGTTATGGATACCAAGTATCAAGGAAAGCTTCGAGCAGAATTCCAACAGGAGCAAAAGATATGAACAAGCTGTTGCGTTCACAGTTATTCCTTATGGCTTTGACGATCTTCATCGATATTACCGGCTTTGGGCTGATCCTACCGCAGCTCCCGTTCTGGGCTGAGCGGCTGGGTGCCAACCCGGTTGGGGTCGGCCTGATCCTGACTGTATACGCCCTGGCGCAATTTCTGTTTACCTCTGTGCTGGGCAGCCTCTCTGATCGCTATGGACGCAGACCGATCATCATAGGCTCGCTGCTGATCGAGGCGCTTTCGTTTGCCTTCTCGGCGCTAGCTGGCTCACTGCTACTGTTGCTCATTGCCCGCTTCATTGGGGGAATCGGAGCTTCCAACATGGGCTCGGCTCAGGCTGTTGTGGCCGATACCACCCCTGCAGAGCACCGAGCCCGTGGTATGGGAGTGATTGGGGCCGCAATTGGCCTGGGTTTTGTCGTTGGACCTGCCCTTGGTGGAGTTCTGGCGGCGCTTAGCTTCACGATCCCATTCTGGGTAGCGATGGGAGTTGCGATCTTAAATGCCTTGCTCGTCTTCCTCTTTCTGCCAGAGACGCGCTTGCGAGACACCAGCCAGGCCACTACCTATGAGGGAGTTACGCTGCTGGCCGTTGGATGGCGCCAGCTCCTGAAGCGACCAGCCGTTGCGCGCTTGATAGGCATAAACCTACTATTTACGATTGCCTTTACTTCGATGGAGGCGATCTATCCCCTCTTTACACAGCGTACTTTTGGCTGGACTGCGGTCCAGAATGGATATATGTTCACCTACATTGGAATCCTCATAGTGATCATGCAAGGGGGGCTGATCGGGCGCCTGGTCAGACGCTGGGGTGAGCGTTGCCTCTTGCTGGCTGGCTTGTTCATGCTTGCACTTGGATTGGCCTTGCTGGCCTGGGGAAGCCAGCTTGTGCTAATGCTGATTGCACTGGCCTTGCTGAGTCTTGGTGAAGGAGCCGTCACGCCTGTTGTATCGACGCTGCTCTCATTTGCCAGCCCACAAGAGGAGCAAGGGGAGACGCTGGGACTCGCGCAAGGCATTGGAGGCCTGGGCCGGGTAATTGGTCCTGTGATAGCTGGAGCACTCTTTGCCACCGCTAGTTCCATGGGAACATTCCTCGTTGCTGCTGGGCTCATAGGTCTTGCCCTCATAATAGCTCTGCCAGAGCAGACAAAGCCCCAAAAGACAGCACCCCTGCCGGCAGCGAGAGAATAGTCATTGTGGGGAAGCATCTTCCCGCCTATTCTGGGCAGGAAATACCTGGAGGCTTGTTTCTGTAGTGAGAGCCTGCGCTTAGATCTGTAGGATACGCTTTAAGAGATCAGCTGAGAAGAAGTGAGGCAGCAAACTAATAAATAGTATAAATGGTAATAGTTAATACTTTAAAGAGTGCGTATTTCACAGAAAGAAGCCGTAATACCTGCTAGAATTATATATAGGTGAAGAGCTTGCCAGTCAGTTTTTTTGAGAGGCATAGAGCAAGCACCAGCTGCGTATACCAGCATCATTATTATTGGTAAGAGGTACCGGATGCTGCAGATTAATTCTTTGTCTAACATTCATGAACTTGACTGGCTTGCACCATCCACACGTCAGGTTCTACAAGCTGCACAGCAAGAGGCGCTGGATCTGGGGTACTCGCAGGTCGACCCAGAACATTTACTGCTGGGATTACTGATGCAAGAAAAGAGCAAGATTGCGCTTTTGTTCAGCAAGAGAGGGGTGGATGGTGCTTTGTTACGAAGGTGGCTCCAGCCCGATTCTAGCGATGATGAGCGTTCGTCTCTTGTCACTGATTCTCCTGGCCTCCCCTTTTCAGTTGAGGCTGTAGAGTGTGTCAGGCGCGCGATAACCTTTGTTCAGCTCTATCCGCAAGCTGGCTTGCCCCGCCATATAGAGCCAGAAATCTTAGCCCTTAGCGTCTTCTATCATCCCCGCATATATAAGTTTTTCTATCTCTATTCTCGCTCATTGATTGATGTAAAAAATAATCTATTAAAGAACCTGGATATTGCTGTAATACGCAGGCTGGAACGCCATTTTCTGTTTTATGATCATATGGCTGCCGAAGAACGGGCAGTTTTAAGCTTTGTCAATCTTGAGCAAGGACGCCACCTGCGAGTGCTGAAGTTCATGGAGCCGCCCAATCCTCGTCTACAAAAACTGCTCAATATGGATCTGGCCAGCCGTGGCCTACAAGAGCTACTCAGCTTCTTGCGAGACCCAGAGAAGATTCCGCATTCTAATAGGACCATTTTGTTAATTGAGCAGAACGGAAACAATCTCAGAAAATTGATGCGCGTGCTGGCAAGTCAGGCCGGTGTTCCTCTAGCTGTACTATTTTGTTCGGTTCTCTCTGAGGGCTGGGCTGAGCGCGGCGGCGAGCTGCAGGACGCACGCAGCTTTTTACAAGAGCAATTTCTTGCATTGAAGATGCTCTCTGCTGGCGTGGTTTTTCTTGAAGATATTGATGTATTAGTCTCGATGGGTGAGCAAATAGAGGAAGATGAGCGAGAGCGCTTTTGGAGCGAACTTATGATAGAGCTGGATAGGCTGCAAATGTGTCCTGGGATCATGCTTGTGGCCTCTACCAGTCAGACCGAGAGTCTTCCTGAGGTGCTGTTTCAGCAGGGACGTTTTGAGTATCAAGTTATGATTGATAAGCTTATTCGGCGTGAGCAACTTCAGGCCTTTCAGGAGGATAGTTCGCAACTCCTGGCCATGCGTGCGCAGCCGGTACTTTGTTATGCGTGCCAGCGACCCATTCACGCCGGTTGGCGTTATTGTACATATTGCGGCGCCTCTTTTATCAGGAGTTGCCACGCTTGCGGAGCGAAGTCTCCAGACGTGCCGGGTGCCAAATTTTGTGCCAGCTGTGGGCAGGCCTTTGAGTCAAGTTCGTAATGCCTTGTATCACTCAGCACTAGACAGTACAATAGTAATCAAGCTTAAATGGTCTGCGAATAGAAAAGGAGACTGCCCTGCTTGATACATCTAGTGCTGCATGGGAAAATGAGGATTCGGTAGCCCATTTTCCCGTAATCCAATCATTACTATCTATAGATGGGCTTCTGACAGGTGTTTTGCCTGAATATGCGCTTGAGCAGCCTGTGAAGCGCCACCTTCTCGCCCATAACCTTAACGATAACTACCTTATCAGCGCAAGATCAAATAAATATATTTTGCGCATATACCAGGCGCCACGTAGCCTGGGCAGCTCTTGGAGAACACCAAAAGATATTCTTTATGAGTTGGATCTACTCTTGCATCTCCAGCGCAAAGGCGTTTCTGTCGCTGCTCCACTGGCGCGTAAAGATGGTACATTGATGCGTATATTGCAGGCGCCCGAAGGTTCCAGAGCTGCCGTACTCTTTACATATGCTCCCGGTAGCGCTGTAACCCCTCCACGACAGAATAGGGAGCTGAGTGGCATATATGGGCGTGCCATTGCTGAAATCCACACAAGCAGCGCTGATTTCGTGAGCTCCCATGCGCGCTTTTCCCTTGATCTTGCCTATCTCCTGGACACTTCATTGGAAACAATCAAGCTGGTACTTGCTCGTCGTCCCGAGGATTTGCGCTATCTGCTACAAATGGCCGGATTGTTAAAGGGACGCCTTATACAGCTGATCGCTCAGGGTTTGCAGCCTGGGATCTGTCACGGCGATGCGGCAGGCGGGAATGCTAATATTAGCGCAGAGAAGAAGCTGACTTTCTTTGATTTTGATGTTTGTGGGCCAGGGTGGCGAGCCTATGATCTCGCCGTCTTCTACTGGGGCACGCTGATGGGAAAGAGTCGCCTGGGTTGGAATAATGAACAAGCCCATGAGCTCTGGGCTTCATACCTGCAAGGGTACCAACAAGTATGTGAGCCAGGCGAGCGAGATCTCCAGGCTATACCACTCTTTGCTATGCTCAGGCACTTCTGGTTTCTAGGTACGATAACTGCGAATTGGGATTATTGGAGCTATGGGGAAATTGATGACGACTTTTTCGATAGAGAGCTGACATTTTTGCGCGAGGAACTGGCGCCACGCGCCGATTAAAGCTTTTTTCTTGGCTCTAGATTTCTTATAGCCATAAAGAAGGGAGAGGCGAGAGACAGTGAGCGCTCATTGTCTCTCCAAGGGCCCGGGTAGAGCGCGCTCAGCCTCTTCTTCCAGGCGATGTTCATTACGCCGCAGGAAAAAGAAGCCAATCAGGATGATGAGGACGGCAAGGATGAGCAAGACGATGCCAATGGGACCGGTAATCTTGCTAAAACTGTTGCCAAGCGCATAGCCGCCCAGGCCATAGATTGTGGCCCAGAGGCAGCCACCTAGAGCATTGAAGAGGAGGAAGGCTGGCCAGCGCATACGATTGACACCAGCCAGGAAGGCCGCCCAGGCACGCAGGACAGCGACAAAGCGACCGAAAAAAACGACTTTACCTCCATGCTTCATAAAAAGGTATTGGCCTAGTTTAATCTGGCGCTCTTTCAGATGAATGTAGCGTCCATAGCGGCGCAGGAGGCGATAACCTCCTTCGCGCCCGACCCAAAAACCAAGATTATCGCCGAGAATGGCCCCGGCTGCCGCCGCGAGAATGATAAAGGGAATGGAGAGACGATGCATCGTGCCCGCGTAGATCGCGGCTAGCAACAGCATAGTTTCTCCGGGAAAAGGGATTCCGGTGCTCTCAATAGCGACGAAGGCGAGAACTGCCCAATAGCCATAGGTATTAAGAAAGTGAAGCAGATTTGATGTTGCTAGATGGAATATGTCGCAACCTCCTTTGATAGTTACAATTTACTCTACTTTTATAGGTACTCGTCTAATAAATGTTGCTCTGTTGCCGTATGCAGGGCTAATACAATCCAGGTAGCTGGTCCGGCCACTGGCTGGTGCCATATATTCTCCTCAACTGAGCACCAGCGCTCCTCTACTTGTGCCGAGTTTTCGGCAGTGATGGGATGCGGAAATCGTGCTTCGCCTTCGATGGTGAAGATAGTACCAGTGCCTTCAAGGCAAAGGACGCGCTGCTGGCTATTGGGATGGCGCTCAATGCGAGCAATCGTACCGCCTTTATAAGCTACCAACCTACTTGATTTAATGGAGGGTGGCAGTTGAGCGCCATAGATTTCCAGCGCAATGGGCTGAGTGGCAATCGGTACCTCTGACCGAAGCGTGAGCAAGCTTTGCAACTCGGCCCCTTTTTCCCTGAGCACGGCGAGGGTGCCTGCTTGCCTGATGAGATTGTCGAGCGTGGCGAGAAAGATGCGCTCAGAGTGTTTCAAGTGTAGTTCTCCTCTCCTTTCCGGGCAGATCAGGTATGGGCTGTTGCGCATTCGTTTATAAATAGCCGGGTGCTGTCAGATAGCGATTCTCTCCTGAAGCTGCTTGCCTGCCGCTAGCTCATTCAAGCTGTGAATGATAGCAGCGGGATAGTCTAGCCTGCCAGTTTGGCGAGCTTGCTGCCGTTGTTGCCAGGAATGCTGGCCGGGATAAGAACTGAAATGGGCCAGGTACTCACTGGCCTGGCGAGCCATTTGCTCATGCTGAAAGAGCTGAGGACCAAGGACGATAATCAAGGCACCTGCTCCCCAGGGCTTGCCCTCATTTGCTGAGAAGAAGCCACCCGTGAGTGCTCCGGCCAGAAACTCAAGTCCCATCGCCAACCCCAGCCCTTTCATCCCTCCTAGTGGCAGCATGCTGCCCCGGGTACGTTGGCGCTCAGCGATTGCCTGTAATATTGCCGGATCGGTCGTCTCCTGACCCGTACCATCAATAATGGCTCCGGCCGGTACAGTTCCGCGCGTGCTGGCGTCGTAGAGGAGATTGACGAGGCCATACTGACTTAAGGCGCCGTCAAAAATAAATGGGGGATTGCCAGGTGCGCAGATGGCCAGCGGATTGTTTCCCACAAGGTTTTCAGGTGCCGTACCATAATTCATGAGCGGTTCGTTCTGGACCAGCACCATACCGATATATTGTGCTTCGAGCACTGGCTGTAATAGAGCCCCGAGTATGTGCGGTTGTGGAAAGGCTACAAAGCTAACGCCGTGCTGTTGCGCGATCTGCATGGCGAGTTCAGCCGCCTTGACCCCGACCTGATCGGGCCAATCGCGGCGAGAAGCAAAAATTCGTGCGGCCATAGGCGAAGGTCGCTCTATGCGTAAATCAAGCCGCCTGCTCATGGTTCCCGCCTCGACTTGTTCAAGGATAGAGGGGAGGCGTGAGATGCCTCTTCCATAATCGGCTTGCATATCCCTATCCAGCGCGATCTGCATCCAGGAGGCTGCAAGCTCTGCTTCACAGCCTGCATTGCGGAATAAGGCAAGACCTGTGGCCTCTACCTCGGCCAGGGACACTGAAACCAACGCATCATGCTCCATACTTTAGCTCCCTCAAACATTCAAACTCCTTATCCAGATTATGAAAGGGACGGGCGTAGAACCTCTTCTCTATTCCCTCGTTCTCCTCATAATATCTAGCTAAGTTATGCTATGCACTTAGGAGTATAGCAGATAATTGGCGAAACAAGAAAGCTGTTTTTCAGCAACAAGGCCCTGTGAAAGCGGGCAAGCTTCTAGCAAAAGGGCGAGGAGCAGCGAGCCGGATCGCGCCGAAGAAGTGTATTCAAGCTCACCTGGAGCGATCATCGAGGCCGATTTGGGAAAGATCAGGGAGAAGCTGCAATTTCGTGTTTTTGATGCTATACTATAAAAGGGGGATAAATAATAATAGGTGTCAATTTGTAGTAAAGTCCCAGTATATGGAAGGTAGGGAATCTCATTCCGCAAAGTCATCTACAAGGAGACCATGCATGACGCAGGAAGCAACGAACTACGGAAGGGGCTGGGTGACGTTCGATTGTTATGGAACGCTGGTTAACTGGCGAAAAGGCATGTTGTCAGCATTAGAATCTATTGTTCCTGGAAAGGCATCATTATTACTGGATCAATATTATCTGACTGAAGCTGAAGTAGAGGCTGAGCGGCCTTTTCGCTCCTACCGCAACGTGTTGGCCGAAGCATTGAGGCGGGCTGCCAGAAGGAGTAGAATCGATCTACTCAGCGGTTCTGAACATATCCTGGCCGATACTTTGCCAAGCTGGCCCCTGTTCCCGGATGTCGGTTCGGCTTTACCTATGTTGCGTGCCGATGGTTGGCGTTTAGCAATCTTATCCAATATCGATAGAGATCTGATGTCTGAAACGTTGCGTAGAATGCCTGCATCATTTGATAAGGTTATTACGGCTGAAGATGTGCGTACCTATAAGCCTGCCGAAGGGCACTTTCGTTACTTTCTAGAAGCTACCCAGGTGTCCCCGAAAAACTGGGTTCATGTCGCCGGTAGCTATTTTCATGATATTGTTACCGCCTCTCGTCTGGGAGCTATGGCCTTGTGGGTCAATCGCGAAGGAAGTCAGGAGGCGACCCCGCAAGCTGCTGCCGTCCTGAGCGATTTGCGTCAGATTATCCCTACTATACATCGGCTCAATAGTCAACAAGACGAACATGCGCAGCCAGCTGCTGATTAACAGCAGTAGATAAATCCATAGTTTCGTCTGAGCATACTTAATAAGGCGCAAGATAGAAGTGACCGGCTCGGAGGATGGCGAAACTGTACCTACACGTATCCCTTTCCTCGTGGGAGAATAGAGCGTGAGGCGTGGCACTTACCTTTGTCCTTGCTGAGGAGTGGGCCGCTTAGTTAAGAGGAGCAGATTGATCTGGCTCTGCTCCTCTCTTTATTAGTTGCGTCTCTCTTCTGTGATATGATGTATGCGAGCCCGATGATGCAGCGGAAGATAAACGCTTGTTGTACAAAAAACTATAAATTTTCTTAAATGCATATAATCAGGGTGTTACATATAAATTTATAGGGAGTGCAAAGCTATATGACTCCTAATCTTCAGCTTAAACAGGAGCGCGAGCGGCGTGGCTGGTCGCAGGCACAGGTCGCGACATTACTTGGTACTGAGGCTTCTAATATTGATAGCTGGGAAAGTGGACTATCTGCTCCACCACCATATCTTTGCGTGAAGTTGTGCTTACTCTTTGAGCGGAGCGCGCGCGATCTCGGCTTTCTGCCTGCTAGCATAGAAACGCCTGAACTTGCCCTGGCTGAGGAGCCGAGGCAAGAGCCGGCTGTTGAACGAGCTGCAGTGCTAAAAGAAGAGCTGTTTGAGCCAGCGCTTGGAGCCAGAATTATTGCCAGCCTGAGCTATCTTTTCTTGTGGGGTTCGGCGCTGCTTGTGTTTTTTGCCGGTCGCGCTAATCGTTTTATTTGTTTTCATAGCTTGCAATCCTTCTTCTTCTTTGCTGGAGCGACGCTATGGTATATCCTTTATATCTGCATTATGTTTTACACCCCCAGTACAATACTTCATTTGCTCGCTCTGCTCATCTCCGTTCTGGTATCGATCTCATCAATTGCTGTCTGGCTGATTGGCATCGTACAGGCTTTACGTGGCAGATATACATGTGTGCCCTTGATTGGAAGATTGAGCTTGAAAGTTGCTAATAAGTTATCGGTAAAGTAGCAAGCCAGGGACAAAGATAAGAGTAAGAGAAATAGCTTAACCATGTTTTACCTTAAAGGCTGCGAGCGGTCCGGGCATACCAACCAGAATTGCAGTATCTCCTGCTTCAATACAGGTTTGCAGCCCGGGGCCACTAATCATCCCGTTAGCTTTCTTCAGGGCAACCACTACAATACCGTTAGGAAGCATATCCTGAGCCTCTTCCATTGTCTTGCCTACGAGCGAAGAGTGCGCACTGAGCCCTACCTCCTGGACGGCAAGATCTATGCTATCGGCCTTGGTAATCTTATCGATGAAATCTGTAACGATGGGCTGAAAGGCTAGATTGGCCATGCGGTGTCCACCAATCACGTAAGGAGAAAGAACGCGATCAGCCCCCGCAAGCTTGAGTTTGGCTTCTGTCTCGTTGTGGTTTGCGCGCGCAACAATATGAAGTTGTTTATTGAGATGGCGTGCCGAGAGGGTAATCGAGATATTATGGGCATCGTTATCGGTAGCGACAAGAACGCATTGTGCACTTTGAATACCGGCTTTATGCAAGAGATCATCGCTGGTTGCGTCTCCTTGAAGAGCTAAATAACCAGCCTCCAGGCAAGCTCGAATATTTTGTTCGTTTTCATCGAGAACTACAAAGGTTTGGCGAGCAGCTGCGAGATCCTGGGCAATCTGCGAACCGACACGTCCAAAGCCACAAATAATGGCATGGTTGCGCAATGCTGCAATCTTGTTATCCATGTGATGCCTCCGTACGGCCTGGCTAAAATGACCCTCGATCATGAATTCCATGCCAGCGCCAAAGGTATAGAGCAATGAACCTACGCCAAAGACAATGACAAAGATGGTGAAGATTCTCCCGAGTGGTGTGATGGGGTGAATAACGTTGCCAACTGTCGACATCATCCCCACTGTTGTATAAAGGGCATCAACGAAGGAAAGTTGCTCAATAAACATATAGCCAATGGTGCCGGCGATAAGCACACTGGCTACCAGGAGGCTTGCTATTATGAGATGACGGTAGGAGGCTGGAGGTTTCATAAGTGAATACCTCATGCACTATAAAAGAAAAACCATCAATATAAACTTAACATGTTCTATATTGTGTTGGCAAACAGAACAAATAGGAGTTTTCAAAATGAAGAAGAGGAGGGCAGAAGCGGAGCCCTTGACAAGGCTTCAGCTTTCGATGAGAGGACAGCCTTTTAGGGGTGAGATTCAGATCCTCCTTGCTCCTTCTTTGCCGAGAGCCAGGCATTGAGGAGCAGGAGAGTCTGACAGTCCCCATCTTTTTCAGCAGAGATGTAAATATGTTTCCCAATAATGTTTGTAATGTGCCATCGAAGGCGGTCAAGGCCTTATGTTTAGCCTCAAACGTTCTGTGCGCTCCGGTAGGCTCGGAGCTGTATAGCACTTCTAGCCAATCCTGAAGATCGATTGCAGCGCGCTCCGCAGCCGTTCGATATCGGCAGGACCATTATAACCTTGTAGGGAAAGACGAACGAAACGGCGCCCGCCCCAGCTTACAACCGGGATCTCGATATGCCACTCCTCGCGCAAGCTACGCTGCAATACCTGCACATCGCCAGCGGGCACCTCAATGATACACATCTGACTCCACCAGGTTGGATCAGCTGGGCAGATCACTTCAGTTCCCAGGAGGGCTGAGATCTCTGCTCGTGCAGACGCTGCTAGCTCGTGGCACGCGGCCCGCACGGCGTCCCAATTATGCTCGTGCTGAAAAGCAATGGCTGCTGGTACGCTCAGATAAGCGGCTGGATCGTCAGTGCCGAGCCAGCCAAAATAATCTAGAAATGTTGAGCTGCCTGGATTCTGACTTTCCCATCCCCAGCTAACGACGAGGGGCTGGAGGAGGGCTTGGCGTTCGGGCCGGGCATAGAGAAAAGCCGAACCTTTGGGAGCACAGAGCCATTTATGGCAGTTTCCGATATAGAAATCTACCCCTAGCTCATCAAGTGCGAGCGGGATCTGGCCAGGCGCGTGTGCACCATCAACTACAGTAAGGATGCCGGCAGCGCGTGCACGCTGGCAAATTCTGGCAATTGGAAAAGTTAAAGCGGTAGGTGAGGTGATATGGCTGATGAAGATAACTCTGGTGCGCGACGTTACACCTCGCCACAAATATTCAATCATCTCATCCTCACTCTCCAGAGGTAGTGGGATGGGCTGATTGATATAATGTATGCCTCGCTGCAAGCTTTGGAAGCGCCAGGTGCGGTCAGAGGCGCCATACTCGTGATCCGTTGCCAGCACTTCATCTCCAGGCTCAAGAGGCAATGAGCGGGCAATGATATTTACCCCAACCGTTGTATTGGTTACAAATACGATCTGTTCGGCCCGCGTTCCCAGATAGTCAGCCAGGCAAGCGCGTGCTTCGCCTAGCATCTCCCCAATGCGGCGTCCCAGAAATTCGATCGGATCATATTCCAATCTGCGCTGCCATTCCTGATAGGCTGCGAAGACCGGGCGTGGACAAGCTCCAAAGCTCCCATGATTAAAAAATGTAATGTCTGAACGTATTTGAAATTGATCTGCCGCAACAGGCAAGCTACATATGTCAGTCATTGCCAAATACCCTTTATTCTAAATATGCTCCAGCCTTGACCTTTCTCCTTGATGAGGTCGCTTACTCTTACTACGCCTCTTGATTTTATATTCTCTCGCTTAAAAAGCTGTAGCCTCTCGGAGGATAAGAAGGGTCGGCACTTAGAATGCCATGAAGAGGGACGCCTTGACACCGTAGCGGCCGGGCATCCCTGGTAAGCGTTGTTTCTACCCACTCAGGCGCTCAAATCGTGTGAAGCTAAGAGTTTGTAGGAACGTAGAGCGGTTTTGGCGAGGGCACGACCCGGCGTATTTTCCATCACTATCAAGTCTAAAGACTGCTTTGAGCTCTTTACAGCGGCAAAGCTATAGCTGAGCATTTCGGTGACATACTCCTTGAGGGCCTCGGGCATATTTTTCTCTTGCCGAGCTACGGAGATGAGCTTCTGACAGAGCAATTGCGCATCTCGAAGGGCTATATTTCCGCCGATGCCTCGGGTTGGCGGCATGCTATGGATAGCATCGCCGAGTAGCGTGAGGTTTTGGCTCTCCCAGGGCGCAACCTGCGTAGCGATGCGTAGAGGCGTCAACATGATAGTATCAACTGCCGTCATGTCGAGCAGGTGTTGGATAGTAGGATGCCAATCTGCCATCATATTCTGCGCAATCTGCAATAGCTTATCTTTGGACGCATGCTGCAGATCTTCACTGACTGGATAATTCTTCTCTCTGGCCATGAAAGCCCAGAAGTAGTAATCGTTGGTATTCTCGAACAAAGTGCTCTCCTCGGCCAGTAGTGCCTCATCATTGGCTCCAATCTTGCCTTGCGTTCGACTTCCGGCTTTACTGCTAAGATCATGGACAGCCGAGAAAAGGGCTCGACCTCTGGGACCCAGAATGATATTTGGCCTATGAAGCTGATGCGCAGCTAGTAATCTATTAATCTCAGGGGTCAAAATCACTTTGCCTACAATATCTACTGTACCTGTTTCATTACGTTGAGCGTGGGGAAGAAACTGGTGACGGACCCGGGAATTGCCTCCATCGGCACCAACTAACAGATCGCCGGTCGCGCTTGTGCCATCTTCAAAAAAAGCTGTCACCGACCCATCAGCATTCTCTTGATAGTGAGAATAAAATTTGTCGAAATGGAGGATTCCCTCAAGCTCCGTCAACAAAACCTGGCGCAGCGTTATGCGGCTAACCGAGCGGCTCGATTCGAGCGGGTTGGCTTGTTTGGATGCATCTACTGGAAAGGCGATGAGCTGATTGAGCTGTTCGTCGCGGATGAGCATACCTGCATTCTCCGGGCTCCCGGATGTCTGGAGGTAGGCTTCGAACAGATGTGAGGGAAGACAATCGTGTAACGCGTGATTGCCCATGGCCTTAATGTGGATACGATAGCCCTGTGAGCGCTCGTTACGCGTGCGGTCGCGCTCGTAGATGGCCACGCTGATACCAGCTTTTTTGAGTCCTTGAGCCAGGCAAAGGCCGCCGAGACCGCCACCAATAATTATTACGTGGAAAGAGTGCTGAGACATATAGAAAACTCCTTTGTTTAAGGTTTCTTTTTTTGAACGTCTTTATATCTTCTTGATATTAAGAGTATACTTTTAATGGGAGACAGGCCGCGTCACCTGACAGGGTGATTAGCGGGTGAATCTGCACAAGTTTTCTGCAAGCAATGAAAATGTGTTAATCAGTTATTGTGGTGAAGGCTGCGTGCAATCTTGACAGCCTCAAACGATTGCTACATGGAGCCTTTGGTGGAGGCGTTGCATATGGGTTTTGACTGTATTGAGGCTGAATACTAGATGCTCAGCGATTTCTTGCCGCTCCATATCAGCAGCTAGCAAGCGTAAAATCTATAGTTCTTGTGAACTTAAGGAGACGAGCAGGGAAGCCGGTTCGTTAAGTGAGATATTGAACTGCTTCGGCTTTCCATCAAAGGCCTGCAAGATAGTTAGGAATGGGGAGATGGGATGAACTCCCTGGTTTCATTACATCTCCCTATTTTGTTGTTGTCAGGTGAACTTTTACTCACGTGAGCTTAGAGACGCGTCGCTCCCTCTTGCTCAAAAAGCACAGCACAGCCATAGGCGTGTTCGGGCTGGATGAGCAGGCGGCCATCATGTTCTTGAAAAGGAATAGTATTGCCTGCCAATAGCGTACGCGTCTGCGCGAGATTCTCGGTCGCGACAGTAAAGCCGGCGAGAAAGGGTAGTGAGGGCGGAGTGCAGCCAGGAATAACTTTGCCCAGATCGTCTGGAGCGACAACCACAACGCGTGAGAAACCGAGATCGACAATATGCAATTGATCCCTTTGCTGGCTATGATGGGAGGTAAAACGGGCATAGGTTGCAGCTAGTTCTGCTGGATCGGGAGTACACACGATACATTCGGTCAACAATTTAGCTCCATTGCGATGGTGCATATACCGGGGCTGGAGCAGTACTTCCGGATTCTCGTGTTGGGCAATACTGACCTGGCCTGTATGGAGCATCTTGGCGTGCAAAATCTGTTCTCCCACTGGCGTCTCAACTTTGCGGTTCAGGTGCCCGATGGCGGAGGAAGAGAGGCCGTGAGTAACGAGGCGTTTATGAACGGCTTCAAGATTATCTGTACCAAAGTAGAGGATGTGAAGCCCTTGATAGCGCTTGAGGGCGCCATCGATGTCGAAGTAGCCACGCTGAGCCTTGTTGAGCTTATTCCAGATTTCTGGTTCTGTGACCCCGGCAATTTCCAGAAAGTTCTTTTCAAAGATGGCATCCTGTTTGCCTGAGCCAATGTCGATAGGCTCAGAGCCCGCTTCAAAGGCGACTTTGACATGCGATAAGGGCGCAAACTGAAAGCCGAGCTGCTCATAACGAGCAACAGCCGCGTGAACGTCTGAGACAAGCAGACCCACATGATTCAAAATATTGATATCGTTTTCCATAGACTTATCCTTTTTCCTCGTTCTGTAAAGCAGTTGATCGTTGTTGAAGATGCGTTCGGATCAGCTGCTCGATGAAGGCTGACAATGACATATTATGATCAACCGCCGCGTGCTTCACCTCACGAATAAGCTCTGGCGGCAAGTACACGCTAAACTGTTGTTTCTTATTCTGCTTTTCAGGTGGCATGTTCCACTTCTTCCTTTTCCAGTGAGTACTTTACCATGGCCGAGATAAAGCAAGATCGATAATATATTGGCAAATAAATTTATGAATATACTAATATGCTAGCATATTGATGAACGATTGTCAAATAGAGGGATCGAGGCATGATGGCTTGAGGACCAGGTAATTGAGATCTAGCAGGCTTCCAAAAAACACCGATATCTGTCGCATATACTACCGTCTCCTGACGGTACAATTCTCTCTCCACAAAGAGCTATACTGGCAGCAGAAAACAGCCCTCAAAGCCGGCAAGAAGTCAAGAGCCTCTCCAGAAGGCGCGGTTGTAAGAAGGAAGAAATTTAGCCTCTTTCTGGGCTGTGAGAATGAAAGGAGTCACAAACCTCATGAAACACAAGCTATTCTGGATGTACATGCTCAACAAGTATTGGAGCGTACTCATGTTTGCCCTTTTAATGCTCGGTGTGATCCTCGTGGTGAGTAGCTGCGGCATAGATGATATTGGCAAAATCTTTATGGGGCATCGTTAAAACCGTATTGTAGGGCCGATGAGCTGTCGTCATGAAAAAATGCTAGCATCTTGCTCAGCTCTTCTGTTATGAAAACTATGGCTTTGCTGAAGCCCTTTCATGCTAGCCAGGCTCTGTAGGAAATACGAGAGGAGAGCGAATAGCAACATGGACGCGCCGGGACAGCCTGAGCATAGCCTGGACTCAACTATTCCTATGGTTGTAAATGCTGATAGCCAGGAACAGCCGCTAATTGTCATGCATCAGGTACATAAAATATATGATCTGGGAACGGCGCGGGTGCATGCCCTGCGAGGCATCTCTGTGGAAATCAGCCAGGGCGAATTTGTCGCAGTCAGGGGACCATCTGGATCAGGCAAGAGCACATTTATGAATATTCTGGGTTGCTTGGATCATCCCAGCCAGGGTTCCTACTGCCTGGCCGGCTATCAGGTCAGCCGACTGCCTGCGAAACAATTAGCGCGCGCACGTAACCGCTTGATCGGCTTTGTCTTCCAGGGGTTTAACCTGCTGAATCGTGCCAATGCCTTGCGCAATGTTGAATTGCCCATGATCTATGCGGGTCTGAGCAGGCAACAACGAGAGCTGAGAGCAAGGCAAGCCCTTCAACTCGTAGGTTTGGGAGATCGGTTGGATCACAAGCCGGCCCAGCTTTCGGGCGGCCAACAACAGCGTGTCGCCATTGCTCGTGCGCTGGTTAATTCTCCTCAGCTCTTACTGGCCGATGAGCCAACTGGCAACCTGGATAGCCGCACAAGCGTTGAGATCATGGCGATTCTGCAGGCTTTACACCGGCAAGGCCTCACGATTGTGCTGGTAACGCATGAACCCGATATTGCTGCTCATGCCAGCCGTCGTATCGTTTTTCGTGACGGTCACTTGATTAGAGATGAACCAGTTCCTGACCCTCGCGATGCGCAGGCCGAATGGGCAGCCCTGGCCGAGCAGCCGCCTGATGAGGACGATTGAAGGCATAGGCTGGTTTTTACTGCCTGTCTAGCCGACATATGGTAGAAACGCTCTACTATCCGCCAGAAGCTACGCCTGAAACGTCAGGATGTCAAGCTAAATTTGCAATTGATTTAGAGAAGGAAGTGGTCAATGGATACAAGCGCTGGATTACGCGATCCCACGGCTTCGGCAGAGGCTGCGGGATCGTCACAGCGGTACCCAGGTCTGCTGGCTCCGCTCAAGCGGCAGGATTTTGACCGGACCGGCAAGCTCTTGACCAATATTGTAATTGCCTTCCAGGCGTTGTGGGCTAATCGGCTTCGCTCGCTGCTGACAACCCTGGGGATCTTCATTGGGGTTGCTGCCGTGATCGCGGCGATGCTGTTAACTGGAGGTGTGGGGGCAAAGATCACCAACACCATCAACGAAATGGGGACAAATACAGTTACGATTGCTCCGGGACCCGATACTGAGGCAAAGAAAGGGAATGGTTCCAGCACTGCCCCTGCAACACCTTCGCTTACTCTGGCAGACACACAGGCGATGGCCACGCTGCCTCATGTCACTGAAGCCGACGCCATGAGCTCGACCAAAGAACAAGTTATCTATGCAAACCAGAACTGGAGCACTTCCATTGAAGGGGTGAGCGCCGGCTACCCGCAGATGCAAGGTTGGCAATTGGTAGAGGGCGCCTGGTTTACTTCCGCTGACGATAGCAGCGCCCGTGCCGTAGCGCTTCTAGGGGATACCGTCTATCATCAACTCTTTACCACTTCTGGCGTTGATCCAATCGGAAAGAATATCCGCATTCGCGATCAGATTTTTCGGGTGAGCGGGATCTTACACGCGGAAGGAGGTGGAACAAGTACTGATGATCTCGTCTTTGTACCCATAGAGGCCATGCAGTATCGCCTTAAAAATACTAGCTATGTCGATCAGATTATGGTGCAGGTCGATGATGCCAGCAATATTGATATCGCTCAGCAGGCAATTACTGAGTTGCTGGCGCAGCGCCATCACATCAAAATAGGGCAAGACAATGACTTTCACCTTACTAACTCCGTTCAATTACTGGAGGTTGCCAGCCAGTTTACTAGTATTCTGACTGCCTTGCTGGTGGGCGTTGCCAGCATCTCGCTGACCGTAGGTGGCGTGGGAATTATGAATATGATGATTGTCTCGGTTACCGAGCGAACGCGCGAGATCGGCGTCAGGCTCTCGTTAGGAGCCCAACGGCAGGATATTCGCAATCAGTTTCTGATCGAGGCCCTGATTCTGAGCCTGCTAGGAGGCCTGATCGGGCTGCTCTTTGGCACACTGATCGGCTATGGAATTACCAGCCTCCTACAATTGCCCTTTGTCATCACACCAACTGTAGTGCTCATGCCATTCGCCATATCGTCAGCTATCGGGATCATTTTTGGCTTCTATCCTGCGGCGCGTGCGGCCAGGCTTGATCCTATCGAGGCCTTGCGCTCTCTTTAGATCAGGGCAAGCAAGTGGCAATAGAGTAGGCAAAATAGGTAAGATCTGTATATACTAAGGAAGAAATGCAAAGATGGCAGCTGTCTATGACTTGCCTTCCATATCGATGAGGCAAAGCGGGAGAAAGCAGCTATCTTCTGCTTTCCTTTTCTCTCATCCCGATAGGGTAGGATATGACTCTTTTGAAGTAAAATAGCGTAAAGCAAGCCAGGCGTAAAGGGAGAAGAATATGAGTAAAAAGAGCCTTATGCTCGTCGTTGCGGGAATTCTGGTGTTTCTTGTGCTGGTGCCTCGACCAGGCGGCCAGTGTCGGATGCGCTCAAAGCGCTAAGCCTGGAGAGGATGGAAGTTCCTGAGACTTAAAGAGGTGCGCCATGAAGAAAAAAGAGAGCTCAGGCTTGAACTTGACTGCACGATCTGAAGAATCCTTTATTACCTGGAGAGGATTGCAGATACGTATGACCCAATCATATATCTGGGTGACGCTAGGGGCTGTATTGTTGTTTCAGATTGTGAGTGGGGCGACGACTGCCAGGCCTTCTAATGCCGCGGATCTACACATACTGTGGTTAGAGTTAAATGGCCTTGCTTTTCTAGTTGTGATCGTGCTTGGCGCACTCTTTGGGTTTATCTCTACATATGGGCTTATCTCCCGTCTGCGTGCAATGACTGCCGCGACAACCCGTTTTGCGGCTGGTCAGTATGAACGGCGTCTCAAAGTCTATACTAAAGATGAGCTCGGCCAACTTGAAACCCATTTGAACCGGATGGCCGAGCAACTCGTTGGATATCTCGCTCAACAAAAACTGCTTGTTGCACAAAATGCCCGTTTGGAGGAGCGCGCTCGCCTCGCGCGCGATTTACATGATAGTGTCAAGCAGCAAGTTTTTGCCCTTGCCGTGCAAATAGAACTGGCTCACACCCTACTAGAAAAGGATCGTGAGGCGGCCCGCGAGCACCTGGGCGAAGCTGATGAACTGAGCTATCACATTCAACAAGAGTTAAGCGCGCTGATCCACGCGCTACGTCCTGCTGACCTGCAGATAAAAGGGCTCCCCAGGGCCTTAGAGGACTACCTCACTACCTGGAGCCGTCAGAATAAGATCGCTGCCGAGGTCGATCTGCCAGAAACTTGTTGCTTGCCTTTCCCTATAGAGGAGGTGCTCTGGCGCGTTGCTCAGGAAAGCTTATCTAATGTCGCTCGCCATAGCCGGGCCAGTAGAGTAAGGATCAAGCTAAAATTAGCTGGGCAGCAAGTTAGCCTTTCCATATCAGACAATGGGCAAGGATTTGAGGTTTCTGGAAATCAAGGTGCGGGCCTGGGCCTGCGCTCGATCTCCGAGCGCGTTGAGCGAATTGGTGGAACTACCCTGATTCAGAGCGCGCACGGGCAGGGAACGAGTATGCTTATACGCTGCTCCATCTCCCCCGTTGCAGAAAGTACAGCTAAGGGACAGGTGGCGACGACATGAGCGAGCCGATTACTATCCTGATCGTGGATGATCATCTTATCGTGCGGCAAGGAGTGCGCACCCTGCTCGATATGCATCCCGACTTACAGGTAGTTGGGGAAGCAGAGAGTGCAGAAGTCGCGCTTCCTTTAGTAGAAGAGCTTGTTCCTGATGTCGTGCTGCTTGACTTGATCTTGCCGGGTATGAATGGTGTGGAGGCAACCCGTCAGATGAAAAAGATAAGTCCGCGAACCCAGATAGTGGTTCTGACTTCTTATGCTGAAGATGAGTATATCTTTCCTGCGTTACGAGCGGGTGCGCTCTCCTATCTTTTAAAGGATATCCGGCCCAGGGGGCTGGCCGAGAGTATCAGGAAGGCTGCGCGTGGTGAAACCGTGCTTCACTCCAATGTAGCTGCGCGCATGATCGCCGAAGTGCGGGCCGCCAAACGCCGCTTACCACCGGCATTTGCAGAGCTAACCCCGCGAGAATTGGATGTCTTGCACTTACTTGCCGAGGGATACACAAATGCCTCGATTGCAGAAAAGCTGGTATTAAGCGAGAAAACAGTACGTGGATATATCAGCAATGTCTTGAGCAAATTGCATCTGGAAGATCGAACCCAGGCTGCAGTCTTTGCTTGGCAACAAGGGCTTATGGAACAGGACTAAAAAGAGTTGCCTGTTTATGGAGGGCCCTTTTTCGGGACCGAGTATGCATAATAAGTGCGTTAGCCAGTGTTCTCCTTCTCCCTGGCAAGCCGATAAGAAAGCCGCTTCACAGCATCTTCGAAGGGGGCGACCAGTGATAGAACATCAACCCTCACAACGTCCCGCGCGATTTTACTGGCCTTCATCCCTCCGAATGATACTAATTGCGCGTGTGAGCCAGAATTTATTATTCTGGTTCCGGGCCGGCAAGACTATCCACGAACGCCTTTACGATGGAGAACGAGCGCTCTGGCTGATCGACCTGCGGAAGATGGCCCGCTTCTGGAATGAGTTCGAAGCGGGCGTCAGGAAACGCTTGAGCATAGGCCCGCCCATAGTCAGGAGTTACAATAGGATCGTTTTCGCCCCAGAGGCATAAGACAGGAATCCGCACACGCCCCAAACGGCGGCGTAACTTAGGATTGTACAGCCCGTCTGGTCCCATATAGGCGCGAATCGCCTGGATACTCACAGGTATGCTGTCAGGGTTCGGAGCCTGACCTGAACCTGGAGGGTGTGGTAGATTGATCGAGTGTCCGTCAACCTGAATACCCGCTGCATCTATCAAAATCAGGCCGCTCAGGCGGGTCGTATTGAGTACGGCTAGCTCAGCAGCAATCCAGCCACCGAAGGAGAGGCCGATGACGACAACATCGTGCAGGTCCAGCCGTTCAAGAAGATCAAGGTAAGTGAATGCTAGGTCGCCAACGCTATTGAACCACGCGGGACGCGGCTCACTCTCAAATCCGGGGTGAGTTGGAACGAGAACGCGTGCCTGGGGCGCTAAAGCTTCAGCCAGCTCGGAGACACTGCGCGGACCGGCGGCCCCATGCAAGATGAGGATAGGTTGCCCGCTTCCCCTTTCGTCAATACGTATGCTCAAATCGTCGAATAAAGCTTCCTGGCGCGTTAGGAGAGTAGAAGAAGGTACCGGATTCATAGATTACTCCTTAGCATAGAATAGGCATATGTTTGAGTATAGGACAAATGTGAAACCTGCAGTTACCCGGCCTGCTCTGACCCTTGAGCCTTGGAAAGGACCAGCTTGTGGGCGGGGGCATCGGGCGCAACAGCCCTATTCACACCTTGATAGGCTCCGCGGGCAGCGTCTTCAGCTCGTGGGAACATCGTTTCTTCATATGTGCGCACAGCCTCCTCAAGCGTGCTGTGGGTACTGATAGCGTTGGCAAGGTCTGCTGCATCAAGCATAGCTAGATTCGCACCTTCGCCAGAGAATGGCGACATCAGATGAGCGGCATCGCCTAGCAAGGTCACCCCCGGATGGAAATTCCAGCGATGACCAACAGGAAGCATATATAGCGGCCTGACCACAAAGTGATCATTGGATTCCAGGATCAATGCTTGCAAGCTCTGATCCCAATCAGCAAACCGATCGAAGAGCCACTTTCGCGCAGTATGAGGATTAGAGGCATCAAAGCCGGCTTTGGTTTCCCAGCCTTCGGGGATGCGCATACCTGCATAGACGCGGATATGCGCATGGCTGTTGCGTTGGGCAAAGAGCCCCTGATTATTGCCCTTTGCAAACATCGTTCCGTGCCCTACTAATTGAGCCAGAGCAGGGTGATCCTGATCCACATTGTCAAGACCAAATTCAATGAATGTTACACCTGTATAAAAAGGCTTTGCATTTGAGATCAGAGGACGCACATGCGACCAGGTCCCATCCGCACCAACGACTAGATCGAAGATCTCAGTCACTCCATTCTCAAAATGTAGCTCATGCCTTCCATCAGTGGCCCGGCGGATCGAGCTAAGATTGTACCCCCAATGCACTATGCCAGGTTTCAATGAATCCAGCAACAGCTTGCGCAGTTCGGTTCGATCAATCTCGGGACGATCTCCACTCTCCTCAACTGGCCTACCAGCAGGCAAAACCTGGGCATGTTTATTGAAACTGCGCCCCTCCTGATCTTCGTAGCGCGCAATAGCCTGAAATGGCTCAAAAAGCTCGGCTAGACGCAAAGCCAATTGGCCGGATTCAGGATGCAAATCCAGCGATCCTCCTTGTGGCCTCGTGTCTGGATCACTTTCCCGCTCAAAGACGGTTGTGGGGATATTGCGCGTTTGGAGGATACGGGCGAGGGTTAAGCCGCCGGGACCTGCACCGATGATAGCGATGCGAGGAGTTGTCTTTGTTGTCATTATAGAAATCCCTTCTCGTGAAGTATTCATCTCACAAAAATTGTACACCGTTCAACTTGAACACTGTACAATTTACCTCATAGTATGATCCGATGTCAAGTGGCATGAATATATAGCAAGAAAAGATAATCAACACATGCTTACTATACTCAACTATTCTCCCCTAACGGATGGAGCTTCTTTTGAAGGGAGAAACCGGAAAGCCGCTTGCTTGAACGCATGGTAACTCATCCGGGGCGAGAGCAACATGATGAGCACGGAAAGTAGCGTTGTTCCCTGGGAGAAGAAGTAGCGGCCAAAGCTGGACTCTCCTACCAGGTACATTCTTCGGAAGAACTGCATCCGGGATATATTCGCAACCTCATATTTCTAGAGGAGTGCTTTCTTGGCTGTGCGGTTCCAAACGCCGTTTTGGTGGATATCTTGGAAGTAATCAAGCCCACGGGATGCGTAACGAGGTTGAAAGGGGAGAACGTGGCCCCTCCTCTCCAGGATTAGCGTCTCCTCACCGCATTGAAAGGAGACCCCTGAGTACTGCTAAAGGATGCAAAGACGGAACGTCCAGCATCATCCAAAGGACGAAATGCCATAATGCAAGGATACATGTGGCTGCAGACCGAAATACGAATATTCTGAAGCTCTATTGGCACCCATTCTTCCGTCGTCGCATTTCTCCCCAGAAGCAGCTTTGACGGAACATCATACTGATCACGTATTGAAGGCGTTTGTTCCCAATACAGACGAAAATCGGCGACGGCACAAAACTGTTCAACCAATTCATGATACCATGGTTCAAATTGGGAGAGCCTATTACTTTGCTTAAAGAGCTCAATGCAGCGAGATACCCCCGCTTGCCAGGCTTTGACTGCCTGGTCATTGAAGCTCGAACGTTCTCGGATTGGCAAGTCCTCTCGAAACAAGACGGGGAGGAAGTATCGTTGTGCTCGTGGAAGCGCCATGAGTGGAGGAAACGCAAAGAAGCGCTGGAAAGGCTCGTTGAGCGCTTCGATTGCCAGGGTATGCGTCACAAGCATGGCTGGATATGAGAGTGTGTCCATCAACTGCCTGGCTTGTTCTAATACGAGCCTGAGCGCATTTCCTTCCAGTTCGAGGCTTTCAGGGAGATAACGAGCAGCCAGGAGCAAGTTGTTGCGGCTTTCCATGCTACATTCGAGATAATCAGCGATCTGCATCAAGGTCTGGCGGCTCGGAATCCGTTGCGAGCGCCCAACCAGCAAATTTTTATAGGTGGGACACGCCTCATCGGTTAACTCTTGCTGAGTAAATCGTTTGAGGAAGGGATGAGGGCGGTCCCTTCCCTCTTCCTGTCTCGTAATCCTCAGGACTTCAATCTCCTCCAGGAGATCACGCAGCACATCTGGCGTGTGAGAAGCGTCAGGTTCGATGTTCATCATACCCTCTCCGGCTGTTGGAACTGGGAAAGACCCGATCCGCGAACAGGCGGGACGATCTCTTGCCAGTCCAGGTGTAGTTTTACACTTGGTACAACACATTTTCCCCGATATACTCTTCCCTGTGAGCAGAAAATAGCCTGACTGCCTGGAAGAGGCTCTGATCTTCGAGGACCGTGCCGTCGCTTCACCTCCCAATGAGCGAGAGCTGTTCTTGGGAGAAAGACCAGCTCACGTTCGTGCTGGTTTCAGGTATCTCGTGCACATGCACCTAATCAGAAGAGGTAATAGACATGGAAAACAAGAGCGCATTACTTATCATGGATATGCAAGGTCCCATGGTCGACGGACTAGCCAATAAAGAGGAGTTTTTACAAAAAATACAATTAACCATTGATGCTGCACGCGCAAACAATATCCCAGTTATCTACGTTGTCGTAGGCTTTCGACCAACCATGCCGGAATTCAATCCCCGCTGCAAAGGACTCCGTGCTCTGCGTGATACCGGGACTGCCGACGCATTGGTCAACCCAATACCCGTTTTGCCACTCACAGAAACGGATGTAGTTGTAACGAGGCGTCGATTGAGCGCGTTTCCCGGAAGCGATCTTGAAATACTACTCCGAGCAAAAAATATAGACCACCTTGTTCTCAGTGGCATATCGACGAGCGGTGTCGTGCTTTCAACAGTCCGTGAAGCAGTCGACAAAGACTACACACTGACAGTATTATCCGATCTGTGTGCAGACCGCGATGAAGAAGTACACCGCGTCCTCACTGAGAAAGTGTTTCCAAGGCGCGCCGATGTCCTATCCTCAACAGAGTGGCTCAGCACGCTACATAGCGCAGAATAAAATGTGACTCTTCCCTAGAGCGCATTTGAAAATGAAGGAGCAGGAACAAGGTGCTTGAGAAGCTGTTGAATCGAGGCAAGATAGACGATGCCTTGCCAGCTCCTCATCGCCGCTTTGATCAGGTCTGCGCGCCGGGCTACACCGGACGGAAGCGAGGAGAAGTTGTTCGTATCCGTACTGTTGTGCTTCAGAGGCATACCCATCAGTTCCTTGGCACGTTTGGTGGAGCAGGCAATGGGGATTCCCGAGGTGAACTGCAACGAGCGATCGGGATGAGCCGCAGCTACGCCACACACCTTGAAATTTTCCCCGCCTCCATCCTCGTACGCTTAGACGGGTTGTAGGGCGACGCCGCGCTCCTGCTCGAAGTGCTCTCAGCGAACCTGACGGTGATCGTGAGAAGCCGAGCCTCTCATCTGCTGAATCTGGAGGTGGTGAAACGTCATGGTGCATACTCCTGACCACGTAAGCACGCACGCGGAAAGTGGTATGACACGGGCGCTCTACGTTTGTACGTCTGATCATTGCAACCCATGCGGGAACCTTCTCTGACCTAACCGTTGGTGTCGAGCGCGACGGGATCGTATACGAACTCTTTTTCAGCACGCTTTCCTCCCCGGAGTTTACGGCTTCGGATATCCTGGAACTGTACCTGCATCGTGGATCATTTGAAACGGTGTTGGCCGATGAAGACAAGGAGCAAGGGATGGGTCGCTGGTACTCGCATACCCCTTGTGGTCAGGCGTTCGCCCAGATCTTCGCTCAATGGACGTGGAATATCCGGTTGGAACGAGGCCAACAGCTCGCTCCAACCGAGCTGCGTACCACCGAATTTGCTCCCGCGCACGAGGTCGAAAAGTTCTCGGCCAACATACTAGCACCAGAGGCCGTCCCAACACCTCCGGTCACATACGGCTTACCACAATGGGCCTACCCTCTTTTACGTATGGCTTCCCTAGTTCTGCGTTTACTCTGCAGCCTGATGGCACGCTGCGGTGCCCCGCCAATCATCTAAAGATGATTTTTGTGCAGATGTATAATATATTATAGGCTCATGGCAGAGCTTTTAAAGGCGTTTGGGGATAGTGGGGAGATGGTGGAGTGGCGTATGCGCAATATTTTTATTAAGATCAGACCAGTATTTTTCCTCTTTGTGGTTTTACTGAGCTTACAATGTTTCCCTCGTACTACTTTTGCCTCTTCGTTTGTTGAGCAACATCATCCCTGGATGAAGCGCGCCCTTGCGGCTGACTTGCGGGCTGACCTACTGCTGGCTCAGATGACTCTGGATGAGAAGATTGCCTTACTGCATGGGATAGATGGAAGTGCTTATGGTGGGCACGTACCGGCCAACCCGCGCTTAGGTATACCGGCCCTCAACCTGGAGGATGGTCCGGCAGGGGTCGCCGATAATATGACTCAGGTCACCGCTCTTGCCGCACCAATTGCGGCGGCTGCGACGTGGGATGAGGCACTTGTGACCCATTATGGACGAGTAATAGGACGTGAAGAGCGCGCTAAAGGCGCTAATATTGTCCTGGCGCCAACCGTCAATATTCTGCGCATTCCACAGTGGGGCAGGAGCTTTGAGAGCCTGGGCGAAGATCCCTATTTGACGAGTCGGCTGGCCAGCGCCGATATTAGAGGCATCCAGAGTCAGGGCGTGCTTGCCACCATCAAGCACTATGCCGCCAATAATCAGGAATATCATCGAGGAAGCGTGAGCGCCAACGTTGCTGAGCGAACCTTGCACGAGATCTATCTTCCGGCCTTTAAAGCTGTCGTGCAGGAGGCAGGCGTGGGAGCAATAATGTGTTCCTACAATAGAGTAAATGATATCCACGCGTGCGAGCAGCCATATTTGCTTGATACGGTTCTGAGGAAGCAGTGGAAGTTTCCCGGTTTTGTCCTCTCTGATTGGGGCGCTACGCATAGTACCGTGGCCTCTGCCCAAGCCGGCCTTGATATGCAGATGCCCAATGGGACTTTTTATGGCGCTGCCCTGAAGGCTGCCGTGCAAAGTGGTCAGGTTAGTATGGCCCTGCTAGATAGGCATGTGCATCGTATTCTGCGTACTATGTTTGCCTTTGGCCTCTTTGATCATCCACCATCCGGCTCTCCAGAGGATGATGTGAGGAGCTCGGCTGATACGCGTTTAGCGCGCGAAGTTGCGGAGCAGGGAGCTGTCTTGCTGAAGAACGATCAGCATTTGCTCCCCTTTGAAAAAAGTAAGCCACATTCCATCGCCGTCATTGGTCCCGATGCGCTTGTAGAGCCTATGATCACCGGTGGGGGAAGCGCTCATGTAAATGCACCTTATGTGGTAACTCCTCTGCAAGGAATTACCAGAAGAGCCGGGCATAAGTATCGCGTGAACTATGCACAAGGGCTCGTTTCGAGTAAGGATTTTATACCGATCAATGCGCAGTATCTTACCCCGCTGACGACCAGTAGTACCCAAAATGGATGGAGAGCCCAGTTTTATGCAGGGTCAGAGCCTGTTGGGAAACCTGCCCAGACACGTATTGAGTCGGCTTTCGGTAGGAGCTGGCACAAGTCAGGATTGAAGCCGGAGCAGCAGTTCCGCTCAGCGCGCTGGACCGGTTTGCTGAGAGCACCTGTTACCGCTACTTATACATTTGCCCTTGCTAGCAATGGAGGTGCGCGGCTCTACCTCAATAATCGCCTGATGCTTAATAGTCCACCCGCAGCAAATGACACAACAAAAACCTTGCCCTTGCACCTTATTGCCGGTCAGCAGTATAAATTTCGGCTAGAGGTATACCAGGCTACCGATCCTGGCTCGCTAGAACTGGGTTGGCGCTGGCCTGGACTTGATGAATCCTTACTGGATCAAGCTATCCAAGTAGCGCGCACCTCCGATGTAGCTGTTGTCTTTGCCAACGATAATGAGTCTGAAAGCCTGGATCGTGGTTCTCTAGCCCTGCCAGGCCAGCAGGACAGGTTGATTCAAGCCATCGCGCAGGCGAATCCTCACACTCTGGTCGTACTGAATACCGGTGCGCCAGTTCTCATGCCCTGGCTCAAGCAGGTTCAGGCCGTTATGGAGGCCTGGTATCCAGGGCAGGAAGATGGAAATGCTATTGCCGCCCTGCTCTTCGGTGACGTTAATCCCGCTGGTAGGTTGCCGATGACCTTTCCTATGCAGGCAAGTGATGTTCCTGCGGCCTCTCCTGTTCAATATCCAGGTATTCATGATGAAGCCGAATATTCCGAGGGGATTTATGTCGGCTATCGGCATTATGATGCCAGGCATGTTGCTCCCCTCTTCCCGTTCGGCTATGGCCTCTCTTACACGACCTTCGCCTATCATGGCCTGGCGATAGTGCCCCACTCGTCTACCACTCTTGGTAGGGTTGCTGTGAAGCTTGCCGTAACAAATACAGGCCAGCAGGCTGGGGCTGAGGTTGTACAGCTCTATCTTGGTTTACCTTCGACAGTAGCTCAACCCCAGCCCCTCAGGCAGCTAAAAGCTTTTCGCAGGCTCTTCCTTCAGGCCGGTCAGACCCAGGAGGTAACCTTTTGGCTAGATGCGTCAAGCCTTGCCACCTGGGATACTGGAGCACATGACTGGATTGTGCAAGCTGGCACATACAGCGTTATGCTGGGAAGCTCGGAGCGGGATATTCACTTACAAGGAAGCTTCCAGATCCGGTAGGAACTCTTAGCTATCTGCAAGCCTGTTGCTCTCGTGAACTGGCATGTCCACTGACCAGGCAGCGGCTTGCATTGCTCTCCACCCCTTAGCCTTCGTCTGCTGTACTGGCCTGCTCAAAGCCTGGAAAAGGAGCTATAGGCGCGTCGTCTGCCATAATACCTAGCGTCTGCCCTCCATCAATTACCAAAATCTGCCCCGTGATGTAAGCAGCGTTGGACGAAGCCAGAAAACTTACAGCGTTTGCCACATCCTGGGTTTCAGCAAAACGCTTGAGAGGAATCTGTTGTAAATAATTGGTGGCTCGCTCTGTATCTTCGGTTATCCAGGCTGCCAGACGCGTGCGTACCACTCCTGGTGCAACCGCGTTCACCCGGATACCATAACGGGCCAGATCGAGGGCTGCCGAACGAACAAAGGCCACCACGCCGCCTTTAGACGTGTTATAGTGAGAAAGATTCTCCTCTACCTGAAAAGCATTGGTGGAAGCCATGGCCACAATAGCTCCTCCACCCAGGCGGGCCATAGCTCGTCCAGCTTCCTGGGTGCACAGAAAGACCCCTGTCAGATTCACAGCCATAATACGCTGCCAGCTAACATCTTCTATCTCTAGTAAAGGCTGAGCGTCGGCAATACCGGCCTGGGCCACCATGACGTCAAGGCGGCCAAAGCGTTCAAGACAGAGCTCAACGGCGCCATGGACATCTTCACGACGGCTCACGTTGCCCCCCACGCTTACGATTCTTTCCTCGCCGCTCTGCCGGGCT
Organism: Ktedonosporobacter rubrisoli; assembly: GCF_004208415.1. Classification (GTDB taxonomy): domain Bacteria; phylum Chloroflexota; class Ktedonobacteria; order Ktedonobacterales; family Ktedonobacteraceae; genus Ktedonosporobacter; species Ktedonosporobacter rubrisoli. The sequence continues at coordinate 240,723 of NZ_CP035758.1, read as the reverse complement.
AATTGTTGCGCCGTTTCTGCTGCCAACTGAGCATCGAGATCGAAAATAAGGACATTGGCACCCTCGTGAAGAAACTGTTCTGCCATGTTTCGTCCCATACCCTGAGCCCCACCAGTAATGATGACTGCCTTTCCGGCGAACTCCTTATTGCTCATGAGCTTGCTTCCTTCCCGTCCTTGCTAACGTTATTGCTGCTGATAGAAGCTGATGATATCCTGACATAAGAGAAGTGCTATCATAAAGATAATAGCACTTCTCCATGGTGGGTAGAGGTTGAAAGGTTGTATCTAGCCGCAAAAAAACTATCTGCTTCTATTCGAATGGCTGGAGGTAGGCCCTCTCAGCCTCCCACATTTCATCGAATAATGCGCTCAATTCAGCCGGTGAGCAGACCGCTGCGCTCAGCGGATCGAGCAGCAATGCATAGCGGGCGGCCTCTTTATTGTGGGTAAGTAGAGCCTCGCACATAAGAGCATGGATGGCCATATGGCTACGATTAAGCGCCGCTAGCTGCTCAGGCAAGGAGCCGAAATGGCAGGGTTGCACTCCATTGCGATCTACCAGGCAGGCTACTTCTACACAACCATCAGGAAGGTTGTCGATAAGACCGGTGTTGCGTACGTTGCCATGAATGACAAGGGGGCGCTGCAACTCCATGGCTTCAACAATGTAAGAGCCGAATTCGAGACTGCGCTCTAAAGGAATCTCCTGCGTGCCTGCGAGCATGCCCCGGATCTCATCATCGTTCTCTTTACGCCAGTTGGCCCAGTTTTTGGCATAGAAACCGGTCCCGCCCAAGAAGCCATCCCGGCTGTAGCGCTCTACAAGATCCGGACGCTTGCGGAAGTAAGGAGTATATTCAGAAAAATGCCCGCTGCCTTCCGAGACAAAAGCGCCAAAGTGGAGCATGAACTCAAAACGGATGGGATCTTGCTCATAGATCTCTGTGATGGCTGCCCGTTGGCGCAAGCGCGGATACATATCCTGCCCCTTATGGCGCAACTCAGTAAACCAGGCATTATGGTTGAGACCTGCACAGCGCCATTCCAGCTCGTTAAGTGGCACATCCAGGTACTGAGCTAGCTGCTCGGATGTTCCCTGTACGCTATGGCAGAGACCAACTGTGCGCATCTTCGTGCCTTTGAGAGCGGCAAGAGTGAGGATCGACATTGGATTAGTATAATTGAGTACCCAGGCTGCAGGACAGAGCTCCTCTGCATCATGCAGAATATCCAGCCAGGCTGGACCTGTGCGCAGGGCTTTAAAAATGCCACCGGGACCAATTGTATCGCCGATACATTGATTAATTCCGTATTTCATCGGAAGTTCAAAATCGTAGTGCACATTGTCAAGACCTGCCACTTCGATAGTGTTAATGATAAAATTGCTTCCTGCCAACACCTCTCGGCGCTCTGTGGAAGCGCGAACACTCCAGTTCTTTCCACTGATAGCGATCAGGCGTGTGGCAATCTGGTGAGCTAGTTCAAGGCGCACGGGATCGATATCTACCAGCGCAAAACATCCCTCATCGAGCCCTTCAATCTGTAAAATATCAGTCATAAGCTGGCGGGAAAAGACAGCGCTCCCTGCGCCTAAGATGGTGATATATGGCATCGTGGATGAAGCTCCTTCTACTAAGGGTGAGTCCAGAACTTACTAAAAAATGAAAATAGATAATAGTTCTTCAGGCCCTCATTTTTCCTGCATGGAAGGCGAGGGAGCCGGACCTGTTGATTCGCGAATGATGAGCTGCGACGGCACAATCAGAGGTGGTACCGCATCTTCACCTTCGACCAGCGCCATAAGCCGTTGTACTGCCCCTTTGCTCATCGTTTCCCGATCGGCTTTTACGGTCGTAAGGGAGGGAACGATATATTGACTGATTGCAAGATCATCAAAGCCGGTGAGAGATACGTCTTGAGGGACACGCAAGCCACGTTCATGAAGAGCGCGCAGAATACCAAGAGCCATCATATCGCTACCGGCAATGATAGCTGTGAAGTCGTGCCTCTGCTCAAGAAACGTGCGAGTAGCTCGATATGCTTCATCAGTGTTCCAGCCGGTCAGGCATAATAAACCGGGATCTAAGGCGATGCCAGCGTGGGCCAGGGTTTGCTGAAAGCCAAGTAAACGTTCTGTGCTGGCTGGATCTGTAAGCGGTCCGGTGACAATAGCGATACGCCTGTGTCCAAGCGAGAGAAGATGCTCTGTTACCTGGCGCGCGCCATCCATATGGTTTGAATCTACATAGGTAGCGTGCTCACCTTGTCCTCGGGTATCGATAAAAACTGTGGGTATTGCTGATTGTAGCAAAGCTTGAATGCGCACATCTGCCAGGTCGAGAGCGAGCATGATCGTGCCAGCGATACGGCGTGCCCGCAAGCTGCGAATATAATTCTCTGGAGCCTTATTCTGCGCCAAGGAGGGAAGAAATAAATCGTAACCGGCTGCCGCTACTCCCCGGTCAATGTACTTGATCATATCCAGGTAATAATAGTTCTCGGTCCGACTCAGAGTAGAGATGGCCAGCTCCTCCCCCTCATGATACAGTCCCAGGGCAATCATATATGAACGCTGCCGCGCTAAATTTTGCGCAACTACGTCAGGCTCATAGCCAAGCGCTTTCATAGCGGCATGTACGCGGTCTCTTGCCTCTGCGCTAATACGTGGCGATCCATTTAAAACGCGTGAGACTGTTGCACGCGAAACTCCGGCTAATTGGGCAACTTGCCTGCTCGTTGCCATACTGAACTTCTCCTTTGGCGTGTATCCGTGTTCACTTATCTAGCGAAATTATGGCGTATGGAAAGCATTTTGTCAAGAATTTTTAAAAGCTCGCCCTTAAATCTCGTAGTACCTATTTAAAATTCCCTTGACAGGAGCGGAAACGGATGCTATATTTGCTCCATAGTTTATGTACCCGAGTACACAGCAGGTGATGATTTTCTCGTTGAATCGTCATCATCTGCTCAATCTCGATTATCTCTCGATCCTGGCACGCTATCATACAATCCTTGGCTAGCGACTACTTGCCCATAAAAGTCGTAGCCACTGTCGCTCTGCTAAATTGTTAACCGTTACGTCTAGCTAGATTTGTAGCCGGTCCGTATTTATTTGAGAAGGATGTAGATGTATGCGGCGCTTTCAACGAAGTGTAGAGGGTCCTCCTGCCAAGGAGGCGAGATCCAGAAGCGATGCTTTACTGTCCGGGAGCTCGTCAAGCTCATCTGCTGGCCATATAGCTATTAGTAGGGCCTATGAGCCGGGGAGACCTGGGCGCACCTTCGACTTCCGCTTGCGCATGGCTCTTCAAGCTTATGTGTTCCTCTTTCCCAGTCTACTTGGGTTGGTGTTGTTCTTACTACTCCCTGTCTTTGTTGTGGCTGGACTCAGTTTCTTTGATTGGGGGCTATTATCACAGCCACGCTTTATTGGTTTGCAAAACTATATCTCGCTTTTTCAGAATCCCGTTGTGTGGCGTTCGCTGGGAGTAAGCGTCTATTTTGTTCTGCTCAACATTCCGTTGCAGACCTTGCTGGCTCTGTTGCTGGCCATATTTATGAATAAAAGGTTGCCTGGCTTAGGTATTTATCGCACGCTTTTTGCTGTTCCCTGGATGGCAACGCCAGTCGCCATGGGGATTGTCTGGCAATGGATTTTCGACCCGCAATTTGGTGCGCTCAACAATTTTCTCTTGTTACTTGGTATCCATGGTCCACAATGGTTAGTCTCGCAGCAATGGGCTCTGCCATCGATTGTTATTGTGACCCTCTGGCAGAATGTCGGCTATACTATGCTCTTCTTCCTGGCTGGTTTGCAGAGCATTCCCGAGCATTTGTATGAAGCCGCGTACATTGATGGAGCTACTCCCTTCCAGAGCTTCTTCAAGGTCACGCTCCCTTTGCTTAACCCAACTATGTTCTTTGTACTTGTAACCAATATTATTGGTTCATTTCAGCTCTTCGATACCGTCTATACGATGACCAAGGGTGGACCTGCTGGCTCAACCAATGTCCTCAACTTCTACATTTTTCAGCAGGCCTTCCAATTCTTCCATGCAGGCTATGCCTCGGCACTTTCAATGGTGTTATTTGCAATACTGATGTTTGTTACTCTGCTGCTGGCTCTCTACTTCCATAAGCGGACAACCTACGATCTGAGCTAATGGCAAGGCTGTCCCTGGCTAGCAGAAAAAGGAAAGGGGGGTTACTGATGGTTTCTTCTGGACTGGCACTTCCGTCAGATGGAGGGAGAAGCGATATGCAAAAAGAGAGGCGGAGAAGGTTTTTGCAGCGTCTTCCTGGCTATTCTCTCTGGTACCTGGTGCTCACGGTGGGCGCGTTTCTCTCTTTATTTCCCTATTTACTGGTCCTACTGACATCATTCAAACCGGCAAACCAGCTCTTCAGCGGCGAGCCCTGGTCGCTGCCCACGGTATTTACGCTGCAGAGTTATAGTGATGTTTTAACGCAGTATAACTTTCCTGGATATATAGCCCATACCCTGTTGTATGCGGGCTTTGCAACTCTGGGTCAGCTTGTCTTTGGTACGTTTGCTGCCTATGCCTTTGCACGTATCGAATTTCCCGGACGCGAGATATTGTTCTGGCTCTACCTGGCCACGATGATGGTTCCTAATATCGTGACGCTTATTCCGATGTTCATGCTGATGCGTGCGTTCGGCTGGATTAACACGTACTATGGGCTGATCATTCCGTCAGTGCTTGGCTCGCCCTATGGCATCTTTTTGATGCGCCAGTTCTTTCGTACGATCCCGCAGGATCTTGAGAGCTCTGCCCGCATTGAGGGGGCTACGACGCTACAAATAATTACCCATCTCATCCTGCCGTTAAGTCGTCCGATCCTGGCAACGCTTGCCATTATTACGTTTGTGCAGGCCTGGAATGATTTTCTCTGGCCTCTTATCGTGACTTATTCGGATGCTCTCAAAGTGCTCACGGTTGGCGTTTCGTCGTTTCAATCGATGCACGGGGCTCAGTGGAACCTGATGATGGCCGCAACCTTCATTATTCTGGGACCGCTCCTCCTCCTGTTTTTTGTCTTCCAGAAACAGATAGTTCGCTCGATTCACCTCAGTGGATTCAAGTAATCTAGCCCTGGCGCGGATGCCCTTTCGTATGTCTGTAATATCGCTCAATTGCTTTGAAGGAGCCAGAAGAGATGCAAAGACGTCGGCAGTTTACAGATCTAATAAGTTTCAGATATCCAGACGAGCTGAAGCGCGCTCAGCTATGGCGAGAGCCTTTTCGCTTAGCTCCGAGGCAGTGGCTTGCCCTATCTATGGTGGCCGTAATATTGCTGATAAGCCTTGTGGCCTGCGGTGGGAGCGGAGCGCAAAATGGTAAGGTTCATCTCACCTATGCGCTCTGGGAATCAACCGAGCAGCCTGCTTATCAGAAATCAATCGATGAGTTTGAGAAGCAGCATCCCAATATCGAGGTAACTATTCAGCAGACAGAATATGATCAATACTGGCAAAAGCTGGATACGGAGATAGTAGCCGGAGCAGCGCCAGATGTGTTCTGGAGTGACCTTACCTATTTTCCCCATTATGCAATGCAGGGCCAGATCATGGACGTGACGCCGTTGATCCAGAAGGATCACCTGGATCTCTCTATCTATTACCCCTCGCTGCTCAATCTCTATACCTATCAAGGAAAATATTATGGTTTGCCCAAGGATTGGGACACGATAGCCCTTTTCTATAACAAGGCAATCTTTAAGAAGATGGGTATTACTGTGCCGAATGAGCTGAGCTGGAATCCCACAGATGGTGGCTCGTTTCTTAAATTGTGTCAGCAGCTCACGCTTGATAAGAATGGTCACCATGCTGACCAAGCTGGTTTCGATGCAAACGCTATTTCGCAGTATGGATTTGTTTCGGCAAACTTAGACCAGGAAATGTACTGGAATTATATCGCCATGAATGGTGGCAAGTTCATGGATAAGGCCTATGGGCAACATTTCGAGTATAATCAGCCCCCCTCTGTGCAGGCTTTGCAATTCCTGGTAGATCTCATTCTAAAATGGCACGTTTCGCCCTCAGCCTCAGAGACGAATAACTCTGGCGATGCCGTGACCCAGCTCTTTGCGCGTGGCAAAGCGGCAATGATTCAGACTGGCTCATGGAATGTTGCCTACCTCTCCAAGCAAGTGAATTTCCCCTTTGGCGTTATAGAACTTCCCGCGGGTCCTAAAGGTCGTATCAGTGTGCTCAATGGCCTTTCCGATTCGATCAACGCCAGGACGCCTCATCCACAGGAGGCCTGGGAGCTCTTCAAGTGGCTGGCGTCGCCTGAATCGCAGCGTATTGTGGCTGGCATGGGGACGGTCTGGCCTGGAGTCAAGAGCGCAGCGCCTCTCTTTGCAGACTACTGGAAAAAGCAGGGTATTGACGTTGAACCTTTTCTCAAGGAGGCTGAGGGCCAAACAGTCACGGCTCCTATAACGCCTGCTTTTAACGAATCTTCCACAAAAATTCACGATGATTTTAACCTGATGTTCCTGGGTCAGGCCTCAGTTCAACAAGCTACAAATAAGGCCGTGCAAGATGGTGATGCGGTAATCCAGGCTAGTGGAGGCTAGCACATTTTAGATATTTCTCCCTGGAGGAAATTTGAGCGTTAAGGGGCTTGCATGGTGTCTGGCTAATAGGGAGAAAATACGCAATTGTGTCTGCGCAATTGTATCAAGGAGGAACACGTATGTCGTTTAAATCAAGGAGGATATGTATGTCGTTTACTCGTAGGCCTGTTCGTGTAGTGGCGTTGATAAAACCAGCTTTTTGGCTCTCCATATTGACGCTGCTAACACTGTTTATAGCAGCATGTGGCCCATCCGCCCATGCTGCAGCGCCCCAAGTGGGTACGGCAGCTTCGTTGCCGCCCCCTGTCAATTGTCCAGGATGCTGGCATCCAGAGCTCAAAACAAGCTGGCAATGGCAACTCACAGGAAATCTTGATCAGTCCATCAATGTTGCTATGTATGATATTGATGGTTTCACTAATAGCGCGGACCTAGTAAAAGCACTGCATGCAGCTGGTCGTAAGGTCATTTGCTATATTAGCGTTGGGACCTGGGAGAAATTTCGCCCGGATGCAAGCAAATTCCCATCTAAGGTGCGGGGAAATGTACTTGATGGTTTTCCCGATGAACGTTGGCTGGATATTCGCGATATGGCGGACCTTGAACCGATAATGGCGGCGCGCCTGGACATGTGCAAAGCTAAGGGTTTTGATGGAGTTGAGCCTGATAATGTCGATGGCTATGCCAATACGTCTGGATTTCCGCTCACGGGTCGGGATCAGCTCAAGTATAACACCTGGATTGCTAACCAGGCGCATCAGCGCGGCCTCTCGGTTGCCCTAAAGAATGATACCGAACAGATCAAAGATCTTTTGCCTTACTTTGATTGGGAGCTGGATGAACAGTGCTTCGGGCAGGCTAAATCAGATGGAGATAATTCATTGGAAGTTTGCCATTCGCTGCAAAATTTTACCCGGGCTGGCAAGGCAGTGATGGAGGTAGAATACTCAGATGACGGGAATCATGAAACTCCTTCCTTGTTCTGTCCCCAGGCTAACAAGATGAACTTCAATTCACTCTATAAACATATGGTCCTGGATGCTTATCGGGTAGCCTGTCGCTAAGTGGTAGCTGTGTAGCACCGTTTGTGATATAAACTTTGCCAGGTGTGGATCTGCCTTGTGAAGAGGCTGCGGAACTGCTTTAAAGTAGGGCCTTAAGGCAGGCCTACACCGTGGCTAAACGTTGTAACGAAGCGCTGGAAATTTTAAGAATAGTGTGCATATTGTCAGAAAAACCATAAATTCGCCACTTCTGATCAAATTTCGCCAGTTCCTTGAGCCTGAATAGATGAGTCAATGCTGATTTTTCGGATACATATGTGGGTCTTACTCACTCTCGCTGATCGCCCTCTTGATTTCGCTGGGCAGCATTTTGCTTCAAACAGGGCCAAGTAGGATACGTCAGGTAACAGCACAAGCAATCAGAGTGCTGATTGCACGAATGACTATCTGCGTTTTAACCAGGAGCACGATTAGTGAGAGTGAACAAGATTCCAGATTATTGGTGAGGTTTCATAAGGGGGAGATGGTCGCGGGGTGATCATCGCCGGCGATGCGTGACGCTGGAGCAGCGACGAGCGTCCTGGTGTGCGTTCGTTGACAGAAATGACGACACATTATAGAATGGACACATGACGCTTAAACGAATGGACAACATCGGTATCGTGGTGGAATCCCTCGATGCTGCTATCTCTTTTTTCGCTGAGCTTGGCCTCGAACTCGAAGGGCGAACCATGGTAGAAGGCGAATGGGCGGGGCGTGTCACTGGATTAGGCGACCAGCGCGTTGAGATCGTCATGATGCGCACGCCAGACGGCCACAGCCGGCTTGAACTCTCGCGATTTATCACGCCCCCGGTGGTCGCTGATCACCGGAACGCCCCAGTGAACGCTCTGGGCTACCTACGCGTCATGTTTGCCGTGGACGACATCGACGATACGCTCGTCCGGCTCCGCAAGCACGGCGCAGAGCTTGTCAGCAGCGAAGTTGTCGAGTACCAAGACGCATCTCGGCTCTGCTACATCCGCGGACCTGAAGGGCTTCTCATCGGGCTGGCCCAAGATCGCGGCTGAGTTGCCGCAGTTTCATGTGGACCGTGGCTGGACCAATCGAGGACATGGGCGTAAAAGGGGTCGACTTATAATTTGCCAATTTCCACTCATGACTCATATCTCCCCGTTTCGGCGAACTTATCTGGCAACCAATACATATGGCAGTATTGGGAAGCTTTGAAATGCTATAATCTTGCTTGGAGAATAATTTTAAGGGGAGGATCGGCAAGCAATGAGCACAACAAAGCAAAGACTGTCAGTGACAACGCTTATCTGGTGTTTACCGCTGGCCACGCATGAAAGTGGTGAGGAGAAGAAAAGCTACCTGCGCAGTTGTAGCCGCAATAATCTGCTGAGCGTTGGCAGCCTTGGTAGTATCCTGAGTATAGGAAGCATAGGGAGTGTAGGAAGCCTGTTAAGTGTGGGAAGCGTTGGCAGCCTTGGTAGTATCCTGAGTATCGGCTGTTCAGGTAGTATCCTGAGTATAGGAAGCGTAGGAAGTATCCTGAGTATAGGGAGTGCTGGCAGCATTCTCAGTGTAGGAAGCATAGGCAGTATTCTTAGCCTTAACAGTAAGGGAACTATCCGCAATGTTCGAGGCAGAGGTTAGCTTCGCGAAGCTAATCTATCTGCTTCCACCTACTATTTTCTTCTTTAGGCCACTTCTTTCGAAAGGATGACCTATGCGCGATACTCTCCTGGCAACGCCACGTATCAATCTTGCCGAGCTACCGACCCCATTGCAGTATTGTCCTCGCCTCTCAGCTTATCTTGATGGGCCGCGCATTTACGTGAAGCGAGATGACTTAACAGGTTTGGGCCTGGGAGGCAACAAAGTACGCAAGCTGGAGTTTGTTCTGGCCGAAGCGCTCGGGCAAGGGGCGGATACTATTGTCTCAGCAGGAGTAGTGCAATCGAACAGCCTGCGTCAGATTGCAGCTGCTACCGCCAGGCTCGGCCTCGATTTTCATGCCGCCGTGATTACTGACCGGGTTCCCAATGTCGATCCAGATTATCAAGAAAGCGGCAATATGCTCCTGGATGCTCTCTTTAGAATGAAAGCTTATCCCTGCTCGGTTAAAGAGGATCGCGTTGTTTTCATGCAACAGCTTGCGGACAAGCTACGGCAACAGGGCAAGAAGCCATATATCATTCCCTATGGAGTCTCCAATGTTTTGGGAGCACTTGGGTATGTTAATTGTGTGCTGGAACTGGTTATGCAAATGCAGTCGCATGCCTGTTCATTCGATGCCATCGTCCATGCCAGCGGAAGCAGCGGCACGCAAGCCGGCCTGGTCGTCGGTGCTGCTACACTATTGCCTGCTATACATATTCTTGGGATCGATATAGATGCAGAGCCCGAGCGAGTGCGTCGAGATGTGGTGCATCTCTCCAATGAGCTTGCAACCTATCTTCGTCACAGGCCTGCGTCGCTCGATGAGCGCATTGAGGTCGTTGCAGGCTATGCCGGGCCAGGATATGGCATACCAACTCCAGAGATGGTGGAAGCGGTTTCTTTGTTTGCTCAGCTCGAAGGCCTTGTGCTCGATCCGGTCTATGCTGGGAAAGGGGCAGCAGGATTAATTGGTTTGGTGCGTCAGGGACGTTTTACGAAGGAAGATACTGTCCTCTTTCTTCATACAGGTGGAATGCCTGCGCTCTATGCGTATCGCTCAGCTTTTGTGCGGCATATTGCTGCTCTCTCGCCTGAGTGCGATATCTAAAGATCGTCTGGCGAGAAAGAAGAGAGCCTGAGCGTTGATGCGCTTTCCGCGCTTCTCAAGTAGCTGCAATCCTTGCTTGACACTGGAATGGCTATAGGCTCCTACCGGTAGTTTTCGAAACAATTGAGCCAGCTATCACCAAGCTCTTGAGAAATTGTTGGTCTGCAATGGCGGTTTGCGAGTGGCGTTCAAAATCAGGAGCAGCGAAACCTCGTCGAAAAGCTTCTTTACGAAGAGCGCCACCGCAACAGGAGAAAAATGTGGCTTATGGAGAAGCCAGCTTCCATGCTCTTTCATCTCTATTCAATGAGGACCACCGATGATGGAGGGAAGGTTCGTTGAATGTCATGATGAAAGACCACAACAGGCTCAAACCCAACAGCAAGCACAATATTGTCTTGCACATATACTCCCGTTTTCTCGCTCAAGGCAATGATTGGATGCTGCAAGTGCGAAGCCAAACTGAAGATCTGCTGGTCATCTGCCGATTGATAATGGCACCAGACTGAAGCTCCCTGGAGCAAATCCAGTCCTGTTGTGTCTTCCAGTCCAACGTCATTATGATCAAGGAATGAAGCAGTGGAAATGTCCCGGCCGCAAATAATGGCCCCGGCACTTCCGCCATAGACGATGCCTCCATGCTGAAGAAAGGACCGTATGGCTTGATCAAATCTTGCTTGTTTGAGATCACGCAGCAGTTTAAATGTATTCCCTCCACCGATATAAAGTGCCACAAAGGGCTTCAAATCTTCTTCTGTCTTGGCTGCTGAGATATCACTCCACATGGTGATGCAATCATGGCCTAAAGGGGTAAAGACAGATCGAATCCATTGATAGCAAGAGGCATATGGCCTTTGATGAGGGTCCAGAGCAATGGGCAAATAGAGCATTGGCCCTCTGGCTGTGAGTTGAACAAGCAACTGATCAAGCAAGAAGGAGTCTTCTGCACTCCCTCCACCTGAGAGAAGCAATCGAGGCATGTTGTTCCTCCATCTTTTGGGGCTCAAATGATTGGCCTTGGTACTTATCCACATGAGATGACTTCTCACAAAGAAGCACTTTCCACCTGGCAAGACGAAGCTGGGTCTGAGTGGTAACCACAATGAATAAACTATCCAAGGGTATCCTGCTCACTTGCCCGTATTGTCTTTTGCTTCCTGGTCCAGTTCAGGTGCTTGATCGCACGACTCATGGTCGCGGAACTGACCTGGGTGCCGTGTGTGGTTTCCCAGAACTGGCAAGGCTTGATGAGAGTTGCAGCGGGGGCGCGTCGAGGTACGAGAGCCGTCCAGCTTGGAACGCAGCCCCGATCTCGGATGAGCGCCCTGCTATGGCCTTGGGCTTCACATCACCGGTTTCGCGTCTCAGTTTAAGGTAGCGCTTGATTGTGGATCGAGACACCGCAAAGAGCTCGATGATCTCTGCACACGTCGTTCCCTGGTCAACTGTATGCAACATGCGGAGCCATAGCAGGTCTTGAGAATATGCTCGCATATCCTTATTTTGTCACATGGTTCAGTCTTTATGAAGACAGCTGTAGAAAAGTTGAGCGCGGCTTGCGGCGTTTGGCCATTAAGCAAGCCTTAAAAGTCCTTTTATTTGCCTGCCGCGCTCACTTGTCAGTGCTTATGCTGGCACTAACTCTTCTTGACGGGTCCAGTGGCGATGCTGAGCGATAGCCTGGGCAAACTGTTCTGCCAGGGCCTGGAAATCTGACGTCTTCTGCGCTGTAATGACGCCCGCAGCATTGACCAATGTTCCATTTGAGCTTGTCCCGCTCAATGAGAGGTTAGGAATATCCACTTGTTTGAGCAGCTCGATCCCTTCGCCAATGGCTGCAATTGCCTTGCCATGCTTGTAGGCTTCGGCCACAAAATGGCGGGCAGACCCTTGCTTGAGCAGCTGATCTATACCCTGCTGGCCGTTGGGGATAAAGACTGCATCATACATAATAGAGCTTGTGGTTGGAGAGCTTTGATCAACAGCTAGTTCCTGGCCAGATTTTCCTTTGATTGTGCCCAGCCTGGGTGCTATCAATGTCGTATGCGCCCCTCGTTCCTCCAGCGCCTTCTTTATGTTCTGTATTGTACCCTCATCAACTCCATCGGCTGCCAGAATAGCTATGCGCCTGCTCTTGATTGAATTTTTTGCCGAGTTCTCCAGGCTGAGCGCGGCTGAGCGCTCAACTGAGCGACGGCCCTGCGGAGGGAGCACGCCAGGTCGCGGATTATCCTGTGGGATGTTGACGCCTATGCCCTCGGCGATACGCCTGGCTAGATCGTGATCAACATGAGCGTACAATCCCACCATACGTTCACGAATCGCCCTGGATTCAACCTTACCTAGCTCGAAATGGGCTGCTGCAACCAGATGATCTTGTTCGGCCGGCGAAAGGCTCTTCCAGAAAAGTGTAGCCTGGCTGAAGTAGTCCTTGAAGCTATCACTGCGTGTACGTACCGTAGGGGCGTTAATCTTCTCGCTGTAATGGACGTAGCCATGAGCCGACTCGGGGGCGAGCATTGGACAACCCTGACTTAGGGAGTTAGGGAAGTAACTGGCTTTCTCGGTATTAATCGTCTGACGCATATAACCATCGCGCTGATTGTTGTGGACTGGAGCCAGAGGGCGATTCACTGGGATTTCAGCAAAGTTAGGGCCACCCAGGCGAATAAGTTGCGTATCGAGGTAGGAGAAGAGACGACCCTGTAAGAGCGGATCATTTGTGAAATCGATGCCCGAGACAACGTGACCCGGATGAAAGGCTACCTGTTCAGTCTCGGCAAAAAAGTTGTCAGGATTGCGATTCAGGGTAAGCTTTCCAATACGTCTTACGGGGACTAGCTCTTCGGGTATGATCTTGGTGGCGTCCAATATATCAAATGGGAAGGCGAACTCATCACTTTCCTCAAAGAGCTGCACACCAAGCTCGTATTCCGGGTAATCTCCCATCTCGATGGCCTCCCAAAGATCACGCCGCAACCAATCGGGATCTTGTCCGGCCATCTTTTGGGTTTCGTCCCAGGTCATTGAGTGGGCGCCAAGAGCTGGCTTCCAATGGAACTTGACGAAGCGTGCGCGCCCTTGCGCGTTGATAAAGCGAAAGGTATGGACACCAAAGCCTTCCATCATGCGGAAGCTACGCGGAAGTGCACGATCAGAAAGAAGCCACATTGTCATATGGGTTGCTTCGGGAAGTAGGGAGAAGAAATCCCAGGCCGTATCATGGGCTGTGGCTGCCTGAGGCATCTCATTGTCAGGCTCTGGCTTAACTGCATGGACCAGATCTGGAAACTTAATTGCATCCTGAATGAAGAAGATTGGGAAATTGTTACCTACCAGGTCAAAGACGCCATCAGATGTGTAAAACTTTGTCGCAAAGCCGCGTACGTCGCGCACCGTATCAGCTGAGCCGCGCGAGCCTACAACTGTAGAGAAGCGCACGAATACTGGCGTTTTCTCGGCCGGATTTTGTAAGAAGCTGGCCCGTGTATACTCTGCCATAGATTCATAGACCTGAAAATAGCCGTACGCCCCGGCCCCACGAGCGTGTACTACGCGCTCGGGTATGCGCTCGTGGTCGAAATGCATGATCTTCTCACGTAAATGGAAGTCTTCGAGCAAAGTAGGGCCGCGCTCACCTGCTTTGAGTGAGTCGTCTGTATGAGGAATGCGGACTCCCTGGTTTGTCGTGAGATACTGCTTCTCGGCATTTTCCCGTACAGTATCCAGGCTCTGCTTTTTACTGTTCTCGTTGAGCTGGGATTGATCAGACACGCAAGAGTCTCCTTCTAGTTAAGCTGTCTTCTCAACAGAATTATGAAAGATTAGCTGTAAGCTCCTTCTTTGTCTTACGAAGAAGTTATGGCAGCACGACCCTATCACGTTTCTGAAGCTGGCTTAGTTACATGAAATATAGCCTAACATTGATGAATTATTAATTTGACGCTACACTGCACCTCTGCATGTCTCTGGAAGCACACCCCATGGCGAAGTTGGTTCTTGATATCTCCTGGGAGATCAGTTGATCTTTGGTGGTCGCTGTCAGCGTTGCTGCCAGGCCCTGCGGCACTTCGAGCAGGGGTGGCGCTTGGCCCCACCCTCGCTGGCGCGTTCCCGAGCCTCCCAAAAGGTCGCAAGCAGTTCAAAAACCAAGCTCCCTTCCCGTTTCCCTGTGTGCGCAGCTCTCGCCGCTGGTGCGCATCATCATGCTCTGAGAGAGGTAGTTCCCCCTCCCTGGAAGGATGTTGCTTCACGCTGCTCCTCAGTGACAACCCCCCACACCTGACCCTCAGCGGTTGGGATATCCCGTCGTCAAGGTCTTAGACCATTCCTAGCACTACACATCTAAAATGGGACACTTCTTCATCGCTGCGATCTTCTCTCGGCTTTTGATACAAGAGAAGGTAGACGTTTACAGATGGCAAATAACGTCTTTTGAGCCATGCATTTGGGGAAGGGAAGCCAAAAAGATCATTGCTCATTCGGAGTGGTCGGTGTAACGGCTCCAGCGATTGCGTAGGCGGTGCGTGCGCTCCATCTCGCCATCTGCTGAGGAGAGGAGAGCATCCCATTCTCTATCCACCAGCTCAGCACTCCCACAAACCAGTTCGCCAGGCACAGGATCACGAACTCCAATGGAGCGACGTTCGGGTCATCGGTTGCTCTCACGCTCAATCCCAGTTTCGCGAGTATCTTGGCGCGGCTTCGGATGGCCTCTGCAAAGGAGTCGCGCACTTGGGCAGTAAACCAGGAACTCCCGCGTTTCCCAAGCATTACCTGGTAGAGCCTTGCGTGCCTGGCGAGGTGCTCGAAGAGGGCTGACCAGACCGCTAATGCCGCATCGTGTTGCCTGGCTTCGTCCTCCGTTGCACTAGAAGCCGGAGTGATTGCCCCAAAGCTTTCTGGAAGGGGAATCTCGCGCAACATCTGCTTGACTGCTTCTTCAAAAATGCCAGTGACTAAAGCGTATTTGTCCGGGTAATGGCGATAGAACGTCGCCCGGTTCACCATCGCCCGCTCGGCAATGTCTCCCACGGTCACGGCATCGAACCCTTTTTCCTCAATCAGGTCAATCAAGGCTTCGCGCAAGTTCATCTGGGTTCGTCTCACCCGTAAATCCGTCTGCTCGTGCGTCATTTTTGCTTCCTTGTTGCATATGCAGCATTGTGGCGAAGCTGATTCTTGCTTCTCGTCTCTCCTTCGCCTATGCTTCTTGTAAGAAACATTCTATCACATATCTAGGAACGTGTTGCAATACACAGACAGATAGATGCACGGCCTCCATCGGAGAGACAGTGCGCAACTGAAAGGGGAAACTTCTGCCATGACCACCATACCATCTCTCGACGTCTTCGTTGTTGGAGCGGGACCAGCAGGCCTCACCCTTGCCATTGATCTCGCCCGTCGCGGCATCTCCTGTCGCATCATTGAGAAGTTAAGCGTTTTTCCCACAGGGACGCGTGCCAGGGGCATTGGTGCGCGTACCCAGGAAATATTCTTCGATCTGGGTCTGCTCGAAGCACTCTCTGCCTCTGCCGAACCCTTCCTTCCTTCTCGCTTCTATGATCGTGACAACCATCTCGTGCGCGAGGTTGATCCGGCTTGGAGCATCGATCCGGCCACGCTTCCCACCCCCGATGCTCCTTACCGATCCTCTCTCATGGTGAGCCAACAGGTGACCGATACCGTGCTACGTGAGCGCCTGGCATCCTTTGGTGTCGAGGTAGAACGAGACTGTCGATTGATCAGCTTCACACAAGATCGTGATCATATCACAGCGGAGGTAATACGCGCAGGCAAACGCGAGGTGATCAAGGCCAATTACTTGGTCGGCTGTGATGGAGGGGCGAGCACGGTTCGCAAAGGTGCCATGATCCCCTTTCTGGGTGAAACCTGGGACGATGAGATCTCTTATCTGTTGGGTAATCTCAGTGTCAACGGATTGGACAAGGGATATTGGCATACCTGGACCGATGCAAGCTGGGGATATGTGTCGCTGCAATCCATGATCAAAGCCGCCACCTGGCTCTTTGTTGCCACTGTCTCATCAGGCAAGCATGGCACCTTGCCCACTCCAACCCTTGAAACGTTCCAGGCGCTCTTCGAGGAGCGCATCGGGATGCCTGGCGTCCAATTCAGCCATCTCACCTGGCAGTCGCTCTACCGACGGAACCTGCGCGTGGTGGACCGTTACCGTAGCGGTCGCGTCTTGCTCGCAGGGGATGCCGCTCATGTTGGACAAGAGCAAGGGATGAACATGAGCATTCAGGATGCCTACAACCTGAGCTGGAAACTGGCCCTCGTTCTCAAAGGAGCACCGAACGCTCTTCTGGAGACCTATCAGGCCGAACGCCTTCCCATTGTCCGGCAGAATCTGATCACGATGTCAGCCCAGAACCTCGCTGGTCCCGGCGGTGCCTCTGCTGCTGCAGAATCCATCACCAATGCGATTCTCAACAAGGATTCCGCTGTCGATCCAACCCAACTGAGTGTGAGCTATGGAAGCAGCAGGCTTTCCCGCGACCTGGATGACACGACAGGAATCCGTGCTGGTGATCGCGCTCCCGACGCTCCATGCCTGCGTGCAGAAAGCGGTGAGCCGGTTCGGTTCTTCGAGGTGTTCCAAGGGACACACTTCACGTTGCTCGTCTTCAGCGACCAGCCCGTGTCATGGCTTCCCACTGTAGAGAGCAACCTCCTGCGTGCTTACAGGGTCATACGCGCAGGTAACAGAGACACCTACGATAGGTACACCCTCGTCGATAGCGCTGGACACGCCTATCAGGCTTATGGCATTTCTGATGCCGCATTGGTCCTCGTGCGTCCTGACGGCTACATTGGACTCACAGGTGGGAACCTAGACCAGGAGCTCATCATCGACTACCTGCACGATGTTGTCGGTCAATGATGAGCGGGTAGCCTCGCAGGAGTGTGAAAGGTCAGGATACACAAACGCTGAACTGGCTTCCTTAAGCTGCAGCTGCCTTGTACACCTGCTCTACCTGCAGCGCGAGCCAGGAGCGAGCACATGGTGGCTCGATCGAGAGGGCTGGGTGGCACGAGTGGCAGCACTTCTCTGCCAAGCCAGATGGCCCAACCAGGGTGAATGCGCTGTCCCTCACCCCCTCTTGAGAACACGGAAAAGCCGCAACATGTCGAACACATCCCATGAGCCGCAGCCACAAGCCCTGCACGAGGCAGCTTCCGACGTGCCGCAGCTGCTGACCCTCCAACAGACGGCAGAGCAGTTACAGATCAGTCGGGCCACCCTCTACCGTCTCATTCGCAAGGAGGGCTTGCCCGTCCAGCATCTTGGTCGCGCTGTGCGCGTCTGGCCTCCGGCACTCTCTGCCTGGCTGCAGCAGCGTCAGCAGCACCAAGCTCCCTGCCAGTCCCCACCACCCTGCATCTCACGTGGCAAGCGGCGTGCTCCCAGACAGCGCCCTCCTGCCTCTCCCCACGGCTGGGAGAACCAGGACCCCAGAGGCATGTGAGCAGGAAAGATCTGCTGGCTGCAGCCAGGCGCAGAGCGCAGACGATGCAGCGCACCTGCAAAAGGGATGGCGCGCTTCACACGTTCCTTGCGACGAAACCCACCGCATGCTGAGACAGAGCGGGCAGAGCCAGGAACAGCACAAGCCGTCTGTGCTCTGCTAGAAATGTGCTTTCAGGAGAGCAGCAGACGGAGCAGACTCCTGGACAGCAGGAAGCACCGCTTCTTGCTGGCACCACGAGAGAGGAAAGGACCATCGTTACGATGAAGAAACGTGCCAATGGAGAAGGCTCCGTCTATCAACGCAAGCGCGATGGCAAATGGATCGCTGCCATCGGCAAGCGTGATGGCAGCCGCAAAACATTGTGTTTTGCCACCCAGCGAGAAGCTCTGGCTGCCAAAAATGCTGCCGTGGTCGCCCGCGATCAAGGCAAGCTTTTCGTCACTGACCCCAGCTTGCGAGACAATCTGAGCACCTGGGTGGAGGAGACCATTCGTCCCACTCGGGGTATTCGTACGTACCTGGCCTATGAACAAGATATCCGGCTGCATATTCTGCCCATGCTTGGACACCTGCACTTAGCACAACTCACGGTGCGGCACCTCCAGCAGCTCTATCAGCACCGACGAGCTGCCGGCGCCGCAACCTCCTCGATTGCCCGGTTGCACGAAGTGCTGCATCATGCGCTTCGTGATGCCGTGCGTTGGGAGCTCGTTGTCCGCAATGTCGCTGACCAGCTTGATCCTCCCCACAGGCGCCAAGAAGAACGCCTGGTGCTCACGCCTGAGCAACTGGGCCAGCTCTTGTCAGTCGTCAAAGGCAATCGGCTCGAAGCGCTCTATGTCCTGGTCTGCACCACAGGGATGCGTGAAGGGGAGCTCTTAGGCCTGCGTTGGAGCGATGTGGATCTTGCTGCCCGCAGTCTGCTGGTTCAACGCACGCTGGGCTCTATCCCGAAGCAAGGCTTTGTCAGTACGCCTCCCAAGACGGCAAGCAGCCAACGACGCCTTACCCTCACCGAACTGGCGATACGAGCCCTCATCTTGCATCGAGAGCGGCAAGAGGAGGAACAGCGACGGGCCGGGCCAGGCTGGCAAGAGCAGAATCTGGTCTTTTGTACCCGCAAAGGAACACCCCTGAGCGCTGGCCACTTGCTCTACCAGCATTTTCGCCAACTGTTGGTCACAGCAGGGTTGCCCCAAGTGACCTTCCATGATCTGCGCCACTCGGTGGCCACGATGCTCCTAGCGTGAGGGATTCATCCCAAAGTGGTCAAGGAACTCTTAGGCCACAGCGATATCTCCATGACCTTGTGGCTCTATGCCCGCCCATGTCTTACCTGGCATGCACCAAGAGGCTGTGGAGCACGAAGCCGCCTGTCTGAGCAATCCATCTCGACTGGCTGCTGTCAAGGTTGCTCTCACGCCCTTGCCCTTGGAACAAGAGGAGTTGCTCAAGCCCGCTGAGAAGCTGGATAAGGGGACATGTTCACCTTTGAGTTGATGTCTAGTAGAATATTGATGAATTATTAATTTGACGCTACACTTCACCCTTGCATGTCTCTAGAAGAGCCACCTTCTGTACAAACAACCTCACCTTGACGTATTCTTTGATAGGCAAGCGATAAACACGAGAGCCGTTGCCGCAATTGCGGCAAAAGTACGGATATGATGGAATTTCATCCAGGCTGACCCTGGCCTCTGGAACTCTGTGCGGATCTGCTCGGCTTCGGCTTCGGAAAGCTGATAGGCGTCCCGTTTGGCTAGCTCGTTATTCAAGGGGATGTCTCCCGCAATGGTCGCACCATTTGCCCCAACGATGTGCAGAATGGAAGCCACTACCAGCAGGCCGAATTGAGGCAGGCCCCGATAAAGAAAAGCCGCGAGGGGCAGGAGAAAGGTTGGACCAAAAAAGCTTAGAAAGAATACTGGATTTTCAATCTTTACATTGATTGCTTGCATGGCCGCGATATGGGATTCCCCCTTTATGCTCCGGAGCGCCGGTACGATGGCCACGCTAAAAGCGTAGAACACTCCAGCGAGTAGCCCTGTTAATGTTCCCCCAACAACAAGGACGATATCTGCAAATTGCACAGGTAATTCCTCCCTTTGAATGAATGTAGAAAGCAAAATCGACGCGAGCATTTTGCTGCTGACGCGTTATGCCTGTCCAGGTACATTGCTATCTCTTTATTTATATCGGCTCTCCTGTGCTTCCCTCTTAAAAACCACACTTTAAAATAGCTTTCTTTGCTCTCCTGCATGAGAGTCTGTTATATTGATTAGGCGAACGCATCGGCAAAACAACGTATTGTGCCTTGCTCATGGAAAATGAGAACCATCTTGACTCATCATCTGCTTGAGTTGACAGAACAAGGAAACTGGAACGGCTGTCAAACTGTTCCTTATTGAATTGACTTTGAGCGCACGCAAAGTTTTACACTCTCTTCATGGATATTGAACTACTCACCATTAAGCAAGTTGTGTAGCGCATCGGTCTGAGTACCCATATGCTACGTTACTATGAGCGGATTGGCATACTTGATCCGGTCGGCTGTGTGAAAAGCTGCCATCGGAGCATGGCAGCAAAGGAGCTTGCCTGAATCGAGTTTCTGAGACGACTCCGATGCCGGCCCGTTGACTCAAAGGCCTACAGCGGCCTCCGATCTCGCTCATAGGCCATTCCATAGTTGCCAATGCTCAAATGAGTCCGTCAATGCTGCGTGCCTCTAGCTCTTGAGCTGCGCGTTCCACACCCTCCCATCGGTCCAAGCAATGATATTCGATCATGGTGATATCATTGCCCCGTTGCACCTCATCTAATGGCTCGTGAAGTATGTTATGGAGCCAGTGGGCCAGGTTTCTCAATTGGATGCGGTAGGCGTAGTAGGCCAGCCAGGAAGTGTGCCAATGCGTTGGTTTCTGGTGAATCGTCCGATAGCCTGTATTAAAGGCGGCAAAATCCGAGCCCATATACATGAAGGCGTCGCGCTCTGGAGGGGCTATCACTGCCGATTCCCAATCAAGGAGCGTGAGTTGCCCTGAAGGTGAGAGAATCATATTTCCACCCCAGGCATCTCCATGACATATCACCGAGGCGGCAGGCGTTTGCTGCGCTTTTCTTGCATACTCCTGGCTATGGGCCAGAAACGCCTGGATGTATTTACGCCGCGGCCAGACAATCTCGCGGAGTCGCTGGAGAGAGGGGGCATCATGTGCAGAGATGTTTTCGAGGGCTGCCAGATCGGGAAGGAGGGTATCCTCGAAAGGAGCTGTCAGACTATCCTGAGGTGACCGATGCCGCAGAGCTTCGGGGAGTTGGATCGTGTGTACGGAGGCCAGAGCCTGGCCAATTCGCTGGATCAGGGCAGGCGTCATTGGATAGGCGTCAGCGAGCGTCTCGCCCTGGATAAAGGTGTAGAGAGCAAAGAGAAATGGGCCATGCAGCGCGTGAAGTGTCCCTGTTATGGTCGCCTGGGGCAATGGGGCGCTCACCTTCGCAAGATATTGTTTGGCGACCAGCTGTTGCAGTGGCAGCGAAAAGTTCATATGAGCCGCTACTCTTTGCCCAGCATAGGACTCTCGGTCAACTACCTTGAGATAATACCATTGATCCGGTTCTACCTCCAGACGATAGGAGTAGGCAGAATCGCCAATCGGAATAAAATAGATGCCTCTCACTTCAAGATTCCATTGCTCCCATAACACGGCGCGAATGAGAGCATTGTCATCTTTGAGTGGCGATTTCATGAACGATTTTCCTCTCTTGTTGTAGCATTAAAGTAGCTGCTTTATTTGTGAGTTGTTTGTCGCAAAGAACAAGAACAGGCTACATATATGTAACCTGTCCTTGCTTTCAGGAAAGGTGAGTATGAAGCATAGCACGAACAATTGGAAAGCATTCTATAGAACTAGTTATGCCAGGATTTAGGAGCCTTTATGAAGGTTTATCTCGCCTATTTGGGTCTTAATCTTCAGTTGGGCTTGCTGGCCACTTCCAGCATTTGAGCCTCCAAACTCGTTGTTCACCTTGCCAATCTTGGTTGAAGTCTGCAGTTGAAAAGCTGCATCATTGGGCAAAGTAACATCAACTTTTCCTGTCTTTGTATTGAACAGGTCTGTACTTGTGGAATCGAGTTTGCCGTTGAATATAATGGCTCCCGCCTGTGTCTCCAAACTAGAATCTCCTTTGAGCGTGACGTTCTCGGCGTCGATTTCCCCTATCTTCGTGCTGGCTTTAACCTGGCCATTCACGCCCTCTATCTTGATATTTCCTGCTTGATTATCAATCTGGATATCGCTAGCTGCAGGTACGGTTATGTCAAGAATTGCATCTTGCGTATCGTTACGATCGCTGGCTGAGAATAATCCAGAATTTGTTACATTTATTATATCACCATCTTGTACGGTTTTGATTTGTGTAGAGCCTATATTGTTCCCTGGTATAGTATCAGCGTCGTCTAGTGCATCATTGACTGATTGTGACACATTAACGATTACATTGTTGCCGTCGCCTTGATGGACAACTACCTGGCCTATATTGTTATGAATGTTTACTTTAGGGGTACCTGATACTGTAAAGGTTTGAGATTTGGTCGCGTGGCTGATAGTTTTGGCGGTACGCTCAGAAGGATGAGTGTTGAATGTGAAAGCAGCACCAAGCAGAACCAGGATGCCGATGATGGCGAAAATCCAAAGGCCGCTTCGGCGTTTGCGAGGAGGGCGAGGGCGAAGCTTTTCCCCGCGGTTATCCATCCAGCCTGGCTCGAAAGTCCTAGCCTCCGAATTAGTCTCTGACCAGCCTGGTTCGCTTGCCTGTGACTCAGCGCTTTGCCCCTCGCGAAATCTTTCAGGCCTTCTTTCCAGTTGTTCCATAGAAATAACTATCCTGCTTTCTTTAAATTGATTTTTACTGACTCTAAATTACTGTACACTATATTACGTTCATAGGATGAATATGTTACAAGGTTATTACTGTTGAAAAGCTAAAGGAAAAATGCATGTCGCATTCACATCAGCTTTGGGATTTTAGGCAGGTTGATCAGAGCCTCGATCCTTACCAATATGTGAGCTATCTGGATGGTCTAAGGACCCAGCAACAAATTCAGCTGATCAAAGAGCAAAGCTATCGTCTATTAGCGCCAGAGCAAGGGCACCAGCTTCTGGATATTGGATGTGGCACCGGCGAAGATGCGGATGCTCTGGCCAGGCTGGTTGCCCCATCGGGCAAGGTGATTGGGCTTGATAGCTCTGTTACGATGATTGCTCAGGCGCGTAAGCGTTGGGCAGGTTCCGTGTCGCCAGTTGAGTTTAGCGAGGGAGACTGTACTCAGCTACCGTTTGCTGATTCCTCGTTCGATGGCTGTCGAGCCGAGCGCGTTTTGCAGCACCTTGATGATCCAGCGCGGGCCATAGGGGAAATGGTGCGTGTGACGCGCCCCGGCGGGCGTGTTTTGATCATAGATATCGATCATGGCATGCGAGCTTTAGATATGGCGAATAGAGAGCTGACCCGTCGAGTGCTGGCTTTTCTTAGTGAGCATAGACGTAATAGCTGGATTGGGCGCCAAGTGCCGGGCCTGATGAGGCGGCACGGACTCGACCTGTTGTCAATTGTCCCGATGGTGCGTTGCTTTACCACATTTGAGGAGCGCGAGGCGATGCAGGATTTGCTTGCTGCAGCGCAGCGGGAGGAAGTGATATCTCAGCAGGAGGCTAGCGAATTCTTTAGTGAGCTGGAACAGCGTGAGCGGGATGGGCTCTTCTTCCAGGCCAAAGTGATGTTTATCGTGGTTGGACAGAAGCCCCAGGCCTCTGCACATTAAAGTGGGCCTGGAAGCCGTGCCGTTTCTTCTATACGAAGATATCAGATCTATCTTTGAAGGCTTGAGAGATGGACCGATCCGATCCGTCTCTCAAAACACTGGTTATGCATCTACGCGACGTAGATGTGGATTGAAGGTAGCGGCAAGAGCTAGGAACAGCAGGCCGCCAGCCATGAAGAGGATAGTAAAGGTAGTTCCTTTGCTCTGAAGCAAGAAACCTGTCAACGCCAGGCTGATAGGATTACTACTAAAGGCAATGAGTCGGTAGATGCTATTGATACGACCCTGCAATGCATCAGGAATCAGGGCCATACGCAGACTTCGTTGCACAACGTCGAAGATGGGGAAAAGAAAAAAGAGAAGAGAGAGCAGGATTGCAATGACTAGCAAATTGGGTGCCAGGATGAGTAACGGCGAAAGTAGAGCCTGCGCCCATAGGGTAATAATGGCGATGGCAGAGAAGCTCAGGCGACGGCGCAGCAACGGCGCTACCAGCGAGCCCAGCACTCCGGCGATACCCGCCACGGAAAGCAAGACGCCGATCTCGACCGCCGAGGCGTGCACATGCTGTCCCAGAACGATAATGACCAGCGTAATGCCCCCAGTCATAAAGTTGAGACCACAAATTAGTATAGCCAGCGAGCGAATAAGCCTGTGCTCCCAGAGCCACTTTAGCCCTTCTTTGACCTCTATTCTCAAAGCACGTGAGCTTCTTGCATGTTCTTGTTGAAATGAGGTTCGGACGAAAAAGAGCGAAAGGACAGAGCAGAGATAAGAGACCGTATCTGCCAGAAAAGGAAATGCCCAATTGGCGCTATAGAGAAGGCCGCCCAGCGGTGAGCCAAGGAGCATGGCAATATTCATGGTCGCGATGTTCTGGGCGCTGGCGGCCGGTAATTGCTCTTTGGAGACGACCTGGGGAAGGCTGCTGACTTCGGCTAGATCAAAGAAGACGAAAAAGGTTCCCTCTAGAATGGAGACCAGATACACCTGGATGATGGTGAGATGCCCGAGAAACAGGGCTAGCAGGATGCTGGTCATACTCAAGAAACGTCCAAGGTCACAGAAGATCATCAGCTTCTTGCGATCCCAGCGATCCACAAGGGCTCCTGCAGGCAGGCTGAGGACCAGGTAAGGAATGGTACGCAGTGCGGCCGCAATTCCAGCCTGCGCAGGCGAATGAGTTAGCGCAAGTATTAGGAGAGGAAAAGCCAGCTGTGATACCTGGGAGCCAGTCTGCGAAATGATCTGACCGCTCCATAGTAACAGATAGTCCCGATTACGCCACAGAGGTAAGGGTGTGCTGACCTCTAACACTTCTTCTTTAGTTAGAAACTGTTTTTGTTTATCTCCCACGAAATTATTCCTTTGCATGGTGAAAATAGCACAATAACACCTAGTGCATCTAATGCTTATGGAGAACATTAAGTATATTGAAGGCACATCGCTATTTCAGGGCATGAAAAAGGCACAATCTTCTGCCTGATTGAAGAAATGTTTTGGAGGAAACATGCATGAATGACTTAGGGCAAGCCTCTAATCTCCAAAACTGAAAGGATGCACCATCTGTTAATTCCTGATCTGTGTTGCATAAGAGCGCTCCTTTCTATTGGAGAGTTGGCACTTTTGTAGATGTAGTATAACATAAGCAAACCGCCCATTGCTAGAAGCATGGACGGAAAAAAGGAAAATAGTGGCGTGCTTTAGCACATGCCTATCACACTCTTTTGCTTGAGCTTTCATTAGAGAGCTCAGTCGCGCCATGGTCAGGCATATCAGCAGCCTCTGGCGCGAACCTGGGGAGATAATGAGAGAAGTCTCTTATCTCTCTAATCTGTTATGTAGTCTCCTTCCTCTTTCTGAGCGACTGGATGCTGGGCGACAGATATGTTGTCTGGGGCCGGATTTGAACTTAGCTGTTCTTTAGCTGCAGTTTCGCGTGCATTCAACTTTTTCACTTCGCGATAGAGCGTGAGGCGGGCGAAGATACCTGCACCTATGATGATGAGGCTTGCTAGCGCAAAGATGGTATCAAGGCGTTGGAAGGTGAAGCCGGCGAATGTGGCATGGAAGTGCAGCAAGACAGTTGAGGCCAGGATACCCGCCAGGGTACCTCCCAGTAAAGAAGCGACAGTGATCATTGGGGTCTCGAAGGCCATTACCCGTCCAATAAACTCAGCTGGTGTCACACGGATGGTTAATGGGCGCACCGTGACAAAGATGGCAGTGTTGAAGATACCCATCAAGAATATGCACACCATTCCAGGGAGCATGGTATTTACGCGCGAAAGGGCAGCCAGACTTAGCCCATTCCCGATGAGAAACATCCAGAGCAGCTGGACTTCTCCTAGCCGCCTGGCCAGGAAAGCAGCGAACGGGAGGCCAATAACGACTCCCAGGCCATTACAAGCGACATAGAGCCCAAGAAGCCCATTAGAAATATGTAAATTTTCTACGCCATAGAGAAATTCGAAGGTATTGTAGGCCATGGATGCAAACATGAAAAGCATACCAGTGGTCAATAAAGTTACTAGAATGCGATTGCGGAGGAAAAATTGAAGCCCTTCCACAAATTCGCGCCAGAACCCGGCCTGTTTCTCCTGACCTTTGCTATATTGGGGAGCGCTAACAAAGAGAAGTACCAGGAAGGAGATGCCATAAGAGGCTGCGTTGAGTCCGAAAGCCCAGTAGGGCCCGAGGGCCACATAGAGTGGAGCGGCCAGGGTCGGACCAATAATTATCGCCAGGTAGCGGGCTTGTTTGAGCGAACCGAAGGCCATGGGGCGCTGCTCGGGCAAGATACAGTCGTTCATGACGGCAACCTGAGCCGGATCAAAGAACTGCGAGCCACAGGCGCAGAGTAGCAAGATACAGTAACAACCCACGAGCAGCCAGGCGGGCGCCGAGATGAACAGTATGGCTATGGCAAAAAGGAGCACGAGACCGCAGCGAAGCAAATCGGTGAGGAGCATGGTCTTTCGCCTCTCCCATCTATCGACAAAGACTCCCGCAAGCGGCCCCAGGATGAGCGAGGGAAAAGCCACGATAAGCGGAACGGCTCCTACGGCCAGGGGAAGCCAGGACTGACCACGCGCTAGCCGATCAATGATCCATAATGAGATGGTCGCTAAAAAGAACCAATCTCCTATGAGGGAGAATGATTGTCCGGCTAATAACAATACATAATTGCGATTGGTCCACAGCGATACTGACTGGCGAGAAGCTTGCGATTGTGCCATAGGTTTCCTTCCTTTTCGTCTCTATTATCTCAGGATGGGATGATCACAGAAGCGTACGTACAGCTGATGAATATATGCTGCACTTAGCTGATGAGCCTCTAATACTACATCTGTCCTCTCCTTAATATTTAAATGTATCAATATTTAGCGGAGTTTCCTTCTCTGCCCCGAAAAAGAGATGACCGCACCTGCCCCTTTCAAGCACGATATGCCTGGCTCTCTACTTTAGCGAGGAGCAGTTACCTTTAGCAGGGTAACTCGATGTTTCATTAGGATGAGGTTTGATGAAAGTTTCTTATCTATCTCTTTATACCAGAGCAAACAAGCGGGTAAAAAGAGCAGAAATTATATTTGTCAAGGTAAATATACTTGATCGAATAGTTTATGTCAAGATATCTGTTAAGAATGCCTTTGCAGTCTAGCATGCAGTGTGCTCTTGCTAAGCATTCTGGGATTTCTGAAGGGATTTAGTAGAGTAGCACAAAACGTTCTTTAAGAAGAAAAATCTATATGCCTTTAGTAGAAATATCTAGTTACTAGAGGCATATAGGTACAGAAGCTATATAAAAAATAATGTTGTCAGCAGTATAAGTGCCTATCAGCTAAGTAAAGGCTGCCCTACTCCAACCGAGCCAGTAGCTCAAGCGCACCCTCGATGAGCATATCGGCAGCCTCTGGCGCAAAGCCGGCGGGATAATTATAGAAGCGATAAGCTTCTGTCACCTCGTAGCCACCAGCTTCGTGAGCAGATCTATCAGCGATATAGCCAGGGCAGCCATTGGCATAGCCAATGACCATAAGAGCCTTGTGCTTAGCGCGGGCTTTGATGCTCAGACCTAGCTCCACAAATGGTTCCCCTGGCAGCATAACGATACAGATCTCGCCAAGGGCCAGCAGCATGATTTCAGCCCTGATGCTCTTTTGCGGGTCAGGATCAGTGCTAAGCTTTTTGGCCCACTCTGCCCAGCTACGCAGTAAAAGTACATCGCCAGTTGAGATGCCAGTGCTTTGGAGGCGTGTAGCTTCTTCAGTACATTGAGCGGCGAAGCGCTGCAGCGCCTCGGGAGACTCGGATTCGCGCAAAGGAAGCTCAACGATACGTCGCAAGATTTGTACTTTAGCGTTCCCTTGCGTAGTAGTGATAGTTGCCAGAGGGGTACCGCCCGGAGCTGCTCCACGCTCAGAAGCCTGTAAAGCTGCAGCAGCAATCAAACGCCCCAGGCGCTGGCACTCTGCATATGTCCGGCGCTCTAAACCGCGTCCTTTAACGCTATCCTGGGCTGAGTGGCCTGTATTGATCTGGCCACAGCAACCAGTGACGAATTGTACGTGAGCATTAGTGTAGATAGCTTCGAGCGTGCGCACGGTATACCCTGGGTAATCAGCCGTAGTTAGAAGATTATCGGCCCCCAAGGTAACAGGATGGCAAGCATAGCTCACTAACAGAGCATAGGTTTGCCCATCAAGGCTGTCGAAGCGCACTACAGGAACGTCAGGATCGATAATCCCGCCGGGAATGCGCCGGTTCTTACCAACTGTTGGCTCGGTGCCGATAGTAAAGCGCGCAGTTACAGGAATCATTTTTCCTATAGCCAAAGATGTGACTTCAGTAGCCTGCTGAAGTAGAGAGTCAAGATAGCCCGGATCTACTTTCCCGCCCAGGCGCCCATCCATTACCGCAGGGCCTCCATGGGTATGTGTTGCGGTAATCGCTATACGTTCTCCAGGTATTGCCGTACTGTTAGTGATATGCTCGCGAAGGGTCTCCACAGTTGAGTGGTCGAGACCAATCACATCGAGCGTGAGTAAGAGGGCACATGCATCCTTGCCGCCGTTGGACCAGGCCATAGCTCGCATGTAAAGATTATCGTGTACCCCCAGCATACCGGAATTCCTGGCGATAAAGCCAGACATTTCGCTTCCTACTGGAGGTGTAATGACCGCACGCGCCACACCCATCAGGAGGGTGTGGTTACTAGTAAATTCTGTATAGGACATGGCGTACTCCTCGTTGTTTGTATCATCGAGATGATACCGGTACAGCTGGCTCTCAGGCAAGACGCTGGTAGACAACTTCGCCCTGAACGAGCGTAGTTTCAATGATAATGTCTCCAGTTGCGGCATCGAAGCGAAATAGGGTCAGGTCAGCAGCGCTTCCACTGACGACAGAGCCGCGTTTCTCGCGCGCGTCAAGCTGCAGGAGTTGCCCCGGATGCGTACTTACCATACGCACTCCCTCGCTAAGAGTAGTATCGGTGTAGCGCAGAACGTTCGCCAGGCATTCTGGCAACGAGCTTACTGAACCAGCTAGCAGAGGCGTACCATAGAGATTGAGACGGCCATTGGCTAATAACTCTACCTTCCCACCTACAGGCGTCTCATAGAGGCCAGGCGCCAGGCCGGCGACCGCTACAGCATCGCTTATAAGAATGGAGCTTCCAATGCCTTTGGCGCGCAGCATCGCCTTCATTACCGCCGGCGCAAGATGGTGCCCATCGCAGATAAAGCTTGCTAGTAGGCGATCCTCTGCCAACTGCTCCCAGATATAGTTTGGATGGCGCTTGAGTTGGGCATGTGCTCCATTGCCTAGATGCGTAGCCAGGCGCGCTCCTGCATTGACGGCCTCCTGAATCTGTTCCGAACTGGCGGCAGTGTGACCTATCGCGACCACGACATTTTCAGCGTTCAGAGCCTGGATGTACTCTCTGGCTTGCGGATATTCTGGAGCCAGGGTAACCAGACCAATACGTCCTTTAGCTGCTACCTGCCAGCGCCGATATTCGGCGATATCCGGAGCTCGCACGTGGGATCTGGGATGAGCGCCGCGTGGCCCATCTTCGCGCGAGATGGCCGGGCCCTCAACATGGATGCAAGGAATAGCATGGGCTACGCGCTGATCCCTTTCGCAAGCTAGCGCAATGGCCTCCAAACTGTGGCAAATTGCTTCCTCTGAGGCAGTAATGACGGTTGGACAGAACGCAGTCACGCCGCGTTGCCAGAGTAAGCGGGTCAGGGCGATGATGCTCTCTGGCGTTACGCCTGGCGCATTGACATCATATCCACCATATCCGTTGACTTGAATATCGATCCAGCCAGGGGCAATCCAGACAGAAGTATCAAGGTTGACAGCCTCTATGTTTCCAATTGTGGCACCGTTTACTTGCAGGCGCACAGTCTGATTGTTCTCGACCAGTCGCCCTTCAATCCACATAGTTGTAAGGCCTTTCTAAAATAGCTAGACGCGAGCAACTGAGGCTCTGAAGCGTTTTATAAGTGGAGTTAGAGCTTCTTAATGCGCCCTTTAAAACGCTGGATAAACCTATTGTTGAGCTCATCCCCGTCAGGCGCATTGCCGCTACGCCAGATAGGGGGGTCCACTCCTTCCTGGGCGAGCAGTTGTACGGCTTCGGCAACCATAGAGTTGAGCAGATAAGCTGTGGCAAAAGTGGACATGGGACCGACAAGCTGGCTGATTCCTTCGATCTGAAGAACCGCATCCCCTACCTCGATCATGCTATCGAGGACGACATCGACTAGCTCGTAGAGATTTTTCTTGGAAGGATGGCGGGCAGGATGATTAGCAGGCGTGGCCTGGGCATGGCGAACAGAGGTTACGCCGATAAGCTTCACGCCGCGCTCGCGAGCCTCTAAAGCTGCATCGATCAAGGCTGCATTAATACCATACGCGTTGATCAGGATCAACAGATCTCCCTCGCTCAAGCCGTAGTCAGCAATAACGATGCGGCCGTAGCCGGGCGTTCTTTCAATTGCCATTGAGCGCAGCGCTCCTCCGCTCAATAGCGTGCCCTCATCAAGGATCGCGCTTACATGCATCAGTCCTCCAGCACGGAAGAAGAGTTCTTGCGAGCCAAGATTTGAGTGGCCGCCAGGCCCGTAGGCATAGACAAGCTTGTCGGCCTTGACCTGCTCTGCTACCATGCGCGCAGCCTGCAGAAGCGCTGCCTGATTCGTGTCATGTAATTGTTGAAGATGATCTGTAATCAGGTGCAGGTAGCGAGTCGTTACCGAAATATTCATCATGAACCTTTCCTCGTTATTCTTTAAAACTATCT
The DNA here is from genome assembly GCF_004208415.1 of Ktedonosporobacter rubrisoli. Lineage (GTDB taxonomy): Bacteria > Chloroflexota > Ktedonobacteria > Ktedonobacterales > Ktedonobacteraceae > Ktedonosporobacter > Ktedonosporobacter rubrisoli. The sequence continues at coordinate 209,712 of NZ_CP035758.1, read as the reverse complement.
ATGACGCTGAGATTATTAGATTTCCACTTGTGCTTGCCGTTGAAAAATAAAGTACGGAGGATAACGTTTATAAATGGCTCGTTGCTATGGGCTATTTGTCTCTATCAGCTCGGCCGAAGCGGCATCGAGATAGAGCATACAATTAACATGGCGGCGCAGGGCTGTAGCTGGGCAAGCGCTACTAATCGGGCCACAGAGAGTCTGGCGTATAGCCGCACGTTTTGTTGGCCCGGGGACCATACAGAACAAAGCTTTGCCTGATAAGAGCGTGGGAATCGTCAGCGTAATGGCATGGGTAGGCACATCTTCAAGGCGCGCGAAGCAGCCATCGTTGACTTGTTGCTGGCGGGCGGTAATATCCAGGGCAACCGGCTTTACCTCTAACGGGTCGTTGAAATCTGCGACCGGCGGATCGTTAAAGGCAATGTGGCCATTCTCGCCAATTCCCAGGCATACAATATCAATTGGCGCGGCGCGGAGTAGTGTTGCGTAGCGCTTACATTCGGCGGTTATATCGTTGCTACTATTGATCAAGTGTACCTGGCCAGGCCTGACGAGATGAAAGAGATGATCGGAAAGATAGCGGGCGAAACGCTGGGGTGCGTCCTCGGCCAGCCCAATGTACTCATCCATATGAAAGGCGACGACGCGGGACCAATCAAGGCCCTCATACCGGGATAATGCCTGCAAGAACTCGTTTTGTGAGGGAGCGGCCGCAAAGATCATGCGCACTTGCGGCTGTTGGGTGAGCAATTTCTGTAACCTTGCGCCGACATCCTGACCGGCGGCTCGACCAAGCTCCCGCCTATCAGCATAAATCTTGACACGCAGCTTATCCACGCTGCGCGAAGCGATGGGTTTCGCTTGCGTATTCATTTTCATCTCCTTTGTAAGATGGCCCGACTCTATCAGTGCTGCCCTGCGCTTAGCCCTGTGGAGCGCAAGCAGACAGGGCTTACGCTCCACGCTTTCTCACATCTTCCTAAGAGCCCACGCAGTCCTGATATAGAGCCGAGCAGAGCCCTTCACAATCTGTTCAAAGAGTGGGCATATTCACTCCTTCATTAAGGCTGACCTCATGCTCGCGGCAAATGTGCCTGGAGCAGCTCAATAATGAGCACAAGATTGCGAATAATGTGATAGGGATCTTTGACCGGTAAGGCCACAACTTTATCTATAGGTTGTCCCTGCCGATCACGAATCTGAATCCACTCGCCGGCGGGCTGCTCAGGATGGGGAAATGTTTTAAATACATACTCGTGTACCTGCTGATAGAGCTCAGCAAAAATTCTTTCCCCGCTCAACTCGTAGGCCAGCAACGTTCCGTACAGAGCCTCTGAATGCGGCCACCAGAGCTTTGTATCCCAGGTATCCAGAATGAGCTGCTCATAAGGCGTGCCCATCTGTAAACCTCCCGGCTGCCCGCCGTTCCTGTCTACGAAGCGGAACAGACCGCCATAGTCTTGATCCCAGCCCACCGCGAAAGCTTTAGCTATGGCCTGTGTGGCCGGCTTAAGCCACTGCTGCTGTCCCTGGAGGCGTGCCTCGCGCAAGACAAACCACATGCTCTCAATTGCGTGGCCTGGTGTCACATGCCTGCATAGTACGCTCTCTTGTGAAGCACTCTGCAAAGGCAAAATCTCAGCAATCAGGCCGCCTGGCTGATAGAAGCGCTCCATGATTGCCTGCATATAAGCAAAGCTGAGCTTGCGCACTTCAGCAGCCCGCGCATCTCCAAATGCTTCAAGCGCGCTGGCTAGCTCCTGCGTTACGTTGAGCATAATCATTGAGGTGCTATGCGCTTCGTAGCCATCTGGAATTGGATATGGCTCGCTGCGAACTGCGCCGGCCTTAAGACGCTGGATGATGTGTGTACATAAGGTCAGAGCCTGCTCAAGCACTTCAGCATCGCGAGCCACGCGCGCATATTCGCTAAAGCCAAGCGCCACAAAGCAATCGGCAAAAAAGCTGATATCAAGTCCCTTGCCTGGTAACGCTTCTTGCTTATTACCGTAGCGATCGAGCAAATAGGCGCAATTGCCGTTGGCAAGGAAGGCATGCTGCCTTACAAACTCAACGCCCTGTCCGGCCAGAACAAGCAAACGATTGGCGTCGTGTTGAAGCAGTCCAGCACGGCTCAACTCGCTAAGACGGGCCAGCAACCAGATCATGCGTCCCTGAGACCAGGTATATTTGTCGAAGCTTACCAGCCTTTCCCCTCGATTATCGAAGCAGGTGAAGAAGCCTCCCTGTTCTGTGTCTATGCCCTGCTCTAGCCAGAAAGGTAGAATGACAGTTGCAAGATGCTGCTGATAAAACTCCTGTAACGCTCGATAGTCGTCTATATACACTATGCCACCTCTCTTAACGATATTTCAATGCCTCTCTATGAGCCTCGCTTGCTAGAGCTCACTGGCCTCTACCAATCCGGTTTTCTCTATTTGCTCCTCTTTTGGCTCGCTGCTCAACGAATCGACAAGCGCATCGGTCTGCGGATTGGCGCGATTATAGAGCAGTCCGATCCCTACGTAGAGAACGAGGGATATGAGAACGGGGAGACCCACAGTTGCCGCGACATCGTTGGTGAAACCATATTTAATGACGGCGAAGGCAAGAATACCCGCAGCCCAGGAGACAATTGCTGCTGTCGAGCCACTACGTCGAAAGGCCGGCAGCAAGCCAAGCAGCATTGGTATCGAGATAGGTCCGACGAGCGCGGCAAACCAGGTTACCAGCAGGCCGATGACGCCACCAAAGAGATCAGCTTCTAGCGCAATGACCATGCTCAAGATGGTAAAGATAATGGTAACGATGCGGGCGGCGCGCAGCGATCCCTCGCCCGATAGATTGCGCAGCTTGCGAGAGAGATAGGGCAAAATATCGCCGGTCACCACGGCGGAGATAGCGTTGGCATCTGAGGAGGTCATTGCCATTGTGTGGGCAAACATACCGGCAAGCACAAAACCCATCAAGCCTGGTGGAAGAAGGGACCGCGACATAATAGCATAGGCTTGCGAAGGATCTGAGAGATGCGGAAAAAAGAGAGGTGCTGCCCACATTGGATAAAATAGGATGATTGGCCAGATAAGATACAGCACTGCGGAAAGAATAGCGGCCTTGCGGGCCTGGGGTCCACTGGGAACAGCGATAAAGCGTTGGGCCAGATTCCAGGTGCCACCATTATAGCTCAAGAAGTTGATGAGCAAATATGCCAGGACAAACCAGAGCGTATAGGGACCATTAAAGAAGCCATGGTGGCTGGCTGGGAGTCGATCCCACATGCTCCCCAGAGCTGTAATGCCTCCCAATTTCAGCAAGACGATCACAAAGAGCAGGATGCCGGCTACAAGCTGCACAATAAACTGAGCTAAGTCAGTAAGTGCGTCGGCCCATAAGCCACCCACTGTGACATAAATTAAGGAAGCACCGCCGGAGAGGAGAATGCCTACAGCAATTGGTAACCCCGTGTAGACGTTGAGAATGATTGCCACCGCTGACCATTTGGCGCCAACATCAAAGACCTTTAACAGGGTGCCGCTCCAGGCCAATAATTGCTGAGTTGGTACATTATAGCGGGTTGCTAGATATTGCATGGGCGAGATAACGTGTAGCCTCTGCCTGAGCCGGGACCAGCGCGGCGCGATAATAAACGCTCCGGCAATGACGGCCACACTAATTGCAAAGGCCCACCATACGTAAAGAGTAAAGCCATAGGTGTAGGCAATGGCTGCATAACCAACAAAAACAGCAGCGCTATAGCCTGACATGTGATGCGAGATACCCGCCAGCCACCACGACATCTTTCCGCCAGCAGTAAAATAATCGCTTGTATTATGGACCTGGCGATGGGACCAGATACCAATAGCAATCATGAGCAAGAAATAAAGTGCCAGGACAATCCAGTCAAGAACCGACATTTAGATAGCCTCCGTTCGAAAGCGTGCGCGCAGGTGAGGTGTATCGCGGCGGACACTGCCACAATCCTACAAAACCTGAGTTTCACCTGTTAACATGGCACGGACGATCCTACAACGACCAGAGAAAATGACTATCCCTCCTCGGCCCACAGTGTGGGCTGTCAGCCGAAGCTAGCGTTTCAGCCTCCTTTCAAAATGATTTACAGAAAAATATTTCAAATAAACTTTCATGAAAGCCTTGCAGAGAATATAGCATCAATGCTAGCTTGCTGTCAATGTGAGGGAAGGATCACTAGTGACGCAAACAGAAAAATAAGATAGAATAGGGCAGCAAGCTGAAACACAGAACCATATGGTGGAGCATAGCAGGAAGGCACTAGAAGCAAGCTATGGTGGAGAAAATCAACGCAACGAATAATAGAGCAGCCTCTGAGGAGGTCACGATAGATGTTGTCGCGCAGATGGCGGGCGTCTCTCCCGCCACAGTATCGCGTGTAATTAATAATCGGCCCGTCGTCTCAAAAATGACACGGCAGCGCGTGCTTGAGGCCATGACCCGGCTCAATTATCAGCCTGGTACGCAGGGGCGCCCTTCCGCTATGCCTCGGATGAGAACTCTTGGAGTGGTTATTGCCGATATCGCTAATCCATTTTATGCCGAAATTGTGCGCGGGATAGAGGAAACTGCCCTCTTGTATGGATTAAATATTGTGCTCTATGATACGCTTGACAATGCCGAGCGTGAGGCCCAGTTCCTGAGCTTGCTTGAAGAGCGCCAGACGGATGGCTTAATTATTTGTGCCTCCTGCTTGCCAGAGCAGCGCCTGCGTTCGCTCCTGCGCGAGGAGATACCTGTTGTATTCATTAATCATCTGCCGCTTTCGGCCAGCCTGGGAACCGTAGAAATCGATCAGGAAGCAGGAATCAGAGCGGCAATGCAGCACCTTGTGGATTTGGGTCATCGTCGCATCGCCTTTGTTGGGGGAACGCCAGGCGCGCAAATATACCAGCGCCGCCTCGCCACGTTTCGTGCAACGTGTGCGGAAGCTGGCATGGCCATTCCAGAAAATTATGTTGTGCCGGGCAAACCTACGCTTGAGGGAGGCAGAGAAACCGCGCATGAGCTGTTAAAGAGCAGCATACAACCAGAACGTGCAAAGAACGCAGCATCTCCAACAGCTTTGCTTGCCTACAATGATCTTGTTGCCGTAGGGGCGATGATTGCTGCTCAGGAAGCCGGCCTTGTCGTGCCCGACCAGCTTTCAATTGTTGGCTATGATAATATTCCCTTTGCAGGCTTGCTTCAACCTGCCCTTACTACTGTTCAACAGCCCGCCCGCGTGCTTGGGGAGCAGGCAATGCAGCTGATCACATCCTATCTTCAAGCGCACGCACTTCCCGAAAATGGGCCAACGTTTGTGCGCCTTACGCCAACACTTATTGTACGAGCCTCCACGGCGCCAGCACCTGCACAATAGAAGTGGTAGAGACCAAGGCGCCTCATGCAATACAGAGAAGGCGATCCCAGGCCGGCGCGATCGGTGTACTTACTGCGAGCAGTACCAGGGCAATACCTGCCGCACCTGTGAGCCATCCGGGCCAATCGATCAGCAGGTTATTTGTCTCCAGATAACGAAAGCCAAAGGCATAGTCTGGCTGAAATCCTTGGAGTAGATCTTCTAGCAGGAGCGAGACATGTTCTCTCGCCAGCGTGCTTTCTCCTTCGTGAGCGAAGTGCATACAGATTTGTAAAAGCCCGGATATGCCATGGCAGAGCATAGGCGCATCTATATAGCGAAGACGTGTAGGGCGGCGTAGCGCAGACTCGATGGCCGTGATAGCTAGATGGCACAGAGCGGGATTATCGAGCGCATTTCCTGCCAACCAGAGGCTACGAGCCACACCGGGTCCACCATAGCACCAGGCAGTTCGCGCAGGTGGCAGGGTAGACCAGGCCTCTTTGAAGCAAGCTACCTGCTGGGGAATCCTTGTAGGCCAGCTAATTCCCCATTGATCGTGTATGCTATGCTCTACTATCCAGCCAGCCAGCGCGTCCATAGCTTCCCTTAAGCCAGGGTAGCGATATCCAGCCAGCCATGCTAGCGAGAGCGCGGCCAATATTCCCGGTACGCCGTGTGAAAGACCACAGTCAAAAAAGCCCTCTGGGAAGAGATCGCGCTGGGCGTCAGTGGCAAAATGGGGCGGGACATACCAGCGTTCCCCTCCAAGCCTCTGGTCGGGTTCTGCTAGCCAGACAAGATACTCAAGCAATGTCTCGATAGCCGCTAGCCGAGGTTCCGTTTGTTTTTCTGTGCTAACGAGAGAGGCCAGCAACCCCGCTGCTCCGGCTAGAACGTCATAATCTGCAAAGTCAATCCCCTCTTCTGCAGGCGAGCGTATCCAGGTATGCTCCTTGATCTGCTCAAAGAGCGCCTGTTGCGTGAGGGATAAGGCCTTTTTATAACGTCGGCCTCCCTGGCTCAAGCTCTCCAGCACAGTTGCCATGCTTGCGGTGCCACTAAAAGCCCCCATCAAGGTGAGACCTATCTGCTGGGTATCTTCTGCGATCATTTTCATATAACGTTGCGCTGTAAGATCCCAACCCTGCCCTGGAAAGCAACGTGCGAAATATCCATACATCAAGGCAATGCCGGCAAGACCTCCTGAAATTGAGGCCGATGTCCATCTACCTTTGGAGCTAATAGACGGAACTGTTTGTTTCGCCAGCGCATCAACGAAGAGAGGTTCGCGCATACGGCCCGCGATAAACAACGCAGCTTTCAGAGCTCGTCGACGCAGTGTTTCATCAATGAGTATCTCCCAACCTGAGGTTGATGCGCTCCTCTGGGCGAGGCTTGCATCATAGTGCAGTAGAGGTGGTTTGCCTGGTTGCATGGACATGAAGCTCCTCATTTTCTTCTCAGATGATATTGTTGGCTGACAGAGTAGCGTACCGACAAAAATGCTAATTTTTGCCGGTACCAATGTGCTAACTAACTAAGGTGCCTGCACTATTTAACAACAGGTGCCGTTGCAGCTTGGAAAACATGTGCGAGGGGTCATGAGAATTTGTTGAGGCATAGGCGTCTTTTCTTGCTGTAACGGATTGGCAACGCGGATATCCAGCTCAAAATCTTCGTCAGTGATCTCTTTTTCGGTCACTTCAGTGATCGAAGCGGTCAGCATGAATTCTTGCGCCAAAAGCTCTTGTGCCAAAAGTTCCTTCATGATGGTTCCTCCTCAGACTGATGGTCTGGCAACGTTTCCAGGAAAAGGGAAAACATTTCGCAGCGATAATCAGCTTTCACTCGATAGTTGCTGAATTCCCGTTTCAATGGATACTTTCCTCGCTCAAAGACAAAGCAGCCCCTTTCAGTACGTAGTGCGGGCATAGCGGGTATATTATGGCTGTTTTGTATTCGAGCTTAAATAAAGTATAGCTAGCGCTTCAGCAAAAATATATATCGTGGAGTATGAAGATACAAAGTAGATATGCTCACGTAAATTATGATGATAAATTACATGCTAATAAGTTATGGATTTTATCTGATATTAGAATAGATTATTGTGAAGTTATGACTATCTTTAAGAATAGAGCTAAATGATAAAATTAGATGTGATATGCTTCATGTATCACCGTATAAAAGGAAAGCTGGATGTACTTTCTACGCAAAATGAGAAGAGATTTTCTATGACATTGAAAAGGGATACCCAAACTCACCCGAATGTCTTCTTAAGGCGAGCTCGGCTGGAACGTGGCTGGACCCAACAAGAAGTTGCTGATCGTATTGAAGCTCCGCGCGCGTTTCTGGTTAATCGCTGGGAAAATGGGGTTGCTACTCCAAATTCCAGATATCGGGAGAGGCTTTGTAGCCTCTTTGAGAAAAGTGCAAAGGAATTGGGTCTGGCAAAATATTCGTCTCGTTCCTCTTCTTCTCGCACCATTCCCCCAATCTATGATGATGCCATTCCATTGCGCCATACGCGCTTTGGTAGGCTGGTGGGACGTGAAGAGATATTGAGGCAATTGAAGGAATGTCTCTGGCATGAGAGAGAAATGAACTATGTGGCCTTGTATGGCTTGCCCGGCGTAGGCAAGAGCTCCATTGCTGAGGCGCTGGCCCTGGATCCTGAAGTAGAGGGCTATTTTGCCGATGGTATCCTTTGGGCCACGCTAGGGCCGCAACCAGATCTCCCTGCGCTTTTTCGACGTTGGGGCCATCTGTTTGGCTTGAGCGAACAGGTGGTAGCTTCCGAGTGTGGAGAGGAAGGAGATGTCTGGGCTTCTGCTTTACGGCGCAAGATTGGGCATCGTCGCATCCTCCTGGTTCTCGACGATGCCTGGCGGATTGAGGATGCCCTGAGTAGTATTGTAGGTGGGACAGCTTGCACCTATCTCCTCACGACGCGCATTCCTGACGTTGCACTTCAATTTGCCGGGACTGCAGCATTTCGTGTATCCGAGCTGACGCAGCAGGATGGCGTTGATCTGCTCACTTCCCTGGCTCCTTCCCTGAAAAACGAGCCGGCAGAGATGATACAAAGGTTAGTTGAGAACGTCGGAGGCCTTCCTCTAGCACTGACGCTGATAGGCAACTACCTTTTAAGCCTGAAGCGCTACCCGCGACGGCGCATACAAGCTGCGCTTGACCAGCTGCAATATGCTGAAACGCGCCTCCATCTGGCGCAATCCCAGGCTGGCTTGATGGCTGATCCGCGCTTGCCTGCAGGGTCACCCTTGACCTTGCAGTCGATTATTGCTATGAGTGTTGTGCTTTTGGATCAGACTGTCCGGGATGTGTTAGTTGCGCTTGCTTCATTGCCTGCCAAACCATATACATTCTCGGAGGAAGTAGCGCTGGCTGTGGCAAATACAACTGTAGAAGTGCTTGACAGCTTGATAGATGCTGGTTTGTTGGAGGTCATAAACACTAATCGATATCAGATACACCAGACAACTAGAGATTATGCCTACACATTGCAGACGAATACTCGGGCAGAGGAGCGGCTTATTGCGTATGTCGTTGCCTATCTCGAACGCTCTTTGCAGCAGGATGCAAGCTTGGATATTGCGGAAGATGGAGCTCTGGAACAAGAACATCATCTGCTTCTGCAGACGCTAGATCTGGCCCTCAAAGGGAACTTTAACTCAGAGTTTGTTCACTGCGTCTGCCTGATCACGCCCTATATGCATAAGCGTGGCTGGTATTCTCTCGGTGAAACCTATCTCCAAACTGCTTATCAGAGAGCAAAGGCTCTGCAGGATTGGCCTCATCTTGCAACCATTATTCGGCTCCTGGGAACCAGTTTGCGCGAACGAGAAAAAGATGCTGAAGCGGAAGCCCTTTTGCTGGAAGGATTGGAGCTTTTCCGTCAGTGCGAAAGAACCCAAAGCGTTGTCGATGTGCTTGAACTACTGGGGACGGTTACTGGCGGGCAGGGGCAATATAAGTGCGCTGAGAGGTATTTTCAAGAAGCGCTGGAGCTGGCTCGTCAGCTCGATTCCTCCAACCAGGTGGGGAAAATACTGGGAAATCTTGGATTGTTATATGCCTATCAAGGAAAGTATAGCCGGGCAGAGCTTCTCCTCCAGCAAGGCTTAGCACTGCTTCGAAGTTGTAATGCCCAGAGCCGGCTTCTTGCGGTGTTTACAAATCTTGGCCAGGTTCAGACATCGCTGGGGAAATTTTTGCAGGCCGAGGCGACACTCCAGGAAGGTTTGAGGTTGGCCCGAGAGTGGAAGTATCAGAATCACCTTGGATACTTACTTGTAGCCTTTGGCTGGCTCCTGATGGAAAGAGGTGATTATCTTCTTGCCCAGGATACCTTGCAAGAAGCTCAGGGACTAGCCCGTCAGTCCGGTGTGGATAGCCTGGCTGGCGAGGCTCTGGCTGTTTGTAGTATGACTTTTGTCAAACAGGGAAGTTTTTCTCGTGCTCAGGAGTTTATCGAAGAAGGCTTGCATCTTGTTCAAGAGAGCAAGGCGAATCAGAGGACGCTCTCATTACTTAAGCTGGTCCAGGGCATGTTAGAGTTTGAGCAAGGATGCTACTCAGAAGCTCAGGAGGTTCTTCGGCAAGGGCTATCTGCCTGTCAGGAAGATGATGTCGAATATCGCTGCTTTTTTCTCATCCTGCTAGGGCTTGTAGCTCTGCAAAAGGAAGATGAAAGCCTGGTCAAGACATATCTTCCTGAAGGAGTTGCCCTTGCCCGCCAAATAGCGATCCCTCATTGTCTTGGGACAGGGCTCCTGGCCCAGGGCGAGTGGCAAATGAAGCAGGCGGAGTTTTCGGCAGCAGAAGAAACCTTCAGAGAGGTATTTAGCCTCTGTCCTGTTGACTTCCGAGAGCTTATCGCAGAAGCTCATACCGGCCTGGCGCGCGTGGCCATTGCCCAAGGCCAATCTCTTGTTGCTCAGCAAGAGGCAAAGATGGCCTTGGGTTTTCTGAGCGAGATAGGTCACTATCATCAGCAAGCTGTTAGTCAACTGCTTACCAATGTGACTGATCTCTAGAAGCAGGCCCACCTTTTCTTCGTTTCCTGTGCGCCCACACCTGGCTTGCCAACTTTCTCCCCGGCAGGAAAGAAGAAGAGCATTATCATTCTGTACATATATTCTGCCAAAAATTGGGTGTCTCAGTTCAATCGAGAAGATCGGCGCCGCTATAGCTCTAGCCTCTTCTCAAGTGTGCCTTCAGCTATTTAAATCTCCCAGCTGGAAGAGCTCGTTAGCAAAGATAGTTTGAGGTTTGTAACAAGATAAATTTTGCTAAATAGTTTGACATGTTTAAACTATTGAGGTATACTTATTTATTATGAAGAGGAGGGAGCGGATATGGATCTCAACCGTGAAGAGCTCATTAAAAGGGCGCAACAGGCGCAAAAGATTATCGTTGGCTCGTTTGTGCGAGAAATGGCGCTGCCAAGCTTTCTAGAACTCGATATCAGCATGGCCCAATTGAAGGGTCTGACCGTTCTGTCTCACCATGGCAAGATCACGGTGAGCCAGCTGGCTGAGCAGCTGCAGGTTGGCCGCTCAGCAGCGAGCTTGCTGGCTGATCGCCTGGTTGCTGAGGGGCTTGTTGAGCGAGCCGAAGATAGTGAGGATCGTAGGCGTACTGTACTTCAGTTGAGCCAACGTGGCGAGGAACTGGTTGCGCAGTTGCGGCGGGGGCGAGAGACACGGGACCCTCTTCCTGGCTGGCTATCGAAGATGAGCGATCAGGATCTGCTGGCCCTTGTTCAGGGGACTGAGGCGCTTGCCGCTGAAGCTTCTGCAACTACGGGAAGCGTTATCCTTTTGCCTGAGCATGATCAGAAAACGTAAGATGCTCGTCTTTCACTTAAGAAAGGAATTCCTGAGTAATGAGATATAGCTTCTTAATCTTACCGGCTTATGGACATGTAAATCCTACCCTTGCTATTGCCCAGGAGCTTGTCGCGCACGGGCAAGAAGTGATCTATTACTTACCCGAGGCGTTTCGCGAGGCAGTAGAGGCTACTGGCGCCGCAATTCGCTCCTATGAATCGCGCTTGCTGAAAGGCATCGGGAAGGTGCCTTCTCAACGCGGTGAGGTGATGCGCGAGGAGATGCGCCAGGTCTTACCACAGATAATGGATCGCATTCGGGCAGATAAACCGGATGTAATTCTGCATGATCCAATGGTCCTCTGGTCGAGAATTGTTATACAACTGTTACAGGTTCCCGCGATTTCCTTGCGCCCGACCTATGCCATGAATGAGCACTTTAATATGGCTTCAATGCTAGAATCTCGTCCGAACCATCATCTTCCTGGCATGAAGGAGGTTGTGGAAAAGACAAATGAGGTTCTTGCCGAAATCTGTGCGAGCTATCATGTGCCTCCAGTAAGTTTTATGGAAGAGATGATGTATGCTGAACCGCTCAACATAGTCTTTCTGCCAAAGGCGTTTCAGCCGGAAGCGCAGACTTTCGATGAGCGCTTTCTTTTTGTTGGCCCATCCATAGCGCCGCGCCGTCAAGCCAGCGATTTTCCGCTTGACCAGCTAAATTACGATCGTCCACTTCTCTATGTCTCGCTGGGAACCATCTTTAACACAGAGTCAGCGTTCTATAAGCAGTGCTTCGAGGCCTTTGGAGAAAGCGACTATCAGGTAGTTCTCTCACATGGTAAGCATATTGATCTTTCCGCACTTGGTCCTATCCCGGAGAATTTTTTGCTTTCTTCCTATGTACCACAGCTTGAGATTTTGGAGCGGGCTAAGGTTTTTGTCACGCATTCCGGAATGAATAGCACGATGGAAAGCCTCTACTATGGCGTTCCTATGGTGGCGATCCCACAAATGGTAGAGCAGGAAATGACAGCGCAGCGCATTGCTGAAATGGGCCTGGGCCTGGCGCTGGAGAAAGATGCCGTGACCAGTGCCGGATTGCGCGCCGCAGTTGAACGGGTTGCCAACGATGTGACCATTCACGAACGCGTTCAACAAATTAAGCAATATACGCGGGAATCCGGCGGCTATAAACTGGCAGCAGAGGCAATTATGCAATTTGCCTGGCAATCTCGATAAAAATCAGTTCCGCGAAAGCGTTGTCAGCATCTCAGGTTTGCTGACAACCTTGAGCTTTTTCGCGCTAAGCGGCTGTAGAAGATGGCGTGGCAGATGCCATTGTTTATCTGCGGCCGTTGGCCCGGTTGAAGTAATTGCGATTGGCGTCCCCAGTTGCTCTTCAAGTAGCGAGAGAAAGGTCGCGCAATTCTTTCGTGGGGATTGTCCGGGCGCTGCTGGCAAAAGCTCATAATATTCGGGCGTACACTTAAAAAGTTTTCTGGTAAGCTCTTCTTGATAGGCCAGATTTGCGCTTTGATTCGCGCGTATCTTTGTAATCCTTTCTCCCCTATGCGCAAAGTGAGTTGCTAGCTCTGCTGGAGCTCCGCCATACCGGTAAGCCGTGGCAATCTGCTGGCTGGGGAGCGAGGCCAGCCTATCAAGATGCGTAATAGCTAGATAGTCAAGCTTGCCAGCAACCTCGCAAGCGTAGCGTGCGGTGAGGAGATCAAAGTGTCCGACGCGAAATGCCTGCTGCCAGTTGTTCCAGGTATTATGCTGATCGGGAAGAGAGCGTGTCAAAGCCTTATCTTCTGTGGGAAATGGTCCGGCTCCGTGACGAGTAGCATAAGACCGTACGATACCAAGTTTGATCACATCTCCCGCATAATCGTGCTCGTGAAGAAGTGTTTCAGCATTAGCGAAGGTTGTTGTGCTCCAGGTGGTATAAGGCGTGAAGCCAAAATTTTCGTCAAGCAGAATACCCTGAGCTCCTTCGAAGATCAACGGGCCCGGATAGGCGAAGAGTGCACTGATCTGAGCTTCGTCTACCAGCGTAACGCAGCCCGCGAAGTAGTGATAGACATCGGCGCAATCCGCAAGAATTGCTGGATCTGTGAAGAGGCTGCATTCCTGTTTGACCTGCCCGGTCCCTGGAAGGTGTGGACGTAGTTCATCAAGCTCTTGACGCTTGAGATCACGCAAAAAATGTAGCTTCTTAAGGATAGTTGCGCGATTCTCTAAATCTCCCGCCAAAAGTAACGCGTTGCCATAGTGAAGAAAATCGGCCATGCACTCACCGACACCTTCGCCACAGCTTCCATGCCGTTGTCCAGCGCGGGCAATTTCCCGTAAGCGATTAAGCGCGCGTTGGAATGGAGTGATCACCAGCGCGCGCCGATCTATAAACGTACGCTGCCAGGCATTGGTGATGCCCAGCGTACTGAGATGCCGCTCTTCCTTGAACATATTCAGGGGGCTGATGAGCATAAAGCGCGAGAGCAAGGTCTTTGTCAAGGGCAGAAGCATCGCGCTGCCAAACTGAGCAAATGTGTGCTGCATTCCTGAGGAGGTTACAACGTTATGGGCGGCTTGCGGACCGCCGTTATAGCGCACAATTGTATGCGCTCCCAGCTCACGGGCGAGAAAATCGGTAATCGTTCCTTTACCTGCATCGCCAAACCCCAGATCGGCTAGCAAAATTGCCTGGGTCATAGCTCCTCCAGAAGGGAGGCCCATGTAGAGCTAAAGTACTCCACAGAGCTCCACCGATGAATACGTTAAAGGCGTTCGTGGTTTATGTGCTCAGCGCTAAAGTTCTGTAGCGGGAGATTAGTGCCCGTCACGCGGGCAACCTGTTTTGTATGAGCATAAACTTCAAGGGCCCTGGTGGCCACATTAATTGCTTGCTCGCTTGCCCCTGCTTTGCTCAAATCCTCGGCGCCCTCTGCCAGATTGATGGCATCTTCGGTAAGCCCAATAGCTAGAGCAATTGTTTCGCTCACCGAATTCTCATCATCAAGAAAGATGACGTGCTGGCCCAGGATGTTACGCCAGAAATCCTTAATACGCTCATCGTGACCGTGATTGGCGTTGAGGGGAAAAATGAAGAACAAATGGTAGCGTTGCTGTACTTCAGAAATGATCTGCGGGAGAGAAACATCTTCAGGCAATTTATCTCCAATAAGCCATTCCACTTGCTGTTTGTTGACGAATGGATAGGCCATTTCGTCGCCGATCAGGAATGCATATCCCTTGCGCCCACGTTTTTCCCAGCAGTCAATAGCAGTGTGGCGGGCCAGAAAGTAGAGGGGCAGTTCGTAAGATTCGTGGCAGTTGCCGCCTCCGTTGCCTTCGAGCACAATATTGCGCAAATTTTCATCCATCTCAACGCCGCTCTCAAATTGACCAACCTGTAAAGGCAAGCGATCGCAAGTGGCATCACCAAAGGCCCCAAAGAGAATCTGGGGGTCCTGAAGATAGCCTTTGATGAGCAAGACATGCATTAATGTCCCGAGACGCTGCTGAAAGACGCGCGGAATATTTCCCATAGAACCAGTTTCGTCGAAGAGCACGCTGACGGCATTAGCTTGTGGGTGCGCGTCGCTATCGCGGCTCTCGCGAAAAGTGACCCCTTTGAGATCAAGCGTTGGATGAATGCTCCAACGACCACTTGAGCGCGTTGCATCACTGTAGGCGAAGTCATTCATTCCTGCTGCTTTCCGTAAGCGTGCAGCTTCCTTATAAGCGTCGGTGGACCAGTTTGTGCTACCCATAACTATGCATCCTTTCTGTAAAAGCGTTTCTGGCAAGTGCAGGTTGGCCCCATTGAGGGCGGCCCCAAACTTGCAACAACCTTGACCCAAGCCTTATTGGCACCTGAAGATGTGTCACTGACATTCCGGCATAACAAAAGTGTGAAATTGGCGCGGCCCCCAGAGGCGTTCGATAAGCGCATCGAATTCGGTGAGCAAGAGATGCGCAGCTTGTGGACGCTGTTCAGCTTTAGGGAGAGTGCATCCTTTCAGGTAGTGTTGGAGCTGCCAGGGGATGTGCTCTGCTAAGCTGCCGATTTGTGGATTGCCGCCAAGAAGCTCAATCATACAGCGAGCTGCCATGGCGAAATCCAGGCCCGGCATTGGCCTTTCTCGCGCAAAAACCTCCGCAGGATACCAGTCGCGGTAACCGCCGCTGATGGCCCTGATTCGCTCGCCAGTTATAGCGGGCTTGAGTACCGCATATGACCAGTCGATTAATACGACTCCATGCTGAGAGGGGTGGAGCAGAATGTGAGTGGGTAGAACTGCGCCGTGAATGACCCCATGAGCATGAGCGAAGCCAAGCGCGACCAGTAGCCTCCGCCAAATCCAGGCCATATCCTTCGGGTCTATTCCATGCGGATAGACTTCTCTTACCTCTTTAAGAGAATAGAGCCCGCTGGTATAAGCTAACACATTGATCTGTCTCACTGCCCCAGAGGCCTCTTCCTGATACGTCAGAGCCTCTACTGGCTGTGAAATAAAGTGACGAAACTGCTCGTAATCCTTGCTGTCGCTTAGATGCTTAAGGATACGTGTCTCATTTGCCGCCAGGTCGTTGTCACGTGGACTAGATGGTATTTTGAGGATGCTTCTTGTCTTTGGGCCATCCTGAGCCGTACTTATATAGAGCGCACAGTAATCGCCGTGCGCCAGGAGCCGATTTGCTCTATAGAGGCCCTTCTGGCCACGCAGATCAAAGGGCGCAAAGCTGTCTTCATTAGCTGCTCTACCGTATGTGCCATCCTCAATCTGTTTCTGGGCCAGCAGCCAGAGGCGAACTAGCTTTTTGAAAGCCGAGCTAGCTTTCTCGATATCTGCTGATTCCGTATACAAATCGGGATGAAGTACCTTTGCTATCTGCCGATACACCCTTCTGGCAGTTTCCAGCTTCTGATCCTGTGTGCCTGCAAGCTTTCCAAAGATCTCCCCGGGTCGTTGAGCTCTTGAGAGTAGAGCACTGATGCGCTTCATTTCAGCATTTTTCATATGGCTTGTGCTCCTTCCTAATAGTGTGTGTCATACACTATCTATTAGTGTTATATGTACACTATGTAAGAATAATTGTCAAGGCTTTTTGGGCTCTTTTCTGCCGAGCAGGCGAGAAGAGCACAAGCATATTTTCTGGGAGATTAATCTATGTAGAAGAGCCCCATGGACAAGGAATTGACATCTTGTTGCTTAAATTAAGCATAGTATTGACATTTATTGCTGATGTATTGTATATTTTAATTGTATGATGGTAAAAAATGTTAGTTATCTGGCTTTAATTGCCTGAGTATATAAAAATATTACCATAAATATCAAAAGCTTTCAGCAACTGAAACAGAGCAGAAAAGTAGTTATTTCAGAGCTTCGAGAGAAGCTATAGAAAAGGAAAAGCAATGAAATATGGGAGTAATGAAAATCAGACAGTTCTCATCTCGGGCGCGAGTATTGCCGGACCGGCGCTAGCCTATTGGCTTCATCAACATGGCTTTCATCCAACCATCGTTGAGCGGGCTCCGGCCTTGCGCGAGGGCGGCTACAAAATAGATATTCGGGGAGTAGCGGTTGAAGTAGCCGACCGCATGGGAATCATGGATAATATTCAGCGGGCAAGCACCGATATGCGGGAATCGACCTTTGTAAATAGAGCCAATAAGCCGATTGCGACCTTGCCAGCCGACTTTATGGGTGGGCGAATAGGACGTGATGACGAGATTATGCGCGGTGATCTTGCTCATATTCTCTATGAGCGAACTCGCGACACGACCGAATACATTTTTGGCGATTCCATCGCCTCCATGGAGCAAAGGGAAGATGGTGTCCAGGTAAACTTTGCAAACGGCTCGTCGCGTCACTTTGATCTGGTGATAGGCGCTGACGGGCTGCATTCGCGCGTACGTGAGCTTACTTTCGGAGATGAGTCGCAATTTATACGTCACCTGGGCGGCTATATCTCCTTCTGCACTGTGCCAAACTTCCTGCAGCTAGATCGCCAGGAGATCTATTATGGCATGGCAAAAAAGTCAGTTTGTGTCTATAGCACAAGGAAGGATGCTGAGGCCAAGTGCATCTTTTTCTTCAATTCCCCGCTGCTACAATACGATTATCGAGATAGCCGAGCGCAAAAGCAAATCCTTGTCGATAAGTTTGCTGCTGATGGGTGGTATACTCCCCGCTTGCTCGAAAGCGTCTGGGCTGCTCCAGACTTCTACTTTGATGCCATAAGCTTGATCCAGATGCCGCACTGGTCAAGTGAGCGGATAGCGCTGCTGGGCGATGCAGCTTATTGTGCCTCGCCAGCTTCAGGTCAGGGAACAGGTCTGGCGCTGGTGGGAGCCTATGTTCTGGCCGGAGAATTAGCCGAAGCGGCTGGCGATTATCGTGTAGCCTTCACGCGCTATGAGAATATCATGCGCAGCTTTGTTGCCGCGAACCAGCAATTCGCGATTAGTGGAAGCAAGAGCATGATTCCGCAGTCCCAGGCGCAGCTCTGGCTTATGTATACGATGCTGCGAACACTATCATATATGCCGTGGAAGGGCGTGATTGCAAAAAAATTTGCCGAGGGAGTTCAACAAGCTGCTAACGCTATCACGCTTAAGGACTACCAGGCTGTGGCGGTCTAAAGCGCGGGCTCAGGTTATACGCCTGAGCCCTACAATTGCCTTTGGACTTAAGCATATAACCTGATCGCGTGTGTTCAGACGGCGAGAATGATCTTGGCAACGCCCCCCTTTTCGGCGATTTTCTGGGCTTCGGCGGCAGCGGCGAGCGGCATAATGCGCTCGATGGGGATCGTCAACTTGCCGTCGCGTACCGCCTCGGCATAATGCAAGATCTGCGCAGCCCGGGTTGTGTCAGCGACTTGCCCAAAAATGGTAGTGATATGGACGGTAGGATAAAGTGCGGCGTTTTGTGGGTTGCGCTTGGGGAAGCAAGCAAAGGTGCCACCTTCCTTGACCCTGGCAAGTAACTTGTCAGCGAGCTCCCCACCAACGATATCGGCCACGCAATCGAGAGGAGCGAGTTTGTCAATCTCTGCGTCATCATCGATGGCGATGGCCTCTTCCACGCCAGGAAGTTGCCGGGCAGCGTCAAGTCGTTTGCCCCGCACGCCAGCGATGACCCGAGCCCCGATCTGGGATGCCGCGAAGACAGCTGAGCGACCAACGGAACCCAAAGCCCCTGTGATGAGGACGGTCTGACCAGGTTGGACGTTAGTACCAAGCCGTATCAGCGAATCGCCAGTGACGTTGACTAGAGGAAGCGCGGCCGCAGTGGTCATCTCCAGGCCTGCGGGAATTTTGACGAGTTCGGCGGTGTTGACGACGCACAGTTCGGCATAGGTATGCAGTGCCACAGCCATAACGCGGTCGCCAGGTTCGAAACCGGTAACCCCCTTGCCTATCTCGCAAATGGTGCCAGCTAAGTCGCAGCCGAGGATATAGGGAAACTCTACCGGAAGAATGTCCTTGACTGCGCCAGAGCGTATCATCCAATCAGCCGGGTTGATGCTGGTGGCCGAGACGCGCACAAGCACCTCGCCTTCGGCGGGTTTGGGGTCTTCAACGTCTTCGTATGTGAGTATTGACGCGGGGCCATACTCATGAAGGACAATTGCTTTCATGCTTCACCTTGATTTATTGAGAAATTGTCAAATTTGAACATATATCTTTTGCGTTCTAATGAGGATGGCTAGCTTACCTCAAAGAGATCTGGCACATGTTTTTCTGCCTACGGTGTTGTCATACGGCTTCGCCTTTCCTATGTTCAATCTTAATAATGGAATGAATATTCATTCCAAACACTTGGCAAAAAAAAATTAGCGTTTAATGGCATCCCAACAAGCTGACATCGCCTGCTCAATGGTGGCCTGATCCAGGTGAATTTGCTGCCTCATGTGTGCTTCGACCAGCGCATTCATGGCCCCAGAGAGCAGCGCCAATATTACACCGGGCGCCATCGCCTTGAGCAAGTGCTGCTGTGTGGCATCGATGAGCACTTGCTTGAAGGCCGAGACCAGCGCCGGTACATCGCCTTTGGCCCGCTCATGGATAAAAGGAACCAGCGCCAGTTGGTTCATGAGGAGGAATTCGCGCGGATGCCCAATGCCGTACCGAACCATGCCGCCCAGCAGGTATAAAACCCGGTCAACAACCGGTTGCGTTGCGTCATAGCCGTCAAGAACATGGAGACTCATGGCGGCTTTTATCTCGCTAAACAGGCAAAACACGAGGTCTTCTTTGCTGGGAAAATAGTTATAGATGGTCCCCATTCCGACCTGCGCCCGCTGCGCAATCTGGGACATGGCCACATCCTGTAATCCCTGCTCAAAAACAAGGTCGCGAGTCGCCAGAATGATCTGGTCACGTTTACTGCTCATCACACGCTCTACTTTCCAATTGGAACGAACCTTCAGTCCAACTATACGACACTCTTAGCAGCATGTCAAGGTGTCTTCGGAACTTTTTATTCAGCTTTGCCTTTCCCCTTGACCCACCCTCGGTTCGGTATTGAGTGCGTTAGTTTTCCATTTGGCGTGCACTTTGAGGCATAGTACTCTCTCCCACCATCTTCCAGATCAGCCTACCATTCAGTATATTTACCAGGTTTTTCACCCGTTGAATAGCTTTTTCCTCATCATCATTGTTTGCCTAAAGTGGCAAGCTATTACCATTTGCCTGCGTGTGCTCCTCCATCAATATGCAAGACTTCGCCCGTAATAAAGGGTGCATTGGTCAGATAGAGAACTGCATCGGCGATTTCCGAGACATCCCCAATACGAGGCATAGGTTGCAACTGCTTCAGAACTTCACGATCTGTGTTTTGTGAGAGCGGTGTGTCGATGGTCCCCGGAGCTATCGCATTCACGCGAATGCCTGACCTGGCATATTCGAGCGCAAGGGCTTTTGTTGCGGCATTCAAGCCACCTTTTGTGAGAATAAGGGCGGCAGACGGTAAGCCCGCAATTGGCTGATCCGCCAGAGTCGCAGTAATGTTGACAACATGACCGGATTTTTGGGGCAGCATCTGGCGAATAGCCTGCTGAGTGAGATAGAGAAAGCCGAAGAGATTAGTCGCTATAAGCTTCTCGAAATCTGCAACAGTATAATCAGTAAAGGGCTTGCCGATAAAGATGCCGGCGTTGTTGACGAGGAGATCGATGCGGCCAAAGCGCTGCATCGCAGTCTCTACAAGGCGCCTTGCCGTTGCTTCAAGGGCAATATCGCCTTCAACAATGGCTAATTGTTCAGATGTGCTAAGCGTTCCCGCAGTGCTAATATGGCGCGAGGTGGCAACGACAGCATATCCCTTTTGAAGTAGAGCATGGGTCAGACCGAGCCCGATCCCGCTCGATGCGCCGGTTACAATAGCAGTTTTTTGCGTAGTCATAGGTAGCTATCTCCTAGCAAGGTTTCATAAATGTGTAATTGATGCCGCAGCCGAAATGCAAGATCTTCTCCAATGCGTGCTTGAAGGAGTAAGCCAAGCTGCCTGCATGAGAGCCAGTCTAAAGCTAATGTTACCAATTGACAAGTACGCACCTTTTGGTAATAATTGGGAGATGGATAGGGAATAACTAATCTGGAGATCAGCATGATACTTAAAAGTCAAATGATAAAAGCAGATAAGCCTCAACCATTTTCGGCTAACTGCCCCTCGCGAGAGATTCTTGAGCTAATCGGCGGAAAATGGTCTCTCTTGATCCTCTGCCTACTCAAAGCGGGGCCGCAGCGTACCGGTTCGATTATGCGTTCCGTGCAGGGAATTTCGCAGAAAATGCTTACCCAGACATTACGGGATTTGGAGCGTTCGGGCATCGTTACCCGCAAGAGCTATTCGGAGGTGCCACCAAGGGTGGAGTACAGCCTGACTCCTCTAGGGGAGACATTGAGCGTCCTGGTCCTTCCCTTTGAGCAATGGGTTGTTGATAACTATGAGCAAGTCATCGTAGCGCAAGCGCGTTTCGATGCCCTGCATACTGAAGATAGTAAGAACCAGGACGCTTGATCAGGCCCACGTGCAAAGGTAGTTTCCAACTGCATAGAGCTTTTTAAAGGCCTGTCAGCCTTTATATTATTGCTCAGCCAGGCGGGCCGGAGCGAGGGTCGTAGCCCACCAGAGCAGCTCTTTCATCATTCCTTTGAAGGCTCGATCAAGAAATGCGGCACTGACTGAATCCGGGCCATCGGCGATGCTGGGAACCATACCAGGGACCATAGAGATGCCAATTTGCTCGCGGATAGGAACCATTTTCAGCTCAATGAATACCTGGCGCAACTGTTCAGCAGCTCGATAGCCAGAAGCGAAGCCACCATAGTTGACGATAGCCGCAGGTTTGTGCGCCCATTGGTGATAGAGGTGATCAATGGCGTTTTTGAGTACCGCTGGATAACCATAATTATATTCAGGGGTCACAAAAATGAAGCCGTCAGCTCGCTCGACCTGAGCTGCCCAGGACACAGCTTCGGGGGCTAGATGGCCATAAATAGGAAGGGAAGGGGAATCAAAAAATGGAAGGGAGACATTGCGCAGATCAACAAACTCAAAGGTGATATCTGTACAAGTGGCGAGGCGCTCCTTAAGCCAGTTGGTCACAACTTCGCCTCGGCGCCCTTGTCGTGTACTGCCAAAGATAACAAGAATATGGGGATAAGGATTCATTGCTTCTCCTCTCTCTACTAGCTCATTTGTGCTATGCTGCTAACTATAAGAGAGGAAATAATCTTCTACAAGAACGCACTTTTTTGTGCATCACTTACCTGGAGGTGAGTACCTTGAAGATAGGAAAGTGGTTTGAAAATGCTTGTCCACGCGTGGCAAGAGGTGTACGCTGTCCATCAGCGCGTTTGCTTGACCTGATTGCCGATAAATGGACTATGCCTGTGATCGTTGCCCTGGTAAGTGGGCCCAGGCACTATAACCAGTTGAAGCGCGATGTGCGTGGCATCTCGCATAAGATGCTCAGCCAGACCTTACAGAAATTGGAGAAGCAACGCTTCCTGACGCGAACTGTATATCCAACGCTGCCCCCACGCGTCGAATATGCCCTGACCGCGCTTGCGCAATCCCTGCTTCCAACCCTAGATTCATTTATCGATTGGGCTCAAACCCATGAAGAGGAGCTTGCGCGACGCGAGGACGAAGCTGATCAAGAGGTGTAGATTCAGGCATTTAGTCGTCGACTCTGTGATAGTAGGATAGCTTGTATTTTGAGACTTATGCGAGATCCTGGACTATAATTATATGGAAATAGCAATCCTGCATAAGAGAGAAAATGGAGGATTTACGTATAATGCATGGTCAGATCGTTATGGTGACAGGCGCTAACTCTGGCATTGGGAAGGAAACTGCGCTGGGCCTGGCCCGGGATGGTGCAACTGTTGTGATGGTTTGTCGCGATAAGGCACGCGGAGAGGCGGCTCAGCACGAGATTCAGCGCTTGAGCGGCAATACAGCCGTCGATCTTCTACTTGCCGATCTTTCTTCTCTGGAAGAGGTGCGGCGACTTGTCGCGCAATTTAAGCAAAAATATGAGCACCTTCATGGGCTGGTGAATAATGCCGGCGGCGTTTTCTTGCAGCGGCAATTGAGCGTCGATAATATTGAGAAAACCTATGCCGTTAATTATTTTTCCGCGTTTCTGCTCACCAATCTGTTGCTGGATAGGCTTAAGGCGAGCACACCAGCACGCATCATAAATGTTAGCTCGGCAGCTCATCTGAATGGCCATATCGATCTTAGCGATTTCCGCTTTGAGCATGAAAAGTATAGCATCATGCAAGCTTATGCGAATTCCAAGCTGGCTATGATTCTCTTTACCTATGAGCTAGCCCGCCGCCTGGAAGGGACGGAAGTTACGGCTAATTGCCTGCATCCCGGGGTGGTGGCTACGAATATCTGGGCCCAACCGTTACCCTCTTTTCTCCATTTCCTTAGTGGCATCTCCAGGCTCTTCGGGGTCAGCGCTGAGCAGGGTGCACGTACCTCACTCTATCTGGCAACTTCTCCCGCCGTGGAAGGCGTCAGCGGGAAGTATTTTGAGAACTGCAAGGAGCGTTCATCTTCAACGCTCTCATACGATCGCGAATTACAGCGGCATTTGTGGGAAGTTAGCGCCAGACTCACCGGCGTAAGCGCCGAGATCTGAGGGGGCGCGGCTTTATCAAGCCTAAATCTCTGTCGGTTTAGTGTTGATAGTTTTCATAATTAACGAGAGGGCCAGAGCTGCGGAGTGGTGGTATGCTGTAGCTTATAATGTCGGGGAAGACAAGGTTGTCATGGATTATTTATAGGGCTAGAGGCAGGAAAAGCTTTTTATGTCGCAGACGCGTGTGGCCAGTGGGATTAAGTGATAGGGAGGGTCG
This sequence comes from Ktedonosporobacter rubrisoli, assembly GCF_004208415.1. Classification (GTDB taxonomy): domain Bacteria; phylum Chloroflexota; class Ktedonobacteria; order Ktedonobacterales; family Ktedonobacteraceae; genus Ktedonosporobacter; species Ktedonosporobacter rubrisoli. Next base: position 186,093 of record NZ_CP035758.1, on the reverse strand, counting down.
CTGACATAAATAATTTAAGAAAAGGAGAAAGGGCTATGTCTACAACGATTCAGGATATTATAGACAGCATGATCGAAGCGGTGCCAGGAGCTCCTCGGGTTGACTCTGTTGACACTGTGAAGTGCGGCGATCCAGCGCAACCAGTTACGGGGATCGTCACAACTTTTACCGCGACGATGGATGTCTTGCGCCAGGCTGTCCAACTGGGTGCTAACCTGATTATTACCCATGAGCCAACTTTCTATGATCATCGTGACCATACTGACTGGCTAGGAGATGACCCTGTTTATCAGCGCAAACGAGACTTTCTGGAACAAAATCAGCTGGCTATCTGGCGCTACCATGATTACTGGCATATGCAGAGACCAGATGGGATCATTACCGGCCTGCTGCGCCAACTTGGCTGGGAGCAGTACTATCAGCCTGATCAGCGGGTGCTTGCAATTATTCCTGAAATGACCCTGGAGACCCTGGTTGCTCACCTGAAAGAGAAGCTGGCTATGCCAACTGTTCGCATTGTTGGCAATCCACAGCAATCTTGCCAGCGCCTGGGTCTGATGGTTGGGGCGGCAGGTGGAACGCGGCAGATCGAGGTATTTCAAAAGTTGGATGTCGACGTGCTCTTATGCGGAGAGACTATTGAATGGCAGACCTGCGAATATGTACGCGATGCCAATGCGCTGGGATATAACAAAGCGCTGGTAATTCTCGGCCATGCAAAAAGCGAGGAGGATGGTATGCGCTATCTAGCCGATTGGCTGCGCTCCAGAGTACCGGCTACTATACCTATTACATATATCGCGGTCGGCAATCCTACGCTCGCTATCTGAGCGCTTACACTTTGGCCCGGTGGCTTGCTTAAGGCCATTTTCGTAATCCACGAATTCTGCCAGGCCGAGGAGTTCCTCAGTTCCCAGAAGAGGGAAGGGAAACTGAGGATTTATAGAGCGGCTTTCCTCCTTGGCGAAGGGGAGTAACTCATCTGTTGCGGAGCGGGCGGAAGAAAGTGCGCATCTCCTCGGCGAGCAGTTCAGGCTCTTCCAGAGCTGCAAAATGCCCGCCCCGCGGCATCTCTGTCCAGCGCTCGATCTGCAGGCTGCGCTCTCCCCATTCGCGAGGCGGACGGTTAGCTTCCTTTGGAAAGAGTGCAACCCCGGCGGGAACTTTAATGCGCTCTCCTGCTTGTAGCGGCGGCGGCAGATGAACATTCTCGTAATATGTGCGGATCGAGGAGTTAAGTGTCTCGGTGACCCAATAAATCATTATGTTGTTCAGCAGCTCATCTTTGCTAAAACTACGCTCAAGCTCGCCATCGCAATCGCTGAGTGACTGAAACTTTTCCACAATCCAGCCAGCCAGGCCAACCGGCGAATCATTCAGGCCATAGGCGAGCGTTTGCGGCTTCGTTGAGTGAATCATGGCATAGCCGCCTTCGCGCATCATCCATTGTTGCACCGCTTGCAAATACTGCTGTTCAGCTGCTGTGAGGTTAGAGCGGTCAGCGTGCAGAGTTGGGAAACCAAGGTAGGTAAGGTGAATGCCTATGAGCAGATTGGGATGCGCGAGGGCCAGTAGCCGCGTGACTCCACTCCCGAAGTCACCACCGGCGGCGGCGAACTGTTTGTAGCCAAGCTCATCAGCCATCAGGCGTGCCCATAGCTCTGCAGTATGGGAAAGTTGCCAGCCGCGCGAAGCTGGACGGTCGGAAAATCCGAAGCCTGGCAAGGATGGGACAACAACATCGAAGGCATCGGCAGGATCGCCACCATAACGCGCTGGATCGGTGAGTAGCGGAACAAGCTTAAGCATCTCAAAGAAAGTGCTGGGCCAACCATGCGTAATGATGATTGGTAGCGAATCTGGACCTTTTCCTTTCTCATGAATGAAGTGGATACCCAGGCCATCGATGTTGGCGCGGAAGTTGGCAAATTGATTGAGCCAGGCTTCCTGGACCCTCCAGTCATACTTATGCTGCCAGTAGTCCACCAGTTCCCTGAGATATTCTAGATTTGTTCCATAGTCCCAACCCGCACCTTCCAGTTGATCGGGCCAGCGGGTTTGACCCAGGCGGCTTTGCAAATCGCTGAGGATTTCAGGGGGAATAGCTATAGTAAAAGGTTGGATACTCATGAAATGTTCCTCCTATTCTGATTGTAACAAAATGCGAGTATAGGCGCTACTCATGCTCAGAGCTCGTTGATATGCCTTCGAATATTTTACTATCCTGTATTATGAAGTAGAGCCCGCCTGCTTCCCCTATCATGAAGAATATAGCTGAGAAGAGTGACAGTATCGAACCGCGTTTTTATATTATTTCTCTCAGCAGATCTTTAGAGGCCATATAGAAGCCCTGGCTGCTCACAACTTCTTTCTCTTGCTGAGAGGCGGAGCCATAGCGACTTTCTGCATGAAAAGTGGCCTTATGAAAATCCGCCGCTAGTGGCACTAACCTTACTTCTACTTTTCATATATTATCGCGTATAGAGTCTAAGATGTCGTAACAAAGGAGTTCGTTAATGTCCGAAGAACGTTTGCGCGAGTTCATCAAAGCCTGGATACGTCAGGATATAGAAGCAGTGATGTCCTTCATCGCAGAAGAGTGCATCTATGAGACCTCCACTGGTCCTGAGCCAGGCCAAACCTATGTGGGTAAGGAAGCGATACGAAAGAAGTTTATAGAAGTGTTGGCTGACGATGGCGATGGAGAATTACAGATTGGCCTGACCTTTGTCCATGGTGACAAGGGTCTTTCTGAGTGGCGTTATGACTATACAGATGCTGAGGGGCGCGTTATTCCCCAGCATGGATGTGACGTATTTGAGTTTGTTGGTGATAAGATCAGCCGCAAAAGTGTCTTTCGTAAGACGTATGCATAAAATCTGGTTGGTGGGCCATCACGCGATGGCCCATATTTTCTATATGCTACTTGCCAGTGGCCAGCTCATTGCTAACGAACTTGTTGGGTTTCTAACGGCGGGTCAGCAGTTTATTGATCCAGAAAGAGGCCCCATTAAGCGTGATGGCGCAGAGAAGGCTGGTCGCAATCAGAAAAATGCCGCGTTTGTCATCGAAGCGTATGTAGAAGTACAGGCTTAAGAGCGTTAGAACGAAAAGGATGACCGAAAAGAGGAGCAAAGGCATGCGCTGCCCCGTCGTGAGAGGCCGCCTTTCGGCAAGCTTTCCTTCCCTGGTGACAGGAGGATTTCCTTTACGATAGAAATAATAATTGAGCCATGATGCGGCTATCGAAAGAACAATAGATAGCACTACAGGCAGCAGAGCAAAGAGCCAGAAGCGCTTGACCTGGCTATGGGATAGTGCCACATCCAGGAACCTGGAGGTTACCAGGCGAGCCATGAAGAGGTTTACAGCGCTTATCAAGGCGAGCAAGACGATAGAGAATAGAGATATAGCAATACGGAAATCTAGCGAGACCGGCTGAGGTTGTGCAAGCTCGTCAGTCTCATTTGTGTTTATCTCTAGATCTTCTGCTAAAGAAGATCCTCCGGATTGGTTGCCGAGAAGAGAAAGATCCTCATTTGCCTCGGCTTGCCGTTGTAAAGATTCCTCGTGATCTTGTTGTGACATACTCATCCCCCCAAAAGTGGGAACGAAAGAAATTCGCGTTCGAAACCGCTTAAAGCAAGGAATAGGACTTTTGGGCAGATCAAGGACTATTTTTGCGCCCTTTCTGGTGCTCCCAGCCAGGGCTAACCCTCAGCAAAGGTTAAAGGGTCTGAAAGCGAGATCAGACACGTGAGCATTCAATGTCTCACATGTCTGAGAGAGAAATGCCAGGTTGGTTATGCTTCCCAGACTGCAGGATAGGCAGAAGCATGCTTAGAACTTGTATCCCCAAACCGTGAGATAATAGTCGAGGCAACAGAAATCCTTTGCCTGCACTTCCTCCTCCATCTGAGCGAAGGTGCGATCCAAATCCTCTTGAGAGGCTACCTGCATCTGCAGCAAGAACGGCTGCAGCAGCTTATAGAAGACAAGATAGTTTTGAACAGTTCCTGCATGAGCCTCGGTTCCTGCTGAGGCATCGATAACATATGGGCGCAGCTCGATGTTCTGGTAGCCAGCCTGCTGAAGGAGGAGGCGCAGAACTGGGGTGGTACCGAAGGTATCGCCATGGGGAGAAAAACTATGACCAGCGCGGTATACCGCCTGGGTGCACAAATGCTTATAAGTGCTGAGGGCAGGACTGGTGGTAAAGTTCCATTCTGCATCTGTCAGGCGTATAATCCCCCCTTTCCGTGTGATACGAGCGCATTCTTTAAGTAGAGAGGACCAGAGCTCTTTAGTGAGAAAACCAGTGAGCAAGCGCCCGTTAACGAGATCAAAAGTACTGTCAGCGAAGGAGAGGGGCTGGGTGGCGTCCATTACTTGAAATTGAAGATCAGGAGGGTTCTCTATCTCTTTTACCAGGTAGCTAGCGTAGTTCATCATTAGTATGCTATTGTCAATGCCTACCCCTCGCATGCGCGGATAGTGGGCAACCAGATCAAAGAGCCAGCCACCAGTTCCACAAGCGACATCGAGTACCTGTGTAATCTGGGAGAGATCAGCTATCTCCGGCAGCGGTCCACCCATCATACGCGTGAGCAAGTGCTCTTGTCGCATCAGACGAGCCATCTCTGCTGCATTTTCTGCATCAACAATATAGCCTTCATATTGTGGTGAATTGGCTGGTACATCTGGATTATCAGTCATATCTTTCCCTCATTAAAGAAGAGCAAGGAAGAATTGCTGTACTTATTAAATAACCTTTTGAGAGAGGTATGCACTCCTTCTTGCCCCAAAATAAGCAACCTTTGATAAAAAGGTGACATCATTGAGTATATCATAACTAAGGAATGGGCATACGACCGAGCGTGCGACGAGGTACCAATTGGAGAAAATGAGGATCGACTAAACCGGAAACGCTGGATTCGAACAGCACTAAAGCTGTGGAAGGGCGACACAAATGGCCGCCCTCTAAGCTCAAGAAACGTAAACGATCCCATGTATACCATTGAAGCCTTGGCATGTTCCCGGCCGTATAGTTACCGCCGGCTGATTGGTATTAGCAATCTGGAAATAGACGTTAGTGTCGCTGAAGTTATTACAAATCCTTGAAACATAAAAAAGAAGTTGTAAGGAACCCGATCCAAGGCATGTGTCGCCATATTTAGCATCCACTTCGGCCTCATCGGACCCGCAGCTCGTTTGGGGCATCATGACCTGATGCTTAAGTGATGGGGCAGGCGTTGCGGGGGCGGCATGTGCGGTTAAGTGAAAACCTCCAAGGAGACAGAATAGGCCAACAGCACACAAGAGAACACCGATTAATTTTTTTGCTCTATACACGAGATATACCTCCCTACATTACAACCAGATAGCAGGACTGGGCTGATGCTAAGAGATAGGGGCTGGCGCACTTTGTCTGCCTTCTTTGCCCTATCTGCGCTACCAACCAGCATCCTTACTTAAAGTATACCTCAGCTAGCAAAATCTTCTGCTACGTATAAAAATCTGTTTAACTCTGCAAAAAATGTATATACTTTGTCTATAGAACGTTTGCTAAAGCGTTCAGGAGCTAGAGAGCCGATAAAATGGTATATTCTTGTGTGGGATATTTTTCATTAGTCGCAGGAAAAATATGAATTTGCTCAAGTGAGCCATATGAGCCGCTAAATGTGCCTGACTAGCTCTGTTGTATAAGCAGGGCTTTGCCGGATATAGTGTGTGTTCTTGTACGCCTGCATGTGCTGGCGTAATTTGTGCTGCCCGCGCCCCTCCAATCCTTTCCAAGCAGGAGCAATACAGCTTCTTTCGACCTTCCTGGCGTTGTTCTATGCCGTCCCGCGATTGCACCGTCAGGGTGATTTTTGCCGTCGATTGGTTTGCATTGCTAGAAGCAGAGGCTTCTGAAGAAGGGAAAAATTAATATGCATCATGAGGGCGACGCACCGAAAATAGCATCTCTGTCGGGAGCCAGGCGTGAAGATAAGTTAGGTAATAGCTATGCCTACTATATTTTTGCTCTATTGTTCTGTATCAACTTTTTTTACTACTTTGATCGCTATCTGCTGGCTGGCGCAGCAAATAATATTGCCAGAGAACTGCACTTTGGCATTGAAGGTATTGGCTATCTAGCTTCAGCCTATCTGATTTTTTCAACATTTGGCATCATTCCACTGGGAATGTGGGCCGATCGGACAGCGCGAAGAAATATCATTGCGCTCTGTGTTGCCATCTGGGGCCTTTCTGCGATTGCAACAGGACTAACATGGAGCCTCGGAACTCTTTTCTTCTGGCGCGTCATAGGAGGCATTGGCGAGGCGGGTTATGGTCCGGCCAGCGAAGTGCTCATTAGCGATTTTTTTGGACAGTCCAGAAGCATGCGAATGTTGAGCTGGTGGTCAATTGCTTCTCTGCTTGGCTTTATGCTAGGTACCATATTGGGCGGTGCGTTGGGAGGGGAGGGCCGCTGGCGTTGGGCATTCCTGCTAACTGGTGTGATTGGGCTAGCGCTAGCTGGGCTAATATGGCGCATTCGTGAGCCTGCGGATACCGGGCAGAGCACGGAGGGCGTGCCACAGCATAAGCAAGTAAGAGAGCGCACGTCATTAGTAGAGAGCCTGTGCAGCTTCTTGACAGGTTGGCTCAGTTTATTGCGCATCAAGAGCCTGCTCATAGTAATCATCATGCAAGGTGGCGCATGGTTTGTGCTGTACAGTACAGGCATCTATTTGCCCACGCTCCTGCAACAAAGTGATCTCTTTGGGTTAAGTTCGGCTGATGCGGGGCTCGTAAGTGGCCTGGTCGGGGCTAGTGCAGGGATAGCAGGTACTCTTCTGGGTGGCTATACTACCGAACTGTGTAGCCGACGCTGGAGTGGTGCGGGACTGCTGATCGGAGGGATTGCCTTCCTGCTGAGTATACCATGTATGGTAGGCTCAATCCTGATCGGGCTAAATGGTCATGATCTGGTCATTTCCAGCGCACTTCGTTTCCTGGTTTCGTTGTTACTCAATGTATTCGAAGGTGTTGTATTGGCCGTCGTCCAGGAAATTGTGCCGACAGCCCAGCGAGCCTCTGCGCTGGCCACGTTTTCGCTAATAGCCACCTTGCTGGGAGAAGCATTCTCCTCACCCTTGATAGGTATTGTAGCTACTGTGATCGACCCAACTCACGGTCAGCACTTTCTGCAAGCCCGAGCAGGCTATGAGCTAGGGATGGCTCTTATCTACACCTGTGTGCCCGCGTTGCTTATTGCTGGCCTGGCAGGCTTACTTGGAGCCAGGCTTGTCAAGGCCGATAAGGTGACGGCCCAAAAGCCCTGTTAGTATAATCACTCTATCCTGGTATAAGCCGTTAGAGCGAGCAGGTGGGCAAAACTATTCTTGCTTGCCTGCTCGTATCATCTCTAGCTCTGGAATTACAGCGCCGGAAGGCAAAGGATGGACGATGGCTTGTGGTGGATTGTCAGTTATGACAAAGCCGAAATGTCTATAGAAGGCTATGGCTCGTTCATTGTAGCTTGCCACGTTCAGCACAACTGTATGTTCAGTACCTAGCCAATCTAGCGCCGCCTGCAATAGCCGCTTGCCGGCGCCCTGACCCTGATATTCGGGTAAGACATAAAGGGCCTGGACCAGATGAATGCCATCTTCCTTTGTTGCCAGACAGAAGCCGATAATCTTGTCTTCCTTACAGGCAACCCAGAGATGGGTTAGAGGATCAGTATTAATGCGATATTTGCGTAACTCGCGACGCCTGCGAGCTTCGGGGGAAATATTCGTAAAATGTGCGGCGATATCTTCTCTACTAATGCCCAACTCTTCATTGGGATAAGTTGCTAACCATGTCTGCTTCTGTACACTACGTGCGGCCTCGTTATCATCAGGAACAGCATCGCGTATCAAGATTGACATATATAAACCTCTCCAATTAAGGGAACTCTCGTTGCTTTATATGCATCTCTATTATAAATCATTGGTTTGAAAGCGCATATGGCAATCATGGCGGCCTTGTATGCTGAAGCTCCCCAGGCATTGCAGATTGTTTGAAACATAGAGATAAGTTGCCGTGTGATCTGCGGAGTCTCGGTTTGTATTGGTAGATGCCCTTCCAAATGAGTCTGGCCCACTTGTGGTGATAAGCTCTTCACGAGTAGGGAAAGAGGACCCATTTCTGAGCTTGGGAAACACGCATGGGAAACGAGAGAAGCTCATCAGGCACCACAAGTGGGACAGAGCCACAGAGCGAGCAAATTTCCACCTGGAAGGCGAGGAAGAGTCCGAGAGATGTGAAAAAGATCACAGTAGCCCTCAGAGGAGATAGAGTAGAATGAGCAGACAAGGGTCGTGACAAGCTTTCTACGCACATAATGCAGGCGAGAGAGGGGCCATAGGCCAATTTCAGCGAAAACAAAATTCAGGAAAGGGATTTTTTCGTGGTAGAAAACATGCAGCCACATGGGACAAGGAACGAAACAGAAAGGGGAGAGGAACAGGGGCCACCCTATAGCTATCCCGCCTGGCTCGCGGAAGAGGAGCGAGAAGACTGGTTTGAGGAATGTCCACCGGGACTCAATGGGATGGCCGCGAGCGATCCTGTCGTCAGAAGCATGGCAATGGTTGAGTATATGTTCAATCATCCGGGCCAGCCAGACTATGGCGAAAGAGTGGCCCAGACCTATCTTGAATATGGACTTTCAGAGGGCAACGAGCCAGGGATGGCGCTCTTCTGGTTTGGGCGTGCCATCGCCTTTCTGACCACCGAGCAGACGGCCATGCGAGCACAAGTACATTTCTCTGCGGGGAAAGCCTTCAATGGAATGCAGCGATATACCCAGGCCTTGCTGGCCCTCAACGAAGCCCTGCGGCTCACAACAGAGAGCGAGCTTGCAGCAATGCACATCGAACTGTATTATCAAAAAGGATTAGCGCTTTTCTCCCTGGGAGAGCACGAGCAGGCCCTGGAGGCTTTTGAGCGGGCTCTGAACATGGCTATTCCCCAAAACATGCCTCATGCCGGGATTTTACTAGCAAAGGGCAATACGCTGGACATGCTGGAACGGAAAGAAGAGGCGTTGCGGACTTACACAGCCGTGCTAGAGAAAAGCCCGGAGTGGGCACTGGTCTTCTATGAACGAGGAGTAGTGTTTTTTAATATGCAGCGTTATGCCCAGGCGCTGCCAGACTTCGAGCGGGCGCTCGTACTGGGGTTCCAGCGTCCCCTGATCTTCCCACGACTGGCGCAGAGCCTGTATGCCCTTGGGCGTGAAAGCGAGGCGCGCCAATTCTTAGAAGAGAATTTGCCCCGGACGAGCTTGTGTCGCCTCTTCACCCCGGAAGAGATCTTGCGCCTGCCAGTACGTGAGATAGACGTTTTGATCGACTATGACCAGGCCATCGCAGGGAATTACCTTTCGCCAGGCATCATCAGGAGAACCATGCAAGGGCTCAACGACCTGCAGCGTCCCAAAGAAGCATGGAAAGTGCTAGAGGAAGGATTTGAGAGCTGGCCGCAGAGTTCCCTTCTCTATTGGAGCAAGGCTGAGCTATTGGAAGCGCGACAACGCTATCGAGAAGCGTTGGAAGCAATCGAAGAGGCTGATCGACTTGAGCCGGAGAATGAGATCATCCTGGGCACCAGAGCGAGGATAGTGCAACGGATCTGACCTGTAAATTTGCTCGCTCTGTGAGTCTGGCCCACTTGTGGTGATAAGCTCTTCACGAGTAGGGAAAGAGGACCCATTTCTGAGCTTGGGAAACACGCATGGGAAACGAGAGAAGCTCATCAGGCACCACAAGTGGGACAGAGCCTCCAAGTGAGCATTTGCCCTCTGCCATGAGCACTCATGCGAGTTACTTTGAGCAAAGCTCTTCACATTTGGGATATCAGCAGAGAAGAATGGAAATAACGACGAGATCTACACCCTTTGATGTTGGTCATACGTGCGAAGAGTGAGTATCTCAATCATTGAATGCGTAAGAAATCGCTTCCCATCTCGCTTCGCCCATCAATACGTTGTCAATTGGCATCCTTCCTTCCAGAAAGACATGTGGAGAGCCAGGATCTCCCTCGATATTCTGGCGGTGCCGCATCTCTGCCGGTTGAGAAAAGAGGAGCTACTCTTTCTTTTTCGGAAAGCCCCAGACGACATGACCACGCAGTTGGAAAGGAACCATGCCGCTGGGGTATGTCTTGAGGAGGGTCTCCTTTGCCTCCTGATCGAAAGCTGCTGCTTGGACAGAACCCATACGCTCTCGGGAGAAACCGACGCGTGAATGGTAGGACTCAACCACATCATCAACTGATTGGACGAATAAAATTGTTTCCGTCGCCCGTTTTCCCACAACTTGAAAAAGGTGCTGTTCCCGTACGTCATGTGGCTGAGTAATATACCGATCCGTCCGATAACGGGAAAGCATCTCTCCAAGCAATGTCCACGGACTCGGGATCATTGCAGTTCCCACCTCAGCCAAGTATGCTCCTTCTAGCAGCAGTTCGGCAAAGCGCGGCATAACAATCTTCCAATCCATCCAATGTAAGCTTGCCCCTGCTGTCACAAGCGCATAGGGGGGCTGGAGTTGCACTTCTTCGATACGACCCTGCACCCAACGCAAATGAGGATGATTCCCAGAAGGGAGTTTTTTCCCCTGTTCGATCATGGCAGGCGAAACGTCCACGGCATCAACTCGCTCAACTCGCTGGGCGAGGTGACGGGCGAGTTCACCGCGGCCACAACCCACATCAAGAATAGCGGTGCAGTGAGGGGGAAGAAGCTGTGTCAGGATATCAAACGTCGAATCAGGATAGGGAGGGCGACACTGGTATGCTTCTACCACGCTTTGGTCTTGAAATGCTTCTGCATATCCTCGATATTCAGCCGCAATCGCTTGCGAATCTTGCGTCATTGTATCCTTTACTCCTTTTCATCTCAATCAAAATGATGGCAATCATCATTTCCCTCTCTCCCTTGGCCCACCGCTGGCCGGTATTGGGAGTGGTCATTTTGCGTTTGTCGTGAGACTTGAAATGCAGGACTCCACCGCGAGGAGAAAGGGTGCATACTCTCCCACGGCCAGGACACTCCACACGGACTGGTTGTGGGAGCCACGTGTAGATGGAACTTCCACTGCGGAGCAAGTTGAGTTGTGGGAGGACGGGCGTGTAGACCTTTTCCAATGCCGCCAAGATCTCTCGTACTTCTTCGCTGGTGTGTCCTTCTATCCGGCAGTAGGGTTCGAGTTGGTCGAGGCGGCGGAAGAATTGCTGCCACGTGGTCTTTGGCTGATCAAAATATTCTTTCAAGGGAATCGTGTTTCCTCGCCCGGCAGCGACCAGGCACACACCAAACGGATGGTCATACTGTAAGTGCCCCTGGTCTATCAGTTCCTTGAGGAACATCAGGTGCTTGAGCGAGAGATCATGTGCATCGTCCATCACGAGACACTGCGTCCCCGATTGGTGAAGGTGTCCCATGAGGCGGGGCTTTCGGGTGCGCCAATGCCCTTTCGACTGCACCCCAAGCGCTGCGAAGAGTTGGTATTCCAGGGCCTGTTCATCCTCATCATTCTTTGGAGCCACCACCGCCAGGATCGCGCTCCGGCCAGCCGTTTTGATCTTCTCGCGCATTCTCATCGGCTCGTCAACCTCTCGATGAGGAACGCAATTTACACATTTGAGAAACAGTATACCTCACGGGAAGCAGTTTTTCTAGGAAATTCTGTCCCAGTGCTCATATTGAAGGGCAAGTGTTTACATTGGAGGGCATTTACCATGTATTTATGAAACATGTTTGAGTGAGAGCGCGTGAAATAGAGTGGAAAAAAGGAAATCAATAATCCCAGGAAAAGGTGAGCATTATGAAAGATGGGCAAAAGAACTACGAAAAAACAAGGGAGCAAGATGCTCAGACCCCGGCAAATAGATCATTTGAACTGAGGAGGGCTGCCGAGCAAGCTTCTAATGATGCAGTGCAGCAACCGTTGCCTTCGACGAGCGATACAGGCGGAGGAATCAGCGATGGGTCTGTCTATGACGCAAGTAGTGAGGCAACTGGAGGAGGGGTTGATACTCCCCTCGCTGTTGAGAGGAGTACTGAAAACACTATTGGTAAGCAGAAGCCCTTGAATCAAGGCAGTAGCGCTACTTCAGGAGGTGGCGCCGATAATGGTTCGAACCTCTAATTTGTAAGATCTGTTTCTCTTGATGAGCAGAAAAAGGGTGAAAAACTTGACTTTCTACGGTATGCGGGGCGCATTAGGGATATGCATGCAATCTGCTAGTTGATGTGAGCCTTTACATCTAGTTCTATTTCCTGAGCAGTTTATAGAGCCCTAGCGAAAGGCAAAGGCTGCCACCTCCTAACAGATAGCCGCCTACTACATCACTTGCCCAGTGCTTGCCGATGTAGATGCGCATGGGGCCTATGGCAGCAATCGCTCCCCAAGGGAGGTAGAGTATGATACGCCTTGAGGCGCTTTGTTTCGCTGTGAGCGCTCGGCCTATGACGAAGACCCAACCCCAGAACGTCACAGCAGTGGTAACATGCCCGCTTGGGAAGCCGTGCTTTTCCTTGTGTTGCTGGGCTAGCTTTTGCTGATTCTCGGGGCGTGGCCGTTTTATTAGCGAGCGCAGCGAGCTTCTGATCAGTGCGGTAAGTGTGGATGTGGCAGCCATAAAGATAGCTTCCCGACGAAGCTGTTTTTTCCAGGCCAGGGCAACAAGTGGAATGACAGAGATATTGAGCCAGATTGGCTCACCTATAATCTGGCTAAGGACTGATATTGACTGGCGCCGGAATGTTGGGCGCAAATGTGAGAAGCGCTGGAATATACTGTTATCAATCTTGGTATGAGGCTGTTTACGTACCCAGGCGACCAGCCAGCTAAAAATGGTAAGTTGAAGACCCGCGAGCAAAAGTAAGTAGTATTTGGAGAATCGGCTATGTTGCTGGCTGCTTCTAGCGAGCGAAAAGAAGCGATCGCCTTGAGATGATTTCCAGGCTTTTTGTAAGGTAGATAGTGGCAATAGAGTGCATCCTCCTCTCGTGGACTACCTTTCACACGTGTTACGCTATGCTAGCGTTTCAAGGAGGACCTGCTCGCGATAGATATAGATGAGAAAGCTCTTTGGCGCTTGCTGCATTGTATAGGTTATCGTATTTGATCGGCTCTTGTGCTAATGCTCTATGCTGGCAGCGAACGTTGTGCACGGCGCCTTAAACGCTTCCGGCTGAACAGAACTGCAGCGAAATAGCTGAGCGCGGCCAGTGCTGAGATATAGAAGCCGGCCGGCAAATGTCGCCCTGTTCCCGCAAAGGATAGGAGAAGGCCGCTCCAGGTGATGCCCAGGCTTAGACAAACTGAAAGAATAAGCGAGGTGAGGGGCCGATGAGTAAGGCGCTCGGCGGTTGCCGCTGGCGCGATAAGCAGTGCTGAGACAAGCAGGACGCCAACGACGAGGACCGATTCGGCGGCAGTAGCGGCGAGGATGAGCAGGAATAGTACAGAGAGTAATCTTACCGGCACACCCCGAGTCCGAGCTATTTCTGGATCAATCGAAGCAAACAGGAGCGGACGGAAAATGAGCGCCAGCACTAACAGAATAAGTATGCCGCAGAGCAAAGTAATCAAGATATCTTGCCGCGTTATGCTAAAGATAGAACCGAAGAGGATGCCAATACCGGCGGAGGCATGGGTGGCGCTATTTTGCGTATAGAGGCTTAGAAACAAAACGCCAAGGCCCAGAGCAAAGGAGAGCACCATTCCAATCTCGATATCCCTACCTCGCATGCGCTCCCCTAGCGCACCCATCCCCAGCGCTGAGAGCAACGACAAGATCAGCATGCCAATCAACGCCCCAAAGCCGAGAATAGCGGCTCCCGTGGCTCCTGCAAAGCCTATGTCGGTTAAGGCCTCGGCAGCAAATGCTTGAGCACGAAGTACCACAAAATAGCCTACTAGAGAGGCCACAATGGCAACGATTGTTGCCCCCAGAAAAGCGTTCTGCACAAATTCATAGTGAAAGAGCGATAACATGCCATCATCCTTTAATGTGTCGTGCCATGTATGTGACTTGCCGTCTGTACCGCCGCCTGATCTAGCGATGACTCTGCTTGATCAGGCTGGAGTGACGAAGGTCCCCGTCTGTAGTTTTTCGATCTCCAGCCCGTCAGGAGCCGTACGGGTAAATAAACGCAAAATGAGATAGTCGCTATATAAAAACTTACCGGCCAGAAGCCATTGAGTCCGGCCAGCACAATGCCCAGAACTGTATAGCTAATACTCAGTGCTGTAGCAATGAGAATGGTCCACAGCGGGCGATGAGCCAGCCTGATCGCGGTTGCTGCGGGGCCAATGAGCAGCACGAACACGAGAAGCGCACCAATTACCTGGATGGCCACCGAGATGGTAATGGCTACCAGCGTAAGAAAAATGACGCTTAAGAACTGAACAGGTACGCCTCGGGCCAGCGCTAAAGCGGGATCAAGTGAACTAAAGAGCAATGGTCGAAAGAGTATTAGCATGAGCAGCAGGATAAGTATGCTGACCAGCGCGGTAATCAAGACATCTGCGTAGCTGATACCCAGAATCGTGCCAAACAAAATGCTATAGACGCGCTGCGCATAGCCCGAATAGAGCGAGAGAAACATCAGGCCCAGGCCGAGCGCAAAGGTCATGAGGATGCCTATAGAGATATCGCGCTCGCGTACTTGCTTGCCTAAAAGAGCGATACCAACTCCGGCGCTAATCGTAAAGGCGAACAGCCCAAAAACTGGGTCCACCTGCAACAGAACCGCCCCGGCGGCGCCGGCAAAACCAATATTGGGCAGAGCATGGCCAGCAAACGTCAGGCCCCGTATGATCAGAAAATAGCCGATGAGAGGAGCTATGAGCGCGACAAAGCCCCCTGCCAGCAGCGCATTCTGCATGAAAGGATAACGTAATATATCAAACATACCTGACTTCCTTATAAATGTTCAGTGCCATACTTTTCCTTTGAGAGGAGCCGCCGCTCATTCCAACACGCCACCCTTTCGCGCGGGCCGAGAGAAGCTGGCTACATTTCGGCGCCGACCACAAAGAGGCGATTGAGGGCGCGAACCACCTCGACTGGCGAGCCATAGAGCTTGCTGAGCGTCTCACTAGTAATCACTTCCTCGGGTGTGCCAATCGCGCTGTGTCCATGTGCTATATAGATGACCCTATCAACAACAGGCAAGAGAGGATTGATATCATGCGTAACCAGCAGGACCGCGACTTTGCGCGTGCGGCATACACGCTCAACCAGAGTAACGATTTCTTGGCCGTGCGAAATATCCAGGCTGGCTAGAGGCTCATCAAGCAAGAGGAGACGCGGATTGCTCAAAAGTGCCTGGGCAATAAGCAGACGCTGCTGCTCGCCTCCCGAGAGCTGACCTACCGGCTCGTTGGCAAAGCGTAGGGCGTCTACTTCTTGCAGAGCTTGTTCTATCTGAGCATCGCGCTTGCGGCTCGGCCAGCCAGGGCCCCAGCGGTGACCGTCAAGGCCGAAACCAACGACGTCCCGCGCGCGAAGGGCCAGATCGGCTTCGAGCACGCGGTGCTGAGGAGCATAGCCAATCGCTTGGTTGCCGCGACGTGGTGGACGCTGTAAGATTTCAATTGTACCGGAGCTGGGTTTGATGAGGCCGAGCAGCAACTTGAGCAACGTGCTTTTGCCTGCCCCATTTGGGCCGAGAATGGCAATGAACTCCCCTTCGCGAACCGAGAAATTAATCTCTCTAAGAATAGCTTTGCCTGCCAACTGCACAGAGACATTTTCCAGAGAGATAACTGTCTCTGTGGTTACATCGCTCATTACTTCCATGACATCGTGTTGCATAGTTCTATTTCTCCAAGCTCTTTTCAAGCTGGTTTAGCTGGTCAAGCATCCAGGCTTGATAGGTCTTACCAGCAGGCATGGTCTCGGTCACGGCAACGATGGGAATATGCTGTGCCTTTGCATCGTTTTGTAGTTTAGTAGTAACTGGCGAGACGGTTTGCTCATTGTAGATAAGCACTTTGATCTGACGCCTGGTGATTTGATTCTCGGCTGTTATAACAGTGTCCGCAGGCGGATCATTCCCCTCTGCCACAGCTTTCTGAAATTCCAAGGGTGTGAGCACATTGAGACCCATAGGCTCGGCCTGATAGAGGAAGATAGTCTCGGTCAGACCAACAGGCGTATGATTGTAGCTGGCTTTGATCGTGCTCATCTTCTGCTGCACCTGCTGCAGCGCCTGGCTAAAGGTCTGCAGATTGCTCTCGAAACTATTTGCATGAGCGGCGTCAATTTTCTTCAGGCTCGCAGTAATTGATGTGGCCAGGGTTTGCATATTCTCAAGGCTGTACCAGACATGTTCGTTGTCAGGCAGCTTGACCTTGGCGATATCAAAAGCTTTGAGCACAATGCGGTTCTGGTTGGGAGAACTGGAGAGCAACTTATCTAGCCAACTGTCATAGCCGCCACCGTTTTCAATCACGAGCTGGGCTTGCGCTACTGCCATAGCATCCTTTGGCGTAGTCTCGTACTCGTGAGGATCGACATTTGGATCAGAGAGAATGCTGGTGACATTAACCTGGTTGCCGCCCAGTTGCTTAACAATATCACCGTAGAAGTTTTCTGCCGCGACTACAGAGATAGGCTGGTTCGACGAGGCTGTATTTGTATTCGTACCCGACGCCGTTGATCCACAAGCACTCAGAAGAAATACAATTATGAAGATGAAAGAAAGCCAGATGAATGGCTTTCGCTGCGTTGCCATAGGTGAAAGACTCCTTATTAACAGGACCTTGTATCATTTTTAATGATACTACATATCTATTAGTAAGGATAGCATGAAGAAGGGATTGTGTCAATGAGATAGTATCTCGTTAAGGAAAAATAATTTGAGGAAGGCCAGAATTGAGTACGATGTTTATAGTATTTGACAGCCATGAGGGGAATGAAGATGGCCATTATGTAAATAGTCGGTGTGACCATTATGTGTAATGGCCAGATGCCCACAGTGCTCATTATGCACGTGTGCGTGCTCTTCGTGTACTGCGTGAGCTATGGAGAAAGCTCCTTGCGAATGTACTGGCCAGGTCAACCAGCTAGTATGGGAGCACTCTCAAGTCTAGATGGTCAATTATTAATTAATGAAGAGACGGGAATTATATAATTGATCTGATAATAAGTATATTTAAAGATCGGCTTTGTCTGGAACCTGGGGCTCAGGGCTGGACGGCTCATGGATTGTGGCGAGAACGCGTTCGAAGATTTTGCTAAGGAAACTCATCTCTTCCTCACTCAGATAGCTGACGAAATACTTGACGATACTTCGTGCATAGACAGGCCAGGCCTGGCGAAACGCGCGAAAGCCTTTGAGCGTGAGCACAGCGTAGGTTGCCCGGCGGTCGGGTCCGCTGCGATCGCGCTTGAGCAATCCATCGTGCTCTAAACGATCCACAAGGCGCGTCAGGCCACTGCGGCTGAGCACAACTGCACTTGCCAGCTCGTGCATGCGCAAACGGCGTTGAGGAGCTTCTACAAGCGCGAGCAATACATCATAGGAGGAGAGCGGCAGTTGTCCAGCCTCAGCCAACTCATGTTCGATCAGATCGATGACCGTGGCATGAGTGGTGATAAAAGCTCGCCAGGTCCTCAATTGTTTTCTCTCAATGCGATTTTCCATGAGAAAAGTATAGCACAAAGTAGTTGTGTATGCAAGGATTGCACGCACAACTACAGGCTATGAGGATATAACGGCCAGACGCTTTGTAGTGGCTCGTATTCCTTCTAATGGAGAACTGAGGCGCCACCGTCAACATGTAACTCTGTGCCAGTAATAAAACTACTCTCATCTGAGGCCAGAAACAAAACTGCTCTGGCTATTTCGTCTGCACTGCCAAGCCTTTTCATCAGCGCATGCGCGGCCACTGCATCTTTCATGTCATCAGGCGCTATTGAATCCAGACCTGGTGTTTGAATGCCACCGGGACTCATCGCATTGACGCGAATCTTGCGTGCCGAAAGCTCAACCGCCCAGGTGCGTGCGAAGGTGCGGACCGCTGCCTTGGCTGCGTTGTACACGCTCATCGCAGCTGCGCCAGTGGAGGCCGCAAGCGATGCGGTCAGCACAAGGACTCCCCCATCCTGCAGCAGCGGAAGCGCTTTTTGCACAGTGAAGAGAGTTCCTTTCACATTCACATTAAAGACGTCAGCGAACTGAGCTTCAGTGATCATACCTAAAGGACGGTATTCGCCATTGATGGCTGCGTTGGCAAAAAGGATGTCAATTTTGCCATGGTGTTGTTTGACCGTTGCGTACAACCTATCAAGGTCTTCGAGATTGGCAATGTCTCCTTGAATAGCCAGCGCCTGCTTGCCAAGCTGACTGACTGCTGCATCCAGTTCCTTCTGTCGGCGGCCCGTGATGTAGACGAAGGCGCCCTCTGCGACAAAGAGTTTTGCCGTTGCGAGGCCAATGCCGCTATTTGCCCCTGTAATAACTGCCACTTTCCCGTCAAGTTTTCCCATTGCATCTCTTCCATTCTAGTATTTCAGAGCTTCCATCCTTGCTCGGCGAGACAGAAGCTCCATAAGGTTTAACCTTATTTACCAATAATATTGTTTATCCATAATACCAGGGAAAGCATGAGGCGATCTTGTGGATTTGTGCGATTTTATGAAAAACTTGCTTTGATCAAGCGATCCAGCCGATAGGCGCGGGGAGTCAGGCCCTGCTGCCGTTTAAAGGCCTGTGTGAGATGGCTCTGATCGGCAAATCCGCTCTCTGAGGCAATAAGACTAAGGGGCATATCTGTCTTTTCGAGCAACTGTTGCGCCCTCTCGATGCGTTGCCGCAAAACAAATTGATGCGGGCTTTCTCCGGTTGTTTGACGGAATAGGCGGGCAAAGTGATAGGGACTGAAACCGACTTGTTGAGCCAATGTCTCCAATGAGAGATCCTGGCTGAGATGAGCCTGAACGAAGTCCATCACCCGGCATATCTGCTGATGAGTCAACCCTTGTGAAGGGTCCTTGAGAGTTTTTCCCACAGAGTGGTAGTGGCGCAGGAGGTGAACAGCGATCATCTGAGATGCAGTTTGTGCATAGAGGTTTCCAGCAGGAGAAAGTTGTTCCAATTCTTGCCATAGTGCCAGGCCTATCTGCATCAGCACTGGATCATGAAAGCCAGAATGTTGTATATGCGCAAGACGCGTGTAATCGCGATCGGCAATCTCTTGAGCGGTCCTGGAAAGGAGCGCAGTACTTAAGAGTAGACGCAGGGTCTGGACTGGCTCTGGAGAGAGATTTCTCCAGCGCAACTCAGTGGGAGGGCTTCCGCCAGGAGTGAGATATAGTTCCCCTTGTTGGATGTGCTGCTTTCTCCAGTGACTGTTGGCATAGCGTCGCTCCACGGAAGCTGCTCCACGGGTAAATATGAATAATGTGGTGTCAGGCACAGTAGGTTCGATCCAACCCTCATGTTCTTCTAACTTTTCTTGATACGCACGTACTGTCAGTTCTTTCCAACCTGCCTCTTCGCTAGAGATCAGGAGAAGGCGGGAGTCAGACGGTTTTTTCAGGTCTTCCATGGAAGTATATGAGGAAACAGGATGTTTCTTATTCACTTTGTAGAATCCTTTCTGAAGCAAGAGAGATAAGAATGCGCCCCTTGCTGCTCGCGAGGATATTGATAGTATATACGAGAAGCATCTGCAAGAAGTAGTATCCCTTGCTCCCATTGATGGATCAATTGAGGGCGTTAGCACTCCCAGCGAGCCTTATTGTTGTGGAAGACGCATAGAGAAAAATTGTAAAGTGCTGGAAGTGCTCACTGAGATAATTATAGGCGTAAACGTGGAGAAAAGGAACCGCAAAAGCCTAGCATAATCATAGCTTAGAAACAAGTATTTCTCTATAGCTTCACAAAGAAAACACAATAATATATTTGTATATCGCGCTATACTTGTATGTAGGAATATAATTGTAAGTTGGTTTGGGGAAGGAAGTTACAGAGGGAATGAAGAAAAAGTCTGAAGATGGAGCAAACGAGCCAAAAAAGCAAGTTGCTGGGAGGTATCCAAACAGGCTAGAAGCATATATTAAAGAACTTGGCTTCAGAAAAGGGGAAATCGCTCATCTAGTAGGCGTATCCGAGAATATGCTGACCCACTATGTGAAGGGGAGATATCCAGTTCCGCACCAGATACGGCAGCGCTTTGCTGAGCACCTGGAAGTAGAGGTGGAAGAGCTGTTTCCGCGCTCTAACCGGGCCGAGCTTCGTAGGCAGGAGGAACAGGAGCCGGGGGAACTGATTATTGCTGGCACACAGTCCGGTCCGCCACCTCTATTAGCATATGAAGCCAGCGAGAACAAAGAAGCTTCGGTCGCCATACCTCTGCCAGATCGGGAGCTGGAACAAGGCCTTTACGAACGAGATAGTGCAAGCCTTATCTGTCAGGTTCCGCCAATTTCCGCCCAAACGCATACAGCATGTCAGAAGGTAGAGCCAGTGGCCCGACGCTTATTTTCAGCGCAAGGAGCAGACAGAGATGAAATAGATGGCGCGAATATGCTGAGCTATGGAGGCTTAACAGCTTATATTATTACTTTAGTACAGCAATGGAAAGGTCCGTATGCTCTTCTGCATACCTTTATCGATCAGGAGTTGGCCCAATGGCCGCGGACAAGCGCTACGAAGCTATCGCGTAGATACGCACTGATGACGATTACCGGCCTATCTCTACTGGCCTGGACTACTGGCAGGCAACGCCGGTGGGGAGCTGAGAGCGAATTTCTGGCTCAGTGCATGGCGGCTCTTGTCGCTTGCTGGCATCTCATCAATGATGGCGAATTTTCTAGTGTGGCCATTGTGAGCAAGCGTTGCCTGCCCCTCCTGGAAATGACAGTGAAGGAAGATCCGCTCTATCGTGTGACGGCGGCGCAGCTTGCGACCCAGGCCTACATACTTCTTGGCCTGGTGGCCACGCATCAACTCCTGGGACCTGAGAACCTGGAACGTCGCCTAGCTTGTTGTAAACGCGCCGTAGAATATGCCAGGCTGGCCCAAGATGCTTCCTTGCTCTGTATGGCCCTTATTCACACAGGCTATACCCACTACTATTTAGGACAGCTTGAAAAGATGTTGTCTTCATATCAGGAAGCTGCACTCTATCTCGCCTTCTTGCCACCAATTTTACAAAGTAAATTGCTAGCCGGATTAGCTCACGCTCAAGCCAGAAATGGAGAAGAGCAGCAGTCTCAGACCGCCTTACGGCTGGCACGCGAGAGTTTGCCAGAGAAAAGCGAGCCCATGCCAAGCTTTGTGGCCGCTGACTGTGGAATATTTTCCTTGATCCTGGATGAAGGTAAAACGCATTTTGTCCTTGGGCAGCATAAAGCGGGAAAGGTTGCAAATGAGCACTATCAGCGCTCAGAAGATGCGCTGGCCCAATTAGAAACCTTGCCAACTTCTCTGCTGGTTCCCGAAAGGTTTCGGGTGGAGATGCTTACCCAGCGCGCAACGACAGCCCTCTATCGTGGAGACCGTGAGGCCTTTGGAGTCTATTTCGAGCAGAGCATACGGGGCGCGAACGAGCTGGGGAGCCATAAACGTAGCCAGGAAGTTGAAGACCTGTATCAAATAGTGAGTTCTGCAGCCCATCCCTGGCATACAGATGCAGCGTTGCGCGAGCTTAAAGATTTATTGGCAAAGAGGTAGAGATGAGAGAGATTTGATAGCATGCCTCACATAACTATATTTTGCTCTAGCGATAAAGCAAGGCTTTCCAGTTCTCGTTTTTGTAGCGCCTGACGGCGGCAAGGAGGAGGAAATAATCGCAATTCCATTGTGGAGAAGTGGAAACCCCTAAGCGATAAAGCCACTCCCTTGACAGACGGGTAAGCTATCGGTTATGTTATATATAACCTTCGGGAACGGTCCCGGGACCGTCCCGAGCAGAATTAAACCGTCAGGGGAGAAGCATTGATGGCAAGGAAGCTCACCATACGTGATATTGCACGGCTGGCTGGAGTCTCTAAATCTACAGTTTCGCGAGTTTTAAACACTAAGCAAGATGTGGACCCGGCGACGCGAGAGCGTGTTTTACGTGTCATCGAGGAGCAGACTTTCGTGCTGGATATGTCTGCTGCGAAGCTGGCGGGTGGCCGTAGTCGTCTGATCGGTTCACTGGTTCCCTCGCTGGCCTGGCCATTAATGTCAGAAATTATGCGTGGTATTTCTGACGTCGTAGCCCAGTCACCTTACGAGCTGCTTCTCTATAGCATTACGAAGAATCAAGTTCATGAAGAACAGCAGCAAGTAATCTCACGCATTCTGCATTCGAACCTGGCCTCGGGGCTGCTAGCCGTATTCCCGGGTCCAGCCACTCCTTATCTAACAGAGCTTTACGAAAAAGGTTTTCCCGTGGTTATCATTGATGATCGTGGGGAACCAACAAGCGTTCCATGGGTGAGTGCTGATAATCGGGTAGGGGCATATGCTGCTACGCGCTACTTACTTCAGATGGGACATCGGCGCATCGCCTATATTCAAGGCCCCGTTGAATATCGAGCCTCCCAGGCTCGCTATCAGGGATATTGCGATGCGTTACAAGAAGCCGGCCTGGCCATCGATCCCACGCTCATACAGCAAGGAGATTTTACTCCCACGAGTGGCTGTGCCCCTGCAGAGATTTTTTTAAGCATGGCCGATCGACCGACAGCTATTTTTGCGGGTAATGACCAGATGGCTTACGATGTGCTTACTGTAGCCCACAAGCATGGCCTGCGTATCCCGAGGGATCTTTCATTAGTTGGCTTTGATGATATTCCACCATCTGCTTATTTAAGCCCACCCTTGACTACTGTACAACAGCCATTCTATCAGATGGGCAAACAGGCAGCAGAGCTGCTCTTATCCTTGCTTGATGTATCCTCTTCGAGTGCGTTAAACACGTTGAGCAAATCCCTTTCCATTCGCTTAGTGACCGATCTTGTCGTGCGTGACTCTTGTAGTCCTCCCAGAACCGTCAAGGGCTATTGAGAAGCTGGGCTAAGACAATTTCTGCTGTAAGCGTATAGGCTGCATAGTGTATTTTCGAACCACTAACTTCTGCCCTATTCTGAGAGATAGGCAAATTGAGAGTCAATGACGACCAGGCGATCGCTAGCAAAAAGTCTAGTGTTTCGTGAAAGATTTTATATCGCTCAGGCGCGAAAGGAGGCGTTTCATGGGAAAGCGCATATCCCTGATGTTAGTTCTATCTTTGATGCTGGTAGCGACGCTGCTGGCTGCATGTGGAGGAGATGGAGGTAACGCAACTTCCTCGAACCCCACCACGATTACCGTATGGGGGATGGGAACCGAGGGCGATAATTTGAAAGTGCTGGCCAGCGACTTTATGAAAAAGAATCCTGATATTCATGTGCAGGTGCAAGCCATACCCTGGAGCAACGCACATCAGAAATTCTTGACCTCTATAGCTGGCAATCAAACGCCGGATGTTGCCCAGATGGGTACAACCTGGATGTCCGAATTTGCCAGAGCCGACGCGTTTGATCCCACTCCTGGTAATATTGCGTCCAGCCAGTTTTTCAAGAGTGCCTGGGATACCACGGTGGTGAATGGTACATCTTATGGAGTGCCCTGGTACGTCGAGACACGGGTTTTGTTTTATCGCACTGATATGGCGCAAAAAGCTGGTATCACTGCTCCTCCACAAACTTGGGATGAGCTCCTCGCGGATGCTAAAGCCATGCAGCAAAAGGGTGGAGCAAAATATGGCATTGCGCTCTCTTCAAACGACTGGGAGGAATTTATACCTTTTGTCTGGCAGAGCGGCGGTCAGCTTGTCCAGGGCGATAAATTTACCCTGAATACCCCTCATGTCGTTGATGCGCTTGATTACTACCGCTCTTTCTACCAGGCTGGCGTCACGCCGCAGACCCAACCTCAAGGCTTTGACGTCGCCCAGAGCTTCGTGCAGGGGCAGAGCGCGATGTTTATCTCGGGTCCCTGGGAAGTTGGGCTGGTACAGCAGGATGGAGGAACATCTATCGCTGGCAAGTGGGCGGTTGCGCCTCTGCCGAAAAAGCTCACAAGTACCTCATTTTTAGGTGGAGCGAATATGGTTGTCTTTAAGAATAGCCAGCATCGTGAGGCTGCCTGGAAGTTTGTGCAGTATGCCTCACAACCCGATGTGCAGGTTAAATGGTATAACACGGTTAAAGATCTGCCCGCCGTACAAGCCGCCTGGAATGATAAAGCTCTGGCTGAGGATAAGAATCTCGCGGTTTTCCATAAGCAATTGGATGATGCGAAGGGGCCGCCGGTGATTACTACCTGGGAACAGGTTGCTACGGTTATCGATAACGATATGGAGCAGGTCATGTTTGGGAAAATGACCTCACAGCAGGCTGCCAACGACATGCAACAAAAAGCTACAGCTATAGGGATGGGGAGCTAGCCATGAGTGATCTGCCAACACCCGTAACCAGGCGCTGGTCTCGCGATAGGTCGATACATACGATGTCCTCGCGGTCCAACTGGAAGCAGAACGTGATCGGCTGGGTCTTTGCGGCACCCTGGACCCTTATCTTTCTCCTCTTCCTGCTTGGGCCGATTGTGGCATCGCTGATTCTCAGCTTTACGGATTTTGGCCTTGTGAATCTGGCAAATCCCTTCAAATTGCATTTCATTGGTATACAGAATTATCTCAGGCTGTTCCGTGATCCATTGTTTCTAACGGCTGCATTCAATACGCTCTACTTTGTTGTCGTAGGGGTGCCGTTGAATGTTGTGTTGAGCTTGCTGCTCGCTCTAGGAGTTAACCAGGGCGTGAGCTACCTCAAGTCGCTATTCCGGGTAGGCTATTACCTTCCCGTTGTTACCAGTATCGTGGCCCTGGCCGTGATCTGGCGCTATATCTATAATCCAGACGTTGGCTTGCTCAATAGCTTTTTGCATCTGTTTGGGCTGCCAGGAGCAGATTGGCTGGGCAATCCAAATTTAGCTATGCCCGCTATCATCATTATGAGTGTATGGCATAACATGGGATCAGCCATGATTATCTTTCTGGCTGGCTTGCAGGGCATAGATAAGTCGCTCTATGAGGCCGCCAACATCGATGGTGCGGGGATATGGGGACAATTTCGTAGCATTACGCTGCCACTTTTGCGCCCTGTCCTGCTTTTTGTCACGGTTGTGACAAGCATTGGTTTCCTTCAGGTCTTTGCCGAGCCATTCGTCATGACCAATGGCGGGCCGCTCAATCGTACCCTGACGGTCTCGATCTATCTTTACCAACAAGGCTTTAGTTTCTTTCACCAGGGATATGCAAGCGCGATGGCCTACGTGATGTTCATAGCTATTGTGCTCTTCGCGCTTGTACAGTTTCGCTTGTTGCGTCCACAGACTTGAGAAAGGAGTGCTCTAAATGTTATCTGCTCATGCGCAGGACCGCAAGCAGTCTCGGGATGCCGAGACCCCCAGAGGGAAAGTCGCGCGAGCCGGGCATACAAAGAAGCAAAACTTGTGGGTGTATGCCCTCCTCTCATTGGGGCTCATCCTGGTAGGAGCCCCGTTTATCTGGATGCTATTTGGCTCCGTGAAGACCGAAGCAGAGTTAACACGTATTCCTCCAACGTGGTTTCCCCAAGCTCCAACCTGGGATAATTACGTAAAGCTCTTCTCATTGCTCAACTTTCCTACTTACGTGGTGAATTCTGTACTTATCACGCTAGCTGTGACGGTGCTGAACTTGCTTTTCTGCTCTATGCTTGGCTATGCATTGGCAAAGCTGAAATTCAGAGGCAAGCACATCCTTTTCTTGTTGGTGCTGGGAACGCTGATGGTTCCCGGGGCTGTGACACTTGTTCCGCTCTTTGTGCTGATGAGCAAGTTGCACCTGGTCAATTCGCTAAGTGCAGTCATCTTGCCCGAGGCGGCGGCATCCATGGGAGTCTTTTTGATGCGCCAATTCATGATGGACATTCCAGATGAATTACTCGATGCCGGGCGTGTGGATGGGGCAAGCGAGCTTTTCATTTATAGCCGATTGGTATTGCCTTTGAGCGGGCCGGCCCTGGCCACGCTGGCGATCCTTACCTTTCTTAGCTCCTGGAATGACTTCCTCTGGCCTTTGATCGTGCTGACAAGCGATCAGAAGTATAACTTACCAGTAGCCCTGGCTACCTTCGCCGTTGGCCAGCATACCAGTGATACAGGCTTGCTCATGGCTGGAGCCGTGATCGTGGTCATTCCGGTTATCGCGGTTTTCTTGCTTTTGCAACGCTACTTTACGCAAGGCATCGTGATGACAGGTTTGAAGGGCTGAGAACAGTTTTTGCAGAGGAGTTCGCCAAACTTTTTAAATATTTAGAACAGGAAAAGCCTGGTCGCGGCTAGTCCTCCAGCTATTGAGAAATAGCCGAGGGCTAGCTTGCTTATTTATGAGCTGTAACCTTGCGCGTATCAGACTATGTATGCGGACCTGAGGTATCTTGAGTGGCGTAAAAGATCCAAAGCACCAGCTTTGGCCGCATATATCTCTATAGAGAATGTATTCATGAAAATGCCTGACGATTAGAGCTCCAGTGCCAGGCAATTGCTCATCCAATCAATTATCGAGACCTGCTATCAGGCCTATCGTTGGCGGAAGGTAAGTTACCGACAGATCCGTCATTGATCGCACTGATGCACAGGAGAAGCTTTATGCGCACAAATTCAACAAGCTCGCCTTTACCTTTAAGTATGTTTGCGTCTCGTAGTTTTTCAGCAATTACCTGGAGATACAAAGGGATAGCGGCATTACGCCTTCTCTTTGGTCTGCTCTGGGGTGTCGCAGCCTGGTTAAAATGGCAGCCAGGCTTCCAAACCCATTTTATAGATCAGGTCTCGGCGGCCAGGCAAGGCCAGCCAGGACCTATAGCAAGCTGGATCGCTTTCTGGGTATCCCTGGTCAGTGTAAATCCGCTGCTCTTTGCACGTATTGAGGCCACAACAGAAACGGCATTAGCAGTTTTTTTAATCCTTGGCGTCTTCAGCAACATGATGTATGTTATAGGTCTGCTGTTATCCCTGGTAATCTGGTCAACCGCCGAAGGCTTTGGCGGACCCTATCAGCCAGGCTCCAGCACAGATGTAGGAACTGCTTTGCCCTATGCGATCCTGTTTGCGATCTTGTTCGCCATCTCCGCAGGACGCTACTATGGTCTTGATCAATGGTTGTCCCCGCGCCTGGGCCGCTTAAGCTTTCTCGCCTCTGGCTCTTTAGCGCGAGACGCAGAGAGATAGTTGCGTCAGGGAGGACCTGTCATACAGGAAAAAGCCTGGTTGCGGCTAGCTCTCTCCTCCTCCTTATTATAGAGAGCATGAGAGCTAGCCAGCTCCTAGCGGCTCATGGAGGCCTCGATATCTGCGATTGATTTTGGGGCATCGGCAGTGATATTCTCGCAGCCAGCGGCGGTCACGATCACATTATCTTCGATACGAATACCAATGTTCCAGTAGATGGGATCAACACCTTCTGTGCCTGCAGGAATGTAGAGCCCAGGCTCAATAGTGAAGACCATGCCTGGAGCAAGAAGTATGTCTTCATCCCAGAGACCACGAGACTTGTAAGGGCCTTTGTCATGCACATCGAGGCCGAGCCAATGGCAGGTGAAATAGCCATAGAAGGGCATGTAAGCTTTGTCTTCGATCAGCTTTGCTACTTCTCCCTTCAGGATGCCCAGTTCGACCATGCCACTCACAAGATCCTGGAGTGTCTGATTGTGGAGATCATTAAGCGTAATACCGGGCTTAACTGAGGCGATTGCATGCTCCAGCGCATGTAGGACAACTTCGTAGAGGGCGCGTTGCACCTTGCTAAAGCTGCCATTGACCGGGTAAGTACGGGTTATATCTGCGCTATAATGCTGATATTCGCAGGCCGCATCGATAAGTACAAGATCCCCAGCGGCCATGCGGCGATCATTCTTATCGTAGTGCATGATAGTGGCATTGCCGCTAGAGCCCACAATGGATGCATAGCCGTTGCGCGCGGAGCCATGCTTGCGAAATACATATTCGAGGGTTGCCTGCACTTCATATTCGTACATATCTGGCTTGAGCACTTTGAGCACTTCGCGATAAGCCTCGGCACTGATGCTGGCGGCCTGACGAATCACGTCTAACTCGGCTGGCGATTTATTGACGCGCATCTCGCTGAGGGGAAACATGGCATCATAGATGGCTCGTGGCTGGAAGACATGTCTATGCGTGGTGAGGAGACGCGTGAGCTCGCTGTCGAAATGCGTAGAGCTGCCGCTGCTATAGTAGAGGGTCTGACAGCCTTTCAGATACTCTTGCAGCTTTTCGTCTAACTCTTTGAGCGAGTAAGCCGCATCGGCTCCATACTCTTTTATTGCCCCTTCTGTTCCGATACGCTTGCCTGTCCAACTCTCCTGCTTAGGATCGCGTGGGCGCACAAAAAGGATGAACTTGTGCTCGGGCTGTTCGGGAGCCAGTACGCAGATGGAATCAGGTTCATCAAGCCCTGTGAGATAGTAGAAGTTACTATCCTGGCGATAGGTGAATTCCAGAGAATCCGCGCTGCGTTGATACTCCGGACAACTGAGAAAGATGGCAATACCTTTGCCTCCCATCCGTTCCATAAACGCTTTTCTCCGCGCCTCAAACATGAAATGCCTCCTCTAGAACTGTAAGGAACATACGTTACGCGATATGTCCTGGGAGAAATGGAGAAATGTGTAGCTATATCACTTTACTCAGAAGACAACTATTTTCTTGAGCCTGGCAATATTTTATATTGGATACAATTTAACGTCAAGCTGGCTTCCACAAACTTGCAATCAGCGTAACCTACTGTGAAGTATGGACGTGTTAGGATGAGAAGAACAAATGTCAGAGCGCATTGTTATGGGCATCAAAGCGTTAAGGTTTTCTGATGTCAGGCGATGAAGAGAGGAAAGCCACTCTACGAGAAGATATAGTAAGAATAGAGAAGGGAATATATATGCTAGAAGGAGCTCTATTTCCTGGGACTGCCCCTGGTAGTTATGTAGTTGGTAGCGCCCAGGGACCGCGAATTGCCCATGGGCAGGCAATTGAAGTTTTGTTGGGAGGCCATTGGATAGCCGGGCAAGTTGGTCACAATAGCGATTATAACAACGACATTGTGCTAGAAGCTTCAGAAGAATCCTTCCCTGCCAGCGATCCACCAGCATGGACGGCTACACATACCAAATCGCAACAGAAGCAGCGTTCAGGCCCAGCGATTCAGGGCTACTACTTTGTTGCTGATGCTGACAATACCGTCTGCGGGCTTTGTAACGGTATGCAGGTACGGACCAGATAAACTTTGTTAAGCAGAGTGCCTGCTCCATCTCTATGGTAGAGAGGAAGCGATCCAGCACGCTTGTCAGTGAGCTTGAAAAGCATGTTGAGGTAGTATTCCCATTCTTAACATGAGAAGTAATCGCTGCCATGTTGAAGTTAGGCGAGCGGTAGCTCAAATGCCCAGTTGGTAGCAGTCCTGGTTTCCCTTGTAAAGGAGCGTCGAAAGGTGCTACCCTACAGTAGGGGAGTTTCCCGGCCGGGAGCTATTCCAATACTGTTTGGAGGGAAATCTGTATGGACCCACAATGGCTACAGTGGGCAAAAATGCTGCAATCAATGGCGCAAACGGGTCTCACCTACGCCAGCGATCCTTATGATATTGAGCGTTACAAAGCGTTGCAAGAGCTGGCATTCGAAATAATGGCGGCCAATGCCCACATTGATGTTGGAGACGTAAGGCGGCTATTTGAGGCAGAGAGCGGGCATGCTACACCGAAAGTAGATGTGCGGGCAGCCGTTTTCAAAGATAACAAAATATTAATGGTTAAGGAACGCTCAGATGGTGGCTGGACCTTGCCCGGAGGTTGGGCCGACGTAGGCGAAGCGCCTGCTATAGCTGCTGTGCGCGAGGCGTGGGAAGAATCTGGCTATCAGGTTCGTGCCACGCGCTTGCTCGCGGTCTATGATCGGGATAAGCATGGGCACCCTCCTTTGCCCTATCACATTTATAAAATCTTCTTTGAATGTGAACTGCTAGGAGGAAAGCCAACCACAAGCTCAGAGACAGATGATGTAGCCTTCTTTGCTGAAGATGAGCTACCACCATTATCGCTGACGCGTATAGTACCAGCGCAGATCCAACGCTTTTTTGCTATGCACCGCGATCCCACAGCGGCTGCGGATTTCGATTGAAGAAATGAGTGATAGGCGGCTAACAGGAGTCGCCTATCACTTGTCCTCAGCATGCATGGGAAGCAAGAGCCGGTCGTTTGGGCACTCACCAGCGTTTGAGTAAGTGCGCTATTTTGCCATGAGGGGTTAATTCATAGCGAATGCGATCCGGGTTAATATCCTCAGCCCTGGTAAGTAGTTCGGCCGGGATAACAACATCGCGAGGCTGTACAAAGCGCCAGACCTGCGCTATTTGGGCCGAGGTATAGGGCAAATAGACGAAGCGGCGAGTAACTTTCTGCTTGCGTGCTATTTGTTCAGCCTTACTCAGTGTCTCTCGGGCCGATGAATCTTCAAGGTAAGGATCGAGGATCTCAAAAGGTCTGGGGTTGCGCTCGATCATGTGCTTGCTTAGATATAAAAAGACCACAGGTTGTTGTTCAATGGCATGTAAAGCACTGTTAATGATTTGCTCGTTGAGTTTCTCGCCATCCAATAAAACGACAAGAGTAGAATCCGGTACACGTCCTTGCAGGCGAGCGGGAAGGACCAGAGTACGTCCGCGATGCATGGAGTTTACAACCGCGATCAGCACTCCAATCAGCACAACGGAGCCGCCAAAGGCTGCCCCAAGCGGCTTGGAGAAGAGCCCAACAAACCAGGCGAGCATAACCAGAACCGTTGTTAAGACGCCAATGACGAAATCTATCCGTTTCCATGTGGCAGTTCGCAACGCACGCTGAAGCTGTGAAGCATCGAGGGTTGCCGACGAGGCTGTGACTGTGCCATTGGCCGATTGATGCCCATTGAGAGATCCGGAAACAGGTTGTAGGTGAGTATGCGCAGGCCCGATGGATTTCTCAGACGGCGGAGAAGAAGCAAGGGAGGCAACTGTGTGCGTTCCTTTTTTCAACTCGCGAAAGCGGATCATGTCCAATCCCAAGCAGGTAAGGGAGAATGCTCCAAGCAGGCCAAAGGCGTACAGATCGCCCAGCAGGTTGATTTGTCCATTGACGATCAAGAGCACAAGGATTGGAATTCCCACCGAGAGCGCAATAGAGTAATGAGGTGTACCGCGAAAACTGTTGCGCTTAAGAATAAAGGGCGGGAGGAAATCCATGCGCGAGAGAGCAAGAAATACGTGGTAGGCTCCAATGATGGCTGTATTGCTGGCGAAGGCCAGGATAAGGCTAGCGCTGATGGCTACCTCGGTCTGTAAAAGTGTATTGCCCCAATGACCACCGAGTAACGAGACAAGCTGCGTTGATAGTACCTCATGGTGAGCCGCCTCGGGCTGCAAGAGAGTAGAGAGGGTTGTAAGCAGCGGGCTGGTAAAGCCGATTGTGAGCACAACCAGCAAAAGGGCCAGGCTAATGACTTTCTTGCGCGGCGCCTTCATTACCGGGGAGAGTTGGGAAATACTCTCCAGGCCAGAAAAGGCAAGAAAAGCTCCGGCAAAGCCTACAAGGATTGAAGATGGAGTGAGAGCCTGCGTCCTGAAGACATCGGTAAATAGCGTGATGAGCTCTGATGGTGAGATGTTGGTGAAGACAGTCCAGAGCACGAGAAGATCGCTGCCAAAGGATATTATAGCCGCGATCATGCTTACCTTCGCGCTTTCGCTCACGCCTACCCAGTTGAGAAGCCCTAGCAGGATCAAGACGCCGATAGTGATCCAGAGAACATGGGGTAGGATTGCCGGAAAGACCACGGCAAGGTACTGGAGCGATGAGAGACAGCTAATAGCTGCGGTGAGAAAGTAGCTGACAAGAATGAACATGCCGCCAACGGCACCCGCCCATGTGTGGATACCCTGGGCGGCAACAGAGACAACTCCCCCACCTTCGGGGAAGCGGGCGCTGACCTCGGCATACTTGAGTGTGAGAAGGATAAAAACTACCATTGTCAATAAAACAAAAAAACCGGCAAGGCCTCCCACACTGCTATAGAGAATTCCCGGTGTGTAGTAGATAGACGAGCCAATATCGGCAAAGACCACGGCCCAACACAAGACAGGACCCAGAGAGGATTTGCCATGTTCAGCTACAGGCGGATTGGGCAGCGATCCTTGCGAAATAGCTTGTTGTTCCATAAATACTCCTTACCAAGACAGACATCGTTGCTTGCTTGACGGACGCTTGTTGCGGAAATAGTGTTATGCTTCGTCCAGGGTTCTTGTAGAAGAGAAAACTATCAGGTAGCATAATAGCATAAAGGTCGTCTATTTTGCTGAACGTAACAATTAAGCTAAATTCAAAAGGTCGTGACAGGAAAAGTTCTGGGGAATAGTAAGGCCATATCTCTCTGTAGTTCGATATAATGCCCAGGAGGTTTTAACTTTGCTCGCGGATCAGTTTGACGCTTTTTTTCTTGACCTGGATGGTGTTGTCTATATTGGAGGGCAGGCACTTCCCGGCACAGTTTCTACGCTGCAGCGGTTGCGTGCATTGGGGAAACGGATTCGCTTTCTCACCAATAATAATTGCTCCAGACGGGAACAGATCATTAAACGTTTGCGGCGTATGGGCATAGAGGCACATAAAGAGGAGCTATTTACGGCCTCGTGGGCTACTTGCCTCTATCTCCGTCAGCAGGGCATTCGGCGAGTTTACCTTGTGGGAAGCTCTGATAATCTGCTCGAACTGAGAGAAGCTGGTATTGCTGTTGACGAAGAGAAGCCCGAAGCTGTTGTCGTGGGTTGTGAAGATGAGTTAACGTATGCTGAAGTCGATCGGGCAGCGCGCTTCGTCAGGCAGGGAGCGCGTTTTATTGCTAGCATGGCCGATGCCGTCTATCCCTCCCCGGCAGGCTTGGCCGCAGCGGCCGGCGCATTTGTGGCAGCGATTGAGACGGCGAGCGGGCGCAAAGCTGTAGTCATTGGCAAACCTTCGGCGGCCATGTTTCTCGAAGCACGACAGGGGCTTGAGCAAATTGATCCAGCGCGGATTGTGATGATTGGTGATACACCGGCCAGCGATATTCTAGGCGCCCACCAGGCCGGTCTACATGCCATTCTTATCGCAAGTGTTGCCCCGGATACGCGGCTTTATCCGGGTACACGAGATATGCGTCAGCCCGATGCAATTATTCCCGATCTCTCAGCCCTTTTTGCCGAAACTTACACTATCCGAGCCTGGAAGCCGGTCCCGTATAGCTGGCCACAGCGGGTTGTGCCGGGAATAACCGCCATTGTCCTGGATGCTGCAGGAAACGTGCTTGTCTGCCAGCGCAGTAGCGATGGGCTATGGAGCCTGCCTACCGGACCGGTTGAGCCCGGTGAAACGATAGAGGAGGCCTTGAGGCGTACTGTAGCGGGCGAGACAGATTTGCCAGTGCACATACGGCGCTTAAGTGGAGTATATTCAGAGCCGGTAAGCCAGATTATCTCGGCCTCTACGGGAGAAGTCGTCCATATTATAACTACCGGCTTTTTATGCGAGGCTATAGAAGAGCCGGCGGCTAATAAAGCTGGGGAGGAGAACCTTGTGCGCTGGATTGACCCTCAGCGGCTACCCGAGCCGTTTCGGCCCGCTCATCACCAATGGCTGGCCGATGCCTTGCAGCAGACCGAGCGCGCCTTCATTCGCTGAATGGACCTTTACGCTATCTTCCAGTCAGTAAGAGCGTTTGCGCCGTACCTCGCATCAATAGGACCGACTTTGGCAGCATTTGCCTGTATACTAGAGAAGGAAGTGGTAGCGTATAGTTGGCGGTGGCAAGCTCGTTGCTGCGACTAATGCTACGTCTACGCGAGGAGGAAAGATCGTGAGCGAGTCAAACTTCAAGCGGCAGGAACAGGATGGCCGGGCGGATTTTGATTTCTTCATTGGCTCCTGGAAGTTTCGGAATCGGTGTCTGCGGGAGTGGCTGAAGGGGTCAACGTCCTGGGAAGAGTTTGGAGGCACGTCGGTGGTCCGCAAGATCCTGGGAGGACTGGGCCATATCGAGGAAGTTACCCTGGAACGTGCGTCTGGGGCTACAGAAGAGATGATAGTGCGTCTCTTCGATCCCCAAACGCAGCAGTGGAGCATCTATGAGGCTGACAGCAGGAACGGTTTCGATCCGCGGCCAGTGATTGGCGCATACAAAGATGGGCGCGTCGAGGGGTATTCGCACGAACCTTATGAGGGCAAGTACATTTTTCGGCGCGTGATCTGGTCGGAGATCACCGTCACCTCATTCCATTGGGAGCAAGCGTTTTCCACTGATGGCGGAAACACGTGGGAAACCAACTGGATTGCGGACTTTGTGCGCAGCGATTAGAAGGCTTTTGCTTAGCCGCACTGTAGCATACGCGTAGAGCAGCAATAATTGGGAATGGCCGGCGGCAGATCTACCTTGACATAGCCTTCGGCAAAGATGTCGTGGTACATGCCCGCTAGCATTGGTCCAACTGCCAGAGCACCATCACCCGCGTTTTCTTTCATGGCCACGATGGTTAGACGGGGCAATTGAGTCGGATTCTGCACAGAGTAGGGCGCCTGCGTAATCATCCAGCCATGAGCGCCAATGTTGCCCTTGTCGCTGACCTGACCGGTGCTCGTCTTCCCAATAATTCCGTCTGCCGAATCGAGCAGGGCAGGCACGATTGAACCGGAGCCGCAGCGAATCACCCCATACATAGCCTGGCGTACCTGCGTTGCCGTCTGACTGGAGATTGGTGTGCGTAGTAGCTGCGGGTTATTGCTCATGACAGGGCTGGCATCTGAGGCCACAATTTTAGATACCAGCATTGGGCGCATAAGCTGGCCATTAGCCGCTACCGCATTATTGAAAAGGGCCATTTGTAATGGCGTCACGGCATCGTAGCCTTGTCCGAAAGCGTCGGCGGCCAGCTCATTTTCCTGTAAGGGTTGTCCATTCTTTAGAATGCTGCTTGGCACCACAGGTAGATCGAAGGGAATCTTCTCCCCTATATAGAAACGCCTGTTGTAGTCAAGCCAGGTGCTAGAGCCCAACCTGGTGCCAATTTGCGCGAAGATAAGGTTATCTGAATGAACAAAACCATACTCGGTAGTGACCGGGAAATGGTAGGTATAGCCAGAGATATTATTGCCAACCGGGCCTATTTGCTGCCCATTGATAAAAATGGGGCCAAGGGCGTGCTTAGCGTCAAAGGGCGTATCCAGCGTAGTTGTGCCTGAATCCAGGCCGGCCAGAAGCGTAACAGCCTTATAGCTAGAGCCTGGAATATAAGTATCTTGAAGGGGGCGCTCCAGCAGGGGCTGTTTATGATCTGCGGCGAGCTGATTATAGTAAGACATATCGCCTCTGGCCACCGTAGAGACAAGCTTATTGGGATCAAAGCCAGGACGACTAAGCATCGCCAGCACTTCACCTGTATGTGGGTCCATCACAATGACGGCTCCTCGATCCGAGGCAAAAGTGTTCTCGTTATCTATACGAACGTAATCATCGAAGTGCTGACTGATTAATTTCTGGATACGCACGTCGATAGTAAGGTAGATATCATCCCCAACAGGAGGACGATGCAAGATCGGATCGATCAGGCTACGAGAAGAGATAGTCTGTTGACCGTTAAGATATGCATTGAACTGCTGCTCTATCCCACTGGAGCCGTAGAGCGGGTTGATATAATAGCCGATCAGGCCAGCTAGAGAGGGCTCATAGTAGTGGCGTAGATAGCCACAAACGCCGGGAGCTGGCCTTGAATCAGCAAGGAGGACACCGTTACGATCAAAGATTCGCCCGCGTACAGGCGCATTATTGCTCAGGCAATGACGCTGATTATGGATGTTTGCGATAACTTTTTGAGCGGCGATAACTTGCCAGTAGACTAATCCGCTGCTCATAGCTACAAAGAGGAGTAGTATAATAAGCATTAATTTACGTATATTTTCACTAATATTCATAGTCATACTCCCTAAATGATTTGTATGAGTTTATTGCCAGGATTGTGCCTGCCTAAGAATCTCTTGCGATAGTAGCAAATAAAAGTAGGACCAGCATGCGGAAGAGCGATACAAAAAGTGATACAATTGTGAGTATGGATAAGGTTAGAAATGGGGAAAGCTGAAGGCGCGAGGCTATGAAGTAGCAAAGCACTGAAACGTAATCTCACTTAGCGCTCTTCGGCAGCTGGCTAGAAAACAGGACTATAGCATATGGCCCGTGTAGTACATAAAGAGAGGCTATTTGGCACATGGCTGAGAGAGCAGCGCCGTAAACGCTATCTCACTCAGGCAGAGCTTGCCCAACATACCAATTGTGCTACCATTACTATTCGTAAAATTGAAGCTAACGAGCGGCGCCCCTCAAAGGAGCTTGCCGAACTGCTCGCTGATTGCCTGGAGATCGCTCCCCAATCGCGCTCGACATTTCTAGAATTTGCCCGCGCAGGCAGCCTAGCGGCGCAGATGCCAATTATAAATGTAGGGGAACAGCGCAATAAGGGAGAGAGGGTTTCGCCCTGGCTGGTGCAGGGACAGACGCCATTTCTTGTGCACTCGGCCTCGGCTTATCTACTTGACGCTCGCTCCGATCGGCTATTACTTGATCTCCATGGCGAGGAACTTCTTCCTATAGCCAGTACAACTAAGATCATGACTAGCCTGATCGCCATCGAGCAAGCTGATCTGCAGCAAGACGTGACCATCAAACATGAAACGATAGAACTTATTAAACGCTATGGTGGGAATTGTACCCGTCTGAATGTAGACGACCAGCTTAGTGTGTGGGATTTGCTCTATGCTATGCTCTTACCCTCCGGCGATGATGCAGCCTTAGTAGTGGCCGAGTCTGTAGCCGGCAATATGCGCGAATTTGTCAAGTTGATGAATCATTATGCGCGACGCTTGCATTTGAAGAATACGCACTTTGTTAACCCAAGTGGGACTCCCTATCTGGGGAGCAATGAATTTGCCGCACATGATAACTATTCAACTGCTGCTGACCTTGCCCATCTGACCCTATACGCTCTAGCCAATCCACTTTTTGCCCAGATTGTGCAATTGCAGCGCTATACGCTTCCGGCTACATCCATGCATCAGGCCTATAGCTGGGAAACTACAAATACGCTGTTGGGAAGCTACGCAGGCACAACGGGAGTCAAGACCGGCTATACGCCCGAGGCTGGAGCTTGCTTTGTTTTCTCGGCTACTAGCAGTAAACAGCATTTGCTTGGTACGCTGCTGCAGTGTAAAGAGATGAAGCATCGCTATATCGACGCGACAAAATTGCTAGATTGGGGCTTTGCTCGACAAAGAGGGCAGTAATCATAGACTCTTTCCCGTTCGCAAAGGAAAGAGCCTGGTTAGGAGAAAAGATCTGTGCCTGCTACTTGTCAAGCAGATGCTGAGCTTGCTGCAAAGTTTGGGGACTAACCTGTACGCGTTGGTTCTCGTGTAGCCTTCTCAGCAGAAAGCGGGCAAGGCGACGCGGAGCCCGGCTGCCAAAGACCGTCACTGAAGAATCGTCTGGAGGTAGGCAATCGTGCAGCGAGAGGAGGAGCGTCCCATCGCCCTGGCGTGTTTCGTAAAGGAAGAGCGGTTTCTCTTCGTGGATGATAGCCTGGGCGGCCTCGCGATCATTCTCACTGATAAGGACTCCCTGGCGTGCTTCTTCAAGCAAGAAGAGCGCAGCATCCATTTCTGTGTCAAAAGGGAAAGTCTCGATATCATCTCTAAAAGGAGCGTAGCTGCTAAAGGAAAGCTCTATAGAGCCATTGGCAAGCTTGCGCTTTACGACAAAGCAGTATTGTAGTTCATCCAAACACATGCTTTTAGTGTCCTTCATTTCTTGCATGCTCCTTATTAAAAAGCTGGACAGCTATTGAAAAAGGGTTAGATGATACAAACTGATTAAAGATATATGTCAGGATAAGTATAGCTGAAATAAGATAAATAAACATCGTTCAATTGGACAATGTGGTCAGGTTGACAATTATGCTACGATATAAGAAGAGGGGAGCTGTTTTTCCCACAATTCCAGATTTTTTTAAGCGCTACAATGGTAAGGCTGCCTGCGATAAGAGAAGATACATGCTGATAGGGCTGGTCTGACCTGCGGGTGCGAGAACCCCTAAACCGTCAAGATAGCAATGAATCGCTGGCGAGCAGGATATCTTCACTCCCCGCTATTTGCCCATTGAGCCATCAGTAAAGTGTTCCGAATCGATATATAAAGTAGGCGGGTTGACGGCGTAATGCGCGAAAGAGAAGGCAACAAGCTGTAATCTTTAAGTATGATTGCTTTATTAGTGCAAGGAAGATTCGCCACCTGTATTATAACGTGCTATATTTATATGGGTAGTTATATGATGGTGAAGGATGTTATAACTGGTGAAATGATTATTATGTGTTAGAGAGGGCTTGAATGTTAAAAACAAGGCGCAATCCATATGAAAAGGGGCAAGAGCTTGCGCCGCAGCAAGTTTTGCTAGGCGGTGCGCTCTGCCTGGATTTTGTGAATACTGTTGAGCCGCGCGCAGGGTCGCCACGGCGCGATTACCTGGGCTGTTATACCGATCTTATCAGCTGGAGCGTGCACGCTGGAGCGCTCTCAGCCCCCAGAGCCGAGTTACTCTTGAAGAAAGCCTGCGAATATCCTGAGGAGGCTGATAGGATGTTTGAGCGGGCGATTGAGCTGCGGGAAGCCGCCTACCGAATGTTTTCAGCGTTAGTGAGCAATGAGTCAGTGGTGCCGTCCGATCTGGAGACGATCAACGCGTTGATGGGACGTTTACGGATTGCGCAGTCTGTGCAGGGCTTTGCCTGGCACTGGGCTGCTACTATAGATGATCTGGCCTGGCCTCTGTGGCCTGTTGTGCATTCGGTTGGTGAAGTGCTCACAACCGAGAAGCTGCAGCGTGTGAAGGCATGTCCTCATACAGATGGTTGTGGTTGGCTGTTCCTTGACACAAGCAAGAACCGCAGCCGCCGTTATTGCTCAATGAAAGGCTGTGGCAACCGTGCGCGCGCCTCTCGTTATTATCGGCGGACACGCATTCAGCAAATGAGCCTGGCTGACGGATAGGAACACGTAACCTTTCAGTGGCTCATCTAGCCCTGTTTAGCCGTGTTAGCAGCATTGAGAGAGGGAGAGAGGTAAAGAGAAAGAAAACGTCGTTCCCTGGCCCTCCTCACTCTCCAACCAGATCGAGCCTTCATGGCGTCTTATAAACTCGGCAGAAATATAGAGTCCCAGCCCTAACCCAGGGTAAGTGACTTGCTTATCTCCCTCAACACGATAAAAGCGTTCGAAGATATGTATCTGTTTTTCTAGAGGAATGCCAATACCAAAATCTTGTACTGATGTAATGAGCTGATCGCCCTTGTGGAGCGTTTTTATCACGATCGTCTCAGCCTGGGGCGAATACTTGATTGCATTGGTGAGCAAGTTGATCAAAACCTGTCCAATGCGCTCTCGATCAGCTGTGAGCGTGGGCGAAGACTCTAATTTCTGCACAATCGTATGTCTGCTCGTTGTGCGTTGTATCTCTTCGACGATCTCCTGTATCAGTTCATTGTAATCAAACAATGAGAAGTGGAATTGCAATTTGCCACTCTCAATCTTCGTGACATCCAATAAATCGCCAATTAACGAGGTCAGCTTATTTAACTGGATATCCATTCTTGCGAGCAGCGTAGCAGCTTGCTCATCGCCTGCCCGGCGAAAGCGGCGTTCTAGTAACTGAGTGTAGGCTTTCAAACTCGTAACAGGCGTTTTTAGCTCGTGGCTGGCGATACCAATGAATTCGTCCTTTTGCTGCTCAAGCTGTTTTTGTTCAGTGACGTCAGTATTTGTGCCGAACCAGCGGATAATTCTGCCCTGCTCATTGCGAATCGGGATGGCCCGCGAGAGGAACCAGCGGTAAGTTCCGTCCTTGCCACGTAAGGGAAAGGTATCCTCCCAGCTTTCGCCAACCTGAAAGCAGTGGCTAATCTTTTCTACTACGCGTTGCACGTGGTCGGGATGATGGACTTTTTGCCAACCCCAGCCCTCCATTTCCGCTAAGCTTG
Organism: Ktedonosporobacter rubrisoli; assembly: GCF_004208415.1. GTDB lineage: Bacteria > Chloroflexota > Ktedonobacteria > Ktedonobacterales > Ktedonobacteraceae > Ktedonosporobacter > Ktedonosporobacter rubrisoli. Next base: position 145,866 of record NZ_CP035758.1, on the reverse strand, counting down.
TCCCTGTATAATCATACCAGCGCTGGTTGTACCAGAAAATCCAACCGGTCTCGTCGGCCATCCAGGCGAACTGAGACATATGATCCGCCAGCGTACGAAAGCGTTCTTCGCTTTCTTCTACCTTTTGCCGCGCGATTACCTGCTCAGTAACTTCGTAGGCAAAGACCATAACGCCTTCTATCATATTCTCTGTATTGCGCAAGGGCGTATAGACGAACGTAAAGTATGTATCCTCAAGCTGCCCATCTCCTCGGCGATTAAGTGGGACGTTTAATTCTCTACCAACATAGGGAATGCCGGTAGCCATAACGCCTGCAAGGAGCTTATCGATGCCCTGTTCACGAATCTCTGGCAATACCTCAAAAAGAGGCTTGTTCCTCACATCTTCTTTTGACTTGTTGAGGATTTTAAGTACCGTTGGATTGGCTAGCTCAATATGGTATTTGGGGCCATTCAGAATAGCCACTGCAGCAGGCGCTTGCATAAACAGGCCGTGCAGGCGGCGACGCTCGGCCTCAACGCTCTCCTCTACCGAGCCAACATAGCTTTCATATGATCCTGCATGACGCTGAATTTGAAAACGCCTCTCACTCAGGACTCGCGCTGTCGTTTCTGTGCAGACGCAAATGGCACCGCCTATTCTTCCGCTGTCATCGTAGAGGGGCCCGTAAGAAAAGGTAAAATAGACTTCCTTCAAGGAAAGAGTGCGAGCAGCTAGCGGTATCAGTAGATCATTGGAAGTTGCCGATTTTCCTGTCTCCATTACGCTCTCGAAAAGAGGACTTATGATATGCCATATCTCTTGCCAACGCTCTTTTGCGGGGCGTCCCAGCCATTGTGCATGTTTGGCCTGGCCGATAATAGGAATGCTGGCATCATTAAAAAAATTGAGCGCTTCCCGACCCCACCAGATGAACATAGGAGTTGCTGAGTTGAGCATTATATTAATTCCCGTGCGTAGGCTCGGCGGCCACCACTCAATGGGACCGAGGGATGTTTGTGACCAGTCGAATGAGCGTACCAGGATTGTCATCTCTCCTCCGCCGTGTATAAGGCTTGTGGAAGATTGGCGGGGAGATAATGCTCTATCTTTTCGGTGAGGAGATGTCAGTATTTCGGCAGTCTGGCTAGATGACCACTTATGGCTCCTTATTTGCTGTAGTGCTTCTTGCGTAAAGTGCCAGATTCCATGTGCCCCCAGGCGTTGACCGTCCAGGAGGTTGTGCCTGGCCCAGCGGCGTACGGTATTGGGGTGAACCCCAAGCATGCTGGCCGCTTGCGCTGTAGTGAAATAAGTTGTGTCTTCTTGAGCCATAGCTGAATCTACTCCACTCGGGCAAATCATCTTTCTTATTCTAGCATGAGGTTGTTGTGTATTCCAAGCTGAAGCACATTGCCCGCTTCAGGCTTATTATTCAGAACTGAGTAATATCCTTCCGGATATGCCCTGAGGAGGCAATAAAAAAGCCAGTAGATTTCTAGCTATACGCATCTGAAAGATTATCTCCATCGCGTAAGAGAAAGCCCGATTACAAGCTGATACCAGAGATATTAGCTTTCTTCGAGGAGGCGGGCAAAGGCCTGCAGATAACTTGGGTCTGCGCTTTGCTTACGCAGCATCCAGTACTCGGCGCCCCAAAAAAGGTAAGCATATAAGGGCATACTTTGTAGCGACCAGCGCATGCACGCGTTATAGTTGGCAATGAGTTGCTCTGGAGGGCAGCTATACATGACGCTACCGGCAGGATTGGGCGGCGTTGTCACTGTCTCCCACGGCTCTGCCTGTCCCTCGGCAACCATTAGCTTTTGGCGGTGGGCTTGTAGCAAGGGCGATAACTGCTTTAGCCTGTGCTGCTGCCAGGAGCTCTTAGCGCCATCGAGATATAAGGTTCTGGAACCCAGGCTCAGCAAGGCGTGGCGCGGATAATAATCTAATCCAACGATGTCTGCAAAGCGTTGTGCTATCGCGAGCGAGTCACCCTGGTCGCGCGTTTGCCAGCGCTGAGAAAGAGATACCAGCAGAGAAGATGGTAGAAAGCCATTCATCATAATCGGCCTGTCTGGATCGGCTTGTCTGAGCGCTTCAACTTCTTTTTCAACGAAAGTAACGTCAAGGCGCCAGCTATGTTCAACTCCCAAGGGATCAACCGCCTCGTGTTCAAGCTGCCAGGCGACAATGCTTGCCCGCTGCTTGTATCGCTCTACAATGCGGGCAATGAACGCGCTGGCAGCTTCGAGGAGGGCGGGATAGGCGGAAGGCTTGATAAGGGTATGTTCTGGGAAGGGATGTTTTAGATGGTGGGCTGGTACAAAGAACTCAGGATAGCTAAAGGTCTTGAGGGGTCCGATGCAGAGGATGATCTGTTTTCCGGCCCGTTCGGCGGCAGCGATCTGCCAATCGAGCTCATCAAGATGGAATACTCCTGGCTCTGGCTCAATACGCTTCCAGTAGGCGCCTAAGCGAATAAGCTGAAAAGGATAATCTAGCAAGGTTTGCAGTGTACTGCGTGAATCCAGGCCAAGGGTCTCTATATGGGGAGGGCGAAAACTTATACCCAGTAATGTAGCGCGGCGTGGCTCGATGGGAAGATGTCTCCAGGCGTCTGTGAGAGGCTGTGCGGGCCGTTGTATGTGTAATTCCTGAGAAAATGGAAGTGTCAGTAAGTTATTGGCCCCGACGCGCTGAGCTGGGGTCAGCGATATGTGTTGAGGAGCATTTTCAAGTTTTTCCATATAAATTCTCTCCCTTAAGAGCTAGTTTACCTCTGCAAAATACTCAAAGAGCACCATAGAAAGGAAAAACCAGATGGGAAGAAGCTTTCTGAGGCCCTTTGTTAAGGAGGCTCGCTGGCTCTTATATGCATACCATGATCTGATCTTTGGAAACACGCTGGTCCCTATGAATATCTTACGAGTAGGCAAGGCCTGCTGATTCTGGCTATAGGGATGAGTTGCCATATGTTCAGGCATCCTGGCCCTTGCTAGAACTATTGCAGGAAATGTTACATACCATAAAGGAATAGTTTGAAATCTGTTCCTTTGTAGATCAGTTACTACCTCTGAGCAAATGATATGATCTGGATGCCCATAGAAGCCAGCGAGATCATAGGTGATAAGTAGATCGGGCTGCTCTTCTGCGAGGAGCGTACTCATAAACTTGGTAAGCTCGGCTCTTTTAGCTGCCAAGGCTCCATCCCCAAAGTCCTCTTGAATGAGCCTGGAGACTCCAAGTAGTGCCGCTGAGTTGCGGGCCTCCTGCGCCCTGATATCTTTAAGTTCCGGTTCTAATCTGGCATCTTGCGTTCCTCTTTCTCCTCGGGTGAGCAGCACTAAGGTTACCATGCATCCCTTGCTTGCTGCGTGGTGGAGACTCCCCCACAACTTATAGCTTCATCATCAGCATGAGGGAAAACTGCGAGTATGTGCTGAAACGAGCCAAACTTTCTTAAAGGGACAGAAAAATCTGTCACGATGAGAAATCCGGCCAGCCAGAGGAGAAAGGCGCTAATAAAAAGGATCAAAATGATCAGCATAGTCTTATTGCTCTATCCCTCCTATATAGCAACGGGAGGCTTGATATAAGATCAAGTGAAGGAAACATCGCTATCTCCTCTCCCGAGCGTAGCATAGCTCATTGGTAGCGGGCAGAGAGGCTTGAAATACACGATGGAATAGATTCGATTGAAAGCGCATTTCGGGATCATAGAACTGCTTCAGCTTAAGAAATGCCTCGACTGTTTGATCTCCAATGCTGCGACGATACAGCCTGTTAGTGAGTAGCGAATCTTTGGCGAGATAGAATCTTCCTCCCGCCGCGATTACGAGCTCCATCAGCCCCTGAAGCATACCGCGCAGTTGCTGGATTGTGCGCGAAGCCACCTGATAATTGAGCTCTAGCGAGTAGCCATCAAGCTGGTAGCCGAGGAGGAAACTGTCCTGGCGATGGCGTTTAATAGTGCACCAAAGTGGAATGAAGTTGTTAGCTTGTGAGCGCTGGAGCATTTCTTTGAAAAGAACTTCTGCCTGGGTATAAGGTACAAAGGCCTGAAAGGTTTCAGCGCCCTGGGGCAAAAGAGCTTGATAACCTGTAAACATTGCAGGCGCGTAATAGGTTGCGTGAAAAAGAGATTGCTGCCAGCTTCTTTTGCTCCCCCACCATTTACTCCAGCAATACATGGCTTTGTTTGCGCTACGAACTGTCTCTTTGAGCACGGGCCGGCCTAATGTGCCGGAACAGCGCGCAATATCTTGCTTCAATTGTTCTGGGATGGAAAGGGCTGGTAGCGGCCAGCGAGCGCGGTTACTGGTTGCTCTGTACAAGGCAGACGTGGCAATCCCGCGACCCAACTGGTCTCCACGAGCAAAGCCATCTACCCAGCCTTCCAGGAAGTCGGCAGCTTGCTCTTCCCCCAGGATCTGTAAGAGTTCATTTAATGAAGTCGCCGAACGTAGACGAACATCGACATATGCCGAAGGGATACGCTGCAGTTGTAGCGTCACAGAGGTGATGATGCCCAATAAACCGGCGCTTCCTACAAAGGCCCGAAACAACTCAGGATGGTTTGTGGGAGAAAGTGTAAGCGTTTGTCCGCTTGCCAATAGTACCGTGAGGGAGAGCACATGCTCGCCAAACGAGCCATATTTCCAGGCATTTTTACCATTGACATTCATAGCAACGCAGCCACCAATAGTAGCCTCAGCCGTCGATGGAGTAATCGCAGGCCACCAGCAATCTGCTAGCGCCAGGCGAGCCACCTCGCCTATAGTTACGCCTGGCTCGACCTGCATAATTCCTTGCTCAGCATCCCAGGAGAGAATACGATGCATGCCTGTTGTGTCGATGAGCAGGCCCTCGCTGTTCAATGCAGCATCAGTATAGCTGTGTCCTGCTCCGTGCGGGATTACTGAGAGACCTTTTGTACGGGCCATCGCCATGGCATATGTGAGATCTGCGATATCATTGGCTTTAAAAATGTAACAATGAGAGCGTTGCGTTCTGCTCCAGCTCACAACATTGCCTTGTTCCCATAGATGGGTCATACTCCACTCACCTCTTTGCTTAACGCCAGCTTTCTGAGAATCTTATAGATCTTGTTAGTTGGCCAGGGCATGTAAAATGCCTGTTTTATTACTTCTCTCTTCACATTCTTATGCTCAACATATAGGCATGTAGCTCCAGTATAGGGGCGAAGGATGACAGAGAGGTGAACATGGCTGCTCTGTTTTGTCATCAAATTGTCATCTAGACCTGTGCCCTCAATATGGAGGGGCGAGAAGTTTTAAGAGGGCTATATTTTCCCTTCTCCAAGCTGTACATTTACTTCATTCTATATAGAAAATTGCTGTGATCCATTTATAGATTTGGCACGTATCATAAAAGGAGGAGATAGGCTGAGGTAATATGTCCTCCTATGCATCTCTTAAGGAGAACTGTTGCAGACTTGCCTTTGTTCTTTATACACAGACGAGAAATCTGTAAACAGCTCAATATGGCGATTTTACTGACAAAATAATCGCTAAAACTACGTGGAAAGGGTTATGTAACATTTTATGCAACAATTTCATCAGATGGATGTTGGCGAGCCAACATCCGCTTCGCTCCCGAGCAAATCGCGGCGTACATTGATAAAAGGGGCGGTGGCTGGAGCTGTAGGCGCTGCTGGCCTTGGCGGAACTGCTATGGCAGCATTACCTATGCTCAATGCGCATGCCGCTCCAACCAATCATGCTGATTGCCTGACTTCCATCCAGGACATTTTTACTATTGCGCGAACTGCAGAGCGGCTAGCGGTAACCTTCTATACAAATGGCATTAAAAACGCTGATAAGCTGGGTATTCAAGGTGCCAAACTTGATGTTCTCAAGGCTGCTCTCGTTGAAGAACAGATTCACGAGCTCTATTTCGCGGCAGCTGGTGGAAAAGCTCTCGCCAGCACATTTAGCTTTCCTCATGGCTCAACAACTTTCGAAAACCTGTCTGCATTTATTGCGACTCAGCAGCAGCTTGAAGGTGTCTTTGACTCAGCTTTCCTCTCTGCTATCAGGGAGTTTTGTGCACATGGACGCTCAGATTTAGCCCAGATTGCCGGCCAGATTGCGACTGTAGAGGCCGAACATCGGGCCTTGGGGCGTTTCATCGGTGGGCTTGAGCCGGCCGATGACTGGGCATTTTCTCCTGTTCTCATTGCCAAAGTAGGCGATGCGCCAGCACTTGTGAAAAAAGCTGGTTATCTCAGCCCCAAAAATGGGAATAGCTATGAGTATCATCAAGCGAGCACAGAAGACCAGGGCGTCGTGTATCGTAAACCCTTCGCAGTGTCGTGCTCATAGAATCTTGTTGACGGGATAGAATGGTGTGAGGGGAAGCTTTTCTCAATTGCAAGAAAAGCTTCCTCTCTAAGTAAGCTCTGACATACCAGTCCTTGAATGCGCTCCTTTCCCATATAAGAGGCTTTGCCAGTTTCCTCAGGCGACGAGAATCTAGTCTCCGTTTGCCAGAATTAAGCTGAATGCGCGCCTCTAAAATAGGCTTTATTCAAGCTTGCGAATACCTGGTACACAGAGACCTATCAGGATCAGAGCGATTTGTAGCAGGCCTCCTATTAGAAAAACCCAGGATGGCCCAAGGGTATCGGTAGCCATGCCGGCCAGGGCGAACCCTATGGTCATAAAGCCTAGAGAGCCTAAGGCATCGATGCTGAAGACACGTCCCTGCTTGTCTGGCGGGACCAACTCTTGCAAGACACAAGTCCAGATGATATTAAAGACATTGGTGCCAAAACCGATAAGAAGAGATGCTGCGATAGCAAAGATAAGCGGATTAAGGCTGGCAAAGGGAAGGCCTAGAATAAGTAGGCCAAAGCCGCTGAGAAGAAAAGCAAGATAAGCAATTAGCCCACGGCTTCGGAGATGGGATGCCTGACCGATAAGAATGGTGCCAATAAGCGCGCCAAGCGACTCAAATGTGCCAATGGTTCCTAGTAGCCAGATCCCACTTTTAAAGGCATACATGACCAGCTTGGGCAAAGCTACCTGCAATGGGCCACTCAGCGCAATATTGGCCACCGAGGCGATCAAGATAGTTACCCAGAGCCAGGATGAGCTGAGAACATAACCCAGGCCTTCACGTATATCGTAAAGTAGCTTGTGAAATTTTCCTGCTGGTAGAGTTTTGTCTGCCTCCTGAGACTCTAATTGTGGTACTTTGCTGCTTATTGGGCCGATAAGTATGATACATAGAGCTGAAATAGCGAATGATGCGCCGTCGAAGGCAAAGGCTAGCGCCGGGCCGACCATGGCTACAAAGCTTGCTCCAAGGAGTGGTCCAAGCAGAATCCCTATTTGTTTACTCGTGCTATTAAGCGTGTTGGCGGAGTTTAGCATCTCGCGTTCAACTAATTGCGCAGGCAGGGCTTGATAGGTAGGAAAGAAGAAGCCGCTGGCAACTCCAAAAAGTAGCGAGAGGCCAATCAGATGCCAGAGCTGAAGGAGATGGAGCCAACCTAGAAGTGCGATCAGTAGAACAGCTAGCGCGCGTCCAATATCGGAGCAAAGCAGGATGAGTAGACGAGGAAGGCGATCAGCTGCAATTCCCCCAATGAGAAGAAAAATGAGCTGGGGAATATTGCTAGCAATGAGGACTGTGCCCATTGCTGCACCCGATCCGGTAAGCAGTAGTACTTGCCAGGCCAGAGCTGTATTAAAGGCAAAGTCACCCAGGCGTGAGACTGTTTGGCCGGCCCATAATAGCGCGAAAGGGCGTGATTGCAGGGCACGGGCAAAGCGAAGATGGTCGTCGGTAAGGGATTTTAGCATTGAAATCCAATCCTTCCTATGTGAGACTATTTACCAGGATATATGCTAGCTAGTATTCAACTGAAGTACAACGAGAATATGTTTTTGTGGCATGTTGGATGTGCGGTACGTGCGGCTTCCCAGTCAGATAATACCATTACGCATAAGGGGGAAATGATGTGGAATGATGGCTCCGTGCATACTAGGGGCTACTGCTACATCTCGTTATAAGTAAGGTTGCCTGGAGCGTAAAGGCAGGAAGCGTAAGCGAGAAGGGTCAGCAAGCCTTAAAAAGAGTTGTGAGTGTAGTTCTGCGTTGCTGGCTACTGTATTGGAGGGTTGCTAACGGTTCGTCTAGCTTCACTTTTCTTCTGGGAGGTAAGGATGTGTTGGGAGCTGATAAGTAAGATGAAAGATTTATATTAGCTTTAGGGATATCACTAAGATAAACTAAGATGCTCGGTTTGTCAAGAGCAGATTTTTAAGCTAAGTTGTACCCTTTATCCTGGTCTTGCATATACAGACGCCAGAATGTAGCGCTATACAGGAGGAATGTTATCCTATGCGCTTACTATGTACTGGCTGGATTCTTTTCAGGCTATCAGAGGATACCAGGCGGTGCTACTTATAAAGAGTTTGGCTGGTGCTCTTTGTTGAGATTGGTGCTTGTGTCGCTGATTACCATCGCTCTATAATGGGCCTCAAAAAGGTAGGAGAGAATTTGCTATGGCGACTGTACGCGAGATTGGGCCGGAAGAGACCGGCTTAGCTTACACTGCGTTTCTTGAATTACGACCTCATCTGAGCTCGCGCGAGGCTATGATTGAGCAGATCAATCACCAGCAACGGCCGGAAGGCTATCGGCTGATAGGAGCGTTTGAAGATGGGCTCGAAGAGCCACAGGCTCTAGCTGGTTTTCGTTTTCTGCACACCCTGGCCTGGGGGTATGTGCTGTATGTCGATGATCTCATCACCCTTGCCAAGTTTCGTGGTAAGGGGCATGCTGGTAGTTTGATGGAATGGTTGTTTGCCGAGGCCAGAGGATTGGGCTGCGATCAGCTCCATCTTGATTCGGGTCCGCAGCGGCAGACTGCCCATCGTTTCTACTTTAACCAGGGACTGCATATCAGCGCCTATCACTTTGCACATGAGCTACGTTAAAGGTAGCCCACGGTATGAGAAATTTTGTTTTTTCTCGTAAGGCTTTAAGTGCTTCGAATTAAAATATGTCTGGCGACAGCTAATCGTTGCTAGTGAAAGCAGGGAATAGGTGAAATGGATTTAGGTTTACAAGATAAGGTAGTAATTGTTACCGGAGGAAGTGCGGGCATTGGGCAGGCCACGGCGGTGGCCTTTGCCGGCGAGGGGGCCAAAGTTACAGCTGTTGGGCGCAGTATTGAGCCATTGAGAAAGACTGTCAGCGAGATTGAAGCTGCAGGTGGTGAAGGTTTAGCTGTGGTGGCAGATCTGAACCAGTTAGAGGACGTGAAACGCGTTGTGGAGGAGACCGTAAGCCGATTTGGGCATATCGATATTTTGTTTAATAATGCTGGTAGCGCGATGGGCGGGCCTTTCCTGGAAATTCCCGACGAGCAATGGATGGCAGCAATGCAGCTCAAATTCTTTGGCTATATGCGTCTTACGCGCGAGGTGATTCCCCATTTGATTGAAGCCGGTGGAGGGCGTATCATCAATGTGATTGGGGCTTTCGGTAAGGAGCCTTCTCCCAGCTTCTTACCAGGGGCCGCTACTAATGCAGCCATTCGTAACTTCACGAAGGGATTAGCCTTGACGCTCAAGCCTCACAACATTCTGGTTAACGCCATCAGTCCCTCCCTTACGCGCACTCAGCGTGCTGTTCGCCTTTTGGAGCAGCAGGCGGAAATGAGTGGTTTGTCCGTGGAACAGCTTGAGCAGGAACGCTCTGCTGACTTTGTGGGGGGACATATGACCAAGCCTGAAGAGATTGCCGCGCTAGCTCTGTTTCTGGCCTCCAAGCAGGTTGTGACGCTCACCGGTGCTGAGATTGATGTTAATGGCGGTACTTCACATAGTATCTAAGCCTCCTTCTTACCCGGTAAATCATGCCTTGCTGCTTCTCCTCATCTGGGTTGTATTGGGGATGGCGTACCTGCTCTTCTTACGACGAAGGCGCCCGCAAGCCCTTGCTCGCGGAGGAGAGGTCTTTCTCCACGATTTGGAGACGGAATAAGCTGAGAGAGAACCTGCCTTCTCCAGTTTCGCTTCAGAACATTTATAAGCGCAGGCACAGGTGCTAAGCGGAGAAAAGTGCTGAGCGCTCAGCATTCTTCTCCCACAATCCCTTTAGCTACCAGCTTGCAACATTCATACAAGCTACAAATCAAAATGCTCTTAACGTGTCCCAGCTCAGCTTACTGTGATAGCGTTACTATTGTTGCGCGCCCTACTATACATGGCTCTGCCACTTTTCTAATTCTTGCAGCAGTATGTCAAGGTCTTCGGCAAATTGGAGCGCGTCAGCTCCAAAGCCAATGCGCACAAATTGCTCATACGCTTTTCCATAGACATATCCAGGCAAGAGAAGCAAGCGTTTTTCCTCGGCTAGATAGCGGCAAAAGGATTTTGTGGCGAAAGGAAGTTGTACAAACGCAGTATAACCAGCCTGCGGGCGCGACCAGCGCAGCGCTTGCCGGCTTGTTGCGATAGCCTGCGCCAGGCGCCGTAGATTAGAGCGCGCGGCAGCCAAGCGCGGAGCCATAATATTTTCCGTCTGACGCAGTGCTATCTCGGCCAGGAACTCGCCAGGGGCACTGCTAGACATGCTCGAATAGTCACGTGCAGCGCTCAACTGTTGGAGTAACTCGTGATCGCGGCTGGCAACCCAGCCGATGCGTAGCCCTCCCAGGCCCCAGGGCTTACTCATATCCCCAAGAACTACAGCTTGCTCAACAACATCGATAAACGAAGGCGCCGTGGTGCCATCGAGCGTGATCAAGCGAAAGACTTCATCGCTGACAATGAGCGCTCCCACTTTCTCGGCGATTTGCGCGATAGCTTGCATATCCTCTTTCTGGAGAAGTGCGCCGGTTGGATGGTGGGCATGAGTGAGAGAGATCAGCCGCGTGCGCCTATCAGCAAGCCCGGCGAGCTTGGCAAGGTCTGGCTTCCAATCTTGCTCTATTTGCCGAGAGAAACGACGCACCTCAATACCGCGCGATTGGGCTATTCCTGTAATTGTTTCGTAACCCGGATCTTCAACGAGTATATTGTCGCCAGGCTGAGTGCGGGTCAAGATCAGCAGCGAGAGAGCTTCGCTTGCTCCTGACATGGTACGGATATCCTGAGCATCCAGCCTGGTATAAAGATTGGCGATGGCCTGGCGCAGGCTTTCGGTGCCGGGATTCTCGATGTAATCAAGATTAAGCTCAAGATATCGCGTTGTTGTTTCGGGCTCTTCCAGGCCAAGCAGCTCTCGTGTGGTGACCGATGAGGGCCAGCTGGCTGCCAGCATGTGCATTCCTGGCACGAATTCGAATTGGGCAAACCAGCGCTCAAGCAGAGATTCGGGGAGGGTATAAAGAGACATGGGAAACGCATCCTTTCTGAAAAAATGAATTTGCTATGCAGGCTTATCTGCCCGGATGGGCTCTTCTTGACAAGTGTTATATAACCATGATAAAGCACAAAGGATGGCAAAAGTATATCCAATTAAGAGCTAAATGGTATGTCATATGGAAATGCAGCAACTTCTTCAGGTACTGGGCCCCTGGTCTGCCGGGCGGGGAGCGCTTTATCGCCAGCTTGCTACAAGCATGCAAGCAGCTATCCAACGTGGAGATATTGCCCCTCTAACTCGTTTACCTGCTGAGCGCGTGCTGGCCCAGGCTCTGGCCGTGAGCCGTACTACGGTTCTAGGAGCATATCGCTTACTTGAGCAAGAGGGCTGGGTAGATCGCTTGCAAGGCAGTGGAACCTGGGTGCGTTCGTTGCCCCTGGGCAAAACGTATGTGCCTCCGATCGGCCTCGCGGCTCCCAATATTCCCTGGCACCTGCCCTCAACGCAACAGCAGATATTGATAGATTTGTCAGTTGGTACGCCCGGCCCCTTAGCCGAGATAGCAGCTAGCGATTTCGCTCTGACGGCCAGCGATATAGAGTGGGTGATGGCGCAGCGTAGTTATTCGCCGCAAGGCTGGTTACCATTATGTCAGGAGATAGCTAGCTACTTGAGCCGTTGCGGTTTGCCGACCTCGGCACACCAGATTCTGGTAACCACAGGAGCACAACAGGCAATAGCGCTGATCGCGCAACTCTACGTCCAGCGTGGAGAAGTTGTGGCGCTGGAAAATCCTACCTATTTTGGCGCTATTGATATCTTTCGGGGATATGGTGCACAACTCGCTCCACTATCTGTGGGTGACCGGGGCATACAGCTGCCTGAATTACGCGAGCTGTGCAAGACTACTATTCCACGCCTACTCTACCTGACCCCTACCTTTCAGAATCCCACTGGAACGCTTATGCCAACACATGCACGTCAGGAGATAGCTCGCCTTGTGGCCGAGACTAGAATGCCGCTCCTTGAGGATATGACGTTCGTGGATGTCCGCTTTGGAGAGGAAGACGTACCACCGCCTATTGCTTCTTTTTGTCGGCAAGGCCCTGTTCTTGCCGTTGGCTCGCTGGATAAAATGTTCTGGTCCGGGCTGCGTATTGGCTGGATACGGGCTGCAGAAACCATTATTGAACGACTGTTGCAGCTTAAAGAAAGGGCCGATCTGGGAACCGGTCTTGTCTCGCAGGCTATTGCCTTGCGCGTGATGCAACGGATCGAGCAGATTCGTGCAGCTCGCCAGCGCGATGTGAAGGAGAGATTAGCAGCTATGGAGCAGCTGTTAGCGGCATATCTACCGTCCTGGCAATGGCGGCGCCCTGCAGGAGGCTATTTTGGTTGGTTGCGTCTGCCTGCAGGAAATGCTCAGGAGTTAGCGCAACTCGCTTTGCGCCATGGCGTATTGATCTGCCCTGGGAGTATGTTCTCGGTTGATGGCACCCATCAGAGCTATGTGCGCCTACCTTTTCTAGTGGACACAGAGATAATGCAAGAAGGCATCGCCAGGCTGGCGAGCGCCTGGCAAGCATATGAGCTTTCGCTGTCCTGAGCAACCATTTTCGCTTTTTTGTTTACCACCCAAACTACTGCATGAGCCAGCCTGAAAGCAGTAGGAGAGTACACTTATCCTTCCTGAGCTACTGCCCGCACTTCCACCAGGGCGTCATAAGCTGATTGCCCGCCGGGGAGCGTGTGGGGATTGATGGCGTCGCTGGCGGCAGGAGAGAGCGCGGCGCTCCCGCTAGTGAGCCTGTTGAGCTCGTTCCAGCCGTCACGCATCCAGACTACTCCTGGCTGGATATCTATTGTGATGCGTACCCGAGCACGAACCTGACCCTGGTCATTGTAGAGGAGAGCATGATTACCATCAACGATGCTGCGCTTTGCTGCATCCCTGGGGTGTAGCCAGAGTTCGGGTTCGGGATTGGCTCTGGCAAGCGATGGAAGAGCCTGACCCTCGTCATAGAAAGAATGGAAGGCGCTGAGCGTACGGCCCTGACGAAATTGCAAGGGATAGCGTTTACTGACTGGAGGAGCCGTAAAGGTGGGCAGCGGAGAAAGTCCCACCCGCTTTGCCTGTTCGCTCCAAAATTCTATCTTGCCGGAGGGCGTGTGGAAATGCCTATCTTCGTAAGCTACTGGCGAAAGGTTGCTCCTGGCCTGGAAACCGCCAAGCTGGCGTAACTTGGCAACGGTTAAGGCCTGACCCTGGGCATCCTGTTGAGGCTCAAGCAAGGCATCAAGAAATTCTTCCTCTCCTGGCCAGGGAAAATAGTCTTCTATGGCCAGGCGTTGCGCCAGATCGCGTAATAGCTGCCCGGTTGAGTGCGCTTCACCGGCTGGAGATAATACACGTTCCATCAAATAGATGTGGCCTGGCGTATCCTTAAGTCCAAGCTCCTCTAGCCAGATGGTCCCGGGCAGAATCAGATCTGCACAACTCCGTATCGTCTCATTCATAAAGATGTCATGAGCTATAATGAGATCTATTTTATCAAGGGCTTGTGCCAGTGAACCTGAGTTAGCATATGAGGAAAGTATATTTGTGCCGAGCAGAAAGAGCACGTCAAGCTGACCTGCTTCCATTGCTGAGACAACTGAGGACATATGATTAGGAATATAACTACCCGCCGGGCGCTGCTCAATGGCTAAAAGGTTGGCAAAGCCGGTGCCATGAGTCAAAGCACCGTGGCGAGGACCAAAACCTCCACCTGCTATGCCCAGTTGCTCTGTTAAGGCCGGCAGGCAGGCAATAGCCCGGCTGACCTCCCAACCCGCGCGATGTTTAAACAGCGAGCTTCCGCCCATCATCAGCATGGCGGGCCTGGATGTGGCATATATGCGGGCCAGCTGACGAATGCGCTCAACTGAAACACCTGTAATCGGTGCTGCCCATGTGGGCGTAAGCGTGCGCACATGTTCGGCAAAGGCCCTAAAGCCAAGAGTATAATTTTCAATGAATGCGCTATCTGTTAGCCCTTCGCTAATAATAACATTGCACATTGCCAGCGCCAGAGCTGCGTCCGTGCCTGGTTGTATTAATACTACCTCATCGGCCTGGCGAGAAGCCTCGCAGTGCCGGCAATCGATATGAACTATCTGTGCTCCGCGCTTACGCGCCTCGATCAAGGCTGGGCCTGTAGTTGGTTGGCTGGCTAGATTAGCTCCCCAGATAAAAATAGTTTGCGCATGGGCCGCCATATCTTCTTTTGTGTGAGCCTCTAAGACGCCGGTCAGGGCCAGACCATAGGCGCCGAGTGCCCAACAATTGATGGCCGAGTTCCAGATCTGGAAGCCTCCCATATAGCCAAAGCGCATAATGAGTGAAGCAGTGGCTCCCATCACGATTGATCCATGCCCTGGCCAGATGCCCACGCGATCGCGCCTGGTACGCTGAATACGCTCTGTAATCAGAGATAGCGCCTCATCCCACGTGATTGGCTCCCAACGATCTTCCCCGCGGCGTCCAAGCCGGCGCAGAGGGTATAAAAGGCGCCGCGGATTATCAACGATTTCGGCGCTGGCTCGCCCACGCAGGCATAAGAAGCCGCGACTATCTGGATTATCGCGATCACCCTTAAGCGTTTTGAAGAGATTTTGTTCGGTTTCAACTACCATCCCACAGTAGGTAGGATGGCAATTCATTGGACAGAGAGTCTTAACTTGTTGCCGTGTCAGCATGTTGTGACCTTTCGTCTTCTTCTAGATCGCCAGGGCGTACCTCACGCAGATCTTCAGGCCTGTCGAGACGATCAAAGTAGAGGATACCATCTAAATGGTCGATCTCATGCTGCAGGATGCGTGCAAACCAGCCTTCAGCAGGCACGCGTACAGCTTTGCCGCGCACATCCTGGGCCTTCACCATAATCTTTTCTGAGCGGCGGATATTTTCACCAAAGTAGCCTGGAATGCTGAGGCAAGCTTCTGAACCTAGCTCTTCCCCCTCCGCTTTGACAATCTCGGGATTAAATAGGGCGACTCTCTGGTCTTCGTATTCGGCCACAAATACGCGGATCGATTGCCCTATTTGAGGACCTGCCAGACCTGCCCCGTTCACTGCATGTAAGGTTTCAAACATATCGTTAACAAGCTTCTGTAGCGAGGTGTCAAAGCGATGCACCTTTTTGGCCTTCTGCCGTAATATTGGATTACCAAGAGTAACGATCTTGCGGATAGCCATGCTCCCTTTTCCTTTCATTTCCATAAAGTGGTGAGGCAACTTGATGCCTGAAGTGACCTCCACCGGCTAGTTATCGAAAGATAGCCTGTTCTAGAGATATATGTACCATAGCAGAGATGTGGTTATATGTCAATATGATGCACTGACATATCGGTGCATTGGGGGTGAGTAGCATACTAAGCATCTTTAACGGTGGAGGCGATAACAATATTGAGGCGATAGTTGGCATAGGTGAGGAGCGCTTCTAGAAAAGTGTTAAGGGTGCCCTGGTCCGGCACTTCTATTTTTAGTAAATAGCAGGCGTTTCCTGAGATGCGATGGCACTCGCGGATCTCCTTTTGAGCCTGGACAAACTTGAGGAATTCCTGATGATGGCTGCTTTTCATAAATGTCTCAACATATGCCTCAATAATAGGATTAATTTTCTGTTGATCAATGCGAATCGTGTAACCAGTAATGATGCCTTGCTCTTCAAGGCGACGCACGCGCTCAGTAACTGCGGGAGCAGTCATATGTATGAGAGCCGCTAGCTTGCGCATAGAGAGTCGGCTGTTGCGTTGTAGCTCCAGTAAGATTGCTTTGTTTATATTGTCCATAAAATAGAGCTCCAATTGTTGGGATAGGATGCCCTTACTTTTCATTTGAAAAGAAAGAGGGGCTGAACAGTTTAACTTTCTTTATGTAAGTAACGTTCTTGATACGCTACAATTCAAATGCATCAGTTGTCAATGGGGTTGAGGTCTATCGTCTCTTTGTACGAGCAGGAACACGACAAGCTTATGCGATATCCTGGTCTACAAGCTAAGAGCGCAAGGGCTCACCTCGTTATTAAGATATGCGGGAGGCGAAAATGAAAGTTCACCTGTTGCGTCATGCAACTTCTATCATTAACTACCATGGCTTACAGTTCCTTGTAGATCCTATGTTAAGTCCTGCCGGGGCTATAGAGCCTGTTGCCAATTCCGGTAATACGCTACGCAATCCGCTGGTTGACTTGCCTGTATCCGCGGAAGAATTGCGCAAGCTTCTGCAAAATATTGATGCAGTTCTCGTAACACATACACACTTGGATCACTGGGATGCCCAGGCCGGAGCTTTGCTGTCTAAAGATCTGCCAATTTTTTGCCAGCCGGAGGATCAAGAAGCTTTCGCCAGGGCAGGATTTACGAAGATACGGCCAGTAATAGATCACGTGGAATGGCAAGGTGTGCTGATTTCGCGTACTGGTGGCCAGCATGGGACGGGGGAGATCGGAAAAAAGATGGGACAGGTTTCAGGATTTGTTTTGTCAGCAGAACAGGAGCCGACCCTGTATATCGCTGGTGATACTATCTGGTGCGCTGAGGTTAAGCAAGCTCTCCAGGAATTTAGACCGGAAGTAGTGGTTCTCAATACTGGTGCTGCCACATTTGTGGTTGGCGATCCAATTACCATGACCGCCGACGATGTTTTCCAGGTATGTCGGACTTTGCCAGCGGCGAAAGTTGTAGCCGTTCATCTAGAAGCTATTAACCATTGTCGCCTCAAAAGATCCGAGTTGAAGGAGCAGGTTGAACAGGAAGGCTTGATACAACAGGTGGCAATTCCGGCTGATGGAGAGGTGCTTACCTACGCGCTGTAATTGATGGGCTCTATTTGTTGGGCCAGAACAGTAAGAGGTAGTTTTTGGAGAGGAGGCGCCAAAAACTACCCTTACCGTGAGCGCTATAACACTGACAATTTGTCAAACGCTACTTTGGTTGTCTACTGATGCGAGCAGAGCCAAGGTATTTGTGTTATTGCCATAATCAATCTTCGCCCCGGCTCAGCTCTTGCCTTAGTGAGACGAATTACCTAGCTTCTTTTAATAGTATATATCCGGGTAGAAATGAAGTTTGTGAATATAGGTTGGCCTGATTTGGACTGGACAAACTTTCGCTGGTAGTGTAAACATGTGGAAGAGGAGTATGGCTTTGAAGAGCCCATACGCCGTGCCTGTATCTTTGAGATACATCGAGTTAAATGTAAAAGGAGCGTAGGAATGGCAATTAATGTTGAATTGCTGAAAAAAATTGCGGAGACACCTGGCATTGCAGGACGCGAAGACCAGGTGCGCGCCCTAATCCTGGAAGAACTGCGCACACTTACCGACGAGGTGAGGGTTGATCGCCTGGGCAACATCATCGCCTTAAAGCGAGGTAAAAGTGAGCGTCGTGTCATGCTGGCAGCCCATATGGACGAAATCGGCTTCATCGTCAAGCATATTGACGACCAGGGATTCATCCGTATTCAGCCGGTGGGTGGTTTTGATGCCCGTGTGCTCTTTGCTCAGCGAGTCCTGGTCCACGGCTTTGCGGGCCAGACGTTACGAGGAGTTCTGATGCCATCGAGCAAGCCTATTCACCTCTTAGGAGATGAGAAACCCCCGGCAGTGAAACTCGATGATCTCTTTATCGATCTTGGCCTGTCAAAGGAACAGGTGCGCGCAAAAGTAGAAGTGGGCGATATGATTACGATGGATCGCACGCTTGAAGTCGTTGGCGATATGGTCGTCAGCAAGTCGCTGGATGATCGTGCCAGCCTCTTTGTGATGCTAGAAGCCCTGCGTGCGCTGCGTAGCCACGAGGTGACTATCTTTGCCGTCGCCACGGTCCAGGAAGAGGTGGGTCTACGTGGCGCAGCCACTGCCGCCTACCAGGTTCAGCCGGATGTGAGCGTAGCGCTGGATGCCACTCTGGCGGGCGACATTCCTGGTGGGCATGATCAAGATGCCGTTACACGACTGGGC
Organism: Ktedonosporobacter rubrisoli; assembly: GCF_004208415.1. Classification (GTDB taxonomy): domain Bacteria; phylum Chloroflexota; class Ktedonobacteria; order Ktedonobacterales; family Ktedonobacteraceae; genus Ktedonosporobacter; species Ktedonosporobacter rubrisoli. The sequence continues at coordinate 127,530 of NZ_CP035758.1, read as the reverse complement.
GAGGGCACTGCTCTCAAGGTATTCGATTCTTCGCATATCTCCAACCATAAGCTCGTGCGACACTTCCGCGATGTAGCGAAGCAGAACAACATTCCCTATCAGCTAGAGGTGCTGCCACGCGGCGGAACCGATGCGGGATCGATGCAGCGGGCACGCGAAGGCTCGCCCACGATCACGCTCTCGACGCCTACCCGCTACGTCCATACTGTCAACGAAATGATTCACCGGGCCGATCTGGAAGCGAGCATTAACTTGCTGGCCCGGTATCTAGAAGATGCTCATAACGGCGACTACTCGTTCTAGAAGCAGTGAGCTGTTCTATCTCGTTTAATTTCTCTGAAGAGTGGAGGGGGTGCCAATTCCCTCCACAATAGCTCTACCTTGTGGATTTGTCGCACTCCACTCCGCGGCAATCAAGCGACGACCAGTGAGCTCTTGCGAAGCGTCCGAGGCGAGAAACACAGCTGGAGCCTGGATGATCTCCGGCTGGAGCATTCGTGCCTGTAGATCGGCTGGCACCTCAGCAGGGACCATACCAGTATTGGTTATGCTACCCGGCAGCAGAACATTAACACGTATACTTGCTTCTGTCAGCTCCTGAGCCCAGATGGCCGAAGCAGACTCAAGCGCAGCCTTTGACGGTCCGTAGGGAGAAAAACCGCGCCGCTTCATCCCTTCATAGTTCATACTGATGTTAATAATGCTCCCCGCACGCTGCTGCTCCAGCATACGCCTCACAGCGGCGCGCGTCATATAGAATGTTCCATTGACATTCGTTTCGATGATCATCTGCCAGACCGCAGGTTCTATTTCCCAAAAGCGCGTTGGTTCCATCAGAAAAGAAGGGCTGACATACTTCATGCCACGAGCGGCATTATTGACAAGGATATCTACGTGGCCAAAGCGTTGGATGGTCTGCTCCACAATCTGCTCACATGCAGCTGGATTTGTCACATCAGCCAGTAGCGCCAGCACCTGTTGAGAGCAATCCTGCTTCGCCAGTTGATCGAGTTCGGCCTGTTCGCGCGCAGCGGTTGCAGTCACGGATGCACCTTCTTGTAAGTAGGCCTGCGCAATCGCACGTCCGAGCCCTCGGCCAGCTCCGGTCACAATCGCAACCTTACCATCAAGTTTTCCCATTCAGGTTACTCCTTTATCGTCTCTCCAGACAAACTATCAGCACGTTTCAGCCTGCTTCTCTTCCCTTGAAGAAAGGTCCAGCAGGGCTCCGCACAAGCAGAGAAGCATGTGCTTGACGTAAAGGGAGTATAGACGCTTTTGAGTGCTGAGTGATAGAATGATCGTTGAAAATAATTGTCAGATTCTGCAAATCTAGAAGATGGGCATGAGAGCGAGAAGAGAAGGATTCCAATGTCTACGTCGATTAAAGAGCGGAGCGAACGCGAGGTTCAACGACTTCAGGCCAATCGTGAGGAACTGATTGAGCGGCTCACCCGGGTTCTCCGGCAGGATGGAATGCTTCAGCCTCTACCAGGATTGCACCTTGCTCGTTCATCCTCACCGACAGCGCCACTGCATGGGATATCCATCCCATCCGTGTGCGTAATTGCTCAGGGTAGCAAAGAGGTTCTGCTCGGTGAGAGTTGCTATCGCTACGATCCTTTGCATTATCTGCTCACTACGATTGAGCTTCCCAGCGCGAGCCATGTGGTGGATGCTTCAACTGAGCGGCCATATCTCAGCCTGCGCCTGGAACTTCCTCCTACGCTTGTGAGCTCAGTGCTGTTGGAAGCGGGATACACTTCACAGGGAAAGCAGGCGGATGCCAGAGCTATAGCTGTCAGCCTGCTTGACAGCAATCTGCTTGACGCGGCTGTGCGTCTTGTTAGATTGCTGGATGCTCCAGCCGAAGTGTCGGTCTTGCTGCCATTGATTACGCGAGAGATTATATATCGGCTTCTCATAGGAGAGCAGGGGGACCGCCTCCGCCATCTAGCAGTCCTGGGAGGGTACACCTCCGATATTGCCAGAGCCGTTGCACGCTTGCGCCAGGACTTCGATCAGCCATTGCGTATCGAGGATCTTGCGCGCGAGTTGGGTATGAGCGTTTCGGGCTTCCATCATCACTTTAAGGCGGTCACCGCCATGAGCCCTTTGCAATTCCAGAAGCGCTTGCGGCTTCAGCAAGCCCGTCGCCTGATGCTAGGGGAAGATCTGGATGCGGCCAGCGCGGCCTTTCGCGTTGGGTATCAAGACGCTTCCCACTTCAATCGAGAGTACAAAAGTCTCTTCGGTGTTCCACCGATGCGCGACGTGCAACGGCTGCGAGGAGAAAGGCTGGCATTATCTGCAGCCAGCTGGGAGATGGATCTAGCCGACCGGAGCGTAGTGCTCAATGAAGGTGAGAAGGCGCAAGGTTAGATCACTGCCATTCTCCATAAAAATATTGACGCCATGGGCAAAACCCGGATAAAGATGAAGCTCCTTTGGCTCGCTAGCCAGCGAATACATATGTTGGGTTTCTGAGGCATAATCGTCGTTCTCGCTATTAATAAAGAGCTTGGGAACGCTGATAGACTTTATTTGAGCATCGCTAATACCCTTGCCAAAGGATTGAGGAGCAGAAAGGGTTAGCACTGCCGCAATTTGCTCGCTGGCGGCCACTTGTAATGAAGCAGTTCCTCCCATGCTGGAGCCAAGTAGAACGATCGTGCTAGCCCCTTGCTGGCGCATGAAGCCGACTGCAGCGCGAAGATCAACATCAAGCTTACTTACATCGGATTTGCCAGCCGAATCGCCGTTTCCCCGAAAATCGTAGGCAAGAACGCGGTAGCCGCGCTGAGCGAGACGTTGAGGGATACCGCTTTCATCCCAAATACTTTTGTCAGCACGAAATTCATGTGAGCAGATCACAGCGATTTTGCCATTACCATAGAGCAAACCTGCGAGCTGTATATTGTCTGCGGTTTGAAAGTGCACTTTTTGGGAAGGGACAGCAGGAATCGTCGGTGTAGGCGTAATTGCTGGGCTTGGCGTGGATTGAGGTTTGGCCGTTGATGTTGCCGGGGATTGGGACTGCGATCCTGCACTACAGGAGCTAAATAAGCAGAGCAAGAGAAGCAGCAATATCAGGTGAGAACGTTTCATTAACAATCTCCTTGGCATTACTAACCCACTATATAAATTTTGACATAAGTATACTTAGACATAGTTTTAACGTCAAGCTTAGATATTGAGCAAGCTACATCTTTTTGGCTAAGGACCTGATTGTGATAGAATAGATGTGCCGTAAATTCCATGCCGCTATAACTAGTGCTTTGTCAAGCCGGGATTGACGAGTGCGCCGCCTACGGCGGCAGATGGCGGAGGGAGCTGGGGCACAGCTTGGGGATGCTACACATCCCGGCAGGCCACAGTCAAGGGGCGAGAGCCCCTTGCATCCCCGCTTGTTTCACGCGTCACGTCAACCTTGACAGACTACTAATTATCAGTGGCTTCGCTGCTTATTTCTTGCAATGTAAGCATAAGCAGCGTCTTTTACGAGCATGCGTATAGGGAGAAATGAATGGCCCATAAGCTTGAAACTCGACCCGTGCTTACTCTGGCTGTTGCCAAGCTCATCGCTGCTGCAGCAGAAGAAAAAGCGCTTAAGCATGGCTTATCCGTAGCTATTGCTATCTTGAGTGATAGTGGCAAATTGCTCTATTTTCAGCGCATGGACAACACCTCTAACGCCAGCGTCGATATAGCCCTGGCCAAGGCTCAACACTCAGTCAACTTTCATCGTCCAACAAAGTATCATGAAGATTTGGTAAGCGGGGGCAATAATATTGTGTTGGGCGTGCCTGGTATGGTTCCATTGGAAGGTGGCTTACCTATAAGAGTTGATGGATATGTTGTTGGCTCCATTGGAGTGAGCGGCGCGAAGTCTAGCGAGGATGGCGAAATTGCCGAAGCTGGCGTGCAGGCCCTACAGGCCTATCTAGCCGGGTAGCGCGATTAATGATGTGGCTCGAAGGATAGCTGCTGCGAGTTTATATCAGCGCAGCACCTATAGCAGATCGAGCTGCCTGGCTATGGTACTGGCTTGGCTCCGATTCTTGACGTTTAATTTGCGGTAGATGCTTTGAAGCTGAGTACGGATCGTATTGACCGAGACTACTAGCTCGCTAGCGATCTCAGCATTAGAATTACCCATGCTCAATAAACGCAAGACGCGCTGTTCCTGTGGACTCAGGGGCTCTCCTATGTGTGGTGTGCTCGATATTGGTCGATGGCTGACAGGAGAGCTTTCCTGAGCGAAAGCGCCAAGAATACGGCGTGCGGCGGCGAGCAAATCTTCCTTGCGCAAGTAAGGAAGAAGATTGTGCAATAAACCTGCTAAGGTCTGACCCTCATCAAGAAAGAGGCGCAGATAGCCTTCAAAATGGGTGAGTTGAAGTAGTTCAACGAGCTGTTGGCGTGCTTCCTCTGCCAAACCCTGTTGGGAATAGGCCAGGACCAACACAACTTGGATTTCTAGCTTGAAATGAACGTGGCCGGTCTTCTGGGCTCCTGCGGATAAATCCTCAAGTTGCTCTAGCGCTGTGGTAATATCTCCTCGCCTTAGCAACAGGCGCGCTTGTAGCAATTGCTCGCGCCGACGTTGATAGAGAGGGAGAAAATCTTCACCTCCCTTGAGGCTGGCCAACCAGCGCTCGACAGCGGCCAGATCGCCATTAGCAAGTTGAATAGAGGCAAGTTGTGCCTGGACTTCGCGCGAGAGCTGTTGGCTCTGAGGCGTGATAGCTGTTTGATGCTGGGCCAGCCATATAGTCAAGTGCTGTTGAGCCTGAGCACTGTGTCCGCGAGCATGGATGATGCGGGCTTGCTGAACGGCGGCCAGTGCTAAGACCTCTTCTATATTGATCTCTTTGCCATAGGCCAGAGCCTCCTGAATAGCCTGCTCTGCAGCATTGAGATCATTCCAATAATAAGCGATTCTGCCCAATTGCAATTGGGTGCGGGCAATATCATCGCGGTCCTGTTGTGCGCGAGCCTGGGCAAGAAGCTGGTGAAGTTGCTCATTGGCCAGGCGCAGTTCTCCTTGCTCAAAACTTACGATAGCCAGCCTGCTTCTAGTTGCACGTGTGCTGATAGGGTTGCCCTGGCGCTCATTGAGGGCCAGCGTTTCGCGCAAGAGTCCGCGCGCATTGGTGAGAGAGCCGTCTAGCATCTCGCCAATGCCTAGCGAGGTCAAAGCGAGGGCGCGCCACATCTGTTCTTCTGCTGGCATCCAGCTCAAAGCCTGGCGGGCCCAGGTCATAGCCTGCAGAATATTTCCCTCGATGCGGGCTAGCAGCGCCTGGAAAGCGAAGATTCTTGCCAGTTTGGTAATCTGGTTTGTATCCCGCCAATATTGTTCGGCCATCTGCAGTAGATAGAGAAGGCGCTCTTTACCCTCCAGTAGACGTGCTTGCTCAAGAAGGGTGAGGAGCAAGGTTAGAGCTGCATGCATGCATAGTTCGGGTTGGTGCGCCAGTATTTTATCGGGTAGGGCCTCTAACCAGCGCTTGAGGCGATAGATCTCCGGAGCCGCTAAGATGCTAGCCTGTTGTCCGCTGTCAATAAACTTTGCAATCAGACGGGCGGCGCGCGGAAAGGCTTTCGCCTTAAGGGCGGTTTCAATGGCTTCGGCGAATAGCTCATGTTCTTCATACCAGAGGCTAGCACGTTCAGCCAGCTCATCCAAGCATGCCTCTCCCAGCAGATGGTGTGCCTCCTGGGCTATTGCCTCAGCAAAGAGAGGATAGTAGCGGGCCCATTTCCCGCTTCCATCCAGAGGGATTAAAAAGAGATCACCGCGATATAAAGCCGCGATATGCTGCGCGCTGTCTGTGCGGCCTGTGATGGTATCACAAAGTGAGGCCGTGATGAGTGGTAAATTGCTGGTATAGAGCAAAAACTCTTGTAAGGCTGCCGGCAAGGTATGGAGGATTTCATGCAGAAAGTATTGTTGGATGTTCAAGTAATTTCCCGAGAAGGCCGTGAGCATCTCTTCAATATTTTGCGCGGGACCGAACCAATGCAGCGCTTCGGCAAAGAGGCGCAAACCAGTTGGCCAGCCTTCCAGACGCTCATAGATGCGTTGCACGAGGCCAGGCGCGAGTGAAAAGGGAAGTTCTTTGGTGAAAAATGCTTTTGTCTCTGCTAGCGAGAAGCGCAAATTGAGTGGAGAGATATCCAATATCTCATTGTGAGCTTGCAGACGGACTAGCGAGAAGGGAGGCTCGCCGCGCGCTAAAAGGATGAGATGAAGCGAGGGAGGTAGATGCTCAAGAAAGAAACTGAGCGTTTGCGCGACCTGTGATGAGTTGATAGTATGGAGATCGTCAAGAATCAAAATAGCGGGCTGCTCGAGCTGGCTTAAGGCATTCAGCAAGGTGACCAGCATCATCTCTAATGGTTTCAGCGTAGGTGGCCGATGGGCGTAAAGTGCTGCCAGTGCCTCTTTTCCCAGCTTGGGATCAAAGCTCTGACAGGCAGTGATTATATAATGCCAGAAGAGAAGCTGATCGTTATCGCCCTCATCAAGAGTAATGTAGGCAACAGGGGGAAAATGAGCACGCGTATGGCGCGCAGCGACCCAGCTGGCGACCAGAGTTGTTTTGCCCGAGCCAGCGGTTCCCGAGATCAGCGTTACTTTGTATGTTGGGGCCTTATCCAGCAACTCCAATAGATGTGTACGCGCAAGTAGTCCTGGCGGTAAATGTGGCAATTGCAACTTTGAGAGTAATAAAGGCAAACGTGGCAACGAAGCTGAAGCTGTTGGCGCGCTTTCTGCACGAGTGGTATTAGCTTTGGCGTGGATAATATCTTCAACGGGGCCTTTGCCGCTGCTGACTTGATGAGCCGCTGCTTGCAAAGCATGGGTTTTGGCGGATGAGCCATCTATCTGTGAGACAAAGGTGACTTGTCCTGAAGAAGAGCTGGGTGAGTGTTCGTTTACCAGCAGAGTAGCGATTTCTTCCAAGCGCTCTATACTCAGCTGGCTGCTCCGACCAACATAACGTTTGCTTACATGCTTCTTAGCCCTGCGATAGGCATACCAATAGCCCTCTGTACCGCGACTGCGCCTCTCTTTTAGCAGATTGATCTGTCCATTGCGTCCATAAAAGGCAAAAGCACTATGCTCCTCAAGCCAGGCCTTCAGGCTCTCCTCGACGAAAAGAGAAGGCCTGGCGGCAAGCTCTTGCGCCTCCTTGAAAAGATAGCAGTCCTGCTCTGCTGACCAGTAAATTGTATACTGAGCCCGCTTTGGCATAGATCTCCCTGCTTTCTACTTTTTTGTTCCCCAACAAACTACTTTTAAGAAGTATATATCTTCAAAGGTAAAAAGGCAATTGTTCCCCAACGGATCAGACCACAAAGAATTGTTGTGGCTATGTTTTGAGCAATCATCCTTGCAGTCAGCAGTCTTGACGATGTTTGTTCATCCATCTACGTACTAACCTGACTCATACAGGCGATGTAGGAGAACGTCCGAGCTCTTGTGGCCAGAGCTTGCAGAACGAAATACGCTTACACACTGTCGAGAATAAAGAAATGATTCGAGAACTAAGCAGAAAGGATGCAAATGATGCCTGATCAGTATGATGAACATACACCTGTTTTAATCGTAGGAGGAGGTCTGGTAGGCCTCTCCCTGGCTCTGTTTCTTCAGCACCACAATATTCCATCTATTCTAGTAGAACGCCGCGCCACAACCTCTACGAGGCCACGAGCACGTGGTATTCATTTTCGCAGTATGGAGTTGTATCGTGAGATTGGCCTCAGTCAGCAGATTGTTAGCGCAGGAGCCAATAATGTAAAGCAGGGTCATCCCACAGGCTTACGGATTGGTGAAACGCTCATCAATGCTAAGGAACAGCAGATCGGACCTAAGTTACATACGCTGGTAAAGTCGGCAGAACTTTCACCTGAGTCCCTCTGCTTCTGCCCGCAGGATGTGCTAGAGCCTATTCTATTCACTGTGGCCAGGGAGCGAGGCTGCGATCTGCGCTTTTCGCATGAGCTCATTACCTATGAGCAAGAAGAGCGTGGAGTAATGGCCACGATTGCGGAGCGCTCTAGCGATAAAATGCGACGGGTGCATGCTAATTATCTGATAGCTGCTGATGGAGCGCACAGCCCTATTCGTCATACTTTGGGGATTTCGACTAGCGGTCTGGGAGTGTTAGAGCGCTATCTGAGCATCTACTTCCAGGCTGATTTAAGCGAGCTTGTCAGAGGGCGAACATTTAGTCAGTGTATTGTAGAAAATGAGCATGTGCGTGGCGGATTTGCCTCTCTCAACAACACAGATCGCTGGATCTTCCATCTGTCTTATAATCCTGATAGCATGGAGAGAGCAGAAGAGTTTTCGTCCGAGCGTTGCAAGCAGCTATTGCGCTGTGCTATTGGTGTGCCAGATATTGAGATCGAGATTAAGAGTATGAGTTCCTGGGAGTCAGCCGTCAAGATCGCCGATAGCTACCAGCGGGGTCGTATTATGCTTGTAGGAGATGCCGCACATTTGATGCCACCCTGGGGAGGCTTTGGCGGGAATACTGGAATTGCTGATGCGCATAACCTGGCCTGGAAGCTGGCTGCTGTTCACAAAGGCTGGGCCACACAAGAGTTACTCACTACTTATGAAGCAGAACGGCGGCCAGTAGCCTGGATCGCTGGCGAACAAGCTGCGCTGGGGACCGATGTGTATACACGTTATGGAATTGCCACAGCAAGCAATGCCCAGGAACTAGCCCAGCAGATTGACCCTTTGTTTGTCACTGTGGGATATCACTATCACTCTAAGGCAGTTATTGAGAACGAGCAGAGCAAAGCATCCTCACCGAACTTAGTGCTTACCGGTGAACCGGGTACGCGCATCCCGCATATATGGCTTGCGCAACAAGGAAAAAGAATCTCGACGCTGGATCTGGCCGGTACACGCTTTGTTCTGCTGGCAGGCGGCGAAGGAGAGAACTGGTGTCGTGCGGCCCTGGCTGTTGCCGAGAAACTGGATATTCCTCTGGCTGCCTATCGCGTCGGGCCTACAGGTGATTTAAGGGATACTGAGAACCGCTGGTTGACAGCTATACAAGGTCAAGAAGATCAGGCACTTCTTATGCGCCCTTATGGTTTTGTCGCCTGGCGCTCAGCGCAAAACATGGCAGCTACACTGCAGGAGTTAGAACGGGTACTTAAACAGGTGCTAGGTTATGATAGATCTGGAAATTTCGTATAGTCATCTTCTGAGGTTGAAGAGCCAGGCCAATAAGCGTGCTTAAGCAGCTAAGCGGCCCAATTCAGTCAGGCAATATCCATTGCAGATTGGAGAGGGTCGCTGCACTTTCTTGTGCCTGATATTGCAAATTTGCTGTTGCGTATATGCTACAAGCATAGAAGAGCTCTTTCCCAAGCTTGACCTACTCTGCTATGGTTTAGAAGTAAGCTTAATGAAATAGCAGGAATAAGGAGTGAGAAAGATGAAGATTGCGGCACTTTATGATATCCATAGTAATTTGCCAGCCCTGGAAGCCGTTCTGAAGGAGCTTGAAGAGGTGCAACCTGATCTTATCCTGGTGGGAGGAGATAGTGTTGCGGGGCCATTCCCGGTGGGGACTTTGCAACGTCTGGCCCAGTTGGGTGATCGTGTGCGCTACATTCGGGGCAATGGAGAACGCGAAGTTGCCATGGCTTTCGATGGCAAACCCTTGCCGTCTAATTTGTCTGAGCAAGGTTCGGCACAAGAGCGCTGGGCTGCTACACAGCTTACGCGAGCCCAACGTGATTTTATTGCCCAGTTGCCCGAACAACTTACCCTCTCCGTGGCTGGATTAGGAGATATTTTATTCTGTCATGCGACCCCACGCAACGACGAAGAGATATTTTCGCCAGCCACTTCTCCGGAACGGCTTGCTACTATCTTTGCAGGCGTTAAGCAGCAAATTGTAGTATGTGGCCATACCCATATCCAGTTTGAGCTTAAGCTAGGCCAGCTGCGCATTCTTAATCCTGGAAGCGTAGGCATGCCCTATGATGACGAACCTGGAGCTTGCTGGCTTCTGCTCAGTCCTCAGGGCTACGAGATGCGCAGGACTGCCTATGATCTGGAGGCAGCTGCACAGGCCATCGTAGCGAGCGGATTTCCATATGCGCAGGAGTTCGTGGCCCATAATGTGCTGCAGGTTCCCAAAACTGCCGAGACAATAGAGATGCTGGAACGTATGGCCGAGCAATCTTAAAGTTGTGAAAGTCTGTATGCTGGCTTCACTTCGAAGAGAAAACAGAAGCCAGCAACACGCTCTGTCCTCTATCCATATCACGAAGTTTCCCCTCTTCGTCAAAGACTACATTTGTGCCTGAGAGACGAGCCAGCTTGCCTCTAAATTGTTTGCCTCGTACCAGGTGAAACATAGTTTTTGACGTAACTAAGCTATTGTGCTATATTAAAAATGAGAGGGTTATATGGCGTAGCAATAGCTTCCCTCCTTCTTAGCTCCAGCGGCCTGAGACTCTAGTAGATAGATCAAGTTCACGCCTGGGGCTGAGCGGAGCCGGATGAGAACCCTGTCGAGATATCTTTGCCACAAAAGGTAAAGCTACAAAGGAGAGGAGCTACGATGATTCCATCCCCGCCTGATCTGGTTTCCTCCACCAGAGTAGCTGGGGTACGCGCCGTCTATCGAGCCGTATTTCCGCAAACGCTGCGCAGTCCCGCGTTCTGGTGCTTTGCCATCCTCTATCTTGGTGCTGTGGCTATCTATCTTCCCGCCGGGGGTAGGCCTGGCCTGCTTGTCGAACATCTCCTCATTTTCGGCTTTTTTTCTCTCCTCCTTCTGGTTATTCTTCCGCTCACAGAAGGGGCGCCTGTGCCTGCCTGGAGCGAAGGGGCGCCGGCAAATCAGATGCTGACGTGGCAACTGAGCGCTCTGCTTCTCTTTGCCCTCCTCTTTCTTGTCTATACCTTCTTGCTATTTTTGCTGTTTGTCCCACTTTGGGGAAGGCAGAACCGCGTGCTCCAGATGATAGCCTTTAGTGTTCCCCTCCTATTCTTTTTTGCTCTTCCTGTAGTAACCATGCGCTTACTTGGGAGCAGCTGGCAGGAACTAGGCCTGACGTATGGCTATCGCTCAGGATTGGTAGCACTCATTAGTTGTGTCCTCCCTGTGATGCTTGGGGCTACCCTACTAGTCGTCGGCCATCTAAGCGCGCTGGGATGGCTAACGAATATCATAAAATCGTTGTTGCAAGCAGGCTTTCCCGAAGAGATTTTTTTTCGTGGACTTCTGCTCACCCGGCTCCTGCGCTGGTTAGGGGCCCCATGGGGCCTATTCTTGAGCGCCTTGATTTTTGGCGCCTTTCATTTCGCAGTCAACCTCAGCCAGGGAGGCAGCCTGGGCTTAGCGCTCGCTGATTGTATTCTCGATCAGTTGACCTTTGGCTTAATGCTTGCCATTATCTGCTTTCGCACGCGTTCGATCCTGGCTGGCACGCTCTTGCATACGCTCACCGACTCCCTAAAAATTTAGGCAAAGGCAGATAAAGCCTCTATCTTATTGGGAAGGAGGGCGAGATTCGTGGTAGTGGGTCACCTTCCATGTGCCGCTTTTGCGCTGCAGCTGAAAGGTAACCCGTGCATCTGTGATGAACTGCTGTCCCTCGTATTCGCCTTCGAAGTGAGCAAGCAAAAAGACAGAGGCTGTATCTCCGAACACATCGATGATTACGTTACGCGCTTCCATCTTTTTGACTGGGCCGATCATTTGGGTGACCTGCTGGTAGTAGCGTTCGACAGCTTGCCAGCCCTGTACTGGCTGAGCCAGTTCCTGGGCAATATAAACGATCTTGTCGTGATTCTGATCCCAGATAGCCTGGAGCTCTGTGGCATCCGCAGAGGCGAACCCATGAAGATAGTGTTCGACGATTGCCTCTATCTGTAGCTTGTCCTGGCTATTTGCTCCCATAACAAAGCTTCTCTTTCAAAGAAAAGGTATAGCATCTCTTATGGTAAAACAGGCATGTTTGTCAATAGCCTCCATAAGTCTCATAGACAATGGCTTATGGTAGAATACCTGGCCTGTTTGAAGAAAGAGAGGGGTAGTTTCGTTATTTGCTCTGCTTGTCTTGCCGCGAATTTGATTTACTGAGTAGCAAGAGAATGTTGATGGCGATAGCCGGTAACCAGATCACAATGATGATGATTAGCCATTTCGTAAGCAGGCTCTGGACCCGAGAGAGCTCGACCAGGACCAGGAGTGTTAATATGCTTATGAGGCAAAGCGTCATGCCGGCAATCGCCAGATGATCGCGCCAGCCTGAACTAAACTTGCTTGATTGTGTTGTGTATTTCTGCTTTAGCATAGGCATCGCTCACTACTTGTACTAAGAGAGGATTACCGGATCTATGAAGATATGCTTGCTGAGGAGAGCCGGGGCTTTAGCCCTGCTTGAGGTGAGTGGCTCAGCGCTCTCCCCAGGCAAGCCAGTAACTTATTTCACTGCACGTGCCTCTTGCATAACGTAAGCCATATTCGTAGCATGGGAAAGGATCATGCCCAGAGTATCCAACATATCTAAATGGAGAGCACTCGATGTCCTGCTCGAAGGGATTCCCTGATGCAGCCGGCGAATATGGCGCAAGTGGAGCTCACGTTTTAGCTCATCCAAATGTGCTGTCCGCTCTAAAAATTCAGTTGCCAGCGCGGGACTATGGACCGTCAGCAATACCAGACCTTCTTGCAAGGCTTCCAAGACCTGCCGATGGTAGCCTACCAGATCTTCCCAGCCTTCCTCTGAGAAGGAAATGTGATCGCGCCAGCGCCGGGCAGCCAGGCTCATAAAACGCCTTGTGATGACATCGCCAATCGCTTCGAGATCAGCGGTGATATAGAGCAAGGCAATCTCTTGTCTTGCCTGTTCCTCGGTCAGGGCTGTTTCGTCTAACTGCGTGAGAAAGCCTTTGATGGCAGCATTTAATTCATCTAATTGATCATCAAGAGCCTCAATGTTTTGCTGAAGCTTTGGGTTCCGGTACTCCTCAAGGGCCTGAATGCTACCCTCAAGCATTTCCAATGCTACATCTGCCATGTGCAATATCTCGTGTGTTGCCAATCCCAGGGCAATAGCAGGCTTAGAGAGCGTTTTTATATCGAGGTAGCGCGGCCCATACACCTTGCCCTCGGCGCTCTTCTGTTCAGGTAAGAGCCTCTCTGCCAGAGTAGCTAGCTTTCCCGCCAGGGGAACACATAACAGAGCCAGCAGGCAGTTAAAAGCGAGATGAGCTGCGGCTACCTGCACGCCTGCGTCGGGCAATATATGCGCAAGCAAACCAGCGAGCAGCGGTAGCAGCATGAACGCAACAAGTGCGCCAAGTAGTTTTGTCCCTGTATGAATGAGCGCAAGCCTGCGCCCAACCAGCGTCCCATTGCTTGTGGCTGACAACAATGCTATAACTGTTGTTCCTACATTTGCTCCCAACATAAGTGCCAGAGCAGCTTCTACAGGTAATACTCCATGGGCAGCCAGGGCCACAATCAGACCAACTGATGCCGCACTAGAACTGAGTATGAGTGCGAGAAGTGTTCCGATCAGCAACAAAACAAGTGGCGCATCGGAGAGATCCTTAAACAGTAATGCAGTAACAGAATTGCTGGCTATTGGCTGGCTGCCAGTTGAGATAAAGGTCAGGCCAAGCACAATGAGGCCAAAGGCAAAGCAGGCTCGGCCTGCACGCTTCCAGGAACTGCGGTAGGTAAAGAGTGCAATTGCGCATCCCAGGCCAAGTATGATTGGCGCATAGTCAGTGATATGCAGGACTAGCAGCTGTACAGCCAGAGTCGAGCCAACGTTGGAACCGAGCAAAACAATAATAGCTGCTGTCAGTGGAAGCACATCAGCGCTGACCAAACCTATCAAGAGAGATGACATTGCGCTTGAGCTTTGCATAAGCGTCGTTGCCAGCACACCTATGCCGAAGGCAGCTCCCGGATTATTGATCAGTTGACCCAATGCACGTTTAATGAGTCCATCTGTCGAATGTTGAAAAGTTTCGCTCAATAGACGGACGCCATAGAGCAGTAATACAACGCCTGTGAAGATGAAGGCCAGTACTGCGGTGGGAGAGATCGCTGCAAACATCATGTCACCTCCTTAATGTGTATGCTAGTAGAGCGTCAGTTGCCCCATGTCTGGCTCCTTTGTTTTCGCGATAAGAATTTTTCGATTGCCTCTAGAGACTTGTCGTCTCTCATGTAGAGCTTGACGAAGTGCGCCGCCTGCAGCCTGCAGGCGGGGAGAAGCTGGGGCACGGCCACAGGTCCCGATCAAGGGGCGGCCGCGTCGCGAGCTAGCGAATTTTCCCTAGCCTCCCAGCTCTTTTCACGCCTCACTTCAATCTTGACAGGAGACTAATGCCCGAAGACGCCAGCCTGGTGAAGTATGCTGTAAAGCACCAGCAAGCCCATCAAAATCAAGTAAGCTCGAAGCATGAATAAAGAAAGTTTCACACTGATACGCATATGCATGGGCCCTAGCCCTTCGGGAGAACATTTCTCTTCAGGTGCGTCGAAGAGCGGATGAATGAGTTGAAAGGTTTCGTTGTTTAGATCTTTAAGAGTAGTCTGCATATCTTGCCTCCTTTTTTGTGACAATCTGGAGCATATAGAGCTCGACGTGTATTTTGGTAACTAGATTGATCAGGATGGAAACAGGCCAGGTGCTATCACTTGAGCAGCCAGGATCAAGGATAGCGTAAACAAGACGATAATAATGGACCAGTTAATCACGTTATTCCAGCGCGTATTGATAAAGCGCTTGCCTAAGAGCTCCTTATCATTTAAGAGCAATTGCAGGAAAATGATGGCTGATGGCAGCATGATGCCGGCCAGTACCTGGACTCCAATAATGATGAGCTGTAATGGTGCGTTGGGAACTAGCACCAGAGCTGCCGCAGCGAGCACACATAAGGCATAGACCAGATAGAAGCCCGGAGCCTGTCGTATATTTTTCTGTAAGCTATGGTTCCATCCCTTTACTTCGCCAAAGGCCCAGGCGCTGGATAGAGAAATCGCTGTTGTGCCAAGAACAGCAGCATTGCACATCATTAAGGGAACCCCATAGCGGACTGCCGGACCCAGAATAGGACCAAGGGCTACGGCCATGCTTGCCGGATCGTTAAATGGCAGATGGTGACGAAAAGCCGCATCGCCTACGAGCATCATGGCACCTGCAACGATGATAGTAAAACAGGAACCGATAAAAGTATCAAGGCGAGCCCATTTTAGATCAGCAAAGCGTAGCCGCTTATCAGCTACACAGCTCTGTTGAAAGAAGAGCTGCCAGGGAGCAATAGTTGTACCTACGATAGCGATCACCAGGAATACCAGGCCTGATGTTAAACCTCCAGGAGGGATATTGGGAACGACAGTATTTTGCAGAACCTCTAACCCTAAAGGGCGTGCCAGGAACACCAGGCCTAACCAGACCAGATCCAGGATACAGAGCAGAATAGTCACTCTCTCCCAGCGCAGATAGCTGCCAGTACTTACATGAAGAATAAGCGCTATTGCTGCTACGGGAACTGCCAGGTAAGGAGTGATACCTAACTGGCTCATTGCCAGCGAGATAGCCGCGAACTCAGTTACCAGGGTTAAGAAGTTCACAATAAGTAGATCGGCGAGCGAAAAGAGGCCCCACCATTTTCCGAAACGTTGGAATATCATTGCAGCGTGGCCTTTTCCCGTTGCTATGCCCAGGCGAGCCACCATTTCCTGAATGAAGTAACAAACAGGAAGTAAGATCAGCAGAACCCAGAGCAGATGGGTACCATATTGGGCGCCTGCCTGTGTATAGGTTGAGACTGCTCCGGCATCATTATCAGCTTCCATCACAATTAGCCCAGGGCCAAAGACCATCAGAAAGCTCAAGAGATTATATAGCCAGCGGGAGCGCACAACGCGACCGCGGATTGGTGTGCTGCTTTCTTCCAGATTAGCGCTTGTAGTAGTTTTCATACCTACCTCCTTAAAGACAACAAGACAAACTGACGACCTGTACCTATGTCGCAGTGGATAAGCTACTATGCTCTATCTGATCCTGTGTCGAGGGCTTTGCCAGATCAAAGAGACCTCAGAAGACGTTCTTAGCGAAAAGCAGGCAAATTTCACCATATGGGCCGGGCAGACAGAGCGCATTCCGGGCAGACAGAGCGCATTAAAGTAGCCATGAGGCAATGCTTGCGCTCTGTAAAGGCGGGGAGAAAGTGAGGGAGAAGGCTCTGAAGAGTGACAGAAGCTACCTCACATACCTCGCGTTGTAATGTAAGATTATAAAATCCATGAAATACGCGAGATGTGAGATAAATAGCTTCGATAGAAGAGCTATTAGAATGACATGGCGCATTTCACGGAAGAAAAGGGACCATATGATCGTCGCCTACGACTAGGGTCAGGGTCCATTTATCTCCTCCTTAGAAATGTCAGATTGTAAAAATTTTTACAGAACAAGGCCTGCTAGCAACTGATTGCTCAGTTATAGCTGCTAGCAGAATTTATAAATTTACTAGCGATTTGCTCAATTCAGGATATCTTATTTCTTATTAGATATCCCCTATCCCCCCTGGGGGATATCGATTACACTTAGGAGTATAGATGCTGAGGGCTCTATTTGTCAAGAGGAATTCGCATGAGTTTTTGCACAAGAGGGAATAATGCACATGATGGCAGTAGTTAATCAATCTGGACTTGATGCATCTTGCCTAGCAATCTGATAAGGCGAATGGCAAGATGATCGTGCCCTCGGCAGCATTATCAGATTGCTAGAACTAAGCTAAGCACTTGAGCTATGCTTGAGACTAATTAATGCATCACAGAATCGAGTAGGTCGTTGACCAGATCCACATTTAAACCAGGAGGTGCCGGGAGCTTGCTATCATCGAACCAGGCCTGGGGGGCTTCCGGGTGAGGGCCCGAGATGGCAACCTTTCCTTTACCATAAGGTCTGATCATCACTGCAACGGGACCCTGGGCCTTGCCTTGCTCGATGTAGCGTGCCAGGACAACATCCTTGGCAGTGGTATGACCTGTAAAATAGGCCCCACCCTGAAAGTAAAGCTGGCGAGGATGGCCGCGCCAGGATACATTCACAATAATGGGATCATCCTGATTGCCTCCTGGTGGGGTATATCCGTCTACATCATCTGGCGTGAGCAGATTTAAGCCAGGATTTGCGCCGGCCATGAATGCTCCCATACATAAGCCCAGATAGCGCCCGCCCGATCTTACATACTCCCTGATGAGAGGTGCATAGTCCTTTATCTCTGCATAAGTGGCATCGAGACTATCGCCACCGCCGGGCTGCACATAAATTGCTGCTGACTGAAGTAGCTGCTTCGTCAATGGTACTCCCTTAGGACCAACAAATTTTACAGCAAAGTGCCAGGGAGAATTGGTAAGCGCGTGCGCCGCCGCCGCGGCACAGCCATCATCGCATCCTGCAGGTGTATTGTCATCATTAAAGACCAGGGCCAGCGGAGCAGAGGCAGCGTTATTGGAGGCTGCGTGAGCTTGTAGAGATCCGAGTGAGCCAAAGGGAGCCACTGATATCAGCAGGATAACTCCCAGAAACAGACCTTTTGGATATCTGCTACGAAGCAGATGGGTGATAATATGAGACATCCTTTTCTCCATCTACACAGGTTTCTGTGTTTAAAATATCGCCAGGCACCAGAGGCGGTAACCAGGAAATACTACTCTGTCTGCCTGTTTCTGTCATGAGACAACCTGTAAGATGTAGATGTCCTTTCACATTATAAATTGTATGATTGGAGCCAGTAGGGGTGAGCGTTTTCCTCAGCGCTTCTCTACACCCTGGATGAGATAGAGGCGCAGCCCCAATTCCAGCGCAAAGCGCTCCTGGGCATCTGCGAGATGGCAACTGGTGAGTTGCTCTATCCTTTGCAGGCGATAGAGCAGCGACTGGCGATGTAGATGGAGGTGGCGGGCAGTTTCGCTAACATTCCCCTGGTTGGCGAGGTAAACTTCCAGCGTGCGCACCATCTCGACCCCTTTTGCTTGCTCATAATCTAGCAGAGGGCGGATGTAGCGTTCCCAATAAGCGCGGCTTTCCGGATCACGACTGACTGCCAGGAGCGTGCGGTACATTGCCACTTCGCGCGCAGGAATCATTTGTCCCGGCCCATAGACGCTAATGCCTATCTGACAAGCTGAGCGGGCTTCCTGATAGCTCTGCTGGAAATTTTCAAAGCCAGGCCTGACCGCTCCAATCCCCCAGGAGATAGTGGTCTCGGGATAGGTTAGAGAGAGCCATTGCATAGCCTGGCGTATGACTTCTTCTGTCATCTTCTCAGAGCGCCTCACCTCAAGAAAGACGATCAGCGTACTGCTTACCCATGTCGTCATAGCGCGCAGATGTTTCTGCCTGGCTTGCTCAGCCACTACAGACAGAATATGGCGCACAAGTTGCTCGGTGACCAGCCTTTCTCCGTTCTCGGGGATTTCGACCTGGCCGAAGAAACAAGCATACCTGCGCTCCACATCGTATCCCAGCAGTTGCCCACGCGCGATAGCATGTTCAAGAGAAGGAACATTCCCGCTTGCCAGAGCCCAAACGAAATCATCACGTATGCGCATTTCTGCCTCATCGGCAATACGCTGCTGTAGGAAGCAGAGCGCAGCAGCGGTTGAAGCATGCTCCAGGATAAGTTGTTCGAGTTGAGATAAAGAGGAATGGGTAAAAGGGACAATAAGATAGCCACAGAGCCGGGTGGCCACTTGCACCTTCACGAGAAGAAGATGGATATCAGGCAAAAGATGAATCGGCGAACTAAGCTTTCTGGCTGCCTCTTCCTTCACCAAGCTCAGAGCCTTTTGCACGCGTATCGCTAGATCATCTTCCAGAGGGGCAGTATGGGCAAGTATTTTTCCATTCTCATCAACTATGAGCACAATTCGCTGCAGCATTTCGGCGAGAACTTGCGTAAGTTTGCTCAAAGTGGCCCCAGCCAGAATCAACTGTATAAACTGCTGATGTACTGTAAACGAGCGATTGAGGAGGTTATATTGTTCATGCAACAGGCGCTGTAGTATAGCCTCGCTCAATTCGCTAAAGCGGCTCTCCCAGGGAAGGGCAATCAGAGGGAGCGCTACGCTCTCACAAGCCTCTATCATCGTGGGGGGGATAGCCGGAGTATAGGGGCCAATACTGATAGCCAGGGCCGCAGCACGGGCCTCGGCTATCTCCCTGGCAAACTGTGCTAGAAGAGCGGGATCGTGACCAATACCTACAGCTGTGCTCAGTACTAATTCGTGAGGGCGCACAAAATCTTCTACCGGCACCTCAATGACGGAGACCCAACGTACCTCTCGTCCCAACAATGTATGCTGGCTCGTGAGTAGAGAAGCAGTCTGAAAGGCTTCTAAATCCAAAACTTGCCTGACACTTAAAGCCATGCTTACCTCCTTGTAGCAAGGGCGGCTAACCCGCTAGGTATTTTCTAGTAGACGGTTCGTTGCGGCGCTATCTGATCAGGTGGCGTGACAAGAGCTTCAAAAAATCTTCTTGGGGGAATGAAGTTTTATTCCTCTCGATATGCGTACTGTACGCTGAAAGATCTTGCCTCCGTGACTAGACAGTTTATCATAGAAAAGCAAAGATATCTATTACAAGTTGTAGCATGACATTCTTTGCCATTACCTCTATGCTAGAAACGTAGCATAACCTCGCGATTTGCTAAAGAGGTTGGAATAACTAGTAAGGAATACAAGTATGTCGCAGATTGATAAACCCTCTCTTTCTACAATGTCTGTATGGGCTGGTGAGGATTCTTTACTCTGGCAAGGGGCCACGCAAGTTCCAGTTGTGCATAGCGTCTCATTTGGTTACGAGGATATCGAGACCTGGCAAGAGGTAGCGCTGGGCAAAAAGTCAGGCCATATCTATGGACGCAACACCAATCCCACAGTTGCGGTCTTTGAAGACAAAATACGGCAACTCGAAGGAGCTGAAGCTGCCACTAGCTTTGCGACAGGAATGGCGGCGATTAGCAATACACTCTTCACCCTTCTCTCGCCAGGTGAGCGGGTAGTTTCGGTAAAAGATACTTATGGAGGAACTAATAAAATCTTCCTCGAATTCCTCCCACGCTTTCAAGTTGAGGTAGCGCTTTGTGAGACGACAGATACCGAGGCGATAGAGGCGGCGATAGAGCAGGGCTGTAAGGTTCTGTATCTAGAAACGCCGACGAATCCGACATTAAAAGTTCTTGATATCGCTCGCCTGTCAGAAGCCGCTCATCGTCAAGGAGCCGTGGTCGTCGTTGATAATACCATTGCAACCCCTATAAATCAGAAGCCGCTGGCACTTGGGGCAGACCTGGTTCTCCATAGCGCAACCAAGTTTCTAGGGGGACATGCCGACGCCCTTGGCGGAATTGTCTGTGGCGCGAAGCCGCTGATTGAAAAAATCTACCACTATCGCGAGATCACAGGTGCCACGCTCGATCCGATGGCTGCCTATCTCCTGCTGCGCGGCACAAAAACGCTAAATTTGCGCATCCGCCAGCAGAATGAAAGCGCGCTGCGCATAGCACAGTATTTGCAGGCGCATCCAGCCGTCTCGCAGGTATTCTATCCCGGGCTTGAAACTAACGAGCAATATGCGCTGGCGAAGCGGCAGATGCAAGGCTTTGGCGGCTTGATGAGCTTTGCTTTACACGGTGGCTTTGAAGCTGTACGCGCCTTTATACCCCGGCTGCGCTATGCACACCGTGCCGCCAATCTTGGTGCTGTCGAGACCATCGTTGGCGTACCGGCAACCACAAGCCATGTGGAGTCAACGCAGCAAGAGCGGCAAGCCATGGGGATACCTGAGAGCTTGATCCGTTATTCGGTTGGGATAGAAGACACAGACGATCTTATCGCGGATATAGAGCAAGCTTTTACCGCCATTCCTCAGCGGCTCTCTTCCCGCTCTTAAAATCGAATGGAGGCAGTAGGATGCATATCTATCGTCTGGCGATCATTGGCTTTGGCAATGTAGGACAGGGATTTGTCAGTTTGCTTTTAGAACAAAGAGAGAGATTGGCAAAGCAATACGGCCTTAGCGTTAGCATCGTAGCTATATGTGACATTCTCAAAGGCAGTGTGTATGATCCCGATGGCTTAGATCCAGAGCTGCTCCTGGCGAGTATCCAGGCCACAGGTACCCTCGAAGCGGTGAGAGCGCCCCATATTGGATGGAGCGTTCTCCGCACTATCAGCGAGAGCAATGCCGAGGTTGTAGTAGAGCTAAGCCCTACTAACCTGCGTACAGGTGAACCTGCCCTGAGTCATATTCGGCAAGCCTTAGAGCAAGGGCGGCACGTCTTGACATCTAATAAAGGGCCGGCTGCCCTGTACTATCCACAGTTAGCAGCTCTGGCCAGGGCGCGGGGCGTTGACTTTGGCATCGAGGGCACGGTGATGAGCGGGACACCTACGCTGCGGCTCGGGCGAGAATTGCAGATTTCCGCTACTATTACACATATTCAAGGCATCTTCAACGGGACCACAAACTTTATCTTGACGCAGATGGAGCAGGGCCTTAGCTTTGAAAATGCTCTGGCTCAAGCGCAGGAGCAGGGTTATGCAGAAGCTAATCCTGAAGCAGATGTAGAGGGATATGATATTGCCGCCAAACTTATGATTCTCGCTCATCTCTTTATGGATACGACCCTGAGACTTGATGATATCGATCGGCATGGTATCACGCAGCTCACAGGAGAAGATATCATCAAGGCTAAGGCGGCAAAGGAAAGCTGGAAGTTCCTGGGAACACTGGAACAGACGGCACAAGGCGTGAAAGGCCATGTTGGCCCGGTACGGCTGCCCGCACATCATTCCCTTGCCTCTATTCAAGGAGCTACCAATGCTATTGTATACAGTACCGATGTGCTTGGAGATGTGACGCTGATTGGCCCGGGCGCGGGGCGTATGGAGACCGCTGCTGCTCTGCTCAACGATCTCGTTGCCCTCCAGCGCAAGCGTGAGGAGAGCGTTGCTGCTCCCTGAGAATGGGCTTGCGAAGCAAAAGCATGTAATTTGTGGTTATCCCTATTTCTATTCTGCTCAGAGAAGATGACGTCAGAGGATCATCGACTATATGATCACAAAGGCGTGAGACGAAAGTGAGCTTAAAGCATGAAGATGTTGCTTGATGGCGCATGGGTGGAGCGGTCCCAACAGATAGAAGTTCGTGATCCTCAGGATGCTCGCTTGATTGATACCGTGCCGCGGGCGAATCGAGAGGATATGTATAAGGCCATAGATGCAGCCGTCAGAGGAGCTGCCCTGGCTCGCACTATGCCTACGCATCAACGCACAAGGATTTTGCGTGAGGCTGCTGACAATGTGAAGCAACGGCACGAAGAATTTGCCCGCATGATCTCACGTGAAGGAATTAAAACTATCCGTGAGGCGCGTAAGGAAGTGACCCGCTGTATAGAAACCTTGCGGCTTAGCGCTGAGGCCGCGCATCACCTTGAAGGCTCAACTATTGCATTTGACCAGATGCCAGGCAGCGAGCGACGCCATGGATACTATTTCCGCGAGCCCGTAGGGATCATAGGCGCGATTACGCCTTTCAACGATCCCTTAAATCTTGTGGCGCATAAAGTAGGTCCGGCCCTGGCGGCCGGCAATGCTATTATCGTAAAGCCACATACAGCCACGCCGCTCAGCGCTCTCCTACTGGCTCGGGCTTGTGTTGAGGCGGGGCTACCTCCCGGCGTGCTGCAGGTTATTACTGGTCGAGGGCCTGAAGTTGGTGAGGTGCTTATCAAAGATCCTCGCGTACGCATGATCTCTTTTACTGGCGGACGTCAGACTGGAGAGATGATCCAGCAGCAAGCCCGCTTAAAAAAAGTTGGTATGGAATTAGGCAGCAATTCTCCTGTCATTGTGATGCCTGATGCCGACCTGGAATTGGCGGTCAAATGCTCAGTCAGCGGAGCATATTGGGCGGCAGGGCAAAACTGCTTGCATGTGCAGCGCCTCTTTCTCCACAGTTCGATTGCTAACGAGTTTATTGAGCGCTTCCTGGCCCTTACGAAGGCATATAGGACCGGCGATAAACAAGATGAAGCTACTGATATGGGTCCGCTGATAAATGAAGCAGCTGCATTACGCGTTGAAAAGACCGTCAAAGAAGCTCTTCTCTCAGGAGCACGTGCGCTTACAGGCGCGCAGCGCGAGGGAACCTATTTTATGCCAACCTTGCTGGAGAATGTACCCGACACCTCTCCTCTAGCGCTTGACGAAATCTATGGACCCGTTACTACCTGCTTTCGTTTTGATACCATCGAAGAAGCGCTGCAACTGGCAAATGCTGTGGATTATGGGCTGCAAGCTGGGATATTTACACGAGATATACATACGGCTTTTCGCGCGATACATGGATTGCAGTGTGGAGGAGTAATGGTGAATGACAGTAGCGATTATCGTATCGACGCCATGCCCTTTGGCGGTGTCAAGGGATCGGGTATAGGGCGAGAAGGAGTAGATTTTGCCCTCCAGGAGATGACCGAGCCCAAAGTTGTCTGCTTCAACCTGGAGTAATACCAGGAGAACTGGCTTTTAGCCTGACAAGGCAGGATATCAATGTAATCAGGCGATTACTGAAGTGAAAAGCATTCAAGGATGCACAGCATAACGATAGCAAAAGGAGGAAATTCCCTCTATGAAACTTATGCAAAAAAGCCTGCTCTCTCTATGCCTGCTGTGTGCGCTGCTGGTTGCTGCCTGCGGAAACGACGCTAATTCCTCTCAGAACACGCAACATACCAAAGCGCCTGCCAACAAGCAAGTTTTGTCCACAGTCTTCGCCGTTGGGGCTGGTATTCCCGATTTCAACACTGTTGATCCGGCGCTGGCCTATAATATTGCTGACGTTAACGCTGTCAGCGCCATATTTACTGGCTTGCTCACTTTAGACTATAATTTGCGCATCCACGGACAACTTGCCCAGTCGTGGGATCGCTCCAGCGATGGGCTGACCTGGACATTTCACCTTAAGCCCAACTTGAAATTTAGCGATGGAACACCCTTGACCTCACATGATATTGCGTATAGTATTGATCGGGCTCTGCTGCCAGCTACCAAATCTACGACGGCCCTCTACTATATGGGATATATCAAAAATAGCGATAAGCTAAGCAATGGAGCTATCAAGACCATCATCGGCGATAGCCTTCTCACGCCAGATGATAACACCATCAAGATCGTGAGCAGTAAGCCGGTTCCCTTTTTTCTAGAGACGCTTACCTATCCCTGTGCTTTCACAGTTGAGAAAAGGCTGATCGATGCATATGGCGCGCAGTGGACCGACCATCTGACCGAAGGGGGCAGTACCGGCCCATTTAAGGTGAAGCGCTATATTCACAATCAAGAGATGGATCTCATTCCCGACAGCAATTACTACGGTGCCAAACCTCAGTTGAAAGAACTGGTATATCCCTTCTACAAAAATGAGGACACGACCTATAAAGACTATATGACTGATCGGTTGGATGATGCAACCATCCCGCTTTCAAATTATAGTCAGGATAAGACGCGTAAGGATTTCTGGAAGAAGCCTTATCTGAGCATTGATTACCTGGCGATGAACTTTAGCAAAAAACCTTTCGACAATCTGCATATTCGCCAGGCGTTTGCTCTTGCGATAAATAAGACTCTGCTAGCCGACAAAATCTGGAAGGGATCATACATCGCCACAAATCATATCATTCCTGAGGGCCAGTATGGCTACTATCCAAATCTGAGCGGCCCTGCTGGCGTCAAGGGGCCAGCAGGTGATCCTGCCCTGGCAAAAAAACTTCTGCAGCAAGGTATGCAGGAAGCAGGCTATAGCAGCATCAATCAGATTCCGCAGATCGCTTTGACCTATTCTAGTAGTGGTAAGCAGGCTTTTCGGGATGAAATGACAGCTCTACAACAGATGTGGCAGCAGGTGCTAGGCGTCTCGGTAAAGCTCGATGATATCGATGGCAACACCTTGAGCAGCAATACCTCTAATGGTGTGTCCGCCAATCCTTATCAATTCTATGCTGGCCATTGGGCCGCCGACTACCCTGATCCACAGGACTGGATCACCATTCAGTTTGGCAAAGATGCGGCTGATAATAGTATGGGATTTGGACAGAATAATGGAGCTAATGCAGCCTCAGAGCGAGCTTTACAGCAGCAGATGGTGACGGCAGACCTAATGCAGGATTCCAATGCACGCTTAGCCACCTATAACAAGATTGAACAGGAGATAGTTGATGATATTGGCTGGATATCGATAGTACAGGAGACTCAATATGGTCTCCGTAAGCCCTGCGTACAAGGCGTGAGAGTTAATGCTTTGCAGCTGACGCCTCCTGATGATTGGGGCAACGTGTATATCTCGACGGATTTGCCCTGTGCGAATGTCACAGTTTCTTAAGCCCGAGAGCCGTTAAGCGGTACTGGCGAGCGCAGGGCGCGTCATGGGAGAAGAGGCTGGTCCGTATGAAGGAATTGTGGGTACGGATCGAGCCAGAGATCTCGAAAAATAACAAGCTTCAAGTAGGTCTGTAGAGATGAGCGGCATAAATGCCACCAGTTGGCTATATGCCGCTCTGCTTGTGCGCCTGGAAGCTCATTTCATATGCACAAGGTATGGAGGGAGAAGAGCACTACCAGAGGCCCTTTTAGATCGTCGTCGCTGCAGCGACTGGCTGCTCACCTGTGCGAAGTAATGGTAAATGCCTGCATTAGCAGAGTGATTTAGGACAACTCCTATTGGAGCGCTTGAGAGGTCACTTAGCAATTCTCTGGCCCTTTGTAGTAGTGCTGAGGGGGTATGGCGCGCATCGACAACTAGCATGATGCCATCCACCATACTGGCAAACACGCTGGCCTCTGCTCCATCGAACAGCTCGGGTCCATCAACGATAATCAGATCGACCCGGCGACGGAAGTGTTCAAGGATAGCTGGAAGACGTTGGCCAAGCAGTGTCGAATTTGGAATAGGACTACCCCCAGGCAAAAGCCCAATACCTGGGATAGGACACGGTTTTACTGCAGCATCTAAATTGCCTCCAGTACTAAGCAGGTCGCCAAGGCCGGGTCTAAAAGAGGAGAAGCCGAAGGTAAGATGGGTAGAGGCCTGGCGTAGATTTCCGTCGATGAGCAATGTGTTAAAACCACCGCGCGCTAACGTAACGGCCAGGGAAGCGGCCGTGCTCGTTTTGCCGGCCCGAGGCTGGATGCTGGTTACCAGGACAATCGCCGCGTGGGGCGCTTGCCATTGGTCTGGTAAGATACCAGTAAGCCGTAAATTAGCCCCTATATTCACTATATTACGGGTAATAGTGTCAGGCGGCTGAATGGGCGTACTGGCAAAGGTTCTATCATGGGGTAAATTTCCTAGATACGTCAGATGTAGTTCCTCGCCTAGTCGCTCTGCGCTGATTGATTTGCTCTTTAATTTGCTTATCAAGGCTATGAACAGGAGGCCTGCTAGGATGCCTCCGATGAAAGAGATAGCGAGTAGTAATGTGAGATTTGTTGTTGCACGCGTATTCTCCATGCTTGCATAGCCTAAGATAGAGAGATTGCTGGATGCCTGAGATGGCAAGACAGCCAGCTGAGTAGTCAGGGCACTGCGTAATTTGAGGAGACTTCGCAAATTGGCCGAAGCAGCTTGCGCCTGTGGAGAATTGGTTGGAGCCGCTGTGATCTGCTGTTCAGCTGCAACGATCTGCTGATTGAGCTGATCAAACTGGGCCAGGAGCGCTTTGTGGCGCGAGGCCAGCGCTTGATTGTTGAGATCTTGCTTGTAATTCAAGTATCCCTGGGCAACTTCGTTGGCCATAATAACTGCAGCGTTCTGATCATTTGCCGTAGCTGTAATGGCTATCTGCGTTCCCCCTGAGCTAGTAGCCTTATTTCCTTTTTTTCCGGCGGCAAGAGCGCTTGCACCACTACTGGCCTGGACGTCAGCGAGAAGATCGTTAGCCGTGTAGCCACTGTGTTGTAAAGGAGTGGAGTGAGCATAAATATAGTTTAGGACAGCAGCGCTGACAAGCTCGGAGGCATCGTATGTTGCCTGATCGCTGCTATCCTTAAGGCTCATTTGGGTGGGGGAGTTATCATTACCAAAGGCCGTAACCTGTATAATTGAGGAAGCTTGATATGCCTCCTGATGCTTAGCAATGAGAAAAGCTAAAGCCGTGGTTAATCCCAGACAAAAAACTATGATGAACCAGGACCGCTTTATCTCAGAGAGATAACGTTTCAAGGGATGCCCTCCTGTATACGGTCAATAAGTTGTTTATGCGTATAGTATCCCTTCATCCGAAGGATTCTTCTGCTGTATTTAAGGCCTGTTGTCGCATGTGTGTCACAGAATAATACATCTTTCTACGTATCATTGCTCCCTCCGATTGCGCAGTAGCGCTAATGCAACCCTTGAGACAAGTATAAAACGAAAGTTGTATCAGCGTATACTTCTAGGGACGTATTCTTACCACTCCTCTAGTTCTGAAACTTGTCAGAAAAGCCGTGTATCCAGGAAAGATGAGCATGAAGGAAGCAAAAAAAGTATTAATGATCATGTAAGCCAGTTATCACGCAGGCCGGAAGAGCTAGCGGGATTGGTGGGATAGACTGAAAAAATGATATGATGATCAACCTGGGAAGGTTTGAAGGGGTATACAAGTGAGAGTATAGAAGGAGTTTCATGGAGGAAATATATGGCAAAGCTTGGTTTTATTGGTCTTGGCGCCATGGGTGGGCGGATCGCGAAGCGGCTACTTGAAGCTGGCCATGTTGTGATTGGCTATAACCGAACCCAAGCAAAAGCGCAGTGGTTACTTGACGCTGGTATGCAGTGGGGACAGACGCCACGCGCAGTCGCTGAAATGGCTGAGATAAGCTTTAGCATGCTTACTGATACCAACGCGTTGGAGAATGTAGTGAATGGCAGTGAGGGAATACTGGCGGGCTTACGGGCAGGCAAGATTTATGTCGATATGAGTACTGTTAGCCCCAAAGCTTCACAGGAGATTGCCGGGCGCGTGGCTGCCCAAGGGGCAAGCATGCTTGATGCGCCAGTATCGGGCAGCCCTATTACCCTTGAAGCGGGCCAGTTGGCCATTATGGTAGGTGGCGAGAAGGAGATATTTGAAAAGGTAAAGCCGATTCTGCTGGATATCGGGCCAAAGGTAAACTATGTGGGCGCGAATGGACTTGCGCTTGCCATGAAAATAGCTATCAATCTAAGCCTACCAGTACAACTTCTCGCCTTTAGCGAAGGTGTAGTGCTGGCCGAAAAGGTTGGTATACCGCGCGAAACCGCGATGGAAGTGTGGTTAAATACCGTTCTTGCGTCCCCTTCGCTAAAATATAGAACGCCATTTATCCTTAAGAAGCCTGATGAAGTGATGTTCAATGTGAACATGATGCAGAAGGATCTTGTGCTTGCTCAGGAGATGGGGCGCAGCCTGGATGTTCCGTTGCCTACGGTAGCTGCCGCTAATGAAATGCTCACTATAGCGCGGGCCATGGGATGGGGGCAGGAGGATTTCGCGATTCTCTTCAAAGTGTTAGCGCACCTGGCTGGCATAGAATCTCAAGAAACACAAAATTCCTGAAACCTGATAAAGGGGCCGAGATAGCTTAGTCCAACCTGGCACACCCTCTTGTTGTATACTCTAGGGCAAAGCTTATCTTTACAACAGCGCCCCAGGGAAACAAACCGGCCCGGTTGTTTTTCGCAAGAGTGAAGATCCCAAACGAAAGCTTAAGACTACATATCGTGTTGCAGGAAGAAGAAATATATGCAAGTTACGCCAGTCAAAACAGAGAAGATCACTGTCCAGAACCGCGATCTATTTGCCATTCTTGATAAATATGTCCCGTCTCTGAAAGAGAAGTCAGTCGTGGCCATCTCATCGAAGATTGTCGCTATCAGCGAGGGAAGGGTAGTCAGATTAGATGAGGCGATAAAAGCCGATCTCGTGGCTCGGGAAGCTGACTATATCCTTCCTCCTGAGCACAGCAAATATAACTATACCCTCACTATTAAAGAGAATATTTTGATTCCGGCGGCGGGCATAGATGAATCGAATGGAGACGGCTATTATATCCTCTGGCCCAGAAATGCGCAGAAGACAGCTAATGAGTTGCGCGCCTATTTTCGCCAAAGATTTTCGCTTCATGAGGTAGGTATAGTGATTACCGATAGCAAGACGACCCCTTTACGATTGGGCACAACTGGCGTAGCCCTGGCGCATAGCGGCTTTCGGGCCTTGAACGACTATCGGAGCCAGCCTGATATTTTTGGTAGAAATATGAAAGTAACTGTCTCCAATATTATGGAAGCCCTGGCTGCAGCCGCCGTCTTAACGATGGGCGAAGGCAGCGAACAGACCCCTTTAGCCATTATTGAGGATATACCCCATATTCAGTTTCGGCAGGCAGATCCTTCACAAGATGAACTTGCCGAAATCCATATCGAACCTGAAGACGATCTCTATGCCCCCCTGCTGGCTGGAGTACCATGGGTGCGCGGGAAAAAGACTAAGGATTGAGATGGCGTTTCCCTGGCGGGATCAGCTGGCAAGACAATAGATCCTGCTTGCTGATCCTAGGCGCTTCCATGTTTAGGAGCGGGTGCCGTAGCCATAGAGGAAATAAGTAGCGGTTTCGTGAATGGTGAGATTTAACCCCGCAATTTTGGCCCGCGTAGCAAGATCCGTGGGATCACAGAAATTTTTGACGATCTCAAAAGTGCGACCGTCATTAAGTTTGCGTATCATAACCTGATCGCCCTGTGCTGGCAATTGATGATCCGCGGCGGTACTGCTGGGCTCGCGCCGACTATCCACAAAGAAAAGCTTCCCTCCAGGACGGAGCATGGTTGCTACGGAATGAAGAAAGTTGTCAAGGCGTTCCAGTGGCACATGCGAGAGCCAGAAGCCAAAGAATACAGAGTCGTAGCTGCGCTCTGGCTGCCAGGAGAAGAGATCAGCCTGGATATATGAGACCTTTGCGCTGGCTACCCTGGCTCGATTAAGCTCTATCATTTCTGGAGCGGCATCGACGGCGGTAAGGCTTTTTGCCGTGCGCACAAGGCGTTCGGTCCAGATTCCCGTTCCTGGCGCAAGTTCAAGTACATCTCCGTCTGGAAGAAAGCTGTCGAGCGCGGCAAAAACCTCATCAGCTTCGGCAAACCAGCGCGCATTGGCTTCGGGACTACGATTATAGCGACCTTGACGATAGAACCACTCATCATACTCGCGGGCGCGAGCGCGGTAATAGGCCTGCATATCCTGCAGAGTGTGGAGCGAGACAGAATTATTCATCGAAAAAAAGCTCCCTGGTAGATTGGCGAAAAATCCTTTAATATCTTCGCATTATATTGTACAACCTGACCCTGAAAGGAAGCTATTGAGAAGCTCTACCTTTTTGTCTAGTAGATTATGATGGGCGCGGCGTATCGTGAACTTATGCAGGCTTAATGCCCCAGACTCGCTGATAAAAGCTAACTGCACAGAATGTCTGATCCTGCATCTCGGAAAGTACACGCTGATAGAGGACATCAAGCTCTTCCTGGCTAGCTAGCTTATAATGCACAACTGCTGGCTGGAGCAGCTTAAATAAGGCCTTGAAATCCTCATACAAGACAGTATGAGCAGCCGTGCCATGCGAGTAGTTAGAGGAAAATGCCTCGTGCTGGATGGTCTGAAAGCCGGCAACCTGGAGGAGGTGCATTTGTACAGCCGTAATTCCGGGAGAATCACCTTCGTCAACGAAGGCGTGCCCGCTAGCTCGCAAGATTTGGGTCATCAAACGGTTGTAGCGAGTTAACGAAGGGCTTGTGGTTACGCCTACGCCTTCGGCCTCCGTACTGCAGATATAGCCTCCCGCGCGCAACAAGCGAAAACATTCCTGTAGAAGGACCGGCCAGTTATCCTTACTTAGAAATGAATTGATGAAGCGCATATGGATTAGATCGAATGAATTATCAGGAAAATCGAGCTGGCGACGAGCATCCATGGCGTGAAAATTAGCATTAGAAAGATTATTTTCCTGGACGAGATACTGCGCATATTCCGTCATACGTGTGCTGATATCGATACCTGTAACGCGGCTCATCGGCAACTGCTGAGCTATGGCCAGGGACCATTCGCCAGGACCACAACCAATATCAAGAATTGTAGCGCAGCGCCCTAGATCTATGGTAGCTGGTACCAGGCCGGTTTGCTCTGTGGTGAGACGAGCCTGCTTAGCGAGACGCGCCATTTCTGCGATGTTCTCGGCATCAACTAAATAACCAGATGCCTGGTCGTAATTTGCTCCAGATGACATAACAGGACTCCTTTTCTGACTTCCTCTATGCTTCTCAACCGTGAAACCATGCGGCTTGCAGAGAGTCTAACACAGGTCTTTTGGCGATGGCAATGCGCAATATTATTGGATAAGTGGTAACTTCTTCCAGCCCGCTTGCTGATGATATGATAGTAGTGAGCGAGCCGCTAAGAATGGATGAGGTAGTGTTACACGGGATATAGCATAATCGTGTTCCTGGTAGGTATGAAGCAGGCGAGCACTGTTTAAGGCTAGCTTAAAATGGCCGCCAAAAGAAGGAGTAAGTTATGACAATGCTTTAACATGGGAAATCCTAAGCCAGTGCATATGTTCTGTGTCAGCGAGCGAGTGCAGAAAGGAAATGCAGAGATGGACTATAAGCTTTTCGAACTTGGCAATGTACCTCTCCAATGTGGGATTACGTTGCGCAATGCCTTCCTTGCCTATAAGACCTATGGCACGCTTAACGCCGAGAAAAGTAACGTGATTGTCTATCCGACCTGGTATTCTGGACAGCATTACGACAATGAGTGGTTGATTGGCGAAGGGATGGCACTTGATCCCAGCAAATATTTCATCATCATCCCAAATATGCTCTGTAACGGGCTCTCTTCATCGCCAAGCAATACCCCACCTCCTTTTGATAAGGCGCGCTTCCCACTAGTTACCCTCTACGATAATATCCAGGTGCAACACCGGCTTATTACAGAGCAATTTGGTATTCAAAAGATAGCCCTGGTAACCGGCTGGTCGATGGGTGCTCAGCAAACCTTCCAGTGGGCAGCCAGCTTTCCCGATATGGTCGAACGTATTGTCCCATTTTGCGGCACAGCCAAAACGTGGCCACACAACATTGTCTTCCTGGAAGGCGTCAAGGCTGCTTTATGCGCTGATGGAGCCTGGAACAATGGCTGGTATACGGAGCAACCATATACAGGCTTGAGAGCTATGGGGCGTGTTTATGCTGGATGGGGCCTCTCACAGGCCTTCTACCGGGACGCAATCTATCTCAAGCTGGGATACAGCTCGTTGGAGGATTATCTGATTGGCTACTGGGAAAATCTCTTCTTCCGCCGAGACGCTAATAATCTCATAGCTATGGCCAGGACCTGGCAAAAAGGAGATATCAGCGCCAATCCTACTTACAATGGCGATTTCGAAAAGGCTCTGCATAGTATTAAAGCCAGGGCGATAGTTATGCCTGGCGATAAGGATCTCTACTTCACGCCCGAAGATAGTGAGTATGAGACGAAGTGCATGCCTAACGCGATCTTTCGGCCCTTCCGCTCAGATTGGGGGCATTTTGCCGGCGGTGGGGCGAGTCCTGAAGATACAAAGTTTCTTGACGATAGCTTGAAAGAGTTGCTGGCCAGCTAATCGTCGCCTCCTTCAGTCGTAAATTATAGTGACTCTACCTGGTCGGACTTGTTCAAGGCTAAGCATGTTCCTGCCAGGTTTTTCTCTCTTGCCTGCACTTTTCCCTTTTGTTGTCCTCGACCATTTTTCCTCAGCTGAGCTAGCGGCCTGAAAGGGTGTGACCTGCTTAACAGTATCTTTTTCCTATAGGGAAAGTGTAAATTGATTTATTTCTCGGTATGTTATATAGTGTCGAATACAAGTAATAAAAATGCATATATTATACAAGGTTCTAATTGTCTGTATAGCCAGATAGCTTAAGGGTGTAAGCTATCCCTAATCAGATCATTTACATGTATACATCAGGAAATGCATAGATAGAGTTGTTGGAGGTGTTTACGATGTGGAACCCGATTACCGAGAAACAAGAGAAGTGGCTAAGGCGCTTGCTGTGGGCATATGATTTTATGAAACTGGCCGATGAGCTCGTTGAGCTGGCGCAGAACTGCATCTTCTTCTCCTTAGGCCAGCCAGAAACGTATAGACGGATAGGCAATAGTCGTGTATGGGGAGTTCCTGATATACCGCCAGATTTTGCCTGGCCTCAGGGCTGCGGCCCAATGAGCTTTATGGCTCAGATTAATCTTGAAGATATTGCGGATTTTGATGCCAACGGCATGCTACCCTGTTCAGGAATGCTCTATAGCTTTATGGCGATTGGTGAACTGGGGGAGATCGAAGGAGGAACGACACGTTATCTTGATGAGACGAAGTGTCGGAAGATGCGCCCACTTAAGGACGAGAAGAGGGTATGGGCTGATTTTGATGTAGATTTCCTTGTGGAGCCGAAGGCGGCTTTTGATAAGTTGAGCGAGATTGGGTGGCGCCTTAATGCCGTACAGGGCATCAGTCTGCCAGGGCGAGGATCAAAGCAGCTATGTAAGTTACTAAAAAAGCTGAATATAGAGAGCGATGCTTTTGATTGGGCGGGTTATGAACAGCTGCGTTGGGAGCTTAAGAAGCTGCCCGCGCGAGCCAGTATCCTGCAGCTACTTGGCTATCCCTGGGAAGATAAAAGATATATCAGAGATGAGCTGGAGAGATGGGAAGGGGGAGAATCCCGTTTTGACGCCTGTGAGAGGCTACTGATTATGTCGAGTGACGAGAACCAGAAGCGCAAAACCTTGTGGAGACTTGTGGATTTAGAAGATCAAATGCATAATCCTGGGCAGAGAGCGGGAAAGGGTTTCGCTAGCTGGTATATGAATAACTATAGAAAAGTGGAGGCTGTAATGAAGGAATGGCATTTACTGTTTGAATATAGGGAAACTGCGCATAATCACCGCGATGTGCCTTGCAACTGGCCATATGCGGGTGCCAGGACGAATTGTTTTATGCTCCATGCGACAGATCTGCTGACGCAAAATTTCTCCAATGCCTATATGGGTAGCGGATATTCCCCCGGCGGGAATTTCGTATAGCCATTAACTATGCAAGGAGGACATTCAGGCTCTAGCACTTGATGCTGCCTGTGTGATAGTAAACCTTCTGCTTCTGCCTGACCAGCCCGAATATATCATCAGTGCAATTGTATGCAGGACATACCACACAAGGGGATGCTTGCATTGGAAAAGCTTGCGAATATTGACCGGGCAGAGAAGAGAGCGTACAATCTTTTCTGACGATTTTATGTGATATGTTAACGCTTTTAGAAAAGGTTAGTATTGCCCATGTGTCATCCTGTTGATCCCGCCTTTGAGTATAGCGACGCTACCGAACGACAGCTTGAGATGCCCGGTAGCGGTCGCACTATTCCCACGTTTGCCTATCGTTATGCATCCGAGAAGCGGCTACCTGCCGTTGTAATCGGGCATGATGTATTTGGCGCCAGCCCATTTTACCGCGATATAGCCCGGCGCCTGGCAGAGCAAGGTTTTGCTACAATTGTGCCCGAACTATTTTGTAGGGAGGGAACTCTTGCCACTCATACTATGGAAGCCGCTGTAGAGCGCGCTAAGCGCCATAATGTGCTGACTGCCCTCGCTGATCTGAACAGCATAACGGCTAAACTGGCTGAGGATGGTCGTAAAGTTGGCATCTTAGGTTTTTGTATGGGGGAAGATATGCCTTACTGGCTGCTTCGCGTATGCCTGCTGTGAAGGCGAGCGTGGTCTATTATGGCTCGCCAATCATGAGTAATGAGCGGCCGGATAATCCTATTGTGGAAGTTGAGCAGGTGCATGCGCCTATCCTTGGTTTCTTTGGTGAGGTTGATCGCGGTATTCCTGTGCAGGACGTTCAGCACTATCAAGAGGTTGCGCGTAAAGCTGGTAAGGAAGTTGACTTTACGATCTATCCTGGTCTGGGTCACGCCTTCTTTACTTTTGCCGCTGATGAACCTGGCTCCGCAGCCAGTCAGGAAAGTTGGGCGAAGGCTGTTCTCTTCTTAAGAGCGCGCCTGGGGCAAGGTGAGTAGACTATTTGAGGCATATATTATGGGGGAATACATGAAGTTATAAAAAAGAGGAGCTCAATTGGCTCCTCTTCAAACTACATAACCAAGTATACCTGATTTCCTCCAAAAAATCAAGGCCTGTGGAAGCTCATCAAAATCTCGTTAAGGATCTATTTATGAACAAGTTTTTCATTTGTTCATAATAGGCAGAGAGATGTGTTGCAGTTTTTCAGGATTGGCCACAATATCGATTTCTTGGGCCAGATCCTCCGAGCAGGTTAGCGCGATAGCCGCAACCAGCGGATTTCCCCGTTGAGCGAATTGTTGATACATCTCAATCAATTGTTGCGTTGCTTTCCTTTTCCCTCTAACCTCGTTGGTAGCTGCTTGCTTTCCCTCGCTTGTTGATAATACATGCTGCAAAGAAGTAACCTCTGACAGATAGAAGATCAACGCTCAGCCAGGGCTGATCCATACGAACTGGCTCAAAAGCCCAGGTAGAGAGAAGTATTTGTGTTGCAAGCCTGAGAGATAGCGAGCTACGCGCTCTGGTCCATAAATGGGATGGCGGGCTAATACAGCCCGCTGGCCTCCGTCTGTATGGACCACAATCTCAGCTGAGAGCACACGCAACAAATTATCCATGTTGCCCTTTTGTCAGGCCTGGAGGAAACGAGCGAAGATCTGCTTTTGCTGATCCCGCTACACAGTCTTCGGCATCCATAACGCTGCCAAGCATACGATAGGCGATTGAGAAGAGCAAGGAGCGGTAGGCCTGGAAATGCTCTATCTCACTTGTCTGTGTCTCGTGCATAAACTATAAGCCCTTTTGTTTCGATCTCGTATGATTAGTGTAGCCTGTTCTTGGCGCTAATCTTGCGTGGAGCATGAGCACGAATTGCACCTGCGTAGCCTTGACCTGTCAAAGAGTATGGCTGAAAACTCTTTAGCAGGTCAAGTAAAAATTCTAGCTGCGCCGCTTAGAAAGAATTATGAGCCTGAGCATGGCGTAAATCCTTCTCTGTTCGTAGCTCTGGTACGAGGCCGAGGTTACGTTCAGATAGCTGGCGAGATGCCAATCTAAAAATGTGAATGCCGATGATAAGGCCCGCCCAGGGAACTATGAAGATCAGCACACTGGTAATCAGAAATGCTGGCCCGGCCGGGCTTGTGGCATGGGCCATCACGTTATCTCCGGTAGAAGACATAAAGTGAGCGCCAAATCCCCAGAGCAGAGCGATAAGCATGCTCAAACAAAGTAGAGCAGCTCCCCAGCGTATACGGCGTGTGTAGAGTAAGACAAGCGCTACCAGGGGTGCTAACGAGAAAAACAATTCTATAGTAAGACCCAACCAGGTAAGATCTGGAGGTAAAGGTGTGAGTGGTGCACCAGCTACCAGGTGGGCCACTCCATGAAGTAGGGAGGAGCCAAGCCAGATCCAGATAATGTAAGCACATATACTGCGCGCTATATTCATAACTTTCAACCTTTCTGTCCCGGTGTTATCCCGCATAGGAGATAGCCCGAGTGCTTATGTAGTTAAAGTATCAGGTGCTAATGCTCTGAGCCCGAAATCGCAATCTGGATTTGCGAGGTGATCGTACCTGCTTGATTTGCTCTGTACACGAGTCGGAATGGGTAGCATTTTTGTGACACTTTGAGACTGATATTTTGAGAAAGTGACGAGATGGGGGCATATATTGATAAGCAAGACTGATAAGCCCTGCCCAGGTCTGCTTGAGGTATAGACATTGAGGATATATCCGTGTATATAATACTAGGGTGGACATGAGAATGTTGGCTTATTGTGGGGAGTGAGGATGCTAAACTACATTTAGCTTGGAGGAATACGGGGTTATTGTAGGTAGGGACCATGCCAGGCTTTTATTAAGATCGGAGACATGGGAGGCTTATTGTGGAGAGGGAGAACGCTAAGCTACATTTAGCTCGGAGACACGTGAGGCTTATTGTGGGCAGTGAGGAAATGCCAGGCTGTGTTTTTGGCCATATGGCTTGTTATGTGTCGATTGCGTTGTCAATAATCGAAAGGACCGATCTTTCATGCACCACGAGCCCGCAGCAATGTTTGCTGCCGTTTTGCAAGGTTATGATCTCACTGACGAAGAAGCACTCTCATTGGCTGCCTTTTCTGATCTTGCGCCGTTGCTTGCCACGGCCGCTCAACTCCGTGACCAGGCTCATCAGCAGCGCATTTCCTACTCGCGCAAGGTTTTTATTCCGCTCACACAGCTTTGTCGCGATGTCTGCCATTACTGTACCTTTACACAACCTCCGAAGCGTGGTCAGCGGGCTTACCTGACTAAGGATGAAGTGCTGGCTATCGCGCGAGCCGGTGCGGAGGCGGGCTGTAAAGAGGCCCTATTTACCCTTGGCGATAAGCCAGAGTTGCGCTATAAAGTTGTGGCGCAAGAGCTGGCCGAACTTGGTCATCCAACGACCATCTCTTACCTGACCGAGATGGCCGAACTTGTCCTGAAAGAGACTGGCCTGCTGCCACATGCTAACCCGGGAGTCATGACTCGTGAGGAGATTGCGGCCCTGCGCAAAGTCACAGTCTCCCAGGGGATTATGCTAGAAAGCGCCTCAGAACGCCTTAGCGAGCGCGGAGGGCCGCACTATGGCTCACCTGACAAACATCCGGCTGTGCGCCTTGAGACTATTCGGCTGGCCGGCGAACTGCAGGTACCCTTTACCTCGGGCATTCTGATAGGCATCGGCGAAACTCGCCGAGAACGCATAGAATCTCTTCTGGCCCTGCGTGCCCTGCACCAGCAGTATGGACATATTCAAGAAATCATTATTCAGAATTTTCGGGCCAAGCCAGATACGCGTATGGCCAACGCGCCCGAGCCTGACCTTGATGAGTTGCTCTGGTCGCTCGCTGTTGCGCGTGTCATCTTCGGGCCGCAAATGAACATCCAGGCCCCACCCAATCTCAGCCCTGGCACCTATGGACAGCTTATTGGGGCTGGGCTCAATGACTGGGGCGGCGTCTCGCCTGTTACACCTGATCACGTCAACCCCGAGGCGCGTTGGCCCCACCTGAATGAGTTGGCCGAACAGACTGCACGCGCCGGTAAAATTCTGCTTGAACGCCTGGCTGTCTATCCGGCCTATGTGCTGGCTGCTCAGCAATGGCAAGATCCACAACTCGTCACGCCAGTATTGCATGCCAGCGATAGCGATGGACTGGCCCGTATTGACGAATGGTCGCCTGGAGCTAGTGTTCCAGTTCCCGCTTTTGAACGAGACTTGATTCTTAATGCGCCGCAGGACAAGAAATCTCAGATTTCACCCGAAGTGCAATACAGCATTACCCGTGCACTAGCCGGTGAGGATCTTAGCGAAGCGGAAGTAACACGCCTGTTTCAGGTACGTGGCGAAGAGTTTGCCGCCGTCTGTGCTGCTGCCGATGGGTTACGTCGGCGCGTTAATGGCGATGTCGTCTCGTATGTTGTGAATCGCAACATCAATTATACCAACATCTGCTACTTCAAATGCCAGTTTTGCGCGTTTTCTAAAGGAAAGCTGAGCGAGAACTTGCGCGGAACTCCCTATGATCTGGGAATCGATGAAGTAGTGAGACGGGCACAGGAAGCCTGGGCGCGCGGCGCTACCGAGGTATGCATGCAAGGTGGCATTCACCCTGAGTACACGGGAGCGACCTATCTGCAACTTGCACGAGCCGTCAAAGGGGCTTTGCCAAATATGCACATTCATGCCTTTTCGCCGCTAGAGGTCTGGCAAGGTGCGCATACGCTTGGGATCAGCGTACATGATTTCCTTGTGCAATTGCGCGAAGCCGGACTCTCCACCTTGCCAGGAACTGCAGCCGAGATCCTTGATGACGAAGTGCGGGCCACTCTCTGCCCCGATAAGCTCAATACCGAGCAATGGCTCTCTGTGATCGAAGAGGCCCATCGTGTCGGCTTGCGTACCACGGCGACGATTATGTATGGCCATATCGATCAGCCAAAGCACTGGGCACGCCACCTTCTGCGCATAAGGGAACTGCAAAAACGCACAGGCGGCTTTAACGAATTTGTGCCGCTACCCTTTGTGCATATGGAGGCTCCCATTTATTGGAAAGGGCGCGCGCGCAAAGGACCTACCTTCCGTGAGGCAGTGCTTATGCATGCCGTAGCGCGCCTGGTTCTGCATCCTCATATTACCAATATCCAAGTATCATGGGTTAAGATGGGGCAAGATGGCATCAAGCTTTGTCTGCAGGCTGGAGCAAATGATCTTGGCGGTACTCTGATGAACGAGAGTATTACGCGAGCCGCCGGCGGCGAATTTGGTCAGGAGCTACCTCCCGAACAGATGGAGAGTTTGATCAGCTCTATAAAACGCGTCCCGCTTCAGCGCACGACGTCCTATCGGCAAGTTTCTGAGGAGCGACGACAGGCGTCTTTCGAGGCTGCAGAATTACAGCCAATTGTGCTCACTCCTAGCAAGCGCTATGTACGCAGGCGCACTGCAGCTAAGGAAGCCACGCTTTAGTCTGGAAGGAGGCCTGCTGAATGGATGACAGAGAAGCGATGCGCCAGGCGCTGGACTGTGCTCACGCGGTTGAAGGGCGAACCAGTCCACGCCCTCCTGTTGGCGCCGTCGTGGTACGCGATAATGTAGTTGTGGGCAAGGGAGCAACCTCGCCCCCCTACGGGCCGCATGCCGAAGTGCACGCTTTGCGCGAGGCAGGTGAACTTGCGCGGGGAGCTGACCTTTACGTAACGCTTGAACCCTGCTGCGTAACCATTCATACACCTCCTTGTACACAGGCCATTATTGAGGCTGGGATACGGCGGGTCATTATGGCTACCTGCGATCCCAATCCGCGCGTCTGCGAGCTGGGTATAGCTCAACTGCGCTCGGCCGGGATCGAAGTTGTTGTAGGCATAGAAGAGGAGGAGGCGCGCGCGATCGTGCGCCCCTTCTCTACCTTTATCACACGGAATCGTCCTTATGTGACGGCCAAGTGGGCCATGACCCTTGATGGAAAGCTTGCCGCCAGAACAGGAGATTCTTATTGGATTAGTGGGCCGCAAGCGCGGATCTGGGTCCATAATTTGCGCGATCGCGTTGATGCTATTATGGTCGGGGCTGGAACAGTCCGTAGCGATGATCCCATGCTCAATGTGCGCCTGAGCGCCGAGCAACAGGCTTATGCGCGGGCGCCCCGGCAGGGTCCAGCACGCGTTGTGTTCTCCACTAACGGAGATCTGCCCATAAATAGCAAGCTACTCCAACCTGAGCTAGCGGCAGGCACCTACGTCTTTGTCGGTGAGAGTTGTTCCGCAGAGCGCAGACAACGCCTGCAAGCCTGTGGCGTTGAGCTGATAGTTCTGCCGGAAAATGCCCAGAGGGAGCTCGATTTGCAGACAGTTTTGCAGGATCTTGCTCAGCGTGGCTTGATGCATGTGCTGCTCGAAGGCGGCAATCGTCTCCTGGGTAGCGCATTTGATCAAGGGCTTATTGATCATGTGGCCGCTTTTATTGCCCCTAAATTGATCGGCGGGGCCGCTGCCTATACGCCAGTTGGGGGTCAGGGACTGGCCGCGATGCGCGATGCACGCATATTAGAGCACGTCCATACGCAAATTATTGAGGGCGATGTACTGATCGAGGGCGACCTGCCAGAGCGGGATGATGCGACCAGCTAGCCAGGCTCTATACATCTGGCAATGAGCCAGAAACGTCTTACACAATACTCTCTACCTCGTGTAGTGATGACATAAAAAAGGCATATGAACATACAACAGCATATTGAAGCTGGCGAGCGTCAATTGACGATTACTGCTGCGGCCAGCGCCTTACGCCAGGGGAGTGCGATCTTGCTCGGAGATGGTGCGGCTGAGCCTGTACTCTGCCTGGCCGCCCAGTTCGCAGGCGCGCAAACGCTTAGTCAGCTCTCCCAGGCCGCAGGAAGCAGGCCAGGACTTGTGCTTTCGCGAGAGCGATTGGCTGTTCTGGGCTTGAGCGCGATGGACGCCAGGGACGAGCCAGACAACGAACTAGCAGCACGCGTGATAGCCACGCTACTCCAGGCTCCGCCATTACCTCTTAGACCTTCCAGGCTGGCGCTTGTGGCCCAGCAGCTTACGCTGTGGGAGGCACATCCAGGAGGTACGCTGGCTCATGCCGGCTACGCAGAGGCCGCACTGGATCTATTGCGCACCGCAGGTCTACAAGAGGGAGCTGTGTTCTATCAGTTGGGCGTGACGCATAACGAAGAGATATCGGCCGCGCTACTAGATAAGTTGGCGCAGTTTTTGCAACTTGGATTTATTACTGTAGATGCGGTTGCGCGCTATCGACAGGAACATCGGGTAAGCTTTATTACAGAGACGCATTTGCCTACATCGTTAGCAACCTTTCAATTGCGTCATTACCAGGAAGTTGCTACAGGATTGCCCTATCTTGCTCTCCTGCTTGGCGATATGCATCAGGAGGGTAATGTGCCTCTGTTGCGCCTGCACTCGGCCTGTGCTACCGGGGACATCTTCGGTTCACAGCGCTGCGACTGCCAGGCCCAGCTGCATGCGGCCATGGTCGAGATTGCGCGTGAAGGACGCGGTGTGCTACTCTATCTTCCACAGGAAGGGCGCGGTATTGGCCTGGGCGGCAAGTTGCAGGCTTATGCCTTGCAAGAGCAAGGCTTTGACACGATAGAGGCCAACGAATTGCTAGGCTATCCGGCCGATGCGCGTGATTATAGCACAGCCCTGGAGATACTGCGCGATCTGGGCTTGCAACGGGTTCGCCTGCTTACTAACAATCCTGACAAGTTACAGGCCCTGCAAGCTGGAGGAATCCAGGCTAAACGTGTTCCGCTAGAAATCACACCAGGAGCCAGCAATCTTGACTACCTGCAAACCAAGCAAAGGCGCTTTGGCCATATGCTTGACCAATCGCTAGCTCTGTATAGAGAAGCTGATAAGGCCAGAAGCTACGGAAAGTCTCACCATGCCTGAATAGGAGGATATACATCTAATGGCCTCTCTTGAGTATAGAGCAAGCGGCAAATAGAGAGAGGAAGCGAGATCACTGTGAAAGGACAAACATCTATAGCAAAGGTAAAGACTATGCATCGTCTGGAAGGAAAAATTGCGCTTGTTGTGGGGGCGAGTAAAGGCATTGGCCTGGCTGCAGCTCGCACATTTGC
Organism: Ktedonosporobacter rubrisoli; assembly: GCF_004208415.1. Lineage (GTDB taxonomy): Bacteria > Chloroflexota > Ktedonobacteria > Ktedonobacterales > Ktedonobacteraceae > Ktedonosporobacter > Ktedonosporobacter rubrisoli. The sequence continues at coordinate 85,156 of NZ_CP035758.1, read as the reverse complement.
GCAGGAAGGGAGCACTGTTGTTCTGGCAGCGCGCCATATAGATGAAAAGATCGTTGAGGAGATCAAGGCTAGCGGTGCTGAGGCGCTGGCAATTGCCACAGATGTTACCGACGAGACCTCTGTTGAACATCTCGTCAGCGCCACTCTTGAGACCTATGGGCGGCTCGATATTGCCTTTAACAATGCTGGGGTTAATGCAGCGCGTCATCCCCTTGCTGAGGTGAGTATTGAAGAGTACGAACAAACATTGGCGGTTAACCTCAAAGGGGTTTTTCTGGCCATGAAGCATGAGATCCGCGCGATGCTGCAAAGCGGTGGTGGGGCCATCGTCAATACCAGCTCTGTCGCCGGTTTGGTAGCAAACTATAGCATTGGGCCATATGTGGCAAGTAAGCATGGCGTAATTGGCCTGACTAAAGCTGCGGCTCTTGATTACGCTAAACACAATATTCGCGTCAATGCCATTGCGCCTGGCCCGACCCAAACTGAGATGTTTCAAGACAGACAGGCACACGAGCCAGGAGTGCGCGAAAGGCTCGAACAAGCTACTCCAATGGGTCGTATGGCCGATCCTATGGAGATCGTCTGGCCTGCCGTCTGGCTCTGTTCAGATGAGGCTTCCTATATTACCGGAACAGTCATCCCCATCGACGGAGGTCGTCTGGCCTTTTAAATGGGAGCTCAGTCGAAGCTGCTTAATACCATCGAAGGCCCTCCCCTTAAAAAGGGGAAGGCTTTTGATGAGCTTGCTTAAGCTGAAGCTCTCTCTTCGGACCTGGCGCTAAACTGATTAGCCGGGCGCACAAGGCCAAGATTCTCGCGCAGAGTCCTGCCCTCGTACTCTGTACGGAAGAGGCCACGTTCGCGCAAGATGGGCAGGACCAGCTCTACAAAATCATGCAGCCCGGCAGGCAGGTAAGGTGGCATAATATTAAAGCCATCAGCGGCATCGTTGACAAACCACTCTTCCAATCGATCAGCGATCTGTTGGGGAGTTCCCCAGATTGTCCAGTGGCCACGGGCTCCTGCGATGGCCTGGTAGAGCTGTCGAATAGTCAGATTTTCGCGCCTTGCCAGGTCGGTCACTAGCTTCTGACGGCTTTTATTGAGATTTGTCTCCGGTAAATCAGGCAAAGGACCATCCAGGGGATAAGAAGAAAGGTCGAAGCCTCCAAGGTTTCCAGAAAGGAGCGCCAGACCCACAGAGGGATGGATCAGATTCTGGAGCTCGTCGTACTTCTCTTTGGCCTCTTGTTCCGTGCGACCAACAACCGGAAAGACCCCGGGCATAATCTTGAGCTGATCGGGAGTGCGGCCATATCTGGCTAATCTTCCTTTGACAGCGGCATAGAATGCTTGCGCCTCTTGCAGCGTTTGTTGCGCTGTAAAAATCACCTCGGCTGTCTGAGCCGCAAATTCTTGCCCATCTTCTGACGCTCCGGCCTGGACGATGACCGGGTAGCCCTGGGGAGGACGCGCCACATTGAGTGGTCCCTTGACCGAGAAATGCTTCCCTTTGTGGTTGAGCACATGCAGCTTATCAGGCTCGAAATACAAACCTGAAGCTTTGTCGCGGACGAAGGCATCATCATCCCAGCTATCCCAGAGTCCCTTAACTACCTGCAAGAACTCCTGAGCGCGCTCATAGCGTAGCCCATGCTCCATATGCGTCTCACGGTTGAAATTATGTGCCTCTGCTTCCGAAGCTGAAGTCACCACATTCCAGCCGGCTCGGCCAGCGCTGAGATAGTCCAACGAGGCAAACTTGCGCGCGATATGATAGGGCTCATTGTAAGTGGTGGAGGCTGTGGCAACCAGACCAATATGCTCGGTTGCAGCTGCCAGCGCTGACAATAACGTAAGGGGCTCAAAATGGACGATCTGACCGGAGCGGCTCAACGAAGCGCGATCATGATTGCGACGCACCGCAACGCCATCGGCCAGAAAGACCATATCGAACTTTGCTTGTTCAGCAGTCTGGGCCAGGTGTTTATAGTGAGCAAACTCCAGCCCATGCTCGGCCCAGGCGTTGGGATGTCTCCAGGCCGCAACATGATGGCCTGTATTCATCAAGAAAGCTCCCAGCTTGATCTGTCCTTTTTTTGTGCTCATCGCTCTCTCCTTTGCTTGTAAATAGTGTTTATCAGTCATGAAACCTGTTCATGCGTAAAAATTATGGGCAGGAAATGCGAGCCGCTGAAAGAGAAATGCTAACTTCCGGTACCGGCCACTGTTGGTAACTCTAGCTCGTTTACCACGCGGGGAACCTTGGTGATTAGCCCGATAGATTGCATAAAAGTGGCATAAGCAATCAGACCTGAAGGAGTCGTCTCGAAGACAAGATTTCTGTCGTCGAGCAGCTTTTTAAACTGAGCCTCTGTGCCTTTGCCGCCGCTACCTGCATCGGCAGCCAGGTATTGGGCCGCCTGCTCGTGATGTGCTGCCACATATTTGGAGGCCTCCTGGAGGTTCTGATAGATGGCTTTGCTGAAGGCTGGATAGCGGTTATAGAAGCTTTCGGGCAGCGCGATCAAGCCAGCTCCTACCGGGCCAAAGGGTTCGGTACTGTGCAATACAATATGTCCACCTGCCGCAACCTCCTGGTCCTGGAATGGGGAACCGGCGAAGTTAGCGGCTAGCTGTCCGGCCAGCAGAGCTTGCTCACCATCAGCTGAAGAGATGGCTACCAGATTTTTATCAAGAGCATGGGCATTGCCAAGCTGCTGTTGAGCCGCTTTGCGCAGGACAATAGCCTGTTGAGCATCGGGGGCTACCACACCGATCTTGTCGTTGGGGCCGAAGTCTTTAAGGCTCTTGAGCCTGGGATTCATTGCCACTAGCCAGGTATCGCTTCGGCTGGTAGCGAGTAATACCCTCCAATCCATGCCTCTATCCCAGCCAACGAGAAAAGGTGAGATGCCCAGGGTCCCGAGTTGGGCCTGTCCGGAGAGTACGGCCTCACGGACCGCCGAGCCGCTATTAACGATTTTCCAGGAAAAAGTTGTACTGGGAAATTGCTTTTCAAGCGTCTTCTGCAGCTTCAAAGTAATGAAGGTTACAGCTCCCAAGCCTGGTTGATAAACAATAGTGAAAGAACCGGGTGCTCCTGCTGAGCCTGAGCTCGTGCTTGCCGCATCCCCGCAGGCGCTCACGAACACGGTGAGAAAGATAAGCAGAAGAGCAAGTGCCAACTGGCGTCTAAGCATAAAGGTGCTCCTAATGAGAATTGGAATACGCGCTGAAAATGGAGAAGCGAGGCGTAGCTCTACTTGAATTGGCCTTGTCTAATGCTGAGTATGCTTCATCCCCCATTTAACGATTGTCTGCTCTTCAACCCACTGGAAGAATAGATCAAGTAGGATTCCAAGCACAGAGATAACGACCAGGCCAGCAAAGATTGCTGGTGGGTTGAGAAAGTAGCGCGCATTATTGATGTACCAACCAAGCCCGCCATTGGAGCCAGCGACGCCGAAGACGATTTCGGCGCCCACAACAGCGCGCCAACCAAAGGCCCAGGCCAGGCGCAGGCCAGCCAGAATATGTGGCAAAGCAGCGGGCAAGAAAACGTCGCGTACGGTTTGCATGCGGCTCAGCCCAAGATTGAGGGCCACCATGCGCGTCGTTGCCCCAATCGTGCGAAAACCGGTATCAGTATTGGCAGAGATGGGCCAGATGGAACCGAAAACAACTATAAAAATGATGGCAGCAGGATTCAGGCCGAACCAGAGCATTGCCAGGGGTAAGATGGCAATGCCAGGCAAAGGACTAAAGACCGAAGTAACGAGGATCAATAGATCATGTCCGGTGTGCGAGAGTGTAGAGAGCGAGGCCAGAAGCAGGCCAACGATAATACCTGTGCCCATGCCAATGGCGAGATTTTGCAACGAGACAAGCGTTGCGCTGATGAGTTGTCCATTGCCAATATCACTATATAGCGCTTGCAAGGTGGCAAGAGGTGAGGCGATGAGCAATGAACTGGTACCGCTAAAGCTGGAGTATAATTGCCAGGCGATTAAGAAGCCGATGCCAAGCAAGAGCTGGCGCAGCCAGGCTGGCGGTTTGGGTAATGTATGGGTCTTTGGATAGGCCGATTGCACGAGATTTCCTTTCTCTATATGATGCGTGGGTGGCTACGTAGGAGCGGATTCATTCGACTGCGCTCAACTGCTTAGACTGTTCTGATGACAATTCGCGGCGGATGAGCTGAGAGCGCAGGTACTTCGAGACCTCATCGAATTCGCTGGTGCCGAATTCCTCGGCCTGGCTTGTATCGACGATTTCGCGAACTCGCCCTGGCGAAGCTGACATGACCATGACATGCGTACCCAGAAAAACCGCCTCCTGGATAGAGTGCGTTACCATCACAAGCGTAACCCCGGTCCGCTTCCAGATCTCATTGAGCTCTAGTTGCAATTGATTGCGCGTAATGGCATCCAGAGCGCCAAATGGCTCGTCCATCAGTAAGATATCTGGTTCCAGCGCCAGAGCACGTGCTAGCGCCGCGCGCTGCTTCATGCCGCCCGAGAGCTGGTGCGGATATTTGTCAGCGGCACCAAGCACCTGGACCAATTCCAGATAATGACGGGCACGCTCGATGGCCTGGCTTTTGGGCACGCGCTTGGCTGCCTGGAGCGCGTAAACGATGTTTCCCTGGACCGTACGCCAGGCGAAGAGTTGCTCGAAATCCTGGAAGACAAAAGCGCGATCAGGGCCGGGTTGCTTGATAGTCTGACCTTTAAGGAGAATCTCGCCCTGTAGAGGCTGGAGAAATCCGCCTAGCGCTTTTAAGAGCGTGGTCTTGCCGCAGCCGGAAGGCCCAATAATTACAAATTTCTCGCCAGCCTGGATGGAAAAATTTGCATCCTCGACAATGGCAGAAGGCTGCTCGCGGCGGGCTTCTGCCGGGCCATAGTTCAGATAGACATGATGAGCCCGAACGATCTGGCTGCTATCCTGTTGTCCCATCTTCATATGCTCCTTATTTCTTGAACCGGTAGTGTAGTCTCGGTGATCGCACTGGCGGCAGGATCGTGTAGACGTCCATACTTACTGCGATAAAAGAGTAGCGGTTGCTTGTGGGGCCTGGTATGGAGATTGACAACCTCGCCAATAAAGATTGAATGGTCTCCCCCGGGATAGCATGCAGTTACCTGGCACTCCAGGCTTGCCAGAACGTCTTGTAGTAAGGGAACACCGAGTTGTCCCAGGCTATAGTTGATGCTTGAGAACTTGTCGGGTGTGCGCCGAGCGAAATGCCGAGAGAGCGTTTCTGCATGCTCGGCCAGAATGTTAACGCCAAAGACTCCACTCTCGGCAATAAGATCATAAATAGTTGCATTAAGATCAATACAAACGAGGACAAGAGGGGGAGTTAAGGACAGCGAACAGAAAGAGCTGACCGTTGTACCATGAAGCTGATCCAGGTGTTGAGTAGTAATAACAGTTACGCCGGAGGCAAAGCGCCCCAATGTCTGGCGGAATTCGAGCTGATCTATACTCATGGTGATAACCTCTTTCTTGACTAAAAACGCTCACTACTGGCGAATGCGCAAATTCTCTGGACGAGCAATCTCGCTAGCGCTGGCCAGGAAATGAGCTTGAATGAGCACTTCCTGACCTAATTGCCTCAGTTCTTCAACCAGCCTGCCTTGTACCTGCTTCTGGATATCGAAGTCTCTAGAGGATGCATAGATAGCTCTTGGCGGTATGTATGCCCCAAAGAAACCAAAGAGCGGGCGCAGCTGGTGCTCCAGGACGAGGTAATGATGGTCACTCCCTCCCGTCGCAATCAGCCCTACTACCTTGCCGCGTAACGGATCGCGTCCCTGTGGATCGTTGGGTACCAGGTCAAAGAAGTTCTTCAAGGCTCCGGTATATGTCGCCCGATAAATGGGCGTGGCAACCAGATAGGCGCTGGCCTCTTCAATCAGGGCTAATGCCCGTCGCGTATCGGCATTGTATTGCTCAGGAGCGCGACCATCGCAAAATTCCAGGGCAAAGTCGCGCAGCTCTAAAACTTCAGTCTCCAGCGCATGATCATATGCTCGTGCACCGGCGAGAGCGACGTCCAATGCTGAGCGCGTGCGCGATGGAGGAGGAGTAAGGCTTCCATTAATGCCAAGTAACTTAAAACTCATAGCTTCTCCTTTTCTAGCCCACGGCTGCGGGCAGGCTGACTCCTGAAGAAGACAGCAATCAGGTATTTGGGCGATCATGATATGAATATCGCGGCTGCGGATCTTGGGAGCATGATCAAATCATCAATCCGTAACAGTGAGCATCACTGGAATGTTTGTGATTGAGGGCCTGACCGGCATCGCGTTTTTGTCGCCTGGTACAGGCAAGCCGCTGCCGATAGTGGGGATTATGAAATGCCGATTGCATAGTCACGAAAGAACTAACCTCCATTTCTTTTTAAAACTTACAAACAGCTATCATTTCGTAAGTAAGAGCAGACAACAGGATTTCACCACGTGTGAACTTAGCTCCAAGGCTGAGCCGGCACGCTTGCTGATATTGGGATCTTCCGATTTATCCCGCCTTATCTCTCACTTAGAAGAGCAGAGATATAAACAAGATTTATCTACAAGCCTAACTGTCAGATAGAAAAATCTTTCTACTAAACTGACTCGCTCCATATATTCTTTATGGTTATTATTATAATAACTAATAATTATTAATTTGGCAAGGAGGTTTCCCGCTTTACCCTTGTTACAAGTAAGTCCGCATATACATATGTACTACTATATAGATGAATAAGCTTATTTGGCTTAATATAGAGTATATGGCGCTTAACACAGCTATGTTTTTGATCATGAAACGTAGCTGTACAGGTGATGCCATGTAGAGCCCGTATTTTTTTGAGAAAGATGGATTGAGTTATGTCAAAAGCTAAACGGCGTAAGTATACACAGCCTAAAAACGCTCAACAGCGCCTCCCAAAGTCTCGACGCACAAAGTCGCAGCGTCATATACCGTTATGGAGCCTCATCGGAGCAATAATGCTTATTGTTAGTGGTATTGTTGGACTATTTGTCTTTATGGCCCATCAGCAAGATGAACAACTGTCAACTGGCTCCTCTGTTGCCCTAAAAGCTATGCGCGAGCTTTCCAGCAGCACTATCAGCCAGGTTGGTCAAGGCATAGCCCAGAATAGCTTACATACCCTGACAGATACCCCTACCTGGAAAAGCGCTGCTGGCAAACCAGTCTTTCTCTACGTGGGAGCCGAGTACTGCCCCTTTTGTGCGGCCCAACGCTGGGCTGTGATCACCGCTCTGAGCCGCTTTGGCACCTTGAGCTCACTGACGCCTCTACTGTCAGCAGAAGAGCATATTCCAAGCTTTACCTTCCATGGCGCATCTTACACGAGCCAGTATCTTGATCTACAAGCTATAGAAACTGAAGATAACGCTCAGCAACCCCTCGATAGCTTGACTGCTGAGCAGCAACAGATGATGAAGCAATATGATCGGCCACCATATGTTGAAGACACTGGCAAAATCCCTTTTATTGATATTGCTAACCAGCATGTTTCATTGGGGGCATATTTCTCGCCAGAGATCTTGCAGAATCACTCTTATCAGGATATTGCCGGGCAGCTTAAGGACCCACATAGTCAGATCTGTAAAGCTATTGTCGGCGCCGCGAATCTACTCACAGCAGCGATCTGCCATACGACAGGAAATCAGCCAGCCAGCGCCTGCAGCATTGCCCCGATACCCGATATCCAGAATTCGCTCGCGCTCGCTCTAAGCAATCAGCAATCCCTGGCTCAAAGTGGCAGTACTGTAGCTTTCCCTTTCACAGCAAGCTTACCGCGGCAAATTGCCGAGAGTTTGCCACCCGAAAGGTCGCGATGGTAAGGCATCCTGGGCCGATCTAGCCTAACTTATGAAACAAAGTGCAGCTTTAGAGGATCAAAAAGATTGAAATACAGACCTTGTTACAAATATTTCGCAGAATGCAGCAAAGAAATTATTTTAGCTCATCAGATTAAGTAGAGCGTGCAGCGGAGGAATGCCAGGTAAAAAAAGCCATAGGTGTTCCGAAACAATGCACAAGATATCCTTACTCCTTGCATAAGAAGGGTTTGATTGTAATGAATACGACGAGTCCATTCCTAACCCATCTACGGCACGGTCCTCTTCTCTGTGACGGTGGAATGGGAACAGAGCTGCACGCGCGGGGTGTGCCTTATGAGCATTGCTTTGAACAACTCAATCTCAGCTCCCCCGAATTGATTAAGGGCATCCACCTTGATTACATCGCAGCCGGGGCACAGATCATCGAGACCAACACTTTTGGCGCAAATCGCTATCGGCTCGCCGAACATGGGCTGGCACACGCAGTGCGCGAAATCAATCGGGCTGGAGCAAAAATAGCTCGTGAAGCGCGCGAACTCAGCGATTTGCCCATATTCCTGGCCGGCAATATTGGTCCCCTGGGCAGTCCTTTAGCACCACTTGGGAGTATCAAAGAAACTGAGGCTTATGCCGCTTTCCTTGAACAGGCCGAAGCTCTTTTGCAAGCTGGCGTTGATCTCTTCCTGCTGGAAACTTTCTCAGATATTACGGAAATGCGCGCAGCATTAAGCGCCGTGCGCAATATAACGGACCTACCCATAGTCGCCTTGATGACTTTTACCGATGATGGGCGCGTAGCCAGCGGCGAAGATCCCCAGGTAGTGGCAAGGACCCTGCAGGAGCAAGGCGCAGACATTGTAGGCGTTAACTGCGCGCTGGGGCCGTCCAGCATGTTCGATGTTGTCGCCGCAATGTGCCATACGACTAGTGAGCAATTATTTATCGCAGCTCAGCCCAATGCCGGCCTCCCTAAACGCGTGGGCAATCGCTTTATGTACATTGCCACTCCCGATTACTTTGCGACATATGCTCGGCGCTTTCTGGATCTTGGCGTGCGCTTGATTGGTGGCTGTTGTGGGACAACTCCTCAGCATATCGCCGCGATGCGCAAGGTGCTTGATGAGTCCGTGCCACAAGAGGGACGGGCACAGAATGTGAAGATTGAGCCTGTTCCCGAAGCACTGCAAGAACACAAAGTCCATCCTCCTGAGAACGATCCCGGCATAGTTCAGACTACCCACCTGGCGGACTTGCTGCTGAAGGAAAATTTTGTAGTCAGCGTAGAAATGAGGCCACCACGCAGCGTCAAATACACGCGCTTTCTGCAAAATGCTGCTCTGCTGCGCGATGGGGGCGCAGACATTATTAATATCCCTGATAATGCTATGGCTCGCGTGCGGATGAACAACATTGCAGCAGCCCGCTTGATTCAACAATATGTTGGGCTAGAGACCATTGTCCACTTTACACCACGCGACCGCAACCTTATGGCCGTGCAGAGCGATGTTATTGGCGCTCACGCGACAGGTATACGCAATATCCTGGCGATTACTGGTGATCCGCCCGGACATGGAGATTTTCCGCATGCGACAGGCATTTGGGATGTTGACAGTATCGGGCTCATTGCCATGATGCACAATTTAAATCAGGGCCTGGATGCCAAAGGACGCAGGCTGGCAGCTCAGAGCTCATTCTATATTGGCTGTGCCGCTAATCCGACCGCAACTGATGTAGCCCTGGATCTTGAACGGCTCCAACAGAAGATTGAAAGCGGAGCAATGTATGTGATGACGCAGCCGATATTCGATGCAAACGCCTTGCTTGACTACCTTGAGCAATATACACAACGCTATGGAGCCCTACGCATGCCACTTATTGTGGGTCTGCAGCCGCTACATTCGTATCAGCAGGCTGAAAAGTTCCATAATGAGGTGCCTGGAATAGTTATTCCAGACCATATTCGGGCGCGTTTATATCAGGCAGGAGAAGCAGCGAGTAGAGTTGGTATAGAGCAGACCATGGAAGTCTTTGACGCTCTGGCGCCTATTGTTCAAGGCGTCTATATTATGCCGCTTGATCGTTTCGAATTGATACACGAGCTGCTTCCCTATATTCGCAGCCGAAAAGCCGCCTGCGCTAAGTCCACAGTTTGATAGAACGAGCTAATAGCGAACCGCGAAGCTATTAAAGAGGAAGCATAAAATGGCGCCCATTTCGGGCCGTTGCTTCGATCACAAGAACTGCGGGTAGAGGTGACAAAGTGACGGGGAGGAAAGCCTTGTCACCCCTAGATGGAAGCATGACGAGGGAGCAAAGGGCGAGAAGCAGCAAGGCTCCCTCGTTTCTCATAGTTGGCTTACATGGGCTTGCGATACCTCGGCAGGCGTTTCACCACCTGGTAGCCAACACTTTCGTAGAGATGGAGAGATTTGCCGGGATTTTCCGCTCTCGTTCCGAGGTCTGCCTGCTGAATGCCGCTCTGCTGGCAGCGTTGAAGCATGCGCGTCATCAACGCCTTGCCAAGACCGCGCCGTCGAAAGGCTGGGCGTACCCCGACCCAGGGCGTGTGCGCGCCCTCCTCATCCCTGGTACTGATAACATGCCCCGCGATCTGGTCGCCAGCCCAGGCGACAACCCATAGACTGGTGTCCGGGTCAGGTCCGCCGAGCTCGCGTAGCCAGTTGTCATAGCTTTCGAGGCTGTCGTAGCTCTCAGCGAACATTTCTTCGTTTGCTGCGTAAATGGCAGGCAACTGGTCACGCGAAACAGTGCGGATTTCCAAGCCATCTGGAAGTGGCGCAAGTTGGATGGGTTCGATGGGAAGTTGGCAAGTCATCCACACCATGGTAAATGCCACTGTGTATCCCTCACTCAAGAGCAAGGCGCGATTCCCTGGTTGGGTCTCGTCGGCGTTGCCCCCAAACACACAGGGGTTCGTCGTTGGTTGTGCCTGGGCAATCTGGCGCAACCGTTGCTCTTGCCAGCGTAAGAGCGCACGTCCAATGCCTTTGCGCCTCCACTCCGGGACTAGCCAGCCAAGGGAGAGAAACAGCTCAACACCATTGTGTTCTGACCACCAGGTGAGCCAGGTATAGCCAATCACGCGGCCATCAACCTCAACGAGCAGGCAATCGTGCAAAGGATTGCACACGTCATCAGGATCTGTATCTGGTCCGGGGAGCCAGATGTCACCATCGACGGCTTGCACATTCTGGCGCACCGCCTTGATAGTGGGGAAGTCAACTGCTCCTTGAAACAAGCGGAACGCCAAGCCAGAGATGGCGGGCGCGTCGGGAAGCGTGAGATACGATTTTGTTTGACTCATTGGTATATTCGTTCCTTTCTGCATTGGCGTTCTCTGAACATTTTCTCGAACGTCAATCACATGGGAGAGTGTGTAAGCTCTGATTCTGGGCAACAAAAAACCACGAGGTGGCTCGTGGTCTGAGTGGGAGGGTGAACGTGAAAAACTCCACAAAAAACCACGAGTCATAAATGCGCCTCGTGGTCAATTTTCTTGTAAAAGCCGAAAAATCTACACTTTTGAGGACGCACTCATAGATAGGTAAGCGGAGATGTCAATTTTCGCGCCTACGCCCCACCTGATTTGCCTGTGGAAAACCATCATGTGCGCCTTTCTGAAAGAAAATAGCTGAACTATTGACCTGAGAATACCATAGATTTCGTCGTAATACAAGTTTTGGGGTAAAAAGCTAAAAAGTTGCATGCTGTTCAAGGAAGGATAATGAATAACGCCTTTGCCACTGTCTCTGCTGTATCCTCATAATTTGAAGCGCAAGAATTCGATAGTGGGTTACCACATTCCCACTGTATACTCGTAACGGTCCTTGAAATGGGCTAGCTAAGAAAGTAACTTTTTCTGCTTTGATTGGGAATGAACTGGCGCTATGCCAGGAGGGCAGGCATACTACTTGGAGCTTTTATGTGGAATGAAAAAAGGCATGTCTTCTGTTATGCATGATGCAATGAGCAAACAACGCTGCTTCTGGGCGCTACATAGTTCACTAGAGACTGTTTACCACGATAGAGAATGGGGAGTGCCGGCACATGATGACCGCACGCTCTTTGAATTTATCCTTCTAGAGGGTGCTCAGGCGGGCTTGAGCTGGTTAAGTATTCTCAGGAAGCGAGAAGGATATCGTCAGGCTTTTGCTAATTTTGATGTTGAGCAAGTGGCCCGTTTTGATGAGGCACGCTGCCAGGCTTTGTTGTTAAATAGCGAGATTATCAGGAATAAGCTAAAAATTGCAGCCGCTGTGCAGAACGCGCGCGCCTTCTTAGGCATACAGGAAAAGTTTGGGAGCTTTGACGCCTTTCTCTGGCGCTTTGTCGACGGCCAGCCTAGACAAAATTGCTGGCCATGCAGAGAGGATGTTCCGGCACGAACAGCAGAATCCGACGCTCTGAGTAAGGAATTGAAGCGCCGGGGATTTGTGTTTGTCGGCTCGATAATCTGCTATTCATTTATGCAAGCCATTGGCATGGTTAATGACCATACGATCGATTGCTTCCGCTGGCACGAGGTTCGGACAGGAGAGCGCAAACCAGGAGAGATAACTTATGAATCTAACCACTGATATTCGTCAGAGAATTGCTAACTATGACTGGGATGCCATAGGCCATACGATGGATGAGCAAGGTTATGGCCTACTCTCAAGCGCGCTCACGGCTCAGGAGTGCGACGAGTTAATTGCTCTGTACGCGGATAATAGCAAGTTTCGTACGCGTATCGATATGCAACGCCATCGCTTTGGCCTCGGCGAATATAAATATCTTGCCTATCCCTTGCCGCTAATTGTACAAGAATTGCGTGAAGCGCTCTATCCTCATCTGGCCGAGATTGCCAATCATTGGGCGGAATTATTAGGCGAGAATACACGTTATCCCGATACGTTGGCAGACTTTCTTCAATACTGCCATGAGCACGGTCAGACCCGGCCAACACCTCTTATACTTCAGTACCAAGAAGGTGGATATAATAGTTTGCATCAGGATCTATACGGCGAAGTGGCCTTTCCATTTCAAGTAGTCTTTCTGCTAAGTCAGCGCAATGAGCAATATACAGGAGGCGAGTCGCTGCTCATAGAACAGCGTCCACGCGCCCAATCGATTGGACGTGTAATCACCCTTGAACGCGGCTCGGCAATGATCTTTCCTACTCATCATCGACCCGTGGCTGGTACGCGGGGATGGTACCGGGCCAATGTGCGCCACGGTGTTAGTCCTGTGACAGGCGGGATGCGCTATGGCATGGGGATCATCTTTCATGACGCTAAATAATATTGGTAAGCAAATTGTTTGCAGCGCAAGAATTCGATAGCACTACCCGGTCGCGCAGTCTATACTGACTATAGACAGAAATGGAGGAACAGGCAGATGAAAGAGATGAGAGAAGAAATCAAACAGCAACCATTGTATGATGAGCAATGTTGGAATGCCGTTCTGAAAAGAGATCGCGCGGCTGATGGGAGTTTTGTCTTTGCAGTTCGCTCCACCGGCATTTATTGCCGTCCATCGTGTCCGGCGCGGCGGCCGCGTAGAGAGAATGTTGCCTTCTACCAGCTACCGGCGGAAGCTGAAACGGCTGGATTTCGTCCCTGCAAGCGCTGTCATCCAGAACTGGCACAGGTTCCAGTTCCCCAGGCGGAGCTAATTGAGGAGATTTGTAGTTATATTGAAGCTCACCTGGAAGCCCCGCTGCACCTGGCCGAACTGAGTGCGCACTTTCATCTGAGCCCCTATCATCTGCAAAGAACATTCAAGCGCGTCAAAGGCATTTCGCCGCGGCAATACGCCGAATCCTGCCGGCTGGGACAATTTAAGGCTCGTCTGCAGAATGGTGAGCCAGTGACCAGCGCACTCTATGACGCTGGCTATCAATCAAGTAGTAGCCTCTATGGACGTGTTCCAACACAGCTTGGAATGACACCTACCGCTTATAGGCAAGGAGGAAAGGGTATGCATATCAACTACGATATTAGCAAAACGCCGCTGGGCTATGTCTTAATGGCTGCGACAGAACGTGGTGTGGCTGCAGTGCGCTTTGGAGAGAGCGAAAAGGAGCTGGAAACTGAGCTGGAACATGAATATCCGCAGGCCAGCCTCGTGCGCGATGGGCAGCACATACAACCCTGGATGCTGCTACTGTTGCACCATTTGCAGGGTCGCCCTATGCAACAGGCGGGGGTACCGCTAGATGTGCAGGCCTCGGCCTTTCAATGGAAAGTATGGAAGGCATTGCAAGCTATTCCCGTTGGGAGCACGCGATCCTATGGCGAGATTGCCAAGGCTATCGGCGAACCAACTGCCGCACGTGGTGTTGCGCGGGCTTGTGCGACTAACCCGGTGGCTGTTTTTATTCCTTGCCATCGAGTGATACGCGCAAATGGCGAAGCTGGAGGCTACCATTGGGGCGTGGAGCGCAAGCAACAATTACTGGCCCTGGAGAAGACCGCCGCTATACAGGAGCACGCAGGCGAGCCAGAGCTAGCGACGAGCAGATAGAATGAGCAGCGGGCCAACCTGTTCAGTGCTAACGGTGATATTGCTGAGGCAGGCCAGACAAGAAAGCTGGCTTGCCTCTCAGTTTGTTTTGTTCCCACAAAAGCGGGGACAGTATGCAATCATCTTCTAAACAGAATGCCTCTTTCTGAGTATATCAGCAAATTTGACCGTTTAGATGTATCTTGTGGAGCTGGAACATAAATGAAGCTATATAAACTTATTGGCCCTGACGGCAAAACCTATGAAAGTACGATTCCTGGAACGCTCGGTGGACACCGAAAACATAAAATATATGGACGGCTCGATTGCCCGGGCGCCTTACGCTGGATCGCTCGGGGCTATTATGTGCGACATCGCGTTTTTTTTAAGGATGAAGCAGCCGCGCTTGCCGCAGGATATCGCCCATGCGCCGTATGTATGAAAGAGCAATATCTGCAATGGAAGCAACAAGGCGCTACGAGCCGCAAATCTGAATAGACTCTACAAGATTTTATGAGATCTGCTTTGTGATCGGCAGCAGCCAGGAAGCAAGATAGAGAACAATAGTAACGCTTCATCGCTCAAATATAGAGAAATGGCAAGAGTGGTTCTGTTGGATGTAACTGCAAGCGAACCACAAAAGCAAGATTGCCCTTCTGTTTGATAGAGCAGGGCTTGCAAATGATAGCTGGGACGGCCTATACTGCTACTAGCCATAGAAAGTAATTTTCTGCTCATCTTATTTCTCTTCTTAACGTTCATAAAGGAGGAAATGTTAATGGTTGCGGATCTAAAAGGTAATCGTATTAGCTGGCTGGGGCATGCAGCATTTAAGATCACAACTCCATCAAACAAAGTGATTCTGATCGATCCATTTTTGACCCATAATCCGGCCACACCGGCCGAGGCCAAAAAGCAAGATCAGGTTGACCTCATTCTCGTCACCCATGGGCATGGTGATCATACCGAGGATGTAGTCTCGCTGGCCAAAGCACACAATGCAGAAGTTGTAACGATAGTAGAACTGGCTGCCTGGTTTGGCTCAAAAGGGGTCGAGAATGCCGTTGGTATGAACAAAGGAGGCTCCTACACTTCACAGGGCATTACTGTGCATATGACGCATGCATTGCATACTGGAGGGGTAGGCGAAGGCAATGATTTTCCCTATACAGGCGATGCGGCAGGCTTTGTCATAGACCTGGAACATGGTTTGAGCGTCTATCATGCTGGCGATACTGCCCCCTTCATGGACATGCAATTGATCAAGGAGCTCTACGCTCCCGAACTTGCCATGTTACCTATTGGCGATTTCTATACCATGGGACCCAAAGGAGCAGCCATCAGCGCGCGCATGCTTGGCGTCAAGTATGTTATCCCCATGCATTTTGGAACTTTCCCGATCCTTGTTGGCACGCCCGCCCAGCTGCGCGAGGCTATGCATAAGATCAACCTCGATAATGTTGAGGTTATCGAGATGAAGCCAGGCGAAACGATTGGCTAAGACTAAAGCACAGCTTTAGCATACAGAAATACACTCCAAACCGGCTCCAGGCCAGTTTGGAGCGTGAACTATCTCTCACTTGATAATTTCTGCACTCAGCTACAGTAGAGACGAGTAAACGAGCGTAATTCATAGGGAGAGTGGATAATTACTTTTTCTTGAAGATAATGTGATTTGACAACCATCTCTTTGTCCTTATCAGTGACACATATGCTGGAACTCAGTCACGTTTGATGATCTC
This sequence comes from Ktedonosporobacter rubrisoli, assembly GCF_004208415.1. Taxonomy (GTDB): domain Bacteria; phylum Chloroflexota; class Ktedonobacteria; order Ktedonobacterales; family Ktedonobacteraceae; genus Ktedonosporobacter; species Ktedonosporobacter rubrisoli. Next base: position 69,045 of record NZ_CP035758.1, on the reverse strand, counting down.
TGCTCGCTTGAAAAGAGTCGTTGCTCCTGGAAAGGGCCAACATACAGAGGTATACTGGTACCAATAAAATTGGTTGGTGGACCACGACATCCCCACCCGTTTGCCCCTGTCCCGCTCTTGCTGTTGGAAACCCGACCACCGGATGGCGCAACCTTCAATCGCGCCGAATACTACCAGGTCGCCCTCAAGCAGTTGGGAGAATATCCCTATGGCCCCTGCTGGGAGCAGAAAAAAGGGCGAGGAAAAGACGCCAAATTCAATGTCCAGCATGCGGAGCAGGAAGATCGGCAACGATTCGGGGAGAACGAGTCCTCTATCCCCTCACACACCGCTACGCATTGCATGTGCGAACAAAGCCCCTCTGTGGATCAGGCAAGGGGCAACCCGGACCAAGCAGTAGAGAGGAACGTCAGTACGCGCGCATCGTCAGCCCTTTATTTACCCTCGTGCTTGCGCGCTATCAGCGCAGATGCTATGGTGTCTATTTCGCTCATTTCACCCACATTTGGGCGAGCACCTGTACTCTTCCAGGCCCAGATCGTTGGAAGAGACGCAGGTTTTTTTGGAATGAAGAAGGGTTGCGCAAAGGCGCAAGAGGAATGTGGCTGGGGCGCGAACACGGCTGGATTGAGTATAAAGGGGGTTAGACATAGTGCATGAGAGAGAGTATTGTATCGTTTGCTACTGGTCTGTGAACACCAGACCACCGTAGACGAATCTAAGATGATGTGGCTTGACGGGCGAAAGTCGCCTGTTTGCCACGACAGGAGGAACAATGAACCAAACCAGGATAGGACTTCAGGTTACTCTCAACGGAGATCTGACGAAGGCCGCACATGTCGCGGTGCCGGTGTCGGTCGAGGAACTGGCGCGCGACGCTGCTGCCTGCGTGGCCGCAGGGGCGCGTGCGATCCACCTTCATCCCCGTGATGCCGAGGGGCGCGAACGGCTGAATGCGGAGATCGTTGACGCGGTTGTCATGAAGGTCCGCAACGCGTGCGGGGTTCCAGTTGGTGTGTCAACCGGCGCCTGGATCGAACCCGATCTCGTACGCCGACTCGACTTGGTGCGAGCCTGGCGCACCCCCGACTACGCGTCGGTCAACATGTCTGAACCAGGCGCGCAGGAGGTCATGATGGCGCTGATCCAGGCGGGGATTGGCATCGAGGCTGGTGTCTGGACCGTTGAGGACGCCGAGCGGCTGGCCGCGTCGGGCTTGGGCGGACAGGTCACCCGTATCCTGGTTGAGCCGGTAGCGGTCAGCGCCGCCAACGCGCTTGGCTTGGTCGAAGACATTCACAGAGCGCTGGACAGGCTCGGCCTGACGGCACCACGCCTGCAGCACGGCGATGGCGAGGCTACCTGGGTGCTGCTCACCGATGCGATCCGCCGCGGTCTTGACACGCGGATCGGGCTTGAAGACACGCTCTATGAGCCTAGCGGCGAACGCACGACGGGCAACGCGTCACTCGTGCGCGCTGCCGTGAGTTTAGGTGCCGGCACCGTATAGAACCCGTCCCACAGAGCGACCGTGCGAAGGTTTCCGTTACACTGGCTGCAAGTGAGGGAGGCCCAGGATGCGTGTGAAAGCCACTCTGAGTGAGAGATTTTTACACTGTATCCTGGGCCTCCCTCAATCTCCCGATGAGGGAAAGGCAGTTTTCTCTCAGTTTGGACCACTTATGAAATTGGCCCATATCATGTTCAACTTTTTTTGAACCATATTGTGACTCAGACACAGGTTTGGGGATAAAGTCAGCAATACGCTTAGAGAGCGATGAGTGAGACGGTATCCTGGGTGGTCCGTTTTTCTCACAAAACGTGAGAAAAGGAGAACCATATCAGGATGGAAATTGCTCAGTTCTTCCCGTTGGGCGAGGGACTGGAACTGACCCAGATAGAGCGGCAAGCAGATCAGTTCGTGCTCCACGTCACTGCGACCTCGCCAACTGCTGTGTGCCCGCTGTGTCAACAGCCTGCGACCCACCTGCATAGCCGCTATCGTTGCGTGGTGAAAGATCTGCCCTGTGTAGGACAGCAGGTTCGACTGATCCTGCACGTGCGCAAGTTCTTCTGTGAGACCGCCGACTGCGTGCGCAAGGTCTTTGCGGAGCGGCTTCCCCAGTTGGTGGCCCTGTTGGCACAGATGACGACGCGTTTGAGCGAGGCCCTACAAACGATCGGGATGGCTACCTGTGGCAAACTCGGTGCGCGGCTGGTCATGCACCTGGGAATCACCACGTCCTGGATGACGATAGTGCGTCGGATAATGGCACTCCCTACGCCGCAAGCGGAACATGTGGAGTGTCTGGGCCTCGATGATTTTTCCTTTCTACGCGGCAGAACCTTTGGCACGGTCGTGGTCGACCTGGAGGCTCACCAGATCATCGACCTCTTGCCCGACCGGCAGGCCGACACCGCTGCCGCGTGGATGACTGCCCACCCAGAGATCAAGTATGTTAGCCGTGATCGAGGCGCAGAGTACGCCAGCGCGGCCTCAACTGGCGCCCCTCAAGCAATTCAGGTGGCCGACCGCTTCCATGTCAGTAAGCATTTGTCAGAAGCGGTTCAGAAACTGCTGGCACGCGTTCTCTCCAAGCTCAAAACAGCAAGCCAAGAAGCAGACGGAAAAGCACCCGCTCAAGAAGACACGTTCGCCCCCGTAGAGGAATGGCGTCCAGACCCAAGGGTACAGGTTGCGCGGACCATTGCGAGCCGCCGAGATGAGCGAGACGCGCGTTATCAGCAGGCTGTGCGTCTGCGCGGACAAGGGCTTGCGATCAAAGAGATTGCCTGTCAGCTCGGGGCCAGCGAACGAACGGTGCGACATTGGTTCGAGCGGGGTGTGGCCCCTGATACCAGACCTCGGCGCAAACAGCAGAGTGGCTTTGACCCCTACGCTCCTTACGTGCTCAAACGCTGGCGGGACGGGGAGCGCAACGGCACTCGTCTCTGGGAAGAGATTGCTGCACAGGGCTATCCAGGGTCACAACGGATGGTCTATCGGTTCCTGAAAACGCTCAAGAAGACAGAGGTGAAACCTCCTGGAGAAACGCCACAAGTAGTCTACTCCACTTCGGCTGTCGCCGTGTGTCTCTTTATGCGGCATCCAGACAACCTGGCGGAGGGTGAACGAATGGACCTGGCGGCGCTTCGTCGAGTCCATCCCGATCTGGAATCGGCCTACTGCTTGACCCAAGACTTTCTCCAGATGCTGCGCAAACGCGAAGGGGAACGACTGGACACCTGGCTCACCAAAGTGCAGGAGAGTGAGATTCCCGAACTGCAAAGTTTTGCGCACGGTGTGGACCAGGATAAAGCGGCTGTGCAAGCCGGATGAATGCTACCCATCAATAACGGCCAAACGGAAGGCCACGTGACCAGGATGAAGCTTCTCAAACGCATGATGTACGGCAAGGCGGACTTTGCCTTCCTGCGCCAGCGCGTTCTTCATCGCATCTGAGAAGCCTTTCCGGATCGGTGCCTTGATGGCTCAATGCTCACCGTTACGCAGCACAATATGTGTAAACAAAAGCCCGTAGTTCTCGCGGGGAACGAATATGAATGATCTGTTTGGATTCCTGCAATCCATTGATCAGACGCAGAATGTATGGCCGCCCCTGATGATGAAGAGCCCAAATCATGCGAAAGAGTTTCCAGGTCATGGGAAGCATAGGACAGCCCTCAGGTCCATCAGGGCGAGGCCGGAAGAGGCATTTCAACTGCCGTTTGAGTGCCCACCAGTAATGAATGAGGAGCGGATGGTCCACAAAAATAATGGTATCAGCTTCCAGGAAGCGCGCTTCAATCTCTTCTGGAGGCCCCCATCCGTCGATAATCCACCGTTCTTGTGCAAGAATCGCTGCATGTTTTTGATGAAACTCTTCTGCTGAAGCGGGAACCCACCCTGGTTTCCATTGCAGTTGGTCCATTGGATACATAGGCAAGTCGAAGGCTTTTGCAAGCCGCCTACAGACCGTCGATTTGCCTCCGCCAGCATTTCCAATGATAGCAACACGGGTCATAGATTGTTCTCCCGATTTTTCTCTCCATCTGCTGTTCAACAATGAAGCATATTTGCAACAAGCATCTATCTCTCTGAAGAGTATACTCTTTTCTCGCTGGGCTGTCATGTTGGTCGTTCGTCATCTTTTTCTCATAGTATTGAAGAGCTTACCCCAAACCTGTGTCAGAGCCATATTGTGTCCGAGGTGGCTAAAACGTTTGGCAAATCACAGATAAGTATGCTTTTTTGCATGTGCCGAAGCCTTTCCAGACAACTTTTTTGTGCTTCATTTTACAGGTTTTGTTACCTATGTGCATTATTGTTCCCCACAAGAAAGCCCGCTAATTGAACCAAATGGAAAGGAACAATGTGGGTACTATGTTCACATGGACTCCCTACACCTCCGAAACCTGATTATCCGCAGAATCGCCCACCTGGGGGATGTAGCCTCACCCGCTTATCTTCTATACTTGCAGCAATTCAAGCCTTGATGCGAGAAGGACGCGAAGCTGTATTAAGATAAGGCTTTTTCACGAGAAGATACATTTCTTTCTATATGATACATTTTCTTAATGTGAAGGAAGGATAAAAGATGCTGGAAAATCAGGACAAAGCTACAAACAAAATAACTCATTATAAACGTAGGGACTCTGGTTCCCCCTTTGGGATTGTGCGCGGATTTGTCTATGGATATGAAGGTGTTAAGGCAGATGTGTTCATGCCACAGCTTCGCGCTTTGGGGGCTGGAGCTGTCCGGCTCTTCCTCTTCTGGAATCAGATGCAGCCCGAGCCAGATTGCTTTGTCTGGGATACTGTGGATACTTTTCTGGCGCAATTAGAGCCAGCCGACGATGCCTGGATTATGCTAGGCTCAAGCTCAACATGGGGCACAAAGCAGCCAAGCATGCTATTGCCACCCTCGCCCGCCAGTGATCTGAAAGCTTATTATGAATTTGTGCATACGCTGGTCAGCCGCTGCAAAGGACGGGTGCGCTACTGGCAGATGGACAATGAGCCGAACAATGCAATCTTCTGGGCCAAAGGTAGCGCCCAAGAGTACGTTGAGCAGCTGAAAGTTTTCTCACGAGCTGTCAGAGCTGCTGATCCAGAAGCCAGAATAATTTTGGCTGGTGCGGTTGGTCTGTATCATCAGCCTAGCGAAACCATCAGGCCTGAGGAGCAAGCCGAGCAGGACTTCTTCAACCAGCTTTTGCGCGATGGAGCTGATTACTTCGATATCTTTGATGTACATCTCTACGATGAGCCATACCTTATCCCGGATGTGCTTGAGGATGTGCGCAAGAAAATGGCAGCTCATGGTTATCAGAAACCGATCTTTGTTGGTGAGTACAACGGTCCCGGCTTCTTCGAGTTCACTGAGAACATGCAGGCCATCTATGGAATGCAAGTGTGGACTAACTTTACAAGCGCAGTCCTTAGCGACGATGAGAAGGTGCAAACCGCGCAGAGCGATGCCGAGCAAAAAGCCATGAAAGAGTTCTATGCGCGGATGGAGCAGCTACCAGCGCAGACGCAGATGTTTATGGCCGGTTGCCCTGCTCAATGGCAAGAGAGGCGCCATCGCATTAACTGTCGGCAGATAGTAATGCGCAATCTGCTGGCCCTTGCCGCCGGAGCTGAAAAGACATTTTGCTGGAATCTCGCTACAGAAACATCAGACCCGTATCGTTTGATGGATCTGTTGTTTGACAAGTTCAAGCTCATGGACTATGAGGATGGTGTAGTCAAGAAGCGCTATCCGGCCGCAGAGACATACAGCCGAATGGCACATACGATGGCGGGTGTTGAAAGCGTCGAGCGCATCGAACTGCCCGAACGTCCTGGCACCTATCTCTTTGAGGTGCAACGTGGCAAAAGTGGTTCGCTCTTCGTGGTCTGGGAACGGCGAGATACTTTCTCAGGTGAGGATGAGGCGCCCGTAGCCTTTGACTTACCCTGGAGATCGCAACAGGCCCAGGCCTTTGATGCGTTTGGAGAGAAAGTAGCAACCAGGCTGACCGATGGTCACTTGCAGCTAGAAATCACCTCAACGCCAGTCTTTATTCTACCGAATAAAGGGCGTGAAGGGTGAAGCGGAAAAGCAGCTTTGAGCTCACGAGCAATTGGCCAAACTATCTTTGGGAGAGCTATATATGGGAGCCATGCAAGGTCAAGTGATAGTGGATTTGACAGGAGTTCCTGAGACCCTGCTCATGACGTTATATAACCGCGCAATGGAAGCGAAGCAACCTACGGGTATGCTTCGCGATCCCCTCTCCGTCGATCTTCTTAAGAGCATCAAATATCCTTTTGTCCAACGATTTGGTAAGCCGGACCTCAGCCATGTGCTTCGGGCCATACAGTTTGATGCACAGATCCGCAAGTTTCTAGCGTTACACCCGAGTGGGATGGTGGTTGCGCTAGGTGAAGGGTTGGAGACACAGTTCTGGCGGATTGACAATGGTCAGGTTCATTGGCTAACAGTTGATCTACCGGAGGTCATCGATTTACGAAGACGTCTTTTGCCCCAAAACAATCGCCTGCAGATGTTAGCCTGCTCCGCGCTAGATCTGAGCTGGGCGCAACATGTAGATTTCACGCAAGACATTCTGATAGTTGCTCAAGGTCTGCTAATGTATTTTGAGCCAGCGGAGGCCCATAAGCTTCTGGATGCCATTGCCGAGAGATTTCCAGGCGGTGAGATGCTCTTTGACACGATTCCACGCTGGGCGCGTACGCAGCGAGGACATCGCCAGAGTCGTTTCTACCGAATGCCAGCGCAACCCTGGGGTATCGATAGGGATCAGCTTGATGAAATCACAGATATGCACGCGTCCATCAAGGACATGCAGATATTGCCTCAGCCACAGGGGCGAGGATTCTTCTATGGCATCCTCTATCCACTTTTGCTTCGTTTGCCAATTATTATGAATAAATTGCCGATGACAGTTGTTGTACGATTTGCAGACTAAGTTTGCTAGTAATAGCATTATATGTGTAAATCCAAATTTTAAACTGGTGAGATTCTGTACAATTGTGCTGGTGATCAGGTATACTATGGGAAAGACGAGTGGAAGCTCCTTTTGATATGCTCTACGGGCAGAGAAATGAACGAAGCACCATTGTCCCTCACAGCTCTTTCAGAGGCTCAAAGAGCACAGGCTCAGGAAAGATACACGATCATCCGTCCCGCTTTGGAAAAAGAGGTCTCCCAAGCGCAAGTAGCCCGTACCCATCAGCTTGCACCTTCGACGATACAACTCTGGATCAAACGGTACCGCGAGAAGGGGTTAGCAGGGCTCGCAAATCACACTGCCCGCCCGGATAAAGGGCAGTCTCGCCGCCTCCCAGAGCAGGCAATCAGATTGATTGAAGGACTAGCCTTACAAACTCCTCCCCGTTCAGCCGCCGCCATTCATCGCCAAGTGACCGCGATTGCGGAAGTTCAAGGGTGGAAACCTCTCAGTTATGAGCGCGTGCGCCAAATCATCAAGCAGCTTGATCCCGCCCTCCTCACTCTGGCCCACCAGGGAGCTGCTGCCTATCGCGAGGAATTTGATCTGCTCTATCGGCGGGAGGCCACCCACTCGAATGCGATGTGGCAGGCGGATCATTCTCCGCTTGACATCTGGCTTCTCGATGAGAACGGGAAGCCTGCCAAGCCGTGGTTGACGGTGATCGAGGATGATTACAGCCGCGCTATCGCGAGTTTCCGGCTCACCTTCCAGGAGCCAACCGCACTGACCACAGCATTAGCCCTGCGCCAGGCGATCTGGCGCAAAGAAGATCCCCGCTGGCAGATCTCTGGTATTCCCAGCGTTTTCTACAGCGATCATGGATCAGATTTCACCAGCAAGCATATGGAGCAGGTTGCCATCGATGTAGGCATCGAACTGATCTTTTCCGAAAAGGGGGTTCCTCGTGGGCGCGGGAAGATTGAACGTTTTTTTCGTAGTGTCAACGAGCTGTTCTTGCAAGATCTTCCTGGGTATTGTCCTGCCGGATACAAGGGAGCACAGGCCACCCTCACTCTGGCCGCGTTTGAGGAAAAATTTCGGGCCTGGCTATTGACTTCCTATCACCAGCGGGTCCATAGCGAAACCAAATGCAGGCCAGCGGAGCGCTGGCAGAGGGGTGAGTTCGTGCCTCGCATGCCCACCTCCCTTGAGCAACTTGATCTGCTGCTCTTAACCGTGAGGAAGACACGACGGGTCCAGCAGGACGGCATCCGAGGGATATCGCTATATGGACGTGACCCTGGCAGCCTATGTGAAGGAAGAAGTGGTGGTTCGTTACGACCCGGCAGATCTCGCCCAGATACGGATCTTTTATCAGGATCGCTTTCTCTGTGATGCGGTCAGCGCGGAACTCTCGGGTCAGACGGTGAGCTTGAAGGAGATTAAAAAGGCGAGAGCGCAGCGGCGCAAGCAGGTCCAGGTGGGGCTCTCCAGCCGTCAAGCGGTGGTGGAGCACTTTCTTGCCATCCATCAGGAAGAGCCTGAGCCGCCCTTAGGAGTGCAGAAGCAACCTGAAGTGGTGGGACCTTCTCAGCTCAAAGGATATATCAATGAGTGAAGAGCCTGAGACAAAAGAACTCATCTTTGCCGCCACCAAGGAGTATCTCCGATTTGGAGAATTCTGCGACGCGTGTCGAAAGTATCGCTATATTGGAATTTGTCATGGGGTTGCTGGGGCAGGAAAAACACGTTCGGCACGAGAATATGCTCGTTGGGATCTGCTCTCACCGTTATTTCCTGAAGAACTGTTTACTCTAGTTGGACGACGCTATCTTGACGACCAGTTTCCGCACAGACCATTCGCCACCCCCGGTTCTCCTGCTTTTGCCGACGTGCTCGCGTGTCGGACCGTGTACTATACCGCTCCAGTGGCCGCGACGCCCTTGCGCATCGAGCGGGAGGTGATGGCTCTCTCTGCCACCCTCTCCTACGTGGTTGAAGCAGCAGAGCAGGCCAGCCGAGGCAAAGATGATTTTTTGCTGGCCTATCGGCTTCCCAAACGGACAGAGTTGGTGATCGTCGATGAGGCTCAACGATTAAAGCCAGCCGCGCTGGAGCAGCTGCGTGATCTCTATGATCGAGGTCACTTCGGGCTCGTGTGGTTACTCCAAGAGCGTTGGAGCCACCTGGGCATGCATATCCGCGTGGATGATTTTACTGATGCCGAGGCTCTGGCCGCCATCGTGCGCATTACTGGTAGCAACTTTCGCGTTATTCATCGTCTGTTGATGCAGATTGAGCGCATTTTGGAAATCAATCACCTCCATACCGTCACCAAAGAGGTGGTAGAAAAAGCGCGCGAACGACACGTTTTGGGATAAGCTGTGTGGATGAGGTGTCTCAAAAGCGTTGGTTTGATGAGAGAGTCAGCAGGCTCTCTTCTTTGTGACCACTGGCGCGTTCTGTAAGGAGCATTACCATGCAAGTTGATCTCTACTCTCTCCAGATGAGCAGCCAAACCACTGGCTGGGGATTGATCTTGGGCTTGGACAAGTGGGCGAATGGGGTTGTCACGCTCAATGGTGAGTATCGTGTCATCCATACCAACGATGGTGGCGTAACCTTTCAGGGAGTCAAGACCTGGAAACTGGATAGGAGCGATCATCTGGAGTTCTTCCCACTTTCAGAGCAGATGGCTCTCGCCTTTACGAGCCAGCAGGTCTATCGCACGACCAACGCGGGCACTACTTGGGAAGAGGGGAGTCTTCCACTGACATCCGACGAGCGTATCTGGGTCCGGAGCCTCACGTTTCCTGACGCGAACTTAGGCTGGGTGCTCCTTCAAATCGGGTACACGTCCTCTGTGCTCCTTCTCTCGACCGCCGATGGGGGCTCCACTGGAAGCAAGTATTGCGCTTCACCAACGAGATTCCTCCCGTCCCTGGCATTGGCGGGGGAAGTGCTCTGCAGTTTCTTGATCGGCAGACGGGCTGGATTACGGCCATGCCTACGGTTACCAAGGCAACTACACAGAAGCCCTTGCTCTATCTCACTCGTGATGGGGGATACACCTGGACTCCTCAACCCCTTCTTCTCCCGCCTGGGATCAAGCCTACCTGCGAGCTTTGGCTTGAGCAGCCGCGCTTTTTCTCCGCACAAGAGGGAGTGATTCCGGCTTCCATCAATCACTCCCAGGATGGCACCCCAAATGGGTTTCTGAGCTTCGTCACTCATGACGGGGGTCTGAGCTGGCAAAGCAGGCCATTTGTGGCTGTGGATTATAATGTTCTCTACACCAGGACGGTGAAACCGGGAGCGATTCATCAGATGGCCTACAGAAACACCCCCGCCCCTCGGTTTACCGATATGGGTTTTGGCTGGGTGGGCCGCCCCGATCTTGCCCTGTTCACGACCACTGATGGAGGTATGAGCTGGCAGACTCTTGTGTCACCCTCTCCCTTCAAAGACGGGAGCCAACTCCTTTTTCTCTCTAGCAAGCTTGGCTGGATCATCACCAAGAGTGAGGATGAAATGACCTCATCACTCTACAAAACGAGTGATGGGGCACAACATGGACACTTCTTCCCGCGACGCTTCTCTGAGATGACTGGCTGGCTCTGCTGAAGCAGGTCGCAGGAGCCACTTCGCGAGTCCCAATTTGTATCGGCTTTCCCTGCTCTCCCAGAAGCATCGGCAAAGATAGCTTGCTGCATTCCGTCATGCCTATTGGCATAACCCCCTCGTTTCGCGCGAAGAGGGGCCTCAATCTCATCTCGAAATCGTCCGTATGCTGAGAATCTGGAGAAATGCGAGCGCACTTTTCCATCTCTGCCGAACGCGTAGACTTGTGGCTGTGGCATGTTCAAGAGAGCCTCTTGCTCACCGTGAGGAAATGAAGGGCCGAGATAAAGCTCAGCTCAGTGGCGAGTCCCACTCGACATCCTGAAAGATACCAAAATCAGTGATGAGGCTTGACAGGCTACCTTCTGCCGTGTACAAAAAGTAGGATGGATAGCTGCCATCGCCATAGCCACTATGGAATGCCACTATATTGCCGCCTGTAGGAGATTTGAGAGTCATCGATCCAGCACCAAGCCTCGACGATTCAAGGATTCTCAGCAATGGATCGCCCACCTGGTCGTAAAAGAAAGCCGTCATTGCCTCCCAACGCTTTTGCCATGCTTCTGCCTCTTCTTGGGTCTGTGGCGGCGACCAGTCAGCGTATCCACGAGCTTTGAATTGCTCAAGCAACCATGCCTGTACATCCTGATCCAGAAAGCAGCTTGTTCCAGAGTCCACCCCATATCCGAAGAAATGGTCAGGTGCCAGGGTGCTCACATCTTCACCGGGACGGAGAGCCATTTCCCATCGCACTCCTTCCTGTTTGCTCAGTTGTACCTGCGCGAATGCCACCCTCCCTCCACAAATACCCTCCGATTGGATGCCGCTTACGAAAACGGGGTAGCGTCCTGGTGGGATCTTCGTTGTATAGGGCTTGGGCCTACTGAGGGGCAGAAAATAGGGGTCGCAAGCGATAATCGAGCCAGAGGTCACCAGCAACTCACCAACTTGCTCTTTCTGAATGCTGAAGGGAACGCCATTGTCCCGCCCACGCAAACTGTTCGTAAACGCCAACGAAGGATTGGCAGAAGGTCCGACAAGCTTCATGGTGTGTTTTCCTCCTCGTTTCCCGCAAACAGGCGTCGTGGCAGTTTCAGATGAAGTGTGCAACTGCGCACATCTCTTCTGCTCTCTCATTCCTTCCAGATGAGAAAAAAGCGGCAACGACGGCCAAAGCGCTCTCTGAAGAGAGGAGTCTCATTATCGACCGTTTCTTGCGACGATTAACTCGGCTGTTTCAGGGTCACAGCACACCAGCTCTGCGAGCGTGTCTTCCTGGTTGACGAATCTCAAAACCTGTCTCATAATGGAGAATCTCAAAACCTCCCCTCTCTGACGGGAAAGGTGAGACACAGAGAGGAGCACGTCATGAATGTCGGATATATTCGAGTTTCCAAGCATGAGCAACATGAAGATCTGCAACGAGATGCGCTAGCAGCAGCCAAATGCGAGAAAGTGTTTGCTGACAAGATTTCTGGGGCGACAGCTTCCCGCAAGGGTCTGGAGGAAGCGCTCGCGTATCTGCGCCCGGGAGATACATTGGTCGTCTGGAAGTTGGATCGGGCAGGGCGCTCGTTAAACCATCTGATGGAACTGCTCTCCGATCTGCAAAATCGTGATATCTCATTCACCAGCCTCACCGAGCAGATTGATACCTCGACACCTTCTGGTAAGCTGATCTTCCATCTCCTGGGGGCCCTAGCTGAGTTTGAACGGGATCTGATTCGGGAGCGGACCAATGCAGGGCTAGCTGCGGCCAGAGCCAGGGGCAACGTTGGGGGACGTCCCCGCAAGCTCCAATCGAATGCCAAAGTGGCGCTGGCTCGTCAGCTCTTTGCCTCCAAAGAGCATTCGATTCCAGAACTGTGCTCAGCTCTTGGAATCTCCCGTGCAACCCTCTATCGCTACGTCAAAGAGGCGAATCCACCAGCATAATTGTTGGAAAACTGGCTGGTTTAAAATTTGGATTTACAGTTATATGCCTCATCCCAACTTTTATGTGGAGCATTTGTAGCCAGCAAGAAAGTATCGATCATGCCGGAGAAACTTGCCGAGGAGAATCCGGAGAATCCCTTGTTAATGTGTACTGCTTACAAAGCTCAGCCTGGGGCCTCTCCGCTGCCGATACGAGGCACACTGTAGGCGCACAGAGCAAAAAAACACTGCTTGACGTTGGCACAGCTCAAACCCGGCTTCACATTCTTGTGAGACGATTAGATAATCTTTTTGCAGGATACGAGCCAGCGCTAAGAGGGCAAGACTGCAGAAAACTGTGAAAAAGTTTCCCCACCAATTTATTGGGATCTGCTGCCCGTAAGCTGGCGGCGAGTAAGTCGACTAATGGAGACCTTGTTTAAACAAGATCCTCAGTTTTTGCTTCTGGAACACCCTCGTCCCTGGCTTCGGCGACTAATGTGCATGATTTTTTATGCAACTGGGCCAGCGTATATTGTTCAGCAAGCGTGGAGGCTGTGAGATCATAGTGATCATGGCGCACGGCAGAGATGTACTGCTGGGTCTCATTTTCAGCGTAGCCAAGATGAGTTAGGGTTTGACGAACAATATTCAGGCCGCCCTCCAATTCTGGATGGATAACTTCGTTGGCTCCGAGCTCGAAGAGGCGGTGTACACCATCCTGAGTAGCTGCTCGCACAATTATAGTAACCTGAGGCGCGAGTTTACGCACTTTAGCGACGATGATGAAGGCGGATGCCTCGTCGGGAACTGTTACTACTACGGCCTGAGCGCGCTCCACATGTGCGTGAGTAAGGATCTCCGATTCGGCGGCGTCTCCGTAGAGGGTGGGTACACCCTGCCCGTCCAATTCTATGATACGTGAGACATCGAGATCAATAACCAGGCGTGGTACTTCAAGATGGGAGAGCACCTGTACAATATGGTGCCCCACGCGTCCATAGCCAACCACCACAACATGCTCATGCAATGTTTCGGCTAGCTGGGTTTGGAGGGAGAGAGGCTGTTGACGATCTAAGAGGGACCAGAGGGCAGGGAAAGCACGCAAACGAGTTTCGATCCAGGGCAATGCGCGAAAGACGAAAGGATTGATCGTAATCGAAATGATCGCACCCGCTAGAATAAGCGAATATTGCTCCTGGGTTAATAGCCCCAGCGCAACTCCTGTCTGGCCAAGGATAAAAGAGAACTCACCTATCTGGGCTCGGCCGGCTGCTACGATGAGCATTGTGCCCGCTGACTGTGGAAAGATCAGGCCAAGTAACAACGTAATCAGAAACTTACCGCCAATGATTAGTGCGACGAGCGCCAGGACCTCACCGGCGTGAGAGAGGAGATAGAGCGGATTCACCAGCATACCTACCGAGACGAAGAACAGCACGCCAAACGTCTCGCGAAACGGTAGGACCTCTACTTCCACCTGGTGGGAGAGCGCCGATTCGCTGACCACTACCCCAGCCATAAAAGCTCCCAGAGCTAGAGAAACGCCGAATAAAGCGGAGGCAGCCAGAGCTATGCCAACCGTGATCACTACTATGGCAACAATAAAGAGCTCGCGTGAGCGCAGATAAGCCATGCGCGTCAGGAACCAGGGAACGATGCGCGTACCGGCTATCAGCATCAGGGCGGCAAAGGCGCCAGTTTTCAGCAAGGCCAGGCCAGCGCTTTGCCAGACAGGCTCGCCTGCATTGGCTGTAAGCGTCGGGAGCAGCACCAGAATGAGAACAGTAATTAAGTCTTCTAATACCAGCCAACCCATAGCAATCTGGCCTGCGGTTGTATTGAGCAAGCCCTGATCCATGAGGTTGCGAATCATTACTACTGTACTGGCAATTGCCACGGCGACACCCAGCAAGATACCGGCAGGCAACGACCAGCCCCAGAAGCGGGTGAGCAATACGCCAAAGGCTGTAATGATTCCCAATTGGATTAGAGTGCCTGGAATAGCAATTGCGCGGACCGCCCATAAATCACGAAGGGAGAAATGGAGACCTACCCCAAAGAGGAGGAAAATAACTCCAAGTTCCGCAAGTTGTTGAATCGTGGTAAGGTCGCCGATGAAGCCGGGAGTGAAAGGACTAATTACGATGCCAGCAAGCAGATAACCAACCATGGTGGGCAATTTCAGTAAGCGAGCCAGATACCCACCAACAAGGGCAGCCGCAACAGACAAAGTAATATTGATCAATATAGGGTATTCATGCATATATGTGTCTTCTCCTTCATGAAGCAAGGCACAGGCTAAAGTATCATCTCCTTTTTACCTGCTAGGTACATTAAAGTTTTTTGGATGTTTTATGGAATAAAAAGAAAGTATTGAGTTTATTGTTTTTTCTTACTATAGTTATGAAGCTATAAGTTAGATAGCTACTTACAAATAATAACCGAAGCGGCGCTACATCCTGAGTAAGTATACTCTATAAACCTGTGATAAAACTGAGAAATCACTGAGAATAGATTTTGCTTCTATTGCGTCTTTCGTTTTATTTAAAAGTATCTCAGAGAAATGCGCCTGGCTGACAGTTGACGTTTATTTGGAGAATAGCCCGTTAGAAGGGCGTTCAGCTAGCTAGCGAGAAGCTGGACATATAGCTGTAGAGGCGCGTGCGATCAGTTCAGGCGCGAGCAACGGAGGAGGTTCAAGCTGTTTTCCCTCGATTATACTTAGCAAAAGATCCAGCGCCAGCTTGACCAGGCGATCTCGATCCACATTAATTGTTGTCAGCGGAGGAGATGTGAAAGGAGCCAGAGCAATGTTGTCAAAGCCAATGATCGAGAGATCTGCCGGTACGCGCATGCCTAACTTCCAGGCTGCAACCATGGCCCCGATAGCCATTAAATCGTTTGTGGCAAAGATGGCTGTAGGCGGGTTTGGAAGGTGCAAAAGCTGATGAGCGGCTGCCTCACCGCTTTCCAGCGACGAATCGCCATTGCTCACCAGGGCTGCATCCAGCGGGCAAGCTGCGTTGGCAAGAGCTTCCTGGCAGCCGGTAAAGCGTAAATGATGATCGATGCGACCATTGGCTTTGACATCGACAATAACACTGATGCGTCTATGCCCTAACCCCAGGAGATGTTCGGCTACGAGTTGACCGCCTCGCTTAAAGTCTAGTCCGACAGCCAGTGAAACCTCCTGTCCCTCTTCTTCTTCCCACAAGCAGCAGATAACTGGCAAGCCTGAAGCGATCATAGACTGTATGGCCGAGAACGATAAGCCACCGGGTAATGCGATAATGCCATCGACACGCCGAGCCGCCAGATCCTCTAAGAGCTCTGCGCCAAGGCGCTCATCCTCGTACGTATTGGTGATCATCGTACGGAAGCCGCGCGCATAGGCGCTACGCTCGACCGTCTCCGCGATGCCAGCATAGAAAGGATTGATAATGTGTGGAATTACCAGGCCGATCGTATGGGTCTCTTGCTTGATCAAGCTGCGGGCAATCAGATTGGGCCGGTAGCCTAGCTCGCTGGCATACCTCATAACCTTCTCACGTGTAGCCTGGCTAATAGAGCCCTTACCGGAAAGGACGTACGAGACAGTCGCTGCAGTGACACCAGCTGCTTTAGCTATGTCATAAATTGTGGCCAAGTTTGTCTCCTGGATGGGGAGTAAAGTCGATCGCCTGATTTCATGAGCGCAATCTGTATATAGTATATGCATATATAAGCTGGACTGTCAATATAGTGCTTGACGTACTCAGCTGGCGATTTGCAAAATAGTCGGCGAAAGTATTGACACCATCCATACACATGTATATACTTGTAACAAGTTAAATTAATCGGTTAAGTTAAGGCACTTAACGAGAGAAGAGGAGCTATAATAACCGCTATTATGGCTATCTACATCTAACATAGTCCTATTCGACGAGAGATACTGTAGATGGGAAGCATAGGGATTGTGAGCAGAAATTCAATTTTATATAGATCAATGGCGGTCTATAGTTAATAAATAAGAATCTACAGCAGACATAAGATTATCACAAGGGTGTGATGACAACTGGAGAGAAAGAGCATTCTGCTTTGAAAGAACCTATATTTTTCTAGCATTACATTTCAGATGCGCCACACGCTCATCTGCTTGTCTTGTTGACAGGATGAGCTTATGTAGCTAAGCAGGATTTACCTGTTATTTTCGGAATCGTCAAATAGTCTCCAAAGGAGGAGCGCAAAGATGAGTGATACCTTTTCCGCATTCCCATACCTATTTTCGGCAAGAACGAATCGCCGTAAATTCCTCTCTCGTTCACTCGTGTTAGGAGCCTCGCTGGCCGGGCTAGGAACAGCGCTACAGGCCTGTGGTAGTAGCAGCGCGGCCGGACCAGCAGCCCTGAAATGGTCTACTTGGGCCGGAGCAACCTCCGCCAAACGTTTCCAGACCTTTACCAATCAGTACAATACCGGGCATAAAGCTAACGTAAAGTTTGTGCCGATCCCCTCATATGATGATTATTTGCCTAAAATCCTCTCCGAATTGAACGCCAACATAGCCCCGGATGTATTTTATGCCGCTGATGAGCACATCATTAAACTGATCCAGAATCAGACGATTGAGGAGCTCACACCGCTCATGACGAAAAGCGGCAGTATAGTAAAACCTGATGATTATTTTCCGGGCATGTGGGGCGCAGCCAAAACCCATAGCGGCAAGATTTATGGCCTGCCAGTTGACTGCAACCCGATTGTCATGTGGTACAACAAAAAGGTTCTGCAACAAGCGGGCATTACCGAGATGCCAAGCGAGCTCTATGCGCAAGGCAAATGGAACCGGGATATTTTCCAACAAATGGTGGACAAGATTGCCGCAACCAAGAAGCGGGGCTATATTCTCGATAACGACTCGATGCTCTATCACTATAGCTGGGTGGTCAATAATGGCGGCACAGTCTACGATAACGATGGCTACGGTAACTTTGTCGCAGATCAGGATACCAAAGCTGTGGAAGCCTTTCAATGGCTTGCCGATAATGTGCGGGCAAAGAAGTTTGCCTACGCGGCTGCGTTGCCCAGCAATCAGGGTGAAGACCTGATGTTCATCGCCAATCAGGTTGGCTTCCTTTCGATTGGGCGATATTATCTTTCCGAGTTCAAGGAAGCGCGCGCCAAGGGCCTCGACTACGATATTGTACCAATGCCAGCAACAGACGGAAAGAGCAAGCCAACTGGCATGTTCCTGGCCTATATAGTACTCAATAAGCGCTCCAAAAACCCTGATGCAGCCTATGAGTTTCTTTCTACCTATGTCTCCAAAGATGGCGAAGAAGAGCGCCTGAAAGATGATGGTAATGCAGTACCCTCGGTGAAAGGCGCGGACCAGGTTGTGCTAGGCGGCAATGATCCCGCACATGCCCAATATTTGATTGATGCGCGCAATAACGGCTTCGCGACCTATGCTTCCGAAATGGGTACCCCGGGCCTCAGCGCCGATATCGTCTCGGCCTTCGATCCCGTCTTTTTGAAGGGAGCCGACGTCAAGACCACATTGGGTAAAGTTGCTACCATGGTCAATACGCGCATCAAACAGGCGCAGTCGCTGCTTCAATAAGCAAGAACATAGGGTAATCACAAAGGATTGTCTGATGAGCAGGAGTAATCTATGGAGCTTCAAGTACAAGCGCTGGAGAACAAAGCGCAGGTAGACATCAGGAAGAATATGCGCCGTCGCGCAATTACAGAGGCGCTCTGGGGCGGTTTCTTTATCCTTCCCCAGATGATTGGCCTGATTGCGTTTGCGATAATTCCGCTGGTGACAGTATTTGCCTTGAGCGTGGTTAATTGGGATGGCCTTGGCGCGATTCGTTTTGTCGGCCTGAAAAACTTTACTGATCAGCTCGCAGATCCCAATTTTCGCATAGCCTTCGCTAATACGCTCTACTACACCGTAATTACAGTGCCAGGAGGAATCATTCTCGCCCTGCTGGTTGCTTTAGGGTTGAATAAAGTGCGGGGGAAAGATATTTACCGCGTGATTTATTTTATGCCTGTAGTGACCAGTTCTGTCGCAACTGGAGTCATCTGGCTCTGGCTGCTGAACAGCGATGCCGGTTTTATCAATGTAATGTTGCGCAGTTGGTTTCATGTCCAGGGGCCAAACTGGCTCATTGATGAGCACTGGGTAATCCCCTCGATTGCCCTGGTGAGCATCTGGAGCAGCATGGGCTCAAATATGGTAATCTTCCTGGCCGGCTTGCAGAACATTCCGGCTGTTTACTCCGAAGCTGCGCGCATCGATGGGGCCAATCGTTTTCAGCTTTTCTGGAAAGTGACTTTGCCCCTCCTGAGTCCCACGCTTTTCTTTATCACTGTGCTCTCGATTATTAGCTCGTTCCAGGTCTTTGATCAAACCTTTGTGATGACCCAGGGCGGCCCGGATAAGGCCAGCTATACGATTGTTTACCACATTTATAATCTCAGTTTCCGTCAGTTTACCTTTGGACCGGCAAGCGCAGCGGCGGTCATCCTTTTTGCGGTGTTGCTGGTATTGACGCTTATACAGTTCAACTTGCAAAAACGCTGGGTCCACTATGAGCTATAGCAGTCGCACAAGATGACAGAGGAAAGGAAATAGAGAGAAATGCTACAGGAGACCATAAAAAGCGTGCAGCCGGAATTGAGATCCCAGGCTGACGGACCAACGCAGCCTCACAAGCGTCGCAATCCGCTGAGCGTAATGTTTTCTATCCTGATCCATGCCTTGCTGATTATCGGTGCCATCTGTATGGCTGGGCCATTCTTGTGGATGATGGCAACCTCGCTCAAAGATAATACACAGGCTTTTAGCGATCCGTTATCGTTTTTGCCCAATCCCATTATGTGGCAGAACTATCCAAACTCACTGCAGGCCATGTCCTTTGGTCAGGCTTATTTTAATAGCTTCTATATTGCCGTGATCGTCGTAGTCTGCGAGCTTGTTACGACCTCGATGGCCGGCTATGCCTTTGCACGCATTCGTTTCCCAGGACGCAACATTGTCTTTGTGCTCTTCCTGGCTACCTTAATGATCCCTTTTCAACTGACGATCATTCCGATGTTCATCATCATGCAGAAGCTGAACTGGCTTGATACGCACCTGGCCCTGATTGTACCAGCAGCCCTCTTTGATGCCTTTGGGGTCTTCTTGATGCGCCAATTTATAATGGGGATTCCCAAGGAATTGGAAGAGGCGGCTATTGTAGATGGAGCCAATCGCTGGACGCTCTACTGGCGGATCATCCTGCCCTTGCTCAAACCGCCGATGGCCGCACTGGGGATCTTTACCTTCCTGGGGCAATGGAATAGCTTCTTTATGCCGCTGATTATGCTCAATAGTTCCGATCTCTATACAGTACCCTTGCTGCTCAATCAGTTCCGCGAACAGTATACTTCACAGTGGGGCTTGATGATGGCCGGCTCCATGATTGCCGTTCTACCAGTGTTATTGATCTATATTCTGGGGCAGCGCCAGATTATTCAGGGTATTGCGCTGACGGGATTGAAGTCATAATTAGGTACATTGAGATTATCTGAAGTTGAGGTACTTGTGAAACCAACTGTTATGTTGATTGGTCTTGGCGGCCTGGGGAGCGTGCTGCTGGAGTTGCTGGTACGCGAAAAGGGCATAGGACGTCTTCTCGTAGCTGGACGCAGGATTGAGCAGGGGCAGGCGCGTT
Organism: Ktedonosporobacter rubrisoli; assembly: GCF_004208415.1. Taxonomy (GTDB): domain Bacteria; phylum Chloroflexota; class Ktedonobacteria; order Ktedonobacterales; family Ktedonobacteraceae; genus Ktedonosporobacter; species Ktedonosporobacter rubrisoli. The sequence goes on along the minus strand of NZ_CP035758.1, from coordinate 48,841 downwards.
GCAACCTGGCCAGATTGGGAGCGCTGGCGCAGGGATATGCCCCTGAGGTGCGCTTTGTGGAACTGGATCTCCAGCGGCCCGAAATGGTAGCTGAAATTCTTACGCGCGAAGCTCCCGACCTGGTGCTGAGTACGGCGACGCTACTTACCTGGTGGCTACCCAGCTTGCTGCCCGTTGAGCAAAGCGCTGCGCTCAATCACTTTGGCATGTGGCTGCCCGTACACCTGGTGCTAAGCATGAAATTGATGCAGGCCGTACGGATTGCCGGCTATCGGGGTCCGGTACTGACCGCGCCATTTCCTGATGTTGTCAACCACGTGCTTGCAGGCCTGGATCTAGCGCCAACCTGTGGAATTGGCAATCTGCCTGAGGTGGTGGCCAAAGTGCAGCTTCTGGCATGCCAGAAACTGAATGTGTCCATGGAAGCCATACAGGTCTTAATGGTAGGGCACCATGCGCTAGGTGATGTGGCCTTTGGTGAGCATGCCGCCGAACTGCCGTCCTATTTTTTGCGCGTCATATGTGACGGACAGGATGTTACCGAGCAGCTCAAGGCAGGCGAGTTGCTGCTGGCACCTCATCCGATTACGTCAGGTCCGGCCACGCATTTTCTGACCGCTGGGACGGCTATTCCTTTGGTTACAGCTATGCTTGCTGAGCGCGAAGAACTGCTGCATGCGCCGGCCCCCAACGGCTTGCCGGGTGGCTATCCGGTTTTGGCCAGCCGGGCAGGCGTGCGCGTGGCTCCTATGGCCGGCCTGGCGCTGGAAGAAGCTATTGAAATCAATGAGCGCTCGCATCGCTTTGATGGCATCGAGCGCATTGAAGAAGATGGCACTGTGGTCTTCTGTGAGGCAGCCAGCGAAGCGTTCCGCACTCAGCTTGGCTATGATTGTTCGCGTTTGCGGCCGTCTGAGGCTGAGGAGCGCGCTGCTGAGCTCATACAGCGCTTCCGTGATTATGCGGTGGCGCATGGAGTTACTCTGCCCACAACCTCCTGATACGTCAGGTTGTTCTCTGTTGGAGGCTTTTCTCATTATGTCATTGAATACGCAAAAATCTAAAGAATTATTTGAGCGTTCACGTGGGCTCATGATCGAGGGCGGAAGCTCGTCTTCGCGAGGCCCAGTGAACTATGGAGCCTATCCGCTATTTATGCAGCGCGGCCAGGGTTCACGTATCTATGATGTTGACGGCAATAGCTATATCGATTGGCTAATGTCGTATGGTGCGCTCCCGCTTGGGCATGCCCATCCACGAGTCGTCGAGGCCCTGTGTCAAGCGGCGGCCAGCGGCTCACATTTTGCTACAGCAACCGATATCGAGATCGAAGTTGCCGAAATGATTCAGCGCATTGTGCCAAGCGCCGAACGCGTGCGTTTTGCCAATACGGGGACAGAGGCCACTATGGCAGCGGTACGCCTGGCTCGTGGCTACACTGGTAAGCCGAAATTTATCAAATTCGAGGGGCATTACCACGGCTGGTATGACGATTACCTGGTCAGCTCCAATCCCCAGCCGCTCACCACGCTGGGCCATCGCAACGATCCGATAAAGATTCCCGATAGCTCGGGCCTCAATCGCCATGCTCTTGACGATACAATTGTAGTGCCCTGGAACGATCTGGGCGCCCTGGAACGCGCTATTGATACCTATCGCGGACAGATAGCCGCAATTCTCAGCGAAGGCATCATGGCCAATATGGGCATCATCCCACCGGCCGAAGGCTATTTGCAAGGCCTGCAGGAACTTGCACGCAAGCATAATATTCTCTTTATTCTTGACGAAACAGTGACCGGCTTTCGCATCGCCGCCGGGGGGTGCCAGCAATACTATCAATTGCAACCAGATATTACAACCTTTGGCAAGGCCCTGGGAGCTGGCTTGCCGGTGGCTGGAATTGTGGGGCGCGCAGAGGTGATGGAGGCGCTTTCCTGGGGCGGTGTACTGCATTATGGGACGCAGAACGCCTCACGTATTGGCTTGCACGCCGCGCGGGCCAGCCTGCAAGTCCTGACCGAGGATGACGGCGCAGCTTTCCACCAGATATGGCGTATCGCCGATCTGCTGTGTAACGGCTTGCGTGAGCTCTTTAAAGAATTAGGCGTGGCGGCAATTGTGCAAAACGTTGGTCCAATGTTGCAAATCCTGTTCACCGAACGTCCGGCAATCAGCGATTATCGCGAATACTGTCAGTATGTGGATCGGCCCAGGTATCAGCGCTTTATCTGGGAACTCTTCAAGCATGGTGTCTATACGACGCCCTCGGCTACATTACACTCGATTGTCTCGCTAGCCCATAGCGAACAGGATGTAGAGATAACGCTAGCGGCGGCACGAAAGGTTCTGGCCCATGGCACAAACTGAAACACTAACTCGCGCAGGGCGCTTACAGGATCGCGTGGCCCTGATAACCGGCGCGGCCTCGGGTATTGGTCGCGCTACGGCGCTGCTCTTTGCCCAGGAAGGTGCAGCCGTGGCCATCGTCGATCTAGACGAGCAGGGTGGTCAGCGTGCGGCCCAGGCGATCAGAGACGCTGGCGGGCGCGCCCTCTTCATTCAGACCAATATCGCCAAATCCGCCGATTGTCAACACGCGATTGAGCGTACAGTTGACGAGTTCGGCGGTCTGGATATTCTCTTCAACAATGCTGGCATTATTCGGCGCACAACAGTTCTTGAGATCGACGAGGAGGAATGGGATCTGGTGATGGCCGTCAACGTGAAGTCCATGTACCTGCTTTCTCGCTTCGCGCTCCCACATATGATTAGGGCAGGAGGCGGAGCGATCATCAATACGGCTTCGGGTTGGGGCCTGGTAGGAGGTCGGCGCGCGGTCTCTTACTGCACCTCAAAGGGCGCCGTTGTGCAATTAACCAGAGCCATGGCTCTCGATCATGGAGAACAGAATATTCGCGTCAACTGCATTTGTCCCGGCGATACCAATACACCAATGCTGGCACACGAGGCTCAACAGCTTGGCGCAACAAACGCTGCATTCCTACAGGAGGCGGCAGACCGGCCATTGCGCCGTATTGGAAGGCCAGAGGATATTGCCCAGGCCGCACTCTATCTGGCCAGCGATGCCGCAGCATTTGTAACCGGCACGGCCCTGGTCGTAGATGGCGGCGGGCTGGCTGGCTAAAGCATGCGCGAATGGTAGGACCATAGCTATGGTCCTGGGGCTGATTGTCAAAGCTTCGATCGCTTTGGGCCAGGCTGCCTCTCTTTATGCTCCTGGATGTTCTAATGTTAGTCCGGGAGCAGGTAACCCGTATGTTTACTAGAATATTTAGCAGAAATTAGATAAGCAATGGCTATCGCATCTCCATATCTTCAGCTCTTGAAGGATCGCATCACGCTCACACAGATCCCTTTTACGGATCGCGATTCACGGCTCATACTCTTTCGTAGCGACGAGCAAAGCCTGTGGGTAGGACTGGCTGAGTATGAGATCGATCCCGAGCAGTATCCGGCGATTACGCGCTGGTCCTTTACCGATGGAGAAGGACAGGCTTGTCGCTGTGAATACACAACTTATCCGCACGAGATTCGCAACCAAACGCCTTGCGGCACGTTTCGCATCACCTTTGTAGATGCCGAGACGCTACTAGTGGCCCTACCTGCCGGGCGCAGTGGTATCAAGCTGCTTACGCGTATGGAGAAGGGGCAAACCGATAGGCTCGGTGGCGTACTGGGCCGTTCCAGCTACTCGCCCTTGCACCTGGTGTATACGACCAACACCACGCTAATACAGAATTGTATTGTAGAGCTGGACAATGAGCAGCGCGAGATTGAGCTCATCTTTGAGGCGGAGGAAGGCGCGGTTCTCCTGCTCAATATTACGCGTACGGCTGACTTTAATCGGCGTATCGTCAAAGCTGAACAAGCTATTGAGGCCGCAGCACAGCGCTGGCACGACTGGTTTGCCACTGTGCCAGAAGTTGCTGAGCACTATCGTCGCCAGTATTACTACGCCTGGTGGGTCATGGGAGCCAACCTGATCTACCCTTATGCCCATCCAAAGCGCGAGGGCATGGTTCCTTCCAAACAGGGCTATGTAGGGATCTGGCATTGGGATTCCTATTTTCATGCTCTGGCCTTGCGTCATCGCGATACGCAGATGGCTCAGGAGCAGTTTCGCATAATGCTTGATTATCAGCTGCCGAACGGCTTGATTCCCGACATCGTGCATGATGAAGGGATTCTTGCCCACACGACCGAGATCGTCGAAGCAGATATCACCAAGCCTCCGCTGACCGCCTGGGCGGCCTGGAAGGTCTATGAAATCGATGGCGACCGCGAGTTTCTCAAGGAGCTCTATGAGCCGATTGTGCGTTTTCAGAACTGGTGGTTTAGCGAGAGCGATCCTGATGTAACCGGGCTATGCGCCTACTTACACCCTTGGTCTTCCGGCCTTGATAATAATCCACTGTGGGATCAGGGGCTACCAGTTGAGACGCCCGACTTGAGCGCATATCTATGCCTGCAGTACGACTATCTGGCCCGCATCGCGCAAGAGATCGGCTATCCAGAGGAGGCGCTAGACTGGACACAGCGCGCAAAAGAGCTGGCAGAGCGCATGATTGCTCTGCGCTGGGATGAGCAGGCTGGCATATTCTGGGCAAGCAGGCATGGGCAACGTATTCCCGTATGCACGCCTTTTCATCTCTTTCCGTTAATTACAGGACGGATGCCCGAAAACATTGCTGCGCGCCTGGTGGCGACACTCACCAACGAAAAAAAGTTCTGGGGGCATCATCCAGTGCCGACCGTCGCCTTTGATGATCCCAGCTTTAATCCGCTCTCAATGTGGCGTGGTCCAGTCTGGCTCAATGTTAACTATCTGCTCATCGATGGCTTATTGCGCGCTGGCTATCCTGAGCAGGCCCGCGAGCTGCGCTGGCGTACGCTAGAACTGGCTCTGGCTGCTGAGGATTTCTACGAATATTATCATCCGCTAACCGGGCAGAAGCCACCGCGGGCCACGCATGCCTTTGGCTGGTCGGCGGCGCTTTTCATCGATCTGGTGATCGCCGCCTCGGCCGAACAAGAGTAACTGTGGCCAGGCCAGGGACCTGGCACAGAGCTGCGTTCCAGGGCTATGCCCGACTTTAGAGCTTTACCAATGCAACGTAACGAAAGGATTTGTGGGTTATGACGAGCGAGGTTGGCAGGTTTCCAGGGAATTTTATATGGGGAGCGGCCACGGCAGCCTATCAGATTGAAGGGGCCATCGATGAAGATGGAAAAGGAAAAAGCATCTGGGATATCTTTTCACATACGCCGGGTAAAATTGAGCATGGCGATACTGGCGATATAGCCTGCGATCACTATCATCGCTGGCAAGAAGACATTGCTTTAATGCGGCAACTACATCTCGACGCGTATCGCTTCTCGATTGCCTGGCCGCGCATTCTGCCCAGGGGACGGGGAGCCGTCAATCAGGCAGGGCTGGATTTTTATAGCCGCCTGGTCGATGGCCTGCTGGAAGCAGGAATTACGCCCTTTGTTACCCTCTACCACTGGGATTTGCCCCAGGCTTTGCAGGATGAAGGAGATGGCTGGCAGCGGCGTGGGATTATAGAGGACTTTGTGCAATATACCGATATCGTCACACGCCGGCTTGGGGATCGCGTGAAGCAATGGACTACCTTCAATGAGCCATGTGTTTTTACCTGGGGCGGGTATGTCTTTGGAGAGGATGCGCCAGGCTGGCGAAAATCGCCCCGCGCTGCCCTGACAGCTCTGCATCACGTCTTTCTGGCCCATGGCGCCGCCGCACAGGTTATACGAACCAATGTCGCAGATAGCCAGGTGGGAATTGTACTGGATATCAATGTAGCCGAGCCAGCCAGCGCTGCCTCCGAAGATATTGCGGCTGCCTATCGCTTTGACGGCTATCAAAATCGCTGGTTTCTTGATGCCCTATTGCGAGGAGAATATCCCTCCGATATGCTTGAGCTCTTTGCCAGCGAGCTGCCCGAGATTCGGGCTGGCGATATGCAACAGATGTGCGTGCCGCTGGATTATCTTGGCATTAATACCTATCGCCGCTCAGTTATCGCGCAGGGAAACGAACTGGCTCCGGTGAATTATCGGCGCGTACAGCCTCCAGGAGAATATACGCATATTGGTTGGGAGGTCTATCCTAAAGGGATCTACGATATATTGAAGTATGTGCATAAAGGCTATAAGCCAGCCAAATTGTATATTACCGAGAACGGAGCCGCCTTCATCGATGAAGTGAGTGCTGATGGCCGTATCCATGACGAGCGCCGCGTCGCTTATTTGCGCGAATATCTGAGCTATGTGCAGCGCGCGATGAGCGAGGGCGTTCCGGTGGCTGGCTATTTTGTCTGGAGCCTGATGGATAACTTCGAGTGGGCCGTAGGACGCGATAAGCGCTTTGGCATTATCTATGTCGATTATCCTACGCAGCAGCGTATTATCAAGGACAGCGGCTATTTCTATGCGCAACTGATCGCGCATAATCGCTGAGAAGAGAAACGATATGAGCTCAGCAAGTGGCGATGTGAGTTAGCGCTCAAACGCTCTTGTTGAGCTCTTGTGCATAAATTAAGGCAAGAGCTGGCGCAAAGCTTGATTTGTCTTGGCAATTTCGTTGCTCCTGCCGGCCAGGCGGATGAGATTTGCATCTTTCCATGCTTCAGACCTGTGGGCTACCTTGACTTCGAGCGCGCTCTAATTTGTATACTACCTCCTGAGAAGTAAATATATGTTGGGAACAATATATAAGGAGGCTAAACTATGGCGAAATCCTATTATAGTACTGTGTTTGAGCAGAGCGCAGAGCAGGTCTGGGCCGTTATTCGGGATTTCAATAGCTATCCAGTCTGGTTTGAAGGCGTGAGCGAGAGCCATATTAAGGATGGAAAAGCTGGAGATGCCGTGGGGGCGATTCGCGATGTTCGTCTCGGCGAGACTGACGTCCACCATATTCAGCGCCTGCTTGCGCACTCAGATATCGAGCGAGCGTATACCTATGAATTCTGTGAGCCCTTTCCCTATCCGACGCGTAATTGTCAGATGACCTTGTGCGTAACACCGATCATCGACGGCAAGCGGGCCTTTGTCGAATGGTGGGTAACCTTCGATTGCGAGCCCGCTGAGTATGAACACTGGACGCATTACTTCGCGCATAACGTCTATGCAAAAGGGCTCGAATCGTTGCGTTCCTACCTGGAAAGCAAGTATCCTAGCGAGCAGAAATAGAGAGTAAGCTATTCGTACCGATGAGAGGAAGAGCACATAACATGATCTTCCTCTCACATTATTGATTAGCTTTGCCTATCCTATAGAAGATTGTCCTCAACAACATCAGGAGCTGTCTCTTTATGGCTGGCAGCATCATGTAAGCCCTCATCCTGCGAACGCAGCCTGACCTGCATACTGATGAGCTCGCGTACAGCATTTTGATAGCCGTAGAGAACTATCAACCGTTCCAGAATGTTATTCAACCTGGTTAGAAGATTGAGCATGGCCAGGGGCGGTTCATCCTGCATATCTGGCATGTTAGCGTTGCTCCTTTAGCGCCTGCTGCCCGGTGGTTAATATTATGGCCTGTTGGCGATAGCTGGTCCGCTCCCTTTTCTCGCGTGCTGCCCGTTTTTTGAGCGCCGCAACCTGCCGTTCTGTATACGCGTTGACATCAATGGATGCCTCTATCTTTCTCCCCGCTTTATAGGTGATGCGCACAAAGGGATAATCTTTGCCCGCCTGTAGAAAAACCTTGATAGCTTCGTCCTGATCATAGCCCTCATATATAACCTGCTTTCCTGCTCTAACCACACGGCGTTTAGCTCCCGGGGCTTTGCTTTGCCCTGATGAGCGCTGAGTATCCTGTTGCATATACCTCAATGCTACCTTTCTCTAGTCGGGACTGTTAGTGCGCTACTACTAACTCACTACTAATAACACAATACTACTATTACGCTAACAATTTTGTCAACAAGGAAACTCTGTTACAATCTGACTGGTAATGCATTGGTAATAACACACTACTACTAACACAGAGGTAATAGCACATTAGCAGTAGCGAAAGGTCGGTTGAAGAAAGCTTATGACGAGATTGCGCGTAAAAGAGCTGGCTGAGGAAAAGGGCTTTAATATGACCTCGCTCTCCCGAGAAGCAAAGCTCAATTTTATTACAGTTAAACGAATTTTTCGTGACCCATATGTTGAAGTGAAGAAGACCACATTGGAACAAATTGCTAAAGCTCTGGATGTGCAGATAGGAGAACTTTTTGAAGATGTGCCAGACAAAGAAGAATAGAGCGGCCATGGAGCATAATATTTTTAGCACCAATGAGAGTCAAGCGTTTTAGCTAGATCCCCCACCGATGTGACGTGAAAAACCCCAGCATGTAGAGGGCCAGATCTGACCTCGCCCTCTACATATGCCTCATCAGTTATATTCCCAGCAAATAGAGATGAAAATCTAGTAATATTTGTGCAATTATGTTATGATTTATCATTGAACGGTCATAATAAACATTAGTGACTGGAAAACTATCAAGGAAAGAAAAGGAGTATGCCATGTAAGGCAGAAGGCCAGGGTTTTCCTTACGCCTTTAAAGGTTGCCCAAAGCGGCAGTGAGGAGAAGAAGAGCTAGCGATTCCTTAACTGCAGATTAGGAACTACTATTCCGTGCTGGCGGATAGTTGTTCACCATCCATTATTTAGACAAGGTTGACTCATGGCATAGTTACGCGTTGCATAGCGAATATTTCAGGAGGAAGTATGGAAGAGGAAGTAGCCCCAACATGCAAAGACCAACCTATTGTCATTCGCGCTCAATTTGATATGGAGCGGCCGATCAGGCAGATTTTTATGCGGCATGGTTGCCAGATTCAGGCCGATACCGATTATTTAGAAATAACCTTCCCCGCAGGTACGAGCAGGCGGAAACAACTTCCTAAAACCTTAGATGATCGCTTTATTTTAAGCCTGCCCGATGGCTGGATCGTTGTGCAGGTCTGCGTCAAAGGCCTGGAGTATAGTATTCTACTTTATCAGCGAGAAAGTTCGTAGTTGAGATAGAGCGTGAAACTTGTGAAATGAGCTATATCCTCTCTGCTTGACATTGAGAGTATTAAAAGTTTATATTTATGACTAGAAGATAACCTATATTATCGGAAGGTCGTAACATGCGCGATGAATTTAACGCGAACGGTCCAGTGCTCGAATATGCACTGGACCGTTCACTATGGGGACGTATTCTTGCGTCGAGATTTATCGATGGGTCAAAATGGCCCAATGATGAGCGTCTGGATGCCGTGCATCGTGATATGTACCTGGCAGTGGCCGCTGTGCAGAGCCAAAACGCCAGAAATTATGTAGTGCTTACCTATTTGCTGCAAGACTACCTCCTGCTCCTGGAGAGAAGTCAGGAGGCAAGGAATGAAGCTGCCAGCGTATAAGCAACTCTTAAGCCCTTTAAAGTATCGTGATTTTCGTTTGCTCTGGATAGGGCAAGCGATCTCCGCATTTGGCAATCCCTTTCAGACTGTTGCGCTCTCCTGGCTAATATTGCAAGTCACCGGCTCGGCTGTAGACCTGGCAATCTGCCTATTATTCTTAAGCATTCCAATGGCAGCCTCTACTCTGGTTGGAGGTGTTTTGACTGATCGTTTTGATGCGCGAGTAGTCATGCTCTGGTCAGATGCCATCCGCGTGGTAACCTCTGGTGCGATTGCCGTGTTAGCTTTTACCGGTTGGATGCCACTCTGGCTACTTTGTGCAATCCTGCTTGTGCACGGAACTGCTAATGGTATTTTTAACCCCGCCGCCAATAGCATTGCTCCCCGGGTTGTGCCGGTAGAGGTCCTGGATGGGGCTAATTCGCTGGCAAGTAGCGTAGCCCAATTTGGGACCTTGCTGGGTGCAGTGCCAGCGGGCTTTCTGGTAGCTGCGGGGCAAGCAGGTCTGGCCTTTCTACTCAATGCGCTCTCGTTTGCAGTTGCCGTATGGACAACGTTACAGATGAAGCCCTTACCCTTGAGTCCTCAAACAGACACAAAAAAGCTTACGCTTTTGCAGCAAGCGTTGCAAGGCTTTAGCTATTTGGGCGGCATGCCCTGGCTAGTGGCATTAATAATAATGGATATGCTGGCAGGATTAGCGGCGATAGGACCACTGACTGTAGGGTTGCCTCTATTGTCCCAACAAATATTTCATACAGGTGCACAGGGATATGGGCTACTAGTCTGGAGTTTTGGCTGTGGCACAGTCGTTGGTATGTTCCTGCCATCTATTATACATCCGACGCGGCGGCGTGGCCTGTTGATGATTGGGCTGCAGGCGGTGCAGTTTCTCCTATTGATAGGAATCGTCTTTGCCCCTTTTCCGCTGGCCCTGGTTCTGGTTTTTACCCACGCCCTGACCAATGGAATGATCTCAATCCTGTTTCTCTCGCTAATACAGGCAAAAGTCGCTTCCAACATGCTTGGGCGCATTATGAGCTTCTCGTTTTTGGCAAGTTATGGCATTGTGCCACTTTCACAGACAGCAACAGGCATTATTGCCCAGCAAGTAGGTCTCTATACCCTTTTTCTACTTGCCAGCGGGATTATGCTGCTAGGGGCTCTCTGGGGCTTGCTTGTGCCTGCATTTCGCACTCTTGAGTAGAGGTGTGAAGACGCACATGCTTTGCGGCCTGGACTTTATAGTCAGCAATGTATCCTTTTTGTCGTGTTCTTGCGTGTAACGAAAGGATAGCACAGATCGTGGGTAAAGCGGAAGGCTGTTCATGAGCTGTGTTTCTGCATGCTGGATATGTTCTTTTGAAATAGGAGAAGGAGCGGAATGATGTGGCCATATAACCCAAACAATGCCCCAATGTATCAGAATTATGCACAGGCCTGGGACCAGGGTACCTATCATCAGATTCCTGAAGAGGAGGCCCGGCAACATTATCAGAGCTTTGTGCAGAATGCGCCACCTCAAATGGTGCAGGATGTACACCAGCAATACTACGAACAAATGCCACCGCAGCAGCGAGGGGGACTTCTGCAAGGGATAATGAATGCACTAACGCAACGAGGCTATGATCCTCGCCAGGCCGGGATTCAAGAGACTGATCCCTATCGAATGTCACCTCAGGATGCTGCCCGTCTTACTGGATATGCGCAACAGCAGCAGCCGGATATATTGCATCAAATACTAGGCCCTGGTGGACCACTGGGAAGCACGGGCGCTAAGCTGGCCGTAGCAGGGATTGCCGCACTAGCAGCTAAGCAATTTCTGGGCGGAGGCGGCGGTAACAATAGCATCTTCTAGAGTGCTGAACAGCTTTAACTAAGCTTTACAGGAAATAGTGACGTGGCCTTTGGGTCGCGTCATTTTTTGTGGATGTGGGACTGATGCTACAAGAATGATCTGCTTTGTCCCATGAGCAGTTGATGACGCGAGTCAGAAGTATAATTTGACTTATGAAGCCTGGGTAAGTAAACTCTTCTATGATGCCCTTGTTATTATTGGCTTGTGGCGTGACTTCTTCCCGTTGGTCAGGGCATTGCTGCGTGACTATAACCTCAATAAAAGTAGAAGCCTCAGTAAGGAGAAGAGTATGAGAAAGCTGCACTATTGTTGGGTTGACGTCTTTACCGATCGTCTCTTTGGAGGCAATCAACTGGCCGTATTTCTTGATGCGCAAGGGCTTTCTGGCGAGACGATGCAAAAGCTGGCGCGCGAGATGAACCTTTCAGAAACGACCTTCGTGCTACCTGCTCAGCAGCCTGAGCATACCTATCAGGTACGAATTTTTACTCCCGCGGCTGAAATGCCAATGGCCGGTCATCCAACAGTGGGAACCGCTTTTACCCTGGCTCACGAAGGCCTGATTCAGCTAAGTGGAACTGAAACCTCCATTACTTTTGAAGAGAAAGTAGGGCTTATCCCGATCAAACTGGTGCAAGCAGGGAATGTACAAACGATTCAGATGCAGCAGCCTTTACCCAACTTTGGAGAGCAATTCATGGAGCGGGCGGCGCTGGCGAAACTGCTTTCGCTGGAATTAGCAGATCTCATGGATGATCTTCCCTGTCAAGTAATCTCCTGTGGTGTACCCTTCCTTTTTGTCCCAGTGAAGACACTGGCAGCCATACAAAGCATTCGTTTTCGCCTGGATGTTTGGGAAGGGATTTTGCGCAACTTTGCCGCGCCAAATGTCTATGCTTTTACCCTACAGGCCGAGCGGCCGGGCTCGACGGTTCACGGTCGTATGTTCGCTCCCACGCTAGGATTAGCTGAAGATCCAGCCACCGGAGCCGCCAACGGTCCCTTAGGCTGTTATCTCGTACGGCATAAAATGCTTCCCACCGCTGCCAGCACTGAGATTACGAGCGAACAAGGTTTTGAAATGGGGCGCCCAAGCATAATTCAGATTAAGATTGAGCAAGAAAATGGGAAGATTACAGGCGTTTTTGTGGGTGGGCAATGCCGCTTCGTAGGCCGGGGAGAAGTTGAATTGCCCGAAGGCGAGTAAGCTTGTGGTAATGGTAGCATCAGGGACAGATAGATAAATCACTGGTTATTTTCAGCCTTTAGAGCGCCAGGCGCTGACTAACGCCAGATCGAGATGAGCGAGGCACAGTCAAGCGCCTCGCTTATTTTGTGATGAACAGAGCGAAGCAGACCTTGACATACGCTTTTCTTTAGCCTATCATTTATTTAGAGACTCAAAGTAATTGATTGATGAAGTAAAAGGAAATGAATATGGCTGAGCAAGACGCAGCGCAACAGCTAGATCTCGCAGATGAGCTATTAGAGGTATTGCCAAATCTGCTCCAGCGCTTGCGGGCGGATGTACCACTTGATGCAGACCCTCAGAGCTTAGAGCCTGAGTGGCGCGATATTGCCGAACTGCGAGCTACACGTGGGCAGTTCAGGCTGCTAGGAATTCTGGTGAGGCAGGAACGCTGTACCATGCAGGATCTAGCCGAGCAACTGGCCGTAACGCCGCCTACAGCTACGGCGATGGTCAAGCGCCTGTTTGCTCAGGGATATATTGAGCGCCTGAGAGATGAGCAAGATTGGCGTGTGGTCTGGGTGCGGCCAACGGAACGAGGAAAAAAGGCTATTACCCTATACAATCAAGTCAGGCGGGCAGCTTTGCAGAAACGCTTGGGCCAGCTGAACGATGAAGAATTAGAACGTCTGCGTGCCGTTTTGCCAGTTCTGAAGCACTTGAGCGAGGTGAGGCTATGACTATTGATACTGAGAAGCTATCGCGCTCCTTTGGGGAAATCCAGGCTGTTAAAGGCATTGATCTCCATGTTGAGCGAGGTGAGACCTTTGGCTTTTTGGGTCCTAATGGAGCAGGTAAGAGCACAACAATTAAGATGCTCTGCACCCTGTTGCGGCCCAGCAGCGGACGAGCAGTGATAAATGGCTTTGATATCGAGCGCGAAGCGGCAAACGTACGTCGTAGTATAGGCATTGTGTTTCAAGATCCCACGCTTGACGAATATCTCTCAGCCGAGCAGAACTTATATTATCACTGTATGATCTACCATACGCCAAGAAACACGCGTCAGCAACGTATTAATGATCTGCTCAAGCTGGTAGGTCTTGAAGACCGGCGTAAAGATCCGGTCAAGACATTCTCCGGAGGCATGAAGCGCCGTCTTGAAGTTGCGCGCGGCCTCTTGCACGAGCCGCAAACCCTCTTTCTCGATGAGCCAACCGTTGGACTTGATCCGCAGACACGGCGTAGCGTTTGGGCCCATGTGCTGCGCTTGCGCCAGAGCACCGGATTGACCATTTTTATGACCACCCACTATATGGATGAAGCCGAATATTGTGATCGTATTGCGATTATGGATCATGGCAGAATAGTAGCGCTTGACACGCCAGAAGCGCTCAAGCGTATGGTTGGTCAAGATGTTGTACGGCTTACTACAAACGAAACCGAGCGAGCTGTGGCAGAGATTAGCAGCTGGCTGAATCGTCCTGTGCGCAGAGAAGAAGAGAGTATTTGTGTCGAAGGCGAAGATGGGCAGGCGCTAGCAGCCGCCTTAATTCGTAAACTCACGTTGGCGGATATAGAGGTCAATAACGTCAGCGTGCAAGCGCCAACTCTTGAGGATGTCTTTGTACACCTGACCGGCCGAGCGATCCGTGACGAAGTAGCTGGAGCCAAAGAGCGCCTGGGGGCTCGTTTGCGTAGCCGAGGCCGCTTACGTCGCTAACGAATAGCAGCATTAACGGAAAGCGAAGTAAGGAAAAGAGAAACATCCGAATGCGTATAAAAGAGATCTGAGGAACAGGACGTAGGAATTTTTATGAGAAAGAGGACATCACTATGCTCAAGAATCCAACATCTTTATCTGAAGGAAGAGCGGCTCCCGGCTGGATTCCCATCGACCTAGAAGGAGTCGCCATGATTTGGCGGCGAGATATGGTGCGCTTCTGGCGGCAACGCAGCAGACTGCTGGGCTCAGTTGCGCGGGCATTGGTCTGGCTCTTTGCCCTGGGCTTTGGGCTACGCGGCTCGCTCGGCTCAATTTCTGGATTTAGCTATGCACAATTTGTGTTTCCCGGCGTCATTGGCATGACCATTATCTTTAGCAGCTTGCAATCTGCAATCTCCATCGTGTATGACCGAGAGTTTGGCTTTCTCAAGGAAGTGCAGGTTGCGCCTACGCCGCGCTCCACATTAGTGATCGGAAAATGCCTGGGCGGTGCATCCAGCGCCACAGCTCAGTCAGCAATTATCCTGCTCTTTGCACCTTTTGCCTCAGTGACTTTAACACCACTGAATGTCCTGGGCGCGCTTGTTGCCATGTTTGTCACAGCTCTCGCTATCTCGGCACTAGGAGTAGTGATTGCCATGTGGATAACTGATTTTGAGAACTTTGGCACGATTCAGAACTTTATTACCCTGCCGCTCTATATGTTCTCCGGGGCAATCTTTCCGACCAAGCAGGTGCCTGCCTGGCTGCATACTATCTTACTGATCAATCCCTTAACCTATGGAGTAAACGCAATTCGAGCCATGTTGCTAAATTATGATCTGAGCAGTGTGCCCTTCAATCTGTTGGTGCTGCTCATTTTCATGGTAATTATGCTAAGCATAGCTATAGTAATGACGCGCAAGGAAATTTAGCAGCGAAAGGGCTGATACTCTGGCAGGAGAAGCGAAGAGAGCAGGTTCCCAGCAAAAGCCAGAGAGTGGAGCCTGCTCTCTGAGAGTGATTTATTAAGAGGAGAATGCTTCTATCTTGACCAAGTGAGGCTACAAATACCATTAGAAGCATAAGTGGAGATGGCACCACAAATATCTCCACTCGCTATAAGGCGTGAGGCCTGACCACTGACGATACCGGCCTCCTATGCACAGACGGCGGTAGTCCAACAGGTGTTGCAGTCGCTATGACAAGATCCATCGCAAGAATTATAGCACGAAGTGCAGATGGAACAATCGCTACCGCTAGCAACAATTTGCGGGACGTGAGTTGTGAGGCTAATACGAACATCGAGCTCGAACTCGTCGGCACAGGCCGGCTCGTCAATGACCGGCATATCTAAAATGGTAGTGTGTGGCATCCAATTACCTCCTTGAAGTAGATGGATTACATATCTTGTTATCCTTATCAGCAAGCGAAATGGGTACTGATAAACTACTCTTACCCTCTTGCATTTTTCGACTGAAGACGATCCATGCCTTTGAATCCCATATGTAGATCATCCTCTCTCTATTGCATCTTAGCAAGCATTTGCTTACAACTAATTGTAATGGAATAGAGAGTAAAAGAAGAAGATTAATCTTCTTAATAATGACAAGAAGAAATAAGAGTATATATTATCATAACAGAAGTATACACAAAATATTGAGAAAAAGCAAGATATGCTTGAAATTAAGAGCAATTTTGATGCTAAGAACAAATATAAAAAATATAGCTAATTTCTAATGTATTTAAGGAAATACATATCAGAATCGTTTATTGTTTAACATTATTAGCTATATCAGAGCAGATAAGACGATGTATAGGAGAGGCTGTAGATTCAATCCTATAGCCATTGTGGATAAACAAGTGACCAGCGTGAAAACCATTTTACTTAGATTGTCTGCCAACCTATATCGCTGTACAAGCTAGATAGATATGCAATCTAGCTTGTACAGCGATATAGATATGAAAGCAGAAAGACGGACACAATGGCTACGCGACGTGCTGGATCTGTGAATTCTTGGCGTCTTGTACGATGGAGAATATTATGGGTATGCAATCAGCCAGCGCCTGGAACAAGCAGGGCTATTTAACCTGTTGGTGCTGCTCATTTTCATGCTAATCATGCTCAAGGAAATTTAAAAGCGAGAGCTGAGATTCTGCTAGAAGACCAGGTGAGGGCAGGCTCCCTCGATTATTTGGGAGCCTGCTTTCTAGCAGAGCTTAAGAGGCAGATATTTCTAGCTGAATCGAAACACCTACAACTAACATGAGAAGCATAGAAAGAGGCAGACGTAGTGAATACTCTATCTGCTACAATGTGTGGGTATGGTTACTGACCGGACTTGGCGAGCTTGGTTCAGCCCTGCTCATTGGCAGACCCAAGTGGTATAGCAAGCGTTACAGGTGTCATAACAAGAATTACAAGAATCACAAGAGTTGTATGCAGAAGTGCATACACCACAATCACTTCCGCTGGCAACGATTTGCGGGACGTGAGTTGTGAGGCTAATACGAACATCGAGCTCGAACTCGTCGGAACTGGTCGACTGTTCAATGATTGGCATATCTAAGACGGCTGTGTGTGGCATCCGATTACCTCCTCGTAGTAGTAAGATTACTTATCTTCTTAACTCTCATCTGCAAGCGAAGCGGGAAAATGCAAACTGCTCCTTCCTGCGGAAGTAGTCCGTGTTCTGGGAGCTAGATTCAGCCTGCTAGAGGCCCTTAGCAGGAGTTATGTATGGGACGCATCCAGAACCATGAGATCTCCGTCAAGTTTGATAAAGGTTGCTGACAAGACAAGCAGCCTTTGATGTTTTTCCCTTGACCAGGCTTGGCGCGTGGGCCTTCTAGGCACAGACAGCAGTGGTCCAGCAGTTGATACAACTGTCGTAGCATGTGTTAGAACAAGAAGTGCAAGAATCGCAAGTATCACGTACAGAAATGCGCAAATCGTTGCCAGCGGAAGTGGCTGCGATTTGCTGGACGTGAGTTGTGAGGCTAATACGAACATCGAGCTCGAACTCGTCGGAACTGATCGGCTGGTCAAGGGCTGGCAAATCTAAGACAGTTGCATGTGACATCCAATAACCTCCATGTAGTAGATGGATTACATCCTATTTTACCCTTACCTGCAAGCGAAACAGGAAAATGAAACTACTCATCCCTGCGCGAGTAGTGACTGTCCGTACCTTGCATGCTAGATTCAGCCTGCTAGAGGCCCTTAGCAGGGGCTATACAGGTGACCCAGCCAGAGCCAGGAGGCCTCGGCCGGGTTTGATGCTGCTTGCAGGCGATGCAAGAAGTCTGTGATATTTTTCCCTATCACTTGCGCTTATATAAGAAGATTACATGAAAAGAAGTGCAATCGGCCAGGACAGGAACCAGTCATTTATCTGTCACTTTTCATACTACGCTTGAACTATTTTAAGAGCATTTTTCTTAAACAAGAGTAGGTTCTGGTAATCAGCCCCTGTTTGTTCATAGGAAGATGACCCTCCTGAAATCCAGCCAAAACACTGATTGCTTGTTGAAAAGAAATAAATATTAATGCATTTTATGTGTTATTATACAAGCGTTTCTGCTACTCTAGCTCCAGAATGAAAGAGGGCTGGGAGGCTGATGGAAGGATTTCTCTCGTATCATTCAACCTGTTGGCGCTGAGCATCTTCAAGTTGAGCATGCTAAGCATAGCTATAGTAATGACGCGCAAGGAAATTTAGCAGCGGAAGGGCTGATACTCTGGCAGGAGAAGCGAAGAGAGCAGGTTCCCAGCAAAGCCATAGAAGGGAACCTGCTCTCTAAAAGCACTTTTTAAGAGAAGGATACTGCTATCTTAATAGAAGCAGCTATAACTACCATGAGAAGCCTGTATGAAGAAGGCAGCGCGATCACCTTCGCCTGCTTACAATGTGTGGATCTGGCTGCCGTCCACATCTAGCAAGCACAAATTCAAGCTAGTGTATGTCCTTAATGGGGACAAAACAGCTGGGGCAGCCAGTAGCAGGATCGCAACTTCTACAAGAATTGTATGCAGAAGTGCAGGCATCACAGTCGCTGCCGCTTGCTACAATGTGTGGGACACGAGTAGGAATGCTAATGCGTACATCGAGTTCGAACTCGTCAAGACTATTTGGCTGCTCAATGACAGGCGTTTCTAAGACAGCTGTGTGTGGCATCTAATTACCTCCTTGCAATAGATGTTACATACTTTTTAACTCGTATCCACAAGCGAAATGGTTAGCGATAAACTATTCTACCCTCTTGCATTTTTCGGCCGAAGACGACCTATGTCTTTGAGTCTCTATTATGTGGAGCAAAATTCCTCAAGTGCATCTTAGTGAGCATTAGCATGTAGCTACTTTAGGTGGAATAGAGAGAGACTATTCTGTAAAAGAAGAATTAATCTCCTTAATAGTAAAGGTAAGCAGGAAGAAGAGTAAATATTAACCATAACAACAGTATACATAAAATACTAGGAAAAAGCAAGCTGTGTTGAAATAAAGAGCAATATTTATGTTTATCGCAGGGATAACAAGTTTAGATAATCTCTAATGTATTTAGAAAACATATATTAGAATTGCATAATTATTTAACTTTATTAGCAATGTTGTAGCGAGTGAAAACAAGGATAGAAGAAAGGCATGCGGCCTTGCCTCTTGTAAACGCGAGAGGCAAAAGTCACGAGAAGCAAGAGATCGGAGTAAAGGCTAATATGCCTGAATGGCTTGTCGACCTATATCGCTATACAATCTAGATTGCATAGCGATATAGGTTGTGTTACTATATAGATATGAAAGCAGAAAGACGGACACAATGGCTACGCGGCGTGCTGGATCTGTGTATTCTTGGCGTCTTGTACGATGGAGAATATTATGGGTATGCAATTAGCCAGCGTCTGGAACAAGCAGGGCTAGGACATATCAAGGGCGGCACATTGTATCCTCTCCTGGCCCGTCTAGAGGAGATGAGTCTGGTCACGAGCCGTTGGACAGTACGCCAGCAAGGGCCAGGGCGTAAATATTATGTGCTCACTGAGCAAGGGCGACGCGTCTTTGAGGAGCAGGCATCTGATTGGACAATGTTTGCCGAGCACGTTGCGACCTTGATTTATCGAAGAGGAGAATAAACATAATGATCGACACATATCTTGAGCAGCTTTCCGCCTGTCTTCAGCGCTATGGAGTGGAGAGTTCGCGGATAGGAGATATTGTTGCAGAAGTAGAAAGTCATCTCAGAGAGAGCGGAGAAGAGCCTCTTGCAGCCTTCGGACCTGCGGAAGTTTACGCTGAGGAGAGAGTAGCAGCCTATGAGCAGAGTGCAGGAGGGGAGTGGCAGAGGCGCACATTTAGAGCAACAGCCTTTGATGAGATGGCAATCTTGCAAGAAGCGGGTAAAGCAGGCTGGGAACTCTCAGATGTTGCAGCACTAGCTTTATACTGCCAGCGACCCTGGGATCGTAAGAAGATTCAGCAATGGGAATATGCCCGCCGAATCGGGCTGAATCGCAATGTGATCATTGCCGAAATGATTGCCGAGAACTGGGAACCTTGCGGAAACTGGACACCTTTCCACTATTTTAAGCGTCCAATCAAGCCTCAGCCTGAAGAGCAAATAGAGGATCGATAGGGGAGGGAACGCAGGCTCGGACTTTGCCAGGCAGGCAAGCGTTCAAATTTAATATATGCTTGCCTGCAGAAATATGTAATTGCTTAGAATAATTTATTCTACCTTAGCTAGAGGCAGGGTAAACCAGAAGGAAGAGCCCTCGCCTGGTGTACTATCGACGCCTACAGTGCCATGCTGTAGCATAATAAGGGTCTTACAAATGTAGAGTCCTAGTCCCAGACCGATGCCTCCGCCATTCTGAGTATGCACCCCTTTCACCTGATAAAAGCGCTCCCAGATGTGTTTCTGGGCCTCCTTAGAGAGACCAGGCCCGGCATCTTTAACCCAGACACGCGCATCTGCCCCTTCTGCCTGTAAGCCAACGGTAATTGGTCGATCGTCTGGAGAGTACTTAAGAGCATTTGTGACATAATTGTTCACAACCTGTCCAATACGATCGGCATCGGCTACAACCAGAATAGCTTGATCCTGTGGAAGCGAAAGAATAAATTTGCGGTCAGGATCAGTAGCCTGAAGATCTTCGATGGCCGTGGAAACAATTTCCGAGAGATTGCATAGCTTGGGAGTAAGGACAAGTTTATCGGCCGCGATACGAGAGACATCAACGAGATCATTAATCAGGCGATTTTGTACCTCAATCTGGCGTAGAGAACGTGCCAGCAGGGTAAAAACTGCCTCCAGAGTATTGCTTGTGGTAGGCGTGCTCTTGAGAAGTTCCTCTTTTATACGCAAGAGGCGGCGATTCATGAGTTGTAAGCTAGTTTTTATTGCTGTGAGAGGAGTGCGAAGCTCGTGCCCGGCCATACTAATGAAGACATCCTTTTGACGCTCTAAGGTCTTTTGGGAGCTAATATCAAGCACAAAGCCGATAAAGCGATCTGGAGGATGCTGGAGCATGGCAGCGCCGGCCAGAACGGGGACGCGTTTACCATTTTTAGTAATATGCTCTTTTTCAAAAGGAGTGCAGAAGCCTTTCTCTAACATTTCCCCAATAGCATGTTGATCGCCGGCCTCATATTCGGCGGGGGTCAAGGTATCCCAGCGCAAGCCCTGAGCCAGATCTTCCTTCTTAAAGCCGAGAAGCGAGAGAAAAGCCTCATTGGCTTCGAATATTTGCCCATGTATATCACCGATAAATACGCCAATGATATTAGAGTCGACAAGGCGGTGGAACTGAAGCTCACTAGCGCGCAACTCGGCTTCCACACGCTTTTGCTCGCTAATATTATTGGTATAAAGGGCGAGAGAGCCATCCTTGAGTGGGTAGACGCGCACTTCGTACCAGAGGCCTCGTGGCTCATACATGGCCTCTATTCGATCGGGTTGCCGCTTGCGCATAGCCTCTCGATAGCGCTCACCAAAAATAGTATCGTAGAGAGCGGGGAAGACATGCCAGAGAGTTTGGCCCGCGGCCTGAGTAAAATTGGCTCTGAAGAGTTGCTCAGCCTGCGAGTTCATATATGTGATGCGCCACTCGGAGTCTACGAGCACGACAGCATCGGTAACACTTTCAAAAATGGCCTGTATCTTCTTCGTATTTTCCTGCTCAAGCTCCTCTGCATATTTTTGAGAGGTAATATCGAGAGCTATTCCAACCATACGTATGGGATCGCCCTGTGGATTATATATAGCTCGTCCGCGTGCATCTATCCAATGGACGCTCTTATCGGGCCAGATAACACGATATTCAACATTGTATTCTGCGCGTTGGACGAGGCTCTCAATAAGGGCTTGATCCATCACTGGAAGATCGTCGGGATGCAAAGTATTGACGAAGACTTCAAAGCTCATCTCTCTATCGGGCGGAAGGCCAAACAACTTCTTGCACTGGTCTGACCAGGTAAGATGGTTATTAAGTAAGTCCCAGTCCCACAAACCAGCCCCAGCTGCCTGGATGGCGAGTTCTAATAAGCCTTCCTGGGGGAACGCGGCCAGGGTAGCATTCTCTCCTGAAGTAGTTGTGCCATTGCTAGAGGCATCAGGAGGAATATATGTATTCTGATCATCTGTTGATTGTGTGGGCATAATACAACTTCTATAAACAGTCTTGCTGACAAATCGATCAGGGTTCATTAAGAAATAAATAGATCCTTTCTGCTATAAAAATAGCTGGTTAACGCCAAGGTGCACCCCTATATATATCCTCGGCAACCATTTATTTATAAGTATGTTTAAATGCAACTGGTTACAGCAAACTGAAACAAGAAGAGCTTTCTTACTGCTTTCTTTCTATGTACACTATTATCACACGTATTTATAACAATGCAAGAGGGAGCTGTTAAGCTCAGCAGGACTAATTGCCAGCAAAAGGCCATTAATGCCTTTTATTGAAAGGAATGTCAGCTAATCTAGCATGTGTTAATTATCTTAAACATCAATATTATGTATACGAAACAGAGAGTAGAATGGATGAATAATCAGAAGGAAGAGGAGATCACCTAAAATGCCTAATTTTCTTAAGACCCCCTGTGACGAGGGAGTAATACGAGCTGCGCCGGCTCCGCTTAGTGGTATGCCCCAGTGTGCCCCGCACCGTGGTCCCTGGGTACTGGTGGCAACTATCTTTGGATCAAGTATGGCTTTTATTGATGGTTCCGTAGTGACCGTTGCTTTGCCTGTATTGCAAGAAGAGCTACATGCATCTGCAGCGGATGCACAGTGGATAGTTGCCGCATATTCATTATTGTTAGCTGCCCTGATTCTAGTTGGCGGAGCTCTGGGAGATCGTTTTGGACGTAAGAGAATTTTTATGTTTGGGATAACTATTTTTACACTGGCATCGGTTCTCTGTGGTTTGGCACCTCATATTCTGATCCTGATTCTAGCACGCGCAATTCAGGGGATTGGAGGGGCGCTGCTGGTTCCTGGCAGCCTGGCTATTCTCAGTGCATCTTTTCCTGAAGAGAGGCGAGGGCGGGCGATTGGCACCTGGTCAGGTATGACTTCCATCACGTCGGCTATAGGTCCTGTATTGGGAGGAGGGTTAGTACAATATGTTTCCTGGCGCTGGATATTTTTTATCAATGTTCCTCTTGCTGTGCTAGTACTGCTAGTGACCATCTGGCATGTACCTGAGAGCCGCAACGAAAGCGTTAGTGGAAGGCTTGATTGGAGAGGTACCTTCCTAGTAGTACTGGGATTAGGGGCGATTGTATATGCTTTAATTGAGGCAGGGCCATTGGGAATAGGTCATCCCCTGGTGCTGGCGATGTTTATGCTTGGAGTAGTAGGGCTATGTGGGTGGGTTCTAGTTGAGAAACGGTCATTGGCTCCATTGATACCACTTACACTGTTTCGTTCGCGTACATTTAGTGGCGCTAATGTGCTGACAATGTTGCTCTATATGGCGCTCACGGGAATAATGTATTTTTTGCCATTTAATCTTATTCAGGTGCAAGGATACTCAGCTACCGCGGCAGGTGCTGCAATGCTACCTTTCACACTGATTATGTTTCTACTGTCGCGCTGGGCTGGGGGACTGGTAACACGCTATGGAGCGAAGTTACCCCTGGTGGTAGGTCCTTTGGTCACTGCAATTAGTTTTGTCCTCTTTGCGGTCCCGGCACAAGGAGGATCGTATTGGATTACCTTTTTCCCGGCTATTGTCGTTTTAGGGATAGGCATGGTGATTACTGTTGCTCCTCTAACGACAACTGTGATGGGTGCAGTGCGAGAGCGCGATGCAGGGGTAGCTTCAGGCATCAATAATGCTGTATCGCGCACAGCGGGCCTGCTGGCTGTGGCTATTTTTGGCCTCGTCGTCTTCTTTGTCTTTAGCAGAAGCCTGGAGCAACATATGGCTATGCTTCATATTGCTCCAGGGATGCGTCAGCTTATTGAGATGCAGCGCGAACGTCTCGCGGGTATCCAGATTCCAGGGCAAGTAGATTATGCTACGCAGAAAATGCTCAGGCAAGCTATTTCAGCATCTTTTATAGATGGCTTCCGTATTTGTAGCGCCGTTTGTGCTGTGCTTGCACTAGCTAGCTCAGTATGCGCTTGGCTGACTATTGAGCCAAAAAAATCGTAGTCAATCGTATCCTGCAAACTTCTCTTCCTGACGATCTCTTTTCTGCCACATATCATAGAGAAGTGAAGCAGGAATATCGGGATCTTCTCCGCTGGCAATTCGAGGCCGAAGGCCGGTTGCGATGATAAGATGACCTACATAGATCCCTTTGCTGGCGAGCGCAGTATGGAGGCAATGCGCATAGTTGCGTAAACCAGCCATAGCAATTCCAACATTAGCTAAAGTTGGTATAGGAACTATTGAGGAAACGCCTGTAGTAAAAAGTAGAGTTCCATGACCCTTGTCAAGCATGGCAGGTAGGACTTCTTGTACGCTGCTCATGGCACCATAGACATGGTTCTGAAGCTGTTCATAAACATTCTCGTGGGTGAGATCGAGAACAGAAGCTATTTCCTTCGGCTCGCTTGGGCCACGATTGAAGTACATGACGTCAATATGACCGTACGTGCGTCGAATTTGAGTGAAAGCAGCATGAAGCTGTGCGAGATCTTTTATGTCTGCTGGGAAGCTGGTAGCCTCAATATCGTGTTTTGCTTCCAAGCGCTGTACTAACGCTTCAAGAGTGGCTTGCGTTCGTGCGATAAGCGCAATGCGAAAGCCGCGATGGCCGAATTGTCTGGCTACTGAGAAGCCTAACCCTGGCCCGGCGCCAACAATAACAATAGTTTGCATCGTATGACCTTTCTAAATGATGATATTTTGTCGGTCAGATTTACTACCTTTCCAATTTGTTGTAGTTCATAGTAGGCAGTTTAAACATGAACCGGTTATAATGGTATGGCGAAATAAGGACACAGGCAATAGTCAATCAGCTGCATATGTATGGGTATTCAACAACGTGAAGAGAATGTTGAAAAATAGAGTTGCAAGTTGCACGCTAGCCTCTAGAATGTGAATTTAGGAACAGCGAAAGGACCGCACGAATTGATAGGAGAACGAAGTCAAAACGTAGACCGGCGTGCCAGGCGATCGCGCCGTTTATTGCAGCAGGCTCTTATGGAACTTATGAGGGAAAAGAGATTTGCGGCGATCACTGTTCAGGATATTGCTGATCGAGCTGAAGTCAATCGCGGCACCTTTTATACGCACTTTGCAGATAAATATGAGCTTCTGGAAGCAATCATGCATGAGCAATTAAGCCATATATTAGCGAGCAAGCTTCCCCAAGCAGTTAGCTGGGGAAAGGAGCATCTACGTGTCTTGATTCAGACAATACTTGAAGTCTTTGCCGAGGCGTATGGCCGCTGTCCGCCGACTGAGATGACCGATCCGCTTATGCGAAAAGCTACCCAGGAACAATTGACAAGGCTATTATTGGGCTGGTTCAAAAAGATTCCTGTCGCAAGAGGGGAAAGAAATGTTCCTGTAGAAATCAGGGCTTCAATGATAAGTTGGGCGATCCTGGGAGTGGTGGTCGAATGGAGTCAAGGGGAGAAAATGCTTTCGATACAAGAAATGACTAACCACATATTGAGCGTGATAACTGAAGGGGCAGCGCCTCTTGCTCTTGATAGATGGTCAGAGTAAGCCTTCGTGCAAAAAGCTATGCGCAAAGGCTAATATGGCCATCAAGGCAATCGTGATGGAAGCTCCGCCACCTGGCTAACCGATTTGGATATGCGAGCAGACTAAGAAGAGAAGGCCAATTTATTCTTGAAGCATTTGAATGTTCCCAATAGCCTGTTTTAGCCAATCAAGATAGGTTTGCTCGCGCCTTATGCTGTACTCCAATACTTGTTGCTGGAGCATCTTCTCTCGGCTTACATCATGCGGGATATCGGGTGCTGCATCAAGTGAAATGGTGACTTTCTGCTGATAGTAGGCCAGCAATTTACGATGCTCAGCCTGCTGTTGTTCAAGCAGCTCGATAATCTCGGCATTAGATAAGGGTGCCGCAAAGAAAAGCTGGATAAGAAGCGGATCGCGGAGGGCAGGCAAAGCTTGAGGAGAAGTGAGCCAACGACGTAGTTCTTCTTGCCCTGCCTCAGTGACTGAATAGACCTTTCGATTGGGCCGACCATGCTGAATTTCCTCATGAAGCACAAGATTTCCTTGCTCAACCAGCCGATCCAGCGTGCGATAGATTTGCATTTGATCTACGGGCCAGAAATAACCAATACCCTGATCAAAATGTTTTTTTAGATCATAGCCACTCATAGGCTCTTTATGCAGCCAACCAAGAATCGCATGGGCCAATGACATCTTCTCTTCCTCTCTAGCAGCGAACACATATCAGTTTTGCATAGGATAAACCGGAAGGAGGGCTGAGCGCAAGATCCAGCTTTGTATTTCTGGCTTTTTCGTTAGTGGCTTTCCTGCTGTAAAGGAATATAGCCCACTATTTTTATTTAGAGCAAGAGAGAAATAAATTTAAGATAGATTATAACGGGCAAAATAGACAGCTGGCCGCTATTTCCCCTTGACAATACTCATTCTAATAGTTAGTATTTGTTCTATAAGATAAGTCTAATATAAGATAAGTCTAAGTAAATTGAAGATCGCTTTTGAGCGTAGATGCAAGCGAAGCGAGAAAGGATTAACAATGTCAGCAGAAGAAAATAAGGAGCTGATTCGCCATTTGATAACAGCTTATGAGCGGCACGATCTAGAAACCTTCTGGCGTGGTATTGATCCACAAGGCAATTTTCCCGTCTTAAAAAGATTTGGCATCGACCCGACCTATGCAAACTATCACAGTTTTATGACTGCTTTTCTGGAGGCGCTTCCTGATGTTCATCATACTTTTGAGGATATGGTAGCAGAGGGAGAGAGGGTCTGGGTAAGCTATACCATCTGGGGAACACACGAAGGTATGCTGCGTAACGTTCCGGCAACCCACAAGCCAGTCACTTATAGTTTGATTGCCATGTATCGTTTTGCCCATGGTAAGATTGTGGAAGCAGATTTCCTTGCCGATAATTTGAGCCTTCTTCAGCAGTTGGGAGTAATTGCCGAATAAAGTAGAGGTCCAGGTTGCGCATTAAGGACATTATCGAGACTATCAGTTGTTAATGCAAGAAGCAAAGGAATGGAAGGCGGAGTAAAATCCCCCAATTTGTAATATATGACTCATCCCGAATTTTTGGGGAACCCGTCGAGCCGTAAGGGATGATGGAAACCCAAAAGAGGGCAAGACGAGGCAAAAGAGACCTCCTTGCGCTGTTTGCTTCATCTTCAACAGACAGCGCAAGGAGGTCTTTCACATCGATGCCATCCAAGTATGACATACTTCCAGAAAAGGAACAAGCTTCTGAGCACGTCTCACAGGAAATCGCGCAGCAGCTCGAAATCTTCCTTTTCCCTCTTCTTTCTGTGCTCGACATCCTGCTAGATAAGCGGCTTGTACGAACATTTCTTCAGGGTTGCATCGCTATCCTGCGTTTCAGGAATGCAAAGCAGGCTCTTCTTTTAAGTGAGTTGGGCTCCTATCTTGATGGAGTTCGTGGACTTTCGACACAGGCTCCAGCAGGGACAAAAAGGCCGGGAAACCTGATTCGGTCGATCAAATGGATGGTGGCCTCCATTGACCAGTTTTTACTAGATGAAGCAGATACAGAAGTGAAGAAGCTCAAAGCACAAGGAAAAAGGATTATATGCATTTGGGATGGAAGTGTGCTGGAAAGCCTGAGAGTCGGGTGACAGAGGGATTATGCCCAGTCACCTCAAGCAAAGCAAAACGTCTCAATCGAACAAGAAAAGGACTTGTTTTCACTATGCCAACGGCACGACCGGTGATGATGTCAGGAATGCAGTGGACTGGAGCATTGATTGCAGGGATGGAAGGAACGATCAAAGTCGCCTTGATGCATTGGTGGACCACACAAGGGGCTTGTGCCACAAAGCTAAGAGAAAAGGAAGAAACGTTGCTGAGGACGTGTGTGAGGAAATGGGGGAATCTCCCCTTTCACGTGTTTGATTGGGGGTATGCTTCTGGTCCGTGGCTTCAGCTTCTGCAAGCGCTGCGGGTGAAATTCGTGATTCATTAGAGGAAAGGGCATATTTTCGCGATGTCAAGGGAGTACAGAAGAAATTGTGGCAGATCGTACAAGGGAAACGCTATCTTGGGCACAAGCTACTTTTTGATCCGCAGAAGGCTATCAAGCTTTCTTGCGATATTTGGTGGGCACCGGTGTGGCGTCCGAGCTATGCCTATCAGGTGTATCTGATCAAAGTTCGCGTACGAAAGAAGATATGGTATCTGATCGCTAATGAACGTATTGCAACAGAAGAACAAGCATGTGAGATCATTTTTCTTTATCGCAGTTGTTGGCAGATAGAAACTTCATTTCGCTATGAGAAAAGCGAATTGGCCCTGGAGAGTCCCCGGATCTGGAGCTTTGAAAATCGCCTCAAACTCCTTGGGATCGTGACACTGGTCTATGCCTTTCTTCTTCATCTTCTTGATCCTGTCTACAGAGACCTTGTTCAGGCTGCTTTGCATCTCAAATGCCATCGAAGCCGTCTCTGGGAGGAAAATCATCCCGCCCTTGAACGGCTGTATTTCCCTCCCAATGAGGTCTTGCGACAGTTGTTGGCTGTCTCGGGCTAAAAGGGCTTCCCGAAAATTCGGGATGAGTCATAGTATTATTCTGTGCGAGAATATATTATTTGTGGAAATAATGATATATCACCCTTAAAGCTTCTCATTGTCCTACAGTATAATTATAGCATAATTGTCTAGTAGAGCACATCGATCGATTGGCTGGTGTGCTTTTCCGGTTTTTATGCTACATTAGCGAAACTCAATAAACGCCGCTATTGATTAATAAAATAGGAGAAAATATATGAGTGCAGCTAGTGAAAAAGTTTCATTGTGGAAAAATCGCGATTACCTCTTGCTCTGGGGTGGACAAACAATTTCAAATATTGGAAGTAGCGCCTCACGCATAGCATTCCCGTTGTTGGTACTGTTTATCACGCACTCACCCATTCAGGCAGGCTTATTGGCGGCTGTAAGCTCAGTGGCATACGTAGCGCTGTTACTGCCAGCAGGGGCATGGTTGGACAGGTGGCCACGTAAGCAAGCTATGCTTTATTGTGATATAGGGCGTGCGCTGTGTCTTTTGAGCATTCCCATTGCTGTAATAATCAACCATATAACGATTGTACAGCTTTACATAGTTGGCGGGCTTATCAGTGTCTTAGAGGCCTTCTTTGAAATGGCCGAAATTGCAAGTGTGCCGCAGGTTGTTGCGCGTGAGCATCTGCCGGAAGCAATGGGGCGTATGCAAGTTACTTTCGGGATAGCGCAATTAATTGGGCCAATACTAGGAGGGGCCTTATTTTCTTATAGCCATATAGCGCCTTTTCTACTAGATACAGGCTCATATGTGCTTTCCTGCTGCTCTCTGTTCTTTATTCGGGCCAATTTTCAGCAGGAGCGCCAACAACTATATACAAGCCATCTGGGAAGTGAGATTGTTGAGGGAATACTACATCTCTGGAAACAGCCACTATTACGGTATATGGCTGTATTCACAGGCTGTAATGTTTTTTTTGGATCTGGATACATGCTATTGTTGATTATATTAGCTCAACAGCGGCATGCCTCTAATGCTGTTATCGGCCTTATTTTTAGTGGAGGTGGCATAGGAAGTATTGCAGGCGCTGCTGCTGCCAGCTGGTTGCAGCAGCGTTACAAGTTCAGCCAACTAATCATTGCTAGCCTATGGCTTGTTGCCCTGGGTTGGCTTTTACCGCTCATCTTGTCTCAGCCAATGATGCTAATGCTAGCTACAGGATTAATTAATTTTTGTTGCTCCAGTCTATAATGTTATGCATATGAGCTATCGCTTAGCGCTTACCCCTGACAGATTGCAAAGCCGCGTAAATAGCATTGCACGCCTGCTGGCATTAGGATGTGCTCCGCTGGGTCAAGTTCTTAGTGGAGTTTTATTACAAAGTTGTCAGGTAGAGATTGTGTTGCTAGTATGTGTTATTGGTCAGGTTTTCCTGGCAATAGCAGCCACTCTTAACCCTTATATACGAAATGTACCTTCTCTAAGTCAGATAGAAGATCAGTAGAATAGCAAGGCAGAGAGCTTCGTCTGACATTATCAAGCAGGCCATCAGCGCGTGGAAAATCCTTGCTGTAAAGCGTGTGAGTAAGCAGAGTCGGCTAGGAGCCAGCCTGGTTGGACGATAAACTGTAGAGCGTAGGATAGTGCCATTTGATGGATTGAGAAATCTAGAGAAAGAGCAGAGCAAGACTATCCCTGCAACCCTCTTTCATAGAAAGCTTTTGGGTTCTTATCGAACATCATTCCGCTAAGGAACAGATACATGGGGTTTCGTAGCCTGCTCTGTTTAAAATTGAAGGTATTCACAATTGAATTTTGTCAATTTTTGTGCTACTATGCTTATATGAGCCAGAAAGACGCACAACATTTTACGGAACAGGGGAGAGTTGCCCGCCGTCGAGCGCGGGTGCGCTCTGCTCTCCTTGCAGCAGCACGTCAGATATTGACAACGAAGGGCAATCGAGAGGCAACGATTAGCGAGATTGTGCAACTTGCTGACATAGCAACTGGAACTTTCTATCTGCACTTTCGTGATAAAGACGAGCTCTTTATCGCTTTGATCGGAGAGGAGCTTGAGGGAGCATATACCCATCTACAAACAATAACTGCAGATCAACCTCCTGGGCCAGCTTTTTCACTCGCTGTACGAACTGTTCTGACAGGTGCCTATCAACGCCTCGACCTCTTTATGCTAGGCTGTGCTGAAAGTAGTTTTGCCCATGCGCTCATGCACAGTATACAAGCAAAATTGACAGAACTTTTCGTCCCAATGTTGCGGGAGATGACGATTGATATGCAAGCGAACGATGAAGATTGTGAGCTGCAAGCGCATCTTATTGTAGGGATGCTTGTGCAAGCAATTTCCTGGTGGTTTGAACATAGGGAGCCGGAACCTACTGTAATGGCTGAGCGCCTCCTTTGCCTATTGCGGCAGGATATACTTAACGCAGTAAATGACGATAAAGTGGATAACCCGGCAACGCAATAATGTGGAGTCTTTTGGCGCCGTTATTGATCAGATACAAGTTTGTAGCGACTGTAAATTGAGCGATCTGATTGCCTAGTGCATAGTCACGAGACCTTTTCGACGAGAGCCAGATGTGGTTCATAGGAGCAACCAAAATGAGCACAAATCCGCTGAGCCAACTGCTTGGCCGAAAGCAGGCTATCAGGTTCTACAATCGCCTTTTTGGCATGGACCCACTTCGGCTCAATAGGGTTAAGCCAGGGGCTTTGAGTGGGCAAGAAGAAAGGCAAGATGCGAACGCCCTTCTCAGCCTGCTTGACCTGCTGATTGTGCTCCCGAAGCCAACTCCGAACCGTTTTGCTCACATGCCAGGAGGCGTTATCCCAAATCATAAGCCAGTTCCGCTTGCCTTGAGCAGCCAATCGCTCACAACACTCTTGCAGAAACTGGATGCTGATGGCACTTACCGGGCGACCAGTGACGAAGCGCAACCAGATCTGCGAGCGGTCGGGATTGCCCTTTTGCCACAAGACGCCATAGCACGCCAGGGCTTTGGGATCGGGATCGCCCTTTTCCCAGGATTGCTCAACCAAGCGCACAGGCGTCTTCTCGCTTTGCCAGGCATGCAGGCGTGGTCGAGCAAAGCGGCTCCACCAAACTTCATCGAGAAAGCCAGTTGCCCAACCTGGCTGCGTACTGGCGTAGGCGATCAATCGATCTCGTGCGTTTTTTTTAACAGGGAGTGCGGATTGGGGCTGGTGATCCAATGTTTGGCCCGTTTCCAATTGGTCCTCAGCCGCTTGAGAGCGCGGCGTACGCTCTCGTCGGAGATCAGCCTGGGCGTGAAGCCTTGCTCGAAACTGACCTGTGCCGCCAATTCGAGCGTCCACAGGCTCGTCGGTTTGTCGAAGTCGCTGGGGCTGCGGTGCAGCAGGTCTTGCAGTCCTTCTAACGCTTCCTGGGAAAAAGTCGTGCGCAAGCGATGGGGACGCGAGGAACCTTCTTCGAGCACGGCAAGCCCGCTGGCATTGAAGCAGTGGAGAACCGTGAGCACCGTCTGTTTGTGGCATCCCAACTGTTGGGCGATAGTTCCAGCTCGTTCGCTGCGAGCGGAGGCCAGCAGTATTTGGCAGCGACGGAGCACAAATGCATCGGACGAGCGTAATCCCGCTTGCACTTGGCGGCGTTCGTCTTCTGTTAAAGGTCGGATGAAATGGGGGCTTTCATGCCTTTTATTGTACCACATTATCACTTACCTTTCGTGGGAATGCACTAGTGAAGGCGATTTTCACGCTTTAATCTCGCGGAACCACTTTTGAGCCCGAGAAGATGTAGCTTACGTGTTAAGATAATGAGGAGAAGACAACATGTCAGCAGAGCAAAATGACGTTCCTTCTAATGCTTTTGATTGGAACAAGCCTGAGACGGTTAAAAGATGGCGTGGGGAGCGTGAGCGTCGACAACAGGTGCTGGGAGTTGCAACGCAACGCATGTTAGAGGCAGCGCATATTGGCCCTGGGAGTCACGTGCTGGATGTTGCGGCGGGCGTTGGCGACCAGGCCTTGCAGGCTGCTCGCCTGGTTGGGCCAGGACAGTGCAGGCAATCGACCTCGCCAACGAGATGCTTAAAGTAGCGGCAGAAATAGCGCGAGAAGAGGGTGTAACAAATTTGACGACACGGGTTATGAATGCTGAGCGGCTTGAACTGGACGATAGTGTGTTTGATGCCGTGATTTGTCGCTATGGCCTTATGCTTATACCCCATCTATCGCAAGCGTTGTCGGAGATATACCGCGTACTCAAACCAGCCGGGCACCTTGCGGCTATTGTCTGGTCAACGCCAGAAAGCAATCCGATCTTTGGTATACCCTTTGTTATCCTGAAAAAGTATGTAGATATGTCGGTATTGCCCTGGGCTGGCGAGTCCGGCCCCTTTTCCCTCGCCGCACCTGGCAAATTTGAAGGCGTTCTCAGAGCAGCAGGCTTCCGGGATGTTGGAGCGCAAACTATTCCTTTGCTTAATTGCTTTGCCTCTGTAGATGAAGTGTATGCCTCGTATAAGGGTGTTGTTGCCACTGTCTTACAACAGATGAACGAGACTGATCGAGTGCAGCTAGAAGCTGATATTAAGCAAGCCCTGCGGCAATTTGAGGTATCGGATGGTGTAGAGCTACCCGGTCAAGCCTTATTGGGTTATGGCACGAAGTAAAAATTGATTAGATCCTGGACAGCTTGCAGGTGGCATCTGCAGGCTGGAGGTCGTGTCAAGTCAAATAAAAATGTTACCGAGAGAGAACAGCTTCCTCAAATGAGAATGGTACCAAGACCGACAGCTTTCTTTCTCAAAAACAAGCAGAACAATTTAAGCGATCCTGGTCGCAGCCTGAGGAAGCTCCCATAGGTAGGTCAGCAGCCGATACATCTCCTTGCGCAGGGTCAGAGGATTCGTTCGCTCAGAGAGTGCTTGCAAACAAGGCAGTTGTTCGTGATCGAGCGTAGCTGTGGCCCTCAAGCGCTGATAGGGCGTTTGTGCCTGATCCCAATGGCGAAGCACTTTCTCCTGCTGGCAGATCTCCTCCTGCAAATGCATCACAGACTGAAAGAAATTGGAAGATACCCATATTTTGTCATACAGTCCATTCGACTGCTTTGCGGATGGAGAGGACGAGGCATGGGCTTGCGCCATCCATGACGACTCAGTAAGCGAGAGATCGTGCTTTTGTGAACCTCATGTCCAATGTGTGCTTCAAAAGCACGCTTGATTTCGCCAGCAGTAGCGATTTCTCCACGCTCGGCTCGGCTAAAAAAGGGAGCTAAAAACGCTTGCTCTTCTTCAAGGCTCACGTACTGGTGGCGCCGACCTCCTTTCCCTGGCGTCTCCACCGCATCGATCCCCAGCCGATTGTAGGCGGAAATGACTTGGTGAACCATAGCAACACTGGTCCCAGTGTGTTTGGCAATATCGGCTGCTTCTCGTGGATCAACCAAGGCAGTATAGATAATGAGCCAGCGTTGTCGGCACCACGGACGCGGGTCCAGTTTCAAGCGCGTTTTGATTTCTTCCTCAGAAAGGTGAGAAGCAGCTCGCGTGATCCTTGCCATGCGTTCCTCCTGAAATCTCTGTCATCACCTGCTCTCTCATTCTCTCATATTTGATCCTCAGAACGCAATTTGGTATCAGGCGTTTCCAAATGAATGGCTCCAAAATACTGTCGAACCAGCGTCTGATTCTTCTGTTCAACAAAGCGGGTATCATTTTTCTGGGAGGGACGGCTCCGGCTCAGTTTGAGACCAGTGATGGCCTCGCCCCAGAAACGCACGAGATGGGAATTGAAGAATTCTGAGCCATTATCAGGGGCAATTCTTTGACCGCGAAAGGCAAGCGGTTCAAGATCTGACGGAAGCAGGCTTCCATGGCTTGTTCGACCGCCAGGCCATAGGTGCGCCCTCGGCCTTTTACGCGCTTCTTGCGTTCGCGTGTGGGAGCATGCAACAGCCTGAGCAGGCTTTTTCGATGCAAACCGGTGACCTGTTCCATCTCGGTGAGCATGCGACTTTGTTCGCTTCTCTCCGCCTTCGCGTACAGCGGCTTCATTTTCTTGAGGTATTTGCGGCGTTCTGTCACGGTCATCTCATCTTCTGTCGGCATGCTCTTGCTCCCCTCGGTAACATTCTTATTTGAGGGAAGTGTACCTTGTTCAGTAACATTTTACCTGAGGGAATGCGAGGGCTTGATTTTTGGCAGGAAATAGTGTATACTTGATTGTGTTAGTTACAAGAGAGCCATTGATTGGTTCTCTTTTTTTGTGCTCAAAGGCTTCATGCTCCTCCTCTCTCTTGCCCCGCTTTAGGAGCGCGGTCAGAGGGTTGTCCACAGTCGATCCACCGTCGAGGTGAGTTCTCCACACCTTTATCCCCATTTTTAGAGCGAAATTGGTGGATAAAGGGATTGCCACCCTCTCCCTTCTTCAGGTACACTTGTTCTTATCAAGAGACTTCTCGCTCTCATCTCGTGCCTATTTCATCACTGGATTATCGTTCATTCGCACACAAACGAGAGGAGAAGTCGTATGGTTTGCCTTTACGGGACCCTTCCTCCCTTTCCAGGTGGAAAAGCCTTTATCCTCATGGCGCTTCAATGGACGCGAATGAAGCCGTGTCCGCATACGGCAGGCGGGCTTTCATCCGCCTTGAGGTTCAGCACGGTTCTCTCTGGTCACGCTTCGTGTGTTGTCTGCATCTCATAGGCTTCAAGAGGAGGAAGATCATGCCAGCCCTGGCCCCAAAAAGTGCTGTTCGGTATCGTCCAGTTGACCCGGATGTTGCCACCGAAGAGCCACCGCGCATTCCTCGTGCCTCACGCACCCAGCCAACCTCCAAGCTGCCAGAGCGAAGGCAGTGTCCTCTCTCTTGTCAGCCCCTCTGGCTCCTGCCTGTTGGTGTGGGCATGATCCTGATGCTCTTCATCGTCATCGCGGGATCAGTGGTGCTGGGATGGGTGCAGACGGCTTCAGACGATCTGCACTATGGCCGTCCTCGCACCTTCCAGATGGATGCCTTTGTGGGGCATGAAACCGGTAGCACCTCCAGCCACTTCATCGCGCTTAATTTGCAAGGAAAGATTGAGATCATTGAATTGCCTGGAGGTGATCCAACGCGAGCGAGAATGTATGTTGGGCCTAAAATCTATGGACCAGGAGCAGATCTGGTTCCAGTGACGTTGCGCTTCGTGGAAGGAGCCCAGCCTCATCATCCGGAGATGCTTATTCTCTTCCAGAACACGCAAGTGGTCTTTCGCAATGCCAATGGCACCTTTGCGCCTGCAACTCATACGTAGTGGGCGTGTCCTGCCAAAACCTCGTCATCCGGTGGCGTGCAGGGCTGCTGGCAGGGTAGCCTCTATGTGGAGAACGTCGCCGTCAAAACCCATCAGGAAGAAGGCTTGATTTTGGGGGAAAATCGGGTATAGTTGATTCTGTTAGCTACAAGAGAACCATTGAATGGTTCTCTTGTTTTTGTGTTCAAAAGTTTCGTTTTCTCCATTTCTCTCGCCCTCATATGATACCTTCACCCCGTGTCATTGGGGGAACGACAAATTATGTTCCCTCAATTAAGGAACCTCTATCAATTATTGGTACATCAGTCATTGTTCCCCCACACATCTACAATTCAGAGTAACAATGGCAATTGTTACTCTATCTGATCGAGAAACGAGGGAGAATATAGTCTTTATAGGAGGGCACATCAGGCTGTAAATCGACAAAATAGATGAGGGTAAAATTGGCGGGATAAGTGAGTGGTAAAAAAGAAGGGAAGAAGCAGAGAGTGAGAAATGGAGGAGAAGATGGAAGGAGCCAGGGGAAAGCCCTCAAAGAAGCTGTTCAAAGAAGCATCAGGGAAGGTGTGAAATAGGGGCAAAAAGCAGCGGAGAGGAATGGTGAAAAGGAGTCGTCACAGGTGGTGAAAACGGAGGAGGAGAGGGAGAGAGAGACATAGAGGGTATGGGGAAAGCGCGTGTGGAGCGTGCCGATAGGGATCTATCAAAGACTGTGCAAAAAAGAGCCTCAAAGAAAAGAAAGAAAAGGATAGCCCCATTTTTTTGCGAAATAGATGAGGGGAAATCTGGAGGAGAACATGAAGTGGCTGGGTAAAAGAGGTGATATATGGGGAAAGATGTAAATAAGATAGGTCTATCTGGTGAGAGAGGGAGACAAGAGCAGGAAAAGGAGAGGTCTCGGCATCTCTAAGAGAAGCTGGAGACCTCACTTTTTATGGAAAATTGATGGAAAAGGGAGAGGAATATACTGGCTCATGGGGTGAGAGGGAGGAGGAAACAACAGGGAGGGAGTATGAAGCAAGAGAGAAGAGTGCCGAGCCTCACGGAGTTGACGGAAGAGCAACGGACAGAGGCATATAGGCGCTATGAAGTGGTGAAAGAGTGTGTGGAAGAAGGAGTGCCGCAAACGGAGGTGGCGCGGGAATATGGAGTGCCGCTCTCGACATTGCAGCGCTGGGTGCATCAGTATCGGGAAGATGGGCTGTGTGGATTGGCCCGGCAACCGCGTGCGGATCGAGGGACGCGGCGCAATCTCTCGGAAGAGGTGGTGAAAGTGATCGAGGGATTGGCCTTACGCAAACCGCGCAGATCGATGGCAACGATCCATCGGCAGGTGAGTGCGATTGCGCTCACGCAGGGATGGGAAGAACCCAGCTATGCGCAGGTGTATCGAATCGTGAAAGCGTTGTCACCAGCGTTGGTGACGTTGGCGCAGGAGGGGGCCGGGAGCTATCGAGAGGAATATGAGCTGTTGTATCGGCGAGAAGCGGGAAGGGCCAACGAGATCTGGCAAGCGGATCATTGTCTGTTACCAATTTGGGTCAAAGATGGGCAGGGCAAGAGCGCTCGACCGTGGTTGACGGTGATCGAGGATGATAAGAGCCGAGCCATAGCTGGCTATCGGTTCTCGTGGTCAGCCCCCAGTGCGATCCAAACGGCACTAACACTCCGGCAGGCGATCTGGCGCAAAGAAGATCCACAGTGGCAGGTGTGTGGTATCCCCGAGGTGTTCTATACCGATCATGGGAGTGATTTTACGAGCGTGCATTTGGAGCAGGTGGGAGCGGATCTCAAGATGCAGTTGGTGTTTTCGCAGGTGGGAAGGCCGCGAGGGCGAGGCAAGATTGAGCGATTTTTTCAGAGTGTGGAACAACTCTTTTTAGAAAGACAGCCCGGCTATGCGCCATCGGAAGCGTGGCCGAAGTCTGTGGGGCAGGGAGCCGGGAAGGAGAGAGCAGGGGTGCTGACGCTCTGGGAGTTGGAGCAGTGCTTTCGGGAGTGGTTGCTCTCGGACTATCACCGTCGGGTGCAAAAAGGGCACAGCAGGGGACCGCAGGAGCGCTGGGAAGAAGGGGGATTGTTGCCGAGGATGCCGGAGTCGTTGGAACAGTTAGATCTGTTGTTGGTGCAGGTGGCAAGGAAGCGGCGGGTGCAACAGAGCGGGATTGCTTTTGAAGGATATACGTATCTGGATCCCACCCTCTCGGCCTATGTGGGGGAGGAGGTCATGATCCGGTATGATCCGATAGATCTCGCAGAGATCAGAGTGTTTTTTCAAAATCGGTTTGTCTGCCGGGCGATCTGTCCAGAATTGTCGGGACAAACAGTGAGTTTGAAGGAAATTGTGGCAGCCCGGCAGGCAAGGAGAAGGGATCTGAGAGGAGAACTAGCAGAGCGAAAAGCGTTAGTGAAGCACTATGTGAAACGCGAAGCCGAAACCAGCCGCAGGGCTACGGCAGAGCAAGCAGTGGGGGGAGAAAGCGGCAGCAGTGAAGCTGGAAGTTCGCCAGCCAAGATGCAGGAGCAAGAGGCCCCTGTGTCAACGAAAACGCGTCTGAAGAGGTATAGGAATGAGTAAGGCGAAGACGAAGGAGCTCATGGGGCCGGTTGCGAGAGAAGGAGTGGTGGTCTGGGAAGGGCTGGGTGAGGAGCAAGAGGAAGAAGAGGTGCATCGTCGGCTGTGGAAGCGGTTTGTGCAGACGAAAGAGTATGGGAGATTTGTAGAGTTCTGTGAGGAGTGCCGAGCCTCGCGCTATATCGGGGTGTGCTATGGAGCAGCAGGAGTAGGAAAAACCGAGTCGGCGAAGGAATATGCACGCTGGGATGAAATTGAGCCATTGTTGTCCTGGCATGGGGTGGTGCAGCCCCGGTTGTCGCCAGAGAATCCCAGGCCGACAGTCGCGCTCTATACGCCCACGGCGACGGTGACGGCCAGGCAAATAGAGAAAGACATTGCGCTGCTGCGCTGGAGTCTGCGGGTGATTGGAGAGGCGGCCCGCGCCGTGCCCCAAGAGGTGGAGACGGTGGAAGGGATGGTGCGTCCGGGGCAGGTAGACCTGTTAGTGGTGGATGAGGCAGATCGACTCAAACCACAAGCCGTGGAGGTGCTGCGAGATGTGTATGATCGAAGTCCCACGGGGCTAGTGTTGATCGGGATGCCTGGGCTGGAGAAACGTTTGGCCCGCTATCCGCAACTGTATTCGCGGGTGGGTTTTGTCCATCAATATCGGACGTTGGGAAAAGAAGAACAGCAGGAGCTTGTTGAACAACAGGTGCGCTCTTTTGGCGGAGGAAGAGGTGAGGGGAGGAAGATCGAGAAGGAGGCAGTGGCGCAGATTATTCGTATGACGGGCGGGAATTTTCGGCAGATGGAACGGTTGCTCTTGCAAATGAAACGGATCATCGAGATTAATCCAGAGGTCGAACAGGTGAACCGAGAAGTGGTAGAAGCAGCGCGAGAGCAGTTAGTGTTTGGAAGAGGTGTCTAAACCGAGAGCAGGAGGAGGCTCTCTTCTGGTTTGCCTTTTCAAGACAGAGAAAGAAAGCATGTGTTTTTCTCTGTCTGAGCATTGTTCAGAGATGCGTTAATGATGGCCCAGGATGCGCTTGCGAGTAGTGCGTTGCTGGACTTCTGTCGCTTCTCTTTCATCGATTTCATCTTGTACATGGCGTGGTTGGAGGGATTGTTTCTCGATGTGTAAATATTCAACCTGATCTTTCTCGTGATTGAACACGGCGATCCATGTGTATGTGCGCCCTTGACGTTTCACCACCGCCGGGGTGATTTCCGAGGGTGATTTTATCCAATAAACTTGCATGAGCATTTCTCCTTTCACTCTGTTCTACAGAAGGTTCCAGTCATTTTCCTGGTATCGCTTTTGCGTTGCGCACTTCTTATAGTCTTTTGGGAGAGAGAAAATTGGGGATCTGGAACTCACCCACCGATCCATGCGTGGTTTTCGTGCCCGCTCTCCCTGTGAACGGCTCGGATGACGCGCACATGAGCAATGTCCAAAGGAGTCTAGTATATTTACGAGAGGATGTGAGGTAAAGCCTTGACATGTACCAAAGAATTATAGTACAATGATAAGTAATGACGACGGAACAAGAAAGAGGAGGTGTGCTCTATGGGAGAAATGACACGCTGGCAACACGAGTGCTTGTTTGCAGCGGGCGGATTGCTGGATCGGTTGCGCCCCTTAGGGGTGACTGAGGAACGGGAGATTGAGCGTCTCTGTCAAGAGGAAATCGCGGCCTGGCGTGCGCGTCCGACGATGGTCGTCGAAAGT
Organism: Ktedonosporobacter rubrisoli; assembly: GCF_004208415.1. Taxonomy (GTDB): domain Bacteria; phylum Chloroflexota; class Ktedonobacteria; order Ktedonobacterales; family Ktedonobacteraceae; genus Ktedonosporobacter; species Ktedonosporobacter rubrisoli. Next base: position 8,874 of record NZ_CP035758.1, on the reverse strand, counting down.
TCCCTCCAGGAGCCGCTGCGGCATGCCCGCAATGCCATTCGGGAGCATCTTCCTCTCACTGGTGCTAATCGGTGGAAGAATCCGAAGACGAAGAAGTACGAGCACATTGCGCTCAAGTATCTCAACTTTTCATTGGAGGAGTGGCAGCGCATCAATACCGATAGCGAGGAGCGCTTTGCCCAAAGAATACGCTCGCAGCAACGCATTGACGATCCCGATGCGGTTGTGTGTCTCTCCGAAGACCTCTTGCGCAGGCCTGAGTGGTATAACTTGGCACTCGGGGTGACCATCAACACCGGGCGTCGGAGCACCGAAGTGCTCAAAACGGGGGTCTTCTCTCCCAAGACCGCCTATACACTCTGGTTTAAGGGGCAATTAAAGACGAAGGAATATGATTTAGAGGCGTATGAGATCCCCACGCTGGTGCCCGCGGATCTGGTGCTTGCGGCTATTGCTCGCTTGCGGCAGCTCCTGGATTGCTCTCAGATGAGCAATGATGCGGTCAGTCAGCGCTTTGGCCCGGTGATGCGTCAAATGGCGGATCAGCACTTACGTGACCTGATCCCCAAGAAAGATGAGGGGCAAAACCTGTATACGCATCTGTCCCGTTCCATTTATGGGCGCTTGTGTGTGCTCTATCACTGCCCCCCTGCCGTGTTCGATTTACAGTATATGGCGCATATTCTCGGCCACTATTGGTATTTTCGTGAGCAGGACGAGAAGAAACGGGCGAATCTGGATAGCACCTTGCATTATATGGACTATGTGATTGGTGATGGCCATGGCAACTTGGACGGTCGTCGTGGCATTTGGCTGGGTACGAAACCGGGCGTTGAGGTGCTTGATGCCTTTCGAAAGGAGTGGGAGGAGATGACACAGCCACCCGTGATACGAACAGGTCATTCTGGAAAGAAGAAAGAGCCAATGGGAGAGCAGCATCCGGTGAGACCCAAGAAGCGTTCCATCCTCAATTGTTTGCCCCAACAGAAGACCCTGTTTGATGCCGAGATGGAGCGGCGAAGCCTGGCCCATCAGCATGAATTGGTTGGCGCGCTCTTGAATGAAGCGGCCTGGTATCGGCAGATGGATGCGGAACTTTCCCCTCTTTCCGAAGCGCTGCAAGCGTCTACCCCATTGGGGACTCTGAGATCCCTCATTGCAGTGTATCAGGGGGAGAAGCAAGACGTGGCAGTCAGCACCCATCTCCAGCAACGCTGGGGGGTGTCGCTTGACCAGATCGATGCGCTCTTTGAGAAGGCCGTCGAGGATGGCTATAAGGAGCCTCTCAAATACTTTGAGGGCACCCTAGAAAAACGGGAGAGCTATAAAGCAGGGGCGCAGAAGCGGGCCCAAAAATACCAGCAAACGGATTTTACCCTGCTTCCCTATTCCCAACTGGAACATATTCGGATGCCTGAAGCGGCGCAGGAGCGGGTTCGTCGCATTGTCCTGACCATCATGCGGCACAATGAACGGGCCCAACCCCGTGATCGTTGGTATATCAATGCTGGACTCATCTACCAACTCAAAACGATCCGCCATGAGCTGATCAATGCCTATCTCAAGGAACATGAAGAAGAGATCAAAAACCATCATCGCCAGTTGGGTATTGAACCCCGGTATAATCGCAAAATGGAATCGATTCGGGAAATGATCACCATTCCTGAGGAACCTCTCCCTTAAATGGGTCTCTCCATGCTCTTCCTAAAGAAGTAACATCTCTTGCCTTTTGGTTGTGCTGTCGTCATACAAAAATTGTACAATAGAATTGTTGGTATGTAAAATTATTTGGTATAGATTATGATTATACAAAAGAATATCAGGTACAATATGTTACGGAGTATACCTGTACCTGATATTCTTTTGTATAATCATTTAAGGGATGGGAAACCTCAACTTGTTGTACTTTAGAAATTGATGTACAGATTTATGGAGAGAGAACAACCTATTTGCCCCGATTTCTCGTACCATAGATAACATAGTACGCAAAATATCTATACAACACAACCTAATGTAAAGAAAACGAACTCCAATACTTGTAATGATGACCGGTCTATTTTCTTCGTCACGTGTATCTATTGTGTACACAATAGATACACGTGACGAAGAAAATAGACCGGTCATCATTACAAGTATTGGAGTTCGTTTTCTTTACATTAGGTTGTGTTGTATAGATATTTTGCGTACTATGTTATCTATGGTACGAGAAATCGGGGCAAATAGGTTGTTCTCTCTCCATAAATCTGTACATCAATTTCTAAAGTACAACAAGTTGAGGTTTCCCATCCCTTAAATGATTATACAAAAGAATATCAGGTACAGGTATACTCCGTAACATATTGTACCTGATATTCTTTTGTATAATCATAATCTATACCAAATAATTTTACATACCAACAATTCTATTGTACAATTTTTGTATGACGACAGCACAACCAAAAGGCAAGAGATGTTACTTCTTTAGGAAGAGCATGGAGAGACCCATTTAAGGGAGAGGTTCCTCAGGAATGGTGATCATTTCCCGAATCGATTCCATTTTGCGATTATACCGGGGTTCAATACCCAACTGGCGATGATGGTTTTTGATCTCTTCTTCATGTTCCTTGAGATAGGCATTGATCAGCTCATGGCGGATCGTTTTGAGTTGGTAGATGAGTCCAGCATTGATATACCAACGATCACGGGGTTGGCCCGTTCATTGTGCCGCATGATGGTCAGGACAATGCGACGAACCCGCTCCTGCGCCGCTTCAGGCATCCGAATATGTTCCAGTTGGGAATAGGGAAGCAGGGTAAAATCCGTTTGCTGGTATTTTTGGGCCCGCTTCTGCGCCCTGCTTTATAGCTCTCCCGTTTTTCTAGGGTGCCCTCAAAGTATTTGAGAGGCTCCTTATAGCCATCCTCGACGGCCTTCTCAAAGAGCGCATCGATCTGGTCAAGCGACACCCCCAGCGTTGCTGGAGATGGGTGCTGACTGCCACGTCTTGCTTCTCCCCCTGATACACTGCAATGAGGGATCTCAGAGTCCCCAATGGGGTAGACGCTTGCAGCGCTTCGGAAAGAGGGGAAAGTTCCGCATCCATCTGCCGATACCAGGCCGCTTCATTCAAGAGCGCGCCAACCAATTCATGCTGATGGGCCAGGCTTCGCCGCTCCATCTCGGCATCAAACAGGGTCTTCTGTTGGGGCAAACAATTGAGGATGGAACGCTTCTTGGGTCTCACCGGATGCTGCTCTCCATTGGCTCTTTCTTCTTTCCAGAATGACCTGTTCGTATCACGGGTGGCTGTGTCATCTCCTCCCACTCCTTTCGAAAGGCATCAAGCACCTCAACGCCCGGTTTCGTACCCAGCCAAATGCCACGACGACCGTCCAAGTTGCCATGGCCATCACCAATCACATAGTCCATATAATGCAAGGTGCTATCCAGATTCGCCCGTTTCTTCTCGTCCTGCTCACGAAAATACCAATAGTGGCCGAGAATATGCGCCATATACTGTAAATCGAACACGGCAGGGGGGCAGTGATAGAGCACACACAAGCGCCCATAAATGGAACGGGACAGATGCGTATACAGGTTTTGCCCTCATCTTTCTTGGGGATCAGGTCACGTAAGTGCTGATCCGCCATTTGACGCATCACCGGGCCAAAGCGCTGACTGACCGCATCATTGCTCATCTGAGAGCAATCCAGGAGCTGCCGCAAGCGAGCAATAGCCGCAAGCACCAGATCCGCGGGCACCAGCGTGGGGATCTCATACGCCTCTAAATCATATTCCTTCGTCTTTAATTGCCCCTTAAACCAGAGTGTATAGGCGGTCTTGGGAGAGAAGACCCCGTTTTGAGCACTTCGGTGCTCCGACGCCCGGTGTTGATGGTCACCCCGAGTGCCAAGTTATACCACTCAGGCCTGCGCAAGAGGTCTTCGGAGAGACACACAACCGCATCGGGATCGTCAATGCGTTGCTGCGAGCGTATTCTTTGGGCAAAGCGCTCCTCGCTATCGGTATTGATGCGCTGCCACTCCTCCAATGAAAAGTTGAGATACTTGAGCGCAATGTGCTCGTACTTCTTCGTCTTCGGATTCTTCCACCGATTAGCACCAGTGAGAGGAAGATGCTCCCGAATGGCATTGCGGGCATGCCGCAGCGGCTCCTGGAGGGAACTTTCGACGACCATCGTCGGACGCGCACGCCAGGCCGCGATTTCCTCTTGACAGAGACGCTCAATCTCCCGTTCCTCAGTCACCCCTAAGGGGCGCAACCGATCCAGCAATCCGCCCGCTGCAAACAAGCACTCGTGTTGCCAGCGTGTCATTTCTCCCATAGAGCACACCTCCTCTTTCTTGTTCCGTCGTCATTACTTATCATTGTACTATAATTCTTTGGTACATGTCAAGGCTTTACCTCACATCCTCTCGTAAATATACTAGACTCCTTTGGACATTGCTCATGTGCGCGTCATCCGAGCCGTTCACAGGGAGAGCGGGCACGAAAACCACGCATGGATCGGTGGGTGAGTTCCAGATCCCCAATTTTCTCTCTCCCAAAAGACTATAAGAAGTGCGCAACGCAAAAGCGATACCAGGAAAATGACTGGAACCTTCTGTAGAACAGAGTGAAAGGAGAAATGCTCATGCAAGTTTATTGGATAAAATCACCCTCGGAAATCACCCCGGCGGTGGTGAAACGTCAAGGGCGCACATACACATGGATCGCCGTGTTCAATCACGAGAAAGATCAGGTTGAATATTTACACATCGAGAAACAATCCCTCCAACCACGCCATGTACAAGATGAAATCGATGAAAGAGAAGCGACAGAAGTCCAGCAACGCACTACTCGCAAGCGCATCCTGGGCCATCATTAACGCATCTCTGAACAATGCTCAGACAGAGAAAAACACATGCTTTCTTTCTCTGTCTTGAAAAGGCAAACCAGAAGAGAGCCTCCTCCTGCTCTCGGTTTAGACACCTCTTCCAAACACTAACTGCTCTCGCGCTGCTTCTACCACTTCTCGGTTCACCTGTTCGACCTCTGGATTAATCTCGATGATCCGTTTCATTTGCAAGAGCAACCGTTCCATCTGCCGAAAATTCCCGCCCGTCATACGAATAATCTGCGCCACTGCCTCCTTCTCGATCTTCCTCCCCTCACCTCTTCCTCCGCCAAAGAGCGCACCTGTTGTTCAACAAGCTCCTGCTGTTCTTCTTTTCCCAACGTCCGATATTGATGGACAAAACCCACCCGCGAATACAGTTGCGGATAGCGGGCCAAACGTTTCTCCAGCCCAGGCATCCCGATCAACACTAGCCCCGTGGGACTTCGATCATACACATCTCGCAGCACCTCCACGGCTTGTGGTTTGAGTCGATCTGCCTCATCCACCACTAACAGGTCTACCTGCCCCGGACGCACCATCCCTTCCACCGTCTCCACCTCTTGGGGCACGGCGCGGGCCGCCTCTCCAATCACCCGCAGACTCCAGCGCAGCAGCGCAATGTCTTTCTCTATTTGCCTGGCCGTCACCGTCGCCGTGGGCGTATAGAGCGCGACTGTCGGCCTGGGATTCTCTGGCGACAACCGGGGCTGCACCACCCATGCCAGGACAACAATGGCTCAATTTCATCCCAGCGTGCATATTCCTTCGCCGACTCGGTTTTTCCTACTCCTGCTGCTCCATAGCACACCCCGATATAGCGCGAGGCTCGGCACTCCTCACAGAACTCTACAAATCTCCCATACTCTTTCGTCTGCACAAACCGCTTCCACAGCCGACGATGCACCTCTTCTTCCTCTTGCTCCTCACCCAGCCCTTCCCAGACCACCACTCCTTCTCTCGCAACCGGCCCCATGAGCTCCTTCGTCTTCGCCTTACTCATTCCTATACCTCTTCAGACGCGTTTTCGTTGACACAGGGGCCTCTTGCTCCTGCATCTTGGCTGGCGAACTTCCAGCTTCACTGCTGCCGCTTTCTCCCCCACTGCTTGCTCTGCCGTAGCCCTGCGGCTGGTTTCGGCTTCGCGTTTCACATAGTGCTTCACTAACGCTTTTCGCTCTGCTAGTTCTCCTCTCAGATCCCTTCTCCTTGCCTGCCGGGCTGCCACAATTTCCTTCAAACTCACTGTTTGTCCCGACAATTCTGGACAGATCGCCCGGCAGACAAACCGATTTTGAAAAAACACTCTGATCTCTGCGAGATCTATCGGATCATACCGGATCATGACCTCCTCCCCCACATAGGCCGAGAGGGTGGGATCCAGATACGTATATCCTTCAAAAGCAATCCCGCTCTGTTGCACCCGCCGCTTCCTTGCCACCTGCACCAACAACAGATCTAACTGTTCCAACGACTCCGGCATCCTCGGCAACAATCCCCTTCTTCCCAGCGCTCCTGCGGTCCCCTGCTGTGCCCTTTTTGCACCCGACGGTGATAGTCCGAGAGCAACCACTCCCGAAAGCACTGCTCCAACTCCCAGAGCGTCAGCACCCCTGCTCTCTCCTTCCCGGCTCCCTGCCCCACAGACTTCGGCCACGCTTCCGATGGCGCATAGCCGGGCTGTCTTTCTAAAAAGAGTTGTTCCACACTCTGAAAAAATCGCTCAATCTTGCCTCGCCCTCGCGGCCTTCCCACCTGCGAAAACACCAACTGCATCTTGAGATCCGCTCCCACCTGCTCCAAATGCACGCTCGTAAAATCACTCCCATGATCGGTATAGAACACCTCGGGGATACCACACACCTGCCACTGTGGATCTTCTTTGCGCCAGATCGCCTGCCGGAGTGTTAGTGCCGTTTGGATCGCACTGGGGGCTGACCACGAGAACCGATAGCCAGCTATGGCTCGGCTCTTATCATCCTCGATCACCGTCAACCACGGTCGAGCGCTCTTGCCCTGCCCATCTTTGACCCAAATTGGTAACAGACAATGATCCGCTTGCCAGATCTCGTTGGCCCTTCCCGCTTCTCGCCGATACAACAGCTCATATTCCTCTCGATAGCTCCCGGCCCCCTCCTGCGCCAACGTCACCAACGCTGGTGACAACGCTTTCACGATTCGATACACCTGCGCATAGCTGGGTTCTTCCCATCCTGCGTGAGCGCAATCGCACTCACCTGCCGATGGATCGTTGCCATCGATCTGCGCGGTTTGCGTAAGGCCAATCCCTCGATCACTTTCACCACCTCTTCCGAGAGATTGCGCCGCGTCCCTCGATCCGCACGCGGTTGCCGGGCCAATCCACACAGCCCATCTTCCCGATACTGATGCACCCAGCGCTGCAATGTCGAGAGCGGCACTCCATATTCCCGCGCCACCTCCGTTTGCGGCACTCCTTCTTCCACACACTCTTTCACCACTTCATAGCGCCTATATGCCTCTGTCCGTTGCTCTTCCGTCAACTCCGTGAGGCTCGGCACTCTTCTCTCTTGCTTCATACTCCCTCCCTGTTGTTTCCTCCTCCCTCTCACCCCATGAGCCAGTATATTCTCTCCCTTTTCCATCAATTTTCCATAAAAGTGAGGTCTCCAGCTTCTCTTAGAGATGCCGAGACCTCTCCTTTTCCTGCTCTTGTCTCCCTCTCTCACCAGATAGACCTATCTTATTTACATCTTTCCCCATATATCACCTCTTTTTACCCAGCCACTTCATGTTCTCCTCCAGATTTCCCCTCATCTATTTCGCAAAAAAATGGGGCTATCCTTTTCTTTCTTTTCTTTGAGGCTCTTTTTTGCACAGTCTTTGATAGATCCCTATCGGCACGCTCCACACGCGCTTTCCCCATACCCTCTATGTCTCTCTCTCCCTCTCCTCCTCCGTTTTCACCACCTGTGACGACTCCTTTTCACCATTCCTCTCCGCTGCTTTTTGCCCCTATTTCACACCTTCCCTGATGCTTCTTTGAACAGCTTCTTGAGGGCTTTCCCTGGCTCCTTCCATCTTCTCCTCATTTCTCACTCTCTGCTTCTTCCCTTCTTTTTTACCACTCACTTATCCCGCCAATTTTACCCTCATCTATTTTGTCGATTTACAGCCTGATGTGCCCTCCTATAAGACTATATTCTCCCTCGTTTCTCGATCAGATAGAGTAACAATTGCCATTGTTACTCTGAATTGTAGATGTGTGGGGAACAATGACTGATGTACCAATAATTGATAGAGGTTCCTTAATTGAGGGAACATAATTTGTCGTTCCCCCAATGACACGGGGTGAAGGTATCATATGAGGGCGAGAGAAATGGAGAAAACGAAACTTTTGAACACAAAAAACAAGAGAACCATTCAATGGTTCTCTTGTAGCTAACAGAATCAACTATACCCGATTTTCCCCCAAAATCAAGCCTTCTTCCTGATGGGTTTTGACGGCGACGTTCTCCACATAGAGGCTACCCTGCCAGCAGCCCTGCACGCCACCGGATGACGAGGTTTTGGCAGGACACGCCCACTACGTATGAGTTGCAGGCGCAAAGGTGCCATTGGCATTGCGAAAGACCACTTGCGTGTTCTGGAAGAGAATAAGCATCTCCGGATGATGAGGCTGGGCTCCTTCCACGAAGCGCAACGTCACTGGAACCAGATCTGCTCCTGGTCCATAGATTTTAGGCCCAACATACATTCTCGCTCGCGTTGGATCACCTCCAGGCAATTCAATGATCTCAATCTTTCCTTGCAAATTAAGCGCGATGAAGTGGCTGGAGGTGCTACCGGTTTCATGCCCCACAAAGGCATCCATCTGGAAGGTGCGAGGACGGCCATAGTGCAGATCGTCTGAAGCCGTCTGCACCCATCCCAGCACCACTGATCCCGCGATGACGATGAAGAGCATCAGGATCATGCCCACACCAACAGGCAGGAGCCAGAGGGGCTGACAAGAGAGA